>NZ_LHVH01000001.1 GCF_001269885.1 Pseudomonas kilonensis
TTCAACATCGATGCAAGCAGACCCACCGCCATCGCGAGCAAGCTCAGCTCCCACAGTTTTTTCGGGTGTGTTCACAGACATCGCATCCATCCCCAACCCCTGTGGGAGCCGAGCTTGCTCGCGATGGCGGCGGCACATTCAACATCGATGCAAGCAGACCCACCGCTATCGCGAGCAAGCTCAGCTCCCACAGTTTTTTCGGGTTTGCTCACAGACATCGCATCCATCCCCAATCCCTGTGGGAGCGAGCCTGCTCGCGATAGCGCCCTGACAGCCGCCGCCTAACTAACTGACCCGACCCTCCAGTGGCGAGGGAGCTTGCTCCCGCTGGGCTGCGCAGCAGCCCCGACCGGGCTAACGTATTCCCCCAGGCAAACCCAACGGAGGCCGAATGGATAGCGCTCCAGGCAAACGCGTCATCGTCATCGGTGCCGGCATCGTAGGCGCATCCCTGGCCTACCATCTGGCGACCCAAGGCGCGAAAGTCACGGTAGTCGAGGCCGAAGGCATCGCGTCAGGCGTGACCGGCAGCTCATTCGCCTGGATCAACACCTCCCATGGCGAACCCGATCCCATTGCGCCATTGCGCGGTGCTGCCATCCAGGAATACCGCCGACTCGAAACACAGCTGCCCGACCTGAAGATCCAATGGACTGGCGCCCTATCTTACGGCCCGAGTTCAAAAGCGTCGGCAAGCCGAATATCCCAATCACAGATCCGTGAACTTGAGCCAAACCTCAAGAGCCCTCCTCAACAGGCTTCGTATGCAGCCGATGAAGGAGCACTGGACGCCGTAGCAGCAACCCATGCGTTGATCGCCGGTGCTCAAGCGAATGGCGCGCAAGTGCTCACTCAAACGCCGGTTCTCGGCTTTAAAACTCAGGGGTCCAGTGTGCGGGGCGTTGAAACCGCCGCGGGCGTCATCGAAGCCGATATCGTCGTATTGGCAGCCGGTACAGGCATCACGAAGCTGACCAACCTGCTTGAAGTCTGCCTGCCCATAGACGCCTCCCCGGCAATTTTCATCCGCTACACCTCGCCACCCAACCTGGTGCGCACCCTCATCTCCAGCCCTGAAATGGAAGTGAGGCAAACCCCGGAGGGGGCGTTGCTGGCGGCCGAAGACTACCTGGACGACGCCTTGGAAAACCAACCATCGGAGATCGCGCTGCGCACCGCCAACGCCATCAAAAGCGAACTCCACGGCGTTGTCTCCCTGGATCTGCAATCGGCTCGTGTCGGATACAGACCAATGCCTGCCGATGACCTCCCCATCATTGGTTATCTTCCGCAGGTTGGCGGCGTATACGTGTGCGTCATGCACCCCGGCGTTACCCTGGCGGCGATTGTGGGTCGGCTTGCCGCTGAAGAGATCATCGACAACGAGACGTCCTCCGCCCTCTCCCCCTGCCGTCCGGATCGATTTTTCCAAGCGCATTGAGGGTTGAATGACCTAAGCTCGCCTATTCCAAAATCAGCCAAGGAAGCGACAATGGGCATTCGAGGTAAAGACCGTCAGATCGATAACATCGAGTTCAATGTCAACGACATCGCCCGAAGCAAAGCCTTCTATGGTGGTGTATTCGGCTGGAGCTTCGTCGACTACGGCCCGACCTATACCGAATTCAGCGACGGTCGCCTGACCGGTGGTCTCACGACCGGTGAACCGGTGCGCCCGGGCGGCCCGTTGATCATCTTGTACGCGGATGACCTTGAGGCCACCCAACTCAGGCTCAAGGCCACAGGAGCGACCATCAGCCGTGAAGTGTTCGCGTTCCCGGGTGGCCGACGTTTCCATTTTATCGATCCGGATGGCTATGAGTTGGCGGTGTGGTCGGCTTCCTGATAGCTGATTGAACGCAAACAAGCCTCCCTCTCCATGTCGGTTCAACTAAGCAAAATGGGGCGAGGTCATCCATTGTGGCGAGGGAGCTTGCTCCCGCTGGGCTGCGAAGCAGCCCCCATCATTCCTACAGAAAAACCGCATCAACCGCTTTACGACGCCTATCCGCTGAGCAGAAGTAAGTCCTGCTCCGAGTCCCAGGGCAACACAACGCTCTGTTTATTCCCCCACCGCCACCCTTCTCCCCACCCACAAACAACTAATCGCGCTTGCTCCACTCCCCCAGCAACGCCTCGTAGACGCCCTGGCAAGCGATCTCGGCAGAGACCTCTGCATCGGCAAAAACTTGATAGCCAGTTGGGGTTAAACAGGCGTATCCCACACGCGCATCTCGTGGGTCGCTTTGGCGAGAAACCAAGCCTATTTTTTCAAGTGGTAGCAGGGATTTGGTGACTGCCGATGCAGTCAGCCCCATGCACTCAGCCAGATCAGCGCGCCGCAGTCGCGAGTTGTGCGCATGTTTTAGGTGATACAGGATCATGAAGTCGCTGAAGCTCAGGCCATGAACGGCGGAGAGCTTGGCGTCAACGCGCCGCGATGCCGAGGTGTATGCGCGTGACAGGCGAATACATAGATCAAGCATTGAGCCGTTGGCGGCATCTGAATTAGGTTTGTTGTCAGACATGGCAGCACTGCTCCAGCTCTTTTGGGGAGGGACGTTCAAATCGTGCCTCCATGGCATCGAACATGGGACCCGTCACCTCAAAGGCATAGGTCTCTCCTTTTTCAGTGTTCCGGCGCATGACCCGCTCGCGCCGCAGTTGGAGATCTGCGTCGATGAAATAGCTGGACACCTGATATCCGGATTGGCCGGCCAACAGACGAACTCGCGTGCGATCAGCTTCGGTCATGAAGCCTTGATCAAGCACAACGTCGCGACCCGAATCCAGGACCTGTAAACACATCTCCCACATCTGCGCCTCACACCGCTGTACGCGCGTTAAAACCCACGCCAAGTTCATAGGCTGGGGTAAATCTGGGCCATAAAGCCTGAACATCCATTCATCGATAGAGAAGCGGACGCCGGTCAATTTGGCGCTCAGCTTTCGAGCTAGCGTCGACTTGCCCGCGCCAAGAGGGCCAAAAACAATATGCACAGAATTCATTTCAACGCCTGCCTTCCAGATACTTGACTACTACAGCATCTGGAAATTAAGTGGGCGCGTCAAGCCTGGCGATTAGTATTTTCAGACCATCTGTCTCAGCAATGCTCACAAAGAGGCGAAAACCCTCAACCGCGTCCATGATTACCCCCCTGCGATATCGAAAACGCTGGGTGAATGACCATTCCAGCCCCTCGACAACCGCCCCCTAAACCCGCCGAACCACCGTCCAGCCAGGAATATCGCACAGTCCCCCAGGTCCATTAATCAAGGAGTCCCTGCCATGAAAATCGACTTCACCGGACGCCACGTCTTAGTCACCGGCTCCACCAGCGGTATCGGTTTTGCCACAGCCAAAGGCTTCCTCGAATCCGGCGCCCACGTGGTCATCAACGGTCGCAGCGAGAGCCGCGTGGAGGACGCGTTGCAACGCTTGGGCGACCTCGCCTCAAGGGCCGACGGCTTTGTGGGCGATCTCAGCAACGCGCCGGGCTGCCAGGCACTGATCGCCAAATACCCACGCTTCGATATCGTCATCAACAACCTGGGCATTTTCAAACTGGAAGACTTCTTCGAAACGCCGGACAGCGAATGGCAGCGCTTCTTCGAAACCAACGTGATGTCCGGCGTGCGTGTTTCCAGGGCCTACGCCCCGGGCATGGTCGAGCGCGGCTGGGGGCGGATTGTGTTTGTCTCTTCGGAATCCGGCGTGAACATTCCCGCCGACATGATCCACTACGGCTTCACCAAAACCGCCCAACTCTCAATCGCTCGCGGCCTGGCCAAACGCCTCGCCGGCACCGGCGTGACGGTGAACTCGGTGCTGCCTGGGCCGACGCTTTCCGAAGGCGTTGCCCAGATGCTGCAGGCAGACGTCGAGCGCACCGGGGACAGCCTGGAAAAGGTCGCGGCAGATTTCGTCAACCAGCACCGCAGCACCTCGATCATCCAGCGCGCGGCACGCGTCGAGGAAGTCGCCAACATGATCATCTACGCCAGCTCGGAACAGGCCTCGGCCACCACCGGAGCGGCGCTTCGTGTTGATGGTGGGGTGGTGGATAGCATCGTTTAGGATCCTGGGACATGTTGCAAAAAAACGCCGCTTCCTCATGAGAGATAAGCGGCGTTTTTTCTTTTGGAAGCAACATGGGTTGATTCGACCGGTTTTCGGAGCGGTGAAGGGATTGTTCAGCTCACTCTGTTTTCCATCAGGCGATCGGAGCCACCTTCAGCTACGCGGTTTTCCATCAGGCGATCCGAGCCGCCTTCAGCGACGCGGTTTTCGATCAGGCGATCCGAGCCGCCTTCGGCCACGCGGTTTTCGATGAGGCGATCGGAGCCGCCTTCAGCCACACGGCTTTCGATCAGGCGATCCGAGCCGCCTTCGGCCACACGGCTTTCGATCAGGCGATCCGAACCACCCTCAGCGAACGTAGGTTGAACGAAGGAAGTCGCGAACGCATTGCCGAGGGACAGTGCCAGAAGCGAGCCGATGAGAGTTTTGTTGAGCGTTTTCATGTCCTGATCCTTTTTATTCGTGGATGAAGTGAGTTAGACGGTGACGTGCAAACGGACGTCGACGTTGCCGCGTGTCGCGTTGGAGTACGGGCAAACCTGGTGAGCGGCGTCGACCAGCGCTTGAGCATCGGCTTGATCCAGACCTGGCAGGTTGATGTGCAGGTCGATGTCCAGGCCAAAACCGCCAGGGATCTGGCCGATACCGACATGTGCCGTGATCGAAGCGTCAGCAGGAATGCTGCGTTTGCTTTGGCTGGCGACAAACTTCAATGCGCCAATGAAGCAGGCGGAGTAGCCGGCAGCGAACAACTGCTCAGGGTTGGTGGCTTCACCACCGGCACCGCCCAAGGCTTTTGGAGTGGCCAGTTTCACGTCGAGAATCTTGTCGCTGGAAACAGCACGGCCATCACGGCCACCGGTGGAGGTTGCGACTGCGGTGTAGAGAACGTTCATGGTGTTTCCTCTATTGCTGATGGGTTTGATCGAGATTGGTTTGCGCTAAATGTTTGCGCGCTAACCAGTTGCGATAAAGTTAACGGATGAATAATTTGCGCGCAAGATAAATTTTGAAAAATTTATCGATTACGAATTAACATATTGATATAAAAGGAAATTTATTTTTAGACATTGGCAATGTCGCCAGCCCCGCGTGAGCCGCGAGGTGAGCCAAGGGGAAGGAGGTGCTAGAGGGGATCAGCAGGAACAGCGCAATTGCAGGGCTTCAAAGAGAGGGAAATTCATAAGCAGAATGATGGGTTTCGATCGTCCCCACGCTCTGCGTGGGAATGCCGCCTGGGACGCTCCGCGTTCCGCTTTGGGAAAGTGACGCAGAGCGTGGGAACGATCAAATTCCGACTGATGATGCAAAGCCAACCCGACTAAGCAACAGCCACTCGATTACGCCCCAGCGCCTTCGCCCGATACAGGGCTTTATCCGCATCGTTCATCAAGCTGTGAAGATCCTTGTTGCAGGCCTCCGTCGATGCCACGCCGAGGCTGGCTGATATGCAGTGGACAGGCTCGATCATCAAACCCGCAATCGTATCGACGAGCAGTTCTGCAATCTGGGTGGCAACCCCAATGGACGTGTCCGGGAGCAGAATGGCGAACTCTTCACCTCCGAGCCGACCCTGGATATCCGTTGCCCGAAACGACGAACTGATGACCGTCCCCATCTGGCGCAAAACCTGATCGCCGACCTGATGGCCGTAGGTGTCGTTGATGTGCTTGAAGTGATCCATGTCCAACATGACCGCGCACAAGCCTTGCCGCTTGGCCTTACATTCGTTGTAAAGCTGCTGGGCATGCTCGAAAAAAGCCCGTCGACTCTTCAGGCCGGTCAGTTCATCGGTTTGAGCGGCGCGGGTTGAAATGCTGTTGGCCTGTTCCATTTCACGGGTGAGTCGAAAGGCGATTTCCAATGCCTGGGACATTTTGTGTGTGGCGCGGGCCGCAAATGCCGTGAACACCAGAATCGAAAGGGCCATGCCGACTTGAATCGGGGACGGTTGAAACAGCAGCCAGATCGTGCACGGCAACAGCACCACGCCAATGGAGACCAGTGTCATATCGCGGTAAGCCGAGTAGCAGGACACCGCGCTGACGGACATGCCGACCGTAAAGAGCATGACCAACGCCTGCGACAACAGATCGTCCGCCGGCATGAGAACGAACGCCCCGCCGCCCCAGATGCTGGCGGATAGCACCAGCGTGACCCAGTATTTGCGCTCCCAATGTTGAGGCGTGCGCTGACTTTCGTCGCTGCGGAAATAGGCAACGAACATCGCGATACGCAACAGCGTCGATGCGGTCAGGATGGCCATCCACCAAAAAATAGCGCCGTGCTCAAAACGATCCCAACACAGCCAACTCAGCATGATGGCAGCCAGGTAACTACCAAAAACCGCAGAAACGGATTGGCGAAACAGTTGCTGCAATCGGTCAGTGCGCACCTGCTCGGCTATTACAAAATCCTGGCCATTGCGCAATCTTGGGCCATCCATTTGAACCACCTGGTTATGACGCGACAAAAAACGATTGTGGCACCCTGCCATTACCGTAAACAACTGAATTACTGTGACGAGGGGATTTATCCCCAAACGCTATGCAGGAACACAACCCCCCTGTGGCGAGGGAGCTTGCTCCCGCTGGGCTGCGAAGCGTCGAGCCGTGGTAGCGGGTGAACCCGCCAAAGAAAAACCCGACGCGTTACGTCGGGTTTTTCAGCGAGGGCAAGTTGTTTACGGGTTACTCGACTTGCGACAGCTTGGCGTCATCGCAACCGGCAGCACGGCACTCGCGCTCGACAGCTTTGAGTATGACGATACGTGCCTCGGTCTTCTCGTTGGCACAGTCCAGGTAGAGCAGGCCATCGTTGGAACAGGCGCTGTCACGATTTTTGATCCACTGGATTTGAGCGGCTTTCACTTTTTTCTTTTGATCCGGGTTCAGCGCACTCATCGTCTTCTTGTATTGATCATTGATGTCCTGATCCGACTGGACCATTTTCAGCGACGCGCAATAGGTTCTGTCATAGGCGTTTCTAGGGTTATCGCAACTCATCGCAGATGCCGATGCTGATGCCATTGCCAGCAATGCCCCAACCAACAAAGACTTGATCATTCATTTCACTCCCTGAATGCCCTCTATTCATTAGAGGTCGCGGCGGGAATTTATCATGAGGGTTGTAGAACAATGAAGCAGATCCTAGGGCTCATTCGGCCCGAACAATGGGCAAATGCTGATAGGGGTTCGGGAGCAAGTGATTGCTGAAAAAGGCTGGGTCGTTCCCGCCGCCCTCGCCGAATCCCCAAGCCGGTCAAATGTGGCGAGGGAGCCCCCGCCGCGTCTTCGACGCTGCGCTGTCGCGCAGCAAACAATTATTCGGCCTCAGATAGGAGGTGCGCGCAGGACAGAGGCCGCAGTGATCACTGGCGTGTTCGCACCCGAGAGGGAGAGTGGTCCGCACGGTATCGGCGTGGAGTCGTTGTTGGCACAGCAGGCTGTAACCACGTATAGGAGAGTGAACCCTTTCGCCACCGGGTAACCTGCGCCTTGGAATCTATTTAGAAGATCAGATATCTGAGTTTTTGGGTAGGAGCTTGCTCACGAAGTCAGTCTGACAGCTGGCCAGGATTATGGCCGAGTACATATCCATCGCTGCGGTAACGGCCACTTAGGGTTCCGCCCTGACGGCGGGTCACTTTCGAAAAGCCCGGAAGCCGGCCCAGTCGAAAGTAACCAAAGCGCTTTTGCCCCACCACTTGGTGCCTCGCTTAGGCTCGGCATGCCCTCACTCCGGCATTGCTCCGTGGGCCGCCGCGAAGGGCCATCCATGGCCCAGCGCGGCTATCCCGGCATCCATGCCGGGATGCCCACTGCGCAATGCCTGCGTTCGGCCAGCGTGGTTAACGGGGCGCCCGAGATCAACGTCCACGCCGAGGCGGCCTAGTAGCCGACCTGGCTCGTCCGGTCGTACTCCGGTCCAATTGTGGGAGCGAGCCTGCTCGCGAAGGCGGTCTGATAGTTGGCCATAGATTCTGGGCAACCACATTTCCCGTGGAAATTGAACCTTTTCGCTACCGTGCAGCCTTGACCTGGAATTTGTTATAGAAAATCAATTGCTTGCGTTTTTGATCATTCCCACGCTCTGCGTGGGGATGCATCCCGTGACGCTCTGCGTCACCTTCCAGAAGCGGAACGCGGAGCGTCCCTGGCGACATTCCCACGCAGGAGCGTGGGAACGATCGACATGTATTTCCAGCCTTAAAAATCACATGGTTGCAATTTGTTCCATGAGAGCTTGCTCCCGCTGGGCAGCAAAGCAGCCCCCCACCCTCCCCGAAAAATGCCTACAGACTAAGCCGCATCACCCACTTCAAACCCTAACCGCAAACCCGTCTAGCCCCAATTTACGGGCCAAAATAAGCCCTGTTTATTCCGCTGGCGTGATCCTTCCCTCAAGCTACACATCCTTGCGCCATTGCCTACAACTACGCCAGAATCCGCCCGCTTGTGCGCCTTGTCCCTGGGTTCTATCGTTTCCCTGCCACTGCCCATCAGTGGTCGGGTTTAGTAGCCCGAGGTATTTAGTAAGGTGCAAAGCTCTATCAGTCAGGTATCTCCATGCCTGTATTTGATGGCGGTTGTGCGCAGGGCGCTCTCGGGCGCGCCGGCTTGCTAAGTCCCCGGTCTACTAACCTGCGTACAGCTGCCACCCCTTGTTTAGTAGCTAGAGGGTTGCGGCTTCACCTATAGGACTTAAGCACATGATTAAACCTACACCGAATCCGCCAGAGGCGGACCAAGCTTCCCCGCGAACCAAATCCAAAGCCAAGAAACACGACGAAGCCACCAATCGCGCCTTGGATTACTACCTGCTACCAAAACCGGAAAAGTCCGAAAATGGGTCCCAACCGGGCCAACTTTTCACCGTCGCAAAAAACGCCGACAACGAATCCCTCCTCGCCAACCTAAGCGAAACCCTGGCGGCAGCCGACGCGATGGTCAGCAACCTGGCTTTCGACCTGGAAGGTCCGCGTCGTCACATCCTTCTCGGCATCCAGCAATTGATCGAATTGAGTTCATTGCTGGCGAATCGGGTGTTGGATAACGTTGATCCGCGTTAGCCCGTGATCTTGCGGGCCTTTCCGTGACGCCGCACATTTCCGAGCATAAAAAAACGGGCCTGCATTCCCACGCAGCCCCGTTTTTTTCACCACCCGATCAGATCAAAACGCCGGCAAAACCGCGCCTTTGTACTTCTCAAGAATAAAAGCCTTCACTTCCGGGCTGTGCAACGCAGCCACCAGCTTCTTCATCGCCGCACTGTCCTTGTCGTCCGGACGGGCCACCAGGATGTTCACATAAGGCGAATCACTCCCTTCAATCACCAACGCATCCTTGGAAGGATCAAGCTTCGCCTCCAACGCATAGTTGGTATTGATCAACGCCAGATCCACCTGGGTCAGCACCCGCGGAATAGTTGCCGCTTCCAGTTCACGGAATTTCAGATCCTTCGGGTTCTCGGTGATGTCCTTGGTAGTCGACAGGATGTTGTTCGAATCCTTCAGCTTGATCACCCCAGCCTTAGCCAGCAGCAACAGCGCCCGGCCGCCGTTGGTGGCGTCGTTCGGGATCACCACGTTGGCGCCGCCCGGCAATTCTGTCAGTGCCTTGTACTTGCTGGAATACGCGCCCAGGGGTTCCAGGTGCACACCGGCCACGCTCACCAGGTGCGTGCCCTTGGCCTTGTTGAATTCATCCAGGTACGGTTGGTGTTGGAAGAAGTTGGCGTCCAGGCGCTTTTCGGCGACTTGTACGTTCGGCTGGATGTAGTCGGTGAAGACCTTGACCTTGAGGTCCACGCCTTCTTTGGCCAGGGCCGGTTTGACGAATTCGAGGATTTCCGCGTGCGGGACCGGGGTGGCCGCGACGGTCAGGGTGTCGGCGGCGTGGGCGGAAAACGCTGCGGCGGCAGCGAAGGCAACCAGTAGTTTCTTCATTCAGCTAACTCCTTTTGAGGCGCCTGCTCTTGGCGCCTGCCAGCGAATGGCCGGCTCATGGTTTATTGGCCGCGAGGCCTTATTTTCTAGAGAAATGCACAACCAACTTGTCGCCCACGGTTTGCAGGGCCTGCACCAGCACCAGCAGCAACACCACCGTGACCACCATGACGTCGGTCTGGAAGCGTTGGTAGCCGAAGCGGATTGCCAAGTCGCCCAAACCACCGGCGCCGACCACCCCGGCCATGGCCGTGTAGGACACCAGCGTAATCGCTGTCACCGTAATCGCTGCAAAAATGCCTGGGCGGGCTTCCGGCAGCAAGGCGTTGACGATGATTTGCCGCGTCGTTGCGCCCATGGCCTGGGTCGCTTCGATGATGCCGCGGTCGACTTCGCGCAGGGCGGTTTCCACCAGGCGGGCGAAGAACGGTGTGGCGCCGACCACCAGCGGTGGGATCGCTCCGGCTACGCCCAACGAGGTGCCAGTGATCAATACCGTGAACGGGATCATCACGATCAACAGGATGATGAACGGCAGCGAACGCAGGATGTTCACGATCAGCGACAGCAGCGCATACACGCCGCGGGCTTCGAGCAACTGGCGCGGGCTGCACAGGAACAGCAACACGCCCAGGGGCAAGCCGAGCAGCACGGTGAACAGCAGCGAACCGAACAGCATCAGGAAGGTGTCGCCGGTGGCCAGCCAGATTTCCAGCCAGTCGATGTTGGAGAAGAACGAATTCAGCAGTTCCATTAGCGCAGCACCTCCATGTGGACATCGGCCGCGGTGAAGCGGGCAAACGCCGCCTCCATGTCACCGCCGGTGATGGCGAGGGTCAGTTGCCCGTAGGGGGTGTCTTTGATGCGGTCGATACGACCGGCCAGGATGCTGTAGTCCACGCCGGTTTCCCGGGCGATGGTGCCGAGCAATGGCGCGTAGGTCGCGTCGCCCTGGAACGTCAGACGCACGATGCGCCCGGGGACGTGAGCGAAATCGTCGCGCTGTTCGCTTTCGTCGATCTGCTCGTCTTCCTGGACGAAACGCTTGGTGGTCGGGTGCTTGGGGTGCAGGAACACCTGGGCCACCGGGCCTTGCTCGACGATCACGCCGGCGTCCATCACGGCCACTTGATCGCAAACGCGGCGGATCACGTCCATTTCATGGGTGATCAGCACGATGGTCAGCTTCAGCTCGCGGTTGATTTCCGCCAGCAGTTGCAGCACCGAGGCGGTGGTCTGTGGGTCGAGGGCGCTGGTGGCCTCGTCGCACAGCAAAATCTTGGGTTTGGTCGCCAGGGCGCGGGCGATGCCGACGCGCTGCTTCTGGCCGCCGGACAATTGCGCCGGGTGTTTGCGGGCGTGGTCGGACAAGCCCACCCGTGCCAGCAACTCGGCGACGCGCTGGTCGATTTCGCTGCGGGACAATTCGCCGGCCAGCGTCAGTGGCAGCGCCACGTTGTCGGCCACGGTCTTGGATGCCAGCAGGTTGAAGTGCTGGAAAATCATCCCGACTTGCTGGCGGAAGCGGCGCAGGCCGCTGGCGTCCAGGGCGGTGACTTCCTCGCCGTCGACGATGATCTTGCCGCCCGTGGAATCTTCAAGGCGATTGATCAGGCGCAGCAGGGTACTTTTTCCCGCGCCGGAATGGCCAATCAGGCCGAAGACCTGACCGTTCTCAATCGTCAGACTGGTCGGATGCAGGGCGGGGATATCCCTACCGGCGACTCGGTAGGTTTTATGGACGTCTTGAAACTCGATCACGTAGCGAACCTTGTGGGGCGCGTTGGAAAAGGATCAGCGGTTAGCCGGGCGCGCATTTTAGCCTGTCCGTATAGAGGTTCTTAGCATTTATTTGCGATCAGACCTGTCATTTGGCAATAACGCGATCAAAGGCCATAAAAAAGGAACACGGCCAAACGGCGTCGGTCACTCATTAGGCCACTCGAAAATGCCCAGGTGCCGAACCTGCGGTATCGAACTCAAGAGTCCCGGCCATGGCGGGGATTGCAAAGAGGAGTCATGCCTGATGAGTACCAAGAAGCCCACGGTCAACAAGAGCCAACTGGCCGGGACCGACACGCTGGATCGCGGCAACACCAACGCCAAGCTCGAAAGCCTGGAACAGTTCCGTTCCGACGCCACCGAACAGGCGTTGCGCACCAACCAGGGCGTGAAGATCGCCGATAACCAGAACACCCTGCGCGCCGGCCCCCGCGGCCCTTCGTTGCTGGAAGACTTCATCATGCGTGAAAAAATCACGCACTTTGACCATGAACGCATTCCGGAACGCATCGTCCACGCCCGCGGGACCGGTGCCCATGGTTATTTTCAGAGCTATGACGCGCATTCGGCATTGACCAAGGCCGGTTTCCTACAAGATCCGAGCAAGAAAACCCCGGTGTTCGTGCGTTTTTCCACTGTGCAAGGCCCACGCGGCTCCGGCGACACCGTGCGGGACGTGCGGGGCTTTGCGGTGAAGTTCTTCACCGACGAAGGCAACTTCGACCTGGTGGGCAACAACATGCCGGTGTTTTTCATTCAGGACGCGGTGAAATTTCCGGACTTTGTCCACGCGGTAAAACCCGAGCCCCACAACGAAATTCCTACAGGCGGCTCGGCCCACGACACGTTCTGGGATTTTGTCTCGCTGGTGCCGGAATCGGCTCACATGGTGATCTGGGCGATGTCTGACCGGGCCATTCCAAAAAGCCTACGAACGATGCAGGGTTTTGGGGTGCACACCTTCCGCATGATCAACGCCGAAGGCAAAAGCAGCTTCGTCAAATTCCACTGGCGCCCTACCGTCGGCACCTGCTCGTTGGTATGGGACGAAGCCCAGAAACTGGCGGGTAAAGATACGGACTACCACCGTCGTGATCTCTGGGAGTCGATCGAGATGGGCGACTACCCGGAATGGGAGTTCGGCGTGCAGGTTGTTGCCGAGGAAGACGAGCACAAGTTTGACTTCGACCTGCTCGACCCGACCAAGATCATCCCTGAAGAGCTGGTGCCCATCACGCCCCTGGGCAAAATGGTGCTGAACCGCAACCCGGACAATTTCTTCGCCGAGGTCGAGCAAGTTGCGTTCTGCCCCGGGCACATCGTGCCGGGCATCGACTTTTCCAATGACCCGTTGCTGCAAGGGCGGCTGTTTTCCTACACCGATACGCAGATCAGCCGACTCGGTGGGCCGAATTTTCATGAGCTGCCGATCAACCGGGCGATCACGCCGGTACACAACGGCCAGCGCGATGCGATGCACCGCACCACCATCGACAAGGGGCGTGCGTCCTACGAGCCGAACTCCATCGACGGCGGCTGGCCGAAGGAAACCCTGCCCGGCCCGGAAGATGGCGGCTTCGAAAGTTACCCAGAGCGCATCGACGCCTACAAGATCCGCCAACGCAGCGATTCGTTCGCTGACCATTTCTCCCAGGCACGGCTGTTTTACAAGAGCATGAGCGCTCACGAGCAGGAGCACATCATCGCTGCCTACAGCTTCGAGCTGGGCAAGGTGGAGCGTGAGCTCATCCGGGCGCGGCAGGTCAATGAGATCCTCGCCAATATCGACCTGGAACTGGCCGGGCGAGTGGCGAAAAACCTCGGGTTGCCGGCGCCCACCGCTGGCACCGTCGATGTGCCAACGCCATCGTTGGAGCAATCTCCGGCCTTGAGCCAGGCGAACCTGCTGTCCGGCGACATCAAGACGCGAAAAGTGGCGGTGTTGGTGGCTAACGGTGTCGATGGGGCGATCATCGATGCGCTCAAGAAGGCCCTGAAGGCCGAGGGCGCCCACGCTAAAGTGCTGGGGCCGACCTCCGCACCGGTGACCACGGCCGATGGGAAAACGCTGGCGGTGGATGCGTCCATGGAAGGGTTGCCGTCGATTGCCTTTGACGCGGTGTTCGTGCCGGGTGGGGCGGAGTCGATCAAGGCTTTGAGTCGCGACGGCGTGGCGTTGCATTACGTGCTGGAGGCCTACAAGCATCTGAAAGCCATTGGGCTTCATGGTGAGGCCCGGCAGTTGTTGGTGGGGTTGAAGCTGGAGGTGGATGCGGGGTTGATCGAAGATGCGGATGCGAGCGGTTTTTCGCGGTTTTTTGCGGCGATTGCTCAGCATCGGGTTTGGGCGCGGGAGCCGAAGGCCAAGGCGGTTCCGGCCTAAAGAGATTTGTTGTCTGGTAGGGCGCTATCGCGGGCAAGCCTTGCTCCCACAGATCAGCTCCACAGGATCAACTCTCACAGGATCAACTCTCACAGGTGTTAGCTCTCACAGGATCAACTCTCACAGGTGTTAGCTCTCACAGGATCAACTCTCACAGGTGTTAGCTCTCACAGGATCAACTCTCACAGGTGTTAGCTCTCACAGGATCAACTCTCACAGGTGTTAGCTCTCACAGGATCAACTCTCACAGGTGTTAGCTCTCACAGGGTCAATTCTCACAGGGTCAGATCTCACAGAGAACACATTGACCTATGGGAATTGCCCTGTGGGAGCAAGGCTTGCCCGCGATGCTTTTAGGGTTTGCGAGGTGTCAGCACCATCTGCGCCGACACACTGCGCAAAATCTGCTTCTGCAGTTTCAAATCAAACCCCGGATCAAGTTTCTTGACCCGCTTGCTCAGCAACGTCGCCAACCACGGATAATCATCAGTACGCGGCGCCTGGATGCTGACGTCACACTGATAATTCACCACGTCGGCGGCGATGGCATCCAGTTGTCGACGCATCTGCTGTATATCGGCGAGGTTGAGCGCAACAGTGGTGCTGGGGGCGCTCGGGTCGATCACTTTGGCGACTGGTTTGGCTTCGGCGGCCTTGAGGTCGGCCTCGGCTTTTTCCAGGTCGGCCTTGCGCGCTTCGGCAATGGCGCTGTTGACCTCGCCAGTGAGGGCCGGGGCCTTGGGCATCAACGCTCGGGCACGGCTCAGGGCGGTGGCGGCGGCGTTTACATCGCCTTTTTGCAGGTCGATCTGGCTGCGGCGCAAATACGCCTCGGCCAGTTGCCGCTGATAGGGTTCCAGCGACCGGTCTTCGGGCGACTGGGCTTGCAAGGCGGCCAACTGGTCTTCGGCGGTGGCCAGCTCATTGCTGGCAAGGCTTTGCTCGAGCTGCGCGATGGCCGGGCCCCGCGTATCGGGGGCCTGGATGACCGGCGGTGTACTCTGGCAGGCGCCCAGCAGCAGGGAAAATGCGACAAGGAGCAGATAACGGGAGGCGAACGGCTTCATTCCTGCGACTCTCTATTTGCGCAAAAAGCGAGCAAGTCTACACCCCTCGACGAGGCAGGACAAAACTCAGCAGAAACAGCGCGGCGGCGCTGACCACGATCGACGGGCCGGCCGGGGTGTCCTTGAACCAGGAAAGTGCCAGGCCGCCACACACTGCGAGCATGCCCAGCAGGCTCGCGCCCAGGGCCATCTGCTCGGGTGAGCGGGCGTGACGCTGTGCCGCAGCCGCCGGGATGATCAGCAATGAAGTAATCAGCAACACCCCGACGATTTTCATCGCCACCGCGATGACCACCGCAATCAGCAGCATCAGCGCCAGCCGCAAACCCAGTACGGGCAGGCCTTCGACCCGGGCCAGTTCCTCGTGCACGGTGACGGCCAGCAAGGGCCGCCAGAGCGCCACCAGCAACAGCAGCACCGCGGCGCTACCGCCGAGGATCCACGACAGGTCCGTCGGACTGATCGCCAACAGGTCGCCGAACAGATAGGCCATCAGGTCAATCCGCACGTCATGCATGAAGCTTAGTACCACCAGCCCGAGGGACAGGGTGCTCGGCGCCAAAATACCCAGCAGCGTGTCGGACGCCAGCGGTTGGCGGTGTTGCAAGGTCACCAGCACCACCGCCAGCAACAGGCAACCAACGGTCACCGCCACCGCCGGGCTGACATCCAGCAGAAACCCCAAGGCCACGCCGAGCAACGCTGCGTGGGACAAGGTGTCGCCGAAATAGGCCATGCGCCGCCAGACCACGAACGAACCCAGGGGACCGGCTACCAAGGCGAGTGCCAAGCCTGCGAGCAGGGCGTACAACAGAAAATCAGCCATGCTTGCAGCCATCTCCATGAACATGATTGGAAGCAGAAGGGGCGCTGACCACCGAACCATGCAGGTCATGGGCGTGGTCATGGTGGTGGTGATAAATCGCCAGGCTTTGTGCGTTTTTTCCGAACAGCTCGACGAAAGCCGGATCGCCACTGACTTGCTCGGGATGCCCGGAACAGCAGACGTGGCGATTGAGGCAGACCACCTGGTCGGTGGTGCTCATCACCAGGTGCAAGTCGTGGGAGACCATCAGCACGCCGCAGCCGTGGCGGTCGCGCAGGCGCGTGATCAGGCTGTACAGCTCGGCCTGCCCCGCCACGTCGACCCCTTGCACCGGCTCGTCGAGCACCAGCAGCTCAGGCTCACGCAGCAGGGCGCGAGCCAGCAATACGCGCTGCATCTCGCCCCCGGACACGCTTTGCACCGGGCTGTCGATCACCTGTTCGGCGCCGACTTCTTTGAGCGCGGCCAAGGCGCGTGCGCGGTCCACGCCTGGCACCAGGCGCAGGAAACGCAGCACCGACAGTGGCAGCGTCGGGTCGACGTGGAGTTTTTGCGGCATGTAGCCGACGCGCAACCTGGGCTTGCGCCAGACGCTGCCGCTGTCGGGCTTGAGCAAACCCAGCACGGCGCGCACCAGGGTGGTCTTGCCGGCGCCGTTGGGGCCGATCAAGGTCACGATCTGCCCCGGCTCGACGCTCAGGTGGATGTTGTCCAGCACGCTCTGCCCGGCGAACGTCACGGCCACCTGTTCGAGGCGGATCAACGCATTGCTCATCAGGCCCCCTGGCAGCCGGAGCAGAGACCGACCACTTCGACGGTCTGGGTGTCGACCACGAAGCCGACGTCTTTGGCGCTGGCGATGATGGCATCGCTGATGGACTTCTGTTCCAGCTCGATGGCGGCGTGGCATTCGCGGCAGATCAGGAACTGGCCTTGGTGGGCGTGCTCCGGGTGGTTGCAGCCGACGAAGGCGTTCAGCGACGAAATGCGATGCACCAGGCCGTTTTCCAAGAGGAAATCCAGCGCCCGGTAGACCGTTGGCGGCGCGGCGCGGCGGCCGTCCTGCTCGCTGAGCACCGCGAGGATGTCGTAGGCGCCCAGCGGCTTGTGGCTTTGCCAGACCAATTCCAGCACGCGCCGACGCAGGGCGGTCAGGCGCAACCCTTGGCGCGCGCAGATGGCGTCGGCCTCGGACAGCGCGCTGTGCACGCAGTGGGAGTGATCGTGGGGGCGACTGGCAAGGGGTGTAATAGGCATGGGCAGCGACGAGTTTAGTGAGAGACGTTATTATGTTACCCGTTCTCGCCTCTACGAGTGGTCATCGTGTCCCGATTTTTTTCGCTCTTTGTCGCTTTTGTCGCAAGTTTTCTACTGATCAGCTCGGCCCAGGCCGACGTCAAGGTGCTCACCAGCATCAAGCCGCTGCAACTGATTGCCGCCGCCGTGCAAGACGGCGTGGCCGTTCCAGAGGTGTTGCTGCCGCCAGGGGCTTCGCCGCATCACTATGCGTTGCGGCCATCGGATGTACGCAAGGTGCAGGCGGTGGACCTGCTGTATTGGATTGGCCCCGATATGGAAGGCTTTCTGCCGCGGGTGCTCAACGGTCGCAAGCAGCCCTCCGTCGCCATCCAGGATTTGCCCGGGCTCAAGTTGCGTCACTTCGCCCAGGACAGCGCGTCCCACGAAGATGATGACCATGACGCCGATGAACACGATCACGACCATCGCCCCGGCACCGTGGATGCCCACCTGTGGCTCTCGCCGCTCAATGCGCGGGTGATCGCCGCCAAGATGGCGGCTGACCTGAGCGCGGCGGATCCGGCCAATGCGGCCCGCTATCAAAGCAACCTCAAGGGGTTCAACCAGCGTCTCGATGCCTTGGACGCACGCCTCAAGGCGCGTCTGGCCGGGGTCGCAGGCAAGCCGTATTTCGTCTTCCACGAGGCGTTCGACTATTTCGAAGACCACTACGGCCTCAAGCACGCCGGGGTGTTCGCCGTGGCCGCCGAAGTCCAGCCCGGTGCCCAGCATGTGGCGGCGATGCGCACGCGCTTGCAGGCGGTGGGCAAGACCTGCGTCTTCAGCGAACCGCCCCTGCGCCCGCGCCTGGCCGAAACCCTGGTGGCCGGGTTGCCGGTGAAGCTGGCGGAGCTCGATGCACTGGGCGGCTATACCCCGGCGACGGCGCAGGGGTATGAGCAGTTGTTGGAGAAATTGGGCAATGATCTGGCGGGGTGCCTGGAGTCGCTATAGCCCTGTGGGAGCAAAGCTTGCTCGCGACATAGGCGACTCGATTTCTGAAAGATTTCATCGCCTTCATCGCGGGCAAGCCTTGCTCCCACAGGAAAAGTCGCTTACTGCTGTGGGAGCAAGGCTTGCCCGCGATGCTGTTTAGAGGGCGAAAGGCAACACTGTGTGAACCGTCTGCCGCTGCGCCAAGCGCTGCTGGAACTCCATCGGATCGTGGATCAACACATCCTGCCCGGCAAAGGATTCAGCGGCGATCAACCGCGACAGCCAGAACCGCACGCACGCCACGCGCAGCATGGTTGGCCATAACTCGGCTTCGGCGGCAGTGAACGGTCGCAGCGCTGCATAGGCGCCCAGCAACGCCCGCGCCCTGGGGCCATCGAGCACGCCGTCGTCGTCCGAGCACCAGTCGTTCAGGGCAATGGCGACGTCATACAGCATCGGCCCGGAGCAGGCGTTGTAGAAGTCGATCAGCCCGGTCAGGTGCGTGCCTTCGAACATCGCATTGTCGCGGAACAGATCGGCATGGATGTTGGCGCGCGGCAGCGCCAGGATGCCGACTTTCTGCAAGGAGATTTCATCCAGCGCCGCCTCGAGCAGCCGACGTGGCTCGGCGTCGAGGTGCGAAAGCAGCTGGGCGCCCTCCTCCTGCATCCAGTCCAGGCCGCGATCGGTCTTGCGCTTGATCATGTTGTCGCGGGTTGCCAGGTGCAGATGCGCCAGCAACTCGCCGACCTGGGCGCAGTGCTGGGCGTTGGCCTGCTTGATGTGCTTGCCGGCCAGGCGCGGTTGCAGCAGCGCCGGCTTGCCCGCCAGTTCCCGCAGCGCGACGCCGTCGGTGGTGCGCAAGGCGTAAGGCACCGGCAGGTCGGCGTCGTGCAGCACGTCCAGCAGTTCGATGAAGAACGGCATTTCCTGCACCGGACCGCGCTCGACCAGGGTCAGGACGAATTCGCCCTGCTCCAGGCTGATAAAGAAATTGGTGTTTTCGCTGCCGGCGGCGATCCCCTGGAAATCAAGCAGGCGGCCAAGCCCATAAGGGGCGAGAAAGGTTTCCAGCTCGGGCCGAGCCAGGGGCGTGAACACAGACATGGTTAAAACTGCCAGTACGGGCGCCCTTCAGCGGGCGCCGGTTGAAGTGCAGAGTGGTACTACCACTCAAAGATTTTCCACGAAGGGATCAGCATATCCGGCTGGTCCGAGCGGATGAAGTTTGCATCGGTACCGTCGGCACGCACCAGGAAATAAGGCTTGCCATTCTTGGGCGTGACCTTGATCGCGTACAAAAATCCGTTTTGCCGATACTCCTGAATGGTTTTATCGCCTTCGGTGCGGATGGTGACGTCCGGGTCTGCCGAAGGTGCGTCGTCCGCCGCCATGACGGCCAGCGGGGTGATTGCAAACAAGCCAGCCAGTAACAGGCGATTGAGTGTACGCATGATAACCTTGTCCCTTTGTCGTCAACGGTCCCGCTATTCTAGCCCCGGACCCGCCGAAAAGGTTGATCCTGCTCATGAGCCAAGCTCCCCTCGTCCTGGTGGACGGTTCTTCTTATCTGTACCGCGCCTTTCATGCGCTGCCACCGCTGACCACGTCCAAGGGCCTGCCGACCGGTGCGGTCAAGGGCGTGCTGAACATGCTCAAGAGCCTGCGCAAGCAGTATCCGGACAGTCCGTTCGCCGTGGTCTTCGACGCCAAGGGTGGGACGTTTCGCGATGAGCTGTACGCCGAATACAAGGCCAACCGCCCGAGCATGCCCGACGACATGCGCGTGCAGATCGAGCCGCTGCATGCCAGCGTCAAGGCCCTGGGGTTCCCGCTGCTGTGCGTGGACAACGTCGAAGCCGATGACGTGATCGGCACCCTGGCCCGCAGCAGCGCGGCGGCCGACCGCCCGGTGGTGATCTCCACCGGCGACAAGGACATGGCGCAGTTGGTCGACGGGCACATTACCTTGGTCAATACCATGACCGGTAGCGCCCTGGACGTGGCTGGCGTGAAGGAGAAGTTTGGCGTCGCTCCCGAGCAGATCATCGATTACCTGGCATTGATGGGCGATTCGTCCGACAACATCCCAGGCGTTCCGGGGATCGGACCGAAGACCGCTTCCGGCCTGCTGGTGGGCGTCAATGGCGGCCTGACCGAGCTGTATGCGCAACTGGACATCGTCGCCACCTTGCCGATCCGTGGCGCCAAGACCCTGGCCGCCAAGCTCGAAGAGCACAAGGAAATGGCGTTGCTTTCCTACGAGCTGGCGACCATCAAGACCGACGTACCGCTGGATGTCGGCCTCGACGACCTGCAAATGGGCACGCCCGATCACGAGAAACTCGCTGAGCTGTACACGCTGCTGGAGTTCAAGAGCTGGTTCGAAGACAACCAGCGGGACGCCAAGCGTGCCGGCCAGGAGATCGTCGACGTTGCCGAAGAACAGCCCGGCGCTGCCGAGGCCAAGTACGAGGTCATCCTCGATCAGGCGCGCTTCGACGCGTGGCTGGCCAAACTGGACAAAGTGCCGCTGTTTGCCTTCGTCACCGAAACCAATGGCGGCGATGCCCAGCATTCGCAACTCGTCGGCTTGTCGTTCGCCGTGGCTCCTTTCGAGGCGGCCTACATCCCGCTGACCCATTCCTACATGGGCGTGCCGGAGCAACTGGACCGCGACACAGTGCTCAAGGCACTCAAGCCGCTGCTGGAAAACCCGAACAAGCTCAAGGTCGGCCAGCACGCCAAGTTCGAAACCAACATCCTGGCCAACTGCGCCATCGGTGGCGATCAGAACAACGGCATCCTGGTCCAGGGCGTCGCCTTCGACACCATGCTTGAATCCTACGTGCTGGACTCCACCGCGACCCGCCACGACATGGACAGCCTGGCGCTCAAGTACCTGGGCCAGAGCAAGACCGATTTCCAGGACATCGCGGGCAAAGGGGTCAAGCAGCTGACCTTCGACCAGATATCCCTGGAACTGGCGGGTCCTTACGCCGCCGAAGACGCCGACGTGACCTTCCGCCTGCATCAGGCACTGCAGGAAAAGCTGGCCGCCACGCCAAGCCTGGGCACGGTGCTCAACGACATCGAAATGCCGCTGATGCCGGTCCTGGCGCGCATCGAGCGCCAGGGTGCGCTGGTCGATGCCAACCTGCTGGGCGTACAAAGTGTCGAGTTGGGCGAGAAACTGGTGGCGCTGGAGCGTGAGGCGTTTGCCATCGCCGGCGAGGAATTCAACCTGGGCTCGCCGAAGCAATTGGGCGTGATCCTGTACGAAAAGCTCGGCTTGCCGGTGCTCAGCAAAACCGCCAAGGGCCAGGCGTCTACCGCCGAAGCAGTGCTCGCCGAGCTGGCGGAGCAGGATTACCCGCTGCCCAAGGTGCTGATGCAGTACCGCTCGCTGAGCAAGCTCAAGAGCACCTACACCGATCGCCTGCCGGAACAGATCAACAGCCGCACGGGCCGCGTCCATACCAATTATCAGCAAGCCGTCGCCGCGACCGGGCGCCTGTCGTCCATCGATCCGAACCTGCAGAACATTCCGATCCGCACGGCCGAAGGCCGACGCATCCGCCAGGCGTTCGTCGCGCCGAAAGGCTACAAGCTGCTGGCGGCGGACTACTCGCAGATCGAACTGCGGATCATGGCGCACCTGGCCAAGGACGAAGGCCTGCTCTATGCGTTTCGCCATAACCTGGACGTGCACCGGGCCACCGCGGCCGAGGTTTTCGGCGTTGAGCTGGAAGCCGTCACCCTGGACCAGCGCCGCAGCGCCAAGGCGATCAACTTCGGCTTGATCTATGGCATGAGCGCGTTCGGCCTGGCCAAGCAGATCGGCGTCGATCGCAAACAGTCCCAGGCTTATATCGACCGCTACTTCGCCCGCTACCCGGGTGTGTTGGCGTACATGGAGCGCACCCGCGCCCAGGCGGCCGAGCAAGGTTTTGTCGAAACCATTTTCGGTCGCCGGCTGTACCTGCCGGACATCAACGCGAAAAACCCGGCCCTGCGCAAAGGCGCCGAGCGCACCGCCATCAACGCGCCGATGCAGGGCACGGCGGCCGACATCATCAAGAAAGCCATGGTCGCCGTGGACCGCTGGCTGACGGCGTCCGGGCTGGATGCGAAGGTCATCCTGCAGGTACACGACGAACTGGTGCTGGAAGTACGTGAAGACCTGGTCGACCAGGTACGCGAGGAAATCCGCCAGCACATGAGCGCCGCCGCCACCCTGGACGTGCCGCTGCTGGTGGAAGTGGGCGTGGGCAACAACTGGGACGAGGCGCACTGATCCTTTCGTCCTGAGGCTTCGGGCTTTTGTGGCGAGGGAGCTTGCTCCTGCTGGCCTGCGCCCTGTAGGAGCTGCCGAAGGCTGCGATCTTTTGATCTTGATCCTTCACTTGAGATTCAAGCGTCAGGGGAAAGATCGCAGCCTCGTTGCACTCGACAGCTCCTACGGGGCCGCTTTGAGCCTCAGCAGGAGCAAGCGCCCTCACCACATCGACTCACCGAAAACCCAGGCGCGGCCTCATTAGCTCTGAAGATTCCTACGGTTATTTCCAAAAATAATCTGAACTAAACCCATGAATTGCCACTCAGAGATTCTGAATGGCTGGTGAAGCCCTTCAATGCTCCTATGTTGTGTTAAGTGTTGGCAGATATCTGGACCCCGCCCTAGCGGTCCGGAACTTGGACCCCGAACTTCCCCCTCCCCATAAGAAGTCCGGGGTTTTTTTTGCCTGCGATTTGGCTTACTCGGCCTCTTCGCTGCCCTTGTCCGCCAATTCCATCCAGTCGGCCAGCACCGTGTAGGCGTCTTCCAGGCCCATGCGCTTGGGCGCGGAGAACAGCTGGATGGTGATCGCGTCGCCCCAGCCTTTGCGAATTTCCGACTGCACTTTGAGCAGGGTATTTTTGGCCGCGCCGTAGGTGAGCTTGTCGGCCTTGGTCAACAGGATGTGCATCGGCATGCCGCTGGCGACCGCCCAATCGAGCATCAACAGGTCGAAGTCGGTCATCGGATGGCGGATGTCCATCATCAGGATCAGGCCTTTCAAACTCTCGCGGCTGCCCAGGTAGGCTTCCAAGTGGCGTTGCCAGTGTTGCTTGAGCGGGATCGGTACCTTGGCGTAGCCGTAGCCGGGCAGGTCGACCAAACGCCGTTCATCGTCTAGCTTGAAGAAGTTCAAGAGCTGCGTGCGACCCGGGGTTTTCGAGGTGCGTGCCAGGCTCGCATGGGTCAAGGTGTTCAGCGCGCTGGATTTGCCGGCATTGGAGCGCCCGGCAAAAGCCACTTCGAAGCCTTCGTCGTCTGGGCATTGATCGACTTTGGCGGCGCTGAGCATGAAGGTGGACTGTTGGCACAGGCCGAGGATGGGGTTCTTCAGTTGCATGGGATTTCCGATGTGGGCGGCGTCGGGAATGGACGCGGCAAGCTGTGTCGTTTCCGTTTCAGTGACGCCAGTATATAATGCCGCAGATTTTGTGTGCGCTTTGTCCCAGCGTAGGATGAAGTTCACGGGAGCGACCGACCGAAATTGCGCATTAGAACGCAGCTCGTTCCCAACCCTGAAAAGGTCGTTTTATGACGAAATGGCTGCTAGCTGCCGGTGTCTTGATGCCGCTTTACAGTGCTCAGGCTACACAGGATCCGGAAGCTGTGTACAACCGTGTTTGTGGTGCCTGTCATTCCGGCCAACTCCCCATGGCGCCCCGCAAGGGTGATCAGGAAGCTTGGACGCCGAGGTTGGCGAAAGGTATGGAGACGCTGGTGCAACACGTGACCCAGGGTTTCAAGGCGATGCCGCCGCGTGGTTTGTGCATGGACTGCAGTGCCGAGGATTACCGAGCCATCATCCAGTGGATGAGCGAGTGAACCCGGTCCATAACTCTTTAACCCTTAGCCGTAGTTGGATTAGCTGATGAACAAACTGATCGTGAGTCTGCTGTTGACCTTGGGGATATCCGGCGTAGCCCACGCCGCTGGCGATGCCGCTGCCGGTCAGGCGAAGGCGGCCGTATGCGGAGCCTGCCACGGCCCGGATGGCAATAGCATGGCGCCCAACTTTCCGAAACTGGCGGGCCAGGGCGAGCGTTACCTGAACAAGCAACTGCAAGACATCAAGTCCGGCAAGCGCACGGTGCTGGAAATGACCGGCCTGCTGACCAACCTGAGCGATCAGGACCTGGCGGATATCTCGGCGTATTTCGCCAGCCAGAAAGGCAGCGTCGGCGCCGCCGATCCGAAACTCGTGGCCCGGGGTGAAGCGCTGTTCCGTGGGGGTGACCTGGCCAAGGGCCTGCCATCCTGCACCGGTTGCCATTCGCCTGACGGCAAGGGCAACGCCGCGGCCGGCTTCCCTCACCTGGGCGGCCAGCATGCCCAGTACGTCGGCAAGCAACTGACCGACTTCCGCAAGGAAGAAGGCGGCCGGACCAATGATGGCGACACCAAGCCGATGCAGAGCATCGCCAAGAAGCTGAGCGACGAAGATATCGCGGCAGTCTCGAGCTACATCCAGGGCCTGCACTAAGGCCGTTGGGCGGGCGTTGCAAGGGGATACACCGCTTGCAACGTTAACGCTCGATTAATCTGTCGATGCGAGCATCAAAAGGGTGGCTTTGGCCGCCCTTTTTTGTGGCCGCTGCCGTTACACTAGAGAACTTGAACCCGCCACGGCCTGTCTTAGAAACAGGTCTCGCGAGGCCCCCTCATTGTCCAGGAGTAAAGCATGCGTAATCTGATCATCAGCGCCGCGCTCGTCGCCGCCAGCCTGTTCGGCGTGACTGCCCAAGCGGCTGAAAAGCCAGCCGCACCCTATGTCGAATTGACCAACCCCGTTCCGGTGGCGGCACCTGGCAAGATCGAAGTCGTGGAGCTGTTCTGGTACGGCTGCCCGCATTGCTACGCTTTCGAGCCGGTCATCAACCCATGGGTCGAGAAGCTGCCGTCTGACGTTAACTTCGTGCGCATCCCCGCCATGTTCGGCGGCCCATGGGACGCCCACGGCCAGATGTTCCTGACCCTCGAAGCCATGGGCGTCGAGCACAAGGTTCACGCAGCGGTATTCAACGCGATCCAGAAAGAAGGCAAGAAGCTGGTCAAGAAAGATGAGATGGCGGACTTCCTCGCCACCCAGGGCGTCGATAAGGACAAGTTCCTCGCCACCTTCGATTCCTTCGCCATCCAGGGCCAGATCAAGAAGGCCCGCGAGCTGGCGAAGAAATACGAGATCACGGGCGTACCGACCATGATCGTCAACGGCAAGTATCGCTTTGATATCGGTTCTGCCGGTGGCGCAAATGAAGCGCTGCAACTGGCCGACCAGCTGATCGCCAAAGAGCGAGCGGCCACCAAGGCTGCTGCCAACTAAGCGCGGCCTCCGCCCATGGCCCGCTGGAGCACCGAACGCATCGTTGGCCTGCATGAACCGCGGGTCAACGAGCATCATGTCACGTCCACGGGCCTGCCTGGCGACAGCCGCTTGCGGCTGCTCAGCTTCAATATCCAGGTGGGCATCAGCACCGAGCGCTACCGGCATTACCTGACCCGCGGCTGGCAACATTTGCTGCCGCACACCGGGCGTGCCGGTAACCTGCAGAAAATCGGCGACCTGCTCAAGGACTTCGACCTGGTGGCGCTGCAAGAGGCCGACGGCGGGAGCTTGCGCTCAGGCTACGTCAATCAGGTGGAACACCTGGCCCAATTGGGCGCCTTTCCCTACTGGTACCAGCAACTCAATCGCAACCTTGGACGCCTCGGCCAGCACAGCAATGGTGTGTTGAGTCGCTTGCGCCCGTGGGCGATCGAAGACCATCCGCTGCCCGGGCCGAAGGGCCGCGGGGCGATCCTCGCGCGTTTCGGCGAAGGTCCCGAGGCGCTGGTCGTGGTCATGATGCACCTGGCGCTCGGGGCGCGTACCCGGACGATGCAGCTGGCGTACATTCGCGAGTTGATCGGCGGCTACAAACACCAGGTGCTGATGGGCGACATGAACACCCATGCCAGCGATTTGCTGCAGACGTCGCCCCTGCGCGATCTCGGTCTGCTTGCGCCACAACTGGAAGCGACATTCCCCAGCTGGCGCCCCCAGCGCTGCCTGGACCATATCCTGTTGAGCCCGACCCTGACCCTCGAACGCGTCGAGGTGCTGGCCCAACCCATTTCCGATCACCTGCCAGTCGCGGTAGAAATTCGTTTGCCAGGTTCGCTCACGGCCGATGCATTCCCCGCGCTGAGTCCTGCCCCTCGCGGATCCGATGAATGAGCGACGACGCCGAACGCTGGAGAGAGAAGTACCTCAAGAGTATCGAACAGCAGGAAAAGCTTGAGCGTCGTTGGGAGGCTCGGCTCGACTTGCTGCGTCGTGGCCTGGTGCGCAGCACCCTGGCCGCTGAGGGCACTGACAGGGCTGTCGATCAATGCATGAAAGAGATGCGCGAGGTGGTGCGCACCGATGACATGGATGCCGGCCTCGCCGCCCTGCTGCCGCGCCTGGAGAAAGCCGTACTCGATTCCGAGCAGCGCCGCGAGACGCGGGTCGAGCAGACGAGCGCCGCGTTGACCGCCCTGGTTGCCCAGTTGCAGAGCCTGCCGCTGCCCAAGGAAGTCAGCCGGCCGCTGAAGAAGTTTGCCAAGCAAGTGGAGGATCGGGCCAGCCAGGCCCGGGAGATTCCGCTACTGCTCAGCGAATTGAGCGGCTTGCAAGGCAAGGCACTCAATGCCCTGGATGCCCCTGTCGAACCGAGTCGCCCCGGCCTGCTGCAACGGCTGTTTGGCGGCCAAGGCCATGAGGAAGCGACGCCCCAGCCCCACGAGCCTGCCCAGGCCAGTGTGGCATCGACGTCAGAAACGGCCTTGCCCATAGCCGTGGCGCCGGCAACGGACGCAAAATCTGTCGCACCAGCACCAGCACCAGCACCAGCACCAGCACCAGCACCAGCACCAGCACCAGCACCAGCACCAGCACCGCAGCCATCGGTCGCGGAGCAAGCACCCACGTTGGAGATGACGCCCGAACCGGTTGCCATGACTGCGCCGAAGATCGAGCCAGACCCGACGCCCGCTCCAACACCTGTAGCCGAAGTGGTTCAACCGATCAGCGAACCGGACGAAGCCACCGAGCCCACGCCGCTGCAAGCCTTGGTCGCGGACGAACCCCCGGTAGCGGCAACGCCGCTCGAGAATCCCGACGAACTGATGCCCGAGGAGCCTGCACAGGCCCTGCCCGATCCCTCGCTGCCCCCAGCGGAGCCCGCCGAGCCTCTGGAAGCCATCGATGGGGCTGACGCCCAGTACGCCCTGCCCGACTCGCCGGAGCCGTCGTACAGCTCGGTCGCCAAGCATATCGAAGACACGTTGTTGGGCCTGTTGGGCGACCTGACCTTGCCCGAGCGCCATCGGCCACAAGCCGAAGCCATGCGTGAGCGGTTGCGAAATGGCTTGAACTGGTACGAATTGCTGCCGATCCTCGATGATCTGGCGGTACTGATGTTGGCCATCACCGACACCGGTCAGCATGAGTTCGAAGCGTACCTGCAGCGCCTCAACGATCGGCTTGAGTCATTCCAGAGCAGCCTGCAGGCCGCCAGTGAAGACCACGCGGATAACCTGTCGGCCTCCCGGGAAATGGACACCCAGATTCGCGAACAGGTGGACGGCCTGCAAAGCAGCGTGCAACAAGCCGATGACCTGGAAGGCCTCAAGCAGGTGCTCGAGAATCATCTCGAAGGCTTGCTCGGCACGATGGACCAACACCGCCAGCAACGTGATCAACGCGAGCAGGAAGTCTCGGCTCGCCTGAAAAGCCTGGCCGATCGCGTCGCGCTGATGGAGCAGGACGCCCAGGTCGTGCGGGAGAACCTCGAGGAGCAGCGGCAAAAAGCGTTGGTCGATCCGCTCACCGGGCTGCCGAACCGCGCCGCCTGGTCCGAACGTCTCGAGCATGAAGTCGTCCAGTGGCAACGGCACGGCAACAGCATGCTGCTGGCCATGCTCGATCTCGATCATTTCAAGCGCATCAATGATAACTACGGCCATCTGGCCGGTGACCGGGTGTTGAAACTGATCGCCTCGGTCCTGCGTAAACGCCTGCGTGGCGGCGATTTCATTGCGCGTTTTGGTGGCGAGGAATTTATCCTGTTGGTGCCCAATACGCCCCTGGCTGCCGGCGCCAAGCTGGCCGAAGCGCTGCGCCTGGCCGTTGAAGCCTGTCCGTTCCATTTCAAGGGCGAGCCGGTGACGGTGACGGTATCCATTGGCCTGACGGCCTTCAAGCCGGGCGAACACAGCGATTCGGTGCTTAAAAGAGCCGATCAGGCGCTTTACCGCGCGAAAAATGCCGGGCGTAACCGCATAGAATTGGGCTGAGGGGCTAATTGTTCCAATTTGTTTAATATCGCCGCGCGCACCGGATCATCGCGAGGCGATACGTTACACTGTTGCATTACTTCCAGCGTGTAATGCCTTCCGCCATGAAATTTTTTTCGCTCATTGCTGCTTTATTTATCCTGGCCGGCTGCACCAGCGGCCCGCGGCTCGACACCAGCCACCCTTCGGTCAACCATGACAACCGCATCCAATTCGTGGTGGTGCATTACACCTCGGCTTCCCAGGAACGCTCACTGGCCCTGCTGACCCATGGCGAAGTCAGTGCCCATTACCTGATCGGCGATGATAAAGACGCGACCATCTATAAGCTGGTGGATGAAGGTCGACGCGCCTGGCACGCCGGGGAAAGTGAATGGGAAGGCCGGACCTGGCTCAATTCCAGTTCCATCGGCATCGAAATCGTCAATCCGGGGTTTGTCGACACGCCCACCGGGCGCCTCTGGTACCCCTACAGCGAAGCCCAGGTCCAGGCCTTGACCGTCTTGCTCAAGGACATCATCCAGCGAAACGGGATCAACCCGCGCAGCATCATCGGCCACAGCGACATCGCGCCCCTGCGCAAGCTCGATCCGGGCCCGCTGTTCCCCTGGAAGCGCCTGGCACAAGCCGGCTTGGGGGTATGGCCGGATGAACAGGCCGTCGCCCGCCAGCAGGCCGTCTTCGCGCCACAGCTGCCACCTGCCAGTTGGTTCCAGGCCGAGCTGGCCCGCCTCGGTTACCCGACGCCCCAGACTGGCGAATGGGACGTGGCCACCCACCATGTGCTGGCCGCCTTCCAGATGCACTACCGGCCGACCCGCTTCGATGGCACGCCGGACGCGCAAAGCGCGGCGATCCTGCAGGTGCTCAACCAGACAAAATAATGACGCCCGTCCGACTAATCGGGCCAAATCCAAATCAGAAGCTATAACTCATTGGTAACTTTCGGATTACCCATGATGACGGCTGCCCGCGAAACCCTGCAGAGCTGGCTCCATCGCCCCCTTTTCCTGGCGATGATGGCGGCTGCCCTGAGTACCGTCCTGCTGCTGGCGGGGAGTCTGTTTGTGGTCGTGCAGCAGATCCAGCAGCGTGAAAGCGACCAGATGAATGCCCAGGGCGAGCGCTTCCTGCAACGGCTGGAACAGCTTTTCGGGCAATTGCGTGAAAGCCTCGACGACCTGCAAAACCAGCCGCTGCGCGGATGCGACGATGACATGATCGCGACCTTGCGCGAGGTCAGCTTCAATTACCGTTTCGTTTATGAAGCGGTGTATATCGATGGCAGTGGTGTCTGTTCCAATCGCCCGCGCCAGACTGGCTTGTCGGTGACCCGCCCGCCCGACCTCCGAGGGCCGACCTACAATTACTGGCTCAATACCACCACCGAACCCAACGAAGACCGCGCGGCGTTAATGCTGGGGCGCGGCAATTTTCGAGTCGCCACCTCCCGCGGGCATTTGGCCGACGTGGTCGATCTGCCCCCGGGCAGCAGCCTGCTGGTGGTCCTGGACCACGGTGAACGAGCCATTCCGGTGTTGGGCACGGATCAACATTGGCCGCCCGCGGAGCCTTGGCCACCGAAAAGCCAGAATGCCCTGCAAGTGACGCCGACCCGGCTGATCTATCGGATGCCCACCGACAGCCCGGAATATCAACTGGTGCTGATCGCTCGGCGCAACGTTTTTGATATTCCGGCCAATGCCTGGTGGATGCTGCCCGTCAGCCTGGTGCTGGGCCTGGGGATTGGTTTCCAGGTGTTTCTGCTGGCGCGCCACCGCCAGTCCATGGATGCCGAACTGCACGGGGCCATCCGGCGCGGTGAGTTGCAGGTGCTGTACCAGCCGATTTTCGACTTGAGCAGCCGCAACTGCGTCGGTGCCGAAGCCTTGCTGCGCTGGCGACGACCGGACGGCACCCTGACCAGCCCGGACCTGTTTATCCCGATGGCCGAGAACACCGGGCAGATCCGCCAGATCACCGATTTCGTGCTGCAGCGGCTGTTCGATCAATTGGGCCAACTGTTGCGGGCCAATCCACAGTTGTACATCTCGGTGAACCTGGCGGCCTGCGATGTGATGGTGCCGCGTATTGGCGAAGTGATCGCCCGCCTGCTGGCGCTGCATCGGGTGTCGGCGCACCAGATTGCCTTCGAAGTGACCGAGCGTGGGTTGGTCGATGTGTTGGTCGCCCGGGATAACCTGCAATCGCTGCGCGACGTCGGGCATCAGGTGTTGATCGACGATTTCGGCACCGGTTATTGCAGCCTGGCCTACCTGCAAACCCTGCCGGTGGACTGCCTGAAAATCGACAAGGCCTTCATCGACGCCTTGGGCCACGATGCCGCCAGCAGCGGCGTGGCCCCGCACATCATTCGCATGGCCCACGCCCTGCAACTCAAGGTGATCGCCGAAGGCATCGAGCATGAAGCCCAGGCTTCCTATTTGAGCAGCGAAGGGGTGAAGTTCGGCCAGGGCTGGCTGTTCGCCCATGCCCTCAGCGCGGTGCAGCTCATTGAATTGATTACCCGTGGTCGGCGCCTGCGTGGACGCCGCCTCGATGACGAAGCCTGAGTCCGCTCAGGCCGTGAGCTCAGACCGCCAGCGCCATGTAGAACTGCGTGCCCTGCCCCGGCCTTGAATAGACGCCCATGCGTCCGCCGTGGAGCTGGACGATCTCCTTGCACAGCGCCAGGCCGAGGCCGGCGCCCCCTTTCTTGCGTCCGACCTGGACGAAAGGTTCGAAGATCCGTCCCTGCTGGCCGTAGGCAATGCCTTCACCGTTGTCTTCGACGCTGATGATCACCCGCTCGCCATGGCGCCGGGCCTGCAGGCGAATCTGGCCGTTTTCGCCGGTGTGACGCATGGCGTTGTCGATCAGGTTATCGAGCACGCGATCCAGTTGCGCAGCGTCGGCATGCAGTCGCGGGAGCGGGCCCTGGACCGCCACGAGCAGCTCGATACCCTTGGCTTGGGCCTGTTCGGAGAACCGCAGCCGGGCCGCTTCCAATAGCTCGTCGATGGAGCAAGGTGCCAGGGTCAGCTTCTGCAGGCCGTTCTGGTAGCGAGAGAAGTTCAGCAAGTCATTGATGAGCTGCATCAGCCGCTGCATTTCTTCGGTGACGGTGTTGAGCAGGTCGGCCTCGCGCGACTCCTCTGGAAAATGCAGGCGCTCCTGCAACAGGCCGAACGCCATGTGCATGCCCGTCACGGGCGTGCGCAGTTCATGGGAGGCACGCAAGACGAACTCGCTGCGCACCCGTTCGAAGGCGCGTTGTTCGGTCACGTCATGCAGCACCATGACCGCGCCGAGGATGTGGCCCTGGGTATGGCTGACTGGTGTGAGACTGTAGGTTAGCACCCGCGACTCGCCGTCGACTTCGATGCTCAGGTCTTCCGGCGCGCGCTCCAGGCTTCCACCGCGCAGGACCAGGTGCAATTCTTCATCCAGTTCAAGGCGCCCCAGCGCCTCGCCCAGTCCTTGCCCGAGGCGTTCCTCATCCCAGCCCAATTGACGCTGGGCCACCGGGTTGAGGTGCTCCAGCTGGCCTTGGCGGTCGATCATCAGCAAGCCGTCGTCGATGCTGTCGAGCACCGCTTGCAAACGTTGCTGGCCGGCGAGCAGCTCATCGACGTTGGTGGCCTGATGCTCACGCAGGGCCTCGGCCATGACCCCGAAACGACGGGTCAGGAGATTCAACTCAGCGGCCGAGGAAACGGGGAGCGTGACCTCGAAATTGCCTTGGCCAATGTCGTCCGCCGCTGCAGCCAGTGCCTCGATCGGCGCGCCGAAACGCTGGGCAATGCCATGGGCCGTGATAAACCCGATGATCAGCACCGCAAACCCCACCAACCCCAGCAGTCCGGAAATCCACATCGCGCGCTCACGGGTGCGGTCCTGGGTTTCACTGATGTTGGTCAGGGCCTGGCGATAACCTTCGATCAGTCCATTGCGCAGCACGTTGAATTTTTCGGTGAGGTCCTTGATGTTCGTGAGCTGGCTCGGCTGCTGGCGAGACGCGGTGAAGGCCTCAAGAAACTCCATGTAGTCGGCCTTGGCCCTGCTGAAGCTGACTGCCGCATCGTCCAGCCCCCGTTCGTGAGCGATGCCCTCGTCGATCAGCGCCAGGTATTGCTGCTTGGAGGCCTCCAGCGCCGCCAGGTCGGGCTTGTCGTCGAGCATGATCATCAACTGATCGCCGAGGGTCTGGCGCAGCTTGAGGCCCAGGTCCAGCAGGATGAAGTTGTCGCGTACCGATTGTTCCTGGGTATTGGCCATCTGCATCACGCTGACCAGGCCAAGCACCAATCCCAGCAAGGCCACGGTGATCAGGGCCGAGATGCTGAGAAACAGTCGTGTGCGCAGCTTCATCGCCAGTTTCATAAGGTGTCGCTCACAGGTTGTACTGCTTGCGTTTGCGATACAGCGTGGAAGCATCGATACCCAGGGTCTTGGCTGCCTGGTCGAGGGTGTCGGCCGTGGCCAGCACCGCGCCGATGTGGGCTTTTTCCAGTTCGTCGAGGCTCAGTGCGGCGCCGATGCGCGGCGCATTGTTGACCGGCTGCTCGGCCATGCCCAAGTGACTGATTTCGACTTTTTCCTGAGGGCAGATAATGCTGGCGCGCTCGACCACGTTGCGCAGTTCGCGGATATTGCCCGGCCAGCGATAGCCTAGCAGCGCTTCGCGCGCTTCGTCGCTGAAGCCCCGGGCCGGGCGCGCGTATTCCTTGACGAAGCGGGCCAGAAAGCGGTCGGCCAGGGTCAGAATGTCTTCGGCGCGCTCACGCAGTGGCGGCAGGTGCAGGGTGATGACGTTCAGGCGATACAGCAGGTCTTCGCGAAAACGCCCGTCGCGCACCATGTCTTCGAGGTTGAGGTTGGTCGCGGCGAGAATCCGCACATCGGCGCGGCGGGTGACTGGGTCCCCTACCCGCTCGTATTCCTTGTCCTGGATGAAACGCAATAACTTGGGTTGCAACGTCAGGGGAAAATCGCCGATCTCGTCGAGAAACAGCGTGCCGCCGTCAGCCTGGTTGACGCGCCCCAACGTACTCTCGCTGGCGCCGGTGAAGGCCCCCCGGCTATGGCCGAACAATTCGCTTTCCATCAGTTCAGCGGTCAGTGACGGGCAATTGATGGTGACGCAGGATTTTTTCGCGCGTTTGCTCCAGGCATGGATCGCGCGGGCCAACTCGCCTTTACCGGTGCCGGACTCACCGAGGATCAGGATGTTGGCATCGGTGCTGGCGACCTGGCGCGCGGTTTCCAGGACGACTTTCATCGCCGGGCTGTGGGAGTCGAGACCGTCCTTGGGTTTGCGCACTTCCCCTTCAAGGGCTTCGAGCCTTGCCGACAGTTGGCGTACTTCCAATTGCTTGGCGGTCGCCAGGCGCAATTGATCGGGGCTGCACGGCTTGACCAGGTAGTCGGCGGCCCCGGCCTGGATCGCGTCGACCGCGGTATCGACCGCCGAGTGGGCGGTGACGATGACCACGCGCATCCAGGGGGCCTGGATACGCATTTGCGCCAGCACATCCAGGCCGTTGTCTTCGCCCAGGCGCAGGTCGAGAAAACACAGGTCGAACACCTGGCGTTGCAGCAGTGCGTCGGCCTGTGCGGCGCTGTTGGCGGTGGCAACGCTATAGCCTTCGTCTTCCAGGCAGTATCGGAACGTACGCAGGATGGCGGACTCGTCGTCTACCAGCAGAATGCGGCCTTGATGCTCAGTGGCGGATTCCATTTTTCCTACGCTCCTTTAATGAATGATGTTGGTTAGTGTCAGAAAAATCGGGCAAGTTGCATGGTCGATTCTGAGGGGATATTACTCACCGAGAATGACCCTGTGGACGTGTGACTCCTAAAAGCCTGATTTGAGTTCCTTTTTTTATGAATCGTCTGGTTCAGACGGTTCGTATCGCTCATTCCGACAGCTGTGTCTGACAGCCAATTCAAAAACAATCTAACGTCTTTTCCTCCTGATTCGTGCAATACGCACGACCGGCGCTTGCGCCATCGTGCAGGATGCGCTCCCGGCACGTTGCATTTATTTACTAACTTATTGATTTTAAAGATTTTTACTTAACAAAAAATCCTGGCACGCAGGCTGCAATGCTCTGGTCAACGTGGCGTTCGCGCGCCTCAACCAGATCACCGCACCCGGGTGTGGAGGAGTTCCAGGATGAATCGTCAAAGTGCCGCCCAATTGCGCCTCTCTTCCCTGCACATCCAGCAGGGCCTATGGGCTGCCTTGGCGCTGCTGGTCACCCTCGTAACGGGCCAGCAATGGTTGCTCTGGCACGAGCGTCAACAGCCGGAAGCGCCACAGGTGTCGATTCAGCGTGCTCCGCAAACCCATTTCAGCGCTGTCAGCAGCCTTGAAGAAGCGTCCGCTCCATTGCGCATGATGGATGTCGACCAGGCTCAGCCATTGAGCGCCATGCCGCGTGAAGAGCGCTGGGTGTTTTAACCCGATGAACCGGTCGTCCATTGCGCCGGAACCATCACCGCAAGACCTTCACTAAATAGAAAAGCGTAAGGAGAATCACCATGTTGAGCTGGGCAATTACCTTCCTGATCATTGCCATCATCGCCGCTGTACTGGGCTTCGGTGGTATCGCAGGCACCGCCACGGGCATCGCCAAGATTCTCTTTGTCGTGTTTCTGGTGATGTTCATTGCTTCCTTCTTCTTTGGCCGTCGTGGCCGAGGCTGACCATGAGCGTTTCATTTAAAGGACTGGCCGCCGCCCTGTTGCTGGGCGGCAGTGCCATGGCAATGGCTGCCAATGACGGACAGATGCGCGTCAACCAGTTGCTGGAGGCCGACCCGCAATACCGCGAGACCTGGCAGCACGTTGTTAAAAAGGAAGAGCGCCTGCCCGAATGGGTGATGAACCTGTCAGGCGATTCGCAGCAGATGAATGCTGTGGAGGAAGATGGCGACAAGTACCTGGTGGGACCGTTGTGCGAAACCCAGGCGACGTGTCGCAGCGCACGCCTGTTCGTCGCCTTCAGTTTCGACAAGGACGAGGCCTATGCCATGTTGGTGGAAGTCCCTGCGGGGCTGCCGGCCGACAAGTCCCCGACCCGTCATGCCAACTACCGGTTCCTCGGCAAGCCCGATGAAGGTATGCAGAAACTGTTAATGGAACAACTCAAGAAAGATCCGAACTGGTACTGATTCTGAAAATGGGAAAAGCAGCCCTGCTTTTCTCTGCTGCACAGCCCGAGGAGGGCCGGTGCATGACCAGGGGGCCGGGACGTTCTGACGGATGAGCGTCGGAGTGACCTACGGGCACAAGGGGTGCCTGCGAAAGGGCCGGGTCAGGTAAAAGCTGCGACGCAAGTTCGCAAAGCCATCACGGCTTGGCGAACTTGCGTAGAGCTTATGTCGCCAGATGCGTGCGCCAGAGCGGTTGGCTGATTGGCGTGCCGCGAGCCACCCGGCGATGCGGCATATTGTCTCCTCCCGCCGATTTATCGCCCTTTTCCTGACCGTATATCGGAGAATGCCGGCGCAATTTCTCCCATGGGCCGCGTCTCGATTCGCGGTCGTTTTCATCGGTCCCCCACCGTTGCGAGAGAAAGCCCAGCTACGCTGAAATGGCCGTTTCACGGCACTTATGCCTGCATAAATGTCGTGTTCGAACGGCTTGGAAGGCGGGTTTCGTTTGCAAATCTTCATGCCGATTCGGCATAGGGTAGGCGTTTACGGCATTAGACGAGCCCCCCCTGCATCGCAATAGTTGCGCCTTTTTTTCGCCTGCCAGTAAGCCGCTAACGCGCTCGGGGTGACCTTATACGGGGGCAGGGGCGCGAATGTTTTTCGTCATCGACGATCTGTTCGCGCCACTGTCCGAGTCCAACTGAAGTAAGGGTAACGATATGAAGAAGGCACGACTAAGCCTCGCCTGGCAGATCCTCATCGGTCTGGTGCTGGGGATTGCAGTGGGCGCGCTGCTCAACCATTTCAGTGCCGAGAAGGCCTGGTGGATCAGCAATGTGCTGCAACCGGCGGGCGATATCTTTATCCGTCTGATCAAGATGATCGTGATCCCGATCGTGATTTCCTCGCTGATCGTCGGCATTGCCGGGGTCGGTGATGCCAAGAAGCTCGGGCGCATCGGTCTCAAGACCATCCTTTACTTCGAAATCGTCACCACCATCGCCATCGTCGTCGGCCTGCTGCTGGCCAACTTCTTCCAGCCGGGCAGCGGCATCGACATGAGCACCCTGGGTACCGTGGATATTTCCAAGTACCAGGCCACGGCGGCGGAAGTCCAGCATGAACACGCGTTCATCGAGACCATCCTCAACCTGATCCCGTCGAACATCTTTGCCGCCGTTGCCCGTGGCGAGATGCTGCCGATCATTTTCTTCTCCGTCTTGTTCGGCCTGGGTCTGTCCAGCCTGCAATCGGACCTGCGCGAGCCGCTGGTGAAGATGTTCCAGGGCGTGTCGGAAAGCATGTTCAAGGTCACCCACATGATCATGCAATACGCCCCGATCGGCGTGTTCGCCCTGATCGCGGTGACCGTCGCCAACTTCGGCTTCGCGTCGCTGCTGCCGCTGGCGAAACTGGTGATCCTGGTTTACGTCGCCATCGCTTTCTTCGCCTTTGTGGTGATGGGCCTGATCGCCCGCCTGTTCGGCTTCTCGGTGCTCAAGCTGATGCGCATCTTCAAGGATGAGCTGGTGCTGGCCTATTCCACCGCCAGTTCCGAAACCGTGCTGCCGCGCGTGATCGAGAAGATGGAAGCCTACGGCGCACCGAAAGCCATCTGCAGCTTCGTGGTGCCCACCGGCTATTCGTTCAACCTCGACGGTTCGACCCTGTACCAGAGCATCGCGGCGATTTTCATCGCCCAGCTGTACGGCATCGACCTGTCCATCAGCCAGCAATTGCTGCTGGTGCTGACCTTGATGGTCACCTCCAAAGGCATCGCCGGTGTGCCGGGCGTGTCGTTCGTGGTGTTGCTGGCGACCCTGGGCAGCGTGGGCATTCCGTTGGAAGGCCTGGCCTTCATCGCCGGCGCCGACCGCATCATGGACATGGCCCGTACCGCGCTGAACGTCATCGGCAACGCCCTGGCCGTACTGGTCATCGCCCGCTGGGAGGGCATGTACGACGATGCCAAGGGCCAGCGCTACTGGAACTCCCTGCCGCACTGGCGCAGCAAAGAGCCGCTGCCGGCGGGGGAAACTTCCAGCCGTTGAGATCCATTGTGGGAGCTGAGCTTGCTCGCGATGGCGTCGGATCAGTTGGCATTGATGTTGGCTGATCCACCGCCATCGCGAGCAAGCTTAGCTCCCACAGGGTCTTCCACAGGGGGTTCGTTGATCATCTGCGCAGTGCCAAGCAAACCCCGGAGAAATCCGGGGTTTGTCGTTTCTGCCAGCCCCGCTATCATTCGCGGCATCTTCCGGGGGATTTAACTGATGCTCAATGGCCTGTGGCTTGGCTTCTTTATCGTGGCTGCCGTGTCGGCGCTGGCGCAGTGGTTGATCGGCGGCAACGCCGGGATCTTCGCGGCCATGGTGGAAAGCATTTTCGCCATGGCCAAGCTGTCGGTGGAGGTGATGGTCCTGCTGTTCGGCACCTTGACCCTGTGGCTGGGCTTCCTGCGCATCGCCGAAAAGGCCGGCATCGTCGACTGGCTGGCCAAGGCCCTCGGCCCGCTGTTCCTGCGCTTGATGCCGGAAGTGCCCGCCGGCCACCCGGCGATCGGCCTGATCACCCTCAACTTCGCCGCCAATGGCCTGGGCCTGGACAACGCAGCCACCCCCATCGGCCTCAAGGCCATGCGCGCCCTGCAAGATCTCAATCCCAGCCCAACCATCGCCAGCAACGCGCAGATCCTGTTCCTGGTGCTCAACGCCTCGTCGCTGACGCTGCTGCCGGTGACGATCTTCATGTACCGCGCCCAGCAAGGCGCGCCGGACCCGACCCTGGTGTTCCTGCCGATCCTGCTCGCCACCAGCGCCTCGACGCTGATGGGGCTGCTGTCGGTGGCGTTCATGCAGCGCCTGCGCCTATGGGATCCGGTGGTGTTGGCTTACCTGATTCCGGGTGCGTTGGCGCTGGGCGGTTTCATGGCGCTGCTGGCGACGCTCTCGGCCACGGCGCTGGCGGGGCTGTCGTCGATCCTCGGCAACCTGACGCTGTTTGGCCTGATCATCCTGTTCCTGGTGGTGGGCGCGCTGCGCAAGGTCAAGGTGTATGAAGCCTTCGTCGAAGGCGCGAAAGAAGGGTTCGACGTTGCCAAGAACCTGTTGCCGTACCTGGTGGCGATGCTCTGCGCCGTCGGCGTGCTGCGGGCTTCGGGGGCTTTGGATTTCGGCCTGGACGGCATCCGGCACCTGGTGCAGTGGGCCGGCCTGGACACGCGTTTCGTCGATGCCCTGCCGACCGCCATGGTCAAGCCGTTCTCCGGCAGCGCCGCCCGGGCCATGCTGATCGAGACCATGAAGACCTCCGGCGTGGACAGCTTCCCGGCCCTGGTGGCGGCGACCATCCAGGGCAGCACCGAGACCACGTTCTACGTGCTGGCGGTCTATTTCGGCGCCGTCGGTATCCAGCGGGCGCGCCACGCCGTGGGGTGTGCGCTGCTGGCGGAGTTGGCCGGGGTCGTGGCGGCCATCGGCGTTTGCTACTGGTTCTTCGGTTGACCTGAGTCGCCCGGCGGCCCCTAGGGTTGGGTCGGCGTTGCGAAACGCTGGCCTTGCTCCACTGTCCAGGCCACCACTTCGGCCGCCAGCCGGTCACCGGCCCGGCCGAAGCCGTCCACCACCGCCGGCACTTTCACATCGCTCAACGGCTGGCGCACTTCAAACCGGCGACTGGCCAGGATGCGCTGGTCGAACCCGCGCACCAGCAGCGCGTCCAGGCGAATCACCACGCTGGCCGCTGTGCCCTGGTATTCGGTCTGGAACGCCTGCAATTGCCCGCCCAGTTCCAGGTCCGCTTGCAGGTTGCTGTCGGCGACGCTTAACAACCTCACGCGTCCATCCTGGGCGAAGCCATCGAGCAGGCGGTTGCGCAACAGCACCGGGGCTGGGTCGCTCCAGCGCGAGGCGGCGTAGCTGCTGAACAGATTGCCCTGGGGGATCACCGCTATTTTCGGGCTGTTGAGCACTTCGCTGGCTTGCGGGCTGGCCAGGCGCAACGACCAGTTCACCGCCGTGCCCGCAGATGCCGGCGCCTGGGTGGCGGGCAGGCGATAGACGTCCGCCGGTTCGGTTTTGGGCAGGATCGAGCAGCCTGCCATCAGGATAAATCCTGCCAGCAACAGGCCAGGGCGCAGGAATCGATTGGACGGCTTCATGGCGTGAACTCCTTGTCCTTGTCATTGCCCAGCAAATAACCGCTGGGGTTGGCATCCAGGCGCCGGGAGATGCCCCGCAGGGCACTCAGGGTCTCGCGCAGCTCACGCACGGCGGGCGCCAGGGCATTGAGGCCCTGCATGCCGTTATTCAACGAATCGCGGTTGTCGTTCAGCAGTTTGTCGAAGGTTGCCGTGCTGCGGGCCAGCGATTGCATGGCTTGCCCGGCGCTGCCCATGACCTCTTTGCCTTGATCGTCCAGCAAGCCATTGGCGTTGCGCATCAACGCCGTGGTCTGCTCCAGCGTGGCGCTGGCCTGTTTGCCGATGGACGCCAGTTGCTGCATGGCCTGGCGAATATCGCCGCGCTGCTCGGCAATGACCCCGGTGGTTTGTTCCAGATGCTCGAGGGTCTTGCCCAGGCTTTGGACGTTGTCCGAGGAAAACACCTCATTGGCGTTGTGCAGCAGCAGGTTGATGCTGGTCATCAAGTCATCGCTGTTGTTGAGCAAGCGGGCAATAGGCGAGGGCGCGGCGATGATCACCGGCGGTTCGCCGTCGTGCCCCGTCAGCGCCGGGCTCTGGGGCGTGCCGCCACTGAGCTGGATAATCGAGGTGCCGGTAATGCCGGTCAGTGCCAGCTTGGCCTGGGTGTCTTGCTTGATCGGTGTTTCTGCGCTCAAGCGCACCCGCGCCAGCACCCGGCGTGGGTCGTTCGGGTCCAGGCGCAGGTTGACGACGTCGCCGACCTTGATCCCGCTGTACTCCACCGAGCTGCCCCGGGACAACCCGCTGACCGCCTCGTTGAACACCACTTCGTAATCCTTGAACTCGCTGTCCACGCTGGACTTGGCCAGCCACAGGCCAAACAGCAGGGCGCCGGCCACCACAATGACGGTGAACAGGCCGATCAGCACATGATGGGCTCGGGTTTCCATGTCAAACCTCGTTGGATTGTGTAGCGGCCGATAACGCCGCGCGGCCGCGAGGGCCATGGAAGTATTCGTGAATCCAGGCGTCGTCGGTTTCCGACACCTTGTCGATGACATCGGCCACCAGCACTTTTTTCTGCGCCAGCACCGCCACCCGGTCGGTGATGGTGTAGAGGGTGTCCAGGTCGTGGGTGACCAGGAACACGCTCAGGCCCAGGGCATCGCGCAGCGTCAGGATCAACTGGTCGAATGCCGCCGCCCCGATGGGGTCGAGGCCGGCGGTGGGTTCGTCGAGAAACAGGATGTCCGGGTCCAGGGCCAGCGCACGGGCCAGGGCGGCGCGCTTGATCATGCCGCCGGACAGCGAGGCGGGGTACTTGTCTGCGGCCGAGAGTGGCAGCCCGGCCAGCGCGAGTTTCACCGCTGCCAGGTGCTCGGCGTCGGCCCGGCTGAGCCCGGCGTGTTCGATCAGTGGCAGGGCGACGTTTTCTGTCACGGTCAGTGACGAAAACAGCGCGCCTTTCTGGAACAGCACGCCAAAGCGCCGTTCCACCCGCGAACGTTGCTCCGCAGGTAGGCTCGGCAAGTCCTGGCCGAACACCCGCACGGAACCCTCGCTGGGCCGGTTCAGGCCGACAATGCTGCGCAGCAGCACCGATTTGCCGCTGCCGGAGCCGCCGACCACGGCAAGGATCTCGCCCTTGTACACATCCAGGTCGAGGTTCTCATGCACGCTCTGGCGGCCGAAGCGATTGCACAGGCCGCGCACTTGAATCACCGCCTCAGTGGGCGGCCGCGGGGGTTGGCTCACCAGCTCATCTCCATGAAAAACAGCGCGGCCACGGCATCGAGCACAATCACCACGAAAATCGACTGCACCACGCTGGACGTGGTGTGAGCCCCGACCGATTCGGCACTGCCACTGACCTTGAAACCTTCCAGGCAGCCCACGGCGGCGATCAGGAAGGCAAAGATCGGCGCCTTGACCATCCCCACCAGGAAATGCTGCACGCCAATGTCCGACTGCAACAGCGACAGGAACATGGCCGGGGAAATACCCAGCGACAGGGCACACACGACACCGCCGCCGATAATGCCCGAGAGCATGGCCAGGAAGGTCAGCATCGGCAGCGCCACCAATAGCGCCAGCACCCGTGGCACCACCAGCAACTCCACTGGATCGAGGCCCAGGGTGCGGATCGCGTCGATTTCTTCGTTGGCCTTCATCGAGCCGATCTGCGCGGTGAACGCGCTGGCGGTGCGACCCGCCATGAGAATCGCTGTGAGCAACACGCCGAATTCACGCAGGAACGAGAATGCCACCAGGTCCACGGTAAAGATGCTGGCGCCAAAGTCGGCCAGCACCGTCGCGCCGAGGAACGCCACCACCGCGCCGACCAGGAACGTCAGCAGGGCGACGATAGGAGCCGCGTCCAGGCCGGTCTGTTCGATGTGAACGACCATCGCTGTCATGCGCCAGCGCCTGGGGCGAAACAGGTTGCGGGCCAGGGTTTCGAGGATCAGGCCGACAAAACCCAGCAGTTGCAGGGTGTCTTGCCAGACTTTGTCCACGGCGCGACCGATACGCGTCAGCAACTGTGTCATCACGCTGACGGGCTGCTCTTTCACCGGCACGCAGAAGTCCGTCAGCGAGCAATAGACCGTCTGCAACAGCGCCCGCTCGGCGGCCGGCAAGCTGCAATCGGGGTGCTCGGCGGTCTTGCCCAGCCGTTCGGAGCCCAGCAGTTCCACCAGCAACGAAGCCCCGGCGGTGTCGAGGGCGCCGAGGCCGTTGAGGTCGATCAGGGTGTTCTCGTCGTATTGGCCGCGCAAGGATTCGCTCAAGCGCTTGAGCTGCGCGTAGTGGGCCAGCGTCCAGTCGCCGCTGACCCATAGCTGCGCGGGGGCGCTAGACGTGTCCAGCCGGGCAGTGCCAGTGGGGGATCCGGGGGTCATAAGCTCCATGCTCGTTCGACTTGAACAGCGCTACCTAATAGCACGACCGCCGTTATTTTGCTTCGGGTGTGGCGGCGTTCACAGTGAAACGCAGCACACCGATCATCTGGCCATTTTCCGTCAGCACCCGCACTTGCCATTTGCCCGTCGGATCTTGCGGGAAGTTCTGCTTGTGGGTCCAGGCGCGATAGCCTTCCTTGCGTCCGCCATGGATGTCCAGGGCGATGCGGTCGACTTCTTTGCCGTTGAACTGCCAGACGTGATAAATCCGCTCATCGAGCCCTCGCGGCGCGTTGATGGCGGTGTAGGCGTACAGGCCGCTGCCGCGGATCTGGGCCGCACTGACCTCCTTGAGGCTGGCGCCCGGCGTGCGGTCCTCCAGTTGGGTGCTGATCGCCACTTCGGTCATCCACAGCGTGGCCGGTGGCACCCAGGAGCGCAGCACCCAGCCGGCGGCGCCAATCCCCAGGGTGATGCAGAGGATCGCCAAGGCGTTGCGTACAGTGCGGATCGGGAAGATCGAGGCCAGGCTGGGGAACGACAGCAGCATGGCAATGCCCAGCGCCAGCTTGAAGCTCTGGTCGGTGGTCAGGTGCAGGATGACCGGCAAAGAGGTGAGCAGGGCGGCGAACAGCGTCAGCGTGTGCAACGCCAGGAACGCCCAGCGCCGGGGCGCCAGCCATTTGTAGTACAGCGGGTCGGTGATCGAAATCAGCGCCGCGACGGTCAGCAGGCCGGTGAAAATCAACTGGCTGCTGTTCCAGGTGGTGGTGATGAAGAAAAACGGCAGGACGAAAAACAGGCTCTCCTGGTGAATCATCTGCGTGGCGTAGCGCAGCAGCGGCTGGGGGATTTCCCGTTTGAAAATCCGCGTGAACAGCCGGGTCATGCTGTTTTCGACCATCAGCCAGAGCCAGCTCACCAGCATCATGATGGCGATCCAGGTCGCCAGGCCCTGCTGGCGGTCCACCAGCATGAAACTGCCGACCCCGGAAATGAAACCACCGAGCGCGATGACCCCTGGATAGCGCTTCATCAGTTCAAGGATGCGCTGGATGTAGAGAGTCAGGTTCTGCATTCGGTGGTTTCACAGTAAGTCGTAGGAAATATCCCTGACAGAGTATCGTCAGGACATCGATGTGACGAGTGCTCTGTGGCAAGTGGGATTTGCTGTGGGAGCAAAGCTTGCTCGCGAAACAGGCGCCTCGGTTTCTGAAAGACGCGCGTCGCGTCCATCGCGGGCAAGCCTTGCTCCCACACAGCAGACAGATGCCCTCGCCACAAATGTGTGCCGCCCCGAGATCATTCTTCGTTCGGTCGAGCCTTGCGTCGCACCTGCCACACCACCAACCCGAGCAACAGCACCCCCAGCAAACCGCCCAGCCCCCAGACGAGCTCATCGTCACTGAGCAACGGCTTCTCGATGCGCAGGTAACCCGGGTCCTTGAGCAGTTCGCGCAGGGCCACGTTGGCTTGTTCCAGGCTCACCCCCTGCAGGCGCAGGGCCGGGTTGGCGAAACGGCCGTCTTCATAATTGCCCAGGGCGCTCCAGTAGTAATCGGCCAGTGCGCTGTTGCCTTGAACCGCCCAGGACTGATGGGCAATGGCCGCGCGCTTGATGCGCACGAAATCGGCGGGGTCCAGGCCATCCTTGAGCAATCTCTTGCGCAGCTCTTCCAGCGCCTGTTCGGCTTCGGGCAAGTCTTCGCGGGACAGGTCGGCGTTCAGGCTGAAGAAGCCGACGCCGCCGAGCACCTCGCGTTCGGTCCACGGCCCGTAGGACAGGCCATGGGCCAGGCGCAATTGGCGATAGAGCGCCCAGTCCAGGTAATCCTTGAGCAGGTCGAAGGTTTCGTCATGCTGCTCGTCCAGCACCGGTTCCGGGAACAGCCAATGAAGCTTGGCGCTGTCGCCGGCCAGGCCACGGATCAGGTTGCGCTTGGTGACCGCCTTGTAGCGGATCTGCGGCAACGCCTCGTGCGCGCTGGGCTCCACCGGCTCGAGTTCGCCAAAGGCACGTTCCAGATAGGCCGGCAGCAGTCGGTCGAGATCGCCGACCACGATCAGCGTCATGTTGTTCGGCGCATACCAGGCCTTGCGCACTTGTTCGAGGCGGGCGAGGGTATGGCGCTCGACCTCGGCCCGTTCCGCGCACCGCAGGCCCAACTCAACCGCCAACTGGTTGCTGGCCTTGTGGCCCAGGTCCTGGTGATCGAGCCAGCGTTGCAGGTGGGTGTAGTGGCCACCGTCCTCGCGTTCCACCACCCGCTTGGCTGCCTCCAGGGCTTTTTCATCGATGCGGGTGCGGGTCAACAGCGCCAGCAGCAGCTCCAGGACCTTGCGTTGATTGCGTGCCGGCGCCTCGATGACGAACGTGGTGTCGGCATTGCTGGTGAAGGCATTCCACTCGCCCCCCAAGGCCTGCATGCGCTCCTCCAGGCCGCCTTCACCGCTCTCATCGACGCCGCTGAACAGCAGGTGTTCAAGCAGGTGCGGCAGTTCCTTGTCGGCGCAACTGAAGTCGTCCAGGCCCACGCCGACCACCAGGCGGATCGCCACATGCCCGCGCTCGGTGCCGGGCTTGAGCAGCAGTTGCATGCCGTTGGGCAACATATAGCCTTCGACCTGGAACCGGTCCAGGGCGACCACGGGCAGTGAGCCGAGCAAAAGAAAGGCGAACAACAGACAACGCATAAGGGCTTCCTGGCGACTGAGTGGGGTCCATGGTGCCGGGCAGGCCGTCATCGGCGGATCGCCGCCCGGAGTCGGCTCGCTCCCCTATCGAATCTATGCGTTTTTCATGACAACGGGAGCAGGCGGGCCGGCGAACGCTTTCAGGCCCGAGCCATTGTTATTGACTGACATTGTTACTGACTGACCAATGCGCCAGTCGTTCACGGCGAATGGGTAATGTCGCTAATTTCATCCGCCGCCAGCGCGCCGATCTCGGCGGTCTCCAGGACCACATAGGCGCTGCCGCAAAACAGCGAATTGAGGCGCCTCATGTCGGCGATCAGCTCCAGGTGCAGGGAACTGGTCTCCAGGCTTTGCACGACCTTGCGCTGCAAGCGGCTGACATGGGCATGGGCCATGCGCCGTTCCTGCGCCCGAAAGCGACGTTTCTCACGCAGCAACTGACGGGCGCTTTCCCGGTCGGCACTGAGGAATACCGACAGCCCCAGCCGCAGGTTGGCGATCAGGTGGCTGTGCAGCCCCGCCAACTCTTCCAGGCCTACTTCGGAAAAGGAGCGACGTTGCGAGGTCTTCTGCTGCTGGACCTTGCGCAACATGCGCTCGATCAGGTCGCTGGCCAGTTTCAGGTTGATCGCCAGCTCGATGATTTCCGCCCAGCGGCGGCTGTCCTGTTCGCTGAGGTCCTCGCGGGGCATTTGCGCCATGTACAACTTGATTGCGCTGCACAACGCTTCGACGTCGTCACTCATGCGCCGCACGTCCTGGGTCACCGCCGTTTGCGCACCGCGCAGCACGTCCAGCATGGCTTCGAGCATGTTTTCGATCAGGTCGCCAATACGCAAGGTTTCCCGGGCCGCGTTCGCCAGCGCCAGGCTCGGGGTGACGAGGGCGGTAGGGTCCAGATGTCGTGGCTTGGCCGTGCCGTTGGTATCGGGCCGCTCCGGCAGCAGCCAGGCACAGAGCCTGGCCATCGGGCCGACGCTGGGCAGCAGCACCAGGCACCGCACGGTGTTGTAGAGCAGATGGAAACCAATCACCGTTTCCTGGGGGCTGAAATCCAGGCTGTCCAGCCAACCCACCAGCGGATCGAGCACCGGGATGATCAACAACAGCCCGATCAGCTTGTACAGCAGGCTGCCCAGCGCCACCTGGCGCCCGGCGGTGTTCTGCATGCTGGTGCTGAGGAACGCCAGCACGCCGCTGCCAATGTTGGCGCCGATCACCAGGCCGATGGCCACCGGCAGGCTGATCACCGCGGCACCGGCCAGGGTCGCGGTCAGCAGCACGGCGGCCAGGCTGGAATAGGAGATCATCGCGAACAGCGCGCCGACCAACGCATCGAGCAGGATGTCGCCGGTCAGCGAGGCGAAGATCACTTTCACGCCCTGGGCATGGGTGATGGGCGCCGCGGCTTCGACGATCAATTGCAGGGCCAGGATGATCAGGCCCAGGCCGATGCCGACCCGGCCCATTTGCCCGACGCGCGTCTGTTTGCGCGAGAGGAAAAAAATCACCCCGAGGAAAATCAGCAGCGGCGACAGCCACGACAGGTCGAGGGTCAGCACCCGTGCCATCAGCGCGGTGCCGACATCGGCGCCGAGCATGGTCGCCAGCGCCGGGGTCAGCGCCATCAGGCCCTGGCCGACGAACGAGGTGACGAGCATGGCCGTGGCGTTGCTGCTCTGGACCATGGCCGTGACCATGATGCCCGCGATAAACGCCAGCCAGCGCCGGGACATGTTCTGGCCGATGACATGGCGCAGGTTCGAGCCATAGACCCGCAAGATGCCGGTACGCACGATATGCGTGCCCCAGATCAGCAGGGCGACGGCGGAGAGCAAGTTCAGCAGGGTCAGCATGAGAAGCCCCCTGTTAGCGTCCCAAAGGGACAAATTGGCGATGCCACATTCTTCGTTCTTGTACTTAAGCTGTAGTTGGCGAACGGTTCGGGCGCCAGCATTGCACAGCTAAAGAATCGTTTGAAACAAATCCGTCATAAAATCCGATCGTCCAGAACGACAGAGATCCTGTGGGAGCGGGCTTGCTCGCGAAAACGGTAGGTCAGTCACATTAATGCCATCTGATCCACCGCTTTCGCGAGCAAGCCCGCTCCCACAGGTCATGTATTTCCAACCCAAATGGCAGGTTTGCTTTTCACGGGCATGAAAAAGGGGCTCCAAGAGCCCCTTCATTCATTGCCCTATGCCGTTACTGACCCGGCATGTCCTTGCGCAGTTTCACCGGATCCTGCTGCTTGCGCTTGCGCGCCATGGCAGTACGCATCTTGATGTTGATGGCTTCCACCGCCAGGGAGAATGCCATGGCGAAGTAGACGTAGCCTTTTGGCACATGCACGTCGAACGACTCGGCGATCAGCACGGTACCGACCACCAGCAGGAACGACAGCGCCAGCATCTTCAGCGATGGGTGCTTGTCGATGAACTCGCTGATGGTGGCCGAAGCCAGCATCATCACCAGCACGGCGACGATGATCGCTGCCACCATGACCGGCACGTGGGAGACCATGCCGACGGCAGTAATGACCGAGTCCAGGGAGAACACGATGTCGATGATCGCGATCTGGATGATGGTGTAGATGAAGTTGCCGCCCTTGCCCGAAGGTTCGTCGTTGGTTTCATCTTCGCCTTCCAGCGCGTGGTACATCTCCTGGGAGCTTTTCCACAGCAGGAACAGGCCACCGAAGAACAGGATCAGGTCACGACCGGAGATGCCCTGGCCGAACACTTCGAACAAATCGGCCGTCAGGCGCATGACCCAGGTGATGGACAGCAGCAACAGGATCCGCGTGATCATGGCCAGCGCCAGGCCGAAGATCCGGGTGCGCGCCTGCATGTGCTTGGGCATGCGGCTGACCAGGATCGAGATCATGATGATGTTGTCGATGCCCAGGACAATTTCCAGGGCGGTCAGAGTAAAGAAGGCAACCCAGATTTCCGGGTTGGTCAGCCATTCCATGTGAGTTCCTTTGAGCGAGTGTTAGGCCGCGCCGCCGAGACGACGCAGCGGGCGTTGCTTTTATAGAGTGCTGAACAGCGGAAAAATCCCCATCAGCAAGGCGGCGAACATTATGCACAGGCAAACCAGTACTGCCCACTTCAAGGTGAAGCGCTGGTGATCGCCGAACTCGATCCCGGCCAAGGCTACCAGCAGGTAGGTCGACGGAACCAGTGGGCTCAACAGGTGGACGGGCTGGCCGACGATGGAGGCACGGGCCATTTCAACGGCGGTGATGCCGTAATGGCTGGCTGCCTCGGCGAGAACCGGTAACACCCCGTAATAAAATGCATCGTTAGACATGAAGAACGTGAACGGCATGCTCACCAGCGCGGTGATGACCGCCAGGTAAGGGCCGAGGAACTCCGGGATGACCGCCAGCAGGCTCTTGGACATGGCGTCGACCATGCCGGTGCCGGACAGGATGCCGGTAAAGATACCGGCCGCGAAAATCAGCCCGACCACCGCCAACACGCTGCCGGCGTGGGCCGCAACGCGGTCTTTCTGCTGTTGCAGGCACGGGTAGTTGACGATCATCGCAATACTGAACGCCACCATGAACAGCACCGGCAGCGGCAACAGGCCGGCGATCAGGGTGCACATCAGGCCCAGGGTCAATGCGCCGTTGAACCAGATCAGCTTTGGACGACGAGCGTCCGGGAATTGGGAAACGCTGATTTCGCTGTGGTCGATTTCATCTCCGACCAGGTGCAGTTCACCCAGGCGCGCACGCTCGCGCTTACCGTACATGTAGGAAATCGCCAGGATCGCCACCACACCGGCCAGCATCGCGGGAATCATCGGCACGAAGATGTCGGACGGGTCCACATGCAGCGCACTGGCCGCACGGGCCGTCGGGCCGCCCCATGGGGTCATGTTCATCACGCCGCCGGCGAGGATGATCAGGCCAGCCATGATGCGCGGGCTCATGCCGATGCGGCTGTAGAGCGGCAGCATCGCGGCCACGCAGATCATGTAAGTGGTCGCGCCGTCACCATCAAGGGAAACGACGAGCGCCAGAACGGCGGTACCGACCGAAACTTTCAACGGGTCGCCCTTGACCAGCTTGAGGATCTTGCGCACGGCCGGGTCGAACAGGCCGGAGTCGATCATCAGGGCAAAATACAGAATCGCGAACATCAGCATCACCCCGGTCGGGGCGAGCTTGGTGATGCCTTCGAGCATCATCGGGCCGATTTTCGGCGCAAAGCCACCGAACAGGGCGAACAGGATCGGGATGATGATCAGGGCGATCAGCGCGGACAGGCGCTTGGTCATGATCAGGAACATGAACGTAATGACCATGGCGAAGCCAAGGAAAGTCAGCATGGGAAATACTCCAGGCGTGGCGCGGCTATGAAAGGCGAACCGGACAGGTCAGCGCAGGATGCAGAGCACGAGGGGAACGGATGGAGTGGGTGCAGCGGGACGGGTAGCAGCGGACATCAGAATCACCATTGTTGTTGTTAAAAGGGCCGAGCGAGCCTTGAAAACTCGCTTTTGGCCGACCGGTCTTTTGCCGGAAGTGGGGTGATCCTAATCGCGGAAGCTTTCAGTCAGCTTTCGTTGCAGGCAATGGAGTTTTTCTGTGAGGTAAAGCTCACCTGTGGGAGCAAAATTTATCTGTGGGGCACAGCTCCCACAGAAAATCGGTGCTCCACCGGTCAATCAAAATGCTGAGAGATTCAACGGCCGCACCGCGCCCATCCAGATCGCATGCTCGGTGTGGTCGATCAGGTCATCGCCGGTCTCCGGGTGCAGGAAAATCACCAGGCCTTTGCGATTGAGCGCCAGCCACGGCAAGACCACGCCGATGTACTGCGGGTCGAAGGCCAGCTGACAGCTCCAGTCCGGGTGCGGGCCGACCGGGCGTTGATGAACGCGGCCCATTTTCAGCGGGAACAGTTGCGCCGCTTCCTCGCACAAGGCCCGCGCCTGGTCCAGGGTGCTGGCGTCGAAATACACGTGGGCGTGGTAGCCCTTGATCCGCTGCATCTGTCACTCCTTGAAAAGAGGCCGAACCCTCGCCGTTTTCCGCGGGTCAGAGCCTTTACACGCGGGATAAAGAGGAAAGCAGCCATGAAAAACGCCGAAACCCCGGTCACCAAAGTGGTGCTCTATGGTGCCATGAGCGGCCTCGGCAGTGCGTTGATGGCTGAAATGCTGCGGCGCCAGCACGAAGTCATCGCCATTCTCGACGATCTTACCGCCCTGGCTCCCCGCCCGGGCCTGCGGACCAAGACTGGTGATCTTTTCGATCCCGAGCGGGTCAAGCAAAGTGTTGCCGGTGCCAGCGCCGTGGTGTGTCTGCTGAACGCGCCGGGGTTGCCGATGAACAGCGAACACGTGGAGCGCACCTTGATTCCCGGCCCGGTGGAGCAAGTATTGGCCGTGGATGCACTGATCGCCGGCATGCAGGTGGTGAACATTGCGCGGCTGTTCCTGGTGGGCGACTTTGCGGTGCTCGACGAAGAGCAGGCGGACGACGATTTGCAGCGCCATGCCACCGAAGAAGTCCTCGATGCCCTGAAGAACAGCACCCTGCAATGGACCTTGATCAACGCCCCCTATGCCGCGCCTGGCCTGGGTATCGAACATTTCAGCCAGGTCAGTACCAGCCTCGAACCCGGCATGGCCGAATCCCTGGAGCGGCTCAACCGGGTGGCGGTCGGCATCGCCGATGAGCTGCGCCTGAACCTGCACGTGGGCGAGCACGTCAGCTTCGTGGCCGCCCACTAGCTGTGGACATCCTGTGGCGAGGGAATTTAGCGAAACGTCGCACCGCCCCGCTGGGCTGCGAAGCGGCCCCAAAAAACCATCATCTACCCACGCACTCAAACAGCAATCGACGGCAACGGCAGCCCCGTGAGCGATTCGGCACTGTTGGCCTGTTCTTCCATCAGCCAATCGACGAATTGCCTGATCAACACACCGCGGCGTTTACGTTGGGGCAAGACCACGTAATACCCCAGCCGCGACAGCACCGTTTCAGCGATAGGACGACACAGCAGCCCCTGGGCCAATAAGTTATCCACAAGGTGCCGCCAGCCGATGGCGACGCCCTGGCCGCCAATCGCCGCCTGGATGAGCAGTGTGTAGTTGTCGAAGCGCAGTTGCCCGGGCGCCGGCGGCGAGGTGATGCCCAGCTCGCGAAATACGCCGCTCCAGTCGAACCAGCTGTTGCTGTTGCCCGCGCGCAGGTGCAGCAATGGAAACTCCGCCAAGGCCTGGGCGGACAAGGGCAGGGGACGATCCTTGAGCAGCAGCGGACTGCACACAGGAAAGACTTCTTCGCTGAACAACCAACGACTTTCACCTTGTTTGAAGCGACCGTCGCCGAACAGCACGGCAACGTCTATATCGGTGCGCAGCATGTTGTGGTTGCGTTCGCTGGTCACCAGGCTGACGTCCACCTGCGGATTGGCGGCGTGGAAGCGATGCAGGCGCGGCATCAGCCAGTAGGCGGCGAAGGCGAAGTCCGTGGCGACTTGCAGCACCTCATGCTGATGCTGGGCGGTGATCGCACTCAGCCCGGCATCGATGCTCTGCAAGCCGGCCTGCACCTGCTCGAACAGGATCGTCCCGGCCTCGGTCAGTTCGATGCCGCGATAGATGCGGTCGAACAACCGCGTACCCAGTTGCTCTTCCAGACGCTTGATCTGCTGGCTGATGGCCGGTTGCGTGGTGCCCAGCTCAATCGCCGCCGCCGTAAAGCTTTGTTGGCGCGCCGCGGCTTCAAAGGCTCGGAACAGTTCCAGGGACAGGTTACCCAGGGCCTCATACATAAGCTGTGCTTATCCTAGTCATTATCCTGCATGGGCTTTACCCCAAAACCCGGGGGCTACATGCTCAATCGCAGCAATGTCGCATAACTGCCTACTATGGAATGCCGCGAATACATGAAGCGCAAGAACATTCTTTTCATCATGGCCGATCAAATGGCCGCGCCAATGTTGCCGATCTACGGTCCTTCGCCGATCAAGCTGCCGAACCTGTCGCGCCTGGCCGCTGAGGGCGTGGTGTTCGATGCCGCCTATTGCAACAGCCCGCTGTGCGCACCGTCGCGTTTCACCCTGGTGAGCGGCCAGTTGCCGAGCAAGATCGGCGCCTACGACAACGCGGCGGATTTCCCGGCGGACGTGCCGACCTACGCCCATTACCTGCGTCGCCTCGGCTACCGCACGGCGCTGTCCGGCAAGATGCACTTTTGCGGGCCGGACCAACTGCACGGCTACGAAGAGCGCCTGACCAGTGACATTTACCCGGCCGATTACGGCTGGGCGGTGAACTGGGACGAGCCGGACGTGCGGCCGAGTTGGTACCACAACATGTCGTCGGTGTTGCAGGCCGGGCCGTGCGTGCGCACCAACCAGCTGGATTTCGATGAAGAAGTGGTGTTCAAGGCCCAGCAGTACCTGTTCGACCACATTCGCGAGGACGGTGACCAGCCGTTTTGCCTCACCGTATCGATGACCCACCCACACGACCCGTACACGATTCCCAAGGCGTTCTGGGATTTGTATGACGACAACGACATCCCTTTGCCGCAGACCCCGGCGCAAACGGCGCTCGATCCCCATTCCCAGCGGCTGCTGAAGGTTTATGACCTGTGGGACAAGCCACTGCCTGTGGATAAGATTCGCGATGCCCGCCGCGCCTATTTCGGCGCGTGCAGCTACATCGACAGCAACGTTGGCAAGCTCCTGCAAACCCTGGAAGACACCGGCCTGCTAGACGACACGATCATCGTGTTCTCCGGCGATCACGGGGACATGCTCGGCGAAAAGGGCCTCTGGTACAAAATGCACTGGTTCGAAATGGCTGCCCGCGTACCGTTGCTGATCAGTGCGCCGGGGCAGTTCGCCAGCGGCCGGGTGGGCGCGGCGGTGTCCACCGCCGATTTGCTGCCGACCCTGGTCGAGCTGGCCGGTGGCACGCTGGAGCCGGGCTTGCCGCTGGATGGCCGTTCGCTGGTGCCGCATCTGCAAGGGCAGGGCGGACATGACGAAGTCTTCGGTGAATACATGGCCGAAGGCACCATCAGCCCGTTGATGATGATCCGTCGCGGCCCGTGGAAATTCATCTACAGCGAAGATGACCCGTGCCTGCTGTTCGACGTACGCAACGATCCCAAGGAACTGGAAAATCTCCGCCAATCCCCGGAGCACCAAGTCCTGTTCGCCGATTTTCTCGCCGAAGCGCGTGCCAAGTGGGACATCCCGACGATTCATCAACAGGTGCTCGCCAGCCAGCGGCGCCGCCGTTTCGTCGCCCAGGCGTTGAGCCTGGGCAAACTCAAGAGCTGGGATCACCAGCCGCTGGTGGACGCCAGCCAGCAGTACATGCGTAACCACATCGACCTCGACGATCTGGAGCGCAAGGCCCGTTATCCACAACCCTGCCAAAACCAATAACGTAAGGGGCAAGCCATGCAAAAGTTATCCACAGTACTGACCGCTGGGCTGTTGGCGTTGAGCAGTGTTTCGGCCTGGGCCGAGCAAAGCTGCGAAACGGTGAAGATGGCTGACCCAGGCTGGAGCGATATCGCCGCCACCAATGCCATCACCGGTTTCCTGCTGGATGGGATGGGCTACAAGGCCAAGGTCGACACCCTAGCGGTACCGATCACCTTCGGTGGCCTCAAGGATGGCCAGGTGGATGTGTTTTTGGGTAACTGGATGCCGGCGCAGCAGGGTTTCTATGACAAGTTCGTCGCCAATGGCGACGTCACGCAATTGGCCAAGAACCTGGACGGCACCGAGTTCACCCTGGCGGTCCCGGACTACGTCTGGGACGCCGGTGTGCATAACTTTGCCGACCTGAACAAATTCGCCGACAAGTTCGACAAGAAGATCTACGGCATCGGCTCCGGCGCTCCGGCCAACCTCTCCCTGAAAGAAATCATCAAGACCAATGACTTCGGCATGGGCGAGTGGAAACTGGTGGAGTCCAGCGAGCAGGCGATGCTGGCGGAAGTCTCCCGGGCGGTGAAGAAACAGAAGTTCGTGACCTTCCTCGGCTGGACCCCGCACCCGATGAACGTGCAATTGAAAATGCATTACCTCAAGGGCGGCGAGAAATACTTCGGCGACACCGGCAGTGTCTACACCCTGACCCGCAAAGGTTATGCACAGGCCTGCCCGAACGTGGGCAAGCTGCTGACCAACCTGAGCTTCACCCAGGACATGGAAAACAGCATCATGTCCGAGGTGGTGAACAACAAGGTCAGCAACGCCGATGCGGCCAAGGCCTGGATCAAGGCCAACCCGGCGGTCCTGGATAAATGGCTGGACGGTGTGAAGACCCTCGATGGCAAGGATGCGCTGGCGGCGGTGAAGGCCAAGCTCTGACGGCGGAGCACTGTCGCAAGGGGATTTATGTGGGAGCAAGGCTTGCCCGCGATGAAGACGACTCGGTCTTTCAGAGACCGAGGTGCCTGTTTCGCGAGCAAGCTTTGCTCCCACATAAATCCCCTTGCCACAGGGAGAACGGTGCCTTGTCCTGATACCCTTGTTTGCAAACCCCATCCTTGAGGCCCCATGGCAATCCCCACGCGCCGTTCACTCTTGCCTTTCCTGAGCTGGCTGCCCCGGCAGACCCGCGCCAGTGTCGGCCGTGACCTGATCGTTGGCCTGAGCGGCGCGATTCTCGCGTTGCCGCAGTCCATTGCCTACGCCCTGATTGCCGGTTTGCCACCGGAATACGGCTTGTACGCGGCGATCGTGCCGGTGCTGATCGCCTGCCTGTGGGGTTCGTCGTGGCACCTGATCTGCGGGCCCACGGCGGCGATTTCCATCGTCTTGTACGCCACCGTCAGTCCGCTGGCCGTCCCCGCCAGCCAGGACTACATCACCTTGATCCTGCTGCTGACGGTGTTGGCAGGCATTTTCCAATGGTTGCTGGGGTTGCTGCGTTTCGGGGCGCTGGTGAATTTCGTCTCGCATTCGGTGGTGCTGGGTTTCACCCTGGGCGCGGCGGTGGTCATCGCCCTGGGGCAGTTGCCGAACCTGCTGGGCCTCGACCTGCCGAACGAAGCCACGGCGTTGAGGGGGCTGCTGATGCTCGTCGACCACATCGGGGCTGTGGATAAGCCGTCGCTGCTGTTGGGGTTGGGGACCCTGGTCCTGGGTGTGGTGCTCAAGCGCTTGCTGCCGCGTTGGCCGAGCCTGTTGATAACTTTGGTCATCAGCAGCCTGGTGGTCTGGTTGTGGCCGGCGATGTTCGCGCATGTGGCGCTGGTCAGTGCCTTTGCCGGGCGCCTGCCGCCGCTCACGCTGTTGCCATTGGACCTGGAGCTGATCCTGCGTCTGCTGCCCGGGGCGGTCGCGGTGGGCATGCTCGGGCTGGTCACCAGCCTGTCCATTGCCCGCTCGTTGTCGGTACGTTCCGGGCAATTGCTCGATGCGAACCAGGAGGTGAGGGCGCAGGGGCTTTCCAACATCGTTGGCGGATTTTTCTCCGGATCATTGTCGGCCGGTTCCTTTACCCGTTCCGGCCTCAGCTATGAAGCCGGGGCCTGCTCGCCCCTGGCCGGGGTATTCTCGGCCTTGTGGGTGGCGTTGTTTGCGGTCGCCGGGGCGAACCTGATCGCGCACATCCCGATCCCGGCCATGGCCGGCAGCATTCTGCTGATCGCCTGGGGGCTGGTGGACCACCGCGGTATCCGGGCGTTGTACCGCGTGAGCCGCGCCGAATTCGTGGTGATGGGCCTGACCTGCCTGGCCACGTTGCTGCTGGAGCTGCAAACCGCTATCTACGCTGGCGTACTGGCCTCGTTGTTCTTTTACCTCAAGCGCACTTCACAGCCGCGGGTGCAGCATTTTCGCGAAGGGGAGGCGGAAATCCTGCGGGTCGGCGGCTCGATCTTTTTCGGCGCCAGCCATTACCTGCAAGCACGCCTGCAACGGTTGCAGGCGCAGCGGGTGGTCATCGATGCCCAGCAGATCAACTTTATCGATTATTCCGGGGTGGAAATGCTCCACCAGGAAGCCCGGCGCCTGCGCAGCCAGGGGCGTAGCCTGACCTTGCGCATGGCCCGGCCGCAGGTGGTGGAGGAGTTGTTGAAGCTGGAGGGGGCGCAGAAGTGCCCGATTCACTTCGAAGACTGAAAGGGCTCAGGTACACAAAACTTGGTGCAAGAGGACTTGTGGGAGCAAAGCTTGCTCGCGATGAATACGACGCGGTCTTTTGGAAACCGAGGCGCCTGCGTCGCGAGCAAGCTTTGCTCCCACAACAGCTTAAAGCGCCAACTGGCGGCGCAGCTCGGCCAGCACTGGCGCGGTGTCCGGGCGTACCCCGCGCCACAGGTAGAACGCTTCGCCCGCCTGTTCGGCGAGCATGCCCAGGCCATCCATCGCCACCGCCGCGCCGTGTCCCTTGGCCCAACGACAGAACGAGGTCGGTTCCTTGCCATACATCATGTCGTAGCAAACCGTCTTGCCGGGCTCGATCAGGCTGGCGGCAATCGGCGGTACATCCCCCGACAGGCTCGCGGAGGTGGCGTTGATGATCAGGTCCACCGGCTCTTGCAGCCAGTCGAACCCGCTGGCGGAGACCGGGCCCAGGTCGGCGAACAACTCGGCCAGCAATTCGGCCTTTTCCACCGTGCGATTGGCGATGATCACCGAGGCCGGCGCTTCGGCCAGCAGCGGTTCCAGGGCACCGCGTACCGCGCCGCCGGCCCCGAGCAACAGGATGCGCTTGCCCTTGAGGCTGAAGCCGGCATTGACGGTCAGGTCCCGGACCAGCCCGGCGCCGTCGGTGTTGTCACCCAGCAGACGACCGTCGGCCAGTTTGCTCAACGTATTGACCGCCCCGGCCCGCAGGGCCCGTTCAGTCAGGCTGTCGGCCAGGCGAAAGGCGTCTTCCTTGAACGGCACGGTGACGTTTGCCCCACGCCCCTCGCGGAAAAACGCCCGGGCGCAACCGGCGAAATCCTCCAGGGGCGCCAGCAGCGTGCTGTAGTCCAGGGTTTGCCCGGTCTGCTCGGCAAACAGGCGATGGATCAACGGCGACTTGCTGTGGCCGATCGGGTTACCCATTACAACGTAGCGGTCCATGGACAATCCTCGTTCAGGCCGTCGCCAGCCAATCGCGATCCTGCAGGAAGTACTCGGTCAGCCGCGCCTCTTCACTGCCGGGTTCGGCTTTCCAGTCGTAGCCCCAGCGCACTTGCGGTGGCAGGGACATCAGGATCGATTCGGTACGCCCGCCCGATTGCAGCCCGAACAGGGTGCCGCGGTCGTAGACCAGGTTGAACTCCACGTAGCGCCCACGGCGAAACTCCTGGAATTCCCGCTGTTTGGCGGTGAACGCGTCATGCTTGCGGCGGCGCACGATCGGCAGGTAGGCATCGATGTAGGCGTCGCCGATGGCGCGGATGAAGGCGAAGCAGGTGTCGAAATCCCACGCGTTCAGGTCGTCGAAAAACAGGCCGCCAATGCCCCGGGGCTCATTGCGATGCTTGAGGTGGAAATAGCTGTCGCACCAGGCTTTGTAGCGCGGGTACACCTCGGGGCCGAACGGCGCGCAGGCCTGCTCGGCGACACGGTGCCAATGGACGCAGTCTTCTTCGACGCCGTAGTAAGGCGTCAGGTCGAAGCCGCCGCCAAACCACCAGACCGGCTCTTCGCCTTCCTTTTCGGCGATGAAGAAACGCACGTTGGCGTGGGAAGTTGGCACGTGCGGGTTGTGCGGGTGAATCACCAGCGACACGCCCAAGGCTTCGAAGCCGCGCCCGGCCAGTTCTGGCCGATGGGCGCTGGCCGAGGGTGGCAGGCCGCTGCCGAAGACGTGGGAAAAGTTGACGCCGCCCTTTTCGATCACCGTGCCGTTCTCGATCACCCGCGTGCGACCGCCACCCCCGGCCGGCCGGGTCCAGGCATCTTCGACGAAGCGCGTGCCGCCGTCTTCGGTTTCCAGGGCGGCGCAAATACGGTCTTGCAGGTCGAGCAGGTAGGCTTTCACGGCCTCGGTGCGAGTGGACATGACATCACCTTGATCAGGGCTACGCTACGCGGCGTATGGCGGGCCGGTGGCAAATGGGCGCACAGGATACCACCGCACTTGCCCACACCACAGTTGACGACGGTCAAGCTTAGGAGTCCGATAGCGGGCTTGGTAAAAGTCCTGCGACAAGGAGAAAGTGAAGATGGCCAAACGTATCCAGTTCAATTCCCACGGCGGTCCCGAAGTGCTCGAGTACGTCGATTACTCGCCTGCCGAGCCCGGCCCGCAGCAGGTGCGCGTCAGCAACAAGGCGATCGGCCTGAATTTCATCGACACCTACTACCGCAGCGGCCTTTATCCGCCACCGGCATTGCCATCGGGCCTGGGCGCCGAAGGCGCGGGCGTGGTCGAAGCGATCGGCTCGGACGTCACGCGGTTCAAGGTCGGCGATCGAGTGGCGTACGGCAGCGGCCCGCTGGGGGCCTACAGTGATGTGCATGTGTTGCCCGAGGCCAACCTGGTGCATCTGCCCGAATCCATCAGTTTCGAACAGGCGGCGGGCGTGATGCTCAAGGGCCTGACCGTGCAGTATCTGCTGCGCCAGACCTATGAACTCAAGGGTGGCGAAACCATTCTGTTCCACGCCGCCGCTGGTGGTGTGGGTTCCCTGGCCTGCCAGTGGGCCAAGGCCTTGGGCGTGAAGCTGATCGGCACCGTCAGCTCGCCGGAAAAAGCCGCCATCGCCAAGTCCCACGGCGCTTGGGAAACCATCGACTACAGCAAGGAAAACGTCGCACAGCGGGTGCTGGAATTGACTGACGGCAAGAAGGTGCCCGTGGTGTACGACGGGGTTGGCAAGGACACTTGGTTGACGTCGCTGGACAGCGTCGCCCCCCGTGGCCTGGTGGTGAGCTTCGGCAACGCCTCGGGTGCGGTGGACGGGGTGAACCTGGGAATTCTCTCGGCCAAGGGCTCGCTCTACGTCACCCGCCCGACCTTGGCGACTTACGCCAACAACGCCGAAAACCTGCAACGCATGGCCGATGAACTGTTCGCAATGATCGCCAGCGGCAAGCTCACTGTGGACATCAACCAGCGTTACCCACTGGCGGAAGCGGCCAAGGCCCATACCGAGTTGTCGGCGCGGCGCACGACGGGGTCGACCATTCTCCTGCCTTGAGTTACAGGGTGTTTGTGATGGCCTCATCGCGGGCAAGCCTTGCTCCCACAGGGTATGTTCTGTGGAAGCAGGCCATGCCCCCCACAGGCTATGTTCTGTGGAAGCAGGCCATGCCCCCCACAGGCTATGTTCTGTGGAAGCAGGCCATGCCCCCACAGGGTATGTTCTGTGGAAGTTGGCCATGCCCCCACAGGGTATGTTCTGTGGAAGTTGGCCATGCTCCCACAGTCCATGCTCTGTGGAGGCAGATCTCCCACAGGTCATGCTCTGTGAAAGTAGGCCTCCCACAGGCCATGTTCTGTGGAAGTAGATCTCCCACAGGCCATGCTCTGTGGAGGCAGATCTCCCACAGGTCATGCTCTGTGAAAGTAGGCCTCCCACAGGCCATGTTCTGTGGAGGCAGATCTCCCATAGGCCATGTTCTGTGGAGGCAGATCTCCCATAGGCCATGTTCTGTGGAGGCAGATCTCCCATAGGCCATGTTCTGTGGAGGCAGATCTCCCACAGGTCATGCTCTGTGGAGGCAGATCTCCCACAGGTCATGCTCTGTGAAAGTAGGCCTCCCACAGGCCATGTTCTGTGGAAGTAGATCTCCCACAGGCCATGCTCTGTGAAAGTAGGCCTCCCACAGGCCATGCTCTGTGGAGGTAGATCTCCCACAGGCTATGCTCTGTGAAAGTAGGCCTCCCACAGGCCATGCTCTGTGGAGGTAGATCTCCCATAGGCCATGCTCTGTGAAAGTAGGCCTCCCACAGGCCATGTTCTGTGGAAGTAGATCTCCCACAGGCCATGCTCTGTGGAGGTAGATCTCCCACAGGCCATGTTCTGTGGAGGTAGATCTCCCACAAGCCATGCTCTGTGGAGGCAGATCTCCCACAGGCCATGCTCTGTGGAGGTAGATCTCCCACAGGCCATGCTCTGTGGAGGTAGGTCTCCCACAGGCCATGCTCTGTGGAGGTAGGTCTCCCACAGGCCATGCTCTGTGGAGGCAGATCTCCCGCAGGCCATGCTCTGTGAAAGTAGGCCTCACTCCCACAGGTTTTACTCTGTGGGAGCAAGGCTTGCCCGCGATGAACGATGACGCGGTATCAGTCCGGGCGCACGACCTTGCCAGTAGCGAGGTCGCGAATCACGCTGGGGTTCCTGCGCCCGCCCAGGTTGCCGCCCAGCACCAGGTCGATCTGCCCGCGGAAATACTGCTCGACGCGAATCCGCGTGCGCGCCGCCGGGCGTCCTTGGGGGTTGGCTGAGGTGGACACCAGCGGCCCCACCAATGAGCACAAATCGCGTACGGTGGGATGATCGCTGACCCGCAGCGCGACGGTGTCGTGCACCCCGGTGATCCATTCCGGCAGCAGGTTCTGGTGCGGCACCAGCCAAGTATTGGGCCCCGGCCAGGTGCTGGCCATGCGGTCCATCCAGGTTTCGGGGAAGTCTTCGAACAGAAAGTCGAACTGGTGGATGTTGTCAGCCACCAGGATCAGGCCTTTGTCGGGCAGCCGCGACTTGATCGCCAGCAGGCGTTCCACCGCCTCCTCGTTCCATGGGTCACAACCCAGGCCCCAGACCGCTTCGGTTGGATAGGCAATCACCGCCCCGGCGCGAATTTCTCGCGCGGCTTGTTGCACACGCCAACTGTTGACCATGAAAGATTCTCCCGCAACGCAAATAAGGCTGTGGGCAGTTTACCGATCTTCCCCATAAAACCTAGCGCGCAAACCAGCGTCCGTTGTCGCAGGTGGCGCGGCCTTCCATCTCCAGTTCGGTCAACGCCGCCAGCACTTTGGGCAAGCCCCAGCCACTGGCGTCGGCCAGCGCCTCACTGCTCAGCGGCGCGGCATGCAGCAGGCGCAGCAGCGGATGGGTCACGGGCACAGGCGCCGAGGCTGGCGACAACCGCTGCCAGCCGCGCAGCGCTTCGAGGATGTGCTCGACGGTTTCCACCAGCGCCGCACCGTCGCGGATCAACTGATGACAGCCCCGAGCCCCGGGGTGATGGATCGATCCAGGAATGGCATACACCTCGCGGCCCTGTTCCGCCGCCAGTCGCGCGGTGATCAGCGAACCGCTGGCGACACTGGCCTCCACCACCAGCACCCCCAGGGACAAACCGCTGATGATCCGGTTGCGCCGCGGAAAGTTGCTGGCGTGGGGCGGCGCGTCCAACGGGAACTCCGACAACACCGCGCTGCCCTGGGCAATCATCGCGTCCGCCAGCCGACGATTGCGCTGTGGATAAAAATTTTCCAGGCCGGTGCCCAACACGCCGACGGTGCGCCCGCCAACGTCCAACGCCGCCTGATGGGCCGCCGCATCGATGCCCAGGGCCAGGCCGCTGGTGATGACAAAACCGGCCCCGGCCAGGCTTCGGGAAAACGCCGCCGCGGTGTCCATGCCCGGCCGCGATGCCCGGCGACTGCCGACCATCGCCAGCTGGGGTTTTTCCAGGATCGAAGGGTCGCCAGCGACGAACAGCAGCGGCGGCGCGTCGCTGATCTGCGCCAGCAGCGCCGGGTAGTCGGGTTGGTCCCACATCAGTAAATGCTGGCCCGCACGCTCCAGCCAGGCCAATGCATGGGCGGCGCCGTCACGCACATCCGGGTTGCGCCGCGCCTCGGCACAGGCCAGCGGCAAGCCCAGCGCGCGCCAGGCGCTGGCCGGTGCACTGATGGCCTTGGAGGCCGAGCCGAAGGCCTCCATCAGCGTCATGAAACGTTTGGGTCCCAGCTCCGGCAAGCGGTGAAGGCGTAGCCGGGCCTCCAGTTCCGCAGGGGAAACCGGCGCAGATTCAGGCAGTGGCATGTGATCAATCCTTGATCGTTATGAGCCCCGTTCAAACGGGAACAAGCTGTGGATAACTCTGTTGGTAACTTGTGAGACCCGTTACGGATTACGGACCTTGTCGAGCACCGCCAACGAGCGCGATGCGTACAGCACCAGGCCATAGCTGAGCTTGTCGTAGGTGCGGAAAACCATCAGCAGGCCGGCCCGCTCGTCGGGGATCTTCACCCGCTCGCCCGTGATACGGTCGCGTACGGTTTCACCGGTCTTCATCACCGCCAGCACATTGCCTTCGGCCAGCCCGTCGCGCCGGCCCTTGTTCAGGGTGACCACGTCCAGCGCACCGATCTGGGTCACGCCCCGGGGCACGTCCAGGATCAACCCGTGGATGTCCGATTTCGGCGCGCTGGGCATGAAGGTCGAATTGATCGAGCGCTCTTCGCCGCTGAACAGGCGATCACCCAGGCGCACTTCCTGGGTGGTGCGTTGCAGGGCCAGGGTGGTGACATCGCCCTCGCTGGCGACCACCTCGCCGCCGCCGATGTCGTCGGCGTTGATGCCCAGGAATTCCTTGGTCTCGGGGTCGGTGTAGACCTTGCCCTGGCGAAAGATACCGTACGCCGTCTGGTTCGCATCGAACGAGCCACGGGCAAAGACCCGATCGCCCATGCCGCTGAGCACCCGTTCGGCATTGCCGGCGACGACGTAGGGAGCCTTGTTGAAATCCTCAGGCGTGTCGACGATGCGGTTGCTCAGCAGGAAGCTGTTGATGGCTTGCAGCGGAATGCTCGGGATGGCGTCGGCCACTGGCGAACTGCGAATGCGCGGCGACAGCTTGATGGTGCCGCGCGAGGTGCCGCGGTTGAGGGTCAGGCGCGGCTGGCCGTTGACGTAGACCAGCGACAGCGTGTCGCCCGGATAGATCAGGTTGGGGTTTTCGATCTGCGGGTTGGCCTGCCACAGCTCCGGCCATTTCCACGGCTCGCGCAGGTACTTGCCGGAAATGTCCCACAGTGTGTCCCCCGTCACCACCGTGTATTGCTGGGGAAAACCTTCCCGAAGTTGCACTTGCCCATGCGCGATACCGGCCGAGGCCAGGAGCAGCAGGGCGAGTAGTGATTTCCTCATGCGGTGAATCCCTTTATTATGTGCGTTCGCGTAAAACGCCAGAGCCCCCGTGGCTCGCTGCTTAAGGAGCTATTCTCCACAAGCGCATCGTTTTACAACGGTAGCCTGCATCCCAAGACACGCCAGGCGAGCCACCCGACTTTACCTCACACGTGCATTTATCAAGCTTATGGCCATTTTGAACATTCTCGAATTTCCGGACCCGCGCCTGCGCACTATCGCCAAACCGGTGGCCGTAGTGGACGACGAAGTGCGTCAGTTGGTCGATGACATGTTTGAAACAATGTATGAAGCGCCAGGCATCGGCCTCGCCGCGACCCAGGTCAACGTGCACAAGCGTATCGTCGTCATGGACCTCTCCGAAGACCGCAGCGAACCGCGGGTGTTCATCAACCCCGAGTTCGAAACCCTGACCGACGAGATGGACCAATACCAGGAAGGCTGCCTCTCGGTACCGGGCTTCTACGAAAACGTCGACCGCCCACAGAAGGTCAAGATCAAGGCCCTGGACCGTGACGGCCAGCCTTATGAACTGATCGCCGAAGGTTTGCTGGCGGTGTGCATCCAGCACGAGTGTGACCACCTCAATGGCAAGTTGTTCGTGGATTACCTGTCTACCCTCAAGCGTGACCGCATCAAGAAAAAACTGGAAAAACTTCATCGCCAGAATGCTTGATGCCCCCCTTCAAAGGCTTGCCGCGGCAAGCCTTTTTCTTTTTGCGACTGCTTTGTAATTGAGAGCTACCCATGACTGAGCCACTGCGCATCGTCTTTGCCGGCACTCCCGAATTTGCCGCCGAACACCTCAAGGCCCTGCTGGCCAGCCCCCATGAAATCGTCGCGGTCTACACCCAGCCGGACCGGCCGGCCGGTCGCGGGCAAAAACTGATGCCCAGCCCGGTCAAGCAACTGGCCCTGGAGCACGGTATCGAGGTGTTGCAGCCGCCGACCCTGCGCGACGCGCAAGCCCAGGCCGAACTGGCGGCGCTCAAGCCGGACTTGATGGTGGTGGTCGCCTACGGCCTGATCCTGCCGCAAGTGGTGCTGGACATCCCGCGTCTGGGTTGCATCAACAGCCACGCTTCGCTGCTGCCGCGCTGGCGCGGTGCCGCGCCGATCCAGCGCGCCGTGGAAGCGGGCGATGCCGAGAGCGGCGTGACCGTGATGCGCATGGAAGCCGGCCTGGACACCGGGCCGATGCTGCTCAAGGTCAGCACCCCCATCAGCGCCGACGACACCGGTGGCAGCCTGCACGACCGCCTCGCGCTGATCGGCCCACCAGCAGTGATCCAGGCGATTGCCGGCCTGGCCGCAGGCACGCTGGAGGGCGAGGTGCAGGACGACAGCCTCGCCACCTACGCGCACAAACTGAACAAGGACGAAGCCCGCATCGACTGGAGCCGCCCAGCCGTTAAGCTGGAGCGCCTGGTGCGCGCCTTCAACCCTTGGCCGATCTGCCACAGCACCTTGAACGGCGAAGCCCTGAAAGTGCTGGCGGCCAGTTACGCCGAAGGGAAGGGCGCACCCGGTGAAATCCTCAGCGCCAGCAAGGATGGCCTGGTCGTGGCCTGCGGTGAACAGGCGCTGTGCCTGACGCGCCTGCAACTGCCCGGCGGCAAGGCACTGAATTTCAGCGACCTGTTCAACAGCCGCCGTGAGAAATTCGCCGTCGGCACCGTCCTCGGCCAAGCGACGGACGCCTCATGAACCCGCGTCTGGCCGCCGCCAAGGCACTTGCCGCCGTCCTCAGCGGCAAAGCCTCCCTCAACAGCTCCCTGCCGACCCAACTGGACAAGGTCGAAGACCGTGATCGCGGCTTCACCCAAGACCTGGCGTTCGGCACCGCCCGCTGGCAGCCGCGGCTGTCGGCCCTAGCGGCCAAGCTGCTGCAGAAGCCGTTCAAGGCCGCCGATGCCGACGTCGAGGCGCTGCTGCTGGTGGGGCTCTATCAACTGCTCTACACCCGCGTCCCGGCCCACGCCGCCATCGGCGAAACCGTGGGCTGCGCCGACAAGCTGAAGAAGCCTTGGGCCAAGGCCCTGATCAATGCCGTGTTGCGCCGCGCCCAGCGGGAAAGCGAAACCCTACTGGCCGAGCTGGAGCACGACCCGGTAGTCCGCACGGCGCACCCGCGCTGGTTGCAGAAATCTCTGAAGGCGTTCTGGCCCGAGCAATGGGAAGCCATCTGCGCCGCCAACAATGCCCACCCGCCGATGATCCTGCGGGTCAACCGCCGCCACCATACCCGCGACGCCTACCTGGCGTTGCTGGGCGAGGCGGGCATCCCGGCCATCCCGTGCCCGTACAGCCGCGACGGCATCGTCCTGGAAACCCCGGGCGATGTGCGTGCCTTGCCGGGCTTTGCCGAGGGCTGGATCAGCGTCCAGGACGAAGCCGCCCAACTGGCCGCCGACCTGCTGGAACTGGCGCCCGGCCAACGGGTGCTGGACGCCTGCTGCGCGCCGGGCGGCAAGACCTGTCACATCCTCGAGGTCGAGCCGAAGCTGGCCGGTGTGGTGGCGGTGGACCTGGAAGCCAAGCGCCTGGTGCGCGTGAAGGAAAACCTCGAGCGTCTGGGCCTGGAGGCTGAGCTGATCGCCGCCGACGGCCGCGACACCGCGACCTGGTGGGACGGCAAGCCGTTCCAGCGCATCCTCCTCGACGCCCCATGCTCGGCCACCGGCGTGATCCGCCGCCATCCGGACATCAAGCTCACCCGCCAGCCGGACGACATTGCCGCGCTGGCCGTGTTGCAGGGCGAACTGCTCGATGCCCTGTGGCCAACCCTGGACGTGGGCGGCATGCTGCTCTACGCCACCTGCTCGACCTTGCCGACCGAGAACACCGACGTGATCGACGCCTTCCTCGCCCGCACCCCAGGCGCACGGGAGCTGGACATTGCCAGCCAGGCCGGCCTGAAGCAGCCCCATGGCCGCCAGTTACTGGCCCAGGAAGGCGGTCATGACGGGTTCTACTACGCCAAGCTGATCAAGATCGCCGCCGCACGCGGTTAAGACCGATTCGATAGGAGTGACTGGATGAAAATCATCATCCTCGGCGCAGGACAAGTCGGCGGTTCGCTGGCGGAACACCTGGCCAGCGAGGCCAACGACATCACCGTGGTCGACACCGACGGTGAGCGCCTGCGCGACTTGGGCGACCGCCTCGACATCCGCACTGTGCAAGGCCGCGGCTCGTTGCCGACGGTGCTGCGCCAGGCCGGCGCCGACGACGCCGACATGCTGGTGGCCGTGACCAACAGCGACGAAACCAACATGGTCGCCTGCCAGGTCGCCCACACGTTGTTCCACACCCCGACCAAGATCGCCCGGGTGCGCGAAGCGTCCTACCTGACCCGCGCCGACCTGTTCGACAACGAAGCGATCCCGGTGGACGTGCTGATCAGCCCTGAGCAGGTGGTGACCAACTACATCAAGCGCCTGATCGAGCACCCCGGCGCCTTGCAGGTGATCGACTTTGCCGAAGGCAAGGCACAACTGGTGGCGGTCAAGGCCTACTACGGTGGGCCGCTGGTGGGCCAGCAACTGCGCCAGTTGCGCGAGCACATGCCGAATGTGGATACCCGCGTTGCAGCGATTTTCCGCCGTGACCGGCCGATCCTGCCCCAGGGCGACACGGTGATCGAAGCCGACGACGAAGTGTTTTTCATCGCCGCCAAAGCGAACATTCGCGCGGTCATGAGCGAAATGCGCCGCCTGGACGAGAACTACAAGCGCATCGTCATCGCTGGCGGCGGGCAGATCGGCGAGCGCCTGGCCGAAGCCATCGAAAGTCGCTACCAGGTCAAGATCATCGAGATGAACCCGGCGCGCTGCCGCTACCTCTCCGACACCCTCGACAGCACCGTGGTGCTGCAGGGCAGTGCTTCGGACCGCGACCTGCTGCTGGAAGAAAACATCGCCGACGCCGACATCTTCCTGGCCCTGACCAACGACGACGAAGCCAACATCATGTCGTCGCTACTGGCCAAGCGCCTGGGGGCGAAGAAGGTCATGACCATCATCAACAACCCGGCTTACGTCGACCTGATCCAGGGCGGCGACATCGACATCGCCATCAGCCCGCAACTGGCAACCATCGGCACCTTGCTGGCCCACGTGCGCCGCGGCGACATCGTCAGCGTCCACTCCCTGCGCCGCGGCGCGGCCGAAGCCATCGAAGCCATTGCCCACGGCGATGCCAAGTCCAGCAAAGTGATCGGCAAAGCCATCCGCGACATCGGCCTGCCACCGGGCACCACCATCGGCGCGATCATCCGCGACGAACAAGTGCTGATCGCCCACGACGACACCGTGATCCAGACCGGCGACCATGTGATCCTGTTCCTGGTGGACAAGAAGCACATTCGCGACGTCGAGAAGCTGTTCCATGTGGGGTTGAGTTTCTTCTGACCACCACGGATCGTTCCCACGCTCTGCGTGGGAATGCCTCTACGGACGCTCTGCGTTCGGCTCTTGAGGGGACGCAGAGCGTCCCGGGCTGCATTCCCACGCAGAGCGTGGGAACGATCTTAGTCATGAGGAGTTTTTAAAATGCTCGACTCCCTGGAAAAAATGCTCGCCAAGGGCGTGGACAACGCCCTCCTGCGCTTCGGCCTCGGCAAAGGCTACCTAGACCTAGGCGAATTCCCCCGCGCCGCCGAACACCTCCAACGCTGCGTCGAATTCGACCCCAAATACTCAGCCGCCTGGAAACTCCTAGGCAAGGCCCACCAAGGCCAAGGCAACCTACCGGCAGCCCGCCAAGCCTGGCAACAAGGCCTGGAAGCCGCCCGAGCCCACGGCGACAAACAAGCCGAAAAAGAAATGACCGTATTCCTCAAAAAACTGGATCGCCACCCCTGAATGCCACGCACCTGTGGCGAGGGAGCTTGCTCCCGCTTGAGTGCGCAGCACTCACAAAAAAGCCCACCACGTTCTCAATACCAGCCCGCCAACCAGCCAACACACAAAACCCCTGTGGCGAGGGGATTCATCCCCGCTGGGCTGCGCAGCAGCCCCAAATAGCCAGCGCGGACAGAGACTTCTCGCTAATAGATGTCTGCTATCGGCCAAAAGCGGTCCTACACGATCGTTTAGAAACATTCCATGACTAACTACCAAACACCATAGCGAAGATCGGGGGGCAAGATGTCCCCCCTTCAATCAGAGTGGTTGGTAAGCTTCCAGTTTAACTTTTTGGCATTTTATCGGTTTGCAGCAATTAGAGTAGCAGCGAACATGGAAAATTCTTTACTGCCACTACCTTCTTGATCCAATGCTGCGAGAAGTACTTGGCGCACGGTATCACTGGCGGTGCGGTAACACGCGTCTATAGCATTTTGTAGCTCATTTATCCGAATGCCACGCCTCTCAATGAGTTCAGGCCGATTAAGATCGACGGTGATAATTGTTAGAGCCCCTCTTTCACTTCCAGCCTTATGACGCAACAGAGGTCCAAATGCCAGAAGATGTTCGTTAGGATCCTCAGAATAGGGGTCCACTAGCGGACAAGCGTCATCAAATTCATCATTTTTTGAGTTATTACAACGCGCACAACAATATCCTAAGTTGCTCCACTCAAACTTTAACTGCGGAAACTTACCTTGAGCCTTAGGACGTATATGCTCCACATCCCCAAAATACACATGAGACACTTGGCTTTCACAATACATGCACTTACCGTGTGATGCGTTTTGCAAAGCTTCTTTGTTTTCAGGATGTTTATAGTTCGTTCGAAGCGCTACAGGGTTCGGGCATTGCGGCCGATTTAAACGTCTCATTTCCTGGCCTCTGCAATTTCCCCTATCGCTTGAGGAAACAAGCGCCCGAGACCAGCGGCATCCAACTCCGAACGCAGCTCCGCCAGAGATTCGATAGTAGGGTCAGAATCCGTATGTTTTTGCAGAATTGCGGCGAGCTTCCCTACAGCCCATGCCGGCAAAGTAGTGGAAACACCAAGTACTTCGTCGAGTACATCGACAGCGTTCTTAACCTCTGTATTGAAATTAAGTAGAAACGAGTTTATTTTTTTTGACTGATTATATCTAAGTGCGTAGACATATGAATCTTCTACAGAAGTAACGATTAAGGGGCTATGGGTGCTGACAATAAATTTCGCGTGTGGAAAAGCTCTTAGGAGGCTTGGTAAAAGCGTTCTCTGCATACTGGGGTGAAGGTGATTCTCGACTTCGTCAATCACTACCGCGAATGGCTCTTTCTTGTCTGTGTCGAACATGTAAATCTGCCAAGCGATATCAATAAGTGCGGATATCCCCCCGGAAGCAGTCTCTAATAGAAACTCATCAGCCCCTCCATTGCAGCAAAACACAATTTCGTAGTCTCTAACTTCAAGATCTTCAAAACCCAAGGTTTGTGGAAGTATAAGTCTTAGTACGTCACGGAAACCTTCAAAATTTTTAATTTGTTGCGGATCCGAAGGCATGATTATTTTTGTAGCGCTACGCACCCCGTAACCGTTGACCATCCACCCTAACAAAGTAGTTTTCATAACATAACTGGAAGGATCGGGTGCGCCGCCCGCGTGCCTTTGCAGTTGATTACTCTGAATTTCTTGAAATGCCGCCTCACGCTCCTTGCGAAAAGTGCCGATCTGGTGAACACGTCGGTAGGAGAAGGTCTGACGGTGAGACGGAATGTAGAAAAAACGAGCAGGCTGCTGGTCGTGAATCTCAATATTATATTGAGGGCCGCCAGCCTCCGGCACTAACAATCTCGCAACTGAGTTGTTCGTGTAGGTGATTCTTCCAATTTCTCTGTCGGTGTTAGCCCCTTTCCCAAAGTTGCGAAATAGGGAGAAATACTTCAAACCTTTAGTTATCAAATCTGTTTTAGGTGTGGCGAGAGATATTTGTGACCACCCTAGTTGCTTTGCCAAAAGTGAGAGGATGGTTGTTTTGCCGCAGCCATTTGCGCCGGTAATAATAGTTGCACGAGGATGAAAGCTAATGTCCACTTCAGCGAACTGCTGCCAATCGGTCAATACTAATCTTGCGAAATCCATGTCTTTTCTTCCTCGCTGGCTGATCGAATTATTTTCGTCTAGACGGGGGCATTCAGGTGGCGTTGATCCTAAACCAAAATCTGGGCAAACGCTTTATCTCCGCTTCTTTATTGTTTCGCTCCTCAAAAGTGGTTTCCATTCAGCCGTCCTGAATAGCCCACCCGCTTATGTTGACAAATCGACGGTCGACTCCTACTGGTGCTGGCCGGCCCAAGCGGTACAGTGAGAGGGCGAAGAATCGACCCAAATGATCGGTTATCCGACTGTCTGCTACTGGCCGCTTTCGGTCACTCTCGGAGGGCGCAGGCAAAAAGAAACCCGGCGCAGAACACCGGGTTTTTCCATTGGCAAACCTTTACCTACTGCCGCGGCTCCACATTATCCAACACCCGATTCGCCAACAACGAACTCAGCTCAATCAACTGCTGAATCCCCTGCGCCACATGACGCCTCGATCCCTCCAGATCAAACGCCAAGTCACTCACCATTGCATCCGCCGAAGCCAACGTCTCAGTGAGGTTGGCAAGCAAACATTCGTTATCGAGACCTTTCACGACGGCGTATAGCTGCCCTGGTTTGGGGTCGTCTTTGGATTTATCCGGTTTCGGTAGCAGGTAGTGATCGAGCACCCGTTTGGTGGTTTCGTCTTGCTGCTTGGCTTTGGATTTTGCGGAGGTAGAGCTGGAATCTGCTTCTGGCGGATTCGGAGTTATTTTGAACATCGGTGTGACCCTCATAGTAGGCCGCACCATTTCGCTACTAAACGGAAGGGTGGCGGCTGTGCGCAAGTTAGTAGACCGGTGATCACACCAAACCCGGCGCGCCCGAGGGCGCCATGCACACAGCCACCATCAAGAACAGGCAGATACCTGACTGATAGAGCTTGTACAACCGAGATGTGAACCGGGCTACTAAACCCGACCACTGATGGGCAGTGGCAGGAAGACAATAAAACCCCGGGACAAGGCGCACAAGCGGGCGGATTCTGGCTTAGTTGTAGGCAAAGGCGCAAGGATGCGTAGCTTGATAGTGGGGTGTAGGTGAGGGCTGTAGGAGAGAGGTTTTTTGGTGATGCGGGTGGGGTGTTCTGCGCTGGAACTGGGGTGATTTCATCGCGAGCAGGCTCGCTCCCACAGGGTTTTGTGTGGCACACAGTATTTATGAACACCACCGAAAAAGTGTGGGAGCGGGCTTGCTCGCGAAGGCGTCGGAACATTCAACATTGATGCAAGCTGATCCACCGTATTCGCGAGCAAGCCCGCTCCCACAGGGGATTTGCGGTAGCCAGGGAAATCGAACTCACCTCCTGATCAGAATGTGAGCTAGCTCGCTTGCGATAGCTATCTGCGAAAATGAGGGCGGTCTGAAAAAACTGGACCGCCACCCCTGAGCCACCCCTCAGCCCCCTTGATTGTTGCAGTTGGCCGCGTGCTTGAGGTACGTCAGGGCTTTCTGTTCACCCATTGAATCGAGGTAGGTGATTTGCGCATTCACCAACCCGCAGGTCTGGCCACTGTCTTCAGTCAGCGAGATCACTTTGTCGATGTCCAGGTGGGTGCCGTAGACGTAGGTTTCGCTGGCGGCTTTGTCCTGGGCCATGGCGGGTAATGCGCCGGCGCTCAGGGCAGTGATCAGGCAAGCGGTAGCGATGGTTTTCAGGTTCATGTTCGTTTCCCTTCAATGAGTTCGATGGCGTCGTCGAGGCGATGCTTGTTGTCTCGATGGCGCTCATTAAAAGCCCGTGAGGTATCTCGGCTGTGTCGAAAAACGCCGTGATTGGATGCGTACGTATCTGAGGTGAATTGCGATACAGATCGATACAATCGCCACTGTTTTTGCTTGGCTCGGGCTTGATCTCGGGCTGGATAAGCTGAACGACGGTGCGCTGCCAACTGGCAACCGGGCATCGTCACACTGCGCAACAGATGCGCGCATTTCGGAGAGCAGGGCATGGAACATGTCGATCACGTATTGATCGTGGATGATGATCGGGAGATCAGGGAGCTGGTCGGCAACTACCTGGTGAAGAATGGTCTGCGCACCACCGTGGTCGCCGATGGTCGGCAGATGCGGGCCTTTCTCGAAGCCAATCAGGTGGACCTGATCGTGCTCGACATCATGATGCCGGGGGATGACGGGCTGCTGCTGTGCCGCGAACTGCGCGCCGGAAAGCATAAGGCGACACCGGTGCTGATGCTGACGGCTCGCAGCGACGAGACCGACCGCATCATTGGCCTGGAAATGGGTGCCGACGATTACCTGGCCAAACCCTTCGCGGCCCGGGAGCTGCTTGCGCGCATCAACGCGGTGCTTCGGCGCACCCGCATGTTGCCGCCCAACTTTGTCGTCAGCGAAAGCGGGCGGATGCTCAAGTTCGGCCGGTGGCGCCTCGACACCACCGCCCGCCACCTGCTCGATGAAGACGACACGCTGGTCTCGCTGAGCGGCGCCGAGTACAGGCTGCTGCGGGTATTTCTCGATCATCCTCAGCGGGTACTGAGCCGCGATCAGTTGCTCAACCTGACCCAGGGCCGTGACGCGGACATCTTCGACCGTTCCATTGATTTGCTGGTCAGCCGCGTGCGCCAGCGCTTGCTGGATGACGCGCGCGAGCCTCTCTATTTAAAGACGGTGCGCAATGAAGGCTACGTCTTTACCTTTGCGGTCGAAATGCTTGAGGAGCAGGCATGAAACTCGCGTTGCAATGGCCGCGCACGCTGGCCTCGCGGCTGTGGCTGGTGTTCCTGGTCGGTCTGATACTCGCCCAGGCCCTGACGTTCGCAGCCCAATACTACGAACGCTACGAAAGCACCAAGACGGCCATGTTGGGCAATTTCGAGCACGACACGGCGACCTCCATCGCCATCCTCGACCGTCTGCCTGCCGCCGAGCGCCTGGAATGGACCAAGCGCCTGCAGCGTCGCAACTATGATTATTTGCTGCGCGAACATGATGCTGGCATCCCGCTCACCTCCAACGATCTCGCGGCGACAGCGGCGCAATCCCTTCAAGTCTCGCTGGGCCGCAACTATGACCTGACCATTGTCGAGATTCCGGGCCCTCGCCAGCATTTCCAAGCCCAGGTGCGACTGGCGGACGGCAGCCCGGTGACCATCGATGTGCGTCCCTCGGTCAGGCCGTTGTCGCCCTGGTTGCCCTTTGTCCTGTTCGGTCAGTTGCTGTTGATGATCGGCTGCACCTGGCTTGCCGTGCGGATCGCGATACGCCCGCTCAGCCGTTTGGCCGAGGCGGTCGAGAACCTCGACCCGAACGCCCATCCCGTGCCGTTGGATGAAACCGGTCCACGGGAAGTGGCCTACGCCGCCCGCGCCTTCAACAGCATGCAGGCGCGTATCGCCGCTTACCTGAAAGAGCGCATGCAGTTGTTGGCGGCCATTTCCCATGACTTGCAGACGCCCATCACGCGCATGAAGCTGCGCGCCGAGTTCATGGACGACTCGGTCGAGAAAGACAAACTGGGCAACGACCTCAACGAAATCGAGCACCTGGTGCGCGAGGGTGTCGCTTATGCGCGCAGTGTCCATGGTGCGACGGAGACCAGTTGCCGCATCAGTCTGGATTCTTTTCTCGACAGCCTGGTATGTGACTACCAGGACACCGGTCGGGAGGTCGTTCTGCGCGGCCAGAACGGCGCGATCATCGAGACAAGGCCCCATGCGCTGCGGCGTGTTCTGGTAAATCTGGTGGATAACGCGCTGAAGTACGCCGGCACCGCCGAGGTGGAAATCCGCGGTGATGCAAGCACTGGCGTTTCCATCAGCGTGCTTGACCGAGGGCCGGGCATTCCTGAGGAGATCCTGGCAGAGGTGGTCAAGCCGTTCTATCGGGTGGAAAGCTCACGCAATCGCAGCTCTGGCGGCACCGGCCTGGGCCTTGCCATCGCCCAGCAGTTGACCGTCGCGATTGGTGGTTCACTGAGCCTGCGCAACCGTGACGGCGGCGGGCTTTGCGTGACCCTCGACTTCGGCGTCGATCAGTAGGCCGCGCGGGCTGCACGTCAAGTGCAGCCTTTTTTCCGACTCATTCGGGTGTATTTGTAAGCCACTGTATCCAGCGCATCTACAGACTCAAAACAACGCATAACCGCCGGGTGTCGAACATCTCCGGTATACATGCCCTTGCAAGAATGCTCCCCATCAACTCGCCATCGGATTCCCCGCATGGCGAGTCCTGACCTAAGGAGATCTTGCCATGAATACCCAGTCCTCCCGCGCTCAAGCAGCCAACCCAGCTCAGGCCGGCAGCTATATCACCACCCAGGACGGCGTACAGCTGTATTACAAGGACTGGGGTCCGAAAGATGGGCCAGTTGTCACCTTCAGCCATGGCTGGCCGCTGAATTCCGATAGCTGGGAATCACAGATGCTGTTCCTGGCGGACCAAGGCTATCGGGTGATCGCCCACGACCGCCGCGGCCATGGCCGTTCCAGCCAGCCGTGGGAAGGTAACGACATGGATCACTATGCCGATGACCTGGCCACTGTGATCAACACCCTGGATCTTAACGATGTCACGCTGGTGGGTTTCTCAACCGGTGGTGGCGAAATCACCCGCTACATCGGCCGCCACGGCACCGATCGGGTGAAGAAGGCCGCACTGATCAGCGCCGTCCCGCCGATGATGCTCCAGACCGAAGACTACCCAGGCGGCCTGCCGATCGAGGTGTTCGACGGCCTGCGCAAGGCCTCGCTGGACAACCGCTCGCAGCTGTATCGCGACATCGCGTCCGGCCCGTTCTTTGGCTTCAACCGCGACGGGGCGAATGTCTCCCAGGGGCTGATCGATTCGTTCTGGGTGCAGGGCATGCAAGCGGGCCACAAAAACACCTATGACTGCATCGCGGCGTTCTCGGCGACGGACTTCCGCGCCGACTTGGCTGCGTTCGATGTGCCGACACTGATCGTGCATGGCGATGACGACCAGATCGTCCCGATTGACGCTTCCGCCCATGCCGCCGCCGAGCTGGTGCAGAACGCCGAGTTGATCGTCTATCCGGGCGCGCCGCACGGCCTGACCGACACCCACAAGGACCGCCTCAATCAGGATCTGTTGGATTTCCTGGGCAAGTAAGCCCATCGCACCCGGCAGCGTTACCCATCCAAATGAATGAAAAGGAATGATCATGCTCACTATCAAATCGCTCTTGGCCGTCACCATCACCGCTGCGTTGGCACTGACCACCCTTGATAGCGCAACCGCCGCGCAACCCGCCGCCACCAAGCCGACCATCGTGCTGGTCCATGGCGCATTCGCCGAATCGTCCAGTTGGAATGGCGTTGCCGCCCAGTTGCTGAGCCAGGGTTACCCGGTCGTTGCCGCGGCCAACCCGCTGCGCGGCGTGAAGCAGGACGCCGATTATGTCGCCGATATCGTCGAGCACACCGCGGGCCCGGTGATCCTGGTCGGTCACTCCTATGGCGGAGCCGTGATCACTAACGCCGTGCACGACAACCCTAAGGTCAAGGGGCTGGTCTACGTCGCAGCCTTCGCGCCGGACAAAGGCGAAACCGCCATCGAGCTGTCCGGTCGCTACCCTGGCGGCACCCTTGGGCCGACCTTGGCGGCTCCGGTGCAGCTGGACGACGGCAATAAGGACCTCTACATCCAGCAGGACAAATTCGGCCAACAATTTGCCGCCGACGTTGCAGCGGCTGATTCCGCGCTGATGGCTGCCACGCAACGCCCCATCAGCGAGGCGGCCTTGAAGGAAGCGTCTGGCGAACCGGCCTGGAAAAAACTGCCGTCCTGGTTCATCTACGGCTCGGCGGACAAGAACATCCCCGAGGCGGCCCTGAAGTTCATGGCCGAACGCGCTGGCTCGAAAAAGACTGTCACCGTTCAAGGCGCTTCCCATGTGGTGATGACGTCTAACCCGGGGAAAGTTGCGGAGCTGATCGTTGAAGCGGCGCAAGGCAGTTCCAAGGGCTGATCTGGTAAAGCGGGGCGACTGACCCGAAAGCCTTATCTGTTTGTCTTCGAGAAGAACCAAAAACCCGGCGCAGAAGGCCGGGTTTTTTCGTTGGGACAAAATCCGTGGGAGCAAAGCTTGCTCGCGATAGCGGTAGACCAGCCAAACCCGATATCGACAGACCTGCCCCAATCGCGAGCAAGCTTTGCTCCCACAGGTTTGCTGCTTAACTGACTGGCATTAGGCGCAGGAGGCCGGGCTTTGAACCGCCCTTCGTCTCGCAAAGTGGCAACCTGATTGAGCCGTGCCTATAGTTTTTGGCGCCAAATCTATTGGAGGCATGGACATGAGCCAGAGCATTTCGCCCGCCGCTTCAGCTGCGCGGAACACAGGCATGGTCGCCACGACCTTATGGGGCTCAGACAAAATCGCAGGTATCGCGGTCGATCCGGACGGTGCGATCTGGCTTGGCGCTTATAGTCGCCTGGGACGAGGAGGCGAAGAGGATTCAAGCTTCACCGGCAGCCTGGTCCGGTTCAATGCCAACGGTAGCCTGGACCGCAACTTCAGTGGCGACGGTAAATCCCTGCTCCCTGTGTCGCTCGATATCGAGGACGGCGGTAATGCCGCCGTGCAGCCGGAAGGGGGCTACCTGGTGACGCGCTACGTGAACGTAGACAACGTCTGGGTGTCGGGCATCAGTCGTAACTTGGCCGACGGCAGCCTCGATACGAGTTTCGGGAACGGCGGCACCGTGACAGTGCCTTTCTATTGGAATGAAGATCTAGGCCAGCAAGCGTCGTTCTCCGTGCAACGCGACGGCAGCTTCTTCGCAAGCGCTGGGTATCCGTCCGGGGAGATCTATATCGCCCGCTTCGACGCAACGGGGACCTTGGTCTCGTCTTTTGGAGAAGCTGGGGTCCTGCACCTGCCCGCGTCCGTCGGCATTCATCCCAGCGGCACGCTCGACGTTTCGCTGCAGGAAGACGGGAAGGTATTGGTCACCGGGCAAGATACCCTGACCCGCCTCAACCCGGACGGTACGCTGGATAGCAGCTTTGCGAACGGCGGCAGCCTGGCCCTGGATGTTCACGCAGACGCCCTCGTCATCCAGGATGACGGCAAAATCCTCCTGGCGGGCGCCTCGGGCGGTGTGGCGAGCGTCATCCGACTCAATGTCGACGGCTCGCTCGACACCGATTTCGGCGATCAGGGTCGGGTCAGTTGGGGCTCGGAAAACGCGCCTTTCGCAGTCGCCGACATGATCGTGCTGGCGGACGGCAAGCTATTGATTGGTGCAAGCCTGGGTACGCGCGCGGACGGCTATCTGGCCGCCTTGGTTCAGTTGAACCCCGACGGTCGCCTGGACCACAGCTTTGGCAATCCCGACGACGGCTATTACCACCTCGACGGTGGCGGCGATGCTGACTACTTGCTCGGTACCGCCTCGTTCGACGATGCGATCCTTGGCGGGGCCGGTAACGATCTGCTCGATGGCCAGCAAGGTCGTGACCTGCTGACGGGCGGTGCCGGGGCCGATACCTTCCGTTACCAGTCAGTCACAGACAGTTATCGAACCGCCACCGCGGCCCATAGCGACCGAATCACTGACTTCGACCCTAGCACCGATACGCTCGACCTCGCCTCCCTGGGCTTCCTCGGGCTGGGCAATGGACATGACGGCACGTTGGCGATACGCGTCAATGAAAGCGGGACGCGGACCTACCTCAAAAGCTTCGAGGCCAACGCCGATGGGGAACGCTTCGAAGTGGTCTTCGACGGTAACTTGGGCCAAGCGCTGAATGAAACCAACCTCCTGTTTCAGCAAGCCAGGTTGACGGGCACCGAAGGGGCCGATCGTTTACAAGGCAACGCGCGCGGTGAAATTATCGAAGGGTTGGCGGGCGATGATCGTCTTTATGGCGCGCTAGGCAATGATGTATTGGTTGGCGCAGAGGGCCGGGACCTATTGGTGGGTGGCGGCAACAACGATGTGTTCCGCTTCGACGGACTGAGCGACAGCTACCGTACCGCCACCGAAAACCACACTGATCGCCTGATTGACTATACCTTGGGTGAAGACGCTATCGATTTGTCCGCCTTGGGCTTTACCCGGCTGGGAAATGGTTACAACGGCACGTTGGACGTGATTTTCAATGAAGCCAAGGACCTGACTTACTTGAAGAGCTACGAAGCCGACGCCTCCGGGGCTCGATTCGAGTTGAGCTTGGTGGGGGACCATTCCGGTTACGGTAACTTGAACATCGTCTTCGCCGAGCCTTTGGAAGAGGAGGCTATTCAATTGATTGGAGTGGTTAACGACGTCTGGGTGTAAAACGCAGACCTGGTTATTTCTTGCTCTTAGCCATTTGATCGTTCCCACGCTCCGCGTGGGAATGCAGCTAGGGACGCTCTGCGTCCCCCAAGAGCCGAACGCAGAGCGTCCGTGGAGGCATTCCCACGCAGAGCGTGGGAACGATCTCAAAAAAGCCGAATGCCGCTTGGTCTGCAAACGCACCCACCGCTAGCTTCGCACGGCCCTGTCGATCTCTTATCCATATGAGCCAAACCTCCTTTCCAGTGGAAAGGGGCGGATCTAACATTAGGAAAAATTCCGACTCATATTGAATACTATCAACGTATAGCAAAAGCTAATAGATTCAGCTAGCTTTAGCTATCTTTCAGTAGATTTTGATATTTTTTTGAGGTCGACATGGATCCCTACCGTAATCCGTTTGCGCCCGGAGCGGGCAGCAGGCCCCCTGAATTGGCGGGGCGCGACTCAATTCTCGAGGCGGCAAGAATTGCCTGTGGCCGAGCCGTCAATGGACGAAGTGCTCGTTCCATCATGCTCCTTGGCTTAAGAGGCACGGGTAAGACGGTCCTGTTGAATGAGATAGGAAGAATTGCGAAGGAGGAAGGTCTTCTCGTCTCCAAAGTAGAGGCGCCAGAGCGTGAAAGCCTTGCACGTCTTCTTTATCCTGAAATGCGAAAGGTCATGCGCGCGCTTTCCGGCGTTGAGTCCGCCAAGCAAATTGCTAATCGCGGGCTAAAAGGACTTCGCAGCTTTGCATCAATCTTCAAGATTGATATTGGCGGTATTGAGATTGGTGTTGAGCCTGAGCCTGGACTCGCGGACAGCGGAAATCTTCAATACGATCTTCCAGATCTTTTTACTGTAATAGGTGAAGCGGCACAGGCCGCCGGCAAAGGCTGGATTCTTCTCATTGATGAAGTCCAATACCTCACCGAAGCAGATCTATCGGCACTGATTGTCTCTATCCATCACATGTCGCAAGAAGGGCTTCCGGTGCTGCTGGTCGGTGCAGGTCTTCCGCAAGTTGCCCGGCTGGCGGGTGAGGCGAAGTCATACGCCGAGCGGCTTTTCCTTTATCCGGAGGTGGGGGCGCTTGATCAACCGTCTGCGACTCAAGCCGTTCAAAAGCCGATCTTGGAGGAGGAGGCTTCTATCGACACTGCAGCGCTGGACAGCATTGTTGATCGGACGCAGGGCTATCCGTTCTTTCTTCAAGAGTGGGCATCCACGGCATGGAACAACGCCGAGGGGCCTGAAATTACTGTTGACGATGTCGAGCATTCTTATTCGGAGACATTGGCCTCTCTCGATGCGGGCTTCTTCAGGGTTCGTATCGATCGGCTTACACCTTCGGAGGTTCAGTTTGTAAAAGCCATGTCCACCCTCGGCGATGGCCCCTATGCCATCGCTGATGTTGCCAAGGTCATGGGGCGTCCTCAATCATCGCTTGGTCCGACTCGGGCCAACATCATTTCCAAGGGAATGATCTACAGCACAGATCACGGATATCTGAATTTTACAGTTCCTCTTTTCGCGGAATTCATGCGTCGCCAGGAATGAAGTCCTGCAGTGTGTGGCGAGGGGAATATCTCCTCGCCACACCGCTTGACGGTGTTGTGGTTAACGTGGGGGATTTGTCCGGTTTTGCGGCTGCCGCGCAGCCGAGCGGGAGCAAGCTCCCTCGCCACGAGGGTGTCTGGGCTGGCGTCATCGCGAGCAGGCTCGCTCCCACAGGAGATCGGGGGTGTTGCAGATACCAGTGAAAAGGGGATTTATTTGCTGGAAATAAATCCCCTTTTCGGACACGGCGTTGTGCCAACGGCCATGGTACTTTTTAAACGGTTACTTCAACGATGGAGCAGTCGCCAGTGTGCTTGAAACCACTATCAGGCGTCAGACCCTTGGAGGAAGCTCCTTCGCTACCAGGAGGTCCAACACGTGACCGATTCCAACGTCATAATTTTCGATATGGACGGTACTGTCCTCGATTCGGCTCCCGGAATCCTTGAGAGTTTGACGTATGCCATCCGTCAACTGGGCCATGATTTTATTCCCGGCGCTGAGACGCAGAAGCTATTTGGCCCCCCGATGAACCAAATCGTCGCAAAACTCCTGGCGCCTTTTGCAGACGATCGAGTCGACGAGTGCGTCCACTTGTACCGCTCCCACTACAGGGAGCATGGGCTCTACAAAAGCCTTCCGTACGCAGGCATAAGCAATGCGCTCCGTTATTTTTCGGACCGTAATTACTCGCTCTTTATTGCGACTTCGAAACGACAAGAGTTTGCTGAAAAAATGCTTACCTACAACGGATTGTTCGATGCTTTCCAGTCGATCTGCGGTACTTCGCCTGACGGTAAACTGGATGACAAGGCTGATCTGGTAAAGACGCTGCTGGCATCCCTTGCGAAGCCGCCATCCAGCGTGTTCATGATTGGCGATAAACGTGATGACATGCAGGCAGCGCAGCGAAATGCAGTAATCCCGGTGGGCGCACTGTGGGGCTATGGTGCCGTCGACGAGTTGAAAAACAGTGGGGCCCTGGCCTTGGCCGATACACCCTGGGCGTTACCCTCCATAGTTGACGGTCTGCTGCCGGCAGCTGGATATTCGGCTCGACACTAACCCCTGTGGCGAGGGAGCTTGCTCCCGCTGGTCTGCGTAGCAGGCCCCTGCATTTTTCCAGGCAAACTGCATTGTCCGGTTTTGCGGCTGCTGCGCAGCCGAGCGGGAGCAAGCTCCCTCGCCACGGGGGTGTCTGGGCTGGTGTCATCGCGAGCAGGCTCGCTCCCACAGGGGATCGGGGGTGTTGCAGATGTTGTGTTCACCACCGTCCGGTGTGGGAGCGAGCTTGCTCGCGAAGAGGGTGGCACATTCAATATTGATGCAAGCTGACCCGCCGCTTTCGCGAGCAAGCCCGCTCCCACAGTGGGTGGCGTTGGGCTGGATATTCGGCTCGACACTAACCCCTGTGGCGAGGGAGCTTGCTCCCGCTGGCCTGCGCAGCAGGCCCCTGCATTTTTCCAGGCGAACTGCATTGCCCGGTTTTGCGGCTGCTGCGCAGCCGAGCGGGAGCAAGCTCCCTCGCCACGGGGGGGTCTGGGCTGGCGTCATCGCGAGCAGGCTCGCTCCCACAGGGGGTTGGGGGTGTTGCAGATGTTGTGTTCATCACCGTCCGCTGTGGGATCGAGCTTGCTCGCGATAGCTATCTAGCGGAAATGGCGGTGTTTCTGAAACAACTAGATTGGTAGGAGTTGGTAGGAGCTGTCGAGTGAAACGAGGCTGCGATCTTGCCCCAGACAATTGAGTCATGAGTGAAAGATCAAAATCAAAAGATCGCAGCCTCGTTTCACTCGACAGCTCCTACACAGCTCCTACAGGTGGAGCGAGTCCCCCGCTACAAAGGTTGCGCCCGTTATTTACGCTTGAGCATCTCCGGCAACTGCGCCACCAGCTTTTGATTATTCAGCGGCGCCCGGATGAATCCACGCTGGGTACCGTCCGGGCCAATCACGGCGAGGTTGCCGCTGTGGTCGACGGTGTAGTTGGGTTTGCTGGTGTCCGCCGGGATGAACGGGATGCTCACTGCATTCGCCAGTTTCTGCAGGTCTTCCACCGATGAAGCGGTCAGGCCTATGAACTGCGGGTCGAAGTAACCCAGGTACTGCTTGAGTTGCTTGGGCGTGTCGCGGTTCGGGTCGACGCTGACCAGTACGATCTGCAACTTATCCACAGCCTCGGGCGGCAGTTCGCTTTTGATCTGGCGCAGTTGGGCGAGGGTGGTCGGGCAGATGTCCGGGCAGAAGGTGTAGCCGAAGAACAGCAGGCTCCATTTGTCTTTCAACCCGTCCATCGCCACGGGCTGGCCGTCCTGGTCGGTCATTTTCACGTCCGGCAGGTTGCGGCTCTGGGGCAGCAGGATGATGCCGGCGTCGATCAGCGCGGTCGGGTCGCCCTGGCCTTTGCCGGACAGCACCTTGTTGATGGTCAGGCCGAGGATCACTGCGATCACGGCCGCGAGGATGAAGACGGTTTTCTGGGTTCGAGTCATAGGCTCAACAGTAAGTAGTGATCTACAAGCAGGGCGATGAACAGCAGGAACAAGTACCAGATAGAGTACTTGAAGGTGTTGATCGCCGCGTGCGGCCGACTGCCACGGTACAACACCACGGCCCATTGCAGGAACCTGGCACCCAGTACCAGGGCACAAATCAGGTACAGCATCCCGCTCATCTGGATCACGAACGGCATCAGGCTCACCGCCAGCAGCACCAGGGTGTACAGCAGGATATGGATCTTGGTGTAGTGCTCGCCGTGGGTCACCGGCAGCATCGGGATGTCGGCCTTGGCGTATTCCTCCTTGCGGTGAATCGCCAGGGCCCAGAAGTGTGGTGGGGTCCAGGCGAAGATGATCAGCACCAGCAACAGCGGTTCAGCGCTGACATGACCGGTGGCCGCGACCCAGCCCAGCAGCGGTGGTGCCGCGCCAGCCAGGCCGCCGATGACGATGTTCTGCGGCGTCGCCCGTTTGAGGAAACCGGTATACACCACCGCATAGCCGAGCAACGAGGCCAGGGTCAGCCAGGCCGTCAGCGGGTTGGTGAACGCCAGCAGCATGGCCTGGCCGGCCACGGCCAGGGCCAGGGCGAAGGTCAGGGCGGCGGCCGGCGAGACTCGGCCCTCGGCCAATGGCCGTTTGTGGGTGCGGGCCATCACCGCGTCGATGCGCCGGTCCACCACATGGTTGACCGCCGCCGCGCCGCCGGCACACAGGGCGATGCCCAGGTTGCCAAACACCAGCACCGTCCACGGCACGCCGGCACGGGTGGCGAGGAACATGCCGACCAGCGAGGTGATCAGCATCAGCACCACCACTTTGGGCTTGGTCAGCTCCAGGTAATCGCGCCAGATCGCTTGGCTGTGGCGTTCACCGGTCAAGGTTGCCATGGCATCTCTCCTTTTATTGTTATGGGGCTGGCGCGGTGTTTAGGCGGGTTGAACCGCCAGCGCAGCGGGACTTGATGCTTGACCCGGACCAGGCTGGTACGGGCGTGATAGTTGACCAGCACCAGGGTCAGCAACAGTGCCGCGCCCCCGGCGTTATGGGCGACGGCCACCGGCAACGGCAGATGGAACAGCACGTTGCTGATGCCCAGGGTGATCTGCGCCGCCAGTGCGGCCAGCACCAGGCTGGCCAAGCGGGTCATGCCGACGCTCTTCAATTGCCAGGCCAGGCCCAGCAGCACCACGGTCACCAGCAAGGCGCCGATGCGGTGGGTCAGGTGGATGGCGGTGCGGGCGTCGCTGTCCAGTTGCCCGCCCAGGTAGTTGGGGCCGATGTGCTGGGTCAGGTGGAAGCCGTTGGCGAAATCGGCCGGTGGCAGCCATTGGCCGTGGCAGGTGGGGAAATCGATACAGGCCACCGCCGCGTAATTGGAACTGACCCAGCCGCCGAGGGCGATCTGGCCGATCACCAGCAGCAGCCCGGCCGTGGCCCAGTGTTGCAGGCGCTTGGGCACGGTCAGCGCGGGTAATACGCCAGACAATCTCAGCGTCAGCAGGAACAGCAGGCTCAACGTCGCGAAGCCGCCGAGCAAATGCCCGGTGACCACCTGCGGCCACAGCTTGAGGGTGACGGTCCACATGCCGAACGCCGCCTGGGCGAACACCACGGCCAGCAGGAACAGCGGCAGTTTCAACGGCAGGCCGGGGTGACGGCGGTTCATCCAGGCCCGGGCGGCCAGCACGGTAATCATCAGCCCCAGGGCCCCGGCAAAGTAGCGATGGACCATCTCGTTCCAGCCTTTGTGGGCTTCCACCGGGGTGTCGGGAAAGTGCAGTTCGGCATGGGCCAGTTGGGCTTCGCTCTTGGGCACGCTGATGAACCCGTAGCAGCCGGGCCAGTCCGGGCAGCCGAGGCCGGCGTGGGTTAGCCGGGTGTAGGCGCCCAGCAGGACGACGATCAGTGCCAGCAGCGTGGCAAACAGCGCGAGGCGAAATCCAGGTTTGGCCATGTCGATGCCCTCATCCGATGTTCGACAGTTTCAGCAGGTGGCGCAGGTCGTTGAGCAGGTCCTTGCCCTTGACCCGGGCGTCGTAGCGCAGCACCAGGTTGCTGTGGGGATCGATGATCCACAGCTGGGCGCCGCCGGAGCCTTGGGCGCCTTTCTGATAGGCCGGCAGGTCCAGTGGGTAGCGTTGCAGTTGCGGGTATTCACGCTGCAGTTGGGCGTCGTACTCGGCATCGAGCGGTTGTGCGATCGCCAGGGCATGACTGGCGCGGCCGGCTTCGCGGCCGAGGCCGATCTGCACTTGCCGGGCCAGGTACACCAGTTGTCGGCAATCCACTGAGCATTCCTGCGGTGCGGTGACCAGGATCTGCCAGCGCTGCTCATCGGCCTGCACGCCAATCTCGGCGCGGGTCTGGCCGGTGCCGATCAGTTCGCCGTGGTAGCTGCGGCTGTCGGGCACCCAGAACTGGAATTTGTACATGCCGGTGGCGAGGATCATCGGGCCGATCACGCCGAGCACGATCAGCAGCAATTGCACGCGGCCCTTGCGCCGGTTGGGCGCCACGGGGGCCTCAGACGTGTTGGTTGGATTCATGGTGCTTCCCATGGTGTCTCCCTGCGTTGTGCCATCCGAGATAAAGGAACAGGCCGAACAGTGCCGCCGCCATGGCGAACCACTGCACGGCATAGCCGAGGTGTTTTTCCGGGCCCATGGCGACCACCGGCCAATCGGTCCGGTAAGCGCCGGGGCCGCTTTGTTGGCGCAATTGATAGGCGAAGCCGTTGCGGCCGAGATCAGCCCAGAGCTTGTCCGGCTCAATGGTGGTGACCAGTCGCGGCCACGGCGCGCCGGCCGGGTCGGCGTGGAGCTGGAAGGTGGCGCCGGGTGCGACGTAGACCCAGGCCTGGAGGCTCACCGGTTGCTCCGGCGTGTTGAAGGCCGGCGGAGTGCGCCGGTCCGGCCAGGGCAACCAACCGCGATTGACCAGCAGCCACAGCCCGGTGCGGTGGTCGAGGAACGGTTGCAGCAACTCGACGCCGACCTTGCCGTCGTGTTGGCGGTTATCCAGCAGGATGCTGTGCTCGGCGTCGAACTGGCCCTGCAGCGTGACCGGGCGAAACGCCGGATCGCTGGTGTGCGCCAACTCGGCGCTGTCCATCGGCGGTGCCACGCGGCGCTCGGCGTAAGTGTCCATGAGCACGCGCTTCTGTTCGCCCCGGCTCAATTGCCAGAACCCCAGGCACACCATCACCGGCACCAGCACGGCCACCACCAATGACGGCACGATGCCTGGCCGGAAGCCTTTCATGGCGCCGTCCGAAAGCCGTCGAACGGGATAGCTATACTCACGTGCATCGCGTCCCCCCGGAGTGTCCCTAATGCTCAAAACAGCCATCGTCCTGATGCTGATTGCCACGATTGCCAGCCTGTTCAGCGGCCTGTTTTTTCTGGTCAAGGACGACAGCAGTTCCAATCGCCTGGTCATCGCCCTGGCGATCCGAGTCAGCCTGGCCGCCGCCACCGTCGGCTTGATTGCCTGGGGTTTCTTCAGCGGCCAGTTGGTGTCGCATGCTCCTTGGTAAAGAGCCGCCCTGATAACGGTCGCGTCAGAGGATGTAGACGAAGATGAACAAGCCGATCCACACCACATCGACGAAGTGCCAGTACCAGCTCGCCGCCTCGAAGCCGAACTGATGCTCGTTGTCGAAATGCCCGCGCATGATGCGCATCAGCATCACGAACAGGATGATCGTGCCCATGGTGACGTGGGCGCCGTGGAACCCGGTGAGCATGAAGAAGGTTGCCCCATAGATCCCCGAGCCCAACGTCAGGCCCAGCTCTTTATAGGCGTGGATGTATTCCTCGGCCTGGAAGCCGAGGAAGGCGCATCCCAGCAGCACGGTGATCGCCAGCCAGATTTTCAGCGCGCCACGATGGCCTTTTTTCAGGGCATGGTGGGCGATGGTCACGGTGACGCTGGAACTGACCAGCAGGATGGTGTTGAGCAGCGGCAAGCCCCAAGGGCTGATCACATCCTTGGGCGGTGGGAATAGCTTGGGATCGGGGTTGTTCAGCAACGGCCAGACGTATTCGAAGTTCGGCCAGAGCATCTCCGACAAGCCCTTGCTTCCTTCACCGCCCAACCCCGGCGCCGAGATCGTGCGCACGTAGAACAGGGCACCGAAGAAGGCGATGAAGAACATCACTTCGGAGAAGATGAACCAGCTCATGCCCCAGCGGAACGAGCGGTCGAGCTGGGCGCTGTACAGCCCGGCGCGGCTTTCCTTGATCACCGCGCCGAACCAGCCGAACAGCATGTAGGCCACCAGCAGGCCGCCGACGAAAAAGATCAGCGGGCCGTGGGAATCCGGGCGCGCCGCCTTCAGGTCGTTGAACCAGGTCGCCAGGCCATACACCGTGACGAACATCCCGACCGTGGCGATGATCGGCCATTTGCTCTGGGCCGGAACGTAATAGTGTTCGTGAGTTGCCATTTATTGTTCTCCTTATCGGGCACGCTATCGGTCAGTGTTTAGAGCCACCGGTGGATGACGAGCGGTGATGTCGAACAGCGTGTAGGACAGCGTCAGGTGCTTCACTTCCTTGGGCATGTCCCGGTCGACGATGAAGCGCATGGGCATTTCGATGCGTTCGCCGGGTTGCAGCACTTGCTGGGTAAAACAAAAACATTCGGTCTTGTGGAAATACGCCGCCGCGTTGCTCGGCGAGATACTCGGCACCGCCTGGGCGCTCATCGGCCGGTCGGTGGGGTTGTGGGCGACGAACACCATCTCGTTGACCGCCCCCGGCTTGACCACCAGCTCATCGCCCTTGGGGTAGAAGTCCCAGACCATGTCCACCGAATTGGTCGACAGGAACTGCACGCGCACCTGCCGTGATTCATCGACGACCTGCTCGCCTTCGTACTGCCCGCCGGTCTTGCCGTTGATGCCGAACGCCTTGCACATCACGTCGTAGATCGGCACCAGGGCAAACCCGAAGATGAACATGGCCACCACCACCAGCAGCAGGCGGGTGACCAGTTTCTTCATCGAAATCGAATCAGCCATGATTTTGAACCCCTACAGATAACTCTGTGGGAGCGGGCTTGCTCGCGAAGCAGGCACTGCGGTCTAACAGAAACACCGCGTCATCGTTCTTCGCGAGCAAGCCCGCTCCCACACAGTCCCGATGGCTCATCTCATTTCACTTCCGGCGGCGTAGTGAAGGTGTGATACGGCGCCGGCGACGGCACGCTCCACTCCAACCCTTCGGCCCCATCCCACGGCTTGGCCGGTGCCGGCTCGCCGCCACGGATGGTCTTGATCACGATGAACAGGAAGAAGATCTGCGTGGTGCCGAACATGAATGCGCCGATGGACGAGACCATGTTGAAGTCGGCGAACTGCAGGTTGTAGTCGGGAATCCGCCGGGGCATGCCCGCCAGGCCGACGAAGTGCATCGGGAAGAACGCCAGGTTCATCCCCACGAACGACAGCCAGAAGTGCAGTTTGCCGAGGGTTTCGTCGTACATGTGGCCGGTCCACTTCGGCAGCCAGTAGTAGGCCGAGGCGAAGATCCCGAAGATTGCGCCGGGCACCAGCACGTAGTGGAAGTGCGCGACCACGAAGTAAGTGTCCTGGTACTGGAAGTCCGCCGGGGCGATGGCCAGCATCAGCCCGGAGAAACCGCCGATGGAAAACAGGATCACGAACGCCACGGCAAACAGCATCGGCGTCTCGAAGGTCAGCGAGCCTTGCCACATGGTGCTGGCCCAGTTGAACACCTTCACCCCGGTGGGCACGGCGATCAGCAGGGTGGCGTACATGAAGAACAGCTCGCCCACCAGCGGAATGCCAACCACGAACATGTGGTGCGCCCAGACGATGAACGACAGGAACGCAATGGCGGCCGTGGCGTAGACCATCGAGGTGTAGCCAAACAACGGCTTGCGCGAGAACGCCGGGATGATCGAGCTGACGGCACCGAAGGCCGGCAGGATCATGATGTACACCTCGGGGTGGCCGAAGAACCAGAACACGTGCTGGAACAGCACCGGGTCACCGCCGCCGGCGGCACTGAAGAAGCTGGTGCCGAAGTGGATGTCCATCAGCATCATCGTCACGCAGCCGGCCAGCACCGGCATCACTGCGATCAGCAGGAACGCGGTGATCAGCCAGGTCCAGACGAACAGTGGCATTTTCATCAGGGTCATGCCGGGGGCGCGCAGGTTGAGGATGGTGGCGATCACGTTGATCGCGCCCATGATCGAACTGATGCCCATCAGGTGGATGGCAAAGATGAAGAACGTCACGCTTTCCGGTGCATAGGTGGTGGACAGCGGCGCATAGAAGGTCCAACCGAAGTTCGGCCCGCCTCCAGGGGTGAACAGCGTCGACACCAGCAGCAGGAACGCCGCCGGCAACAGCCAGAAGCTGAAGTTGTTCATGCGCGGCAGGGCCATGTCCGGCGCGCCGATCATCAGCGGGATCATCCAGTTGGCCAGGCCGACGAACGCCGGCATGACTGCGCCGAAGACCATCACCAGGCCATGCATGGTGGTCATCTGGTTGAAGAATTCCGGCTGCACGATCTGCAGGCCGGGCTGGAACAGCTCGGCGCGGATCACCATGGCGAACGAGCCGCCCAACAGGAACATGGAGAAGGCGAACCACAGGTACAGCGTGCCGATATCCTTGTGGTTGGTGGTCAGTACCCAGCGCATCAGGCCCTTGGCGGGGCCGTGGGCGTGGTCGGCATGACCGTGGTCATCGATCACAGCACTCATGTCCTGTCTCCTTCGAACGAGTGGGCTGGGCGGCCCGGGGCGGTGAGCCCGGAACGGTTGCGAGAACGATCGTCAGGCCGGCTCATTGGCTTTCTGCCTGTTTGAGTTCCAGCACTTCTTTAGGCGTCACCATGTCGCCCTTGTTGTTGCCCCAGGCGTTGCGTTCATAGGTCACGACCGCGGCGATATCGACTTCCGACAACTGTTTGCCGAACGCGGCCATGGAGGTGCCGGGTTTGCCGTGGAAGACAATGTTCAGGTGATCCTTGATCGGCCCGGTGGCGATTTTCGAGCCCTTGAGTGCCGGGAACATCGGTGGCAAGCCCTGGCCTTCGGCCTGGTGACAGGCCACGCACGTGGTGTGGTAGACCTTGTCGCCACGCTCGATGAGTTCTTCGCGCGTCCATTCCTTGCTGGTCAGCTCCTTGAGCTGAGCGGCTTCGGCCTTGCGTTCGCCCAGCCATTTTTCGTAGTCGGGTTTGCTCTTGACCTCCACCACGATCGGCATGAAGCCGTGGTCCTTGCCGCACAGCTCGGCGCATTGGCCGCGGTACAGGCCGGGCTTGTCGACACGGGTCCAGGCTTCGTTGACGAAGCCTGGGATCGCATCGCGCTTGACCGCGAAGGCCGGCACCCACCAGGAGTGGATCACGTCGGCGGAGGTCACCAAAAAGCGCACCTTGGCATCGACCGGCAGCACCAGCGGCTTGTCGACCTCCAGCAGGTAATGCTCGCCCTTGGCGCTCTGGTTATGAATCTGTTCGGCGGGGGTCGCCAGGTTGCTGAAGAACTCGACGTCCTGGCCCAGGTACTTGTAGTGCCACTTCCATTGATAGCCGGTGACCTGGATATCGATGTCCGACTCGCTGGAGTCGTACATCTTGATCAGGGTGGCGGTGGCAGGAATCGCCATCAGCACCAGGATCAGTAAGGGCACGATGGTCCAGAGGATTTCGACGCGGGTGTTTTCGTGGAAATGCGCGGCATTCTGGCCGGTTGAACGGCGGTGCATGATCATCGACCAGAACATGGCGCCGAAGACGATGATGCCGATGACCACACAGATCCAGAAGATGGTCATGTGCAGGTCGAACACTGCATTGCTGATCTGTGTCGCTCCAGGCGCCATATTCACAGTCCAGGCCGCTTGGGCCTGGCTGAAAATCGACCACAACAGGAGGCCCATCCATACGTGTGGATGTCGCGTCATTGCGGGTTCCCCTTATCGTTCTTGTTATCCCGTAGGCGTAAAGCCTGCGGCAAGGGATCGGCTATTCAGACTGCTTAATTGACTCGCCGCGCCTTGCTGCACATGCAATCGGGTGTCATCAGCTAACTCCATTCCAACCCGAGTATAGACAGCACCTGCAACCTCGCAACGCGATGGCGTAAATCGTTTGAAACAGCCGGGGCTTGCGCTAGAGCCCAGGAATGGAGAAGGATGCGAACCTGAGTGATGGCAAACCGATATAACTGTGCTGTAGCAAGGAAGGGGCGGTTATGAAAATTAGGTCTTAGGAGTGTTTTTGCGCCAGCTAAGTTATGTCTTCCCTATTTCATTGCCTTTGTTTCCTGGAGTTTTCATGAACACCGCCGCATTGCGCGAGCAGATCCAAAAAGCCCAACAACATGAAGCCGAGACCGGCCAATTGACCCGCCAGCTGGAGGCCCAGTTACCGCATCTGCATGCCGCGATCCAATTGCCAGACATCGACGCGAAGGGCGTCATGACGCGTTTTGTCACCGCTTACATCGAACAAGTGCCGGACCTGCTGGACGCCGCCAACGAGGTGGCTCGCGAAGCCGGTATCGAATCGCAGATCAAGCCGGTGCTGAAAATCGCCGAACAGTTTTTTCTCCAGCCACCGAAGTTGATGGAAGGCCACGTTGGCCTGGACAGCCTGTTGGACGAAGCCTACCTGGCCCACCGGCTGGTGGAGGAGGTCAATGATCTGTATATCAAGCACTTCAGCCAGCCGCTGATTCCGCTGGACATGACGGTCGCCAACCTGATCGCTCACCATTTGATCGGCGAACCGTTCGCCAACCAGCTGGATGAAGCCGTGCACCATGCCGTGGACGAAATGCTCGACGAAGATAGCTTTGCGCTGGAGTCGGTGGAGTCTTACCGGGAGAAACTCGGCAGCCCGGACACGGGCGCAGCGTGGAAGCGCTGGCCGTGCCTGTCGCGCCAACTGGGCGTTGGGCTGGAGCTGGATCAGCCGGCGGCTTGATCCATCACGACAACATGAAGCTTTTGTGGGAGCGGGCTTGCTCGCGAAGGCGGAGTGTCAGGCAGCCTATTCGCTAACTGATTCACCGCCTTCGCGAGCAAGCCCGCTCCCACATTGGATCTGTGGTGTTCATAAAATAGGTGTCCAGCACCAGTCCCTTGTGGGAGCGAGCCTGCTCGCGATAGCGGTTGGACATTCAACATTTATGTCGACTGATCCACCGCAATCGCGAGCAGGCTCGCTCCCACAAGGGGCAGGGTTAACCGGTCGCTGCACCAACCCCTACGGTGGTACGCAACCGCCCTTCCAACCGGCGTTTGAGTCCGCGGGATTCGATCAGCAGCTTCGAACCCTTGCTGGCATTCGCCCGGCCCCATTCTTCCAGCAGCTCCAGGCACGAGTGATCGATGTAGCTCAGGTTATTGAGCGGCACATGCACGGTCGCGCCCGTCGGTATGGTGCCCAGCACCTGGGTCAACGCGGGCACCTTGAGGAAGGTGGCCGCGCCGACCAGGCGCAGTTCCATCTCGCCTTCCTGGGGCAGGTCGATCAGGCTGATTTTCAGCCGCGAGGCTTTCCAGGCCAGTTTCGCCAGGGTCAGGCCGAAGCCGATCAGCACACCGGTCAGCAGGTCGGTGAAGATGATCGCCAACGCCGTGGCGGCGTAGGTGAACATCGGCATCCGCCCATAGCGGCCCAGGCTGCGAAACGCCTTGAGGTCCACCAGTTTGAAGCCGGTGTACACCAACACCCCCGCCAGGCTCGCCACCGGAATGCTTTGCAGCACGCTGGACAGCAACAGCACGAAGAGCAACAACCACAGGCCGTGGAAAATCGTCGACAACCGCGTGGTGGCCCCGGCCTGGACGTTGGCCGAGCTGCGCACGATCACCCCGGTCATCGGCAGGGCGCCGAGCAGGCCGCAGAGCATGTTGCCGATCCCTTGCGCCGACAGTTCGCGGTCGAAGTCCGCACGCTCACCGCTGTGCATGCGGTCCACGGCGGCTGCCGATAGCAGGGTTTCGGCGCTGGCAATGAAGGCGACCGCGAACGCGGCGACCAGCAGCGTCGGGTCGGCCAGGTTCAGCAGGTCCGCCGGGCGCAGCCAATCAATGGCTTCGGCGAGGTTTTCCGGGACTTCCACCCGTTTGACCTGCAAGGCCAGCAGCAGGCTGGCGACGGTCGCCAGGCCAACGCCCAGCAAGGCGCCGGGAACGAAGCGCAGGCTGTGGGGGCGAAACTTTTCCCACAGCCACATCACCGCGATCGTCGACAGACCGAGCAGGCCGGCCTGCCAACCGAAGGACGGCAAGGCCTGGGCCACCGCCGCCGGGAATGCCGCCAGGTTATCCAGCCCCGACGGCTTGGGCGCCGCGTCGAGCATCACATGGACCTGGGACAACACGATCAGCACGCCGATACCCGCGAGCATCCCGTACACCACCGCAGGCGCGGTGACCCGGAACCAGCAACCCAGGCGAAAACGCCCGGCCAACAATTGCAGCAGACCGGCCAGCAGCAGGATCGGCCCGAGCATGGCCACGCCATGCTGGCGCACCAATTCGAAGACCAACACCGCCAACCCGGCGGCCGGGCCACTGACTTGCAGCTTGGAACCGGCCAGGAAACCCACCACCAGGCCACCGATGATGCCGGTGATCAGGCCTTTGGCCGGTGGCAGGCCGGACGCGATGGAAATGCCCATGCACAAGGGCAGCGCCACCAGGAACACAACCACCGAAGCCAATAGCTCCCGTGGCAGAACAGCTTTTAATTGAGCACGCATGGCGACTCTCCCGAAGTTTTCTTCAGGCATGGCGAGGCCCTACCGCGCAAATGGCGGCAAGGCTTGAACCACACAAGTTTAGGAGTGGTTAGAAGCGCGCTTTGGGCGTCGCCACCGGTATCGGATGGCTGCCATCGAGCGGCAGGAAACGTCCCTGGTCCGCGTCATAGGCTTTGATCTCGCTGGTCTCGATGTTGTACACCCAGCCATGGATGAACAACTGACCATTGGCCATGCGCGATGCGACCGAGGGATGCGTTCGCAAATGCTGCAACTGCGCGATCACGTTCTCTTCGGTGAGGATCGACATGGTCTGTTTTTCGTCGCCACACGGACAGTTGTCGTGGACCATGGTCTTGGCCACTTCGGCGTGGCGCAGCCAGGCTTTTACCGTGGGCATTTTTTCCAGGGTGTCGGGGTTGAGCACGGCACGCATGGCGCCGCAATCGGAATGGCCGCAAACGATGATGTGTTGCACACCGAGGGCCAGCACGGCGTATTCGATGGCGGTGGAGACGCCGCCGTTCATTTGCCCATAAGGTGGCACGACGTTGCCGACGTTACGGGTCACGAACAGGTCGCCGGGGGAGCTATGGGTGATCAACTCGGGCACGATGCGCGAATCGGCGCAGGTGATGAACATCGCCCGGGGCGTCTGGGCGGTGGCGAGTTTCTTGAAGAGTTCTTCCTGTTGCGGAAAGATCTCGTGATGGAAATGCAAAAAGCCGTCAACAATATGCTGCAGCGCTGCATCGGCGGTTTCCGCCTGGGGTTGGGCTGAAGCCGACGCAGCCAACGGCTGTTTATCCTTGTCACTCATGATTCATCCTCTTTTTGACGGTATGACGCCAGTGGCTGGTTAAAAACATCCAGGTCGACATGTCCGACCCATCAGTCACTCGCTGAACAAGGTAGCGGCCGAAACTTAACTCAAACTGAAATCGAAGGCTCTAGAACAATGATTACAGGGGTGGCAAAACACTGGCGCAGCTCATGCCCAGCGCTGTTCCAAGGTCAACTTTAATCAAATCAAAGACATCTGTCGGCCCGGCGGACAGAAGGCATCGCAATCAAGATGGTATCCGTCGCGACGCTCAAGCCCCAAGCGCTTGAGGGCCTTGGCGAAACGCTGGGCCAGCAGGTCGGCGAACGGGCCTTCGCCGCGCATCCGCGCACCGAAACGGCTGTCATACAGTTCGCCACCGCGGCTCTGGCGCACCAGGCTCAGCACGTGGGCGGCGCGTTGCGGGTAGTGCGCCTGCAACCACTCCTCGAACAGCGGCGCAACTTCCAGCGGCAGGCGCAGCATGACGTAGGCGGCATTCTGCGCGCCGGCGGCGTGGGCTTCGGCCAGCAGGCTCTCGATCTCGCTGTCATTGATCATCGGGATCATCGGTGCACACAGCACCCCCACGGCAATGCCCGCCTCGCGCATGACCTTGATCGCCCGCAACCGCGCCTTGGGCGCCGCCGCGCGGGGTTCGAGAATACGCTTGAGCTCATCGTCCAGGGTGGTGAGGCTGATCATCACGTGCACCAGGCGTTGTTGCGCCAGCTCGGTCAGCAGGTCCAGGTCACGCAGGATCAGCGAACCCTTGGTGACGATGGTCACCGGATGCCGATAGCGCAGCAGCACCTCGAGAATCCGCCGGGTGATCCGTTGCTCGCGTTCGATAGGCTGATAGGGGTCGGTGTTGGAACCCAGCGCGATCGGCGCGCATTGATAGCCGCGCCGGGACAATTGCGCTTCCAGCACATCGGCGGCATTGGTCTTGGCGATCAGCTTCGTTTCGAAATCCAGCCCCGGCGACAGGTCCCAATAGGCATGGCTGGGCCGCGCATAGCAGTAGATGCAGCCGTGTTCGCAGCCTCGGTACGGGTTGATCGAGCGGTCGAAGGGGATATCGGACGAGGTGTTGCGGGTAATGATGGTCTTGGCCATTTCGATGCGCACTTCGGTGCCCTGGGTCGGCGGGACTTCCTGGTACCAGCCGTCATCTTCGGCCACCGAGCGATTCGGGGCGAAGCGGTTATGCGGGTTGGTCGCGGTGCCGCGGCCGCGAGGCGGAAGAGAAGCTGACATGGGAGCACTCCGAAAGCTGTATGTGCATACAGTATTCGTTGCATTCGATTAAGGCCAGTGCCATTCGGCAGCCCGAATCCTCGATCATCGTTCACAACGCTTTGACGTTCTCCTCACAGGCTTTTAACCGCAGCGAGCCGAAACTGTTGGTTCCTTCGTTTTCGGTCGTCCGTGCATGCTCAAGCTCTGTTCCCGTTCACTGCTGTGCCTGGCCTTGCTCATCGGGCTGGCCGGGGCCTGCGCCCAAGCGGCCGACTCCACGCAGGTGAGGCCCGCTGAATGGGCGCAGCCGGTGGAAAAGGCCTACAACCTCTACCAGATGTCACCGACGCTCTACCGCAGCGCCCTACCGGACGGCGCAGCGCAGCCCTTGCTGAGCAAGCTGAGGATCGGCACGGTCATCAACTTTCTGCCGGAGTCGGACAATCGCTGGCTGTCCACCCCCGGCATCGAGCAAGTGCAGTTGCCCTATCGCACCAATCATGTCGATGACAGCGACATCCTCAGGGCTTTGCGCGCCGTTCAGGCGGCCGAAGCCAGGGGGCCGGTGCTGATGCACTGCAAGCACGGCTCGGACCGCACCGGGCTGGTCGCCGCCATGTACCGGGTGGTGGTGCAGGGTTGGAGCAAAGAGGATGCCTTGAACGAAATGACCGAAGGGGGCTTCGGTGACAGCCATCACTTCAAGGACGGCGTGCGCTACATGATGCAGGCCGATGTCGACAAGCTCCGCGTGGCGCTGGCGAATGGCGATTGCAGCACCAGCGTCTTTGCCCTTTGCTCCTTGGAAAGTTGGGTCAATTCAACGACCCCGGCGCGTCACCTTGACCCTCAAGCGCTGGTTCCGGCACGGTGATCGGTTGCGTGTAAAAAAGCATCGATGGACGTCGATAGAGGCCGTGAATCGCCCCACTCGAATATCGTTTCACGCAACACCCTGCCGGTTTCCCTATCGAATAAGCCGTTGCGCTTGAATCGTTCGAATACGGCCCTGGCCAGGCTCGTGGACCAAAGGTAGGTATAAATCCCGGCGGCGTAGCCTGTGACCATGTAATCCAGCCCATTGGGCCAGCGTTCGTGCATGAACACCGGTAAGTGGCCTACTTTTGCACGCACGTGCTCGAATACTTGCTGGGCGGTACGACCGTCACTGTGGCTGTGGTGCAGTTCCATGTCGAATAACGCATCGCGTATCTGCCCCGCAATGCCCCAACTGGTTTGGGTCTGTAGATAAACCATCAACTGATCGGCGACTTTGTCCGGCAACGGTGCTCCGGTTTGGTGGTGCTTCGATATCCGGATGAGGAATTCTTTGGAGGTGCACCACTGTTCGAACAACACGCCAGCGAATTCGGCCGCGTCCCGGCTGAGCGCGGTGATGCCCGAGACGTCGCGGTATTCAACCCGGCTTAACACATGGTGCAGACAGTGCCCTAATTCGTGGAAGAGCACTCGCAGTTGCTGATAATCCAGCAACAGGGGGCGGGTGCTGGAACCGCGCGGCAACCAGCCATGCAGCACCGCGATGGGATAACGCGGCCGGCCCTCGGCGGTGATGCGGCGGTTTCGCAGGGTAGTGGTATTGGGAAAGCCATTCTGATCCGCATATTCGAAGGGATCGAAATAAAAGTAGCCGAGGGTTTCGCCCCCCTCCCGGACTTCGAAAAGACGCACCTGCCGATGCCAGCTCGTCACGTCCTGGCGCTCGATGAAGTCCACGCCAAACAGATCCGTGGCGATCAGCAGCAACTGGGCAAAAGTCGGTTCCAGTGCGAACCAGGCGCTGACGTCCTGCTCCGAGATACCGGCCGTTTGCCGACGAAGTTTTTCTGCCAGGTACTGCACATTCCAGGGCGTTAATTTGTTGACATGTTGTGTCTTGGCAAACGCCTCCAGTTGCTTCGCATCTTCGGCAAACACGGTTTCCTGTTGGTCAAGCTGCCCTTGCAAGAACGTCATGACGTCTTCTGGCGACTGCGCTTGCTCTGGCTCGACTGCCATCTGCGCGTAGCTTGAATAGCCCAGCAGTTTGGCGAGTGCATACCGATCCCTGAGCAATTGGCGCAGCACTTCGCCGTTGTCGTAAACCCCGGCCTGGGGCCCTTGATCCGATGCGCGGGTGCTATAGGCAGCGTACATTTGCTTGCGCAAGACAGGATCGTCGGCGTAACGGGTGACGATGCGAAACGACTCGTCGTTGAGGGTCAGCAGCCAGCCTGTGCCGCCCTTTTCACGGGCTTGCTCGGCCATGAGCTGCTTGAAGGATGACGGCAGGCCACTCAATTGGGTTTCATCATGGAGTATTTTGCTCCACGCTTTGTTCGCTGCGTGCAAGTGCTCAAGGAACAAGGTCTGGGCGCCTTGGATACGTAGCTTCAGGTCATTGAGCTTCTCCGGTGACGGCGATCCCATTCCATTCTGGCGCAACCGCCGCAGGATTTTCGCCAGCGTTCGTTTTCGCACGGGGGAGAAATGCAGGCCGACCTGGCTGGTCGCCAAGCGTTGGTAAAGCTGAAACAGTTCGGGATGTTGCATCAGCGATCGCTGGAAATCTTGCAGCCGTTGTTGGCAATCGTCCGAAACCTGCTCCCAGGCATCATCAGTCCTGGTCGATGCCATGAGTTCCAATACAAAGCCGAAGCTTCTCAGGCGTGCGTGGATTTCATCCATCGCCAACACCAGGTCATCCCACGTAGGGTACGGTGTCTGGGTCTTGATGATCTCGGCGACTTTGGCAAGGCTTTCGGCAATGATCTGGTCTAGCGCGGGAGAGAAGTGTTCGACGCGGATGTTTGAAAAAGGTGGCAGGACATAGGCCTGCAAGAGGGGATCATAAGGGCGGTACATGGAGGCTTCCTGTCAGTCTGGACGTGTCAGGCCAGTCTGATGAGGAATGCATGAGGCGCTGCGGTACATATATAACGCTTCCGGGCCGGGCGGCCCGGAAGGTGATGCCAAAGATGTCAGTCGGTTTTTTTCTTCAGCTTCGGGTTGGGGAAAAACTGCACCGCCTGAACCTTGGCGTCCGGCGCCTTGAGCGCCGAGGTATTGACCCGGGTGCCCAATTCCTTGGGCACCGACAGGCCTTGCTCGTTGAGTGTGTCGGAATAACCGCAGGCCACACATTCACGGTGCGGCACGCCGTCTTCGTTCCACATCATCAATTTGTCCGGCTCGCTGCAGGCCGGGCAGACCGCCCCGGCGATAAAGCGTCGCTTGGTAATCACAGGTCCCTCGCTCATGCTGCCGCGTCCTCGGTCAGGCCGCTGTGGCGCAAGAGTGCGTCAATCGACGGCTCACGGCCACGGAAGTCGACGAACAGCACCATCGGCTCCTGCGAGCCGCCACGGGCCAGGATCGCCTCACGGAAGGCACGCCCGGTGTCGGCGTTGAGCACGCCGTCCTCTTCGAACTTGGAGAAGGCGTCGGCCGACAACACTTCCGCCCATTTGTAGCTGTAGTAGCCCGCCGCATAACCGCCGGCGAAGATGTGGGCGAAGCTGTTGGGGAAGCGGTTGTAGGCCGGTGGACGCATGACTGACACTTCGTCACGCACGCCTTCGAGCACTTGCAGCACGCTGCGGCCATCGCCGTGGGTGGCGTGCAGCTCGAAGTCGAACAGCGAGAACTCCAGTTGGCGGACCATCATCAGGCCAGACTGGAAGTTTTTCGCCGCGAGCATTTTCTCCAGCAGGTCCTGGGGCAGCGGCTCGCCGGTTTCGTAGTGGCCGGAAATCAGCGCCAGGCCTTCAGGCTCCCAGCACCAGTTTTCCATGAACTGGCTCGGCAGCTCCACGGCATCCCAGGCCACGCCGTTGATGCCGGACACGCCGGCGTGTTCGACGCGGGTCAGCAGGTGGTGCAGGCCATGGCCGAATTCGTGGAACAGGGTGGTGACTTCATCGTGGGTCAGCAGCGCCGGCTTGCCGCTGTCGGCCGGGGTGAAGTTGCACACCAGGTTGGCGACCGGGCTTTGCAGGACGCCTTCGAAGGTGCGACGACGGTCGCGGGCGCCATCCATCCAGGCACCGCCACGCTTGTTGGCGCGGGCGTAGAGGTCGAAGAAGAAGCGGCCGACGTGCTGGCCATTCTCTTTGATTTCGAACAGGCGCACGTCCGGGTGCCAGCTGTCGAAGCCTTTCAGTTCGGCGATCTCGATGCCATAGAGGCGTTGCACGATGGCGAACAGGCCGCCCAGTACCTTGTCGATCGGGAAGTACGCACGCAGGGCTTCCTGGGCCACGCTGTAACGCTGCTGGCGCAGTTTTTCACCGTAGAAACCGCTGTCCCAGCTTTGCAGGTCGGGGCAGCCCTGTTCGGCGGCGAAGGCTTTGAGCTGTTCCAGGTCCAGGGCGGCGAACGGTTTGCTGCGCTTGGCCAGGTCCCGCAGGAAACTGAGGACCTGATCGCTGGATTCGGCCATCTTGGTCGCCAGGCTCAACTCGGCGAAGTTGGCGAAGCCGAGCAATTGGGCCAGTTCCTGACGCAGGTCGAGGATCTGTTCCATCACCGGGCCGTTGTCGTTCTGGCCGGCATTCGGGCCCTGGTCCGACGCACGCGTGCAGTAGGCGGCGTAGACTTCTTCACGCAGGGCGCGGTCTTCGGCGTAGGTCATCACCGCGTAATAGCTGGGGAATTCCAGGTTGATCAGCCAGCCGTCCAGCTCTTTGGCCTGGGCGGCCGCAGCCATTTGCGCCTTGGCCGAGTCGGTCAGGCCGGCGAGGGCGGCCTCAAAGGTGACGTGCTTGGTCCAGGCCTGGGTCGCGTCCAGCAGTTGATTGGAGAAGCGGCTGCCCAGTTCGGACAGTTTGCTCTGCACTTCGGCGTAGCGCTTCTGCTGCTCGGGTGGCAGGTCGATGCCCGACAGGCGGAAGTCACGCAGGGAATGTTCCAGGATGGTTTTCTGCGCCACGTCGAAACCCGCGGCTTCAGGGCTGCTCGCCAGGGCTTCGAAGGCCTGGAACAGCTCGCGGTTCTGGCCCAGCTCGGTGGAGTAGGCACTCAGCGCCGGCAGGCAGGCCTCGTAGGCTTCGCGCAGTTCAGGGCTGTTGCGCACGGCGTTCAGATGACTGACCGGGCTCCAGGCGGCGCCCAGGCGATCATTGAGCTCGTCCATCGCCAACACCAGGCCGGCCCAGGTAGGCTGCTGGACTTGGGTCTTGAGGAGCTCGGCGATGGCAGCACGGTTGTCAGCCAGGATCTGCTCGATGGCCGGTTGCACGTGCTCGGCACGGATCGCCGAGAATGGCGGCAGGTCATAGGGCTGCAAAAGAGGGTTGTTCACGCTCACGGTCGACACCTTGGCTGGAAGAAACATGGGCCCATCTTAATTACAATCGACGTTCACCGCAGCTAGCAGCGCCTATCACCGGATAAGAGAGAGCCTATCGTGACCCTTCGCACGTACCAGAACCACAGCCCGCGGCTAGCCCGTGGCGCTTTTGTCGACAGCACCGCGGTGGTGATCGGCGACGTCGAAATCGGCGAAGACAGCTCCGTCTGGCCGCTGACGGTCATTCGTGGCGACATGCACCGCATCCGTATCGGTGCGCGTACCAGCGTCCAGGATGGTTGCGTGCTGCACATCACCCACGCCGGGCCGTTCAATCCCGAGGGTTTCCCGTTGCTGATCGGCGACGACGTGACCATCGCCCACAAGGTCATGCTCCATGGCTGCTCCGTGGGCAGCCGGATCCTGATCGGCATGGGTAGCATCGTCATGGACGGCGCGGTGGTCGAAGATGATGTGATCATCGGTGCCGGCAGCCTGGTACCGCCGGGCAAGCGCCTGGAAAGCGGCTTTTTATATGTGGGCAGCCCGGTGAAGCAGGCCCGGCCGCTGACGGACAAGGAGCGCGCGTTTTTCACCTACAGCGCGGCGAACTACGTGAAGCTCAAGGACCTGCATCTGGCCGAAGGCTACGACCAGGCCTGAATCGCCTACCTAAGATGTCGAATGAACCATTGTGGCGAGGGGATTTATCCCCGCTGGGCTGCGTAGCAGCCCCAAACCCTGCCACCGCAGTGTGCCAAGTTTGTTACATTCAGTTTTTTGGGGGCTGCTGCGCAGCCCAGCGGGGATAAATCCCCTCGCCACAGTTTCATTCAAGCCTGTTGAGTGAACTTCATGATCACCCAGGAACTGCAATGCATTACCAGACTGTACTCTTCGACCTCGACGGCACCCTCACCGACCCTCGCGAGGGCATCACCCGTTCGATCCAGTTCGCCTTGAGCAAACTGGGCATCGACGAACCCGACCTGACCCGCCTTGAGCATTTCATCGGCCCGCCGCTGTTGCAGGCCTTCATGCAGTTTTACGACTTCGATGAAGCGAAGGCCTGGGAGGCGGTGAATTTCTATCGCGAACGCTTCAAGGTCACCGGCCTATACGAAAACCGCGTCTTCGACGGCGTGATGCCACTGCTGGAAACCTTGGGCGGCCAAGGGCGCCAGTTGTACATCGCCACCTCCAAACCCTGGATTTTCGCCCGGGAAATCGCCCGCCACTTCGACTTCGCCCGGCACTTCAAGGTGATCTACGGCAGCGAACTGGACGGCACCCGCACCAACAAAGTCGAGCTGATCGCCCACCTGCTGGCCGAAGAAGGCCTCGACCCGGCCAACACCCTGATGATCGGCGACCGCAAGCACGACCTGATCGGCGCCCACCGCAATGGCCTGGATGCGGCAGCGGTGGGGTATGGGTTTGGCAGCCATGAAGAACTCAGCGCCGAGGGCCCGGCGTATCATTTCCAAACATTGGATGAGTTGCACCAGGCGTTTTTGCGGGGTTAGTCATATTGCCATCGCGGGCAAGCCTTGCTCCCACAGGACCGCGCCTTGAATGCCATGGGGGCAAGGCTGCTCCCCAAAAAGCAGCATCTGGAGTACCTGTGGGAGCAGGTTTGCTCCCCCCAAAGGCAGCATTTTGAATGCCTGTGGAAGCAGGTTTGCTCCTCCCAAAGGCAGCATTTGGAATGCCTGTGGAAGCAGGTTTGCTCCCCCCAAAGGCAGCATTTGGAATGCCTGTGGAAGCAGGTTTGCTCCCCCCAAAGGCAGCATTTTGAATGCCTGTGGAAGCAGGTTTGCTCCTCCCAAAGGCAGCATTTGGAATGCCTGTGGAAGCAGGTTTGCTTCCCCCAAAGGCAGCATTTTGAATGCCTGTGGAAGCAGGTTTGCTCCTCCCAAAGGCAGCATTTGGAATACCTGTGGAAGCAGGTTTACTCCCCCCAAAGGCAGCATTTGGAATGCCTGTGGAAGCAGGTTTGCCCCCCCAAAGGCAGCATTTGGAATGCCTGTGGAAGCAGGTTTGCTCCCCCCAAAGGCAGCATTTGGAATGCCTGTGGAAGCAGGTTTGCTCCCCCCAAAGGCAGCATTTGGAATGCCTGTGGAAGCAGGTTTGCTCCCCCCAAAGGCAGCATTTGGAATGCCTGTGGAAGCAGGTTTGCTCCCCCCAAAGGCAGCATTTTGAATGCCTGTGGAAGCAGGTTTGCTCCTCCCAAAGTCAGACTTTGGAA
>NZ_LHVH01000010.1 GCF_001269885.1 Pseudomonas kilonensis
TCCATAATATTTTCATTTGTTTTCGTTGCTAATTCTGTATCTATATACCTAAGGAGTAGTAATTCATGTAGGAGAAAGGGGGCGGATTTATTTGCTTGCTCAGTTATTAAATAAATCCGTCCCCTTTTTCCTTTTTCTCGTAAGCGGATTTTTTATAGTGCGTGGCCTGCCCCCCTTTTTGCGAGAATTTTTTTCTATAAAAACTAGGAGGGATAAAATGGTAAATGATTTTCAGGAGTTTATGAGTAATAAGAAAGACGAGCATTTGTTTGATGGTTTATTTCCTGTGGATGATGTTTCGTTGAGTGCGATAACTAATGTGCAGACGAAAGTACCCGTTGACTATATAGGATTCTTGAAGGAGTACGGATGTGGAGAAATTGAGGTCGCAGGTTTGATGCTATATAACGGGTTTTTAGAGGTTGGCGAAGTTTTTGATGCGGAGACTGCAGTGTCGTTGAGTGATATTCTCATTTTTGGAGATGATATGCAGGGGCGCTGCATTGGGTTCGATAAAAACGATCATTGGGCTGTGGTAGAGATAGGCTCCTCAGATATCTCATGTAGGAAGTTGAGTAACACATTCTCTGAATTTTTATATGATAGGCTGAGCTGATTGCTGAGGTGGTGGGCTGACTAAAATTTTGAGTATGATGCTCTTTCGATGGGGGCGTGGTCAGTCGCGCGTTGTTTGATTTTTATTTGGAAGTGTGAATGAATGGATGGAAGTTGTTTTTATGAAAGTGCTTGGGTTGGGTCTCCGCTACTAAGTGATCTTCCGGTTCTGGTGTGAGAGGTTGTCCATGGAGGATAGCGAGGTTTTAGGTGTTATCGATAGCATGGCTTGGACTAAGAAGGCCGCTATTTTTCTTCTATTGCTGGATCGCGCTTTAGTGAATCTAGAGTCCGCGAACCTAACTCACGATAGGTGTGAGGAAGCTATCGAACTCTGCTGGCAGTGGATGTCTGATCGCAGTGTGGATGGGGACCATTTGGCGTATTATCTGGACTCTGATGAAATGCAAAATGGTCCGTTGGCAGAGCAAAATTTTGAATCGGATAGTCTGCAACAGAATAGCTTGATTCTAATTCTCTTAGTTGTAGGTTTTTTTGCTCATCGGGCTTATGAGTTTTCAGGTCAACAAGAAAAGATGTCAGCGTCAATAGCCGAGGCGAATGAGGGGGCTATTGACTACATTGTTGACTATGTCGACAAGACCGGCCTTCGGAGTGTTCTATTTGGTTTTCTGTCCAAGAGCAAAACGTTTTTTGGGGGGAGCCTTTCATGATTCGTGCACCTTGGGGAGATGAACAATACTGGCGCGGTCGTGAAACAAAAGATCGGCAATGGATTGAGCGCACAACAAAAAAGGGGACAGATTTATTTTGTGGAACGCAGAGGGGCAGATTTGTTGGTTTTGCTCGGTTTATAAATAAATTTGTCCCCTTTTTATTGAGGCGGTTAAAAATGAGTTTTGTCTCAGGTAGTGATTTTGGTGAGCTGCTTTTTGATGGGGTTTGGACCGGGCTGTGCGATGTAGTGATTTTTGGATGCCACCATGAGGTGCCGCTTGTTGTTCAAACGTTTGATGGCGACCCAATCTCTGAAACTCAGCGGCTTGCGTTTCGAGAGTTTGATTCAAATAAAATCGCGATTTCTTTATTGATAGAAGAAACTGTTTTCAACTATTACCTTGGTAGAGTTGAGGAATACCGAGGATGCTTTGGTGCTGAAGAGGTCGATATCAAGGCGCCCAGAGTCCATGCAGTTGACGATATGCATGGATTAGTTTCTTTGAAGTGCATTAAGGTAATGTCCGCTTTTAATACCAGTGCGCGCGAAATCGGTTTTATCTTTGATGCCACCTTCGACCCCCAGCTTGGTTTGGGGGTTCTGGTTACTAATGGTTCAGTAGAAGCTGTTGATGCGCAGGATATTTTGCTGGGTTGATTGGCGTATAGAAAAAAGGGGACAGATTTATTTTTTTGCTAAGTGCTTAAATAAATCTGTCTCCTCTTTTTTTGGTTGCGGTTGGCCCCATCTCACCTTTGCGCAGAATAGAAATTCCTGACTGGTCCACTCCTCTGGCGCCAAAACGGTAAGAATATGAACTTTGAAAACGCGCTTAAAGCTCTCAGTCTGCCGGATGCAGTGGTAGCGTGTGCTGCCGGAAGAATCAGGTCGCCTATTTGCACTCTAGAGGCACCTGCTCAATGGTTTGGTTTTCCACCTGCGCTGGTGCCAATCTGGAGTGACGGCTCTCGTCCAACCTATATTGGGTATTGGAAGCACTGGTTCGTGGAGCGGGAGCCTTGTTTTGTAAAGATGTTCGTAAGCTCCGATCGCATGACGACTGAGATCGCGAGAACTCCTTCCCAATTGTTTGGAGTAATCGCGATGATGGCGATCAGTTTGGATGATGGGGTGATGTTAGATCTTGAACAGTTTGCGGCGAGGGTAGGGCTTGAAAGCTTATCGGAGCTTGATGCAGTCTCTCTGAAAACAGGTGACGATCCAAAGGGGTTTCCCAAGGCAGAGCTGTTTAGAACATTAACCCCTCGTGACTGTATTTCCTATGACGGCAATCCATATATGGGGGGCTTCCCCAGTGAGTTTGCCAGAGGGAACTGGTGGGAAACTAGCTGTTCCTTTGAGGTTCTCAATACGAATATGCGAATACCAGAGAGCGCGAGCTTGCCTGGCTGGTTTGATCCTGTTCAGGTAAAAACGACGCTATTCGAAAATTTTATGTTGGCGGGTCGCTTGGACTATGCCTGGCTGACATTGAACTCGACTGGCTGGTTAATTGCTGATGCAAGACGGGCAATTATAGAACTGCAAGCTCGCACCAGCGATGAGGTTTTCGGTTGTGTTGCTGCGTCTTGGCTATCGTTTGCTGATGATAGTGCTGGAAGTTATTGAATGTGCTAGTACTCTGAGAAAGGGAAAAAGGGGGCAGTAAGGCGCATAGGGAGCGGGCTTATTGGTTTTTCTCAGTTCATAAATAAATCTGTCCACTTTTTGCGACTTTTTGCGCTATGAGCAGAAAAATTATTTGGTAAATAACCATGATGAATTCAGTAGAAATACGACGTCTTATAGACGAAATAACATCCGCTGAGCTTTTTGAGGGGGATTATGGTGACTGTGTTTTTAATGTTGATGCCATACTGAGCGGTGTTGAAGAAACGGACCGAAAAAGTGTGCCTGCTGATTATCTTGAATTTCTTGCGGATTTTGGATTCGGTGAGCTCGACGCTGCTTTTTACGTTGATGATAGTCCGGAAAAATATTCAACTATATGCGGTCGGGAAGTTGAGGGTTATGAAGGAGTTTATATAATCGGTGGGAGTTCGAGCGACGTGCTATATGCTTTTGACGCAAAGAATAATTGGCAAGTTGTAGAGGTTAGCTCAGAGCTGGATGGGTTTGAGGTGTTAGCATCGAACTTTTCTGACTTTATCTTAGAGAAGCTTAAGTGTATAAAGTCCATGGTTGAGCGACGCGTGGCACGCTAATGGTTACTTTGTGATCTAATAGGTCCAAAAGCGACAATTGGGACCAACGATACAGCCTCAGTGGAGATGGGACCTTCTGTGCCTCAACTAAAAAAAAGGGCAGATTTATTTTGTTAGGTGCAGAGGGGCAGCCCCATTGCTTTTCTTGGTTTATAAATAGATCTGTCCCCTTTTTTTGCAAACATCACCTCAGTGATCATCCATCAGTGGCCATGGAGCGACTTCCAGGACATGAACTCCGATGGTCGTAACCCGTAGCGTGCGAGCACCCCTTCGTGCAGTCGACGGAGTTCTTCGACGATCAGTGCTTGCACCTCCGGCTGCTCTCTTTCTGAAACATATTCCGCTACCGAGCGTTGAATACATGACAACGGGTCAAGTTCTGGGTGAGTGATGATTTCCCGAATGGTCTTCTTGATGAAGTCTCGCCATGCCAGGCGTAAAGGGTCCGGCTCCGCAAGGTCTTGCTTGATTGCCAGATATTCCTGTGTCGAGCGTTCGTAGGCCCAGATATACAGGTCGCGAAGCAGCTCTACACGGGTCATTTCGTACACACCCAATGTGGCTCGGCTGTACGCCTGCTCCGGTACATCCAGAAAGGTCAGCGGACAAAGGTTGGCCCGGAACAAAGGGAGATTCGCTGCCAGTCGGGATGTGCGTTTATTGATGTCGGCAAAGGGCTGCAAGTAGGGCAGGTGCACCATCATGAAGAAAGACTGCTCGAACGGATCAGCGATCTGATTGGCTTTGCCAAGCAGGACGTCCAGTGCATCTTCAATTTGCTGTGGCGTTGAGAGCGGGCGATAGGTGCCTTTCCCGATGTCGACGGCGTGCTGGCGAATTCGGCCCTCGTCTGCTGGGTTGGGCAGCAGGTTTTCGGCCAAGGCGCTATGCAGGTTCATCAATGTGTAACGGTTGAACTCGGCACTCTCGATGTTCTCGACCAAAAGCTCGATAGCTGTCTTATGGTTCAAGATCATCTGCGTTTCTATAGCGGCCTTGCCCTGTGCTGCCTTACCTTGCTCAATGAGTTGTCGTGTGTCGAGCCGTGAGTAGGTGTTCCCTTCCAGATGGCTTGATGCCCACGACAGATCAATCAACAAGCGATTCAGGACCGCCCGGCTGTAAGTGCCTGCTGGCTCCGTCGCATCTGCGGTTTTGCCCATCCTGTGCAATTGGCGCCGCAACGACTCAGGTAAGTACCCTGTCTCGTTAGGACGATAGGCGTCCAGAAAGTCACGCTGGTAGCCCACCGGCTTGCGCGCTTCTGTGGGCTGGTTGATATAGGCGAGTATGTCCCGGCTGTCTGCAGATAATGGAATGAAGGCAGGGAAGGCATCGGTGTCAGTATTCAGGGCGTGGGTTTCGGCCTGGTGTTCTATTGCGAAATAACGCCGTGCCCTGCCTTCTCCCTGTGCAGTGATTTGGCTGCTTTCGACCAGGTTTGCAAGGATGCGCTGCGCCGTTCGCCGGGCGATTTCCGGGTGCTTGGTCAAAAGCTCTGAGAGGCTCGCCCCGCTCCTGGATGCCAGGATACTGTTCAGTATGTCGGTGGTCGAAGGCATGGTTATGTTGGCGCTGTTAGAGAAGATTTGGCGCGATTATGGCGCAGTTCTCAGAATCGCGCCATTTTGGGTTGAAAATGTGGCGCAGTTCTTGACGAACTGCGCCACAGCTCATCGCAGCAGATGGATGTAGTTGCTCCCGACGGCCGGGGCTACGTTATGGCCACAGATAAAACCCAATGCTGCTCCGTTTAAATGGGTGGCATTGGGTTATCGACCAACCTAGCAGATTGACTCCCCCAGCGTTTTCCAGTCCTTCACCACATCATCGATGCCAGCAGTGGCAGTGTCTCTAACGGATCGTGAAACAGGCGACCTTATCGTCGCCCGTTTTTATTTATTCAACCGCCTGCGCCCGCAATCGTCGGCCAATCACATCCATCACATCACACCCATCGCGCAGCGCGATCGTCAGCATTTTGCAGAAGTCGGAAAGCACCAGCGTGTCGGAACTGATTTCTGAACGGAACGCGATATTTTCCAGCAGTTGAGTCACCGTGCGGATACGGTAGTCGGCGGTTTCGAAGAGGACGTCGAGGGGAGCTTCGGTGTCGATCAGCAGGGTGGCGGGGACGCAGTCGACGCCGGTGATGGGCATGTATCGGTTCATCGGTAGGACCTCATTCAGTTGAAAGGAGCTACCTCGTTGCCGGGTCGCCAAACCCGAGTCGCCATTGGAGCGACGAGGGACTATAGGCCCCTCCATCCGAGCGCTACAAGACGTCACTTTCCGAGCTTCATGTAGGAATTCTGGCCCATCAATGGTTGTATTTTCTGCGTCACTTTCGACCTTGACATAGGCTGCATAGGCGAATAGATTTTCGCCCAGCAGCTCAGTACAGCGCGCAGGCAATTGTTAGAACCTGCCCAGCAGTCCTGGGCTTTTTTTTGCCCAAGGAAAAGCCAGTGAAGCGAACCGCCGTTCTCATTGATGGAGGATTTTTCTTCCAGAGGGTTATGTTTTTCGGCCGCAAATACTTCAGCAAGGAACTGCTGTTATCCGCCGAGCAGATATCCCAAATCATAAAAAAGCTCGTGAAGCTTCACATCATGAAAATGCCGAGCTTGCTGTTGCTGGTGATCTGGAACCTGATCCTGGATTGATATCTCAGGGCGCTGTGCACCCACAAACAACAGGCAGATGAACCCCGTTTCGCAGCACACCCTGCGCCCGCTCAATTCGGACTAGTAAACCGTGGCAACCCCCAACCGCAACGCTCTTATCGCCCAACTCGCGGCCAACCCCGATGACATCGCCGCACGCGCATCGCTCTATCTCGATCTGCTCGACAGCGGGGAGGCCTCACTGGAAGGTTTACGCGTCGCGGCGGGCCTGGGCGATCCGGCGGCTAACGTGGTAATGGCTCAACTGAACACCACGGCCCATACAAATCGCCCCGGTCCATGGCTGTCGCAACTGCGTGGCCTGCCGGTAGACCATCTGGAGTTGAACAACGCCGAGCCGGATTGGTGTGACGCCCTGGCCGGGCTGCCCTTGCGCACGCTTGTGCTCAACAGCCCGAGGTTTATCTGCGGCCCGGAAACGTGGCCGCGTTTGCCCGCCAATGCCCTCGAAACCTTGGAGGTTAGTAATTTTTCCCGCGACGATAACGCCAATTGCCTCCCGTCGCTCGCACGCTTGCGTCGGCTGAAGTTGCAAACCTACGGCGAGGACTTTGACGACAGTTTCCTCCGCCAACTGAGCGACAGCCCGTTGCAGGAACTGTCGTTGAACCGTTGCGATGAGATGACCGACGACGGCCTTCGCGCACTGTCGCGCCTCAAGCTGCGCTCCCTGACCTTGCAACGCGTGGGCGAGCTGACGTCTCGTGGCATGGCGCACTTGGCAAGTCATCCCCTTGAGCAGTTGTCCCTCAGTGGCAGCGGCGCGATCCTCGACGATCCGTCCTGGCTTCGCGACCTGACGGGGTTGCGCGCGTTGAGTCTGGATGACTGTTATGCAAGCGAGAGCGTGTTGCAGGCGATTCGGGGGCTGCCCCTGGAAAAGCTTTCGCTCCAATCTGCGTTCATCTGCGAAGACGATCTTGAAGTGCTGGAGGGAATGCCGCTCATGGAGCTGGACCTCAAGTGCCTACGCCAAGTGATCGAGCGGCTCGACGTGCTGCACGAGTTTCCGCTCAAGCGATTGGGACTCTCCGATGTGCAGGGCGTCAGCGCCAGTACGTTGAGTGATCTGCGCGGGTTGGCGTTGGAGTCCCTGGACCTGTCCTTGAACGAGATCACTTGGAAGGAGCTGAAACAACTGGCTGGCCTGCCGCTGAAGCGGCTCAACCTGAGCTTTTGCCAGGGCGTCGACGGTAAGGTTTTGCGCAAGCTCGTCGAGTTGGGATTGCCATTGGAGGAGCTTGAAATAAGCGGCCTGAACCTGCGCGATGCCGACCTGGCTTGTTTGCGGGGGCTGCCCCTGCAGCGCCTGGGTTTGTATGACAGCCCTTGGCTGACTGACGCCGGGGTGGCCCATCTTGCCGGCATGCCGCTGCGGGACCTGACGCTTGGGGCGGATCCAGGGGAATCGCGGATCACGTCGGCCGTGGTGCCCGTGTTGGAGCAACTGCCGCTGCAAACACTGTGGTTGCCCAACTGCGCCGGGATCGATGCAAACGGTTGGGATCGCTTGGCCAGGTTGCCAGCCCACGTGACCGGTCCGGGCATCTGACGCGCTGATAGGAATAGGCTGTGGCTTGGACAACACCCTGGCGCAAGCAGCGCTTGCAGCAGGCCTTCGAAGCGCTCTCCACGGAGCATGACCGACTACGACGCCAGTTTCGATCGTCGCGCTAGGGGGCTGGATGCTCCTACATCGTCGTGTCCTCTCTCTGATACCGCTTATTCCTTCCCCAGCAACCAGAGCAGTAGGGTGACTCCGACTCGCAAGAGTAAAAATTGCTCTAGCGTTTAGGTGTAGAGCACAAATAACCAAAAAATTAAACATTATTAGCGTTTTTTGTGGATTTCACGGTGCGGTTGATGTGACTACGCAATTTGCCTCAAGTTATGTTCATTTATGATTGGATCCAATGTTCGGTGGCGTCAGATGCCGAACCGGCCCACCTATGGACGTATCAAAAAGGATAAACGCCATGATGCTGAAGGATCCTTCCAGCAAATATCGACATTTCACCACCGTGGATCTGCCGGATCGCGCATGGCCCGGTCGGGTCCAGTCCGTTGCGCCTAGCTGGTGCAGCGTCGATATGCGCGATGGCAATCAGGCCTTGATCGAGCCGATGAATGCCGAACGCAAGCGTCGTTTCTTCGACCTGTTGGTCAAGGTCGGTTTCAAGGAAATCGAAGTAGGCTTTCCAGCCGCTTCGCAGACCGACTTTGATTACGTGCGCGAACTTATCGAAACGGGTGCGATTCCCGATGACGTGACGATTCAGGTCATGACTCAAGCCCGCAGCCATCTCATCGAGCGCACGTTTGAGGCATTGAAGGGCGTTCCCCGCGCTATCGTGCATGTGTACAACGCGACCGCACCGGTGTTTCGAGACGTGGTATTCGGCGTTGACCGCGCCGGGTGCATCGAGATTGCCACCCAGGCCACTCGCGAAATCAAACAGCACATGGACAACAATCCCGAGACGCAGTGGACCTTCCAGTATTCCCCCGAGACTTTTTGTTTCACCGAGTTGGATTTCGCATTGCAAGTCTGCGAGGCGGTGACGGACGTCTTCGCACCAACGCCTTCCAACAAGATGATCCTGAACCTGCCGACGACCGTCGAAGTCTCCACGGCCAATGTCTTCGCCGATCAGATCGAATGGTTTTGCCGGCATTTCAGCCGTCGTGACAGCGTGATCATCAGCGTCCATCCGCACAATGACCGGGGCACCGGGGTTTCCACCGCCGAGCAGGCCTGCCTGGCCGGTGCCGAACGGGTCGAGGGCACGCTGTTCGGTAACGGCGAGCGAACCGGCAATGTCGATATCCTCACCCTGGCCATGAATCTCTACACCAGCGGTATCGATCCGCAGCTGGATTTCTCGGACATCCTCCACGTCCAGCGCGAGGTGGAATACTGTAATCAGTTGCCCACGCATCCTCGCCATCCTTACGCGGGCGAGCTGGTGTTCACGGCCTTTTCAGGGTCGCATCAGGACGCGATCAAGAAAGGCTTTGCAGTGCGCCAGGCCAATCCCGATGGCTTCTGGGAAGTGCCTTATCTGCCTATTGATCCGGCGGATATGGGGCGCAGTTATGAGGCGGTCATTCGCGTCAATAGCCAATCCGGCAAGGGCGGCGTGGCCTATCTGCTGGAACAGCATGGGGTCGTGATGCCGCGCCGGTTGCAGATGGAGTTCAGCAACCTGGTCCAGCAAGAGGCGGATGGATCGGGCCAGGAGATCAGTCGCGAGATGATCCTTGCGTGCTTTACCCGGCATTATCTGGAGGAGGGCAAGCCCTACACGTTGTTGCCGCCTAAATTGGTCAGCGAAGGCGCTGTGACTTACCTGGAGGGCGTGCTCGACATGGGCGGCACCCAGTTCGACCTCAGCGGTGAGGGCAACGGTCCGCTGGCGGCGCTGGTCGATGCATTTGCCCGGCGTGGCGTTCACTTCGATATCGCCGATTATCATGAGCACGCTGCTCGCGATGGGGCTCAGGCCGAAGCACTGGCCTATGTCGAGATTCGCGTGAATAACCGGCTGCTATTTGGCGCCGCGCGCGACGGCAGTAGCTTGTTGGCGTCGCTCAAGGCGGTGACAAGCGCCGTCAATCACGCATCGCGCCTGGGGCTGCTCAGCGTGATGCGCGCTGCGGTGCCTTGCTGACAGGGTTGCGTGTACAGCCCGGCGCCGCTGCTGTGGCGCTCTAGCGCATATCCGCATAAGGCGAGATCGGCTCCACCGGTAGCGGCAGGTTGCCTTGCCAAGGGTCAAATGTGTAGCGCAAGTAAAGCAAGGCCCGACTCGGGGCGTAGCCTTCGCTGTGCTGCCAGGTGATGCCGGCGCCCAGGACCAGGTTATCGGAAAGGCGACGCTCCACGAGGCCCTGGACACGTAAATTGTAGCCGTTGCTGCTACTGCCACTCTTGGTCAGGGACGGGTTGTCCACCAGCGTCTTGTTCGATTGCGCCAGCAGGCTCTGCAGATCAGCTTCGCGATTGTCTTTGGGGTAGAAATCAGAGCCGTCGATTTTCGCGAACGACCAACCCACTGAGCTTTCGAGCAGGGCCGACCAGTCGGCGTTACGCCAGGCGTAGTTCACCGGCACGCTGACCGAGTAGTACTGCTGTGGGCTGTAGTAGCCGCCCTGGCCGAGTGTGTCTTCGCTCAAGTCCTTGTCGAAGCCCATGTACATCAGGGTCAGGCCAGTGCGCAGACGTTCGTCGGCACGTTCCACCAGGCGATAGTAGTAACCGCCCATGGCTGTGCGCCGTTGGTTGTTCTCAACGTTCTGCCCCACTAACCAATGACTGCTCAGGCTTGCCCACACGCCATCCTTGCCGCCTCGGTCATGGCTCAGGCCCAAGGTGAAGCCGTTGGCGGTGACGCCGCCCCACTGGGTTCCGGTGACCGGATCGACCGCACCGGCATACGACACCAGTGAGTTGGTCAGGGGGCGCCGCGATGCCGTGAGACGGTAGTCCAGGCTGCTCCAGTCGCCGCTGTAGGTGACACCGCCCACCCAGTTCGACACGGTGAATTCTTGTGGCGTGTGGCCAAGGTCGAAGGCCCATCGATCATCGTGCCAGCCCATGCCCAGCTGGGTGCCGCGCACGCTCTGCGAAGCGCTGGTACAGCCATTCGCCACCACCGCGCACAAGCCGAACCGGTCGCTGCTGGAAAAATTGCTGACATCCAGATTTATGTCTTCCGCCTGGACAAAGCCCTGCCCTTGCGCTACCGGCGCGTCGATGCGCAGGATGGTGGTTTGGGTGGTCAGGTCCGAGACCCCCGAGGAACTGTTGTCGGTGCGCCAGGCGAGGTCGTGGTACAGGTTCACCGTCGGATTCTGCTTTTGGTACAGCTCGTCGACGTCGCTGCGGATGCTGCGCTTCAACCAGTCATCGCTGTCGCTGGCACGGCTGGCCAAGGTCATGGCGCGGTTGTCGCGCGGTTCGGCCTGTGGCGGTTCGATCATCCTTGCCGCGCCCATGCTGCGCGCATAGTCATCCAGGGCCCGCTGCGGATCTTCCCGGGACAGCAGGCGCGCCGCATCCCGATAGACCAACGGATCACTTTGCGGGGTATTGAGCAACTGCGCGAACAGCGCGTTCGCACGCGTCTTGTCGCCCAGCGACGCCCAGGCATTGGCCAGCCGGCGCTGAAACGACACATCCGCCGGTACCGGCGCCGACACGGCCATTAGACTGACCTTGGCGGCGTTCGGTTGACCGCTGGCGATCAGCACTTCGCTCAGGCCGAGTTGGGCCTCGGCATTTTTCGGCACGCTGGTCAGCACCTTGCGATAGCGGCTTTCGGCCTGTACCAGGTCGCCACGCTGCTGAGCCCAGTCGGCCAGGGTCAGGTAGTCGTCAGTGGTCGGTGCGCGCATCAGCAGCGCTTCGGCCTGGGCCTCATGGCCGCCGTCGCGTAGCGCTCGGGCCTTCGCGAGCAACTGGCGACGCTGCAGACGAGCCCACAGCGCGTTCATGTTGTCGCTCCAGGCGGCACGGGGGATCTGTTGCAGAGTGCCCATGGCATCGCCGTCACGCTCGGCATTGGCCAGAAACAGGCCGTGGGCATAGCGCGCGTCGGCGTTCTGGCCGCGACGTTGTAACAGCCAGTGGAAGCTTTGATCGGCCTCGGCATTGAGACCAAGTTCGCGTTGGGCATTGGCCAAGCGGTACACCAACCAGGGATTGTCCGGGTCCAGCACGCGAGCCTTGCTCAAGGCTACCGTCACCTGCGCCCAATCGCTGCGCCGGGTAGCGCCATCGGCCTGCGCATTGAGGCGATCCAGCGTCAGTTCCCGACGCACGCTTTGGAACTCTTGTTGTTCTTTGGGCGTCAGGCTGTCGAGGTAGTGCTCGGCCTTTTCTGGTGATTGCGACTGGTACAGGCGGACCATCGCACGCACCGTGCTTGCATTGCTCGGATCGAGCTTGCGCGCGCGCACCAGCAAGGCTTCTGCGGTGATGTCATCGGATTCGCCCCGGGCAACGTAGGATAAGCCGATCAGCGGCGCAGGGTCGTTTGGCTTGGCTTGGTTCGCCTGCCGGTACCATTTTTTTGCAACGGGATAATCCTTTCGCTCAAGGGCTTCATCACCCTTTTGCAGCAGCATCCACTGATGGTTGGCGGCCTTGAGATCCTGCCATTTGGTCATCCAGAAGGTGTCCTGCTCGATGGACGAGGCTTTGATGAAAGCGTGGTATGCCGCTTCGTGCCTGTTCTGGCGCATCAGCGAAACACCCAGCGAGCCCAGCAGGCTGGAGTCTTGCGGGTAACGCTTGATCGCCCGACGCAAACTGGCTTCAGCGCCGACGTTGTTGCCGGCCTCAAGCAATGCCTTGCCTTTGACTCCGGCCTGCCAGGCCGGATCAGCCAGGTATTGCTCCTGCTCTTGCAACTGTTTAGTCGCGTCAGGGCGCAAGCTGGTATTGGGATAGAGCTTCAGAAACACACGCCAGCCCTGCGCGGTTTCGGGCCCTACCGGTTGTTCGAGCCAATAGTTGTATTCGCGCTCGGCAGCGTTGTCGCTGGCGTTCGGATCGCCAGCCAATTGATGCAGGACGTCCAGCGCCTCAGGATCACGCTTTTCGGCAAACAGCAGGCCGGCCAAGGTTTGGCGCAGCGAGGCATTGCCGGGGTACTGCCGGTCCAGTTCGCGCAACTGCTCGATCACGACAGGGCGCTCGGCCTTGATGCCGCTACGCACATTCAGATATTCCAGAGCCGTGGCAAAGTCCGGCATGTCATCGCCGAACAACTGTCGATAGGCCTTGATTGCGTCTTCAAAGCGACCGGCGACGGCCAGCAGGCGCGCCTCCTGCAGGGCCCGTTGACCGTCGGCACCGTGCATTTTCAGCAAGCTCTCGGCCTGACGCAGGGCCGCCGTGCCTGGCGCCTGTTGGCGCAGTTGGGCGACCAGGCGTTCGGCTTCCGGTTGATTTTTTTGCAGCAGTGCCTGGCGGACTTCGACAACTTTCACCTGCGCATTGTCCGGGGCGATCAGCTCCAGACGAGCCAGCGAGTCATGGACCAGGTCTTCGCGGTACAGCGCCTCACCAATGCGGACCTGCTCCAGCAGCCATTGCTGCTGGTCGGGCGGGCTGAGAGGCTCGCCCAGGGCGACCCCATAAACGCTGCTCAGCAGCAGCCCGAAACCGATCATTTTTTGCATGCGGCAATCCAGTTTGGCACGAGGCGTCCGTTCTTATCGAAGCGATAACGTTGTTGGTCCCAGCCCTGCCCGAACAGCATCAGCGATTGGTTGTAATAGGCATCTGCCAAGGGCGGCTGTTGTTGCAGGCGTTGGCGTTGGGTCTTGAGGGCCGCCACGCTGTCCGGGCTGGCAGCCAGCAAGGGCAGCAATGCAGCACTGAAACCAACCGGGCCGGCGCCATTGTCAAGACCGGTGAGTGTGTCGACTTTTTCCGGAACGTGGCCCCGCCGCGCAGTCAGGTCCAGCATGGGTTTGAAGTGTTCGATCAACCTGGTGCGCCCGGGGGTATCCTTGTCCAGCATGCCCAGCCAGAGGTAGACACGAATGGCGTCATAGCTACCAACGCTGCCTTTCTGACTGTCCACGGCCCAACCCTGCCCGGGTTTCCACAGTTGCCAGTCGGGTACCAGGCCCTTGGGTGAACTTTCGATCAGCAGACGCTCGGTGTTGCTGGCCAGCTCCGCCCAGATCGGTGCTTCGAGGGCGAAGCGTGCCAGCAATTGCGGCGGCAGATAGCTGGCATTCAGGCGCCAACCCTCGGCGTTTTCGAATCCGGAGTCGCCGGGCAACAGCATCAGGCCCAGGCCTGGTAGCTTGCGCAGGCTTTGTGCCGCGCTGCGCCAGAGCAGGTTGCGGCCCAAGGCCAGGTAATCCGGTTGATGCCACAGACGCCCGGCTTCCAGCAGGCTATAGGCGATCCACAAGTCGGCATCGGTGGCGTTATTGCTATCCAGTACCTGCCAGCGGCCAGCGTTGTCGCGGCCCCACTGCCATGCCGGAAGCTGCCGGTTAAGGTCTCCGCCGGCCAGGTTGTCCTGAGTCCAGCGCAGCACTTTGGCGAAGCTATCGCGGTCATTACCCAGCAGGGCGAAAAACAGCCCGTAGCTCTGTCCTTCGGACGTGGAGATCAACTGCTCCGAGGAGTGGTCAATGACCCGTCCGTCCGAGCTGAGCATCGCCTGACGAAAATTCTGCCAGGCCGGCCAAGCGCATTCAGTAGCACCGGCAAAGCCAGGCGCTACGATCAACGCGGCCAAGGCCAGCGCGAAGAAAGCTTTCACCCGACTACTCCTGACCAGCCAGGCGACGACGGGCAGCCCAACGGAGTGCGCGCCACAGCAGGAATGCCGTCAGCAGCACACTGATGGTGGCCATGACCGCTAGCAGGATCGGGTGCTCGGACAATTGGTACCAGAGCAGCAGCCACCACGGAAGGTGGCCGACGAAGTACTGCTGGCCCACCCAACTGCTGTCTACGCCACTGCTGCGGATCAGCGCCACGGAACCGGCAACGGCGTCCATTTTTCCCACGTCGCCCAGGGTGTCGCGCAGCAGTTGGTAATCGGCGTCATCGCTCGCCAGCAAGGCCACGATGCTGCGCTGTGGGTGATACGGCGACTGCAAGCCAACGATGGCGGCGATCGGTGCCTGGGCGCTGACGTCGATGCGGTTGGCACCCAGGTCGCGTTCATCGCTGAACTGACCGGCGCGGGTCGACTTGCCGCTCTGTTCGTGGGACGGTTTGAGTAGCCAGGCACGCGTCTTGTCCAGCACCAGATTGGCATCGGCACCATCGCCCACGCCCGGCGCCATGGCGCCGAACACCAGCAGATCGACATCCGCCTTGGCGTCGTCCCAGTTATCCGACAGCCGCAGGCCAAACGCTGGCAGGCCTGAGCGCGCAGAGATTCCGGCGATGGTCTCGAACACCGTACTCAGTTGCACAGCACTGCTGTGGGTCGGCACCATCACCAGGGTTTGCGACAGGTCAGCCATACGGCTGTATGGAAAACCGCTTCGGGCAAGGGCGCGCAGGTCGGGCATGGCGATGTAGTGATAGTAACCAGACAGGTCGATGGTCGACTCTTCATCAATCACGGCCTGGTTGTTCACCGGCAGTGAAGTCTGGCAACGGTCGCGCTGGGCACTGCCAAAGGTGCTGGCGAAGTTGAAGTCGAAACGCAGGGTGTTACGGTCGCCAATCTTCAGCGCTGGCACCAGCAACTTGTCGCTGTGGTTAGCCGACTCGTTGGACAACACCGCCAGGCGCAGCTCCTCCAGACGGCTGTCGGTCTTGCTTTGCAGCGCCAGGCTGGTGATGAACTGGTTGTTCAGGCTGATGCTCAAGCGCGATTCGTCGTTGACCGACGGTGGTGTGTAACGGAACTTGGTTTGCAGCCCAATCCCTTGGTTACGCCAGACGAACAGGTCAGGCGGCAGATTCACGTCCACCGTGATGGGCCGTGGCTGCAGCCCGTTGGCCTGAAGCTGCTCGGGGTACTTGATCAACTCGGCGAAACGTACCGAGCGGTCCGTGCGCATCCAGTTCGGCGCGTCATAAGGCACCCGAGGCTTGAGCTGCTCGACCTTGTTGACCGTCACGCTCGAGCCTCGGAACGCGCCTGCGCCCAAGGCCAGGGCGCGGGCCGCTACAGCCAGGTCATCTTCATTGCGACCCAATACCAGCAACACTTTGCTGTAGGGATCCTGCGGGTTGTCGATCATCTGTACAACGGGTGCATCCACGGCCGGGAACTTGTCTGTGTCAGCCAGGAAGGACGGACGATGATCGTTGGTGGCAAAGACAATGGCCGACTTGGCGCGATGGTGTTCATCAGCGGGCGGCAGCTGGTCGAACAGAACCGGGAACTGCGCACCACGCCAAGCGGCCAGACTGCCGAAATAGGACACCAGGATTCCGGCTGCACGCTGCTCGCCCAAGGTCGGCGCATCGGCCAAGACCACATTCAGGACCGGCTTGTCCTGGCCCCGAGTGTCGAAGAAGGGCATCGGAAAATAGGCCAGGTCGTTCTTGAGTGTGAGTGCCTGCTCCTGCAATTGGATCTGGCTGCTGCGCGCAACGTTCAGCCATAGCGTGCTGTTGGCCGGATCTTCGCAGACATCGGTGTAGTGGCCGACGAACTCCAAGCGTACGCGGTTGAAGTCCGAAATCAGTCGCGGGTCCAGGGCTACCGATTGGTTGACCCTCTTACCCAATTGGTCCTTTTCGATCGGTACAACGGTCATCAGCACGTCGTTGAGATACACACGTAAATGCGAGATCTGTGGCTGCAGCGAAGGCGATGGCGTGTACTCCAGCTGCAGTTTCGCGTCACTGGCAATACGATCACGACGCAGGCTGAACTCGATCTGGTCGCTATTGTGGATGCCCAGCAATAGGCTGTCGGCGGGACGGCCCAGCTGTTCGAAGCTGTACGCGGTGTTCCAGCTTGGTACGTTGCTGACCGCGGCTGGCGCGGCCGGCGCTAGTGCGGTGGCGGCCTGGGCACAAACGGTGGCCAGGAGCGCCAGACTGGCAACAAGGGTTTTGCTGAAGTAGCGGCTCATGGTGCGCTCACTGATCGAGAGTTGGGAGTTGGGGCAACTGCCGGCATGCGCGGCAGAAAACTGGCCAGCCAGCGCGATATTCGCAACGGCGGGCCGGCGATGCGGCGGATCCAGGCAGGCAGGTATTCGTAGAGGCGGTAGTAACCGGTACCGCCCAGTTTGAGAACGTCCACAAAACTGTGCAGCGGGCGATCCGGGGTGAATTTCTCGCCCCAGTTGAGCCACGCGTCGGCGCGGGCAAACGTGCACTGCACAAAGTCGACATTCTGTTGTGCATTGAGGCCGGTGAAGCTGATACCGATGAAGTGCTTGTGGCTGCGGCTGATATAGCCCGGGAACACGAATTCACGGGTGCCGCGCTGCATCATCAGCGAGATGCTCCCACCCACCGCCAGCGACTGTGGGGTGTCGAGCTGGATGCCTGCGCCACCGTCGCAATAGTCCTGCAACATGCCTGGATAACAGTGACCATTCTCAAGGCGCACTGCAGCGGGCAACTTGACGTATACCCGGTGGGTCTGGCGAACCTGGCGTACTTCAGCGGCGACCGCCATGGCGCCCCCGATGATCAGCAGGTTGTAGATCACCCAGAGAATACTCACCGCAACGGTGACAATCTCGTCGCGGGGGCCGCAGATCAGACGCCAGACGGCAAAACCCAGGCCGGTAATGTTCAGCAACGCCAGTAGCAGGTACGGCTGGGCGATTTTCCAGTCAAACTGGTTCTGCTCCATCAGGCCGCCCTTGGCGGTGACATTGAACTTGCCTTTGCTGGGGTTAAACAGTGCCACGGTGGTAGGGCGCGCGATGTACCAAGCCAGGACGGTCTCGTACACCTCCCCCCAGAAAGTCCGACGATAGTCGCCCTGCAGCCGCGAGTTGGTGAGGCTTGCGTGGATCATGTGTGGTAGCACGTACAGCAGGATCATCAGCGCCGGGGCGTAGATGATGTAGGCATGCAGGAACAAAAACGCCAGCGGCGCCATCAGAAACACCAAACGCGGCAGGCCGGCCAAAAAGTGCATCATCGCGTTGGCGTAACAGATGCGCTGGAAGAGGGTCAGGCCCTTTCCGAGCAAGGGGTTGTCGGTGCGGAAGATCTGCGCCATGCCACGGGCCCAACGAATGCGCTGGCCGATATGCGCTGACAGGCTTTCGGTCGCCAGGCCAGCCGCTTGCGGCAATTTGATATAGGCCGAGTTCCAGCCGTTGCGGTGCAGGCGTAGCGCCGTGTGGGCGTCTTCGGTCACCGTCTCGACGGCAAAGCCGCCAATCGCATCCAGCGCGGAGCGCCGCAGCACCGCGCACGAGCCGCAGAAAAACGCCGCGTTCCACATGTCGTTGCCGTCCTGAATCAACCCGTAGAACAACTCGCCCTCGTTGGGGTGCTCGCGGAATACATTGAGGTTTCGCTCGAAAGGGTCCGGTGACAGGAAATGGTGCGGGGTCTGCACCAGCGCGAGTTTCGGATCACGCAAAAAGCCCCCGGTGGTCATCTGCAGGAAAGAGCGCACAGGTATGTGGTCACAGTCGAAAATGGCGACCAGTTCGCCGTTCAGTTGCTTCAGCGCGTGGTTGAGGTTACCGGCCTTGGCATGACGATTGTCGCTGCGAGTGATGTAGCCCACCCCCACTTCGGCGGCGAACTGGCGGAAACTCTCGCGTTTGCCGTCATCGAGAATGTAGATGTTCAGTTTGTCGGCCGGCCAGTCGATGCCCATGGCCGCGTACACCGTACCTCGCACGATCGACAGGTCTTCGTTGTAGGTCGGGATCAACAGGTCGACGCTCGGCCACAGGCGCGTGTCGCGCGGCAGCGGCGCCGGTTTTCGGCCCAAGGGCCAGCACGTCTGGATGTACCCCAGGATCAGCACTACCCAGGAATAAGTTTCGGCCACCAGCAGGATCATCCCGCATATCAGGTCCAGGGGCTGGTTCCAGTTCAGGGTCGAGGTGTAGCGCCACCACAGGTAACGGCACGAGACGATGGTCGACAGTACTACCATCAACAACGTCGCAAAGCGGCCCGGAACCCGCCGCACCAGCAGGGCCAAGCCCCACAGCAGCAAGACGAATACCAACTGGGAGACGTAGCCGAAGGGCTCGGTGATGCAAAGCAACGTAAAAACGAAGGCGACGACACCGATGGCCGCGTTGATCAATCGTTGGCTGTGACGGTCCAGGCCTTTCCACCAATGGCTGCTCTGACGAATGTGCTGGCTGGACTCGGCGCGCTGGGGCAACGCTTCCAGCACCTTACCAATCCGCGTCCACTGCCGCAGGTACAGCGCTCCGACGCGTTTGAGCCAGGCAGGGGGCGACAGTGTCCACACCCGCGGCCTGGCCGGGCGAACCAGCAGTAGCCAGAGGCTTTGTACCGCATAGCGCAACGGATCGCCCAGGCTCGGCGCCTTGTTGCTCAGTTGTGGATACCAGCGCTTTGGCTGATTGAGCACTGCACGCCAGCTCGATGACTCCAGGCGCAACAACAGCCATGCCAGGGCGTTCATTGTCGCCAGCAGCAACGCAACTGGCGGAGTACAGTCATAGCGCCGACGCAGGTGAGCGTAAGGGAAAATGCGAGCGATCATGCCGTCCCCATGCGTTGGGTCAGGCACCAGGTGGCCAGGCTCAGCACATCCTGGGCAACCAGACTGGCCTGGGCATAAGCCCCCACCGGCATCTTGAACGCCTGGGCTTCGCGCATCGCTTCATCCTGATGCACGTTGAGAGGCAGCAGGCGGGCACCATATTGTTTGCGCCAGATCAGCAGCAGGTCGCGCTGCAATTGGCTGACCGGGTCGAAGCGGTTGATCAGCAGATGCTCGCGGGGGTCTTCATCCTGCTGCAACAGCACGTGACAGGCAGCATCCGCCTCGACAATCTGCAGGCGCAACGCACAGGGTCCGACACAAGCATGACCGGGCAGTCGCAAGGGCACATCGAACAGGATCCAGTCAAAGTGTTCGGCAAGGGCGGCCTGTCGGCGGCGCCATAGATTCGGCTCGTTTAGCAGGCGCTGCTCGATGTGGTCCTGCTCGTCCCGTTTCAGGCGGCCGTAAGGCAACACACTCAATCCCGGTTCCACGCTCCAGGCCTGGGTGTTCCAGCCCTTACCTTCGATCATGGCGCGCGCCCAGCCACCGCGCTCGCCGAAGCTGACACTGAAGTGCAGGCGAAGCAGGTTTTCCGGGCTCATGTCGACCAGCAGCACGCGCTCGCCCAGGCTATGCAATGCATAACCTGTGGCCGCCAGCAGCGAGCTGGTGCCGACACCGCCGCGCAGACCACGCAGGCTAAGTGCGGTCACGACAGCATCTCCAGTGCGCACTCACGTATCATCGGCAGGGCCGCCGGCTGCTGGCGTTCCATCTCTGCCAGCAGCGGCCAGCGATGCAGGGCCTTTTGCAACTCGATCTGAGCGGAGGTGTCCACGTAGTCCAGTTCGGGCAGCTCAAGCGTCAGTTTCAGGCGGGCGATGTCATCGGCACGATCCGCACGCGACTGCACCCTGGCTTTCACTTGAAGCGCTGTGGGTAAGGCAGCCATTCTGCTTTCTCCTTGATTCGTATGTAAGGTTTCCCGGCGTAGTCAACGACCACCGTGCCAGCGTTTTCGGAGACTGCCGCTGTCTGCGGCAGATTGCTCAGCAGGGCCGACCAGTTGAGACCCTGGCCATCCCCCTGGGGCTGGGCGCTATACAAGCGGCTGATGATTTCCGACAGGGCCAGGAAACTGCTCGGATCGGTGATGTGCAGGGGGGCAGAACCGGGGTTATGCCCCATGCCCACCAACTTGATGCCGACCGGCACGAGGGTAATGGCCTGGCTCGGGATCTCGCGCATGCCGGCGATCTGCATACGGTCGCCATGCAGCGCCGCACCATGCTCCGGCACGATCACCACCACTACCCGACGGCCACTGAGTTCCAGTTGTTTGATGAAGCCATTGAGGTCATCGATCAGCCCTTGGGCGAGCTGTTTGTAATCGCTGCTGCTGGTGCCGCCATCAGCGGTCAGCACACGGTTGCCGTCATGCAGTGTGGTGGTGTTGTAGAACAGCGCCACGCGATCGTTCTTTTCTGCTTCGCGGTGCTTCCACCAGGCGTCCAGTACCTGGGCATCGCTCAGGATCGGTGAACCGTCGAAACCCACCAAGGCACGCGGTAATTTGCTGGTACTGATCGCGGGACTCGGCAATGACCCTTGGGCGCGGACTTCGTCAAGGAAGCCTTCGAACTGCCCCGTGTGGTTGAGCATGACTTCGCTGGAAAAGCCCAGCTTGCTCAGGTCGTCCATCAACCTGCACTGCTCCGGGGCGGTGCCATAGAGCTGCTTGTGCGGAACCTGTCCACAACTGGCGCGCAACAGGCGGATCGCCGCCGGGCCGCTGTAGGAAGTGGCCGAGTTGAAGTTGTCGAAAATAACGTCCATCTGCTGGAACAGCGTGTTATCACGCAGCCCCACGGTTTCCAGGTCATCCCAGGCCATGGAGCAGATATTGATCAGCAACAGGTCGAAAGGCTGCGCTGCAGAGGTCGCAGGCTTGAACTCCACCTGCCGCCCAGCCTCGGTGCTATAGAACTTCTGCAGGTAGGCTTCCAGTGTCGCGCTGTCCGGGGGGGCCGTGCTCACCGCTGCAATGGCAGCGCCACTGGCCGCCGCCGCGACCGGCTCGTTGCTGGGGCTCAGGGCTAGCACATTCGCGCTGGCCAGCCAGGCTAAACCCAGCACACTCAGAGTGGTCAGGCGCAGCCAGTGCCGGACGAAAGCGTAGACCACCACCAACAGCGCCAGCAGCGCACACAGGTTCCAGTCAATGAAACGACCCATCAGTTCGACGATGTATGCACCGCTGAAATCCAGCACGCCTGGCTGGCTCAGCAGGCGGCTGAAGGGCGGCAGCCAGGTGTCCTGGTAAAACAGCGCAACACCCACGGGGATCGCGATGACTGTGCGCAGGATACGCAGATAACGATGCGGCAACGGCAGCAGCAACGCCGCCGCGAATACCAGGTTGGGCAATACCTGCAAGTTCAGGTAACCCGCCCACAGCAATACGAACTTGAGGATGAAATACAGATTCCAGGGGCCCAGGCCCGGCCAGACGCGCACTGACGCCGGGTTAATGACTTCAAACTGGCTCATTGGGCTCGCTCTGGGCTGGGGCACGACGACGCACACCACGGGACTTCAGGTAACGCGGGGGCAAGAGACCCTGCACGACAGATAGAAAATGGCGACCGAACCTGATCAGTACTACGATCAGTGCCAGGGTCAGCAGGCTGCTGAGGCCAATCACCTGGATCAGCTGGGAATAACTCATGAACAAGGGTCCGTAATGGGCAGTGTGGTGCGTCGAGGCGAATAGGCAACACGGCCGGCAGCTTCGGCGGCGCTACTGGCCGTGCGTTCTTCTGCCAGAGCGAACGTGGGAGGCAGCAAGGGCGCCGCAAGGAAGTCCTCGCGCGGCAACGCTTCAACGCTTTGGAGAATCTGGAAACTGCTGAAAAGATCGCGCCAGGCGAGCCGACAGATATTCCCCAATGCCGGTTCCAGTCCGTCCGCGCGACAGCCAAACAAGAACAGATAAAAGGCACCGTTGACCACGCAGGCGACGTCACCGAAACGACGCAAGCCGATTTGACTAAAGTACTGCTCGATTTCCAGGCCACCGCGCGGCATCAGCTTGAGCAGTTGGTGGCTGATTTCTCCAGAGGCGCCGTTATAGACGCGCTCCACCATGCCGATGAATTCCTGGGGCGTTAACAGACCGCGCTCGGGGGGCGGCCGCAGACGTTCGAATAGAGACTGGAAGTTGGTGGTGCGGCTCTGGCGCCAGGTCTGGCCCTGGGCTCTGTCGATGATGCTGAAGAAGTGCGCCAGCGTCGTCCCATAGGGCACGGTGATGTTGGCACCGCAGGACACCAGCAAACGCTCGTCCCGATAACGCAGGCAGGGCTCCATCTCGCGGATGATGATCTTCAGTGCGATACCGCAGCGCTCGCGCAGGGCGTGAATCTGACGAGCCAACGCTTCGACGTGCAGGTTGCTGTCGATGGCCACGATGATACTGGCAGCACGCGCGTGACTGGCTTGTTGGAGCAAGTCCTCGCGGCTCTCGAACAGCCTCCACTGATCCGACAACGGCGGCGAGCCTTCAAGCACAGAACGCTGGGTCAGGTAGATCCGCTGGTCGTCGGTATGGGGCGCTTGCACATTGGCCTGCTCATTGACCGACAGCGCAAACCCGTCCACCAGCAATTCGAGCTCGAACTCCTGCCCGCTGCACACGCCCAGTTCGCTGCGCCAGTAGTGCAATTGATAGCGAATACCACCATCACGGCGATAGAGCTGAGCGAGCCCGGAGATCGTATCGTTGAGCCGCAACAAACCGTCATGCAATTGAGGTGTCTGGCCATGGCTGATCACCAACAGGGAACATTGGCGTGCGCCCAGCCATTGCCTCAGGGACAGACAGCAATGCCGCAGCTGCGGCGCGACGTCGTCCTGCCATGCGCTCCCCGGCAGCATCAACACAATGGTAGTGCCGGCAACCGGAGCAGCACGGGTCAGCTCGCCGACCAGCGATTTGAGGGTCAGGCCAATGTCGTCTTTGTTGATGTCAAACAGCTTCAGCTGACCAGGACCGGTATCGGCCGCCAGTTCCTGGGCCAGGTCCTGACTTGAATGTCCGCAGCACACTAACATCCCTTGCGCATGGGCCGGCATCGCTGCCAGGCACTGGACCGCCAGCGCGGCAGAGTCGCTCGCCTGATCCACTGCCACCCAATAGAGCCCGCCGTCACGTAACAAGATCTGCTCATCGCGCAGATGGCGGATGTCTAAGGTGACCTGACTCAAATGAAACTCCCTTTTCCTTTAAATCGGATGCGGCGCGATCAGCACCTTCCCTGGCGTTACAGTTTTTCAATGCGTCACGTTTCTGACGACTAGCACAAGCTCTCCGAGCCGGGCTCAGTGTCAGACTTAGTCAGCATGAATAGGATGTTGCACTGCCAAGCAGCCCCCATGATGTTCAGGACGCAAGCTTTCAAAGCAGTATCGAGCGGCTGGAAGAGGACGAAACATCGCATTCTCCGCCGATCACCATTGCCAGACTCTCTTATGCCTCGGTGACGGCGCGCAATTGTGATGACGTCGGACTGATAGTGTCAATAAATTGTAATAAATTAGCTCAAATATTGAGCGTAAACGGTCGTCGTGATCGTTTCGCCATTTTATTGGCGAGTGGGCCGGGCAGCCTCATTTCAACACGCTGATTTATACGCGGATTTTCGGTGAAAGATGGCGACTGGACGGCCACAATGCGCAGAACTGCCCTGATCTTCGCTGTGACCGTCGAGCATCGACACCAGCCAAATCCCGCTGACGATACGGCGCTCGGCCTATACCGCCGGGTTCAACACCTTGTTGCAACTGCTGGCGATGTTCACGCTGTTCACTGCCACCGTGGTCTTTTTATTCCTGGGTCGCCAAGGCGAGGTCTACGTCGGTGTCGATTACTTGCCGCGCTATTTCCCATCTTGTTGCATCAGGGCCTTGCGTAACTTCCCTGGCGACATGCCAAACATACTCTGAAAGTGCCGAATAAAATGCGGCGCATCCGCGAAGCCACATTCAAAGGCGATCTCGCCGATCTGGCGATCGGAACTCACCAGCAGCCATCTGCCGAACCGGAGTCGGACCTGACGGTAGAACTGGGCTGGGCTGTTGTTGGTTTCAGCGACAAACAGGCGTTCCAATTGCCGTTTACTGGTGCCGACCAGATGCGCAATGGCCTCGATATCCAGGGGGTGGGCCATGTGTTTTTCCATCAACATCACGGCTTCGTGCAATCGACGATTGGATGAACTGGCGTACCCGAGCGCCTTGCGTCGGTCGACGAAACTGTTGGACGTGTTCTTTGCCACCGTCATCTGATGCACAACTTTGCCCGCACGATCCGGCCCGCAATGCAGGCCGATCAGATGAAGCGCCAACTCGATGACTGAAACACCGCCCGCGCAGGTAATCCGCTCCCCGTCGATCAGAAAGTCCCTGTTGATGACAAAGCGCAACGTAGGAAAGCGGTGCTTCCAGTCGTCGCCATGGTAGGCGTGGACACACGCCGTTCGCCCCTCCATCAGGCCATGTTGCGCGAGCACGAAGCTGCCGGTGCACAGGCCGATCAACGGCACCTGTGCGGCCGCGGCCTGGTGGAGGAACGCGGGATAGGTTTTCGGCACCGCCTCGATGGAATCGAGCAATCCACCAATCACCACGATGTAGTCGAAACGCTCCGGGTCAGCGAGTTCACTGTCGATCGGTACGTCCAGTCCGCTACTGGAAATGACTCTTTGCCCGGGCGTGCCGAGTACTTTCCATTGGCAGCGGATGGGGCGGCTTTGATCACCCGTATCGGCGGCATGCCGCAACGCATCGGTCAGCCCTGACAGCGACAGCAAGGGGAAGCGTGGCCACAACATGATGCCAATAGACAACTCGGCGGTGCCGCGGCGCATGGGTGGATGACGCGCCTGCCCATGATCGAGCCCGTCCACGAGGCTTTCCTGGGATGCCACAGGCTCTGTGCCGCCAGAATGTCGCAAATGTTCAATCATTCGTGCAAAGCATCCAACAAGTTATACCGCCGCTCCCACTACGATGGGCCGATGCGAAACGTTCTGCTGCCACCATAAAAAACGATCGAGGAGCATCCGATGAAGACGTCCAAAGTTCAGCGTTTTTCCGCTATTTGTGCCGGTTTTATGGTGTCCGTGCTGGCTGCGGCACCGGTGTTCGCGTTGGAGACAGTAGCGCCGGGAAGCCTGACCATCGCCTTCAGTGGTGATATGCCAGGAACAGGGTATCAAGATAGTCGGATGGTCGGCTATGACGGTGAAATCCTTCAACAAATTTCCGAAAAAATGGGCCTTAAGGTCAAACCGGCATTAATGGAGTGGTCAGGGACGATTGCCTCGGTGCAGTCCAAGCGCGTGGATGTCATGGCAGGCACCATGGGCTGGACCGAACAACGCTCGAAAATCATGGCCTTGAGCGACCCGATCCACTACTTCAAGAACGGTATCACTCAGACAGACAAGACCAACTGGAACAGCCTCAAGGATTTGCAAGGCAAGAAAGTTGGCACCATCACAGGTTTTTCGTTCATCCCTGAGATGCGCAAGATCGATGGCCTGCAAGTCGCCCTGTACGACACGTCTGATGCGGCCGTTCGCGATCTGCTCGCCGGACGCATCGATGCGGTGATCGGCGACCCACCGGTCATGCAATACGCCATTTCCCGCAATGAGCAATGGCACCTGCATTTCAACGCCTTCGTCGACAACGATCCGAATTTCCCATTGCTGACTGGCTTGGGTCAGGTGGTGTTCGGCTTCAACAAGGCCAGTCCGGAACTGGTGGCGGCGGTCAACGCGCAGATTCAGACGCTCTGGAAAAACTGTGAGATGCGCAAGATCGGTGCTCGCTACGGCCTGACTCAGGATGTCTGGTTCATGCCCGAAGGCAAGGACCTGCGCTTGGGCGTCGACCGCCCGGCGGACTGGACGCTGCCCGGCTGCAAATAAGTGTGTGCGGCGATGGGGCGGACTCCTGCGGATGCACCGACTCATCGCCATGCCTATAACAAAAAGAGGTTAGCCAAGATGTCGAGCCCGTCTGACGCCGCGTTGCTGCGCGTGCACGAATTACACAAGAACTATGGCGATCTGGAAGTGCTCAAGGGCATCAGCCTGGAGTTGAAGCCCGGTGAGACCCTGTCGCTGATTGGCCCAAGCGGATCTGGAAAGTCCACCTGCCTGCGTTGCATCAATTACCTGGAAAAACCGACCAGTGGCGAGATCTGGCTGGGGAACGAGCTGATCGGGCAGGTCAAGGACGGTCAGCGTTTACGCCTGATGAGTGACCGGGAGATGGCTGCGCAGCGCCGCGAGATCGCCATGGTGTTCCAGTTGTTCTATCTCTGGCCGCACTTGAACGTGCGCGATAACGTCGCGCTCGGTCCGATCAAGGCCCAAGGCATGCCGCGCAAGCAGGCGTATGAGTTGGCCGACGCGATGTTGGAAAAAGTCCATCTGCGGCACAAGGCTGAGTCTTATCCCGAGCAATTGTCGGGTGGTCAGCAACAGCGGGTCGCCATCGCCCGGGCTTTGGCCCAGCAACCGAAAGTGATTCTGTTCGACGAACCGACCTCGGCGTTGGATCCCGAGTTGGTCGGCGAAGTGTTGGCCGTGATTCGCGAGCTGGCGGAAGAGGGCCGCAGCATGATCATGGTCACCCACGAAGTGAGGTTCGCCCGCGATGTGGCGGATCGGGTGATCTTCATGGACGGCGGGCGCATTGTCGAACAGGGGCCGTCGGCGCAAGTGATCGACAACCCTTGTCACGAACGCACCCGCAGTTTTCTTGGGCGCATGGCTGTGGAGAGCGCTTGATGGCGAATCTGGAAACTTTCCTCGGGCTGCTGCCCTTGCTGTTGAAAGGCGCAATGAACGCGCTGGAAATCGCCCTCTGCACCTTGGTGCTGGCCAGCGCGGGCGGTCTGGTGCTGGCAGTTTTACTGACATTCAGCCGATCTCGACTGGTACACGGCGCCATCGCCTGTTTCATCGAATGGATGCGCAACGTGCCTGCGCTGGCGCATCTGTTTCTGATCTACTTTGGGCTGTCCTATCTGGGAATCAATCTGCCCGCGTGGCTGGCGGCCATCGTCGGTTTGAGCCTGGTAGGCAGCGCCGTGCTAGCCGATACTTTCCGAGCCGGCTTGCAATCGCTGCACGTCGGCCAGCATGAAGCCGGGCAGGCCATCGGCCTGCACCGTATGCAAATTCTGCGCTACATCCTCTTGCCCCAGGCCCTGCGCGTTGCGTTGCCGGCCTATGCCAACTACGTCACGCAATTGATCAAGGACACGTCCATCGCCTCGGCCATTGCCGTGCCGGAAATCATGTTCCTGGCCCGCAATCTTGTGACATCCACGTTCCAGACCTCGCTGATTTATCTGGCGGTGATGTGCATCTATGCGGCGATGATCCTGCCAATTGGCGTGGGCTTCATCCGACTTGAACGTCATCTGGGGGCGGCGCGATGATCAGTTTTTTCCAGCAGTACCCGGAATACTGGAGCGACTGGATCGCGCGCCTGCTACTCGGCGCACGGGTCAGCGCCGAGTTGTCCCTGGCAGGCTTCGCCCTGGCGGCGATGTTGGGCGCGTTACTGGCCTGGGCGATGAAGAGCCCCAGCGTACTGCTCAAGCGTCTGGCCGTGTTCTTCATCCAGGGGATGCGTGCGGTGCCGCTCCTGGCGTTGCTGCTGGCACTGTATTTCACCTTGCCCAGCCTCGGGCTGACGCTGTCGGGTTACTGGGCCGGCGCCATCGGTCTGGGCTTGCAGGGCTCGGCCTACGTCGCGGAAATCCTGCGCGGTGGACTGGACTCCTTGCATCGAGGCCAGCGTGAGGCGGCCATCGCCACCGGCCTGACGCCATTGCAAGCCTTCACCGCCGTGATCTTTCCGCAAGCCATTCGCGGCATGTTGCCGCCGTTGCTCAATGCCTACGTGTCGATTCTGAAGGACAGCTCCCTGTGCGCCCTGATCGCCACCGATGAGTTGATGCTGGCGGCCCGGGCCATCGCGTCCGAATCCTTTTTGCCAATGCATATTTTCCTGCTGGTGGGGCTGTTCTATTTCGTCATCGCTTTCCCTCTTTCTCTGTTATCGCGAGTGCTGGAAGTACGATTTTCTCGCGGACGCAAAACCATTCGAGGTTGAACACATGAACATCATGGATCGAACCGCTTCCCACAGTATTGGCCAGTTGCGGCAAGCGCTGGAGTCCGGAGCGCTCACGAGCGAGTCCCTGGTTTGCGCGCAACTGGAGCGGATCGAGCGCTTCAACGGTCAACTCAATGCTTATGTCGAGGCCTATCCCCAGCGTGCGCTCGGTGCCGCCATCGCGGCCGATCGGCAGCGGGCTGCCGGTGTCAACCTGGGGCCATTGCATGGCATTCCAATTGCGATCAAGGATTTGTTCGAGATCGACGGCAAGGCCATAACCGGTGGTTCGCTGGCGCAGGAGCCGCGTATCTCGCGGCTCACCGCCACGGCAGTCCAGCGACTGGAGCGTGCCGGGGCGATCATCATGGGCAAGACCCACACCGTTGAATTTGCTTTCGGAGGGTGGGGCACAAATGCCGTGATGGGCACGCCGTGGAACCCATGGGACCGCGAAGTGCATCGTGCTCCAGGGGGTTCCAGCAGTGGTTCAGCGGTGGCCGTGGCCGGCGGATTGGCAAGCGCGGCATTGGGCACCGACACCGGCGGCTCGGTGCGGATTCCCGCGGGTATGTGTGGTCTGGTTGGCCTGAAAACCACGCGTGGGTTGATTAGCCGTCACGGTTTGATTGAATTGTGTCCATCGCTGGATTCGGTGGGGCCGATTACCCACACCGTCGAAGACGCCGCGTGGATGCTTGACGCGCTGCTGGGGCCGGACCCGCTGGATCCGGTCTCGGCCAAGTCGCCAGTGTTCAGCGCCGCGGCAGGTTTGAATCTTCCGGTGGCCGGTCTGCGCATCTGGGTGCTGCCACAGACCGAACGCGTACACATCGCGCCTGGCGTATTGGCAGCCTATGACCAGGGGCTTGAGCAATTGGCCGCACTGGGCATGCATCTGGTCGAACAGCCGCTACCGACTTCGCTGGAGCAGTGCATGCGTGTCGCCGGTGGCCTCATGAGTGCCGAAGGCTACGCCAGCCTTGGTAGCCTGTTCGAGCGCGATGATCTGCGCTTCGATCCTCATGTGCAGCGTCGGGTGCTGAGCGGGCGCGCCATCGACGCGGCGGCTTATATCGATTTGCACAACCAGCGACGTGTTGCCCGTCAAGCCATGGACGAGGCCATGTCCGATGTCGATGCTTGTGCATTCCCGACCAACGCCATTGGCAGTGTGCCGTTGAGTCAGGTCGATGAGTACGGTACGCCCCTGGCCTTGCTCGGCCGTTTCGCCAACCTGCTCAATCTCTGTTCAGTGGCGCTGCCGGTGGGCTTCGACGAACAACGTATGCCGGTCTCGATGCAGATCGTCGGGCGTGCTTTCGCCGAACCATTGGCCCTGCGGATCGCCCACGCTTACCAGCAAGTCAGTGATTGGCACCAACGGCGGCCTGTGGGTTGGGACCTGTCGGACAGGGTGGTGGCGTAATGGAAATCTGTGTCGTCGGCGCTGGAATCGTTGGCTTGAGCAGTGCCTGGTTTTTACACAAGGCCGGTCATAACGTCACCGTCATCGATCGTGCGGGGGAGGCAGGCATGGGCGCCAGCGCTGCCAATGGAGCGCAATTGAGTTACAGCTATGTGCAACCGCTGGCTGATCCCTCTCTGTTGCCGGGCATTCCGAAAATGCTGTTGGCGCGCAACGGACCGCTGAAGTTTTCGCCGCAATGGAGCGTGGAACAATGGCGCTGGTGTGTGGCGTTTCTCGCGGCCTGCCGTACGTCCATTTCGCGCCAGACCACTGTCGAGTTACTGGAACTGGCGCAGGAAAGTCGGCTGGCGCTGGACGCCTTCATCAGTCAGGAAAAGGTGCAATGCGATTTCGCCCGTACCGGAAAACTGGTTCTCTACCCCGATGCTGAAAGCCTGCGCAAGGCCGGCGATCAGGTGAAATTCCAGGCCGCCCAAGGCGCCAGGCAACAAAAAATCGTCAGCCCCGCCGAAGCCTTGTCGATCGAACCTGCACTTGAGGGCTATAAAAAGGCGTTTCACGGCGCGATCCATACCGACAGCGAATGCGCGGTCGATGGGCGCAAGCTTTGTCAGGAGCTTGCGAGATTATTGAGCAAGCAGGGTGTGCGTTTTCTGTTCGACAGTGAGGTTGCCGCTTTCCGACGTGAACGCGGGCGCATCACCGCGTTGGAGATCCACCACGCCATCGAAGGCCCAGCGCTTTTAGGAACGCAGGCGGTCGTGCTGGCGGCTGGTGCTTACAGTGCGGGGTTGTTATCAGCGTTCGGTGTGCGCATGCCGGTCTACCCGCTCAAGGGATACAGCATTACGTTGCCGATCACTGATTCGATGAATGCACCGACGGTCAGCGTGACTGACATGCGGCGTAAAACAGTGTTCGCCCGGATCGGTGATCGCTTGCGCGTCGCGGGGATGGTGGAGTTGTGTGGGCTGGATGCGTCGATTCCCGTTAAGCGTATCGAACAACTGAAAGCCTCGACGCAGGCATTGTTCGGTTCGGGATGGAACACCGATGATTGTCAGCCCTGGACCGGTTGGCGTCCGGCGACCCCCACCGGGCGGCCGATTCTGGCGGTCAGTGGTTGTGACAACCTGTACGTCAATTGCGGCCAGGGTGCGCTGGGCATGACCTTGGCATTCGGTAGTGCCCAGCGTCTGGTCCGGTTGATCGGTAGCGCAGCACCTTAACGTTCTCAATTCATGGAATAAACCCGATGGCAACGATTCAACGTTTTCAGAGCAGCGTGCGGATGTCCGGTGTGGTCAGCCATGGCGACCTGCTTTACCTCTCCGGCCAAGTGCCCACTGATCTGCAGGTTGGCATTGAAGAACAGACGCAGCAGGTACTGGCCAAGATCGAAGCCTTGTTGTCGCTGGCGGGCAGCGACAAGGGCCAGCTTTTGAGCGCACAGATCTGGCTCAAAGACATTGATCGTGACTTCGCGCTGATGAATTCAGTGTGGGACGCCTGGCTGCCAGCGGACAGTGCTCCGGCACGGGCCACTGTTCAGGCACGTCTGGCGCGGCCTGAGGTGCTGGTGGAGATTATGGCTATAGCGGTGAAACCTGCTGCTGGAGTTTGAGAGGGGCGGGGCGACTCATTCTTTCGGGCACAAAAAAGGCACTTGCGATAATCGCTAAGTGCCTGATTTGTTTAGCTTATTTGGTGGAGCCGGGGGGATTTGAACCCCCGTCCGCCAGTACTCCGCTGTCGGTACTACATGCGTAGCCGTGTCTATTAAGTTAACCCTCAGCGACCCGACGGGCAGGGTGCTTTGGGCGAGTTGTGTAAGTTTTAGCCGATTCGTCCACAACGTACTGCACGGCGATTCCGTTCTATATGACAATCACTTTGGGTTTACGGACATCCCCTAATGATTGCTGGACCCGAAGGTACCAGAAGCTCAGGTCTAAGGCTGCTTACGCAGCGATAGCGAATTCCTGGCCGTAGTTTTCGTCATTGGCAACTATAGAAGTTGCAACAGTGGATTTACGAGTTCTGTTACCAACTCGGCATGCACCTAAAGTTTCGCAACCGGCGTCGAATCCTAAACGGCCCCGAACCTGTCACTCCATGAAGCTGGAGGAGTGGCAGGCATTTGCAGTGTACGCCAATCCGCGTCTGAGGCCAACCCGAAGGTTGGCCGCACGTGACATTACTGCTGATCGCCTTTGGTGTTGTTCTGCAGTTTCTGAAGAGCTTGGGTGGTCAGCGAGATGCAATTCTTGCTGCCTTCCTCGGTGCCTTTGGCTTGTTCGGCCGTGGCCTGTCCGACGGTGGCGTCGATATCGGTTTTCATGCTTTCGCTCATCTGCTCGGTGCTGACTTTCGCATCCCTGATTTTTTGCAGATTGATCTGGCAAAGGTCTGCCTGGTTATTTGCAAACACCGGAGAGGCCAACATCGCAGCGGAAATGAACAAGCCAGCAAGTGCGGTGCGCTTCATGTGTATCTCCTTGAACGTAGGGTCTCGGTGCCGCTGGACAGTCGCGGCCAGGCCGAGTCGGTGGATGGCCCAGCGCAGCCGGGCCTATTCAAGTGACTACAGCGACGCGCAGGAATTCGATTTTTCTTCGAGTCCCATCGCAGGGTCCTCACCGTTGGCGGGTTTGGGACGGGTGACGCGGTCTACCAGATACACCAGCCCGTGGTAGTCAATTGCGCCGTGTTGGGTAAGACCGATCTCACAGGTGCGGCTGGTGGAAATCCCTTCGCTGCAATGCTGTACCGCGTCCTTCAGTGAGCGCAGCGAGTGGGCATTGAGCTCTGGCGTGGAGAAGCCTTTGTCGCCGGCGAAACCGCAACAATGGATGCCTTCGGGGATGACCACGTTTTTACTGCACTGGCGCGCCAGGTCGATCAGCGCCTGGCTTTCGCCAAGGTGCTGCGTGCTGCACGTGACGTGCACGGCGATGGGCGCTTCTTGGGGGGTGAAGTCGAGACGATCCATCAGATGGGTGCGGATGAAGCGCACCGGGTCATACAGATCCAGGCGCACGTCGCCAAGGTCCTGGACCAGCCGCAATGTGCAGGGGCTGGTGTCACAGTAGATGGGGTCGAGCCCGCCGCGACTGGCGTGCAGCAAGGCGCCGATCAGTTCCTGGCGTTTATGCTCGGCCTGTTCTGTGTAGCCTTTGGACGCAAAGGGCTGGCCGCAGCAGAGGCTGTCCACATTGTCTGGAAAGACCACTTGATAACCGGCCTTTTCCAGCAGGCCGCGGGTCTTGTCGTACAGCGACATCTGCTCCTTGTCCGCTGCTGCCGGGCCCATGACCCGCGACACGCATGCTGCCAGGTACACGACTCTCGGACGTTCGTCCGACACGGCGGGGCTGAAACGGATGGCCTTTTCCGGCTGGGGCATGGCGTTGGTCCACTGTGGCACCTGGCCCTTGGACAGGCGCGTCAATGAGGCCGACAGTCTCGCCAGGCGAGGCGCGCCCAGCAGCATGCGCGCACCGTTGGCGACGTGGAGGGCGAAGCGCGCGCCTTGCAGGGTGGTGGCGAAATTTCCTTCAATCCAGTTGGCGGTTTTCGTCTTCGTCGCGTCACGGCTGCGCAGTTTTTTCACCAGTTCGCCGGTATTGATGCCTACCGGGCAACGCTGTGCACACAGGCCCGTGGCGGCGCAGGTATCGATGCCCTGGTATTGGTAGGCACGTTCCAGTTCGGTGGTGTCCGTGCCAGCGCGTTTTTTGGCTTGGATATCGCGCCAGATCACGATGCGCTGGCGCGGGCTCAAGGTCAGGTCCTTGGACGGGCACACCGGCTCGCAAAAACCGCACTCGATGCACTTATCCACAATCTCGTCGGCGGCCGGCAGCGGTTTGAGGTGCTTGAGGTGGATCTGCGGGTCTTCGCTGAGCACCACGTCCGGGTTGAGGATGCCGTTGGGATCGAGCAGGTGTTTGAGCTGCCACATCAACTGGTAGGCATCGCTGCCCCATTCCAGCTCGACGAACGGCGCCATGTTGCGCCCGGTGCCGTGTTCGGCTTTCAGCGAGCCGCCGAATTCCACTGCCACCAACTGCGCCACGTCGTCCATGAACGCCTGGTAGCGTGCGACTTCTTCAGGGTTGTTGAAGCCTTGGGTGAAGACAAAGTGCAGATTGCCTTCCAGCGCGTGTCCGAAAAGGATCGCTTCGTCGTAGTGATGTTTGTCGAACAGCTCGATCAGGCGGTTCACGCCAATGGCCAGTTGTTCCACCGGAAAGGTCACGTCTTCGATGATTACCGTGGTTCCGGTTTTGCGTACTGCTCCGACGGCTGGAAAGGTGTCTTTGCGGATCGCCCAGAGCCGGGCGTTTTCCCGTGGGTCCTCGGTAAAGTCGACCTGTTTTTCCACCGGGAAACCGGCCAGTGAGGCCATGATCCGGGCCAGTTGTTCTTGCAGTAAAGACGAGGAAGCGGCGCGGGATTCGATCAGCAAGGCGCAGGCATTGGTCGACAGATGCTGTACGAAATCCGGCATGCCCGGTTTGTCCTGCACCGAGCGCAGGCTGCGGCGATCCAGCAGCTCCACGGCCGAGACTGGCTGGCTTTTCAGCACGGTGACGGCGTTGCAGCAGGTCTCCACATCGGGGAACACGATCAGGGCCGAAGCCTTGTTCGGATGGTCGATAACGGTGTTGTAGGTCACCGCGCTGATGAAGCCGAGGGTGCCTTCGGAGCCGACCAGCAGGTGGCTCAAGATATCCACAGGCTCGTCGAAGTCCACCAGGGCATTGAGTGACAGGCCGGTGGTATTTTTCAGACGGTATTTATGCCGGATTCGCGCAGCCAGTTCAGTGTTGGCGCGGGTCTCGCGGCCCAAAGTCGCCAGGCGTTCCAGCAGTTCGCCATGGCTCGTACGAAAAGCCGCCACGCTGCTGTCGTCTTCGGTATCCAGGCGCGTGCCATCGGCCAGCACCAGGCGGATGCCGGCCAGGGTGTGATAGGTGTTCTGCGCCGTGCCGCAGCACATGCCGCTGGCGTTGTTGGCGACGATGCCGCCGATTTTGCAGGCATTGATCGACGCCGGATCTGGGCCGATCTTGCGCCCGAACGGCGCCAGCCAGGCGTTGGCCTGGGCGCCGATCACGCCGGGCTGCAAACGAATCTGCAGGCCTTGCTCGCGAACCTCGCGCCCGTTCCAGTTATCCCCGAGCACAATCAGCACCGAGTCGCTGATGGCTTGCCCGGACAGGCTGGTGCCGGCGGCGCGGAACGTGACCGGGACCTGGTCGCGTTGGGCCAGTTTCAGCAGCGCAATCACTTCATCTTCGGATTCGACGCGCACCACCAGTTTCGGAATCAACCGGTAGAAACTGGCGTCGGTGCCGAAGGCCAAGGTCGACAGCGGATCGTCGAAACGGCGTTTCTGCGGGATCAGTTGTTGGACGTCGTGTAGGAAAGGGGCCGGAAGGGTCATTGGTCCTCCAGAATCAAAACCACCAGATCCTTCGGACCATGAGCGCCATAGGCCAGGATTTGCTCGATGTCGGCGGTTTTCGACGGGCCCGATACCAGCAGGGCGTTGGTGGGCATGCCTTGGGCCCACTCGAATTCCTGCTGCACTTCATAGAAGTTGTCACGGATTTCGCTGGCCTTGAGCAGGGCGAAATGCACCGGTGGCACCAGGCTCATCAGTCGCGGCTCTTCCCGGGTTGGCCAGAGAATCAGGCTGCCGGTGGCGGCGATGGCGCCAAGGGTTCCGGTGAGGCTGGCGGGGGTGTCGTTGAACAACTCGGCCTTCCACTCTTCTACCGGGCGGTCGTAGGCCTTGAGGGTTGGCAGGTCCGGATGGTTCGCCCAGAACTGTGTGATTTTTTCCCCGTGCGCGGTGGTCGGGGCGATGAGCAGGCTCGGCAATTGACGGTCGCGCAGCAATTGCGCGAGCAGGGCCGGCCAGCCCTCGTTGGACGTCAGGTGGATTTCGGTGTGCACCGCTTCCATCAATTTGCGCAGTTGCGGGATGCGTTCCTCGGGCGCATAGCGGTAGGTCTGCGTCACCAGCTCGACGTCGAAGTTGTCGGCAACGGGCGTGGCGCCGGTCAGGCTTTTACGCAGCTTGGCGAGGATATTGTCCTTGGCGCTCATCGGCGGTCTCCCTGCTGGTTCAGGTGTTCGCGGGCCAGGTCATGCAATGAGCGGGCGGCGGGTTTGGGGGCGCTGTGGTTCTGGGTCCATGGGCCGATGTTGTTGGGCGTCAGGGCGCGCAGGCGCGTGGCGAGGAACCCGAACAGCCGATACAACCGTGGCGAACTGTTGAGCCGAGCCCAGGCATTCCAGATGAAGCGTTCCTTGGGCGAGTATTTGCTGCCCTGGCCGCGCATCACCTGATGGGGGCTGTCCGGCGCCTTGACGTTTTCTTCCCGCAGCCGCCGGAGCAAAGCCGGAATCGGAATCTTCACCGGACACACTTCACCGCAGGCACCGCACAGTGAAGACGCGCTCGGGTGGTCCGGCACCTTGGCCAGGCCGACCATGTGCGGCGTGATGATTTTTCCGATGGGTCCCGGGTAAACCTCGCCGTAGGCATGACCGCCGATTCGGGTATAGACCGGGCAATGATTCATACACGCGCCGCAGCGGATGCAGTTCAGCGTCTGGCGCAGTTCGCTGTCGGCAAACGCCTGGCTGCGACCGTTGTCGAGCAGGACCAGGTGGACTTCCTGGGGGCCGTCCAGTTCGTCGGCCTTGCGCGGGCCGGAGATCATGTTGACGTAGGTGGTGATGGGCTGGCCGAGGGCCGAACGGGTCAGCAGCGACAGCAGCGGCACGACGTCGCGCAGGTTCTCGACGACTTTTTCGATGCCGGTCACGGCAATGTGCACCGGCGGCACGGTGGTGGACATCCGCCCGTTGCCTTCGTTTTCCACCAGCAGCAGCGTGCCGGTTTCGGCGACGGCGAAGTTGACGCCGGAGACGCCGATGTCGGCCTCGAAGAATTTCTGCCGCAATACCTTGCGACCGATCTGAATGAGTTGGTCAACGTCCTTGGTGTACTCCACGCCGAGTTTGTCGTGGAACAAGGACGCGACCTGACCGGCATTCTTGTGGATCGCCGGCATAATGATGTGTGAAGGCTTCTCGTGGTCGAGCTGGACGATGTATTCCCCCATGTCGGACTCAAGACATTCAATGTCTCGAGCCTCGAGGAAATGGTTCATCTCCATCTCTTCGCTGACCATCGATTTGCCCTTGATCACTTGCCGCGCCTCGTGAGCGCGGATGATCGAGAGGACGATGCCGTTGGCTTCGTCCACCGTTTCCGCCCAGTGCACGTTCACACCGTTGCGGGTCAGGTTGCTTTCAAGTTGCTCGAGCAGGTCGGGCAGCTTCGATAACGCACGGGCGCGGACGGCATTGCCCAGCACACGCAGGTGTTCTCTTTCGTGGGCATCGCTGAAGGACGTTGCCCGTTTGGTCATCAGTGAATCCATCGCGCTGCGAAAGTTGTTTCGCAGTTGCGTGTCGCCCAGGGCCTTGTGGGCCCGGGCGCGAAAATCTTCCTGCACCTCAACGGTCGGAATCAGCGTCGGCGTGCTCATGCGACACCTCCGCTACGCTGCCAGAGGAAGCTCGCCAGGTGTTGGCCGCGTAACGCCTCCTGCTGTTTTTCCAGTGCGCCGTTGATGTTCATCAGGCAGCCACAATCGGCGCTGATGACCTTGTGCGCGCCGGATTCCTTCAGCGCTCGGGTCTTGTCGGCCACCATCGCGCCGGAAATATCCGGCATGCGAACGCTGAATGTCCCACCAAAACCACAGCATTCGCTTTCGTGGCTGTGTTCGACTCGCTCCACATTGCGCAACTGCGCCAACAACGCGCGGCCGTGCAGGTGGGTGTTCATTTCACGCCGTGCCGAGCAGGACGTGTGCAGCGCGACCTTCACTGGCTCACCGCTGTCGTTCAACTGCACCTTGCAGACAAACAGCAGGAATTCAGCCAACTCATAGGTCCGGGCCGCCAGGGCCTGGACCTGCTTGAGGGTTTGCGGCTCGTCCTTGAACAGGTCGGCGTAATGCTCGCGCAGCATGCCGGCGCAGGAGCCCGAGGGCACGACCACCGGATAGTCTTCGGCAAACAGGGCCAACTGCGCCCGTGCCACCGTCCGCGCCTGCTCGGTGTAGCCCGAGGTGTAGGCCGGTTGGCCGCAGCAACTTTGCCCTTGCGGGTAGTCCACCCGGATTCCTTCGCGCTCCAGCAGATGAATCGCATCCATCCCGGCTTCGGGATAGAACAGGTCCACCACGCAAGTGCCGAACAGGTAGACCCGTTGCGGTTTTTCGCTGGGGTACTGCCGAGGTTCGGGCAATGGCGGGGCGACACGGGTCGCGTTCGGCACGGCGTTGTAAAAAAGCTCGCTCATCAGGCGTGTCTCCGGGTGGTCCCGGTTATCCGTCCGCTGAGGCTGCTGAATATAGCCAGGAAATCTTTCGGCAGCCTTGCAGACCCGGTTGTGAATAGCAGACGCCGAATCACGGTTCGGCGTCGGTTTTTCCAGTATTACGTGTAGGACTTAATGAACCAGCATGCCGGTAAACCAGTAGGCCTGGGCCAACGTGATCAGGCCGACAATCGTTGCAAAGAATAGGCTGTGTTTGAGGGTGAAACGGAACAGATCCGATTCTTTGCCCACCAGCCCGGTCGCGGCGCAGGCCACCGCGATCGATTGTGGCGAAATCATCTTGCCGGTCACGCCGCCGCTGGTATTGGCCGCCACCAGCAGGGTGTCGTTGACGCCTATCTGATGCGCGGTGGTGGCTTGCAGCGAGCCGAACAGCGCGTTGGACGAGGTATCGGAACCGGTCAGGAACACGCCCAGCCAACCAAGGAATGGCGAGAAGAACGGGAACGCCGCGCCCGTGCCCGCCAGGACCAGGGCCATGGTCGAGGACATGCCGGAGAAGTTGGTGACGAAGGCGAATGCCAGCACCATGCCAATGGAAAGAATGGGCCAGCGCAGTTCGTAGAAGGTCTCTTTTAAAGTGGTAAGACCAGTTTTAATGTTGATCTTGAGCACCAGCATCGAGATCAGTGCCGAGAAGAAAATCGCCGTGCCGGTGGCGGAAATCGGGTCAAGCTTGAACACGGCCGGAATCGCCGTCGGGTTGACGACGATTGGCGCGACCTTGATCACCATCTGGTCCAGATGCGGGATGGCGAAGTTGAACACCCAGCCGTACATCGAGCCGCCAGCGGCGAACATCGCCTTGAACGGCTTGAGGGTCCAGATCGTCACCAGCACGGTAAGAATCAGGAACGGCGACCAGGCCTTGATGATTTCCCCCAGGCTGTAGGGCGAGGCCACGGTGCTACGAGGCTGGCCGAAGCCGCCGGCGCTGGCGGTGATGGCTGCGCTGGAAGTGGCGCCGGCAATCTGGGCGCCTGCGGTGCGCTTGGGTTGCCAGACTTTCAGGAACAACGTCAGGGAAACCAGGCTGGCCAGGGCCGAGGTGATGTCCGGCAGTTCCGGGCCGATGAAGTTGGACGTGAAGTATTGGGTGATGGCGAAGCTCAAACCTGCCACCAGTGCAGCTGGCCAGGTTTCCCGCACACCGCGCAGGCCGTCCATCATGAACACCAGCCAGAACGGCACGAACAACGACAGCAAGGGCAGTTGGCGGCCGGTCATGGCGCCGATCTTGAAGGCGTCGATTCCGGTGACCTGGCCGGCCACGATAATCGGAATGCCCAGCGCGCCGAACGCCACTGGGGCGGTGTTGGCGATCAGGCACAGGCCGGCGGCGTACAGGGGGTTGAAGCCCAGGCCGACCAGCAGGGCGGCAGTAATCGCCACCGGTGCGCCGAAACCGGCGGCACCTTCCAGGAATGCGCCGAAGCAGAAGCCGATCAGCAGCACTTGCAGACGCTGGTCATCGGTAATCGACAGCACCGAGCTGCGAATCACCTCGAACTGGCCGCTCTTGACCGTCAGTTTGTAGAGGAATACGGCGGCGACGATGATCCAGGCGATGGGCCACAGGCCATAGGCAAAGCCATAGCCGGCGGCGGCAAAGGCCATGTCTGCCGGCATCTGGAACGCGAAGATCGCCACGGCAATCGCCAGCGCCAGGGTGATGCTGCCGGCCACATGCCCCTTGAGGCGAAACACCGCCAGGGCCAGGAAGAAAAATACGATGGGAATAACGGCCGCGAGGGCGGACAAGCCGAGGCTGCCGAGCGGGCTGTAGAGCTGTTGCCAGGTTTGCATAATGGGTGGGCCCCTAATTGTTGTTGGTCAGGCACTGGTCAGCGGTTTTGGGCAATTGGTAATACCAATTTACAAGCGCTGTTGGCTAGGGTAAAAGCCTTGGTTGTCGTGTGTCAATTTGCCGCCCTGAAACTTTCGTCGAATAAGCGGTGCAGAGGGCATCTGATCCGGTGGTGAAAACAGCTTTTGATGGGTGTGGACAAGGCCCGGATGGGCCAGAATAGAGAGCCCGGCGAGCCGTCGGGATCGTGGAGAATTGAGTTATGGGGTTTGATCAGATTCGTCAGCGCCGTTTGTCTGACGATATTGTCGAGCGGCTTGAAGGCATGATCCTTGAGGGCACGCTCAAGTCCGGTGAGCGGTTGCCTGCCGAGCGGACCCTGGCTGAGCAGTTCGGCGTGTCACGCCCTTCGTTGCGCGAGGCGATCCAGAAACTGGCGGCCAAAGGCTTGTTGGTCAGTCGTCAGGGCGGCGGCAACTATGTGGTGGAGTCGCTGGGCTCGACGTTCAGTGATCCGCTGCTGCAGCTCTTGGAAAGCAATCCCGAGGCGCAGCGTGACTTGTTGGAGTTCCGTCACACCCTGGAAGCGTCCTGCGCTTATTACGCGGCATTGCGGGCTACGGAGGTGGATCGCGAGCGGCTGACGGCGGCCTTCGACGAGCTCCAGGATTGTTACTCGCGCCACGACGAGATAAGCCGGGCGGAGGAGGGCGCGGCGGATGCCCGGTTTCATCTGGCGATCGCCGAGGCCAGTCATAACGCGGTGTTGCTGCACACCATCCGCGGCTTGTTCGACCTGCTCAAGCGCAACGTCGTCACCAACATCGGCGGCATGTACAAGCAGCGCAGTGAAACTCGCGACATGCTGATCAGCCAGCACCGAGAGCTGTACCAAGCCATCATGGACGGGCACGCCGAACAGGCGCGGGAAGTGTCCAGCCGGCATATCTTGTATGTGCAGGAAGTCTTGGAGGAGGTGCGTCAGGAAGTGCAGCGCGTGGCGCGGGCGGAACGGCGTAAAGGCATGTAGCGCACGAACCCTGTGGGAGCGAGCCTGCTCGCGATAGCGGTCTGTCTGACACATCAATGCCGGATGTGTCGACGCCATCGCGAGCAAGCTCGGCTCCCACAGTTGATCCCGGGCTAGTCTTCCTTGCCCTTGTTGCGCACCGCGCGCTGCAGTTCGCGGCCGGCATCGCGTTCGCGTTCGGTGTCGCGCTTGTCGTATTCCTTCTTGCCCTTGCCCAGGGCAATTTCGCACTTGATCAAGTGCTTGCTCCAGTACAACGACGTGCAGACGCAGGTGTAACCCTTCTGTTGCACGGAGGCGAAGAGTTTTTCCAGCTCGCGTTTGTTGAGCAGCAGCTTGCGCGAGCGCGTCGGGTCGGCGATCACGTGGGTGCTGGCGGTGGTCAGCGGCGTGAAATGACTGCCCAGCAGCCAGGCCTCGCCGTCCTTGAGCAGCACGTAGCTGTCGACCAGTTGCGCCTTGCCGGCACGCAGACTCTTTACTTCCCAGCCGGCCAGGACCATGCCAGCCTCGAAACGCTGTTCGATGAAGTAATCGTGTCGCGCCTTTTTATTTTGCGCGATGGTCCCTGTGGGGTGTTTCTTCTGTTTAGCCATAGGGGCGGCATTATAGGCAGTTGCGTGCGTGTCGGCTACGGTGAAGCTGCGTGCTTGAGCACGTTGAGTGAATCCCGGACAATGCGGCCTCTTTTTCGAACGCTTGGGCGTGATCACGATGTCGACAGACAAGGTTTCTGTCCACGGCAGTTGGGCTAGCCGCTGGGTCTTCATACTCGCGGCCACCGGTTCCGCCGTGGGGCTGGGCAGTATCTGGAAATTCCCCTACATGGTCGGCGTCTACGGTGGCGGTGCCTTCGTATTGATGTTCCTGGCGTGCATTGCGCTCATCGGCGCGCCGGTGATGCTGGCCGAAACCCTGATCGGTCGTCGTGCCCGGCAAAGCCCGGCCAATGCCCTGAAGGTGCTGGCGGTGGAAGCAGGGCATTCGCCCAAGTGGTCGTGGGGCGCCTTCGCCGGAATGATCACGGCGCTGTTGATCCTGTCTTTCTATAGCGTGGTCGGTGGCTGGTCGCTGGACTACATCATCGACATGGGCCGCGGGGATTTCCAAGGGGCCACGCCGGATCAGGTGGGCGCCTACTTCGGCAATGTGATCGCCGATCCCTGGCGGCTGACCCTCTGGCACACGATCTTCATGGTGCTCTCGGCGGTGGTGATTGCCCGGGGCGTGGTGGCCGGGCTTGAGCGCAGCCTGCGGATCATGATGCCGTTGCTGTTCGTGATGATCCTGGTGTTGCTGGGCTACAGCATGACCACCGGACACTTCATGGAAGGCGTGCATTTCATGTTCGACTTCCAGCCGGAGAAAGTCCTCGACGGCCTGCTGCCGGCCATGGGGCATGCGTTTTTTTCGCTGAGCGTCGGCGTGGGATCGATCATGATCTACGGCGCCTACATGCCCAAGAACGCCTCCCTGACCCGGACTGTCTTCGGCGTCGCGCTGCTGGACACCTTCGTGTCGCTGCTGGCGGGTGTGGCATTGTTTCCGATTGTGTTCGCGGCCGGCCTGAACCCCAGCGAAGGGCCGGGGTTGATGTTTGTCAGCCTGCCCTTTGCCTTCGGCAGCATGGCCTTCGGTCAAGTGATGGGCGTGGTGTTTTTCCTCCTGGTGGCCATCGCGGCCTGGAGTTCGGCCATCTCCCTGTTGGAGCCCATGGTGGCTTACCTGGTTGAACGGACCCGGCTCAGCCGCGCCTGGGTAACCTTCTGGTTGGCCTTCACCTGCTGGTTTGTCGGCCTGGGTACGGTGTTTTCCTTCAATATATGGAAGCAGGCGAAGTTTTTCGTGAACGAAGACGGGCTGTTCCATCTCTACCAGTGGGGCGCAACCGGAGGGCTGGATTTCTTCGGCGTGATTGATTTCTTCACCTCGCGGATCATGCTGCCATTGGGTGGTTTGTGTTTCGTAGTGTTTGCAGGATGGATCATGGGGCGTGAAGCGGTGCGTGATGAATTGTCGCTGCGCAGCCCGGTATTGTTTGGTTTGAGCCTGTTCTTGATGCGCTACGTGGCGCCCATTGGCATTCTTGTAGTGTTTGCCGCCCAGCTGTGGAAGTGACGCTTACATGACGACACATATTCAACGCTCGGCCTTGCTGCCCTACCCGGCGCAGGCGCTGTATGACCTGGTCAACGATGTGGCGAGCTACCCGGAGTTTTTGCCGTGGTGCTCGTCGGCCGAGGTGCTGGAGAGCTCTGAAACCCATATGCGCGCCAGCCTCAACATTGCCAAGAGTGGCTTGAGCCAGCGCTTCGTCACACGCAATACGCTGGTGCCGGGGCATTCCATCGAGATGAACCTGGAAGAAGGGCCTTTCAATCAGCTCCACGGTGTCTGGGTGTTCAAGCCGTTGGGTGAAAAGGCCTGCAAGATCAGCCTGGACCTGTCGTTCGACTACGCCGGCCCACTGGTGCGGGCGACGTTGGGGCCGCTGTTCAATCAGGCTGCCAATACCCTGGTCGACGCGTTCTGCCAGCGGGCCAAGCAGAATGCAGAGCTCAAGCGTTGATTGAGATAGAAGTGGTGTATGCCTCGGTGGAGCGTCAGGTCTTGCGCGCATGCGTGGTGCAGGAAGGCACCAGTGTTCGCGCAGCGCTGATGGCCTCGGGGATTGCCGATGCATTCCCGGAGCTGGACCTGGCGACTTGCCCGGTGGGGATTTTTGGCAAGCAGGTTGCCGATCCAGAGCGCCAGGTGGTGCAGGCGGCTGATCGACTGGAGATTTATCGCCCGTTGTTGGCCGATCCGAAGGAAATTCGGCGCCTGCGCGCGGCCAAGGCTGCCCAGGCGCGCCAATCGGAGCAATAACCTGGCCGCAATGGCAGGCGATAAAAAACCCGGCATGCCGGGTTTTTTATTGTCGCGATTTATTGCGGCGAGGTGTCCAGAGGCTCTGGCGTCGGGACGGGTACAGTCTCGACCTGGTCCACGTCCTTCTGGATCTGGTCCTGCAACGAACCTGGCTTGGCCGGTTTTTCCGGTTTTGGCTGTTCGGCATTCTGGGCCGGGTCGGTCACGGTGGTGCCGCTGTCCTTGCCCATGATGGCCTCGTCGCGGCTCACGCCAGGCATGAAATCGCCCGAGAGGCTGACGAGTTGGTCGTCAGGGCTGAAGATAACGCTGATGCGTTCCTGCTGGCGCTCACCGCCGCCTGGCTGCAAGCTGTACAGGTAATCCCAGCGATCGGCATGGAACGTGTCGGTCAGCAGGGGGTTGCCCATGATAAACCGTACTTGCCGGCGGGTCATTCCCGGGCGTAACTGGTCTATCATGTCCTGCGTGACGACATTGCCCTGCTGGATGTCGATTTTGTAAACCCCGGGGAATGAACAACCGGCGAGTGCGAGCAGTCCCACAAAGGTGAAACTGGTTAGCAAGAGCTTGGTGTTTTGCATCGGTGGGCGACTTCCACTATCTTGGCTGGGACAACGTAAACGCCGATCATACCCGCATTAAGAGAAGCTGCGAAGCAGCATCGCGAGAAAGCTGACCATGGTTGAAAATAGCGAACTACGCAAAGCCGGCCTCAAAGTGACCCTGCCACGGGTCAAGATTCTACAAATGCTCGATTCCGCCGAGCAACGCCACATGAGTGCTGAAGATGTCTATAAGGCGCTGATGGAGGCTGGCGAGGACGTCGGTCTGGCCACGGTTTACCGTGTTCTGACCCAGTTCGAGGCAGCTGGCCTTGTGGTGCGACACAACTTCGACGGAGGCCATGCGGTCTTCGAACTGGACGACGGCAAGCATCACGACCATATGGTCAACGTCGAGACCAGTGAAGTGATCGAATTCTTCGACGAAGAAATCGAGCGGCTGCAGAAAGCAATCGTCGACAAGTATGGCTTCGAGATGGTTGATCACAATCTTGTGCTGTACGTACGCAAGAAAAAGTAAGCATGTCGCGCGGACTTAAGGTTCGCGAAACGAACGAAGGCGACCCCAGGGTCGCCTTCGTGCTTTCTGCCGTTCTCAGATTTTCGCGGTAACGACCATTTTTTTCGCGTGGGCCAGGGATTCCTTGGTGAGGTCGATGCCCCCGAGCATTCGTGCCACCTCTTCCACGCGCTCGTTTTTGTTGAGCTTGGACACGGCGGTACGAGTCGCGTCCTCGCCGCGCACCTTGTGCACAAATAAATGCTGGTGTCCCTGGGCGGCGACCTGAGGCAGGTGAGTGACGGTCAACACCTGGCCACGTTCCCCCAGCCGACGCAGCAACTGGCCGACAATTTCCGCTGTAGGGCCACCGATACCCACGTCCACTTCGTCGAATACCAGCGTCGGTACGCGAGAGGTTTGTGCGGTGATGACCTGGATGGCCAGGCTGATTCGCGACAACTCACCGCCGGAGGCGACTTTGGCCAAGCCTTTGAGCGGTTGTCCGGGGTTGGCGCTGACCAGCAATTCCACCTGTTCCAGCCCATTGGGTTGGAGCTCGTCGCCAGCGTTGGGGCGCAATTCGATGGTGAAGCGCCCGCCCGGCATGCCCAGGCGCTGGATTTCCTGCTCGACGGCACTGGCCAGCCCTGTTGCGGCATGCTGCCGCAATTCACTGAGCTCCCTGGCCTTTTCCTGGTAATGACGGGCATAGGACGCCAGTTCGTCCCCCAGGCGCTCGATGGACTCATCGTTGGCGTTCAGGGTTTCCAGTTCTTCCAGCAGCCGCTGCTGGAGTTCGGCAACATCGGTCGGCTGGATGCGGTGCTTGCGCGCCAGTGTATAGATGGTGTCCAGGCGCTCTTCCAGGTATTGCAGGCGTGCCGGGTCGGCATCGAAATGATCGAGGAACCGATTCAGCTCCCCGACGGCCTCTTCGACCTGGATCTGCGCGCTGGTCAGCAGGTTGGTCGCTTCGTTCAAGGCGCCCACTGAATTGTTCACGCTGGAGAGTCGGTTCAGGCTCGCTGTCAGTGCATTGAGGACATTGCCCGAATCGCTCTCGCTGCATTGTTCGACCACCTGGCGGCAGATGCCCAGCAGGGTTTCGGCGTTGGTCAGGTTCTTGTGTTCCTGCTCCAGTTCTTCCAGTTCATTTTCACCCAGGGCCAGGTTCTCCAGCTCTTCGAGCTGGTAGCTCAACAACTGGTGGCGGGCGCGCTGCTCGTCGCCGGAATTGGAGAGTCGATCCAGTTCCTGCCGGGTTTGGCGCCAGCGTTGGGCCGCCAGTTGGACTTGCCGGGCCAGGTCCGTGGCGCCGGCGTATTCATCCAGCAGGCGGCGATGGGTGTCGGTCTTGAGCAGGGATTGGTGTTCATGCTGGCTGTGAATGTCGATCAGCAGCTCGCCGAGGGCCTTGAGATCGCCCAAGGGGCAGGGCGTGCCGTTGATGTAGCCTCGGGAGCGGCCTTCGGCGGTGATGACCCGGCGCAGGATGCACAAACCGTCGGTGTCCAGGTCGCGTTCAGCCAGCCAGGCGCTGGCCTCGGGGATGTCGACCAGGTCGAACGTCGCCAGGATGTCGGCCTTGTCCGCTCCGGGGCGCACCACGCCACTGTCGGCGCGGTCGCCCAGCGTCAGGCCCAGGGCGTCGAGCATGATCGACTTGCCCGCGCCGGTTTCACCGGTGATCACACTCATGCCTCGATCGAGTTCGAGGTCGAGATGTTCGACGATGGCGTAGTTGTGTACGGACAGGTGCACCAGCATAAGGCCGCTCCCAGGCTTTAGGTCTGGTTATTTATACAGTGTTTTGTTTCGGCCTGACAATGCCCTCGCTTAGCTCGATTTGCTTGGGCAAATGATTTTCTTAGCGCGGCGAGGAATGGTTATGCAGCTGTTTTTTGTAAGGTTAATTCGTCAGGTGGCCCTTGAAGCTGAAAAACCCGACCCCATATACCGGGGCAGAAGCGCGAGTCGAGCTCGCGGACGAAGTTGAGAGGAGAAATCTATGGCTGACGAACAGACTCAGGACACGCAAAATCAAGACGCCAATCAGGCTTCCCAGGTTTGCGGTGAAGACCTGGCGGCACGTGTACAAGTGCTCGAGGAGCAACTGGCCGGTGCGCAGGATCAGGCGTTGCGTGTAGCAGCCGACCTGCAGAATGTCCGCCGTCGCGCCGAGCAAGATGTAGAGAAGGCTCATAAATTCGCCCTGGAGCGTTTCGCCGGCGACCTGCTGCCGATCATCGACAGCCTGGAGCGCGGCCTTGAGCTGTCCAACCCGGATGACGAAAACATTCGTCCGATGCGTGAAGGCATCGAGCTGACCCTGAAAATGTTCCAGGACACTCTCAAGCGTTATCAGCTCGAAACCCTTGATCCGCATGGCGAACCGTTCAACGCCGAGCATCACCAGGCCATGGCGATGCAGGAAAGTGCCGACGTCGAGCCAAACAGTGTGCTGAAGGTTTTCCAGAAGGGCTATTTGCTCAACGGTCGCCTGCTGCGCCCGGCCATGGTCGTGGTCAGCAAGACGCCAGCGCCGGTTTCGCCTTCTATTGATGAGCAGGCTTGAAATCGGTCGTAGCGGCCCCATCTATATGTCAAGCGTTTAAGTGCTACCGCAGTTAGCCACCACTGCTGCGGCAACCAAATCCAAGTTCCGGGAGAGTTAACATGGGCAAGATTATCGGTATCGACCTGGGGACCACCAACTCGTGCGTCTCCGTGCTGGAAAACGGCAAGGCCAAAGTCATCGAAAACGCTGAAGGCGCGCGTACCACGCCGTCGATCATCGCTTACGCCAATGATGGCGAGATTCTGGTTGGCCAGTCGGCCAAGCGTCAGGCAGTGACCAATCCGCATAACACCCTGTACGCGGTGAAGCGTCTGATCGGTCGCAAGTTCGACGAAGAAGTCGTCCAGAAAGACATCAAGATGGTGCCTTACAAAATCGCCAAGGCTGACAACGGCGACGCCTGGGTTGAAGTGAACGGCCAGAAAATGGCACCGCCACAGATCTCGGCTGAAATCCTCAAGAAAATGAAGAAAACCGCCGAAGATTACCTCGGCGAAGCGGTGACTGAAGCGGTCATCACTGTTCCTGCCTATTTCAACGACAGCCAGCGCCAGGCGACCAAAGACGCCGGCCGCATCGCGGGCCTGGACGTAAAACGTATCATCAACGAACCAACCGCGGCCGCTCTGGCCTACGGCATGGACAAGGCCAAAGGCGATCACACCGTGATCGTTTACGACCTGGGTGGCGGTACCTTCGACGTCTCCGTGATCGAGATCGCTGAAGTCGATGGCGAGCACCAGTTCGAAGTACTGGCAACCAACGGTGACACGTTCCTCGGTGGTGAAGACTTCGACATCCGCCTGATCGACTACCTCGTCGACGAGTTCAAGAAAGAAAGCGGCATGAACCTCAAGGGTGACCCGCTGGCCATGCAGCGCCTGAAAGAAGCCGCTGAAAAAGCCAAGATCGAACTGTCCTCGAGCCAGTCGACCGACGTGAACCTGCCGTACATCACTGCAGACGCCACCGGTCCTAAGCACCTGAACGTCAAAATCTCCCGCGCCAAGCTCGAAGCGCTGGTGGAAGACCTGGTTCAGCGCACCATCGAACCTTGCCGCATCGCCATGAAAGACGCCGGTATCGACGTTGGTTCGATCAACGACGTGATCCTGGTTGGCGGTCAGACCCGTATGCCACTGGTTCAGAAGCTGGTGACCGATTTCTTCGGTAAAGAAGCACGTAAAGACGTCAACCCTGACGAAGCTGTTGCCATGGGTGCTGCTATCCAGGGCGCGGTATTGGCTGGTGACGTGAAAGACGTTCTGCTGCTCGACGTCAGCCCGCTGACCCTGGGTATCGAAACCATGGGCGGCGTGATGACCGCGCTGATCGAGAAGAACACCACGATTCCTACCAAGAAATCGCAAGTGTTCTCGACGGCCGACGACAACCAGGGCGCAGTGACCATTCACGTACTGCAAGGTGAGCGTAAGCAAGCCGCACAGAACAAGTCCCTGGGCAAGTTCGACCTGGCCGAGATTCCACCAGCACCACGTGGCGTGCCACAAATCGAAGTGACCTTCGACATCGACGCCAACGGCATCCTGCACGTCGGCGCGAAAGACAAGGCTACCGGCAAGACTCAGTCGATCGTGATCAAGGCCAACTCCGGTCTGTCCGAGGAAGAAATTCAGCAGATGGTTCGCGATGCTGAAGTCAACGCCGAGGAAGACCGCAAGTTCGAAGAGCTGGCCAGCGCCCGCAACCAGGGCGATGCCTTGGTGCACTCGACCCGCAAGATGATCGCTGATGCTGGCGAGAAAGTGACCGCGGAAGAGAAAACCGCCATCGAAGCGGCCGTGGTTGCCCTGGAAGCTGCTGTAAAAGGCGACGACAAGGCGGCCATCGAGGCGAAGATCGAAGAGCTGTCCAAGGTCTCCGCGCCAGTGGCTCAGAAGATGTACGCCGAACAGGCTCAGCCTGCCGAAGGCGCGGCTGCGCAGGGCGAATCGGCCGAGAAAGCCGACGACGTCGTTGACGCCGAGTTCGAAGAAGTGAAAGACCACAAGTAATCGCTTGTTGGTCGGCCGGTTGACTGCATTTGTGCGGTGGCTGGTAGGATGTCGCCGCGCGGGAGCTTGCTCCCGCGTTGGCGTGTCTGGAGCTAATGAATTTTTACAGCATGCGACAGTGTTCGGGTGCTGGCGGTGTGTTCGGGAATGCTCCTGCTTTCCGAGCGACATGCACCGCGTTTTGGCCGGGTCCCTGGCTGAAAGAAATATGACCAGGATCGTTGAATTGACGTGAGTTGGGTCCGGGCCTGTATTGGGGCTCAACGAGTTTGGCAAGGTTCAGGAGAGGTTTGCCGGACGTCCATGAGAGTGCAAAGACCAATGGCAAAGCGTGACTTTTACGAAGTATTGGGTGTCGAGCGGGGGGCCAGCGAGGCGGACCTGAAAAAGGCCTATCGTCGCCTGGCGATGAAGCACCACCCGGACCGTAATCCCGACGATAAAGCGTCGGAAGAGATGTTCAAGGAAGCCAACGAGGCTTACGAAGTACTGTCTGATTCCAGCAAGCGCGCGGCGTATGACCAGTACGGGCATGCCGGTGTCGACCCGAGCATGGGCGGCGGCGGTGCCGGTTTTGGCGGCCAGAACTTCTCCGATATTTTCGGTGATGTGTTCAGCGATTTCTTCGGCGGTGGTCGCGGCGGTGCCCGTGGTGGCGCCCAGCGTGGCAGTGACCTGCGCTACACGCTGGAGTTGAACCTGGAAGAAGCGGTGCGCGGTACCACCGTCAATATCCGTGTTCCGACACTGGTCAATTGCAAGCCGTGCGATGGCTCGGGTGCCAAGAAGGGCTCCTCGCCTGTTACCTGCCCAACCTGCGGCGGTATTGGCCAGGTTCGCATGCAGCAGGGCTTCTTCTCGGTGCAGCAGACCTGCCCGCGTTGCCATGGCCAAGGCAAGATCATTTCCGACCCGTGCGACTCCTGCCACGGCGAAGGGCGTGTCGAAGAGTACAAGACGCTGTCGGTCAAAGTGCCGGCCGGTGTCGACACCGGTGACCGCATTCGCCTGTCCGGCGAAGGCGAGGCGGGTGCCCAGGGCGGCCCGACCGGCGATCTGTATGTGGTTATCAACGTGCGCGAACATGCGATTTTCCAGCGCGACGGCAAGCACCTGTTCTGCGAAGTGCCGATCAGCTTCGTCGATGCGGCCTTGGGTGGCGAGCTTGAGATCCCGACCCTCGACGGTCGCGTCAAGCTGAAGATCCCCGAGGGCACGCAGACCGGCAAGCAGTTCCGGATCCGCGGTAAAGGCGTCGCGCCAGTGCGTGGCGGTGGTGCGGGCGACCTGATGTGCCGCGTGGCGGTGGAGACTCCGGTCAACCTGGGTCGGCGTCAGCGTGAGCTGTTGGAAGAGTTCCGCAACTCGCTGGCGGATGACAACAGTCACTCCCCGAAAACCACCGGTTGGTTCGAAGGCGTGAAGCGCTTCTTCGGCGACCTGTAAGGAGTTCGCATGCGACGTATAGCTGTGATGGGTGCTGCGGGGCGCATGGGCAAGGCGCTGGTCGAGGCGGTGCAGCAGCGCTCGCCGCTTTCCGGCCTGACGGCGGCAATCGTTCGGCCCGACAGTACGCTGGTGGGCGCCGATGCTGGTGAGCTGGCCTCGCTGGGGCGTATCGGCGTGCCGATGTCCGGCGGCCTGGAGAAGGTGCTCGACGAGTTCGACGTGCTGATCGACTTCACCCTGCCGGACGTGATGCTGAAAAACCTCGCGATCTGCCGCAAGCACGGCAAGGCCATGGTGATCGGTACGACGGGGTTGGATGCTGCCCAGAAGCAATTGCTGGCCGATGCGGGCAAAGATATTCCGATCGTGTTCGCGGCGAACTTCAGCGTGGGTGTGAACCTGTCGCTGAAGCTGCTGGACATGGCGGCCCGGGTCTTGGGTGACGATGCGGATATCGAAATCATCGAGGCGCATCACCGGCACAAGATCGACGCGCCTTCGGGAACGGCCTTGCGCATGGGCGAAGTGATTGCCGATGCGCTGGGTCGCGATCTGCAGGAAGTGGCCGTGTATGGGCGCCAGGGGCACACCGGTGCGCGTGAGCGCAGCACCATCGGTTTCGCCACTGTGCGCGGCGGTGATGTGGTGGGCGACCACACCGTGCTGTTCGCCACTGAAGGCGAGCGCCTGGAGATCACCCACAAGGCATCGAGCCGGATGACTTTCGCCAAGGGAGCGGTACGTGCCGCGCTGTGGCTGGATGGCCGCGAGCCTGGTTTGTACGATATGCAGGACGTTCTCGACCTGCGTTGATGCCCTTAAGTGCGGGGTTCAGGTTATACTGGGCCCCGTTTTACACCGCTTCGCGACGTCCTGTCGCATTCCCCTGCCTTTAAGGCTCATTAGCGGTGGACCAAAAAAGCCTTTTTCTGTAAGCTACAGCTTTAGTGTGTCCACTAAAAGCGCGCAGAATAATTCAGTGAACAAGCGGGGTGACGTGTCCATACGTCACTCCGCTTTTTTACAATCTGCGATCGCCCTTTCAGGCTTTATTTACGGGAGGTCTTCTTGACTAAGCCAGCCATACTCGCCCTTGCTGATGGCAGCATTTTTCGCGGCGAAGCCATTGGAGCCGACGGTCAGACCGTTGGTGAGGTGGTGTTTAACACCGCAATGACCGGCTATCAGGAAATTCTTACCGATCCTTCCTACGCCCAACAAATCGTTACCCTGACTTACCCGCACATCGGCAACACCGGCACCACGCCGGAAGACGCCGAGTCTGATCGTGTCTGGTCCGCCGGCCTGGTCATCCGTGACTTGCCGCTGGTAGCGAGCAACTGGCGTAACACGATGTCCTTGTCCGACTACCTGAAAGCCAACAACGTCGTGGCGATCGCCGGTATCGACACCCGTCGCCTGACCCGCATCCTTCGGGAAAAAGGCGCGCAGAACGGCTGCATCATGGCCGGCGACAACATTTCCGAAGAAGCCGCCATCGCCGCGGCCCAGGGCTTCCCTGGCCTCAAGGGCATGGACCTGGCGAAAGTCGTCAGCACCAAGAAGCAGTACGAATGGCGCTCCACGGTCTGGGACCTGAAGACCGACAGTCACGCGACGATCGAGGCTTGCGAGCTGCCTTACCACGTAGTGGCCTACGACTACGGCGTCAAGCTGAACATCCTGCGCATGCTGGTCGAGCGTGGTTGCCGCGTCACCGTGGTGCCGGCCCAAACCCCGGCTGCCGACGTCCTGGCCCTCAAGCCCGACGGTGTGTTCCTGTCCAACGGCCCGGGTGACCCGGAGCCTTGCGACTACGCGATCCAGGCGATCAAGGACGTGCTGGAAACCGAGATCCCGGTATTCGGTATCTGCCTCGGTCACCAGCTGCTGGCTCTGGCTTCGGGTGCCAAGACCTTGAAGATGGGCCACGGCCACCACGGTGCCAACCACCCCGTGCAGGACCTGGACACCGGCGTGGTGATGATCACCAGCCAGAACCACGGTTTCGCGGTGGACGAAGCCACCCTGCCGGCCAACGTGCGCGCGATTCACAAGTCGCTGTTCGACGGCACGCTGCAAGGTATCGAGCGTACCGACAAGAGCGCGTTCAGCTTCCAGGGCCACCCTGAAGCCAGCCCGGGCCCGAACGATGTGGCGCCGCTGTTCGATCGCTTCATCAACGAGATGGCCAAGCGACGCTGACCGCGAGAAGCCCGAGGGCGGCCCCGAGCGCGGCGGCCCCTTCGGGCGCTTCAAAGATTGTTCGACGGCCTAGCCGACTGACCTGCGGATTTGAGTGACAAACCCATGCCAAAACGTACAGACATAAAAAGCATCCTGATTCTCGGCGCTGGCCCGATCGTGATCGGCCAGGCCTGCGAATTCGACTACTCCGGCGCCCAGGCCTGTAAAGCCCTGCGCGAAGAGGGCTATCGCGTCATCCTGGTGAACTCCAACCCGGCCACCATCATGACCGACCCGGCCATGGCCGACGCCACCTACATCGAGCCGATCAAGTGGCAGACCGTTGCCAAGATCATCGAGAAGGAGCGCCCGGACGCGCTGCTGCCGACCATGGGCGGCCAGACCGCGCTGAACTGCGCCCTGGACCTGGAACGCGAAGGCGTCCTGGAGAAGTTCGGTGTGGAAATGATCGGCGCCAACGCCGACACCATCGACAAGGCCGAAGACCGTTCGCGCTTCGACAAGGCGATGAAATCCATCGGCCTGGACTGCCCACGCTCGGGCATCGCCCACAGCATGGAAGAGGCCAACGCTGTCCTGGAACGCCTTGGCTTCCCGTGCATCATCCGTCCGTCCTTCACCATGGGCGGCACCGGTGGCGGCATCGCCTACAACCGTGAAGAGTTCGAAGAAATCTGCGCCCGTGGTCTCGACTTGTCGCCGACCAAGGAACTGCTGATCGACGAATCCCTGATCGGCTGGAAAGAATATGAAATGGAAGTTGTCCGCGACAAAAAGGACAACTGCATCATCGTCTGCTCCATCGAGAACTTCGACCCGATGGGCGTGCACACCGGTGACTCGATCACCGTCGCACCAGCCCAGACCCTGACCGACAAGGAATACCAGATCCTGCGTAACGCCTCCCTGGCGGTGCTGCGTGAGATCGGCGTGGAAACCGGCGGCTCCAACGTCCAGTTCGGCATCTGCCCGAACACCGGTCGCATGGTGGTCATCGAGATGAACCCGCGGGTATCCCGTTCGTCGGCCCTGGCGTCCAAGGCCACCGGTTTCCCGATTGCCAAGGTCGCGGCCAAGCTGGCCGTGGGCTACACCCTGGACGAGCTGTCGAACGACATCACCGGCGGCAAGACCCCGGCGTCCTTCGAACCGTCCATCGACTACGTCGTCACCAAGCTGCCACGCTTCGCCTTCGAGAAGTTCGCCAAGGCTGACGCCCGCCTGACCACCCAAATGAAGTCGGTCGGTGAAGTCATGGCCATCGGCCGGACCTTCCAGGAGTCCTTGCAGAAAGCCCTTCGCGGTCTGGAAGTGGGCGTCTGCGGTCTCGATCCGAAGCTGGACCTGGCCGACCCGGAAAGCATGAGTGTGCTCAAGCGCGAGCTGACCGTGCCGGGCGCCGAGCGCATCTGGTACGTGGCCGACGCCTTCCGCGCCGGCATGACCGTCGAGCAGATCTTCGGCATGAACATGATCGACCCTTGGTTCCTGGTGCAGATCGAAGATCTGATCAAGGAAGAAGAGAAGGTCAAGACCCTGGGCATGTCCAGTATCGACCGCGACATGATGTACCGCCTCAAGCGCAAAGGCTTCTCCGACATGCGCCTGGCCAAGCTGCTGGGTGTGACCGAGAAGAGCCTGCGCACGCATCGCCACAAGCTGGAAGTGTTCCCGGTCTACAAGCGCGTCGACACCTGCGCGGCCGAGTTCGCCACCGACACCGCGTACCTGTACTCCACGTACGAAGAAGAGTGCGAAGCCGCGCCATCGACTCGCGACAAGATCATGATCCTGGGTGGCGGTCCTAACCGGATCGGCCAGGGCATCGAGTTCGACTACTGCTGCGTACACGCGGCACTGGCCCTGCGCGATGACGGTTACGAGACCATCATGGTCAACTGCAACCCGGAAACCGTGTCCACCGACTACGACACCTCCGATCGCCTGTACTTCGAGCCAGTGACCCTGGAAGACGTGCTGGAAATCGTCCGCGTCGAGAAGCCAAAAGGCGTGATCGTCCAGTACGGTGGCCAGACCCCGCTGAAACTGGCGCGTGCCCTTGAAGCCGCCGGCGTGCCGATCATTGGCACCAGCCCGGATGCGATCGACCGCGCCGAAGACCGTGAGCGCTTCCAGCAGATGGTCGAGCGCCTGAACCTGCGCCAGCCGCCAAACGCTACCGTGCGCAGCGAAGACGAAGCGATTCGTGCCGCCGCCAAGATCGGTTACCCGCTGGTGGTGCGTCCGTCCTATGTACTGGGCGGTCGTGCGATGGAAATCGTCTATCAGGAAGACGAGCTCAAGCGCTACCTGCGTGAAGCGGTCCAGGTCTCCAACGATAGCCCGGTGCTGCTGGATCACTTCCTCAACTGCGCCATCGAAATGGACGTGGACGCGGTCAGCGACGGCAAGGACGTGGTGATCGGCGCGATCATGCAGCACATCGAACAAGCGGGCGTTCACTCTGGTGACTCCGCTTGCTCGCTGCCGCCTTACTCGCTGCCGGCGCACATCCAGGACGAGATGCGCGAGCAGGTCAAGAAAATGGCCCTGGAACTGGGCGTTATCGGCCTGATGAACGTGCAACTGGCCCTGCAGGGCGAAGACATCTACGTCATCGAAGTCAACCCGCGCGCTTCCCGGACCGTACCGTTCGTCTCCAAGTGCATCGGTGTTTCCCTGGCGATGATCGCTGCACGGGTCATGGCGGGCAAAACCCTGAAGGAACTGAATTTCACCAAGGAAATCATTCCGAACTTCTACAGTGTGAAAGAGGCGGTGTTCCCGTTCGCCAAGTTCCCTGGCGTCGATCCGATCCTCGGCCCAGAGATGAAGTCCACCGGTGAAGTGATGGGTGTGGGCGATACCTTTGGTGAAGCCTTCGCCAAGGCCCAGATGGGTGCCAGCGAAGTGTTGCCGACTGGCGGCACGGCGTTCATCAGCGTGCGTGATGACGACAAGCCACTGGTTGCAGGCGTAGCCCGTGATCTGATCAACTTGGGCTTCGAAGTGGTCGCCACTGCCGGTACTGCCAGGCTGATCGAAGCGGCAGGCCTGAAAGTGCGCCGCGTGAACAAGGTGACCGAGGGGCGTCCGCACGTGGTCGACATGATCAAGAATGACGAAGTCACGCTGATCATCAACACCACCGAAGGTCGCCAGTCGATCGCCGACTCCTACTCCATCCGTCGCAATGCGCTGCAGCACAAGATCTACTGCACCACGACCATTGCTGCGGGCGAAGCGATCTGCGAAGCGCTCAAGTTCGGTCCCGAGAAGACCGTGCGTCGCTTGCAGGATCTACATGCAGGATTGAAGGCATGAGCATAACCAAGTACCCGATGACAGTTCAGGGCGCGAAGGCCCTGGAAGAAGAACACGCTTTCCTGACCAAGGTCGAGCGTCCCCGCTTGAGCCAGGCAATTGGTGAAGCGCGTGAGCTGGGCGATCTCAAGGAAAACGCTGAATACCACGCTGCCCGAGAGGAGCAGGGGATGGTCGAGGCGCGTGTCCGTGATATCGAAGGTCGCATGCAGAATGCGGTGATCATCGATGTCACGACGATCCCGCACACCGGCAAGGTGATCTTTGGCACTACCGTGGAAATCGCCAACGTCGAGACCGATGAAAGCGTCACTTACCAGATCGTGGGAGAGGACGAGGCAGACATCAAGCTCGGCAAGATCTCCGTTGGTTCGCCCATCGCTCGCGCCTTGATTGCCAAGGAAGAGGGCGATGTGGTGGTGGTGAAGACGCCAGGTGGTGTCATCGAGTATGAGATTGTCGAAGTCCGTCACATCTGAACGAAGGTGCCCGCTGCGAGCGGGCGCCATGCTCTGGCAGCTCACCCAGATGTTGTGGGTGGGCGGTGTCTGGTTGTTGCACGTCGGTTTGCTGCCGGTGCTGGGTCGAGTCGGCCTGGCACCGCTGCTCATCGATGAAATCGCAGGCATGCTGACGGCGCTGCTGGTGGGTTTTTCCGCGGCGTGCGTAATGTTTCAGGCTTTGGTGCTGGTTCAGGCCGAGGGCCTTGCCAGTCTATGGCGCGACATTCGTGGGCAATTGTTGCTCATGTCGTTGTACGCGTGCGGGATGTTCTTCGCGGTGCGTCTCGGCTGGCCGGATGCGAGCCAGTGGCAGGCATTCAGTTACCTGGTGCTGGGTTTTTCCGGATTGGTGCTGGTGTTGCAACCGGTTCCCGGCTGGAGTGGCAGGGTGCGCGAAGCACACCCTTGACCCTTTGACATCACTTGAAGCGGTGAACGTTCGACAGTTGCTTGTTGACGCTGAAATTCTTGCGATAAATCAGTGCCATCTTGCCGATGACCTGCACCAGGTCAGCCTTGCCGGTCTTGCACAGTTCGGCAACGGCAGCCAGGCGGGCTTCGCGATCGAGGATGTTGAGCTTGATCTTGATCAGCTCGTGATCGCCCAATGCGCGTTCCAGTTCGGCGAGTACACCTTCAGTCAAACCGTTGTCAGCCACAGTCAAAACCGGTTTCAGATGGTGGCCAATGGATTTGTATTGTTTCTTCTGCTCTTGAGTGAGCGGCATAATCTGACCCCTGCGTCTGATCTTGTAAAAAGCGGCGGCCAGTTTACCCGAGCAAGTCCGGGACCGCCCACTTAATCACGACCCGTTTTATTTTTGAGGTGGCCCGTGGCCCGTTCCAAGACAAGTCTTAAATGGCTGCAAGAGCATTTCAACGACCCATTCGTGAAAATGGCGCAAAAAGACGGGTATCGTTCCCGTGCCAGCTACAAGCTGCTGGAGATTCAGGAAAGAGACCGTTTGATCCGTCCAGGCATGAGCGTGATCGACTTGGGCGCCGCCCCAGGTGGCTGGTCCCAAGTGACCAGTCGTCTGATTGGTGGGCAAGGCACCCTGATCGCTTCCGATATCCTGGAAATGGACAGCATCCCGGATGTGACCTTCATTCAGGGCGACTTTACCGAGGACGCCGTACTGGCGCAGATCCTTGAAGCGGTTGGAAAAAACGAGGTGGACCTTGTGATTTCCGATATGGCCCCCAATATGAGTGGACTGGCATCTGTTGATATGCCGCGATCGATGTTCCTGTGCGAGTTGGCACTGGATCTTGCGACTCGGGTGTTGAAGCCAGGTGGTGATTTTTTGATCAAGGTCTTCCAGGGTGAAGGCTTCGACGAATACCACAAGAGCGTGCGCAAGCAGTTCGAGAAGGTCACGACGCGCAAGCCGAAATCATCGCGTGATCGCTCCCGTGAGCAGTACCTGCTGGGCCGTGGTTTCCGTGGTCGCAGTGAGGAATAAGAGGTTTTTCGACCGGGGCGATAGGTTTTTCGTATTTCGTCCCGTGAGCATTAGCGAATACTGTGTAGAAAGTGTTTCACAAAGGGTTACAGACGGCGCCTGCCAGAGTCGTAGGTAATGTAGTAAGTTAGGCCGGTGAATATCATGCGAAGCACGCGCCAGTAGCGGAGCTTGCTTCAGAGGGTAGTTAATTGAACGATATGGCAAAGAATCTGATCCTGTGGTTGATCATCGCCGCTGTCCTTGTGACCGTGATGAACAACTTCTCCAGTCCTAACGAGCCGCAGACCCTCAACTATTCCGACTTCATCCAGCAGGTCAAGGATGGCAAGGTCGAGCGTGTAGCCGTTGATGGCTATGTGATTACCGGCAAGCGCACCGATGGCGACAGCTTCAAGACCATTCGTCCGGCAATCCAGGACAATGGCCTGATCGGCGACCTGGTGGACAACCGTGTCGTGGTCGAAGGCAAGCAGCCTGAGCAGCAAAGCATCTGGACCCAGCTCCTGGTCGCCAGCTTCCCTATCCTGGTGATCATCGCCGTGTTCATGTTCTTCATGCGCCAGATGCAGGGTGGCGGTGGAGGCAAGGGCGGGCCGATGAGCTTTGGCAAGAGCAAGGCTCGGCTGCTTTCCGAAGACCAGGTGAAAACCACCCTGGCCGACGTCGCAGGTTGCGACGAAGCCAAGGAAGAAGTGGGCGAGCTGGTCGAGTTCCTGCGTGATCCGGGCAAGTTCCAGCGTCTGGGCGGCCGTATCCCGCGCGGCGTACTGATGGTGGGCCCACCAGGTACTGGTAAAACCTTGCTGGCCAAGGCGATTGCCGGTGAAGCCAAGGTGCCGTTCTTCACGATTTCCGGTTCCGACTTCGTCGAAATGTTCGTCGGCGTGGGCGCCAGTCGTGTTCGCGATATGTTCGAGCAGGCCAAGAAACACGCGCCATGCATCATCTTCATCGACGAAATCGACGCCGTCGGTCGCCACCGTGGCGCCGGCATGGGTGGCGGTCACGACGAGCGTGAACAGACCCTCAACCAGTTGCTGGTCGAGATGGACGGTTTCGAAATGAACGACGGCATCATCGTGATTGCCGCCACCAACCGTCCTGACGTACTTGACCCTGCGCTGCTGCGTCCAGGTCGTTTCGACCGCCAGGTCGTGGTGGGGCTGCCGGATATTCGCGGCCGCGAGCAGATCCTCAAGGTTCATATGCGCAAGGTGCCAATGGGTGACGACGTCGCCCCGGCAGTCATCGCGCGTGGTACGCCAGGCTTTTCCGGCGCCGACCTTGCGAACCTGGTCAACGAAGCGTCGCTGTTCGCTGCTCGTACCGGCAAGCGCGTCGTGGAAATGAAGGAATTCGAGCTGGCCAAGGACAAGATCATGATGGGCGCGGAGCGCAAATCCATGGTCATGTCGGAGAAAGAAAAGCAGAACACTGCGTATCACGAGGCGGGTCACGCGATCGTCGGTCGTGTCGTGCCTGAGCATGATCCGGTCTACAAGGTCTCGATCATCCCGCGTGGTCGTGCCCTGGGCGTGACCATGTTCCTGCCGGAAGAAGATCGCTACAGCTTGTCCAAGCGTGCATTGATCAGCCAGATCTGTTCGTTGTACGGCGGCCGTATCGCTGAAGAGATGACGCTGGGCTTCGACGGTGTGACCACTGGCGCGTCCAACGACATCATGCGTGCGAGTCAGATCGCCCGGAATATGGTCACCAAGTGGGGCCTGTCCGAGAAGTTGGGGCCGCTGATGTATGCCGAAGAAGAGGGGGAAGTATTCCTCGGTCGTGGTGGCGGTGGCCAGCATGCAAGCTTCTCTGGCGAAACGGCCAAGCTGATCGATTCCGAAGTGCGCAGCATCATCGACCAGTGCTACGGCACAGCCCGGCAGATTCTCACGGACAACCGTGACAAGCTCGATGCCATGGCCGATGCCCTGATGAAGTACGAAACCATCGATGCCGAGCAGATTGACGACATCATGGCGGGTCGCGTACCTCGCGAGCCTCGTGACTGGTCGGGTGGTACTGGAACCTCCGGTACACCTCCGGCTGTACAGGGTGAGCGTCCGGAAACACCGATTGGCGGTCCGGCCGCTGATGTCTAAGGCTTGAAATGACTTCTGTTCAGTCCTCGACCCGGTTGCCTTGCGGCAACCGGGTTCTTGATTTGGCCCATGCGCATGTCATGGGCATTCTCAATGTCACACCTGATTCCTTTTCCGATGGTGGTCGATTCAGCCAGCTCGATGCTGCGCTGCGGCATGCCGAGGCCATGGTGGTCGCGGGCGCAACGCTGATCGATGTGGGTGGTGAATCGACCCGGCCGGGCGCACGTGCGGTCTCGCCTACCGAAGAGTTGGAGCGAGTGGCGCCGATTGTCGAGCGTATCCATCGCGAACTTGATGTCATTATCTCGGTCGATACGTCCACGCCTGCGGTCATGCGTGAGACTGCGCGGCTGGGGGCGGGCCTGATCAATGATGTTCGGTCCCTGCAGCGCGATGGAGCCCTGGATGCGGCGGCGGCCACCGGGTTGCCGGTGTGCCTGATGCATATGCTCGGTGAGCCGGGGACCATGCAGAATGACCCGCACTATGATGATGTAACCAGGGAGGTGAGTGAATTCCTGGCGGAGCGTCTGGGTCAGTGTGCCGCCGCGGGAATTCCCGCCGAGCGGATCATTCTTGACCCCGGGTTCGGCTTTGCCAAGACTCTGGCTCACAACCTGAGCCTGTTCAAGCATATGGAAGCCTTGCATGCCCTGGGGCGGCCCCTGTTGGTTGGGGTCTCGCGAAAGAGCATGATAGGCAATGCCTTGGGCCGCCCGGTGGGCGAGCGCCTGTATGGCGGTCTCGCCCTTGCGGCCTTGGCCCTTGCCAAAGGTGCACGCATATTGCGCGTGCACGATGTAGCCGAGACGATGGATGTCGTGCGGATGATCGCAGCTGTGGATTCAGCCGAATAAGAATGACGGAGCACTTATGAGCAAGAAATACTTTGGCACCGACGGTATTCGTGGTCGGGTCGGCGAATACCCTATTACCCCTGATTTCATGCTCAAGCTCGGCTGGGCGGCCGGCATGGCGTTCCGCAAAATGGGCGCGTGCAAGGTGCTGGTCGGCAAGGACACGCGAATTTCCGGCTACATGTTCGAATCGGCACTCGAAGCCGGCCTGACATCGGCGGGTGCCGATGTGATGCTGCTGGGCCCGATGCCGACGCCAGCCATTGCCTACCTGACGCGTACGTTCCAGGCCCAGGCAGGCATCGTGATCAGTGCCTCGCACAACCCGCATGATGACAACGGCATCAAGTTCTTCTCCGGCCAGGGTACCAAGCTGCCGGATGATATCGAGCTGATGATCGAAGAGCTGCTGGACACGCCGATGACTGTGGTTGAGTCGAGCAAGATCGGCAAAGTGTCGCGGATCAACGATGCGTCGGGTCGCTACATCGAGTTCTGCAAAGGCAGTGTGCCGACCGGCACCAGTTTTTCCGGCCTGAAAATCGTCGTCGATTGCGCACACGGGGCAACCTATAAGGTCGCGCCGAGCGTCTTTCGCGAGCTGGGCGCCGAGGTGGTGGTGCTTTCCGCCCAGCCTAATGGCCTGAACATCAATGACAACTGTGGTTCCACCCATACCGAGGCGTTGCAGGCTGCGGTGCTGGCCGAGCAGGCTGATCTGGGGATCGCTTTCGATGGCGACGGTGATCGGGTCCTGATGGTTGACCATACCGGTACGGTCGTCGATGGTGACGAGCTGCTGTTCATCATTGCTCGCGACCTGCATGGGCGTGGCAAGCTGCAGGGCGGCGTGGTCGGTACGTTGATGAGCAACCTCGGCCTTGAACTGGCCCTGGCGGACCTGGATATCCCGTTCGTGCGGGCTAACGTGGGTGACCGCTACGTGATTTCGGAGCTGTTGGAGCGCAACTGGGTGATCGGGGGCGAGAACTCCGGCCACATCGTGTGCTTCGACCATACCACCACGGGTGATGCGATCATCGCGGCCCTGCAAGTGCTGATGGCACTCAAGGCGCGTAACGAAGGGCTCGCACAGTCGCGCCAGGCATTGCGCAAATGCCCGCAAGTGTTGATCAACGTGCGTTTCGGTGGCGGTGTAAATCCTCTCGAGCATGCGAAGGTCAAGCAGGCCAGTGAGCGTGTGACGCAGGCAATGGCCGGGCGTGGGCGCGTGTTGTTGCGCAAGTCCGGCACAGAGCCTTTGGTGCGTGTCATGGTCGAAGGAGAGGATGAAGCGCAAGTTCGCGGTTATGCCGAAGAGCTGGCAAAACTGGTTACTGAAGTTTCTGCCTGAATTCGGCTTGCCAGTCATGAATCGGTTGGGTAACATCTGCGCCCACTTTGACCGACGAGGTACAGCATGCGTCGCCCTATGGTAGCTGGTAACTGGAAGATGCACGGTACCCGCGCCAGCGTCGCTGAGCTGATCAATGGCCTTCGTCATCTGGCCTTGCCTAGCGGTGTTGATGTCGCGGTATTCCCGCCTTGCCTGTATATCAACCAAGTGGTTGATGGCTTGAAAGGTAAATCGATTTCGGTCGGTGCGCAGAATTCTGCGGTGGAATCCATGCAAGGTGCGCTGACAGGCGAGATTGCGCCGAGTCAGTTGGTGGATGCAGGTTGCTCCCTGGTCCTGGTCGGGCACTCCGAGCGTCGCCAGATCATGGGCGAGCAGGACAAGACCTTGATCCGCAAGTTTGCTGCGGCTCAGGCCTGCGGTCTGATTCCGGTGTTGTGCGTAGGGGAAACCCTCGAGCAGCGTGAAGCCGGCAAGACCCTTGAAGTTGTCGGGCGTCAGCTGGGCAGCATCATCGAAGACCTGGGTGTCGGTGCTTTTGCAAAGGCGGTCATTGCTTACGAGCCGGTCTGGGCCATTGGCACCGGGCTGACTGCTTCGCCGCAACAGGCGCAGGATGTGCATGCAGCCATCCGCGCACAGTTGGCGGCAGAGAATTCTGAAGTGGCACGAGGTGTGCGGCTTCTATACGGCGGCAGCGTGAAGGCGGCCAATGCGGTCGAACTGTTCGGCATGCCGGATATCGATGGGGGGCTCATTGGTGGAGCGTCCCTGAATGCAGATGAGTTCGGTGCGATTTGTCGCGCCGCGGGAAACTGAAAAAATGCTGGAAACAGTCGTAGTCGTTTTTCATCTGCTGGGTGCACTGGGCGTAGTTGCTCTCGTATTGCTGCAGCAGGGTAAAGGTGCGGATGCTGGTGCGTCTTTCGGTGCAGGTGCTTCAAATACTGTGTTCGGAAGCCAAGGTTCCTCTACCTTTCTTAGTAAGTTTACTGCTATACTTGCCGCCGGTTTCTTCATAACCAGCTTAGGGTTAGGTTACTTTGCTAAAGAGAAAGCTCATGAGCTGACTCAAGTAGGTTTGCCAAACCCAGCGGTACTGGAAGCGCCAAAGCAACAACCGGCTTCTGATGATGTCCCGGTGCTTCAAGAGCAAAAGTCGGCCAACCCGGCGACTGACGTACCTCCAGCTCAAGAGCAGAAGTAAGAAGGTTTCAAACGCTGTATTGCCGAGGTGGTGGAATTGGTAGACACGCAACCTTGAGGTGGTTGTGCCCATAGGGTGTAGGGGTTCGAGTCCCCTTCTCGGTACCAATTATCAGGAGAGCCCGCGATTGCGGGCTTTCTTGTAGGTGGAAGGGTTACATTGACCCTGTAAGGGATCGGTCGTATACTTCCGCCCCAGCTTTGTCGCGGGATGGAGCAGTCTGGTAGCTCGTCGGGCTCATAACCCGAAGGTCGTCGGTTCAAATCCGGCTCCCGCAACCAGTTTCAGGGGCCCCTTCCAAGGGGCTTTTTGTTAGCTGGACACTTTACAACGCCGCTGTTCGACGGCGTTTCAGGGATGGGCGATTCGCCCATTTTTTTTTATTTGCACAGCATGCACAAACATGCACGAGGGGGTTCAGGTGTCGAGCAAGCTAGAACAGTTGCAGGCCTTGTTGGCCCCGGTGGTCGTGGCCCTTGGCTATGAATGCTGGGGTATTGAGTTCTCGGCTCAAGGTCGCCACTCACTGTTGCGCGTTTATATCGATAAGGAAGGCGGCGTGTTGGTGGATGATTGCGCCATCGTCAGCCGTCAGATCAGCGGTGTACTGGATGTAGAAGATCCAATCACCTCCGAATACACCCTTGAAGTTTCCTCGCCTGGCATGGAGCGCCCCCTGTTCACAATTGAACAGTTCGCTTCGTTTGCCGGTGAACAAGTGAAGATCAAGCTGCGCTCGCCTTTCGAAGGTCGACGCAACTTCCAAGGCCTTCTGCGCGGTGTAGAAGAGCAGGACGTCGTGGTGCAGGTAGATGACCATGAGTTCCTGTTGCCGATCGATATGATCGACAAGGCCAACATTATTCCCAGTTTTGACTGATACGTGCCAGATACTGCGGATCCCGCGGATCCAATGGCTTGCGAAAGGCGAGGCGTACGATGAGCAAAGAAGTACTGCTGGTTGTTGAGTCGGTATCCAATGAAAAGGGCGTACCGGCTAACGTTATTTTTGAAGCGCTGGAGCTGGCTCTGGCCACTGCTACCAAGAAGCGGTTTGAAGACGAAGTTGATTTGCGTGTGGAAATCAATCGCCACACCGGTGCCTACGAGACTTTCCGTCGCTGGACGGTGGTCGAGGAAGCCGACCTGGACGATCCGGCTATCGAAACCTGGCCGAGCAAGGTTGCAGAAACGCATCCGGGCGCCAAGGTCGGTGATGTAGTAGAAGAAAAAATCGAGTCCATTGAGTTCGGTCGCATCGCTGCACAGACTGCCAAGCAGGTTATTGTGCAGAAAGTTCGCGAAGCCGAACGCGCGCAAGTCGTCGACGCTTATCGCGAGCGCCTGGGGGAAATCATCTCCGGTACCGTGAAAAAAGTGACCCGCGACAACGTGATCGTCGACCTGGGCAACAACGCCGAAGCGTTGCTGGCTCGCGAAGACATCATCTCTCGCGAAACTTTCCGGGTTGGCGTGCGCTTGCGTGCGCTGCTCAAGGAAATCCGCACCGAGAACCGCGGCCCGCAGCTGATCCTGTCGCGTACAGCGCCGGAAATGCTGATCGAGTTGTTCCGCATCGAAGTGCCGGAAATTGCCGAAGGCCTGATCGAAGTCATGGCCGCCTCCCGTGATCCGGGTTCGCGTGCCAAGATCGCGGTCCGCTCCAAGGACAAGCGCATCGACCCGCAAGGCGCCTGCATCGGCATGCGTGGTTCGCGTGTCCAGGCCGTATCCGGCGAGTTGGGCGGCGAGCGCGTGGACATCGTCCTGTGGGACGACAACCCGGCTCAGTTCGTGATCAATGCCATGTCGCCTGCTGAAGTGGCGGCAATTATCGTCGACGAAGATGCCCACGCCATGGACATCGCCGTTGGCGCAGACAATCTGGCTCAGGCCATCGGTCGCGGTGGTCAGAACGTGCGTCTGGCCAGCCAGTTGACTGGCTGGACCCTGAACGTGATGACCGAATCGGACATCCAGGCTAAGCAGCAAGCTGAAACCGGTGACATCCTGCGCAACTTCATCGAAGAGCTTGAAGTCGATGAAGAGCTGGCACAGGTGCTGGTGGATGAAGGCTTTACCAGCCTGGAAGAGATTGCCTACGTACCGGTGGAGGAAATGCTCAACATCGACGGCTTTGACGAGGAGATCGTCAACGAGCTTCGCGCTCGGGCCAAGGATCGTTTGTTGACCAAAGCCATCGCTACTGAGGAAAAGCTGGCAGACGCCCATCCGGCCGAAGACCTGCTCTCGCTTGAGGGTATGGACAAGGATTTGGCGATGGAACTGGCGGTGCGCGGCGTAATTACCCGCGAAGACCTGGCCGAGCAGTCTATTGACGATCTGCTCGACATCGACGGCATTGACGATGATCGTGCCGGCAAGTTGATCATGGCCGCCCGAGCCCACTGGTTCGAGTAATTAGGCGCGGCCTGAGGAGAGAAGTGCATGACGCAAGTCACGGTGAAACAACTGGCCGATGAGGTCAAAACACCGGTAGAGCGCCTGTTGCAGCAGATGCGTGAGGCAGGTCTGCCGCACACCGCCGCCGAGGAACATGTGACCGACAGTGAGAAGCAGTCCCTGCTGACTCACCTGAAGAGCAGTCACAAGGCGAAAGTGGAAGAACCGCGCAAGATCACTCTGCAGCGTAAAACCACCAGCACCCTGCGTGTTGCCGGTAGCAAAAGCATCAGCGTTGAAGTACGCAAGAAGAAAGTCTTCGTACAGCGCAGCCCGGAAGAAATCGAAGCCGAGCGCAAACGCGAACAGGAAGAACGTCGCGCAGTAGAAAATGCTGCTCGTCAGAAGGCTGAAGAAGAAGCCAAGCGTCGCGCCGAAGAAGAAGCGCGCCGCCAGCCTGCTGCTGCGCAAGCCGCTACTAACGACGCCGTTGCAGCGCCTGCTGCAGTTGCCGAGCCAGTACGCGAAAGCGCACCGGTTGTAGCCGCTGCTCCAGCACCGTCTGCTGACGTTCGCAACAAGCAGAACGAACAGCGCCGTCCGGACAAGCCACGTGCCGACGATAACAGTCGTCGTGGTAGCGGTGATGGTGAGCGCAAAAACGCTCCGCATCGTGCCTCGGTCAAAGAGAAAGCGCCTGCTCCACGCGTTGCCCCACGTACTACCGACGAAGAAAGCGATGGCTTCCGTCGTGGTGGTCGCGGCAAGGCCAAGCTGAAGAAGCGCAACGCCCACGGTTTCCAGAGCCCTACCGGCCCTGTCGTGCGTGATGTGCAGATCGGCGAGACCATCACTGTTGGCGATCTCGCCAATCAGATGTCGGTCAAGGCTGCTGAAATCATCAAGTTCATGTTCAAACTGGGTACTCCAGCGACCATCAACCAGGTGCTTGATCAGGAAACTGCTCAACTGGTAGCCGAAGAACTGGGCCACAAAGTGACCCTGGTCAGCGATACCGCCCTGGAAGACTCCCTGGCTGAGTCCCTGAAGTTTGAAGGTGAGACGTTCTCCCGTGCGCCAGTCGTGACCGTAATGGGCCACGTTGACCATGGTAAGACTTCGCTGCTCGACTACATCCGTCGTGCCAAGGTAGCTGCTGGCGAAGCCGGCGGTATCACTCAGCACATCGGTGCGTACCACGTTGAAACTGACCGCGGCATGGTCACTTTCCTCGATACCCCGGGTCACGCCGCGTTTACCGCAATGCGTGCTCGTGGTGCCAAGGCGACTGACATTGTGATTCTGGTCGTTGCAGCGGACGACGGCGTAATGCCGCAGACCATTGAAGCGGTCCAGCACGCCAAGGCTGCCGGCGTTCCACTGGTTGTTGCAGTGAACAAAATCGACAAGCCGGGCGCTGATCTCGATCGCATCCGTAGCGAACTGTCGGTTCACGGCGTGACGTCGGAAGAGTGGGGCGGCGACACCCCGTTCGTATCGGTTTCGGCGAAAGTCGGTACTGGTGTGGACGAGTTGCTCGAAGCTGTTCTGCTGCAAGCTGAAGTTCTGGAACTGAAAGCGACTCCTTCGGCTCCAGGCCGAGGCGTCGTGGTTGAATCGCGCCTCGACAAAGGTCGTGGTCCGGTTGCTACCGTTCTGGTTCAAGACGGTACCCTGCGCCAAGGCGACATGGTGCTGGTCGGTTCGAACTATGGCCGTGTACGTGCCATGCTCGACGAGAACGGCAAGCCAATCAAGGAAGCCGGTCCTTCCATCCCTGTCGAGATCCTCGGCCTGGACGGTACCCCGGACGCTGGCGACGAGATGAGCGTGCTGTCGGACGAGAAGAAAGCCCGTGAAGTGGCTCTGTTCCGTCAAGGCAAGTTCCGCGAAGTCAAACTGGCTCGCGCTCACGCCGGCAAGCTGGAAAATATCTTCGAGAACATGGGCCAGGCAGAGAAGAAGACGCTTAACATCGTCCTCAAGTCCGATGTCCGTGGTTCGCTGGAAGCGTTGAACGGTGCCTTGAACGGCCTGGGTAACGACGAAGTGCAAGTGCGTGTTGTCGGTGGCGGTGTCGGTGGTATCACCGAGTCCGACGCCAACCTGGCACTGGCCTCCAACGCTGTACTGTTCGGCTTCAACGTGCGTGCCGATGCCGGCGCTCGCAAGATCGTCGAGCAGGAAGGCCTGGATATGCGTTACTACAACGTGATCTACGACATCATCGAAGACGTCAAGAAAGCCCTCACCGGTATGCTGGGCAGCGATGTTCGCGAGAACATCCTGGGTACCGCTGAAGTGCGTGACGTGTTCCGTTCGCCGAAGTTTGGCGCGATCGCTGGCTGCATGGTGATCGAGGGTGTTGTTCACCGTAACCGTCCGATCCGTGTACTGCGTGAAGACATCGTGATCTTCGAAGGCGAGCTGGAATCCCTGCGCCGCTTCAAGGATGACGCTTCCGAAGTACGTGCTGGCATGGAATGCGGTATTGGCGTCAAGAGCTACAACGACGTCAAGGTCGGCGACAAGATCGAAGTCTTCGAGAAGGTCCAGGTTGCTCGCAGCCTCTGACTCGCGCACTTCAAGAGCCGCGCCGGGCAGCCGCATGAACATGCGCTGCCTTGCTGGCGGACTCTAAACGCAACGCCCGGTCTGGCTTTTGCCAGGCCGGGCGTTTGCCGCTTTCAGACCTCGCGGGTTTCACCGTGGGGCAGTAACAGGTAACAAGACATGGCAAAAGAATACAGCCGTACCCAACGAATCGGCGATCAGATGCAGCGTGAGCTGGCCCAACTGATCCGTCGTGAAGTCAAAGACCCGCGCGTCGGCCTGGTCACCATTACCGCAGTGGAAGTCAGCCGTGACGTCGGTCACGCCAAGATTTTCATCACCGTGATGGGCCAGGACAGCGCCGAAGAAATCGCCCAGAGCATCAAGGTGCTCAACTCGGCCGCCGGCTTCCTGCGTATGCAGCTGGCCCGGGAGATGAAGTTGCGCAGCGTTCCACAGCTGCACTTCCACTACGACGAAAGCGTCGTGCGTGGTGCGCATCTGTCGGCCCTGATCGAACGCGCCGTGGCGGAAGACAGTCAGCACCCGGTTGCGGCTGAACCCGAAGACACCAAGGAGTAATCGGTGGCTCAGGTCAAACGTATCCGTCGTAACGTCAGCGGTATCATCCTGCTCGACAAGCCGCTGGGGTTCACGTCCAACGCGGCGTTGCAGAAGGTTCGCTGGCTGCTCAATGCTGAAAAGGCCGGGCACACCGGTAGCCTCGATCCGCTGGCCACCGGCGTGCTGCCGCTGTGCTTTGGCGAGGCGACCAAGTTCTCCCAGTACCTGCTCGATTCCGACAAGGGTTATGAAACCCTGGCGCAACTGGGCAAGACCACCACCACGGCGGATGCCGAAGGTGAGGTTTTGCTGGAGCGCCCGGTGACCGTTGGTCAGGCCGATATCGAAGCGGTGTTGCCGAAATTTCGCGGGCAAATCAGCCAGATACCGCCGATGTACTCGGCTCTGAAGCGTGATGGCCAGCCGCTGTATAAACTGGCTCGTGCAGGCGAAGTAGTGGAGCGTGAACCGCGTTCTGTTACTATTGCGCGCTTGGAATTGCTGGCCTTTGACGGTAATACTGCGCGGCTGGTCGTGGATTGCAGCAAGGGCACCTATATCCGCACCCTGGTGGAGGATATTGGTGAACAGCTCGGCTGTGGCGCGTACGTGGCAGAATTGCGACGGACCCAGGCCGGGCCTTTCACGTTGGCCCAGACGGTCACGTTGGAAGAGCTTGAAGCGGTACATGCCGAAGGCGGCAACGAAGCGGTCGACCGTTTCCTGATGCCATCGGACAGCGGGTTGCTGGATTGGCCGCTGTTGCAGTTCTCGGAACACAGTGCGTTCTACTGGCTCAACGGCCAGCCGGTACGTGCCCCGGATGCGCCGAAGTTCGGCATGGTCCGGGTGCAGGATCATAACGGTCGCTTCATCGGTATCGGTGAAGTGAGCGAAGACGGGCGCATTGCGCCGCGTCGACTGATTCGGTCGGAATGACCGGAACCAGCCTGCGTAACAGCAGGTTGGCGAGTGTGGCTGTTAACAGGCACGGTCACTACTCATTTATAGATACAGGGATTTGTCCCTGGCCTGTTGAAGCTGTTTCCTTGAAACAGTTTCCTGACTAAAAGGATTGCCTCATGGCTCTCGACGTTCAAGAAAAAGCTCAAATCGTAGCTGACTACCAGCAAGCTGTTGGTGACACTGGTTCGCCAGAAGTGCAAGTTGCACTGCTGACCCACAACATCAACAAACTGCAAGGTCACTTCAAGGCCAACGGTAAAGATCACCACTCCCGTCGTGGTCTGATCCGCATGGTAAACCAGCGTCGTAAGCTGCTGGACTACCTGAAAGGCAAGGACCTGAGCCGTTACAGCGCTCTGATCGCTCGCCTGGGTCTGCGTCGCTAATCAGCGATTGCGCTAGAGGTTGGTGGTCTGTCGTACGTCAGTGGGTTTCCCGCTGGCGCATGGCAGGCTCCCAGCCTCAAGTTTTATCTGGATACACGTTTTACCCTGGACAGACGTCGGGCCGATTCCCGCCATTGCCCAAGAATTTCGCAAGAAGACAAGTTCCCCAAGAGCCACAAAGAAGGTAGGACACCGTGAACCCGGTAATCAAAAAATTCCAGTTCGGTCAGTCGACCGTTACCCTCGAGACTGGCCGTATCGCCCGTCAGGCCTCCGGCGCAGTGCTGGTCACCGTTGACGACGACGTCAGCGTATTGGTGACCGTTGTCGGTGCCAAGCAAGCCGATCCAGGCAAGGGCTTCTTCCCTCTGTCTGTCCACTACCAGGAAAAGACTTACGCTGCCGGTAAGATCCCTGGCGGTTTCTTCAAGCGCGAAGGCCGTCCTTCCGAGAAAGAAACCCTGACTTCCCGACTGATCGACCGTCCGATCCGTCCGCTGTTCCCAGAAGGCTTCATGAACGAAGTGCAGGTTGTCTGCACCGTCGTCTCCACCAGCAAGAAAACCGATCCGGACATCGCTGCGATGATCGGTACCTCGGCTGCCCTGGCGATCTCCGGCATTCCTTTCGATGGCCCGATCGGCGCTGCCCGCGTCGCGTTCCACGAAAGCACCGGCTACCTGCTGAACCCGACCTACGAGCAACTGAAGGCGTCGAGCCTGGACATGGTCGTGGCCGGTACTTCCGAAGCCGTGCTGATGGTTGAATCCGAAGCCAAAGAGCTGACCGAAGACCAGATGCTGGGCGCCGTACTGTTCGCCCACGACGAGTTCCAGGTGGTGATCAACGCCGTCAAGGAACTGGCCGCCGAAGCCGCCAAGCCAACCTGGACTTGGGCTCCGCAAGCCGAAGCCACCGAGCTGCTGGGCGCGATCCGTGCCGAGTTCGGCGAAGCCATCTCCCAGGCCTACACCATCACCGTCAAGGCCGACCGTTATGCACGCCTGGGCGAGCTGAAAGACCAGGTCGTTGCCAAGCTGTCCGGCGAAGAAGGCCAACCATCGGCCAGCGACGTCAAAGCCGCTTTCGGTGAAATCGAATACCGCACCGTTCGCGAAAACATCGTCAACGGCAAGCCACGTATCGACGGTCGCGATACCCGTACCGTACGTCCGCTGAACATCGAAGTCGGCGTTCTGCCAAAGACCCACGGTTCGGCACTGTTCACCCGTGGCGAAACCCAGGCGCTGGTCGTTGCAACACTGGGCACCGCCCGTGACGCGCAACTGCTGGACACCCTGGAAGGTGAAAAGAAAGACCCGTTCATGCTGCACTACAACTTCCCTCCGTTCTCGGTGGGCGAGTGTGGTCGCATGGGTGGCGCCGGTCGCCGCGAAATCGGTCACGGCCGTCTGGCCCGTCGTTCGGTCCAGGCCATGCTGCCTGCCGCTGACGTGTTCCCGTACACCATTCGCGTGGTATCGGAAATCACCGAGTCCAACGGTTCGAGCTCGATGGCTTCGGTCTGCGGCGCTTCCCTGGCCCTGATGGACGCCGGTGTGCCGATGAAGGCGCCGGTTGCCGGTATCGCCATGGGTCTGGTTAAAGAGGGCGAGAAATTCGCCGTCCTGACCGACATCCTGGGTGACGAAGACCACCTGGGCGACATGGACTTCAAAGTGGCCGGTACCGCCAAAGGCGTCACCGCACTGCAGATGGACATCAAGATCAAGGGCATCACCGAAGAGATCATGGAAATCGCCCTGGGCCAGGCCCTGGAAGCGCGCCTGAACATCCTCGGCCAGATGAACCAGATCATCGGTCAGTCCCGTACCGAACTGTCGGAAAACGCTCCGACCATGATCGCGATGAAAATCGACACCGACAAAATCCGTGATGTCATCGGTAAAGGCGGCGCGACCATCCGTGCGATCTGCGAAGAAACCAAGGCTTCGATCGACATCGAAGACGACGGTTCGATCAAGATCTTCGGCGAAACCAAGGAGGCGGCAGAAGCAGCACGCCAGCGCGTCCTGGGTATCACCGCAGAAGCCGAGATCGGCAAGATCTACGTCGGCAAGGTTGAGCGCATCGTCGACTTCGGCGCGTTCGTCAACATCCTGCCGGGCAAGGACGGTCTGGTTCACATCTCCATGCTGAGCGATGCTCGCGTCGAGAAAGTGACCGACATCCTCAAAGAAGGCCAGGAAGTGGAAGTGCTGGTACTGGACGTGGACAACCGCGGCCGTATCAAACTGTCCATCAAGGACGTCGCAGCAGCCAAGGCATCGGGCGTTTAATCACCCCGTAGCCTAACCGCTGAACAAGCAAACGCCCCGACTGGTTCGGGGCGTTTTGCTGTGCGGTGAAAATCCCTGTGTCGCGGGTTGCCTGGCCACAGGGGACGGTGCTAGGTTTAGCCACCGCCCGTGTAGCTCAGTCGGTAGAGCAGCGCACTCGTAACGCGAAGGTCGCAGGTTCGATTCCTGTCTCGGGCACCATCCCCCTCGTTATTTCACTTTCCTGCTCAGCTCCTCGACCGTGCGTTTGAGCTGATCCATCTCGCGATCCTGATCGCTGAGCTCCCGTTTCAGGGACGAGATCTCGCTGTTGCTCGAACTCGAACTGGAGCCGCTATTGCGCTTGAGTTCTTCCACTTGCTTGCCCAGATCGTTCAGGTCGCGTTCCTGTTCCTTTATGGTGCGTTTGAGCTCGTCAATTTCCTTGCTGCTGGAGGTGGAACTGGAGCCGCTGTTGCGCTTGAGTTCTTCGATCTGACGGGCCTGCTCGCTGAGGGTGCGTTTCTGGCTTTCCAGTTCCTCGGCGTTGTTCTTCACGGTTTTTGGCAGGTTTTCCAAGGCACTGACGTTGACGTTGGTCTTGACGAGTACGTACTTGTCAAATCGGTCAAAACGCAGGGCAGGAATGGTGTCGTCGGAAGACGGCCCATCGGAGGAGACTTCAACAGCCGCCTGGGCAACGCCGGTCAAGGTCAGGCTGCCGAGCAGCAAGGTCGCGGTAGCAAGCCGGGTCAACGAACGTTTCGAAAAGCTGCGCATCACTGGGGTTCCTTGTGAAGTGCCGGCATGGCACATGGCTATGACTGGTTATTTTGACAGATGTTCCCAAGCTTCCCTGGTTTCTCAGGCGCATGGTTTTTTTGTGGGATAGATGTAAAGAACCGTGTAAATCATCGGCAAAACGTCCTATATTCATTGCCTGCATGTGCATCGCCCAGCAGTTTTCAGATGATCCCCGAATGGTTCTGAAGGCCAGATAAACCGGGCTTCAAGCGGTTTTTTTGCGTCAGAGAGATCCTTGATGATCCAGATCCATCTTCCATTCCCCAGATCAACGAGAACGCCATGACTGTTAAAGAATTGACCCAGGAAGCCAGGCACGAAGAAGCGCTGAAGAAGTATGTGTTGGATGCGCCCCAGTTGCTGGAAGAGATCAAGGACTTGTCTGCCGATGATCAAAAAGACCAGATCCAATGGGCGTTCGAGGACGAGGCCGAAGCCCAGGGCTTGCAGCCTTGGGAGTTGACGCTCAAGTACACCAGCCCACCTGAAGAATTCGAGGCGCAGCGTCTTGCGTTGCACAAGGAAGCGGCCGAGGTGCTGGGTGTGGAATGGGATGAGTACTGCGAGATGAACAATCTGGTGGTCTGAAAAAAAACGCCAGCCTTCAAGGCTGGCGTTTTTTATTGTCAGAGGCTCAAGCGCATCGACAGATCCACTGCCTTCACATCCTTGGTCATTGCGCCGATCGAGATGTAGTCCACCCCAGTCTCGGCAATCGGGCGCAACGTGCTTTCGTTGATCCCGCCGCTGGCTTCCAGCTTCGCCTTGCCGCCATTGAGGCGTACGGCTTCACGCATGTCGTCCAGGCTCAGTTCGTCGAGCATGATGATGTCGGCGTCAGCCGCCAGCGCTTCTTTCAATTCCGCCAGGCTTTCCACTTCGACTTCCACCGGTTTGCCCGGTGCGATCTTGTGGGCGGCCGCGATGGCCTGGGCGATTCCGCCGCAGGCGGCGATGTGGTTTTCCTTGATCAGGAAGGCATCGTACAGGCCGATGCGGTGGTTATGGCAGCCACCGCAGGTGACCGCGTACTTCTGGGCCAGGCGCAACCCGGGCAGGGTCTTGCGGGTGTCCAGCAGCTTGACCTGGGTACCGGCGACAAAGTCGGCCAGGTAACGGGCCCGCGTGGCAACGCCGGAAAGCATTTGCAGGAAGTTCAGCGCGCTGCGTTCGCCGGTCAGCAGCGAGCGGGCCGGGCCTTCCAGATGGAACAGCACTTGATCGGGATTGACCCGGTCGCCGTCGCGCACTTGCCAATGCACCGCGACACGCGGGTCCAGTTGCCGGAACACGGCATCGACCCAGGCCGTGCCACTGATGATCGCCGCGTCGCGGGTAATGATGGTGGCCTTGGCCAGGCGTTCGGCGGGGATCAGTTGCGCGGTGATGTCGCCGCTGCCGATGTCTTCAAGCAACGCACGGCGCACGTTGGCTTCGATTTCGGCGGTCAGATCGGCGAGACGTAGATTCGGCATAACGGGCTCCACAAACAAAGTGGCCTGATTATAGGGTGTCGAAACCTGCATTTGGTCGCGTCCTCGCAACATTTCCTCATTTCCCGGGTCACTTATTGCGCCGTATTTCGAGATGGATCACAGAGTGTGCTGGTACGACAGGGTTGTTTTACCCGATAATCCGCCTTTCGATTGACGTCATAGCTTTGACGTTGCGAGCCGAAGAAAGCCGTTTCAGGAGGCCAGGATGCACAACGACGGGAATGTAGTGCCTTTGCACAAGGTCGCTACCGATCAGGCGAATCCCTCGCCGCTCGCCCGCCTGCCTGTGATTCTGCTTCAGGTTCGCGACAAGGCTGCCCAGCAGTTGCGCCTGGGCCTGCAAGGGCTGTTCGATAACGCCGACGACACCTTGTTTGAAATGGCCGACCGGGCACGCGACGACGTCGAGCAGAACCTGTACTTCGAGGCCATGCGCGACCTGCGCCTGAAGCGCAAAAGCATTGAACGTGAATTCATCGAGCAGTTTTTCGAGACCTTCGTCAGCCTTGCCCAGTACGACCTGACCCACACCAGCTTGGCGCCCACCCTGGCGCCGGACAGCCAAGCCCAGCGCTCCCAGGACGAGCTGGAGCGCCATTTGGCGGTCGAGGCGATGGTCACTCGGGTGTTCAGGCGCGATGGCGTGGCGCTGGAGCAACTGACGGCCCGGCTCGGTGCGCTGCTGGGCCGACCGCTGGCCAATCAGCACAATCCCCTGAGCCCGGCACTGCTGTGCGAGAAGTTCCTGCAGGCCGGGCGCAACCTGGGCGTGGGCATCAAGGTCAAGCTGATCCTGCTCAAGCTGTTCGAGCGTTATGTGCTTAGCGATTGCGACCAACTCTATACCGAGGCCAACCAGTTGCTGGCCGCCACAGGCGTGCTGCCGGAGCTCAAGGTTACGCCGGCGCGCCGGACGTCGGATCGCCCCGAGGAAACTCTGCGGCCCAGCGCCGAGGTCGCTGACAAGCCCGGCGATGCCGAGGTCGATGACAGCGTGCAGGAAGTGTTCGCCGCCTTGCAGAAACTGCTGATGCAGGTGCGTGGCAGCGTGGCGCCGACCCTGGAACCCAGCGTACCGCCCCAGCCGATTTCTACCCGTGACCTGCTACGGTTGCTCTCTCATTTGCAGCAATACGTACCGGCGCCTACCGTTCACGACGAGTTCGATTTGCGTAGCCAGCTCGAACAATTGTTGACCCGGGTCAGCGTGCGCAGTGGCAAGTCCCGGGTGGTCGAAGGCGCCGATGAAGACGTGATCAACCTGATCTCGATGATGTTCGAATTCATCCTCGACGATCACAACCTGCCAGACTCCTTCAAGGCCCTGATCGGCCGCCTGCAAATCCCGATGCTCAAGGTCGCGGTGCAGGACAAGAGCTTCTTCAGCCGCGGCAACCATCCGGCCCGGCGGCTGCTTAACGAAATCGCGGCTGCGGCCATGGGCTGGGGCGATTGCGACGACCATCAGCGCGACAGCCTGTACCTGCGCATCGAGCAGGTGGTGCAGCGCCTGCTGAACGACTTCGTCGATGACCCGGCGATTTTCTCCGAGCTGTTGGCCGATTTCCTGGCCTTCACCAGTGACGAGCGCCGCCGCAGCGAATTGCTTGAACAGCGTATTCGCGACGCCGAAGAGGGCCGGGCCAAGGCCGAACTGGCGCGCCATCGCGTTGAAGGGGCGCTGAACCAGGTGATGTTGGGCAAAGTCTTGCCGCAAGCCGTGGTGGAGTTCGTGCAACACGCCTGGAGCCAAGTGTTGCTGCTGACGTGCTTCAAGCATGGCAAGTATTCCGCCGAATGGCAGGCCGACGTCTTGACCCTGGAGCAATTGATCTGGAGCGTCCAGCCTCACGACGAACCCGACGCCGGCCTGCGCTTGCTGGCAATGGTGCCCGAACTGCTCAAGGCGCTGCGTGAAGGCCTGAGCCGTTCGGCGTTCGACCCGTTTGCCACCAGCGAGTTTTTCAGTGAACTGGAACTCCTGCATGTCCAGGCGCTCGAGCGCATGGGCCAGGCAACGGATCAGGCCCAGTCGTTCGATTCGCCGGCCATGGTCGAGGTGCTGGAAAAAATCGTCCTGCGTGCCCCGCAGAAATCGGCGGGAGAGAGCGTGGCGGTGCATTTGCCGGCCGATGATGTGGGCCTGCTGCAGGTCGACCAGTTGCACCTGGGAAGCTGGGTCGAGTTCCAGGAGGACGATGACAACACCCTGCGTTGCAAGCTGGCGGCGATCATCGAGGCCACCGGCAAATACGTCTTCGTCAATCGCACCGGCCTCAAGGTGCTGGAGCATAGCCGCACCAGCCTGGCCCTGGAATTTCGCCGGGGAGCGGCGCGGCTGTTGGACGACACCCTGTTGTTCGACCGCGCGCTGGAGTCGGTGCTGGGCAATCTGCGCCAGCTCAATCGCGGCAAGTGATCGCGCAGCCCGGTCCGATCACGGCATACTGGCGGCATTCAGCGTCGTCATCGAAGGAACCTGTATGCAGTTGGACTCCGCGAGCGGTTGGTGCGAGGGGGTGCGTCATTGCCCATCGCCCAACTTCAATGCGCGCCCGGAAGGCGAAATCTCCCTGCTGGTGATCCACAACATCAGCCTGCCACCGGCACAGTTCGCCACGGGCAAGGTGCAGGAATTCTTCCAGAATCGTCTGGATGTCACGGAACATCCCTACTTTCTGGGTATCGCCGACCTTCGCGTTTCTGCGCATTTTCTGATTGAGCGTGACGGCGCTGTGACCCAGTTTGTCTCTTGTCTGGATCGCGCGTGGCATGCGGGTGTCTCGTGCTTCGAGGGGCGTGAGACTTGTAACGATTTTTCCCTGGGCATCGAGCTTGAGGGCACGGATGATCTGCCGTTCACCGACGCGCAATATGTCGCATTGGTGGACCTGACCCGGCAGTTGCAAGCGGCGTTCAGGGCGATCACTGTGCAGCGTATCTGCGGGCACAGCGACATCGCACCGGGACGCAAGACCGATCCGGGACCGGCATTCGACTGGGTGCGCTATCGCGCGGCCCTGACAGAAGGGGAAGGACAATGAGTTTTCTGGTGTTGCTGCTGGCCGTCTGGATCGAGAAGTTCTCGGCCTTGCGCCAGCGGGTCCAGCGCGACGGCGGCTGGCTGCTCGAGCTGAACAAGCTCGAGGCGAGCCCGCGTTGGCTCAGCCGACCCTGGCTGGTGCTGACGCTGATGGTGGTGCTGCCCGTGGCGCTGCTGGCGTTGCTTTTGTGGGTGCTGGAGCCGGTGGCCTATGGTCTGCTGGCGCTGCCGGTGCATTTGCTGGTGGTGATCTACAGCCTGGGGCGTGGTGATCTGCTGGCCGGCCTCGGGCCGTTTCGCGACGCGTGGCGTCGGGAAGACCTGCAAGCGGCGGCCCATGTGGCCAAGCGCGACCTGGACATTGAAGCCGATGACGGTGAGCAGTTGCTGGAGCGGGTCCAGGGGCATTTGTTGTGGCAGGCCTACCAGAGCTTTTTCGCGGTAATTTTCTGGTACTTCGTGTTGGGCCCGGTCGCCGCCCTGAGTTATCGGCTGCTGGCGCTAGCCGCCGAGCACAGCCAGAACCCCGGCGTGGCCGAGCGGGCAGCACAAATGCGCCATGCCTTCGATTGGGTGCCGGTGCGGTTGCTGGCGGCGAGCTTCGCCCTGGTGGGGAATTTCGTTGCGGTCAGCCGGGTCATGCTGCATGAGCTGCTGAACTGGAACATCAGCGCCGCCGCCCTCATCGACAAGGTCGGCCTGGTGGCGGGCGAGATCCCCCGGCCCGTCGCCGGGCCGGACGGCATCAACAGCCTGGACCGTCTCTGGGAATTGTTGCTGCGTGCGGCGGTGCTCTGGTATGCCGGGTTTGCGTTGTGGACGGTGTTGGCCTGAGAACAACCAACACATTTCCTTGTGGCGAGGGATTCTGTGGGAGCAAGCCTTGCTCCCACAGATAAATCCCCTAGCCACAGCTGAACCGTGTCAGTCCTTCTCGTTAACCTTAAGTTACAAATCTCCCCGCCAATTTAGGCTATACAAGAGCAGCGCCCGAATAGTGGCTTTCTGCTGTCTCCGTGCGCGAGCTCATAACAATAAGAACACTACCGGGAGACTTCCTTGTGAAGAGTTTGCTCTGGCCCGCCGTCGCGCTGATGAACCGCCTGAGCTTCGGCATGAAGTTCAGCCTGATCAGCGTGCTGTTCCTGCTGCCCATGCTGGTGACCAACTTCTTTCTGGTGCGCGATTCCTATCGGGAATTCCAGGGCACCCAAGTGGAGCTGCAAAGCCTCGACCTGCTGGGCAGCAGCCTGACCCTGCGCCGGGACCTGGAAACCCTCAATAATCTGGTGCAGATCAACGCCAGCCTGGGCCAATCCGGCAAGGCCGGTGATGTCGAAGCGAAGATAGTCAGCCTGGAACAACAGGTCCTCGCACGGCTGCAAGGCATGACGGCCATGGCCATCGAGCCTGAGCAGGTCAGTGCCTTCGAGGCCAAGCGCGACGAAATGATCGGTGCTTTCAAGGCCCAGCAGGCCGAAAGCTCCCTGCAGAGCAAAAGTGCGCTGATCGGCAAGTTGCTCAACAGCGCCCAGATGTTCGGCCAGATCATCGCCAGCCAGGCGGGGCTGAGCCGCGACAATCAGAGCGACATCCGCCAGCTCAGTGAACTGATCATCGGCACGACCCCCAAGGTCACCCAGATTCTCGGTGAAGGCCGGGCGCTGGGCGCGTCCTCGTTGGGGCTGGGGTTTCTCAACTCGGCGTCGAGCACCCGCTTCGACGAGTTGCTGGCGCAGATCGAAAAGCTCCAGGGCGAGTACGACTTGAAACTGCAGGACGCCCTCGGCTCCAGCCAGGCGGCTGGACAAACCCTGGCCGCCCAGGCCAACGGCAGCAAGAGTGCCCTCAAGAAGGCCTCGGAACTGATCGAGGAGCAGGTGGTGATGGCCGACACCCTCGATGCGCCCTGGCCGGCATTCTTTGAGCAGGTCAGCGGCCTGATGGAGCAGACTTATCGGCTGAACGAAGCGACCCAGGGCTTTCTCGGCGTGCAGTTGCAGCAGCGCCTGGAACAGAATCGCAGTCACATGGTGCTGCAAGCCGTGGCGCTGGTGCTGGTGTTCCTGTTGATTTTTTACCTGTACGCCGGTTTCTACGCCTCGACCCGCACCACGCTTCAGCATCTGGGCCAGATGATGGACAAGGTGGCGGCGGGGGACATGACGGTCAATTTCGTCGCGCGCAGCAAAGACGAACTGGGTGAGCTGGGTGAAGTGTTCAACGGTACGGTGGCGAAGATCCATGACCTGATCGAACAGGTCGGCCGCACCGTCGCCGAAGTCGAACGCCAGGCCGGGCAGGTGGAAACGGTATCGGCCCAGAGCAACCAGGCCGTCGCCGGCCAGCGCAGCCAGATCGAACTGGTGGCCACGGCGATGAACCAAATGTCGGCCACGGCCCAGGAAGTGGCCCGCAGTGCCGCTGCAGCGGTGAGCAGTGCCCACAGCGTGAACGACGAGACCCTCAGCGGGCGCGGGCTGGTGGAATCCCAGCAGGGCAGCATCGCCCGCTTGGCCAGCGAGATCGATCAGTCGGTGCAGGTGATCAATCAACTGGCGACCGACAGCCAGGCCATCAGTCGCGTGCTGGATGTGATCAAGAGCATCGCCGAGCAGACCAACCTGCTGGCCCTCAACGCCGCCATCGAAGCAGCCCGGGCCGGTGAGCAGGGGCGCGGCTTTGCGGTGGTGGCCGATGAGGTGCGAACCCTGGCCAAGCGAACCCAGCAATCGACCGAAGAAATCGAAGCGATGATCACCCGCCTGCACGGTGGTGTCGGTGCCGCGGTCAAGGCGATGGGCACCAGCCATGAGATGGCCAGCGGCACGGTCAGCCAATCGGAAAAGGTCCAGCAGGCCTTGGAAAATATCCTCGGTGCCGTCGGCATGATCGTCGACCAGAACCAGCAGATCGCCGCCGCTGTGGAGCAGCAGACGGCCGTGGCCCATGACATCGACCAGAACATCGTCGAAATCAACCGCGCCGGCGAACGCACCGCCGAAGGTGCCCACCAGACCGAAGACGCCAGCCGCGAATTGTCTGCCCAGGTGGTGCAGCTCAAGCAGTTGATCAATGCGTTTCGGGTGTGATTGCCGCTGATTCACCGCAGGTCCAATGTGGGAGCGAGCTTGGTGGGAGCAAGGCTTGCCCGCGATGAAAACACCGCGGTCTCTTGAGTGCTGCGGTGCCTGGATCGCGAGCAAGCCTTGCTCCCACCAAGCTCGCTTGTATGGTAGGACTTGAAGGGAGGAGGAGGGACAAAGCTCGATTCTGACTGTTAGCCGCAGTACAGACCGTGGGAGATTTCACCCCTCCTCCTTTCACCCAAGCGCCGATAAAGAATGCATCTGGCCTAGACCGACGATAGGAACAAGCCTGCGCCTCTGGGTGAACCCTTCAAGTGTTCAAACCTTAGCCCGGAGGATTTTCAATGGCAATGCCGGTTTCTGTCGCAAAGCCGATCGTGGGTGTTGATGTCGCCAAA
>NZ_LHVH01000011.1 GCF_001269885.1 Pseudomonas kilonensis
GGGAAAAAGAAGGGACGCCGCTGCTTGTCTAAGCGAGGTGACCCAGAGGCACGTCGATTGATGCATAACGCCGCGATGTCGGCGAGGCGCACAGCGGCATGGAAGGGTTTTTATGAGGCACTGAGGGCCCGGGGACTCAGCACAACCGAAGCATTAGTGGCACTGGCCCGCAAGCTTGCCCGAGTGGTATTCGCCCTGCTGAAGAACCAGAGCGAATACTTACCGAAAGGCATTTAAGGGGTAGCCCCGTACCATAGAATCTCCCACAGGTTTTTTTACCAGTTGAACAGTTGGCGGGCATTGGCCGTACTGGCCTCGGCCAAGCGTTCCGGGCTGATACCCATGATCCCGGCCAGCGCCTCACAAATCGCCGGCAAATGCGCCGGGCTGTTGCGTTGGCCGGGGAACATCGCCGGGGCCATGTCCGGGGAATCGGTTTCCAGCACCACCGCGTCCAGCGGCAATTGCGCCAGCACCCGGTGCATGCGCAAGGCCTGGGGCCAAGTCGCGGCACCGCCCAGGCCGAGTTTGAAGCCGAGCCTGATGTATTCGCGGGCCTCTTCGAAGCTGCCGGCGAAGGCGTGGATGATCCCGGCGCGTTTGGAGCCCATGCGCTTGAGGGTCGCGATCACGTCGGCATGGCTGCGGCGCACATGGATCAGCGCCGGCAGTTCGAACTCCACTGCCAGTTGCAGTTGTGCGTCGAACAGTGCCTGCTGGCGTTCGCGATCCAGGGTGGGGATGTAGTAATCCAGGCCGATTTCCCCTACCGCACACAATTGCCGATGTCCGGCCAGGCGGCTCAGCCACTCGCGCAGTAGCGCCACGTCGTCGGGTCGGTGCTGATCGAGATACACCGGGTGCAGGCCCAGTGCGGCATGCAGGTCCGGGTCGCTTTGCACCAGGTCCCAGACCCGCTGCCAGTTGTCCCGGTACACGCCCAGTATCACCATTTGCCGCACGCCCAAGGCGCGGCTTTCGGCCAGCAGTGCCGGGCGGTCCGCATCAAAGTCTGGAAAATCCAGGTGGGTGTGGGTGTCGATCAACTCCATGGATCAATCCTGAAGAAGCGTCAGCCTTGGTGAATACGCTGCTTGAACGTCCGCGCGATGGCCTGCACGCCTGGCTGGTAGTCATCGTTTTCGATGGCCGCCAGGGCCAGTTCCAGGGCTTTGTCGGCGATCAGTTGGTGCTGCTGGGACATGGCATTGACCGGCAGCGGCAGGAAATCCAGCAACTGCGTGTCACCAAACGTACCCAGGCGCAACGGCCGCGACTTGAGCGGGAAATCGTGCAGGGCGTCGAACACCCCTTGCAGCAGCACGTAGGACGTGGTGATCAGCGCGTCGGGCAGATGCCCCAGGCGCGCGAGCATTTCCTCCATCAACTGGCGGCCGCATTCACGGCTGAACGACTCGCCATGCTCGATCAGCACCTGGCCCTCGAACCCGGCCAAGGCCTCGCGAAAGCCTGCGGCCCGTTCCTGGCTGATGCTCAGCTCGGGACGGGCGCTGATCAGCGCGATTTGTCGAGGGTGGGTCTCCAACAGGCTGCGGGTCAATTGCAGGCTGGCCTGGCGGTCGTCGCTGATCACCGAGCAGAAATGCGCCGGCTCCATCACCCGGTCGATGGCGATGATCGGAATGCCCTTGGCCTGCAGCTGCTGGTAGCTGTCGTCGCCGGCCGGCAGGCAACTGGCGACGATCAGCGCATCGCAGCGCCGGGCGCGGAACAACTGCAACAGCTGTCGTTCGCTGTCGGGGGCGTCGTCGGAACTGGCGATCAGCAATTGGTAGCCCCGCGCCCGCGCGCCTTGCTCCAGCAACTTGGCGATGCGTGCGTAACTGGGGTTTTCCAGGTCTGGCAGGATGAAGCCCAGGGTGCGGGTGTGGCGGCTGCGCAGCCCGGCGGCCTGGGGATTGGGCGTGAAGCCGTGTTCCTGGACCACCGCCCGCACCCGTTCGACGGTAGCGCTGCTGATGCGTTGCTGTTCGGCCTTGCCGTTGATGACATAGCTGGCGGTGGTCACGGACACACCGGCCAGTTGGGCAATATCACTGAGTTTCAACCCGGTTTTCCTTGTTTTTTCGAGTTAGCCCCGACGATAAGGGCCATCCTACCCGATTCAAGCCGACGGTCACCGTCCAAGCGCTTACGACAAGTTGCACTTCAAGGATGAGAGATTATCGAGTAACGTGCCAATCTTTCTAGATTAAACGTTTCAGCAAGCGTATTTTCAAGGCTAGCAGGATTTTTGGCCCTTCTGCCGTGATCACGCCAAAAATCATCCTGCAACGCTAAGCTGATTCATTCAAAACAATACCTGGCGCCAACCGGACGCCAAAAAGGAGAAAGCATGCTCGAGCTCACTCTAGAGCAGATATCCATGGCTCAGACGGCTGTGGATAAAGACGCTGCACTGCAACTGCTCGCCGACAAACTGGTGGCCGATGGCTTGGTGGCTGAGGGTTACCTCGCCGGCTTGCAGGCTCGCGAAGCCCAGGGCTCGACCTTTCTTGGCCAAGGTATTGCCATCCCCCACGGCACCCCGCAGACCCGCGAGCTGGTTCATTCGACCGGTGTGCGCCTGCTGCAATTCCCCGAGGGCGTGGACTGGGGCGATGGTCAGATCGTCTACCTGGCGATCGGCATCGCGGCCAAGTCCGACGAACACCTGCGCCTGCTGCAACTGCTGACCCGCGCCCTCGGCGAGACGGACCTGGGCCAGGCCTTGCGCCGTGCCGGTTCCGCCGAAGCGTTGCTGAAGCTGTTGCAAGGCGCGCCGCAGGAACTGGCCCTGGATGCCCAGATGATCGGCCTCGGTGTGTCGGCTGACGATTTCGAAGAGCTGGTATGGCGCGGCGCCCGTTTGCTGCGCCAGGCCGATTGCGTGAGCAACGGCTTTGCGGGGGTGTTGCAACAAGTCGATGCGCTGCCCCTGGGCGATGGCTTGTGGTGGCTGCACAGCGAACAGACCGTCAAGCGTCCGGGCCTGGCGTTCGTCACGCCGGACAAGCCCATCCGCTACCTGGGTCAACCGTTGAGCGGTCTGTTCTGCCTCGCCAGTCTCGGCGAGGCTCACCAGGCCCTGCTGGAAAGGCTCTGTGCCTTGCTGATCGAAGGCCGCGGCCACGAACTGGGTCGCGCCACCAGCAGTCGCAAAGTACTGGAAGTGCTCGGCGGCGAATTGCCCGCCGATTGGCCCAGCGCGCGCATCGGCCTGGCCAATGCCCATGGCCTGCATGCACGCCCGGCGAAGATCCTCGCCCAGTTGGCGAAAAGCTTCGAAGGCGAGATCCGCGTGCGCATCGTCGACGGCCAGGACAGCGCCGTGTCGGCCAAGAGCCTGAGCAAGCTGTTGAGCCTGGGCGCCCGTCGCGGCCAGGTCCTGGAATTCATTGCTGAGCCGAGCATTGCCGCCGATGCGTTGCCGGCACTGCTGGCGGCCATCGAAGAAGGCCTTGGCGAAGAAGTCGAACCGCTGCCGCCGCCGAGTGCGCCGCGGGAAACCGTGATGGCCGAAGTGGCGACTGTCGTGTTGGCGCCCGAATCTGGCAGCCTGATCCAGGCCGTCGCCGCCGCCCCGGGCATCGCCATCGGCCCGGCCCACATCCAGGTATTGCAGGCCATCGACTACCCGTTGCGCGGTGAATCGGCGGCCATCGAGCGCGAACGCCTGCAAAACGCCTTGAACCAGGTGCGCCGCGATATCCAAGGCCTGATTGAACGCGCCAAGGCCAAGGCCATCCGCGAGATCTTCATCACCCATCAGGAAATGCTCGACGACCCGGAGCTGAGCGACGAAGTCGACACTCGCTTGAAGCTGGGCGAGAGTGCGCAAGCGGCGTGGATGGGGGTGGTTGAAGCCGCCGCGAAAGAACAGGAAGCCTTGCAGGACGCCTTGCTGGCCGAACGGGCCGCCGATCTGCGAGACGTCGGCCGTCGGGTGCTGGCGCAACTGTGCGGCGTCGAAACCCCGAACGAACCCGATCAACCCTACATCCTGGTGATGGACGAAGTCGGCCCGTCCGACGTGGCCCGCCTGGACCCGACGCGGGTGGCGGGGATTCTCACCGCCCGTGGCGGCGCCACCGCCCACAGCGCCATTGTCGCCCGGGCCCTGGGCATTCCGGCGCTGGTGGGCGCCGGTGCGGCGGTATTGTTGCTGGCGCCGGGCACGTCCTTGTTGCTGGATGGCCAACGCGGTCGCCTGCACGTGGACCCTGACGCTGCCACCTTGCAACGGGCTGCTGAAGAGCGCGACACCCGCGAGCAGCGCCTAAAGGTGGCCGCCGAGCAGCGTCACGAACCGGCGGTGACCCGTGACGGTCATGCCGTGGAAGTGTTTGCCAACATTGGCGAAAGCGCCGGCGTCGCCAGCGCGGTGGAGCAGGGCGCCGAAGGCATTGGCCTGTTGCGCACCGAACTGATTTTCATGGCTCACACCCAGGCGCCGGATGAAGCGACCCAGGAAGCCGAATACCGCAAGGTGCTCGACGGCCTGGCCGGTCGACCGCTGGTGGTGCGTACGCTGGATGTTGGCGGTGACAAGCCACTGCCGTACTGGCCGATCGCGAAAGAAGAAAACCCGTTCCTCGGCGTGCGTGGCATCCGCCTGACCTTGCAGCGTCCGCAGGTCATGGAAGCGCAACTGCGGGCCTTGTTGCGTTCGGCGGACAGCCGTCCGCTGCGGATCATGTTCCCGATGGTGGGCAGCGTCGATGAGTGGCGCCAGGCCCGGGACATGACCGAGCGCCTGCGCCGGGAAATCCCCGTGGCAGACCTGCAGCTGGGGATCATGATCGAAGTGCCGTCCGCCGCATTGCTGGCGCCGGTGCTCGCCAAGGAAGTCGACTTCTTCAGCGTCGGCACCAACGACCTGACGCAATACACCCTGGCGATCGACCGTGGTCATCCGACCCTGTCGGCCCAGGCCGATGGCTTGCACCCGGCCGTGCTGCAACTGATCGACATCACCGTGCGCGCCGCCCATGCCCATGGCAAATGGGTCGGTGTGTGTGGCGAACTGGCGGCCGACCCACTGGCGGTGCCGGTGCTGGTGGGCCTGGGCGTGGACGAACTGAGTGTCTCGGCCCGCAGCATTGCCGAGGTCAAGGCGCGGGTCCGCGAATTGAGCCTGGCGCAAGTACAAACCCTGGCCCAAGAGGCCTTGGCCGTGGGCAGCGCCGATGATGTGCGCGCATTAGTGGAGGCGCTGTAATGGCGAAGATTCTTACCCTGACCCTCAACCCGGCGCTCGACCTCACGGTGGAGTTGGCGCGCCTGGAGCCGGGCCAGGTCAACCGCAGCGACGGCATGCACGCCCACGCCGCCGGCAAGGGCGTGAACGTGGCCCAGGTGTTGGCCGATCTCGGCCATACGCTGACGGTCAGTGGTTTTCTGGGCGAAGACAATGCCCAGTTGTTCGAGACGCTGTTTGCCCAGCGTGGTTTTGTCGATGCTTTTATCCGTGTTCCCGGCGAAACTCGCAGCAATATCAAACTGGCTGAGCAGGACGGACGCATCACTGACCTCAACGGCCCGGGCCCGGTGGTTGATGAAGCCGCACAGCACGCCTTGCTGGCGCGCCTTGAGCAAATCGCCCCCGGTCACGACGTGGTTGTGGTGGCGGGCAGCTTGCCCCGGGGTGTCAGCCCGCAGTGGTTGCAGGCCTTGATCACGCGTTTGAAAACACTCGGCCTGAACGTGGCCCTCGACACCAGTGGCGAAGCCTTGCGCGTCGCCCTGGCGGCGGGGCCGTGGCTGATCAAGCCGAACACCGAAGAACTGGCCGACGCGCTGGGTTGCGAGGTGGTGAGCGAATTGGCCCAGGCGCAAGCGGCACAGCGCCTGCACGCGCAGGGCGTCGAGCATGTGGTGATTTCCCACGGTGCCGATGGCGTGAACTGGTTCAGTGTCGGTACGGCGCTGCATGCCTCGCCACCCAAGGTCAGCGTCGCCAGCACCGTGGGTGCCGGGGATTCGCTGCTGGCGGGCATGCTGCACGGCCTGCTCAGCGCCGACACCCCGGAACAGACGTTGCGCACCGCCACGGCCATCGCTGCCATGGCGGTCACGCAGATCGGTTTTGGCATCCACGACACCGCGTTGCTGGCGTCGCTTGAACAGGGCGTGCGCGTGCGCCCCCTGACAGAACAATAAGAGGGTTAGCAAGAATGAAACTAGCCATTGTGACGGCCTGCCCGAACGGCATGGTCACCAGTGTGTTGTGCGCCCGCCTGCTGGACGCTGCGGCGCAGCGCCAGGGTTGGAGCACCAGTGTCGAAGTCCATGACGCGGCCCATCCGGAGCGCCAGTTGTCGGCCGCGACCCTCGAAGCGGCCGAGTGGGTGTTGCTGGTCGCCAGCGGCCCGGTGGACCTGTCGCGGTTCGTCGGCAAGCGGGTGTTCCGCAGCACACCGGCCCTGGCTCTCCAGGACGTTGATGCGGTGCTGCGTCGTGGCGCCGAAGAGGCCGAGGTTTTTCTCGCCTCGGATGTCGTGGAGGAGGCCCCCGCGGTGTCGACCGAGCGTGCGCCGCGCCTGGTTGCCATCACCGCATGCCCAACGGGCGTTGCCCATACCTTCATGGCCGCCGAAGCCTTGCAGCAGGCGGCGGCGCGCTTGGGTTACGACCTGAAGATCGAAACCCAAGGCTCGGTGGGCGCGCGTAATCCGTTGAGCCCCGAGGCAATCGCCGAGGCCGATGTGGTACTGCTGGCGACTGATATCGAAGTCGCCACCGAACGTTTTGCCGGCAAGAAAATTTATCGTTGTGGCACCGGCATTGCCTTGAAACAGGCCGAAGCCACGCTGAAAAAAGCCTTGGCCGAAGGGCGCCAGGAAAGCGCGGCGAACGGCGCCGCCTCGGGGCCGGCGAAAGCGGAAAAAAGCGGTGCCTATAAGCACCTGCTGACGGGCGTATCGTTCATGTTGCCGATGGTGGTGGCCGGTGGTTTGATGATCGCCTTGTCGTTCGTATTCGGCATCGAGGCCTTCAAGGAACCTGGAACCCTGGCTGCCGCGCTGATGCAGATCGGCGGCGAAACCGCGTTCAAATTGATGGTGCCGCTGCTGGCCGGCTACATCGCCTATTCCATCGCCGACCGGCCAGGCCTGGCGCCAGGCATGATCGGCGGGTTGCTGGCGAGCACCCTTGGCGCCGGCTTCATTGGCGGGATCATCGCTGGTTTCCTGGCCGGTTACACGGCCAAGGCGATCAATCGCTATGCGCGTTTGCCCCAGAGCCTGGAAGCGCTCAAGCCGATCCTGATCATTCCGCTGCTGGCGAGCCTGTTCACCGGCCTGGTGATGATCTACATCGTCGGTAAACCGGTGGCGGGCATGCTCGACGCCCTGACCCACTTCCTCGACAGCATGGGCACCACCAATGCGATTCTGCTGGGCGTGTTGCTGGGGGCGATGATGTGCGTCGACCTCGGTGGGCCGATCAACAAGGCGGCCTACGCGTTTTCGGTGGGGCTGCTGGCTTCCCAGAGTTATGCACCGATGGCCGCGGCCATGGCCGCCGGCATGGTGCCGCCGATTGGCCTGGGCATCGCCACCTTCATCGCCCGGCGCAAATTCGCCCAGACCGAGCGCGAGGCCGGTAAAGCCGCGCTGGTGCTGGGGCTGTGCTTCATCTCCGAAGGCGCGATCCCGTTCGCGGCCAAGGATCCGCTGCGGGTGATCCCGGCCAGCATTGCCGGCGGCGCGCTGACCGGTGCGCTGTCGATGTACTTCGGCTGCAAGCTCATGGCCCCCCACGGCGGCCTGTTCGTGATGCTGATCCCCAACGCCATCAACCATGCATTGTTGTACCTGCTGGCGATCGTGGCGGGGAGCCTGCTGACGGCGGTGGCGTATGCGCTGCTCAAGCGGCCTGAGGTGGTAGAGATGGCGTTGGAGCCGGCCAAGGCCTGATTTAAGTCACACCACCCTACCTGTGGGAGCGGGCTTGCTCGCGAAAGCGGCGTGTCAGACAACATTT
>NZ_LHVH01000012.1 GCF_001269885.1 Pseudomonas kilonensis
AGCGGCGTGTCAGACAACATTTTCGTCGACTGACACGCCGCTTTCGCGAGCAAGCCCGCTCCCACATTTGGTTTTTGGGGGGGCATAAAATTCCTGTCACACCCACTTCACAGAGCCATGCTTAAGTTTTCCCATTTCAAGGGAGAACACCATGAGCGAATTCGACCTGGGCCGTCGTCGGGTGATGCAAGCCGTGGGGGCGGGGTTGTTGTTGCCGGGGCTGGCGCCGGCGGTGATGGCTTCGGTCAAGGATCGGCCGGTGCTCACCGACGGTGTGCAGTCGGGCGACGTGCAGGGCGACCGGGCGATGATCTGGAGCCGCAGCGACCGTCCGGCGCGGATGGTGGTGGAGTGGGACACCCGCAGCACGTTCAGCAATCCGCGCCGCTTCGTCTCGCCCATGGCCGACGCCCGCAGTGATTTCACTGCCCGGGTCGAACTCACCGGGCTGCCCCGCGACCAGGCGATTTTCTACCGTGTGCATTTCGAAGACGCCCAAAGCGGGGTTGCCAGCGAACCCTGGCTCGGCCACCTGCGCAGCGTGCCGCAGTTCAAGCGCAACATCCGGTTTGTCTGGAGTGGCGACACCGTCGGCCAGGGCTTCGGTATCAACCCGGACATCGGCGGCATGCGCATCTACGAAGCCATGCGCCTGCGCCTGCCGGATTTTTTTATCCACAGCGGCGACACCATCTACGCCGACGGCCCGGTGCCGGCGCAAATCACCGCCGAGGGTGGGCGCATCTGGCGCAACCTCACCACCGAAGCCAAGAGCAAGGTTGCCGAGACCCTGGATGAGTATCGCGGCAACTATCGCTACAACCTGATGGACGAAAACGTCCGTCGCTTCAACGCCGAAGTGCCGCAGATCTGGCAGTGGGACGACCATGAGGTGGTCAACAACTGGTCGCCGGGCAAGCAACTGGACGAGCGCTACCAGACCAAGGATATCCACAGCCTTGTGGGGCGCGCGCGACAGGCCTGGTTGGAATACGCGCCGATGCGCCTGCAGAAGGCCGACGGCGGTGGACGGATCTACCGCAAGCTCGGTTACGGGCCGCTGCTGGATGTGTTCGTGCTGGACATGCGCAGCTACCGCGAGGCCAACGACGCCAACCTCGGCGCGGCTAAACCGTTCCTGGGGCGTGAGCAGTTGAACTGGCTCAAGCGCGAATTGAAGCAGTCCCGTGCCCAATGGAAAGTCATCGCCGCCGACATGCCCATTGGCCTGGGTGTGCCGGATGGCGAAGTCAGCCCCGGCGTGCCGCGCTGGGAAGCGGTCGCCAACGGTGACCCGGGCGCGGCCCAGGGGCGTGAACTGGAGGTCGCCGAACTGCTCGGCTACCTGCGCAAGCATCAGGTGCGCAACTACGTCTGGCTCACCGCCGACGTCCACTATTGCGCCGCCCATCATTACCACCCCGAACACGCCGCGTTCCAGGATTTCGAACCATTCTGGGAGTTCGTCGCCGGGCCATTGAACGCCGGCAGCTTCGGGCCCAACGCCCTGGACAAGACCTTCGGCCCGGAAGTGGTGTTCCAGAAAGCGCCCCCGGCCCAGAACACCTCGCCGTTCGCCGGGTATCAGTTCTTTGGCGAGGTGAACATCGACGGGCAGAGCGGGGAGATGAGCGTGGTGTTGCGGGACCTGGAAGGCGTGGCGGTGTTCGAGAAGAAGTTGCAGCCGGTTTGACTGTCAGTCGCGCCAGGAGCCTCTGTGGGAAAAGCCTCTGTGGGAGCAAAGCTTGCTCGCGATAACGGTATATCTGTCAATAAATGGCTGACTGACAGTCCGCTATCGCGAGCAAGCTTTGCTCCCACAAGGGGTACTTAAGATGGGTGTCTGTCAGTAGACATCCCGCCGATACCGCCCCTGCTCGATCAGCCGCTCCACTTCCTCGCGCCCCAGCACGTTGTTGAGCACGTGATCCACCCCGGATGCCATGCCCTGCAAGCTGCCGCAGACATAGATCACCGCGCCGTCGGCCAGCCATTGCTTGAGCAGCGCGGCCGATTCCAGCAGGCGGTCCTGGACGTAGACTTTCTGCTTCTGATCCCGGGAAAAGGCCAGGTCCAGGCGTTCCAGGTCGCCCGAGGTCACCCATTCCTGCAACTCATCGCGGCAGTGGAAATCGTGTTCGCGGTTGCGCTCGCCAAACAGCAGCCAGTTGCGCTGCATGCCCTCGGTGACGCGCGCCTTGAGCAGGCTGCGCAGGCCGGCCAGGCCGGTGCCGTTGCCCAGCAGGATCATCGGCACACCCTGGGCCGGCAGGTGGAAGCTGCTGTTGCGGCGCAGCCGCAGGCTGACGGCGCTGCCCAGTGGTGCGTGTTCGGTCAGCCAGCCGGAACCGACGCCCAGGCTACCGTCGGCGTGACGTTCCTGGCGCACGATCAGTTCCAGTACGCCGTCGGCCGGGATCGAGGCGATGGAGTATTCGCGTATCGCCAGCGGTGCCAGGGCATCCACCAGCGCCTGGGCATGCAGGCCGACCAGATGGGCACGGTTTTCCGGGAGTTGGCGGGTGGCCAGGGCTTGATCGAGGCTTTGGGACAGGCCATCGACTTGCACGCGCGCCTGGCCGGAGAGGCCGAGCCCGTCGAGGAAATGTTCGATGGCCCACAGGTCATTGCGCGGCAGGATTTCCACCAGGTCGCCGGCCAGCCAACTGCTCGGCCCGGGGGCGGTGAGGCCCAGCAGGTAAACGCCCGAGCCGCTGCTGTCGGGGTTGAGCAGGGTGCGCTGGCTGAGGCTCCAGTTTTCGAAGCTTGGCGCCTGCCAAGTGTCCAGCGGGGCTTGGCCGGTCAACTCCGCCAATTGTTGTTGCCAGTGACGCAGGGCGTAAGGGTCGCCGCTGTCCACTTCCACCGGCGCGAACAGGGTCTTGCCGCCGTGTTCCGCCAGCCAGGCGTGCAGGCGCCGGGCGAAGCCGCAGAAGTGTTCATACTGCCGGTCGCCCAGGCCCAGCACCGAATACTGCAGACGCTCCAGGCTCAAGGCCTGGCCCAGCACCTTGCGTTCGAAACCGCGGGCACTGTCCGGCCCTTCGCCGTCGCCAAAGGTGCTGACGACAAACAGCGCATGGGTGGCGTCGTTCAGGTCCTGCTCACGCACGCCGGCCAGTGGCTGGACCTTCACGGGCAAGCCGGCGGCCTGGAGTTGGCCGGCGGTCTGCCAGGCCAGTCGCTCGGCGAAACCGCTTTGGCTGGCGAAGCCGATCAGCCAGGCCGGCGCATTGCCCGGGTTGGCGATGAGGGCCTGGCGGGCGTTTCTGACGTGGCGCTTCTTGCGGCGGCGGTCCAGATACAGCAACCAGCCGGTGATGAAGAACAGCGGCATGGTCAGCGCGGCGACGGTCACCAGAATCCGCCCGACCAGGCCGAAGTAACTGCCGATATGCAGGGCATAGACACTGGTCAGCAACTGCGCCTTGAAACTCTTGTCGCTGTAGCGGCTGTGCCGGCTGATGACGCCGGTGGCAGGGTCGAGGACGAGCTGGTTCAGCGCCCGGTCGTGCGGCGAGTTGTTCAGCAGGTAGAACACGGTCGCCGGTTGCCCGGCCACGGGCGGCATGCGCACGTTATAGGCCGACAGCCCCGGGCCGGCGGCGCTGTAGATGCTGCTCCACATGGCCCGGTAATCGGCCACGGGCAGTGGGCCGCTTGGCGCCGGGCCACGATTGCGCACCCGTTCCTCTTTCGGTGAATCGGAGAGCAGGCGGGTCACGCCTTTGTTGTACCACTCGTAGGACCAGGTCAGCCCGGTCAGGGCCGCCAGTAGATAGAACACCAGGCACCAGGTGCCCGCCACGGAGTGCAGGTCCCAATTGAAGCTCCGACCTTTTTTCCCCCAGTCGAGGGTCAGCCAGGCGCGCCAGCTTTTCCATTGGCGCGGCCAACGCAGGTACAGTCCGGACAGGCAGAAAAACACCAGGATCAGCGTGCAGGCACCGGTGATTTGCCGACCGACATCATCCAGGGTCAGGACGCGGTGCAACCTGAGCATAAAACCGAAGAAGTCCTGGCCCGTCACATCGCCCATGAACTGCGCGTTGTAAGGGTTGAAATAGCGCATGGCGCCACGTTTTTCCCCAGCAGGCGCCGCAAAGATCACCCGCGCGGCGTTGCCGCTGTCGGTCTCGACCCAGAGCATGGCGACGGTCTTGCCGGAGGTGGCTTCGATCTGTTCCACCAGTTCGGCAGGCGGCAGGACGCCGGCCGGCTGTTTCTCGACCATCAGCACCTGCGGGTTCAAGGCCCGCAGGATTTCATCCTGGAACGACACCACCGCCCCGGTAACGCCCATCAACGCCAGGACCAGCCCGGCACTGATGCCGAAAAACCAGTGCAACTGGAACAGGGTTTTCTTCAACACGTCGCTCGCCTTGTTCATTTACTGTTCATCACGGCGTGCATTATGCCGTGTGTTATCGAGAAGCATTCATAAACACACCCAAAAGCTTCGATCATTTGCATGAGCGGACCTTTTGCCCGCCGCCGGCGACGAAATCCTGTGGGAGCGAGCTTGCTCGCGAAGGGGCCGGCACATCCAACATATTCATCGACTGGGACACCGCATTCGCGAGCAAGCTCGCTCCCACATTGGATCTTCAGTAGACATAATATTTATGTGTATCCAGAGCCCCCCTGTGGGAGCGAGCCTGCTCGCGAAGGGGCCGGCACATCCAACATCGTCATCGACTGGGACACCGCATTCGCGAGCAAGCTCGCTCCCACATTGGATCTTCAGTAGACACAATATTTGTGTGCATCCAGAGCCCCTCTGTGGGAGCGAGCTTGCTCGCGAAGGGGCCGGCACATCCAACATATTCATTGACTGGGACACCGCATTCGCGAGCAAGCTCGCTCCCACATTGGATCTTCCGTAGACACAATATTTGTGTGTATCCAGAGCCCCCCTGTGGGAGCGAGCCTGCTCGCGAAGAGGCCGGCACATCCAACATATTCATCGACTGGGACACCGCATTCGCGAGCAAGCTCGCTCCCACATTGGATCTTCAGTAGACACAATATTTGTGTGCATCCAGAGCCCCCCTGTGGGAGCGAGCTTGCTCGCGAAGGGGCCGGTACATCCAACATCTTCATTGACTGAGCCACCGCTATCGCGAGCAAGCTTTGCTCCCACAGGTCCTGCTCAAACAGATCTGATGGGTGTACGACCGGGAGAGCCAGGTCGGCTGTTAGGCCGCCTCGCGGTGGACGTTGATCTCGGGCGCCCCGTTAACCACGCTGGCTGAACGGAGGCATTGTGGAGTGGGCAACCCGGCATGGATGCCGGGTTAGCCGCGCTGGGCCATGGATGGCCCTTCGCGGCGGCCCACGGAGCAATGCCTTCGTTCAGGCATGCCGAGCCTAGGCGAGGCACCGAGTGGTGGGGCACAAGCGCTTTGGTTACTTTCGCGCTTTTCGAAAGTGACCCGCCGTCAGGGCGGAACCCTAAGCAGCCGTTACCTAAATAACGGATCTACACACCAACCCATCAAAAAAAAACGGCGCTTTCCATTTCTGAAAAAAGCGCCGTTTTTTATTACGCAACAGGGCAAGAACTATGGAGGTTCAAGCCCCAAACCCATCACACGTAAAACGATTTCAGCGGCGGAAAGCCATTGAATTCCACCGCGCTATAGCTAGTGGTATAGGCCCCGGTCGACAGCCAGTACAGGCGATCCCCAATAGCCAGGTTCAGCGGCAACCCGTACTTGTAGTTTTCATACATGATGTCAGCGCTGTCACAGGTAGGCCCGGCGATGACCACTTCTTCCATCTCGCCTTTCTTCTCGGTCCAGATCGGAAACTTGATGGCTTCGTCCATGGTTTCGATCAGGCCGGAGAACTTGCCCACATCCGTGTACACCCAACGCTCGACGGCGGTACGGGACTTGCGCGCCACCAGCACCACTTCGCTGACCAGGATACCGGCGTTGGCGATCAACGAACGGCCCGGCTCCAGGATGATTTCCGGCAGGTCGTCGCCGAAGTCTTCCTTGAGGAAGCGGATGATTTCCTCGGCGTAGGTTTCCAGGCTGTTGGTGCGGGTGATGTAGTTGGCCGGGAAGCCGCCACCCATGTTGATCAGCTTCAGGACAATGCCGTCTTCTTCCTTCAGACGCTCGAAGATCACCTTGACCTTGGCGATGGCCGCGTCCCAGACGCTGATGTCGCGTTGTTGCGAGCCGACGTGGAACGAAATGCCGTACGGCACCAGGCCCAGGTCGCGGGCCAGGATCAGCAGGTCCATGGCCATGTCGGTCTGGCAGCCGAACTTGCGCGACAACGGCCAGTCAGCGGTGGTCGAGCCTTCGGTGAGGATCCGTACATAGACTTTCGAGCCCGGCGCGGCCTTGGCGATGTTGCGCAGGTCGGCTTCGGAGTCGGTGGCATACAGGCGCACGCCCTTCTCGTAGAAGTAGCGAATGTCGCGGGATTTCTTGATGGTGTTGCCGTAGCTGATCTGATCCGGGCCGACGCCACGGCTCATGACCTTATCCAGCTCATAGATCGAGGCGATGTCGAAGTTCGAGCCTTTATCCTTGAGCAGGTCGATGATTTCCACCGCCGGGTTGGCCTTGACGGCGTAGTAGACCTTGGCGAATTCGAAACCGGCGCGCAGGTCGTCATAGGCCTTGGAGATCATCGCGGTGTCGATCACCACGAACGGGGTTTCCTGCTTGTCGGCGAACGCTTTCATTTTCTGGAAGGTTTCGCGCGCGAAATAATCTTCGACCTGGATCGACATACTTGGGACTCCTACTGGCAAACATCAGGATCAATGGGTGTGAGGGCAAGCAGCCCTCGTGAACGTCCTCCGTATCCCCACTTTGGTTCGCCTACTTCCCAAGGCATGTCGCCGAAAGCAAAAAGGCCACGGGATGCGTGATTCCCTTGGCCTTGCTGTCTCGTCGTCAGTACTTGAGCCGGATGGATCGTTTCCAGCATGGACGTTCGGCGCGAACTTTAGGGCGTGAGGGGCCTGAGATCAACTAAAAATGTCGCGTTTTTGCACACATCCGTCGTGCGGCCCGCGACAGCTCATGATGTAACCGACCTGCGTGACAGATTGATGTTCCCGTTGAAGGGATTTTTTAGGTGTTTCAGGGATATTTGTGGTGCCCCATTCGCGAGCAAGCCCGCTCCCACACTGGGCCCGCGACCAACCACAAAATAGTAGGATGACGCAGATCCAGTGTGGGAGCGGGCTTGCTCGCGAAGGCGTCAGTCAGGCCAACGCAGTCTCGGCCGGCGAGACAATGCTGGTCTTGCCCCCGCGCGAACGTCCGGAGCTCAGGTACTCGGCAATCGATTCCTGGGTCACTTCCCCGAGGAACACCCGTTCGGCATCCAACACCGGCAGCCACGAGCGGTTGAACTCGTACATGCGCGACAGCAGGATCCGCAGATGTTCGTCGTAGACGGCGGTGGCGTTGAATTCGCGCAGGTATTGTCCGCAGGTGCCGGTCTGGCGGTGCAGGTCGCGACGGCGCACATACCCCAGGGCCTTGTTCTCGGCACAGGTGACCACCACGTAGCGACGGTCATGTTCGTCCATCAACTCCAGTGCCTCACCCACTGGCGTCTCGGGGCTGACCGACGGAGCGTTGTCCGCCGCGTCTTCGGCCTTGACCAGCAGCAGGCGCTTGAGCGTGCTGTCCTGGCCGACGAAGCTGCTGACGAACTCGTCGGCCGGATGCGCCAGCAGCGTGTCCGGGTGATCGAACTGGACCAGCTTGCCAGCGCGGAAGATCGCAATCTTGTCCCCCAGCTTGATCGCTTCGTCGATGTCGTGGCTGACCATGATCACGGTCTTGTTCAGCGCCCGTTGCATCTCGAAGAACTCGTTCTGGATCATCTCGCGGTTGATCGGGTCCACCGCGCCGAAGGGTTCGTCCATCAGCAGCAGCGGCGCATCGGCCGCCAGGGCACGGATCACGCCGATCCGTTGCTGTTGGCCACCGGACAGTTCACGGGGGTAGCGATGCAGGTACTGCTTGGGTTCGAGCTTGATCATGCTCATCAGCTCGCGGGCGCGGTCGTGGCATTTCTGCTTGTCCCAGCCGAGCAGGCGCGGGACGACGGTGATGTTTTCCTCGATGGTCATGTTCGGGAACAGGCCGATCTGCTGGATCACGTAGCCGATGTTGCGACGCAGGGTCACTTCGTCCAGGCCGGTGGTGTCTTCGCCGTTGATCAACACCTTGCCCGAGGTCGGCGGGATCAGGCGATTGATCATCTTCAGCGTGGTGCTTTTGCCGCAGCCCGACGGCCCGAGGAACACGCAGATCTCGCCTTCGTTGACGGTCAGGTTCACCGAGTCCACGGCCTTGACGTCTTTGCCGTTGCTCTTGAAGGTTTTGCTGAGGTTTTGAAGTTCGATCATTTGAGGAGTCCTTTTGGGGTCAGCGAGCGTTGCAGCCATTGCAGAAGCAGGTCGGCGAAGATGGCCAGGAGACTGACCAGCACGGCGCCGACGATCAGCATCGACATGTCGCTGCGGCTGATGGAAGCGAGGATGAGCACGCCCAGGCCACCGGCACCGATGGTGGCGGCGATGGTCATGACGCCGATGTTCATGACCACGGCGGTGCGCACGCCGGCCAGGATCACCGGCACGGCGATGGGCAGTTCGACCATGCGCAGGCGCTGGGCGAAGGTCATGCCGATGCCACGGGCGGCCTCACGGATACCCGGTTCGACGCCGGTCAAGGCCAGGTAGGTGTTGCGCATGATCGGCAACAGCGAATAGAGAAACACCGCGGTGATCGCCGGCATCGGGCCCAGGCCTTGGCCGAACTTGGAATAGAACGGCAACAGCAGGCCGAACAGCGCAATCGACGGAATTGTCAGCAGCACCGTGGCGCTGGCCTGCAATGGGCCGGCGAGCGTCGGGAAGCGGGTCATGAAGATGCCCAGCGGCACACCGACAACAATGGCCAGGGTCACGGCGATGCCCACCAGGGTGATGTGCTGCCAAGTCAGGTGCAGTACCAGCGGCCAGTCCAGATGGGAAAAGGCGTCAAGAAAATCCATGGCTGTTCCTCCAGGTCATTGGGTTGAGAGCAGCGAATGCTGGCGCAGGAAATCAGCGGCAACGGTGGAAGGGCTTTCGTGGTTGACGTCCACGCGGGCGTTGAGCTGGCGCATGGTTGCGTCGTCGAACAGCTCGGCCAGGGGCTTGAGCTGCGCGGCCAGTTGCGGGTGCGCGTCGAGGTACGCCTGGCGCACCACCGGCGCGGCGGTGTAGTCGGGGAAGTAATGCTTGTCGTCTTCGAGCAACTTCAGCTTGAACGCGTTCAACCGGCCGTCGGTGGTGTACACCAGGCCGGCGAATACCTGGCCGTTGCGCAGGGCGGTGTAGACCAACCCCGCATCCATCTGCCGGATGTTCTTGCGGGTCAGGTTCATGCCGTATTGCTCGACCATGCCCGCCAGGCCGTCGGAACGGTTGGCGAACTCGGTGTCCAGGGCCACCAGATGATTGTCATCGGCTTCGGCCTGCAGCACCGTGTTCAACTGGCTGATGCTGTTGATCTGCGGGTATTGGCGGGCGATTTTTTCCGGCAGGGCCAGGGCGTAGGTGTTGCTGAATTTCGACGGTGTCAGCCAGACCAGGCCTTTTTTCGCGTCGAGTTCTTTCACCCGGGCGTAGGACTGGGCGCTGTCGAGTTTCTCCGTGACATGGTTGTAGGCCACCAGCGACACGCCGGTGTATTCCCAGAGCATGTCCAGTTGCCCGGTTTCATGGGCGCTGCGGGCCAGGTTGCTGCCCAGGCCGCCGGTGATCTGCGCGTCGTAGCCCTTGCTGCGCAGGTATTGCGCGGTGATTTCCGCCAGCAGCGTCTGCTCGGTGAACACCCGGGCGCCAAGGCGAATCAGCGGTTTTTCAGCGGCTTGGGCGAATCCTGCGAACAGCAGGACGCAGCCCAGTATCAAGCTCAACTTCTTCATAAACGATTTCCTTTATCCAGCCGGGCTTATGACGGTCGCAGACCGCGTTCCAGCCAGAGACGGCTGGCCAGTGTCACCAGGCCGTCGAGCAGCAGCGCCAGCAGGGCGGTGCAGGCCGCGCCGAGCAACAGCTGCGGCTGGTTGTTCAAGGCGATGCCGGGGAAGATCAGGCTACCGAGGCTGTTGGCGCCGATCAGGAACGCCAGGGGCGCGGTGCCGACGTTGATCGCCAGGGCCACGCGCACGCCACCGACGATGATCGGCACGGCGTTGGGCAACTCGACTTTCCACAGCACCTGGCGCGGGGTCATGCCGATGCCGACGGCGGCTTCCTTGAGGGAGCCCTGGACGTTTTTCAGGCCTTCATAGGTGTTGCGCACGATGGGTAACAGCGAGGCGAGGAACAGGGCGAAGATGGCGGGACCGCTGCCGATGCCCAGGATGCCCAGGGCGATGGCCAGCACGGCCAGGGGCGGCACGGTGTTACCGATGTTGAACACTTGCATGAAGCGTTCGGCGCGCCCGATCAGGCCGGGGCGGCTGAGTGCGATGCCGGCGGGGATGCCCACGAGCAGGGCCGCCAGCATGGAGGCCAGGACAAGCAGCAGGTGCGCTTGCAGGTAGAACAGCAGATCGTCGTGGTAGCGTTGGATCGTATCGATGCCGATCCAGTGGACCAACAGGGCCAGGAGCGCGACGACGACCGCACCCCCGATAAGCCCTTTGCCATAGCGGATAGCCACAGGCGGACTCCTTTGTCTTTCAGTCGGCGCACGCTTTCCCGGGCGGCAAACCATCACTGGTTGCCGGGAAAACGTTCGCGAGAAGCAGCTCTTTTCATACCGGTAAAACGGCAGGTAAATCGAGCCATGAGCGCAGCCTCGTCAGGCTAACTTGCTGATTTTTCAGCCCCTGACGAATAGCCGTAACAGGGGGGTGGACGCCTCCACGCGGCAAAAGGTTCCCATGCTGGGGAAGATCTGGCCACCCTGGATGTGCTCAACGGTTCGGTTCCTGGCACAAGTTGAGCTATAATCGCCGCCCTTTTTTGAATCACCTGCCAGGCGATTTCCCATGACCAAACAGGCCGCCGAAGTCGCGAAACGCCGCACTTTCGCCATTATTTCCCACCCCGATGCCGGTAAGACCACCATCACCGAGAAGCTCTTGCTGATGGGCAAGGCGATTGCGGTCGCCGGCACGGTGAAATCTCGAAAATCCGACCGCCATGCCACCTCCGACTGGATGGAAATGGAAAAGCAGCGGGGTATTTCCATTACCACGTCGGTCATGCAGTTTCCGTATCGCGATCACATGATCAACCTGCTCGACACCCCGGGCCACGAAGACTTCTCCGAAGACACCTACCGCACCCTGACGGCAGTGGACTCGGCCTTGATGGTCCTCGACGGTGGTAAAGGCGTCGAGCCACGGACCATCGCGCTGATGGACGTCTGCCGTCTGCGGGACACGCCGATCGTCAGCTTCATAAACAAACTCGACCGCGACATCCGCGACCCGATCGAACTGCTCGACGAGATCGAAGCGGTCCTGAAGATCAAGGCCGCACCGATCACCTGGCCGATCGGTTGCTACCGCGACTTCAAGGGCGTGTACCACCTGGCCGACGACTACATCATCGTCTACACCGCCGGTCACGGGCATGAGCGCACCGACGTCAAGATCATCGAGAAACTCGACTCCGATGAAGCGCGCGCGCACCTGGGCGACGAGTACGACCGTTTCGTCGACCAGTTGGAACTGGTGCAGGGCGCCTGCCATGAGTTCAACCAGCAGGAATTCATCGACGGTCAACTGACCCCGGTGTTCTTCGGTACCGCCCTGGGCAACTTCGGTGTGGACCATGTGCTCGACGCCGTGGTCAATTGGGCCCCGCGCCCGCTGGCACGCGTCGCCAACGAGCGCACCGTGGAGCCGGTGGAAGAGAAGTTCGCAGGCTTCGTGTTCAAGATCCAGGCGAACATGGACCCCAAGCACCGCGACCGCATCGCCTTCATGCGCATCTGTTCCGGCAAATACGAAAAGGGCATGAAGATGCGCCACGTGCGCACCGGCAAGGACGTGCGCATCGGCGACGCCTTGACCTTCTTCTCCTCGGAACGCGAGCAACTGGAAGAAGCCTTCGCCGGTGACATCATCGGCCTGCATAACCACGGCACCATCCAGATCGGCGACACCTTCACCGAAGGCGAAACTCTGGGCTTCACCGGCATCCCGCACTTCGCCCCGGAACTGTTCCGCCGCGTGCGCCTGAAGGACCCGCTCAAGTCCAAGCAACTGCGCCAGGGCCTTCAGCAACTGGCCGAAGAGGGCGCCACCCAGGTGTTCTTCCCGGAGCGCAGCAACGACATCATCCTCGGCGCCGTCGGTGTGCTGCAGTTCGACGTCGTCGCCAGCCGCTTGAAAGAGGAATACAAGGTCGAGTGCTCCTACGAGCCGATCACCGTGTATTCCGCTCGTTGGATCGAATGCGACGACAAGAAGAAACTCGAGGAATTCTCCAACAAGGCCGTGGAAAACCTCGCGCTGGACGGCGGCGGTCACCTGACCTACCTGGCCCCGACCCGAGTCAACCTGGCGCTGATGGAAGAGCGCTGGCCGGACGTGAAATTCCGCGCGACGCGCGAGCATCACTAAGCGCTGAGTGTTGAAACCGAAACCCCGTTGCGAAAGCTGCGGGGTTTTTTATGGCCTGCCCCATATCCTGGGCATATATAACTCACTGTGGGAGCGGGCTTGCTCGCGAAAGCGGCGGGTCAGCTTGCCTGGATGTTGGCTGTGCCGGCCTCTTCGCGAGCAAGCTCGCTCCCACACTGGATCTTCAGTGGGCAAGAAACTTGTGTTGGGCACAGATCCCTCTGTGGGAGCAAAGCTTGCTCGCGATAGCGGTGAGTCAGCTTGTCTGGATATTGGATGTACTGGCCTCTTCGCGAGCAAGCCCGCTCCCACACTGGATCTTCAGTGGGCAGAAACTTGTGTTGGGCACAGATCCCTCTGTGGGAGCAAAGCTTGCTCGCGATGGCGGTGGGTCAGCTTGCCCGGATGTTGGATGTACCGCCGTCATCGCGAGCAGGCTCGCTCCCACACTGGATCTTCAGTGGACAAGAAACTTGAGCCCAGCACAGATCCCTCTGTGGGAGCGAGCCTGCTCGCGATAGCGGTGGGGCAGCTTGCCTGGATGTTGGATGTGCCGGCCTCTTCGCGAGCAAGCCCGCTCCCACACTGGATCTTCAGTGGGCAAGAAACTTGTGTTTGGCACAGATCCCTCTGTGGGAGCAAAGCTTGCTCGCGATAGCGGTGGGTCAGCTTGCCAGGATGTTGGATGTGCCGGCCTCTTCGCGAGCAAGCCCGCTCCCACACTGGATCTTCAGTGGGCAAGAAACTTGTGTTGGGCACAGATTCCTCTGTGGGAGCAAAGCTTGCTCGCGATAGCGGGGTGTTGAATGTACTGGCGCTATCGCGGGCAAGCCTTGCTCCCACATAGGTTCCTGGCGTTAGTAGGTTTGGAGATAACGCTTATTCGAAACCAATCTGCCGGGCGGGGGCATTTATGGTGGTTCGGCAGCGTCCTATCTGGTGAACCGGCCTGTTCAGAACTAGATTTTCTTGAGCGCCGTCAGGCCCCGGCTTTATCCGGAAAAGAAGGAAGTGGCTATGAACAAGCTTCTACGCATGATGTTTTTGCTGAAGGTGTTGGTGATGCTGTCCCTGGGCTCCACGGCTGCGTGGGCCGAATGCGATGAGCATGAGAAGCACGCGTCGAGTGGCTCGGTGGTTCAAGGTGAGTTGATGCTGGCAGCAGCGGATTCGGATTCCGACGAGCAGGATGATGGCGAATCGAGTCCAGACGAGCCGGACGATGACGGAGCGCCCTCCGACGAGAGTGGAGACATGGGGGAAGAGGAGGGCGATAGCCAGACTTAAGACCCTTGGAAAAAAAAGCCCTCCTACCCGATCAAACAGCTGGTCGGGGGAGGGTTTTTTCATGTGTCAGGCTGATACACCGGGGAGGCTGTTTTGGGGGCCGCTTCGCGGCCCAGCGGGAGCAAGCTCCCTCGCCACAAGGGCTTTTCTGCCTTCAGTGCTTTGCTGCCTTTTAGCCTTACGCCGCACCTTCGAGGAACCGCTCGGCGTAATGACACGCCACCAACCGGTTATCAAGCGGGCGAAGCGCCGGCTCTTCAGTCTTGCAACGCTCGGTCGCATACGGGCAGCGCTTGTGGAAGGCGCAGCCGGACGGCGGGTTGAGCGGGTTGGGCAGTTCGCCGACGATCTTGATCTTCGGCTTGTTCGGGTCCGGGTGGATGGTCGGGGTGGCCGACAGCAGCGCCTGGGTGTACGGGTGCAGCGGGCGGCTGTAGATGGACTCGTTGGGGCCCATTTCCACCGGACGGCCGAGGTACATCACCATCACGTCGTCGGCCACGTGCTGCACCACCGCCAGGTTGTGGGAAATGAACACGTAGGCGGTGTTGAATTCCTGCTGCAGGTCCATGAACAGGTTCAGCACCTGAGCCTGGATCGACACGTCCAGCGCCGACGTCGGTTCATCCGCCACCAGCACCTTGGGTTGCAGCATCATGGCGCGGGCCAGGGCGATGCGTTGGCGCTGGCCACCGGAGAACATGTGCGGGTAGCGCTGGTAATGCTCGGGGCGCAGGCCCACCTGCTTCATCATGGCCTGGACTTTTTCCCGTCGCTCGGTGGCCGACAGGCTGGTGTTGATCAGCAATGGCTCGGCCAGTTGATCACCGATTTTCTGCCGTGGGTTGAGGGACGCGTAGGGGCTCTGGAACACCATCTGCACGTCTTTACGCAATTGCTTGCGTTCGGCCTTGTTGGCGCCGGTCACTTCCTGGCCGGCGATTTTCAGGGAGCCGGAGGACGGCTCTTCGATCAGCGTCAGGGCCCGGGCGAGGGTGGATTTGCCGCAACCGGATTCGCCGACCACGGCCAGGGTCTTGCCGGCTTCGAGTTCGAACGACACGCCGTTGAGGGCGCGCACGGTCGCATGGCCCTTGAACATGCCGCGGGACACTTCGTAATGACGGGTCAGGTCACGGGCGGTAAGTACGACGGCCATCACGCCACCTCCTGGTTCAGCGGGTAGAAGCAGCGGGCGAGGCTGTTGGATTTCGGATCGAGGGCCGGGCGTTGTTGACGGCAGTTGTCCTGTACGTACGGGCAGCGCGGCGACAGCAGGCAACCTTGTGGACGGTCGTAGCGACCGGGCACGATGCCGGGCAAGGTCGCCAGGCGCTCGGCGCCCATGCTGTGCTCTGGAATCGCCGCCAGCAGCGCTTCGCTGTAGGGGTGGGCCGGAATGTCGAACAGCTGCGGCACCTGGCCCACTTCCACGGCCTGGCCGGCGTACATCACGCACACGCGCTGGGCGGTTTCAGCCACCACCGCGAGGTCGTGGGTGATCAGCACCAGGCCCATGTCCTGCTCTTTTTGCAGGGCCAGCAGCAGGTCCATGATCTGTGCCTGGATGGTCACGTCCAGGGCGGTGGTCGGTTCATCGGCGATCAGCAGCTTCGGCTCGCCGGCAATCGCCATGGCAATCGCCACACGCTGGCTCATGCCGCCGGACAGTTGATGCGGGTAGGCGTCCATGCGGCTGGCGGCGCCGGGGATCTCGACTTTTTCCAGCAGTTCGATGGCGCGCTTGCGGGCGGCCTTGCCGGACATCTTCAGGTGCAGGCGCAGCACTTCTTCGATCTGGAAACCCACGGTGTAGCTGGGGTTGAGCGCGGTCATCGGGTCCTGGAAGACCATCGCCAGGTCCTTGCCGACGATCTGCCGGCGCTGGCGGTTGCTCAGCTTGAGCATGTTCTTGCCGTCGAAGTTCAGCGCGTCGGCGGTGACGATGCCGGGGTGCTCGATCAGGCCCATCAGCGCCATCATGGTCACGGATTTACCCGAGCCCGATTCGCCGACGATCGCCAGGACTTCGCCTTTTTCCACGCTCAGGTCGAGGCCGTCGACCACCGGCACGGCGGTGGCGTCGCCGAAGCGGACGTTGAGATTCTTGATTTCTAGCAGTGACATGGGAATCTCCTCAGGCGGCATTCTTGAGTTTCGGGTCCAGCGCATCGCGCAGCCCGTCGCCCATCAGGTTGATTGCCAGCACGCTGAGCAAAATGGTCAAGCCAGGCAGACTCACGACCCACCAGGCGCGTTCGATGTAGTCGCGGGCCGAAGCCAGCATGGTGCCCCACTCCGGGGTCGGCGGTTGCACGCCCAGGCCGAGGAAGCCCAGGGCGGCGGCGTCGAGGATCGCCGAGGAAAAGCTCAGCGTTGCCTGGACGATCAGCGGTGCCATGCAGTTGGGCAGCACGGTGATGAACATCAGGCGCGGCAGGCCGGCACCGGCGAGGCGGGCGGCGGTCACGTAGTCGCGGTTCAGTTCGCCCATCACGGCGGCACGGGTCAGGCGCACGTAGGACGGCAGCGAGACGATGGCGATGGCGATCACGGTGTTGATCAGGCCTGGGCCGAGGATGGCGACGATCGCCACGGCCAGCAGCAGCGAAGGCAGGGCGAGCATGATGTCCATCAGGCGCATGATGGTCGGGCCGAGCAGGCGCGGGAAAAACCCTGCGAACAGCCCCAGCAGGATGCCCGGAATCAACGACATCACCACCGACGACAAACCGATCAGCAGCGACAGGCGCGAACCCTGGATCAGGCGCGAGAGCAAGTCGCGGCCCAGCTCGTCGGTGCCCAGCAGGAACTGGATCTGCCCGCCTTCAAGCCACGCCGGCGGCGTCAGCAGGAAGTCGCGGTATTGCTCACTCGGGTCGTGAGGCGCGACCCACGGCGCGAAGATCGCGCAGAACACGATCAAGGTCATGAACAGCAGCCCGGCCACGGCGCCCTTGTTGCGGGAAAACGCCTGCCAGAATTCTTTGTACGGGGATGGGTACAGCAGGCTTTGATCGACTGCTACCGCGGTAGTTGGAGTACTCATGGTTTTGATCTCAGCGCTGGTGACGAATGCGTGGGTTGGCAAAGCCGTAGAGGATGTCCACGACGAAGTTGACCAGAATCACCAGGCAGGCGATTAACAGGATGCCGTTCTGCACCACGGGATAGTCCCGGGCGCCGATGGCTTCGATCAGCCACTTGCCGATGCCCGGCCAGGAGAAGATCGTTTCGGTCAGGACCGCACCGGCCAGCAGCGTGCCGACTTGCAGGCCGACCACGGTCAGCACCGGGATCAGCGCGTTGCGCAGGCCGTGCACGAACACCACGCGCGACGGCGACAGGCCTTTAGCGCGGGCGGTGCGGATGTAGTCTTCGCGCAGCACTTCGAGCATCGAAGAGCGGGTCATGCGGGCGATCACCGCCAACGGAATGGTGCCCAGCACGATGGCCGGCAGGATCAGGTGATGCAGCGCATCGAGAAACGCGCCCGGCTCATCGGCCAGCAGGGTGTCGATCAGCATGAAGCCGGTTTTCGGCTCGATGTCGTAGAGCAGGTCGATCCGTCCCGACACCGGCGTCCAGCCCAGGGACACCGAGAAGAACATGATCAGGATCAGGCCCCACCAGAAGATCGGCATCGAATACCCCGCCAGGGAGATGCCCATCACCCCATGGTCGAACAGGGACCCTCGCTTGAGTGCCGCGATCACCCCGGCCAGCAGGCCCAGGATACCGGCGAACAACAGGGCGGCCATGGACAGTTCCAGGGTCGCGGGAAACAGTGAGCTGAACTCGGTCCATACGCTTTCACGGGTACGCAGCGATTCGCCGAGGTCGCCGTGGGCCAGTTTGCCGATGTAGTCCAGGTACTGGGCATACAGCGGTTTGTTGAGGCCAAGGCGTTCCATTGCCTGTGCATGCATTTCGGGATCGACCCGACGTTCGCCCATCATCACTTCCACGGGGTCGCCGGGGATCATGCGAATCAACGCGAAGGTCAGCAAGGTGATGCCGAAGAACGTGGGGATCAATAATCCCAGTCGGCGGGCAATAAAACTAAACATCTTCAGGTGTACCTCATCAGCCGGTTAGGCGTGCCCGGCAATCCCTGGGTCAGGGTTGCCGGGCGTCTTCTTGGCTTTGAACGGAAAGTGCCTGCGCGACGATCATGCTGCGTTGAAAACAGGCTCGGAATGCTCATTTACAACCCGTAAACTCCGCTTCCTCGCCTGTTTTCGCCTTGCCTGATCGCCGCTCGGCGACTTTCCGTTCAAACCCTTATCTACTTCACCTGGGTGGTGGCGAAGTTGTTGGTGGTGAGCGGGCTAATCACGTAGCCCTCTACGTTGTTGCGCATTGCGGTGAACATGCGGGTGTGGGCCATGCTGATCCAGGGTTGGTCCTGGTTGAAAATCACCTGGGCCTGTTCATAGAGCTTGATGCGCTCCTCGGGGTTCACTGTGGCGCGAGCCTGGTCGATCAGCGCCTGGAATTTCTCGTTGCACCAGCGCGCGTAGTTTTCGCCGTTCTTGGCGGCCTCGCAACTGAGCATAGGCGTCAGGAAGTTGTCCGGGTCGCCGTTGTCGCCCGCCCATCCGGCGGACACCATGTCGTGCTCGCCGTTTTTCGCGCGCTTGAGCATTTCGCCCCATTCCATCACGCGGATGTCGACCTTGATCCCGACCTTGGCCAGGTCCGCCTGCATCATTTGCGCGCCGAGCATCGGGTTGGGGTTGGTCGGGCCGCCGCCGTTGCGGGTGAACAGGGTGAACACGGTGCCTTCCGGCACGCCGGCTTCCTTGAGCAGCTGGCGAGCCTTGTCCAGGTCGCGGGTCGGGTTCTTCAGGTCGTGGTTGAAGCCCAGCAGGGTCGGCGGGTACGGGTTGACCGCCGCGGTGGCGTTGCCCTTGCCGAACAACGCGTTGACGTAGGCCTCCTTGTCGAACGCCAGGTCGATGGCTTTGCGCACCCGCACGTCGCTCATGTATTTGTGGCTGGTATTCATGGCGGTGTAGGAGACGGTCATCGCGTCCAGCTCGGCGACCTTCAGGTTCGGGTCTTTCTTGATGCCGGGGATGTCATCGGGTTTTGGATACAGCGCGATCTGGCACTCGTTGGTCTTGAGTTTCTGCATGCGCACGTTGTTGTCGGTGGCGATGGCCAGTACCAGCGCATCGGCCGGCGGCTTGCCACGGAAGTAGTCCGGGTTGGCCTTGAAGCGAACCTGGGCGTCCTTGTTGTAGCGCTGGAAGACGAACGGGCCGGTGCCGACTGGCTTGCTGTTGAGGTCTCCGGCCTTGCCTGCCTTGAGCAACTGATCGGCGTATTCGGCCGGGTAGATCGACGAGAAGGCCATGGCGATGTCGGCCAGGAACGGCGCTTCGCGACGGGTCAGGCTGAACTTGACCGTGTGTTCGTCGACTTTCTCGACGCTCTTGAGCAGTTCCTTGAAGCCCATGCTTTCAAAGTAGGGGAAGCCCACGCTCGACAGTTTGTGCCACGGGTGATTCGGGTCCAGCTGGCGCTGGAAGCTCCAGACCACGTCGTCGGCGTTCATGTCGCGGGTCGGCTTGAAGTATTCGGTGGTGTGGAACTTGACGCCCTTGCGCAGGTGGAAGGTGTACGTCAGGCCATCGTCACTGATGTCCCAGGATTCGGCCAGGGCCGGAATCACTTCGGTGGTGCCGGGCTTGAAATCGGCCAGGCGATTGAAAATGGTTTCCGCCACGGCGTCGGCGGTGACTGCAGTCGTGTATTGGACCATGTCGAAGCCTTCCGGGCTGGCTTCTGTGCAAACCACCAGGGGTTTGGCCGTGGCGCCAACGGCGACACTCAGCAACGCGGCGGCGATGGCGGCGCGTAGGGGAATCATGTTCATCGTCAATCCTCTGCAATCGGGTAATTGGCAAAAGACCGGACGGGCGACCTTGTGAGTCGACCGCCCGGTGGCAGTTTAGAGAATGTTGAACGGGATGGTGGTGACCAGGCGGAACTCGTTGATGCTGCCATCGAGCTGATTACGGCTGGAGCGGTGTTCTGTGTAGGTGGCACGGATCGCCGTGGCCTTCAGAGGACCGCTTTGTACGGCGTAGGAAGCGCCGACGCCGGTTTCATAGTGGTTTTCATCGTTCAGGCCGCGCACGTCATAGGCGGTGCCGGTGTAGTGGGTGCCGTCGATGCCCCAGCCGCGAGCGCGGTAGACGTTGAACTTCAGGCCTGGCACGCCATATTCGGCCATGTTGATGCCGTAGGCGATCTGGAAGGATTTCTCGTTCGGGCCGTTGAAGTCCGACAGCAGGGAGTTGGCCAGGTAGATGCCGTTGGTTTCGTGCAGGTAGTCGAAGTATTCGTTACCGTTCACGGCCTGGTAAGAGAAGGTCAAGCTGTGAGCCTGGTGGGTCAGGCCCAACGACAGAGAGTAGGTATCGTTGTCGATTTCACCCATCTCTTTTTTGCCTTCATCCACGGTCTTGTAGTAGTTCAGACCGGTCGTCAGCGCCAGCACCGATGCGTCGCCCAACTCGTGGGTGGCGCCGAAGTAGTACTGGTTCCAGAAATCTTCGACCTTGGACGCGTACAGGCTGGTCTTCAGGCTCTTGAGCGGCTGATAGTTCAGGCCGACGACGCTGACCTTATCGGTTTCAGCATTGTTGTTGGTGTATTCGGAGCGGAATTTCGACAGGCTCTGTTCGGTCCGTGGAGATACGCGGTCAAACACGCCGGCGTCGAACGAGAGGTTGCTGAACTCTTCGCTGTGCAGGCTTACACCTTCGAAGCTCGAAGGCAGCGCACGGTTGCCGATCACATCGACGATCGGGGTACTGAAGTTCTGGCGACCGGCGGTCAGCGTGGTATTGGAAACCCGCGCCTTGACGTTGGCCAGGCCCAGCTTGCTCCATTGGTCCACGGCCTCGCCGTTGTTCTCGGCCAGCGTACGGTTGCCGCCGTTGGCGATATCCTTGCGGCTGCGGTCCAAGACCACGGCGTTGTAGGCAGCGACTTCGGTACTGAAGCCTACGGTGCCTTGGGTAAAGCCCGAGGTGTAATTGAGGATGGTGCCCTGAACCCAGTTGATACGACGATCGGTGGGACGTGTCTCGCCGTGTTTCTGGTAACTGAAATTGCCCCGTTTCAGCAGCTCGTTGGCGTACCAGTTACGCGTGGTGCCTGACAGGCTTTGGCCATCGAGGAAACCCTTGGCTTCGGATTGGGCGCTGGTGCTCGCCAGTTCGGTCGGAACGAAATCCTGGCTCTGGGATTCTGCGAACGCTGTTGCGCTAATGCTGCTGATGGCCAGGGCCAGTATCGCGGTGCTGCTCAGTTTCATGGGTAACGCTCCTTTTCTTTCTTTTTAATGCCGTTCTTTTTGGTGATACGGCTATCGGTTTTTGCAACTCATTCACAGCTAGCAAACGTTTGCTTGGCACCGGATCGGCGAATTCAGGCAAGACGTCTGCGTGAGGGCTTCCAAAGGAAACCCTCGCTGTGTGGCTATACGGTTATGGGTTCAGGCTGACGCCCGAGAACACGTTGCGACCGAAGGGGCTGACTTTGAACCCTTCGACTTTGGCACTCAGCGGCTGGTTGACCGTCGAGTGGGCAACAGGGGTGATCGGCACTTGCTGCTTGAGCAACTGCTGGGCCTGTTTGTAGAGCACGGTGCGCTGGTCGCGGTCGGTGACGACCTTGGCCTGCTTGATCAGCTTGTCGTAGTCCTGGTCACACCACATGGAGTAGTTGTTGCCACCAATGGCGTCGCAGCTGTACAGCGTGCCCAACCAGTTGTCCGGGTCCCCGTTGTCGCCGGTCCAGCCGATCAGGCTGATGTCGTGCTCGCCGTTCTTGGTGCGCTTGATGTACTCGCCCCATTCATAGCTGACGATCTTCACTTTCAGACCGATCTTCGCCCAGTCGGCCTGGAGCATCTCGGCCATCAGCTTGGCGTTGGGGTTGTAAGGGCGCTGTACGGGCATGGCCCAGAGGGTGATTTCGGTGCCTTCCTTGACCCCGGCGGCCTTGAGCAGCTCCTTGGCTTTTTCCGGGTTGTAGGGAACGTCCTTGATGGTCTCGTCGTAGGACCATTGGGTCGGCGGCATGGCGTTCTGCGCCAGTTGCCCCGCGCCCTGGTACACGGCATTGAGAATGCCTTGCTTGTTCACCGCCATGTCCAGCGCCCGGCGCACGTCGACCTGGTCGAACGGCTTGTGGCGGGTGTTATAGGCGATGTAGCCCAGGTTGAAGCCGGGCTTCTCGATCAATTGCAGCTTGGGGTCGTTCTTCAAGGCTGGTACGTCGGCCGGACGCGGATGCAGGGTGACCTGGCATTCGTTGGCCTTGAGCTTCTGCACCCGCACCGAGGCGTCGGTGTTGATGGAGAAGATCAGGTTGTTCAGCTTGACCCGTTCCGGCGCCCAGTACTGCTGGTTGGCAACGTAGCGGATGTTGGAGTCTTTCTGGTAACTCTTGAACTCGAACGGCCCGGTGCCGATCGGCTTCTGGTTGATGTCGCTCGGTTTGCCGTTCTTGAGCAACTGGTCGGCGTACTCGGCCGACAGGATCGCGGCAAAACTCATGGCGATGTTCTGGATGAACGCGGCGTCCACGCTGTTGAGGGTCATGACCACGGTCAACGGCCCGGTCGCTTCCACCTTGGCGATGTTCTTGTTCAGGCTCATGCCGTTGAAGTACGGGAACTCGGTGGGGTAGGCCTTGCGGAACGGATGCTGCGGGTCAAGCATGCGGTTGAAGGTGAACAGCACGTCGTCGGCGTTGAAATTCCGGGTCGGTGTGAAGTAATCGGTGGTATGAAACTTCACCCCTTCGCGCAGGTGGAAGGTGTACTTCAGGCCGTCTTCGGAAATGTCCCAGCTGGTCGCCAGGCCCGGGACGACATTGGTCGCGCCTTTTTCAAACTCGGCCAGGCGGTTGTACAGCGGTTCGGCGGCATCGTTGTCGGTGGCCGTGGTGTATTGCGCGGTGTCGAACCCAGCGGGGCTGCCTTCGGAACAGAACACCAGGCTGCCGCCAGCAGCCTGGGCTGCGGATGTCGCGGCCAACAGGCCGGTGCCCAGCAATGCGGATAAAACCAAGGTATGGCGCATGACGCTCCCTCTCTCGTTCGGGGTGTTTTAACAGTGAGCCGGTGTCTGTCCGAGGGCAGGTCCGGAGCACTGAGCTCATTCCATTGCGTAGCGATGCCGCAGGATCAGCAAGCCGTCCAGGCCCCGACGGTATGAGTCGTGGGCCTGGGGGTAAATGCGTAATGCCTGAAAGACTTGTGGGAAAAGGCGATACGTCCTAAACCAACTGCTGTGGTACGCAGTGCTTTTGGATGTAGGCGATTTCCTGAGTCTTGGCTTAAAGCAACGGCATGCCGTGGGAGCGAGCCCTGCTCGCGATGGTGTTGTTGGTACACCGCCATCGCGCTTAAAAAGGAGCCGCTACGCCCGAAGCGTCGGACCGGCCCAGCGGGAGCAAGCTCCCTCGCCACAGGTCACCTTATTTGCTGACGCTGACGCCGTAGAAGGAGTTCAAGCCAAATGGGCTGATCTTGAAATCCTGCACGTTGGCGCGCATGGGTTGATACACCGTCGAGTGAGCGATAGGTGTCATTGGCACGGCGTCCTTGAGGACGTGTTGTGCCTGTTTGTACAGTTCGGTGCGCTTGGACTGGTCGGAGGTGCGCTTGGCTTGCTTGACCAGATCGTCGAATTTCTTGTCGCACCATTTGGAGAAGTTGTTGCCGGCCAGCGAGTCGCAGCCGAACAGCACGTTGAGCCAGTTGTCCGGGTCACCGTTATCACCGCTCCAGCCGATGATCATCGCCTGGTTCTCGCCGCCTTTGGAACGCTTGATGTACTCGCCCCATTCGTAGCTGACGATGTTGACGTTCAGGCCGATTTTCTTCCAGTCGGACTGCAGCATCTCGGCCATCAATTTCGCGTTCGGGTTGTATGGACGCTGCACCGGCATCGCCCACAGGGTGATGTTGGTGCCTTCCTTGACGCCGGCTTCCTTGAGCAGCGCCTTGGCTTTCTCAGGGTCGTACTTGGCGTCCTTGATGGTGGTGTCGTAGGACCATTGGGTTGGCGGCATGGCGTTGACGGCCAACTGGCCGGCGCCCTGGTACACCGAGTCGATGATCTGCGGCTTGTTGACCGCCATGTCCAGCGCCTGGCGGACTTTCAGGTCAGCCAGCACGTTCGGCTCGTTGCTGCCCTTGATCTTGTCCATCACGTTATAGGCGATGTAGCCCAGGTTGAAACCCGCCTGGTCAGGCATCTTCAGCGTTTTATCTTCCTTCAGGGCCTTGAGGTCGGCCGGGCGTGGGAAGAGGGTGATCTGGCATTCGTTTTTCTTGAGTTTCTGCATGCGCACCGACGGGTCGGTGGTGATGGCGAAGATCAGGTTGTCGATCTTCACGTCGTCAGGTATCCAGTAGTCCTTGTTCCCGGTGTAGCGGATGTTGGAGTCTTTCTGGTAGCTCTTGAACACGAACGGGCCGGTGCCGACTGGCTTCTGGTTGATGTCGGAGGCCTTGCCTTCCTTGAGCAACTGGGCGGCGTATTCGGCGGACTGGATCGAGGCGAAGCTCATCGCCATGTTCTGGATGAACGCGGCGTCGACATCCTTGAGGGTGAACTTGACAGTGTGGTCGTCGACTTTATCGATCTTGGTGATGTTGGTGTCCATCCCCATGTCGGTGAAGTACGGGAACTCGGTCGGGTAGGCCTTACGGAACGGGTCATCCTTGCTGATCATGCGATTGAAGGTGAACAGCACGTCGTCGGCGTTGAATTCGCGGGTCGGCTTGAAGTACGGGGTGGTGTGGAACTTGACGCCTTCACGCAGATGGAAGGTGTAGGTCAGGCCGTCTTCGGAAATATCCCACTTGTTCGCCAGGCCAGGAATCACGGCGGTGCCGCCACGTTCGAACTGGGTCAGGCGGTTGAACATGGTCTCTGCAGAAGCGTCGAAGTCGGTTCCGGTGGTGTACTGACCAGGGTCAAAACCGGCCGGGCTCCCTTCGGAGCAGAACACCAGGTTAGTCGCGGCTTGGGCGAAAGGTGCGCTGGCTAATAAGCTTGCGCCGACTAAAAACGGAATGACCGCTTGTTTAAGCATGTTGGCCTCATGATTTGTTGTCATTTTTGGATTTGAGGGCGACCTCGTGAGTCGTCCTGCGGATACTTATGCAGGCCCCATACCCAATGCAAGATCCAGAGCGGCCACAAGCCCGAAACAGTGGCACGAACGTACCTTAATGTCGCATCTGTGTAACTTTCGACGCATTTGATCGTTTGCGCGTGTTTTTTCGGGGCAAATAGCGCTCTTTTCGGGGGCGTTTTTCGGCTGTAGTGCACCGGGAATGGGCGGGTGTTACCTCTTAAAACCCGCGCCGTAGAGGGGTATTAGGACCATGGGCTGAGTTTGAAATCCCTGTTTATCGTTCCAGTCAGTTGTCGGTTATCGGGGGGGCAGATGTAAATCATTGCAGCATGTTCGCCATTTTTTGCGCGCTTGATGTGCTTGCTTCATTCATGCTGACGATGGTCTTGATCCAATTCTGCTGGAGCATTTGTGCTGGCATTCGTGCGTTAGGGTGGGATGTGCGTTGCACCGTCATTGCCCATACGTTGAGGGTGGTACTTGGCGCAACCTGCGGCTTCCCTGGGTGGCGCCTTGTTGTTTCGGGGACGAGGCTGTCTCTCCCGGCCGTACCCCCGTCAAGTCTGTGGGAGCAAAGCTTGCTCGCGAGGCGGCCTAATAGCCGACCTGTCTCTCCCGGTTGTACTTCGATCAAACTGTGGGAGCGAGCTTGCTCGCGATGGCGGCCTGACAGCCGGTCAGGGTTTTGTTGGCTGGGTACATATCCATTGCTGCGGTAACGGCCACTTAGGGTTCCGCCCTGACGGCGGGTCACTTTCGAAAAGCGCGAAAGTAACCAAAGCGCTTTTGCCCCACCACTCGGTGCCTCGCCTAGGCTCGGCATGCCCGAACGAAGGCATTGCTCCGTGGGCCCGCCGCGAAGGGCCATCCATGGCCCAGCGCGGCTATCCCGGCATCCATGCCGGGATGCCCACTCCACAATGCCTGCGTTCGGCCATCGTGGTTAACGGGGCGCCCGAGATCAACGTCCACGCCGAGGCGGCCTTATAGCCGACCTGGCTCATGCAGCTGTACCCCAACCAGACTTGTGTGAGCAGAACCTGTGGGAGCAAAGCTTGCTCGCGAGGCGGCCTTATAGCCGACCTGGCTCATGCAGCTGTACCCCAACCAGACTTGTGTGAGCAGGACCTGTGGGAGCAAAGCTTGCTCGCGAGGCGGCCTTACAGCCGGCCTGTTTCTTCGGCTGTCCCCAACCCAAATTGTGGGAGCGAGTTTGCTCGCGATGAGGCCAGCAAGCTCAACATGCATGTGACTGAACCACCGCCATCGCGAGCAAGCTTTGCTCCCACAGGAGAAACGCGGTCTCACCAAGAGCTAGGTCGGCTATAAGGCCGCCTCGCGGTGGACGTTGATCTCGGCGCCCCGTTAACCACGATGGCCGAACGCAGGCATTGATCCGTGGGCACCTCGGCATGGATGCCGAGGTAGCCGCGCTGGGCCATGGATGGCCCTTCGCAGCGGCCCACGGAGCAATGCCGGAGTGAGGGCACACCGAGCCTAAGCGAGGTGCCGAGTGGTGGGGCAGAAGCGTTTTGCTTACTTTTGCGCTTCTCAAAAGTGAGCCGCTGTAAGAGCGGAACCATTAGTCGCCGTCATCAAAAAAACGGATATACACACAACGCTGAAAAGGGCCGCTTCGCAGCCCAGCGGGAGCAAGCTCCCTCGCCACGGCGGTTGCAGCGCCAGGAGGTGTGATGAGTCATTCATTTGTGTCGGAAGGATCACCTGCCACGAAACGAAACATCCCACAGCTTTTTAGGGTTGCCGCTCGGAAGTGGGCTCTCTAACCTTTTTCCTGTCGCTGCCATTCAGCGACCGGGCGTGAGAAACCCGAATAATAGGCATCCAGCCTCTGTACCTGCATAATTGCCGCCAGCTTATCCGCTGCCTGTAGTAGATGCATTATGGCGGCTGTGTGCGGGCAGGCCTCGGTCTGGCCGAGTACCTATTTCTCGGATTTCTCACCCCTGCACACAGCTGCCACCACTTTGCCGAGTGAGAAACGGCAAGTGATGGTCCTCATCACTAAATAGGTACAAATAAATGGATAAGTCAGTCCCCGACCCACCCTTCAACAAAACCAATCCTCTCTCCGGCTTTGACGCCATCGAAGACCTTCTAAAAGACCGCGCCGCCGCCGAGCGAGCACTAAATCATTACCTCAATCCAAAAAAAACAGAGCCAAGCACCGATCAACGCATCGACAGCCTGTTTTCCGTCACAGCCAAAGCCGACGCCGACACGCTGTTGACCAGCACCTCCGAAACCCTGGCCTCAATCAAAGCCATGGCCGAGGACCTGGCCTTTGAAGTGGAGGGCACGCGCCGCAGTGTGGCGCTGGGGATTCATCAGTTGGTGGAGTTGTGCCAGTTGCTGGTGGACAAGGCGTTGGATCAGCTTGAGGCACCGGCCAGCCCTGCTGAGGTGTAGCGAGAGGGGAAGGTCCGACCTATTAACTCAAGGTCGGACACAAACCTGTGGCGAGGGGATAAATCCCCTCGCCACAAGGGCTTCACTGGGCTGACGGCACAGTCAGTCCATCGATTACTGCATCAACACCTCAACCACCCCATCCGCCGTCATCGTCACCTGGCTGGTGCCCGCTTCAACTTCCGGCGTCACCGACTCAGCATCCATGGACGCCGCTTTCATCATCATCTGCGGGCGCATGTACGGTTGTGGATAACCGTTGGTGTTGAAGTTCAGGTTGACGATTTTGTAACCCTTGCCGCCCAGGGCGTCGGTGGCCAGTTGGGCGCGGGCCTTGAAGGCGTTGACGGCGTCCTTGAGCAGGGCGTCTTCGCTGCTCTGGCGGGTGGCGGTGGCGATGGCGAAGTCCATGCCGGCCATTTTCATATCACCAAGCAGTTCACCGGTGAGTTTGGACAGGGCGGCGAAGTCGGCGCTTTCCAGGCGCAGTTCGGCGCGTTCGCGCCAGCCGGTGATTTTCCCGCCTTTGTTGTCGTAGATCGGGTAGCTGTTGCGGCTGCCTTGGCGCAGGTTGACGTCCTTGACTTGCTTGGCCTGGCCGATGGCTTTGTTCAGCGTGGTGCTGACGGCGGCGGCGAGTTTGGCCGGGTCGGTGTTCTGTTCTTCGGTGTAGAGGGTGACGATCATCAGGTCGCGGGCCACTTCCTGGCTGGCTTCGGCGCGCAGGGAAATCTGGTTGTAGTGCAGCTCATCGGCGGCCAGGGCCGGCAGGCTGGCGACGGTGCCGAGGCTGAGGGCGAGCAGGGCGGCGGGGCGACTGAACGTGTGCATGAAAGCTCCTTGGGATGATGTGCAGGGGTGAGGTCCGGGCCTGCGTGAACGTTAAGACTCTAGCTTTTATGGGTGGGTTCGCACAGTTACAACTTCTATACAGATGCGAAGGTCAGTGGAGCTTTTGTGGCGAGGGGATTTATCCCCGCTGTGGGAGCAAAGCTTGCTCGCGAAAGGGCACCTTCCTCTATGGAAGACCGCAGCGCCTTCATCGCGGGCAAGCCTTGCTCCCACAGTATCCCCTCGCCACAAGGGCATGCAGCGAGGCTGGAGGCTGTGGCGCTTTGCCGCATATCTGCCGCTGCAAGCCGCGCCTTGGTTATACTCCGTGCGATTCGCCTGGAGCGCTCATCAGGAGAGCTCATGCTCGCCCCTTTGCAAATGACTTCCGCTTCTCGCCAGAACCTCTGGCGCCTGACATTCATCCGCATTCTAGTCCTGGCGGCCCAGGCCGGCTCGGTGGGGCTCGCCTATTGGTTCGACCTGCTGCCGCTGCCCTGGCTGCAATTGGCGATCACCCTGGTCTGTTCCAGCGTGCTCTGTGCGCTGACGGCGATTCGCCTGCGCACCTCGTGGCCGGTGACCGAGCTGGAATACGCCGTACAACTGGCCGGCGACCTGTTTATCCACAGTGCGCTGCTGTATTTCTCTGGCGGTTCCACCAATCCCTTCGTCTCTTACTACCTGGTGCCGCTGACCATCGCCGCGGTGACGTTGCCGTGGCGCTATTCGCTGATTCTTTCCGGTATCGCCCTGGCGCTGTACACCTTGCTGCTGGCGCGCTTCTATCCGCTGGAAACCTTCCCCATCGCCCGGGAAAACCTGCAGATCTACGGCATGTGGCTGAGTTTCGCCCTGGCGGCGGGGGTCATCACGTTTTTTGCCGCGCGCATGGCCGAGGAGCTGCGCCGCCAGGAAGAGCTGCGGGCCATCCGTCGTGAAGAGGGCTTGCGGGACGAGCAATTGCTGGCCGTGGCGACCCAGGCCGCCGGCGCCGCTCACGAATTGGGCACGCCGCTGGCGACCATGAGTGTGCTGCTCAAGGAGATGCGCCAGGATCACCACGACCCGGCGCTGCAGGATGATCTCAGCGTGCTGCAGGACCAGGTCAAGCTGTGCAAGGAAACCCTGCAATACCTGGTGCGTGCGGCCGAGGCCAATCGCCGGCTGGCCATCGACATGCAAGACGTCACCGATTGGCTCGACGAAGCGCTGAACCGCTGGCACCTGATGCGCCCGGAAGCCAGTTATCGCTTCCAGCGCCTGGGCCAGGGGGCGGTTCCGCGCATGGCGCCGCCGCCGGACCTGACCCAGGCGCTGCTGAACCTGCTCAACAACGCCGCCGATGCTTGCCCCGAAGGGCTGGAAGTGGCGTTGGACTGGAATGTCTATGATCTGACCATCAGTATTCGCGACCATGGCGCCGGTGTGCCGCTGGCGATTGCCGAGCAGATCGGCAAACCGTTCTATACCACCAAGGGCAAAGGTTTCGGCCTGGGCCTGTTTTTGAGCAAAGCCAGCGTGACACGCGCCGGCGGCTCGGTGAAACTCTACCCCCATGAGGAAGGCGGCACGCTCACCGAGCTGCGCCTGCCCCATGCCGACCGAGGAGACGAAACATGAGTGACGAGATCCAAGTCGACGGCGAAGAGCTGCCGCACCTGTTGCTGGTAGATGACGACGCCACGTTTACCCGCGTCATGGCCCGCGCCATGTCCCGTCGCGGTTTTCGCGTCAGCACCGCAGGTTCTGCCGAAGAAGGCCTGACCATCGCCCAGGCCGACCTGCCGGACTACGCCGCCCTGGACCTGAAAATGGACGGCGATTCGGGCCTGGTGCTGCTGCCCAAGCTGCTGGAGCTGGACCCGGAGATGCGCGTGGTGATCCTCACCGGTTATTCGAGCATCGCCACCGCGGTCGAGGCCATCAAGCGCGGTGCCTGCAATTACCTGTGCAAACCGGCGGATGCCGATGATGTACTGGCGGCGCTGTTGTCCGAGCACGCCGACCTCGACACCCTGGTGCCGGAAAACCCCATGTCGGTGGATCGCCTGCAATGGGAGCACATCCAGCGGGTGCTGACCGAGCACGAAGGCAATATCTCCGCCACGGCCCGCGCCCTGGGCATGCACCGGCGGACTTTGCAGCGCAAATTGCAAAAGCGTCCCGTGCGTCGCTGAACCTGCGCTGAACAGGTGTTGTCCACCCTCGCGACACATCGGGCCGTTGCTTTATGATCGGCCCGAGTTCTTTTCCCTATTGAGCCTTAACCATGAATCAGAACGCTGAATATTCCGCGGTCAATGACGCGGTGCGCGGGCAGTTTTTCCGCCGTGTCTGGCAAATGACCACGCCGTACTGGCGCAGTGAGGAGAAGGGCAAGGCCTGGACGCTGTTGATCGCCGTGATCGCGCTGTCGCTGTTCAGCGTGGCGATTTCGGTGTGGATCAACAGTTGGTACAAGGATTTCTACAACGCCCTGCAAGAGAAGGACAGCGCGGCGTTCTGGCAATTGATCCTGTATTTCTGCGGCATCGCGGCGGTGGCGATCCTCGGCGCGGTCTATCGCTTGTACCTCACGCAGATGCTGACCATTCGCTGGCGGGCCTGGCTGACCGAGCAGCATTTTGCCCGTTGGCTCAATGACAAGAACTATTACCGACTGGAGCAGGGCGGTTATACCGATAACCCGGACCAGCGGATTTCCGAAGACCTCAACAGTTTTACCAGCAATACCCTGAGCCTGGGCCTGGGGTTGCTGCGTACCGTGGTCAGCCTGGTGTCGTTCTCGATCATTTTGTGGGGCGTGTCAGGCAGCATCGAGGTGTTCGGCTACACCATCCCTGGCTACATGTTCTGGTGTGCGCTGGTATATGCGGCGGTGGGCAGTTGGCTGACGCACCTGATCGGCCGTCGCCTGATCGGTCTGAACAACAACCAGCAACGCTTCGAAGCGGACCTGCGTTTCTCCATGGTCCGGGTGCGCGAAAACGCCGAGAGCATTGCCCTGTACAACGGCGAACCGAACGAAAACCGTCGCTTGAGCGGGCGTTTTGGCCTGGTCTGGCATAACTTCTGGGACATCATGCGGGTGTCCAAGCGCCTGACGTTCTTCACCTCCGGCTATGGCCAGATCGCGATCATCTTCCCGTTCATCGTCGCCGCGCCGCGCTACTTCGCCGGCAAGATCCAGCTGGGCGAGCTCATGCAGATCAACTCGGCCTTCGGCAATGTGCAGGAGAACTTCAGTTGGTTCATCAGCGCCTACGCCGACCTCGCCGCGTGGCGCGCCACCTGCGATCGTCTGCTGAGTTTCCGCCAGGCCATGAGCGACAACGAAGACCGTGTGCCGGCCATCGATGTGCAAAACCAGGGCGATGGGTTGAAGGTTCATCACCTGGGGCTGGACCTGGCCGACGGTCGCCATCTGCTCGAGAGCGCCGACATGACCGTGGAGCCGGGCGAGCGGGTGATGCTCAGTGGCCGTTCAGGCAGCGGTAAATCGACCCTGCTGCGCGCGATGGGGCACTTGTGGCCGGCGGGGCACGGGACGATCCGGCTTCCGGCCGCGCGTTACCTGTTCCTGCCGCAGAAGCCGTATCTGCCGATTGGCAGCCTGCGTGAGGTATTGAGTTATCCACAGGCCGGCGATATCTACCCCAACGAACGTTATGCACAGGTGCTGGAAACCTGCCGCCTGCCGCACCTGATCTCGCGGCTGGATGAGAGTAACCACTGGCAACGCATGCTCTCGCCCGGCGAGCAACAACGCCTGGCGTTTGCCCGGGCATTGCTTTATGCGCCGCAATGGTTGTACATGGACGAAGCCACGTCGGCGATGGATGAAGAAGACGAAGCAACGCTGTACCAGGCGCTGATCGACCAGTTGCCGGGCCTGAGCATCGTCAGCGTCGGCCACCGAAGCAGTTTGAAACGTTTCCACCCGCGACATGTGCGTATCGAAAATGGCCAACTGGTGGAGCGCACCGTAACCGCATAAACACCACAAAACCTGTGGGAGCGGGCTTGCTCGCGAAGGCGGTGTGTCAGTTGACATTGACGTATCT
>NZ_LHVH01000013.1 GCF_001269885.1 Pseudomonas kilonensis
TTGCTCGCGAAGGCGGTGTGTCAGTTGACATTGACGTATCTGACACGCCGCCTTCGCGAGCAAGCCCGCTCCCACAAGGGTTTGTGGTGAGCCGGATGTTTATGTCTACAACCGATTCGATGTGGGAGCGAGCCTGCTCGCGATGAACGCGACTCGGTGTCAGCACCCGACTCGCCACTGCTCCCACGGTGATCGTACAACCACGTTGCGCTATGATGTTGCCATTCAGCCGTTTACCGAGACACAGCCCCATGGAAAACCCGATCGACGTACCACGCTTTCCCCGCAAGCGCCGCAGCCTGGCGCAGGAGCTGGTGACGGTGTTGACCGAGCAGATTCGCGACGGCCTGCTCAAGCGTGGCGATAAATTGCCCACCGAGTCGGCGATCATGGAAGCCCATGGCGTCAGCCGTACGGTGGTGCGCGAGGCGATTTCCCGCTTGCAGGCGGCCGGCCAGGTGGAAACCCGCCATGGCATCGGCACCTTCGTGCTGGACACGCCGAGCCCGAGTGGTTTTCGCATCGACCCGGCCACCGTGGTCACCTTGCGTGACGTGCTGGCGATCCTGGAATTGCGCATCAGCCTGGAAGTGGAGTCCGCCGGGCTGGCGGCGCAGCGCCGCAGCGACGAGCAACTGGCCGCGATGCGCGCCGCCCTCGACGCCTTGAACGAAAGCGCCGCCCACGCCAGCGATGCGGTGGCCTCGGACTTCGCCTTCCACCTGGAAATCGCCCTGTCCACCGGCAACCGCTACTTCACCGACATCATGACCCACCTGGGCACCAGCATCATTCCGCGTACCCGGGTGAACTCGGCGCGCCTGGCCCACGATGACCAGCAGCGCTACATGAACCGCCTGAGCCGCGAGCACGAGGAGATCTACGACGCCATCGCCCGCCAGGACTCCGAGGCGGCTCGTGCGGCCATGCGCTTGCACCTGACCAACAGCCGCGAAAGGCTGCGCCAGGCCCATGAAGAGGCGCAGGCGCAGGGCTAGCTGCTGTCAGTTGAGATGAGGTGAGTCGCTGTTTCTGTGGCGAGGGGATTTATCCCCGCTGGGGTGCGAAGCAGCCCCACACTGACGCCTCTGTGTGTCAGATCGGATTGAGTCACCGCCTCTGGGGTTGCTGTGCAACCCAGCGGGGATAAATCCCCTCGCCACAGGGGAGCGGTGTCCGGCTTTGTATCTGTGTGCCCGTCTGACGAGTCGTAGGCGCGCAGCCCTACGCGTTGACCCGCAACATTTGCGGCTCGGATGTATCGGGATCCCAGCTCTCGTAGCTAACCTCGTAACGAAGCTCAACCAATTTGCCGAGGTAAGCGGTCAACTCGGCGTTGGTTACAGTCACTGTCACATCCTTGCGCGGCGTACCTTCTTCGCCCTCGGTCAGAGGTGTAAACGCGCCTGCCGGAGTTGGAGGCGTCGAGCCGACGCCCAAAGTCAGTTGGGCGTTCGAGTACGGTGCGAAAGGTGTATCCGGAATCTTCACGATTAACGCCGTTGTCTTTGACAGGCTGATTGTGATTTCCCCTGCGGTTGGAAAATCCTTGAGCGTGGGTTTCGCATACGTCGTCATGATGTCACTCCCTGTGAGGCCGCCCTGATCGTCGCGTACGGGCGGCTCACTTAAAAGATTGTGAAAGGGACTACGGCCGTGCCCAGCACAGCCATGCCTGGGTTATGCCCCCTTGCCCTGACGACGCCTACTGGCAAAGTTGACAGTGACGACGAGCGGTCCTGATGCTCGGGCGGCAAGTTTCATCCGTCTTCCAATCCCGCTCAAACCCCCGATTTACAAGGCTTCACGACAAACGCCCCGGTCCTGCCCCCCGACAAAAGACGAAATGCAGTTGACGTTCATATTTTAAGTTGTACGATGACCTACAACTTCACGTGAAGCTGAACCGTTTCCTACAACACATCATTTGCGTCCAGGGTGTTCGAATAATGAATCCACAAGAACTGAAGTCCATCCTCTCGTCTGGCCTGCTGTCGTTCCCGGTCACCGACTTTACTGCCCAAGGCGATTTCAATCGCGACAGCTACATCAAGCGCCTCGAGTGGCTGGCCCCGTATGGCGCCTCTGCTTTGTTCGCGGCGGGCGGCACCGGTGAATTCTTCTCCCTGGCCGCCAGCGAGTATTCCCAAGTCATCAAGACCGCCGTCGATACCTGCGCCACCAGCGTGCCAATCCTTGCCGGTGTTGGCGGTGCCACTCGCCAGGCCATCGAATACGCTCAAGAAGCCGAGCGCCTGGGTGCCAAGGGCCTGTTGCTGCTGCCGCACTACCTGACCGAAGCCAGCCAGGACGGCGTTGCCGCCCACGTTGAAGCCGTGTGCAAATCGGTGAAGATCGGCGTGGTGGTGTACAACCGCAACGTCTGCCGCCTGAACGCCACTTTGCTGGAACAACTGGCCGAGCGCTGCCCGAACCTGATCGGCTACAAGGATGGCCTGGGCGATATCGAACTGATGGTGTCGATCCGTCGCCGCCTCGGCGACCGCTTCAGCTACCTGGGCGGCCTGCCGACCGCTGAAGTCTATGCCGCGGCCTACAAGGCCCTGGGCGTGCCGGTCTACTCCTCGGCGGTGTTCAACTTCATCCCGAAAACCGCGATGGATTTCTACCACGCCATTGCCCGCGACGATCACGAGACCGTCGGCAAGATCATCGACGACTTCTTCCTGCCTTACCTGGACATCCGCAACCGCAAGGCCGGTTACGCGGTGAGCATCGTCAAGGCCGGCGCGAAGATCGTTGGTTATGACGCCGGCCCTGTGCGCACCCCGCTGACCGACCTGCTGCCAGAAGAATACGAAGCCCTGGCCGCGCTGATCGACAAGCAAGGCAAGCAGTAACAGACCCGATGAGGCCGCTGAGTAATCAGCGGCTTTTTGCGTAAGGCTTGTCGTTCCCACGCTCTGCGTGGGAATGCCGCCAGGGACGCTCTGCGTCCCCAGATCGCTTTTGTAGAAGGAGTAGCTCCGTGGCAGATTCAAAGCGTTTCGATAACTACATCAACGGTCAGTGGGTGGCCGGTGCCGACTATTGCACCAACATCAACCCGTCTGACTTGTCCGATGTCATCGGTGAATACGCCAAGGCTGACGCAGCGCAAGTCAATGCCGCCATTGAAGCCGCCCGCGCCGCCTTCCCGGCCTGGTCGACCTCGGGCATCCAGGCCCGTCATGATGCGCTGGACAAAGTCGGCAGCGAGATCCTCGCCCGCCGCGAAGAACTCGGCCAATTGCTGGCCCGGGAAGAGGGCAAGACCCTGCCCGAAGCCATCGGCGAAGTGACCCGCGCTGGTAACATTTTCAAATTCTTCGCCGGTGAATGCCTGCGCCTGTCGGGCGATTACGTGCCGTCGGTGCGCCCGGGCGTCAACGTCGAAGTCACCCGCGAAGCCCTCGGTGTGGTCGGCCTGATCACCCCGTGGAACTTCCCGATCGCCATTCCCGCGTGGAAAATCGCCCCGGCCCTGGCCTACGGCAACTGCGTGGTGATCAAACCTGCCGAGTTGGTGCCGGGCTGCGCCTGGGCCCTGGCCGAGATCATCTCCCGCGCCGGTTTCCCGGCCGGTGCGTTCAACCTGGTGATGGGCAGCGGCCGTGTGGTCGGCGAAGTCCTGGTCAACAGCCCGAAAGTCGACGGCATCAGCTTTACCGGTTCGGTGGGCGTGGGGCGGCAGATCGCCGTCAACTGCGTGTCGCGCCAGGCCAAGGTGCAGTTGGAGATGGGCGGCAAGAACCCGCAGATCATCCTCGACGACGCCGACCTCAAGCAGGCCGTCGAGCTGGCGGTACAGAGCGCGTTCTACTCCACCGGCCAGCGTTGCACGGCCTCGAGTCGCCTGATCGTCACCGCCGGCATCCACGACAAGTTCGTCGACGCCATGGCCGAGCGCATGCAGTCGATCAAGGTCGGCCATGCATTGAAGGCCGGCACCGACATCGGCCCGGTGGTTTCCGAAGCCCAGCTCAGCCAGGACTTGAAGTACATCGACATCGGCCAGAGCGAAGGTGCGCGGCTGGTCAGCGGTGGTGGCCTGGTGACGTGCGACACCGAAGGTTACTTCCTGGCACCGACCCTGTTCGCCGACAGCGAAGCCTCGATGCGCATCAGCCGCGAAGAGATCTTCGGCCCGGTGGCCAACGTCGTGCGCGTGGCTGACTACGAGGCGGCGCTGGCGATGGCCAACGACACCGAGTTCGGTCTGTCGGCCGGTATCGCCACCACCTCGTTGAAGTATGCCAACCACTTCAAGCGTCATTCCCAGGCGGGCATGGTGATGGTCAACCTGCCGACCGCCGGCGTGGATTACCACGTGCCGTTCGGCGGGCGCAAAGGTTCGTCCTATGGTTCGCGTGAGCAAGGTCGCTACGCGCAAGAGTTCTACACCGTGGTGAAGACCGCTTACATCGGCTCGTAAACGCAACACCGGCCGGGTTGGATTTCCAGCCCGGCCGTACAATCTGCTGACCCGCATAAAAATAAATAGTGGGAGTACTGTTACATGCAAGCGACCAAGCCGACTCACGTCCGCTATTTGATCCTGCTCATGCTGTTTTTGGTGACAACGATCAACTACGCCGACCGTGCCACCATCGCCATCGCAGGCTCCAGCCTGCAAAAAGACCTCGGCATCGATGCCGTCACCCTCGGTTATATCTTCTCCGCTTTCGGCTGGGCCTACGTGGCCGGGCAGATTCCCGGCGGCTGGCTGCTCGACCGTTTCGGGTCGAAAAAAATCTATGCCTTGAGCATTTTCACCTGGTCGCTGTTCACCGTGCTGCAGGGCTATGTCGGTGAGTTCGGCATGTCCACGGCCGTGGTTGCACTGTTCATGCTGCGCTTTCTGGTGGGGTTGGCCGAAGCGCCGTCCTTCCCGGGCAATGCACGGATCGTCGCCGCCTGGTTCCCGACCGCAGAACGCGGCACCGCCTCGGCGATCTTCAACTCGGCGCAGTATTTTGCCACCGTGTTGTTCGCACCGCTGATGGGCTGGATCGTCTACCGTTTCGGCTGGCAGCACGTGTTCATCGTGATGGGCGTGATCGGCATCGTGTTCTCGTTGATCTGGCTGAAAGTGATCTACAGCCCGCGTCAGCACCCGATGATCAACGAGGCCGAGTTCAATCACATCGCCGCCAACGGCGCGATGGTCGACATGGACCAGGACAAGGGCAAGGAAAAGGAAAAGAAAGCCGACGGTCCGAAGTGGGACTACATCCGCCAACTGCTGACCAACCGCATGATGCTCGGCGTGTACCTGGGCCAGTACTGCATCAACGGCATCACCTACTTCTTCCTGACCTGGTTCCCGGTGTACCTGGTGCAGGAACGCGGCATGACCATCCTCAAGGCCGGTTTCATCGCGTCCTTGCCGGCGATCTGCGGTTTTATCGGCGGCGTGCTGGGCGGGGTGATTTCCGATTACCTGCTGCGCAAGGGCCACTCCCTGACCTTCGCCCGCAAGACGCCGATCATCGCCGGCCTGCTGGTGTCCAGCAGTATCGTCGCGTGCAACTACGTCGACATCGAATGGATGGTGGTGGGCTTCATGGCCCTGGCCTTCTTCGGTAAAGGCGTCGGCGCACTGGGCTGGGCCGTGGTCTCCGACACGTCGCCAAAACAGATCGCCGGTTTGAGCGGTGGCCTGTTCAACACCTTTGGCAACCTGGCATCGATCACCACGCCAATCGTCATTGGCTACATCATTAGCTCCACAGGCTCGTTCAAATGGGCACTGGTGTTCGTCGGTTGCAACGCGCTGATGGCGGTGTTCAGCTACCTTGTCATCGTCGGGCCGATCAAGCGTGTGGTGCTCAAGGAACCAACGGCCAAGGATGCCGACATCGCCAGCCTGTCTGAAGCCAAGTCCTGAGGAGCGGCATCAATGCAACTGATTGAACATGCCGATTCGCCCCGTTACATCCGCCTGCATGAGCGGGACAACGTGGTGATCGTCGTCAATGACCAGGGCGTACCGGCCGGGACCGAGTTCCCGGACGGCCTGGTCACCGTCGACTTCGTACCGCAGAGTCACAAGGTCACCCTGGTGGACATTCCCGAGGGAGGCGAGGTGATTCGCTACGGCCAGGTCATTGGCTACGCGCTGCAACCGATCCCCCGTGGCAGCTGGGTCAAGGAAGACCAGTTGCGCATGCCCACCGCGCCGCCGCTGGACAGCTTGCCGCTGTCCACTGATGTGCCGGTGGCCGATGCGCCGCTGGAGGGCTACACCTTCGAGGGTTATCGCAACGCCGACGGTACCGTCGGCACGCGCAACATCCTGGGCATCACCACCACGGTGCAGTGCGTGACCGGGGTGCTGGACCATGCGGTCAAGCGCATCAAGGATGAGCTGCTGCCCAAGTACCCGAACGTCGATGACGTGGTGGCGCTGACCCACAGCTATGGCTGTGGCGTGGCGATCACTGCCACCGACGCCTACATCCCGATCCGCACCGTGCGCAACCTGGCGCGCAACCCGAACCTGGGGGGCGAGGCACTGGTGATCAGCCTGGGCTGCGAGAAATTGCAGGCCGGGCAGGTGATGCATGAAGGCGACAGTTCGGTGGACCTCAGCGAGCCGTGGTTGTATCGCTTGCAGGATTCCAGTCACGGTTTCACCGAAATGATCGAACAGATCATGGAACTGGCCGAGACCCGCCTGAAGAAACTCGACCAGCGCCGTCGCGAAACCGTGCCCGCCTCGGAGCTGATCCTGGGCATGCAGTGCGGCGGCAGCGATGCGTTTTCCGGTATCACCGCCAACCCGGCCCTGGGCTACGCCTCGGATCTGCTGCTGCGTGCCGGGGCGACGGTGATGTTCTCCGAAGTCACCGAAGTGCGCGATGCGATCTACCTGCTGACCTCTCGGGCGCAAACCCAGGAAGTCGCCCAGGAACTGGTGCGGGAAATGGACTGGTATGACCGTTACCTGGCCAAGGGCGAGGCTGATCGCAGTGCCAACACCACGCCGGGGAACAAGAAGGGTGGGTTGTCGAACATCGTCGAGAAGTCCCTGGGCTCGATCGTCAAGTCCGGCAGCAGCGCGATCAACGGCGTGCTCGGCCCGGGCGAGCGCTTCAAGCAAAAGGGCCTGATCTTCTGCGCCACACCGGCCAGTGATTTTGTCTGCGGCACGCTGCAACTGGCGGCGGGGATGAACCTGCATGTGTTCACCACCGGCCGAGGCACGCCGTACGGCTTGGCCATGGCTCCGGTGGTGAAGGTCTCGACCCGCACCGAACTGGCCCAACGCTGGCCGGACCTGATCGACATCGACGCCGGCCGGATCGCCACTGGACGGGCGACCATCGAGGAACTGGGCTGGGAGCTGTTCCACTACTACCTGGACGTGGCCAGCGGCAAGAAACAGACCTGGGCCGAGCGGCACAAGCTGTACAACGACATCACCTTGTTCAACCCGGCGCCGATTACCTGATGACTTCGTGATCGCTGGAGATCCAGTGTGGGAGCGGGCTTGCTCGCGATAGCGGTGGTTCAGTTTGCATTGATGTTGGATGTGCTGCCGTCTTCGCGAGCAAGCCCGCTCCCACAGGGGGGAATGCGGATTCTGTGACCGCCACAGATCCAGTGTGGGAGCGGGCTTGCCCGCGAATGCGGCAGTTCAGCTTGCATTAATGTTGGATGAGCCGACGTCTTCGCGAGCAAGCCCGCTCCCACAGGGGATGTGGGGCTGAATGTGGATTTTGTGTTCATCAAAGAACAAATGTGGGAGCGAGCCTGCTCGCGAAGACGCTTCACCAGACGCCAATGCCGTGAGTGGCTTATCATTAGCCACCTAACGACACTGCTCTCAAGGTCCCCGGCATGCTGGCAATTTTCTTCGAAACCCTGAACATCACCGCACCGGTGTTTGCCATGCTGTTTCTGGGGGCGTTGCTCAAGCGCATCAACTGGATCAACGACAACTTCATCCACATCGCCTCGTCCCTGGTGTTCAACGTCACCATGCCGGCGCTGTTGTTCCTCGGCATCCTCCATGCCGACCTGCATGCGGCGTTGCAGCCCGACCTGCTGATCTATTTTTCCATCGCTACCCTGGTGAGCTTTGCGATGGCCTGGGGCTGGGCGATCTGGCGTTGCCCGCGCGAAGATCGCGGCATCTATACCCAAGGTGCGTTTCGCGGCAACAACGGAGTCATCGGCCTGGCGCTGGCGGCGAGCATGTATGGCGACTACGGAATTTCCCTGGGGGCGATTCTCGCGGCGCTGGTGATCCTGTTCTACAACACCTTGTCGACCATCGTGCTGGCGGTCTACAGCCCGGTGATCAAGTCTGACCCATGGAGCATCTGCAAGAGTGTGATCAGCAACCCGCTGATCATCAGCGTGATCAGCGCCGCGCCGTTCGCCTATTGGCAGATCGGCCTGCCGAACTGGTTCGAGACCTCGGCCAAGTACCTGTCGCAAATGACCTTGCCCCTGGCATTGATCTGCATCGGCGGCACGCTGTCGCTGGCGGCCCTGCGCAAGAGCGGCAAGATGGCCCTGAGTTCGAGCCTGGTGAAAATGGTCGGCCTGCCGCTGCTGGCTACTTTGGGTGCCTGGCTCTGGGGCTTTCGCGGGGCGGAGCTGGGGATCCTGTTCCTGTACTTCGGCAGCCCCACCGCCGCCGCCAGTTACGTCATGGCCCGAGCGGCCGACGGCAACCATGAACTGGCGGCGGCGATCATCGTCATCACCACGCTGATGGCGGCGATTACCACCAACCTGGGGATCTTTGTGTTGCAGTGGGGTGGGTGGATCTAGCCTGCGACCTTCTGGATGGTTAAGGGTGGTGGCTCATTGGTATCATTGTGTCGGGACTTCATCAGACCAACACAAGGAAGACTATATGATCACTTTCGAAGAGGCTTTTTCCTTCGTCGATTACAGCGGCAAGCGTTCCATTTTGTTGGCAAATGGGTTTTCTCAAGCCTGGAACAAAGATGTTTTCAGTTACAAGAGTCTGTTTTCCAGCGCGCACTTCGGCGAAAGGCATCGGGTGATCCGACGTATCTTCGATACGTTCAACACATATGATTTTGAGAAAGTCATGAAACGGCTGATCGCCGCGGAAGATATCCTCAGGATCTACAATGCCGACCCGGATCTGATCAACGCGATCAAGGCTGATCAGGAAGCCATCAAAAACGCTCTGATAGAGGTGATATCGGCCACCCACCCGGCATTGCCTCGAGACGTGACGGATGAGCAATATGTTTCGGTGAGGAAATTTCTCAAGCCCTTCAGCAATGTGTTCACGCTTAATTATGACTTGTTGTTTTATTGGGCGAGAAACCAGTTTGGTCTCGAGCCGGAATACAACACCGACGACGGGTTTCGAGGCGGGCCATGGGAGGGGCCTGAAAGCCAGAATGTTCATTTCCTCCATGGCGGGCTACACATTTACGACACCCTGGGCGGTATTCGAAAACACGCGTGTTCAGATCAGGGCGAGTCGATCATTGAGCAAGTGAAATGGAACATGGAAAACAGGAAGTTCCCCACCTTTGTCTCAGAACCTACACATGAGCGAAAGAAGGTCAGAATCCAACACAACCCCTATCTCAGTTATTGTTTTGAGCGATTGGGCCGGTTGCAAGGGGTGTTGTTTATCTATGGGCATTCGTTCGATGACAATGACCGGCACATCTTCGATCAGATAAAACAGAGCTCGGTAAGCAAGGTTTTCGTGAGTGTTTACGGCGATAAGGACAGTGAAGACAATGTCTTGCTGAGGGGGCGCGCTCAAGCTTACCTGGGAGCGCACAGGGTGGAATTCTTCCAGGCTGAGAGCGCTCGAGTCTGGGGTTAGCGGTCGGGCCTCAAGAGCCATTCGCGAACAGGTCCATCTCCACATTATCATTGGGTGTGCGCGTTTAATGTGGGAGCGGGCTTGCTCGCGAAGAGGCCTGACCTGCCACTGCAAGGCTCAGGCTTTTATTCAGGCTTCTGATAGCTATCGATCACTTCCTGCGCCGCCCGAAACGCATCGATTGCCGCCGGCACGCCCGCGTACACCGCGCAATGCAGCAATGCCTCGCGAATCTCTTCCACCGTGCAGCCATTGTTCAGTGCACCGCGCACATGACCCTTGAGTTCCTGCGGGCACTTGAGGGCGGTGAGGGCGGCCAGGGTGATCAGGCTGCGGGTCTTGAGCGGCAAGCCGTCGCGGCTCCAGACGCTGCCCCAGGCATGTTCGTTGACGAAGTCCTGCAAGGGTTGGGTGAATTCGGTGGCGTTGCCCAGCGCGCGGTCGACGAACGCGTCGCCCATGACCTGGCGACGCATGTCCAGGCCGGTCTTTGGGGTGTCGGTCATGGCAAATCCCTCTTGTGGTGTTGGCGGCGCCAGGCGCGCAGGGAGGTGAACAGCAAAAACGCGAGCAGGGCCGGCAACACATAGAACAGCATGAGCCGTTCCAGTTGGCCGGCCAGGGGCATGCCGGTGGTGAACGACACCACGTGCAGCCCATAGGCCAGGTACAAGCCCAGCAACAGCAGGCCTTCGGCGCGGGTGACACGATAACCGGAATAGAACACCGGCAGGCACAGCACCGCCACGCCGAGCATCACCGGCAGGTCGAAATCCAGGGCGTTTGGCGAGACCGACAGTGGCGTGGGCGCGGCGAGGGCGGTGACTCCCAGCACGCCCAGCAGGTTGAACAGGTTGCTGCCGATCACGTTGCCTACCGCAATGTCCCGCTGGCCGCGCAGGGCGGCGATCAACGAGGTGGCGAGCTCCGGCAGCGAGGTGCTGACGGCGACGATGGTCAGGCCGATGATGCGCTCCGAGAGCCCCAGGTCCGTCGCCACTTCCACCGCTGCACCCAGCAGCAGGTGGCCGGCGAAAACCAGCATGGCCAGGCCCAGCACGATCATCGATAGGCTCTTGGGCCAGGACCCCTGGGTCACGGTGATACCCACGGTGTGCGGTCGCCCCGAGTGTCGCGATTGGCGCAGCAACAGGCCCAGGTACACCGCCAGGGCCACCAGCAGCCATACGCCGTCCAACCGGGTCAGTTCTTCATTCCAGGCCAGCACGAACACCAGCAGGCTGGCACCGATCATCAGTGGGATGTCCAGGCGCACCAGTTGGCGCGAGACGCGCAGCGGAATGATCAGCGCCGACAGCCCGAGGGTGACGAGGATGTTGAAAATGCTGCTGCCGATCACGCTGCCTACGGCGATGTCGGCGTTTTGCGCCAGGGTTGCCTGCAGGCTGACGGCCATTTGTGGCGCACTGCTGCCGAACGCGACGACGCTCAGACCGATGATCAGTGGCCGTACTTGCAAGCGTGCCGCCAGGCCCACGGCGGCTCGCACCAGCAGTTCGGCACCGCCGATGAGCAACAGCAGGGCGCCGAACAATTCGATCAGGCTGAGCAGCGGTAGGGCGGTGAGTAGGGAAATGGCCGGGCTCCGTCTATCAGTCGTCGAGGGCTTGCACGCGCACCCGTGCGGTGCCGCTGCGCAACATGCCCAGTTGTTCGGCGGCTGCGCGGGATACGTCGATCAAACGACCACGAGTATACGGGCCGCGGTCGTTGATGCGGACCACGACGCTGTCGTTGTTTTTCAGGTTGGTGACTTTCACCCGAGTGCCGAACGGTAACTGGCGATGGGCGGCGGTCAGGCCATTCTGGTTGAAACGCTCGCCGCTGGCGGTGCGCTTGCCATGGTGCCGGGCACCGTAATAAGAGGCGACGCCGGTCTGGTCGTAGCCGTGTGGATCGACCGTCCCACTCTGGCTGGCGCAACCGGCCAGCAGGGACAGCAGGGCGCAGGCGCCGAGGAGACGCTTCATGTAGGGTTTTCCAACGACAGATAGGGGAGCTGGCCAGTGGGAGCAAAGCCAGTGGAAACAAAGCCAGTGAGAGCAAAGCCTGTGGGAGCAAAGCTTGCTCGCGATGAACGATAACGCGGTCCACTGATGGATCGAGGTGTCTTCATCGCGAGCAAGCTTTGCTCCCACAGGCTCGCTCCCACAAGGGCGAAGGGAGCCAGGCTTGATATCTGGCTCCATGGCAATCAGCCCTCGAGCTTGCTTTTGAGCAGTTCGTTGACCTGTTGCGGGTTGGCCTTGCCCTTGGAGGCTTTCATGGCCTGGCCGACGAAGAAGCCGAACATCTTGCCGCGCTTGGCTTCGTCTGCCGCACGGTACTGTTCGACTTGCTCGGCGTTGGCCGCGAGCATTTCATCGAGCACGGCGGAAATCGCGCCGGTGTCGGTGACCTGCTTCAAGCCGCGCTTCTCGATGATCTCGTCGGCGCTGCCTTCACCAGTGGCCATGGCTTCGAACACCATCTTGGCGATCTTGCCGGAAATGGTGTTGTCCTTGATCCGCACCAGCATGCCGCCCAGTTGTTCGGCCGAGACCGGCGACTCATCGATTTCCAGGCCCTGTTTGTTCAACAGGCTGCCCAGCTCGACCATCACCCAGTTGGCCGCCAGCTTGGCGTCGCCGCCGATGCTCACGACTTTCTCGAAGTAATCGGCCTGTTCGCGGCTGGTGGCCAGGACGTTGGCGTCATAGCTCGACAACCCGAATTGCGCCTGGAAGCGCTCGCGTTTCTGTGGTGGCAGTTCCGGCAGGGTGGTGCGTACCTCGTCGAGGAACGAGTTCTCGATGACCACTGGCAGCAGGTCCGGGTCGGGGAAGTAACGGTAGTCGTTGGCTTCCTCTTTGCTGCGCATTGGACGGGTCTCGTCCTTGTTCGGGTCGTACAGGCGGGTCTGCTGGATGACCTTGCCACCGTCCTCGATGAGTTCGATCTGGCGCTGGATCTCGCTGTTGATCGCCTTCTCGATGAAGCGGAACGAGTTGACGTTCTTGATCTCGCAGCGGGTGCCGAATTCGACCTGGCCCTTGGGCCGGATCGACACGTTGCAGTCGCAGCGCAGCGAGCCTTCGGCCATGTTGCCGTCGCAGATGCCCAGGTAGCGCACCAGCGCATGGATCGCCTTGACGTAGGCCACGGCTTCCTTGGCGCTGCGCATGTCCGGCTCGGAGACGATTTCCAGCAGCGGCGTGCCGGCACGGTTCAGGTCGATGCCGGTGGCGCCGTTGAATTCTTCGTGCAGGCTCTTGCCGGCGTCTTCTTCCAGGTGCGCACGGGTGATGCCGACGCGCTTGACCGTGCCGTCTTCCAAGGCGATGTCCAGGTGGCCCTTGCCGACGATCGGCAGTTCCATCTGGCTGATCTGGTAGCCCTTGGGCAGGTCCGGGTAGAAGTAGTTCTTGCGGGCGAACACGTTGTGCTGGCCGATCTCGGCGTCAATCGCCAGGCCGAACATCACCGCCATGCGCACCGCTTCGGCGTTGAGCACCGGCAGTACACCGGGCATGCCCAGGTCCACCAGGCTGGCCTGGGTGTTGGGCTCGGAACCGAATGTGGTGGAGCTACCGGAAAAGATTTTCGACCGGGTGGTGAGCTGGGTATGAATCTCCAGCCCGATCACGACTTCCCATTGCATGTGTTTCTCCTCAGAAGCCGGTTGGGGTGCGGGTGTGCCAGTCAGTGTTCAACTGATACTGGTGGGCAACGTTCAACAGGCGGCCTTCCTGGAAATACGGCGCGAGCAACTGCACGCCCACCGGCAGGCCATCGACGAAACCGGCCGGCATGGACAGGCCCGGCAAGCCGGCGAGGTTGGCGGTGATGGTGTAGACGTCTTCCAGGTACTCGGCGACCGGGTCACTGTTCTTGGCACCGAGTTTCCAGGCCGGGTTTGGCGTGGTTGGGCCGAGGATGATGTCGACCTCATTGAAGGCGGCCATGAAGTCGTTCTTCACCAGGCGACGGATTTTCTGCGCCTTGAGGTAGTAGGCATCGTAGTAGCCGGCGGACAACGCGTAGGCGCCGACCATGATCCGGCGCTGCACTTCGGCACCGAAGCCTTCGCCACGGGAGCGCTTGTACAGGTCGATCAGGTTTTCCGGGTTCTCGCAGCGATAGCCGAAGCGCACGCCGTCGAAACGCGACAGGTTCGAGGAGGCTTCTGCCGGGGCGATCACGTAGTACGCGGGAATCGCGTGCTGCATGTTCGGCAGGCTGATTTCCTTGATGACCGCGCCGAGCTTCTCCAGCGCCTTGACGCTGTTGTGGACCAGTTCGGCGATGCGTGGGTCGAGGCCGGCGCTGAAGTATTCCTTCGGCACGCCGATGCGCAGGCCCTGCAGCGAGCCGTTGAGGCTGGCGCTGTAGTCCGGCACTGGTTCGTCGATGCTGGTGGAGTCGTTCGGGTCGAAGCCGGCCATGCCTTGCAGCAGGATCGCGCAGTCTTCGGCGGTGCGGGCCAGCGGGCCACCCTGGTCGAGGCTGGAGGCGTAGGCGATCATGCCCCAGCGCGAGACGCGACCGTAGGTCGGCTTCAGGCCAGTGAGGTTGGTGAACGCAGCCGGTTGGCGAATCGAACCGCCGGTGTCGGTGGCGGTGGCGGCCGGCAACAGGCGTGCGGCCACGGCGGCGGCGGAACCGCCGGACGAGCCGCCCGGTACGTGCTCCAGGTTCCACGGGTTTTTCACCGCGCCGTAGTAGCTCGACTCGTTGGCCGAGCCCATGGCGAACTCGTCCATGTTGGTCTTGCCCAGGGTCACGGTGCCGGCGGCGGCCAGCTTGGCGACCACGGTGGCATCGTACGGAGCCTTGAAGTTGTCGAGCATCTTCGAGCCGCAGCTGGTGCGGATGCCCTGGGTGCAGAACAAGTCCTTGTGGGCAATCGGCGCACCGAGCAGGGCGCCGGTTTCACCATTGGCGCGCCGGGCGTCGGCGGCCTTGGCCTGGCTCAGGGCCAGCTCCTGGGTGAGGCTGATGAAGCTGTTGAGCTGCGGATCGAGCTGGGCGATGCGCGCCAGCAGGACCTGGGTCAGCTCTTCGGAAGAAAACTTTTTATCGGCGAGTCCGCGGGCGATCTCGGCCAGGGTCATGTGATGCATGAGAGGCTCTTTCCCTTTAGTCGATGACTTTCGGAACCAGGTACAGGCCGTTTTCGACCGCTGGTGCGATGGACTGGTAGGCCTCGCGGTGATTGGACTCGGTCACGACGTCGGCGCGCAGGCGCTGGCTGGCTTCCAGCGGGTGTGCCAGTGGTTCGATACCGTCGGTATTGACCGCCTGCATCTCGTCGACCAGCCCCAGAATGCTGTTCAGGGCAGAAGTGATGTGTGGAAGATCGGCTTCATTGAGGCCCAGACAGGCCAGATGAGCGATTTTTTCCACGTCGGAGCGTTCAAGCGCCATGGGATTCTCCAGTGGAAAACAAAACGGACGTAATCTGTCCGTGTGTTAGATTGTCGGAACACTACCGCATTTCTACGGGTCTATACCCGCGATTGTGGGGTTTGGTGCACAGAAAAGCGGCCAATTTAACATATTGGCGCCTTGCCCAAAATCCCTGTCGTTGTTAGAGTTTGCCGCACTTTTTTACCCACGCGTTGCCTAGGGTCCCTTTCCCATGTTCAAGAAACTGCGTGGCATGTTTTCCAGCGATCTTTCCATTGACCTGGGCACTGCCAACACCCTTATTTACGTGCGCGAGCGCGGTATCGTCCTGAATGAGCCCTCGGTCGTGGCCATCCGCACCCACGGTAACCAGAAAAGTGTCGTGGCTGTCGGTACGGAAGCCAAGCGCATGCTGGGCCGTACACCGGGCAACATCGCAGCCATTCGCCCTATGAAGGACGGCGTGATCGCCGATTTCAGCGTCTGCGAAAAGATGCTGCAGTACTTCATCAACAAGGTTCACGAAAACAGCTTCCTGCAGCCCAGCCCTCGTGTGCTGATCTGCGTTCCATGCAAGTCCACCCAGGTAGAGCGTCGCGCTATCCGTGAATCGGCCCTCGGCGCCGGTGCCCGTGAAGTGTTCCTGATCGAAGAGCCAATGGCTGCTGCCATCGGTGCCGGCCTGCCGGTGGAAGAAGCCCGCGGCTCGATGGTCGTCGACATCGGTGGCGGTACCACTGAAATCGCGCTGATCTCCCTCAACGGTGTGGTCTACGCCGAATCCGTACGTGTGGGCGGCGACCGTTTCGACGAAGCGATCATCACTTATGTGCGTCGCAACTACGGCAGCCTGATCGGCGAATCCACCGCCGAGCGCATCAAGCAGGAAATCGGCACGGCCTACCCGGGCGGTGAAGTGCGCGAAGTCGACGTACGCGGTCGCAACCTGGCCGAAGGCGTTCCACGGGCCTTTACCCTCAACTCCAACGAAGTGCTCGAAGCGCTGCAAGAATCGTTGGCGACCATCGTCCAGGCCGTCAAGAGCGCCTTGGAGCAGTCGCCGCCGGAGCTGGCGTCGGACATCGCCGAGCGCGGCCTGGTGCTGACCGGTGGTGGCGCGCTGCTGCGTGACCTCGACAAGCTGCTGGCCCAGGAAACCGGGCTGCCGGTGATCGTTGCCGAAGACCCGTTGACCTGCGTTGCCCGCGGCGGTGGCCGTGCATTGGAAATGATGGACAAGCACACCATGGACCTGCTCTCCAGCGAATAAGTTGGCTGGATCGTCTATGTTGTTCGCTCCCGGGCAGCACTTTGCAGTGCTGCCCGTTGGCGTTTATCTTCTGTCATTCGTATCCAGGCCGGTTTGATGCCGTATGAATAAAGAAAACATTTGCCTGGGAGGAGCGGCCTATTAAACCGCTTTTCGCCAAAGGCCCCTCATTGGGTGTGCGCCTGCTGGTGCTGACCGTGCTCTCGGTCGCGCTGATGGTGGTCGATGCCCGCTTCACGCTGCTCAAGCCTGTGCGCAGCCAGATGTCGCTGGTGTTGATGGAGTCCTACTGGATCACCGACCTGCCGCAGCGCTTGTGGCAAGGTGTGGCCAGCCAGTTTGGCAGCCGGACCGAACTGGTCGCCGAAAACGAAAAACTCAAGACCGAAAACCTGCTGTTGCAGGGGCGCATGCAGAAGCTGGCGGCCCTCACCGAGCAGAATGTGCGGCTGCGCGAGTTGCTCAATTCTTCGGCGCTGGTCAACGAGAAGGTCGAAGTGGCCGAGTTGATCGGCATGGACCCCAACCCCTTCACCCATCGCATCCTCATCAACAAGGGCGAGCGCGACGGCGTTGTCCTCGGCCAGCCGGTGCTCGACGCCCGGGGCCTGATGGGCCAGGTGGTGGAGTTGATGCCCTACACCTCCCGGGTGCTGCTGCTGACCGATACTACCCACAGCATTCCCGTGCAGGTCAATCGTAACGGCTTGCGCGCGATTGCCAGCGGCACCGGCAACCCGGAACGCCTGGAACTGCGGCACGTGGCCGATACCGCGGACATCAAGGAAGGCGACCTGCTGGTCAGTTCCGGCCTCGGCCAGCGCTTCCCGGCCGGGTACCCGGTGGCGACGGTCAAGGAAGTCATCCATGACTCCGGCCAGCCGTTCGCCATTGTCCGCGCGGTGCCGACGGCTGCATTGAATCGCAGCCGCTACCTGCTGCTGGTCTTCAGCGACAACCGTACGCCCGAAGAGCGTGCCAACGATGCTGCCGTGGCCCAGGAAGCCCAGGACCGCCAGGGCGGCGAGTCGGCTGCCCCAGCGACAGCAACGCCTGCGCCTGTCCCGGTCGCGGTGCCAAAACCACCAGTGCCTGCACCGGCGACGGCGGCTCCGGCCACCACGCCAGCGGCAACCCCGGCCACCGCACCCGCCGCGCCTGCTGTGAGGCCGACCCGCTCGGCTACCCACGCGCCCGCCGCGCAGCCTGCTCAGCCAGCCCGGCCCGCCGCCCAACCGCCAGCCTCCACGCCGGCCACCGCGCCAGCCCCCAGGGGAGCACGAGAAGAATGAGCAGTACCCAATCCGGTAACGGCTGGATGGTCTGGCTGACCTTCGCCATCGGCCTGTTGCTCAGCGTTTCGCCGCTGCCGCAGTTCATGGAAATCCTGCGCCCACTGTGGCTGGCCCTGTTGCTGGCCTTCTGGGCGCTGGCCTTGCCGCACAAGGTCGGCATGGTCACCGCCTGGTGCCTGGGCCTGGCCGAGGACGTGCTTTATGGCACGTTGCTGGGGCAGAACGCGCTGATCCTGACGCTGATCACCTTCCTGGTGCTGTCGCTGCAACAACGCCTGCGGATGTTCCCCATGTGGCAGCAGTGCCTGGTGATCCTGGTGATCTTCGGCCTGGCGCAACTGGTGCAATTGTGGCTCAGCGCGCTGACCGGCAATCGCCAGCCGACCCTGGCGCTGGTCTTGCCAGCCCTGGTCAGCGCCTTGCTCTGGCCCTGGGTCAGCTTCGGTTTGCGTGGCCTGCGCCTGCGTTTCAAAATCAACTGATTCGGTCAGGCATTGGCCTTGATAGGGAGATGTCTTGATGAAACCGCTCTACCTCGCCTCAGGCTCGCCGCGTCGGCGTGAACTGCTCACGCAGATCGGCGTGTCCTTTACCGCCATCGGCGCGGACATCGACGAAACGCCCCTGGACCACGAAACCCCTTCGGCCTATGTCGAGCGCCTGGCGCGCGGCAAGGCCGAGGCGGGTCGGCGAGCCCTGGACGCCGGCATGGATGGCTGCGTGCTGGGCGCCGATACGGCTGTGGTACTGGACGGGCGAATTCTCGGAAAACCCGTGGACCAGGCCGATTCCATGACGATGCTCTTGAGCCTGTCCGGTCGCGAACATGACGTATTGACCGCCATTGCCATACTGGATGGGCAGCGTTGCGAATCCCGTGTTGTGCGCAGCCGGGTGCGCTTTCGGTCGATCACGGAACAGGAAGCGGCGGCCTACTGGGCCAGCGGTGAACCCCGGGACAAGGCCGGCGGCTATGGTATTCAAGGGCTGGGCGCGGTGTTCGTCGCCGGGCTTGAAGGCAGTTATTCAGCCGTGGTCGGCCTGCCGCTGTGCGAAACCGCAGAACTACTGGGCCATTTCGGCATACCCTGTTGGCAAACCTTGAGCGCGCGCTGAGCGCCGTCTGACTTGATGCGGCCATAATCGTGAACATGCCTGAACGAGACCCTGCCATGAGTGAAGAGATCCTGATCAACATCACGCCGATGGAATCGCGCGTGGCGGTGGTTGAAAACGGTGTGCTGCAAGAGGTCCACGTCGAGCGCACGCAAAAGCGTGGCATCGTCGGCAATATCTATAAAGGCAAGGTGGTGCGGGTGCTGCCGGGCATGCAGGCGGCCTTCGTCGACATCGGCCTGGACCGCGCGGCATTCATCCACGCGTCGGAAATTTCCATGCGCGAAGGGCCGGCCGTGGAGAGCATCAGCGCCCTGGTGCACGAAGGCCAGAGCCTGGTGGTGCAGGTCACCAAGGACCCCATTGGCTCCAAGGGCGCGCGCCTGACCACGCAACTGTCGATTCCGTCGCGCTACCTGGTGTACATGCCGCGTACCGCTCACGTTGGCATTTCCCTGAAGATCGAAGACGAAGCCGAGCGCGAGCGCCTCAAGCAGGTGGTCAGCGACTGCGTGGAAAAAGAAGGCATCAAGGAAGCCGGTGGGTTCATCTTGCGCACGGCCGCCGAGGGGGCCGGGGCCGATGAGATCCTCATGGACATCCGCTACCTGCGCAGGCTTTGGGACCAGATCGCCGCGCAGATCAAGACCATCGCCACCCCCAGCGTGATCTACGAGGACCTGGGCCTGGCGCTGCGGACCTTGCGGGATCTGGTCAGCCCCAAGATCGAGAAAATCCGCATCGACTCCCGGGAAACCTTCCAGAAGACCACCCAGTTTGTCGCCGAACTGATGCCGGAAATCGCCGACCGCCTCGAGCATTACCCTGGCGAACGGCCGATTTTCGACCTGTACGGCGTCGAAGACGAAATCCAGAAAGCCCTTGAACGCAAGGTACCGCTCAAGTCCGGCGGCTACCTGGTGGTCGATCCGGCCGAGGCCATGAGCACCATCGACGTCAACACCGGGGCGTTCGTCGGCCATCGCAACCTGGAAGAGACCATCTTCAAGACCAACCTGGAAGCCGCCACGGCCATCGCCCGGCAACTGCGGCTGCGCAACCTGGGTGGGATCATCATCATCGACTTCATCGACATGGAAGATGAAGAGCACCAGCGCCAAGTGCTGCGGACCCTGGAAAAACAACTCGAACGCGACCACGCCAAGACCAACATCATCGGTATCACCGAGCTGGGCCTGGTGCAGATGACCCGCAAGCGCACCCGCGAAAGCCTTGAGCAGGTGCTGTGCGAGCCGTGCAGCAGTTGCCAGGGTCGGGGCAAGCTCAAGACCCCGGAAACCGTGTGTTACGAAATCTTCCGGGAAATTCTCCGGGAGGCGCGCGCCTACCAGGCGACTGGCTATAGAGTGTTGGCGAACCAGAAAGTGGTGGATCGCCTGCTCGACGAGGAGTCAGGCAATGTCGCGGAGCTGGAAGCGTTCATCGGACGCACGATTCGCTTCCAGGTGGAAACCATGTATTCCCAGGAACAATACGACGTGGTGTTGCTCTGAAGAGCTTGGGAAGCGGCGGGCCCGCGGATTTGATTGTCTTTGCCAGGGGAGCCCACTGACATGGAGCGTCTGACACGCATTTTGGCGGCGCTGACTCGCTGGGGGCTGGGGCTGTGTGCGCTGCTGCTGGTGCTGCTGGCGTTGTACGTCAGCCTCGGTCGCGAGCTGGTCCCGTTGGTGGCTGAATACCGCGCCGAGGTCGAGACCCAGGCCAGCGTCGCCTTGGGCATGCCTGTGCACATCGGAAGCCTCGACGGTAGCTGGAGCGCCCTGGCGCCGATCCTGGCGGCGCGCGACGTGGTGGTCGGCGAAGGCCCCAATGCGTTGCACCTGGATCAGGTGCGAGCCGTGCCTGATCTATGGGACAGCCTGCTGGCACGCCAGGTGCGCATTGCCCACCTGGAAGTCAGCGGCCTGAAGATCAGCCTCAAGGAGGGCGCCGACGGCAAGTGGGCCCTGGAAGGCCTGCCGGTGAAGGACGACCAGCCCCTCGATCCGCAGCAATTGCTCGAACGCATGCAGGTGGTTTCCAAGTTCTCGCTGCTCGATAGCCAGGTGACCTTGCAACCCGTCGAGCAACCACCGCTGACCCTCACCTACGTCGGCTTGAGCCTGCGCACCGGCGTCACCCGCCAGCGCCTGGACGCACGCCTGACCCTGCCGGACGGCCAGCCGGTGGCGATCAACCTGCGTACCCGCCTGCGCGCCAGCGACTGGAAGAATGGCCAGGCCGATGCGTACCTGAGCCTGCCGCAAAGCGACTGGTCCAAATGGCTGCCGAAACGCCTGACCCAGCAATGGAATTTTTCCCGGATCAAGGCCGGTGGCGAATTCTGGCTGAGTTGGGGGGGCGGTACGGTGCAAAGCGCGGTCATGCGCTTGAATGCGCCTGACATCCAGGGTGCCTACGCCGAGCGCAAGCCGGTGCAAATCCATAACCTGGCGCTCAATGGATATTTCCAGCGTGGCGACCAGGGATTTACTGCGACCTTCGATTCCCTGGCGATGAACCTGGGCGAAACCCGCTGGGAATCGCGCCTGCAACTGCAGCAGAGTGCCGCCACCGAAAAGGCCGAGGAGCGCTGGCACCTGCAGGCCGACCGCCTCGACCTGACTCCGCTCACGCCGTTGCTCAATGCCCTGGCGCCGTTGCCCGAAGGCCTGGCGACGACCATCGACCATCTCAAGGTGACCGGTGCCCTGCGCAACGTGCTGTTGGACTACCGGCCGCAAAACACCGGTGACCAGAAAGTCAGCTTCGCCACCAACCTGGAGACCGTGGGCTTTGATGCCTATCGCGGCGCCCCGGCTGCGCGCAACGTATCCGGGAGCCTGAGCGGTGACCTCGGTGGCGGCGAGTTGCGCATGGACAGCAAGGATTTTTCCCTGCACCTGGACCCGATTTTCGCCAAGCCCTGGCAATACCTGCAGGCCAACGCCCGGTTGACCTGGAAGCTCGACAAGCAAGGCTTCACCTTGATCGCGCCGTACTTGAAGGTGCTGGGCGAGGAGGGCCGGATTGCCGGCGACTTCCTGATCCGCCTGCATTTCGACCACAGCCAGGAAGACTACATGGACCTGCGGGTCGGCCTGGTGGACGGTGACGGACGCTACACCGCCAAGTACCTGCCGGCGGTCCTCAGCCCGGCGCTGGATGAGTGGCTGCGCACGGCCATCGTCAAGGGCGCGGTGGATGAGGGCTTTTTCCAGTACCAAGGCTCGCTCAATCACGGTGCCGGGGACGCGGCGCGCAGCATCAGCCTGTTTTTCAAGGTGCATGACGCCGAACTGGCGTTCCAGCCGGGCTGGCCTTCGGTCAGCAAGGTCAGCGGCGATGTCTTCGTCGAAGACAGCGGCGTGCGCATCTTCGCCAGCCAAGGACAATTGCTCGATACCCAGATCAAGGATGTTTCGGTGAACATTCCCCATGTACCCAGCGGGCAGAGTGTTCATCTGTTTCTGGACGGCGGGTTCGCTGGCGGACTGGGTGACGGTCTGAAAATCCTCCAGACCGCGCCGATCGGGACCGCCGAGACATTCGCCGGCTGGGAAGGCGAGGGCGACCTGCAAGGCAGCGTCAAGCTCGATATCCCCCTGGTCAAAGGCGAGCAACCGAAGATCCTGGTGGACTTCGTCACCGACAAGGCCCGTCTCAAGCTCAGCGAGCCGGTACTGGAACTGACTCAGCTCAAGGGCGATTTCCGCTTCGACAGCAACAAGGGCTTGAGCGGCAAGGGCATCAGTGCCCGGGCATTCGACCGGCCCGTGACCGCACAGATTTTTGCCGAGGGCCGCGCCGGAGCGCTCAACACACGGGTCGCTGCGTCCGGGCAGGTGGAGATCAAGAAACTCACCAGTTGGCTGAGTGTCACCCAGCCGTTGCCGGTATCGGGTGTCGTGCCCTACCAGTTGCAAGTGATCCTTGATGGCGCCGATAGCCAGTTGTCGGTCAGTTCCAACCTCAAGGGCGTGGCCATCGACCTGCCGGCGCCTTTCGGCATGGCCGCCAATGCCGGGCGCGACACGATGTTTCGCATGACCCTGCAAGGGCCGGAGCGGCGTTACTGGGTCGATTATGGCGACTTGGCCAGTTTCACTTACGCCGCGCCGAGCGGCAAAGTCGCCGACGGTCGTGGCGAATTGTTGCTGGGTGCCGGCGATGCGGTGCTGCCCGGGGCCAAGGGGCTGCGACTGCGCGGCAAACTGTCGGAGCTGGACGTGAGTCCCTGGCAGGACCTGGTGAACAAGTACGCCGGCCAGGATCCAGGCGGCAGCGCCAAGCAACTGCTCAGCAGCGTCGACCTGAGCGTCGGCAAGCTCACGGCCATGGGCACCACCCTGGACCAGGTATCGGTGCAACTGGACCGCAAGCCGGACGCCTGGGCCATGCGGCTCGACAGCCAGCAGGCCAAGGGCAATGTCAGCCTGCCAGATGCAAAGGCCGCACCGATTGGTATCACGCTTGATTATGTTCGCCTGCCGGCCACAGACCCGACGGTCCAGGCGGATGAAAACGCTCCGGACCCGTTGGCCTCGGTCGATCCCGGCAAAATCCCGGCCATGGATATTGCCATCGACCAATTGTTCCAGGGCCCCGATCTCATCGGTGCGTGGTCGTTGAAAGTGCGCCCTACCGCCAAGGGTATCGCGCTGAACAATCTGGACATGGGCCTCAAGGGCATGGTGTTGAACGGCAGTGGCGGCTGGGAAGGCGCGCCCGGTTCCACCAGCAGTTGGTACAAGGGCCGTATCAGCGGCAAGAACCTGGTCGACATACTCAAGAACTGGGGTTATGCCCCGAGTGTGACCAGCCAGACCTTCCGCCTGGATGTCGATGGTCGCTGGCCCGGCTCGCCGGCGTGGGCTGCCACCAAGCGTTTTTCCGGCAGCCTCGACGCTTCGCTGAGCAAAGGCCAGTTTGTTGAAATTGAAGGCAGCGCCCAGGCGTTGCGGGTATTTGGCCTGCTCAACTTCAACTCCATCGGCCGACGCCTGCGCCTGGACTTCTCCGACCTGTTCAGCAAAGGCTTGAGCTACGACCGGGTCAAAGGGCTGCTGGTGGCGAGCGACGGTGTGTACGTGACCCGCGAACCCATTACCCTGACCGGGCCGTCGAGCAATCTGGAACTCAACGGCACGCTGGACATGGTGGCCGACCGGGTCGACGCCAAGCTGCTGGTGACGCTGCCGGTGACCAACAACCTGCCGATCGCCGCGCTGATCGTTGGCGCACCGGCGGTGGGTGGGGCGCTGTTTCTGATCGACAAACTGATCGGTGACCGCGTAGCGCGCTTTGCCAGCGTAAGATACGACGTCAAGGGGCCGTGGAAAGAACCGAAGATCACCTTCGACAAGCCGTTCTGACAGGTGATGCGATAACCCCTGTGGGAGCGAGCCTGTGGGAGCAAAGCTTGCTCGCGATTGCGGTGTATCAGTCAGCCTGTATGTTGAATGTACCTGCCTCATCGCGAGCAAGCTTTGCTCCCACAGCCGCCTTGGACGAGGATAAAAAAGAGGGAAGCTCCATGCCAGTCGCAGTGATTCAAATGGTCAGCCAAAGCGATGTGCTCGCCAACCTGGCCCGTGCCCGTGTGCTGCTGGAGCAGGCTGCCGCGGGCGGTGCAAGGCTGGCGGTGCTGCCGGAGAATTTCGCGGCGATGGGCCGGCGGGACATTGCCGATATCGGTCGTGCCGAAGCCTTTGGTCAGGGACCGATCCTGCCCTGGTTGAAACAGACCGCCCGAGACCTCAAGTTATGGATTGTGGCCGGCACGTTGCCGTTGCCGCCAGTGGACCAGCCCGAGGCCAGGTCCCATGCCTGTTCGTTGCTGGTCGACGATCAGGGCCAGATCGTCGCGCGCTACGACAAGTTGCACCTGTTCGATGTGGATGTGGCGGACAATCGCGGGCGCTATCGCGAGTCGGATGACTATGCTTATGGCGCTAACGTGGTGGTTGCCGATACCCCCGTGGGCCGGGTGGGCCTGACGGTCTGTTATGACTTGCGGTTTCCGGAGCTCTTCAGCGAGCTGCGGGCTGCCGGGGCCGAACTGATCACGGCGCCGTCGGCGTTTACCGCGGTGACCGGCGCGGCTCATTGGGAGGTGCTGATCCGTGCCCGGGCCATCGAGACCCAGTGCTATGTGCTGGCGGCCGCCCAGGGCGGCGTGCATCCGGGGCCGCGGGAAACCTTTGGCCATGCCGCGATTGTCGACCCCTGGGGCCGTGTGCTGGCACAACAGGATCAAGGCGAGGCCGTGCTGCTGGCCGAGCGCGACAGCAGTGAACAAGCGTCCATCCGGGCGCGCATGCCGGTGGTCAGCCATCGGCGCTTTTTCTCGCAGGGCGCTCGACAGCGGCCTGTCCAAGACGACGAATTCAAGGCGTAAATCATATGAGCGGGTTGTTGTCCTCAGTCAGTGAACACCTTCTAGCCCCCGGCGGCGTGACCCTCGAAAGCCTGCAAGGCGTGCTGGGCGACCTGGCCGGCCCGGGCATCGATGCGGCCGACCTGTATTTCCAGGGGCAGATCTCCGAGTCCTGGTCGCTGGAAGACGGCATCGTCAAGGAAGGCAGTTTCAACCTTGACCAGGGCGTAGGCGTGCGCGCCCAGTCCGGGGAAAAGACCGGTTTTGCCTACAGCAACGCCATCACCCTCGAAGCCCTCGGCGCTGCTGCCCGTGCGGCCCGCTCGATCTCCCGCGCCGGGCAGAACGGCACGGTCCAGGCGTTCAGCAGCCAGGACGTGGCGCAGTTGTATGCGCCGGATAACCCCCTTGAAGTCATGAGCCGCGCCGAAAAAGTCGAGCTGCTCAAGCGCATCGACGTCGCCACCCGTGCCCTCGACCCGCGCATCCAGCAAGTGTCGGTCAGCATGGCTGGGGTCTGGGAACGGATCCTGGTGGCTTCCACCGACGGCGGCCTGGCGGCGGACGTGCGGCCGCTGGTGCGGTTCAACGTCAGTGTGATCGTCGAGCAGAACGGTCGCCGTGAGCGCGGCGGCCATGGCGGCGGCGGGCGCACCGACTACCGTTATTTCCTCAGCGAAGACCGTGCCATGGGCTACGCCCGCGAAGCGCTGCGTCAGGCGCTGGTCAACTTGGAGGCCATTCCGGCCCCGGCAGGTACATTGCCGGTGGTGCTGGGGTCCGGTTGGTCCGGCGTGCTGTTGCACGAAGCGGTGGGACACGGCCTGGAAGGCGATTTCAACCGCAAGGGCAGTTCGGCCTACAGCGGGCGCATGGGGGAAATGGTCGCCTCGAAACTCTGCACCATTGTCGATGACGGCACCCTGGCCGGGCGTCGTGGCTCCCTGAGCGTCGACGATGAAGGCACCCCGACCGAATGCACCACGCTGATCGAGAACGGCGTGCTCAAGGGCTACATGCAGGACAAGCTCAACGCCCGGTTGATGGGCGTGGCCCGCACGGGCAACGGTCGCCGTGAATCCTACGCGCACCTGCCGATGCCGCGCATGACCAACACCTACATGCTCGGTGGTCAAAGCGATCCGGCGGAAATCATCGCCTCGGTGAAAAAAGGCATCTATTGCGCCAACCTCGGCGGTGGCCAGGTGGACATCACCAGCGGCAAGTTCGTGTTCTCCACCAGCGAGGCCTACCTGATCGAAGACGGCAAGATCACCGCACCGGTCAAGGGTGCGACCCTGATCGGCAACGGGCCGGAGGCGATGAGCAAGGTGTCGATGGTCGGTAACGACCTGGCGCTGGACAGCGGTGTGGGCACGTGCGGCAAGGACGGGCAATCGGTGCCGGTGGGCGTCGGCCAGCCGACCCTGAAGATCGATGCGATTACCGTGGGTGGCACGGGCGCATGAGGATCTACACAATCCTTATAGAAGCTGTGTAGAAACTATGTGTGTAGGAGCTGTGTAGGAGCTGTCGAGTGCAACGAGGCTGCGATCTTTCCCCAAACACTTGAGTCTAAAGCGAAAGATCAAAAGACCGCAGCCTGCGGCAGCTCCTACAGGGCCGGGTGAAACTCAGCGCAGGCCGCGTTGGGTTTCGTCCAGCTCACGGATGTACTTGAAGATTTTACGGCTCGAGGCCGGTGGCTTGTTCTGCGCCAGTTCGTGCTGGGCCTGACGGATCAGGGAGCGCAATTGCTGACGGTCAGCCTCCGGGTAGTCGATGACGAATTTTTCCAGGGTGCCGTCATCGCCTGCGATCAAGCGATCGCGCCAGCGCTCCAGGTTGTGGAAACGTTCGTTGTACTGCCGGGTGGAGGCATCGAGTTGATCGAGCAGGACCAGGATGGCGTCAGTGTCCTGATCGCGCATCAGTTTGCCGATGAATTGCAGGTGCCGTTTACGCGCGATATTCGCGGTGTGCTTGGGCGCATCGGCCAGGGCCCGGCGCAAGGCGTCGGTCAAAGGCAGTTTGGCCAGCAAGTCAGGCTTGAGTGTTGTCAGGCGCTCGCCGAGGTCAACCAGAGCATGCAGCTCGCGTTTGACCTGGGATTTGCTTTTTTCACCCTCGTAGAGGGAGTCGTCGTAAGAATCAACCATGGTGGCAGTCCGCAAAGAAACGCCGCCATGATAACCAGTCGGGGGCCGCTTGTCCGGCCCGGTCGCTCGAAGGCCATCACCGAAAGAAGAATTTGAGTGGAGAACACCATGAGTGCAGTTCAAAGCGTCGGCCCGCAAGCATTGCCGGCACTGCAGGAACAAGTCGAGCAGATCCTCGCCGAAGCCAAGCGCCAGGGCGCCACTGCCTGTGAAGTGGCGGTATCGCTGGAGCAGGGTCTGTCGACGTCGGTGCGCCAGCGCGAGGTGGAAACCGTCGAATTCAATCGCGACCAGGGCTTTGGAATCACCTTGTACGTGGGCCAGCGCAAGGGCTCGGCCAGCACTTCGGCCAGCGGCCCGGAGGCCATTCGCGAAACCGTCGCCGCGGCCCTGGCGATTGCCAAGCACACCTCCGAAGACGAAGCCTCGGGCCTGGCCGATGCTGCGCTGATGTGCAAGGAGCTGCGCGACTTCGACCTCTTCCACGCCTGGGACATCACCCCCGAGCAGGCCATCGAACAGGCACTGCGTTGCGAAGCGGCGGCATTCGAGGCCGACAGCCGGATCAAGAACGCCGACGGCACGACGCTCAATACCCACCAGGGCTGCCGGGTCTACGGCAACAGCCACGGTTTCATCGGTGGTTATGCATCGACCCGCCACAGCCTCAGTTGCGTGATGATCGCCGAGGCCAACGGCCAGATGCAGCGTGATTACTGGTACGACGTGAGCCGCCAGGGCAGCTTGCTGGCAGATCCGGTGAGCATCGGCCAGAAAGCCGCGCAACGGGCGGCCAGCCGCCTGGGCGCGCGACCGGTGCCGACCTGCGAAGTGCCGGTGCTGTTTTCGGCCGAGCTGGCCGGCGGCCTGTTCGGCAGCTTCCTGTCGGCGGTGTCCGGCGGCAACCTGTACCGCAAGTCGTCGTTCCTCGAGGGCGCGCTGGGCCAGAAACTGTTCCCGCAATGGATGACCATCGACGAGCGTCCGCACCTGATGCAGGCCATGGGCAGCTCGGCGTTCGACGGCGACGGCCTGGCCACCTACGCCAAGCCGTTCGTGGAAAATGGCGAGTTGGTGTCCTACATCCTCGGCACCTATTCGGGCCGCAAGCTCGGCATGCCGAGCACCGCCAATGCCGGTGGCGTGCATAACCTGTTCGTGACCCATGGCGAAGAAGACCAGGCCGCATTGCTGCGGCGCATGGGCCGGGGCCTGCTGGTGACCGAACTGATGGGCCACGGCCTGAACATGGTCACCGGTGACTATTCCCGGGGCGCAGCGGGTTTCTGGGTCGAGAACGGCGAGATCCAGTTCCCGGTCCAGGAGGTCACCATCGCTGGAAACATGCGCGACATGTTCAAGCAGATCGTGGCCGTGGGCAACGACCTGGAACTGCGCAGCAACATCCGCACCGGCTCGGTGTTGATCGAGCGGATGACGGTGGCGGGTAGCTAACGCTCACTGCTTGAAAAAAAGGCGCGTCATCCACTGGGGTGACGCGCCTTTTTTGTACCGACAGAATCTTTGTGGCGAGGGGATTTATCCCCGCTGGGGTGCGAAGCGCCCCCAAAAACCTGACCCCGCGTTGTGTCTTGTTGATTGTCGAGGGCTGCTTCGCACCCCAGCGGGGCGGTGCGACGTTTCGCTAAATCCCCTCGCCACCATGTGATCTTCATTAGGCTTGTGTTGCTTCTTATTATCATCTAATAATGAATCTCATTAGCCGAGTGAGCCCCGGTCATGAGTTCTGCCCTGCACGAACAACCCTACCTTGAAAGCTGGCGCTGGATGAGCCGCCAGATCCGTTGCGCGATGAACCCGGACGAGCCGCGGCTGATCGAGCACTACCTGGCCGAGGGCCGCTATCTGGCCGGCTGCACCGCCACTTCGCCCTGGATGATCGCCGAGACCGCGTTCCGGCTGCTGCTCGACACCGCCTCGGATGTCGCGCTGCCCTGGCACTGGCGCAATCTCTGCCTCGACCAGGCCTGGCGCCCACTGCGCGACCTCGAACAACAGTCACTGTGCCGCTGCCGCCTCAAGCGCTGGCAGAGCCATGCCTGGGCGCTGGCGACCTGCGCCCTGGAGCCGTCGATTTCTCTTATTGAACTGGTGCAAGGATCTCCCGATGAGTAATACCCGTATCGAACGCGACAGCATGGGCGAGCTGCAAGTCCCGGTGGATGCCCTCTATGGCGCCCAGACCCAGCGTGCCGTGGATAACTTCCCGGTCAGCGGCCAGCGTATGCCGGCGCAGTTCATTCGCGCCCTGATCCTGGCCAAGGCCGCCGCTGCCCGGGCCAACGTAGAACTGGAACAAATCAGCGCGGCCCAAGGCAAGGCCATCGTCGATGCGTCACTGGGGCTGCTCGAAGGCCGTTTCATGGACCATTTTCCGGTGGATATCTTCCAGACCGGCTCCGGCACCAGTTCCAACATGAACGCCAACGAAGTGATCGCCACCCTCGCCAGCCGCCTGCTGGGAGAGACGGTCAACCCGAACGACCACGTCAATTGCGGCCAGAGCAGCAACGACATCATCCCCACCAGTATTCATGTCAGCGCTGCCTTGGCCTTGCATGAGCAACTGCTGCCGGCGCTGTTGCACCTGGTGCAGGTGATCGAGCGCAAGGCCGAAGAGGTCCACCCATTCATCAAAACGGGTCGCACCCATCTGATGGATGCCATGCCGGTGCGCCTGAGCCAGGTGCTCGACGGTTGGGCGCAGCAGCTCAAGGCCAATATCGGCCACTTGCAGGATGTGCTGCCGAGCCTGCAATCCCTGGCCCAGGGCGGTACGGCGGTCGGCACCGGGGTCAATGCCCATCCGCGTTTCGCCGAGTTGTTCAGCCAGCAACTGACGCAATTGACCCAGGTGCAATTCACCCCGGGCAAGAATCTGTTCGCGCTGATCGGCTCCCAGGACACCGCCGTAGCGGTTTCCGGGCAGCTCAAGACCACCGCCGTGTCGCTGATGAAAATCGCCAACGACCTGCGCTGGATGAATTCCGGGCCGCTGGCAGGCCTGGGCGAGATCGAGCTCGAAGGCTTGCAGCCGGGCTCCTCAATCATGCCCGGCAAGGTCAACCCGGTCATTCCTGAAGCCACCGCGATGGTGGCGGCCCAGGTGATCGGCAACGACACGGTGATCACTGTCGCCGGTCAATCGGGCAACTTCGAGTTGAACGTGATGCTGCCGATCATCGCCCAGAACCTGCTGAGCAGCATCACCCTGATTTCCACCGCCAGCCGCTTGCTGGCGGACAAGGCCATTGCCACGTTCAAGGTCAACGAAGCCCGGCTCAAGGAAGCGTTGTCGCGCAACCCGATCCTGGTGACCGCGCTCAATCCCATCATCGGTTACCAGAAGGCCGCTGAAATCGCCAAGAAGGCTTACCAGCAAGGTCGGCCGGTCATCGATGTCGCTCTGGAGCACACCGACCTGACACGCAGCGAACTCGAAGTCCTGCTGGACCCGGAGAAGCTCACCGCCGGCGGCGTGTAACCCCGACACCTGTGTGGAGGACTCATCATGGAACACTGGAAGCGTACGATCGAACGGGCCAATCGTTGTTTCATGCTGGGCGAGTTGGTGGACGCCCGCGAAGCTTACCTACAGGCCCTGGCGCTGGCCCAGGTGCTGTTCGAGCGTTGGGCGGATGCCGACGAAGCCGTGGCCGCGTGCGTCGTCTCCCATCACAACCTGGCGGACCTGCACTTGCGCCTGAACCAGCCGGAGGAGAGCGCCGAGTATTTGTGTGCGATCCACCAACGGTTGTTGCAGACCATGCAGGACGAACGTCTGGCGCCGGCCCTGCGCGCCGCCGCGCTGCGCCAGAGCCACAAGACCTATGTCGAACTGCTGAATTTCATCAGCGAGCACGGTGAATACCCACGCACCCAGCGCCTGCTGCACTGCAACGCTGCTGCGCCCCGGCAGCGCAATGCCCCTCTTCATCATGGAGTCCATTGAACATGGCTTTTACCTTGCCTGCATTGCCCTACGCCTACGACGCCCTGGAACCGCACATCGATGCGCAAACCATGGAGATCCACTACACCAAGCATCACCAGACCTACATCAATAACCTCAACGCAGCGGTGGACGGCACCGAATACGCCGGGTGGCCTGTCGAAAAACTGGTGTCCAGCGTGGAGCAGTTGCCACCAAGCCTGCAGGCCGCAGTGATCAACCAGGGCGGCGGCCATGCCAACCATTCGTTGTTCTGGGAAGTGATGACGCCCCGGGGCGGCGGCCTGCCTGATGGTGGTCTGGCGGCGGCGATCGAAGCACAACTGGGCGGTATCGAGCGTTTCAAGGAAGCTTTCACCAAAGCAGCGCTGACCCGTTTCGGCAGCGGCTGGGCCTGGTTGAGCGTCACCCCGCAAAAGACCCTGGTGGTGGAAAGCAGCGGCAACCAGGACAGCCCGCTGATGAAGGGCAACACGCCGATTCTTGGCCTGGACGTCTGGGAGCACGCCTATTACCTGCGCTACCAGAACCGTCGTCCGGAATACATCAGCGCCTTCTACAATGTGATCAACTGGCCTGAGGTCGCCCGGCGCTACCAGGCTGCGCTGGCTTCGAGTCCTTCATGAAAACAACTCAAGGCTGACTATGGATACTCAAACACTGGCGATTGGAAGCGGACGGATGTTTCGCTACGCCTTGGGATCGTTGTTGCTGTTGGCCGGGATGACGTTGTTGGCGGCCCAGGGCCTGGTATGGCTGGACCTGGAGCCCAGGCTGCTGCGTGCGCTTGAGGGTGGCGGGCTCTGCGCCTTGGGCACCGCGCTGGGGGCCGTGCCGGTGTTGGTCATCCGGCGCATGCCCCAGGCCGTCAGCGATTCGCTGCTGGGTTTTGGTGCCGGGGTGATGCTTGCGGCCACGGCGTTCTCGCTGATCGTGCCGGGCATTGCTGCGGCCGAGCAGTTGGGATTGACGCCTTGGGCGGCCAGCGGCCTCATCAGTTTTGGCATTCTATTGGGCGCGTTCGGGCTGTACCTGGTGGACCGCAAGGTCTCGGCCAGCCCCGAAAGGCTGGTCGCGGCGCCAGGACGTCCGATCATTGCGCCGCGGATCTGGCTGTTCGTGTTTGCCATCATCGCCCACAACATTCCCGAAGGCATGGCGGTGGGCGTGTCGGCGGGTGGTGGCATGCCGGATGCCGACAGCCTGGCGATGGGCATCGCCTTGCAGGATGTGCCCGAAGGGCTGGTGATCGCGTTGGTGCTGGCTACGGCGGGGATGTCGCGGGCCAAGGCGTTCCTGATTGGCGCGGCGTCAGGGCTGGTCGAACCCGTGTTCGCGCTGCTGTGCGCCTGGTTGGTGAGCCTGGCCGAGATGCTCTTGCCTTTGGGTCTGGCGTTGGCGGCCGGCGCGATGCTGCTGGTGGTGACTCACGAGGTCATTCCCGAATCCCGCCGCAATGGTCACGAGAAACTGGCGAGCCTGGGGCTGTTGCTGGGGTTTTGTTTGATGATGGTGCTGGATACGGCGTTGGCGTGACAAACGGCAGGCATCTAGGGTGATGTGATTTATCTGTGGCGAGGGAATCTGTGGGAGCAAAGCTTGCTCGCGATCCAGGCACCTCGGTTTTCTGAGTTACCGAGTCGCCTTCATCGCGAGCAAGCTTTGCTCCCACAAATGAATTCCCTTGCCACAATAAATCCGCCTTGGGATTTGGTCAGTTACTCGCCTTCGTCGAAATATCGGTTGATCAGGTCAACCAAGGCATCCATCGCTTCCTGCGCCTGATCACCTTCGGTGTGCAGGTGGATCTTGGTGCCCTTGCCGGCGGCGAGCATCATCATCGCCATGATGCTTTTACCGTCGACCGTAGACTCTGGCGTGCGACCGACCCTGATGGTGGTGTCCTTGAACTGGCCCGCGACGCCGACGAACTTGGCCGATGCTCGGGCATGCAAGCCCAGCTTGTTGATGATTTCAATTTCCTGAGCAGGCATCGCGATGTGAATCCTTTAGCTGAGGTCGCGGTGGCGAACCTGGACGTTCTTCAGGGACTGTTGCAGGAGCTGACCCAGGCGTTCGGTCAGGTAGACGGAGCGGTGATGGCCACCAGTACAACCAATGGCGATCGTGACATAGGCGCGGTTGCTCGCGGCAAAGCGGGGCAGCCATTTGAGCAGGTAGCTGGAGATGTCCTGGTACATTTCCTCGACATCCGGTTGTGCGGCCAGGTAGTCGATCACCGGTTGGTCGAGCCCGGACTGCTCGCGCAATTCCGGTTTCCAATAAGGATTGGGCAGGCAGCGCACATCGAACACCAGGTCGGCGTCTACTGGCATGCCACGTTTGAAACCGAACGACTCCACCAGGAACGCCGTGCCCGGCTCGGGTTGGTTGAGCAGGCGCAGCTTGATCGTGTCGCGCAACTGATACAGGTTCAGGTGCGTGGTGTTGACCTTCAGGTCCGCCAGGTCGGCGATCGGCCCCAGTAGCTGGCTTTCGTCCTCGATGGCTTCGGCCAGGGAACGGTTGGCATTGCTCAGCGGGTGGCGCCGGCGGGTTTCGGAAAAACGCTTGAGCAGTGTTTCTTCATCGGCATCCAGGTACAGCACATCGCACTGGATATGCCGGTTGCGCACTTCCTCGAGCAGTTCAGGAAAACGCGACAGGTGGCTTGGCAGGTTGCGTGCGTCGATGGACACCGCTACCAGCGGTTGCGCCAGCTCGGTGTGGATCAGGGCGCGTTCGGCCAGTTCCGGCAGCAGGCCGGCGGGCAGGTTGTCGATGCAATAGTAGCCGCTGTCCTCAAGCACGTTGAGGGCTGTGCTTTTACCGGAGCCGGAGCGGCCACTGACAATGATCATGCGCATTTTTAATGACCGTTCTGCTCGTCCAGGACAACCTGGTACAACGCTTCGTTGCTCGGTGCGCTGCGCAGTTTTTCGCGCACTTCCTTGCGGTCCAGCATGCTGGCAATCTGGCGCAGCAGCTCGAGGTGCGCATCGGTCGCCGCTTCCGGTACCAGCAATACAAACAGCAGGTCGACCGGGGCGCCGTCGATGGCGTCGAAATCTATGGCGGTTTCAAGGTGCAACAGCGCGCTGATCGGCGCGGCACAACCCTTGAGACGGCAGTGAGGAATGGCGATGCCGTTGCCAAAACCGGTGGAACCGAGTTTTTCACGGGCAACCAGGGCCTCGAAGACGTCCTGCATTTCCAGATCCGGCACTTCGCGGTGGATCAGGTTGGCAATTTGCTCGAGGGCTTTCTTTTTACTGCCGCCCGGCGCGTTCACTTGGGAACGGCCGGGGGTCAGGATGGTTTCTAGTCGGATCATGGATTGGGGGGGTTAACGACCGGTTGCGCCCTGGAGGAGGCTCTGGGTCTTTTCCTTATGCTTTTTGAGTTGGCGATCCAGCTTGTCGGTCAGCAGGTCAATCGCGGCATACATGTCTGTGTGCTCTGCGTTGGCAACCACTTCTCCGCCGGGGATATGCAGCGTGGCTTCGATTTTCTGCAGCAGTTTCTCGACGTTCATCGTGACTTGCACGTTGGTGATCTTGTCGAAATGCCTCTCCAATCGGTCGAGTTTTTCGCCGATGTAGGTGCGCAGGGGTTCGGTCACTTCCAGTTGGTGTCCACTGATGTTGACTTGCATACAGCTTCTCCTTCGTTGCCAGTGCATAAAGCGGCAGGCAGAAATGCCTGCCACTGGAACGCTGTGGCGTGGCCTTGTTACATCAACCGCTTGCGTTCGCTCGAAGGCGCGATCCCGAGGGATTCGCGGTACTTGGCGACGGTACGGCGGGCCACCTGAATGCCTTGTGCCTCCAGTAAACCAGCGATCTTGCTGTCACTCAACGGCTTTTTCTGATTTTCCGCGGCCACCAGTTTTTTGATGATCGCGCGGATGGCCGTGGACGAGCATTCGCCGCCTTCGGAGGTGCTGACATGGCTGGAGAAAAAGTATTTCAATTCATAGATGCCCCGGGGGGTATGCATGAATTTCTGGGTGGTTACCCGGGAAATCGTCGACTCGTGCATGCCCACTGCCTCGGCAATGTCATGCAGGACCAACGGTTTCATCGCCTCATCGCCGTACTCCAGGAAGCCGCGCTGATGCTCGACGATCTGGGTGGCCACTTTCATCAGGGTTTCGTTGCGGCTTTGCAGGCTCTTGATGAACCAGCGCGCTTCCTGCAACTGGTTGCGCATGAAGGTGTTGTCGGCGCTGGTGTCGGCGCGCTTGACGAAGCCGGCGTACTGGGCGTTGACGCGCAGCTTGGGCACCGACTCCTGGTTGAGCTCCACCAGCCAGCGATCATTGTGCTTGCGCACGATCACGTCGGGGACCACGTATTCAGGTTCAGTGGATTCGATCTGCGAGCCGGGGCGCGGGTTGAGGCTCTGCACCAGTTCGATGACCTGGCGCAGCTCATCTTCCTTGAGCTTCATGCGACGCATCAGTTGACTGTAGTCGCGGCCGCCCAGCAGGTCGATGTAATCGGTGACCAGCCGCTTGGCTTCGGCCAGCCACGGTGTCTTGGCGGACAACTGGCGCAGTTGCAGCAACAGGCACTCACCCAGGTTGCGGGCGCCGATGCCGGCCGGCTCGAACTGCTGGATGCGATGGAGGACGGCTTCGATCTCGTCCAGCTCGATGTCGAGCTCGGGGTCGAACGCTTCGAGGATTTCGTCGAGGGTCTCGTCCAGGTAGCCCTGGTTGTTGATGCAATCGATCAGGGTTACGGCGATCAGGCGATCGGTGTCGGACATCGGCGCCAGGTTCAGCTGCCACAGCAGGTGGCTTTGCAGGCTTTCGCCGGCAGAGGTGCGGGTGGTGAAGTCCCACTCGTCGTCATCGCTGCTCGGCAGGTTGCTGGCGCTGGTCTGGTAGACGTCTTCCCAGGCCGTGTCCACGGGCAACTCGTTGGGGATGCGTTCGTTCCATTCGCCATCCTCGAGGTTATCCACCGTCGGGGCGGCTTCCTGGTAGGACGGTTCCGGGATTTCGGTGTTGGTCTTCTGCTCGACGTTGTCGGCCAGCGGATCGGTGTTATCGAAGTCGTCGCCTTCTTCCTGGCGTTCGAGCATCGGATTGGACTCCAGGGCCTCCTGGATTTCCTGTTGCAGGTCCAGGGTCGACAATTGGAGCAGGCGGATGGCCTGTTGCAGCTGCGGTGTCATCGTCAGCTGCTGGCCCATTCTCAAGACTAGCGATGGTTTCATGGCAGGGGCTTAACACCTTATTCGCCGGCGCACATGCGCCATCCACTACAGGGCGCCGAAGCGCCAAACTTAAGCAAATTATATGCCTGAAACTGAAGTGTTTGCCTAGAGCGTCGCCATAATAAAATTAAACGACGCTCGGGCAAGTCGCCAGACACTTGTCCTTACAGGCGGAACTCATGGCCCAGATACACTTCCTTGACCAGGTCATTGGCCAGGATCGCTGCGGAGTCGCCTTCGGCGATCAGCTGGCCGTCATTGACAATGTAGGCGGTTTCGCAGATGTCCAGCGTCTCGCGCACGTTGTGGTCGGTGATCAGCACGCCGATCCCCTTGGCCTTGAGGTGATGAATGATCTGCTTGATGTCGCCCACCGAGATGGGGTCCACGCCAGCGAACGGTTCGTCGAGCAGGATGAACTTCGGTGCGGTGGCCAGGGCGCGGGCGATTTCCACGCGGCGCCGTTCGCCACCGGACAGGCTCATGCCCAGGTTGTCGCGAATGTGGCTGATGTGGAATTCCTGCAACAGGCTTTCCAGCTCCTGGCGACGACCGGCCTTGTCGAGTTCCTTGCGGGTCTCGAGAATGGCCATGATGTTGTCGGCAACCGACAGTTTGCGGAAGATCGACGCTTCTTGCGGCAAATAGCCGATACCGGCCTTCGCCCGGCCGTGCATCGGCTGGTGGCTGACATCCAGGTCGTCGATCAGCACGCGACCCTGATCGGCCTGGACCAGGCCGACGATCATGTAGAAGCAAGTGGTCTTGCCCGCGCCGTTGGGGCCGAGCAGGCCGACGATCTGGCCGCTGTCGATGGACAGGCTGACATCACGCACGACTTGACGGCTCTTGTAGCTCTTGGCCAGGTGCTGAGCTTTCAGAGTTGCCATTACTGGGCCTTCTGCTCGTCGGTTTTCTTTTTCGGTTGGATCACCATGTCGATCCGCGGACGCGACTCGGTCACCTTGCTACCGGTGGCGCGACCGGCGCTGGCGAGCTTCTTGTTGGTGTCGTAGACGATTTTCTCGCCTTGGGTCACGTTGTTGTCCTTGTCGACGACCTTGGCGCGGTCGATCAGGACGACACGATCCTGTGAGGCGTGATACTGGATGGTGACCCCGTAGCCCTGCACAGGCTTGGTATCGCCTGCGGTTTGCATCTGCTCGAAATAGGCCAGGTTGCCCACGGAGGTCACTACGTCGATGTCGCCGGACGGGGTGCGGGTGATGGTCACGGTATTGCCGGTGACCTTCATCGAGCCCTGGGTGATGATCACGTCACCTTTATAGGTGGCAACGCCATTCTTGTCATCGAGCTGGGCATCGTCGGCCTGGATGCGGATAGGCTGGTTGCGGTCGTCGGGAAGAGCCCAGGCGCTCGCGCTTCCCAGTGCTGCGCCCAGACTGAGCAAAATAGGGAGGGTTTTAGCGAGCTTCATACTGTCCTCTTACGTTCGATAGCAGGTGTATCCTGCTTTCCTTCAAATACGCTTTCATTCCCGTGCCGGTCGATACACCCCCGGCGCCGTCGATTCTAACGGGTTGCTCGGTCTGCGCATATTCTTGCTGTGGGAACACGGTCATGCGCGTGCTGGTGATGATGGTCGTGCGGTTTTTCTCGTCGGTTCGGGCGATGCGTACCGAGTCGATCAGTTCCACTTCGGTGCCGCCGGAATTGACTTCGGCGTGCTCACTCTGTACGTGCCACGGAAAATCGGTACCGCGGAACATGTTCAGGTCGGGCTTGGTGACCAGCGTAATGTCAGTGGCCTTTACGTGGTCGACCTTGTCGGACGTCATCTCGTATTGCACTTTGCCGTCGGGCAGGTACTGTAGGGTATGCGTGTTGGTCGCGTACCAGTCGATCTTTTCCTCGATCTGGGTCGCAGGCCGGTCGAGAAACCGTTCGGGGCTGATGTTCCAGTAGCCCACCGCAGCAAAGATCGCCGCGATACAGCCAAACACCACGAGGGTGCGAATCTTCTTGCTCAGCATAAATGGCTCACAGGTACGCGGCGTTGGCCGCTTCGAGGCGGCCCTGGGCGCGCAGGATCAGTTCACAGAATTCGCGGGCCGCACCTTCGCCGCCTCGCGCCGTGGTGACGCCGTGGGCGTGCTCGCGGACGAAGCTGGCCGCGTTGGCGACCGCCATGCCCAGGCCGACCCGGCGAATCACCGGCAGGTCTGGCAGGTCGTCACCGAGGTAGGCCACCTGTTCATAGCTTAGGTTGAGTTGACCCAGAAGCTCGTCCAGCACCACCAGTTTGTCTTCGCGCCCCTGGTAAAGGTGCGGGATGCCGAGGTTCTTCGCGCGCCGCTCGACCACCGGGGTCTTGCGGCCGCTGATGATAGCGGTCTGCACGCCGGCGGCCATCAACATCTTGATGCCTTGGCCGTCGAGGGTGTTGAACGTCTTGAACTCGCTGCCGTCTTCAAGGAAGTACAGGCGACCGTCGGTCAGCACACCGTCCACATCGAAAACCGCCAGCTTGATGGCTTGGCCGCGTTGCAACAGGTCTGTGTTCATTTACATGACTCCCGCACGCAGCAAATCGTGCATGTTCAGGGCGCCCACCGGGCGGTCTTCGTCGTCGACGACCACCAGGGCGCTGATCTTGTGGTCTTCCATGATCTTCAGGGCCTCGGCGGCGAGCATCTCGGCGCGGGCGGTCTTGCCGTGGGGCGTCATGACTTGCTCGATGGTCGCACTGTGGATGTCGATGGTGCGGTCCAGGGTGCGGCGCAGGTCGCCGTCGGTGAAGATCCCGGCGAGCTTGCCGTCGGTCTCCAGGACCACCGTCATGCCCAGCCCTTTGCGGGTCATTTCCATGAGCGCGTCCTTGAGCAGCGTGCCGCGCAGCACTTGTGGCAGCTCCTGGCCAGCGTGCATCACGTTTTCGACTTTCAGCAGCAGGCGACGGCCGAGGGCGCCACCGGGATGGGAAAAGGCGAAATCTTCCGCGGTGAAGCCCCGGGCTTCCAGCAGCGCCACGGCCAGGGCGTCGCCCATGACCAGGGCGGCGGTGGTGGAGGAGGTCGGTGCCAGGTTCAGCGGGCAGGCTTCGTGTTCGACATGGACATTGAGGTTTACTTCGGCGGCCTTGGCCAGCGGCGAGTCCGGGTTGCCGGTCATGCTGATCAACTGGATGCCCAGGCGCTTGATCAGCGGCAGCAGCGTGATGATCTCATTGGTGGAGCCGGAGTTGGACAGGGCCAGGATGACGTCGTCCCGGGTGATCATGCCCATGTCCCCGTGGCTGGCTTCGGCCGGATGGACAAAAAAGGCCGTGGTGCCGGTGCTGGCGAGGGTGGCGGCGATCTTGTTGCCGATGTGCCCGGACTTGCCCATGCCGACCACGACCACGCGGCCTTTGCTGGCCAGAATCATCTCGCAGGCGCGTACGAAATCAGCGTCGATATGGGGCAGCAAGCCTTGCACGGCTTCGAGCTCGAGGCGGATGGTACGTTGTGCCGATTGAATCAGGTCGCTGGATTGGCTCATGTCAGAAATCGTATAGCCCGATGAAAAGGCGGCGATTATAGCGGCAATGAACAATTCCCTCACGTAAGTTCGTCATGCTTTGTTCGAGGGGGCGCAAGGTTCGACATAAAATGTGGCTTTTTACCTTAAACCAGGCTTAACGGGCGGGGCGTTGGCCTTGGGAGCTTGGCTGTTGCAGTGATATAGTTCGCCGCCGGTTCGCGTGCCCGGCGGTACCGGCGCTTGTCGGCTGCCCAGGGCATTCGAATGTGAGGCTGCATCGCAAGGAGTTTAGATGAGTGCCGACAACGCCTACGCGGTCGAGCTGAAGGGACTGTCCTTCAAGCGAGGGACGCGCAGCATTTTCAATGACATCGATATTCGCATTCCACGCGGCAAGGTCACCGGTATCATGGGGCCTTCCGGGTGCGGCAAGACCACGCTGCTACGGCTGATGGGGGCACAACTGCGCCCCAGCGCCGGCGAAGTCTGGGTCAATGGTCAGAATCTTCCCGAGTTGTCTCGCAGCGACCTGTTCGATGCGCGCAAGCACATGGGCGTGCTCTTCCAGAGTGGCGCGCTGTTTACCGATCTCGATGTGTTCGAGAACGTGGCGTTCCCGCTGCGGGTCCATACCGACCTGCCGGAAGAGATGATCCGTGACATCGTCCTGCTCAAATTGCAGGCCGTCGGGCTACGTGGCGCCCTTGACCTGATGCCCGACGAGCTGTCCGGCGGCATGAAGCGTCGGGTTGCGCTGGCGCGGGCGATTGCCCTCGATCCGAAGATCCTCATGTACGACGAACCCTTCGTCGGGCAGGACCCGATCGCCATGGGCGTGCTCGTACGCCTGATCCGCCTGCTTAACGATGCGCTGGGCATCACCAGTATCGTGGTCTCCCACGACCTGGCCGAAACCGCGAGCATTGCCGACTACATCTATGTGGTCGGCGATGGTCAGGTGCTGGGGCAGGGGACACCGCAGGAACTGGCAGACTCGGACAACCCGCGCATTCGCCAATTCATGAAGGGTGATCCGGACGGGCCGGTGGCGTTCCATTTTCCGGCCACGGATTACCGTACCGATCTGCTGGGGAAGCGCTGATGCGCAAGAAATCACTGTTGGAAAGAATTCGCCTGTTTGGCCGCTCCGGCATCGACGTGTTGGCGGTACTGGGCCGTTCCTCGTTGTTCCTGATGCACGCCTTGCTCGGTCGCAACTCGACGGGCGGCGGCTTTGGCCTGCTGGTCAAGCAGTTGCACTCGGTGGGCGTGATGTCCCTGGTGATCATCGTGGTCTCCGGGATCTTCATTGGCATGGTGCTGGCGCTGCAAGGCTTCAGCATTTTGTCCAGCTACGGTTCGGAGCAGGCGGTCGGGCAGATGGTTGCGCTGACGCTGCTGCGTGAGCTCGGCCCCGTGGTCACGGCGCTGCTGTTTGCCGGGCGTGCCGGTTCGGCGCTGACGGCCGAAATCGGTAACATGAAGTCCACCGAGCAGTTGTCCAGCCTGGAAATGATCGGCGTCGACCCGCTCAAGTACATCATTGCCCCGCGCCTGTGGGCCGGTTTCATTTCCCTGCCGGTGCTGGCAATGATTTTCAGCGTCGTGGGGATTTGGGGCGGCTCGTGGGTGGCCGTTGACTGGCTGGGGGTCTATGAGGGTTCCTACTGGTCGAACATGCAAAACAGCGTCGATTTCCTCGACGATGTCCTCAATGGCGTGATCAAAAGTGCCGTATTCGCTTTCGTCGTGACCTGGATCGCCGTGTTCCAAGGCTATGACTGTGAGCCCACGTCAGAGGGGATCAGCCGTGCCACAACCAAGACCGTGGTGTACGCCTCACTGGCGGTCCTGGGCCTTGACTTTATTCTGACCGCCTTGATGTTTGGAGATTTCTGATGCAAAACCGCACCCTGGAAATCGGTGTCGGCCTTTTCTTGCTGGCTGGCATCCTGGCTTTGCTGCTGCTGGCCCTGCGGGTCAGTGGACTGGCGCCGACGGCAAGCACCGATACTTATAAACTTTATGCCAACTTTGACAATATCGCCGGTTTGACGGTCAGAGCAAAGGTGACCATGGCCGGTGTCACGATCGGCAAGGTCACGGCAATCGATCTGAATCGCGAGGATTTCACCGGTCGGGTGACGCTGGAGTTGGAAAAACGCGTGGATAACCTGCCGACTGATTCCACTGCATCTATCCTCACGGCTGGGCTGCTGGGCGAGAAGTACATTGGCATCAGCGTGGGTGGGGAAGATGCCGTGCTCAAGGACGGTGGCGTCATCCACGACACGCAGTCGTCCCTGGTGCTCGAGGACCTGATCGGTAAATTCCTGCTCAATACCGTTAGCAAAGACGCCAAATGAGGAGCTTTTGAATGATCTCTATCTTGCGACGTGGCCTGTTGGTGTTGCTCGCGGCGCTGCCGTTGATGGCTAACGCCGTGGCCGCGCCTTCGGCCCATGACATCATCCAGGACACGACAACCCGGCTGTTGGCGGACCTTGCCGCCAACAAAGAGCAATACAAGCAGGACCCCAGCGCGTTCTATGACGCACTGAACGGCATCGTCGGCCCCGTGGTCGACGCCGACGGCATCTCCAAGAGCATCATGACCGTCAAGTACTCGCGCAAGGCAACCCCGGCGCAGATGACCCGCTTCCAGGAGAACTTCAAGCGCAGCCTGATGCAGTTCTATGGCAATGCCTTGCTGGAGTACAACAACCAGGGCATCACCGTTTCTCCGGCCAAGGACGAAAGTGGCACCCGCACCAGCGTCGACATGCAGGTCAAGGGCAACAACGGCGCGATCTATCCTGTGTCCTACACACTCGAGAAAATCAACGACGAGTGGAAGGTGCGCAACGTGATCATCAATGGCATCAACATCGGCAAGCTGTTCCGCGATCAGTTCGCCGATGCCATGCAGCGCAATGGCAACGACCTGGACAAGACCATCAACGGTTGGGCCGGTGAAGTCGCCAAGGCCAAGGAAGTGACCGAAGAAGCCAAAGAGAAGCAGGCACAATGATCGAATCGGTGAGTGAGTCGGCCGTTCGTCTGGGTGAGGCTGGCGTGCTGATGCTCAGTGGCGTGCTGGATTACCGCACCGGTCCGGCCCTGCGCAAGCAGGGCCAGGCGCTGATCAAGTCCGTCAGTGCCGCCGAGGTGGTCATTGATTGCTCGGCGGTGCAGAAGTCCAGCAGCGTCGGGCTGTCGCTGCTGCTGTGCTTCATGCGGGACGCCAAGGCGGCCGGCAAAACGTGGAGCATCCGTGGGATGCCCGAAGACATGCGCGAAATAGCCCAGGTCAGCGAGCTGACCGAGCTGTTGGCGCACACCTGACCCACATCCTTGGAAAAGTCCCCCCGTCAGAGTCCTGCTTCGCGGGGTTCGCAGGCGCGGGGCTTTTTTGTATGATGTGCGACCCGCGCGCACAGGGCGCCGATTGAGGTTGAGCATGCAGGCTGTAGAAGTGAAGAGCTTCCTTGAAGGAAAGCTGCCTGGTACGAAGGTGGAAGTTGAAGGCGAAGGCTGCAACTTCCAGCTGAACGTGATCAGCGACGAACTGGCGACGTTGAGCCCAGTGAAGCGTCAGCAGAGCATCTATGCCCATTTGAACCCATGGATCGCCGATGGCAGCATCCACGCGGTCACGATGAAATTTTTCAGCAGCGCGGCCTGGGCCGAGCGCACCTGAGCCCAAGGGCCTCGAGATTCTTATGGATAAACTGATTATTACCGGCGGCGTTCGTCTTGATGGCGAAATCCGTATTTCCGGGGCAAAGAACTCCGCCCTGCCGATCCTGGCCGCGACCCTGCTGTGCGATGGTCCTGTGACCGTGGCCAACCTGCCGCACCTGCACGACATCACCACGATGATCGAGCTGTTCGGCCGCATGGGCATTGAGCCGGTGATCGACGAGAAGCTCAGCGTCGAGATCGACCCGCGCACCATCAAGACCCTGATCGCCCCGTACGAGCTGGTGAAGACCATGCGTGCGTCGATCCTGGTATTGGGCCCGATGGTTGCCCGTTTCGGTGAAGCCGAAGTCGCCTTGCCTGGCGGTTGCGCCATTGGCTCGCGTCCGGTGGACCTGCACATTCGCGGCCTGGAAGCCATGGGTGCGGTGATCGACGTCGAAGGCGGCTACATCAAGGCCAAGGCGCCGGAAGGCGGCTTGCGCGGCGCGCACTTCTTCTTCGATACCGTCAGCGTGACCGGGACCGAGAACATCATGATGGCCGCCGCACTGGCCAAGGGCCGCAGCGTGCTGCAAAACGCTGCGCGCGAGCCTGAAGTGGTCGACCTGGCGAACTTCCTGATCGCCATGGGCGCCAAGATCAGCGGCGCTGGCACCGACACCATCACCATCGACGGTGTTGAACGCCTGCATTCGGCCACCTACAAAGTGATGCCGGACCGGATCGAAACCGGCACCTATCTGGTCGCCGCTGCCGTCACCGGTGGTCGCGTCAAGGTCAAGGACACCGATCCGACCATCCTTGAAGCCGTCCTGGAAAAACTCAAGGAAGCCGGTGCCGAAGTCACCTGCGGCGAAGACTGGATCGAAGTGAACATGCACGGCAAGCGGCCAAAAGCCGTCAACGTGCGGACCGCTCCGTACCCGGCGTTCCCGACCGACATGCAGGCGCAGTTCATCTCCCTCAACGCCATTGCCGAAGGCACCGGTGCTGTGATCGAGACGATCTTCGAAAACCGCTTCATGCACGTCTACGAGCTGCACCGCATGGGCGCCAAGATCCAGGTCGAAGGCAACACGGCCATCGTCACGGGTACCGAGAAGCTCAAGGGCGCGCCAGTGATGGCCACCGACCTGCGGGCCTCGGCCAGCCTGGTCATCTCGGCCCTGGTTGCCGAAGGCGATACCCTGATCGACCGCATCTACCACATCGACCGTGGCTACGAGTGCATCGAAGAAAAACTGCAGATGCTCGGCGCCAAGATCCGCCGCGTACCGGGCTAGTTCCGGCTGCATGGGCACAAGGATGTGCCCGTTGATTTCGTTTCAGGTCGAGGGTGTTTGCACCCTCGATGTGTGTCCGGCGCCGCTTGCGACCGGGCATGAGTACCTTGATAAGGACTGACGTTTCCCATGTTGACCATCGCACTGTCCAAGGGCCGCATCCTTGACGACACCTTGCCGCTTCTGGCTGAAGCGGGCATCGTGCCGACCGAGAATCCGGACAAGAGCCGCAAGCTGATCATCCCCACGACCCAGGCCGACGTGCGCTTGCTGATCGTGCGTGCCACCGATGTGCCGACCTACGTGGAACATGGCGCCGCCGACCTGGGCGTTGCCGGCAAGGACGTGCTGATGGAATACGGCGGCCAGGGCCTGTACGAGCCCCTGGACCTGCAGATCGCCCGCTGCAAGCTGATGACCGCCGGTAAAGTCGGCGCGCCGGAGCCCAAGGGGCGTTTGCGCGTGGCGACCAAGTTCGTCAACATTGCCAAGCGTTACTACGCCGAGCAGGGTCGTCAGGTCGACATCATCAAGTTGTACGGTTCGATGGAGCTGGCGCCGCTGATCGGCCTGGCGGACAAGATCATCGACGTGGTCGACACCGGCAACACCCTGCGGGCCAATGGCCTGGAACCCCAGGACTTCATCGCTGACATCACCTCCCGGCTGATCGTCAACAAGGCTTCGATGAAAATGCAGCACGCCCGTATCCAGGCTCTGATCGATACCCTGCGCAAGGCAGTGGAATCGCGACACCGCGGCTGATTCACCTGCGCGACCTTGAGTCGCGCCCGTCTATCCGTGTCATAGCCAATTTTCTCAGGTGCCCACGCGAATGGACTGGTAGCTTAGGGCGCCTGAGCATTTGCCATTAATGAGGCCCTCGCTATGACCGCTCCCACTTCGATTCGCCGACTCAACGCTGCCGATCCGGATTTCGCACATCATCTGGATCATCTGCTGAGCTGGGAAAGTGTGTCTGACGACTCGGTCAATCAGCGGGTGCTGGACATCATCAAGGCCGTGCGCGAGCGTGGCGATGCCGCCCTGGTGGAATTCACCCAGAAATTCGACGGCCTGCAAGTGGCGTCCATGGCCGACCTGATCCTGCCGCGCGAGCGCCTGGAACTGGCCCTGACCCGGATCACCGTGCCCCAGCGCGAAGCCCTGGAAAAGGCCGCCTCTCGGGTGCGTGATTATCACGAACGGCAGAAACAGGACTCCTGGAGCTATACCGAAGCCGACGGCACGGTGCTGGGCCAGAAAGTCACGCCGCTGGACCGCGCCGGCCTGTACGTGCCGGGCGGCAAGGCGTCCTATCCGTCCTCGGTGCTGATGAACGCCATCCCGGCCAAGGTCGCCGGCGTGACCGAAGTGGTCATGGTTGTCCCGACCCCGCGCGGTGAAATCAACGAACTGGTGCTGGCCGCCGCCTGCATCGCTGGTGTGGACCGGGTGTTCACCATCGGCGGTGCCCAGGCCGTGGCTGCGCTGGCTTATGGCACCGAAAGCGTGCCACGGGTCGACAAGGTGGTCGGGCCGGGCAACATCTATGTCGCCACCGCCAAGCGCCATGTGTTTGGCCAGGTCGGCATCGACATGATCGCCGGCCCTTCGGAGATCCTCGTGGTGTGCGACGGCCAGACCGACCCGGACTGGATCGCCATGGACCTGTTTTCCCAGGCCGAGCACGACGAAGACGCCCAGGCGATCCTGGTCAGTCCGGACGCCGAGTTCCTCGACAAGGTCGCCGCCAGCATCGACAAGCTGCTGCCGACCATGGACCGCGCCGAGATCATCAACACCTCGATCAACGGTCGTGGCGCGCTGATCAAGGTCCGCGACATGGAGCAGGCCATCGAAGTCGCCAACCGCATCGCGCCGGAACACCTGGAGTTGTCGGTCGCCGACCCGCAGGCCTGGTTGCCGCAGATCCGTCACGCCGGTGCGATCTTCATGGGGCGCCACACCAGTGAGGCCCTGGGCGATTACTGCGCAGGCCCCAACCACGTGTTGCCGACCTCCGGCACCGCGCGCTTCTCGTCGCCGCTGGGGGTGTATGACTTCCAGAAACGCTCGTCGATCATCTTCTGCTCCGAGCAGGGCGCATCCGAACTGGGCAAGACCGCTTCGGTGCTGGCCCGTGGCGAATCGCTGAGCGCCCACGCGCGCAGTGCCGAGTACCGCATTCTTGACGAGTCATCCATCGAAGGGCAGGGGAACTGAAATGAGTAAATTCTGGAGCCCGTTCGTCAAGAACCTGGTGCCCTACGTGCCGGGTGAACAGCCGAAGCTGACCCGGTTGGTCAAGCTCAACACCAACGAGAACCCCTACGGCCCATCGCCCAAGGCCCTGGCGGCGATGCAGACCGAGCTGAACGACAACCTGCGCCTGTATCCGGATCCCAACAGCGACCTGCTGAAAGGCGCCGTGGCCCGCTATTACGGCGTGCAGAGCAACCAGGTGTTCCTGGGTAACGGCTCGGATGAAGTGCTGGCGCACATTTTTCACGGCCTGTTGCAACACGACCAGCCGCTGTTGTTCCCGGACATCAGCTACAGCTTCTATCCGGTGTATTGCGGGTTGTACGGCATCCAGTTCGATGCGGTGCCGCTGGATGCGCAATTCCAGATCGACCCGGCGGACTACGCCAAACCCAATGGCGGGATCATTTTCCCCAACCCGAACGCGCCGACCGGCTGCCTGCTGGCGCTGGAAGCGGTCGAGCAGATCCTCAAGGCCAGCCCGGATTCGGTGGTGGTGGTCGACGAGGCCTATATCGACTTCGGCGGCGAGACGGCCATCAGCCTGGTGGATCGCTATCCGAACCTGCTGGTGACCCAGACCCTGTCCAAGTCCCGCTCCCTGGCGGGACTGCGCGTGGGCCTGGCGGTGGGCCATCCGGACCTGATCGAAGCGCTGGAGCGGATCAAGAACAGCTTCAACTCCTACCCGCTGGATCGCCTGGCGAATGTCGGCGGCGCGGCGGCGTTCGATGATCGCGAGCATTTCGACCGGACCTGCCAGTTGGTCATCGAGCACCGTGAATGGGTCGTGGCCCAACTGCAAGCCAAGGGCTTCGACGTGCTGCCCTCGGCGGCCAACTTCATCTTCGCCCGCCACCCCCGGCACGATGCGGCAGGGTTGGCGGCGAAACTGCGGGAGCAGGGTGTGATCGTGCGGCACTTCAAGCAGGAGCGGATTGCCCAGTTCCTGCGGATCAGCATCGGTACACCGGAGCAGAACCAGGCCCTGATCGAAGCCCTCGGCGAACTCTAACCCCCTGCATTGAGCCTGTGGGGAGTCTGTGGGAGCAAAGCTTGCTCGCGATGGCGTAGTGTCAGTCACCTCAATGTTGGCTGGACTGACGCCATCGCGAGCAAGCTTTGCTCCCACAGTTGTTCTGCTGCATTCACAAATCGGCATCCTGCCGCCAATCCCCCCTGTGGGAGCGAGCTTGCTCGCGAAGGCGTGATGTCAGTCACTTCAGTGTTGGCTGGCGCTATCGCGAGCAATGCGAAAAAACTGTAATCCTTCGTTATGTATCTGGCGCCGATACAAATCAAGGCCTAGGATACGCCCACGTTTCCAGGGAGCTTTTTTTACATGAACAAGACATTGATGGTGAGTGCTCTGAGCGCGGCTCTGCTGCTCACCGGTTGCCAGTCGGTCAATACCACCAGCGGCGGAGCCGTGGGCGTGGAGCGCAAGCAGTACATGTTCAGCATGCTGTCGACCGCTGAGGTCAACCAGATGTACGCCCAGTCCTATCAAAAGACGATGGGTGAGGCGAGCGCCCAGGGCGCGCTGGACAAGACCAGCACCGATGCCAAGCGCATCCAGGTCATTGCCGACCGCTTGATCGCCAAGGCGCCGGTGTTCCGCCCGGATTCGGCGCAGTGGAAATGGGAAGTGAACCTGATCAAGAGCGATGAGCTCAACGCCAATTGCGGTCCTGGCGGCAAGATCATGTTCTACACCGGCCTGATCGACCAGTTGAAGCTGACCGACGCTGAAATCGCCGCGATCATGGGTCACGAAATCGCCCACGCCCTGCGTGAGCACGGGCGCGAAGCGATGTCCAAGGCCTATGGCATCGAGATGGCGAAGCAGGGCGCTGGCGCCTTGTTCGGCCTGGGCCAGGACAGCCTGGCATTGGCCGACACCGTCGCCAACTACGGCATGACCTTGCCCAACAGCCGCGGCAACGAGAACGAAGCCGACCTGATCGGCCTCGAACTGGCCGCCCGCGCTGGCTACGACCCGAACGCGGCGATCACCTTGTGGAACAAGATGGCCAAGGCCTCGGAAGGCGCGCCACCGGAATTCATGAGCACCCACCCGTCGTCGAGCAGCCGTATCGCTTCGTTGCAGGCGGCGATTCCGAAGGTGATGCCGCTTTATCAGCAGGCCAAGAAGTAAGCATCGCTGTGGGAGCAAAGCTTGCTCGCGACAGGGGCGACGCAGACGTTAATCAGACCGCGTCATCGTTTATCGCGAGCAAGCTATGCTCCCACAGTTATCCTATGCCCAAGGTGTGACGCAGCCTCAAACCCACCCACTACTCTGCATCGCCTTGTACACCGCCACGATCGCCAGGACGAAGAATGCCGAGGCGGCCAGGCGGCGGATCAGGGTCAGGGGCAGCTTCTCGGCGGCGAAATTGCCCGCCAGGACCACCGGCACGTTGGCAATCAACATGCCCACGGTGGTGCCGATGATCACCAACCACAACTCAGGGTATTGCGCGGCGAGCATCACCGTGGCGATCTGCGTCTTGTCGCCGATTTCCGCCAGGAAGAACGCAATCAACGTGGTCAGGAACGGGCCGAACTTGCGGGCCGTGTTCGCTTCCTCATCGTCCAGTTTGTCCGGGACCAGGGTCCACAGCGCCGTGGCCGTGAAGCTTGCCGCCAGTATCCAGTGCAAGACCGCGTTGGAGAAAAAGCCGCTGACCCAGGCCCCCACTGCCCCGGCAGCGGCATGGTTGGCGAGCGTCGCAGCAACGATGCCGGCGATGATCGGCCAGGGTTTGCGAAAGCGAGCGGCCAGGATAAGCGCGAGCAATTGCGTCTTGTCGCCGATTTCGGCCAGCGCAACGATAGCGGTAGGTACCAGGAGTGAGTCCAGCATCAGGAATTCCTAAGGGGCGGGTCGACACGGCTATGACACGTACAGCCTTCCCGCCCCGGGTAAGGTGTGCGTGTCATAGGTCTTGTCAAACCCAGCGACCATCTGTGTGGACGCTTGGGCCGCATACGCCATGGTCTGCTGACCAAGTATGTTGACGTATGCCGGGCGAGCATGGCGCTCGCGGGAGACTACTCCCCTAGGACGGAGCGGATTCTGCCTAGGCAAATCCGATTGAGCAAGTGCTGTTACCTAAAAGATTTCAACCGCGCTTGGCCCGGTAGATGCGAAAGCCCTGGCCTTCGGCCTTGATGGCGCAGACGCCCAAATGCTCCTCGATCAGTGGCTGGTACTTGAGGAAGCTATTGGCAACCAGCCGCAGTTCGCCGCCGTTTTTCAGATGTTTGGCTGCTTTTCGCAACAGGTTTTCCGTGGCGTGGTAATCGGTGTGCACGCCGACATGGAACGGTGGGTTGCTCAGGATCGCGCTCAAGCCCATCGGCGCGGCGTCAATGCCGTCACCGGTCAGCACCTCGGCCTCCAGGCCGTTGGCGGCCAGGGTCAGGCGACTGCTGGCGGCGGCGAATGCGTCCACGTCCAACAGGGTGACGGTGTTGTGCGGATAACGCCGCTTGACCACCGCCCCCAGCACCCCGGCACCGCAGCCGAAGTCCAGCAAATGCCCGCTGGGCAGTTTATCCAGGTGTTCCAACAGCAGCGCACTGCCGCGGTCCAGGCGACCATGGCTGAACACCCCTGGCAGGCTGATGACCTTCAACGGGCCTTCGGCCAGGGGCAATTCGTAGGTCTGGGCCAGGCTTTCCAGGGGCTTGGCCTCGGGCGCGTTGGCGACGGTGACCTGCCACAGTTGGCAATGCCGCGCACTGTCGAGCTTACGTGGCTTGCCGAACGGGTTGAGCTGCTTGGACGCCCCTTCGATGCCGCTGCGTTTTTCCCCCACCAGGTACACCTCGCGCCCGGCCAGGCGCGCCGCCACGGCATTGAGGATGTAGTCGGTCAGGTCCTTGGCCTTGGGCAGGAACACCACGGCCGTGTCGAACCCACGCTCGGGTATGTTCACGCCAAAGTGGCTGCGCTCAGGGAAGCGAGCGTCCAGCGCGGCCTGATCCCCAGCGTGCCAGCACCAGCCATGGGCCTCTGGCAAACGGCCGAGCAGGTCATCGGCGGGCAGGCCGGCCAGCAAGACCGAACCCTGGAATAACTCGGCCTGACGAAGCAGTACTTCACTGCGCGGATCCATGGTCTGCTCCTTGAAAAAAAGTGCGGCAGTTTATCAACTGACGACACGCCGCGCTGTACCGCTGAAAAAGCCCTGGGCGTTTTCGCTCATTTGCCCGACGATCCGTTGCCGCGCCTCGCGGCTGCCCCAGGCGTTGTGCGGTGTGACGATCAAGCGTGGAATATCGCCGGCCAGCAGCGGGTTGCCTTGGGCCGGCGGCTCCACGCTGAGCACGTCGGTGGCGGCGCCACCCAAATGACCGCTGCGCAGGGCTTCGGCCAAGGCCTGTTCGTCGATCAGGCCACCACGGGCGGTGTTGACCACGAACGCGCCGGGTTTGAGCTGCGCGAGTTCGCGGGCGCCGATGAAGTTCCGAGTGTGCTCGTTAAGCGGGCAGTGCAGGGTCAGGGCATCGACTTGCGGCAACAATTGCTCCAGTGGCAAGCGGTCGGGGCGGGCTGGGCGCCCGGGGAGCTGCCCCAGCAGCACGCGCATGCCAAAGGCTTCGGCCAGCCGCCCGACGGCGCTGCCCAGTTCGCCATGGCCGAGCAAGCCGAGGGTCTTGCCTTCCAGTTCGACAATCGGATAGTCCAGCAGGCAAAACTGCGAAGCCTGCTGCCAGCGACCTTCACCTACTGCTTTTTGGTAATCGGCCAGGCGCGTCGCCAGGTTCAGCAACAGCATGATCGTGTGCTGGGCCACCGACGGTGTGCCGTAGCCCTGGCAATTGCACACCGTGATGCCGTGGCTGCGGGCGGCGGCCAAGTCGACATTGTTGGTGCCGGTGGCGCTGATCAGGATCAGCTTCAGGTCGGGGCTGGCCGCCATGGCCTGCGCATCGATCACGGCCTTGTTGGTGATCGCCACGGTGGCGCCCTCGAGCCGCTCGGCCACCTGGTCCGGCGTGGTCCGGGCGAACAGTTGCAGGTCGCTGAAGCAGTTGCGCAGCGGGCTCAGGTCCAGGTCGCCGAGGTCCAGGGAAGGGTGGTCGAGGAAGACTGCGCGGACGATGTTCGTCATCAGCTGTACCTTTTATGTCAAGAACCGAAGGCGTAATGTGGCGAGCCTATCAGATGTCTGTGGGAGCAAAGCTTGCTCGCGACATCGGCGATGCGGTTTGCCAGGAATCGAGTCGCCTGTATCGCGAGCAAGCTTTGCTCCCACACAGTTTCACTCGCCGCACAGTTGATGTTTGTTTTGAGATTGAGCTAGCCAAGGAGCCACCATGTACCTCACCGAATTCCTCACCGTCGCCCTGATCCACTTGTTGGCCGTTGCCAGCCCCGGGCCGGATTTTGCCGTGGTGGTGCGTGAAAGCGTGACCCATGGCCGGCGCGCCGGGACCTGGACGGCGCTGGGCGTCGGCACGGCGATTTTCCTGCACGTGGGGTATTCGCTGTTGGGTATCGGCCTGATCGTGTCGCAATCGATCGTGCTGTTCAACGCGCTGAAATGGGCCGCCGCCGCGTACCTGCTGTACATCGGCTTCAAGGCACTGCGGGCGCAACCGGCCAAGCCCAGCGAGGACAACCTGCACAAGGAGGCCGGTGAGCGTACCCCTCGCGGCGCGTTCACCTCGGGCTTCGTCACCAATGGCCTGAACCCCAAGGCGACGCTGTTTTTCCTGTCGCTGTTCACCGTGGTGATCAACCCGCACACACCGTTGGCCGTCCAGGCCGGTTACGGCGTGTACCTGGCGGTTGCGACGGCCGCCTGGTTCTGCCTGGTGGCGCTGCTGTTCAGCCAGCAGCGGGTGCGCGCCGGTTTTGCGCGCATGGGCCACTGGTTCGACCGGACCATGGGCGCGGTGCTCGTCGCCATTGGGGTGAAGCTGGCGTTTACCGAGGCGCACTGATCCACCCTAAGCTCGCTTTGTGTAGGAGCTGCCGAAGGCTGCGATCTTTTGATCTTTTGTTTTTTCGCTCTGGATTCAATTGGCAGGGGAAAGATCGCAGCCTCGTTGCACTCGGCAGCTCCTACAGTCCTGGGCATGGCTCAAGGCTAGTATTGGCGCGCCGATCAAATCATTCCTTTGGCTGATTTGATCGGTGTATAAGCGCTCTAGAGTGCTAACTTCCAGCCAAGACCGTGCAGTCAGAAAAGGGACTCTTATGTTGCAGACTCGCGTTATTCCTCCAGCCGAAGGCGCTTATCAATACCCGCTGCTGATCAAGCGGCTGCTGATGTCCGGCACGCGTTACGAGAAAACCCGCGAGATCATCTACCGTGACCAGTTGCGCTACAGCTATCCGACGCTGATAGAGCGGGTCGCGCGCCTGGCCAATGTGTTGACCGAGGCGGGGGTCAAGGCCGGTGATACCGTGGCGGTGATGGACTGGGACAGCCATCGCTACCTGGAATGCATGTTCGCGATCCCGATGATCGGTGCGGTGATCCACACCATCAATGTGCGCCTGTCACCGGAACAGATCCTCTACACCATGAACCACGCCGAGGACCGCTTCGTGCTGGTCAACAGTGAGTTCGTCGGCTTGTACCAGGCGATTGCCGGGCACCTGACCACGGTGGACAAGACCCTGCTGCTGACCGACCTGCCGGAAAAAACCGCCGACCTGCCGAACCTGGTGGGTGAATACGAGCAACTGCTGGCCGCCGCCGCCCCCACCTACGACTTCCAGGATTTCGACGAAAACTCCGTCGCCACCACGTTCTATACCACTGGCACCACGGGCAACCCCAAGGGCGTGTACTTCACCCATCGGCAACTGGTGCTGCACACCATGGGCGTGGCGACCATCATGGGGTCCATCGACAGCGTGCGGCTGCTGGGCACCAACGACGTGTACATGCCCATCACGCCGATGTTCCATGTCCACGCCTGGGGCCTGCCCTATGTCGCGACCATGCTCGGGCTCAAGCAGGTTTACCCGGGTCGCTACGATCCCGAATTCCTGGTCCAGCTGTGGCGCAAGGAAAAGGTCACCTTTTCCCATTGTGTGCCAACCATCCTGCAAATGGTCCTCAACGCCAAGGGCGCCCAGGGCACCGATTTCGGCGGCTGGAAAATCGTCATCGGCGGCAGCGCCCTGAACCGCAGCCTGTACGAAGCGGCCAAGGCCCGGGGCATCCAGCTCACTGCCGCCTATGGCATGTCGGAAACCGGCCCGCTGGTGTCCTGCGCCCACCTCAACGATGAACTGATGGCCGGTAGCGAAGACGAACGCACCACATACCGGATCAAGGCCGGCGTGCCGGGCCCACTGGTGGAGGCGGCAATCGTTGACACCGAGGGACGTTTCCTGCCGGCCGACGGCGAGACCCAGGGCGAACTGGTACTGCGCGCGCCGTGGCTCACCGAGGGCTATTTCAACGAGCCGCAGAAGGGCGCCGAGCTCTGGGCTGGCGGCTGGCTGCACACCGGTGACGTCGCCACGCTCGATAACATGGGCTTCATCGACATCCGTGACCGCATCAAGGATGTGATCAAGACCGGTGGCGAATGGATCTCTTCCCTGGACCTGGAAGACCTCATCAGCCGTCACGTGGCGGTACGCGAAGTAGCAGTGGTCGGCATTCCCGATCCGCAGTGGGGCGAGCGGCCGTTTGCCTTGCTGGTGATTCGCGAAGGGCATCAGCTCGGGGCTCGCGAACTCAAGGAACACCTCAAGCCGTTCGTCGAGCTGGGGCACTTGAGCAAGTGGGCGATCCCGAGCCAGATCGCCCTTGTTACGGAAATTCCCAAGACCAGCGTCGGCAAGCTCGACAAGAAGCGCATCCGCGTCGACATCACCGAATGGCAGAGCAACAACAGCACCTTCCTGTCCACGCTTTAGGCCTTTTTGCCGTGCCCGAAAGGGCACGGCAGCCCCACCAAGCAAGCGCTTGCCTTGTCAAACCGAAAATTTCAGCCATCCTTGCCGTGCCGGCATCTGTCGGTCTGGCGAAAGGACTGTTCCAGAGTGGTTGAGGGCTGCAAATCACACTTTAGAGGGATCAAGCCGTACTACCTGCTGGCTATAGTCCGCTCATGGGATTTTCGGAATGGGACGTACGTGCCAGCACGGCGAAGAGTTTCTGGAAATGTCCACTGCCATAACAATAAAACACATGGAGTTGCGTCGATGACCTCAGCAAACACTTTCTGGCGCCGGGCAAAACTGCCTCTGGCCGTCAGTCTTGCCTCCTCGCTCGCCGGCCCGGCATTCGGCGTCAGCTTCAACATCGGTGAAATCGAAGGCCAGTTCGACTCGTCCCTGTCGGTGGGGGCGAGCTGGTCCACGGCCAAGGCCAACAAGGACCTGATCGGTGTCAACAATGGCGGCAAGGGCTTGTCGCAGACCTCCGATGACGGGCACTTGAACTTCAAGCGAGGGGAAACCTTCTCGAAGATCTTCAAGGGCATCCACGACCTGGAACTGAAGTACGGCGATACCGGCGTGTTTGTGCGCGGCAAGTACTGGTACGACTTTGAACTCAAGGACGAAAGCCGTCCGTTCAAGGACATCAGCGACAACAATCGCAAGGAAGGCGCCCAGTCCTCCGGCGGGCAGATTCTCGATGCATTTGTCTACCACAACTACGCCATTGCCGATCAGCCAGGCTCGGTCCGCCTGGGCAAGCAGGTGGTCAGCTGGGGTGAAAGTACCTTCATCCAGGGCGGCATCAACTCCATCAACCCAGTTGACGTGTCCGCATTCCGTCGCCCGGGTGCCGAGGTCAAGGAAGGCTTGATCCCGGTCAACATGTTCTATGTGTCCCAGAGCCTGACCGATAATTTGTCGGCTGAAGCGTTCTATCAACTGGAATGGGACCAGACGGTTGTCGATAACTGCGGTACGTTCTTCTCCCAGCCGGATGTTATTGCCGATGGCTGTACGGATAATCTGCGGGTATTGAGTAAGCGTTCCAACTTTACAGCTGGACAACTAGCCGCATTGGGTTCATTGGGAGTCGACATAAACGATGAAGGCGTGCTCGTGCGTCGCGGCGCGGACCGCGATGCCCGAGATAGCGGCCAATGGGGCGCTTCCTTGAAATACATGTTCGAGCCGCTGGACACCGAATTTGGCGCTTACTTCATTAACTATCATAGTCGGGCGCCAATTTTCAGTGCAACTGGAGCTCCACAGTCTATCTACAACATAGCACCGGGCCTTGGCCAAGGGGCGCCGGTGCTTGTAGCGGGTAACTCGGAATACTTCGTCGAATATCCAGAAGATATCCGCCTCTATGGCCTGAGCTTCTCTACCACCTTGCCTACCGGTACTGCATGGAGCGGTGAACTGAGTTATCGGCCGAATGCACCGGTTCAACTAAGCACCACCGATATTTTGTTCGCGGGTGTTCGCCCGATCAATTTCGGCCCCGGAGGCCGTCCGTTCGACGATGCTTCGCTGCTTACAGGCGTACCAGGCCAGGATCTGCATGGCTACCGCCGCAAGGAAATCACCCAGTTCCAGACCACATTCACTCACTTCCTCGACCAGGTCATGGGCGCCAGCCGTCTAACCCTGGTGGGCGAAATTGGCGTGACGCATGTGGGCGGCTTGGAAAGCAAATCCGACGTTCGCTACGGTCGTGACCCGGTGTTCGGTCCGGGCGAGCTGCCCAATGGCTTCTGTGACACGCTCAATGCCTCGACCGCCGCAGGTGGCGGCCAGACCAGCAGCGATGTGAACAGCAACTGCAACAACGACGGCTTCACTACCTCCACTTCCTGGGGCTACCGCGCTCGCGCGATCTGGGAATACCCGGACGTCTTCGCTGGCGTGAACCTCAAGCCTAACGTGGCCTGGTCCCATGACGTCAAAGGCTACTCGCCAGGCCCTGGCGGCAACTTCGAAGAAGGCCGCAAAGCCGTCAGCCTCGGGCTGGATGCCGAGTACCAGAACACTTACAACGCCAGCCTGGCCTACACCAACTTCTTTGGTGGCGACTTCAGTACCGTGGACGATCGTGACTTCCTGGCGCTCAGCGTCGGCGTGACCTTCTAAGCACCGAATTTCAGGACGACACACTATGAAAATAACAAAGAATCTGTTGCAGGTCGGTGCTTTGGGGTTATCCCTGTTGGCGGCCAGTGTCATGGCGGCGGTGCCTGCCGCCGAGGCCGACAAACTGGGCAAGAGCCTGACGCCGATGGGCGCCGAAATGGCTGGCAATGCCGACGGCTCCATCTCGGCCTGGAAACCCATGGCCAAGAACGCCGGTGCCGTGGACAGCAAGGGTTTCCTTGCCGACCCATTCCCGACCGAAAAACCGCTGTTCACCATCACCGCGCAGAACGTCGAGCAGTACAAAGCCAAACTCGCCCCGGGCCAATACGCGATGTTCAAGCGTTACCCGGAAACCTTCAAGATGCCGGTCTATCCGACCCATCGCGGTGCCACCGTGCCTGACGAGGTGTTCGCCTCCATCAAGAAAAACGCGGTCAACACCAAGCTGGTCTCCGGCGGCAACGGCCTGGAGAACTTCGAGACGGCCGTGCCGTTCCCGATTCCCCAGAGCGGCGTGGAAGTCATCTGGAACCACATCACCCGCTATCGTGGCGGCAGCGTGACGCGCCTGGTCACCCAGGCCACCCCGCAGCCAAACGGTTCGTACAGCCTGGTGTATTTCCGCGACCAGTTCGTGTTCCGCGACAAGATGAAGGATTTCGATCCGGCCAACCCTGGCAACATCCTGTTCTACTTCAAGCAGCAAGTGACCGCTCCAGCGCGACTGGCCGGTGGCGTGCTGTTGGTGCACGAAACCCTCGACCAGGTGAAGGAACCGCGTTCGGCGTGGGTCTACAACGCCGGCCAGCGCCGTGTGCGCCGTGCCCCGCAAGTGTCCTATGACGGCCCGGGTACCGCTGCCGATGGTCTGCGTACTTCCGACAACCTGGACATGTACAACGGTGCGCCGGACCGCTACGACTGGAAGCTGGAAGGCAAGAAAGAGCTGTATATCGCCTCCAACAGCTACAAGATCGATTCGCCGCAACTCAAGTACGCCGACATCATCAAGGCCGGCCACATCAACCAGGACCTGGCCCGCTACGAGCTGCGTCGTGTCTGGCATGTGACCGCGACCCTGAAGGAAGGCCAACGCCATATCTACGCCAAGCGTGACTTCTACATCGACGAAGACACCTGGCAAGCCGCAGTGATCGACCACTACGATGGCCGTGGCCAACTGTGGCGCGTGGCCGAGGCCCATGCCGAGAACTACTATGACAAGCAAGTGCCGTGGTATGCCCTGGAAACTCTCTACGACCTGCAGTCCGGCCGCTACCTGGCACTGGGCATGAAGAACGAAGAGAAATCGGCCTACGACTTCGGCTTCACCGCCACCACCGCCGATTTCACCCCGAACGCACTGCGTCAGGAAGGCATCCGCTAAACTGCTTTACCCGAGGCCGCATCCTCGAAGAAACGCCCCGACTGGTTCGGGGCTTTTTTTGACCAACACAAAACCCCTGTGGCGAGGGGATTTATCCCCGCTGGGCTGCGAAGCAGCCCCAAAAAGCTTGAAGACAATCCGACTGATGCTCCGAAGTAGATGGCTGAGGGGTTGCTCCGCAACCCAGCGGGGATAAATCCCCTCGCCACAAAAGCGGCGCCTTCAAGGGCCATCGGCGTGTAGTCTTTTTGTAGCCATTTGTAGCACTCCCTTCAATACCTCCTCGTTTACCGCTAGTCTGCGGACATCTGCAACGCCGCCACCCGCATTCCAACAAGAGCCGGCCATGACTGATTTGTCTTCACTTCCGGATTCTGCCCGCGCTGCCATCGCGGTACAGGACGGGCGTTTCTACCGCCCGCCCTTGCCCGACGGCCATGTTGTGCGGCCGCGGTTGTGCGAGCGTTTGAGCGCCGGGCTTGGGGGCAGGTTGCTGTTGGTCAGTGCTCCGGCGGGGTTCGGTAAAAGCTCCCTGGCGGTGGAGTTCTGCCAGAGCCTGCCGGCCCATTGGCAAAGCCTGTGGCTGGGGCTCAGCGCCCGGGACAACGATCCGGGGCGCTTCCTGGAACGGCTGCTCGAAGGGCTCCAGGCGTTTTTCCCGCAATTGGGCGGCAGGGCACTGGGGCTGCTGAAAATGCGCCAGCGCCATCAACCCTTTGCCTTCGAAGAATGGCTCGACGGCCTGCTGGACGAATTGTCCACGCACTTATCGCCTCGCGCACCCTTGCTGCTGGTCCTTGACGATTACCACCTGGCCCAAAGCCCGGTGCTGGATCGCTGCCTGCAATTTTTCCTCAATCACCTGCCCGATGGGTTGCTGGTACTCGTCACCAGCCGCCAGCGCCCGGACTGGCATCTGGCGCGCTTGCGCCTGTCGCGGCAATTGCTCGAACTCAATGAGCAGGACCTGCGCCTGACCCATGACGAAGCCTTGACCCTGCTCCAGCATCACAGCAGTTCGTTGCGCGGTGAGGCGCTGGAAAACCTCATCCTGCGCAGCGAAGGTTGGGTGGCCGGGTTGCGTTTCTGGTTGCTGGCCGCCTCCGAAGCCGGTACCGAAGGCCTGCTGCCCCAGGCCCTGCACGGCGGCGAAGGGCTGATTCGCGATTACCTGCTCGAAGAAGTCATCGACTGCCTGCCCGCCGAGGTGCAGGCGTTCCTCTACGACACGGCCCCCCAGGAACGCTTTTGCAGCGAACTGTGCGACGCCGTGCGCGAAGCCCATGACAGCGCCGAGATCCTGGGTTACCTGGCGGCCCACCAGGTGTTCCTGGTGCCGCTGGACGAGCACGGCCATTGGTACCGCTACCACCACCTGTTTTCCGACCTGTTGCGCAGTCGCCCCAGCGCGCCGGCCATGGTCCCGGCCGCGACCCTGCACCTGCGGGCCTGTCGCTGGTTCAACGCCCAGGGGCTGATCGACGAAGCCGTGGAACAGGCCCTGCGGGCGGGGCACCTGGACGTGGCGGCGAATCTGGTGCAGAACCTCTCGGAGGAGCAACTGCTGGCCGAGCAGAACGTCGGCATGTTGCTGCGCTGGAAAATGGACTTGCCCGACAGTCTGCTCATCAGTACCCCGCGGCTGATCGTGCTCTACAGCTGGGCGTTGGGGCTGGCCTGCCAGCTGGACGCTGCCGAAGAGCTGGCGGCGCACTTGAGTCGTTTCCTGCCGGCCCCGTCGGCCACCGCGCAAAAATCCATGCTCGCCCAATGGCTGGCCCTGAGCGGGATCGTCGCCCGTGGCCGCGGGGATCGCGAGGCCACCGTGCGGTATTGCAGCGAAGCCTTGGAGAGCCTGCCGCAAAAGCGCTACGGCCAGCGCCTGATGTGCCTGTCCACGTTGTCTAACCTGGCGATTGCCGACGGCGACCTGTGGCGCGCCCGGAACCTGAACCGTGACTCCCTGGAGCTGGCGCAGCGGGTCGGCAATCCACTGTTCGAGGCCCTGGCCCATTACGATCGTGCCCGGGTCCTGCAGGCGCGGGGTGAGATCCTGCGGGCGCTGGATGAAGTGCACCAGGGCCTGCAACGTTTGCACAAACTGTCGCCCCAGCGGCTTTATGCGGTGCGGGCGCGGTTGATCATGTACGAAGGTTTTTTGCTGACCTTGCGCATGCAGCCCCAGGCCGGCGTCGCGCGGTTGCAGGCGGGCCTCACCGAGGCCCGCGCCTGCCGCGACATCAGCGTGCTGATCGGCCATTGCGTGATCGCGCGTATCGAAGGCTATCGCGGCGAATTCGCCCGGGCGTTCGCCGAACTGGCGGAAGCCGAACGCCTGATGCACATCTGGGACGTTCCGCCGATCTACTACCTGGCGATGATCACCCTGGTTAAATGCGAACTCTGGCTGGCCCAGGGCCGCACCGACCTGGCCGAAGCCTGGCTGGCCCGCTTGGGCCAGACCTACACCGGCGAACGGGCCGCCGCGCCGCCCGAGTTTCACCCGCAACTGCCACTGCATGTCGAACTGCAACAGGCGGTGCTGGAATCCATCCGGGGTCAACCGATGCTCGCCGAAGGTCGGCTCAATGCCTTGCTGGAACACGGTCAGCAAAGCGGCCGGCAGATGCTCAGCGTGATGGCGCTCAACCAGAAAGTCGCCTTGCTGCTGAGTGTCGGGCGCGAGCCCGAAGCCCGTCGCACCCTGGCCCAGGCTTTCGAAGCCGCCAGCGGCGGGGTTTTGCAGCCTTTCGAATGGTTGTTTGGTGAGCACCGTGAATGGTTGCGCGAACAGCTTCTGCACGCACCACCCAGCACCTTGCGTGAACATCTGCTCGAACGCCTGCCCTCGACGGTAGCCCAGCCTGCCGACCCAACGGCGCCCGTCGAAACCCTCAGCAGTCGCGAACGGGCGGTGTTGCAGTTGATTGCCCAAGGCTGCTCGAACCAGGAGATCAGCGAGCAATTGTTTATCTCGCTGCACACCGTCAAGACCCACGCCAGCCACATCAACAGCAAACTCGGCGTCGAGCGCCGCACCCAAGCGGTGGCGCGGGCGAAGGCGCTGGGGTTGTTGGGCTGAGCGGGGCTCACTTGTGTCGAGGCGCTTTTTGTGGCGAGGGGATTTATCCCCGCTGGGGTGCGAAGCGCCCCTGAAACCTGACACTAAGGTGTGTCAGGCTGATTATTGGGGGCTGCTGCGCAGCCCAGCGGGGATAAATCCCCTCGCCACAAAAAGCAGTCTGAGCCAGTAAAGGAATCCCTCGATGTTGCCTCTGTACAAAACCATCCAATCCCCCGTCGGCCAACTGATCCTCGTTGCCCGGAAGACACGGCTGGCGGCCATCCTTTGGGAAAACGAGCGGCTCAATCGGGTGCGCCTGGGGCCTTTGGAGGAGGACACCCAGCATCCGCTCCTCAAGGAAACCGAGCGTCAGTTGCTGGAATACTTCGCCGGCCAGCGCCGTCGTTTCGAGTTGGAGCTGGATTTCGCGGGCACTGATTTCCAGATACGGGTCTGGCACGCCCTGTTGACCATCCCCTTTGGAGAAACCCGCAGCTACCGCGACATCGCCGTCCAGATCGGCCAACCGACAGCGGTCCGGGCGGTCGGCGCCGCCAATGGCCGCAACCCCATCTCGATCATCGCCCCGTGCCACCGCGTCATCGGCAGCTCCGGCAGCCTCACCGGCTTCGCTGGCGGCCTGGCGGCGAAACAGTTGCTGCTCAGCCTTGAAGGTCAGCAGAGCCTGCAATTGGCGTTCTGAGCCTATTTCACGCCTCTATCCTTTGTGGGAGCGGGCTTGCTCGCGAAAGCGGAGTGTCAGGCAACTTATTTGGCGACTGATACACCGCTTTCGCGAGCAAGCCCGCTCCCACACTGTTTTCAGGCGGAGGGTGGTTTGGGAGGCAGCATCCGCGTCGGCGGTTGGCCGTTGGCGTTGTGCTGGAATATCTGCGCAGGCTGGCCCTGTTCATTGAAGAACACCTGGCCAATGCCCGCGCTGTTCCACAACCGCTCACCGGCCTCGGCGTGTTCCGGGGTGTGGGGGACGATGCGCATGCTGCGGCGCTTGGTGAACCAGTTCAGGGGCGAGCGCGGCGAGTAGAGCCAGCGGTTCAGGCGGTCGAACCATTCCAGCAGCGCGGGGGGAAACTCATTCTTGATGCCGCTGCTGGTGATCTGCCAGATGCGCGGGCCGCCCTTGCGGTGTGGGATCAATACTTCGTAAACGAAGGAATAATGCACATCCCCTGACAGCACCACGTAATTTCCCGGCGTACGCGAGTGGCGGAAAATGTTCAGGATTACCTGGGCAGCGCCGCGATGGGCCATCCAGTTTTCCGCATCCACCAGCAGCGGATAACCGCACCAACTGAACAGCCGCTGCACAGTCTCGATCAGCTTCACACCGAAGATCGGCGCCGGTGAGACGATGATCGCCGACGGGTGATCCAGCAACTCTTGCTGCAATTCGCTCAGGGCTTCCCAATCCAGCAGGCCGGAAGGCTGCTTGAGGGTCGTCTCGCTGCGCCAGCGCCGGGTGCGGGTGTCGAGTACCACCAGGGCCGGGGTGCTCGGCAGCACATAGTGCCAGCGCTGGAAAGCCAGCAGGGTGTCGATCAGTTTGTCCTGTGGCTCACTGTCGAGGTAGCGGTCTCGGGCGGTGTCGCTCAGGGCCAAGGTTTGCGCGAGCACGTCAGCAAAGGCATCCGGGTTGTTGCCCCAGCCCTGGCAGAGCATGTAGGCGATCAACGCGTTGCCGATGATGCGCTTGGAGAACGGATGACCGTAGGCCGTTTCCTCCCACTGCGCGGACAAATTCCAGTCATCGGTAATGTCGTGGTCATCGAAAATCATCAGGCACGACAAATGCGCAAACACCCGCGCCACGCCGCTCAGCCCGGTCTTGAACGCATCGATGCGCTGCTGTTCCAGGTCGTAGCGTTGGCGCCGTTCGACGGTCAGTTCGGGCGGCTGCACCGCGATCAGCGTCCAGGGCACCGGTGACCACACCAGCAGGTACATCGCCATGACCTCGGCGAAGGTCACCAAGTGATTGTCGGCGCTGCTGCTGGTGAAAATCGGCTTGCGGGCCCCGCCGAAAAAACGCTCGCGCAGGGTTTCGTTGCTCTCAAGTGCCGGTAACAAATCGGCACGATGGTAATAACTGGCCGGGTGTTGATAGAGCTTGGCGCTGTCCGCCACCACGGCACCGTCCAGGCATTCCTCGAACAGCCCCAAGCGTTCGATCAGCGCATGAATCGCCCGCAACATGGGGCCGGCGACGTCATCGGCATAGACCTGATCGCCGCTCATCATCAGTAATGCCGGGCGTTGCGTCGAGTTTTGCGCCAGCAGTCGGTCGACACAAAGCAGGCCGTCGTTGGCTGGGTAATGGGGTTTTCGGCAGGAGCCGTGGACCAGTTGCTCGATGCGCGAGTGCAACATGAAATTCGGGCACGGTACGCCGTCATACAACAGGTGCGGCGCCCAATCGGCAATGGGTGCGCCGTCCACCAGCAGGTCGTAGTCGATCGCCACGTCCTGGGGCAAGGGGGTGTCGAGCCGCACATCGATCAGATGCACAAACGCCCGCTGCCCCACCGGCACCACGGTGCAGTGCGACGCATCCAGCGCCAGATCGCCCACGCCGGCCACGCGCAGCGTCAACGCCAATGCTCGCGTACCCACCAGCCACATCACCAGTCGCGTGGGCTCCAGCCGCCGCAACAGCGGGCCGACCAGGACGGGGGGCAGGGTGGTGACATCGGGAGTGGACGGCAGCATTCGGGGATAAAAGCTCTGTTCAGGGAGAGGCGGGATCATAACGCAATGTGCCGGGTTGCTGGGGACGGTAGATTGACTGGCAAGGAAGCTTGCGCCCGCTGGGCCTGCGGACGCTGTGTAGGAGCTGTGTAGGAGCTGTCGAGTGCAACGAGGCTGCGATCTTTCCCCAAACACTTGAGTCTCAAGCGAAAGATCAAAAGATCAAAAGATCGCAGCCTTCGGCAGCTCCTACAGGCCCAGTGGGACCTTGTTGGGCCTGGTTACATTATTGGGCCTTGTTGGAAGCCTCAGCCGCCTTGATCAGATCCGGCCCGATCTCCTGTTCGAACTTCGCCCAGACCGGCTTCATTTTTTCGCGCCAGGCATTACGTTCCTCCGGTGTGAGGGTAACGATCTCGGTGGTCTTGGCGTCCAGCACAAGCTGTTTGTCCTGCTGGTTGAATCGCTCCGCTTCCTGGTTGGCATGGGCGGTGGATTCGACCACGATCTTGTCCAGTTCACTGCGGATATCCGGCGGCAGGCCGTTCCAGAAGTCCGATGTGGTGATCAACATGTAGTCGAGTATGCCGTGGTTGGACTCGGTGACGTATTTCTGCACCTCATTGAGCTTCTGGTTGTAGAAGTTCGAATAGGTGTTTTCCGTGCCGTGGACCAAGCCAGTGCGCAGCCCCTGGTACACCACCGAGAAAATCATCGGTTTGGCTTTGGCACCCACCGCCTTGAACTGTTCCTCCAGCACTGCGGAGTTCTGTATCCGGAACGTCAGGCCACGGGCATCTTCAGGCTGGCGCAGGGGCTTGTTGGCCGACAGATGCTTCATGCCGTTGTGCCAATAGGCCAGGCCCATGATGTTCTTGCTTTCCATGGACTTGAGCAGCTTCTGGCCCTCGGGGCTGCGCTGAAAACGGTCCACGGCGGCGATGTCGTTGAACAGGAAGGGCAAGTCGAACAACTGCACCGACTTGGTGTACTGATCGAACTTGGCCAGCGACCGCGCAATGATCTGCACTTCCCCGAGGAGCAAGGCTTCCAGCTCCTTGTCATCGCCATACAGCGTGGAGTTGGGGTACACCTCCACCTTCACCTTGCCCGGCAGCCGCTCTTCCGCCAGCTTCTTGAACATCAACGCGCCCTGGCCCTTGGGCGTTTGTTCGCCTACGACGTGGGAGAATTTGATGACGATCGGCTCAGCCGCCATGACCATGCCCCACGCCCCGAAAGCCAGGGTGCAGGCGAGCGCTTTCCATACAGTTTTTAGCATTGCAAGGCGTCCCTTTCAGTGTCCAAAGGCACAGGGCCGACAGGGCGGCCCCATCCCTCTGTGGCGGGCAAGTGGTCCTGCGCCCGTCACGGTGTGTGTTTGCCGGGTTTAACTCATCCCCAACCAGTTAGGCAGCACCAGCGAGATCCACGGCACATAGGTGATCAGCACCAGGAACGCCAACAGGATCATCAACCACGGCATGGCCGCGCGGATGGTGGCGGGCAGGGACATGCCGGTCACCGCCGAGGTGACGAACAGGTTCAACCCCACCGGTGGCGTGATCAGGCCGATCTCCAGGTTCACCACCATGATGATGCCCAGGTGGATCGGGTCGATGCCCAGCTTCATGGCGATGGGGAACAGGATCGGCGCCAGGATCAGGATGATCGCCGAAGGCTCCATGAACGCGCCAGCGATCAGCAGCACGATGTTCACCACCAGCAGGAAGGTCACCGGCGTCAACCCGGCATCGATCACCCATGCGGTGATTTGCTGCGGCAGTTGCTCGGTGGTCAGCACGTGGGCGAAGAGCATGGCGTTGGCGATGATGAACATCAGCATGATGCTCAGCTTGGCCGACTCCAGCAGCACCTTGGGCGTTTCACGGAACGTCAGGTCCTTGTAGACGAACAACGCAATGAACGCCGAATACACCGCCGCCACCGCCGCTGCTTCGGTAGGGGTGAACATCCCCGAATAAATCCCGCCGAGAATGATGATCATCAGCAGCAGGCCCCAGATGGCCTGGCGTGCCGTGCTCAACCATTCCTTCAGCGTCGCCCGTGGCATCGCTGGCAGGTTTTTCTTCACCGCGACGATGTAGATCGCCACCATCAGGAAAAAACCCAACAGCAAACCGGGAATCACACCGGCCATGAACAACTTGCCCACCGAGGTTTCGGTCGCTGCGGCGTACACCACCATCACGATCGAGGGCGGAATCAGGATACCCAGGGTGCCGGCATTACACACAATGCCTGCGCCAAACGCCTGTGGATAACCCGAGCGCACCATCCCGGCGATGGCAATGGAACCGACCGCCGCCACCGTCGCAGGACTTGAGCCCGACAACGCCGCAAACAACATGCAGGCCAGCACCGCCGCAATCGCCAGGCCGCCGCGGATGTGCCCGACGCAGGCGTTGGCAAAATCGATCAACCGTCGCGCCACGCCGCCGGTGGTCATGAACGCACCGGCCAGCAGGAAGAACGGAATCGCCAGCAACGTGTAGTGCTCGGAAGTCTCGAACAGCTTGATCGCCAGGGAACGCACCGAGTCGGGGCTGAAGAAAATGATGGTCAGCGAGCCGGCCAACCCCAGCGAAATGGCAATGGGCACGCCGATGAACATCAGCACGAACAGTGCAATGAACAGGAAGGCAATGGTCATGGCTTGTCTTCCTCGTGTTCAGTCAATTTGATGGCTTCGGCCGCTTCATCGGCCAGGCCCAGGCCGGTCTGGCGATTCATCAGGATGCGCACGAGAATTTCCGCGAAACGAATGAACACCAGCGCGAACCCCACCGGTACGATCAACCCGATATGCCACTGCATGATGCCGAAATGGCCGAGGTCCTCGGCGCCGATCTGGGCAATCATCAAGGTGTTGATCCATTCGAAACTCGCCACCGCCAGCAGCCCGGCATAGGCGAGGCAGCACAGGCAGGCGATGACACCGATCAAGCGCTGGACCGGTTTGCTCGCCAGCTTCACCAGCGCATCGACGCCGATGTGCCCGGCGGTGCGAACGCCGTACGACAGCCCAAAAAAGATCAGCCAGCCAAACAGGGCCTTGGTCAGCGAGCTACTCCAGGTCATCGCCTGGGCCATGCCCATGACAGAGTCGCCGATGGCGAACATCGACTCGCTGGCGGCGGGCCAATGGTCGCCAAGGCTGTAGAACACGCTGTAGAGGTTGTTGAGCACCACGTAGACGAATGTAACCAGCGTCATGGCGGCCAGAAGGAAGGCGATGAAACCTTCCTCGAAGTGTTCCCAAATGCGCCGAAGGGCGTTCATGGACGACATCTCCTGTAGGGGGAACGACTGGCCGGTGCTACCAGAACAACAGCACCGGCCAACCCATCACTGGGCCTTGTTGGAGGCTTCGGCGGCTTTGATCAGGTCAGTGCCGATATCACCTTCGAACTTACTCCAGACGGGCTTCATCTTGTCGCGCCACGCGTTACGCTCTTCAGGCGTGAGGGTCATGATCTCGGTGGTCTTGGCGTCGAGGATGCGTTGCTTGTCGTGCTGGTTCAGTTGCGCCGCTTCCTGGTTTACATGGGTGGTGACTTGCGCGACGATCTTTTCCAGTTCGCTGCGGATATCCGGCGGCAGGCCGTTCCAGAAGGTGGTGTTGGTGATCAGCATGTAGTCGAGTACACCGTGGTTGGATTCGGTGATGTACTTCTGCACTTCATGCAACTTCTGGCTGTAGATGTTCGAGTACGGGTTTTCCGCACCGTTGACCACGCCGGTCTGCAAACCTTGGTAAACCTCGGCGAAGCTCATCTTGCGCGGGTTGGCGTTCACTGCCTTGAATTGCTCTTCCAGTACCGCCGATGCCTGTACGCGGAACTTCAGGCCACGAGCATCCTTGGGTTCACGCAGCGGTTTGTTCGCCGACAGCTGCTTCATGCCGTTGTGCCAATAAGCCAGGCCGGTGATGTTCTTGCTTTCCATGGACTTGAGCAGTTTCTGGCCTTCAGGGCTCAACTGGAAACGGTCCACGGCGGAGATGTCATCAAACAGGAACGGCAAGTCAAACAACTGCACCGTCTTGGTGTATTGCTCGAACTTGGCCAGCGATGGCGCGATCATCTGTACATCGCCCAACAGCAAGGCTTCCATCTCCTTGCCGTCGCCGAACAGTGAAGAGTTGGGGTAGACCTCGACCTTCACTTTGCCTGGCAACCGTTCTTCCACCAGTTTCTTGAACAGCAGCGCGCCTTGGCCTTTTGGTGTTTGTTCGGCGACCACATGGGAGAACTTGATCACCACCGGATCTGCCGCCATGGCCGTGCTCATCGCACTCAGGGCCAATGTGCAAGCGAGCGCTTTCCAGATAGGTTTGAACATTACGGGCTTTCCTCTTGTTTTTAGTATTTTCGTGCGGGCTCATTCAAAACACAGCGCACGGCCGAACAATGATGAGTCTAGGCAGAAAAACAACTTGTCGAGTGCGGTTAACAGGAAAACCGTCCTTTGGCTGTACATCTCGACAGATTGCGCTAGAGCCCTCCTTGTATCGGGCTGAAACATCCCAAACGGCTCATTTCGAAAGGTTTCAGTCAATAACCGTGCTGGGGCGGGAAACTGTAAAGGGTCGGTGATGGCTACTGGCTTTCAGTCTCACGCCAAAGCTCGGTGAATCCATGGGGCGAGGGTGGGCATGGCTGTGGATTCTGCGTCCACCACCGACCCCCTGTGGGAGCGAGCCTGCTCGCGATGACGGCGTCACATCCAACATCACCGTCTCAGACAGACCGCATTCGCGAGCAGGCTCGCTCCCACAGTTTTGATCCCGGGTGCCCACGGACCCTGCGTCCACCACCGCCCCCCCCTGTGGGAGCGAGCTTGCTCGCGATGACTGTGGCCCATCCAGCATCACCGCCTCAGATAAACCGCCTTCGCGAGCAAGCTCGCTCCCACAGTTTTTGATTGCGGCTGTTCACAAATTCGGCGTCCGCCAGAGATCCCCTGTGGGAGCGGGCTTGCTCGCGATGACGGCGGCACAACCAACATCACCGCCTCAGACAGACCGCCTTCGCGAGCAAGCCCGCTCCCGCAATTGCCCATCTCCTGGCCCACGTCCTCAGCCTTCAAGGCACTACCTCGTCTGCGGCAAGTGGTATCACCTCATGCCTCGTGGTATGACGACTTATTAATATTTCGCCCGTGGAAATGATCACGTCTCTGCGAAAAATCTCGTGAGTACGCAAGTTTTATTGCGATGTAGGGGTTGACAGTCCGCCAGCAACGTCAGAATAATCCGTAACGTTGTATGACGACATACAAATAAACAATAACAACATTGGTGTTCCTCCCCATGAGAATCACAGGCGTTCACGTCGAAGTTTTTTCCACCCCTTCGCGCCGTGCCCAGGACAGCGCCGGCCATGCCCATCCAGGCGATGAGGTCATGATCAAGATGGCTTTGCTGCGAATCGGTTGCGACGATGGCTCCGAGGGCTATGCCTTCGGCCCGCCCGAGTTGATTCGTCCGCACATCATCGAATCCTTCGTGCGCAAAGTGCTGATCGGTCGCGACCCAATGGATCGCGAGAGCATCTGGCAGGACCTGGCGCACTGGCAACGCGGCAGTGCCGGGCAGTTCACTGATCGGGCGCTGGCGCTGGTGGAACAAGCGTTGTGGGACTTGGCCGGGCGTGCGCTCAAGTTGCCGGTGCACAAGTTGATTGGCGGTTATCGCGACAAGGTCCCTGCGTACGGCTCGACGATGTGCGGCGATGACCTGCCGGGTGGCCTGTCGACGCCGGACGAGTACGGCCAGTTCGCCGAAAAGCTGGTCCAGCGCGGCTACAAGGCCATCAAGCTGCACACCTGGATGCCACCGATTTCCTTCGCGCCGAACCCACAAATGGACATCCAGGCCTGCGCCGCGGTGCGTGAGGCGGTCGGTCCCAGCATCGCGTTAATGCTCGACGGCTATCACTGGTACAGCCGCATGGACGCGCTGACCATCGGCAAGGCCCTACAGGAACTGAACTTCGCCTGGTTCGAAGAGCCGATGATGGAAGACTCGGCAGAGTCCTATGCCTGGCTGGCGGCCAACCTGGACATTCCAGTGCTGGGCCCGGAAAGCATCGCCGGCAAGTTTCATAGCCGCGCCAGTTGGGTGACCCAGAAATCCTGTGACATCCTGCGTGCCGGCGTGGCCGGGGTCGGTGGCATCGGGCCGTGCCTGAAGGTGGCGCACTTGGCCGAATCGTTCGGCATGGACTGTGAAGTCCACGGCAATGGTGCGGCGAACCTGGCGGTGGTCGGTGCTATCAGCAATTGCCGCTGGTATGAGCGCGGGCTGCTGCACCCGTTCCTCGACTACGAAGAAGTCCCGGCGCACCTCAACAGCATCGTCGACCCGATGGATGCCGACGGTTTTGTGCACCTGTCCGACCGGCCGGGGTTGGGCGAGGACATCAATTTCGCGTATATCGAGGCCAACACCCTGTCCCGACATTGATCCTGTTCCACGCCTGAGGCCGATGGCTGCCCGGGCGACAAGTCTTTATAAATATAAGAAAGGACTGAACCATGAATCTCTGGCCCAAGCGCCTGACCAGGCTGCTGTGTGTCACCGTGGCCCTGTGCGCAGTGCAGGTGCCCGTCAGCCTGGCCCAAGGCGAAACGCCCCCCGACCAATTGGTGGTGGGCATGAGCATGATCAATCTGCTGTCCCTGGACCCTGCGGCGGCCACCGGCCTGGAGGTCGCCGAAGTCAACGCCAATGTCTATGACATGCTCCTGGAACAGGATGCGGCGCAACCGGACACGCTGATTCCGGCCTTGGCGAAAACCTGGGACGTCAGCCCCGACCGCATGCGCCTGACCTTCCAATTGCGCGACGACGTACGTTTTCACTCCGGTGCGCCACTGACCGCCCAAGACGTCGCCTGGTCGTTGCAGCGCGTGGTCACCCTCAACCGCGCCCTGGCGTCCACCTGGAAAGCCTACGGTTTCACCGCCGACAACGTCGTCAAACTGATGCGCGCCGAAGGGCCGCACACCTTTGTCATGGAGTTGCCGCGCGTCACCGACCCGATGCTGGTGCTCAACACCCTGGCGACTTCACCCAGCGCCTTCATCATCGATCGCAGCGTCGCCTTGCAACATCAGGTCGGCGACGACCAGGGCGCGGCGTGGCTGGCGACGCACACGGCCGGATCCGGCGCGTTCAAGCTCGACATCTGGCGCGCCAACGATGTGATCCTGATGAGTCGTCATGACGACTATTGGCGCGGCCCCGCGAAGTTACGCCGGGTGATCATGCGCAACATGACCGAGTCCCAGGCGCTGCGCCTGATGGTCGAGCGCGGTGACCTGGACGTCGCCCGCGGCATGGCCGCCACCGACATCAAGGCGCTGGGCAAGGTCGATGAGGTGCGCATCCAGAGCATCGCCCGCGGCACGCTGTACTACGTGGCGATGAGCATGCAGCAACCGTTGTTCCAGGACATCCGCGTGCGCCAGGCCATCCGCCTGCTGATCGACTACCAAGGCATCAATGACGTGGTCATGCCGCACTACGGTGTGATCAATCAGCGGCCCTTGCAGCTGGGGCTGCCGGCACGCCTGGACGATCCGGGTTATCGCCTGGACGTGGCCGAGGCCAAGCGTCTGTTGGCGGCGGCCGGACATGCCGAAGGCTTCAAGGTGACCATCCGTTCGCTGACCGATCCGCCGTTCATCAACATCGCCACCAGCCTGCAAGCGACACTGGCCCAGGCGGGGATCCAGGCGACGATCATCACCGGCACCGGCAACCAGATCTATGGGGCGATGCGCGACCGCCAGTTCGACATCCTCGTCGGTCGTGGCGGCGGCGGGGCGGAGCGTCATCCGCATTCGAGCCTGCGTGCCCTGGTGTACAACCCGGACAACCGCACCGAAGCCAAGCTGAGCAACTTCCAGGGCTGGCGTACCTCGTTCTTCAACCCGCAGCTCAATCAACTGATCGAGCAAGCCGAGCGCGAGCGTGACCCCGCGCGCCAGCGCGAAATCTATGCGCAGATCCAGACCCTCTACGACCAACAGGCCGGGGCGATCATGCCGGTCTCACAGATGGTGGACGAAGTGGTGATTCATGCGGATGTGCGCAACTACATCGGCCACACCGCCGCCACCACGCGTCTTCGGGACGTCTACAAGCAGCGCTGAAATCGACGGCCACAGGGCCAAGGCAGGAATGAACATGTCGACTGCATCCTTTTCAATCTGGACAACTCGGGCCGCTTCGGCGACCCGGCGCAGTGGCTCGGTGGCGGTGACGCTGCTGGGGTTGCTGCTGCTGACCTTTTTCATCGGGCGGGTGATGCCCCTGGACCCGGTGCTGGCCATCGTTGGCCCGGACGCCGACGCCTCGGCCTACGCCCAGGTGTACAAAGAGCTGGGCCTGGACAAGCCGTTGTGGACCCAATTCGCGATCTACCTTGGCGACCTGCTGCACGGTGACTTCGGCATGGCCTTGCTGACCGGCAACCCGGTCATCACCGACATCGCCCGGGTCTTCCCGGCCACCTTGGAGCTGGCCACCCTGGCCATTCTGTTCGGCGTGTTGGCGGGCTTGCCGCTGGGTGTCTACGCGGCGACGCATCAGGGGCGTGCCGGTGACCATGTCGCACGGCTGATCACGTTGTTCGGTTACTCCACGCCGATTTTCTGGATCGGCATGATGGCTTTCCTGGTGTTCTACGCCTGGCTGGGTTGGGCCGGTGGCGTCGGGCGCATCGGCCTGGCCTATGACGGGCTGATCCCGAAACACACCGGGCTGCTGTTGATCGACACTGCCTGGTCCGGCGAGTGGGAGGCCTTTCGCAGTGCGCTGCGCCACATCCTGTTGCCGGCGGTGATCCTCAGCTTCAACTCGGTCGCCTACATCAGCCGCATGACCCGCAGCTTCATGCTCGAGCAACTGTCCCAGGAGTACATCATCACCGCCCGGGTCAAGGGCTTGTCCCAGCGCCGCATCGTCTGGGGCCATGCTTTCGGCAACATCCGCGTGCAGCTGTTGACCATCGTCGCGCTGGCCTACGGCGGCCTGCTGGAGGGCGCGGTGCTGATCGAAACCGTGTTCGCCTGGCCGGGCTTCGGCCAGTACCTGACCAGCAGTTTGCTGCTCGGTGACATGAACGCGGTGATGGCCTGCGTGCTGTTGATCGGCCTCATCTTCGTGACGCTGAACCTGATCAGCGACGCGCTGTACAAGATCTTCGACCCGAGGACTCGCTAATGAACCTGCCCCTTGCTTCCAGCGCCCCCGGCAGCGCCACGTTGCCGGCTTCCAGTTCGGCGGCGATGGCCGCCAGCACCCTGCGCCTGCTGCGTTTTTTGCTGCGCAACCCGATGACCTTCGCCGGCCTGGTCGTCGTCGCTACCCTGATGCTGGTCGCGGCTTTCGCACCCTGGATCGCCGGCCACGATCCGCTGCTGCAGAACCTCGCCGGCGCGTTGCAGGCACCCAGCAGCGCGCACTGGTTCGGCACTGACGAATACGGTCGCGATGTCTTCGCCCGGCTGGTGTATGGCTCGCGCATCACCCTGTACATCGTCTTGCTGGTGACGGTGATTGTCGGCCCCATCGGCCTGCTGGTCGGGACGGTTTCCGGTTACTTCGGCGGCTGGGTCGACAGCCTGTTCATGCGCATCACCGACATCTTCATCTCGTTCCCCAGCCTGGTCCTGGCGCTGGCCTTCATCGCCGCCCTCGGCCCAGGCCTGGAGCACGCGGTGATCGCCATCGCGCTGACGGCCTGGCCGCCGATTGCCCGGCTTGCCCGCGCCGAAACACTGCCGCTGCGCAACGCCGACTTCGTCGTTGCGGTGCAACTTCAGGGCGCGTCCAGTACCCGGGTCATCCTGCGCCACATCATCCCGATGTGCCTGTCGTCGGTGATCATCCGCCTGACCATGAACATGGCGAGCATCATCCTCACCGCCGCCGCCCTGGGCTTTCTTGGCCTCGGCGCCCAGGCACCGTTGCCAGAGTGGGGCGCGATGATCTCTACCGGGCGGCGCTACATGCTCGAAAGCTGGTGGCTGGTGGCGGCGCCCGGTGCGGCGATCATGCTGGTCAGCCTGGCCTTCAACCTGTTGGGCGACGGCTTGCGCGATGTCCTCGACCCACGTAGCCAATCCTGAGGAACAGGCCATGACTGAGATAAAACTTGCGGTACAGGACTTGTGCGTGGAGTTTCGCAACGCCGGCAAAAACTCCCTGGCGGTGCGTGACGTGTCGTTCACCCTGGGCCGGGAAAAACTCGCCATCGTCGGTGAATCCGGCTCGGGCAAATCCACCGTCGGCCGCAGCCTTTTGCGTCTGCATCCGCCGACCGCGCGGGTCACCGCCAAGACGTTGCGCTTCGCCGACATCGACCTGTTGGCCGCCAGCGAAAAGCAGATCCAGGCGATTCGCGGCGCGCGCATGTCGATGATCATGCAAGACCCCAAGTACTCGCTGAACCCGGTGGTGCGGGTCGGCGAACAAATCGCCGAGGCCTACCTGGCCCATCACAAAGTGCCCCATCGCGAAGCCCGCGAACGCGCCTTGGACATGCTCGCCAAGGTGCACATTCGTGACCCTCGGCGGGTCTACGACCTGTACCCCCACGAGGTCTCGGGCGGCATGGGCCAGCGGATCATGATCGCCATGATGGTAATCACCGATCCCCAGGTGATCATCGCCGACGAACCGACTTCGGCGCTGGACGTGTCGGTGCGCCGACAGGTGCTCAACGTGCTGGAAGAGTTGGTCAGCGAGCGTGACCTGGGGCTGATCTTCATCAGTCACGACCTGAACCTGGTGCGGCATTTCTGTGATCGCGTGCTGGTGATGTACGCCGGTCGCGTGGTCGAGTCGATTGCCGCCGCCGATCTGGATAACGCCACCCATCCCTACACCCAGGGCCTGTTGGCCGCATTGCCGAGCCTGGACCATCCGCGCGCCACGTTGCCGGTACTGCAGCGCGACCCCCACTGGTTGAATGCTTGAGGAGCCTGTCATGAGCATGATTGAAATCGCCGGCCTGAACCTCAGTTTTGGCACGGGCGCGGCACTGAACGCGGTACTGCACGACGTCGATTTGAGTGTCGCCGAAGGTGAGGCATTCGGCCTGGTGGGGGAGTCCGGTTCGGGCAAGACCACCGTGCTGCGCTGCCTGGCCGGGCAGTACCAACACTGGAGCGGACAACTGCGGGTCGCCGGCCACGCCGTCACGCGCAACCTGCCGCTGAACCACTACCGCACCGTGCAGATGGTGTTCCAGGACCCGTATGCCTCGTTGCATCCGCGCTATACCGTCGATGCCGCGCTGCAAGAACCGTTGCGTATCCACGGCATCGACGGACGTGCGCAGAAAGTCAGCGAAATCCTGCGCAAGGTTGGCTTGAATGACAGCTTCCGCTTTCGTTATCCGCACCAGTTGTCCGGTGGTCAGCGCCAACGGGTGGCGATTGCCCGGGCGCTGATCCTGCGTCCCCGGGTGCTGTTGCTGGACGAGCCGACCTCGGCGCTGGATGTTTCGGTGCAGGCGGAGATCCTCAACCTGCTGGCCGACTTGCGCCGCCAGGAAGGGTTGACCTATCTGATGGTCACCCATGATCTGGCGGTGGTTGCGCACCTGTGTGACCGGCTGGCGGTGATGCAGCAAGGCAGGGTGGTGGAGACGCTCGACAGTCATCTGCTGGCGAGCGATGGCGCCACCCATGCGTACACCCGTTTGCTGGTGCAGGCCAGTCGGGACATACAGCGTGTACCTATCGCTGTCTGAGTTTTGTTTTAACTAAACAGTTGTACTTGTTTTAACCCGTAAAAGACGTTGAGCCCCAGGTATCAATGCCGCGCACGCGCTCGCCTGTGATTTGGCGTTTACCCCAACTTACTATTAAACCAACAAGAATAAAAACCATGAAAAAGACACTCGTAGTACTTTCTGTCGCTTCGTTGTTCACATCGGTTGTTGCCCAGGCCGATACCGGTTATATCAACGTACGCCATCAATATGCGGAAAAAACCCGCATGCACGCCGACCGTGCCAAGTTTGGTATTCGGCTGGACAACGGTGTGGGTCTGGAAGGTGAACTCAAATACAAGACCGCCGGTGATCGCGAAGACGTTGCCTTCGACAACACCGTCGGCAGCGGCCATGAATTCACCGTCAACTATCAGCACAAGATCGATGACCGCTGGACGCTGACGCCTTCGTTCGCCATGGAAAGCGATGAGGAATCCACCACCTACAAGATGGGCATGCGCCTGGGCTACAAGATCACCAAGGAGCTGAGCATCGCCGGACGCTACCGTTACGACTCCTCCAAGCTCGACCGTGACCAGGTTGATCATGATGTGCCGGACAACGGCCAGGACGACCAGAAGATCCATCGCTACGACGTGTACGTCAACTACGCCAACCAGGGCCCGTGGGCGTATGAATATCAACTGACGTACTTCGATGCCAACTACATCCGTTATAACGGTGGCACCGACGACTATGAACAGAATGCGGTGGTCAAGTACAAGTGGGACAAGCGCTGGGCACCGTTCTTTGAAGTGGGCGATATCAAAGTCAACTCGGTCGACAGTGATCGCCAACTGCGCCTGCGGGTCGGCATTCAATACAACTTTTTCTAAGTTGTGGTAGCACTGGTCGACACTGAGTCCACGAACACTAGGATCAAAACTGTGGGAGCGAGCTTGCTCGCGATAGCGATCTGCCTGTGCCGATGATGTTGGATGTGCCGCCGTCATCGCGAGCAAGCTCGGCTCCCACACTGGTTTTCGAGCGTTCACAGATCAGGCGCTCACCATAGATCCCCTGTGGGAGCTGAGCTTGCTCGCGATAGCGGCGTGCCTGTGCCGATGATGTTGGATGTACCGCCGTCATCGCGAGCAAGCTCGGCTCCCACACTGGTTTTCGAGCGTTCACAGATCAGGCGCTCACCATAGATCCCCTGTGGGAGCAGAGCTTGCTCGCGATGGCGGTGTGTCTGTGCCAATGATGTTGGATGTGCCGCCGTCATCGCGAGCAAGCTCGGCTCCCACACTGGTTTTCGAGCGTTCACAGATCAGGCGCTCACCATAGATCCCCTGTGGGAGCGAGCTTGCTCGCGATAGCGGTCTGCCTGTGCCGATGATGTTGGATGTATCGCCGTCATCGCGAGCAGGCTCGGCTCCCACACTGGTTTTCGAGCGTTCACAGATCAGGCGCTCACCATAGATCCCCTGTGGGAGCTGAGCTTGCTCGCGATAGCGGCGTGCCTGTGCCGATGATGTTGGATGTATCGCCGTCATCGCGAGCAAGCTCGGCTCCCACACTGGTTTTCGAGCGTTCACAGATCAGGCTCTCACCATAGATCCCCTGTGGGAGCTGAGCTTGCTCGCGATAGCGGCGTGCCTGTGCCGATGATGTTGGATGTGCCGCCGTCATCGCGAGCAAGCTCGCTCCCACAGGGGAGGCGGGGTTATTCGTTGTAGAACGCCTGGCGTTGTTGGGTTTCACACAGGCGCATGCGGCTGTTGCTCAGATGCAGGTACATGGCCGCCCGCGCCGCATCGACATTGCCGCTAGCGATGGCGTCGAAGATCTGCTGGTGTTCGGCGTTGATCCCCTGCAGGTACGCACTGCGATCACTTTGCCCGGAGTAGGCGGAGTTCATGCGCGTACGTGGGATCAGCTTCGTGCCCAGGTGCTTCATGATATCGATCAGGTAGTAATTGCCGGCGGCCTTGGCGATTTTCAGATGGAACTGGAAATCGGCATTGATGGTGGTGCCGGACTTTTCCGGGCCTTGCAGCAACGCCTCCAGCGCCTGGGCCAATTCGGCCAGCGCTTCAGGCGTTGCGCGCTCGGCGGCCATGCCGGCGGCCTGGACTTCCAGGCTCAGGCGAAATTCCAGCAGGTTGAGCACATCCGACAACGTGGCAATCGTCGCTGGCCCCAGGGTGAAACCCTCCGGTGCTGGCATGTCCAGGACAAAGGTGCCGACGCCATGCCGCGTCTCCACCAGCCCCGCTGCCTGCAAGCGCGACAGCGCCTCACGCACCACCGAACGACTGACGCCTTCGGCCTCCATGATATGCACTTCGGTGGGGAGCTTTTCGCCGCACTTGAGAATGCCGTCACGCATGCGCTGGGCAAAGCGGTCGACCAGGGTTTCGGCGAGGCGGCGCGGCTTGTTCAGTGGAGATAACGCTTGATCCGTCATCGGCGTGCTCTAGTGTGATCAGCGGGCATTATAGTGAGTTTTGGCGCAAGGTCGCGGCTATAATGCCGCGATCGTCTGGCTTTAATGGATAGGTGCAATGGACCGTGTCACACCCGATCGACGCCTGAGCATGACCCAGCAACTGGTGGTCGACCTGACGCAGCAGATACTGGCCGGCGAACTGCCAGCGGGCAGCAAATTACCGACCGAACAGGTCATCATCAAGGAACGCGGCGTCAGCCGGACAGTGGTTCGCGAAGCCATGTCGCGGCTCCAGGCCGAAGGCTTGGTGGAAACCCGTCACGGCATCGGCACCTTCGTGGTGGACACCGCCCGCCCGGGGGATTTCCAAGGTAGCAAACACGTCAAGGGCGGCGCCTACGATGCATTGGCCGTCATCGAACTGCGCCTGAGCCTGGAAGTGGAAGCGGCCGGCATTGCCGCGCAACGGGCCACGCCGGAGCAATTGCTGGCGATGCGTGAAGCGCTCGACACGGCGAATGCTTTTGACGCAACGGATGGCGAAAGCGCCCGGGTCGATTTCGAGTTTCATCTACAGATCGCCCAGTGCACGGGCAACAGTTTTTTCATCGACGCCATGGCCCATGTGGGCAATGCGTTGATCGCCGTCGTGCAACAGGCCGGGCCGACTGTGACGAGTGAAAATCGGGCGTTGGTGGTGCGTGAGCGCGAGCAGATCTACGCGGCGTTGGCGCGGCATGATGCGCAAGCGGCGCGGGCGTCGATGCGTTTGTATCTGATCAATATGCTGCAGCGGGTTCGGGGCGTGGTCGAGTCGACGGCGCAATAACCTCCCACCGCAGAACCCTGTGGGAGCGGGCTTGCTCGCGAAGACGGCGGCACAGCCAACATCACCACCCCAGACAGACCGCCTTCGCGAGCAAGCTCGCTCCCACAGTTTTGATCCCGGGTGCCCACGGATTCTGCATCCACCACCGACCACCCTGTGGGAGCGGGCTTGCTCGCGAAGACGCCGGCACATTCAACATCACCGGCCCAGTCAGACCGCCTTCGCGAGCAAGCCCGCTCCCACAGTTTTGATCTCGGATGCATTGCAAATGCGGCGTTCACCACCGCCCCCGGGGACGCCGCTGCAAGCGGGAAGGGCTCAAACCGCTGTCGGGTTCTGTTTCTCCGGGTCAATGCCATAAAGCACAATCGCCTCGGCGACTTTTTCCCGTGGTATCACCCCGTCATCGGCCAGCGCCTTCAAGGCCGCCAATACGATGAAATGGCGATCCACTTCGAAGAACCTGCGCAGCGATTCACGGGTGTCCGACTGGCCAAAGCCGTCGGTGCCCAAGGCCACGAAGCGGCGTTTGGGCACGAACGGGCGGATCTGGTCAGCGAATATCTTCATGTAGTCGGTCGCGACCACCACCGGCCCCTGTTTATCCAGCAGGCAGCTTTCAACATGGCCGATACGAGGTACCTGCTGTGGATGGAGCAGGTTCCAGCGTTCGACATCCTGGCCGTCCCGACGCAGTTCGGTCAGGCTGGTGACGCTCCACACTTCGCTGCTGACACCGAAGTCCTGCTCCAGCAACTGCGCGGCGGCGACGACTTCGCGCAGGATCGAACCGCAGCCCATGAGTTGCACATGCTTGCCTTCGTTGGGCTGCGCAGGGGCTGAGAGCCGGTACATGCCTTTCAGAATATCTTGCTCGACCCCTTCGGGCATGGGCGGATGGGCATAGTTTTCGTTGAGCAGGGTGATGTAGTAATAAATGTCCTCGTTGTCGACATACATTCGCCGCATGCCGTCCTGGATGATCACCGCCAGTTCATAGGCATAGGTCGGGTCGTAGGACACGCAGCAGGGGATGGTGGAGGACAGCACATGGCTGTGGCCGTCGTCATGTTGCAGGCCTTCCCCCATCAGCGTGGTCCGGCCGGAGGTGGCGCCGAGCAGGAACCCCCGGGCGCGGGCATCGCCAGCGGCCCAGGCGAGGTCGCCGACGCGCTGGAAGCCGAACATCGAGTAGAAAATGTAGAAGGGCACCGTCATCACGCCATGGGTGCTGTAGGAAGTGCTCGCGGCGATCCAGGAAGAAATCCCGCCGGATTCGTTCAGGCCTTCCTGCATGATCTGGCCGTCCCGGGCTTCCTTGTAATAGCTCAGTTGGCCGGCGTCTTGAGGCGTGTACAACTGACCGACATGGGAATGGATGCCGATCTGGCGGAACAGGCTTTCCATGCCGAAGGTGCGTGATTCGTCCGGCACGATCGGCACGATCAGCTTGCCGATGTTCGGGTCCTTGAGCAGCGTGCCGAGGATGCGCACGAAGGCCATGGTGGTGGAGATCGCCCGCTCGCCGGTGCCTTTGAGCTGGGTGTCCAAGGTCGATAATGGCGGGATCTGCAAAGGCTCCACCGCACTGAAGCGCGCAGGCACGTAGCCGCCCAACTGAGTGCGCCGGGCTTGCAGGTAAAGGGCTTCGACGCTGTCCGCCGCGGGCTTGAGATAGGGCATGTCGCCCAGTTGATCATCCGTAAGGTCCAGGCCGAAACGATCACGGAACGCCTTGACCGCGTCCTCGCCCATCTTCTTGAGTTGGTGGTTGATGTTCTGGCCTTCACCCGCTTCGCCCATGCCGAAGCCTTTCACGGTTTTCGCCAGGATGACCGTAGGCCCGCCGGTGTGGCGCATGGCGGCGGCGTAGGCGTTGTAGACCTTCTCCGGGTCATGGCCGCCGCGCGACAGCTTCCAGATGTCGTCATCGCTCAGGTCACTGACCAGCGCCTGCAGCTCGGGGTATTTGCCGAAGAAATGCTCTCGCACATAGGCGCCGTTCTGGGACTTGTAGTTCTGATAATCGCCATCGACGCACTCCATCATCCGCTGGCGTAGCAGGCCGGTCTTGTCCTTTTCCAACAGCGCATCCCAACCGCTGCCCCAGATCACCTTGATGACGTTCCAGCCGGCCGCGCGGTACAGGCTTTCGAATTCCTGGATCACCTTGCTGTTGCCGCGCACCGGTCCGTCGAGGCGCTGCAAGTTGCAGTTGACGACAAAAATGATGTTGTCGAGCTTCTCCCGGCCCGCGAGGGAAATTGCCGCCAGCGATTCCGGCTGGTCCATTTCACCGTCACCGAGGAACGCCCAGACTTTGCGCCCCTGATGTTCCTTCAGCCCGCGATCTTCCAGGTAACGCATGAACCGCGCCTGGTAGGCGGCGGTGATCGGCCCGAGCCCCATGGACACCGTGGGGAACTGCCAGAAATCCGGCATGAGCCTTGGGTGCGGATAGGACGAAACACCGTCGCGGTCGGTCTCGCGGCGGAAGTTGTCCAGCTGTGCTTCGTCCAGGCGACCTTCCAGATAAGCGCGCCCGTAGATGCCCGGCGAGGAGTGGCCCTGGATGTACACCATGTCGCCACCGAACTGCTCGGTGCGGCCACGGAAGAAGTGCTCGAAGCCCACATCGTAGAGAACGGCCGCCGAGGCATAGGAGGCGATGTGCCCACCCACGTTCGAATGCTTGCCGGCGCGCAGCACCATGGCCAACGCGTTCCAGCGGATGTAGGCGTTTATCCGGCGTTCTATGGCCAGGTCGCCGGGATAAGGCTGCTGACGGTCCAATGGAATGGTATTGACGTAGGGCGTGGTGACGCGCCCGTAAAAATCGCCATGGCGGTTGGCGTCGAAATCCAGCATCTGGTCAATCAGGTAGTGGGCGCGAGACCGCCCCTCGACGCTCGCCACCGATTCAATGGATTCGAGCCATTCGCGAGTTTCTTGTGGATCCTCGTCGAGGAACATGGGTTGTTGTGCCATCGTTGTCTTCTCCTGGACAGTGCTGCAGCACCGAGTCGTTTGGTGCCTGACTAAGGGGCGTGGGTCGACGCCAACCTTCAAGAATGTTTGTAGTTGCAATTGCAACTACGTGCGAGAACTTAGCCTGTCGCGCGCTACAATTGCAACTAAATCGATCTCATGAAAAAGGTGATGCATGTCTTCAAGCGAGCCGGATACCTGGTTCAGATTCGTCAGGGCGCACCGCTGCCTGATCCGCGAAATCGAACGTCGGCTGGCCGCCGCCGGGCTGCCGGCCTACGCCTGGTATGACGCGTTATGGGGCCTGGAAAGCGGCCCTGACGGCACCCGGCGCATGAACGAACTGGCCGACGTGATGGCCATCGAGCGCTACAACCTCACTCGCCTGGTGGACCGCCTGGAGGCCGAAGGCCTGGTCACACGCAGCCGCGCCAGCGATGACGGCCGGGGCGCATACGCCGCCATCACCGAGCGCGGGAAGGTATTGCGCAAAAAGATGTGGAACATTTACGAAGGGGCGGTGGACGAATTGTTCTTGTCGCAATTCGATGACGCACAGCAGCGCGTCTTCAGCGACGCGCTGGAGCGAGCGGCCAGTGCCGCGCGCAACAGCGGACGAACGCGCTGACGCCGGCCTGCTCATGCCAACTGATACCGCGCCATGGCCTGTTCGACATGCGCCTGGGTGATGGCGCCTTCCTGAACCAAGGCTTGCAGGGCCAGCACCACGATCCAGTGCTTATCCACCTTGCCCATGGCCGGGCCGGTCGAGTCAGCGCCGAGCGCCACGAACCGTGATCTGACATGTGCTCCGATCTGCTCGGCGACATGCTGGGCATACCCGGTCACGGCCACCACCGGCCAGTCTTCGGTGTCGAGGCAATCGAGCAAATGCGCCGACCGTCGCGGCATCCCCGGATGCAAGCGATTCCAGCGTTGTGCTTTGTCTGCGTCGCGGGCCAGGCGGGTGTAGCTGGGGCAACTCCACAACTCGCTGGCGACGCCCCAGTCGTCGCGCAACATGTGCGCCGCCGCTATCACCGACTGCAAGGCCAACCCCGCACCCAGCAAGCGCACCCGAGGAAGCGCTGAATCGGTATCGATCCCGGCGAGCCTGTACATGCCCTTGAGGGCCTGGCTCGCGCAGAGGGGGTCGGTGGGCGTGATGAAGTCATCGGGTTGGTCGTGAAGCGCCATGTAGTAAAAGCCGTCATTGCCTTCCACATACAAACTCTGCAAAGCCGCCAGGGCAATGGCGTGCGCCTCGGCACCACTGGCGGGGTCGAACGGCAGGCATTGCGGGTTGGCGACCAACCAGAGCGGTACCCAGGGATGGGCACCCTTGGACCAGTGCGAAGGCGAGGTCTCTATGTCATTGCACAAAATACCCCGGTTGGCCGATTCATTGGACAGTGCGCAAAGCTCGGCCGACGTCGCGGAACGGGTCAGGTACAGCAGTGGTTTTTCACTGGCGCGGGCCGTGGCGCTGAAGCGCAGGGGCCAGGCGCTGATACGCGATTGCTTTATGTCGTCCGACCGCGGATGGGTGCGTATGACCCAGATATTTTGGGCGGCACCCGAATCGCTTTCCAATCGGTTGGCAATATCGATCATGGTGCAGAGCGGAGATGCGCAAGCCGTGTACGTTCGGATTTTTTCGATGCAGACCTGAGCCGCTCGCCCTGTGTCAGGTGTTTTTTTGAAAGTGGAAAAACCGATCATGAACCAAGGCGCTCCGTGCATTGGGTAATGCCGGGACCATACTGCACTCTTCAATGTAATTGCAAATGCAATGGTTTTGCCTCGGTGCCAGTGTTCACAGCAAGCGCGAGCGGGCACCGAGCCTGTTGAACTCAGGGCTCCAACGCCGGCCCCTTCAACTCGATCTGGTTACCATCCGGATCGAAGCAGTAGATCGACCAGCCCTTGCCCTCCGCACCATAGCGCATCTGCGCTTTCTCAACGGACAGACCGGCCGAGGCCAAATGCGCGACGAGGGCTTGTTCATCAAACGGCTCGATACGCAGGCAGAGGTGATCGACGTTGTGCCCTTGCTTACCGGGCGCCGGTCCACCTTGGCGACCGAGAGGCCCGTCGACGGCCACCAGGTCAAGCATCGAAACACCAGTGCCCAGATGAAGCATGCCAAGATCGTCCCGGCGCTTCTTGAGCTCGCAACCAAGCACCGACGTGTAGAAAGCGAGGCTGCGCTCGAGGTCTTTTACGCGCAGGACGATGTGGTCGATACGTTGAATCGTGAAGTTCTTCATACGGGCCTCATGTGCTCAGTGCCGCATTGTTTATTGCCACAGGAATTCCACACGCTATCGGGGCTTCTGATACCGTGCAAAAAAACATGATCTGGAGAATGGCATAAGCATGAAGGCTCCACGAATTTTTATGATCCACGCAACCCCATTGGCGATCGAGCCCATCACGGCAGCCTTTGCCCGGCATTGGCCGCAGGCACGGATTATCAACCTGCTCGAGGATTCGCTGCCCCAGGACCGGGTGGAAGAGGGCGAGTTGACCACGAGCATGAAGGCGCGCTTCCTGACGCTGTCCCACTACGCCGTACAAAGCGCGGCGGATGCCATTCTGTTTACCTGCTCGGCGTTTGGCGATGCCATCGACCTGGTGAAACCCGAAGTGGCCATTCCCGTGCTCAAGCCGAACGAAGCCATGATCGATCAGGCGCTGAGCCAGGCATCGCGCATTGCTGTGCTGGCAACGTTTGAACCCACCATTACCTCGATGATGCCCGAGTTCAAGCAAGCGGTAGAGCGCAGTGGTCGCGCGGTGGAAGTGGTGCCTTATTTCGTTCCGGGGGCATTGCAGGCGTTGAAAGACGGCAACCCGCAAGCCCACGATGCCGCCATTGTGGAAATGGCCGCTCAGGTTAAGGATTGCGACTTGATCTGCTTCGCCCAGTTCTCGATGACCAGTGCTGCCGAACAGGCCCAGGCTCGCTCCGGACTACCGGTATTGACCACACCCGACAGTGCCGTGCTGGCGCTGCGCAAGTTGCTCTAAACGGACGATTTCGTTTCTTCCCAGGATGGATGATTTACCCCATGCCCAAGTTCAACGCTCACCTCGGTTTTCAATTCAATGAAGTGCCTTTTCTACAACGCATCGAAGCCGCCGCCGCTGCGGGCTTTCGCGCGGTGGAGTTCCCGTCGCCCTACGAGTTCGACGCCAGTCTCCTGGCCGATCACCTGACTCATCACAACCTGCCACTGATCCAGTTCGCCGCACCGGCTGGCGTGACCAAAGGCATCGCGGCCTTGCACGGCCAGGAAGAGGCGTTTCGCAGCGGCTTGCTCCAGGCTGCTCGTTATGCGAAGGCGCTGGCGTGTTCGGATGTCCACATCATGTCGGGCGTTACGACTCAGGAAGACGCCGCGCTTATCTATGGGCGCAACCTGGAGTACGCCGTCAAATACCTTGAGGACCAGGGGCTGCGGCCGCTGATTGAGGTCATCTGCGTGCAGGAAATGCCGGACTACTACATGTCCGACTTCAGCAAGGCGCAACAGGTGCTGGAGACGTTCCCGAGTGTCGGGCTGATCCTCGATCTTTACCATGCCCAGCGGCTGACCGGGGACGCGGCGGATGTCCTGGCTCGCTTCTATGACCGAACCGTCCATGTGCAAATTGCCGACTGCCCGGGGCGTCATGAACCGGGGACGGGGAATATGGATTTTGCGGCGTTGTTCGCAGACCTGGAGCGGCGTGGCTATCAAGGCTGGATCGGCTGTGAATACCGCCCCACCGGCTCTACCGTGGCAGGCCTTGATTGGCTCAAACAGTTCAGCGCCTGACAAACAGCCAAGCTTGCCTCCAACCCCCCTGTGGGAGCGAGCTTGCTCGCGATAGCGGATTCACAGTCAACCAATCTGCTGGCTGATACACCGCCATCGCGAGCAAGCTCGCTCCCACAAAAAAGCGGCCAGATCTGTGGGAAATCTGCCGCCCGTCTATCCTAGGTAGTCTTGAACCAGGCGCGGAATCGGCAACCGATCACCCAGGGACTCCCACACCATGAAAAAACAAGAACAAGACGACCTCATCCAAACCCTGAAAACCCGCTTCGAACAAAACCTGAACCGCCACCCAGACATCCTCTGGGCCGACGTCCAGGCCAAGCTCGAAACCAACCCCAACGCACTAAAATCCCTCCAGGCCATGGACGCCACCGGAGGCGAGCCAGACGTGATCGGCCTCGATCCGAAAACCGGTGCTGTCACCTTCTGCGATTGCGCCAAAGAAAGCCCAACCGGTCGCCGAAGCCTCTGCTACGACCGCGCCGCCCTGGACGCACGCAAGGAGAACAAGCCCAAAGGCAGTGCCGTCGAAATGGCCGAAGAGATGGGCATCGCCCTGCTGACGGAAGACCAGTATCGAGCTCTGCAAACGCTCGGCGAGTTTGATGCAAAAACGTCCAGTTGGCTGGCAACCCCTTCAGCGCTTCGCTCCCTCGATGGGGCGATTTTTGGCGACTATCGTTATGGTCGGGTGTTCATCTACCACAACGGTGTGCAGTCGTATTACGCGGCGCGTGGGTTTCGTGGGTTGCTGCAGGTTTAAAGGGCAACCCAAACCTGTGGCGAGGGGATTTATCCCCGCTCGGCTGCGCAGCAGCCCCAAAACCATTCACCTCGGCGTGTCAGGAACAATCAGTTGCAAGGTTTGCGACTGCTGCGCAGCCGAGCGGGGATAAATCCCCTCGCCACAAAGGATCTGTGTGTTCGAGCGGCCGCAGTACAACAAAAACGCCTCACTCAAAAACCAAAATCTCACACCCCTTGGCTTCAACCATCTGCGCAAACCCAGGCAACCGCGCCACAAACTCCGTCTCAAACGCCAGGTACCGATCCTGCGCCGGCACATAACGAACATCCGGCTTAATACGCGGGATGTCCTTGCTCGACAGCTTCACCACCTCATCACTGCCCTGATTCCAAAACCACGCCAGCGTGTGTGTGCCAAAGGTGTTGGCGCGATAATTCCACACCCACCACTCCCCATGCCCCCGGGACACATGAAGCTGCCCATGAAACGTGCGCAACGTAATGACCTGCTTGGGCTGCGTGACGAGCAGGCGCGTGTCCTGGCGCAGCTCACTGCCGAAACCATCCAATGTCGCCTTCGTCGTAGTACCAGTCATGAAGTTGAAGCGCCATGCCAACAACACCGTCTCCTGATAACCCGAATGCTCAACGTTCTGCCGCGCACCTTCGCTGAACAGCAGAACCTCGTCACCCCCCAGGTACGCGGTTGAGGGCCGCAGCTTATAGGCCTCAGCGGGCATCCGTTTGGCGACGATGGCCTGGTGCGGCGGGTCTTGATTCCAGACCCAGCACTTCGGGCCGTTGTGCTGCATGAACAGCAAGCGACCAGGGCCGATGGGCAGGATTGTCAGTTCATCCGCGTACTCGAAAATCACCTCGCTGCTGTCCGCCGTGATCCGCCAGATCCGCGTCACATGCTCGGGTTCGTAAATGCGCTGACGTTCGAATATCTCCGAGCCCACCACCACGCAAGGCTGTTCAAATTCCGGCCATTGCACCCCGGCAGGCCCGAACGCCGCGATCTCATCGCCTTGCCGAATCTCGTATTGATAACGGTCATCCGCACTGTAATCGCCGCGTATCACCCGACGTTTCCACAGGCTGCGCTGGGCATCGGCATCGATGAGCTGCAAGTCCGCGGCGTCCACGCCGTCGGTGCGGTGTTCGAGCATGTCCTGCTCGGTGGGCGGCCACTGGTTGTAATCGATCAGGAAGCACAACCACTGGTCTTCGTCCTGCTCGGTAATGGCGGCCCAGCCGTTGCGGTAGTTGTATTCATGCACATAGGTGGCGCCGGGATAGTCATGGACTTCCTGCAGCCACTTCACCTTGCTGCGCTTGGGTTTGGTCGGTTTGCGTTCGACGGCGGCAGGCTTCGGCGGTGCGATCAAACTCGCCGTGAACCTCGGCTCGCCGCGCTGGCCCTGCCAGTGCTGGGCAAACGCCTCGCGCTGATTGGCCGGGACAATCACCGGCCGATAATCGTCGCCACCGGCATCCAGGTTCCACAAGTCATAACCCTGAGCCGCCAACACCGGCGCCAGCGCCTCGAAGCAGACCTCGGGCATCTCGTTGGACAGCTCATCCAACAGCGCCTCGAACCCCGGGCCGGCAAACACACCGATGTCGGGGTAGTAATGCTGCAGCAGAGCCAGCAACTCGCCGCCGGGTGTTTTCCAATCGATGTGAACCAACGGATCAAAACGAGCTGCCATCACGCCTGCCTTCCCCTATGATTTTTACCTGCGCCATCTTAGCTGTTCCTCAGCCACATCACCCCGCCCAAGCAAACCACCCAGTGTGGCGAGGGGATTTAGCGAAACGTCGCACCGCCCCGCTGGGCCGCGTAGCAGCCCCAAAAAATCATCTAGCGCCGCGATCCACTGCCGATGCTCAAGCGCAGGCACTGAGACAGTGTGAGAGTCGTCTCATTAGACTCTTCCACCCACCCAGCCTGCGCTCTAAACTGCGCGGGCCCAGTTGGGCAAAGCAACGCCGGTTCGTTCCGGCCAATCAGGGAAGAGAGTGATGAGAGTTGTTTTTGTGGTGCTGTGGATGCTTAGCGGTTATGCCTTTGCTAGCTGCGGCAGCATAACCGACAGCGACCAGCGTTATTACTGTGATGCCAAGAACGGCAATGGCAGCTGCGGCTCGATCTCCAACAGCGACCTGCGTTACGCCTGCGAGGCCGAGACCGGCAACGGCAGTTGCGGCAGCATCCGCGACAGTGACCAACGTTATTACTGCGATGCCAAGACCGGCAACGGTAGCTGCGGTTCGATCTCCAACAGCAACCTGCGTTACGCCTGCGAGGCCGAGACCGGCAACGGCAGTTGCGGCGGCATCACCGACAGTGACCAGCGCTATCTCTGTGAAGCCAAGACCGGCAATGGCAGCTGCGGCTCGATCTCCAACAGCGACCTGCGCGCTCAATGTGATGCCTTGAAGCACTGACTGAACGACTCGCTGAATGAAGCTGCCCCCCCTTCAACAATGCTCAACAAAACCGTGGCGAGGGAGCTTGCTCCCGCTGGGCTGCGCAGCAGCCCCAAACCCTCCAACACAACACACCCGAAAAATGGCGCCCCGGTTGCCCCTCGTCTACCGTTGACGGGAACCGCCCCCCTGGAGAAAGCCCCCATGTTCACCTTCCCCCGATCACACCAGAACAGAAGATGGGAAGGCCAAGGCACTCTATTCGGCGGAGGGCTTCCCTGGTATGGCGGGGATAGCCTGGGCGTGTGCTTCGGTTTCAGTACACTCTGGGTCGATATCGGTGCGCCCTATGACTGTTTCGACGCGTTGCAGGCCAGAAAGGAGGCGATCGCCGATGCTCAGCAGGGGCTGACTGCCAATATGTTTCTCGGTGTGAGCATTGCACTGGAGGACACCGCCGAGTCGATCATCGGGCGCGCTCCGAGCAGAGTAGTGAGCTACGTCGGCGGAGTCGCCAGCCACATCATCCTCGACATCCTCCAGCGGCCCGGGGCCCATCACTTCATTATTTCGTTCTACTACGTCGATGGCCCGGAGGGCGGCGGTGGTCACGCCATCGCAGCGTCCTTTGACGACGGCCAGACGGGGCGACTCTTCGATCCCAACTACGGCGTCGGCGCCTATCAATCGCGAACCGACCTGTGCAACGACCTGCACGCACTGCTGGCGAGCTACGTCGTTCCCGGCGGGCACGTGACCGAGAGCTACCTGTTGGAGTTTGATCACGATGATGGATTCGGTGCGTTCCAAGGAGCCGCAGCACCGCACTGATCGGCGATGAATTCAGCTGACATCAATGGCCCGGAAACTCGGATCGATAGCAAACCGGTGAACTCGCGTCTGCCCGTTTCTCCACCTCATCCTCCAACCATTCAGCCAACACCACGGCATTGTTCTCGACCGTGGATTTGGCGGCATACACCAGGGTCAGGTGGCCGCCCTGTGCAACATCCACCAACCGCCACCAACACTGCGGCTGCGCGGCCAGTTCCTTGCGATAGGCGACTTTGAACTGCTCAAACGAAACAGCCCCCGCCTTGAACGCCTTGCGCAACTCATGGGAAGGCGCAACCTCCGGCAGCCACTCGGTTATGGCGAGCTCATCCTTGCGACAATTGCGCGGCCACAAGCGGTCCACCAAAACACGCACGCCATCCTCGGCGCTGGCTGTTTCGTAGGCTCGTTTGCACTGGATCATGGAGGCCTGCCTGTGGAAGAGGGGACCGCGTCAGAATAGGCCGACGTCCATTGCGGGACCAGGTCCTACGTCCACAGCGCTCAACCGACACTGCCTTGCGCCATTGCCTACAACTACGCCAGAATCCGCCGGCTTGTGCGCCCTGGGTTGCGTCGGTAGTTTGGGACCTGTCACTGCTCATCAGTGATCGGGTTTAGCAGCTCGTGGCGAAACAGGTTGTGCAAGGTGTCATCCAGTCAGGAATCCCCATCCTGCACTTGATGGTGGCTGTGCGCAGGGCGTCCCCGGACGCGCCGGTTTCTTGTTTCCCCGGTCTGCTAACCTGCGTTCAGCTGCCTCCCCTCGTTTAGCAGCGAGTGGGTGATGGCTCCAATGACAGGAAGCAAGACGATGGCAAAAGATACTCCGAATCCCCCCGATACGAACGAACACGTCTCTCGTGCTCAGTCTGCCTGCAACAAGAAAATCGACGACGCTGCCACGCGAGCGTTGGATTACTACCTGAAGCCTAAGCCTAAGAGCGAAACGTCTGACAAGTCGGACTCCATTTTTCGGATTGATCCGGGTGTGGACTCTGAGTGTTTGCTTGCGAATCTCAGTGAGAATCTGGCTTCGGCGAATGCCATGATCAATGATTTGGCGTTTGATCTGGATGGCTCAAGGCGGCATGTGGCGTTGGGGATTTTGCAGGTGATTGAGGTGAGTGAGTTGTTGGCGAATCGGGCGTTGGATATTGTTGAAGTGAGGTAGCCGAGGCGTTCGCTTCAATACAGGAAAGGTCTTGCACGGCTAGACCTTTCCTGCCGCCTTGGTGTGGGCGGCAAAGCACACCGCTGACCTGCAGTGAGTGTGGAATCGGTTGGCGCTGGAGCAAGCCGGTGAGGTGATGACTGGATAATGTTTTAAGGAGCGCTTATGCATAAAATCGCGCTACCTGCTAACACGAATGGAGCAGTGACCATGGAATACGACGACAGATTGATAGAAGAAGCTGTGCTTGCCTTGCTGGCAGCCTTCAGCTCCGACAAAGGTAATGCCTGGAAAGGTTTCGACTTCGAGGTCATGGACCGATTGCATGAACAAGGCCTCATCAGCGATCCGGTAAACAAGAACAAGTCGATCTGGTTGACGGAAGAAGGGTTGGAGCGAGGTCGGCAGATTGCCGAGCGGTTGTTCGGGAAGAAGAGTTGAGGGTGCGCGTCGCATTGTGATTGCTCGCCAAACGCCCTCTTCAGAGGCCTAGCCAACAGTCTCGCGCTGTGTACCATCACTGGCCATAGCCGCGGCGCTTAGTCATTGCCATTGCGAAAAACCCATCAGCTAAGACAAAATCCCTGCCTTCCCAGACTCGATAAGGATGCGAGCATTGAAGTTTGAAACGGGCCAATTTTCTGGCAACCATGGAATTGTCTTCAGCGTGTCGCGCTTCACCCTGTCAGCCGATGAACGGGGTAGCCTCAGAACACTGCACTTTGGTGAAGCGAAAGCCGCCCACTATGAAGTGAGCAGCCGGGTGGTGGAGCTTTACGACAAAATGCTCGCCAAGGATCTACCCTGCCAAATGATGGTCGGGATTTCAAAACCCTTGACCCGGCAACAGGGTGATTTACTCAACACCCAACGAATGAGTATCGCCAACCTCACCACTGGCGTTTTTGGCACGGCGGCCGGCAAGTTGATGCCCGGCGCAGCCCTCCCTGTGGGATGGGCTGTCCGCGAGTTCACATTGGGCAAATTGCCGACCTATCACGCTGGTGATGTCATCGTTAGCCTGGATGCACAAGTTAGCGGTGGCATAGGTCCGCAACGCTCCGGATCCTCCATGATCATCAAGGCTCTAGGAGGCTAGGACTATGAGCGAATATGGCCTGTACGCCTTGGCATACGCGGTGTTTCTGCTGTTGTTTTTCTATATGAAATCCTACGACCTCAGGAAATGGTTCGGCATAACCCTGCTTGCGCTGGGATTCGCGAGTATTTTTGCGCTGCCATCTTTCATCTCGGGTTTTGATGTGGGTATCGCTTCAACCAGTGCTATTGCTATCGGTGCGGCACTGTTTTTTAGCCGGGCACGGTATGTGGAGTGAGTCTGTATTCCTCTTTAATTGACCACTCACTCCGTGGCTACCAGCTGTCTCGATAGTCGAAAGCAATCTGATAGTCGTAGCGGCTCCAATCAATTGAGTGTTGAAAGTGAGGTTGGAGGGTTTTTACCCATTCTTGGGGGACATCAAACCCTCCGTTATTTACATTGTTTTCAACTGGAATCCCTAGGGCTTCAATGACAGAGCCGTCGTCACCCAAATCTTCGGAATACTCCTCCCCCTCGTAGGATTCGGTTTGCTTGCTATACCACTCAAGTCTTAGTTTGAGTCCCATTTGATCCTCACAAATATTTTTTGATATTACGGTTTTTCTTGGGGCCGTCTGTCTGCTCGCCCGTAATATGATCGAAAGCCCCTAGATGACTTCCATCGCTCGAACGATAGGCCTCCAATTCACCATGTGAAGAATCCCATTCGTAAATGGTTCTGCCCTTCGCATCAAACCAGCGATCCCGTAGGCCGCCCCCTCCTTGTACAGGTGTTTTTTTCTTGCCTCTTTTCAATCCAGGGAAGCCAACAATTTCATGGGTTTTCGGAGCAGGATGATAGTCGTGGCCGGTCTCGGCCATGCCCTTTCGACGAACACTCAAAACCACATAAACCGGCCGAACCCCCGAATCCACCGGAAACACCAGAATGAAATCCCTGTACTCCGGCGGATAGATCGGGTCGACGATGATGCTGTCGGCCATCGCCGTCGGCGGATAGATCCAAATAGACGGTGCCTGGGGCGCAGCTTCCAGGGCGGGAATGCCGAGGGTGTCAGCCGGATTGGTAGCCGGCGTCCAGATCAGTTCGATCCCATCACCTAGGTCGGCGATGAACTGATCGGCTCGCGACGTGAACTGAACAACATCAACCATTTCCCAATCGGGATGCTGGCCGGTATAGAAGCCATACCCCTTGAGACTGCCATCGGCCTGCTGCTCGACGCTCAGGCGCATGCGGCTGCGGGCCTGCTTGAGGTCGCGTAGCTGGTCTTCGCTATAAAGTGCGCTATCGCCCAGATTGGACGGCCAGAGCAGGGCAACGATACCTGTCAGCAGGGCAGCGCCGACGGTGCCGCCAGCAACTGCAGCCGAGGAAGTCGCCGAACCGCCCAGCGCGAGCCTGCCCAAGGTAACGGGAACCGTGCCAGCGCCGATCCGCTTGAGGGGGATCGTGCCGGATGGATCGGCGCTGCGACCGCCGAGCCACATGAGTTCGCCGTACTGCTTGACCAGATCCGCCGGGACGTAGCCGCTGGGGTTGCTGTAATCGATGATGCCGTTGGGGAGCTTGCAGCTCTTGGCAAACACACTTCCGGTCACGCTGAATACGGGCTTTTTATCCACCGTGGCCCAGCGCTCTCGTTCATAGGCTGCCTGCCGGGCAAGCATGGCTTCGTAAGCCAACTGCCGGGCTTCGCGCTCGGCCAGTTCGCTGGCAGTCATGTCCCGATAGGTAACGTGATGCCCGTCGCCGCCGGGCGGGTTTCGGACCTGGGGGATGTCTTTTTTGCGTGTCGCCACGTAGTGAGTCTCGTCCGCTAAATGCAGCGCAGACGCTAACGCGGGAAGAGAGGGGCGCGATGTAGGAGGTTTCTTGAAGTGGTTGTTCCGGTTTCCTCAAAGCAGGTAGGGCTGGCTATGAGGGGCCGGAACAATGTGAGGTGTCAGATGGGGCTGTCAGTCAGTGGGCAACCGCAACTCGCGAGCCGACGTCGCCTTGCGCCTTTGCCTACAACTACGCCAGAATCCGCCGGCTTGTCCGCCTTGGGTTGCGTCGGTAGTTTGGGACCTGTCACTGCTCATCAGTGATCGGGTTTAGTCGCCCAGGGTGAAACAGGTTGTGCAAGGCGTCATCCAGTCGGGATTCCCATCCTGCACTCGATGGTGGCTGTGCGCAGGGCGTCCTCGGACGCGCCGGTTTCTTGTTTCCCCGGTCGACTAACCTGCGTACAGCTGCCTCCCATCGTTTAGTCGCGAGTGGGTGATGGCTCCAACTACAGGAAACAAGATAATGGCAAAAGATACTCCGAATCCTCCCGATACAAACGAACACGTCTCCCGTGCTCAGTCTGCCCGCAACAAGAAAATCGACGACGCTGCCACGCGAGCGTTGGATTACTACCTGAAACCCAAGCCTAAGAGCGAAACGTCTGACAAGACCGACTCCATTTTTCGGATTGATCCGAGTGTGGATTCTGAGTGTTTGCTTGCGAATCTCAGTGAGAACCTGGCTTCGGCGAATGCCATGATCAGTGATTTGGCGTTTGATCTGGATGGATCGCGAAGGCGTGTTGCGATGGGGATCTTGCAGGTGATTGAGGTGAGTGAGCTGTTGGCGAATCGGGCGTTGGATATTGTTGAGGTGAGGTAGGGCGGTAGAGCTGCGTGCCGCCCGGATTGGAAAAAGGTCTTGCCTAGCAAGGCCTTTTTTGTGACCAAGGGAGACAGAAGGGGCCATGTAAATCGAGGCTTCGAGCGGGATTACATAGTCAGGGATACGAGTAAGGATACAAGTTGCAGGCCACTAGATTTCTATTGGCCAAATCCCTGGTCAGTGCTGGTTCCCATAGGCGCCATAGTGGTGCCCAGCGGATTTCAATCGCTTGATATCCAGTAAGGGATGACCGTAAAGAAAACTCGGTGTGACTTTATCCTTTGATTTATCAGGACGTGAGTGTTCATGCATAGGAAAAAAGGGAACCTCGGGGTGGTGCGGGGCCGAATCGGCGCGATAGCAGTGATCTTTCTTACCTGGCTCAAATAGCATATAGGCATAGTCCGCTAGCGATTTGATACGCAATAGCCAGTGCCACCCGGAGGGAAGCGCTACCCGGAGGTGCCATCCTTTTTTTCGTTTTTCGGCTGAAACCACTTTGCCCCCAAGCTCCTCCGCCGCCAGAGAGTGAATAACAGGAATTAACTCATCCGGAAGCGCCTCAAGCCTCTCCACTGATGGCCAATCCCAAGATAGATTGAATAGAGACGCGAGAAAGCTGAATGCAGATGGATGCGATTTGGCGGCAGCCAAGTGTTCAGGGCAAACAGGCAGCTGGATCATAATTGCGCCGGAGTAGGCCCCTATCGTGGTCGCGGCGTAGCAAGAGGCTTTTCCTCCGCAGACAACACACCCATCACCTTTGGTGAATAAAAAGGCCTTCTCAACGCTAGTGTTGCTCAGCCGGCCTGATATGAATTCCACCGGTAGGTCGGTGATCTGCTGCTTATGTTTGTACCAGTTATCAAAGATGTGTCGACCTGTGGGAGTGTCAAGAAGCTGGTAAAGGATCTCCTCGTCCTTCAGCTCAATCCAATCTAATTCGAGACGCGTCCTTGGATCCTGCAATGTCGAGTTTCGCAATCGATAGGTTCTGATGTAGCCGCAATCAAGGTTTGCATCGAACACTGCCACGCCTTCTTGAGTACCTTTGATCCAATAACGCTTACTCGGTAGCGTGATCAGTTTTTCCCAATGGGAGCTGCTACGGGTACTGAGTTCCAGTACGAAAGGTATCCGCTTCTCGATCTCGTCCAAGTTTTTAAAGGCGCGACTGCACACCATCGCGTCTATGACTCCCGCAGTAATTTCATCCTCGGTGAGTGGCTCGAGTGCGCTATCGATATTCAGCAGATTGGTCATTTTCGAGCTGTAACCCATTTTTCATTCCTGGAGAGTGCTAAAAAGGCGCAGAGGCGGACCCCGCGGGGTTTTGGTAGCCGCTCCAGCTTACTGAGTTTCAATGTTTAAATTGAAAGGATCGTGAAGAAAAAAGGGGCATCGTTCCCGTATCGGTAATGGTGACCTCGGTCGTTTCGTCGTAGGGTTTCCCTCTGTTTCTCATTTCCTATATGCTTGGTTTGATGAAGCATGTTGACAAAGGTTCGTATCCAGGTACGCTAAGGCCGTGGGCCGCTTGGCGGCCCACGGCCTTAGCGTACCTGGAGTGAACGAAAAGCTTCCCCAAGGCGAGCTCAACGTTTCTGTGACGAATGACCTTGACCTTAGGGAGGCGGAAGCGTAGTCTTCAAAACCAAGAGAGCACTGGTGCGCCGGCTGAGTTTCAAGTTATCCGGGCGAGTGTTTTCTTACGCTACACTCAGGCCGCTCATAGCGGCCTTTATTTTGCCTGTCGTTTGGGTTTGATTTTGTCGCCCTTGGGCACGATAGAATAAAGCTCCGCTTTGGGTTTGCGAGCTGTGAGCTCGAAAATAGCCTCGTCCAACACCTCATTGCCATATCCATCCTGACGCAATTGCGTGCTTTTCACCGCAGTCATCTTTGGAGACGCTACCGCAATAGCGGTTTCGGCTAAGGCAAAGCGAATCTGGGCCACCATGTCATCAATAGTGTAGCCATCGCGTACAACCCGACTTTCGTAAGCGTGCTTGCCGAGGAAAACGATTTCTGGATCTTCGAGCCGTGGTAACCCTTCGCTCTCCTTCTGTCTATTAATCGCCTCAAATTGAACATCTGTTAGGACTCCTATTGCAACAGCCCGCACTCGCCGTCCTTCTGCAATTTCGTTCAGATTCGCCCGGATGAGATACTCAGCATTATCATATAGGGGCATTTTTGGTCCTTATAATCGGCGTCGCGCGAACTCGGGTTGACATTGCCAGCAGTCCCCTCAAGCTTGGACGTTTCTCGTTAACCTGCGAGGGGGGAGGCAGCGTCCTTCCCTTTAGTCTCGAAAATCCGCGCAGCAGCTTCGATATCCCCTCGTGCTCCGATGTCCATGATGCGATCGCGAAATTTGAGGTACAGCTCTTCTTGGATGTTGTTGCTTTCTTCCCGCTTCATAAGCTCAATGACGATATTTGGGTTCATTAGCAAAATGTAATGAAACTCTCCTGATACGCCTTTTTTTGCTCGTATAAAGCCCAGCTCCTTGAGGCGTTTCATGCGTCGGCGCCAAGTATCAACGGCTCTCTCTCCGCTGAACCCGGCCTCGGATGCAAAGATAAGAGGGTTTTGAATAACCACTAGCGGGCTATCGGGGGCGCGGCACCAAAGTCCAAAATATGCGTGGCCTGCAGGTTGTCCCTTGGAAAGATTGTCAATCACCTCCATCGCTATCGGTAGGGTGCGAGGAATAGTGCTAAATCCTTTGTTTTTTTGCCGTATCCATAATCTTTCCGTTGGCACCTCCGGGAAATATGCCTTCAATTGCTCGGCTGCCCGTTCCGCCATTCCATTCTTCCTGGCGGTATTTTGCTTATCTGTGAGAGGTTTGCCCTCAGCCACCAGCTTTTTTTCATTCGTTTTGGCTGTCGGCTTGGCTTTCAAATTGGGGGCTCTTTTTCGAGGTGTTGTCGCCATTTTTTGCCTCGTCAGTCAGTTAGTGGCGTCATTCTGGCGTATGAATCTGAACCGAACAACGATTAAAGACGCGCTACCTCATGCAAACTCACGATTTATAGGGCGATATTCCACTAAGTCAAAGGAGCAAAACCGCGAAATTAAAATATTGGGTTGCGCGATATCATGCAAATAAAAATTAAAAAATCCTTTTATATCAAGTTATTATAATCAAGGAAGCGTACTCCATTCGTCCTCCCATGTACTCTGCGTGCTCCCGTGTACTCCGTGTGCTCCTTGAGATTGTTAAGAGGTACGCGGTGCCGGATCGCTTTTTGTAATCCTTATCGCATATAGGAAAAAGGGAGCAGATTTATTGTATGTGTCCTGCTCAAAGAACATCCCGCAGGTAATCCCTGACCTTGGTAGTCGGAGCATAAAGCCCCTCTATCGTCTGCATTGCGTTGAGGTCCGCCGCCAACCGCCCCAGCTCCCGCCCCAACACCGTATCCACCCCACCAATCGCTCCCAGCGCTAAATTCAGGCATCGACCGATTTCGTCCTGAATCCCAGCTACATCGCCCCGCCGTATCAACAACCCAAAAACCTCCCGATCACAACCCCCCATCAACGGATCATCCCGCAGAATCGGGCTGTGGCCCTCTGTCTCATAAGCCAGCTTGAGGGAGTAAAGAGCGACCGTTTCCAGCAGCAATTCCATGGGGTGAAATCCTTAGTGACTGGGTGAGGAGGGTGGGGTGATGGTTTATGTCTTGGATTTGGCTGCTCGGGGTATTGGTGAGGGTAGTGACTTTTTTGTGAGCGCTTCGCGCTCAAGCGGGAGCAAGCTCCCTCGCCACAGGTTCTTCTCCTACCACAGGTTTTTCCCTGCTACAGGTTCTTCTCTACCACCGGGGTGCTTCCTTGTTCCCAGGTTCTTCCTTACCACAGGTTCTTCCTCTCCATGGGGTTGGCTATGGGGGGCCGCTTCGCGGCCCAGCGGGGATAAATCCCCTCGCCACAAAGGGGGAATAAATCCCTTCACCACACAGGGGAGCGGGGATAAATCCCCCTCACCACAAAAGCGCGTAGGGGATTGGCTGAGCTCTGCATTAGCCGCGAAAAACCACTTTCCTGCAGACGAAAAAAAAGACCTTGAATTTCAAGGTCTTTCTTTAAGATGGTGCCCCGAGGGAGACTCGAACTCCCACTCCTTTCGAAAACGGATTTTGAATCCGCCGCGTCTACCAATTCCGCCATCAGGGCTCAATGGCGGCGAAGTATAGAGAGGTGACTACCGTTGGTCAATCACGTTTCATGGTGAATTTTTGATATTTCCGCTAGACTTTCCGGCCCTGCTAGACGAACCCCATCATGCGTGTTGCTGACTTTACCTTCGAACTCCCGGATTCGCTGATCGCTCGCCACCCTCTGGCCGAGCGTCGCGCCAGTCGACTGTTGACCCTGGACGGGGTCAGCGGTGCCATGGCTCACCGTCAATTCACTGATTTGCTTGAGCATTTGCGCCCGGGCGATTTGATGGTGTTCAACAATACCCGGGTGATTCCGGCGCGGTTGTTTGGCCAGAAGGCCTCCGGCGGCAAGCTGGAGATTCTGGTGGAGCGGGTGCTGGACAGCCATCGCGTGCTGGCCCATGTGCGGTCGAGCAAGTCGCCCAAGCCCGGTTCGTCGATCTTGATCGACGGCGGCGGTGAGGCGCGGATGGTGGCGCGGCATGATGCGTTGTTCGAGCTGGCGTTTGCCGAAGAGGTGTTGCCGCTGCTCGACCGTGTCGGGCACATGCCGTTGCCTCCTTATATAGACCGCCCGGACGAAGGTTCGGACCGCGAGCGGTATCAGACCGTGTACGCCGAGCGCCTGGGGGCGGTGGCGGCGCCGACGGCGGGGCTGCATTTTGATCAGCCGTTGCTGGAGGCGATTGCCGCCAAGGGCGTGGAGACGGCGTTCGTGACGCTGCACGTCGGCGCTGGCACGTTCCAGCCGGTGCGCGTGGAGCGTATCGAAGACCACCACATGCACAACGAATGGCTGGAAGTCAGCCAGGAAGTCGTCGATGCCGTGGCGGCCTGTCGCGCGCGCGGCGGGCGGGTGGTGGCAGTGGGGACCACCAGCGTGCGCTCCCTGGAAAGCGCCGCGCGCGATGGCGTGCTCAAGCCGTTCAGTGGCGACACCGATATCTTTATATACCCGGGCCGGCCGTTTCATGTGGTCGATGCCCTGGTCACCAACTTTCATTTGCCTGAATCCACGCTGTTGATGCTGGTTTCGGCGTTCGCCGGTTATCCCGAAGCCATGGCCGCCTACAAGGCCGCCGTCGAGCATGGATACCGCTTTTTCAGCTACGGTGATGCGATGTTCATCACCCGTAACCCCGCGCCACGCGGACCCGAGGAAACAGTATGAGTCGCACCTGTCGCATGTCCTTCGAGTTGCTCGCCACCGATGGCAAGGCTCGTCGCGGTCGTCTGACCTTCCCCCGCGGTACCGTGGAAACCCCCGCGTTCATGCCGGTGGGCACCTACGGCACGGTCAAGGGCATGCTGCCGCGTGACATCGAGGCGATTGGCGCGGAGATCATCCTCGGTAACACCTTCCACCTGTGGCTGCGCCCGGGCATGGAAGTGATCAAGGCCCACGGTGACCTGCACGATTTCATGCAGTGGAAAGGCCCGATCCTGACCGACTCCGGCGGTTTCCAGGTGTTCAGCCTGGGCGCGATGCGCAAGATCAAGGAGGAGGGCGTGACCTTCGCTTCTCCGGTGGACGGTTCCAAAGTGTTCATGGGGCCGGAAGAGTCGATGCAGGTGCAACGCGACCTGGGCTCGGACATCGTGATGATCTTCGACGAATGCACGCCGTACCCGGCCGATGAAGACGTGGCGCGGGTGTCCATGGAGCTGTCGTTGCGTTGGGCCCAGCGCTCGAAGAACGCCCATGGCGACAACACCGCGGCGCTGTTCGGCATCGTCCAGGGTGGCATGCACCGCGACCTGCGCATGCGCTCGCTCGAAGGCCTGGACAAGATCGGCTTCGACGGCCTGGCGATTGGCGGCCTGTCGGTGGGCGAGCCCAAGCACGAGATGATCAAGGTGCTCGATTACCTGCCGGGCGAAATGCCGGCTGACAAACCTCGTTACCTTATGGGCGTTGGCAAACCGGAAGATCTGGTTGAGGGTGTGCGCCGCGGTGTGGACATGTTCGATTGCGTGATGCCAACCCGTAATGCCCGCAATGGGCATCTGTTCATCGACACTGGTGTGCTGAAGATCCGTAACGCGTTTCATCGTCATGATAATTCGCCGCTGGATCCGACTTGCGATTGCTACACCTGCCAGAACTTCTCCCGCGCTTATCTGCATCATTTGGACAAGTGCGGCGAAATGCTCGGCAGTATGCTCAATACCATCCACAATTTGCGCCATTATCAGGTGCTTATGGCTGGTTTGCGCGAGGCTATCCAACAAGGTACATTGGCCGCCTTTGTCGAGGCCTTCTATGCCAAGCGCGGGTTGCCTGTTCCGCCTTTGGACTGAGTTTTCCGATCCCTAGATTCAATACTTGCAACTGGAGTGCTAAATGAGCTTTTTTATCTCTAATGCCATGGCTGACGCGGCTGCACCGGCTGCCGGCCCTATGGGCGGTGGTTTCGAGTGGATTTTCCTGGTCGGCTTCCTGGTCATTTTCTACCTGATGATCTGGCGTCCACAGGCCAAGCGCGCCAAAGAGCAGAAGAACCTGCTCAGCAGCCTGCAAAAGGGCGATGAAGTGGTCACCACCGGCGGCATCGCTGGCAAGATCACCAAAGTGGCCGATGACTTCGTGGTACTGGAAGTGTCCGACACTGTTGAAATGAAGTTCCAGAAGGGCGCCATCGCGGCCACGCTGCCAAAAGGCACGCTGAAAGCGATCTAAGTAACAACTTCTTTTCAATCGACGGGGCGCGCAAGGCGCCCCGCGTCATAAGCGGGCGGCGTGATGCTGAACAAATACCCTCTGTGGAAATATGTACTGATCCTGGCGGTGCTGGCGGTCGGTCTGATTTATTCCGCTCCCAATCTATACCCGGATGACCCGGCCATTCAGGTCAGTGGCGCAAGCACTGCGCTGCAGGTCACCCAGGCCGATCTGGACCGTGCGAGCGCTGCGCTCAAGGCGTCCAATATCGAGGTCAAGGCTGCGTCCATCGCCGAAAACGGCAAGGGCGGCCTGTTGCGCCTGGTCAAGTCTGAAGACCAACTGCCAGCCAAGGACGTGGTCCGCAAGGCGTTGGGCGACGATTACGTGGTGGCCCTGAACCTGGCCCAGACCACCCCGCAATGGCTGCGCAACCTCGGCGCGCATCCGATGAAGCTGGGTCTGGACTTGTCCGGTGGTGTGCACTTCCTGCTGGAAGTGGACATGGACAAAGCCCTCGACGCGCGGATGAAAGTCTACGAAGGCGACGTCAAGAGCCTGTTGCGCAAGGACCGCGTGCGTTATCGCAGCCTGCCGCCACTCGACGGTGCCATTCAGCTGGGCTTCAGCGATGAAGATACCCGCGAGCAGGCCCGTGCGCTGATCCGCAAGAATTTCAACGATTTCGACATTGTGCCGGCCGACCTCAATGGTCAGGCGGTGCTGCGTCTGGCGATGACCCCGGCCAAGCTGGCGGAAATCCGCGAATACTCCATCAAGCAGAACTTGACCACGGTGCGTAACCGCGTCAACGAGCTGGGTGTGGCCGAGCCGATCGTGCAGCGCCAGGGCGCCAACCGCATCGTGGTTGAGCTGCCAGGCGTGCAGGACACTGCCGAAGCCAAGCGTATCCTCGGCAAGACCGCCAACCTGGAATTCCGCCTGGCCGCTGAGCCGGGTGCTTCCAAGGCCACTTCCGAGAGCTTCGAGTTCCGCGAAGGCGGTCGTCCGGCGGCGCAGATCGAGCGTGGCCTGATCATCACCGGCGACCAGGTGACTGACGCCCAGGCGGGCTTCGACGAGCAGGGTCGTCCACAGGTGAACATTCGCCTGGACGGCCATGGCGGCGAACTGATGAGCCGCGCTACGCGCAGCAACGTCGGTCGCAGCATGGCGGTGATCTTCATCGAGCAGAAGCCGACCACCACCTACACCAAGCAAGTGGTCAACGGCGTCGAGAAAGACGTACCGGTGCAGACCTTCAAGGAAGAGAAGAAGATCATCAGCCTGGCGACCATCCAGTCGCCACTGGGCAGCCAGTTCCGCATCACCGGCCTGAACGGCCAGGGTGAATCCTCGGAACTGGCCCTGCTGCTGCGTGCTGGTGGCCTGGCCGCGCCGATGTACTTCGCGGAAGAGCGCACCATCGGCCCGAGCCTGGGTGCCGACAACATCACCAAGGGTGTCGATGCATCGCTGTGGGGCATGCTGTTCGTGTCGCTGTTCATCATCGCCATCTACCGCTTCTTCGGCATCATCGCCACCGTCGCGCTGGCGGTGAACATGGTGCTGCTGCTGGCCTTGATGTCGTTGCTGGGCGCTACGCTGACCCTGCCGGGTATCGCCGGTATCGTCTTGACCATGGGCATGGCGGTGGACGCCAACGTGCTGATCTTCTCGCGGATACGTGAAGAGATCGCTGCGGGCATGACGATCCAGCGGGCAATCAACGAAGGCTTCGGCCGGGCATTCACTGCGATTCTCGACTCCAACCTGACCACGTTGCTGGTCGGCGGGATTCTCTTTGCCATGGGCACCGGCCCGGTCAAGGGCTTCGCAGTGACCATGTCCCTCGGGATCTTTACCTCGATGTTCACAGCCATCATGGTGACCCGCGCAATGGTCAACCTGATCTTTGGCGGTCGTGACTTCAAGAAGTTGTGGATTTAAGGGGCTGCCATGTTACGTACAATCAACTTCATGGGCGTTCGCAACATTGCGTTCGGCGTCACATTGTTTCTCACGGTCCTGGCGTTGTTCAGCTGGGCCACCAAGGGCCTGAACTACGGCCTGGACTTCACCGGCGGTACGCTCATCGAGCTGACCTACGAGCGTCCGGCCGACGTCACCAAGGTACGTGAGCAACTGGCGACCTCGGGCTACAGCGATGCCATCGTGCAGAGCTTTGGCGCAACGACTGACCTGTTGGTGCGTATGCCCGGTGAAGACCCGCAATTGGGTCACCAGGTAGCCGAGGCCTTGCAGAAGGCCGGCGGCGACAACCCGGCCCAGGTCAAGCGCGTCGAGTTCGTCGGCCCGCAAGTGGGTGAAGAGCTGCGCGACCAGGGCGGCCTCGGCATGCTCTTGGCGCTGGGTGGCGTGATGCTCTACCTGGCCTTCCGCTTCCAGTGGAAGTTCGCAGTGGGCGCGATTGTCTCGCTGATCCACGACGTGATCGTGACCGTGGGCATCCTGTCGTTCTTCCAGATCACCTTCGACTTGACGGTGCTGGCGGCGGTGTTGGCGATCATCGGTTACTCGCTCAACGACACCATCGTGGTGTTCGACCGGGTGCGTGAAAACTTCCGAGTGCTGCGCAAGGCGTCCTTGATCGAGAACATCAACATCTCGACCACCCAGACCCTGTTGCGGACCATGGCGACGTCGATCTCCACCTTGCTGGCGATTGCCGCGCTGCTGTTCTTTGGCGGCGACAACCTGTTCGGTTTCTCCATTGCGCTGTTCATTGGTGTGATGGCGGGTACTTACTCGTCGATCTACATCGCCAACGTGGTGTTGATCTGGCTGAACCTGAGCACCGAGGATCTGATTCCTCCTGCGGTCACTGACACGGAAGTGGACGATCGCCCGTAAGGCTTCGGTTTCACCCGTCACAGCTGAAAAGGCGCGAGTTGAACTCGCGCCTTTTTTTGTGCTCCAAGGCTGGGAGAAGCGCGGATTAATCCGCTTGTGATGGTCAGGAGGTTCAAGTGAACAAATCGATGCTGGTTGGTGCGGTATTGGGTGCTGTCGGTGTAACTGCCGGTGGTGCGGTCGCCACCTACAGCTTGGTAAAAAGTGGCCCTGAGTATGCGCAAGTATTGGCCGTGGAGCCGGTCAAGACCCAAATCAAGACCCCGCGTGAAGTGTGCAAGGACGTCACCGTGACTCGGCAGAAGCCAGTCCAGGACCAGCACCAGATCGCCGGTACCGTGCTGGGTGCCGTAGCCGGTGGCCTGCTGGGTAACCAGATCGGCGGCGGCAACGGCAAGAAAATCGCCACCGTAGCGGGTGCGGCCGGTGGTGGTTATGCCGGTAACAAGATTCAGGAAGGCATGCAGGAACGCGACACCTACACCACCACCCAAACGCGCTGCAACACGGTCAATGACATCAGCGACAAGGTGGTAGGCTACGACGTTCGCTACATGCTCGACGGCAAAGAAGGCAAAGTCCGCATGGATCGCGACCCGGGCAACCAGATTCCGGTAAGCAAGGAAGGCCAACTGATCCTGGGCCAGAACGAACCGGCCCAATGATCCAGCCGCTATAAAAAAAGCACCCTTCGGGGTGCTTTTTTATGCTCGTATTTTATGCCTCATCCCAGCTCCCACACTGGATCTGCGGCAGACTCCGATTTCCCGGCTACCCAAACCTCCTCTGTGGGAGCAAAGCTTGCTCGCGATGACAGCGGCACATCCAACATTGATGCAAGCTGGCCCACTGCTATCGCGAGCAAGCTTTGCTCCCACAGGCTTTGCTCTTGAAAACTTGCAGATAATTGGAGGTA
>NZ_LHVH01000014.1 GCF_001269885.1 Pseudomonas kilonensis
TTATGCCCCATCCCAGCTCCCACACTGGATCTGCGGCAGACTCCGATTTCCCGGCTACCCAAACCTCATCTGTGGGAGCAAAGCTTGCTCGCGATGACGGCGGCACATCCAGCATTGATGCAAGCTGACCCACTGCTATCGCGAGCAAGCTTTGCTCCCACAGGCTTTGCTCTTGAAAACTTGCAGATAATTGGAGGTATGTCGAAATCCGGGCATAAAAAAAGCACCCCGAAAGGTGCTTTTTCTGTAGCCGAGCTGCTTAGCGCTTCAGCGAAGCCGGCAGGTGTGGCTGGATGGCGGTGAGCACAGCCTTGAAGCATTTGGTGTTGCCGGCAACGATGTGGCCTTTTTCAAGGAAGTCGTGGCCGCCGGTGAAGTCGCTCACCAAACCGCCGGCTTCCTGGATCAGCAGGGCGCCAGCAGCCATGTCCCATTCGGACAGGCCCGATTCCCAGAACGCATCGAAACGGCCAGCGGCCACATAAGCCAGGTCCAGGCTCGCAGCGCCGGCGCGGCGGATGCCGGCGGTCTGGCCGACCAGGGCGCGGAACATGCCCAGGTAGTTGTCCAGGTTGTCCATCTGGTCATCGCGGAACGGGAAGCCGGTGCCCAGCAGGGCGCCGTCCAGGCTGGTGCGGCCGCTGACGCGCAGGCGACGACCGTTGAGTTGGGCGCCACGGCCACGGCTGGCGGTGAATTCTTCCTGGCGAACCGGGTCCAGCACAACGGCGTGTTCCAGGCGGCCACGGTATTTGCAGGCGATGCTGACAGCGAAGTGAGGAATGCCGCGCAGGAAGTTGGTGGTGCCGTCCAGCGGATCGATGATCCACAGGTACTCTTCACCTTCGATGCCAGTACCAGCGTGCATGCCGGTCTCTTCACCGAGGATCGAGTGGTTGGGGTAAGCCTTGCGCAGGGCGTCGACGATCTTTTGCTCGGCGGCGCGATCAACCTCGGACACGTAGTCCTTGGCGTCTTTTTCATCGACCTTGATGGTATCCAGGCGCTCGATGGAGCGGAAGATCAGTTCACTGGCGCTGCGGGCGGCGCGCAGCGCGATATTCAGCATGGGCTGCATGGATGTGTCACCTAAGGTTGTTAAAGAAAGCCGCGCATTCTATCAGAAAGTTTTCTCAGGAGAAGGTTGGTGTTCGCTTTCATAGCTTAACGGTAGGTGCTTATGTAAGATTTGCTCCCTTTATCGTGTTCGAGAGCGCCTCCCTTGTTGCAGAACATTCGTGTCGTCCTGGTCAATACCAGCCATCCGGGTAACATCGGCGGAGCTGCGCGGGCCATGAAGAACATGGGCCTGTCGCGCCTGGTGCTGGTCGAGCCGCGCTTGTTTCCCCATCACGAAGCCGACGCCCGGGCCTCCGGCGCCGGTGACATCCTGGCCAACGCGCAGGTCGTCGCCACCCTGGAAGACGCCCTGGTGGGGTGCAACCTGGTGCTCGGCACCAGCGCCCGCGACCGGCGCATCCCCTGGCCGCTGCTCGACCCCCGCGAATGCGGCACCAAAGTGGTCGAGGAAGCCGCGCAAGGCTTCGAGATCGCCCTGGTGTTCGGCCGTGAAGACTCCGGCCTGACCAACGACGAGCTGCAGCGATGTCACTTTCACGTGCATATCCCTTCCGACCCCGAGTTCAGTTCCTTGAACCTGGGGGCGGCGGTGCAGGTGTTGAGCTATGAAGTGCGCATGGCTTGGCTGGCAGCCGAAGGCAAGCCCAGCAAAGTCGAAAAAACCGAGGTCACGTCGCCGCGCAGTGAGACACTGGCGACCATGGATGAACTGGAACGGTTCTTTGAACACCTGGAACAGACCCTGGTGGACATCGAGTTCCTCGACCCGGAAAAGCCGCGACACTTGATGGCGCGCCTGCGTCGGTTGTACGGACGAAGCTCGGTCAGCCGGGCGGAGATGAATATATTGCGCGGCATCCTCACGGAAACCCAGAAAGCGGCCCGTGGCGAGCTGATTAAGCGGAAGAAATAAAATGTTCGAACGTTTGCGTGAAGATATCCAAAGTGTTTTCCATCGTGACCCGGCGGCGCGCAATGCCTTTGAAGTGCTGACCTGCTACCCGGGGATGCACGCCATCTGGATCCATCGCCTGTCCGGCGCCTTGTGGAACATGGGCTGGAAGTGGCTGGCGCGGGTTGTCTCGAACTTCGGGCGCTGGTTGACCGGGATCGAGATCCACCCGGGCGCCAAGGTCGGTCGCCGCTTCTTCATCGACCACGGCATGGGCATCGTCATCGGCGAAACCGCCGAGATCGGCGATGACGTGACCCTGTACCAGGGCGTGACCCTCGGCGGCACCAGCTGGAACAAAGGCAAGCGCCACCCAACCCTGGAAGACGGCGTGGTGGTGGGTGCCGGCGCCAAGGTGCTCGGGCCGTTCACGGTAGGGGCGGGGGCGAAAGTCGGCTCTAACGCCGTGGTGACCAAGGCCGTGCCGCCGGGCGCGACCGTGGTGGGTATTCCGGGGCGGATCATCATCAAGTCCGATGACGAGCAGGATGCCCGGCGCAAGGCCATGGCCGAGAAAATCGGCTTCGACGCCTACGGTGTCGGCGAAGACATGCCCGACCCGGTCGCCCGCGCCATCAACCAGTTGCTCGATCACCTGCAGGCCGTCGATGGGCGCCTGGAGGGGATGTGCGGCGCCCTGAAGGACCTGGGCAGTAATTACTGTGCCAAGGAGCTGCCTGAGCTGCGCGAGGAAGATTTTGCGTGTGTGAAGGACAAGGATGAGACTCAGGCCAGCTAAACCGAGGTGCCTGCATCGCGGGCAAGCCTTGCTCCCACAGATGTTCCTGCTCCCTCAGGTGTCCTTGCTCCCACAGGTGTTCTGGTTTTACAGGACCATCTGTGGGAGCGGGGGGGGGGCTGTGGGAGCAAAGCTTGCTCGCGATAAACGATAACGCGGTATAGCTGGTCGCCGCCGGCCAGCCTTTGCTATCATGCGCGCGCTCTTTCGCGGGTAAACCTGAGTAAAGCACTAGGTCTTATACTTGACTTAAATACTCGGGAATTGCATACTCGCCCCCATTCCGAACTCCGTGGTAATTGTCCATGCGACTGACTACAAAAGGCCGATACGCCGTGACCGCAATGCTGGATCTGGCATTGCATGCGCAGCACGGGCCGGTGTCCCTGGCCGATATCTCCGAGCGCCAGGGCATTTCCCTGTCCTACCTTGAACAGCTGTTCGCCAAGCTGCGCCGCAGTAACCTGGTTTCCAGCGTTCGCGGCCCCGGCGGCGGCTACCAGCTGTCGCGCGACATGCAGGGCATCCAGGTTGCCCAGGTGATCGATGCGGTGAACGAATCGGTCGATGCGACCAAGTGCCAGGGCCTTGGCGACTGCCATGGCGGCGATACTTGCCTGACCCACCACTTGTGGTGCGACCTCAGCCTGCAGATTCACGAATTTCTAAGCGGTATCAGCTTGGCTGACCTTGTAACTCGTCGTGAGGTGCAAGAAGTAGCCCAGCGTCAGGACCAGCGCCGTTGCAATAGCAAGACGCTGCACCTGGACAAGATTGAAGCGTCCGCCGTCGAATGACTGCCGCAGAGCACGCGGAACGCCAGCCAGCCTGATTTAGGAGAAAGTCCATGAAATTGCCGATTTACCTTGATTACTCTGCGACCACCCCGGTTGATCCGCGTGTTGCGCAAAAAATGAGTGAATGCCTGCTGGTCGACGGAAACTTCGGTAACCCGGCGTCCCGTTCCCACGTGTTCGGCTGGAAGGCCGAAGAGTCGGTCGAAAACGCCCGTCGCCAGGTCGCCGACCTGGTCAACGCCGACCCGCGTGAAATCGTCTGGACCTCCGGTGCCACCGAGTCCGACAACCTGGCAATCAAGGGTGTCGCGCATTTCTATCACACCAAGGGCAAGCACCTGATCACCTCCAAGATCGAGCACAAGGCTGTCCTGGACACCATGCGCCAACTGGAGCGTGAAGGCTTCGAAGTCACCTACATCGAGCCCGGTGAAGACGGCATCATCACTCCAGCCATGGTCGAAGCCGCCCTGCGCGACGACACCATCCTGGTTTCGATCATGCACGTGAACAACGAAATCGGCACCGTCAACGACATCGCTGCCATCGGCGAGCTGACCCGCTCCAAGGGCGTCCTGTTCCACGTCGACGGCGCGCAGTCCACCGGCAAGGTCGACATCGACCTGTCCAAGCTGAAAGTCGACCTGATGTCGTTCTCGGCCCACAAGACCTACGGTCCTAAAGGCATCGGCGCCCTGTACGTCAGCCGCAAGCCGCGTGTTCGCATCGAAGCGACCATGCACGGCGGCGGTCACGAGCGTGGCATGCGTTCCGGCACCCTGGCGACCCACCAGATCGTCGGCATGGGCGAAGCCTTCCGCGTCGCCAAGGAAGACATGGCTGCCGAGAACGTGCGCATCCAGGCCCTGAGCGACCGCTTCTTCAAGCAGGTCGAGCACCTGGAAGAACTCTACGTCAACGGCAGCCTGACCGCCCGCGTACCGCACAACCTGAACCTGAGCTTCAACTATGTTGAAGGCGAGTCGCTGATCATGGCGCTCAAGGATCTGGCCGTGTCGTCCGGTTCGGCGTGCACCTCGGCATCGCTTGAGCCTTCGTACGTACTGCGCGCCCTGGGCCGCAACGACGAACTGGCCCACAGCTCCATTCGCTTCACCTTCGGTCGCTTCACCACCGAAGAAGAAATCGATTACGCCGCGCAGAAAGTCTGCGAGGCCGTTACCAAGCTGCGCGCTCTGTCGCCGCTGTGGGACATGTACAAAGACGGCGTCGACATTTCGAAAATCGAGTGGGCGGCGCACTGAAGAAGTCGCCACCAGAGCGACTCACTGATGAGGATTGAAGCAAATGGCATATAGCGAAAAGGTCATCGACCACTACGAGAACCCGCGCAACGTCGGCAAGATGGACGCGCAGGATCCTGATGTCGGCACCGGCATGGTCGGCGCTCCGGCGTGCGGCGACGTCATGCGCCTGCAGATCAAGGTCAACGAGCAAGGCATCATCGAAGATGCCAAGTTCAAGACCTATGGCTGCGGTTCCGCCATCGCGTCCAGCTCCCTGGCCACCGAGTGGATGAAGGGCAAGACCCTTGATGAAGCCGAAACCATCAAGAACACCCAGCTGGCCGAAGAACTGGCCTTGCCGCCAGTGAAGATCCACTGCTCGGTACTCGCCGAAGACGCCATCAAGGCCGCCGTTCGCGATTACAAGCAGAAGAAAGGCTTGATCTGATCCGCGCATTGGTAAGGAGTTTTCATGGCTATCCAGATGACAGAAGCGGCAGCTAACCATATCCAGCGCTCACTTGCGGGGCGCGGCAAGGGCGAGGGTATCCGCCTGGGTGTTCGCACCACGGGCTGTTCTGGCCTCGCCTATGTACTGGAATTCGTCGACGAAGTGGGCGAAGACGATCAGGTATTCGAGAGTCATGGTCAGAAAGTGATCATCGACCCGAAAAGCCTGACGTACCTGGACGGCACCGAGCTGGATTTCGTCAAGGAAGGGTTGAACGAAGGCTTCAAGTTCAACAACCCCAACGTGCGCGGTGAATGTGGCTGCGGCGAAAGCTTCAACATCTGAGGCAGCTTGTGGGTACTCCTTGTCATTTTGCGTTGTTCCAGATGCAGCCTGCGTTCCAGCTGGATCTCGATCAGTTGTCCGCGCGTTACCTTGAATTGGCCCGTGGCGTCCATCCCGACCGCTTTGCCGATGCTTCCGAGGCGGAGCAGCGGCGGGCGCTCGAGCAGTCGGCGAACCTCAATGAGGCCTACCAGACGCTCAAGCTCCCGGCCAAGCGCGCGCGGTACCTGCTCGCCATCAGCGGCCATGAGTTGCCGCTGGAGGTCACGGTCCATGATCCCGAGTTTCTTTTGCAGCAGATGCAGTGGCGCGAAGAGCTCGAGGACCTGCAGGACAGCGCCGACCTGGCCGGTGTCGCGGTATTCAAGCGGCGCTTGAAAGACGCCCAGCAAACACTGAACGACAGCTTCGCAGCCTGCTGGAACGATGCCGCGCAACGCGAACAGGCCGAACGCCTGATGCGGCGCATGCAGTTTCTCGACAAGCTCACCTATGAAGTGCGCCAGCTCGAAGAGCGCCTCGACGATTAACCCAGTGCCGCTCCGGTCGCACGCCTGATTACAGATAAGTCCTGATTACGATGGCCCTACTGCAGATCGCCGAACCCGGCCAAAGTCCACAACCGCACCAGCGTCGCCTGGCTGTCGGGATCGACTTGGGTACCACCAATTCCCTGGTCGCTGCCTTGCGCAGCGGTCTTTCCGAACCGCTGGCCGACGAGCAGGGGCGGGTGATCCTGCCATCCGCCGTGCGCTATCACGCCGATCGCGTCGAAGTGGGCGAGTCGGCCAAGCTGGCCGCGGCCACCGACCCTTTCAACACTATTGTTTCGGTCAAGCGCTTGATGGGTCGTGGTCTGTCCGACGTCAAGCAATTGGGCGACCAACTGCCGTACCGCTTCGTCGGTGGCGAATCCCACATGCCGTTCATCGAAACCGTACAGGGCCCGAAAAGCCCGGTCGAGGTTTCCGCCGACATCCTCAAGGTCCTGCGCCAGCGCGCCGAAGCGGCATTGGGCGGTGAATTGGTGGGTGCGGTCATCACCGTGCCGGCCTATTTCGACGACGCCCAGCGCCAAGCCACCAAGGACGCGGCCAAGCTCGCCGGCCTGAACGTGCTGCGCCTGCTCAACGAGCCGACGGCCGCTGCGGTGGCGTACGGCCTGGACCAGCATGCCGAAGGCCTGGTCGCGATCTACGATCTGGGCGGCGGTACGTTCGATATTTCGATCCTGCGCCTGACCGGCGGTGTCTTCGAAGTCCTGGCTACCGGTGGCGACAGCGCCCTGGGCGGCGATGACTTCGACCATGCCATTGCTGGCTGGATCATCGAGCAAGCCGGTTTGTCCGCCGACCTCGATCCAGGTGCGCAACGCCATTTGCTGCAAACCGCCTGCGCCGCCAAGGAAGCCTTGACCGACGCCGCCACGGTTGAAGTCGCTTATGGCGACTGGAAAGCCGCGCTGACCCGCGAAGCCTTCGATGCCCTGATCGAGCCCATGGTCGCCCGCAGCCTCAAGGCCTGCCGCCGTGCCGTGCGCGATTCCGGCGTAGAGCTGGAAGACGTCAAGGCCGTGGTCATGGTCGGTGGTTCGACCCGTGTGCCTCGGGTTCGCGAAGCCGTTGCCGAGGCCTTTGGCCGTCAGCCGCTGACTGAAATCGACCCGGACCAGGTGGTTGCCATCGGCGCCGCGATCCAGGCCGATACCCTGGCTGGCAACAAGCGCGATGGCGGCGAACTGCTGCTGCTTGACGTGATTCCGTTGTCCCTGGGCCTGGAAACCATGGGCGGCCTGATGGAGAAGGTGATTCCGCGCAACACCACCATCCCCGTTGCTCGCGCCCAGGACTTCACCACCTATAAAGACGGCCAGTCGGCCATGATGGTCCACGTGCTGCAAGGCGAGCGTGAGCTGATCAGCGACTGCCGCTCCCTGGCTCGTTTCGAATTGCGCGGCATCCCGCCGATGGTGGCGGGTGCGGCGAAGATCCGCGTGACCTTCCAGGTCGACGCCGACGGCTTGCTCAACGTCTCTGCCCGCGAACTGGGTTCGGGCGTGGAGGCGAGCATCCAGGTCAAGCCGTCCTATGGCCTGACCGACGGCGAAATCGCCAAGATGCTCAAGGATTCGTTCCAGCATGCCAGCGACGACAAGGTGGCGCGTGTGCTGCGCGAGCAACAGGTCGACGCCCAGCGCCTGATCGAGGCCGTGCAAGGTGCCCTTGAGGCTGACGGCGAGCGCTTGCTGGATGCCGAAGAGCGCATGGTCATCGAGCTGCAGATGCAGGAATTGTCCGAATTGATCAAAGGCACCGATGGTTATGCCATCGAGCAGCAGACCAAGCGTCTGTCGCACGTCACCGATGCCTTTGCTGCCCGCCGCCTGGACTCGACGGTGAAAGCCGCCCTGGCGGGGCGCAACCTGAATGAAATCGAGGAATAACTGATGCCGCAGGTGATTTTTCTGCCTCACGAGAAGTTCTGTCCGGAGGGCATGGTCGTGGAGGCTGAGCCGGGAATCTCCATTCTCGAGCTGGCCCATGAGCACCATATCGAGATGGAAAGTGCCTGTGGCGGCGTCTGCGCCTGCACGACGTGCCATTGCATCATTCGTGAGGGCTTCGATTCGCTGGAAGAAGCGGACGATCTGGAGGAAGATTTCCTTGATCGGGCCTGGGGCCTGGAAGCGCAATCGCGCCTGGGTTGCCAAGCCATCGTCGGCACCGAAGACCTGACCGTCGAAATCCCGAAATATTCGCTTAACCATGCGGCCGAAGCGCCGCACTGATGGTGACACTGTCATGAGCTATGGTTGGAATGATGTACAACGCATCGCAGAAGAACTGGCCGAAGCCAAGCCGGACGTGGATCCGTTGACTGTTAATTTTGTCGATCTGCAGCACTGGATCATGGAGCTTCCCGATTTCGACAGCACCTCTGGCCGTTGTGGCGAGAAGGTCTTGGAAGCGGTTCAGGCGCTCTGGATCGAAGAAATCGACTGATCGACCTGGCAGGTTAGGCAATACCCCTGAACCCGCGTATAATTCGCGGGTTTAATTTTTCGCAAATTACCGTTTCTGGAGTTACACCATGGCTGTTCAACGTACTTTCTCCATCATCAAGCCTGACGCCGTTGCTAAAAACGTGATCGGCAAGATCGTTACCCGCTTCGAAGACGCTGGCCTGCGCGTTGTAGCTTCGAAAATGAAGCAACTGTCCAAGGCCGAAGCCGAAGGCTTCTACGCTGAGCACAGCGAGCGCGGTTTCTTCGGTGAGCTGGTTGCCTTCATGACTTCCGGTCCGGTTGTCGTTCAGGTGCTGGAAGGCGAAAACGCTATCGCTCGCAACCGTGAGCTGATGGGCGCTACCAACCCTAAAGAAGCTGCTGCTGGCACCATCCGTGCTGACTTCGCCGAGTCCATCGACGCCAACGCCGTTCACGGTTCGGACTCCGAAGCCGCTGCTGCTCGCGAAATCGCTTACTTTTTCGCCGCTACTGAAGTAACCGCTCGCTAAGCATTGGCTTAAGAGTGAAGGTGAATCCATGACTACATCGACTGTTAAAACCAACCTGCTGGGGCTGACCCAACAGGAAATGGAAAAATTCTTCGACTCGATCGGGGAGAAGCGTTTCCGTGCCGGCCAGGTGATGAAATGGATTCACCACTTTGGCGTCGACGACTTCGACGCCATGACGAATGTCAGCAAGGCCTTGCGCGAAAAGCTCAAGACCGTTGCTGAAATTCGCGGTCCGGAAGTGGTCAGCGAGGACATCTCCAGCGACGGCACCCGCAAGTGGGTGGTGCGCGTGGCGTCCGGCAGCTGCGTCGAGACCGTTTACATTCCCCAGGGAAAACGCGGCACCTTGTGCGTTTCGTCCCAGGCAGGCTGTGCCCTGGATTGCAGTTTCTGCTCCACCGGCAAGCAAGGCTTCAATAGCAACCTCACCGCCGCCGAAGTGATCGGCCAGGTGTGGATTGCCAACAAATCCTTTGGCAGCGTCCCGGCGACCGTCGACCGTGCCATCACCAACGTGGTGATGATGGGCATGGGTGAGCCGCTGCTGAACTTCGACAACGTCATCGCGGCCATGCATCTGATGATGGATGACCTGGGCTATGGCATCTCCAAGCGCCGGGTGACCCTGTCCACCTCGGGCGTGGTGCCGATGATCGATGAGCTGGCCAAGCACATCGACGTCTCCCTGGCGTTGTCGCTGCACGCACCCAATGACGCATTGCGTAACCAATTGGTGCCGATCAACAAGAAGTATCCGCTTAAGATGCTGCTCGAGTCGTGCCAGCGCTACATGTCGTCCCTGGGCGAAAAGCGCGTGCTGACCATCGAGTACACGCTGCTCAAGGATGTGAACGACAAGGTCGAACACGCGGTCGAGATGATCGAGCTGCTCAAGAACATCCCGTGCAAGATCAACCTGATCCCGTTCAACCCGTTCCCGCATTCCGGTTATGAGCGTCCGAGCAACAACGCGATTCGTCGCTTCCAGGATCAGCTTCACCACGCTGGCTTCAACGTCACCGTGCGCACCACTCGCGGCGAAGACATCGACGCCGCCTGTGGCCAATTGGTAGGACAGGTGCTGGATCGCACCCGTCGCAGCGAGCGTTACATTGCCGTGCGTGAGTTGAACGCCGCGGACGATGTGGTGCAAAACGCTGCGAACAGTCACTAAGAGAGGAACTCTATGTCCCTGCGCTTCGCGCTCGTTTTGCTGTTGGCCGGCCTTTGTTCCGGTTGTGTCCTGTCGGGTGACTACAACCCGATGAGGACCAGCAAAGGGCGCGACGAGGCGCGTGTGGCCTACGTGCAACTGGGCATTGGCTACCTGCAGCAGGGCATGACCGAACGGGCCAAGGTGCCGCTCAAGAAAGCCCTGGAGCTGGACGATTCCGACCCGGATGCCAACGCGGCCCTGGCCCTGGTGTTCCAGGCCGAGATGGAACCGGAGCTGGCCGACCAGCATTTTCGCAAGGCGCTGTCTGCCCGCCCGCAAGACGCACGGATCCTGAACAACTACGGCAGCTTTCTTTTCGAGCAGAAACGCTTCAAAGAAGCCTACGAGCGCTTCGAGCAGGCCGCCGCCGACACCCTTTACCCTGAGCGTTCGCGGGTTTTCGAAAACCTCGGCATGACGGCCGCGCAGCTGGGCCAGCGTGACCTGGCCCGCCAGCAGCTGGAAAAGGCGCTGCGGCTCAACCGCCAGCAACCGCGGGCGCTGCTCGAAATGGCTGAGTTGTCTTACGAAGACAGGCATTATGTGCCCGCGCGTGACTACTACGAGCGTTTTAGCCTGCTGAGTGAGCAAAATGCACGTAGTCTATTGCTCGGCGTTCGGCTGGCACATGTGTTTGAAGATCGCGACAAGGCTGCAAGTTACGGCCTGCAACTCAAAAGACTCTATCCCGGTACGCCGGAATATCAGCAATACCTGTCGGAGCAATGATGAAAGCGGCGCATCCCGAAGTTGTAGCAGCGACTCGCGTAAATCCTGGTGAGACCCTGCGTCAAGCCCGCGAAAGCAATGGTTGGTCGCTGGCCGAAGTAGCCCTCAAGCTCAATCTCACCGTGGCTTCCCTGGGCAATCTGGAAGCGGGCGCGTTCGACAAGCTGCCTGGGCACACCTTCGCCCGGGGCTACATCCGCGCCTATGCCAAGTTGCTCGGCAAGGACCAGACCGTGCTGGTCCAGCAATTCGATCAATACACCGGTTCCGATGCCCAGGGCAGCAGCGTGCACAGCCTGGGTCGCATCGAGGAGCCGGTTCGCGTTTCCCACACCATTTTGCGAATCGTCAGCCTGTTGCTGCTGATCGCGGTGATTGGCGGCGGTTTTGTCTGGTGGCAGGACCAGGCGTCCTTGCGCAGCAAGGAGCCGGTCGCCATGAACCCTGAGCACGTTGAGGTCGAGGGCGCCGACGGCACCACCCAGATCCATCCGCTGGACGAGCCGGAAGACCAGGCTGTCGTCGAAGGCCAGGCCGAAGGCGAAACCGCCCTGGCGTTGCCACAGGGCCAGGACGCCGCTGATGCCCAGGCGGGTGCCGAGCCGGCTGTTCCAGCCCCGGCACCCGCTGCACCGACAGCGCCGGCTACCCCGATCACCGGCAGCGCACCGATTGCCCCGGCACCTGCCGCGCCGAGCACACCCGCGCCGACCGTGGCTGCGCCTGCGACCCACGCCGTTCCAGCCGCTCCAGTCGCCCCGGCAGCTCCGGCGGCTCCGACCCCGGCTCCGGTCGCGGGTGAAGGCCAGGTACAGATTCAGTTTGTCGCCGACTGCTGGACGCAAGTCACCGACGGCAACGGCAAGGTGCTGTTCAGTGGCCTCAAGCGCAAGGGCGACAGCACCGCCATCAACGGCAAGCCGCCATTTGCCGTGCGCCTGGGTTATGCCCGTGGCGCGCAGGTCAGCTACAACGGCCAGCCGGTCGACATCGCTCCGTTCACCAGTGGCGAGACCGCTCGCCTGAAGTTGGGTCAATAAGTCATGCACGGCGAATCTCCAATCAAGCGTCGCGAATCCCGAAAGATCTGGGTCGGCAACGTGCCCGTGGGCGGTGATGCGCCTATCGCTGTGCAGAGCATGACCAACAGCGACACCAATGACGTGGCCGCCACGGTCGCGCAGATCAACCGCCTGGAAGCCGCCGGTGTCGACATCGTGCGCGTATCGGTGCCGGACATGGACGCCGCCGAGGCGTTCGGCAAGATCAAGCAACTGGTCAAGGTCCCCTTGGTGGCCGACATCCACTTCGACTACCGCATTGCCTTGCGCGTGGCCGAGTTAGGCGTCGATTGCCTGCGCATCAACCCGGGCAACATCGGTCGCGAAGACCGTGTCCGCGCGGTGGTGGATGCCGCCCGCGACCGGGGCATCCCGATCCGCATCGGCGTGAACGCCGGTTCCCTGGAAAAAGACCTGCAAAAGAAATACGGCGAACCGACCCCGGCGGCGCTGGTGGAGTCGGCCCTGCGCCATGTCGAACACCTCGAACGCCTGAACTTCCAGGACTTCAAGGTCAGCGTGAAGGCCTCCGACGTGTTCATGGCCGTCGCAGCCTACCGCCTGCTGGCCAAGGAAATCGTCCAGCCGCTGCACCTGGGCATCACCGAAGCCGGTGGGTTGCGTTCGGGCACGGTGAAATCCGCCGTCGGCCTCGGTATGCTGCTCGCCGAAGGGATTGGCGATACCATCCGCATCTCGTTGGCGGCTGACCCGGTCGAGGAAGTGAAAGTCGGCTACGACATTCTCAAGTCCCTGCACCTGCGTTCCCGTGGCATCAACTTCATCGCCTGCCCGAGCTGCTCGCGGCAGAACTTCGATGTGGTCAAGACCATGAACGAGCTGGAAGGGCGCCTCGAAGACCTGCTGGTGCCGCTGGATGTCGCGGTGATTGGTTGCGTGGTCAACGGGCCGGGCGAAGCCAAAGAGGCCCACATCGGCCTGACTGGCGGTACACCGAACCTGATTTACATCGACGGCAAGCCGTCGCAGAAACTGACGAATGACAATCTGGTGGATGAGCTGGAACGGCTGATTCGCCAGAAAGCGGCCGAAAAGGTCGAAGCCGACGCAGCGGTTATCGCGCGCGGTTAAGTCGAAAGATTAAGGAATACACGTGAGCAAGTCCCTGCAAGCCATTCGTGGCATGAACGACATCCTGCCCGAGCAGACGCCCCTGTGGCGTTATTTCGAGGGCACTGTGGCGCGTCTGCTGGATAACTACGGCTATCGGCAGATCCGCATGCCGATCGTCGAGTTCACCGAGCTGTTCAAGCGCTCCATCGGTGAAGTGACCGACATCGTCGAAAAAGAGATGTACACCTTCGACGACCGCAACGGCGACTCCCTGACCCTGCGCCCCGAAGGCACGGCGGCCTGCGTGCGTGCGGTGCTCGAGCACGGCATCACCGGCGGCGGCCAGGTGCAGAAACTCTGGTACGTCGGGCCGATGTTCCGTCACGAGCGTCCGCAGAAAGGCCGTTATCGCCAGTTCCACCAGATTGGCCTGGAGGTGTTCAACCTCGAGGGTCCGGACATCGACGCCGAACTGATCGTCATGACCTGGCGCCTGTGGGGCGAGCTGGGGCTGCGTGACGCGGTCAAGCTTGAGCTCAACAGCCTGGGCACCAGCGAGTCCCGTGGCCGCTACCGTGAAGCGTTGGTGGAGTTTCTTTCCGCCCACCTGGACAAGCTCGACGAAGACAGCCAGCGCCGTCTGAAGACCAACCCACTGCGTGTGCTCGACACCAAGAATGCCGAGACCCAAGCGGTCCTGGTCGATGCGCCGAAAATGGCCGACTACCTCGACGACGAATCCCGTGCACACTTCGAAGGGCTGAAGGCGCGTCTCGACGCCGTGGGCATCCCTTACGTGATCAACCCCAAGTTGGTCCGTGGCCTGGACTACTACAGCAAGACCGTCTTCGAGTGGGTCACCGACAAGCTCGGCGCCCAGGGCACTGTGTGTGCCGGCGGCCGCTACGACGGGCTGGTGGAGCAGATGGGCGGCAAGCCGACTCCAGGCGTGGGCTTTGCCATGGGCATCGAGCGCCTGGTGCTGATGCTTGAAGCCTTGGACAAGGTGCCCGAAGAACTGTCCCGTCAGGTCGACGTCTACCTGTGCGCCTTTGGCGAGGCCGCCGAGCTGGCAGCCCTGTCGTTGAGCGAGCGGATCCGCGACCAGTTGCCCAACCTGCGCCTGCAGATCAACGCCGGCGCCGGCAGCTTCAAGAGCCAATTCAAGAAGGCCGACAAGAGCGGTGCGCTGTACGCACTGATCCTCGGTGACGACGAACTGGCCCAACAAGTGGTAGGTTTCAAACCCCTGCGTGGCCAGGGCGAACAACAAAGCATTGCCTGGGATGCGCTTGCTGCACACCTGGCCACCTGCGTCGTGCAGGGTTGAAGCTGTCAAACAGCCGATTTAGCGATTAAGGAGTATTGGGGTGTCGAGTACCGAAGATGAACAGCTGGCGGATTTGAAGGACTGGTGGACGCGCAACGGCAAGCCGCTGGTCACTGGCGGCCTGTTGGCGCTGGTCATCGTGTTCGGCTGGCAGGCCTACCAGAAATACCAGAGCAACCAGTCGCAAGGCGCCTCGGTGCTCTACCAGCAATTGCTGGAAACCACCCTGACCCCGGACGGAAAGCCTGACGCGGCCCGCGTGGCGGACCTGGCCGGCAAGCTGGACAAGGAATTCGGCGGCACTGCCTACGCCCAATACGGTCGCCTGTTCGTGGCCAAGGTGGCGGTGGACAGCGGCAAGCTGGACGACGCGGCCACCGAGCTCAAAGGTATCGTCGACAAACCGGCCAACCCGACCCTGGGCGAAGTGGCGCGTCAGCGCCTGGCGCAGGTGCTGGCGGCACAGAATAAGGCCGAAGACGCCTTGAAGCTGCTCGAGGGTGATGCCGACAAGGCATTCCTGGCGACACGCGAAGAACTCAAGGGCGACCTGCTGGTACAGCTGGGCCGTGCCGATGAGGCCCATGCGGCCTACCAAAAAGCCAAGGCTGCGCTGTCGGATGAAGCTGCAGTCGGTGGCCTGCAAATCAAGCTGGACGACCTGGCCAAAGGGGATGCGTGACGTGATCCGTTGGAAACATGCAGCATTGCTGGCTCTGGCCATTCTGGCCGCGGGTTGCAGCAGCAACAGCAAGAAAGAACTGCCGCCGGCCGAACTGACCGACTTCAAAGAAGAAGTCGTGCTGCAGAAGCAGTGGAGCCGTTCCATCGGCGATGGCCAGGGCGAAACCTACAACATGCTGGTGCCGGCCATTGACGGCGACACCATCTATGCAGGTGATGTCACGGGCGTGGTGATGGCGATGGACCGCACCAACGGTGACGTCAAATGGGAAAAGGATCTTGAACTGCCTGTTTCCGGCGCCGTTGGCGTGGGTTACGGCCTGGTCATGATCGGCACGCTCAAAGGCGAGATCGTCGCCCTGGACGCGAGCAGCGGTGAAGAGAAATGGCGCGCCCGCGTGACCAGTGAAGTGCTCGCACCGCCGGCCACCAACGGTGATGTGGTGGTAGTCCAGACCCAGGACGACCGTCTGATCGGCCTGGATGCCGCCACCGGCAACCAACGCTGGTTGTACGACAGCACCCCGGCGGTACTGACCCTGCGCGGCACCAGTGCGCCGATCGTCACCAACCGTCTGGCGGTGGCTGGTTTGTCGACCGGTAAAGTGGTGGCCCTGGATGTTTCCAACGGCGTGCCGGTGTGGGAACAGCGTGTAGCGATCCCGCAAGGTCGTTCGGAGCTGGAGCGTGTGGTCGACATCGACGGCGGCTTGCTGCTGTCCGGCGGTACCCTGTACGTCGCCAGCTACCAGGGCCGCGTGGCGGCACTGGACCTGGAAAGCGGTCGTCCGCTGTGGCAGCGCGATGCGTCCAGCTACGCCGGTGTCGCCCAAGGCTTTGGCAGCGTCTACGTGAGCCTGTCTTCGGGCACCGTCGAAGGCGTTGACGAGCGTTCCACCACCGCCTTGTGGAGCAACGACTCCCTGGCCCGTCGTCAACTGTCGGCCCCGGAAGTGTTCTCCAGTTACGTTGCAGTGGGTGACCTGGAAGGTTACCTGCACCTGCTCAGCCAGGTGGACGGTCGTTTCGTCGGCCGTGAGCGCATCGACAGCGACGGCCTGCGTGCCCGTCCGCTGGTGGTGGGCGACATGATCTATGTGTATGGCAACAGCGGCAAACTGGAAGCCCTGACCATCAAGTAAGACTATGCTTGGGGCTAATCCCCCAAGCGGCCTTGTTCACAAGGTTTGCAGGGCTTCTACAGACTGCCCCGAGCACCAGCCGCTGCCTCGCAGCGGCTTTTGTATTTTCTGAAATAACGAAGTGGAGAGCCGCATGGTTCCCGTAATCGCCCTGGTGGGCCGACCGAACGTCGGCAAGTCCACCTTGTTCAACCGCCTGACCAGGACTCGCGACGCCATTGTCGGCGACTTGTCCGGTCTGACCCGTGATCGCCAATACGGTGAGGCCAAGTGGCAAGGGCGTACCTATATTCTGGTCGACACCGGCGGCATCTCCGGTGATGAACACGGCATGGACGAAAAAATGGCCGAGCAGTCGCTGCTCGCCATTGAAGAAGCCGATGTGGTGCTGTTCCTGGTAGACGCCAAGGCCGGTTTTACCGCCGCCGACCAGATGATCGCCGAGCATTTGCGCAAGCGTAACAAGCGTTCCTACGTGGTCGCCAACAAGGTCGACAACATCGACCCGGACATGGCCCGCGCCGAGTTCGCCCCGTTGGGCATGGGCCAGGCGATTCCGATCGCCGGCGCCCACGGTCGCGGCATCACCCAGATGCTGGAAATCGCCCTGGCTGATTTCCCCAAGGACGACGCGGAAGAACCGGAAGACGGCGAGGAAGAGATCGTTGCCGAAGGCGAGGAAGCCAAGCGCATTCCGGGCCCGAGCGAAAAAGACGGGATCAAGATCGCCATCATCGGCCGCCCGAACGTGGGCAAGTCGACGTTGGTCAACCGCATGCTCGGTGAAGACCGGGTCATCGTCTATGACCAGCCTGGCACCACCCGCGACAGCATCTACATTCCCTTCGAGCGTAACGAAGAGAAGTACACGCTGATCGACACCGCCGGTGTGCGCAAGCGCGGCAAGATCCACGAAGAAGTTGAAAAGTTCTCCGTGGTCAAGACCCTGCAGGCGATCAAAGACGCCAACGTGGTGATCTTCGTGATGGACGCCCGCGAAGGCGTGGTCGATCACGACCTCAACCTGCTGGGCTTCGCCCTGGAAGCCGGTCGTGCGCTGGTCATCGCGATCAACAAGTGGGACGGCATGACGCCGAGCGAACGGGATTTCGTCAAGATCGAATTGCAGCGCCGGCTGTTCTTCGTCGACTTCGCCGACATCCACTTCATCTCGGCCCTGCACGGCACGGGCGTGGGCAACCTCTACGCTTCGGTGCAGAACTCGTTCAAGTCGGCGGTGACCCGCTGGCCGACCAACCGCCTCACCCAGATCCTCGAAGATGCGGTCGGCGAGCACGCGCCACCGATGGTCAACAACCGTCGGATCAAGCTGCGCTACGCCCACTTGGGCGGTGCCAACCCGCCGATTATCGTGATCCACGGTAATCAGATCGAGAAGGTGCCCAAGTCGTACGTTCGTTACCTGGAGAACACCTACCGTCGCGTCCTGAAGCTGGTCGGCACGCCGATCCGCATCGAGTTCAAGGGCGGCGAGAACCCGTACGAAGGCAACAAAAACACGCTCACCGACCGTCAGGTCAACAAGAAGCGCCGCTTGATGTCGCACCACAAGAAGGCCGACAAGAAACGCCGCGACAAGCGCTGATCCAGTCTGGATCTGGGACTGTGAAGCTGTGAAGCTGTGAAGCTGTGGGAGCAAGGCTTGCCCGCGATGAACGATAACGCGGTTTAGCTGTTACACCGCGGCGCGGCCATCGCGGGCAAGCCTTGCTCCCACAGTCTTGCTTACCACAGTTCTGGTTCCCACAGGGCATGAGTCTTCAGCATGAGAAGGGTGCCCTTGGCGGCACCCTTTTTCATGCCCGGCGATTGGGCTATTCTCGAGCTCTCCCGTGCCGCACCAGAGCCGGGTGCAGAGCAGGGACCCTTCATGATCACCAGCAAGTTGCCGAATGTCGGCATCACGATTTTCACCCAGATGTCCCAGCTCGCCGCGCAGACGGGCGCGCTGAACCTGTCCCAGGGTTTTCCCGATTTCGATGGTCCGCAGGCCCTGCGCGATGCGGTCGGCCGGCACATTGCCCAAGGTCATAACCAATACTCACCCATGACCGGTTTACCCGCCCTGCGCCAGCAGATCGCGGCAAAGATCGCCCGCAGCTATGGCGTCAACGTCGATGCCGACCAGGAAGTCACCGTGACCCCTGGCGCGACCCAGGCGATTTTCTGTGCCATTGCGGCGGTGGTCCACAGCGGCGACGAAGTGATCGTCTTCGACCCCAGCTACGACAGCTACGAGCCTGCCGTGCAATTGGCCGGCGGGCATTGCGTGCACGTGCCGTTGGGCCTGGATGACTTTGCCATCGACTTCGAGAAACTCGGCGAAGCCCTGAGCCCGCGTACGCGCATGATCATCCTCAACTCGCCACACAACCCCAGCGGCGCCCTGATCAGCCGCGCCGAACTGGATCAATTGGCGACGCTGATTCGCGACCGTGACATCTACCTGGTCAGCGACGAGGTCTACGAACACCTGGTGTTCGACGGCGTCGCCCACGCCAGTGTCCTGGCCCATGAAGAGCTGTACCGCCGCGCCTTCGTGGTCAGTTCGTTCGGCAAGACCTACCACGTCACCGGCTGGAAAACCGGCTACGTGGTGGCGCCAGCGGCCCTGACGGCGGAACTGCGCAAGGTGCACCAGTACGTCAGCTTCTGCGGCGTGACGCCGTTGCAGTACGCCCTGGCCGACTACATGGCCGAGCATCCGGAACACGTCGATGAACTGCCGGACTTCTACCAGGCCAAGCGCGACCTGTTCTGCGATCTGCTGGCGCCGTCGCGCTTCAGCTTCAAGCGCGTGACCGGCACTTATTTCCAGTTGGTGGATTATTCGCAGATTCGCCCGGACCTGAATGACGTCGACATGGCGGTGTGGATGACCCGCGAGCATGGCGTGGCGACGATTCCGATCTCGGTGTTCTACCAGCACCCACCACAAGGCCAGCGCCTGGTGCGCCTGTGCTTTGCCAAACGTGAGGAGACGCTGCGCGAAGCAGCGCAAAAGCTATGCGTGATTTGAGCACATTGCCGGACCTCGACATTGCCCTGGTCCAGACCACCCTGGCCTGGCACGACCGCCGGGCCAACCTGGAACATTTCGAAGCGTTGCTGGAGCAGGCACGCGGGGCCGATTTGATCATCCTCCCGGAAATGTTCACCACGGGTTTCTCCATGGAGTCCGAGACCCTGGCGGAGCCGGAGAACGGCCCGACGCGCCAATGGCTCAAGGCCCAGGCGGCGAAGCTGGACGCAGTGATTACCGGCAGTGTGATCATCCAGGCCGCTGACGGCAGCCATCGCAATCGCCTGCTCTGGGCGCGGCCGGATGGAGAAGTGCTGCATTACGACAAGCGCCATCTGTTTCGCATGGCGGGGGAGCACAACCACTACACCCCGGGTGAGCGACAGGTGCTGTTCGAGCTCAGGGGCTGGCGGATTCGTCCGCTGATTTGCTACGACCTGCGCTTCCCGGTCTGGAGCCGCGATGCCGAGGACACCGACCTGCTGCTGTACACCGCCAACTGGCCCGGGGCGCGGCGTCAGCATTGGAACCGGCTGTTGCCGGCCCGGGCGATCGAGAACCTGTGCTACGTGGCGGCGGTAAACCGTGTCGGTACCGACGGCAAGGGCTTCGCCTATACCGGTGACAGCCAGGTATTGGATTTCCAGGGCGAGAGCTTGCTCAGCGCCGGTGAGGCGGATGGTGTGTTCAAGGTGTGCTTGAACGCAGCGGACCTGGCGGCGTATCGCACGCGGTTTCCGGCGAACCTGGATGCCGACTCGTTCGAATTCATCTAACTGAAACGTTTCAACCCTTCAGGAACGGTGTTGCGTGCCGATAACCGGTCAGCCAAGGAGAAGTCCCTATGACCAGCATCAGCGCAACCACCGTCAACCCGTACCCGACGTCGGCCCCTAAAGTCTCTATCAAGGGGGCGGAAGAGGAAAAAGCGGTCAGCCCTGTCGCCTCGACTGAAACCGATGATGACAAAGACAAGACACTGCAGGTCGATACCCGTGGCGCAAACGTCGCCGGTGCGGGTGCCGAGGCGGGTGGCAGCATCATCGAACAGTTGAAGAAGCAGATCGAGCAGGCCGAAAAACTATTGGCCCAGCAGCAGGCCCAACTGGCCCGCGTGCAGAAGAGCCAGGCCAGCGAAGAGCAGAAAGCCCAGCAGGCCATGGCCCTCCAGACCCAGATCATGGGCACCCAGGCGACATTGCAAACCCTGCGGGCATCGTTGCTGCAGGCGATGACCATCTCGATCGATACCCATGCCTGACATCTCGGTCGTCTAGTAGGGCCCCTTCGCGAGCAAGCCCGCTCCCACAGGAGATTTCTGCCAGACACAGAGTTTGTGTCCGCCGCAGATCCATTGTGGGAGCGGGCTTGCTCGCGAAGAGGTCGGAACAGCCACCCCAAAATCAAGCCAAATAAAAAAGGCCCCAGGGTTCACACCTCGGGGCCTTTTTGATTTTTCAGCGACCGATCAGGCCGCCTTGGCTTCCGGCTGGCTCAGCGACCGGTTCAGTGCACTGAACAGCGCCTTGAAGCTGGCGGTGGTGATGTTTTCATCGATGCCCACGCCGTGCACTGCACGCTCGCCGTTTACCCGCAGTTCGATGTACGCCGCCGCCTTGGCATTGGTGCCGGCGCCGATGGCGTGTTCGTTGTAGTCCATGATCTCCACCGGAATTGGCAGGCCGGCCACCAGCGCTTCCAGCGCGCCGTTGCCCTTGCCGCGCCAGTGCAGGTTGGTCTCGCCCTGGCCCTTGCTCGCCACTTCCACTTCCACGGCGCTGTTGCCGTTTTCTTCCTGCAGGCGATGGCTGACCAGCGCGTACGGAGTGTTGGCTTGCAGGTATTCACGCTGCAGCAAGGCGTGGATCTGCTGGGCCGTCATTTCCAGGCCCAGGCGATCGGTTTCGCGCTGTACCACCTGGCTGAATTCGATCTGCATGCGACGCGGCAGGCTGATGCCGTATTCCTGTTCCAGCAGGTAGGCGATGCCGCCCTTGCCCGACTGGCTGTTGACGCGAATCACTGCCTCGTAGCTGCGGCCGATGTCGGCCGGGTCGATCGGCAGGTATGGCACTTCCCACAGACCGTCCGACTTCTGCTGGGCGAAGCCTTTGCGGATGGCGTCCTGGTGCGAGCCGGAGAACGCGGTGTGGACCAGGTCGCCAACGTACGGATGACGCGGGTGCACCGGGATCTGGTTGCATTCCTCGACCACTTTGCGCACGCCGTCGATGTCGGAGAAGTCCAGCCCGGGGTTGATGCCCTGGGTGTAGAGGTTCAGCGCCACGGTCACCAGGTCGACGTTACCGGTGCGTTCGCCGTTGCCGAACAGGCAGCCTTCGACACGGTCGGCGCCGGCCATCAGGCCCAGCTCGGTAGCGGCCACGCCGGTGCCACGGTCGTTGTGGGTGTGCAGGCTGATCAGCACGCTGTCACGACGGGTGATGTTGCGGTGGAACCACTCGATCTGGTCGGCGTAGATGTTCGGCGTGGCGACTTCCACGGTAGCGGGCAGGTTGAGGATCACCTTGCGCTCGGGCGTCGGGTTCCAGACTTCGATCACCGCGTCGCAGACTTCCTTGGCGAATTCCAGCTCAGTGGCGCTGAAAGTCTCTGGCGAATACTCGAACTGCCACTGGGTTTCCGGCTGCTGCGCGGCGTATTTGACGAACAGCTTGGCCGCGTTCACCGCGATTTCCTTCACGCCTTCCTTGTCCTGGTTGAACACGATGCGGCGGAACGACGGGCAGGTGGCGTTGTACAGGTGGACGATGGCTTTTTTCGCGCCGCGCAGGGATTCGAACGTACGGGCGATCAGGTCTTCACGGGCCTGGGTCAGCACCTGGATGGTGGTGTCGTCCGGGATGTGGCCTTCTTCGATGAGGGTACGCACGAAGTCGAAGTCGGTTTGCGAAGCGGCTGGGAACGAGGCTTCGATTTCCTTCACGCCCACCGCGACGAGGGTTTTCCAGAAGCGCAGCTTCTTGACCGCGTCCATCGGCTCGATCAGCGACTGGTTGCCGTCGCGCAGGTCGGAGCTGCACCAGATCGGCGCGGCGGTGATGGTCTTCGACGGCCAGGTGCGATCCGGCAGGTTGATGGTCGGGAAGGCACGGTATTTGGAAGACGGGTCTTTGAGCATGCTCATGGGGAAATCCTTATTGTCGTGGCCGGAAAAAGGCGGCCTGCCGGTGGTTCGATGGGGGTGGCTTCACAGCCGGGACGAGGTGCCGCGATTCAGCCCGGCAGTCGTGCGCTGACGAGGCACAGGCTGCGGTGCTGGCGAAGCTGAATGAGGGTGTGAGAGGTTTTCATGCCCTCAACCCTAACCGCGTGGGGAGAGGATCGCAAGCAGTCGGAAAAAATTGAGAGAAGTTCTGCTTTTAGGCGGGTTTGCGAGATTTAATCGCGTGACTATCAGGTATTTGTAGTTTTATTGCGTCGATGCTTGTCACTCGGCAATCCATGGCGAAGAGTTGCGATGCCGCTGGCCCTTTCGCGAGCAAGCCCGCTCCCACAGGGGAATGTGGATGATTTCAGAATCAACGCTGTACCTGTGGGAGCGGGCTTGCTCGCGAAGAGGCCAGTAGCCTCACCGCAAAAGCTCAGGGTTGGAAAGCGCCGATAAAAATCGCCGGATCCACCCGCGCATCGTTCAGGCTGATGTTCCAGTGCATGTGCGGCCCGGTCGCGCGGCCGGTGGCGCCGACCTTGCCCACCACGGTGCCCCGGGCCAGTTGCTGGCCGACCTTCACGTCGATCTTTGACATGTGGCAGAACATGCTGATGAAGCCCTGGCCATGGTCGACGAACACGGTGTTGCCATTGAAGAAGTAATTGCCGGTGAGGATCACCTTGCCGGCGGCCGGGGTCTTGATCGGCGTGCCGGCGGGCACGGCGAAGTCCAGGCCGGCGTGGGGGTTGCGTTCTTCGCCGTTGAAGAAGCGGCGCACGCCGAACTTGCTCGACAGCGGGCCGTTGACCGGTTTGTCCAGCAACAGGTTGCTGGGGATGTTCGGGCTGAAGCTGCGGTAGGCCTTCAGTTGCACCGCCAGTTCGGCCTCGATGCGTTTGAGGTCCGCCGGGTTCGGGTTGACCTGGCGCTTGTTCTTCAGGGTGATGTGTTGCTCCGGGTACTTCTTGTAGCCGACCACGAACGGCTGGGTGCCGCCGCCACTGCTGATCTGTTGCGTGCCGGGCTGCACCGTCAGCGGGATACCGACAATCGCCAGCCAGTTGTCCTGTTCCTTGACCACCAGCACCGGCTTGCCCTGGTAACTGGCTTTCGGTGCCTTGGCGGCGCTGCCCAGGTCCACCACGGCCACGCCGCCGGGCACCGGCTTGTTCAACAGGCGGGTGATGTAACTGTCGGCGTGGGCGTTGAAGCTCAGGCACAGCAAGAGCAAAGGGGCGAGATATCGCGGCATGAATCAATCCAGTAAAGAAAGGGTGACCGGCGTCAGGTGATTGTCTTCGACGCGCACCAGCAATTCGCCTTCGCCGAGCTTGGCGGTCAGGCGCTGGCCGGTCTGGGTTTGCCCGGCACTGCGGATCGCCTGGCCGCGTTCGTCGAGCAAAATGCTGTAGCCGCGGCCGAGGGTCGCCAGGGGGCTGACGATGTGCAGCGTCTGCATCTGGTTGTGCAATTGCACGCGGCGCGTCTTGAGGCCTTCGCGCATGGCCCGGGGCAGGCGTTCGGCCAGGCTGTCCAGGCGCTGGCGCAGCAAGGCCAGTTGCCGGCCCGGATGTTGCCCGGCCAGGCGGGTTTCCAGGCGGATCAGGCGTTCGCGGCGGGTATTGAGGCTGCGTTCGAACGCCCGGCGCATGCGCATGTCCAGGTCGTCGAGGCGTTGGGCTTGCTGGCGCAGGCGTTCACCGGGGTGGCGCAGGCGTCGGGTGAGGCCCTCGAGGCGCAGTTGATCGCGCATCAGCCGGTCACGCATGCGCATCACCAGTCGGCGATGCAGGCTTTCGACCCGACGCACCAGGTCGCCGGCATCCGGCGCCAGCAGTTCGGCGGCGGCGGACGGGGTCGGGGCGCGGACGTCGGCGACGAAATCGCTGATGGATACGTCGGTTTCATGGCCCACGGCGCTGACGATCGGCGTGACGCAGGCATCCACCGCCCGGGCCACGGCTTCTTCGTTGAAGCACCACAAGTCTTCCAGCGAACCGCCGCCCCGGGCCAGGATCAGCGCATCGAAACCACGGGCGTCGGCCAGCTTCAGGGCGCGGACGATTTGTGCGGTGGCTTCGCGACCTTGCACGGCGGTGGGGATCAGCGTCAGGGCAATCTGCGGCGCGCGGCGGCGGAACACGCTGATGATGTCGCGGATCACCGCGCCGGTGGGCGAGCTGATGATGCCGATGCGTTGCGGATGGGCCGGCAGCGGCACCTTGCGCTCGGCACTGAACAGGCCTTCGGCGCTGAGTTTTTCCTTCAAGGCATCGAAGGCCAGGCGCAGGGCGCCATCGCCGGCCGGCTCGACGGTGTCGAGGATCAACTGATAGTCGCCACGGCCTTCGAACAGCGAGACCTTGCCGCGCACTTTCACCGCCAGCCCGTCCTTCAAGGCCTGGCGCACCCGCGCGGCATTCTGCCGGAACAGCGCGCAACGCACCTGGGCGCCACTGTCCTTGAGGGTGAAGTACACATGGCCAGAGGCCGGGCGGGCGAGGTTGGAGATTTCGCCCTCGACCCAGATGTTGCTGAACACGTCTTCGAGCAACACCCGCGCACGGCCGTTGAGCTGGCTGACAGTCAGGACTTCGCGGTCCAGGCCCAGTCGGGCAAAGGGATCTTTAATCATGGGCGGCATGATAAGGGGATTCGCAGGGGAATCTCCATGTGTACAGATAATTCCTCCTGTGCACTGCCTGTCAGACCTAGCGCCTTCGCGAGCAAGCCCGCTCCCACAGGTACAGCATCAATCTTGAAATCGCCGATATCCCCTGTGGGAGCGGGCTTGCTCGCGAAGGCGCTAGGTCTGTCACCACAAATGCTGGATATGCCCCCGACCTCTGGCTAAAGTCCCCGCTCTCCTCATCAAGGAAGTGCCGGATGAATCTTCTCCCATGGCTGGGCCAATGGGCCTTCGCCCCCATGGAATGGCTGGTGATCGGCTCGGCCATTGCCCTGGCCTACATCGTGTTCGGCATTGCCGGGTTCGGCACGGCGCTGGTGGCCGCGCCCATCCTGCTGCTGTTCATGCCGCTGTCGAAAATCGTCCCGCTGCTGGTCTTGCTCGATTTCGTCGCGGCCTTCGGCAACTTGCTGCCCTCGCGCCGAGATGTGTCCCGGCCGGAGCTGCTGCGGTTGCTGCCGTGCATGGCACTGGGTTGCACCCTCGGGGTGATTTTCCTGCTCAACCTCAAGTCCGATCTGTTGTTGCTGTTGATGGGGCTGTTCATCAGCTGCTATGCGATCTACAGCCTGTTGATAAAAACCCGGCCGACGCAGTTGTCAGCGCGGTGGGCGTTTCCGATGGGCACGGTGGGCGGGATGTTCGGCGCGTTGTTTGGCAGTGGCGGCTTTTTATATGCCATCTATCTGAACAGTCGCTTGCCCAAGGACGCGGCCCGAGCCACGCAAAGTGCCCTGATCAGTTGCAGCACCGTGGTGCGCCTGAGCCTGTTTATCGTGGCCGGGGTGTATGCCGAGCTACCCTTGTTGGTACTGGCGCTGTGTTTGTTGCCGGCCATGGCGCTGGGGTTGTGGGTAGGGCGTCGCTTGACCATGAAGATGTCGCGAGAGGCATTCGTGCGGCTGGTCACCTGGCTGGTGCTTGCCAGCGGCCTCGCGTTGATCGGGCGCTACCTGAGTGCTTGACCTGGCCCTGCCAGGGATTAAGCTGCCGGCCTTTGATCAGACCCTGCCAGGGAAACAGCCAGGCCTCGCCATGAACTCGCAAAGCATCATCGTTCCGAAAATTTCCACCCTGCCGGTCCACGAGCCTCGGGCCCGGGCGATCGTGCGCTGGTTGGTGCGCAAGAATATCGTCGAAGAACAACTGACCACCTGCGGGCGCACTGGCAGTCGCATGGCCCACGCCATCGCCTCCGGTGCCCGCGAGGTGGTCATGCACCCCGAAGCCTTGCCGTTCGGTGAGGCGATCAATGGCCTGGAGATCATCACCAAGCGCTGCATCTATACGCCGGCCAAGGGCTTTCTCGAAGAAGCCGGTTGCGCCGAGTGCCGCAAGGAAGTCGGCGAAGCGCTGTTCGAAAGCCTGGAAGACTGGATGCCGGCGCGCACCGACAACTTCACCTGCCCCGAATGCGGCCATGAAGATGACATCAACGGCTTCCTGTTCCTGCAGCCCTGCGGCTTTTCCAACCTGGGGTTCATCTTCAACAATTGGCTGGAGGCGGGGTTCAAGCAGGACTTCCTCGATGAATTCGCCGATTGGCTCGACCAGCCGGTGAGTTGGGTGAAGGTGGAGTTGTAGATAGGTACACCACAGGATGCTTTTGTGGCGAGGGGATTTATCCCCGCTGGGCTGCGCAGCAGTCCCCAAGCAGTCGACTCAATCTGCCAGATGTACCGCATGGTCTGGGTTTAGGGCCGCTTCGCGCCCCAGCGGGGATAAATCCCCTCGCCACAGGGTTTGGTGTACAACAAGAATTGTTGGTTTTAGCCCGTCAATCAGCCCGGCAATAATAGACAGAGTTTTACATTGAGCCAGACGGGGTCCATGAGTATAATGGCGCGCTTCCATTTTCCCGCTCGGGAGCCCCCGCGATGCTGCGTATCAGCCAAGAAGCTCTGACCTTCGACGACATTCTCCTAGTGCCCGGTTATTCCGAAGTACTGCCTAACGAAGTCAGTCTCAAAACCCGTCTCACCCGTGGCATCGAACTGAATATCCCCCTGGTTTCCGCCGCCATGGACACCGTGACCGAAGCCCGTCTGGCCATTGCCATGGCCCAGGAAGGCGGTATCGGTATCATCCACAAGAACATGACCATCGAACAGCAGGCCGCCGAAGTGCGCAAGGTCAAGCGGTTCGAGGCTGGCGTGGTCAAGGATCCGATTACCATCGAGGCTGACGCCACGGTCCGGGATCTGTTCGAACTGACCCGCATGCACAACATCTCCGGCGTTCCGGTGCTGCACGATGGCGACCTGGTCGGCATCGTCACCTCCCGCGACGTGCGTTTCGAGAATCGCCTGGATGCCACCGTCCGCCAAGTGATGACGCCTAAAGAGCGCCTGGTCACGGTCAAGGAAGGCACCAACAAGGACGAAGTCCGCGAGTTGCTGCACAAGCACCGCATCGAGCGCGTGCTGATCGTCGACGACAAATTCGCCCTCAAGGGCATGATGACCGTCAACGACATCGAAAAAGCCAAGGCCTACCCGCTGGCCAGCAAGGACGACCAAGGTCGTCTGCGCGTCGGCGCTGCGGTCGGCACCGGCAAGGACACCGGTGACCGTGTCGCCGCCCTGGTCAGTGCCGGTGTTGACGTGGTGGTGGTCGACACCGCCCACGGCCATTCCAAAGGCGTGATCGACCGCGTTCGCTGGGTCAAGCAGAACTTCCCTGAAGTGCAGGTGATCGGCGGCAACATCGCCACCGGCGCTGCCGCCAAGGCCCTGGCCGAAGCCGGCGCCGACGCGGTCAAGGTCGGTATCGGCCCTGGCTCGATCTGCACCACCCGTATCGTTGCCGGTGTCGGCGTGCCGCAGATCAGCGCCATCGCCAACGTCGCCGCCGCCCTTGAAGGCACCGGCGTGCCGTTGATCGCCGACGGCGGTATCCGCTTCTCCGGTGACCTGTCCAAGGCCATCGTAGCCGGTGCCTCCTGCGTGATGATGGGTTCGATGTTTGCCGGTACCGAAGAAGCACCGGGCGAGATCGAGCTGTTCCAGGGCCGTAGCTACAAGGCTTATCGCGGCATGGGTTCGCTGGGCGCCATGTCCCAGGCCCAGGGCTCGTCTGACCGTTACTTCCAGGACTCCTCCGCGGGTGCCGAGAAGCTGGTGCCGGAAGGCATCGAAGGTCGCGTGCCGTACAAAGGCACCCTGAGCGCCATCATCCATCAACTGATGGGCGGCCTGCGTTCTTCCATGGGCTACACCGGCAGCGCCAACATCGAAGAGATGCGCACCAAGCCTGAATTCGTGCGTATCACCGGCGCTGGCATGGCCGAGTCCCATGTCCACGACGTGCAGATCACCAAGGAAGCGCCGAACTACCGCGTAGGTTAAGGCCTTCAGCAAAACGTTAATCACCGGGGCTGTTCATTCAGCCCCGAGTTGTTTCTGATTCACTACATGAGAATGAGTCATGGCCCTCGACATTCACGCTCACCGCATCCTGATCCTCGACTTCGGTTCCCAGTACACCCAGCTGATCGCCCGCCGCGTGCGTGAAATCGGCGTGTACTGCGAATTGCATCCGTTCGATATGGATGACGAAGCGATTCGCGAATTCGCGCCTAAAGGCGTCATCCTCGCCGGCGGCCCCGAGTCCGTGCACGAAGCCGACAGCCCGCGCTGCCCGCAAGCCGTGTTCGACCTGGGCGTGCCCGTCTTCGGTATCTGCTACGGCATGCAGACCATGGCTGAACAGCTGGGCGGCAAGGTCGAAGGTTCGGACCTGCGTGAGTTCGGTTATGCCCGCGTTGACGTAGTCGGCAAGAGCCGCCTGTTGGACGGCATCGAGGACCACGTCGACGCCGACGGCCTGTTCGGCCTGGACGTGTGGATGAGCCACGGTGACAAGGTCACCAGGATGCCGGAAGACTTCCACATCCTGGCCAGCACCCCGAGCTGCCCGATTGCCGGCATGTTCAACGATGATCGCCGTTACTACGGCGTGCAGTTCCACCCTGAAGTGACCCACACCAAGCAGGGCGGTCGCATCCTGTCGCGCTTCATCCTCGACATCTGCGAGTGCGAAGCCCTGTGGACCCCGTCGAAAATCGCTGAAGACGCCATTGCCCAAGTCCGTGCTCAAGTCGGTACTGACAACGTGCTGCTCGGCCTGTCTGGCGGCGTTGACTCCTCGGTGGTTGCCGCATTGCTGCACAAGGCCATTGGCGATCAGCTGACCTGCGTCTTCGTCGACAACGGCCTGCTGCGCCTGCACGAAGGCGAGCAAGTGATGGCCATGTTCGCCGAGAACATGGGCGTCAAAGTGATCCGCGCCAACGCCGAAGAGCAGTTCCTGAACAACCTGGCCGGCGAGTCCGACCCGGAGAAAAAGCGCAAGATCATCGGCCGCACTTTCATCGACGTGTTCGATGCCCAGTCCAACAAGCTGGACAACATCAAGTACCTGGCCCAGGGCACCATCTACCCCGACGTGATCGAGTCGGCCGGCGCCAAGAGCGGCAAGGCCCACGTGATCAAGTCCCACCACAACGTCGGTGGCCTGCCGGAAGAGATGAACCTCAAGCTGGTCGAGCCGCTGCGCGAACTGTTCAAGGACGAAGTGCGTCGCCTGGGTCTTGAGCTGGGCCTGCCGTACGACATGGTCTACCGCCACCCATTCCCGGGCCCGGGCCTGGGCGTGCGGATCCTCGGCGAAGTGAAGAAGGAATACGCCGACCTGCTGCGTCGCGCCGACCACATCTTCATCGAAGAACTGCGCAAGGCCGACTGGTACCACAAGGTCAGCCAGGCCTTCGTGGTGTTCCAACCGGTGAAGTCGGTGGGCGTGGTCGGCGATGGCCGCCGTTACGCCTGGGTCGTGGCCCTGCGTGCCGTGGAAACCATCGACTTCATGACCGCGCGCTGGGCACACCTGCCGTACGAGCTGCTGGAAACCGTTTCCGGGCGCATCATCAACGAAATCGAAGGTATTTCTCGCGTGACGTACGACGTGTCGAGCAAGCCGCCGGCGACGATTGAGTGGGAGTAAGGTTTGTCCGCACGCTCTGTTCCCTGTTCGGTAGAGCAATGCCGACAGGGTATCGATAGCGCTTTTCTGCGCAGAGGCAGTTGCGGCCTGGGACGGTTTTGATTCAGCGACGCCAGGCGCTTACGAGCTTTACCCTCAGCCTTAAACAACAAAACCCGCATTGGCGGGTTTTGTTGTTTAAGGCGCAGACGTTGATCAGAAGTCGTAACGCACGTTCGCAGTGAAGGTGTCTGCGTCGAAACCACTGCTGGTCAGGTAGTTGTACGTCCCTCCCACGCTCCACGCGCCCACGCGGTAGTTCGCGCCCAGTCCCAACTCGTAGCTGTCGCGTGCCGGTGTTGCGCCTGTAGTGGTGAACGGGGTACCGCCGAGCACGAAGGTGGAGGTGGTGCCGGCCTTGTCGCCGATGAAATCGTGCCAGGCCATCAGCTTGGCTTCCGGTTCCAGGCTGCCTACACCTACATCAAAAGCGGCCGCCAGACGAGCGCCCAGGCCCATTTCGCCGATTTCATAGCGCTGGTTGCCGACGTTGAGGGCGGCTGAGCTACCTTTTTCACGGTACGAATCCATCGATACGTTGGCATAGCGCGCACCGATCTGTGGTTCCAGTAGCCACTGCTTGTCGAGCTGGAACGTGTAGCCTGCCAGCGCGTTGACGCCGAAGATCTCACTGTCGTAGTCGGCCTTGGCGCGGGTACCGGCGATGTAGCGTTTGGACTCGTTGTCGTTCCAGCCATACATCAGCGAGGTGTCGACAAAGAAGTTGTCACGGGTCCAGTTGCCGTACAGGGTCAGTGCATGGCCGCTGACGTCGGTTTTGTTGCCCAGGTCGGATTTGACGTCGCTGGTCAGGTAGCTGTAAGCCAGGCCAACGGTAGTATCGGCGTTGAGCTTGCCGTCGGCACCCACGGCGATGCCGTTGGTGTTGGCGTCGTAGCCGTCGATACCGTGGCGGCTGTCCTGGTTGGCATCGCTGGACAGCGCTTGCAGCCATACGCCTTGTTCTGCCAGGACGTCACCGGAAGACAGACCGCTACGCGCTTTGCTGGCGCGGCGGTTGATGGCGCCTGCGACCAGGTTCTGGCTGTTGGTGGCGGCGTTGATCGCCCCACGGCTGACGTCCGGGGTCAGGGTTTCGGCAAGTTTGGCCAGGTCTTCACTGGTGGCGGCGTTGGCGAAGCGCTGGAATACCGGGTCGTTTTCGTCCAGCTGGCCCATGAGCGTGTTCTTGAACGGATTGATGGCGTTCACCGCGTTGCGCGAACCACGGGCATCCAGCAGGTCTTGAGTGATCACCTCATCACTGCGGGTGGCAACCAGTGCTTTCACGTCCTGGCCTTCAATACCGAAGCTTCTCACCTCAAGCAGCGCCGAGGAGGAAACCACGGACAGGTTCTGCGGATCTTCCCAAGTGCCAGAGTTGATGAGGGTGTAGCGGGTGCCCTGGGCCGAGGTGCGGAAGTCGTCGGAGCGAGCCTGCAGTTCGATCTGGCTGCCTGGAGCGAAGAAGGTATTGCCGGTGACTTTCAGGATCGGCGTGTTGGGCTGTGTGTTGTTATCCAGCAGCAGGCGCAAGCGCGCAGTTTCGCTGTCCATGTCGAGGTCGCCCGCAATTGTAGTCTGTGGGCGAAGCAGAGTCAGGCTGCCACCGTCGATATCGACGAAACCGGCGCGGATGGTCGAGCCATCGAACATTGCGTCCCCTTGCACCAGCACACCACTCAGGCCTAGCAGGTCACCCTTGACCTGACCACCTTGCCAGTAGAAATACGAAGGGGAGGCATTGTCGTCCGCCAAAATTGCTGCGGTGCCGCCTTCGATCAGGCCGCCTGTCTGCCTGATGGTGAGGGTGTCGAAACCGCCGGAGGTGTCGAGGCTGAGAAAATGGATACCGACTCCGTCGGCGGAGATAGTCCCGCTGTTGTTGATATCACTCTTGAAGGGAGCGCCTGTCATCTGACCGGTAAAGCGGGCGTTCTCGATCTCGATACCCGCAGAGTCGATGCCGCGAGCGGTGATAGTGCCCGAGTTATTGATGTGCGCCTGGGTCGAGGTGATCATCATGCCATTGGCATTTTCGCCAGTTACAGTGATGTTGCCGTTGTTGTTCACTTCACCTGCGGTGTTCGCCAGATACAGGTCCAGCCCCATGGCGCCGTTGCCGCTTACCGTAATGTCACCATCATTTACCAGATCGCCAGCGACGGTGGAATTGAGGGTCATGGAGATACCGGCCGGGATCTCGCTGGGGTTTGCAGCCGTCAGGTTGATTTTGCCCTGGTTGACCAGGTTGCCCGCCAGGGTCACGTCGGTCAGCTCCACACCTGCGTTTTGCGACGTCCCGGTGAAGGTGGCGTTATTGAAAACATCACCGGAGCTGCTGTAAGCCCCTGTGCTCAGGTCGTGGTTGAGGTCGAGTGCGGGTGCGGCATGGACCGTGGCAGTGGTGGCCGCGACGGACAGCGCCAACAACGAGCGGCGCAGGTGGGAAATGTTCAAGGCAGTATCCTTACAGTGCAGAAACTGACAGGGAATAACCCACGCGTCAGCGTCCGTTTTAGGCATCCCTGCCAGCTTGTCAGTGAAGTGCTGATTCAAGCGCGGGCAAATTTACACGATGCTTGTAGGATAATTCACCATAAAAAGAATAAATGAAGAAGAAATAGCTAAAAAATGCGATGCGACAGTTATTTTTTGAGGCTTTACTGCACTATTCAGCAATAAGTTGAACTTTAGATTGTCGTTGTGGTCGGGCACTAAGGTGGATGAGATTTGGATGTTTTCAAACGGACCTGCCTGCACCTAATCTAAGGATTCTCATGTGCCAACGGAGTTTTAACCCATCGGCTCCATGTCGCTTCCCACCCCCTATCATGGCTTACTCCTGGTACATGGACGCATTGGGAGAGGGGCGAGCCAAGCGCCTGTTGGTACCTATCCGCTAAGCTGCCTGGAATAATCTGGTCTGCTTCTGCGATGAGATGACGCTGGGGCAATAAGGCGAGTCGATTACGATAGTCCAGCGGATCCAGTGAACCGTCGAGTGGCGACAGTCCTTTCATCGTCGCCCACAGACGGGGACTGAGATTGCCAGCAAGGGTTTGCACCTGGGTAACATCATTGCGCTGCGCCGCTAACAATAATGCGAGGGCGGCTCCACCTGAGTACCCCACCAGTTCGAACTCCCTATTGCCATATCGCTGTTTTAATTGGTCCAGCGCCTGGCTGAGGCGGGTGACCACTTCCTGAGAGAATCGTCGATGGGTCCAGAGTGCTGATTGACAGGCTGCGGCCATGACGAACTGGCAGGGGCGTGCCAGGTACGCATTCGGTGTCGGATCATCGACCGCCAGCCGTGGCACTAACAAATTGTGCGGGCTCGGATCCAGGCTGGGTTGAGTGGCCGTCGCCCAGGAATGGCCATCGCCTTCCAGATAGACACGCAGGCGAGTTATCTTTTCTGTAGTTTGCGGCGCAAGTATGAGGAGGGGGAAGGCGTGTCCCGGTAGGACCTCCAATTGTCGGCCGCGCTCTTCAGCCAGTTGTTGCAGTGCCTCGCGCGGCGATTGGCAGGCGATGAGAAGCGCGCTGATCATCACCATCCAGGTTTTATAGAAGCAGGCCAATGTCCGGCGACAGGGAAAGCATCTACTCGTCATGAATGTTCGGCCTCTTCCTCAGACAAGCTGGCTGTCAGGGATAATCGTTTTTGTGCGCAGCTCTTGTGATCTAATCGTTTTTATCCCATCTTAACCGTTAGCTGACAAAATCAGGCGCACGCCATCATTTCTAAACCCCTGAAAGTCGTCTTGTCCGCGGAGGCCCTTTATGACCGATTTGCCCGCAGACCCGATAGGCGCCGCCTGGCTGGCCCAAACCTATGGCGTACAGCCTCTGGGGCGGCTACCCGTAACGAGTCAAGTGGGCGGGCGACGCGCAACTCAAGTCAACGACGGCTTCCGTCTGGAAACCTACACGGAGGCGATGCGACCGGATAAGGAGCCTGCCGCGCATCTGCAGTTCCATCTGCGGCATGAAGTCCCCCATCTGGAGTTCATTGCCCGTCTGTTCGAGAAAACGGGGCCAGGTTTCGTCCAGGACTGGGTTGCGACCGAGCCTACTGGGCAGTATGCGCGTCGTGCTGCGTTTCTTTATGAATGGCTGACGGGAAATACTCTGGTCGTGCCCGAACGCCTGGGTGGCAATTACGTCGATGCCATTGACGAAGCCAAGCTGGTGTCGGCATCCCGCGACCAGGTGGTGAAGGTGCAGCGCTGGCGGGTAAATGACAACCTGCCCGGCACGCGCGAATTCTGCCCCTGCTTGATCAAGACCGAGGCGGTAATGCGTGCGGTCGGACTGGACGTCCCACGCTTGTTCGGTGAACTGACGGACGAGTTCGGCGAGGATCTGCTGATGCGGTCGGCGGTCTGGATGACGTTACGCGAGAGCAAGGCCAGCTTCGCCATCGAAGGCGAGGCCGACCGGGTAGGGCGGGTGCAACGCTTTGCGGACGTGATGGCACGTCGTACAGGGCAGGGGGCGATCCCGTTGAGCAATGCCGCACTGGCAGAGTTGCAGCAGGAAATTCTCGGTGATCGGACGACGATCACCCACTTCGGCGTGCGCCAGTCACCGGTTTTCGTCGGCGAAACGGTGCGCTACCAAGAGGTGGTGCATTACGTCGCTCCTGCGGCCGATGAGATCGGCGCGATGCTTGACGGGCTGAGGGTATTTCTCGAAAGGACGCAGGGCCAGTCGTCGGTGATGCGCAGCGCAGTTGCAGCCTTTGGTTTCGTCTATATCCACCCACTCGCTGATGGTAACGGCCGTGTACACCGGTTTTTGGTCAACGATGTACTGCGACGCGACGGCGTGATCCCGGATCCGGTGATTCTACCGATCTCAGCGGTGATTACAGATGACGCGGGCGAGCGTCGCGGCTACGACCGAGTGCTGGACCAGGTCTCCAGGCCGCTTATGCAGGCTGTACGCGAACAAGTAGTCTTTGAGCCCCGGCAGACGACCTATCCAGACGGTGTCGTATCGAACTTCTCTTTTCAAGGTGCTGACCAGGCCCGACCGCTGTGGCGTTATCCGGATCTCGGACCTCATACCGTGTTCCTGGCCAATATCATTGGCCGGACGTTGACCGAGCAGATGCGCGAAGAGTCTCGTTACCTGCGCAGCCACGCGCGCGCGCGCGCGATGTTGAAGGAGGTGGTCGAGATGCCCGATCAACAGGCAGATCGGGTGCTGCGCTCAATCGAGCAGAATCGCGGCGAGTTGAGCAATGTGCTTGCCAAGGAAATGCCCGTGCTGCAACAGGTCGGGGTGTGGGCCGAAATCGTTGATGTCGTCTCGCGGGCGTTTGCGCAGGACGGTGGAGTGGGTGCTGGCGTGATTGATCGATATCGCCCGGGAAAGCCCGTCGACCGCTGAAGCCCTTCATGCAGCTTCCCCGTCACCTTTCGCTACGATTGCCGTCTCAGCGGGCACCGAGACACGCTTATCATCGAACGGTATGGCCTGCGGATAGTGCAGCCATTCGAAATTAGTGTGGTTGTCATTTGACAACCTGACTGGTCATGCGAATACTGGAGATCACGGATGATTCGTCCAACGCATCCGAAGAAAGAAATTGAAGAAGCACTCAGGCATGCCGAAGGGCAGGGGTGGCGTGTAGACGTTGGCGGCAGTCACGCCTGGGGGCGGGTTTATTGCCCGTACAAAGAGGTGGAGTGCCGTTGTGGCGAGTTCTGCATCACCTCGATATGGAGCACGCCGAAGAACCCTGGCAACCATGCGCGAGCATTGCGACGCGTCGTGGACAATTGCACTGCGCATCGCAATCGGCGCGAGGCTGATGACGATGCTGAGGAATAGAACAATGGAATATATTTTTACCTTGAAATATCAGCTTGCTGACGATGGCTGTGCCATGGATGAACTGGTCGAGCGGCTGGGAGAAGCGGGCTGCGACGATGCCTTGGTAGGCATCGGGCAGCCGGGGCGTCTGGCGCTTGAGTTCACTCGCGAGGCTCCTGATGCGGTCAAGGCTGTGCTTAGCGCTCTGGCCGACGTCCATCGCGCGGTGCCGTCGGCCAAATTGATCGAGGTTGCGCCTGATTTGGTCGGGTTGACCGACGTTGCCGAGATCGTAGGTGTGTCTCGGCAGAATATGCGCAAGTTGATGTTGGCCCATCCAGGTAGCTTCCCGACGCCGGTGCATGAGGGCAGTACATCTATCTGGCATTTGGCAGATGTTCTGGGTTGGCTGCAGGCCAGGGGCAGCTATTCGCTTACCAAGAATGTGTTGGATGTGGCCCAAGTGGCGCTGCAGGTCAACGTTGCGAAAGAAGGTCGACGGTTGCCTGGTATGGCTTGCGAAGAGTTGGACGCTTTGGTTGGGTGACAGTCTTGGGGAATAACGGAGTAGCCGAAGCTGGCACATGGCGATAACGGTTCCGGGGGGCTGCTGTGCAGCCCAACGGGGATAAATCCCCTCGCCACAGGGGCAGAGGCGTTTTCCAGGCGTCTGTGCCTAGCCGCTGCGCAAAGTCGTGTTTCAAATTGTGCTTAAATGCCAACTTCCCCATCGTTGCTCTTGGCTTGTCCACGTTTGTCCGTCGCTCTCTGCTCGTGAATGCGCAAAGCTGTCGGCCGCTCACAACAAGACTGCAAACTTCCATCCCAAGAACACCGTGCCGACAAACTCAGAAACGGTGTCACTGCCCTTATGTTCAAACGCATCCTGTCCGCTCTGAGCGGCAAGAAATCCAGCACGTCGACACCGGTTTCTTCCGCGCACGCTGATGCGCCGCCGCCCCAGCCGGACGAGGGTGAATTGATCACGGTCTACGACAGCTACGGTCGTGAGATGCAGATCACCCGCAACGAGTGGCGCAACAACGTCTTCCTGCCAAACCTGCGAGAGAAATGGAATTCTGCCGACGAACTCTACAGCCTGATTATCTCGGGTTTGAATGATGGTTTTGTCGCTGACTTGATTCCGGCCGCGGCACAACTGGTCGAGATCGACAGCAACCCCGAGCGCAGTCATGTCATCCAGGGCATTGTGCTGCTGGAGAACGGCCAGCTCGATGCCGCCGAAAACGCGCTGCGCACCGGGATGGCGAAAGTGGGCGCGACAGGCACCTTGCTGACCAACCTGGCCAAGGTCTTCAGCGAGCGCGGCGAGCAGGCGCTTGCCGATGAAACGCTTTGGCACGCGATCCAGGCCGACCCGAATCAAGAGAATGGCCTGTTGTGGTGGGCGGCCCTTCAGCGGGAACGAGGGGGCGAGGCGGGTTATCTCGAGGCGCTGCGTACCGTGGCTGCGTTGCCCGGCAGTTGGCGTGCGCCCTTGTGGTTGGCGCGTCATTGCCTGGAACAGAAGGACGTCGAATCGGCACGCGGGTTTTACACGCAGGTGCTGACGGCGGGTACGTTCGACGGCAGCGCGCTGATGATGATCTCGGGCGACTTGGGTAACAACGGCCAGATTCCACTGATCATCGAGCTGGTCGAGCCCGTCTATGATGAGCGCAAACACGACCCCATGGCCGGTATCAACTTGCTGCGCGCCTATCAGGAACTTGGCCAAGCGGCCGCAGGCGAGGCGCTGCTCGCCCGCCTGTATGCCCTGGGTTTTGCGCCGATCAAAAGCCAGCTCGACCAGTTTGCCCAAGCCTTCCAGCAAATGCACAAGCAGGACGCCCAAGGCGTGCCGGTGGATCCTGAAAGCCTGCAGTTCGCGACGTTGGCATTGAGCCAGCCGATCTGGCACTACGGTTTGCGCAACGCCGATTGGTTCTTCGCGCAGAAACCGGAAGGGGCATCGCAAATCGGTTTCTTCGCGCTGTCCAAAAGCACAGACGGGGCAGAGCGCGCCGAATCGCAACGGGAGGATGAACTGGGGCGCTTCTCGCGCGCGATTCCTCTCTATCTGGCCGAAGCCGTGCACTACTGGAGCGACCATGTAGGCACGTGTTATATCCAAATCGTGGAAGGCGGCGGCCCGGTGCTATCGGGGGGTGAAGCCGACGGCCAAGCGCTTTTCGATATCGTGCCGCCGACGATGAAGTCCTTCATCACCGGCGAGATCGGCTGTTCGGGTGAAGGTGATCTAGCCCAATGGCAGCTTTCCCTGAGCCTCTGGGACTGCGCGACTCGCACCAGGCAAACTACCGAAAGCGGCAGCGCGACGAAGGCCGGCATCGGTGCTCTGGTACTCGACCTTGAGCAGCGTTTGCTTGCGCGCATTGGCCTGAAGCGCGAGACGCCCGTGGATTCGTTCTACCTGCATCCCACCGCCGAAGCCTTGCCGGTCTACCTGACCGAGCTGGGCCAGGCCTTCATGTTGACGCTGCTGGCGAACGGGCGCATGCCTAAATCCGCGATGTGGGGTGAGCGTGCCATGCTCGACTGGCCGCTCAACATGGCTCTTCATTGGCCCACGGTGGAAGTCGCCAAGCTGATGTACATCTCCGGGTTGGGCAAGGCCCACGATTACCAGTCGGACGTACTCGCCGAATACAAAGAGCGCAGCCTGCAGTGGCTGCGCGAGTTGGAGCAGGCGGGCAACCCTGCATCGCGCTTGGCGCCGTTGATATGGAAGGTGTTCGGTATGCAGGCGGAGCTACACGCTTACCTGCGCAACTTGCCCGACGATACAAGTGCTGCGCACAAGGCCTGGTTGGAGCGGGTGAGCGAGTAGTCGCTCGGTTTTTTTTACGCCACGCGGTGCAAAAGCACGCTGATCGTTCGAATCATTCTCCTATCGGGAAAACGCTGGGAAAAACCACCACACGTTTTTTTCATTTTGCTTTCCTTACCGTTTCTCATCCGCGGGTGTATCGTATTCGCCTTTTGCGGGCCCAACGGTTCGCCGCGGATTCAATAGGTGGTTGCGTTCATGTCCTTTACCCGTCGCCAAATACTCGGTGGCCTGGCCGGTCTTGTTGTCGTTGGCGTGGGTGCGGGAGGTGCGTCGCGGTACTGGTTGGGCAAGCGCGCCGATGCCGAGGCCGGTCACGACTATGAATTGATCGCCGCACCGCTGGACGTCGAGCTGGTGGCCGGGCACAAGACCCAGGCCTGGGCGTTTGGCTCTTCGGCGCCGGGCACCGAGTTGCGGGTGCGCCAGGGTGAGTGGCTGCGGGTACGTTTCATCAATCACCTGCCGGTCGCCACCACCATTCATTGGCACGGGATCCGTTTGCCGCTGGAGATGGACGGTGTGCCGTATGTCTCGCAACTGCCGGTGCTGCCGGGCGAGTATTTCGATTACAAATTCCGCGTGCCGGACGCTGGCAGCTATTGGTATCACCCCCACGTCAACAGCAGCGAAGAGCTCGGGCGTGGGCTGGTGGGGCCGTTGATCATCGAAGAGCGTGAGCCCACCGGTTTCAAGTACGAACAAACCCTGAGCCTCAAGAGCTGGCATGTGGACGAGCAGGGCGAGTTCGTCGCGTTCAGCATTCCCCGTGAAGCGGCGCGTGGCGGCACGGCTGGCCGGCTGGCGACCATCAACGGCGTGGCGCAAGCGGTGATTGACCTGCCGGCCGGGCAGATCACCCGGGTGCGCTTGCTCAATCTGGACAACACCCTGACGTATCGCATCAACATCCCAGGCGTTGAAGCGCAGATCTATGCACTGGACGGCAACCCCATCGAACCGCGCCCGTTGGGCAAGGAATACTGGCTTGGCCCGGGCATGCGCATTTGCCTGGCGATCAAGGCACCGCCAGCCGGCGAAGAGTTGTCGTTGCGCAATGGCCCGGTGCGCCTGGGGACCTTGCGTTCGGTGCCTAACAGTGACGCGCCGAGCCAATGGCCGCCGGCGCTGCCGCCCAACCCGGTGTCGGAGCCGGACCTGGCCAATGCCGAAAAACTCAACTTCAATTTCGAATGGGTTGGCTCGGTGTCGGTCAATGTCGACAATGGCAAGCCACCGAGCCTGTGGCAGATCAACGGCAAGGCCTGGGACATCACCGACAAGACCTGCGCTGACCGGCCGATCGCCACGCTGAAGAAAGGCCAGAGCTACATTTTCGAATTGAAGAACATGACCCAGTACCAGCACCCGATCCATTTGCACGGCATGAGCTTCAAGGTGATCGCGTCGAACCGGCACAAGGTCGTGCCGTATTTCACCGACACTTACCTGCTGGGCAAGAACGAGCGGGCGCAGGTGGCGCTGGTGGCGGATAATCCAGGTGTGTGGATGTTCCACTGCCATGTGATCGACCACATGGAAACCGGCCTGATGGCCGCCATCGAGGTGGCTTGATGCGCCAGATTCGCCCTGCCCGGATCATCGACCGCAGCCGTGACCAGGACTTCATGCGCGAAGCCCTGGCCCTCGCCGCACAAGGCGCCGCCCTGGGCGAAGTGCCCGTGGGCGCGGTGCTGGTGCAGGACGGCGAGATCATCGGACGCGGTTTCAACTGCCCGATCAGCGGCCACGACCCCAGTGCCCACGCCGAAATGGTCGCCATCCGCGCCGCCGCCCAGGCGGTGAGCAACTATCGCCTGCCCGGCAGCACGCTGTATGTAACGTTGGAGCCATGCAGCATGTGCGCTGGCCTGATCGTCCATTCGCGTATCGCCCGGGTCGTCTACGGCGCCCTGGAGCCCAAGGCCGGCATCGTGCAGAGCCAGGGGCAGTTCTTCAACCAGGGTTTCCTGAACCATCGGGTGATGTACGAGGGCGGGGTGTTGGCCGAGGAATGCAGCACCATGCTGAGTGAGTTCTTCAAGGCCCGAAGAGCCAAATCCTCAGACTAAACACTTATCTCCTGTGGGAGCGAACCTCTGTAGGAGTGAACCTTTGTGGGAGCAAGGCTTGCCCGCGATGAACGATAACGCGGCCTTGCTATAGACCGCGGTGCCTCCATCGCGGGCAAGCCTTGCTCCCACAAGGGCTCGCCCCCACAGGGGGATTTGTGGCTGTCTGGGTTATTTCCGCGCCACAATCACCGCCCGCATCGGCGCCGGCAGCCCTTCGATGGTTTTGCTGTGGTCGGCGGGGTCGAGGAAGTCGCTCAGCGACTGATACTTCATCCACTCGGTGCTGCGCTGTTCCTCTACGGTGGTCAGGCTCACGTCCACGCAACGCACGTCGCTGAACCCGGCGCGGCGCAGCCAGCGCTCCAGGGCCGGGACCGACGGCAGGAACCACACGTTGCGCATCTGCGCGTAGCGGTCCTCGGGCACCAGCACCTGGTGTTCGTCGCCCTCGATCACCAGGGTTTCCAGCACCAGTTCGCCGCCCTTGACCAGGCAGTCCTTCAAGGCCAGCAGGTGCTCGATCGGCGAGCGGCGGTGGTAGAACACGCCCATGGAAAACACCGTGTCGAAGCCTTCCAGCTCTGCTGGCAGGGCCTCGAAGGGGAACGGCAAATGCCAGGCGTTGGGCTGCGACAGGTAGCGCTGCACCGCCTGGAACTGGCAGAAGAACAGCCAATTGGGGTCGACGCCGATCACCGTGTCCGCCCCGGCGCCGAGCATCCGCCACATGTAGTAGCCGTTGCCGCAGCCCACATCGAGGATGCGCTTGCCTTTCAGGTCCAGGTGCGGGGCCACCCGTGACCACTTCCAGTCCGAGCGCCATTCGGTGTCCACGTGCACGCCAAACAGGTCGAAAGGGCCTTTGCGCCATGGCGACAGGCCCATCAACGCGGTACGCATTTGCGCACGGGTTTCGTCGGAACAATCGGTGTCGAGCGTCAGACCATTCAGCAGGTCGACTGTGGTGGGTTGCAAGGCCGGCAGCGCATCGAGCGCGCTTTGCCAACGCTCCAGATCGCCATGGCCCTTTTCCATCTTGCTGTCGAGTTGCGTCTGCAGCGTCGCGGCCCAATCGGCCAGGGGCGTGCCGGCCAGATGGCGGGCGAGGGGGGACAGATCAATCATGGCAGGGCAATCAACGAGGCGAAGTTAAGACACTGGAACCACGGCACGACTTTCGAGAACCCGGCTGCCAGCAGGCGCTCGCGGTGTTCTTCGAGGCTGTCGGGCTTCATGACGTTTTCGATGGCGCTGCGTTTCTGGGCAATTTCCAGCTCGCTGTAGCCGTTGGCGCGCTTGAACGCCACGTGCAGGTCGGTGAGCAGGGCGTGTTCCTCGGCATCGTTGAACCGCAATTTTTCCGACAGGATCAGGGCGCCGCCCGGCAGCAGGGACTGGCGGATGCGGCTCAACAATGCGGTGCGCTGGTCCGGCGCGATGAATTGCAGGGTGAAGTTCAGTGCCACCACCGAGGCCGGCTGGAACGTCAGGGCGAGGATGTCGCCTTCGATCACTTCCACCGGCAGCAGCTCCTGGAACATCGAGTCCTGGCCGTTGAGGTATTCGCGGCAGCGCTCGACCATGGCCGCCGAGTTATCCACAGCGATTACCCGGCAACCGTCCGTGCGCACGTGGCGGCGCAGGGCCTGGGTCACGGCGCCCAGGGACGAGCCCAGGTCGTAGAGCACGCTGCCCGGCTGGGCGAATTGCGCGGCGAGCACGCCAAGGTTTTCGACAATGGTCGGGTAACCCGGTACCGAACGCTTGATCATGTCCGGAAACACCCGCACCACGTCCTCGTTGAAGGCGAAGTCCGGCACTTGGGCCAGGGGTTGGGCGAATAGGCGATCGGGATCTTTACTCACGGCGGTTCCAGCGGCATGGGTGGTGAAAAGGCCGGCATTTTAACCAAAAAACCTGTGGGAGCGAGCTTTGTGGGAGCAAGGCTTTGTAGGAGTAAGGTTTTGTGGGAGTAAGGTTTTGTGGGAGTAAGGTTTTGTGGGAGTAAGGTTTTGTGGGAGTAAGGTTTTGTGGGAGTAGGGCTCTGTGGGAGCAAGGCTTGCCCGCGATGAAGGCACCGCGGTCTATAGCAAGACCGCATTATCGTTCATCGCGGGCAAGCCTTGCTCCCACAGATCCTTGCTCCCACAGATCCTTGCTCCCACAGAGCTTTGTTCCCATATTTATCTTTGTTCAGTGTGGCTTTTGGGTAAACGCCGACGCCGTAATCCCCCACTGGCCCAGCCAATAAATGACGATGATCAGGTAAGGCGCGGCATGGAAGGGCTGCACGAACCGGTTGATGCCGATCAGGCTGTCGGAGAACACAAAGGCCAGCGCCCCGGCGGCGGCCAGCCAGGCCGAGCGTTTCGGCACGTCGGTGCCCAGCCGCGCCAACGCTCGCCAAAGCATGGCGCTGATGGCCAGGCCGTAGACAATCACCGGCACCAGCAACGGCCCGAGGCCGTTCGACACCAGGATCCCCAACAGCACCGCGCCGATGCCCAAGGCCAGGGCCAATGGCAGCAGTGCCGGGCGGCGGCAGTCGCTGAGGTAGGCTTTCAGGTAGGCCAGGTGCGCCAGCAGAAACGCGCCAAGACCGAACACGAACAGATCCCCCGGCCAGGCCAGCAACACATCGCCCACCAGCGAAAAAATCAGCCCGAGGCTGATCCAGCGCCGATAGTCACTGGGCGGCGCATCGTGCAGCCAGCCGAGCAGGGCCAGGACCGGCATGGGCTTGACCAGCAGGCACAACAGCGTGGCGTGCACGGTCAGGCCGTACAGGTAGGTGGCTGCGCCCATCAGTGCAAGGATCAGCCAACCCACGGTCAGTTCACCGCAATGGCGCAGTCAAACGTTTCCACGGGCGGTACTTCCGGGGCCCAGGGCTGTTGATAAGTCAGGCGCAAGCGCCCGGTGCCAGCGCTGAACGCCTGGAAGCGCCAGGTCGAGACACCTGCGGCGCCGACGATACCGGCGTCTTCCGGGTTGCGATAAACCTCCGGCCCCAAGCCTTTGAGCACGCCACCGGCCGAATCCTGGATCGCCCAGCGATAACCGGTAGTGGGGTTGCTGGGCAAGCTCAGGATCAGGTTCTGCCCGTTATTGAGCCTTACCGGGCACTGGCTCAGTTTTTCCACGGTCACGTTGTTGCTGGTTTGCGTGGCGCAGGCGCTCAGCAGGGCGAGGCTGAGGGGGACGAGCAGGCGGGTGGGGAACATAAGGGTGGTGGCTCCGGCATTCACGACGAACGGCGAGCATAACCGAAGATGCTACTGGGTGTGTCAGGTGGGCATATGTTGTTGCTGATAACGCCTTCGCGGGCAAGCCTTGCTCCCACAATGGATCTTTGTTGCAGACAAAATCTGTGAGCGACATTTAACCCTGTGGGGCAAGGCTTGCTCCCACTGTGGATCTTTGTCGCACACAAAATCTGTGAGCGACATTTTACCCTGTGGGAGCAAGGCTTGCCCGCGATGGCGCCCGCACAAGCGCTAGAGAAATATCAGAACAACACCTTGGCCACATCCGCAAACCGCTTGGCAAAGTGCACCGTGACACCTTCCTTGAGGTAGTCCGGCAGTTCTTCGAAGTTGCCCCGGTTGGCTTCCGGCAGGATCAGCTCGTTGATTTTCTGCCGCCGCGCCGCGATGACCTTCTCGCGCACCCCGCCAATCGGCAGGACGTGCCCGGTGAGGGTCAGTTCGCCGGTCATGGCCACGCCTTTTTTCGGCGGCTGGTTGCGGGCCAGGGACAGCAACGCGCTGGCCATGGTCACGCCGGCGCTCGGGCCGTCCTTGGGCGTGGCGCCTTCCGGTACGTGCAGGTGAACGAAGGCCTCGTCAAAGAACTTCGGATCGCCACCAAATTGCTTCAGGTGCGAACTGACGTAGCTGTGGGCGATTTCCGCCGATTCCTTCATCACGTCCCCCAGTTGCCCGGTCAGCTTGAAGCCGCGATTGAGGGTGTGGATGCGCGTTGCTTCGATCGGCAAGGTCGCGCCGCCCATGCTGGTCCAGGCCAGGCCGGTAATCACGCCGATGCCGGACAACACCTGCTCGTTGCGGAACACCGGTTTACCCAGCGAGGCCTCGAGGTCCTTCGGCCCGAGCTTGATCATGGCCTTGGGGTCGTCGATCAGCTTCATCACCGCCTTGCGCACCAGTTTGCCCAGCTGTTTTTCCAGCTGTCGCACCCCGGCTTCACGGGCATAACCGTCGATCAGGGCCTTGAGGGCGCTGTCGTTGATGCTCAGGCTGCCCTTGGACACGCCGGCCTTGGCCAGTTGCTTGGGCCACAAGTGACGCTTGGCGATGGCGACTTTTTCTTCGGTGATGTAGCCCGACAGGCGGATCACTTCCATCCGGTCCAGCAGCGGGCCGGGGATCGAGTCCAGAGTGTTGGCGGTGCAGACGAAGAGCACTTTCGACAGGTCCAGGCGCAGGTCCAGGTAGTGGTCGAGGAATTCGACGTTCTGCTCCGGGTCGAGGGTCTCCAGCAGGGCCGAGGCCGGGTCGCCCTGGTAGCTCTGGCCCATCTTGTCGATCTCGTCGAGCATGATCACCGGGTTCATCACTTCGACATCTTTCAGTGCCTGCACCAGCTTGCCCGGCTGGGCGCCGATGTAGGTGCGCCGATGCCCCTTGATCTCGGCTTCATCACGCATGCCGCCGAGGCTGAAACGGTAGAACGGTCGCCCGAGGGACTCGGCGATGGATTTGCCGACACTGGTCTTGCCCACGCCCGGCGGACCCACCAGCAGCACGATGGAACCGCTGATCTCGCCTTTGTAGGCGCCAACGGCGAGGAATTCGAGGATGCGCTCCTTGATGTCGTCCAGGCCGGCGTGGTGCTGGTCGAGCACCTTGCGCGCATGCTTGAGGTCGAGTTTGTCCTGGCCATACACGCCCCACGGCACCGAGGTCGCCCAATCCAGGTAATTGCGGGTGACGGCATATTCCGGCGAGCCGGTTTCCAGGATCGAGAGTTTGTTCATTTCCTCTTCGATGCGTTTCTGCGCCTGGGCCGGCAGCACTTTGCCTTCGAGCCGCTGCTCGAACTGTTCGATATCGGCGCTGCGGTCGTCTTTGGTCAGCCCCAGCTCCTGCTGGATGACCTTGAGCTGCTCCTTGAGGAAGAACTGGCGCTGATGTTCGCCGATCTTGTTGTTGACCTCGGCGGAAATTTCTTTTTGCAGCCGCGCCACTTCGACTTCCTTGCGCAGCATCGGCAGGACTTTTTCCATGCGCTTGAGCATGGGCACGCAGTCGAGCACTTCCTGCAGTTCATTGCCGGTGGCGGAGGTGAGCGCAGCGGCAAAGTCGGTCAGCGGCGAAGGGTCGTTGGGGCTGAAGCGGTTGAGGTAGTTCTTCAGCTCTTCGCTGTACAGCGGGTTGAGCGGCAGCAGTTCCTTGATCGCGTTGATCAGCGCCATGCCGTAGGCCTTGACCTCATCGGTCGGCTCGCTCGGCTGGTGCGGGTATTCGACTTCCACCAGGTACGGTGGGCGATGGTGCTTGAGCCAGGTGCGGATACGCACGCGGGTCAGGCCCTGGGCGACAAATTGCAGTTTGCCGCCTTCCCGGCTGGCGTGGTGCACCTTCACCAGCGTGCCGTACAGCGGCAGTTTGGAGGTGTCGAAATGGCGCGGGTCTTCCTGGGGCGAGTCCATGAAGAACAGTGCCAGGGAGTGATGGTCGGACTTGGCCACCAGCTCCAGGGTCTCGGCCCATGGTTCTTCGTTGACGATGACCGGCAACACCTGGGCCGGGAAGAATGGACGATTGTGGATCGGGATGATGTAGACCTTGTCCGGCAAATTCTGGCCAGGCAGGGCCAGGCCGGTGCCGGAGGAGGTGTGTTCGATGTGTTCGGAGTCAGCGTAATCGTGAGTGGCTTCTGTAGAGTGCTGGTCGCTCATGGGGCACCTGCGCAATGGGGTATGGGTCTTAGATGGGGCAGGTGGGGGGTGGTTTCAATGGAGGGTGATTGTTAGCGGTTATTTCATTGGCCGGTTCTGCCCCGTAGGAGCTGCCGAGCGAAGCGAGGCTGCGATCTTTCCCCTGACGCTTGAGTCTCAAGTGAAAGATCAAAAGATCGCAGCCTGCGGCAGCTCCTACGGGAGGCGCGTCAGGCGACCCGGTTCAAGTCGTTATGACGCGTCTCCTTCAGGCACAGCACGGCGATCACACTAAGCAGCGCGGCCGCTGAAACATAACCCCCGACATAGCTCAAACCGCCCATCGCCACCAGTTTCTGGGCGAAGAACGGCGCGGCCGAGGCGCCGACGATGCCGCCCAGGTTGTAGGCCGCCGAGGCACCGGTGTAGCGCACGTGGGTCGGAAACAGTTCTGGTAGCAAGGCGCCCATGGGGGCGAAGGTCACCCCCATCAGGAACAGCTCGATGCACAGGAACAGCGCCACGCCGCCGGTCGAGCCGTGGGTCAACAAGGGTTCCATGAGGAAACCCGAGGCAATCGCCAATACGCCGCCGATGATCAGCACCGGCTTGCGTCCGTAGCGGTCGCTGGCCCAGGCCGACAGGGGCGTAGCGGCGGCCATGAACAGCACGGCAAAGCACAGCAGGCCCAGGAAGGTCTCGCGGCTGTAGCCGAGGGTGGACACGCCGTAGCTCAGGGAAAACACCGTCGAGATATAGAACAGCGCGTAACACACCACCATCGCCGCCGCGCCCAGCAAGGTTGGCGCCCAGTACTGGCTGAACAGCTCGACCAACGGCACCTTCACTCGCTCCTGGCGGGCCATGGCATTGGCGAACACCGGGGTTTCGTGGAGCTTGAGCCGCACATAGAGGCCGACGATCACCAGTACGGCACTGAGCAGGAACGGAATCCGCCAGCCCCAGGCGCGGAACTGCTCGTCGTCAAGGGTCATGGCCAGGGTCAGGAACAGCCCGTTGGCCGCCAGGAAGCCGATGGAGGGCCCCAGCTGGGGGAACATGCCGAACCAGGCACGCTTGCCCTTGGGCGCGTTCTCGGTGGCAAGCAGCGCCGCGCCGCCCCATTCACCGCCCAACCCCAGGCCCTGGCCGAAACGCAGCACGCACAGCAGGATCGGCGCCCAGGCGCCAATGCTGGCGTAGCCCGGCAGCACGCCGATGAGCGTGGTGCACACACCCATCAGCAGCAGGGACGCCACCAGCGTCGACTTGCGCCCGATCCGGTCGCCGAAATGGCCGAACAGCGCAGAGCCCAACGGGCGTGCGAGGAAGGCGATGCCGAACGTCAGGAAGGACGACAGCATCTGTGCCGTGCCTGAGGTTTGCGGGAAGAACACCGGCCCGATCACCAGGGCCGCAGCCGTGGCGTAGACGTAGAAGTCGTAGAACTCGATGGCGGTGCCGATGAAACTCGCGGTGGCCACGCGGGTGGCCGAATTTGTCGGCTGGGCAGACACAGCCTCGTTGCAGGTAGCGGTCGTCATGCGGTTATCCCTGACAGTCATGTGCTCCGTTGGAGCGAATTATTATGGTCGAACACCCAGGGATGTGGGCGGGTATCCTTTCGCTGTTTCGGGTAGGAACAGCCGCAGGACTGATGCTGATTTTGCCGATGAACCGGCTGGGTGCGGGTAAGCACGGGGTTCGGGCGGGGCTGGGTAAGCGGCTTGAGTATAGGAAGGGGGCTAACGAATCAACAAGAGAGCCCGCACACAATATTGAAGCGTGCGCTGGGCTTTTTGTGGCGAGGGGATTTATCCCCGCTGGGCTGCGAAGCGGCCCCAAATACAGTCAACTCAATTTTGCCTGGCACACCGAGTTGCCGGGTTTTAGGGCTGCTTCGCAGCCCAGCGGGGATAAATCCCCTCGCCACAACTGTGTTTTACCTTGAGCCTGGGGGGGATTCAGGAAGCCGTGGGCACCGAACTGTTATGCCACGCCAGCACCTGGCTGACACGGTTGTCCACGGTTTCGATGATTTCCAGCCGATAACGGCCGATCTTCAGGCACACCGGGCTTTCGGGGATGGTTTCCAGGGCTTCGGTCACCAGCCCGTTGAGGGTCTTGGGGCCGTCGCAAGGCAGGTGCCAGCCCAGGGTCCTGTTCAATTCGCGGATCGACGCCGCGCCATCGATCATCAGGCGACCATCGGGCTGGGGATGGATGTGGGGGTTATCGAGGCTGTGCTCGCTCTCGAATTCGCCGACGATTTCTTCCAGGATATCTTCCAGGGTGACGATGCCCAGCACTTCGCCGTACTCGTCCACCACCATGCCCAGGCGCCGCTGCTGCTTGTGGAAATTCAGCAATTGCAGTTGCAGTGGCGTGCTTTCGGGGACGAAGTAGGGCTCGTGGGAGGCGGTCAGCAGCGCTTCCTTGGTCAGGCTCGCGTCCGCCAGCAAATGACGGATCTGGCGCGTGTTGAGCACCGCTTCGACCTGGTTGATGTCGCTGTGGAACATCGGTAGGCGGGTACGCCGGTTCAGGCGCAACTGTTCGATGATCTCGCCGATGGGGTCGTCGAGGTTGATCCCATCGACCTCGCTGCGGGGCACGAGGATATCGTTGACGGTGATGTTGTCCAGGGCGTGTATGCCGGAAATCGGGTGCAGCCGGCCGCCGCCGTGTTCAGGTTCGTGTTCGCTGCGCGGTGGCGCGGGCATTTCGTCGTCGCTCTGTTGCACCATGCTGGCCTTGCGCGCAAAGGGGCGCAGCAAAAATTGGCTGGCACCATTCAACAGCCAGGCAAACGGATAGAGGATCTTCAACGGTATGCCCAGCAAGGCGTTGCCCAGGGCCAGCACCGCTTCGGGTTGGCGGGTGGCCAAGGTGCGCGGCAGGTAGTCGGCAAACACCAGCAGGGCAGCGCCGCTGCCGAGCCAGGCTACCCAAGGGCCGTTTTCCAGCCAGGTAAAGATCGCCAGCAAGGTGCCGATGACCACGGCCAGGGTGCGGCAGAGGGTATTGCACAGGATCAGGCTGGCCAACGGGAACGTCAGCGCTGCCAGTGGCTTGTCACTGGCGCGCGAAGCTGTGCGCTGGGCCAGCAGGTGCTGCTGGGCGGCTTCGATGGCGGTGAACAGGGCCGACCAGAGGATCAGCACCACCAGCACGGCAAACAGCGGCGCCACGGGCAACGTATCCATCAGCGCCGTCCGTCACACATGCAGGATGTATTCGCGGACCAGCTTACTGCCGAAGTACGCGAGCATCAGCAGGCAGAAACCGGCCAGGGTCCAGCGAATCGCCTTGTGGCCGCGCCAGCCGAGGCGGTTGCGGCCCCACAGCAGCACGCTGAAGACGATCCACGCCAGGCAGGCCAGCAGGGTCTTGTGCACCAGGTGCTGGGCGAACAGGTTCTCTACGAACAGCCAGCCGGAGATCAGCGACAGCGACAACAGGCTCCAGCCGGCCCAGAGGAAGCCGAACAACAGGCTTTCCATGGTTTGCAATGGCGGGAAGTTGCGGATCAGCCCGGACGGGTGCTTGTTTTTGAGCTGGTGGTCTTGCACCAGCAGCAGCAAGGCCTGGAACACCGCGATGGTGAACAGGCCATAGGCGAGGATCGACAGCAGGATGTGGGCTAGGATGCCTGGCTCTTCGTCGATGATCTGCACCGTGCCCGACGGCGCGAATTGCGCCAGCAGCACCGTCGCCAGCCCCAGCGGGAACAGCAGCACCAGCAGGTTTTCCACCGGAATGCGCGAGCAGGCCAGCAGCGTCAGGGCGATCACGGCGACGGCGATCAGGCTGGCGGCGTTGAAGAAGTCCAGGCCCAGGCCGATCGGTGTCATCAGGTGGGTATAAAGGCTGGTCGCGTGACCGAGCACCGCCAGCACGCCAAGCGTAACCAGCAGGCGTTTGTTCGCCTTGGCGCCGGTGGCCAGGCGGGTGCCTTGATAGAGGGTCGCAGCGGCATAAAGGCAAGCGGCGGCGAGCGTGGCAAGCAAGCTGGGTGACAAGGGGAGCATAAATCCTGTTAGGCAAGCCCGAAAGGCGCTGAGTTTGGCATAGAACCCCCTCCGCACGAAAGACCACCGCAACTGACAGTAAGGTGTACGTCGCCCGCTTCTTCGCTATAATCCGCGACCTGCCCACGCCGCAGGCTCGCCGAGCACATTTTTCACGGTCTGGGCCGCCATTATCCCGGTCTCATCTGGGCCTGAAAGGATCGCGCATGTTTGAAAACCTAACCGACCGTCTCTCGCAGACGCTGCGCCATGTCACCGGCAAGGCGAAACTGACCGAGGACAACATCAAAGACACCCTGCGCGAAGTGCGCATGGCGTTGCTCGAAGCCGACGTCGCCCTGCCGGTGGTCAAGGACTTCGTCAATTCGGTCAAGGAGCGTGCCGTCGGCACCGAGGTGTCGCGCAGCCTGACACCGGGCCAGGCGTTCGTGAAGATCGTCCAGGCCGAACTCGAAAGCCTGATGGGCGCCGCCAACGAAGACCTGAACCTGAGCGCCGTACCGCCAGCGGTGGTGCTGATGGCCGGCCTGCAGGGCGCGGGCAAGACCACGACAGCCGGCAAGCTGGCGCGCTTCCTTAAAGAGCGCAAGAAGAAGTCGGTGATGGTGGTGTCGGCGGACATCTACCGTCCGGCGGCAATCAAGCAACTGGAAACCCTGGCCAACGACATTGGCGTGACGTTCTTCCCGTCCGACCTGAGCCAGAAGCCGGTGGACATCGCCCAGGCGGCAATTAAAGAAGCAAAACTGAAATTCATCGACGTGGTCATCGTCGATACCGCCGGTCGCCTGCACATCGATGAAGAGATGATGGGCGAGATCAAGGCGCTGCATGCCGCGATCAACCCGGTGGAAACCCTGTTCGTGGTCGATGCCATGACCGGCCAGGACGCGGCCAACACCGCCAAGGCATTCGGTGATGCGCTGCCGTTGACTGGCGTGATCCTGACCAAGGTCGACGGTGACGCCCGTGGCGGTGCCGCGCTGTCGGTACGCGCCATCACCGGCAAGCCGATCAAGTTCATCGGTATGGGCGAGAAGAGCGAAGCGCTCGAGCCGTTCCACCCCGAGCGTATCGCTTCGCGCATCCTCGGCATGGGCGACGTGCTCAGCCTGATCGAGCAGGCCGAACAGACCCTCGACAAGGACAAGGCCGACAAACTGGCCAAGAAGCTGAAGAAGGGCAAGGGCTTCGACCTCGAAGACTTCCGCGACCAGTTGCAACAAATGAAGAACATGGGCGGCCTTGGCGGCCTCATGGACAAACTGCCGAACATCGGTGGCGTGAACCTGGCGCAGATGGGCAATGCCCAGGGCGCGGCTGAAAAGCAGTTCAAGCAGATGGAAGCCATCATCAACTCCATGACCCCGGCCGAGCGCCGCGACCCTGAGCTGATCAGTGGTTCGCGCAAACGCCGTATCGCCATGGGTTCCGGCACCCAGGTGCAGGACATCGGTCGCTTGATCAAGCAGCACAAGCAGATGCAGAAGATGATGAAGAAATTCTCCGCCAAGGGCGGAATGGCCAAGATGATGCGCGGCATGGGTGGTATGTTGCCCGGCGGCGGCATGCCGAAAATGTAAAGAATCTGCGCCGACTGTCATGTCGGCGTTGCCCCGCACGGATGCGGGGATCTCCAGCAAACCCGCGCTACGCGGGAGCTGACTTGCCGTTTTTCATGACGGCTCTATGGCAAATCTTGATCGCATGGCGCCAGGCGCCGGAAAAAGACATTTGCAAAAGTCCGGATATTCCTTAGAATATGCGGCCTTTCGGGCACCTATGCCCGCTGTGCATTTAGATTTGCAGCACCGACTACAGGAACGATGTTCACATGCTAACAATCCGTCTTGCCCTTGGCGGCTCCAAAAAGCGCCCGTTTTACCACCTGACCGTAACCGACAGCCGCAACCCGCGTGACGGTTCCCACAAGGAGCAGGTTGGTTTCTTCAACCCTGTTGCCCGTGGTCAGGAAGTTCGTCTGTCCGTGAACCAAGAGCGCGTAGCCTACTGGCTGAGCGTTGGTGCACAACCTTCTGAGCGCGTTGCTCAGTTGTTGAAGGAATCGGCTAAGGCTGCGGCCTGAGCAATATGAACGCGACGCCAAAAGATGCTGATGATTTGATCGTTGTCGGCAAGATCTACTCTGTACATGGCGTTCGCGGCGAAGTGAAGGTGTATTCCTTTACTGATCCGATCAAGAACCTGTTGGACTACAAAACCTGGACGCTCAAGCGCGAAGGTAGCGTGAAACAGGTGGAGCTGGTCAGCGGACGCGGGAACGACAAGTTCCTGGTCGCAAAGCTCAAGGATCTCGATGATCGTGAAGAAGCGCGTCTTCTGGCCGGTTATGAGATCTGCGTGCCGCGCAACCTGTTCCCTGAACTGACCGACGGCGAGTACTACTGGTACGAGCTGGTGGGTCTGAAGGTCATCGACCACCTCGGGCAATTGCTCGGGAAAATCGATCACCTGCTCGAGACCGGTTCGAACGATGTCATGGTGGTCAAGCCTTGCGTCGGCAGCCTGGATGATCGCGAACGCCTGTTGCCCTATACCGAGCAATGCGTGTTGGCCGTCGACCTTGCCGCAGGCGAGATGAAGGTGGAATGGGATGCGGATTTCTAAACGTGGCTAATTTGCGCGTTGAAGTCATTACATTGTTTCCCGAGATGTTTTCCGCCATCAGCGAGTACGGCATAACCAGCCGCGCGGTGAAACAGGAGCTGTTGCAGCTCACCTGTTGGAATCCGCGGGACTACACCACGGATCGACATCACACTGTGGACGATCGCCCGTTTGGCGGTGGTCCGGGCATGGTGATGAAGATCAAGCCCCTGGAAGATGCGCTGGTTCAGGCCAGGACGGCAGCCGGGGAGGGTGCGAAGGTGATCTACCTGTCGCCCCAAGGCCGTCAGCTGACTCAGTCGGCGGTACGCGAGCTGGCGAATTCGGATGCATTGATCCTGATTGCCGGCCGTTATGAAGGCATTGACGAGCGTTTCATTGAAGCTCATGTCGATGAAGAGTGGTCGATTGGCGACTATGTACTGTCTGGCGGCGAGCTGCCGGCGATGGTCCTGATCGATGCGGTTACACGACTGCTGCCTGGAGCTTTAGGGCATGCAGATTCCGCTGAGGAAGATTCCTTTACGGATGGTCTGCTGGATTGCCCGCACTACACCCGACCGGAGGTGTATGCGGATCAGCGTGTTCCCGACGTGTTGCTAAGTGGCAATCACGCGCACATCCGGCGTTGGCGTTTACAGCAGTCCCTTGGTCGGACCTATGAACGACGCGCCGATCTTCTGGAAAGCCGCTCGCTTTCTGGAGAAGAGAAGAAGCTGCTCGAGGAATACATCCGCGAGCGGGACGATAGTTAACAACGTATCGATGGTGAGTCCGACGACTTGCCTTAGGAGCACAGCATGACTAACAAAATCATCCTTGCACTCGAAGCAGAGCAGATGACCAAAGAAATCCCTACCTTTGCCCCAGGCGACACCATTGTCGTTCAGGTGAAAGTGAAGGAAGGCGACCGTTCCCGTCTGCAAGCGTTCGAAGGCGTCGTTATCGCCAAGCGTAACCGTGGCGTGAACAGTGCATTCACCGTTCGTAAAATCTCCAACGGTGTCGGCGTAGAGCGTACTTTCCAGACCTACAGCCCGCAAATCGACAGCATGGCTGTCAAGCGTCGCGGTGACGTACGTAAAGCCAAGCTGTACTACCTGCGTGACCTGTCGGGTAAAGCAGCTCGCATCAAGGAAAAACTGGCTTAAGTCCAGCTTCCGATGCAAAAAAAAGCAGCCTGCGGGCTGCTTTTTTGTTGCCTGCGATTTGCGCTTTGAGCACCCTGCATAGCTTCATTTGCCATATTGATGCTGTGTGTGCCCGCATCCTTCAAGAGTTCATATGCCCGCCATCGATCATCCGCTGATAGACCAGTTTCTCGACGCCCTGTGGCTGGAGAAGGGCCTGTCCGATAACACCCGCGATGCCTATCGCAGCGACCTGGCGCTGTTCAACGGTTGGCTGCAGGAAAACCACCTGGAACTGATCAATGCTGGCCGGGAGTTGATCCTCGATCACTTGGCGTGGCGCTTGGAGCAGAACTACAAACCTCGCTCGACGGCACGGTTTCTCTCCGGCCTGCGTGGGTTCTATCGCTATTTGCTGCGGGAAAAGCTGATCGCGGTGGACCCGACCTTGCGCGTGGAAATGCCGCAGCTGGGGCGCCCATTGCCCAAATCCCTGTCGGAAGCCGATGTGGAGGCGCTGCTGGCGGCACCCGACCTCAGCGAAGCCATCGGTCAGCGCGACCGGGCCATGCTGGAAGTCTTGTATGCCTGTGGCCTGCGGGTCACCGAGTTGATCAGCTTGACCCTGGAGCAGGTCAACCTGCGCCAGGGCGTGCTGCGGGTGATGGGCAAAGGCAGCAAGGAACGCCTGGTGCCGATGGGTGAGGAAGCGATCGTCTGGGTCGAGCGCTACATGCGCGATGCCCGTCATGAGCTGCTGGGCGGGCGTCCCAGCGATGTGCTGTTTCCCAGCCTGCGCGGTGAGCAGATGACCCGCCAGACCTTCTGGCACCGCATCAAGCACCAGGCCAAGGTGGCCGGGATCGGCAAATCCCTCTCGCCCCACACCTTGCGCCATGCCTTTGCCACGCACTTGCTCAACCACGGCGCCGACTTGCGGGTGGTGCAGATGCTGCTAGGCCATAGCGACCTGTCCACCACCCAGATCTACACCCACGTCGCCCGGGCGCGGTTGCAGGACTTGCATGCCAAACACCATCCGCGCGGCTGAATGAAATTCCCTGTGGGAGCGAGCTTGTGGGAGCAAGGCTTGCCCGCGATGAACGATAACGCGGTGTAGTTGTTACACCGCGGCGCGGCCATCGCGGGCAAGCCTTGCTCCCACAGGACAGCTCCCACAGGACAGCTCCACAGAAAAGCTCCCACAGAAAAGCTCTCATAGAAAAGCTCCCACAGAAAAGCCTGCATCAATCCTCAAAGCGTCTTGCATCAGCGGCATTCGGTCACGCGGGCCTTATGTGGTAGGCTTTGTCGGTTTGCACAGTGGGCGGTTGGAACCCGAATCTGCGGGTCGGCGTTTCCCGTCTCATTTGTTCGCCTCAGGAGTCCCCATGCGTTTGATCCAGATGTTCACCGCCGCCGCCATTGCGCTGGCCAGTACCTTTGCCATCGCCGACGACGCGGCCGACAAGGCTATCCGCAAGAGCCTGGAAAACCTTCAGCTCGAAGTGCCGATCGAAACCATCTCGGCCAGTCCCATGGCCGGCCTGTATGAGGTCAAGCTCAAGGGCAGTCGCGTGCTTTACGCCAGCGCCGACGGTCAGTATATCGTCCAGGGCAACCTGTTCGAGCTCAAGGACGGCAAGCCGGTCAATCTCACCGAGATGACCGAGCGCCAGGGCATTTCCAAGTTGATCAACGGCATTCCAGTCGCTGAAACCGTGGTCTACCCGGCGATTGGCGAAACCAAGTCGCACATCACCGTGTTCACCGACACCACCTGCCCGTATTGCCACAAGCTGCACGCCGAAGTGCCGGAGCTGAACAAGCGCGGCATCGAAGTGCGCTATGTTGCGTTCCCGCGCCAGGGCCTGGGCTCGCCGGGCGATGAGCAGTTGCAGGCGGTCTGGTGCTCCAAGGACAAGAAAGCGGCCATGGACAAGATGGTCGATGGCAAGGAAATCAAGGCCGCCAAGTGCGAGAACCCGGTTTCCAAGCAGTTCGCCCTTGGCCAGTCCATTGGTGTGAACGGCACGCCGGCCATCGTTTTGGCCGACGGCCAGGTGATTCCGGGCTACCAGCCGGCGCCACAAGTCGCCAAACTGGCCCTGGACGCGAAATGATCATGGGCGATCTGCTTCTGAAGATCACGGCTCGGCGAAAACCTTCGTCGGGCCGTTAAACACAAAGTCGCGTTGCTGCGCGGCTGTATTTCACGGCCGACCTTGCGTCGGCCGTTTCATGGGGAGTCAAGAGTGAATCCGGTCAAAGTAGGCATCTGTGGGTTAGGTACCGTCGGTGGCGGCACCTTCAACGTACTTCAGCGCAACGCCGAGGAAATTGCTCGTCGTGCCGGGCGTGGGATCGAAGTGGCACAAATTGCCATGCGCACGCCAAAGCCTCAGTTCCAGACGACCGGTATTGCGATTACCAACGATGTCTTCGAAGTGGCCACGAACCCTGAGATCGACATCGTCATAGAGCTGGTCGGCGGCTACACCGTTGCCCGTGAGCTGGTACTCAAGGCCATCGAGAATGGCAAGCATGTGGTCACCGCGAACAAGGCGCTTATCGCTGTTCACGGTAATGAGATTTTCGCCAAGGCCCGCGAGAAGGGCGTGATCGTGGCTTTCGAAGCCGCCGTGGCCGGTGGTATCCCGGTGATCAAGGCGATCCGCGAAGGCCTGTCGGCCAACCGCATCAACTGGGTCGCGGGGATCATCAACGGCACCGGCAACTTCATCCTCACCGAGATGCGCGAGAAGGGTCGCACCTTCGAAGACGTGCTCGCCGAAGCCCAGGCCCTGGGCTACGCAGAGGCTGATCCGACGTTCGACGTGGAAGGCATCGACGCAGCGCACAAGCTGACGATCCTGGCCTCCATTGCGTTCGGCATTCCGTTGCAGTTCGACAAGGCCTACACCGAAGGCATCACCAAGCTGACCACCGCTGACGTGAACTACGCCGAAGCCTTGGGCTATCGCATCAAGCACCTGGGCGTGGCGCGCAGCACCGCCAACGGCATCGAGCTGCGCGTGCACCCGACTTTGATCCCGGCCGATCGCCTGATCGCCAACGTCAACGGCGTGATGAACGCGGTGATGGTCAACGGCGACGCCTCCGGCTCGACGCTGTTCTACGGCGCTGGTGCGGGCATGGAACCGACGGCCTCTTCGGTGATTGCCGACCTGGTGGACGTGGTTCGCGCCATGACCTCGGACCCGGAAAACCGTGTGCCGCACCTGGCCTTCCAGCCAGACTCGCTGTCGGCTCACCCGATTCTTCCGATCGAGGCGTGCGAAAGCTCCTACTACCTGCGCATCCAGGCCAAGGACCATCCGGGTGTGCTGGCCCAAGTGGCGAGCATCCTCTCGGAACGCGGCATCAACATCGAGTCGATCATGCAGAAGGAAGTCGAGGAACACGACGGCCTGGTGCCGATGATCCTGCTGACCCACCGTGTGGTCGAGCAGCGCATCAACGACGCGATTGCGGCGTTGGAAGCGCTCCAGGGTGTCGTTGGCCCGGTGGTCCGTATCCGCGTCGAACATTTGAATTAATTTAGCGGCAAGCGGTAAGTTGCAGGCTGCGAACGAAGGCACACTTGCCTTTGAATGTATCGCCTGCTGCTTCAACGCTTGAAGCCCAAACCGAAGGTTTGCCCCATGCGCTATATCAGCACCCGCGGCCAGGCACCGGCCCTGAATTTCGAAGATGTCCTCCTGGCCGGCCTGGCCACGGACGGCGGTCTCTATGTGCCGGAAAACCTGCCGCGCTTCACCCAGGAAGAAATCGCTTCCTGGACCGGCCTGCCGTATCACGAGCTGGCGTTCCGGGTCATGCGCCCGTTCGTCACCGGCAGCATCCCGGACGCCGATTTCAAGAAAATCCTGGAAGAGACCTATGGCGTCTTTTCCCACAATGCCATCGCACCGCTGCGTCAGCTCAACGGTAACGAATGGGTCATGGAGCTGTTCCACGGCCCGACCCTGGCGTTCAAGGACTTCGCCCTGCAATTGCTCGGTCGCCTGCTGGACTACGTGCTGCAAAAGCGTGGCGAGCGTGTGGTGATCGTCGGTGCCACGTCTGGCGACACCGGTTCGGCGGCCATCGAAGGCTGCAAGCATTGCGATAACGTCGACATTTTCATCCTGCACCCGCACAACCGGGTCTCGGAAGTACAACGTCGGCAGATGACGACGATATTCGGCGATAACATCCACAACATCGCCATCGAAGGCAACTTCGATGACTGCCAGGAAATGGTCAAGGCCAGTTTCGCCGACCAGAGCTTCCTCAAGGGCACGCGGCTGGTGGCGGTGAACTCGATCAACTGGGCGCGGATCATGGCCCAGATCGTTTATTACTTCCACGCGGCCCTGCAATTGGGCGGCCCGGCCCGCTCCGTGTCGTTCTCGGTGCCGACCGGCAACTTCGGCGATATCTTCGCCGGCTACCTGGCGCGCAACATGGGCCTGCCGATCAATCAATTGATCGTCGCCACCAACCGCAACGACATCCTGCACCGCTTCATGAGCGGCAACCAGTACGTCAAGGAAACCCTGCACGCCACGCTGTCGCCTTCGATGGACATCATGGTGTCGTCGAACTTCGAACGCCTGCTGTTCGACCTGCACGGTCGCAATGGTGCGGCGATTGCCGGCCTGATGGACAGCTTCCGCCAGGGCGGCGGTTTCAGCGTCGAGCCTGAGCGCTGGACCGAAGCCCGCAAGTTGTTCGACTCCCTGGCCGTGGACGATGAGCAGACTTGCGAAACCATCGCCGAGGTGTTCGAGCAGAGCGGTGAGTTGCTCGATCCGCACACGGCCATTGGCGTCAGGGCCGCTCGTGAGTGCCGTCGTAGCCTGGACATCCCGATGGTGATCCTGGGCACGGCGCATCCGGTCAAGTTCCCGGAAGCCGTGGAGAAAGCCGGTGTAGGAAAAGCGCTCGAACTGCCTGCGCATCTTTCTGATTTGTTTGAGCGAGATGAGCGTTGCACCGTGTTGCCCAACGACTTGAAGGCCGTGCAGGCCTTTGTCAGTCAGCATGGGAACCGCGGCAAGCCACTCTGACCGCGCAAACCTGTCACATTTTGAAGCCCGTCTCCTGACGGGCTTTCTTGTTTCTGCATGCCAAACTGGTCGGGTTTTCGCCCTTGGAGGAACGGGCGAGTCATCTCGAAGGAAATGCAGATGTCGTTTTTTAGCAAAGGCAAGCCAGCCCGGGGCTGGGTAATGGGCCTGGCCCTGATGTACTGGGCGCAAGGGGGCAATGCGGCACAGTTGGCGGCTTTCGACACGCCGCCGTTCAATCCTGGCGAACGGCTGGTGCTGGATGTGCAGGAATTGAAGTGGATCAAGGAGAACCCCCGCGTCATCGTGGCCACGACGCAGTTTCCGTTGTACCTGTTCAAGAATGAACTGGGGCAGTGGAACGGTCTGAACCACGACATTCTCCAGCGCATTACGCAAATGACTGGCCTTGAGTTCGTGCATCGAGAGTCGTTCTCCCCCGGCGAGTTGCTGACGCTGCTGGAGAACAGCGAAGCCGACATGACGACCCTCTTGGCGATGAATGACGAACGCAGGGATTTCCTGAGTTTCAGCCATGCATTTGGTGGCTCGGGCTGGGTATTTGTCGGCCGTGACGGAGAGTCGATTCTCCATTCGCTGGAACAGCTGGAAGGGAAGGTCCTGGCGTTGCCGGCGCGGCATGCCTTGGAAGCGGAGATCAGGCGCGACTACCCGGCCATCGAATTGCGCACGACCAAGACCTATGGCGAGGCGCGGGCATTGGTCGAGAGTCGGGAAGCCTATGCCACCATCGAAAATGAAACCGGGGTGCATCTCTATCCGGCGGGACAATTGCAGGTAGGAAGGGGCCTTGAAGGCAAGTGGGAACCCGATTACCTCGCGGTACGCCAGGACCTGACCGTGCTGCTGAGCATCTTGAACAAAGCCCTGGAAGCCTTCCCGGCCAAGGACATGCGCGCGCTGCGTTCCAAATGGATGGCCGGCATCACACCCGTCCAGGCGCCATCGATCTGGGAGCGGGTGTCCCGCTGGGGGTACTGGTGCGTGACCGTGGTCGTGGTGTTCGGCCTCCTGTCCCTGCTATGGAACCGTCGCCTGCAGATACAGATCGACCAGCGCCTCAAGGCCGAGGCGGTCCTCAAGGACCAGTTGATGCTCCAGCGGGCCTTGATGGATGCCATTCCCGACCCGATTTTCATCCGGGATCTGGAAGGGCGCCTGATCATGTGCAACAAAAGCTACGAGGACCAGTTTGCGACCCGCTTCGAAAAGCTGCGGGGCACGCGGCTGACGGATTCGGCGGCATTCCCGCCGGCCACTGCCGAGTTGCTGCATGGGGAGGTGATGGAGCAATTGCGCACCGGCCAGTCCCGGTTCGTCGACCGACAATTGATGTTCAGCAGCGGATTGCGGGAAATCTATCATTGGTCGGTGCCCTTCTATGGGGCTGACGGGCAGTTGCGCGGCATTCTGGGGGGCTGGACCGATGCCGGGCGTCGATGGCGCCGTTGCGACAAGTTGATGGCCTGACGCCGACCGTCACCACGCCAAGACTTCAAGAGAAGGCTGTTGTTTGCCTGTCATATTGGGCGCGCATGCTCGGTTGAACAGGTTGGAGGCGTGCCGGTTCGGTGCGCTGACGAACTTTCTGCTGCGGCCCACGGTCACTTACTGTGAACATGCAGTTGTTTTCGGACTATTGAAGGGTGAGCGAATGGAAAGTATCAGCCTATTGCTGAATGAAGCCTTGAGCCCGTATCAGGTCACGCTGACTCCCTCCGGCGCCAAGGGCGAATGCCTGGTGACGCTGAAGAATACCTCCGGGGCCATCATGGTCGAGCGAGTGTTCAATCAGGCCCAATTGACCGACAAGCGTCAGTTGACGGATGTGGTCGATGGCCTGCATCGCGATGTATTGATTGCCGAGGGCCGCCTGGAGCCCTGTGTGATTGCGGCGCTGCGCAATCTGGCGCGCGACAAGGTCATGGTCGGGGCGAATTGACTGGGGTTTTGTGGGAACCTTCCTACGTCCTGATGAGTCAGACTCTTTACCAACAAGAGCGAGCATTGTGCTCCGGTGCTTGTCGCTTGTTGTACGAACCTTGATTGGTTACGTTTAACCCCGAGTCGTCTCCCCACTTCTCGGGGTTTCTTTTTGCCTGGCTTTTACGTTTTTAGCGCGTTCTGTCAGGCGCTGGCGCCGTTGTGGGAGCAAAGCTTGCTCGCGATGGCGGCCTGATGGTCGGTACATATCCATTGCTGCGGTAACGGCGGCTTAGGGTTCCGCCCTGACGGCGGGTCACTTTCGAAAAGCGCGAAAGTAACCAAAGCGCTTCTGCCCCACCACTCGGTGCCTCGCCTAGGCTCGGCATGCCCGAACGAAGGCATTGCTCCGTGGGCCCGCCGCGAAGGGCCATCCATGGCCCAGCGCGGCTAACCCGGCATCCATGCCGGGTTGCCCACTGCGCAATGCCTGCGTTCGGCCAGCGTGGTTAACGGGGCGCCGAGATCAACGTCCACCGCGAGGCGGCCTAACAGCCGGCCTGGCTCTCCCGGTCGTACACCCGTCAGATCTGTTTGAGCAGGACCTGTGGGAGCAAAGCTTGCTCGCGAGGCGGCCTGACAGCCGACCTGGCTCTCCCGGTCGTACTCGGACCCAACTGTGGGAGCGGGCTTGCTCGCGAAGGCGGCCTGATGGTCGGTACATATCCATTGCTGCGGTAACGGCGGCTTAGGGTTCCGCCCTGACGGCGGCTCACTTTTGAGAAGCCCGGAAGCCGGCCCAGTCAAAAGTAAGCAAAACGCTTCTGCCCCACCACTCGGCACCTCGCTTAGGCTCGGTGTGCCCTCACTCCGGCATTGCTCCGTGGGCCCGCCGCGAAGGGCCATCCATGGCCCAGCGCGGCTATCCCGGCATCCATGCCGGGATGCCCACTGCGCAATGCCTGCGTTCGGCCAGCGTGGTTAACGGGGCGCCGAGATCAACGTCCACCGCGAGGCGGCCTAGTAGCCGGCCTGGCTCTCCTGGTCGTACACCCGTCAGATCTGTTTGAGCAGGACCTGTGGGAGCAAAGCTTGCTCGCGATTGCGGTGTGCCAGTCAACATCAAGTCGATTGAACGGACGCTATCGCGAGCAAGTCCGCTCCCACCGTTTGATCTTCGGTGACTGGCCCCTACAGAGCGTCAAATGGCCCCGTCGGCGCGCAGTTTGGTGATCTGCTGCGCGTCGTAGCCAAGCTCGCCGAGCACTTGTGCGTTGTGTTCACCCAGCGCCGGCCCGACCCATTCGGAGGTGCCCGGGGTGTCGGAGAGTTTCGGTACGATCCCCGGCATCTTGAACGCCTTGCCGTCGGGCAACTTGGCCTGCAGGAACATTTCACGAGCCAGAAACTGCGGGTCGCTGAACATATCCTCGGCGCTGAAGATCCGACTGGCCGGCACTCCGGCCTGGTTCAGTTGGTCGATAACGCTATCGAGCGGCAGCGAGTTGACCCAGCGATCGATGACGCCGTAGAGCTCGTCACGCCGGCTGTCGCGGCCATCATTGCTGGCCAGTTGCGGGTCATTGGCCAGGTCGTCACGGCCGATGATCTGCATGAAGCGCTTGAAGATCGCGTCGCCGTTGGCGCCAATCTGTACGTGCTTGCCGTCAGCGCTGGTGTGGATGGACGAGGGGGTGATGCCGGGCATGATGTTGCCGGTGCGCTCACGGATGAAGCCGAACACGTCGAACTCTGGCACCATGCTTTCCATCATGGCAAAAATCGCCTCGTACAAGGCCACGTCCACTACTTGCCCCGTTCCGCCGTTGATCTCGCGGTGACGCAGGGCCATCAATGCGCCGATCACGCCCCAGAGGGCGGCGATGGAGTCGCCGATGGAAATTCCGGTGCGCACCGGCGGACGGTCCTCGAAGCCGGTGATGTAGCGCAGGCCGCCCATGGATTCGCCCACCGCGCCAAACCCCGGTTGATCCTTCATCGGCCCGGTCTGGCCGAAGCCCGAAAGCCGCACCATCACCAGTTTCGGGTTCAGTGCGTGCAGGACATCCCAGCCCAGGCCGAGCTTTTCCAGTACGCCGGGGCGAAAGTTCTCGATCAGGATATCGGCTTCGCCGATCAGTTTTTTCAGGATCGCCAGGCCTTCGGGGTGCTTGAGGTTCAAGGTCAGGGACTTCTTGTTGCGTGCCTGGACGAACCACCACAGCGAGGTGCCTTCGTACAGCTTGCGCCACTTGCGCAGGGGGTCACCGCCGTCGGGCGATTCGACCTTGATGACTTCGGCACCGAATTCACCGCAGATGCGCGAGGCGAAGGGCCCGGCGATCAAGGTGCCGAGTTCGATGACTTTGACGCCGGCAAGGGGTTTGGCAGTAAGCGACATGACAGATCCTGTAGGACAAAGGCAGAACGAATAGAGCGTTTTATCATAGGCCAAGGCCGGTCGCCGCAGGTTGATGGTCGGCAATTCGTGGATTGCCCGCGTCATCGGTTAGACTTGCCGCCTTTCCTCGTATCAAGAAGCCCGTTCATGGCCCAGCCGTCCACGACCTATAAGTTTGAACTGAACCTCACCGACCTTGACCGCAATGTGTACGAGAGTGTGAAGCAGACCATCGCCCGCCACCCTTCGGAAACCGAAGAGCGCATGACCGTGCGCCTGTTGGCCTACGCGTTCTGGTACAACGAACTGCTGGCGTTTGGTCGTGGTCTGTCAGACGTCGATGAGCCGGCGCTGTGGGAAAAAAGCCTGGATGACCGTGTGCTGCACTGGATCGAAGTCGGTCAGCCGGATGCCGATCGCCTGACCTGGTGCTCGCGCCGGACCGAGCGCACCAGCCTGCTGGCCTACGGCAGCCTGCGGGTCTGGGAAGGCAAGGTGATCCCGGCGGTCAAGAACCTGAAAAACGTCAACATCGCCGCCGTGCCCCAGGAAGTGCTCGAAACCCTGGCCCAGGACATGCCGCGGGTGATCAAGTGGGATGTGATGATCAGCGAGGGCACGATTTTCGTGACCGACGACCGTGGCCAACATGAAGTCCAGCTGCAATGGTTGCTGGGCGAGCGTGGCTGAGCCCACCGGGACTGTAGGAGCTGTGTAGGAGCTGTCGAGTGCAACGAGGCTGCGATCTTTCCCCTGACGCTTGAGTCTCAAGCGAAAGATCAAAAGATCAAAAGATCGCAGCCTTCGGCAGCTCCTACAGTGCCAAGCTCCCTCGCCACCAGGATTTTCACCATTAAAGAGAAGTTTTCGTCACCCCATGCGCATAGAACCCCGCCAACTGCCCGATACCCTGCCATTTCTCGGTGACCTGCCGCCCCTGTTGACCCGCCTGTACGCAGCGCGTGGCGTGCAGTCCGAGGCTGAACTGGACAAGAGCCTGGCGCGCTTGATTCCCTTCCAGCAGCTCAAGGGGATCGACGCCGCGGTGGATCTGTTGGTGACGGCGCTGGAGCAACGCCAGCGCATCCTGATCGTGGGTGACTTCGACGCCGATGGCGCGACCGCCAGCACCGTGGGCATGCTCGGGTTGCGTCTGCTCGGTGCGGCCCATGTCGACTACCTGGTGCCTAATCGCTTCGAATATGGCTACGGGCTGACCCCGGAAATCGTCGAAGTCGCCCTGGCCCGCGAACCGCAGTTGCTGATCACCGTGGATAACGGTATTTCCAGTGTGGAAGGCGTGGCGGCGGCGAAAGCGGCGGGGCTCCAGGTGCTGGTCACCGACCACCACTTGCCCGGCCTTGAACTGCCGGCAGCCGACGCCATCGTCAATCCGAACCAGCCGGGCTGCGAGTTCCCGAGCAAGGCCCTGGCCGGTGTCGGGGTGATTTTCTATGTGCTGATGGCGCTGCGGGCGCGTCTGCGCAACCTGGGCTGGTATGCCAGCACACCCCAGCCGAACATCGGCGAATTGCTCGACCTGGTGGCCCTGGGCAGCGTGGCCGACGTGGTGCCCCTGGACGCGAATAACCGGATCCTGGTGCACCAAGGCCTGGAACGGATTCGCGCCGGACGTGCCCGGCCCGGCATCAAGGCAATCCTGGAAGTGGCCAAGCGCGATGCTTCACGGATTACCTCCACCGACCTCGGATTTATCCTCGGGCCGCGTCTGAATGCGGCGGGGCGCCTGGACGACATGAGCCTGGGCATCGAATGCCTGCTCACCGACGACCCGGCCCTGGCGCGGGAGATGGCCGCGCAACTGGACGGCATGAACCAGGACCGCAAGTCCATCGAGCAGGGCATGCAGCGCGAAGCCCTGGCCCAGCTCAAGGACCTGCCGGTGGAGTCGATGCCGTTCGGTTTGTGCCTGTTCGATCCGCAGTGGCACCAAGGGGTCATCGGCATCCTCGCTTCGCGGATGAAAGAGCGCTATTTCCGTCCGACCATCGCCTTTGCCGATGCCGGGGACGGTTTGCTCAAGGGCTCGGGCCGCTCGGTGCCGGGCTTTCACATTCGCGATGCGCTGAGCGTGGTGGCGGCGCAGCATCCCACCCTGATCAGCAAGTACGGCGGTCACGCCATGGCGGCGGGACTGACGCTGCCGGAGGCGAATTTTCCGTTGTTCGCCGAAGCGTTCGACGCGGAAGTGCGCCGGCAATTGCGTGAAGAAGACCTGACCGGCCGACTGTTGTCGGATGGCACCCTGGCGGTCGAGGAGTTCCACTTGGAACTGGCCCGGGCACTGCGCCACGCCGGCCCCTGGGGCCAGCATTTTCCTGAGCCAATGTTCCACGGCCTGTTCCAGTTGGTCGAACAGCGCGTGGTGGGCGAGCGGCACCTGAAGGTCGTCCTCAAGAGCGAGTGCGGCTCGGTGAAGCTTGATGGCATCGCCTTTGGCATCGACCGCGAGATCTGGCCCAACCCTACCGTGCGCTGGGTGGAACTGGCCTACAAGCTCGACCTCAACGAGTTCCGCGGTCAGGAAACGGTGCAATTGATGATTGCCCATATCGAGCCGCGGTAGCCACAAGTGCTATCGATTAAGTGATGACTTCTTGTGGCGAGGGGATTTATCCCCGCTGGGCTGCGCAGCAGCCCCCAAAATGTCCCGGCACCGCATTTCTCCAGTCAAACGGCGTTGGCCGGGTTCGCGACTGCTTCGCAGTCGAGCGGGGATAAATCCCCTCGCCACACAGTGACCGACCTAAGCGGGAGCAAGCGCCCTCGCCACACCGTCGGTTTTTAAGTTCTGAACCCTCCGTCCTGCCGGGTTGTCGACTAGGCTCTAAGCACTGCTTGATAGCCCTTGTGACGTCTTGTCGAGTTTTTTGCCCGCGGGGGCGGGTGTTGCACCTTTTGTCACTCGTCGACTTTTCAAACAGAACCCTGGAGCCTGCCCACTGATTCGAGAGGTGCCCCATGAGTCTGCTGCTGGAACCCTATACCCTTCGCCAATTGACCCTGCCCAATCGCATCGCGGTATCGCCGATGTGCCAGTATTCGAGCACCGATGGCCTGGCCAACGATTGGCACCTGGTGCACTTGGGCAGCCGTGCCGTGGGCGGTGCCGGCCTGGTGTTCACCGAAGCCACCGCTGTTACCGCCGACGGCCGCATCACCGCCCAGGACCTTGGGCTGTGGAACGATGAACAGATCGAACCCTTGCAACGCATCACCCGGTTCATCACCGCCCAAGGGGCCGTGCCGGGCATACAACTGGCCCATGCCGGACGCAAGGCCAGCACCTGGCGACCCTGGTTGGGCAAGCATGGCAGCGTCAAGCCGGCGGATGGCGGCTGGATGCCGGTCGGTCCATCGCCGATTGCCTTCGACCCGCAGCACACCCAGCCAGTCCAATTGGACGACGGGCAGATCGCCGGTGTGATCCAGGCCTTCGTCGATTCGGCCAAGCGCGCCCTCACGGCCGGCTTCAAAGTGGTCGAGGTTCACGCGGCCCATGGGTATCTGCTGCATCAATTCCTCTCGCCCTTGAGCAATCAGCGGCGCGATCAATACGGCGGCTCGTTCGAAAATCGCATCCGCCTGGTGCTGCAAGTCACCGAAGCGGTGCGGGCCGTATGGCCTGAAGAACTGCCGGTGTTCGTTCGTGTTTCCGCCACCGATTGGGTCGAGGACGGGTGGAACCCGGACGAAACCGTGGAGCTGGCGCGGCGCTTCAGGGCGCTGGGGGTGGACCTGATCGATGTGTCATCGGGCGGCACCGCCGCCAATGCGGAAATTCCCACCGGCCCGGGTTACCAGACCCGTTTCGCCGAGCGGGTGCGCAAGGAGTCGGAAATCGCCACCGGCACCGTCGGCATGATCACTGAGCCGGCCCAGGCCGAACACATCCTGCGCACCTGCCAGGCCGATATCATTTTCCTGGCCCGCGAATTGTTGCGTGATCCGTACTGGGCCTTGCATGCCGATGATGACCTGGGCGGCCGCAAGGCCACGTGGCCGGCGCAGTACCAGCGGGCCACGCATCGGGACCAGCCGATTCATGAGTCGGATTTGCGCGATTGAGTGTTTGGTAAAACAAAAAAGCCCCGGTCGTCATTGGCCGGGGCTTTTGTTTATCTGGAATCTTTAGTGCTTGTACCGCCGTCTTCGCGAGCAAGCCCGCTCCCACAAGGGATTTTTGTTGATCATAGAACTTCTGATTTACACCCACCTCCATGTGGGAGCGGGCTTGCTCGCGAAGGCGTCATCCCGGACGCAGCAGGGCTCAGGGGTACTTGCGCTTATCCGGCGCCGGCGGGAAGTACTGGTACAACCAGGTCTCGCTCAAGGTCCGGTCCTTGGTGCGAATGAACAGGCGCATCTGCACCGGCTCTACACTGTCGTCGGTCGGGTACCAGTCGAATGTGATGCGGTAGCCCTTGATTGCATCCAGCACCAACACGTTGAAGTCCTTCACTTCGCCATGGGAGCAGGTCACCACGGGTTCGATACCGGTGCCCGGCGGCAGTTGGTCGAGGCCGCCGCCGCTGAAGTCCACGGCAAAGCGACGGGCCCAGACGGTCGGGTAATGCTCGCCCGGTGCCCAGCCTTCGATGAAACCGCCCATGCCTGAGCGGGTGGCGTCGACGTGGGCCAGGTCGGTGCTGACCGGCGGCAGTGCGCTCCAGTAGAGCTTGTAGCCATAGTTCAGCGAGTCGCCGGCGGCCACCGGTTTTTTCGGCGTCCAGAACGCGACAATGTTGTCCAGGGTTTCGCCGGTGGTAGGAATCTCCAGCAAGTCGACCGAGCCTTCGCCCCAGGCCGTCGTCGGTTCGACCCACAGGCTTGGGCGCTTGCTGTACCAGTCCACGGTGTCCTGGTAGCTGGCGAAGTCGTGGTCGGTCTGCACCAGGCCGAAACCTTTCGGGTCCTTGTCGGCGAAGGCGTTGAATTGCAGGGTAGCGGGGTTGTTCAACGGCCGGCACACCCACTCGCCGTTGCCGCGCCACATGGCCAGTCGGTCGGAATCGTGGATTTGCGGGTGAATGGTGTCGCACATGCGCCGTTCGACGGTGCCACAGCTGAACATGCTGGTCATGGGGGCGATGCCCAGCTGCTCGATGGCAGTACGGGCATTGACGTGCGCGTCGATCTCCATCACCACCCGGGTCGGCTGGCAATCGATGTCAAACCGATAGGCACCGGTGGCGCTGGGGGAGTCGAGCAGGGCATAGACCACGAAGCGGGTGCTGTTCTTGTCCGGGGTTTCAAACCAGAACTTGGTGAAGTCCGGGAACTCCTCGCGCTTCTTCGCATAGGTGTCGATGGCCAAACCGCGGGCCGACAGCCCGTACTGGCCGCTGGCATCCACGGCGCGGAAGTAGCTGGCCCCCAGGAACGAAAGGATGTCGTGCCGGTCCAGCTCCGGCGCCTTGAAGACGCGAAAGCCGGCGAAGCCCAGGTCACCCTTCAATTGCGAGGTGTTGACCGTGGTTTTCTGATAGTTGAACAGCTCCGGGCGGAAGTGCACCTCACGGGCCATGCGCGTCTTCGGGTCGACGCTGTACATGCGCACCGGCTGCTTGAAGCCCATGCCGACGTGGAAGAATTGTGCGTCCAGTTGCCCGTCCAGCTCATTCCACAGCGAGTGATTGACGTCGTACTGGATGGCGTTGAACTGCAGCGGCGACATTTGGGCCAGGGTTTCTGGCAGGACTTGCTTGGTGTCGACATAGCGGCTCTCGGCCAGCCGCTTGGCCTGATCCTTCAAACCGTTGAAATCGAAGGGGCGGGCTTCGCCGTCGGCAGTCTGATCGGCGGCCCAGGCGCGTGCGGCCATGAGGCCGGAGGCCGACAGCCCAGTGTAGGCGGCGAAGGCCATGGAGGCCTTGAGCAGATTCCTGCGGTGCATAAATACAACCTTTCTCGAAACAGTCCCGAGCCGATCCTGGCTACAGAGACTGATAAATGAGTTCGGACATGCCTTTGGCCAAACGCGACGAACGTTAGAACAGATGCCTGAGAGCAGGATCGGTTCACCGAGGCGCAAAATCATAGGGGAAATACGGGCTTTGAGAGCAAGGAAAGCGTGGCTTGGTCAAATTTTCTTACAGTTATTTCTTTTTTTATGTCGATTCCGACTTTTTTTGACTAATTACTCTAAAACTCCCTTTTCACGCTTTGAATCCTCCCTATTCTTTAGCGTGATAGGCGATCTAACCCGGATTCAGACGGCGTTATCAGGTCAACCTCGACGTAAAGAAGGACAACTCATGACAAAAATACAGGGCATTACCGAAATGCTGGGGATCTTTCCAGGCCTGACCAACCCACGCAGGACACGCCGGCTCAGCCTGGAAGAATTGAGACTGGTGGAGCGCTATCGGGAGTTGTCGGAAAACGACCGCATCGCCATGCGCTATCTGGTGGATGCGATGCGCAGTGTTTCGCGGTTTTAGCGGCCGGGGCGGGGAGCACCGGCCGACATCACTCCAACGACCAGTCCTGGCGACGTTCGGTGCGCTGGTGCAGTATCCGCAGGACCTGCAGTTGCCCATGCATGAGCCGGTAGGGGGCTACGAATGGGTAGCGCGTCAGTACCAGCTCTCGAATATCAGGAACGACTGACGGACGCCCCGAGCCGGGAAAGCGTTGCAGTTGGCGCAGTGTCTCCAGGATGGCGCTGATGACAGCATCGGCGCCTTCTGCACCGATGGCGCCTTGGTAATGTTCGTGGATCGAGTCGAGGTCACTCTGTGCTTTGTCGGTCAGTACGATGCTCGGCACGTTTTGCCCACTTAGCCTTCACGGCGTCCAGATCGGTCAGGTTTCCAGCGTCGGCATCGGCTATGCCTTCGCTGATGGCTTGCAGATGCCAGGATTCGGCCTCCACATATCGGACCAGTGCACGCTTGAGGTGATACTGACGGTCGCGGTCGGTGGCGGCGGCCAGCAAGTCCAGCTGTTGGGCCAGACCTTCTTCCACACGAAAGGACAAAACGGGCGAGGCCATGGCTGATCTCCAAGGTGTATACGTTGTAGACACCCTAGGTGCTGCCAGGATTTGCGTCAACCGGCGAGCGTGCACCGATCGACGAAAACCTTAGCAGGACGAACGCGGGGCAGGCGTGGGCATGTGTTGCCAAGGTTGTCTTGGCGTCAATGCTTGAACATCACATGCCGCACCACCGTGTAATCCTCCAGCCCATACATGGACATGTCCTTGCCATAGCCGGAACGTTTCTGACCGCCATGGGGCATTTCGCTGACGAGCATGAAGTGGGTGTTCACCCAGGTGCAGCCATACTGCAGGCGTGCTGACAGGCGATGGGCACGGCCGATGTCGGCGGTCCACACCGATGAGGCCAGGCCGTAGTCCGAATCGTTGGCCCAGGCCAGCACTTGTGCCTCGTCGAGGAACTGCGTGACGGACACCACTGGCCCGAAGACTTCCCGACGGACGATTTCGTCATCCTGCTGGGCGTCGGCCAGCACCGTCGGCTCGAAGAAAAACCCGTTGCCGTCGACGGCCTTGCCGCCGGTGATCAGGCGGATATGCGACTGGGCGATGGCCCGTTCGACGAAACCGGCCACGCGGTCGCGGTGCTGGGCGGTGATCAGTGGGCCCATCTCGGTGTCTGGCGCGGTTTGCAGGCCGTACTTGATGCTCCCCACCGCGGCGCCGAGCTTCTCGACGAACTGCTCGTAAATGCCTTTCTGGGCATAGATGCGGCAGGCGGCGGTGCAGTCCTGGCCGGCGTTGTAGAAACCGAAAGTGCGAATGCCTTCCACCGCCGCGTCAATATCGGCGTCGTCGAAAATGATCACCGGGGCCTTGCCGCCCAGTTCCATGTGCATGCGTTTGACGCTGTCGGATGTGCTGGAAATGATGTTCGAGCCAGTGGCGATGGAGCCGGTCAGCGACACCATGCGCACTTTCGGGTGGGTGACCAGCGGGTTGCCGACGGTCTGCCCACGACCGAAGATCACGTTGAGCACGCCGGCCGGGAAAATCTCCGACGCCAGTTCCGCCAGGCGCAGCGCCGTCAGCGGGGTCTGCTCCGACGGCTTGAGCACCACGGTATTGCCGGCCGCCAGGGCCGGGGCGATTTTCCAGGCGACCATCATCAGCGGGTAGTTCCACGGCGCGATGGAGGCGATGACGCCCACCGGGTCGCGGCGGATCATCGAGGTGTGCCCCGGCAGGTATTCGCCGCCTGCCGAACCACTCATGCAGCGGCTGGCGCCGGCAAAGAAGCGGAACACGTCGGCAATCGCCGGGATCTCGTCGTTCAGCGCGGCACTCAAGGGTTTGCCACAGTTGTCCGACTCCAGTTCCGCCAGTTCTTCGCCGTGGGCTTCGATGGCATCGGCCAGCTTGAGCAGCAACAGGGAGCGGTCCTTGGGCGGCACTTGCGACCAGGCCTCGAAGGCGGCATCGGCGGCGCGCACGGCGGCATCGACCTGGGCTTCGCTGGCTTCATTGATCTCCACCAGCACCCGGCCCAGCGATGGGTTGAACACCGCCTGGCCAGGGCCTTCGCCGTTCACCAGATGGCCGTTGATCAGCAGTTTGGTTTGCATGTCCATGTCCTCTTGATTCTTGCTTTTGATCTGGGTGGGAGCGGCGGTGCGGCGATCCGACTTGCTCGCGAAGGCGGCGTGTCAGTCGACGCAAATGTTGGATGACACACCGCCTTCGCGAGCAAGCCCGCTCCCACAAGGGATCCGGTTCCACAGTGAAATCTATTTCCCGCCGCTACCGGCCACGCTCTCCCCCCCACGGGTCAGGTAATACGCGCCCAATATCGGCACCATCGTGACCATCATCACCAGCATCGCCACCACGTTGGTCACTGGCACATCGCGAGGGCGGCTGAGTTGGTTGAGCAGCCACAGCGGCAAGGTGCGTTCGTGGCCGGCGGTGAAGGTGGTGACGATGATCTCGTCGAATGACAGCGCAAACGCCAGCATCCCGCCGGCCAGCAGTGCCGACCCCAGGTTGGGCAAGATGATGTAGCGAAAGGTCTGCCAGCCGTCGGCCCCCAGGTCCATCGAGGCCTCGATCAGGCTGTGGGAGGTGCGGCGCAGGCGGGCGATGACGTTGTTGTAGACGATCACCACGCAGAAAGTGGCATGGCCGACGACGATGGTGAACATCCCTGGTTCGATGCCCAAGGTCTTGAAGGTCGCCAGCAGCGCAATACCGGTGATGATGCCTGGCAAGGCAATCGGCAGGATCAGCATCAGCGAAATGCCTTGCTTGCCGAAGAAATCGCGTCGGTACAGCGCCGCCGAGGCCAGGGTGCCAAGCACCATGGCGATCAACGTGGCGATGGCCGCGACCTGCAACGACAGCTTGATCGCCTCCAGCACATCCGGGCGCGCGAAGGCGACGCTGAACCACTTCAGGGTCAGGCCCTTGGGCGGGAAGCTGAACGCGGCGTCCTCGGTATTGAAGGCGTAGAGGAAGATGATCAGGATCGGGAAATGCAGGAACACCAGCCCGCCCCACGCCGCGATCCGCAAGCCCCACGAGGCCCGGTCTTGAGAGTCAGAGTGCATCGAAAGCTCCCAGTCGCTTGACGATGGATAAATACAGGGCGATCAGCACGATGGGCACCAGGGTGAACGCCGCGGCCATGGGCATGTTGCCGATGGCGCCTTGCTGGGCGTAGACCATGCTGCCGACGAAGTAGCCCGGCGGGCCCACCAACTGGGGCACGATGAAATCCCCCAGGGTCAGCGAGAAGGTGAAGATCGAGCCGGCGGCGATACCGGGGATCGACAGCGGCAGGATCACCTGCATGAACGTCTGGTGTGGCCTGGCGCCCAGGTCGGCCGAAGCTTGCAGCAGCGATGGCGGCAGACGCTCCAGGGACGCCTGGATCGGCAGGATCATGAACGGCAGCCAGATGTAGACGAACACCAGAAAACGCCCCAGGTGTGAGGTGGACAAGGTGCTGCCACCCACGCCGGGAATCCCCAGCACGAACTGCAACACCGGCCCCAGGCCCAGGTGCTGGACGAACCATTGCGCCACGCCACCCTTGGCCAGCAGCAGCGTCCAGGCATAGGCCTTGACGATATAGCTGGCCCACATCGGCAGCATCACCGCGATGTAGAAAAACGCCTTGGTCTTGCCACTGGTGTAGCGCGCCATGTAGTAGGCAATCGGGAACGCGACGATGGCGCTGGCGATGGACACCGCTATCGCCATGCTCAGGGTGCGCAAAATGATGTCGAAGTTCGACGGCTGGAACAGCGCCGCGAAATTCGCCAGGGTCAGGTCCGGCGTGACCGCCATGGTGAAGTCGTCGAAGGTGTAGAAACCCTGCCACAACAAGGTCAGCAGCGAGCCCAGGTAGATCGCGCCGAACCAGATCAGCGGCGGCACCAGCAACATCGACAGGTACAGGTTGGGGCGCCGGTACAGCAGGTTGGAAAAGCGTCGCAACGGTGAACCGGGCGTGGGCGTTTGAGCGATGGCCAGGGTGTTCATCTCACACCTCGCCACTGACGGTGTCGTGCAGCGCGACCATCGCCTCCCGCGCCCAGCGTACGCTCAGGTGCTGGCCGGTCTGGTGCTGGGCCGTGTTGTCGAACCACTGGGTGTTGGCCTGGCTGAGGTTCAGGGTCTGGCCGTTGGCAAGCTTCAACTCGTAGCGCGTGGCGCTGCCCTGGTACTGGATGTCGTGCAGCAGGCCGTGGACTTCGATCTCACCACTGGCCAACGGGCCCTCGGCGAAACGCACGTGTTCCGGGCGAATCGAGAACGGCTGTGGATAACCGCTCAGTTCCCGGGCCAGTTCGCCACGGATCACGTTGGAGGTGCCGACGAATTCGGCGACGAAGGTGGTCGCCGGTTTCATGTACAGGTTGCGTGGGGTATCGACCTGTTCGATGCGGCCCTTGTTGAACACCGCCACGCGGTCGGACATCGACAGTGCTTCGGTCTGGTCGTGGGTGACGAAAATGAAGGTGATGCCCAGTTGGCGTTGCAGCTTCTTTAACTCGCCCTGCATCTGTTCGCGCAGCTTCAGGTCGAGGGCGCCCAAGGGTTCATCGAGCAGCAACACCCGCGGGCGATTGACCAGCGCTCGGGCCAAGGCCACCCGTTGACGCTGGCCACCGGAAAGCTGCACCGGCTTGCGTTCGCCGTAACCGCCCAGGGCAACCATCTCCAGCGCTTCGTCGGCGCGCTTGATGCGCTCGGCCTTGGCGACGCCTTTGACTTTCAGGCCGTAGGCCACGTTGTCGCGCACGTTCATATGGGGGAAGAGGGCGTAATCCTGGAACACCGTGTTGACGTCCCGCTGGTACGGCGCAAGCCCGGTGGCCTCTTCGCCGTGGATGCGGATCGAGCCGGCACTGGGTTGTTCGAACCCGGCGATCAGTCGCAGGCAGGTGGTCTTGCCCGAACCGGACGGGCCCAGCATCGAAAAGAACTCGCCGTCCTGGATGTCGATGCAAACCCGGTCAACGGCTTTCACTTCGCCAAATTGACGGGATACCTGGGTGAATTGGACTGCAAGCGTCATGGTGCGGGGCTCCAAAAAGCGCGACTTCTGTTGGATCGGAGGTGAGTTGCCGTGCACCAAACCTGTGGGAGCAGTGCTGTGGGAGCAAAGCTTGCTCGCGATACAGGCGCCTCGGTTCCCCGGGAGACCGCATTATCTTCATCGCGGGCAAGCCTTACTCCCACACAGTGAACTACACCGACTGATTGGGTTTAACGCCCACCCATGATCGCAATGTAGTCCTGGGTCCAGCGGCTGTACGGCACGAACTTGCCGCCCTCGGCCTGTGGGGTTTTCCAGAAGGCGATCTTGTCGAACTGATCGAAACCGTTGGTCTTGCAGCCCTCGGCGCCCAGCAGCTCGCTGCCCTTGCACGCCGCCGGCACCGCTGGCAACGAGCCGAACCACGCGGCGACGTCACCCTGGACTTTCGGTTGCAGCGACCAGTCCATCCATTTGTACGCGCAGTTGGGGTGCTTGGCCTCGGCGTGCAACATCGTGGTGTCGGCCCAGCCGGTGGCGCCTTCTTTCGGAATGGTCGAGGCGATCGGTTGTTTTTCGTTCATCAAGCCGTTGACCTGATACGGCCAGGCGCCGGACGCCACCACGCCTTCGTTCTTGAAGTCGCTCATCTGCACGGTGGTGTCGTGCCAGTAGCGGTGGATCAACGGCTGCTGGGCCCGTAGCACTTCCAGCACGGCCTTGTACTGGGTTTCGTCGAGTTGGTACGGGTCCTTGATGCCCAGCTCAGGCTTGGCGGTCTTGAGGTACAGCGCCGCGTCGGCGATGTAGATCGGGCCATCGTAGGCTTGCACGCGCCCCTTGTTCGGCTTGCCGTCGGGCAAGTCCTGGGCGCTGAACAGCACGCTCCAACTGGTGGGCGCCTGCTTGAACACCTCGGTGTTGTACATCAGCACGTTCGGGCCCCACTGGTACGGGGTGCCGTAGGTCTGCTGGTTGACCACGTACCACGGCGCATCCTTGAGGCGCGGGTCGAGGTTTTTCCAGTTGCTGATCAGTGCGGTGTTGATCGGCTGCACACGCTTGCCGGCAATCAGCCGCAACGAGGCGTCGCCCGAGGCGGTGACCAGGTCGTAGCCACCCTTGGTCATCAGGCTGACCATTTCGTCAGAGGTGGCGGCGGTTTTTACATTGACCTTGCAACCGGTTTCCTTCTCGAAACCGGTGACCCAATCGTAGGCCTTGTCGCTTTCGCCGCGTTCGATGTAACCCGGCCAGGCGACGATATCCAGTTGGCCTTCGCCGGCGCCAACGGCCTTGAGTGGTTCGGCGGCCTGGAGGCTGACGCTGGTCAGCAGCGCCGTGGTGATTGCGCTGAGCAATACGGTCTTGTGCGCGTACATGGAAATCCCTCTTGCTTTAATTATGGTCGGGGCAGTGTTCGAACAGGGTGAAGCGCCATGGATGGCCTGTTATTAGAGTAGTGCTGTTATCTACAGATGCTGGCCGTGGCGGGCCATGATGTGGCGCACCACGCTGTAGTCCTGGAGCGAATCGCTGGACAGGTCTTTGCCGTAGCCCGAACGTTTCAGGCCGCCGTGGGGCATTTCGCTGACCAGCATGAAATGGCTGTTGATCCAGGTGCAGCCGTATTGCAGGCGCGCCGCCACCTGCATGGCCTTGTCGAGGTTCTGGGTCCATACCGAGGACGCCAGGCCGTATTCGGAGTCGTTGGCCCAGTCCACCGCCTGGCTGAGTTCGTCGAAGCGGGTCACGGTGACCACCGGGCCGAATACTTCGCGCTGGACGATTTCATCGCTTTGCTTGCAGCCGGCCAGCAGTGTGGGCTGGTAGTAGAAACCGGCGCCGGAATGCACCGCCGCGCCGGTAATGCGTTCGATGTGTGGTTGGCCGAGGGCGCGTTCGACAAAACTGGCCACGCGGTCGCGCTGGCGGGTGCTGATCAGCGGGCCGATCTCATTGTCGGCGTCGCGCTTGCCGGCAAAGCGCAGGCTGCTGACCGCAGCGCCGAGTTCGGCCACCAGACGGTCGTGAATTGCGCCTTGGGCGTAGATCCGACACGCCGCCGTGCAATCCTGCCCAGCGTTGTAATAACCGTAGGTGCGCACGCCTTCGACCACGGCCTGGATGTCGGCATCGTTGCACACGATCACTGGCGCCTTGCCGCCCAGCTCCAGGTGCGTGCGCTTGAGGGTTTTCGCTGCTGCCTGGAGGATCTTCTGCCCGGTGACGATATCGCCGGTCAGCGAGACCATGCGCACCTTGGGATGGCTGACCAGATGGCTGCCGACACCTTCGCCGCCCCCGCAGAGGATGTTGATGACGCCTCGTGGCAGGATCTGGGCCAGTGTCGGCGCCAGGGCGAGGATCGACAGCGGCGTGTGCTCCGATGGCTTGAACACCAACGTATTGCCGGCGGCCAGGGCCGGGGCGATTTTCCACGCGGCCATCATGATCGGGTAATTCCACGGTGCAATGGACGCCACCACGCCAATCGGGTCGCGACGCACCATGCTGGTGTAGCCGGGCAGGTATTCGCCACTGAGCTGGCCGGTCTGGCAGCGCACGGCGCCGGCGAAGAAACGGAATACATCTACCGTCGCACTGAGGTCGTCCTGGCGCGCCAGGTGCAGCGGCTTGCCGCAGTTCAGGGATTCGAGGCGGGCCAGCTCATCGGCGTTCTTTTCGATGGCGCTGGCGATGTCCAGCAGCAGGTTCGAGCGTTGTTGCGGCGTGGTGCGCGACCAGCCGTCGAAGGCCTGATGGGCGGCGAGGATCGCGGCTTCGACCTGCTCGGTACTGGCCTCGGCGATGTGAGCCACCACTTCGCCGGTGGCCGGGTTGAGGATCGGCTCGACAATGCCTTCACCGGGAACGAGTTCCCCGTTGATCAGCAACGCGGTGCACAACGGGGTTTGCGTGCCAGCCATGTCCGATTTCTCTTTTTATATCGGTTGAAACACAGAGCCTGTGGGAGCGAGCTTGCTCGCGATAGCGGTCTGTCAGTTGAATCAATGTTGCCTGACCCACCGCTATCGCGAGCAAGCTCGGCTCCCACAGGAACGGGTAGCGTAGTCAGATTAGTGCTCAGATCCGAGGGCAACAAATTCGAAATACTCAAGGCTGCGTTCGATTAAATAGATGGCTTTCGCCCGCCATGGGGCTGTTCCCGGGCGACGGCCAGGAACGGGTCGACCGACGCCGGTCGCGCGGTGCCTCGGCGCCAGGCCAGGCCGACGTCGAGGGTCTGGTTGAGGTCGGCAATCGGTCGCGCTTCGATGATGTCGCCTTCCAGCGACCAGGGGCGGTAGGTCATGTCCGGTTGGATCGATACGCCCAGCCCCGCTGCCACCAGGCTGCGCACCGCTTCGGTCGAGGCCGTACGCAGGGTGATCTTCGGTTGCAGGCCGGCACCGCGCCACAGGCGCTGGGCGTTGCGGTCCATTTCATCGACGTTCAGCTGGATCAGCGGCTCGCGGGCCACATCGGCCAGGTGGATGCTGTCGTGCTCCAGCAACGGATGCTGCGCCGGCAACCACAAGCGGTGGGGTGAATGCGTCAGGACTTCGGTCTGCAGGGCGTGGCGGTCTTCCAGGTTGGACAGGATCAGCACCCCGACATCGATTTCGCCGCTGACCAGCAGATGCTCGATGTACGGCCGTTCGTCCTCCATCACGCGGATATCCACGTTGGGATAGGCGCGCTGGAAGCGGGTCAGCAGGTCCGCCAGGTAATAACCGGCAACCAGGCTGGTGACGCCAATGGTGACTTGGCCGGCGACCTGGTCGGTGCTTTGTTGCAGGCTGCGCTTGGCGTTGTCGACGGTGGCCAGGATCAGATGGGCCTGGCGCAGGAATTGATGGCCCTGGTGGGTCAGGGTCATGCCTTTGGCGTGGCGGTTGAACAGGCTGACGCCGATTTCCTGTTCCAACTGCTGGATGGCCAGGGTCAGGGTGGACTGGGAAATGAATGCCGTTTGCGCAGCGGCGGAGATGGAGCCGGTTTCAGCCACGGCGATGAAATGACGGATCTGACGCAGGGTCATCATGGTCGAATACCCAGTGGGCGATTTTATCGATGTGCTGGAGTGTATATCGTTTTTTTAGAAGGGTAGGTGAGCGCGTCTTTGAATGAGCCAGGCAACATCTGGAAGCAATCTCGCCGGAGGCGCCGGGGCACTTTCGATCTAGGCTGGGGGCCTTACGTTGACCCGAAATGTGGAGACGACAAATGAACACCCGTGGATTGCTCGATCAGCTTCTCAAATCCGGCCAGGAAATGTTGCAGAACAAGGCTGGCGGTTCCCAAGGCAAGTCGTCCGGCGGTCTGGGCGGGTTGCTCGGTGGCTCCGGCAACTTGGGCGGGATGCTTTCCGGCGCGGGCGGCGGGGCACTGGCCGCCGGGGCCATGGGCCTGTTGCTGGGCAACAAGAAAGCCCGCAGCTTCGGCGGCAAGGCCCTGGCCTATGGTGGCCTGGCTGCCTTGGGCGTGATCGCCTACAAAGCCTATGGCAACTGGCAGGCCCAACAGGGCAACGCACCGAAAACCGAACCGCAGACCCTCGACCGCGTGCCTGCGGCGCAGGTCGAGCAGCATAGCCAGGCGATCCTCAAGGCGCTGGTGGCAGCGGCCAAGGCCGATGGCCATGTGGACGAGCGCGAGCGGCAGTTGATCGAAGGCGAGTTCACCAAGCTCGACAACGACCAGGAACTGCAACACTGGCTGCACGCCGAACTCAACAAGCCCCTGGACCCCACCGACGTCGCCCGCGCCGCCAGCACCCCGGAAATGGCGGCGGAAATGTACATCGCCAGCGTGATGCTGGTGGACGAGGAAAACTTCATGGAGAAGTCCTACCTCGACGAACTGGCGCGCCAACTCAAACTGGAGCCAGGGTTGAAGGTGGAACTGGAAAAACAGGTACGCCAGGCGACTGTATAGATCAGTCCCAACTCATTCCCCTGTGGGAGCGGGCTTGCTCGCGAAGGCGGTGTGTCAGTTAATGGAAATGTCGACTGATGCACCGTTTTCGCGAGCAAGCCCGCTCCCACAGTGGTTTTGTGGTGTTTGGCGGTCTTGGGTCCAACCCATTTCCCTGTGGGAGCGAGCCTGCTCGCGATGGGGCCCGGTCAGTCACAGTGTTTTTGACTGATGCACCGCTATCGCGAGCAGGCTCGCTCCCACAGGTCAAATCCCCTCACACCGCCATACTGGCCCGGCGCCGCCCTCGGCTATACTGCCCAACATTTCAAGTGCCCGAGGTTTTACTGTGAAGAATTGGACATTGCGCCAACGCATCCTGGCGAGTTTTGCGGTGATCATCGCCATCATGCTGTTGATGGTGGTTGTCTCGTATTCACGGTTGTTGAAGATCCAGGACAGCGGAGAAAAGGTCCGGACCGATGCGGTGCCGGGGGTATATTTCAGTTCCATGATTCGCGGCGGCTGGGTCGACAGCTACGTCTTGACCCAACAAATCGTCGGCCTTTCGGGCAACCGGGAAATCACCGCCCAGGACAAGGCCCGCTACCAGGGCTTCGAGCAGCACCTGCGCGAAGAAATACAGAACTATCAAAAACTGATCCAGAACCCCGCCGACCAGGCCTCTTTCGACGAGTTCGAGGCCAATCACCTGGCGTTCAACCAGGCCATGGCAAAGGTCCTGGACTTGTACCAGCGCAAGGACTACGAAGGTGCGCGGCAGGCCTTGGACAAAGAGCTGACGCCAGAATGGATCGGCGGCCGCGGGCATTTGAACCAGATCATCGAGCGCAATCGTGAGCTGGCGGAAAACGCCACCCTGACCATCGGCGATGCGGTCACCGCGGCCAAGATCGCCATGGGCCTGTCGTTCCTGGTCGCGCTGATCATCGCCGTGCTGTGCGGGTTGTTGTTGATGCGGGCGATCATGGGGCCGATGAACCGTATCGTCGAGATTCTCGAGATCATGCGCAGCGGCGACCTGAGCGGACGCCTGAACCTGGCGCGCAAGGACGAATTCGGTGCGGTGGAAACCGGCTTCAACGACATGATGGCCGAACTGACCTCGCTGGTGTCCCAGGCCCAGCGCTCCTCCGTGCAGGTCACCACCTCGGTCACCGAGATCGCCGCCACCTCGCGCCAGCAGCAGGCCACGGCCACCGAAACCGCCGCCACCACCACCGAGATCGGCGCGACCTCCCGGGAAATCGCCGCCACTTCCCGGGACCTGGTGCGCACCATGACCGAAGTGTCCACCGCCGCCGACCAGGCTTCGGTGGCCGCCGGCTCCGGCCAGCAAGGCCTGGCGCGCATGGAGGAAACCATGCATTCGGTGATGGGCGCCGCCGACCTGGTGAACGCCAAGCTGGCGATCCTCAACGAGAAGGCCGGCAACATCAACCAGGTGGTGGTGACCATCGTCAAAGTGGCCGACCAGACCAACCTGTTGTCCCTCAACGCCGCCATCGAGGCTGAGAAGGCCGGTGAGTACGGGCGCGGTTTCGCCGTGGTTGCCACGGAAGTACGGCGCCTGGCCGACCAGACCGCCGTGGCGACCTATGACATCGAGCAGATGGTGCGCGAGATCCAGTCCGCGGTATCGGCCGGTGTGATGGGCATGGACAAGTTCTCCGAAGAAGTGCGTCGGGGCATGGCCGAAGTGCAGCAGGTGGGTGAGCAACTGTCGCAGATCATCCATCAGGTTCAGGCCCTGGCGCCGCGCGTGTTGATGGTCAACGAAGGCATGCAGGCCCAGGCCACCGGTGCCGAGCAGATCAACCACGCCTTGGTGCAGTTGGGCGATGCCAGCAGCCAGACCGTGGATTCCCTGCGCCAGGCCAGTTCCGCCATCGACGAGCTGAGCCAGGTCGCCGTAGGGCTGCGCAGCGGCGTCTCGCGTTTCAAAGTCTGATGGGCGAACTAGAGACCCGCCGTGGCGCCGCACCGACGGCCCGCCAGTCGTTGTTCCTGGTGTTCTGCATCGGCAACGAACGTTACGCCCTGCAGGCCATCGATGTGGTGGAAGTGCTGCCGCGCCTGCCTCTCAAGCCGATTGCCCGGGCGCCGTCCTGGGTGGCGGGGGTGTTTGCCTGGCGCGGCACGGTGGTGCCGGTGATCGACCTGTGCGCCCTGACCTTCGGCCAGAGCGCCGAGGCCCGGACCAGTACGCGATTGGTGCTGGTGCGCTATCAGGGCGACGCACAACAAATGGGACAAGTGCTGGGGTTGATCCTGGAACAGGCGACCGACACCGTGCGCTGCGCCCCGGCCGATTTCAAACCCTATGGCCTGGACAACCGGCAGGCGCCGTACCTCGGCCCTGTCCGTGAAGATGCCCTGGGGTTGCTGCAATGGGTGCGGGTCAATGACCTGCTCGATGAATCCGTTCGGGCGCTGCTGTTTCCTGCGCCGCCGCTGAACCTCGATGACCTCGAGGCCACGCCATGAACAACGACCAGCGTTTTTTCGATTTCCTCAAGGAGCGCATCGGCCTGGATGTGACCTCCGTCGGCACCGCGATCATTGAGCGGGCCGTGCGCCAGCGCATCATTGCCGTGCCCGGGCGAACCGCCGATGAATATTGGCAGGCCCTGCAGCATTCGGCCCAGGAGCAGCAGGCGCTGATCGAAGCGGTGATCGTCCCGGAGACCTGGTTCTTCCGCTACCCGGAATCCTTCGCGACCCTCGCCAGGCTGGCCGTCAAGCGCCTGGCCGAGATCAAGCACCTGCGCGCGCTGCGCATCCTCAGCCTGCCGTGTTCCACTGGCGAAGAACCTTATTCGATTGCCATGGCCTTGCTCGACGCAGGCCTGGGACCGCATCAGTTCAAGGTAGACGGCCTGGACGTCAGCCCGCTGTCGGTGGCGCGGGCCAAGGAAGCGCGCTACGGCAGGAATTCCTTCCGTGGCGCGGAACTGGGTTTTCGCGAGTGGTACTTCGACGCCGAAGACGAGGGTTATCGCCTCAGCGAGCGGGTGCGTGAACAGGTGCGTTTGCAAGTAGGCAACCTGCTGGATCCGGCTTTGCTGGTGAACGAGGCACCTTACGATTTTGTGTTCTGTCGCAACCTGTTGATCTATTTCGACCAGCCGACCCAACAGCAGGTGTTCGAGGTGCTCAAGCGTCTGACCCATCAGGACGGCGTGCTGTTCATCGGCCCCGCCGAGGGCAGCTTGCTGGGCCGACTGGGCATGCGCTCGATCGGGATCGCCCAATCGTTCGCCTTCAGCCGCCAGGGGGCCCCCGAGCCGCAACCGTTGCCGGCCTTGATGCCGACCCCGCTGCCGGTTCGTCAGCCACCGCCCCGCGTTGTCCCTCCGGTGATTCGGCCGCGGCCGTTTGCGGCGAGCGTGACGCCGATTGTCGAGCCCAAAAGCAGCGATGCCGCGACCTTGCTGGCCAATATCGCCGCCCTGGCCAACGGTGGCAAAAGCGCCGAGGCCCGCGTGGCTTGCGAAGCCTACTTGCGCAGCCACGCGCCAAACGCCCAGGTGTTCTATTGGTTGGGCCTGCTCAGCGACATGGCTGGCAGCGCCCTTGAAGCCCAGGGTTTTTATCGCAAGGCGCTTTATCTTGAACCGCAACACGCCGAGGCCCTGGTGCATCTGGCGGCGCTGCTGGCTTCCCAGGGAGACGCGGCCGGAGCCCGTCGATTGCAGGAACGCGCCGCCCGTAGCGGGCGCGCGGCAGACAGTGAGCACAAACGATGAGCGGTTCGGCTTCTTACACCGTCACCCATGACGATGCCCAGGCAATCGACGACTGCTGGAATCGCATCGGCGTGCATGGCGACAAATCCTGTCCGCTGTTGGTCGAGCATATCCACTGCCGCAATTGCTCGGTGTATTCGGCGGCCGCCACCCGGCTGCTCGACCGTTATGCCTTGCCGCAGGATCAGCGGGAGGTGTCCCTGGCCCCGGTGGACACCGATGTGGTCACGCGTTCGCTGCTGATGTTCCGCCTCGGCGAGGAATGGCTGGGCCTGACCACGCGCAGCCTGGTGGAAGTGGCGCCGTTGCAGCCGATCCATTCCTTGCCCCACCAGCGCTCGCGGGCCTTGTTGGGCGTGGCGAATGTACGCGGGGCGCTGGTGGCCTGCCTGTCGCTGGTCGAGCTGTTGGACCTGGAGCCCGGCGCGGCGGTGGCTGCCGGCGCACGGGTGATGCCGCGCATGTTGATTGTCGCGGCCAAGGGCGGGCCGGTGGTGGTGCCGGTGGATGAGGTGGACGGCATCCATGCCATCGATGAGCGCATCCTGGCGAGCGCTTCGCAATCGACGGGCAAGTACACCCGTGGCGTGCTGCCCTTCAAGGGCCGCAGCCTGCGCTGGCTGGATGAAGAACAGCTGCTGTCCGCCGTGGCCCGGAGCCTGTCATGACCCCAGATCAGATGCGTGACGCCTCGTTGCTGGAACTGTTCAGCCTGGAAGCCGAAGCCCAGACCCAGGTGCTGAGCACCGGCCTGCTGGCCCTGGAGCGCGACCCGACCCAGGCCGAGTACCTCGAGTCGTGCATGCGCGCGGCGCACTCCCTCAAGGGCGCGGCGCGCATTGTCGGGGTGGACGCCGGGGTCAGCGTGGCCCATGTGATGGAGGATTGCCTGGTCAGCGCCCAGGAGCGGCGCCTGGTGTTGGGCGCCGAGCACATCGACGCCTTGCTGCAAGGCACCGACCTGCTGACGCGCATCGCCACCCCGGGCAACAGCGTCGGCGCCGCGGACATCGACGCCTATGTGGGGTTGATGGGGCGTCTGCTTGATCCCAACGCGCCACAGGCCCCGGCAATGGTCTTACCAACCGTCGAGACACCGGTCGAGCCGCTACGCGTCGAGCTGCCGGAAGTGGAACTGCCCCCGGCAACGGAGCCTGCCCCCAAGCGCAAACGGGTCACCGAAGGCGGCGAGCGGGTCTTGCGGGTCACGGCCGAACGCCTCAACAGTTTGCTTGATCTGTCGAGCAAATCCCTGGTGGAGACCCAGCGCCTCAAGCCCTGGCTGGCGACGATGCAACGCCTCAAGCGCCAGCAAAGCAGCGGCCTGCGCGCCCTTGAAGAGCTGAACGTACACCTCAAGGACCATGCCCTGAGCCTGCAAGCCCAGGAAGCCCTTGGCGATGCCCGCCGTTTGCTCGCCGAAACCCAGCAATGGCTGGCGCAGAAAACCGCCGAGCTGGATGAGTTCGCCTGGCAGGCCAGTCAACGGGCGCAGGTGCTGTACGACACGGCGCTGGCCTGTCGCATGCGCCCGTTCGCCGATGTGCTTTCGGGGCAGACACGCATGGTCCGTGACCTGGGCCGCAGCCTGGGCAAACAGGTGCGCCTGGAGATTGAGGGCGAGAAAACCCAGGTCGACCGCGATGTGCTGGAAAAGCTCGAAGCGCCGCTGACCCATTTGCTGCGCAACGCCGTGGACCATGGCATCGAAACCCCGGAGCAACGAATGCTGGCCGGCAAGCCCGCCGAAGGCCTGATCCGCCTGCGGGCTTCCCATCAGGCTGGCCTGTTGGTGTTGGAGTTGGCGGACGATGGCGCCGGGGTGGACCTGGAACGGGTGCGCCGCAGCATCGTCGAGCGCGGCCTTTCCCCTGAGCAAACCGCCGCCAGCCTGAGCGAAGAGGAGCTGCTGACCTTCCTGTTCCTGCCCGGTTTCAGCCTGCGCGACAAAGTCACCGAAGTGTCCGGGCGCGGCGTCGGCCTGGACGCCGTCCAGCACATGGTCCGGCAACTGCGCGGTGCGGTGGTGCTGGAGCAGACGGCGGGCGAGGGCAGTCGCTTTCACCTCGAGGTACCGCTGACGCTGTCGGTGGTGCGCAGCCTGGTGGTGGAAGTCGGCGATGAAGCGTACGCCTTTCCCCTGGCCCACATCGAACGCATGTGCGACCTGGCGCCGGAAGACATCGTCCAGGTCGAAGGTCGCCAGCATTTCTGGCACGAAGGCCGGCATATCGGCTTGGTCGCCGCCAGCCAGTTGCTCAATCGCCCGGCGACGCAAGGCAGTAGCCAGACCCTCAAGGTCGTGGTGATCCGCGAGCGCGAGACGATCTACGGCGTGGCGGTGGAGCGCTTCATCGGCGAGCGGACCCTGGTGGTTTTGCCCCTGGACGAACGCTTGGGCAAGGTCCAGGACATTTCCGCCGGGGCCTTGCTCGACGATGGCTCGGTGGTGTTGATTGTCGATGTCGAAGACCTGCTGCGTTCGGTGGACAAATTGCTCGATACCGGGCGCCTGGAACGCATCGCCCGACAGAACCAGGCCCAGGCCCCGCGCAAGCGGATCCTGGTGGTGGACGATTCCCTGACCGTGCGCGAGCTGCAACGCAAATTGTTGCTCAATCGCGGCTACGACGTGGCGGTGGCGGTGGATGGCATGGATGGCTGGAATGCATTGCGCTCGGAGGATTTCGACTTGCTGATCACCGACATCGACATGCCACGCATGGACGGCATCGAGCTGGTGTCGCTGTTGCGGCGCGACAACCGCTTGCAGTCGCTGCCGGTGATGGTGGTGTCCTACAAGGACCGTGAAGAAGACCGCCGTCGTGGTCTCGACGCCGGGGCCGACTATTATCTGGCCAAGGCGAGTTTTCACGACGACGCCCTGCTCGACGCCGTGGTTGAATTGATCGGAGGGGCGCGCGCTTGAAGATCGCCATCGTCAATGACATGCCCCTGGCGGTCGAGGCCCTGCGTCGTGCCCTGGCGTTCGAGCCGGCGCATCAACTGGTCTGGGTGGCCGCCAACGGCGCCGAGGCGGTGCAACGCTGCGCCGAATACACCCCGGACCTGATCCTCATGGACTTGTTCATGCCGATCATGGATGGCGTGGAAGCCACCCGGCGGATCATGGCCGACAGCCCATGCGCTATTGTGATTGTCACCGGGGACAGCCAGCAGAACGTCCACCGGGTGTTCGAGGCCATGGGCCATGGCGCGCTGGATGTGGTCGATACCCCGGCCTTGGGGGTCGGTAACCCGGCGGACGCTGCAGCGCCGCTGCTGCGCAAGATCACCAACATCGGCTGGTTGATCGGTGAGCGCAACAAGCGTGAACGACCGCCAGCGGCGCAGCGTGCGGCAGTGTCGCGCAAGAGCCTGGTGGCCATCGGGTCGTCGGCGGGCGGGCCGGCGGCGCTGGAGGTGCTGCTCAAGGCGCTGCCGCGTGACTTTACCCCGGCCATCGTGCTGGTCCAGCATGTGGACGAAGTGTTCGCCGCCGGCATGGCGGAGTGGCTGGGCAGTGTCTCGGGCCACACGGTGCGCCTGGCCCGGCAGGGCGAGACGCCACAGAGCGGCACGGTGTTGCTGGCCGGGACCAATCATCATCTGCGCTTGTTGAAGGACGGCACCCTGGCCTACACCGCCGAGCCGGTGAACGAGATCTACCGGCCTTCCATCGACGTGTTTTTTGAAAGTGTCGCCCAGTACTGGAGCGGTGACGCGGTGGGTGTATTGCTCACCGGCATGGGCCGCGACGGTGCGCAAGGGCTTAAACTGATGCGCCAGCAGGGCTATGTGACCATCGCCCAGGACCAGCGCAGCAGCGCGGTGTACGGGATGCCCAAAGCGGCGGCCGCCATCGACGCCGCCGTCCATATTCTCGCCCTGGACGCTATCGCGCCACGGCTGTTGGAGATTTTTACCCCATGATGAACCCCGCCAGCCTTGCGCCAGGGCGTACTCAGGTAAGCCACCATGAATGATCTGCAGCTCGACGAATTCAAGCGCGATGAGAACGCCGCCATGGTCTTGCTCGTCGACGACCAGGCGATGATCGGCGAAGCGGTGCGGCGCGGGCTATCGAACGAAGACAACATCGACTTCCATTTCTGCTCCGATCCTCACCAGGCCATCGCCCATGCGATTCGCATCAAGCCGACGGTGATTCTCCAGGACCTGGTGATGCCCGGCCTGGATGGCTTGAGCCTGGTGCGCGAGTACCGTAACCATCCGGCCACCCGCGATATCCCGATCATTGTCCTGTCCACCAAGGAGGACCCGTTGATCAAGAGCGCGGCGTTCGCCGCCGGGGCCAACGACTACCTGGTCAAGTTGCCGGACAACATCGAACTGGTGGCGCGCATCCGCTATCACTCGCGTTCCTACATGATGCTGTTGCAACGCGACGCGGCCTATCGGGCGCTGCGGGTCAGCCAGCAGCAACTGCTCGACACCAACCTGGTGCTGCAACGCTTGATGAACTCCGACGGCCTGACCGGCCTGTCCAATCGCCGGCACTTCGACGAATACCTGGAGCTGGAATGGCGCAGGGCGATGCGCGACCAGAGCCAACTGTCGCTGCTGATGATCGACGTGGACTACTTCAAGTCCTACAACGACAACTTCGGCCACTTGGAAGGCGACGAAGCGCTGCGCAAGGTCGCCACGGCGATCCGCGAGGCGTGCAGCCGTCCGTCCGACTTGCCGGCCCGCTACGGCGGCGAGGAGTTCGCCCTGGTCCTGCCCGGCACCTCGCCGGGCGGCGCCCGGCTGATGGCCGAGAAACTGCGCCAGGGCGTCGCCGCCCTGAAAATCCCCCACACCACCCCCGACGACGGTGCAAGCCTGACTGTCAGCATCGGCGTCTCGACCTTCATCCCCCAGCAGGGTGGCGAATGCCGGCAACTGATCTCGGCGGCGGACAAGGGGTTGTACCTGGCCAAGCACAATGGGCGTAATCGGGTGGGTTTCGAATAAACCACCCTGAATGTCGGCTTGAATGCTTTTGTGGCGAGGGGATTTATCCCCGCTGGGCTGCGCAGCAGCCCTAAAGCCCGACAACTCGGTGTGTCAGGCAAATTGAGTTGACTGTATTTGGGGCTGCTGCGCAGCCCAGCGGGGATAAATCCCCTCGCCACAGGGGGATTGTGCAGATCAATCCCTGAACCTCATTGCCCCTAAAGCCGCCAGGCGGGCTGCCGCTGGCGCTTGATTACGTTATACTCGCCGGCTTTCAAAAGTTCGCCAACGAGTGCTGCCCGCCATGGAAATCAACCCGATCCTGAACACCATCAAGGACCTGTCCGAGCGCTCCGAAACTATTCGGGGGTATCTTTGACTACGATCAAAAGCATGAGCGTCTGACCGAAGTCAATCGCGAGCTTGAAGATCCGAATGTCTGGAACAACCCTTCGTACGCCCAGGAACTGGGCCGCGAGCGTTCTGCGCTGGCGCAGATCGTCGAGACCCTGGACGAGTTGTCCAGCGGCCTGGCCGATTGCCGCGACCTGCTGGACATGGCTGTCGAAGAGAACGATGAAGGTGCAGTCGGCGATGTCGTCGCCGAGCTGACACGCCTGGACGAGAACCTCGCCAAGCTGGAATTCCGTCGCATGTTCAGCGGCGAGATGGACATGAACAACGCCTACCTGGACATCCAGGCCGGTTCCGGCGGCACCGAGGCCCAGGACTGGGCCAACATCCTGCTGCGCATGTACCTGCGCTGGGCTGACAAACGCGGTTTCGACGCCACCATCATGGAACTGTCGGCCGGTGAAGTCGCCGGGATCAAGGGCGCCACGGTGCACATCAAGGGCGAATACGCCTTTGGCTGGCTGCGGACCGAGATCGGCGTGCACCGCCTGGTGCGCAAGAGCCCGTTCGACTCCGGCAACCGCCGCCACACCTCGTTCTCGGCCGTATTCGTTTCGCCGGAAATCGATGACAACATCGAGATCGAGATCAACCCGGCGGACTTGCGCATCGACACCTACCGTTCCTCCGGGGCCGGTGGTCAGCACGTTAACACCACCGACTCGGCCGTACGGATTACCCACGTACCGACCAACACCGTGGTCAGTTGCCAGAACGAGCGTTCCCAGCACGCCAACAAAGACACCGCGATGAAGATGCTCCGGGCTCGCCTGTACGAGCAGGAAGTGCAGAAGCGCAACGCGGCGTCCCAGGCGCTGGAAGACACCAAGTCGGACATCGGCTGGGGTCACCAGATCCGTTCGTACGTGCTCGATGCCTCGCGGATCAAGGATCTGCGGACCAGCATCGAACGCAGCGATTGCGACAAGGTGCTCGATGGCGATATCGATGAATACCTGATCGCCAGCCTCAAACAAGGGCTGTAACGCGACACCCATGCGGCGGGCAGGCACGCTTCCATCAGGGAGCATGACTCGCCCGCAAACTCCGGCCCGGGGCCGGGGGCAACGAACCTGTGATGGAATCCTTAAAGACATGAGCGACCTAGAACTCGACCCGCAAGCCCTGCAACAGGAAGAAAACTCCCTGATCGCCCTGCGCAAGGAAAAGCTTGCTGCCGAGCGCGCCAAGGGCCAGGCCTTCCCCAACGACTTCCGCCGCGACGCCTACTGCGACGTCTTGCAGAAGCAGTATGCGGACAAGACCAAGGAAGAGCTGGCCGAGGCGGCTATTCCAGTCAAGGTGGCCGGTCGTATCGTGCTCGATCGTGGTTCGTTCATGGTGATCCAGGACATGACCGGGCGCCTCCAGGTCTACGTCAACCGCAAGACCCTGCCGGAAGAAACCCTGGCCGCCGTCAAGACCTGGGACCTGGGCGACATCATTGCCGCCGAAGGCACCCTGGCCCGTTCCGGCAAGGGCGACCTGTACGTCGAGATGACCAGCGTGCGCCTGCTGACCAAGTCCCTGCGCCCGCTGCCGGACAAGCACCACGGCCTGACCGACACCGAGCAGCGCTATCGCCAGCGCTACGTCGACCTGATCGTCAACGAAGACGTGCGCCAGACGTTCCGCGTGCGCTCGCAAGTCATCGCCCACATCCGCAGCTTCCTGATGAAGCGTGACTTCCTGGAAGTCGAGACGCCGATGTTGCAGACCATCCCCGGCGGTGCGGCGGCCAAGCCGTTCGAAACCCACCACAACGCCCTGGACATGGAAATGTTCCTGCGTATCGCGCCGGAGCTTTACCTCAAGCGTCTGGTTGTGGGTGGCTTCGAAAAAGTCTTCGAGATCAACCGCAACTTCCGTAACGAAGGCGTTTCGACCCGGCACAACCCCGAGTTCACCATGCTCGAGTTCTACCAGGCCTACGCCGACTACGAAGACAACATGGACCTGACCGAGGAACTGTTCCGCGAGCTGGCGCAGCTGGTTCTCGGGACGACCGACGTGCCGTACGGCGACAAGGTGTTCCACTTCGGCGAGCCGTTCGTGCGCCTGTCGGTGTTCGACTCGATCCTCAAGTACAACCCTGAGCTGACGGCCGATGACCTGAACGACATCGAAAAGGCCCGCGCCATCGCCAAGAAGGCCGGTGCCAAGGTGCTCGGCTTCGAAGGCCTGGGCAAGCTGCAAGTGATGATTTTCGAAGAGCTGGTCGAGCACAAGCTGGAACAGCCGCACTTCATCACCCAGTACCCGTTCGAAGTGTCGCCGCTGGCCCGTCGCAACGACGAGAACCCAAGCGTGACCGACCGTTTCGAGCTGTTCATCGGTGGCCGTGAAATCGCCAACGCCTATTCCGAGCTCAACGATGCAGAAGACCAGGCCGAGCGTTTCATGGCCCAGGTGGCTGACAAGGACGCCGGCGACGACGAAGCCATGCACTACGATGCCGACTTCGTGCGTGCCCTGGAATACGGCATGCCGCCGACCGCTGGCGAAGGTATCGGCATCGATCGCCTGGTGATGTTGTTGACCAACTCACCGTCGATCCGGGACGTGATTCTCTTCCCGCACATGCGGCCACAAGCGTAAGTGCTTCAACTAAAAAGCCGCCTGGAAGGGCGGCTTTTTATTGCCTGTCTGGTACAAGCGTATCAATTGGTTACTTTTTCAAAGAGCGAGGAAGACCTGTCGTGAATCGTGCAATGGCTTCAGAAGGTGCAGCGGGCGTCGCCACGGCTGTCGCTGAAAGTGTTCAGTACCAGGGCCGCAAGGCCAGCCGACAGGGCAGCGAGCAGCGTCGCCAGGAGATTCTCGACGCGGCCATGCGCATTGTGGTGCGTGATGGCGTGCGCGCGGTACGTCACCGCGCCGTGGCCGCCGAAGCCGGCGTGCCGCTGTCGGCCACCACGTATTATTTCAAGGACATCGATGACTTGCTCACCGATACCTTCGCCCAGTATGTGGAACGCAGCGCGGCGTTCATGGCCAAGCTGTGGACCAACAACGAAGGCCTGCTGCGGGAAATGGTCGCCTATGGGGACGGCAGCGCCCAATCGCGCTCGCAACTGGCGGACGACATTGCCCGGATGACCGCCGACTACGTGCAACACCAATTGGACAGTCGCCGTGAGTACCTGATGGCCGAACAGGCCTTTCGCCAGGAAGCGCTGCTCAACCCGCGCCTGGCGGTATTGGTGCGTTCCCACCAGCAGATTTTGCTGCACGGCACCTGTCAGTTTTTCCAGGTATTGGGCTCCCGTGAGCCGCAACAGGATGCCAAAGTGTTGACGGCGATTATCGGTCGGATGGAATATCAGGGCTTGCTCAATGGCGCCGAGCCGGTAGCCGATGAAGATATGCTCGGCATCCTGACCCGCTACATGCACCTGGTACTGGCGTCGGTGTAACCCCTTGTGGGAGTAGGCTAGGTGGGAGCAAAGCTTGCTCGCGATGAACGATAACGCGGTCCCTCGATAGGCCGAGGTGTTTTCATCGCGAGCAAGCTTTGCTCCCACACACACCTGCTCTCACATGTAAGGACAAGGTGCCGTGCCATAGGGAGTTCAAATGAAAGCCTGGCGTGCCGTTGTACTGGCCGTGTCGTTGCTGCTGCTCAGTGGTTGCCTGGTGTCGTTCAAGGCACCGTTGCCTGACAGCGAAGCCGCGCCCGCGGGCCTGCTCGGTGACTGGACCAGCACCAATGCCTGGGGTGAACCGTTGAACCTGGAGCTGACGCAGGTCGGCAAGCACCGCTACCAGGCCATCAGCTACTTCAGGGCCAGGCCCCATGAGCGCGAAGCCATTCCCCTGACGGTGTCCCGTCATGGCAGCCGCTGGTACGTGTCGGCCAAGGTGCCGGCCCGGTTTGGCGGCCATTATCTGATCGCCGGTTTCGAGTTGACCGACAAGCAGGAGCTGGTGGTTTACAACCTGGACCTGGAGCAGATCAACCAGGCCATCGGCCAGAAGATCCTCAGCGGCCAACCGAACCAGAGCGAGGAAGGTGACGGCGTGCTGGTGGACAGCGACATGAACAAGGTTTTCGGTTACCTCGACGACCCGGCCAATTCCGACGTGTTCTCGGAGGCCGTGCGCTACCAGCGGCTGGTCAAATCCCAATAACAGCAACAAGCGGACGTTTTTTCACAGGAGTTCCGGGTGGACGATTACCAGCAGACGATACGCACCTTGTCCGATCGCATTGTGCTGGCGCAAACGCCGATTCGCATCCTCGACGCGGTGAAGTGGGACGAGAGCATCCGCAAGGGGTTTCTCAAGGCCAAGGGCAAGGAAATGCCTGCGGTGGATCGCGACTATTACCTCAACCGGCCACTGTCCTTCGATTCCAGCAAGGTGAAGCTGGAGTTCCAGAACATCGAGCGTGACATCACCCGCCAACTGGGGCAGTTCAACCCGGTCGGCCAGATCATGCGCCGCATGTGCAAGGAATACCGCATGGTGGTGCGCATGCTCGAAGCGCGTGGCACCGAGGATTTCGGGCTGATCTCCCAGGAGCTCTATGGCGCCGCCTCCGATGCCTTCCACGCCGGCGACCCGACCCTGGCCGACCTGGGCCTGATGCTCTCCGATTACCTGAACAACATCGATGGCCGTGGCGACCTCAAGGACGAGCCGAAAGTCCTCAGCGCCAAGGAAGCCGTCAGCCTGCTGCAGCACCGCCTCAACCGGGTGTTTGGCGAAGCCGAGGAAACCATCCGGGTGTTCGAGTCCGATGGCATTGTGGCCGACGCAGCGGCGGGTGCGGACTACATCAAGATCCGCACCGATGCGATGTTCAACGAGCGCGACGTGCGAGCGCTGGAAGTCCACGAAGGGCTGGTGCACGTCGGCACCACCCTCAACGGCCTCAACCAGCCGATCTGCACCTTCCTGTCCAAGGGCCCGCCCTCGTCCACCGTGACCCAGGAAGGCCTGGCGATCCTGATGGAAATCATCACCTTCGCCTCCTACCCGAGTCGCCTGCGCAAACTGACCAACCGCACCCGGGCCATTCACATGGTGGAGGAGGGCGCCGATTTCCTGCAGGTCTTCGAGTTCTTCCGCGAGCAGGGTTTTGAAATGGCCGAAAGCTACGGCAACGCCAGTCGGGTTTTCCGAGGGTCGGTGCCGACGGGTCTGCCATTCACCAAAGACTTGTCCTACCTCAAAGGCTTCATCATGGTTTACAACTACATTCAGTTGGCCGTGCGCAAGGGCAAGCTGGAACAGGTGCCGCTGCTGTTCTGCGGCAAGACCACCCTCGAGGACATGCGCACGTTGCGGCAACTGGTGGACGAAGGCCTGGTCGTACCACCCAAGTACCTGCCCGAGCAGTTCCGCGACATGAACGCCCTGTCGGCCTGGATGTGTTTCTCCAACTTCCTGAACCACCTGAGCCTGGACCGGATCGAAGCGGATTATTCCAATATCCTCTGAACACCCACACTGTCCGAAAAATGTGGGAGCGAGCCTGCTCGCGAAAGCGATTGAACATTCAACATCAATGTTGACTGCAATGCCGCCTTCGCGAGCAGGCTCGCTCCCACAGGGACGGTGTTCCAACCCTGATTTTTGCGAGGCTTCACCGGATGCGAACCCTCGGCATCATTTGCCTGTTGCTGGCCCTGAGCGGTTGCAGCTCACTGCTGTTCTACCCCGAACGCGGCCTGCCGTTTACCCCGGAGCGGGCCAAGCTCGAGTACCGCGACGTCACCCTGACCACCGCCGACGGTCTCAAGCTCCACGGCTGGTGGCTACCCGTCAAACCGGGTGTGGAGGTCAAGGGCACGGTCCTGCATTTGCACGGCAACGGCGGTAACCTGGCCTGGCACCTGGGCGGGAGCTGGTGGTTGCCGGAGCAGGGCTACCAGGTGTTGATGGTCGACTACCGGGGTTACGGCGTGTCCGAAGGCGAGCCGAGCCTGCCGGCGATCTATCAGGACATCGACGCGGCGTTCCAATGGCTCGACCAGGCGCCGGAGGTGCAGGGCAAGCCGCTGGTGTTGCTCGGCCAGAGCCTGGGCGGTGCGCTGGCGGTGCATTACCTGGTCGAGCACCCGCAGCGCCAACGGCAGCTCAAGGCCCTGGTGCTCGATGGCGTGCCCGCCAGTTATCGCGACGTTGGCCGTTTTGCCCTGAGTACCTCGTGGCTGACCTGGCCGTTCCAGGTGCCGTTGTCCTGGCTGGTGCCGGACGGTGACAGCGCGATCAGTTCCGTGGCGCAATTGAATGGCGTGCCGAAATTGATCTACCACAGCCTGGACGATCCCATCGTGCCCCTTTCCAACGGCATCCGTCTGTATCAAGCTGCGCCGCCGCCGCGGGTCTTGCAGTTGACACGCGGCGGCCATGTGCAGACATTCGCCGACCCAACCTGGCGCACCGTGATGCTGCGCTACCTCGACGACCCCCAGCACTTCGACGGCCTGCGCCGCCTGGGCGAGGTCCCGAACTACCCGAAATCACCCGTTGAATCACCAGAGAGTCCGCAATGAGCGAAGAACGTAACGCCATCCCCCTGATCATCACCGGTATCTGCAGCATCCTCGGCACCGTGGGGGTGCTCTGGTACTACGGTTACCTGCACTTCGCCAAGCCCGAGGACGCGTTGCTGCTCAACCAGTTCACCATGCTCAAGACCGTACCAGGCGAGGACTACAAGGTGTCCCTGGAACCGGCCCCCCAGGTCGCCCAATGCATCGATGGCGTGCTGGTGCTGTTCGACACCGAGCAGAAAGGCCTGACCGGCGTGCTGATCAACGAGAAGAAACGCGCGGTGCGCTGCATGGGCCAGGAAACGCCGCAGAAATTGCAGCCATAGTCCAATCTCAAGGACACCACCATTCCCTTGTGGGAGCGGGCTTGCTCGCGAAGGCGGTGTGTCAGTCACTGTATGTGTAGCTGACCGGACGCTTTCGCGAGCAAGCCCGCTCCCACAGGGGAGATGTGTTGGCCGATAAAAAAGCCCCGCCTGATTGAAGTCAGGCGGGGCTTTTTTGTTGCTCTCAGCCGATCAGTTGGCGCTCAAGGTCGAGCGCGGGGCCACTGGCTGGTTGTCGTTGGAGATGGTCACTTCCACGCGACGGTTCATGGCACGACCCGAGACGCTGGTGTTGTCGGCCACCGGGAACTCCTTGCCGTACCCCTGGGTCACGATGCGGGCCGGGTCCACGCCCATTTTCACCAGGGCAGTGCGCACGGAGCTGGCGCGGCGCTCGGAGAGCGACTGGTTGTAGGAATCCGAACCGGTGCTGTCGGTATAGCCTTCGATGATCACCTTGCGGTCCGGGCTTTCCTGGAGGAACTGCGCCAGTTTGCTCACATTCGTCATGCCGCTGGCGCGCAGGTCGGACTTGTTGGTGGCGAACAGCACGTCGCCGAAGGTCACCAGCGTACCGCGTTCGGTCTGCTTGGCGTTGAGGCTGTCCTGCAGTTGCTTGATCTGCGCGTTACGCGCATCGAGCAAGGCACGCGCACGTTCGTCACCGGCATTTTTCAGTTCGGCTTCGGCGTTGCGCAGGGCGATGGTCTGCTTGGCCACTTCAACGCGCTGGTTGGTCAGGTAGGCCAACTGGTCGACCTTGGCTTCGTCTTCCTTGTCCAGGTAGGCCTTGTCGGCCTTGGCCAGGAAGTCCGCCGCGTCCTTGGTTTCCAGGGCAGCCACTTTGGTCGCCGCCGGGTCAGCCTGCAGGCCGTTGTAGTTGGTGCGCGCCTGTTCCAGGTTCGCGTTCGGGTCGTGGGAGCAAGCGGCCAGGGCTACGCAGGCAGCGAGCAGGGCGGGCATCATCAAGTGTTTGTGCATCATAGTCTGTCGTCCTTTTATCAATGAGAAGTACGTCGTGGCGTGAACGGCTTACTGAACCTTGTTCATGCCTTCCTGACGCAGTTCCTGAACCCCTTTCTGGGAGTCCTTGAGTGTTTGTTCGGCCTTGGCGGCCTGGGCCTTGCGCTCGGCGACGCGGGCATCCCACTCGGCCTGTTCGGCCAGTCGCTTGGCTTCGTCGTACTTCTGGTCATGCATGGCGATTTCGGCTTGCTTGAGCTTGTCCTGGGCCGATTTCATTTCCACGGCGGCGAATTCGGTACCGCCGGCGCTGACGGCGCTGTTGACCGCCGATTGGGTCACCGCGTACTGCTCCGAAGGTGGATTACCGGCGCAACCGGCGAGAATGAAGCTGCTACCGATCGCCAGGGCAGCCAACTTCAAGCCGCGCAGGCCAGTGAATGAGGGTTTGGCAGTGCAGGTATTCATAGGCTTCAACTCCATTGGAAAACTCCTGAAAAAACGACAAATCCATGCTGGGACCGAAGCCGTGACGTCTGGTTTGGCGCTGGCGCCAAGGCGCGTTTATTTAAACAACCGTTCCAGTATGGTTACTCGGTGTGACCCGAGGCGTTTTTCAAAAGTTCAGCGAAGATGGCCATTCGCCAAAAGAATTACTGACTGATCGGTCAGCGGCAGAAAAGCTGAACTTTCAAGGCGCGCAGCGGTATTGCGGCGCAGGTGGAAAAGCCACCGCGCCGGAAAGTCGCAACCAGGAATGAAAGAAGTCAGTGTTTGGATTTGTCGTTCTGCGAGGAAAGTTCGTGCAGATGCCGGCGGGACAACGCGAGGAATCGCGGGGTCGGGCCCACGTCTTCGTACAGCGGGTCGCCTTCTTCATCGGTGGCGACGACTTGTGAGCCCTTGATGTAGGGAAAGCTTGCTTCCAGCTCTTCCAGCGCCGCCCCGATCAGCTCGCCGAGCAGTTCCTCGGGCTGGCGCTTGGGGTACATGTCGCAGATCGCTGCCAGCCGGGCGGCGGCTTCCACGTCCAGATGGATCGTGTAGCCGGTCTGGGTCAGGCGGCCCTTGGCGTTTTCTTCCCAATGCTGGGCAAGCTCACGAATTTTCATGATGACCTCAATCAGTCTGCTCGTGGCAGGCGCGGTGAGTGACAAGCCGTTGTGTGGCTTACTCATGAGACTAGCTTTGTTGTGCAAGGTTTAAAGTCCCTTCGTCGCTTGTCATAAGCGACGGGCATCGGCACTCTCTGATCCAAGAGCTGTCCGGACTTTTTTGCTGGAGAAATGCTGATGACCGATATCGATGCCCGCTTGCGCGAGGACGTCCACCTGCTCGGCGAACTGCTGGGCAATACCATCCGCGAACAGTACGGGGACACGTTTCTCGACAAGATCGAGCAGATCCGCAAGGGCGCCAAGGCTGACCGACGCGGTTCCGTGGACGCCGAACTCAGCGCCAGCCTCAACCAGTTGAGCGAGGACGAACTGCTGCCGGTGGCACGGGCGTTCAACCAGTTTCTCAACCTGGCCAACATCGCCGAGCAATACCAACTTATCCACCGCCGCGAAGAGTCGCAACCGGCGCCCTTCGAGGCACGGGTGCTGCCCGAGTTGCTCGCCCGGCTGCGCGCCGAGGGCCATGGCGCCGAAGCCCTGGCCCGGCAATTGGGGCGGCTGGAGATCGAACTGGTCCTCACGGCCCACCCCACGGAAGTGGCTCGCCGTACGCTGATCCAGAAATACGACGCCATCGCCGCGCAACTGGCGGCCCAGGATCACCGCGACCTGACCAGCGCCGAGCGCGCGCAGATTCACGAGCGCCTGCAGCGGTTGATCGCCGAAGCCTGGCACACCGAAGAAATCCGCCGCACCCGACCGACCCCGGTGGACGAGGCCAAGTGGGGTTTCGCGGTGATCGAGCACTCGTTGTGGCAGGCCATCCCCAATTACCTGCGCAAGGCCGACCAGGCCCTGCATGCCGCGACCGGCTTGCGCCTGCCGCTGGAGGCCGCGCCGATCCGTTTTGCCTCGTGGATGGGCGGCGACCGTGACGGCAACCCGAATGTCACCGCCGCCGTGACCCGCGAGGTGCTGTTGCTGGCGCGGTGGATGGCGGCGGACCTGTACCTGCGTGATGTCGATCAACTGGCGGCCGAGCTGTCGATGCAACACGCCAGCGAGGCCTTGCGCGCCCAGGCCGGCGACAGCGCCGAACCTTATCGCGCCGTGCTCAAGCAACTGCGTGAACGCCTGCGCGCCACCCGCAACTGGGCCCACGCCTCCCTGAGCGCCGCCACGCCGCCAGGCGCCGACGTGTTACAGCACAACCGCGAGCTGCTGGACCCCCTGGAGCTGTGTTACCACTCGTTGCACGAATGCGGCATGGGTGTGATTGCCGACGGGCCACTGCTCGATTGCCTGCGCCGGGCGGTGACCTTCGGCCTGTTCCTGGTGCGCCTCGATGTGCGCCAGGACTCGACGCGCCATACCGCCGCCATGACGGAAATAACCGACTACCTGGGCCTGGGCCGCTATGAGGATTGGAACGAGGAGCAGCGCATCAGCTTCTTGCTGGCGGAACTGAGCAACCGGCGTCCGCTGCTGCCGGCCCATTTCAAACCGTCGGCCGATACGGCGGAAGTGTTGGCGACGTGCCGGGAAGTGGCTGCGGCGCCAGCGGCGTCCCTGGGTTCCTACGTGATCTCCATGGCCGGTGCGGCTTCCGATGTCCTCGCCGTGCAGCTGTTATTGAAGGACGCTGGCGTGTTGCGGCCAATGCGCGTGGTGCCGCTGTTCGAGACCCTGGCCGACCTGGACAACGCCGGGCCGGTGATCGAGCGGCTGTTGCTGCTGCCCGGTTATCGCTCGCGGCTGCAAGGCCCACAGGAAGTGATGATCGGCTATTCCGACTCGGCCAAGGACGCCGGGACCACCGCGGCGGCCTGGGCACAGTATCGGGCCCAGGAGCGGTTGGTGGACATCTGCCGCGAGCAGCAAGTCGAACTGCTGTTGTTCCATGGTCGCGGCGGCACCGTGGGCCGTGGTGGTGGTCCGGCGCACGCGGCGATCCTGTCCCAGCCACCGGGTTCGGTGGCCGGGCGTTTCCGCACCACTGAGCAAGGCGAAATGATTCGTTTCAAATTCGGCCTGCCGGACATCGCCGAACAGAACCTCAACCTTTATCTCGCCGCCGTGCTTGAAGCGACGCTGTTGCCACCGCCGCCGCCGACGCCGCAGTGGCGGGACCTGATGGACGAACTGGCGGCCGATGGCGTCCGTGCCTACCGCGCCGTGGTGCGGGAAAACCCGCAATTTGTCGAGTACTTCCGCCAGTCCACCCCCGAGCAGGAACTGGGGCGCCTGCCCCTGGGCAGCCGTCCGGCCAAGCGTCGGGCCGGTGGCATCGAAAGCCTGCGGGCGATCCCGTGGATCTTCGGCTGGACCCAGACCCGCCTGATGCTGCCGGCCTGGCTCGGCTGGGAAACCGCACTGAGCAAGGCCCTGGAGCGCGGCGAAGGTGAGTTGCTGGGGCAGATGCGCGAGCAATGGCCGTTCTTCCGGACCCGCATCGACATGCTGGAGATGGTGCTGGCCAAGGCCGACGCCGATATTGCCCGCTCCTACGACGAGCGTTTGGTGGAACCTGGGCTGCTGCCTTTGGGTGCGCATTTACGCGACCTATTGTCGCAGGCTTGTGGGGTGGTCCTTGGGTTGACCGGTCAGTCGCAGCTACTGGCACATAGCCCTGCCACGCTGGAATTCATTCGCCTGCGCAACACGTACCTCGACCCGCTGCACCTGTTGCAGGCCGAACTGTTGGCGCGCTCGCGGCAGCAGGATGTGGCCCAGGGCAGCCCCGTGGAACAGGCGTTGCTGGTGTCTGTGGCGGGGATTGCCGCCGGTTTGCGCAATACCGGCTAAGGTTAGGCAGCGCACCGAAACGGCTCGCCCGGTGTTCCCGGGCGTTGTCCGCCGGGGGAGGGGACAGGTTGGCCAGGCGACAGTTTGTTGCCCGGTTGCGACTCTCGCCACCCCCTGCGAAGGTCGTATCGGGCGCGGGTTCCTCCGACTTTCGGCGGCTTGTGTGGGTCGGGCCTGCTGTGTATCTTGATCAGCCTTTGGCCGTTTGGGCGGTCACGATCCTGTTTTTCGAAGATTGGCCCCACGAGGCGAATCCGAGCGTTTTACATAAAAAAATTGAGGAGCACATCGATGCGCGTCATTCTGCTGGGAGCTCCCGGGGCCGGTAAAGGTACTCAGGCAAAGTTCATCACCGAAAAATTCGGTATCCCGCAAATCTCCACTGGCGACATGCTGCGTGCCGCGGTCAAGGCGGGCACGCCACTGGGCGTTCAAGCCAAGAGCATCATGGATGCCGGCGGCCTGGTGTCGGATGACCTGATCATCGCCCTGGTCAAGGATCGCATCGCTCAAGCCGATTGCGCCAACGGCTTCCTGTTCGACGGCTTCCCGCGCACCATTCCCCAGGCTGAAGCCCTGGTGACTGCCGGTGTCGAGCTCGATCACGTGGTCGAAATCGCGGTCGACGACGAAGAGATCGTCCAGCGCATTGCCGGCCGTCGCGTTCACGAAGCGTCCGGCCGTGTCTATCACACCGTCTACAACCCGCCAAAAGTCGCCGGCAAGGACGACGTGACTGGCGAAGAGCTGGTGCAGCGCAAGGACGACACCGAAGAAACCGTGCGTCATCGCCTGTCGGTCTACCATTCCCAGACCAAGCCGCTGGTGGCGTTCTACCAGAATCTGTCGGCAGCCCAGGGCAAGCCGAAGTACAGCCACATCCCGGGCGTTGGCTCGGTCGATGCGATCACCGGCAAGGTGCTCGAAGCGCTGAGCTGAAAAGTCTGATCAGTTGCATCAACTACGGCCCGCTTGCGGGCCGTAGTTGTTTATACTGGCGCACTTTTTTTCCACCTGATTTACGGACACATCGATGAGCACCTTGCTGGCCCTGGACACCGCGACTGAAGCTTGCTCCGTTGCCTTGCTGCACGACGGCAAGGTCACGAGCCATTACGAGGTGATCCCGCGCCTGCACGCGCAGAAACTGTTGCCGATGATCCAGAAACTGCTGAGCGATGCCGGGACGACCTTGCAGGCAGTGGACGCGATTGCTTTCGGTCGCGGGCCGGGGGCTTTTACCGGCGTGCGCATCGCCATCGGCGTGGTGCAGGGGCTGGCGTTTGCCCTGGAGCGGCCGGTGTTGCCAGTGTCGAACCTGGCGGTGCTGGCCCAGCGCGCCTTGCGCGAACAAGGCGCCCGCCAAGTTGCAGCGGCCATCGATGCGCGCATGGACGAGGTGTACTGGGGCTGCTATCGCGAAACCGACGGCGAGATGCGCCTGGTCGGTGCTGAAGCGGTATTGCCGCCCGAAGCGGCGGCGTTGCCGAGCGACGCCGGCGGTGACTGGTTCGGCGCCGGCACCGGTTGGGGCTACGGCGAGCGCATCACCGTCAACCTGGCCGGCCAGGACGCCACCCTGCTGCCTCACGCCGAAGACCTGCTGGCCCTGGCCTGCTTCGCCTGGGCCCGTGGTGAAGCCATTGTGGCCGATGATGCGCAACCCGTTTACTTGCGGGACAAAGTCGCCACGCCAAAATCCGAGCGATAACCCCAGGCGTTGTGGGAGCAAAGCTTGCTCGCGATACAGGCGCCTCGGTTCCCGGGCAGACCGCGTCATCTTCATCGCGGGCAAGCCTTGCTCCCACAAAGACATTTCACCTGCCAAAAGTCACACCCAATATTGCCAGTCGTCACTTTTTCAGCCCGTTTTTAAACCTTTTGGACTTTATGTGTTCTAGTTATCACTTGCGCATTTGCGCGGCTGTGAAAGTGCCGCTAAATTGCCATCATTGATACCGAGCATTCTGTTATGCGTATAGACGGCGTTTCATCCCAGTCCTATCCCATCAAGCGCAAGCCTCGTGCAGGCAAAATCGCTGAGCAAGAGTCCTTCGATGATGATATCGATGGCGAACTGGAGTTCCCGTCTGAAGAGCAACTGGCCGCCCGCGCCGCCAAGGCCTCCGCGCAACGCCTGAGCAATCTCCCCGCCCGTCAGCAAGACATGCTTTATCACCGTGCAATGAGCCGCAGTGTCGCCACGGCCCTGGCGAGCTACCTGAGCACCGCCGGTTTCGTCGATTGGGATATGGAAGTGCTGGGACTCGATCTCTACATCTGATGGTCTTCCCTTACTACCTGGGCTGTCCGTCCTGGAGCGAAAACGCCTGGCGTGATTATCTCTATCCCCAGGACGCGAAAAGCACCGACTTTCTGAATCTCTATTCCCAAGTGTTCAATGCCGTGGAAGGCAATACGACCTTCTACGCCAGCCCTTCTGCGGCCACGGTCCAGCGCTGGGCCGAAATCATGCCCGAGCACTTTCGCTTCACCGCCAAGTTTCCCGGTGACATCAGCCACAACGGCGACTTGCGTGAGCGCCTGACGGCCACCGAAACCTTCCTGCAACTGCTCAGCCCCTTGGGTGAGCGTGTCTCGCCGTACTGGCTGCAACTGTCCAAGGCCTTCACCCCGAATCGGTTGCCGGAATTGGCGGGGTTCATCGACGCCTTGCAGCGCCCCTTGGCTGTGGAAGTCCGTCACGATGAGTTCTTTGCCAAGGGCGACGCCGAACGGCGCCTCAATCGTCTGTTGCTCGATCGTGGTGTCGAACGCATCTGCCTCGATCCCCGGGCCTTGTTCAGTTGCACCTCGACTGATCCTGCGGTGCTCCACGCGCAATCGAAAAAGCCCCGCGTACCACCCCGGCCCGCGGCGTTCACCCAATGCCCGCAAGTGCGCTTCATTGGTCATCCGGTGCTGGAAGCCAATGAACCGTTCCTGACGCCCTGGGTGGAAAAAATCGCCGCGTGGATCGAAGAAGGGCGCACGCCCTATATCTTCTTGCACACCGCCGACAACCTGCTGGCAGCCAAACTCGCGCAACGCTTCCACACTCGCCTGATGAGTCGTTTACCTGGCTTGCCGGCCCTGCCTGAGCTATATAGAGAGCCCGCCGCCGAGCAACTGGGTTTGCTCTGAGGCCAACCCTACCTGCTCAGGAGCGAACTACATGGATGCGCAAACTCGTCGAGCCCAGGCGTTCAAGGCCTTGCACGAACGTGAAGGGGCTTTTGTCATTCCCAACCCGTGGGATGCCGGTTCGGCCAAGATGCTGGCCAGCCTCGGTTTTGAAGCCCTGGCGACCACCAGTGCCGGCCACGCCTTTTCGTTGGGCCGGCCCGATGGCGCGCTGGGCCTGGAGGACACGCTGGCCAATGTGCGGGCGATTGTGGCGGCCACCAACCTGCCCGTGGCCGTGGACCTGGAGAACGGTTTTGCCGATGCCCCCGACGATTGCGCGCGTAATCTGCTCCGTGCGGCGGGGGCCGGTGCGGTGGGTGGTTCGATCGAAGATGCCACGGGGCGCGAAGACAGCCCGATCTATTGCTTCGACCATGCCGTGGCGCGGGTCAAGGCCGCCGCCGAGGCCGTGCGCAGCTTGCCGTATCCCTTCCTGCTGACGGCCCGGGCGGAGAACTTCCTGCATGGCAATCCGGACCTGGACGACACCATTCGCCGCTTGAAGGCCTTCGCAGACGCGGGGGCCGACGTGTTGTACGCCCCGGGGCTGAGCAGCGCCGAGCAAGTGCTCGCGGTGGTACAGGCCGTGGCGCCGAAACCGGTGAACGTGCTGATGTCCGGGGCGCTGGACCTGACGGTGGCGCAGTTGAGCGAGTTGGGCGTCAAGCGCATCAGCGTCGGATCGGCGTTGGCCCTGGCGGCGTATGGCGAGTTCTTCCGCGCCGCCGAGGAAATCCAGCAACAAGGCACGTTCACCTTCACGCGCCGCTCGATGCCGTTCAAGCAGGCCAATCAATTATTCAAGGGTTGAGGCCCGAGGCAACGTCGTGCGGTTTTTGAAAGTTCTTGCGGTAGTGGCACTGCTCGTTGGCGTTGCAGTGCTGGGGGTATGGCGTGGCTGGGTGGCGCTGCCGCCCCAATGGAATCCCTGGGCGCCCCTGGACGTCAACCTTGCGCCCAACCTGCTGACCCGCTTCAAGCTCATGGCCCTGCGCAATGACCCACAGCTGTGCGACCAGGCCCTCGCCACCTCGGGGCTGCGCACCGCCCGCCAGGCGGACAGCGGCGCCAATTCGACGTGCCCGCTGACCAATGTGCTGAGGGTGCAGGGTGGTGAAGTGGCGCTGAGCAGCAGTTTCCTCGCCAGTTGCCCACTGGCCGTGGCCTTCGCGCTGTTCGAGCGCCATGGGTTGCAGCCGGCGGCAATGGCGGTCTACGGGCAGAAAGTGACGCGGGTCGATCATCTCGGCAGTTTCGCCTGTCGCAACATGTATGGCCGTGAGAGCGGCTCGCGCAGCCAGCACGCCACCGCCAGTGCGTTGGACATCGCTGGGTTTCGCCTGGCCGATGGCCGCACGGTCAGCGTGCTCAAGGACTGGCCCAAGGACGATGCCGATGCGCGGTTTCTGCGTCAGGCCCGCGACGGCGCCTGCGATATGTTCAGTGTGGTCTTGAGCCCGGATTACAACGCGGCGCACCGCAACCATTTTCATCTGGACGTGGGGCCATGGTGGATCTGTCGTTGATTTAAGCGGCGATACGCAGGTTCTGCAGCACGATCGGACGTGCCCAGCGGGTGTCGAAATCCAGTTGTTTCTGCTGCGCCACCAATTCCTCTTCCGGGAAGGGCGGGAACGGCTTGTCCAGCAGGTCGAGTTCGAACTCGGCGATTGGCAGGTGCAGTGGGCGCGGTTGCGGTGCCGGACCGGGTTCCGGCAGCGGTTGGCCGGCGGTGAGGACGAGTGGGCGAACCCAGTTGCTTTCGAAGGTCTGCTGTTTTTGCTGGGCCGCGATTTCTTCGGCTGGGAAGGGCGGGAAGGGCTTGTCCAGCAGGTCGAGTTCGAATTCGGCGATGGGCAGGAACAGCGGCTCAGGCGGCTTGACCGGGGTTTCGGTCACTTCGCAGGTGCGCTGGCTGACGATGTGCTCCAGCAGTTCGGCGCCGAGGGTCGGTTCAACGGCCTCATCGAGGGCCACTGGCTGGTAGCTGCCAGGTGCCGGTGCGTTATCATCCAGTTGATCGGCCAGGGCCCGGGCAAAAAAATCCTGCCACAGGTGACTGACGCCGCTCAGCGCTTGGGTGTTACGCAGGCTGTAATCGCCGTAAGGGGAGATAACGCCTATCGATGTGGATTGAATGTCTGACATTTTTCTCGGTCGACGCTCAGCTCTGGCAAAATGCCGTTCACCGTTGTTATCGGCCGTTTTTGCCGATCCTTAATTTTTTGAGCATGTTTCCAAGAATGAACAACTTCCATGAGTGAGCAACCCGCAGTTTGCCGCATCCATGTCGAGGCCCTGGCCCCGGCCTTCCAACCGCAGGCCGAGCACTGGGCTGAGCGGCTTGGCCTGCCTTTGCAAGTGGACGATGGCGAGTTTGCCTTGCAGGTCGGCGAGCAGGGGTTGCAGTTGCAGCAACTGGGCCCGGACGCGCCAGGACCGGTGCGGGTGGACTTCGTCGAGGGCGGAGCGGCCCATCGTCGTTTGTACGGCGGTGGCAGCGGCCAGATGATCGCCAAGGCCGTCGGCATTGCCCAAGGTGTGCGTCCGCGGGTGCTGGATGCCACGGCCGGGTTGGGCAAGGATGCGTTTGTGCTGGCCAGCCTGGGCTGCGAAATGAGCCTGATCGAGCGTCAACCGCTGATTGGAGCCCTGCTGGAGGATGGCCTGGCCCGCGCGGCGGAGGACTTCGACGTGGCGCCGATCGTGGCGCGCATGCGTTTGCTCAAGGGCAACTCCATCGAGGTGATGCGCAACTGGGAAGGCGAGCCGCCCCAGGTGATCTACCTGGACCCGATGTTTCCCCATCGAGAGAAAACCGCCCTGGTGAAGAAGGAAATGCGCCTGTTCCGCCCTCTGGTGGGCGATGATCCGGACGCCCCGGCGCTGCTTGCTGCGGCCCTGGCCCTGGCGACCCACCGGGTGGTGGTCAAGCGCCCGCGCAAGGCCCCGTGCATCGAAGGGCCGAAGCCGAGCCATGGGCTCGATGGTAAATCCAGTCGCTACGACATCTACCCCAAGAAAGCGCTCAAGCCCTGAACTGTGGGAAAAGGTGTTCTGGGGGAGGAGAATGATCTGTGGGAGCAAAGCTTGCTCGCGATGAACGATGACGCGGTCTTCTGAGAGATCGCGCCGCCGCCATCGCGAGCAAGCTTTGCTCCCACAGGTCCATCTCAGTCAGAGCAAGCTTTGCTCCCACAGGTCCACCTCAGTCAGAGCAAGCTTTGCTCCCACAGGTCCACCTCAGTCAGAGAAAGCTTTGCTCCTACAGGTCCACCTCAGTCAGAAAAAACTGTGGCAGGCCTAAGGCCGATAAGCCCGCACAAACAACCCCACCACTTCCTGCACATGGGCCTCGGCTGCAGCAGGTTCCAGTGGCGCGCCGCAGCCATACAACAGGCGGAAGTTCGCCGCGCCCTTGATCAGGCAGAAAAAATGCTCAGCGGCATTGCGCGGTTTGTCGATGCACAGGGCACCGCTCTGGTTGACCTTGGTCAGCAGGCGTTCCATGCCTGAGAGCATCCGCTGCGGGCCGGCTTCGAAGAAAATCGCCGAGAGTTTCGGATCCTGGCTACCCAGGGCCATGATCACCCGATGCAGGTTCACCGACTCCTCGCTGCTGATGAGCTGGTGAAAACCACGGGCGATGTTCAGCAGCACGTGCTCGATCGGAACGCCGTCCTGCCATTCGAAAAACAGCGGCGGCACCTGTTCTTCGCACTTGGCGATCACGGCAGCGGAGAACAGCGTCTCCTTGTCGTTGAAGTGACTGTAGACCGTCAGCTTCGAGACTCCAGCCTCGGTAGCGACGGCGTCCATGCTGGTACTGGCGTAACCCATGCTCACGAACAGGCGCTTCGCCGCGTCGAGGATGGCCTGGCGCTTGGCCAGGTCCTTGGGACGGCCGGGGCCGGAGGGAGTTGGAGGATTGTTCGACATTTCTTCGCTTTAATACTGGACTGGTGAGTTTGCTATTAATAACATACTCGCCAGTATAATTATTCCAAGCACCATTAGCGAAAGGTCACTCGCCATGTTCCGCTATGCCCTGCCCCTCGCCGTGCCAGTCGCCTTGGCTTTTTTATTGTCTGCGTGCGGTCATGACGAGCCGGTGCCCGTCGCCGTGCGCCCGGTCATGGTGGTCAATCCAGAGCCTTCGGCCCAGGCGATGGACAGTTATCCCGGCGAAGTACGAGCCCGATTCGAGCCCGACCTGGCCTTTCGCATTGGCGGCAAGGTGAGCCGACGGCTGGTCGAAGAGGGCCAGCGGGTCAAGGCCAATCAACCACTGGCCGAACTCGATCCCGAAGATGTGCGCCTGCAATTGGAAGCAACCCGTGCCCAGGTTGCCGCCGCCGAGGCCAACCTGAACCTGGTCCGCGCCGAGCGTGACCGCTACAAGACCTTGATGGAACGGCAGATGGTCAGCCGCTCCCAGTACGACAACGCCGAAAACCTTTACCGCTCCGGCACCGCGCGGCTCAAGCAGATCAAGGCCGAGTTCGATGTCGCCAACAACCAGGCCAGCTATTCGGTGCTGCGTGCGCCCCAGGATGGCGTCGTCGCTCGGCGTTCGGTAGAAGTCGGGCAGGTGGTGGCAGCCGGGCAAACCGTCTTCACCCTGGCCACCGACGGTGAGCGTGAAGTGCTGATCAGCCTGCCGGAACAGGGTTTTGGCCGGTTCAAGATCGGCCAGCCGGTTTCGGTCGAGCTGTGGAGCCAGCCCGACCAGCGTTTCAGCGGACGCATTCGCGAACTGTCGCCAGCCGCCGACCCCAAGTCCCGCACCTTCGCCGCCCGCGTGGCCTTCACCGCCGGCAGTGTTCCGGCCGAGCTGGGCCAGAGCGCGCAGGTGTTTATCCAGACCGCCGACAAGGTGCCGCTGTCGGTGCCGTTGTCGGCCCTGACGGCTGAAAACGGCGCGACGTATGTCTGGGTGCTCAACGCCAACAACACCCTGAAAAAAGTCCCGGTGCGGGTCGGCGCCTTCGGCGAAAAGACCGTTCCGGTGCTGGAAGGCCTCAGCCCCGATGATTGGGTGGTGGCGGCCGGTGTGCATGTGCTCCTCGACGGCCAGCAGGTGCGGCCGGTGGATCGCTCCAACCGCGTGGTCAACCTGACGGCCAAGGAGTAATCCCCGATGGGTTTCAATCTTTCCGAATGGGCGTTGCGCAACCGCCAGATCGTACTGTTCCTGATGCTGTTGCTGGCCATCGTTGGCGCGCTTTCCTACACCAAGCTTGGCCAGAGCGAAGACCCGCCGTTCACCTTCAAGGCCATGGTCATCAGCACCAACTGGCCGGGCGCCACGGCCGAGGAAGTCTCGCGGCAGGTGACTGAGCGCATCGAAAAGAAGCTCATGGAAACCGGCGATTACGAAAGGATCGTCTCGTTCTCCCGGCCGGGCGAGTCCCAAGTGACCTTCATGGCACGCGACTCCCTGCATTCGGCGCAGATTCCCGAGCTGTGGTACCAGATCCGCAAGAAGATCAGCGACATCCACCACACCTTGCCGCCGGGTATCCAGGGGCCATTTTTCAACGATGAATTCGGCACCACCTTCGGCAATATCTACGCGCTGACCGGCGATGGTTTCGACTACGCCGTGCTCAAGGACTACGCCGACCGCGTCCAGATCCAGCTGCAACGGGTCAAGGACGTGGGCAAGGTCGAACTGCTCGGTTTGCAGGACGAGAAGATCTGGATCGAGCTGTCGAACGTGAAGCTGGCGACCCTTGGCCTGCCCTTGGCGGCGGTCCAGCAGGCCCTGGAAGAACAGAACGCCGTATCGACCGCCGGCTTCTTCGAAACCGGCAGCGAGCGATTGCAGCTCCGGGTTTCCGGGAATTTCCAGACCGTGGAAGAGATCCGCAACTTCCCGATCCGGGTCGCCGATCGTACGTTCCGTATCAGTGATGTGGCCGATGTGCGCCGTGGCTTCAACGATCCACCGGCGCCACGCATGCGTTTCATGGGCGAAGACGCCATCGGCCTGGCCGTGGCCATGAAGGACGGCGGTGACATCCTGGTGCTGGGCAAGGCCCTTGAGGTCGATTTTGCCCGTATCCAGGACACGCTCCCGGCCGGCATGCAATTGCGCAAGGTGTCGGACCAGCCGGCGGCGGTGAAGACCGGGGTGGGTGAGTTCGTCCAGGTGCTGGTGGAAGCGCTGACGATTGTGTTGCTGGTGAGCTTCTTCTCCCTGGGACTGCGCACCGGGATGGTGGTGGCCCTGGCGATCCCGCTGGTGTTGGCGATGACGTTCGCCGCGATGTATTACCTGGGGATCGGCCTGCACAAGATTTCCCTCGGCGCGCTGGTATTGGCGCTGGGGCTGCTGGTGGACGATGCGATCATCGCCGTGGAGATGATGGCGATCAAGATGGAGCAGGGTTTCGACCGGATCAAGGCCGCCAGCTTTGCGTGGACCAGCACGGCGTTCCCGATGCTCACCGGTACGTTGATCACCGCGGCCGGCTTCCTGCCCATCGCCACTGCGCAATCGGGTACTGGCGAATACACCCGTTCGATTTTCCAGGTCGTGACCCTGGCATTGGTGGCGTCCTGGGTGGCTGCGGTGGTGTTTGTGCCGTACCTGGGGGAAAAGCTCCTGCCGGACCTGGCGAAAATTCACGCGGCCAAACATGGCACGGCTGACGGCCAGACCGACCCGTACGGCACGCCGTTCTATCAGCGTGTCCGGCGGATGGTGGAGTGGTGCGTGCGTCGCCGCAAAACCGTCATCACCTTGACCGTGCTGTTGTTTATCGGCTCGGTGGTGTTGTTCCGTTTCGTGCCGCAGCAGTTCTTCCCGGCATCGGGGCGGCTGGAGCTGATGGTCGACCTGAAACTGCAGGAAGGCGCCTCCCTGAGCAACACCGCCGAGCAGGTCAAGCGCCTTGAAGCGCTGCTCAAGGACCATGCCGGCATCGACAACTACGTGGCGTACGTGGGCACCGGTTCGCCGCGTTTCTACTTGCCGCTGGATCAACAATTGCCGGCGTCCAGCTTCGCCCAGTTCGTGGTGCTGGCCAAGACCATCGAAGACCGCGAACCCCTGCGCAGTTGGTTGATCAGTACCCTGAACGAACAGTTCCCGACCCTGCGCTCGCGGGTCACGCGCCTGGAAAACGGCCCGCCGGTCGGTTATCCGGTGCAGTTCCGCGTCACGGGCGAGCACATCGAAAAGGTTCGCGCCCTGGCGCGCAAAGTGGCGGCGAAAGTTCGCGAAAACCCTTACGTGACCAATGTGCACCTGGACTGGGAAGAGCCGAGCAAGGTGGTGTACCTGAACGTCGATCAGGACCGTGCCCGAGCCCTGGGCGTGAGCACTGCCAACCTGGCGAGTTTCCTGCGCAGTTCCCTCACCGGCTCCAGCGTCAGCCAGTATCGGGAAGACAACGAACTGATCGAGATCCTGCTGCGCGGCACGCTGCATGAGCGCACCGAGTTGTCGTTGCTGCCGAGCCTGGCGGTGCCGACTGACAACGGCAAGAGCGTGGCCCTGTCGCAGATCGCAACCCTGGAGTACGGCTTCGAAGAGGGCGTGATCTGGCACCGCAACCGCCTGCCGAGCGTGACCGTACGGGCCGATATCTACGGCAAGGAACAACCGGCGACCCTGGTGCAGCAGATCTTCCCGACCCTGGAGCCGATTCGTGCGCAACTGCCGGATGGTTACCTGCTGGAGGTGGGCGGTACGGTAGAGGATTCGGCCCGCGGCCAGAAATCGGTGAACGCCGGTGTGCCGCTGTTCATCGTGGTGGTGTTGACCTTGCTGATGCTGCAACTGCGCAGTTTCTCCCGCACGGCCATGGTGTTTCTCACCGCGCCGCTGGGGTTGATCGGTGTCACGCTGTTCCTGTTGATGTTCCGCCAGCCGTTTGGTTTCGTCGCCATGCTCGGCACGATCGCGCTGTCGGGGATGATCATGCGCAACTCGGTGATCCTGGTGGATCAGATCGAACAGGACATCAAGGCGGGGTTGGCGCCCTGGCAGGCGATCATCGAAGCGACAGTACGCCGCTTCCGTCCGATTGTGCTCACCGCACTGGCGGCGGTGCTGGCGATGATCCCGCTGTCGCGCAGCCTGTTCTTCGGTCCGATGGCGGTGGCGATCATGGGCGGCTTGATCGTGGCGACGGCGTTGACGCTGTTGTTCCTGCCGGCGTTGTATGCGGCGTGGTTCAGGGTCAAGAAAACCTGATAACCGCGGGTTTCAGTCACATTCTCTGTTGAATGTGCGGCCGCCTTCGCGAGCAAGCCCGCTCCCACAGTCAACCGCGTTCCTCCATGGGAATACGGTCGAATGTGGGAGCGGGCTTGCTCGCGAAGAGGGTGTGACAGTCAGTCAAGAAGCTGGATTGAAAACCCAGATCAGAGGGTGCCGAAAACCTTCTTCGCCAAACTGGTCGCCGCAGCCGCCGGGTTCTGGCGAATGGTGGCTTCCTGCTTGCCGATCATCTCGAACAACCCGTCCAGCGCCTGCTCGGTCACGTAGTTTTCGATGTTGGAGCTTTTGGCGTCCAGCACGCCGAAGGTCGCGGCCTGGCCGGCGAAAGCATTGTATTTCTGCGCCAGGCCGACCTTGTCGGTGGCTTGCTTGACGATCGGCAGGAACTTGGCGCGGATCTGCTCGCGGCTGCTCTTGTTCAAGTATTGCGTGGCGGAGTCTTGGCCGCCGCTGAGAATGCCCTTGGCATCGTCCACGCTCATGTTCTTCACGGCATTGACCAGGATCGGCTGGGCCTGGACCACCGCAGCTTCGGCGGCCTGGTTCATGCTGGTTTCCAGTTGATCGACCTGATCACCCATGCCGAAGGCTTTCATCTTGCTGGCGACTTTGCCCAGCTTGCCTGGCAGTTCGATCTTCACATCCGGGTTGTTGCTGAAGCCGCCGGGGGTACCCAGTTGCTTGACCGCTACCTGCGCGCCTTGGGTCAAGGCGTCCTTGAGACCGCCCGTGGCGTCTTTTTGCGACAGGTCGCCCAGGGACAGGGCCATGGCATTGGCGCAGATCAGCAGGCCTGCGCACAGGCCGGTGAAACGGAGGGTTGAGCGAAGCATGATGGCGTCCTTGAAAAAGTTGGAAAAAGGAATCAGCGTGCGGCGTTGACGCGGATCTTCAACGGCTGCGGATCCTTGCCATCGAGTTGCACGGCGTGTTGTTCGGTGGTGATGAACATCAACTGGCCGTCCACTTCGATGCGGGCGCTCACGGCATAACGATGGCCGGGCTTGACCTGGGCTGGATCATAACTGAGGTGGAACGGCAGCGGGACCTGGCCTTTGATCGGGCCGCTCTGCTCATCGAGCACCACCGCCGGGGCGTCGGCCAGGGAAACGTCCTGCAGGCTCACGCTCAAGGTCGCGTTGGGCGGCAGGGCGATGCGTTGCAGATAGAACACTTCGCCATCGAGGCTCGCGACGGAGGCGGCGGGTGGCGTTGCTGATTGGCATGCGGCCAGTAAGGAAAAGAATGCGAGCAGAACGAGCTTTTTCATTTGGAAGTTCCTTTTTGCTTTGACCTGGCAACGTGTGGGCGCCAAAGCGAATCTGGAGCATCGAGAGGTAAAAATCCAGCCGAAGCGTCACCGCCCAGACGATTCTTCCACCCCTCGATGGGTGAAACTCAAACGCCAAACACGTTGCCTATTCTTGATAGGTGGGTTTATGGAGCATAGGTATTAAACCGAAGACATCAGTATCTCGATCGCCTTCAAGTAATTGCCGCGAGGGTCGACGGTATGATCCATTTTAGTGGTAAAGCGCAGTTCCCCTTCCGTTTCGATACGCGCCCTGACCACATAGGTATGATTTTCGATGACAGCCGATTTCGGCACTCGGAGTTCGAAGGCCAGGCCTGCGGTTTCGGCGTTGTTAATCACGCAAGTCGCAACGGTTTCAGCCGGCGCGTCGGCGACACTGATGTCTTCAAGGGACGCATAGAGAGTCGAGTTGGGAGCCAGGCCGATTTTTTCCAGGTAGTGGGCGATGCAAGAAAGGTAGTAGTGGTTCATCGTAATGTCCTTATATTAAGTTTTTTGCCGTCAGTGGCGCTGGATGACACCAGCAACATGCTGGCGTCGAAGAGATTGGAGGCGCTGCCTCATATCCAATTGAACGTTGCGGACTCAGGAACCAAACGAGAGTGGCTGAGTGTTTTCGGTGTTCGACACGGGCGCAAGGGTCAGATTGACATCAACTTCCTGATCACCACCGTTCCAGATGAAGGTGTGTGGGGTATCAAGAAACACTGGGGTCGGGCCATTGATTTGCACGTTCAGTGAAAACTCTTCCCCTTTGGTGGCAACATCGCCATCAACGGTCAGGCTGACGATCCATGGCATTTTAGGTATTTGGTTGGAGCCACTGCCACCGGAGGTATGCGGTGTTGTGAAGCTGATGTGAGTACCACCGCTTTCAGGCAGTTCATAGCCGTCAGGCAGGTGAATGGATGCTGTAATGGTGTGTAGGCTCATGCTGAATTCCTTTTCAGTACGTCGACATTGACGTGAGCCCATCCTAGAGGCCTGCTCAAGAGTTCTCTGTAGGTCTTTTCTTCGTTTGACGTCGCTTTAGCCGCTCGGCAGCGTCGGAATACTCGCTGGCTGCCCGATCAAACTCACCGGAACTGTTCCATGTTCCTCGGTGAGTGATCGACAACCTTCAGCTGTCGGGGCTGATGGCGACGTCCGCGGCATCTTCACTGCGATGCAGCGCCACCTGGCGGATCGACAGGCGAATTTCCGCTGGCAGCACCCGCTTGGCCGCGCCTTCGGCCAGTTCGCCCAGCAGCTCGTGGTAGCTGAGCTTGCCGGTCTCGTCGCGGCGCAGCACATCGAGGTCGAGCATGGTCTGGATGAAGTGGCGGAACAGGCTCTTGTCGAAGAACTCCGGCGCATTCAGGCCATGCAGGATCGACAGGCGCTGGGCCATGACGGTGCAGAGGTCTTCCAGTTCTTCGGCGCTGATGGTGTTCTGGCCGCTGTTGAGCAGCAGCGAGACGGTCATGTAGAAGCGCTGCAAGGTCTGGGCGATGCTTTTTGACAGCAGGGTCAGCAGCACGAAGTGCCGCGAACTCGGCGCCGGGCGCAGGTACAGGTCATTTTCGAAACGCAGCAGGCCCTGTTCGACGAATGCTTCGAGCCACTGGTCGACCACGCCATCCAGTTCTTCCAGCGACCAGCGAATGAACAGCTCCGATTGCAGGTATGGGTACAACGCATGGGTGTAGCGCAGGATCTGCTCGCGGCTCATGCGCGAGCTGCTCTGGAAGAAGCTCGCCAGCAACGCCGGCAGGGCGAAGATGTGCAGGACGTTGTTGCGGTAGTAGGTCATCAGTACCGCGTTTTGCTCATCCAGGTACAGAATCTTGCCCAGGGCATCGCTCTGTTCCGACAGCAGGTCCATGCCTTTCACGTGCTCGATCAGCGCTTGGCCATCGCCTTCGGGCAGGGTGGTGTGGGGCGAGTACGGGACCTTGCGCAGCAACGCCAGGTACAGGTCGAGCACCCGGGCCATGGCGCGGTCGTCCAGGGCCAGGCGGCTGGTGGACAGCAGCGCCAGGGCGACGAGGTTGACCGGGTTGATCGCCGCGGCTTCGTTCAGGTGCCGGGCCACGCGTTCGCCCAAGCGGTGGGTGGTCGCGTTGAGCCAGGCCGGTTTGAATTGCGGGCCCAGTTCCTGTTGGCGCCAATCCGGCTGTTCGGCGTCGAGGAATTCCGTCAGCTTGATCGGTTCGCCGAAGTTCACCGCCACCTGGCCGAAGCGTTGCTTGAGGGCGCCGATGACCTTGAAGATGTCGAAGATCGATTCTTTTTTCTTACTGGCCCCGCGCAGTTCGCCCAGGTAGGTGCGGCCTTCCAGTACGCGCTCATAACCGATGTAGACCGGCACGAACACGATGGGCATGCGCGAGGAACGCAGGAAGCTGCGCAGGGTGATGGCGAGCATGCCGGTCTTGGGTTGCAGCATGCGCCCGGTGCGCGAACGCCCGCCCTCGACGAAGTACTCCACCGGAAAACCTTTGGTGAACAGCGTGTGCAGGTATTCGTTGAACACGGCGGTGTAGAGCGGGTTGCCCTTGAAGGTGCGGCGCATGAAGAACGCCCCGCCACGGCGCAGCAGGCCGCCGATCACTGGCATGTTGAGGTTGATGCCGGCGGCGATGTGCGGCGGCGTCAGGCCGTTGCGAAACAGCAGGTACGACAGCAGCAGGTAGTCGATATGGCTGCGGTGGCACGGCACGTAGATGACTTCGTGGCCTTGGGCGACCTTCTGCACGCCTTCGATGTGGTTGACCTTGATGCCGTCGTAGATCTTGTTCCAGAACCAGCTCAGCACCACTTCCAGGAAACGGATCGCGGTGTAGGTATAGTCCGAGGCGATCTCGTTGCCGTAGCGCAGGGCCTGGGCCTTGGCTTTTTCGGCGGAGATATTTTCCCGCTCGGCTTGCTCGGCAATCGCCTGCTTGACCAGCGTCTGGTTCAACAGGCCCTTGACCAGGTTGCGCCGGTGGGAAATGTCGGGGCCGATGACCGCTGCTTTCAGATTGCGGAAGTGCACCCGCAGGATCCGTTGGGCCATGCGTACAGTGCGCTCGTGGCCCTTGTCGTGTTCGATCAGCTCGCGCAGGTGGATCGGCGCGGAGAACTGCACGCGGGTCTTGCGCCCCAGGATCATGATGCTCAACAGGCGACGCAGGCGCCCGGTGACGGCCCAACTGTCGGCGAACAACAGTTTCCAGGGGCTGGATTCGCTGTCGGGCGACTGCCCCCAGAACACGCTGACCGGGATGATCTGGGCGTCTTCGGCGGCATTGTGGGTCAGGGCGTTGACCAGCCGCGTCAGGGTAGGCGGCGCACCGCGCTTGTCCTGGCGGCCGATCCAGTCCGGCGCTGGCGTCAGGTAGAAAAACGCCGCCGGCTCCAGCAGGTTGCCCACCGAGACCGGCAGCACCGGACGGGGCAGGCCGGCCTTGGTGCATTCGGTGTCGAGCACCGCCAGGTCAGTGAGCGAAGGATCTTGCAGGACGTAGAACACCGGACGACTGCGGTCGAGGTTGAGGGTGAAGGACGACTGGTTGATCGTCTCGGAGCGAACCCAGAGATACAACAGTCGGCGCAGGGTGCCAAACACAAGACGGCGGAACGGGGAGCGGGTCATACGGCTTCTGCATGAGTGAATGGGATGGGGCGGGCGCCAGTGTGCCGGATTCGCCGAAAATCGGCAAAAAAGCACCGAAGTAAAGTCAGTTGAGAGTTTTCTCGTGTGTCATATACTCGGCCAGTGACTGCCATGGCCTCCCTTATGGACGGCTGGACGGCAGCTAACGTTCGTACGGCTTTCCCTCGAAAAGCCGACTTAAAAATAAGAAGTGGGAGTGAGCATCATGGCAGCACGGGAAACCGGCAGTGTGAAGTGGTTCAACGACGCGAAGGGCTACGGCTTCATCCAGCGTGAAGGGGGGGCGGATGTGTTCGTGCATTACCGCGCCATCCGCGGCGAAGGCCACCGTTCACTGAGCGAAGGCCAGCAGGTCGAGTACGCGGTGGTGGAAGGGCAGAAAGGCTTGCAGGCTGAGGATGTGGTGGGGTTGTAACCCCACTCTTGAAGCCATAGTAGATGCCCTGTGGGAGCAAAGCTTGCTCGCGATAGCGCCCGGTCGGCTTGCACCAATGTTGAATGTACTTCAGCCATCGCGAGCAAGCTTTGCTCCCACAGTGCTCCCACATTTGGCGCTAGGCTGCACCTGAGACTGGCGTCACGCCGTCTTCCAGGTAATCTCTTCTTCCCCATCGGCGCTGATGCGAATCCAGCGATCTGCCGATTCCTCGCCTTCTTCCTCGACCCATGACCCAGGCGCGCAGCGCACTTCGACGTTCAGTGCGGCGAAGGCGGCGCGGGCGCAGGCGATGTCGTCTTCCCACGGGGTCTGGTCACTTTCCAGGTACAGGCTGTTCCATTTGCCCACGGCCTTGGGCAGCCAGGTCACCGGGATATTGCCGGCCTTGCACTTGTAGGTCTGGCCTTTCTGCACCCAGTCGCTGCACGGGCCCAGGGCCTGGCCGAGCCAGGCGGCGATAGCCTTGTGGTCGACGTCGGCGTCTTTGAGGTAAATCTCGATATCGGGTTGGCGCATGGATGTCCTCGCTGCGGTCTTGAAAAATCCATTCGCGGATTTAACGGGGCCCGAGCGGTTGCCCGGGACCGGAATCAAAAGGTTATTGAAGAACGAAATAATCGTAGCGCATCGACACCGTGACCTGGAACGGCTCGGCCTGCTCGATCACGCTGGCCCGGCGTTCGGCACTGGCGCGCCAGCCGTGGGGCGTCATGGCCAGCAGGTTGGCGCGGTCCTGGCCACTGTCGAGGGTCAGCTTGAATTCGAGGGTTTCGCTGTGATCCAGCACCATGCCCGGCGGCACCAGGGCCAGGTGCTTGTCGTCGGTGTATTCGCGCACTTCGTCGTACAGGCGCTCGCGCAACTCCATCAGGTGGCCGGCGGTGGGGCCGACTTTCATCAGGCCGCCGCCGGGGCTGAGCAAGCGCTTGGCCTCTTGCCAGTCCAGCGGGCTGAACACGCTGGCCAGGAACTGGCAGCAGCCGTCCGCCAGCGGCACCCGGGCCATGCTGGCGATCAACCAGGTCAGCTGCGGGTTGCGTTTGCAGGCGCGCTTGACCGCCTCGCGGGAAATGTCCAGGGCATAGCCATCGGCCTGGGGCAACGCCTCGGCGATCTGCGCGGTGTAGTAACCCTCGCCGCAGCCGATGTCCAGCCAGCGCCCGGGCGCGCGTTCGGCGGCCAGTTCCGCCAGGCGCCGGGCGACCGGGGCGTAATGCCCGGCGTTGAGGAAGTCGCGGCGGGCTTCGACCATCGCCTGGTTGTCGCCGGGGTCGCGGCTGTTCTTGTGCTGCACCGGCAGCAGGTTCAGGTAACCCTGCCGCGCGCGGTCGAAGCGGTGGCCGGCCGGGCACACCACACCGTTGTCCACCGCGTTCAGCGGTTCACTGCAGATCGGGCAGGCGAGCATCAGGCGAGCAACTTGATCAGCGTCTTGTAGTAGATCTCGGTCAGCACATCGAGATCGGCGGCCAGCACGCGTTCGTTGACCTGGTGGATGGTCGCGTTGACCGGCCCCAGTTCCACCACTTGCGTGCCCATGGTGGCGATGAAGCGACCGTCGGACGTGCCGCCGCTGGTGGACGCCTGGGTCTCGCGCCCGGTGACGTCCTTGATGCTCGACGATACGGCGTCGAGCAGCGCACCGGGTTCGGTGAGGAACGGCAGGCCGGACAGCGCCCAGTCGATGTGCCAATCCAGCTGATGCTTGTCGAGGATATCGGCAACGCGCTGTTGCAGGCCTTCGACGGTGGACTCGGTGGAAAAGCGGAAGTTGAACACCGCCACCAGATCACCGGGGATCACGTTGGTCGCGCCGGTGCCGGAATTGAGGTTGGAGATCTGGAAACTGGTCGGCGGGAAGAAGTCGTTGCCATGGTCCCAATGCTCGTCGGCCAGTTCGGCCAAGGCGGGCGCGGCCAGGTGGATCGGGTTCTTCGCCAGGTGTGGATAAGCCACGTGGCCTTGCTTGCCGCGCACGGTCAACTTCGCGCCGAGGGAACCGCGTCGGCCATTCTTGACCACGTCGCCCACCAGCGTGGTGCTCGACGGCTCGCCGACGATGCACCAGTCCAGTCGCTCCTGGCGGGCCTTGAGGCGCTCGATCACGGCTTTGGTGCCGTGGTGGGCCGGGCCTTCTTCATCGCTGGTGATCAGGAAGGTCAGCGAACCCTTGTGGTCCGGGTAGTCGGCGACGAACCGTTCGGCCGCCACGACCATCGCCGCCAGGCTGCCTTTCATGTCCGCCGCGCCACGGCCGCAGAGCATGCCCTGTTCGTCGATGACCGCATCGAACGGGTCGAGCTGCCAGGCCTGCACCGGACCGGTCGGCACCACGTCGGTGTGCCCGGCGAAGCACAGCACCGGACCGCCATGTTTGCCATGGCTGGCCCAGAAGTTATCCACATCCTCGATGCGCATCGGCTCGAGCGTAAAGCCCGCGTTGCCCAGGCGCTGCATCATCAGTTTCTGGCAATCGGCATCCACCGGCGTCACGGACGGACGGCGGATCAGGTCGCAGGCGAGTTGCAGGGTCGGCGAGAGGTCGGCGTGGGCCGTCATGGAAAACTCCGGAAAGCTGGAAAGGAGATCACAGTCCATGTGGGAGCGGGCTTGCTCGCGAAGGCGTCATCACTGACGCTAAAAGCTTCGCGAGCAAGCCCGCTCCCACAGGTCCTGAGTTCGACCGTTGGATTGTATTCGGTCGAGGCTTACAAAATGGCGGTTATCTTATAGCAAAACGACCACCATGGGCCCCTGGCGCGGGACCGGTGGAACACAAAAACTGTGGGAGCGAGCCTGCTCGCGATAGCGGTGGATCAGCCGGCATTTATATTGACTGAACTGACGCTATCGCGAGCAGGCTCGCTCCCACAGAGGTTTTGCTTAAATTGCCGAGACAAAGCCCTATAATGCGCGCCGGTTTTTGGGGTAATGGTCATGAGTACAGAAGATCCACGGTTTGCCGGTATCGCCCGTTTGTATGGCATCGAAGGCCTGGAGCGCCTGCGGGCGGCCCATGTGGCGATTGTCGGGGTTGGCGGTGTCGGCTCCTGGGCGGCGGAAGCCATCGCCCGTTGCGGCGTGGGCGAGATCTCGCTGTTCGACCTGGACGATGTCTGCGTGAGCAACGCCAACCGTCAGTTGCATGCCCTGGACAGCACCGTCGGCAAGCCCAAGGTCGAGGTCATGGCCGAGCGGCTGCGCGGGATCAACCCCGACTGCACCGTGCACGCGGTGGCCGACTTTGTCACCCGCGACACCATGGCCGAGTACATCACGCCGAACATCGACTGCGTGATCGACTGCATCGACAGCGTCAACGCCAAGGCTGCGCTGATCGCCTGGTGCAAGCGCCGCAAGATCCAGATCATCACCACCGGCGGCGCAGGCGGGCAGATCGACCCGACGCTGATCCAGGTCTGCGACTTGAACCGTACGTTCAACGATCCGCTGGCCTCCAAGGTGCGCTCCACCTTGCGCCGCGACTACGGTTTCTCCCGCACCGTGACCCGCCACTACAGCGTGCCTTGCGTGTTCTCCACCGAACAACTGCGCTACCCGAAACCGGACGGCAGCATTTGCTTGCAGAAGAGTTTTGTCGGCGACGGCGTCAAGCTCGACTGCGCCGGTGGGTTTGGCGCGGTGATGATGGTCACGGCGACGTTCGGCATGGTCGCGGCGACCAAGGCTGTGGATAAGATCGTGGCGGGCGTGCGGCGGCCGGCGGACAGGGTCAAACCCGAACAGTGACCGCTCTTGTGGCGAGGGGATTTATCCCCGCTGGGCTGCGAAGCGGCCCCCAAACCAGGCAACTCAGTATGCCAAGAGGATTGAGGTCACAGCTTTAGAGGGGCTGCTTCGCAGCCCAACGGGGATAAATCCCCTCGCCACAATTATTGCGTCAATTCGCGCATCCGCTGTAGCACCGCATTCAAGCCATTGCTACGCGACGGCGACAACTGCCGCGACAATCCCAACTGATTGAACCAGTCCGGCAAGTCCACCTGTTGTAGTTCAGCGGCGGACAAACCGTTGACCCGCGCCAGCAGCAACGCCACCAACCCACGGATCAACCGCGCATCACTGCTGGCACAAAACTGCCAGTGCCCGTCGTGCAACTGACCCACTAACCACACCTGACTTTCACAGCCGTGGACGAGGTTGGCCTCGCACTTGTCCTCGTCGCTCAGAGGCGGGAGGCGCTCGCCCCATTGCATCAGCAGCCGGGCGCGTTGTTCCCAGCCCGAGGCTTCCTGGAAAATCTGCAGCGCTGTGGCGGCCTCGGCGGGCAGGTTCATCGGAGCATCTCCAGGGCCTGGTCCAGGGCCTCGAAGAAGCGTTCGAGATCGGCGGAGTCGTTGTACAGCGCCAGCGACACCCGAATCGCCCCGGACAGCTTCAAATGTTTGAATAGCGGCATCGCGCAGTGATGCCCGGCGCGCACGGCGATGCCTTGCTCGGTCAGCAGGTGCGCCAGGTCGGCGTTGTGGATGCCGTCGACCACGAAGCTGACCAGGGCCAGGCGCGGGTTGCCCACCAGGCGAACGCCGTTGCGGGCCAACAGGCCATGGAGCAGGTAGTCATGCAGCGCTGCCTCATGCTCGATGATCGCCTGCGGGTCGAGGTCGGACAGGTAATCCAGGGTCGCCCCCAGGCCGATCACGCTGGCAATCGGTGGCGTGCCGGCTTCGAAACCCAGCGGCGCCGGGCGGAAGCTGGCGCTGTGGTAATCGGCCTGTTGCACCATTTCGCCGCCGAACTGCCAATGACGCAGGTTGCCGAGGGCTTCGGTACGGCCAAACAGCACGCCCAGCCCGTCGGGGCCGTAGAGTTTGTGGCTGGAAAACACATAAAAGTCGCAGCCCAATGCCTCGACGTCGTGGCGGCCATGGACCACGCCTTGGGCGCCGTCGATCACCGTCAGCGCGCCCTGGGCCTTGGCCAGCGCCAGCAGCGCCGGCACCGGCTGCCAGGCCCCGAGCACATTGGATAACTGGCTCACCGCCAGCAAGCGCGTACGCGGGCCGATCAGTTCGGCGGCGGCGCCAGGGTCGATCACCCCGTTGGCATCCAGTGGCAGCACCACCAGGGTCAACGAACGGCGCTCGGCCAGTTGCTGCCACGGCAGCAGGTTGGCGTGGTGTTCCAGGGCGCTGATGACGATCTCGTCACCCGGGTTGAATAGATGCTCCAGCCCGTAGGCCAGTAGGTTCAGCGCCGAAGTGGCACCGTGGGTGAAGACCACTTGCCCGCAGTTTCCGGCATTGAGCCATTGCGAAACCTTGAGGCGGCTGTCCTCGAACGCCTGGGTGGCATGGGCGCCCGGCAAATGTTGCGCCCGGTGCACGTTGGCCGCGCCATTGGCGTAGTAATGCGTCAGGGCGTCCAACAGGGCTTGGGGTTTTTGCGTGGTGGCGGCGCTGTCCAGGTAGGTCTGGCCTTGCCGTTGCAGGGCGGCGATGGCCGGGAAATCGGCACGCCAGGGGGATTGGATCAACATGCTTTCGGGCCCTGCTGGAGGTACGCCGGCCCCTGTGAGGGCGGGCTTTTTTTTGTGGGAGCAAAGCTTGCTCGCGATGGCAGCGACACGGTTTACGGTGAGACCGCGTCATCGTTCATCGCGAGCAAGCTTTGCTCCCACAAAAAAAGCTCGCTCCCACAGGTGGGGTGTGAAGCGGCTTAGTTGTGGGCGTGCAGTGCTTCGTTCAGCTCGATGGCCGATTTATGCGTCTTGCATTCCACCGCACCGGTCTCGGAGTTGCGGCGGAACAACAGGTCGGGCTGGCCGGCCAGGTCGCGGGCCTTGACCACTTTGACCAGTTGGTTGTTTTCGTCCAGCAGCTTCACTTTGGTGCCAGCGGTCACGTACAGGCCCGACTCCACGGTGTTGCGGTCGCCCAGCGGGATACCGATGCCGGCGTTGGCGCCGATCAGGCAGCCTTCGCCGACCTTGATCACGATGTTGCCGCCGCCCGACAGGGTGCCCATGGTCGAGCAACCGCCGCCCAGGTCCGAACCCTTGCCGACGAATACGCCCGCCGAAACACGGCCTTCGATCATGCCCGGGCCTTCGGTGCCGGCGTTGAAGTTGACGAAACCTTCGTGCATTACGGTGGTGCCTTCGCCCACGTAGGCGCCCAGGCGGACCCGCGCGGCATCGGCGATACGCACGCCGGCCGGGACCACGTAGTCGGTCATTTTCGGGAACTTGTCCACCGAGAACACTTCCAGCAACTCGCCACGCAGGCGGGCTTCGAGCTGGTGCTCGGCCAGTTCGCTCAAGTCGATCGCGCCCTGGCTGGTCCAGGCCACGTTCGGCAGCAGCGGGAAGATGCCGGCCAGGTTCAGGCCATGAGGCTTGACCAGGCGATGGGACAGCAGGTGCAGCTTGAGGTAAGCCTCAGGTGTGGAAGACAGTTGGGCGTCTTCGGCCAGCAGCGTGGCGACCAGCGGCTTGTGGCTTTCGGCCAGGCGGGTCAGCAGCGCGGCTTGCGCGGCATCGACGCCCTTGAGGGCTTCTGCCAGTTGCGAGGCCTGGGCGGTGGTGAAAGTGATGGCCTGGTTGCCTTCGCTGTAGCCAAGGATTGGCGCGATGGCTGCGACGATGTCAGCCGACGGGTTGAGCAGCGGCTGTGCGTAGAACACTTCAAGCCAGGCGCCTTGACGGTTTTGAGTGCCGACACCGAAGGCCAGGCTGAACAGGGTAGTGGACATGAAATTACCTCTACAAAATGGACTGGGCAGGCTTACTTGATCTCTGCCGCATAAATATCTGGCTTGAAGCCAATCAGGGTTCGGTCACCGAGGTCAAGCACCGGGCGCTTGATCATCGAGGGTTGGGCGAGCATCAGTTCGATGGCTTTCGGCTGGTCGAGATCGGCTTTGCGTTCGTCGTCGAGTTTGCGAAAGGTCGTACCGGCACGGTTCAACACCACTTGCCAGCCATGCTCGTTGCACCATTGGGTCAGGTGCTCACGGTCGATGCCGGCAGTTTTGTAATCGTGAAAGTCATAGCGCACCGCGTGCTCATCGAGCCAGGTACGCGCTTTTTTCATCGTATCGCAGGCTTTGATGCCGAAAAGCTGTAAGTGCTTGTTTTCCTTGGGCATGAATGCTCCCCCAAAACGTTCCCGGTATCGTCCTGAAAATCAGCGGACGATTATGCCACGTCGTTCCTTTCAGTGCCTTGACTGTCGCGACGGATCGGACGAGGCGGAACCGACAGGAAAGAGGTGACCACACAGCACGGGTAAACCCAGCACTTTTGCGTACAAGAGGCCCGCCCATGGATTCCATCTCTCTGACACTACCCCATCCACTGATGCATCAAACTGAAGAAACACTCCCGCCCCATTCAACGACATCGACCACCAGGACCGCCGCATCCGTCCCGATCGGCCCTGTCTCGGCTGAACAGGACCTGGCAAATCGCACTGGTGCAATCAAGGCCCAGCTCACCCGGGTATTCGAGCCGCACATAAACGGTGCCAATCGCGAGGCCTTCGAAGCATTGATCGACGATCGTTCGCGTACCTTGGCCAATGACGGGGAAACCGCGGAAAGCGTCGATGCCGTGCTGACTAAAGGCTCGCGGCTGGATCGCGCGTCCCATGACACTGTTGGATTCCTTCGTTCGGTTCCCTTCGGCGCGGCGTCCATCGCGCTGGACTTCGTTCCGGCGGTGACCGGCAATGGCTCGATTACCGCGCCGTTGGCGCTGTCGGCAATTGCCGGCCTGGTCAGCAGCGCCACCGACACGGTCGGCAATGGCCTGATCAAGCGCGCCACCAGCGACACCCAGTGGCTGGTGGCTGAAAATGCCGATCTGGAGCCGGTCATGCAGGAAGCCGCCCAGGCGGTGAAGCCGAGCCTGACGACCCAGGCTATCGAAGGCAGCCTGACGTTCCAGACCTTCTCCGCGCGAAACGTGTTGCGCACGGTCATCCAACCCGTCGTGACGAAGACCGTCGATGCGCAAACGGGCAGCAAGGTGGACTCGGTGATAGCTGCCATCGGCTCTCCGCTTTCAGGCATGGCCGCTTATGACCTGCAACATTCCATCGATAAATCCAAACACCGGGTTGGCCCGGAATACTTGCTGGGGCGTCAAGACTGGCACCAGCGTTACAAGGACCTCAAGAATTATGGCGTAGGGAGTGCAGCGATGGGCATTGCGAAGCGGGTCGGCAGCCTGCCGCTGGACGCGATGCGCGATGGCAGCAAATCGCTGCAAGCCTTGGTTACGCCGACAGGCTTGGTCAGTGGTCTCGGAGCGTTGGCCGGCGGTATTACTGCGATCGGCATGGCCCAGACCGCCGCTGTCAACGCCGCCAGGCGCGCCGGGATTTCGCCTGCGGGTGTTGCGGCGGCGGGCAAGGCGACGGTTACGGCGACGATGGCCCCGGTGCTCGCCGCCTGGGTGACCACGGCTGTGATGACCCAACCGTTGGCGGACAAGGCTTCTGCTGCGTTGGACAGGCTTTCCGCCGGTCCCGCGCATCCGGATGAGCTGGAGGGAATGTTGCCCTTGGTCGAAAGGTCGACGGCCGAACCGATCGTGGAAGACAGCGACAACGAGGGTGACAGCGTCGATTTTGTCTCGGCCCGCTCGACGCTCAGTGCTGCTGAGCGAGCTGTTTAGCGTCGGCTAGTCGCCGGTCGCTCCTGCCGCATGGAGGTTAGGAGCGGCCAGGGGGCGGCTTCAATCGACACGCAACTGAGCGTGCTTGGCCCCGTCTGCGTGGCTGGGTCAACCCGAAGAGGGACCCAGACTCCTGCCAGCGTTCACTGGTGACGGGGCGATCATGGTTGCCGGTAATAACGAATTCAAGCCAGCTTGATTCTTGAAACAGGGCTACATGAGATCTGTTGAGCTTCTAAACCAATAAAATCAATGGGTTGTTCTATGGAGGCCGGTTTTATTTCTTTTTTTGTCTGAGCAAGCGATCGTGGTCTGTCAGACGCGCCGAAGTTTCCGACAAGTTTTTAAGGTTGTCCGTCGGAAGCGAGGGCCCTAGCCTCTGGGTGTCGCTGCCAATTCAGCGGCCGGACGTGAGAATCCGAATAAAAAACCTCTAGGAGCAAGGGCTTCTGCGCTATCCGGGCGCGGGGCTTTACATACTTCAGCTCTAGGGAGCAATTTTGGTGGACAAGAAAGAGACTCAAAACGCACCAAAGCCCGCATCCACTTTCCCCTACGGCGATTACGCACCCGAAAAGCTGCAAGAGGCCGCTGACCGTGTGCTGGATCATTACCTCAAACCTGACGACAGCAAGTCAGAACCCAAGCCCTCAGTACAGTTATTCACCGTGGCTGACGGTATCGACACCGAAGTGTTGCTGGCCAACCTCAGTGAAACCCTGGCTTCGGCCAATGCGATGCTCAATGACCTTGCCTTCGATCAGGACGGCTCGCGACGACATGTCGCATTGGGAGTCGCCCAGATGATTGAGTTGGGGATGTTGTTGGCGAACAAGTGCCTGGATCGGGTAGAGCTTCGGACTTGATGTAATAAGTGCCGGCCTCATCGCGAGCAAGCTTTGCTCCCACAGGATCTGGTATCGATCACAGGTTGTGTGAGCCACACAAATCCACTGTGGGAGCAAAGCTTGCTCGCGATAAATCGAAGGCAAATACAAAAATAACTGTGAAGCACTGAACCTGTGGCGAGGGGATAAATCCCCTCGCCACAACAGCCCCGATACAGCCATCAACCCCGACGCTGGATGAACGCGCGGATTCGCTCCGCCGCTTCCACGCATTCAGCCAATGGCGCAACCAGGGCCATGCGCACGCGCCCGGCGCCTGGGTTGACGCCGTCCACGTCGCGGGACAGGTAGGAGCCCGGTACGACCGTCACGTGCTCCTGTTCGAACAGGTCCCGGCAGAACGCCGCATCATCGCCCGCTACGTTCGGCCACAGGTAGAAGCTGCCATCGGGACGCTGTACGTCCAGCACCGGGCTGAGGATCTCCAGCACGGCGTCGAATTTCTCGCGGTACAGCGCGCGGTTGGCGCGTACGTGCACTTCGTCGTTCCACGCCGCAATGCTCGCCAGTTGGGTCTGAACCGGCATCGCGCAGCCGTGGTAGGTGCGGTACAGCAGGAAACCCTTGAGGATCTCCGCGTCGCCAGCCACGAAACCGGAACGCAGGCCGGGCAGGTTGGAGCGTTTGGACAGGCTGTGGAACACCACGCAGCGCTTGAAATCCTTGCGACCGAGTTCGACACAGGCGCTGAGCAGCCCCGGCGGCGGGGTTTGTTCGTCGAAGTACAGTTCGCTGTAGCACTCGTCCGCAGCGATGACGAAGTCATGTTCGTCAGCCAGGGCGATGAGTTTCTTCAGCACATCCACCGGGATCAGCGCACCGGTCGGGTTGCCAGGGGAGCACAGGAACAGGATCTGGCAGCGTTTCCAGATGTCCGGCGATACGGCATCGAAATCCGGATTGAAGCCGTTCGCGTCCAGGCACGGCAGGTAGTGCGGCTTGGCCCCGGCCAGGAACGCGGCGCCTTCGTAGATCTGGTAGAACGGGTTCGGGCTGACCACCAGGGCGTCGTCGCCACGGTTGACCACGGTCTGGGTGAAGGCGAACAGGGCTTCACGGGTGCCATTGACCGGCAGCACATGGCGCGCCGGGTCCAGCCAGCCGTTTGGCACGTTGAAGCGGCGCTCGCACCAACCGGTGATGGCCTCACGCAACTCCGGGATGCCGAGGGTGGTCGGGTACACCGCCATCTTCTCCAGATTGCTGGCCAGGGCTTCAGCCACGAAGCTGGGCGAGCGATGCTTGGGTTCGCCGATGGACAGGGCGATCGGGCGTTTGTCCGGGTTGGGCGTGACGCTGCCAAGCAAGGCGCGGAGCTTTTCGAACGGGTAGGGCTGGAGCTGGTTCAGAGCGTTGTTCATCGAGGGCCTCTTTCAATGTGGGAGCGAGCCTGCTCGCGATAGCGGTGTGTCAGGAAACATCAATGCTGGATGTTCCGCCGCCATCGCGAGCAGGCTCGCTCCCACAGGGGAAATTTGTTCGTTTAGATGCTGATACGTGTCATGTGAGCATCGGGTTCCTGGTTGACGCTCAAATGCTGCACGATCGCTTCCTGCAGGCGGCTGCACAGCTGCGGATCGGACAGCGGATGGTTATGCGCGTCGGTGATGAAGAAGACGTCTTCCACCCGTTCGCCGAGGGTGGCGATCTTGGCGTTTTGCAGCGACAGGTCGAACTCCAGGAAAATATGGCCGATCCGCGCCAGCAGGCCCGGGCGGTCCGGGGCGCTGAGCTCCAGCACGGTGACCTGGCGCTGGGCGTCGTTGTGGATCGTCACCTGGGGCGCGAAGGCGAAATGCTTGAGCTGGCGCGGCACCCGGCGCTGGATGATGGTCGGGTAGTCCGCCGGGTTGCGCAGGGCTTCGGTCAGGCCGTCGCGAATCTTCTTGACCCGCGCCGGGTTGTCGCCAATCGAGTCGCCGTCGGTGTCGAGCACGATGTAGGTGTCGAGGGTGAACTGGCTGCTCGAGGTGATGACCCGGGCGTCATGGATGTTGAGGTTGAGCTGGTCCATCGCCGCCACGGTCACGGCGAAGAAGTCGTGCTGGTCCGGGGCGTAGATGAAGATCTGCGTGCCGCCCTCGAACTCGCGCTGGGTGGTTTCCTTGATCAGCACCAGCGGCCCGGCATCGGCCGGTTGCTGGAGGATCGCGTCGCTGTGCCAGGCCACGTCGCCGGCGGTGTGGCGCAGGAAATAGTCATCGCCCAATTGCGACCAGAGCTGCTCGACATCGTCCGGATCGGTGCCGCCGCGTACCAGGATGTCCAGGGCGGCGCTTTGGGTTTGACGGATTTGTTCTTCGCGGTCCACCGGGTTTTCCAGGCCACGGCGCAAGGCCCGCTTGGTCTCGGTGTAGAGCTGGCGCAGCAGGCTGGCGCGCCAGGAATTCCACAGGCTCGGGTTGGTGGCGTTGATGTCGGCCACGGTCAGCACGTAGAGGTAATCCAGGCGTGTTTCATCGCCGACGATCTGGGCGAAGTCGTGGATCACCTGCGGGTCGGACAAGTCCTTGCGCTGGGCGGTGGTCGACATCATCAGGTGGTTCTGCACCAGCCAGACGATCAGCCGGCTGTCCCACAGGGGCAGTTGATGGCGCTGGCAGAACGCCTCGGCATCCACCGCGCCAATCTCGGAATGATCGCCCTGGCGGCCCTTGCCGATATCGTGATACAGCCCTGCCATGTAGATCAGTTCGGGCTTGGGCAACTTGGCCATGAGCTTGCTGGCCAGCGGGAATTTCTCCGACACCTGGGTGTACTGCAGCTTACGCAGGTGCTTGATCAGGTTCAGGGTGTGGGCATCGACCGTATAGATATGGAACAGGTCGTGTTGCATTTGCCCGACGATGAAACCGAACTCCGGCAGATAGCGCCCGAGGATCCCGTAGCGATTCATGCGCCGCAGGTTGCGGTGCACGCCGATCCGGCATTTGAACAGCTCGATGAACAGGCTGGTGTTGCGGATGTCGTTACGGAAATCTTCATCGATCAGGTGACGGTTTTCCCGCAGCAGGCGAATGGTGTCGGCGCGCACCCCCTTGATTTCCGGCTGCTGGGCCATGAGCACGAATATTTCGAGCATGGCGAAGGGCGTGCGGCGGAACACATAGTCGTGACGCGCTTCGATGTAGCCGTCGTGCAGTTGGAAACGTGAGTTGATCGGCTGCGGCGGTTCTTCGTCCTCGGGGGCGAGGATGACTTCCTCGAAGTGCTGGATGATCAGTTCGCTGAGCTGGGCAATGCTCATCACCACGCGGTAGTACTGCTGCATGAAATTTTCGATGGATTGCTTGGCATCCTGCCCTTCGAAACCCAACAGGCTGGCGATGGAGCGCTGGTGGTCGAACAGCAGGCGGTCCTCGGAGCGCCCGGCGAGCATGTGCAGGGCGTAGCGGACCTTCCACAGAAATTCCTGGGAGGAGGCCAGCAAGGCGTTTTCGCTTTCCACCAGGAAACCTTCACCGGCCAGGGCGCGCAGGTTCAGCGTCCCGTACTGGCGGCGGGCGACCCAGAGGATGGTCTGGATGTCCCGCAGCCCGCCGGGCGAGCCCTTGACGTTGGGCTCCAGGTTGTATTCGGTGTCGTTGTACTTGTGGTGGCGAGCCTTCTGCTCGGCGTGCTTGGCCAGGAAAAAGTCCTTGCTGGGCCACATGTGCGCCGTGCTGGTGACGTCGAGCATGCGCTGGCGCAGGTGCTCGGGGCCGGCGACGGTGCGGCTTTCCATCAGGTTGGTGATCACCGTCAGGTCGGCGCGGGCCTCGTCGGCGCATTCCTGCACCGAGCGCACGCTCTGGCCGACCTCCAGGCCGATGTCCCACAGCAGCGTCAGGAACCGCTCGATGGAGTCACGGAAAACTTCATGATCGGCGCTGTCCAGCAGGATCAGCAAGTCGATGTCGGAGTAGGGATGCAGCTCGCCACGTCCATAGCCGCCCACCGCCACCAGGGCGATGTCGGCGTCTTCGCTCCAGTCGAACTGCTCCCAGGCCTTTTGCAGGATGTTATCGACGAACCAGGCGCGGTCCTCGATCAGCCGACGAATGTCCCGGCCATTGCGAAAGCGCTGGTCGAGCACTTCGTGGGCCTGGCGGATCGCCTTCTTGAACGCCGAGATGGGGCTTGCCTTCAGGGCCAGTTCAGCCTGGAACTGGCCGCGGTCGAAGAGTTCGGGATCCACCTGCGGCATTGAATGACTTTCCTTTCTATCTATATCTATAGGCTGGGTTCGGATCAGGCGGAAACGCGAGGGATGGTGTCATCGCTGCGCAGGGTGAAGATCTCGTAGCCGGTCTCGGTGACCAGCAAGGTGTGTTCCCACTGGGCCGACAGCTTGCGATCCTTGGTGATGGCCGTCCAGCCGTCGCCCAGCACCTTGGTGTCGGCGCGGCCCTGGTTGATCATCGGCTCGATGGTGAAGGTCATGCCGGCCTGCAGTTCCATGCCGGTGCCGGCACGGCCGTAGTGCAGGATCTGCGGTTCTTCGTGGAACACCTTGCCGATGCCGTGGCCGCAGAACTCGCGTACCACCGAGAAGCCGTTCTTCTGCGCGTGCTTCTGGATCACTTCGCCGATGTCACCCAGGCGGCAGCCCGGTTTCACCAGTTCGATGGCCATGTACATGCATTCCTGGGTGACCTTGGACAGGCGCTCGGCCCACTCCGGCACGTTGCCGACATGGAACATGCGGCTGGTGTCGCCGTGAAAGCCGTCCTTGATGACGGTAACGTCGATGTTCACGGTGTCGCCATCCTTCAACGGTTTTTCGTTGGGGATGCCGTGGCAGACCACGTGGTTGATCGAGGTGCAGATCGACTTCGGGAAGCCTTTGTAGTTGAGCGGGGCCGGGATGGCTTTCTGCTCGTTGACGATGTAGTCGTGGCAGATGCGGTCCAGCTCTTCGGTGGTCACACCAGGCTTGACGTAGTCGGCGATCATCTCCAGCACATCGGCGGCGAGTTTGCCGGCGACACGCATTTTGGCGATGTCCTCGGGAGTCTTGAGGGTAACGGTCATACAGGCTCTCTCTGCGCCCGACGGCGCTGTTCAAAACGAAATGGGCGGCGGATGATGCTTCACGTGGCCCTGAAAGAGGCGATTCTAACAGACGATCAGCGCAAATCCGCGTCCACATGCATCGCTTCTCTCTATAAGGGTGTGCATCCACTGCCCATGAAAGGGCTGTGGGAGGGGCTCCTCACCAGGATTTCAGAATCCGTGTTCCGTTTTCGCCCTTGCTGTGGTATAAAATGCGCCGCTTTCCGGGGATGACCCCGCAAGCTTAAATCCACACACGTGTCGACACGATGACCTGGGTGCCTTTGGCTTTTATAGCCGCTGGTTGGTCATTGGGATACGTGGAGGCCAAACCCGACTTATCAAGGAACTATCATGTCCCAAGTCAACATGCGCGATATGCTGAAGGCCGGTGTGCACTTCGGTCACCAGACCCGTTACTGGAACCCGAAAATGGGTAAGTACATTTTCGGCGCGCGTAACAAGATCCACATCATCAACCTTGAAAAAACCCTGCCGATGTTCAACGAAGCACTGACCTTCGTAGAGCGCCTGGCCCAGGGCAAAAACAAGATTCTGTTCGTCGGCACCAAGCGTTCCGCTGGCAAGATCGTTGCTGAAGAAGCAGCACGTTGCGGTTCGCCGTACGTCGATCACCGCTGGTTGGGCGGCATGCTGACCAACTTCAAGACCATTCGCGCTTCCATCAAGCGTCTGCGTGACCTTGAAGTCCAGTCCGAAGACGGTACTTTCGCCAAGCTGACCAAGAAAGAAGCGCTGATGCGCACTCGCGATCTTGAGAAGCTGGACCGCTCCCTGGGCGGTATCAAGGACATGGGCGGTCTGCCTGACGCACTGTTCGTGATCGACGTTGATCACGAGCGCATCGCGATCACCGAAGCCAACAAGCTGGGTATCCCGGTCATCGGCGTTGTCGACACCAACAGCAGCCCGGAAGGCGTTGACTACATCATCCCAGGCAACGATGACGCCATCCGCGCCATCCAGCTGTACATGGGTTCGATGGCTGACGCTGTTATCCGTGGTCGCAACAACGTGAATGGCGGCACCGAAGTCTTCGCTGAAGAAGCTCCGGCAGCAGCCGCTGAGTAATTGACGCCCTGGCGTTGACTCAGTAAGCAAAAAGGGGGCTTGGCCCCCTTTTTGCCACCTCGAAAACCATTTGCCGCCAGCGCAGTGACCTGTTTGTAACCTGCCGCGGCCTATAAGCAGTGGTTTTCCAGGAAGAATTGATCGCCCGTTCGATCGGGTGGAATGGTTGAAAACCTATCCAAGAGGATTTTGAAATGGCAGAGATTACTGCAGCGTTGGTCAAAGAACTGCGCGAGCGTACCGGCGAAGGCATGATGGATTGCAAGAAAGCCTTGACCAAGGCTGGCGGCGACATCGAGAAAGCCATTGATGACATGCGCGCTTCGGGCGCCATCAAGGCTGCCAAGAAAGCTGGCAACATTGCCGCTGAAGGCGCGATCGGCATCAAGGATGACGGTAAAGCTGCCGTTATCATCGAAGTCAACTCGCAGACTGACTTCCTGGCCCTGCAAGACGACTTCAAAGCATTCGTTGCTGCCAGTGTAGAAAAAGCATTCGCCGACAAACTGACCGACGCAGCTCCGCTGATCGCCGCTCAGGAATCGGCTCGTGAAGCCCTGGTTGCCAAAGTAGGCGAAAACGTCAACATCCGTCGTCTGGTTCGCGTCGAAGGTGATGTTGTCGGTTCCTACCTGCACGGCAACAAGATCGGCGTCGTCGTGGCCCTCAAAGGCGGCAACGTCGAGCTGGCCAAAGACATCGCGATGCACGTCGCTGCCAGCAACCCTGAGTTCCTGCTGCCGTCGGAAGTATCCGCTGACGCCATCGAGCGTGAAAAAGCTGTGTTCATGCAGCTCAACGAAGACAAGATCAAAGGCAAGCCAGCCGAAATCGTTGAAAAAATGGTTGCTGGTCGTATCACCAAGTTCCTGGCTGAAGCCAGCCTGGTTGAGCAGGCGTTCGTCAAGAACCCTGAAATCAAGGTCGGTGAACTGGCCAAGAAAGGCGGCGCTGAAATCGTTTCCTTCACCTACTTCAAAGTGGGCGAAGGCATCGAGAAGCCAGTAGACAACTTCGCTGAAGAAGTTGCTGCTCAGCTGGCTGCCAGCAAGCAATAAGACAGTTTTTATAACTGTCGCCCTGAAGAGGCTGCCCGCTTAACGCGCGCAGCCTCTTTTTGGATGGGGATGCCGATTTTTATTGGTTTCCTGTCGGAACTGGCTTACAAAGCCGTGTTCCGATGGCGCTGTGTCAGCGTCAAGCTAGAGTGAACGCAGGCTGAAAACAGCTTGCAAAGAATTTTTTGAACACATACGCCGCAGGAGAGATTCGCAATGGCTCAGCAGGGCAGTGGTTATCAGGCTCGCTATAAACGCATTCTACTCAAGCTTAGCGGCGAGGCCCTGATGGGCTCGGAAGAGTTCGGGATCGATCCGAAAGTGCTGGATCGCATGGCCCTGGAAGTCGGCCAACTGGTCGGGATCGGCGTTCAGGTCGGCCTGGTCATCGGCGGCGGCAACCTGTTCCGCGGCGCAGCGCTGAGCGCGGCCGGCATGGATCGGGTCACGGGCGACCACATGGGCATGCTGGCCACTGTGATGAACGCCCTGGCTATGCGTGACGCGCTGGAGCGTGCCAATATCTCGGCCATCGTGATGTCGGCCATTTCCATGGTGGGCGTGACCGATCACTACGACCGCCGCAAAGCCATGCGCCACCTCAACGCCAAGGAAGTGGTGATTTTTGCCGCCGGTACCGGTAATCCGTTCTTCACCACGGACTCGGCCGCCTGCCTGCGAGCGATCGAGATCGATGCCGATGTCGTGCTCAAGGCCACCAAGGTCGATGGCGTTTATACCGCTGACCCGTTCAAAGACCCGCATGCCGAGAAGTTCGATCATCTGACCTACGATGAAGTGCTGGATCGCAAGCTGGGTGTAATGGATCTGACGGCTATCTGCCTGTGCCGCGACCACAAGATGCCGCTGCGCGTCTTTAACATGAACAAGCCCGGTGCCCTGCTGAACATCGTCCATGGCGGCGCCGAAGGAACACTGATCGAGGAAGCTCAACAATGATCAACGAAATCAAAAAAGACGCTGAACAGCGCATGCAGAAATCCCTGGAGTCCCTGGCGCACAACTTCGGTCGCATCCGCACCGGCCAGGCGCACCCGAGCATCCTCGAGGGCGTGATGGTGCCGTACTACGGCTCCGACACCCCGATCAAGCAAGTGGCCAACATCACCGTCAAGGATGCGCGTACCCTGCAGGTCGTGGCCTTTGAGCGCAACATGCTGGGCGCAGTCGACAAGGCCATTGGCAGTGCCGGCCTGAACCTGAACCCGACCAACCTGGGTGAGCTGCTGCTGATCTCCATGCCGGCCCTGACCGAGGAAACCCGCAAGGGCTTCACCAAGCAGGCCCGTGATGTGGCTGAAGACGCCCGTGTTGCCGTGCGCAACATCCGTCGTGATGCCAACAGCCAGCTCAAGGACCTGGTCAAGGAAAAGGAAATCAGCGAAGACGAAGAGCGTCGTGCCACTGGCGAGATCGACGACCTGACCAAGAAGTACGTGGCTAAGATCGACGCGGATTTGGCGCAGAAAGAAAAAGACCTGATGGCCGTATAAGGGTCTCGTTTTCATGGAAAAGACCAAGCAGGCCGTGCCGTTCGTGGTGCCGCGCCACGTGGCGATCATCATGGACGGCAATAACCGCTGGGCCAAGAAACGCTTTATGCCTGGCGTCGCCGGGCACAAGGCGGGGGTCGACGCGGTTCGTGCGGTCATCGAGGTGTGCGCCGAGGCAGGGGTCGAGGTGCTGACCCTGTTCGCCTTCTCCAGCGAGAACTGGCAGCGCCCGGCCGATGAAGTCAGTGCCTTGATGGACCTGTTCCTCAAGGCCCTGCGTCGCGAGGCCAAGCGCCTCAACGATAACAAGATCAGCCTGCGGATCATCGGTGATCGCTCGCGCTTTCATCCTGAGTTGCAGGCTGCGATGCGCGAAGTCGAGGCCGCGACCGCGGGCAACGACCGGTTTGTCCTGCAGATCGCCGCCAACTATGGCGGTCAGTGGGACATTGCCCAGGCCGCCCAGCGGCTGGCGCGGGAAGTCCAGGCCGGGCACTTGCGCCCGGAAGACATCACGCCGGAACTGCTGCAGACCTGTCTGGCGACCGGCGACCTGCCGTTGCCAGACCTGTGCATCCGTACCGGTGGCGAGCATCGCATCAGCAACTTCCTGCTCTGGCAGTTGGCTTATGCCGAGTTGTATTTCTCCGACCTGTTCTGGCCGGACTTCAAACACGAAGCCATGCGCACTGCGCTAGCCGATTTCGCTTCCCGTCAGCGTCGCTTTGGTAAAACGAGCGAGCAGATCGAAGCTGGAGCCCGGGTTTAATGCTTAAACAACGAATCATCACTGCCTTGATCCTGTTGCCCATCGCCCTGGGCGGTTTCTTCCTGCTCAAAGGTGCCGGTTTTGCGCTGTTCATCGGGCTGGTCGTGACCTTGGGTGCGTGGGAGTGGGCGCGGCTGGCGGGTTTTCCTGCGCAGTCGGCGCGCGTGGCCTACGCAGCGGCCGTGGCGGCCATGCTGTTCATCATGTACGTGGTACCCGGCCTCGGGCCTTGGGTGTTGGGTGCCGCGGTGCTGTGGTGGGCGACAGCGACCTTCCTGGTCCTGACCTATCCGCGGACTACCCATCATTGGGCCAATGCGGCGACCAAGCTGGTGATCGGCCTGCTGATCCTGCTGCCGGCCTGGCAGGGGCTGATCTGGATCAAGCAAGGCCCGCTGGGCAACTGGCAGATCATGGCTGTGATGGTGTTGGTCTGGGGTGCCGACATCGGTGCCTATTTTTCCGGTAAGGCCTTCGGCAAGCGCAAGCTCGCACCGAAAGTCAGTCCCGGCAAGAGCTGGGAAGGCGTCTATGGTGGCCTGGCCTTGAGCCTGGTGATCACCACTGTGGTCGGTTTCGTGCGGGACTGGACGGTCGCGCAATTGCTGATGGGCCTGATTGGCGCCGCCCTGATCGTCTTTGTGTCCGTGGTCGGCGACCTGACCGAAAGCATGTTCAAGCGTCAATCCGGGATCAAGGACAGCAGTAACCTGCTGCCCGGTCACGGTGGTGTGCTGGATCGCATCGACAGTCTTACCGCTGCGATCCCGGTCTTTGCCGTGCTGTTGTGGATGGCGGCATCGTGAGTCGCCCCCAGCAGATCACGGTCCTTGGTGCGACCGGTTCGATCGGCCTGAGTACGCTGGACGTCATCGGCCGGCACCCGGAGCGTTACCAGGTGTTCGCCCTCAGCGGTTTCACGCGCTTGAGTGAATTGCTGGCGCTGTGCGTGCGCCACACGCCACGGTTTGCCGTGGTGCCTGAGGCTGGTCTGGCGCGGGGGTTGCAGGACGATCTGCGCGCAGCCGGTTTGCAAACCCGCGTGCTGGTGGGCGAGGAGGGGCTCTGCCAAGTGGCTTCCGACCCCGAAGTCGACGCCGTGATGGCGGCCATCGTCGGTGCGGCAGGTTTGCGCCCGACGCTGGCGGCGGTGGAGGCCGGCAAGAAGATCCTGCTGGCCAACAAAGAGGCGCTGGTGATGTCCGGCGCGCTGTTCATGCAGGCTGTGCGCAAAAGTGGTTCGGTGTTGCTGCCCATCGACAGCGAGCACAATGCGATTTTTCAATGCATGCCGCAGGATTTTTCCCGTGGCCTCGGCGCGGTAGGGGTCCGGCGGATTTTGCTGACAGCCTCCGGTGGTCCGTTCCGGCAGACACCGCTGGAAGAATTGGTGCATGTTTCACCCGAGCAGGCCTGTGCGCACCCGAACTGGTCCATGGGGCGCAAGATTTCCGTGGATTCGGCCAGCATGATGAACAAGGGGCTGGAACTGATCGAGGCCTGTTGGCTGTTCGATGCCAAGCCGTCCCAGGTCGAGGTGGTGATTCATCCCCAGAGCGTGATTCACTCCCTGGTGGACTACGTCGACGGTTCGGTGCTGGCCCAGTTGGGCAATCCGGACATGCGCACGCCGATCGCCAACGCCCTGGCCTGGCCGGAGCGCATCGACTCAGGTGTTGCCCCGCTGGACCTGTTCGCCATCGCTCGCCTGGATTTCCAGGCGCCCGATGAGCAGCGTTTCCCCTGCCTGCGCCTGGCGCGTCAGGCGGCCGAGGCGGGCAACAGTGCCCCGGCGATGCTTAATGCCGCCAATGAAGTGGCGGTTGCAGCGTTTCTCGATGGACGTGTCCGTTACCTCGAGATCGCGAGTATCATCGAGGAAGTCTTGAATCTCGAGGCCGTGGTTTCGGTCAATGACCTCGATGCGGTATTTACGGCGGATGCCAGGGCTCGTGAGTTGGCGGGCCAATGGCTGCAGCGCCACGGGCGTTGAAGCTGCGATACGTTAGCCAGGGTTGCCCTGGACAGGATTGCGGAGAAAACAGATGAGCGCGCTCTATATGATTGCTGGCACCCTGATAGCCTTGGGGGTGTTGGTCACATTTCACGAATTCGGTCATTTCTGGGTCGCGCGGCGCTGTGGCGTCAAGGTCCTGCGTTTTTCCGTGGGCTTTGGCATGCCCTTGCTGCGCTGGCACGACAAGAAAGGCACCGAGTTCGTCGTGGCGGCCATCCCGCTGGGCGGCTACGTCAAGATGCTCGACGAGCGCGAAGGCGAAGTCCCGGCCGACCAGCTCGATCAATCCTTCAATCGCAAGACCGTCCGTCAGCGTATCGCCATCGTCGCGGCGGGACCGATTGCCAACTTCCTGCTGGCCATGGTGTTTTTCTGGGGCCTGGCCATGCTGGGCAGCGAGCAGGTGCGTCCGGTCATTGGTGGGGTAGAGGCCGGCAGCGTTGCCGCCCGTGCCGGGCTGGGTGCCGGGCAGGAAATCGTTGCCATCGATGGGGAGGCGACGTCCGGCTGGGCGGCGGTCAATCTGCAATTGGTACGTCGCCTGGGTGAGAGCGGTTCGTTGCAATTGATGGTGCGTGAGCAGGGTTCCACGGTGGATTCGCCTCGCGAACTGATCCTGGACAACTGGCTCAAGGGTGCCGATGAGCCGGATCCGATCCGCTCCCTGGGGATCAAGCCATGGCGTCCGGCGTTGCCGCCGATCCTCGCCGAGCTCGATCCGAAAGGCCCGGCCCACGCCGCAGGCCTGAAGACCGGCGACCGCTTGCTGGCGCTCGACGGCCAGCCGGTCAGCGACTGGCAGCAGGTGGTCGATTCGGTTCGTGTACGTCCTGATACTAAAATTGTGCTGCGCGTTGAGCGCGACGGTGCTCCAATCGACGTCCCGGTGACCCTGGCCGCCCGTGGCGAGAGCAAGGCGCCGACCGGTTACCTGGGAGCGGGTGTCAAGGCGGTCGACTGGCCGCCGGAAATGATCCGTGAGGTCAGCTTCGGCCCTGTGGCGGCGATTGGCGAGGGTGCGCGGCGTACCTGGACCATGAGCATCCTGACGCTGGACTCGCTCAAGAAAATGTTGTTCGGCGAGCTCTCGGTAAAAAACTTGAGTGGACCGATAACCATTGCTAAAGTGGCGGGCGCTTCTGCCCAGTCGGGCGTTGCTGATTTCCTGAATTTCCTTGCTTATCTGAGCATTAGCCTGGGGGTTCTGAATTTGTTGCCCATCCCGGTACTGGATGGGGGGCATCTGCTGTTTTATCTGATCGAGTGGGCGCGTGGTCGTCCCTTGTCGGATCGGGTGCAGGGTTGGGGGATACAGATCGGTATCAGCTTGGTGGTCGGGGTCATGTTGCTTGCCCTCGTCAACGATCTGGGTCGTCTGTAACGCTTCGCTGAATTGCGAATCTGCCGCATTTTGCGGCAGTTTGTTTATTGCCAGTTGGAATAAGAAAGGACTTCATGAAACGTCTGCTGCTAACTGCGGTTCTCACCGTATTGATGATCGCCGAAGTTCACGCCGAGTCCTTCACTATCTCTGATATTCGCGTCAATGGCCTCCAGCGGGTCTCCGCGGGTAGCGTCTTTGGTGCCTTGCCGTTGAACGTCGGCGAGCAGGCGGATGATCGGCGCCTGGTGGAATCCACGCGTGCGCTCTTCAAGACCGGCTTCTTTCAAGATATCCAACTGGGCCGTGACGGCAATGTCCTGGTCATCACCGTTGTCGAGCGTCCGTCGGTCGCCAGTATCGAGATCGAGGGCAACAAGGCGATCTCCACTGAAGACCTGATGAAGGGCCTCAAGCAATCCGGTCTGGCCGAAGGCGAGATCTTCCAGCGCGCCACCCTCGAAGGTGTACGTAACGAGCTGCAACGCCAGTACGTTGCCCAGGGCCGCTACTCGGCCACCGTCGACACCGAAGTGGTGCCGCAGCCGCGCAACCGCGTCGGCCTGAAGGTCAATATCAACGAAGGCACCGTGGCGGCCATCCAGCACATCAACGTGGTGGGCAACACGGTTTTCCCTGAAGAAGACCTGGTCGACCTGTTCGAGCTCAAGACCACCAACTGGCTGTCGTTCTTCAAGAACGACGACAAGTACGCCCGTGAAAAACTCTCCGGTGACCTGGAGCGTCTGCGTTCCTACTACCTGGACCGTGGCTACATCAACATGGACATCGCTTCGACCCAGGTGTCCATCACCCCGGACAAGAAGCACGTCTACATTACCGTCAACGTCAACGAAGGCGACAAGTACACCGTTCGTGACGTCAAGCTCAGCGGTGACCTGAAGGTCCCTGAAGACCAGGTCAAGTCGCTGCTGCTGGTGCAGAAGGGCCAGGTGTTCTCGCGCAAGCTGATGACCACCACGTCCGAGCTGATCACCCGTCGCCTGGGTAACGAGGGCTACACCTTCGCCAACGTCAACGGCGTGCCACAGCCGCACGATGAAGACCACACCGTCGACATCACCTTCGCCGTGGACCCGGGCAAGCGTGCCTACGTCAACCGTATCAACTTCCGTGGCAACACCAAGTCCGAAGACGAAGTGCTGCGCCGTGAAATGCGCCAGATGGAAGGTGGCTGGGCGTCGACCTACCTGATCGACCAGTCCAAGACCCGCCTGGAGCGCCTGGGCTTCTTCAAGGAAGTCAACGTCGAGACCCCGGCCGTGCCGGGCGTCGATGACCAGGTCGATGTGAACTACAGCGTCGAAGAGCAAGCTTCCGGCTCGATCACTGCCAGCGTCGGTTTTGCCCAGAGCGCCGGCCTGATCCTCGGTGGCTCGATCACCCAGAACAACTTCCTGGGTACCGGTAACAAGGTCAGCATCGGCTTGACCCGCAGCGAATACCAGACCCGCTACAACTTCGGTTACGTGGACCCCTACTGGACCGCTGATGGTGTGAGCCTGGGCTACAACGCCTTCTATCGCACCACTGACTATGACGAGCTCGATTCCGATGTCTCCAGCTATGCAGTAGACAGCTTGGGTGCCGGCGTCAACGTGGGTTATCCAATCAGCGAGACTTCGCGGCTTACATTCGGTCTCACTGCCCAGCAGGATGAGATCAGCACTGGCCGCTATACCGTTGACGAGATCTTCGATTTTGTCGAGAAGGAAGGCGACAAGTACCTGAACTTCAAGGCCTCTGCCGGTTGGTCCGAGTCGACCTTGAACAAAGGTGTGTTGGCAACCCGTGGTCATTCCCAGAGCCTGGTATTGGAAACGACCACCCCTGGCAGTGACCTCTCGTTCTTCAAGCTCGACTACCGTGGCCAGCTGTTCCAGCCGTTGAGCGACAACTACACCATGCGCCTGCACACCGAGCTGGGCTATGGCGATGGTTACGGCTCGACTGATGGCCTGCCGTTCTACGAGAACTACTATGCTGGTGGTTTCAACTCGGTTCGTGGCTTCAAGGACAGTACCCTGGGCCCGCGCAGTACGCCGAGCCGGGGTGCAGCTGTTACAGGCAACCAGGGGACCATCGCGGACCCGGATCAGGATCCGCTGCCATTTGGTGGCAACGTCCTCATCCAGGGCGGCGCCGAACTCCTGTTCCCGATGCCGTTTGTCAAAGATCAGCGCTCCTTGCGTACCTCGGTATTCTGGGATGTGGGTAACGTGTTCAACTCCAGTTGCGATGACACCACCAACGCCAACGGCACCCGGTCCAATGCTAAGTGCAACGACATCAGCCTGAGCAACCTGGCCAGCTCCGTGGGTGTGGGCGTGACCTGGGTTACCGCACTGGGCCCCTTGAGCTTCGCATTGGCGATGCCGATCAAGAAGCCGGATGACGCTGAAACCCAAGTGTTCCAATTCTCCCTCGGCCAGACGTTCTAAGCGTTTGACCCAAGATAACGACAATGGATTTTGTAGGAGTACATCGTGCGTAAGTTGACTCAATTGGTTCTCCTGGCGACCGTACTGGTCGCAGGTCCGGCTTTTGCCGACATGAAGATCGCCGTACTGAATTATCAGATGGCCCTGCTGGAATCCGACGCGGCGAAGAAATACGCCGTGGATGCGGAGAAGAAATTCGGCCCGCAACTGACCAAGCTCAAGGGCCTGGAAAGCAGCGCCAAGGGCATTCAGGATCGTCTGGTGGCCGGTGGCGACAAGATGGCCCAGGGCGAACGTGAGCGTCTGGAGCTTGAGTTCAAGCAAAAGGCCCGTGACTTTCAGTTCCAGTCCAAGGAGCTGAACGAAGCCAAAGCTGTTGCCGACCGAGAAATGCTCAAGCAACTCAAGCCGAAACTCGACAGCGCTGTGGAAGAAGTCATCAAGAAAGGTGGTTTTGACCTCGTGTTCGAGCGTGGCGCAGTGATTGATGTCAAGCCTCAATACGACATCACGCGCCAGGTGATCGAGCGCATGAATCAGCTGAAGTAATCCATGACAGCGACTATCAAGCTCGGCCAGTTGGCCGAGTTCCTCGGCGCCACCCTGCGTGGCGACCCGGAGAAGGCAATTACTGGGCTAGCCACTTTGCAAGAGGCTGGCCCAGCTCAGTTGAGCTTTCTGGCAAATCCTCAATACCGCAAGTACCTGGCTGACAGCCGGGCGGCCGCGCTGTTGCTCAAGGCAGCTGATGCCGATGGGTTTGTCGGCGATGCCCTGATCGTGCCCGATCCGTACCTGGCGTATGCCCGTATTTCCCATCTGTTCGATCCCAAGCCGAAATCGGCCGCTGGTATTCATCCCAGCGCAGTGATCGCAGCAGATGCCGTGGTTGATCCCACGGCCAGTGTCGGCCCATTCGTGGTCATCGAAAGTGCGGCCCGAATCGGTGCCGGCGTCACGCTGGGTGCCCATTGCGTCATTGGCGCGCGCAGCGAGATCGGCGAAGGCGGTTGGCTGGCGCCACGGGTCACCCTGTACCACGATGTGCGCATCGGCAAGCGGGTCGTGATTCAGTCCGGCGCAGTGCTGGGCGGCGAAGGGTTCGGTTTCGCCAACGAGAAGGGCATCTGGCAAAAGATCGCCCAGATCGGCGGCGTCACCGTTGGCGACGACGTCGAGATTGGCGTCAACACCGCGATCGACCGCGGCGCCCTGGCCGACACGGTCATCGGCAATGGCGTCAAGCTCGACAACCAGATCCAGATCGCCCACAACGTCCAGGTCGGTGACCACACCGCCATGGCCGCCTGCGTGGGCATCTCCGGCAGCACCAAGATCGGCAAGCACTGCATGCTCGCCGGTGGCGTGGGGCTGGTGGGCCATATCGATATCTGTGACAACGTGTTCCTGACCGGGATGACCATGGTGACCCACTCGATTACCGAGCCAGGTGCCTACTCTTCCGGTACGGCCATGCAGCCGGCAGCCGAATGGCGCAAGAGCGCGGCGCGTATCCGCCAGCTCGACGACATCGCGCGACGCCTCAAGCAGGTGGAAAAGCGTGTAGGGGACGTGACCCCTGGCGGTAATGCTTCATCAGATGGCTGATACCATTTCCATATCAAGTGTGCACAGCCGTTAGGGCATCTTGATTTGCTAGCGGAGTGCGCGTCACTCGTGCGCTTCCAATCTTTACATAGGCTTCCCCCCGAAATGATGGACATCAACGAGATTCGCGAATACCTGCCTCACCGTTACCCGTTCCTGCTGGTGGATCGGGTGGTGGACCTGGACGTTGAAGGCAAGCGCATTCGCGCCTACAAGAATGTCAGCATCAACGAGCCGTTCTTCAATGGTCACTTCCCCGCGCATCCAATCATGCCGGGCGTGCTGATCATCGAGGCAATGGCTCAGGCTGCCGGGATCCTTGGTTTCAAAATGCTCGACGTAAAACCTGCCGACGGCACGCTCTACTACTTCGTCGGTTCCGACAAGCTGCGCTTCCGCCAGCCGGTCACCCCGGGTGATCAGTTGATCCTCGAAGCCAAGTTCATCAGTTGCAAGCGCCAGATCTGGAAGTTCGAATGCCAGGCTTCGGTCGACGGCAAGCCAGTCTGCTCCGCTGAAATCATCTGTGCGGAACGCAAGCTATGAGTTTGATTGACCCTCGCGCAATCATCGATCCGACGGCCGTCCTGGCCGCCGATGTCGAGGTCGGCCCGTGGTCGATCGTCGGCGCAGGTGTGGAAATCGGCGAGGGTACGGTGATCGGTCCTCACGTAATTCTCAAGGGACCGACCCGGATTGGTCGACACAATCGCATCTACCAGTTTTCTTCGGTAGGCGAGGACACGCCCGATCTCAAGTACAAAGGTGAAGAGACCCGTCTGGTCATCGGCGATCACAACGTGATCCGCGAAGGCGTGACGATTCACCGTGGCACCGTTCAGGATCGCTGCGAAACGACCCTGGGCGACCACAACCTGATCATGGCCTACGCGCACATCGGCCATGACAGCGTGATTGGCAACCATTGCATCCTGGTCAACAACACCGCGCTGGCCGGCCATGTGCACGTGGATGATTGGGCGATCCTGTCCGGGTTCACCCTGGTGCACCAGTATTGCCATATCGGCGCCCACAGCTTCTCTGGCATGGGCACCGCCATCGGCAAGGACGTCCCGGCCTATGTCACGGTGTTCGGCAACCCGGCCGAAGCCCGCAGCATGAACTTCGAAGGCATGCGCCGTCGTGGGTTCAGCGAAGAGGCGATTGCGGCGCTGCGTCGCGCCTACAAAGTCGTGTATCGCCAGGGCTTGACGGTCGAGCAGGCACTCGCCGAACTGGCCGAGGCTTCGGCGCAATACCCCGAAGTCGCGATCTTCCGTGACTCCATCCAGTCTTCGACCCGCGGCATCACTCGCTGACCATGGCTAATTTGCGTGTTGCACTGGTGGCGGGGGAGGCTTCCGGTGACATTCTGGGCGCCGGTCTGATGCGCGCGCTCAAGGCGCAGCATCCCGCTGTCGAATTCATTGGGGTTGGCGGGCCGTTGATGGAGGCCGAAGGCCTGACGTCCTATTTCCCGATGGAACGCCTGTCGGTGATGGGCCTGGTGGAAGTGCTCGGGCGCTTGCGCGAGCTGCTGGCCCGGCGCAAAAAGCTGATCCAGACCCTGATCGACGAAAAGCCGGATGTGTTCATCGGCATCGATGCGCCGGATTTCACCCTCAATATCGAACTCAAGCTACGTCAGGCCGGGATCAAGACCGTGCATTACGTCAGCCCGTCGGTCTGGGCCTGGCGGCAGAAGCGGGTGCTGAAGATTCGCGAAGGTTGCGACCTGATGCTGACGCTGCTGCCGTTCGAAGCCCGGTTCTATGAAGAGAAGGGCGTGCCGGTGCGGTTTGTCGGGCACACCCTGGCCGATACCATTCCCCTGGAAGCCGACCGCGATGCGGCCCGCCAGGCGTTAGGCCTGCCCGAGGGACCACTGGTGGCCTTGATGCCCGGCAGCCGGGGCGGCGAAGTGAGTCGCCTGGGCGGTCTGTTTTTCGACGCTGCCGAACGCCTTCGGGCGCTGCGCCCCGGTGTACGTTTTGTCCTGCCGTGTGCCAGTGCGCCGCGTCGTGCCCAGTTGGAAGCGCTGCTGGTTGGCCGTGATTTGCCGGTGACGCTGCTCGACGGTCGTTCCCACGAAGCGTTGGCGGCTTGCGATGCCGTGTTGATTGCCTCCGGCACGGCTACCCTTGAGGCGCTGTTGTATAAGCGCCCGATGGTGGTCGCCTATCGCCTGGCGCCACTGACGTTCTGGATTCTCAAGCGCATGGTCAAGAGCCCCTACGTGTCCTTGCCGAACCTGTTGGCCCAGCGCTTGTTGGTGCCGGAGCTGCTGCAGGATGACGCGACCGCCGAGGCGCTGGCCACCACGTTGTTGCCCTTGATCGATGGCGGCGAGGAACAGACTCGGGGCTTTGATGAAATCCACCGTACCTTGCGTCGTGATGCTTCCAACCAGGCGGCTGACGCGGTACTGACCCTGATTGGCGCAAAACCATGAGCAACTCAAAGCTACAGATGGGCCTGGATTTCAACCTGGTCGCCGAAGTGGAAGAACTGGTGGCGGGTGTCGATGAGGTGGGTCGCGGCCCGTTGTGCGGCGCGGTGGTGACGGCCGCGGTGATTCTCGACCCGAAGCGGCCGATCCTGGGCCTCAACGATTCGAAGAAACTCACGCAAGCCCGTCGCGAAAAGCTCTACGACGAGATCTGCGAGAAAGCCCTGAGCTGGTGCATCGCCCGGGCCGAAGTCGAAGAAATCGATGAACTCAATATCCTGCACGCCACCATGCTTGCCATGCAGCGTGCGGTGCAGGGCCTGCACATCACGCCGAAACTGGCGATGATCGATGGCAATCGCTGCCCGAAACTGTCGATGCGCGCCGAAGCGGTGGTCCAGGGCGACGCCAAGGTGCCGGCCATCGCGGCGGCCTCGATCCTGGCGAAGGTCAGCCGTGACCGGGAAATGGCCGCCTTCGAATTGATTTACCCGGGCTATGGCATCGGCGGTCACAAGGGTTACCCGACCCCCGTTCATCTCGAAGCCCTGGCGCGCCTTGGGCCAACGCCGATCCACAGGCGTTCGTTCGCGCCGGTGCGGCTGGCTTATGAGGCGCGTGGTGGCTTGATCGTGGGTAATCGGGCTACGGTCTCTTGATGCAGGCTTTTGTGGCGAGGGGATTTATCCCCGCTGGGCTGCGAAGCAGCCCCAAAGCCCATCAGGCACCGGGTTGTCAGCTAAAGGGCCGCTTCGCGCCCCAGCGGGGATAAATCCCCTCGCCACAAAGGCAGTATTTGCCAGGCAGAAGACTCATAGCTGATGTTTTACCCAAGGCCCGGTACAATCCGGGCCTTGTTGTTTTCATGACTTAACGCAGGATCACTATGCCGGCTTCATTCGTTCATCTACGCCTGCACACTGAATACTCCCTGGTCGACGGTCTGGTGCGGATCAAGCCCCTGGTCAAGACCCTGGTGGGCATGAACATGCCTGCCGTGGCGGTCACCGACCAGAACAACATGTGTTCGCTGGTCAAGTTCTACAAGGCCGCCATGGGCGCCGGGATCAAGCCGATCTGTGGCGCCGACCTGTGGCTGTCGAACAAGGACCCGGACGCTCCGCTGAGCCGTATCAGCCTGTTGGTGATGAACGCCCTGGGCTATCGCAACCTCACCGAGCTGATCTCCCGTGGTTTTATCGACGGCCAGCGCAACGGCTCGATCATCATCGAGCGCGAGTGGGTGGCCGAGGCCAGCGAAGGGCTGATCATGCTGTCGGCGGCCAAGGAAGGTGAAATCGGCCTGGCCCTGCTCAGTGGCAATCCCGAGGAAGCCGAGACCCTGGCCCGTGACTGGATGTCGGTGTTCCCGGACCGCTTCTACATCGAAGTGCAGCGCACCAATCGTCCCAATGATGAAGAACACCTACATGCCGCCGTAGCCCTGGCCGACAAGATTGGCGCGCCGCTGGTGGCGACCAACGATGTGCGGTTTATCAAGCAGGAAGACTTCGAAGCCCACGAAACCCGCGTCTGCATTGGTGAGGGCCGGGCCCTCGACGATCCGCGGCGGTCGAAGAACTACAGCAACCAGCAATACCTCAAGAGCGCCGAGGAAATGGCCGAGTTGTTCAGCGACTTGCCCGAGGCGCTGGAAAACACCGTCGAGATTGCCAAGCGCTGCAACATCGACGTGAAGCTGGGCAAACACTTCCTGCCCAACTTCCCGATTCCCGATGGCATGACCATCGACGAGTATTTCCGCAAAGTGTCCTTTGACGGTCTTGAGGAGCGCCTCAGCGTCCTGCTGCCCAAGGACACCACCGAAGATTACGAAGCCAAGCGCCAGGTCTATGTCGATCGGTTGAATTTCGAGCTGGATATCATCATCCAGATGGGCTTCCCCGGTTACTTCCTGATCGTGATGGACTTCATCCAGTGGGCCAAGAGCAACGGCGTGCCGGTGGGCCCAGGTCGTGGGTCGGGTGCCGGGTCGCTGGTGGCCTACGTGCAGAAGATCACCGACCTCGACCCGCTGGAATATGACCTGCTGTTCGAACGTTTCCTCAACCCGGAACGGGTATCCATGCCCGACTTCGACGTCGACTTCTGCATGGACGGTCGCGACCGGGTGATCGACTACGTGGCCGAGAAATATGGCCGCAACGCTGTGAGCCAGATCATCACCTTCGGTTCCATGGCCGCCAAGGCGGTGGTGCGCGACGTGGCGCGGGTGCAGGGCAAGTCCTACGGTTTGGCGGATCGTCTGTCGAAGATGATTCCGTTCGAAGTCGGCATGACCCTGGAGAAGGCCTACGAGCAGGAAGAAATCCTGCGGGACTTCATCAAGGTCGACGAAGAAGCCGCGGAAATCTGGGAGATGGCCCGCAAGCTCGAAGGCGTGGTGCGTAACGTCGGCAAGCACGCCGGGGGCGTGGTGATCGCGCCGACCAAGCTGACTGACTTCTCGCCGATCTATTGCGATGAAGAAGGCGACGGCCTGGTGACCCAGTTCGACAAGGATGACGTCGAGGCGGCGGGCCTGGTGAAGTTCGACTTCCTCGGCCTGCGGACCCTGACCATCATCGACTGGGCGCTGAAAACCATCAACCGTGAGCGGGCCAAGGTCGGCGAAGAGCCGCTGGACATTGCCTTCATCCCGCTGGATGACAAACCGACCTACAGCCTGCTGCAAAAAGCCGAAACCACGGCGGTGTTCCAGCTTGAATCCCGGGGCATGAAGGAGCTGATCAAAAAGCTCAAGCCCGACTGCCTGGAAGACCTGATCGCACTGGTGGCCCTGTTCCGTCCGGGCCCGTTGCAGTCGGGCATGGTGGATGACTTCATCAACCGTAAGCACGGTCGCGCCGAGCTGGCGTACCCGCACTCGGATTATCAGTACGAAGGCTTGAAACCGGTGCTGGCACCGACCTACGGCATCATCCTGTATCAGGAACAGGTGATGCAGATTGCCCAGGTCATGGCCGGTTATACCCTCGGCGGTGCGGACATGCTGCGCCGGGCGATGGGTAAGAAAAAGCCCGAGGAAATGGCCAAGCAGCGCGGCGGTTTCATTGAAGGTTGCGCCACCAACGGCATCGACCCTGACCTGGCCGGTAACATTTTCGACCTGGTGGAAAAGTTCGCCGGCTACGGCTTCAACAAATCCCACTCCGCCGCCTATGGCCTGGTGTCGTACCAGACCGCGTGGCTGAAGGCGCATTACCCGGCGCCGTTCATGGCCGCGGTACTGTCGGCGGATATGCACAACACCGACAAGGTCGTGACCTTGATCGAAGAAGTGCGGACCATGAAGCTGCGCCTCGACGCACCGGACGTGAACGCCTCGGAGTTCAAGTTCACGGTGAACGACGAAGGCCGCATCATTTACGGCCTGGGCGCGATCAAGGGTGTGGGCGAGGGGCCGGTGGAAGCCATCACCGAAGCGCGCCAGGATGGGCCGTTCAAGGACCTGTTCGATTTCTGCGCCCGGGTTGACCTCAAGCGCATCAACAAGCGCACCCTCGACGGTTTGATCCGCAGTGGTGCCCTGGACCGGCTGGGGCCTTACTTCCAGGATGAGCCCAAGGCCTACCAGGCCAACATCGACCGCAACCGCGCGGTGTTGCTGGCGGCGATGGAGGAGGCGATCAAGGCCGCCGAACAGACTGCCCGTACCCATGACAGCGGCCACGCCGACCTGTTTGGCGGGCTGTTCGTCGAAGAAGACGCCGATGTCTATGGCAACCATCGCAAGGCCAAGGAGCTGACCCTCAAGGAGCGCCTCAAGGGTGAGAAAGACACCTTGGGCCTGTACCTCACCGGTCACCCGATCGACGAGTACGAAGGTGAGATCCGCCGCTTCGCCCGTCAGCGCATCATCGACCTCAAGCCGGCGCGCGACACGCAAACCGTCGCTGGCATGATCATCGCCCTGCGGGTGATGAAGAACAAAAAGGGCGACAAGATGGGCTTCATCACCCTCGACGACCGCTCCGGGCGCATCGAGGCCTCATTGTTCGCCGATGCGTTCCATTCGGCGCAGTCGCTGTTGCAGACCGATGCGATGGTGGTGGTGGAAGGCGAGGTCAGCAACGATGACTTTTCCGGTGGCCTGCGGCTGCGGGTCAAGCGGGTGATGAGCATGGAAGATGCCCGTACCAACCTGGCCGAGAGCCTGCGCCTGAAGTTGCAGACCCAGGATCTCAAGGGCGATCAGCTACGCTGGTTGGGTGAATTGTTCAAGCGCCATCGCGGTGCCTGCCCGATCACCATGGAGTACGTACGCCCTGATGCCAAGGCTGTGTTGCAGTTCGGCGAAGGCTGGCGAATCGATCCGGCGGATGCGTTGATTCAAGCCTTGCGTGACCAGTTCGGCAAAGACAACGTCTTCCTCCAATACCGTTGACGGCCAGGGGCCATTCCTGAAACCGGAATACCCCTGATCTCGACCCGAATTTTTAATCTCGACCTGAACGCGCCTCTCCCTTAAGGTAGGCGCGAATAGACAACCGGCCGGCCCAAGCTCTCTTGGACGTCGACCCAAGACGGACGCCTATGAACCCGAATTTTCTAGATTTCGAACAGCCGATCGCCGACCTGCAAGCCAAGATCGAAGAGTTGCGCTTGGTCGGTAATGACAATTCGCTGAATATCGGCGATGAAATCTCTCGTCTGCAAGACAAAAGCCGCACGCTGACCGAAGACATCTTCGGCAAGCTGACCAGCTGGCAGATCGCCCGCCTGGCGCGTCATCCACGTCGTCCCTACACCCTGGACTACATCGACCACATCTTCACCGAGTTCGATGAGCTGCATGGCGACCGTCACTTCTCCGACGACGCCGCGATCGTCGGCGGTGTCGCCCGTCTGGACGACCAGCCGGTGATGGTTATCGGCCATCAGAAAGGCCGCGAAGTGCGCGAGAAAGTGCGCCGCAACTTCGGCATGCCGCGTCCGGAAGGCTACCGCAAGGCCTGCCGCCTGATGGAAATGGCCGAGCGCTTCAAGATGCCGATCCTGACCTTCATCGACACGCCGGGCGCCTACCCGGGCATCGACGCCGAAGAGCGCAACCAGAGCGAAGCGATTGCCTGGAACCTGCGCGTCATGGCGCGCCTGAAAACCCCGATCATCGCCACTGTAATTGGCGAGGGTGGTTCCGGCGGTGCACTGGCTATCGGCGTCTGCGACCAGTTGAACATGCTGCAATATTCCACCTATGCGGTGATCTCGCCGGAAGGCTGCGCCTCGATCCTGTGGAAAACCGCCGAGAAGGCGCCGGATGCTGCTGAGGCCATGGGCATTACCGCCGAGCGTCTCAAAGGCCTGGGCATCGTCGACAAAGTGATCAACGAGCCAGTCGGCGGCGCTCACCGCGACCCGGCTGCAGCGGCGGCGCTGATCCGTGCCGAGCTGAGCTCGCAACTGTCGATGCTCAAGAAGTTCGACAACGAAGCGCTGCTGGCTCGTCGCTACGAGCGGTTGATGAGCTACGGCCTCTGATCTGACCAAGCTTCCAGCAGCTGTGGGGGAGCCAATGTGGGAGCGGGCTTGCTCGCGAAAGCGGTTTAACATTCAACCTATGTGTTGACTGATTCACCGCCTTCGCGAGCAAGCCCGCTCCCACATTTGATTTGTGCCAAGGCTGAAACCCATGAACGCAAGCAACGATCTGCCAAGCCGCCTGCTTACCCAGCTCATTCCCTGGCGCAACGCCGCCACCTGGCGCATCGCCTTCTCCGGCGGCCTCGACTCCACCGTCCTGCTGCACCTGCTCGTAACCCTTTCGCAACGCGAACCCTTGCCCGCATTGAGTGCTATCCATGTGCATCACGGCCTCCAGGCGGTGGCCGAGGCGTGGCCGGACCATTGCCGCACCGTCTGCGAGGGTCTTGGGGTGTCGTTGCAAGTGATTAATGTGCAAGTCCGGCCCGGTGCCAGCGTCGAGCGCGCCGCCCGGGAGGCGCGCTATGAAGCCTTTGTGGCGGCAACGCACAGCAATGAAGTACTGCTCACCGCCCAGCATCGCGATGACCAGGCCGAAACCCTGCTGTTTCGCCTGCTAAGGGGCGCGGGGGTGAAGGGCTTGGCGGCGATGCCACGGCAGCGTCCTTTGGGCCAGGGGCATTTGCTGCGACCGTTGCTTGATGTGTCCCGCGCAGAGCTGGAAGCCTATGCGACACAACAGGGCTTGAGCTGGATCGAAGACCCGTCCAACAACGACCACCGGTACGCGCGCAATTACCTGCGCCAGCGAGTTTTTCCAGTGTTGGCCGAGCAATGGCCGCAAGCCTCGGCGACCCTGGCGCGCAGCGCTGCGCACATGGGGGAAGCCCAAGGCTTGCTGGACGATTTGGCGCAGATCGACCTGACCCAGGCCGCGACCGCGGGCGCGTTCGACTGGCTCGGGCTGCAATCCCTGGCGCTGGCGCCTTTGCGGGCGTTGTCGCCGGCCCGTCAGCGCAACGCCTTGAGTCACTGGCTGGCACCGATGACCCTGCTGCCCGACAGCGATCACTGGTCGGGCTGGGACTCGCTGCGCGATGCCGCCGATGATGCCCGACCGATCTGGCGACTGGCCGGCGGTGAGCTGCACCGCGCCGCCGGGCGGGTCTGGTGGTTATCCGACCACTGGCTATGTCCGCTGCCAGGCACCGTCGACTGGGCCGATCCGGCGGTTGCACTGCGCTTGCCAGGCAATGGTCGGGTGGTGCTCAGCGGCACGCCGCCTGCGGGACCGCTTTGCGTACGCTATCGTCAAGGCGGCGAGGTGATGGCGTTAGCGGGTCGTGGTCATCGCGACCTCAAGCGTTTGCTCAATGAAAAGGCCGTGCCGGCGTTCGTTCGCGGCCGATTGCCGCTGCTCTATCAGGGCCAGCAATTGCTGGCGGTGGCCAACCTGGCCGGGCTCGATGCACAGGCTGATGGCAGTTGGCAATTGATCTGGACGCCAGGAAGCCAAGATCTGGGTTTGAGCTGAATGGGGCTTTCCGGTAGACTACGCTCCCTTCTTGATACAACTTCTGTGGATTCGCCTGAATTGCAGGAGTTGCCGATTACCAAGCAGTCTTTGCTGGGCGATTCCAAAAAATGTGTAGCGAGCAACGTACCGGTGATTTCACTTCCGGTCTGTCCCAACGCGGCGGTTTTTTTGAAAGGTGCACTGTGATTAATGCAGGTGATCGGGGGCTTCGGCCTTCCTTCGCTTTCCCCGGCGGCTCGGACCGCTTTAACGCAGACTTCTAGGGTTTTTCATGACGCGCTACATATTCGTCACGGGCGGTGTTGTTTCTTCATTGGGGAAAGGCATTGCCTCGGCTTCATTGGCGGCCATCCTGGAGGCGCGGGGACTTAAGGTCACCATGCTCAAGCTGGACCCGTACATCAACGTTGACCCGGGCACCATGAGCCCGTTCCAGCACGGTGAAGTGTTCGTCACCCACGACGGCGCCGAGACCGACCTGGACCTGGGCCACTACGAGCGGTTCATCCGCACGACCATGACCCAGAACAACAACTTCACCACCGGCCGTGTCTACGAACACGTGCTGCGCAAGGAGCGTCGTGGTGACTACCTGGGCGCGACCATCCAGGTCATCCCGCACATCACCGACGAAATCAAGCGCCGCATCATCAAGGGTGCTGGCGATGCCGACGTGGCGATGGTCGAAATCGGCGGCACCGTGGGCGACATCGAGTCCCAGCCGTTCCTCGAAGCCATCCGCCAGTTGCGTTTCGAAATCGGCGCCAAGCGCGCGATGCTGATGCACCTGACACTGGTGCCGTACATCGCCACGGCCGGCGAAACCAAGACCAAGCCCACCCAGCACTCGGTCAAGGAACTGCGTTCCATCGGCCTGCAGCCGGACGTGCTGATCTGCCGCTCCGATCACCCGATCGACATCTCGTCGCGTCGCAAGATCGCCCAGTTCACCAACGTTGAAGAGCGCGCGGTCATCGGCCTGGAAGACGCCGACACCATCTACAAGATCCCGGGCATCCTGCACTCCCAGGGCCTGGACGACTTCGTCGTCGAGCGCTTCGGCCTGCAATGCGCCAGCGCCGACCTCTCGGAATGGGAAGCCGTGGTCGATGCCAAGCTCAACCCGGAACACGAAGTCACCATCGCCATGGTCGGCAAGTACATGGAGCTGCTGGACGCCTACAAGTCGTTGATCGAGGCGATGAGTCACGCCGGTATCAGCAACCGCACCAAGGTCAACCTGCGCTACATCGATTCCGAAGACATCGAGAACCAGGGCACCGGCCTGCTCGAAGGCGCCGATGCGATCCTCGTGCCGGGCGGTTTCGGCCTGCGGGGCGTGGAAGGCAAGATCACTGCCGTGCAATACGCTCGCGAAAACAAGGTGCCTTACCTGGGTATCTGCCTGGGCATGCAAGTGGCGGTCATCGAGTTCGCCCGTAACGTGCTGGGCTGGAAAGACGCCAACTCCACCGAATTCGATCGTGCCAGCGGCCATCCGGTCGTGGGCCTGATCACCGAGTGGGAAGATGCCACCGGTGCCGTGGAAGTGCGTACCGAAAGCTCGGACCTGGGCGGCACCATGCGTCTCGGCGCCCAGGATTGCCTGCTGGAAGCCGGCTCCAAGGTGCACGATTGCTACGCCAAGGATGTGATCGTCGAGCGTCACCGTCATCGCTACGAAGTGAACAACAACCTGCTGCCGCAGTTGATCGAAGCCGGCCTGAAAATCTCCGGTCGTTCCGGTGACGGCGCGCTGGTCGAAGTGGTCGAGGCTCCGGATCACCCGTGGTTCGTCGCCTGCCAGTTCCACCCCGAGTTCACCTCGACGCCACGGGACGGTCATCCATTGTTCAGTGGTTTCGTGAAGGCCGCTTTGGCTCAACACCAGAAAAAGGCATAAGACGATGGCCCAGAAGATCATTCGTGTCGGCGACATCGAGATTGCCAACGACAAGCCCATGGTGCTGTTTGGCGGCATGAACGTGCTGGAAAGCCGCGACATGGCGATGCAGGTCTGCGAGGAGTACGTGAAGGTCACCCAGAAACTGGGTATCCCTTACGTGTTCAAGGCCAGCTTCGACAAGGCCAACCGTTCGTCCGTGACGTCCTACCGTGGCCCGGGCCTGGAAGAAGGCATGCGGATCTTCCAGGACATCAAGCAAGCCTTTGGCGTGCCGATCATCACCGACGTCCACGAGCCGGCCCAGGCCGCGGTCGTCGCCGAGGTCTGCGACATCATCCAGTTGCCGGCCTTCCTGTCGCGCCAGACCGACCTGGTGGTGGCGATGGCCAAGACCGGTGCGGTGATCAACATCAAGAAAGCCCAGTTCCTCGCACCCCAGGAGATGAAACACATCCTGAGCAAGTGCGAAGAAGCCGGTAATGACCAGTTGATCCTCTGCGAGCGCGGTTCGAGCTTCGGCTACAACAACCTGGTAGTGGACATGCTCGGCTTCGGCATCATGAAGCAGTTCGAATACCCGGTGTTCTTCGACGTGACGCACGCCTTGCAGATGCCGGGCGGTCGTTCCGACTCCGCTGGCGGTCGTCGCGCCCAGGTGACCGACCTGGCTAAGGCTGGCATCAGCCAATCCCTGGCTGGCCTGTTCCTTGAAGCCCACCCGGATCCGGACAATGCCAAGTGCGACGGCCCTTGTGCCTTGCGCTTGAACAAGCTGGAACCTTTCCTGTCTCAGCTCAAGGCGTTGGACGAGCTGGTCAAGAGTTTTCCGACGATAGAAACCGCGTAACGCGGTTTTCTCCGGTAAAGTACCGCTCGATTATCGCTCTGGCCCGCTGGCCGCACTGCTCTTGTGGGAGCATGGCTTGCCAGCGATGGCGTCCTTGAGGTCCCCATCGCCGGTAGTTCGTGCTCTTGTGGCGAGGGAGCTTGCTCCCGCTGGAGTGCGAAGCGCTCCCATTCGGTCTGTTTTGGCTGAATCGCCGCTGAGGGTGAGCAAGTTTTCTGCAACGTTCTAGTCAACTTTGGAGTGTTTACAACAATGGCAAAAATCGTCGACATCAAAGGTCGTGAAGTTCTCGACTCCCGTGGCAACCCCACTGTTGAAGCGGACGTGCTTCTCGACAACGGCATCATCGGCAGCGCCTGCGCGCCGTCCGGTGCTTCCACTGGCTCGCGCGAAGCGCTGGAGCTGCGTGATGGCGACAAGAGCCGTTACCTGGGCAAAGGCGTGCTCAAAGCCGTCGCCAACATCAACGGTCCGATCCGCGAGCTGTTGCTGGGCAAGGATCCTGCCGACCAGAAAGCCCTCGATCACGCGATGATCAAGCTCGACGGTACCGAAAACAAAGGCACCCTGGGCGCCAACGCGATCCTCGCCGTGTCCCTGGCCGCTGCCAAGGCCGCTGCCCAGGATCAGGACCTGCCGCTGTACGCTCACATCGCCAACCTCAACGGTACCCCGGGTGTCTACTCGATGCCGGTGCCGATGATGAACATCATCAACGGTGGCGAGCATGCCGATAACAACGTCGACATCCAGGAATTCATGGTGCAGCCGGTCGGCGCCAAGACCTTCTCCGAAGGCCTGCGCATGGGCACCGAGATTTTCCATCACCTCAAGGCTGTGCTCAAAGCCCGTGGCCTGAGCACTGCTGTTGGCGACGAAGGCGGTTTCGCACCGAACCTGGCGTCCAACGAAGACGCGCTGAAAGTGATCTCCGAAGCCGTGGCCAACGCTGGCTACAAGCTGGGCACCGACGTGACCCTGGCCTTGGACTGCGCCGCCAGTGAATTCTACGAAGACGGCAAGTACAACCTGTCCGGCGAAGGCCAGGTGTTCACCGCTGAAGGTTTCGCCGACTACCTCAAGGGCCTGACCGAACGTTATCCGATCATCTCCATCGAAGACGGCCTGGACGAGTCCGACTGGGCTGGCTGGAAAATCCTCACCGACAAGATCGGCGAGAAAACCCAGCTGGTGGGTGACGACCTGTTCGTGACCAACACCAAGATCCTGAAAGAAGGCATCGACAAGAAGATCGCCAACTCGATCCTGATCAAGTTCAACCAGATCGGCACCCTGACCGAAACCCTGGAAGCCATCCAGATGGCCAAGGCTGCCGGCTACACCGCCGTGATCTCCCACCGCTCCGGTGAAACCGAAGACTCGACCATTGCCGACCTGGCCGTGGGCACTGCAGCAGGCCAGATCAAGACCGGTTCGCTGTGCCGTTCCGACCGCGTTTCCAAGTACAACCAACTGCTGCGTATCGAAGAGCAATTGAATGGCAAGGCCAAGTACAACGGTCGCGCCGAGTTTCGCGGTTAAGCGGTAAATGGTAAAAAGACAGCGGGTTAGGTCGCAAAAATCGCCATCGCGGTGGTTTTGCCTCTAATCTGATGCCTTATCAAGCACAAGCCTGGGTTCTCCAGGCTTCGTGCTATCAGACGCTTCAAAGTTTGGCATGGCGGTCTTTTTTCACTGGATACCTGATATTCGATGCGCAGTCCCAATTGGTTGTTTCTTGTCTTGCTCCTGTTGCTGGCCGGCCTGCAGTACCGCCTGTGGGTGGGCAATGGCAGCTTTGCGCAAGTGGCCGACCTGACTCAGCAAATTGCCGACCAACACGCCGAAAACGAGGCGCTGCTGGAGCGTAATCGGGTGATGGACGCCGAAGTGACAGAGCTGAAAAAAGGCATGGAGACCGTTGAAGAGCGGGCTCGACATGAACTGGGCATGGTCAAGGAGGGCGAAACCCTCTACCAGTTGGCCCAATGAGTATTCGTTTGCCGGCCTTCTGGGCCGTGATTCCTGCCGCGGGCGTTGGCGCTCGTATGGCCGCGGACCGTCCCAAGCAATATCTGCAGTTGGGCGGACGCACAATTCTTGAACACAGCCTCGGCTGTTTCCTCGATCACCCCACCGTCAAGGGCGTGGTGGTCAGCCTTGCACACGATGATCCCTACTGGCCGACCCTGGCCTGCGCCGGCGACACACGCATCCAGCGCGTCGACGGTGGCGAACAACGTTCCGATTCAGTGCTCAATGCCTTGCTGCACCTGCACGAGCAGGGCGCCGACGATCACGACTGGGTGCTGGTGCACGACGCCGCCCGACCCAACCTGGCCCGGGCCGACCTGGACACACTGCTCAGCGAGTTGGCGAACGACCCGGTTGGCGGTCTGCTGGCCGTCCCGGCGCGCGACACCCTCAAGCGCGTCGACAAACATGGCCGTGTGCTGGAAACCGTTGATCGCAGCGTGATCTGGCAAGCCTACACGCCACAGATGTTCCGCCTCGGCGCCTTGCATCGGGCCTTGGCCGACAGCCTGGTTGCAGATGCGGTGATCACCGACGAAGCGTCCGCCATGGAATGGGCGGGACAGGCGCCGCGGCTGATCGAAGGGCGAGCCGATAACCTCAAGGTCACCCGGCCGGAAGATCTGGAGTGGTTGCGCCAGCGGTGGGCGAATCGTCGCTAATCAACTCCGTATCTGTTCCAAGACCGCGTCGCGCCCTTCGCGAGCAAGCCCGCTCCCACAAAAGGTCTATGTTGATCATAAAAGTGTGGCCAGACACAGGGCCCGTGTGGGAGCGGGCTTGCTCGCGAAGGCGATCATGCAGGCACCGGATAAACTCCGGACAGAAACTGGCCTAACCCCGATACTCCGGCCGCTCAGCCAAGCCTTCCTTCAAATAATCCACCAACTTGCGCACCTTCGGCGACAGATGCCGCTGCTGCGGGTACAACGCCCACACTGCCGTATTCGGCGGCTGATGAGCCTCCAGCAGCGAGATCAATGCACCACTGTGCAAATGCTCCAGCACGTAATAATCCGGCAGTTGGCATAACCCCACCCCTTGCAGCGCCGCATCGAGCACCGCTTGCCCGCTGTTGCAGCGCCAGTTTCCCTGCACTCGCTGGGAAAATTCCCGCCCGTTCTGCTCCAGTTGCCAGACGTCGGAGCTGCCGATCAGGCAGTTGTGGCGGCTCAGTTCCGACAAACTGTGGGGCCGCCCGTAGCGTTCCAGGTACGAGGGTGAAGCGCACAGGTACATGCGCCGCGGTGCCAGGCGCGTGGCGACCAGGCGGGAGTCCTGCAAGCGACCCAGGCGAATCGCCAGGTCCAGGCCTTCGTGCACCAGGTCCAGAGGGCGGTTGCTCAGTTCGATGTCTACCCGCAACTGCGGGTACAGCCCCATGAACCGCGTTACCAGGGGCACGATAAACCGTTCGCCATAGGCCACGGCACAGGTCATGCGCAGCATGCCCTTGGGTTCGCTGGTGAGATCGCCCACCGCCCGCAGTGCTTCCTCGCGCCCGTCCTGCAGGCGTTGGCAATGCTGCAAAAACGTCTGGCCGGCCTCGGTCAGGGTGACCCGCCGGGTGCTGCGGTAGAGCAATCGTGTCTGCAAGCGCTCTTCAAGCCGTACGATTTGTCGGCTGATGTGGGAGGAAGAGACCCCGAGACGTTCGGCGGCGGCGGTGAATTGGCTGCATTCGGCCACGGCGACGAACTCGTCGATCCCTTCCCAGCGGTTATCGGACATGAAGGATTATCCCTATACAGCAATAATGTTTTGCTTTTGATTGGATTATTCATCGTCCGGCGGAGGATTACACTCCCGGTCTTGTTTTTATTTGCTGGAGAGTCCGGATGATCAAGTCGCGCGCTGCCGTTGCCTTCGAGGCCAAGAAACCCCTGGAAATCGTTGAAGTCGACGTCGCCATGCCCAAGGCGGGCGAAGTGCTGTTGCGCGTGGTGGCTTCCGGTGTCTGCCACACCGACGCCTACACCTTGTCGGGCGCCGACCCGGAAGGGATCTTCCCGTCGATCCTCGGTCACGAAGGCGGCGCTATTGTCGAAGCCATCGGCGAAGGCGTGACCTCGGTGGCGGTGGGTGACCATGTGATCCCGCTGTACACACCAGAGTGCGGCCAGTGCAAATTCTGTAAGTCGGGCAAGACCAACCTCTGCCAGGCGATTCGCGCCACCCAGGGCAAAGGCCTGATGCCGGACGGCACTTCGCGCTTTTCCTACAAGGGCGAGACGATTTTCCACTACATGGGCACCTCGACGTTCTCCGAGTACACCGTGCTGCCGGAAATCTCCGTCGCGAAGATTCCAAAAGAAGCGCCGCTGGAAAAAGTCTGCCTGCTGGGTTGTGGCGTCACCACCGGCATCGGCGCGGTACTCAACACCGCCAAGGTCAAGCCGGGTGACACCGTGGCGATCTTCGGCCTGGGCGGCATCGGCCTGTCGGCGGTGATCGGTGCCGTGAAGGCCAAGGCCGCGCGCATCATTGCCATCGACATCAACCCGGCCAAGTTCGAAATCGCCAAGCAACTGGGTGCCACCGATTGCGTCAACCCGAAAGACTTCGACCGTCCGATCCAGGAAGTCATCGTCGATATGACTGACGGCGGCGTGGACTTTTCCTTCGAGTGCATCGGCAATGTCCAGTTGATGCGTGCCGCGCTGGAGTGCTGCCACAAAGGCTGGGGCGAGTCGGTGATCATCGGCGTGGCCGGCGCCGGCCAGGAAATCGCCACCCGTCCCTTCCAGTTGGTGACCGGGCGCGTCTGGCGTGGTTCGGCCTTTGGTGGCGTGCGCGGTCGCAGCGAGTTGCCAAGCTATGTGGCAATGGCCGAGACGGGCGAGATCCCGCTGGATACTTTCATCACCCACACCATGGGCCTGGAAGATATCAACAAGGCGTTCGACCTGATGCATGAAGGCAAGAGCATCCGCACCGTTATCCATTTCTGAGGTCGGTCATGAGTCTGGAAAACATCTCCTGCCAGAAAAGCTTCGGCGGCTGGCACAAACGTTACCGGCACCGTTCCGACGTGCTCGGTTGTGACATGGTGTTTGCCGTGTACCTGCCGCCGCAGGCCGAGCAGGGCGGCAAGTTGCCCGTGCTGTATTGGTTGTCCGGGCTGACCTGCACCGACGAGAACTTCATGCAAAAGGCCGGTGCCCAGCGCATGGCCGCCGAGCTGGGCCTGATCATCGTCGCGCCGGACACCAGCCCTCGTGGCGCCGACGTGCCGGGCGATCCGGACAATGCCTGGGACTTCGGCCTGGGTGCAGGGTTTTATCTGAACGCCACGCAGGATCCATGGGCGCGGCACTATCGGATGCATGACTACGTGGTGCAGGAATTGCCGGCACTCGTCGAAGCGCATTTCCCGGCCTCGGACAAACGCGGCATCAGTGGTCACTCCATGGGCGGCCACGGTGCGCTGGTCTGCGCCTTGCGCAACCCGGGGCGTTACCGTTCGGTGTCGGCTTTTTCGCCGATCAACAATCCGATGGATTGCCCATGGGGCCAGAAGGCTTTCTCCCGTTACCTGGGGGAAGACCGCTCGAAATGGCGGGAATGGGATGCCTGTGCATTGATTGCCGAGGCACAGGAGAAGCTGCCACTGCTGGTGGACCAGGGCGATCGCGATGATTTCCTGGCCAACCAGCTCAAGCCCGAAGCCTTGCAACAGGCGGCCAAGGCTGCCGACCATCCGCTGGAGCTGCGCCTGCAACCGGGCTACGACCACAGCTACTTCTTCATCGCCAGCTTCATTGACGACCACTTGCAGCATCATGCGCGCGCTCTAAACGCCTAATGCAGGTAGAATCACGCCCTGACAAAAATCGGGGCGTTTTTTTATGCGTATTGGCCACGGCTACGATGTTCACCGTTTCGCTGAAGGCGACTTCATTACTCTGGGCGGCGTGCGAATCGCACATGGCTTCGGGCTGCTCGCGCATTCTGACGGTGATGTCCTGCTGCACGCCTTGAGCGATGCATTGCTCGGCGCGGCTGCCCTGGGTGACATCGGCAAGCACTTTCCCGACACCGACCCGCAATTCAAGGGCGCCGACAGCCGTGTGTTGCTGCGTCATGTTGTCTCGCTGATCCATGCCAAGGGCTGGAAGGTCGGCAACGTCGATAACACCATCGTTGCCCAAGCCCCCAAGATGGCGCCGCACATCGAAGCGATGCGTCAATTGATTGCCGAGGATCTTCAAGTTGAGTTGGACCAAGTGAACGTGAAAGCCACCACCACCGAAAAGCTGGGCTTCGTCGGTCGCGAAGAAGGCATTGCCGTCCACTCCGTCGCCTTGTTGCTGCGCCCATGACGGAACTGGAACTGTTAGGGCCGCGTGCCTACGGTGAGCCGCTGGGCAGTGCGGTACTCAAGGCCACCGCTGAAGATTTCCAGGTCGATGAAGTACTCGATATCCCGTTGACCGGCGATGGCGAGCACCTGTGGATCTGGGTTGAAAAACGTGGCTTGAACACCGAAGAGGCCGCCCGGCGAATCGCCAAGGCGGCTGGCGTGCCGTTGCGCACCGTCAGCTACGCCGGGCTCAAGGACCGTCAGGCCCTGACCCGCCAGTGGTTCAGCGTCCAATTGCCGGGCAAGGCCGATCCGGACCTGTCGGCGGCAGAGAACGACACGCTGAAGATCCTCAAGACTGCGCGCCACCGGCGCAAGCTGCAGCGCGGCGCGCATTCGGCCAATGGCTTCACCCTGCGCCTGACCCAGTTCAAGGGCGACACGGCAGCGATCGATGCGCGTCTGCAACAGATTGTCCGCCAGGGCATCCCCAACTATTTTGGCGCCCAGCGCTTCGGCCATGACGGCGGCAATGTCGTCGATGCCCGGGCCTGGGCGGCGCGCAAGGCGTTGCCGGAACAGCGCAATGTGCGCTCGCGGTTGTTGTCCACCGCCCGCAGCTTTCTGTTCAACCGGGTGCTGGCGGCGCGGGTCGCCGACGGTACCTGGCAGCAAGCCCAGGTGGGCGATTTGCTTGCCTTCACCGACAGCCGCAGTTTTTTCCCGGCCGGCGAGGCTGAGTGCAGCGACCCGCGCCTGGCCATTCTTGACTTGCACCCGACCGGGCCGCAGTGGGGCGAGGGACCTTCGCCTGCCGCCGGCGCGACGTTCGAGCTGGAACAAGCCATCGCCGCGGGCGAGGCCGATTTGCGGGACTGGTTGATAAACGCGGGAATGAGTCACGAACGTCGCATCCTGCGACTGCCCATTGGCGGGCTGTCGTGGCATTATCCCTCGCTGGACATTCTGCAACTGGAATTCGTCCTGCCGGCCGGATGTTTCGCCACTGTCTTGGTGCGCGAACTCGTCGATCTGGTGCCGGTGGGGCAGACGGACAGCTCATGCGTATTCTGATTTCTAACGACGACGGGGTGACTGCACCCGGTCTTGCCGCGCTTTATGCTGCGCTGGCGGATTTTGCCGAGTGCGTGGTCATCGCCCCGGACCAGGACAAAAGCGGCGCCAGCAGCTCGCTGACGCTCGACCGTCCGTTGCACCCCTGCTATCTGGATAACGGTTTCATCAGCCTCAACGGCACCCCGACCGATTGCGTGCACCTGGGCCTCAACGGCTTGCTGGAGCGAGAGCCGGACATGGTGGTGTCGGGTATCAACCTGGGCGCCAACCTGGGGGACGACGTGCTTTATTCCGGTACGGTTGCCGCCGCCCTGGAAGGTCGCTTCCTGGACAAGCCATCGTTTGCCTTTTCGTTCGTTTCACGGCAGGTCGACAACTTGCCGACCGCCGCCTACTTCGCCCGTAAACTGGTCGAAGCCCACGGCGAACTGGAGCTGCCGCCACGCACGGTGCTGAACGTGAATATCCCCAACCTGCCGCTCGATCACATCCGTGGCATCCAGCTCACTCGCCTGGGTCATCGTGCCCGCGCCGCCAAGCCGATGCACGTCGTCGACCCGCGCGGCAAGGCCGGTTACTGGATCGCCGCCGCCGGTGATGCCGAAGACGGCGGACCGGGCACTGATTTCCATGCGGTGATGCAAGGTTATGTCTCGATCACGCCGTTGCAGTTGGACCGTACCTTCAACGACGCCTTTCGAAATCTCGATGGCTGGCTGGAGGGGCTGCGCTGATGGCTCGTGAGCAAGACGATATGCTGCGCCGCGGAATCGGCATGACCTCCCAGCGCACCCGTGAACGACTGATCCAAAGGCTCTACGAAGAAGGCCTGTCCAACGCCCAGGTGTTGGAGGTGATTCGCCGCACGCCGCGCCATCTGTTCGTCGATGAAGCCCTGGCCCATCGCGCCTATGAAGACACGGCGTTGCCGATCGGCCACAACCAGACCATTTCCCAGCCGTACATGGTGGCCCGCATGAGCGAGCTGCTGCTGGAGGCGGGGCCGCTGGACAAGGTGATGGAGATCGGTACCGGTTCGGGTTACCAGACGGCGGTGTTGTCGCAGCTGGTCGAGCGGGTGTTTTCCGTGGAGCGGATCAAGGTGCTGCAGGATCGTGCCAAGGAACGCCTGGTTGAGCTGAACCTGCGCAACGTGGTGTTTCGCTGGGGCGATGGTTGGGAAGGTTGGCCAGCCCTGGCGCCGTACAACGGCATCATTGTGACCGCAGTGGCCACCGATGTGCCCCAGGCCTTGCTGGATCAGCTTGCCCCCGGTGGACGACTGGTCATTCCGGTGGGCGCCGGCGAAGTCCAGCAACTGATGCTGATCGTGCGCGAAGAACACGGTTTTTCGCGACATGTCCTGGGGGCGGTGCGGTTCGTGCCATTACTCAATGGGCCGTTGGCCTGAGCATTTATATACAGACGCTGAATTCCGTGGCCCGGCCTGTGTCTTACAGCGGCACCGATTTGCTGAACAGAGTCCAACGGCGTCGAGCAAACGTGTGCGACGACACATTGCGCTTCATTAATAGAGGCGTAGTCGTTGCCAGCTATATTTGTATGAGGTCTGCCTGGACAGGCAGTTTCCAATTTTTCAGCCACCACAAAGGGAGCGGCGGGTGAGTCTCACAGTCATTGCGCAGCGTATGGGTATCACGAGCTTTCAGCGCCTGGTGACTGGCCTTGTCTTGAGTACTTTGCTGGTCGGGTGTTCCAGTACGCCGTCGGGTAATGTTCGGGTTGTCGATCGCAACAACAGCGCAACACCTCAACGTCCTACAGTAACGACGGGTCAATATGCAGTCCGTCGCGGCGATACCCTGTTTTCCATCGCTTTTCGCTACGGCTGGGACTACAAAGCCCTCGCAGCGCGCAACAACATTCCTGCGCCTTATACGATTCACCCCGGTCAGACGATTCGCTTCGATGGCCGTAGCGGTTCAACGCCTACCGCAGTGGTGACGCAGTCGGGTTCGACGGCTTCGTCGTCGAGTAAAACCACGGTCATTCGCCGGCCGGCGGGGGCTGGGACGGCGGCAGTACCGTCCGTCGCGAGCAAATCGCCCCCCGCTCCGATGCCTCCGGCAGGCCCCGCCCCGACAGGCTGGGGATGGCCTTCTAATGGCGTTCTCATTGGAAAATTCTCTTCAAACGGTAGTTTGAATAAAGGAATTGATATCGCCGGGGATTTGGGACAGCCTGTTTTAGCCGCGTCTGATGGCACGGTTGTGTACGCCGGGAGTGGTTTAAGGGGCTACGGCGAACTCGTGATCATCAAACACAGCGATACCTACGTCAGTGCCTACGGTCACAACCGCAGGCTGTTGGTTCGGGAGGGGCAGCAGGTCAAAGTCGGACAGACAATTGCCGAAATGGGATCAACGGGAACAGACCGGGTGAAACTGCATTTTGAGATTCGCCGGCAAGGTAAACCAGTCGATCCGCTGCAATTCCTGCCTCGGCGTTGATTTGATTGTCAGCCTGTTCCGTCACGTAGAGGGAACAGGCTCCAGCGTTGCCAAGGATAAAGGCGTCGCTTGAGCTTGAGGTCGAACTCACCAAAGGACTATAACAATGGCTCTCAGTAAAGAAGTGCCGGAGTTTGACATCGACGATGAGGTTCTCCTTATGGAGACCGGCATCGCTATGGATTCGATGTCGAATGATGAAGGGGCGACTCCACCTTCCGTTCGTGCCAAATCCAAACACTCCGCTTCACTTAAACAACATAAGTACATCGACTATACCCGGGCGCTGGACGCCACTCAGCTGTACCTCAACGAAATCGGTTTCTCGCCACTGCTCTCCCCCGAGGAAGAAGTTCATTTTGCGCGGCTGTCGCAAAGTGGCGACCCGGCCGGCCGAAAACGCATGATTGAAAGCAACCTGCGCCTGGTGGTGAAAATCGCCCGACGCTACGTCAATCGCGGGCTTTCGCTGCTGGACCTGATTGAAGAGGGCAACCTGGGCCTGATTCGCGCCGTCGAGAAATTCGACCCCGAGCGCGGCTTCCGTTTCTCGACCTACGCCACCTGGTGGATCCGCCAGACCATCGAACGGGCGATCATGAACCAGACCCGGACCATCCGGTTACCGATTCATGTGGTCAAGGAACTGAACGTCTACCTGCGGGCCGCCCGTGAGTTGACCCAGAAACTCGACCATGAACCTTCACCCGAAGAAATCGCCAACCTGCTGGAAAAACCGGTAGGAGAGGTCAAGCGCATGCTTGGGCTCAACGAGCGTGTCTCTTCGGTAGACGTCTCGCTGGGGCCGGACTCGGATAAGACCCTGCTGGATACCCTGACCGACGATCGTCCGACCGATCCGTGCGAGTTGCTCCAGGACGATGACTTGTCCCAGAGCATTGACCAGTGGCTTTCGGAACTTACGGACAAGCAACGGGAAGTGGTGATTCGCCGCTTCGGCTTGCGCGGTCATGAAAGCAGCACGCTTGAAGATGTAGGCCTGGAGATTGGTTTGACCCGTGAGCGGGTGAGGCAGATCCAGGTTGAAGGTCTCAAGCGCCTGCGAGAGATCCTGGAGAAGAACGGCTTGTCGAGCGAGTCGTTGTTTCAATAATACCAAGGCAAGTGCAGCAGAAACGCCCTGACTGGTTGTGATGCTGTTTACTTGGAAAAAACGGTGCTTCTTTCAGGAATGGGAAGTGCCGTTTTTTTTGGTTTTGGTTTTGGTTTTGGTTTTGGTTTGGGTGTATATCCGTTGCTGCGGTTACGGTCACTAATGGTTCCGCTCTTACAGCGGGTCACTTTTGGAAGAGCGCCAAAAGTAACCAAAAACGCTCTGCCCCACCACTCGGCACCTCGCCTAGGCTCGGTGTGCCCTCACTCCGGCATTGCTCCGTGGGCCGCCGCGAAGGGCCATCCATGGCCCAGCGCGGCTACCTCGGCATCCATGCCGAGGTGCCCACTGCGCAATGCCTGCGTTCGGCCATCGTGGTTTAACGGGGCGCCCAGATCAAAAGCCGGGGCGAGGCGGCCTTATAGCCGACCTGGTTCCTAGTGGGACCGCGTTCCCACAGGAGGTCTGTGTTGGATATGAATTTTGTGTCCGCTGAAGATTGAATGTGGGAGCGAGCTTGCTCGCGATGACGGTGGTTCAGTCACATGGATGTTGGGTTTGCTGGCCTCATCGCGAGCAAGCTTTGCTCCCACAGATCTGATGGGTGTACGACCGGGAGAGCCAGGTCGGCTATCAGGCCGCCTCGGGGATGACGTTGATCTCGGCGCCCCGTTAACCACGCTGGCCGAACGCAGGCATTGTGGAGTGGGCACCTCGGCATGGATGCCGAGGTAGCCGCGCTGGGCCATGGATGGCCCTTCGCGGCGGGCCCACGGAGCAATGCCGGAGTGAGGGCACACCGAGCCTAGGCGAGGTGCCAAGTGGTGGGGCATGAGCGCTTTGGTTACTTTCGACTGGGCCGGCTTCCGGGCTTTTCGAAAGTGACCCGCTGTAAGAGCGGAACCGTCAGCGGCCATTACCGCAGCAACGGATATACACCCCCTCTTTGAAATCCCACTCATAAAACCTACAGCTCAACAACGACTAGGCCTGGAGCGTTTCTGAAGAATCGCTTTTCCAGCCGAGATCCATTTGTAGGTTCAGCTTGTAAGCCTTTGCCTAGTGTTACGTAAGCGATCAGTTCACCATGGGCCGGACAGACCGCTATAAACACCGTGATCTTTTTGTATTCATCTGATTTATAACGAAAATTTGTTGATGAACGTAGCGTTACAGAGCAAGCCGCCTGTATCAGCCGCGTTGCACTCGCCTGGGAAAATACTAATATCAGTCCTGTGTCGACGGACAGACACACCCGTCAAGGATGATGGGAAGGAAGGACATCGCAGGACGCGATTCATCAGGATGATGAAAAGGATTAAAGGGATTAGGGAAAAAATGTGGGCGGGTCAAACCGCCCCTTTTTTTTGCCCGCGATTTCTTGATCCGGAAAAGCAAAAAGGCCCGCAAGGGGCCTTTTCGACGAACGCAGGGGTGATCAGCGTTCGAGGTCTACGATCTTGCCTTCCTTGCCATCCCACTCTTCAGCGTCCGGCAACGCATCTTTCTTCTCGGTAATGTTCGGCCAGATGTCCGCCAGTTCAGCGTTCAGCACGATGAAGTTCTCCATGCCAGCCGGCACTTCGTCTTCCGAGAAAATGGCAGTCGCCGGGCATTCCGGTTCACACAGGGCGCAGTCGATGCACTCATCCGGGTGAATGACCAGGAAGTTCGGGCCTTCGTAGAAGCAGTCCACCGGACAGACTTCTACGCAATCGGTGTACTTGCACTTGATGCAGTTGTCGGTGACGACGAAGGTCATTTCTAATTCTCTCCTCAGGCGGCGGCAGCGGAACCCCTTCACGGTGGGCTCGCCAGGTTCGGGAGCGATAGTCTGCAGGCTAGGCTAATGGCCCGCAGCATCCCAAACCGCGCGAGATTCTAACAGCTTGAAAGCCTGTGCGTTAGATCCGTGTCTTCAATGTATAGAGTAAATCCAGCGCCCGACGTGGCGTCAGGTCGTCCAGATCGAGCTTGGCCAGTTCATCGAGCACCGGGTGGGGCAGGCTGGCGAACAGGTCGCTTTGCTGCGGCGCGGCCGGTTTGCCTTTGGTCGGGCGCGGTGCTTCGTGAGGCAGGCTGGTGGTTTCCAGGCGGCTCAGGTGCTCGCGGGCACGGGTAATGACTTCACTTGGCACACCTGCCAGTTGCGCCACCGCCAAGCCGTAGCTCTGGCTGGCCGGGCCGGGCAGCACGTGGTGCAGGAAAACGATGCGCTCATTGTGCTCGGTGGCGTTGAGGTGAACGTTGGCCACCAACGGCTGGTTTTCCGGCAACACGGTGAGTTCGAAGTAATGGGTGGCGAACAGCGTGTAGGCCCGCAGGTGCGCGAGGCGCTCGGCCGCTGCCCAGGCCAGGGACAGACCGTCGAAGGTGCTGGTGCCGCGTCCGACTTCGTCCATCAGCACCAGGCTGCGTTCGGTGGCGTTGTGCAGGATGTTCGCGGTTTCGCTCATTTCCACCATGAAGGTCGAACGTCCACCGGCCAGGTCGTCGCTGGAGCCGATCCGCGTGAAAATGCGGTCTACCAGGGACAATTCGCAACTGGCCGCCGGGACGAAGCTGCCAATGTGGGCCAGCAGCACGATCAGTGCGGTCTGGCGCATGTAGGTGGATTTACCGCCCATGTTCGGACCGGTGATCACCAGCATGCGAGTGTTGTCGTCCAGGCTCAGGTCGTTGGCCACGAACGGCGTGGTCAGGACTTGCTCGACCACTGGGTGACGACCCTGGCTGATGCGCATGCACGGCTCGCTGACGAAACGTGGGCAGTTGAGGTCCAGGTTCAGCGCGCGTTCGGCCAGGTTGCTCAGCACATCCAGTTCCGCCAAGGCGCCAGCGGTGTCCTGCAAGGGCGGCAATTGGCTGATCAGGTCCTCGAGCAGTGCTTCGTAGAGCATCTTTTCCCGGGCCAGGGCGCGGCTCTTGGCTGACAGCGCCTTGTCTTCGAACGCCTTGAGTTCCGGGGTGATGAAACGCTCGGCGCCCTTGAGGGTCTGGCGGCGAATGTAGTCGGCCGGGGCTTGCTCGGCCTGCTTGCTCGGCAGCTCAATGAAGTAGCCGTGGATGCGGTTGTAGCCGACCTTGAGGTTGGCAAGGCCGGTACGGGCTTTTTCCCGGGCTTCGAGGTCGATCAGGAACTGGCCGGCGTTCTCGCTCAGCGATTGCAGCTCGTCGAGTTCGGCGTCGTAACCGGTTTTCAGCACGCCACCGTCACGGATCACCGCTGGCGGGTTGTCGATAATGGCTTTTTCCAACAGCGCAGCCAGGTCCGGGTAGGTGCTGGTGGTGCGCGCCAGTTGTTGCAGGTGCGGCGCTTCGAGGTCGGTCATCGCCACTTGCAGCTCGGGCAACGCGCCAAGGGCATCGCGCAGGCGCGCCAAGTCGCGGGGACGGGCGTTGCGCAGGCCGATACGGGCGAGGATCCGCTCGATGTCACCGATTTCCTTGAGTTGCGGTTGCAACTGCTCGAAGCGATAACGATCCAGCAGGCAGGTAATGGAGGATTGACGCGCCAGCAGCACGGTCAGGTCCCGCAGCGGACGATTCAACCAGCGGGTCAGCAATCGGCTGCCCATGGCGGTCTGGCAGCGATCGACCACCGATTGCAGGGTGTTGTCGCGCCCGCCGGCCAGGTTGGTGTCCAGCTCCAGGTTGCGGCGGCTCGCGCCGTCCAGCACCACGGTGTCATCCAGGCGTTCGTGACGCAGGCTGCGCAAGTGGGGCAGGGCGGTACGCTGGGTTTCCTTGGCGTAGGCCAGCAGGCAACCGGCCGCGCCGATGGCCAGGGTCAGGTTCTCGCAACCGAAGCCCTTGAGGTCCTGGGTGGAAAACTGCTGGCAGAGACTTTTCAGCGCCGAGTCCCGCTCAAAATCCCACGGCGCCCGACGCCGCACGCCACGGCGTTTTTCTGCCGGCAGGTCTTTGGGCCAGTCATCTGGGATCAACAGTTCCACCGGGTTGACCCGCTCCAGCTCCGCCAGCAGGTTTTCCCAGCCCTTGATTTCCAGCACCGAGAAGTTACCGCTGGTGATGTCCAGCACCGCCAGGCCGAACAGGCGCTCATCGCCCAATACGGCGGCGATCAGGTTGTCCCGGCGTTCATCCAGCAAGGCTTCGTCACTGACCGTCCCCGGGGTGATGATCCGCACCACTTGGCGTTCCACGGGCCCTTTGCTGGTGGCCGGGTCGCCGACTTGTTCGCAAATCACCACGGATTCGCCGAGCTTGACCAGCTTCGCCAGGTAACCTTCCGCCGCGTGGTAAGGAATCCCACACATCGGAATGGCCATGCCTGCCGATTGCCCACGTGCCGTCAGGGTGATGTCCAATAGCTTGGCGGCCTTCTTTGCGTCCTCGTAGAAGATCTCGTAGAAGTCGCCCATGCGGTAGAACATCAGCTGATCGGGGTGCTGGTTCTTCAGGCGCCAGTATTGCTGCATCATTGGCGTGTGGCTGGAGAGGTCGTTCACGGCTGTATTCATGGGTGTCAGGCAAGCTCGTTGAAAGGTGTGGGGCAAAAGGAGGGGCATTGGCCCGGCTTTTCCGCGATGGGCGCAAGGTTAACATGGGTGGTCTGTGCTACCCATATGTGAGTGGTTTTTGGGATTGGGGGCTTATCCGTTTTTTCGGTAACGGCTGCTTAGGGTTCCGCCCTGACGGCGGCTCACTTTTGAGAAGCGCAAAAGTAAGCAAAACGCTCATGCCCCACCACTCGGTGCCTCGCCTAGGCTCGGCATGCCTGAACGAAGGCATTGCTCCGTGGGCCGCCGCGAAGGGCCATCCATGGCCCAGCGCGGCTAACCCGGCATCCATGCCGGGTTGCCCACTGCGCAATACCTTCGTTCAGCCATCGTGGTTAACGGGGCGCCGAGATCAACGTCCACCGCGAGGCGGCCTGATAGCCGACCTGGCTCTTGCGGTCGTACCCCCATCAGATCTGTGGGAGCAAAGCTTGCTCGCGAGGCGGCCTGATAGCCGACTTGGCTCTCCCGGTCGTACACCCATCATATCTGTGGGAGCAAAGCTTGCCCGCGATGACGGCGGCACATTCAACATCGCTGCAAGCTGACCCACCGCTATCGCGAGCAAGCTCCCACAGTGGTTACTCGGGTTTCTCCTAGGTCTCGGCTTGCATCATGGATGCCTACCTCACCTCAACCACATCCAACGCCCGATTCGCCAGCAACTGGCTCAGCTCGATCATCTGTTGAACCCCCAGCAAGATATTCCGTCGCGAGCCCTTCAGGTCGAATGCCAGGTCGCTGACCATGGCGTTGGCCGAGGCCAGGGTTTCGCTGAGGTTGGCGAGCAGGCATTCGGCGTCGATGTTGGGGGCGATGATGAAAAGGGTATCGGGTGTGTCAGAGGCTTCCTTGTCGGTTTTCGGCTTGAGGTAATAGTCCAGGGCGCGAGTGGCCGCGTCGTCGAGTTTCTTGGCGTTGGCCGATTGGCTGCGGGAGACGTGATCGTCTGGGGTTGGGGGATTTGGAGTGTGCTTGCTCATGATTCTTGGATCCTCGAAGTGGGAGCCATCACCGATTCGCTACTAAACGAAATGGGTGGCAGCTGTACGCAGGTTAGTAGACCGGGGATCCAAGAAACCGGCGCACCCGAAGGCGCCCTGCGCACAGCTACCATCGAATGCAGGAGTAGGAACACCTGACTGGATGGAGCGATGTACATCTTGGAGATACCGAGCTACTAAACCCGATCACTGATGGGCAGTGACAGGATCAAAAGTACCGATGGGCCCCAAGGCGCACAAGCCGGCGGATTCTGGCGTAGTTGTAGGCAGAGGCGCAAGAAAACGTAGCCTTGCGTCGCACATTTGAAGGACGCGATTGGAGTCTTTTCTTAGGGGCCTGTAGGGCAAATACCGGGTGGGGGAGTTTGGCTTTTGTAGGAGCTGGCGAAGCCTGCGATCTTTTGATCTTTCGCTTGAGATTCAAGTGTCTGGGGAAAGATCGCAGCCTCGTTGCACTCGACAGCTCCTACACATTGCATATTTATGCAAAACAGCATTTGTCTTCTGCGAAAAGAACAAGCACTATGCGCGTTATGCAAAAACGCAACGTTTCTACCGTATTAAGAGCATTGCTCGATCAGCACGGGATCTCCCCCACGGAGCTTCACCGGCGTACCGGCGTGCCTCAGTCCACCCTCTCGCGGATCCTCAGCGGCAAGATCGTCGATCCTTCGGATAAACACATCTCGAAGATCGCCGAGTATTTTGCCGTGAGCACCGATCAGTTGCGCGGGCGCGCGGACGTTGTGCCCGCTGGCAATGCCCGCCGCGATGAGCCGCATTCCGAACTCAAGGACATAAGCCTGTGGGACGACGAAACACCCGTCGAAGAAGACGAAGTGTCGGTCCCTTTTCTGCGCGAGGTTGAATTGGCTGCTGGATCAGGAAGATTCGTCATCGAGGAAAGCGAGCGCTCCAGCTTGCGCTTCGGCAAGCGCAGCCTGCGCCACAACGGCGTGCAGTTCGACCAGGCCAAGTGCGTGACGGTGCGCGGCAACAGCATGTTGCCAGTGCTGCGCGACGGCGCGACGGTTGGGGTGAACGCAGGCAAGTGTGGGATCGGCGACATCGTCGACGGTGACCTCTACGCCATCAATCACAACGGCCAATTGCGGGTGAAGCAGCTTTATCGCCTGCCCACCGGCATCCGCCTGCGCAGCTTCAACCGCGATGAACATCCGGACGAGGACTACACCTTCCAGGAAATGCAGGATGAGCAAATCGTCATCCTCGGCCACGTCTTCTGGTGGGGCATGTACGCCCGCTAACCCCTCCGCTGTCAGATAAAACCCGCCGCCATGCGGGTTTTTTTTCGCCTCCTGAAAACCCGTAGCCCCTGTGTTTACGAGGGTTTCATGCGTTAGCGCATTTTTGGTGCATAAATAAATGCATTTGCGCATTGACTGTATATGCATCCATGCATATTCTGTGTCCAAGCCGCTCGACAAAGCGGCTGGCAACGAAGCTCTTTAGTTCCACCAACAGGCAGCGATGAACCGGCCTTAACGGTTCAGAGGGTTGGCAACTGACCCGGGTGTGCAGCGTAAAGCACCAGAAGCAGTTATCCGGCGGGCAGGGACCGCGGTCGGAGGAACAATTTGAATGGATCCGTACCGCGCCAGTCGCGCCGAAAGATCAACTTCCTTCTGGCCATTGGTCAAGGAAGGCGAAGGAGCGCATTACTGAAAAGCCCGGTTCATTGCCGGGCTTTTTGGAATGCCTATCTGAAGCAGGCAGATCGAAGAGTGCCGGAGTACCGGCAATCAATAAGGATATGAGCATGAAAAAATACGCACGTGTTGTGGACGGCAAAGTCGACAACATCTACGAAACCGTCAACCCGATCTCTGAGGAGTTCCCAGCAGACCAACTTTGGATTGACGTTACTGGCAGGTCCAACGCTGAGGTCGATTATGACTACAACGCAGTCAACACTGATGGGCTCTGGTCGTTCAACTCCGGTTTCCCTTGGCCACAGACTGCACTTGCGGAGCAGATGCGTATTGAAAAAAGCAGGCGGCTCGACAGCGTCATGACCCAAGTGGCGTCTTCGGGATTGCAATTCAAAGTCGATCTGGGCGTCGCTACCGCCGCCGAGCAGGCTTACTTGATTGCCTTCAAGGAGTATTGCATCGCCTTCACTCAGGTTAACAAACAGCCCGCTTTTCCACTGAGCATTGTTTGGCCAGAGTTGCCCTGAACGGAGTGTCTTCTTGAAAAGCCCGGCGCAGTGCCGGGCTTTTGCACTGCCTTTCAACACTCATCCATCACCCCCCCAGGAAACGAGACATGACAAACGAGCAACAAGCGTTGCTGGACATGTCGATCTGACTGGTCATGGTGCTCGCTCTGGTGGGTGGAGGGGGTCGGCGAGATGTGTCGCGCCGCCAACGGGAGGGCTTTCGATGCTGAAGGATTTCAGATGCGGTCACTGCAAAAAACTTCTGGCCCGCATGGGCGAGAACACCGAACTCCAGATCAAGTGTTCCCGGTGCGGGACGTTGAATCATGTGAAGGCCGTTGAGCCTCGAGTGATCGCCGGCGAGCGAACAGCGTGCGGAATAGGCCCTGCACTCCGTACTCAATGACATCCACCGAGGTAAGAAAAATGAAATTGCTCAAAAGAATCCTACTGGCGACTGCGTTTCTGTCGTCCTTCGTATCCCTGAACGGTTGGGCTGATACGGCCCTGTCGTGGAACCTGGCCCGGGACATGTACCTGATGACCGAAGCGGCACCGGTCGGTTCGCCCTGGTCGTTCATGCAAAACAAATCGGGGGTGAACGCCTCGGCCAACTACACGCTCTTTCCGTCGTTCCAGGCCGGGGTCTGTAATGGCAAGCCAACCACCTGCTGGCGCGACGATGCGACGGGCGCTTGGATTTCCATTCCAAATGAAAGCTTCACCTTCACGGGCTCGGGCACCAGTTTCGTGTTCAAGCAGGGCGATGTGGCCACGCATCCTGGTACCAACAGTCAGAGCATCTTCCGTTGGGCCAGTCCTGTCACCGGCAATATCAACGTGCTGGGGCGGGTCAATGACCTGCATAACGCTTGCGGGGATGGTGTTGGCTGGTCGCTGAACCTGGGCGACACCGTGCTCCAGTCCGGGAGCCTGGCAAACGGCGGCAGCACCACGTTCATGCTGAACAGCGTCGCAGTCACGCCGACATCTTCGCTTTATCTGGTCATCGACAGAAAGGCTAACAACTCTTGCGATGCGACCAGCGTGGACATGCTGATTACTCGGTAAAAACCTATTTATCTAAAGGAAATAAACTCATGAAAAAATTCTTCAGCGTGCTGATCGCAGCCGTCCTGGCTACCCAGACCCTCCATGCGTTTGCTGAAACCTCACCTGTCGGTTCCTGGCAATTCGCTTACTACCACGTTCCGGGCGGTGGTTTTTATGCCAACCAAACGATCTGTTTCAAAGCGGACAATACCTGGTACTCGAGTTCGCAGGCCGGCTGGAAGGGCGCATGGTTCCAGAACGGCGACGATCTCCAATGGAATGGGAGTGTGCCGATGCCGGGTGCAGGGAGCGCCAACAATCTCGCGACCATTGCCATGGGTAAGTTAGCTGTCGCTGGTTCGATGTCGGGTAACTACGCGGAATGGGCCGCACCCAGTGCGCTACCGCTGTCTTGGGACAGGCACTACACCTACACCATGACTTACAAAGGCGCGACCTGCGCTGCGCCAAAGTGACGTCAGCCTTCAATGACCTGACAAACATTTGAACGCCGTTTCTAGCAACTTAATGGGTTGCACCGACCCACATCTCATTCAACTTCAAACAACTTACCCGCCCAATCTTAATCACCCCAGGAAACGAGACATGACAAACGAGCAACAAGCGTTGCTGGACATGCCGATCTGGCTGGTCATCGTGCTCGCCCTGGTGGGCGGGGTGTCCGGCGAGATGTGGCGCGCAGACAAGGAGGGCGCCCGTGGCTGGTCGTTATTGCGGCGCCTGGCCTTGCGCTCCGGTGCCTGCGTGGTCTGTGGCGTATCGGCAACCATGCTTTTGTATGCCCTCGGCATGTCGATCTGGAGCGCCTGCGCCTTGGGTTGCCTGACCGCCATGGCCGGTGCCGATGTGGCGATCGGTCTTTACGAGCGCTGGGTCGCCAAGCGGCTCGGCGTCTGCGAAGTGCCGCCGCGGGACACTCCTCCCGACCAGCCGTGAATCGACAGCGCTGATCCATACCAAAGGAGGCGATCAATGCCTGCCCTTATCGAAAAACCGTCGCAGTTGTGCTCGGCCATTGCCCAGACGCTGCGCGCCATTTATCCCGCCTTGAAAGTCGGCAGCCCCCAGGATTTCGATGGCACCGACGATCAACCCTGGGTGCTGATTGCCCTTGAGCGTGATGCGCCCGGTAACCGCGCCAATGACGGGCGTATCGCCCATGTCCTGACGGTTTCCTTGCAAGTGGTCATGGCCGTTCCAGGATGGGATGCCTGCGATCTGGCCGGGGAGCTGAAACACCTGGTCATGGACAACCGCTGGGGGCTGTCGGGCGATCAATGCGACCTGCCCACGGAGCTCGATGGCCTGCCATCCACGTTCATTAACCCGGCACGGGCGTACACCGCGTGGACCCTCTCCTTCAACCAAACCCTGTACTTGGGCCCGACGCTGCTGGAAGACCCGCTGGGCATCCCGAAGTTTGCCCGTACCTGGGAAGTGTCGAACATCGACGACCCGGACCAATACACCGCACTCGAGGGTTGAGCCATGTTTGATGCGCTGTTACGGATGCATCTGGGGCCGATCATCGAGCGTCTGGCGCAGATGGAAACCGAGCTGGAAGACATGCATCGGCGGGCGGAGAGTTTCTGCCGCATCGGCGTTTGCCAGGAAGTCGACGCGGCCAGCAATACCTGCAAAGTCAGCCATGGCGGACTGCTGACCCCGGCGATCCGCTTTTTCAATCCGAGTGCCGGGGCCCAGAGCGAGTCGCGGATTCCGTCCGTGGGCGAGCAATGCCTGTTGCTGAACCATGGCGGCGGCGAAAGCGGTGGGCAAGCCGTGGCGTTGTTCGGCCTCAACGGCGGTCAGTTCCCGCCCGTCTCGACCCAGGCCTCGCTGACGCGGCGCCTCTATCAGGACGGTACGGAAAACGGCTACGACCATGCCAGCCATGTCCTGCACTGGCAAAACGGCCCGGCGGCGTTCAGCGGTTCTCGTGAATCCCTGCAGTTGAACATTGGCCCGTCGCGGCTGGCGATGACGCCCCAGGCCATCGAATTGCAAGTCGGCGCCGTCGGCATTCGGCTCGACGCCTCCGGCGTGCACCTGCGCGGCCCGGTGGTGGATCACCAGGGGCGCGTCATCAGTACCGCATAAGAGATTTCCTCATGATTGGAATCGATCGAAACACCGGCGCCACGGTCGACGACTGGCTGCAGTTCGTGCAGCGCGCCACCCGTGCATTGACCACGCCGTTGGGCACTCGCCAGAAGCGCCCGTTGTATGGCTGCGCACTCACGCAGTTGCTGGGGCAGAACCTCGGTGACGACCTGCTGATCCTCGCCCAGAGCCACGCGGCCCAAGCGTTCTACAACCCGGACAACGGCATCGATGATTTCGAGCCGCAGGTCATTGTCGCCAGCCGACAGGGGGCCGGATTGCTGCTGCGTTTCGCCGGCACCTGGAAAAACCGCAAACAGACTTTCGAGGTGGTGACATGAGCATGCTGATACCCGGCCAGAACCAACTGGCCGAACCGGCCATCGTCACCGTCGAAGCGTTCGAGGATCTGCTCGCCGAATTCAAGACCTTCGTGGTCGAGTACGTCGGCGCACGCTCTCCAGCCAGCGCGGCGAAGCTGGTGGACAGCCTCGAAAACGAAAGCGAACTGCTGACCTTGGCCCTCGAGGCATTTTGTGTCCGCCTGCAAACCCACGAACGCAAATACAACGCCCGCATCAAGCAGATGTTGGCGTGGTGGGCCACGGGCACCAACCTCGACGCTCGCCTCGCTGACATGGGCCTTGAGCGTCAGTTGCTCGACCCGGGCGACCCGGCAGCGTTCCCGCCCATCCCTCCGGTCTACGAGAGCGATGACGATGCGCGGTTGCGTTATTACCTGGCACCCCACGCCCCGGCAGCCGGCTCGCGCATGCAGTATCGGCGGGAGATTTTTACTTTGGGTGAACGGCCAGCGGTGAAGGTGGAAAACGCCTCGGCGGGTGTGGTGACGGTTACCTACACCTTCGACCCGGATGGTCATGCGGCGCAGGTCAAGGATGGTAATGGGCGTCGCACCGCACCGGGCGAAGTCACGGTCACGGTGCTGTCCCGTGACGGCGACGGCACGCCGACCGAGGCGCTGCTCGACGGTGTTCGCCAGCATTTCGCCCGGCCGGATGTACGACCGGAAACGGACCTGGTCATCGTCCAGGCCGCGCAGATCAAACCCTACAAAATCCGCGTCGTGGCGAAGATCAATGCCGGCCCGGATTCGGGCTTGACCCAGGTTGCCGCCGAACAGCAGTTGCAGGCGTATGCCGAGGCGTGTCATCGCCTGGAAGGGCGGGTGGACCCCAGCTGGATCGACTACACGCTGCACAGCGCGGGCGCGGTTCAGCTGCAGATTCTCGAGCCGCTCGCACCGATTGTGGCGACGGCTTTTCAAGCCCCGTACTGCACGGGCATCGAGGTCGAGGTGGATACGTTATGAGTGACGACACACCTCGCCCGAGCCTGCTGCCGGTCAACAGTTCACCGCTGGAACGGGCGCTGGATCTCGGTTTCGCCCGGTTGCTCGAACGCATCGATCCGCCGTTTCCCGAGCTGATGAACCCGACCACCACACCCTTGGCGTTCCTGCCGTATCTCGCGGCGGATCGTGGGGTCAACGAGTGGAGCTCCGCGGCGCCTGAGACGGAAAAGCGCCTGACCGTTGAACTCGCCTGGCCAACCGCCCGGCAGGCCGGGACGCGAAAGGCGCTGGAAAACGCGGCCAAGGGTTTGCAACTGATGCCTGAAGTGCGCGCATGGTATGAGCAAACACCCCCTGGCCCGCCCTACAGTTTTTCCGTCAGGGCGTTTACCGAGCAGCCCTACAGCGAAGAAATCGACGCCCGTCTCGACCGTCGCCTGGCGGATGCCAAAAGCGAGCGCGACACCTTGAAGGTGTCTGTCGGCTTGAGTGCATTCGGCCGTCACGTCATCGGCGCCGCCACGCTGTGCGGCGAACTGACCACGGTTTATCCGATCGTCATCGAAGGGCTGCAAGCCTCGGATCAGGTCTTCATGGCCGCCGGGCTCTACACCGTCGAAACCTCCACTATTTATCCACAGGGGTCCTAAATGGCCGACTACTACACACTGCTCACCGATGCGGGGATCGCCTACGAAACCGCCTGCAAGGCAGCGGGCACACCGATCAAGCTGTCGCAGATTTCCGTCGGTGACGGCGGCGGCACGGAATACAACCCGGCCGCAACCGCGACGGCACTCAAGCGCGAGGTTTGGCGCGGACCGCTCAATGCGCTGTTCCAGGATGAGAACAACCCGAGCTGGCTGCTGGCCGAGGTCACCATCCCGTCCGACGTCGGCGGCTGGTATGTGCGTGAGGCCGGGATCTGGACCGATACCGGGATCCTGTACGCGATTGTCAAATATCCGGAATCGTTCAAACCGGTGTTGGCGACGTCCGGTTCGGGCAAAGAGTTCTACATCCGGTCGATTTTCGAGACCAGCAATGCTGAGCTGGTGACGCTGCTGATTGACGACACGGTGGTCAAGGCGACGCGGGCCTGGGTGACCGGCTACGTGGCTGACGAACTCGCCAAGCTCGACAGCAAGCAGTCGGTGCGAGTGGCGACGACGGCTAACATCGTCTTGAGTGGCGCGCAGGCGATCGATGGTGTTGCGGTGATCGCCGGGAATCGGGTCCTGGTCAAATCCCAGACCTTGGCGAAAGACAACGGTATTTACGTGGCCGCGAACGACGCTTGGGTCCGGGCAAAGGATGCCGATGCGAGTGCCGAAGTGAGTTCGGGATTGATTGTCTCGGTGGAGGAGGGCGCTACGCTTGCCAACACGATCTGGCAGTTGATTACCGATGGTGCGATTGTGCTGGGCACTACGGCGTTGGCGTTTCAGAACATCACGCAAGGGTTTGCGCCGCTCAATTCGCCGGTGCTGGTTAATCCGACGGCAAATACGCCACCGATTTTCGATAGCAGCAAGTTGCTAGCCACTACCGAGTTTGTAGAGCGCGCGAAAGGGAACTATCGAGGATTCCTTAATGCAACATCCAATACGACGCTGGTAGCTTCTACGGCGTTCGGTTCTATGGTGTCCTGCCTTGGGACGTTTAACATCACTCTACCTGCTGCCAACAGCGGAGGTGCAGGCGGAACGGTAAGCCTTCGAAACCGGGGTGCAGGTGTCGTAACCATTCTTTGCCCAGGTTCAGACAACATTAAGTCGGGTAGTCTCACTAAGACTACGATGGTTATGCCCGCGGGTTCCACGCTGGATCTTACTACGGACGGCGCCAGCGGGTGGTGGGCATCAGGCTCTGCCCAAATTGTGGACTCGACAGCCATCAACTCCTTAATGGGCAATTATTCGGGCATAAAGATCATTACTGAGTCGACTGCGCTGACGGTAAACGATACTGGATGTCTAATTATCGGATCTGCTGGGTTGGCGGGTTTAGATGTCACGTTGCCAAAGTTGTCAACGACAACACCAGGTCAGACAATCATTATTTCCGCAGGCGCAGGAAGTTTCAATCTGCGAGCCTTTGCGGACGATCTGATATCTATCGGACTATCTGTTCTTTCCACTGTCCCTATTGATGTCTTCGAAAGCATCATATTGGTTTCCCAACCTGGTGGATGGAGGGCGATTTCAGGCACCGTCATTACTAAATACTCGGGAATGTTTTCCACTAGTATCGGCTCTAGCGGCAGCCAAGACTATCCGAGCGGGCTAATTCGCCAATGGGGAACCTTCAACGCGGCCTCTGCGATTGCTGGCGGTGCTTATACAACGCTAACGATCACACTGCCTAAAGCGTTTCCAAACGGGCTTCTTTCCGGGTCGGGGACAGTCCATAACCAAGGCTTGGCGAATGCTCAACCCCGGCCTAACGGCACTTCAAAGAGCGCTATTGCGATCTGTGTGAATAACAACTCTACCGTGTCACTCAGCAATACCGTTGGAAGCTGGGAATATTGGGGATATTGATCATGACTGTATTTTTTTGCGCCGAAACAGGCGGCTTTTATCCCGGAGAACCTTATGGCGATGCGGTCGGGAAGGAGTGTGTAGAACTTTCTCAGGAGACCTATCAAGCCTTGAGAGATGAGATTGATCAAGGCAAAGAAATAAGGGTCGTCAATGGTTGGCCCGAGGCCTTTGACCGGGTGATACCGCCAGATCAATTGATCGCCTTCGAGCGTAACTGGCGCGATTCTGAAATTCGGAGCACTGAGTGGTTGGTCGTACGTCACCGTGAAGAACAGGAGTTAGGAATGGCTCCTACGTTGAATGCGGAGCAATTTCCCGAGTTGCTCTCCTACCGCCAGGCGCTTCGGGACTGGCCGCAAGCATCTGACTTTCCTTCGTTGGAATCACGACCGATTGCGCCTCTCTGGCTCGCCGAGCAATCCAAATAAACGCCCCGCCCCGACGGGGCGTTTTCTTACCTGCCAAACACCCAACAGCCCCTTTCTCAAGGGGCTTTTTCATATCTGGAGAAACACAAATGGCACTGCGCCAAACCTACACCGTGCTCCTCCCATTCCCCACTGGGGGTGGTCACTGGTCGAGCGTCGGCCAGGAACTCGATCTGCTCGACGTCGAGGCCAACGCCTTGCGCAGCGCCGGTCGCCTGGCGCTGAAAAAAACCGAAGTCGTCGAACCGGCTTCTGCATCCAACCCGGCCAAAAAGGCCGCCACCAAGAAGGCTGAATAACCATGGCTGAGGTTTTGAACTTCGAGCACAACGGCATTACCGTCAATGCCACTGAATCTCCCGAGGCCATGGGTGGCCTGGGTGACAACGTCATCGGTCTGGTCGGCACTGCGCCGAATGCCAACGCGCTGATTCCGAAAAACACCCCATTCCGCATCAACAGCTTCACCACCCAGGCCCAGTTGGACCCGACCGGTGCCGAGGCGGGTACGCTGTTCCAGGCGGTCTACCAGATCCTCAAAGTGGTCAAGGTGCCGGTCTACGTCGTCATCGTCGAAGAGGGCGCGACACTGGCCGACACGCAGAACAATGTGATCGGCGGTATCGAAGCGCAGACCGGTCGCAAGTTGGGCTTGGCCGCGTTGAGTGGGGTCGCTGAAGACTTGACCATCATCGGCGCGCCGGGCTTCACCGGCACCAAGGCGGTGGCCAGCGAGTTCGCTTCGTTTGGCAAGCGCATCAAGGCCCGTGTGGTGCTCGACGGCAAGGACGCCGCGGTCGCCGACCAAGTGACCTACAGCCAGGAACTGGGCGGTGCCGACCTCGGTTTCGACCGTTGCCTGGTGGTGCACAACATGCCGGCGGTGTACTCCAAGGCCGCGAAGAAAAACGTCTTCCTGGCCCCGTCGAGCCTGGCCATCGCCGCGCTCGCCAAGGTCAAGCAATGGGAGAGCCCGGGCAACCAGGTGACCTACGCCGAAGACGTTTCGCGCACCGTCGAATACAACATCCTCGACACCTCCACCGAAGGCGATCTGCTCAACCGCTACGGCGTCAGCTACTACGCCCGGACCATCCTCGGCGGCTTCTCGCTGCTGGGCAACCGTTCCATCACCGGCAAGTTCATCAGCTACGTCGGCCTGGAAGATGCCATCAGCCGCAAGCTGGTGAAGGCCGGCCAGAAGGCCATGGCCAAGAACCTGACCAAGTCGTTCATGGACCAGGAGGTCAAGCGCATCAACGACTGGCTGCAAACCCTGGTGGCCGACGAAACCATCCCTGGCGGCAGCGTGTACCTGCACCCGGAATTGAACAGCGTCGAGAAGTACAAGAACGGCACCTGGTACGTGGTCATCGACTACGGCCGCTACGCGCCGAACGAACACATGATTTATCAACTCAATGCCCGCGATGAAATCATCGAGCAGTTCCTGGAGGACGTTCTCTAATGTTTACCAACCGCGTAAGACAGGCCATCGCGGCCACCCTGCAAGGCCTGCCGTTGTCGGCGACCGTGGAAGAGTTCAGCCCGCCGAAAATCGAATTCGACATGGAAGAGATGCGCGGCGGCCGTTTCATTGGCGAGGAAATGGCCAAGGGCGGCAAGGTGCTGACGGCCAAGCTGACCCTGCAAGGCCTCGGCCAGGAAGTCATGCTGGCGCTGGGCGTGAGCGTGGGCGACGACATTCTGCTGAACGTGCGTGAAGCCGGCCAGGATCAGGACGGCAACACTTGGTTTACCTACCACACGGTGGGCGGCAAGTTGAAATCCCTCGAGGAAACCGCGCTGAAAATGGGCGAGAAACCCAAGACCAACCTGGAGCTGTCCTGCCGCACCTACAACCGCCTGGAAAACGGCGTCCCGGTGATCGACATCGACGTGCGCACCCAGAAGTTCGTACTCAACGGCGTCGACATTCTTGGCGATGCACGCCGTGCGGTGTTGTTGCCTTAAACAAACCCGTCGGTTGGACACAGTCCCTGTGGGAGCGGGCTTGCTCGCGAAGAGGCCATCAAGTTCAACATCAATGTTGATCGACATACCGCTTTCGCGAGCAAGCCCGCTCCCACAGGTGGCTCGCCCACCCTGATTCACCAAGGAATTGATTTCATGTCCTGGATGCCTCCTACCCATGAGCTGTTGTCACCGATCACCAGTGACGACGGCTCGCAGATCGAGCAGATCACCCTCAAGCCGCTGTACTACGCCGCGCAAAAAGACGCCCTGGCCCGCGCTGGCGATGACGAAGACGATCAGTTCTTCGAACTGGCCAAACTGGCCACCGGCCTGTCGGTCAAGGAACTCGACCAGCTCAAGCGCCCGGACTACGTCAGCATTGCCCAGTACGTGCACGAAATGTCCACGCGCCCGGCGTCGTACTTTCTGGATGACCCACAGGCCGATCCCGACCAGGTGCAACTGCTGCAACCGCTCGACGTCGCCGGCCGCAGTGTGACCGCGCTGACCCTGGAAATGCCGGTGCTGCGTGCGACCAAGGCGATGAAAAAACTGAAGACGGCCAAGGAACGCGCCGAGTTCATCACCGCCCATTGCACCGGCCTGATGATGCCCGATCTGGACCTGTTGACCGTGCCCGACTGGACCCAGTTGCAGGTGCGCATCGACGATTTTTTAAACAAACCGGCGGACTTCTTTCGGAACGCGACATCGAAGTGATCCTCGATGTGGTGCCGCTCATTTACTCGGTAAGTGAGGCGGAAATCCTGGAGTGGGACGCCGGCAAGGCCTTGCGCCGCTACGACATCGCGATCACTCGCCTTGGCGTGAAACAGGAGTAGAGCGGGATGGCGGACGATAGATATTCGCTCAAATACGCAACCTTCAATGAGAGTGGGTTGGCGTTCGGGAATACTGGCCCCACCAGTGGTGTGTCGGCACAAGGCGCGTTCGCCAGGGATCAACTGGCGAGCCTCGATCTGGCGCTGGAAAAACTCGGGCTCAAGCTCGGACTGCTGACCACGGCGATCGAGTCGCTGACGGTAAAGCTTTCGGCGCAACGATTGTTTTCCCAATCGATGGGCGCTGGCGCCAAGGGTGAGTCGGCCAACGAGCCAAAGGGTAAGTCGGGTGGCGGTATCGAACCACCGGCGCTGCTCAAACCCGCGATAGCGATGGATTCGGCCATGGCCGATCTGAAGCAGGCCACCCAATTCACGCCTCGTCAGATTGCCGAAGTGGCGGAACCCACCCAGCGTATCGCCAGTGCGCCATTGGTGGCGGCCGGCGGGACCACGGCGGTTGAGGTGGTGAGGATGCAAAGCCTGGCGGCCAGGGCAGGCATCGGTAACGATCTGCCCAATGCCTCGGACCGGCAATTGGCACTGTTGCGCTTCGCCAGTGATGCGGGTGTCACCGCATCGACGTTCAAAATGCCGGCCATGGAAGCCGCTGAGATGGTGCTCGGCTGGCGCACTTCCATGAAGCTCAGCGCAGAGAAAGCGTTTGATCTGGCGGATGCAACCAACCACCTGAGCAAGATTCCCGGTGGTGCGAAAGCGAGCGAGATCGGCACGGTGTTGCAGCGTGACGGTGCGGCCGCGACCTCGGCGGGCCTGCAGCCTGCCCAAGCTGCGGCACTGACGGCGGCACTTCTCAATACCGGCGCGCAACAAGCTGAAGCGGGTGTGGCGCTCGATCACTTCACGACCGCTTTAGGCAAGGGCGATCAGGCCTCCGCGACCGAGCAAGCGGCCTGGAAGCAACTGGGGCTGGATCCCAAGGAAGTGGCGAGTGGGCTGCGTGACAAGGACGCCGCGCCGGGGACTGTGATGTCGGTGCTGGCAGCCTTGAACGCGCAGCCGGCCGAAAAACGCTCAACCCTGGCCTCTTCGCTGTTTGGCACTGGGGATGCAGCAGTGCTGCGCATGTCGCAGAAACTCGACGATGTGAATGCGGCGTTCTGGCAGGTGAAAGACCCAGGCCAATACGCCACATCGCAATTGGGCAACGACGGTTCGGTGCGGCAGGACGCGTTGGCGCTGTCGAACACCCGGCAGGGCCAGCTGAACGTCCTCAACGCCCGCAGCGAGCGTCTGTCGGTGGCCACGGGAAATGCCTTGATGCCTTCGGCGGATAGCTCGTTCCAGTGGCTGGGTTCGCTGGCCGATGGCATGAGTGAGTTGGCTGAGTCCTCACCTAAAGCCGCTGCGGCCATTGTGGTGATTGGTGCGGCGATCAAACCGCTGGTGGGCGCGTTGCTCAAGGCGGTAGGGGATGAGATATCCAGTCAGGTGGCCAAGCGGGTGTTGGGTAGGGCCGCTCCGCACCTTCCCGGCCGATTGGGTGACGTGATCTCCGAAGATTTCAGAAATCGTCGTGGGGACAAGCTGGATACAAGCAATGCCAGCCAGCGTCCCGAACCCACGAGCAGGCCGAAAATACGCGTCAGTACACGAGGCTCACTCGGGCCAACGGCCTCATTACGCTCGATGACTCGCAGGGCGCCCGGCCCCTTAAAAGTAGTCGGCGCCGTCGCTGATGTGGCCGAGGGTGTCCTTACCGGCGACAAACGAATGATGGGCGCAGGCCTGGGAGCCGCAGGTGGCGGCTGGGCAGGCGCTGCTGCGGGGTCTGCGGCCGGTGCCGCTTTGGGGAGTGTCGTTCCGGTGCTCGGCACTGCCATTGGTGGTGTGCTTGGCGGACTGCTTGGCGGCTGGTTGGGGAGCGATGCCGGTGCGTCTCTGGGTGAAAAACTCGTCACCCCCGACAGACTCGCCGCTCCAGATCAGGTCAGCAAAGACCTGGCCAGCACCCAGGCAACCACACAACAAAACACCATGACCGCAAACATCTACATCAACGGCCAGGACCAGGCCAGCGCGAGTCAGTTGGCCAACCTGGTTGTGCAACAACTCTCGGGCCAATTCGGCTTGACGACCATGCCCAACTCACTCGCCATGCGCAGTGACGCGGCCCTGACCGACGGAGGTACGTGATGCGTCAGCAAATGGCACTCGGCAGTTTCATTTTCGGTCTGTCGAGAAACTTTGCGTACCACAGCCTGGTACGCACCTCGGACGGTGGCTGGAAGAGCATCGACATCCTCACCAGCAAACCCAAGTCCAGCCAGATCGGCCAAGGCCTGCAAGGGCTGACGATCACCGGCAAGTCGATGTACGCGACCGCCATGGATCGCCTTGATGAGTTGCGCGCCTTGCAGGCGCAGCGCGTGCCCGTGCCGTTGGTTGACGGCATCGGTCGCAATTGGGGCCTGTGGCAGATCAACAAGGTCACGGAAACCCAGACCGAGATCATCGATGACGGCACGGCGATGGTGGTCGGCTGGGTGGTTGAATTGACGGAGTTCGCCAATGCGTAGGGTTCGAAGTATCGCCGGTGATTCGGTGAATCTGTTGCTGTACCGCGAGCTTGAGCGTTGTGACGATGCCGCCGAGGAGGCGCTCTGGCTGCTCAATCCGGGCTTGGCTGAATGGGGCCCGGTATTGCCGGCCGGGGTGTGGGTTGTCCTGCCGGAAGTGGATCTCAAACCTGTTGCACCCACACCGGTTTCGGCCTGGGATTAAGGAGGCAACATGTCACTGGGTTTCACGCCTGCGGTGGAAATTTATGGTGCGAACGCTGCACTGCTCAACGAACGATTGCTCAGTTGGACACACGTCGATGCGGCGGGGATCGAGTCCGATCAGCTGACGCTCACCATTAGCCTGGACGGGCTCGAAGGGTTGCCCAGCCTGGGCGGGAAGATCGGTCTGCGGGTCGGTTATCTGGAGTCGGGACTGGTGGATAAAGGCGAGTTTGTCATCACCCGGCGCACGCCGTTCCTGTTTCCCCTGCAACTCGTGCTGGTGGCCATGGCCGCACCCTTCAGTGCGGCAGACCAGACCGGGTTCAAGCAACGCCGATCCGTCAGCCATGGCCCAACCACCCTGGGGGCCCTGTTTCGGCAACTGACTTCCAGGCACGGTTTTTCCCCCCGTGTGGCGCCGGACCTGTCGCTGATCAAAATCGAGCACATCGACCAGACCAATGAAACCGACATGGGCTTCCTCACGCGCCTGGCCCACCGTTATGACGCCGTCGCCAAGCCGATCAACGAGCTGTATGTGCTGGCTCGACGCGGCCAGGCGAAGTCGTTGTCGGGCAAGGTCCTGCCCGAGATGAAACTGTCGGTGACGACCAATAATCGCCCGGGCGACCACGCGTTCATCTCGGCCAAGTTGGATGAAACTGCTCGGGCGAAATACCAGGGCTGCAAGACCAGTTGGTGGGATGCGGCGGCCGGCAAAGTGCGTGTCGAGGAGAGCGGCCTCGCGCCGTTCAAGACCCTGCGCCAGCGCTTCCAAAGCGCAGACGACGCCCGCGCCGCCGGTGAAGGCGAGGTGCGCCGGATGCTGCGCGAAGCCCTCAAGGTGAGCATCGAATGCCCCGGTAATCCAGGGCTGTCCGCTGAAGGCATCGTGCTGCTGGATCCCACCTGGCCGGACTTCATGCGCGGTCGCTGGTCGATCGACAAGGTCACCGCCAGTGGCGACCGGGAAAAAAGCTATCGCTGCTTGATTCATGCAACCTGCCTGGATGCCAAGGCCTGACCCCACCCCCGCTGTGGGAGCGAGCTTGCTCGCGATAGCGGTATGACATTCGACATCTTCATTGCCTGACACGCCGCCATCGCGAGCCTCCCGCTGGCCGGGCATTTCAATAACGTGTTTTCGATGATCTGATCATGGACATTACCCCACAGCAACTCATCAACATCATGCCCAACGCCCGCGCCCAAGCGGGCGTTTTTATTTCCGCGCTGAACACCGCCATGTCCCGCTATGGTATCGACACACCCAAACGCATCGCCGCGTTCCTGGCCCAGGTCGGTCATGAGTCGGGACAACTGCGTTATGTACGCGAGCTGGGCAGTGAGCAATACCTGAGCAAATACGATACCGGAACCCTGGCCGTTCGCCTGGGCAACTCGCCCCAGGCTGACGGTGACGGCCAGAAATATCGCGGCCGAGGACTGATCCAGATTACCGGCCATGACAATTACCTTCGCTGCAGTCAGGGGCTGTTCGGCGACGAACGCCTGCTGGCCTTGCCTGAGCTTCTTGAGCAGCCGCAATGGGCCACCGAGTCCGCCGCTTGGTTCTGGGAGCAGAACGGCTTGAACGAACTGGCCGATCGTGATCAGTTCAACACCATCACCCGGCGCATTAATGGCGGTTTGAACGGCCTGGAGGACCGCCTGCAATTGTGGGCCCGGGCGAGGGCGGTGTTATGCCAACCTTCGACCTGATGCCTTTTTCGTCTCGCACCCTGGGCATTGTTGTGTTGCTCGCGCTGCTGGCCGGCGGTTCGGCGATGCTCGCGTGGCGGTTCCAGGACTGGCGTTACGGACAGCAGTTGGCCCAACTCGCACAGTCCCACGCCGAGACGCTTAATCAAATCACCCAAGCGGCCGCGACGCTGCAGAAGGCCGAGCAGGACAAGCGCCGGGCCCTGGAACAGCAACTTTCCGCCAGCGAACAAACCCATTACCGAGCCTTGAGCGATGCCCAACGTGACCAGGATCGCCTGCGCGATCGCCTTGCTACTGCCGATGTCCGGCTGTCAGTCCTCCTCGACGCCGACGATGTTGCCGCCGGTTGTGCAGTGCCTGCCGCCACCCGCGCCGGCGGCGTGGATCATGGCGCCCCACGCGCCCGACTTGACCCGGCGCATGCTCAACGAATTATCGCCATCACCGACGCCGGTGATCGCGGACTGATTGCCTTGCAGGCCTGTCAGGCCTATATCAGAGCGCTGGATCGGTAATCCGCCAAGCCTTGCAAGCTTCCATTGCTCGTGTACGGTAGGCCTCAATTGTGTGGAATCAGGAGAGCACCATGGACGACATCACCGAACTGGCCGCTGAGCTGGGCAGGCGCCTGCAGCTGCTCAATGCCCACGTCACCACGGCCGAGTCCTGCACGGGCGGCGGGATTGCCGAGGCGATTACCCGAGTTCCCGGGAGTTCGGCCTGGTTCGAGGCCGGTTTCGTCACCTATTCCAATCGCCAGAAGGCCCAGCAGCTGGATGTGCCGGCCGAGTTGTTCGAGAAGGTGGGGGCGGTCAGCCGCGAGGTGGTCGAGGCCATGGTGCGAGGAGCCCAGCAAAAAAGCCTGGCGCGTTTTGCCGTGGCGGTCAGCGGTGTAGCGGGGCCGGACGGGGGTTCTCCGAATAAACCGGTGGGCACCGTGTGGCTGGCCTGGGGTGTTGGTGAGGCGGTGATCAGCGAGCAGCGTTTCTTTGCAGGCAACCGCGACGAGGTCCGCCGACAAACGGTGAAGGCCGCGCTAGACGGGCTGCTGCAACATGCCGCTGTAGAAATCTCAAATCAGGGGTAGGCGATCCTCAATCGCTGTGGAATAATACTGGCTACTTATACAGGTGTTGGCCGTCAGGCCTTATTGATTACGTGAGGACTTTAATGGACGACAACAAGAAGAAAGCCTTGGCTGCGGCCTTGGGTCAGATCGAACGTCAATTCGGCAAGGGTGCCGTAATGCGTATGGGCGATCAGGACCGTCAGGCTATTCCTTCCATCTCCACCGGCTCCCTGGGCCTGGACATTGCGCTTGGCATCGGCGGCCTGCCAAAAGGCCGAATCGTTGAAATCTACGGTCCTGAATCCTCCGGTAAAACCACACTGACCTTGTCCGTGATCGCCCAGGCCCAAAAAGCCGGCGCGACCTGCGCCTTCGTCGACGCCGAACACGCCCTGGACCCGGAATACGCCGGCAAACTGGGTGTCAACGTCGACGACCTGCTGGTTTCCCAGCCGGATACCGGCGAACAGGCCCTGGAAATCACCGACATGCTGGTGCGTTCCAACGCGGTTGACGTGATCATCGTCGACTCCGTGGCGGCACTGGTGCCAAAGGCTGAAATCGAAGGTGAAATGGGCGACATGCACGTGGGCCTCCAGGCTCGCCTGATGTCCCAGGCCCTGCGCAAGATCACCGGTAACATCAAGAATGCCAACTGCCTGGTGATCTTCATCAACCAGATCCGTATGAAGATCGGCGTGATGTTCGGCAGCCCGGAAACCACCACCGGCGGTAACGCGTTGAAGTTCTACGCCTCGGTTCGCCTGGACATCCGCCGTACTGGCGCGGTGAAAGAAGGTGATGAGGTTGTCGGCAGCGAAACCCGCGTCAAGGTCGTGAAGAACAAGGTGGCTTCGCCGTTCCGTCAGGCCGAGTTCCAGATTCTTTACGGCAAGGGCATCTACCTCAATGGCGAGATGATCGACCTGGGTGTGCTGCACGGTTTCGTCGAGAAGTCGGGCGCCTGGTATGCCTACAACGGCACGAAGATCGGTCAGGGCAAGGCCAACTCGGCCAAGTTCCTGGCGGACAACCCGGAAGTCGCCGCCGCCCTTGAGAAGCAACTGCGTGATAAGTTGTTGAGCCCGGTTGCAGACGTCAAGGCAGTGGCCAACCGCGAGCCCGTTGACGACCTGGCTGACGCTGACATCTGATCGATCCGATGACCGCCGTACTCGATACCCTCGTCGCGGTGCGGCGAACCGCGATGGACCTGCTCGCCAGACGCGAGCACGGTCGAGTCGAGCTGACGCGTAAACTGCGTCAGCGCGGCGCTCCCGATGAGTTGATCGACACGGCCCTCGACCGTTTGACTGAAGAGGGCTTGCTGTCGGAATCCCGTTACCTGGAAAGCTTTGTCTCTTATCGCGCCCGCTCCGGTTATGGTCCTTTGCGCATTCGTGAGGAGCTGGGCCAGCGCGGTTTGCAACGCCCGGATATCGAGCTCGCCTTGCGCGAAAGCGGTATCGATTGGCAGGAGCAACTGACGGACACCTGGCGTCGCAAGTTCTCAGGACATTTGCCCATCGATGCACGGGAACGAGCCAAACAAGGGCGTTTCCTGGCGTATCGAGGCTATTCCATGGAAATGATCAACCGCTTGTTCAGCGGTCGCGGTATGGATGACTAAACAAAAAACGGCCCGCTATTTCGATAGCGGGCCGTTTTTTTATGGGCTCAGGTTACTTTGATCGGGTCCCATGTGAGGGGATGGGGCTTTTGGGCGGGCTGGGCCCAGTTTTCCGACAAGTTGATGTAGTCCACCAGCTCCCTCAAGCGGCCGTGGTCGCGGGCGTTGAAGGCAAACGCCAGTCGTGTCAGATGACTGAAACGGGCCTCATCGTGCTCCTCGCCGCTGTAGTCATGCTGATGAAAGCAGTCGTTCAGGCACAGGTCGGCAAAATCTTTCTGCATCTGCTGCAGTGCCTGTTCGCTTAGCTTGTGATTCATGCGGATTACGAACTGATGCTTGAGCCAGCGACTGGAGTGAAAGTTGCGGTAGAACTGATTGATCTCTTCCACGGCTTCTTCGGCGTTGTACACCAAACGCATGAGCTTCATGTCAGTGGGCAGGATGTAGCGGTTCTCCTCCAATTGCTCACGAATAAAGTGCAGGGCTCCTTGCCAGAACTTGCCTCCTGGAACATCCAGCAGGACCACCGGTACCAGCGGGCTCTTGCCTGTCTGCACCAGCGTCAAGACCTCCAACGCCTCATCTAACGTGCCGAAACCGCCGGGGCAGAGCACCAGAGCGTCGGCCTCTTTGACGAAAAACAGTTTGCGGGTGAAGAAGAAGTGGAACGGCAGCAGGTTCGGCGTGCCTTCAACGGTCGGGTTTGCGTGTTGCTCGAAAGGCAGGGTGATGTTGAATCCCAGGCTGTGGTCGCGTCCTGCGCCTTCATGGGCGGCGGCCATGATGCCTCCGCCAGCGCCGGTGATGACCATCATGTCCGAGCGGGCCAGTGCCGCCCCCAGCTCTCGGGCCAGGCCATACAGCGGATGTTCGATGGGCGTTCGGGCCGAGCCGAAGACCGTGACCTTGCGGCGGCCCTTGAACTGTTCGAGTGTACGGAAGGCGTGCTCCAGTTCCCTCAGGGCTTGTAGCGTGATCTTGGCATTCCAGCGGTTGTGATCTTCCTGGGCCATGCGCAGCACAGTCAGGATCATGTCGCGGTAAATGGGGAGGTTGGGGCTGTTGGGGGACACCAGGTTGAGTTGCTCTTCGACCTTGCGGGTGAGGTCGTGGCCATGGTTCTCAAAATGACGACTGAGCAGGTCATTCGGTTTGTAAGGCATTCAACTTCTCCTTCTTAACAGAACCCTGGCCCGAACGAGAGATTCGTCAGGGCTACGACACTCCGTGTGTCGTTGTCGGCCCAGGCCCGTGCCTGGACGTTCGACCTGGCTCGACGCGGTCTGCAGCAAAGCGATCAAGCCATCCAACAGGTTCCGTTTTTCCCTTGGATGAAAAACAATCACACGGCAAGGTGCTGGCAGGGCAGCCTCTTTCTGCCCAATGAAAAAGAGATACATCTGAATCTAGCTGATCTTCGCAGCCTTGATCATGGCGCTCAAAAGTAACCGTTGGCAACCGCTGATACAGGCGCTGAACTATCGCGCCGCTCGTCAGATTGCCGGCCGGGTGCGTGCCGCTCTGATTTACTGATAACAAGCGTGCCAATGCAATTTGACGCCCAGGGCTGGGTGCCACGTGATGGATTTAAGCGGATCGGGCATGGAGGCGGGAGAAATGACCAGGGTGACTCTGGAGCTCGACAGGCAGTTGTACCTGATGCTGCGGGAATCGGCACAGGCCAATCGGGTGAGTCTTGAGGAAGAATGCTGTCGTCGGCTGGGAGGGCGAGCGTGGCGCTCGCGTTACTTGCAGGCGCTGGTGGCGGAGTTGCGCGCCGACGATGAGCAGCGGCGCGCGAGCTCGGGTTGATTACTTCTTCGTCTTGGCGGGTTTCGGGCAATCCGATTCCTGGAAGCGCTCGGTCGCGACCGGGCGGTTGGTCTTAACCTCGGTGAACTCATAGCGCATCGTTGCACCCTTGGCCATCAACTTGCGGAAGCCCGGATTGGTGCACACCGTGGAGCCCAACTGGAAATACACGGCCTTGGGGTCTGCGCGCATTTTCTGGGCATGACTGCTTTGCACGCTGAGATGGTTGATCAGCTCGGTGCCTTCGACGGTATAGCCCTGGTCGAGAATGTCTTCGCTGATCGCCCGCGGCGTACCGACGCTACTTTCCTTGGCAACGTTCTGCAGCATCTTGTTCAGTTCGAGTTCTTTCAGCGAAGCAGCCTGAGCGCTGAAGGACGTCGCCAGCAGAACGGCAACGGTAGGGACGATAAGGCGCAGCATGAAACTCTCCTGGTTCAGTGACTGGTGGTTCGACCGATCACATGACTGTGCGTTCAGTGGCCGGGAATTATAGGGGAGCCCGGGTGGACGGTACAGGCGCGTGCGCTCTGGTAGACTGCCGGCCTTTATTGCCCTGCCGAGTGTTGTTCGTGTCGAGTTTTCCTGTCTGTCGGCGTTGCCCACGATGAGTCACGCCCCTAACGCCGTAGCCCGCCTGCGCGACCAGCGCATGGATGAGGGGATCAGGCCGATTCAGGCCCGTGGTTGGCGCGCCCCCCGTTGCAGCGCCTGCCGCGTGATCGAAAGCCATTGCCTGTGTGCCTGGCGTCCTAGCGTCGAGACCCGCTCCGGGGTCTGCCTGATCATGACCAGCAAGGAAGTGTTCAAGCCGAGCAACACCGGTTGGCTGATTGCCGATGTGGTGCGTGACAACCACGCGTTCATCTGGTCGCGCACCGAGGTCGATGAACAACTGCTGGCGCTGCTGAACGATCCGCAATGGCAACCGTACCTGGTGTTTCCGGGCGAATACGTCGAGCCATCGCGGGTCACCCACACGGTTGACCTCGATCAGTCCAGGCGTCCGCTGTTCATTCTGCTGGATGCGACCTGGACCGAGGCGCGGAAGATTTTCCGTAAAAGCCCGTATTTCGACCGACTGCCGATCCTGAGCCTGCTGCCCGACAGGCTGTCGCGTTACCGCCTGCGCCGTTCGACCCGCAGCGAGCACCTGTGCACCGCCGAAGTGGCGGCGTTGTGTCTGGAGCTGGCGGGGGACAGCGACGCCGCGTCGGCCCTGGACGCCTATTTCGATGTGTTCAGCCAGCATTACCTGGGCGCCAAGGGCCAGCAGGAGGTGAACATCTCGACCCCGGCCCACGCCGAGTTGCAACCCTTTATCCGTACGCCGCAAGCAGTATTGGCCCAATAGTGGCCCATACTGGACACTGTGGCGGTCGTGCTGCTTGACCACCCCGGCTTCGCTGGGCATGCTTGGCGCCGACCAGGGCGCCACCAATGTTTGAAACGCCGTGTTTGGCGTTGAATGTGTCCCTGTGGATGCCGCTGCACGGCGGTGTCTTGAGTTGTCTTGGCGAGGCGCGAATCATCGGGCCTGCCATTAAAAACAGGATCATTTTAAAAATGGCCACATACGAAATCCTGATTGCCGATGACCATCCGCTCTTTCGCAGCGCGTTGCATCAGGCAGTGACCCTGGGCCTCGGCCCGGCTGTCCGGTTGACGGAGGTGGCCAGTATCGCGGAACTGGAGGTCCAGTTGACGGCGAAGGCCGATTGGGACCTGGTGCTGCTGGACCTGAACATGCCCGGTGCCTATGGTTTTTCAGGGCTGGTGCTGTTGCGGGGCCAATACCCGCAGATCCCCGTGGTCATGGTCTCGGCCCAGGAAGAAGCCTCGGTGATGGTCAAGGCCCGGGAGTTCGGCGCCAGCGGCTTCATACCCAAATCCAGTTCCCTTGAGATGATTCAGAAGGCCGTGAAGGCGGTCCTGGACGGCGATGTCTGCTGGCCACCCCAGGCGTTCGAAGCGGTGAGCGTGTCCGCGGAAGCCAAGGCCGCCAGCGAGGGGCTGGCCAGCCTCACGCCGCAGCAGTTCCGGGTGTTGACCATGGTCTGCGAAGGCTTGCTGAACAAGCAGATTGCCTACGAACTGAACGTGTCGGAGGCCACCATCAAGGCCCACGTCACGGCGATCTTTCGTAAACTGAACGTGCGCACCCGGACCCAGGCGGCCTTGCTGCTGCAACAACTTGAGTCAATTTCACCGCAGGCTTAGTGTTCCGGTTCACGCTTTTTTGACCGGGTTTGAATTAGCTTCCCCACTCCTTTTGATCAGTTGCCCACTCTATGTCACCTTTTAAAGGCCAGACCGGCCTGAAACGCATCCTCAACGCCTCCGGCTATTCCTTGGACGGGCTGCGTGCAGCTTTTGTCGGCGAAGCAGCTTTCCGTCAGTTGGTGTTGCTCAATGTCGTGTTGATTCCGTTGTCATTCTTCCTGAACGTCAGTCGTGTCGAGCAGGCGCTGCTGATTGCCGTGTGCCTGTTGGCATTGATCGTGGAATTGCTCAACTCGGCGGTGGAGGCGGCCATCGACCGCATCTCCCTGGAGCTGCACCCATTGTCAAAAAATGCCAAGGACATGGGCAGCGCCGCCCAGTTACTCGCCCTGACGATGATCGCGTTGGTGTGGGGCGTGGTGCTGTTGTAACGGCTCAGGCAATGGTCGGCAGCACGATTTCGTCGCTGCGCTGGGCCCCGGCGGTGAAAGCCCGGCACAGCTCGAGGAATTCGCGCATGGCCGAGGTCTGGTACTTCTGTTTATGCCAGATGAAATAAAACTGCCGCGCCAGGTCCATGTCCGGGGTTTCCACCGCGACAAGGCTGCCGCGGCGGAAGGCGTCGCGCAGGGCCAGGCGTGAGATGCAGCCAATGCCCAGGCCGGATTCCACGGCGCGCTTGATCGCTTCGGTGTGTTCCAGCTCCAGGCGGATATTCAATACGCTGCGGTGGTGGCGCATGGCTTGGTCGAAGGTCAGGCGTGTGCCGGAACCCTGCTCCCGCAGAATCCAGGCTTCATGGGTCAACTCCTCCATGGTCGCCTGGCCGCGCTGGGCCAGCGGGTGTTGAGGGGCGCAGAACACCACCAGTTCGTCCTCGACCCAGCTCTGTACCTCGATGTCCGGATGGCTGCAGTCGCCTTCGATTAGACCCAGATCAATTTCATAGTGGGCAACCTGGTGCACGATATTGGCAGTGTTCTGCACGTGCAGCTTCACCTGGCTTTCCGGATGGCGCTGCATGAAACCACCGATCAACAAGGTCGCCAGGTAATTGCCGATGGTCAGCGTGGCACCGACCGCCAGTGAGCCGAAGCCGGACTTGCCGTTGAGCAGGTCTTCGATTTCCTTGGCCTGGTCCAGCAGCGCCACGGCCTGGGGCAGCAGTTGTTTGCCCAGGGCATTGAGGCTCAGGCGCTTGCCGGCACGGTCGAACAACTGGCAGCTCGATTGGCGCTCCAGTTCAGTGATGGAGGTGCTGGCCGCCGACTGCGACAGATTGAGCTGGCCCGCAGCGCGAGACACGCTTTCCTGCTGGGCGACGGCGACGAAGACTTGAAGTTGACGGAGAGTAAATCGCATATCTATATAACCGATAACCCTTATCTTAATAATCCATTTAACAGATATTGTCGCCGCCATTAGAATGCGATGCAATTGCGCAGATTATCGGCGCGGGCATTATTCCCAGGAGTCCCCGTACATGAGCAACATGAACCACGAGCGTGTCCTCAGTGTTCATCACTGGAACGACACTCTGTTCAGCTTCAAGTGCACCCGCGATCCGGGCCTGCGCTTCGAGAACGGTCAGTTCGTGATGATCGGCCTGCAACAGCCCAACGGCCGCCCGCTTATGCGCGCTTACTCGATTGCCAGCCCGAACTGGGAAGAGCATCTCGAATTCTTCAGCATCAAGGTGCCGGATGGTCCGCTGACCTCCCAGTTGCAGCACCTGAAGGAAGGCGACGAGATCATCATCAGCAAGAAACCCACCGGCACCCTCGTGCTGGACGATCTCAAGCCTGGCAAGCATTTGTACCTGCTCAGCACCGGTACTGGCCTGGCGCCGTTCATGAGCGTCATCCAGGATCCGGAAACCTATGAGCGTTTCGAAAAAGTGATCCTGTGCCACGGCGTGCGTTACGTCAATGAAGTCGCTTACCGCGAGTTCATCACCGAGCACCTGCCGCAGAACGAGTTCTTCGGCGAAGCCCTGCGTGACAAGCTGATCTACTACCCGACCGTGACGCGCGAGCCGTTCGAGAACGAAGGCCGCCTGACCGACCTGATGCGCAGCGGCAAGCTGTTCAGTGACATCGGCCTGCCACCGATCAACCCGCAGGACGACCGCGCCATGTTGTGCGGCAGCCCGAGCATGCTCGACGAGACCAGCGAAGTGCTCAACAGCTTCGGCCTGACCGTTTCGCCGCGTATGCGCGAGCCGGGTGATTACCTGATCGAGCGGGCGTTTGTAGAGAAGTAAGCTGTTGCGATAAGTGTGGAGTGGGGCGTCAGCCGACATAGTCGTTGAATGTTGGACCGCTTTCGCGAGCAAGCCCGCTCCCACATTGGATCGCAGTGAGCGCGAATCTTGTGTTCACCAGAGATCCAGTGTGGGAGCGGGCTTGCTCGCGAAGAAGGCGACTCGGTCCAACAGATGCCCCACAAAAAAGCCCGCGCCGCCTGATGAAGGCCGCGCGGGCTTTTTCGTTTCCGGGTTTTATTCAGTCGCAGGAACGACTTCCAACACCCGAATCAACCCCGGCTGCGGGTAATGCCAACGAACGTCCAGGTCCCAGAACTGTGCGCCATATTCCCGCTCGGCGGTAGGCATCTGGTACGCCGGGCGTGGGTCTTGGGCCAGGCATTGTTCGATCAGCTCCACCAAGGGCTCTGCCAAGCGCGTGGCGTGTTCGCGCGCTTGAAGCAGGGCGGTGTCCGCCCATTGCACCGGAATCAATTCAGGCGCTGCGCTGGCGATGCTGTTGGAAGCCGAGCCGATGATGTCGGCGTAGGGCACGTAGGGCTTGATGTCGAGCACTGGCGTGCCGTCCAGCAAATCGATACCCGAGATCCACAGGCGCCCGGCTTCGACCCGCTCCAGCTTCACCACCGATTGGCCGATGCCGTTGGGGCGGTGGGTGGCACGGGTGGCGAATACGCCCATGGACTTGTTGCCGCCCAGGCGTGGCGGCCGCACTTTCAACCGTGGCTTGTCTTCCAGGGCCTGGTGGAACAGGAACAGCAGCCAGACATGGCTGACCAGCTCCAACCCCTGCACCGCCTCGCCCTGATCGAACGGCGCCACCAGCTCCAGCACACCACGTGCGGCCGGAGCCAGTTGCGGTTGGCGGGGGATGGCGAACTTCTCCTTGAAGCAGGAGCGGACGAAGCCGATGGGGGAGACGCTGTAAGTCACGGGGTGTCAGCCGCGAACGCGCAGCGTCAGGCCCTTGAGGAAGTTGCGCAGCAACTGGTCGCCACACGGCCGGTAGTTGGTGTGGCCGAATTTTCGGAACAGTGCACTCAGTTCCGGTTTGGACACCGGGAACTCGGCGGCCTTGAGGATCGCGTGCATATCGTCTTCCTTCAGCTCGAACGCCACCCGCATTTTCTTGAGGATGATGTTGTTGGTCACCGGCACTTCGATCGGCTGTGGCGGACGGCTTTCGTCCTTGCCACGCTTGAAGATCACCAGGCCATCGAGAAAATGCGCCATGACCTCGTCAGGGCAGAACACGAAGCCTTCTTCCTCGTCTTTCTTGAGGTAGCCCGTCAGGTCAGCCAGGGAGACGTCCAGGCCGCCCAGCTTGATGATCTCGATGACTTTCTTGTCGCTGATGTCGAGCATGTAGCGCACGCTGCGCAGTACGTCGTTGTGAATCATGTGTGCAGTCCTGATCAATCGGCAGTGGGCGCCCCGGTTCGGTGCGGCGCCGGAAAATTAGAATTTCTCTTTGGCAGACAGGTAGCGCCATTGGCCCAGCGGCACCTTGCCGATGGACACGCCGCCGATGCGAATGCGGCGAATGGCGACGACCTTGAGCCCGACCGCCTGGCAAAACAGAGCGATCACGCCGGGCTGCGGGTTTTTCATGGCGAAGCGCAGGCGGTTCTCGTTCTGCCAGCTGGCCTTGACCGCCGGCAGCTCCTTGCCCTTGTAGGTCAAGCCATGGTTCAGGCGATTGAGGCCATGGGCGACCATCTCGCCTTCGACTTCCACCACGTATTCCTGCTCGATCTTGGCGGCGTCGGCGGTGAGCTTGCGCAAGATCTTCCAGTCCTGGGTGAACACCAGCAGCCCGCTGGCGTTGGCCTGCAGGTCGGCGCTGGCGGTCAGGCGCAGGAAATGGCCCTTGAGCGGGCGTTTGCCGAAGCGGTGTTCTTCGCTCAGGGTCTGCGGGCCAAGGGAGGCCATCGCGGTGTCTACATCCATGCCAGCAGGTGCATTCAGCAGGAGGGTCACCGGCTCCGGCGCGGTGGCCTTGGCCTCGGGGTCGAGTTCGACTTTCTGGGTGCTGACCTTGAACTGCGGCTCATCGATTACTTCGCCATCCACGGTGACCCAGCCGCCCTCGATGAACAGCTCAGCCTCCCGACGGGAACAGCCGACGAGTTCGATGAGGCGTTTGGAGAGACGAATCGGGTCAGTCATGACGGGGGCCGTAACAAAAAGAGGGTGGGCATTGTACCTGCCTGGCGCCGGTTAATCGCGGGTCCATTTGCCTCATGCCGTTTTTAGCCGCGCCCGGCCTTCAGGTCGGGCTGCTTGTAGCGCATGTGCAGCAGTGGGTAGGGTTGGTTCATGCCATCTTTTGCCGAACGCCCGACCACTTCGAAGCCTTGCTTGAGGTAAAAGCCCAGGGCTTGCGGGTTCTGCTCGTTGACGTCCAGTTGATCGGCGTTCAGGTGTTCCATGGCGTAGCGCAGCAACTGCTTGCCCAGGCCTTGGCCACGGTGCTGTGGGTCGATGAAGAGCATCTCGACCTTGCCGGCCGCGACACCGGCGAAACCGGTGATCCGCTGGCGCGCGTCCCGGGTGCAAATGAGCATCACCGCATCCAGGTAGCGGGTGAGCACCAGGTTTTTCAGCAGCTCGATGTAGCTGTCCGGCAGGAAGTCGTGGGTGGCACGCACCGAGGCCTCCCACACCTGGGTCAGTTCCTGATAGTCGCTCGGTTTCGGTGTGTGGATGACCGAATGCTGACGCATGCCCGCCTGTTCCTTGTGCTGGATGTCCTGGGTTTCTCCATACGATAGCCGTAAAAAAGCCCCGCATCTTGTAGCAAGAGCGGGGCTTTTCAATTTTTTACCGAGTTTCGCAAGAGCCTGTGGGAGCACAGCTTGCTCGCGATGGCAGAGCATCAGTCAACATTTGCAGTGGCTGACACTGCGCTATCGCGAGCAAGCTTTGCTCCCACAGGCCAACTGATCTGTTCAGCTCACAAATCAACCGATCTGTTCAGCTCACAAATCAACCGATCTGCTCAGCCCACAAATCGTACTCATCGGCGTCGGTCACTTTGCACCAGACCTTGTCACCCGGCTTGAGGTTGCTGCCGTTGTCGATGAAAACGTTGCCGTCGATTTCCGGCGCGTCGAAGAAGCAGCGACCCACGGCGCCTTGCTCGTCCACCTCGTCCACCAGCACTTCGATTTCACGGCCGATGCGCATTTGCAGGCGCGCCGAGCTGATGGCCTGCTGGTGCGCCATGAAGCGCTCCCAACGGTCCTGCTTGACGTCGTCCGGCACCACGTCCAGGTCCAGGTCATTGGCCGGTGCGCCTTCGACAGGGGAATACTGGAAGCAGCCGACGCGGTCGAGCTGGGCTTCGGTCAGCCAATCCAGCAGGTACTGGAAGTCTTCTTCGGTTTCACCGGGGAAGCCGACGATGAAGGTCGAACGGATGATCAGGTCCGGGCAGATTTCGCGCCAGTTCTTGATGCGGGCCAGGGTCTTGTCTTCGAACGCCGGGCGCTTCATGGCCTTGAGGACTTTCGGGCTGGCGTGTTGGAACGGGATGTCCAGGTACGGCAGGAGCTTGCCGGCGGCCATCAGCGGGATCAGTTCGTCGACATGTGGATACGGGTAGACGTAGTGCAGGCGGACCCAGACGCCGAGGGTGCTGAGGGCTTCGCACAGCTCGGTCATGCGGGTTTTCACCGGCGCGCCATTCCAGAAGCCGGTGCGGTATTTCACGTCGACGCCGTAGGCGCTGGTGTCCTGGGAGATCACCAGCAGTTCCTTGACGCCGGCCTTGACCAGGCGCTGGGCCTCGTCGAGCACATCGCCCACCGGGCGGCTCACCAGCTTGCCGCGCATCGACGGGATGATGCAGAAGCTGCAGCTGTGGTTGCAGCCTTCGGAAATCTTCAGGTAGGCGTAGTGGCGCGGGGTCAGCTTGATGCCTTGCGGCGGCACCAGGTCGATCAGCGGGTTATGGTCCTGGCGTGGCGGCACCACGTCATGCACGGCGTTGACCACCTGCTCGTACTGCTGCGGACCGGTCACGGACAACACGCTCGGGTGCACGTTGCGGATGTTGCCTTCTTCCACGCCCATGCAGCCGGTGACGATGACCTTGCCGTTTTCCTTGATGGCTTCGCCGATCACCTCCAGGGACTCGGCCTTGGCCGAATCGATGAAGCCGCAGGTGTTGACCACGACCACATCGGCGTCCTGATACGTGGACACGACGTCATAGCCTTCCATGCGCAGCTGGGTCAGGATGCGCTCGGAGTCGACCAGAGCTTTCGGGCAACCCAGGGATACGAAGCCAACCTTCGGATTGGCGGGCGCGGTAGTGGTGGACATGTCTAACCTCGGTGTAGGGGGGATCGTCTCTTGCCGAGACAGGGCGCCTGGCGCGCCTCTGATCAAAAAGTGCGCAATTCTATCCATGGCCGACGCACTTGACCAGCTTTATACCGGGAAATGCGACGAGTGCTGCGCTATGCTTCGCGCCTTTGCGCTCTGACGATTGCTACAGTCAACAAAACGTCTGTAACAATACGTAAAACAGCGCATGCTGCCTCAACAAAGCATAGTGCTTCGTTCAAGAAGCCAGGTCTGGAAATCGGGAGTGTTGGATGGGTCATGCAAGTAGTCAGGCGGTGAGTGCCGAGCATTCGGCAGCGAAACCGCTGAGCATGCTGGTCGCGGCGGTCGGAGTGGTTTATGGCGACATCGGCACGAGCCCGTTGTACACCCTCAAGGAAGTGTTTTCCGGTGCCTACGGCGTACCTGTCAATCACGATGGCGTGCTGGGGATTCTCTCGCTGATTTTCTGGTCGCTGATCTGGGTCGTGTCGATCAAGTACATGATGTTCGTCCTGCGCGCCGACAACCAGGGCGAGGGCGGGATCATGGCGCTCACCGCCCTGGCGCGGCGCGCGGCGGCGGGAAGGGCGCGGCTGCGGACATTCCTGGTGGTCTGCGGCTTGATCGGCGCGGCGCTGTTCTACGGCGACAGCATGATCACACCGGCCATTTCCGTGCTCTCGGCAATTGAAGGCCTTGGCCTGGCGTTCGAAGGTATCGACCACTGGGTGGTGCCCTTGTCGCTGGTGGTGCTGGTGGGGCTGTTCCTGATCCAGCGCCACGGCACTGCCCGGATTGGTATCCTGTTCGGCCCGATCATGGTGACCTGGTTCCTGGTGCTCGGCGCCCTGGGGGTGTACGGCATCCTGCAGCATCCGGAAGTATTGCAGGCGGTGAACCCGGCCTGGGCTGTGCGCTTCTTTGTCGTCCACCCGGGCATGGGCGTGGCGATCCTCGGCGCTGTGGTGCTGGCGTTGACCGGCGCTGAAGCGCTGTACGCCGACATGGGCCACTTCGGTCGCAAACCGATTGCCCGCGCCTGGTTCCTCCTGGTGCTGCCAGGCCTGATGCTCAACTATTTCGGCCAGGGTGCGTTGTTGCTGGGTGACCCGGAAGCGGCGCGCAACCCGTTCTATCTGCTGGCACCGAGCTGGGCGTTGCTGCCGTTGGTGGGCCTGTCGACGCTGGCCACGGTGATCGCTTCGCAAGCGGTGATTTCCGGTGCGTTCTCCCTGACGCGCCAGGCGATCCAGCTCGGTTACATCCCGCGCATGTACATCCAGCACACCTCCAGTGCCGAGCAGGGCCAGATCTACATCGGTGCGGTGAACTGGTCGCTGATGGTCGGCGTGGTGCTGCTGGTGCTGGGTTTCGAATCTTCCGGCGCGCTGGCTTCGGCCTACGGCGTGGCAGTGACCGGCACCATGTTGATGACCACGATCCTGGTGTCCGCCGTGATACTGCTGTTGTGGAAATGGCCGCCGCTGCTGGCGGTACCGCTGTTGTTCGGTTTCCTGCTGGTGGACGGCCTGTACTTTGCCGCCAACGTGCCGAAGATCGTTCAGGGCGGTGCTTTCCCGGTCATCGCCGGTATCGCCTTGTTTGTACTGATGACTACCTGGAAGCGCGGCAAGCAACTGCTGGTGGAACGCCTGGACGAAGGTGCGTTGCCGCTGCCGATCTTCATCAGCAGTATTCGCGTGCAGCCACCCCATCGCGTACAGGGCACGGCTGTGTTCCTGACCGCACGTTCGGACGCGGTGCCCCACGCGCTATTGCACAATCTGTTGCACAACCAGGTGCTGCATGAGCAAGTGGTGCTGCTGACGGTGGTGTACGAAGACATCCCGCGGGTACCGCCGCAGCGGCGCTTCGAGGTCGATGCCTATGGCGAAGGGTTCTTCCGGGTGATCCTGCACTTCGGTTTCACCGACGAGCCGGACGTCCCGCTCGCGCTCAAGCTCTGTCATCTCGATGACCTGGACTTCAGCCCGATGCGCACCACCTACTTCCTCAGCCGCGAAACGGTCATCGCTTCCAAGCTCGAAGGCATGGCCCGCTGGCGCGAGATACTGTTCGCCTTCATGCTGAAAAACGCCAACGGCAATCTGCGCTTCTTCAATCTGCCGTTGAACCGAGTGATTGAATTGGGGACACAGGTGGAGATGTAGCAACCAGAAAACAAAAAGCCCTCGTTGCCTTGCGGCGGCGGGGGCTTTTTTGTCGGTCGCACAAATGCTGATGTCCAACCAGAACCCTTGTGGGAGCGGGCTTGCTCGCGAAGGCGGTGTGTCAGTTAGTGGTTATGTCGCTGGCACGCCGCCTTCGCGAGCAA
>NZ_LHVH01000015.1 GCF_001269885.1 Pseudomonas kilonensis
TTGCTCGCGAAGGCGGTGTGTCAGTTAGTGGTTATGTCGCTGGCACGCCGCCTTCGCGAGCAAGCCCGCTCCCACAGGGTTGTGTGTAAGTCGAGCGGGCACAAAAAAGCCCCGGCAACTCTAAGGCTGCCGGGGCTTTTGCCAGACTGGTATCTGTTTACTGTTCGGCGGTCTTGCTCTGCCGTTTGTTGATCTCATCGATCAAGCGCTTGGCCAGGGCCGGGTAGTTTTCGTCGAAGTGGTGGCCGCCAGGCAGCTTGATGGCTTCGCCTACGGCTGTCTTGTCGGTGCAGCCGCTTTCGTCGGCCTCTTCAGCGCCGTAGATGCACACCACTTTCTCGGCTGGCAGCTTGGCCATCTCCGGGCCGGTGGCGGCTTCGGTGCCGGCGTTGCCGAGCCAGCCTTCGACTTCGATCTCGAAGCTGCCGGTGCGGGCGAAAGCCAGCAGGATGATCGCATCGACCCGCTGTTGTTCGGTGGCCGGCAGGCGATTGTAGATGGCCGGCAACACGTCGGCACCGAAGGAGTAGCCGGTCAGGATGAAGCGCTTGGTGCCCCAGACCTGACGGTAGTGCTGCATCAGTTCGGTCAGGTCCGCCGCGCTTTGCTCCGGGCTCTTGTGCTGCCAGTAGTAGCGCAGGGTGTCGATGCCGACCACTGGGTAGCCGATCTTGGCCATTTCATCGGCCACGTCGCGGTCCAGGTCGCGCCAGCCGCCGTCTCCGGAGAGAAACAGGGTGACGGTATCCTGCGCCTGGCTGGCTGGGACTTCCACCACCGGGATGCTCAGGCCGCCCTTGGCCTTGTCGGTGCCCACCAGGATTTTGCGCAGCTCGTTGTTCAGCACTTGCGGCAGGTTGATGTCGTAGTCGCTGATGCTGGTCTCGGCATTTTTCTGATCCCTTACGAAACCGGCGCTGGTGTCGTCAGGGTTATCGTTCCAGGCCACCAGCCAATGACCGTGGGCTGCGGTTTTTGGCAGCAAGTGCGTGCAGCCGGGTTTTTCCAGGGCCAGGTCCACTGAAACGGCCTTTGCCTTGTCATCCTTCTGCTCGGCCAGCCAGCGCCAGGCCAGGACGGCGCCCGGGCCGATGCCGCTGACCAGCGTGGCCGGGCCTTGCAGTTCTCTCAGGCCTGCTTGCAGGGCGCGACCTTGCAGCATGCAGTCCTTGGGCAGGATCACTTGGACGATCTGCGCCGAGCCACTGCGGCTGAGGGTCGTCAACTGCGTGTCGCTGAGCTTCTGGTCCTCATTGACTGCCACCAGCACCTGGGCGCGCGGTTTGGTGCCGGGGATGACCCGGGTCATCGCTGCGCCATCGGCGGGCGCCAGTTGTTCCAGGATCGGTTGCGGGGCCGGGCGGTTCCAGTACCAGTAACCGCCACCGAGAATTACCGCCAGCACCAGCAGGGCGGCCACTACGTATCGCCAGGAGCGTTGCATCATCAGCGTTTCACCAATCCAGTCAGGCCGCCTGCAATCAGGGCGGCGGTATCGGCCAGTGCCACCAGCGGATCGAGTCCGGCGGGCACGGCCATGTAGCGAGGTTCCCAGTCAGGCTGGAATTTGTCTTTGAAGCGGCGCAGCCCCTGGAAGTTATAGAGCTGTTCACCGCGGCGGAACACCATCGAACCCAGGCGTTGGGTCAGCGGTGCGCCGCGACGCGGTTGCAAGCCCGACAGCGGGACCATGCCGAGGCTGAAGCGGGCGTAGTCATGGTTCTTATAATGCTGGATGAGACCGACCATCATGAACTCCATGGTCAGCTTCGGGGCCTCGGGGTGGGCGCGCATCAGGTCGAGGCTGGCCAGTTCGTGGCTGTGGGTTTCCAGCAGGTTGGCGAACGCCACCGGCCGGCCCTCGAAACGAATCACCGCGATGCGAAAATGCTTGAGGTAGTCATCGCTGAAACGGCCCAGGGAGAAACCCTTTTCACGCACGTTCTTGCCGGTCAGCCAGGCATCGGAAATGACCTTGAGCTCATCCATCGGCGCCTGGCCGGGTTCGTGGATCTCCAGCGACAGGCCATCACGGGTGCCGCGGTTCCAGGTGTAGCGCAAATCCTTCATCTCCTTGCCCTTGGCTTCGAGATCGAAACGCTTGAGGTCGACCCGTGCTTCCTCGCCCAGCTTGATGGCTGTCAGGCCGATGTCCATGTAGTACGGCAGGTTCTCGGCACGTACCTGATAGAACACCGGGCGGGCATGGTGGATGTCACACAGGTCGCGGAACTGCCAGATCATCTCAGCCCGTTGCAGGGTCGGCCCGATCGGGTCGTACAACGCCACCAGGCTGCGGCCACGGCGGGCGTACATCAGGAACGCCTCGTCGTTGGGGTGAAACAGCAATGCCTTGTCGCCGGTCAGGGCCAGGCCGCCGTCGGGTTGCGAAGACGTCATGAGAATCGTCTTGGCCCGCTCCAGTTCTTCTGCTGTCGGCAAATGGATCACCGGCCGCGCGGTGCGCAGTAGCCAGGTCAGGGACACCACCACCAGCAGTACCGCGGCGCCCAGCAGGGAGCGCAGGCCGCGAGGGGCGTCGGCATCGAGGGTGAACTGCCACCAGAGTTGATGGCTGTAGGGCACATCCTGGTAAGCAAACAGCAGCAGCCAGATCGACGCGCCCAGCACGCAGATACTGGCGATCAGGAACAGCGGGGAAAAGGGCAGTTCAGTCAGGCGACTCGGACGATAGAAGGAGCGCCGGAATACCGCCAGCAGGGCAGCCGTCAGGGTCAGCAGCGTGGCTTCTTCCCAGTCAAAACCCTTGAGCAGCGAGAGCAGGGCGCCCACCAACAGCAGAACCGTGGTCAGCATCCAGGCGGCCGACAGGCGACGGCGCAGGCCTTGGGCGAGCAACAGGCACAATACGCCCACCAGGCTGGCGCCAAAGTGCGAAGCGTCCACCAGCCGATGGGGGATCAGGAAGCCGATGTGCTCCAGGCGGGTGTCGATTTCCGGTGTCACCCCGGAAAACAGCAGCACCACGCCCGACAGGAACACCAGCACCGCCAGGATCGGCGCGGCGAAACCCGATGCCGCCCGCAGGGTCTGGCGCGTCTGGAACAGCCGTTGGGCCTCATTGATCAGCAGCAACACGCAGGCCACCAGCATCGGCAGCAGCACGTAGATCAAGCGATACAGCAACAGCGCGGCGGCCAGCGGTGCGGCGCCGAGTTTGTCGGCAAACGCGGCCAGCAGGATCGCTTCGAACACCCCGACGCCGCCGGGTACATGGCTGAGCACTCCGGCGGCCAGCGCCAGCAGGTACACCAGCAGGAAAGCGCCGAACGGCGGGGCTTCGGGCAGCAACAGATACAACACGGTGGCGGCGGCGGCGACATCCAGCGCGGTGATCACCAACTGCAGGAAGGTCAGGCGTCGGCCCGGCAGGCGCAGCGTGCGGCGCCCGGCCTTTACCAGCAGGCTGTCTCGATGAGGCTGCTCCGGCAGGCGTCGGCGGTAGATGCCGATGGCCAACACGCTGGTGAGCAACAGCACCGCCACGGAAATGGCCCCCAGTAAAGTGGCAGGCAGGTGCAGCGCGGCAGACGCGGCGGGCAGGTTGCTGAGCGTTGCCAGGGCCGCCAACGGCGGCAGCGCGCAGCCCAGGGACAGGCTGGCGAACAGCGTCATGTGGGCGACATCCGAGGCCCCCAGGCCATGACGCGCATACAGACGGTAGCGAACCGAACCGCCCGACAGCAGTGACAGGCCAATGGCGTTGCCGATGGCGAACGCGGTGAATCCACCCAGGACCATGGTCTGTGGCGGCAGCGTCACCCCGGCATACCGGCTGGCGGACCATTCGTAGCCCAAAAGAATGATGAAGCCGGCTACCGTGGCGGCGATCGCGCCGAGCAGGGCTGGCCGGGGAACTTCCAGAATCGAGTCGTGCAGAGCGTACAGATCGAGCTCGCTCAGCAGATGGCGGCAGGCAATCAATGCAATCGCAAACAGCAGCAGCGTGACGGCGAGGCCGATGGGCTGGCGGTACTGGCTGATCCGATCCAGCCAGCGCAGTCGCTCGGCCTTGATCGGTTGTGTCGCAGTAACGGAGTCTTGCGGGTCAGACGAGTGGGCGCGCATCAATCACCTCTTGAGCTATGCGCGACAGGATGGGGGTATCCAGTCAAGTTACCAATCCCCGCGGTAAAAAATAATTACAAAATATTTGTAATGAGGCTTTTTTCACCAGGCACAAAAAAGGCCACTCTTTCGAGTAGCCTTTCTTGATGTTTGGTTGCGGGAGCCGGATTTGAACCGACGACCTTCGGGTTATGAGCCCGACGAGCTACCAGACTGCTCCATCCCGCGTCTGTGTGGCGGCATTCTACAGGCGAACGCCCGAGTGTCAACCGTTAAAAGGCGATGGGCTCAAATAAACCGTCGATCCGTCCCTTGTCTTCCTAAATGCACGGAATTTAAAGGAAATTGTCCTACAACTCATTGTGCGTAGGGCGTCGCAGGCGACGAGTCTCTGATCAGGTAGTCAGAAAACGAGCACGCACAAAAAAGGCCACTCTTTCGAGTAGCCTTTTTTGATGTTTGGTTGCGGGAGCCGGATTTGAACCGACGACCTTCGGGTTATGAGCCCGACGAGCTACCAGACTGCTCCATCCCGCGTCTGTGTGGCGGCATTCTACAGAGGATCGCGCCGCTGTCAACCCTGGCGTCATAAAAACCTGTTCCGCTTCAAGCGCTTAGCCTTGGGGAAAGGTATTGTGACAACGCTGTGACGCAGGCCTGGCAAGGGCTGAGGCTCTATTGGCCGGCTCGTTGCGATTGAAGAAGTAAATTTGTGTAGGCCCTTTCGGGTCTCAACGAAGGATCTTTCAAACTACTGGTGCTATATACAGGTGCTGGTGCGATACTGGTGGCCCGATCTGTCGCACACTCCGCTCTGCTATGACGCAACGTAAAATCATCCATGTCGACTGTGACTGTTTCTATGCCGCTATCGAGATGCGCGATGACCCGCGGCTGGCCGGCAAGCCCTTGGCTGTGGGTGGCTCGGCGGATCGGCGGGGCGTGATTGCCACCTGTAACTACGAAGCGCGGGCCTATGGGGTGCGCTCGGCCATGTCCTCCGGCCACGCCTTGAAGCTTTGCCCGGACCTCACCATCGTCAAGCCACGAATGGAGGCCTATCGGGAAGCGTCGAAGGAAATTCATACGATTTTCAGTGATTACACCGACCTGATCGAGCCGTTGTCCTTGGACGAGGCCTACCTGGACGTCTCCGCCAGCGCCCATTTTGGTGGCAGCGCCACGCGCATCGCCCAGGACATTCGCCGGCGTGTTTCCAACCAGCTGCACATCACCGTGTCTGCTGGCGTCGCGCCGAACAAGTTCCTGGCCAAGATCGCCAGTGACTGGAAAAAGCCCAACGGGCTGTTCGTCATCACCCCCGACCAGGTCGAGGACTTTGTCTCGGCCCTGCCGGTCAGCAAGCTCCACGGCGTTGGAAAGGTCACCGCCGATAAGCTGAACCGGCTCGGCATCGTCGATTGCTCGCAGTTGCGTCAATGGGACAAGCTGGCGCTGGTGCGCGAATTTGGCAGTTTCGGTGAGCGGCTTTGGAGCCTGGCTCGTGGGATCGATGAGCGTCTGGTGCACAACGACAGTCGACGGCAGTCCATCAGTGTGGAAAACACCTACGATGTCGACCTGCCCGACCTGGTGAGCTGCCTCGACAAACTGCCGGAGCTGATGGAAACCCTGAAAGGGCGCATGGCGCGGATCGATAGCAGTTATCGACCGGGCAAGCCGTTCGTCAAAGTGAAATTCCACGACTTCACCCAAACCACATTGGAACAGGCCGGGGCAGGGCGGGACCTGGGCAGCTACCAGCTGTTATTGACCCAGGCGTTCAACCGGGGCGGCAAGCCGGTGCGGTTATTGGGGATCGGGGTGCGGCTGGAGGATTTGCGCGGTGGGTTTGAGCAGTTGGAGTTGTTTGAGCGGTGAGGGCGTCGGTTGGCGGAATGCCTTGCCTTGCTCTTGTGGCTAGGGAGTCTTGTGGGAGCAAAGCTTGCTCGCGATGGCATCCTTGAGACCGCCATCGCGGGCAAGCCTTGCTCCCACAAGCCTTGCTCCCACAGGCCTTGCGACCACAAAAATCCCTTGCCACAGGAGGTATTTCAGTTGGCGCCAGGATCCGCCACCAACCGCCCGCCATCCTTGGTCAGGGCCTTCATGAATTCGGCCTGCAACTCCGGATCATTACGCGTCAGTTCGATCAGGCTCTGCTCCAGTTCGCTGGCCTCTTCCTCAAGTCCAAGCTCCGACAGGCGCTTGACCCGATGAACCCACTGGCTCACCTCGTCGTCTTCCAGGTCGTCGTAGATCAGCGCGTGGGCTTCCACCAGCTTGCTGCGCAAAGTACTGCTGATGCTCAGGGATGAGTCGGTGTGCACCTCGTCCTGGGCATCCGTCACGCTGATCTGCAATTTGCCGAACTGGCTCAGGTCCTGCTCGGCGAACGGGCTTTCCAGCAGGTTCAAGCGCAGCACGCCGTTACGGTCAGTGCTCAGCTCGAAGGTCTGTCGGGCGGCCTTGACCTCCACGGGGCGTTCGCTCCAGGGCAGGCTCGAGTGTTCCGTGCGCTTGTCGCGCTGGATTTCGTCGATGCCCGCCAGGTTCTGTTGGGCGCGGCCATGGGAGGGGACGTTCATGAATGGGTTGAGTCCGGCGAAACCGTAGCTGATCCAGTCACGGGTCGCGGTGTCCGGCAGGTTGCCGAGGGCGAACACATTGACCACGTTCGCGCCGACACCGGCCACCACGGCCACCGCGCCCAAGGGGATCTCGTAGATCTCCCGCCAGGGTTGGTACGGCGTGTAGCGATCGTAATGGCGAGTGACCTCGAATTCGGTGACTTCGAAGGTCTTCTGCTCATTGATGCGCACCCGACGCTGCGGCAGGTCGAGCACCTTGGGGTCGCCCACATCGATCTGCAGGCTATGGTCGAGCAATTTTCGCTCGACCCGCTCTTCGTGCTCGCTGCGTTGTGACATTTGGTTGGCACAGCCGCTGACCAGCAGGGCGCCGCACAGGGCGGCGCCACCGAGGCCTAAGGTGTTTCGCTTGAACATGACGTCTCTATCTGGTGTCAGCGGCGGATACGGGCCTGGAGGAACGACAGCACGTCGGCGACCGGCAGCGCTTGCGGCTCGGCCTCGGTGCGGCTCTTGTATTCCAGGTTGCCTTCGGCCAGGCCACGGTCACTGACGACGATCCGATGCGGGATGCCGATCAGTTCCATGTCCGCGAACTTGATGCCGGGGCTGGTTTTCTTGTCGCGGTCGTCCAGCAGCACTTCAAAGCCGGCGGCCGTCAGTTCGGCATAGAGCTTGTCGGTGGCTTCACGCACCTGGTCGGTTTCATAGCGCAGCGGTACCAGGGCAATCTGGAAAGGCGCCAGCGTGTCACTCCAGATGATGCCTTTCTCGTCGTTGTTCTGCTCGATGGCGGCAGCCACCACGCGGGAAACGCCGATGCCGTAGCAACCCATTTCCAGGGTGACCGGCTTGCCGTTCTCGCCCAGCACTTCGCACTTCATCGCCTTGCTGTACTTGTTGCCCAGCTGGAAGATGTGCCCGACTTCGATGCCCCGCTTGATTTCCAGGGTGCCCTTGCCGTCCGGGCTCGGGTCGCCGGCCACGACATTGCGCAGGTCCGCGACGGTTGGAACCGGCAGGTCGCGTTCCCAGTTCACGCCAAAGTAATGCTTGTCGTCGACGTTGGCGCCGATGGCGAAATCGCTCATCAACTCCACCGAGCGATCGATGATGATCGGCAGTGGCAGGTTCAATGGGCCGAGGGAGCCGGCACCGGCGCCAATGGCGTCGCGCAGGTCGGCTTCGGTGGCCATGACCAGCGGGCTGGCGACGCCAGGCTGGTTGGCGGCCTTGATTTCATTGAGCTCGTGGTCACCACGGACGATCAGGGCAATCAGCTTGCCTTCCTCTTCGGCTCGCACGATCAGGGTCTTGATGGTGCGCTCGATCGGCAGGTCGTAGCCTTCCACCAACTGGGCAATGGTCTTGGCGTTCGGCGTGTCTACCAGGCGCAACTCTTCGGTCGGCGCGGCGCGGGAGGTTTCCCGTGGCACGGCTTCGGCTTTCTCGATGTTGGCGGCGTAGTCGGAGCCATTGCTGAAGACGATGTCGTCTTCGCCAGACTCGGCCAGCACGTGGAACTCGTGGGAGCCGGCACCGCCGATGGAGCCGTTGTCGGCTTCAACCGGGCGGAATTTCAGGCCCAGGCGGGTGAACACGTTGCAATATGCCTGGTGCATGCGGTCGTAGGTGACTTGCAGCGAGGCCAGGTCGGTGTGGAACGAGTAGGCGTCCTTCATGATGAATTCGCGACCGCGCATCAGGCCGAAGCGTGGACGGATTTCGTCACGGAATTTGGTCTGGATCTGGTACAGGTTGATCGGCAGCTGCTTGTAGCTGCTCAACTCGTTGCGCATCAGGTCGGTGATCACTTCTTCGTGGGTCGGGCCTGCACAGAAGTCGCGACCGTGACGGTCTTTGATGCGCAGCAGCTCAGGGCCGTATTCTTCCCAGCGTCCTGATTCCTGCCACAGCTCGGCCGGTTGGGTGCCCGGCATCAACACTTCCAGGGAACCAGCGGCGTCCATCTCTTCGCGAACAATGGCTTCCACCTTGCGCATGACCCGCAGGCCCATCGGCAGCCAGGTGTACAGGCCCGAGGCGAGTTTGCGGATCATGCCGGCACGCAGCATCAACTGATGGCTGATCACGACGGCGTCGGAAGGCGTTTCTTTCTGTGTGGCGAGCAAATATTGACTGGTGCGCATGGTTGGCCGTTGTCGGTTGCTGATGACGAGAAGTGACGGAGCATTGTACGGGCGAGATGCCCTGGCGTACAGGCGCGTGGCCGGTCGCCCGCTGCGAACGCCGGTTTCCCCGGCGTTTTCTGAAGTTTCCTACGACTCTTCCGCAGGCCGGGTGGGCGTCGGTTCCGCAGTGGGTGCCGAATCCTGGCGACGGTTCTCCTGGAACCAGTGCAGGGCGATCAGCAGCAGGGTCGGAACGCCAAGCAATGCGGTGATCAGGAAGAATTTGTGATAGCCGAACTTCTCCACCATCACCCCTGAATAACCACCGATCAAGCGCGGCAGCAGCAGCATGATCGAGCTGAGCAGGGCGTATTGGGTGGCGGAGAATTTCAGGTTGGTCAGGCTCGACAGGTAGGCGACGAACGCTGACGTGGCCAGGCCGGAGCTGAAGTTGTCCAGGGAAATGGTGACAATCAGCATCTGTACGTTGGCGCCCATGTCGGCGAGCATCAGGAAGAGGATATTGGTGCCGGCCGAGGCCGCGCCGCCGATGAACAGAATTGGCAGGATGCCGAAGCGCACGATCAGCAGGCCGCCCATGCCGGCGCCGACGAGGGTCATGATCAGCCCGAAAATCTTGCTGACGCTGGCGATCTGGTCCTTGGTGAAGCCCTGGTCGATGTAGAACACGTTGGCCATGACGCCCATGACCGTGTCGGACATCCGATAGGTTGCGATCAGCCCGAGCAGCAGCAAGGCTTGCCAGCGGTAGCGCAGGATGAAGTCGTTGACCGGCGTCAGCACCGGCGCCAGCCCTCGGCGGCCCATGGCCGACAGGCACAGGGCCGTCAGGATGATATAGAGGATGGCCCGCAGAAACGCGCGGTCTTCGAGCAGCAGGTCGAGCAGGCTGACGCCCTCGAACAGCACGCTGGCGAAGTCGGTGTTGTAGAGCTGGGTGAACATCGCCGGGACGGACACCAGCAGCACGATCAGCACGAATACCGACGCCAGTTGATGCACGAACGTGTAGCGTCCGGCCTGCAATTGGGTGCGCAGCGGCACCGGCGGCTCGCGCATGAACAGCGAGGTCAGCAACGCCGGGACCATCAATGCGCCGAACAGCAGGTAGGTACCGGCCCAGGCCGAGTGTTTGTAGTTGAAGCCGGTGGAGCCAAACCCTTCGGCGAAGAACAGGGCGCCAGCGGTGGCCAACAGCGCGGCGATGCGGTAGCCGGACATGTAGCTGGCGGCGAGGGCCGCCTGCCGGGTGTCGTCGGCGATCTCCAGGCGATAGGCGTCGACGGCGATGTCCTGCGTCGCAGAGGCGAAGGCGACGATGACGGCGATGGCGATCAACCATGACAGGTGCTTTTGTGGGTCGCAGAAACCCATGCCGATCAGGCCAAGGATCACCAGGGCCTGGGAGAGCACCAGCCACGAACGGCGACGCCCCAGTTTGCCCAGCAAGGGCAGGCGCCATTGGTCGAGCAGTGGCGACCAGACCCATTTAAAGGCATACGCCAGGCCGATCAGGCTCGCGTAGCCAATGGTTTCGCGGGCGACGCCGGCTTCGCGCAACCAGACCGAAAGCGTGGAAAACACCAGCATGTATGGCAAGCCGGCGGCGAAGCCAAGCAGCAACAGCACGAGCGTCGAAGGGCTGGCATAGGCGGCGAGGGCGGCGCGCCAGGTTTTACGGGGCATGGGCTGGAGTCTGCCTCAAAAATTGCGAAAACAAAGCGCGCACTCTAACCGCTGTGCTCTACCGGGCGCCAGCCATGGCGCTGAATATCAACACGATTGTTCAGGACACTGATCCCTTCCAGGCGCAGGCGGGCGCGCTGTTCATCGCCTGAGGCGCTGCCCGCCGGCAGGCTGATCCGACCGCCGGCAGCCAAGACCCGGTGCCAGGGCAGCTTGGTGTCGTTCGGCAACTGGCTGAGGGTTCGCCCGACCCAGCGCGCCGCGCGGCCCAGGCCGGCCATTTCAGCGAGTTGGCCATAGGTGACCACCTTGCCCGCTGGCACTTGTGCCAGGGTCAGGTAAAGGGTGGTGCGGCGGATTTGGGCGGCGTTCTCGGTGCCCGCTGGGGTGTCAGTCACGTAGAGGGTTCCTGAGTGGGTGTCCGTCTGTAGATTAATTCCTACAGGACTGGTTGAAAAATGAACTCATCAGTCCTACACAGGTCATTCCTTGCTGAGGTGTCATCCTGGGGGATAATGCCGCCTTTTCACCGTAAACTTGAGCCCTTTATCGCTTATGTTGTCTAGAACCCTGCTATGCCTGGCTGTGGCCAGCGCCTCCATGCCCTTGCTTGCCGACACTGTCTGGTTGAAGAATGGGGACAAACTCAGTGGCAAGATTACCGTTTTCGATGGCGGCAAGTTGCTGATCCAGACCGATTACGCCGGTGCGATTCCCATCGACTGGAAACAGGTCAAGACCCTGGAGAGTGACCAGCAGCTCCTGGTCAAGCAGGATGCCTACACCGGCGAGAAGGCCAAAGCGTTGCAGGCGGCCGAGGATGGCAAGGTCACCTTGGCCAACGGTGATGCGCCCAAGACCGTTGAGCTGGCCAGTATCCAGCAGATCCTCAAACCCAAACCGGTGGTCGAGGACCTGGTGTGGAAGGGCAATATCGATGCCGCGCTGGATTATCAGCGTGCGGAAAAAGACACCGACGATTACGACGTCGATTTCAAGACCTCGGCGCGCCACGGCAGATGGCGGCACACCGCCGAAGGCGAATACAACCGTGAATTCCAGGATGATGTGGTTTCCGCCGATAACTGGCGCCTGGAGTATTCCCTCGACCGGTTCATCACCGACAAGTGGTTCTGGCAAGGCCGCTTGAACTACAAGCGTGACAAAGTCGAAGACCTGGCGCGCCAGCGCGTGGTGGGTACCGGTCCGGGCTACCAGTTCTGGGATGACGAGTTGGGGGCTTTCTCGTTGGGCTCTCTGCTCAACCGCACCGACTATGAATACCGCGACGGTGGAACGGACAACTTCTATTCCGTGGCCATGAAGTGGGACTACAACCGCTACCTGATTGGCAAGCGCGTCGAGTTCTTCACCAATGGCGAAGTGGGCAAGCCGCTGTCCGGCGTGGCGGATTACGCCTATGACGCCGAGATGGGGCTGCGCTACAAGGTCACCGACTGGGCGTCGCTCAATCTCAAGGCGGAGAAGGATGTCATCGAGGGCACCGAAGACAGCGACTTGAGCAAGACGCGTTACACGGCCGGGTTTGGCGTGACCTGGTAACCCCGGGCTGACCAACAAGTCAATGTGGGAGCGGGCTTGCTCGCGAAAGCGGTGTGTCAGTCAACGAAAATGTTGCTGGTCCATCGCTTTCGCGAGCAAGCCCGCTCCCACATTATTTTTTGTGCCTGCAAAACTGACAGGCACAAAAAAGCCCCGCTTTTGAGGGCGGGGCCTTTTACTAAAGCAAGGACAAGTTAGATAACTTGAACTTCTTCAGCTTGCATGCCTTTCTGACCGCGGGTAGCGATGAAAGAAACCTGTTGGCCTTCTTTCAGGCTTTTGAAGCCGTCGGATTGGATAGCTTTGAAGTGAACGAACAGGTCGTCACCGGATTGTGGGGTGATGAAGCCGAAGCCTTTTTCATCGTTGAACCACTTAACGGTACCGGTTTGGCGATTAGACATGGTGTAACTCCTTGAACAAAGATAACTGCGACTCAGGAAGAACCCTGGCCGAGACTGAGTGCAAAGAGCAGGAAAAATTCTTGTAGATGGTTGGATCGAAATTCAACATATCGTGTAGAGATTCTCAGTGACACAAGCAACACAGTGGCGCCACCTTAACCCTTTTTCCAGAATGTGCCAATGGTCTTTGCGAAGGTTTCTCTTATTTGGTGACTGACGGCGCTGGCGATGGCCGGCAGGACCCGGAAATCAAGGTGGATCGGCGAGATTTGCGCGCCGTGCTTTGAACCCTGCCCCGCGCCCCGGTAAGATGCCGGACGTATTTTTTCCACCTCGCTATTTCAGGAAACCGCCATGAGCATCAAATCGGACAAGTGGATTCGCCGCATGGCGCAAGAGCACGGCATGATCGAGCCCTTCGTCGAACGCCAGATGCGTGGCGAAGGCGCCGACCGGCTGATCTCTTTCGGTGTCTCCAGCTACGGCTACGACGTGCGCTGCGCCGACGAATTCAAGGTGTTCACCAATATCAATTCGGCGACCGTCGACCCGAAGAACTTCGACGAGAAGAGCTTCGTCGACGTCAAGAGCGACGTTTGCATCATCCCGCCGAACTCCTTCGCCCTGGCCCGCACCGTCGAGTACTTCCGCATTCCGCGCAACGTACTGACCATCTGCCTGGGCAAGAGCACCTACGCCCGTTGCGGCATTATCGTCAACGTCACGCCGCTGGAACCCGAGTGGGAAGGTCACGTGACCCTGGAATTTTCCAACACTACGACCCTGCCGGCGAAGATCTACGCCAACGAAGGTGTGGCGCAGATGCTGTTCCTGGAATCCGATGAAGAGTGTGAAGTTTCCTACAAGGATCGTGGCGGCAAGTACCAGGGCCAGCGCGGTGTGACGCTGCCGCGTACCTGATTCTGACGAACTGTTGGAATTCCTGGGCGGGCAGACACTCTATTGCGTGTACTGCCCGTTTTTGCGTCAGCGCAACGGGCTTCGCCCAGGAGTTGCTCTATGAAGATCGATCCGCGAATCAGTGCCGAACTGGCAAGGCTTGAGCCCAACCAGATCGGCGTCATGGCCTGGTCGTTGCTGGCCCATCCTGTCGAAGCGGCGGGTGGCATCCCCGGCCAACCCGATCCTGACTCCCCCAACGAACAGCCTACCGAACCGGGCGAACCTACCCTGCCGGACGAGCCGCCTCCTGCGCCTGTTGCCTGATGAACCATGGCCCGTGGCCTGTTTTTTCAGGCCACGGGCCATATTTCGTTAATAGGTACTGAATCACTGATTTGCGAAGTTGTTGGATGTCGCCATGCCTGCCGTGTGCGTCCTGGAAGTCCTTCTCCAGTGACGACCATGGCGGGATGCGAAAGGTCTTATGCAAGATATCGTGGCGAGCGTGCTTTTGTGGCGAGGGAGCTTGCTCCCACTGGGCTGCGAAGCAGCCCCTGGATCTGGATGACACGCTGCAAGGGAAGGCTGCGCCTCCAGCGGGAGCAAGCTCTCATGGAACAAATTACAACTTGCTGATTTTTAATAAAAAAAATTTCTGCTGAAATAAGTCGGCCATGTGTCTCAGGTAGGTAAGAACACTCCCTTTGTGGCGAGGGGATTTAGCGAAACGTCGCACCGCCCCGCTGGGCTGCGCAGCAGCCCCCAAAACCAGGCAACTCGGTGTGCCAGGAAGATTGAGTTGACTGCTTTAGGGCCGCTGCGCGCCCCAGCGGGGATAAATCCCCTCGCCACAGGTCCTTGTTCCCTGCGCGACAGCGCAGCGTCGAAGACGCGGCGGGGGCTCCCTCGCCACAAAAGCAGCGCCTGGCGCCGAATGCCAGTCAGTTAAGCAGCAAACCTGTGGGAGCAAAGCTTGCTCGCGATTGCGGTAAGCCAGCCGACTAAGATATTGGCGACTCTGCCGCTATCGCGAGCAAGCTTTGCTCCCACAGGATTTATGCCGTTTGTTCCTAACTGACAGGCATTGGCGCCTCCTTTTCAGGGGAGTCCGGAATTTATTTCAGGTTGCCACTGAGAAACTGCTTGAGCCGTTCGCTGGTGGGGTTGCCCAATACGTCTTCCGGCCTGCCTTCTTCTTCCACCAGGCCCTGGTGCAGGAACAGCACCTGGTTGGAGACTTTGCGGGCGAAGCTCATTTCGTGGGTCACCATGATCATGGTCCGGCCTTCCTCAGCCAGGCCCTGGATCACCTTCAGCACTTCGCCCACCAGCTCCGGGTCCAGGGCCGAGGTGGGTTCGTCGAACAGCATCACCTCCGGCTCCATCGCCAGGGCGCGGGCAATGGCCACGCGCTGTTGCTGGCCGCCGGAGAGGAACGCCGGGTATTGCTCGGCGACGCGTGCCGGCAAGCCGACCTTGTCGAGGTAGCGACGGGCGCGGTCATCCGCTTCCTGCTTGCTCACCCCCAACACCCGGCGCGGCGCCATGGTGATGTTCTCCAGCACGCTCATGTGGCTCCACAGGTTGAAGTGCTGGAACACCATGGCCAGGCGCGTGCGCAGGCGCTGCAGTTCGTCGGCGTCGGCCACGTGCATGCCGTGGCGGTCCTTGATCATCCGGATCGGCTGGCCGTCCAGGCTCATGGCGCCGTCGTTGGGTTGTTCCAGGAAGTTGATGCAGCGCAGAAAGGTACTTTTACCCGAGCCGCTGGCGCCGATGAGGCTGATGACGTCGCCGGTCTTGGCCTTGAGCGAAACGCCCTTGAGCACTTCATGTTCGCCATAGCTTTTGTGCAGGCCTTCGATGGTCAGTTTGTACATGGAGCATGCATCCTCAAGGCGAAAGTAGGTAGCCGCTGCGGTAGGCTTCGGTGCCGGCGACATGGGCGATCACCATGCCGGCCGTGGCCATGCGGCGCAGCGAACGGGCGTACAGCAGCCCGGCGTTACGGCAATGAACGGGGGTGACGGTGTCGTTGACCGGGTCGATGACTTCCGCGATCAGTTGCCCCGCCTCCAGGTATTCGCCGGGCAGCGCGCTGTAGACCAGCAACCCACCCACGGGCGTCGCCACCGGCTCGACCGCGGCCAGCGGCGTGGCCGGGTAGGGCAGCTCGGGCATGGGCGTCGGTTCGCCGTCGATGGCGCCGAAACGGATCAGGTATTGGATCAAGGCCTGGCAGTCGAGGCTCGCCAGCCCGTGGTTGACGTCACCCTGACCACGCAATTCCACAGTGACCGAAAAACTGCCCAGGGGAATCTCGAAGCGTTCGCCGAAGCGTTCCTTGAGTTGCCACCAGAGCAGGGTGAAGCATTCGTCGAACGATTGGCCGCCCGAATCGGTCGCCAGCAGGCTGGCCTCGGCACCGATGTAGCGGGCCAGCGGCTCGACCTGTGGCCAGGCTTCGGGCGTGGTGTAGAGGTGGGCCACGGCTTCGAAGTCGCAATGCAGGTCCAGCACCATGTCGGCGTCGCAGGCCAGCCGCTGCAGGGCCAGGCGCAGGGATTGCAATTGCGTGCCTGGGGTATGCCGGGCGAGGGCGTCGCGCAGGCTGGTGCGGATCAGCATCAGGTTGTGCTGCGGATCGTCGGTGAGCAGGTCCTGGATTTCGTTGCCGATCTCTTCGCTCAGGTCGATGAAGCGGCGGTTGAAGTTCTGCCCGCTTTCGGTTTCGTAGCGGCCCAGGGGCACGTCCATCAGCACTTGTTCGAGGCCGATGGGGTTGGCGACGGGCACCAGCACGATCTCGTGCCGCAGGTGGCCCGACGCTTCGAGTTCGGCCAGGCGCTGCTTGAGATGCCAGGCGACCAGCATGCCCGGCAGTTCATCGGCGTGCAGGGACGCCTGGATATAGATTTTGCCGACGGCTTTTTCCGGGCCGAAGTGGAAGCTGTGGATCTTGCGTGCGGTCCCCGGTACCGGGGCCAGCAGGTCATGGATCTGGTGGCGCATGTGCGTGTGTGTCCTGGAACAAAAGCCCTAGTGGGTCGGCCCGAGAAAGGCCAGCCAGCGGCGTTCGGCGAGGCGGAAGAGGCCCACCAGTGCAAAGGTGACGGTCAGGTAGATCAACGCGGCGATCCCGAACGACTGGAACGTCAGGAACGTCGCCGAGTTGGCATCCCGGGCGACTTTCAGCACGTCTGGAACGGTAGCGGTGAATGCCACGGTCGTCGAGTGCAGCATCAAGATGACTTCGTTGCTGTAATACGGCAGCGAGCGGCGCAGCGCCGACGGCATGATCACGTAGGTGTACAGCTTCCAACCGGTCAGGCCGTAGGCCTTGGCTGCTTCCACTTCGCCATGGTTCATGCTGCGAATCGCCCCGGCGAAAATTTCCGTGGTGTAGGCGCAGGTGTTCAAGGCGAAGGCCAGGATCGTGCAGTTCATCGCATCGCGAAAGAAGCTGTCGAGCATGGGTTGGGCGCGCACCGCCGCGATGCTGTAGATGCCGGTGTAGCAGATCAGCAGTTGGATATAGAGCGGTGTGCCCCGGAACAGATAGGTGTAGAACTGCACCGGCCAGCGGACGTAGAACTTGGGTGAAACCCGGGCGATGGACAGCGGGATCGACACCACGAAACCGATCAGCAGCGAGGCGCTGAGCAGCCATAGGGTCATCGCCAGGCCCGTGACGTTGACGCCATCGCTGTAAAGGAATGGCCGCCAGTACTCTTGCAGAAGTTCGATCATCGCACCGCCTCCCGGGCGCCGGCGGCGTAACGGCGTTCAAGCCAGCGCAGGATGACGTTGGACGCGCTGGTGATCAGCAAATAGATCAATGCCGCCAGTACCAGGAAGTAAAACAATTGGTAGGTGCTCTTGCCCGCATCCTGGGCCGCCTTGACCAGGTCAGCCAGGCCGATGATCGACACCAGCGCGGTGGCCTTGAGCATCACCATCCAGTTGTTGCCGATACCCGGCAGGGCGAAGCGCATCATTTGTGGAAACACCACGAAGCGAAAGCGCTGGCCACGCTTGAGGCCGTAGGCCGTGGCGGCTTCGACCTGGCCCCGGGGGACCGAGAGGATCGCGCCGCGAAAGGTTTCGGTGAAGTACGCGCCATAGATGAAGCCCAGGGTGATCACCCCGGCGCCGAATGGGTTGATCTCGATGTATTCCCATTCCATGAAGTCGGTAAACGAGGTCAGCCAGGTTTGCAGGCTGTAGAAGATCAGCAGCATCAGCACCAGGTCCGGCACGCCGCGGATCAGCGTGGTGTAGAGCTGGGCAGGGATTCGCAGCAGTTTGACGCTGGACAGCTTGGCGCTGGCGCCCAACAGGCCGAGCAAGACGCTCAACAGCAGGGACAGGGCTGACAGCTTGATGGTCATCCAGGTGCCTTGCATCAGCAGCGGGCCAAAGCCCTGCAGGCTGAAGGCAGAGAGCCCCAGATTTTGTAGGAGTTGTTCGAACATGGAAGAAAGCCTTTGGCAGGAGAAAAGCGCCCATCCGAGACCGGATGGGCGCAGCGCATTATTTGCCGCTGTACAGATTCAGATCGCCAAAGTGTTTTTTCTGGATCTCGGCGTACTTGCCGTCGTCGTGTAACGCTTTGATACCTTTATCCAAAAGTGCCTTCAGCTCACTGTTACCTTTCTTGATACCGATGGCGGTCTTGGATGGCAGCAGTTCGCTGTCCACCGGCTTGCTGACTTCGTAGCCTTCACCTTTTGGCGACTTCAGGAAGCCCAGCTCTGCCTGCAGCATGTCCTGGATCGCCGCGTCGAGGCGGCCGGAGGTCAGGTCGGCATAAACCTGGTCCTGGTTCTGGTAGGCCTGGGTCTTGACGCCAGCCTTGTCCAGCACGGCCTTGGCGTAGGCTTCCTGGATGGTGCCTTGCTCGTAGCCGACGGTCTTGCCTTTGAGCGAGGCAACGTCTTCGCTCAGGCCCGAGCCCTTCTTGAATACATAGGCGGTTGGGCCGGAGAACAGCTCGCTGGAGAAGTCGATGGCTTTTTCACGGGCCGGGGTAACGGTCATGGAGGAGATCACGCCGTCGAATTTATTGGCCTTGAGGCCCGGGATCATGCCGTCGAAATCGCTTTCGACCCATTTGCATTTGACCTTCAGCTCTTCGCAGATCGCATTGCCCAGATCGATGTCGAAACCGACCAGGCTGCCGTCGGCGGCCTTGGACTCAAACGGGGCGTAGGAAGGGTCGACACCAAAACGCAGTTCCTTGTATTCCTTGGCCGTGGCGACGCCAGCAGCCATGCACAACGCCAGTGCAGAAAGGGTCAGCAGTGCTTTTTTCATTATTCAATCCCTAAAACCAATATGAGCGCTTGTGGCGCGTAAGTATTGTTACCGGTGAAGGCGAGAACGGTATGACGGCATAAAGGTAGCAATTTCCGAACCAGAGTGCCGAACAAGTGTTTTAAAAGCTTCGGCGGCAGGCAGCGGAATGCGATGGTGCGCGGGGATGAGCGTACATCAAAAGCTGCACCAGGATAGAGCAGGCTCTACTGGGCAAAGCCCATGTGGCGAGGGGATTGTTGGGCTGCATAGCGACCCTGAAACCAGGCATCACGATATTCAGGCTGTAGGAGCTGACGAGTGCAACGAGGCTGCGATCTTTCCCCTGACGCTTGAATCTCAAGCGAAAGATCAAAAGATCAAAAGATCGCAGCCTTCGGCAGCTCCTACAGGGCAATGAACCGCCTGCTGTTACTTACCAGGCACCAGGGTCAACCGCGTCTTGCCATAGCCCCGATCAAAATTTTGCGATTGCAACGGCAAGCTCTGGTACTGCCCCTTGATCCACGGATCGATGCCATTGGCATAGTTCGGGCTGACCGGGTTGCCGGACTGTCCGACACCATCCTGGATCATCAACGGTTCAGGCTGGCCGAAGTCGACGATAAAGCGCATGGCTGGTGCCAGGGTGGTGTTGAAATCCTGCCCCCCTGCGAACGCTGCGGTGTTGAGCGTGCTGGCGTCGCCACCGGCCGGCAGCGGGCCGCGTACGATGTGGCCGGTGCTATTCTTCCACGCGTAGCGATGCAGTTTGCCCCACTGCCAAGCCATGTGGTCACCGCCCAACTGGCTTTCACCGGCGCTGATGGTGGCGGCCAGGCTGCGGGCGAGGATGACGGCCTTGTCTTCTTTCTGAGGTGTGCGCACATCGTCCCAGAACGGGCTGTCTTCACGCCCCAGCAGATGATCGGCCTGGGCCGAGTAGGACAATTGGCCGTTGGCAACCAGCGCCTGCCACGCCGGGCTGCTGTCCGGGCCCAGCTCGTCGAGGAAAATCTGCTTCATGCTTTCCTGCAGGAACAGCTCATAGATCGCCGCGTCGGTGGAGGTCGGGCTGAGCCGGCCATCGAATGCCATCAAGCGGGTATAGGCCTCGTGGGCCTTGGCCCGGTCAGCCATCGGCAGGGCTTCGATCGCCTGTTTGAGCGGCTGGGCCATGCCCGGTGCCTCGAAAACTTTCTTGAGCTTGGCCGCGAAGGTCGTGCCCTGGTCGTATTGCATGGCGGTCAGGCTGCGGGTGTCGTGCTTGCCCGCGCCGGCCAGTTCGGCCATGCGTTCGCCACGCTCCGGTGCGGCCCAGGAGTTGGACAACTGCATGCCATAGCCGTGGGGAATGACCCGTTGGTTGGCCGTGCCAAGCCAGCCCTGGGACGGGTCCTGATCGTAGGGGTGCAGCATGGGGTCGGCGTAACCGTCCCAATCGTAGCGACCGTCCCAGCCCGGCGACGGCAACAGGCCTTCGCCTTCACGGCGGTTTGGATAGCGACCGGTGACTTGCCAACCGATATGGCTGGCGTCGGCAAATACCAGGTTCACGGCCATGGCGCGGATTTCCCGGCTGGCGTCGGAGGCTTTCTCGACGTTCTGTGCCCGGGACAGGTCGAAGAAGGCATCCAGGGTCTTGTCGTCGCTGAAGCTTGGCGTCTGCAAGGCCAGGCCAAAGCCGTTGGTCATGGCCGGGCCCTGGGCGCTGTTGAGCAGCGGGCCGTGGCGGGTCTCGAACACCGCTTCACGAATCGGCCGCTGGCCTTTGATGAAATAGGTTTCGTTGCGCACGATTGCCGGCTGCCATTTGCCGTTGACTTCATAGGACAGGCTGTTGCCCTGGCGGCGGATTTTTTCCAGGAACAGGTCCTGGTTGTCCCCCAGTACGCTGGTCATGCTCCAGGCCACTTTGCCGTTGAACCCGGCCAGGATCATCGGGATGCCCGCCACGGAAATCCCGGCCGCCTGGTACTTGGGCGCGCGGATCTGTACGGGGCTCCACAGCCCCGGCATGCCCAGCGGCCCATGGCTGTCGCTGGCCAGCAGGCTCTTGCCGCTGCGGCTGCGTTGCGGCGCGATGGCCCAGTTACTCGAAGACGCAGCGCTCAAAAGGTTCAGCTCGGCCAACTGGCGGGTGGCCTTGCTGATCTCGTTCAAGCCTGGAATCTGGCCGTTGAGCCGCAAGCCCTGGAGTTTGTCGGCCTCCGCCACGGGCAGTGGTTCGTCTGGATAGGACGGGTTCAGCCAGGCGAGCTTGTCGTTGGTGACGGTCTGGGCCAGTACCAGGCTGGCGATTTCTTCCGGCAGGTTGGCCGACTGGCTGAAATTCAGCAGGCAGAACATCAGCGCCGAGTCTTCCGGTTTCCAGTATTCGGGTTTGTAACCGGTGGCGGCCAGGTCCGACGGCAACTTGTCGCGGTAGCGGAACAGGTAGGCGTTGACGCCGCGGGCATAGACTTCGAAGAAGCGCTTGAGTCGTGGCGAAGACGCCTTGTACAGCTCGTCGGCGTTTTTCTTCAGGTTGACGGCGCGCATGTAGCGGTCGACGTCCAGCCGTTCGGCGCCGGACATCTCTGCCAGCCGCCCCTGGGCCAGCAGGCGCAGGGTGACCATCTGGGTGATGCGATCGCTGGCGTGGACGTAGCCGAGGGTGAACAGGGCGTCATGGAAGCTGTTGCTTTCAATCAGCGGCATGCCCGTGGCATTGCGCCGGACCGAGACGTTCTGCGCCAGCCCCTTGAGCGGCTGCACGCCGGAAGTCGGCGGGACAGTGTCCTGGGCATTCCAGGTCTGGCATCCGCTCAAACCGAGCACACTGGCCACTGCGGCGGCAACGCCGAGCCGGGGAATAAGGGAAATAGAGGCTGGCGAGGCCATGGCAAAGCTCCTGCGGGAGGGGGTGGCACCAATAAAGGCGCTACGTTAGTGAGCAGGCGGGGGCCGCGCAAGCGGGGGCGAGGGTTATTTGTTGATTTGGCGATGAAACCCCGGTTTACGGGGGCAGCCTGCCCAAAGACTTGCCTGAAAGAAGCCCTGATGCTCAAAGTGGAGGGGGACCCAATGACTGAACAAGAGAAAACTGGCATGGAGCTACAACACAACGCAGCGCTGATCCTCATCGATCAACAGAAAGGCATCCTTCATCCCAGGCTCGGCCCTCGCAACAATCCCGAGGCAGAGCTGCGCATGCTGGAGCTACTGGCTTTATGGCGACACACGGCGCGACCGGTGATTCACGTCCACCACTTGTCCCGCTCGCCGGACTCGGTGTTCTGGCCGGGGCAGTCGGGCGTGGAGGTCCAGCCACGGTTCGAGCCGCTGGCGGGGGAATGGCTGGTGCAAAAACAGGTGCCGGATGCGTTCAGTGGCACGCGCCTGGAGGAAGACCTGCGCAGGGCGGGCGTCGGGCAACTGGTGATCGTCGGCGTGGCGACGCACAACTCGGTGGAGTCCACGGCGCGTACGGCCGGCAACCTGGGATTCGACACGTGGGTGGCCGAGGATGCCTGCTTTACCTTCGACAAGAGCGATTACTTCGGTAACGCCCGTTCGGCTGCCGAGGTGCATGCCATGTCCCTGGGCAACTTGCATGGCGAGTATGCGACGGTGGTGGGTGTGGAGCGGATTCTGCAGGCGGGCTGACAGACAGGTGCTGAATGTGCCGGCCTCATCGCGAGCAGGCTCGCTCCCACATTGATTCTGCGGCGATCAGTAAATATCGCTTCGGCGCAATCCTCCCTGTGGGAGCGGGCTTGCTCGCGATGAGGGAGTGTCAGGTTAGTCAATGTCAGCTGACCCACCGCATTCGCGAGCAAGCCCGCTCCCACACCGGTTCCGCGGCGACCGTTAGATATCGCTTCGGCGCATTTCCTTGTGGGAGCGAGCTTGCTCCGGGCGGCGATCCGACGATGACGGTCTAACAGGCGAAAAAGTTTTTCGCCCGGACCCTCAAGCCCCGTGGCACTTCTTGAATTTCTTGCCATTGCCGCATGGGCAAGGGTCGTTGCGGCCGACATCCTTCAGGGCGTTGCGCACCGGTTCCTGGTGGGCGTGGCCGCAGTTCGGACCGTGGACATGGCCGTGGTCGTGATCGTGATCGTGATGATGGTCGTGATCGTGGTTGCAATCAGGGCCATGGACGTGGGGTTGTTGGGTCATCGAGGTTACTCCGCAATAAAATCGGCGGCGATTATCACGCCATTGCGTTCCAGGTGCACGTAGTCGGCGATGAATAATCCGGTTTCCAGCTCACCTTCCAGACGATAGGGGATCTGTTCCCGGGGTTTTTCCAGCAACTTCACCACATCCCGCACCTGCGGCCACAGGTTGGTGCGGATCGGCACTTTGAAATAGGCGCTGTGCCGGGGGCGCACGGTGAACCAGTGTTCATGCTCACCTTCGGTCAGCAACAGGTCGCCCAGGTGGATGCGGTAGGTCAGGCCGCGAACGGTCAGGTCGCTGTCGCCGGGGTTGTCGACGCGAAAGTGCAGCGTGAACTTCTGCTCCAGCAGTCGGGCCCGCACCACCTCGACCTTGACCAGATGCACCTGTGGTTCAGGCGCTTGCTCACCTCGCCAGGACGCGCAGCCGCCGAGCCCGACGAGCAGCAGCAGGCAGGTGATGCGTAGCAAGAATGATGGAGCGGTCATGTCCGTGCCTCTGGTTTACCCCCAGTCTAGCCCTCTGGGCCGATGGATGAGCGTCGGACATTGGCGAAATCATCGATTGAAGTAGCCGGCGCAGCACTTCTTGAATTTATGCCCGCTGCCGCACGGACAGCCGTCGTTGCGGCCCGTCTTGACCGGCACCGTTGGGTCGATGAAGTACCAGCGCCCGGTGTTCTGCACGAACGAGGACTGTTCACGGTGGCTATGCTCGCCCTGGCCGTCGTGCCAGCGTGCCGTGAACGTGACAAAGGCGTGTTCCGGTTGACCGCCGAACACTTCGCTGCTTTCCACGTCCAGCCCCAACCACGTGCTGTTGGCGCTCCATTCGCTGATCGACTGGCGATCAAGGCCTTGCTGCTGGGCGGGCAGGGTGGTGGCGACCAGATAATCCACCAGGCCCAGCACATAGGCGCTATAGCGCGAGCGCATCAAGGCTTCGGCGCAGGGCGCCGGATGACCGTCGTGGTAGTGGCCGCAGCAGGCGTCCAGTGAGTTGCCACTGCCGCAGGGGCAAATGGGTGTGTGCGGGCTTGTGTTCACGGTTACCACCAATATTTTCCAAAATTTTCCGGGTTGGCCCAAAAGCGCGAGTTGAGCCAGTCGGGGACTTGTTTGTATTCAAGCAGATCGTAGGTGAACAGGGTCAACACCTGATCTTCGCGCTGGAATCGTTCGCTGGCTTGCAGGGCCAGGGAAAAAAAGTCCGTCTCTTGCCAGCCGCAGGCGTTGAGGTCTGCCAGCACGGCGATGCGGCTTGCGTTCAGATTGCGAATGCCGCCCAACAGGTTCAGACCGTCGCGCTTGGGCAAATGCTCCAGGCAATCGAGCGCCAGGGCCAGGTCAAAACGCCGCGCCGCCACGTCCGCCGGCAGCGCGCCGGGGCCGGCGTGGATCACTTCGGTGTCGGGGTGGGCCTGCTGGAATGCTTCGAGTGCGGGGAAGCCGCTGGCACCGATCAGCAGCAGTGTTTGTGGGGCATAACGGTCAAGCACGGCCGCCAGGGCTTGTTGGGGCGTACGCGAAGAAATGGCAACGGTCATCGAAGTTCCTCAGTCAGAACCACCACGATAGCCTGCCCGGACATCGTGGCCTAGAGCGGTTTGTCCAAGAATGTGCGCAAACGTCGCAAACACGGGGCTAAAACCCGCGATTGCTCAGGCTGGCGCAGATTCGAAGACGGGTCTTTACTCCCCTGAATCGGCGCAAGGCCGATCTCTCAAGGAGAAACCCGATGAGCATAGTTCGGACAGCGTTACCCCTGGTTCTGCTAACCAGTGTGTTGACTGGTTGTGCAGGTTTGCAGAAAACCGACTGGCCGACCTGTGCAGCAGTCGGCGGTGCGATCGGTGCGGGATTAGGCGCCATAGAAAGTACTTCTTGGGCGGGCGGCGGCGCGCTGTACGTTGGCGGCATGGCGGCAGCTTATTGCTGGGTGCACGGCGATGGCGACGAAGATGGCGATGGCGTGCCGGACAGCCGCGACAAGTGCCCGGGCACACCGAAGGGCGTGCAGGTCGATGCTGACGGCTGCCCGCCACCTGTCCCAGCGCCAGTGGTTGAAGAGGCCGTGGTGGTCAAGGAAGAAACCATCGTGATCCGCGATGTGCACTTTGAGTTCAACAAAGCCACGCTGACCCCGGCCGACAAGGATGTGCTGAGCACGGTCGCCACCCGGCTGAAACAGGAAACGTCCACCGCGCAACTGCGGGTCACCGGCCATACCGACAGTGTCGGCAGCGATGCCTATAACCAACGGTTGTCGGAGAAACGGGCCAACTCGGTGGTGCAATACCTGGTCGAAAACGGCGTACCGCGTGCCAGTTTTGTCTCGGTGTCCGGTGCCGGAGAGAGCCAGCCGGTGGCCGATAACAAGACCGCCGACGGCCGCGCGATGAACCGTCGCACGGAAATCAGGATAAACCGCTGAAACCCTTGCCATTCGCGGCTTGTAGAGTTGCGGATGCGGGTCTTTACTCCTGTGTGACCGGTATGGGCCGGTGACACAGGAGCCTTCACCATGAACGTTCTAATCAGGGCCGCCTTACCGGTACTGCTGGCGAGCAGTCTGTTGTCCGGCTGCGCCACTCACAGCGACGGTAGCGCACCTCTCAATCAACGCACCTGGCCAATCTGTAGCCTGATCGGTGGTCTCGTCGGTGGCGGGTTGGGCGCCATTGAAAGCAGCGGCTGGGCCGCCGGTGGCGCCGCGTTGGGGCTACTGGGCGGTGGCTTGATCTGCTACGCCCAGGATGGCGATGAAGATGATGACGGTGTGTTCGACCGCCGCGACCGTTGTCCCGATACCCCGGCCAATACCCCTGTCGAACATCACGGTTGCCCTGTGCCGCAATACCCGGCCAGCGCACCACCGGTCGAACCGCAGGCCCCGGCTAGCGAGGTCATCACCCTCAACGACGCCGGCAAGGTGCTGTTCGATTTCGACAAGTCCGATCTCACCGCAGAAGCTCGCAGCCAGCTCGATGGGCTGATGAGCAAACTCGGCCATGCCAATGTCGCCAGCATCCGGGTGGTGGGCCACACCGACGGTGTCGGCAGTGATGCCTATAACCAGGGGCTGTCCGAGCGTCGGGCCAGCAGCGTCGTGGAGTATTTGCTGGCGCAGGGGCTGGCCCCCGACAAACTCACCAGCGAAGGCAAAGGCGAAAGCGAGCCGGTGGCCGACAATGAGACCGACGAAGGGCGGGCGCAGAACCGTCGGGTTGAACTGCATATCCAGCGTTGAAGCGCGGGCCAGGGCTGCCGGGTCGTCGGGATGGCGATCCGGGGCTCGGGTCAGATTAAATTTGCCCGACCCTCTGGCTTATCCTGCGCGCAAGCCGTTACTGTGCGCGCAAAGAATAATTCCCGATCAGGGGGGCGTATGAAGGTGTTTTGGGGGCTGGGGCGCTTGCTGACCCTGCTGTTCTGGCTGGTGGTGCTGGTCAATCTGGTCGTGCCGTTCGTCCATCCGCTGCACCTGCTGGTCAATGTCGCTGGCGCGTTTTTGCTGGTGCTGCACCTGCTGGAGCTGCTGTTCTTCCGGGCCAGTTTTCGTGGCCGCCCCGCGCCTGGCCGTGATCGCCTCAGAGTGCTGCTGTTCGGCATCTTCCACCTGCAAACCCTCCCGACCGCGCCAGAGGCTTCCCATGCGTAAATTGTGTCTGCTCGCCGCACTCGTATGCCCGTGGGCTTCGGCCCAGGTGGTCCAGGTAGAAAGCCATTCGTTAATGCGCCTGCCCAACACCACCGGCACCCTGGTCCTTGAGCGACTGGACGTGGCCGACTACGGCACGCTGCTGGTGCCTTCCAATGTCACTGAACTGACCATCGACCAATTGCACCTGGGGCGTGAGGCGCGGATCGCCATCGTGCCGGCGCAGCAGGTATTGGAAATGAAAGTGGCCCAGGCTGAGCTGGCCGAGGGCAGCCAGATCACTGCACGCGGCGCACCGGGTACCTACACCAAGGCGGCGCGGCGGGGGCGTGATCTCAACCTGCAGTTCAAGGCGTTGAATGCGCCGCTGTTGTCGGTGGATGCCCGCGGTGGTGCCGGTGCGCCGGGTTTCGTCGGCCTTGACGGTGCCAATGGCCAGGCGCCGGGCTGCACCTGGGGTTCGGCCGGTCGCGGGGCCGACGGCAGCAATGGCAGCGATGGCCAGCCGGGCGCTGCCGGTGCGCTGGTACGCCTTGAACTGCCCAACGCCTATCCTGCCGAGCAGATCAAAGTGGCGGTGGATGGCGGTGCGGGTGGCGCGGCGGGTCCTGGTGGCAAGCCTGGGGCGGGGGGCAAGGCCAAGGGCTGCCTGGTCTATACCGCCGACGGCGGCAAAAGCGGCCGTCCTGGCGCCGATGGCCAGCCAGGGCCTGCCGGAGCGGCGGGGGTGGTGACGGTGCAGCGGTTCTGAACGTATGACGAACCTAATGTGGGAGCGGGCTTGCTCGCGAAGAGGGCGTGTCAGGTTAATCAGCATTGACTGACCCACCGCCTTCGCGAGCAAGCCCGCTCCCACAGGTTCTGTGTGATGCCGCCGATTTTTTCAGAACATCGGTCGCGCCGCGCCAATCGCTACCACCAGCAACCCGATCAACAGGTTGATCCCCACCAGCCTGCGAATCTTCCCCAGCACCGCCGCACCCGCCGGCCAGTCCTGCGCCGTCACGGCGTTACGCAATGCCGGCAGTTGCAGGCCCTGGATGCGGATAAACAGCGCCGTCATCACCACATACAACCCCATCATCACTTGCACATACCGCGGCGCGGTTTCGAAACCGGCGAAGCGCATATGGATCAGGCCTACACCGCTGATCGGTAAAAGCACCACCGCGACCCAGACCCAGACAAAAAAACGCTGAAACACTTCTACCCACAACTTGAGCCGGGCAGGGCCCTCAAGCGCCGTCATTGCGGCGGGGCGCAGGATCATCCAGGCGAAGAACATGCCGCCGACCCAGACCAGGGCCGCCAGTAAATGCAGGGTGTAGACGAGGGCAAAGGGTGTCATTGGGTTACTCCGTTCTGCGCAGGATTCATTAGCGGGGTATGATAGCCGCCGATCCGAACCACTGAAAATTTATCCAGCGTTTTTTGCGCCCGACCATTCATGATCAGCACCGAACTCAAAACCACGATCCAGGGCGCCTATTCGCGTTTTCTCGAAGCCAAGAGCCTCAAGCCGCGATATGGCCAGCGCCTGATGATTGCCGAAGTGGCAAAAGTCCTGGGTGACATCGACACCGACGACGAAGGCCGGCGCAGTGGCGAGCCCGCCATCGTGGCGGTGGAGGCCGGCACCGGTACCGGCAAGACCGTGGCCTACAGCCTGGCGGCGATTCCCACGGCCAAGGCCGCTGGCAAACGCCTGGTGATCGCCACGGCCACCGTCGCCCTGCAGGAGCAGATCGTCTACAAGGACCTGCCCGACCTGATGCGCAACAGCGGCCTGAACTTCACGTTCGCGCTGGCCAAGGGCCGTGGGCGCTACATGTGCCTGTCCAAGCTCGACATGTTGCTCCAGGAAGGCCACGCGCAGACCGCCACGGCTCAGCTTTTCGAAGAAGAAGGCTTCAAGATCGAAGTCGATGAGGCCAGCCAGAAGCTGTTCACCAGCATGATCGAGAAGCTGGCCGGCAATAAATGGGACGGCGACCGCGACAGCTGGTCCACGGCCCTGGAAGACGCCGACTGGTCCCGCCTGACGACCGACCATAGCCAGTGCACCAACCGCCATTGCCCGAACTTCGGCCAGTGCGCCTTCTACAAGGCCCGCGAAGGCATGGGCAAGGTCGACGTCATCGTCACCAACCACGACATGGTCCTGGCTGACCTGGCCCTGGGCGGCGGTGCGGTGCTGCCGGACCCGCGCGACACGATCTACGTGTTCGACGAAGGCCACCACCTGCCGGACAAGGCCATCGGGCATTTCGCCCATTACACCCGGCTGCGCTCCACCGCCGACTGGCTGGAAACCACCGCCAAGAACCTCACCAAACTGTTGGCCCAGCATCCATTGCCGGGTGACCTGGGCAAGTTCATCGAGCAAGTGCCGGAGCTGGCGCGGGAAATCAAGACGAACCAGCAGTTCATGTTCACCGCTTGCGAGCAAGTGGCCGACTTCAAGCCCGGCGAAGACGTCGAGGGCCGCGAGCGGCCACGCCACCGGTTTGTCGGCGGGGTGATCCCCGAGCACATGCGCGAAATGGGCGTAGAGCTCAAGAAAGGTTTCGCACGCCTGACCGATCTGTTCACGCGCCTGACCGACCTGCTCAAGGAAGGCATGGATGGTGAGGTCAACATCGGTATCGCCAGCAACCAGGCCGAAGAGTGGTACCCGCTGTTCGGTAGCCTGTTGTCCCGCTCACAAGGCAATTGGGAACTGTGGACGGCCTTCACCGCCGAGGACCCGGAAGACAACCCGCCAATGGCGCGGTGGCTGACCTTGGCCGAAAGCGGTTCGCTGTTCGATATCGAGGTCAATGCCAGCCCGATCCTGGCGGCGGAAATGCTGCGTCGCAACCTGTGGAACGTGGCCTACGGCGCGCTGGTAACCTCCGCCACGCTGACCGCCCTGGGCACGTTCGACCGTTTCCGCATGCGCGCCGGCCTGCCGAAGAAAGCCGTGACCGCCGTGGTCCCGAGCCCCTTCCATCACGCCGATGCTGGCGTGCTGCGGGTGCCGGACCTCAAGGCCGACCCGCGTGACGCTGCCGCTCACACCGCCGCGATCATCCGCGACCTGCCAGAACTGGTGGAAGGCTCACGGGGCACCCTGGTGCTGTTTTCCTCGCGCAAACAGATGCAGGACGTGTTCGACGGCCTTGACCGTGACTGGCGCAAGCAGGTGTTCATCCAGGGCAACCTGTCGAAGCAGGAAACCCTGAACAAACACAAGGCGCGGGTCGATGGCGGCGATTCCAGCGTGCTGTTCGGCCTGGCGAGTTTTGCCGAAGGCGTGGACTTGCCGGGTGCCTATTGCGAGCACGTGGTGATCGCCAAGATTCCGTTCTCGGTCCCCGATGACCCGGTGGAAGCCGCGCTGGCCGAGTGGATCGAAGCCCGAGGCGGCAACCCGTTCATGGAAATCTCCGTACCGGACGCTTCGCTGAAGCTGGTCCAGGCGTGTGGCAGGTTGCTGCGCACCGAGGAAGACCGCGGCACCATCACCTTGCTCGACCGCAGGCTGGTAACCCAGCGCTATGGCAAGGCGATCCTCAACGCGCTGCCGCCGTTTCGGCGGGAGATTTCCTGAGGCTGCTGCAACTTCACGGTGAGGCAATGTATTTGTGGGAGCAAGGCTTGCCCGCGATGAAGGTACCTCGGTCTCAGAAAGACCTCACAGACCTCATCGCGGGCAAGCCTTGCTCCCACAGGTTCTTCTTGCCACGGGGGCATGCTTAGCCAGCCGTCTTGCGACGGTTCCCAAAAACCTGAATGGCTGAAACAATGCCAGCCACCTTAAAAGTGTTTGTTTCAAGGGAGTTACGGGTGCAGATTCAAGGCCATTATGAACTTCAGTTCGAGGCGGTGCGTGAAGCGTTCGCGGCGCTGTTCGATAATCCCCAGGAGCGCGGCGCGGCGTTGTGCATCCAGGTGGGGGGTCGCACGGTGATCGATCTGTGGGCCGGTACCGCCGACAAGGATGGCCATGAAGCCTGGCACAGCGACACCATCGCCAACCTGTTTTCCTGCACCAAGACCTTCACCGCCGTCACCGCCCTGCAACTGGTGGCCGAAGGCAAGTTGCAGCTGGATGCCCCGGTAGCCCGCTATTGGCCCGAGTTTGCCGCCGCCGGCAAGCAATCCATTACCCTGCGCCAGTTGCTCTGCCATCAGGCCGGGTTGCCGGCGCTACGTGAATTACTGCCGCCCGAAGCGCTTTATGACTGGCAAGCCATGGTCGATGTCCTGGCGGCAGAAACACCCTGGTGGACGCCGGGTGAGGGCCACGGTTATGCCGCGATCACCTACGGCTGGCTGATCGGCGAGCTGTTGCGCAGGGTCGATGGGCGCGGTCCGGGGGAGTCCATCGTGGCCCGTATTGCCAAGCCGTTGGGCCTGGATTTTCACGTTGGCCTGGCCGACGAGGCGTTTCATCGCGTGGCCCACATCGCCCGTGGCAAAGGCAACGTCGGCGATGCCGCGGCCCAACGCCTGCTGCAGGTGACGATGCGCGAGCCGACGGCCATGACCACCCGGGCCTTTACCAATCCGCCGTCGATCATGACCAGTACCAACAAGCCGGAATGGCGGCGCATGCAGCAACCGGCGGCCAACGGCCACGGTAACGCCCGCAGCCTGGCCGGGTTCTATGCGGGGCTGCTGGACGGCAGCCTGCTGGAAGGTGAAATGCTCGACGAACTGACTCGCCAGCACAGCTTCGGCGAGGACAAGACGTTGTTGACCCAGACCCGTTTCGGCCTGGGTTGCATGCTCGACCAGCCGGATGTGCCGAATGCGACCTACGGCCTCGGCCCACGGGCGTTCGGTCATCCGGGGGCCGGGGGCTCCATGGGGTTTGCCGACCCGGAACATGATGTGGCTTTTGGCTTCGTGACCAACACGCTCGGGCCTTACGTATTGATGGACCCGCGCGCGCAGAACCTTGCGAGGGTACTTGCCACTTGTCTATAAAGCGCCATTGAAGGCGGCGGGCACCGGAACCTCGTGTCCTTTTCAGTTTCCAAACGTCTGTTTATGCGGCCAAAACATGGCCTTTGTTTTTCCATTTACATCATTTTGTGGATATCCAATGTCATCGAATAAAACCCTCGCTCTGGCGCTGTGCTTCGCTATCACCGGTTGCGCGCAAACCCCACAAAATGATGCCGAGGGCGGCGGTAGCTGGTGGTCGTTCGGCTCTTCCGACAAGGTCGTGGCCAAGGAAACGGCGCCAGCGGCGCCTCTGAAACCGGCCGCCGTCGCCCCGCAAGCCAAGGCCGAGAGCACCACGAGCGGGTGGTGGCCGTTCTCTTCCGATGACGCTGCCGACGTCGCGAAGAAAGAAACCGTCAAGCCTCAAGACAAGCCCGAAGCCAAGGCACCGGCCGTTGCCAAGGCCGAAGCCGAAAGCAACGGCAAGTGGTGGTGGCCGTTTGGCGGCAAGGACCAGGAAACCGCCAAGGCGGTGCCGATGCCCGATCCGAAAGTCACCCAGGCCTGGCTCGACGACTACGAGCCGAAGCTGCGCACCGCCATCAAGGACAGCAAGCTCCAACTCGAGCGCCGCGACAATGTGCTGGTGGTCACCGCGCCGGTCGACGGCTCCTTCAACCCGGACCGCCCGGCCATGCTGCTGCCCGTGACCCTCGGCCCGTTCACCCGTGTGGCGAAGATCCTTGAAGCCGACCCGAAGACCGCCGTGCTGATCCTCGGCCACGCCGACACCTCGGGCGCCGCACCCGCGAACCTGAAACTCAGCCAGGAGCGTGCCCAGTCCGTGGCAGCGATTTTCCGTCTCAGCGGCCTGCAACGTGATCGCCTGATGCTGCGCGGCATGGGCGCAGTGGCGCCACGTGCGGCCAACGACAGTGTGGAAGGTCGTGCCTTGAACCGTCGTGTGGAACTGCTGGTCACGCCGGCCAACACCATGGTTGCGCTGCTGAGCAAATACAACATGCCGGCACCTGCGCCAGTGACGCTGGTGGCGGCCCAGGACGTGAAACCCGCGGCCCCGGCCCCAGCGTCTGCGGCTAAAAAAGCCGTGACCCCGACCAGCAAAAAAGCACCGGCCAAAAAAGCCGTGGCCAAGGCGCCTGCCAAGAAAGCCCCAGCCAAGGCCACTACTGCGGCGAAGAAAACCCAACCGGCCAAAGCCGCCACCAATACCAAGAAAGTCGCGGCCGCCGATACCCCCAAGCAGTGATGGGCTAACCACAAGGAATGCGCCATGACCCAACCGCTGGCTGATATGCGCCGCGACTACACCCGCGATGGCTTGACCGAGGCGCAAGCCCCGGCCGAGCCGTTTGCACTGTTCCACCACTGGTTCGCCGACGCGGTGAAAACCGAGCAGGCGCCGGTGGAGGCCAACGCCATGACCCTGGCGACGGTGGATGCAGAAGGGCGCCCGCACTGCCGGATCCTGCTGCTCAAGGGGCTGGATGCCCTGGGCTTCACGTTCTTCACCAACTACGACAGCGCCAAGGGCCAGCAACTGGCCGCGAACCCATTTGCGGCCATGACGTTTTTCTGGCCAGCCCTGGAGCGCCAGGTGCGGATCGAGGGCAAAGTGGTGAAGGTCACGGCGCAGGAGTCGGACGCCTATTACCAGGTTCGCCCGCTGGGCAGCCGTCTCGGCGCCTGGGCTTCACCCCAGAGCCGAGTGATTTCGGGGCGCTCTGAGCTGGACGACTTGCTCAAGGCCACCGAACAACGCTTCAGCGACAGCCAACCGCACTGCCCGGAGCATTGGGGTGGTTATCGTTTGCTGCCCGAGCGCATCGAGTTCTGGCAGGGTCGTCCGAGCCGCCTGCACGATCGCCTCAACTACCGCCTGCAAGGGGCGAACTGGACGCGCGAGCGTCTGGCGCCTTAGTGTCGGGGTAACCTGCCGCAGCGGTTTTAAGCCATTGCGGCAAGTCCCGACGCTTGACTCCTTGTTCCTGGGCACGGGCCAATTGTTGCAGCATGTAGGTCTTTTTCTGCTCATCCTGCCCCGCCAGGGACAGCGCCAGATCGCGGTCCATCCAGCGTTTGATTCGTACGTACAGCCACCAGTGGAAGTACAAACCGGCCACGGTGACCGCGACGATGATGAAATAATCCATGAAAGATCCCCGGGTTGATGACGCAGGTTTCGGAAATTGGCGCTACTGTTTGGTGAATTTTTCGGGTGCGCCTGTATCCCACCTGAATGAAAACAATTTTATCCCGGCGAGGCCGTGACAGGCGTCAAGCTGCGGAGTTTAATGAATCCCTGTCTTTTGGAGTTTGATGCTATGCGTAAGTCTGTTTTGCTGGTTGCTTCCTTTTCCACGATGGCGATGTTGCTCACTGGCTGTCAGTCGAGCCTGACCGGTGACTCCTACTCCCGTGACGAAGCGCGTCGCGTGCAGACGATTCGCATGGGGACCATCGAGTCCTTGCGTCCGGTCAAGATCGAAGGCACCAAGACCCCCATCGGCGGTGCGGCTGGTGCGGTGGTCGGTGGTGTTGGCGGCAGCGCCATCGGCGGTGGCCGTGGCAGTATTGTCGCCGCTGTGATTGGCGCGGTAGCTGGTGGCCTGATTGGTTCTGCTACTGAAGAAGGTTTGACCCGTACCCAGGGTGTGGAAATCACCGTGCGTGAAGATGACGGTAGCATGCGTGCCTATGTGCAGCAGGTTCAGGAGAACGAGGTATTCCGTGTGGGTGAGCGGGTTCGTATTTCCACTGTGGATGGTACGAGTCGCGTATCGCACTAAGCTTGGTTAGGTAAGAGAAAAAACGGCGCTTGTTCCTGAACGGGAAGGCGTCGTTTTTTTATGGCTTCGTTTCGGGAGACGGCGTGTATATCCGTTTCTTTGGTAACGGCTACTTAGGGTTCCGCCCTTACGGCGGCTCACTTTTGAGAAGCGCAAAAGTAAGCAAAACGCTTCTGCCCCACCACTCGGTGCCTCGCCTAGGCTCGGCATGCCTGAACGAAGGCATTGCTCCGTGGGCCGCCGCGAAGGGCCATCCATGGCCCAGCGCGGCTAACCCGGCATCCATGCCGGGTTGCCCACTGCGCAATACCTTCGTTCAGCCAGCGTGGTTAACGGGGCGCCCCAGATCAAAAGCAGAACCGAGGCGGCCTGATAGCCGACCTGGTTCTGGGTGGGACCGCGTTTCTCCCGTGGGAGCGAGCCTGCTCGCGATGGCGGTGGTTCAGTCACATGGATGCTGGGCTTGCTGGCCTCATCGCGAGCAAGCCCGCTCCCACAGGGGGGCTGTGTTGGATATGAGTTTTGTGTCCGCTGAGGATTGAATGTGGGAGCGAGCCTGCTCGCGATGGCGGTGGTTCAGTCACATGGATGCTGGGCTTGCTGGCCTCATCGCGAGCAAGCCCGCTCCCACAGGAGGTCTGTGTTGGATATGAATTTTGTGTCCGCTGAAGATTGAATGTGGGAGCGAGCTTGCTCGCGATGGCGGTGGTTCAGTCACATGGATGCTGGGCTTGCTGGCCTCATCGCGAGCAAGCCCGCTCCCACAGGGGGGCTGTGTTGGATATGAGTTTTGTGTCCGCTGAGGATTGAATGTGGGAGCGAGCCTGCTCGCGATGGCGGTGGTTCAGTCACATGGATGCTGGGCTTGCTGGCCTCATCGCGAGCAAGCTCGCTCCCACAGGAGAAACACGTTCACCCAAAACCAGGTCGGCTACTAGGCCGCCTCGTGGTGGACGTTGATCTCGGCGCCCCGTTAACCACGATGGCCGAACGCAGGCATTGTGGAGTGGGTATCCCGGCATGGATGCCGGGATAGCCGCGCTGGGCCATGGATGGCCCTTCGCGGCGGCCCACGGAGCAATGCCGGAGTGAGGGCATCGTGGTTAACGGGGCGCCGAGTGGTGGGGCAGAAGCGTTTTGCTTACTTTTGCGCTTTTCAAAAGTGAGCCGCCGTAAGGGCGGAACCTTAAGCAGCCGTTACCGCAGCAACGGATATGCACACCCCTCCTGGCAGCCAGGAATCAGCTTGGCAATGCAGGCTGCTTGCGACTGGCCGCCGCCGTCACCGCATAACCGAGCAACGCCGCCAGGATCGAACCCGTGAGAATCCCCATCCGGTCCATGCCGGCGTAATCACTCACACCCGGCTCGAACGCGAGGGACCCAACGAACAGGCTCATGGTGAACCCGATACCGCACAGAATCGCCACACCCAATACCTGGCCCCAATTGGCGCCGGCGGGCAAGCTGGCGATGCCGATCTTCACGGCCAGCCAGGTCAGGCCGAAGACGCCGATGGTCTTGCCCAGCAGCAGGCCAATGGCGATGCCCATCGGCACGTCATGGGTGAAACTCTCGACAGTGATGCCACTCAGGGACAGGCCGGCATTGGCGAAGGCGAACAGCGGCAGAATGCCGTAGGCCACCCAGGGATGCAGGGCATGCTCAAGGGTTAGCAGTGGCGAAGTCTCGGCGTTTTTCGTGCGCAGCGGGATGCAGAACGCCAGAGTCACCCCGGCCAGCGTGGCATGGACACCGCTCTTGAGTACGCAGACCCAGAGGATCAGGCCAATGACCATATAGGGCCCGAGCTTGACCACACCCATCCGGTTCATCGCCACCAGCGCAGTGATGCAGGCGGCTGCCAGCATGAGCGACAAGGTCGACAGGGCGCCGGAGTAAAAAATCGCGATGATGATAATGGCGCCCAGGTCGTCGATGATCGCCAAGGTCATCAGGAACAGCTTGAGCGACACCGGCACCCGTTTGCCGAGCAAGGCCAGCACGCCGAGGGCGAATGCGATGTCGGTGGCCGTCGGAATCGCCCAGCCAGCGAGGGCGGCCGGATTGTCGCGGTTGAGGAACCAGTAGATCAGGGCCGGTACCACCATGCCGCCGATCGCTGCTGCGCCCGGCAGGACGATTTGCGAAGGTTTCGACAGTTGCCCATCGAGGACCTCACGCTTGACCTCGAGGCCGATGAGCAGGAAGAACATCGCCATCAGGCCGTCGTTGATCCACAGCAGCAAGGGTTTGGCGATCTTCAATGCGCCGACCTGGGCGACCACCGGCGTGTCCAGCAGGCCGTTGTACAGCCAGGAAAGGGGCGAGTTATTGATGGCCAGGGCCAACACGGCGGCGGCGATCAGCAGCAGGCCGCTGGCAGCCTCCAGTTGGAAAAAACGTGTCAGAGAATTGCGTAGAGCCACGATCGCTCTCCATTCATTGAATCAAAAAGATGGCACACCCTAACCCGTACTGTTAGTTGTTAAAACAAAAGTTATATTCTTTTTTGTTATATGTCGTTACAACGCCAGCGCCACGCAGTCGGGCAGTTATGGGCCATATTGGACCTTAGCTGTACCTGTGCGCGATGTAGGTTTTTTCCTAAGCTTGCGACTGGTTTTTCCGAGACCACGTTGCGCCTGCATGACCACCAGGTTTCCCTGCGTCGAACCGAGCCAGTGAGAAAACACCATGAACGACCACCGCCAGTGGGCGCGCGAAGCGATCCGCATCATCGAGGCTGACTTCCAGCGCAGCGCCGATACCCACCTGATTCCGCTGCCGCTGCCTGGCCTGCCGGGCATCGAACTGTATTTCAAGGATGAATCCAGCCATCCCACCGGCAGCCTCAAGCATCGGCTGGCGCGTTCGCTGTTTCTCTATGCGTTGTGTAATGGCTGGCTCAAGCCCGGTGCGCCGGTGATCGAGGCCTCCAGCGGCTCGACAGCGATTTCCGAGGCCTACTTCGCCAGGTTGCTGGGCCTGCCGTTCATTGCGGTGATGCCGGCGACCACCTCCCGGGAAAAAATCGCACAGATCGCTTTCTATGGCGGCCAGAGCCACCTGGTGGACGATCCTACGCAGATCTACGCCGAATCCGAGCGCCTGGCCCACGAGCATGATGGGCACTTCATCGACCAATTCACCTATGCCGAGCGCGCCACGGACTGGCGGGCCAATAACAACATTGCCGAATCGATCTTCCAGCAGATGCGCTTCGAGCGGCACCCGGAGCCGAGCTGGTTGATTTCAAGCCCCGGCACCGGCGGCACCACCGCCACCCTGGGGCGCTACGTGCGTTATCGCCAGCACGGCACCCGCGTGCTGTGTGCGGACGCCGAGCGTTCAGTGTTCTTCGACTACTACCGCAGCGGCGATGCCAGCCTGCGCCTGGATTGCGGTTCACGCATCGAGGGTATCGGCCGGCCACGGGTCGAGGCGTCGTTCTTGCCGAAAGTCATCGATGCGATGGTCAAGGTCCCGGACGCCTTGTCATTGGCGGCCATGCATTACCTGGCCCAGCGCTTGGGACGACGGGTCGGCGGGTCCAGCGGCACCAATCTGATCGGCGCCCTCATGGCGGCCCGGCAGATGGTGGATGCGGGTGAGTCGGGGTCGATCGTGGCGATTTTGTGCGACGGTGGCGAGCGCTACGCCACGACCTATTACGACCCGGCGTGGCTCAAGGCCCAGGGGTATGAGTTGAGTGAGCTGATGGACATCGTGGCGGCCAGTGTGGAGCGGGGCGAGGCGCTGCCTGAGAGTGTGTTGCGGGCGAACATCTGATCCTGAAAACCCTGAGGTCTTTTGTGGGAGCGGGCTTGCTCGCGAAGGCGCTGGGTCAGTCAACTTATCAGTGAATGATGCACCGCATTCGCGAGCAAGCCCGCTCCCACAGGGTCATGCTGTTCACTTAAGCAACAAATCCAGCCTTGAGTGAACAGCATTGGCCCTTCAGGCCTCGAGGCCGAGGATATCCCGCGCCACCGCCTCGGCAATCCGGATTCCGTCCACGCCCGCCGACAGGATCCCGCCCGCGTAACCGGCGCCTTCACCGGCCGGGAAAAGGCCCTTGACGTTCAGGCTCTGCAGCGATTCGTTGCGGGTAATGCGCAGGGGCGATGAAGTGCGGGTTTCGATGCCGGTCAGCACGGCGTCGTGCAGCGAGTAACCGCGAATCTGTTTCTCGAACGCCGGCAGGGCCTCGCGGATCGCTTCGATGGCGAAGTCCGGCAGGGCCAGGGCCAAGTCGCCCAGGGACACCCCTGGCTTGTAGGAAGGTTCGACGCTGCCCAGTGCCGTAGACGGCTTGCCGGCGATGAAATCACCCACCAGTTGCGCCGGGGCTTCGTAGTTGCTGCCGCCGAGCACGAAGGCGTGGGATTCCAGGCGTTCTTGCAGCTCGATCCCGGCCAGCGGGCCACCCGGATAATCCACTTCCGGCGTAATGCCGACGACAATGCCGGAGTTGGCGTTGCGCTCATTGCGCGAATACTGGCTCATGCCGTTGGTCACGACGCGGTTCGGCTCGGACGTCGCCGCCACCACGGTGCCGCCCGGGCACATGCAGAAGCTGTACACCGACCGGCCATTCTTGGCGTGGTGCACCAGTTTGTAATCGGCGGCGCCGAGTTTCGGATGGCCGGCGTACTTGCCCAGGCGTGCGCTGTCGATCAGCGATTGCGGGTGTTCGATACGGAAACCCACCGAGAACGGCTTGGCTTCCATGTACACGCCGCGGCTGTGGAGCATGCGGAAGGTGTCCCGGGCGCTGTGGCCCAGGGCCAGGATCACATGTTTCGAATGAATCTGTTCGCCGCTGGCCAGTTCGACGCCGACCAGTTGGCCGTCCTCGATCAGCACATCGGTAACCCGCTGCTGGAAGCGCACTTCGCCACCCAGGGCGCGAATCTGCTCACGCATGGTTTCCACCACGCCGGTCAGACGGAACGTGCCAATGTGCGGCTTGCTGACGTAGAGGATTTCTTCCGGCGCCCCGGCCTTGACGAATTCGTGCAAAACCTTGCGGCCAAGGAATTTCGGATCCTTGATCTGGCTATAGAGCTTGCCGTCGGAAAACGTCCCTGCGCCGCCTTCACCGAACTGCACGTTGGATTCGGGGTTGAGCACGCTTTTGCGCCACAGGCCCCAGGTGTCCTTGGTGCGCTGGCGCACTTCCGGGCCACGCTCGAGGATGATTGGCTTGAAGCCCATCTGTGCCAGCAGCAGGGCGGCGAAGATCCCGCACGGGCCGAAGCCGACCACGATCGGCCGCTCGCTCAGGTCAGCCGGTGCCTGGCCCACCACTTTGTAGCCGACATCCGGCGCCTCGTTGACGTTACGGTCATCGGCGAACTTGCGCAGCAGGCTGGCTTCGTCGCGCACCGTCAGGTCGATGGTGTAGATGAAGCACAGTTCGGAGGATTTCTTGCGCGCGTCGTAGCTGCGCTTGAACAAGGTGAAGTCGAGCAGGTCATCGCTGGCGATGCCCAGGCGCTGCAGGATGGCAGGGCGCAGGTCTTCTTCGGGGTGGTCGATCGGCAGCTTGAGTTCGGTGATTCGTAACATGGTGGGATCCGGTTCGCGGGATGCACAACTGCACCAGGGCGTGAACCGGCGATTATAAGCCAAAAGCTGTGAATCAGTCGTTGCGCGCACCACCAAAGTAGGCGCAGCCACGCTGGACCTGACCGTTGACCCGCAATTCGGCGCTCATGTGTTGCACGCTGCCGGTGGTGCTGTCGACGCAGCGCTGGGCGGCCAGCCAGAGCTCGACCTTCTGGCCGTTGGCTTCGGTGCTGAGGTTGAAGCGGCCGTCGCCCAGTTGTTCTTCTAGGTAGGGCACCGCCAGCGTCGGTTGGCCTTCACGCTCAAGCACCATGCCCTTGCCGCTGGCCTTGAGGTTCCACTCCGGACCATGACCGGCGGCACGCAAGACCAGCAGTTTGAAATTGCCTTCATCGCAAGCGCTGCCCGAGCGTTCCAGGCGGTACAACTGCTCCAGGTCCAACTGGCTGTCGGTGCCGGCTGCTGCGCTGGAGACGATACGACCGCGCACATCGGCAAATAGCTTGCCTTGGTCATCGGCCAGGCTGGCGGCCTGTTGCAGCACGCTGGTGCCACCGCTGTCGTTGACGATGTAGCGGTGCTGTTCCTGGCACGGCTGGAACACCAGCTTGCCATCGGCTGCCGTGAGCTCGCCCTGCATGCGCGTCTGGCCGGCGTGGGAGGCGCTCTGACGAGGGGCGTCGAGCAATTGGCAGCCGGTGAAGAGCGGCAGGAGGGCGACAAACAGCAGGGAGCGGGCGGCACGCATCATTGGGTCTCCAGACAAGTGCCGCCACGTTACTCAGACTGATCCCACATCACAACCCGTAGGAGCCGTGTAGGAGCTGTGTAGGAGCTGTCGAGTGCAACGAGGCTGCGATCTTTTCCCAGACACTTGCACCGCAAGCGAAAGATCAAAAGATCGCAGCCTGCGGCAGCTCCTACGGGTAGAGCGTCGGCTAGCCCACGTGAAAGGTCTGACCGGTTTGTAGGCCTTCGACACTCTTGGCGTAGGCCAATGCAACATCGACGGCCGGGACCGGTTTGTAGCCGCGGAAGTACGGGGCGTATTTGTCCATGGCTTCCAGCAACACGTTCGGGCTCACCGAGTTGACCCGCAAGCCCCGTGGCAACTCGATTGCCGCGGCGCGCACGAAACTGTCCAGGGCACCGTTGACCAGGGCCGCCGACGCACCGCTCTTGATCGGATCGTGGCTGAGTACGCCGGTGGTGAAGGTGAAGGACGCGCCGTCGTTGGCGAATTCACGGCCGATCAGCAGCAGGTTGACCTGGCCCATCAGCTTGTCTTTCAAACCCAGGGCAAAGCTGTCTTCGGTCATGTCGGCCAGGGGTGCAAAGGTGACGTTGCCGGCGGCGCAAACCAGGGCATCAAAACGGCCGGTCTTTGCGAACAGCGCGCGGATTGAAGCGCTGTCGCTGATATCCACCTGCAGGTCACCGCTGTGGCGGCCGATCCGAATGATCTCGTGGCGCGGCGACAGTTCGTTATCAATGGCCGAACCGATAGTGCCGTTGGCGCCGATCAACAGGATTTTCATGAGCTGTTCCTCAATGGGTTGAATGAGTTTTCAGTCTAGAGAGGTTCTTTCCATTGATAATCATGCTAATAGGCAACCTTTGGTTTTCATTTGGAAACAATCCAATGAGCGAAATGGATGACCTGGCGGCGTTTGCCGTGTTGATGGAGGCCGGCAGCTTCACCCAGGCGGCCCAGCAGTTGGGGTGCAGCAAGGGCCAGTTGTCCAAGCGCATCAGTCTGTTGGAGAGGCGGTTTTCGGTGGTGTTGCTGCAACGCACCACGCGGCGCTTGAGCCTTACGGCGGCAGGGGCGGCGTTGTTGCCCCAGGCCCAGGCGCTGTTGGTGCAGGTGGAACGGGCACGTCAGGCATTGGCGCGTTTGAAGGACGATATTTCTGGGCCGGTGCGTATGACGGTTCCGGTTTCGTTGGGTGAAACGTTCTTTGAGGGCTTGCTGATGGAGTTCGCTCGTACGTATCCCCACGTACAGATCGAACTGGAGCTCAACAACGGTTACCGTGACCTGACCCGCGATGGTTTCGACCTGGCGATCCGCTCCGACGCCGCTATCGATGAGCGACTGGTGGCCCGGCCATTGCTGGCGTGGCACGAAATGACCTGCGCCAGTCCGGCCTACCTCGAACACTATGGCGAACCCGAGACGCCCCAGGCCCTGGCCGAACATCGCTGCTTGCTGAACAGCCACTACAGCGGTCGGGAAGAATGGCTTTACCACCAGCAACACGAGCTGCTGCGGGTCCGGGTGTCGGGACCGTTCGCCAGCAATCACTACAGCCTGCTGAAAAAAGCCGCCCTGGCCGGCGCCGGAATCGCCCGGCTGCCGTCGTATTTGCTGCATGAAGAGTTGGCCGATGGACGCCTGCACTGGCTGCTGCGCGACTACCAGACCCGGCGCATGCCGATGTACCTGGTGCACCCGTACCAGGGCGGCCTACCCAAGCGCACTCAGGTGCTCGCCGACTACTTGATCGACTGGTTCAAGCGCAGCGGCGAGGCGTTGGATCGGCTGCAGCGATAGCCCAGCCATTTGACACCATTGGACACCCCCTTGTGGGAGCGGGCTTGCTCGCGAAGGCGGTGGGTCAGCTTGCATAAATGCTGGATGTGCCGCCGCCTTCGCGAGCAA
>NZ_LHVH01000016.1 GCF_001269885.1 Pseudomonas kilonensis
GAAGGCGGTGGGTCAGCTTGCATAAATGCTGGATGTGCCGCCGCCTTCGCGAGCAAGCCCGCTCCCACAGGTGTCCCAGGGTCAGTCAGCGGGCGTAGCGCTTGGCAATCAGGTGGTCGATGGACAGTACCCCCGGCCCACGGGCCATCAGGTAGAGCAATACCGCCGCCCAGGAGCCATGGGTCGGGTAGGCGTCCGGGTAGACGAACAGCTGGATGGTCACGGTCATGCCCAGCAAGGCCAGCGCTGAAAAGCGGGTCGCCAGGCCAAACAGGATCAGGACCGGGAACACATGCTCGGCAGAGGCCGCCAGGTACGCGGCCAGTTCCGGCGACAGCAGCGGGAGGGCGTATTCGCTTTTGAACAGGGGAATGGTCGAGTCCGCCAGCCGCGGCAGGCCGATCTGGAAAGTGCCGTCGAACAAGTCGATGGCCAGGCCTTCGATTTTGGTCTGGCCGGATTTCCAGAACACCGCGGCAATCGAGAATCGCGCGATGAAGGCGATCAGGCTGTGGGGAATTTTCTCCAGCCATTGAATGGAACCGGCAATCAGGGCGTTCATGGGGATACCTGTTCAGCTAGGAGGTGAGTGATAGCTCTGTGGCGAATGAGCCCCGCCAGGGTCTGTTCCAGGTCGAGGTCGATTGAGGCTTCAATGGCAGCGGTCAGGGACAGCCCCTGTTGCAGGGCGGTGATGAACCCATGGGCCGCGTGATTGATCGCGAACACTTGCACGTCGAGACCGTGGCGCAGCACCAAGGCGTTTTGCGCAGGAAAGGCTTCGAATGGTACCGGCGTCTCGTGCTGATGGGCGGCCCAGATCGTCACCACGGCGAAGGGCGATTGCAGCAGCCGCAGTGACGGGTGAAGACCGATCTTCAGGTGCCTTGTCAGCGTGGGAGATGACAGCGCCTCGACGATGCGTTCTTGCGCCATGGGCTCGGCGTCGGCGGCATGCCAGGCTTGCACGTGCAGTCGCTCCAGGCGGGCGACGTCCGCCAGGTACGGCACACAGGCGGCGGGTTCGAATTGCTCGACGAACTCGGCAAAATCATCCCCGTAGTCGCTCATCACCGGGCTTCGCGGCGGTGTCGACTGGACGTAGACCCCAGCCATGCCTCGGAAAAACTCCTCGCCCACCAGTTGCACCACCACCGGGTAATTGTCGGCCAGGGCGTTGATCAACGAGCTGAGCACGTTGTTGCGGTACACCGCGAAGCGACTCTGCGGGTCGGCGCCGTTGGCGCTGACCAGGCCGGGTGGACATGCCTTGCGCGGGTCGAGCAGGGCGGCGGCGAATGCGTGCTGGCCGCTCATGGCCGGGCTCCGGCGGTGGCTAAAAGTTGATCGGCCTGGCGCGCCTCGGCCAGCAGTACCCCCCAGGGAGGGATGTGGTTGTCGCGCTCGATCAGCGTGGCTACCGGCCCGGTCCGCTCCAGTACCTGGAGATACAGTTGCCAGACCTCGTTGTCGATGGGCGCGCCGTGGTTGTCTATCAGCAGGCGTGCGCCGAGGCTGTCGGTGTCCTCGGCAAAGCCGGCCAGGTGAACTTCACCGGTCGCTTGCAGGGGCAGGGCGTCGAGGTAGGCCAATGGATCGCGGCAGTGGTTGACGCACGAAACGTAGACGTTGTTCACATCCAGCAGCAGGCCGCAGCCGGTGCGCCGGATCACTTCGCTGATGAAGTGTGGCTCGTCTAGGGTCGAGGCCTCGAACGCCAGGTAGGTGGCCGGGTTTTCCAGCAACAGCGTACGTTTGAGGCTCGACTGCACCTGGTCGACGTGTTCGCAGACCCGGTCGAGGGTCGCTTCGTCGTAGGCCAGGGGGAGCAGGTCATTGAGGAACACCGGGCCGTGGCTGGACCAGGCCAGGTGTTCGGAAAAGGATTGGGGCTGATAGCGTTCGACCAATGCGGCCAGGCGCTGTAAATGCGCAACATCCAGCGGCCCCTCCCCACCGATCGACAGGCCGACGCCGTGCAGCGACAGCGGGTACTGTTCGCGTATCCGCCCCAGGAAGTGATGAAGCGGCCCGCCGGCCACCATGTAGTTTTCCGCGTGCACCTCGAAAAAGCCCAGGTCCGGTCGGGTCTGGAGCACCTCACGAAAATGCTCGCTCTTGAGCCCCAACCCTGCCCTTGGCGGCAGCCGGCTATCAGTGGCGAGGGAGGGGGGATTCAACATGCTGGCGGGCCTCAGGCAGATGCGATCAGGACTTGGCTTTGAACGCTTCGAGCTGGCCGAAACCAGTCGGGGAGGTTTTGCTTTCCATGGTGGTACAAGTGCCTTTGGGTACCGATTTCCAGGCGTTGCCCTGATAGTCCATTTTTGCCGTACCGGCGCAGGTGGTGCCGGCACCGGCGGCGCAGTCGTTCTTGCCTTTGAGGGCAACGCCGAAGCATTTTTCCATGGTGTCGTCGGCTGCGTGGACGGTCGAGACGGCTGTCATGCTCAGGGCAGAACCCAGGGCCAGGATCAGGGCGGTGGCGGACAGGGTGCGGGTCGAAGCAGTCATGATGATTCTCCAGTCATTCAGGGAAATGAACCGGCGTTAGCGCCGGTCTACTGAACTAGAGAGGGGAGGTGGGAAAGCGTTACAGCGGGCGCATGATTTTTTTAGTGATCCTGGAACCTGTGGCGAGGGAGCAAGCTCGCGCTGAGACCTGTAGGAGCTGGCGAAGCCTGCGATCTTTTGATCTTGATCTTTCGCTTTAGACTCAATTGTCCGGGACAAGATCGCAGCCTCGCTTCGCTCGACAGCTCCTACATTGGGCAAAAAAAACGGCCCGAAGGCCGTTTTTTTATTGCTGCAGACTCAACCGCCCAGGTACGCCTCGCGCACTTTCGGGTCGGTCAGCAGGGCTTCACCGGTGCCTTGCATCACCACGCGACCGTTCTCCAGCACGTACGCCCGGTCGGCGATTTTCAGCGCCTGGTTGGCGTTCTGCTCCACCAGGAACACCGTCACGCCGTCCTTGCGCAGTTGTTCGATGATGTCGAAGATCTGCTGGATGATGATCGGTGCCAGGCCCAGGGAAGGCTCGTCGAGCAGCAGCAGCTTGGGCTTGCTCATCAGCGCACGGCCGATGGCGAGCATTTGCTGTTCGCCGCCGGACATGGTGCCGCCGCGCTGGGTAAAGCGTTCTTTCAGGCGTGGGAAAAGGTGCAGGACCTTGTCCATTTGTTCCTGAAAGTCGCCCTTGTCGGTGAAAAAACCGCCCATGGCGAGGTTTTCTTCTACGGTCAGTCGGGCAAATACCCGACGGCCTTCCGGCACCACCGCGATGCTCTTGCGCATGATGTGCGACGAGTCCTGGCCCACCAACTCCTCACCCATGTAGCGGATGCTGCCGCTGTGGGCCTGGGGCGAACCGCAGAGCGTCATCAGCAGGGTGGATTTGCCGGCGCCGTTGGCACCGATCAGCGTGACGATTTCGCCCTGGCGGACCTCGACGTTGACGCTGTGCAAGGCCTGGATCTTGCCGTAGAAGGTGGAAACGTTTTCGAATTGCAGCATTTACGCTTCCCCCAGGTAGGCTTTGATCACTTCAGGATTGTCGCGGATCTGCTCTGGCGAGCCGTCGGCCAGGGGGGTGCCCTGGTTGATCACGACGATGTGGTCGGAAATGCTCATGACCAGCTTCATGTCGTGCTCGATCAGCAGCACAGTGACGTTGTGCTCCTCGCGCAGCACGCCGATCAGGGCTTTCAGGTCTTCGGTTTCCTTGGGGTTCAGGCCGGCGGCGGGCTCGTCGAGCATGAGGATCCGCGGACGGGTCATCATGCAGCGGGCGATTTCCAGGCGCCGTTGCTGACCGTAGGCCAGGGTCCCGGCGGTACGGTTGGCGAACTCCTTGAGGTTGACCTTCTCCAGCCAGTACTCGGCGTACTCCATGGCCTCGCGTTCGCTTTTGCGGAACGCCGGGGTCTTGAACAGGCCGGCAAAGAAGTTGGTGTTCAGGTGACGGTGCTGGGCGATCAGCAGGTTTTCGACCGCCGTCATGTCCTTGAACAGCCGCACGTTCTGGAAGGTGCGCACCACACCCTTGCGGGCGATCTGATGGCCGGGCAGGCCCTGGATCGGCTCGCCGTCCAGCACGATGGTGCCGCCGGTGGGCTGATAGAAGCCGGTCAGGCAGTTGAACACGGTGGTCTTGCCCGCGCCGTTCGGCCCGATCAGCGCAACGACCTGTTTTTCTTTCACGGTCAGGGCCACGCCGTTGACCGCCAGCAAGCCGCCGAAGCGCATGCTTAGATTTTCAACCTTGAGGATCTCGCGGCTCATTTGCGCAGCTCCGCTCTTAGTTTAAGTTCGGGGCGTTGCATAGGCAGCAGACCTTGAGGACGCCAGATCATCATCAGCACCATCAAGGCGCCGAACATCAGCATGCGGTATTCGCTGAATTCACGCATCATTTCCGGCAGCAGGATCATCACGATCGCCGCCAGGATCACGCCCAGCTGCGAGCCCATTCCGCCCAGCACCACGATGGCGAGGATGATCGCCGACTCGATGAAGGTGAAGGACTCCGGCGTCACCAGGCCCTGGCGGGCGGCGAAGAAGCTACCGGCAAAACCGGCGAACGCAGCGCCGAGGGTGAAGGCCGACAGTTTGATCACGGTTGGGTTGAGACCCAGCGCACGGCAGGCGATTTCGTCTTCACGCAATGCCTCCCAGGCGCGGCCGATCGGCATGCGCAGCAGGCGGTTGATGACGAACAGCGCGGCCAGGGCCAGCAACAGCGCAACCAGGTAGAGGAAGATCACCTTGTTGATCGAGTTGTATTCCAGGCCGAAGTACTCGTGGAAGGTCTGCAGGCCTTCGGCGGCTTTACGTTCGAAGGTCAGGCCGAAGAACGTCGGTTTCTCGATGTTGCTGATGCCGTTCGGGCCACCGGTGATGTCGGTCAGGTTGCGCAGGAACAGACGGATGATCTCGCCAAAACCCAGGGTCACGATGGCCAGGTAGTCACCGCGCAAGCGCAGGACCGGGAACCCCAGCAGGAAACCGAAGGTGGCGGCCATCATCCCGGCGATCGGCAGGCAGATCCAGAAGCTCAGGCCGAAGTAGTGGGACAGCAGCGCATAGCTGTAGGCGCCGACGGCGTAGAAGCCGACGTAACCCAGGTCCAGCAGACCGGCCAGGCCTACGACGATGTTCAGGCCCAGGCCGAGCATCACGTAGATCAGGATCAGCGTGGCGATGTCCACCGCGCCGCGAGAGCCGAAGAACGGCCACACCAGGGCCACGACGATCAGGCCTAGCACGATCCAGCGCTGGGTCGACGGCAGGGTCAGGAAGTTGCTGGCCTTGGCCGGGATCACCGGCAGGCCGGGCGAGGACTTCCACATGGCGCTGATCTGCGTGCTGAACAGTACGCGCACGAACATCAGCAGCGAACACACGGCGATGCTCGCCAGGATGGCCGGGCTGGTGCCGTGCACTTCCAGGTTGATGCCGACGATGGTCAGTTTAAGACCCAGTACCGGGTAGGCCACGGCCCAGACCAGCAGGGCGCTGAAGAGCGCCGATTTGAGATGCCTAGTCATACTTTTTCAACCTCCGGGCGGCCCAGGATGCCGGTCGGCCGGAATAACAGAACCAGAACCAACAAGCCGAATGCCACGACGTCCTTGTACTGGTCGCCGAAGATGTCGGCGCCAAAGGCTTCCGCCACGCCCAGCACCAGCCCGCCGAGCATTGCCCCGGGGATGCTGCCGATGCCGCCCAGTACCGCGGCGGTGAAGGCTTTCAGGCCTACGAGGAAGCCGGCGTTGGGGTTGATCACGCCGTATTGCATGCTCAACAGCACCGCGGCGATGGCCGCCAGGGCCGCACCGATGACGAAGGTCAGGGCGATGATGTTGTTGGTGTTGATGCCCAGCAGGTTGGCCATCTTGATGTCCTCGGCACAGGCGCGGCAGGCGCGGCCCAGGCGGGAACGGGAGATGAACAGCGTCAGGCCGAGCATGGCGACCAGGGTCACCACGAACACCACGATTTGCATGTAGGAAATCAGCACTTCATGTGCCCCGCCTGGTCCGATGGCAAAGTTGCCCGGAATCAGGTTGGGTATGGATTTGTCCTTGGAGTCTTGCGAAAGCAGTACCGTGTTCTGCAGGAAAATCGACATGCCGATGGCGGAAATCAGCGGGATCAGACGGTTGCTGCCGCGCAGGGGGCGGTAGGCGATCCGTTCGATGCTGTAGCCATAGGAACTGGTGACGACGATGCTCGCGATGAAAGCCGCGGTCATCAACAGCGGGACACTGTCGAGTCCCATCATGGCCAGCCCGGCGATGGCGATGAACGCCACGTAGGAGCCGATCATGTACACCTCGCCGTGGGCGAAGTTGATCATTCCAATGATGCCGTAAACCATCGTATAGCCGATGGCGATCAGGGCATACGTGCTGCCAACGGTCAGGCCGTTAACCAGCTGCTGGAAGAAGTGATAGATGTCAGGCATTACAGCGCTCCTAAAAACCTGATACGCATTTCACTGGTGGAGTCATTTTCCCGCCCGGGTCCCGTGGATCTGCATCCACTTCGAACACGAGGTTTGCCAGCGAACCGCTGATGACGGTTTTGAGATTTTCAGGTGGGGAGACTGGCGGATCACGCCAGCGCGGCCCAATACATTTAAAACAAAGCCCACGGCACGCCGTGGGCTTTATTGGCAGTCAGTCAGGCCAGGCCTTACTGAGGCGAAGCTTCGGTTTTAGGTTTGCCGAAGTGCCACTCGTAGACCACGAACTTGAAGTCCTTCAGGTCGCCCTTCGCGTCGAAGCTCAGGTCACCGGTTGGGGTCTTGAAGGTGCCGGCGTGGATGGCTTCAGCCACTTTGCCTGCGTCTTCGCTCTTGGCAGCCTTGATAGCGTCGGCGATCACGGTCACTGCGGAGTAGGACGGGAACACGAACGGACCGCTCGGGTCTTCTTTCTTGGCCTTGAAGGCGTCAGCCAGGGCGATGTTGGCAGGGTCCTGGTCGAAAGATTTCGGCAGGGTTACCAGCAAGCCTTCGGAAGATTCCTTGGCGATCTGCGAGATGGAGTCGTTACCCACGCCTTCCGGACCCATGAACTTGGCCTTCAGGCCTTTTTCCTGGGATTGACGCAGGATCAGGCCCAGCTCCGGGTGGTAGCCGCCGTAGTAGACGAAGTCGACGTTGGCTTGCTTGAGCTTGGCGATCATCGAGGAGAAGTCTTTGTCGCCGGCGTTCACGCCTTCGAAGACGGCCACTTTCACGCCTTTGCCTTCGAGGGTTTTCTTCACGGCGCTGGCGATGCCTTCACCGTACTGCTGCTTGTCGTGCAGGACTGCAACGACTTTCGGCTTGACGTGGTCGGCGATGTAGTTGCCGGCCGCAGGGCCTTGGGCGCTGTCCAGGCCGATGGTGCGGAAGATCATCTTGTAGCCGCGAGCGGTGATGTCCGGGCTGGTAGCGGCCGGGGTGATCATGATCACGCCTTCGTCTTCGTAGATATCCGAAGCGGGCTGGGTGGAGCTGGAGCACAGGTGGCCAACCACGAACTTGATGCCGTCGTTGACGACTTTGTTCGCGACCGCTACCGCTTGTTTTGGATCACAGGCGTCATCGTATTCAACGGCGACAAGTTGCTTGCCGTCGACGCCGCCCTTGGCGTTGATCTGTTCGATGGCCATTTTCGCGCCGCTGAACTGCATGTCGCCGTATTGGGCTACGGGGCCGGTTTTAGGGCCGGCGATGCCGATCTTGATGGTGTCGGCGGCGAACGAATGGCTGGCAACCCCGGCCAGAACCATAGCGGCAAACAGTTTGGAAATCTGCTTAGTAGCCTTAGTCATAGTGCTCCACTCATGCTGTTGTAGTTTTTATAGTCCTGGCGCCGTAGCAGCAGAACCGGGTCAGATATCTTGGATACCCTCGCGGAAAATGCCCCCGGCAACTGTACCGGTACAGTGTAGAGCGCCGATTGTTGGCAAGGGAAGCTGGCGCTTGGGGGCAAAACCTGAGGGTGTCGCTTAATTGAAAGAAAAAGACAGAATAGCGGCGGGGTTTTGTCCGGTCATATCGGCAATCCTTGGCTTTCCTGCGCTTTTCATTCGGTACCGCAATTGCTACCGGGTTTTTCTGCCAGACCACCGACGTTATCATTCGCGCCGATTTCTTTTCCGGACAGGTCCCATGAATCAAGAACCTAGCACCCTCTATGCCAAACTGCTTGGTGAAACCGCATCCATCACCTGGAAAGAGCTGGAGCCGTTCTTTGCCAAGGGTGCCCTATTGTGGGTCGATCCGGCACTGGATTTGATCGCCGCCGCCGAGGCCGTCGCCCAGGACGAAGGTACCAAAGTCGCCGCCTGGCTGGCTGCCGACCAGCTTGCCAAGCTGTCTGAAACGCGGGCGCTGGATTTTCTGGAGCGCGATCCGCCGCTTTGGGCGGTGGTGGTTTCGCCCTGGATTATGATCCAGGAAAGGGCGTCGAACTGATCGATGCACCAAGTTGGTTCAGGTTTTTTGTCCGCTGAAAGTGTGTAGGTGAGTAGCGTGATGGCGTCCTGCCGTGGCGAAACGCCACAGGGGAGGGTGACGTATACGTAACGGGAACAGTTTATGGAGCAGCCTTTGGGCTGCTCAATTGTTTCTGGATGTTGTTTCGGTGGTGTATTCAAGGCCGCCTTCGCGAGCAAGCCCGCTCCCACAGTGGACCGCGTTTCTTCAGAAAGAATGCGGTCCACTGTGGGAGCGGGCTTGCTCGCGAAAGGGGCACCACGGTGTTACGCCAGCCTCAGTAAGACCTGCCAGTATGGTTATTAAGAGAAATAACCTTGGTCTTGCCAATGCGGTGACGGTAGATCTCACGCAGGTACTTGATGGATTTCTTCACGCAGTCGCGGGACAGGCGGATGTCGTTGATCGAGACGAACTTGTCCTTGTCGTTGATCAGCTCGCGATACTTCTTCTCGTACATCGGCTTGATCGCGTACCAGTTGGTGTCGAGGATCTTCGCCGGGTTTTCGAATTCGTTGAGCAGGTCGTCGATGCGTTCTTCGTCGAAGTCTTCATTGATGATGAAGTCCAGGATCGAGTTGTCCAGGGTGTCGTCGAAGCGGTACGGGGTGCGGGCGAAGCAGCGTTTGATGAAGGCCACGATCAGGGTCAGGAAATCATCCGACAGGCACGGGCTCTTGGCGATCAGCGTGGTGAGCGACAGGTTGGCCGACGCGCCGATCACCAACGCGTAGCGCTTGAGGGTGGTGTTGGGGAACAGGCTGTTGAGGTGGGTCTTGAGCCGGTTCAGGTCCATGTAGGACAGCTTGTAGTCCTTGGGCAAGGAAACGATGGACACTACCGACGAGCAATTCTTGAAGAAGTGCAGGTCATGCAGGGCGGCGGCGTCGTAGCCGGAATTCTTGTACTGCTCAAGCGACGCCCGGTAGCGCTTGGATTCGATCGGCAACAGGCTGATGCCTTCGATGGCCTGGGTGACCTTGTTGAAGTGCGGCAGGTCGATGGAGCGGAAGAACAGGTCGTCGATGTTCAGGCGCGGCGGTTCTTTCTCGAACACCTTGAACTTGTCGCCGCTCGGCGCCGGGGTTTCCGGGACGACGGACTCGGCGTAGGCAATTGCCACCGGGCCGGCCAGGCTCATGAACAGGTCGTTGGCGTCCAGGCGAATGGTTTCGCCAATGTCGATGCCGGCACGGCGGAAGTAGTTCTGGTCGTAGTCGGTGGTGACGGCCTGGGCCGTCAGGATGTTGAAGATCTGCTGGGAGATGTACTGGTTAGCGTGCTTCTCCATGGCATTGACATCAATGTTCTGGATGTTGCCGTCATCGCTTTCTTCGGCGTAGCGCATGATGTCGTTGGAGATCAGCATCATCGCGTTCCACGGGCGGATACGGCCCATGACGCTGGCTTCGCTGCTGTCTTCGTTGGCGAAGTTGTACGAGAAATCCCATTCTTCCGACAGGTACTTGCACAGCAGGCGTCCGGCGTTGATGTGCAACGCCTCGGACATTTCACTGCGGTGGTCGGAAATGTTCGGCAGCACACAGATGCCGCTGGTGAAAATCGGTTCGAAGACGAAGGAGTGACCGCTCTTGCTGTCGTGTTCGTCCATCGGCTTGGTGTCGAACGTCTTGTTCATGTACGAGTACTGCTGGGCCAGGCCGAATTCCGAGGCCATGCCCGAACCGGTACCGCCGCCGGCACTGAAGATCGAGAAGTACAGGCGCGACTGGTTGGCCTTGATCCCGCAGCTGTCGATCAGGTACGAGTGGATCATTTTCCAGTCGGGGCTGGAGAAGCGCTGGGTGTCCTTGTTCAGGATGATCTTGGCCAGGTACTGGCCCAGGATCGGCGCGTTACCGGCGCCACCGGCGTGGACTTCCGACAGGTCCATGATCTTCATTTTGCTGTAGTCGCGCAAAAAGCCGCTCTTCTCGCCCTTGCGCGAGAAACGGATGCGCCCGGCGATGTCCTTGTCCAGGTCGCCGAGCATCACCAGCGGTTCCACCAGGAACACCGGTTTGCTGGCCTTGCTGTTGCCCAGGCGCAGGTTGTTGCGGATCCACTGCGCGGGGCTGTAGCCCTTGTCGCTGTAGGCCTTGTCTTCGGCGTTGAATTCGTTGAGGTAGAACTTGCGGGCGTTGTACACCAGCTCCGCCACGTCCAGGGCGATGTTGGAGCCGCAGCGACCCAGGCCGATCAGGCACACCGACGGGAACTCCTGCTGGGCGCGGTCGCTCTCGTCCTCTACCAGATGGGGCGGGCGCGGGAACACCGCGTCGCGCAGGCCATCGAGGTTGTCGAGGATCCGGTCGGTGTTGGTTTCGGTGAAATACAGATACTGTTGAGTCGACAGGGGACGCGAGCTGCTCGATGGTTTCGAGACTTCAGGGCCGTTGGCGGCCGGGCTCAGGGTCAGATCGGATACCGCAGTGGCTGTTTTTTTGGAAGTCATTGTGCGCCATATGCCTGAACTTGGTTGGCTCGACGAGCGCTGTCATCGAACCATCGCGGATGGGAGCTCGCGTCCTGGATGGCGCGAAGGTCGGCCCGAGCGTCCAGGGCTATAGCCTGGGGGCCGCTCGAGAGATTCTTTCCTGATAGGTTGAATCGGCCACCGGGAGACGATCTTTAATCAAGAATGGGCGAAATGATGGCAATTGTTGCAGGAAATTGACCGTTATCAAGAAACGCGCCGCTCGCCATGGGGGGGTATCAGCCTTGCGAATGATTGGAGACAGCCTGCGCGCCGCTGTCTAGATTGCAGATTCCGCTAATGCTCCATAACAATAAAAGAGACGGACCCATGCAGAACTCGACCCAAGCGGCGAATGCCTGGCGCATTCTGTTCCTGTTGTTCCTGGCCAACCTGTTCAATTTCTTCGACCGCACCATCCCGGCGATCATCATCGAGCCGATTCGCATGGAGTGGAGTCTCAGCGACTTCCAGATCGGTATCATCGGCACGGCTTTCACCCTCGTCTACGCCATTGCCGGGTTGCCATTGGGACGCATGGCCGATACCGGTTCGCGCAGCAAGTTGATGGGCTGGGGCCTGGCGACCTGGAGCGCGCTGACGGCGGTCAACGGCCTGGTGGGCAGTTTCTGGGCGTTCCTGGTGGTGCGTATGGGCGTGGGGATCGGTGAGGCGAGTTATGCGCCAGCGGCCAACTCACTGATCGGCGATCTGTTCCCGGCCCATCGCCGGGCGCGGGCCATGGGCATTTTCATGCTGGGCCTGCCGATTGGCTTGCTGCTGGCGTTCTTCACCATCGGCGCGATGGTCAAGGCCTTCGACAGCTGGCGCGCGCCGTTCTTTATCGCGGCTGTGCCAGGCTTGGTGCTGGCGGTGTTCATGTTCTTCATCAAGGAGCCCAAGCGCGGCGCGGCGGAAACCGTGCAGGTGTCCCAGGAAAAGATCGACCGGCCGATCCGTCGAGTGTTGGCGATCCCCACCTTCCTGTGGCTTGTGTTGGCCGGGCTGTGCTTCAACTTCGCCACCTATGCCTGCAACTCATTCCTGGTGCCGATGCTGCAACGCTATTTCCTGATGCCGTTGCACGAGGCGGCCGTGGCCACCGGGATCATGGTGGGCGTGACCGGGTTGTTCGGCTTGACCCTCGGCGGCTGGATCGCCGACAAGATTCACCAGCGCGTGCCCAGCGGTCGCTTGCTGTTCGCCGCGTTCAGCCTGGTGATCTCGACGCTCACCACTGCCTGGGCATTGCATGCCGGGCGAATTGAAATCGGTGTGTTCGTCGCGGTGTTCAGTGTCGGCTGGTTGTTCGCCTATACCTTTTATACCTGCGTGTACACGGCGATCCAGGACGTGGTCGAGCCGCGCCTGAGGGCCACGGCGATGGCACTGTTCTTCGCCGGCCTGTACTTGCTCGGTGGCGGATTGGGCCCGGTGGTGGTGGGCGGCTTGTCCGACTACTTCGCCCGCACGGCCATGGCCGCGGCCGGGGTCGACCAGATGACCGAAGCGTTCAAGGCCATCGGCCTGCATGACGCGATGTACCTGATCCCGGTGGCGCTGTTCCTGACCATGGTGTTCCTGTTCCTGGCGTCACGTTGTTTTGTGCGCGATGCCAAGCGCATGAAGGACGGGATGAGCGCGGTGGTGCTGCCCGAAGGTGTTGTGGCGACGGCTTGACAGCATCTGTGGGAGCAAGGCTTGCCCGCGATGAAGGCGATGCGGTCTATCGGAAAACCGAGGCGTCTGTTTCGCGAGCAAGCTTTGCTCCCACAAATCCCTCGCCACAGGGGCTTGTGCATTTTGGCTAGCGGACCTTCTCATCCCGCCCACGCAGCAAGCGATTGGGCATCACCAGCGCCGCGGCCAACCCCAGCAGCGACACCGCCGCGCTGATCACCAGCAAATGCCGGAACGTCGCCTGCAATTCCTGGCGCAAGGCGTTCTGCGCCTCGCCTGGGGCGGCGTTCAGGCCGTCCAGCAAGACGTTGCCGGAATGCCCTTCACCGATCAGCGACGCGCTGGCGATCTGGGCGAAGCTTGAATCCTGCAGCAAGGCCAGCAGCAACGCTGACATCAGTGCCACGCCCACCGCGCCGCCGAGGGAGCGGAACAGGTTGGTGGTGCTGGTGGCGACGCCGATGTCCTGTTGGTGTACGGCGTTCTGCGCACCCACCAGCGAAGTGGGAAACTGCATGCCGGAGGCGATGCCGCTGAGTAGCATGAACAGGCTGCTCAACCAGAGCGCGGCGGGCGGGGTGAAGGCCATGCCGAGGATAGCGAACGGGAAGAGCAGGGCGCCGCTCAGGATCATCGGCTTGTAGCGCCCCGTGACCGAGGTCCGGCGTCCGGCGAAATACGCGCCGATCGGCAGCCCTATCGCCAGCGGCAGCAAGTGCAACGCCGCACTGTCGGCGCCCGCGCCGGTCACGCTCTGGAAGCGCAACGGCACCAGCACCGTCAGGGAAATCGCCTGGAAGCTGGTTAAGAACACCGTGCACCAACACAGCACCGCATCGCGGTTGGCGAACAGGTGCATCGGCAACAACGGCTCCCGCGCCCGGCGCTCGTGCCAGGCGAACACCCCCAGCGCCGCGCCTGCGCAACCCAGCAATCCGAGCACTTCACGGCTGTGCCAGGCATGACCCTGGCCGACCTGGGTAATCCCCAGCAGCAGCGCCGTCAGGCCGATGATCAGCAACACGGTGCCCAGGTAATCGATGATCGGCGTGCGTTGCGGCACCGGCAGCCCGACCAGGCTGCGTCGAGCCACCCACCAGGCCACCAGGCCCAGCGGCAGGTTGATCCAGAACACCCAGCGCCACGACAGGTACTCGGTCATGTAGCCGCCGAGCACCGGCCCGGCCACGCTGGCCACCGCGTACATGCTGCTGAAATAACCCTGGTAGCGGCCACGTTCGCGGGGCGCGATGATGTCGCCGATGATCGCCTGGCTCACCGAAATCATCCCGCCGGCGCCGATGCCCTGGAAAATCCGCGCCAGCACCAGTTGCTCCATGTTTTGGGCCAGGCCGCAGAACAGCGAGGCCAGGGTGAACAGGCCCATGCCGAACAGCATCAGCGGCCGGCGACCGTAGAGGTCACCGAGCTTGCCGTAGATCGGCACCGCCACGGTCATGGCGACCATGTAGCCGGAGATTACCCAGGCCAGCAGGCTGACGTCGGCAAATTGTGCGGAAATGGCCGGCATCGAGACGGCGACGATGGTCTGGTCCAGCGCACCGAGGAAAATCGCCAGCATCAGGGCCACCAGCACGCTGCGGATGGCCGGTTTTGGGGCTTGGAGCGTATTGAACTGAGTCACGGCAGAACCTGCGGGCATCACGCCAGGTAAGGCGAATGGGATGACGCCCGCAGTTTAAGTCGATAGGCGGCTACTCGATAGCCTCGTAAGGAAGCCCGACGTAATTTTCCGCAATGGTTTTCCGGCCGGCCTCGGAGTCGACGAAATATTCCAGCTCGGCTTCGCTGATGCGCTGGTTGAAGGCATCGTCGTCGAAGCGGTGCAGCATCGAGGTCATCCACCAGGAGAACCGTTCGGCTTTCCAGACGCGCCGCAGGCAGATGGCCGAATACTTCTCCAGCAGATCCACACGGCCGTCGCGATAGACCTTGAGCAGGATGTTGAACAGCGTGCTGACATCGCTGGCCGCCAGGTTCAGCCCCTTGGCGCCGGTGGGCGGAACGATGTGCGCCGCATCGCCCACCAGGAACATCCGCCCATACTGCATCGGCTCGACCACGAAGCTGCGCAGCGGGGCGATGCTTTTCTCGATGGACGGGCCGGTCACCAGGGCTTCGGCCAGGTCGGCGGGCAGGCGGTTTTTCAGTTCATCCCAGAAGCGCTCGTCCGGCCAGTCGGCCACTTGTTCCTCGGCGGGCACTTGCAGGTAATAACGGGTGCGGGTCTTGGAGCGCATGCTGCACAAGGCAAAACCGCGTGCGTGGCGCGCGTAGACCAGTTCTTCGTGGACCGGCGGGGTGTCGGCCAGCACGCCGAGCCAGCCAAACGGGTAGACCCGTTCGAAGACCTTGAGTTTTTCCGCAGGAATGGACTGTCGCGCCACACCGTGGAAACCGTCGCAACCGGCAATGTAGTCGCAGTCCAGGCGCCAGGTTTCCCCTTCATGCTCGAAGGTCACGAAAGGGTTTTCGGTTTGCATGTCGTGGGGTTGAGCATTGCTGGCCAGGTACAGGGTCCGGGCGCCGGCGGCTTCGCGGGCGGCCATCAAGTCACGGGTCACCTCGGTCTGGCCGTAGACCATGACATTTTTACCACCGGTCAGGCCCTTGAGGTCGATGTGCACCCGCCGATCGTTGAGCACCAGTTCAAAACCGTCATGGGGCAGGCCTTCGGCGTCCATGCGCTGGCCAACGCCGGCCTGGCGCAGCAGTTCGACCATGCCTTGCTCCAGCACACCGGCGCGGATGCGGCTCAGGACGTATTCCGGGGTCTGGCGTTCGAGGATGACAGTGTCGATCCCGGCGTTGTGCAGTAACTGGCCGAGCAGCAAGCCAGAGGGGCCGGCACCGATAATAGCGACTTGGGTCTTGAGGGTTTTCATTGTTCTTATGACTCGCACGAAGCACGCGACCAGGGTCGGTGTTGATTATTAGAAATCGAGTGCCTACATTTTTCGCTTGCGGAGCTGTCAATTGAAGGGGAAAACTGAGCTGATACCTGTTCTTTTCGCCAATTGGTGCGATTATCGCCCGCAACCCCAGGCCCGGATCCACGTTATGAAAAAACCTGACCTGCCTTCGATCCCGGTGTTCAAGCTCTACGGTGAGAGCCAGGAATGGCCGACGCCGGACCTGTTGCACTGCGAGACCATCTCCAAGCGCAGCCGCGAGCATCAATGGGAAATCAAACCCCATCGGCATGCCGATCTGTGCCAGCTGTTGTTTGTCTTCAAGGGCCAGGCGGAACTGGAAATCGAGGGCCGGCGCACGCAACTCACTGAACCGGCCGTGCAGATCCTGCCGCCGCTGTCGGTCCATGGCTTTCGTTTTTCCGAGGATGTGGAAGGTTACGTGGTGACCCTGGCGGCGCCGCTGGTCACGCACCTGCAAGCGCAACTGGGGCATTCGGTCAACGTCCTGGCCCAGGCCGAAAGCTACCCCGCCCTGGAGAATGCCGAGTACCTCAACAGCCTGTTCAGCGCCCTGCAGAATGAGTACGTGGGGCATCAACCGGCGCGGGAAATGCTGATGCACGCGCTGGTCAGCGTGATCATGGTCTGGGTCAGCCGCCAGGTGATGCAGCGCCACACCCAGGCCCAGCGCCCGCAACGGGCTCGGGAATACCTCAACGGGTTCATTCAGTTGGTGGAAGAAACCTATCGCGAGCACGTCAAGGTCGAGGACCTGGCCCATCGCCTGGGCATTTCCGTGTCGCACCTCAACGGCACCTGTCGGGAACTGGCGGGGCAACCGGCGTTGCAGATCATGCATGAGCGCCAGTTGCTGGAAGCCAAGCGCCTGCTGACCTACACCGGCATGACCATCTACGAGATTTCCGAAATGCTCGGGTTTTCCGACCCGACCAACTTCACCCGGCTGTTCCGCCGGCGCGTCGGCATCTCGCCCAAGGCGTTCCGGGACCGGCTCAAGACCGATCAACAGGACGACTGACCACGCCTCAGCGCAGGGCGTTCAGGGTCGCACTGTGGGGGATGCACCGTTCGAAGTTGCAACTGGCGTATTCACGGGGCAGTTGCCGGGCCTGCTCGACCCGATAGGCCGCAGTGCCATACAGCGCTAGCGTGGCGGCGCAGGTGACAAAAATGGCGAGGCGTCTTCTTGTTTTAATGTTCATGGCGGTGACCTCTGAACGAATACCCGGGGGTACTACTTTCAGAATAGGTCAGCCGTGGCGAGTTGCCAGCCTGGCAGGCTTTGTGTGTAACCTGATATTCAGAACACTGATATTCCCCTGTTGGTGGGAGCAGACCTGTGGGAGCAAGGCCTGTGGGAACTGATCTGTGGGAGCTGATCTGTGGGAGCAAGGCCTGTGGGAACTGATCTGTGGGAGCAAGGCTTGCCCGCGATGGCATCGCCTCGATCCATCAGCTACACCGAGGTGCCTGCATCGCGGGCAAGCCTTGCTCCCACAGGTCTTGCTCCCACAGGGTATAGGGGTGGGCTTTTAACCGGGTTATTCCAGGTGCTCCGGCTTCATCGGATCGCCTGGCTTGACGTCCAGTTGCTTGCGCACGTCTTCGAACATTTCGTCGTAGTACTTGTGCATCGAGCCGATGCTGGCGGTCTTGGGCAAGCCGTATTTCTGGGCGATGCGCGTGGCATGGCGGGCGAAGTCGAAGGCCTGGTCCTTGGCCAGGAAGAACGTCTCGTCCAGGGTCTTGTCCTCGATGGTGCCATGCACCCGGAACGACATGCCCGTGCCCTCCTTGCCGTCCTGATCGACCTTGTAGTCGATGCACAGGTTGTAGCTGAAATCGTCCTTGTTCAGCGCATGGCGCTCCATGTGCAGGTGTCCGGGTTCGAACATGGCCATAAGCAACTCTCCTTAGAAGGCATGGGGAGTAGGGCAGACCCTGGATCTGCCCTGCAAGTTTCCTGTTATCGATAAGTAATGCCGGGTGTCGCCGTGCTGATGCGGGTGCCGGCCTTGCCCTGGACGATCGCATCGATGTCCGAGAGTGAACCGATCACCGCGACCTTGCCAGTGTTGCGCGCGAATTCGCAGGCCGCCTGGACCTTCGGCCCCATGGAACCGGCGGCGAAGCCGAGCTTTTCCATGTCGTCGGGGTGGGCCTGGGCAATGGCTTTCTGGGTCGGCTTGCCGAAGTCGATGAACGCGGCGTTGACGTCGGTGGCGATCACCAGCAGATCGCTTTCCAGCTGTTCGGCCAGCAGCGCCGAGCACAGGTCCTTGTCGATCACCGCTTCCACGCCTTGCAGCTTGCCGTCGGCGTCGTACATCGTCGGGATGCCCCCGCCGCCGGCGCAAATCACGATGCTGCCCTTTTCCAGCAGCCATTTGATCGGGCGGATTTCAAAGATGCGCTTGGGCCTGGGGCTTGCGACCACGCGACGGAACTTGTCGCCGTCCGGGGCGATGGCCCAGCCTTTTTCGGCGGCCAGTTTCTGCGCCTCTTCCTGGCTGTAGACCGGGCCAATGGGCTTGGTGGGTTTTTGGAAGGCCGGGTCGTTGGCGTCCACTTCAACCTGGGTCAGCAGCGTGGCGAAGGGGACTTCGAAGTCCAGCAGATTGCCCAGTTCCTGTTCGATGATGTAGCCGATCATGCCTTCGGTTTCGGCGCCGAGCACGTCCAGCGGATACGGCGCGACCGAGGTGTAGGCCGCCGCCTGCAACGACAGCAGGCCGACCTGCGGGCCGTTGCCGTGGGCGATCACCAGTTGATTGCCTGGGTGGATTTTCGCGATCTGTTCGGTCGCGGTGCGGATGTTGATGCGTTGATTGTCTGCGGTCATGGGTTCACCCCGACGCAGGAGGGCGTTACCGCCCAGGGCAACGACGATACGCATGGTGCTGTCCTTTCAAAAATGGAACGAACAATGCTGTTCCCTTGTGGAAGCTTGCCTGTGGGAGCAAGACCTGTGAGAGCTGACCTGTGGGAGCTGATCTGTGGGAGCAAGGCTTGCCCGCGATGCAGGCACCTCGGTGTAGCTGATGGATCGAGGCGATGCCATCGCGGGCAAGCCTTGCTCCCACAGGTCAGCTCTCACAGGTCTTGCTCCCACAGACCTTGCTCCCACAGTTCTGCTCCGAGGTCCTAGATATCCGCCAACGCCGACACCAGGATCGCCTTGATGGTGTGCATGCGGTTTTCCGCTTGCTCGAAGGCGATGTTGGCCGGCGATTCGAACACTTCTTCGGTCACTTCCACGCCATTGGCCAGGTTCGGATAACGGGCGGCGATGTCCTTGCCGACCTTGGTTTCGCTGTTATGGAACGCCGGCAGGCAGTGCATGAACTTCACCCGCGGGTTGCCCGAGGCTTTCATCATCTGCGCGTTGACCTGGTAGGGCAGCAATTGCTCGATGCGCTCATCCCAGGCTTCCACCGGCTCGCCCATGGACACCCAGATATCGGTGTGGATGAAGTCCACGCCCTTGACGGCTTCCTTCGGGTCTTCGGTGATGGTGAGGCGCGCGCCACTTTCGGCGGCGAAGGCCTGGCATTGGTCGATGAAGTCCTGATGCGGCCACAAGGCTTTCGGCGCGCCGATGCGCACGTCCATGCCCAGTTTGGCGCCGATCATCAGCAGCGAATTACCCATGTTGTAGCGGGCGTCGCCCAGGTAGGCGTAGCTGATGTCATGCAGCGGCTTGTCGCTGTGTTCGCGCATGGTCAGGGTGTCGGCGATCATTTGGGTGGGGTGGAATTCGGCGGTCAGGCCGTTGAACACCGGCACCCCGGCGAACTTGGCCAGTTCCTCGACGATCTCCTGTTCGAAGCCTCGGTATTCGATGGCGTCGAACATCCGCCCCAGGACCCGGGCGGTGTCTTTCATGCTTTCCTTGTGCCCGATCTGCGACGACACCGGGTCGATGTAGGTGACGTGGGCCCCCTGGTCATGGGCCGCGACTTCGAAGGCGCAGCGGGTGCGGGTCGAGGTCTTCTCGAAGATCAGCGCGATGTTCTTGCCCTTGAGGTGCGGCTGTTCGGTGCCGGTGTACTTGGCACGCTTGAGGTCGCGGGACAGGTCCAGCAAAAAGTGCAGCTCGCGGTTGGTGTGGTGCATCAGACTCAGCAGGCTGCGGTTGCGCATGTTGAACGCCATGATGTGGATCTCCTCAGGTGTAGGTTATCCCCGGGGCCGGTCTCTGCCGTGGGATGCAGAGCAGTGCCGGCCCAGGCTCAAAGGTTAGTAATCGATCGGGTCGCGGATGATCGGGCAGGTCATGCAGTGGCCACCGCCCCGGCCCCGGCCCAGTTCACTGGCGCTGATGGTGATGACTTCCACACCGGCCTTGCGCAGCAGGGTGTTGGTGTAGGTGTTGCGGTCGTAGCCGATCACCACGCCCGGCTCTACGGCCACCACGTTGTTGCCGTCGTCCCATTGTTCGCGTTCGGCGGCGAAGCTGTTGCCGCCGGTTTCCACCACCCGCAGTGCCGGCAGCTTGAGGGCCGCGGCCACGGTGTCGAGGAAGCTGCTGTCCTCGCGGCGAACGTCGATGCCGCCGGGCTTGCTTTCGTCAGGGCGCAGGGAGAAGGCGACGATCTGGCTCACCACTTCCGGGAAAATCGTGACCAGGTCGCGGTCGCAGAAGCTGAACACGGTGTCCAGGTGCATGGCGGCGCGGGATTTCGGCAAGCCGGCGACGATCACCCGCTCCACGGCTTTGTTCTTGAACAGGTTCAGCGCCAGTTGGCCGATGGCCTGGCGGGACGAACGTTCGCCCATGCCGATCAGCACCACGCCGTTGCCAATGGGCATCACGTCGCCGCCTTCGAGGGTGGCGTTGCCGTGATCCTGGTCCGGGTCGCCGTACCAGATCTGGAAGTCAGCCTGGGTGAACTCGGGGTGGAATTTGTAGATGGCGCTGGCCAGCAGGGTTTCCTGGCGGCGCGCCGGCCAATACATCGGGTTCAGGGTCACGCCGCCGTAGATCCAGCAGGTGGTGTCGCGGGTGAACTGGGTGTTGGGCAGCGGCGGCAGGATGAAGCTGGAGTGCCCGAGGAAATCGCGGAACATCTGGATGGTCTTGCCACCGAAGCTGTCCGGCAGGTCGTCGGCCGAGACGCCGCCGATCAGGAATTCGGCGATATGGCGCGGCTCCAGGCTGCGCAGCCACGAACCGACTTCATTCACCAGGCCCAGGCCCACCGAGTTGGCGGTGATCTTGCGCTGCAGGATCCAGTCCAGGGCTTCGGGGATGGCGACGATGTCGGTCAGCAGGTTGTGCATTTCCAGCACGTCGATGTCGCGCTCGCGCATCTTGGTGACGAAGTCGAAATGATCGCGCTTGGCCTGGTTGACCCAGATCACATCGTCGAACAGCAGCTCGTCGCAGTTGTTCGGGGTCAGCCGCTGGTGGGCCAGGCCTGGGGAACACACCATGACTTTACGTAATTTACCGGCTTCGGAATGAACGCCGTATTTCACTTTTTCCGTGGTCATTACAAATCCTCCCGTTAGAACAATCAGCCAACTACAAGGTCAGGAAGCCGTCGTAGAGCCCATAGGCCGCCACCAGGGCGCCTGCGACCACTGCGGCGAAAATCAGCTTCTCGACAGAGGTGAAAATCGGTTTGCCCAGCTCGCGCTTGGCCTTGGCGAACAGGATCGCGCCGGGGGCATAGAGCAGGGCGGAGAGCAGCAGGTACTTGATCCCGCCGGCATACAGCAGCCACACCGCATAGATCAGGGCGATGGCGCCGATGGCCAGGTCCTTGCGGCGCTCGGCCGCGAAGCCTTCGTAGGTCTCGCCGCGCACCGCCAGCAACACTGCGTAGGCCGCCGACCACAGGTACGGCACCAGGATCATCGAGGTGGCGAGGTAGATCAGTGACAGGTAAGTGCTGGCCGAAAACAGGGTGATGACCAGAAACACCTGGACCATCGCGTTGGTCAGCCACAGGGCGTTGGCCGGTACGTGGTTGGCGTTCTCCCGGCGCAGGAACTCGGGCATGGTGTGGTCTTTGGCGGCGGCGAACATGATCTCGGCGCACAGCAATACCCAGGACAGCAGGGCGCCGAGCAGCGAGATGATCAGGCCGACGCTGATCAGCACCGCGCCCCAGTGCCCCACGACATGCTCCAGCACGGCGGCCATGGACGGGTTCTGCAACTTCGCCAGTTCAGGCTGGGTCATGATGCCCAGGGACAACACGTTCACCAGTACCAGGAACAGCAGCACGGTGATGAAACCGATGACGGTGGCCTTGCCCACGTCGCTGCGTTTCTCGGCGCGGGCGGAAAAAATACTCGCGCCCTCGATGCCGATGAACACCCACACGGTGACCAGCATCATCTTGCGCACCTGGTTCATCACGCTGCCCAGGTCCGGGTTCATCGTGCCCCAGATGTCCCGGGTGAAGATCTCGAGCTTGAAGGCGAACACCGCGATCAACACGAACAGCACCAGCGGCACGACCTTGGCGACGGTGGTCACCAGGTTGATGAACGCGGCTTCCTTGATGCCGCGCAGCACCAGCCAATGCACCGCCCACAACAACACCGAGGCGCCAATCACCGCAGCTACGGTGTTGCCTTCACCAAAAATCGGGAAAAAGTAGCCCAAGGTGCTGAACAACAATACGAAGTAGCCGACGTTGCCCAGCCAGGCGCTGATCCAGTAGCCCCAGGCGGATGAGAAACCCATGTAGTCGCCAAACCCGGCCTTGGCGTAGGCATACACACCGCCATCCAGATCGGGTTTGCGGTTGGCCAGGGTCTGGAACACAAAGGCCAGGGTCAGCATGCCGACGGCGGTAATCGCCCAGCCGATCAGCACGGCACCGACATCGGCACTGGCCGCCATGTTTTGTGGCAAGGAAAAGATTCCCCCGCCGATCATTGAGCCGACCACCAGTGCAACCAGCGCACCCAATCGAAGTTTTCCGGGGGTATCAGACATTTGCGAGACTCCAGTGCAGGAGAAGAGAGTCAACAGACTAAGTCGATTTGAAAGTTGAATATCTGATCTGGATCAGTGCATGACAACATTCCATTGTTAATGAAGGAGTTAACACCGTCCGTTGGCGTCTTGAAGTTGCTCGAAAGGCCCGCTTCAGGGCCTTTGGCAAAGGGTTTGTGAAGGTTTTCTTGCCGCAGGACTATTCACGCTAGTTGATTTCCGTTGGGTCGCAACTATTTTGTAGGCTGCGTTCGTGACAATAATAATAGGTGAGGCATGGTCTTTTTAATTAGGGCCATTGGAGAATGGCCGAGTCATAAGGCTTTGGACTTTGTATGGGTGACGTTATTCAAAAACGTTATGTCGCTTTATTTACTTAATTTAATAGTGAGCAAAAATGCCGCAGCCGATTGAAAAGTTGCCACTGGGCGCACTGATCGCGCTGGTGGTGGGGTCAATGATCGGTGGCGGGATTTTTTCCCTGCCGCAAAACATGGCGGCTCGGGCCGATGTTGGTGCGGTGCTGATCGGCTGGGCCATCACCGCCGTCGGCATGCTGACCCTGGCCTTCGTGTTCCAGACCCTGGCCAATCGCAAGCCGGAATTGGACTCGGGCGTGTACGCCTATGCCAAGGCCGGGTTTGGTGACTACATGGGTTTCTCGTCTGCCTGGGGCTACTGGATCAGCGCCTGGATGGGCAATGTCGGTTACTTCGTGCTGCTGTTCAGCACCTTGGGCTACTTCTTTCCGGTGTTCGGCCAAGGCAACACGCCGGTGGCCATCGGCTGTGCGTCGTTGTTGCTGTGGGCGGTGCATTTCCTGGTGTTGCGCGGGATCAAGGAGGCGGCGTTCATCAACCTGGTGACCACCGTGGCCAAGGTCGTGCCGCTGTTGATGTTCGTGGTCATGGCCGCCGTGGCCTTCAAGGCCGAGATTTTCACCCGCGATATCTGGGGCGCGATGAGTCCGGACCTGGGCAGTGTGATGGACCAGGTGCGGCACATGATGCTGGTGACGGTGTTCGTGTTTATCGGCATCGAAGGCGCCAGCGTCTATTCGGCACGGGCAGAACGACGTGCGGACGTAGGGCGTGCGACGGTGATCGGCTTCCTCGGGGTATTGGCGCTGCTGGTGCTGGTGAATGTGTTGTCCCTGGGGGTCATGAGCCAGCCGGAACTGGCGCAGTTGCAGAACCCATCCCTGGCCGGCGTCCTGGAGCACATTGTCGGGCCTTGGGGCGCGTTGCTGATCAGCCTGGGGTTGGCGGTTTCACTGTTGGGAGCCTTGCTGTCCTGGGCGCTGTTGTGCGCTGAAATCCTCTACGCCACCGCCCGGGACAAGACCATGCCGGCGTTCCTGACCAAGGAAAATGCCAACCATGCGCCGGTCAACGCGCTGTGGTTGACCAATGGCATGATCCAACTGTTTTTGCTGATCACTCTGTTTTCCGCAGGCACCTACACCAGCCTGATCTACCTCGCCTCGTCGATGATCCTGGTGCCGTACCTGTGGTCGGCGGCCTATGCGGTGCTGCTTTGCGCCCGGGGGGAAACCTACGAACAGGGCTCGGCCCGGCGGATGAAAGACCTGTGCATCGGTGGCGTCGCGCTGTGCTACGCGGTGTGGCTGCTGTATGCCGGTGGCGTGAAATACCTGCTGTTGTCGGCGCTGTTGTATGCACCCGGGGTGATCCTGTTTGCCCAGGCCAAGCGGGAACAGGGACAGCCCTTGTTCACCCACGTGGAAAAGGGGATTTTTGCTTGCGTGATGTCAGGGGCGGGCGTCGCGGCGTATGGGTTGTACAGTGGGTTTTTGGCGTTGTGAGGCGAAGGTCACCTTTTTTGGGGGAGTTGAAGGGGGTCTGTGGGAGCAAGGCTTGCCCGCGATGCAAACACCTCGGTGTAGCTGATAGACCGAGGCGATGCCATCGCGGGCAAGCCTTGCTCCCACATAAATCCCCTCGCCACAATGAACTGTCGTCGACACACAGGCATGGGCCATCACCACCGTGCCCGATGCGCGCCCAGTTCCGCCGCCGGCAAGCTCCATTGCAGTGGCGTCCCGGTGATTTTCACGGGCACCTGCAGGCGATGGGCCGGTCCCCACGGGGTCTGTTCGACCACCAGGCCCTGATCATCCTCGGCTTCGGCCCGCAATGGGGTCGAGTCCCCGGCGCCACGTTCGATCAACAGCTTTGCCGTGCGTGCCAGTGACATGCGTGCCGAGCCGCCGTGACCGCTTGCCAGGCGTCGGGACAATAGCACCAGGGCGCTGGCCGCCAGCAGATAGCCGGTGCCGTGATCCAGCGCTTGCACCGGCAGCGGTGTCGGTTTGTCGGTGTGTTTCCAGCCCATGCCGGCTTCGGCAATGCCGCTGCTCATCTGCACCAGGCTGTCGAAGCCGCGCCGGTTCTGCCACGGGCCGCTCCAGCCGTAGGCATTGAGGCTGACGTCGATCAGGCCCGGGGCCATCTGCCGGCGCTGCTCGGCGCCGTAGCCCAGGCGCTCCAGGGCGTCGGCACGGTAGCCGTGCAAGAGGATGTCGGTGTCCTTGAGCAGTGCCTCGAATGCCGCGCGATCGTCGGCTCGATGCAAGTCGAGGCGGGCGCAGCGTTTGCCCAGGGTGACTTCCGGCACCACGCCGGGTTCGTTCCAGGTCGGCGGGTCGATGCGCAGCACCTCGGCCCCCAGACCAGCGAGGAAGCGGCTGGCGACGGGGCCGGCCAGCACGCGGGTCAGGTCCAGCACCTTGAGGCCCGCCAGTGGCTGGGTCGCGGAGCCGAGCCAGGGTTTGCGCTGCTCTCCAGGCGTTTCACTCAGGTGCACCAGCGGCTCGGCATTGACTGCCAGGCCTTGGGGGTGGGTTTGCCAGGCCTGCCACGAACGCATCTCGGCGGCGCACCCGCCGGCGTCGACCACGGCCTGCTCCAGCTCGGCCTTGTTCCATCGGGCCACCCTGGCCGCCATGTCGGCGCGGTCGGTGCAGGTGCCGAGGACTTTTTCCGCCGCAAGGCGATGATGCGGTGCGTTGGTGTGCAGGCGAATCCAGCCGTCGGCGCTGGCGTAGTCGCCGGCCACCGGGTCCCACATCGGCGGCACGCTCCAGCCGATGGGGCGCAGGGAGGTGGAGAACCAGAACGACGCCAGGCGCCGGTCGACTTCGACGGGTGGCAGGCGGCCGGTTTGCTGGTGGATGAGCTCGGCGGTGGCTTGGCCGGCTGCGGCGATGCTGGCGCTGGCCAGCGCCGTGACGGCGAATGCCGAGGGCAGCGCGCCTTCGCCGCCGAAGGTGATTGGGGTCGTGGGCAAGCCGAGTGCGGTTTGCATGGACGTGAGCAGATCTGACATCGAAAGCCCTCCAGTACGAGAGGGCGATCATAGTTCAAAAATCCGTTGGGGGCCGTTTTGCGGCCCAGCGGGAGCAAGCGCCCTCGCCACAAGAGCCTTGCACCTGTTCCGGGCGCGACCAGATCCACAGGTTGCCCAGGCCCATGCCGGCGAGCGCGAGGTAAACCGGCCAGGCGTGGTCGAGCAGCACCAGCATCAAGCCTGCGCAGAGCAGCATGCTGGTGGTGGCACCGACCTTGGCCCGGCGCGGGATGACCTTGCCGTTGCGCCAGTTGTGCAGCATCGGCCCGAACAACCGATGGTTCTCCAGCCAGGCGCTCAGGCGCGGCGAACTGCGGGTAGCGGCCCAGGCGGCCAACAGGATGAACTCGGTGGTCGGCAGGCCGGGCACGACGATGGCGATCAAGCCGATGGCCAGGCTGGTGTAGGCGAGCAGGGCGAAGAGCAGTTGGGTGATTTTCGAGGGGCGGTTCATCAGTGTTTTTCAGTCATGCACAATCTCTGTGGGAGCGGGCTTGCTCGCGAAGGCGGTGTATCAGTTAACGATTATGTTGGCTGACACACCGCCTTCGCGAGCAAGCCCGCTCCCACAGGGACGGTGGTGTGAATCAGGCCAACTCGGCCGCATAGGCCTGTTCCAACAGCACCGTAAAGCGGTTGAAGGCGTCCAGCGCGCCTTTGTCCGCCTCGGCTTCCTGCTGTTCGGTAAAGGCCAGGCCGTCGAGGGTGCGGGTGAAGGATTTCCAACCTTCGGCGCGCCCACCGGCAGGTTCTGCCAGGTGCCGGGCGCCGAAGGTTTCGCTCAACCCCAGGCCCACGGCGCGCTTGATCAGGAACGCGGCGCCGAGCTTGGAGCCCTCGGAGACGAACAGCCAGCCCAAGGCCTCAGCCTGGGGCGGGTTGTTCACCGCACCGGCCACCGGCGCGGGAACTTCGGTGTCCAGGTCGGCGAGATCCGCCTTGGCTGCTTCTGCCCGGCACCGGTCCGGAAGGTCGGGGATCAGGGCGGACAGTTCGGCGTCGTTGTACAGCGCCACCAGTTCCGACTGGAACAGGTACTGGGCAACGACGAAACGGGCGAAGCTGGCCGGGGTTTCGAACGGGGCGTGGGCCTTGACCAGCGCGTCGAGCCGGCTGTGGGGCTCGTGGGTGATCTGGTTCAGGCGTTGGGAGCGAGAAGTGGGGCGTTGTGTGGTCATGAACAATTCCTTCGAGTTGGAACAGTGTGGCAAGGGGCTGTGGGAGCAAAGCTTGCTCGCGAAACAGGCGCCTCGATCTCTGAAAGACCGCATCGCCTTCATCGCGGGCAAGCCTTGCTCCCACATGACTCTCCTCGTCACGGGTATTTGTTTGGCCTGGGCAACCGAGTCAGATATCCCAGATCAGGTTCACCGCGAAGTTACGCCCGGGCGCCGTCAGGCGATCGAGGTTGGCGGGGCTCAGCACCGCCGCCTCGCCGACGCTGTCGTAGCCGCGCACGTCATCCCAGAGCCAGTACTGCTTGTCGGTGAGGTTGTAGAGGCCGCCGCTGACGGTGACGTCGTCGGTCACCTTGTAGAAACCGCTCAGGTCGAGGATGCCGAAGCCTGGCGTCTTGAACTGGCTGCTCACGCCATCGGGCGAGTTGAAGTTGCTGTCGTCGACGCGGTCCTTTTTCTTGACCAGGGTCCAACTGAGCAAGGTGCCGTAGCGGTCCTGGTCGTAGCCCAGGCCGAATACGCCGGTCAGCGGGTTGACGCTGTTGAGCGGCTCGCCAGTGTCGTCGTTGCGACCGTACGCGTAGGCCACCGAGCCTTGGGTGTACAAGCCCTTCGGTGCACCAAACACGTCCAGGTCCAGGCGTCCCTTGACTTCGGCGCCCTTGATGGTGGCGTGCTTGATGTTGTTGCTCTGGAAGGTCAACTGGTCGGCGCCGGGGGTGATGGCGTCCTCGTTGATGAAGTCGCGGTACTTGTTGTAGAACACCGCCACGTCGAACGAACCGGAATCGAAACGACCGCGCAGGCCGGTCTCGTAGCTCTTGCTTTTTTCCGGCTCCAGATCGGGGTTGGGTTCTACGCTGTAGCCGACGTCGGGGTTGTCGAAACGACCGTACAGGGCCTTGGCGGTCGGTGTGCGGAAACCTTCGGCGTACTGGCCGTACCCGGTGTACTCATCGCTCAAGGCATAGGTCAGGCCGAACTTCGGTGAGACGCGATGCCAGGTCTTGTTCTTGTCGCTGACTGTACCGCCGCCGGTAGGGTCTACGGTGTTGAGGAACTCCTCGGTCAGGTGCGGCTTGAGCCGGGTGTAGTCGTAGCGCAGGCCTGGCGTGAAGGTCCAGCGGTCCCAACTGATCTGGTCCTGGGCGAACAGGCTGTAGGTGTTGATGGTCGGGTCCGGGAAGTCACTGACCTTTTCCAGGACGTCCCGGGTACTGATGGCACCCACGGCGGAGCAACCCACGCCGACCGCCAGGCACACGCCATTGCCGCTGCGCGAGCCGGTGACTTTCTGCTGCTTGAGGGTGGTGCCGTAAGTCAGCGCGTGATCGGTGTCGGCGACGCGGAAGGCCTTGTCCAGTTGCGCGTCGAAGACCCACTGTTTCTCTTCGTAGAGGGTCTCCCGGGTGCGCAGGACCTGGCGGGTGATGGGGAAGTAGAACTCGGCGGTGCTCTCATCGGTCTTGGCGACCTGGTGATTCAGGCTCCACTTGACGTGATCGGCCAGCAGGCTGTCGAGGGCGAAACTGTGCTCCAGGCCGAAACGCTCGCGGGTGATGGTGTCGTTGCCGGTGCGCCACTGGTACATGCCGCCGGGCAGCACAAAGTTCGGGATCGCCGGCTGGCCGTTGGAGTAGGGGCCGCCATAGGCGCTTTTCAGGTCGGTGTCGCGGTCGTCCTTGTATTTCTCGTAGACCAGGCCAAGGCGTGCGTCGTCGCTGTAGTTCCAGCCGAGCTTGGCTAGCACGTTGTTGGCGCGCACGTCTTCCGGGTTGGCCGCGGTGCGGTCCAGGCCGGTGCCGTTGTGGCTGCCGTAGGATTCGGTTTCATGACCGTCGCGTTGGCTGTAGTGCAACAGGCCGTCGAACTGCCCGCTGCGACCGGCGACGGTGGCGGACTTGAGCCAGCTCTCGTCGGCGGAGCTGTAGCCGGTCTTCAGGCGGGCGCCAACGTCCTCGCCCGGCTTGATGATGTCGTCCGGATCCAGAGTGAAGTAGCTGACGGCACCGCCAATGGCATTGCTGCCGTACAGCACCGAGGCCGGACCGCGGAGGATTTCCACGCGCTTGATGATTTCCGGGTCGACGTAGTTGCGCTGGGTCTTGGCGTAAGGCCCGTTGAAGAAGCCGCCGGGAATTTCCACACCGTCGACCTGGGTCAGGATCCGGTTGCCGTCGATGCCGCGGATGTTGTAGCCGCTGATACCGCCGCGCTGGCCCGCGCCGCCCACCGATACGCCCGGCTCATAGCGCACCAGGTCCTTGAGGGTATTGACGTTGTTGCGGTCCAGTTCCTGGCGGTCGTGGACCGTGACCGTACTCGGTACGCTGGTGATGTCCTGTTCCTGGCGGGTGGCGCTGATGGTCACCTGTTGCAACTCCAGCGCGCTGCCGGCACTGCGTTTTTCCAGGACGATGCTGTTGTCGCCCAGCTTGCGGTAGCTCAGGTTGGTCCCCACCAACAGGCGCTCCAGGGCTTTTTCAGGTGACAGCGAGCCGTTCACCCCTGGCGAGGCGACGCCTGCGGCCAGTTCCGCGGGCATCCCGACCTGCCAGCCGGTGACCGCGGTGAATGCATTCAGCGCCGAGACCAGTGGCTGCCGGGCGATGGCAAAGCTGTAGTCGCCCATGTTGCGTGCAGCGGGTTGCACGGTGGTGGCGGCCAGGGCGAGCGGCGCGGTGCCGGCCATCAGAAGGGCGGCGGTGAGCAGTGACAGCGTGCAAGAGGGGGCAAGAAACCGGCAAGTAAGGCGAGAGGACATCGATAGCGCTCCGTGTCGCATCTGTTATAGGTGCAGATTCACATCGATGGATGCGAATCAATTGCATTGGCTATAACGAGACGAATCAGCGGAGCCTATCGAGTAAAAATAATTCTCATTTAGTTCAGGATCACCAGCGCCGGGAACTCCTGAAGCCGCGCCGAGGTGATATGGGCCAGCGAACGGACCACGTCCAGCGGCTGGTCGAGGCGGTAATTGCCAGTCACAGCTACGTTGGCCAATTGTTCGTTACTGTTGATGATCCAGCCGGGGTAATAGCGTCGCAGCTCGGCCAGTACCTGGCTCAGTGGCCGGTTTTCGAACACCAGCCGACCCTGGACCCAGGCCAGGTCCGTGTTGGCCTCGAGCCGGGCCGGGCGGTCGAAGCCGTTGGGGCCGATGCGGATGCTTTCGCCGGCCGACAGCCGCACATGGGCGTCGTTGCGGGTGGCCCGCAGGTCCACGTCGCCGCGCTGCACCTGGACTTGCGCCACGCCGTCGAGGTAACGCACGGCGAATGTGGTGTCGCTGACGCTGGCCGTGACCGGGCCGGCATCGATTTCCAGCGGCAGGTTACGGTTGCCCGGGACTTCGAAAAATGCCTCGCCCTTGTACAGGCGCGCGACATGCCGTTGTTCGTTGAACGTGCTGGATAAGGCCGAGTCGGTGTTGAGCAGGACTTTGGAGCCGTCCTCCAACTGCAGGCGCTGGCGCTCACCGACCACGGTCAGGTGGTCGGCCTGCAAGCGCAGGGGCAGGTCGCTGAAATTGAACAGGCCGAGAAACAGCACGGCGGCGGTGGCCAGGGGTTTCCAGTGGGCGCGCAGGCGCGACAGCGCGGTGACCTTGGGCGCGGCTGCAAGTTGGCGGGCACTTTCCATCACCTGCGGGCCGTTCCAGATCGCCTGGGCCCGGGCGAACGCCTCGCCGTGGCGTGGATCGGCTGCCAGCCAGGCGTCGAACTGCCGCGTCTGTTCCTCGCTGGGGTTGTCCAGCCGGATCAGCCAGTCCAGCGCCTGCTCCATGGCATGGGTGGTTTCCTGCGTCGCAGTGGGCTCGGCAGAGCGGTGATTGTCCGTCACAGTGGGTTCTCGGTATTAGCGGCACGGGCTCAAGCTACAAGCTGTACGCAGCAAGTGGCAAGCGTGTACGCAGCTTATGGCCTGAAGCGTGAGGCGGGTCACTGCTCGCCGTGGCTACGTTCAGCCACACCCACACAGATCGCCATGATCAGTTTCAGTTCCTTTTGCACGGTGCTCAGGGACACGCCCAGGCGTTCGGCGATTTGCTGGTAACTGTGGCCATGCAGGCGGCTGAGAATGAAGATCTGTTGCTGTCGCGAACTCAGGGCCTGGAGGCTGACGTTCAGGCGCTCAAGCAGTTGTTGGGCATGGGCGGCGTCCTCGGCACTGCTCTGGGGGGCGACGACGTTGTGGACGACCTCCGGCGGTACGTCATCGAGCAAGGTCCGCGACTGGATGCGCCGGGCACGCAGATGGTCCAGCGCCAGGTTGCGGGCGGTCTGGAAAACAAAGGGCTCGAGGTGTTCGACCGTGCGTTCGCCCAAAGCGCGGGTGACGCGCAGGTAGGTTTCCTGAAGCAGGTCTTCGGCGGTACTGGGGTTGCTGACCATGCGCTCGAGGGTGCGCAGCAGCGGCGTGCGCTGGGCGAGGAAGACGAGATGAAAGCGCGATTGACTCACGGTAGGGCCCGATCCGGTTCGAGTAGATGATAATGCTTATCATCTACTCGGCAGGTCAAGCCTTCATTTCATCACGCCGAGCCCATGTGAGGAGCGCAAACCTGTGGGGAGCGAACCTGTGGGAGCAAAGCTTGCTCGCGATGACATCGTCATATGCAGCACCTGTGCTGGCTTTGAAATCGCTATCGCGAGCAAGCTTTGCTCCCACAGGTTTGCTCCCACTGGCCTGCTCCCAAGGTTTGCTCTTACAGGCTCGCTCCACATTGGCCAGCAGTCAGTTACTCGGCGTTACACAACGCCAGGCAGTTATCCAGCATGCGGTTGGAGAAGCCCCATTCGTTGTCATACCAGGCCAGTACCTTGAGCAGCTTGCCGCTGGCCTTGGTGTGGTTGGCGTCGAAGATCGACGACAGCGGATTGTGGTTGAAGTCACTGGAGACCAGCGGCAGGGTGTTGTAGCCGAGGATCTTCGAATGCTGGCTGGCATGGCGCAGCAGTTCGTTGACTTCTTCGGCCGACGCTTCGCGCTTGAGTTGCACGGTCAGGTCGACCAGGGACACGTTGATCACCGGTACGCGCACTGCCATGCCGGTCAGCTTGCCGGCCAGTTCCGGCAGCACCAGGCCCACCGCTTCGGCGGCGCCGGTCTTGCTCGGGATCATGTTCTGGGTGGCCGAACGGGCGCGGTACGGGTCGCTGTGGTAGACGTCGGTCAGGTTCTGGTCGTTGGTGTAGGCATGGATGGTGGTCATCAGGCCGCTTTCGATGCCCAGCTCGCGGTGCAGCACCTGGGCCACCGGGGCCAGGCAGTTGGTGGTGCACGAAGCGTTGGAGATGATCTGGTGGGACTGGCGCAGGATATCGTGGTTCACACCATACACGACGGTAGCATCGGCACCTTTGGCCGGGGCCGAGATGATCACCTTGCGGGCGCCGGCGCTGATATGCGCGGCGGCCTTGGAGCGATCGGTGAACAGGCCGGTGCATTCGAACACGACGTCGATTTTTTCAGCCGCCCAAGGCAGTTCGGCCGGGTTGCGGATGGCGCTGACCGAGATGCGGTCGCCATTGACCGTCAGGCTTTCGTGGTCGTGCTGCACATCGGCATCGAACGTGCCGTGGACGGTGTCGAACTTGAGCAGATGAGCATTGATTGCACTGTCACCCAGGTCGTTGATGGCGACGATCTGCAGGTCGCGGCGATAGCCTTGGGTATACAGTGCACGGAGGACGTTGCGGCCGATGCGGCCAAAACCATTAATTGCGATTCGAAGAGTCATTAACTGCGCCGCCGTCGATTTGTTGTTGGAATTACAAGATTATTCGCATAAAAATAGAAAACAAGCCTTTTTAGTGGCAATATTTTGTTTTATCTACAACGAGTGACCTGAATCAACTGGTCCGAATGGTCAAGAAACCGTCTGTCGCCTCGCCTTTTACACAGCGTGCAGCGGGCTTTTGACCAGCATAGACAATCAGGTCGCCACACCCCGTTAGCCTGGAGTTCTACACATGCATCCCCGCGTTCTTGAGGTCACCGAACGGCTTATCGCCCGCAGCCGCGCCACGCGTCAGGCTTACCTTGCATTGATCCACGGTGCAGCCAGCGACGGGCCGATGCGCGGCAAGCTGCAGTGCGCCAACTTCGCTCACGGCGTGGCTGGCTGCGGCACCGAAGACAAGCATCACCTGCGGATGATGAACGCCGCCAACATCGCCATCGTGTCGTCCTATAACGACATGCTCTCGGCCCACCAGCCCTACGAAACCTTCCCGGAACAGATCAAGAAAGCCCTGCGCGAGATCGGCTCGGTCGGCCAGTTCGCCGGTGGCACGCCCGCGATGTGCGACGGCGTGACCCAGGGCGAGGCGGGGATGGAACTGAGCCTGCCGAGCCGCGAAGTGATCGCGCTCTCCACGGCGGTGGCGCTGTCCCACAACATGTTTGACGGCGCACTGATGCTCGGCATCTGCGACAAGATCGTCCCGGGTCTGATGATGGGCGCGCTGCGCTTTGGTCACTTGCCGACGATCTTCGTGCCAGGCGGGCCGATGGTCTCGGGCATTTCCAACAAGGAAAAAGCCGACGTGCGCCAGCGCTACGCCGAAGGCAAGGCCACCCGCGAAGAGCTGCTGGAATCGGAGATGAAGTCCTACCACAGCCCTGGCACTTGCACCTTCTACGGCACCGCCAATACCAACCAGTTGTTGATGGAAGTGATGGGCCTGCACTTGCCGGGCGCCTCGTTCGTCAACCCGAACACGCCACTGCGCGATGCCCTGACCCGTGAGGCGGCGTTCCAGGTGACGCGCATGACCAAGCAAAGCGGCAACTTCATGCCCATCGGCGCAATCGTCGACGAACGCTCGCTGGTCAACTCCATCGTCGCGCTGCATGCCACTGGCGGTTCCACCAACCACACCCTGCACATGCCGGCCATCGCCATGGCGGCGGGTATCCAGCTGACCTGGCAGGACATGGCCGACCTCTCCGAGGTGGTGCCGACCCTGAGCCACGTCTACCCGAACGGCAAGGCCGACATCAACCACTTCCAGGCGGCGGGCGGCATGTCGTTCCTGATCCGTGAATTGCTGGAAGCCGGTTTGCTCCACGAAAACGTCAACACCGTGCTCGGCCATGGCCTGAGTCGCTACACCCAGGAACCGTTCCTCGAGGATGGCGAGCTGGTGTGGCGCGACGGCCCGATCGAAAGCCTCGACGAAAACATCCTGCGCCCGGTGGCTCGCGCGTTCTCGCCTGAGGGCGGCCTGCGGGTGATGGAAGGCAACCTGGGCCGTGGCGTGATGAAGGTTTCGGCTGTGGCCCTGGAAAACCAGGTCGTCGAAGCCCCGGCCATGGTCTTCCAGGACCAACAGGACCTGGCGGACGCGTTCAAGGCCGGCCTGCTGGAAAAGGATTTTGTCGCAGTGATGCGCTTCCAGGGCCCGCGCTCCAACGGCATGCCGGAGCTGCACAAGATGACGCCGTTCCTCGGTGTGCTGCAGGACCGTGGCTTCAAAGTGGCGCTGGTGACCGATGGGCGCATGTCCGGCGCGTCGGGAAAAATCCCGGCGGCCATTCATGTCAGCCCCGAAGCTTATGTCGGTGGTGCGTTGGCCCGGGTGCAGGAGGGCGATATCATCCGTGTCGATGGCGTCAAAGGCACCTTGGAATTGAAGGTGGACGCCGAGGAATTCGCCGCGCGCACGCCGGCCAAGGGCCTGTTGGGCAACAACATCGGCACCGGTCGCGAGCTGTTCGGTTTCATGCGCATGGCCTTCAGCTCGGCGGAGCAGGGCGCCAGCGCCTTCACTTCTGCCCTGGAGACGCTTAATTGAAATTGGCTTTGGTCGGTGACATCGGTGGGACCAACGCACGCTTTGCGCTGTGGAAAAACCACACCCTGGAAAACATCCAGGTGCTGGCAACGGCGGATTATGCCTGCCCGGAAGATGCCATCCAGGTGTACCTGAGTGGCCTGGGCCTGAAGCCGGGCGCGATCGGTTCGGTGTGCCTGTCGGTGGCCGGTCCGGTGAGCGGCGATGAGTTTCGCTTTACCAACAATCACTGGCGCCTGAGCAACCTGGCGTTCTGCCAGACCTTGCAGGTGGAGAAGCTGTTGCTGGTCAACGACTTCTCGGCCATGGCCCTGGGCATGACCCGTTTGCGTCCCGATGAATACCGAGTCGTGTGCGAAGGCACCCCGGAGCCGTTGCGCCCGGCAGTGGTGATCGGCCCGGGCACCGGCCTGGGCGTTGGTACGTTGCTGGACCTGGGCGAAGGTCGTTTCGCGGCGTTGCCGGGGGAGGGCGGCCATGTCGACCTGCCCATGAGCAGCCCGCGGGAAACCCAGCTGTGGCAGCACATCTACAACGAAATCGGCCACGTCAGCGCCGAAACCGTCCTGAGTGGCAGCGGTTTGCCTCGGGTGTACCGGGCCATTTGCGCGGTGGACGGCCATGTGCCGGTGCTCGACACCCCCGAATCCATCACCGCCGCCGGCCTGGCCGGCGACCCGATTGCCCTGGAAGTGCTCGAGCAGTTCTGCCGCTGGCTGGGGCGCGTGGCCGGCAACAATGTGTTGACACTGGGCGGGCGCGGTGGTGTTTACATCGTCGGTGGTGTGGTCCCAAGGTTTGCCGATTTCTTCCTCGAAAGTGGTTTCGCTCGCTGCTTCGCCGACAAGGGCTGCATGAGCGATTACTTCAAGGGCATTCCGGTCTGGCTGGTGACCGCGCCGTACTCGGGCCTGATGGGCGCGGGTGTGGCGTTGGAGCAAAGTTAAGACCGCGTCGCTTGCATCGCGGGCAAGCCTTGCTCCCACAAGATGTGCTTGATCTTGCAGGGAGCACTGTGGGAGCAAAGCTTGCTCGCGATAAGGTCCGAACAGGCGATAAAAACTCGATGTCCATCAGGCATAATCGCCCCCATCCAAACAACAAGGACGAGGCCCGTGAGTTCAGTGAACAAATCGATTTTGTTGGTCGACGACGACCAGGAGATTCGCGAACTGCTGGACACCTACCTCAGTCGTGCGGGTTTCCAGGTGCGGACCACACCCGACGGCGCCGGGTTTCGCCAGGCGCTGAACGATGCACCGAGCGACCTGGTGATCCTTGATGTGATGCTGCCTGATGAGGACGGCTTCAGCCTTTGCCGCTGGGTTCGCCAGCACCCGCGCCAGGCCCATGTGCCGATCATCATGCTCACCGCCAGTTCCGACGAGGCCGACCGGGTCATTGGTCTTGAACTGGGCGCCGATGATTACTTGGGCAAGCCTTTCAGCCCACGGGAATTGCAGGCGCGCATCAAGGCGCTGCTGCGTCGGGCGCAATTCGGCCAGGAGCGCTCCGGCGGCGAAGTGCTGGCCTTCGATGAATGGCGGCTGGACATGGTCAGCCATCGGCTGTTTCACACCGACGGTGAAGAAGTGATTCTCTCCGGTGCCGATTTCGCCCTGCTCAAGTTGTTTCTCGATCATCCCCAGGAAATCCTCGACCGCGACACCATTGGCAATGCGACCCGCGGTCGTGAGCTGATGCCCCTGGACCGGATCGTCGACATGGCAGTCAGTCGCTTGCGCCAGCGCCTGCGTGACACCGACAAGCCACCGCGGCTGATTCGCACGGTGCGCGGCAGCGGTTATCAACTGGCGGCCAGTGTGGTTGCCAGCAATGGTCATTGACTGGATCAAAAAAATCGCCCGACGCGTGCCGGTGCCGCGCTCGTTGCTGGGCCGGATGCTGCTGCTGACCTTGCTGGTGGTGTTGTTCGCCCAGACCCTGTCCAGCCTGATCTGGGTCTCGCAACTGCGCGCCACCCAACTCGAAGGCCTGGTCACCAGTGCCCGCAGCCTGGCCCATTCGATGACCGCCAGCGTCAGTTACTTGCGTTCGCTGCCGGTGGCGTACCGGCCATTGGTGCTGGACCAGTTGCGCAGCATGGGCGGTACGCGGTTTGTCGTGACCCTCAACGACAAGCCCCTGGGCATGGACGTGCTGCCGATCACACCGCGAAAACTGGCGGTGCTCAAGGCGGTGGATGATGTGCTGCGCCGTTCATTGGGCAGTAACGCCGACATCTCGGTGAATTTTGTCAGCCCCGACGACCTGCGAATTTTCAACGCCGGGCTCAAGCTCGATGAACTGCCCCGTTCGTGGGCTCACTACGCCTTGACCCTGGAACCGGTGAACCCGCCGGTACTGGTCACGCAAATCCAGATGGCGCCGGGGGAGTGGCTGTACATCGCTTCGCTGTTGCCCGAACCCTACACCAGCCTCGAAGAGCAAGACCTGCCCACGCAACAGGTCGGTTTCATCGTGCTCACCAGCAGCTTGCTGTTGCTGTTCATCGGCTTGCTGGTGCACTGGCAGAGCCGACCGCTCAAGCGTTTGGCCCGGGCCGCGCGGGACATGTCCCTGGGCGCCGAGGTGGAGCCGGTGGCCGAGGGCGGCGGCAGTGAAGTGGTGGAGGTGGGGCGCGCGTTCAATGCCATGCGCGAACGCATCAGCCGTTACCTGACGGAACGCAGCCAGTTGTTCAGCGCGATTTCCCACGACTTGCGCACACCGATTACTCGATTGCGGCTGCGGGTCGAGTTGCTGGAGGACGAAAACCTGCAAGCCAAGTTCGGTCGTGACCTGGATGAGCTGGAACTGCTGGTCAAAGGCGCGCTGCAATGCGTCAAGGACACCGACATCCACGAAAACATCGAGCCGGTGGACCTCAATCATGTGCTCGATTGCCTGGTCGAACCTTACCTGGCGCCCAACGGCAACGGCCGGGTGACCCAGGATGGCCGGGCGCTGGCGCCGTATCCCGGCAAGCCGCTGGCCCTCAAGCGCTGCATCGGCAACCTGATCGACAACGCCTTGAAATACGGGCAGAACGCCCACCTGCACATCGATGACGATGAAACCGCCTTCATCCTGCATGTCGACGACGAAGGCCCCGGCGTGCCGGAACAGCGTCTGGAGCAAGTTTTCGAACCGCACTTTCGCCTCGCCGGGCAACAGCAGGGTTATGGCCTGGGCCTGGGCATCGCCCGCAACATCGCCCACAGCCATGGCGGCGAAGTGAGCTTGCAGAACCTGCGTGAAGGCGGGTTGCGGGTGACGTTGCAGTTGCCTCGCAGTGTGGAGTAGCCAGCCCTGTTGACTGATCGTTCCCACGCTCTGCGTGGGAATGCAGCCCGGGACGCTCTGCGTCCCATCTAAAGCCGAACGCGGAGCGTCCGTTGATGCATTCCCACGCGGAGCGTGGGAACGATCATCAAAGGAAATGTCACAGCTCGGTGACATAACTCGCCCCTTTCGTTACCTGCCCCTCGCCATCCCTTGTTTAGACTCCCTGCGTCAAAACAACAAAAAAGGTACCACCCAATGGACACCTTCCAACCGGCCTTCAGCAGTTGGCTGAATGCCCCTGCCCACCAGCAATGGCTTGCCGACGAAGGCTTGCGGTTGCTGGCGTTCGCCAAGGCGTCGAAGCTGGCGGACGGCTTTGGTAACCTGGACGAGCGCGGCCACCTGCCGGCCGATGCCCGGGCCGAGACCATGAACACCGCGCGCATGACCCACAGCTTCGCCATGGCCCACATCCAGGGCCTGCCGGGGTTTGCCGAGCTGGTGGACCACGGCGTCCAGGCGCTGAGCGGCCCCTTGCGCGACGCCGAGCACGGTGGCTGGTTTGCCACGACGCGGCCTGATGAAGACGGCGCGGGCAAGGCGGCCTACTTGCATGCATTCGTTGCCCTGGCGGCCAGTTCCGCGGTGGTGGCCCAGCGTCCCGGCGCCCAGGCGTTGCTGGACGAAGCGGTGCGGATCATCGATGAGCATTTCTGGAGCGAAGAAGAGGGCGCGCTGCGCGAATCCTTCAACCGCGACTGGAGCGAGGAAGAGGCCTATCGCGGCGCCAACAGCAACATGCACGCCACCGAAGCCTTCCTCGCCCTGGCCGATGCCACCGACGACCCACGCTGGCTGGCTCGCGCCCTGCACATCGTCGAACGGGTGATCCACGGCCATGCCGCCGCCAACGACTACCTGGTGGTGGAGCATTTCGACCGTCACTGGCAGCCGCTGCGCGACTACAACCAGGACAATCCTGCCGATGGTTTCCGACCCTACGGCACCACCCCTGGCCACGGTTTCGAATGGGCGCGACTGCTGCTGCACCTTGAAGCCGCACGGGTCCAGATCGGCATGCTGACCCCGGGTTGGCTGGCCCAGGACGCACAGAAACTCTTCGATCAGAACTGCCGTCACGGCTGGGGCGTCGATGGTGCGCCGGGCATTGTCTACACCCTGGATTGGGACAACCGCGCCGTGGTTCGCCATCGCCTGCACTGGGTCCACGCCGAAGCGGCGGCCGCTGCCAGCGCCTTGCTCAAGCGCACCGACGAGGCGAAGTACGAAGCCTGGTACCGGCGATTCTGGGAGTTCTGTGACAAACATTTCATCGACCGCTGCAACGGCAGCTGGCATCACGAACTCGATCCGCAAAATTGCCCCAGCGCCGATATCTGGCCGGGTAAGCCGGACCTGTATCACGCCTGGCAGGCGGTCCTGATTCCGCGCCTGCCCCTGGCACCGAGCATGGCGTCAGCCCTGGCGCGGTTATCCAGCGCTTCGCCTGTGTAACCATGTCGTGACATTTGCACGTCCCTTCGTTACCTGCGAAGGGATTCCCTCTGATTAGAATCCATGCAGCGCAAGCACCAGACTTGCATGCATAACAACAAGAAAGGTAATTCTAGATGAATGCGATTTCTCGCCTCGCTACTGTCATTTCTCTTGCTTCCCTGCTTCCCGTCGCAGCCTTCCCTGTCACCACCCTTGCCGCCGAATCGAAAGGTTCCGTGGAAGTCGTCCACTGGTGGACGTCGGGTGGCGAAAAAGCCGCGGTCGATGTGCTCAAGGCTCAGGTAGAAAAAGACGGCTTTACCTGGAAGGACGGCGCTGTCGCCGGTGGTGGCGGTTCCACTGCCATGACCGTGCTCAAGAGCCGTGCCGTGGCCGGCAACCCACCGGGCGTCGCCCAGATCAAGGGTCCGGACATCCAGGAATGGGCGTCCACCGGGCTGCTCGACAGCGACGTCCTGAAAGACGTTGCCAAGGCCGAGAAGTGGGACAGCCTGCTCGACAAGAAAGTCTCCGATACCGTGAAGTACGAAGGTGACTACGTCGCCGTGCCGGTGAACATCCACCGCGTCAACTGGCTGTGGATCAACCCGGAAGTCTTCAAGAAAGCCGGCATCGAAAAAGCACCGACCACCCTCGAAGAATTCTACGCCGCCGGCGACAAGCTCAAGGCCGCGGGCTTTATTCCGCTCGCCCACGGTGGCCAGCCTTGGCAGGACAGCACCGTATTCGAAGCCGTGGTGCTCTCGGTCATGGGCGCTGATGGCTACAAGAAAGCCCTGGTCGACCTGGACAGCAAGGCGCTGACCGGTCCGGAAATGGTCAAGGCGCTGACCGAGCTGAAGAGAGTCGCGACCTACATGGACCCCGACGGCAAGGGCCAGGACTGGAACCTGGAAGCAGCCAAGGTCATCAACGGCAAGGCCGGCATGCAGATCATGGGTGACTGGGCCAAGAGCGAGTGGACCGCGGCGAAGAAAGTCGCCGGCAAGGACTACCAGTGCGTGGCCTTCCCGGGCACCGACAAGGCCTTCACCTACAACATCGACTCCCTGGCGGTGTTCAAGCAGAAGGACGCAGGCACTGCGGCTGGCCAGCAGGACATCGCCAAGGTCGTGTTGGGCGAGAACTTCCAGAAAGTCTTCAGCATCAACAAGGGCTCGATCCCGGTTCGTAACGACATGCTCGGCGACATGGCCAAGTACGGTTTCGATTCCTGTGCCCAGACCGCTGCCAAGGACTTCCTGGCGGACGCCAAGTCCGGTGGCCTGCAACCAAGCATGGCGCACAACATGGCGACCACGCTGGCCGTGCAGGGTGCGTTCTTCGATGTGGTGACCAACTACATCAACGACCCGAAAGCCGACCCTGCCGATGCCGCCAAGAAACTCGGCGCAGCGGTTCAGTCAGCGAAGTAATCAGCGCCGCTTCCCTTGTGGGAGCGAGCCTGTGGGAGCAAAGCTTGCTCGCGATGAACGATAACGCGGTCATTGGAAAGACCGAGGTGCCTTCATCGCGAGCAAGCTCAGCTCCCACACAAGCTCGCTCCCACAAAGGGATGCCCTTGTAACCTTGTTTTGGATCTTCCCATGAGTTCTGTTGCTGTGTTCAGCAAGGCCTCGCCGTTCGATGCATTGCAGCGCTGGCTCCCGAAACTGGTGCTGGCGCCGAGCATGTTCATCGTCCTGGTGGGCTTCTATGGCTATATCTTGTGGACGTTCGTCCTGTCGTTCACCACTTCGACGTTCCTGCCGAACTACAAATGGGCAGGCCTGGCGCAATACGCCCGGCTGATGGACAACGACCGCTGGTGGGTGGCGAGCAAGAACCTGGCGCTGTTCGGCGGTCTGTTCATTGGCATCACCCTGGTGATCGGTGTGTTGCTGGCGGTGTTCCTCGACCAGCGCATTCGTCGCGAAGGTTTTATCCGCACCATTTACCTGTACCCGATGGCGCTCTCGATGATCGTCACCGGTACGGCCTGGAAATGGCTGCTCAACCCGGGCATGGGCCTGGACAAATTGTTGCGTGACTGGGGTTGGGAAGGCTTCCGCCTGGACTGGCTGATCGACCCGGATCGCGTGGTGTACTGCCTGGTGATCGCGGCGGTATGGCAGGCCTCGGGCTTCATCATGGCGATGTTCCTGGCCGGCCTGCGCGGTGTCGATCAATCGATCATCCGTGCCGCGCAGATCGATGGCGCAAGCATGCCGCGCATCTACTGGAAAGTGGTGCTGCCGAGCCTGCGTCCGGTGTTCTTCAGCGCCGTGATGATCCTGGCTCACATCGCGATCAAGAGCTTCGACCTGGTGGCGGCGATGACCGCCGGCGGCCCGGGTTACTCCTCCGACCTGCCAGCCATGTTCATGTATTCCTTCACGTTCAGTCGCGGTCAGATGGGCATGGGCTCGGCCAGTGCAATCCTGATGCTCGGTGCGATTCTCGCAATCATCGTGCCTTACCTGTACTCCGAGCTGAGGACCAAGCGTCATGACTAGTCTCGCTGCCAAACCTTCCCTCAGCCTGAGTCGCATCGCGATCTACGCGGTGCTGATCCTCGCTGTATTGCTTTACCTGGTGCCGTTGGTGGTCATGCTGTTGACCAGCTTCAAGACGCCGGAAGACATCAGCACCGGCAACCTGCTGAGCTGGCCGACCGTGGTCAGCGGCATCGGCTGGGTCAAGGCCTGGGCCACGGTCGACGGCTACTTCTGGAACTCGATCAAGATCACCGTCCCGGCGGTGCTGATCTCTACCGCCATCGGTGCCTTGAACGGCTACGTGTTGTCGATGTGGCGTTTTCGCGGTTCGCAGTTGTTCTTCGGCCTGTTGCTGTTCGGTTGCTTCCTGCCGTTCCAGACCGTCCTGCTGCCGGCCTCGTTCACCCTCGGCAAGATGGGCCTGGCCAGTACCACCACGGGCCTGGTGTTCGTGCACGTGGTCTACGGCCTGGCATTCACCACGCTGTTCTTCCGCAACTACTACGTCAGCATTCCCGATGCACTGGTGAAGGCGGCGCGGCTGGACGGTGCGGGGTTCTTCACCATCTTCCGGCGGATCATCCTGCCGATGTCCACCCCGATCATCATGGTCTGCCTGATCTGGCAGTTCACCCAGATCTGGAACGACTTCCTGTTCGGCGTGGTGTTTTCCAGCGGTGATTCGCAGCCCATCACGGTGGCGCTGAACAACTTGGTCAACACCAGTACCGGGGCCAAGGAATACAACGTGGACATGGCGGCGGCGATGATCGCCGGGCTGCCGACCCTGCTGGTCTATGTGGTCGCAGGCAAGTATTTCGTGCGCGGTCTGACGGCCGGCGCAGTCAAGGGGTAATCATGGCAACGCTTGAACTTCGCAACGTAAACAAGACCTATGGTGCCGGCCTGCCGGACACCCTGAAGAACATCGAGTTGTCGATCAAGGACGGTGAGTTCCTGATCCTCGTCGGGCCTTCGGGCTGCGGCAAGTCGACGCTGATGAACTGCATCGCCGGCCTTGAGACCATTACCGGTGGCGCGATCATGATCGGCGACCAGGACGTCAGCGGCATGAGCCCGAAGGATCGCGACATCGCCATGGTGTTCCAGTCCTACGCGCTGTACCCGACCATGAGCGTGCGCGAGAACATCGAGTTCGGCCTGAAAATCCGCAAGATGAAACAGTCGGACATCGACGAAGAAGTCAACCGCGTGGCCAAGCTGCTGCAGATCGAGCACCTGCTCAATCGCAAGCCCGGCCAGCTCTCTGGGGGGCAGCAACAGCGCGTGGCCATGGGCCGGGCGCTGGCGCGGCGGCCGAAGATCTACCTGTTCGACGAACCGCTGTCCAACCTCGACGCCAAGCTGCGGGTCGAGATGCGTACCGAAATGAAGCTGATGCACCAGCGCCTGAAGACCACCACGGTCTACGTGACCCACGACCAGATCGAAGCCATGACCCTGGGCGACAAAGTGGCGGTGATGAAGGACGGGATCATCCAGCAGTTCGGCACGCCAAAAGACATCTACACCAACCCGGCCAACCTGTTCGTGGCGAGCTTCATCGGTTCGCCACCGATGAACTTCATCCCGCTGCGCCTGCAACGCAAGGACGGTCGCCTGCTGGCGCTGCTCGACAGCGGCCAGGCCCGTTGCGAGCTGCCGATGGGCATGCAGGACGCGGGCCTGGAAGACCGCGAAGTGATCCTGGGCATGCGCCCGGAGCAGATCATGCTGGCCGGCAGCGAGCCCAATGGCTTGCCGACCATTCGCGCCGAAGTCCAGGTCACCGAGCCCACCGGGCCGGACACCCTGGTGTTCGTCAACCTCAACGACACCAAGGTCTGCTGCCGCCTGGCGCCGGACGTGGCGCCGCAAGTCGGGGAGACCCTGACGCTGCAATTCGATCCATCGAAAGTGTTGCTGTTCGACGCCAAGTCCGGCGAACGCCTGGGCGTGGCTGGCCAGCCGCAAGCCGATGCTCGGTCGGCGAACGTGGCGCAGTTCAAAGGTCGATGAAGAACAAATGGGGGAGGGGGCTTGTGGGAGCAAAGCTTGCTCGCGATGAACGATAACGCGGTCATTCGAAAGACCGAGGCGCTTTCATCGCGAGCAAGCTCAGCTCCCACACAAGCTCTCTCCCACAGGAAGGAGTATGCGGTGAGTGGGGGACCATCCGCCGCAATCGTTGTAAACCGCGTTAGATAAAAACAGTTAATAACAATAAAGACGAGGATGTAGGGATGAAGAAGAAAAATAACGCCCAGCTTATCTGCCAGTTGTCAGCCGTTGCGGCGATGATGCTGGCCGGTAGCGCACACGCTGCCGACGCGTTCAGCGCCGACTCGCAGTGGATGACGGGTGACTGGGGTGGCGAACGGACCAAGCTGATCGAGCAAGGTATCGATATCAAGGCTGACTTCGTCGGCGAGATGGGCGCCAACCTCCACGGCGGCTACAACGATGACAAGACCGCGCGCTGGTCCCAGCAGTTTGGCCTTGGGGTCGCCCTCGACCTGGAAAAACTGGCGGGCTGGGGTGATACGGAAGCCAAGATCCAGTTCACCCGGCGTGACGGTCGCAACATCTCCAACGACCGTATCGGTGATCCACGTGCCGGTACCCTCAGTTCCTCCCAGGAAGTCTGGGGCCGTGGGCAAACCACGCGTCTGACCCAGTTGTGGATCAAGCAGAAGTACTTCGACAGCAAACTGGATGTCAAAGCCGGTTATTTCGGTGAGGGCGAAGACTTCAACACCTTCCCGTGCGAGTTCCAGAACCTGGCGTTCTGCGGTTCGCAAGCGGGTAACTGGGCGACCGGCATCTGGTACAACTGGCCGATCATGCAGGCGGCGATTCGCGTCAAATACAACCTCACGCCTGAGCTCTATGCGCAAATCGGCGCCTACAACCAGAACCCTTCGCAACTGGAAAACAACAACCGCTACAAGCTGAGCGGCAGCGGTACCAAGGGTACCCTTATTCCGGTCGAATTGGTCTGGTCCCCCAAGATCAATAACTTGCCGGGCGAATACCGTGTCGGTTACTACAAAAGTACGGCCAAGGCTGATGACGTCCGTGAGGACGAAGATGGCAACGACGCCGCCACCACCCGCAACGCCTACCGCAGCCACAGCAGCAAGGACGGCTACTGGTTCGTCGCGCAGCAACAGCTCACCACCCACAACGGTGACGCTTCGCGCGGCCTGAACATCGCGGCCAACGCGACTTTCCATGACAAGGAAACCAACGTCGTCGACAACTACCAGTCGTTGATGTTCGTGTACAAGGGGCCGTTCGATGCGCGTCCGAAAGACGATGTCGGGATCGGTTTCTCGCGTATCCATGTCAACGAAGACGTGAAGAAAAACGCCGAGTTGGTCAACGCCGCCAATGGCGTCAGCGACTACGATGATCCGCTGTTCTCGCCGCTGCGCAGCACTGAGTACAACTACGAGATCAACTACGGTTTCCACGTGACCAACTGGCTGACCGTGCGTCCGAACCTGCAATACATCACCCACCCAGGTGGTGTGGATGAAGTCGACAACGCGCTGGTGGCCGGCCTGAAAATTCAGTCGGTGTTCTAACGCTGTTGCGATAAGCTCCTCTCTATGTGCGCATATTTGCGGACGGCCAAGGCTGTCCGCTTTTTTTTGCAAGGTGGCTGGCACAGAACCTGTGGGAGCAAGGCTTGCCCGCGATGAAGACAACGCGGTCTCCCAGGGAAGCGAGGCGCTTGCATCGCGAGCAAGCTTTGCTCCCACAGATAAATCGCCTTGCCGCAACAAGCGTTGCAAACAGATGAGCAACTCAATGATTTCCAGGACCGCGGCCCATGCATGAGCATCCGCTACAACGCTTTTTCAGATCCTTGCGCGAACGCCCGGTGTTCGCGTGGGAGCGCTATCGGCAGCGCGATGTGTTGGTAATCGACCACCCGTTGTGCCAGGCGGTGTTCAGTCGCCAGGGCGCGCAGTTGCTGCATTTTCAGCCCAAAGGCCAGAAACCCTGGTTGTGGTGCGCGTCCAAGTGGCCGCAAGTGGGGGCGATACGCGGCGGGGTGCCGGTGTGCTGGCCGTGGTATGGCCGCCATCCCAGCGAAAACGCCTGGCCGTCCCACGGTTGGGCGCGGTTGATCGATTGGAAACTGCTCGACAGCCGCAGTGATGACGACGGTGTGCATTTGCACTGGCAACTGCAGTTGTGCGACTGGCAAGTGGACCTGCATGCAGACTTGGGTGAACGCATGGAGCTGCGCTTGAGCACCGAGCACCAGGACAGCCTGCCATGCCAGTTAAGCCAGGCTTTGCACGCCTATTGGCGTATCGGTGACGTCGGTGAGGTAGCGCTGTCTGGTCTCGAAGGCGCCCAGGGCTACGACCAGTTGAGCCGTGCGGTTTGCCAGCAGGAAGGCGAGTTGCGGGTCGAGGGTGGCTGCCAGCGGGTGTTCCAGCATGAGGGCGAATTGCAGCTCAAGGACCACGCCTGGCAGCGCGAATTGTGCATCGACACCGGCGACAGCGCCGACACCGTGGTCTGGCATCCTGGCGCACGGCCGTTGCTGGGGGTGAGTTGGGATGAAGTCAGCGAATTCGTCTGCGTCGAAGCGGCCAGTGGCGGCACCGACAGCCTGTGCCTGGCGCCGGGGGAGCGGGCGCACCTGAGTTTACAAGCGCGGGTGGGGGCTTAACTCTGGATGATCGTTCCCACGCTCCGCGTGGGAATGCCTCTATGGACGCTCCGCGTCTGACGCAGAGCGTCACGGGATGCATTCCCACGCAGAGCGTGGGAACGATCGGAATGGGTCAGTTGAACTCATCCCCCACCGGATACCGGCTGGCGTTCAAGCTTTCCTTGATCTTGCGCAGATGCGGCTGGAAGTCCACGCCCCGACGCAGGGTCATGCCGGTGGCGAGCACGTCCAGTACGGTGAGCTGGATGATCCGCGAGGTCATCGGCATATAGATATCAGTGTCTTCGGGCAGGGGGATGTTCAGGCTCAGGGTACTGGCCTTGGCCAGTGGCGAGCCTTCGGCGGTCAGGCCCAGCACCGACGCGCCGTTTTCCCGGGCGATGCGCGCCACTTCCACCAGCTCACGGGTACGACCGGTGTAGGAAATGATCACGAACAGTTCACCGGTATGGGCCACCGACGCGATCATGCGCTGCATCAGTACGTCGGCGTGGGCGGTCACCGCCAGGTTGAAGCGGAAAAACTTGTGCTGGGCATCCAGCGCCACCGGGGCGGAGGCGCCGAGGCCGAAGAAGTGGATCTGCCGGGCCTGGATCAGCAGATCCACCGCGCGACTGATCAAATTGGGATCAAGGGCCTGGCAGGCGCTGTCCAATGAGGCAATGGCACTGCCAAAGATTTTTCGGGTGTAGGCTTCCGGGTTGTCGTCGGCCTCCACCGCACGGCTCACATAAGCAGCGCCGCTGGCCAGGCTTTGGGCCAGTTGCAGCTTGAGCTCCGGGTAACCGCTGACGCCGAACGAGCGGCAGAAACGGTTGACGGTCGGTTCGCTGACCGAAGCCGCCTGGGCGAGGGCGGCGATGCTGAAGCGGGTCGCCTGCTGCGGGTTGAGCAGGATGATCTCGGCCACCTTGCGTTCGGCCTTGTTCAGGTCTTCAAGGCGACTCTGGATCTGTTCCAGTAAATTTCGCACGCGGTCCATACAAGATTCCTAGGAAGACGGGTCTTTGATACGACCCTTTGCGGTGGCCTATCCTACTGATGGCTCCGACGGACCACCACTCGGAATCGGTATTTTCGAAAAATGTTGTGGTTATTACTACATTTTTCCTTGAGTGATGCCTTGAAAAAAGGTATTTGTAGTTTAACTTGATAAAAGAACAAACATCATGCCTTCGATTACGGTTGAACCGTGCACCTTTGCCTTGTTTGGCGCGTTGGGCGATCTGGCCTTGCGCAAGCTCTTTCCTGCCCTCTATCAGCTCGATGGCGCCCAGTTGTTGCACGAGGACACGCGAATCATTGCGCTGGCCCGTGAACCCGGCGGCGAGCAGCAGCACCTGGCATTCATCGCCGCCGAACTGCGGCGCTACGTCGGTGAAAAAGACCTGGACGAAGCCGTGTTCGAGCGCTTCCTGGCGCGATTGACTTACCTGCACGTGGATTTCCTCAAGGCCGACGATTACGTCACCTTGGCCGAAGCGGCCGGCTCGACCCAGCAGGTCATTGCCTATTTCGCCACCCCTGCTGCGGTGTATGGGGCGATCTGCGAGAACCTGGCGAAGGTTGGCTTGAGCGAAAACACCCGTGTCGTGCTGGAGAAGCCCATCGGTTCGGACCTGGAGTCTTCGCGCAAGGTCAACGACGCCGTGGCGCAGTTCTTCCCGGAAAACCGTACCTATCGCATCGACCATTACCTGGGCAAAGAGACGGTCCAGAACCTGATCGCGCTGCGGTTCGCCAACAGCCTGTTCGAAACCCAGTGGAACCAGAACTACATTTCCCACGTGGAAATCACCGTGGCCGAGAAGGTCGGTATCGAAGGCCGCTGGGGCTATTTCGACAAGGCCGGTCAACTGCGGGACATGATCCAGAACCACCTGTTGCAGCTGCTGTGCCTGATCGCCATGGACCCACCGGCCGACTTGTCCGCCGACAGCATCCGTGACGAGAAGGTCAAGGTGCTCAAGGCCCTGGCGCCGATCAGCCCGGAAGGCCTGACCACCCAGGTGGTGCGCGGCCAGTACATCGCCGGCCACAGCGAAGGCAAGGCAGTGCCTGGCTACCTCGAAGAACCCAACTCCAATACCCAGAGCGACACCGAGACGTTCGTCGCCCTGCGCGCCGACATCCGCAACTGGCGTTGGGCCGGCGTGCCGTTTTACCTGCGTACCGGCAAGCGCATGCCGCAAAAGCTGTCGCAGATCGTCATCCACTTCAAGGAACCGTCCCACTACATCTTCGCGCCCGAGCAGCGCTTGCAGATCAGCAACAAGCTGATCATCCGCCTGCAACCGGACGAAGGGATTTCCTTGCGAGTGATGACCAAGGAGCAGGGCCTGGACAAGGGCATGCAATTGCGCAGCGGTCCGTTGCAACTCAACTTCTCCGACACCTATCGCAGCGCACGGATTCCCGATGCCTACGAGCGGTTGTTGCTGGAAGTCATGAACGGCAATCAGAACCTGTTTGTCCGTAAAGATGAAATTGAAGCCGCGTGGACGTGGTGTGACCAGTTGATCGCCGGATGGAAGAAATCCGGCGATGCGCCCAAGCCGTATGCGGCTGGGTCCTGGGGGCCGATGAGCTCCATTGCACTGATCACGCGGGATGGGAGGTCATGGTATGGCGATATCTGAATTGAAACTGCCGCAGGGCGTTCGCGCCCATGAATTCAAGAACCCGGTGGTGCTGGCCGAAGGCCTGGCGCTGAACGTGGCCGAGCAGTTGCGCAACGCAATCGAGGCGCGCGGTGCGGCGACCCTGGTGGTCTCTGGTGGCCGCAGCCCGGTGGCGTTTTTCCAGCACCTGGCCAAGCAGGCGCTGGACTGGTCCAACGTGGTGGTCAGCCTGGCCGATGAGCGCTGGGTACCGGTTGAACACGCCGACAGCAACGCCGGCCTGCTCAAGCGTTACCTGCTGCAAGGCGCGGCAGCCAAGGCCCAGTTCCTGAGCCTTTACAGCGCCAGTGCCAATCTGGAAGCGGCTGCTGAGCAGGCCGATCGTCTGTTGGCCGAGTTGCCGCCGATCGACGTGCTGGTATTGGGCATGGGCGATGACGGGCACACCGCCTCGCTGTTCCCTGACAGCCCGAACCTGGCCCAGGCCCTGGACGCCAATGGCACACGTCGCTGCTGGCCGATGCTGGCGCCGACCGTGCCGCACCAGCGCCTGACCATGAGCCGCGCCTTGCTGGCTTCGGCGCAACACAAAGTGCTGTCGATTTCCGGTCAGTCGAAATTGACCACCTTGAACGCTGCGGTGGCGGGTGACGATGTCGCCGAAATGCCGATCCGCGCGTTTTTGCAACCTACGTTAGAGATTTACTGGTGCCCATGAACCAAGGATCAGCCGCTATGACAAACCCATCCCCGACCGTTTCCATGGCGGACAAAGTTGCCCTGATCGACAGCCTCTGCGCCAAGGCGCGGATCCTGCCGGTGATCACCATCGCCCGTGAACAGGACATCCTGCCGCTGGCCGATGCCCTGGCTGCCGGTGGCCTGACGGCGCTGGAAGTGACGCTGCGTTCCCAATACGGCCTCAAGGCTATCCAGGTGCTGCGCGAGCAGCGTCCGGAACTGGTGACCGGTGCCGGCACGGTGCTCGACCGCCACATGCTGGACGCCGCCGAGGCGGCCGGTTCGCAGTTCATCGTCACTCCGGGCATCACCCGTGATCTGCTCGAGGCCAGCGTCTACAGCTCTATCCCGTTACTGCCTGGCATCAGCAACGCCTCGGGCATCATGGAAGGCTACAGCCTGGGCTATCGCCGCTTCAAACTGTTCCCGGCCGAAGTCAGCGGCGGCGTCGCGGCCATCAAGGCCTTGGGTGGTCCGTTCGGCGAAGTGAAATTCTGCCCGACCGGCGGCGTGAGCCCGGCCAACATCAAGAGCTACATGGCGTTGAAAAACGTGATGTGCGTGGGCGGAAGCTGGATGCTTGATCCTGAGTGGATCAAGAACGGCGACTGGGCCCGCATTCAGGAATGCACTGCTGAGGCCTTGGCGCTGCTGGACTGATTGTTTTACCGAACCTCGTTGGGTGTTCTACGGTTTTACGGTGCGCTTGGTCGGCGCGCCGTTTTTTTTTGCCTGGGTTTTATCTCACCAAGCAGGATGAACACTGAATTTGTGGCGAGGGGATTTATCCCCGCTGGGCTGCACAGCAGCCCCAAACAAGGTTGACTCAACCTATCTGACGCACCGAGTTGTCAGGTTTTGGGGCCGCTGCGCGCCCCAGCGGGGATAAATCCCCTCGCCACAACTACATTCGGCTCAGGTGAATAAGTGCTTTGGTCAACCGCTCGATATCACTCGCCAAGGTTATCAGCCCCGGGGTAATGCGAATGCACGGCCCGACGCTGGTGTGGCGTACCACCGTGAAGATCCCATGCTCGTGGAGCAATCGATCGGCCATCGCCTGTTGATCGGCCTGGGCGGTGAAGCGCATCGCGGTGATCCCGCAATAGAGACGCCGGTCATCCGAGGTCATGACTTCGATGCCCGGCACATCGCGCACGGCGCTCACCCATAGGTCGCGCAGATAACAGAGGCGCGCGCCTTTGGCCGAAGCGCCACCCAGGGCCTGGTGTTCTTCGAAGACCAGCGGCAGGGTGAGCAGGGCAGGGATGTTGGGCGTGCTGTGGGGTGTACGTGAGCGGACGTCGGTGGCGGGGTAGCTGTCTTCGTCCATGTCCGGGTCGATGTCGGCCAAGCGCTGCGGGGCGATGTACAGGAAGCCCTGGGAGAGGGGCCCGCCGATCCACTTCTGCAGGTTGAACCCGGCGAATTCGATCCCGAGCTTCTTCAGGTCGAAATCGATCTGGCCCAGGGCGTGGGCCCCGTCGAGGATGATGTCGACGGCGAACTCGCGGGCATTCTCGGCAATGGCCTGGACCGGCATCACCAGCCCGGTGAGGTGGTTGACGTAGGTCAGCGCCATCAGCTTGAGGTGCGGGTAGCGAATGAACGCTTCGCGATAAGTGCCCACCAGGCTTTCGAAACTGGCAGGGTGCTGGTGGACGATTTCGATCACCTCCACGCCACGCTGGCGGGCCAGCCAGCGCATGGCGCTTTTGACCGAGGCATATTCCAGATCACAGATCAGCACTTGATCGCCCGGCTTGAGGCCGTTGTAGTTGCGAATCAGCGTCTGCAAGGCGTCCACCGCGCTACCGGCCAATGCCACGCTCTGGGGGGATGCGTGGATCAGCCGGGCTACCTGTCGACGAATGGCTTCGCCGTGTTCACGGTCGAAATGCTGGCGCACGTACACCGAGTTACCCCGGTTGATGAATTCGATGTTGCGCTGGTACTCCTCCACCACGGTGCGGGACATGCGCCCGAAGTAGCCATTTTCCAGATTGAGTGGCCCGGCGGGATCGACGTCGTAGCGGCCGACAAACGTCTGCCAGAAAGCTTCATCATGGGCGCGTAGCGTGTTTTCGGGCATGACGGGGCTCAACTGGTCAGGGGCGAGGCTTGGGTTTGCCGTGTTTGGCACGCAATGGATCGAGCAGGTCCGACAGCCCGTTGTGATCGATTTCCTGCATCAGCGCCAGCAAACCACCCAGTTCACCGTGAGGAAAACCCTCGCGGGCGAACCAGTTCAGGTATTGACCGGGCAGGTCAGCCAGGATTCGACCCTTGTATTTGCCGAACGGCATTTGACGCGTGATGAGCAATTCGAGCTTTTCCGGGTTCATGGCAATCGTCTTGATTCAAATCTGCTTCGAAAATACAGGCATTCTGCATGCAGGCCAAATGACAGATCATGCAAATAGCGCGGATACAGATTTCAGAGTGTTTGTTAACTAATTGATTTTTAAATGATTTTGTTGTGGTTGATGGCTGGCATGGCTGATGCAATATCCCTTGCAAGGTTTTTATTCACCCGCAAAGGAACTGAAAAATGACTGACATCAACAAAGAATCCATCTCCGTCTTGAACGACCTGATCGAGACCAGCAAAGATGGCCAGGAAGGCTTCAAGACCTGCGCTCAAGACATCAAGCACCCACAACTCAAGGCGCTGTTCGTTCAACGTGCTGCGGATTGCGCGACCGCTGCGGCCGAGCTGCAAGCGGCGGTTCGTTCCCTGGGTGGCGATCCGGAAACCTCCACCAGCGTCGCTGGTGACCTGCACCGTCGTTGGGTGGACGTGAAAGCGATGTTCACCAGCAAGGACGAAGAAGCGGTGCTCAACGAAGCCGAGCGCGGCGAAGATCATGCGCTCAAGGCCTATAAAGAAGCGCTCGAGAAAATCAGCAAGCACAACCTGGTGGGTATCCGTGATCTGGTTGAGCGTCAGTACCACGGTGTGCAACGCAACCATGACCAGGTCAAGGCCCTGCGTAACCAGGCGCGCGCCAGCTAAACACCGCGTCCCGATCGAAAAAACGCCAGCATGCCTGGCGTTTTTTTGTGGCGACGACTCAGATTTAAGGTGAACACTGTTGTGGCGAGGGGATTTATCCCCGCTGGGCTGCATAGCAGCCCCAGCCCCTAGTATCACTGCGCCGTGTCAGCCTGAACACGGGGGCTGCTTCGCAACCCAGCGGGGATAAATCCCCTCGCCACAAGGTCAGGGCGAGTGAGGGAGATGGCATTTCAACTCACTCAGCATCAAACAGAAAAAGTGTGTTGTTAAATCCATCAATAATCAGCTCTGGACTCGAATAGATAGCTAGCTAATAATTGCACCGCCGATCCCTTGCATTGCATCTATTGTTACTGGCATCCCCCAAAGAGTTTTTCGCGTGCCCATAACCTTCCAGGCCTTGTTTGCCCCTGACCGTCTCGCTTTGCAGTTCGCCATCAAGACCGTGCTTGGCGCTGGGCTGGCGTTGTGGCTGGCGTTGCGCTGGGGGTTGGAGCAGCCGTCATGGGCGCTGATGACCGCGATCATCGTCGCCCAGCCACTGTCCGGGATGGTGGTTCAAAAGGGCTTGGCGCGATTGCTCGGCACGTTGGTGGGCACCGTCATGTCGGTGGTGTTCATGGGCCTGTTTGCCCAGGCGCCCTGGTTGTTCCTGCTGGCCTTGGCGCTCTGGCTGGGGTTGTGCACAGCCTGTTCGACGCTGCTGCGCAGTGCCTGGTCGTATTCATTCGTGTTGGCCGGCTACACAGTGGCGATCATTGCCTTGCCGGCCATTTCCCACCCGTTGGGTATATTCGACCAGGCGGTGGCGCGCTGCACCGAGATCAGCCTGGGCATCGTCTGCGCCACGGCGGCCAGTGCCTTGCTCTGGCCGTTGCGGGTCGAGCGGCAATTGGCCGGTCAGGCGTTTGCTGCCTGGCAGAGCGGTATGCAGGCAGCCCGTGCCACCCTGGCTGGCGATGCCCAGGCCCGTAAAGGGTTGCTGGAAATCCTGGGCAGGATTGTCGCGGTGGATGCCCAGCGCGAACATGCCTGGTTCGAAGGCAGCCGTGGCCGACAGCGCGCCCGGGCTATCAGCGGCTTGAGCCAGAAATTGCTGATGCTGCTGCGCCTTTCGCGCTCGGTGCGTCGGCAGTGGAAACAGCTCGACCCCGAGGAGGCCGAGGCACTCCAGCCGTGGATGAACGAGGTGCAGCAAGCCCTCGACACCGACGGTGCAACCCTGCAAGCCTTGCGCCCCCGGGTATGGGATGCGTCTCACGACCCGCAGATCAGCTCGGCGCAAAGTTACTGCCTGGCGCGGTTCGCCTTGTTGCTCGATACCGCCCTGGCCGCCTGCGCGGCCTTGACGGCGGTGCAGGAGGGCAGGGCGGCGGCGGATCCACCGCGAACCCTGGCGCCTCATCGTGATCTGTCCCTGGCCATGGTCTTCGGCGCGCGCAGCGCCCTGGCGTTCTTGGTCGTTGCCGGTTTCTGGTTGGCGACCGCCTGGCCCGCCGCATCGGGCGCGATGCTGTTGACGTGCGTGGTGTGCAGCCTGTTTGCCAGTCGCGAAAACGGCGCGCAGATCGGCATGAGTTTTCTGCGCGGCATTCTGTTGGCCGTGCCGACGGCGTTCGTGATTGGCGAGCTTTTGCTACCGCAATGGAGCAGCTTTGCGATGCTGTGCATGGCCATGGGCGTGCCGTTGTTTTTCGGTGCGCTGGGTATGGCCAAGCCGCAGATCTTCGCCACGGCGACGTCGTTCTGCCTGCATTTTGTGGTGTTGATTTCACCGCTCAATGCTATGAAGTACGACGTCGCGGCGTTCTTCAACAACGCCCAGGCCATGATGATCGGCGTGGGCGCGGCGGTGCTGGCCTTCAATCTGCTGATTTTGCGCAACCCGGCCTGGCACAGCCGCCGGCTGCTGGCCGCGACCCTCCACGATCTGGTGCGTTTGACCCATCGCAGCTTGCGTGGCGCCGAGAGCTGGTTCGGCGGGCGCATGGCTGACCGGCTGTTGCAGTTGGCGCGGCATTATCCTGAATTGCCGGTGCAGGCGCGCAGCCGTTGGGATGATGGTTTGCTTGGCCTGGACATCGGCGATGAACTGTTGCATTTGCGCCTGAGCCTGGCCGTCGCCCAAGTGCCTGATACCCGGGCGCAGCGTCGTTATTTCGAAGCGCTGGAGCAGGTGCTTGAACACGGCCCGACCGGTGACCAGGCCGATGCGCTGGCCCCGGCAAGCGCCGAGTTTCTGAAGGTGTTGTCGACCCAGCCGCCCGGTGACGCACTGAAGCTGGCCCAGGGCGCGGTGGTGCAATTGCAAAACAGCTGGCGCGCCTGGTGCCGCCAGCACGAACCTGAACGACGGGAGCACAGCCATGGGCTTGCGTGAGTGGTCGATTGGCGGGGTGTTGCTCAGCCCGTTCCTGATTTATGTGGTGCTGGCGTTGCTGGTGACCGGTGCGTTGCGCCTGTTGCTCAGCCTGGTGCCGGCCGGGCGCTGGATCTGGCATGAAGCCTTGTTCGACTGCGCCCTGTATGTCTGTGTCCTGACCGTTATTACCGTGGTCCTCGGGCCGCTATAGGAGTTGAACATGCGTACATCCGTACGTGTCGCCGTCACGCTGTGCATGGTGGCCGTGGCGATTTTCGCCGGGTTTCACTTGTGGCAGTACTACATGCTCACACCCTGGACCCGCGATGCGCGGATCCGCGCCGACGTGGTGGTGATTGCCCCCGACGTGTCGGGTTGGGTGCGCGAGCTCAAGGCGGTGGATAACCAACAGGTCAAGGCCGGCGATGTGTTGCTGAGTATCGACCGTGAGCGTTTCGAGGCAGCGCTGGAGAAGGCACGGGCCGTTGTGCAGACGCGCCAGCAGCAACTGAGCCTGCGCGAACACGAAGCCAGCCGCCGCGCCGCCCTTGGGCCCCAGGCCATCAGCGCCGAACTGCGGGAAAACGCCCAGATCAACGCCGGCATCGCCCGAGGCGAACTGCGCGAAGCCCAGGCCGAGGCCAAGGTCGCCGAACTGAACCTGGCGCGCAGCCAGGTCCTGGCCCCACGCAACGGCCACATCACCAACCTGCGCCTGGCCGAAGGCAACTACGTGAATGCCGGGCAGCCGGTGATGGCGCTGATCGACGACTCGACGTTCTATGTGCAGGCCTATTTCGAAGAAACCAAGTTGCCGAGGATTCGCGTAGGCGATCCGGTCAAGATCTGGCTGATGAGCGCCGGCCATGCACTGGAGGGCCATGTCGAGAGCATCAGCCGTGGCATTACCGACCGCAACACCAACCCCGATGCACAGTTGCTGGCGGAGGTCGAGCCGACCTTCAACTGGGTGCGCCTGGCCCAGCGGATACCGGTGCGGATCAAGTTGGACAAGGTGCCGGAGGGGGTGAACCTGAGCGCGGGGATGACGGCGAGCGTGCAGGTGCGCGAAGACTCGCCTTAAATGTGGGAGCAAGGCTTGCCCGCGATGAAGATAACTCAGTCTCTCAGGGAACCGAGGCGCCTGCATCGCGAGCAAGCTTTGCTCCCACATTTATGGCTCGCCACAAGTCATTCACTTTAGATCGCGGTAATCAACCCACAGTAATCGCCGGCAACGTCGGCAAGGTCACGGTCTGCTGCTTGCGCGGTGCGAGGATTTCGGCTTCGCCGTCCACCACCAGCTCATCGCGCTGGTTGAACACGCGGGTGGCGATGCGTACACGGAACTTCGGCAGTTTTTCCAGGATTTCCAGGCGCACGGTCAGGGTGTCGCCGATTTTCACCGGTTTCTGGAAGCTCATCTGCTGGCCGATGTAGATGGTGCCCGGCCCAGGCAGCTCGCAGGCCACCGCCGCGCTGATCAGCGCACCGCTGAACATGCCATGGGCGATGCGCTCCTTGAACATGCTCGCTGCGGCGAACTCGGCGTCCAGGTGCACCGGGTTGTGATCGCCCGACATCGCCGCGAACAGCTGGATGTCACGCTCTTCGACGGTCTTGCTGTAGCTGGCGGTCTGGCCAATTTCGAGGGCTTCGTAAGGGGTGTTGGTAACCTGGGTCATCTGTTTCAAATCCTGTGACGGGGTAAAGGAAAAACGCGGCAAGCCTACTCGCTACGTGGCGGCCGCTTGTGGCTCAGGGTCTGGGCAATCCAGGCCAGCACGTCGGCGGTCACTTCATCGCGGTTGGTTTCATTGAACAATTCGTGCCGGGCCTGTGGGTAAATCGTCAATTGCAGGTGCTGGCTGCCGGCGTCGCGCAGGGCGTCGGCCAGATCCTTCAGACGCTTGCCTTCGCTCACCGGATCACATTCGCCGCCGATCACCAGCAGGGGCAGGCCCGGATCGATCTGGGCGAGATTGGACGCTTTGCTGATTTGCTGCAAGCCACCGAGCAGATCGACCCACAGTTGATTGGTGCAGCGAAAGCCGCACAGCGGGTCGTGGACGTACTTGTCGACTTCGGCCGGGTCGCGGCTGAGCCAGTCGAAGGGGGTACGCGTGGGTTTGAATTTCTTGTTGAAACTGCCGAACGACAGCCACTCGATCAACGCGCTGCGCCCCGTGGCACCCTGGCGCCAGCGTTCGAAGCGGGCGATCAGGCGAGCGCTGCGGTAGAGCGTCACCGGCTGAAAGTTCGAGCCGCTGAGAATCGCCCCGTGCAGGCTGGCGCTGTGATGCAACAAATAACCCTGGGCGATGTAGCTGCCCATGCTGTGGCCCAGCAGCAGGATGGGGGTATCGGGATATTGCTGGACGATGTGGTGGTTGAGGCTGGCCAGGTCGCCCACGACCTTGAGCCAACCGTCCTCATCGGCAAAGTGACCGAGAATCGCTTCCTCGCCCGTCTTGCCATGGCCGCGCAGGTCCACAGCGCAGACACCGTAGCCCTCGTCGCACAGTGCCTGGGCCAGGCGGGCGTAGCGGCCGCTGTGTTCGGCCATGCCATGGGCCAGCATGATCACCGCCAACGGGGCGGTTTCAGGCAGCCACTGGTTGACGAACAGGCGGCTATGGTCGGTCGCGGTCAGCCAGAACGTTTGGTGGATCATGGCGATTCCTTTTGTGCAGCGTCGCTGCATTGTATAGCGCATCCTTTGCGTCTCGCCTGATCAGGCCACACCTAGGCAAGAAGATTCACACAATCTATGACGCAGGTTGCCATATTTGCCTGATTGGCCATAGCTGCTAGTGTCCCAGGAGTTCCACCTCTGCAAGCGATACAGAGGCGGCCCGGACATGCTCAGGTAAAGAGGACAAAAACAATGCAGCCTGATTTCTGGAATGACAAGCGCCCGACCGGCGTGCCCCTGGATGTTGACCTTGGGGCCTACAAGTCGGTGATCGAGGTGTTCGAACGTTCCTGTAAGAAATTTGCCGACCGTCCGGCGTTCAGCAACATGGGGGTGACGCTCACCTATGCCGAGCTGGAGCGCTACAGCGCGGCTTTCGCCGGCTACCTGCAAGCCCATACCGACCTGGCGCCAGGTGATCGAATCGCGGTGCAGATGCCTAATATCCTGCAGTATCCGATCGCCGTGTTCGGTGCCTTGCGCGCCGGGCTGGTCGTGGTCAACACCAACCCGTTGTACACCGCGCGGGAAATGCGTCATCAGTTCAAGGACTCCGGTGCCCGGGCGCTGGTGTACCTGAATATGTTCGGGCAGAAAGTCCAGGAGGTGTTGCCCGATACGGACCTGCAGTACCTGATCGAAGCGAAGATGGGCGACCTGATGCCCACTGCCAAGGGCTGGCTGGTCAACACGATGGTGAGCAAGGTCAAGAAAATGGTCCCGGCCTATTCGCTGCCCCAGGCCATTTCCTTCAAGAGCGCCTTGCGCCTGGGACGCGGCCAGGGCATCAAGCCGCTGAACGTCAGCCTCGATGACATTGCGGTGTTGCAGTACACCGGCGGCACCACCGGGTTGGCGAAGGGCGCAATGCTGACCCACGGCAACCTGGTGGCCAACATGCAACAGGCCCGGGCCTGCCTGGGGCAGCTCGGCGATGACGGCCATCCACTGTTGCGCGAAGGCCAGGAGGTCATGATCGCACCGCTGCCGCTGTACCATATCTATGCATTCACGGCGAACTGCATGTGCATGATGGTGACCGGCAATCACAACGTGCTGATCACCAATCCGCGGGACATCGGTGGTTTCATCAAGGAACTGAAGAACTGGCGTTTCTCGCTGCTGCTGGGACTCAACACGTTGTTCGTGGCACTGATGGACCATCCGGATTTCAAGACCCTGGATTTTTCCAACCTCAAGGTCACCAACTCAGGTGGCACGGCGCTGATCAAGGCCACCGCCGAACGTTGGGAGCAGATCACCGGTTGCGGCATCACCGAAGGTTATGGTTTGACCGAAACCTCGCCAGTGGCCAGTGCCAATCCTTACGGTGGCAAGTCCCGGTTGGGCACGGTGGGGATGCCGGTGCCGGGCACGCTGATGAAAGTGATCAACGACGATGGCGTTGAGCAGCCCCTGGGCGAGCGCGGCGAGCTGTGCATCAAGGGCCCGCAGATCATGAAAGGCTACTGGAACAAGCCTGAGGCTACCGCGGAAGTGCTGGACAATGAGGGCTGGTTCAAGTCCGGCGATATCGCGGTGATCGACCCGGACGGTTTCGTGCGCATCGTCGACCGCAAGAAGGACATGATCATCGTCTCGGGTTTCAATGTGTACCCCAACGAGATCGAAGACGTGGTGATGGCCCATCCCAAGGTGGCCAACTGCGCAGTGATCGGCGTGCCGGACGAACGTTCGGGGGAGGCGGTGAAGCTGTTCGTGGTGGCGCGCGAAACCGGCGTCAGCCTTGAAGAACTCAAGGCCTACTGCAAGGAGAACTTCACCGGCTACAAGATTCCCAAGCACATCGTGCTGCGGGAGTCGTTGCCCATGACCCCGGTGGGCAAGATTCTGCGGCGGGAGTTGCGGGATATCGCCTGAGGCCCGCCGGGGTATCTGTCCTGACGAAAACCTGTGGGAGCACAGCTTGCTCGCGATAGCGGTGGAACAGCCTCATTTGTATTGGCTGACATACCTCCATCGCGAGCAAGCTGTGCTCCCACAGTTGTTTGATTCAGAGAGATTTAATAGGGCGTAGGTTTTTTACTCTAAAAGTGACCATAAAGTATTTGTGAGTCATGTTTGTGACTGTGGTGGCTGCTTTTGGCTCTAGGCGGCCCTCGGCAAAGCTGCTACTCTCGGCGCGCTTTTGTGACTTCTCGGCCTTGATTCAAGCCAGATTCACCAATAAACACACACCAATAATAATCGCATCAAATGCGGTGAGAATTCGCGTTGCTGAGGAGTGGGCTTCCATGATTGAAGACTTTTGGAAGGATAAGTACCCAGCTGGGATTGCTGCCGACATCAATCCAGACGAGTATCCGAATATTCAGGCGGTGTTGAAGCAGTCCTGCCAACGCTTTGCCAACAAGCCGGCATTCAGCAACCTCGGCAAGACGATCACCTACGGTGAGCTTTACGAGTTGTCCGGGGCGTTTGCCGCGTACCTGCAACAGCATACCGATTTACAGCCGGGCGATCGAATCGCCGTGCAACTGCCCAACGTTCTCCAGTACCCGGTGGCCGTGTTCGGTGCGATCCGCGCAGGGCTGATCGTGGTCAACACCAACCCGCTGTACACCGCGCGGGAAATGGAACACCAGTTCAACGACTCCGGGGCCAAGGCGCTGGTGTGCCTGGCGAACATGGCGCACCTGGCCGAGACCGTGGTACCCAAGACGGGCGTCAAGCACGTCATCGTCACCGAAGTTGCCGACCTGCTGCCGCCGCTCAAGCGCCTGTTGATCAACAGCGTGATCAAGTACGTCAAGAAGATGGTCCCGACCTATCACTTGCCCAAGGCCGTCAAGTTCAACGACGTGCTGAGCAAAGGCCACGGCCAGCCCGTGAGCGAAGCCAACCCCACCAGCGACGATGTCGCCGTGCTGCAATACACCGGCGGCACCACCGGCGTGGCCAAGGGCGCGATGCTCACCCACCGCAACCTGGTGGCGAACATGTTGCAGTGCAAGGCGCTGATGGGCTCCAACCTCAATGAAGGTTGCGAGATTCTGATTACGCCGCTGCCGCTGTACCACATCTATGCCTTCACCTTTCATTGCATGGCGATGATGCTGATCGGCAACCACAACATCCTGATCAGCAACCCGCGCGACCTGCCGGCGATGGTCAAGGAGCTGTCGAAGTGGAAGTTCAGCGGTTTCGTCGGCCTCAATACCCTGTTCGTGGCCCTGTGCAACAACGAAGCCTTCCGCAAGCTGGATTTCTCAGCCCTGAAAGTCACCCTGTCTGGTGGCATGGCCTTGCAACTGGCAGCGGCTGAGCGTTGGAAGGCGGTGACCGGTTGCCCGATCTGCGAAGGCTACGGCATGACCGAGACCAGCCCGGTGGCTACCGTCAACCCGATCCAGAAGATCCAGGTCGGTACCATCGGCATTCCGGTGCCGTCGACGCTGTGCAAGGTGATCAATGACGCGGGCGTCGAACAGCCATTGGGCGAAATCGGCGAATTGTGTGTGAAAGGTCCGCAGGTCATGAAGGGCTACTGGCAGCGCCAGGACGCCACCGACGAGATCCTCGACAGCGAAGGCTGGCTCAAGACCGGTGACATTGCGCTGATCCAGCCGGACGGCTACATGCGCATCGTCGATCGCAAGAAAGACATGATTCTGATCTCCGGTTTCAACGTTTACCCCAACGAACTGGAAGACGTGCTGGCAACCCTGCCGGGTGTGCTGCAGTGCGCGGCCATCGGCATTCCGGACGAGAAGTCTGGCGAGGCGATCAAGATCTTCATCGTTGCACGGCCGGGTGTCACGTTGACCAAGGAACAGGTGATGGAACACATGCGTGCCAACGTCACCGGCTACAAAGTGCCCAGGGCCGTGGAGTTCCGTGATGCCTTGCCGACGACCAACGTGGGCAAGATCCTGCGGCGCGAGTTGCGGGATGAAGAGCTCAGGAAGCTGGGTTTGAAGAAGTAAGACCGTTGCCAATGAAGAGCCCCGCTGATGCGGTAATGCTGTTCACTTAAAGAAACGGCGCTTTTCTGAGGAGGGAAAGCGCCGTTTTCTTTTGGGCTGGATTGGGGGCATATCCTTTGCTGCGGTCACGGCTGCTGGCGGTTCCGCTCTTACAGCGGGTCACTTTTGGAAGAGCGCCAAAAGTAACCAAAAGCGCTTTGCCCCACCACTCGGTGCCTCGCCTAGGCTCGGCATGCCTGAACGAAGGCATTGCTCCGTGGGCCCGCCGCGAAGGGCCATCCATGGCCCAGCGCGGCTACCTCGGCATCCATGCCGAGGTGCCCACTGCGCAACACCTTCGTTCAGCCATCGTGGTTAACGGGGCGCCCGAGATCAACGTCCACCGCGAGGCGGCCTTATAGCCGACCTGGTTCTTGGTGGGACCGCGTTTCTCCTGTGGGAGCGGGCTTGCTCGCGAAGGCGGTGTGTCAGTTTGCGGTGATGTTGGATGTGCCGGCGCCATCGCGAGCAAGCTCGTTCCAACAGGTTTTGCGGTGTGTATGGGTTTTCTGTCTGCTGAAGATCCAATGTGGGAGCGAGCTTGCTCGCGATAGCGGTGGTGCAATCACATGGATACTGGACATGCACCGCTCTTGCTTTGCTTTTGATCTTGATCTGGACGCCCCGTTAAACCACGCTGGCCGAACGCAGGCATTGCGCAGTGGGCACCTCGGCATGGATGCCGAGGTAGCCGCGCTGGGCCATGGATGGCCCTTCGCGGCGGCCCACGGAGCAATGCCGGAGTGAGGGCACACCGAGCCTAGGCGAGGTGCCGAGTGGTGGGGCAAAGCGCTTTTGGTTACTTTTGGCGCTCTTCCAAAAGTGACCCGCCGTAAGGGCGGAACCATAAGCCGCCGTTACGCAAAAAACGGATATACACACCAAAGCTAGGAAATCGCATTACAACCTGAACTGCGCAAAATCCAGATTGGTGCCACCGGGCCGCATGTCCTGAAGATAGGAGTCCTTGTCAGCACTCAGTTCCAGACTCAAGGCTGCCTTGCGTTTCCCCTGGTTGCGCACTTCCAGGCCTTCCATCTTTTCGCGCAGGAACACGGTCGGCACTTTCAGGTGCAGCAGCTCATCGGTGGCCGGCGTGTGCAGCAGCAGGTGAATCCATTCGTATTGACCGATGGCCAGGCGCCCCACCGGGATATCGAACCAGAAGATGTTGCGGTTACGGTTCAATTCGCTGAAGTGGCAGTTGTTGACGCCCAGTACGGCGCCGCCCAGATCCTGGTTTCTGCGGGCGATGGCCTGCTTTTTATCGAGTTTCATAACGTTCCTACGGGGTTGGAGCTTCAGGCCGCAGCCTGAATACGTGGGGCATTCTCGGTGGTTGCCGGGCAAACATAAAGCCCCGCTTGTAGGAACAATGAAACTTGGCTCGGCAATCGCCGGTCAATTCAGCGTCGGGCATGAAAGACGAAATTGATCCGAAGTCGCCAAACAGGCTACTTTGTTGTGATAACGGCCCTTGAGTCGCCAAGCGACCCCCTTTTTTGCGGCGAAAGGAGACGCACATGATGTTCCCGGCCTTGAAAGGCTTACCCTTGCATCGTGTGATGATGCGCACCGTGACCGAGTTTCTCGACGACGAGATGTCGACCTACGCCTCGGCATTGGCGTACCAAATGCTGTTTTCGCTGTTTCCTTTCATCCTCTTTTTGATCGCCTTGATCGGCTTCCTGCACCTGCCGGACTTCTTCTCCTGGCTGCGCCTGCAATCGGAACTGGTGCTGCCGCCCCAGGCCCTGGAGCAGGTCAACCCGGTGATCGACCAGCTCCAGCAATCCAAGGGCGGGTTGTTGTCGGTGGGTATCGTCATTGCCTTGTGGACCGCCTCGGCGGGCGTGCGGTTGATGATGAGCGCGATGAACGCCGCCTATGATGTGGTGGAAGGCCGCCCGGCCTGGAAGCGTTTTCCGCTGTCGATCTTCTACACGGTCGGCATCGCCGGCATGCTGCTGGCCGCTGCGGCGCTGATGGTGCTCGGGCCACAGGTGATGGGCTGGATCGCGGCCCAGGTCGGCTTGGAGGAGTTCATTGTCACGCTCTGGACGATCGTGCGCTGGCCAGTGATCGTGATCTTGCTGATGGTCGCCGTGGCCTTGATCTATTACGTGATGCCCGACGTCAAACAAGAGTTTCGCTTCATCACCCCGGGGTCGGTGCTGGCGGTGGTGGTGTGGATCATCGCCTCCCTGGGCTTCGCGTTTTACGTCAAGACCTTTGCCAACTACAACGCCATGTATGGCAGCATCGGTGCGATCATCGTGTTGTTGCTGTATTTCTATATCTCTGCGGCGGTGCTGTTGCTCGGTGCAGAGATGAATGCGGTCATCGAGCACATGTCCACTGAAGGCAAGAACCCGGGCGAAAAGAGCGCGGGCGAGCACGAAAAGCAGCATGTGTCGGGCCTGGGCCGCGACCATTCCATCCCTCATCCCCACCCTGACGAAGCCCGACCATGATCCGTGAAATCCTGAAAATGGGCGACGAACGCCTGCTGCGCATCGCCCCGCCGGTGCCTGCCGACATGTTCGACAGCCCGGAATTGTGGCAATTGATCGACGACATGTTCCAGACCATGGAAAGTGTCGGCGGCGTCGGCCTGGCGGCGCCACAGATCGGCGTGGACCTGCAACTGGTGATCTTCGGATTCGAGCACAGCGAGCGTTACCCCGACGCCGAGGCGGTGCCCCAGACCATCCTGATCAACCCGCTGATCACCCCGCTGGGCCCGCAGATGGAAGAGGGCTTCGAAGGTTGCCTGTCAGTGCCGGGCCTGCGCGGGGCGGTGGATCGCTACCAGGACATCCGCTACGAAGGCTTCGATCCCAAGGGCGAGCCGATCGTGCGTTACGCGTCGGGCTTTCATGCGCGGGTGGTGCAGCATGAATGCGATCACTTGATCGGGCGCTTGTACCCGTCGCGCATCAGTGACTTCAGCAAGTTCGGGTTTACCGAAGTGATGTTCCCGGACCTGGACCCCACGGCCGACGACTAACCCATGATCGACATACATCCCCTGTGGGAGCGAGCCTGCCCGCGATAGCGGTGTATCAGCCAACTCATCTGCTGGATGTAAAACCGCAATCGCGAGCAGGCTCGCTCCCACAGTGGATTGTCTTGAGTTTCAGAAGCGTATTTTTGGCTCAAACCCCATCGCAATCATCGGCTTGCTACGCGCATACCGGCTCAGGCGTTCGGCCATCGCATAGGGCAGTTCGGGGTCGAAGCTGAAACCACGCCGCTCATAAAAACCACGCAAGTCCGGGTGGCAGAACAGCCACACCGGCTCATTCACGCCGTTCACCGCTTCGGCGATCAACCGTGCGGCGATGCCTTGTACGCGGTACGCCGGGTCGACGAACAACCCTGTCAACCAATGCCCGCCCGACACCGGCCGCAGGCACAGGGCGGCGACGATCTCATCGCGCCGCGCCACCCAAAGCTGCGCGTCACGCACGGCTTTCATCGAGGATTGGTGGGCGCGATAAAACTTGTTCATCAGCGGCCAAAGCGATGCTTCGAGCGCTGCGTAATGGATTTCGGACATGGCAGGGTCGTGGGCGATAAGGGGAGGGCGATTATAAAAGAACGCAGGTGCGGCGATAGGTGTATACCTGACTTCACATCCCGTATGAGTGGAGTACGTATCATGGCCAAAGGCATGGATTCAAAAAAAGCGGCAAAGAAAAAACCGGCGAAGACTGCCGATGAAAAGCGCGCCGACAAAAAAACCAAGAAGGTGAACCTGTTCGGTCATTGAGCCGATACTGCCTCGGTTGGCCTCAGGTTTGAGCTGGGGCGCTAACCCCAGCTCAAACGTTGCGCGATGTGCCGAGGCTTAAAGCGAGGCGAGAAACATGTCCGTGGCCGAGGCTTTGTCGTCGGTGCGGCTCTGCTGGGCCTTTTCCACTTGGGCGATCGCCGACTTGTCCTGCATGCGCTGGGCAATCTCCTGGCTGACCGCCATCTGCTTCTCGGGCGGCATCGCTTCGAACTCTTCCTCAGTAATGCCCATCTCTTCGAGAATGCTGTCGCGCAGGCGCTCTTCGGGCGTCTTGCTCATGTAGTCCTTGAATTCTGCCGTCGCAGAACCACCCAGTGTCGTGGTTTCTTCGGACGCTGGTGAAGCCACGGCCTGCAAGTGCACACGGGTCTTGGCGAACGCCTCGTCCACCTTGTCGCTGATGGCGGTGGCGGCGTTGACCTGTTGCGTGGCTTGTTGGGTGAAGGAATCCTGGACCTGGGTACTGCCCTGGCTGGCCTGGGCCTGGACGTTATCGCGCAGGGCCTGCAACGCGGCGCTTTGCAGGCCGCTGGCGGCTTCGGCGGTGGGATCCTCGCCCGGGCGTTTGAGCGGCAAGACCATCGCTTGCTGTTTTGCACTGACCAACATGATGAACACCTGTGGGTAATGGCTGAGCGATGGGCAGGAGCAATTCCCATGCCGTCGCCGCAAGGCCTCTATTCCAAGGCTTGTGGGCAGGAACGCGGCGAGCGGGGCGGCCAACCCTTGCCGGCGGACGGCATGGATCGACCGCACTGGTGTGTGGCGGGCCGACTCAGGTGCTTTCGCGGACCTTGAGCTCAAAGCCCATGTCCACCACCGGCTGCGCGATGCGGTTGCCGGCCATCAAGGTCAGCATTTGCTCGGCGGCGCGACGGCCGATGGCTTCCCTTGGCGTGCTGATGCTGCTCAGGCGCGGCACCATGTGGGCCGAGGCGGGCAGGTCGTTGAAGCCCAGCACCGAAACCCGCTCGGGAATCTTGATGCCGCAGCGAAGGGCCTCGAACAAGGCACCGTGGGCCAGGTCGTCGTTGCCGAAGAAGATCGCATCGACGTCCGGGTGGCTGTCCAGCAACTGCAGGAACAATTCGCCGCCCAGGCCTACCGATGATGGGCGTGGGGTCAGCAGTTCCAGGTCCGGGTCATACAGGCCGGCTTTCTGCAGGGCGCGTCGAAAGCCTTCGCCACGCAGCAGGGTGCGTTGGTCCAGTTGCGCGCCGATATAGGCCAGGCGCTTGCGGCCCTTGGAAATCAAGTGCTCGGCCGCCGTTTCGCCAGCCTTGAGCTGGGAAAAGCCGACGCAGTTGAGCCCGGCGCCGGGGTCCAGTTCCATCATGTACACGCACGGAATGTTGCTGGCCTCGATCATGCGCCGGGCGCTTTCGGTGCGGTCGAAACCGGTCAGCAGCAAACCGCGCGGCTGATAGGCCATGTAGTTGCGCAGCAGGTCTTCTTCTTCGTCCCGGGAGTAGTGGTAGTTGCCGATCACCACTTCGAAGCCCTTGGGTCGCAGCACCCGATGAATGGCTTCCAGGGTGTCGATGAACAACAGGTTGGACAACGACGGCACCAGCACCACCACCGAATGGCTCTGGGCCGAAGCCAGGGCGCGGGCGGCGGGATTGACGACGTAGTTGAGCTCCACGGCGGCCTGGCGGACTTTTTCCACCAGTTCCGAGGCAACGGTGCTGACGCCGCGCAGGGCACGGGAGGCGGTGATGGGGCTGACACCGGCCAGGCGTGCGACTTCATTGAGCGTGGGGCGACCAGTGGTGCGAGTATTCTTATCGTTTTTAGGGACGGTCATCAGGGCGGCTTGCCAAACAAAAATCAAGGTACTAAGGTAGCGCTGTCTCGACGCCGCTGCAAATGCGTGAATGGGGTTTGCCTGATCCCCCGTCCGTTGGTGTCGTGAACGAACATGCTGCAACCACAAAAATGACAAGAAGGCGTCGGCAACTTCTGCTTTTGCTGCGGTGTCATCACTGGCAAAGGTAGCGCTGTCTGCGCGCTGAGGTGTTACATGAACAATCCCATCACCGCCCTGGTCATCATGGGCGTTGCCGGTTGCGGCAAGACATGCGTCAGCCAGGCCCTGTGCCAATTGAGCGGCGCCACCGCCATCGAAGGCGACACCTTCCACCCCGCGGCCAACATCCAGAAGATGAGCGCCGGTATTCCCTTGAACGACGACGACCGTGCCGGCTGGCTCGACAGCCTGTGCGACGAGTTGCGCCGTGTCGACGCCACGGGCGAGCGCCCGGTGCTGACCTGCTCGGCCCTCAAGCACAGTTATCGCGAGCGTCTGCGCAGTGCCTTGCCCGGCCTGGGCTTCGTATTCCTTGAATTGACCCCCGAAGTGGCCGCCGACCGCGTTTCCCATCGTCCCGGTCATTTCATGCCGTCGACCTTGATCGACAGCCAGTTTGCCACCCTTCAATCCCCTGTTGGCGAGCCCCTGACCCTGACTCTGGACGCGTCCAGCCACAGCGTTGAGGAGTTGGCGCATCAGGCTTATGTCTGGTGGTTGGACCATGGTTTGAAGCTTGCCGGCTGAGTTTCAAAAAATTTGCGTCAGAAAGATAGCGCTGTCCCGACGACTCATAAATAACTGCTTCAATAACAACAACAAATCAGGAGACACCTCCCATGTTCGGCATGTCCCACGAGACGTTCCTGCTGCTTGATGCAGTGGTCACGGTGATCGGACTCATCATCCTCATCACCAAGTTCAAATTCCACCCGTTCATTGCCCTGACCATCGCCGCCGCGTTCCTCGGCCTGACGTCGGGCATGCCGACCGGCACCATCATCAAGGCGTTCCAGGACGGCTTCGGTGGCGTGCTGGGCTTTGTCGGCATCATCCTGGCGCTGGGCACGATGCTCGGCAAAATGATGGCCGAGTCGGGCGGGGCCGATCAGATCGCCCAGACCCTGATCCGCGCCTTCGGCAAGGACAAGGTGCAGTGGGCCATGATGTTCGCCGCGTTCCTGGTGGGCATCCCGCTGTTCTTCGAAATCGGCTTCGTGTTGCTGATCCCGCTGGTGTTCATCGTTGCGCGCCGTACCGGCGTGTCGATCATCAAGATCGGTATCCCGCTGCTGGCCGGCCTTTCCGCCGTCCACGGCCTGGTGCCGCCGCACCCGGGGCCGCTGCTGGCGATCGGCATATTTGGCGCTGACATCGGCAAGACCATTCTCTACGGCCTGATCGTGGCGCTGCCAACGGCCATCATTGCCGGACCGATCTTCGGTACGTTCATTGCCAAGCACATCCCCGGCCATCCGAACCAGGAGCTGGTGGATCAACTGGCCCGCGAGACGAACTCCGCCGAGCTGCCAAGCTTCAGCATCACCCTGATCACCGTACTGTCGCCGGTGTTCCTGATGCTGCTCAAGACCTTTGCTGACGTAGCGCTGCCGGACGGCAACCTCTTCCGCGTCTGGATGGACATGATCGGTCACCCGATCTCGGCCTTGCTGCTGGCGTTGCTGCTGTCGCTGTACACCTTCGGCTACAAGCAGGGCATTGGCTCCAGCCAGATGCTCAAATGGCTGGACGCAAGCCTGGCCCCGACTGCCGCGATCATTCTGATCATCGGTGCCGGTGGCGGCTTCAAGCAGATGCTGGTGACCAGCGGCGTGGGCGATGTGATCGGCCACATGGCGGTCAGCGCGCAAATCTCGCCGATCCTGCTGGCCTGGCTGGTGGCGGCAGTGATTCGGATTGCGACGGGTTCGGCGACGGTGGCAACCATTACCGGTGCCGGGATCGTGGTGCCGGTGGTGGGGATGATGCCGGGTGTGAACCGTGAGCTGCTGGTGTTGGCGACCGGTGCCGGTTCGTTGATCCTGTCCCACGTCAACGACGCGGGCTTCTGGCTGGTCAAGCAGTACTTCAACATGACCGTGGCCGAAACCTTCAAGACCTGGACCGCGATGGAAACCATCCTGTCCGTGGTGGGGTTGATCTTTATCCTGCTGTTGTCGCTGGTGATCTGAACCTGAAGCAATATTCAACTGTGGGAGCGAGCCTGCTCGCGAAGGCGATATAACATTCAGCATCTCTGTTGACTGTTACACCGCCATCGCGAGCAGGCTCGCTCCCACATTGGTCTTTCACATTAGTTTGGTGTCAGGCGCCAGGTTTGTTTATCAACCCATCCGCCCGAAACATCCCACGGATCCCGCGCACAGCCTGGCGAATCCGGTCCTGGTTTTCGATCAGCGCGAAGCGCACGTGATCATCCCCATATTCCCCGAACCCCACCCCCGGCGAGACGCAGACCTTGGCTTCGGCCAACAGCTTCTTGGCAAACTCCAGTGAGCCCAGGTGGGCATAGGCCTCGGGAATCTTGGCCCAGACGTACATCGACGCCTTGGGGTTTTCCACCATCCAGCCCAGTTCATGCAGGCCCTTGACCAATACGTTGCGGCGCTGGCGGTACTGCTCGGCGATGTCGCGCACGCATTGCTGGTCGCCTTCAAGGGCGGCGATGGCGGCCACTTGCAGCGGGGTGAAGGTGCCGTAGTCGTGGTAGCTCTTGATCCGCGCCAGGGCGTTGACCAGTTCCGGGTTGCCCACCATGAAACCGATGCGCCAGCCGGCCATGTTGTAGCTCTTGGACAGGGTGAAGAACTCCACCGCGATGTCTTTCGCACCGGGCACCTGCATGATCGACGGGGCTTTCCAGCCGTCATAGACGATGTCGGCGTAGGCCAGGTCGTGGATCACCAGCACGTCGTACTGCTTGGCCAGGGCGATGACCCGTTCGAAGAAATCCAGCTCCACGCACTGGGCGGTGGGGTTGGAGGGAAAGCCCAGGATCATCATCTTCGGCTTGGGAATCGAGCCGCGGATGGCCCGCTCCAGTTCAGCGAAGAAATCCACGCCCGGCACCAGCGGTACCGAACGCACCTGGGCACCGGCGATCACTGCGCCGTAGATGTGGATCGGATAGCTGGGGTTGGGCACCAGCACCGTGTCGCCCTGGTCCAGGGTTGCCAGCATCAGGTGGGCCAGGCCTTCCTTGGAACCGATGGTGACAATGGCTTCGGTTTCCGGGTCGATGTCCACCTCGTAGCGGTCCTTGTACCAGCGCGAAATGGCGCGGCGCAGGCGCGGGATGCCTTTGGAGGTGGAATAGCCGTGGGTGTCTTCCCGCTGGGCGACGGTGACCAGCTTTTCCACGATGTGCGGGGGCGTGGCGCCGTCGGGGTTACCCATGCTCAAGTCGATGATGTCTTCGCCGCGCCGACGCGCAGCCATCTTCAGCTCGGCAGTGATATTGAATACGTAAGGGGGGAGTCGATCGATGCGCGCAAAGCGGCGCGGCGAACCTTGTTCGGCCATTGTTGCCTCGAGGTACGTGAGCGCCCGGAACCGTCCGAGCGACGTTGGCCACTGCGGTGGCCTGCGGCGAAAGATAATCGGGCGGATGTCGGATTGTCCAGTAGCCGCGCGCAACTATTTTCGACGACACTGTCGACCTTGCCACGCAGCCATCAACGCCGGCTGCGGGCAGTTGAATTCGCTGTAGCCCAATCGAACGGAATGAATGATGGAATTTTCCAGCGGTTTCCTGCTGAGTCTCTCCCTGTGCCTGGACATTGGCGTGGCCAATATCGCGATGATCACCCTGGCGATGCAGCGCGGTTACTTCCAGGGTTTCGCCCTGGGCCTGGGCACCTGCGTAGGCGATCTGGTCTATGCCGTCCTGGCCCTGGCCGGCATGACCGTGCTGCTGCAATACGAGGCGGTGCGTTGGGTGCTGTGGCTCGGTGGTTCGGTGCTGTTGCTGTATTTCGCAGCGAAGATGATCCACTCGGCGATCTATCACAGCGCCGTGCTCGCCGAGGCCGGGGAGGTGCAGGGCAACTCCTCGCGCCAGGAGTTCTTTCGCGGGATTTTCCTGGCCATGTCATCGCCCAGTGCCATCCTCTGGTTTGCAGCGGTGGGCGGCACACTGATCGCGCGTTCGGGTGGTGGCACCTTGCTCAGCTCGGCGCTGTTCCTCAGTGGTTTTCTCTGCGCCGGGTTGTTGTGGTGCGCGGCCCTGTGCCTGGCGGCAACCCAGGGCGGTAAATTGTTGGGGGATAAACTGCTGCGTTACTCCTATTGGGCATCCGCCGCGATCTTCTGCTATTTCGCGGTGTATGTGATCGTTTCTGGCTACAACGAGTTTGTCGGAAAAGCCGTCACCAGCGCCTTCCCCGGAATCTGACCAGCGAAACGGCCCTGGCAATCACCGTTTGGCTTCTATACTGCCAAGCCCGACTTCACGTTTGCTGGAGTGTTGCCGAATGGAAAAGCACAAACGCGATTACACAGCCGAACCACGCTTTGAACAGGGACGTTTTCAGCTTATCGCCGGCTTTGGTGCTCGGTTTACCCAGGACACTGCCCAGGACATCCCTTTGCTCTGGGAAAAGTTCCTGCCCTGGCTCGGCAAGGTGCCAGGGGAGAAAGATGAAGTGACCTACGGCGTGTGTTGCAACCCGGACGGGAAGGGTGGGTTCGAATACATCGCTGGCGTGGAAATCAGCCGGCTCGACGATCTGCCGGAGCAATACCGCTGGATCGAAATCCAGCCTGGGTATTACGCCGTCTTCGAACACAAGGGGCCGTTGAAACAACTACCGGACACGTTCCAATACATCTGGAACGAGTGGCTGCCACATTCCGGTCATACAGCCGCCGAGCTGCCGGAGTTCGAGCGCTACAGCGAGGATTTCAACCCCAGGACCGGCGAAGGCACCCTGGAGATCTGGATCCCGCTCAAAAGTCCAGGCGCCGTGTAGGAGCTGCCGAAGGCTGCGATCTTTTGATCTTGGCTCTAAGACTTGATTGGCTGTGGAAAGATCGCAGCCTCGCTTCGCTCGACAGCTCCTACGGGGGCAGGTGTCAGAACGCCAACCCCATTCGCCGCTCGTAACCGATGCGGCCCTTGTAGGCTTCGCCACTGTCGACCCAGCCCAGCCGGGTGTACAGGCCGATGGCCGAGTCGTTATCGGCGTCAACCGACAGTTCCAGCCCGCGGATTTCCGGCCAGGCGGCTCGCGCCACGGCGGGTAGCGCCTGCAGGCAGGCCTTGCCATAACCTTTGCCCTGGGCCCGGTGATCGACTTGCAGGGCATGCAGGGTGGCGCTGTGTTCATTGGCCCAGGCGGGCAGCACCGGAGGGCGCTTGAGCAGCAGGAAGGCCACCGGCACCTCTTCAGCCAATAGCGCAAACCCTTTGACCCCGGGGCCGGGCTTGGACAGCAGCGTGTGCAGGGCACCGTGGATATCGCCAGCGAACTTGATCTGTTCGGGGTGGATTTCGATCGCGGTGATCTGTTCGCGTTGCAGCGGGGTCAGGTCTTCGTAGGGTACGAGCTGAGCGGTCACAAGAACGTCCGTTGTTTGTCGGCAGAATAGGACCTGGATTCTAGCGAATTTTTTTCTTTGAATTATTTTTGTTGGGTTGTCGATTCGCTGTTTCTCCAAACGACAAAGGGTGTCTTCAACAAAAAACTGCGGAGAATCACCATGAATACCCAAGCCACTGAAACTGAAATCCAGGCCCTGATCGACACCTATCGCCAAGCGGTCATGGCCAAGGACGTTGAAAAGGTCATGGCACTCTATGACGAAGACATCGTCTCGTTCGATGCCATCCAGGCCTTGCAATTCAAGGGCAAGGTCGCTTACCGGGCCCATTGGCAAGCCTGCATGGAAATGTGCCCCGGTCCGCACAAGTTCGACTTCCATCAGGTCAAGATTACCCCGGCCGACAACATCGCTTTTGCCCACTGGCTGGCCTATTGCGGCGGCACCAACGAAAAAGGCGAGGAACAGGCTTGCTGGATGCGCGTGACGGCCTGCTACCAGCGTGTAGCCGGGCAATGGCGGATCGTCCACGAACATTGGTCCGCACCGTTCGACCCAATGGCCGGTACGGCGCTGTTCGACCTGCAGCCCTGATCGTCGGTTTTTTCGCCGAGCATCATTCTGCCGTCCATAGTTGATCAGTCCGATCACGGAGCCTCCCATGAAGTACCTATGCCTGGTGTATAGCAACGAACACACGCTGCACAACTCGCCCGACAGCCCGGAGGACGCCGAGTGCATGGCCTATGCCGAATCGATCCAGGGCAGTGGGCGCATGCTGGCCGCCGAGGCCCTGGAGTCGGTACAGACCGCCACCACGGTACGCATGCGCGGCGGCAAGCTGTCGATCACCGACGGCCCGTTCGCCGAAACCAAGGAGCAACTGGCGGGCTTCTACCTGATCGATGCCAAGGACCTCAACGAAGCCCTCCAGGTCGCCGGCAATATCCCGGCGGCCCGGGTCGGCTGCGTCGAAGTGCGACCGGTACGCCAACTGAACCCCTGAACAACAAATACAAACAGGACTTCACTCATGAACCTTGCAACTGCCCCTTACGCGTTATCCATCAGCCGAGTGATCGATCCCCCGTGCCAGAAGATTTTCCGCGCCTGGACCGAGCCGGCCTTGCCGGTCCAAGGGTGGGGCCCCCAAGGCATGTCCGACTGATGTCGGTCGAAACGGTCAAGGCGCGGGTCGAGCAGGTATATCGGCAAGACTCGCGGCGGATCCTGGCGACACTGATTCGTCTGTTGGGGGACTTCGACCTCGCCGAAGAAGCCATGCACGAGGCCTTTTTCATTGCGGTCGAGCGCTGGCAGCGCGACGGTGTGCCGGACAACCCGCGGGCCTGGCTGGTGTCTGCCGGGCGTTTCAAAGCCATCGACAGTTTGCGCCGGCGTGCGCGTTTCGCCGCGTCCCGGCCGATGTTGATCGCCCAGCTCGAAGCGCTGGAGCAGGGCCAGTGGAGTGACGAAGACGTGGAAGACGATCGCCTGCGGCTGATTTTCACCTGTTGCCACCCGGCCCTGGCGGCGGACGCCCAGGTGCCCCTGACGCTGCGGGAAGTCTGCGACCTGACCACCGAGCAAATCGCCCGGGCTTTCCTCGCCGCCCCGGCGGCCATTGCCCAGCGTATCGTGCGGGCCAAGGCGAAAATCCGCGATGCCAGGATCCCCTACCAAGTGCCGTCTCGCGCGGAACTGCCGGAACGGCTGGACAGCGTGCTGCGGGTGATCTACCTGGTGTTCAACGAGGGTTATTCGGCCACGATGGGCGCCGAGCTGACCCGCGAAGACCTGACGCGCGAAGCCATCCGCCTCGGGCGCCTGCTGATGGAGTTGCTGCCCGAGGCTGAGGTCATGGGGTTGCTGGCGTTGATGCTGCTGCACGAATCCCGGCGCCCGGCGCGAACGTCATCGACCGGTGAACTGATCCTGCTGGATGAACAGGCGCGATCCTTGTGGGATGCCGAGCTGATCGCCGAGGGCTGCACGTTGGTGGAAGCCGCGCTGAAAACCCGGCGGTTCGGGCCGTACTGCCTGCAAGCGGCGATTGCGGCGGTGCATGCCGAAGCACCGACGGCGCAGGAGACCGACTGGCCGCAGATCGTCGGGCTTTATGATGTGCTGTTGCGGGCCGTGCCGTCACCGGTGATCGAACTCAACCGCGCCGCCGCCCTGGCCAAGCGCGACGGACCGGAAGTCGGCTTGCGCCTGGTCGAGGCGATCCTGGGGCGTGGGGAATTACTCGATTATCACCTGGCCTACTCGGCACAGGCGGAGTTCTGTCGTCAACTGGGGCGATTGGACGAGGCGAGGGCGGCGTATCGACGCGCGCTTGAGTTGACGCAGCAATTGCCTGAACGGCGGTTTATCGAAGGGCGGCTGGCGGGGTTGCAGTGATGACCACAAGCGACGAAATTCCTGTGGGAGCGGGCTTGCTCGCGAAAGCGTCGGCACAGTCAACATTGCTGTTGCTTGACCCACCGCTATCGCGAGCAAGCTCGCTCCCACAGGTTTTGTGGCTTGGCTGGCTGCGTTAATCCGCTTCAGCCCGCCGGCGTTGATCAGAATTCGTGATCAGCGCTGTCCGGGTTCAGGTCGCTGATGCCCAGTTTGCCCGCAGCCTGTTCGATCGAACCGGTCTGCTTGACCAGTGCGGCGATGGCGTCGCGCACGATCTGGTTACCCGCGGTGTTGCCGGCGGCGATCAGTTGGTCGTAGTGCTCACCCTTGTTGGCGTGATCGACCATGACCTGGATCTTGGCCTCGGTGTCGGCCAGGTCGGCCTTGAGCGCGGTGTCCGCGGCCGGATCGGCCTTGGCGACCAGGGACGACAGGCTCGCACCGGTCATCTTGGTGCCGTCTACACGGGTGTATTCGCCCAGGTACACGTTACGCACGCCCTTGGCATCGTAGAAGTGCGAGTTATGAGTGTTGTCGCTGAAGCAATCCTGCTCGTCTTCTGGCGAGTTGGCTTCCAGGGACACCTTCATGCGCTCGCCCGCCAGTTCACCCAGGGACAGGCTGCCCATGCCGAACAGCATCTTGCGCAGGCCGCTTTCGCCTGGCTCGGCTTCCAGGGTGGCGCGGTAGTTGTCGGTCACGTTCGGCTTCCAGTTGCCGACCATCTCTTCCAGGTCTTTGACCAGCAATTGGGTCACGGACTTGAGGTAGGCACGACGACGGTCGTTGTGGCCACCGGTGGCGCCGGCACCTTGCAGATAGTCGGACGCCGGGCGGTTGCCGGCACCCGGGCCGGTGCCGTTGAGGTCCTGGCCCCACAGCAGGAATTCGATGGCGTGGTAGCCGGTGGCGACGTTGGCCTCGGAACCGCCCAGCTCGTTCAGGCCGGCGAGTTTTTCCGCAGTGATGTCTTTGACGTCGACCTTGTCTTCGCCGACCTGGACTTCGGTGTTGGCGATGATGTTGGCGGTGGCGCCCGGGTTACCCAAGGCGTGCTCGTAGGATTTGTCGACGTAGTCGATCAGGCCTTCGTCCAGCGGCCAGGCGTTCACTTGGCCTTCCCAGTCGTCGATGATGGTGTTGCCGAAGCGGAACACTTCGCTTTGCAGGTAAGGCACGCGTGCGGCGACCCAGGCAGCCTTGGCGGCTTTCAGGGTCTCGGCGTTCGGCTTGGCCAGGAACGCGTCGACGGCGGTTTGCAGGGTTTTCGCCGTGGATTCGGCATCGCTGTAGACGGTATAAACGATGTCGGCGTAGTGCGCGACAACGGCCTTGGCGGCAGCTTCGTCGACTTTGCCGGCAGCAGCAGGGGCGACCGGTGCCGCGGTGCTGGCGGCAGGCGTTGGCGCTTGCGGCGCGGCGGCCTTGTCTTTGCCTTCGCCGCAACCGGCGAGGGAAATAGCGATGGCCAGCAGACTGGCGGTAGCCAGGGGCATACGAATCATGGCGAACATCCTGCTTCGGTGATGGATGGGACAGGCGCGAGGGTGCGCAAAAACTGCGACATAATGCGAAAGATTTGCATTATGTGTAAAGGGTTGCAGGTGTAAATATTTCTTATTTAATGATGGGAGATTGCCGCCTTCGATAGCGACTGTAGGAGCTGCCGAGCGAAGCGAGGTTGCGATCTTTCCCCAAACACTTGAGTCTCAAGCGAAAGATCAAAAGATCGCAGGCTTCGCCAGCTCCTACAAAGGCTTGGCGCTCGGGGGGAGTTAGATGATGGAAACCTTGCTGCGTTCGGCCTGCTTCAGGTAAAGGCCCAATTCCCGTGCCGGCAGCGGTTTGCTGTAGTAATACCCCTGACCTTCGTGGCAGCCCTCGGCGATGATGTAGGCTTCCTGCTCGACCGTCTCGACGCCCTCGGCAATGACCTGCATGCCCAGGCTCTTGCCCAACTGGATGATGGCCCGGACGATGGTTGCGTCGTCCTCGTCGTCGAGCAGGTCCTGGACGAAGCTCTTGTCGATCTTGATCTTGTCCAGCGGCAGGCTCTTGAGGTAGCTCAGGGACGAATAGCCGGTCCCGAAGTCATCGATGGCAATCAGCGCCCCGGAGCGGCGCAGGCTCAACAAATGCTGGGCTGCGGTGGTGATGTCTTCCATCAGGCCGGTCTCGGTGACTTCCAGCTCCAGGCTGCGCGGCGGCAGCCGGTACATTTGCAGGAGATTGTTCACCACCCGAGGCAGTTCGGCGTGGTGCAGTTGCACCGTGGAGAGGTTGACTGCCATGCGCAGGTCGAGGAAGCCCTGGTCGTGCCATTCGCGCAGTTGCTTGCAAGCCTGGTCCAGCACCCACTCACCGATGGCGATAATGGTGCCGTTCTGCTCGGCCAGGGGAATGAACAGGTCCGGCGGCACCAGGCCGTGCTCGGGGTGGTGCCAGCGGATCAGGGCTTCAGTGCCCACTACTCGTAGGTCGCGGTAGCTGATCTGCGGTTGGTACACCAGGGTGAACTGCTCGCGGGCCAGGGCCTCGCGCAAGTCTTTCTCCAGTTCGCGCCGGCGACGCATCTCGCTGTCGACGCTGGCAATGTAGAACTGGTAGCGATTGCGCGAGCGGCTCTTGGCCAGGGTCATGGTCTGCTCGGCTTTCTGCAACAGCTTTTCGGTACTGTCGCCATCCTCGGGGAAAAGGGTGATGCCGATGGTGGCCCGCAGGCGGATTTGCTGATCGTCGATGGCGAACGGCGCTTCCAGGTCATCAAGAATACTCTGGGCCAGTTCGGCGGCCTCGTAAGGCTGTTCGATGTCGGCCTGGACCAGGGCGAACTGATCGCCCCCCAGCCGCGCCAGTGCGCCGAGCCGGCCGCTGTGGGCCCGCAGCCGGTCGGCCAGGGCCAGCAGCAGCTGGTCGCCGGTCTGATAGCTGAACTGTTCGTTGATGCCCTTGAAATCATCCAGCCCCACACACAGCACCGCCACCCGGCGTTGCAGGCGCCCGGCGTCCACCAGGATCTTGTCCAGTTGCTGTTGCAGCTGCTGGCGGTTGGGCAGGCCGGTGAGGAAGTCGTACTGGGCCATGCGCAGCAGGCTGTTTTCCGCTTCGTGGCGCAGGTGCGTGTTGCGCTCGATGGATTCGAGCAGTTGATTGGCCGTATTGATCCACAGGCCCAGCTCGTTTTGTTCGTGGCCGCGCAACTGCGGGATCTTGTGTGCGCTGGGGCGGTCAGGGTTGATTTCGGTCAGGTGCTGGATGATCCGCGACAACGGCCTGGTCAGCAGCCAGTGATAGACCAGGTACAGCACCAGGCCCATGGCCAGGGCCCGCAGCATCCCGGAGATGAAGATGATCACCGAGCTGACGATGAAGCCCTCGCCGTAGGTGGCGGTGTCGAGGGTAATGCTCAGGTCACCGTAATATTCGCTGTAGGGCCCGCGTCCCACCAGTTGCGTGGTGAACGTGCGTTCCTTGCCCAGGATCAGGTCGGTCAGCCAGCGGCTTTCGGAGTGCTGCAAGGGCCGGGTTTTTTCGGCGAGCATGGTTTCGCGGGGATGGCCGATGGAAGCCATGCGTACGGCTTCGTCCTGGAACAGGCCCTCGATCACTTGCATGCCCATCTCCCGGTCCAGGCTGTAGACGGCCTGGGTCGAAGGATCGCGGAACATGTCGAGGATCCGTTGGGCGTCACTGGCGACGGCCTGGTTGGTTTTGTAGGCATCGAACACGATCTGGGCGCAGCTCAAGACCATGCCAACGATCAATGCCGAGAGGAGCACGACCCGGAGCAACTTCACAGACAAGCTGTTCTTGAGTTCCAGCTTCAAAGAGTGGTTCCTTGTTCCGTGCGGGTAGCGTCAAGTTGCCATGAGTATTGGCAATCCTGTGATGTCAGTCAAAGGGACAATCAAACACAAGGGTTTTCGCTTGAAACCTGACCGATGTACGTTTTTTCCAGAGTGATTGCTCTACGACCATTGTGTCGGTTGGAAGGCGCCGCAACTTGAGGCCTCCAGGGATTTTTTCTTGGGTTCCAGACGCGAGGTATTTTGTTTGCACTCAATTTTGCCGCGCAAAAAAAACCCGGCACGGCGCCGGGTTTCCTTTGTCTGGCATCGAGCTTAGGCAGTGAAGACTTTGCCTTCGAACTGCTCGGCGACGAATTTCCAGTTGACCAGGTTCCAGAACGCTTCGACGTATTTCGGACGAACGTTGCGGTAGTCAATGTAGTAGGCGTGTTCCCAGACGTCGCAGGTCAGCAGCGGGGTGTCGCCGCTGGTCAGCGGGTTGCCGGCGCCGATGGTGCTGGCCAGGGCCAGGGAACCGTCAGCCTTTTTCACCAGCCAGCCCCAGCCGGAACCGAAGGTGCCGATGGACGTCTTGCTGAATTCTTCCTTGAACTTGTCGAACGAACCGAAGGCCGCATTGATGGCTTCAGCCAGCGCGCCGGTTGGTTGACCGCCGGCGTTTGGCGCCAGGCAGTTCCAGTAGAAGGTGTGGTTCCAGATCTGAGCGGCGTTGTTGAAGATACCGCCCGAGGAAGTCTTGACGATTTCTTCCAGGGTCTTGCCTTCGAACTCGGTGCCAGGCACCAGGTTGTTCAGGTTCACGACATAGGTGTTGTGGTGCTTGTCGTGGTGGTATTCCAGAGTCTCTTTGGAGATGTGCGGCTGCAGTGCATCGTGTGCATAGGGCAGAGGCGGCAATTCGAAAGCCATGGTGATTCTCCTAATCAGGTCAGTTGCGGTGAGCGCAAGGCCGATCACGGGCGGCCAGACTAGCGCCGGGGAGTTTGTACTCTTTGCGGCGCAGGAGTCGGATCATAGCACCGGGGGTGCGGCATAACCACGCAACAACTGTGTGGAATAGAGGTTCCAGAGCGGTTTGGAATAATCAGCCGTTGACGATCAATTGCACCGCCACGGTCAACATCATCACTGCCACCAACAGGTCCAGGATCCGCCAGGTGCTTGGACGGGCCAACCAGGGGGCCAGCCATGCCGCGCCGATGGCCAGGGTGAGGAACCACAGCAGCGAGGCACTGGCCGCGCCCACGACATAGGCACCGGGTACGCTCTGCTGGGCACCGAGGGAACCGATCAGCAGCACGGTGTCGAGGTAGACGTGGGGGTTGAGCAGTGTCACCGCCAGGGCGCTGAGCAGCACCGCCCGCAGCGAGCGCACGGCCTGGTGCTCACCTTGTTGCAGGCTTTGCTTCGAACAAGCCCGACGCAACGCCTGGCTGCCGTACCAGAGCAGGAAAACCGCGCCACCCCAGCGGGCAATTGCCAGCAACATCGGGCTCTGGGCCAGCAGCGTTGCCAGTCCGAACACGCCAGCGGCCACCAGCAGTGCATCGCAGGTGATACACAACGCGGCTACCGGCAAGTGATGCTCGCGACGCAGGCTCTGGGCCAGCACAAACGCGTTCTGCGCGCCGATGGCCATGATCAGCCCGAGGGCCACCAGCAGTCCGTTCACATAACTTTGCCACATGATTTTTACTCCCCATCGATACCTGAATGCTGGCCATTCTCCGGTGGCAAGCTGTATAAGAAAAACCAATCCTGCTGATTGCTCATTAGGAAAACTGATGTTCGATTACAAATTGCTCTCTGCCCTGGCTGCCGTGGTCGAGCAGGCCGGTTTCGAGCGCGCGGCCCAGGTGTTGGGTTTGTCGCAATCGGCCATTTCCCAACGGATCAAACTGCTGGAAGCCCGCGTTGGCCAGCCGGTGCTGGTGCGTGCCACGCCGCCGGCACCCACGGAAATCGGCCGCCGGCTGCTCAATCACGTGCAGCAGGTGCGTCTGCTTGAGCGCGACCTGCAAAGCCTGGTGCCGGCGCTGGATGAAGAGGGCCTGCCGGAGCGTTTGCGCATCGCCCTGAACGCCGACAGCCTGGCAACCTGGTGGGCGGCGGCCGTGGGCGATTTCTGCGCCGAGCAGCATCTGTTGCTCGACTTGGTGGTGGAGGACCAGACCGTTGGCCTCAAGCGCATGCGCGCCGGTGAAGTGGCGGCATGTGTCTGCGCCAGCGAACGCCCGGTGGCTGGCGCCCGCAGCGTGTTGCTGGGGGCGATGCGTTACCGGGCGCTGGCCAGCCCGGGGTTCATCGCCCGGCATTTCCCCGACGGCGTGCGGGCCGATCAACTGGCCCGTACGCCGGCATTGGTGTTTGGCCCGGATGATTTCCTGCAGCACCGCTACCTCGCGTCCGTGGGCGTGGAGGGCGGTTTCGAGCACCATCTGTGCCCCTCGTCTGAAGGTTTCATTCGTCTTGCTGAAGTCGGGCTCGGCTGGGGGCTCGTGCCGGAGCTGCAGGCGCGCGAACAGCTGGAGCGCGGCGTGCTGGTGGAATTGCTGGCAGATAAACCGATCGATGTGCCGCTGTACTGGCATCATTGGCGCAATGGCGGGCAGTTGCTTGGCTTGTTGACCGAACAGTTGATCCGCGCCTCCCGGCAGTGGCTGGTGCCTTGGGAGGCGCCGTAGACGTCAAGCTGCAGGTAAAAGCGGCGCACAGATAAATTTGCAGGTTGTAGCGCGAGGCTCGTAACCGCATTTCTTAGGAGCATTCATGAAAATTCTGGTCACCGGCGCGAGCGGCTTCATCGGCGGGCGCTTTGCGCGTTTCGCCCTGGAGCAAGGCCTGGATGTACGGGTCAACGGTCGCCGGGCCGAGAGCGTGGAACACCTGGTGCGTCGCGGTGCACAGTTTGTCCAAGGGGATCTGAGCGACCCGCTGCTGGCCCGGGATTTGTGCCTGGATGTCGAAGCCGTGGTGCACTGCGCCGGCTCCGTGGGGCTTTGGGGTCGCTACCAGGATTTCCACCAGGGCAATGTCCAGGTCACGGAAAATGTTGTCGAGGCCTGCCTCAAGCAGAAGGTGCGCCGCCTGGTTCATCTGTCCTCGCCGTCCATCTACTTCGACGGTCGTGACCACCTTGGGTTGACCGAAGAACAAGTCCCCAAGCGTTTCAAGCACCCTTACGCGGCCACCAAGTACCTGGCCGAGCAGAAAGTCTTCGGCGCCCAGGAGTTCGGCCTCGAAGTGCTGGCCCTGCGCCCGCGTTTCGTGACCGGTGCCGGTGACATGAGCATTTTTCCGCGGCTGTTGAAAATGCAGCGCAAAGGGCGCCTGGCGATTGTCGGCAACGGGCTGAACAAAGTGGATTTCACCAGCGTGCAAAACCTCAACGAAGCGCTGCTCAGCAGCCTGCTGGCGACCGATTCAGCGTTGGGCAAGGCCTATAACATCAGCAATGGGGCACCGGTTCCGCTGTGGGATGTGGTCAATTATGTGATGCGCCAGATGGAAGTCCCGCAGGTCCGGCGTTATCGTTCCTACGGCTTGGCTTATAGTGTCGCGGCCCTGAATGAAGGTTTCTGCAAATTGTGGCCGGGCCGCCCCGAACCAACGCTGTCGCGCCTGGGCATGCAGGTCATGAACAAGAATTTCACCTTGGACATCAGCCGGGCCCGGCATTATCTCGATTACGACCCGCAGGTCAGCCTGTGGACCGCCCTTGATGAATTTTGTGCCTGGTGGAAGGTCCAAACTGCCCGCTGATCGGCCCGTCATGAACCGAGTGCCATGTTTGGGGTCAATCGGTGCGGCGGGCGAGGGGGTTATACTTGCCGTATCAAGCCATCACCGGTTTCCCAAAGGTTGAACCAATGCCCATGCGTAACGATGCCAACGACGACTTCGACGATGTACCGAGCCTGCGGATGCGGGCCGACATTCCCGATGACGATGACTTTCTACCCAACCGCCAGCCCCCTGCGCAAGCCCGCTCTGCGCCCGCTGCCGCGGCGGCCAAGGTCAAGGGCCCCAGCACCGGGCCGCTGTGGGCATTGGTCGGTGCGTTGTTGTGTGCGTTCGGTTTCCTGGCATGGTGGAGCTTCCAGCAGATTTCCCTGATGGAGCAGCAACTGGTGGCCACCCAGGAGAGCTTCGCGCGGATCAGTGAAGATGCGGCGGGACGCCTGCAGGAGTTTTCCGGCAAGGTCGTCGCTGGTCAGTCGAATGTGATGAGCGACAGTGAGGCCTTGAAACTGCAAATCAAGCAGTTGGAAAACAAGTTGCAGGATCAGGGCAAACGATTCGACAGCAAACTGCTGGAGCAGTACAAGCAACAGCAAGCGACCTTCGGCCCGTCCGCCGACCTGGACAAGGAACTGGCCCAGCTCATTGCCCAGGCCACTGAACAGCAGAACACCAACACCCAGTTGCAAGCGTCCAACAAGGAGCTCCAAGCCCAGGTCAAGACGCTGGTGGCTGAAGTGACCGCCCTGAAAAACCAGGGTGAGGGTGGTGCCCTGGATGCCCAGCTCAAGAGCATCGGTGCTGACATCACCGCCCTGAAAAGAGCCACCTCCAACTCGGCCATCGACCGCCTGGAGCAAGACGTGATCGTGCTCAAGAGCCAGCAGGATAACGGCAACACTGCCGAGTTCGACGCCTTCCGCGGCCAGGTCACTCGCAACATCAACACCTTGCAAGCGCAGATCCAGAACTTGCAGCAGCAACTGCGCGCTGGGGCTCAATAAGCCTGAGGTGGCCCTGATGTTCGGCCCGCGCCTATCCCTGTAGGAGCTGCCGAAGGCTGCGATCTTTTGATCTTTCGCTCAAGACTTAATTGTCTGGGAAAAGATCGCAGCCTCGTTGCACTCGTCAGCTCCTACTTCCCCACGCCGTCTACGCTCTTGAAACACCAACAAGAACGAGGGCGCGCATATGGTTTTTTTTCACAGGATGGCCTGGCTGGGCGCAATGCTTGTGCTGGGGCTGGCACCGGTTCAGGCAGCGACACCGGATGACGGCCAGGCGGCCCGGGCGCTGCTGGAGAAAGCCTTGGCTTACTACCACGACAATGGCGACAAAGCCTTTGCTGCCTTCAGTCGCCAAGGGGAATTCGTCGACAAGGATCGCTACGTATTCGTGGTGGATACCCAGGGTGTGATGCTCGCCAGCGGCGGGCCTTCCTCAGCGCTGATCGGGCGAGACGTGTCCGAAGTGCTGGGCCCGGACCTGCGCAAAGCCTTCAAGGACGCCTTGAAGACTCCCGAGGCCAGTGGCATCCAGCAAGCCGAGTACCGTTGGCAGAACTGGGCGGACGGCAAGGTCGAGCGCAAGCATGTGTATTTCCAGCGCGTCGGCGAGCGGATCCTGGCCGTCGGCTACTACCTGCCCCGGGCTTCCGCCGAGCAGGCCAGGGCGCTGCTGGACAAGGCCTCAAGTGATCTGCTGAAAAACGAGAAAACCACGCTGACGGCGGTCAACTCCCTCAAGGGCGGGTATCTGCAGGATGACCTGTATGTCTTTGTCGTTGACCTCGATACCCGGCGGTATGTTGGTCACGGCACCAATCTGCGCTTGATCAATACCGATTTCGCCAAGGTCAAGGACCCCGATGGCAAGCCGGTGGGGGAGCCGATCCTGGCCATGATCGGCAAGCAGGATGTGGGGGAGTATGAGTATCGCTGGAAGAACCCGGTGACCGGGAAGGTCGAGGACAAGCATGCGTACCTGAGGAAGGTTGGGCATTTTCTGGTGGCGGTGGGGTATTACAGTCCTTGAGGGGTTAGGGCTGGGTTTTGGGTGTATATCCGTTTCTTTGGTAACGGCTACTTAGGGTTCCGCTCTTACAGCGGCTCACTTTTGAGAAGCCCGGGAGCCGGCCCAGTCAAAAGTAAGCAAAACGCTTTTGCCCCACCACTCGGTGCCTCGCCTAGGCTCGGCATGCCTGAACGAAGGCATTGCTCCGTGGGCCGCCGCGAAGGGCCATCCATGGCCCAGCGCGGCTATCCCGGCATCCATGCCGGGATGCCCACTGCGCAATACCTTCGTTCAGCCAGCGTGGTTAACGGGGCGCCCCAGATCAAAAACAAAACCGAGGCGGCCTAATAGCCGACCTGGTTCTCCCGGTCTTACAACCGTCAGATCTGTGGGAGCAAAGCTTGCTCGCGAAGGCGGCGATACAGTCGATGAAGATGCTGGATGTACCGGCCTCTTCGCGAGCAAGCCCGCTCCCACAGTGGTTCTGTGTTGAATATAAATTTTTTGTCCGCTGAAGACTGAATGTGGAAGATCTGTGGGAGCAAAGCTTGCTCGCGAAGGCGGCGATACAGTCGATGAAGATGCTGGATGTACCGGCCTCTTCGCGAGCAGGCTCGCTCCCACAGTGGTTCTGTGTTGAATATAAATTTTGTGTCCGCTGAAGACTGAATGTGGGAGCGAGCTTGCTCGCGATGGCGGTGGTTCAGTCACATGGATGTTGAGCTGACTGGCCCCATCGCGAGCAAGCTTTGCTCCCACAGATCCTGCTCAAACAGATCTGATGGGTGTACGACCGGGAGAGCCAGGTCGGCTACTAGGCCGCCTCGCGGTGGACGTTGATCTCGGGCGCCCCGTTAACCACGATGGCCGAACGCAGGCATTGTGGAGTGGGCAACCCGGCATGGATGCCGGGATAGCCGCGCTGGGCCATGGATGGCCCTTCGCGGCGGCCCACGGAGCAATGCCGGAGTGAGGGCACACCGAGCCTAAGCGAGGTGCCGAGTGGTGGGGCAAAAGCGTTTTGCTTACTTTTGCGCTTCTCAAAAGTGAGCCGCTGTAAGAGCGGAACCGCCAGCCGCCGTTACCGCAGCAACGGATATACACCCGATAAAACCACCACAGCGGGGACCCATATCGGGACCCCCCGCCAAACTCAGCCCGCCACCAACACCCGAATCGCCTCCAAACGCAACGCCGCCTTCTCAAGCATCGCCAGCCCTTGCTCGCGCTGTTGGCGCAGGGCTACCAGTTCGCTGTCGCGCACGGTCGGGTTGACCGCTTGCAGGGCGGTCAGGCGTGCCAGTTCCTCGTCGGTATCGGCGGCCAGGCGACGCTGGGCCTCGGCCACGCGTTCGGCGTGACGCGGGGCGATCTTTTCTTCGCCGGCATTGATCCGGGGCGTTAGCTGGTCGCGCTGGGCCTGGATGAACTTGTTGGCGCTGGCACGGGGCACGCTTTCGAGCTGGTCGTTCAAGGTTTCGAACGAGACCCGGGCGGCCAGGTCGTTGCCGTTGGCGTCCAGCAGGCAGCGCAGGGCGGCCGGCGGCAGGTAGCGGCCCAGTTGCAGCGAGCGCGGAGCCACTACTTCACTGACGTAGAGCAATTCCAGCAACACGGTGCCGGGCTTGAGGGCTTTGTTCTTGATCAGCGCCACGGCGGTGTTGCCCATGGACCCGGACAGCACCAGGTCCATGCCGCCTTGCACCATCGGGTGCTCCCAGGTGATGAACTGCATGTCTTCGCGTGACAGTGCCTGGTTGCGGTCGTAGGTGATGGTCACGCCTTCGTCGTCGCCCAGCGGGAAGCTGGCGTCGAGCATTTTTTCGCTCGGCTTGAGGATCAGCGCGTTTTCCGAATGGTCCTCGCTGTCGATACCAAAGGCGTCGAACAAGGTTTCCATGTAGATCGGCAGGGCGAACTGGTCGTCCTGCTCGAGAATGGCTTCCACCAGCGCATCGCCTTCACCGGCGCCGCCGGAGTTGAGCTCCAGCAAACGGTCGCGACCGGTGTGCAGCTCGGCCTCCAGGCGCTCGCGTTCGGTGCGGGCTTCGTCGATCAGCGCTTGCCACTGGCCATCGTCGGCTTCTTCCAGCAATGGCAGCAGGCGTGGGCCGAACTGGTGTTGCAAGGCGTTGCCGGTCGGGCAAGTGTTGAGGAAGGCATTCAGCGCTTCGTGGTACCACTGGAACAGCCGCGCTTGCGGGCTGGTTTCCAGGTACGGCGCGTGCAGTTCGATGGTGTGTTTCTGGCCGATCCGGTCCAGACGACCGATGCGTTGTTCCAGCAAGTCCGGGTGCGCCGGCAGATCGAACAGCACCAGGTGATGGGCGAATTGGAAGTTGCGGCCCTCACTGCCGATTTCCGAGCAGATCAGCACCTGGGCACCGAACTCTTCGTCGGCGAAATAGGCCGCCGCGCGGTCGCGCTCCAGGATATTCATGCCTTCGTGGAACACCGTGGCCGGGATGCCGGAACGCACGCGCAGGGCGTCTTCCAGGTCCATGGCAGTTTCGGCGTGGGCACAGATCACCAGTACTTTGGTGCGCTTGAGCATCTTCAGGGTGTCGATCAGCCACTCGACCCGCGGGTCGAAACGCCACCAGCGCTCTTCTTCGCTGGCGTCCGGCTGGGCCTGGAAGCTGACTTCCGGGTACAGCTCGGGGTGATCGCCCAGGGGCAGCTCGAGGTATTCGTCCGGGCACGGCAGCGGGTAGGCATGCAGCTTGCGCTCGGGGAAGCCCTGCACAGCGGCGCGGGTGTTGCGAAACAGCACGCGGCCGGTGCCGTGGCGGTCCAGCAACTCACGTACCAGGCGGGCACTGGCTTCGACATCGCCATCATTGACGGCGGTCAGCAAGGCTTCGCCTTCGTTGCCCAAAAAGCCGTGGATGGTCTTGTGGGCCTCAGGCGAGAGACGGCCCTTGTCCAGCAGCTCCTGCACGGCTTCGGCCACCGGGCGATAGTTTTCGCTCTCGGCGCGGAAGGCCTTGAGGTCGTGGAAGCGATTTGGGTCCAGCAGGCGCAGGCGGGCGAAGTGGCTGTCCTGGCCCAGTTGTTCCGGGGTTGCGGTCAGCAGCAGCACGCCGGGGATCGTCTCGGCGAGTTGTTCGACCAGGGCGTATTGCGGGCTGGCCTGGTCTTCGTGCCATACCAGGTGATGGGCCTCGTCGACCACCATCAGGTCCCAGCCGGCGGCGAACAGCGCGTCCTGGGCCTTCTCGTCGTCCACCAGCCACTCCAGCGCCACCAGGGCCAGTTGCGTGTCTTCGAACGGGTTGCTGGCATCGCTTTCGATGAAGCGTTCTTCGTCGAACAACGCGACCTGCAGGTTGAAGCGTCGGCGCATTTCCACCAGCCACTGGTGCTGGAGGTTTTCCGGTACCAGGATCAGGACGCGGTTGGCGCGGCCGGACAGCAACTGACGGTGGATGATCAAGCCGGCTTCGATGGTCTTGCCCAGGCCCACTTCGTCCGCCAGCAACACCCGCGGCGCAATGCGGTCGGCCACTTCTCGGGCAATGTGCAATTGGTGGGCAATCGGCTGGGCACGGACGCCGCCCAGGCCCCAAAGCGAAGACTGCAACTGGCGGCTGGTGTGTTCCAGGGTGTGGTAGCGCAGGGAGAACCACGCCAGTGGGTCGATCTGGCCGGCGAACAGACGGTCGCTCGCCAGGCGGAACTGGATAAAGTTCGACAGCTGGGTTTCGGGCAGGGTGACGACTTCGTTCTGCCCGTTGAGGCCGTGGTAGACCAGCAGCCCATCGACGTCATCGACTTCGCGCACGGTCATTTTCCAGCCTTCGAAGTGAGTGATCACATCGCCCGGCGAAAACCGTACACGGGTGAGCGGCGCATTCCGTAGCGCGTACTGGCGAGTGTCGCCAGTGGCCGGATAGAGCACGGTCAACAAGCGGCCGTCCTGTGCCAGAACGGTGCCTAAACCCAGCTCGGCTTCGCTGTCACTGATCCAGCGTTGCCCCGGTTGATACTGCTGCGCCATGCTGCCTGACTCCCGCCTTGAAAAAGCCGGTTATCTTAACGGAAGGATCCTTCAGACCAAAGGATTTACGTATGCTGATTCATTACCGGTGGTACGGAACTTAAGCTTGCCCTGCGATCAAACAAGCTTGGCCCTGGGGATCGCTGCAATGCCAACTGGGTCACAAGTTTCGGACCGGCGGTTCAAGCTGCCACTTTCCCAGCCGACAACCTGAAGACAGGAGACCTTTATGTTGCCACCCATGCTCCCTTTGAGCGCCGTACCCGTCACCGCTCAACAGGATCCGGTTCGCCAGCGACCGGACATACCGCCCGTGGTCCCGGTGCAGCAAAGCTCCAACGAAAGCACCATCGACCTGAAAAACCGCGACCCGGAAGAGGCCGCGTTGCTGTTGCGCGAGGAGCAGCGTCGCCGGCAGGAGCGTGACAAGCGCCACCGCGAGGCCGATGAAGACCCTGAAGAACACCTGGCCGTACCGGGCAACGAACTCAACGCCGACAACACCGTGCCGGTGGTGCCGCTGATAGACGACGAGTCGCGCCAGGGCTTGTGGGTCGATATCCAGATCTGATTCAGGTGTTTGCCGACGTACGCAGGCTGGTCAACGCCGCCGACAGCCCGCATCATGGGTGCATCCGCAATTCACTGCATGATGCCCACACGCCATGAGCCAAGACGACAAGCTGATCGACCTCAGTGCCGAACGCGCCAAGCGCGTTCACGACCTCAACGAAAAACGCCTCAATGAAGTCCGTCAGGCTTTCGAGCAGGCCATGCCGTTGGGCAAGCCCAAGAAAAAGTCGAAAAACAAACCGAAAAAGCGCTGAACCCCCTCGATCCATTGATGCAGATCAGTTATTTCCCCACCTTTTCGCCCCGTTGCGGGCGTTATTGACCCCGGTCAATTTTCATCCAGGCCTGATTGGTTAACTTGAACCCATCGCAACAGGGGCAAGACCAGGAGGCCAGTCATGTTTTTCGATAATGTGGTGTTTGCCGGAGTGCTGACGGTTGGCCTCATGGTCGTATTTTTCGCAGGCTTTGGATTATTCATCTGGAAAGACGCACACAAGCGCAAAGAACCCTAGGTCTTTCCGGTTACAACGAGCACGCAAGGCATTTTGGGCGACTTCGGTCGCCCTTTTTTTTGGCAAATTTCCCCTGTTTGACACAAAACAACTGTGGGAGCGGGCTTGCTCGCGAAAGCGGTATGTCAGCCACTGAATAGCTGACTGAACCGACGCTTTCGCGAGCAAGCCCGCTCCCACAAGTTGTTCAGCGTTGGGCATAAAAAAAGGTGCGAACCGCAAGGATCGCACCTTCTTTTTTGAGCTGCTGGAATCAGCTGCCCAGGGCCTTGGACGCCAGCCAGAACAGCCCGGCCGACAGCGCCACCGTCGCCGGCAGGGTCAGCACCCAGGCCAGCAGGATGGTGCGCACGGTGCCGCCTTGCAGGCCGCTCTTGTTGGCGACCATGGTGCCGGCCACGCCCGAGGAGAGTACGTGGGTGGTGGAAACCGGCAGGCTGAAGATGTTCGCCATGCCGATCATGCACGCGGTGGTGATCTGCGCCGACATGCCCTGGGCGTAGGTCATGCCTTGCTTGCCGATCTTCTCGCCGATGGTCAGGACCACACGCTTCCAGCCGACCATGGTGCCCAGGCCCAGCGCCAGGGCGACTGCCAGGATCACCCAGAACGGGGCGTATTCGGTGGTGGCGGTCAGGTCCTTGCGCAGCTTGTTCAGGTCGTCTTTTTCACGGGCGGCCAGGCCTGGCAGCTTGCCGACCTTCTTCGCCGTATCGTCCAGGCAGAGCAGGTAGCGACGAACCTCGATGCGTCGTTCCGACGGCAGCGAATGGTAGTCCGCCACGCCTTTGAGCGTGTCGAGCAGGGCATTGATGGTCGGCTCTGTCTGCTGCGGGTTGCAGCGGAACTTCTCTGGCAGATCGCCTTTCACGCTTTTGCCCAGTGCCAGGTATTCACCCAGGGACTCGCTGTTGCGTTGGTAGAACTGGCTCAGGTGCAGGGTCGCGTCACGGGTCCGCTCGATCTGGTAGGTGGTGCTGCCCAAGTCGAGTACGAACTGCGCCGGCACGATACCGATCAGCACCAGCATGATCAGGCCGATACCTTTTTGACCATCGTTGGAACCGTGGACAAAGCTGACGGCCATGGCCGAGATCACCAGCACCAGGCGGTTCCAGAACGGCGGGTGCTTCTTGTCGTCGATCTGGCGGCGCTGTTCTGGCGTCTTGTGCATCTTCGACAGCGGACGCCACCATTTCAGGCTGATCAGCACCAGGGCGGCGATCAGGAAACCGGCCATGGGCGAGAACACCAGGGAGGCGCCGATATCGATCGCCTTCTGCCAGTTCACCCCGTCGGCCAACGGAATATCGTTGATCAGCGCGTTGGCCAGGCCCACGCCGAGGATCGAGCCGATCAACGTGTGGGAACTGGACGCCGGGATACCGAAGTACCAGGTGCCCAGGTTCCAGGTAATGGCCGCTGCGAGCAGCGAAAACACCATGGCCAGCCCGTGTCCGGTGTTCACATTGATCAGCAGTTCCACGGGCAGCAGGTGAACGATGGCGTACGCCACCCCCACGCCACCCAGCAGCACGCCGAGGAAATTGAACACACCGGAAAAGAACACCGCCAGATGAGGCGGCATGGCTTTGGTGTAGATAACAGTGGCAACCGCGTTAGCGGTGTCATGAAAGCCGTTGATGAACTCGAAGGCGAGGACAAAAGCCAGGGCGAGCAAGAGGCTCACAAGCACCCAAGCATCCAGTCCGCTGAATAAATCGATCATGAAGGTTTTCTGACCCGGTCGTAAGGGGGCGCGATTATGCCAGAAAACCTCGGTAATCGATGCATTGCCTGCTCATCGGTAACATTCTTCAACGAAATAATTTGTAGGAAAGCCGCCGGAGCGAGGTTTTCCGCGGGGTGCGTAACCCTTTGATTAGGTGGCGCAAAGCGCACCCGAACAGGATCGCCGCCCACTGACAGGCGCCTCACGCGGTTGTATGAAATATCTGAAAAGGAGGTCGGCCATGACCCTTCCCTGCCGTCGGACGGGAGCGGATGGCGGCCCGCTCATGGCGGGCGTGCACTACGGTTTCCGGTCTGGGTGGTGGCCGGAGACCTCTTCACAAGAACATCAGGCCCAGAGCGTCATTGCTCTTCGGCTTTGAGTTCTTTTTCCATTTTCTGGAGTTCCTGGGTGAAGGCCTGGTCCTGAACGGTGGCGCGCTTGCGCCAGGGTTTGCGTTCCGGTTCAGGTTGCGCGGCGTAGGTGGTGACTTCCCCGCCGTAAACTTCCTTGTAACGTTGTTCCTGGCGCTCAAGTTCCGCGCGCAGTTCGTCTTTCGTCACAGTTTTACCTAATTAATTGAAATTGAATCTGGTGATACGCACTGCATGCAGAACATGCAGACGGCCACGGCACCAGAGCTGACAGCTGACGTAGCATCAGGGCTTCGTGTTGTTGCCAATACAGGGGAAGCGACCCTAGAGGTGCTTCGGGCGCCACGGTATTAACCAAAGGTGCCGGCGTACGGAAACGGTCGATTGGCCGTACCGTCGCTGAGTTGCATTATAGCGGTCCAGCTGAATAACACTATCGGGAAAAATTCAAAGGGCCTGTTGTTTGTGTGAATGGATGTTTGTATGTGAAAACTTGTGTCAATCAGGTTTCAGAAGATGCTTGCTAGTGCCGGTATCCTGATGCCCTTGAAGGCGACAAGTTCAATATCGGCCACCCCTTCCGTCAAATCGCTTGTCACTCTCGCCCAACTTGTTATCGAGCGTTCGACGACTGGCGAATCCATGATACCTGGCAGGATTGCGATTATCGGTTGCTGGTTCGATAATCGAACACTGTTGACGGTCCGACCCTTGTCTGTCCGTCGGGCCGCCGCTTGTAATAGCCGTCATTCCCGGGGAAGGACCAGACATGAACGACCAATTGCGCAATGCTTTCACTTCAGTCGCGCCACCGATCGTCGCCTCGCCGGCCAAACGGATCCAGGCCCTGACCGGCGATCCTGATTTCATGACCTCCCTGGCCCGCGGATTGGCTGTGGTCCAGGCCTTCCAGGAGCGCAAGCGGCACCTGACCATCGCCCAGATCAGCCATCGCACGGAAATCCCTCGCGCGGCCGTCAGACGTTGCCTGCATACCTTGATCAAGCTTGGTTACGCCACCACGGACGGACGCACCTATTCGCTGCTGCCCAAAGTGCTGACCCTGGGGCACGCCTATCTGTCCTCGACGCCTTTGGCTGTCTCTGCCCAGCCGTACCTGGACCGCATGAGCGAGCAATTGCACGAAGCCTGCAACATGGCCACGCTCGAAGGCGACGACATCCTCTATATCGCCCGGTCAGCCACCACCCAGCGCCTGATTTCGGTCGATCTGTCGGTCGGCGGGCGCTTGCCAGCCTACTGCACCTCAATGGGCAGGATTCTCCTGGCGGCCCTGGATGATGCTTCGCTGCGCGACTACCTCGACCACGCCGACCTGCAAGCCAAGACCAGCCGCACCTTGCACACCCCCGAGGCATTGCTCGAATGCCTGCAACAGGTGCGGCAGCAAGGCTGGTGCATCGTCGACCAGGAACTGGAACAGGGCCTGCGTTCGATTGCCGTGCCGGTGTACGACGCTTCCGGCCAGGTGGTCGCGGCGCTGAATGTCAGTACCCATGCCGGGCGGGTCAGCCGCAATGAGCTGGAACAGCGTTTCCTGCCAGGCCTGCTGGGGGCCAGCCGCGACTTGAGCGCGCAGCTGTTCACTTAAGCTGTTCGATAAACGCACACAGTCGGCGGCGATGAATTGACGGTATTTGCCTGCCCTCATTAATGTCGCGCAGCGTCATCCGGCGTGTTTCGTCGGTCCCTGATCGTTCGCCTGCGTTTATCGCGTGGAATAAAAATAAAATGAACCAGCCCCAGACCTCCGTAGGCAACTGCCTCGATGTGCAGTCCTTCATCAATGCCCAACCCATTTCGCGCTACCAATGGCGGGTGGTGATTCTTTGTTTCCTGATTGTTTTCCTCGACGGCCTCGATACGGCGGCCATGGGCTTCATCGCCCCGGCGCTGTCCCAGGACTGGGGCATCGATCGCGCCAGCCTTGGCCCGGTGATGAGCGCCGCGCTGATCGGCATGGTGTTTGGCGCATTGGGTTCAGGGCCGCTGGCTGATCGCTTCGGACGAAAAGTCGTACTGGTGGGCGCGGTCCTGCTGTTCGGCGCCTTCAGCCTGGCGTCGGCCTACAGCACCAACGTCGATCAATTGCTGGTACTGCGTTTCCTGACCGGTCTGGGATTGGGCGCCGGGATGCCGAACGCCACCACCTTGCTCTCGGAATACACCCCGGAACGCAAGAAATCCCTGTTGGTGACCAGCATGTTCTGCGGCTTCAACCTGGGCATGGCCGGCGGCGGGTTCATCTCCGCCAAGCTGATACCGGCGTTCGGTTGGCACAGCCTGCTGCTGATTGGCGGGATCCTGCCGTTGATCCTGGCGGTCGTGTTGCTGTTCTGGCTGCCGGAGTCGGCGCGTTATCTGGTGGTGCACAATCGCGGTACCGACAAGGTGCGCAAGACCCTGGCACCGATCGAACCGAACACGGTGGCCCAAGCGGCGAGTTTCAGTGTGCCGGAACAGAAAACCGTGAAAGCCCGCAATGTGCTGGCGGTGATCTTCTCCGGCACCTACAGCGCTGGCACCTTGCTGCTGTGGCTGACCTATTTCATGGGCCTGGTGATCGTCTACCTGTTGACCAGTTGGCTGCCGACCCTGATGCGCGACAGCGGCGCGAGCATGGAGCAGGCCGCGTTTATCGGTGCGCTGTTCCAATTCGGCGGCGTGTTGAGCGCCGTCGGGGTGGGTTGGGCGATGGACCGGTTCAATCCGCACAAGGTCATCGGCATTTTCTATCTGATGGCCGGGGTGTTTGCCTACGCGGTGGGGCAGAGCCTGGGCAACATCACCTTGCTCGCCACCCTGGTGCTGGTGGCCGGCATGTGCGTCAACGGCGCGCAATCGGCGATGCCTTCCCTGGCCGCGCGTTTCTACCCGACCCAAGGCCGCGCCACTGGTGTCTCGTGGATGCTGGGCATCGGTCGTTTCGGCGCGATCCTCGGCGCCTGGATGGGCGCGACCCTGCTGGGCCTGGGCTGGAACTTCGAACAGGTCCTGACCGCCCTGGTGATCCCGGCGGCCCTGGCGACCACGGCGGTGGTGATCAAGGGCATGGTCAGTCATGCGGATGCGACCTGAGCCATAAAGCTTAAGCCTGTGAAAGACCTGTGGGAGCGAGCCTGCTCGCGATTGCGGTGGGTCAGTCAACACTTATGCAAGTTGATACACCGCTATCGCGAGCAGGCTCGCTCCCACAAGAGGATGGCTTTGTGCAAATAGATAGCCAAACAACAATCTGTTCGATAAACGAACACTCAGTCGATTATCGGATTGTTTGGCTTTTCCCCCCGGCTTAATCTTCAGTCACTCCGGCGCTTAACCTCGCGCCTTTTTCTTCATGTCGGTCTACTGGAAAACGGGAGCCTGCCCCATGGCTGAAATCCTTTCGCTGCACGACGCGGTGAAGCAATTCGTCAACGACGGCGATACCGTCGCGCTCGAAGGCTTCACTCACCTGATTCCTACGGCGGCGGGTCATGAAATCATTCGCCAGGGCAAGAAAGATCTGACCCTGGTGCGTATGACGCCTGACCTGATCTATGACCAGTTGATCGGCGCCGGTTGTGCTCGCAAGTTGATTTTCTCCTGGGGCGGCAACCCTGGCGTCGGGTCGTTGCACCGCTTGCGCGATGCCGTGGAGAAACAATGGCCACACCCGCTGGAGATCGAGGAACACAGCCACGCCGACCTGGCCAACGCCTACGTCGCCGGCGCCTCCGGCCTGCCGTTCGCGGTGCTGCGAGCCTACGCCGGTTCGGATCTGCCGAAGGTCAACCCGCTGATCAAGAGCGTGACCTGTCCCTTCACCGGTGAAGTATTGGCCGCCGTGCCTTCGGTGCGCCCGGACATCACGGTGATCCACGCCCAGAAAGCCGACCGCAAGGGCAACGTGCTGCTGTGGGGCATTCTCGGTGTGCAGAAAGAAGCCGCCCTGGCCGCCAAGCGTTGCATCGTCACTGTGGAAGAAATCGTCGACGACCTGAACGCACCGATGAATGCTTGCGTACTGCCGACCTGGGCATTGAGCGCCGTGTGCCTCGTACCGGGCGGCGCCCATCCGTCCTACGCCCACGGCTACACCGAGCGTGACAACCGTTTCTACCAGGCGTGGGATCCGATCGCCCGGGACCGTGAGACCTTTACCGCCTGGATCAACGAATACATCCATGGCACTAAAGACTTCAGTGAATTCCAGGCCAGACTGGCAGCCGCTTCGCAGGTGAAACCATGACTTACTCCACCAACGAAATGATGACCGTCGCCGCGGCGCGTCGCTTGAAGAACAATGCCGTGTGCTTCGTTGGCATCGGCCTGCCGTCGAAAGCGGCCAACCTGGCGCGGCTGACCTCGTCGCCGGACGTCGTGTTGATCTACGAATCCGGCCCGATCGGTGCCAAGCCCAGCGTACTGCCACTGTCCATCGGTGACGGTGAGCTGGCAGAAACCGCCGATACCGTCGTCCCGACCGGTGAGATTTTTCGCTATTGGCTGCAGGGCGGGCGTATCGACGTCGGTTTCCTCGGCGCGGCCCAGGTCGACCGTTTCGGCAACATCAACACCACGGTGGTGGGCGACTACCATCAGCCGAAAGTCCGCTTGCCGGGTGCCGGCGGCGCGCCGGAAATCGCCGGCTCTGCCAAGAGCGTGTTGATCATCCTCAAGCAGTCGGCTCGCTCGTTTGTCGACAAGCTGGATTTCATCACTTCGGTCGGCCATGGTGAAGGCGGCGATTCACGCAAACGCCTGGGCCTGCCAGGCGCCGGTCCCGTCGGTATCATCACCGACTTGTGCATCATGGAACCGGAAGCCGACACCCATGAGTTCGTGGTCACCGCGCTGCACCCCGGCGTGACCCGCGAGCAAGTCATTGCGGCCACCGGGTGGGCGATCCGTTTCGCCGACCAGGTGCAAACCACCGCCGAACCGACCGAAGTGGAGCTGCGCGCACTGCGCGACCTGGAAGCTCGTACCGCGGCGGCCCACGGCCAGGCACCGGGAGAAGCCTGATGCGCGACGTTTATATCTGTGATGCGATTCGAACCCCTATCGGTCGGTTTGGCGGCGGTTTGTCCGCCGTGCGTGCCGATGACTTGGCGGCCGTGCCGATCAAGGCGCTGATGGAGCGCAACCCATCGGTGGACTGGAGCGCGGTGGACGAAGTGTTTCTCGGCTGCGCCAACCAGGCCGGCGAAGACAACCGCAACGTGGCGCGCATGGCGCTGTTGCTGGCGGGCCTGCCGGAGAGCATTCCTGGCGTGACCCTCAACCGCCTTTGCGCCTCGGGCATGGACGCCATCGGCACGGCGTTCCGCGCCATCGCCAGTGGTGAAATGGAACTGGCCATCGCCGGTGGGGTGGAGTCGATGTCCCGTGCGCCGTTCGTAATGGGCAAGGCCGACGCGGCGTTTTCCCGCAACATGAAGCTGGAAGACACCACCATCGGCTGGCGTTTCATCAACCCATTGATGAAAGCCCAGTACGGTGTGGATGCGATGCCGCAGACCGCCGATAACGTGGCTGATGACTACGCCGTATCCCGCGTCGACCAGGACGCCTTCGCCTTGCGCAGCCAACAGCGCACGGCGGCGGCCCAGGCGGCGGGTTTTTTTGCCGAAGAAATCGTTCCGGTGCGCATCACCCATAAAAAAGGCGAAACCGTGGTCGAGCAGGATGAGCATCCTCGCGCCGATACCACGCTGGAAACCTTGAGCAAACTCAAACCGGTCAACGGCCCCGACAAGACCGTCACTGCCGGCAACGCCTCGGGTGTCAACGACGGCGCGGCTGCACTGATCCTGGCGTCGGCCGAAGCGGTGAAGAAACACGGCCTGACGCCGCGCGGCAAAGTGCTGGGCATGGCCAGTGCCGGCGTGGCGCCCCGAGTGATGGGCGTCGGTCCGGTGCCGGCGGTGCGCAAGCTCATTGAGCGCCTGGGCCTGGCGGTCGCGGATTTCGATGTGATCGAACTCAATGAAGCGTTTGCCAGCCAGGGCCTGGCGGTGTTGCGCGACCTCGGTCTGGCGGACGATGCGCCCCAGGTCAACCCGAACGGCGGCGCCATCGCCCTCGGCCATCCCCTGGGCATGAGCGGGGCGCGCTTGGTACTGACGGCGCTGCACCATCTGGAAAAGACCGGCGGCAAAAAAGGCCTGGCGACCATGTGCGTCGGCGTCGGCCAAGGGCTGGCGCTGGCGATCGAACGCGTCTGACGCGTCGTTCTACTAATAAGAAACCGAGGAATGCTTCATGACTGACAAGCCTGGTTATCGTCGCCCCCAAGCGGGCACCCAGCCGGAGTATCTGCACCCGCCGTACCAGTCCACCAACCTGCGCTCGCCGTCCAAGCCGTTGGTGTTCCTGCCGCATTCGCTGTCGGAAATTACCGGCCCGACTGTCGGTGCCGACCGCGTGCAAGAGAAGGACCACGACCTGACCGCCCAGCATGCCGGCGAGCCGCTGGGGGAGCGGATCATCATCCACGGGCGCGTGCTGGATGAGAATGGCCGGCCGGTGCCGGGCATTCTGGTGGAGATCTGGCAGGCCAACGCCGCCGGTCGCTACAACCACGACCGCGACAACCATGACGCGCCGCTGGACCCGAATTTCACCGGCACCGGTCGTACCGTCACCGACGCCGACGGCTGGTATCAGTTCCAGACCATCAAGCCTGGCGCCTATCCGTGGGGCAACCACCACAACGCCTGGCGCCCGGCGCACATCCATTTCTCACTGTTCGGGCCGAGCATTCTGACGCGCCTGGTGACGCAGATGTATTTCCCTGGCGACCCGTTGCTGGCCTACGACCCGATCTACAACTGCGTGCCGGACACCCGTGCCAAGGAACGCCTGATCGCCCGTTTCGACCTGGAAAAAACCGTCCCTCACTACGCCCTCGGTTACCGCTGGGACATCGTCTTGCGCGGCCGCGATGCCACGCCGATGGAGAAATAAGATGACGCTCACCGCCACCACGTCCCACACCGTTGGCCCGTACTACCACATCGGCCTGACCTGGCTGAACCGCGAAGACCTGACCGTCACACAAACCCTCGGCCAGCGCGTGGCGATCACCGGGCAGGTGGTCGACGGCAATGGCCAGTTCGTCAACGACGCGATGCTGGAAGTCTGGCAGGCCAACGCCGCCGGCAAATACGCCCACCCGGAAGACGACCAGGACAAACCCCTGGACCCGCACTTCGAAGGCTTCGGCCGGGTGCCGGTGGATGCCGAAGGGCGCTTCCGCTTCACCACCATCAAGCCGGGCACTGTGCCAGGGTTGAACGGTACGACCCAGGCACCGCACCTGGTGGTGCTGGTGTTCGCTCGCGGGCTGGTCAAGCATTTGCTGACGCGCATCTACTTCGACGGCGAACAGGCCAACGAAACCGACCCGCTGCTGGCCTGCGTACCTGAGGAGCGTCGCGCCACGATCGTGAGCAAGCCCGATGCGTCGGGCGTGTATCAGTGGAACGTGATCCTGCAGGGCACGGATGCCGAGACGGTGTTCTTCGATTACTGAGTGAGCCAATCGTGGAGCCATCGCGGGCAAGCCTTGCTCCCACAGGGGTACACGACATGTGGTTGAGCAATGGCAACAACCCCTGTGGGAGCAAGGCTTGCCCGCGATAGCGTCAGTCCAGGCAATGCAATACTGTGGAACGGGATTGTTACTAAGTGTGTCTAGAACTTCGTCAGTCCCCAACGAGTGAGTAACCCATGGCCATCCCAATCAGCCATTACACCGGTGAAGAACGCAGCAAGCGCATCTTCGCCATCGTCGGCGCCTCATCCGGCAACCTGGTCGAATGGTTCGACTTTTACGTCTATGCGTTCTGTGCGATTTATTTCGCGCCGGCGTTCTTCCCTTCGGACAACCCTACGGTGCAACTGGTCAACACGGCCGGTGTGTTCGCCGCCGGGTTCCTGATGCGGCCCATCGGCGGCTGGATTTTTGGCCGGGTGGCGGACCGTCACGGGCGCAAGAACTCGATGATGATCTCGGTGCTGATGATGTGCTTTGGCTCGTTGCTCATCGCCTGCCTGCCCACCTACAAGGACATCGGCGTCTGGGCGCCGCTGTTGCTGTTGTTCGCGCGCTTGCTGCAGGGCCTGTCGGTAGGTGGCGAATACGGCACCACCGCCACCTACATGAGCGAAGTCGCCCTCAAGGGCCAACGCGGCTTTTTCGCCTCGTTCCAGTACGTGACGCTGATCGGCGGGCAACTGCTGGCGGTGTCGCTGGTGGTGATCCTGCAACAGTTTCTCAGCGAAGACGAACTGCGCGCCTATGGCTGGCGGATTCCATTCGTGGTGGGCGCCGTGGCTGCATTGATTTCCCTGTTCCTGCGGCGCTCCCTGAAGGAAACCAGCAGCAAGGAAATGCGCGAGAACAAGGACGCCGGCAGCATTATGGCGTTGTTTCGCAATCACAAGGCCGCGTTCATCACCGTGCTGGGCTACACCGCCGGCGGCTCGCTGATTTTCTACACCTTCACCACCTACATGCAGAAATACCTGGTGAACACCGCCGGCCTGCACGCCAAGACCGCCAGCTACATCATGACCGGCGCGCTGTTCCTGTATATGTGCATGCAGCCGTTGTTCGGCATGTTGGCGGACAAGATCGGCCGGCGTAATTCCATGCTCTGGTTCGGAGCCCTGGGAGCGTTGTGCACGGTGCCGATCCTGCTGACCCTCAAAAGCATCAGCAGCCCGTTCCTGGCGTTTGTCCTGATTACGTTGGCGCTGGCGATTGTCAGTTTCTACACCTCCATCAGTGGCCTGGTGAAAGCGGAAATGTTTCCACCTGAAGTGCGGGCACTGGGAGTAGGGTTGGCTTACGCGGTGGCCAATGCGATTTTTGGCGGTTCGGCGGAGTACGTTGCCTTGAGCCTGAAGGCCCAGGGCATGGAGAACGCCTTTTACTGGTATGTCACGGTGATGATGGTGGTGGCGTTCCTGTTCAGCCTGCGCCTGCCCAAGCAGCCGGCGTATTTGCACCACGACCTTTGACCCAACCGCGCCGGCCGTGAGGCCGGCGCACCCAAGGACTGTTTATGAGCGAACGACCGGGCAATCAGCTGTTCGATGCCTACTTCACCGCCCGCGACATGCGCGAGGTGTTCTGCGATGCGGGGCGGGTCCAGGCCATGCTGGATGTCGAGGCCGCGCTGGCCCGGGCCGAGGCGCGGGTAGGGTTGATCCCTCAGGATGCGGTGGCGCCGATCGAGAACGCCTGCCGTGCCCAGCTGTACGATTTTTCCGCGTTGAGCGAAGCGATTGCCAGTGCCGGCAATTCGGCGATCCCGTTGGTCAAGGCATTAGGCAAGCGCATCGCCACTGAGAACGCCGAGGCCGAGCGCTATGTGCACCTGGGCGCGACCAGCCAGGATGTGATGGACAGCGGGCTGGTGCTGCAACTGCGCCAGGCGTTGGGCTTGATCGAGGCAGAGCTGGCGCAACTGGCCGTCACCCTGGCCCGACAAGCTGAACGCTACGCTGCCACGCCGTTGGCCGGGCGCACCTGGCTGCAACACGCCACGCCGGTGACTCTGGGCATGAAAATCGCCGGTTGGCTGGGGGCGATCACTCGCAGTCGCCAACGTTTGAAAGAACTCAAGCCACGCTTGCTGGTACTGCAATTCGGCGGTGCCTCGGGAACGCTCGCCGCGTTGGGCGAACAGGCGCTACCCATCGCCGAAGCCCTGGCCGCCGAGTTGCAACTGAACCTGCCGGAACAACCGTGGCACACCCAGCGCGATCGTTTGGTGGAGTTCGGCGCAGTGCTGGGTTTGATCGCTGGCAGCCTGGGCAAGCTGGGCCGCGACGTCAGCCTGTTGATGCAGACCGAGGCCGGTGAAGCGTTCGAGCCGTCGGCGCCGGGCAAGGGCGGTTCGTCCACCATGCCGCACAAGCGCAACCCGGTGGGCGCGGCGGTGCTGATCGGCGCGGCGACGCGAGTGCCTGGCTTATTGTCGACGCTGTTCAGCGCCATGCCCCAGGAACACGAGCGCAGCCTGGGCCTGTGGCACGCCGAATGGGAAACCCTGCCGGAGATCTGCTGCCTGGTGTCCGGTGCCTTGCAACAGGCGCGGCTGCTGGCCGAAGGGCTGGAAGTGGACGCGGCGCGCATGGCCCGCAACCTGGAACTGACCCAGGGGTTGGTGCTGGCCGAAGCGGTGAGCATCGTCCTGGCCCAGCGCGTGGGGCGCGACACGGCGCATCATTTGCTGGAGCAATGCTGCAAGCGTGCCGTGGCCGAGCAACGGCATTTGCGTGATGTGCTGGGGGATGAACCTCAGGTCACTGCGCAGCTATCCGCGACCGAGCTTGATCATCTGCTCGACCCGGCGCACTACCTCGGACAAGCCCAGACCTGGGTCGCCCGGGCGGTGGCCGAACACCTTGCCTTGAACGCCTGAAAGGAGATTGTTGTGGGATTCGTCAAACTCGCCGAGGGCGATCTGAACTATCGTTTTGATGGGCCGCAAGACGCCCCTGTGTTGGTGCTCTCCAATTCCCTGGGCACCGATCTGCACATGTGGGACGAGCAGGTCGCGGCCTTCAGCGAACACTTTCGTGTGCTGCGCTTCGACACGCGCGGCCATGGCCAGTCGCTGGTCACCGAAGGACCGTACAGCATCGAACAACTGGGCCGCGATGTGCTGGCGATGCTTGATGCCTTGAACCTCGACAAAGTGCATTTCTGTGGCTTGTCCATGGGCGGTTTGATCGGCCAGTGGCTGGGGATCAACGCCGGCGAGCGCCTGCACAAACTGGTGGTGTGCAACACCGCCGCCAAGATCGGCGATCCGTCGGTGTGGAACCCGCGCATCGAAACCGTGCTGCGTGACGGCAAGGCGGCGATGGTGGCGTTGCGCGATGCCTCGATTGCCCGTTGGTTTACTCCTGACTTTGCCGAGGCCCAGCCTGCGACGGCAAAAAAAATCACCGACATGCTCGCCGCCACTTCGCCTCAGGGCTATGCCGCCAACTGTGCGGCGGTGCGTGATGCCGATTTCCGCGAGCAGTTGTCGTCGATTCGCGTACCGCTGCTGGTGATCGCCGGCACTGAAGATGCGGTGACGCCGCCGTCGGGTGGGCACTTTATCCAGGAGCGGGTCCGTGGGGCCGAGTACGCCGAGTTCTACGCCGCGCACCTGTCCAACGTCCAGGCCGGCGCCGCGTTCAGCGCGCGGGTCCTGGATTTCCTGCTTGATTCTGGCCGTGCCTGAGGAGTTTTTTGTGGACGAGAAACAACGTTACGACGAAGGCATGCAAGTACGCCGCGCGGTGCTGGGCGATGCCCACGTCGATCGCAGCCTCAATGCCCTGACCGAGTTCAACAGCGAATTCCAGGAGATGATCACCCGTCACGCCTGGGGCGACATCTGGACCCGCCCGGGCCTGCCGCGCCATACCCGCAGCCTGATCACCATTGCCATGCTGATTGGCATGAACCGCAACGAAGAACTCAAGCTGCACCTGCGCGCCGCCGCCAACAACGGCGTGAGCCGCAGCGAGATCAAGGAAGTGATCATGCAGAGCGCCATCTACTGCGGCATCCCGGCGGCCAACGCCACCTTCCACCTGGCCGAGTCGGTGTGGGATGAATTGGGCGTCGAATCGCGGGCTTGAGAACCACCGCCAATCCCTGTGGGAGTCAATACTGTGGGAGCAAAGCTTGCTCGCGATGCAATGCCACACTCACCAGAAATGCCACTGACCCACCGCGATCGCGAGCAAGCTTTGCTCCCACACTGGATTTTCAGTGAGCACAAATTTTGTGCTCGGCACTGATCCCCCTGTGGGAGCGAGCCTGCTCGCGATGACGATGGTACAGCCTCCCTCCATGCCTGGCTTTTACAGCAAGCTGATCGGATAGCTGATGATCAACCGGTTCTCATCGAACTCATTGGTGCTGTAATCCCGACGCATCGTCGAGTTGCGCCACTTCACATTGAGGCTCTTCAGCGCGCCGCTCTGCACGGTATAGGCCAGCTCACTTTCACGGCCCCATTCCTTGCCGTCATCGACCGTGGCGGTGTGCACGTTGTCGCCGCTGATGTAGCGGTTCATCAGGGTCAGGCCCGGCACGCCGACGGCGGCGAAGTTGAAATCGTGGCGCAACTGCCAGGATTTTTCCTTGGCGTTGTCATAACTGGAGTTGTAACTGTCGTTGGCCAGGGTGCCGCCGCTGGTGCCGTTGACGCGCATCCAGGCATCGTCACCACCGACTTTCTGCAGGCCGACGTAGAAGGTGTTGCCGCCGTATTTGGCCGAGAGCATGGCGAACGCGGTTTTGTTGTCCAGGTCGCCGGCCAGCGCGCTGCCGTTTTCCTTGCCGGTGAAGTAACCGAGGTTGGCGCCCAGGGTCCAGTCGCCGATGGGCTGGCTGTGGGTCAGGTTGAAGTATTTTTGCTGGTAGATGTCGGACAGCTCCGAGTACCAGACGCCGACCTGGGTGCGTTTTTCGTTGAAGGCGTATTCACCGCCGCCGAAGTTGAAACGGTCGGAGGTGAACGCGCCACGGCCGTTCATCGACATGTCTTCCATGCTCGCGTCGTTGCGCGGGCTGTTGGCGCGGAACTGGCCGCCGTAGAGGCTCAGGCCGTTGATTTCGGTGGAGGTCACCTGGCCGCCACGGAAGGTTTGCGGCAGGGAGCGGCCGTCGTCGGAACGCAGGATCGGCAGCACCGGCATCCATTCACCGACCTTCAGTTCGGTCTTCGATACCTTGGCCTTGAGGGCGACGCCGAGGCGACCGAAGTCATCGGCCGGACGACCGTCATCGTGCACCGGCAGCAATTGCGTACCGGCCGTGCCGCGGCCGCCGTCGAGCTTGACCGAGTACATGCCCAGCACGTCCACGCCGAAACCGACCACGCCCTGGGTGAAGCCGGACCTGGCGTCGAGGATGAAACTCTGGGTCCATTCCTCGGCTTTGCCCTGGGTATTGTTCGGGTTGGTGAAGTTGCGGTTGATGTAGAAGTTGCGCAGGTTGAGGTTGACCTTGGCGTCTTCGACAAACCCCGATTCCGCCGCCAGGACGGGTAGGGCGGTACTGGTCAGGGCGGCGGCAATGAGGCTGGGGAACAGGTGCTGTATGGGCTTCATGGGCGTTGTCTCTATTTTTTGTGGACGAAGCGAGTTGCTGCCGCACGTTTGAGGTGCAGGCGCTAAGGGTGGAGCCAGGGTCGTCAGGGCGATTGGGGATCAGCCGGGTGAGGCGGGGTGTAGGGGCATGGCGTCGAACCTGTTGTTATTGGTTTTGTGCGAGCGATGGTGAAGGGCCGCCCGGGATCGGTTCAATTGCCGTTTGCGGGTTTTGGGCGATTATCGAACGGCAAAACAATCGATTGGATGGACGTATTCCACTGTGGGAGATTCTATGGTACGGGGCTACCCCTTAAATGCCTTTCGGTAAGTATTCGCTCTGGTTCTTCAGCAGGGCGAATACCACTCGGGCAAGCTTGCGGGCCAGTGCCACTAATGCTTCGGTTGTGCTGAGTCCCCGGGCCCTCAGTGCCTCATAAAAACCCTTCCATGCCGCTGTGCGCCTCGCCGACATCGCGGCGTTATGCATCAATCGACGTGCCTCTGGGTCACCTCGCTTAGACAAGCAGCGGCGTCCCTTCTTTTTCCCAGAATCCGATATACGCAGGTCTAGGCCCAGAAAAGCGATGAAGGCATCGGCATTTCTGAAATCTCCACGCTGAAACGACGTGAGCAAACGGGCACCGCTCAATAGGCCAATGCCTTCGACTTTCATGCAACGCTTGAGCTGAGCGCCCAAGCCAGCTGCTTCCAACTGCGTCTGGATTGTTTTCTCGAGCAAGATTTCCAGTCGTTGCATGGCCTTTATCTGGTGCTCAAACGCCGTTTTGAGCAACGGTTCGTTGGACCAACTTTGCTTGAGGCTGACACGCGCCTGGACCAAGGCTGCCCGGCGCCGGAAAAGGCTTATAAGACGGCAATACAGGGGCGAAGGCGGAGTCCACGGGTGCAACTGGTGGCCTTCGTTGTTCAAGTAGCGAGCCAACAACCGAGCATCCAGCGCATCGGTTTTAGCGCGAACTTTCACACCTTTGCGGTAATGGCTGAGCTCGTAGCCGCCGATCATGTAGATCACACAGCCTTGCGCATAAGCCAGGTCGGCGAATTCCTGGTGATAGATATTGGTGGCTTCGATGGCGACATCCACTGGCGCGGGCAGCTCCTTGAGCCACTTCTTGATCGCAGCTTTGGTGTTGGGGATCGCTTCCAGTCGATCTGTTTCTGCGTGATAAATCACTAACTCATCTTTGGCGACATCAACACCCACGATCGGCTTTGCGACAGAAACCGGCATTGCCATTGAAAATCCTCCGGGCTAAGGTTTGAACACTTGAAGGGTTCACCCAGAGGCGCAGGCTTGTTCCTATCGTCGGTCTAGGCCAGATGCATTCTTTATCGGCGCTTGGGTGAAAGGAGGAGGGGTGAAATCTCCCACGGTCTGTACTGCGGCTAACAGTCAGAATCGAGCTTTGTCCCTCCTCCTCCCTTCAAGTCCTACCATACAAGCGAGCTTGCTCGCGATAGCGGTGGATCAGCTGACATCGATGCTGAATGTGCCGACGCCATCGCGAGCAAGCTCGCTCCCACACTGAATCGAGGATGAACCTCGGTTTCTCGACTGCCACCCCCCTCCTGTGGGAGCGAGCCTGCTCGCGAAGGCGGTAGATCAGCTGGCATCAATGCTGAATGTGCCGACGTCATCGCGAACAGGCTTGCCAACTCCCTCTCTGCAAAAAAAAATCTATTTGGCAGCGATACACTGCTACCCACTCATGCAGGCCTTTTCAGCAATTCCAACTTCTTTATTTTCAGTAAATAAATCGGGCATCCCTCAGAGGTTGCCCCGCGGCCCCCTGACTTACGAGGCCCATTGAGCTTTTTCAGGATATACACCTTCCTTCCATAGCCTCGCCAACTTCATGCTTGCTCTCTGCGACCATCCTCCGTCCTGGTCTAGTGGGCACGCAGAAAGTACCGTCAACGTTCCCCGTACTTTGTTTAGCCTAAGAATACCAACGTCCATATCCCGCCCAAAAGAGTAATCAACGTACTCCTCGGTATCAGCAATCTTGTCCATTTCAATGTAAAAGGCCATATTTTTCAGTCCCTTCTTAATTACTTCAGCAGCGGACTTGGATATCGAGGAAAACCGGGGGGCAGAACACGATTTGAATTCACCAATAATCTCCCCCCATATTCCTGGTCTGCCCCAGCCTGTCCTCGTTCCGACGAATCGGGATGCTTGCAGTCTCGGTGCGTCGTTAGCTATTGGAGTGTTTTGATTCCCCGGGTCTAACCGTCATGACTTTCACTACATCGTCAATCACTGCTTTGCTCATCTCCATTAGATAATGAGCGGCCCAGGCATGACGGTCCGTCTTCCTTTCGAAGGTTGCGTCCTCTGCAAGCCGGTAGGCGAGATGTAAGAGATCTGACGCTTGTTGCAACGCTTCATTTAACGGGACACCGCCATTAACACGGAACAGCGGACGATCGGAGCAATAATGGAATGGGGTGTAGCCGATAGTTTTTGCTGCTGCTTGTTCGGTCATTTGCGATCTCCACTGACTGAGATGCAGCAGGACCGCGATACAGAGCTGCGGAGCAGATGAGGCCATTTGCTTGATCTATTGATATGCATTGTTCAACTCCCTTGATCCGAAGAGCTGCCGCATCCGTTACCAAGCGAATGGGTGGCAGCTGTGCGCAGGTTGGTAAACCGGGGAATCAAGGAAACCGGCACGTCAGAAAACGTCCCACGCACAGCTGCCATAAAACAAAATCGCAGGCCTGAAAGCCTGCAATCCTGTCCGTGCACTGTTACGCCTTATTCCACCGGGTTACCAAGCCCGGTCGCTGAATGTGCAGCGACATCCAGAGCGTAACGCGACAGAAAACCTCCGGCGAGAGGCTTAGGGCCAGAATAGTGCTTTTGGTGGGATTTTCAGAAGTTTCCTACGCGCGGACCCAATGCTCGCAGTCCCTCAAGGGCAGACACGTTTTGCGGACGCGGCTCAAATTCTCGAAGCACCTTTGAGAGGCCTGAGCACGCGTTGCGAGCAGGAGTACATTAAGAGGCACAGGTAATGGAGTAGATTTATGGGGATCCCTCAGGATTTGTCCCCCGTTATCCTGATACCTCCGACTGGCAAAACGTATCGCTCACCGAAGTGTCGATGATGATCTCGAAATGATCTTTGTCATGCTTGACTACCGGTGAAACTGAGCTGATTAGCTTGAGTTCAACGAGCTTCCCACAGATCTTGATCTTTTGGCGATTGAATGACCTTAGCTTCTCTTCATCAGTGCGATTTTCGACGTACGAACTGAAAATTTCTCGCTCGCTCCCTCCGCTCTGGACAACGTTAGGACAAGACGTAGCTTCGAAGTCTTCACAGTAAGCTATTGGCACTGCGAGTTTATTTACAATGCGCAGCTCGTATAAAAAAACTTGCTCTTCCAGATTCTGTGCCAGAAAACAACCAGATAGCACCAGCGGCAGACCCAACGTTTTAAGGACGTTTAGAGATATAAATAAGATTTTTGACATCGTTCTCACTCGCAATAGATCATTCAGATTTTGTGCCGCCAGAAAAATTTTTGTAAAGGAAACCGGGAATAAACCACGATTACCGAAAAACGTGTTCTGTTCCTAAGGGATCCCCTGAACCTACGATGCTGAAGCTCTGCGCCGCTACTGTGACCGTTACCGGATGCATCCAATAATTCCTCTGCGACCCATGAAATGCAAAACCAAGCCCGGCCTGCCCAGCTTTTTGTATCGGCCAAAATACCGGCCGCGAAACATCATCGAACGCATGTTCGGCTGGCTGAAAGAAAGCCGCTGCATCGTCACACGCCTCGACAAGCTCGCGAAAAGTTATGCTGCGGTGGTCTCGTTAGCTTGTGCTATGCGGTGTTTGCGACATTCCTTTTCGTACAGAGCCTAACTCTCCAGGAAGACCTCGACGTTGACCGCCCCAGTCTTGCGATCAACTCGTGATCGACTAATCACCTTTGCGTCCAACGGCTGCTCGGAAGGTATGTATATTTCAAACACGCCCTCGCCCTCAGTTTCGAATTTCCCCAGCGTCCAATTGGACTGATCCTCTTTCGACGGTTCCGGATACTCACTTAACGCCAGACGCGTAGCCTCCTTAGCGATTGGCTCCATTTCATCCAAGCTCATCAACCTCTTCATCACCATGGCTTCCACCCATTCAAGCTATCACCGTTCGGAACAAATATGCCTCGTTGCCCCATAGAATTGAACGCAAGGATACGCCAGGTATCGAGACGCATGCTCTGCGTGGCATATGGAGAGTCCTTTCGTACAAGTCGGACCAAAAACTTAGTCAACTCCAGAAGAGACAGCGCCCTTTTCTATTCCATACTGTTTCAGTCAATCAAAATACATCACAGAAGACTTGGTCTGCCCGCACTGCCCCAAAGCTGCCAACGAAAACTGGTTTTCGCCATATAACAGACTGCAACGAAACCGCCATCTCTAATGCAACCTTCGAATAATTCACACCACCATCAGAAGCCGGCTGCTGTTTCAATTCATCTAACGCATACACAACACTAGCTTTGTAACCAGGCCGAAACAACCGAGCGTCTTCCCTGTCATTGACATAAATACCAACAGCTCGCACCGAGCCGTCTTTTAGCTCTAAATCAAGCATATTATTCGCTTAATGCTTATCTTGCCCTGCAACATAAGCCCGCAAAATGACGCCAGAAACGAATAACAGCGGCATTTGTCCTTGGCGGACGCTATCCCACCAATCTACTGATCCAAAAAGCCCATAGGTTCCTTTAAGCCCCATAAGCGGGCGAGTTCTATCCAATGTTAAAGCTTGAGTCAAAGATACTCTTTCGTGATCTCTTTCCAAGTCATGCTCAAGACGATAAATCGACCTCATTGAATTATCATCTTCGCTCAAGCCAAAAATAATTGGAGAATTCATCCATCCAACCCTCAAAATAAATAATATTTTTTATCTCCAAACTCAGAATCTACTTTGCGCAATGCTTTTACCCGACAATCGCTAGCATTCTATTTAGCCTTTAAAGAGCGTAATAAAGCGTTAATAGCACTATTTCAAGTGAGCTAGAATTTTACCCCCCGTTGAGCCCTCTTGATCTTATTCTACGACCAACTGCCAACCTCCACTTCTTGCCTCTTCTTGCGTCAGATCCACAACATCTCTTATTTCAAAAGCCTTTTAATCAAGATTCGACTGTTGATTTAGCAGCTTACGCTCACAAACTATCGTCAGAGGCTGTCGAACCTTATCACCAGAAACCGGATAAAATCGTTTTCCGATAACATCAACATTTGAGTTACAGCCTTTACAAGCGAGAATCGTAACTCCATCTGACAACTCAAATTTTTCGACCACGCTCATTGTAAATTTCATTTATTAGAGCCCTATCTTTCTGTTGCCTTCTGACTTCTCAAGTGCGTTGGTCGCCGTGATCCAATCTGAAAATCTCGCCATCGGCAAAATCCGTCATCACAACGCTACCAATAACAATATTATCTTTATCACGCTTGACATGTCAGTAGTCAATTCGCAGCTCACCTCGCTTGCCTAAGTTAACAATACGGACCAACTGAAATCCCATTGGAAGTACCTTATCTCGAATCAACTGGGAAACCGCATCTTCCAGAGCATCAGGTGTGACCAAGTCCGCTGAAATGTGAATCCAGTACGGTACGTTTTCATGCGCATCTTCGTCTGAAATAGCGACGGAGAAAGTCATGCCACCAAGGGAACCCTTAAAATAATAACCATCAATGTAATTACTGCTCTCGCGCTCTTCCCTATCATTAACGCCTAGGGCGTCAAAGAATTTTTTCGCAAATGGTCGCAGTTCCACGCGACCAGGGTGCACACCAAGCAGGTTTACATATTGCATTGAATTCAACCTCTAGGAACGATTGGTTTCACAACAATTGACAGCTGAAATTCCTCAGGGACAGACCACGTTTCCTAATGGATCGGCTCCAAAATTTCAATTGGATACAGACCATCATCAGAAAGCCGCTTTAGCGCTTTCTGAGTAGCATCAACATAATCAATTCCAGACGCATAGCAACTTACATATGCCCCAGAAAAATCAGACGGCATGATTGACGACTCAAGCGGCCGAACATGAAAAGGAATAATAAAATCATCGCCACCTTTACGCCTCTACTTAAGGAAAAAACGGAGACAGACTACGTATCCAAACCAAGACAGCATCGCTTTCCGGGCGCCCCGGTCGGCCTTACTGAGCTCCCCGTACGATCATTGCTTCAATTTCATCAGAAAACGTGGTCTGTCCCCGTTTCTCGCAAACTCAAGTTGCGTTGGCAGAGAATCAAAGTGATCTGCCCACTGCTCTTTTATGTGCTCGGACCAGTCTTCATAGGGAAGCGACTTTCATCAAATAAATTCGAGTTTCAACAAGACGATTTCGCACTTGATTCACATCAAAAACAAAATCTCCACCTTCAGGACGATAGCACGCCAAAACTTCCACCGTCGCTTGCAAAAAATCATCGTCTGGATAAGCGTTATCAATCAACACTTCTAAACGATTAGCAGCTTCAACACTTGTATCTCTCCCATCAATAAAATGATCTAACAACGTCACTATCACTTCCATATTAACTTCCCCTTGATAAATTAAAGCGGAAATCCACTCTCACTTCTAGCTCAGCAAAAAAATCGTGCCATACTGGAAAACAGTGACCGCGTGCCGCTATCCGTCTCCGCGCCTCATACCACCTCAGGAATCCTCAAAAGAATTTACTACCAAATCCAACTGCTCGATCAAATTTCTAGGCGGCCGAGTATTGACATATGCTTGAGCCAAAGAAAATGGATCTATGACTTTTCCTGATCCAGCCCCCCCAAACTCTCCAATCACATACCACGAAAAGGTTTTTGACTCAACGCTTTCATCAACTACCCAGCACCCGTCAAATTTACCAACAAGCCACTCCCCAATAAAATAGCCTATTCTTGTCATCAACCAAATGCGATTGCTATCGCTCACATCTTGCGCTGCCATATATTTACTTATATAAGGTAGAAATTTTTCAGGCACAATCAGTATTTCATGCGGACTTTCACAACCTAATATTTTAGCAAAATCATGTAGAACGGGCATACGTTCCTTGCGAAACACGTCAAACCTGTCCTTTCTCTTTTTTAACTCAGTCTTTTCTTCATCCGTCATCTGTCTCATAACCTTCTCTCACATTATTTAGCGCGTTGATCGATGCGATAAAACCCAAAGGCTATACTATTGGCAAAATTGATCGCTTACCGCCCTATTAATGATGATCTCAAAATGGTCCTTGTCACGCTTAACTATTGGTGACACTGAGCGAATCAGTTTGATATCAAGGACCTTTCCACATGCCCTGATGTTTTGACGATCAAATGCCTCTAAAATCTCTTCATCATCGTCATTATCAACGTGCGAAATGAAAATTACGCTGTAGCTTCCGCCGCTCTGGACGACCTCAGAACAGGTCGTAGCATCGAATTCGTTGCAATATGTTATTTGTATTTCTAGCTTATTTTCAATACGAAGCTCGTCAAAAAAAACCTGTTCCATTTCTATCAGACAACAACTAGACAACGCCAGTGGCAGAACCGTCACTTTAATAACGTGTAAAAATATAGATAAAATTTTCGACACCACTCTCACTCGCGATAGATTGGGAATATTTTTAAGGCATTATCTTATTAGCCACTTCAACATCTATTGAAGACACCATAAAAATTCTCGACCGCATTGTTAGCCTCATCAGACTCCACCAAAGATTCCCTAGTATGCGTCAAGTGAAAAGAGAGATTTTCACCAGAGTAAAAATGTGACTCTACCCTCCTTCCCCCTCATCAGTAAGCACAATATTCGCCACCAATGAACCTAGAGGAAGCTCCTTCGTTTTCCTAATTATTTGGCCTATTAATGTCCAGTAGACATCAAGGTCTGAAACCTCTAGGTTTTCGACAATATCTTTACCACCGAGAAACAATGGCACCCTATAGCCGATACAGTCTTCATAGCTAGGAGCAGCACCTTGAGCTAGCCATTGAATATGGAAGCTAACAGCTAAGGCCGCTTCTCGGAACTCCATCAATTCTTCGTTATGAAAAGTCACGATATTGCAGGGAATCTCTAGCGCCTCTCCGGTTCCTGGCTCAAACATAACAACTCCAGAATGCCCCCCTTCCAACCGACCTGAATCCAGCGCAAATATGCGACCTAGCCAATCGTAACCAAAGCATTGCACACGCCCATCGAAATTGGGGAACGCATATTCAATGACTTGGTTCCACTCACTAATCGAGCCAGGCGCCATCACTCGATATAATGCTCTATCAAATGAACACCCTCCAAACTCCGACATCAGTTCAGACACCCCATAAGCGTCACCTTTAATATCCAGAGCAGTCAGGCCTTTATCGACTACACGATAATCCTCGGAGAAAGAACTGCGAAAAATATCATACATGCATCAATCTCCGATCTTCCATATTGTCAACTTTAAAAAACATTGGAGCAGTTCACATTTTCTACAGTATCCGCTTTTGTTACCCCTGCTCCTTTCGCCTACCGCTGACAACTTGATTCCAATAGCGCACAGCTTCAAAATGCTGTTGCCTCGTCAACCATGTTTTGTTTTCTGGGCTTATTGGATCGCCACCTAAAATGACCGGTACGATCTCGAACAACTCCATTCCCTTGGGGCGCCCTGGCTTATTCATCCTCGTTTGCCAACCGAGCAAATAGATCGGGGAGATCGTAGGCTAGCGTTTCGGCATACCGCCGATCCATGCCTATAAACGGGATGCGCACTATCGGCATCGCTGCGTCATTGGTATCGAAGCCATACCCCTCTCCGCCTCCGCTCGAAGCGAACAAGAAGATGCCCGGAGCATAGACTTCTACTTCGTACTCCCGATTGAAGTCGGCCAACTCCTCTGCACTCCAAAAAACAATGTAATTCTCGCCTATGAAACCCTCGCCACCATTATGCTGTTTGAGAAAGTCGATATAACTTTTTGGAAGTGCCATACCCGAGTGAGTCGAGAGGTCATTGAGGATCTCGGATTCAGCTGGGCCATTGAACTCCCCCTCTGTCAAATGATATTTCATAGCTAACAATACCTACTCCAATCAGTTGGTTCGTCTGACGGACTTTCCTTTTCATCTATAGCCCACAGCACCAATTTCTCTCCCGTCAACCAAAGTGGAACTCCCGGCGTATCAAATATCTCTTCAATAGAAACCAGAGTTATTAACTCACCCTATGATATTTGACGGCAAACTCGAAAACCTCGCTCCCCTACCCTAAGATCTATCAATCGATGTACGTCAGGGTACTCACCATACTTTTCCGAAATTATTTCTGGATGGATGCTGAGCACTTTAAACAACTCTGCACTATCACCAGACTCAAGATATCGAAACAGAGCAGATTTAAGTTGACATTGAATGCTCAAGCAAACTCTCCCAATAGCTGACACATGTAGGGACAGGCCCCGAGAATCCACTATCCCTCGTAAACAGTAGCAGCAATTAACATTTCCGCAGCAATCCGCCAAGTTATTTTATCAACATCAACAGCCTCCCCCATATTTTTGTAATACCCACCCATGTCATTCGCGAAACCTGAGAGCCCCAAAAGAAACTGATCCAGAGTATCGTTCTGCCACTCATCACGATTACTTACATAATCCCGACTTAATATCTCAACAAAATCGATAAAGCCTTCTCTTGTTGAAACAGCCATTGGCATTCACACAACTCATCACTCGTCATAATTTATTCCCGGGAACAGATCTCTGTTCCGCGCTCCCACTACAACGGCACCCCGCCCGACATATTTAAAGCACACATCCGTCAGCAATCCAATCAGTTAACGACATACCGATCCTTTTAAATTCATCAGGATCCATACTGCCTTGATCCACCAAGTAGACACCTTTACCAGCAAGCGGAAGCATTATAGAACGGCCACCACTATCGTCACCTATAGTAAGATAGGCTGATGCATATTTTTCCACCTCTAGGGTCTTATTCCTCTCAATAAGCTCACTGGAAGAATATAAAATCACACCATTTTTCAATGAAAAACCATCTGCCAAATTAAGCATCTGCACATAAGCATCCGGCAGTTGCACGTGAAAACCTTCTTGCAACTCAACCAACCTAACACTCGAGATAGCACCATTGACTATAGCAACTCCTCCAACATTCGAAATATTCATTTACCCCTCCCAGAAACATGGTCTTCTCCCGCTACCCCTACCCAACCTCCTTTCACTCATCAACCATTAACTCAAAAGACTCCGCTAAAACATCCCAATCCACCCTCAAAAATTCGCCTCATACTTATCACCGCCTCATGAAGGGGGGTCCGTCTCGCGCCTAGGATTGCTTGTGGCGGCCATAACAAGTAGCAAGAGGCCATCACCGAAGCATAGCGGCTGCCATTTTTTCGTCTAGAGGTCAGAGACTGTTTTTTCATCGCCCTCCCCTGGCACCCATACGAAAGTCGCTGGCCAACAGACCTAGTAAACCCCAACCAAAAGCCCCTATGGACCCTCCCCGCAAATAGCACAAGCTCACGCCCATACAAGCCCCCCGCCGTGACCGCTACAGAGAAAGGACTCCGCACGCATCCCCCGTACGCATCACGTCGCGCTCAACCGAGTCCTGCCATGAACCTACTGAACCTCTTCAACACAGCCCGAGCCCGTACTCCAGGGGCTGTCAGCGTGGTCTGCACCTGTGCTGAACTCGACCAGACGCTGGCCAACATACGTATCACCCCAGTGCTGATCACCGGATTCGTCTCCCCGCACCTGGACATCGACCAGATCGCCGCCAAGGTCAAGAAGCGCTTTGCCCACAGCGCCATCAGCCTGTGCACGACGTCAGGTGAGCTGTGCAACGCTGCAAACACACTGTATTGCCAGACCGGCGAGTCCTGGGATCGGGTGGTGCTGCAGCTGTTTGATGCCAGTGTGATTGTGTCGGCCGAGGTGGTGATGGTGCCGCTGGAGTGCGAGGACATTCGCGGTGGCGGCAAGCGCTTGACCATGCGTGAGCGAATCGCCAGGTTGGTGAGTAACATCAAGCAGGCGCAAGTGAGCACGCCGATTGACCATCGCGATACCTTGGCCTACGTGGTGTTCGATGGTCTTTCGGCTTCCGAGTCGTTCTTTATGGAGGCACTCTATGAGTCGGGACGTTTCCCTTGCCTGTTCGTCGGTGGTTCAGCCGGTGGCAAGGCCGATTTCAAGAAGACCTTGATCAGTGACGGGCAGCGCAGTTATCAGAACCACGCGCAGATTGTCTTCCTGAAAACCGCGGCGGATGTGCGCTTCGGGGTGTTCAAGAGCCAGAACTTCCAACCGGCCGGGCTGACGTTCAGCGTGCTGACCGCGTCGGTCGAAGACCGCACCATCGACCAGGTCATCGACAGCCGTGGCAACATCAGGAGCATGGTCCAGGCGCTGTGCGATGCATTCGAGTGCAGTGCGCAGGCGCTGGAAAAGAAGCTGGCCGATTATTCCTTTGCCATCCGCGTGGGCGATGAGCTGTTCGTACGTTCCATTGCCCGCATCGACTATCAGCAGCAGATCATCCAGCTGTTCTGCGACGTGGCGCCCGGCGAAGAGCTGGTGATGGTCAAGCGCACGCCCCTTCACGAGGCGACCCGACTCGACTACGAGAAATTCCTCAAGGGCAAAGGCGGCCGTCCGGTGGCCGCTATTCTCAATGACTGCATCCTGCGCCGGCTCAACAACAGCAACGACCTGGGCAGCATGGCCGGTATTTTCGGGGATGTGCCCTTGGCCGGCTTCTCGACGTTTGGTGAAATCCTCGGTTTGAACCTTAACCAGACACTTACGGCGATTTTCTTCTTCAGAGTCACCAAGGGCGCCAATTTTGTCGATGAGTACGTCGACAACTTCATCGCCCACTATGGCGAGTTCAAGGCGTTTTTCCTGCGTCGCCAGATCAAGAAGCTGGCGGGTCTGAACCATGTCGTGGTCAAGCAGATCATGGCGTTCAAGATGAATGATTTCAGCAGCGCCTTGGACACGCGCGGCCTGGACAACACCATCCTGCCGGTGTTCGACGGCCTGACCGATCTGGGCCAGGTATTGGCCCAGGCCAGCCAGCAGCAGGCGCTGATGGCGACGCAAATCAAGCATTACTCTGGCGAACTGCACTTGTCGATGGATGACCTGACGGGCACGATCGATCGACAAAACAGCGTCGCCGAGCAGGCCGGTACGACCGTCGAACAGCTTGCCACCCAAGCGGGTGAAGCGGTGGTCGGCGCCCGTGCGCTTGCCAGTTCAAGCTTGCGTATTCAGTCGATCGTACAGGTCATCCAACAAATCGCCGGACAGACCAACCTGTTGGCCCTCAACGCCGCCATCGAAGCAGCGCGCGCCGGTGAGATGGGCAGAGGGTTTGCGGTGGTGGCTGATGAGGTCCGCAAACTCGCGGAAATCACCCGCAAGAATGCCGCGGAAATCGGCGTGGACATTGACCTGCTCTCGACGGAGATCCAAGGCGTCGCCCAACAGATCGAAGACCAGTCCGTCGCCGTCAGCGCCCTGCGCGAGATGCTCGATGCCCTGGAAGACTCGAGCCGCACCACCGAAGGCACCGCGCAACGCACAAAGGCCATCGCGGACACCTTGACGGGGCTGACTCACGCCAGCGCTTGAGCAATTGCCGCAGATACCCTGTGGGAGCGAGCTTGCTCGCGATAGCGGTCGGTCAGCTTGCGCTGAGGTTGAATGTGCCGCCGTCATCGCGAGCAAACCTGGCTCCCACATTGCTGCATCTCACGCGATATGCAACGCCCGGCCCTTGACCTCCACGAGGGCATTGGCCAGGGCAACCTGGAACAGTTCGACCAACACGTCGATCTCCTCGGCCTGGATGATCAATGGCGGCAGGAACCGCACAACGGCACCATGGCGCCCCCCGAGCTCCAGAATGACGCCCAAGCGCAGGCATTGACGCTGGATTGCCTGGGCCAATGCCGTATCGGCTGCTGGGACACGACTGTCGCTCGCCGTGTCACTGACGATTTCCACACCCACCATCAGTCCTCGGCCGCGTACTTGGCCCAGGCAAGCATAGCGGTTCTGCAACTGGCGCAGAGCCCCCATGAGTCGTTGCCCCATGACATCGGCATGTCCCGGCAAGTCTTCGCTGATGATATGGCGCAGCGTCGCAGCCCCCGCCGCCATCGCCATTTGATTGCCGCGGAATGTACCGGCATGGGCACCTGGTTTCCAGGTATCCAATTCTTCGCGGTACACCATCACGGCTAACGGCAGGCCACCACCGATGGCTTTGGAGAGTACAAGGATATCGGGCTCGATATCCGCGTGCTCGAACGCAAACAGTTTGCCGGTACGACCCAGGCCGGTCTGGACTTCATCGATGATCAGCGCCACGCCGAACTTACGGGTCAATTGGCGCAAGCCCTGGAGCCAGCGTATCGGCGCAGGGATCACGCCGCCCTCGCCCTGCACGACTTCGACCACCACCGCCGCAGGTGGCAGCACACCCGACTCCGGGTCGCTGAGCAGTTGTTCGATAAAATGCAACCCGGCATCGACACCGGCTTCGCCGCCAATGCCAAACGGACAACGGTAGTCATAGGGGTAAGGCAGAAATTGCACATCGGCCATCAGCGAGCCCAGTGCCTGTTTCGGCCCCAGGTTGCCCATCAGGCTCAACGTGCCCAGCGTCATCCCGTGGTAGCCGCCAGAGAACGACAGAATCGGTTTGCGCCCGGTGGCCGTCCTGGCCAGTTTCAATGCCGCCTCAATGCCATCGGCACCGGTCGGCCCGCAAAACTGGATGCGAGCGTGACGGGCAAAGTTTTCCGGCAGCGCGTTGAACAGGTCCTCGACGAAGCGATCCTTGACCGGTGTCGTCAGATCCAGGGTGTGCAAGGGCAAGCCGGAGTCGAGCGTTTGGCGCATGGCCGCGATGGCTACCGGGTGGTTATGCCCCAGCGCCAGAGTTCCCGCCCCCGCCAGGCAATCCATGAACAGCTGACCTTGGGTATCACGAACATAGAGGCCATGGGCCTCTTGCAGCGCCAACGGAATACGCCGTGGATAAGACCGGGCATTCGATTCACGGGCCGCCTGGCGCTGAAGATACGGGTTGGTGTTCAGTTCACGCGGTGCTTGCTGGCGAAACTGTTCCAGCGTGAAGGTTGCGCTGGATGATAGACGGGGCTGGACGCTTTCCATATTGAATCCCTGAGGTAAAAACTCTGTCGCGGGCGATCAGCCCTGTCCTTGTACTTGCATGGCCTGGCGCAGGCTCAGCGGGCGCATATCGGTCCAGACCTTTTCGATATAGTCCAGACACTCTTGCTTGCTGCCTTTCATGTCGAGCGTGCGCCAGCCATTGGGCACGCTTCGATAATCCGGCCAGATCGAGTACTGCTCCTCATCATTGACTACAACCAGAAAGCGCGTATCCGGACTGTCCAAACTCATTGCTTGCTCCTTGACTGACATGGCGGAAAGACGCCTACGATACAATACTAATGGTAGCGATTCTCATTAATTTTTAAAAATTCATACACTGTTCTCAAATTTCCCTATCGACGATGAACAGTCGCAAGACGGCAACGCCCTGTTTATACTTCGAGCCCCTCTGAACGATAACCTCTCTCAATTCGCGGTCCACGGATGAGTCGATGATTCCCAGCCTTGCCCCGCTGTTCACCGGTCCGCTTGCCGAGCATGGTGAAAAGCTGCAACTGCGCAGCCATCCCCGTACAGACGTACCGGGTGACAGGTTCTTCCAGCATGAGTATTTCAGCGCATTCGTCGACGACCTGCAGGTCCGGTACAAAACCGATGAGCGCCTGGCCCTGGTGTCGCTGTGGTCCAAATGGTATTTCAGCACCTTCCTGGCACCGGTGATGGCCGCCAATCTGCTCCAGCAATGCGATCTGCCACTTGCCCTTGCCGACACCGGGATACAACTGGGCAATGACGCCAGGCCACAGGCGTTGCACTTGGTCCATGCCGGCCAGCCTTTGCCACCCTGCACGGCCTTCGAGCGATTTCATACCCTGGTCGAGGATCATCTGGAGCCCGTCATCGAAACCTTGGTCCGTGTCTCCCAGGCATCGCCCCGGTTGTTCTGGAGCAATGCCGGCAACACCTTCGAGTTCGTCACCAGCCGCATCGACCTGCACCCATTGGCCAACGCGCACAGCACCGCACCGGCCAAGGAAATCCTGAATACCCGCCTGCGCCCGAACGGCCGGCGTAATCCTTTGTTCGCCCCCGTGCAGTACCACGATATCGGCGAGGACGAGCCACAGCGCCTGAGGCGCATCTGCTGCATTCGCTACCGCCTTCCCGGCGTCGGCTATTGCAGCAGTTGCCCACTCGATGAATGCAAACGGCAGGAACAGCCCGTTTGACTGCAGCCTATTTCGCCAGTTGAAAAGGGTTCTCTGTCGCTCGGTCGTAGTCCACGAGATGGCCGTAGTCGAGACGATAGACCCGGTCGGCAACATCGAAATAGCGGTCGTCATGGGTGATTGCAATCACCGTCTTGCCGGCCGCCTTCAGCTCGGGCAGCAGTTCGTTGTAGAACACGTGGCGGAACACCGGGTCCTGATCCGCCGCCCATTCGTCCAGCAGGAACACCTCCCTGCCCTCCATCATCAGCAGTAACAGTGCCAGGCGCTTGCGCTGGCCCTGGGACAGGGCCGTGGTCGACAGGCGCCCGGCAGCGAACTCGACTTTATGGGCCAACCCAAGGCGGTCCAGGTAATGATCCACCCGGGCCTCAAGCCCCTCATGATTGCCCGCTTCGCCCAGCACATCGGCGAACAGATAGAAGTCGGCAAAAATGGCGGCGAAATGCTCCCGGTGCCACTCGCTGGTGCCGGTATCGAGCACCACGCCGTTCAGCGAAACCTGCCCAGAGGTGGGAACGTAGAGCCCCGTCAGGAGCTTGGCCAGGGTCGACTTGCCACTGCCATTGCCCCCGACAATGAAAATCAACTCGCCGCGACGAATCGACAGGTCGATCGGCCCCAGCTCAAAGGCAAACTCGTCACTTTGCCCGGGATAGCGGTAATGCACGTTTGACAGGCGCAACTCACCGAAGGGTTGCGCCGCTTGCGCAGGGGTCTTGAACTGCACCGTCTCACCCAACGCCAGGGCATCGATGGCCTGCAAGGCAACATGGCCGCGAATGACCGCAGGAATGGCATCCAGGATCATCGAGATCGGCGTGCGCAGAAACATGATTGCCAGCACGTAACCCACCACGACCTGTTGGCTGAGCAACCCCAGTCCCTGGCCGAGAAAGAACAGCGTACCGATCAGCACGAACACCAGCAGTGTCGTCCAGTTCAGGTTCACCGCCCACAGCGTGTCGGCACGTACCGACGCATCCAGCGAGGCCCGCGCGATCGGTTCGAGCTTGCGCTCATAGAGCAGGTGCCGGCGTTCCCGGCTCAGGCCCAACTCGCAACGCCCCTGGATGGCGGCCTCGAACTGCTCGGTCAACTGGTCATCCTGCTGCCGCACGGCCTGCATCAGAATCTTGACCTTGCGCCCCAGCAGCACATCAAGACCGACCCCAAGGGCAATCACCCCCAGGGTCAGGAAAAAGAACGCCATGCTCAGCCAGGCCATGTAGGCGAGCCCCGCCAACAACAGCAAGCCGTTGTACAAGGAAATCGGCAGTTGCTTGAACGCCGTGGCGACGGTGGTCACGTCCTTGGTCAGCGCGTTGTAGATACGCGGGCTGCCCAGCCGCTCGATGCGTTCGAGTGCTGTGCCCAACACCTTGCCCACCAGCCGCAGGCGCAATTGGTAAACCAGGCGATGCCCGATCTGCACCAGCAACCATTGCGACGTGACACCGCTGATGAACAATAGAATCAGCAGGCCACCGAACAGCAACAAGCCCCGGCCGATATCATCGAGTCCATGCTCCAGGCTGCGGTTGATATACCCGATCAGGCCGATACTGGTTGCCGCGCTCAAGGCGCTGCTCAGAATCGCCAGCAGAATGCGCCATCGAGCGTCGTGCAGCAGTTCTTTCAATAACATCATGAGGCAGACACCACCTTGGCAGAGGTTTGCAACAGTAAAGGCAACAGGCTTTCGACCAATCGAGGCTCTGCGAGCATCTCGTGATGCCCCACGTCCAGCGTCCACTGGCGAACAGCTTGATGGGTATGCGCTTGCCACTGGGCACGCAAGTCGGCATGGGCATTGCCGCGCCAGAGCCACAGCGGCACATCAACGGTGGGCAAGGCTTGCTCATACAAGCGCATCTTGATCGAGCGATATTGCGCCAATAGCGTGAGCAAATCAGCATCGGCGGCGCCCCATTGCAGATGCGCGCGCACCTGGGCATCGTTGAGCAACCGGGCAACACCCTCGGCATAGTCCAGACCTGCCAACAGGCCCGTCACACGTTCGCGCAGCGGCTCACCGATTGGCTGGGCGTGAGTGCGGCAGTAGAAAGCAAAATCTGCAATCAACTGGCCTGCTTCGTCGCCCTCGCCGGCCAGGCTGCGCTGCGCATCGTGATCGAGCACCACAAGCCCTTCGACGGTAAAGCCGCTGGCTTGTAGACGGGGTACCAGCATCAATGCCAGCCGCGACGCCAGGCTCCAGCCCAGCAGCACCAGCGGGCGCTGTTTCAGCTGGACAGGGATGCTCGCCACGTATTGCTGCAACAGCACGTCCATGTCGCCCTCATCCCAGCCCTTTTCCAGGGCGGCCAGACCAAAGACAGCGGCTTTACCGCTCAGATTGTCTACCAACGGCTGATAGGCCTGCAGATGCCCTTGCGCGCCATGCACCAGCAACAGGGCCGGCGAATGCTCGTGCGCGTCATTCAAGACTTGCCATGGGCCGCCGCTGTGATCGTTACCCAGGCCATGAACCAGGTCACGCACGGTATGCCGCTCGAACAGCAGATTGGTCGGCAATTCGAGAGACAGGCGCTCGCGAATCAGCGACACCACTTTGATCGCCGCCAGCGAGTGCCCACCGACGTTGAAGAAATTGTCGGTTACCCCCAGCTCGTCGACACCCAACACCTCGCACCAAATCGCCAGAATGGCCGTTTCGAGCTCGCCCACAGGCGCCACGCGAGTGTTCTGCAAACGCTGCCTGGCGCGTTCAAGCAGGTTTTTGCGATCAAGCTTGCCATTGCTGTTCAGTGGCAGCGTCTTGAGTGCAAGGATACCGCTGGGCAGCATGTAGTCCGGTAGCTGGCGAGCCAGGGCGGCGCACAGTTGCTCGGTCGTTTGCGACAGGGCGTCGTCCTTGACCACGAAAGCCAGCAAGCGCCCATGGTCGCCTTCGCCGTCCAGCAAGACAGCGGCCTGCAACACGCCCGGCTGCGCCAACAAAGCCTGTTCGACTTCCGCCAACTCCAGGCGAAACCCACGGATTTTCACCTGTTGATCATTGCGCCCCAGAATGCGTACGGCACCATCGGCCTGGCGCAAAGCAAGATCACCGGTGCGATACAGGCGGTGGCCACTGAGTGGATCGACACCAAAGGCACTGCCACCGACACCGCCCACATAACCGCGCCCGACACTGGCGCCACTGATGCACAATTCCCCGGCCTGGCCTGACGGCACCGCGCGTTGCTGGTCGTCGAGCAGGTGGATGCGGTTATCACCCAATACTTGATTCAAGGCGCTATCACCCACGCCCTGGCTGACATCGATCGCACGCCATAGCACGCCCACTGTGGTCTCTGTCGGACCGTAATGGTTGTAGAGGCGACAGGCAGGCTTCGCTTGGGCCAAACGGCTCAGCAAATGCTCACTGATCGGCTCTCCGCCCAGTACCAGGACCTGGCGTGGAAGAATGCCGTTGGGAGCGTGTTCGCCCATCAGCGCTTCGAGGTGCGAAGGCACGATTTTGAGCACGTCCAACGGGTAGCGCTGGAGTTCTTCGGCGAATGCCCGGGCATCGGTCACAGTGGACTGCTCCAGCACATGCACGCAACCGCCCTGCAGCCAGGCCGGAAACAACACCGTATTTCCCAGATCCGCGAGCAGTGAAGACACCAGGCCATAATGCCCGGCCTCGGGCAACTGGAGTGCGCGGGTCACTTGCGTGACGTAATGGCGCAATTGGCCTTGCTCGATTTGCACACCTTTGGGCTTGCCGCTGGTGCCCGAGGTATAGAGCACGTAGGCCAGGTCTTGCACCGAACCCTGCACCGGCGAATCGAACACCGGCCCAGTGCATGCCTGTGACCAGCACAGGGTGTCGACCGAGGTATCGGGCAGCAGCCCCTCTACGTGCAGCAACAAGGCCGGTTGAGCATCATCGATAATGTCGGCCAGCCGCAGCGGTGGTTGTTGAGGATCCAGCGGCAGATAGGCAGCACCGACCTTGAAGCAGGCCAGCATCGCGATCAGCATCTGCGCCCCCCGCGGCAAATACAGGCCGACCACTTGTTCATGGCCGACACCGGCCTGACGCAGGCTGCCGGCCACACGATCGCTCAAGGCATCGAGCTCGGCGTAAGAGAACAGTTGCTCTGCATAGCGCAGCGCCGGCCGATCCGGTTGTGTCCGGGCGTACTCGCGCACGGTGGCGACGATATCGAGATCCGGCGCCAGGGCGGGACGCGTCGGCAACGCCAGCAACTCCTCGGGCAAGTGCGGATCGACACCTTTGATGAGGCCATTGGGCGACGGCAGCAATTGCTCGAGCCAATGGGCGAATCGCTTGAGCAAGACCTGCATCTGCGCTTCACGGTACAGACCACGGTCATAGGCCAGTGTCAGTTCCCCGCAGCCCTGGGCATCAAGCGTCAGCTGCAATTGCAGTTCGACCGGGGTGTCGAAGGACAGGACTTGCAAACCCTGCAGCAGCGGTGCATGCACGACACGCAGCCCAGTCTGAAAACTGGCACGCCACTCGGGCAATAGCTGAGCCTGACCGACATATTCCTGCCAAGCCACCGCGTTTTCCAGTTGCCGTGCCAATGGCCGGGCCAGGTTGATCCAGGTGCTGTGTTCGGACACCCGCACCACCATCGGCAGCGTCTGCTCGAACAACCCACAGGCTCCCGAGAGCTCTTCATAGTCATCGCGAGGATCGTGCTGCAAACCCAATTGGCCGTGCTGCTGCCCATTGAGCCTGCCCAGCAATGCGCCCCAGGCGGCCAGGGCCAGTGCTTCGACGGCCACGCCTTCGCGCTCGGCCAGCGCCGTCAACGCCGCTGGCAGTGTCTGCGCAAGCCTTAGCCGAACAACGGCATGGTTGCCGCTGGCGATGCCATAGCGCTCGATCAGGCGCATGCCCGGCACGTCCTGCAAGGCCAGGTTGCGCCAGAACTGCGTGCCCTGCTCGGCATCCTCGTCCAACTGCAGGCCATTGATCCACTCGACGTATTCGCCGTACTGCATGGGTTCAGTTTCCAACGACGCGGCACGTCCCAGCAATTGCGCCTGCAACTGGATCAGGCTGCGCTGATCCAGCGAATAGACCGGGACCGCCAATAGCAGGCAATCGTCGAGTAGCCAGGCCAGCACATCGGGTTGTTCGGCAAGGCAATGCGCCTGGGCCTCACGCAGCCACTGTTGCTCATCATGCCCGTCACCTGAACGTCCCTCACGCCAGCTCAGGCGCAACTCGAGGGGCTCGACCACATGCTGGCGCAGTCCCGTGGCGCCAACCGGGCGCTGGTAGCGCAAGCGCAGCGCTTGATGCTGCTGCAGGCCGTCACGCAGTCGCTGTTGGACAGCGGCCTCGGGCACGCCCGACAGTTGCATCCGAACCCAGCGCCAGGCCTGCGGATTGGCCTGGGCCAGTTGTTTTTGTTGAGGTGAAAGCGTTAGTCCAAGGTCCATCATGGTTTCAACTCTGCGTGTGTCTCTTCGGTCTGCGCCGGCGCAGCCATGACCTGATCACGACCATAGATTTCACCCATGGCCACCACAATTTTACGCTCGCCTTCGAACGGATCCCGGGCGTGCGCAGCCAGCATGTTATCGAGCATGACCACATCGCCCTGCTGCCAGTCGAAGCGCACGGCACAACGGTCGTAGGCAGCGTTGATGGCCTCGATGGCACTTGGCTCAAGCTCGGAACCGTCACCGTAGAACACTTGTCTCGGCATCGCCGTTGCCCCGTCGCGCAGGAACTGCTCACGCACATCGGCATCGAGAAAGGCCGGGTGATAGAGCTGGATCTGATTGAAGAAGCTCTCCTCTCCCGTCAGCGGGTGCAGGATCACCGCAGGGCAAACCTGACGGGTGTGCAGATCGTTGGCGCCGCGCCACTCAAAATCGATATTGCTCTCACGGCAGATCCGCTCGACTTGCTCGCGCTCCTGGGTCTGGAAGAAGTGCTGCCAACTGACGTCCAGGCTGGTGCTGAAATTACGCACGTACATCAATTGTTTGCGACGCAGGTTCGCTTGCAGCCAGGTGGGCAGCTCACGGTAGACCTGGCGGCTGTCGACAATCGGGGTCGCGCCACCGGAAGTGGCAGGCGTCTGGCAGTAAAACCATTGGCGACGCGGCCAGCGATGCTGATGAGCGCTCTCGTTGTGGAACAGAATCATCCGATCCTTGGGATAGGGCGTGGACTTGTAGATATTCTTGCCGCCCTCTTCCTTCGGCAGGTCACCGTACTGTCCATATAACTGAGGGCACAGGGCCTGGCAAAAAGCCTCGAAAGCCGCCGGAGTCGGCAAATCAAAGCCACGCAAGAGAATGCCGCCATGCTCGCGCAGCCAGCTTTCGACCTTCTCACGGTTGGCTTGCGCCCAAATGGCCGGCGCCAGTTCGCGGTCACGCAGTTGAATCAACAAGGGGAACTTCGAACCTTCGCGCAATGGCCGGGCTTCAAAGGGCTCGCGGGTAACGGGCGATCCGCTCTGGCGCATCTTGCCCAATTTGCTCATTTTGCGTTGCAACGGATTGTCCGTGGACATTGCAGCAGCTCCCTTTGGAGTCGGAATCAGGGTGTCGATTGGGTTGTCCGGTGCGCCGAGGGCCATGTCCAGCAGCGACTCGAAGGCTGTACGCAAGCGTTCGACCGTGGCCGGCAGAAACAGGCTGGTGCGATACACCCAGCGCAGGTTGAACACATCGCCGTCTTCGCTGGCGAACAGGGCCATGTCGAACTTGGAATGATGCTGCTCGCCCGTCAGTGGCTCCACCTGCAAATTGCCGAGTTGGCGTTGCTGGCGCGGCGTGTTGTCGAGGACAAACAACGTCTGCAACAACGGGTGGACATTCGCCACCCGTGGCAGCTCCAGGCATTCGACGACGCGCTCGAACGGCGTGTCCTGCCAGGCGAATGCTTGCAGGCAAATCTCCCGGACCTGCTGCGCTTGCTCACGCAAACTCAGTTCCGGTTGCACGCGGATACGCAAGGCCAGCAGATTGACGAAAAAGCCGATCAGCGATTCAGTGGCCGGATGCTCGCGGTTGGCGACGTCCGTTCCGATGACCAGATCACGGCCTTGCGTTTCGCGCTGCAGCACGGCGGCATAGCACGTCAGCAGCACCATGAACGGCGACGTTGCGCTTTGCTGTGCGAAAGCCTTCAACCGGCCAACCGTGGCCGCAGACAACTGGAAGTCCAGGGCCGCCCCGGCGCCGCTGTCGCGCTCCGGACGGGGAAAATCGAACGGCAGTGGCACCTGCGCGGGAATGCCGGCCAGGGTCTGCCGCCAGAAGTCCAGGCCTTCACGCTGACGCAGTTGTACCGCCGCCGAACCTTGCCATACGGCATAGTCGACGTACTGGATCGCCAGCTCGCTCTGTGGCGGCAGCACACCCGTGCTGTAGGCTTCATAGCCCTGGATCAGTTCATCCACCAGCACGGCGCCGGACCAGCCATCGGAGGCGATGTGGTGCATGACCAACTGCAGCACATGTTCCTGTTCGCCGAGGCAGTACAGGACCGCCCGCAACGGTGCCTCGCTGGCGAGGTCGAACGGCCGCAGCGCAACGTCGCGGGCATCGACCGGCCACTTCGCGTCGCTCGACACGATCACTTGCAACGCCACCGACATGTGTCCGTGAATCCGCTGGTACAACTCGCCGTTACGTTGGTGATACGTCGTACGCAAGATGGCATGGCGATCCACCAGCCGGTGCAATGAACGCTCCAGGGCATGGCGGTCCAGTTGTCCGCGCAAACGCACATTGCTGCTCATGTTGAAGCTGCTGTCAGCCAGGTCCAACTGCTGCATCAACCAGACGCGTTGCTGCGCCGAGGACAAGGGTTGATCAAGCTGCTGGTCGACCTGAGGGATCTGCAACGAAGCCAGATCCAGGTGCTGCGCCAGGCCCTCGATGCGCTGCGCAAGGTCCGCCAGTACCGGCGTTTCGAACAGCCAGCGCAAAGGCACTTCAAAGCCCTGTTCACGCAAGCGTGCACGCACCTGGGCCGCCATCAGCGAATGCCCGCCCAGTTGGAAGAAATGACCGTCGGCAGGAATCTGTTGCAGGTTCAACACCGCAGCCCAGACCTCGGCCAGCGACGCCTCGCTGGCCGTCAGCGAGCGCTGGACGCCCTCCATACCGCAGTTTTCCAACTGCAAGCGTGGCAGCTGCTTACGATCCACCTTGCCATTGGTATTGAGGGGCAGTTGCTCCAGCGCCTGCAAATGCGTCGGCAACATATAGGCCGGCAAACGCCCCTGTAAGTAGGTGCGGATGGAGGCGGCGTCGGGTGGATTGTCGGGACTCGCTACCCAGAAGGCGGCCAGATGCTCGCCTTGCACGGCCACGACCGCCTGCAGCAGTTCGGGGTGGCTGAGCAGCACGGCCTCGATCTCCCCCAGTTCGATGCGATAACCACGCAATTTGATCTGATCATCGGTGCGGCCGAGGTAATACAGCTGCCCATCGGGCTGCCAACGCGCCAGGTCGCCCGTACGGTACAAACGCCCACCCTCGCGACTGAACGGATCGGCAATAAACCGTTCGGCGGTCAACCCAGGCTGCCCGGCATAACCGCGGGCCAGACCGTCACCGGCAATATAAAGCTCGCCCACACAGCCAGGAGGTACTTCGCACAAGTGCTCATCAAGGACGTGGCAGCGGGTATTGAGCAATGGCCGGCCAATGGGTGCGACGGGCAACTGCAGGGCACCGATCGGCGCCTGAGTGGACCACACCGTGGTTTCTGTCGGGCCGTAGACGTTGACGAGGTGAGCCACGCATTGGCTGAGCTCGGTCGCCATTTCCGCCGCCAGCGCCTCACCACCGGCCAGGGCCACACGCCCGGCCAGCACCGTGCGATCGCCTTGCAGCAACATCGCCCAGGTTGCCGGGGTGGCCTGGATGAGATCCACGGCCTGGTCCTGAATCAGCCGTGCAAGCAACATGGGGTCCTGTCGCTCTTCATCATCGGCCAACACCACGGTGCCGCCGCGCACCAGCGGCAGGCACAGCTCCAGGCCGCAAATGTCGAAGGTCACCGTGGTCAAGGCCAGATAACGCTGCACGTTTTCCAGTGGCAGCGCCTCTTCCATGGCCAGCAGGAAGTTGGCGAAATTCCCTCGACTGATCTGCACGCCCTTGGGTTGCCCGGTCGATCCGGAGGTGTAGAGCGTGTAGGCCAACTGTTCAAGCGTCGTCGCCAATGCCGGGGCTTGTGCAGGGAACTGAGCCAATGGCAGGTCCGCCCACAGGCAGCTGCGCAGGTGGCCGGGCAGGTCCGCGAACAGCTTGTCGCAGAGCAGCAATTGCGGCCGAGCGCGGGTGAGAATCTGCGCCTGACGTGCCTGTGGATGAGCTGGGTCGAGCGGCAGGTAGCAAGCACCGGCCTTCTGGATCCCCAACAGGCACACCAGCAGTCTTTCGTCCCGAGGCAGGCAGAAGGCAATCGTCGACTCCCGCCCTATACCCTGCGCCAGCAGCCAATGGGCCAGGCGATTGGCTTGGGCATCCAGCGTCGCGTAGCTCAAGCGGCGATCAGCGCAGCACACCGCGATACGCTCAGGATGAACGGCGGCCTGTACTTCAAAGCGCGTGACAAAATCGGCCTCGCTGTGCAGATGCATGGACTTGCCCGCCGCGGCCAAAGTTGCGACTGAGCCCAGGGGGATTTCCAGCAAGCGCTGCTGAAGATCGAGGCTGACCAGGCTGGCGAGCAATCCCTGGTAATCCTCCATCAGTCGTTGGGTGGTACCGGGGTGCAACAGAGCAGTCGCGTATTCGACAATCAAGCCGGTACGCGCATCCGTGCCGCGGCCTTGGGTGAACAGATTGAACGTCAGGTCGAACTTGGCACTCACCACCCCGTCCGGCAACGCCAGTGTTTCCACGCTGATGCCCGGCAGGTTGAGGCGGCGCGAATCCCGATGATCGGCCTGGTAGTTGAACATCGCCTGGAACACCGGCGTGCGATCCAGGCTGCGCTCGACATCCAGCATGTCCAGCAGTTGCTCGAACGGCAGCGCCTGATGGGACAAATCATCGGCCAAACGCCCGTTCAGGGCCTGGATAAAGGCTTGCAGGCTTTGCCGGGCGTCAATCTGCACCCGGTGCGCCAGTGTGTTGACGAACAAGCCAACCAATGCCTGGCTCTCGACCGATTCGCGCCCTGCCACTGGCAAGCCAATGGCGAAATCATTGCGTCCACCATGACGCCAGAGCAGGAGCTGGTAGGCGGCGAAATACAGTACGAAGGGCGTGACACCCAGGGCCCTTGCCCGGGAGTCGACAGCCGCGCTCAACGAGCCGGGCAAGGCCAGCTCGCTGCGGGCGCCAGCGTAGGCCTGCAGCGCCGGTCGCGTGCAGTGGTCGGGCAGCTCCAACGGTTCGTTGCTCAGACCTTGCAAGCGTTGTTGCCAATAGCCCCGCAACTGGCTGCCCTGCTCCCCGTCCAAATCTCGCCGTTGTGCGTCGATCAATGGCAACAATCCGCTCGTCACAGGCGTGGCCCGGTCCTGGTAGATCAGCGCAAAGTCCTCGACCAACAAGCCCATGGACCAACCGTCCACGGCAATGTGGTGCACATTGAACAGCAACCGGTAGTCACCCGGCGCAAGACAAAATACGTCGATTGCCAGCAACGGCCCCTGCACTAGGTCAAAAACGCGCTTGGCGGCCCCGGCAATGGCCGCTGCCTGGTGTGATTCATCCAGGTCATGGAGGTCATGCACATTGAAGAGTGCAGCGGCCTTCTCATCCAGGCGCTGCCAGACCTGCCCTTGCTCTTCGAAGAACCGGCAACGCAGTGCGTCATGGCGCGAAACAAGGACCTGGCAAGCGCGCTGCAATCGTGGCACGTCCAGATCGCCGCGCAAGGCCAACAATTGCGTAACGTTGTAAGCCGTTGCAGCCGGATCGAGTTGTTGCATGAACCACACCCGTTGCTGGGCATGGGACAGTGCACGTGGCGGCGCCAAGGCTTCGGTTACCGGCGGCGGTGCAACCGCCGGCGACGCTGAGGAGGTCAGCACCCCAGCCAGTTGCCGGGCGCTGGGGTTCTCCAGCAATTGCCGGGGCATCAGGCGCAGTTCAGCCTGACGCAGACGCGCGATCAATTGCAGGTTGAGGATCGAATCCCCCCCTTCGGCAAAGAAATCGGCGTCCGGCCCCAGGCCAGGCTGTTCAAGCAACTCGCGAAAAGCCGTGAGGACGGTCAGCAACACCGGGTCCAACCGGCCGTCGATGCTCAGGGCCATGGCCGCCAGGGTGGAGTGTTGCAGGACATCGCGCGGTTGCAACTTGAGTCCTTCGCGCGCAGCCAGGCCGATCAATTGCAGACTGAGAATCGAATCGCCACCGAGGGCGAAAAAATCATCTTCGCGTGCGACGTGTGCGCAATCGAGAATCTGACACCACAACTGCGCCAGGCGCTGTTCCGTGGCGCCGATCGGCGGCCGGGCGGATGCATCGGCCAACTCTGTCTCGGTCGGTTCAGGCAATGCACGCCGATCCAGCTTGCCATTGGCCGTCAGCGGCAACGTATCCAGCACCCACCAATGACCGGGCACCATGTGCTCCGGCAACTGGCGCTTGGCCTCGGCTTGCAGAGCCGCCAGTGCTTCGGTTGCCAGGGCAGGACTGAGATACGCCACCAGTTGCGTGCGCCCTTTCACCTCGCAGGCCAGCACCGCCCCTTCGCGAACCTGAGGCTGTGCATTGAGCCAGGCGCTGACTTCGCCCGGCTCCACGCGAAAACCGCGGATCTTGACCTGATCGTCCTGGCGCCCCAGGAACACCAGGTGCCCACTGCGATCCAGGCGAACCCGGTCACCACTGCGATAAAAGCGTTGCCCCTGGGCAGTAGAGCCAAATACTTGCGCGGTCAACTCAGGTTGACCGAGGTAGCCCTGGGCGACCTGAGGGCCCGCGATCAGCAGCTCGCCGGCGACACCCAGCGGCACCGATACGTCATTGCCGTCGACGATGCGCAAATGGCAATCCGCTAACGGCTGGCCCAAGGGTAGATACAGACTCGAGTCAAGGGCGTCGAAGGCCTGGATTTCTCCGCAGATCACGCCGACCGTGGTCTCCGAAGGACCGTAATGGTTGAAGATGCGCAGTTGCGGTGCCAATTCACGCACCCGTGCAAACAAGGTCTGATCGAAACCCTCACCGCCCAGGATCAACACATCCCTGGGCAAGACGCGTCGAGCATCGTCCAGCGCCAACAGCCCACGTAAATGCGACGGCGCGATTTTCAGGCAATCCACGGGCTGCTCGTCGAGAAAGTCAGCCCAGCCTGGCGGATCGAAGGTCAACGAGGCTGGCGGCAGAATCAGCGGATCGCCGGCATTCAGCCCGGCGAACACGCAGGTCAGCCCCAGGTCCGCGGCCACGGTCGCCAACGTCGCCCAGCGGCTACCCGGCTTGGCTTGCACGCGTTGACCGATCGCGCTCGCGTAATGCCCCACGTTGCCATGAGTGACCAGGACACCTTTGGGCTGACCGGTCGAACCCGAGGTATAGATGAGGTAGGCAGGCAGGTGCGGCTGACTGAGGCTCTCGCCCAGCCCCTCGGCGGCCACTGCGGACAAGTCGGCGGCACTGAGTACCAGGCGCGCCATGTAGGCGTTCGTTTCAGGGGCCTCGGCCAGTGTCACCCACAAACGCGCGCCACTGTCCTGCACCAACTGCGCCAGTCGCTGTGGCGGCTGTGCCGGGTCAAGAAACAGACACACCGCACCGCGTTGCCAGCAGGCCAGCATCGCCAGCAGTTGTTCCGCGCAACGCGGCATGCACAGCGCAACCACCTGGCCCGGGCCGATGCCCTGCCCGGCCAGTCGCGCGGCCAGCGCGCGGGTCGCGGCACCGAGCGTGGCATAGTCGACGGTTTGCCCAGCGCTGCACAACGCTGCCGCGTTCGGCGTGTGCGTTGCCCAGTGCTGCACCTGCTGATCCAACGGCAAGGGCATCGCGCCCAACGCGGGGCCATTCAGTTCACTTGGCGGCGAAATCAGTTGCAGTTCGGCCAGACGTCGCTGGGGATGGCTTGACGCCTCTTGGAAAATCGCCAGCAAGTCATCCAGCATCTGCTCGACCGTCGCCGCGTCGAACAATTCATCGCTGTATTCCAACTCGCAGCGCAGCCGCGCGTCAGCGCTACGCACCAGGCGCAGCGTGAGGTCGAAGCGGGCATGACGCTGCGGCGGGTCGAGTACTTCAACCGCGACACCCGGCAATGTCAGGGTGCGGCTCTCGGGTAAATCGACCTGGACGAACATCACCTGAAACAGCGGGCTCGAACGTGAGCGCTCGAGGTTTTCAAGAACGTTTTCGAAAGGCAGCAACTGATGATCGAAGGCGGCCGCGACGGTGTCGCGGCTGCGCAGCAGCGCGGTGGCGAAGTCCGGGTTGCCGTGCAGGCGCTGACGGATCACCAGAGTGTTGAGCAACGGGCCGATCAAGGGCACCAGTTCCGGACGATCACGTTGGGCGGCCGAGGTGCCCAGGCACAGGTCGTTCTCGCCACTGTAGCGCGACAGCAAGCAACTGAAGGCCGTCAGGCCGTAGATGTACAGCGTCACCCCATGACTGCGAATGGCGGCTTCTACCGCCGTCGTCAGCTGCGGCGAAAGCTCCCGGGCAAGCACCGCGCCGCTATGGCGACGTTGTGCGGGCGCAGGGCGTGGTCGATCCAGGGGCAACGCCAAGGGCGCGGGCGCATCCGCCAGTTGGCCGCGCCAGAAGTCGATCTGCTGCCGGCAGCTTTCACTCTCCAGCCACTCGCGCTCCCACGCGGCGTAATCGGCGTACTGGATGCTCAATTCGGGTTGTCGGGCCGGCTCATTCGATGCCAGTGCCCGGTAAGCCTCGGCCAGTTCCAGGGTCAGTTGCTGAGCCGACCAGGCATCGTAGGCCACGTGATGAATGGTGAAAAACAACCAGGTCGATTGCTCTTGCGCGTCGCTGAAGGCTTGCCAGCGCCAAGGCGCCGACTGAGCGAGATCGAAAGGCTCGGCGAGCTGACGGGCATATTCATCGGCGCACCACTGCTCGTATTCAGAAGCCGCCAAGGTCAACGGTTCGACGCTGGGCCGCGGCACTTGTTGCGACTCACAATGGGGTTGCATCCGGCCTTGCGAATCGGTCGTGTAGCGGGTGCGCAGGATCTGATGACGGTCAGTCAACTGCTGCATGGCCTGCTGCAAGCGCGCGCCATCGAGGCGGCCGTCGAAACGCAGTACCGAGCACAGATTGTAAAGGGCACGACCGCTCAGGGCTTCCGCCGACAGAAAGCGCCGCTGCGCCTGCGCCAACGGCATATGCTCACCTTCGCCAAGCACGGCGGGAACGATTGGCAGGCGCCAGCTATCGATGCCCTTCTCGGCCAGGCGCTGGCGAAAGACTTTTTTCTTGTCCGCGGGCAAGGAAGCCAGCCGCTGCGCAATCTCCAGGAAAGCTTGTTGCGTCATCGCACTCATCCTTACTCTTCCATCTCTGATAACAGGCGCTGCATTTCGTCCAGGGCTTCGTCGGTCGAAGGCCCTTGGGGTTTCTCGATCTGCTCGGCAAGACCGGCAATCGTCGGGTTATGGAACAGGCTGCGCAGCTCGATCCTGATGCCGAAACGGCTCTCAATCTGGGTCATCAGGCGCATCGCCAACAACGAATGCCCGCCCAGCTCGAAGAAACTGTTGAACACCCCGACTTGCGGCACCTCAAGCAGGCTTTGCCAGATGTCGGCCAGTTGCTGCTCCAGTTCGTTGCGCGGCGCCACACCCTGTACAGCGATGGGCTGCGGTGCCGGCAAGGCCTTGCGGTCGATCTTGCCGTTGGCATTGAGGGCAAAACGCTGCACCTCGATAAAACCGGCCGGGACCATGTAGCCCGGCAACAGGCCTTCGAGATGCCGCCGCAGGGCCACTTGATCAACGGGGCTGGTCGCCTGCAGCCAAGCGAACAGGCTTTGACTGCGCGGATCGATCATCACCACGGCCTCTTCAACGCCCGGGTAACGACGCACCAGCGATTCGATCTCACCGGGCTCGATGCGGAATCCGCGCACCTTGACCTGGAAGTCGCTGCGACCGACATACGCCAACCGACCGTCACCGCGCCGGCGTACCAGGTCGCCAGTGCGGTACATGCGGCTGCCAGGTTCGCTGGCATAGGGGTCAGGCAGATAGACCGCGGCCGTTGCGGCGGCGGCATGCTGATAGCCACGGGTAACCCCGGCGCCTGCGATATACAACTCTGCGGTAGTGCCCAGCGGCACCGGACGCAGCATTTCATCGAGCACATAGCAGCGGGTATTGAGCAGCGGCGAACCAATATCAGCCACGCCGGACGGCACCTCCTGCAATGCCTGAGTGGTCGACCAGACGGTGGTTTCGGTCGGGCCATAGGCGTTGATCAGTACCACGCCCCGGCTACGCAGCTCGGTCACCAGTTCGCCCGGAACCGCTTCCCCCCCGATCAGCCCGCGCACTGGCGGCCAGTCGGCCTGTCCGGTTTCCAGCAGTATCTGCCAGCCGGCGGGTGTCGCCTGGAACACCGTGGCCCGGCGCAGCAAGGCAAACAGTTGATGACCATCGACGACCTGCTCGCGACGGGCCAGCAAGATGGCTGCGCCGTTGACCAGCGGCAAGAACAGTTCCGACTTGCACATATCGAACGCGTAAGTGGTACTGGCCAGCCAGACATCCGCAGCGCTGAGTGGCAACTGCCGATCGAGACCGGCCAACAGGTTGCTCAGGTTCTCGCGGGTGACCTGTACGCCTTTTGGTGTACCGGTCGAGCCCGAGGTGTAGATCACATAAGCGCGTTGCTGTGGGTTGACCGCCAGCACCAGGTTGTCGGCGCTGCATGCCTCCAGCGACAACTGATCGAGCCAGACGTTGTCGACACCGCTCAAGGCATCGCCACACTGACTTTCGCTGAGCACCAGGGCCGGCCGCGCGTGCTCGATGATGAAGCGCAGGCGATCTGCTGGGTGTTGCGGATCCAGCGGCAAATACGCCGCGCCAGCTTTGTGAATAGCCAGCAGGGTTGGCAGCAACCAGGGGCCACGACTCAAGCAAACGGCAATCAGCTCATCGGTGCCGACACCCTGTGCACGCAGCCAATGGGCCAGGCGATTACTGAGGGCATTGAGCTGGGCATAACTCAATTGCTGATCCTGGCAATCGACCGCCAATGCCTGGGGTGTCAATGTCACTTGACGCTCGAATCGGGCAATCAGGTCCGCTTCGCCGTGCAAGGCCTCGGCCGCCTGGTTCCATGGCCGCTGGGCCAGGGCATGATCGGCGTTGGCCAGGTCAATGTCCCATAGGCGCGCCTGTGAGTTTTTCAGCATGCCCTCGAGCAGATACAGATATTCGTCGGCATAACGTTGCGCCGTCCGGGCCAGGAACAGGTCGGTGTTGTACTCCAGCACACATTGCCAATCGTCACCGTACTGCTCGATGTGCAAGCCGATATCCACCAGGGCGCTGTCACTTTCCACATCCAGTCGCTGCACCGGCAAGCCGGCGAAATGGTGCTCATCCTTTACGGCGACATCGCGCTGGATCAGGTTGAACAACGCCTGGAACAGCGGTGTGTGGCTGAGGTCGCGGCGCACCTGCAACGCCTCCACCAGCCGTTCGAAAGGGACATCCCCATGCTGCTGCGCAGCCAGGTGAGTGGCTTGCAATTGCTGCCAGAACTGTTCGACCGACTGCTGGGCATCAATGTGACTGCGCAGCACCTGGGTGGTCGCGAAGTAGCCAATCAGGTTATCCGTATGGGCCTGGTGGCGATGGGCGACCGGCAGGCCAATCCAGATTTCACGCTGGCCCGAGTGCCTGGCCAGGAGCGTTTTCCAGGCGGCCAGCAATGGCGCGAACGCGGTCAGCCCATGCTGTTGCGCGGTCTCGCGCAGTTCCTTGACCAGCCTTGCCGGCAGGCTGAAGCGCAGGCGCTGGCCGTTGTAACCTTGCTGCGCGGGGCGTGGCTTGTCGGTCGGCAGGTTCAGCACTGGCGGCTCCCCTGCCAGGGTTCGACGCCAGTATTCAAGCTGCGATTCGATACGCGCTTGCCCCGAAGGACTCTGCCAACTGGCCGCGATGTCAGAAAACTGCAGCGGTAGTGGCGGCAGGCAAGCACTGCCCCCCTCCAGCAAGGCCTGATAGATCAGTTGCAGCTCATTGAAGAAAATTTCCAGCGAACGGGCATCGGCGATGATGTGGTGCAAGGTGACCTGCAGCACACTCAGGTGTTGGCCCTGATACACACGAACCCGCCACAGCGGGGGGGCCGAAAGGTCAAAGGGACGCTGTGCTTCTTGACTCAGTTTCTGCGCAAAAAAAGGCGAATGCGCGTCGATCTCCAGTGGCTCGAAGCTCACCGGCAGCGCCGTGAGCGCCTCGACCTGCTGACGTGCGCCCTCGGGCGTTTCGCTGAACACCGTCCGCAGGCTGTGCTGGCGGCTGATCAGTTGCGTCAGCGCCTGCTCCAGCAACGACGGTTGCAGTGCCCCCTCCAGACGCAAGGCCAGGGACAAATGGTAGGCCTGGGTATCGCCCTGCAAACGATCGAGGAACCACAGCCGCTGCTGGGTGAAATGCAGCGGTGCCAAGGGTTCTTCAAAATGACGCAGGACATCTTCGGCCTCGATGCTCGTCGCCGCCAGCTGCGCCGCCAGATCCCGCAGGACCGGCTGCTCGAACACCGTGCGCAAGGGAAGACGCCGGCCATGCTGTTCGGCCATTCGCGCCACCAGGCGCGCCGCCAGCAAGGAATGGCCGCCCAAGGCGAAGAAGTTGTCGTCGGCCCCCACATCGGTGCAGCCCAACAGCTCCTCCCAGAGCTTGGCCAACGCCTGCTCCCATTCGCCCGAAAGCCCGCCACTCTGGCGGTCACGCTGTACCGGTGCCGGCAATGCCTTGCGGTCAACCTTGCCGCTGGGGCTCAAAGGCAGGGTGTCCAGGCGAACGAACTGGCTCGGCAACATGTAGTCCGGCAATTGCGCGCCGAGTGTCTCACGCAGCATCGCTTCATCCAGCGCGTCGCCTGCGTAGTAAGCCACCAGACTCGCTGTTTCACCGCCGCCCAGCAGCACGACAGCCGCTTCGCGAACCCCGGGAATACGCGCCAGCAGCGCTTCGATTTCACCCAGTTCGATACGGAAACCACGCAGTTTGACTTGGAAATCCAGGCGCCCCAGGTAATCCAGGCCGCCACTGTTGTTGCGTCGAACCCGATCACCGGTGCGATACATGCGCGCGCCAGGCATGAAAGGATCCGGCAGGAACGCCGCCGCGGTCAGTCGCGCCGCCGCGAAGTAACCCCGACCAAGGTTCGCCCCGGCCAGATACAGTTCACCGGGTACACCTGCGGGCACTGGCTGCAGATCAGCATCCAGGACATACGCGGCGGTATTGGCCACCGGTTGTCCGATTGGCACCTCAACACCAGCCTCACCGCCGTTGCGCACTTCAAACGTGCTGTAGACCGTCGCTTCTGTCGGCCCGTAACCGTTGATCACCCGGGCGCCCCTGCCCTCGATGGCCTCGGCCAGTGCACAGGGCAAGGCCTCTCCACCGGAAACGGCACGCACGCCTTGCCAACTGCGCGAGGTGTGCGCCACCAGCATCCGCCAGGTCGCCGGAGTGGCCTGCATGACCGTCGGTTGTCCTGTCATCAATAGCTGATCGATCGCTTGGGGATCACGCGCCTGCTCGCGATCAGCCAACAGGATGCTGGCGCCATGCGCCAGAGGCAGCAGCAATTCGACAATGGCAATATCAAATGTCGCGGTGGTCAATGCCAGCACCCGATCCCGGGCCGTCATTGGCAAGACCTGGTCCACGGCCAGCATCAGGTTCATCAGGTTGCCGCGGCTGATGGCCACGCCTTTGGGTTGGCCGGTGGAACCGGAGGTGTACAACACGTAAGCGAGCTGCTCCGCCACCAATACCGGAGCTTTGTAGCGGTCGGCAGCGCTCATCGCATCGATATCCAGCAACGGCACGCCACTGTTCCACTGCGCCAACACCGCCAGACTCGCGACCGTTCCCAGGCACAGCTTGGGTTGCGCCGCCTCAAGAATGTAACGGCCACGCTCCGGTGGCGTGTCCTCGGCCAACGGCACATAGGCAGCGCCGGCCTTGAGGATCGCCAACATCGCCATGGGCAGGCGGGCATCACGAGGCAGGCTCAAGGCCACTCGATCTTCGATGCCAACGCCATGGGCCTGCAAAGCCGCCGCCAGTCGTTCGGCGGCCTGATCCAGTTCGCCATAGCTCAGGCGCTCATTGCCGGCCAGTACGGCGACCGCGTCGGGTTGGCGGGCAACTTGATGAGCAAAGGCCTGGAGGATGTCCTGATGACCGGCCACGCCGTGCCCCTCGATTCGGGCAAGGCCACGTTCGGCAGGTTGCCATGCCAGCTCCCCCAAGGCCTGCCCTGGCTGCTCGAGCAACGCATCAAGCAATGCCAGATATTGCTCGGCCATCGCTTGCACGGTCTGTTCGCGGAACAGATCGCTGCTGTATTGAAGGCTCAGGCTGATGCCATGCTCGCTGTCACGCACGTCCAGGTGCAGGTCACACATGGCGCTGTCCGGACGATTGTCCAACGGCTCGGCGATCACATCGGTCAGCTCGAAACGCTCCAGGGCGTTGCCCGGAAAGTAGTTGAACATGGCCTGGAACAGGGGGTTGTAACTTACCTGGCGGACCACACCGAGCTGTTCGATCAGGTAATCGAAGGGCAAGTCCTGATGGGACTGAACCGACACCGACAACGCCTGCAACTCGGTCATCAGTTGCAGCAGACTGCGCTCGCCCGACAGTTTTTTGCGATACACCAATGTGTTGACGAAGCAACCGACCAGGGGCTGCAGGACTCCATGGTGCCGATTGGCAACGGGAACCCCGACCAGGATGTCGTCCGCGCCGCTGCGGCTGCGCAACAGCAGCTGAAACGCGGTCAGCATCGGGATGAAATTGCTCCAGCCGTGACCAGCACTGAACGCGCGCAAGCGTGTCGTCAGGGCCTCGGGCAAGCGCCGCTCAACACGACCGCCCGCCTGGGTGGCCTGGGCAGGACGAGGAAAATCGGCCGCCAGCTCCAGCACCGGCAACTCGCCGGCCAACTGCTCGCGCCAATAGGCCAGTTCCTGCTCACAGGCCTTGCTGGTCATCCATTGGCGTTGCCAGAGCGCATAGTCGGCGTATTGCATCGACGAGGCTGACTGCTCCGTCACCAGGCCTTGCCGCAAGTTGCGGTACTGCTTGCACACACCGTCGATGATCAATTGCAGGGACCAGCCATCGGCAACGATGTGATGGCAGTTCAACGACAGGACAAATGCATCCGGCGCCAGGCGATAGAGTCTTGCACGCAGTAACGGAGCCGTTTCCAGGGAGAACGGCGTCATTGCATCCTGACGCAGCAAATCGTGCAGCGCCTCTTCGCTCTGCACCTCGATCAAAGGCATCTCAAGCTCGGTGCGGGCCAGGATCACCTGGCTCGGCCCTTGAGCCTCGCCTATGAACCCGGTGCGCAGCACTTCGTGCTGATCGACCACAGCCTGCAGGGCCGCACGTAGCTCGGCGATATGCAACTCGCCGGTCAAGCGCACGGCACCGGCCAGGTTATAGGCGGGACTTTGGGGATCCAGTTGCTGCAGAAACCACAGGCGCTGCTGGGCAAACGAAAGCGGCAGCTTTTCAGGGCGCGGCAACAGCGTTGGCGACGACTTGACCGTGCCGGCCCGGCTTTCCAGCCAATCGGCCATGGCGGCGATGGTCGGGCGCTCGAACACCACGCGCAGAGGCAAATCCTTGCCACTGAGCTTGCCGATCAGGCCAATCAGTTGAGTGGCCAGCAGCGAGTGACCGCCAAGCTCGAAGAAATTGTCCTCGACCCCGACCTGACCGAGCCCCAGCACGCTTTGCCAAGCCTCGACCAGTTGGCCTTGCAGCTCGCTGCTGGGCGCGACATAGCGGGCCTGACTTTGCGCGGCGAAATCCGGCGCGGGCAAGGACTTGCGGTCGATCTTGCCATTGCCATTGAGTGGAAAGCGCTCCAGAAACACAAAAGCGCCCGGGGTCATGTACGGCGGCAGGTTACCCAGAACATGCTCGCGCAGGGCCTCGATGCTTGCCTGTGCATCCGCCACCACATAAGCCACCAGGACCTTGGAACGTTGCTGGTCATCACGAGCCACCACCACGGCTTCCCGTACGCCGGGGTAACGGGTCAGGCAGGCTTCGATCTCGTCCAGTTCAATACGGTGCCCGCGGATCTTGACTTGGTGGTCGGTACGGCCGACGTATTCAAGATCACCATTGGGCAGGAAGCGCGCCAGGTCGCCAGTGCGATAGAGACGGGAACCGTCGTTGGCAATCGGGTCCGGCAGGAACACCGCCGCCGTGCGCGCCGGATCGGCCATATAGCCGCGCCCGACGCCCACCCCGGCAACGAAGATTTCCCCGACCGCTCCGGCCGGTATCGGCTGCAGGTCGGCATTGAGCAGGTACAAACGATTGTTCAATGTGGCGCGACCGATCGGCACATTGGTGCGCTGCTCAGGCAAACGTTCGAGCAACGGATGAAAAGCCACGTCATCGGAGCATTCGGCCGGCCCATAGGCGTTCATCAACGGGATGGCGGGATAACGCTCGAACCAGCGACGCGCCAACGCCGGCGGCAACGCCTCGCCGGTGGCCAGCACCCAGCGCAGGGACGAACGCTCGAGCCCCGCATCGAGCAGGCTCTGCATCAACGACGGCACGGCCTCAAGGATACTGATGCCGTGCCGTTCAATGGCTGAAGCCAGCGCCTCAGGATCCTGCACGACGCAATCGCCGAGGATCACGGTGCGCGCCCCCAGCACCAGGCCGGCGAGGGTTTGCCAGACGGAAATGTCGAAGCACTGCGGCGCGGTCTGGGCGATCACGTCGGTCGCATCGAGCCCCAGCCCCGGCAGTTTGCCGAGGATGTTATTGAGCATGCCCGCATGCGCCACCATGGCCCCTTTTGGGGTGCCGGTGGAACCGGAAGTGAAGATGCAATAGGCCAACGAGCGGTCGTGAACGGGGATGTTCAACTCGTCATCGCTGTAGCTGCCCAACACCGCCGGATCGTAGAGCACCGATTGGGGACGCTGCTCGAGGTAGTCCAAAGCCTCCATCGCCAGCTCGCCCTGCCCTGCACTGTGAATCAGCAGTGGCGTGCGACTCTGGCGCAGGACCTGCGCCAGCCGCTGAGGCGGGTTGCGGGGGTCGAGCGGCAGCCAACCGGCGCCGGCCTTGAGGGTGGCGACAATCATCACCACCAGGTCCAGGCCTCGCTCGTCGAACACCGCGACCAAATCGTCGGACTTGACCCCCTGCGCCCGCAAGTGTCGGGCCAGACGGTTGGCGGCGCGGTTCAACTGGTCGAAGGTCAGGCTTTGCTCGCCGTGAACCATGGCAATGCGCTCGGGCGTCTGGCGAACCTGTTGCTCAAACCGCTCGATGTACAGCGGTTGCAGCAGTTGTTCATCGGCCGCCAGACCACCCCCGGCCCAAACCTGATGCTGGTGGGCAATCTCACGCTCATCGAGCATCGCCAAGTGGTGCAAAGGGGTCTCGGCGTTCGTGTGCAGGGCATCACCGATGTTCAGCAACAAGGTGCGGAAGTGGCGCAGCATCTGCTCGACTTCTTCGCGCAGGAACCAGTCGGTCTGGTAGGTCAGTTGCAAATGCAGACGCTCACCCGGAACGATCACCACCGTGATGGGATAGTTCGTATGGGTGCGGTTGGCCATGTCGCTGATCAGGTAGTCCAGTTGCCCCTGGCGCAAGTCGGCGGCAATGGGTGCGTTCTCGAAGACAAACAGGCTCTGGAACAAATCCTGACGCTGTACTTCGCTCCAGCGCTGGATCTCGGCCAGGGACACACTCTCGTGCTCGCGCAGGCTCAGGTTCTCGGTCTGCAAGGCCTTCAGCCATGGGCGCAGCGCGTCATCCGGGCGCCAACGCCAGCGCAGCGGCAAACTGTTGATGAACAGACCAACGATGTTTTCCATGCCTTGCAGGTGCACCGGGCGACCGGCGACAGTGATACCGAACACCAGGTCGCGATCACCGCTGTAACGCGCCAGCAGCAAAGCCCAGGCCCCCTGCACCAGCGTATTGAGGGTGATGCCGTGTTGGGCCGCCGCGCTTTGCAAGGCCTGGGTCTGCTGGACATCCAGAAGTTCGACGCAGTCTTCAACGGGCTCGGCGGCGTCCTGAATACGGCCAACATGGCCGAAGCCAAATTCATTGGGCGTGTCAAAGCCGGCCAGGCGTTGTTGCCAGAACGCCTGATGATCTTCCGGTTTCTGCGTTTCCAGCCAGCGAATGAAATCACGGTACGGACGCGGCGCCGGCAAATTCAGGCGGCGACCTTCCTGGGCGGCGCGGTAGCCGTTGAGGAAGTCCATCATGATGATCGAGAAGCACCAGGCATCCATCAGGATGTGGTGATAGCTGCGCACGAACTGGTAGGTGTCGGGTGCCAGCTTGTACAGCCTGACCCGCATCAGGGGCGCCTTGGTAAAATCCAGTCCCTGGGCGCGTTCCTCGCTGAGCAATTGCTCCAGGCGATCCTGCTGCTCACCTTCGCTTAGATGCGACCAGTCCTCATAGGTGATCGGCAATTCGACCTGCTTGTGCACGACCTGCATCGGTCGTTTCTGCTGCTTCCAGACAAAGGAGGTGCGCAGCAATTCATGGCGCTCCACCACCTGCGCCCAGGCCTGACGAAAAGCGGCCAGATCGAGATTGGGCATGACCATGACATGACGGTATTGCAGCAGGTACATACCCTTGCCCGGGTGCAGCAGGCTATGAAACAGCAGCCCCTGCTGCATGGGAGCCAGCGGGTAAATCGCTTCGATATTGCGCGAAAGTGCTTTGACCTTGTCGTTCATGCTGACGGTATCCGAACCTGTAATGTAGGGGGGGCGCAATAGATGTCACTGCTCGAGTTGTTCGAGCAGCCCCAGGAATTCATCGTCGGACAAGCCGGAGTCGGCGAAGTCCGAAGCCGTGGCGCGACCGGCCGTGGGGGCCAGGCAGTGCTCCAGCAAGGCCGCAATGCGCTGCTGGAACTGCTGCGCCAACTCGCGGACCAACGCTGGCTCGTGGACCTGCGGGGCATAACGCCATTCGATATGCAGCCGACCTTCGTTCACCAGCGCGGTGACATCCAGCAAGTGCGTGCGGCGGGTGCTGTCGGCGCGCATGCCTGGGCAGATCGGCCGAGCCAATCGCCAAAGGCTGGACGCATCGAGCCATTGGTCGACCCGCCCCAGGTAGTTGAAGGTCAGCAGCGAGGCCGCCCCCAGGCCATGGGCCGGGTCGAGGCGCAGCAGTCCGTAACCCATGCCTTGTTCAGGTACGCGGCGCAGGGCTTCCTTGGCGGCGATGATCGAGTGTTCGCAATCCCATGAAGTGTCGACGGCCAGCGGATAGCGGCTGGTATGCCAACCAATCGAGCGGGACAGATCGGGGCTCTGCTCCCAACCGCTGCGACCGTGGCTTTCCAATTCAAGGGTGACGCGCTCCCGCCCCTGCCACTGGCCGATGGTCCCGGCCAGCGCGGCCACCAACAGATCCTGGACCTGGGTGCCGTACGCCCCATGACAATCGCCCAGTAACAACTGCGTCTGCTCAACCGACAATTGCGTGTCCAGCGTCCGGCTCTCACCGTACAAGCTGACCTGTTCAGGTACGACGCCCTCGGCGGCCAGCTGCTCGTGCCAGAAATCCACCTGCGCCACTACATCAGGCTCACCGCGGTGGCGCTGCAAAGCTTCGCTCCACACATGGAAACCTGCCGTGACGGCGGGCAGAACCACGTCCGGGTGCAGGTACAGGCCTTCCAACTCTTGCAGCAGCACCTGCCACGACACCGCATCGACCAACAGGTGATGGGCCGTGCAAAGCAATTCCCGGCTGTGGGGGAAGTACACCCAGCGGATCAAAGGGGCCTGGGCCAGGTTCCAACCCTGCTGCGAGCGTTGCAGCAGGGCTTCGCTCAAGGGTTCTTCCACAACCTGGAACAGCGCTTTGACCTGTTCCTGGGAAAAGCGCTGATAGCGTTGTTGCCAGCCCTGCGCCGATGCTTCAAAGGTCAGGCGCAAGCTGGCGTGGCGCTCAAGCAACGCGCCCAGGGCCTGGGTAAACCGCTCCTGATCCAGTGGCTCGTCCAAAGCCAGCAACAGCGACTGGTTCCAGTGTTCGGCCAGGTTTTGCTGCTGGGCAAAGAACCAATCCTGGATCGGCGTCAAGGCGAAAGCCGTGGTGAGCTCTGGCCCGTCGCTGACGGGCAGCGCAGTCATTGCGCCAAGGTCCACCACCTGCTCGGCCCAGCCGCGCACGGTGGGATATTCGAAGATCTGCTTGGGCTTGAGCTGCAGGCCCTGTTGCTTGGCCCGGGCGATGATCTGCAAACTCAGAATCGAGTCGCCGCCGACCGAGAAGAAATTGTCGTCTACCCGCAGATCCGGGTTATTGAGAATTTCCCGGGCGATTTCGAGAAGGCGTTGTTCGAGGGTCCGCTGTGGTGTCTGCACCACCCGGGCCAAGGCTCGCACGCTTTGCTCGGCAAACAACTGCTTGGGTGTCATCAGAATCTGTTGCTGGCGTGCCAGGGCAATGATTTGCAGGCCAAGAATGGAGTCGCCACCCAAGGCAAAGAAGTTGTCATCAGGCCCCACCTCGGGGTTGCCGAGCATCGCTCGCCAGATGTCCAGCAACGCGGTTTCCACGGTACTCAAGGGCTGATCGCCCAACGGCTCTGCCCCCTGCAGCGGCGCCGTCGTTTGCTCAGCCAGGCGCAACAATGCCTGACGATCCACTTTGCCGTTGGGCAGCAAGGCGAAGCCGTCGAGACAATACCACTGAGTCGGTTGCATGTAGTCCGGCAATTGCCCTTGCAGCGCCGTCTGGATTTCGGCCAGTGCGGCCGACGGCGCGACCAGGAAGGCTACCAGTCGATTGCCCGACAACGGCGTGGGGCTATTGAGCACCCTGACATCGCTGACATGAGGCATGGCGCGTAACTGTGCCGCGACTTCCGCCGGCTCCACCCGGTAGCCCCTGATCTTGACCTGCTCATCGAGGCGACCGAGAAACTCCACCTGCCCCTGGTAATTGAGTCGCACGCGGTCACCCGTGCGATAACCGTGCTCACCAAAGCGTGCGTGATCGGCATCGGTGGCACTGAGATACCCCTGCGCGACGGTCGCCCCTTGAACGTACAGTTCACCGCTGACGCCGATCGGCAACAGAGCGCCATCAGACGAGCGCACGCTGACCTGGACATTGGCCAGTGGCCGCCCCAACGGTGCGGCACCGCTGGCATCGACCTCATGGGTCAACACCCCGACGGTGGTTTCGCTGGGGCCATAGTGGTTGACGATGCGCAAATCCGCGCTCAAGGCACGCAAGCGTGTCACCAACTCGTGGCTCAGGGCCTCGCCGCCCACCACCAGGCATCGACGCGGCAACAGCCGTTGCGGGTCTTTGGCGATCAACAAGGCGTTGAGGTGCGACGGCACGATTTTCAACAGGTCGACGGGCTGGTGTTCAAGCACGGCAGCCAGTTCCTCGGCGTCGAAGGCCAGCGCCTCGGCCAGCAGGCGCAGACAGCGGCCGCTCAGCAGCGCGCCGAACAAGGCTGTGTGACCCAGGTCGGTCGCACAACTGGCCAGACTCGCCAGACTCGCATCGGCCGGCAGATTCAGGCGTTCAAGGCAGCCGGTGACGTAATGAATCAGGTTGCCCTGGCTGACCTTCACGCCCTTTGGCCGGCCACTGGAGCCCGAGGTGTACACCACGTAGGCCGCAAGATCGGCCGCCAGGGCCGCTCGCAAAGGTGCCTCACTGGACACGTGCGCAGACGGCAACGCCAACCACCGAACCTGCTCAGGCAACCACTCGGGTCGCGCGCCCTCACTGATCCACACCTTGGGCATTGCATCCTGACAGATAGCCTGCAAACGCGACGGCGGCCACTGCGGATCGAGGGCCAGGTAGGTCGCGCCACACTGCCAGGTTGCGAGCATATGCATCACCAACTCACGACTGCGCGGCAGGCACAAGGCAATGCGTTCACCGGCCAGGCTCAAAGCCTCCTGCAAGCGTTCGCCGCGGGCGACCACAGCACGTCCCAGCTCGGCATAGCTGAGCGTACCCTGCTCATCCTGAAGAGCAATCGACTGGGGCTTGCGCTCACACTGCCCAGTGAACGCCTGCCAGGCGTTGCTGACGGCGACCGACGCATCCTCCCCGCCCAGGAATGACTGCTGCTCGGGCACCAACCACTCGAGCTCGGCAAACGGCCTTTTGGGCTGTTCGATCGCCGCGAGTGCCAAGGCGACGAACTGATCCCGATAGCGCTCAATCGTTTCATGGCGGTACAACGCCTTGCTGTAACGCCAGCGGCAGAGGAACCCCTCCTCTTCGTCGATGATCACCATGTTCAGTTCGTGGGCCGCGCCTCGCTGCTCCGACAGCAAGCGGTCGACGTACTGCTCGAAAGGCGCGATGCGTTCCTTGTTCAGCGTGAACATATGCTGGAACAGCGGCGCCCTGCCCACCTGGCGCGGCAGATCCAACTGTTTGACCAGGCGCGAGAATGGGTAGTGGCGGTGCTGCAGGGCTTGCTTGACGGTGGCATCTACCTGCCTGGCCCAGTCGCCGCTGGACAGATCCCGACGCAGACGGCAGCGAATCGGCAGCGGATTGACCAGGTAGCCCGGCAGATTGACGTGCTCGCGTCGCAAGCGCCAACCGCTGGGCGTTCCCAGGACGAAATCGTCTTGGCCTGACAGTACGCCGAGAAATTGCTGGAACAGTGAGAACCACAGCACATACGGCGTCACTCCCACCTCTCGGGCTACGGTGCGAAACCGTGCCGTGGTGGCCGGATCGAAGCGCACCGACAACTCCCCACCTTTGAATGCCTGATTGCTGCCGTAGGGAAAATCCGTCGGCAACTCCAGCGTCGGGGCTTCGGCCAGTTGGGCCTGCCACCAGGCCAGTTCCACGGGCTCGGCCGCTTCACTGCGGATATGCAGATCACTGCAGTAGTTGCGATAGGCGTCGGGATTCACGGCGGACAGCGGTTGATCGTTGATCAACGCGAACAGCTCATTGAGCACAATGTAGAACGTGGCCAGATCCGCCGCGATGTGATGAATCACCAATAGCACGGTGTGCTCGACATGGCCGTCGCGTGCGTTGCTCAAAAGGACGACCCGACTGACGTCACCCTCTTCCAGCTTGAAGGGAAGATCGGCCGATTCAGTGATACGTTGCTGCAACGTCTCTGCGCCCACGTCTTGCATGGCCACACACTGCAACGGCTGGACCCGCTCGCGGTGGCTCCACTGCAACAACTCGCCGTTGCGCTCGGCATAGGCCGTGCACAACATCGGATAGCGTTGCTGAACCGTCACCCAGGCGTCCTGCAGGCGTTGAGGCAAGTCTTGGGTAACGAACTGCGGCTTGATCCGTCCGGCATAGGCAATGTTATAGGCGCAGCTGTCAGGCTCCAGACGCTGAAGGAACCAGAGCGCCTGCTCGTTATCCGTCAGGGGCCGGGCAGCAAAATAATCGGGATGCAGTTGCAGCCACTGCAGAACTTCGGCGTCGCGTGCATGGAGCTCGGCATTGAGCTCATCATCCAGCGCACCCGGCGATCCGTGCGTAACGATCAATTGACCTTGGGCTATCGATAGGCGAATTCCACGCAGCCAGCAGCGATGCATCAGGCGATCGAGCATTTGATGTCCTTGAATGTACTTGTTCGAAATAGGCCGCCCAGTGCGACGGCTTTCTGAAAGTGGGGGCGATCAGCTTGCCGAGGCTGGCTCTGCCATGGCGACCACGACCTTGCGCGATCCCTGGAAGGTCGAACGACCGTGAGCCACCAGCATGTTGTCGAGCATCAACACATCACCCGCCTGCCAGGGGAAGCTCACCTGACAGCGTTGCAGGACCTCGCGGATGTGCTCCAGCGCCTCTAGTTCAATCGGCGAGCCGTCGCCATAGAACACGTTACGCGGCACGCCCTGCTCCCCGACGATGGAGATCAATGTCTCGCGCACCGACGCTGCCAGGTTGGAGATATGGAACAGATGAGCCTGGTTGAACCACACCCACTCCCCTGTCACCGGATGCTGGGCAACGGCCTGGCAGACCTGGCGAGTGGAAAGCTCGCCATCGTCCGTCCACTGGAACGCGATGTTGCTGGCGCGACAGAAACGCTCGACCTGGGAGCGGTCTTCGGTGCTAAAGGCCTGTTGCCAGGGCAAGTCCAGGCCATTGCCGTAATTGCGCACGTACATCAGGCGCTTCTCGGCAAAGCGCTGACGGATAGCAGGATCGAGTTGCTGGTAAACGAGGCGACTGTCGGCAATAGGTGTTTCACCGCCGACCTGCGAGGCCTGCATACAGTGAAACCAGATTTTCATCGGCCAATTCAGCGAATAGGACTGTTCATTGTGCAGCGGGATAACCTGATGGGCCGGGTACTCGGTGGAGGTGTATACCCGGTTGTTGAGCTTGGTGCGCGGGGTGGAAGCGTAGTCGTAGGTCAGCAGTTCATGGCCGAAGCTACGAGCAAATTCCTCGAAGTCCGCCTCTCCCTTGAACGCAAAACCGCGAAACAAAATGCCACCCGCACGCGGCAACTCAGTTTCTACGACCTGCTGGATCTGCGCCCGGCTGGCTTGCCAGGCATCCCCGGCAAGCGGGGCCTGGAGTATGAACGGCAGGGTCTGCTCGCTACCCGGTACAACATCCATGAATTGAACCTGTGCACGCATCAAACCGCTTTCCATTTAAGCCCCCCGCCATTGCGATCAGCGTATTTTTCGAGAGCATAAACTAATACAAACGAGTAACACCTGCAATAGAGAATCATTGTCATTAATGATGATTGTATCGCAGATGCTACGTTTTACTTGGCCTGCAGCACGCTCTCGCGCTCGGCGATATGCGACATCAGCAGATAGGCAGAACCCACCAGGCCCTGCATCGTATCGGCATAGCGGCTGCGATTGAGGTACAGGAACTGGCGATTCTTCACTGCAAACAGATTCTGCCACTGTGGGGACTGACGAAACGCCGCTGTGCTGGCTTCCGAGTCGAGCAGCTCTTCATACGTGTCAATAATGAAATCGCTGTCGAAGTCGCCGATGCGCTCCAGGCTGTAAGGCACGTTTTGCCGCGCCTCGCGGTAGGCGGCGACACGCCCCAGGCCAAAATCGCCGATGACGTCGTCCATGCCGCCGCGACCGATCAGTTGAAAGCCATCGCTGTAGACTTCCAGCGTGGTGACGGTAATGCGCGAAGGGTCTTTCACGCGCTTCTTGAACTCGCTGACGACCCATTGATATTCGTTGAGCATTTCCGCATAGCGCTGCGGCTTGCCGACCAGGTCGGCGAGTTGCTTGGCGTAAGTCTTGATGTCGCTTTCCCGAGCGGGCAGCAGCACGACCGGGGCGATTTTGCTGAGCTTGTCCTTGAGGTCGGCGTGATAGGACAAACCCACGATCAAGTCAGGCTTCAAGGCGGCAATGGCTTCCAGATCGGGCGCCTGGTGCGAGCCGATATACTGAATGCCCGTCACATCGAACCGCTCCTGCGTCCCGCGGAACAACACGTCCGAGAACAGCTTTTTGCGCCCCGTCGAACCACAGGGTTTGACCCCCAACTCCAGCAACTGGGCCGTCAGGCTGAAGTCATGCAACGACACAATGCAATGCGGCGCCACGGGAACCTCGACTCGGCCAAAACTGTTCTCGAACACTTTGGTTTCAGCGGCGCCAGCCGGTACAGCCACCAATGCCAACGGCACACATAGCATGCCAAGCACACCTCGGAAAAAACCTTTAACCCGGTCCCGCACGCGTTTACCTCCACACATTTCCAATGAGCGTCGCCGTGTTTTCAGCGACTGCGTTGACGCGCCAGCAAAACAATCAGATACGGCGCGCCGATGATTGCGACAACCAGCCCTGCGGGCAACTGCAGGGGCGGCAAAAGCCCCCGACCCAGCGTGTCACCGGCCAGCACCAACAACGCACCGACCAAGGCCGACAAGGGGATCAAGGCGCCATGACGGTCACCCGCCATCTGTCGCGCCAGATGAGGCGCCACCAGCCCGACAAACGTCATGGTGCCCACGTTCGCCACTGCAGCCGCCGTCAACATGACGCTGCACAGCAACAACGAAACCATGATCCACGTGACATTCAGCCCTCGACTGAGTGCGACTTTTTCACCCAACTGCAACAGATTCAACTGGCGATGACAGAACAGCAACGGCAGCCCAGCCACCAATAGCCAGAGACCGAGGCTATGAACCTGCGGCCAACTGGCACGGTGCAAACTGCCGCCAAGCCACATCAGGGCCGACTCCACCTGATCGATATTGCCGTAAGTGATGAGCAGGTCGGCCACCGCGCTGAGCATCGCGGTGAGACCGACACCGACGAGGATCAAGCGCAACGGCGAGATGCCCTGGCGCCAGGACAGCAGCGCAACGAAGAACGCCACCGCCAGCCCTCCGGCCAGTGCCGCCAATGGATAGAATTCCAGAGGTAAAAGCGCCGGCCAGAGCACGATAATCAACAACATGGTGACACTGGCGCCTGATTCCACGCCCACCAGGCCCGGCGCCGCCAGCGGGTTACGCGTCAACGACTGCATCAACAGACCGGCAAGGGACATGGCCGCACCGGCCAGGACCGCCAGCAAGACACGCGGCAGCCGTAGTTCCCAGAGCAGGTTGCGCATTGTCGAATTGACTTGCTCAGGCGCCAGCAAGGCTTGCCAGACCTGGGCGGCACTCAGTGGGTAGCTGCCGACGGTCAATGCGTACAGCGCCAATGCAACAACGGCAACCATCAGCAACAACACTGAAATCAAGTCGATCGGTCGCGCAATCCAAGGCAACAACGGATACGCCCGGGGCAAGGTCAATCCCGCTCGCATCATCTGACCTTCCTCAATACCAGCACGACAAAAATAGGGCCGCCGATAAGCGCCGTCACGATACCGGTATTGAGCTCGAACGGACGCACCACGGTTCTTGCCGCGATATCCGCCAGAATCAGCAGCAACGCTCCCAGCAACGGGGCAGCCAGCAACAGTCGACGATAATCATCGCCGAACAACAGTCGCGCCGCATGAGGCACCACCAGACCGACAAAGCCAATAGGCCCCGCCAAAGCCACTGCCCCCCCGGACAACAGCACCACCGACGCCAAGCCCAGCACGCGCATTTTCAACAGATTGACACCCATGCCGGCCGCAGCCTGCGGGCCAAGACGATGAGCATTCAATGCACGGACGTTCACCAGGCACAGGCACATGCCGAGCAAGACATAAGGCCAGACCCAAGCCTGCATCGAGCCCCCGGTCACACCGATGGAGCCAGTAAGCCAGCGCCGCAGACTGTCGAGCCCCTGTTGATCGAGCAGCAGCAAAATCGAGGTAATGGCGCTGAACAGTGCCGCGATCATCGCTCCGGACAGTGTCAGCCGAATCGGATTGTGCCCCCGCCCCGCCAACAGCAGGACGCCGACGGAGGCCACCAACGCCCCCGCAAATGCAAACAATGGAATCATCGACATATCGTTGCCCGGCAGCACCAGCAAGCCGAACACGACGAATAACGCAGCACCGCTGTTGATGCCGAGAATGCCCGGATCGGCCAACGGGTTATCACCCACCGCCTGCATGATTGCACCGGCAAGCCCGAGGCTGGCCCCCACCAGCATCGCGACCAGCAAGCGCGGTAAGCGGCTGCCACGGATGACGCTCTGGTCGGGGTTGCCCGGCGCATAGGCGACCAAGGCCTGCCAAGCTTCATGCCAAGGTATGTCCTTTGCGCCGACGGCCAGATGAAGCAGCGAGGTCAAGGCAATTGCCATCAACAAGCCCAACCAGACCGGCAACCGTAAACCCTGACTCACATCGCCTCCCGCACAGCCAATGGCTGGCTTCGGCTCGTCTGCGGCACGCATAACGGATCACCGGAATAAGGGTCGGTGATGATGTGCGCATCCAGATCGAACACCGCTTTGAGATTGTCCCGAGTGAACACCTTGGCAGGTGCGCCCTGGGCGAGCACACGCCCTTCGCGCATCATCACCAGGTGATCGGCATAACGCGCGGCCTGGTTCAGGTCGTGAAGTACAGCCACGATGGTTTTGCCTTGCTCACGAAGATCCACCAGCAACTCAAGCAGCGTGATCTGATGCGCAATATCGAGAAATGTCGTTGGCTCATCCAGCAGGATCACCGGCGTATCCTGGGCCAGGGTCATTGCAATCCAGCAGCGTTGCAATTGCCCCCCCGACAGGGTGGCCAAGGAACGATCAAGCAAAGGATGGATGCCCGCCAGGTCAATGGCCCGGTCAATGGCCTGTTGATCCTGCTCGGACCATTGGCGCCACCAGGTCTTCCAGGGGAAACGTCCCTGCATCACCAGCTCGCGCACACTCATACCGGCTGGCGATGTCGTGCGCTGCGGCAATAACGCCAGGTGTTGTGCCAGCGTTCGACGCGAATACTGCCCCAGCCGCTTCCCCGACAACTGCACCTCGCCCGTACTCGGCCGCAACATATGCGCAAGCACATTTAACAACGTGGTCTTGCCGCACCCGTTCGCCCCGATCAACGCCGTGAAACAACCTTCAGGAATATCCAGGCTGACACCGTTGAGAATCTGCTGTTCGCCATAGCTCAGCCGCACATCGGTGGCTTTCAGCATGACCTTCCCTCCACGCCCAAAAGGCCTGATCGAATGTGTTCATCGAGCAATGCCCCATCGTTTTTTGTCCCGTACAACCAAAGGGAATCCGCTGGGGGCATAAGTGGGCGACAGAATATGTCGAAAATAAAATAATTGCCTACAAGACTGACAATACTAATGCAAACCTTTATCATTTACAGCTAACATATGGCCAGTAGACACCAACCCTGATGGTCTGCTGAACCAACCGAATCAGGGCATAAAGGCCCCCGAAGCCAAAATGTAAACTCAAGGACTCCGTCGATGCTCGGAAAAAAAACAACAGTTGGCACCGAAAAACGTTACGTCATGCGTCATCCAGCATTTCACCTGAGCACCCTTGCACTGGCTTTGGGGAGCATTTTTTCAGCGCAGGCGATCGCCGCGCAGGATGAAACATCCGATAAGGGTACAACGGTTCAACTCGGTGAAATCAACATCAATGCCGCCGCTCCGGAGAACCCGACAGGCCCGGTCAACGGCAAAGTCGCCTTGCGCAACACCAGCGCCACCAAAACCAACGCGGCCATCACTGAGACGCCACAGTCGCTGTCCGTGGTGACCGCCGATGAAATGCGCGATCGCAAATCAGACACCCTGGCCGATGCCCTGAGCTACACCCCGGGCTTCACCAGCCAACCAAGCAGCTTCAACCGGACCTCCGATCGGTTCCGCATTCGTGGTTTCGACGTAGAGTCCGCCACCGGCGGCTCGCTGCGCGACGGCCTGCGCCTGCAAAACAACTCCTACGACGGCGTCCAGGAACCCTTCGGCCTGGAGCGCGTGGAAGTGATCCGCGGCGCCGCCTCGGTACTCTACGGGCAACTGTCACCGGGTGGGTTCGTCAACGGCGTCAGCAAACGCCCGACCGAAACACCGCTGCATGAATTGGGCCTGCAATATGGCAATCATGATCGCAAGCAACTGACAGCCGACTTCAGCGGCCCGCTCGGCGACAGCGAGACCCTCAGCTATCGTCTGACCCTGCTTCAGCGCGACAGTGATACCCAGCAGGACTACATCAACGACAACAAGACCTACATCGCCCCGGCCCTGACCTGGCGTCCCAACGAAGACACGTCGCTGACATTGTTGTCCTTCTATCAAAAAAGTGACACACGCTTCTCCGCCCCCCTGCCCTACCAACTCGTCAAAGGTGTCGGCAACGGCCCCTTCACCATCGGCCGCCACGATTTTATCGGCGAGCCTGACTACGACGATATGAATGGCGAAATGTCCGCCATCGGCTACGAGTTCGAACACCGTTTCGACGAGCACACCCGCATCAGCAACAAATTGCGTTACTACGAAGCGGATGTGAAATGGAAATATCTGCAGGCCCAGACAAGTACGACGGCCATCAATAACGCGGCCACCACGGGCATTCTGCGCCGTCAGTACAGCGACCGGCATGAGCGCTCCAGAGCCCTGGCCAGCGACACTAACATCGAGACACGTTGGAACATCGGCGGCGTGGAAAACACCTTCCTGGTGGGTGCTGATACCTACGATGCCTCGTACGACTCCCATAACTTCCGGGGCACCGCACCTTCTATCAATATCGGTGACTACAACTACGGCCAACCGGTCGTGGTGGACAAGGATCCGATCCGTGATCGTGGCTCACAGATCGACACCCTGCAAAAAGGCATCTATCTGCAAGACCAGATCAAGTTCGACGACCACTGGTTGCTGTTGCTCGGCGGCCGACATGACTGGGCCGACCAGGATCAGAAAGCTTTTGCCCCTGGTCGAACGCCGGTTCACCAGAGCAACGAAGCCACCACTTGGCGTGCCGGCCTTGTGTATCAGGCGGATAACGGCCTGGCCCCATATATCAGCTACAGCGAATCGTTCTTCCCGGTCGCGGTGGCCGAAGCGACTGATGGGCAGAGTTTTGATCCTACCGAAGGTAAACAGTACGAAATCGGTATTCGCTACCAGCCTCCTGGCAGCAACACGCTGTTGAGCGCAGCGGTTTATGAGCTGACGCAAGAAAACGTATTGAAGCGCGACCTGTCAGGCCAAAATCCCCAGCAGATTGGCGAACAACGCTCCCGTGGCCTGGAACTGGAAGCCAAAACAGAACTGACGCCACAACTGAGTGTCATTGCGACCTACGCCTACACCGATGCACGCATTACCAAAAGCATAACCCAGAGCGAAGTAGGCCAGCGCAGCGAAGATACGCCGTACCACCAGGCCGCCCTATGGGCCGACTACAACTTCGCCCTGTTCGGCTTACCGCAATTGAAGGTCGGTGGTGGTGCTCGCTACAAGGGAACGACCCAGGCCTCGGGTATCGACTCGCAGATGCCGGCCTATACCCTGTTCGATGCCATGGCCAGCTACCAGATCGACAAGAACTGGGACATTGCCCTCAATGCAAACAACGTGACGAACAAGAAGTACACCTACTGTGAAGCTGCCATCTGCCGCTACGGCGACGAGCGCGAGTTGGTAACCTCCGTTAATTTCAGGTGGTAAGATTGGCTCGGTCGGCGCTGTCAGGGGTCGACCGAGCCATGTAACGCAGCAGAAATCCAAGCACCAAATAGAAGCTGGGTGACACTGGCTTCTACCTCCCTCAAGGGCGATCAAGCGCCTGTTCATACAGAAAACCGATCCGTATCACCGCGCACTGGCAGGTACGGTTTGTGGTCTATAGTTCCTAGCAAATCCGAAATATTTTCGCTCGTGCAACCTGGAGCAACATCCTCTCGAGCCGTAAACCGCGTCGGATAACCACCCGCCTTCAATAGTGAAATGCAGGGAGCACACTATGCCGATCCAGCGGCCTGAAACACTGAGGTTGGCCCCTGGCCCTGCCCATCATGCAGAGATGGATGGCGATAGCGAGGCCGGCGTGTTTCGGTTCGGCTTCGACCAGGCCAAGGAAGCCTACATTCTGTTCCCGCTGCTGGCCGCGCTGCTGTTGCTGGTCATCTGGACCGCTACCTTGTACCTGATCAAGGTTGAACACCTTCGCGCGCAGCAGAGCGCCGCGACAGCGAGCCTGGAGATGGGCGCCACCTACGAAGCGCAAATGTTGCGCGCCATTCACGAAATCGATCAAACCCTCAAACTGGTCAAATACACCTACGAAGCTGAAGGTGAGCCCAATCCCCTGCGTCGGCTCCAGGAGCGGGCCTTGTTGCCGCCGGCCTTGGTGTTTGACGTCAGTGTGGTCAACCCGGACGGCAGGCTCGTGGCAAGCACACGGGTCAACGACCGGGAAAATATCGCGGACCCGGATGAGCAGCAAACGCTGCGGCACAGCGATTCACTGTCCATCAGCCACCCGTGGAAAAGCCCAGTCACCGGGGAATGGCGCTTGCGCTTCAGCCGGCGACTCGACGCGGCCGATGGCAGGCTTTCCGGGATCGCCAGGGTCGAGGTCGATGCCGCCTATTTCGTCAGCAGCTACGACGCCTCGAAACTCGGCGACCAGGGTGCGCTCGGGCTCCTTGGCACCGACGGCATCTTCCGTGTAAGGCGCACCGGGGAAACGGTACTGGCCGGCGATACGGTCGATTACAGCGCCGTGGTGCCAGACGCCGAAAACACCGAGGCCGTGCTCTCGGTCAACGGATGGGACGGGGTGCGGCGCTACACCAGTGCCCGTCAGCTCTACGACTTTCCGTTGGCGGTGATTGTCGGCTTGTCCGAGCAAGAGCAACTGGCCGCGGTGAACCAGCAAGCGCGTACCTATCTCTGGCGCGCCGCCGGCGGCAGCCTGGTGCTGGTGTTGTTGGTGAGCCTGCTCGCCCGGATGAGCTGGCAACTGGCGCAAAGCCGTTTGCGCGCCGCCGAAGCCCAGACGCAACTGGCCGCGGCCGCCCGCCAGGCCGGCATGGCCGAAATCGCCACCAACGTCCTGCACAACGTGGGTAACGTGCTCAACAGCGTGAATATCTCCGCCGACCTGGTCACCCGCAAGCTGCGCACCAGCAAGGCCTTGGGGCTCGGCAAGGCGGTGCAGATGATGAACGAACATGCCGAGGACCTCGGCGACTTCATCTCCCACGACGAAAAAGGCAAACTGCTGCCCGGCTACCTGAACCAACTGGTGGACGCGCTTGCGGTCGAGCAACAGAGCATGACCGAGGAACTCGGCCAGCTGAGTAAAAGCGTTGACCACATCAAGGAAATCGTTTCCGCCCAGCAATCGTATGCAGGCCCCTCCAGCCTTGCCGAAACCGTGCAGATAAAGGAACTGATCGAGGATGCCCTGCGCATGAACGCCGGCATCATCGCGGCGCATCGGATAACCGTGGTGCGAAACCTGGCCGAAACACCCTTGCTGCAACTGGACAAGCACCGGGTGCTGCTGATCCTTATCAACCTGATAAAAAACGCCAGCAGAGCCATGAATGACCGGCCGGAGTTCACCCCTCAAATCATCCTTCAGAGTGAGATCCCCCAAGAAGACACCCTGGTCATCAAGGTCATCGACAACGGCGAAGGCATAGCGCCCGAGAACCTGACGCGGATCTTTGCCCATGGCTTTACCACGCGCAAGGATGGCCATGGTTTTGGTCTGCACAGCTGCGTGCTGGCGGCCATGGAGATGGGCGGCTCGCTGGAAGCCCATAGCGATGGCCCGGGAACAGGTGCGACCTTTACGCTCAAATTGGCGATCTAGGCTACGCTTCGGTGCGTGGTAGCGCGCAGTTTCAGCCACCGTTACAAGGAACAGACGAATGGCGATCCATGCAACGAGGTCACGTTGACCCTATGGTGACAAGACCCAATACCCTGGTCCTGGCAGTCGTGACGCTGTATGCCGGCGGCGCCAGCGCCGACGCCGCCGATATGTTCTCGTTAAGCAGCTTCGGCACGGTGGGGATCGTCCATTCCAGCGAAAAAAGAGCCGACTTCACCTCCAGTATCTTCAAACCCAACGGCGCCGGTCATTCACGCAACTGGAGCGCCGACGTCGACAGCCTGATCGGTGCCCAACTGACTGCCACGTTCACCCCGCAGCTGTCGGCCGTGGTACAGGTCATTTCAGAGCAGCGCTACGACAACAGCTACCGCCCCTTTGTCGAGTGGGCCAACATCAAGTACCAGTTCACGCCGGACTTGAACGCCCGCATTGGCCGTACCGTATTGCCGACTTTCCTGGTCTCCGACACTCGAAAAGTGGGCTACACCCTGCCCTGGGTGCGTGCGCCCATGGAGGTCTACAGCCTGATGCCGATTTCCAGCAGCGACGGCATTGATGGCAGCTACCGGTTTCGTGTCGATGAAATCACCAATACCGTGCAGGCGCACTACGGCCAGAACGACACCCGTCAGCCTGACGGCGCCGGCAAGGTACTGACGAGAAATTTCTGGGGGGTCACCAACACCACCGAGTTCGGCGTCCTGACCACGCGCATCTCCTTCATGAAAGCCGACCTGACCCTGGAGCCGTTCAATTCACTCTTCGATACGTTCAGGGAGTTCGGTGCCGAAGGCATCGCCATCGCTGATCGCTACGACTCCGATGACACGCCTGTCGAATTCTTCGGAGTGGGCGCCAGCTATGACCCGGGCGACTGGTTCGTCATGAGCGAATGGGGGCGTCTGGATAGCCGTTCCGGCCTGGGCAGGACCAGTGGCTGGTACATCAGCGGCGGGTACCGCGTTGCAGCGTTCACCCCCTATGTCACCTACGCTCGATCCAGGACCGAAACAGAAGTCTCCAGCCCGGGCTTGACGACATCGGCCTTGCCGCCCGCCCTGGCGGGGGTTGCCGAGCAGCTCAACGGTGCGCTCAACTCTGTCCTGGGCTCAAACGAAGGCCAGCAGACCCTTTCCTTGGGCGTGCGCTGGGACTTCACCAAGAACATGGACGCCAAACTGCAATACGATCACACACGTTTCAAGGGCAACTCGGTCGGTCCGTTGATCAACCCCCAACCGGACTTCACGTCGGGGGGCTCACTCAACGTCATCAGCCTAGCTGTCGATTTTGTATTCTGATGGAGCAGGCCATGGGGTTTGTGAGGCTCATCGGATTCGCCGTAGCGGGGCTCGCCCTGTGCGCAGCCAGCGCTGCCGTCAAGGCCGAGGTGGCCGTGGTCGTCGCCACGTCCAGCCCGGTGAAAGCGCTCGCGCCCAATCAGGTGGCGGATATTTTCCTCGGCAAGACCAGTCGTTTCCCCGACGGCGGACAGGCAATTCCCATTGACCTGACGGAAGATTCGCCGACCCGCGATGAGTTCTACACAACGTTCACCGGCAAGTCCGCCTCCCAGCTCAAGGCGCACTGGTCGAAAATCATCTTTACCGGCAGGGGCCAACCGCCGCAGGCTGTTTCGAACAGCGCGGAGGTCAAGAAGCGTGTTGCAGAGAACCCCGGCACCATTGGCTATATCGATGCTCGGGAGGTGGACGGCAGCGTCAGGGCACTACCGCTTGACCCGCAATAAGCACGTACTGCCGTTCACTTGAGAAAGCAGATGAATCTGTGGCGAGGGGATTTATCCCCGCTGGGCTGCGCAGCAGCCCTAAAATCTGAAATCCCAGTTTGCCTAGTAAATTGAATCGACAGTGTTGGGGCCGCTTCGCGACCCAGCGGGGATAAATCCCCTCGCCACAATGAGTACGGGCCTTTACGTATCGAGATCCGTGTCGGCCGCCTGGGCTTGCAGCAATACCTTGAACTGATCGGCGGGAACCGGTTTGTTGAAGTAAAAGCCCTGGAACTCGTCGCAGGCATTGTCGCGCAGGAAATCGGCCTGCTCCTTGGTTTCCACACCCTGGGCCACCACGGTCAGGCTGAGGGTCCGGCCCATGGCAATAATGGCCTCGGTCAAGGCTTTGTCTTCCGACACGCTGCTGGTATCGCAGATACACGAGCGGTCGATCTTGATGACGTCGAGCGGAAACTGTTCGAGGGCAGAGAGCGAAGAATAGCCAATGCCGAAATCATCGATGGCGATGCGGACCTTCAGGTGCTTGAGCCCGGTCAACACGCTCAACGCTCTCTTGACGTCCTGCATGAGCAGGCTCTCGGCGATTTCCAGCTCCAGCAGACGTGCATCCATACCGGTTTCGGCCAATATCTCAGCCAGGTCCGTGAGCAGGTTCTCATCGGCAAACTGCCGTGCCGTGAGGTTCACGGCGACCCCCAGGTGCGGCAATCCCTGTTGCTGCCAGGCCACGTTTTGCTGGCAGGCGGTCTTGAGCACCCACTTGCCGATCGGCACGATCAAACCGGTCTCTTCGGCGACGGGGATGAATTGCATCGGTGCCACGATACCCAGGTCCGGATGGTTCCAGCGCAGGAGCGCTTCCATGCCGGTAATGCGACCACTGCCAATATCTCGCTTGGCCTGGTAGTGAAGCTGGAACTCGTGGCGCTCCAGCGCGTGGCGCAAGCTCAGCTCCAGCGTCATCCGCTCCAGTGAGTCCGCGTTCAGCTTCGCGGAGTAGAACTGGAAGTTGTTCTTGCCACATTGCTTGGCCTGGTACATCGCGATATCGGCGTTTTTCTTGAGTGTCTGCTCGTCCAGGCCATCCTGTGGGAAGACACTGATGCCGACGCTGGCGGTCACCCGGAACTCCTGGCCCTGAAGGTTGAAAGGCCGGGCAATGGCGCCGAGGATTTTCTGGGCGGTGGTTGCCACGTCCTTGTCATCGGACAGCTCCGGCAGCAGGATCACGAATTCGTCGCCGCCCAATCGGGCCACCGTATCGCTGGTGCGCAGACACGTCTTGAGTCGCAGCGCCACTTCCTTGAGCAATTGATCGCCGGCATCGTGCCCAAGCGTATCGTTGACTTGCTTGAAGCGGTCGAGATCCAGGAACAGCACCGCCAGTTGCCGATGATAACGACTTGCCTCGCCGATGCTCTGGCTCAACAACATGCTGAACAGACTGCGATTGGGCAAAGCCGTAAGGCCGTCGTGATAGGCCAGATACTCGACATTTTCGGCGTAGGCAATTTTCGCTTCGCCAGCGCGCAGACGGCTTTGCACCAGTTGCCAGCTCATCCGGGCGAGCAGCCCCGCCAACAACACCAGCAACAGGCTGCCGCCCGCCGTGCGCCAGAGGTAGGTGTGCGCTTGCCGCGTCACTGTGGCCAATTGTTCTTCTTCGGACAACCCGACGATCACCGCCAGCGGAAAATCGTAGAGTTGACGGGCACTGGTGTAGCGCCGCACACCGTCCGTTCCGTTGATCAAGCGTACGGCGTCAGTGTTTTCGGTGTCCGGCACCACGGCGGCGTAATCGACCTCATCGCCGGCCGATATCGCTTCCCCGCTACGCCGTGCCCGAAAGACGCCGTCGATGCCCAGCAGGCCGAGCAAGCCCTGATTGCCAAGCTTCGAGGTGTCATAACTGCTGACGAAATAGGCCGCATCGACTTCAACCATGGCGATCCCGGCGAATGCGCCAGCCTCCGTGTCAAGCCGCCGGCTGAAACGCAACTTCCACTCCCCCGTCGCCGGGCTTTTCCATGGGCGGCTGATCGACAGTGCCGTGTCACGCCCCACCGTTTGCAGCTCATCCTTGGCGATCCGGTTTCCGACCTCGCTCGACTGGGTGCTGGCCACGACCAGGGCACTGGCATCAACCACGCTGACATCAAACAAGTAAGGCGAAGGCAGCAAGGCACGTGCCTTGAGCTTGGGCAGCGGGTTTGGCTCGCGCTCGGACTCGTAGGTGTACTTGACGAGCTTGAGGGTCTGATCGATTTCACGCACCGCCCGTAGGATCTGCGCTTCGTAGGTGGCGCCGATTTCCAGGCTCGCCTCGGCGATGCCTTGCTGCGCGCGGGCCTGTTCGAGTTCGATCAGGTACAGGGTGCCCGCCCAGATGACCGACAACAGCAGAACGGCCAGCAGCGGGAACAGAATGTAGGCTTCCTGGACCTGGTCGACGCGGCGCCGAAACCGATTGCTCGTCGCATCGGACTGGGCGTTTTCACGAGGGGCGACATCCTGGGCCGACGTCAGTACACTCGCCCGTTGGATCGCCATGGTGTGCTCCCTGCATTGTTCACTGCTGACGGCCTGCGGGTATCCGACGCGGTAACGCTGCGAGGCGTACGTGGTTCCTGGTCGCCGGCACTGAAGGATTCCGAACCTGCAGAAAACTATAGACCACAAACTGCGCCTGCCACTGCCAATCGGCACGCCGACCGTGGCTTTGCGCCGATTGTAATGACGAAGTGCAGTTGACTCCCCTGACTTATTGGTCCAGTTTTTAATACAACAGTGCCCTGCAAGTCTTTCATGCAGGACGCGACGCCTGATAAATCCTGTTCGTTAATCAAAGGGCCCCTGCCAGCCTATGAATGATGTACGTAGGACCTTCCCTACCATTGAACGCCAATGGATGCCCCTGTGCCGTTGATTCCCCTGGTTGTGTGTGACGACTCCAACATGGCGCGCAAACAGGTGTTGCGCGCGCTGCCGACAGACTGGCCGGTTTCGGTCACCGAGGCGGTCAACGGGCGCCAGGCGATGGACGCCATACGCCAAGGCCTGGGGCAAGTGGTGCTGCTCGACCTGACCATGCCGGAGATGGATGGCTACCAGGTGTTGAGCGCCTTGCGCGCCGAGGGCTTGAAGGCGCAAGTCATCGTGATTTCCGGTGACGTCCAGGACGAGGCGGTGCGCCGCGTGCTTGAGCTGGGCGCGCTGGCGTTCCTGAAAAAACCGTTCGACGAAAACGAACTGCGCCAGACACTGGAGCGGCTGGGGCTACTGGCCCAAGCCAGCCAGGTGCCGTTGCAGAATCGCTCGACCACGAACGTGGCCATCAGTTTTCACGATGTGTTCCGCGAGACGGTCAACGTGGCCATCGGCCGGGCAGCGGCCCTGATCGCCAAGGTATTGGGGGTCTTTGTGCAGTTGCCGGTGCCGAACGTGAACATTCTCGAGGTCGGTGAGCTGCATATGGCGTTGAACGACGTTGGCAGCTCCGAGCAACTCACGGCCATCTGCCAGGGTTTTATCGGCAGCGGCATCGCCGGCGAAGCCCTGCTGATATTCCACGACTCGGAGATCGCCGACATCGCGCAACTGATGCAGCGCGAGAGCGCCGATTATTCAGACCTGGAAATGTTGCTGGACCTTTCCAGCGTCTTGATCGGTGCGTGCCTGAGCAGCATTGCCGAACAGATCGATGTGGTGTTTTCCCAGGGTCATCCGCAGATCCTCGGCCAGCACGCGGCCATCGATGACCTGATCCAGGTCAACCGCAAGCACTGGAAAAAGACCCTGGCAGTGGAAATCAGCTACAGCCTGGAAGGGCACGATATTCGCTTCGACCTGTTGCTGCTGTTCACGGAAGACTCCATCGAACGGTTGACCCACAAACTCGCCTACCTGATGAGCTGAGCCATGAACGATCCCATCGATCTGAACGAGTTTCACTGGTTACTGGCCATCGTTCAGAGCATCGACGTCGGTGTCGTGGTGCTCGACCGCGAGTACCGCGTGCAGGTCTGGAACACCTTCATGGAGAATCGCTCCGGGGTGCAGCCCAAGGATGCCCACAATCAGCATTTTTTCAGCCTGTTCCCTGAAGTCGATCGCCAGTGGTTCAGCCGCAAGGTGGAAAGTGTCGCGACCCTGGGCACGCCAGCGTTCACGGTCTGGGAGCAGCGCCCGTACCTGATTCGGTTCAAGAGCTACCAGCCGATCACCGGCCAGGAAGCGTTCATGTACCAGAACACCACGCTGCTGCCGCTGCGCTCGCCTGACAACACCATCAAGCACATCTGCCTGGTGATCTATGACGTCACCGACGTCGCCACCAACCGGCATCAGCTCCAGGCCGCCAACGCGCAGTTGCAGGAACTCTCCAGCACCGATCGGCTGACAGGGCTGTACAACCGCGGGCATTGGGAGGCCAACCTGAAAGCCGCCTACGCCCGGCACCAGCGCTACGGCCATGCGTTGAGCCTGGTGATGCTCGATATCGATCACTTCAAGCGGGTCAACGACACCTACGGTCACCAGGCCGGCGACAAGGTCATCGAGCAAGTCGCCAGGCTGCTGCTCGAACATGCGCGCGACTCCGATGTGGTCGGGCGCTATGGCGGTGAAGAGTTTGGCGTGGTGCTTTCAGATACCGACAGCAGCGGTGCACTCACTTTCGCCGAACGCATGCGACACTCCGTGGAGGCGCTGGAGGTGGTGTACAACGACCAAACCATCCGTTTCACCATCAGCCTGGGCGTGGCCGACCTGAGCCAACCCTCGAACGACCACGCCGACCTGATCGCCAGGGCGGACCAGGCGCTGTATACGTCGAAGAAGACCGGGCGCAATCGGGTGACGGTGCATGAATAGCGAGCCCATACACATCCCCTGTGGGAGCGAGCCTGCTCGCGATGGCGGTGTGTCAGCCACCCTCAATGTTGCTGAACCACCGCTTTCGCGAGCAGGCTCGCTCCCACAGGGAATGTGTGTGGCATTCACTCACTCATAAGGCTTGACGACGTTTCAGCATATTTACCCAGCAGCTTTAGCGTCACCCCATTTGTCCAGCCGAAGCCGTCCTGCAGTTCATATTCGCCGCCTCCCCCGCCGTCTCCGCGCCCGGACAGATCGTATTTCTCCACCAGCTTGTTTTCCTTGCGGTAAAGGTTCTCGACCTGCTGCAAGAAGCGGCTGCCAATTTGCTGCGCCAGGCCGGTGTGCCGGTATCGGTCCAGCCCCTCCACCGCCACCCACTGCAACGGTGCCCAGCCATTGGGCTCGTCCCACTGCTGGCCATTACTGACCTGGGTGGTGGCGATGCCGCCGGGGCGCAACAGGCCGTCACGTACCGCATCGGCAGTGCGATTGGCATGCTCGACAGACGCCAGCCCCGTATACAGCGGGAAAAGCGTCGCGGCCGTAAGCTGCTGGCGTGGCTGATTGCGTTGCCAGTCATAGTCCACGTAGAAACCTTTGTCGGCATTCCACAAGTGCTTCTCGATGGCACGCTGGCGCAGTTCGGCGCGCCGGCCGTAAGCCTGGACGCAGGGGCTGTTCTGCACCGTCTCGCAGGCTTTGGCGATGGTGTTTTCCAGATGATAGATCAGGCTATTCAGATCCACGGGCACGATGGCCGTGGTGCGAATACTCGCCAGGTTCTGGCCATCGTCCAACCAGCGCGAGCTGAAGTCCCAGCCACTTTCGGCGCCAGCGCGCAGGTCTCGCCAGACCTCTTCCCTGGCCCGCTCCGGCGCCTGCTCGGCAGTGCGGACATCTTGCAACCACGATTCCTGTCGAGGCGTCGGGTTGGCATCCCAATAGCGGTTGAGCACACTGCCATCGGCAAGCTTGACCACGTGCCGCTCAGCCGCACCGGGCTTGAGTGACTGGGCGCCCTCCATCCAATAGGCATACTCCTTCTGCAACTGCGTCAGGTATCGTCCATAGGCCTGGTCGCCCTCGATACGCGCCTGTAACTCCACCATGTAAGCAAAAAATGGCGGCTGCGACCGGCTCAAGTAGTAGGTGCGATTGCCGTTGGGAATGTGGCCGTAGGTGTCGATCATGTAGGCAAAGTTGTCGGTCATCTGCCGGACCTGAGCCTTATCGCCGCTCTGCTCAAGCCCCAGCATGGTGAAATACGAATCCCAGTAATACATCTCGCGAAAACGTCCGCCAGGCACCACATAGGGCTGCGGCAGGGGCAACAAGCTGCTGTAGGCCGGCACCTGGCTGTAGGATCGACTCAGTACCGGCCAAAGGCTGTCGATGTGTGCCTCGATCGGAGCGCCGGGCTTGGGTGCCGGGCTTTCGGCTTCGCCGGATTCGATGAAATTGTCTTTCACGAAGGCCTTGATATCGAAGCCATCGCGGTTACGTCGGGCCAGGTAATCGGCGCGGATCTGCGCTGGATCACGGTTGGGCAGTGCGTCCACGAAATGCTTCTGGTCAGTGAACACCTGCTCGCGTTGCACCGCTTCAAAGAGTTCGGGATAGGCTTGGTCGGGGGGGAGATTGGCTCGTGCCTGGGCGTCGGCATAGCCCCATGTAGCGGGCGGTTGGCTTGAACAGGCCACGCACAGCAGCGCGGTAAAGGATAGGCTGGTGAAGTACATAGGTCGCATCGGCGGCTCCATCATGTTGTCGTTCCTGACAAACGAGTGACCTGCCCGGATGGACCTGGGTTCATTAAATGCGCTTCGATAGCCCCAGCTCCTGTGGGAGCGAGCTTGCTCGCTCCCACAGGCTTCAACTGGCCGGCATCAGAACCAGGTTTCCATCTGGATGCCGTACTGCCAGGTACCGCCGGCGTTGAAGTCAGTCTTGCCGAAGGAGTCGGTGGTGCTGTACCGGTCCAGGTCCGAAGACCAGTTCATGACACTGGCGAACAGGCGCAGCTCAGGACGCGTAAGCAGATCGCCCAGGTCAGGCTTGAAGGTCGGGGCGACCGTGAACTTCCAGAAGTTGCCGTCGACCGCATTGCGTTGCATGTAACCCTTGGGGTCGAGCTGCATGGTTTGCCAGCTCATCTCGTAGGCCATCTCGAAATTGCTGTTGATTTCGTTGGCCAACCGCACGTTGAGGGTCATCCAACGGTAATCGTCGCCCTTGACGTAGCGGTCCTTGCTTTGCTCAGCCAGCAGGCTCGGGCCGATGCGCCAGTCGGACGCTATAGGTGTCTCGCCGTAGAGCGCCAGACGCAGGGCACGGGCATCGTCGATCAATTCGCCATCGGCACCGACGTTCTTGACCTCCGCCCCCAATCCCTGGCCATAGAGCAGCGCCGTCTTGAAGAAGCCTTCGCGGCCGAAAAAGTTTTTCTGGTGATTGGCAACCATACTGTGCAAGCCGGAATCGGCCGGCGCCAGCCCCGCTTCGTTGGTGCGGGTAGCAAAGTCGTTTTTCTTCGAGCCGATGGCGTTGAACATCCACTGCCACTGGCCATTGTCGAAAAACTGGTTGGAGGTCAGGATGTAGCTTTCCACATCGGCATTGACGCCGCCCTCACTGAAATCACCGTAGTTGCGACCGATCAACGAGTAGTTCGAGCGCCAGTTCTTGTTCATCTGTATATCGTAGATACCGCCACCGGTGCCAGCCAGATAGACAACGTCGGAGTCGAGCCAGTGGATGTCGAAATTGTCCCTGTCGAAGCGCTTGCCAGCCCACAGGGTGGAGTTTTCGAACATCGAGTTGCCCTTGAATGCCGCCAGGTGATCGAGTTCGGTAAACACCTGGCGCACGTTCAGGTTGCTTTCATCGGCGGTCCAGTCGTTGGAGCTCTCCACACCATCGGCGATGGAAACCGTGAACTTGGAGCGGGTACCGTTCTGCGCGTATTGCTCTTTCGACAGGTCGATACGCATGTAGGTATCGTCCTCGTTACCGAGTCGCCCGACAGCGCCACCGACAGAACCGGCCGGAGTGGTGTACGGACCGCCACGACCACCGCCCAACCCATCATTGATCAGCAACCCGGAGCGGGCGTAGCCCTTGAAGCTGAAACCGTCGGTAAGGTGCGCACCACTGCCCTGCTTCTCTGTGCTTTGCTGGCTGGCTTCGAGTTTGGCCAGGCGAGCGTCGAGCGTGGGGACCGTAGCGGCGGACGCCACCGGTTGCACGGCGGGCGTGGCGAGTTTGAGTTGCTGTAATTCCCTGGCGAGTGCCTGGGTTTGCTGTTCGGCGGCGGCGGCACGCTTTTCCGCTGCACTGGCACGGGCCTCGAACGCGGCCATGCGCTCTTCCAGAGTCGCGGCCTGTGAAGTGGTCGCCGAGGCGCCGAGCACACCTACGAGTAGCCAGCTTGATGCTTTCTGCATGTGGTTTTTCCCTGTTTTGTTTTTATTGTTCTGTTGCCGCGACCGGCCTTTTTGCCCAGGTTCTGAATTGTCAGACCCAAGGAAAAAAAGGATGCCTCATCGCAAATACACTGCTACATTTGGCGATGTTAACGTTAACTTTTCTAAAAACAAAAATAAAGAGGGCTTTATGAAACAGCTCAAATCGATCCTTCCAGCGGCACTGCTCGGCCTGTGCGTCGGGTTTCCATCCCTCTCCACAGCCGCCAGCCTGACGATTTCCTGCGGTGCCGTGGGTGCTGAATTGCAACTGTGCAAGGAGGCCGTCGAGGCGTGGTCGAAGCAGACCGGCAACAGCGTCGAAGTGGTTTCCACCCCTAACTCGGCAACCGAACGGTTGTCGTTCTACCAACAGATCCTCAGTGCGCAATCCAGCGACATCGACATCATCCAGATCGACATGGTGTGGCCGGGAATGCTTGCCAAACACTTGATGGACCTGCGCGAGGTGCTTCCTGCCAACGCTACCCAAGGTTACTTCCAGGCCCAGGTGGACAACGCCACGGTGAACGGGCGCCTGGTGACCATGCCGTGGTTCACCGACTCGGGGCTGCTGTATTACCGCAAGGACTTGCTCGAGAAGTACAACAAGCCCGTGCCCCAGACCTGGGAAGAAATGACGGCTACCGCCAAGACTGTCCAGCAAGCCGAGCGTGATGCTGGGAACGCCAATGCCTGGGGCTATGTATTCCAAGGGCGCGCCTACGAAGGCCTGACGTGTAACGCACTGGAGTGGATCAGCAGCCAGCCGCAAGGCGGGCTGGTCAATCCGCAAGGCGACATCGTGGTCAACAGCCAGGCCTCAAGGGCCGCATTGACCTTGGCCAAAAGCTGGGTGGGAGACATTTCCCCGCGTGGCGTACTCAACTACACCGAGGAAGAAGGACGCGGCGTCTTCCAGTCGGGCAATGCGCTGTTCATGCGTAACTGGCCTTATGTCTGGGCCCTGGTGCAAAGCCAGGACAGCGTCGTGAAGGACAAGGTCGGCGTCGCGCCCCTGCCCCGTGGCGGCGAGACGGGCACCCATGCGTCCACCCTCGGCGGCTGGGGCCTGGCGGTGTCGCGCTACAGCGCCAACCCCAAGCTCGCCGCAGAGCTGGTGAGCTACCTGAGCAGCGCCCAACAGCAGAAACACCGCGCCTTGGTTGGCGCCTACAACCCGGTGATCGAGTCGTTGTACCAGGATCCCGAGTTGCTCGCGGCCATGCCTTACTACAGTCAACTGCGCAGCATCCTCAATGATGGGGTCATGCGCCCTGCTTCAATCACCGCCGACCGCTATCCACGGGTCTCCAATGCGTTCTTCGATCAAGTGCACGGCGTGCTGGCGGGCGAACGGCCGGTCGATCAAGCGCTGGCCGAACTGGAAAGCGAACTTACGCGCATCAAACGCCGGAACTGGTAAGCCACAAGGAAGGAAAACACCATGTCTGTCTCCACTACACTCGCCCCCGGCGACGACGAGCACCTGCTCACTCGGGAAACGCCGGTACAACGCCGTCGCGTTCGCGCCGCCTGGCTGTTCCTGAGCCCGATGTTGCTGTGCCTGGCCCTGGTGGCGGCCTGGCCGCTGCTGCGCACATTCTGGTTCAGCCTGACCGACGCCAGCCTGGCCGACACGGGCGATGCCAGCTTTGTCGGCTTGAGCAATTATCTGTTTCACAGCAGTGCTGGCTGGTCGGGCATCCTGGTCGACCCACAGTGGTGGAATGCGGTGCGCAACACCTTGCATTTCACCGTGGTGTCAGTGGGATTGGAAATCGTACTGGGGCTGCTGGTGGCGTTGCTGCTGAACGTCAAGTTCACCGGACGCGCCCTGGTGCGGGCGTTGATCCTGATCCCCTGGGCGATCCCGACCATCGTCTCGGCGAAAATCTGGTCATGGATGCTCAACGACCAGTTCGGCATCATCAATCACATAATGCTCGGCCTCGGCCTGATCGATGCGCCCCTGGCCTGGACAGCCGACGCCGACCTGTCGATGTGGGCAGTGATCGTCGTCGACGTCTGGAAGACCGTGCCCTTCGTCACGCTGCTGATGCTGGCGGCCTTGCAGATGTTGCCCAGCGACTGCTACGAAGCCGCCAGGGTCGATGGCATTCACCCGGTGAAAGTGTTCTGGTGGGTCACCCTGCCGCTGCTGATGCCAGCATTGCTGGTGGCGGCGATCTTTCGCATCCTCGATTCCTTGCGAGTGTTCGACGTCATCTATGTGTTGACCTCGAACTCATCGAGCACCATGAGCATGTCGGTCTATGCCCGCCAGCACCTTGTGGAATTCCAGGACGTCGGTTACGGCAGCGCCGCTTCGACCTTGCTGTTCCTGGTCGTGGCGGTCATCGCCATGGCGTACCTGTACCTCGGACGCCGTCAACTGGAGGTTCGCTCATGAGCCCGCGCCTGCTGAAAAAAACCCTGCTGCGCGCCGGGTTCTGGTGCCTGATCGGGATCTTGCTGCTGTATGCGGTCTTCCCGTTCTACTACGCCATCGTGACGTCGCTGAAGCCGTCCAGCGCCTTGTTCCAGGTGAGCTACTGGATCGACAACCCCGACTTCTCCAACTATGCCGCCGTGCTGAGCCAGGCCTCGTTCCTGCGGGCCATCGGCAACTCGCTGGTGGTTGCGCTGAGCGTGGTCGCGCTGGCGTTGTTCCTCAGCCTGACCGCCGCCTATGCCCTGGGCCGCGTGAAGTTTCGCGGACGCGGCGTGGTGTTGATGATGGTCCTGGGCGTCTCGATGTTTCCACAAGTCGCAGTGCTGTCGGGATTGTTCGAAGTGATCCGTGCCCTGGGCCTGTACAACACGTCCTGGGCGTTGATCCTGAGCTACACGATTTTCACCCTGCCCTTCACCGTCTGGGTACTGACCACCTTCATGGGGCAACTGCCTCATGAGCTGGAAGAGGCCGCCATCATGGACGGTGCGTCACCCTGGGTCACGCTGACCCGCGTGCTGTTGCCGCTGCTCTGGCCGGCACTGGTCACCACGGGGCTTTTGGCCTTCATCGCCGCCTGGAACGAGTTCCTGTTTGCCCTGACCTTCACCCTGACCGACTCGCAACGCACGGTCCCGGTCGCCATCGCGCTGATTTCCGGCGGCAGCCCCCATGAATTGCCTTGGGGCTTGTTGATGGCGGCGTCGGTGCTGGTCACGGTTCCATTGGTGATTCTGGTGCTGGTCTTCCAGCGCCGCATCGTTTCCGGCCTCACTGCCGGCGCGTTAAAGGGTTGAGGCCCAACACAGATAAGAAAGGAACAGCATCGTGATCAAGTTGAAGCTGGACAACGTGAACAAACAATTGGGCGGCGCACGCATTCTTCGCGACGTCAGCCTGGAAATCTCGGCAGGTGAATTCGTGGTTTTCGTCGGCCCTTCGGGCTGCGGAAAGTCGACCTTGCTGCGGCTGATCGCCGGACTGGATTCGATCTGTGACGGCGACCTGCTGATCGACGGACGCCGGGTCAATGACCTGGAGCCGCGCGAGCGTGGCGTCGGCATGGTGTTCCAGTCCTATGCGCTGTACCCGCACATGAGCGTCTACGACAACATCAGCTTTGGCCTCAAACTGGCCAAGACCGAAAAGACCACCCTGCGCGAGCGAGTGCTGAAAACCGCGCAGATCCTGCAGTTGGACAAACTGCTGCAACGCAAGCCACGGGAACTGTCGGGTGGACAGCGCCAGCGCGTGGCCATGGGCCGGGCCATGGCGCGGGAACCGGACATTCTGTTGTTCGACGAGCCGCTGTCCAACCTCGACGCCTCCCTGCGCGTGCAGATGCGCAACGAAATCGCTCGGCTGCATGGGCGCCTGGGCTCGACCATGATCTACGTGACCCACGACCAGGTTGAAGCGATGACCCTGGCGGACAAGATTGTCGTGCTCAATGGCGGGCGCATCGAACAGGTCGGCTCGCCACGCGAACTCTACGAGCACCCGGCCAGCCGCTTTGTCGCCGGTTTCCTCGGTTCGCCCAAGATGAACTTTCTGCCGGCGCGCCTGCACACCCCAGGTGAAACCAGCCAGATCGACAGCCCTTTATTGGGCATGACGCCCCTTCCTTTCGACAGCGCCCACCTGGCCGCGAACAGTCCGCTGACCTTGGGGATTCGCCCGGAACACGTGTCGCTCAAAGCGGCGCAAGGCAGCGCTGGGGTCGTCGTGGTCGGGGTCGAATACCTGGGCAGCGAAACCTACGTGCACCTGGAGTCAGGCGAGGATGAACCGTTGATCTGTCGCTGCGAAGTCAACGCCGGATGGCGAGTGGGCGATCGGGTTGAACTGCAACTGGCGTTCGGCAGCGTGCATCTGTTCGACGCAGATGGCACGGCCTTGAGACGCCACCCTGCTGTTATTGAAGTCCTCCCGGAGGACGTCCCACAGCGCTCGCCAAAAGCAGGCGCCCTATGACTGTGTCTGTAAATGCCATGAACGCCCCCATGCCCTCCCCCCTTGAACATGCGCAGCAGGCGCTGAGTGAAGGTCAGTCTCGTCTCATCGACGATTATCGCCCTGACTATCATCTGGCGCCTGTCGCGGGCTGGATGAACGACCCTAACGGGGTGGTGTTTTTCCGTGGTGAATATCACGTGTTCTACCAACACCACCCTTTCGATGCCAAATGGGGCCCCATGTATTGGGGCCACGCCAAGAGCGCCGACCTGGTCCATTGGCAGCATCTGCCCCTTGCCCTGGCGCCAGGCGATGACTTTGACCGCCACGGCTGTTTTTCCGGTAGCGCGGTGGTGTGTGGCGACACCCTGGCGCTGATCTACACCGGGCACACCTGGCTGGGAGAAGTGGGTGACGAGCGCTTTATCCGCCAGGTCCAGTGCCTGGCCACCAGTGACGACGGCATCCGGTTCGTCAAGCATGGCGCCGTCATCGAAGACGCGCCGCAAGAAACGATCATGCACTTTCGCGACCCGAAGGTCTGGCAGGAGGACGGCCATTGGTACCTGATTGCCGGCGCGCGCCTGGGCGACAAACCGCTGCTGCCGCTGTACCGCTCCACCGACCTGCACACCTGGGAGTTCCTCGACTACGTGTCCAGCGGTAATGAGGGCGATGGCTACATGTGGGAATGCCCGGACCTGTTTCGCCTCAACGGGCGTGACGTGCTGCTGTACTCCCCCCAGGGCATGCAACCCGAAGGTTACGAACGGCTCAACAAGTACCAGACCGGTTATCGCATTGGCCGGCTCGACAACGAATGGCACTTCACCGGCGGGCCGTTCATCGAACTGGATAACGGTCACGATTTCTATGCCGCGCAAACGTTGGAGGCCGCCGATGGTCGGCGCCTGGTATGGGCTTGGCTGGACATGTGGGAAAGCCCGATGCCGAGCCAGGCCCATCACTGGTGCGGCATGCTCGGCTTGCCCCGCGAGCTTGAACTGCAGGGCGATCGCCTTGGCGTGTTTCCGGCACGGGAACTGACCGCGCTGCGCCAGGCGCCGCTGCCGAGCATCGCGCCGTGGGGCGAGTCGGGCAGCCGCTGGGTGCCGCAGGTGCAGGGCGACAGGCTGGAGATCCATGTGCATCTGGATCTGCTCGGCTGCACCGAAGGCCACCTGGGCATTGCCTTGCGCTGCAGTGCCGATGAGCAGGAGCAAACCCTGCTCTATTACGACGCGTCACTGCAACGCCTGGTACTCGATCGCAGCCGCTCGGGTGCGCAAGTGAGCGGTCAGCGCAGCGTGTCGATCGAGCCGACGCAAACGCAACTGCACCTGCGGGTATTTCTCGATCGCTCGTCCATCGAGGTGTTTGAGGAAAACGGCCGCTTCAGCTTCAGCAGCCGCCTCTATCCGCGGCCCGACAGCCTCGGGGTGAAACTGTTGGCAAACGGCACTGGCGGGCGCGTCGCCATCCCCAAGGCGTGGCCGCTGGACTCGGGCTGGCTGTGAGTACCGCCATTGGAGTCGCGAGAAGCCCAGGGCCTGTGTCATGATTCTGCGTCAACCTGACTGGCCGCACTTCGCATGACTTCAGTGAAAGACGTTGCACAGCTGGCCGGCGTATCCCTGATGACGGTTTCGCGCGCGCTCAACACGCCGGAAAAACTGAGCCCCGAAACCCTTCAGCGGGTACGTCGCGCCATTGAGGAACTGCAATTCGTACCGAGCCTGTCGGCGCGCAGGATGCGCGGCGACAACCTGCAGGCGCGCACCATCGGTGTGTTCGCACTGGACACCGCGACCACACCGTTCGCCGTCGAGTTGCTGCTGTCCATCGAACAGACCGCGCAGCAGGCAGGCTGGAACGTCTTCATCCTCAACCTGTTGAGCAACCCGCCCACCGACCAGAACATCGACCTGATGCTGTCGCACCGCCCCGACGGGTTGATTTTCAGTGCCATGGGATTGCGCCAGGTGAGCATTCCCGAGCGACTCAAGAGCAAACCGCTGGTGCTCGCCAATTGCCTGGCCGATGACAGCCACCTGGTCAGTTATGTGCCGGATGATGAAGCCGGGCAGCATCGAGCCATGCAGCATGCGTTGAGCCAAGGCTATCGGCGCCCGCTGTGTATCAATTTACCGAGGAAGAGTCTTGCCTGGGGTCTGCGCCAGCAAGGCTTGCAACGCGCCTGTCAAGCCGTCGGGCTGGCACCTGAAGCACTCCTGCAATACGACCTTTCCGATCACGACGCCTATGGTGAAACCGCCGCCATTCTCGACCGGCACATCGTTGACGGCCGTCCGCAATTCGACGTCCTGGTCTGCGGCAACGACCGCATCGCCTTCTGCGCCTATCAGTTGTTGCTGGGTCGCGGCCTGAAAATTCCCGGCGATGTCGCGGTGCTCGGCTATGACAACATGATCGGCATCGCCGAACTGTTCGTCCCGCCACTGACCACCGTACAACTGCCGTACTACGAGATCGGTCGCCAGGCGGCCCGGCACCTGATCGAGAACCTCGAGGTATCGGGCGCCCAGCCGGTGGATTGCCCGCTGGTGGTCAGGGCGTCGCTATAAGACCGCCGACAAACCCGTGGCGAGGGAGTCGCCGACGCTGCGCTGTCGCGCAGCAAACAATTATTCGGCCTCAGATAGGAGGTGCGCGCAGGACAGAGGCCGCAGTTATCACTGGCGTGTTCGCACCCGAGAGGGAGAGCGGCCCACACGGTATCGGCGTGGAGTCGTTGTTGGCATAGCATGCTGTGACCACGTATAGGAGAGTGAACCCTTTCGCCACTGTGTAGCCTGCGCCTTGGAATCTATTTAGAAGATCAGATACCTGAGTTTTTGAATAGGAGCTTGCGCACGAAGTCAGTCTGACAGTTGGCCAGGATTATGGCCGAGTACATATCCATCGCTGCGGTAACGGCCACTTAGGGTTCCGCCCTGACGGCGGCTCACTTTTGAGAAGCCCGGGAGCCGGCCCAGTCAAAAGTAAGCAAAACGCTTTTGCCCCACCACTCGGCACCTCGCCTAGGCTCGGTGTGCCCTCACTCCGGCATTGCTCCGTGGGCCGCCGCGAAGGGCCATCCATGGCCCAGCGCGGCTAACCCGGCATCCATGCCGGGTTGCCCACTACGCAATGCCTGCGTTCGGCCATCGTAGTTAACGGGGCGCCGAGATCAACGTCCGTCGCGAGGCGGCCTCATAGCCGACCTGGCTCTTCCGGTCGTACTCCGGTCCAATTGTGGGAGCGAGCCTGCT
>NZ_LHVH01000017.1 GCF_001269885.1 Pseudomonas kilonensis
CTCGCGATAACGGTGGATCTGCTTGCATCGATGTTGAATGTGCCGCCGCCATCGCGAGCAAGCTCGGCTCCCACAGGGGTTGGGGATGGATGCGATGTCTGTGAACAGACCCGAAAAAACTGTGGGAGCTGAGCTTGCTCGCGATGGCGGTGGGTCTGCTTGCATCGATGTTGAATGTGCCGCCGCCATCGCGAGCAGGCTCGGCTCCCACAGGGATTGGGGATGGACGCGATGTCTGTGAGCAAACCCGAAAAAACTGTGGGAGCTGAGCTTGCTCGCGATGGCGGTGGGTCTGCTTGCATCGATGTTGAATGTGCCGCCGCCATCGCGAGCAGGCTCGCTCCCACAGGGATTGGGGATGGCAACAGGCCTTCAGTACCACCGTGCCTCACCCGGCGGGCGTTTCTTGAAGCGTTTCATGCTCCACATGTATTGGCTCGGGTAGGCCCGCACGTAGCGTTCCACCACTTGGCTCATGGCGGCGCACGAAGTTTCGGTGTCGGTGCTGTACATCGCCTCCGGGGCGGCTTCGAGGATGACTTTGTAGCCCGAGCCGTCCGGCAGGCGCAGGGCGTGGAGGAAGACGCCAACCGCTTTGCCGCCAGCGAGCATGTTGGGTACGAACTTGCTGGTCAGGGCCTGGGTGGCGAAGAAGGGCACAAAGATGCCGGCGGATTCAGACGGCTCCGGGTCGGCGGGGATGCCCACCTGGCCGCCTTTGCGCACTTCCTTGATGACGCTGAGGATGCCTTCCTTGGTCGATGCTGCGACTTTGTTGCCCAACTGCACGCGTTGCTTTTGCAGCAATTCATCCACGGCCTTGAGCTTGGGCGGACGGTAGAAAATGATCGGTTTGCACTGGCTGCAATAGAAGTGGTTGAGCACTTCCCAGTTGCCCAGGTGGCTGGTGATGCCCACCACGCCTTTGCCGGAGGCCAGCGCTTCTTTCAGCACCTCCAGGCCTTCGACTTCGCGCACCAGCTCGATGGAGCGTTGGGCCGGCCAGATCCAGGCACAGGCGCTTTCGGTCAGGGATTTGCCGATGTCCTTGAGACTCTGGCCCACCAGGCGTTCGCGCTCGGCCGGGTCCATCTCGGGAAAACATTTGGCGAGGTTGATCCGCACCACGTCGCGGGAACGGTTGGGAAATTTCCACATGAGCCAGCCAATGGCCGAGCCCACCGCCTGCACCGCGCCCCAGGGCAGCAGCGCAAACAACCGCAGAGCGCCAACCAGCAAGGCGCCTTTCAACTTATCCACAGGTCACTCCTGAATGTATGGGCCGTGTTGCGAGCCGGCTATTCTAACCGCCGTTTACCAACTCGGCGTAGCGGTCGCAGTCTAGGGTGTGGTCCATGACCATGCCCGAGGCCTGCATCAAGGCATAGCAAATGGTCGGTCCGACGAAGGTGAACCCGGCTTTTTTCAAGCCTTTGCTCATCGCCAGTGCCTCGGGCGTGATGGCCGGCACTTCGGTGCGGTCCTTGAAATGATTGATGATGGGTTTGTCGCCCACGAACGACCAGAGGAACGCCACCGGGTCTTCCAGCGCCAGCCAGGCCTGGGCGTTGCGGCGGGCCGCCTTGAGCTTGAGGCGGTTGCGAATGATGCCGGGGTCGAGCATCAGTTCATCGATTTCAGCGTCGCTCATTTGCGCCACCCGCTGCACATCGAAGCCGTACAGCACCTCCCGGTAGCGCTCGCGTTTGCGCAAAACGGTGATCCAGGACAACCCGGCCTGGAACCCTTCGAGCAAAAGCAACTCGAACAAACCCTGCGCATCGCGCAGCGGCGTGCCCCACTCCTGATCGTGATATGCCATGTACAACGGATCTTCGGAACACCAAAAGCAGCGTGGCATAAGGCTCCAGGGGGCGTGCGCACGAACGAATCGGGTATACTCCCGCTCTTTAAATCGCAGCCCAAGAAACAGGTGAATTTCGTGAGCCAGCCTACGCCAGCCGTGCGTACCTTCCAAGACTTGATCCTCGCCCTCCAGCAATACTGGGCCGAGCAAGGTTGCGTGGTACTTCAGCCCTACGATATGGAAGTAGGCGCCGGCACTTTCCACACTGCCACGTTTCTGCGTGCCATCGGCCCGGAAACCTGGAACGCCGCTTATGTGCAGCCCAGCCGCCGCCCGACTGACGGCCGCTACGGCGAAAACCCGAACCGTCTGCAGCACTACTACCAGTTCCAGGTCGTGCTGAAGCCGAACCCGGAAAACTTCCAGGAGCTGTACCTGGGCTCGCTCAAGCACGTGGGCCTCGACCCGCTGGTGCACGACATTCGCTTCGTCGAAGACAACTGGGAATCGCCAACCCTGGGCGCCTGGGGCCTGGGCTGGGAAGTCTGGCTCAACGGCATGGAAGTGACCCAGTTCACCTACTTCCAGCAGGCGGGCGGCATCGAGTGCTACCCGGTCACCGGCGAAATCACCTACGGCCTGGAACGCCTGGCCATGTACCTGCAGGGCGTGGATTCGGTCTACGACCTGGTGTGGGCCGACGGCCCGTTCGGCAAAGTGACCTACGGCGACGTGTTCCACCAGAACGAAGTGGAACAGTCGACCTACAACTTCGAACACGCCAACGTCGAGAAGCTGTTCGAACTGTTCGATTTCTACGAAAGCGAAGCCAAGCGCCTGATCGAGCTGGACCAGCCGCTGCCGTTGCCGAGCTATGAAATGGTGTTGAAGGCGTCCCATACCTTCAACCTGCTGGATGCACGCCGGGCGATTTCCGTGACCGCGCGCCAGCAATACATCCTGCGTGTACGCACCCTGGCGCGTTCCGTTGCGCAAGCCTACCTGCTGGCCCGTGCCAAGCTGGGCTTCCCGATGGCAACCCCGGACCTGCGTGATGAAGTGTTGGCTAAGCTGGAGGCTGCACAATGAGTGCTCAAGATTTTCTGGTTGAACTGGGCACCGAAGAACTGCCACCCAAAGCCCTGAACACCCTGGCCGATGCGTTCCTGGCCGGTATCGACAAAGGCCTGCAAGCCGCCGGCCTGGGCTACGAAGCCAAACAGGTGTACGCCGCGCCGCGCCGCCTGGCCGTGCTGATCACCGCCCTGGCGACCCAGCAGCCAGACCGCAGCATCAACCTCGACGGCCCGCCACGCCAGGCCGCGTTCGATGCCGACGGCAACCCGACCCAAGCTGCCCTGGGCTTCGCCAAGAAGTGCGGCGTGGACCTGAGCGAAATCGACCAGAGCGGCCCGAAGCTGCGCTACAGCCAGAGCATCAAGGGCAAGCCGACCGCCAGCCTGTTGCCGACCATCGTCGAAGACTCCCTCAATGACTTGCCGATCCCCAAGCGCATGCGCTGGGCCGCGCGCAAGGAAGAGTTCGTGCGTCCGACCCAATGGCTGGTGATGTTGCTCGGTGACCAGGTCATCGATTGCACGATCCTGGCCCAGAAGGCCGGTCGCGATTCCCGCGGTCACCGCTTCCATCATCCACAGAGCGTGCGCATCACCTCGCCGGCCAACTACCTGGCCGACCTGCGTGCCGCCTACGTGCTGGCCGACGCCAACGAGCGCCGCGAGTTGATCAGCAAACGCACCGAGGAGCTGGCCACCCTGCAGGAAGGCACCGCCATCGTACCGGCCAGCCTGCTGGACGAAGTGACCGCGTTGGTGGAATGGCCGGTGCCGCTGGTGTGCTCGTTCGAGGAACGTTTCCTTGAAGTGCCGCAGGAAGCGCTGATCACCACCATGCAGGACAACCAGAAGTACTTCTGCCTGCTGGACGCCGAAGGCAAGTTGCTGCCGCGCTTCATCACGGTCGCCAACATCGAAAGCAAGGACCCGCAGCAGATCATCGCCGGTAACGAAAAAGTCGTTCGCCCGCGCCTGACCGATGCCGAGTTCTTCTTCAAGCAAGACAAGAAGCAGCCGCTGGAAAGCTTCAACGAGCGCCTGCGCAACGTGGTGTTCCAGGAAAAACTCGGCAGCGTCTACGACAAGGCCGAGCGCGTGTCGAAACTGGCAGCGTTCATCGCCCCACGCATCGGCGGCGACGCCCAGCGCGCGGCCCGTGCCGGCATCCTGTCCAAGTGCGACCTGTCCACCGAAATGGTCGGTGAGTTCCCGGAGATGCAAGGCGTCGCCGGTTACTACTACGCCCTCAACGATGGCGAGCCGCAAGACGTGGCCCTGGCACTGAACGAGCAGTACATGCCCCGCGGTGCTGGCGCTGAGCTGCCGACCACCCTGACCGGTGCGGCCGTGGCGATCGCTGACAAGCTCGACACCCTGGTCGGCATCTTCGGTATCGGCATGCTGCCCACCGGCAGCAAAGACCCATATGCCTTGCGTCGTGCGGCGCTGGGCGTGTTGCGGATCCTGATCGACAAGCAGCTGGACCTGGACCTGAACGACGCCGTGGCGTTCGCCGTCAATGCGTTCGGCAGCAAGGTCAAGGCTGCCGGCCTGGCCGATGCCGTGCTGGAATTCATCTTCGACCGCCTACGTGCGCGTTATGAAGACGAAGGTGTCGAAGTCGCGACCTACCTGTCGGTGCGTGCCCTGAAACCAGGTTCGGCCCTGGACTTCGACCAGCGTGTACAAGCGGTGCAGGCGTTCCGCAAATTGCCGGAAGCGGCAGCGCTGGCGTCGGTGAACAAGCGCGTGTCGAACCTGCTGAGCAAGGCCGAGCCCTCCGTCAAAGCCGTTGAAGCACGTTACTTTGATAATGCCGCCGAGTTTTCGCTCAACTCGGCGATTCAACAGGCGTATGCGTCGGTGCAACCGCTCATGGAAAAACGCGATTATGCCGAGGCCCTGGCGCGCCTGGCGGCCCTGCGCGAACCGGTCGATGCGTTCTTTGAAGCCGTGATGGTGAATGCGGACAACGAGGACGTTCGCAAGAATCGTTATGCATTGCTGGCACGCCTGCGCAGCCTGTTCCTCAATATTGCCGATATTTCCGTGCTGGGTTGAGGAGCTGCTGTTGAAACTGCTGATTCTCGATCGGGACGGGGTGATCAATCACGACTCCGACGCTTACATCAAATCGGTGGAGGAGTGGTTGCCACTGCCCGGTTCGATCGAAGCCATCGCGCAGTTGAGCAAGGCCGGCTGGACGGTGGCGGTTGCCACCAACCAGTCGGGCATTGCCCGCGGTTACTATGACCTCGCCGTCCTGGACGCCATGCATGAGCGCTTGCGCGCCCTGGTGGCGGAGCAGGGCGGGGAAGTCGGGCTGATCGTCTATTGCCCGCACGGGCCGGACGAAGGTTGCGATTGCCGCAAGCCCAAGCCGGGCATGTTGAAAACCATTGCCGCGCATTACGGCGTGGCGCTGGCGGGTGTGTGGTTCGTCGGCGACAGCCTCGGTGACCTGGAGGCGGCCAAGGCCGTCGATTGTCAGCCAGTTTTGGTAAAGACCGGGAAAGGCGAAAAGACTCTGGGCAAGACCCTACCGGTGGGCACCTTGATTTTTGACGACTTGGCGGCGATTGCCGCTGAACTTATCCACAATTAGAGCTCCCACGACAACCTGATCAAGGATTGTTCGGGAAGCGCTTGAACAGGCGGGCATTGCCCGCAACGGTAAATGCCGCTATGTCGATATTGCAGGCCATCAGAGCCTTTCTCTTTTACCTGCTGTTGGGCACCAGTTCCTTGCTGTGGTGCTCCTTGAGTTTCTTTATCGCGCCTTTCTTGCCGTTCAAGGCGCGCTACCGTTTCATCAATGTGTACTGGTGCCGCTGCGCACTGTGGTTGAGCAAGGTGTTCCTGGGCATCAGCTATGAAGTCAAAGGTGCCGAAAACGTGCCTGACCGGCCCTGCGTGATCCAGTCCAACCACCAGAGTACCTGGGAGACGTTCTTTCTCTCGGCCTATTTCGAGCCATTGAGCCAGGTTCTCAAGCGTGAACTGCTGTTCGTACCGTTCTTTGGCTGGGCCATGGCGATGCTGCGCCCGATCGCCATCGATCGCGACAATCCCAAGGTGGCCCTCAAACAGGTCGCGAAGAAGGGCGACGAACTGCTCAAGGATAACGTTTGGGTGCTGATCTTCCCCGAGGGCACCCGTGTTCCTTATGGAACCGTCGGCAAATTCTCCCGCAGCGGTTCGGCATTGGCCGTGAACGCCGATCTGCCCGTGCTGCCGATTGCACACAATGCCGGCAAATTCTGGCCCAAGGCTGGCTGGATCAGGAAACCAGGCGTCATCACTGTGGTGATCGGCGCGCCGATGTATGCCGAAGGCACTGGACCCCGCGCCATCGCCGAGCTCAATGACCGTGTACAAGCCTGGAATGAACAGACACAACGGGAAATGGGCTCGCTGCCTCCGACCCCGACAACACCGGCTGCCACCGACCAGCTCGCTGTTTGAGATCTGTGGATAACCTGTGTACCGTTTTTTCTAAATCCGTTGCTTTTATGCTGTAGGTATATGTTTTTTATACATATTTCCTAAACACATAAAACCCGCCTTCAGGTGCATAAGTTTTTTATAGCACCAAAAGATCGCAGCCTTCGGCAGCTCCTACAGCCGAAAGCCGCGATCTTTTTCAATCTTCCAATAACGGGAAACGCAGGCTGAACGTCGTGCCTTTACCCACCACGCTACGGCACTCGATTTTCCCCTCGTGATGGTCAACCACGGCCTTGACCATCGACAGCCCCAAGCCAATTCCATCGACCCCGTGAGCCGAGGAAAACCGTCGGTACTGACTGAACAGGTCGGGTAGTTCTTCGGCGCTGATGCCTTTGCCCTGGTCGGCGACATTGCAGATCAACCAGCCCGGGGTGCAATGGACCTGCAGCGAAATGCAGGCGTCGGGCGCACTGTACTTGATGGCGTTTTCCAGCAGATTGAACAGGGCACGGGTCAGCAACGGTTGATCCGCCCTCAGCATCGCCTCTTCATCCTCTATTTCATGAATCAACTGGATGCGTTTTGCCTGGGCGATGGGCAGCGCCTGGTCGAGCACATCCAGCACCAGCATGGCGAACAGCGTCGGCTGGAATTGATACGCCTCGGATTCGGCCTTGGCCAATTGCACGAAGCCCTCGGTCAGGTCCAGGGCGCGACGTACCTGGCGCTCGATCTGGTCGAACAGCGGATTATCCCCACCGACCTGATGCCGCTGCACATCGAGCAATGCAAGGATCGCCGAGTGCGGGGCGCGCAAATCATGGGAGAGGAAACGCAGCATGACGCTGCGCTGTTCTTCAGCCTCACGTTCGGCACTCAGGTCCGTGAGGCTCAACAACCAGCCAATCGGCGCATCGCCATCAACCGGCAATAACGCCGCCCGTTCCAGACGCAAGCTGCGCTCGCGAATGTCGCGAAACTCCACCAAGGGCAATGTGGATAACCGATGATGCGCCCCATGCTCCAACCCTGGATAACCCAATTGCCCGAGATGCTCCAGCACGTCGCCGCCCGCCAGACCATGGCCGAACAGCTCGCGCGCCTTGCGATTGCCAAGCAACAGTTTGCCCTGGGGATCACTGATCATGGTCGCCACCGGCAGGTACTCCAGGCCGTCGGCAATGAAGCGCCGGGTGTCGCGGGTTCGACTCATGGCTTGTTCCAGGGCCATGATCTGGCCCTGCAAGCGGTCGCTGCCGGTGTAGGAGGCGCGGCGACGTTCCGGGAAGACCTTGGGTTCCGCGTCCAGGCGGGCCAGCTCCCAGCCGAAATAGGCCAGCACCACGCTCAGGCGCCGCCAATTCCAGATCAGGTAGCCGAACATGATGCCCAGCACACTTGCCATGGGCGACCACCACCAGCCTCGCGCGCCCAGCACGGCACTGATCAACAGGGCCAGGCTCATGCCGCCCACTGTTGTCCACAGGGCCAGGCGCGGGCGCAACAGCAACAGGCCCAATACACAGGCCACCAGACACACCGACAACAACACAGCGCCTGGATGGTTACCCGTCGATTGGCTGCTCAATGACAGCAAGGCCGTCAGCGGCAACAGCAACAAACTTATCCACAACCACTCCCGCACCAACTGACGAAACAACTGCTGGACCTGGGTTGGCTCACGACTTTCACGGCGACGCTGGTTACTCATAGGCCTCCTGGCCAACCTCAAGGACTGGGGATTTCTTTACGGGCTTGCAAAGCCCATGACTATAACGGGACTCGATGGGTGACGCGCTGCTGCCTTTCCCTCTGTGCCGCGAGCCGGTATTGTCGCAGCCAGCGACAGGTCAATGACAACGAATCAGCCAGCGGCTGCGTTTCTTTGCCACCTGAAGATGTCCGTTACTCTCGAGATCAAGGAATCGCATTCCATGCGTGTCGCCATACTGGACGATGAACCGGCCGAGCTGCGCCGGGTAGAACAGACCCTGCAACAAATCCCCGGCAGGGGCGAGCAAGCCTGGACCCTGCACAGCTTTGAGCGAGGCGAGGACTTGTTGCGGCAACTGCGCCGGGAAACCTTCGACCTGTTGATCCTCGACTGGCAACTGCCGGACATCAGCGGGCTTTCATTGCTGCGCTGGACCCGCGAGCACATGGATTCGCCACCGGCCGCCATCATGCTGACCAGCCGCGACGGCGAGCACGACATCGTCCAGGCCCTCAACGCCGGTGCCGACGACTATGTGAGCAAACCCTTTCGGCCCAACGAGCTCAAGGCCCGGGTCACCGCTGTGCTGCGCCGTCACAACCTGCAACGCGCGCCCGCCAGCGACGTGCTGGTGTTCAACGACCTGGCGTTCGACGACGCCGAGCTGACCATTACCCGCGCCGGCATACCCATCAGCCTGACCGAGCGAGAATACCGCCTGGCCCGGTGCCTGTTCGCCAACCTGGGCCGGCCACTGTCTCGGGAGTATTTCTACGAACGCTTCTGGACCCACGAGGAAATGACCTCGTCCCGCCCGCTCGATACCCACATCTATCGCCTGCGCAACAAGCTCGGGCTGACGGCGGATCGGGGTTGGCAATTACTGACGATTTATGGGTATGGGTATCGGTTGGAGAATGTGGCGGCGGGAAGTGAGGCGTCTGTCGCGAGTTAGGTATTTGATTACATCCGTGGCGAGGGGATTTATCCCCTCGCCACAATGGATATCAGCCGATCGTCTGTACCAGGCTTCCTGCCTTTGCGATCCGGCGGCGCTGTATCAGCAATCCGGACACCACCACCAAAACACTCAGCAGCCCCGTCGCCAGGATCTCTACACGATGGGCTTCCTGGAACAGCATGATGGTCAAGGCCCCGACGATGAAGACAATCACCGCGTAGGTCAGGCCGGGGAACAGCCACATGCTGAAAGCGACTTTTTCACCACGCGCCATGCGTTGCTTGCGCATGCGCAGCTGCGAAACCGCGATGACCAGATACACCAGCAATGCAATGGCACCGGAGCTGGCCAGCAGGAAATCAAACACCGCAGCCGGCGCCACGTAGTTGGCGAATACCGCCAAAAAGGCCGCACCGGTCGACAGCATCACCGCCCAGTAAGGTGTACCGCTCTTGTTGGTGCGCTGGGAAACGGCCGGCGCATCACCACGCTTGCCCAACGAGAACATCATCCGCGACGCCGTATACAGCGCCGAGTTCAGGCAGCTCGTGACCGCTACCAGGACGACGATATCGACGATCAGTTTGGCATTGGGGATGCCCATGCGCTCCAGCACCGTCTGGTAGGAACCGACGCTGGCCAGGAGCGGATCGTTCCACGGCACCAGGGCGACAACGATGAAGATGGACACAAGATAGAACAAGCCAATCCGCCAGATAACCGAGTTGGTCGCCTTGGAAATCTGCTGGCCAGGGTTCTTCGATTCGGCCGCCGCGATGGTCACGATCTCGGTGCCCATGAACGAAAACATGGTGGTCAGGATTGCCCCCAACACCGCGCCCATACCGTTGGGCAGGAAGCCCTGGGTGTCGAACAGGTGTGAAACACCGCTGACCTGGCTGGTGGGCAGCACGCCGAAGATCGCCATCACCCCCAGGCCAATGAAGCCGATGATCGCCACCACCTTGACCAGGGCGAACCAGAATTCAAATTCCCCGTAATTCTTCACGCTGAACAGGTTGGTGACCGTCAACAGCAGAGTAATGACCAGCGTGAAGGCCCAGATTGCAACGTCCGGGAACCACGCATGAAGAATCGTTGCGGCAGCGTTGGCTTCCAGCGGAATCACCAGAACCCAGAACCACCAGTAGAGCCAGCCGATGGTGAAACCGGCCCAATGCCCAATCGCACGGTCAGCATACGTCGAGAAGGAGCCAGTGTCCGGCGACGCCACCGCCATTTCGCCCAGCATCCGCATCACCAGCACCACCAGGGCACCCGCGGCAGCGTAAGCCAGCAGCACGGCTGGACCGGCCGCGGCGATAGCGTGGCCGGAGCCAACGAAAAGGCCAGCGCCGATGACGCCGGCGATGGATAGCATCGTCACATGCCGGGGTTTGAGCCCTTGCTCCAGATGATTGGAAGTTTGCGTACCGCTCATTGAGACTACCCTTGGTATTGGATTTATTCGTGTCACCTCGTACCCACCGCTCCCCTGTCAATTTAAAGAAACGATGTGTAATTTATTTAATACGCAAGTTCTGCGCCAGAAAATCTGAGGCCCCGTTATCCGGGGGCTCTCACCCCGCACCTAACCCATTGAGCGTGAAGGCTTTGTGCCAAGGTGTTACCGAGTTACCCCCGTTTTTACCCACAGGCCTGAACAGGGTGCACGTTTTTAAAGCGTAAAAAAAAGCCAACGCATAAGCGTTGGCTTTTTTTGGAGCGGTGCTGCTGAAGGGATCAGAAATCCAGGTTGGATACCGCCAACGCATTGCTCTCGATGAAGTCACGACGAGGCTCGACCGCATCACCCATGAGGGTGTTGAAGATCTGGTCCGCGCCAATGGCGTCTTCGATGGTGACTTTCAGCATCCGCCGCGAGCTTGGGTCCATGGTGGTTTCCCACAGCTGATCCGGGTTCATCTCACCCAGACCTTTGTATCGCTGGATGGTGTGGCGCTTGGTGCTTTCGGCCATCAGCCATTCAAGGGCTTCCTTGAACTCGGTCACGGCTTTCTTGCGTTCGCCACGTTGGATGTAGGCACCGTCGTCCAGCAGCGTGCTCAGTTGCGCGCCCAGGGATACGACGGTCTTGTAGTCGTTGCTGCCGAAGAAGTCGCGGTTGAAGGTGACATAGTTCGACAGGCCGTGGGAGATCAGCTCGACCTCCGGCAGCCAGACGTTACGCTCACGGTCTTCACGCAGGCTGGCTTTGTAGACCAGGCCGGATTTTTCCACGGTGCGCAGGCGTACTTCGTACTGGGCCAGCCAATCCTGCATCGCTGCGTGATCGGACAGTTGCTCCAGGCTCACGGCTGGCAGGTAGATGAAGTGCTCGGTCAGTTCCTGTGGGTACAGGCGCGACAGGCGCTTGAGGGTCTTCATCACCAGGCGGAAGTCGTTGACCAGGCGCTCAAGGGCTTCACCGGAAATGCCTGGGGCATCTTCGTTCAGGTGCAGGCTCGCGTCTTCCAGGGCCGACTGCGTCATGTACTCTTCCATGGCGTCGTCGTCTTTGATGTATTGCTCTTGCTTGCCTTTCTTGACCTTGTACAGCGGCGGCTGGGCGATGTAGATGTAGCCGCGCTCGATCAGCTCCGGCAACTGACGGAAGAAGAACGTCAGCAGCAAGGTACGGATGTGCGAACCGTCGACGTCAGCATCGGTCATGATGATGATGTTGTGATAGCGCAGCTTGTCGATGTTGTACTCTTCGCGACCAATACCGCAGCCCAACGCCGTGATCAAGGTGCCGACTTCCTGGGAGGAAATCATCTTGTCGAAGCGCGCCTTCTCGACGTTGAGGATCTTGCCCTTGAGCGGCAGGATGGCCTGGGTACGGCGGTTGCGGCCCTGCTTGGCGGAACCGCCAGCAGAGTCACCTTCCACCAGGTACAGCTCGGACAGGGCAGGGTCCTTTTCCTGGCAGTCAGCCAGTTTGCCCGGCAGGCCGGCGATGTCCAGCGCGCCTTTGCGGCGGGTCATCTCACGGGCCTTGCGCGCAGCCTCACGGGCACGAGCGGCGTCGATCATCTTGCCGACCACCAGCTTGGCTTCGTTCGGGTTTTCCAGCAGGAAGTCGGAGAAGTACTTGCCCATTTCCTGTTCAACCGCGGTCTTCACTTCGGAAGACACCAACTTGTCCTTGGTCTGGGAGCTGAACTTCGGATCCGGCACCTTCACCGAGATGATCGCGGTCAGGCCTTCACGGGCATCGTCACCGGTGGTGGCGACTTTATGCTTCTTCGCCAGGCCTTCCTGTTCGATGTAGGTGTTCAGGTTGCGGGTCAGCGCCGAACGGAAGCCCACCAGGTGAGTACCGCCGTCGCGCTGCGGGATGTTGTTGGTGAAGCACAACAGGTTCTCGTTGAAGCTGTCGTTCCACTGCAGGGCGATTTCCACGCCGATGCCGTCTTCACGCTGGACGTTGAAGTGGAACACCTGGTTGACCGGGGTCTTGTTGGTGTTCAGGTACTCAACGAACGCACGCAGGCCGCCTTCGTACTTGAACAGCTCTTCCTTGCCGCTGCGCTCGTCCTTGAGGACGATGCCAACACCGGAGTTGAGGAAGGACAGTTCACGAATCCGCTTGGCCAGGATGTCCCAGCTGAAGTGGATATTCTTGAAGGTTTCGCTCGAGGCCTTGAAGTGAATCTGGGTGCCGGTGCTTTCGCTGTCGCCAACGATCGCCATCGGTGCCTGGGGCACACCGTGGATGTAGGTCTGTTCCCAGATCTTGCCGCTGCGGCGAACGGTCAGGACCAGTTGTTCGGACAGCGCGTTCACTACCGATACACCTACGCCGTGCAGACCGCCGGAGACCTTGTAGGAGTTGTCGTCGAACTTACCGCCTGCGTGGAGGACGGTCATGATGACCTCAGCGGCGGAAACGCCTTCCTCTTTATGCACGTCTACCGGGATGCCACGGCCGTTGTCGCGAACGGTGATGGACTCATCCGGGTGGATGATGATGCTGATGTCGTCGCAATGGCCGGCGAGGGCTTCGTCGATGGAGTTGTCGACCACCTCGAACACCATGTGGTGCAGGCCGCTACCATCGTCGGTGTCACCAATGTACATACCGGGACGTTTGCGTACGGCATCCAGGCCTTTCAGCACTTTAATGCTCGTTGAGTCGTACGTATTTTCTTCGCTCAATGCCTTCACTCCCGATGGTCGTGGGTCTGGGTGATACGGCCCTGTTCCACGTGGAACAGAGCGACTGGCGTTTCCGTCTGCCAGCCTTCCCTCAATAATTCGTGGTCTACACAGGTGATGAACACCTGGCAGCGTAAGTCTTCCAGCAAGCGGCACAGCGCGCGACGGTGGGCTTCGTCCAGCTCGGACGGCAAGTCATCCACCAGATAAATACACTGACCGCGGCGGGCCTGGCTGACCAGATGCCCCTGGGCGATACGCAAGGCACACACCACCAACTTCTGCTGACCCCGGGACAAGATGTCCGCGGCGTTATGTGCGCCCAATCTGAGGCGCAAGTCAGCGCGTTGTGGTCCGGCCTGGGTATGGCCCATCTGCTGGTCCCGCTGCAGCGAGCCAGCCAACACGGTGCTCAGTTCCCGGTCCTTGTCCCAGCCTCGGTAATAGCTGAGCGTCAGGCCCTCAAGCTCAACCAGTTCGCTCAAGGTCTGCTCGAAGACCGGTTTCAAGGCTTTGATGTAAGCGCGGCGGTATTCATCGATTTCAGCGCTGGCCTGGCACAGTTCCCTGTCCCAAACCGCTTGCGAAACGGCGTCAAGTGTACCATGTCGCAGCCAAGAGTTTCGCTGGCGCAGCGCCTTCTGCAGGCGTTGCCAAGTGGTCATGAAGCGCGGTTCCACGTGGAACACGCCCCAGTCGAGAAATTGCCGGCGAATCTTCGGTGCGCCCTCCAGCAGACGGAAGCTGTCCGGGTTGATCAACTGCAACGGCAGGATCTCCGCCAGCTGTGCCGCGCTGCGGGCGTTCTGCCCATCGATGCGGATCTGGAACTCGCCTTGCCGGTCCCGCGAGATCCCCAGGGCGCTATGGCCGCCTTCCGCCAGTTCCACCTGGCCGAACACCGTGCACGCCAGTTGATCGTACTGGATGACCGGTAACAGGCGGGTGCTGCGAAACGAACGGGCAAGCCCGAGCAGGTGCACGGCTTCCAGGACGCTGGTTTTGCCGCTGCCGTTGGCGCCGTAAAGGATATTGATGCGGGGGGAAGGGGAGAAGGTCACCGGGTGTAGATTGCGCACCGCGGTGACCGAGACGCGACTTAAGGACATCTAGCTTCTGCTGGGCATGGGCATGATTACAGACGCATCGGCATGACAACGTAAGCCGAATCGTCGTTGTCGGACTCTTGCACCAGCGCACTGCTGTTGGAGTCAGACAGGATCAGACGCACTTGCTCGGTGGTCATCACGCCCAACACGTCGAGCAGGTAGCTGACGTTAAAGCCGATTTCCAGGGAGCCGCCGTTGTACTCAACGCCTACTTCTTCTTCCGCCTCTTCCTGCTCCGGGTTGTTCGCCTGGATCTTCAACTGACCATTGGCCAATTGCAGGCGGATGCCACGGTACTTCTCGTTGGACAGGATCGCGGTACGGCTGAACGCTTCGCGCAGCGCCTGGCGATCGCCCAGGACCAGTTTGTCGCCACCTTTTGGCAGCACGCGTTCGTAGTCAGGGAACTTGCCGTCCACCAGCTTCGACGTGAAGGTGAACTCGCCGGTGGTGGCGCGGATGTGGTGCTGGCCCAGTACGATGCTGACGTTGCCGTCCGGCTCGGTCAGCAGACGGGCCAGCTCCAGGATACCTTTGCGCGGCACGATCACCTGGTGGCGATCCGGCTGACCGATATCGGCCTGCATCGAGCACATGGCCAGGCGGTGCCCGTCGGTAGCGACGGCGCGGATGACGCCGGCAGACACTTCCAGGAGCATGCCGTTGAGGTAATACCGCACGTCTTGCTGGGCCATGGCGAAGCTGGTGCGTTCGATCAGGCGACGCAATTTGCTCTGGTCCAGGCTGCAGGTCAGCGAACCCGGGCCTTCTTCAACGGTCGGGAAATCGTTGGCTGGCAGCGTGGACAAGGTGAAACGGCTGCGACCGGCCTTGACCACGAGCTTCTGCTCATCGACCTTGATGTCGATCAGCGCGTCGTTGGGCAGGCTCTTGCAGATGTCCATCAGCTTGCGCGCCGGCACGGTGATGGAACCCGGATCGGCCGGTTCTTCAAGTTGCACACGACCGACCAGCTCGACTTCCAGGTCGGTACCGGTCAGCGACAATTGCTGGCCTTCGACAACCAGCAGCACGTTGGAAAGTACCGGCAAGGTCTGGCGGCGTTCGACGACGCCTGCGACCAGTTGCAGGGGTTTCAACAGGGCTTCGCGTTGAATGGTGAAATGCATGGTCTAGTCCCTTGCCTTAATAAGCTGCGCTGGTGGTCATCAAGTGGTCAGTGTACGCAGCAGGTTCTTGTAGTCCTCGCGGATGTCCGCGTCGGATTCCTTAAGTTCGTTGATCTTGCGACAGGCGTGCAACACCGTGGTGTGGTCGCGTCCGCCAAACACATCGCCGATTTCCGGCAGGCTGTGGTTGGTCAGTTCCTTGGACAGGGCCATCGCCACCTGACGCGGACGTGCTACCGAACGCGAACGGCGTTTGGACAGCAGGTCGGAAATCTTGATTTTGTAGTATTCCGCAACCGTTCGCTGAATGTTATCCACAGAAACCAGTTTGTCCTGGAGCGCCAGCAGGTCCTTCAAGGATTCGCGAATCAACTCGATGGTGATGTCGCGGCCCATGAAGTGCGAGTGAGCGATCACCCGCTTGAGGGCACCTTCGAGCTCACGCACGTTGGAGCGGATACGCTGGGCGATGAAGAACGCGGCGTCGTGAGGCAGCTCGACCTTGGCCTGGTCGGCTTTCTTCATCAGGATCGCGACGCGGGTTTCCAGCTCGGGCGGCTCGACGGCCACCGTCAGGCCCCAGCCGAAACGCGATTTGAGGCGTTCTTCAAGGCCTTCGATTTCTTTCGGGTAGCGGTCACTGGTGAGAATGACCTGCTGCCCGCCTTCAAGCAATGCGTTGAAGGTGTGGAAAAACTCTTCCTGGGAACGTTCCTTGCGGGCGAAGAACTGAATATCGTCGATCAGCAAGGCGTCCACCGAACGGTAGAAACGCTTGAACTCGTTGATCGCGTTCAGCTGCAGCGCCTTGACCATGTCGGCCACGAAACGCTCGGAATGCAGGTACACGACCTTGGCATTCGGGTTCTTCTTTAATAGATGGTTGCCCACCGCATGCATCAAGTGGGTCTTACCCAAGCCGACGCCGCCATAAAGGAAGAGTGGGTTGTAACCATGCTTGGGGTTATCCGCAACCTGCCAGGCCGCCGCGCGGGCCAGTTGGTTGGATTTACCTTCGACGAAATTCTCGAAGGTGAAGGTCCGGTTCAGGTAGCTGGTGTGCTTGAGCGCACCTTCGACCTGGACGGTGCGCTGTTCGGCACGCACCGGCGCCTGCTGGGAGCTGGCACCGGCCATCGGGTCGAAGCTGTCCCGGGAGGGCTCTTCGCTGACCTCGGCGACCTTTTGTGCATTGCGTTTGCTCGGGGCAGGCGCGGGTGCCGGGGCAGCATGGTTGTTAACCGGTGCCGTTGCAGTCTGCTGGGCCTGTGACGCTGCGGCGGCCAGCGGCGCGTTGGGTGCGGCGCGCGGTGCCGAGCTGCGCTTGCTGCCTATTAATAAGGACAACGCAGGCGCCATGCCATTGCCATGCTCGTCGAGCAGTTCCATGACCCGGCCCAGGTACTTTTCGTTGACCCAGTCGAGAACGAAACGGTTCGGTGCATAGACACGCAACTCGTCGCCTTCGGCTTCGACCTGTAGTGGACGGATCCAAGTGTTGAATTGTTGGGCAGGCAGCTCATCGCGCAAAAGCTCTACGCACTGCTGCCAAAGTTCCACTGACACGGATATCCCCTAAGTTGAAAGCCGGTGAGGCAAAAACAAGCGGCCATTGTAGCGAGCAGACGGCCACTTATCCACATGCAGCTTGCTGATCGCCCATGATTTATCAATGCGTTAACGGCGAGAAAGACGACAGGCGGTCAGTGGATAAGCTCTGTGGATAACCGGGCCTGAGGTCGTTGCACAAGTGGGGGCGAAAGTCTGTGGGTAACCGCCCTGTGGATAACAGGGCATTCCACACACAGCTTATCCGACAGCGCAGCACAGGCTGACCACTGCTTTCCCGTGTAGTTGTCATTCTCTGTACATGGCGGATTACAAGGCCTGAGCATGGTTATCCACAGCAAGGTGGCTGCCTTGCTTTTATAAGCTTTACAGAAAAGCTTTAAATAATTCCCTTCTTTATTTTTATATCTAGGGCTGGGTGATGAATCCGCCGAAGCGCCCGGATATCTATTTAAAGGAAACGCTGGTTGGAAATTGACCTAGAGGCTTGCTTTCTCTAGAATCCCCGGTCTCTTAAAACGGGGGCCATTCCGGCCCGTTGTGGACGAACCAGGTAACACGACATGAAACGTACTTTCCAACCAAGCACTATCAAACGCGCTCGTACCCACGGTTTCCGTGCTCGCATGGCTACCAAGAACGGTCGTGCCGTCCTGTCGCGTCGTCGCGCCAAAGGTCGTGCGCGTCTGGCAGTTTGATAATCCGGCACTGGAGGTGAGTCAGGACTTCAGTCGGGAAAAGCGTCTGCTTACCCCCCGGCATTTCAAGGCAGTCTTTGACTCCCCTACCGGCAAGGTTCCGGGGAAAAATCTCCTGCTCCTTGCGCGCAGCAACGATCTCGATCACCCCCGACTAGGGCTGGTCATCGGGAAAAAGAGCGTCAAGCTCTCCGTTCAGCGCAATCGCCTCAAACGTCTGATGCGCGAATCGTTTCGCCTTAACCAGGATTCACTGGTTGGATGGGACATTGTTATCGTCGCGCGCAAAGGTTTGGGTGACGTAGAAAACCCCGAATTGATTCAGCATTTCGGCAAGCTCTGGAAGCGTCTGGCCCGCAACAAGCCAGTACCAGCAGTCAACACCGAAACTGTAGGGGTAGACAGTCCCGATGCGTAAACTGGCACTCGTTCCGATCCAGTTTTACCGCTATGCCATTAGTCCTTTGATGGCCAGTCACTGTCGTTTCTACCCCAGTTGTTCCTGCTACGCGTACGAAGCCATAGAAAATCATGGCCTACTGCGCGGTGGCTGGCTGACCTTTCGTCGTTTAGGTCGCTGTCATCCGTGGAATCCCGGCGGCTATGACCCGGTTCCGCCTATCCCTACCTCCCGTTCTTCTTCGATGGCCGAGTAATCATGGATATCAAACGCACGATCCTGATCGTCGCCCTGGCAATCGTGTCCTACGTCATGGTCCTTAAATGGAACCAGGACTATGGCCAGGCTGCCCTGCCGACTCAGAATGTTGCAGCCAGCAATACCGCACCGAGCCTGCCGGATGTCCCAGTTGGCAACAACGCTGCCAGCAATGACGACATCCCACGCGCGGCAAGCGATACCAGCGCTCCCGCCGAAGCCCCCGTGGTCGTAAGCAAAGATCTCATCCAGATCAAGACGGACGTGCTCGAGCTGGCAATCGATCCACAGGGTGGTGACGTCGCCCAACTGAAGCTGCCGCTGTACCCGCGTCGCCAGGATCATCCGGAAATCCCGTTCCAGTTGTTCGACAACGGTAACGAGCGCACCTATCTGGCCCAAAGTGGCCTGATCGGTACCAACGGCCCGGATTCGAGCCCGGCCGGCCGCCCGGTCTATTCCGCCGAGAAGAAGACTTATCAACTGGCTGACGGTCAGGACCAACTGGTCGTTGACTTGAAGTTCAGCAAGGATGGCGTCAACTACATCAAGCGTTTCACCTTGAAACGTGGCCTGTATGACGTAACCGTCTCCTACCTGGTCGACAACCAGAGCGCCCAGCCTTGGTCCGGCGCGATGTTCGCGCAACTCAAGCGTGACGCCAGCGACGATCCTTCTTCCAGCACGGCCACCGGCACCGCGACTTACCTGGGCGCTGCCCTGTGGACAAGTTCGGAGCCGTACAAGAAAGTGTCCATGAAGGACATGGACAAGGGCCAGGTCAAGGAAACCGTCCAAGGTGGCTGGGTTGCCTGGCTGCAGCACTATTTTGTAACAGCCTGGATCCCGCAGAAGGGCGAAAGCAACCTCGTCCAGACGCGTAAAGACAGCAAAGGCAACTACATCGTCGGTTACACCGGTCCGGCATTGACCGCTGCGCCAGGTGCAAAAGTCGAGACCAGCGCCATTCTGTATGCCGGTCCAAAAAGCCAGGCCGTCTTGAAAGAGTTGTCCCCAGGTCTGGAACTGACCGTGGACTACGGTTTCCTGTGGTTCATTGCCCAGCCGATCTTCTGGCTGCTGCAACATATCCACAGCATCGTCGGTAACTGGGGCTGGTCGATCATTTTCCTGACCATGCTGATCAAGGGGATTTTCTTCCCGTTGTCGGCCGCCAGCTACAAGTCCATGGCGCGCATGCGCGCAGTGGCGCCGAAACTGGCCGCCCTGAAAGAACAACATGGCGATGACCGGCAGAAAATGTCCCAGGCCATGATGGAGCTGTACAAGAAAGAGAAGATCAACCCGCTGGGTGGATGCTTGCCGATTCTTGTGCAGATGCCTGTGTTCCTGGCGCTGTACTGGGTTCTGCTGGAAAGCGTGGAGATGCGTCAGGCACCGTTCATGCTGTGGATTACCGACCTGTCGATCAAGGATCCGTTCTTCATCCTGCCGATCATCATGGGCGCGACCATGTTCATCCAGCAGCAGCTGAACCCAACGCCTCCGGATCCGATGCAGGCGAAGGTCATGAAAATGATGCCAATCATCTTCACCTTCTTCTTCCTGTGGTTCCCGGCTGGCCTTGTGCTGTACTGGGTTGTGAACAACGTGCTGTCCATCACTCAGCAGTGGTACATCACGCGTAAGATCGAAGCGGCTGCGAAAAAAGCCGAGGCGTAACTTGCTCTGTGGATAACCACACAAAACGCCCCCTAGTGGGGCGTTTTGCTATCTGCCACTTTTGTCTGGATACCGGTTTATGAGCGCTCCGCGTGAAACCATCGCCGCCGTTGCCACCGCCCAAGGTCGCGGCGGTGTCGGCATCGTCCGTATTTCGGGGCCCTTGGCCAGTGTTGCGGCCAAGGCTATCAGCGGTCGCGAACTCAAGCCGCGGTTTGCTCATTACGGCCCGTTTTTCAGTGCTGACCAGCAGGTGCTCGACGAGGGGCTGGCCTTGTATTTCCCGGGGCCGAATTCGTTCACCGGCGAAGACGTACTGGAACTGCAAGGACACGGCGGCCCCATCGTGCTGGACATGCTGCTCAAGCGTTGCCTGGAACTGGGCTGTCGCCTGGCCAGGCCGGGTGAGTTCAGTGAACGGGCCTTCCTCAACGACAAGCTCGACCTGGCCCAGGCCGAGGCGATTGCCGATTTGATCGAAGCCAGTTCGGCACAAGCGGCACGCAACGCATTGCGTTCCTTGCAGGGTGCGTTTTCCCAACGTGTGCATAACCTCACCGAGCAATTGATCGGCCTGCGGATTTATGTCGAGGCCGCGATTGATTTCCCGGAAGAGGAAATCGATTTTCTTGCCGATGGCCACGTGCTGAGCCTGCTGGATAAAGTGCGCGATGAGTTATCCACAGTACTGCGCGAAGCCGGGCAGGGTGCCTTGCTGCGCGATGGGATGACCGTGGTGATCGCCGGACGGCCGAATGCCGGTAAGTCCAGCTTGTTGAATGCCCTGGCCGGTCGCGAAGCGGCGATCGTCACCGAGATCGCCGGCACCACCCGGGACATCCTGCGTGAACATATCCACATCGACGGCATGCCGCTGCACGTAGTGGATACCGCAGGTTTGCGCGACACCGATGACCAGGTGGAAAAAATCGGCGTGGAACGGGCTCTGAAGGCCATTGGTGAAGCCGACCGGGTATTGTTGGTGGTCGATGCCACCGCGCCGGAAGCCGACGATCCATTTGCCTTGTGGCCTGAATTCCTCGAGGTCCGCCCGGATCCCGCGAAAGTCACGCTGATTCGCAACAAGGCCGACCTGACCGGGGAAGCGATTGTCCTTGAGGTCAGCAACGACGGCCATGTGACCATCAGCCTGAGCGCGAAGTCAGCGGGTGAGGGCTTGGAACTGCTGCGCGAGCACCTCAAGGCCTGCATGGGCTACGAGCAGACGTCGGAAAGCAGCTTCAGCGCCCGCCGGCGGCATCTTGAAGCCCTGCGCCATGCCAGTGCCGCCCTGGAACACGGTCGCGCGCAGCTGACCTTGGCGGGGGCGGGTGAGTTGTTGGCCGAAGACCTGCGCCAGGCCCAACATTCCCTAGGGGAAATTACCGGCGCCTTCAGCTCCGATGACTTGCTGGGGCGGATCTTTTCCAGCTTCTGCATCGGTAAATAACCCCCACCTTTCTAGCCGGGTTTGCCCTCGAAGCTTCTCGAGTCCAACGCAAACCCGGTTTTTCCTCTCTTTTTTAAACTGATTGCCCTTCATGGCGGCTTGCCTGTGGACGCTGCGGCGGTCCATCGCGGCGGTTTTCTGTGGATTAAGCCCTGTGAATAACTGCCATTGAGGTCGGTTGATAAACCCCCTTCAAAACTGAAGATAACCGCCTCTGTGGATAACAGGCCCATTCATCCACAGGCTTACACCGGTTATCCAAGCCCCTCATTGCCACCTGACCACAGGGTTTTGAATCTCTGTACACATTGAAAATAAAGGCCTGTAGAACGTTATCCACAGATAGATGGCTCAGTAAGAATAAACATAAAAACAAAGATTTTATAAATTTCTTTCTTTTTTATTTTTTTAACCGCGAGTTCTCCACAGCTGGTTAAATTTTGTGCAAAGGGTTCTTTAGAAAGGGCGAAGTCCCTATACTTGCCGACCTGGCTCGAAAAACGCCCAGGCCAGACTCAAACCTATTTCCGAATTACCTGAATAAAGCAGGCACGAGGTGCGTGGTGGATTTCCCTTCCCGTTTTGAAGTGATCGTCATCGGCGGCGGTCATGCCGGTACCGAGGCAGCACTTGCATCAGCACGCATGGGGGCAAAAACCCTGTTGCTGACGCATAACGTGGAAACCCTCGGAGCCATGAGCTGCAACCCTGCCATCGGTGGCATCGGCAAAAGCCACCTGGTCAAGGAAATCGATGCCCTAGGCGGCGCGATGGCCATGGCCACCGACAAGGGTGGTATCCAGTTTCGCGTGTTGAACAGCCGCAAAGGCCCGGCCGTACGCGCTACTCGCGCCCAGGCCGACCGCGTCCTGTACAAGGCCGCTGTCCGTGAAATCCTGGAAAACCAGCCGAACCTGTGGATATTTCAACAAGCGGCCGATGACCTGATCGTCGAGCAGGACCAGGTGCGCGGTGTCGTCACGCAAATGGGTCTGCGGTTCTTCGCCGATTCCGTGGTGTTGACCACCGGGACCTTCCTCGGCGGACTTATCCACATCGGTTTGCAGAATTTTTCCGGCGGCCGCGCCGGTGATCCGCCGTCGATTGCTCTGGCTCACCGTCTGCGTGAGTTGCCATTGCGTGTCGGGCGCCTGAAAACCGGTACGCCACCTCGCATCGACGGCAAGTCCGTGGATTTCTCGGTGATGACCGAGCAGCCTGGCGATACGCCGATCCCGGTGATGTCGTTCATGGGCAACAAGGAACAGCATCCACGGCAAGTCAGTTGCTGGATCACCCACACCAACGCCCGCACCCACGAAATCATCGCGGCGAACCTCGATCGTTCGCCGATGTATTCCGCTGCCGGTGAAATCGAAGGTGTCGGCCCGCGCTATTGCCCGTCGATTGAAGACAAGATCCATCGCTTTGCCGACAAGGAAAGCCATCAGGTGTTCATCGAACCGGAAGGTTTGACCACCCATGAGTTGTATCCGAACGGGATATCCACAAGTCTGCCGTTCGACGTGCAATTGCAGATCGTGCAATCGATCCGTGGCATGGAGAACGCGCACATCGTGCGTCCGGGTTATGCGATCGAGTACGACTACTTCGATCCGCGCGATTTGAAGTACAGCCTGGAAACCAAAGCTATCGGCGGTCTGTTCTTCGCCGGGCAGATCAACGGCACCACCGGCTACGAAGAAGCGGGTGCCCAGGGTTTGCTCGCCGGAGCCAACGCCGCACTGCTCGCCAAGGGCAAAGAAGCCTGGTGCCCGCGTCGCGATGAGGCGTACATCGGTGTGTTGGTGGATGACCTGATTACCCTGGGTACCCAGGAACCGTATCGGATGTTCACCTCCCGCGCCGAATACCGCCTGATCCTGCGTGAAGACAACGCCGACCTGCGCTTGACCGAGAAGGGGCGCGAACTGGGGTTGGTGGACGACCTGCGTTGGGCCGCGTTCTGCAAGAAGCGCGAGAGCATCGAGCTGGAAGAGCAGCGGCTGAAAAGCACCTGGGTTCGTCCCGGTACCGAGCAAGGCGATGCCATTGCGGCGAAATTCGGCACACCGCTGACCCACGAATACAATCTGCTGAACCTCTTGAGCCGTCCGGAAATCGACTATGTCGGGCTGGTGGAAGTGACCGGCCAGGGCGCGGAAGATCCGCAAGTGGCCGAACAGGTCGAGATCAAGACCAAGTACGCCGGTTACATCGACCGTCAGCAGGATGAAATCGCCCGCCTGCGTGCCAGCGAAGACACCAAGCTGCCTGTGGATATCGATTACACCGGTATTTCCGGGTTGTCGAAAGAAATCCAGAGCAAGCTCGGTGCGACCCGTCCAGAAACCCTGGGCCAGGCCTCGCGCATTCCCGGCGTCACGCCGGCAGCGATTTCGCTGTTGATGATTCATTTGAAAAAACGCGGCGCCGGCCGCCAGTTGGAGCAAAGCGCTTGAGTTCGATGGTCACCTCGCAACACGCTGAAGAGTTATCCACAGGTGCCCGTCAGCTCGGCGTCAGCCTGACCGAAGCCCAGCACGCGCAATTGCTGGGTTATCTGGCGTTGTTGATCAAATGGAACAAGGCCTACAACCTGACCGCCGTGCGCGATCCGGATGAAATGGTCTCGCGCCATTTGCTCGACAGTCTCAGCGTCATGTCCTTCATCGAAAACGGTCGTTGGCTGGATGTCGGCAGCGGCGGCGGCATGCCAGGAATCCCGCTGGCGATCCTGTTTCCCGACTCGCAAGTGACCTGTCTGGACAGCAACGGCAAGAAAACCCGCTTCCTGACCCAGGTCAAACTCGAACTCAAACTGGATAACCTGCAAGTTATCCACAATCGCGTCGAAGCGTTCCAGCCTGCCGAGCCGTTCAACGGGATCATCTCCCGGGCGTTCAGCAGCATGGAGAACTTCAGCAACTGGACTCGCCACCTGGGCGACGCCGATACGCGCTGGCTGGCAATGAAGGGCGTTCATCCGGCCGATGAGCTGGTAGCATTGCCGGCAGACTTCCACCTCGATAGCGAACACGCCTTGGCCGTACCCGGTTGCCAAGGCCAACGCCATCTGCTGATACTGCGCCGCACGGCATGATTGGGAACACAAGCAAGAATGGCTAAGGTATTCGCGATAGCGAACCAGAAAGGTGGTGTGGGCAAGACCACCACCTGCATCAACCTCGCAGCATCCCTGGTCGCGACCAAGCGCCGGGTGCTGTTGATCGATCTCGATCCACAGGGCAACGCCACCATGGGTAGCGGTGTGGATAAGCATGGCCTGGAAAATTCCATCTACGACGTCCTGATCGGCGAATGCGATCTGGGCCAGGCCATGCACTTCTCCGAACACGGCGGTTATCAACTGCTGCCGGCCAACCGTGACCTGACGGCGGCCGAAGTGGTGCTGCTGGAAATGCAGATGAAGGAAAGCCGCCTGCGCAGCGCCTTGGCGCCGATCCGGGAAAACTACGATTACATCCTGATCGACTGCCCGCCGTCGCTGTCGATGCTGACCCTCAATGCCCTGGTGGCGGCTGATGGGGTGATTATCCCCATGCAGTGCGAGTACTTCGCATTGGAAGGCTTGAGCGACCTTGTGGATAACATCAAGCGCATCGCCGAACTGCTGAACCCGAACCTGAAGGTCGAAGGCCTGTTGCGGACCATGTACGACCCGCGCCTGAGCCTGATGAACGATGTCTCGGCCCAGCTCAAGGAGCATTTCGGCGAGCAGCTCTACGACACGGTCATCCCACGTAACATCCGTCTGGCCGAAGCGCCGAGCTACGGCATGCCGGCCTTGGCCTACGACAAACAATCCCGTGGTGCGCTGGCTTACCTGGCCCTGGCGGGCGAGATGGTTCGCCGTCAGCGCCGCAATCCACGCACCGCTGCAGCCCAGCCAACTTAAGGAAACCCCATGGCCGTCAAGAAACGAGGTCTCGGACGTGGACTGGATGCACTGCTCAGCGGTCCGACGGTCAGCTCGCTGGAAGAACAGGCCGTACAGGCCGATCAGCGCGAGCTGCAGCATCTGCCCCTGGACCTGATCCAGCGCGGCAAATACCAGCCACGCCGGGACATGGACCCGCAGGCGCTGGAAGAACTGGCCCAGTCGATCAAGAGCCAGGGCGTGATGCAGCCGATCGTGGTCCGGCCGATTGCCAACGGACGCTTCGAGATCATCGCCGGCGAACGTCGCTGGCGCGCCAGCCAGCAGGCCGGCCAGGAAACCATCCCGGCAATGGTTCGCGATGTGCCGGATGAAACGGCCATCGCCATGGCGTTGATCGAAAACATCCAGCGTGAAGACCTCAACCCGATCGAGGAAGCGGTGGCCCTGCAGCGCTTGCAGCAGGAATTCCAGCTGACCCAGCAACAAGTTGCCGAGGCGGTGGGCAAGTCCCGCGTGACCGTGGCCAACCTGCTGCGCCTGATTGCGTTGCCGGAAGTCATCAAGACCATGCTGTCCCACGGCGACCTGGAAATGGGTCATGCCCGGGCATTGCTCGGGTTGCCGGAAAATCAACAGGTTGAAGGGGCGCGACATGTTGTCGCACGCGGCCTCACCGTGCGCCAAACCGAGGCACTGGTTCGCCAGTGGCTCAGTGGCAAACCGGCCCCCGTCGAGGCCCCAAAAACCGATCCGGATATCGCTCGCCTGGAACAACGCCTGGCCGAGCGCCTGGGCTCTGCGGTGCAGATTCGCCACGGAAAGAAGGGCAAGGGGCAATTGGTGATTGGCTACAACTCCCTTGATGAGCTGCAAGGTGTCCTTGCACACATTCGCTGAAACAATTGCTCTTGTAGCGCGCAGTCGGAAATCACTACCTGGCAGTTGAATAGGGGCAGAACCGCCCCTATACTCTGCGCGCATTTTGTCGGCACAAATTATGCCAAGTTATTGAATTATGGCGGCCGACTATTGGAGAGCAAAAGCGATGGAAACCCGCACGCCAAACCGCTTGCCGTTCCATCGTCTGGCAGTTTTCCCGGTTTTGATGGCTCAATTCACCGTCGTACTGATCGCCACATTGGCGCTCTGGCAATGGAAAGGAGTCGTCGCCGGATACTCAGGGCTTTGCGGAGGCCTGATAGCCTTGCTTCCCAATATTTACTTTGCTCACAGGGCCTTTCGGTTTTCCGGCGCCCGAGCAGCCCAGGCTATCGTCCGGTCTTTTTATGCCGGCGAGGCGGGGAAACTGATTTTGACGGCAGTGCTGTTTGCATTGACGTTCGCAGGTGTGAAGCCACTGGCGCCGCTGGCTGTATTCAGCGTCTTCGTGCTGACCCAACTGGTTAGCTGGTTCGCTCCCCTGCTAATGAGAACAAGACTTTCGAGACCTTAGGGCGTTTGAGGCAACCATGGCAGAGACAACCGCTTCGGGCTATATCCAGCACCACTTGCAGAACCTGACCTTCGGTCAGCTACCCAACGGCGGCTGGGGCTTTGCCCACACCGCAGCAGAAGCCAAGGAAATGGGCTTCTGGGCTTTCCACGTCGATACCCTCGGCTGGTCGGTCGCACTGGGCCTGATCTTCGTTCTTCTTTTCCGCATGGCGGCAAAGAAGGCGACCTCCGGTCAGCCTGGTGCACTGCAGAACTTCGTTGAAGTACTGGTCGAATTCGTCGATGGCAGCGTGAAAGACAGCTTCCATGGCCGTAGCCCGGTGATCGCACCGCTGGCACTGACCATCTTCGTCTGGGTGTTCCTGATGAACGCCGTCGACCTGGTACCGGTCGACTGGATTCCTCAGCTGGCCATCCTGATCTCCGGTGATGCACACATCCCATTCCGCGCTGTGTCGACCACCGACCCGAACGCGACCCTGGGTATGGCGCTCTCGGTTTTCGCACTGATCATTTTCTATAGCATCAAGGTCAAGGGCATCGGCGGCTTCATCGGCGAACTGACCCTGCACCCGTTCGGCAGCAAGAACATCCTCGTTCAAGCCCTGCTGATTCCGGTGAACTTCCTGCTGGAATTCGTAACCCTGATCGCCAAGCCGATTTCTCTGGCACTGCGTCTGTTCGGCAACATGTATGCCGGCGAACTGGTGTTCATCCTGATCGCTGTGATGTTCGGCAGCGGCCTGCTGTGGCTCAGCGGCCTGGGTGTAGTCCTGCAATGGGCGTGGGCTGTGTTCCACATCCTGATCATCACCCTGCAGGCGTTCATCTTCATGATGCTGACCATCGTCTACCTGTCGATGGCGCACGAAGAAAACCATTAAGACCAGTCTCGACTAGTCTGATGTCCTTCCCGGTCAAACGGGAAGGAGCCCGAACCGGGCTGAGAAACGATTTGTTTTACCGCTTTAATCTAAAAAACCTAAACCATACGACGTAAAAGTCGGGAGGAAAGATGGAAACTGTAGTTGGTCTAACCGCTATCGCTGTTGCACTGTTGATCGGCCTGGGCGCACTGGGTACCGCAATTGGTTTCGGCCTGTTGGGCGGCAAGTTCCTGGAAGGCGCAGCGCGTCAGCCAGAAATGGTTCCAATGCTGCAAGTCAAAATGTTCATCGTGGCCGGTCTGCTCGACGCCGTGACCATGATCGGTGTTGGTATCGCGCTGTTCTTCACCTTTGCGAACCCGTTCGTTGGTCAAATCGCTGGCTAATTACTCGGATGTCTCGAGTAGATTGGTGTGATGGACAACGTAACTGCGAGGTGTTGGCGTGAACATTAATGCGACCCTGATTGGCCAGTCCGTTGCGTTCCTGATTTTTGTACTGTTCTGCATGAAGTTCGTATGGCCTCCGGTCATTGCGGCATTGCACGAACGTCAAAAGAAGATCGCTGATGGTCTGGACGCTGCCAGCCGTGCAGCTCGCGACCTGGAGTTGGCCCATGAGAAAGTGGGTCAGCAACTGCGCGAAGCGAAAGCTCAGGCAGCTGAAATCATCGAGCAAGCCAAGAAACGCGGTACCCAGATTGTCGACGAAGCCCGTGAACAGGCTCGCGTCGAAGCTGACCGTGTGAAGGCTCAGGCTCAAGCCGAGATCGAACAGGAACTCAACAGTGTCAAAGACGCGCTGCGTGCCCAAGTGGGTGCCCTGGCCGTTGGCGGTGCTTCGAAGATCCTGGGTGCCACAATCGATCAAAACGCGCACGCAGAGCTGGTTAACCAACTGGCTGCTGAAATCTAAGCGAGGGCGATCATGGCAGAACTGACCACGTTGGCCCGACCTTACGCTAAGGCGGCCTTCGAGCACGCTCAGGCCCACCAGCAACTGGCCAATTGGTCAGCCATGCTCGGCCTGGCTGCAGCGGTGTCGCAAGACGACACCATGCAGCGCGTGCTCAAGGCCCCGCGACTGACGAGCGCAGAAAAGGCCGCCACGTTCATTGACGTGTGCGGCGACAAGTTCGATGCCAAGGCACAGAATTTCATTCACGTCGTTGCCGAAAACGACCGTCTCCTGCTTCTGCCGGAGATCGCCACTCTTTTCGACCTGTACAAGGCCGAGCAAGAGAAGTCGGTAGACGTGGAAGTGACCAGTGCTTTCGCATTGAACCAAGAACAGCAAGACAAACTCGCCAAGGTTCTCAGTGCACGACTCAACCGGGAAGTGCGCCTGCAAGTCGAGGAAGACAAGTCCCTGATAGGGGGCGTTGTAATCCGCGCCGGCGACCTGGTTATCGATGGCTCGATTCGCGGCAAAATCGCGAAACTTGCCGAAGCATTGAAATCTTGAGTTTGAAGGGGCAGCAGAGCAATGCAGCAACTCAATCCTTCCGAAATAAGTGAAATTATCAAGGGCCGCATCGACAAGCTCGATGTGACCTCCCAAGCCCGTAACGAAGGCACTGTCGTCAGCGTATCTGACGGTATCGTGCGGATTCACGGTCTGGCCGACGTCATGTACGGCGAGATGATCGAGTTTCCGGGCGGCGTCTACGGTATGGCCCTCAACCTGGAGCAAGACTCCGTAGGTGCCGTTGTACTGGGTTCCTACCAGTCGCTGGCCGAAGGCATGAGCGCCAAGTGCACCGGCCGCATCCTCGAAGTTCCGGTGGGTAAGGAACTGCTGGGTCGCGTCGTCGACGCACTGGGTAACCCTGTTGACGGCAAAGGTCCGCTGAACAACACCGAGACCGACGCGGTCGAGAAAGTTGCTCCTGGCGTGATCTGGCGTAAGTCGGTAGACCAGCCTGTACAGACTGGCTACAAGGCTGTCGATGCCATGATCCCTGTCGGCCGTGGCCAGCGTGAGCTGATCATCGGTGACCGTCAGATCGGTAAGACCGCTCTGGCGATCGACGCGATCATCAACCAGAAGAACAGCGGCATTTTCTGCGTCTACGTAGCCATCGGTCAGAAGCAATCGACCATCGCCAACGTGGTTCGCAAGCTGGAAGAAAACGGCGCCCTGGCCAACACGATCATCGTGGCGGCCAGCGCATCGGAATCTCCTGCGCTGCAGTTCCTGGCACCGTACTCCGGTTGCACCATGGGCGAATACTTCCGCGACCGCGGTGAAGACGCGCTGATCGTTTATGACGATCTGTCCAAGCAGGCAGTGGCTTACCGCCAGATCTCCCTGCTGCTGCGCCGTCCACCAGGCCGTGAAGCCTACCCAGGCGACGTGTTCTATCTCCACTCCCGTCTGCTGGAGCGCGCATCCCGCGTTTCGGAAGAGTACGTAGAGAAGTTCACCAACGGCGCAGTGACCGGCAAGACCGGCTCCCTGACCGCTCTGCCGATCATCGAAACCCAGGCTGGCGACGTTTCCGCGTTCGTTCCGACCAACGTGATTTCCATCACCGACGGTCAGATCTTCCTGGAATCGGCCATGTTCAACTCCGGGATCCGTCCTGCTGTGAACGCCGGTGTTTCGGTATCCCGTGTGGGTGGTGCCGCTCAGACCAAGATCATCAAGAAGCTGTCCGGTGGTATCCGTACCGCCCTGGCCCAGTACCGTGAACTGGCGGCATTCGCCCAGTTCGCTTCTGACCTGGACGAAGCGACCCGTAAGCAACTTGAGCATGGTCAGCGCGTTACCGAGCTGATGAAGCAGAAGCAATACGCACCAATGTCGATCGCTGACATGGCGCTGTCGCTGTATGCCGCTGAGCGTGGGTTCCTGACTGACGTTGAAATCGCCAAGGTCGGCAGCTTTGAACAAGCGCTGATTGCTTACTTCAACCGCGATCACGCCGACTTGTTGGCCAAGATCAACGTGAAGGGTGACTTCAATGACGAAATCGACGCTGGCATGAAAGCCGGTATCGAGAAGTTCAAGGCCACCCAAACCTGGTAAGCCGCAGCGGGAGTCGCAAGGCTCCCGCTTGCTAACCTGATAGGTGTTACATGGCAGGCGCAAAAGAGATTCGCAGTAAGATTGCGAGCATCAAAAGCACGCAAAAAATTACCAGCGCCATGGAAAAAGTGGCGGTCAGCAAAATGCGCAAGGCACAAATGCGCATGGCTGCTAGCCGCCCTTATGCGGAGCGCATCCGCCAGGTTATTGGTCATCTGGCCAACGCCAACCCGGAATATCGCCACCCGTTCATGATCGACCGTGCTATCAAGCGCGTCGGTTACGTCGTGGTGAGCAGTGACCGTGGTCTGTGTGGTGGCTTGAACACCAACCTGTTCAAGGCCCTGGTCAAGGACATGGCTGTAAACCGCGAACAAGGCGTCGAGATCGATCTGTGCGTGATTGGTAGCAAGGGTGCGGCTTTCTTCCGCAACTTCGGCGGCAACGTCGTCGCTGCTATCAGCCACCTGGGTGAAGAACCGTCGATCAATGACCTGATCGGCAGCGTCAAGGTGATGCTGGATGCTTACCTGGAAGGCCGGATTGACCGCCTGTCCGTGGTATCCAACAAGTTCATCAACACCATGACGCAACAGCCAACCGTGGAGCAATTGATCCCACTGGTGGCGACCCCGGAACAGGAACTCAAGCACCACTGGGACTATCTCTACGAACCGGATGCCAAGGAGCTGCTTGACGGCTTGATGGTCCGCTACGTGGAGTCGCAGGTCTACCAGGCGGTGGTCGAGAACAACGCAGCTGAACAAGCAGCGCGGATGATCGCGATGAAGAACGCTACCGACAACGCCGGTGATTTGATCAGCGATTTGCAGCTGATCTACAACAAGGCGCGTCAGGCTGCGATCACCCAAGAGATCTCGGAAATCGTCGGCGGCGCTGCCGCGGTTTAACGGTTCAAATATTCAGAGGATCCAGCTATGAGTAGCGGACGTATCGTTCAAATCATCGGCGCCGTTATCGACGTGGAATTTCCACGCGACAGCGTACCGAGCATCTACAACGCGCTGAAAGTACAAGGCGCGGAAACTACCCTGGAAGTTCAGCAGCAGCTGGGCGACGGCATCGTTCGTACCATTGCGATGGGTTCTACCGAAGGCTTGAAGCGCGGTCTGGACGTTATCGACTCTGGCGCAGCCATCTCCGTACCGGTCGGTAAAGCGACCCTGGGCCGGATCATGGACGTACTGGGTAACCCGATCGACGAAGCGGGTCCGATCGACACCGAAGAGCGCTGGGGCATTCACCGTCCTGCGCCATCCTTCGCTGAACAGGCAGGCGGCAACGACCTGCTGGAAACCGGCATCAAGGTTATCGACCTGGTTTGCCCGTTCGCCAAGGGCGGTAAAGTCGGTCTGTTCGGTGGTGCCGGTGTAGGCAAGACCGTAAACATGATGGAACTGATCCGTAACATCGCCATCGAGCACAGCGGTTATTCCGTGTTCGCCGGTGTGGGTGAGCGTACTCGTGAGGGTAACGACTTCTACCACGAGATGAAGGATTCCAACGTTCTGGACAAAGTGGCACTGGTCTATGGCCAGATGAACGAGCCGCCGGGCAACCGTCTGCGCGTAGCCCTGACCGGCCTGACCATGGCCGAGAAGTTCCGTGACGAAGGTAACGACGTTCTGCTGTTCGTCGACAACATCTACCGTTACACCCTGGCCGGTACCGAAGTATCCGCACTGCTGGGCCGTATGCCTTCGGCAGTAGGTTACCAGCCGACCCTGGCTGAAGAGATGGGCGTTCTGCAAGAACGTATCACTTCGACCAAGGAAGGTTCGATCACTTCGATCCAAGCGGTATACGTACCTGCGGATGACTTGACCGACCCGTCGCCAGCGACCACCTTCGCCCACTTGGACGCCACCGTCGTTCTGTCCCGTGACATCGCTTCCCTGGGTATCTACCCAGCGGTTGACCCACTGGACTCGACTTCGCGCCAGCTGGATCCGAACGTGATCGGCCAGGAGCACTACGACACCGCTCGCGGCGTCCAGTACGTGCTGCAGCGCTACAAAGAGCTGAAGGACATCATCGCGATCCTGGGTATGGACGAGCTGTCGGAAGCCGACAAGCAGTTGGTATCCCGCGCTCGTAAGATCCAGCGCTTCTTGTCGCAGCCGTTCTTCGTGGCTGAAGTCTTCACCGGTGCCTCGGGTAAATACGTTTCCCTGAAAGACACCATTGCTGGCTTCAAAGGCATCCTCAACGGTGACTACGACCACCTGCCAGAACAAGCGTTCTACATGGTCGGCGGCATCGAAGAAGCGATCGAGAAAGCCAAGAAACTGTAATCCCGGCGCCCGGCAACGGGCGCTAATTTAGGTTGAGGCAATCAGATGGCTATGACAGTCCATTGCGATATCGTCAGTGCGGAAGGGGAAATCTTCTCCGGTCTGGTCGAGATGGTGATTGCGCATGGTGAGCTGGGTGATCTTGGTATCGCTCTGGGTCACGCACCGCTGATCACTAATCTGAAACCGGGTCCGATCCGCTTGATCAAGCAGGGCGGGGAAGCCGAGGTGTATTACATCTCCGGTGGTTTCCTCGAGGTTCAGCCGAACATGGTCAAGGTCCTTGCCGACACTGTGCAACGTGCTGCCGACCTGGACGAAGCCTCCGCTCAGGAAGCCGTCAAGGCTGCCGAGAAGGCCCTGCACGAGCGTGGCGCGGAGTTCGATTACGGTTCTGCTGCTGCACGTCTGGCCGAGGCCGCAGCCCAGCTGCGCACCGTCCAGCAGATCCGCAAGAAGTTCGGCGGCTAAGCCGTCTGCTTTCTGTGCGATTGATTAAAAAGGGTAGCCTCGGCTACCCTTTTTTCTTTTCCCGATACTCATCATCTGGTCGCAGCCGCTGACCACCCAGGATTGGTAGCCAGTCATGTCTCTCGAAATCGTTATCCTCGCGGCCGGTCAAGGCACCCGCATGCGTTCGGCGCTGCCCAAGGTCTTGCACCCGGTAGCCGGCAATTCCATGCTCGGCCATGTTATCCACAGCGCCCGGCAACTTGATCCACAGCGCATTCACGTGGTGATCGGCCACGGTGCCGATGCGGTGCGCGAACGCCTGGCCGCCGATGACCTGAATTTCGTCCTGCAGGACAAACAACTGGGCACAGGCCATGCGGTGGCCCAGGCCGTGCCGTTCATCACGGCGGATACGGTGCTGATTCTTTACGGCGATGTGCCGCTGATCGAAGTCGAGACCTTGCAGCGCCTGCTCAAGCACGTTGCCCCACAGCAGTTGGGCTTGCTGACCGTCGAGCTGGATGACCCCACCGGTTACGGCCGCATTGTGCGCAACGCCGACGGCCAGGTGATGGCGATTGTCGAGCAGAAGGACGCCAACGAAGCCCAGCGCGCGATCACTGAAGGCAACACCGGGATTCTGGCCGTGCCGGCCGAGCGCCTGGGTGACTGGATGAGTCGTCTGTCGAACAACAACGCCCAGGGCGAGTACTACCTGACCGACGTGATTGCCATGGCGGTCAGCGACGGGTTGGTGGTCGCCACCGAGCAGCCGCTGGACGCCATGGAAGTGCAGGGCGCCAACGATCGCCGGCAACTGGCCGAGCTGGAGCGCCACTATCAATTGCGCGCCGCTCGCCGCCTGATGGCCCAAGGCGTGACCCTGCGCGATCCGGCCCGTTTCGACGTGCGCGGTGACGTCAGCGTGGGTCGCGACGTGGTCATCGACATCAACGTCATCCTCGAAGGCAAGGTTGTCATCGAAGACGACGTGGTCATCGGCCCGAACTGCGTGATCAAGGACAGCACCCTGCGCAAAGGCGTGGTGATCAAAGCCAACAGCCATCTCGACGGTGCAATCATGGGGGAGGGCAGCGACGCCGGCCCGTTTGCCCGCCTGCGCCCGGGTTCGGTGCTGGAAGCCCGTGCCCATGTGGGTAACTTCGTTGAACTGAAAAACGCTCATCTGGGCGAGGGCGCCAAGGCCGGGCACCTGACCTACCTCGGTGACGCTGAAGTCGGCGCCCGCACCAACATCGGCGCCGGGACCATTACCTGCAACTACGATGGCGCCAACAAGTGGAAAACCGTGTTGGGCGAAGATGTGTTCATCGGCTCTAACAACTCCTTGGTAGCACCTGTGGATATCTCCAGCGGTGCGACCACGGCAGCCGGTTCGACCCTTACCCAGAATGTGGATAAAGGCCAATTGGCAGTCGGACGCGCCCGCCAACGCAACATCGACGGCTGGAAGCGGCCGGAGAAAATCAAGAAATCCTGAAGTTATCCACATCCCCCTTGTGGGAGCGGGCTTGCTCGCGAAAGCGGTGGTTCAGCCAATTAATTCGTTGCTGACTCAACGCATTCGTGAGCAAGCCCGCTCCCACATTCGATTTGCGTGATTTCTGAATTTTTCTTCTGGCGCCTTGACGATATCGCTTCAATAGGTTTTGATTGCTTACGTTATCTTTCGAATCGAAACTTAAGCCGCCATGTCGAAACGCAACACGCCACAGCGCCGTCACAACATCCTTGCCCTGCTCCAGGAGCAGGGTGAGGTCAGTGTGGATGAGCTGGCCAAGCGCTTCGAAACCTCGGAAGTTACGATTCGCAAGGACCTCGCCGCCCTGGAAACCAACGGCCTGCTGCTGCGTCGCTACGGTGGCGCGGTACCGATGCCGCAGGAGTTGGTGGCCGATAACGGGCAAGCCGTCTCCAAGTACAAACTGGCCATTGCCCGGGCCGCCGTGAAGCGGATCCGCGAGCACGCGCGCATCATCATCGACAGCGGCAGCACCACGGCGGCCATGATTCCGCAACTCGGCCAACAGCCGGGCCTGGTGGTCATGACCAATTCCCTGCACGTTGCCAATGCCTTGAGTGAACTGGAGCACGAGCCGGTGCTGTTGATGACCGGCGGCACTTGGGACCCTCATTCCGAGTCGTTCCAGGGCCAGGTGGCCGAGCAGGTTCTGCGTTCCTACGATTTCGACCAGCTGTTCATCGGTGCCGACGGCCTCGATCTGGTTCGAGGTACCACCACCTTCAACGAACTGCTGGGCCTGAGCCGTGTGATGGCTGAGGTTGCCCGGGAAGTGATCGTGATGGTGGAGGCCGACAAGATCGGCCGCAAGATCCCCAATCTGGAACTGCCGTGGAGCAGCGTCCATACCCTCATTACCGATGATCGCCTGCCCGTAGAGGCCCGCGATCAGATTCAGGCCCGCGGCATCACCGTGATCTGCGCGCCTGTCAGCCAGGAGAAATAGCATGTGTGGAATTGTCGGCGCCGTAGCTGAACGCAACATCACTGCCATCTTGCTTGAGGGCCTCAAGCGTCTTGAATATCGCGGCTATGACAGCGCTGGCGTGGCGGTTTTCACCAACGACGAAAAGCTTGAGCGCATGCGTCGTCCAGGCAAGGTCAGCGAACTGGAACGAGCGCTGGACGCCGAACCGCTGGTCGGTCGCCTGGGCATTGCCCATACCCGTTGGGCCACCCATGGCGCGCCGTGCGAGCGTAACGCCCATCCGCATTTCTCCGGCGACCTGGCGGTGGTGCACAACGGCATCATCGAGAACTATGAAGCGTTGCGCGAACAGCTGAAGGCGCTCGGCTATGTGTTCACTTCCGACACCGACACCGAAGTCATTGCCCATTTGCTCACCCACAAGCTCAAGGATCTGGCGGACCTGACCGTGGCCCTCAAGGCAACGGTCAAGGAACTGCACGGGGCCTACGGCTTGGCGGTGATCAGCGCGAAACAACCGGATCGCCTGGTAGCAGCCCGCAGTGGCAGCCCGCTGGTGATCGGCCTGGGCCTGGGGGAAAATTTCCTGGCGTCCGATCAACTGGCGCTGCGTCAGGTCACTGATCGCTTCATGTACCTGGAAGAAGGCGATATCGCCGAGATTCGTCGCGACAGCGTGCAGATCTGGGACCTCAATGGCAAAAGCGTGGAGCGCGAGACCGTTCAGTACCGCGACGGTGCCGAAGCCGCCGACAAGGGCGAGTTCCGCCATTACATGCTCAAGGAAATCCACGAGCAACCGGCCGTTGTGCAGCGCACCCTGGAAGGACGCATGAGTCAGGAACAGGTGCTGGTCCAGGCCTTCGGTCCACAAGCGGCCGAATTGTTCGCCAAGGTCCGCAACGTGCAGATCGTGGCCTGCGGCACCAGTTATCACGCCGGCATGGTCGCCCGTTACTGGCTGGAAGAGCTGGCGGGTATTCCGTGCCAGGTCGAAGTGGCCAGCGAGTTCCGCTATCGCAAAGTCGTGGTGCAACCCGATTCACTGTTCGTCACCATTTCCCAGTCCGGCGAAACTGCCGACACCCTGGCCGCCCTGCGCAATGCCAAGGAACTGGGTTTCCTCGCCAGCCTGGCGATCTGCAACGTGGGCATCAGCTCGCTGGTGCGCGAGTCCGACCTGACCCTGCTGACCCAGGCCGGTCGCGAGATCGGTGTGGCGTCGACCAAGGCGTTCACCACGCAGCTGGTGGGGCTGCTGTTGCTGACGCTGTCCCTGGGCCAGGTGCGCGGCACCCTGGGTGAAGGCGTCGAGGCCAAGCTGGTGGAAGAACTGCGTCGCCTGCCGGCCCGCCTGGGCGAAGCCTTGGCCATGGACGGCACCGTGGAAAAAATCGCCGAGCTGTTCGCCGAGAAGAACCACACCCTGTTCCTGGGCCGTGGCGCGCAATTCCCGGTGGCGATGGAAGGGGCCTTGAAGCTCAAGGAAATCTCCTACATCCACGCCGAGGCCTACCCGGCCGGCGAGCTCAAGCACGGCCCGCTGGCGCTTGTGGATAACGACATGCCGGTGGTCACCGTCGCGCCGAACAACGAGCTGCTGGAAAAGCTCAAGTCCAACCTGCAGGAAGTGCGCGCCCGTGGCGGCCAGTTGATTGTCTTTGCTGACGAGAAGGCCGGCATGACCAATGGCGAAGGCACCCACGTGGTGCACATGCCGCACATCCACGACATCCTGTCGCCGATCCTCTACACCATCCCGTTGCAGCTGCTGTCGTACTACGTCGCTGTGCTCAAGGGTACCGATGTGGACCAGCCGCGCAATTTGGCGAAGTCTGTGACGGTGGAGTGATTCATGGCGCTTCTGCTAGCCTGCCGATTCAATTCGACAGGCTGGCAGGCCATGGTTGTGCCTGTGGCCACTGGTCCCTAACGGAGTGGGCAAATGACACAGGCAATCAGCATCAAGGATCGGGTACGCATCAAGCACGTCGAAGTCCTCTCGGATGATTGGTACGTGCTGCGCAAGACCACCTATGACTACCTCGGCCGCAATGGCCAATGGCGCGAGCTGACGCGCGAGACCTACGACCGTGGCAACGGCGCCACCATCCTGCTGTACAGCAAAGCCAAGCAGACCGTGGTGTTGACCCGACAATTCCGCTTCCCGGCCTTCGTCAACGGGCACGATGACCTGTTGATCGAAACCTGCGCCGGCCTGTTGGACAACGACGACCCGCACACCTGCATTCGCAAGGAAACCCAGGAGGAAACCGGCTATATCATCCAGGACGTGCGCAAGGTGTTCGAAGCCTTCATGAGCCCGGGTTCGGTGACTGAACGGGTGCATTTTTTCGTCGGCGAGTACTTCGATGAAGACAAGCAGCACGCAGGCGGCGGCCTGGAAGCCGAGGGCGAAGAGATCGAAGTGCTGGAGCTGTCCCTCGACCAGGCCTTGGGCATGATCGAGGCCGGGGAGATTTGCGACGGCAAGACCATCATGCTGTTGCAGTACGCCAAGCTGCATCGGTTGCTGGATTAGCCCCAGGCCTCCTCTGGGCGACCCTCACCGCCGCCGAATCTTTCGCGATAGGCGGAGGGCGGCAAACCGATAGCGTTCCTGAACGCGGCCCGGAAACTCTCCACCGACCGATAGCCGCAGGCCTGGGCGATGCCGGCCGTGCTCTGGTCGGTGCTTTCCAGCAGCGCCCGTGCCCGGTTCAAGCGTTCCTGTTGCAGCCAGGTCTTGGGCGGCAGGCCGGTGGTTTCGACGAAGCGGCGCAGGAAGGTGCGCTCGCTCATGGCGACGCGGGCAGCCATGTCGCCGACACTTAGGGGCTGGTCGAGGTTTTCACGCATCCACTGCAGGACGCGGGTCAGTTCGTTGCGTGGTGACTTGCTCACGGGGGCGATGATGAACTGGGCCTGGCCACCGGTCCGTTGCGGCGCCATGACCAGGCGACGGGCCACCGAGTTGGCGATGTGCGTGCCGAAGTCCCGGGCAATCAGGTGCAGGCAGGCATCGATGCCGGCGGCGCTGCCGGCTGAGGTGATCAATTGCCCGGAATCGACATACAGCACATTTGGGTCAACCGTGATCAGCGGGAAGCGCTCGGCCAGTTCTGCGCAGAATTGCCAATGGGTGGTGGCGGTCTTGCCGTCGAGCAGTCCGGTGGCGGCCAGGGCAAACACGCCTGAGCAGATGGACAGTAAGCGAGCGCCGCGGGCGTGGGCGCGGCGCAGTGCTTGTAACAGCGCTTCGGGAGGCGGTTCGTGGTGGCTGCGCCAGCCGGGGATGATGATGGTTTGCGCGGTATCCAGTGCTTCGAGACCCGCGTCGACGGCTATCCGAAGGCCTCCCAGTGCATGCATCGGTCCTGGATCGACGGCAACGATTTGATGGCCATACCACGCTACATCCAGCTCAGGGCGGGGCAGGCCGAAGATCTCCAGGGCTATACCAAACTCGAACACACACAGGCCTTCATAAACGAGGATTGCCACGGTTCCGGGATGCGTATGCATTTGGCGTAAATCCACCGTTTATTGTCTTGCGCTGCACTGTAGCGGACGGGCCTGTCTCCCTACAATCGATCGCAGGCAATCAGGAAAACCAAGACGGTTGAGCCTTTGCAAAGGTGGAAAAGGGACGCGAAATGAAGAAAGTCGCCGTGGTGGGCTGCACCGGTGCAGTGGGCATGACCATGCTGCAATTGCTTGAAAATACCGATTATGAAGTGGTGTGCATGGCCTCTGGCCGTTCGGCGGGCAAGCGCTTGAAGGTGGGGCAGGTCGAGCACCTGATCGAAGCCTTTTCGGTCGAGGGATGCGCCGCGTGCGATATCGTCTTCCTGTGTGTCTCCGGGGCCTTCGCCTTGGAGTACGGCGAGCGTCTGGCTGAAAATGCCTACGTCATCGATAACTCCTCGGCCTTCCGTTATCACCCGGCGATTCCGCTCCTGGTGCCGCCCATCAACGGTCAGCGTTACAAGGGCGAAAAACTGATCGCCAACCCCAATTGCTCCTCGGCCATTGCGCTGATGGTGCTGGGGCCGCTGCATCAGGCCTTCGGGTTGGAGAGCGCGATCATTTCCACTTACCAGGCCGCCAGTGGTGCAGGGCAGCCAGCGATGCTGGAGCTGCGGGAGAAGGCCAAGTCCTTCAGTGATTATGGCGACCGCGATGACAGCGAGCACTTCGCCCATAACCTGGCTTTCAACGTGATTCCCCAGGTCGATTCGTTCGAAGCCAATGGTTACACCCGTGAAGAAATGAAAGTGGTCTGGGAGCTGCGCAAGGTCTTGGATGAGCCGGCGTTGGCTATCAGCACCACGGCGGTGCGGGTGCCGACCCTGCGCTCCCATGCCGAGAGCCTGAGCCTGCGGTTCAAAAAAACCATCCAGTCATTGGCGCAGGTGCGTGAGTTGTTGCGCGCGGCGCCGGGGGTTGAAGTGGTGGATGAGCCCGAGTACGGCGCCTATCCGATGCCCATGACCTCCACCTACAAGCATGCGGTGGAAGTCGGGCGGATTCGCTACAACCTGATCTATGGGAAGCACGGGTTGGACCTGTTCATCAGCGGTGACCAGTTACTGCGGGGGGCGGCACTGAACGCATTCGAAATCATGCAATTGATCAAGCATTGATCAAGCCCGGCCCCGAACAATAAAAAACGCGCCGCCGTGTTCAAGGCTGCGCGTTTTTTGTTTAGCTGGATTGGGCCTCGCTGTCTTCCTGCATGTCGTCCAGGTATTGCGGCTGGTCGGTCTGGTCCGGCAGCTCGGTCACGACGCTGAAGTCGCTGATCTCGATGGCGCCGACCCCATGACCGAGCAGATGGAAGGAAAACATCTTGCGTTGCTGTGGGTTGTCGAAACGGAGGTTCATCACCAGCGGCTGGTCGGGGGTCACCACCACGTCTGTCGGCAGGTCCATCGGCACATCCTGCTCTAATTCCTTGGCCTTGAGGGAAATGTAGGCGGCATGGTCTGCCTCGACGGCGCGGATGGTCAGGCTGACGCGGGTCTGTGAACCCTTGGGCATTTCCAGGTACTGGGCACCGATCAGGTTGTCGGCCCAGTCGTCGATGACCTGGGCCGGCAGCGGGATTTTATCCGCGCCGCCGAACTGATAATGCTGGTTCAAGGGCGTGCGCAACAGGGTCTGGTCCAGGGCCGTGGCCCGGGCGCCGATCAGCCTGGCGCGCTGGCCGCTGTATTGCCCGCCATAGGTGGCACGGTCGGCGATGAAGCCTGCGCTGGTGTAGTCACGGCAATGCTGGAGGAAGTCGCACTCGGTAAACGTGCCTTTGCCGTCGTGATAGCGCAGCTTGCCGTTGGTGAACGACATGATTTCCCGGCCCGTCGGGTAGTCCCTGAACATCGAGCGGCCAGACAACGACGTGGGCACCGTAAAGCCGAAGTAATCGAGGATCGAGGCGGTCAGGTCGACATGGCCGTAGGTGCCTGACTTGATCCGGGGCAACGGTTCCGGCGCCAGCGTCAGGTTGAACCCCCAGGACGAGGCCAGCCGCACGTCGTCGATGCCATGGGATTCGTCCGAGGTGATGACCACCAGGGTGTTGTCCAGGATGCCCTGGCGTTCCAGGCCCGCCAGGAAGTTCTCCAGGGCGTCGTCCAGGTAACCCACCGCCGCCTGCTTGGCGGTGTCGTAGCGTTGCAGGTAGTCATCTGGGGCCGAGTAGGGCTGGTGCGTGCCCACGGTCAACAGGGTCAGCATCCAGGGTTTGTCCGCTTTTTGCAGTTGCCCGACGTAGTCCAGCGCGCCTTCGAAGAAGGTCTTGTCGTCCTTGCCCCAAGGGAATTCCAGGTAGGCGGAGCGAGTGAACCATTCCATGCCCAAGGTCGTGTCGAAACCGATGTGCGGCATGATCCGGTCCTTGGCCATGAACCGCAGGCCCGCGCCCTGCAGGAAGTGGGTGGAAAAGCCGTTCTGGCGCAACTGGGCTGGCAGGCAGGCTTGGTTACGCTGGCTCTGGTTGAGCATTTCGACGCCTTTGGGCGTGCCGTTGTCGAGCTTGTCGTAGTCGCCACACAGCATCGCGTACAAGCCCCGGATGGTCTGGTGGCTGTGCAGGACGTAATCGGGGGTGTTCATGCCGCGCTCGGCCCAGGCGCTGAGGTGCGGCATCAGGTTCTCCTGATAGCTGCTTTTCAAGGCCTGACGGTTGGCGCCCACATAGGCGCCGGGAATGCCCTCCAGGGCGATGACCAGGACGTTGCGCGCACGCCCGGGTTCGGCCAGCAGTCTGTTGCCATCGAGGTCCAGGCGGGTCAGCCCTGCCATGGGTGGGGCCGGGTCCACGGCATCGCCGTCGAGCCATTGTCGGGCCTGGTCCCGCCCGGCGGCGATACCCGCCGTGACGAGTTGGTGAGGCAGGTTGAACACGTTCCATTGGTCCGCCTCGCTGGGGCGCCAGGCTTGCAGCGCGCCGTGGCTCAGCAGGAGCAACACGGGCACGGCCCAGGCGTGGCGAGGCAAGCGTGGCGCTTGGCGTGGGCGGTTGGTCCATTGGGTCATCAGCCAGAACGCCAGCGCGGCCAACTGGATCGCCGCCAGCCATGGATGGGAAAAGCCGCCGCGGGTGGAGTTTTCAACGAACTGCGGGTCGGTCAGATAAAGAATGTCCGAAGGATTGGGCATCCGCCCGACCGCGCTGACCAGCTCGATGCTGGCCAGCGTCAACGTGCTCCAGGCCAGCAATACCGGGAACGCCAGCCACCCGGAACGGTGATGGAGCAGCACGATCAGCAACCCGCCGATACCCAGGTCCGAGAGATAACCCAGCGGGTCGGACCAGCCGAGGGCGAGACGCAGGCCCATGGGGACGAGTAGTACGCAGCCAATCAGGGCGATGAGGGCGGCGCGCGGATGGGTTGAAGCGCGATAAAGAACGTTCACAAAAGCAGGCCTTTCGATGGGTGCGAGCCAGGCAACCCTGTGGGAGCGGGCTTGCTCGCGAAGGCGTTGTGCCAGTCAGCATCCTCGTCAACTGAAATACCGCCTTCGCGAGCAAGCCCGCTCCCACCAGGTCCAGGTCATTCTCAAGTCATGAAACTGTCATGAAGAGGGATGGTACCAAGGGCAATCGCCCCTGGCCGAGCCAATGTCCCGGTGTCTGGCTGCGCTACGCTGTGGTTCACTGGCCCAGGCCTCTACAATGGCCGCGTAGCGCTGCTTTGAGACGCGCAGAAAACTTGTATCAGGATTTCTCATCGGGGGATGGATGGACAGGTTCCAGGAAATGCAGGTTTTCCTTGCCGTGGCCCAGGAGTCGGGGTTTTCGGCAGCAGCGCGGCGCTTGGGGATGTCGGCGGCCAGCGTCACGCGGGCGGTGGCAGCGTTGGAGCAACGCATCGGCACGCCGTTGTTGGTGCGCTCCACTCGCAATGTGTACCTGAGCGAAGCCGGCCAGCGCTTTCTCGAGGACTGTCGCCGGATCCTGAGCGATTTGCAGGAAGCCGAGGATTCGGCGGCCGGCAGCCACGTCCAGCCCCGTGGGCAATTGACGATTACCGCACCGGTGCTGTTCGGTCAGTTATTCGTCACGCCGCTGCTGGTGGATTACTTGCACCGGTTCCCCGAGGTCAGCATCAACGCCTTGTTGTTGGATCGTACGGTCAGCCTGGTGGAGGAGGGCATCGATGTTGCCTTGCGCATTGGCGAGCTGCCGGACAGCAACCTGCACGCTGTGCGTGTCGGTGAAGTGCGGCGGGTGGTGTGCGGCGCCCCGGATTTCTTCGCGCGCCACGGGCGGCCCCGGCATCCGGAGGACTTGGAGCGAATACCTGTGGTGGCGTCGTCGGCCATTGGCCAGGTCAAAAGCTGGACCTTCATCGATTCAGGCCAACCGTTGGCCGTCCGGCCCGTGCCTCGGCTGGTGGTGACGGCCAACCAGGCCGCGATCACGGCGGCCTGCCAGGGGCTGGGGATGACGCGTGTCCTGTCTTACCAAGTGGCAGGCAACGTGGCGGCCGGGGAATTGGAAATCGTCCTGGCCGATTTCGAATTGCCGCCTCTGCCGATCCATGTGGTGTATCAGGGCGGGCGCAATGCGCCGGCGCGGGTCCGCAGTTTTGTCGATTTCATCGTCAGTGCATTGCGCGAACATCCGGCCTTGAGCGGCTGAAGCATTGTTTCTCTGGCTGAAACAATGGATTGCATTTCTGGGTGATTCTCTTGTTTTTGCCTGGGGCGGAAGATGACCCCATCGACGCCGTTGTGCTGATGGCGTCACTTGCAGCGGAGTCGACCATGAACCCTATCAAGCACTATCACTTCCCGCTTTCCGGCCATTCCCATCGCGTTCAACTGATGCTTTCGTTGCTCGGGCTGCCTGTCGAAGAAGTCTTCGTCGACTTGGCCAAGGGCGCGCACAAACAGGCGGACTTCCTGGCGCTCAATGCGTTTGGCCAGGTGCCGGTCATTGACGATGACGGCGTCGTGCTGGCGGACTCCAACGCGATCCTGGTGTACCTGGCGCACAAATACGGCAAGGGCCGCTGGCTGCCGACCGATCCGATCGGTGCCGCCCGGGTGCAGCGCTGGCTGTCGGCGGCGGCCGGGCCGATCCATGCGGGGCCGGCCACGGCGCGGCTGATCACGGTGTTTGGTGCGGCCTACAACGCCGAGGACGTGATTGCCCGTTCTCACAACGTGCTGAAAGTCATTGATCAGGAATTGAGCAGCCGTGCTTATCTGGCGGGTGACGCTGCAACCGTTGCGGACATCGCCGGCTACAGCTACATCGCCCACGCACCGGAAGGCAATGTGTCGTTGGACGACTATGCCAATGTACGGGCCTGGCTGGCGCGGATCGAAGCCTTGCCCGGGTTCGTGGGCATGCCGCGTACGGTTGTCGGGTTGCAAAAGCACGCCTGACACGGAGCCCGGTGGCGAGGGGATTTATCTTCACTGTGGGAGCAAGGCTTGCCCGCGATGAAGGCACTGCGGTCCTTCATAGATCGAGGCGTCTGTTTCGCGAGCAAGCTTTGCTCCCACAGTAGGATCAAATCCCCTCTGCACCATTTCCGCTTCGACCCCAAGTGGCGGTAATCTGCCGGGCTTTGATGGGTGGTGAGGCTCCATGACTTTTCTTTTCCGGCTCTCCCTGGCCCTCGTCGTGTTGCTCTTGGGGGGCTGCGAACAATCCCCGGCCCCGGCCCTCGATCAGCAGCTCTATATCTGGCAACGCCAATGGACCCCGGCCCACGCGCTGGCGCTGCGCCAAAGCCAGGGCGATTTTTCCATGCTGCGGGTGCTGGCGTTGCAGGCTTTTCCCGGGGCGGGCTGGAGCCGTGCGCGGATCAATCCGGCCTTGCTCAAGGCTGACGGCCGTCCGCTGATCGCTGTGATTCGCCTGGACGGTCAGCTCAAGGCTTTGGACCAGGACGAGGTGATCGCGCAAATCCAGCAGGTGCTGAGCGATTGGCAAGCCCAAGGCCTGACCCCGGTAGGTGTGGAGATCGACCATGATGCTGGCAATGCACGGTTGCCGGCCTACGGAACATTCCTCGGCCAACTGCGGCAAGTCCTGCCCGCCAACCTGCGGCTGAGCATCACGGCGCTACCGGCCTGGCTCGACAGCCCAGCATTGCCCGGGTTGTTGGAAACGGTGGACAGCAGCGTGCTGCAGGTCCATGCGGTGAGCGATCCACGGCAGGGCTTGTTCGATCCGAAACAGGCCCGGCACTGGGCGCAACGCTGGAGCGACGTCACCACACGGCCGTTTTATCTGGCCCTGCCGGCGTACGGCGTGGCGCTGCTGACCCAGGAGAGTGGCGTTCCGGTGGTGGAAAGCGAAGTGCCGATCGATCGCGGTGGCGAGCGGCGGGAGTTGCTGGCCGATCCGCAACAAGTGGCCGGGCTTGCGGCAGATTTGCGTGCCGATCCGCCGCAACATCTCGCGGGGCTGATCTGGTTTCGCCTGCCGCTGGCCGGCGACCGAAGGGCGTGGAGCCTGACCACGCTCGGCGCCGTCGCCCGGGGCGATAACCTGGCCAGTCGCCTGGCGTTGCAGTGGGGAGAGCAGGGTGGTTTGTACGATATCCGCCTGGTTAACCAGGGCAATCTCGACAGCCCCTGGCCCCAGCGACTGACGCTGGCTGTTGGCGCGTGTGACGGCGTCGATGCCCTGGCCGGTTATACGTTGCAACAAACCCCCGGACTGCTTACCTTCACCCGCATTCAGGAAGGCCGCTTGGCTGCTGGCAGCCAACGGGCAATCGGCTGGGCGCGCTGTACGAAAATTGACCAAGGAGGTTTCAATGTTTACCCGTAAGTGGCCTCGTCACCTACTGTGCCTGAGCCTTTGCCTGCCGCTGGGCCCGGCGCTGGCCTGCGGGCCGGATTTCCCGATGCGTCTGCTGGATAACCGCGCCCAGTCGCTGGCCGAATTGCCCGAAGGCAGCTTTCGCTTTGAGGTCAGCCGCCTCGGCCAGGCGATTGCCGGGCTCAAGCCGGCCACCGAGGCAACGCGTAACCCGGACTACAGCTATGACGACCTGCCTTCCTACGTTGAACAACGCAACAAGGCTGAGCAGATCGGCCTGACCCCGCCGCAGCAAGCGGTGGTGGAGCGCCTGCGGGCCCTGACCGATGTCGACCAGGTGGCAACCGAAGCGGCCAATCTGCCTGATGAACTGCGCCTGTATGCGATTGGCGCGGCGGCTTTTAACGTCGGCGAGCATCAGCGTGCCGTGGACGCGTTCCAGCAGTTGCTGGCGTTACCGGCCGACCAACGTCGGTTGCGCAGCACCTGGGCCGCGTACTCCCTGGGGCGGGCCTTGTTCGCCGTGAGCACCGAGGCCGGCAGCGGCGACCCTGTGGTTTTGCAGGACCAGGCGCGAGCAGCGTTTCGCCAGGCCCGCGAGTTGAGCATTGCCGGCTTCAGCGATCCGCTGGAACTGGGCATCGCCAGCCTTGGCGAAGAAGCCCGGGTGGCCTACACCGCTGACGACTGGGACAGTGCCATCGGCCTGTATGCGATCCAGAACCTGCAAGGCTCCCCGGTGGGCTACAGCTCGTTGTTGCAACTGGCCGGTGATTTGAGCGTCCAGCCGGATGCGCGCTTGAGCGAACTGCTCAAGACTAAGGCAGTGCAGCGATTGGTCACCGCCTACCTGCTCAGCCGCGTCGGCTGGTGGGACGGTGAAGAACCCTCTGGCGAGAAAAGGCTGTTCGAACTGTTGCAGGCCAGCGCCCGGGACAACCTGGACGACGCCGACCGTTTGGCGGCGGTGAGTTACCAGCACGGCGATTACGCCAGCGCCCAGGCTTTTGTGCAAAAGGCTTCCGACACCGGCCTGGCCTGGTGGGTGCGTGCCAAGCTGGCCTTGCGCGACGGCGACAAAGTGACCGCGGCGGCGGCTTATGCCAAGGCCGCCCAGGCCTTTCCGAACGATGAATCCTGGGGCAACCGGCGCACACCGGATTGGAACTACGAGTCGGTGCAACCCAAGTGCCGTGTCGAAGGTGAAAGCGCGATCCTGGCCCTGCAGCGCGGCGATTACCTGCAAGCTTTCGATCAGCTCTATCGCGGCCAGAGCAACTATTGGTACGACGCTGCCGCCGTCGCCGAGCGTGTGCTCACGGTGGATGAGCTCAAGCAGTACGTCGACGCCCAGGTCCCGGCGCCACCGGCGTTGAGCCAGGAGGATCGGGACAACTACGTGCCGCTGCCGGTGGCTGCGAGCCTGCGCAATCTGCTGGGTCGTAGGTTGTTGAGAGAAGGGCGCTTTGATGAGGCACCGGCTTATTTCGATAACGCGGACCTGCAGAACAAGGCCCGCGCCTATGGGCAATTGCGCCAGGACGCGGAGTCCAAATGGTGGCCAACCCGACGGGCCGAGGCGTATTTCAATGCGTCCTGGATGGCGCGCAAATGGGGCATGGAGTTGCTCGGCTATGAGATGGCGCCGGATTACGCCAGCCTGGGCGGCAACTACAGCCTGGAACCGGTTGAACTGAAGGTCGGGCCGCTGGTGGCCGAAGGCGAAGTGCAACGCCAGCAGGCCAGCGCGGCGCAGCCTGAGGTGCGTTATCACTATCGGTTTGTCGCCACGGCGCTGGCGAGCCAGGCGGCGGATCATTTGCCGCATACCAGCCAGGCCTTTGCGGCGGTGCTGTGCAAAGGGGTGGGGTACAACTCCAGCCTTGAGGAACAAAGCGCGCTGTATCAACGCTATGTGAAGGACGGTCCGTATGTGGATTGGGCCGGCGATTTCGGTCATCAATGCCAGGAACCGGACTTCAGCAAGGCGAACAAACGCTATGTGACGCAGGCCTTGGACCCGATTCGTTCGACGTTGCGACCTTACAAGGTTTGGCTGGAGGTGAGCGGGGCCGTGCTGCTGGTAGCGGTGGCGTTGGGGCTGATCAGCCGGCGCCGGCGCAAGGCACGGATGTCGACCAGCTAAGCTAACGGCCAGCCGAACACAGTTGTTTGGACCGAGGTCATGGTGGCCTTTGTGGCGAGGGGATTTATCCCCGCTGGGCTGCGCAGCAGCCCCAAAAGCAGTTAACTCAATCTTCCTGGCATACCGAGTTGCCTGGTTTTGGGGGGCTGCTGCGCAGCCCAACGGGGATAAATCCCCTCGCCACAGGTTAACCATGCCCCCGGACCAAACAGTGTTCCTTCCAGCTTTGCGTTGTTCCTACATCTGCGTCGCCATCCCCTCCACATTCATCGCCGCCTGGCGTAACGCCTCCGAGCGGGTAGGGTGTGGGTGGCAGGTCAGGGCGATGTCCTCGGCTGAGGCGCTGAACTCCATGGCCACGCAGTATTCACCGATCATCTCACTGACGCTCGGGCCTACCAGGTGCACACCAAGGATCTCATCGGTGCGTTCATCGGCCAGGACCTTGGCGAACCCTTCGGTCTCGTGGTTGATCTTGGCTCGGCTGTTGGCGGTGAAGGGGAACTTGCCGACCTTGTAGGCACGGCCTTCGGCCTTGAGTTGTTCCTCGGTCTTGCCGACGCTGGCCAGTTCCGGACGGGTGTAGATGACGCTGGGAATCAGCGCATAGTTGACCTCGGCAGCCTTGCCGGCGATCTGTTCGATGCAGACCATGGCTTCGTCTTCGGCCTTGTGGGCCAGCATCGGTCCGGACGTCACATCACCGATGACCCAGACGCCGGGCGCTTCGGTCCGGTGATGCTGGTTGGCGAGCATGCCGCGTTTGTCAGGGCTCAGCCCGACGTTCTCCAGCCCCAACCCTTGCGTGTAAGGCCGACGACCGATGGCGACCAGCACGTAATCGGCGTCCAGGGTCTGTGCTTCGCCGCCCGCCGCCGGTTCGATCTGCAATTGCACGCCGTTGGCCGAGGGAATGGCTCCGGTGACCTTCGAACTCAACTTGAACTGGATGCCCTGTTTACTCAGGGCCCGTTGCAGGGTCTTGCCGGCCTCGCCATCTACCCCCGGGCAGATGCGATCGAGGTATTCCACCACGGTCACCTGGGCCCCCAGGCGCCGCCAGACCGAACCCAGTTCAAGGCCGATGACGCCAGCGCCGATCACCACCAGATGCCGGGGCACTTCACTCAGGGACAAGGCGCCGGTGGAGTCGAGGATGCGTTGGTTATCGATGGTCACGCCTGGCAGCGGCATGGGTTCCGAGCCGGTGGCGATGACGATGTCCTTGGCGCTGAGTTCGGTCCTGGCGCCATCGTCGCCGGTAACGGTCACCTTGCCGGGCCCGTCGATGTGGCCCCAGCCTTTGATCCAGTCGACCTTGTTCTTGCGAAACAGAAACTCGATGCCCTTGGTCAGGCCAGCCACGCTTTCGTCCTTCTGCTTCATCATCTGCGCAAGGTTGAGGGTGGGGCTGACTTCAATGCCCAGATTGGCGAATTCCGCTCCCGTGGCGGCTTCGTACAGTTCCGAGGCATGCAGCAAGGCCTTGGAGGGCATACAGCCGACATTCAGGCAGGTGCCGCCCAGGGTGGCTCGGCCTTCGACACAGGCGGCTTTCAACCCCAACTGCCCGGCCCGAATCGCCGCGTTATACCCGCCGGGGCCGCCGCCCAGAATGATCACGTCGTAGTTGCTCATTGCTGTTCTCCCGCTTGGCTTGATAAAAAAATTATGCTCGTAATATGAGCGTTTCCAGAGATTTCGGTCAAGGCTTAAGTCAAGCGGCCAGCGTGGGCCTTGGCATGAAGAATTCAAAACGGAAATTTCACAGGAATCGTTATAAGGTAACGGCATATAACGGAGCGTCGGTGGCGCCTGGCCACGGCCCCGGATTTTGATCGCCACGAGTGCTGGGGTGGTATGCAAGTCGATCTTGATGTCGAGGGGGCACAGGTGGCCGAATGGCCGCGTTTTCAGCGCGCGTTGTTTCAAGGGCGCCGTTTGAAGCAGATTGCTTTCGCCCTGGGAAGCGTGGCGGGTTTGGGCCTGGTGCTGGCGTTTTTTATCGGGGTGTTTTCGCCACAGTCGCTATGGCCGGTTTTGCTGGTCAGCCAAGGCGCGGGACTCTTGGTGCTGGTGGTGGGTTTGCAATCGGCCTGGTGGGTCACGCAATGGCGTAGCAGGGCGCTGCTGCCAGCTGTGGATAACCTGCCTGCGGAAAACGAGCCTGTTGATAACCTGGGTTGGTATGAGCGGCTGCTGGAGCGAATGGGCGCTCGCGGGGTCGGCCTGCTGAAACAGATCGGTGCGCCTGCGTTGTGGTTGGTCGGGTGGTCAGTGCTGGTATTGCTGGGCCTGGAGCAAGCCTGGAATTTGCAACTGCCGGCTGCCGCCCTCGGTGTCTCGGCCAGTGTGGGGGCGGTGTTGTCGTTGTTGTTGGCGTTCGGGTTATTGGTGTTCGAGCGGCAATTGGCCCAGCAATCTCCGGTGGAATGGCCGGAAGCGCCGCCGCTGGCGCAACTGACGCGGGTGGCAATCATCGTGCTGGTGCTCGGCGCTTTGTGCTTGTTGTTCGCCGCAGAAACGTCCATCTGGCCGATGCGCCTGGCCGTGCTGATGGGGCTGTTGCCGGGCGTGGTGGCGGCCGAGTTTTTGCTGCGCGCGGTGCTGTCGTTATTCATCCCGCGCCGGGACGCCCTGGAACCGACGCTGCTGGGCCGCAGTGTCATCGCCGATCTGCTGCGCTGGCCGCCGCAACCGTTGCTGGCCCTGCAGCATGAACTGCACAACCGTTTTGGTATCGACCTGCGGCAGATCTGGGCCTTCAGCTACATGCGCCGGGCTTTTTTGCCGGTGTTGGCGCTGGTGTCGCTGGTGGGCTGGTTGTTGACGGGCGTGCATGAAGTGCCGCTGCAGGGACGTGGCATCTATGAGCGCTTTGGCAAACCGGTGGAGGTGTTCGGCCCGGGCTTGCATGTCGCGTTGCCTTGGCCGTGGGGCAGGGTGCTGAACGTCGAGAATGGTGTTGTGCATGAACTGGCGACCAGCGTCGCGGAGAGTCGGGCCGTGGTCGAGGCTGAACCGGCGGAGGGACCGGCGCCGGCAATCGCCAATCGGTTGTGGGACGCCAGCCATGTGAACGACAAGTCCCAGGTCATTGCCAGTCGTCGTGCCGACCAGCAGAGCTTCCAGATCGTCAACATGGACGTGCGCTTTGTCTACCGTATCGGCCTGACCGACGCTGCGGCGTTGGCGGCGACCTACAACAGCGCGGATGTGCCGACGCTGATCCGCAGCACCGCCAGCCGCATCCTGGTGCATGAGTTTGCGTCCCGCACGCTGGACGGTTTGCTGGGCGCGGACCGTGTCAGCCTCGCCGACGAAATCGGTCGCGCCGTCCAGGCTGATTTGCAATCGCTCGACAGCGGTGTGGAAATCCTGGCGACGGTTGTGGAGGCGATTCATCCACCGGCCGGTGCGGCCAATGCCTACCACGGCGTGCAGGCGGCGCAGATTGGCGCGCAGGCATTGATCGCTCGAGAGCGCGGCGCGGCGGCGGAACAGACCAACCAGGCGCAATTGCAAGCCAGCGTCGCCCATGACCAGGCTACGGCCACCGCCCGGGAAATCAACGCGACCGCCCAGGCCGCCGACCTGCGCTTCAATGCCGACCGCAAAGCCTACGCCACGGCGGGGCACGCTTTTGTGCTGGAGCATTACCTGGGCCAACTCAGCCAGGGCCTCACCAATGCCCGGTTGCTGATTCTCGACCATCGCCTGGGCGGCAGCGGCAACGCGCCGACCATCGACTTGCGTACCTTCACGCTGCCGGCAGACCCTGCGTCGCCGCGTAACCCTGTCCCGCCAGGAGCTGCCCATTGAGCCAGTCCTCTACACACGATCACCACGACCACGCTGGTCACGATCACGGTCATGCCGGTCATCACCATGGGCATCATCACCACCATCATGGCGATCCGCAGCAAGCCGGTCCGTTCCCGTGGCGGCGGATGGGTTGGGCGGTGTTGCTGGTGGCGTTTGCCGTTGCAGCGGCCAGCCTGGTGCAAGTGCGCTCGGGGGAGGCCACGGTCATCACCCGTTTCGGCAATCCGGCGCGGGTGCTGCTGCAACCTGGCTTGGGTTGGCGCTGGCCGGCGCCGTTCGAGGCAGCGATCCCGGTGGACCTGCGATTGCGCACCACCTCCAGCGGCCTGCAGGATGTCGGTACTCGTGACGGGCTGCGGATCATCGTCCAGGCCTACGTGGCGTGGCAGGTACAGGGTGACCCGGACAACGTACAGCGCTTCATGCGCGCGGTGCAGAACCAACCGGACGAAGCCGCACGGCAGATTCGCACCTTCGTCGGCTCGGCGCTGGAAACCACCGCCGCCAGTTTTGACCTGGCGAACCTGGTCAACACCGACGCCAGCCAAGTGCGCATCGCCGATTTCGAAGCTCAGCTGCGTCAGCAGATCGATCAACAGTTGCTCACCACTTATGGCGTGCGCGTGTTGCAAGTTGGCGTTGAGCGCCTGACCTTGCCCTCGGTGACGCTGACGGCGACGGTGGATCGCATGCGCGCCGAGCGTGAGACCATCGCCACCGAACGCACCGCCATCGGCAAGCGCGAAGCGGCGCAGATTCGCTCCGCCGCAGAACGTGATGCGCGAGTCCTGCAAGCCGATGCCACGGTGAAAGCTGCGGATATCGAAGCGCAGTCGCGGGTAGAAGCAGCCGAGATCTACGGCCGGGCATACGCTGGCTCTCCGCAGCTCTACAACCTGCTCCGTTCGCTGGACACCTTGGGCACCATTGTCAGCCCAGGTACCAAGCTGATTTTGCGCACCGATGCGGCGCCATTCCGTGTCCTGGTGGACGGCCCTGGTTCCGTGGAAGGCAAAGGTGGAACACAACCATGAGTTTGGTTCCACGTGGAACAAACGAGTTATCCAGCCCGTGGATCCAGGCCGGGCGCCTGGCGTTTCTGGCGCTTTACGCCGTCACGGTGTTGGCGGCGTTGGCCTGGGTCTTTTCCAACGTGCGGCAGATCGATCCGCAGAATCGTGCGGTGGTGCTGCACTTTGGCGCCTTGGATCGCATCCAGAATGCCGGCCTTTTGTTGGCGTGGCCTCGTCCTGTGGAACAAGTGGTCTTGCTGCCCGCTGCGGATCGGGTGCTTGAGCGGCGGGTGGAAAATCTGCTGCGCTCGGATGCGGCCTTGCAGGCTGATCGTGTCGCCAGCTTCGCCACCCCGGCCAGCGATGCGTTGGCCGGCACTGGTTATTTATTGACCGGTGATGCCGGCGTGGTGCAACTGGATGTGCGGGTGTTCTACAAAGTCACCGACCCTTATTCCTTCGTCTTGCAAGGTGAACATGTCCTACCGGCACTGGACCGGTTGGCGACCCGCAGTGCCGTGGCCCTGACCGCAGCCCGGGATCTGGACACCATTCTGGTGGCTCGCCCCGAACTGATGGGCAGCGACAACCAGGCGGCCGAGCGTCGCGAACGCTTGCGTGGCGATCTGGTCCAGGGGCTTAACCGACGCCTGGCTGACTTGGCGGCGACGGGGCAGGGGTTGGGGATCGAAGTGGTGCGGGTCGATGTGCAATCGAGTTTACCGGGGCCGGCGGTGAGTGCCTTCAACGCGGTGCTGACGGCCAGCCAGCAGGCCGATAAAGCCGTGGCCAACGCCCGGACTGAAGCGGAAAAACTCACCCAGGCCGCTCGCCAAGATGCCGACCGCGCCGTGCAAGTCGCCCATGCCCAGGCCAGCGAACGACTCGCCAAGGCTTCGGCCGACACGGCCACGGTGCTCGGCTTGGCGAAGACCCAAGGCAGCGATCCGCAAATGCTGCTGCGTCTGTATCGCGAACGCATGCCTGCCATCCTTCGCCAGGCCGGTTCAGTGACCACGGTCGATCCGAAAGACGATTCCCACCTGATCATCCAGGGAGCCGGACAATGACCGCCCAAACCAGCGTTGCACCGATGTTGTCCTCGACGGAACAACGCATCGCCGCCCGGCAACTGACCTTGGCGATGCTCGCCCTCGGCTTGCTCGCATTGGGCCTGGTATGGCGCGGTTGGTCGCCGGAGCAGAGCGGTGTCAGCCAACTGCTGTTGGGGTTCGCCTCGCTGTTGGTGGCAGTGCCGGTGATGCGGTCGGCCTGGTACAGCTTGCGTTACCCAAGCCTGCACGGGATTACCGACCAACTCATCGCCCTGGCGATGCTCGGTGCCTGGGCCACCGGCGATCTGCTGACGGCGGCGTTGTTGCCAATCATCATGATCTTCGGGCATGTGCTGGAAGAGCGCAGCGTCATCGGTTCCCAGGAGGCGATCCATGCACTTGGCCAACTGACCCGCAGCCAAGGTCGCAAGGTGCAGGCCGACGGTTCGATCATCGATGTCGACAATGCAACGCTCCAGCCCGGCGATGTCGTTGAGGTGCGCGCCGGTGACCGGGTGCCGGCTGATGGTCGGGTGTTGTCCGGCCAAGCCAGCCTCGACACCGCGCCCATCACGGGTGAGTCGGTGCCGTTGGAGGCTGTGGTCGGCACTGAAGTCTTTGGTGGTGCGATCAATCTGGATGGCCTGCTGCGCCTGAAAGTGACCCGTACCGGCGAAGAGTCCACCTTGGGCAAGGTCATCGCCCTGATGCAAAACGCCGAACGCTCCAAGCCACCCATCACTCGCTTGCTGGAACGCTACGCCGGCAGTTACCTGGTACTGGTGTTGTTGCTGGCGGCGGTGACCTGGTTCGTGACCAACGATGCCCAGGCGATGCTGGCGGTATTGGTCGCCGCCTGCCCTTGTGCGTTGGTGCTGTCGGCGCCGGCCACCGCCATTGCCGGGATCGCGGTGGCGGCGCGCCACGGGATCCTGATCCGCAGCTCGGCCTTCCTGGAAGAACTGGCGGACCTGACGTCGTTGGTTGTCGATAAGACCGGTACTCTGACCTACGGCGTCCTGCGCCTGCAATCCATCGAACATGCCCAGGATGCTCATGCATCGTTGCTGCTGCCTTTGGCGGCCAGCCTCGGTTCGGCCAGCAGTCATCCGGTCAGTCGTGCGTTGGCAGGGTTGGTGGACCAGGAAGACTGCGTGGCGCTGACGGACATCCATGAGCGCCAGGGCTTAGGGGTGGTCGCGATGACCGCCCAGGGCGAAGCGGCGCTTGGGCGGCCGGAGTTGTTTGCACAGCTGGGCATTCAAACGTCAGCGGTCCCGGAGCACGATGGCCCGATTGCCGGTCTGGCCCTGGATGGGCAGTTCCTCGCCTGGCTGTTGCTGGCCGACAGCGTCAAGCCGGAGGCACGGGTTGCCATGGCCGAGCTGCGCGAGCTGGGCCTGGGACGTCAGTTGCTGTTGACCGGCGACCGCCAGAGCGTGGCCACGACCCTGGCCCGGGATGTCGGCATCGGCGACCTGCAAGCCCAGGCCCTCCCTGAAGACAAACTCAAACGGGTCATGGCCGAAATCGACCATGGGTTCCGCCCCATGGTGGTGGGCGATGGCATCAACGACTCCCTGGCGCTCAAGGCCGGGGTGGTCGGCGTTGCAATGGGCGCCGGCGGCGCAGATATCGCCCTGGCGTCGGCAGACATCGTGCTGATCGGCAGCGACCTGCGACGCCTCGGCACCTGCGTCCGATTGAGCCGCCAATGCAGGCGCACGTTGCAGGTCAACGTGATCATTGGCCTGGGCTGGACGCTGGCCATCGTCGCCTTTGCCGCCTTCGGTTGGCTCGGCGCGGCGGGGGCGATGATCGCTGCGCTGCTGCACAATCTCAGTACCCTGCTAGTGTTAGGTAATGCAGGGCGATTGCTGCGGTTCCAGGAGCCACTCCTGAAAATCCAAGCGAAGGGAGCCGTTGGATAACCCTTGGCGAACTGTGCGTCACCCTTGCAGTCTCTGTTGGAGAGGGCACCCATACTGGCATTACCCGGCACAAGGAGTGAATTTGGGACGGTGATAGAGAAAGGCTATAAATTCGATAGCCTGCTATTTTTCTATGATGGTCTACCCTCATTTTCAGACGTCTGAAACATGGGGGATTCTTCATGCTCGCGCAACTTCCACCGGCCTTACAGAATCTGCATCTACCGCTTCGGCTGCGGCTCTGGGATGGCCATGAATTTTCACTGGGTGACGACCCCAGTGTCACGATCGTGGTCAAGGACCCACAAATGGTCGCGCAATTCACCCATCCCAGCCTGAATGCGCTAGGAGCGGCCTTCGTCGAAGGCAAGCTGGAACTCGAAGGATCGATCCACGAAGTCATTCGTGTCTGCGATGAATGGAGCCAGGCATTGATTGAGGAAGACGCCGACAACCTGCCGGTGCGATCGCTCCACGACAAGGAAACCGACGCCCAGGCGATCTCCTATCACTACGATCTTTCCAACGCGTTCTATCAGCTGTGGCTCGACAGTGACATGGCCTATTCCTGTGCCTATTTCGAGACGGGCAGTGAAACCCTCGAACAGGCCCAGCAAGCCAAATTCCGCCACTTGTGCCGCAAGCTGCGATTACAGCCGGGTGACTACCTGCTGGATGTCGGATGTGGGTGGGGCGGCCTGGCCCGTTACGCTGCACGCGAGTTTGGTGCCAAAGTCTTCGGGATTACCCTGAGCAAGGCGCAGCTGACACTGGCTCGGGAACGGGTCAAGGCAGAAGGCCTGGAGGATCTGGTCGATTTGCAATTGCTGGACTACCGCGACCTGCCCCAGGACGGTCGCTTCGACAAAGTGGTCAGCGTCGGCATGTTCGAGCATGTTGGCCACGCTAACCTCGAGCAGTACTGCAAGACGCTGTTCGGCGCGGTGCGTGAGGGCGGGTTGGTGATGAACCATGGCATCACCGCCAAGCACACCGACGGTCGTCCGGTCGGTCGTGGCGCCGGTGAATTCATCGAGAAGTATGTATTCCCCAACGGCGAGCTGCCTCACCTGTCGATGATCTCTGCCGAAATCAGCGAAGCGGGGCTGGAGATCGTCGACGTGGAAAGCCTGCGCCTGCATTACGCGCGCACGCTCGATCACTGGAGTGAACGCCTGGAGGACAATCTCGAGGCCGCCGCGAAGGAAGTGCCGGAACAGGCGTTGCGGATCTGGCGTCTGTACCTGGCCGGCTGCGCCTACGCGTTCGCCAAGGGCTGGATCAATTTGCACCAGATCCTGGCGGTGAAGGCCCACGCCGACGGTAGCCATGAGTTGCCCTGGACCCGCGACGACATCTACACCCCTTAGAGAATCGGGGAAATAAGCCGGGCGATCCGCATGCCGATCTTCTGCAGGCGGTGGGTCTCCCGGCTTTCCTGTTTGTCGATTTCCACGGCTCGGGCGAAGTCCTGCTCAAGCATCTGCTCGACCTCGGTGGCGAACGGGATATCCACCGTGAGCAGCATGACTTCGAAATTCAGGCGGAACGAACGGTTGTCCAGGTTCGCACTGCCGATGGCGCTGATTTCCCGGTCGATCAGCACCACTTTCTGATGCAGGAAGCCTGGCGCGTAACGGAACATCCGCACACCGGCCCGCACCGCTTCAAACGCATACAGGCTGGATGCGGCGTAGACGATCTTGTGGTCTGGCCGCGAGGGCAGCAGGATGCGCACATCCACCCCGCGCAGCACCGCCAGGCGCAAGGCCGCGAACACCGCTTCGTCAGGGATGAAGTAAGGCGTTGTGATCCAGACTCGCTCGCTGGCCGCATGGATAGCTTCGACGAAAAACAGCGAACAGGTTTCGTAGGCATCGGCCGGGCCGCTGGTCAGCAACTGGCAGAGCACACCGTCGTCCGGGTAGGTGTCTGGCAGGATCAGCGGTGGCAGCGAACGGGCCGCCCAGAACCAGTCCTCGGCAAACGACTCTTGCATACTTCCCACCACCGGGCCGCAGACTTCGACATGGGTGTCGCGCCACGGCGCCAGGGGCGGCTTTTCGCCCATGTATTCATCGCCCACGTTGTGCCCGCCAACGAAGCCTAGAACGCCATCCACCGCCACGATCTTGCGGTGGTTGCGAAAGTTGACCTGGAACCGATTGAGCCAGCCGCTGCGGGTGGCGAAGGCTTTGACGTGGACACCACCGTCGCGCAGCGCCTGGACGTAGCGGTGGGGCAGGGAGTGGCTGCCAATGCGGTCGTAAAGCAGATACACCGCCACGCCTTCGGCGGCTTTTTTCAGAAGCAGTGTCTGCAGGCGTAGGCCGAGGCGGTCGTCGTGGATGATGAAAAATTGAATCAGCACGGCCTGCCGTGCGTTATCGATGGCCTGGAAGATTGCCTCGAACGTGGCCTGCCCATTGACGAGCAAACGCACCTGATTGTTCGCCAGGCACGGTGTGCGCCCCAGCTTGGGCATGGCCCGTAGCGAGTCGTAGGCCTGGGAGGCACGGGCGGTCAAAGCCTCTTCAACCCACGGCCGCCAGTTCAGCTCGGAGATCGCCTTGCGCATCTCTTCGTTGGCTTGTCGGCGCGCCTTGATGTAGCCATCAAAGGTGCTGCGCCCGAAAACCAGGTAAGGAATCAACGTCAGGTAGGGAATGAACAGCAGCGACAGGGCCCAGGCAATCGAGCCTTGGGCCGTGCGCACCGTCAATACAGCGTGGACGGCGGCGACGGAACCCAGGGTGTGGAGCAGCGCGATCAGGTAACCGAAAACATGCGGGCCGAAATAATCCATGGGGCAGCCTTGCTCCGGAAGTTTCTATGCTTAACAGACCATGTTCCATGGCGAATGTCGCTATTTAATTCACTCGTCCCGGGCTTGAACCGAAGCCTGTGGGCGGCGTCTAACGGCCACTTGTCCTCTGGAGTTTATGCAATGAATGTTCGTCTGCTGGGTGTGGCCTTGGCAATTGGCTTGGCGGTTCCGATGGCGGCTCAGGCGCAGATGCTCCAGCCGGGTTTGTGGGAACTGACCACCAGCAACATGAAGGTCGATAACCAGAACTTGCCGGACCTGCAATTGATCCTCGGCCAGTTGCAAACCCAGATGACCCCGGAGCAACGGGCGATGCTGGAAAAGCAGGGCATCACCATGGGCGGTAAAGGCATTCGCGTCTGTCTGACCCCGGCGCAGGTGCAAACCAATGACATTCCGCTGCAAGATCCGCAATCGGGTTGCAAGCAGCAGATCACCGAGCGTACCGGCAATCAGTGGAAGTTTCGCTTCAGTTGCCCGAAAGCCCAGGGTAATGGGATCGCGACGTTCCAGAGCGATCGTGAATTCACCACCAAGGTCAACGGCACGTTCAATGCCACCGGCATCCAGCAGAACGGCAGCCTCGACACGCGCGCGGTGTGGCTGGGGCAGGAGTGCGGGACGGTCAAGCCGAGGGCTTGAATCGGAATTAGGTAATTTCTTGGTGAACCTGTGGGAGCAAAGCTTGCTCGCGATGCGGGCAACTTGGTCAATCGCCAAGCGCGTTATCGTTCATCGCGGGCAAGCCTTGCTCCCACAAGTGCTCGATCAGGGCAAGCCTTGCCACAAGTGCTCGATCAAGGCCGACTCAGCGCCTCATACAGCGTATTGAGGTTGTATTCGAACAGGCCGGTGAACGTGCTGGCCGGTCCGCTGGCGGCGAGTGCATCGGAGTACAGCGTGCCGCCGATGTGGGCGCCGCTCTCGTCGGCGATCAGCTTGAGCAGGCGCGCATCCTTGATGTTTTCCATGAACACCGCTTTGACTTTCGCCTGACGGATCTGGGTAATCAGCGCCGCGACTTCTGCCGCCGACGGTTCACGCTCTGTGGATAAACCCTGGGGCGCCATGAACTCGATGCCATAGGCCTGGCCCAGGTAACCAAATGCATCGTGGGAGGTCACGATCTTGCGATTGCCGGCAGGCAATGCACCGAGCTTGGCCTTGGCTTCGGCGAGCAGCGCATAGATTTTCTTCAGGTACGCCTGGCTGTTGCGTTCGTAGTCGGCCTTGTTGGCCGGGTCGGCCGCTTCCAATGCCTTGGTGATGTTGCTGACATACAGCTCGGCGTTCGCCAGGTTGTGCCAGGCGTGCGGGTCGGGGATGGTCTCGCCATCCTCATCCAGTGAGCGCGGGATGACGCCGCGACTGGCGCTGATCACCGGGGCAGTGGTTTCAGTGCTGGTCACCAGGCGATCCAACCATGGCTCGAAGCCCAGTCCGTTCTTGATGATCAGTTTTGCCTTGAGCAATGCCTTGGCGTCGTCTGGTGTGGGTTCGTAGGTGTGTGCATCGGCGTCCGGCCCGACCATGTTGGTGATGTGGATATGCTCACCGCCGACCTGTTGGGTCATGTCGGCGAGGATGCTGAAGCTGGTCACCACCTGGAGCTTTTCGGCGGCGGACAGGGACATGGACAGCATCAGACTGAATAGCACGAGCAGTACGCGCATCGGGAAACACCTCATTGGGATGTGATCAAAGGCGGGCGGCGCAGCAAGCCGTGCACCGGACCGAATACCACCGACAGCAGATAAAACCCGCCTGCCACCAGCACGATGGACGGCCCGCTGGGCAGTGAGTAATAGAAGGACAACAACAGGCCAAGCCAGACCGAGAGGCAGCCGAGCAGCGCCGCGATCAACATCAGCAGCGGCAGGCGACGGCTCCAGAATCGCGACGCGGCGGCCGGCAGCATCATCAGGCCGACCACCATCAGCGCACCGATGGCCTGGAAGCCGATCACCAGGTTCAACACCACCAGGGTCAGAAATACGCCGTGGGCCAACGGGCCGAGACGACTGACGGTTTGCAGGAACAGTGGGTCCAGGGTATCGAGCAGCAACGGTCGGTAAATCAATGCCATCGCCAACAGGCTGGCACCGGACACCCAGAGCATGCCGGTGAGCGTCGGGCCGTCCACCGCCAAGGCTGAGCCGAAGAGCAGGTGTAGCAAGTCCAGGCGTTTACCGGCCATGCCGAGGATCAACACGCCGGCCGCCAGGGAAATGGGATAAATCGCCGCGAGGCTGGCGTCTTCCCTTAGACCGGTACGCCGGGTAATCCAGGCGGCGAGCCCGGCCATGCTCAAGCCCGCGCCCAGGCCGCCAACGGTCAAGGCCGGCAGGCTCAGCCCGGCAAACCAGAAGCCGAGGGCGGCGCCAGGCAGAATGCCGTGCGCTACGGCGTCACCAATCAGGCTCATGCGCCGAAGAATCAGGAACACGCCCAACGGCGCCGTGCTGCACGCCAGCACCAGGCCGCCAAGCAAGGCCCGGCGCATGAAGACAAACTCTTGAAACGGTTGCCAGAGATGAGTGGCCGCAAGCATCAGGCCACCCACGTGTGGGGTTGTTGAGCGATCAAGTCGACGCTGCGGCCCAGCACGCAGCCGGTGTTGCTGATCAGCAGCGTATGGGGGATATGTAGGCGGACCGCTGCCAGATCATGGCATACCACCACGACGGTTCGACCCTGGGCGTGCCAGTGATGGAGGTGTTTCCACAGCAGTGCCTGGCCCTGTTCGTCGAGGGCGGCGTGAGGTTCGTCGAGCAACAGCAGTGGTGCTTCGGCCAGGCTCAGGCGAGCGAGCAGGGCGCGTTGCAACTCGCCTCCAGACAGCGCCATTAACGGACGATGCTCAAGGCCGGTCAGTGCCCAGTCGGCCAGTACGGTCTGGAGCAACTGCCTGCGTATGGCTGGCGTGTGTCGATTACCCCAGGAACCGGCGGCCACCAACTCTTGCAAACTGATGGGGAATTGCCGATCCAGATGTTGCTGCTGGGGCATGAACGAAACCCCACCACGGCGTGGAACATCCAAGGTGACTTTGCCGGAGAGCGGTTGTTGCAGTCCCGCGAGCAATTTCAACAGACTGCTTTTGCCCGAGCCGTTGGCACCGATAATGGCGGTGAGACTACCGGCCGGTCGCTGCATCGTGAGCGGCGGCGTGAGGGGTTGTCCGGGGGCGCCCCAGCGCAGCGCTTGGCAGTTGATCATGATGCGTCCCGGGTCCAGCGGCTTTGCGCCACGGCGTCATGGGCGTGCAGGCTTTCGGCGTGGACGACTCGGACATTCAGGGCAGCGATGTCGGGTGACCGCCTCAGGGCCGTGCTTAATCGCCGTGCGGCGTCTTCGCAGAACATCAGGTTTTGTCCGTTGGCCAGGGCAAATGCTTGTTCATCGGCGCGCTTGACGGCGGTCTGCACAGCGGTGCCGAGGGCCGCTTCGGCTTCGTTGATGAAAGATTGCAGTGGCAAATCGTCGGTGTCGGGGTTCAGGCGTAGGGTCAGTGTTGCCGTACTGCGTTGGCTATGAGGGGTGGCAACAATGCCGTTCGATGAACCTAGCCAGGCCAGGATCTCGGCGTGCTCAAGTTTCTGGTTAGCGAAGTCGTCGACGAATTGCTGTTGGACCAACTGCCGGGCAAGTGCGGCCGAACAGGGGCAGGTGGATGAATAGGGAATCTGGATGTTCAGTTCCACGTGGAACATTGCGTTTTTCAAGTGGGCTTCGATGCTCACCGGGTAGCGTTTCCAACCCATCAGCGGGCTGATGAGTGCCGGACGCTTGAGCAGCAGATCGGTATGCACACTGAGCGATGCTGCGTGGGACAAGCCTTCGTGGCTGTCGAGAAATTGCTGGAGGATTCGGCGCAATAACGCTGGTGAAAGCGGCGTCTCTTCGAGCAACTCCAGCGCCAGGTATAAGCGTGACATGTGAATGCCGCGCGCCTCACCGTCATCAAGGCTGACACCTGCGTCGGCCATTGCACTGAGACGCTGACCGTCAATCAACACCGGCGTTGCGATGCCACACATGCCCACCCAATCGAGGGGCAGGGTTTGACGTGAAGCCTGCGCAGCGATGTCGGGCAGGGTTAACGCGTTCATGGGCAAGGTCCATCGAAGGTTCAAAATTAGATGTTATAGTATAACAACTAATTTAAAGAAACCTTTTCCATGAAAGGAGTTTCATCTCCCCAAACGTTCACGTTCCACGTGAAACATCAGCGCGATGAATCCTGGCAGCCGTTCATGCGCCCGCATACAAATGCGCCCCCACTACCACCGGAGCTCGAGAAACGATTAAGGGTCGTCCAGCCCACTCGCCGGCTGTATCCGACCCAACTTTCTCCATCCGATGCCAAGCCGGTAAAGAAGGTGAGCTGACCGTAACGGCTGTTTGTTTGCGCCCAATAACGACGACTGGCCGCTTCAAAACCTCGTAAATAAATGGTGTTGCCCGCCGTTGCGACGCTGTAGGCGTTGCCCTGGATGTCCACGCACGCCAGCAGATTTGCACTGCGGGTGCAGTTCGCCAGGAGTGAGGTTTGGGCCGAAACGCTTAACACCCACAGCAACAACGGGCTCGCCAATACGAATTTCAGATGATTGCGCATGGAGTGATCTCAGGCCAATGCGGGATGGCGGGGGCTGGTTGAATTGCGTTGTTATACTATAACATAAGCGCCTTGCCCCTGAATCTAGCCAAACCCTGGAAACGAGCCGTAGTCGAAGCGGCCGCCCGATGAGGATATACCTGATGCCCAATCGTCTTCCCGTAACCGTGCTTTCCGGATTCCTCGGTGCCGGTAAAAGCACACTGCTCAACCACGTTTTGCGTAATCGCGACAATCTACGGGTTGCGGTGATCGTCAACGATATGAGCGAAATCAACCTCGATGGCAGCGAAGTTCAGCGAGATGTCACCCTGAGTCGTTCCGAAGAGAAACTGGTGGAAATGAGCAACGGCTGCATCTGCTGCACGTTGCGCGAGGACCTGCTCGAAGAAGTCGGGCAACTCGCCAGGGAAGGGCGTTTCGATTACCTGCTGATCGAGTCCACGGGTATTTCCGAACCGCTGCCAGTGGCAGAAACCTTCACGTTTCGTGATGAAGAAGGCCGAAGCCTGGCCGATGTGGCGCGACTCGACACTATGGTGACGGTGGTCGATGGGGTGAATTTCCTGTTGGATTACCAGGCCGCTGAAAGCCTTGCGTCCCGCGGTGAAACCCTGGGTGAGGACGATGAACGCTCGATCACCGACCTGCTGATCGAACAGATCGAGTTTGCCGACGTGATTCTGATCAGCAAGATTGACCTGATCAGCCAGCATGAACGGGAAGAGTTGACCGCGATTCTGCAGCGCCTCAACGCCCAGGCGCAGATCTTCCCCATGGTCATGGGGCAGGTGCCGCTGGGCCGGATCCTCGACACAGGCCTTTTTGACTTCGAACGCGCCGCCCAGGCCCCTGGTTGGTTGCAGGAGCTGCGTGGCGAGCACGTGCCAGAAACCGAGGAATATGGCATCGCCTCGACCGCCTATCGGGCACGCCGACCGTTTCATCCCGAGCGCTTTTTCAGTTTCATCGACCGTCCATGGCCTAACGGCAAACTCCTGCGCTCCAAGGGGTTCTTCTGGCTGGCCAGCAAACCTGAGGAGGCGGGCAGTTGGTCCCAGGCCGGGGGCTTGATGCGGCATGGTTTCGCCGGGCGCTGGTGGCGGTTCGTGCCGAAAAACCAATGGCCGCAGGATGAAGAGAGCACAGCGGCGATCATGAAGAACTGGCTCGCTGCCACAGGCGATTGCCGTCAGGAGCTGGTGTTCATTGGTCAGGACATCGACTTCAGCCAGCTCACCGCCGAACTGGACGCTTGCTTGCTCACCGACGCGGAAATGGCCTTAGGCGCCGAAAATTGGTGCTTGTTACCCGATCCGTTCGGCCCGTGGCATGACGAGGTCGCGGCGTGATGCTGGCGCCCAGTCTGAAAAGGGCTACGCAGGCACGACAGGTCCAAGGTGATACGCCAGGGGTATTCACGCAGATCCTGGACGACGGCACCAACCTGGCGGTCTGGCAGCGTCAGCTTCCTGCACACATCAGCGATTTTGCGGCCATGGTGCTGGCGATGGACCCGTCGCTGGCCGAATCACGCGTGCTCGAGTTGCCGGAGGAAGACACGCAGCCGGCGCTGCGAGGGCTCGCGGCAGGTTTCAGCGACCTGCAAGGTTATGAAGGCTTTATCGCCGATGTCTCCTGGCTGGTCAGTGCATTTGCCTGCCTATTGGGTGCCCAACGTGTCGGCCTGCGCCTGCGCACGCTGGACAAGGCGATGTGCCCGCGCTTTCACGTTGACCACGTGCCGGTGCGGCTGCTGACCACCTATGCGGGCGTCGGCAGCCAGTGGCTTGAGGAAGGTGCCATGGACCGTCGACGACTTGCCGAGCCTGAGGCTGAGCCCAGTGATCCGCGCGTGATCCAGCAGTTTCGTTGCGGTGATGTGGGTTTGCTTAAAGGCGAAAAATGGCACGGCAACGAGGGCCTTGGCCTGATCCATCGATCACCGGAGCTCGCGCCGGGAGAGCGTCGATTGATTCTCACGCTGGATTGGCTGGCTTAAGGCTTGAGCCAGGTGCCTTGGCTCTGCCCTTCGCAAAAGGGCTGCAGATAAGCGGCATCGGTCGCCACGCCGTAATAGTGAATATCCTGGCGGTAAGGCATATTGGCGACCTGGGCGTTGCTGCAGACGCCGAACGCGCCGCCAGGGCATTGATCGACGTATTGCACCTCGACCTTCTGGCCGGCAAGGTTTGGCTGGCAGAAACCATCGGCAAACAGCTTCTGCGGGATGTTGCGGTTCTGCTGGCAGACTTTCACATCCAGCCGCTCCGCCTGGCTGTGGACCACGCAAGCCTGGGCCAATGCCTGGTTCGAAGTCAGTGCCAGTAACAACCAGCCGATCATTCGCATATTCACCTCCATCGAAAGCCGTCGATTATGTTGCAGCACATTCCCACTCATGTCATCGCCGGTCCCTTGGGCGCCGGCAAGACCAGCCTGATCAGGCATCTGCTGGCGCAGCGCCCGGCCAATGAGCGCTGGGCGGTGTTGATCAATGAGTTCGGCCAGATCGGCCTGGATGCCGCGTTGCTGACCCAGGCGGGCGATGGTATCGCACTGGGCGAAGTGGCCGGCGGCTGCTTGTGCTGCGTCAACGGCGCGCCGTTTCAGATCGGTCTTGGGCGTTTGCTGCGCAAGGCCCGGCCAGATCGGCTGTTCATCGAACCCTCGGGCCTGGGTCATCCGGCGCAGTTGATGCGCCAGCTGAGCGAAGCGCCATGGCTCGGTGTGCTGGCGGTGCAATCCTGTGTGCTGGTGTTGGACGCCCGGGCGATGGCGGACGGCAAGCCCTTGCCCGACGCGCAGCAACAAATCCTGGCGGATGCCGGACTGCTGGTGCTGAACAAGTCCGAGACCCTCACACAAGCCGATCGCGAACGGCTGACGGCGCAACTGCCAGGGCGTGCGTTGTACTGGACGCAACAGGCTGCGCTGCCGATCGATCGATTGCCAGGCCTTGCGGCTCGGGGCAGTGGGGCTGTGGATAACTTGAATCTACCGAAGAGCCTGGGCCAAATACCGGCCATTTGGTCCGACCCGACGCTGCCGATCTGCTTGTATCAGCAGCAGGAAGGCGGCTGGAGTATTGGTTGGCGCTGGCACCCCAGCCAGCAATTCGACGCAGCGGCGCTGACGCAATGGCTGCAAGGCCAGGACTGGAAACGGGCGAAGATGGTTATCCACAGCGTCGGTGGTTGGGTTTCAGCCAATGCGCTGGAGGGGGCGGTGGTGGGTTGGCAAACCAGTGAGTGGCGCCAGGATTCTCGGATCGAGCTGATTTTCGATCAGGTGCAAGACGTTGATCGCCTGCGAGCCGGGCTGGCGAACTGTCGGTGTCGCTGAGTCAGCCCCGTTTCAAGGCTTCCATTTGTTGTGTTCCTGGCGCCATTGGCTCAACTCGATGACTTCAGCCCTGGGTCTGGTCTGGACCGGTTCAATGGAGGGTGGCGGTGTTTCTTCGAAGGGCATCGGGTAGGGCGCTAGTTCTATTTGTGCGCTGTGGGCACCAAACTGAGTGATGGTGCCCGAATGGCGGCTTTCGCCGGTGACGGTGAACTCGAAGGTGTAGACGCGAGCCAGCCGTCGTCGTCCGCTGGCGTCTTTCACGAAACCGATCCTTTTCAGCGCCACGTTGCCGTCCAGCAGCTCGATCTTGAGGTTGGCGCAATGCTGCATGACCCTCGCCAACGCCCGTTCGCGCAAGCCATGGTTGTGCCACAGCCAGGCGCCGCCGGTAGCCAGCAGCATCAGCACGAAAATGTTTCCAAGGGTCAGCATGAACAAAGTGCTCCAACAAGTTGCTGCCAGCTTAACTGTCTCGCCGGTCTGTCGTACAGGCTGCGTTTAGTCGCATACTGCGCGGCTTGAATTTCAATCGTTTTACGGAAACTTCCCGCATGAAACGTACGCCTCATCTGCTTGCCATTCAGTCCCACGTGGTGTTCGGACACGCCGGCAATAGCGCCGCAGTGTTTCCGATGCAGCGGGTTGGCGTGAACGTTTGGCCGCTCAACACCGTGCAGTTTTCCAATCACACCCAGTACGGCCAATGGACCGGGGAAGTGCTGGCGCCAGAGCAGATACCGGCACTGGTAGAAGGCATTGCGGCCATCGGTGAGCTGGGTCACTGCGATGCGGTGTTGTCCGGTTACCTGGGCAGCGCGGCTCAGGGGCGGGCGATTCTGACGGGCGTGGCGCGGATCAAGGCCGCCAATCCGAAGGCGCTGTACCTGTGTGACCCGGTCATGGGGCATCCAGAGAAGGGCTGTATCGTGGCGCCCGAAGTGAGCGAGTTTCTCCTGGAAGAAGCTGCTGCCGTGGCGGACCTCATGTGCCCGAACCAACTGGAACTGGACAGTTTTTCGGGGCGCAAGGCGCAATCTTTGCTCGATTGCCTGGCCATGGCCCGGGCGTTGCTGGCCCGTGGCCCGAAGGCGGTGCTGGTCAAGCACCTGGCCTACCCTGGCAAGCCGGATGACAGCTTCGAAATGCTGCTGGTGACCGCCGATGGCAGTTGGCACCTGCGCCGTCCGCTGTTGGCTTTCCCGCGTCAGCCGGTGGGCGTGGGTGACCTGACGTCAGGGTTGTTCCTGGCGCGGATACTGTTGGGGGACAGTCTGGTGGCGGCGCTCGAGTTCACTGCCGCAGCGGTGCATGAAGTGCTGTTGGAAACCCAGGCCTGCACAAGCTATGAGCTGGAACTGGTCCGCGCCCAGGACCGGATCGCCCATCCACGGGTGCGGTTCGAGGCAGTGCCGATCAGCCTCTGATCAATGCAAGCCCCTTGTGGGAGCGAGCTTGCTCGCGATAGCGGTGTGTCAGTCAGCATCAATATTGACTGATCGACCGCTATCGCGAGCAAGCTCCCACATGTCGGTTAAGGCCCGTCCGCCTTGATATCCTGATAACGCTTTTCCAGCTCCTGGCGAATCTGCCGGCGTTGCTGGGCTTGTTCGTAGCGGCGTTTTTCTTCGCTGTTTTGCGGCTGCAAGGGCGGCACGGCTGCGGGTTTACGCAGGTCATCCACCGCAACCATGGTGAAGAAGCAACTGTTGGTGTGGCGCACCGAGCGTTCGCGAATATTTTCGGTCACGACTTTGATGCCCACTTCCATCGACGTGTTGCCGGTGTAGTTCACCGAGGCCAGGAAGGTCACCAGTTCGCCGACATGAATCGGCTCACGGAAAATGACCTGGTCAACCGACAGGGTCACCACGTAGCGCCCGGCGTAGCGGCTGGCGCAGGCGTAGGCGACTTCGTCGAGGTATTTGAGCAAGGTGCCGCCATGGACATTGCCAGAGAAGTTGGCCATATCGGGGGTCATCAACACCGTCATCGACAGCTGGGCGTTTCCGGGTTCCATAACGTACTCACGGTTCAAGGCAGCAATGTTGGAGTGCACCTCTGCGGGTGCTGGTGAGTGGCCTGCAAACAGGTCACCAGGTTTTTAAAACCACCGATATCGGGACGCTGCGCCTGTGGTTGCCGTCACGCGCCGATGGATCTGTTTCCATATATTGCACCGTCTTTTTGTCGGAAGTCGCGGTGTTACCCTTCAAAAGCCCGTTGTGAGGGCAATTCCTACAGAGGAAATGGATTTCTCCAGCTCTGCGATGAGTCATTTGAACAGGGAGCCCCGACATGCATGCCATCAGTTTCATTCAAGACTTGGCAATCATCATGATGGCAGCGGGGCTGGTGACCGTGCTCTTTCATCGTTTCAAGCAACCGGTGGTATTGGGCTACATCGTGGCCGGCTTCATCATCGGCCCGCATACGCCGCCGTTCGGTTTTATCCACGACGAAGACACGATCAAGACCCTGGCCGAGCTCGGGGTGATCTTCCTGATGTTTTGCCTGGGCCTGGAGTTCAGCCTGCGCAAACTGTTCAAGGTTGGGGCCACGGCCTTCATCGCGGCGTTCCTCGAAATCGTGCTGATGATCTGGATCGGTTATGAAATCGGCCGCTGGTTCGAGTGGAGCACCATGGATTCGCTGTTCCTCGGCGCGATCCTGGCCATTTCCTCCACCACCATCATCGTCAAGGCCCTCAACGACCTGAAGATGAAGAACGAGCGTTTTGCGCAGCTGATCTTCGGGGTGTTGATCGTCGAGGACATCCTCGGTATTGGCATCATCGCCTTGCTGTCGAGCATTGCCGTCAGCGGCACCGTGAGCTCCGGCGAGGTGTTTTCCACGGTCGGCAAGTTGTCGTTGTTCATGATCGTCGCGTTGGTCATCGGCATTCTGCTGGTGCCGAGGGTGCTGGCCTACGTGGCGAAGTTCGACAGCAACGAAATGTTGCTGATTACCGTGCTGGGCCTGTGTTTTGGTTTCTGCCTGCTGGTGGTGAAGCTGGAATACAGCATGGTGCTCGGGGCGTTCCTGATCGGTGCGATCATGGCCGAGTCCCGGCAACTGCTGAAAATCGAGCGGCTGGTGGAACCGGTGCGCGATCTGTTCAGCGCGATTTTTTTCGTCGCCATCGGGCTGATGCTCGATCCGGCGATATTGCTGCAGTACGCCTGGCCGATTGCGGTGATCACGGGGGCAGTGGTGCTCGGCAAGATGTTGTCCTGCGGCCTCGGTGCCTTTATCGCCGGCAACGACGGACGCACCTCGCTGCGCGTTGGGATGGGCCTTTCGCAGATCGGCGAATTCTCCTTCATCATCGCGTCGTTGGGGATGACCCTGCAGGTCACCAGCGATTTCCTCTATCCAGTCGCGGTCGCCGTCTCGGTGTTGACCACACTGCTGACGCCGTACCTGATCCGGGCCGCCGACCCACTGTCCGTCAAGTTGGCGACGGTCATGCCGCAACGGCTGACGCGGGTGCTGGGGATGTATGGCGAATGGCTGCGCAGCATCCAGCCCCATGGTGAAGGGGCGTTGGTGGCGTCGATGATCCGGCGGATCTTGCTGCAGGTCGGCGTCAACCTGGCGCTGGTCATTGCGATTTTTGTCTCGGGCGGTTATTTCGCCGAGCGGATGTCGGCTTACCTGCAAGCGTGGATCAGCGACCCGAGCTGGCAGAAAGCCTTGATTTGGGGCGGGGCGTTGTTGCTGTCGCTACCGTTCCTGATCGCCGCCTATCGCAAGCTCAAGGCGCTGTCGATGCTGCTGGCGGAGATGGGCGTGAAGCCGGAGATGGCTGGCCGCCACACCCAGCGCGTGCGTCGGGTGATCGCCGAAGTGATCCCGATTCTCTCGCTGCTGGTGATTTTCCTGCTATTGGCAGCCTTGTCGGCCAGCATTCTGCCGACCAACAAGTTGCTCGTACTGATCGCCGTAGTGGCGACCGCCGTGGCGGCACTGCTCTGGCGCTGGTTCATCCGCCTGCATACACGGATGCAGGTGGCCTTGCTTGAAACCCTGGACAATCACAAGGACCCGTCCGGGCATTGACCGGCGACGGGGCTCAGCTTTCCAGCCAGACGTCCCGCGCCCAGTGCCAGACCGATTCCCAGGTTTCTTCGGCGACCAGTTCTTCCTCGGCCTGCCACAGCACCACAGTGCCGTCTTCTTCGACGCAATAATAATCGTCGCCGTCCTGGCAGATCGGGATCAGGCTGCGGTCGACACCGGCATCCCAGGCATTGGCGGCAACGTCCGGCAGGTAGGTGTGGGATTGTGGATCGGTGACGGTCACCGGTTCCAGGCTGCCATAGACGACATCGCTGACGGTCAGCAAAAACTCCCTGAAGACGAATGGGATATCGATGAACAGCTGCTCCTCGATCTCTACCAGCAAGTCTTCGTCGGGCAACTCCAGCGGGACCGGTACGGGCTCGTTGGCTTCACGCAATTGTTCGATGATTTCTTCCACGTCCGGGGATCCTCTTTCTCGATGGCGCGGTTTTATATGGAGCGGTTTATACAGTAGCTCGCTATAGATGCAACTGCGAAATAGAAAACCCCGGCCTGAGCCGGGGTTCTTTTATTTCAACATGCAAAACGGGCAAAGGTTCAACCGTTCTGGCGGATACCGGCCACCAGCCAAGGCTGGTCATCGCCCTGGGCACGTTCCATGTTCCAGCTTTCGCTGAACGCTTCGCCCTTGTCGAAGCGAGAATCCTTCGACACACCGCTGAAGGTCAGGGTGGCGATGGTCTTGTCGGCGCGATCGTCGACGCCGTCCAGTTGCACGTTCAGATTGTCGATGTAGGTGGACTGGAAGCCATCGCCCAGTTCGGCCCGCTCGCGCTTGAGGAACTCCAGCAGCTGCGGGGTCACGAACTCGGAGATCTTGTCCATTTCGTTCGCGTCCCAATGTTGCTGCAGGGACATGAAATGGTTGCGCGCGGCTTCGACGAAGCGGCCTTCGTTGAACCAGGCTGGCGCATTGATGACCGGACGGACGGCGGCAGGCGCTGCCGAACCGCCGAAGATCGAACCACTGGCAGGCTGCTGGTTGAACACTTCACGCTGCATCGGCGCGTGGCCGGCTGGAGCCAATTGCTCCTGCTGCTTGCGACGACGGGCGGCAATGAAGCGGAAGACCAGGAAGGCGATGACCGCCATGATCAGGATGTCGAAGATCTGCATGCCCTGGAAGCCGTCGCCCATGAACATGGAGGCGAGCAGGCCACCGGCGGCGATGCCGGCCAGGGGGCCGAGCCAGCGCGAAGCACCGCTGGCCTTGGTGGCAGCGCCTGCGGCACCGGCCGCGCCTGCGGTGGCAGCGGTAGAACCGGCGGCAGAGGACGGTGCCATCTGGCTGGTCTGGTGAGTCGGGGCAGCGCCCGAGCTTTTACCACCGCCAAAACGCTTGGCGGCATTGGCGTCGATGGCCATCGTCAGGCCGATGCACAGCGCCATGGCGATGCTAAGAAAACGTTTCATATAAAGGCATTCCCATTTGTGGATAGCACGCGCGCCATGTTGCACAGCTGAACTGTTGCTGGCTAGTGACAGAGTGTTTCGGGCTTTTGCGTGACAGCTTAGGTTCAGCTTCGGCTGTGCAAGAAGGCTTGTTCGCTTTGGGCTGTAGGAAAAGTAAATAAGTTCGGTCGGAAACTAATGTGGGATAGAGAGAGATACCTGTGGGAGCAAGGCTTGCCCGCGATAGCGATCTGTCTGACGCATCTGTGTTGAATGTGCCACCGCCTCGCGGGCAAGCCTTGCTCCCACAGCAAGGTGCTTCTTACGAAATCCTTAGATCGCTTCGAGCTTGGCATACCCCAGCATCAGCCACTTGCTGCCTTCGCTGAAGTTCACCTGCACCCGCGCCTGGGCGCCAGCGCCCTCGAAGTTGAGGATCACGCCGTCGCCGAATACCGAATGCCGCACGGTCTGGCCGAGGCTGAAGCCGGTTTCCGGGATGTTGCTGCCGCCGAACAGGCTGCTGGTGCTTTGTTGCTGGCCGCCACCGAACGGTCGGCTGACACTGTTGGACAGCCGCACTTCCTGAATCAGGCCCTTCGGGACTTCACGCACGAAGCGCGACACCTTGTTGTAGGTCTCGCTGCCATACAAACGTCGGGTTTCGGCGTAGGTCAGCACCAGATTCTGCATGGCGCGGGTGATACCGACATAGGCCAGGCGCCGTTCCTCTTCCAGGCGGCCCGGTTCCTCCAGGCTCATCTTGTGGGGAAACAGGCCCTCTTCCATACCCACGAGGAACACGTAGGGGAATTCCAGGCCCTTGGCGCTGTGCAGGGTCATCAGTTGGATGCTGTCTTCATGCTCGTCGGCCTGGGTGTCGCCGGCCTCCAGGGAGGCATGACCCAGGAAGGCCGACAGCGGCGTCAGGTCTTCGTCTTCTTCGGTGCTTTCGAAGTTGCGCGCGGCGCTGACCAGTTCCTCAAGGTTTTCCACCCGGGCCTGGCCTTTCTCGCCTTTTTCCGCTTCGTGGTAGGCGATCAGGCCGGACTGTTCGATGACGGTCTGGGTCATCAAGTGCAGAGGCATTTCCCCGCACTTGGCGGCCAGGTCCTCGATCAGGTCCATGAAGGCCTTCAGCGCACCGGCGGCGCGACCGGTCATGCCTTTGTTGGCGACCAGTTGGTGCATGGCTTCCCACATGGACACATGGCTGTGGCGTGCGTGATCGCGAATCGCCTCGACGGTTTTCTCGCCAATGCCCCGCGTTGGCACGTTGATCACCCGCTCCAGGGCTGCATCGTTGCCACGACCTTCGATCAAGCGCAGGTAGGCCATGGCGTTCTTGATTTCAGCACGCTCGAAGAAGCGCTGGCCGCCGTAGATGCGGTAGGGGATTCGCTCGCGCAGCAAGGCCTCTTCGAGCACCCGTGACTGGGCGTTGGAACGGTACAGGATGGCGATGTCGCTGCGGGCCAGGCCGGTTTTCAGCGCGCTTTCGATGGTTTCCACCACGTAGCGGGCTTCGTCGTGTTCGTTGAAGGCGGCGTAGAGGTTGATTGCCTCGCCTTCGCCGCCGTCGGTCCACAATTCCTTGCCCAGGCGCCCGGTGTTGTTGGCGATCAGGGCATTGGCGGCCTTGAGGATGCCGGCGGTGGAGCGGTAGTTCTGTTCCAGGCGGATGACTTCGGCGTCCGGGAAGTCCGCCGAGTATTGGTGGATGTTCTCGATTTTGGCGCCGCGCCAGCCGTAGATCGACTGGTCGTCGTCACCCACCACCATCAGGCTGTCACCGCCCTTGGCGAGCAGGCGCAACCAGGCGTATTGCACGGCGTTGGTGTCCTGGAATTCGTCCACCAGTACATGCCGGAAGCGCTTCTGGTAATGGGCCAGCAGGCCTGGGTGGTCGCGCCACAGGTCCAGCGCCCGTAGCAGCAGCTCGGAGAAGTCGATGACTCCGGCACGCTGGCACGCCGCCTCGTAGGCTTCGTAGATGCTGCGCATGGTCGCCAGGAACAGGTCGCCGCTGGCCTGGATGTGTTGCGGGCGCAGGCCTTCGTCTTTCTGGCCGTTGATGAACCATTGCGCCTGGCGGGCTGGCCAGCGCTGCTCGTCCAGGCCCAGCTCGCGGATCACCCGCTTGACCAGGCGCTGCTGGTCGTCGCTGTCCAGGATCTGGAAGGTCTGGCTCAGCCCGGCCTCCTGCCAATGCGCCCGCAACAAGCGGTGCGCCAGGCCGTGGAACGTGCCGACCCACATGCCGGCGGGGTTGATGCCCATCAGTTGCTCGATGCGATGGCGCATCTCGGCCGCGGCCTTGTTGGTGAACGTCACCGACAGGATCGAATGGGGCGAGGCGTTCTCGACCTGGATCAACCAGGCGATACGGTGCACCAGCACTCGGGTTTTACCGGAGCCGGCACCGGCCAGGACCAACTGACGACCCACGGAGGCGGCTACGGCCTGACGTTGGGCATCGTTGAGGGAGTTCAGCAGAAGGGAGAGATCATCGCGCATCGGGGCATTCTAGGGTGCGGCGTCACCCCGGGCAAACCGAGCTTTGCATCAGCCGATAAAAGACCGGTTGTGGATGACCGGCGGGTCATAGGCTACAGCCATTGGCGGGACTCGCTTCGAAGGGGCGCGAGCCAATGAAATAGCGACTTTTTCCGTATTTTTATGAGCTGGGGCAGTGTGGGATGGCCCATGGCTTGTGTATGCTCGGTGCTTGTTTCGGGTTCTCCACGCTCTACTGAATAAGAACAAGAACAGTGCCAATGACCCTCAATTCCGATCCGGCGGGCCCCTGTGTGGAGCCGCGGATCATCTGCAAGCAGTACGCCATGGAGATGGCGGTCGAGCGCACACGTCTGCTGTATCAAGGCTCGCTGCTGCCTACGCTGTTCATGTTGCTCAACGGTCTGGTCTGCGCCGCGCTGTTGTGGGAGCCGCGGCGCTATTTCCTGGTCAGCGTCTGGCTCGTCTGGTTGCTGTCACTGGTGGCCTTGCGGGTGATCCAGGTGGCGGCTTTCGATTCGGCGATGCCGAGCCGCCAGGCACACCCGATCTGGTTGCGCATGTTTTTGCTGGGTTCCGCGATGACTGGCCTGACGCTGGCTGGGGCCGGTATCGCGCTGGTCCCGGCCGACAGCTTCCAGCAGCAGGCCTGGGTGTTCGGCCTGATTGGCGCGGCGGCCCTGTCCGCCAGCGTGGCCTACGCGGTGAGTCTTCCCGCCTTCCTGTCCTTTACCTTGCCCTGCCTGTTACCGGCCATCGGCTATCTCTTCTGGGGCGGCGATGAGCAGCAACGCGGGTGGGGCTGGCTTGGGCTGATTGTGCTGGTCTCGTTGAGCGTGGTGGCCTGGCAAGTCAACCGCTTGATTCAAAGCAGTCTGTTGCGACGCTTCCAGAACCAGGCGCTGATCGAGCACCTGCAGCAAGCGCAAACCCGCAGCGCGCAGCTCAACGACGCGCTGGCCCGGGAGGTCGAACAGCGTCGTTCTGCCGAGGAAAAACTGCGGGCGGCCCAGGTGGGCCTGGAGGCGCGGGTAGCGCAGCGCAGTCTTGAACTGGAGGTCACCAGCCAGGCCTTGAGCAAGAGTGAGGCGCGTCTGGCCCTGGCGCTCAAGGCCAGTGAACTGGGGTTGTGGGATTGGAACCTGCAGACTGATGAAGTCCATCACACCCAGCTCAAGGAGCTCTTCGGCCTGGAGCCCGAATACATCACGGCGATGCTCACTCACCTCACTCCGCGCCTGCACCCTCAAGACCTGCCGGCGCTCAAGCGAGCCCTGGTCGAACACCTCAAGGGCCGCAGCGAGGATTACCAGATCGAATACCGTGTGCGTCACGGCGACGGTCACTGGGTCTGGATCGAAGACCGCGGCCGGGCCGTGGAGCGCAGCGTGAGCGGACGGGTGCTGCGTATGGTTGGCACCCGGCGAGACATCAGCGCCAGCAAGGAACTCGAGCAGCAGCGGCAACTGGCGGCCACGGTGTTCGAGGCCGCCAGCGAAGGTATCGTTATTTTCGACCCCCACTACGTGCTACTCGCTGCCAATCAGGCGTTCACGCGGGTCACCGGTTTCAATATCGATGACATGCTCGGGCGCAACGTGGTGGATCTGCCGTGCAGTCGCGACGCGCGCCGGCATTACCCCATCATTCGCCAAGCGCTCAAGCAGCACGGCACCTGGCAGGGTGAGTTGGTAGAGGCACGTGCCAACGGCGAGTTGTATCCGCAATGGCTGCAACTGAACGTCGTGCGCAATGCGCGGGGAAATGTCAGCCATATCGTGGGCTTCTTCGCCGATCTTTCGGCGCGCCGCGAATCCGAAGAACGGATGCGCTACCTGACCCATTACGATGAACTGACCGGGCTGGCCAATCGCTCGCTGTTTCGCGAGCGCCTGCACGAAGCTCATCAGCGTGTGCGCCAGGGCGGACGGCGCAGCCTGGCGTTGCTGCATATCAACCTGGATCGTTTCAAATTGCTCAACGACAGTCTCGGCCATGACATCGCCGACCAGTTGTTGCAGAAAATGGCACGACGCCTGATCAATGCGCTGCCCGAGGCGGATACCATCGCCCGGTTATCGGGCGATGAGTTTGCGGTGTTGTTCGATGCCTATGGCAACCTTTCAAGCCTGGCGCGGGTGGCGACCCGGCTGGCCGCCAAACTGCGTGTGCCGCTGACCATCGAAGGCCATGAACTGGTGCTCAGTGCCTCGATTGGCATCAGCTTGTTGCCCGACAATACGCGGGAAATTGCCACACTGGTCAGCCAGGCGAACATGGCTATGCAGCATGCCAAGCATTTGGGGGGCAACAACTTCCAGTTCTACACCGATAGCCTCCAGGCCAGCACGCTGGAGCGCCTGCAACTGGAGAATCAGCTGCGCAAGGCCTTGGAAGAGCAACAACTGAAGGTCTTTTATCAACCAAAACTGTGCCTGGCGACCGGTCGCCTGAACGCCGCCGAGGCGTTGGTGCGTTGGGATCATCCGGCCATGGGCCGGGTGCCCCCGGGGGATTTCATCGGCCTGGCCGAAGAGACCGGGTTGATCGGGCCGATTGGCGAATTCGTGTTGCGCCAGGCTTGTTGGCAGGCATGCGAATGGCAGCGCCAGGGGCTCGCGCCGATCAGGGTGTCCGTCAATCTGTCGGTGCATCAACTGCGCCAGGGCAAGCTGGTCAGCCTGGTGCGGCAGGTACTGGAAGAAACCGGTCTGGCCCCGCAATACCTGGAGCTGGAACTGACCGAGAGCCAACTGCTCGACAGCGTTGAACACATCATCGCCACGTTCCAGCAATTGCGGGACCTTGGAGTCAAGCTGGCGATCGACGATTTTGGCACCGGCTACTCATCGCTGAGCTACCTCAAGCGCATCCCGGTGGATTACGTGAAGATCGACCAGGCGTTCATTCGCGGGTTGGGTGAGGGCAGTGTGGATGCGGCAATTACCCGGGCAATCATTGCAATGGCCCATGGGCTGTCGCTCAAGGTCGTGGCCGAAGGCGTCGAGCGGCAGGAGCAACTCGAATTCCTCAGGAACGAACGTTGCGATGAGGTTCAAGGGTATCTGATCAGCCGGCCGGTGGAGGCTGAAGGGTTGGCTGGGTTGTTGCGGGCGCAACACCTGGTTGAATGAGCCTGAACCACGACGATAACTTCCCGTCAGGCAACGAAGTCGTCTGACGGAAAGTTATGGAGTCTACGCTTAGTTAGTGATTAGCACGTCATCGATGTGGTGCAGTAACTGGCCTTCGAAAAAGATACTGACGCCAGTGACATTGGAGTCGCCCAGCTCTTTGTATTCAACGAACTTGTCGGTCAGTACTTGCAGTGAAACTCCATCGGAATGTTCAAGTTTCAATTCCAGTCGCAGGTCAAAGGACTTGTCCTGTAGGTCGCTGCGTACCAGCGTCGGGGTAACGCCGCTATTGGCTACAGTGACGGTGCCAAAGGTGCGGAAAGATGCGGCACCTGGCATGCGGTCGATTTGTGCGGTCCAATCTTTAGTCGTGATTTTCATGGTTGTAACTCCTGTAGTTAAGTTGATTGCGTCCTGCGGGAGCCAATATATCGACTTTGACTTGAGAGTGTCTGCTCAATTGCGATTGGGATTGTAAGGAGAAATGAGTTTCCGATGGCTTACTTGGTTCTGTTTTAAGATCTACTGTCTATTGTTACTGGGAGATATTGTTGAGGGGCGCAAGTTGTTTTAGGCGTTGGCTATTGACCGATAGACGATTTTCCCCGCGTTGAAAGCCCAGGACGGGCCTGGAAATCAGCGGATCGGCAGCGTTGAAGGTTTGCGCTACGGCACAAGCTGCTACATCGACGGATCCTCGGCCAAAACAAAGGGGCAGCGCGGCAATCCAGTTACGTTTTGAACGGGCAAAAAGCCAATTCTTGTAGTATAACTACAAGCTTGCTACATCCCGGCATCTGCCCATAACAAGAGTCCAGCCCCTTGAACCTGTTGCAACACATCGCCCAGTCACGCCACTTGCTACGCAAGTCGGAGCTGAAAGTCGCCGATCACGTACTGCTTGATCCTGCGGCCGTGATGCATAGCTCCATGGCCGATCTTGCCCACAGCGTCGGCATCAGCGAACCGACCATCGTGCGTTTCTGCCGGGCCATCGGTTGCTCGGGTTTCCAGGACCTGAAACTCAAGCTGGCGCAAAGCCTGGCCGCCGGCGCGAGCTTCGGTCAGTTTGCGATCCACGAAGACGATTCAGTGGCGGACTACAGCCTGAAAATCTTCGACACGACCCTGCATACGCTGATGGAGGTTCGCGAGAAGCTCGACCCGGTGGCGCTGCAAAAAGCCGTCACGGCCATGTCCCAGGCCCAGCGTGTCGAGTTTTATGGCTTCGGTGCCTCGGGTGCGGTGGCAGCCGATGCCCAGCACAAGTTCTTCCGGTTGCTGCTGACGGCTGCGGCCTATTCCGACCCGCACATGCAGGCCATGTCAGCGGTGACCTTGAAACCCACCGATGTGGCGATCTGCATTTCCCAGTCGGGGCGTTCCAAGGACTTGCTGATCACCGCGAACCTGGTGCGCGAAAGCGGTGCCTCGCTGATCACCTTGTGTCCGAGCCAGACGCCATTGGCGGAACTGTCCACGGTCAACCTGGCCATCGACGTCCATGAAGACACCGAGATCTACACGCCGCTGACCTCGCGCATCGCCCACCTGGTGGTGATCGACGTGCTGGCAATGGGTGTCGCCATGGCCCGTGGTCCAAGCCTGGTCAACCATCTCAAGAGCGTGAAGCGCAGCCTTCGCAGCCTGCGGCTGTCGCCCAAGTCGGTGAAGGCGCTGGACGACTGAATCCCAAGCCCTGAGGTCGAGGGGCTTTTGTGGCGAGGGAGCAAGCTCCCTCGCCACAGGGATCGTTTGCCCGAATTCATCGTTCTGTAACGCACGCGCCGCCAAACCGTCATCCCGCGCCGTCATCGTAAAGCTCCCGTATACGTCTTGGGAGTCTCGACATGACCCAGTCCTACGAAGAACGCAGCGCCGTCAAAACCCGTCGTCAGCAGGAAGACCAGCGCCGCATGGCGTTCCGTCGTGCCATCGAAGACCGCTATGAACAGCGCCAGCTCCTGGCCGAGATCAGCGAATTTCCTGACGCGGCAGAGTTCAATTACTGGCAGGCAACGCCGGCGGCTTCCCGTCGAAACGCTCAACCAGGCCGATGATCTGAGCGCGCTCGCCGCGAACGAATGCCAGGAAGGCGTGAGCCACCGGTGACAGGCGTTTGGCCCTGGCTTGCACCAGGCACCAGCTGCGGTACAGCGGCAATTCCTCCACCGGCAACTCGATGAGTGCGCCGGACGACAGTTCCCGGCTCACGGCGTGGCGCGTCAACAGCGCCACGCCCAGCCCGGCCACTACACACTCGCGCTGGGCCTCCGCCGACGCCACCTCCAGTGTCTGGGTGAAATGCACCCGTTTCTCCTTGAAATATTCCTCGCAGGCCAGTCGCGTGCCGGACCCCGGTTCGCGCAACAGCAGCGTATAGGGCTCCAGGTCCTGCAAGCGCAGCGGGCCCATGTGGCACAACGGATGATCGGGCGGCGCCACGGCGACGATGGGGTTGTTGAGAAAGGGCAGGAATTCCAGGCCCATGTCCTGGGGCACCATGGACATGATCACCAAGTCGTCACGGTTGTCCGAGAGCCGACGGATGACCTGGCCGCGATTGACCACCGTGAGGTTCAGGTTGACCTCCGGATGCTGGCGCTTGAACGCGGCGAACAGGTGCGGGACGAAGTACTTGGCGCTGGACTCCACCGCCAGCTTCAATTGGCCTTGCAGCGAACCCTGCATGTCCGAGAGCTGCATGTCGAGGTTTTCCAGGCGTCCGAAGATGTCCCGGCTGGCACGTTGCAGGGCTTCGGCGGCTTCGGTCATGTAGAGCTTTTTGCCAACATACTCAAACAGCGGTTGGCCAATCAGCTCTTCCAGGGAACGAATCTGTAGGCTGACGGCCGGTTGTGTGAGAGACATTTCATCAGCTGCACGGCTGTAGGACCTCAGGTCGCACACCTCGTTGAAAATCTGCAATTGACGTAATGTCATACGCATCAATGACTTACGCATCTTTCAAGCACCCTGGGCCGAGACGGATAGCGCAACTATAAGTCTTTGCTTATGCATGACCCAATAATTATTCATTTTTGTTAATCAACAGCCAGGACTAGTGTGGGGCTGCGACCAATTGTTACATCTGGTCACGCGTCGGCCTGGACCCCAGGCCGTGGTATCACCGGCTCAAGGGAACCTCCAATTGATAACAAAGATCCTGATCGCCAACCGTGGTGAGATTGCCGTCCGCATCGTGCGCGCTTGCGCCGAGATGGGCATTCGCTCGGTCGCGGTCTACTCCGACGCGGACCGCCATGCGCTGCACGTCAAGCGTGCGGACGAGGCCCACAGCATCGGCGCCGATCCGCTGGCCGGCTACCTCAACCCGCGCAAACTGGTGAACCTGGCGGTGGAAACCGGCTGTGATGCCTTGCACCCCGGCTACGGTTTCCTCTCGGAAAACGCCGAACTGGCAGACATCTGCGCTGAACGCGGCATCAAATTCATTGGCCCTTCGGCAGAAGTCATTCGCCGCATGGGCGACAAGACCGAAGCGCGCCGCAGCATGATCAAGGCCGGTGTGCCGGTCACGCCGGGCACCGAAGGCAACGTGGCGGGCATTGAAGAAGCGCTGACCGAAGGTGATCGCATCGGTTACCCGGTGATGCTCAAGGCCACGTCCGGCGGCGGCGGTCGTGGTATCCGTCGCTGCAACAGCCGCGAAGAACTCGAACAGGCCTTCCCGCGGGTCATTTCCGAAGCCACCAAGGCATTCGGTTCGGCGGAAGTGTTCCTGGAAAAGTGCATCGTCAATCCCAAGCACATCGAAGCGCAGATCCTCGGTGACAGTTTCGGCAACGTGGTGCACCTGTTCGAACGGGACTGCTCGATCCAGCGCCGCAACCAGAAGCTGATCGAAATTGCCCCGAGCCCGCAGCTGACCCCCGAGCAGCGCGCCTACATCGGCGACCTGTCGGTGCGTGCCGCCAAGGCCGTGGGCTACGAGAATGCCGGCACCGTGGAGTTCCTGCTCGCCGAAGGCGAGGTGTACTTCATGGAGATGAACACCCGGGTGCAGGTAGAACACACCATCACCGAAGAAATCACCGGTATCGACATCGTTCGCGAACAGATCCGCATCGCCTCCGGGTTGCCGCTGTCGGTCAAGCAGGAAGACATCCAGCACCGTGGCTTTGCGTTGCAGTTCCGTATCAACGCCGAGGACCCGAAAAACAACTTCCTGCCCAGCTTCGGCAAGATCACCCGCTATTACGCCCCTGGCGGCCCGGGTGTGCGCACCGACACGGCGATCTACACCGGCTACACCATTCCGCCGTTCTACGATTCGATGTGCCTGAAACTGGTGGTCTGGGCGTTGACCTGGGAAGAAGCGATGGACCGTGGCCTGCGGGCCCTGGATGACATGCGCCTGCAGGGGGTCAAGACCACCGCCGCGTATTACCAGGAGATTCTGCGCAATCCGGAATTCCGCAGCGGCCAGTTCAATACCAGCTTCGTTGAAAGCCACCCTGAACTGACCAACTACTCGATCAAGCGCAAACCCGAAGAGCTGGCCTTGGCCATCGCCGCCGCCATTGCCGCCCACGCAGGCCTGTAAGGAACTATGACCATGTCCAAGAAGATCTTTGTTACCGACACAATCCTGCGCGACGCCCACCAATCGCTGCTCGCCACCCGCATGCGCACCGAAGACATGCTGCCGATCTGCGACAAGCTCGACAAGGTCGGCTATTGGTCGCTGGAAGTGTGGGGCGGCGCGACATTCGACGCTTGCGTGCGCTTCCTGAAAGAAGACCCGTGGGAGCGCCTGCGCCAACTGCGCGCGGCGCTGCCTAACACCCGTCTGCAAATGCTCCTGCGCGGCCAGAACCTGCTGGGCTACCGCCATTACAGCGATGACGTGGTCAAGGCGTTCGTGGCCAAGGCCGCCGTCAACGGCATCGATGTGTTCCGTATTTTCGATGCGATGAACGACGTGCGTAACCTGCGGGTCGCCATCGAAGCGGTGAAGGCCGCCGGCAAGCACGCCCAGGGCACCATCGCCTACACCACCAGCCCGGTGCACACCATCGACGCGTTCGTGGCCCAGGCCAAGCAGATGGAAGCCATGGGTTGCGACTCGGTGGCGATCAAGGACATGGCCGGCCTGCTGACCCCGTACGCCACTGGCGAGCTGGTGAAAGCGCTGAAGGCCGAGCAATCGTTGCCGGTGTTCATCCACTCCCACGACACCGCCGGCCTGGCCGCGATGTGCCAGCTCAAGGCGATCGAAAACGGCGCCGATCACATCGACACCGCGATCTCCAGCTTCGCCTGGGGCACCAGCCATCCGGGCACCGAGTCGATGGTCGCGGCCCTCAAGGGCAGTGAGTTCGACACCGGCCTGAGCCTGGAACTGCTCCAGGAAATCGGCCTGTACTTCTACGCCGTGCGCAAGAAGTACCACCAGTTCGAAAGCGAGTTCACCGCGGTGGACACCCGCGTCCAGGTCAACCAGGTGCCGGGCGGGATGATCTCCAACCTCGCCAACCAGTTGAAAGAGCAGGGCGCACTGAACCGGATGAACGAAGTGCTGGCGGAGATCCCGCGCGTGCGCGAAGACCTCGGCTTCCCGCCGCTGGTGACCCCGACCTCGCAGATCGTCGGTACCCAGGCGTTCTTCAACGTGTTGGCCGGTGAGCGCTACAAGACCATCACCAACGAAGTGAAGCTCTATCTGCAGGGCGGTTACGGCAAGGCGCCGGGTTTGGTGAGTGAGAAGCTGCGTCGCCAGGCCATCGGCAGCGAAGAGGTGATCGACGTGCGTCCGGCCGATTTGCTCAAGCCGGAAATGACCAAGCTGCGCGGTGAAATCGGTGCGCTGGCCAAGTCCGAAGAGGACGTACTGACCTACGCCATGTTCCCGGACATCGGTCGCAAGTTCCTCGAAGAACGCGAAGCCGGCACCCTGACCCCGGAAGTGCTGCTGCCAATCCCCGAGGCGGGCAGCGTGAGCTCGGCGGGCGGCGAAGGCGTGCCGACCGAGTTCGTCATCGACGTTCACGGCGAAACCTACCGCGTCGACATCACCGGTGTGGGCGTCAAGGCCGAAGGCAAGCGTCACTTCTACCTGTCCATCGATGGCATGCCGGAAGAGGTCGTGTTCGAACCGCTCAATGAATTTGTCAGTGGCGGCAGCAGCAAGCGCAAGCAAGCCACTGCACCGGGCCATGTCAGCACCACCATGCCGGGCAACATCGTTGATGTGCTGGTCAAGGAAGGCGACGTGGTGAAGGCCGGTCAAGCAGTGCTGATCACCGAAGCCATGAAGATGGAAACCGAAGTGCAGGCGGCCATCGCCGGCAAGGTCACCGCGATTCATGTAGCCAAGGGCGACCGGGTCAACCCGGGCGAGATCCTGATCGAGATCGAAGGCTGAGTAAACAGCCTCGATACAACGCTTTAACCTCGGGGGGGCATGTGCTCCCCTTTTTTTTGCCTGTCAGAACATCATTCGCCACTGGCCGGTCAACGCGCCGTTGCGGTTGTCCTGCCCCGTTTCGCCGCTGTAGTTCAGTCCCAGGGTATGACGTGGCGATACGGCCAGGTCCAGTCCTGCTTGCAAGAGAAGGCTGTCGCGGTCCAGCTCGACTCCTTTGATGAGGTAGACATTGCCGCCGTTAGCCAGGCGTTGATGGGAGCTGCCCCTGATGTCGCCGTATAGGTGTTTCCAGCCGACATCGACGCGCGGCATCAACCGCATGCCTCGGTCGAAAATCAAAGGACGGGCGAGGCGCAGGCCGAGGTCGCTGCTGTAGTGTTCCTGTGCCTGGCCGTTGTACAGCAACGCGGCATCGCCACCTTTTTCCGCGTAGGCGTCGCGTTGGTAGCGTTGGTAACCCACCTGGACGTAGGGCTCTATATCGAACGGTCCGACGTCCAGGTGGTAGCCGACCTGTCCGAAGACCTGTTGCGTCGTGGCGTCGTAGCGACCCTTGAGGCGATCACTGAAACCGTTGAACGCGACATGGCGCTTGGTGCTGCCGTCGTGATTGCCATGGACAGCGCCCAGGCGCAGCGCCAGCGGACCGTCCTCGCGCAAGGCGTAGGCGCCCACGAGCCAACTGTCGAGCGCTCCGTCGAATTGATAGCTGTCCAGTCGTGTCTGGGTCTTGCTGCCGATGATGCCCAACCGCCAATTGGAGCTGACAGCCCAATCGGTTCCCAGCATCAGGCCCTTGGTCGAATGCTTGAGGGCATAGCTGCCCAATTCCTTGGCGAGGCTACCGCTGTTGCCGATGGCCTGGACCCAGACTTGGCCGTTGTCGTACCCATCCGCCGGACTTCTCCGGCTCATGGCCGAGAGCATTCCCGTGCTGATCGGCGCGACACTGCTCAGGGTGACATTGCCCAGGTCGGCGGTGTCATAACCGCCCAGTTGGTCGATGGCATCGGCGGCGGTGGTCAGGTTGGTGCCGAGCAGCGCATTGACGGCTGCGTTGGGTTGCGCGACGGGAGTGGTGTGCGGCTGGCTGGTGGGTTTCGGTTCAATGCTGGCCACTGGCGACGCTTGGCGGGGATGTTGGGCCGGATCGACTTTCGCTTGGGTGGTAGGTGACCGGACAGCCGCTACATTGTCGACAGGCTTGGGCGGCAGTGGCGTGGCCGTTTGCGGATCTTCGATACTGTTGGTGAATCTTTCTGCGTTTTCGTTCTTTGCTGCAACCTTGAGGGGGATGTCGTTGCGCGCATAGGTCAGGCCAACCTCCGTCCCGCTGTAGTGCGGGGTCGCCGTCATGAAGGTGAGATTGCTAATGACCGTGCCGAACTCACCCTCAATGTCCCCCGCTCGGATCACCGTGTGCTCGCTCGTGCCCATGTTTTCGACCGGTACAGCATCGATTTTCAGGGTCGTGTTGTTCAGTGTCGCGGTGCCTTCAACGTTGATCGTCGAGCTACGACCATCAGCATCGACGCCATAGATCAGCTCTGCGCCGCTCAACAGCTCGAAGTTTCCTTTGATCGAGGGGGCACCGGTCTCAGGCCCGACCCTCAACTGACCCGCTACGCTCAGAAATTCCACGGATCCATTGCCGCTGAAACTGGCGTTCTCGCGCACATGGACACCGCCATTGACTGTGCCGGAATTTGTCATGCGGGCGCTTGGTTCGATGATCACGTTGTTGGCGACAACCCCCTTGTTATCGAACGCACCGAGTACCCCGATCTGTCCGTCGATATGGCCGGTGTTGGTCAACGTGGTCTCCGGCTCGATCACTCCCCAACCAGCGAAATTCCCGGTGTGCTCCCATTCGCCTTTAGTGACATGCAAAGCCTCGAAATTGCGGGTCTCAGGTACTTTGGAGTGTTGAGCATCGCCCAATCGCAGAACGTTGGTTCCGCCACCTCCATCAACAGTCCCGCCGAACGTGCCATTTGCGCTGACGTTGACCAAGTCATTGGTCTTAGTCAGTTTCATGCCTTTTTTGCGGGGGGTGACAATACTGTGATGCTTAGTGTCTGTAGCTTCTTCGAGTGCTTTGAGACGCTCTTGAAACTCGGCCGTCGTAGGAGTCTCGGCAGGTGACTGAGCCATCGAAACCTCGACACAGCCGAGCGCCAAGGCTATTGCCAGAGCGAGATGTTGGGGAAGATATGAGTGTTGGGTAGGCATTGAGTACGACCTCTCATGAATGAGGTCGAACTTTAAAAACTTCATCCCGGGTCGCGATGCCAGCCGTCTCCTAGCCGCTGGCGAGACATAGCGATGGAGCTTGTAGGCTGCCCACGCTGTGATCACAGCATCACCGCGCCGGCCTCCGTGGCTCGAAGCATTGCCCTACAGCATACCCAGACCTTTCTGCGTGGCTGAATTCCGAGATCTGTCTGTCAAATATCGAATCTGTAAACCCGTTCCGGGTTTCACGTAGGATAGCTCCGAGATCAAGAAACCCGGTTTTTTGTCATTAGGGCCTCGCCTATAGTTCTCTCGTCATCGACAAATCGGTGACCGATCTTAGCCGGTCGAACAAGAGTGCACGAGCGCCCCCAACGGCGGCGCTTTTTGCTGCCTCCGCGAACGGCGGTAGCTCCTAACTCAAGAGAGCAACCCGATGATCAAGTTCCATCCCCTTCAAGCAAATACCAGCGCCGGAGCCACGCTTTTTATCGACACGGAAGCCGGCGCCTCCGATCTTTTGGAAACTGCTGCGCATCGCATCAAAGTGGCTCGAGATTTACTCAACAGCGTTTCCTGTCTATGCATGAAAAACGCCGAAGGCTATGACCTGGAGCACTTCACCAGCGCCGCGCATCTGCTGTTGCAGGACGGTTGCGATGCGCTGGAAGTGTTGGGGTGGAGCATTGATGGGTGTGATTTCCAAACTTCACCTGCTAGCGATTCGGCTGCACCTCAGGCGGATTTTCCTGCTTAGCCGTTGAGCTGGGTGGGATTTTAAGGTCGGTGTGTATATCCGTTTCTGCGGTAACGGCCACTTAGGGTTCCGCCCTGACGGCGGCTCACTTTTGAGAAGCGCAAAAGTAAGCAAAACGCTACATGCCCCACCACTCGGTGCCTCGCCTAGGCTCGGCATCCATGCCGGGTTGCCCACTGCGCGATACCTTCGTTCAGCCAGCGTGGTTAATGGGGCGCTGAGATCAACGACCATCACGAGGCGGCCTAACAGCCGACCTGGTTCTTGGTGGGGTCGCGTTTCTTCTGTGGGAGCGGGCTTGCTCGCGAAGGCGGTGTCGCAGTCGATGAAGATGTTGGATGGGCCGGCCTCTTCGCGAGCAAGCCCGCTCCCACAGGGGGTCTGCGTTGGATATGAATTTTGTGTTCACTGGAGATTGAATGTGGGAGCGAGCCTGCTCGCGATGGTGGTGGCTCAGTGGCATGGCTGTTGGGCTTGCTGGCCCTATCGCGAGCAGGCTCGCTCCCACAGGAGACACGCGGTCTCATCAAGAATCAGGTCGGCTCTAAGGCCGCCTCGTGGTGGACGTTGATCTCGGGCGCCCCGTTAACCACGCTGGCCGAACGCAGGCATTGTGGAGTGGGCATCCCGGCATGGATGCCGGGATAGCCGCGCTGGGCCATGGATGGCCCTTCGCGGCGGGCCCACGGAGCAATGCCGGAGTGAGGGCATGCCGAGCCTAAGCGAGGCACCGAGTGGTGGGGCAGAAGCGCTTTGGTTACTTTCGCGCTTTTCGAAAGTGACCCGCCGTCAGGGCGGAACCCTAAGCAGCCATTACCGCAGAAATGGATATACACACCAATCCAAGGAATAGCTTTACGGCCTCCCAGGCATTCCCCAACTCAACGATTATTCAGATAAGCCTTCCCATAATGCCGCTCCATCCGCGCCTGAATCAGCTCCAACGCAATGGACATCAACCAGTAAATAATCGCCGCCGTCGTCAGCATCTCAATATAACGATAACTGGAACGCCCATAAGACTGCGCCAGAAACATCACCTCCCAAACCCCCATCACCGAAATCAACGAAGAATCCTTGAGCATGGAGATGAACTGGTTGGTGGTCGGCGGGATGATGGTGCGCATCGCCTGGGGCAGGGTGACGCGCCAGAAGATCACGGTTTCGCTCAGGCCCAGGGCGAGGGAAGCTTCGCGTTGGCCGTTGGGGACGCCGAGGATCCCGGCGCGGAAGATCTCACTCAGGTAGGCGCCGTAGTTCAGCGACAAGGCAATGATCCCAGCGGCGATGGCGCCCGGGACCACGCCCAGTTGGGGCAGGCCCAGGTAGATCAGCAGGATCTGGATCAGCAGCGGCGTGCCGCGAAAGAACGACGCATAGAAACTGGCGATACCGAACGCCACCGCACTGCTGGACAGCCGCGCCAGGGCGGTGATGAAGCCCAGCAATGACGAAGCGACGATCGAGCACAAGCACAGGAACAGTGTCAGCACCGCGCCTTGCAAAAAGCCATTGGGCGCCAGGTGCACACCCAGCAGGTTCGGCAATTTGTCGAGGATGATGGAGAACTTCAGGTCGAAGCTCAGGAAGAAACTCGCGAACAGCACCAGCATGGCCGCCCAGGTCAGGTACAGCCGGGTGCGAAAACCGAAGATTTTTTGCAAGCGTGACTCAGCCACCGGTGGCGGTGGCTGAGGGGGTGGAAAAGAAGTCATTGGGTAATGTCGGCGCCGATCCATTTCTGCGAGAGTTTGCTCAAGGTGCCGTCCTGTTTCAACTGGGCAAAGACTTCACGCACCTTGCTGTCCCACTGGGCGTCGCCTTTTTCGATGGCCACCGAGTTCGGCTCGGAGTAGAGCGCCTCGCCGGCCAGCTTGAAGCGCTTGTCTTCGGTCAGGCGCGGCTGTGCGGTCACCAGGTTGGTCAGCACCGCGTCCAGGCGCACCCCGGCGCCCAGGCCCAGGTCCTGGAAGGCCACGTTGTCGGTGTCGTACGGGGCGATCTGCACGTCTTCGAATGGATAGCTCAGTTGAGTATCCTCGGCGCCTTCGATCACCAGGTTCTTGTTCAGGTAGCTCTCGTAGCTGGAGGCACTGGTCAGGCCGACCTTCTTGCCGCTCAGGTCTTTGGCGCCATGGATACGGTCGTCCTTGGCGTTGACTACGATCACCGCTGGCGAAGCGTAGTACTGCACCGGGAAATTGAACACTTCGGCGCGTGCCTTGCTCGGCGTCATGGAGCAAATGCAGATGTCATAGCGTCCGCTCCAGTGGCCGGCCGCGATCACGTCCCAGGAAGGGGTTTCCAGGCGCAGCTTCACGCCCAGTTTCTGCGCCACGGCCTTGGCGACGTCCACGTCAAAACCGTCGAGCTGGTTCTGATCGTTGAGGAACGAGAAGGGCGGGTAGCTTTCCATCAGCACGCCGACCAGTTCTTTTTTCTGTTCGATGCGATCCAGCGTGGCGCCGGCGAAGGCTTGCGAAGAGGCAGCCAGCAGAGTCAGGCCCAGGGCCAGCAATGGTTGTAGTTTCATGTGAGGGCCCTGATAGAAAAATAAGTTGTAGTTCACCGAATGGTGCGTATTAAATAGTTATAAGAACAACTCCGGTAGTGAGTATTTTTCATAAGCTTATGAGTGAATCGCATATGGGCTCAGCAACGACAGTCATTCTCGATGGCGGCATGGGCCGCGAACTGCAACGCCGGGGCGCTCCGTTCCGACAGCCCGAGTGGTCGGCGCTGGCCTTGAGCGAAGCGCCCCAGGCGGTAGAGGCCGTGCACGCGGCCTATATTGCCAGCGGCGCCAACGTAATCACCAGCAACAGCTATGCCGTGGTGCCGTTTCATATTGGCGAGGCGCGTTTCGCCGAAGAAGGCCAGGCCCTGGCCGCGCTGGCGGGCGAGTTGGCGCAGCGGGCAGTGCACGCTTCGGGCAAAGCAGTGCGTGTGGCCGGGTCGCTGCCGCCACTGTTCGGTTCCTATCGGCCGGATCTGTTCGACGCTTCCCGCGCCAGTGAGCTGCTGGCGCCCCTGGTGAACGGCCTGGCGCCCCACGTCGACGTGTGGCTGGCCGAGACCCAAAGCTCTACGGTCGAAGCGCGGGCGATTCACGCCGGGTTGCCGAAGGACGGCAAGCCGTTCTGGCTGTCGTTCACCCTGAAAGACGAAGACACCGATGAAGTGCCACGCCTGCGCTCCGGCGAACCGGTGGCGGATGCCGCGGCGGTGGCGGCGGAACTGGGCGTTGAGGTGCTGCTGTTCAACTGCAGCCAACCGGAAGTGATCGGCGCGGCGATCGACGCGGCGCGGGATACCTTCGAGCGCCTGGGGGTGAAGATCCACATCGGTGCCTACGCTAACGCCTTCCCGCCGCAACCGAAGGAAGCGACGGCCAACGACGGATTGGACCCGCTACGCGAAGACCTCGACCCACCAGGCTATCTCCAGTGGGCGACGGACTGGCAAAAACGCGGTGCCAGCCATCTGGGCGGCTGCTGCGGGATCGGGCCGGAGCATATTGCGGTGTTGGCGCAAAAGCTGGTCTGAACTTGATGAAATAACCTGTGGCGAGGGAGCTTGCTCCCGCTGGGCTGCGCAGCGGCCCCAAGAAATTTGCGGTTGCTGCGCAACCGAGCGGGAGCAAGCTCCCTCGTCACGGATCCGTGAGAACTTGCTGACATTTGGGCTTACGCTTTCTCCAAAGCCCGTAGCCACACCTATACATATGTACGTCATTCCCGCTGAAACGGCGCGATAGGGTCCCAGTCCTACTCATCACCGGGACACCTGAATGACTGCCTTCCCTGAAAATGCACCTGGCGTGACGCCGCATGCTGCCGGCGCACAGCTCAAACCCATCAGCCTGTTACCCCACGGTATTCGATTTCAACCTCATGAATTCGCCGATCAATGGCTAAATCAATGGGGCCTTATCGGCGATACGCGGGTACAGGTCACCTATCAAGAGGTCGAGACAGTCGATTCGGCCGCTCAAAGAAAAACCTCATCGGTGCCGCTGCGTGACGCAGTGACACAAGGCTTTATAATTACCCACCAAAGCAAAGATGTTTTTCATTCCGGCAACCATTCCCCACGTGAAGGTTGGCGCTACCCACATCGCAGCCATATGTCGCTGGATTTCTCGTCACTTCGGGTGGGCGACGAGCCGTTGTCGCAAGCTATTCAACAGCAGCTAAAGGCCGGTATTCCAAGCAATTATCAAGGCCCGGAGGAATCCTCGGTTATTGAAATGGATGTCCACGGAAAGTTACTGCGCGGTCAGGAAAATGAACAACTAAAGCAAATAGCGCTTTTGGACGCCAATCAAGTAAAGCTGGCGCGCTTGTTTGCCGGTCTACCCACGTTTGATGCGGTGATCAAGGGTTCGCTGGTCGAGGCGATTCACGCCAAGATAGCTCGGCGAAAATTTCGCGCGACGTTGCAAGAAAATATTGATCCCGATCATTGTTATGTCAATGGCTTTTCTACGGACTCAAGCGGTAAGCGTTTATGTACCGTCTCGCAGAGTTTTACCGAGGTCATGTGGCATGGCCTATTGACCGATACAGCCCCTGTTTATACATCAGCTGACGTAGGCTTCTTCAACCGTCCGGGCAGCACGGATGAGGAAAGCAGCTTCTTTGCCATCCCGGTGGAAAAGCAAATACTAAGCGCCATGGAGGCGGTGTTTTATATTGCCAACCCCACGACAAACGAAAAACTGAAGCGCCAGTTTCATGAAGCGCTGGCACTGTTTCGCAATAAAAAAAACGATGCAGATAGCCCAGCCACAGCGCAAGAGACATTCGCCCATTTGCTTTCCCGGCGATTTCAGCTTCTTTCCGATTTATATAAAGCTGATCGCAACCCTGCGCAACTCACCGACAGTGTGAACGCTCGGCAACGTGAGGAAGACCGGCTGCTGGATATCATCACGACCCATCCTTCCAAGGCGCAAAGAAACACTCTGCTGAGAGCACCTGTTCCCAATGTTTACGCTGTGATGCTCGATATGGATACGGCGGCATCTCAGAAATGGCCTGCCGCGATGGTGATCAAACGAACCGATCAAGCGCCACTGTTTCTCTATTCCATGGAACGCGGCATTCAACGGTTCGATTCTTTTCAAGACATGGTCAAAAAAGTACTGGTCGTCCATGCAGGGCATCAGCGCACGATACGGGATATTTCGACTGAGCTGTCCGGGGATGTGTTCGAAGTGGCGGCATCGGAACTGCTCCAACTGCAAAGCAACGCGCTCGAAGCCGTCTTGAATGCGCCAGAAAACGAAACGGTAGCCCTGAGGACTTTTGCTCAAAGGACCGAAGATGCATTGCGCCTGCCTACGTTATCTCTTGCCGGTGCATTGGCTATTCGTCAGCAAACCTTGATTGAAAACAACCGTCCTCATTTCTATACAACCGCAACGCTTTCAGAACAAACCCGTTATCGTCGCTTGGAGCAAGATGTCCTCCAAGCTGTTTCGGATTTGGGTGACGGTATCCAGACGCTGCATCAGTTTACCCGCCAGAAGATCCAGCAATACCTGCAGCGAACCCTGCATCACGCGATAAAACCCGACCCAGACAAAACGATGGTGACGCTTGCTTTCGCAAAGGGTGCCAACCCGAGGCAGTCTCGTATTACCAGCCTGACCCAGCTGATACTCGATAACTTGCGCCCGCGGCAGTACCCCAATGCAATGCGAGAGGTCATGGCTGTTCACCTTGTCGATAAAGATGGCAAGCGGATACGACATCCGGTGAGTGGCTTGCTGATGACATTGAAAGGGCGCGAACTCGCCACGATGGCGACAAGTATCGACGCTGGCGCACGTTATGAAACCCTGCTCAGGGCACAGATGAACAAGCCGGATTACAAAGCAGCCTGGCAAAAAGCGTACACGGCCAGTATGAAATTCAAAGGTTACGAGACCCTGCTCAGGGGGGATGAAATATTCAAGGTCACCCGACTCGATAAAGCCTTCGAGCCACCTAAAGTCAAAAAACTGGTCACGCTCTGGCTAGACGCTGTGCTGCAATCGCCAGAGGCAAAAACGCGTCCACAGGTCATGGGAAAAAACGTGCAGGTACATGGCCTTTTGCTGGGTGGCAGTGTAGGGGCTGGAGGCCAGCACGGGACGATGGGTAACGCAGTCAGCGTTGACGGCGCCTTGATTTTTTCCGATCAGGACGGGCCGGACATTAAGGGAACCGTAGGTGTTTATTTTCCAGACAGTCCCGACGGAGAAGACTTTCACGAATTTGCCAATCTGGCCGATGGGGTCGGGGGGCTTCTACGACAAGAGCCATGGCAGGACTACTTCCGTTCACGCATTTGCGCGGTCAATCCCGAAGAAATAAAGCACCGTGGTCGTCCCTTGATTCGCGCAAGCGTTATCACAGGCGATCTGCTTGAAGCGCTTCACCGAGCGCACGTTGATTTCCATAGCGCTTATGCGGACCACCGCTCCAACAGCAACGCGGATATACGTCGTGAAACAGCAGTAAGGATGGTCATGGTAGCCATGGAAGTGTTCATGGACTTGGCCGGCATGCTGTTGATACCCGGTTTCCAAATACTCAGGCGTGCTGTCAAGACGGGCCTGCTCGTGGCCAGGACCGGCGCTGTTCCGATGGACCTGGACACCCTGGCATTTGTCTACAGAGTGGCTAATCATGGCGGACAGGAACTTGCCGCAGGGGCCACGGTTCCGGTCCGAGGCCAGTCGTCTTTCCTGGCGGTTACGGCGCGCCAGAGCCAGGGTGATGCACTGGCCGGGTTGCCTCTGGAAGCGGCACTCTATAACCGTTATGCGGTGACCGACACTTCACTGTTGCGAGGGTTGGCTGCAGATGCCCAGGGCTTCTATCGCCCCACGCTCAATTCTGTTGCTGGGGGCAGTTCCCGACCCGTCTACATACAGCAACCCGACGGGACCGTATTCCGGGTTCATGACCATACGAGATTGAATGCAACCGAAGCCACCCTTGTCGACCCTGGCACCGGGTCGAGTATCCGCTCCAGTGGCGTGATGCGAAGTACCGTTGCCCGGATGCCCGACGGAGAGTGGCGTGCGGTTGGATTTGGTCAGGGCGGCGGGAAACGCCCGGCAGGTAGCTCTACACAACCAGGCCCTTCCGAACCCAAAGTGCCTGCTCTGTCGCCTCGTGCCTCCGAATTGGTACGGACTGCTGGTCATTGGGACAACGACATCATGGATCTGGTCCCCTCTGTCATGACTCGTCTTCCGAGCTGGCCGCAGAACCGGAGCTTGCTGATCATGGACGAAATAACCGCAGGGAGTAGTTGGTCAGTACGCTTCACGCCGGGGCAATACGAGCGTTTCTATCCGATGAGTCAGCACCCCGATAGATCACCCACGGATATCGTCTTGAGGCGAACGGCTGAAAATCACTACAGCTTGATCTTGGGTAGACGGGTCGTTGGGATTCCCGCCGATGGCGATTGTTTTTTCAATGCCGTCGCCCGTGGGCTCAATGAAGGGCAAGCGCAGGAAGCCTTCACGATGCAAGGGCTGCGTAATGCAGCTGCCGATTATATCGATGGACACCCGGAAATCAGCCACTTCATGATGCCGCCGGCCTCCGGCTTGCAATTGGCGCTCTCCGACATCGCGCCTTGGTTGCAAGAGCTCTTGGAGGAGGCAGCGCTCTCTGATCTCACTCGGATTGTCTACAACGCCCCCAACCCACATCGCTTGTTCCAGCCGGTTCTGGATTACCTTGACCGTCACGCCAACAGCTTGGGCCGAAGGACGCTGGACGCAGCGCGGGACGCCATCCTGCCGCCGGAGATGTTGCAGGAGATCGGGCATCATCTATCGGTTCGGTCTCCGGAGCGCCTGATGCCAAGTAGCGCTCCCTTTTACACTCAGGAAACGCAATCCTTGAGCAGGTTCTTCGAAGACGTGCTGCTGGGTCCCATCGATGATTTGCATCTGACCGACCTGCTCAATAACGAATACCTTCAACTTTCTCAGGATGTGATCCATATCATGCTTGAGTATGGTATCAGGGCTCCACAGTTGACCGACCATCATCCAAGGAATGAGCTGGCTTACGTAAAATACAATGAGACCCTGCACGGCCATTTGGACGATGATCAACTCGATGATTTACTGGAAGGTGCTGAGCTGGTGGATCAGGCCGATCTGAATGAAGTAAAGCAAAGGTATCAACGTGAGTCGGGCGTCACCATTAATGACGATGCCGAGTTAATGAACCAGTTCATGTATTACGATCGCGTAGAAGACACCATCGATCTGCTCAGCGTTGCCCTCGAGCGGTTTCCCGATTTGCAGCGACGGGCTAATCTGCTGCTTCGCTCAACGGTGATTTCCTCGAACCTCGGCGGCATGCTGCCGGTCAATGTCCTTGCCAGGTGGCTACGTGATCCGAAGCTGTCTGAGACGCGGCTTGGAATCATTGCGGAATATGCCAATACCCGCTACACCGAAGTGATTGACGACGGCACGATAAGTATTGACTGGATGCAGCCGTTCGATGATCAGAATCTGAACAGTATTGTCCGGCAGCAAGACAGCCTGACGCGATTTGTAGAGTTTCTGGGGTGGGTACAATCGAACGCCGAAACGCCAGCAGTGGTAGGTTTGTTTAGCAGTTCGGGACAAGTTGTTTCTAATATCAGGGTTTCGATTTTATTAAATACACCGAATATTTTTAATTTGCTCCAACGCTTCCCGAGGAATCACGCGATACAAATATGGGAGGACCTCGTTGGGCCGTATTTCAGCGATGCCACTGTTCGAGCCGCGCTCAGGCAACCTGGCTCGCTTCGTTCAGAGTTGGATATTGCAAGGGCGTTAAGAGTTGGGCTTGGCGGGGACGGGGCGCGCGCGAACCAAATCATTAGAGATTCACTCGGTGTTGGCCAGCGACAGGCTCAACAATATCTCTACAATTTTGAGTTCCCAGCCTATCGTTTGGGCCACAGGCTTTTGGACTTTGCATTGTATGTGGAAGGCTACATGGCGGTGCCCGATTGGGCCTGGCAATACCTGAGGCAGGGCGTCACGCGCGAAACGCTCCAGCCATTTGGAGCCAAAAAGAAACCTTGATCGCTTAATCGCAAGCTACTTACAGTTCTGATGCAAGTAGCCCCACCGCCATTCCCCGCAAGGAATGGCGGTGGGGTCGTCAACTACGTGATGGGCGCCGAGTCTGCTCGCCGAAACGGGCCATCAGCCACCGATAGCGGATGTCCGACACTCTACTAGCCCGCGCACTTGCCCACTTTCGCTCTGATTCTCCTCACTCAACCACTGCTCGAATCCTGCCGCGATCACCGGCCATTCCGAATCCAGTATTGAGTACCACGCCGTATCTCGGTTCTGGCCCTTGACCACCATGTGCTGGCGAAACACCCCTTCAAACGTGAACCCCAGCCGTTCGGCCGCGTATTTGGAGCGGGCATTGCCGTTGTTGCACTTCCATTCCAGCCGACGATAACCCAGGGCGAAAGACTCCTTGGCCAGCAAATAAACCGCCTCGGTGCTTTTCGGCGAACGCTGCATCGGCGCGCCGAAGGTCACGTGGCCAATCTCGATGCGGCCCTGGGCCGGGACGATGGACATCAGGCTGAGAATGCCCTGCACCTCGCCACTGGCGCGGTCGATCACGCTGAAGAAATACGGGTCGGTGTTGGCCGCATGGTTGTTCAGCCAGGCATCGAACGCGCCGCGATCCGTGAACGGACCATAGGGCAAGTAATCCCAGAGCTTCGGGTCGGCGCCGGGGCCTTCGAGGGCTTGCCAGAGGCCATCGGCATGCCGCGCCGGGTCGAGTTTTTCCAGGCGGATGAAACGCCCTTCGAGCACCTGTGCAGAGGGCGCCGGGACACCTTTCCAATCGGCGAGTGAAGTCGACATGCTGCGCTCCTTAAAGGGCTTTGCGAAATTGAATGAAGCCTGGGCGCTCGGCGATGCGCTCGTACAGCTGGATCGCCGTGGCGTTGGTTTCGTGGGTCAACCAGTGCACCTTGCAGCAACCATCGGCCTTGGCGGTGGCGTAGACGAATTCGATGAGCTGGCGACCCACCCCGGTGCCACGGCTCTGTTCCGTTACCAGCAGGTCTTGCAGGTAGCAGGAATTCTCGATGCTCCAGTTCGAACGGTGATAGATAAAGTGCACCAGGCCCACCGCCGTGTCGCCATCCCAGGCGAGGGCAGCATGGGTCGGTTCATGCTCATCGAGCAAGCGTTGCCAGGTGCTTTGGCTGACGGCGTCCGGCAATTCGGTTTTATAGAACCGCAGGTAGGCTTGCCACAGCGGCAGCCAGGCGGCGTGATCGTCGGCGCTGACGAGGCGGATTTCAGGTTGGCTCATGTTCACTCCTTGGACAATTGTTCAGGCATCAGGTGGGCGAGCGCCCGGTCCTGCGGGTCGTGGCTGGCGGCGAGGCCGTTGCGTACGCCGGCGGCATCCGCGGGGCTACGGTTCTGGCTGAGCTTGCGCTTGCCCTCCAGGCGTTGGATGGGCAGGGCGAAGCCGACGATGGCCTTGAGCATGCTGTCGATGTACTCGGGCGGCGCATCATCGATCTTCCACGGCTGCTCGCGACCGGTTTCGTGGTGGTCGGTGAGGGCGCCCACCAGGTTGCGCAGGCGATGGGCGTCGCTGAACACCTCGGCGCTGCCGTAGGCGTGGACGGCCACGAAGTTCCAGGTCGGCACGACTTTGCCGTGTTCGGCCTTGCTGGCGTACAACCCTGGGCTGACGTAGGCATCGGCCCCGGCGAATATCACCAGGGCCTCGGCGCCGGCTTCCAGGTCGCGCCATTGTGGATTGGCCCGGGCCATGTGGCCGTAGAGGCTGCCGTTCGGCCCTTGTTGGGTGTCCAGCAACAGCGGCAAATGGCTGGCCTGCAAACCGTGTTCACCCTGGGTGACCAATATGGCCAGGCGGCAATCGCCGATCATCTGGTGCAGTTCGGGCAGGTCTTCGACGGCAAAGGCTTTTGGGTTGTACATGATGATTTTCCTTGGCGAATGCGAGCATCCTAGGCAGGCTATTGGTCTGTTGTAAGAGCCACTTCCGGCCAATTCGATAGGTCCATTCACGAGGGCTGTCATGCACAACGCCGCGCCGCCATTGTCGTTCAACCCCGCTGGCATCGAGCTGGACCGCCGCCAGGGGCTCAGCCGCCAGCTCTACCAGGCGTTGCGCACCCGGGTGCTCGATGGACGCCTGGCCAGCGGCACGCGCCTGCCTGCCAGCCGTGACCTGGCGGCGGCCTTGTCGATTTCGCGCAACAGCGTGGTGCGGGCCTATGACCAGCTCTACGCCGAGGGTTTCATCGAAGGGCGGGTCGGTGACGGCACTTATGTGGCAAAACTGTCCTCGACGACGTTGCCGCTGAAAAACATATCCACAAAAGTATCCACAGGGTTTTCAACAGGCTTACCCACAGCCTTATCCACAGATTGGCTCGATTTACCTGTGGGTCCATCCAGTAAAGTTATCCACAGCGACGCGCTAAACCGCGTCGAAAAACACCATTTGGCCCAACCGCCCAGCGGCCCTCCGCGAGCGTTTCGGGTCGGTGTACCGGCTTTCGATCTGTTCCCTTTCGACGTCTGGGCCAAGCTGAATGCGGCTTTCTGGCGCAAGCCGGACTTGCAGCAGCTGTGTTATGGCGATTCCCAGGGCGATGCGCGCTTGCGCGGGTTGATCGCGGCGTACTTGCGCAGCTCCAGGGGGCTGCACTGCACGGCTGAACAAATTGTGATCACCAGTGGCGCACAGCAGGGCATCAGCCTTTGTGCACAGCTGTTGGTCGATCCGGGCGACGTCGTGGCGGTGGAAAATCCCGGCTATCGCGCGGCCGGGCATGCGTTCGCCGTTGCCGGTGCCGACGTCAGGGGTGTGCCGGTGGATGACGATGGCTTGGATTGCGCCGCGCTGGGCGCGTTGCGCCACTGTCGGCTGGCCTACGTCACACCGTCCCATCAATACCCGACCGGGGTGGTCATGAGCCTGCCACGGCGGCTGGAGCTGCTGGCCTGGGCCGAGCGCAACGACGGCTGGATCGTCGAGGATGACTACGATGGCGAGTACCGCTACAGCGGCGCGCCACTGGCGCCCCTGGCTGCTCTGGATCGCCAGGGGCGGGTGCTTTACGTCGGCACGTTCGGCAAAGTGGCGTTCCCGGCCCTGCGCCTGGGCTACCTGGTGCTGCCGCCAGGCCTGGTCAACGCCTTCGCCCGACGGCGCGCCGTGGACGTGCGCCACTCCGAAGTCAGCACCCAGGCGGTGATGGCCGAGTTCATGGCCGCCGGGCATTTCCAGCGGCATATCCGGCGGATGCGCAGGGCCGCCCTGGTTCGGCGTGATGCGTTGCTGGCGGGCTGGCCCAAGGCTGTTGCGGGTGTCGGTGCCCTGCCCACTGTCGTGGCCGGGCTGCATCTCACGGTTCCTGTGGAGAGCATCGAGCGCGAGCGCGAACTGATCGCCCAAGCGACGAATGTGGGTGTGGAGATCAATGGCCTGAGCAGTTATTGGTTGCCCACCACGCCGTCGCAGGTGCGCGCCGGCTTGGTGTTGGGGTTTGCGGCGGTCCCGCCAGCGGCGATTGGCACCGCGCTGGCGAACCTGTCGAAGGTCTGGAAACCCTGAGGGCGCGCCGCCGGGGCATCGGCGGCGGCCCCGGCCTTATGGCCGCTCCTTTGGAAAGAACACCTGCTGGGCCTGGTCCACGGCAATTTCGCTGCGGTAATGATTGATCAACTGACGCTGGCTAAAGCCCTTTGTAGAGACCTCGGCCACGCCCAGCAGCACCTGCTCCACTGTTTTCAGGCGTGCCGCAAGGAACGTACGGGCAGGCACCCAGTTCGTGGAGTAGAGGAAGTCGGCGAACCAGAGGGTCTTGCCGGTCTTCTTGTCCTTGATTTCATACCTGTCGAGGTAACCATGTGTGCGGCCCTTGATGCGTTGGCGGTTGATCCGTTTGGTGATGGAAATACGGTTACGGTCTTTCAGCCAGATCACGCCGCTCATGGTCGGAGGGCTCTGCTTGATGATGTTCAGTACGGTTTCGAATTCCTGTTCATAGAGCGACTTCGATTCTCTTTTGAGGCGCAATCGCAAGGCTTCGGTCGAGCGCTGCTGCGCCTCTGATATTTCAATCGTTTCGTTGGTGGCAACGCCTTGTGCCTGGTCGAGTGCCTTCCTGATCGCGATGCCGACCTTCTCCATCCTGCTGGCGTGGGCATTGAGGATCATTGCCACACCGGCCGGTGTCCGGCCTGGCTTTTCCACGTCTTGTTCAATTTGCGCCTTGAACGCAGTCAGCCCGTCGATCAGGGCTTGGCCTTTGCGAACGCTCGTGTCCAGTGAAGGGACTGCCAGGGGAGGCGGGTCGGACATCACGTGGGGCGCCCATTCGCCGGTTTCCTTGCGGTGGAACGAGGCGATGATTTCATCCGAGAACGGATTCTTCACATCGACCCAATCCGTTTCCTCGTGCAGCTGCGATAAGCGAGGCTCGCCACTGATGACGCCCCAGAAGCGGGCCCTGATGAATTTTTTCCTGGGCCGTGGACGTGGCTCATGAGCGCGGCCTGATCTTCGCCGGTTGCTTCGCTCATCGAGGGCTTGGGCCAACTGGCGCAACGCTCGTCTTCTACAATCGCCTATCTGCCGGGTCAGGCGAGTGAGTTGTGCAGGGCTGGCGCTGTCCTGGTATTCGCTACCCATGTAGTCGAGATGTTCTTCGATGGCGGCGAACTGTTCCGTCAGGCTGCCCAGTGCATCGATTTGTTCATCCAGCCGGATCATGCTTCGCTCATCCACGGCGTCGCGCAGGCTTTGGAAGGCCACCGTCGCGTTGTCGACAATCCGGTTAATTTCCACCCAGCCTTCAGGCATCGTCTCGACGCTTTCAAGAGACAGGCAGAGGTGGCGGTACATATCCAGCTGGATAAGTCGCAGATCGTCACTGTTGTAGGTCGGCATCTTTCCACGGTACTGGCGGACAAACTCAAAGCCTTCGCGTCCCAACTCCTTGAGCCTGGAAAAACGGGTCTCCATGTAGTCCAGGCGCTCGATCATGTCGTGACCGGCGTTGATCATGGTATTGGCCGCATCGATGTGTTGTTGCTCCAGCACCTTGACCTCGGACGTGATCATGCCCATGGCATCGGTAATGGCAGGCGTAAAGCGCTCTCGCAATACATCCATTTCCGCAAAGGTGAAATTCACTTGCGCGTTCAGGTAACCAAGGCTGACGCGAGGGTAATCGGGGCGTGACTGGAAGACCGGCCATTCAATCAACGTCTTCAGCGCTTTTTCGTAGTTTTTTCGCTGGGCTTCCAGGGTCGTCAGGTACTCCACACGCTTGGTTTCCCGGGCCGCGCCGGACGCCTGGTTCATTTCCTGCGCGTCCATGGTCAGCAACGTCTGGTTCGCCGGTTTCTGTTCTTCAAACTGGTTGAGTTCGGCCAGCAGCTCCACGCTGCGGCGTCGTGCCTCGGCGACGACCTTCTGCCGAGCACCTTTTGAGCCGCCGCCGCGCAAGCGCAAGCGGGTATCGATCTGCCACTGGCCGTGCGCATCATGGATCAGCGGAGGGCCGGTGCGGGCCCCATCAATGATGCAGGCCTGGTCGCCCTCTACGGTGACCTCGAACCATTTTCCCGTCATTTTCGCGTACCACTTCCCCTCTTTCTCATAGAGACCCTTGAGCACGCCTTCGGTCCTGGGTTGTCCAGGGGAATCGGGGGCCGCGATGCTGAAGCTATCGAGCAGATTGGCGCGCTTGCTCGACCTGCCGATCAACGCACCACTGGTATGAACGACCTCGTAGTGCTCTTGCGGCAGCTCTGGCTTGGTGAGCGGCGCGAGCGTTTCGATCGTGAGCTTGGGTTTGGGCACTGGCGGGATTTGTGGCGGGGCAATCTCCGGGGCTTCTGTCGGACGGCTACCTTTGCTCGCCCTGGTGCCGTCAATCACGTAATGGATGATCCCCAAGGAGACGTTCAACAACACATCGACAAAGAGCGCCCACTTGTCCTGGCTATTGGTTTCTTCGTCACTCTGCGTCAGCTGTTCAAGGTCGTCCAGGATCTGCCAGAGCCAGGTCGCGGTGGCCACCGTGGTGCCGAGGTAGGGCAGCGCCAGATTGAAAATCAGCCAGCCGGCCTGCTTGAAAGACTCCCAACGGCTTTCGCGATTGGAGACCGACTGATGATCGGCGAGTGTGACCAAGGCATTGGCGTTGGCCCGGAACAACAGTGGCAGGAAGTCGGCACCCAGGGTCTCGTCACTAAGATTGACAGGACCGTTATTGGACAAGGACTCCAGTGGGGATGCCGCGAACTCCACGATGGTCCAGGGCGAGGGCAGGGCGCCTGGAAAGACATCGCGGCCGTAGGTTTCTCGTACCCCATCGGGCAGCCACGCCAGTACCGATTGGCGCAAGGGTGCGTTTTGCCTGATGGTGTACAGCAAGTTGCTGAACGACGGGAACTGCCACAGCTGCGGTTCAAGCAACGGGCGATACAGCAGGCAAGGACCGGCACTTGGCGTCTGCGGGCCGATCACGAACATGTTGGCAACGATGTCCTCCGAAAGCCCCAACTGCAGCTCGGGCACGAAGGCCAGTTTGCGCAGGACGATGGTTTGCCCGTCTACCTTGCGGTCGTCTTCCTGGGGCTCCATCAGCGCCGCGACATAACGACAACCGCGCTCATCGATATTGCCCCACCCACGGAGTTTGCCTTCCAGCGCAAGCATGGGCAGCTGTATGCGCAACTGTGAGGTGTACAGGTTTTCGCGGCGGGTCGACTCCGCCGGGTCATCGAGCAGTTTGCGCTTGATCAGGTCGGGATAAACGCGACCGATATCGACTTGGGTGATGAGCTTCTCGACGTAGTCCACCGTCAACCACGCGGGCAACACGGTCGCGTCGAGGGACCTCACCGTCTTGCTGCCCGTGGGCAGGGCAATCAGGTTTTGCAACGCCAGATCGACGAGGTTGAACTGGGTGGTATCCAACTTGAAGGGCACAACGAAGGAGCCCCAGACAACCGGGCTTTTTATCTCGATCTCGATTTTTTCCGGGTCCAGCGTCGAAGCGTCGTCGTGGTCGGATTGCATCTGCGTTTTCAGCGCCTGCGACGCATACGTTTTGATGGGGGGAATGTCGTCCAGGTAGGTTTTGCCGGCGTGGGAGCTGCTCAGCGCCGAAAGATTCTTCATGTATTGGGCGAACAGGATCTGGTCGGAGATCGATGCTGTCTGCAGCCACTCGGGCAACTGTTTTTGAAACCAGCTTTCGCCAGGTCCTATGTCCATTCCGCTGGGGGCCGATGGTTCGTCGTCAGCAAAGGTCGGATTTAAGTTGATGTTGGGGATGCCAAGGACCTTGACCTGCACGGTGATGATCGCGCAGGCCTTGCTGTCGAAAATATTGCCGTTGGGCTCATAGAGCTGCCAGCGAATTGTCGTCGGATGGACCAGGATGCCCAGATGCTCTGAAAGGGCTTGTCCCAACGCCTGCCGTGAAGCGAACTTTTCATAACCGTTGAGCAACGAGTGCGCCAGGATGACCTCCTTGTTGTCAATCTGGCCAATCAGCACCACCAGCGAGTTTTCATTCACGCGGTTGACCTCGTCGCCGTCGACCTTCTCGATGTCGACCAGATACGCGTGGCTGTCATAGCTGTCCTTACGGTCCTGTGGATCGGGGTACAGGAACAGTTGCCGGGCCATGTCGCATTCAGCCGCCGTCCAGCCCTCGATCTGCTTGACGTCCCAGAGCATGCGCAGCGTGTGGGAGAGTTCATGCCAGCGTGGGCCGTAATTGCCGAACGGCGTGTTCCAGTACGCCAGTTGTTGCTCCTGGCTGGCCGGCAACATGGCCGGTAGCAGCTCGTTGATCAAACGGCCGATCTGGTCGATGCGCACCGGCAAATGCACCTCGGGCACGGTGATCGGCAATTGGGTCAGGAAGTGCAGCCCTTCAATCAACAACGTGGGTTTGCTCTGGTCCACCCGCGAGGCGAGCAAATCGCTGAGCGATTCATAACGGGTGGGGAGCGCTACGATCTCACCGCCGACGATGTCCCAGGCTGGTTCGCCGATGACGGTGGTATGCGGGTCTAGATCCAGTGAGGGGTACAGCTTCTTGAGCGCGTCCCGCAGGAGTATGGCCGCCACTTCCGGGTAGGTGGGGCCAGCGAGCAACTGGTTGAGCAGCGTGCTCCTGATACTCGCGTTGAATGCCGGGTCGGTGCCGGTAGGGTCTGATGTCATCTGAGTTGTCCCTGTCTCGAGATGGATGAAAACCCCGAAGCCGAATGCTTCGGGGTTTTCATGCTAGAGAGGCAAGGGACGGGGCAGGTGGTAACTATGTATACGCTGGTGGGAGCAAAGCTTGCTCCCACCATGGCCTTCATTGGCCGGATTTGATCCGGGTCCAGGCCCGCGTGCGTGCGCGCTCGGCGTCCCGGGGCAAGGGTTGCAGGGTGTAGAGCGTGGTCATGGCCGCAGCGGTCGGGTACAGGTTGGGGTTGCCACGGATCGCCGGGTCGACCATTTCGGTGGCGTCCTTGTTCGGGTTCGGGTAGCCGACAAAATCACTCACCGGCGCGATCACCTGCGGTTGCAGCAAGTAGTTGATGAAGGTGTAGGCGTCGTCCGGGTTTTTCGCGCCTTTGGGGATGGCGAGCATGTCGAACCAGATCGGCGCGCCTTCCTTGGGCAGGCGCATGTCCACGGTCACGCCGTTCTTGGCTTCCTTGGCGCGGTTGGCCGCCTGGGAGAAGCTGCCGGAATAGCCCACCGCCACGCAGATCTCACCGTTGGCGATGTCGGCCATGTACTTGGACGAGTGGAAGTAAGTGATGTACGGGCGCACCTTCATCATCAGCGCCTCAGCCTTGGCGTAGTCCGCCGGCTTCTTGCTGTTGGGGTCCAGGCCCAGGTGCTGCAAGGCCAGGGGCAGGATCTCCGACGGCGAATCGAGCAGCGCCACGCCGCACTGCTTGAGCTTGCTGATGTTCTCTTCCTTGAAGATCAGGTCCCAACTGTCCACCGGCGCGCTATCACCCAGGGCGGCCTTGACCTTGTCCGGGTTGAAGCCGATCAGGATGGTGCCGTACATGTAGGGCACGGCGAACTTGTTGCCCGGGTCGTTGGCTTCGATCAGCTTCATCAGCTTGGGGTCGAGGTGGTTCCAGTTCGGCAGCTTGCTGCGGTCCAGGGGCTGGAACACCCCGGCTTCGATCTGCTTGGCCAGGAACACGTTGGACGGCACCACCACGTCATAGCCGGAGTTGCCTGTCAGCAGCTTGGCCTCCAGGGCCTCGTTGGTGTCGAAGATGTCGTAGACCAGCTTGACCTGGCTGTTCTGCGCCTTGAAATCCTCCAGGGCCTTGGGCGTGATGTAGTCGAACCAGTTGTAGACGCGCAAGGTGCGCTCCTCGGCCTGCACAGCGCCGCAAAGCAGCGCGGCGCACACGGCTGGAGCCATTAAACGCTTGAGTCTGTTCATGCTGTGATTCCTCATGGGGCGCTTTGGAAACCTTCAAGAACGTTCACGGCATTGATGCCGATTTCTGCCACCGCGTAGCCGCCTTCCATCACGAACAATGTTGGCTTGCCGAGCGCCGCGATGCGCTTGCCCATCGCCAGGTAATCCGGGCTGTCGAGCTTGAATTGCGAGATGGGGTCGTCCTTGAAAGTGTCCACGCCCAGGGACACGACAATGACATCGGCGTCGTAACCGCGGATTTGCCCGCAGGCCTGCTCCAGCGCCGCGCTCCAGGTGTCCCAGCCTGAGCCGGCCGGCAAAGGGTAGTTGAAGTTGAAGCCCTCGCCGTCGCCCTCGCCACGCTCGTCGGCATAACCCAGGAAAAACGGAAATTCCGCCTCCGGATGGCCGTGGATCGAGGCGAATAACACGTCGCTGCGCTCATAGAAAATCGATTGGGTGCCGTTGCCGTGGTGGTAATCCACATCCAGGATCGCGACCTTCTTATGACCCTGGTCGAGAAAGGCCTGGGCGGCGATGGCCGCGTTGTTGAGGTAGCAATAACCGCCCATCAAATCGCCAGCGGCGTGGTGCCCCGGTGGGCGGCATAACGCAAAGGCACTGCGCGCCCCACGCTGGATATCCGCCTGGGCGGTGAGGGCGACTTGCGCGGCGCTGTAGGCCGCCTGCCAAGTGCCGGCGGTAATCGGCGCGCCCGCGTCGAAACTGTAATAACCCAGTTGGCCATGCAGGCTGGTGGGGATGACCGTGCGAAAGGTCCGCGCCGGCCAGGTGAAGGGCAACAAATCGCCCTCGCGGTTGTACTTGGCCCAGCGGTCCCAGGCGCCTTTGAAAAACTCCAGGTACGCCGCGCTGTGGATGCGCTGGATCGGCCCCAAGCCAAAATCCTGCGGCGCCTCCACCGGCCCCAGCCCCTGCGTCTTGACCCGCTCCAACACGTGATCGGCCCGGGATGGCATCTCGAAGCAGGGCATCAATTGTCCGTCCATCAACTCGCAGCGGCCGTGGTGCAGGTGGTGATCGTCTGAGTAGATCGTCAGCATTTTTTTGTTCTCCGCAAGGCTGGTCGGTTTGAACACAGTCTTGCGGCGGGAGGCGTTTCAGAGAACGGCAGGAGAGGCCAAAAGGGGATCGAAATGGCCAATAAGTTTGACCGTAAATCGCCCCTTGTTGGCGCGGGTGTGCGCGGGGTTGGGGCATAAGGGCGGCTTAGATGGCGACGCGATGATTTTGTGGCGAGGGAGTCCCCGCCACGTCTTCGACGCTGCGCTGTCGCGCAAGGAACTAGAGCGACGTCCACGAGATATCTGTTCCAGAAGCGGAACGCGGAGCGTCCCTGGCGACATTCCCACGCAGGAGCGTGGGAACGATCGAAAACTTTGACCGTAAATCGCCCCCTTGTTGGCGCGGGTTTGCGCTGGTTCGGGGCGTTGGGAACCAGGGCTATCTGAGGCCATATAATGACGGGGTAGCGAAGTGCTGAAGCGAGCCTTCCAGCTTGAAAGCCAGCTTCGTTTTTTTGTTGCCAGCCGCTAAATAAAAAAGCGGCCGATGGGCCGCCTAATGCTTACTTTGTGGGGGTTACGCGCTGGCAGATAGCTTGACCAAGCGCGAGCCTGCGAGTGCACCATCAGGCTCATCGGAGGACCCACGACGGATGCGGTCGAGTATCCGCAAATCCATTGAGCTTGTGACACGAGCTTTGCGCAAGCCGCGTACGTACAAGCAGTCAAAGTTGTCCTGCCCTTTATGTTTGCCGGCCTTCCCGCGTTGGGTTGCTTTCAATTTGCTCATTTTTCGATCACCTCTGAAATGATGCTATTACTCATCAAGAGTCAACACAAGGGCACCGTTTACCATCTGAAATTCATTTTCGACGTATATAGGGACTGCACCGGGTAACGGGCTATCTATTTCAATGAGTTCCGCACCAATGATCTTGCAGTACTGAGTAACGGCAAGCACGCAAAGCTGGATGACTCTTCTCTTCAACGGGTGTGAACCACTCTCCCGCTTGGGATGGCCTTCCAGTAGTTTGATCCGTACAACGGTGCGTTTGCCGCTGGGTGTGGCGAAGCATAGACCGCACAGTAGATTCCCGTACCACAGCGCAAGGTCAAGATGTCGGGCATCGCTTTTGATGACCTCTGGAGAGTCATGCCAGGGGAAGCCATGGTCTGATTCCCATAGATTAAATTGTTCGAGCGCATCAGCATCGATGTTGCCGAAGCGCACCAGTGCAAAATCAACACCAGACGCTCGTTCAGGATCTGCTGGTTCTTGTGCTAGCAACGTCAATAGCTCGTTGGAAGCTGTACGGGCCGCACAGGCATAAGCCCGCCATTCCTCATATTTGCGCCGTATAACTTTCCCCACTTCCAAATCCTTGATATCAACTTTTTTCGCACCCCCCTCTAGAAGAATGTGATGCTTAAAGTGTTTCAGCAATTACTGACGGGATTGGCCGCCAAGCCGTTCGCTGATGTCAGCGACGAGGAGACGATAGGGGTTGAATGTATGGCCCACAAGTCGGCGGGTTCCGGTGTAGTTGTAGGCAAAGGCGCAAGGATGCGTGGCTTGGCGGAAGGGCTGAGCAATCCGTCAGACGCGCCTTACAACCCGTGGCGAGGGAGCTTGCTCCCGCTGGGCTGCGAAGCGGCCCTAAAATCTTGCGGTCGCTGCGCCGCCGAGCGGGAGCAAGCTCCCTCGCCACGGGGTTGTTGGTGCTGCGGTTAGCGCGGGTCGACGTTATCCAGCACTCGGTTCGCCAGCAATGAACTCATCTCGATCAGTTGCTGGATGCCGAGGGCGATGTGGCGGCGGGGGCCTTCCAGATCGAAAGCCAGGTTGCTGATCATCGCGTCGGCGGATGCCAGGTTTTCGCTGAGGTTGGCGAGCAGGCATTCGTTGTCGGCGTTTTTTGCGACGGTGAAGAGCTGGCCCGGTTTGGACGTATCCTCGGACTTTTCCGGTTTCGGATGCAGGTAATAATCCAAGGCGCGCCTTTCTGCTTCGTCTTGTTTCTTCGTTTTGGATTGGGTGGACGCAGAGGTGCGATCTGCTTCGGGGGGATTCGGTGTTGGCTTGAACATGTGCTGATACTCCATGGTTAAGCCGCAACCTCTTCCCTACTAAAAGAAGGGTGGCGGCTGTACGCAGGTTAGTAGACCGGGGAGATCAGCATTGCCGGCGCGCCGAAGCGCCCTGCGCACAGCCACCATCAAGGACAGGTTAGCAACCTGCTTGGATGGAGAGCTCGTGCATCTTACTGACACAACCTCGGGCTACTAAACCCGACCACTGATGGGCAGTGGCAGGGAAACGATAGAACCCATGGGCAAGGCGCACAAGCGGGCGGATTCTGGCGTAGTTGTAGGCAATGGCGCAAGGATTCGTAGCTTGGCGGAAGCGTTGCGCAGGGTGAATAAACAAGCCTCTGAATAGTCCTGGAATTCATGGCCAGAGCCTGCCCCGGTCGGCTCTGTAGGCGCTGGCGAAGCCTGCGATCTTTCGCTTGAGACTCAAGTGCTTGGGAAAAGATCGCAGCCTCGCTTCGCTCGACAGCTCCTACAGGCGCAACTCAGGAATGAGCGCCCACCACCACCCCCTGTGGGAGCGAGCTTGCTCGCGATGACGGCAGCACGGTACATACCTGACCTGAAGGCGTGGAGAACGGCGCGTCGATCAGATGATGGAATCAAGATCCAGCGTGTAGGGCTTACCAATGGCATACCCATGAGCACCACGGATCAACTCACTATCGTCATCCATGGCCGGCGCCATCGCCAGTTGCTCAGCCACCCTGTTCTCCGGGTGTGCCTGCCAACGGGCCAGGTTGTGTGCCAGTTGCTCGGGTTGTTCCGCCAAGCTTCCGTAAACGTCTTTTTCACTAACCGACGCGGTGCGCAGCGTGGCCAGGCGCGCACGTGTGTTGTGCATCTTGTCGACCTCACGGATGAGCGCAATGTTGATGGAGCTTTCGCTACGCCCATTGGGCGCGCCCCGTCCCGCCAGGTAGCGCTCTTCATCGCGCAACTGTTGGGTAATCCGTGTCAGCGCATTGTCGATCCATTCATATTCGCGTTTTGTCGCCAGCGTGCTTCCGTCGATCTGCGCTTCCTGCCAGCGCCGCAAAGTCGCCCAGCAAGCGGGAATGTAGCTGGGGACCATGAAGTGATCACCGGTCTGGATGAGTTGGGCCAGCAATGCCGGACGGTTCGGCAAGCCATATTTATGCTCAAGGGCCACCTCGCAGGCGGCGTGTTGGGTGATGGTGTCGCACTGGGGCATCCACAGGATCGAAGACCGCTCCTTGCGATCGAACTCCACCGGCAGGAAGTGCCGCAAGATGCCGTGGTGTTCGTAGGGCTCGCCCGTCAAGTTAGTGATGCCCGCCACGAACACGGAAAGACCGACCGGTACGTTGGCGAACGTAAGGGCCAGCCCTGAGCCATAAACACCGCTCTTGGTATTCATCCAACTGCCGGGGACGCTGGGTATCGGGTCGTTGTGGTTGACCATTCGGTAGTGCACCAGGGCTTCGGCGTTTTTTGTGAAGGTGGCGTCGGCGGCGCGGGGGGCGCCGTAGGTGTAGAGCTGGAGGGTGTAGTCGAAGCCCGCTCTGCGCCGCAGTATCTCCGAGAGCAACAATGCCACGGCTCCCCCCAGGCTGTGACCGCAAATCAGCAATTTTTGCCCCGCATGAAACCTGTCCAGATAACTCGTCACGAAGGCCGCTGTTTTTCTGGCGGCGTCATAGAACCCTCGATGCACCCGGCCGACACCTTCTTCAAACGGCACCTGAAGCGCATCGGCGTCGCGCAGGAAGTCGGCGGATTGCTGGGTGCCACGTACTGCGATCAGGACCAGCTCGTCATTGTGGGTGATGTAGGCTTGGGTATCAGTGCCTTCTTGCTTGTCGGTATCGTCGAGAAAATGGACTTTGGCGGGATGTTCCTGATGTACACCCAATTCCGGATCGTTGACCGCGTAGAGGGCTGGATCGAACGGTACGATCTCCAAGCGTTTGGAGTAGGGCACGTCTTCATACAGCGGGTAGTAGGGTTTTGTCTGCTCCGGATAGAACTCCCCGAGCTCTTCGAACTTGGCCAATGCATCCGCGAACCAGTTGCCCACGCTTGGTTGCTCGGTGAAGTTCAGCGGTGTTTTTATTGGAGCCTTGTCAGGTGTCTGGCCGAAGGGGCAATAGGTCAAGGTCGACATGAGCGCCAATTGATACAAGTTGAGCGCACAGAATTCGGGGGCGGTGGACAGCATAGGCCGCAAGGCGCGCAACGGGCGAACTTCCAGCACTGTGTGTTTTTGCGGCATCAGGGCAACACCGAGTTTGCCATGTTCGCCCATCAACCGTGCCGGCCCAGCCGGGAGTGGGTAATGGCGGTATACCTCGGGCGGCAAATGCGCGACGTGCTTGACCAGGTGCCGTACTTCCACCTGGAAGAAATCGCCTGCGCAGGCTTGTGCGGGATTTTCCCGGGTGCGTGTGGCGTTTGGGTTCAGGTAGCGGGTTTGCTCGGCGCGGACTTGTAGTTCGGTGATTTGGAGGGGGTAGCTATCTCTACGTTGAAGTTCTACATAGAGCTTTTCCTGTTCTTGATAGTTTTGCTCAAAGGCAAGGGCAACTGGTCCGGAATAGTGGTTCGTGACCTTGCCAATACCCATGGCATCCAGATTGCCAAGGTATTTTTGCCCTTCTGAATCGGTAGCGGTATAAGCCAGCCCTGCATAAGGTTCACCAGAACCAAGCTCATCGACGAGTTGAAAGCTGGTCCAATTTCCGCCCTTGGGGCACGTCAGAATGCGACTGCTCAGCCGCGACTCCATACCGTTTTTCAATAACGCCATGTGTCGATCTCCTTATTCCGTACAACCTGGATAAATGGTGCATTGCCGGCCATCTGGCATTTGAAAACTGCTGAAGTCTTTGTAATTGCCAAAGCAAAATGCGTATTGATCTTCAAAGTTGTCGCCCATGCAGCGTTTCCAGCCGTTAGGCACCTTCACCCAGGTATCTCCCATATAGGGTCTCTCCTCGCGAGCCAACTTGATCTTCATCCTCACGGTTTTACCCGGTAGCTGATCGAGGGTGTACGCCGAGAAAGGACGCCCACGTCCAAGCTCGCCCTGTGGGTTGGTTTTTTTGCAGTCGAGGATTTTTACGATGCGCCGTTTGGACCCAGCAGTACGGAACAACCACTGGCATTGGCCGTAGAAAGTACTTTCACCCGCTTCGCTGAACGTGCCTTTGTATTGCGCTTCCAGCTCATCACGAATCACGACGTTGGCTGAATCTTGACTGATATCCCCCCAATCCTTGCCATAGGCGGAGTTGATTTCGAGCTCAATGCGGCTGATTACCAGTGGGCAACCCATACGGGTTCGGCGAATAACGATTTCGGAGTCGGGTTTGTATGCCTTACGCCACTCCCTATTGAACTCCGGCGCCTTGTTATACCGGGTCTCGACGGTGCAGGTTTCGCCTGGGGCGGGTACGTAGTACACCGCAGCCTGGTAGGCAAAGTCTGGTGGCAGATCAGCGGCAAAAATAAAAGTATTAACTTGTTTGTTGGTGCAACCAACGATTAACGCGATGGAGCAACCCAAGCCTGCGTTACGCAACAGCGCATGTATTTTTGAGTAGGGCGTAGTCACGGGATAGGGCCTTATTCCGTACAGCCGGGGTAAATGGTGCATTTCTGTCCGTCGGGCATTTGAAAACCGCTGAAGTCCTGGTAATTGCCATAACAAAATGCGTGTGGGTCCTCAAAGTGTTTGCCCATGCAGCGTTTCCAACCGTTCGGCACCTTCACCCAAGTGTCTCCAATGGCGGGTCTCTCCTCGTCCGCCAACTTGATCTTCATCCTTACGGTCTTACCCGACAGCTGATCCAGGGTGTACGCCGAGAAAGGACGCCCACGCCCAAGCTCGCCCTGTGGGTTGGTTTTTTTGCAGTCGAGGATTTTTACGATGCGTCGTTTGGACCCAGCAGTACGGAACAACCACTGGCATTGGCCATAGAAAGTGCTTTCACCCGCTTCGCTGAACGTGCCTTTGTATTGCGCTTCCAGCTCGTCGCGAATCACGACGTTGGCTGAATCTTGACTGATATCCCCCCAATCCTTGCCGTAGGCGGAGTTGATTTCGAGCTCGATGCGGCTGATCACCAGCGGGCAACCCATACGGGTTCGGCGAATAACGATTTCGGAATCGGGTTTGTATGCCTTACGCCACTCCCTATTGAACACCGGCGCCTTGTTATACCGGGTCTCGACGGTGCAGGTTTCGCCTGGGGCGGGCACGTAGTAAACCGCCGCCTGGTAGGCAAAATCAGGCGGCAAATCTGCCGTAAAAGTAAACGTGTTCGGCTGTGTGTTGGCACAACCTGCCGTTATCGCCAGGCCGCTCAAACTTGCAATGCACAAAGCCTGTTTCATGGCGGCATATCTCCCTGCCAGAACGCTGCCATCAGGCGCACCCGTTCAAAATGCTCGTCGGGGCTTTCAGCTGAACGTACTTGCCAGTACGGCGCCAGCGCCTGGGCGGGTGCTTGCAGGTGCTGGGTCAGTAAAAACTCCAACTGCTCGGGCGCCTGCCAGTGCCAGACCTCGGCCTGATCGAGCGTGACGCGCAACCACGCATCCGGGTTCTGTTGCTCGGCAAGGGAGGCGAAGGCCTGGACATGCTCGGCCAACAGGAAGCGGCGGGCATTGAGGAAGCGAGTCTGCTTCGCTTGCTGCGGGGTAACAGGCACCTGCAGCCAAAGAGGCGAGTCGGGTAGCGGATATTCCCCCGGGGCCGGGTTATAGGTGCTTGCCCAACAAGTGCCCTGCCAATAGCAGACACTGATCGCTGGCCCGAGATAGGCCGGATAGGCTTCAACGGGCAAGTGCTTGAGCGCCCGGGCCAGGACACGGTTGTCATGGAAGCGGTACAACGCCTGATGGGGGCGTTCTCCGATGATCAGCCGTTCACGCCAGTGTTTCACCAGTGTTGGCAGGCCCCCTTTGGGAAGGCTGGCAAGCCATCCCCAGTGGTTGTCCGGCCGGTTAAGCAATTCATTGATGTGTTCATCGCCGGGCCGATCGAAGCTGAAGACAAAGGGCCCCGCGTCAGCAAGGTCAGCGACCTGGGTTTGGCCGTACACGCTCAGGTACTGGTCGGGGCGACTGCTCTTGAGCAATGCCTGGCGCGTGGGGTGCTCATGTTCCGAGTCCAGGACGAGACACAGGGTGTGGCCGAGGCGTTGCTGTTCGATCAACCATTGATGGGGGAGTGAGCGAGTCATGCGGCGGCGACTTCCATTGGGCAGAGACCCTCGCGGCAGGCCTCGCAGATCGGACAAAAGTCCAATCCCGCTGCTTTGCTGGCCGCTATCAGCGCGCGTTGAGTGGGGGCGAGCACTGGGGCTGGAGCCGCCAAGGGATCCGTCAAGCCAGGCGTGATTGATGAAGCGGCAGCACCGGCCATGGGGTCGCCGCCGAGCTGGATTTCACTGCTGCTGTAGATACCGCTGTGGTTGATCAGGATGTGCTGGCCCCCGGCTTTCAAACTGAGAGATGCACCTGCTTCAAGGACCACATGAGCGCCAGCCTTGATCTGTATTTGCTGCCCGGCCTCGACGGCCAGTGTCTGATCGACACGGGTGTGGCGGTTGGCGACGCGTAGATAGTCATTGCCTTCGACCTGGACCGTACGGTCGGCGGCGGTGGTCCGATGTTCCTCGGCATGCAGAACGGTGATGCTGTTGCCCCTGATGGTCTCCCGCCGCTCGTTGCCAATCTCAAGTCGGCTGTCGTTTTCGATCTTCTGTTCCATGTCACGCTGGGCCCGCAGATAGATCAACTCCTGACCGGCGCGGTCTTCCAGGTGCAGCTCGTTGAAGCCGTTGTTGCCCGGCGAGCTGCAAGAACGAAACACGGTGCGGGTCTTGTGCGCAGGCAGCGGGTAGGGCCGATCGTTGGCGCTGTTGGTCAGGCATCCGCTGATCAGGGGCTTGTCGGGGTCGCCTTCCATGAAGGTCACCAACACCTCCATGCCCACCCGCGGGATCGTGACGCTCCCGTAGCTGTTGCCCGCCCAATTAGAGGCGACTCGCAACCAACAGCTGCTGCCGTCGTCGAAGTCCCCCGTCCGATCCCAGAAAAACCTGACCTTGACCCGGCCATACGGGTCACAGTGGATCTCTTCACCCTTAGGGCCCGTGACGATTGCCGTCTGGCTGCCCCATACACGTGTCTTTTGGTAAAGCCGTTGCGAACGAAAGATCGCATCCCAAGGCGTGGCAACGAAGTGATTGCGATAGCCCTGATTGAAGTGCTCTTCAGCCCTGCCAGTGTCGCTGGGGGTGATTTCCTCCAGTACCTGCGGCTGTTTGCCTTCGTGATGCACTTCTGTCAGGAGCCATAGATCATTCCATTCCTGGCGAGGGTGCCCACTCAATGTCAGGAAGTGTCCCGTCGTCAGTGCCGGCTGATCACTCTTTCCTTCGGCCTGGCGGTAGTCGACGCGATGGCGTTCCAGGGCTCGCCGGCTCAATAACCTGCCGCGTTTTTCCTGGGTAAAGTCGCCTGGATAATCGTAGGCCTCCAAGTCGGGTCGGATTTTTTCGAGGCCGGGCTGACAGCTGCTCTCCAGCAGGAATGTCGACTTCTTGAAATCGTAATCACGGCGCGTGACGCGGCTGGTCCGGGTCTCCAGTCGCAGGCCAAATCGATGGATAACCGGCTCGTCGTCAACCATGCCGCTGCCGTGTTTATAGACAGTGCGGTGCTCAAGCCGGGGAAATACGGTCTGGTCATCACCAAATACCAGATGATGGCCCGACTCGCTGTGCTGGAAATGATAATGCAGGCCTTCTTCGTGACACAGGCGCTCAATGAAGTGCAAGTCGGATTCGCGATACTGCACGCAGTAGTCACGAGGCGAATAACTTGCACTTAACTGGAAGCGATGGGCGTCGGTGAGAATACCGTGCTCCTTGAGGATCGAGGTGATGATCTGCGGCACACTGACGTGTTGAAAAATGCGCTGGTTGGTGCGGTGTTCCAAGTAAGCCAATCGTGGAACCAGTCTTATCTTGTAATGCGTCAAGCGTTTTCCGGTGTCGCCTTGTACAACACGATAAATCAGCCCGTGAACACCACTTCCCTGTTTGTTGAATGCAAGAAATGCGTGCTGGTTTAACAAGCATTCCAACTCCATATCGCTTTGTTCGCTGACGAGCTCGATATCGAACGAATACGGCGTGCTGATAGCTTCGCAGCCTTCGAAGGCCAACACTTGGAGGTCATGTTCGAGGTCAGGAATTGTGAGATGAATTTCGCGCAAATCAGGGGGGTGGAACATTCGCGGCTCCTTGGGCGTTGGCTTTGACTCCTGATCACATTGAAGCAGTCTTGATGGGGGAACGCGCAGAGACTCGTAAAAAAAGAAAAGGACGTAGGAGTTCTCTTCGCAGCAAGTAGGAAGTGAGAATGAAATGATTTGAAGTGATTTTTAGTTGGCGCGATGGTGTGTTCAAATTTGACAAAAAAATCTGCTTTGGGCGTTTCTGAAGAGGTATTTTTTTGAAAAAAAGGAAAGGTCCTACTTTTTTATTTTTAAAATTTTGGCATTCTTCGCTGCGTTCCGCTGGTTGGGACGGTGTGAGTTTTTAGGTATGCCTTGATTGTATTTGGCGAAACTTCCTACAAGCGAAACCGAATATTTACCTTGAATAACCATGTCGCCAAAACTGCCCATCTCACAAACTGAATTTTCTTAACAGGCTCGTGAATGTCGTATTCCGGAAAACTGTCCGCCCATTACCTGGCTCTCGCCAAAATGCCCATCTCCAAAGAGGGTTTTGCGGGTGCGGACGTGCGCTTTTCGAATGAATACGAGGCGTTGGAAAGCGAGCTCGGCAAAGCCCAGTCGATGCACGAAAGCGGCCAGGTCGACTGGCTGAAGATCCGTGAAGGAAGTGAAGCGCTGCTGCGTACCCAGTCGAAGGACTTGCGAGTGGCGGCCTGGCTGGTTTGGGCGCTGTATCAGCGCGAATCTTTCCAAGGGCTGCTGGCAGGTCTCTGTCTTTTGCACCACTTGTGTAAAAACCATTGGCCTGACATTCATCCGATCAAAAATCGAACCCGTGCCGCCAGTATCAATTGGTTGATGCCTCGCCTGGAGCAGGCGTTGGGCGATGACGTTGCGATCAAGGAGCAGTTGCCGCTGTTCCGCCATCTGACCGAACAACTTGAAGGTCTCGATACCGCTTGCACTGCCCACTTGGGTGATGACGCGCCTCTGCTGCTCCCGTTGTGTCGGCGCCTCAACACGATGATCCAGCGTACCACTGACAACCTGCCGCAGGCGGGTGCCATTGGGACGGTAGTGGCTCAGGTGAAGCAAGTTGCCGCCCAACTGCTCACGCCCGGCGCTCCGATCGAAAACGAAAAAGAAGCCCACAAGGCTCTGCGCGCCCAGCAGGAAAGCGCAGGGCCGTTATGCATCTGGTGGCTCAAGCAAAAAGCAACCGACGTTCGGGCCCTGCGCCTGAACCGTACCTTGACCTGGCTGACCATTGACGCCATGCCCGAGCGTAACGCCGAGCAGATCACGCAGTTGCGTGGGGTGCCGGCGGACAAACTCAAGGCTTATCAGGACAGTCTCCACCAAGGCGATTACGCGAACCTGCTGGTGGAGATCGAGGCCAGCCTGGCGAAGGCTCCGTTCTGGCTCGATGGCCAGCGGCTTGCCTGGGAGTGCCTGCAAGGGTTGAACGCCGAGTTGGCCATGGGTGAAGTGGAGGTCCATTTCGCGCTATTCATCCAGCGCCTGCCGGGGGTTATCGAATTGCGCTGGCATGACGGTACGCCGTTCGCCGATCCCGCCACGCGGGCGTGGATCGCGTCCCAGGTCATGCCTCACCTGAAAAACCCCGGCGCGGCGCCCGAAATCGATACCACCCACAACGATGCGCCTTGGGAACTGACGCTGGAAGAGGCCCAGTCGATCCTGTCCAAGGATGGCCTCAAACCCGCTGTCCAGTTACTCAGGCAAGGCATGCAAAACGCTCTTGGGGCACGCGAGTGTTTCCTCTGGCGGTTCGCGATGGCTCGCTTGTGCTTCTCGGCGAGGAAATACGAACTCGCCAAAGTCCAGCTCGAGGTCCTCGACCAGACACTGCAACACGCCGGCCTGAATACCTGGGAGCCCACCCTGGAGTTACAGGTGCTGCATTTGTTGCACAGCTGCTGCGAGTTATTGCCTCAGAACCACGTCATACGCGAGTGCAAGGAAGAGACCTATCGCAGGTTGTGTCACCTCGACCTGGAACGGGTCATTGAATAGGCCTCCGGGTCCAAAATTGTAAGGAGAAAGTCATGGCCAAAGAAGGCTCGATCGCCCCGAAGGAACGCATCAACGTCACCTTCAAACCTGCCACCGGCGGTGCCCAGGAAGAAATTGAACTGCCGTTGAAACTATTGGCGATCGGTGATTACACCCACCGCAGGGATGAACGCAAGATCGAGGACCGCAAGCCGATTGGCATCGACAAGATGACCTTCGACGAAGTGTTGGCCAAGCAAGAGCTGAACCTGACCCTGAGCGTACCGAATCGTCTCCAGGAAGAAAGCGAAACTGAAGAGTTGGCAGTACAGCTGCGTGTGAACTCGATGAAGGATTTCAACCCGGCGAGCCTGGTCGAGCAGGTGCCGGAGCTCAGCAAATTGATGGAGCTGCGCGATGCCCTGGTGGCGCTCAAAGGGCCATTGGGTAACGCGCCGGCGTTTCGCAAGGCCATCGAAGGCGTACTCGGCAATGACGAGTCCCGCCGCCGCGTACTGGATGAGCTGGGTCTGAACACCACAGCGAAGAACGCTTGATTCTTTCAGCCAAGGAAGCCGAAACATGAGTACCCATGCCGTACAGCAGCAAAGCCAGGACAACGCTGATTACAGCATTCTTGAGAGCATCATCGCCCAGACTCGCCTGACCCCGGACGATGACGCCTACGACATTGCCAGGCGAGGCGTATCTGCGTTCATCGAAGAGTTGCTCAAACCGCAAAACAGCGGCGAGCCGGTCAAGAAGGCCATGGTCGACCGCATGATCGCCGAGATCGACGCCAAGCTCAGTCGCCAGGTGGACGAAATCCTCCACCACCCACAATTCCAGGCCCTGGAGTCGGCATGGCGCGGTTTGCAGTTGCTGGTGGACCGCACCAACTTCCGCGAAAACATCAAGATAGAAATGCTCAACGTCTCCAAGGACGATTTGCTGGACGACTTCGAGGATTCGCCAGAAGTCATGCAGTCAGGCCTGTACAAACATATCTACACCGCTGAATACGGGCAGTTCGGTGGGCAGCCGGTGGGTGCGGTCATCGCTAACTACTTCATGTCGCCAAGCTCGCCGGACGTGAAGTTGATGCAGTACGTGTCCAGTGTCGCCTGCATGTCCCATGCGCCGTTCATCGCCGCAGCCGGTCCGAAATTCTTTGGCCTGGAAAGCTTTACTGACCTGCCGGACCTCAAGGACCTGAAGGACCACTTCGAAGGTCCGCAATTCGCCAAGTGGCAGAGCTTTCGTCAATCGGAAGATGCTCGCTATTTTGGTCTGACCGTACCGCGCTTCCTGTTGCGCAACCCCTACGATCCGCAAGAGAACCCGGTCAAGTCATTCGTCTACAAGGAAACCGTAGCCAACAGCCACGAGCACTACCTGTGGGGCAACACGGCATACGCGTTCGGTACAAGGCTGACCGACAGCTTTGCCAAATTCCGCTGGTGCCCGAACATCGTCGGCCCTCAAAGCGGTGGCGCGGTTGAAGACCTGCCGTTGCACCACTTCGAAAGCATGGGTGAGATCGAAACCAAGATCCCGACCGAAGTGCTGGTGTCCGACCGACGCGAGTACGAATTGGCCGAGGAAGGCTTCATCTCCCTGACCATGCGCAAAGGCAGTGACAACGCCGCGTTCTTCTCCGCCAGTTCCGTGCAGAAGCCGAAATTTTTTGGTAACGGTGCCGAGGACAAGCATGCCGAGCTGAACTACAAGCTTGGCACTCAGTTGCCCTACATGATGATCGTCAATCGACTGGCTCACTACTTGAAGGTTCTGCAGCGCGAGCAATTGGGGTCATGGAAGGAGCGCACGGATCTGGAGCGTGAACTCAACAATTGGATTCGCCAATACGTTGCCGACCAGGAGAACCCGAGTGCCGAAGTTCGTGGCCGCCGTCCGCTGCGCGCAGCGAAGATCATTGTCAGCGACGTTGAAGGTGAGCCGGGTTGGTATCGCGTAGGGCTGAACGTACGGCCTCACTTCAAGTACATGGGGGCCGATTTCACGCTGTCGTTGGTTGGCAAGCTGGACAAGGTGTAGGCGCGCTCATGATGTATGGCAGCCTTTTCGAGCGCCTGGCCGGTGATTCAGAAAAGCGCGCGGGTTTGAGCCGTGAGATGTGTGTCGTGACATCGGTGGCTGCGCATCTGGCCAAGATGCTCAGCACCCGGGCGGGTAGCGTGCAGACGCTATCCGATTATGGGCTACCGGATCTCAATGACATGCGCTTGAGCCTGCACGACGCAGGGAGCCAGGCCCGCAAGGCGATCGAGGCGTTCATCAAGGCCTACGAGCCACGCCTCAGGAATGTCTGTGTCGTTTCAATACCAAACCATGCCGATCCGCTTCGCCTGTCCTTCAGCATCGACGCTTTGCTGGATGTGGAGGGGGTCAGGCGACAGGTCAGTTTTTCCGCGTGCCTGGACGGCAGCGGTCAGGTCAAGGTCAGACAAGGATAGCCATACATGTCGTTCAATCATTACTACCAGAGCGAGCTGACGGCGCTCCGTCAGCTGGGCCGGCGTTTCTCCGAGCGTAACCCGGCGTTGGCCCCCTTTCTGGGGCAGGCCGGACGGGATCCGGATGTGGAGCGGCTGCTGGAGGGGTTTGCATTCCTGACCGGGCGGCTGCGCCAGAAGCTCGATGACCAATTGCCGGAGCTGAGCCATTCGCTGATGCAGCTGTTGTGGCCGAACTACATGCGGCCGTTGCCGGCCTTCAGCATCTTGCAGTTCGATCCACTACAGCGGTCCGGCCCCGCACTGCGGGTGGAGCGTGATACGCCGGTCGAAAGCAAGCCTGTGCAGCAGGTGCGTTGCCGTTTCCTGACGTGTTACTCAACCGAGGTGCTGGCGCTTGATCTGACCAGGTTGAGTTATTCAGTGAAAGGGGATGGGTCGCTGTTGAGCCTGCGCCTGGAAATGTGTTGCGACGGTCATCTGGGCGAACTGCAACTGAGCCAATTGCGTCTGCACTTGACCGGCGAGCGTTACATCAGCCAGATGCTCTATCTCAGTCTCTTGCGCAACCTTGAAGGTATCGAGCTGATCCCGCTGGACGGCTCCGGCGATGCCCTGCGGGCTGCAGATGGCAGCCCCATGATGTTCAGGGTCCCGGCCGATCGTGTCCAGCCGGTAGGGTTTGCCGAAGAGGAAGCGCTGATCCCGTATCCGCTGAATACTTTTCGCGGCTATCGCTACCTGCAGGAATACTTCGCCTTCCAGGACAAGTTCCTGTTCGTCGACGTCAATGGCCTGGACGTGATCAACGCTGCTCCGCGTGGCAGCGTCGAACAGATGCGGGGCCTGGAACTGCGCTTCGATATTGGCAAAAGCGGTATCCAGCGGACGCGCCCGACACTGGACAACATAAAGCTTCACTGCACGCCGATCGTCAATCTGTTCAAGCATGATGCCCAGCCAATCCGCCTGGACAGCAAACAGGACGAATACCTGTTGCTGCCGGCCGATTATGACCAGGAGCACTGCGGCGTGTTCTCGGTCGAAAGCGTCACCGGCTGGAACCCCGGCGGCCTGGGTTATCAGGCCTATGTGCCGTTCGAATCCTTCGAGCACGATTCAAGCTTCGATGTGGCCCACAGCCGACCCTACTACAGCGTTCGTCAGCGCCCTTCATTGCTGCACGGTGGCCTGGATACCTGCCTGGGCTTCGGTACCCGGCACTCTCACCCCCATGAAACCCTGTCGATCGAGTTGATGTGCACCAACCAGAACCTGCCGCGCCAGCTCAAGCCGGGTGACATCGACCAGCCCGGTGAAAAAAGCCCTGAGGCGCTGAGTTTCCGCAACATCGGGCCGGTCACCTCGAGCTTCGCTCCCCCGCTCAATCGCGATTTCCTCTGGAAGCTGGTCAGCAACATGTCACTCAACTACCTGTCGCTGGCGGACGTCAATGCGCTCAAGGTGATTCTCGAAACCTATGATTTTCCGCGCTACTACGACGAGCAGACAGAGAAGGTCAGCAAGCGTTTGCTGGACGGGCTCAAGTCGATCAGGCACCAGCATGTCGACCGCCTGCATCGAGGCTTGCCGGTTCGTGGCTTGCGCACCGAACTGACCATCGACCCCCAGGGATACATCGGCGAGGGCGACCTGTTCGTCTTCGCTTCGGTTCTCAACGAATTCTTCGCGCTTTATGCCAGCCTCAATTCGTACCACGAACTGCGGGTGAACAGCACACAAGGAGAGGTCTATCAATGGACACCCCGCATGGGCCAGCAGCCGCTTCTATAAGCGGGCTGACGCGAGGGATACGCGAGTACTCGCTATTTCAGGCCGTGTTGTTGGTCGTTGATCGGCTGCGCGAGGCTCACCCAGACCTGGATGATGAGGCGCTGTATGACCGGCTGGAGTTCCAGGCCAACCCAAGCCTGGGGTTCCCCGCCAGCGACATCGATCGTGTGGAGTTTTTCGAAGAGCACGGCCAGGTGCGAGCGCGGCTGAGCATGAACCTGATCAGCCTGGTAGGGGCAGGGTCGCCGCTACCGGCGTTCTATGGTGAGCAGGCCCTGGGGGAGGAGGATGGCAATCCGACGCGCGACTTCCTCGACGTCTTCCACCACCGTCTTCAACGGCTGATGCTGCCGATCTGGCGCAAGTATCGCTACTGCGCAAGTTTTCAGAGCGGAGCTAAAGACCCGTTTTCCGAGCAGTTGTTTGCGCTGATCGGCCTGGGCGGCGACGACATTCGCAAGGCCAGTCAACTGAACTGGAAGCGTCTGCTGCCGTATCTGGGACTGCTGAGTCTTCGTGCTCATTCGGCAGCTCTGATCGAGGCCGTGCTGCGTTATTACTTCAAGCACGCCGAACTGAACCTTGAGCAGTGCATCGAGCGGCGCGTGGAGATCCTTGGCGAACAGCGCAATCGCCTGGGGAGCGCCAATAGCCTGCTGAGCCAAGACCTGGTGCTGGGTGAACAGGTGCGTGACCGCAGCGGTAAGTTCCGGATCCATATCAGCGAACTGGACTGGCAGCGTTTTCACGAATTCCTGCCCATCGGCATCGGTTACCAGCCGTTGTGCTCGCTGGTGCGATTCACCCTGCGTGATCCCCTCGAATATGACATTCGCCTGGTCCTGCGCCGGCAGGACATTCGTGAGCTGTGCATTGGAGAACAGAACATCTGCCGCCTGGGATGGACCAGTTGGTTGGGGCACGAGCGCGCCGATGGCGTGGTGACCCTCGGCAGCAAAATTCATTAGGAATGAATGACATGATCAACGTAGACCTTCAGCAACTGATCCAGGCGTTGGACGACGAAACCAGAAGCGATCTGGAGCGCTCGGCCGAGCGATGCGTCGCCCGTGGCGCAGACAAAGTCCTGGTGGAAGACTTGATGCTGGGCTTGCTGGAACGTCCGCAGGGGCTGCTCGCGCGAGCCTTGCAGGATGCCCAGGTAAGCGCAGGTGAACTGAGCGCTGCGCTGCAACCACGGATGGGACACAGCGCTTCGCGCAACCCGGTATTCGCCCCGGAGCTGGTGCAATGGTTGCAGGATGCACTGCTGGTGGCCAATCTCGAGCTGGGCTGCAGCCAGGTCGGACAAGCCGCGTTGATCCTGGCATTGCTGCGCAACCCGCTTCGCTATGCAGGGAGTGCTTACCAGGCGCTGCTCACCCGACTGAACGTCGATCGGTTGAAAGATTTCGCCTTGTCGCAACAGACCCACCCTGTCGCCGATCACTCCGCCAAGCCGGGCGACTCCCTGCTGGCGCGCTTTACCCATGACCTGACCCGGCAGGCTCGTGAAGGTCAACTCGACCCGGTGCTTTGTCGCGACGGTGAAATCAGGCAGATGATCGATATCCTCGTTCGTCGCCGCAAAAACAATCCAATCGTGGTCGGTGAAGCAGGGGTGGGCAAGACCGCCATCGTCGAGGGGCTGGCGTTGCGCATCGCCGTCGGAGAAGTACCGTCAGTGCTCGAAGGCGTCGAGCTGCTTTCGCTGGATATGGGGCTCCTGCAGGCCGGGGCCAGCATAAAAGGTGAATTCGAACGTCGTCTCAAAGGGGTGATCGACGAGGTCAAGGCTTCGCCAAAGTCCATCATCCTGTTCATCGATGAGGCTCACACCTTGATTGGCGCGGGTGGCAACGCCGGGGGCGCCGATGCGGCCAACCTGCTCAAGCCGGCCTTGGCCCGGGGCGAGCTGCGTACTATCGCGGCCACCACCTGGGCCGAGTACAAAAAATATTTTGAAAAAGACCCGGCCCTGGCCCGTCGTTTCCAACCGGTGCAATTGCACGAGCCGACCGTCAGTGAGGCAGTGACCATCCTGCGTGGCCTGGCCCGGGTCTACGAGAACAGTCACGGCATTTACCTGCGTGATGATGCGGTGGTCGCGGCGGCGCAATTGTCGGCTCGCTACCTGGCTGGTCGTCAGTTGCCAGACAAGGCTGTGGATGTGTTGGACACTGCCTGCGCCCGCGTGCGCATCAGCCTGGCCGCTGCGCCGCACAGCCTGGAGCGGTTGCGCGGCGAGTTGGCCGAAGGCAAGCGCCAGCGCCAAGCGCTTCGTCGTGATGCGCAGGCCGGCCTATCGATTGATCTTCAGGCGCTGGAAGCGCTGGAGGTACGCCTGGAGGCTACCGAAGACGAGCGCCGAACGCTGGAAATCCAATGGACCGAGCAACGCATTCTTGCGGAACGCCTGTTGTCGCTTCGTCAGCAATTGGCCAAGGCACGGAAAGCCTCGGTGGATCACCCCCTCAGCGTCGAAGCACTGGAAGCGGCGTTGCATGAAACACACGGCACGTTGGTGGCTGCGCAAGTCCAGGCGCGCCTGGTCAGCTTCGAAGTTTGCCCGCGACTGGTAGCCGAGGTCATCAGTGCCTGGACCGGTGTGCCGCTGGCACAACTGGCGCGAGAGCACAATTTGAAAGTCGCCAGTTTCGCGACGGACCTGCGTGCTCGTATTCGTGGTCAGGAGCCGGCTGTACAGGCGCTTGACCGTGCGATGCGTGCCGCCGCCGCAGGCCTGAACAAACCCGACGCTCCGGTGGGCGTGTTTCTGTTGGTAGGGCCCAGTGGCGTCGGCAAGACCGAGACGGCGCATGCCCTGGCCGACCTGCTCTATGGCGGCGATCGTTTTATCACCACGCTCAACATGGCCGAATTCCAGGAGAAACATACGGTTTCCCGGCTGATTGGCGCGCCGCCGGGCTACGTCGGTTTTGGCGAAGGCGGCATGCTCACCGAAGCCGTGCGGCAAAAGCCCTATTCAGTGGTGCTGCTCGATGAGGTCGAAAAGGCCGACCCGGATGTGTTGAATCTTTTCTACCAGATATTCGACAAGGGCTTGGCCAACGACGGAGAAGGGCGGGAGATTGATTTTCGCAACACCCTGATCCTGATGACGTCGAACCTGGGCAGCGAACGCATCAACGTGTTGTGCGAAAACGGCGCCAAACCAAGTGCCGAATGCCTTGAAGAATCCATTCGCCCAATACTCAGTCAACATTTCAAGCCCGCGCTGTTGGCGCGCATGTGCGTGGTGCCGTACTACCCGGTCAACGGGCCGGTGTTACGTGAACTGGTGGAAGTCAAACTCGACCGCCTGGGCGAGCGGCTGCACCGTCGTCAATTGGGTTTCAGTTATTGCGGGCACCTTGTGAACCACCTGGTTGAGCGTTGCAGTCGTAATGATCGTGGCGCACGACTGATTGACCAACTGCTTGACCTGCACCTGATGCCGCTGGTTGCCGACCGGTTGCTCGCCGCCATGGCCGGTGGTGAACAGCTACGGCATGTACACGCCGTGCTCAACGGCAACGCCAGTCTCGCGTGTGAGTTCTCCTGAGGTGGGCGCCATGTTCAAGAAACTTTCGCAACCGTTGGACTATGCCGAAGCGCTTCTGGCGCTGTTTTCCGACCTTTCGCGTTTGGCGGACGGTGCTGAGCTGGTGGGGAAGTTCATCCAGGGCGTAGCGCGGCTCAGTGGCTGTGAACTGGTGCAGTTGTACCTGCTCGATGCCACTCTCACCCGCCTGGTAATGAACACCGAGAGCCTGGATGGCCAGTTGCAATTTCGTGACCCGCAAAGCCTGCCCTCCGACTACCACGCTGAGCAATTGTTGCAATTTTCCCTGTGCCAGAACCGTGTGGTGTACCTCGACGCGTTAAGCGACAGCGTGCACGAAACCGGTTTCCTGCCGCCGCGGGCCACCCCCTGGCAGTCGCTGCTTTGCGTTCCCTTGGGTGATCCGCAGGATGGGGTCGGAGGCTTGTTGCTATGCGCGAGCAATCGGCACCTCGACCTGCATGGGATCGCTGAGTCCCTGGGACATCTTGGGACCTTCGCGCTTGGCCAGATGCATCTGTTACAGCGTCTGCGCGGTCCTGTCGACGAGTCGGTGCCTGATACCACGAGCCTGCCGAGCGCCGTCAGTTACGGCCTGATTGGTAAGAGCATGGCCATGCGCAAGACCTGCTCATTGCTCAGTAAAGTACTGCACAGCCCCTATACCGTCCTGCTGCGGGGTGAGACCGGTACCGGCAAGGAGGTGGTGGCCCGGGTCCTCCATGATTACGGCCCGCGTCGATCCAAGGCGTTTATCGTGCAGAACTGTGCGGCGGTTCCCGAGAACTTGTTGGAGAGTGAGCTTTTCGGCTATCGCAAGGGCGCGTTCACCGGTGCCGACCGGGACCGCGCCGGGCTGTTCGACGCGGCCAACGGCGGCACGCTGTTGCTCGATGAAATCGGCGATATGCCGTTATCCCTGCAGGCCAAGTTGTTGCGAGTGTTGCAGGAAGGCGAAATCCGACCGTTGGGGTCCAACGTCACTCACCAAGTCGACGTGCGCATCATTGCCGCTACCCACCGCGACCTGAAGCAACTGATGGAGGAGGGCAAGTTCCGTGAAGACCTGTATTACCGCCTTGCGCAGTTTCCAATTCCGCTACCGGCGTTGCGCCAGCGCGACGGCGACATCATTGAGCTGGCGCGGCATTTTGCCGACAAGGCTTGCACACTCCTGCAGCGGGATCCGGTGCGCTGGTCAGACGCAGCGCTCGATCACCTGGCCGCCTACGACTTCCCGGGAAACGTTCGTGAACTCAAGAGCATCGTAGAAAGGGCCGTGCTCATGTGCGAGGGCGGCGAACTGCTTGTCGAGCATTTTGCACTACACATCCAGACCCCAGCCGAGCGGGGCCGTGTGAGCTTGCGTGAACGGATGGAGCAGATCGAACGTGGCCTGCTGATCGATGGCCTGCGCGAGAGCTCGGGCAACAAGGCGCGTGCCGCCCGTGAACTTGGCTTGCCGCTACGCACGCTGGTCTATCGCCTTGCGCGCCTGAACGTTCAGCGTAGTGATTTCAATGATTGATCCTCGCCTTGTTCGTAGTCCTTCCAGCCCGGTCATTCCTGGAGAAATTTCGATGCCTGTTTTTGCCTGGCGAGCCGTCCTGCTGACGTTCCTCGTGTCGCTTGCCCTCGGCGGTTGTAGTGGTAACTACAAATTCAACGACAGTGATTATCGCCCTCTGGGTGATCCACAAGCGGTCTATCGCGGTAAGTGACCCAAGGAACCTTTAGTAGATGGATCTTGTTTTCGAAATGCTGAACGCCAACCAGTTCGTCCCTGTACGGCTGCTTCACAAGACCTTCGGACCGGCCGGCGGAGTGATCGGTCGGGGCGAGGGTTGCCACTGGATGATCCCTGATCGTGATCGCCTGCTGTCCAAGTGTCACGCGCAGGTCAGCTTCCGTGAGGGCGCGTTTTTCCTGACCGATACCAGTGGCAACGGTACGACCCACCGCGAAAGCGGCGCACGCCTGCCCAAGGGCGAGCCGGTACGGATACAGGACGGAGACGCCTACATCATGGGCGAATTCGAGGTCCTGGCACGGCTGGTCGGCGGCCCGTCGAACAGCGTTGCCGAAGCCGGTCGCTCAACGCCGGTCGACAGTCTCATTCCGGACGATGCCTTTCTGGAACTCGACCCGCTGAAAGCGCTGGACCAACAGGAGCGGGTCTTGCTGGACATCGATGAGCTGATAAATCCCACTGCCGTACCACCAGATGCCCTTGGGCGCCCAGATTATGCGCGTATCGACATGGAAAGCCTGCTGGTGCCGGAGTTGGTCGAAGAGCTCGTTGAACCAAGGCCTGCGTCCATCCCGCCCGCCGGCGCTATGGATCACCCGCGCGAAGATTTTTGGGAGCGCTTTGCGATGGCCTTGGGTATGGATCTCGAAAGCCTTGATAGCGAGGCCCGCGAAACCCTGGCGATCAACGCCGCGCTGCTGCTCAAGCAAAGCATTCATGGTTTGCAGCAGAGCTTGCGCACTCGCTCGGCGTTGAAAGGCGAACTGCACCCGGCCCAGACCTATGAAGAACAGGTTCGTCTGATTGCCAGCCTGCAAATCGATCACCACGGATGACGTCCATGTCGCACTGCACGATGCACTTATTCAAGACTTTGAAGGCGCTGGCCATGGCCCTGCTGCTGGGCGGTTGCACCACGTTGTCGCCCTTTTCGACGATGACCAAGCTCAACCTCACCCTGACGGCCAGTGATCAGCTCAACCCCGACCTCAATGGGCGCCCATCGCCAGTGGTGGTGCGGTTGTTCGAACTCAGGCATCCGGTAGCCTTTGAAAATTCGGATTTCTTCAGCCTTTATGAGCGCGCGAGGGAAACACTGGCCCCCGATCTGGTTTCCAGCGAAGAGCTGGAATTGCGCCCAGGTGAAACCGTCGAGCTCAGGCTCGGTATCACTGGGGATGGCCGTTACGTCGGCATACTCGCGGCGTACCGGGACCTGCCACACGCCCGCTGGCGCTACACACTGCCAGTGGCTGCGACGCAGTTGACCGAAGCGAACCTGACTCTCGACCAGGATGGGATCGCCAACATGCTTGAAAGACAGGCCAAGGTAGATGACCGATGAATCACGATAAAGTCATCTGGCAAGAAGGCATGTTGTTGCGTCCACAACATCTGCAACACAACGATCGTTACTTCGACCACCAGTTGAAGGTTCGCACCCGGTTGCTGGCCAGTTACGCCTGGGGATTCCTGGCGCTGGAAATCGATCTGCAATTTCTCAACATGGGCCAACTGGTGGTCAGCCAGGCCAGCGGGGTCCTGCCGGACGGCAGTCTGTTCGAGCTCGGTGGCAACACCGAGCCGTTGGCCCTGGAAGTACCGTCCAATACCAGCAATACACCGATCTACCTCGCGCTGCCATTGGTGACCGGCAATCACATCGAGTCCCGTCGTCCGGAGCAATCTGACGTGCTGGCGCGCTACACCATCTACGACGCGCAGGTGACCGACTCCAACGCCGGCGATTCCGGCGGGAGCCAGATCAGTTGTGGCCGGCCGGACCTGCGCCTGCTGTTGGGCGAGCAACAGAGCGACCATGCGTTTGTGAAGCTCAAGCTCTGTGAGGTGCTCGATACCACGGCCGATGGAGTGATCAGGCTCGCCCCGGACTTTGTGCCGACCTTCCTCCAGGCTCGTTCATCCCATTATTTGCTGTCGTGTCTCAAGGAGATCATCGGCATGCTTGCCCATCGGGGTGACAGTCTTGCGGAGCGGATCCGTTTCAATGGCAAGGCCGGTGGTGCGCAAGTCGGCGATTTCATGATGCTGCAACTGATCAACCGTAGCGAACTGTTGCTGCGTCATTATCTGGACCTGGAGCAAGTACATCCCGAAACGCTCTACCGAATGCTACTGGCCCTGTTGGGTGAACTGGCGACGTTCTCCAGTGACAGCAAGCGCCCACCCCTCACCAACCGCTACCAGCACAGCGACCAGGGCGCATGTTTTCGCAGCCTGATGCAAGCGATCCGCCAGGTGCTGTCGATGGTGCTCGAGCAGCACGCTATCGAGCTGCAATTGCAGCCGCGCCAATATGGAATCACCGTTTCGCCGATGCAGGACCTCTCCCTGCTGGATACGGCTTCATTCGTGCTGGCGGCTAGTGCCAACTGTGACAGCGAAGAGCTGCGCCATCGACTGCCGTTGAACCTCAAGGTTGGCTCTGTGGAGCGCATCCGCCAGTTGGTCAACCTGCATCTGCCCGGTATCAAGATCAGGCCTCTGCCTGTGGCTCCGCGGCAGATCGCCTTCCATGCCAACAAAACCTATTTCATCCTGGAGCCCAGCTCCGAAGACCTGGCGCAACTGAAGCGCTCGGCAGGCTTCGCGTTCCATGTGTGCGGTGATTTCGCCGAGCTTGAACTGAATTTTTGGGCCATCAGGAATTGAACGAAATGGACAAGGAAAATCCCCAGGACGAAACAACCGTCCTGCTCGACCACCATGGACAGCGTCCTGCTTCCGGACCCTTGACCGACGCTGCTGCGCCGCCGCGTTTCGAACAGTTGCAAGAGCGAATGATCTACGCTGCGCACCTGCCGCGGTCCCAGGCCTTCAATGTCAGCCTTAATCCGCTGGTCTCGGCGGCGTCCGGATTGTTGTCGCAAATGGTGCAGCTCAAGCACGGCCGCGAACGCGAGGACCTGCAAGCCCTTAAAGGGGAACTGAAGCGAGGCCTGGAGCAGTTCGAAGCCTGTGCCTTGCAGGACGGTGTTGAAAACAATCAGTTGATCGCGGCGCGTTACGTGCTCTGCTCAGCGATCGATGAGGCGATCGTCACTACGCCGTGGGGCCATGGCGGTGGTTGGTCACAGATAAGCCTGCTCAGCACTTTTCACAACGAAACCTTCGGCGGCGAGAAGGTCTTTCAATTGCTTGAGCGCTTGTCGAAAAACCCCATCAAACACCTGTCGATGCTTGAGTTGTTGTATCTGTGCCTGTCCCTGGGCTTCGAGGGCAAGTATCGGGTGCAGACCCGTGGGATGCTCGAACTCGAAAATCTGCGCGATGCCCTGTATCGGCTGATCTGCCAGGCACGCGGCGACATTCCTCGTGAACTGTCGCCTCGTTGGGAAGGCTTCGATGGTACGCGACGCAACCCGGTGCGCATTGTCCCGGCCTGGACGGTGGCGGTTTTTACGCTGGTCTGCCTGGGGGTGATGTACTCGAGTTTCGCCTGGGTATTGGACGGGCAGCGCCGAAGCGTACTGCAACCATATCAACTGTCAGAACCGGTCGCCGCTCAGCCGCTGCCGTAAACAGGGACGTGTCATGAAATTGCTTTTAAGGAAAGCCGGTGCCTGGGTGCGCCAGACGTGGATTTGGACGCTGCTGGCGGTGCTTTGTATCGCGTTGCTGGTGTGGTTCGCCGGGCCGCTCCTGGCCGTCAATGACTACAAGTTCTGGGCAAGCCCGACGGCGCGGTTGCTGACCGTCAGCGTGTTAATGCTGGGCTGGGGTCTGGCCATGGTTTTCGTCAATGGGCGCGGCAGTTCAAGCACGAATCTCCAGCAAAACGCCCCCGAGCAGGCTCGGGCCCTGCATCAGGCCAGGATTGATGATGAGCAGCGCGAAGTGCGCTCGCGCTTCAAGCAGGCATTATCCACGCTAAGGTCCTCGAGCCTTTATCCCGGCCGCAGCGAACGCTGGCGCAACGATCTGCCGTGGTATCTGCTGATCGGCCCGCCTGCCAGCGGCAAGACCCATCTGCTGGACTGCTCGGGCCTGGAGTTCCCCCTCAACAGGCTTGAACGCAAGCCACTCGGCGACACATCGGGTACCCGTTATTGCGATTGGTATTTTGCCGAGCACGCCGTGCTGGTCGACACCGCCGGGCGCTACCTGACCCAAACGGACAGTGATGTCGACAGCAGCGCCTGGGCCGTATTGCTCGAACTGCTGCGCAAGCGTCGCCGCAGTCGTCCGTTGAGCGGTGTACTGGTGACGGTGCCGACCGAGGTCCTGTTGCTGGGCAGCGAGGACGAAGTTACTACGCTGGCCCGCCAGATTCGTGGCCGCCTGCAGGACCTGCAACAGCGACTGCACGTCGATGTCCCGGTTTATCTGGTCCTGAGCAAAGCGGACGGCATGCCAGGTTTCAATGAGTTCTTTGATTCGTTGACTCGCGAAGAAAACGACCAGGTATTGGGTGCAAGTTTCAGTCGGGACCAGCGTGGCGGTGATGTGGTCGTGTTACGTGCCGAGTTCGAGGCGCTGCTGCATCGCCTCAACAGTCAGGTGATCATGCGCATGCATCAAGAGCGCGACCCGCTGCGTCGTAGCTGTATGCTTGATTTCCCTCACCAACTTGGACAACTCGGCGCAGGCCTGTGTCTGCTGGTCGAGCAGGCGTTTACCGGCAACGTTGGTACGTTGCGGGGTTTCTACCTGACCTGCGCATCATCGCCGGCCCGAACCAATACCACGCACAGCGGGCGCTCGCGGTTCATTCATCACTTGATCAGCCGGGTGATTTTTCCGGAGGCCGATCTGACCGACCTCGTTCAGCGCGAGCGCCGTCGTCTCCATTGGGGGCAGCGAGCTTTGTATTTCGGGGCGCTGACGGTCATTGGCCTGTGTGGGCTGTTGTGGGCGCACGGTTTTTCGGCCAACCACGAGCGACTGGACAGCTTGCGTACGCTGACGCAACGCTGGGACCAGCAGCAATCGGTCCAGGCGAATGCTGATGACTGGGCCGCGATGCTCGAATCACTGGATCTCCGTTTCGAGGCCACCCAGGTTTTCCCACCCTACAGGGCGGTGCCTTTGCATGAACGCGTCGGCCTGTACCAGGGCGAGGCGAGCAACCCTGCGGTGACCGACGCCTACGAGCGTGAACTACAGGAGCGACTGTTGCCGAAGGTTGCGCAGAGGCTGGAAGCGCATGTCCGCAACAACTGGAATGACCGTGAGCAACTGCTCAACAGCCTGCGCGCGTACTTGATGCTGGGCTTGCAAGAGCGCCGCGATGTTGCCTGGCTCAAGGACTGGCTGGCCAACGATGGGTCGCTTCGTCATCCCGGCAACACGGCGCTGCAGGAGGGCCTGAATGCCCACCTCGAGCGCCTGTTGGAGTTACCGTTTATCCATGCGCTCAACGAACCGCTGGTGGCCCAGGCCCGGGAAGCCTTGCGCCGTGAGTCCCTGGCGGCCGTCGTCTACAGAATGCTGCACGAACAGGCCAGCCATCTGCCGCAATACCGACTCAGCCAACACCTGGGCTCGCAAGGTGCGTTGTTGGTCGGCACCGATCGTATGATTCCCGGTTTCTATACCCGCCAGGGTTACGAACGCTACTTTTCGGTTCAAGGCACGGCCCTGGTCACCGAGTTGCTGCGGGACAACTGGGTATTGGGTGAAGGCGAGGGCCTCAGCGGCATGGACATGCGTCGCCTGATGGTCGAACTGGAACAGCTGTATTTTCGTGACTATGCCGACCACTGGAGCGAAGCGGTCGGCCAGGTCGCCCTACAAACCATCAGCAATGCAGGTGAGGGCGCCGAGCAACTCGCGGGGCTGACCTCGGCTCACTCGCCGATTCTGCGGATGCTGGTGCAAGTGCGCGAACACACTCGAATCCAGGCTGTTGTCGAGCAAATCGACGACCTGACGCAAGCGGCAGGGAACGTTGGACATGCCGTTACAAAACTCGCCGCCGTGGCTGGGAAAGCCTCTGCGTCCCTGACCGAAAGCCTGCCGGACACCGCGCAAAAATCCTTGCGACGGCGTTTCGAGCCGCTGCATCGCCTACTGGATCCGGACAATGGTCCGACGGCAGATCTGGTCCAGGCCTTGCGGGCCATTGATGAGGTGCAACTGCAACTGGCGAACCTGGCTCGCGCCAGTGCCCCGGAACAAGCGGCGTTCGAGTTGGCCAGGCACCGGATGGGCGGCCAGCGCGATGCGTTGAGTCACCTGCGCGGTGCGTCTGCCCGCTTGCCGCGGCCGGTCAGTGCTTGGTTCAACGTGATGGCTGAGGACAGCTGGCGCTTGGTGCTCGATGACTCTTATCGTTACCTGAACCAGCGTTATCAGAGCGAGCTGTACAGCTTTTACGGCAAGGCGATCAACAAGCGATACCCGTTCAGTGCCCACAGTGCCAGCGACGTCGCGCTCAATGACTTCCGGGAGTTCTTCAAGGACCAGGGCATCGTCGATCGATTCTTCGACAATTACATGCAGCCCTTCATCAGTGGCTCCGCGGGACACTACCGTCTGCGCAGCATCGACGGTCAGAGCTTGCCGATGTCCCGGGTCTATCTCGATCAAATGGCAACCGCACACACCATTCGCCGGAGTTTTTTCGCCGAAAACCCGACCGAGCCGCAAGTACAGTTCAAGCTTGAACCGTACACCCTGGACCCGGCGGTAAGCCGTGCTGAATTCCGTTTCGGTGACCAGATGCTTGAATACCGCCACGGTCCGATCCTGCCGGTGGCGTTTACCTGGCCAAGCGACGCGCAGAATGGTCGAGCCGCCCTGGTGCTGGACAAAATGGTTGGGCGAGGCGTGGGTATCGAGAAAAATACCGGGCCGTGGTCGCTGTTTCGGTTGTTCGACCTGATGCAGAGCGAATACCTGACCGGGCGCGATGTCCGCGTATTGAAGGCGGACCTGGGTGGCCTGCGCGCCAACTATTTGCTGACGAGCCAACGTACGCCGAACCCTTTCGACATGAGCGTGCTGCGCACATTTCGCCTGCCGGTGCAGCTTTGATGGAGGCCGGCCCCTGGTACAGCGCCGCGCGCACGGACCCTGGCAAGACCCGGCCACGTAATGAGGATGCTTTTCTCGATTGCCCACAACAGGGGGTGTGGGCGGTGGCCGACGGCATGGGTGGCCACTCGGGGGGCGACATTGCCAGCCAGCTGATCGTTGCCAACCTGACGGAACTGCCGCTGTACCGGGACTTGGCTGAACGTTCGAAAGCGGTGCGCCAATGCCTGCGCTGGACCAACCGACGACTGAGCCAGGAGCTGACCGTCACCGACGATCATCCCGGCATTATCGGCAGCACCGTGGTGGCGCTGTTGCTGGAAGGAAACCGCGGGGTCTGCATCTGGGCGGGCGACAGCCGTTGTTATCTGTGGCGTGGTCGGCGACTGTACCAACTGACCAAGGACCACTCACTGCAACAGCAACTGATCGACACGCAACACATCAGCCGCGGTGAGGCCTGCGCCCATCCTGCGGCCAAGGCACTGACCCGCGCGGTCGGTGCCGCCCCAGAGTTGAGGCTGGAGGTGCTGGAGCTGGATGTTCACCCGGGCGATACGTTCTTGCTGTGCAGTGACGGCCTGTACCAAGGCCTTGGCGCGCAAGCCCTTGGCAGTGCCTTGGACCTGGCTTCGCCGCGCGTGGCGTTGGAGCATCTTTTCGACGACGTTCTGCGTGGCCCGGCACGGGATAACCTGACGGCCGTGGTGGTCCGCCCGTGAATGAAGAGGGTAGCCACCCGACGTATTCCACCTTCGCCAACGCTGTGCCTACTGTGGCATCCAACCAGCTTTGCGTCAGCGAAACACCGGACATACTCACAGGACGCTATCGCCTTGAACGCTTGCTTGGGGCGGGTGGCATGGGGGTTGTTTACCGCGCGCGGGATCTGCTGCACGAACAGTTCGCTGATCCCGATCCATACCTTGCCGTGAAGATGCTCAGCGAGGTATTCGACGCATCACCCGATGCGAGTGCGCTGCTCTACAGCGAGTTCGCCCTGACGCGGCGATTGCACCACCCGAATATTTTGCGCCCCTACACCTTCGAAGTGGATGCCGCCCAAAGACGGGCCTTCATCACCATGGAACTGATGCGCGGCCTGACCTTGGACAAACTGCTTTGCGAACGGCCCCTCGGGCTGCCTTGGCCCGAACTGAAGGCTATCGCCGTGCCGCTGCTGGATGCCCTGGCGTACGCCCACGGCCGTGGCGTGCTGCATGGCGACGTGAAGCCAAGCAACGTCATGTTGAGCGAAGAAGGCCTGCGCCTGTTCGATTTCGGTTTGGGCCTGGCCGAAGAAGGGCCTTCTCAGCATCTGCCAAACCTGAACCGTGAACGCCTTAACGCCTGGACCCCTGGTTACGCGGCGCCTGAACTGCTTGAAGGTGCGCCCCTTTCAGCGGGTGCCGATGTCTACGCTGTGGCTTGCGTGCTGTATGAACTGGCGAGCGGCCAACACCCGTTCCGACGGCTACCTTCCACCCAGGCTCGCGATAGCCGGTTGGAGCGCCCACTCAAGGCGCCACGCAACCTGCCCAGGCGTTGCTGGCCGGCGCTGCGGATGGCGTTGGCATTTGATCCGGGGCAGCGGCGTATGGGTGCGGCTCAGTTACGTGATGCCTTGGGTGATGTTTCGTCCTGGTGGTGACATCCCCCCTGTGGGAGATTCTATGGTACGGGGCTACCCCTTAAATGCCTTTCGGTAAGTATTCGCTCTGGTTCTTCAGCAGGGCGAATACCACTCGGGCAAGCTTGCGGGCCAGTGCCACTAATGCTTCGGTTGTGCTGAGTCCCCGGGCCCTCAGTGCCTCATAAAAACCCTTCCATGCCGCTGTGCGCCTCGCCGACATCGCGGCGTTATGCATCAATCGACGTGCCTCTGGGTCACCTCGCTTAGACAAGCAGCGGCGTCCCTTCTTTTTCCCAGAATCCGATATACGCAGGTCTAGGCCCAGAAAAGCGATGAAGGCATCGGCATTTCTGAAATCTCCACGCTGAAACGACGTGAGCAAACGGGCACCGCTCAATAGGCCAATGCCTTCGACTTTCATGCAACGCTTGAGCTGAGCGCCCAAGCCAGCTGCTTCCAACTGCGTCTGGATTGTTTTCTCGAGCAAGATTTCCAGTCGTTGCATGGCCTTTATCTGGTGCTCAAACGCCGTTTTGAGCAACGGTTCGTTGGACCAACTTTGCTTGAGGCTGACACGCGCCTGGACCAAGGCTGCCCGGCGCCGGAAAAGGCTTATAAGACGGCAATACAGGGGCGAAGGCGGAGTCCACGGGTGCAACTGGTGGCCTTCGTTGTTCAAGTAGCGAGCCAACAACCGAGCATCCAGCGCATCGGTTTTAGCGCGAACTTTCACACCTTTGCGGTAATGGCTGAGCTCGTAGCCGCCGATCATGTAGATCACACAGCCTTGCGCATAAGCCAGGTCGGCGAATTCCTGGTGATAGATATTGGTGGCTTCGATGGCGACATCCACTGGCGCGGGCAGCTCCTTGAGCCACTTCTTGATCGCAGCTTTGGTGTTGGGGATCGCTTCCAGTCGATCTGTTTCTGCGTGATAAATCACTAACTCATCTTTGGCGACATCAACACCCACGATCGGCTTTGCGACAGAAACCGGCATTGCCATTGAAAATCTTCCGGGCTAAGGTTTGAACACTTGAAGGGTTCACCCAGAGGCGCAGGCTTGTTCCTATCGTCGGTCTAGGCCAGATGCATTCTTTATCGGCGCTTGGGTGAAAGGAGGAGGGGTGAAATCTCCCACGGTCTGTACTGCGCGAACAGTCAGAATCGAGCTTTGTCCCTCCTCCTCCCTTCAAGTCCTACCATACAAGCGAGCTTGCTCGCGATGGCGGCCTGTCAGCTGGCTTTGCTCTTGTTGACTGGGTACATATCCGTTTTCGTGGTAACGGCTACTTATGGTTCCGCCCTGACGGCGGCTCACTTTTGAGAAGCGCAAAAGTAAGCAAAACGCTCCTGCCCCACCACTCGGTGCCTCGCTAGTGCTCGGCATGCCCTCACTCCGGCATTGCTCCGTGGGCCCGCCGCGAAGGGCCATCCATGGCCCAGCGCGGCTATCCCGGCATCCATGCCGGGTTACCCACTCCACAATGCCTGCGTTCGGCCATCGTGGTTAACGGGGCGCCGAGATCAACGTCCACCGCGAGGCGGCCTTATAGCCGACCTGGCTCTCCCGGTCGTACACCTGTCAGATCTGTGGGAGCAAAGCTTGCTCGCGAGGCGGCCTAGTAGCCGACCTGGCTCTCTTGGTCGTACACCTGTCAGATCTGTGGGAGCAAAGCTTGCTCGCGATGGCGGCCTAACAGTCGACCGGGTTCTGGCAGCTGTACTTCGACCCAACTGTGGGAGCGAGCCTGCTCGCGAAAGCGGCCTGACAACCGACCTAGCTCTGGCGGCTGTACTTCAATCCAAGTGTGTGCGAGCTTGCTCGCGAAGGCGGTGTCACAGTCGGTGGAGATGTTGAATTTGCCGGCCTCTTCGCGAGCAAGCCCGCTCCCACAGGGAAAACGCGGTCCCACCAAGAACCAGGTCGGCTACTTGGCCGCCTCGTGGTGGACGTTGATCTCGGCGCCCCGTTAACCACGATGGCCGCACGCAGGCATTGCGCAGTGGGCACCTCGGCATGGATGCCGAGGTAGCCGCGCTGGGCCATGGATGGCCCTTCGCGGCGGCCCACGGAGCAATGCCTTCGTTCAGGCATGCCGAGCCTAGGCGAGGCACCGAGTGGTGGGCATGAGCGTTTTGCTTACTTTTGCGCTCTTCAACAGTGAGCCGCCGTCAGGGCGGAACCCTAAGCCGCCGTGACCGCAGCAATGGATATGTACCCAGTCAGCAAGAGCAAGGCCAGCTGTCAGGCCGCCATCGCGGGCAAGCCTTGCTCCCACAGAATTTGTGGCCGGTCTGACAGACGCGGCGACTTTTCCGACGAAGTTTTAAGGTTGCTGCTCGGAAGCGGTATCTCTAGCTTGTTCGGGTCGCTGCCCATTCAGCGATCGGGACTGCAAGCCCGCCGAATTCGTTAGGCGCCAGCGCCCGGACCCAATGTCTCGGGCTCCAATTGATGCAGGAGCGCCGCTATGAAAAAACATCACCCTTCTTCGCCATCAGAGTCTACCTTCCCCTACAACGACCCCGATCCGGAAAAGCTCCAAGAGGCCGCAGATCGAGCACTCGATTACCACCTGGGCACTCACCCCAAACCCAAAACCTCAACTCAAGTTTTCACCGTCATCGATACCCTCGACACCGAGTGCCTGCTAGCAAATCTCAGCGAAACCCTGGCCTCGGCCAGTGCCATGGTCAACGACCTGGCGTTCGATCTGGAAGGCTCGCGGCGGCATGTCGCGCTCGGCGTGGCGCAGATGATTGACTTGAGTGAGTTGTTGGCCAATCGAGCGCTGGATATCGTCGACCCGCGTTAACCAAGTGTGGCGAGGGGATTTAGCGAAGCGTCGCATCGCCCCGCTGGGCTGTGGGAGCAAAGCTTGCTCGCGAGGCGGCCTGACAGCCGACCTAGCTCTCCGGCCGTGCCCTAATCCAACTGTGGGAGCGGGCTTGCTCGCGAAAGCGGCAGCACATTCAGCATTGATGCAAGCAGACCCACCGCTATCGCGAGCAAGCTCGGCTCCCACAGGGATCTGCGGTGGACACTGATCTTATAAACGACCAAAAACCTATGTGGGCGAGCTTGCTCGCGATAGCGGTGGGTCAGTCACATGGATGTTGGGTTTGCCGGCCTCTTCGCGAGCAAGCCCGCTCCCACAGGGGAAACGCGGTCCACATAGAACTAGGTCGGCTACTAGGCCGCCTCGTGGTGGACGTTGATCTCGGGCGCCCCGTTAACCACGATGGCTGAGCGAAGGTATTGCGCAGTGGGCAACCCGGCATGGATGCCGGGTTAGCCGCGCTGGGCCATGGATGGCCCTTCGCGGCGGCCCACGGAGCAGTACCTTCGTTCAGGCATGCCGAGCCTAGGCGAGGCACCAAGTGGTGGGGCAGGAGCGTTTTGCTTACTTTTGCGCTTCTCAAAAGTGAGCCGCCGTCAGGGCGGAACCCTAAGCCGCCGTTACCACGAAAACGGATATGTACCCAGTCAACAAGAGCAAGGCCAGCTGTCAGGCCGCCATCGCGGGCAAGCCTTGCTCCCACATAGGCCAGCGTTAAAGCGCACACAAACAAAAAGCCCACCTTCCGGTGGGCTTCGTGTTTCAACACTCAGGCATCAAATCAGAACAATTTCATCTTCGGCGCTTCTTCTTTCACCGGTTCGTTCTTGCCCGTTTCGGCATTCCAACCACCGCCCAGAGCCTTGTACAAATTGACCTCACTGGTCAGTTGCGCAAGACGGTCAGTGATCAGCGATTGTTGCGCGCTGAATAACTGGCGTTGGGCGTCGAGGAAGGTCAGGTTGCTGTCGACGCCGATGCGGTAGCGACGCTCGGCCAGGCGGTAGTAGTCCTGGTTGGCGGCGACGAAGTCGGTCTGGGCCTGCAACTGTTCGTTGTAGGTCTGACGCGCGGCCAGGCCGTCGGAGACTTCCTGGAACGCCGTCTGAATCGACTTCTCGTACTGCGCGACGTTGATGTCTTTCTGGATCTTGGCGTAGTCCAGGCTCGCGCGCAGGCTACCGGCGTTGAAGATCGGCAGGTTGATTTGCGGCGCGAAGGTCCAGGTGCCCGAACCACCCTTGAACAGGCCGGACAGGTCCGGGCTCAGGGTGCCGGCGTTGGCCGTCAGGCTGATGCTCGGGAAGAACGCGGCCCGTGCGGCGCCGATGTTGGCGTTGGCAGCCAGCAGGTTGCGTTCGGCCTGGAGGATGTCCGGACGACGCTGCAGCAGGTCCGACGGCAGCCCGGCCGGCATTTCGCTGAGCAGGTCATCGCTCAACGGTTGCGAGTTCAGGTTGGCCGGCAGGCCGGTGCCCAGCAGCAGGGTCAGGCTGTTTTCGTCCTGGGCGACCTGGCGGGTGTACCGGGCCAGTTGCACACGGGCGTTTTCCACGGCGGTGCGCGCCTGGCTCAGGTCCAGGGCCGAGGCCACGCCGACTTCGGCGCTGCGCGAGGTCAGCTTGAAGCTTTGCTCGTAGGCCCCGAGGGTTTCCTGGGTCAGCTTGAGCAGTTCCTTGTCGGCTTGCCAGGTCAGGTAGGCATTGGCGACGTTGGCCACCAGGCTGATCTGGGTGCTGCGCCGGGCTTCTTCGGTGGCGAAGTAGCTTTGCAACGCTTGCTCGCTCAGGCTACGAACCCGACCGAACAGGTCCAGTTCATAGGCGCTGATGCCCAAGGTCGCCGAGTAGGAACTGCTGATCGCCGCTTCACCGGTTTGCGAAGCCCGTGCCGGTACCCGCTGGCGGCTGCCGGAGCCGGTGGCCGAGACGGCCGGGAACAGGTCCGCGCGCTGGATGCGGTACTGCGCGGCGTAGGCATCGATGTTCAGCGCCGCGACACGCAGGTCGCGGTTGTTTTCCAGGGCGACCTGGATCAGCTGTTGCAACGCCGGGTCATGGAAAAATTGCTTCCAGCCTTGCTCGGCGGCGGCCTGGCCGGGCGCATTGGCCGCCTCGTAGGCCGGCCCTTGCGGGTATTGCGCCGCGACCGGTGCGTCGGGCCGCTGATAGTCGGGGATCAGCGAGCAACCGCTGAGCACGACGGCGGCGATGGTCAGGGAGAGTAGCGACTTGCTCATTGGCCAGCCTCTTTGGAAGTTTCAGGAGTGTCGTGCTCGTCGGTATTTTTGCGACGGCCTATCGACGACACGGTCACGAAGAACAATGGCACCCAGAAAATCGCCAGGATGGTCGCGGTCAACATACCGCCGATCACACCGGTACCGATGGCGTGCTGGCTGCCTGAACCGGCGCCTGTGGAGATCGCCAGCGGGACCACGCCGAGGACGAACGCCAGGGACGTCATGATGATCGGCCGCAGACGCATCCTACAGGCTTCAACGGCGGCTTCCACCAGGGTTCGGCCCTGTTCGTGGAGTTCCTTGGCGAACTCCACGATCAGAATGGCGTTTTTCGCCGCCAGGCCGATGGTGGTCAGCAAGCCCACCTGGAAGTACACGTCGTTGGACAGGCCGCGCAGGCTGGTCGCCATCAGGGCACCGATGATCCCCAGCGGCACCACGAGCATGACCGCGATCGGAATCGACCAGCTTTCATACAGCGCTGCCAGGCACAGGAACACCATCAGCAGCGACAAGGCGTACAACGCTGGCGCCTGGGAGCCCGATAGACGTTCCTCGTAGGACAGGCCCGTCCAGGAAATACCAACACCGGCCGGCAGCTTCTTGGCGATGGCTTCGACTTCGGCCATGGCTTCACCGGTGGAATAGCCAGGCGCCGGGGTGCCGAGGATTTCCATCGCTTCCACGCCGTTGTAACGAGCCAGTTTCGGCGAGCCGTAGACCCACTCACCCTTGGCGAACGCCGTGAACGGCACCATGGTCCCGGCGCTGTTGCGCACGTACCACTTCTGCAGGTCTTCGGGGCTCATGCGTGCGTTCGGCTGGCCCTGGACGTACACCCGTTTCACCCGACCGCGGTCGATGAAGTCGTTCACATAGCTACTGCCCAAGGCAATCGACAGGGTGTTGTTGATCTCCGTGAGGGTAATGCCCAGGGCACTGGCCTTCTCGTCATCGATTTCCAGCTGGTATTGCGGTTCATCGTTCAGGCCGTTTGGACGCACCTGAGCCAATATCTTGCTCTGGGCCGCCATGCCCAGGAACTGGTTGCGGGCTTCCATCAGCTTGTCGTGACCGATGCCAGCGCGATCCTGCAGGAACACGTCGAAACCGGTGGCGTTACCCAGTTCCATCACCGCTGGCGGGGCGAAGGCGAACACCATCGCGTCGCGGAAGGTGAAGAAGTGTTGCTGGGCGCGGCCGGCGATCTTGAACACGGTGTTATCCGCGTTACGCTCTTCCCACGGTTTGAGCATGATGAACGCCAGGCCGGAGCTCTGGCCACGACCGGCAAAGTTGAAGCCGGTCACGGTGAACACCGAGGCCACGCCATCGCCTTCGCCGCCGTCCTTGCTCGGACGCAGCAGGAACTCACGCATCTTGTCCACCACCACCTGGGTACGCTCGGCGCTGGAACCGGCCGGTGTCTGCACCTGGGCAAACAGTACGCCCTGGTCTTCTTCCGGCAGGAACGCCGTCGGGATGCGGGTGAACAGCCAGACCATGCCAACCACGATGATGATGTAGGCCAGCAGGTACGGGGCCTTGTGCTTGAGCATATTGCCCACGCCGCGTTCGTAGCTCCTGACGCCACGGTCGAAGGTGCGGTTGAACCAACCGAAGAAGCCGCGTTTCGGCGTACCGTGCTCACCCTTGGGGATTGGTTTGAGCATGGTGGCGCACAGGGCCGGGGTGAAAATCAGGGCCACCAGGACCGACAGGGCCATGGCCGAGACGATGGTGATGGAGAACTGCTTGTAGATCACACCGGTGGAGCCGCCGAAGAACGCCATCGGCAGCAATACAGCCGAGAGCACCAGGGCGATACCCACCAGGGCGCCCTGTATCTGGCCCATGGATTTCTTGGTGGCTTCCTTGGGCGACAGGCCTTCTTCGCTCATCACCCGTTCGACGTTTTCCACCACGACGATGGCATCGTCCACCAGCAAGCCGATGGCCAGCACCATGCCGAACATGGTCAGGGTGTTGATGCTGAAGCCGAACGCCGCGAGGATGCCGAAGGTGCCGAGCAGTACCACGGGTACGGTCATCGTGGTGATGATGGTGGCGCGGAAGTTCTGCAAGAACAGGAACATCACCAGGAACACCAGTACAACCGCCTCGACCAGGGTTTCAACCACACCCTTGATCGATTCGCTCACCACCGGGGTGGTGTCGTAGGGGAACACCACTTCCAGGCCTTGCGGGAAGAACGGCTTGAGATTTTCCACGGTCTGGCGCAGGGCCTTGGCCGTGTCGAGGGCATTGGCGCCAGTCGCCAGTCGCACCGCCAGGCCAGAAGCCGGGGCACCGTTGAACTGAGCGTTGATGCTGTAGTTCTCACCACCCAGGGCCACATCGGCCACGTCGCCGACACGCACTTGCGAGCCGTCCGGGTTGACCTTGAGCAGGATTGCCTTGAACTGCTCGGCGGTCTGCAAGCGGGTCTTGCCGATAATAGTGGCGTTCAGTTGCTGGCCGGGCATGGCCGGCAGGCCGCCGAGCTGGCCGGAAGCGATCTGGACGTTCTGCGCGGTAATCGCCGTGCTCACATCCACCGGGGTCAGGTTGAAATTGTTCAGCTTGGCCGGGTCGAGCCAGATCCGCATCGCGTATTGGGCGCCGAAGACCTGGAAGTCACCAACACCCGCGGTGCGCGAGATCGGGTCCTGCATGTTGGACACGATGTAGTTGGACAGGTCTTCCCGGGTCATGCTGCCGTCGCGCGACACCACGCCGATCACCATCAGGAAGTTTCTCACTGACTTGGTCACGCGGATGCCCTGTTGCTGCACTTCTTGCGGCAGCAGCGGGGTGGCCAGGTTCAGCTTGTTCTGGACCTGGACCTGCGCGGTATCGGAGTTGGTGCCTTGCTCGAAGGTGGCCGTGATGGTCATGCTGCCGTCGGAGTTACTTTCCGACGATACATAACGCAGGTTGTCGATGCCGTTGAGCTGCTGCTCGATCACCTGCACCACGGTGTCCTGCACGGTTTGCGCGGATGCGCCCGGGTAGGTCACCTGGATCGCAATGGCCGGCGGTGCAATGCTCGGGTACTGGTTGATCGGCAACTTGAGGATCGATAGAGCCCCGACCAGCATGATCACCAGGGCGATCACCCAGGCGAAAATCGGACGGTCGATAAAAAATTTCGACATGGTTTACTCCCCTTTGCCGCCGGCGGCTTTATCAGCTGTCTGTGCGGGGGCCGGGTTCTTGGTATCGACGTTAGTGGCTTCGGTGGCTTTGACTTCCACGCCAGGGCGTACGAACTGCAACCCTTCGGTGATCACGCGATCGCCGGCCTTGAGCCCGTCTTCGATCAGCCATTGGCTGCCAACGGTGCGGCTGGCCTTGAGCTGACGCAGTTCGACCTTGTTGTCGGGGCCAACGACCAGGGCGGTCGGCGCACCCTTGAGGTCGCGGGTCACGCCTTGCTGCGGTGCCAGGATCGCCGCGCTGTTCACACCGGCCTGCAATTGTGCGTGGACGAACATGCCCGGCAGCAGGGTGTGGTCAGGGTTGGGGAACACGGCGCGCAAGGTCACCGAACCGGTGGTCTGGTCGACCGACACTTCGGAGAACTCCAACTTGCCTTCGTGTGGGTATTGGCTGCCGTCTTCCAGGGTCAGCTTGACCATGGCGGCGTTATCACCAGCCTTTTGCAGGCGGCCGCTTTCCAGCTCACGGCGCAGTTGCAGCAGCTCGACCGAGCTCTGCGTCACGTCGACATAGATCGGGTCCAGTTGCTGGATGGTCGCCAGGGCGTCGGTCTGGCCGTTGCTCACCAGCGCACCTTCGGTGACCGAGGAGCGACCGATGCGACCGGAAATCGGCGCGTAGACCTTGGTGTAGCGCACGTTGATCTGGGCGGTCTGCAGGTTGGCTTCCGACTCCAGGCGATTGGCCACGGCGGTGTCGTATTCCTGACGGCTCACCGCCTGTTCATCCACCAGTTGCTTGTAGCGGTCGGCAATCGACTTGGTGGAACGCAGGTTGGCCTCGGCGCTCTTGAGGGTCGCTTCATAGACGGCCGGGTCGATCTGGTACAGCTGCTGGCCGGCCTTGACGTCGGCGCCTTCCTTGAACAGGCGCTTGAGAATGATGCCGTTGACCTGCGGACGTACTTCGGCGACGCGGAACGCGCTGGTGCGCCCCGGAAGCTCCGACGTCAGGGTGAAAGGCTGGGTCTTGAGGGTTACGACGCCGACCTGAGGAGGCGGAGGAGCAGGTGCAGCCTCTTCCTTTTTGCATCCGCTGAGCAGCGATGCCAGGGCGATGGCAGTAACCAGGGCAGTAACAGCTGGCTTGAATTGCATGGAAATCCTCGGGTCCAGGCGCGCAACGGGCGCACTCGAAAGGTGGAAAGGTAAAAAGGCGCATTAATTCAATTAGTAGGATGCTAAGAAATATACTTACGTACATGGTTGTTTGTAAACAGCCAAATTGCGTAATATCCGGCTTTACACAAGCCTGACAAAGGCGAGCGTAGATCGGGGACGCGTTCCAAGAGACGTCGCCTCATATTTTGTTCCGTTGATTCTTACGCATTGCTGACGCGTTGCTGTCGCGTTGCTGACGCATCCTGATTGAGGTGTTTACTGCCATGGTCCGTCGTACCAAAGAGGAAGCCCAGGAGACTCGCAGCCAGATACTCGAAGCCGCCGAAAAGGCGTTTTTCGAGCGAGGCGTGGCGCGTACGACCCTGGCCGACATCGCGACACTGGCCGGAGTGACGCGCGGCGCCATCTATTGGCATTTCAGCAACAAGGCGGACCTGCTCCAGGCCATGCTCGATACCCTCCACGAGCCGCTCGATGAGTTGGCCCGTGCCAGTGAAAATGAGGAGGAGCTTGACCCGCTGGGCTGTATTCGCAAACTGTTGGTCCGGTTGTTCCAGCAAGTGGCCCTGGACCCGAAAACCCGGCGCATTAATGAGATTCTGTTCCATAAGTGTGAATTCACCGATGAAATGTGCGATTTGCGCCAGCAGCGACGCGAGGTCAGCCTCGACTGCAATGTGCGCATCGCCCTGTCGTTGCGCAATGCGATGAAACGCGGCCAGTTGCCGGATGATCTGGACCCCGAAAGGGCGGCAGTTGCCATTCATGCCTACATCGACGGCATCTTGTACCAATGGCTACTGGCCCCCGACAGCTTCGCCCTGGCGGGTGAGGCCGAGCGCTGGGTGGAGATCGGGCTGGACATGCTGCACTTGAGCCCCAGCCTGCGCAAATGAAACAAAATGCGTAATTGCGTCGGTTTGTGTCGATACATCCGCGTAAGGGTGCTTTTATAAACCGACACTGGCGCGGTTGATAGGCAATAGGCGGCGAATTTTGTAGGAAATTTGTTTCGCGCGGGTGAATGTGCAGGAAGAATCCGCTCGGCAGGTTCATCCGACCGGATCGGCCGATGCCCCGCCAGACTGCCCTGGCGAGGCCGAATGGTTTAGCTCAGCGTGAGTTCCACAGTAAAACCATAGGGCTCTTCACTTGCTGTGCGGGTGATTCGAGTCGTGCATTGGATCGGGCTTGTTCCAATAGAAGTCAGTATGTGGGTCCGGACGGGTGTCAGCGTCGGTGAAATAACACCGAAGGATGTATTGACGCGCAAACCGAAGTCAAAGCGAAAGCCAAACGCTTTATCGCCGAACACAATGCAGTGTTTGAATATCTCCCTACTGGGACTGCCCAGGCGTCGGGTATAAGCGAGGTCGAACTTCCAGGTTTGGATATCCCAGGGAAGAATCAGTGTGGGGTGTTGCTCGTCCGCATTCAACGGCAAGTTGTGTTCACCGACTTCAAAATCCAAATCGGTATGATTGATTAACTTTACGATGAGACGGGTGCGGTTTGGGTTGATGCGCTCCTGTTCCCAGGCTTGAACCTGCTCGTTGACCTTGTCGTTCAGGTTCGCTTTCTCTAGCAGTGCCGTGAGCATCGGCATGTATTCTTGCGTATCGAGTGACTTGAGGTATTGGTACAACACGGCCAACGGTGCCCAACTGAATTGAGAGGCGATGAGTTCATAAATTCCATTGTTGGTCTGTTGACTGTTTTCAGGGGAGGCGTTCATTTGAAATCCTTTTCAAAGAGAGTGACTGCAAGCAAGACGTGTTGTCTTGTTGCTGGCGATAATAGGAAGGGTTGAACGGCTTTTAGAAGTTTGGATGTTTGACTGGATATTTAGCGCACATAAAAAAGCCCTGACTCTTTCGAGGCAGGGCTTTTGTTTTTTACGACTTAGAGTACGGGGTAATCGATATAGCCCACCGGACCCTTGCCATAGAAGGTCTCCGGATGCGCTTCGTTCAACGGTGCATCGGCTTGCAAGCGTGCCGGCAGGTCCGGGTTGGCAATGAACGGCACTCCGAAGGCCACGGCATCGGCCTTGCCCTCGGCCAGCCAGGCATTGGCGCTGTCCTTGGTGAAGCGTTCATTGGCGATGTACGGGCCGCCGAAAGCCTGCTTGAGTTGCGGGCCGATGCTGTCGTCGCCGTCCTTCTCACGGGAGCAGATGAAGGCGATGCCACGTTTGCCCAGCTCGCGAGCCACGTAGCTGAAGGTTTCCAGGCGGTTCTCGTCACCCATGTCGTGGGAGTCGGCGCGTGGCGCCAGGTGCACGCCAACCCGGCCGGCGCCCCAGACTTCGATGGCTGCGTCGGTCACTTCCAGCAGCAGGCGGGCACGGTTTTCCAGGGAACCGCCGTAGCTGTCGGTACGCTGGTTGGTGCTGCTTTGCAGGAACTGGTCGAGCAGGTAGCCGTTGGCGCCGTGGATTTCCACGCCGTCGAAACCGGCGGCCTTGGCATTCTCGGCACCGACGCGGTAGGCGTCGACGATGTCGGCGATTTCAGCGGTTTCCAGTGCGCGTGGGGTCGGGTAGTCGGCCAGCGGACGCACCAGGCTCACGTGGCCTTTGGGTTGGATCGCGCTGGGTGCCACCGGCGTTTCGCCGTTCAGGTACGACGGGTGGGAGATCCGGCCCACGTGCCACAGTTGCAGGAAGATCTTGCCGCCAGCGCCGTGGATCGCCTTGGTGACGTTGGACCAGCCGCGCACCTGATCGTTGGACCAGATGCCCGGGGTGTCTGGATAGCCCACACCCATCGGTGTGACCGAGGTTGCTTCGCTGAGGATCAGGCCGGCGGAGGCGCGTTGCACGTAGTACTCGGCCATCAGCGCGTTGGGCACGCGACCTGCGTCGGCGCGGCAGCGGGTGAGCGGGGCCATGATGATGCGGTTCTTCAACTCGATGTCGCCGAGTTTGATGGGGTCGAAAATAGTCGCCATGAAATACAAACCTCGAAAGTGGAAGGGTTAAAAGTCAGTGAGTTGCCGGCGCCAGGTCGGCATTGCCGCCCTGACGGAAAGTGATGAGGGTGACCAGCAGCGCCAGCACGGCCAGTGCGCCGGCGGCCAGGGGCACGGAGGTCAGGCCCAGGCCATGGTCGATGACACTGCCGCCGACCCAGGCGCCCAGGGCGTTGCCGATGTTGAAGGCGCCGATATTCAGGGTGGAGACCAGGTTGGGCGCGTCTTTGCCGAAGGTCACCACGTTGACTTGCAGGGCCGGCACGGCGGCGAAGCAGGCGGTGGCCCAGAGGAACAGGGTGATTTCGCTGGGGATCAGCGCCACGCTGGTCCAGCTCAGTACGGTGGACACCACGGCCATGGTGAGGAAGACGCCCATCAGTGTGTTCGCCAGGCTCTTGTCCGCCAGCTTGCCGCCGATGATGTTGCCCAGGGTCAGGCCCAGGCCGATCAGCACCAGGGTCCAGGTCACGCCACGGGGCGACACGCCGGTCACTTCACCCAACAGCGGGGCGACGTAGGTGAACAGGGTGAACACCGAGGCGGAGAACAGCGCGGTCATGCTCAGGGACAGCCACAGGCCAGCACCCTTGAGCGCCACCAGCTCCGAACGCATGTCGAGTTTTTCTTCATCGCGCTTGGCCGGCAGGAAGCGAATCAGCCCGATCAGCGCAATTACGCCAATGACAGTCACGGCCCAGAAGGTCGACCGCCAGCCGGCTTCCTGGCCCAGTGCGGTGCCCAGCGGTACGCCGAGCACGTTGGCCAGGGTCAGGCCGGTGAACATCAGGGCCACGGCCGAAGCGCGCTTGTTGGGCGCCACCAGACCGGCGGCCACCACCGAACCGATACCGAAGAACGCGCCGTGGCACAGGGCTGTGACGACCCGGGCAAACATCAGCACGTTGTAGTCGCTGGCAATGGCGCAGAGCAGGTTGCCGACGATGAAAATCCCCATCAACGCCACCAGGGCGGCCTTGCGCGGCAGCCGGGCGGTGGCCAGGGCCATGAACGGCGCACCGATGGCCACGCCCAGGGCGTAGCCGGTCACCAGCCAGCCGGCGCCAGGAATCGACACGCCCAGGTCGACTGCCACTTCGGGCAACAGGCCCATGATGACGAACTCGGTGGTGCCGATGGCGAAGGCGCTCAGGGCCAGGATCAGGAGTGAGAGGGGCATGATGGATCCTTGTCAGGTCAGAGCTCTTGGCTCATTTGCTTGAGGAACTGCTGGATCACGTCCTCGTTGCGTTTGAAGAAGTGCCATTGACCGACCTTCTGGCTGGTGATCAGCCCCGCCCGTTGCAACACCGCCAAATGCGCAGACACCGTGGATTGCGACAGGCCGCAACGCTGGTCGATCTGCCCGGCGCAAATGCCGAACTCGTGGTTGTGCAACTGTTCGGGGAACTGGACCTTGGGGTCTTTGAGCCAGTTGAGGATGTCTCGCCGTACGGGGTGCGCCAGGGCTTTTATTATTTCGTCGAGGTCGAGGGTCATGGGTGGCAAGCTCGGGGGTGAGTAAAACGCTATATCGCGATGAGGCGAACCTTAAATCGTTACTTCGCGATATACCAATATGGATTTGATCTGAATGCCGCATAAATCGCTATATCGGGTTATAACGATATTGGCCTTGGGGTGCTAAGCTGCGGGCCATGAATTATCTCGCGCACCTGCACCTCGGCGGCCCCGGCCGGGAACAACTACTCGGCAGCCTCTACGGCGACTTCGTCAAGGGACCGCTGCAAGGGCTCTACGACCCACGGATCGAAGCGGCGATTGCCCTGCATCGGCGCATTGACATGTACACCGACCGTCATCCCCTGGTGGACATCGCCCTGTCGCGCTTTTCCACGGTGCGACGGCGCTATGCCGGAATCGTGCTCGACGTGTTTTTCGACCACTGCCTGGCCCGGGACTGGACGTTGTACGGCGAAGGGCCGCTGCTGGATTTCACCTCTCGGGTTTATCAGGTGCTCAGCACCGAGCCGCAGCTACCGGGACGCCTGGCGCACATCGCACCGCATATGGCGGCGGATGACTGGCTGGGGTCTTATCAGGAGTTCGAGGTGCTGGGGCAGGTGCTGCGCGGCATTTCCCGCCGGCTGTCCCGGCCTGAGGAACTGGCCGGGGCGATGCCGGAGTTGATCAGGCTCTATGAGCCGTTGAGCGAAGATTTTCGGTTGTTCTACCCACAGCTGCAGGATTTTGCTCAAAACCAAGTCACGCCGCAGGACTAATTGTGGGAGCGAGCTTGCTCGCGATAGCGGTGTATCAGCCAGCGCATCTGCTGAATGTTAAGTCGCTATCGCGAGCAAGCTCGCTCCCACAAGGGATCTCCGCTGGGATCGGATCAGGCTGCAATCGCCGCAGGCCGCACCGGCGCTTGCTGTTTCTCTGGAATCGTCCCGAACAACGCCTTGTGCACCGCCTGCTGCGCCTGGAAGGCCAGGGCCGCACGTTCCTGGCCGTGGCAGGCAATCGGTTCCAGCAGATGGATGTGCACCTCACCCCGATCATTGGCGAACAAGCGCATCAGGTGCGAGAGCAAATCATCATCGCCAATGAACGGTGCCAGCGAATCCGGTTCACCGTTGCGCAAGTAACGGATCGCCACTGGCTGCAACGCGACATCGGCGTCGATGGCCGCTGACAGCAGGCGACCGTGGAAGGTGCGCAAGGTCTGGCCATCGGTGGTGGTCCCTTCGGGGAACATCAACAGCGAGTGGGCCTGTTCCAGATGGCGGCTCATCTGCTTGCGGATCAATTGGCTGTCACCCGAACCGCGCCGGATAAACAGGCTGCCGGCCTTGGCTGCCAGCCAGCCGGCGACCGGCCAGGTGCGCACTTCGGCCTTGGACAGGAACGACAGCGGCGTGAGCATGCCCAGCAACGGGATGTCGGTCCAGGACACATGGTTGCTGACCCACAGCATCGGCCGTTGCGGCAGTTGACCGTGGACGGTGACGGAAAAGGGCAGGGCATGGCTCAGCCGTGCCATGAAGAACCGCGACCAGCGCTGGCGGCGGACCATCGAGTTGGCGATCCCCAGGCGTTCGAACAGACCGAAGACGCTGGCCATGCTCAGGCCCAGTGTCACCACCAGCAACACTCGCGCGATACGCGCGTACACCCGCAACCGACTCATTACACCGCTGCCTTGAAGTGGCGGGCGTAGCGCGGGCAGAGCTCGTCGCGCTTGAGCAGGATGAACACGTCGGCCACTTGGAAATCCTCGTCCCAGCACGGCTCGCCGCAAATCTTCGCGCCCAGGCGCATATAGGCCTTGAGCAGCGGTGGCATCTCGGCGATGACGTTGGACGGCACGTCCAGGGTCGGCAAGGGTTTTTTCGGCACGGCTTGCAGGTGTTCGGTGCACAGGTAGCGTTCGCGCAGGCGCTGCATGATCGCCTGGGCCTGGATACCACCGTCCTGCATCGGAATGCTCGCGCAGCCCATCAGGTAGCTGTAGCCACCTTCGTTCAGGACTTCGGCCAGTTCGCCCCAGAGCACCGCGATGGTGCCGCCGTTGCGGTAGGCCGGGTCGACGCAGGTACGGCCGATTTCCAGGATCGGGCCCTTGAGATGGACCAGGCCGTGGAGGCTGAATTCTTCTTCGCTGTAGAACCGGCCCAGGCTGCTGGCGGCCTGGTGATCGAGCAGGCGAGTGGTCGCCACGAGGCGGCCGGTGTTCAGGTCGCGTACGCCGATGTGGGCGCAGTGAACATCATAGTCATCCATGTCCAGACCCATTTCCGCGCCCTTGAGCTTGGCGTTGAATTCGCCGCTGAAGACGTTGAAACGCAGGGCCTGTGCTTCTTGCAAGGCTTGGGCGCCAATCAGGCGTTCGGCTTGCAGGCGGCGTTCATTGCCGGTGTCGCTGATGCGGGCGATCTGGGTCATAGCGAATCTCCGTGCGGGCTGTTCAGTTGCAGCCTGTCGACTTTCTTTATGCAGCCATGTTGTGCAAAGTCAGGCTATGTAGCCCCGGTGTCATCGCCATGAAGCTTTGGTGATGCTTATGTGACAGCCCTCAAGGAGCCCCCCATGCCCTGGCACACCCTGATCGAGCGCGGCGAGCGCCTGCCCGCCCATCCGGACCTGGCCGAAGGTTATTCAGCGTTGCTGCAACGCCTGGGGCCGGTAACGCCGTTCGAACTGGCCGTGACCGGGGCACGCTTGATGGCCACACCGGGCCTGGCGTTCCTGGTGGGGTACCAGGCGGCGCTGCGGGTGCTGTGGCCCAGCGCGCCGCAGAGCCTCGGTGCCTTGTGTGCCACCGAACAGCGCAGCCTGCGCCCGGCGGACATGCAAACCCGCCTCGACGACTTGCGCCTGAGCGGACGCAAGGATTTCGTCACCGCGGGCGATGCCGCCGAGTGGCTGTTGATTGCCGCTCGCTGCGAAGCGCCCGGTGAAACGCCACGGCTGAACCTGGCAGTGGCCTATGCGGGTGAGCCCGGCGTCACCCTGGAAAAACTGCCCGCCATTGCCCTGATGCCGGACATCAGCCATGGCCGCGTCCTGCTCGACGGCGCGTTATGCGAGTTGCTGGCAGGCGACGGTTGGGACGCCTACGTCAAACCGTTCCGCACCCTGGAAGACCTTTATGTGCTCAGCGCGATGACCGCCTGGTTGTATGGCGTCGGGCAGGAATGTGCCTGGCCCCAGGCGTTGCAATTGCGCCTGCTGGCGTTGCTCGCCGGTTGCGCGCAGGTGAGTCGGCATAACCCGTCCAGTGCGGCCGGGCACGTGCTGCTGGGCGGGTTGTTCGCCCAGTTCCAGGGGCTCGACGGCGAACTCAACGTTGCCCTGGCAGCGGGGCCTGCGGCGTGGCGCGAGATGTGGGCGCGGGATAAAGGCGTGATGGAGATTGGAGCGGGGGCGCGGGCCAAGCGGCTGGCCAAGGCGTTGGGAGCTTCATTGGGTTGACGGGCCTCATCGCGGGCAAGCCTTGCTCCCACAGGTCTACGGCAGACTGTCATTAGGCACTGAGCCTGTGGTGCAAGCCTTGCTCCCACAGGTCTACAGCAGACTGTCATTTGGCACTGAGCCTGTGATGCAAGCCTTGCTCCCACAGGCCTACAACAGACTGTCATTTGGCATTGCACCTGTGGGAGCAAGGCTTGCCCGCGATGGCGTCGGGACTGTCGACACAAGCCTCGAAACTGTCATCAAGTCTGAATAGGCTCTGAAGGTTCAACCCTGCGAGCCCCGAGCATGTCCAAAGGTTGGTTCCTGATCCCGCTGCTGTTGCTCAGCCTGAGCGCCCACGCCGAAGACTGGCCCGGCGAGCAATGGCCAAGTGGCCCGACCCCGAGCGGGCCGGCCATCGAAGCCTTGGAACAATACGCCTTCCCACCCCGGGACGATGTGAGCCGCGAGGGCATCCGCACCGATGCGCTGCTGGTGATCCAGGACGGTCGGCTGGTCTACGAACGCTACGCCGGGCCGACGACCGCCGAGACCCCGCACCTGACCTGGTCCATCAGCAAAAGCCTGCTGGCGACGGTGTTCGGCGTGGCCTACGGTGAAAAGCTGTTTGGCCTGCAAGACCCGGCCGCCAAGTATTACTCGCCACTGAGCCGACACCCGGGCCTGACCCTGGCCGATCTTTTCCACTGGGCCTCAGGCCTGGATTGGCAGGAAGACTACGAATACGCGCCGCTCAACTCTTCGGTGGTGGCGATGCTCTATACCCGTGGGCGTCATGACATGGCGGCGTTCACTGCGCAGCATGAAAGCTTCAGCCCGCCGGGGCAGGCGTTCCGTTATTCCAGCGGTGACAGCAACTTGCTGGCGGCGGTCTTGAAAACCATCGTCGGCCCGGCGCGCTACCCCGACTACCCCTGGACGGCTTTGTTCGACCCCCTGGGCATCCGCCACGCCACTTGGGAAACCGACGCCAGCGGTACGTTCGTGGGATCGTCCTATGCCTATCTCACCGCGCGGGATTTGGCACGTGTCGGGTTGTTGCTGCAACGGGACGGCCGCTGGGGCGGACGGCAACTGCTCCCCAAGGCCTGGGTCGCGTTCAATCGCCAGCCTTTTGCCCACTTCCAGGCCGGCCAGGACGAAGCCGTGCCTGGCGGGCATTGGTGGCTCAACCGAGCCGCCGATCCGGCGATCCACCCCTGGCCCGATGCGCCGCCGGATACCTTTGCCGCGTTGGGCCATTGGGGCCAGGCGCTGTACATCATTCCCAGCGCCAAACTGGTGGTCGTGCGCTACGGCGACGACCGCGACGGCAGCTATCGCCATAACGAATTGCTCAAGCGCGCCATGGCGGCGTTCGCCGGGACGGTGCAGCCATGAAGCGCAAAGTGTTGCTCACCCTGTTGTCGATGCTGCTCATCGCCCTGTTCAGTTGGGTCTGGCTGGAGCGGGTGGCATTGCGGGCCTTCCCCGACATCATCAGCGCCTACACCGCCAAGGAATACTGCTCGTGCCGCTATGTAATGCAACAACCGGTCGGGTATTGCCGGGGTTATGTGAAGCAGTCAGTGCCCACCGATGATTTTTTCGATGCGCCTGAAGCCAAACGCGTCACCGTCAGCGGGTTGGGGCGTAGCAACAGTGCGCAATGGGTGGGTGAGCGGCAGGGGTGTCGGTTGGAGCCCTGAACTAACCGTTGGCAACAAGGCCTGTGGGAGCAAGGCTTGCCCGCGATGGCATCCTTGAGGCCGCCATCGCGGGCAAGCCTTGCTCCCACAGATAAACCCCTTCACCCCAGGAAGCCTTGCTCCCACAGATAAAACCCTTCACCTCAGGTTCTCTGTATTCCTGATCGTTGTTGCAACAGACAGTTTGCAAGCGCCCTCGGCCCGGTTAAGGTTCGCCACAGGTTTATCTGCCCCCCGAGTGTGTATGTTCAAGCGGTTTTTCCCTCACGCCGCCAGCTTGCTGCTGGCCTGCGCAGCGCTGCCGGCCCAGGCCGACTGGTACCTGGATAGCGAATCGTCGCGGCTGTCGTTCATCAGCAGCAAAAACGGCAACGTCTCCGAGGTCCAGCGGTTCCTGGTGCTGCACGGTCAAGTCCAGCCCGAGGGCTTGGCGCGCCTGGAGGTGGAGCTGGAGTCCATCAACAGCGGCATTCCCTTGCGCGATGAGCGCATGCGCGCCGAGCTGTTCGAGATCCAGCAATTTGCCGAAGCCACTGTCACCGCAAAAATCGACCTGGCGCCGATCCAGGACCTGGCCAACGGCGCGCAGTTGGAGTTGCGTCTGCCGCTGACGGTGAACCTGCACGGCAAACAACATGAATACCCCGTCGAACTGCTGGCGACGCGCCTGGATGAACGCCGCTTCCAAGTGGTGACCTTGGAACCGGTGGTGCTCAACGCGGCCGATTTCGATCTGGCGCCGGGGCTGGAAAAGCTGCGAAACCTGGCCGGGTTGTCGGCCATCAGCCTCTCGGTGCCGGTGAATGCGGTGCTGATCTTCACGGCGCGCTGACATGAGCGGCCCGGTATTTCCCTGGCGTGAAGGCAATCGCTTCGAGCTGTTGATCGATGGCCCGCAGTTCTTCCCACGCATGCTGGTGGAAATCGCCCGTGCCCGGGAACAGGTCGAGCTGGAACTCTATCTGGTGGAGGCGGGCACATGCGCCGAGGCGATGGTCCAGGCGCTGGTGCAGGCCGCCGAGCGTGGCGTTCGCGTGCGGTGCCTGTTCGATGACTACGGCAGCCTGGCGTTTACCCTGGCCCTGCGCAAGCGTCTGATCGAGGCCGGGGTGGAGTTGCGTTTCTACAATCGCCTGAGCTGGCGCCGCTGGGTGCGCAACCTTTACCGGGATCACCGCAAGCTGTTGTTGGTGGATCAACGCTTGGCCGTGGTCGGCGGCACCGGGGTGACCGATGAATTCTGGAACCCCCTCGACGACCGCAGTGAGTGGCACGAAGTGATGGTGGAAATCGTCGGCCCGCTGGTGCTCGACTGGCAATTGCTGTTCGACCGCCAGTGGCTCGCCAACCGTCATCGGCGAGCCTGGAAACCGGCGTCCAACTTCGGCTTGCCGCGCCTGCCGCGGGTACCGCCAGTGGGCGAGGGCATGGGCCGGGTGGCGTATGCCGACGCCCGCCAGCATCGCGACATCCTGCAGTCGCTGTCGCGGGCCTTGAACAGCGGCCAGAAACGCATCTGGATGGCGACACCGTATTTTTTGCCGACCTGGAACGTGCGTCGTTCCTTGCGCAAGGCCGCCGCCCGCGGCATCGATGTGCGCCTGCTGCTGACCGGCCCGCGCACCGATCACCCGTCCGTGCGCTACGCCGGGCACCGATACTACCCGCGACTGCTCAAGGCCGGCGTGCAGATTTTCGAATACCAGCCGTGTTTTCTGCACTTGAAGATGGTGCTGGTGGACGACTGGGTCAGCATCGGCTCCTGCAACTTCGATCACTGGAACCTGCGCTTCAACCTGGAAGCCAACCTCGAAGCCCTGGATTCCAGGCTCAGCAGTGCAGTGGCGGCCAGTTTCGAGCGGGACTTCAGCCAGAGCCTGCAAGTCAGCCTCGACGCCTGGCAGCGCCGACCGTTGTGGAAGCGCTTCAAGCAGCGGCTGTGGGGGTTGGTGGATCGGGTGGTGGTGAACTTGCTGGATCGGCGAGGTTAAGCGCAATCCTTGAAAACACATGGAACCCCATGTGGGAGCGGGCTTGCTCGCGAAGGCGGTGTGTCAGCCGACTCAATTGCTGACTGATACACCGCCTTCGCGAGCAAGCCCGCTCCCACAGGGTCATGCATGTTGTTGGATCAGAGCAACTCAAAACTCTGCTGCTTCACTTCCTGGGAGTCCAGGCCGATCTGCACGTTGAACTTGCCCGGTTCCGCCGCGTACTTGAGTTGGGCATTGAAGAACTTCAGGTCGTCTTCGGTGATGGTGAAGTGGATGACTTTCTTCTCGCCGGCCTTGAGCATCACTTTGCGGAAGTTCTTCAGTTCCTTCACCGGGCGAATGATCGAGCCGGTCACGTCCTGGATGTACAGCTGCACCACGGTTTCACCGTCACGCTTGCCGGTGTTTTCCAGTGTCACGCTGGCATCGAGCTTGCCGGTCTTGTTCAGCGTGGTCGACGACAGGGCCATGTCCGACAGGCTGAACTCGGTGTAGCTCAAGCCGTAGCCGAACGGATAGAGCGGGCCGGTGGTGTCATCGAAGTACTGCGAGGTGTAGTTGCCCGGCTTGCCTGGCGTGAATGGCCGGCCGATGCTCAGGTGGTTGTAGTAGGTCGGAATCTGCCCCACCGAGCGTGGGAAGGTGATTGGCAGCTTGCCCGACGGGTTATAGTCGCCGAACAGCACATCAGCGATGGCGTTGCCGCCTTCGGTGCCGCTGAACCAGGTTTCCAGGATCGCATCGGCCTGCTGCTTCTCATCCAGCAACGCCAGCGGGCGGCCATTCATCAGCACCAGCACCAGCGGCTTGCCGGTGGCTTTCAGGGCCTTGATCAGCTCGCGTTGGCTGGCCGGGATGTTCAGGTCGGTACGGCTCGACGATTCATGGGACATGCCACGGGATTCACCCACGGCGGCCACCACCACATCGGCATCCTTGGCGGCTTTTACCGCTTCGTCGATCAGCACCTGGGCCGGACGCGGGTCGTCTACCACTTCCGGGGCATCGAAGTTGAGGAAGTTCAGGTAGTCGAGCACCTTCTTGTCGCCGGTGATGTTGGCGCCACGGGCGTAGATCAGCTTCGAGTCAGCGCCCAGGGCGCGGGTCATGCCGTCGAACAGGGTGACCGATTGCGCAGGACGCCCGGCCGCGGCCCAACTGCCCATCATGTCGATCGGTGCCTTGGCCAGCGGGCCGACCAGGGCGATTTTTGCTGTCTTCTTCAGGGGCAGGGTCTGGTTGCGGTTTTCCAGCAGGACCAGGCTGCGGCGTGCCACGTCACGGGCGTCGGAGCGGTGCATGCGGCTTTCGGCGTAGGTGTCGGCCGGGTCGTCCTCGGCCTTGCCGATGCGCAGGTACGGGTCCTTGAACAGGCCCATGTCGTATTTGGCCGCGAGCACTTCGCGCACTGCGTTGTCGATGTCGCTCTGCTCGATTTCGCCGGCCTTGAGCAGCCCTGGCAGTTCCTTGCCATAGAGCGAGTCGTTCATGCTCATGTCGATACCGGCCTTGATCGCCAGTTTCGCCGCTTCGCGACCGTCCTTGGCGACGCCGTGCTTGATCAGTTCGAAAATGGCGCCGTGGTCACTGACCGCCAGGCCCTTGAAACCCCATTCCTTGCGCAGCAGGTCGTTCATCAGCCAGGTGTTGGCGGTGGCCGGCACGCCGTTGATGGAGTTCAGCGCGACCATCACCCCACCGGCACCCGCGTCGATGGCGGCGCGGTAGGGTGGCAGGTAGTCCTGGTACATTTTCAGCGGACTCATGTCCACGGTGTTGTAGTCCCGGCCGCCTTCCACCGCGCCGTACAGGGCGAAGTGCTTGACGCTGGCCATGATGCTGTCGGCCGCGTTGGCGCCGTTGCCCTGGAACGCCTTGACCATCACCCCGGCGATGCGCGACACCAGGTAGGTGTCCTCGCCGAAACCTTCGGAGGTGCGGCCCCAGCGCGGGTCGCGGGAAATGTCGACCATCGGCGCAAAGGTGATGTCCAGGCTGTCGGCGGCCGCTTCCTTGGCCGCGATGCGGCCGGAGTGGTAGATCGCGTCCATGTCCCAGCTCGAGGCCAGGGCCAGGGGGATCGGGAAAATCGTGCGGTGGCCGTGGATCACGTCATAGGCGAAGAACATCGGGATCTTCAACCGGCTGCGCATGGCCGCGTCCTGCATCGGACGGTTTTCATCGCGGGTGATGGAGTTGAACGTGCCCCCGATGTTGCCGGCGGCGATTTCCTTGCGAATCATCTCCCGGGGCATTTCCGGGCCGATGCTGATCAGGCGCAATTGGCCGATCTTCTCGTCGAGGGTCATCTGCTTCATCAGGTTGCTGATGAAGGCGTCCTTGTTCTCTATGGGGGCTGGCAGGTTGTCGGCTAATACGGATTGACTGGCCAGACTGACAAACAGGCCCAGCAAACACAGCTTCTTCATGAATAATTTTCTCGCAAGCCTAAAGGGCGGTAATCAGGACACGCCGGTCAGCCAAAATGTGAGGAGCGGCTATTGTTGTTCAGTTAAATGCAGCACACTTTCGAACCCATTGGGCTGAACTTAGTTTCGCACTGCGCATCTTTTAGCCCATCGACCCGTTTCAATCCAGTGCGGCGGCAGATTATGCCCCAGGCGCCGGTGAGATAGGTGGCCGGTTTTTTCCAATGTCATGCCAGGGAGCGCTTCCTCCAATGAATCCACGACTGAACCACCTTCGCAGCTTGCCGATGCTGGCCCTGATGCTGCTCACCACGGTGCTGGCCGGTTGCGGCATCAATAACATCCCGACCCTGGACGAACAGGCCAAGGCCGCCTGGGGCCAGGTGCAGAACCAGTACCAGCGCCGCGCCGACCTGATTCCCAACCTGGTGGAAACCGTCAAGGGCTACGCCCAGCACGAACAGGACACCCTGACTGCCGTGATTGAGGCACGGGCCAAGGCGACGTCGATCCAGGTCGACGCCAACACCTTGAACAACCCGGAACAACTCAAGCAGTTCCAGCAGGCCCAGGACCAGTTGAGCGGCGCGTTGAGCCGGCTGATGGTGGTGGTCGAGCGTTATCCGGACCTCAAGGCCAACCAGAATTTCCTGGCGTTGCAATCGCAGCTCGAAGGCACCGAGAACCGCATCGCCGTGGCCCGTCGCGACTTCATCCTGGCGGTGCAGAAGTACAACACCGAAATCCGCACGTTCCCGGGGCGCCTGTGGCACAGCGTGATGTACAGCGACCTGCCGATCCGCGAAACCTTCGAGGCCACCAGCCCCAATGCCGAAAAAGCCCCTGAAGTGAAGTTCTGAAAAAAAACTGTGGGAGCGAGCCTGTGGGAGCAAAGCTTGCTCGCGATGAACGATAACGCGGTCATTAGAAAGACCGAGGTGCCTTCATCGCGAGCAAGCTCGGCTCCCACATCCGCTCGCTCCCACACAGGAGTTCCAATGCGCGTGTTGAAATTTGGCCTGGTGCTGTTGCTCTGGGTGTTTGCCATCACGGCCCAGGCCGAGCTGAAGTTTCCGGCATTGACCGGGCGGGTGGTGGACGCCGCGCAGATGCTCGAACCGTCGGTGAGCGCGCAACTGGAAGCGCAGCTCAAGGCCCATGAACAGGCCACCGGCGAACAGGTAGTGGTGGTCACGCTGGCGGACCTGCAAGGCAGCAGCATCGAAGACTTCGGTTATCAACTGGGGCGCCACTGGGGCATCGGGCAGAAGGATAAAAACAACGGCGCACTGCTGATCGTCGCCCGGGATGACCGTAAACTGCGCATCGAGGTGGGCTACGGCCTGGAGGATCGCCTGACCGACGCGCAGAGTTCGGTGATCATCAACCAGGTGATCACCCCGGCCTTCAAGACCGGCAACTTCAACAAAGGCATCAGCGACGGCGTCGCGGCGATGCTGGTGGTGCTGGGCGGCAGCCCGTTGGACGAGCCGGCGCCGGCGTACAGTGCGCACGGGCAGCAAGAACCGAGTGATTTCGTCGAGCGCCATCCCGGCCTATTCATCTTCCTGGTGATACTGTTTATTTTGACGATATTGGTCTGCCAGATGCTCGGTATCCTGCCGACCGGAAGCGGTGGCTCCAGCCGTTCGGGCGGTTCCGGTGGAGGCTTCGGCGGAGGCGGCGGAGGCGGCGGCGGGGGCTTCAGTGGTGGCGGTGGCAGTTTCGGGGGCGGCGGTTCGTCGGGCGGCTGGTGATAATAATAATGAGCAGGCACTTTTAACATGGCATTACTGACTGAACACGAACAACGCAAGGTCGCCGAGGCCATCGCCCGGGTCGAGCGGCATACCGACGCTGAGCTGGTCACAGTGCTGGCCGCCCGCGCCGACGACTACGCCTATATCCCGCTGTTATGGGCCAGCCTGCTGGCCCTGGTGGTGCCCGGCGTGGTCCATTACCTCTCCGGTTGGCTGACGATGCACAGCCTGTTGCTGGTGCAGTGGGTCAGCTTCATTGTGCTGTGCCTGGTGTTTCGCATCCCCAGGATCACCACGCACCTGATCCCCCGTTCCGTGCGTCACTGGCGGGCCTCCAACCTGGCGCGCCGGCAATTCCTCGAGCAGAACCTGCACCACACCGTGGGCAGCACGGGGATGCTGATCTTTGTCTGCGAGGCTGAGCGGTACGTGGAAATCCTGGTGGACGAAGGCATTTCCAAGCGCCTGGACAACAAATGCTGGGATGCCATCGTCGCAGCGTTCACCCAGCAGGTTCGCCAGGGGCAGACCTTGCAGGGTTTCGTGACCTGCATCGAAGCTTGCGGCGAATTGCTCAAGGAGCACGTGCCGGTGACCCAGGAGCGCAATGAACTACCGAATCGGTTGGTGGTGCTGGGCTGAAAACTTCCTGCCAGCACAAGCCTGTGGGAACAAAGCCTGTGGGAGCAAAGCTTGCTCGCGATGAACGATAACGCGGTGAGCCTGCACTATCGCGGCGTATTCATCGCGGGCAAGCCTTGCTCCCACAGAGGCTACTGCTCGCCACACCAACTTTTCCGTGCCCTCGCTGCCCATCCCCCCTAAAATACCCGCCATTCCCGATTCGCCCCGCCCCGAGGCCGCTTGTCCATGTCTGCCACCGCAACGCCCGTCCGTCCCGCGCCGGATCACCACGCCCAGTTCATCGAGCTGCTGCGCACCAGCCTTGAACAAAACGCTTTCATCAAACTGGTGCTGGCCAAGTACGTGGGTGACGAAGCGGACCTCCAGCGGCTGATCATCAAGCAGCTGACGGTCAAGGACCAGCCGTGCCTGTCCTTCGTCTACCGCTACAAGACCCGCGACATCACCAAGAATTTCCCGCTGGCCGAAGGGGTGGAAACCATTGCTGCGCTGTTGCCGGCATCGTTCAAGAACGCGCATTTGCTGGCGGTCACCGACGAGGCGCAGTTGGAGTACAGCAAGAAGGGCAAGAGCTCGCTGTTCAAGAGCAAGCCCCAGCAACTGCGGGAAGTGCCGTCTGCCGAGCACAATCGCGAGAAAAATCGCTTCCTCGACCTGAGCCGGCCATTTTTGGCCGACCTGGGCGTGACCAACCACAAGCACGAGCTGATTCCGGCGATGTCGCGCAAGTGGAAGCAGATCAACAAGTTCATCGAGGTCTTCAGTCATGCGCTGACGTCTTCGCCGCTGGCCCTGGACAAACCGGTGCGGGTCTCGGATTTCGGTTCGGGCAAAGGCTACCTGACGTTCGCCATCCACGATTACCTGCGCAACACCTTGCAGGCCGAAGGCGTGGTGACCGGTGTCGAGCTGCGCGAAGACATGGTCAAGCTGTGCAACGAAGCCGCCGCGCGCCTGGAACACCCGGGCCTGAGCTTCCAGCACGGTGACGTGCGCAGCGTGGCGCCGAGCGCGGTGGACGTGATGATCGCCTTGCACGCCTGCGACATCGCCACCGACTACGCAATCCACATGGGCATTCGCTCGGGCGCCTCGATCATCATGTGCTCGCCGTGCTGCCACAAGCAGATCCGCTTGCAGATCCAGAGCCCGGCCTTGCTCAAGCCGATGCTGCAATACGGCCTGCACCTGGGTCAGCAGGCGGAAATGGTCACCGACAGTTTGCGGGCGCTGTTCCTGGAAGCCTGCGGCTACGAGACCAAGGTCTTCGAGTTCATCTCCCTGGACCACACCAACAAGAACAAGATGATCCTGGCCGTCAAACGCGCCGAACCGGTGGACCCCACCGAGCTGCTGGCCAAGATCCAGGAACTCAAGGCGTTCTACCACATCACCGAGCACTGCCTTGAAACGCTGCTGCGGGCCGATGGTTACCTCGCCTGAAGCTGGTGCCCCAAATACTGTGGGAGCAAAGCTTGCTCGCGATAAGGGCGACACGGTTTAACTGCTAGAGCCGCGTCATCGTTCATCGCGAGCAAGCTTTGCTCCCACAGGACTCGCTCCCACAAGGGGACTGAGGTGCAGCCCGTCAGGTAATCAGCGCTTATCCCTCATCTACCGACGTAGCGGACTACCTTTAATGCGTTAACCACCCACGCATCCCCAAAGGAGCCCACCCCATGCCCGTCAAGAAAATCCTCATGCTGGTCGGCGATTACGTCGAAGATTATGAAGTCATGGTGCCGTTCCAGGCCCTGCAGATGGTCGGCCACACCGTACACGCCGTGTGTCCGGACAAAACCGCCGGACAGACGGTGCGCACGGCGATCCACGATTTCGAAGGCGACCAGACCTACAGTGAAAAACCGGGGCATTTGTTTGCCCTCAACCATGACTTCGCCAACGTCCAGGCCGCCGACTACGACGCGCTGTTGGTGCCGGGTGGGCGAGCGCCGGAATACCTGCGCCTGAATGAAACCGTCCTGCAACTGGTGCGCGATTTCGATCTGGCGGGCAAGCCGATTGCCGCGGTGTGCCACGGTGCGCAATTGCTGGCGGCGGCGGGCATCCTCGAAGGGCGCGAATGCAGCGCCTACCCGGCCTGTGCTCCGGAAGTCCGGCTGGCGGGCGGGACCTATATCGACATTCCCGTGACCCAGGGCCATGTCCAGGGCAATCTCGCGACCGCACCGGCCTGGCCTGCGCATCCGAACTGGCTGGCGGGATTCCTGACGCTGCTGGGCACGGCCATCACTTTGTAATAACGCCGCACAGCGGACTGGCAAGGCAAGCGCAGCGGGTCTTTACTCTCGGGGCATGTCTTCATTACCAGGAGAGAAATCATGTCCGGATGGTACGAAATCAGCAAAAGCAGCAGCGGCCAGTTTCGGTTTGTGCTCAAGGCGGCCAACGCCGAGACAATCTTGACCAGTGAGCTGTACACCACCCGCAGCGGTGCCGACGGTGGCATTGCTTCGGTGCAGAAAAACAGTCCGTTGGCCGAGCGCTATGAACTCAAGAACACCAAGGACGGCCATCCGTATTTCAATCTCAAGGCGGCCAACCATGAAGTGATTGGCAGCAGTGAGGCTTATTCATCGGACGCGGCCCGGGACAAAGGCATCGCCAGCGTCAAGGCCAACGGACCGACGACGGTCATCAAGGACAAGACGGTGGCTGCGCTCTGACAGGACGATAATAAGGAGAACTGTGGCGAGGGGATCTGTGGGAGCAAGGCTTGCCCGCGATGCAGGCGCTGCGATTGTGCAGGCTCACCGCGTTATCGTTCATCGCGAGCAAGCTTTGCTCCCACAAATGAATCCCCCTGGTCATGCGTGTTTACCCTGCCTTTAAACCTCCACCGGCACCGACAATTTCGGATCGCCCAGCGGATGGCTCTTCGCATCGAAGAAGCGCAACTGCACCTCCAGCCCCTGGAACACCTTGGCGTAATGCCGCTTCTGATGCTGGATGAATGCCTGGCTACGGGGATAGATCGAAATCGCCACGGTTTTCGGTGCGGCCAGGCGCAGGGCTTGCACGATGTGGTTGTCCTGCTCGCCCAGGGCATGGCCGAACAGGCACAGGTTGTCGCCATGCTGCAGCAACTGGTCGTAGCAGAACGACAGGTAATCGCTGCTGCGGATGGTCTTGAGCTTGTCCTGGCTCGGGCCTTCATTGACGAACAGCGGCACATCGTCGAGGGTCTTGATCGTGTTGTTGATGGCGAAACTGCCCAGCAAGGTGCCTTCGGTGGACGTGAGCTTGCGCGCCGTGCCGTCCTGGTTGCGCACTAGGTGCAGGCCGCCGTGCAGGTACAACAGGCGTGGTTTGTCGGTGGTCGCCTGGCTCAGGTCGAAACTGTGGTCGTCGCCGAAGAACAGGTCGCTGATGCTCTCGGGCGCCTGCTGGATCGCCCAGTAGTTGAGCAGGTCGTAGTTGGTGGTGAACACCGTGCGGTAGCGGCCCAGCTCCTGGTTGAGCGTCGCCAGGGTCGACGGTTGCACCAGGCGCCATGGGATGTGCACCGCATGCACGGTGTTGATCAGCGCTTCCTTGATCGCGTAATAGCGATTGCGCGGCGCGGCGGAGCTGACGGCCAGGGCCTTGTTGACGCGACTGGTGGTTTTCAGCGCAGTGAGCACCTGTTCGAAACTGCGCGTCTGCATCGCGTCGAACACGCTCAGCTCCGACGGGCTCAGGGGTTTTTCCTCGACGGTGCGGGCATTTTCGAACAGCGAGTCATAGCCGAAATCATCCCACACCGCGCGGCTGGCGCCGTTGCCCACCAGCAGGCCGTTGAAGGCGGTGTCGGCGCGCAGGGCCTCCCAGTCTTCGAGCCGGGTGTCGTATTCCTGGAAATCGGTCATCGCAAGGATCATCTCAAAACGTGGCAAAGGCAGGGCGCGACTTTATCACGACCCAGTCTTGAGCCAGATCAAGATGCGTCATGACTAGTCGGTCATTCTGTAGGCCCTGCCGATCCGGCCTCAACCAGGAGCGTGACCCCATGAGCAGCACTTTTTTTATTCCCGCCGTGAACATCATGGGGCTGGGCTGCCTCGATGAAGCGATGATCGCTATCCGCAACTACGGCTTTCGCAAAGCCCTGATCGTCACCGACGCGGGGCTGGCCAAGGCCGGCGTCGCCACCAAGGTGGCCGAGTTGTTGGCGATACAGGACATCGACTCGGTGATTTTCGACGGCGCCAAGCCCAATCCAAGCATCGCCAATGTCGAGCTCGGGTTGGGGCTGCTGAAGGAGAGTCAGTGTGATTTCGTCGTGTCGCTGGGCGGTGGTTCGCCCCACGACTGCGCCAAGGGCATCGCCCTGTGCGCCACCAACGGTGGGCAGATTCGTGACTATGAAGGCGTCGACCGTTCGAGCAAGCCGCAGTTGCCGCTGATCGCCATCAACACCACGGCGGGCACCGCCAGCGAAATGACCCGTTTTTGCATCATCACCGACGAGACACGCCACGTGAAAATGGCGATTGTCGATCGCAACGTGACACCATTGATGTCGGTGAACGACCCGGCGCTGATGGTGGCGATGCCCAAGGGCCTGACGGCCGCCACCGGCATGGATGCACTGACTCACGCGATCGAGGCTTATGTCTCCACCGCCGCCAACCCCATCACCGATGCCTGCGCCCTGAAGGCCATCACCCTGATCAGTAACAACCTGCGCCTGGCCGTGCGTGACGGCAATGACCTGACCGCGCGGGAGAACATGGCCTACGCGCAGTTTCTCGCGGGGATGGCATTCAACAATGCATCGTTAGGCTTCGTGCACGCGATGGCGCATCAGTTGGGTGGCTTCTACGACCTGCCTCATGGTGTGTGCAACGCGGTGCTGTTGCCTCATGTGCAGAGCTTCAACGCTTCGGTGTGCGCCGTTCGCCTGACCGACGTGGCCCATGCCATGGGCACCGATACACGCGGCTTCAGCCCGGAAGAGGGCGCTCGGGACGCCCTTGCGGCGATCCGCAAACTGGCCCTTGACGTGGACATTCCGGCCGGTTTGCGTGACCTGGGCGTACGCCTCAACGACGTACCGGTGCTGGCTGCCAACGCCTTGAAAGACGCCTGCGGCCTGACCAACCCACGGGCGGCGGACCAGCGGCAGATCGAAGAGATTTTCCGCAGCGCGTTCTAAGCGACCCGGGGCGGCATGAACCTCACACAGAGCATCGCCGCCGTCCCCAACACCGCGCACAACGCCGCCAGCGGCCAGGCCTGTTGACTCAACAACAGGCTGGCCATGGCGCCGATCACCGAGGCCATCAGTTGGTGCAGGAACCCACTCAATGCCATGGCATAAGCGCCGGCCACCGGTGAGCCTTCGTTGGCCAGGGACAAGCTGATGGGGTAGTTCAACGACTGGCCGAACACCGCAAAGCAATACGGCAACCAGAAAAGCAGCGCGATGCTGCTCAGGGTGAGGCTGCCTGCCAGCATGGTCGTGCTCCCGCCCAACACCAGCGCGATGCCCCAGCCCATCATTCGCCGTTGACCAGTACGCAGTACAAAAGCGTTCACCACCAGCGCCCCAAGCAAGTACGCGGCACTGACCGGCCAGCCCAGCAGGCCGTATTCAATGGGCGACCAGTGGAAGCTCTCCTGCAGGATCAGCGGCGCGGCGGTGTTGAAGGCGACGATCACGCCGTAACCCAGTCCACCGGCCAAGGCCGGCAGCAGGAACGCGCGTTGCCGGAGAATGTGCCCGTAGATGCCCCATGCCGATTGCCCGTTGCCGGCTTGCACCAGCACCGGGAACCTGGCCCGGGACACCGCCGCTGCCATGGCCAGGCTGACGGCGCCCAAACCGTAGAAAATCGCCTCCCAGCCAAAAGCGGCCTGGATCAGCGAACCCAGGTACTGGCCGATACCGAGGGCAATCACAAAGGCGATCGATATCCATGACAGCGCCTTGGCCAACAGGTCGCCGCTGAAACTGTCCCGAATCAAGACCCGCGCCATCACCGAGATACCGCTGGCGCCGATGCCCTGGATCAACCTGAGCGTCAGGAACGCCTCCACGGTTGTGCCCAGCGGCAGGGCCAGGTTGCCCAAACCGTACAACCCCAAGGCCGCCAGCAAGATCGGCTTGCGCCCCAGCCGCTGGCTCAGGCTGCCCCACAGCAACATGGGCAGCGCCATGCCGATCAGGTACACCGACAAGCCCCAGGAAACCCGGGACGCATCGGCGCCCAGGTCCCGGGCGATATCGGGCAGGGCCGGCAAGTAGATGCTCATGCCCAGTTGGGCCAGGAAAACGGTGGTGCAGGTGACGATCAGGGTTGTACGGGTCTTCATCGAGCGTCCTGTCTCAAGGGCGGATGTCACGCCCGTGGGTCAGCAGCAGTTCGGTGATCTTTTCGCAAAACGAGCGAATCACGTTCGGCTCCATGTCGGCGCGCAGGGTAATGCGAATGGCGGCCTTGCCTTGCGGCACCACGGGGAAAAAAACCGCTGAAGTGAAATACCCCAGTTCGGCCAGTTCGACGGCCAGGCTGTTGGCCAGGGTAGCTTCACCGCAGGGCACCATGCGGATCGCCATGGGATTGCCGTGCTGTTCAGTGCGCACGAGGCTGTCGAAGAAGCGGATATTAGCTTGCAAACGCTCCTGCAGGGCGCTGAATTCTCGACTGCGGTGCAGGCGGATCGACGCCATGCCGGCGCCGATGGCCGCTGCGTTCAGGCTCTGGGACCAATTGCTCGGCCCACCGTAACGCTGCACCAGCGCTTTGTACCGCTCACTGCCAAACATGACCAGCCCGCCACTGGCGCCGAATGACTTGGCCAATGAAGCAACGATCAGGGTACGTTCATCCACGGCCGGGACGCGCGAACGGACCAGGCCTGCGCCGGACTCCCCGACCGCAGACAATGCGTGGGAGTCGTCCAGATAGAGAAACAGGCCATAGCGCTGCTTGAGATACATCAGGCTGTCCAGGTCCGCCAATCCGCCCATGCTGTAGGCGCTGTCGGCCACGTATGCCACGTAGCGCTGGCGTTTGCACAGGTCTTCGATGAAGTCCATGTCGTTGTGCGGGCAAGTGATGACCTGGGTTTCATCGGCGCAGGCGGCCTTGCTGTGGTTCATCGAGTAATGGGCGTATTTGTCGAACACCATGACCGGCGAACACTGGTTGGTGAACGCGCCGCTGGCCAGCAACGGCAGGATTCCGGCGCTTGCCGCACTGCACGACAGGGCACTGAGGCAACTGGCCCCGAACAGCTCCGACAATTGGGTTTCGTACTCGTCCAGGATCGCCAGCTTGCAGCGATTCCTTGAGTTGGCGACCCGCAGGGTCCCGGTTTCCCACAGGGCAGTCATGGCGCCGTCCAGCAACGCGGGGTGATAGTCCAGGCCCAGGTAGGACGTGGTACAGAAGTGATGAAAGGTGCGACCGTATTGGTCGACCAGCACATTGGGTGTCTTGACCTCGACATTCAGCCCTGAGATTTTTCCGGCTTCGGTGCCCTGCCAGTTCTGGTCTGCGAGGGAAATCACCTTGCGGTAGTGGGTGAAGTGATGGGGTGCTTGAGCAGTCTGGTTCATGGTGCGATTACATTCCTTGGTGAGTGGCGCTGTCCGTGGGGTGTTTCGATAGCGGTGTGTTTCCAGACTTTACAGATTGTTGTGCAGGGCTTTGAATCGGCTGTTTCCGGCGTGCTTGAGTGTCACTGGAGATTTCTGCGTAGGACTTTGCCTAGGACCTTGGACGGGGAATCCGTCGGCGATGTCGGAGCTTGAAAGTACCCTGGGTTCGCCCCAAGCCCGCTGGGTTATCACTCTTTTCTGAAGGTTGTTTACTGATGCTCTCAGGCCTCAATCATCTGACCCTTGCTGTCACCGACCTGGATCGCAGTGTGGTTTTTTATGGCGAGCTATTGCAGTTGCGCCTCGAAGCCAAGTGGGACCGCGGGGCCTATTTGTCGCTGCCGGGTTTGTGGTTGTGCCTGGCTTTCGACCCGTTGCGCAGGCCCCTGCCGGCAGCGGACTACACCCATTACGCTTTCAGCATCGCTGCCGAGGATTTCCCGGAGCTGGTGGCGCGGCTGAACGCGGCCCAGGTGTCCTCATGGCGAGACAACCGCAGCGAGGGGGATTCGTTCTACTTTCTCGACCCGGATGGGCACAAGCTGGAAGTCCATGTGGGGGACCTGGCGTCGCGGTTGCAGGCCTGTCGGCAGGCACCGTATGCCGGTATGGTGTTTTTTACCGAGCCGTGATGGGCTGCGTCGAACCGAGTTGCTGCGCCTACCAGGCGTTGGGCGGCAATCGTCGCGTATGGAACAGTCGCAGGATTTGCACGCGCCCGTGGCGAACGCGATAGGGAATCAGGTACGGACGGTCGGGGACAACCCATTCACGGGTGCCAGCCAGGCGGCCTTCACGACCGGACGCCGGGAATTGGGCAAGTTGCTCGACGCTCATGAGGATTGCCTTGACGAAGTGCGCTGCTGCTTTTGGATTCTCCAACGCAATGTAAGCGGCTTCGTCGTCCAGATTCTTGAGGGCAGTGCGCAGCCACTCAACCTGCATTGTTCATCCATTTTTCGGCAATCGCGTTGACATCCTCGGGACTGGCGAAGTCACCTGCATCTGCCTCATGCAAGGCTTCTTGGATTTCCTTGATCTGCCAGGCTTCACGGGCCAGGTATTCGCGTAGTGCATCGACGGCCAGGAATGACTTGCTGCGCCCGGTAGCCTTGGCCAATACCGCCAGGGTTTCGGCGACTTCATCGGGCAAGCGCAATGACATGACGGACATGATGATCTCGATGTAGTGGTTTGTAATACAACATACTACATCGTCCTTGAAGTGTTGCCAGTCCCGTTGGTCTCCATCGTTTGTGTGAATGTTCGCCCCGATATCGAGGCTCATCCTCTACAGTCTGATCCCCTGCGCTATCCTCATCGGTATTGGTGGGGCGCGTCGGTCTCGCTCGTTGTATCGGCGTCACGAACTGACCATCACCCGCTTCGCTCACCGTTGCATTATCCGGATGACCTCCAGCCCCATGGACACTCGAAGTTCCGCGCCGCTGGCCAGCTACATCGACCTTTTGCTGGACGTCGTGTGTGCCGTCGACGGCCAAGGGCGTTTCGTGTTTGTCAGTGCTGCCTGCGAACAGATTTTTGGCTACACCCCGCAGGAGCTGATCGGCCAGCCGATGATCGATCTGGTGCACCCCGCCGACCGCCAGCGGACCCTCGAGGCGGCCCGGGAGATCATGGACGGCGAGCCCAAGCTCAATTTCGAAAACCGCTACCTGCGCAAGGACGGTCGGGTGGTGCACATCCTGTGGTCGGCACGCTGGTCGCCGGCGGACCAACTGCGCATTGCCGTGGCCCGGGACATCACCGAACGCAAGCAGGCCGAGTCCCGACAGGCGGCGTTGTATGCGATTTCCGAGGCAGCCCATGCCGCGGCGGATCTGCTGGCGCTGTTCAAACGCATCCACCTGATTATTGGCGAGTGGCTGCCGGCGCTGAATTTTTCGGTGGCGCTGTATGACGAACAATGTTCGCAACTTAACTTCCCCTATCACGTCGACGACCGGGAAGGGCAGCCCGAATTGCCGGGCACGGTCACCGGGCGTTTGTGCGCCGAGGTGATTCGCAGCGGCCAGCCAATCCTGCTGACGCCCGGTTGCAGCCACTTGCCGCCGGGGTTCGACGACCTTGTGGCGCAGCCGGATGCGCCGTGTTGGCTGGGCGTGCCACTGAACTCGCAGAGCGGCACGATTGGCGCGCTGATCGTCAAGAGCGCGCCGGACAATGTGCGCTACACCGAGCAGGACAAGGAGTTGCTGCAATACGTTTGCGCGCAACTCACCATCGCCATCGAGCGCAAGCAGTTGCACGCCCGGTTGCAGCACATGGCTCAGTACGATCAGTTGACCCAGGTGCCCAACCGCGAATTGCTCCGTGAACGGTTCAAGTACGCCTTGGCAACCGCCCGTGCTGCGTCCGGGCGCATGGCCTTGCTGTATATCGACCTGGACCGTTTCAAGCAGGTCAACGACACCTATGGCCACGGGGTGGGCGACATGCTGTTGCAAGCGGTGGCCAATCGTCTCAAGGGCTGCATCCGCGACACCGACACCGTGGCGCGTATTGGCGGCGACGAGTTCGTGGTCCTGCTGCACAGCATCCAGGCCCTGGAGGATGCCCACAGTGTGCGGGAAAAAATCCGCCATGCACTGGCCCAGCCACTGCGTCTGGACGGACACTGCCTGAGCATCGAACCGAGCATCGGCGTGGCCTGTTTCCCCGACCATGGCACCGAAGATGTCGCCCTGTTCCGCCATGCCGATGAGGCTATGTACGCCGCCAAACGTCACAATCACCGGGCGTTCGGCATCTGATAGCGCGTCACCGTTCGTCGTGGCGCTGGACGTTTTTTCAACCTTTCAAGCGTGACCTTTTCAGATGTCAGGCGGGCCCCGCTCGCCGGAAACATCGTCCATGATCGAACGAAGATGTCTGGAGCGGGTCGCAGAAGGGGGAGAACCACTCAGCCGTACCTGGGTCAGACGTTTCGTTGATCATCATGGGTGGTTCTGATTCAGAGGCGGGAAACCCGTCAGAACTTTTATCAGAGGAGGGCGCGACCATGAGCCGTATGGCCAGCTTTTTTCGCACCACCAGTCTCGTCGTGCTGATGGGCCTGGGTGCCAACAGTGCCTGGGCCCAATCGCCTGCCGACTTCATCAACGATGCTTCCGCCAAAGGCATGGCCGACATCGAGGCCAGTCGCATGGCCCACGGGAAAGCCGAATCCAGGGAGGTCAAGGACTACACCATCATGGTGATCAACGACCGCACCACGGCCAATCAACACCTGGCGAAGATCGCCAAGAAGCTCGACTTGGCTGTCGCCCCCCGTGAGGAGGTGGCTGACAAGGCCAAGGCCCTGATCCCGCAGGTCAAGGAAGGCGAGTCGTTCGAGGCTGCGTATGCCGCCAGCCAGGTCAAGGCCACCGAGGAGGCCATCGCGCAGATCGAGCAGCAGGCCCAGACCACCGAAGTGCCGGAGATCAAGGCCTTCGCCGATGAAACGCTGCCTAAACTGCAGACCCATCTCGAAATGGCCAGGGCGCTGCAAGCCAGCCGCTGATCCGCTGCGTTTTTGTATTCAGGGCCGGGACGTTCGCGTCCCGGCTGATTTTTGCCCGCCAAAAGGAGAACCTTCCAGCGCATCTGCGTCAGCACTGGTTCAGGTCTACTTTGTTCTTTTCTTCCAGGCCTTCAAGGCTCCTGACTTCGTCCTGGCCCATGGCCTGGTAATGCTTTCTCAGCGCCTCCAGTTGCTTGAGGTCCAGCGACTCAAGGCCGAGCATTGCATTCTGTGCCTCCTTGGTCGCTCGTAATAACTCATCGACCTTGAGGTGCAAGATGTCGGTATCGCGGTTCTGCGTGTTTTGAATCAGGAATACCATCAGGAAGGTAATGATCGTCGTTGATGTATTGATGATCAGTTGCCATGTGTCATTGAAGTCGAAAAGAGGTCCGCTGAGGGCCCAGAGCGCCAACAACACGATGGCCCCCAGAAACGTCTTGGGGCTCCCCGCCCAAAGGGCCAGTTTTTGAGCGATTTTTGCGAAGGTCATTGCTGTGTTCCTTATGGATGCACCTGTCCTTTGTGACAGCAATGAATTGATGAAAATTCTGCTTACATTTTCAGGCGCCGCTGTTCGGCAAGGTTTTTCGTGCAACCTGAAAATCATCGCAACCAATTGCCGTGTTGGCGGGTCACTCCTTAAGGCCCTCAGCTTCGGAGTCCACCATGAACCTCGCACGCACTGTTTGCCTTGCCTGCTGTTTGTTCGCCCTGCAAGGCTGCTTCGACAATTCGGGTAACGAGACCAAGGACAACACCGATGGCACTAAGTCCTCGGTGCAGATGCAAGAGTCGGGAACGGAAAACAAATAGTCATCTAGCTCAACCCTGTGGGAGCGAGCTTGCTCGCGATGGCGGTGGATCAGTTCGCAGTGATGTTGGATGTGCCGACGCCTTCGCGAGCAAGCTCCCACAGGTTATGGCGGCTTTCTTAGCGCCCTTGTTGCAACACCTTCAGCGCTGCCGAAGCCAGGAAGCCGGAACGGCTCTTCTCTTCAGGATGGTGCAACACATATTCATCAATACGATTGAGCAGGTAGCCGGGCAACGTGATGTTGAGTTTCTGCGCCTTGCCCAGGTATTTGGTCACATCGATGTCCACCAGCGCCCAAGTGCAGCCGGCATATGCCGGATTGGCGGCGTGCAAGGTGACGGTGTTGGCCGGCGGAATCGGCGAGCCGTCTTCAGCCAGAATCTCGAAGTGACCCTCGATGGCCTCACGCGCCATCGCCATGGCCTCGTCCAGGTCGTCGCCTGCGGAAAAACAACCGGGAATATCCGGTACCTCAACACCCCAGGCGTGCTTGTCATCGCCCATGGAAATCGCAATCGGGTAAAGCATATTCATCGTCCTCCGCGAACGTCGCGCAACGGGCCGGCTGAAGCAGTGCCTGTTGCAAAATACTGATGGCCGTTTTCTTGAGCAGGTCTTTCTTGGGATGAGGAACCGTGACCAAGCCCGGCTTGGTCGGGTGCTTGAAATGATGGTGACTGCCCCGAACCCGTACCAGATACCAACCGTCTGCAATGATCTGGCTTATCAAAAATCGGCTATTCACAACACCTCCGTGTGGTGTGCTTGGTGGGTACTATACCTACTGAAAATGAATGATCAACACTGTAACCACCGAAGGTGACCTCGGTAGCTATGCGCAGTCATCGCAACGAAGTCTAGAAGCGGCGTCGCACAAGGGCGGCAGAGGGGCGGGGTGGGTTTATTTCGGGATGTGAAACAGGGGGCAAATGTTTGGGTGGCGAGGGAGTCCCCGCCACGTCTTCGACACTGCGCTGTCGCGCAGGGAACTAGAGCGACGTCCACGAGATATCTGTTTTTGATCGTTCCCACGCTCTGCGTGGGAATGCATCCCGTGATGCTCTGCGTCACCTTCCAGAAGCGGAACGCGGAGCGTCCCTGGCGACATTCCCACGCAGGAGCGTGGGAACGATCGATATGTATTTTCAGCCTTGAAAATCACATGGTTGCATTTTTTTCCATGAGAGCTTGCTCCCGCTGTGGGGCGAAGCAGCCTGGATATTTAGCTGCTGCTGAAAAAAGCCGACCACTTTGGACTAATGCCAGTCAGTTAAGAAACGAAATGGGAACCTGTGGGAGCGGGCTTGCTCGCGAATGCGTCGGGTCAGCCAAGATCAATGTTGAATGACACACCGCTTTCGCGAGCAAGCCCGCTCCCACAGGGGATTTGTGGTGAGTGCGATACCTGAGAGCAACTCGGAAAAAATGTGGGAGCGAGCCTGCTCGCGATGGCGGCGGCACAGTCAACATCATCGCAAGCTGACCCGACGCATTTGTGAGCGAGCCCGACTCCCGCTGGGCTGCGAAGCAGCCCCGGATTTTCGGCTCAGTTTGCCAGGTGCTCACTCGAGAGCCCGATCAGTTTATCCACAGGAACTAGGACTGCTGCACAAACGTCAGCCGTACCGCAAATCCAATCAGAAGACTCCCAAATAACCACTGCTGCACACGCTGGGCCGAAGGCGAACGTTGAAGCCAGCGACCGAGTGCGACACCCACCAACGCGTAGGCGCTATCGAATAGCAGGCCGACGCCGACCAGCACTACGCCCAGGGTCGCGAATTGCCCCAGCACCGGCCCGCCCTGTGGATCGATGAACTGCGGCAATAACACCGAGCAAAACAGCAAGGCTTTGGGATTGAGCAGATTGGTCAGCAGCCCACGCCGAATCGCCTGGTAGCAGCGCCGTTTCCCGACCTCGACGGCGGCACCTTCAAAACTCGGCAACAAGGTGGTCCGCAGGCATTGAAAACCGATCCATAACAAGTAGGCAGCACCGGCCAGACGCACGACGTCGAACGTCCACGGCGCGGTCTTGAACAAGGCCGAAAGCCCCAACGCCGCCAATGCAACATGACACCCACGAGCAACCCCCAGGCCCACCGCCGTCGCCAGCGCCGCGCCCCTGCCCTGACGGGCACCGGTTTGCAGCAGCAGAATCATGTCCGGCCCGGGCAACACGTAGACCACCATCAAGGCCATCAGGAACAACCAGAGCTCTGCCACGTGACACCCCTTTGAGCGACGATTTGATAGCGCCAGTCTAGAGCCGAGGGGGAGGGCAGGTGGTTGCGAAGTCAGCTTCTAAAGCGTTGCTAATTGGCATAACCTGCCACTTATTCGTGCCATTAAATCGGAATCTGCCAATCCATGAAACTGGACGCCTTTGACCGCAAAATCCTCGCCGCGCTGCAACGGGACGGCCGCCTGAGCAACGTGCAACTGGCCGAAGAAATTGGCCTGTCCCCGTCGCCCTGCTTGCGCCGCGTGCGGATGCTCGAAGAAGCCGGTGTCATTCGCGGTTATCAAGCCATCCTGGACCGTGACGAAGTAGGGCTCGGATTAACGATCTTTGTCGGCGTGAAAGTTGAACGGCACAACGACGAACAAGCCGAAGCGTTTCGCCAGGCCGTCACGGCATTGCCGGAAGTGATCTCGGCGTTTCTGGTGTCAGGTGAATCGGATTTTCTGTTGCAAGTGGTGGTGCCGGATTTGCGGGCTTACGACCGTTTTCTCACTGGGCGGCTGCTGAAACTGCCGGGTGTGAGTGATATCCGCAGCAACTTTGCGATTCATACGATGAAGACGCCGGGGGCGTTGCCGTTGGGGCACTTGCCGGGGACCGAGCAATGAACGACACAAGTCGGCGGCCAAGATACAAAAAGCCCCGCTGCGAAAAGCACCGGGGCTTTTTGTTTTGTCGTTAGGTGGGAGTCGGTCGGGGACTTGAGAAACCGCCGCCATCCTTTCCTAGATTCGGGTGGCGGCCGTACGTGGGCTAGGAACCGGGAATCAAGGCACCCGGCACACCCGAGGGTGTCCCACGCACAGCCGCCATAAAACATCATCGCAAACACAAAAAGCGCCTGCAATTTCATGGGGCGCTGTGCGCCTTGAATTCAACGGGTTCCTAGGCCCGGTCGCTGAATTTGCAGCGACGTCTGGAGAGTAGCCATCGAAGGACAAGGGCAGCGAGGCGAAAACTCGCCGAAAAGCAAAGTAAGCGCACCCCCTACGCAACTCTCTGATCTTGCCTACAAACGAAGCGGGAGTTACCCGCTATCCACAGCAAGGTAGATAGGAAATAGTGCCCCGCAGAACGGACTGCACGATTAGTGATAGGCGATTAACGTCCGACATATTTTTCCGGCTTCGCGAAAAGTGGGATTGGAGGGGAGGGCGGGTTAAAACCGAAAGGATGACCATGTCCGCATTTTGACTTTATTTATCGGTGCTACTCACACGTCGGCGACGTCAAGCGCAGGTGGTAAATCTTTTTTTTGGTATCGCGGTGTAATACCATGAACAATAAGCAGCACAGCACGCTCAGAGCCATATTTTCCAGGCCGACGCTTTCAACGCTGGAGTGGGCTCGTATTGAGTCACTGTTTGGCGCAGCGGGTGCCAAGACCATTGAGGGCAGTGGGTCGCGTGTACGTTTTGAATTGAATGGCGTGGTCGCAACGTTCCACCGGCCCCACCCAGACAAAGAAGCAAAGCCCTACCAGGTACGTGATGCTCGGGCTTTCCTTGAACAAGCAGGAGTTACGCCGTGAACGTTATGAATTATCAAGGTTACGCCGCCCGAATCGACTACAGCGATGAAGACGGTCTGTTTGTCGGTCACATCGCTGGTATTAGGGATGTCGTCGGGTTTCACGGCGAATCTGTCAGCGAGCTTCGAACCGCGTTTGAAGAGGCAGTCACTGATTATCTGGAGACCTGTGCCAAGCTGGGGCGAGCACCGCAGAAACCCTACTCTGGCAATCTCAGCCTACGCCTAGCCCCTGCGCTCCATGCAACAGTCGCCGTGAAAGCTCAGCTCGCCCACAAGAGTATCAACCAGTGGGTGGCCGATGTTCTTGATCGTGAAGTGCACGCTTGAAGACAGACTGCGACAGGAAGTCAGATTTCATTTGTCTCCGTTAAACGCCGTTTGCCGACAGTCCACGGTCCACGGTCCACAACTGATCAAGCCGCGTCATGTTCTCCGAGTCATCATCTCCTTTCGTATTCCTCTGCCTGGATTGGTCGGCTCGCTATCCGCCTCGCCATGCCTGCGTCGCGTGTGGATGCTCGAAGAGGCCGAGGGTGGGTGATATCCGGAGCAACTTTGTGATTCATACGGTGAAGACGCCGGGGGCGTTGCCGTTGGGGCATTTGCCTGGGGCTGAATAGTTTTTACGATGGGGATTTACCCCACGTACTAATAATATTCGCTGTTTGAATGCGTCGGGATTGAATGGGTGAGGGGGGCCGCTGGACTCACCGTCTTCAAGGGCCGAGCGAATAGTCTTCAGTTCAGCCTTATGTCTCTGGATGGGCTGATTGGCCACGGTGATGGTTTTTCGAACGGTTCCCATGCTTGAGCCTCCTAGGGACGTCGTATTGCTAAGCCCCGCTGCGAAAGAAGCAGGGCTTAGCGCTGTCTATCGGATGGGGTTCCCTATGTCCCCATTCTCAGGACTTACTGTCGATCTACTGCGCCTCGGATTTTTTCTTGGACTCAGCCGCCGGCCTTGGCGTAATGACCTTCACAACGTCATCAATCACCGCCTTGCTCATCTCCAACAAAAAGTGCGCAGCCCAGGCGTAGCGGTCGGTGCTCTTTTCAAACGCCGCGTCTTCGGCAAGCCGGTGAGCGAGATGCAAAAGATCTGACGCCCGTTCCAATGCCTCTTGGATGGGTACGCCGCCGTTGACACGGAACAGCGCTCGATCAGCGGAATAGTTGAAGGGGGTGTAGCCGATGGTTTTTAGCCCAGTGTCTTCGTTCATGGCCTGCCCCCGTCGATCGAGAAACAGTAGGTTCGAGGCCTGAGCTTTGGCTGGTTTGAAAGTGATTTGATTTGCTGCGAGGTACGCATTGTCTAGCTCCCGTGAAGCGCGGTTGCTTGACTCACGGGTTTCCAAGCCCGATCGCCTGATTTGCAGCGACGTCTAGAAGGGTAACCACGGAAGACAAACCCAACAAGTCGGCACACCGCCTAAAAAGCGTAGTTAGCGTGCTCCTTACGCAACGCTCGGAATTTCCCTACAAATATTCGTGAGAGCCAGAGGATACTTTATGTGACGATGTTCAACGAGACACTGATCGTCGTTGCCTTCGTCCGTATGGGTAACGATCAACGTTCTAAGTTTGGATCAAGTAAAACAGGTCGATGTCGGTATGACGCCAGAAGAATCTGCTATCGAGCACGCAGCCCTTGAATTCGCTAGAGTGAATCGAGCCTCTTTGGCTCGGCATATTGCGGACGCCGCTGTGTACCTCAGTGAGGAGGTACCATTCACGGTGTTCATGGCGGGGTCGCCTGGGGCTGGCAAGACGGAAATAGCCAAGGCTATGGCTGACGATTTGGACGAGAGAAATCTTAGCCTTTACTCCAAACGTGTTCTTCGTATCGATCCTGATGATTTTCGAAGTCTGATTCCCGGCTACGACGGAAGCAATTCATACCTTTTTCAGCGTGCGGTTACGAAGATTCTGGAAAAGGTGTTGGACCGCGCGTTCAAGAGACGGCTTTCGTTCATTCTGGATGGGACGATGGCCAACCTTGGGATAGCGAAGCGGAATATCGACCGCGTCTTGGGAAGTGGCAGGAAAGCCCAGATTATGTATGTCTACCAGAGGCCAGAACTCGCCTGGCAGTTCGTGCAGGCTCGGGAAGTCACAGAGGGCAGGAACATTCCGCTGCAGGAGTTCGCCAGACAGTTTGTTGCCGCACGGTGCAATGTCATTGAGTTGAAGCGCATCTACGGTAGCCAGATCCACATCGATTTGCTTATCAAGGACTTTGATGGCGACGATGCTCAACAGGTTGAGCTTGATGTGGCTGGGGATACGATTGACGCTCTGATTCCCCAGATCTATGATCAGGCTCAGCTCGTTGAGCTGTTAGCAGAGGTTTGAAATCAATGAGTACAGAAAAGATCAAGAAAACCAGCGCTTTGACTGAGTTTTTCACCAACACCCCCGCCGAGACTAGAAAAGAGATTTTGATGGGCATCATTGGCAAGGCTAACGCCTCCCAACGGGATGTCGTGCAGAAAGCAGAGGCTATCAAAGCTGCGCGGGCTTCTGCTCAGGCAAACTGAGATGTTGCCGTCAAATCAGCCCAAGGTTCATTAGGCTCTGTTCCAAGTCTCGTCGAACTCGTGGTTCGTCTTGCGCGAGCTGATGGGCGAAACGCTGTCGCTATATCCGCGTTACGTTGCTGCCGTTCAGCATCGGTGCTGCGTTCGCCCTGACTCTGTTGGCCGTCGTCGCTTTTGTCGCAAGGCATGTTTGATTCTTTGCCACTCATCTCAAATCATCGGTGCCCTACCCCCTACGTGTTCAGCGCTATCGCTTCTACTTTGCTGTAAGCGGATCCAAGAGGCTTGACCACCTGCCTAGCACTTTTCCTATGGCGAAGGTCTGATGAAGTTATCTCCATGAGCGCTCATTCATGCTCACTCTTCTTCAAAGCGCCTGCTGCGCAACGCCTAACAATAGCCTTCAGCATGCGCCGACGAATAAGCCCGCTGACCGGCCGAATCAAATACCAATACGACGTAAAACTTCGCAACGCATCCGCGTCGAGGCAATGCACCCGTGTCTGCGTGGTGACCCTCGTCAAGCCCGGTCGCAGCAACTGGCAGGTGAAGCTTATGACCAGCTTCACATTCCCCGGCTCATTGAATAGCTCGAACGCTTCGGCATCCGCGACAACGACTTGGCCGTAGTCGGCTTTCCACAGCTTGCCGGCGAGCCCGTAAGCGACCTCTACGTCGCCGTTGCGTTGAAGCAACGTGAAATTATCCATGCCGAATGAAGCGCGTTGATCAGCCTCTGGGTGCCGAGATCGACCCAGCAGGCGCATGGGGATTTCGCGAAGCTTGATTGCATACCGAAAAAAACGGTCGTCTTCGGGGCGGTGGGCGAGGATTGCCGCCATGGCATGGGAAGGGTCTACGGGGATGTCCACGGTATGCAATTCACTGAACTGATACGTAGGCAGATATGAGTCAATCAGGTGCATCCTTGCTCTCCTTCATAGCTACTCGGTGTGAACCTCAGGGGCGCAAATCCCACAAAACTCCAGACCAAAAAAAACCGGCCACCAAGAGCCGGTTTTTTAATCCCCCGCCAAAAACATACGACGCAGGACCAGAATTCGATTGGAGCGGGTGAAGGGAATCGAACCCTCGTTATCAGCTTGGGAAGCTGGAGTAATGCCATTATACGACACCCGCTCAGAGCGGCTGACTTTGTACCAGAAGTGGGCACGGATTTGAAGTTTTTCTTCACACAACGTGCGGTCAGTCGTCTACGCGAGCCTCAAACCAGAGCGGTCGTTGGCGGGCAAGCCCCGTTGCTGAAGGCGCAGGACGGGGCTTGCTCGCCAGGACTCGGTTTCAGATGGCCAGTGCATGGTAGCCCTGTACGTAGCTATAGCGCGGTCGGCTTTCGTGGTGTTCCGGTGTGAGGAAACCCATCAAGGCGTTACGGCTGTCGCGGCAGGCGGCTTTGTGTTCCATGTCCAGGAAGTGCCCGGTGGCTTGCAGCGTGCTGAAGCTGCTGTGCTGCACGTGATCGGCAAAGAGCCTGGCGTCGTCGGCCGCGGTGTATTCGTCCCATTCGCCGTTCAGGAACAACACCGGTACGTTGATCTTTTTCGCGGCGTTGACGTAGCACAGCTGGTCGCTGTGGAGCACATCGCTGATGTGGAAATGCATCTGCCCGTACTCATGCTCGGCCAAACTGCTGACATGGCGATAGTTGAAGCGCTTGAACAGCGGCGGCAAATGCTTGCCGATGGTGCTGTTGACCAAGTGCCCGACACGGTCGCCGTCCAGGCTGCCGAGGTAATCCACACCGCGTTCCAGGTAGTCGCGCATCGGCGCATTGAGCACCGGCGAGAACGAACTGATCACCGCTTTTTCGATGCGCCGTGGCCGTTGCGCCAAGGCGGTCAGCGTAGCGGCGCCGCCCCAGGAAAACGACAGCACGTGCTCGGCGGCGAAGTGGTCGATCAGTTCCAGGAGAATCTGGCCCTCGATCTCTTTCGTCAGCATTTGCTCATGTCGGTTGTGAGCTTTTGACTTGCCCGCGTAGGGTTGGTCGTACAGCACAACATTGAATTGCGGGTAGAGGTTTTTGGCGGTCTGTGCAAACGACGCGGTGGTGGCCATTGAGCCGTTGACCAGAATGATGGTCTTTTGTGCGGCGTCTGCGCGATAGAACTCCGTGTAAACCCGATACTGACCCTGTATATCCAGCACAGCGATTTCTGGCCTCATGTCATAAGACTCCTGGCAAGCGGGTATGCGCGCAATGAGATTGCACGGGCAATGTGACAGGTAGGCATACGCCTGAAAGATAAAGCCCATGTCGATCCAAAAAAACGGTCGACGGGTGTTGTTATAGGCGGGCAGTTCGCCGGCGGGACAAGGCGGAACCTGAGGGTTCCAGCCGGCAAAAAGTTTCTTGGAAGTATGTTGTGACTCATCGGTCACATTTCGGCCGACGACCTGATTCAAGCAGGGGGACGACCGTTGCGCAAGTACCTATCGGAAAATTGTTCGACACTTCTGCCCAGCGGTAGCAGGTTCAGATGAGATGGACTTCTTCAAGGCTCAAGGCGCGGTACTGGCCCGGCTCGAGATGGGCGTCCAGTGTCAGTGGGCCCATGCGCTCGCGGTGCAGGCGCAGCACCTTGTTGTTGAAGTGGCCGAACATGCGCTTGACCTGGTGATAGCGCCCTTCAACGATGCTCAAGCGCGCCGATCTCGGCCCCAGCAGCGTCAGCTCTGCTGGTTGGGTGGTGAGGTCTTCGAAGGCAAAGTACAGGCCCCGGGCGAAGGTGTCGGCGTATTCGGCCGTGATGATTTGCTCGGTTTCGACGTAGTAGACCTTGGGCAGTTTGGTCTGCGGTTGGGTCAGGCGCCGTGACCAGGCGCCGTCATTGGTGATCAGCATCAGCCCGGTGGTGTTGAAATCCAGGCGCCCGGCGATGTGCAGGTCGTCCGTGTCCGGTTCGTCCAGCCAGTCGAGAACGGTGGGGTGTTGCGGGTCGCGGGTCGCACTGACACAGCCGGGCGGCTTGTGCAGCATGAAGTAGCGCGCCGGTCGGCCCGTTTGCAGCACTTCGTCGTCGACCTCTACACGGCTGAATTCACGGACTTGTGCATGGGGGTCGCTGACGGTCTGGCCGTCGATCCGCACCCGGCGTTCCACCAGCAACAGGCGCACTTGTTGGCGATTGAATCGCGGCAGATTACTGAGGAAACGGTCGACGCGCATGGACAGTTCAGGCAAGGCAACGGAGGGCGGGCATCTTACGCGATCGGCTGGGGCTTGGCGCGCAACTGGGCTTCGACCTGGGCGCAGCGTGGGCACAGGCAGGACTGATCACGCAGCTCGGCTGGCAATGCCTCGAGCACGGCCGGGTCGATGCTCACGCCGTAACACCAGCAGGCGCGGTCGGCAGTTCGTGGGTCGGCCAGGGTGCAATCGTTGGCACCGCCGCAGGCCGGGCAAAGGTCGGGTTTATTCATAACTGGAGTGAGGCATTTCCACGCAGGTTCGGTTGCACCCGGTCTGTCGGGCGCGTTGCAGCGCATGATCGGTCCGCGACAGCAGGCTGTGCAAGGTGTCTTCGTCCTGCAAGGTGGTGAGGCCGAGGCTGACGGTGACCAGCAATTGTTTTCCACTGCAGAAATAGCGCTGCTTTTCGATGTGCTGACGAATTTTCTCTGCGATCTTCAGACCGGTCTGTCCGTCGGTGTCCTTGAGCAGGACGACAAAGGCTTCCGTGCTCCAGCGGCACACGATGTCCGAATGCCGCAGGCTTTGTGTCAGGTCGCGGGCGAACCCGGTCAGCAGTTGATCGGTGGCGATATGACCATGGGTGGTGTCCAACCGCTTGAAATCGTCCAGTTCCACCAGCAGCGCAGTCAACGGTTTTGGCTCGCGCTGGGCTTCATGCAGGGCTTGCACGGCCAGCAGGTCGAAACCACGGCGATTGGGTAATTCGGTCAGGCTGTCGAGGGTGGCCTGGGCGTCGATGCGTTGTTGGTAGCTGTTGATCAACCGATAAAGGATTGCCAGGACTGCCAGCGTCACGAGCATGCCGATCAGCAGGTTCAGATACAGCGTCTTGAGGATGTTATCGCGTAGCGAGGCCTGGGCAGCGTAATAGCCCAGCAATGCAATGATCAGGAAACCAGTACCGAGCAGCGCCACCACGGCCAGGAGCGGCTTGCGCTGGGAATACAACGGCGAACGGAGCGACATGGCGTTTCCCTTGGCGCAGACCCAATGAAGTCAGTTTAGTGGCCTTGTGGGAAAAGACATTCGGATTTGCAGGTTTGTAGGACCATGGTGAGGGAACAGGCTCCCTCACCACAGGTTCGGCCTTATTCCAGGCTACGCAGATAAGCCCGCCATCCCCCCAGGTGACTGATGTCCCGTGCGCCTTCCAGGCCATACGACTCGCAGATGAATCCGCTTTCCCAGCGACCATCGGCCAGTTGCACCTTGCCCAGCCCCAACGGTGCGGGGATGCCGGTCAGGAATGAACCCAGTTCGCTGCTCGGCAGTTCCCAGACCTCCACCTCGATCGCCACGCCGCCCTCGCTGACCCGAAGCATGCCGGGACGCAAGGGCGGGCCACCGGCCAAGGCGTAGAGGCGGTAGTTCGCTGAGCTTTGGGTGGCCTCGATCAGACGCGCCCCGCGTTGCTTGAGTTGCCCGTTCAGCGCCAACCCATCCAGGTGTGCGCCACACACCACCAGCCGCGCCCGGTCGTGGCGCGCCGGGTTGGCGGGCGCTGGCAAGGCCTTGTCCTGTTGACGCTGCAAGGCATCGGCCACGCTCAAGAGGTATTGGTCGGTGAAGGCTCGACCGAACAACGTCACGCCCCAGGGCAAGCCGTTGCCCATGAACGCACTGGGTACGGCGACGGCGGCGTAGTCCAGCAGGTTCATGAAATTGGTGTAGTAACCCAGCTCCGAATTGCGCAGCACCGGTTCGGCGGCCAGTTCGGCGAGGGTCACCGGGCGGCCGATGGTCGGGGTGAGGACGCAATCGAGCGTATCCATGGCCCGGTCGCATTGGGCTTTGAGCGCTTGCAAACGGTAGCGGGCGCGGAAGGTTTGTACGCCATCCACCGTAGGCGCTTTCGCCAGGACGGCGCGGATGACCGGTAGTACGGCCTCCGGCTCACGTTCCATCAAGGGGCCGGCAACGCTGTAGCGTTCGGCCACCCAGGGGCCTTCATACAGCAGCCGCGCCGCTTCCAGGAACGGCGACAGGTCCAGTTCCACGGCTTCGCCGCCCAGGCGTTCGAGTCGCTCGATGGCTTCCTGAAACAGCTGCGGACCTTCCTGGCAGCCGAAAAATGCCAGGTCCCGTTGGCGCGGCACACCGAAACGAAAGCGCCGGGGCGCGCCGAACGCGGCGCCGTCGTTCCACTGCGGGTTGTGGCGGCTGTAGTCGTCACGAGGGTCTGGACGGGCCGTCAGTGCCAAGAGCTGGCTGGCTTCCTTGGCCGTCGCCGTGAAGGTGGTGACGCAGTCCAGCGTGCGACAGGCCGGGACCACGCCGGCCGTGGAGATCAACCCCAAGGTGGCCTTCAAGCCCACCAGGTTGTTCAACGCTGCAGGCACCCGCCCGGAGCCGGCGGTATCGGTGCCCAAGGCAAAACTCGCCACGCCCAGGGCCACGGCCAGCGACGAGCCGGCGCTCGAACCGCCGGCAGGATAGTCGGGCAACACGCTGTTGCGGCAGGCGCCGTAGGGCGAGCGAGTGCCATTGAGCCCGGTGGCGAATTGGTCGAGGTTGGTCTTGCCCAGGGGGATCGCGCCCAGTGCCAGCAACTGCTCGACAATGGTCGCCGAACGGCCTGGCACGTAGGCAAACGCCGGGCAGGCGGCGGTGGTCGGAATGCCGGCCAGGTCGATGTTGTCCTTGATGGCAAACGGCACTCCGTACAGCGGCAGGCTCTCCAGGTCGCGGCTTTCCAATGCGGTCAGGTAGGGTTCCAGCTCCTCTGCCGTCAGCAGGTGGATGAACAGGTGATAGTCCGGGTCCAGCGCCGCGGCTTTTTCCCGCAGGCCCAACAGCAATTGGCGTGGCGTCAGTTCGCCGCTGCGGTAGGTGTTGCGCAGGTCGTCCAAGCGAAGAGAGAAGTTCATGGTGTTAATCCTTTGATTGAGTTCAGTCACGGTCCAGCACCACGACGCGCTGTCCGGCGCGCACCGCCGAGCCGGGTTGGACGCGCACCTCGCGCACCACGCCGGCCGAGGGCGCAAGCAGCGGGATTTCCATTTTCATCGACTCCAGAATAACCAGCACATCACCGGCGGCGACCCGTGCGCCAACGTCTACCTGCACCTGCCAGAGGTTGCCGGCGATGTGGCTGTCGACACTCAGTTGACCGTCAGTCAGTTGCGAATCTTCGCTCGGCGCGATGGCCGCTTCTTCACTGTCGAAGTGCGCCTGGCCACTGGCGATCCAACGCTCGCGCTCGGCGTCGAAGGCGCCTTGTTGCTGTTGGCGGAACGCGGCGATGCCGTCGGCTTCCTGCACCAGGAAACGCTGGTAGTCGGCGAGGTTGAGCTGGCTGTGCTCGATCTCCAGGTCGAAGCGGCCCAGGGGGAAGTCCCGACGGATGCGCAGCAGTTCATCGGCGCTGACCGGGTAGAAGCGGATCTGGTCGAAGAACCGCAGCAGCCACGGCTTGCCGTCGAAGGCGGCGACGTCCCGATAACGGTTCCACATCTGCAACGTGCGCCCGACGAACTGATAGCCACCAGGACCTTCCATCCCGTACACGCACATATAGGCGCCGCCGATGCCCACCGAGTTTTCCGCGGTCCAGGTCCGGGCCGGGTTGTATTTGGTGGTCACCAGTCGATGGCGCGGGTCGAGCGGCGTGGCGACCGGCGCGCCGAGGTAGACGTCGCCCAGGCCCATCACCAGGTAGCTGGCGTCGAACACCGTGCGTTGCACCTCGTCGAGGTTGGGTAGGTCGTTGATGCGCCGGATGAACTCCAGATTGCTCGGGCACCAGGGCGCGTCCTTGCGCACCGTGGTCATGTATTTTTCGATGGCCAGCTGACAGGCCGGGTCATCCCAGGACAGCGGCAGGTGGACGATGCGCGACGGCACTTGCAGGTCCTGCGCGGCGCACACCGCGTCCCACTCACCGGCGACGATGCTCAGCAGATCGGCCAGGGGCATTTGCTCGGGTTGGTAGTGCACTTGCAGCGAGCGAATGCCCGGCGTCAGGTCGATCACGCCGGGCAGGTGTTTGTGTTCCAACGCCTGCATCAAGGCATGGGCGCGAAAGCGCAACACCAGGTCCAGTTCGGCGGCGCCGATTTCCAGCAGCAGGTGGGTGTCGCCCGATAGCCTTGCCACCAGGCGCGTATCGTCCTGGCCGATATCCAACACCACAGGCGACCCCAGCCCCTGTGGGAGCGGGCTTGCTCGCGAAAGCAATGGCACAGTCAACATTGATGTATCTGACAGACCGTTTTCGCGAGCAAGCCCGCTCCCACATTGATCCCATTTCAAGGCGAGAGATCGGGCGGTGGAGATATCCACCGGCACGAACCGCACCTTGTCCCCCGCCTTGAGTTGCCCCAACTGCCACAGGTCCGCTTCGATCACCGTCACCGGGCAGACGAAGCCGCCCAGGCTCGGGCCGTCGGGGCCGAGGATGACGGGCATGTCGCCGGTGAAGTCCACGGCGCCGATGGCGTAAGGGTTGTCATGGATATTGGAAGGATGCAGCCCGGCCTCGCCGCCGTCGGCGCGGACCCATTCGGGTTTCGGCCCGATCAGGCGCACACCGGTGCGGCTGGAGTTGAAGTGCACTTCCCAGGCCGTGTCGAAGAAGGTCTGGATGTAGCGTTCGGTGAAATATTCGGGCGCGCCGTGCGGGCCGTAGATCACGCGGATCTGCCGCACGCTTGGCAGTTCCAGGATCGGCGCGCTCGTTGGCGGCAGCGTCGTATGCTCGTCCAGCGGCGCCAGGTGCAACACGTCGCCGGTACACAACGCTCGTCCGCCGTGGCCGCCAAACTGGCCGAGGGTGAAGGTGCTTTTACTGCCCAGGTAATCCGGCACTTGCACACCGCCTTGCAGGCACAGGTAGCTGCGCGCCCCGGCGCCAGCGATGTTGCCAATGGCGAGGGTGGCGCCGGCAGTAATCGACAACGGCGTGTTCATCGGCACTGCTTCGCCGTTGAGCGTGAGGGCAATCACCGCACCGGTCACCGCCACCCGGGCAGCGCAGTTGAAACGCAGCAGCGGCCCGTTCATGGTGATTTCCAAGGCTGCCGCACCTTCTTCGTTGCCCAAGAGGCGATTGCCCAAGCGCAACGAACGGCTGTCCATCGGCCCCGACGGCGGCACGCCCACTGCCCAATAGCCGAGGCGGCCGGGATAGTCCTGGACGCTGGTCTGGGTGCCGGGGCTGAGCACTTCGACGGTGTTGGCGCGATAGACCAACGCTTCCAAGCAGCGGGTCCAGGGCTGGCCGCTGGCAAACGGTGTGTCGAGGAGAATCTGTTGCAGGTAGTGGCGGTTGGTTTCGACGCCATACAGCAGGCTTTCGTCCAGTGCTTGATGCAAGCCCAGGCGTGCCTGCTCGCGGGTCGGCGCCCAGCGAATGACCTTGGCGATCATCGGGTCGAAGTAGGGCGGGATTTGGCAACCGGCCTCGACCCAGGTGTCGATGCGCAACTGTTTGCCATCGGCCTGGGGAAATTTCACGGCGGTCAGCAGCCCCGGGCTTGGTTGGAAATCCCGACCTGGGTCCTCGGCATACAAGCGCGCCTGGATCGCGTGGCCCTCGGCTTTCAAGCCTTGGCCGAGCTCGCTCAGTGGCGGTAAATCACCGGCCGCCAGTTGCACCATCCAGCGCACCAGGTCCACGCCCCACACCTGCTCGGTGACGCCGTGTTCCACTTGCAGGCGGGTGTTCACTTCCAGGAAATAGAAGCGCCCGGCGTCGCTGTCGAACACGAACTCCACGGTGCCAGCGCTGCGGTAGTTCACGGCTTGGGCCAGTTGGATCGCCGCTGCGCAGAGTTCGTCGGCCATGCCCTCGGGCAGGTTCGGCGCTGGGGTTTCCTCGAGGACTTTCTGGTTGCGCCGTTGCACCGAGCAGTCGCGCACGCCCAGGGCGATCACCTGGCCCTGGCCATCGCCGAACACCTGCACTTCCAGATGCCGCGCGCGTTCGATGTACTTTTCGATGAACACCCCGGCGTCGCTGAAGTTGTTCTGGCCCAGGCGCTTGACCGCTTCGAAGGATTCGCTCAGGTCGGCGGCACTGCGACACACACGCATGCCGATACCGCCACCGCCCGCGGTACTTTTGAGCATCACCGGATAGCCGAGCTGGGTGCCTGCCAAGAGCGCGGCGTCGAGGCTGTCGAGCAGTTCGGTGCCTTCGAGCAGTGGCACACCGTGCCGGCGCGCCAGGTCGCGGGCGGTGTGCTTGAGGCCGAACACACGCAGTTGTTCTGGCGTCGGACCGATGAAGGCGATACCGGCAGCTTCGCAGGCTTGCGCGAAGGCGGCGTTTTCCGAGAGAAAGCCGTAGCCGGGATGGATCGCGGTCGCGCCGCTGCTTTTGGCAATCGCCAAAAGCTTGTCCACCGCCAGGTAAGTACCGGCCGCCGCGCCTTCGCCCAGGCAGTGGGCTTCATCGGCCTGGAGGATATGCAAGCTGGCGGCGTCGGCCTGGGAATACACCGCAACGCCCTCGACCCTCAGCTCACGCAAGGTCCGCAGGATGCGGCAGGCGATGGCGCCACGGTTGGCGATCAGGATTTTTTCGAACATGGCATTGCCCCCTCAGGCATGCGTGCTGCCTGAACTGGGATGCGGGCCGTCCCGCAGTTTTCGATGGCCGCCGGGGTCGTCCCCGTGAGCGAAATAATCAACCTTACAAACACTGCTAAACCCTGTGGGAGCGGGCTTGCTCGCGAAAGCGCTGTGTCAGTCAACATCAATGTCACTGTCGGACCGCTTTCGCGAGCAAGCCCGCTCCCACATGAGGTTGTAGGTGTTAGTGCTATTTGATGCACTGCCCCGACCGGCTCTGGCACAACACAAACAACCAGCGGCGCAGGCGGGTGAGTTTCAGTTCCATATCAAGAGCTCCGCTGGCGTGGGGTTGTAGGCGTTGCACGGGTTGTTCAGTTGCGGGCAGTTGGAGATCAACACGATCACGTCCATCTCGGCCCGCAGGTCGACGTATTTCCCTGGTGCCGAGATCCCGTCTTCGAAGGTCAGGCCGCCATCGGCGGTGACGGGCACGTTCATGAAGAAGTTGATGTTCGGCCCGATGTCGCCCTTGCCCAGCCGACCGTCGTGGGCGCAGGCCCGCAGGTAGTTGTCGCGGCAGCTGTGCATGTAGCGTTTTTCCAGGGCGTAGCGCACGGTGTTGCTTTCCTGGGCGCAGGCGCCGCCGAGGGTGTCGTGGCGCCCGCAAGTGTCTTCGACGATGGTCAGCATCGGGTGGCCGAGGTTGGAATACAGCACGCTGCCGGTGCTCAGGTAAACGCTGTTCTGCCGGCGCAGGGTGCGCTGCACGTCGTAGCGCTCCTTGGGGTTGGCCAGGCTGTAGAACAGCGTATCGACCGCCTGGTTGCCTTCCAGGTCGAGGATGCGCAGGGTCTGGCCGGCCTTGACCTCCATCAGCCAGGGTTCTCCGGCGGGAATCGTGGCGCGGTAGACGGCAGTATCGGGTTGCTTGTGTGCGGTAGCGATGGCAAGTGACATGGCAGCGATCCTCAGGCGAACAGGCGGTCGGTGTTGATGAAGCCGCGCTGGTTTTCCGGGCGCGAATGGCGACAGTGCTCGGCGACGCTGGCGTCAGCGTTCATCCAACTGAGCTTGAGCGGTTTCGGGGCGTACTGCGGGTTCGGGTCCATCGGGTGCTGCAGCGCGGTCAGCACCACCAGGGTGTCCATCGGCGCGTACAGCTCGATGTAGTCGCCGGCCTGGGAGTTGCCTTCAACAAAGTGAAAGCCGCCGGCCTCATCGACATCGACCCGGCTGAACAGGTTGAGGGTCATCAGCAGGTCGGACAGGCCCAGCCCCCATTTGCCCAGCTCCACCAGCAGGTTGTCGGTGCCGTTGCGAAAGAAGCCGTTGCGCAGTTCCTGGTAGCGGCCTTGACCATATTTTTCAGCGACTTCCTCGGCGCAGAGCACACCGCCGAGGCTGTCGCTCCAGCCGCAGGTGTCGGCGGTGATGGCCGCCAGCACCCGGCCCATGTCGGAGTAGAGGCAATGGCCGGCGGTGAGTTTGGCGGTGTGTTGGCACTTGAGGCTGTCGGGCAGGTTCAGGCGTTCGGTTTTTTCGTTGGCGTTGAGCAGCGTCAGGCTCACGTTGGCCGCGCCGCGCAGGTCGGTCAGGCGCAGCAGTTGGCCGCGCTTGAGCACGAAGGAACGGTGGCCGCCGCCGGGCAGCAGTTCTTCGGCGAAAGGTGTAAACAATTGGGTCGAGTCGGTCATGGTAAAAACTCCTTTCAAGCGATACGCAACGTGCCGGCCAGTTCGGCGGGCAGGGCGTCGACGGCGGCACGGGCGGTGCGGCGGTCGCTGTTCAATGGAATGTCGTAGGTAATGCGTGCGCCATAGGCGCCGGGGGCGTGCGGGTCGGTGCGGACCTTGTCGAACACCAGCAGGCGTGTGCCGAGGCTGAAACCTTCGGACAGGTCGTGGGTGACCATGAACACCGTCAGCCGGGTTTCGCGCCACAGCTCCAGCAACAGGGCGTGCATGTCTTTGCGAATGCCCGGGTCGAGGGCGCCGAAGGGCTCGTCCAGCAGCAGGACACGCGGCTTCATGATCAGTGCCTGGGCGATCGCCAGCCGCTGTTGCATGCCTCCGGACAGTTGCGCCGGGTACTTATCCAGCGCATGGCCCAGGCCGACCTTGTCCAGCAGTTGTGCGGCGTCTTCGCGGGCCTGGCGCTTGGCGCTGCCGAACAGGCGGCCCAGCAGCGGCGAGCGCGGCAACTCCAGGCCCAGGGTCACGTTGTCCAGCACGCTCAGGTGCGGGAACACCGAATAACGCTGGAACACCACGCCCCGGCTGGCATCCGGCTCGCCGGCCAAGGGTTCGCCGTCCAGGAGAATCTGTCCGCGACTGGCGCGTTCCTGGCCCAGCAGCAAGCGCAGGAAGGTCGACTTGCCGCAACCCGAGGCACCCACCAGGGTGCAGAACTCACCCTCAGAGACGCTCAGGTTCAAACGCTCCAGTACCACCTGATCGGCATACTGTTGCCAGACGTTGTTCACCGTAATGAAGCTCATGCCTTCGCCCCCTCGTACCAGGGGAACGCTCGGCGGGTTAGGCGCTTGAGGCCCCAGTCCATCAGCCAGGCGAGCAGGGTGATCCACACCACATACGGCAAGATCACGTCCATCGCCAGGTAACGTCGCACCAGGAAAATCCGATAACCCAACCCATCCGTGGAAGCGATGGCTTCAGCGGCGATCAGGAACAGCCAGGCCGAACCGAGCATCAGCCGCAGGGAAATCAACAGGCGCGGCAGCAGTTGCGGCAGCACTACCCGCAGCATCAGGGTCCAGGTCGACGCGCCGAGGGTCTGGGCCTTGATCAGCAGCTCGGGCGGAATTTCCCGGGCGCGCTGTTCCAGGTCGCGCGCCAGGCACGGTGTGATGCCAATCACGATCAGCATCACTTTTGACAGTTCGCCCAGGCCGAAGACGATGAACAGGATCGGCAGGATGGCCAGTGGCGGCACCATCGACACCACGGTGAGCAACGGTGACAGCGGTGCGCCAAACAGTGGCAACGTACCGGCGGCAATGCCCAGGCACAGCCCGGCCAGGGCGCTGATGCCCAGGCCGATGGCCAACCGACGCAAGCTCGACGCGGTGTCTTGCCAGAGCAGGTAGTCGCCGCTGCGGGCATCGGCTGTGAAGGCCAGGCGTTTCACCGCATCGACCATTTGCACGGCGCTGGGCAGGAGCTTGTCGTTGGGGTTGTCCGTCAACCGTTCGGCCGAGCCCATGAAGTAGGCGAACAACACCAGCGCGAATGGCAGGATCACCAGCAACAAGCGGCTGGGACGATCCGGGTAGCGGTTGATCAGGCGCATGCCAGGTCCTCCGGTTTACAGCTTGGCGTCGGCGGCCAGCTGTACGTAGGTCGGGTCAAAGCGCAGCTTGAGGTTGGCCTTGTCGCCGCGGGTCACGCCATTGGCGAACGCCATGCCGACCGCGTCGGTGCTCTTGGCGCCTTCGCCCAACAAGCCGTGCTGGAACGAGAACTCGGCCACCTTGCCCATGGTGGCGGGCAGTTGCTCGCTGGTGGCGAAACTCAGGGCTTCCTTGGGTGTGGCGAACAGCTTGGTGGTGTCCAGTTGCGCCTGGAAACCTTTGAGGTCGGTGCCTGACGCTTTGGCCATGTGTTCCAGCGCCGCCTGGCTGGCGGCGTTTTTCGCATTCATCAGCGCCACCACTTCGAACCAGGCGCCGGTCAACGCTTTGCCCAGGGCGGGGTTGTCCTGGAGGGTCTGGGTGTTGACCACCATCATGTCCATGATTTCGCCGGGAACCTGGCTGGAATTGAACACTTCGCTCACACCTGGCTGGGCCTTGATGTCCGAGAGCATTGGGTTCCAGGTGGTGACGGCCTTGACCTGGTCGGTGTTGAAGGCGGCAGAGATATCAGCGTCGGAGGTGTTGACGACTTTCAAGTCTTTCTCGGCGAGACCAACCGAATCCAGGGCACGGGCCAGCAGGTAGTGGGACACCGACAGTTCCACCAGATTGACGTCCATGCCCTTGAGATCGGCGACTTTCTTGCCCTCGCCCTTGAGGACGATGCCGTCGTTGCCGTTGGAGAAATCGCTGACGATCAGTGCGGTGCTGTCCACGCCACCAGCGGCGGGAATGGTCAGGGCGTCCATGTTGGTCATGGTGCAGCCGTCGAACTGACCGGCGGTGTACTGGTTGATGGATTCGACGTAGTCGTTGAGCTGCACGACATCGATCTGGATGCCGTACTTTTTCGCCCATTTATCGACGATGCCTTGGCTACCGGCGTATTCCCAGGGCATCCAGCCGGCGTAAATGGTCCAGCAGACGCTGAAGTGGTCTTTTTGGGCGGCGGCGGATGAGAAGCTCGCGAGGGCCGAGAGGGCGGCGAGGAGCAGGGCGGACAGACGAAGCTTGAGCATGGTGATTCTCCAGTTGATCAAGGGCGGGCAGGAGCAACGCGGCACCGCGAACGGTGGCTTGTCTCCCGGGCTTTTGTCCCGCCGTGTAACCTCAACTGGAGGTCGCCAACTCTCGGACCAGCCACTCGCCAGAAGCGAGCCGGAACCCTAGTCAGCCATTGCAAATTGTGGTGCCGCGAACCTGTGATGACTCCTGCACGGAGTTTGTTAAAGCGAGAGCCGTGCCAATTCGCGCAAAGGCCCGGGCCAGAGAGGGCAGGTGTTGGGGAGGGGGGATTAAAAGCGGATTTGTGCTTGCTTGTGGTGCTGTCGCGCACTGGAAGAGGGCGACGAGCGACATGTTTCGAGTTGTTGCCAGGGCGCACCAGATTCCGATTTGGCTGTCTGAGTAGGTGTCAGTCACACAACGTTGACTGCCGCCCATCAGCGTCGCTGATGTGGCCCATCCGCGGTCCAGGAGGCCGCCATGTATCGACGACTGCTGCTCATTGCGTTTCTCGGTTTGACTCTTTCGGCCTGCGTGCCTTATTACGACGGAGACTCGAGCTACTACCGTTCCGAGGTCTACACCTCACCGGCGCCGGTCTATTACGGTGGCGGGAGTTATTATTCGGCACCGCGTGGCTATTACGCCCCGCGGTATTACCAACCGGCGCCGCGCTACTACTCGGCACCGCGTTACTACCAACATGGCCCACGCCACTACTCGCCGCCGCGAGCGGCGTACCGGTCTTATCCGAATCGGGGTGGCTGGGACGGCCATAGCCGGGGTGGCTGGAATGATGACCGACGGGGTCGAGGCGGGCGTGATCATCGGGGACGCGGTGATTATGATCGCGGACGCGGCGATCACGATGGACGACGCAACCACCGCTGATCCCAGGGCAGAAAAAAGCGGCGCATTAAGCGCCGCTTTTTTATGCCTGCAATAAACCCGATGGGATAAGGCTTGTGGGAGCAAAGCTTGCTCGCGATGACAGGGGGTCAGTCAGCCGCCCGGTGACTGGCATACCGCTATCGCGAGCAAGCTTTGCTCCCACAGATGTCACTCCCACAGATGTCACTCCCACAGATGTCACTCCCACAGATGTCACTCTCACAGAATGTCATTCCCACAGGGTGTCAATCAGGTTCTTTACTCGTTGGACAAATCCGCCAACGGATGCCGACCTTCCCACGCTTTGTGAAAGTGCGCCTCGACCGCCGCTTCGGGCACATGGTTGATGTCCGGCCAGTGCCAGCGGGGCTTGTGGTCCTTGTCGATCAGGCGCGCGCGTACGCCTTCGCTGAATTCCGGATGGCGGCAGCAGTTGAGGCTCAAGGTGTATTCCATCCGGAACACACCGGCCAAGGACAAATGCCGGGCCCGGGTGATCTGCTCCCAGACCAGACAAGCGGTCAACGGCGAGCCTTCGGTCATGGTCTTGGCGGCGCGGGCGATCAGGGGATCCGGGTGGTCCACCAGCAGGCTGAGGGCTTTCCAGGCGCAACGCACGTCGCTGACATCCAGCCATTCATCGATTTTCTGCCGGCGTGGCAGCCATTGGGCTTCGGGCATTTTGCCGACCGCTTCCTGCTGCAAAGCCTTGAGCAGGCTGTTGAGCTGCATCTCGGTTTGTTCCTGCCAATTGAGTTGCAGCAGGCCCTCGATCAGGTCGTCCTGTTGTTCATCCAGCAAAAAGCGGTCGGCCAGGTCCAGGTCGATGGCGTCCCGGGCATTCATGTGGGCGCCGGTCAGGCCGAGAAACAGCCCGAGCTTGCCGGGCAGGCGCGACAAGAACCAACTGGCGCCGACGTCCGGGTACAGGCCGATGCTGATCTCCGGCATTGCCAGGCGACTGCTTGGTGTGACGATGCGGGTACTGGCGCCTTGCAGCAGCCCCATGCCGCCGCCCAGTACATAACCATGGCCCCAACACAGCAGGGGTTTGGGGTAGGTGTGCAGGTTGAAGTCCAAGCGGTATTCCGCCGCGAAGAATTGTGCAGCCAGCGGCGGCACTTCGCCGGGATGGGCACGGCAGGCTTCCACCAGGCTGCGTACTTCACCGCCAGCGCAAAATGCCTTGGCGCCATTGCCGCGCAATAACACACAAACAACTTGCGGCTCCCGGGCCCAGGCATCGAGACGATCACGCAAGGCGTTGATCATCGGCAGGGACAGGGCGTTCAGGGATTTTTCGGCGTCCAGGGTGGCGATGCCAATACGGGCCCCGTCGATGCCGGTGAGCTCTTCGAAGTGCAGATTCATCGTGACCTCGATCAGAAATTGGAATGATCAGTATGACCGCTGCGTAGGAAAGTGCCGGTTCTGCGTCAGATCAATTGACAAGCCATGTAGGCTTTCCTAGGGTGCGCCCATTGTTTTTACCGGATGCAACCATGACTGCCGACGACCGTATCAAACTCGAACCGAGCTGGAAGCAGGCACTGCGTGCCGAGTTCGACCAGCCCTACATGGCAGAGTTGCGCGAATTCCTGCGCAGTGAATACGCCGCCGGCAAGGAGATTTACCCACCGGCTCCGCTGATTTTCAACGCCCTCAATTCCACGCCGCTGGATAAGGTCAAGGTGGTGATCCTCGGCCAGGACCCATACCACGGCCCGGGCCAGGCCCATGGTTTGTGCTTCTCGGTACAACCGGGCGTGCCGGCCCCCCCCTCGCTGGTGAACATCTTCAAGGAATTGAAGCGCGATTTGAACATCGACATTCCAAATCACGGCTACCTGCAAAGCTGGGCCGACCAGGGCGTGTTGCTGCTCAACACCACCATGACCGTGGAGCGCGCCAACGCCAATGCTCATGCGGGCAAGGGCTGGCAGCATTTCACCGACCGGGTCATCGAAGTGGTCAGCGAACACCAGCCGAACCTGGTCTTCCTGCTGTGGGGCGCCCATGCCCAGGGCAAGCAGAAGCTGATCGACGCCACCAAGCATTTGGTGTTGACCTCGGTCCACCCGTCGCCGTTGTCGGCTTATCGTGGTTTCTTGGGCTGCGGGCATTTTGGCCGGACCAACAAATTCCTCGAGCAACATGGCGAGGCGCCTATCGATTGGCGATTGCCGCCGGTTTAAATGGTCGGCAATAAGGGCCCCATCGCGAGCAAGCTCGCTCCCACATAGGGGCACACACCCTCCTGTGGGGCTTGCTCGCGAAAGCGGTAGATCAGTTGCGGTGATGTGGAGTGTGCCGACGCCTTCGCGAGCAAGCCCGCTCCCACATTGATCTTCAGCGACCAACAGAATTTTGTACGCCGCAAATCCCATGTGGGAGCGAGCTTGCTCGCGATGAAGACAACTCGGTCTATCAGGCCGAACCCGGCTCGCGCGTCCAATACCTGAACAACGGCTCCGCCAGAAACAGCACAAACAGCAATCGCATCACCTGCAACGCCGTCACCAATGGCACCGACAGTTGCAACGTCTCGGCCGTCAGGCTCATTTCCGCGATGCCGCCGGGCATCATGCCGAGGGTCAGTGAACGCAGGTCCAGCTGGGTCAGGGTGCTCAGGCCCAACGCCGCGAGAGTGGCGATCAGCATCGTCAACACCGTGCCGACCAGGGTGCGCCCCATGAACGACGGCGCCCGACGAAAGAACTGCCGGTTGAAATGACAACCCAATCCGCTGCCGATCAACCATTGGCCGACCTGGCTGGCACCATTGGGCAGGCCGATGTGCAGGTCCCAACCGACGCTCACCGCCGCACTGACCAGCAATGGCCCGAACAACCAGGGATTGGGTTGGCGCAAGCGCTCCCAGACCCAGGCGAGCAGGGCGCCCGCCGGGAACAGCATCGCCAGCCACAGCCAGTCCACCGTCGTGGCGTGTTGTACCGGGGCGCCTTCGCCCAACAGGTACTTGAAGGCCGCCGGCACGCACAGCACCACCACCAGCACCCGCAGGCTCTGGCCCGCCGCAACACGGCTGAGGTCCGCGCCGTTGCGGGCGCCGAGGTTGACCATTTCGCCGGAACCGCCCGGCATGCTCGAGAAGAAAGCTGTAGCGCGGTCCTCGCCGGTGCGCCGCATCAGCCAGACACTCACTACGCTGGACACGCTGGTGATCAGCGCACCGAAGAAGATCAGGCCGAAGTGGCTCAGGACCTGCTCTATCACCACCGGGGTGAAGTGCAGGCCGATGCCGATGCCCACCACCCATTGGCCGCCTTTACGGCCGCCGGGGATTTCCATCAATTGCCACGGCGTGAGACAGCGCACCAGGATGATCGCCAGCAACGAGCCGACCATCCAGGGCAAGGGCCAGCCGATCAGACTGGCCAGGTAACCGCCGGCCAGACCGACGAGCGGTGTTCCCCACCATTGTCTGAAGGTCGCTTCAGACATTGGCCAGGGCGCGACGTTGTGCGGCGCGGCGACGCCAGATCCGCAGCAATGGCATGAACAGCATGATCGCCGTCAGCACCCAGCAGCCGAAGGTGATCGGGCTCGACCAGAGGATCTCCAGTGCACCGTTGGAAATCGACAGCGCACGACGCAGGTTCTGCTCCATCAGGCCACCGAGGATGAAGCCCAGCAGCACCGGCGACAACGGGAAATCCAACTTGCGCAGGATGTAACCGAAGATGCCGATACCGATCATCAGGAACAGGTCGAACGTGGTGGCGTGCACCGCATAGACACCGATCCCGGTAATGATCGCGATGACCGGCACCAGCGCCCAGTTCGGCACGGCCAGGATGCGGGTGAAGACGCGGATCATCGGGATGTTGAGGATCACCAGCATGATGTTGGCGACGAACAACGACGCGATCAGGCCCCAGACGATGTCTGGCTGCTGCTGGAACAGCAATGGACCCGGGGTGATGTTGTACAGCGACAGCGCGCCGATCATCACCGCCGTGGTACCCGAGCCGGGAACGCCGAGGGTCAGCATCGGCACGAGTGCGCCGCAGGCTGCGCCGCCGATGGCGGTTTCCGGTGCCGCGAGGCCACGCTTGTCGCCCTGGCCGAACGTGCCACTGGTGCCGGCGATGCGTTTTTCAGTCATGTAGGCCACGGCGCTGGCCAGGGTCGCGCCCGCGCCAGGCAATACGCCCATGATGAAGCCGAGCACGCCGCAGCGGATGTTCACCCAGAACACCGAGGCCGCTTCCTTGACGTTGAACATCATCCGCCCGGTGGCTTCCACCGCTTCCTGTCCGCGATGGGTTTTCTCCAGCAGCAACAGGATTTCACTGATGGAGAACAAGCCCAGCACCAGCACGACAAACTGAATGCCATCGGTCAGGTGGATGTTGTCACCGGTGAAACGGTAGACGCCGCTGTTGGCATCGATCCCGACACTGGACAGGAACAGGCCGATCAGCGCCGCAATGAATGTCTTGAGCGGTCGATCACCGGCCATGCCGCCGAGGCAGACAATGGCAAACACCATCAGGACGAAATACTCCGCCGGCCCGAAGGCAATCGCCCATTTGGCCAGCAGCGGTGCGAACAACACCATGCCGCAGGTGGCGATGAACGCGCCGATGAACGAACTCCACGCCGACAGCGACAACGCCACACCGGCCAGACCTTGGCGGGCCATCGGGTAGCCGTCGAGGGTGGTCATCACGGTGGAGGCTTCACCGGGGATGTTGAGCAGGATCGAGCTGATGCGTCCGCCGTATTCGCATCCCAGGTACACCGCCGCCAGCAGGATCAGCGCCGATTCCGGCGGTAGCCCCAGGGCGAAGGCAATCGGGATCAACAGCGCCACGCCGTTGATCGGGCCCAGGCCCGGCAGCAGGCCGACCACGGTGCCGATCAGGGTGCCGGTCAGTGCTGTGACGAGGTTGTAGGGGGTCAGTGCAACGCCAAAACCCTGGCCGAGATAATTCAGGGTATCCATATCAATTCTCCAGGACGTCGAGCAGGCCCAGGGGCAGCGGCACGTCCATCAGCTTGTCGAACAACAGATAAAGACCGATGGCCATCAGGCTGATGATCACCACGCTCGGCACCCAGCGACCGCCGTAAAGGCGCGCCATCGGCACGCCGATCAGGATGCTGGCGACGATGAAGCCCAGGGGTTCGAAGGTCCCGGCGAAGACCAGCAGCAGCGCCACGCAGATACCGATCTTCTGCAAGGTTTCGCGGTCCAGGTGCGGGTCTTCGTCGCTGTGCACGATGGGCGTAGGGCGAAACAACATGTACAGCAATGCCAGCCCCATCAGCCCGAGCATCAGCAAGGGAAAGGCGCGGGGACCGACCGGTTCGTAGGAAAAGGCGGCCTGATAGGGCCAAGCCATCAGCGTCAGGCCGATACAGACCAGCAGCAGCACCGCGGCAAAAATACGTTGGATGGTGAGCATGACTAACTCCTGGGCGGCGCCGACAGTGCCAGCGCCGCCGCGAGAACAGAGACGGTTACTGGATCAGGCCGAACTCTTTGGCCAGCACCTTGTAATCAGCCACTTGCTTCTTCACGTAGGTGTCCAGTTCCGGGCCGGTCATGGCAAACGGGAACAGCTCGCGCTGGTCGCGCAGCTTGGCGAACTCTTCGGAAGCCAGCAGTTTGTCGAAAGCGTCTTTCCACCAGGCGTAGTCTTCGTCGCTGACCTTCGGCCCGAGGTAGAAGCCGCGGACCACTGGCCAGACGATGTCGTAGCCTTGTTCCTTGGCGGTCGGAATGTCTTTCATTTCCGGCTCGTCGATGCGTTTCTCGGCAAACACGGCGAGCAGGCGCATGTCGCCGCTCTGGATGTGCGGCATGGAGTCGGAAATATCCGTACTGCCGACCTGGATGTGTCCACCGAGCAGTGCGGTGGCGATTTCGCCGCCGCCTTCGAGGGCTACGTAACGCAGGTCGCGAGGGTTGATGCCGGCGGCCTTGGCGATGAGGGCGGTCTGCATCCAGTCCTGGCTACCGACGGTGCCGCCGGAACCGATCACCACCGAGCCCGGGTCTTTCTTCAGGGCCTGGACCAGGTCGTCGAGGTTCTTGTAGGGCGAGTCGCTTTTCACGGCGATGGCGCCATAGCTGGTGCCGACGGCCGCCAGCCAGCGCACCGCGCTTTCATCGAAACGACCGAACTTGCCCTGGGCCAGGTTCAGTAGCGAACCGCTGGACCAGGCCACCAGCGTGCCGGCGTCGGCCGGGCGCTGGGCGACCACTGCGTTGTAGGCCACCGCGCCGACACCGCCGGGCATGTAGGTGACGCGCATCGGCTTGGTCAGCAGCTTCTGGTTGACCAGCGCGCTTTGTACCAGCTTGCACGTCAGGTCGAAACCGCCGCCGGGGGACGCCGGGGCGATGCATTCGGGGCGCTTGGGCTCGGCGAGCAACTGCCCGGCGAACATCAGGCATCCGGCGGCCAGGGCTACTTTACGCAGTGATAGGTTCATTATCGTCTCCACAGGAGTTGTTGTTGTGTGTTGTAGATTGGACATTACAGGCTTGAAGCTGTAGCGGACCTGCGCAGCGTTTTCAAAGAAGCGGCAGGTCGCGTTGCGCGCATGCACCTTGTCGTCGATGCAAATCGGCCCAGGCGGCGGCACAGACAAGGGTAGTCTGGTTGGGACGGGAGAGAGGGGCGGGCGTGAAGGCCTGGGGCTGCATGGACAGCATGGTGGTACTCCGCTTTATTGTTCTTATTTGGCGAAAACGCTTCGAGGCGTTTTTCGTTCGCGATGTGCGTCGCGACGGCAGTCGAAACTGTCCGTGGGAGGACTCTAACGGCTCAACCTTTCGCTAACCTTTCAAAAGCTTTCAGCGTGTTTTTTGGCTTCACAGTGGCAGATGCGGCTGTAAACTCCGCGCCAAAGAATGGCGTCGGCCATCCCTGAATCGAGGATTAACCCATGCGTGTCCTGCTCGTCGAAGACCATCTTCAGCTCGCCGAAAGCGTTGCCCAGGCGCTCAAGAGCACCGGTTTGACCGTGGACGTGTTGCACGACGGCGTCGCGGCCGACCTGGCCTTGAGCAGCGAGGAGTACGCCGTGGCGGTCCTGGATGTCGGGCTGCCGCGCATGGACGGCTTCGAGGTGCTGGCGCGCCTGCGGGCGCGTGGCAAGACCTTGCCGGTACTGATGCTGACCGCGCGCAGCGACGTCAAGGACCGCGTCCATGGCCTGAACCTCGGTGCCGACGATTACCTGGCCAAGCCATTCGAACTCACTGAGCTGGAGGCCCGGGTCAAGGCGCTGTTGCGCCGCAGCGTACTGGGCGGCGAACGCCAGCAACGTTGTGGCGGGCTGGTCTATGACCTGGACACCCGTCGTTTTACCCTCGACGACGAACTGCTGACCCTGACATCCCGCGAGCAAGCCGTGCTGGAGGCGTTGATTGCCCGGCCAGGGCGGGTGATGAGCAAGGAACAACTGGCGGCCCAGGTGTTCGGCCTGGACGAAGAGGCCAGCCCCGACGCCATCGAAATCTACGTCCATCGCCTGCGCAAGAAACTCGACGGCCATGCGGTGGCGATCGTGACGTTCCGCGGCTTGGGCTACCTGCTGGAAAACCGCAATGCATAAGCCCGACAGCCTGCGCTGGCGGCTGCTTCGCAACCTCGCACTGCTGCTGGTGGTATTGATGCTCGCCAGCGGCTTGAGCGCCTATTGGAATGGTCGCGAAGCGGCGGACACTGCCTATGATCGGACCCTGCTGGCCTCGGCCCGGACCATCGCCGCAGGCCTGTCCCAGCGCGACGGCAGTCTCAGCGCAGATGTGCCCTACGTGGCCCTGGACACCTTCGCCTACGACAGCGCCGGGCGCATTTATTACCAGGTCAATGACATCGACAAGAAGCTGATTTCCGGCTACGAAAACCTCCCTGGCCCGCCGCCCGGCACGCCGCGCACGGACGATTACCCAGCCCTGGCGCGCTTTTACAACGCTCGCTATCAGGGCCAGAACGTGCGGGTGGTGAGCCTGCTCAAGGCCGTGAGCGAGCCGAACATGAACGGCATGGCGGAAATTCGCGTGGCGGAGACTGAAGAGGCGCGGGTCAGCATGGCTCGCGGGCTGATGGCCGACACGTTGTTGCGCCTGGGCATGCTGGCCGTGGGTGCGCTGCTGTTGGTGTGGTTTGCGGTCAGCGCGGCGCTGCGCCCGCTGGAGCGCTTGCGCACCGCGGTGGAGGAGCGTCAGCCGGACGATCTGCGGCCGTTGCCGTTGGTGGAAGTGCAACACGAATTATGGCCGCTGGTGCGGGCCCTCAATCATTTCACCGAGCGCCTGCGCGGGCAATTCGAGCGTCAGGCGCAGTTCATCGCCGATGCCGCCCATGAGCTGCGTACGCCCTTGGCCGCGCTCAAGGCTCGCTTGGAACTGGGCTTGCGCGCCAGCGAACCGGCGACCTGGCGTGAAACCCTGGAAACCGCGGCCCAGGGGACGGATCGATTGACTCACCTGGCCAATCAGTTGCTGTCCCTGGCGCGTGTGGAAAATGGCGCCCGGGCCATTGCCGAAGGCGGCGCGCAGTTGCTTGATCTCAGCCAGTTGGCCCGCGAATTGGGCATGGCCATGGCCCCGCTGGCTCATGCCCGAGGGGTGGCGCTGGCCCTGGAAGCTGACGAGCCGGTGTGGCTTCGAGGTGAGCCAACCTTGTTGAACGAGCTGTTGAGCAATCTGGTGGACAACGCCCTGGCCCATACCCCATCGGGCGGCAATGTGATCCTGCGGGTTTCTGCGCCGGCCGTGCTGGAGGTCGAGGACGATGGCCCTGGCATTCCGCTGCACGAGCGGGATCGGGTGTTCGAGCGGTTTTATCGACGCAACCAGCAAGTGGCCGGTTCGGGGCTGGGATTGGCGATCGTCGGCGAAATCTGCCGTGCCCACCTGGCGCAGATCACCTTGCACGATGGGCAGGAGAGCGGGTTGAAGGTGCGGGTGAGTTTTATCCCAGGCGCAGACTGATCCTGTGGGAGCAAGGCTTGCCCGCGATGATGGCGACACGGTCTTTATACGAGGCGCCTGTTTCGCGAGCAAGCTTTGCTCCCACAAATCCTGTTGCCACAGGTCACAGATTCAGGCCTGACTACGAGTTCATAGGTGTCCGACCTGTTTAATAGAACATCGCCCGCGCTTCTTCGATATCCGCGCAGCGGGCCTGGTTCTCCAGGTCGATGCCCAGTTTCTTGAAGGCTGGAACGCCGAACACGTCAATCTTGCTCAGGGGATGCTCGGTGTCCTTGTAGCAATACAGCGCAGCGACCTGCACCAGATCGACATAATCGATTTGCTGGGAGTCCCGGGTGAAATCCAGATACAACCCCGGCAGTTTCACCAACCGCTCCGGAAACTCCCAGACGCTGAGTAGCTTGTCCCCCAGCACCGGGTGAATCGTTTCGATGACGTGGTTCAGGCTGACCGGGTCCGAGAGCAATTCATTATTATCTTGTGCATACGTCAGGATCGGTAGCACGCCGATCTGGTGCACCAGCCCACCCAGCGCGGCCTGGTCGGGCTTGAGTTGGGTGTAACCGCGACACAGCGCATAGCTGACGCCGGCGATCTCCAGGCTCTTGCGCCAGACTTCGCGCATCTTCAGTTCCACCACCTCGGAGCGGGCGTGGAAAATCTGCTCCATGACCAGGCCGATGGCCAGGTTGCTGCTGTAGTTGACGCCCAATCGAGTGATGGCCGTGTGCAGGTCGGTGACTTCCTGGGTGGCGCGCAGCAGCGGGCTGTTGACCACTTTTATCAGACGTGCAGAGAGAGCCGTGTCGCGGCCGATCACTTTGCTCAGGTTGCTGACGCTGATTTCCGGGTCTTCGGCGGCCCGGCGAATCTGCAGGGCCACTTCCGGTAATGTCGGCAGAACCAAGTCATCGTTGTCGATGGCCTGTACCAAATCCCGTTGGACCTTATCCGCCAAATCGCTCATTTCGGTTCTCTAGGGTATTGCGGCAAATGCTGCGATCAGCGCTGGATTTCTCGATCGCGATCCAGTTCGTAAGGCAGGTCCAACTGTTGAAGGCGTGGGCCTTCCAAGGTGCCGAGGTGCAAATTGTCGTCTTCTGCTGCTTCGGCCTGCAATACCGCCAGCAGTTCGATATTTCCTTCGCCGCGGGCAGCCATCACCACTTCGCCGATGGAACTGCCATGCGTGGGGGAGAACAGCGCCGTGCCGGGTTCCGGTAGTTCGCTGGCGTCCAGCTGCAAGCGGTACAGGCGTCGCTTGAGCTTGCCCAGGTATTGCATGCGGGCGACGATTTCCTGGCCGGTGTAGCAGCCTTTCTTGAAACTGACGCCGCCGACGGCTTGCAGGTTGAGCATCTGTGGGATGAACAGTTCGCGGGTGGCCGGCATGACCTGGCCGATCCCGGCGCGGATCTGGCCCAGCAGCCAGGGGTTCAGGTCTGTCTCGGCCAATTCCGCGCCCAGGCGGGTTCGCAGCGTCTGTGCCTGTTCGGCGGGTGCCCACAATTCGGCGCGACCGGGCGATACGCGGATGGCGATCAAGGTTTCATGGCGTGCCACGCTGTCGGTGTCGCTCGGCAGTTCGAGGCCCAGGCCGGCCAGCGCCTTGTCGGCGTTTTCCAAGCCGAAGCGAACCCAGGCCGCGCTTTCGTCGGTGAGCTTGGATTTGGAGAACACGGCGTATTTTTTCAGGTCGGCCAGTTGCGGTTCGAGCAACTCGGTGGCCATGGCCATCAACACGCCGTCGCCTTCGAGCAGGATGCGAAAGCTCGATTGCATCCGGCCTTTCTGGGTGCAGCGGGCGCCGAGGCTGGCCCGGCTGTCGCTCAGGTAGTCGAGGTTGCAGGTCAATTGGCCTTGCAGGAATTTGCTGGCATCCACGCCGCGGACCGCGAGGACGCCTTCGTGGGACAGGGTGCAGAAAAAAGCGGAATCAGCCATGGGTCATCGCAGGGTAAAAAGTCTGGTAGACATCATAAGGGGGCGCCCTTGAAATGGGTAGTTCACAAAGGATCGGTGGTGGCCGACCAAAGCTGTCTGTTCCACTGCGGCGGGGCCTGTATACTTGCGCTCTATTTGAGGAGCGCTCCATGGTCGAAGATGTTGAACTGAATCGCCTCTACTGGCACAGCCGCCGCGGCATGCTTGAGCTGGACGTGTTGCTGGTGCCATTCGTCAAAGAGGTTTATCCCCATCTCAATGAAGTGGACCGTGCGTGCTATGTCCGCCTGCTCGAATGCGAGGATCAGGACATGTTCGGCTGGTTCATGGAGCGCAGCGAATCCGAAGACCCTGAGTTGCAGCGCATGGTCCGGATGATCCTGGACCGTGTCCAACCCAAGTAATCGCTTCGAATGCCGCTGGCAGGCCTCCGGGCAACTGCTGGCGGCCTATCTGCTGGCCCAGGTGTTTGCCCTGGGTTCGTTGTTCCTGTTGTCCGTGCCGTCCTGGTGCGCAGCGCTTGGCGTCATAGTGTGCCTGGCCCATGGCGCTTGGGTGATCCCCCGGCATTTACTGCTGACCCATCGCCGGGCCTTCTGCGGGTTGCGGCGTAATGCCGCTGGCTGGCAACTCTGGAGCCGGGCCGATGGCTGGCGGGCTGTGCAACTGCGCCCCGATAGCCTGGCGCTGCCGATGATCATCGTGCTGCGTTTTCGCGTGTCGGGTGAACGGCGCGTCCGCTCGCTGTGCGTGCCCCGCGATGCGCTGGCGCCGGATGTCCATCGGCGCCTGCGGGTGCGGCTCAGGTTCAGTCGGCGTAGGTGGGCGGCACCAGGATAGTGTCCAGAGCCTCGGGCAGCAGGTTCGGGTAGTCCAGCGTGTAATGCAGCCCCCGACTTTCCTTGCGTTCCATGGCCGAGCGAATCATCAGTTCGGCCACCTGGGCCAGGTTGCGCAGCTCGATCAGGTCGCGGCTGACTTTATAGTTGCTGTAGAACTCGTCGATTTCATCCAGCAGCAAGCGCACCCGATGTTGTGCCCGTTGCAGGCGCTTGTTGGTGCGCACGATGCCCACGTAGTCCCACATGAATCGCCGCAGTTCGTCCCAGTTGTGCGCGATGATTACGTCTTCATCCGAATCGGTGACCTGGCTGGCGTCCCATGAGGGCAGGGCGGCTGGAATGGCGATCTGCGGCAATTGCGCCAGGATGTCTGCCGCCGCAGAGCGGGCGTAGACGAAACATTCCAGCAGCGAGTTGCTGGCCATGCGGTTGGCGCCGTGCAGGCCGGTGAAGCTGGTTTCGCCGATGGCATACAACCCAGGCACGTCGGTGCGGCCTTGTTGGTCGACCATCACACCACCGCAGGTGTAATGCGCGGCCGGCACCACCGGGATCGGCTGCTTGGTGATGTCGATGGAAAACTCCAGGCAGCGCTCGTACACCGTCGGGAAGTGGCTCTTGATGAACGCTTCGGGCTTGTGGCTGATGTCCAGGTAAACGCAATCGATGCCCAGGCGCTTCATTTCATGGTCGATGGCCCGGGCGACGATGTCGCGCGGTGCCAGTTCGGCGCGCGGATCGAAGCGCTGCATGAAGCGCTCGCCGTTGGGCAGCTTCAAGTGTGCACCTTCGCCACGCAGGGCTTCGGTGATCAGGAAGCTCTTGGCCAGCGGGTGATAGAGGCAGGTGGGGTGGAACTGGTTGAACTCCAGGTTCGCCACCCGGCAACCCGAACGCCAGGCCATGGCGATACCATCGCCGCAGGCGCCGTCGGGGTTGCTGGTATAAAGGTAGACTTTCGCTGCGCCGCCGGACGCCAGGATGACGAAGCGCGCGCCGTAGGTGTCGACTTCGCCGGTGCCGCGATTGAGCACGTAGGCGCCGAGGCAGCGATCGCCGTCCAGGCCCAGGCGTTTTTCGGTGATCAGGTCGACCGCGACGCGCTGCTCCAGCAATTCGATGTTCGGCCGCTGTCGCGCTTGGGCGAGCAGGGTCTTGAAGATCGCCGCACCGGTGGCGTCGGCCGCGTGGATGATGCGCCGATGGCTGTGACCGCCTTCGCGGGTCAGGTGGAACTCGAAACCGCCGTCTTCGGTGCCCGATTGTTCGTCACGGGTAAACGGCACACCCTGGTCGATCAGCCACTGGATGGCTTCCCTGCTGTGTTCCACGGTGAAACGCACCGCTTGCGGATTGCAAAGGCCACCGCCGGCATTAAGGGTGTCGTCGACATGGGATTCAATAGTGTCGGTATCGTCCAGCACGGCTGCGACGCCGCCCTGGGCCCAGAAGGTCGAACCGTTGGCCAGGTCGCCCTTGCTCAGGACTGCAATGCGCAAATGCTCAGGCAAGGTCAGTGCAAGGCTCAATCCGGCGGCTCCGCTGCCGATTACCAGAACATCGTGTTGAAACTGTTGGCTCATTCGAATGGTTTCCGCTCAAGGCGACCCGGGTCGGGGTTGGCGCAAGACACCGCTTCAACGGGTCAGGCAGCCACGCAGCCCACTAGTATATAGAGGGGGGGATCGGCACAATAGCCGGGCATTCATGGCAATGTGAAACCAGCGTGACAGAAAAGCGACACGCTTCGTCGGATCGCTGGTTTTGGTTCAAGGTCGACAAGGCTACCGTTTCGAGGACAGAACGCAGTTTATCTCGTCACGGTTGCCTGATATTCAGTGCATAGCACTATAAATAGAGGGAACTTTTGCCAAGCGCCTACGTTCAATAGACGGTTGTCTGCAAAAGGGAGCAGCATCGGGTTGGTGCAGGATTTCGATTGGAATCGCTGCCAACGGGCCCGGTGACAGATTATTCGCGCAGCCGGGGAATCTCCTGCTGCGTTTTTCGTGCGTGCCGAGATCAGAGCGCGCCGGAAACTTGCTTGAAAGGGGGAGAACTTTTGCGAAAAGCCCGAGTCTATGTTTGCAAGCCCGGTCAGTTAGTAATGCAAGCCTCCTTCGAGCTTATCGAGGAGTGTTCATGCTAACCCAGGAAGAGGATCAGCAGCTGGTCGAGCGCGTCCAACGCGGCGACAAGCGAGCTTTCGATCTGCTAGTGCTGAAATACCAGCACAAAATTCTCGGGTTGATCGTGCGTTTCGTGCACGACACCCATGAAGCGCAGGATGTCGCTCAGGAAGCCTTCATCAAGGCCTACCGCGCACTTGGTAATTTTCGCGGGGATAGTGCGTTTTATACGTGGCTTTACCGCATCGCCATCAACACGGCGAAAAACTATCTGGTTTCACGCGGCCGTCGGCCGCCGGATAGCGATGTAAGTTCTGAAGATGCCGAGTTCTATGATGGCGATCATGGCCTCAAGGATCTCGAATCACCGGAACGTGCGTTGCTGCGGGATGAGATTGAAGGCACTGTCCATCGAACCATCCAGCAACTGCCCGAAGATTTGCGTACGGCTTTAACTTTACGTGAGTTCGACGGTCTGAGTTACGAAGACATTGCGAGCGTCATGCAATGTCCTGTAGGCACCGTGCGCTCCCGGATCTTCCGCGCCCGGGAGGCCATTGATAAAGCCCTGCAACCTTTGTTGCAGGAAAACTAGAGACAGCGGCGACAGCCAAGAGAGGAACGCCATGAGTCGTGAAGCCCTGCAGGAATCGCTGTCCGCAGTTATGGACAACGAAGCGGACGAACTGGAATTGCGTCGGGTATTGAATGCCTTCGACGATGTTGAAACCCGTGAGACCTGGGCTCGTTACCAGATCGCCCGGGCTGTGATGCACAAGGACTTGTTGCTTCCACGCCTGGACATCGCTGCGGCCGTTTCTGCTGCCTTGGCTGACGAAGCCGTACCGGCAAAAGCTTCTCGCGGACCATGGCGCAGCTTGGGTCGCCTGGCAGTAGCCGCTTCGGTCACCGTGGCCGTACTGGCCGGTGTGCGCCTGTACAACCAGGATGAGATTGCCGGCGTGCAGATGGCGCAGCAGTCCAACCAGCCTGGCCTGGCCGCTCCACAGGTCAAGGGCCCAGCGGTACTGGCCGGTTACAGCGAAGGCTCGGAAACCGCAGGCCCGATGGTCAACGGTGTTCTGCAAGGCCAACCTGGCTGGCATGATCAGCGTCTGCCCAACTACCTGCGTCAGCATGCTCAACAAGCAGCCCTGAAAGGTACTGAAAGCGCGCTGCCTTACGCCCGTGCAGCCAGCCTGGAAAACCGTTAATAAGGAAAGCCATTGCGCGCCATACCTCTATTCACGCTTCTGCTTGGTGGCTGGTGTGCGATTCCAGCCCATGCCGATGAGGCTCAGGACTGGCTGAACCGCCTGAGTCAAGCCGAGCAACAGCAGAGCTTCCAGGGCACTTTCGTTTACGAGCGCAACGGTAGTTTTTCTACCCATAACATCTGGCATCGCGTCCAGGATGGCAAAGTCCGCGAGCGGTTACTCCAGCTCGACGGCTCGGCACAGGAAGTCCTGCGCATTGATGGGCATACTCAATGCGTCAGTGGCTCCTTGATCGCGGGGCTGGGCAATACACCTGACGGCACCTCACGTGCACTCGATCCGCAAAAACTCAAGAATTGGTATGACCTGGCCGTCATTGGCAAGTCGCGCGTGGCCGGGCGTCAAGCGGTCATTGTTGCGTTGACGCCCAAGGACCAGCATCGCTATGGCTTCGAGCTGCACCTGGACAAAGAGACCGGCCTGCCGCTCAAGTCCCTGCTGCTCAATGACAAGGGCCAGCTACTCGAGCGTTTCCAGTTCACTCGCTTGAACGTCGCCGCGCCGACCGATGGTGAGCTGCAAGCCAGCGCCGAATGCAAGGCTGTCGCCCAGGATCCTGGCAAGGCCGTCGCGGCGAAAACCGCCTGGCACTCGGATTGGCTTCCACCGGGTTTCGAGCTGACCAGCAGCGCTGCACGCAAGGACCCGGACACCCAGGTCCAGGTCAATAGCTTGATGTACGACGATGGCCTGGCGCGCTTTTCGGTGTTCCTGGAGCCGTTGAACGGTGCCAACGCCACCGATACTCGTACTCAGCTAGGCCCGACGGCTGCCGTCTCGCGCAGGCTCACGACGCCCCAGGGCGAAATGATGGTCACGGTGGTCGGTGAGATTCCTATTGGTACGGCGGAACGGATTGCGCTTTCCATGCGCTCCGACGTCACGGCGACTCAATAGCCTGCTGACTGCATGGGTGGTTCGATTGTGCGAGAGGCTGATGACGCCAGGGCTTGATCGAAGTGCCGAAACTTCCTGTCAGCATTTTCATTTGCAAAAAACCAGCTTTTTTTCTATAGGTCAGAGCCGCACGGCCCTGGCCTTGTCTGTTCCCGGAACAAAAATACCGGCGTATCTTTCCCTGGTATTCCTTGCTCCATATCGCTTAACCATGCTCGTCGTAACGGGAGCCGTATGTCGATACCACGCTTGAAAACCTATCTCTCCATCTTTGCCACCGTGCTTGTGCTCGGCCAGGCCGTTCCTGCCGTGGCGGTCGAATTGCCTGATTTCACGCAACTGGTCGAGCAGGCTTCGCCCGCCGTGGTGAACATCAGCACCACCCAGAAACTGCCGGACCGCCGTGTATCGGACCAGCAGATGCCGGACCTGGAAGGTCTGCCGCCGATGCTGCGGGAGTTCTTCGAGCGCGGCATGCCGCAACAACCACGGTCCCCTGGCGGTGGTCGCCAGCGCGAAGCGCAATCCCTGGGCTCGGGCTTCATCATTTCGCCTGACGGCTACATCCTGACCAACAACCATGTAATCGCCGATGCCGACGAAATCCTGGTGCGCCTGGCCGATCGCAGCGAGCTCAAGGCCAAGCTGGTCGGAACCGATCCACGTTCCGACGTGGCGCTGTTGAAAATCGAAGGCAAGGACCTGCCCGTGCTCAAGCTGGGCAAATCCCAGGACCTGAAAGCCGGCCAATGGGTCGTGGCCATCGGTTCGCCGTTCGGCTTCGACCACACCGTGACCCAGGGTATTGTGAGCGCCATCGGTCGCAGCCTGCCGAACGAAAACTACGTGCCGTTCATCCAGACCGACGTGCCGATCAACCCGGGTAACTCCGGTGGCCCGCTGTTCAACCTCGCGGGTGAAGTCGTCGGCATCAACTCCCAGATCTATACCCGTTCGGGCGGCTTCATGGGCGTGTCCTTCGCGATTCCGATCGACGTTGCCATGGACGTGTCCAACCAACTGAAAAGCGAAGGCAAGGTCAGCCGTGGCTGGTTGGGCGTGGTCATTCAGGAAGTGAACAAGGACCTGGCCGAGTCGTTCGGGCTGGATAAGCCCGCCGGTGCGTTGGTGGCGCAAATCCAGGACGGTGGCCCGGCTGCTAAGGGCGGCCTGCAAGTGGGTGACGTGATCCTGAGCATGAACGGTCAGCCGATCGTCATGTCCGCCGACTTGCCACACTTGGTGGGTGCCCTCAAGGCTGGCGCCAAGGCCAATCTGGAAGTGATTCGCGAAGGCAAGCGCAAGAACGTCGAATTGACCGTCGGCGCCATTCCTGAAGAAGGCAAGGAGCTGGATTCGCTGCCCAAGTCTGGCGTCGAGCGCAGCAGCAACCGTCTGGGCGTGGCTGTGGCCGAGCTGACCGAAGAGCAGAAGCGCACCCTGGAGCTTCAGGGCGGCGTGGTGATCAAGGAGGTACAGGAGGGGCCTGCCGCGCTGATCGGCCTTCAGCCGGGCGACATCATCACCCACCTGAACAACCAGGCCATCGGTTCCGCCAAGGAGTTCACCGACATCGCCAAGGCGTTGCCGAAGAATCGTTCGGTGTCGATGCGCGTCCTGCGTCAGGGGCGTGCGAGCTTCATCACCTTCAAGCTGGCCGAATGATCGGTTAGCCGCTGAAAAAAAAACGCCTCGAAAGAGGCGTTTTTTTTGCCTGGCGAATGCTCAGCCCATCATGTCCTTGACCATGCGTTCCTGCTCCATGAGCTCCCGCTGCCGGGCATCGATGCGTGACGACAGGGGGAAGTTGGTGCCGGCGCGCCGTTTGGCGAAGTCCAGTTGCTGGATGGCCTGACGGTAGTCGCCTACCAGTGCGAAGTACTCGGCACGAGCCTGATGCAGGCCGATGATATTGCCCGACAGCCCGCGGGTCTCGGCCACCATGTACCAGACGTCCGGATCGTCCGGGCGGGTCTTGAGCAAGGATTCCAGGGCCTTCTCGGCATCGGCGGGGCGGTTCTGCTTGAGCAGCAGGTCGACGCGTACCTGGTTGAGCGGATAGTTGCCCGGGTACTGGCTCAGCATCCGCTCGACGCGCGATTGAGCGTCGGCCAGTTTGTTGTTGGTGATGTCCAGGTCCACCTGGGCGAGGTTGTAGATGATCTCGTTGGGTGATTTGGCCAGCAACGGCTTGAGGTTTTCCCGTGCTTCGTTCAACTGGCCGCCCTTGATCTGCGCGATTGCCAGGCCATAGCGCGCCACGTCGTTCTTCGGGTTCTCATCCAGCTGTGCCCGGAAGCGCTTGGCGGCCAGGCCCGGGGTTTCTTCGTAGGTCAACTGGACCCGAGCGCGAATCAGTTGATAGCGCACACTGTCCTCGATACCGCCCGGCTTGGCCTGTTCGGCGCGGTTGCGGGTGTCGGCGATCCGGGATTCGGTTACCGGGTGAGTCAGCAGGAACTCCGGGGGCCTGGCGTCGAACCGGTACTGGCGCATCAGACGCTCGAACATGGTCGGCATGGACCGCGGGTCGTAGCCGGCCTTTTCCAGGTTTTGGATGCCGATGCGGTCGGCTTCCTGTTCGTTCTGGCGCGAGAAACGCCGTTGTTCCTGGATGGCCGCGGCCTGGGTCCCGGCGATGGCCGCGATCCCGGCGTCACCGCCACCGGCGGCGGCAATCACGATGCCAGCCAGCAGCGCGGCCATCATTGGTACCTGCATGCGCTGCTGGGCTTCGACGCCGCGGGCGAAGTGGCGTTGTGACAAATGCGCCAGTTCGTGGGCCATGACCGAGGCGTATTCGCCTTCGGTCTGTGCATTGAGGAACAGGCCGCCGTTGACCCCGACGATTCCGCCTGGTGCGGCGAAGGCGTTGAGCTGCGGGCTGTTGATCAGGATGAACTCCAGGCGCCGGTCGTTGACCTGGCTGGTTTCCACCAGTTTATAGACGCTGGATTCGACGTAGTCCTTGAGCTGTGGATCGTTGAGCTGTGAAACCTGGCTGCGCAGCAGGGCCAACCAGGCGCGGCCCAGTTGGTGCTCCTGTTCTGGCGAGACGATGGCAGAACTGGCGTCGCCAAGTGACGGCAGGTCGTCGGCGAAGCCCGGTGAGGCAAGCAGGCAAGCGAGCGTCAGCAGGGTGGGGCGCAGAAATGTCATGCACGAAGCCTTAGTCGACAAAGACCTTACTGTAGCCGGACACCGGGCCCGGGACCAGATATTCTAGGCCGCTCAACGATCTGCTGCGGAGTGAACCCATGACTGATGCTGTAGCCCACGATGCCGAACTGGACGCCAGCGGCCTGAACTGTCCGTTGCCGTTGCTCAAGGCTAAGCTGGAACTCAATCGCCTGGCCAGCGGCAGCGTGCTCAAGGTGATCGCCACGGATGCGGGCTCCCAGCGTGATTTCCGCACCTTCGCCCGATTGGCCGGTCATACGCTGCTGCGTGAAGAAGACGATAACGGCGTCTACCGTTACTGGCTGAAAAAGGCCTGAAAACCGACAGCGTCTCTTAAGGATTTTTAATGTTCAAAGTGTTACGCGACTGGATCCAGCGCTACTTCTCCGATGAAGAGGCTGTAGTCCTGGCAGTGCTGCTGTTCCTGGCCTTTACCGCCGTGCTCACCCTGGGCGGCATGCTGGCGCCGGTGCTGGCGGGGATGGTGCTGGCGTACCTGATGCAAGGGTTGGTCACGACCCTGGAGCGCTTGCGGTTGCCGGGTGCGGCGGCGGTGGGCTTGGTGTTCGCCCTGTTCATGGGCTTGTTGTTGGTGTTCATAATCGTGATCGTGCCGCTGCTCTGGCACCAGTTGGTGACGCTCTTCAACGAGTTGCCGGGGATGCTTGCCAAATGGCAGTCCGTGTTGTTGCTGTTGCCCGAGCGTTATCCGCACCTGGTGTCCGACGAGCAGGTGTTGCAAGCCATTGAAGTCGTGCGCGGCCAGATCGGCAAGTTCGGCCAGTGGGCGCTGACGTTTTCGCTGTCCAGCCTGCCGCTTCTGGTCAACATCATGATCTACCTGGTGCTGGTGCCGATCCTGGTGTTTTTCTTCCTCAAGGACCGGGAAATGATCGGGCGTTGGGTCCGTGGCTACCTGCCGCGTGAGCGGGCGCTGATTACCCGGGTGGCCCAGGAAATGAATCGGCAGATCGCCAACTACATTCGCGGCAAAGTCATCGAGATTTTCATCTGCGGCGGCGTGACCTACATCGGCTTCGTCGCCCTGGGACTCAATTACGCCGCCTTGCTGGCGCTGCTGGTGGGCATCTCAGTGGTAGTGCCTTATGTCGGCACCGTGGTGGTGACCGTGCCGGTGGCCTTGATTGCGCTGTTCCAGTGGGGCTGGAGCGATCAGTTCATCTACCTGATGGCGGTCTACGGGATCATCCAGACGCTGGACGGCAACGTGCTGGTCCCGCTGCTGTTCTCCGAGGCGGTGAACCTGCATCCGGTGGCGATCATCTGTGCGGTGCTGCTGTTTGGCGGGCTGTGGGGGTTCTGGGGGGTGTTCTTTGCGATACCCCTGGCGACGCTGTTCAAGGCGGTGCTGGATGCGTGGCCGAGCAAGGAGCCGGTGGTGGCGCCGTTGTTGTAGCTTATGGGGTGGGGCTTGTGGCCCCATCGTCGGAACGCCGCCCGGAGCAAGCTCGCTCCCACACTGGATTGGTGGTGTTAATCAAATCCCTGTGGGAGCGAGCTCGCTCGCGATAGCGCCAGGACAGGCAGCGAAAATTTCAGCCCTTGTTGAGGGCCTGAGCCGCCGCCAACACCGCATCCACATGCCCCGGCACCTTCACACCACGCCATTCCTGGCGCAGCACGCCGTTCTTGTCGATCAGGAATGTGCTGCGATCAACCCCCAGGTATTCCTTGCCATAGAGCTTTTTCAGCTTGATCACGTCGAACAGCTGGCAGACGGCCTCGTCCTTGTCACTGATCAGCTCGAACGGGAACTCCTGCTTGCATTTGAAGTTCTCGTGGGACTTGAGGCTGTCCCGGGAGATGCCGAACACTTCGGTGTTGGCAGCCTGGAACTGCGCGTACTGATCGCGAAAACCCTGGCCTTCGGTGGTGCAGCCCGGGGTGCTGTCCTTGGGGTAGAAGTAGATCACCACCTGCTTGCCCTTGAGGGCGGCGAGGCTGATGGTCTGCCCGCTGGTGGCGGGTGCCTGGAAATCGGTAACCGGCTGGTCGACGGCAACGGCCATGAACGCTTCCTTACATTGGGTTTTGTGGGCGCCACGGTTCGATCAGGGCATCCAGGTTCATCGCATCGGCGAAGTCCAGGAACTGATCGCGCAGCCAACTGATCTGGGTGCCGGCGGGCAGGGTCACGGTGAACGTGGCGTTGAGCATGGTGCCGCCGGTCTGCGGGGCCTGGTAGGTGTCGCAGGTCAGGTTTTCCAGCTCGACGTGGTGGTCCATGAAGAACTGGCACAGCTCGTTGATGATGTCCGGGCGGTAGGCCGAGCTCACATAGGCCACGTAGGGCAGGGCCTGGGGACGGTTCTCCAGGGCGGCGCTACGCACCACGTTGACGGTGAAGGCATGCTTCTTGGCCAGTACCGGCAGGCTGCCTTCCAGGCGAGCCAGGGCGTCCCAGCTGCCGGAGATCTCGAGCACGAGGGCACTGCATTCGCCATGACGGGTCAGGCGTGAGGTCACGACGGCGCAGCGATTTTCATGGCTGGCGCGGCACAGGACGTTAGTCAGCTCCATGGGGTTGGCGCCAAGGGCACTGATAACAAGGAATTGTTCGCGGACTGTGGGGGTGGACATGCAGCATTCCTAAAGCGATGAGCGGTCGGTACCTTTGCCGCTCGACACAGCGCCAGGCCCGGAAAAACGAACGGCTCAAGCCTTGTGCCCGGGGTTGCGCTGCATTCCACGACAGCAGGAACGCACCAGGACAAACCCGGGATCGGGGCTTGTGGCGTCGAAAACGGAGGCTGGAAACCGGCGTATGAGCTTGTCGGTACCGATCAAAGCCTGAAGGGTAGCGAAAACCATCGCCAAGGGGAATGGTAGTTCGCTTGTACAAGCATCTTGGCGCCAGTACCATTACCGCTCTCTTTTTCCGGCAGGAGCGGTTTCATGATTGCGGGCAGTATGGTGGCACTGGTCACACCCATGGATGCACAAGGGCATCTTGACTGGGCCAGCCTCAGCAAACTCGTGGACTTCCACCTTGAGAACGGCACCCATGCCATTGTCGCCGTCGGTACCACCGGCGAGTCGGCAACCCTCGACGTCAATGAGCACATCGAAGTCATCCGTGCCGTGGTCAAGCAGGTCAACGGTCGCATTCCCGTCATCGCCGGGACCGGCGCCAACTCGACTCGCGAAGCCGTCGAGCTGACCCGCAACGCCAAGGAAGCCGGTGCCGACGCCTGCCTGCTGGTCGTTCCGTACTACAACAAGCCGACCCAGGAAGGCTTGTACCAGCACTTCAAGCACATTGCCGAAGCCGTCGACATCCCGCAGATCCTCTATAACGTTCCCGGCCGCACCTCCTGCGACATGCAGGCCGAGACCGTGATCCGCCTGTCCACCGTGCCGAACATCATCGGCATCAAGGAAGCCACCGGCGACATGAAGCGCGCCAAGGCCATCCTCGATGGCGTGGGCAAGGACTTCATCGTGCTGTCCGGCGATGATCCGACCGCGGTCGAGCTGATCCTGCTGGGTGGCAAGGGCAACATCTCCGTCACGGCCAACGTTGCTCCGCGCGAAATGGCCAACCTGTGCGAGGCCGCGCTCAAGGGCGACGCCGAGACTGCGCGGGCAATCAACGAAAAACTGATGCCGTTGCACAAGGACCTGTTCCTCGAGGCCAACCCGATTCCGGTGAAGTGGGCCTTGGTTGAAATGGGCCTGATGCACGAAGGCATCCGCCTGCCACTGACCTGGCTGAGCACCCCCTGTCACGAACCGCTGCGGCAGGCCATGCGCCAGTCCGGCGTCCTGGTTTAATTGAGGAAGTACAACGCATGAAGCGAATGGCCGGACTTTCCGCACTTGCCTTGATTATCTCCAGCACCAGCGGCTGCGGATGGATCTGGGGGCCGGAAGGTTACTTCCGCGACCGTGGTAGCGATTACCTGCAGGCGCAACAGACTGCACCGATGCAACTGCCGCAAGACGTCAGCGTTGCCAAGCGCCTGGATCCGCTGCTGCCGATCCCGCGCAACGTAGCCGACGACAGCGTCAAGGGCGAATACATCGTCCCACGTCCACAGCCGCTGTCGGCCGTGGCCGATGCCAGCGACTACACCCTGCAGAAGAGTGGCGATTCCAGCTGGGTCATGGGCCAGCATCCACCGGCCGAAGTCTGGCCTGTGGCGATCCAGTTCTTCCAGGACAACGGTTTCCGCCTGGACGAACAGCGCCCGCAAACTGGCGAATTCACCACCACCTGGCAGCGCGCCGATGAACTGTCCGCCGCCATGGCCAAGCGCATGAGCGCCGCCGGTGTCGCGGCCGACAGCGAAACCCGCGTGCGGGTGCGTATCGAGCCAGGCGTGCAGCGCAACACCAGTGAAGTCTATGTGGTCAGCGCCGAGCGGCCTGCCGGCAGCACCGCTGACGTGGCCTTCACCAACCGTTCGGTCAATACCGGCCTGGACGCTGCCCTGGTGGACGACATGCTTGCCAGCATGAGCCGTACCGCAGAGCAGGGCGGCTCGGTTTCGATGCTGGCTACCCGCGACTACGACACCCCGAGCCGCGTCAGCCTGAGCGAAGACGGCAGCGGCAACCCGGTGCTCAACGTCGGCTCCGACCTGGACCGTGCCTGGTCGAGTGTTGGCCGTGCGCTGGAGCAGGGCGAGTGGCGCGTTGAAGACATCAACCGCAGCCTGGGCCTGTACTACATCAACCTCGCTGAAAAGGCCGAGAGGAAGGACGAGAAACCAGGCTTCTTCAGTGGCCTGTTCGGCAGCAAGCCGGACAAGGAAGAAGTCGAAGCCCGCGCCGAGCGTTACCAGGTTCGCCTGAGCAAGGTCGGCGACAACGTCCAGGTCACCGTCGAGAAGAACATCAACACCGTGGCGCCGGCCGATGTGGCCCGCAAGGTGTTGGGCTTGATTCAGGACAACCTGGGCTGATCCGATGCGTTTTGCCGTTCTCGGCAGCGGTAGCCAAGGGAACGGCACGCTGGTAGCCAGTGCCGGCACGTATGTGTTGGTCGATTGTGGTTTCTCCCTGCGGGAAACCGAGAAGCGCCTGTTGCGCCTGGGTGTGCACCCAGCGCAACTGAGCGCGATACTTGTGACCCACGAACATGCCGACCACGTGCATGGCGTGGGTTTGCTGTCTCGGCGCTACAATCTGCCGGTGTACCTGAGCCGTGGCACACTGGAAGGCCTGCGCAAGCCCATCGAACCGGCCGGCTTCGTGGCCGGTGGCGAGCAACTGCGCATCGGTTGCCTGGATATCAGCGTGGTCAGCGTGGCGCACGATGTCCGGGAACCGACGCAATATGTGTTCAGTGACGGCGAGCGGCGTTTTGGGCTGCTGACCGACCTGGGGTCGTATTGCAACAGGGTGATGGACAGTTACCGGGACCTCGATGCGTTGATGATCGAGTCCAACCACTGCCGCGACATGTTGGCGCGTGGTTACTACCCGTACTTCCTCAAGCAGCGGGTAGGCGGGGAATACGGACATTTGAACAACCACCAGGCAGCGTTCCTGGTGGCCGAGTTGGGCTGGCAAGGCCTGCAACACCTGGTCCTGGCCCATCTGAGCAGCAAGAACAACCTGCCGCAGCTGGCCCGGCAATGTTTTGTCGACACCCTCGGGTGCGACCCGGACTGGCTGCAACTGGCCGATCAAGATTCAGGGCTCGACTGGCGACATATCGCCTAGCCCACTACTTAGCAAGCGGAGCCCATCATGGAAAAACGTGAAGAACTCTACCGCGGCAAAGCCAAGTCGGTTTACAAGACCGACGACGCTGACCGCTTGATCCTGCTGTTTCGCAACGACACCTCGGCGTTCGACGGCAAGCGCATCGAACAGCTGGACCGCAAGGGCATGGTGAACAACAAGTTCAACGCCTTCATCATGCAGAAGCTCGAAGCCGCCGGCGTGCCGACCCAGTTCGACAAGCTGCTGGGCGACAACGAATGCCTGGTCAAGAAGCTGGACATGATCCCGGTCGAATGCGTCGTGCGTAACTACGCCGCCGGCAGCCTGGTCAAGCGCCTGGGCGTGGAAGAGGGCATGAAGCTCAACCCTTACACCTTCGAGCTGTTCCTGAAGGACGACGCCAAGGGCGACCCGTTCATCAACGAATCCCACGTCGTGGCATTCGGTTGGGGCACCGCCGAGCAACTGGTCCGCATGAAGGAATTGTCCCTCAAGGTCAACGAAGTACTGACCAAGCTGTTCGACGACGCCGGCCTGCTGCTGGTGGACTTCAAGCTTGAATTCGGCGTGTTCAGCGACGGTTCCATCGTCCTGGGCGACGAGTTCAGCCCTGACGGCTGCCGCCTCTGGGACAAGGACACCAAGAAGAAGATGGACAAGGACCGCTTCCGCCAAGGCCTCGGTGACGTCATCGAAGCCTACGAAGAAGTCGCCCAGCGTCTGGGTGTGCCGCTGTAATCGACGCAAGCATCTGATAGCACGGAAAAAATTTCGCTCGGGGGTTCGCTTCCGGCGAATGTGCTGGTATGATGCGCGCCACTGGAGAGATGCCGGAGTGGCCGAACGGGACGGATTCGAAATCCGTTGTACTGGCGACAGTACCTAGGGTTCAAATCCCTATCTCTCCGCCATTATTGTGTATGACTAAGCCCCTGAAATGGTTGAACATTTCAGGGGCTTTTTCGTTTTCGTCATCTGTCAGTCTGGCGTAAATCCTGTGGGAGCAAAGCTTGCTCGCGATTGAGGTAAGCCAGCTAACAACGATATTGGCGACTCTACCGCTATCGCGAGCAAGCTTTGCTCCCACAGACTTTATCTCTAGCTGACAAGTATTATCCCTAGGCAGGTTCCGCATCCAAGCGTCGGGCTATGACATCGAGCACGTCGCAACCATCCCTCAACGGAATGCAGCACAGCTGTGCAAAGTCCTGAAGGACCACTGAGTCGCTGGGAATGTCCCCTCGCATGGCGAGGTTCTCTAAAAGCTGGGTAACCGCGCGAATTCTATAGCCTGCCGTGTCGAGCAGGGTGTGCAAAGGCGCTGAGGTATCGACAAAGAGGGGTTGATCGTCGGCATTGCTGGTAAGAGCCATGTATCTATTCATTCCAAACTCCATTTGATTGAGGACCTTCTTACCATTTGTCATCGAGTCGCCAAACCCAAGCCGCTCTTACGAACGACGTTTGGACTATAGGGCCTCGCTGGAGAAATCATCAATCAGATGATGAGTCAGAAAATTCTCTAAATTATGTGGGCGGGAAATGTCAGAAAATTCCCCGCAGCTATTGCCTCCCCCCGCCTTTTTTATCCCGCCCAACCCACTCCGCGACCTGCATAACCCCGGTGCCTTCCAGACCCAAAGCTTTGTAACAATTAGACTAATGGTCTATAGCTCAAGGCATGGCTGCCGATAGGTAAGCTAATCCCCATGAAAGGAGTGACACCCCATGCTGCGGTTTTTTGCCGATCTGGGCTTTCGCTGGAAAATCACCCTTCCGATCGCATTCCTGGCTGTGTTGCTGGGGCTGATGGGGTGGGCGGGTATGCGCGGTATCGGTCAGGTGACTGAATCGAGCACGCAATTGACCAAACGTTATCTGCCGGCGATCAGCCTGTTGCTCAACGCCGACCGTGATCTTTATCAGGCTTTCGTTGCCGAGCGCAGCCTGCTGGATGGTCATGCAAACGAGCATTTGAAAGCGCTGAGCACCAGTCATGGTGAGAATGCGAAGCAGGCTTATGACCGCGTGCAGAAATATGCGGCGATGCAGCCCGGTGCCGAGGCGCAGGCGTTGGTCAGTCAGTTCAATGACAGCTTCGGGAAATGGATGCAGGTTTCCCGGCGCGTCCTCGAACTGTCTGTAGGCGACCCGCAGGGCGCCAGCGCCCTGAGTTTTGGTGACAGCGAGCGCCTGTTCGAAACCATGCGCGACTCAATCGACAAGCTGGGTGAGCTGGAAGACGCGGCGTCGAATCGCGAAGGTGACGCAGCGATTGAAAAGGGTGAGACGGTCGGCGTGCATCAAGGCGCGATTCTGCTGATCGGCTTGCTCGGTTGCATCCTTGTGCTTGTTGCTCTGCCACTTGTGGTGTTGAGCCCTATGCGTCGTTTGCTGCACCGCGTCGAGCAGATTGCCGAGGGTGGCGGCGATCTGAAAGGCCGTCTGGAGGTGCGTTCGGCCGATGAGCTGGGCCAGCTCGGCAGTGCTTTCAACCGTTTCCTCGACAAGTTGCAGCCCCTGATCGCCGAAGTTGGACGGGTGACCGGGGAGGTCGATTCCGCAGCGCGTGCCATGGCCGATATGGCCGCGACGAATGACCGGTTGATCAGCAGCGAACATGCGGCGCTCGATCAGGTCAGTACCGCCGCCACCCAGATGAGTGCAGCGGTGCATGAAGTGGCGCATAACGCGGCGAACGCCTCGGGGGCCGCGCAACAGGCGAGCAGTCAGTCTCGCGACGGCGCCGAGGTGGTCAGCAGCACCATCGAGTCGATTCGCCAGTTGGCCCAGGAAGTGGAAAGCGCCTCGGGCACGATCGAGGCATTGGCCCAGGAAACTTCCAGTATTGGCGCCGTGCTCGAGGTGATCCGTGGCATTGCCGAACAGACCAACCTGTTGGCGCTGAACGCTGCCATCGAAGCCGCGCGGGCCGGTGAGCAGGGCCGTGGTTTTGCCGTGGTGGCCGATGAAGTGAGGGCACTCGCGGCGCGCACACAGGATTCGACCAAGGACATCCAGGTTCGCATCGAGCGGTTGCAGAGCGGTGTCGCCAAGGCTGTACAAGCCATGCATGTGGGCAGCAGCAAGGCCCGGGACAGTGTCGAACGAGCCGCGGGCGTCGATCAGGTGCTCAGCGGTACCGGCGGTTCGATCCAGCGGATCAACGACATGGCCGCGCAAATCGCCAGTGCTTGCGAGGAACAGAGCAGCGTCACTGAGGAAATAGCCCGCAATATTTCTGACATCCGTGATCTGTCCAACGAGGCGGCATCCAATTCTGCCCAGAGCATGCAGGCCAGCCAACAGCTTTCCAGCCTGTCGAGAAACCTGGCAGAACTGACCGGCCGCTTCCGCACCTGAAGCAGGTGGTGTCGTGTCTACTGACGACCATTTGCAAGCCCTGCATCAGGACGGTTTCGTCCTGATGCCCGGTGTGTTGGATGCCCGGCAGATCGCCGACCTGCGCCATGCCATCGACCAGTTGAAGCCCCGGCATTGGGACTACAGCGGCGTCATCGATCATTACAAATGTGTGTTCAATCGCGGTCCATTCTGGCTGCCGTTCCTGGAGGTGGCCGGGGTGATCGAGCTGGCCGAGGCGGCCCTGGGCGATGATTGCCATGTCATTGGCCAAACGGCCTGGCGCTGCCATCCCGGTTTCGCAGGGGCACCGTTGCACCTGGATTACCTGGCGATGGCATTGCCGCCAACGCTGTTGGACGACCCGGCTTTCGACCTGCCCATGCAGGTGTTTACCGCGCAGTTCTACCTGGATGACATCGACGCCGACTTGAGCCCGACGCAGGTGATTCCTGGCAGCCACAAGGCCGGCCGCGCGCCAGTGAAGGGCGAAACACAATGGCAAGGGCGCCCCGCGCAGCCGGTGCTGTGCCAGGCCGGCGATGTGCTGATCTTGCGCAGTGAGTTATGGCACGCCGGCAACGACAACCGCACCGTCGACCGTACGCGGTACATGCTCCAGGTGCACTACGGCCGGCGGATGGTCGCGCAGAAGTTCTCACCCTATCTGCACTGGCAGTTCAACCCTGCTGTCCTGGCGGCCGCGACACCTCGTCAGCGGCGGTTGTTGGGCGATCACCAGGAAGCTGAATACGATTGAGCCTGGCTCAGTCAGATCCACACATCATTCACCGCCGTTCGCTCATTGGTTTGTTCGCCGGTATTGAGGACGCCACGTGGTTCGATCAGCAGCAGTTTCACTTCGTGTGCGGCGCTGGGCTTGTGCTCGACACCTTTTTTGACCACGTACATTTCGCCCGGCCCTATGGTCACCGCACCGTCGGGAAAGTCGATACGCAACTCGCCCTCCAGCACGATGAAGGTTTCATCGGTGTCGGCGTGGGTGTGCCAGATGAATTCGCCTTCGAGCCGGACGATCTTGAATTGGTAGTCATTCATTTCGGCCACGACTTTCGGTGCCCATTGTTCGTGGAACAGTGCGTATTTCTGAGCGAAGTTGATGGGGGCGTAGTGGGTCATCGAGGCATGCTCCTCAGGTGGGTGGTGAGCTGTACCTTACTGTCGGAGCCTGGGTGCGTATTGGATGATCGTGCAGCTTTTTGCCGTGCGCAGCCTCTGCCTTCAGCGCAGCATTTTCAGCCAGCGTGCCGGTGAAATACCGAAGGCCTGGGTGTGCAGTCGGGTCATGTGGCTCTGATCGAAAAAACCACAGGCCAGGGCTACTTCGCTCAACGGCATGCCATGCAATACCAGGCGCCGGGCTTCGTTCAAGCGGCGCTGGGTGATGTAGCGATAGGGGCTGGTGCCGTAAAGTGCCCGGAAATCCCGGGACAGGCTCCATCGGTCCCTGCCGCTGGCCTGCACCAGGTCGTCCAGTGTGATCGCCTTGTGGAGGGCATCATGGATGAACAGGCGGGCACGCTCCGCCGCCGGGTAGTCGATCAGCCGCCGTCCACGCCGGCTGCCGGCTGCGATGTCGAGTGCCTGGGCCACATCGTAGATGGCGTCCTCTTCCTCCAGCGGATCGAGGGGATGATCCAGGCCTTTCAGGAGCCGACGGGTGGCGATGTTGAGGCGCGGGTCGCTGGATAATCCTCCTTCGATGAAGGGCAATGGCTTGCCGCCCAGCACTTGCTGGATCAACGACGGTTCTATGTAGAGCATCCGGTAGCGAAAACCCTCGCTCGTCCCGGCTTCGCCGTCGTGCACCTCGTCCGGGTGCAGGACGACGGTGCCGCCGGGCTGGCTGTGGCGTTTGCTGTGGCGATAGTTGAAGCTCTGCACGCCGGAAAGTGTGATTCCGATGGCGTAGGTGTCGTGGCGATGGGTGGTGTAGCCATGCCCGCTGAAATAGGCCTCGATGCGTTCCATTTTCCTCGATTCGGGCGCCCGTACCAGCCAGTCGCGATTATGGATTGATCGAGTCATTGCACCAGCCTCCTGCTTTTGTCCGCATACCCTACCTGCCGGATGACCTTCGTCACAGCAAAAAAGCTGAACCTGTGCTGGAGATTGCTCCCGCAAGGCTGCGCCCATAGACGCTGTGTAGGAGCTGTCGAGTGCAACGAGGCTGCGATCTTTTCCCAGACACTTGAATCTCAGGCGAAAGATCAAGATCAAGAGATCGCAGGCTTCGCCAGCTCCTACAGAGCCTACGCGGCGCTGTTAGATCTCCTTCACAGGCGTTTCACCCTGGACATTCTTGATCAGCCCGATGACGTGAAGGCAGTCACTCTTGTTCACATAGGATTCGCCACTGGCGATCGTTTCGTGGTTGCCGGCTCTCAAGCGCCAGCGCCATTGGCCTTTTCCGGTGCTCGGGGTGCCTCGGGTCTGTCGATAGATTTCAAAATACATCGGTTCGCTCCCTGCGATTCATTCAGTCAAGACATGCGTTGGACATGTGGCTGCCAGCCTAGCCAAGTGGGAGGTTTTGGCTACGGGAAATTCGTTTCCAATGGTTATCGAATATTGCGGGCATGAGAACACGCGATCGGGAAGTGAGCCCTTTTGCGCATAGACGCGCAACCCTTGGCGTTTCTACACTGCAGCCAATCAAGGGATCGAGGGCAGTGAATGAACCGCAACGAATTGCGCAAGGCCGACATCAACCTGATGGTGGTTTTCGAAACGCTGATGCTTGAGCGTAACGTGACGCGGGTGGCGGAAAAACTGTTCCTGGGCCAACCGACCATCAGTTCGGCTCTCAATCGGTTGCGCAAGATGTTCAACGACCCGCTGTTCATTCGCGTCGGCCACCGCATGGAGCCGACGGCCCGGGCCGAGGAAATCATCCGGCACCTATCACCGGCGCTCGATTCGCTGTCGGTGGCTTTGAGCCTGACCCACGATTTCGACCCCACCAGCAGTACCATGACGTTTCGTATCGGCCTGTCGGACGACGTCGAGTTCGGCCTGCTGCCGCCCCTGTTGAGCAGCCTGCGGCAAGAGGCGCCGCACATCGTGTTCGTGGTCCAGCACGTCGATTACTGGCGCATCCCCGATCTGCTGGCATCGGGCGACATCACCGTGGGCATCAGCCAGACGCGCGGTCTGCCGGCCAACGCCAAGCGCAAATTGTTGCGACACATCCAGCCCCGCGTGTTGCGCGCCGATGCATCGGACACACCACTGACCCTGGACGAGTACTGCGCCCGGCCTCATGTGCTGGTGTCCCATACCGCGAACGTCGCCGGGTTTGCCGATGAATGGCTGGCCGAGATCGGACGCACGCGCCAGGTCGTGCTGTCGGTGCCGCAATACAGCGCATTGCCGGCGTTGTTGGCCGGCACTGACCTGATCGCCAGCCTGCCGGACTATACCGCCGTCGCCATGGCCGCCTCGGGCCAACTGTTCAACGAACCCTTTCCTTTCAAGACCCCGACCCTGGATTTGTCCATGGTCTGGCTGAGCCATGTCGACAGTGACCCGGCCGAACGCTGGTTGCGATCGCGGCTGGAGGCGTTCATGGGCGAGCACGTTGTCTCGGCGCAACCTTGAGCCCGTGAAACGACGAAACAAAACCTGCCCCAAAGAATAAAGTCGAGGTAAGGTTGTGGCGGCTGAAACCACCTCGTCATATTTTCGAATCGGAGTCGAACACATGCCTCACCTGCACATGGAGTACACCGCCAACCTGCCCGAGCTGAAGGCCGATGTCGCACTGTTGCGCCTGAACAATGCGCTGGTGGCCTCCGGTCAATTCGCCGCCGAGCTGGACATCAAGAGCCGTGCCGTGAAGCTCGAGACTTTCCGGGTGGGCACGGGGCTGGGCGAACGGGGCTTCGTGCACGTGAAGCTGGCCTTGCTGAGCGGCCGCTCGCCGGAAATCAAGAAACAACTGGCCGATAACCTGCTGGCCGTGATCCAGGAACTGGGGCCATGGCCGGCCGACGTTAGCGTGCAACTGTGCGTGGAAATCCTCGACATCGATCGAGGCCCGTATGCCAAGGCCTTGATCGGTCAATGACGATCAGGTGTCGCGGACGGTGCAGGCCTTGATGATCTGTTCGCGTAGCCAGGCGTTGGCACTGTCCTGATCGACGGCCAGGCTCCACTGCATGTTCAAGGTAAACCCCGGCAGGCCCTGGGGCACTTCGTGGTGATTGAAAATCGCCTCGTTGGCCAGCAGTTTCTGGATGCGGCGGGGCAGGGTGAGGATGAAGTCGGTGCCGGTGATCATCTTCAGTGCGGCGCCGTAGCTATTGGCGCGAGCGGCAATCTGGCGTTGATGCGCCTGCTGCGACAGCCAACCGTCCACCATGTTGGTCGCTGACGTCCAAGGCGTCGGAAACACGTGTCGGCGCCGTACGAAAGACTGAAGGCTCAGTTGCGGCTCAAGTGGCGTTGCCCGTTTATCCACGACACAAACCAGGTCCTCCTCCAGCAACTGCCGGGATTTGAAATCGGCATGGTTGCTGTGGAAGTTCGGGCCGAAGCAGATCACCAGGTCGAGGCTGCCGTCGCGTAATTCTTCGGCGGGAATGTCGGCTTCGAGCTTGTGCACGTTCACCGCCACCGGCAGATTGGCATAATCGAAGCCTCGCAGCAGTGGCGGCAGGATCAGTTGTTCGAAATATTCCGGTGCGCAAATATTGAAGGTAATGGCTTGCCGCGTCGGATCAAAAGTTGGCGTTCCGGCATGGCACAGGTTGATGCTTTGTAAAATGGCGCGCACGTGATCGTACATGCCCTCGGCCTTATAGGTGGGGCGCATGCCGGTGCGGGTGTTGATGAATAGCTCGTCTTCGAAACAGGTTCGCAGTTTCTTGAGGCAATAACTGACGGTTGACTGACTGACGCACAATGCCTCGGACACGCCGGTGACACTGCTTTGCTCGTACACGGCGCTAAACACCATGAGGTCTTGCATGTCGAGCTTTCTGAGGGAGTTACTGTTCAGCATCCGTTCTGTCTCTCGCTGTGCTCCTTGCGCGGATTTTGCGCAAACCAGGCTGACGATCCTAACGGAACGAACGTGCCAAGAGAATGCCAGGCAGGCGCTTTCATGGTCGGGAACGGGACAGATAATGTAGGGAACACGACGTGTCGATCAACGACTGTTTGGTTTATCTATGTTTAGTTCGCTGCGATCCAAGCTCCATCAAATCCAGGTTTAACCTCCCAGGGGGTCGTGGGACGCTTGCCCGATGTGTTTCCTGTGATGCGCTCATGGACGGTTGGCCCCTGGCATTCCAATACCCTTCATCTGCCGCGGTCGATCCGGTCGGCAGGTTCACGCCTGCCATGGCCCCAACCCTCAGTGCGTTGCCCTCCGAGCTGGCCTTTTGGGCGCTCTGGCATTGCCGTCACGCCCGTCCTCCAGATATTCGTATTACCTGTTGATCACTCACGGTGCTCGCGCAATGGCGAGCACAGACTGACGGCGCCTTGTCGCCCGTCCGACATGGAAATACGAGCCTTCTCATGAGCCTTGCCAAGATTTCTTTCGCACCCGTGCAACACGCCGAGGCGTTCCTTGCCCAGAACCCCGATATCGAACTGTTCGAACTGTTCATCCTCGACAATAACGGTGTGCCCCGGGGCAAGTTGTTGCATCGGGACGAGCTGCTGGCGGTCTTCGAAAGTGGTCGGCCACTGCCCAGTACAATTCTCGGGCTGACCGTCAATGGCGATGATGTGGAAAATTCCGGACTGGTGTGGGACGTCGGTGACATCGATTGCCGTGCCTATCCCCTCAGCGGCAGCTTGCAGCGCATGCCGTGGCGATTGATGCCCACGGCCGCCGTGCAGGTCAGCATGCATCCCCAGGAGGGCATGCCGGCGACAATCGCCGATCCGCGTTATTTGCTCAGCCAGGTGATCGAGGCCTTGCAGGCCGACGGTTATTACCCGGTGATGGCGGCGGAGCTGGAGTTCTATCTGCTGGACGCGCAACGCGACAGCCACGGTCGGCCACAGCCGGCGCGGGACGCCGACGGTGGCCGACCGCGTGCCACCCAGGTCTACGGTTTGCGCGAGCTGGAGCAGATCGAGCCGTTCCTGGCCGACTTGTACGCTGCGTGCAAGCTGCAAGGCATTCCGGCCCGGACCGCCATTTCCGAATACGCACCGGGGCAAGTGGAGATCACCCTTGAACACCGCAGCGATGCCTTGCAAGCCATGGATGAAGCGGTGCGCTACAAGCGCCTGGTCAAGGGTGTGGCCCACAAGCACGGCATGCAGGCGTGCTTCATGGCCAAGCCGTTCGATCACTTGGCGGGCTCTGGCATGCACATGCATGTCAGCCTGGCGGACCGCGATGGCCACAACCTGTTTGCCAGTGAAGCCGCCGACGGCACGCCGCTGTTGCGCCAGGCAGTGGGTGGGATGCTCGACACCTTGCTCGATTCGCTGTTGATGTTTTGTCCGAACGCCAACTCCTACCGGCGATTCCAAAGCAACAGCTACGCACCGCTGGCGGCGACCTGGGGCGTGGACAACCGTACCGTGAGCCTGAGGGTGCCCGGCGGTCCGGCGTTCTCGCGCCACATCGAGCATCGTATCTGCGGCGCTGATGCCAACCCTTACCTGGCGGCGGCGGCGATATTGGCCGGCATTCATCGCGGTATCCGTGAACAGTGCGATCCCGGGAAACCTGTCGAAGGCAACGGCTACGCCCAAGCGACCGAGTTGCTGCCCACTGACTGGCTCACCACCCTGCGTGCCCTTGAGGCATCGGCCTGGGCGCGAGAAGCGTTTGGCGATGAGTTTCTTGGCGTTTATCTGGCGGTCAAGCGCGCCGAGTACCGTCAATTCATGGGGGAAGTCGGGGAGCAGGATTGGCGCTGGTATCTGAATCAAGCTTGAAACCGGCTGGCGGCGGGTTTTTTAAATAATTATTTAGTGGCAACTTTTTCACGAAAAATTGATGGTGGGCTACCTAAAGTTTGTGTTGCCGTAGGGAACGATCTTTTCACACGTTTCCTGCGGCCCTTCTTTTTAAAGAGCAACTTTCAGGAAGCCGTCAATCATCATGCTGACTACTAAAGCCGTGCGCCCCGAGTGGGTGACGCTGGCTGCCAGTGCCTTTTTATTAGTGGGCTTCAACATCGTGCTCTGGCAACACTTGCTGGCGATCACCACGGCTGACGCGCAGGGTCTACTGATGTGCGTGGCGTTTGGCCTGATGATTTTCTGCGCGTTCAACCTGGTGCTGACGCTCGTGGCTTTCCGTTCGCTGCTCAAGCCCGTGCTGATGCTGTTGTTCCTGATCAGCGCTGGCGTGGCGTATTTCATGGCTCAATACGGCGTATTGATCGACGCTGGCATGTTGCGCAACTTTGCTGAAACCAATGCTACGGAAGTTCGTGATCTGTTGTCGCTGAAGTTATTTGTTTATATCGGGTTGTTGGGTGCCTTGCCTTGCTGGTTATTGTTCAAGACACCGATCAACTACCGTCGCTGGCCCAAAGAATTATTAAGTAAGTTGTTGGTCGGCGTGGCCTCGGCGGCAGTGATTGGTATGGTCGCCTTGGTCAACTACCAAGGCCTGTCTTCATTGTTTCGCAACCACCACGAGTTGCGCTTGATGGTCGTGCCGAGCAACTACATCGGTGCGTCGCTCGGCTATTTGCGTGAGCAGATCGCGTCGGCCAAGCAGCCGTTTATCACACTGGGCGAGGACGCGAGTCGCAACCCCGCCTGGCAAACCCACGGACGCAAATCCCTGACCGTACTGGTGGTGGGCGAGAGTGCCCGGGCCGAGAACTTCGGCATCCTTGGTTATAACCGCGATACCACGCCGACACTGGACAAAGAGGCCGGCCTGATCGCCTTCACCGACGTGCATTCCTGCGGCACTGAAACCGCCGTGTCGGTGCCCTGCATGTTTTCCAACATGGGGCGCAAGAACTACGACGCCAGCATGGCCAGGAATGAAGAGGGTTTGCTGGATGTGCTCAAGCGCGCCGGGCTGGAGGTGATCTGGCGGGACAACCAGTCCGGCTGCAAGGGCACCTGTGATCGGGTCACGCTGCAGGATGTCAGCAATCTCAAGGATCCGGCCCTGTGTGCCAACAGTGAGTGCCGCGACGAGATCCTGCTCCAGGGGCTGCAGCATTTCATCGACACGCTCGACAAGGACACCGTGCTGGTGCTGCACCAGATGGGCAGCCACGGGCCGGAATATTTCAAGCGCTATCCCAAGGAATACGAGCATTTCACCCCGGTGTGCGAAAGCAACGCGCTGAACAATTGCAGCCGCGAGAGCATCGTCAACGGCTACGACAACACGCTGGTGTACACCGATCATGTGCTGTCGACCCTGATCGATCTGCTGCGGGCCAACCAGGACAAGGTCGACACGGCCATGCTGTATCTGTCGGACCATGGCGAGTCCCTGGGCGAATACAACCTGTTTCTCCATGGCACGCCCTACATGCTCGCCCCGGAGCAACAGAAGCACGTGGCGATGCTGGCCTGGTTTTCCGACAGCTATCAGAAGTCTTTCTCGGTTGACACCCATTGCCTGCAACTGAGCCGGGAAAAGCCCTTGAGCCAGGACAACCTGTTTCACTCGATGCTCGGGCTGCTGGAAGTCAACAGCCACGTCTACAACCGGGACCTGGACCTGTTCGCCAACTGTCGCGGCGCGGTGATTGACGGTGTCCTGGCGCGGGAGTGATGGCGTGGACCTTTTTTTCACGCGAGGTTGTTTAACCTGTCATCCCATCTTTACCAAGAGCCGTTGGTATGTCCGGGCTACCCCCATCCGCCGTCGAGCTTGAGTTCGCCAGGCAGCATGATCAGGAACATGCGCAGGTCTGCTGCCGGCCGGCGCCTCGACGCTTGCGCCTGGCGTTCTGGCGCGACGAGCAAATGGTGCGCAACGCCCTGAAGGTGGCGGGCGAGCCCGGGTTGGTGCTGGATGTGGCCTGTGGGGCGGGGCGGTTCTGGCCGGTGCTGGCCGAGCATGCGAACCGGGTGATCCTGGCGGCGGACCCGTCGCCGGACATGCTCGAACATGCGCTCACCCACCATGGCGGCGCGTGGCTTCAACGGGTCAAGACTTTCCCGAGTTCGGCGTTCACGATCGGGCTGTCGGCGAACGCGGTGGATTGTATTTTCTGTTTGCAACTGTTTCGCCACGTCAGCGCCAGCGAGCATCGCCTGGCGTTGTTGCGTGAGTTCCATCGGGTCAGTCGCGACACGGTGATCGTTTCGGTGCATATCGAAGGACGCCTCAAGATCGGCCAGGCGCCGCAACGAAGCCTGGCCGACAAGGCCGATGTCGAAGCCGAGTTTCTTCAGGCCGGTTTCAGCATACTGTGGTATCAGGATTTCCTGCCCGGTTTTGCGCTGACGCGTGTTTATGTATTACGTAAGACCGGTTAAGTCCTGATGTAGGACTATTCTTGCTTTTTCGTAGGCGATTTCTCTTAGGCTACTGCTCTATGGATGCTCGCAATCGCCGGCGGCGATATATACTGCGCGCCATTCTTCAAGGGAGAGCCGTGTGGCCATCGATATTCACTGGATTCGCGACAACGATAGCCTCGGTCAGTTTTGCGCCGAGTGGCAGCAGTTGCCATTCGTCGCCCTCGACACCGAATTCATGCGGGTCGACACCTTTTACCCTATTGCTGGTTTATTGCAGATCGGCGACGGCAAGCGTGCCTACCTGATCGACCCCTTGACCATCGACAATTGGCAACCCTTGGCCGCACTGCTGGAAAACCCGGCGGTGCTCAAGGTGTTGCACGCCTGCAGCGAAGACCTTGAAGTGCTGTTGCGCCTGACTGGCAGCCTGCCTGCGCCGCTGTTCGATACTCAACTGGCCGCCGCCTACCTGAACCTGGGTTTCTCCATGGGCTATTCGCGGCTGGTGCAGGAAGTGCTGGGTATCGAGTTGCCCAAGGGCGAGACCCGTTCCGACTGGTTGCAACGGCCCCTGTCCGAGACACAGATCAGCTACGCGGCAGAGGATGCCGTGCACCTGGCAGAAGTTTTCGTACTGCTGCGCCCGAAGCTTTCCGATGAAAAATACCGCTGGGTCCTGGAGGACGGCGCCGAACTGGTGGCCAACCTGCGTCGCGAAGTCGACCCGTACGAGGTCTATCGCGAGGCCAAGCTCGCCTGGAAACTGTCCCGCGCCCAATTGGCCGTGCTGCGCGAGCTGTGCGCCTGGCGCGAACACGAGGCGCGGGCCCGTGACCTGCCGCGCAATCGCATCATCCGCGAGCATTCGCTGTGGCCCCTGGCCCGCACCCAGCCGGATAACCTCGGCGCGCTGGCGAAGATCGAAGACATGCACCCGCGCACCGTGCGCCAGGACGGCCAGTTTCTGCTGGACCTGATCCAGCGCGCGGCGAGCGTGCCGCCCGAGCAATGGCCGCCGGCGGTGGCCGAGCCGTTGCCCATCGAGGCCGCGGCCCTGGTCAAGCGTCTGCGGGCGCTGGGGCAGGCAGAAGCCGAGCGCCTGGAAATTGCCCCGGAGCTGATGCTGCGCAAGAAAACCCTCGAAGCGCTGATCAAGAGCGGCTTCCCCGAGGGCCCTTACCAATTGCCTGATTCGCTGCGTGGCTGGCGCCGCGAATTGATGGGCCAGGCGCTGCTCGACAGCCTGGCCACTGTAGGAGAACAGCCTTGAAACGTATCTGCTCCATCTACCGAAGCTCGAAGAAAAACGAGATGTATCTGTATGTGCTCAAGAGCGATGCCTTGGAGCGTGTACCTGAGCCGTTGATGGCCGCCTTTGGCAAGGCGATTCATGCCTTCGACCTGGTGCTGAGCCCCGAGCGGGCGCTGTCCCGGGAAGACATCAACAAAGTGCTGGAAAACCTCGACACCCAGGGCTATCACTTGCAAATGCCGCCGGCCGAAGATGAGTACATCGAGCATTTGCCTGAAGAGTTGCTACGCCGCAACGACCCGATCTGACGATTCCCTGGGCCCCCTGTCCTGGGGGCTCTTGAAACACACTGGAATAGTTTATTGGCGATGACCGCCTGGATGGAGCGACACTCTGTCGGCGGTTGTCCGCACTGTTTTTGAAAGGTTTGATTCATGCGCGTTCTGATTGCCGAACACGACCACCCGGTGTACGCCCAGCTTTTGCGTCAGGCGGCACCCGATATTGAAGTGCTGACCAGCGGCGACTCAGCCGAACTGTCGCGCCTGGCCACCGATTGCCCGGTCTGGCTCGGTCAGCCTGATCTGCTGGCCACCCTGTTGCGTCAAGGCCATAGACCCAGCTGGCTGCAATCGACTTGGGCGGGCATCACGCCGTTGCTGGCCGAGGGCTTGACGCGCAATTACCGTCTGACCCGTGCGGTGGGCATTTTCGGCCAGGTGATGGCTGAATACGTGCTGACCTACATGCTCGGCCATGAGCGTGAGGTGCTGGCACGCTTGGTCAGCCAGGTCGAGCGCAAGTGGGACAACCGCCAGGGGCAAGGCCTGGCCGGGCGCAAGGTGTTGATCGTCGGGACCGGTGACATTGGCCAGCGTGTGGCGCAGTTCCTCGTGCCATTTGGTGTGCAGCTGTATGGCGTGGCCCGCGAGGCGCGGGCATTGGCGCCGTTCCTCGAGGTCGGGGCGCTGAAGGATCTGCCGCGCCTGGTGGGCGAGGCGGATTACGTGATCAATTTGCTGCCCAACACCCCCGATACCCATGATGTGTACGACGCGGCGCTGTTCAAGCAATTCAAGCCGACCGGGTTGTTCATCAACGTCGGTCGCGGCGTAGCGGTGGTGGATGCGGACCTGGTGCAGGCCCTGAAGGACGGGCACCTGGCCGGTGCGGTGATCGACGTCTGCCGCCAGGAGCCGCTGCCGCAGCGCCACCCCTTCTGGACCGCCTGGGGCCTGCTGCTGACCGGCCACAGCTCGGCACCGACCTCGCCACCGATGATGGTGCAGCTGTTCCTGGAAAACCTGCGGGCCTACCAGGCGGGCGAAGCACTGCGCGGGGAAGTGGACTTCACCCGGGGCTACTGAAGCTAACCCCTATCGAACTGTGGGAGCGGGCTTGCTCGCGAAGGCGGCGTTTCAGCCAACATAATCGTTAACTGACACACCGCTTTCGCGAGCAAGCCCGCTCCCACAGGGGAATCTTCAGTGGTTGGGTTACAGGGTGAAATCGCCTTCTGCCACCAGTTCGCTCAACGGCCGGCGCGGGCTTGGGGTTTCGCGGGCCTGGAGGTACTCGGCCAGTGTCGATTTGTCCCCCAGCTTGCCAATCGCCACGGCGGCGTGCAGGGCGTAGCCTTCCGGGATCTTCAGTTCCTTGCGGGTCAGTTCCTGGTCGAAACCGGCCATACCGTGGGTATGCCAGCCGCTGAGGCTGGCTTGCAGCGCCAGGTGGCCCCAGGCCGCACCCGTATCGAAGGTGTGGGACTGCGCTGGGGTTTCTTCGGTGGCGCCGGGCACGGCGAAGGTGGTTTTCGAAACAATGATCACCAGTGCCGAGGCGTGTTGGGCCCAACCGCGGTTGAATTCATTGAGCAGACCCAGGAAACGCTCCCAATTCGGCGTGTCGCGGCGCGCATACAGAAAACGCCACGGCTGGGAGTTGTACGCCGACGGCGCCCAGCGTGCAGCTTCGAAGAAGCCCAGCAGGGTTTCTTCGGCAAGGGTCTCGCCGGTAAAGGCACGGGGCGACCAGCGCTCGATGAATTGAGGGTGAATCGCGTAATCGGCAATGCGGGGATTGGCACTCATGGGCTTACCTGGGTGGGGTTTGGAAAGTCAATGAAACAACCTACGTCCCGCCGCCCGGCCTGACAAGTCCCGGCCTACCGACAGTCGCCAATGCTTGGCCTGAAGAGGCCCGGGCACTAGACTGTCGGCCTTTTCACCACCTGATGTTGATGCTTGAGCCATGGCCGCCAAAGTCGAACCGTTCTGGAAACGCAAAACCCTCGATCAGCTCGACCTGCAGGAGTGGGAATCGCTGTGCGATGGCTGTGGCCTGTGCTGCCTGCAAAAGCTCGAAGACGAAGACGACAACAGCGTCTACTACACACGTATCGCCTGCAAACTGCTGGACCTGAAAACCTGCCAGTGCACCGACTATCCCAACCGCCGCGATTTTGTCCCCGATTGCATCCAGCTCACGCCGGGCAAGGCCGATGAGTTCAAGTGGCTGCCGCCGACATGCGGTTATCGGCTGGTCAGCGAGGGTAAGGACTTGCCGTTGTGGCACCACTTGGTCTGCGGTGATCGCGATGCCGTGCACCACGAACGTATTTCCCAGTCCGGGCGCATGCTGGCCGAAGGCAGCGTGCCGGAAGACGATTGGGAAGATCATCTGATTTTCCGCGCCGGCTGAACCGCCGGGCGGCGCACCACCAGGGAGACCCCATGGCTGCAGGATTGAAACGGATGCTGGCGGCGGGGCTGCTGGCGGTGTGCGCGCCGCTGTGGGCGGCGCAGAAAGTCGATCTGGATTATCACGTGCACCTGTTGCCCCAGAGCGATCAGGCCGAGGTGCGCCTGACCCTGGCCCGTGGTTCTGCGGTGCGCAGCCTGGATTTCGACCTCGGCGACGGCAGTCGCTACAGCGATTTCAAGGCCGACGGTCAATGGCAACTCACTCCCGGCAAGGAGGCGCGAGGTGTCTGGCGCCCGGCCGCCGACAAGGCCAGCCTGAGCTACCGCGTACGCATCAGCCATGCGCGCAAGAACGCCACCTTCGAAACCCGCATGACCCCGACATGGGCGTTGCTGCGCGGCGACGACCTGGTGCCGTCGGCCACGCTCGACCAGCAGGACGGCGTCGAACTGGTGGCCCGTCTTGAGGTTGAATTGCCCGACGGCTGGAAAAGCATCGAGACCCCCTGGCCGCGCATCGGCAAGCAACGCTTTCGCATCGACAATCCCTCGCGCCTGTTCGACCGCCCCACGGGCTGGATGCTCGCCGGCAAACTGGGCAGCCGCCGCACACGCCTGGGCGAAACTGAAGTGACGGTGGCCTCGCCCCAGGGCCAGGGCATGCGCCGGATGGATGTGCTGACATTGCTGACGTTCGTCTGGCCGCAGGTGCAAGCGCTGGTGCCGCGTCATCCGGCCAAGTTGCTGATTGTCGGCGCCGGTGACCCGTTGTGGCGTGGCGCCGAGGCCGGTCATGACTCGATCTACCTGCACAGCCGTCCGCCGCTGGTCAGCGAGCGGGGCAGTAGCCCGTTGTTGCGGGAGTTGGTGCAGGCGCTGGCCCGGGTCAATGATCATGATCGCAGCGACTGGATCAGCGAGGGGCTGACCGAGTACTACGCCATCGAACTGCTGCGCCGCGCCGGCGGCCTGAGTGATGAGCGCTATCAGACCTTGAACGACCGGCTCGCCCGCGACAGCAAGGGCATCACCACCTTGCGCGGCGAACAGATCAGCTCGGCGGCGGTGGCCAAGGCGGTGTTGCTGTTGCAGGAGCTGGACCGCGAGATTCGCCTGAAAACCCGTAACAAGCGTTCGCTGGATGATGTGTTGCAGGCGGCGATGCGACTGGAGACAGTGGATACCGAGGAGTTTGTGCAACTCAGTGAAAGTGTCCTGGGTGGGGCTTCTACTGTGCTCGATAGCCGGTTACTTCAGTAATACCGCTATCGCGGGCAAGCCTTGCTCCCACAGGTATTGCATCGTATCTGTGGGAGCAAGGCTTGCCCGCGATGAGGCCATCAGCGGCACTGCAAAAATCAGAGCCCAACTTTGGGCGAATCCAACGAATCATTCCCCGTCACCGTAGCCGTGCCGGTCGCCGCCTCGGCATTGGCTTTCAAGCGGCTCAGTTCGTCACCGGCCTGCTCGATGCGGGCGCGGGCGCTGTTCAGGTTCTGGCGATTCTTTTCCAGCAGGCTCTTGGCCGAACAATGCCCGGTGATCCCCCGTGCCAGCGCCATGCCGCCGATCGCCAGTTGAGCCAGGCCGACCACACCGCCACGGCGCAAACCCTTGCCCATCATCAGCACACCGCCGGCCAGTGAGCCAATGCGTTCCCAACCCTGCACGTTTTGTGGTGGATGGGATTGGAAAGGGGTGGTCTCAATCGGCTCGAACGGATTGTTATCGCTCATGATCTGTCTCCAGTGTGGGGATTGGTATAAAGCTGACTGCCCGAGCGCTTGCCTTGTTCAATCCAATTGCGCACCGATCAGCGGAATTGCGGCCCTGAGCGGGTGTTGTTGCCTTTGGCCATGCGGTCATACAGCACGACGTTGACGGTGGCGGCCAGGTTCATGCAACCGGTGGTGGGGATGTACACCACGTCCTCACACCAGTCGCGAATGTCCTTGTCGAGCGAGCCGTCTTCCGGGCCGAAGATATACAGCGCCCGGTCCGGGTGGGTGTATTCGGGCAGCGGGCGAGCACCTTCCACCAGTTCCACGGCCACCGGCACACAGCCCAGGGGCAGGATTTTCTTCAGGTCGTCGATACCGATCAGCGGGATGTCGTAGTGGACTTTCTTGGTGTCGGTGACGAAGTCGGCGGCACGCTCATAGCGCTTGCCGGTGTAGAACACCGACGCCACGCCGTAGCAGCCGGCGGCACGCATGACCGAACCGACGTTTTCCGGTGACTTGGGGTTGAACAGACCGATGCAGCTATAGCGTTTGTTGGCCACGGGCGGGGTGCCTTTGGGGAAAAGGCGCGATTATACGGGGAATGGGGGAGGGTGGTCAGGTTCGAGATGTGTGGTGTTTGTTTGATCGCCATCGCGAGCAAGCTCGCTCCCACATTGGACTTGTGGGGGCTGATGGTCGGTTACCTGTTCACGAACCTGACCAATCGGTAACGTCCCCGCCAGCGTCGTGAAAGGCACCAGTCGTTATGGTTTGCCTGACAAATGACTGCCGGAGTTCCTCATGAAGACCCTTGATGCCTTGCTCGCCGTTTCGATCCTGTCCCTTTCTTCCCTTGCCTTGGCGGAAGGCGGAGGTGACCGGGTTTATGGCCAGATGATCCAGAACAATCAACAAGCCATGGCGCGATACGCCGCCGAAAACGGCAAAGCTGTCGCCGAAATCGTTCATTACGAATACGGCATGAAACTCGATGTAAAAAAAGTGGTGGGCATTACACCGGCCAATAAAAGCTGTGGTGTCGGGCCGTCGCGCATGACTTACGAAGACTCGAACGGCAAGCTCAAAACCGTGGAATATAGACTCCTGGGTGATAACTGTCCGAATGGCGGCTGATTACCGTCTCGTTTGTTCTCCTTTGGTTTTGAGACGGTCAGGCGCCCTGGTGGCGCCTGTTTTTTGCGCGGATTATTGTGCTGGCGTGTTACGCAACCGCAAGGCATTGAACACCACCGACGCCGAACTCACGCTCATGGCGATGGCGGCAATCATGGGCGAGAGCAGGTGACCGGTCAGGGGATACAGCAGGCCGGCAGCCAACGGAATACCCATCGAGTTATAGAGGAAGGCAAAGCCGAGGTTCTGGCGCATGTTTCTAACGGTTGCCACCGAAAGGGTGCGGGCCCGCAAGATCCCCATCAAATCGCCTTTTACCAAGGTCAGTTGGGCGCTGTTCATCGCCACGTCCGTGCCTGTACCCATGGCAATGCCTACGTTCGCCCGAGCCAGGGCGGGAGCATCGTTTATTCCGTCACCCGCCATCGCGACCTGGCGGCCATCGCGCTGCAGGTCCGCCACCAGACGTTCCTTGTCCTCGGGTTTGACTTCCCCATGGACCTCTTCAATGCCCATCTCCCTGGCCACGGCGCGTGCAGTGGTGAGGCCGTCGCCGGTGGCCATGATGATTTTTATGTTGTGAGCCTTGAGCTGGCTGACCGCTTCCCTGGAGGTTGGCTTGATCGGGTCCGAGACGGCCAGCAGCCCGGCCAGCACACCGTCGACTGCCATGTAGATAATGCTGATGCCTTGCGCGCGTAGCTGCTCGGCCTGTTGTTGCAGTGGGCTGACGCTGATGCTGGCGGCGTTCATCAGGGCGGTATTGCCCAAGTGGACCTGTTTGCCGTCCACCTGGCCACTGACACCGATGCCGCTGCCGGATTCAAATGAAGCCGGCTTGATCAGTTCAAGATGCTCGGCTCGTGCGTGATCGACGATGGCGTGGGCCAGGGGATGTTCGCTGCCCTGGTCGAGGCTGGCGGCCAACAGCAGCACCTGGCGGTCGTCGAAGCCCTGGGTGGCTTTCACGCTGTGAAAGGCCGGGCGCCCTTCGGTCAGGGTGCCGGTCTTATCGACGATTAGCGTGTCGATCCTGCACAAATTCTCGATGGCGCTGGCGTCCCGGAAAAGCACGCCCAGGCTGGCAGCCTTGCCGGTGGACACCATGATCGACATGGGGGTGGCGAGCCCCAGCGCACAGGGGCAGGCAATGATCAGCACGGCGACGGCATTGATCAGCCCGAAGACCCAGCCAGGTTCGGGACCTAACAGCCCCCAGCCGAAAAAGGTCAGTACGGCGATGGCAATCACGCCCATGACGAAATAGCCAGCGATCACGTCGGCCATGCGCTGCATAGGCGCTTTCGAGCGCTGGGCCCGGGCGACCATCTGAACAATTTGCGCCAGGACGGTCTCGGCGCCGACCTTCTGCGCCGTCATCACCAAGCTACCGTGGGTGTTGATCGTGGCGCCGATCAGGTTGTCTCCGGCGCGTTTGATCACCGGAACCGGCTCGCCGGTGAGCATCGACTCGTCAACAGCGCTTTCACCTTCTAGCACCGTACCATCGACCGGGACCTTTTCACCGGGCCTGATCCGCAGGTGGTCACCCTGATGGACGTGGGTCAGAGGGATGTCTTGTTCCTGGCCATCGGCATTGATCCTGCGCGCGGTTTTGGGGGACAGCCCCAGCAGCGACTTGATGGCGGCCGACGTCTGCGAGCGAGCCTTGAGCTCCAGCATCTGCCCCAGCAAAGTCAGGGAGATGATCACCGCGGCGGCTTCAAAGTAGACGCCGATCCGCCCCTCTTGCATGAACGTGGCGGGAAATCCTCCCGGCCAAAACGTGGCGGCGACACTGTAGAGATAGGCCGCCGCGGTACCCAGGCCAATCAGGGTCCACATGTTCGGGCTACGCTGGCGAACAGAGGCCACTGCCCGCACAAAAAACGGCCAGCCTGCCCACAGGACCACTGGCGTGGCCAGGAAAAACTCGACGAGATTTTGCGTTTCACCGTGAAACAGCGACAAGGCGTGCCCCGCCATGGCGAGCACCGTGACGATGACCGTCAACGGCAGTGACCACCAGAAGCGGCGGGTGAAGTCCTTGAGTTCTGGATTGTCCTCTTCTTCCAGCGCGGGCATCACCGGCTCCAGCGTCATGCCACACTTGGGGCAGGTGCCGGGGCCGGATTGGCGTATTTCCGGGTGCATGGGGCAAGTGTATTCAGTCGCCATGTCGCCGTTGGGTGCTGAAGCACTGTGGTGAAGGTGCGCTGGAGTGTCGGGCATGGCTAGGGGCCTTCCTGATCCCTGCGGTTGACGGGTGGTTGGCCATGTCGTCCATGACCGCCATGGCCGTGTCCGTGTCCGAAGATATGCATCAAGGGACATATCAGGAGAATCAGGTACGGCCAATTCGCCGCGATGTGGCTGAAGTGTTCTCGCGCCAGATAGAAGAGGCCGATGGCCAACAACATGATCAAGACAATGCCGGTCTTGCTCCGCCAGAATGGCGTTGCGCCCGCTGGGGGTTGATGAGTGTTCATGCTGTCGCTCCTTCAGGCCAGGCGAGCCACCGCCACCGATAACCACAGAATAGGCAGGGAGGGCTTTGGCAGATTGATATTCATCAACCTTGGCTTACTTCACCTGCAAATGAGGGAAGTAGCGGGCATGCTAAAGGTGCGAAGCTGTCAGCGACCTGACGGGGGCATTGCAGATTTGTCAGCGGGGCCATGAAAGCGGCCCAGGCAGCCGCTCCACAGTCGAGTGAGGGGATTTTATCTGTGGAGCAACACTTTGCGGCGCAAGGTAAACCCGCTCGTCACAACGGCTAATTACTCGTCTTTCTTCATCAACCCGGCCAGTGCGGCGAAGGGGTTGTGGGTCGCCTTGGCGATTTTCGGGGTGCTCAGGGAGCCGTCGCCGAAATATTGCTGGTCGGTGTAACGCGAGTGTTCGTTGTCGTGGCAGTACAGGCACAGCAGTTCCCAGTTGGAACCGTCCTGCGGGTTGTTGTCGTGGTTGTGGTCGCGGTGGTGAACGGTCAGTTCGCTCAGGCGCTTGCCGGAAAACTCACGGGCGCAGCGGCCACAGACATGGGGGTACATTTTCAGGGCTTTGTCGCGGTAGCCCATCTCCCGGTCGCGCTGGGCATCGGCGAGGATGCGGTCCAGCTTGGCGGTGTTGGACGGTGGCGTTGACGAACTCATGGGTTCACCTTTGTAAAAAAGACTGATGACGGTTGGGCACAGTTTAGCTCAGCCCTTGAGCTTCTCGGCAATCCAGATGGTGTGGCGGGTGCCTTTGTTGCCATGGGCGAACACTTGCACCTCTTCGGCCTTGAAGCCGGCCTTCTTCAGTTTGTCGGAAAACTGCCGGTCAGCGCTGGCCGACCACACCGCCAGCACACCCTTGGGCCGCAGGGCCTTGGCGCAGGCGGCCAGGCCTCCAGCCGAATACAGCCAACTGTTGGCTTTCTGGGTCAGGCCTTCCGGGCCGTTGTCGACATCGAGCATGATCGCGTCGAAACCCTGGGGTTCGGCTTGCAGCACCTTGGCCACGTCTTCCATGCGGATCACCGTGCGTGGGTCCGCCAGCGGTCGCCCGGCCTTTTCACCCAATGGGCCACGGTTCCACTCCACCACGCCGGGCACCAGTTCAGCCACCACCACTTCGGCGGTCTTGCCCAGGTGCTTGAGGGCCGAGGCGAGGGTGAACCCCATGCCAAGGCCGCCGATCAGCACACGCGAGCCAGGACGACCGGCCACCTTGCGGCAGGGAATCTCTGCCAGGGCATCTTCGGAACCGTGCATGCGGGTGTTCATCAACTGCCCGCCGTCACCGCCCTGGATCTTGATGACGAAGTCTTCGCCGTACTCGAACAGGCACAGGGCACCGCCGTTATCAGGGATGGGCGTGGTGTCGAGCAGAACGAAACGTTTCATGGAAATCTCGTAGGAGGGCAGACCGGCGCGGTAACGACTAGCCTTAAAGCAGACAATAGCCACGGAGCCATTGATGAAGTGCATCATTCTAACGGCCATTGCCCTGACGGCGCTCTCAATAAGTTGCGCCCAGGCTCAACAACCGACGATTCCGGTCAACCCGCCGAGCATCCCCGGGTCGCCTGGCACCGCCACTCCCATGCCCTACCCGCCGGTCACGCCCAACGGTGTGCCCAAGGCTGGCACCGCAAGCGGTGGGCCGCCCTTGCTGCCACCGATCGAAATGCCCAAGCCGCCCAAGGACCAGCCGATACCGGGCATGGAACCGAAGCCTGTGAAGGCCAAGTCGCCGGGGGGGTAGATCTGAAGCCATTCGATGAAACAACTGAATGGTAAAAACCTGTGGGTTCGGGCATTGCGGTGGACTCTGTGGGAGCAAAGCTTGCTCGCGATGACGTCGGCATATGCAACACCGCTATCGCGAGCAAGCTTTGCTCCCACAGGCTCGCTCCCACAGGCTCGCTCCCACAGGCTCGCTCCCACAGGCTCGCTCCCACAGGCTCGCTCCCACAGGTTCTGTGTTTCAACTGACAGAGGGGGTCAGACCTGCTGCGACAACAACTGCCCATCGGCCATGCGCAAGCGCTTGGACAGGGAGACGGCGAGGGCGCGGATGATCTTGGCGGCGATCTTCGGGGCGTCGTTGAGCATTTTCTCCAGGGAGTCTTTGCCCAGGTTCAGCAACTGGCAATCGCTGGCGGCGATGCAACTGGCCGAGCGCCGTTCGCCGTCGAGCACAGCCATTTCGCCGAATGCCCGGCCGCTGCGCAGCGTGGCGATGGTCACGGGTTGGCCGTCGGGGCCGGTTTTCTGCACGGCCACCTGGCCGGTGTGGATGATGCACATGAAGCTGCCGGCATCGCCCTCGCGGAAAATCGCTTCGCCCTCGGCGATGGCGCTGATGCTGAAATAGCCCGATGCCGCGGCGAAGTCGACGGGTAGCAACTGGTCGAACAGGCCGCAGTCCATCAGCCAGTCGCGGATTTCTTTGTTCAGTAAGGTCGGTTCTGACATGTTGGCACGGTCTTTTTCTTGTGTTTGTTGCAGGTTCAGTTTGGCCCGGGTGTAAGCAGATCTCTGGGACAGGCTTTTATCTTTTGTGGGAGCAAGGCTTGCCCGCGATACAGGCGACTCAGTTCTGTCTGTCAGATCAAGCCGATGCCATCGCGGGTAAGCCTTGCTCCCACAAAGCCTTCCCCACATTGGGCTGGGTTACAGCAAGGCCTTGCGCATGGAGCTAAGACCCGGCCATCCCACAGAGTTCCTCAGACCCTCCCCAAAACCTTCAAGACAAATGCATATTCGAGCGCTACGTCACGCAATCCCTGGTAGCGCCCGCTCATTCCACCGTGGCCGGCGCCCAGTTCGGTCTTGAGCAGCAGAGGGTTGTCGTCGGTCTTGGTGGCTCGCAATTTCGCCACCCACTTGGCCGCTTCCCAGTACTGCACACGGCTGTCGTTGTAACCGGCGATCACCAGCAGCGCCGGGTACGCTTGGGCGCTGACGTTTTCGTATGGGGCGTAGGCCCGGATCCGATCATAAACGTCCGGCTCCTCTGGATTGCCCCATTCGTCGTATTCGGTGACGGTCAGCGGCAGGTCGGGGTCGAGCATGGTGTTGAGCACATCGACAAACGGCACTTCGGCAATCGCGACCTTGAACAGCTCCGGGCGTTGATTGAGCACTGCGCCGATCAGCAGGCCACCGGCGCTGCCGCCGCTGATCGCCAGTTGCTCGGCGGTGGTCAAGCCGTTGGCGATCAAATGCTCGGCGCAGGCGATGAAGTCGCCGAACGTGTTGTGCTTGTGTTCCTGCTTGCCGGCGCGATACCAGGCTTCCCCCAGCTCACCGCCGCCCCGCACATGGGCGATGGCAAACGCCACGCCGCGGTCGAGCAGGCTCAGCCGCGCATGGGAAAACCACGGGTCGAGGCTCTCGCCATAGGCACCGTAGCCGTACAGGTACAGCGGTACCGGCTGGCCGAGGGCTTCGCGCTTGACCACCAGGCTGATGGGCACCTGGGTGCCATCCGCTGCCGTCGCCCAAAGCCGCTGGCTGACGTAGGCATCGGCATCGAACGGGCCCAGTACCGGGGTTTGCTTGAGCACGACCTGTACGCCGCTGGCCAGGTCCAACTGACGGATCTGCGCCGGACGGTTCAGGGCCTCGTAGCGCAAGCGGATGCGATCGCTGACGAATTCCAGGCTGTTCTGCACATGCAGGCTGTAGGCCGCGTCCGGCAGTTGCACCCGATAGGCCGGCAAGCCTTGTGGGTGTACCTCGATGATGGGCAGGCCGCCTTCGCGCAGGCTCAAGGTCATGGCCCCGGCGTTCAGGCTCAGACCGTCGATCATCACCGTGTCGCTGTGGGGGATCAGGTTCTGCCAGTCAGCTTCGGTCGGCGCCACGCCCGTGTCGGCGGCCTGGTACAGGGCGAAGTTGATCCCGTCGCGGTTGCTGCGGATCAACCAGGTCCATTGGCCATCGAGCAGGCCGTGGTCGACGTCGTATTCGTGGTTTTCCAGGCGTGGCGCCAGGCAGGTGAAGGGGTGTTGCGGCTGCGCAGCGTCCAGCGCCCAGACTTCGCTGGTGGTCTTGCTACCGAGGGACAGGATCAACTGCTTTTCTGAGCTGGAACGGTAGCAATGCAGGAAAAAACGCCCGTCTGGCTCATGGAATACTTCTTCGGCGGCCGTGCCATCCAGGCGATAGCGCCAGAGCTTGTGGGGGCGATGGGTGTCGTCCAATTCGCCAAAAAACAGCGTGAGGCTGTCGTTGGCCCAGGTCATGCTGCCGTCGCAATCGGTGAAGGACAGTTCGCTGACCTTGTCGTTGGACAATTCCTTCACGAACAGGGTGTATATCTCGTCGCCCGTGGTGTCCAGGCTGTAGGCCAGGCGCTGGTGGTCGGGGCTGATGCTGAAAGCGCCCAGGGAAAAGAAGCCGCCGCCGGCCAGCACGTTCGGGTCCAGCAGCAGTTGTTCACGGCTTTCATCCACGCTCAGGCTGTCATCGGCCGGACGCGGGCAGCGGTAGTGGCGCGGGTATTCGTCACCGGCCGTGGTGCGGGTGTAATACAGGTACGGGCCCCAAGGCGAGGGTAGTGACAGGTCGGTCTCGAGAATCCGCCCCTTGATCTCCTGGAACAGGCTTTCGCGCAGTTCGGCCTGGTCGGCAAGTTGCGCCTCCTGGTAGCCGTTTTCCGCCTTGAGGTAGTCGAGCACGGCGTCGGTGTCGCGTTCCTGCAGCCAGGCGTATGGGTCAACACCGGCGTCCCTGCGGGCAATCGGGGCGTTGGAAACGTGGGCAGATAGGGACATGAAAGGCTCTCGAACGTTATACGAAAAGGGACACATGGCCTGGACAAAACCCACCACACAGGCCATTCGCCAGACGCCGGGGCAGCCTGACGCGCGAAAAGCCGTTACTATAAGCGTCTCTTTGCCTGCCTTGCCATGGACACCATGACCGAGAACGACTATCTGATCGCCTGGGGCCTCTACGCCTTCGCCGCCCTGGGCTGCCTGCTGGTGTGGATGCGCATGACCCGCTGGATGTGGCGCTGGTTGCGCGAACCGCTGCGCTTGTTGATGGCGGTGTTGCTGTTCAGCCCCACTGTCGTTGATCCGGTGAAGGACAAGGTTGCCCCGGCCTTGGCCATTGTCGCCCTGGACGTCATGTTCAAGGTCGGTAATAACGTCTGGCGGGCGGCTTCCGATCTGCTCATGTACGGCATGATCGTCTTCGGCCTCTACTTGATTTTAGTGCTTATCCGCTTCCCTATCGAGCGTGCCGCCAACGCTCGCAAGGAACGGGCTGCCGCCGCCAAAGCCGCCGCCGCGGCCGATGAGCCGGAGGATGAGCCACCGTTCGGCGTAGCCGGTGATGACCGTTACGGGCGCCCGCCCGTGCCGAGCAACCCCCAGCGTTCGCGTATCGAACCGCGCCTGTAACCGGGCCTGCCCCTTGAAGCGAGAGTTCGTGCATGTGTGAGTTATTGGGCATGAGCGCCAATGTGCCGACCGACATCGTGTTCAGCTTTACCGGGCTGATGCAGCGCGGCGGCAAGACCGGGCCGCACCGGGACGGGTGGGGCATCGCCTTCTATGAAGGCCGTGGCCTGCGCCTGTTCCAGGACCCGGCCGCCAGCAGCGAATCGGAAGTGGCGAACCTGGTGCAGCGCTATCCGATCAAGAGCGAAGTGGTGATCGGGCATATTCGCCAGGCCAACGTCGGCAAAGTCTGCCTGTCCAACACCCACCCGTTTGTGCGTGAGTTGTGGGGCCGCAACTGGTGTTTTGCCCACAACGGCCAGCTCGCCGATTTCCAGCCGGGCGTGAGCTTCTACCGTCCGGTGGGCGATACCGACAGCGAAGCGGCCTTCTGCGATCTGCTCAACCGCGTGCGCCAGGCCTTCCCCGAACCGGTGGCGGTGGAACAATTGCTACCGGCGTTGATCGAGGCCTGCGCTGAATACCGCAGCAAAGGCGTGTTCAACTGCTTGCTCAGCGATGGCGATTGGCTGTTCTGCTATTGCTCGACCAAACTGGCCCAGATCACCCGCCGCGCCCCGTTTGGCCCGGCTCGCCTCAAGGATGTGGATGTGATTGTCGATTTCCAGGCTGAAACCACGCCCAACGACGTGGTCACGGTGATCGCCACCGAACCCTTGACCGAAAACGAAACCTGGACCCGCTACGAACCGGGCCAATGGAGCCTGTGGCGACGCGGCGAATGCGTCAGCCACGGCCGGACCGAATAAGGACGTCACGCTATGTTGCTCAGTTATCTACGGCTGGTGTTGTTCGCGGTGGGCCTGTTGGTTGGGGTCCAGGTGCCGGGCTTCATCAATGATTACGCCAAGCGGGTCGAGGCTCACCTGATCGAGGCGCAGACCGGCCTGCAAGGGTTCCAGGGCACTGCCAACCAGTTCTTCAAGGGCGACATGCAGGCCCTGGTGGCCCATTACCGCGCCAGCGAAGACCCGATCTTTCGCAGCGATGCCGACAGCCTGAACACCTTGCTTGTGCGCCAGCAGGCCCTGGACAAGCAATTCCAGGCGATGCAAGGCCCGTGGTACATCCGCTTGCTGCAAGTGGCGCTGGCCGCCGATCCGGACATTCGCAAGGAAACCTGGAACGGCTACAGCTACCAGATCCTGCTGACCCCCGAGGCCATGGTCTGGGGCATCAGCGGTGCGATGTTGCTGTCGTTCGGCCTGGAATGCCTGTTCCGCCTGATCGACTGGGTGGTGCTGGGCGGCAAGCGCCTGCGCCAGGGCCGGCCGATTGAAGAGCGCGACCTGCGCGGGCTGTAGCCTGTTGTGGCGAGGGGATTTTGCGAAGTCCCGCTGGGCACTGTAGGAGCTGCCGAGTGCAACGAGGCTGCGATCTTTCCATTGGCAATTGAGTCTTGAGCGAAAGATCAAGATCAAAAGATCGCAGGCTTCGCCAGCTCCTACAGGGATCTCTTGTGTGACGAAGATCCAGTGTGGGGACGAGCCTGCTCTGCCCTGAAGGGCAGCAAGCATCTTACTTGGAAAGAAACCGCATCCCTTCCTCCAACCCCCGCAAGGTCAGTGGATACATCCGATCTTCCACCAACTCGCGCACGATGTTGGTCGAGGCGGTATAGCCCCAGGTGTCCTTGGGGTACGGATTGATCCAGATGAGCTTCTTGTATTTCTCCATGAAGCGTTGCATCCACACATAACCGGCTTCTTCGTTCCAGTGCTCGACGCTGCCGCCGGCCTGGGTGATTTCATAGGGTGCCATGGCGGCGTCACCGATGAAGATCACTTTGTAGTCGGCGCCGTATTTGTGCAGCAAATCCTGGGTCGAGGTGCGTTCCGAGGTGCGGCGCAGGTTGTTCTTCCACACCGATTCGTAGACGAAGTTGTGGAAGTAGAAATACTCCAGGTGCTTGAACTCGGTCTTGCAGGCCGAGAACAGTTCTTCGCAGATCTTCACGTGGGCATCCATCGAGCCACCGATGTCGAACAGCAGCAACAACTTGACGGTGTTGCGTCGCTCCGGGCGCATCTGGATGTTCAAAAGGCCGGCGTCGCGGGCGGTGTGGTCGATGGTGCCGTCGATGTCCAGCTCTTCGGCCGCACCCTGGCGGGCGAACTTGCGCAGGCGGCGCAGGGCGATCTTGATGTTGCGGGTGCCCAGTTCCACCTGGTCGTCGAGGTTCTTGTATTCGCGTTGGTCCCAGACCTTCACAGCCTTGCCCTGGCGCTTGCCGGCGTCGCCGACCCGGATGCCTTCGGGGTTGAAGCCGCCGGAGCCGAACGGGCTGGTCCCGCCGGTGCCGATCCACTTGTTGCCGCCGGCATGGCGTTCCTTCTGTTCTTCCAGGCGTTTCTTGAATTCTTCGATCAGCTTGTCCAGGCCTCCCAGGGACTGGATCTGCGCCCGCTCTTCGTCGGTCAGCGAACGCTCGAACTCCTTGCGCAACCAGTCTTCGGGAATCAGCGCCTGGAGGTGATCGTCGAGTTTCTCCAGGCCGTTGAAGTAGGCGGCGAACGCCCGGTCGAACTTGTCGAAATGCCGTTCGTCCTTCACCAGGATCGCCCGGGACAGGTAATAGAACTCGTCCATGTCGGCGAAGATCACCCGCTGTTTCAGCGCGTTGATCAGGTCCAGCAGTTCACGCACCGACACGGGCACCTTGGCGGCGCGCATCTCATTGAACAGGTTAAGCAGCATGGCAATCGCCCTCGCTCTTGTTAGACGAAGAGGATCAGCGAGTGCCGCGACGGCTCATGAACGCCAGGCGCTCGAGCAATTGCACGTCCTGTTCGTTCTTGACCAGGGCGCCGGCCAGCGGCGGGATGGCCTTGGTCGGATCACGTTCGCGCAGCACCGCTTCGCCGATGTTGTCGGCCATCAACAGCTTGAGCCAGTCCACCAGTTCGGAAGTGGAAGGTTTTTTCTTCAGGCCCGGCACCTTGCGCACGTCGAAGAACACGTCCAGCGCTTCACTGACCAGGTCCTTCTTGATGTCCGGGTAATGCACATCGACGATTTTCTGCAGGGTGACGCGGTCGGGGAAAGCGATGTAGTGGAAGAAGCAGCGGCGCAGGAACGCGTCCGGCAGTTCCTTTTCGTTGTTGGAGGTAATGATGATGATCGGCCGTTGCTTGGCCTTGATGGTTTCGTCGGTCTCGTAGACGTAGAACTCCATCTTGTCGAGTTCCTGCAGCAGGTCGTTGGGGAACTCGATGTCGGCCTTGTCGATTTCGTCGATCAGCAGAATGACTCGCTCCTCGGAGTCGAACGCTTCCCAGAGCTTGCCCTTCTTCAGGTAATTGCGCACGTCGTGGACCTTGTCCACGCCCAACTGCGAGTCCCGCAGGCGGCTGACCGCGTCGTACTCGTAGAGGCCCTGGTGGGCCTTGGTGGTGGACTTGATGTGCCAGGTGATCAGGCGCGCGCCGAAGGATTCAGCCAGTTGTTCGGCCAGCATGGTCTTGCCGGTGCCCGGTTCGCCCTTGACCAGCAATGGTCGCTCCAGGGTGATGGCGGCGTTCACGGCCAGTTTCAGGTCATCGGTGGCCACGTAGGCGCTGGTGCCTTCGAACTTCATCTGCAATTTCCTCGAACGTGTCGCCGGCCTGGCGAGGCGGGGCGCGCGAAAATAAATATCGTGCCCGACTATAACGCGGCGCCCCGCCGACTGTGAACGCAGACGCTGTATTCAGTCTCTGAATGGGGCGTCACATGTTGACTCAGTCTTGGCGCCTTGCCAGTATTGCGTATCGCCAAATTGGCGATACGCTCGGTGGTATGTCTACTAAATATCGATTCAAAAATACGTACCGCATTCAATTGCGCGAAAGGGATCATCCACCGCCCCATGTCCACCTCACCGGTGGCGGGGTGGATGTGGTCCTGAGGCTGGACCCCGTCGAAGTGATGATGGGCCGGGCGCCGCCATTGATCATCAAGGAAGCGCTGGACTGGGTCAGCGCCCATCAAGCGCAACTGCTGGAGGATTGGCAACGATGCTACCCATGAAACGGCCACGGCTATTGGCCGTGCAGCCTTTATTGCCGTTCAGTCTGGACCTGACGTTCATTGACGGTCAGCAACTGAGGCTGGACTTGAACGCCGATGTACAACGTTATCCAGGCTTGCAGCCTTTGCTTGAAGATGGAGCGTTTGAGGGCGCAGTCCTGGGCGACGATGGCTGGAGCGTGGAATGGCCTGCGCTGGATATCCAGATCGGTTCCGATACCTTGTATCTGGACGCACTGGCGCAGAACGCCGTGGACGAAAATACCCGCATCTTCATCGGTTGGCGCGCCCGCACGGGCCTGCCGCTGAACCAGGCGGCTGAAGCACTGGGGGTCAGCGCTCGCAGCATCAGCCGCTACAGCAGCGGTCGCGAGGCTGTGCCGCGTTCGCTGGCCTTGGCATGCCTGGGCTGGGACTCGTTGCAACGTAGCGGGGCAAGCGTGGCGGCGGAGCCGACCGGCCGTTACACCGTCACGCACAAACCTTAGTCGGCCGACGGCGGCGGTTGTTCGTAACGGGCATTGAAGGCCTGGACGAAACCGTTGCGCAGGATCTGCAGGAAGGCTTCGAAGGCACTGATGTCCTGCTGATGAACATTGCCGCTGAGTTCCACCCGGGTGGCGAACTGGTTCTTGCGCTGGTTCTTGAGGGCCGTTTCACCCGTGCCCACCAAGGCTTCCCAGACCGAGCGGAAGATGTTCTTGTTCTGGTTCTCCACGTCCTGCTGCCAGTCGAACACATCGACATCGCGCAGCAATGGCTTGATGTAGCCGCTGAGCCTGGCGTTGTTGGCTTCGGCCTCGATCACCAGGTCGCCGTGGCCGGCATTGAAATCGAATTTGCCATAGGCCGCGGCGAAATCGTTCAGGCGCTTGAGTTCGATGTTCCTGGCCCGCAGACGGAAATCGAAATCTTCGAAATTGCTCAAGGGGTCGAAGGTGGCCTGCATCTCAAGGGGCGCGTGTTCGGCCACCAGGGCCTTGCCTTCGAAACGGGCGTCGCGCTTGCCTTTGGTGTCGACCACGTTGGTCAGGTTGTAGAAGCTGGCGTTGACGTCGGTGGCCCGCAGGTTGACCGGTGGCTTGGAGTTGAAATTGCGAAAGGTGACCTTGCCGTCCCTGATTCGCACTTCGTTGAAGGTGATGGGCAGCAGTTTGCTCAACTGCTCGCGCCAGTTGGTGCCCTGGCCAGTTTGGGAGTTCTGGCGGTTGGCGCCGCCGTCGACGAAGTTTACTTCCGGGCGGGCGAATTCCACCTCGGCCACCACCGCTTGGTCGTACCACAGCGAGTGCCAGCTCACAGACAGGTCCACCAGCGGTGCCTTGACGAACGGCACCGGGACCTTACCGTCGACCTTGACGATTTCCAGGCCGTTGATCCGGTAGGCCCCGCGCCACAGGGCCAGGTCCACGTCGGTGATCTGGCCGCGATAGTCGCCCATGTCGGCCAGTTTCTCGTTCAGGTAGTCGCGTACCAGGTAAGGCAAGGTGAAATGCAGGGTCACCAGCACCGCGACGATGGCGGCGAAAACCCACAGTGGCCAGCGGTATCGACGCTTCATGTCAGTCAGTCTCCAGCGTTTGTTGGGGAGCGCCTCCTAATGCCATTGACTGTTGCAACAACGGGAACGTTCGGTGCAACTGGACGACCATGGGCAACAGGCATACCTTTAAAGGCTTAAATTCCCGCCGCATCAAGGACCCAGCCATGAGCCGTATATTCGCTGACAACGCCCATTCCATCGGTAATACGCCACTGGTACAGATCAACCGCATTGCCCCGCGCGGCGTGACCATCCTGGCCAAGATCGAGGGGCGCAACCCAGGGTATTCGGTCAAGTGCCGGATCGGCGCGAACATGATCTGGGACGCCGAAAGCTCGGGCAAACTCAAGCCGGGCATGACGATTGTCGAACCGACGTCGGGCAACACCGGGATCGGCCTGGCGTTCGTCGCCGCCGCCCGTGGCTACAAGCTGATGCTGACCATGCCTGCCTCCATGAGCATCGAGCGGCGCAAGGTGCTCAAGGCCCTGGGCGCGGAGCTGGTGCTCACCGAGCCGGCAAAGGGGATGAAGGGGGCCATCGAGAAAGCCACCGAGATCCTGGCCAGCGATCCTGCCAAATACTTCATGCCGCAGCAGTTCGATAACCCGGCGAACCCGGCGATCCACGAAAAAACCACCGGCCCGGAAATCTGGAACGACACCGACGGCGCGGTGGATGTGCTGGTAGCGGGTGTGGGCACCGGCGGAACCATCACTGGGGTATCGCGGTATATCAAGAACACCTGTGGCAAACCGATCCTGTCGGTGGCGGTCGAGCCTGAGGTTTCGCCGGTGATTACCCAGGCGATGGCGGGCCAGGAGATCAAGCCCAGCCCCCACAAGATCCAGGGGATCGGCGCAGGATTCGTGCCGAAGAACCTCGATCTGTCGATCGTTGACCTGGTCGAGCGGGTCACTGACGACGAGTCCAAGGCCATGGCCCTGCGCTTGATGCAGGAGGAGGGCATTCTCTGCGGGATCTCTTGTGGCGCGGCGATGGCCGTGGCCGTGCGCCTGGCAGAGAAACCGGAAATGCAGGGCAAGACCATCGTCGTGATCCTGCCGGATTCGGGCGAGCGCTACCTGTCGAGCATGTTGTTCAGTGATCTGTTTACCGAGCAGGAAATTCAGCAGTAACCGTGAATTCACTGCGGTGGTGAGGGATCCCTGCTGTGGGAGCAAAGCTTGCTCGCGATAGAGGCGCCTCGGTTTCCTGGCAGACCGCATCATCTTCATCGCGGGCAAGCCTTGCTCCCACAGAAGGCCTGCCTGCAAAGGTTCATATAGCGGTGTTTTGACAGGCGTCAGCCAAGGTTCAGGTAGCGCCTGTTAGAAAGTGTTTATTGCGTTTTACTCAACAGAGAATGTTGCGTCAGACGGTTGCGGCCGGTGTTGGTTGTGGCGGTGCTGACGGCGTTTGGCCATTGGTTGTTCGTTTAAACATTGCGCAGTCCATCGAGCGCTGGTTATAGTCTGCGCTCTTCGGGTTTTCGAACCCCCCTTCACGAGATCGGCTCATGCCTGCATCCCCTGTCATCGCGGTCGTGGTTCCAGCGTTCAACGCTGGCGTCGTGCCGTGTGGGAACCAGCAGCCTGCGCAGATCGGTCAATACCCCCCACCTGTCAGTAGCTCATCGGTGTACGCCTTCGTATCACCGCCGGGTGTTGGCATTCAGGGCTGATCGGCAACGGTTGCCATCCCCTGTGCCCGCCTGAAAAAACTACTGGACTTCAGCTTCGGCTGAGTTGGCTTTTTGCCTGACTACAGGTGGTATCCATGTTTTCCCTTTCCAAAAACGCCTTATTGGCGGCGGCTTCCACGAGCCTGTTCGTTTTACTGTGGAGCAGCGGGGCGATCTTTTCCAAGCTGGGCCTGGCCCACGCTTCACCCTTCGCCTTTTTGCTGATCCGTTTTGCCATCGCGCTGTCGGCGCTGGTGCTGTTGATTCCGTTGCTCAAGTTCAAGCTGCCCAAGACTGGCAAGCCGATGTTGTACGCGGCGACCACCGGGATGGTGCTGCTGGGCGCCTACCAGATCTTTTATCTGCTGGCGCTGCAAATGAGTGTCACGCCGGGGGTCATGGCAACGCTGATGGGTGTGCAACCGATCCTGACCGTGGTGCTCATGGAGCGGCAGCGTTCCTGGTCGCGGATGTTCGGCCTGGCGCTGGGTTTGGTCGGGCTGGTGATGGTGGTGTACCAGGGCATCGGCCTGGCCGGTATGTCCCTGGCCGGGATGCTCTGCGGGTTGCTGGCACTGGTGAGCATGACGGCCGGTTCGATCATGCAGAAGCGCATCACCGACAACCCACTGGGCACGCTGCCGGTGCAGTACCTGGCCGGGCTGGTGCTGTGCGCGGTGTTCGTGCCGTTCCAGCCGTTTCATTTCGAGTACAGCACGGGGTTCTTCGTGCCGGTGTTGTGGATGGGGCTGGTGGTGTCGGTGCTGGCAACGTTGCTGCTGTACCGACTGATCGCCCGCGGCAACCTGGTGAATGTCACCAGCCTGTTCTACCTGGTGCCGGCGGTGACGGCGATCATGGACTACCTGGTGTTTGGCAACCGGCTGGCGTTGTTGAGCTTGCTGGGGATGGTGCTGATCATCGTGGGGTTGGTGTTTGTGTTTCGTAAAAGCCGCTGAGTTTTGGCTGCTCGCTGACTGAACAACCGCCATCGCGGGCAAGCCTTGCTCCCACAGGTCATGTACAAGTCTTGCTCCCACAGGTGATGTACAAGCCTTGTTCCCACAGGTGATGTACAAGCCTTGTTCCCACAGGTCATGTACAAGTCTTGCTCCCACAGGTGATGTACAAGCCTTGTTCCTACAGGTGATGTAGCCCTTGTGGGAGCAAGGCTTGCCCGCGATGGCATCTTTCGCTACACCGATGAACTACCGGGCAGACGCTTCAGCCGGTTTCACAACCGCAGGCTTGAGCACCAACCACAACGCCGCCGCAATCAACACCCCGCCATACAAATGCGCCATCCCCAACGGCTCATCCAGCAGCAACGCCCCCCACAGCACGCCGAACGGCGGGATCAGGAAGGTCACCGTCATCGATTTGACCGGGCCGATGGAACTGAGCAGGCGGAAATAAAGGATGTACGCCAACGCGGTACACACCAGGCCCAGCCCCAGCAATGACAACCAGACGCTCCAGCCACCCCAGCTGGCCGGTGGTTGGCTGATGACGCTGTAGCCAAACAGCGGCAGCAAGAACACCGTGGCGCCGAACATGCTGCCCAGGGCCGAGAGACGGCTGTCCAGGCCCCCTTGCTGATCGAGCCAGCGACGGGTGAGGAAACCGGCGAAGCCGTAGCAGGTGGTGGCCAGCAGGCAGGCGAGGGCGCCCATCAACAATTGCAGGTCGAACGCCACCGGGCCGGCGCGGGTCAGGATGCCGACACCGAGCAGCCCAAGGAAGACACCGCCGACCTTGGCCAGAGTAAGTTTTTCACTGAAGAACAAGCCGCCGATCAACACCCCCATCAACGGCGTGGTGGCGTTGAAGATCGCCGAGTAACCGGCCGGCAGCACCTGGGCCGCCAGCGAATAGAACGTGGCCGGAATGCCGGAGTTGATCAGCCCCAGCCCCATCACGACCTTGAGCTTGCCGCGAAAATTCCAGTCGACGCGCATCAGGGCCAGGATCACCAGCAGTCCGACGAAGGCGATGGACACGCGAAAAAATGCCGTGGGGATGGTGCCAATGACGGGGGCGATAATGCGCATGAACAGGAAACTGGCGCCCCAGATGGCGGCCAGTGACAGTAAACGCAGGATATCGACGAGGTTCACGAGTCATTCCTTCCTTGATTGGGTGGCAAGTGTCGCCGCCCTGAATAGCGATGGCAATGGTTGCGTTGCCGCGTGATTGGCCTCTAAGCTCAGTCGCCAATAACAAGCATGACCCGCCGAGGTTTACCCTATGCCGCAGCCATGGCCCGCCCTCGAAATCGCCCGTTCGATCCTCGACGGCTTCGACGATTATCGTGAGCATTTCCGGCAGATCACCGATGGCGCTCGCGCCCGGTTCGAACAGGCCTTGTGGCTGGAGGCGCAAACGGCTTCGGCGGCGCGCATCAACTTGTATGAAGAAAAAGTCGTCGAAACCGTCGCCAGGCTGCACAACGCCTTCGATGACGAAACACTGATGGACGTGAGCTGCTGGCCGCTGGTCAAGAGCGCCTACATCAGCCTGATCGACCTGCGCTTCGACGATGAGCTGTCGGAAACCTGGTACAACTCGATCTTCTGCGGGTTGTTCAGCCACGACCTGATCAGCGACGGCACCATGTTCATCCACACCACCCGGCCCAGTCTGCGCCGGGCCCGCGCCGCCCAGACCCGCACCTACAAACCCCAGGGGCAGTTGGACCGGATGCTGGCGAGCGTGTTCGCCGATTACCGTTTCAGCGAGGACTACGCCGATCTACCGGGTGACCTGCAGCGCCTCGAAGCGCAATTGCGCGAGAACCTGCCCGACTGGGTCTGCAAGGACCCGGAACTGACGGTGGAGTTGTTTTCTTCAGTGCTCTATCGCAACAAGGGCGCCTACCTGGTGGGCCGGATCTACACCCGCGAGGACCAATGGCCGCTGGTGATCCCGCTGTTGCACCGCGAGGGCCGAGGTATCCAGATCGATGCGCTGATTACCGACGAGGCGCAGGTGTCGATCATCTTCTCGTTCACCCGCTCGTACTTCATGGTGGACGTGCCGGTGCCGGCGGAATTCATCGGCTTTCTCAAGCGCATCCTGCCGGGCAAGCACATCGCCGAGTTGTACACCTCCATCGGTTTCTACAAGCACGGCAAGTCCGAGTTCTACCGGGCACTGATCAACCACCTGGCGAATACCGACGACCAGTTCATCATGGCCCCGGGTGTGCGTGGCATGGTCATGAGCGTGTTCACCCTGCCGGGCTTCAACACGGTATTCAAGATCATCAAGGACCGCTTCTCGCCGTCGAAAAACGTCGACCGGGCCACGGTGATCGAGAAGTACCGCCTGGTGAAAAGCGTCGACCGGGTCGGGCGCATGGCCGATACCCAGGAGTTCGCCGATTTCCGTTTTCCCCTGAGCAAATTCGAGCCGGCGTGCCTGGAGGAACTGTTGGAAGTGGCGCCGTCCACGGTGTCGGTGGAAGGCGAGACGGTGTTGATTCGCCACTGCTGGACCGAACGCCGGATGACGCCGCTGAACCTGTACCTGGAAAATGCCAACCCGGACCAGGTGCGCGAGGCGCTGGAAGACTATGGCCTGGCTATCAAGCAACTGGCGGCGGCCAATATCTTCCCCGGCGACATGCTGCTCAAGAACTTCGGCGTGACCCGCCACGGCCGCGTGGTGTTCTACGACTACGATGAAATCTGCTTCCTGACCGAAGCCAACTTCCGCCACATCCCCCAGCCCCGCACACCGGAAGACGAAATGGCCTCCGAGCCCTGGTACTCCATCGGCCCGCTGGACGTCTTCCCCGAAGAGTTCCCGCCGTTCCTGTTCGCCGACGCCGGGCAGCGCAAGCTGTTCGACCAATTGCACGGCGAGTTGTACAACGCCGACTACTGGAAAGGCCTGCAAGAGGCGATTCGGGCGGGGAAGGTGATCGATGTGTTCCCGTATCGGCGCAAGGACCTGGACAACGAATAACCCGGCAAGAGCCCTCAAAAAACCTGTGGGAGCAAGGCTTGCCCGCGATGAAGATGACGCGGTCTCCCGGGGGACCGAGGCGCCTGTATCGCGAGCAAGCTTTGCTCCCACAGGTTTATTTGTGCGCAAATCTGCGACAATCGCCCCCTGCTCAAACCGACGACCCTTGCGTACCTGATGACTGACCAAGCCCCCGCTATCGACAAGCTGCTGAAAAACCTCGACCACGCCATGCTCGCCGACCGTCACCGGTTGCGGCGCCAGTTGCTCGAGCTGCGCAAGAAGCCCGACGAGGCCAAGCTGGCTCAGTGGGTAACGCGCATGCAAGCGTCGTGCGATCAGGTGCTGGCGCGCAAGGCGAGCCTGCCGGTGATCCGCTACGACGACAATTTGCCGATTGCCGCCAAGCGCGACGAAATCAAGGACGCGCTGCTCAAGCACCAGGTGTTGATCATTGCCGGCGAAACCGGCTCGGGCAAAACCACGCAGTTGCCGAAGATCTGCCTGGAGATCGGTCGCGGCCAGCACGGCTTGATCGGCCACACCCAACCGCGCCGGATCGCCGCGCGCAGTGTGGCGAGCCGGGTGGCCGAGGAACTGGCCACGCCCTTGGGGGCGCTGGTGGGTTATCAGGTGCGGTTCGAGGACCAGAGCGACGCCAACACCCTGATCAAGCTGATGACCGACGGCATCCTGCTGGCCGAGACCCAGAATGACCGCTACCTCGAGCGCTACGACACGATCATCGTCGACGAAGCCCACGAACGCAGCCTGAACATCGACTTCCTGCTCGGCTACCTCAAAACCCTGCTGCCGCGCCGACCGGACCTGAAAGTCATCATCACCTCGGCGACCATCGACCTGAAGCGCTTCTCCAAGCATTTCGATGACGCGCCGATCGTGGAAGTCTCGGGCCGCACCTTCCCGGTGGAAACCTGGTATCGCCCGCTGACCCTGGAGCAGGACGAGGAGGGCAACCGGGTCGAGGACGACTTGACCGTCGACCAGGCGATCCTCGCCGTCCTCGACGAAATCGCCGCCTACGAGCGTAGCGAGCGGCGCAGCCCTGGGGACGTGCTGGTGTTCCTGCCGGGCGAGCGGGAGATTCGCGACGCCGCGGAGATGCTGCGCAAGGCCCAGCTCAAGCACACCGAGATTCTGCCGCTGTATGCGCGACTGTCGCCGGCCGAACAGCAGCGCATCTTCCAGTCCCACCCGGGCCGTCGTGTGGTGCTGGCGACCAACGTCGCCGAAACCTCGCTGACCGTGCCGGGCATCCGCTACGTGATCGACAGCGGCACCGCGCGCATCAGCCGCTACAGCTATCGGGCCAAGGTCCAGCGCCTGCCCATCGAAGCCATTTCCCAGGCCAGTGCCAATCAGCGCAAGGGCCGCTGCGGGCGCGTCGAGCCGGGGATTTGCGTGCGGCTGTACAGCGAAGAAGATTTTCTTGGACGGCCGGAATTTACCGACCCGGAAATCCTGCGCACTAACTTGGCGGCGGTGATCCTGCAGATGCTGCACCTGCGCCTGGGTGAGATCACCGATTTCCCGTTCATCGAACCGCCGGATGGCAAGGCCATCAGTGACGGTTTCAATCTGCTGCAAGAATTGTCAGCGGTGGACCGCAACAGCCAGCTGACTCCGCTCGGTCGTCAGTTGGCGCGCCTGCCGGTAGACCCGCGCATGGGCCGCATGCTGCTGGAAGCGGCCAAACTGGGCAGCCTCCAGGAAGTGCTGATTGTCGCCAGCGCCATGTCGATCCAGGACCCGCGCGAGCGTCCGCCGGAGCGCCAACAGGCGGCGGACCAGGCCCACGCCCAGTGGAAGGACGCAGACTCGGACTTCGCCGGGCTGGTCAACCTGTGGCGCGGTTTCGAAGAGCAGCGCCAGGCCCTGACCGCCAGCCCGTTGCGCAACTGGTGCCGCAAGAACTTCCTCAATTACCTGCGCCTGCGCGAGTGGCGTGACTCCCATCGGCAGTTGAGCCTGATCTGCCGCGACATGCAGTTGAGCCTCAACAAAGAACCGGCCGACTTTCCGAAACTGCACAAGGCGGTGCTCTCGGGCCTGTTGAGCCAGATCGGCCAGAAAACCGAAGACGGCGACTACCTGGGCGCTCGCCAGCGGCGGTTCTGGGTCCACCCCTCGTCGGGCCTGGGCAAGAAGCGTCCGCAATGGCTGATGACCGCCGAGTTGGTGGAAACCACCAAGCTGTACGCGCGCATGGTCGCCAAGATCGAGCCGGACTGGATCGAGCCGCTGGCCGGGCACCTGATCAAGAAAAACCACTTCGAACCCCATTGGGAGAAGAAGCGCGGGCAGGTGGTGGCCTATGAGCAAATCACCCTGTTCGGGCTCATCGTCGTTGGTCGGCGGCCAGTGCATTACGGGCCGGTGGACCCGGTGGTCTCCCGTGAACTGTTCATCCGCGAGGCGTTGGTGCGCGGCGAGATCCAGTCCAAGGCCAAGTGCCTGAGCGCCAATACCCGGTTGCTGGAGCAACTCGACGAGCTGGAAGCCAAGGCCCGTCGCCGCGACATCCTGGCGGACGAGGAAACCCTGTTTGCCTTCTACGACGCGCGCTTGCCGGCCGAGATCCACCAGACCGCGACGTTCGACAGCTGGTACCGGATCAACAGCCAGAAAGACCCGCAACTGCTGATCATGCGCGAAGAAGACGTGCTGGCCCGCGAAGCCAGCGAAGTCACCGCCGCACATTACCCCGACACCTTGCGCGTCGGTGACCTGACCTTGCCGCTGAGCTATCACTTCGAGCCCAACCACCCGCGCGACGGCGTGACGTTGCGAGTGCCGGCGCCGCTGCTGCCGATGCTGCCGCCGGAACGCCTGGAATGGTTGGTGCCGGGGGTGATCGAAGCCAAGTGCATAGCCCTGGTGCGCAACCTGCCCAAGGCCTTGCGCAAGAACTTCGTGCCGGTGCCGGATTTCGTCAAGGCGGCGCTGCAACGCATCACGTTCGCCGAGGGCTCTTTGCCGCAGTCCCTGGGCCGTGAGCTGCTGCGCATGACCGGGGCGCGGGTCAGTGACGAAGCCTGGGCTGAAGCCGCCCAGCAGGTGGAAAGCCACCTGCGCATGAACCTGGAAATCGTCGACGGCCAGGGCAAGTTCCTCGGCGAGGGCCGCGACCTGGCCGAGCTGACGGCGCGTTTTGCCGAAGCCAGCCAGGCGGCCTTGGCCGTGCCGCAAACGGCGAAAAGCCAGGCACCGGTGGAGGCGAAGGTCTTCGCGCCGGTGGCCGAGAAAACCCAACAGAAGATCGCCGGGCTGTCGATGACGGTCTACCCGGCGCTGGTGGAAGAGGGCGGCGTGGTCAAGGAAGGGCGTTTCCCGACGCCGGCCGAAGCCGAGTTCCAGCATCGCCGCGCCTTGCAGCGCCTGCTGATGCAGCAATTGGCCGAATCGGCGAAGTTCCTGCGTGGCAAGCTGCCGGGGCTGACGGAGCTGGGCCTGCTGTACCGCGACCTGGGCCGCATCGACAGCCTGGTGGAAGACATCCTGCTCGCCAGCCTCGACAGTTGTGTGCTCGAAGGCGAAGCGAGCCTGCCCCGTGACGGCGCCGCACTGGCCTCCCTGGCCGAGCGCAAGCGCGGCGGCTGGACCGAGCACGCCGAGCGTCTGGCGAAACTGACCCTGGACATCCTCAAGCTCTGGCATGGCCTGCAAAAACGCTTCAAGGGCAAGATCGATCTGGCCCAGGCCGTGGCGCTGAACGATATCAAGCAGCAACTCAGCCACCTGGTGTACCCGGGCTTCGTCCGCGAAACCCCGCATCAATGGCTCAAGGAATTGCCGCGCTACCTCAAGGCCATCGAGCAACGCTTCGAGAAGCTCGGTAGCCAGGTACAGAAAGACCGGGTCTGGAGCGGCGAGCTGTCGAACCTCTGGGCCCAATATCAGGCCCGCGCCAGCAAACACGCCCAGGAAGGCAAGCGTGATCCGCAACTGGAGCTGTACCGCTGGTGGCTGGAGGAATACCGGGTGTCGCTGTTCGCCCAGCAACTGGGGACCAAGGTGCCGATCTCGGACAAGCGCCTGGGCAAGCAGTGGGGGCAGGTGGAGGGTTGATCAGATAAGTTGGACAGCACCGCATATACCCTGTGGGAGCGGGCTTGCTCGCGAAGGCTGTGGATCAGCTTGCATTTATAGTGAATGTACAACCGCTTTCGCGAGCAAGCCCGCTCCCACAGGGTTTTGTGTCGTAAGTAAGGGAGAATGGGCCAAACGCCAGCGTTTATGGCAAACTTCGCGGCTATAAATGCCGGTCCCGTGGTTTTGAGCTTCAATGCCTCGGGCGGATCGGAATAAAGCGATGCCAGGGCTGCTTCCCCGGATGGAAAAAGTCCCTTTGTGTATTGGTACGTCGGTACCAATACTTTCTGCCTGAACAGATCAGAGACACGACCATGCATAACGTCGTCATCAGCGGCACCGGCCTGTACACCCCGGCCAACAGCATCTCCAACGAAGAGCTGGTGCAATCTTTCAATACCTATGTCACGCAATTCAACGCCGACAACGCCGACGCCATCGTGCGCGGTGAAGTCGAGGCCTTGACCGAATCCAACGCCGCGTTCATCGAAAAAGCCTCCGGCATCAAGAGCCGCTTTGTCATGGACAAGGACGGCATCCTCGATCCACAACGCATGACCCCACGGTTGCCCGAGCGCTCCAACGACGAATGGTCGGTGCTGTGTGAAATGGCCATCGGTGCCGCGAAACAGGCCCTGGAGCGCGCCGGCCGCACCGTCGCCGACATCGACGGGGTGATCGTCGCCTGTTCCAACCTGCAGCGTGCGTACCCGGCCATCGCCATCGAAGTCCAGGAAGCCCTGGGCATCGAAGGTTTCGGTTTCGACATGAACGTGGCCTGTTCCTCGGCGACCTTCGGTATCCAGGCTGCGGCCAACAGTGTGCAACTGGGCCAGGCCCGGGCGATCCTGATGGTCAACCCGGAAGTGTGCACCGGCCACCTGAACTTCCGTGATCGTGACAGCCACTTCATCTTCGGCGACGCGGCCACCGCCGTGATCATCGAGCGGGCGGACCTGGCGACTTCGCCGTACCAGTTCGACGTGGTCAGCACCAAGCTGCTGACCAAGTTCTCCAACAATATCCGCAACAACTTCGGCTTCCTCAACCGCGCCGCGGAAGAAGGCGCCGGTAGCCGCGACAAGCTGTTCGTCCAGGAAGGCCGCAAGGTGTTCCGCGACGTCTGCCCGATGGTGGCCGAGCTGATCGGTACCCACCTGGAAGAAAACCAGCTGAACGTTGGCGAGGTGAAGCGCTTCTGGCTGCACCAGGCCAACCTGAGCATGAACCACTTGATCGTGCGCAAACTGCTGGGACGCGAAGCCACCGAAGCGGAGGCGCCGGTGATCCTCGACCGCTACGCCAACACCAGTTCGGCGGGTTCGGTGATTGCATTCCACACATACCAGGATGACCTGCCCAGCGGCTCGGTTGCCGTACTCAGCTCGTTCGGCGCCGGTTATTCGATTGGCAGCGTGATTTTGCGCAAGCGTTGATCCACTGTTGCTGCGTCGAGTTTTTTTGTGGGGGCAAGTCCTTGTGGGAGCAAAGCTTGCTCGCGAAACAGGCGACTCGGTTTATGGAGGACCGCGTCGCCTGCATCGCGGGCAAGCCTTGCTCCCACAAGTCTTGCTCCCACAAGCTGCAACAACCGCGATCTATCCAGCAATAGGGCGTTGAATGACGATCACCGATGACACCCTCCTGCTCCAACGCCTCCTGGCCGGTGAGCAGCAGGCCTACAAGGAGCTGGTCAGCGCCTACCAGAGCCCGATGCGCGCGGTGGCCTATGCCATCGTCGGCAGCCGCCATGCCGATGAAGTGGTGCAGGACGCGTGGTTGTCGGTGGTACGCAATCTCAGTGGGTTCCAGGGCCGTTCCAGCCTCAAGACCTGGCTGTTGACCATCACGGCCAACGCCGCCAAGGGGCGCTACAAGCAAAACCGCCGGGAAGTGCTGCTCGATGACCTTCCGTCCCCCCACGGTACCCTGGGCGATGATCGTTTCGCCGCCGATGGTCATTGGCTGCTGGCGCCGTTCGCCTGGCACCAGGACACGCCCGAGGCGCTGCTCACGATGAGCGAATTGCGCGATTGCCTGGAAAACACATTGCTCAGCCTGTCGGAACTGCAAGGCAGCGTGCTGACCCTGCGGGAACGTCAGGGCCTGGAACTCGACGAGATCTGTAATCTCCTGGACATCTCGCTCTCCAATGTACGCGTGCTGCTGCATCGAGCCCGACTGAAGGTCTTCGCGACTGTTGAACATTTCGAGGAAACCGGCGAATGCTGACCTGCAAGGAACAAGTGGCGCGCTCCAGCGACTATCTCGACGGACAACTGAGCTTTCGTGAACGCCTGATGGTGCGCCATCACCTGATGTTCTGTGCCAAGTGCCGGCGTTTTATCCGCCAGATGCGCCTGATGCAGGCGACCCTCAAAAAACTGCCGCAACCACCGATTTCCGACCTGGATCACCTCGCCGAGAAACTCGCCGCCGAGCGCCGCAAAAACATCCGCTAAACCCGTAGGAGCTGTCGAGTGCAACGAGGCTGCGATCTTTCCCCTAACGATTGAGTATCAAGCGAAGAGGCAAAAGATCGCAGGCTTCGCCAGCTCCTACGGTTATTCCCATTCGAAGTAAAAAGTTCCGCTGTCATAAAATCTTTATCTGGTAGCAACTCCCCTGACACAACCCATCGCCAAGATCCCCTCCCAACACCAGCGGGCCCAGTTCCGCGTGTTTTCTAACGGCATAGACTACCAACAGGGGAATTCTTCGATGATTCGCAAGCACTTCGCAGGTGTTGCCGCCAGCGCACTGGCAATGGCAGTAACCGCCCAGGCTTTCGCCGGCACCGTCACCACCGATGGCGCCGATATCGTGGTCAAAACCAAGGGCGGCCTTGAGGTCGCTACCACTGACAAAGAGTTCAGCTTCAAGCTCGGCGGTCGTTTGCAGGCTGACTACAGCCAGTTCAAGGGGATCTACACCGACAATGGCGACAAGGCCGATGCCGCTTACATCCGCCGCGGCTTCCTGGAGCTGTCGGGCGTGCTGTACACGGACTGGGCCTACACCATCAACTACGACTTCTCCCATAACAGCGGCGACTCCGATAACGGCTACTTCGACGAAGCGTCCCTGGCCTATAACGGCTTCAAGCCGGTGTCGATCAAAGTCGGTCGCTTCGACCCCGACTTCGGCTTGGAAAAAGCCACCAGTTCCAAGTGGGTGACCGCGCCTGAGCGTAACGCCGCCTACGACCTGATCGACTGGGCCAACGGCCATCAGAACGGTCTGGGCATCCAGGCTTCCAGCACCTTCGCCGATTCTTTCTACGCCTCGGCCGGTGTATTCAGCAAAGACACCGACGACACCGACGGCAACAGCATCAAACAAGCCAACGGTCGTTTCGTATTCGCCCCGATGCACGAAGCCGGCAACGTGCTGCACTTCGGCTTGAACGTGGCCTCGCGTGACGTCTCCGACACTGCGTTCGATGCGCGTTATCGCTCCCGTCTGGGCATGCGTGGCGTCGAGACCCTGGGCGGCAACGATGCCGGTCCTAACGGCAACCGTCCGGTGCTGGGCGGCGCCAACAACTCGCCGGCCGGCTCGTACGACACTGACACCGCTTTCGGCCTGGAAGCCGCTTTCGCCATGGGTCCTGCGTCGATCCAGGGTGAGTACATCTCCCGCAAGACCAAGGCTGACAGCGCCGCCTTCGAAGACCTCAAAGGCCACGGCTTCTACGTCCAGGGTGCCTACACCATCACCGGTGAGTCCCGCGGTTATAAAGTCGGCAAGTTTGACGCGATCAAGCCTCAGAACAAATCCATCGGCGCCTGGGAAGTGTTCTACCGCTTCGACAGCATGACCGTCGAAGACGACAACATCACCACTGCCTCGGCCACCCGTGAAGTGGGCGATGCCGAAGCCAAGGTGCACAACCTGGGCGTGAACTGGTACGCCAACGAAGCGGTGAAAATCTCTGCCGCTTACGTCAAGGCCAAGACCGACAACGTGACCAACGCCAATGGTGATGACAGCGGCAAAGGTGTGGTTGTCCGTGCCCAGTACGTGTTCTAAATCGCGCTGACTTGATACACCGCTCTGACTTCATCCGTTAAAGCGCTCCTTTGAACCCCGCCTCTGGCGGGGTTTTTTTATGTGCGCCCGGTCAGGATCGGCGATACTCGCTCCATCCGTCGTCTGGCTATCGAGTAACCGCATGCCGCTTCACGTCTTGGACAGCCTGTCCGCCATCGCGCCGCACGAGTGGGACGCACTGGTGCCCGCCAACCAGCCTTTCCTGCGCCACGCCTTCCTCAGCACCCTGGAAGACAGTGCCAGCCTGGGGCCGAGTTCCGGTTGGCAAGCCGAGCATTTGCTGCACATTGAGGACGGTCGTCTGCTGGCGGCCTTGCCCAGTTACCGCAAGTGGCACTCCTACGGCGAATACGTGTTCGACCATGCCTGGGCCGACGCTTGCGCCCGCGCCGGCATCGAGTACTACCCCAAGCTGCTGACGGCGGTGCCGTTCAGCCCGGTCAGTGGCCCGCGGTTGCTGGCAGCGCGCGCGGAAGATGGCCTGGAGCTGTTGGGCAGCTTGCCGGGGTACCTGGAGATCGAAGGGCTCTCCAGTGCCCACATCAATTTCACCGATGCCTTCACCGACGCGGCGCTCGTCGGGCAGGAAGGTTGGCTACAGCGGATTGGCTGCCAGTATCACTGGCAAAATCGCGGCTATCGGGACTTCCAGGATTTTCTCGATGCGCTCAGTTCCCGCAAGCGCAAGCAGATGCGCAAGGAGCGCGAACAAGTGGCGGGGCAGGGCATCGACTTCGAATGGCTCGAAGGTCATCAGTTGGACGAGGCGCAGTGGGATTTTGTCTACGCCTGTTACGCCAACACCTACGCGATACGACGCCAGGCGCCCTACCTGACCCGAGCGTTCTTCAGCCTGCTGGCCGAACGCATGCCCGAGGCCATTCGCGTGGTGCTGGCCAAGCAAGGTTCGCGGCCGGTGGCGATGGCGTTCAGCCTGGTGGGTGGCGACAGTTTCTATGGACGTTATTGGGGCTGTCTGGCGGAGTTCGACCGCCTGCACTTCGAGACCTGTTTCTATCAAGGCATGGACTACGCGATTGCCCACGGTTTGCAGCGCTTTGACGCCGGTGCCCAGGGCGAGCACAAATTGATTCGCGGGTTCGAGCCGGTGATTACTCGCTCATGGCATTACCTGCGCCACTCCGGTTTGAAAGCTGCGGTTGAAGACTTTCTCGCCCGGGAACAGGAGGGTGTGCTGGCTTATGCTGAAGAGGCGAAGACAGCACTGCCTTATCGGCAGTGCTGATCTTCGCGGGTGTGACTCAGCGGTTTTCCTGGCCCAGCCAGCGGTACGAGACACCGCCGATGACGGCGCCCAGCAGCGGCGCCACCCAGAACAGCCACAGTTGCTCGATCGCCCAGCCACCGACAAGCAGCGCCGGACCGGTACTGCGGGCCGGGTTGACGGACGTGTTGGTGACCGGAATCGAGATCAGGTGAATGAGCGTCAGGGCCAGGCCGATGGCAATCGGCGCCAGCCCTGCCGGCGCACGTTTATCGGTGGCGCCGAGGATGATCAGGATGAACATCGCCGTCATGACCAGCTCGGTGACAAAACCGGCCGGCATCGAATACCCACCAGGGGAATGCTCGCCGTAACCGTTCGCGGCCAGGCCGGACGCAGCCAGGTCAAAGCCTTCCTTGCCGCTGGCGATGAAGTAGATCAGCGCCGCGGCCAACACGCCCCCTATGACTTGGGCAATGATGTAGGCAGGCAACTCCCTGGCCGGAAACCGCCCGCCCACGTACAAGCCCACCGACACCGCGGGGTTCAGGTGGCAACCCGAGATATGCCCGATGGCGAACGCCATGGTCAACACCGTCAAGCCGAAGGCCAGGGCAACCCCCAGCACGCCAATCCCTGAGGCAGCCAATACCGCGCTGCCACAGCCGCCCAATACCAGCCAGAACGTACCCAACAACTCAGTCGTTGAACGTTTGAGTAAAGACATAAGTATCCTTGATAAGACAGTCGTGATAATCGGTTATGCATCCAGCAGCATTACGACAGGTTCATCTCCAGAACCTGGGCTGAGTACAGCAGAGTGCGGCGACAAATCCAGCGACAAAAAAACCGCCAGCGTCATGGACGGTGGCGGTTTTGGCCGTGGTCGGTGGGGAGTATGTGGTTGCGGTGTGGGCTAAATGGATCCTGGACAGAATTTTTCAGAATGGCGTTCGGACACTGGGCTGTGGGAGCAAAGCTTGCTCGCGATGCAGGCGCCTCGGGCCATCCGGGAGACCGCGTCATCTTCATCGCGGGCAAGCCTTGCTCCCACACGATCCCACACCTCCTGCCTGTAGAGGCCAACCCGACTCAGTCGATCCCCACGAACCCACCCGTCTGATGCTGCCACAGCCGCGCATACAACCCGCCATGGGCCAGCAACTCGGCATGGCTGCCGGTTTCGGCGATGCGGCCATTCTCCAGCACCACCAACCGGTCCATCCGGGCGATGGTGGAGAGGCGGTGGGCGATGGCGATCACGGTCTTGCCTTGCATCAAGGTCTCGAGGCTTTCCTGGATCGCCGCCTCGACTTCCGAGTCCAGCGCCGACGTCGCTTCGTCCATGATCAGGATCGGCGCGTCCTTGAGCAGCACCCGTGCGATAGCGATGCGTTGGCGCTGACCGCCGGACAGTTTCACGCCGCGCTCACCCACATGGGCATCGAAGCCGGTGCGGCCTTCGGCGTCCGACAGCAGCGGGATGAACTCATCGGCCCGGGCCTTGCGCACGGCTTCCCAGAGTTGCGCATCGGTGGCGTCTGGCTTGCCGTAGAGCAGGTTGTCGCGAATCGAACGATGCAGCAGCGAGGTGTCCTGGGTAATCATGCCGATGCGCTCGCGCAGGCTTTCCTGGCCGACTTCGGCGATGTCCTGGCCGTCGATGAGGATACGCCCGCCCTGCACGTCATAGAGGCGCAGCAGCAGGTTGACCAAGGTGGATTTACCCGCGCCGGACGGGCCGATCAGGCCGATTTTCTCGCCGGGCTTGATGGTCAGGTTCAGATCGCCGATCACACCGCTTTTCTTGCCATAGTGGAAGTCCACATGCTCGAAACGCACCTCGCCCCGGGCCACGGCCAGGGGCTTGGCCTGGTCACGGTCGGTGACACTGACCGGCTGGGCGATGGTCTGCAGACCGTCCTGGACCATGCCGATGTTTTCGAAGATGCCGGTGACGACCCACATGATCCAGCCGGACATGTTGACGATGCGGATCACTAGCCCGGTGGCCAACGCGATGGCGCCGACGCTGATCAGCGACTGGGTCCACAACCACAGCGCCAGGGCCGTGGTGCCGACGATCAGCAGCCCGTTCATGCTGGTGATGACCAGGTCCATGCTGGTCACCACGCGGCCAGCCAACTGGGCTTTTTCGGTCTGCTCCTGGATGGCTTCGCGGGCGTATTGCTGTTCGAAATTGGTATGGGCGAACAGCTTCAGGGTGGTGATGTTGGTGTAGCCATCGACGATCCGCCCCATCAGCTTGGAGCGGGCATCGGACGACACCACCGAGCGCTCCTTGACCCGTGGTACGAAATAGCAGAGTGCGCCGATGTAGGCGGCGATCCACATCAGCAGCGGGATCATCAGGCGCCAGTCGGCTTCGGCGAACAGCACCAGGGAACTGACGGCGTAGATCAGCACGTGCCACAAGGCATCCACGGCCTGCACCGCCGAGTCACGCAGGGAGTTGCCGGTCTGCATGATGCGCTGGGCGATGCGCCCGGCGAAGTCGTTCTGGAAGAAATTCAGGCTCTGCTTGAGCACGTAGCTGTGGTTCTGCCAGCGAATCAGGCTGGTCATGCTGGGGCTCAGGGTCTGGTGCACGAGCAGGTCATGCAGGGCCACGAAGATCGGCCGGAAAACCAGCGCCACCACGGCCATCCAGGCCAGTTCCAGGCCATGGACCTTGAAGAAGTCGACGTTGGGCGTGCCCTGGGTCAGGTCGATGATGCGGCTCAGGTAGCTGAACAGCGCCACTTCGATCAGCGCGCCGATCAGGCCGACCACCAGCAGTACGGCGAAGCTGGGCCAGACCTGTTTCAGGTAATAGGTGTAGAAGGGCAGGACGCGATTCGGTGGGGCCGAGGTCGGGGCGTCGCGGAAGATATCGATCAGTGTTTCGAAACGGCGATAAACCATCAGTCAATGCCCTGGCAAGGGCTCTCCTTTTTGCTATGGGCGGCGCGGGTCACCGCGCCGCCCAGGCTTGCCGTGTGCCTCTTCAGTCGATGCGCTTGGCCGACTTGATGAGCACAGGGTCGATCGGCACGTTTTGCATGCCTTGTTTGGTCGTGGTCTGGGAGTTGACGATGATGTCCACCACGTCCATGCCCTTGACCACTTTGGCGAACACCGCGTAACCGGCGTCACGGCCCGGATCGAGGAAGGCGTTGTCGGCCACGTTGATGAAGAACTGGCTGGTGGCCGAGTCCGGGTTGGACGTGCGGGCCATCGACAAGGTGCCACGAACGTTGTGCAGGCCATTGCTGGCTTCGTTCTTGATCGGTGCCTTGGTGTCTTTTTGCTGCATCTGCTGGGTAAAGCCGCCGCCCTGGGCCATGAAGCCCGGGATCACACGGTGGAAAATCGTGTTGTTGTAGAAGCCGCTGTCCACGTACTCAAGGAAGTTCTTGGTACTGATGGGGGCCTTGACCGGGTCCAGTTCGATTTCGATCTGGCCGTTGGTGGTGTCCAGCAATACATGCGGTGCCTTGGCGGGTGTCGCGGCCATCAGGTTGGCGGCAAACAGTACGGTGCCGGCGGCAAGGGCGAGTTTTTTCAGCATGGGGTCAGAGATCCTGAGTGGTGGAATCGGTTGCGGTCAAAAAGTCGAGCAGGGTTTGGTTGAAGCGTTCGGGTTGATCCAGCGGGGTAGCGTGCCGTGAATCGGCGATGACCACCAGCCGTGCGTCGGGCAGCCGTTTTACATAGGCTTCTTTCAGCGCCACCGGGGTGTAGTCGTGGTCGGCGCAGATGACGAGGGTTGGACAGGCAACCTGCGAAAGTCGTTCCTGAACGCCCCAGCCTACGATCGCATCGAAGCTGGCGAGATAAGCACGTTTGTCGTTCTTTGCCCAGCGTCGGGCCATTTCCAGGCGTAACTCGGTTTGTTCGGGCTTGGGGAATAACTTGGCGCCGAGGGCCTTGCCGATGGTCTCCAGGCTGAGCAGGCGCATCAGGCTCCAGCGCTTGAACCATTGCCAGCAATCGTCGAGCGTGCGGACCTTGACCTCTGGCGCGCTGTTGACGATGCACAGGCTTTTGACCCGTTCTGGCTCATCCACCGCCAATTGGAAACAGATCATGCCGCCCATGGACCAGCCCACCAGGTGCACCGGGCCCAGGTCCAGGTGATCGATCAGGGCGCTCAGGTCGGCGCTGAAACCTTCGATGCTATAGCGCTCGCGGGGTTTGTCGGAACGACCGTGGCCGCGCACATCCACCACGATCAGGTGGTTATGGGCGGACAGCACCGGGATCTGCTTTTCCCAATCCCGGGTACTGGAGCCCAGCCCGTGGACCAGCAGCAAGGGCGCGCCGTGGCCGTATTCCTCGTAGTGCAGGTTGCAACCTTCGTGTGCAAAATAGGCCATGGTCGAAGTCCTTGTCAGGCTTGTTCTGGGGCGGCGAACGGCGCATCCAGTGGCGCGGTGTCGAAGGTGCGCAGCAATTCGATCAGGATCTGCGTGGCCGGGCCAAGGGGTTTTTCCTTGTTCGAATACAGATAGAAGCTTGGGTTGCGGCTGCCGCCCTGATCCAAGGGTAGCTGTTTAAGCGTGCCTTCCTTGAGTTCCCGCTCAATCATGTGCCGGGGCAGCCAGGCGAAGCCCAGGCCGCTGCCCACGAAAGTCGCGGCGGTGGCCAGGCTGCCGACGGTCCAGCGCTGCTCGGCACCGAGCCAACCCACGTCGCGAGGTTGCTGGCGTCCGGAGTCGCGGATCACCACTTGCAATTGGCTTTCCAGATCCTGGAACGTCAGCTCGCGGTTGAGGCGATGCAGGGCGTGTTCGGGATGGGCCACCGCGACGAATTCAACGTCGCTCAATTCGGCTCCCAGATAGCCAGGAATGCTGAAGCTGCTGATGGCCAGGTCGGCCACGCCTTCGAGCAGCACTTCTTCGACACCCGACAACACTTCTTCGCGCAGCCGCACCCGGCAGCCACGGCTTTGTGGCATGAACGCCGTCAAGGCGCGAACCAGGCGGGCGTTGGGGTAGGCCGCGTCGACCACCAGGCGCACTTCCGCTTCCCAGCCTTGCTCCATGTGGTGGGCCAGGTCTTCCAGTTGGCTGGCCTGTTTCACCAGTTGTCGCGAGCGGCGCAGCAGCACACCGCCGGCTTCGGTCAACACGGCCTTGCGCCCATCGATGCGCAGCAACGGTACGCCGAGCTGATCCTGCATGCGGGCCACGGTGTAGCTCACTGACGACTGGGAGCGATGCAGCACTTCAGCGGCCTGGGCGAAGCCGCCGTGGTCGACCACGGCCTGCAAGGTGCGCCATTGATCAAGGGTCACGCGGGGCGCTTTCATATCGGGCTCCTCTTGTCCTAAGCTGGCAGTCCCTTGGTGGAGACTGCCGAATGAAGAAAATCTGTTGTGTGGTGCTGGCCTTGCTGCCACTGACTGCGTTTGCCTACCCGATCGATGTGGAAAAACACCTCAACGGCCTGAGCATCGACTACAACGCCTATGACACCGATGCCGACATCGGTTCCATCCAGGTCAACAACTACGGCAGCACTGACGCGGCCTGCACCGTGGTCTTCAGTAATGGCCCCGAGGCACCGCGCACCCGCAAGCTCGAAGTCGCCGCCGGCAAGTTCAAGAACGCCACGGCCAAGTTCAACCGCAACATCATCAAGCTGCGCATCAAGCTGACCTGTCAGCCGAAATAGCCCGGCAGCGGGGCAGGCAATATTGCTTGCTCCGCTTATAAACGAATTTATCGATGCTTTACAGCAGTTATTTGCGCTTTTTCATCGATATGCTCGCGTTTAACCTTCACTCCATCGACTGACAACATTCTCAGATGGAGCCTACAAGCCATGTCCCGCGTTCTGATCATCGAAAGCAGTGCCCGCCAGCAAGACTCGGTGTCCCGTCAACTGACCCAGACCTTCATCAGCCAGTGGAAAGCGGCGCACCCGGCCGACGAAATCAGCGTTCGCGACCTGGCCATCAACCCGGTGCCGCACCTGGATGCCAATCTGCTGGGTGGCTGGATGAAGCCGGCCGAGCAGCGCAGCGACGTTGAAAACGCCTCGCTGGAGCGCTCCAACCAACTGACCGATGAGCTGCTTGCCGCTGACGTGCTGGTGATGGCAGCGCCGATGTACAACTTCGCCATCCCCAGCACCCTGAAAGCGTGGCTCGACCATGTGCTGCGTGCCGGCGTGACGTTCAAATACACCCCCACCGGCCCTCAAGGCCTGCTGGCCGACAAGCGCGCTTTCGTGCTGACCGCCCGTGGCGGCATTCATGCCGGCGGCAGCACTGACCATCAAGAACCCTACTTGCGCCAGGTCATGGGCTTCATCGGGATCCACGACGTGACCTTCATCCATGCCGAGGGCATGAACCTGGGCGGCGACTTCCAGGAGAAGGGCCTGAATCAGGCCAACGCCAAACTGTCCCAGGTCGCCTGATCCGTTAATCCTCAGGTAATCGCCAAGTGGTCTAGTGGCTTGGCGCTTCCCTTCAAACCGTTTTGCGCATCGAACCTCCCTTTGCACTTATTGCTCCTGAGTGCATCAGCCCGATTGAACGCTTTAGCGAGATCGGGCTTTTTTTTGGGGAACAGAAATAACCACCACCTAAACATGAACGACCCCTCAAGCCTTGAGGGCTGGGAGATAGGCAGGCCGTAAACTCACTCGGATTGGGCAAGTCTGTCGATGTCTGGCTGTGGTACTTTATGCGCCGAATTACAGTAGGGAGGCTGTGATATGTTAAAAATCAAACGGCAAACATGGGCCTTATTTCTGGTCTATCTCATAGGGGCAGGTGGCTATATCTACTACCTCTATGTCGAGACGCAAAGCGTCCTTACTGACAACATTAATAATAAATTGCTGCATGCCGCGCTGGGTGCTTCGGCTATCCTCGGCGACCGTTACCATGACAATCTGGTCGATAAACAATCCAAATCGCAAGCGCAGGACTGGGATACCATTCAGCGCCTCTCCGGCTTCAACGAGTCCATGGGCACTGCTTTTGTCTATAGCGTGATCAAGCGAGGTGCAAAGGCCTACCTGGTCAGTTCCAGCGCATCGAAAAAAGAAATTCAAGAGAATAATTTCGTGCGTTTCTTCGACCCTTATCCCGATGCCAGCCAGGCTTTACTCGATAGTTTTAAGCGTACCGAACCAACCTGGATCGACTACTCGGATCATTGGGGTGATTTTCGCGCGGTCTTTGTCCCCTTAAAATCACAAGACGGTACGGTGTATGTTGTCGGGGCGGAAGTTACCTTGGCGGACTACTACCAACAACTTAATCATGACTCCCTGTACCACATCATCCTGGCCATCCTGGTATTTCTCGCTTTCCTCCTTTTACGCATGCGCGCTCATCTCCAGCACCTGCGAGTCAATGAGCAGGTATTGAATCAGGCAAAAAATGCCGCCGAAGACGCCGATCGTTCAAAAACCAGCTTTCTGGCAACCATGAGTCATGAAATTCGCACCCCGATGTACGGTGTCATTGGCGCGACCGAGTTATTGGCCCGGTCCGCCCTCGATCCCGAGCAACGCCGTCTTCTCACAACGATTCATTCCAGTGGACGGACCCTGCTGTCTCTTATCGATAACATTCTCGACCTGGCAAAAATCGAAGCGGGCAAACTTGAATTGAAACCTCGTGTTTTCGAAGTGAGAGCACTGGTTTCATCCTGTATGGAGCTAATCCGGCAAAATATCCAGGACAAACTCATAGTGCTGGAGGCGCAGTTTTCCCCGGACGTACCGCCTTTGGTCAAAACCGATATGGACTGCCTTCGCCAGATATTGATCAACTTGCTGGGCAATGCGGTCAAATTTACCGAAGTCGGAAAAATATCGCTCCTGGTCACCACCAGCGGTTACGGCTCTCAAGCGTGGCTCGACTTCTCCATACGTGATACCGGCATCGGTATCCCCGCCGAACGGCAAGACAATCTGTTCAAGCCCTTTGCCCAGTTCAAAGGGCCGGCTAGCCAACGCTTCACGGGGAGTGGGTTGGGTCTTTCGATCTGTAAGAACCTGCTCGAGGCGCAGCAGGGGACTTTATCGTTCACCAGCCAGCCAGGTGTCGGCTCGACATTCTCTTTTTCTCTCCCCATGGCGCTTTTTTCAGTCTCGGAAATACCCGATAGGGATGATCATGTGGCGGTTGGCTTCGACTCGTCTTTTGCCGAGGATTATCCGCTCGATATCCTTCTGGTGGAGAACCATTCGGTGAGCCAGAAAGTGGCCATGGCGATGCTACACGAGTTGGGTTATGCACCCGACCTTGCGTCAGATGGCCTGGAAGCGGTCAATCGTTGCATGGTTTCGACGCCAGAGATCATTCTGATGGATATCAACATGCCCGTGATGGATGGGATGGAGGCGGTGCGTAGAATCCGCGAGTTACCCCAGGGCGATACTTGCTACATCGTTGCTTTCACCGCGAGTGTTTTTTCCAGCGAGATAGAACGTTTCAGGGCCGCTGGTGCCGATGACATCTTGACCAAACCGGCCAACTTCCAGGCGCTGACCCGAGTGCTCCAGCGTGCCGCCAACCACCGGCACCAGCGTCAGGCCAATTCTTGGGTCGTGGATGAAGTTCCGAGTTAGTGGGGAATCTGTGGGAGCGAGCTTGCTCGCGATGGCGGTGGGTCAGAAATAGAGAGGCTGACTGACACACCGCCATCGCGAGCAAGCTCGCTCCCACCGTTCAAAACCGCTATCTTCGCCGCCATTCGAAACGAGGGCGGTATGGGCTATCTACTGTTTGTGACATTGATCCAGGCGTTTTCCTTCAGCCTGATCGGCGAGTACCTGGCCGGGCATGTGGACAGTTATTTCGCGGTGCTGGTGCGGGTGTTGCTGGCCGGGTTGGTGTTCATCCCGCTGACGCGCTGGCGCCAGGTGGAGCCGGCGTTCATGCGCGGCATGTTATTGATCGGTGCCTTGCAGTTTGGCGTGACCTACGTCTGCCTGTACCTGAGCTTTCGAGTGCTGACGGTGCCCGAGGTGCTGCTTTTCACCATCCTTACCCCCTTGCACGTGACCTTGATCGAAGACGCGCTGAACCGTCGCTTCAATCCCTGGGCGCTGATCGCGGCGCTGGTGGCCGTGGCCGGCGCGGCGGTGATTCGCTACGACCGGATCAACCCGGATTTCTTCATGGGCTTCTTGCTGCTGCAACTGGCCAACTTCACCTATGCGGCCGGGCAGGTGCTGTACAAACACCTGGTGGCCCGCCACCCGAGCGAGCTGCCGCATTACCGGCGTTTCGGTTATTTCTATCTTGGTGCGCTGATGGTGGCGTTGCCGGCTTTCCTGCTGTTCGGCAAGGCCAACTTCTGGCCTGAAGCGCCGCTGCAATGGGGCGTGCTGGTGTTCCTCGGCCTGGTCTCCACCGCCCTGGGATTGTACTGGTGGAACAAAGGCGCGTGCCTGGTCAACGGCGGGACGCTGGCGGTGATGAACAACCTGCATGTGCCGGTGGGGCTGCTGGTGAACCTGCTGATCTGGAACCAGCACGAGGCACTGGGGCGGTTGCTGCTGGGTGGGTCGGTGATATTGGCGGCGGTTTGGATCAGTCGGTTGGGGATACGCCATCCGCTGCCTGCACACTGAAAACCCTTGTGGGAGCGGGCTTGCTCGCGAAAGCGGTGGGTCAGTCAATTAAATATCGACTGATACTCTGCCTTCGCGAGCAAGCCCGCTCCCACAGGGGGATTTGTTGTGAGGGTCAGACCACCTGCTTCTGCGGCTCCGGCAGGTGGCTCGCCCCCAGCACCGCCGGCAGCAGCCCCGAGCGCAGGTCCGTGCCGCTTGGCTGCTGGTACAGGTTCAGCCCGAACTCCGGCATCACCGCCAGCAGGTAATCGAAAATATCCCCCTGGATGCGCTCGTAGTCCGCCCACGCGGTGGTGCGGGTGAAGCAGTAGATTTCCAGCGGGATGCCCTGGGCGGTGGTTTGCATCTGCCGGACCATGCAGGTCATGTTCGGCTGGATCTCCGGGTGGCTTTTCAAATACGCCAGTGCATAGGCGCGGAAGGTCCCCAGGTTGGTCATCCGCCGACGGTTGGCCGACATCGCCGCGACGTTGCCCTGGGCCTCGTTCCAGGCCTTGAGTTCGGCCTGCTTGCGGCCGATGTAGTCGGTCAGCAGGCGTACCTGGGTCAGGCGCTGTTCTTCCTCGTCATGCAGGAAACGCACGCCGCTGGCGTCGATGAACAGGCTGCGCTTGATCCTTCGCCCGCCGGACTGCTGCATGCCGCGCCAGTTCTTGAACGACTCGGACATCAGGCGCCAGGTGGGGATCGAGACGATGGTCTTGTCGAAGTTCTGCACCTTGACCGTGTGCAGCGTGATGTCCACCACGTCACCGTCGGCGCCGACCTGGGGCATCTCGATCCAGTCGCCGACCCGCAGCATGTCGTTGCTGGTCAGTTGCACGCTGGCGACGAACGACAGCAGGGTGTCCTTGTAGACCAACAGGATCACCGCCGACATCGCACCCAGGCCCGACAGCAGTAACAGGGGCGAGCGGTCGATCAGGGTGGCAACGATGATGATCGCGCCAAACACATACAGCACCATCTTCGTCAGTTGCACATAGCCTTTGATCGAGCGGGTCCGCGCATGTTCGGTGCGGGCGTACACGTCCAGCATGGTGCTGAGCAGGGCACTGAGGCTCAGCACCATGAACAGGATGGTGAACGCCAGGGCGACGTTGCCCAGGAAAATCATGCTGGTCTTGCTCAGTTCCGGCACCAGGTGCAGGCCGAACTGGATGATCAGCGACGGCGTCATCTGCGCCAGGCGATGAAAGACCTTGTTCTGGCGCAGGTCGTTGACCCAGTTCAACGCCGGTTGGCGCCCCAGCAACTTGGCGGCGTGCAAAATCAGGTAGCGCGCCACGCGCCCAAGCACCAGGGCGATGACCAGCAGCAACATCAGGGCGATGCCGGAATGCAGGATCGGGTGCTGGTCAAGGGCACCCCAGAGGTCTTGGAAATTGACCCAGAGTTGTTTGATGTCCATGGACGAAACGGTTCTTCTATAAAGACGCGACGGTGCGATTAGAGCATTTAAGCCCGGTCAAGTGACCGTTGATGCAATAGCAGCTGATAAAAATGCACTGATTTACCGCCGTTTGTATAAAGAAACTCGGCCTTCGCGCTCGAAACCGTTACCCTATGCAGCTGTTTTTTTGCATTTCTTCGAGGTAGCACCCGTGTTTTCCCAATTCGCCCTGCACGAACGCCTGCTCAAAGCCGTGGCCGAGCTTAAATTTGTCGAGCCAACGCCGGTGCAGGCAGCGGCTATTCCGCTCGCGCTCCAGGGGCGTGACCTGCGGGTGACGGCGCAAACCGGCAGCGGCAAGACCGCCGCGTTCGTGCTGCCGATCCTCAACCGCCTGATCGGCCCGGCCAAGGTCCGCGTCAGCATCAAGACCCTGATCCTGTTGCCGACCCGTGAACTGGCCCAGCAGACCTTGAAGGAAGTGGAGCGCTTCTCGCAGTTCACCTTCATCAAGTCCGGCCTGATCACCGGCGGCGAAGACTTCAAGGTCCAGGCCGCCATGCTGCGCAAGGTGCCGGACATCCTGATCGGCACCCCAGGGCGGATGATCGAGCAGTTGAACGCCGGCAACCTCGACCTCAAGGAGGTCGAAGTGCTGGTGCTGGACGAAGCCGACCGCATGCTGGACATGGGCTTTGCCGAAGACGTGCAGCGCCTGGTGGATGAATGCGTCAATCGCCAGCAGACCATGCTGTTCTCCGCCACCACCGGCGGCTCGGGCCTGCGCGAGATGATCGCCAAGGTGCTGAACAACCCTGAGCACTTGCAGCTCAACGCGGTCAGCCAACTGAACTCCACCACCCGCCAGCAGATCATCACCGCTGACCACAACCAGCACAAAGAGCAGATCGTCAACTGGTTGCTGGCCAACGAGACCTACGAAAAAGCCATCGTCTTCACCAACACCCGGGCCATGGCCGACCGCATCTACGGCCGCCTGGTGGCCCAGGAATACAAGGCGTTCGTACTGCACGGCGAGAAAGACCAGAAGGACCGCAAGCTGGCCATCGACCGCCTCAAGCAGGGCGGCGTGAAGATCCTCGTCGCCACCGACGTCGCCGCTCGCGGCCTGGACGTGGAAGGCCTGGACATGGTCATCAACTTCGACATGCCCCGCAGCGGCGACGAATACGTGCACCGCATCGGCCGTACCGGCCGTGCCGGCAACGACGGCCTGGCGATCTCGCTGATCTGCCACGGCGACTGGAACCTGATGTCGAGCGTCGAGCGCTACCTCAAGCAGAGTTTCGAGCGCCGCACCATCAAGGAAGTCAAAGGCACCTACGGCGGACCGAAGAAGGTCAAGGCCTCGGGCAAGGCCGTTGGCGTGAAGAAGAAAAAGGTCGACGCCAAGGGCGACAAGAAGAAAACCGGCGCCAAGGCCCCGACCAAGCGCAAGACCGCCAACCGCCCGAAGAGCGACGCCCCGTCGCTGGTCAGCAAGGACGGCATGGCCCCACTCAAGCGCCGTAAGCCAGAGGCGCCGGCGGCTGAGTGAAACCGCGTTAGCGCTTGATAAAAAGAACCGGACCTTGGGTCCGGTTTTTTTATGGGGGAGTACTCAAACTCAAGTCCAGGGCAGGGCCCCTGTGGCGAGGGGGATTTGTGGGAGCAAAGCTTGCTCGCGATACAGACGCCTCGATTTCTGAAAGACCGCATCGCCTTCATCGCGGGCAAGCCTTGCTCCCACAAATCCCCTCGCCACAAAAGCGGGTTGTGCTCGGCTGTGGCTAATCACCCAGCTTTCTTTTCTGCGCTCTTCAATTCTTCCAGGCGCTTATCAATCAGCTGGCACTTATCCGGCACATCCTTACTGGCAGTCTCCAGGTCCATGGCTTGCAACTCGTCGTTGATTTCCTTGGCCTTGGTCGGGTTCTGTTCGGTGAGCTTGGTCACTTCATTTGCCAATTGTTCGCGCTTGGCAGTCGCTTCCTCAGGCGTACAAGTGGCCCAGGCGGGTAGGGCGCAGGTGAGGGTGGCGGCAAGGGTGAGTGTCAGGAGGGTTTTCATGGCAGGGCCTCATATTCCTTGTTGGGCAGGTAATGGGTTGAGGCCCGGTTTGGCTGGAAAGTTCATCTTGAGTCGCTACCGCTTGAGGTCTTTTTCGGTGTTCTCCTAGCCGATATTAAACAGTCGACTACCATGGAGGATGCGCTTGGACACTTCGCTGTTGGTGCAGATCATGCTTTAGCAAATGGAACAACTATCCAGGCATACGTATGACCTGAGGTAGTCACTCACTCAAGGAATGAAACCTATGAGCCTTAGAACGATACTCGGTCGGTTGGTGTTGTGTCTGTGTGGTTTATTTGCGCTCTCATCGGCCTATGCGGAGCGGCTGATTACCGCCACGCCGCTATTACAAGGTGGGGGGATTGTCGTCGATGTCTTTGACAATCCAGCCGCCTCAGGCGGCAAGCCTTCTTCGACGAGCACTGTGCCATTCAAGTCCACATACACTGTTCCGGTGGTGCAGTCGTTCAAGGGCCAGGTCTATATGTTCTGGACCAGTAGAGATGATCAGAAAAAAATCTATTATTCCTCCTCAGTAGAGGGGAAAAGCTGGTCCGCACCAAAATTCATCCCGGTGGGCAGCATCTTGACTGATGTCTCGGCAACCGTATTCAAGCAAGAACTGGTACTGACCTTTGCTGATGTGCAAGGTCGCTTAAATACTATCAGCTCTCGGGATGGAAACGGCTGGCCGCCTAATGTCAGCTCTGTTCCGACCGTCCATACGGCCGCAAGTAACAAGCCTGTCGTCTATAACGGTCAGTTGTTCATCTTGTATAACGAAAACAGGGGTAAGGCTGTTTATTACGTGACCTATGATGGCGATAAATGGAGCCCGGAAAAAACCGCATTCCAAGAAGGCCCCGAGACGATCGTGAATCTGGTACCTGTCGTCTATAACGGTGATTTGAGGGTCTATTACACTTTTTTTAACGGCGGCCTGTTCGAGCGTACTTATGACCGGGGTGGTAACTGGGGCGTGAAGCAGGGGCTGACGGGGATACCTGACAAGAGCCCCCTGAACAGTGCAACGATGGTCAATGAGCGCTTGTTCATCAGCAGTGGCCCCAATACTTATTATTCAGCCGATTCAATCGGCCCAACCGGTTCAACCGGTTCAACCGCTGGACTTAAATGGGCGCCTTATTACGCTTATTCCGGGCGCTCTGCCTACCCCTCGGGGTTGGGGGTTTCCTATGCTATTACTACAAGCGATCTAACCGCGCGTGACCCGCAACTGCCTGTGGATCTGCCGACGGGCCTTAGCCATACCGACTATGCAACCTTCGCCTGGCGCAGCTTTTTCGCACTCAACAATACGGCTGCGGCACCATTGCCCGCTAACCGCGGCGTCGGCAACCCCGCCAGCAGCTTTGCCGATTCGGGCAAGGTGCCGAAGTCTCCCAGTCCCTTGTTATGGCAAACCTTCGCTCACCGTACCGAGTTGTTTCCAGGAATGAACAGAAACGGAGCAGGCGGCCCTACGCGTCCGTTTGGTTCTGACCCGCAATACAGTTATATCGAGTTTCCCCAGGGGGCACCTTTGGCGTCGGGCGCTACCTATGCTCATTACAACAATTTGGACGAGGCGACCCAAATCGGTCAGAACGCCATATTTTTCCCGGTTAATCCTCCACATGCAGCGAAGACAACAGAAGACCCAACCGGGGACTACGCGCCTTCAAAGGACAGCCAGATATTGTTTGAGGCGAAGGCGAATCCGGTCATCTATGAGTACGCTCAGAAGCTGACGAGCTATCCCGAAACCAATATCGTCTTGCCCGACGGCGCGGTGGAGGTCAAGGCGGCATGGCGCAAGCTGGCAGACATCCCAGTAGAGAATCGCGGGCGCTACCATACGGCAACGGTGGTGACCTACCAAGGCACCGATGCTAATCCGACGGCTCACAACGAAGACTACGCATTGGTTGCGTTGCACATCATCCATAAGACGGCGAATTACCCGACCTTCATCTTTGCCACGTTCGAGCACGAAGATGCCCTCACATTACCTGACGGCAACTCGACGGGGCTCTACTACATCGCCAACTACAATAGGATTGATTACCCCACCATTTCCGCATTGAAGCCTGATGGTCCACCGGTCGCTAAGTTCTCCGACGGCAACGCAATCCATAAGGTTGTCCTGCCCAAGACCGATTTCGTGGCGTCGAGCGTTAACCCACGAATCTACTCCGGTACCAAGGGGATACCCAAGGGGCAGGCCGGTCCGATCACTGTAGTGCAACCGCTAACCGTCTTTAACGAAGTCGCTGCGGTCAACAAACAGGTTCAGGCGCTGATGGAGGGGAGCAGCGAGTTCACCGATTCAGTCTGGAAGCATTACCGGCTTAAAGGGGTGCAGGCCATCCCTTCGAGCGAACAAACAGACCCGGATTACTACCTGGCCAATATCATGGTCGAAAGCAGCCAGCCGGGGATCCAGCTGTTTCGCGGAGGCAATTCTTTCCCCATTCCAGAGGACAGCGTCCTGACCAATACCCGTGACTTTAAGAACATCAGGGTGCCAGATTATGACCACGGCACGCAAAGCCTGACCATGGGCGGTTGCATGGGGTGTCACGGCATTGCCCAGAGCCAATTGAAACAAGGCTTCAGTTTCCTGTTTGATGCGATCAAACCACCCAAGGTCAAACCTCATACGCCGAACTTCGTTGAGCCTACCGGCTTCAGGAACCCAGAAACCGTAGGCTTGCCGGATCCTCACACCATGGTTGAGCGGGCCCGGAAATATGCTTTGGGCTTTCAGAATCAGGACGTGGTTGAGAATACGGGCAAGTAGCAGCCAAACACCTCGAGCAGGAGGGTCGCAAACGCGGACCGCCCTGCTGTCTGAAACAGGAGCAACGCTCTTTCAATAAAAAAACCGGACCTTGGGTCCGGTTTTTTTATGGGTGACGGACCCGGCCGCAGCTGCAAAGGGCGAAACGAGAATAGATAGAAACCTGGATTGTTGCCGCTTTACGATCTGTGGGTTGCTCGCCAGCATGTTGATTTGTTGCAGGTAGGAAAGCTCGCTTTCGCATGATTCATTCCCTGGACAATTCGGTCATCCCCTTGGCGCGTGCGACTACTTCCATGGCTTTGTCGATATAGCTTGTATCGCCGGTTTCCCGGGCCTCTCTCATGAACTCTGCAATGGCCTCTGATGTGCTGAGATATTCTGCGGAAAAAAGGGGACGAAAAAAGCGAAAAAAGGGGACAGATTTATTTTTTGATTCTTTGCTACGCTGAAAGCTTCCACGGAGGAGGAATCAAATATGCCCAGGATGGGACGTATTGTTTTATCGAATTACCCACACCATATCGTACAACGCGGTCATAACCGTCAGGTGGTGTTTGCTGTCGCTGAGGATTATCAACGCTACCTCACGGACCTGCGTGAACTTAAGGATGCATTTGGCGTAAAGGTCTACGCCTATTGTCTGATGACCAATCATGTTCATCTGTTGCTGGCTCCGGGGGAGTCGGTCGCTGGGTTGGGGCAGTTGATGAAGGCTCTGGCGGCACGTGCGACGCGCTACCGCAATCGGTTGGAGGGGCGTTCAGGCACTTTATGAGAAAGCCGTTACAAATCCAGTGTGGTGCAGTCGGATTCTTACTTGCTTGCCTGTTGCCGTTACATCGAGCTGAATCCTGTACGGGCTCGTATGGTGGCTGATGCTGCGGATTACCCATGGTCGAGCTATCGAGCCCGGGTAGGTAATGTGCCAGACGGCCATTGGCTGGATGCTGATCCATGCTTTGTTGCTCTGGGTAATACAACTGCGGAGCGTTGTCGTCGGTATGAGACGTTCGTGCGCCAAGCCGTTCCAACGGATGAGATCAGATTGATTCGGGATGCTCTGCAACGAGGTCAGTTGACGGGGACGAGCCGTTTTGTGGACGAGGTGGAGCGGATTGTTGGTGTACGAATAGAGCAACGAGGGCAGGGTAGGCCAAGGATTGATTTGGAAAAATAAATCTGTCCCCTTTTTCGCTTTTTCGTCCCCTTTTTCGGTATTATTTATTCTTGGAAAAAAATGAAGGTGAAGGATTCGACTATTGGTTTGAGCATGAAACGGGACTTCAAGCCCAATTAGTTGATTTTGATGTTGAGTGGATGGCCTCATCCTCCTGAAAAGTGGATTGGAAGGTGTAAACCTTATTCAGTACGGGTTAAAAAGGGGACGAATTTTGGGTAATGGGGACAGCCCACGTTATCTGTGCAGTATCTTAGATAGAAATGTGGTCTGTCCCTGTGTGCCCCGATTTTATCGGCCGTGGTGTTGTTCGGCCTGATCTGAGGGATTATCTCGTAAATGCAACTGTTTCAGGAAAGCAAATATCAGGAGGACATGACTTGAGTAACTTTATGAAGGTTCTGACTGATTCCTCTGGTACGCTTTCGTCGAAAGTTGAAGTCGCTCCAGGGATCTATAAGGTCGAATATCAGCTACCTACAGCTAAAAAGGATGCGTTGAAAACAGTATATGACCCGAAAGTATATCCGGATATGCCGAGCATGGCTAATGAAGCAGCCCACAAAGCGTTGATTCAATATCAGTCGACGGGTAATGCAATTCAGGAGGTTGTCGTGCGTAACGTTAGATTCCAAGTTCCGGTGAATATTAAAGGTGAGCAAATGTATGTTCCGACTGCTTTCCCAATTGGAGTTGTGAGATGAAATGGGGGGAGCTCCCAGGGGATGATAGAGATTTGTTGTTTTGGGTGCTTTGGTTTGCTATTGAGTATTATTCCGATTATGACTTGAATAAGTTTTTTGAGAGGTTTTTTACTCTACATGGCGGGCTAATGGGAGATCCAGGGTGGGAGTTTGAGTGTTTGAAGGATGAAAGTGGTCGTGAGTTCTATGAGTTCTCGGCCGATCACAATTTTAGCGGGATTGAACCGGAGTGCAGAAGCTATGATGTCTCCGTGGTTCGCGAAGCTGTAAAGAGTTCTTTGTTGGCTCTTGCGTATAAAGATCCCATGAAGGTGGGTGAAGTAGCTGATTTACTTGCTAAGTATGAGCTTTGATAAGTTTGCTTTGGTTTTAAAATGCCTTCCTCCAATTGTTCCTTTGGTTTGGGGGTTGACTGCTATTTTTAGTTCTATCGAGTCGTGGAGTCCTGAGTTGTCTTTCGATCAGCGAAGAGATGAGTTTTTTTCGCGATTGCAGAACCGGGGACAGACCACGTTATCTGTGCGTTTCTCAGATAGAAAACGTGGTCTGTCCCTGGTTTTCCCAGCCGTAACGATATGCTTGATCATCCGGCTACTTTGATTACTCAATATGCTCACACTGGAGCGATTAATCCAGATGCCATGCATAAAGCGATCAATCAATATTTGCCGCCAATGAAGGAAGGTAAAAAAGCAATCTATACTTCTGGTCAAATAAAAGCGGGGTTGCAGCAGGCTTATAAGGATATTGGGCGTCCAGAACTCTTTGAGTGTATTAAATATTTAATTAAGTAGGTGGTTTATGCTTGATAAGCAGGTATACGATTTGACGGCGCGAGATATCGAAGAGCATGGTGTTTGGTATTTCCCTATGGATGAGACTGTCCAGAACGAGCTGACCGTACGTCCTATATGCTCTAAGGAGCGGATTGATATAGGGTTTCAAGTCATTGTCAGGGCTTGGTTTCAAACCTGTTGCGGTGCTAGATATATAGGGTACATCTATTGGGGTGTTAGTTCGGCCATTGGTCACCTGCAGCCTGTCATGTTTGTCGGTGTGGATCAGTGCATTAATTTTTGGAGTGGGATGAGCGAACCGATGTGGGAAAACTATTCTCCAGAGCTGCAAGTGATTCGTTCGGATTTTCCCATTTCATTTTCTTCGGAGAGTGTCTTTGATTTACCTGTTGTGACAGGAGTTTTGCAAGGGTTGTACAGCCTGAAGGATGGTCAGGTGACAGTATCTACATAAGTAACTAGGGCGGGCAAGTTGGCAGATTTGAATGGCGCTAACTTAACCTTCGGAAGTGCGGAGGTACGGAAGTAATGGGAAAAGTGGGACGGATTTTAATGGTGCTTATTTAACGGCCAACTAGCTGATATACCTGAAAAAAATGAAAAAGACTGGTCTTGGAGTACGGCTCTTCAGGGACGGACCGCATATCTGTGTAGGTTTTAGATGTAAAATTTGGTTTGTACCCAAGAGTCCCGATCTGCGAGTTTGCTCGCCAGCATGTTGATTTGTTGCTGGTAGGAAAGCTCGCTTTCGCATGGGGCATTCCCTAGACAATTCGGTCCTCTCCTTGGCGCGTGCGACTACTTCTATCGCTTTGTCGATATAGCTTGTATCGCCGGTTTCCTGGGTATCTCTCATGAACTCCACAATGGCCTCTGGAGTACTGAGATACTCTGCGGGGTCAAAATCTGTAAAGGTCTCGATCATTTTGCTCTCCGTGCATGTGAAAAACGGACGGCCCAAAGGTCGCCCGTTTTCGTTACCCAGCAGCTTGCGCCCGCAACCGTCTCCCAATCACGTCCATCACATCACAACCATCGCGCAACGCTATCGTCAGCATTTTGCAAAAATCGGATAGCACCACCGTATCGGAGCTGATATCCGAACGGAACGCGATATTTTCCAGTAACTGGGTCACGGTACGGATGCGGTAGTCGGCGGTTTCGAAGAGGACATCGAGCGGGGCTTCGGTGTCGATGAGTAGGGTGGCCGGGGTGCAGTCGATTCCGGTGATGGGCATGTATCTAGTCATAAGCAGAGCCTCGAAAGTTGATGAGTCTCTCTGTAGATCGGGTCGCCAAACCCGGTCGCCTTTTTGGGCGACGAGGGACTATAGGGCGATCCGCTCTTGAGCCACAAGACACCGCTTTCCGAGCTTCATGTAGGACGTTTGGCCTGGTATTTGTCGGCTTAAAGCAAGCGACTGCTGCGCAGTCGAGCGGGAGCAAGCTCCCTCGCCACGGGAGCGATGATCGATTTGAGGATTGTGCTTAGTCGTATCAGCAACCGTGGGGCTTTCCTCCTTCGTATTCAACGTGATGCGAAGTCAGTCCCTCGTTTCCTACTACGACCTGTTTGCCATCATATCTGTCCATTTCGCAGGAGGTTTCCACCTCTGCGCAGGACCTTTCGCACTTTTTTACAGGATGCGTCTGATTTCAGATGGACGGTTACGACAGTAATCTTCGGGAAAGAGGCGTCATGCGTCGAATACGGTTGCGCCTTCTGAGCTGTTTCCAATGTCGCTAGTGATCCGATGGTCATCTCATCGAGCTACCGGGGCTGTGTATTTCTGCAGAGGAGAGTACTGTGTATGTACGCAAGTAAGTACAGAAGGTCCCATGCTATTTGAATGGGACGAAGCCAAGAACCGGGCCAACATTCTTAAGCACGGCATCGACTTCAACGACGTGCCGGGCATTTTCCAGCATCCGATGCTGGTCTTCCACGATGACCGAATGGCCTACGGCGAAGAGCGTTGGATCACTATCGGATTGATCAAAACGTTGATTGGCGTGGTCGTGTATACCGAACGGCGGGACGATGTGATCCGCATCATCTCCGCCCGAAAAGCCACTAAGCAGGAGGCCATACGTTATGTCGAAAACATCGAAAACTGACTGGGAGCGCTTGGCCAAGTTGGATGATGCGGACATCGATACCAGCGATATCCCCGAATTGGATGAGGACTTCTTCCGTCGCGCCGAGCTGCGTGTGCCGGTAAAGCAGGCGGTGACTATTCGCCTTGATGCCGATGTGGTTGAGTGGTTCAAGGGGCAGGGCGCGGGCTATCAGACACGCATCAATCAGCTTCTTCGCCAATACATGCAGGCCCAGCAGGGCCATCGGCGATGAGCAAATTAATACTATGAAGCGGGCGGCTGAGAAGCCGCCCGTTGTCATTAATTCTGTTACGTGTGCCCGCAGCTCTCCGATTACATCAAACGCTATCGCGTAGCGCTGTGGTTAAGGCAAAACAGACGACCGCTACGCAGTCGAGCGGGAGCAAGCTCCCTCGCCACGGGATCGCGCTCGACTGGGCGGGTTGGCGCATCAGCTGTGGCAGCAGCCGTGGGGCTTGGCCTCATCGTATTTATCGTGGTGCCGCACCCAGTCCATGATTTCCTCTTCGTTGCGGCCCTTGGGCGTCAGGTCGAGGTAGTTGTAGGTGCCGACCAGGATGTCGAGGCCGCGGGCGTAGGTGGAGTAGGTGTGGAAGATGTCGCCGGCTTCGTTGCGATAGAAGACGCTCAGGCCGGGGAGTTCGCCTTCGGTGGTGTCGGTTGTTTCGTAGTTGTAGGTGGCTTTTCCGGCGGCGGTGTCTTCGGTTTTGAAGCTGACGCCGAAGTCGTAGTTGAAGTCGCAGCCTTCGGATGAGACCCAATCGAAGGCCCAGCCCATGCGGCGTTTGAAGGGTTGGAATTCGGCGAAGGGCGCGTGGGAGACGGCCACGATGGCGACGTCGTGGTGGGCCAGGTGCTGGTTGGCACCGTCGATGTGGTCGGACAGGAATGAGCACCCTGGGCAGCCTTCTTTCCAGCCTTCGGCGAACATGAAGTGGTAGATGATCAGTTGGCTGCGGCCGCCGAACAGGTCGGCCAGGCTCAGTTCGCCCTGGGGGCCTTGGAAGCGGTAGGGTTTTTCGATTTTTACCCAGGGCAGCGCGCGGCGTTCGGCGCTGAGTTTGTCCCGTTCGCGGGTGAAGGCTTTTTCGTGGGCCAGGTGCTGGCGGCGGGCGGCGAGCCATTCTTCCCGCGAGACGACTGGATGGTTCTCTACGTTCATGGTGATTTCTCCTGTGGTCAGAGCCGCGAAATCGGCCTTCAACAGTTGGTCGTTTGGCCCCGGAGCGTTTCGACAGGCCGTTGGTCGGTTCAAGGTTGAGACCGCCCGGAAACCCGGCGGAACGGCGGCGCAGCGCCTCGGTCACAACCTAAGTAGGCATCTCACTCTTTGGAGGATGGACCAGGATGACGACTTATAACTGGGACTTGATCGAACGGTTGTTGCACGAAGTGCAGAACGGCGCCGGTCACAGCTTTACCCCTCGGCCTTATGCGGAGCAGTATGCGGCGGCGAAGGCGGCTGAAGGCGAGGCGATCGAGAACCTCGATCATCTGAAAACGGTTGCTGGGGAGTACGAAAAGTTGCTGCTCATGCGTGGCTATATTGAGCCTCGGCCGGAGGAAGAGGGCGGTAACGGCGGGAATTTTGTGCTGACGCCGCGGGGCTCGCGGTTGTTGAGCCTGATCGACAGCAGCATTCCGGGTAACGATCACCCGCGCCAGGTGCTGGATGATCAGGAAGATGCACTGGATGAGTCTACGTTTGATGAGTTGGCTTCGAAGCCGCAGATTGCCTGACAGGCCTGCACTGAATCCCACACAAGCTCGCTCTCACATGGAATCTCAGTGGTTTTAGGAGCGTGTTGCCTTCAGGCACTTCAAATCTGTGAAATCCTTCTTCACCCCGTCGATTTTCTTCAGCAGCCGTTCGCGCTGGAGCGGGGTGCTTTCGGCCATCAGGTCCACCAGCAGGCTGCGGGCCTGGGCTTCGGTTTTGCTGAAGGCCTCGCGGTAGGCAGGGGTCCAGAGGCTTTCGCGATTGACCAGCAGTTGCTCGATGCGTTTGGGAAAGTCGGGGCTGTGGCGTTGGGCTACGGCTTCGCTGAACTGGTTTTGCCAGTGGGCGCGGTTGGCGATCCATTGCTGGTTCTGGTCGCCGAGGGCGGTGGACCAGGCCATCACCCGTTGGCGCTGGGCGTCGTTGAGCGGGCCGAGCCAGTCGTTCAGGCGTTTGACCATGCGTTCGCTGCGTTGCTGGATCTGCTCCTGCGACGTCGGCTTGAGGTATTGCTGCTGGCGTTTGCGCTGGTCCTTGACGAAGGCGGCGTCCATGTCATCGACTTGGTCGTCGTTCAGGCCTTGCAGCAGTTCGATGGCCGAAGGGGTGATTGCCCGGGCGGTTTCGGCGATGGCGGCCTTGGCTTCCCGGGTACGCTGCTGCAGGGCTTCGTCGGTTACCTGCTCGGTTTGCACCATGGTCTTGAGGCGATCCAGCCAGTCGAGGTAGCCGGGCAATTGGGTGGTGCAATGCCAGCTCAGGTGTTCCTCGAGGCGTTCGTTGAACCAGTCCTTTTTCTCGCCGTTGATCTCCAGGTAATCGTTGAGGGTCCAGGGGATGATCAGGTCGAGGTTGCGGTAGGCCAGGCCTATACGGCTGCAGGCGGTGAGCGTCAGCAGCAGGGCGATGAACATGGCGGTGCGGGTCAACCAGCGCGGCATGAGCGAGTCCTTGCAAAGGCGTAGGTGCTTTGTTTGAGCATGGCAGGTGCGCGGCAGTTCAGCCGATCGAATAAGTAACGCTTAGTAAAAAGGATGGGCCATCTTGAGGGTCAGCAGGCTGTCGCATTCGCTGTTGTGGCCGGAGTAGGCCGAGCAACTGCTGCCGCTGAGGCTTGAGTCGCTGTAGATCAGGTCCAGGTCGATGCCCATCCAGGGGCGGGAAATTTTCAATGACCAGTCGCTGAAACTGCCGACATAACCGTTCTCGACCGAGACCGGTGTATTAAGCCGGTGGGTGGTGTATTTGGCGCTGATGCCAATGCCGAACGGCACATTGCCACCCAGGTCGGCAAACAGCGTGCTGTTCTGTTTGTCCGGGTCGTTGCTCAGGGCGGCGCCAAGACGGCTGCCGAGTACGGTCAGGCCGCCGTAGAACTCCTGGCTGTCGAGGGTATCTACGGTGGGGTAGCTGTAGTGGATCAGGCCGACTTCGTAACCCAGGGTCTGGTCGAAGGGCTGTTTAAAGCCTATGTAGGAATCGACCTCAAGGTCGGCGGATGATGTCAGGCCGGCGCTGGGGGACCACTGGCCGACGTACCAGCCGCTGTCGTGGCTCAGGTCCAGGCCACCATGAAACGAACCGGTGCTCGACGGCGTGACCAGGCCCTCGGCCATGCTGCGGCTGGGGGTGGTGCCAAGCTTGAGGTCGAAGTCGCCGAGTTCGCGTTGGAATACCTGCCCATGGGCGAGGGAACAGGTCAGTAGGCTGATCATCAACAGAACAATAGGGGCGCGCATGCTTCACTCCATGAAAAGCGAGAAGCAGGATCGGTAACTAAGCTGAAACGCTTGGACTAGAGAGGTGCAAGCATACCGGCGAATGCTCGGCAGCGAGGGCCGTTCGTCGATTCATGGGAAATGGGTGAGGCGGGGAGGGTTCCAGTCCAAGCGCTTCGAAGCTCAAAGCGCTTTGGGACCAGGTGACGCGCAGGTTACTTCTTGCCCAGGCTGATCTGCTTGGACGGGCCGAATGTCTGGCCGCTGACGCCTTTGGCAATTTGCTGGATCTCGCCGCCGGACTTGAGGAACGCAGCGATCTGGTCGTTGATCGACTCGCTGGTTTCAACGGCTGGAGCTGGCTTTGCTTTGCTGTTGGATGCTTTTACGCGCATGACGGCCATTAACCTGTAGATAATTAATTGGGCCAGGCATCGTACAGGAAATACTTGACAATTGCTTGGCAAATATCCTTCTGAATTATCGCTGTCGTGACGGGAATAATAGACGACTTTCCTGCAATTATTGCCCTAAGCCTCTGTTTTAAATAACAACCGAGGGAGAAATAGGGCGCCGATGGCGAGCGATACGCAGCGCCACCCGCCTGACGAATGGCCGTGCCTGTGGCGTAAGCCCAGGAAAATCAACGGTTGTGCAGGGCCTTGCTGGCAAACCTTGCCTGCGACCACGAATCGCGCGGCAAAACCGGGTAGAATGCCGCCCACGCAATGAGGGTATTGGAAATGGCTTTAGTCGGGCGCTACAACAGTTTGCAAGTGGTTAAACACACTAACTTCGGTTTATATCTGGATGGCGGTGCGGACGGCGAAATCCTGCTGCCCAATCGATATATTCCCAAGGATATTCCCAGTGAAGATGAAGACTGGCTCAATGTTTTCATTTATCTGGACAGCGACGACAAACTGATCGCCACCACAGAAAAACCGAAAGTTCAGGTGGGTGAATTCGCCAGCTTGAAAGTGGTTGAAGTCAACAGCATCGGCGTGTTCCTGGACTGGGGCCTGCCCAAGGACCTGTTGCTGCCGTATTCCGAAGAAAAGCGCCAGATGACCGCTGGCGAGTACTGCGTGGTGCATGTCTACCTCGACAAGCACACCCGCCGCATCACCGCCACAGCGCGCCTGGACCGTTATCTGGACAAGACCCCGGCCAACTATACGCCGGGCCAGGAAGTGGATTTGCTGGTCGCCGAAGCCACCGACATGGGCTTCAAGGCGATCATCAATAACAAGCACTGGGGCCTGATCCACAAGAACGAAATCTTCAAGTTCATGCGCGCCGGCAAACAGGAAAAAGGCTTCATCAAGGAAATCCGCGCGGACGGCAAGATCAGCCTGAGCCTGCAGCCGGTGGGCCAGGAAGCCGCCACCAGCCTTAACGCGAAGATCCTCGCCAAGTTGCGTGAGAACAACGGCACCTTGCCGGTCAGCGACAAGAGCGACCCGGCGCTGATCAGCAGCCTGTTTGGCGTGAGCAAGGGCAACTTCAAGAAAGCCATTGGTGCGCTGTACAAGAATGGGCAGATTGTCATTCATGCCGATCGCATTGAATTGAGCTGATCTTCAGTCGAGCCACTGCATCTGTGGCAAGTAAGGGTTTTATGTGGCCAGGGAGGCCCGCTGTGGGAGCAAGGCTTGCCCGCGATGAAGGCGATGCGGTCTTTCTGAAACCGAGGCGCCTGTTTCGCGAGCAAGCTTTGCTCCCACATAGCGGCGCGCTGCGACTTTCCTCTGTATACAAAACCCTGCACCTTTAGCATGCACCCACGCCCTGTTCGTGGGCGCATGCCTGCGCTTGCCCGGCTTTAACCGCCGCTGCACACCCCGGTTTGTCTCACATTTCGCCGCTATGGCACGCATTCTGCGTAGCAACGCGTATACAAACCATGCCGGCTCCCGTGCGCAGTATGGTGAGCAGGTCGATACGGGGGCACGGCGGTCCTCAAAGGAGCCCCGCAATGTCCGAGCAATTGCCCAACGGCTACAGCCCCCGCCTCTATAACGAGGATTTGGGCCCGTTGCCGCAGAAATGGAATTGGTACAACATCTTCGCGTTCTGGATGAGCGATGTGCACAGTGTGGGCGGCTATGTGTTTGCCGCCAGCCTGTTCGCGCTGGGGTTGGCGAGTTGGCAGGTGTTGATTGCCTTGCTCGGCGGGATCTGCATCGTGCAGTTGATCGCCAATCTGGTCGCCAGGCCGAGCCAGCAGGCGGCGGTGCCGTATCCGGTGATCTGTCGGCTGGCGTTCGGCGTGTTCGGGGCGAATATTCCTGCAGTCATCCGTGGCTTGATCGCCGTGGCCTGGTACGGCATTCAGACGTACCTGGCCTCCAGTGCGCTGATCATCGTGGTGTTGCGGTTTTTTCCTTCGATGGAAGCCTACGCGACGCCGCATTTTGCCGGTTTGTCCTACCTGGGGTGGTTCGGTTTCCTCAGCTTGTGGTTCGTCCAGGCGCTGGTGTTCTGGACCGGTATGGAATCGATCCGTCGTTTCATCGACTGGGCCGGGCCGGTGGTCTATGCGGTGATGTTCCTGTTGGCCGGTTGGATTGTGTGGAAGGCCGGTTGGAGCAACATCAGCTTCACCCTGGCGGAAAAGTCCCTGTCCGGTTGGCAGGCGTTCGGCCAGGTGATCGTGGCGACGGCGTTGGTGGTGTCGTACTTTTCCGGTCCGACCCTGAACTTCGGCGATTTCAGCCGTTACTGCCGGAGCATGTCTGACGTGCGTCGAGGCAATTTCTGGGGGCTGCCGGTGAATTTCCTGGCGTTCTCCCTGGTCACCGTGGTGATTGTTTCCGGGACCTTGCCGGTGTTCGGCGAAATGCTCCATGACCCGATCGCCACTGTGGCGCGCATCGACAACAGTGTGGCCGTCTTGCTGGGCGCCTTTGCCTTTGTGACCGCCACCATCGGCATCAACATTGTCGCCAACTTCGTTTCCCCAGCCTTCGACTTCGCCAACGTCGCCCCCAGCAAGATCAGCTGGCGCGCCGGCGGCATGATCGCGGCAGTGGCGTCGATTTTCATTACGCCGTGGAACCTGTTCAACAACCCCGAAGTGATCCACTACACCCTGGATGTGCTGGCGGCGTTCATCGGCCCGCTGTTCGGGATCCTGCTGGTGGATTACTACCTGATCAAAAAACAGCAGATCGACGTCGATGCGCTGTTCAATGATGGGCCGAGCGGGCGTTATTACTACAGCGGTGGCATCAACTGGACCGCAGTCAAGGCGCTGATCCCGGCAACGCTGATGGGCGTGGCGATCACCTTCACGCCGCTGCTGCAACCGATGGCCAACTTTGCCTGGTTCACCGGTTGCTTCCTCGGCGGGGTGTTGTATTTCGCCTTGGCGCGACGTGAGCCGACCGCGCAGTCGAACAAAGCGTTCAGCCCGGCCGGCCAGGCCTGATCAACGCAGGGCGGTCTGGGCGCAAGACCTTGCCGCGCCCCGGCTGGCGGGCCGCAGCAACAGGCCGCCGGCCAGCAGCAGACCGCTGCCGGCGATGATCAGCGCCGGTTGCAGGCCGCCGCTGAAATAGCTGCTCAGCGCCGCTAGCAGTGGCCCGCTGAGCTGGCCCACGGCAAAGCAGGCGGTCAACAGGCCAGCGTTGCGCTGGGTGGCGTGGGGCGCCAGTTCCCGGGAGCGCAGCATCACCAGCTGCATGCAGGCCAGGAACGGCGTGCCACACAGAATTACGCCCAATGCCAGGCCCGGTCCGCTGCCCAGCAGGCAGGCAAATACGCCGGCGGCTTGCAGCCAGAGCGTACCGATCAGCCAGCGACCGGTGGTGTTCGGGTTGGGTCGACGCAGGCTGACCAACAACACGCCGCTGGCGGCGGCCAGGCCGAAGCAGGGCCAGAACAGGTCGGCCAGCCATTGCCCGTGGAACTGCGCCGAGGCCATTTGCGACAGGAACGTGGCCGGGATGATGTAGCCCAGGCCGTACAGGGCGTACACCACGCCGAGTCGAGCGATGCCACGGTTCGGTGAGGGAGTGGCCGTTGCTGCAACGGTCGCGGTTGCGGCGGGTTGCGGCAGGATCGGCAAGATCACCAGCAACATCGCCAACCCCACACCGGCATATACCAGCCACAGGGTCGCAGAGGTCTGGCCCAGCAGGTTCGAGCCCAACGCCAACAAACCTGTCAGAAATATCCCCAATCCAGGGCCGGCAAACACCAATGCGCCGAGCCGTGGTCGTCCCGCCGCCGCTGCCAAGGGTTGGCTCAGGGCGGTGATCATCACCATCACCCAGGCGCTCGCCACGCCGGTGCCAAAACGCAATGCCAGGTGTGGCCAGAAACCCCAGGCCCAGAACGACGCCAGGGTCAGCAGCACGCACAGCCACAGGCCGCCGAGCAACCGTCGCCGCACCTGTTCCGGACGGCGGGCGAACATGGCGTCCAGCGCGCCGAGGAAATAGCCCAGGTAGTTGGCCGCGGCAATCAGACCGGCGGCGGTCAAGTCGAGCTGACCTTCGCCGATTAAATGAGGTAACTGCGGTGTAAGGGCGAAGCGGCCAATGCCCATGGCCATCATCAGCGCGATGAAACTGCCGAGCAGGCGAATTAGAGGTGACATGGTCGTTCTCCGGGTGTCGGGGCGAATGACCGTCAGGCTAGGACTGATTGACTTTCATTAAAAATGAATAATAGTGAGTAACTTGTTCTTTTTTGGAGAAGGTCATGGAGTTCAGCCAATTGCGGATTTTCCAGGCCGTGGCCGAGGAAGGTTCCATCACCCGGGCCGCCGAGCGCCTGCACCGGGTGCCGTCGAACCTGTCGACCCGGCTTAAGCAGCTGGAAGAGCAACTGGGCGTGGACCTTTTCTTGCGTGAGCGTCAGCGTTTGCAGTTATCACCGGCAGGAAAAGTCCTGTTGGACTACACGGCCAAGCTCTTCGCCTTGCACGACGAAGCCCATGCCGCCGTGCAGGGCGGGCAGCCGGCCGGGGACTTCCTGCTGGGCACGATGTACAGCACGGCAGCGACGCATCTGCCGGACCTGCTGGCGGCTTATCACCGAGCGTATCCGGCGGTGAACCTGCAAGTGCAGTCCGGGCCGAGCGGCGAATTGTTTGAGGGCCTGCTCACCAATCGGCTCGACGCGGCGTTGGTGGACGGCCCGCTGGAGCTGGCGGGGCTCGATGGCGTGCCGTTGTGCGACGAGCGGTTGGTGCTGATTACCGAGGCCGATCATGCGCCGGTACGCAGCGCGCTGGATGTGCAGGGCCGCGCGGTGTTCACGTTCCGGCGTGGTTGCTCCTACCGGATGCGTTTGGAGGCCTGGTTTGCCCATGACCACGCGACCATGGGCCGGGCGATGGAAATCGAGTCTTACCAAGGGATGCTGGCGTGTGTGATCGCCGGGTCCGGGGTGGCGTTGATGTCCGAGTCGATGCTGGCCAGCCTGCCGGGCCGCGAGCGGGTGACGGTGCATCCGCTGGCCGAGCCGTTTGCCAGCGCCACCACCTGGCTGATGTGGCGCAAAGGCATGGTCGGGGCCAACCTCAACGCTTGGATCGAATTGCAACAACAGGCCTGGCCGCGAGCGCCCATGACGACGGCGCAATCGGCTTGAACTCCGGGAGGTGGATTTGGATCAATTCAGTAACAGATCATTGCAAACTGAGACGAGCATTGCGTAGAACATCGGACTATTATCAGTGCGAAGGGGCCACAGTAATTTGCCGCTCGTACCACCCTGAGGGGGCACCACGATGAAAGAGAAAATCCAGAATTGGCTTCACGACCTGGGTGTCGCGCTTGGCCTGATCGAGCCACCGATGCAACCGGTACCGATCCGCACCGATGACGAGCAACGCCGCCGCCAACCGCGCCGCCGGTAAACCCACCAGGAATTTGGAGAGATCGCAGTTCCGGACCATTTCAATTGAGATGGCCCGGAACTGCGATCTTTTTTATTGGTGATGCGAGCCCCTGTGGCGAGGGGATTTATCCCCGCTGGGCTGCGCAGCAGCCCTAAAGCAGTGGGCTCAATCTTCCTGGCACACCGGATTGCCTGGATTGGGGCTGCTTCGCAGCCCAGCGGGGATAAATCCCCTCGCCACAAGTGTGTTCGGCTTGATTCGGTTTCGCTCAAACCACCTTGGCCACCGCACTCGGCCGTGGCGACAACAAGCTCACCAGCACAAAACTCACCAGCGCCACGCTCAGGCTGTAGTAGATCGGCGTGTTGGCGTCCAGGCCGTCCTTGAGCATGAAGAGCAGCGCGGTCAGGAAGCCCAGCGACATGCTGGTGATCGCGCCGGCGGTGGTGGCGCGTTTCCAGTAGATGGCGCCGATCAGTGGGATCAGCATGCCGCCCACCAACAGGTTGTAGGCCAGGGTCAGGGCACTGATGACGTCGCTGACCACCAGGGCGATCACCAAGACCACCACGCCCATCAGCAGGGTCGCGATGCGGTTCTCGTGGACGTCGCCACTGCCACTCTCACGGCCCTGGCGCAGACGGGGCAGCAAGTCCTGGACCACCGTAGTGGACGCCGCGAGCAGGCCCGCTGCGGCGGTGGACATCAAGGCTGCCAGGGCGGCGGCGATCACCAATCCACGAATGCCGGTGGGCAGGCTGGTCTGGACGATGCTGGCGAAGGCGTTGTTGACGTTCGCAAGGTCCGGCAGCAATACCTTGGCCGCCATGCCGATCAACGCCCCGGCCAGGCCGTACAGCACGCAGTACAGGCCGGCGGCGGTGCCGGCGACTTTGGCCACGCCTTCGCTGCGGGCGGTGAACACCCGCTGCCAGATGTCCTGGCCGATGAAGATGCCGAAGAAGTAGATCAGGAAGTAGGTGAGGATGGTGTCCCAGCCAATCGCGGTGAAATCGAAGTAGCTGGCCGGCAAGGCCGCGACCATTGCGTCCCAGCCGCCGGCATCGACGATGGACATTGGCATCAGCAGGAACACCAGGCCAACGGTCATGATCAGAAATTGCACGATGTCGGTGAGGGTCAGCGACCACATGCCGCCGATGGTGGAATACAGCACCACCACGCCGCCGCCCACCAGGATCGACACCCAGAACGGCAAGCCGAACAGCACCTGCATCACGGTGCCGATGGCGATGGTCGAGGTGGCGCCGATCATCAGTGCGTAAACCAGCATGATCAACGCACTGGCCTGGCGCGCGGCCGGGTTGTAGCGGCGCTCCAGCACTTGGGTCACGGTGTAGATCTTCAGCTTGAGCAACGGCTTGGCGAGGAACAGGCTGAGGCCGACGATGCCCAGGCCAATGGCGCCGCACAACCAGAATCCGGAAATGCCGTAGACGTAGCCCAGGCGCACGGTGCCGATGGTGGATGCACCACCCAGTACGGTGGCGGCCATGGTGCCCAGGTAGAAGCCCGGGCCGAGGTTGCGCCCGGCGACCAGGTAGTCGTCACGGGTCTTGGCGCGGCGCATGCCGTACCAGCCGAGGGCGATCATGCCGGCGGCGTAGATGAGAACGACGATTAAGTCCAAAGCCATGGTGGCGTGTCTCCGATTGTCTTTTTTGTAGGAAGTCGAGATGGCGCCGTGGACAGATGGAGTTGTGGCGAGGGGATTTAGCGAAACGTCGCACCGCCCCGCTGGGCTGCGAAGCAGCCCCAAAACAGCCAACTCAATCTGTCAGGCACACCGAGATGTCAGGATTTGGGAGCGCTGCGCGCTCCAGCGGGGATAAATCCCCTCGCCACAGGTTCAGCGCTCGGCGAGACCGAACCCTTGCTCCGCGGATCCCCCGGCCCATACACCGCCGCCGGCTCTGGAAACAGCCCCAGCAACACCAGGTACACCACCGACGCCAGGCCCAGGGTCACCGGCAGGCTGATGTCGATCCCGCCGGCCAGTTCCCCCAGCGGCCCGACGAACTGCCCCGGCAGGTTGACGAAGCACAACCCCACCAGCGCGCTGGGGATCCATGCCCCCAGGCCGCGCCAGTTCCAGCCGTGGCTGAACCAGTAGCGCCCGCCGGTTTCGCCGCGGGTGAACACTTGCAGGTCATCCGGGCAGTAGAAGCCACGGCGCACCAGCAGGCCGATGATCATGATCACCATCCACGGCGTGGTGCAGGTGATGATCAGCACGGCGAAGGTCGAGACGCTCTGCACCAGGTTCGCCGCGAAGCGCCCGATGAAGATGAAGGCAATCGACAGCACGCCGATCAGCAGCGTCGCCTTGACCCGCGACAGCACCCGTGGAAACACGCTGGACATGTCCAGGCCGGTGCCATACAGCGACGTGGTGCCGGTGGACATGCCTCCGATCACCGCGATCAGGCACACCGGCAGGAAGAACCACCCCGGCGAAACCGCCAGCAATCCGCCCACGTAGTTGTTGGCCGCGATGTAGTCCGGCGCCTTGATCGCCACGATGGTGGCGGTGGCGAGGCCGAACAGGAACGGGATCAACGTCGCCAGTTGCGCAGCGATCACGGCCAGCATGATGCGGCGCTTGGGCGTGTTGCGCGGGATGTAGCGCGACCAGTCGCCCAGGAACGCCCCGAAGGAAATCGGATTGCTCATGGCCACCAGCGCCGCGCCGATGAACGCTGCCCAGAAGCCCGGCTGGCCGAGGCTGACCGTGCCGGCGAATTGGCTGTCGAAAGTCGGTGCGAAGGCCAGGATGCCCAGCAAAAACAGTAGGCTGGCCGCCCATACGGCGATGCGGTTGACCCACAACATGAAGCGGAAGCCGTAGATGCATACCGTCAACACCAGCAGGGCGAACAGGCCGTAGGCCAGGCCCAGGCTCAGGTCGGTTTCCGGCACGCCGATCAGCCGCTTGGCCCCGCCGATCAACGCATCGCCCGAGCTCCATACCGACAGCGAGAAGAACGCGATGGCGGTCAGCAACGAGAGGAACGAGCCGACGATTCGCCCGTGCACACCGAAGTGTGCCCCGGAAGAAACGGCGTTGTTGGTGCCGTTGAGCGGGCCGAACAGGCCCATCGGCGCGAGAATGATCGAACCGACCAATACGCCCAGCACAATCGCCCAGACCCCGGCCTGGAATGACAGGCCGAACAGCACTGGGAAACTGCCAAGCACGGCGGTGGCGAAGGTGTTGGCACCGCCGAAAATCAGGCGAAACAGGTCGCCCGGACCGGCGCTGCGTTCGTGGTCGGGGATCTGCTCGACCCCGTTGGTTTCAATGTGCGTAAGGCTTTTATCGTTATTGTTATTCATGATCTGCTCCGATCATCGAGGCGCATTCATCGTGTGTGAATGTCGCCTGTTGCTAAGGGGATGGCAGCCCTTCCGGCATTGCGGACAAATGTTCGTGACAGGCCAGCCATAGGCCTTGTTGTTCTTGGCGAAACACAATGGTTTCGCGCTCCTGGCTAAAGTGCTGCTCCCCTTGCATGCGCAGCTCGGTGGCCACGTCATGGATGAAAATCGCCACGTCCCCTTGCAGGCTGACGAAGGCGTTGCTCGAAGTGCAATTGAGCACCTCGAAGCCATCCTCGGACCGCCAGCGATCCCACAACGCCTGGTAGGCATCGCGTGACAGCAGGGGCTGTTCGAGGGTGTAGAACACGAAACTCGCATCGGCCGTGAACGCGCCGAAGTAGGCGTCGCGGTCATTGCGGGCGAAGGCCGACACCAATTCGGCGGCGGCCTTGAGAACCTGATCTCGATCGTTCATGACCGCACCTCAGCGATGAACCACGCCGGGCAATACGCAGAGCATCTCGTACAGCAGGTTGGCGCCCAGCAGCGAGGTGTTGCCGGTGGTGTCGTACGGCGGCGAGACTTCTACCAGATCGCAACCGACCAGGTCGAGGCCCTGGCAGCCACGGACGATTTCGATCGCCTGGATGGTGGTCAGGCCGCCGATTTCCGGAGTGCCGGTGCCTGGCGCCCAGGCCGGGTCGATACCGTCGATGTCGAAGCTCAGGTACACCGGGCCGCCGCCGACTTTCTCACGTACTTCGGCCATCAGCGGGGCCAGGGATTTGTGCCAGCACTCTTCGGCCTGGACCACGCGGAAACCCTGGTTGCGGCTCCAGTTGAAATCATCGGCGGTGTAGCCCTGGGCCCGCAGGCCGATCTGCACTACGCGGTCGCAATCGAGCAGGCCTTCTTCCACGGCGCGGCGGAAGGTGGTGCCGTGGGCGATTTTCTCGCCGAACATGTGGTCGTTCACATCGGCGTGGGCGTCGATGTGCACCAGGCCGACCTTGCCGTGTTTCTTGTGGATGGCCCGCAGGATCGGCAGGGTGATGGTGTGGTCGCCGCCCAGGGTCAGGGGGATGACGTTGTGTTCGAGGATCTTGTGGTACGACTCCTCGATGATCCGCACCGCGTCCAGCAGGTTGAAGGTGTTGATCGGCACGTCGCCGATGTCGGCCACCGACAGCGAGTCGAACGGCGCGGCGCCAGTGGCCATGTTGTAGGGGCGGATCATCACGGATTCGGCGCGGATCTCACGCGGCCCGAAACGGGTGCCGGCGCGCAGGGAGGTGCCGATGTCCAGCGGCACGCCGACGAAGGCAGCGTCGAGGCCGGCAGCGGTTTGCAAATGGGGGAGTCGCATCATGGTGGCGATGCCGCCGAAGCGCGGCATTTCGTTGCCGCCCAGTGGTTGGTGAAGAATCTTGTCCACGGGTAGGGCCTCATCGTTGTTTTATTTATCAGGGGCCGATTCTGCGAAAAGCCATTGCCGTGAAGAATCGCTGGCGGCAAATACTTAGTTCAGATTTTTCTAAACTAATGGCGGGTGGGGCGATAGACTCTCGCGATTGATGAGGTTAATGGTGGGTGCAAGCCTGTGGGAGCAAGGCTTGCCCGCGATGAGGTTCATGCGGTTTCCTCTGGAACCGAGGCGCCTGTATCGCGAGCAAGCTTTGCTCCCACAGATAAATCCCCTCGCCACAAATGTGCATTGACCTGCTTGTATGGAGACACCCTCATGGCCAACGCTCTACCCGACCTGAAACTGCTGCGCATTTTTGTCAGCGTGGTCCGGCACCAGGGGTTCGCCAATGCCCAGCACGAGCTCAACCTGTCCACGTCGGCCATCAGCACCTACATGAGCCAGCTTGAGTCGGCCCTGGGCCTGGTGTTGTGTCATCGCGGTCGGGGCGGGTTCAGCCTGACCAGCAAGGGCGAGTTGTTCCATCAGGAAACCTTGCGCCTGTTGGGCGAGCTCGAAGGGTTCGAGCAGTACGCGGCAGCGCTCAAGGGTGAACTGCGCGGCACGCTGAACCTGGGAGTGATTGACTCCACTGTCAGCGACAAGGCCTTGCCGTTCGCCGAAGCCATCGGTGCCTACAGCCAGGAGCATCCGGCGGTGCATTTGCACCTGTCGGTCATGAGCCCTTACGAGCTGCAACTCGGCGTGCAGGACAACCGCCTGGACCTGGCCATCGGTGCGTTCTCCACGCGCATGAGCGGGCTGGTCTACATGCCGCTGTACCGTGAGCAGCACTGGTTGTATTGCAGCAACCGCCACCCGCTGTTCAACGAGCGGCGCATCCCCGAACAAGTCATCACCCAGCAGCGCATGGTCGGGCGCGGTTACTGGAGCCAGGCCGAACTGGCTCGCCACGGCTTCAAGCACAGCGCGGCGACGGTGGAGAGCATGGAGGCGCAGTTGATCCTGGTGTTGTCCGGCGCCTACGTCGGTTACCTGCCTGAACACTACGCCCAGGCCTGGGTCGACAAGGGCGACTTGCGCGTGCTGCTGCCGGCGACCTTCGGCTATCAGGCGCCGTTTTCGATGATCGTGCGCCGTGGCCGCAGCCGCGAGCCGCTGATCCAGACCTTCCGCGATTTGCTCAAAGCTCACCTGAATCAGGCCTGACCATGTCCAGAACTCAATGCCCACGCTGCCAACGACCGCAAAGCCACTGTCTGTGCCCGTTGATCCCCAGCCTCGACAGCCGCACCCGTGTCTTGCTGTTGCAGCATCCCAGCGAAGTGAACCATGCCTTGAACACCGCCCGCTTGGCGGCGTTGGGGCTTAACAACGCTGAACTGATCGTGGGCGAGGTGTTCGAGGATTTGCCCAGTTTGCTCAATCAACCGGGTTATCAGGCACGGTTGTTGTTTCCGGCTGACGATGCACAGCCGTTGCAGGCGTATGCGCCTTCCGATGAGCCGTTGCTGCTGGTCGTGCCCGACGGCACCTGGCGCAAGGCGCGCAAGCTGCTGCACCTCAACCCGCTGCTGGCGGCGCTGCCGAGGGTGACATTGGCCGAGGGCGGGGTGTCCCGTTACCGCTTGCGCAAGGCACCGGGGCCGGGAGCTTTGTCGACGCTGGAGGCGATTGTCCAGGCGTTGCAGGTGCTTGAGGCGCCGGCGAGCTTTGAGCTGTTGCTGAGGCCGTTCGAGGCGTTGATCGAGGGGCAGATTGCGGCGATGGGGGAGGAGACGTTTCGGCGTAACCATGCTGGGAAATAAGTCGTGACTGTGCTGGCTTCATCGCGAGCAGGCTCGCTCCCACAGTTGATCTCCAGTGCATGCAAAAATCTGCTAACACCACAGAACCAATGTGGGAGCGAGCCTGCTCGCGATAGCGGTAGAGCAATCAAAGAAAGTCTCAGCTTAAGGCCTACCGCTCGCGCATCGCCTCGGTCCGCGCCTTCAATACCGGCTTGAGCAAGTAATCCAGGACACTTTTCTCCCCGGTGATGATGTCCACCGTCGCCACCATCCCCGGAATGATCAGCAACGGTTTGGCATCCCCACCCAAGTGATTTTTATCGGTACGCACCTGGATCAGGTAGAAGCTGTTGCCCTTGTCGTCGGTGATGGTGTCGGCGCCGATCAGTTCGAGCTTGGCGCTCATCCCGCCGTAGATCGTGTAGTCGTAGGCGCTGAATTTGACCATGGCTTTCTGGCCTGGGTGCAGGAACGCCACGTCCTGAGGGCGGACCTTGGCTTCGATCAGCAGGTTGTCTTCCAGGGGCACGATTTCCACCATGTCGTTGCCCGGCTGCACCACGCCGCCGATGGTGTTGACCTTCAGTTGCTTGATCACCCCATGCACCGGCGAGACGACGGTGGTGCGGGTCACGCGGTCGTCGATGGCGATGCTCGAGGCGGTGATTTTCGACAGTTCGGTGCGTTTCTCATTGAGGTCCTTGGCCGCCTCGGAACGGAAGGTCTGTTCCGATTCGTCGATCTTGCTCTTGATCTCGTTGATCGCCGATTCGGCTCGGGGAATAGCCAGGGTGGTGGCGTTGAGCGAGCCGCGGATTTCCACCGCGCTGCGTTTGAGCCGCAGGATCTCCACCGGCGACACCGCCCCGGTGCGCACCAGCGGGGCGGACATGTTCATTTCTTCTTGCAGCAAGGCCAGGGCCGAGCTGAACTGGCCTTGCTTGGAGCGAAATTCCGCCAGCTCCTGGGTCTTCTGCCGCAGTTGTTCGGTCAGGGTGCGTTGTTCGCTGGCCAGGCGCCGTTGCCGTTGTTCGTATAGTGAGCGCTCATCCTCGGCCACTTGCGGGGCCTTGGCGATGACCTCTGCCGAGAGCGCGAAGGGCCGCCCTTCAGCCTCGGCCGACAGGCGCTCGACCTGGGCGGTCAGGGCATAGCGGTCAGCCTCGCTTTCGCCCTTGTTCGACAGGAAGCGCGTGTCGTCCAGGCGCAGCAGGGTGTCGCCCTTGTTCACCATCTGGCCTTCACGGACGAAAATCTCAGTGACGATGCCGCCCTCCAGGTTCTGGATCACCTGGATCTTGCTCGACGGAATCGCCTTGCCTTCGCCGGTGGTGACTTCCTGCAACACCGCGAACTTCGCCCAGACCAGCCCCGTGATGATCAACCCGGCGGCCAGCCACACGGTCACCCGCGAGCGGCGGGGCGAATCCTGCAGCGTGGCGCCGGCGGTTTCCGGCATGAACTCGCTTTCGGCGCTTTTGCTGAAACTGCCGAAGTAGCTTCGGGCGGCTGAATCCGGTGTTTGAGCAGACATGGGGCGGTACCCGTTGGTTAGAGAAAATAAAGCCAAACACATCCCTGTGGCTTGAGAGGGTTATCTGTGGGAGCAAGGCTTTTGTGGGAGCAAGGCTTGCCCGCGATACAGGCGCCTCGGTTCCAGTGAGACCGCATCAGCTTCATCGCGGGCAAGCCTTGCTCCCACACAAACCTGCTCCCACACAAACCTGCTCCCACACAAACCTGCTCCCACACAAACCTGCTCCCACACAAACCTGCTCCCACACAAACCTGCTCCCACACAAACCTGCTCCCACACAAACCTGTTCCCACACAAACCTTGCTCCCACAGGTGGCGGTGTTGTTTCTATACCGCCGCAGAGCCCACCCGGCCCTTGCGCAGCGCATCGATCACCGCCTCTTTCGGGCCATCGGCCACGATCCGGCCGTTATCCAGCACCACCAAGCGGTCCACCAGGCTCAGCATCGAGGTGCGGTGGGTGACCAGCAGCACGGTCTTGCCCTGTACATGGGTATGAAGCTTTTGCCGCAAAACGTCTTCGCTGCTGTTGTCCATGGCGCTGGTGGGTTCGTCCAGCAACAGGATCGGCGGGTCGAGCAGCAAGGCCCGGGCCAGTAGCACAGCCTGGCGTTGGCCGCCGGAGAGCAGTTGCCCGCGCTCGCCCACCGGGCGGTCGAAGCCTTGGGGATGCTGGCGCGCCAGTTCGGTGACACCGGTCAGTTCCGCCACTTCCAACATGCGCGCGTCGCTGACGTAGCGGGCGCCCAAGGTGAGATTGTCCCGCAGGCTGCCAGCCAGCAGCGGCAGGTCATGGGCGACGTAGCCGATCTGTTGGCGCAGGTCGGCGACGTCCAGTTGTCGCAGGTCCAGGCCGTCCAGCAGCAGTTGGCCTTCCTCCGGCGCATAGAAACCCATCACCAGGCGCGCCAGGGTGCTCTTGCCCGAGCCACTGCGGCCGATGATCCCGACCCGTTCGCCGGGTTTGAGGCTGAAACTGATATTGGCCAGCGCCGGGGCATTCTGGCCGTTGTAGTGGAAGGTCACGCCGTTGACGTCCAGCGCGCCCTGCAATTGGGTGCGATCCAGGGGCCGCTGCTTGGCGTCACGCTCCTGGGGCAACGCCATCAGGGCATCGGTGCTGCGCATGGTGAGCTGGGCTTGCTGGTAACGGGTGATCAGCCCGGCGATCTGTCCGAGCGGGGCGAGCACCCGGCTGCCGAGCATGTAGGTCGCCACCAGCGCGCCGACGCTGAGGTTGCCGGCGATGATGCTGTAGACCCCGGCGACGATAGTCGCCATGCCCGCCAGTTGTTGCAGGAACAAGGTGCCGTTGGTCGCCAGTGCCGAGAGGTTGCGCGCGTGGCTGTCCAGGCGGGTGAGGGCGCCGTGGGTGCTTTCCCATTGATGCTGGCGCTCGCTCTCGGCGCTGCAGGCCTTGAGGGTTTCCAGGCCGCCGAGGGTTTCGATCAGCAGGGCTTGGCGCTGGGCGCCCAGCGCCAGGCTTTTTTCCACGGTGTCGCGCAGGCGCGCCTGGATGATCATCGCGAAGACAATGGTGATCGGAAACGCCACCACCGGAATCACCACCAGCCAACCGCCCAGCAGGCCGATCACCACCAGCATCAGCAGGGCGAAGGGCAGGTCGATCAGGCTGGTGAGGGTCACCGCGGTGAGGAATTCGCGCAGGCCCTGGAAGTCGTGGATGCTCTGGGCGAAGCCGCCGATGGTCACTGGCTTGGCCTTCATCGCCATGCCGGTGATGCGTTCGAACAGGGTCGCGGAGAGAATCACGTCGGTTTTCTTGCCGGCGGTGTCCAGCAGATGGGCGCGCACCACCCGCAATACCAGTTCGAAACCGGTGCCGATCAACAGCCCCACGGCCAGCACCCACAAGGTCGACGTGGCCTGGTTCGGCACCACGCGGTCGTAGGTCTGCATGACGAACAGCGGCACCATCAGGCCTAGCAGGTTGATCAGGAAACTCGCCAGGATTGCGTCGCTGTACAGCCAGCGCGACAGTTTCAAGGTGTCGCGAAACCACGCCTCGACCCGCGGCACCAGGGGCGAGCGCAGGTCTTCGAGTTCATGGCGCGGCCGGGCGAACAAGGCCTGGCCACTGTAGTCGAGGGTCAGTTCCTCGCGGCTGACCCACTGTTCGCCGCCGTCGGCTTCGCTGGGCAGGATCAGCGCCTTGCCATCCTCGCCCCAGCGCCTGAGCACCGCACAGCGCCCGCCCGCCAGGATCAGCATCACCGGCAGGTTCAGGGGGGAAATATCCGCCAGCTCACGACGCAACAGGCGCGCCTGCAAGCTTGCCCGGGCCGCTGCGCGCGGCAGCAGGTCCAGGCTCAAGCGTTGGTGCGCCATAGGAAGCCCGGCGCTGAGGCTGGCGCGACTGACCGTCGCACCATGGAGTTTGCAGAGGATCAACAGACCGTCCAGCAAGGGATCATCGAAGTTCAGGCGCGGGTCAGCGCTCGGGGTTGCGGGTTCCATGCTGGTCACGTCGGTTGCTCCCATATTTTTTCGAGGGGGCTACTTCAGTTCCGGCAGCCGAGCCTGGTTCTTGACTTCGGTCTGCGCGACCGCATCGGCCGGCAGCACGATCCGTTGTTTGTGCAACAGCAGGCCCATGTTCGCCAGCACCCGGTACATCGAGTACTCCTCGGTGTAACGCACCTCGGTGTAGCGACGGTTGGCGTTGTACAGCTCGTTTTCGCTGTCGAGCAGGTCGAGCAGGGTGCGCTGGCCGAGACCGAACTGATCCTGGTACGCGGCGCGCACGCGGGCGGTGGTGTCGGCATATTCGCGGGCGGTGGGGGTCTGTTTGCGGGCGTTGAGCATCGCGTTCCAGGCCAGGCGTGTGTCTTCGTTGAGCTGGCGCAGGGCATTGTTGCGGATGTCCATGGCCTGGTTGATCTGGTGGGCGTTGGACGCCAGCCGCGCCTTGTCGCTGCCACCGCGGAACAGGTTGTAGTTCATCACCACGCCGACCCGCCAGTTGTTGTCGTGGCCTTCTTCGCCACCGATGTTGTTATTGGCGCCCACCGCCGCCTCGGCGTCGAAGCGCGGGTAGAACGGCGACTTCGCCACTTCGTACTGGCTCTCGGCGGACTGTATGTCGGCCTGGGCCGATTTCAGGTACGGGTTGTTATCCACCATGCTTTGCTGGGCTTCGCGCAGGTCGGCAGGGAGTTCGCCTTTGGTCGAGGGCGGCGCTTCCAGTTCATCGGGCATGCGCCCGACCACGCTGTAGAAGTTCGCCTCGGCGTCGGCCAGGTCGACCTGGGCGGTGTCGTAGTTGTTTTCCGCCAGGGCCCGACGGGCGTTGGACTGGTCGGAGTCGGCGTTGCTGCCTACCCCACGCTCGGTGCGCAGGCCGATCTGGTCGTTGACCCGCATGTGCGCTTGCAGGTTGTTCTTGGCCAGGGTCACCAGCTCGCGACGTTTGAGCACTTCCAGGTAGACCTCGATGGTGCGCAGTGCCAGATCCTGGGCGGTGCCCTGGGCGTAATAGGCCCGGGAGTTGACCACGCCCTGGGTGCGCTGCACTTCATTGGCGGTGTTGAACCCGTCGAAGATCATCTGCCGCAGGCGCAGCTCCGATTGGGTGTAGGTCAGGATATTGGTGTGGTGATTGCCCAAGGCCCGGGTGTTGGTGTTGTCGCTATAGCCACGACCGTAACCGGCATTGAGATCCACCGATGGGAAAAAGCCCCCTCGGGCGACTTTGACGTCTTCATTGGCCGACAGACGGCTGTCCACCCGTTGTGCCAGCTCCGGGTGAGTGGCGATGGTGCTCTGGATCGCTTCGGTCAAGGACAGGGCCTGCGCCTGAGAAGAGCAGGCCATGGCCAGCAAAACCGCGCTGCAGAGGGGGGTTAGAACGCGCATGGGGTGCATCTCCTGAGGTCTGTAGTGCTTCGCTTGTCGCCAATATATTGACGTATTTAAGATCAAAACCGTTTCAACCTTGTAACAACACAGCTAAGAACATCCTGAGCAAAACCTAAGAAGAATTTCTCATAAGACTTATGCCGAAAAAAACTTATGTGCTTGAAAAAAACCGGCACATTGTTCAAAGCGAAAGCCTTTGAATCTGCGGGTTCCGACGGCTTTTAGGCGTCAATAAAAGTTCCATGCAGATTTTTAAGCAACGTGAAGAAGTGTCGAAAGAGCGATCTGTGAGGCGGTTCTAGGTGACGGTTTTTTGTCGTTTTGGCGAATTGCCAGCACTTTCTGCTTTCACGAAAGCTGGCAGATTTTCCAGCTTTTTTGGTCGCCAACCCGAGGACGGATTCTTCACCCAGACAGGTGCCGATTGCGGTCGGCAACGGAGGAAATGCACATGGCAGCGCTCATCGGTATCGTCAGCAAAGTGGTCGGGCAAGTTTTCGCAGAAGCGGCCGGTGGCCTGCGGCGGCCTCTGGTCGAAGGCGATCGGCTTTACGCCGGCGAACACCTGGTCACCGGTGCCGAAGGGGCCGTGGCTGTTCATATGCAGAACGGCCAGACCTTGACCCTGGGCCGCGAAAGCAACCTGACCCTGACCCCGCAGTTGCTCGCCAACCATGCGCCTCATGTCGACACGCCCGACGCGGCGGCACCGAGTGACGCGCAACTGACCGATGTGCAAAAGCTGCAGCAAGCCATCGCTGCCGGTGCCGACCCCACCCAGACCGGTGAGGCCACGGCCGCGGGCCCCGAGGGCGGCAATCCGGGGGGCGTGGGCGGCGGGCACAGTTTTGTGCTGCTGGAAGAAGTCGGCGGGGAAGTCGATCCGCTGATCGGTTTCCCTACGGCCGGGTTCAACGGGATCCCCGAGTTTCCACCGCTGCGCCTGGCCGGTGATCCGGACAACACGGGCGACGATGCAACCGTGCCGCCGGTGACACCGGATAACCCGGTGACCCTCGACGGGGTCAATGTCGAGGGCGGCGAGCTGACCACCAACGAGGCCAATCTGGCCGATGGTTCGGCCAGTAATCCGGGGGCGCTGGTGCAAAATGGCACCTTCACGGTTTCCGCGCCTGACGGGCTGAGCAGCCTGAGCATCGGCGGTATCAACGTGATCAGCGGCGGCGTGCCCGCAGGCTTCCCCCAGACAATTACATCGCCTCTGGGCAACACGTTGACCATCACCGGTTATGACCCGGCCACGGGGGTGGTCAGCTACAGCTACACCCTGACGGACAATGAAATCCATCCTGCCGGTGGCGGTGCCAACAACATTACCGAGCAGTTCCCGGTGGTGGCGGTTGACACCGACGGCGATACGGCCACCGGCACCCTGGACGTCAACATTACCGATGACGTGCCCCAGGCGATCGACGACAGCCACGCCAACACGGCGTCGGAAACCCTGGTGACCCTCACCGGCAACGTATTGCCCAACGACCATCAGGGCGCCGACCGGATCCCCACTGGTCCCGACAGCGGGCCGATCATCGGCGGGACGTTCACCGGCACCTACGGCACCCTGGTGCTCAACCCCAACGGCACGTACACCTACATCCTGAACACCAGCGACCCGCAATTCGTCGCGTTGCATGGCGGGGGCAGCGGCACTGAGACGTTCACCTACACGCTGACCGATGCCGACGGCGACACCAGCACCGCCAACCTGGTGCTGCAAGTGCACAACAACGACGACCCTGTGGTGTTGGTGGGCCTTGATGCCGAGGGTGGTGAGCTGTCGCTGCAAGAGAAAAACCTCAGCGACGGCAGCAGCCCGGATGCATCGGCGCTGACTCAAAGCGGCACCTTTACCGTGACTGCGTTGGACGGTGTGCAGACCTTGATCGTTGGCGGCATCAACGTCGTCACGGGCGGCGTGGCAGCGGGTTTCCCTCAGTCGATTACCACCGCGCTGGGCAACACCCTGACCATCACCGGTTTCAACGCTGCGACTGGCGTGGTCAGCTACAGCTACACGCTGCTGGACAATGAAGCCCATCCAAACGCCAACGGCGCCAACAGCCTCAGCGAACAATTTGCGGTCGTCGTCACCGACGACAACGGCACCACGTCCAACGGCAACTTGGACGTGAACATCGTCGACGACCTGCCTAAAGCCGTGGACGACAGCAACGCCAGCACGGCTTCGGAAACCAACCTGACCCTGACCGGCAGCGTGTTGACCAACGACACCCAAGGTGCAGACCATGTGGCGTCCGGCCCAATCACCCCTGGCACCTTCACCGGCACTTACGGCACCCTGGTGCTCAACGCCGACGGTTCCTACACCTACACCCTCAACACCGCTGACGCCGATTTCAAAGGCTTGCACGGCGGTGGCAATGGCAGCGAAACCTTCACCTACACCCTGACCGATGCCGACGGCGACACCAGCACCGCCAATCTGGTGCTGCAAGTGCACAACAACGACGACCCGGTGATCATCACCGGCCTCGACACCGAAGGCGGTGAGTTGTCATTGCAGGAGAAAAATCTCAGCGACGGCAGCAGCCCGGATGCATCGGCGTTGACTCAAAGCGGCACCTTTACCGTCACCGCGTTGGACGGTGTGCAGACCTTGAGCGTTGGCGGCATCAACGTCGTCACCGGCGGTGTAGCGGCTGGTTTCCCTCAGTCGATTACTACCGCACTGGGCAACACCCTGACCATCACCGGTTTCAACGCTGCGACTGGGGTGGTCAGCTACAGCTACACCTTGCTGGACAATGAAGCCCATCCAAACGCCAACGGCGCCAACAGCCTCAGCGAACAATTTGCGGTCGTCGTCACCGACGACAACGGCACCACGGCCAACGGTAACTTGGACGTGAACATCGTCGACGACCTGCCTAAAGCCGTGGACGACAGCAACGCCAGCACGGCTTCGGAAACCAACCTGACCCTGACCGGCAGCGTGTTGACCAACGACACCCAAGGTGCAGACCATGTGGCGTCCGGCCCAATCACCCCTGGCACCTTCACCGGCACTTACGGCACCCTGGTGCTCAACGCCGACGGTTCCTATACCTACACCCTCAACACCGCTGACGCCGATTTCAAAGGCTTGCACGGCGGTGGCAATGGCAGCGAAACCTTCACCTACACCCTGACCGATGCCGACGGCGACACCAGCACCGCCAACCTGGTGCTGCAAGTGCACAACAACGACGACCCAGTGATCATTACCGGCCTCGACAGCGAAGGCGGTGAGCTGTCGTTGCAGGAGAAAAACCTCAGCGACGGCAGCAGCCCGGATGCATCGGCGTTGACTCAAAGCGGCACCTTTACCGTCACCGCGTTGGACGGTGTGCAGACCTTGAGCGTTGGCGGCATCAACGTCGTCACCGGCGGTGTAGCGGCTGGTTTCCCTCAGTCGATTACTACCGCACTGGGCAACACCCTGACCATCACCGGTTTCAACGCTGCGACTGGGGTGGTCAGCTACAGCTACACCTTGCTGGACAATGAAGCCCATCCAAACGCCAACGGCGCCAACAGCCTCAGCGAGCAATTTGCGGTCGTCGTCACCGATGACAATGGCACCACGGCCAACGGCAACCTGGATGTGAACATCGTCGACGACTTGCCGACCGCTCACGCGGATTCCGCCTCGGTGGATGAGGGCGGGACGGTCAGTGGCAACGTCCTGAACAACGACGAAGGCGGCGCCGATGGGCCGGCCGCGAGTGGTGCCGTGATCGGTGTGCGTGCAGGCAACGACACCTTGACTCCGGCGATTGGCGGCCTGAACACCCAGATCAACGGCACCTACGGCTACCTGACCCTGGACGCCAATGGCAACGCCGTCTACCACAGCAACCCGAACACCGTCAGCGCCCCGGGCGCGACCGATGTTTTCACCTACACCGTGCGCGACGCCGATGGTGATGAAAGCACCACCACCATCACCATCGATGTTCATGACGTCTGCCTCGTCGCCACGCCAGACCAGGAAATCAGCGTCCACGAAAAAGCCCTCGACCTGACCCAGGATGGCCAGGACCTGGCCCCCGGCACCGTCACCGGCAGTGACCCGAGCGCCACCAGCGAGACCGCCAGTGGCAGCCTTGTCGGCTCGATCAGCGGTGCCGTGGGTGCAGTGACCTTCGCGCTGGTGGGCAATGCCAACGGCGCCTACGGTCAACTGTCGCTTCAGCCCGACGGCTCCTACACTTACACCCTGACCTCGCCAGCCACCACCACGCCTAACGCCAACGATGGCCCGAACGTGTTGAGCGAAAGCTTCACCTACCAGGCCACGGACTCGTTGGGCAACACCGTCACCAGCACCATCGTCATCGACATCGTCGACGACGTGCCCAACGCCCATGCCGATTTCGCCTCGGTGGTGGAGGGCGGCACGGTCAACGGCAACGTGCTGGACAACGACGTACTTGGCGCGGATGGCGGCATGGTGATCGGCGTGCGCGCCGGCAATGACACCTCGAATCCTGCCGTCGGCGGCCTGAACACCCAAATCAACGGCACCTACGGCTACCTGACCCTGGACGCCAATGGCAACGCCGTCTACCACAGCAACCCGAACACCGTCAGCGCCCCGGGCGCGACCGATGTTTTCACCTACACCGTGCGCGACGCCGATGGCGATGAAAGCACCACCACCATCACCATCGATGTTCATGACGTCTGCCTCGTCGCCACGCCAGACCAGGAAATCAGCGTCCACGAAAAAGCCCTCGACCTGAACCAGGACGGCCAGGACCTGGCCCCCGGCATCGTCACCGGCAGCGACCCAACGGCTACCAGCGAGACCGCCAGTGGCAGCCTTGTCGGCTCGATCAGCGGTGCCGTGGGTGCAGTGACTTTTGCGCTGGTGGGCAACGCCACGGGTGCCTACGGTCAACTGTCGCTTCAGCCCGACGGCTCCTACACTTACACCCTGACCTCGCCAGCCACCACCACGCCTAACGCCAACGATGGCCCGAACGTGTTGAGCGAAAGCTTCACCTACCAGGCCACGGACTCGTTGGGCAACACGGTCACCAGCACCATCGTCATCGACATCGTCGACGACGTGCCCAACGCCCATGCCGATTTCGCCTCGGTGGTGGAGGGCGGCACGGTCAACGGCAACGTGCTGGACAACGACGTGCTTGGCGCGGACGGCGGCATGGTGATCGGCGTGCGCGCCGGCAATGACACTTCAACCTCCGCTGTCGGTGGTCTCAACAACCAGATCAACGGCACCTACGGTTACCTGACCCTGGACGCCAATGGCAACGCCGTCTACCACAGCAACCCCGACGCGGTCGGTGCAGCAGGCGCGACCGATGTATTCACCTACACCGTGCGCGACGCCGATGGTGATGAAAGCACCACCACCCTCACCATTGACGTGCACAACAGCTGCCTCATCGCAGAAACCGACCACGACATTACGGTCTATGAAAAAGCCCTCGACCTGACACAGGACGGCCAGGACCTGGCCCCTGGTACCGTCACCGGCAGCGACCCGAGCGCTACCAGTGAAACCGCCAGCGGCACCTTGGTCGGTTCGATCAGCGGTGCCACTGGCGCTGTCACCTTCACCCTGGTGGGCAGCGCCAGCGGCGCCTACGGCCAGTTGCTGCTCCACCCGGACGGTTCCTACACCTACACCCTGACGTCGCCCGCCACCACCACGCCCCACGCCAACGATGGCCCGAATGTGCTGAGCGAAGATTTCACCTATCAGGCCACGGACACCCTGGGCAACAGCACCACCGGCAACCTGGTGGTCAGCATCGTCGATGACGTGCCAACGGCCATTGCGTCCGAGCGTTCGGTCACGGCGGTGGAGATCGATACGAACCTGCTGATTGTGCTCGACGTATCCGGCAGCATGAAAGACGCCTCCGGCGTGTCGGGGCTCTCGCGGATGGATCTGGCCAAGCAGGCGATCAGCGCCTTGCTCGACAAATACGACGACCTGGGCGATGTGAAAGTCCAGCTCGTGACCTTCAGCGGCAGCGCCACCGACCAGAGCACCGTGTGGGTGGATGTGGCAACGGCCAAGACGCTGATCTCCGCGCTGAGCGCCCACGGTGACACCAATTATGATGCTGCCGTGGCGATGGCCAAGACGGCGTTCGCAAATCCCGGCCAACTGACCGGCGCACAGAACGTTGGTTATTTCTTCTCCGACGGCAAGCCGACCCTGGGTGAAATCGGCTCGGCGGATGAAACCGCCTGGAAAGCCTTCCTCGACGCCAACGGCATCAAGAACTACGCCATTGGCCTGGGCAGCGGCGTCAGCAATGCTCACCTCGACCCGCTGGCCTACGACGGCAGCGCCCACACCAACACCAACGCGGTGGTGGTCACCGACCTGAACCAGCTCAACTCGGTGCTTTCCGACACCGTGCAAGGCGCGCCGGTCACCGGCAACCTGCTGGGCGAGGGCGGTTCGTTCGGCGCCGATGGCGGGTTTATCAAAAGCCTGGTGGTCGATGGCACCACGTACAGCTACGACCCGGCGGCCAACGGTGGCCATGGTGCACTGACCGCCAGCGGCGGGCTCAACCATGGCTCCTTCAATACCGCCACCAACACACTGAGCATCGCCACTGACCACGACGGCACCCTGGTGGTCAACCTCGACACCGGTGCGTTCAGCTACACCTCCCAGACCGCCACCGGCACCTTGATCACCGAACACATCGGCTACACCGTCAGTGACCATGACGGGGACCTGGCAAGCTCCAACCTGGTGATCAACGTCGTGCCCAACAGCCCACCGATCGCTGTCGACGACAACATCATCACCAACGTGCTGTCGGGCAACATCGTGATCCCGGGTGAGTTGCTGCTGGGTAACGACAGCGACGCCAACGGCGATCCGCTCACCGCTTCACCCACCAGTTTCAATACCGGTTGGACCGCCAAAGGCGGGGATTTCACTGGCAGCACCGGCACGGTCAGTTTCACCGGCAACAACGTGCAGTCGATCAACCTCAGCCGCAGTGCCTTCGTCGCCAATACCGCGAGCATGACGGCGATGCTGGTGGTCAGCGGTGCACTGGGGATGGTGTCCAATAACAACGCCAACGATGAGGACCGGCTCAACATCAGCCTCAAACAGGGCGAAACCCTCACCCTGGACCACAACCTTTCGGCCGGTCGCATTGCGATGGAGTATTCACTCAACGGCGGGCCATTCATTGCGATCAACGATGGCGCTTCGTTCACCGCGGCAGCGGATGGCAACTACCAGATCCACGTCACCAACATCCCCAATCCCGGCGGCGGTAATTCCAACGCGGCGGAAAACTATCAACTGACCCTGACCGTTGACTATGCGGGGGCGCAGGACAAAACCCCGGATTACCACGGCAGCTACACCGCCAGTGACAACCACGGTGGCAGTGACAGCGCATCGGTAGACATCAGCTATCAGGCGGGCCATACCCTGACCGGCACCACCGGGGACGATGTGCTGATTGCCGGCAACGGTGACAACACCCTCAATGCGGGCGATGGCAACGACATCCTCAGCGCCGGTTCGGGCAACAACACCCTGCATGGCGGGGCAGGCGATGATTTGCTCTACAGTGGCGCGGGGAATGATCTGCTTGACGGCGGTACGGGCAACGACACCGCGAGCTATGCTCACGCGACCGCCGGGGTCACCGTCAACCTGGGCCTGTTGGCGGCGCAGAACACCCTTGGCGCCGGCACCGACACACTGGCAGGCATCGAAAACCTGATGGGTTCGAGCTTCAACGACACCCTCACCGGCGACGGGGCCAGCAACCGCATCAACGGCGGATTGGGCCATGACGTGCTTAATGGCGGTGGTGGCGATGACTTGTTGATCGGCGGCCTGGGCAACAACACCCTGACCGGCGGCAGCGGTGCCGATACCTTCCAATGGCAGGCAGGCAACAGCGGTCACGACGTGATCACTGACTTCGCGCCCGGCGTCGACAAACTCGACCTGTCCCAGCTGTTGCAAGGGGAGAACGGCAGCGCGGCGTCACTGGATGATTACCTGCATTTCAGCGTGAGCGGCAGCGGTACTTCGGTCGTCACCAGCATCGATGTCAGTGCCATTGCCGGCGCCACGCCGAACCAGACCATCGACCTGACCGGCGTCAACCTCGCCAGTCATTACGGCGTCACGCCGGGGGCGGGGGGCATCATCGGCGGAGCGGACACGGCGACCATCATCAATGGGATGTTGAGTGATCATTCGTTGAGAGTGGATACGGTGTGAAGGCTGTTGTGGCGAGGGGATTTATCCCCGCTCGGCTGCGAAGCAGTCGCAAACCGGTCGGTAGGGGCTGTCTGTTGCAGCGCGGCGCCTGGTTTTGGGTTGCTTCGCAACCCAGCGGGGATAAATCCCCTCGCCACAGGAGAAGGCGCCGTACTCATGCTCAGGGTTTGCGCAATGTTTTCTGCTTGAGGATATAAACCGTCACCAGCACCGCGCTGGTGAGCATGAACCCCCGGGCCCACGGTAGGGGCACCAGGTAGCAGGAAAAGAGGATGCTCGCCCACATCAGCCCGATGGCATAGACCTTGCCCTTGAGCGGGATGCCGTTGCCGCTGAGGTAGTCGCGGATCCACGGGCCGAGGCGGGGATGTTCTACCAGCCATTGGTAGAAGCGCGGCGAGCTGCGGGCGAAACAGGCTGCCGCCAGGAGCAGGAAAGGGGTGGTGGGCAGAACGGGTACGAAGATGCCGATAACGCCCAGCGCTACGCTCAGCCAGCCAATGGCCAACAGAACGTAACGCAGGATCAGCGGGCGATTGCCAACGGGCGAGGGCACCCGGTCACTCAGTGGTGGCGAGGCTTGAGGATCGCCGGTTTCTCGTCCGGTGCGTTGCACAGCAGGTACAGGGCGGTGAGGGCTTCCGGGATCTGGACGATCATGTCGTCCATCAGGTTGGCGTCGGCGGCGATGTCGGAAAACTCCGGTTGCTCGTCGAACAGGCCGGAACCGACCATGATCGGCAGCAGCATTTCGCTGACTTCCTCTTCGGCGGTTTCGAACCAGGCGGCTTCGCGCAGGAACACACCTTCCATGAAGCCGATGCACCAGCCACGCAATTCCGAATCGTCCGGGTCATCACCCAGGTCCAGGTCGCACGGCAATTCGAATTCTTCGTCGGAGGCCAGTTGACGGGCGATGTGGGCCTTGAGGCCGATCAGCGTGGCTTCGATCTCGGCACGCTGGGCTTCGTCGCTGTAATGCGGCTCTTCGGCGAACAGGGCGTCGATCCACTCACGGTCCGGCACCGTTTCTGCGCAGATGGACAGGGCGGTCAGATAGCCGTGAGCGGCCACGTAGTCCAGCGCCTCTTCGTGCAGCTCATCGGCGTCGAGGAAGACTTGCAGGCGGGTCAGTTGCTCAGCGAAGGACATTACGGGCTACCTTGGGGAATAAACAATGCGGGAATTCTAGGCCTTCTTGAGCGCCCAGGCCAGCCGCGTGGCGTATTTGCCCCTCCCTAGGAGGTGAAATAGGGGCATGGAGAAAAAAACAGGGATGGACGCGGTCCCTGTGGCGAGGGGATTTATCCCCGTTGTGGGAGCAAAGCTTGCTCGCGAAGCAAGCGCCTCGATTTCTGAAGGCGAGACCGCGTCGCTTCCATCGCGGGCAAGCCTTGCTCCCACAGTCCCAAGCACCTCCTGTCAGCAGCCCCCTTTGCAACGAAGGCCTCGGGTATACTGCCGCGTTTTGTGATGCCCTGCGGCGTCCCGCCGGTTCGAAACGCACACTTACGATTTGCCGGTGCAGCGTTTGTGATTCTGAACCAGCCTTGCAGGGATGTTTTGGTGATTTTTGGAGTTTTTATGCTCGAACAGGCTCAACGCGTCCTCAAGGACATCTTCGGCTACGACAGTTTCCGTGGCCGCCAGGGTGCCATTATTGAGCGCGTGGCCAGCGGTGGCGATGCCCTGGTGCTCATGCCCACCGGCGGCGGCAAATCCTTGTGCTTCCAGGTTCCAGCGCTGTTACGCGACGGCCTGGCGGTGGTGGTATCGCCGCTGATCGCATTGATGGACGACCAGGTCGCGACCCTTGAAGAGCTGGGGGTCGCCGCCGCTGCGCTGAACTCCACCCTCAGCGCCGAGCAGCAGCGGGACCTGGCGACGCGAATCAAGCGCGGCGAAGTGAAAATGTTGTACCTGGCCCCGGAACGCCTGGTGCAGCCGCGCATGCTAGCGTTCCTGCAGAGCCTGGACATCGCCCTGTTCGCCATTGACGAAGCCCACTGTGTGTCCCAATGGGGTCATGATTTCCGTCGCGAATACCTGCAACTGGGGCAGTTGGCGGAACTGTTCCCCGACGTGCCGCGCATCGCCCTGACCGCCACCGCCGACAAGCGCACCCGCGAGGAAATCGTCGAGCGCCTGCACTTGCAGGATGCCGAGCGGTTCCTGTCCAGCTTCGACCGCCCCAATATTTTCTACCGCATCGTGCCCAAGGAGCAGCCGCGCAAGCAGTTGCTGGCGTTTCTCGCCGAGCGCCGCAGCGATGCCGGCATTGTCTATTGCCTGTCACGCAAGAAGGTCGATGAAGTGGCCGCGTTTCTGTGTGAGCAGGGGTTCCCGGCGTTGCCGTATCACGCCGGGCTGCCCAACGACCTGCGGGCCTATCACCAGAAGCGCTTCCTCAACGAGGAAGGTCTGATCATGGTGGCCACCATTGCGTTCGGTATGGGCATCGACAAACCCAACGTGCGTTTTGTCGCGCACCTGGACCTGCCCAAGTCCCTCGAGGCGTACTACCAGGAAACCGGGCGTGCCGGCCGTGATGGCTTGCCGGCCGACGCCTGGATGGCCTACGGCCTGCAAGACGTGGTGATGCTCAAGCAGATGCTGCAGAACTCCGAAGGCGATGAGCGCCACAAGCGCCTGGAGCAGCACAAGCTCGACGCGATGCTCTCGCTGTGCGAAGAAACCCGCTGCCGTCGCCAGACCTTGCTGGCCTATTTTGACGAAGACATGCCCCAGCCTTGCGGGCATTGCGACAACTGTGTCGATGGCGTGGAAACCTGGGACGCCACCGAACCGGCCCGCCAGGCCTTGTCGGCGATTTTCCGTACCGGCCAGCGCTATGGCGTCGGGCATCTGGTGGACGTGTTGCTGGGCAAGGACAACGAGAAGGTCCGCAACTTTGGTCACCAGCACCTGTCGGTGTTCGGCGTGGGCAAGGCGCGCACCGAGAGCGAGTGGCGTTCATTGTTCCGACAACTGGTGGCCCGCGGTCTGGCCGACATCGACCTGGAAGGCTACGGCGGCCTGCGCCTGAGTGCGACGTGCCGGCCGTTGCTCAAAGGCGAGGTTACCCTCGAGCTGCGCCGCGACCTCAAGCCGGCAACGGCGGTCAAGAGCAGCAAGAGCCAGGCCAGCCAACTGGTGCGTGGCGAAGAGCGCGATCAATGGGAAGCCTTGCGGGCCTTGCGGCGCAAGCTGGCCGAGGAACACGGTGTCCCGCCGTACGTCATCTTTCCCGACTCGACGCTGCTGGAAATGCTCCGCAGCCAGCCCACCTCCCTGGAGGAAATGGCCCGGGTCAGTGGCGTGGGCGCGCGCAAGCTGGAGCGGTATGGCGAGGCCTTCCTCCAGGTACTGGGTGGCGAGGCCGAGGCACCGAAAGCGGTGGCCGATGTGCGTCACGAACTCATCACGCTGGCCCGGGCCGGCATGACACCGTTGCAGATCGCCGGGCAATTGCAGTGCTCGGAAAAGAACGTCTACACGATGCTGGCCGAGGCGATTGGCAAACAGCAGTTGTCCCTGGAGCAGGCGCTGGATCTGCCTGAGGAACTGATGGGCGAGGTACAGGACGCGTTCCTGGATGGCGAAGGTGAGTTACCCCCAGTGTCTGAAGTCGCCGCACTGTTTGTCGGACGAGTTCCCGAAGGCGTGCTGTACTGCGTCAGGGCTGCGTTGCAGTCGGAATTTGAAGTCTGATCAGTGAGTTGCGTTCCTTTAACGATTCAGTACAAGGCGAGACTTGCTTGAATCCAAAGCTCATGCTTAGCTGACTAATAATTAGTTTTTCTCTATTTCAGATCTGATGAGTTTTTTTATGCCGTTAACCGATCAACACCGTTTTGGCATGCAGTTGGCGCAGATGTCTCGAGGCTGGCGTGCCGAACTGGATCGTCGCCTGGCCGGGCTGGGCCTGTCCCAGGCGCGTTGGCTGGTGCTGTTGCACCTGGCCCGTTTCGAACAGGCGCCGACCCAGCGTGAACTGGCCCAGAGTGTCGCCGTCGAAGGCCCGACCCTGGCCCGGTTGCTCGATAGCCTGGAAACCCAGGGGCTGGTGCAGCGCCAGGCCGTGGCCGAGGACCGCCGGGCCAAGAAAATCGTGCTCTGCGCACCGGCCCTACCGTTGATCGAACAAATCGAAACCATTGCCACACAATTGCGTCGGGAGCTGTTCGAAGGTGTCGACGAGGCGGACATGCGCGTGTGCATGCGGGTTCACGGCACGATCCTGGCCAACCTGGAAAAGTCCTGAGGCATATCCCTGGCGTCAGACTTTTGAGATTCGCCGGTTAGCGAACTATAACCAGTAGTAAGCGTTCCTATTGAAGCGTTTACGCCGCGGTTGGTTTTGGTAATCGAAAGGGATACCCATGCTTGAAAGTTTGCAGTCCACGTTGCGCAGTTGGGTCAACGTGTCGGTCGTCGTGGGTGCCCTGGGGTTTCCGGCTTTGGCGTCAGCGCTGGGGCTTGGCGAAATCACGCTGCATTCCGCCTTGAACCAGCCGTTGCGTGCCGATATCGCCCTGGTCGATGTGGCCGGGATCGGCGAGGGCGATCTGTCGGCCAGCCTGGCGAGCCCGGACGATTTCAGTCGTGCGGGTGTGGAGCGGGTGTTCTTTCTCAATAACCTGCGCTTCACGCCGGTATTGCGCGGTGATCGTAGCTTCATTCGGGTGACCTCCAACAAGCCGGTGGAGGAGCCGTTTCTCAATTTCCTGGTGCAGCTCAATCAGCCCAACGGGCGCCTGCTGCGCGAATACACCGTGCTGATCGACCCGCCGGGCACGCCGGGTATCGTGCCAGTCCGTGACGAACCCTCCGCGGCCCCACAGTCCATCAAGCCGCCCCCGGCGGTACAGGGCAAGCGCTACACCGTGGTGCAGGGAGACAACCCCTGGATTATCGCCAAACGTCTGCATGACGCCGGCAGCAACGCGTCGGTCAATGAGCTGATGCAAGGAATCCAGGCCTTGAACCCCGGCAGTGACCGGCTTTCCATCGGCCAGCGCTTGTTGCTGCCCGACTCGGCCGTGCTGCCGACGCCTGCTGCAACCACTGCCGGCCAGGCCCCCGCCGCGTCCGATGAACAATTGGCCGCCAGCGTGCTGCAAAATCAGCAGCAACAGAAGACCATCGAGGAGCTGCAGGCGCGGCTCCAGGCCCAGGACGAGCAAATCGCTGGCCAGCGCAAGCAGATCAGTGAATTGCAGACCCGGCTGGCTGAGGTAGCGCCAGCCCCGGCTGAATCGACACAACCGCAACCGGCGCTTCCTGCAGCGGAACCGGCGTCGGACGCGCAACCCGCTACAGAACCGGTAGCAGAGCCAGAGGGCATCAATTGGACATGGGGGGCGGGGCTGGTGGGCCTGTTGGGGTTGCTGGCGCTGTTACTGTTCGTTCGGCGTCGGCAGCAGCAGGCCGAGCTGGAACCGATGACCGGGCGTCCCGAGCCGATGCTGGAGCAGGGCGACGAAACCTTTGCAGCAATCCCCGATACGGAGCCGTCCGAGACGGCGGCATCGTTCAATAACGGGGATACGCCCCTGGGTGATGTGCTGGAGGGTGTCGGGATCTACTTGACCTACGGTCGTTTCACCGAGGCCGCAGGGCTGTTGCGCGCCGCGTTGCTGGCGGAGCCGGAACGCACCGACCTGGGCCTCAAGTTGCTGGAAGTACTGGGCAAGCAGGGCGATGTCATCGGTTTCCAGGCCCAGGAGCATCATCTACTGGCACAGGGTATCGATGCCGGGACATTGGAGGAGATCCGCGGGCGCTACCCCAAGGTTGCCATGATCGCCGCGCCGACAGTGGCATCGGTACAACCTCAGGTACCGGTTCTTGCACCTGCTCTGGCACCGACACCTGTTCCTGAACGTGAGCCGGTGCCTGGTGACGAGTTCGAGTTGGACCTGGATGCACTGTCCATGGAAACCAGTTGGGACCTCGCCGATGCCCAGGACAACACTGCTGATGACGAGGCTGGTTCACCCCATGCCGCCGAGGGCTTGTCGCTTTCAGGTTTCGACGAACCGGACCTGCAATGGGAATCGCCTCTGGAAACCGAGTCGCTGGACGATGCTTTCCTCGATAGTTTTGCCGACGAAGAACAGTCGCTGGAGTTTGAGCCGCTGGCCCTTGAACCTGTTTCCCTGGACACCCTGTCCCTCGAGCCTCAGGCCCCGGAACACTCGCTCAAGCTGGAACAGGCACAGAATTGCATCGACGATGGAGACCTGAAAACAGCCGTCTCTCTGCTTGAAGAACTGCTCGAAGAGGGTGACGAACCCCTCAAGCAGACCGCCCGGGTGCTGCTGGCAGGGATTCGATGAAGCTATAAATGGGATGTTGAGTCCACTGGCCTCTTCGCGAGCAAGCCCGCTCCCACAAGGGTTCCCTGGCAGTCGCAAGCTCGATGTTCACGCAAATTCCTGTGGGAGCGGGCTTGCTCGCGAAGGCGTCGGTTCAGCCTCTCGATCTTTCCCAGGCAAACGCCTACCCCTCAAAACGTCTGCCCCAGGTTCAGATACACCGCCTGTTCATCATCGTCGTTAAAGCCATAGCTGAAATTCAGTGGCCCCAGCGGTGTATCGAAACCGAGGAAAATGCTGGCGGCGTTGATGTAGCCGCTGTCGAATTCGTTGTCATTGTTCCAGGCCCGGCCGCGTTCCAGCGAGCCGCCGATGTACAGCGGCAAGTCCAATGGCAGATAGGCCCGCGGTGTGAGGCGGCGGTAATACACGGCACGCATCAGGCTGATGTTCTGCCCGGAGACCCCGTCTTCGCGAAAGCCCGACAGTTGCCGCGCGCCACCGAGCACAAAGCTGGACGTCACGACCTCTGCGGTGTCCAGTGTTCGGCCGTAGCGCCCGCCCAGGATGAAGGTGTCCGGGCCGCTGCTCAGGGCTTTGTCCAGTTTGAACTCCCACTGGCGGTAACGCTGGTCGGAACCCAGCCCCGGTTCGTATTGGCGCCAGGTCAGGCCGATGTCTTCCCCTTCATGGGGGAAATACACGTTGTCGAAGGAGTCGAAGGAATACTTCAGCTCATAGAAACCTTCATTGAAGTTTTCGCTGGGCTGGTCGTGATCGCCAATACGCACATCCGCCTTGCCCCAGGCCTGGCCGACACCGAAGCGGATTTCGCCGTTGTTGCCGATCTGGCGGCCCACGTTCAGCCCGAAGCCATAACGCTCGACGCGATACTGGGCTACCGGATCGTTGTCCAGGATGGACTCCACGTTGCGCGATTCGAATTGCCCGTAGGGGGCGATGAAGTAGCGCGAGCCGACATCCAATGGCTGGTAGAACTCGCTGTACAACTCCTGCTTGTCGCCGATCTGCGCCCGGGTCAGCCATTCGGCACCGAGGCGATTGATGCCGTTGACCCGGTAGCTGGCCCCCAGGTTGAAAGCGCTGTCGCCGCGCATGTCGTCCGACAGGCTCAGCCCCAGCCGCAGGTAGTCGGTGCCGGTGCGCCGGCCTCGGGCGCTGATCACCAGTGTGTGGTCCGGGCCCTTGTGGACCACGCGGTATTGCACCTGTTCGAAGTAGTCCAGGCCGTACAGCGTGCCCATGTCGGTCTGCAGGCGGCCCAGGTCCAGCGGCTCACCGATCTGCTGGCGAACGTAATAGCGAATCACGTCGTCACCGACTTTCGAGTCGTTCTCCACGCGAATGGCGGTGATGACTGGCGTGCGTTCGCTGGGAGTGCGCGCGGCCATGAGCTCGGCGTCGGGCGCCTCGGGCGGACGCAGAGGCGCCAGGCGTGCCTGGAGTATCCGCGTGGCACGGTAGCCGGCGTCGATCATCTCCTGGGCCCGGCCGAAATCGGTGGAGCCGAAGCTCGCCAGCGCTGGCTGGATCAACACGTCGTCTTTTTTCAGGGTGGCCAGTTGCTCTTCAGAGTTGCGCCGGGTCATCAGGGTGGTCGACTGGTTCAGCACGTCGACCACTGTGACCAGTTGCTTGCGGTTGCGCAGCGGTGTACCGATGTCGACCACGATAGCCACGTCCACGCCCATTTCCCGGGCCACATCCAGCGGGATGTTGTCGGCCATGCCGCCGTCCACCAGCAGCCGGCCGTCCAGCTCCACCGGGGCGAATACCGCCGGGATCGACATGCTGGCGCGAATGACCTTGGGCAGGTGGCCTTTGCGGAATACGACTTTTTCACCCGTGGCGATGTCGGTGGCGACTGCGCGAAACGGGATCGGCAGTTTGTCGAAGTCCCGCGTGTCGCTGGCGTGGGCCAGCAGGCTTTCGAGCAGCAGGGCCAGGTTCTGGCCCTGGATGACCCCCAAGGGCAGGCCGAGGCTGCCGTCGTCGCGAAAGCTCAGTTTCTGTTTGACCAGGAAGTCGCGGTCATCCTGCTTGCGCCGGAATGGCACGTCCTTGCGGGGTGGCGCATCGGACAAGGCCTGTTGCCAGTCGATGCCCAGGGCGAGTTTTTCCAGTTCGTCGATCTTGTAGCCCGAGGCATACAGCCCGCCGATCACCGCGCCCATGCTGGTGCCGGCGATGGCGTCGATCTTGATGCCTTGCTCTTCCAGGGCCTTGAGCACGCCGATGTGGGCCAGCCCTCGTGCGGCGCCGCCGGACAGCACCAGGCCGATTTTTGGGCGTGGCGTTTCGACGGCGGGCTCGTTGGCATGGCCGAGCAGGGGCAACAGCAACAGAAGCAGGAGCGGCAGCAGGCGGCGCATCGTCAATCTCGGGGCGGGTGTCAAAGGCGGGTATTATAACGACGCCTTCGAACCCAGGAGTCCACCCGCAATGACCGAACATAAACCGGAAGTCGTCATCACGTATTGCACCCAGTGCCAATGGCTGTTGCGCGCTGCCTGGCTGGCCCAGGAACTGCTCAGCACCTTCGGCGACGACCTGGGCAAAGTGTCCCTGGTGCCGGGCACCGGTGGTGTGTTCCACATCAGTTGCGACGGCACGCAGATCTGGGAGCGCAAGGCCGACGGCGGGTTTCCCGAGGCCAAGGTGCTCAAGCAGCGGGTCCGCGACCGGATCGACCCGGAGCGGGACCTGGGCCACAACGATCGGGTTCAGTGAGACGCGGCTTGGGCGCCAACCTCCGGTTTCTTCGAACCGCCCTGTTGGCTTGAGATCACGATGGCCGCGATGATCACTACGCCGCCCAGCAGCATGCGCAGTGTCGGGCTCTCATCGAATAGCCACCAGGCCATGGCGATGCCGTAGACCGGCTCCATGGCGAACACCACTGCCGCCGTACGCGCCTTGATCACCGCCAGGCTGGCGACGAACAGGCTGTGGGCCAGGCCGGTGCAGAACACGCCGAGCAAGCCGATCCATAACCAGTCGATGGGGCGAACGTCGCTCAATTGTGGCGCGGCCATCGGCAGCAGGCACAACCCGACCACCACGTTCTGGCACAGTGCGGCCTGCACCGGCGGCACGTGCGCCGAGCCGGCACGGTTGGTCAATGACAACAGGGAGAACAGCAGCCCCGAGCCCATGGCCCACAGCAAACCGGTGGTGGCACCGCTGGCCAGGTCGAAGTTCGGTGTGACCAGTACCAGGCCGACGCTCACCAACACCACCAGCCAGATTTCATTGGCGCGAATCCGCTCGCGGAAGATCAGCCCTTCAAGCAACACCGTGAAGGCCGGAAAACTGGTGAACCCCAGCGTGGCGATCGCCACGCCGGCAACCTTCACGGCGATGAAGAAACTCACCCAATGCCCGGCCAGCAACAGCCCCCCAAGCAACAATCGCCGGCCATCCTGTGCCCGCAGCTTCTGCCAGCGACTGCTACTGGCGAACCGGGCAAACATCGCCAGGGCGAGCACGGCGAAGACGGCGCGCCCGAACACAATGACCGCTGGCGAGGCTGCGGCGAGTTTGCCGAAGACACCGGTGAGGCCAAACATGAGTGCGCCGATGTGCAGGGCGCCGAGGGCGGTACGAGGTGTCATTTCAATCCTTTCAACAGATAAGCCAAAACCGACGGACAAACATCAATCCCCTGTAGGAGCTGACTGTAGGAGCTGACGAGTGCAACGAGGCTGCGATCTTTCCCCAGACACTTGAATCGCAAGCGAAAGATCAAAAGATCAAAAGATCGCAGCCTCGTTTCACTCGTCAGCTCCTACACAGCTCCTACGGGGCTCCTGCAGGGAATTTAAGCGTTGGGGAGGTGCTGGCGTCTGTCGCGATCCTAGCGACTTTTAGCGCGAAGCTAGCGCTGACGCCGCAACGTGCCCGGCGAGACGCCGAATTCGCGCAGTACCGCCGCGGCGAAGGCACTTTGGGAGCTGTAGCCGACCCGGTGGGCAATCTCGCCGATGGGCAACTGCGAATCACGCAACAACGCCACGGCCTTGTGCAAGCGGCGGCTGCGGATGTAATCCATCGGGGTTTGCCCGCACTCGGCGACGAAGCGTGCGTGCAGGCGGGCACTGGAGAGGCCGGCGATTCGCGCCAGGTCCGCCACTTGCAGCGGATAAGCGGCGTTCTGGTCGATGTGGGCATTGAGTGCGGCGTAGGGCAGGCGCCGGCCGCCGAGGGTTGCCTGGCGAGCGTTATTGAGGCTCGCCAGCAGCAGCACCGCGCCTTGCTGGGCGATCACCGGATCGTCCACCGGGCTGCCCGCCAACCAACTGACCAACTGGCTTTGCCCCGCATCCAGGGGCAGGCGAGCGGTATCGTCGAGCAAGCGGCGGCTGGCGTCGGCGTGATCCCCCAGGCATTGCCCGACCCAATCATCACTGGGCACATCCAACACCAGGCAGCGGCTGCCGTGGGGGCTGCCGCAGCCGTGATGCGCGCCGGCCGGTACCACCACGAAGCTTTGTTGCACCACCTGGCTGCCATGCCCTTCGACCTCGAAATCCAGCGCGCCAGACAACCCGAACACCAGTTGGGCATGGTCATGGCTGTGGGCGATCAAGTCGTGGCTGTAGTGGCGTAGTGTGAGGATCGGTCTCATCGCGGTCTCCCGTGTCAGGCCGCCAGCATACACCGAGGGCGCCACGCCCGGCGCTGTCATGCAATGGACTTGTGTTTGTCATGGGCCATTAACCGCTGGCGTGCACAGTGGCAAAAACGATCAGAGGGTTGCCCAATGACCAGCGCCGAGCTCGCCAAACCCAGCCGCAAACAGCGTGTTCGCACCCTGTGGATTTCCGATGTGCACCTGGGTACCCGGGATTGCCAGGCCGAGCACCTGTCGCAGTTTCTCAAGGGCTACCACGCCGACAAGATCTACCTGGTGGGTGACATCATCGATGGCTGGAAACTGCGCGGTGGCATGTATTGGCCCCAGGCCCACACCAACGTCATTCGCCGCTTGCTGACCATGAGCAAGCGCGGCACCGAGGTGATCTACGTCACCGGCAACCATGACGAATTCCTGCGGCGCTATTCGAAGCTGATCCTGGGCAATATCCAGTTGGTGGACGAAGCGGTGCACGTCACGGCCGATGGTCGGCACCTGTTGGTGATCCATGGCGATCAGTTCGATGTCATCACCCGTTACCACCGTTGGCTGGCGTTCCTCGGGGATTCGGCCTACGAGTTCACCCTCACGCTGAACCGCTGGCTCAACCATTGGCGCGCCCGTTACGGCTACGGTTACTGGTCGCTGTCGGCGTACCTCAAGCACAAGGTCAAGACCGCCGTCAGCTTCATCAGTGACTTTGAGGAAGCCATCGCCCACGAGTGTGTGAAGCGCGAACTGCATGGTGTGGTCTGTGGGCATATCCACCATGCCGAGATGCGCAAAGTGGGTGAGGTGGAGTACCTCAATTGTGGCGACTGGGTCGAATCCTGCACGGCGCTGATCGAGCACTGGGACGGGTCGATCGAGTTGTATCGGTTGGCGGAGGCCCAGGCGCGGGAGGCGCAGTTGAAGGCACTGAAAGTCGCCGAACCTGCTTGAGCCTTACACCTTGTGGCGAGGGGATTTATCCCCGCTGGGCTGCGAAGCAGCCCCCTATTGGTGTGCCAGGTTGATCGCGCTGAAGCAAATTTTCTTGGGGCTGCTGCGCAGCCCAGCGGGGATAAATCCCCTCGCCACAGGGTTTTGCTGTGTCTGTCAGGCCGGTTTGTCAGCCATCGCCGCCTTGTAGATCGATTGCTTCGGCGCGGCAAACAGCCTTTCCAGCATCGGCTCGAAGAAACTCAACGGCAGGGTGTCGTACTCGGGGTCGAACGCCGCCGCGTCATATTTCGCACAAAAGTCGATTGTCGCCTGGTACTGCGGATGATCGAAAAACTGCTCGCGCAGGTGCCGGTCCATGCCCAGGTGATGGAAGAAGTAATAGCCCTGGAAAATCCCGTGTTTTTCCACCATCCACAGGTTTTCGGCGCTGACGAAGGGCTTGAGGATCGCCGCTGCGATGTCCGGGTGGTTATACGAGCCTAGGGTGTCACCGATATCGTGGAGCAGGGCGCAGACTACGTATTCCTCGTCCTGCCCGTCACGGTAGGCACGGGTGGCGGTTTGCAGGGAGTGGGTGAGGCGATCCACCGGGAACCCGCCGAAATCGCCGTCCAGCAGTTTCAAGTGGGTCAGGATCCGGCTCGGCAATTGCCGTGCGTAGGCGCTGAAATCGGCCGCGATGAGCGCCCAGTCTTCCTGGGTGCCGTCCTGCATGTGGGTAAAGCGTGCATGGGTGTTCATGGGCAGTCCTTTGACTAGAACGCAACCTTGCCCAGCAGCATGTCGCGGTACATGACGAAATCGCCGAGCAGGCTGTAGAACGGGTGCTGGAAGGTGGCGGGACGGTTCTTTTCGAAGAAGAAGTGCCCGACCCAGGCAAAGCCGTAGCCGGCCACGGGCAGGGCGAGCCACAGCCACCCGCTACCCACGACGAGGGCCATGACGAAAATCAGGATGACCAGGGAGGTGCCGATGAAATGCAATCGGCGGCAGGTGCTGTTGCTGTGTTCGCCGAGGTAATAGGGGTAGAACTCAGCGAACGTATTGAATCGTTTGGCGTTTTCCACGACGGCTAGCTCTGTGGTTATTGTTCTGATGCTTGAAGTCTAGAGCTATCACCTGCAACAGCCAGTGACAATGGGCGCCACTTTAGTATCCTTCGCAAATCCAGCCGTACCCTGCGGCTCGTCATGCAAGTAAAACGTCATGAGCGAACGAACGACTTCTTCAAGCTGGGCGATGGGGATTGTCAAAGCGTTGGAAATGGACGGCCTGGATTGTCGGGTGCTGTTCCAGCAACTGGGGCTGGACTTTGATGCGCTGGACGATCCGGATGCACGTTTCCCCCAGGATTCGATGACGCGGCTCTGGCAACGGGCGGTGGAGTTGTCGGGTAACCCGGCCATTGGCTTGAACATGGGCAAAGTGGTGCGCCCGGCCTCGTTCCATGTGGTTGGCTACGCCTTGATGTCCAGTCGCACCCTGGCAGAGGGCTTTCAACGGCTGGTGCGATACCAGCGGATCATTGCCGAAAGCGCCGAATTGAGTTTTCGTCGGTTGGAAGAAGGCTACGGGCTGATCCTGACGGTGCATGGGGACCATCTGCCCCCCACTCGCCAAAGTGCCGAAGCGTCCCTGGCCTGTGCGTTGGCGCTATGCAGTTGGCTGACCGGGCGCGCCCTGCACCCGGTGAAAGTGCTGTGCCAAGGCGCCGAGCCCTTGGACCTGGCGCCTTATCAGCGAGCTTTCTGCGCGCCGTTGGTGTTCGGCGCACCTTATGACGCACTGATTTTTGAACGGGCCGACATGGAGGCGCCGCTGCCGACGGCCAACGAAGCCATGGCGCAGCTTCACGACCGGTTTGCCGGGGAGTATCTCGCGCGCTTTTCGGAAAGCCGCGTGACCCACAAGGCGCGACAAGCGTTGTGCCGACTGTTGCCCCAGGGCGAGCCCAAGCGAGACGTGGTGGCGCAGACGCTGCACCTGTCACAGCGCACCTTGCAGCGGCGCTTGCAGGAGGAAGGCACGAGTTTCCAGAGCCTGCTCGAAGACACCCGCCGCGAACTGGCCGAGCAGTACCTGGCGCAGCCAGGCATGACGCTGCTGGAAATCGCCTATCTGCTGGGGTTTGCCGACCCGAGCAATTTTTTCCGGGCCTTTCGCCGCTGGTTCGACACCACACCGGGCGAATACCGGGCACGGTTGGCGAGCCAGTCTTGACCGGTCAGTGACGCCAGAACGCCGGGATACACAGCACGAACACCGTAATGATTTCCAGTCGGCCCAGCAGCATGCCGCCTGACAGAATCCACTTGGCCGCGTCCGGCAGCGGTGCGAAGTTGCCAGCCGGCCCGATGGTTTCCCCCAACCCTGGGCCGACGCCGGACACGGTACTGGCTGCACCGGTCAGCGCCGTCATCCATTCCACGCCCAGCAGCGACAGCAGCAGCGCGATCACGCAGATGGTGATGGCGAAGAAGAACGAGAACGTAAGGATCGAGCGGACGATTTCTTCGTCGAGGCGATGACCGTTGTATTTCTGCTTGATCACCGCACGCGGGTGGATCAGTTGATTAAGGTTGGCCCGCAGCAGGATGTAGGCGACCTGGAAGCGGAAGATCTTGATCCCGCCGGCCGTCGAGCCCGAGCAACCGCCGACGAACCCCAGGTAGAAGAACAGCATCAGCGAGAAATTGCCCCACAAGCTGTAGTCGCCCAGGGCAAAGCCGGTGGTGGTGACGATGGACGTCACGTTCAGTGCCACGTGCCGCAACGCGTCCAGCCAGTGCAGGTCGGTGGTTGCCCAATACCAGGTGCCGAGCACCAGCCAGGTCACCAGCAGTACGCCGATAAGCCCCTGGACCTGCTGGTCCTTGATCAGCGCCCGGCGATTGCCTCGCAGCGTCGACACATACAGGGCAAACGGCAGGCTGCCGAGGATCATGATGACGATGGCGACCCAGTGCACGGCCGGCTGGGTCCATTTGGCCAGGGACAGGTCCGAGGTGGAAAAACCGCCGGTGGAGATTGCCGACATCGCATGGTTGATGGCATCGAACAGGCTCATCCCGGCCCACCAGAGCGCCAGGGTGCCGAGAATGGTGATGCCCACGTAGGACGCCACGATCAACCGCGCCACCATGTGGGAACGGGGCATGACTTTTTCCGAGCGGTCCGACGACTCGGTCTGGAACAACCGCATGCCACCGATGCGCAGCAGGGGCAGGATCGCCACCGCCATGCCGATGAAGCCGATGCCGCCGAGCCAGTGCAGCAGCGAGCGCCACATCAGGATACCCGGGGACATGTTGTCCAGGCCACTCAGGACGGTGGCGCCGGTTGCGGTGATGCCGGACATGCTTTCGAAAAACGAGTCGGTGTAGCTGATCTTCTGGGTCAGCAGGAACGGCAGCGCGGCAAACACACACACCACCAGCCAACTGCTGACGGTCAGCAGGTACATGTCCCGAGGGCGCAGGTGGATGTGCTCCGGGCGTCCGGGAATAATCAGGGCCAGGCCGGCAACAAAGGTGATCATGCTCGACCAGAGGAAAGACGGCAGGTCGCTGGTGCGCTCGTAGATCAGCAGCGTGGCCATGGGCACGACCATGAAGATCGCCAGGGTGATCAGGAAGATGCCGATGATGAAACCAATGATCCGCAGGGTCGGCAACGCCATGAAGTCCGCTCAGGCTGAAAGGGAAGGGCGCCATTCTACCTGCGGCAAGCGTCCTGTAAACCGGCACCCGGAACCGAGTGGGCGCCGGGTCGCGGATTTTGCGCTAACGAACTCGCCGCACAGCCACTAGAATAGCCGGACATTTTTTCAGGAGGTGGCCGATGCAGGCTCTCGACGCTTTGCTCAACCGTGTTTCCGTCCCGCGCCTGGTGGACCCGGCCCCCACGCCGGAGCAGCGTGAACTCATGTTCGCCGCGGCCATGCGGGCGCCGGATCACGGCCAGTTGCGGCCATGGCGTTTTCTGACGGTCGAAGGGCAGGCGCGCAATCGCATGGGCGAACTGCTGGCCGAAGCGGCGCGGTTCAATGACCCGCTGGTACCGGAAGCGGTCGTGGAAAAGGCCCTCAACGGCCCATTGCGTGCGCCTCTGGTCGTGGTGGTGATTGCTCGCCTGCAGGACCATTTCAAGATCCCCAAATCCGAACAGTTGTTGGCGGCCGGCTGCGCGGCCCATGGCATCTTGTTGGCGGCGTATGCCCAAGGGGTCGGTGGCGTGTGGCGGACCGGTGAGCTGGCGTACTCGCCGCATGTGGCCAGGGGGCTTGGCCTTGAAGACGGGGAAGAGGTGATCGGTTTCCTCTACCTGGGCACGCCGCAGAAAGAAGCGCGCACGGCACCGCAGGTGGAAACTGCCGAATTTGTCAGCGAGTGGACAGGCCTGTAGGTAGAGCGTCTGGCGCAGCGCCTGTGGTGAGAGGACTTATCTGTGGCGAGGGGATTTATCCCCGTTGGGCTGCGCAGCAGCCCCCAGCCTGGGGTGGCCTGACATTCCAAGGTGTCTGATCTAGGGCTGCTGCGCAGCCCAGCGGGGATAAATCCCCTCGCCACAAGGGGGTCTGTTCAGCTATTTAAAGGCTGGTTATCTGCAAACGTCAGCAATCGCCTCGGCCAGCAGGTCCAGGCGCGTCGCATCGATGCCGGCCACGTTGGCCCGGCCGGTGCCGACCATGTAGACGCTGTGGCGCTCGCGCAGGTGTTTGACCTGTTCCGGCGTCAGGCCGGTGTAGGAGAACATCCCGCGTTGCACGCCGATATGGGCGAAGCGTTCGCGCAAGCCATGGGGTTCGAGGGCCTCCAGCAAGCCGCTGCGCAATTGCGCGATGCGCAGGCGCATGGCCTGGACTTCATCGGCCCACAGGCTCTTGAGTTCCGGGTTGCCGAGAATGGTCGCCACCACGGCCGCGCCATGGTCCGGCGGTGTCGACCACAGGTTGCGGGCGATGTTTGCCAGTTGGCTGCGGATATCCACCAGCTTCTCGCCATCGCGGGCGCAGACGATCAACGCACCCGTACGGTCGCGGTACAAGCCGAAGTTCTTCGAACAGGAACTGGTGACCAGCACTTCCGGCAGGGCCTGGGCAAATAGCCGGACCGCCCAGGCGTCCTGCTCCAAGCCATCGCCGAAGCCTTGGTAGGCGAAGTCGATCAGCGGCAGCAGGTCGCGGCTGCGCACCACCTCCAGCACCTGACGCCATTGCTCATGGGACAGGTCGAATCCGGTGGGGTTGTGGCAGCAGGCGTGCAGCAGCACCACATCACCTTTGGGCGCCTGGTTCAGGGCCGCCAGCATTGCTTCGAAATCCAGGCGGTTATCAGCGCCCACGTAAGGGTAGTGACTGACCTTGACCCCGGCCGCGGCGAAGATGGTTTCGTGGATCGGCCAGGTCGGGTTGCTCAGCCATACCCCACGGCCCGGCAGGCATTGAGCGATGAAGTCGGCACTCAGGCGCAGCGCACCGGTGCCGCCCGGTGTCTGGGTGGCACCGGCACGCTTTGCGCTGATCAGCGGCGAGTCGGCGCCCAGCACCAGCGCGTTGATCAACTGGCCGAACGCAGCGTCGCCGTGACCGCCGATGTAGGTCTTGGTGGTCTGGCGATCCACCAGTCGCTGCTCGGCCTGCTTCACGGATTGAAGAATCGGCGTCAAACCCTGGGCGTCCTTATAGACGCCCACGCCCAGGTCGAACTTGCTCGGGTTGCTGTCCGCCCCGTAGGCCTCCATCAGGCCAAGGATCGGGTCGCCGGGTACCCGGCCGATGGCGTCGAAATGCATTACTTGCGGCCCTCGGCGGTCTTGGCCACGTCATCGGTGCGGGCGGCCATGATGAAGTCGTTGCGGTGCAGGCCCTTGATGGAGTGGCTCCACCAGGTCACGGTGACTTTGCCCCATTCGGTGAGCAGGCCTGGGTGGTGGCCTTCGGCCTCGGAAATTTCACCGACAGCGTTGGTGAACGCCAGGGCGTGCTTGAAATTCTTGAACAGGAAAACTTTTTCCAGCTGCATCACGCCGTCGCGCACTTCGATGTTCCAGTCGGGGATCTGCTTGATCAGCACCGGCAGTTCTTCGTCGCTGACTTGTGGGGCGTCGGCGCGGCAGGCTTCGCAATGGGCTTGGTTCAGAGTGTTCATGGTGTGTTCCTGGATCGAATTTTTGAAAACGTCGATGCACCCACGCTAAAGCAAAGCCGCGTTGTGCAACAGACTCAATTGAGATTAAAAGACGCGGTTCACGCAGCCTTGGGTGGGAATTTCGGCGTGTGCAGGCCCAGTTCCCGACCGCGCTTGACCATGCCCATGATGTCTTCGTGGGCCAGGTCGAACAGGCGCTTGAGCTCGGGCAGCACGAAATACACCGGTTGCAGGATGTCGATGCGATACGGCGTGCGCATGGCTTCCAGTGGATCGAAGGCCTGGTGCTCAGGCTCGTCGGACAGGCAGTAAACGGTTTCCTTGGGCGAGGACAGGATGCCGCCACCGTAGATGCGCCGGCCCTGTGGGGTCTGCACCAGGCCGAACTCGATGGTCATCCAGTACAGGCGCGCCAGGTATACCCGTTCTTCCTTGGACGCCTGTAGGCCGAGTTTGCCGTAGGTGTGGGTGAATTCGGCAAACCAGGGGTTGGTCAGCAACGGGCAGTGGCCAAAGATCTCGTGGAAAATGTCCGGCTCTTGCAGGTAATCCAGCTCTTCACGGGTACGAATAAAGGTCGCCACCGGAAACTGCTTGCTGGCGAGCAATTCGAAAAAGGTCTGGAAGGGGATCAACGCCGGTACCCGGGCGACTTGCCAGCCCGTGGTCGCGCCCAGCACCTTGTTGATTTCATCCAGTTGCGGGATACGGTCGTGGGGCAGGCCCAGCTTGTCGATGCCGTCCAGGTATTCCTGGCACGCACGGCCTTCGATGACTTTCAGCTGGCGGGTGATCAGCGTGTTCCACACCGCGTGTTCTTCGGCGGTGTAGTGGATAAAACCTTGCGCATCGGGCTCGCGGGCCACGTACTGCGTCTGCTTCATGCTGCTCTCCTGCTGATTTCCCTCAGGGGGAAGATGTGTTGTTTTTATGTCCAGCGATGCAATAGAGATAGCGCGAAGCAGCGACATGTGCAGCACGCGGGAAAAGGTCGGGCAGGTGAAAGAAAAGTAAAATCGTAAAGTTTTCGTTACGAGTTGGCCCGGCTTACGCTGTTGTCGGGTTTTTCCGGTGGGAATTGGCCTACAACTGTCACATAATCTTGACGACTATTTGTGCTGCCACGCAGAAACCTGTGTGGCGAGGGAGTGGCCGCCGCGTCTTCGACGCTGCGCTGTCGCGCAGGGAACAGGCCTTGTGGCGAGGGGATTTATCCCCGTTCGAGTGCGAAGCGCTCGCCTATGGATTGTGGCGCTGCGAGGAATAAGGGGGTTGCTGCGCAACCCAGCGGGGATAAATCCCCTCGCCACAATGAATCAAACAAACCTTAAGTGAACAGCATCGGGTCTCTTCATGCGCATCAAAGTCCATTGCCAGAACCGCATCGGCATCCTGCGGGACATCCTCAACCTGTTGGTGGAGTACGGCATCAACGTCGCCCGGGGGGAGGTCGGCGGCGAGCATGGCAACGCGATCTACCTGCACTGCCCGAACCTGATCAACATTCAGTTCCAGGCGCTGCGTCCGAAATTCGAAGGCATCGCCGGGGTATTTGGCGTCAAGCGTGTAGGGCTGATGCCCAGCGAGCGTCGGCACATGGAACTCAACGCCTTGCTCGGCGCCTTGGAGTTTCCGGTGCTGTCCATCGACATGGGCGGCTCCATCGTCGCGGCCAACCGGGCGGCGGCGCAGTTGCTCGGGGTGCGGGTGGACGAGGTGCCGGGGATCCCCCTGTCCCGCTATGCCGAGGATTTCGACTTGCCGGAACTGGTGCGGGCCAACCAGTCGCGCATCAACGGCCTGCGGGTCAAGGTCAAGGGCGATGTGTTCCTGGCCGACATCGCGCCACTGCAATCGGAGCACGACGACAGCGAAGCCATGGCCGGTGCGGTGCTGACCCTGCACCGGGCCGACCGGGTGGGTGAACGTATCTATAACGTGCGCAAGCAGGAACTGCGCGGCTTCGACAGTATTTTCCAGAGTTCGAAGGTCATGGCGGCGGTGGTCCGTGAGGCCCGGCGCATGGCACCGCTGGACGCGCCGCTATTGATAGAAGGCGAAACCGGCACGGGCAAGGAACTGCTGGCCCGAGCTTGTCACCTGGCGAGCCCGCGCGGGCAATCGCCCTTGATGGCGCTCAATTGTGCCGGGCTGCCGGAGTCCATGGCCGAGACCGAGCTGTTCGGCTACGGCCCCGGCGCATTCGAAGGGGCGAGGGCCGAAGGCAAGCTCGGCCTGCTGGAACTGACCGCCGGGGGAACGCTGTTCCTCGACGGCGTCGGGGAAATGAGTCCGCGCCTGCAAGTGAAACTGCTGCGCTTCCTGCAGGACGGTTGCTTCCGGCGTGTCGGCAGCGATGAAGAGGTGTACCTGGACGTCAGGGTGATTTGCGCCACCCAGGTCGATTTGTCCGAACTCTGCGCCCGGGGAGAATTCCGTCAGGATCTGTACCACCGCTTGAACGTCCTTTCCTTGCACATTCCACCGCTGCGCGAATGCCTCGATGGCCTGGCGCCGCTGGTGGAGCATTTCCTCGACCAGGCCAGCCGCCAGATCGGCTGTGCCCTGCCCAAGCTGGCCCCGGCGGCGATGGATCGTCTCAGTCACTACCACTGGCCGGGCAATGTCCGGCAGTTGGAAAACGTGCTGTTCCAGGCCGTTTCCCTGTGCGATGGCGGCACGGTCAAGGCTGAGCATATCCGCCTGCCGGATTACGGCGTGCGCCAACCCCTTGGCGATTTTTCCCTGGAGGGGGGGCTGGACGAGATCGTCGGGCGCTTCGAGAAAGCGGTGCTGGAGCGCTTGTACTCCGAGCACCCGAGCAGCCGGCAACTGGGCAAGCGGCTGGGGGTTTCCCATACGACCATTGCCAACAAATTGCGTGAGTATGAGGTCGGTAAAACCGACTCATAGCTATTGCTGGCCCCATCGGCGGCAGTGGCCATTCCCCCAAGGACAAGCATTGCCACCAACCGGCACGACACCGCCGGTTTTTCGTCTTCGGTACATTTGCAGAATCCCTTCCCAAACCTCCAGGCCCTTTGTTTACCGGGGGCATCAGCGCCAGAAAAAAGTTGGTCTGCAAATTGCTTAAGGCTGTGCAACACAGCAGTGGGCGGCAAACGTCCGGCATGCAGAGGAACGACAGTGGACAAGTACCTTTATGTGGCAATGACCGGCGCCAGCCAGAACGCACTGGCGCAGCGGGCCCATGCCAACAACCTGGCGAACATCTCCACCAATGGTTTTCAGAAAGACCTGGAGCAGGCACGTTCGATGCCAGTGTTCGGTGACAGCTTTCCGGCGCGGGCGTTTGCCCTGTCCGAACGGCCTGCCACGGATTTCACCCCGGGTGCTCTGATTGAAACCGGTCGTGACCTCGACGTGGCGGTCAGCGGGCCTGGCTGGATGGCCGTGCAGAACCCTGACGGCGGCGAAAGCTACGTGCGCACCGGCAGCCTCAATGTTGACGCCCTGGGTGTGCTGCGCGCCGGCAACGGCATGCCGGTGATGGGCAATGGCGGTCCGATCGCCGTGCCGCCGGAGCAGAAAATCGAGATCGGCCAGGACGGCACCATCAGCATCCGCGCCATGGGCGAAGGCCCGCGGGTGATGGCTGAAGTGGACCGCATCAAGCTGGTCAACCCGGACCTCAAGACCATGACCAAGGGCCTGGACGGTTCGATCCGTACCAAGGACGGCCAGCCGGCGCCCATCGACGGCAACGTGCAGTTGGTGTCGGGTTTCCAGGAGGCGAGCAACGTCAACGCCGTGGATGAGATGACCTCGGTGCTGGCCCTGGCCAAGCAGTTCGAGCTCCACGTCAAGATGATGAACACCGCCAAAGAAGGCGATGAAGCCATGGCTCGGGTCTTGCAGATCTAACTATTAATTACAGCGTCGCGCCGAAAAACAGGCGTACGAGGAGAATCGAATGCTTCCGGCTCTTTGGGTTGCCAAAACAGGTCTGTCCGCCCAGGACACCAACCTTTCCACTATTTCCAACAACCTGGCGAACGTTTCGACCACGGGTTTCAAGCGTGATCGTGCCGAGTTCCAGGACCTGCTGTATCAGGTAAAACGCCAGCCTGGCGCCCAGTCGACCCAGGACAGCGAATTGCCGTCGGGCCTGCAAGTGGGTACCGGTGTGCGCATCGTCGGCACCCAGAAAAACTTCAACGCCGGCAGCCTGCAAACCACCGAGCAGCCGCTGGACATGGCCATCGACGGTCGCGGTTTCTTCCAGATCCTGCAACCGGACGGGACCACGTCCTACACCCGTGACGGCACGTTCCACCTCGACTCCAATGGCCAGATCGTCAACGCCAGCGGTTTCGCCCTGGAGCCAGCGATCGTTATCCCGAACGATGCCCAGACCTTTACCGTGGGCCGTGACGGCACCGTGTCCGTCACCGTGGCGGGCAACCCGGCCTCCCAAGTGATCGGCAACCTGCAGACCGCCGACTTCATCAACCCGGCCGGCCTGCAAGCGGTGGGCAATAACCTGTTCCTGGAAACCGCCGCCAGTGGCGCGCCGCAAGTCGGCACTCCCGGCCTGAACGGTTTCGGTACCACGCTGCAGAACACCCTGGAAACGTCCAACGTGAGCACCGTTGAGGAGATGGTCAACATGATCACCACCCAGCGCGCCTACGAGATGAACTCCAAGGTGATCTCCACCGCCGACCAGATGCTCTCGTTCGTTACGCAGAATCTGTAATCACGTCGCAACGTCCGTCATTACGTAGACAGGGCGGCCCCAGGGTCGCCTGCAACACCAAGAGGTAGGGTCATGAAACGCTTCGTATCTGTTCTGGCACTGAGTGGGATCACCGCACTCGCGGGCTGTGTCGCGCCGACACCCAGGCCCAATGACCCGTATTACGCCCCGGTGTTGCCGCGCACGCCGTTGCCGGCTGCCGCCAATAACGGCTCGATCTACCAGGCCGGTTTCGAGCAGAACCTGTACAGCGACCGCAAGGCTTTCCGGGTCGGTGACATCATCACCATCACCCTGAACGAGCGGACCCAGGCCAGCAAGAACGCCAACTCGCAAATCGACAAGACCAGCGAGACCAGCGTCGGCCTGACCTCGCTGTTCGGCTCCAGCCTGACCACCAACAACCCGATCGGGAGCAATGACCTGAGCCTCAACGCTGGCTACAGCGCTGATCGGGCCACCAAGGGCGACAGTCAGTCCGGCCAGAGCAACAGCCTGACCGGTTCGATCACCGTGACCGTCGCCGATGTGTTGCCCAACGGCATCATCGCCGTGCGTGGCGAGAAGTGGCTGACGCTCAACACCGGTGACGAACTGGTGCGCATCGCCGGCATGGTTCGCGCCGATGACATTTCCACTGACAACACTGTTCCGTCGACCCGTGTAGCCGATGCACGCATCACTTATTCGGGTACCGGTGCCTTTGCCGATGCGAGTCAGCCGGGCTGGTTCGACCGTTTCTTCCTCAGCCCGAAGTTCCCTTTCTAGGTGGCCCAGTTGAATCTTAAGCAGCTGTTGATCGGTGCCCTGGTGATGTCGGCGGCCTTTACCGCTCAAGCCGAGCGTTTGAAGGACATCGCCAGCATTTCCGGCGTGCGTTCCAACCAACTGATCGGCTACGGTTTGGTCGTGGGCCTGAACGGCACCGGCGACCAGACCACCCAGACCCCGTTCACCCTGCAGACCTTCAACAACATGTTGTCGCAGTTCGGCATCAAGGTGCCGGCGGGCTCCGGCAACGTGCAGTTGAAGAACGTCGCGGCGGTGTCGATCAGTGCCGATCTGCCGGCGTTCGCCAAGCCTGGCCAGCAGGTGGATATCACCGTTGCGTCCATCGGTAACTCCAAGAGCCTGCGCGGCGGTACTTTGTTGCTGACGCCGCTCAAGGGTATCGACGGCAACGTCTACGCCATCGCCCAGGGCAACCTGGTGGTGGGCGGTTTCGATGCCGAGGGCCGCGATGGTTCGAAGATCACCGTCAACGTTCCGTCGGCCGGCCGCATCCCAGGGGGTGCGTCGGTGGAGCGGGCGGTGCCGAGCGGTTTCAATCAGGGCAACAGCCTGACGCTGAACCTCAACCGTTCCGACTTCACCACCGCCAAGCGCATTGTCGACAAGATCAACGACATGCTCGGCCCAGGCGTCGCCCAGGCCATCGACGGCGGCTCGATCCGCGTCACTGCGCCACTGGATCCGAGCCAGCGGGTCGACTATCTGTCGATCCTGGAAAACCTTGAGGTCGACCCGGGCCAGGCGGTGGCGAAAGTCATCATCAACTCGCGTACCGGCACCATCGTGATCGGCCAGAACGTCAAGGTGTCTCCGGCCGCCGTGACCCACGGCAGCCTGACGGTGACCATCACCGAAGACCCGATCGTCAGCCAGCCGGGGCCGTTGTCCAACGGCCAGACCGCCGTGGTACCGCGTTCGCGGGTCAATGCCGAGCAGGAAGCCAAGCCGATGTTCAAGTTCGGCCCGGGCACTACCCTGGATGAAATCGTCCGGGCGGTGAACCAGGTCGGCGCGGCGCCGGGCGACTTGATGGCCATTCTCGAAGCCTTGAAGCAGGCCGGCGCGTTGCAAGCCGACCTGATCGTGATTTAAGGAAAGCGGCCATGGTTGATATGCGCAAAGGCGCCTTGATCAGTGGGGATTCGGGTTCTTACTCGGACCTGAATCGCCTCAACCAGCTCAAGGTCGGCGACAAGAACAGCGAAGGCAACCTGCGCAAAGTGGCACAGGAATTCGAGTCGCTGTTCCTCGGCGAAATGCTCAAGTCCATGCGTTCGGCCACCGAGGCCTTGGGCAAGGACAATCCGATGAACACGCCGGAAGCCAAGCAGTACCAGGAAATGTACGACCAGCAGTTGGCCGTTTCCATGTCCCGCGAAGGCGGTGGTATCGGCCTGGCCGACGTGCTGCTGCGCCAGATGTCCAAGAACAAGCCGCTGGCGTCTGGCGAGGCGGCGACATTGTCGGCTGCCAAGCAGCAAGAGGCGCAGGACAAGGTCGCCAAGGCGCCGGTGCCGACGCCAGTGGCGGCCGGGACCCTGCCCACCGATGGCCCGTTGTCGCGTATCAGCGGCCAGCGTCCGTTGTGGGCTTCGCGGGCCGTGAGTGCGCCGCAAGGGGCCGAGGGCGTCCACCGCAACGACATGGAATTGCTCAACCAGCGCCGCCTGGCCCTGCCGCCGAAACTGGCCGACCGCCTGCTCGCCGGCCTGGTGCCTTCGGCGTCGGCCAATGCCGATGTGCCTGCGCAGAACCTGCTGCCTGATCGCGCCATCGCCGCCGTCAAGCCGGCCACCGGCGAACTGGCCAATGGCGACTGGCTGGCCGCGCTCAAGGCGTCCGAGCCCAAAGGTGACATGCAGGTCTATGGTCGCGCCGTGGCACAGCCACCGCTGGCACCGGCGCGCAAGGCCTTCCGCGATGCCGATGAATTCGTCAACGCCATGCTGCCAATGGCCAAGGAAGCGGCGGACCGCATCGGTGTCGACCCGCGTTACCTGGTGGCCCAGGCCGCCCTGGAAACCGGTTGGGGTAAATCGGTCATGCGCCAGCCCGATGGCAACAGTAGCCACAACCTGTTCGGCATCAAGGCCAGCGCGAATTGGAAGGGCGATTCGGCGCGGGCGATCACCAGCGAATTCCGCAATGGCGCGATGGTCAAGGAGACGGCCGAGTTCCGTTCCTACGCCTCGTACCGCGACAGTTTCCATGATCTGGTCAATCTGCTGCAAAGCAACAGTCGCTATCAAGATGTACTGAAGTCGGCCGATAACCCGGAACAGTTTGTACGCGAGTTGCAGAAAGCCGGTTACGCCACCGACCCGAACTACGCCAGCAAGATTTCGAACATAGCCCGGCAGATGACGAGTTACCAAAACTACGCGTCGGCTGGTGCCACCACGACTTTATAAGGTCTGAACCATGAGTTTGCTCAATATAGGGATGTCGGGTCTGTCAGCAAGCCAGACTGCGTTGGTGACCACGGGTAACAACATTGCCAACGTCGATACCGCCGGTTATTCGCGCCAGCAGACTGTGCAGACCACCAAGGCGTCGAACCAGTACGGCAACGTGTTCATCGGTTCCGGCACGACCCTGGCCGATGTACGTCGGGTGTATAACGCCTTCCTTGAAGCACAACTGAAAACCACCACGTCGCTCAACAGTGACGCGGCGGCCTATCAGGGCCAGATCACTCCGCTCGACTCCCTGTTGTCGGACAGCGGCACCGGTCTCAACGGCGCGCTGACCAAGTTTTTCGCCTCGGTGCAGAACGTCAACGCCAAGCCGGGTGACGATGCATCCCGCCAGTTGCTGCTCAGCGATGCCCAGGCCTTGAGCAACCGTTTCAATTCGGTTGCCAACCAGTTGACGGAGCAGAGCCAGAACATCAATGGCAACCTGTCGAACATGGTCGACCAGGTCAATAACCTGGCCGCCACCGTTGCGCAGTTGAACAAGAAAATCGCCGAAGTCTCCAACGCCGGCGGCGCGCCCAACGACCTGCTCGACGCCCGCAGCGAAACCATTCGCCAGCTCTCGACGTTCACCGGCACGCAGGTCGTCGAGAACGGCAGCAGCCTGGACATCTACCTGGGCTCCGGCCAGCCGTTGGTGATGGGCAATATCGTCAATACCTTGCAAGCGGTGCCGGACAAGAACGATCCGGGGCGCATTGGCATTCAGCTCAACAGTGGTTCCAGCTCCATGGACCTGACGTCGGTGCTCACCGGCGGCGAGATCGGTGGCCTGATGCGCTACCGCAGCACCGTGCTCGACCCGGCCATGAACGAGCTGGGTCGCGTGGCCCTGGTGGTCGCCGACCAGATGAACAGCGTCCAGGCCTCGGGCATCGACATGAACGGGGCCTTCGGCTCCAACCTGTTCACTAACATCAACAGCGCCGCGCAGATCAGCCAGCGTAGCGTTGCGTCGTTGAACAACAGCGCCGGCTCCGGCAACTTCAACATCGCCATCAAAGACTCCGGCAAGCTGACCACCAACGACTACAAGGTGACGTTCACCACCGGCACGGACTACACCGTCCAGCGCCTGCCCGACGGCACCTCGATGGGCGCGTTCAACACTGCGACCACGCCGCCGCCGGTGATCGACGGTTTCTCGATGACGTTCGCCAACGGCACCGCTGCCGCCGGCGACACGTTCAAGCTTACGCCGACCCGCAACGAGGCGGCCAACATCAAGACCGAGATGACCGACTCCAAGCGGCTGGCGATTGCCGCGCCGTTGGGCGCCGCCATCGTGCCCGGGGGCAGCGGTACGCTGACCATCCCGGCCAGCGGTCAGCCGAACATGACCACCAAGCTGGACATCTACGACGCCGCCACCACGACCATCATCCAGAACGGCATCAAGAACTCCATGCCGGTCAAGGTGGTGTTCGGTGCGACATCCGCTGATGGCACCAGCCAGGCTTATCAATTGCTCGACGCCCAAGGCGGTACGCTCAGCAGCGGTACGATCAAGCCTGGCCAGAGCAACACCCTGAGCCTGAGCGTTCCGCTCAAGGATGCCAGCGGCAACCCGATCATGGATTCGTCCGTACCGCCGGTGCAGCGTACCGTCGCGTTCGACATGTCCATTGCCGGTGCTCCGTCCAACGGAGCGTCCATCAATGTCAGCCTCAGCCAGCCCGGCAGCCTGGACAACCGTAACGGCACTGTCCTGGCCGGTTTGCAGACCGCCAAGACTGTGGACACCGGTTCCTCCAGCAAGGGTATTTCCCTGAACGATGCCTACGGCAAGCTGGTGGAAGGCGTCGGCGCCAAGGCCGCCCAGGGCAAGCTCGACAGCGCCGCCACCGGTGCGATCCTGGACAACGCCAAGAACGCCCGCGACTCACTGTCGGGCGTGGACCTGGATGAAGAGACCGGCAACCTGGTCAAGTTCCAGCAGTACTACACCGCGTCTTCGCAGATCATCAAGGCTGCGCAGGAAATTTTCAGCACGCTGATCAACAGTCTTTAAGGAGCCGTAGCCCATGCGCATTTCCACCTCCCAGTTCTACGAAAGCACGGCTGCGAACTACCAGAAAAACTTCGCCAACGTGGTCAAGACCAGCGAAGAGGCCAGCAGCCTGGTGCGCGTGAACACCGCTGCCGATGATCCGGTAGGGGCTTCGCGTCTGCTGCAACTGGGCACGCAAGCGTCGATGCTGGCTCAGTACGAAACTAACGCCAACACCATCAAGGCAACCCTGGGCACCACTGAAGCGGTGATGACCAGCATCGGCAACGTGCTGCAACGCGCCAAGGAATTGGCCGTCGGTGCCGGTAACGCCGGCTACACCGACGCCGACCGCCAGGCTAACGCCTCGGAGCTGGCACAGATCGAAGAACAACTGCTGAGCCTGATGAACAGCAAGGACGAAAATGGCAAGTACATTTTCGCCGGCTCCAAGGGCGACACCATTCCGTTCACCCGCAACAACGATGGCAGCTACAGCTATAACGGTGACCAGGTAACCCTCGACCTGCCCGTCGGCGACACCATGTCGATGGCCACCAACAGCACCGGCTGGGAAGTGTTCCAGCAGGCCGTCAACACCAGCCGCAGCCTGGTCACCCTGACCGCGCCTGCGGTGGATGATGGCCGCGTAGTGCTGTCCAACGGCCAGGTGTCGTCCAGTGTCAGCTACAACAGCAAATTCCGCAGTGGCGAACCGTACACCGTTGAATTCACCAGCGGCACGCAACTGAGAATCACCGACTCCGGCGGCAACGACGTCACCGCCGAAGCCAGCCAGGGTGGTGCTTTTGATCCCAACAGCAAAAGTGGTCAGGCGGTACAGTTCCGTGGCCTGGAACTGACCCTGAACATCAACCTGCAAACCGGTGATACCGCGGGCACTGTGTTGCCTGGCCACACCTTCACCCTGGCCGCCAAGCCGGATACTTTTGTCACGACCCGCAGCCCGGGCAACCCGACCACGGTCCAGGTCACTGGCAGCGAAATCACCGACCCGGTGGCCTATCACGCCAGTTTCCCTACCGGTGCGGCCGTATTGAAGTTCACCAGTGCCACTGATTTTGACCTCTACTCCGCGCCGCTGACCGCCAACAGCCAACCGGTGTCCAGCGGTACCCTGGCCGGCAACGTGGCCACCGCCTCGGGTGTGAGCTTTACCCTGGACGGTACGCCTGCCGCTGACGATCAGTTCAGCATCGCGGTCAACACCCACGAAACCCAGAACATTCTGGACACCGTGAATCAGCTGAAAACCGCGCTGAACACGCCGACCAACAACGATCCGATCGCGTTGCAGAAGTTGCAGGCGTCGCTGGCTTCCGGCATCGGCAACCTGGCCAGCGGCACCGATCAGTTGTCCAGTGCCTTGAGCTCGGTAGGTGGGCGTGGCCAGGCTCTGGAAAACCAAAGCGACACGAACCAGAGCCTGCTGTTGGCCAATAACCAGACTCAATCGTCGATTCGTGATTCCGATGCGGCCGAAGTGATGACTCGCCTGACCTTGCAGCAGACCATGCTGCAAGCCTCGCAACTGGCTTTCAGCAAGATTGCCCAGTTGGGCCTGTTCAACAAGATCTGAGCCGGTATCGACCGAGCCGCCAACCGTCTTTTTTTTAAGCGGTTCCGGGGCTCCGACCTGAAAAGGCCGGAGCCCGCCGCTCGAGAGTTTTAACCGTGAAGTCACTTCCGCTCGTCAGTATCGTTATCCCCGCCTACAACCCTCGGTTCTTCGACCAGGCGCTGCTCAGTGCCCTGGCCCAGACTTACGAACACATCGAGATCATCGTTTGCGATGATTCGCCTGGTGATGATATTCGCCAGATCGTCGACTCTTTCACTGAACCGTCCCATCCGATTCGCTATTTGCGAAACCCGCAGCGACTGGGGCTTCAGGGCAACCTGTTGCGGTGTGTCGAAGAGGCCAGCGGTGAGTTCATCAAGGTGCTGTGCGATGACGACCGTCTATTCGCACCGAGCATTGCGATGCAGGCCCAGGCGTTGATGGATCATGCTGACGTGAGTGTGGTGTTTGCGCTTCGGCTGTTGTGCGACGCAGGCAACTTCATCTTGCCACCTCGGGTGGATAACTGCCGCTTCTCGCCGAATGACGCCTTGCTCAAGGGCGACGACATGCTGGCGATTTTCGAGAGCACGCCAACCAACTTCATTGGCAATTTCAGTTCGACCCTGATGCGTCGAGCCGATGTGCTGGAATTGTTGCCGACCCTGATTCAGGACGGTGCCGGTTTTGTTGCGGTGCTCGATTTTGCTTTGTTTGTCTGCTTGATGCGGCGCGGCAACCTGATTGCCTTGAATACCGTGTTGAGTATCGAGCGTCTCTACCCGGAGCGTTTGAGCAAGACCCCGGAAATGCTCAAGGCTGCCAAATCAGAGTGGGAATGGCTGGCGCAGATGCTTGTTGCGCGCAGCGGTGAAGCGGCTCCAGCCTCGGGTTGGGTGCGCTGCGTTGATCTGGACAAAGTCACTGACCAGCCTCATGCCTGGCAGGAACTCTGCGTGACCCGCGTGCTGGGCAACCGCAATACCGTCGTGAACGGCCGGGTAGGGGCACAAAGTGAGAGCTATGCCGACTTTTACCGTGAGTGGCTGGCCGTCCGCCGGTTCACCGAGGTTGAACAGCGCGTCATGCCTGCGCGCATCGATAGCTGGCCGTTTCGGCCAAACATCGTAACTGTGATCATCGACGCTCTCGGCGATGCGCCGGCTGTTGCGGCGACGTTACGTAGCATCAAGGATCAGTTGTATCCAGCCCAGGCCGCAGTGGTGCTTTGCGATGCTCATTGCGAAGTGGACGAGCGAGTACTGCAACTGCCTTATCAGTCCGACTGGCCGAGTCAGCTCAATGCCATCGTTGCGCAGTTGGAAGGCGCGCACTGGTTCTACCTGTTGCGAGCGGGCGACGTCTTGCGCGATTCGGCGTTGCTGATCCTGGCCGAGCGCGTTGCCGGGAGGCAGGGCATTCTTTGCGTCTACAGTGATGAAGGGGCGTTGGTGGGCGGCGAGTCCTTCGAACCGGTGTTCAAGCCGGACTTCAACCTGGACTTGATGCGCGCCTACCCTTATGTCGGTCGGACCCTGGCTTTCGAGCGTGAACGATTCATGACTCTCGGCGGCTTCGAGTCGGATCACGGTGAACTGGCGCCCCACGATCTGCTCTGGCGGCTGGTGGAAGAGGCCGGCCCTCAGACCATCGAGCACATCGCGGAAATTCAGGTCGAGTCTGTCCTGAGCTTCGCCCAATGGTTGTCGCTGTCCGAGGTCATCGATGGGAATGCCCGCTTGGTTGGCGCGCACCTGGACCGTATCGGCATCGATCATAATATCGTTCCGGACACGTTGCCGTTGATCAACCGCGTCAATTATCGACACGGCGAACGCCCGCTGGTATCGATCATCGTGCGTACCGGTGATTCGCTTGCAGCTTTGCAGCGTTGCATCGAGAGCCTGATCGAACGCACGGCCTACACCCATTATGAAATCCTGATCGTGGACAGCGGCGTCCGGGATCCGGCGATGCTCGACTGGCTGGAGAACATGTCGCAGCTGGGCGCGAGCATGTTGCGGGTGCTGCGTCATGTCGGCGAGGACAATGATGCCGCGGTGCGTAATTTCGCCGCTGCCCAGGCTCGGGGCGAGTACCTGCTATTGCTCAGTCCGCACCTGGTTGCTTGCGAAAATGACTGGCTGGACGAGATGATCAATCATGCTCTGCGTCCTGAGGTCGCCGTGGTGGGTTCCAGGATACTCAACCCCCAGGGTACGATTGTTGGCGGCGGGCAGATACTAGGCCTGGCGGGGCCGGTGGGCACGCCGTTCTATGGTGAGGCGGCGGCCTCTCGTGGTTACATGCAGCGTTTGCATACAACGCAGAACTGGAGTTCGGTCAGCAGTGACTGCCTGATGATCCGCAGGCAGGTGTTCGATGAACTCGGCTGCCTGGACGATGCCTCCTTCACCTTCGGCCTCAGCGATGTCGACTTGTGCCTGCGCGCAGGCAAAAACGGCTATCTGGTGGTCTGGACGCCTTACGCCACGGTCATGAAAGTCGACCTACAATCGACCGCTGCCCAATCTGATGAACCCCCGTTGGTGGAGCGCGAGCGCGAAGTCTTTTATCGCAAATGGCTGCCGCAGATCGCCCGGGATCCGGCCTACAGTCCTGCGTTGAGCCTGGGGGCGTCCAGTTTCAGTCTGGAACCGTCGCTGCGCAATAATTGGAACCCGTTTTGCACCCGGGCGCTGCCCTTGGTACTTGGCTTGCCCGTCAACGCCACCGCGGTTGGCCATTATCGTGTCACGGCCCCGTTGGCCGAGTTGGAAGCCGCCGGACGGGTAATCGCCCGGGTCGCCTACGAGTCGCCTTCGACCGTTGAGATCGAGCGCTTGTCGCCGGATACGATTGTATTGCAGGGGCGCTACAGCGAAGGGGCCGCCGGCGATATTCTTAGAATGAAGAAATACTCCGGTGCCTTGCGGATCTTCGAACTTGACGATTACGTTGTTAAGGCGCCCAAAAAAAACACTCATGCGCGCAACAAGCCGGCCAATATCGAACAGATGCTGCGCGAAGGAATCGGGTTGTGTGATCGCGTGGTGGTGACGACACCTTCGCTCGCTGATGCGTTGTCCAGTATGCACAATGAAATCCGCATCGTACCCAACATGTTGCCGCCCGAGCCGTGGGCGAAGCTGACCAGCCGGCGCGGCACGTCCTCCAAGCCTCGGGTGGGTTGGGGAGGAGGGACCAGTCACAGCGGCGATCTGGAGATTATTGCGGACGTGGTTCGCGAGCTGGCCAATGAAGTGGAGTGGGTGTTCTTCGGTATGTGCCCGGATGTATTGCGGCCCTATATCCATGAGTTCCATGGCTCAGTCGCTTTGACCCACTATCCGTTCAAACTGGCCAGCCTGAACCTCGACTTGGCGCTGGCTCCCCTGGAGTTCCACATCTTCAACGACTGCAAGAGCAACCTGCGTTTGCTGGAATACGGCGCCTGTGGCTACCCGGTGATCTGCACCGACACCAAGGCCTACGACGGCTTCCTGCCATGTACCAAAGTACGCAGCAACAGCACAGAGGAATGGATCGCAGCGATCCGCATGCACCTGGCCGACCCCGACGCCAGTTACCGCATGGGCGATGAACTGCGCGAAGCGGTGTTGCGCGACTACATGCTCAGCGGCAAGAACCTGCAACATTGGTTATGGGGGTGGTTGCCGGATTGATATGTGGGAGGGTAAATCCCCTCGCCACAAAAACAGTGCTCAGTTTCCTTTCTGACTTCTATACCCCCGAAACGCTGCCTTCTGAGCTGGCGCGTTTCCTGCAAGTCCCCCTCATATCGCCATAAAACGAGCGCTCGCGGCCCATCGCAGCGCCCGGATCGGCATTGAAGGTGTAATCCCCGCGCCAGCAAAGCGAAACAACGCTTGGCCGAGCCCGGTGATGAACAAGAGGGGAGACGATGAAGGCAGTTATCTTGGCAGGTGGTCTCGGCACGCGGATCAGCGAGGAGTCGCACCTCAAGCCCAAACCGATGATCGAGATCGGCGGCAAGCCAATTCTTTGGCACATCATGAAGCAGTATTCCGCCCATGGAATCCACGACTTCGTGATCTGCCTGGGCTACAAGGGCTATGCCATCAAGGATTTTTTCGCCAACTACTTCCTGCACACCTCTGACGTCACCTTCGATATGTGCAACAACCGCATGGACGTTCACCAGAACTACAGCGAGCCGTGGCGCGTGACTCTGATCGACACCGGCGAAGACACCATGACCGGTGGGCGTCTGCGTCGGGCGGCGCGTTATCTGGAAAATGAAGAGGCGTTCTGCTTCACCTATGGTGATGGCGTGTCGGACCTCAATATTGGCGCGCTCGTAGATTTTCATTTGTCTCACGGCAAGCTTGCCACCGTGACGGCAGTCCAGCCCCCCGGGCGTTACGGTGCGTTGGAGCGCGACGGCGATAGCGTTCTGGGTTTCACCGAAAAACCTCGAGGTGACGGTGGCTGGATAAATGGGGGCTTCTTTGTGCTCTCGCCAAAAGTCTTGCCTTTTATCACCGATGACCAAACGTCCTGGGAGGCCGAGCCGCTGGCGGCGTTGGCGGCCGAGCAGCAGCTCCAGGCGTTCCAGCACGATGGTTTCTGGCATCCAATGGACACCTTGCGGGATAAAAACCACCTCGAAGCCCTGTGGCAAAGCGGCGAGGCCCCATGGAAACAATGGTCTTGAATCCGGAATTCTGGCGTGGCAAGCGCGTACTGGTCACCGGCCATACCGGCTTCAAGGGCAGTTGGCTGACGCTGTGGTTGCAAAGCCTGGGGGCCAAGGTCAGTGGCTTTTCCCTTGACCCGGCCACCCAGCCAAACCTGTTCGAGCTGGCCCGCGTGGGCGAGGGCATCGATGACCGGCGCGGTGACTTGCGCGACCTCGGCGCCTTGTTGGAGCTGCTGGCCGACGTGCAGCCGGAGATTGTCCTGCACCTCGCGGCGCAGCCGTTGGTGCGCGAAGGTTATCGCGACCCATTGGGCACGTATTCCAGCAACGTCATGGGGACTCTTAACCTGCTGGAAGCGGTTCGCCAGGTAGGTGGTGTCAAGGCGTGTGTACTGGTCACCACCGACAAGGTCTACGCCAACCAGGAATGGTTGTGGCCCTACCGCGAAAACGAGGCCTTGGGCGGTCACGACCCCTATAGCAGCAGCAAGGCCTGCTGCGAATTGCTGGCGCAGTCTTATGCCGCCTCATTCTTTTCGGCTGAGCGCTATGCCGAGCACGGCCTGGCCCTGGCCACGGCGCGGGCCGGCAACGTGCTGGGGGGCGGTGATTTCGCTCCCGAGCGCCTGATTCCCGACGTGCTTAAAGCCTGGTCTGCAGACGAGCCGGTGACACTGCGTTATCCACAAGCCGTTCGTCCATGGCAGCACGCCCTGGAACCATTGGCCGGTTACCTGCAATTGGCTGAGTGTCTGTATCGACAAGGCCCTGAATTCGCCGGTGCCTGGAACTTCGGTCCAAGTGAAGCCGACATGTGCAGCGTCGGCGAAGTCGTCCAGCTGTTGGCCGAGCGCTGGCCGCAAGCGCCGGGCCTGCGCATCGAGCCAAGCGATTTGCACGAGGCCGGCCTGTTGCGCCTGGACAGTAGCCGTGCCCGGCAGCTGCTCGGTTGGCAGCCGCGCTGGTCGTTGCAACAGTGCCTGGCCCAGACCCTGGATTGGCACTTGGCATGGCAGAACGGCGACGACATGCGGCAAGTCACCCTCGGCCAACTGAACCTGTACCGAGGCGCGTTGTGAGCGAGTTTTCCTTGAAGGCATTGCCGCTGGCCGATCTGTTCAGCGTCCAGCACAAACGCTTCGAAGACCAGCGCGGGCATTTCGCCCGGCTGTTCTGCGAAGGTAGCTTGAGCGCATTCGGCCAGCCGTTCCATATCCGTCAGATCAATCATTCCTGCACCCATGAGCGCGGTAGCGTGCGTGGGTTGCATTATCAGAACGCGGCGCAACCGGAAGCCAAACTGATTACCTGTCTACGGGGCGAAGTCTGGGATGTGGCCGTGGATTTACGTCCCGATTCCGAGACTTTCCTGCATTGGCATGCCGAGCACCTGAAGGCTGGCGATGGTCGCAGCCTGTTGATCCCGGCCGGGTTCGCCCATGGCTTCCAGACACTCACCGACGATGCCGAACTGCTTTACTTGCATAGCGCCGACTACGCCCCGGAGCATGAGGGCGGGCTGTCGGTGACTGATCCGCGGCTGGCGATTTCCTGGCCGCTGCCTGTCAATAATCTGTCGAGTCGGGACAGCAACCATCCCTTGCTCGACGAGCGTTTCGCTGGAGTGCGTCTATGAACTGCCGAGGTTGCGGGACTGCCCTGGCTTTGCCACTGATCGATCTCGGTACTTCACCGCCGTCCAACGCCTATGTGCGGGCCGACCAATTGGATCAGGCCGAGCAGTGGGTGCCGCTCAAAGTCGCGGTGTGCCAGCAATGCTGGTTGGTGCAGACCGAGGATTACACCCGCGCGGACACACTGTTCGACGCCGAGTACGCCTATTTCAGCTCTTTTTCCAGCACTTGGCTGGCCCACGCCGAGCGCTATGTTGCCGAGATGGCCGAGCGCTTCGAACTGAGTGCTGACAGTCGCGTGGTGGAAATTGCCGCCAACGATGGCTACCTCTTGCAGTACGTGGCCAAGCGCGGTATTCCCTGCCTGGGCGTCGAGCCGACGCGCAGCACCGCCGAGGCCGCCCGTGCCAAAGGCCTGGAGATCCGTGAGTTGTTCTTTGGTCGCGAAACGGCCACGCAGCTGAATAGCGAAGGCTGGGCAGCGGATTTGATGGCGGCCAACAACGTATTGGCCCACGTGCCGGACATCAATGATTTCCTCGCCGGTTTTGCGATGCTGCTCAAGCCAACCGGCGTCGCTACTTTCGAGTTTCCGCAACTGCTCACATTGATGGCCGGCCAGCAGTTCGACACGCTGTACCACGAACATTTTTCCTACTTGTCGCTGACGTCCGTGCAAACCCTGTGTGAGCGCAATGGGCTGGAAGTATTCGATGTCAGCCAACTGTCGACTCATGGCGGTTCGTTGCGAGTTTTCGCCCAGCGTGCCGACGGCGTTCGTCGCCCGATCCAGGCTTCGGTGCAACAGCAGTTGCAGGCCGAACTGGATGCCGGCGTGAAAACCGCCGCGTACTACACCACCCTGGCGCCGGCCGCCGAGGCGATCAAACATGGTCTGTTGCGCTTTTTGTTGCAGGCCAAGGCCGATGGCAAGCGTGTGGTCGGTTATGGCGCGGCCGCCAAGGGCAACACGTTGCTCAACTACGCCGGGGTCAAGCCTGACTTGTTGGCGTGGGTGGCCGATGCCAATCCGCACAAACAGGGTAAATATTTGCCGGGCAGCCGGATTCCTATCGTGTCGCCCGAGCATATCGCGACAGAGCAACCCGACTACGTTCTCGTCCTGCCCTGGAACTTGCTGAGCGAAGTCAGCCAGCAGTTGGCAGAGGTTCGCCAATGGGGCGGGCAATTCGTCATCGCAGTGCCTGAGTTGACGCTGCTATGAAGGTTTTAGTGACCGGCGCCACCGGGTTTGTCGGCCGTCATCTGGTCACGGCCTTGCTCGCGCGCGGTTGTCAGGTCCGGGCCGTTGCACGCCGGGTGGAGCCGGCCAGCGCATTGCCCTGGTTCGACCGGGTTGAATTCGTCGCGACCGATGTCCACGCAGAAAAACTGGACGTCGCTGCCTTGGTCGAGGGAGTCGATGCCTTGGTGCATCTCGCGTGGCCGGGGCTGCCGAATTACCAGGCACTGTTTCATTTCGAACATAACTTGCTGGCCGATTATCAGTTCATCAAACAGGCTGTCGTGGCGGGGGTTGGGCAGGTGCTGGTCACCGGTACTTGTTTCGAATACGGCCTGCAGAGTGGACCGCTCGATGAGCAGACTGCGCCGCAGCCGGCCAACCCTTACGGCTTGGCAAAAAATACCTTGCGCCTGTTTCTTGAGCAGCTGCAATGCGAGCACCCGTTTACCTTGCAGTGGGCACGTTTGTTCTACCTGCACGGTGTCGGTCAGAACCCCAACAGCCTGCTTGCGGCGCTGGACCGGGCCATCGATGCCCAAGCCCCGGTCTTCGACATGTCCGGGGGCGAGCAACTGCGCGATTACCTGGCAATCGAAACAGCGACTGCTTATCTGGCGGGGCTGGTGTTGCGGCGCGAGTTCAATGGTGTCGTCAATTGCTCAAGTGGCGTACCAGTGTCGGTTCGCTCGCTGGTGGAAACACGGCTGCGCGAGCGTGGCGCGGCCATTCGCCTGAACCTGGGCCATTACCCATACCCGACTCACGAGCCCATGGCGTTCTGGGGCGTGGCCGAACGCTTGCACACCTTGCTGGGAGCCGAACATGACGCGTGAGTTGTACCGGGCCACCGGCCTTCCGGTTCTGCAGAACCGTACCTTCGCCGATGAACAGTCGGCCAGAACCTCCGCGTGTGCTGATATGGTCCTGGTCCAGGACGAAGTGAGCGGTTTGGTCTTCAATCAGGCATTCGATGCGGACAAGCTCTGCTATGACAGTGATTATCAGAACGAACAGGCCCACTCTGGGCAGTTCCAGCGGCACCTGGCTGATGTGGAGGGCATCATTGCTCGACATTTCAGCGGCCAGGAACTGATCGAGGTCGGTTGTGGCAAAGGCTATTTCCTGGAGCTGCTCAAAGAACGGGGCTATGCCATCACTGGAATCGACCCGGCCTATGAAGGCGACAACGCTGACGTGATCAAGGCGCCGTTCACTCGCGATTTGGGCCTATCAGCTGACGCGGTGGTGCTACGTCACGTGCTTGAGCATATCCAGGACCCGGTGGCTTTTCTTGCTGAAATCGCAGCGGCCAACCAGGGCGGGCAGATTTACATCGAAGTGCCGTGTCTGGACTGGATCCTGGACCATCGTGCCTGGTTCGACCTGTTCTACGAGCACGTCAACTATTTCCGCCTCGATGACCTGCGTCGGATGTTCGACACGGTACATGAGGCCGGACACCTGTTCGGCGGTCAGTACCTATACATCGTTGCCGATCTGACCACGTTGCGTCTGAAGCCGGAACAGCCCGTTCCAGCCTTGCAATTGCCCGCTGAATTCACCGCCAGTCTCGGGCGTGCGGTGCAGATTATCCAGGCTGCGCCGCAGCAGGGTTCGGCGATCTGGGGGGCATCCTCCAAGGGCGTGATCTATTCGCTGTTCCTGCAACGAGCCGGGGTTGCTGTGGACTGCGTGGTGGATATCAACCCGGCCAAGCAGGGGCGGTATCTGCCGTTGAGTGGTGCGCGGGTTTCCTCGCCGGAGGAGGCGACGCAGGCTCTGCCTGAAGGGGCGCACGTATTTGTAATGAATTCCAATTACCTCGAAGAGATCAAGCGGATGACCGGTGGGCGCTACGTCTACCACGCCGTTGACAGCGCTTCGTTCCAATAACCGCGAGATTCGAAAATGACCGACAACACTATCCATAAAGCTTTCGAAGCCCAATGCCAGACCGAAATCGCCGGTCAAGGCCAAGACCAGAAACTCGTCGGCTTGGCCAAGGAGTTTTTCAACGAATCGGCCCGCCACAAGTACAGCTACCATTTTTCATGGATGGGCCGGCCAATCATCCAACTGCCACAGGACATGATGGCGATGCAGGAGTTGATCTGGCAGATCAAGCCTGACCTGATCATCGAGTGCGGCATCGCTCACGGCGGTTCGATCATTTATTACGCCTCGTTGCTGGAGCTGCAGGGCCATGGCGAAGTGCTGGGCATCGACCTGGATATCCGCCCTCATAACCGTGAAGCCATCGAGAGCCACCCGATGAGCAAACGCATCTCGATGATCGAGGGTTCGAGCATCGATCCGGCCATCGCCGAGCAGGTCCATGCAGCGGCCAAAGGCAAGCAAGTCATCCTGGTGCTCGATTCCAACCATACCCATGATCATGTGCTCGAAGAGCTGCGCCTGTACGCGCCGCTGGTCTCGGTGGGCAGCTATTGCGTGGTGATGGACACCGTGGTCGAAGACATGCCAGCGGACTTTTTCCCGGATCGCCCATGGGGCCCTGGCGATAACCCGAAAACCGCCGTATGGAAATACCTTGAGGAAAACGCTGATTTTGAAATTGACCAGCAATTGCAGAACAAGCTGCTGATCACCGTTGCTCCAGACGGTTATCTGCGTCGGGTTCGTTAATCCATCCGTTTCAAGTCATTGGCGTCTGGCAGGTTGTGGGGACAGGAAATATGCAGGTTCGAAACAATATTCAAAACAACGTGGCACCGCTGAACGAGCGGTTCACCGTGGTGGTGATCTCCCACAACCGCAGCGCATTCCTGCGGCGTACATTGCATTACTACAGCAGCTATCCGTGTTCGGTACTGGTGCTTGATTCGTCGGTTGAGCGCGATGAGCAAATCGCCCGGGATTTTCCCTCGGTCGATTATCGACACTTGCCTCAGTTCACCTACAAGGGGCTGCAGGACAAACTGGTGTACGGCGTCAATCAGGTCACGACGCCGTACATGGTGTTTGCCGCCGATGACGATTTCCTGCTGCACGATGCGTTGACCGAATCGGTGGAGTTTCTCGAGGCCAACCCCGACTATGGCCTGTGCCATGGCTACGGGATCATGTATCTGTCCTGCGCGACTGAAGTGAATTACTTCCGTCGCGATCGCAAGGTGCATGAGGATTACAACAGCGAGCTGGCCGAAGACCGGGTCATCCGCTTCATGGATCAGTTCCTGCCGCCATTTTATGCCGTGACCCGCACTGATCTGCTGCAACAGTGGTATGGCCTGTTGCCGCCGGGCACCAGTTTCGAATGGCAGGAGATCGGCCACACCTTTTATCTGCTGGCCTGCGCCAAGGCGCGGATCCTGCCGATTCCATTCGCCGTTCGTGAACTCAACTACGGCGGTTCGGAACACAACACCAACGTGTTGACTGTGCTCAGCTACAAGGACGCAAAAAGCGTTGCCGAGCGTGAGCAATTCGCCGAGTTCCTGGCGTCCCTTCCAACACCGCTGTGCGAGCAGGCTCCGGGGCGGGTCAAACAGATTGCCCTGGATAGCTTCGCGGCCATGGCTGACTGCCTGCTGCAGGGGCGCTCACTCAAAGGCACTCAGATCATTCGTTCGGCCTGGTTGGAGGCGGGTGGCGAGCCGGTTCGTTCGTTTGGCCCGCAACAATTTGTCGAGATGCCTTTTTACAACCAGCGTGTATTCGATCTCCTGACCGAGTTTGAATTCCTGTTGCACGCCATGCCGGCCGGTCGCCTGCAGCTTCAGCAGTTGGAAGGTATTTTGCTGCGCCAGCATGAACTGATGCGCGTGCACCCTAATGACAACGAGCGCACGGTGCGCAGTCGTTTATGGGAGGCCCAAGGCCTGTATGCGTTCAACCGTACCGTGGTCAAGCGCTTGGCCGAATCGTTGAAGAGCAGCGATGAGCCTGAGGAGGCGGTGAAGTTGCAAGCCTGGGCCGAGCGACTGGACGCGCTACCGGGTCAGCAGGATCGCCGGTTGCTGGAAAACATGCACTCCGGTCGTCTGTTGAACTGGCTTGAGGCACGTAATCCAGATGCACAGCAGCTCAAGTCCATCGCGGCTCACCTGGCTGAACATCAAGGTGGACCGCGATTCGGCATCCTCTTGCTGGATCTGGACGCTGACATGTTCAAGCTGCAGGCCACCTTCGACAGCCTGGTCCACGGTCACTGCAAGGCGTTCAATGTGGTGGTATTCACCACCGGCGCCTTACCAGCGACCACCTCGGTACATGACACCGTGCACTTCGTCAAAGTCAGCACGACTAATTATGTCGAGCGCATCAACCAGGTCATTGAACAGTCCACCGCCGACTGGATGGTGCTGGTCGAGGCCGGTGATCAGTTCACCCAAAACGGCCTGCTGCGCGCCAGCCTAGAGTTGATCGGTGCCGAAGGTGTGCGCGCCGTGGCCATGGATGAAATCCAGCGCAAGGCTGACGGCAGCCTCACCGACGTGTTCCGTCCGGGCGTCAACCTCGATCTGCTGCAATCGGTGCCCTCGTTGATGGCGCGTCACTGGCTGATTCGCCGTGATGTACTGGCCCAGGCTCGCGGCTTTACCGCTGAATACACTCAGGCCCTGGAGCTGGATCTGTTGTTGCGCCTGATTGAAGACGCAGGGTTGGGCGGCCTGGCACACCTGGCCGAGCCGTTGTTGATCTGCAATGCTCCGGCAGAGGAAGAGAATCCTCAGGAGCGTCAGGTCCTGACACGTCACCTGGCTGTCCGAGGATATCGTGCCCAAGTCACCTCGGCACAGCCGCTGACGTACCAGATCGATTACCAGCACGCCGAGCGGCCCTTGGTATCGATCATTCTCGAAAGTCGGGACAACTTTGAACAAGTCCAGCAGGCTCTGGTCAGCGTGTTGCAGCGCACGCGCTATCATCGCCATGAAATTCTGATCGCGGACAATCATAGCCAGTCCGAAGCGTTGGCCCAGTGGCTAGACAGTCTGGAAGGGAAGGGCGATCGGATCCGCATCCTGCGCAGCGACCGACGCCTCAGTGCCTCGGCCCTGAACAACTGGGCGAGTGCCCAGGCCAAAGGGGAGTACCTGGTCCTACTGTCGTCCCAGGTGCAGGTGGTCAATTCCAACTGGCTCGACAGTCTGCTCAATCAGGCCCAGCGGCCTGAAGTGGGGATCGTCGGCAGCAAACAAATGGAGATACGCGGTATCACGACCCAGGCTGGCCTGGTGCTCGCTCCCGACGGCCAGGTGAACTCGGTATTTGTGGGCGAACGCAAGGACGCCAAGGGCTACCTCAACGGCCACCAAGTGGAGCAGAACTACTCGGCGGTGTCCGGCGTTTGCCTGATGATCCGCAAGGATTTGTTCGAAGCCGTTGGCGGCCTGGACGAGGATCATTTCGGCGAGACCTTTGCCGATGTCGACCTATGCCTGAAAATCGCCGACGCGGGTTATCTCACGGTCTGGACGCCTCAGGCCCAAATGCTGCATCCCGGCACATTCGCCGACGCGCCCCAGACGGCAGGCGCCTTGCGCGATAAATGGCAGGCGCGCTTCGAACACGACGCTGCTCGTAACCCCAACCTGGCCCTGAACGGCACTGGCTTTGCGCTGGGCGAGGCCTCGGCGGTGGTCTGGGCGCGGTTGCTTCCATAGACTTGCTTGCTCCTGCTGTTGCCGATATGGCCTTTTCAAAAAAGGCTTTATCGGCAAAATAGCGTGACCTGCGAGTCATAACGCGCATCTTCACTGTATTGTATTGACCGGGAAGATGGCGCCTGGCCCTTATCAGGCCCAGTGATAGCCCTTTACACTTCCCGTTTGTCGGCGCCCCTCGATTCCTTGCGAGCGGTGGTATTGGGCTGTTTTTGATTGGGAAGCCGTAATGATTGGCATAAAAAGCATTGCGAGCTACGTTCCTGTAGCCGGCGTGGACAATTACGCACAAGGTGCGAAGTTTGAAAAGGATGAAGAGTTCATCCTGGGCAAGATCGGTTCGGCCTTCTTGCCACGCAAGGATGACGGGCAGGAAACCTCGGACCTGTGTGTCGAAGCGGTCAATGCGCTGTTTGCCAACAACCCCGGCCTGAAACGCGAATCCATCGACGTGCTGATCGTTGTCACCCAGAACGGCGATGAAGAAGGCTTGCCGCACACGGCGGCTATCGTCCAGGACAAACTCGGCTTGCCGACCACCGTGGCGGCGTTCGACATCTCCCTGGGGTGTTCGGGTTATGTCTATGGCATCTACGCCATCAAGGGCTTCATGGAGGCCGCTGGCCTGAAGAATGGCCTGTTGGTGACGGCTGATCCGTATTCGAAAATCGTCGACCCGGAAGACCGCAACACCACGATGCTGTTTGGCGACGCCGCCACCGCCACCTGGATGGGTGAAGATGCGCCGTGGCAACTGGGCAAGGCCAAGTTCGGCACCGACGGTTCCGGCGCGCCGCACCTGAAGGTCAGCGACGGCGTGTTCTTCATGAACGGCCGCCAAGTGTTCAACTTCGCCCTGCTCAAGGTGCCAGCCCATCTGCATGAGTTGCTCGCCGATTCCGATCTGCAAGCCAGCGACATTGATGCGTTTTGCATTCACCAGGGCAGTGCGGCGATTGTCGATGCCGTGGCGCGGCGTTTCGAGGGCGAGCCGGAGAAGTTCATCAAGGATATGGTCGAGACCGGGAACACCGTGTCGTCGAGCATTCCGTTATTGCTGGAAAAGCATGTGCTCGATTCCGATTGGAAACGCGTGGCCTTGAGTGGTTTCGGCGTAGGCCTGTCCTGGGGCTCGGCGATCATCTATCGCCCGTGAGCCACTAAAACCCGGGCACAAAAATAGCGTCCAAGGTGTAACCTTGAACGCTATTTTTTTGCCTGATCGAAAAGCGAGGCGCCATGAGCGAGTTTTTTCAGCGCAATCTCCAGGTGATCGAGCAACGCTGGCCTGCCCTGGCTGAACGCCTGCTGCTGGAGGATGCTGGTGCGTTGCAGGCAGATCTGGTCGAGGGACTTGGATCGACCTTGAGCATCAATGGCATTCAGTTGACCAGCCGCCATGACCGTCTCGCCGAGGCTGACCTGCAAGCCGCCAGCCTACCGCCGGACGCCGCCGTTGTGCATGTTTATGGCACCGGATTGGGGGACCTGCAAAACCATATGCTGGAGCGGGCAGGGGTTGAACGCCTGTACGTGCATATCCTCAATGGCTCAGTGTTTGCCCTGGTGCTGCAGTTGCTGGATCAATCGCCATGGCTTGCCGACTCGCGGGTCGAATTGCTCTATGCAGGCGATCTGGCGGAAATCCAGCTGCCGTTTTTCGCATTGCCCGCCGAGTTGGTGCTGGCCGATGATTTCAATGCAAAGATTCGCGACCGATTGATCAGTGAAATCCATCTGGCCTTCAGTAACCGGGAATTCGACCCCAAGGCGCCGGAGATCATCGAGCGCCTGCAAGCCACTTTCAATCTCGTGCAAACGGATCACGACGTCACCGAGCTGTTTGGCTCCTTCAATGGACGGGAGGCGTTTGTCATTGCCACCGGACCCAGCCTTGAGCAGCACTTCGAAAAATTGCGCGAGCTGAATGACCAGGCCGAGCGGCCGCTGTTGATTTGCGTCGATACGGCCTACCGACCGTTGATCAACCACGGTATTCGACCGGATGTCGTGGTCAGCATTGATCAACGCATCTCGGCGCGCCATCTCCCCCCTGAAGACACCGGCGATATTGCACTGGTTTACTTGCCAATGGCTGACCCCTCAGTGATTGAAGCCTGGCAGGGGCCACGTTATGTCGGTTATTCCGCCAGCCCCATCTATCACCAGATGCGACAGCTACTGCGCCGAGGCGAACTGTACGTGGGCGGGAGCGTGATTCATCCGGCGGTGGACCTGGCGGTGAAAATGGGCGCGGCGCAAATCACCCTCTTCGGCGCCGACTTTGCTTTTCCCCATGACAAAACCCATGCCGGCTGGGGCGACGGTGATCTGGGGCCACAACTGGGCGTGGCAAAACACTGGGTGCTCGATGGTCATGGGCAGCGGGTCAAGACTCAGCTCAACTTCCGTAGTTATCTGTGTGAGCTGGAGCGATTTATCGCCGGGCATCCCCAAGTGCGTTTCTATAACAGCAGTCGGGACGGGGCGCGGATCGTCGGCGCTGATTTCCATCCGGAGTACGTGCAATGACCGGGTTTCAAGGGGTAATCGATGATGCGCGTGAGTGCGCACGGCTGTTTCGCCTGGGGCGGGATGTCGAGGCGGGGCTGGCGATGGTTGCATTGGTCGAGGCGGCTCAGCCGTTGGTCGCGCTTATGCCGAGCGACGTCCAGTCATCGTGGAACGGGCTGCTGGGGCTGATGTTCAACGATCAGCAGGCTCAGAACTGGCTTTCGCTGGCGGACTATCTTGAATACGAATGGGCTGAACTGTTGACCGCTGGTCAGGCGGTGTAATTCCTTTTCTTGATGAGCTGGCGCCGCTGCCCAAGCGAATCGCGCCCCCGGCATTTCCCTGGCGTCATTTTTTCACCTGTCGATCGCTGCCAAGCCCTTGATTTATGAGGGGTGGCACCCTGATGGCAAAATTTTTGAAAAAACCGCTAAAGCAAGTTCCGATTACGACGATAACTATTACGAAGGTTCTCTAGGCCACACCCGGCGGTTGCCAGGGCCGGAAGCCGCAGTACCCAACCAACGAGGAATTCGTCATGGCTTTAACAGTAAACACTAACGTCACATCGTTGAACGTTCAGAAGAACCTGAACAAGGCTTCCGATGCTCTGTCCACTTCGATGACCCGTCTGTCTTCCGGCCTGAAAATCAACAGCGCCAAAGACGACGCCGCCGGCCTGCAGATCTCTACCCGTATGACCTCGCAAATCCGCGGTCAGACTGTTGCGATCAAGAACGCCAACGATGGTATCTCCATCGCTCAGACCGCTGAAGGCGCTCTGCAGGAATCCACTAACATCCTGCAGCGTATGCGTGAACTGGCTGTCCAGGCTCGAAACGACAACAACGGCACTGCTGACCGTGATGCTCTGAACAAAGAATTTGCTCAGATGTCGGACGAACTGACCCGTATCGCTGATTCGACCAACCTGAACGGCAAGAACCTGATCGACGGTTCCGCTGGCACCATGACCTTCCAGGTCGGCTCCAACACCGGTGCTACCAACCAGATCACTCTGACCCTGAGCGACAGCTTCGACGCTGCGACCCTGAGCGTTGACTCTGCTGCCATCGCGATCAGTGCTGCAGACAGTGCTGAGGCTGAAACCAACACTGCAGCTGCAATCGACGCGATCGACGCTGCTCTGGCGACCATCAACGCCAGCCGTGCGGACCTCGGTGCTGCCCAGAACCGTCTGACCAGCACCATCTCCAACCTGCAGAACATCAACGAAAACGCCGCTGCTGCACTGGGTCGCGTACAAGACACCGACTTCGCTGCTGAAACTGCCCAGCTGACCAAGCAGCAGACTCTGCAACAGGCTTCCACTTCGGTTCTGGCCCAGGCCAACCAACTGCCATCCGCTGTACTGAAGCTGCTTCAGTAATAGCCGGATGAGTTTTAGCGGGGGAGTGCGCTTGCGTACTCTCTCGCTTTTTCCGTTCAAGAGGTGATGGACATGGATATGAGCGTGAAGCTGAACTTGTCTTATCCAGCTGCGAAGCCGGCGACGACATTTGCCGACAAACCAGTGGAAAAGCCTCGAACCGATGCTGCCACCGTGGTACCGGTCAAGGATGAGCCGAAAGACGCTGTCGCCGAGCAAGAGAAACTGAAGAGGGCGGTTCAGGAAATTGAAACCTTCGTTCAGTCGGTCAAGCGTAACCTGGAGTTCTCAATCGATGAGCCTTCAGGCAAAGTAGTTGTCAAAGTGATTGCCAGTGGTTCCGGTGAAGTGATTCGCCAGATCCCTAATGAAGAAGTGCTTAAACTGGCGAACAGTTTGAATGATGCAAGCAGCCTGTTGTTCAGCGCGCAAGCCTGACAGCTGGCACGAATTTTGTTCTTTGGTTCTTTTGAACGGTTGTAAAGGTCAAAAGGCCGGCGGCACACTGAAGGGAGTCCCATATGGCAAGTCCAATTCTACCTGGCTTGGGTCTAGGCTCTGGCCTTGATACCGGTGCTATCGTCAAGGCATTGGTGGATTCTGACAAAGCAGCCAAGCAAGGTCAGATTGACCGTGCCACCAAGATCAATACCTCCAATATTTCCGGGATTGGCACCCTGAAGTCCCTGTTGGCTACCTTCCAGTCTACGTTGAAGGCCTTGGGCAGCACGACCACCCCTCAATTTACCGGCGTTGCCGCCACTTCGGCCAATACCAGTGCATTGACGGTGACGGCGGGCAACTCGGCGGTAAGCGGTACCTACACGGTAAACGTCACGCAACTGGCCACCTCTTCAAAAGTAGCGACGGCTGCTTTTGCCGGTGGGGCTAGCAGTGCGGTGGCGACCGGTACGCTGACTATCAGTCAGGGGGGTACGAATTACGCCCTTGATATTCCAGCTGATTCGACGCTGCAGTCGGTTCGGGACGCCATCAACAGCAAGTACTCGTCCAGCGGTCTGACTGCCAACATCGTGACCGACAGCTTTGGTTCACGCCTGGTGGTCGGCTCGACTAAAACCGGTGCGGGTAATGATATCTCCCTCAGCGGTATTGCCAGCCTTGCGGCTGACGGCTCCGTTCCAATGGTCTCGCCACCTACCGCGAATTCTTCAGGGTCTCTGGGGCTTGCCCAGGACGCCAAGTTCACAGTTGACGGTCTGGAGATGAGCAGCCCGACCAACAAGCTGGATAACGTGGTCTCGGGCTTGAGCATGACGTTACTCGTCGAGGACACTGGCCCGACAATCGTTACCGTCGCTACCAACGCCGACGGCCTGAAAGCTTCGATCCAGAAGTTCGTCGATGCTTATAACGCTGTTGCGAAGGCCGTGACGTCCCTGACCAAACCGACCACAGATGCTGAGGGTAACTCGGTTCCAGCGGCCTTGACCGGTGACTCGTTGCCTCGCTCGCTTTTGGCGGCCATTCGCGCACCTTTGTCTGAGGCCGGCGCAGGTGACAAGCTGACGGTTCTTTCCCAGTTGGGAATCACTACCAATCAGACGACCGGAGCTCTGGATTTCGACAGTGGGAAATTCACCACTGCGTTGAATGACAAGCAGTTGGGTGGGGAGATCCAAACACTGTTCGTAGGTGAGAATGGCCTGCTTGAGCGCATGGATAAGGCCATCAAGCCGTACACTGAAGGCAAAACGGGTGCGGGTGGTATCGGGGGCTCAGAGGCCATCCTGACTACTCGCTCCAAGAACCTCGACATCATCAAGACGAAGCTGTTCGAAGATCAGCAGGCTCTTGATCGCCGCATCGAAACCCTCACCGCTGTACTGACCAAAAAGTACAACGACATGGACACCCTGGTCGGCAGGCTGAAAGCCACCGCCAGCAACATCACCTCCATGTTCGAAGCGATGACGGCACAGCAGAAAAACAGCTGATTTTCGACCGATGCAAAAAGCCCGGCAACGTTTTGACAACGTTCCGGGCTTTCGGCTTTTCGACCTAAAGTTTTTTGACGCAGCGTCGATACGCTGTTTATACGAACCGAAGTTTTTTGATGAGGTAGAACATGAATCCGATGTTAGCCCTTCGCCAATACCAGAAGATTGGCGCCCAGGCGCAAACCTCCGAAGCAAGTCCCCATCGCCTGGTGCAGATGCTGATGGAGGGTGGGCTGGATCGCATTGCCCAGGCCAAGGGGGCGATGGAGCGCAAGGATATCGCCAACAAAGGCGTACTGATCAGTAAGGCAATCGGCATTATCGGCGGTTTGCGTGAAGGCTTGGACCTGGAAAACCAGGCCGAGTCGGTAACCGAGCTGGATAACCTCTACACCTACATGATGAAACGCCTGGCCGAGGCCAACGCCAAGACCGATCCGAAGATCCTCGATGAAGTCGCCGATCTGCTTGGCACGGTCAAGGAAGGTTGGGATGCCATCGCTGTACCGGGTCCGCAATTCTAAGGAGTGCTCTCATGAGTCTTGTCCTGCAGCGAATCGAACACACCCGTGATGCCTTGGTTGATGCCTTGGCCGAGCGTAACTGGGAAGCCATCGGTCAGTTGGACCTGGCTTGCCGTTCCTGCATGGAAGACGTCCTGAGCGAGTCCCAGGTGGATGAGGCGGCGTTGCGGATCAATCTTGAGGAATTGCTAGGGGTCTATCGGCAATTGCTGGAGGCTGCGACGGGAGAGCGTCAGGCGATCGTCGACGAGATGCAACAGATCCATCAAGCACAGAACGCGGCAAAGGTTTACCATCTGTTCGGTTAATGCTCAGTTAATCCGAGCCTGTTGCGCCATAAATTTGACTGTGCACGGTTTTTTGACTTTACTAGTAGCTGTTTACAGATTGAAGGCGTCTACAGGCATGACAAGTCTGCAAGCGTCTAGCTTGCCCCCTAATTTCGGGCATTGGGTTGACTAGGGAAGTTGCTATTGCATGTGGCGTGAAACCAAAATTCTCCTGATCGATGACGATAGCGTCCGCCGCCGCGACCTGGCGGTGATCTTAAATTTTCTTGGTGAAGAAAATTTACCCTGCGGAAGCCATGACTGGCAGCAGGCCGTCGGCTCTTTGTCGTCCAGTCGCGAGGTCATCTGTGTCCTTATCGGGACCGTGAATGCCCCCGCAACGCTTTTGGGCTTGCTAAAGACACTCTCAACCTGGGATGAGTTCCTTCCGGTTTTGTTAATGGGCGAAAATTCTTCCCTTGACCTGCCTGAAGACCAGCGTCGCCGAGTACTTTCCACGCTCGAAATGCCGCCCAGCTACAGCAAGCTGCTTGATTCGCTGCATCGCGCGCAGGTTTATCGCGAGATGTACGACCAGGCCCGTGAGCGCGGCAGGCATCGCGAACCCAACCTTTTCCGCAGCCTTGTCGGCACCAGCCGGGCGATCCAGCACGTGCGCCAGATGATGCAGCAGGTGGCCGATACCGACGCCAGCGTGCTGATCCTGGGCGAGTCGGGCACGGGCAAGGAAGTGGTTGCGCGCAATCTGCATTACCACTCCAAGCGCCGCGAAGCGCCGTTCGTGCCAGTCAACTGTGGCGCGATTCCGGCCGAGTTGCTGGAGAGCGAGCTGTTTGGCCATGAGAAGGGCGCCTTTACTGGTGCGATCACCAGCCGCGCCGGGCGTTTCGAATTGGCCAATGGCGGTACGCTGTTTCTCGACGAAATCGGCGACATGCCGTTGCCGATGCAGGTCAAGCTGTTGCGGGTCCTGCAGGAGCGCACCTTTGAGCGTGTGGGCAGCAACAAGACCCAGAGCGTCGATGTGCGAATCATCGCCGCCACGCACAAGAACCTCGAGAGCATGATCGAGGTTGGCAGTTTCCGCGAAGACCTCTACTACCGCCTCAACGTTTTCCCAATCGAAATGGCGCCACTGCGTGAGCGCGTCGAAGACATCCCGTTGCTGATGAACGAGCTGATCTCGCGCATGGAGCACGAAAAGCGCGGTTCGATCCGCTTCAACTCGGCGGCGATCATGTCCCTGTGCCGCCATGGCTGGCCGGGCAACGTCCGTGAGCTGGCCAACCTGGTGGAGCGCATGGCGATCATGCACCCGTACGGGGTGATCGGCGTGAATGAGTTGCCGAAGAAATTCCGCTACGTCGACGACGAAGACGAGCAAATGGTCGACAGCCTGCGCAGTGATCTGGAAGAGCGGGTGGCAATCAACGGCCACACGCCAGATTTCACCGCCAATGCCTTGTTGCCACCCGAAGGCCTGGATCTCAAGGATTACCTGGGAGGCCTGGAACAAGGGCTGATCCAGCAGGCACTGGACGATGCCAACGGCATCGTGGCCCGCGCCGCAGAACGCCTGCGCATCCGTCGCACCACCCTGGTGGAGAAGATGCGCAAGTACGGCATGAGCCGTCGCGAAGGAGATGAACAGGCGGATGATTGACGCCTGTTTTCCAACCGCCTGATTTTCAGGCGGTTTTTTTTCGGCACGGGTATTGCTATAGCCCTCGCAACGTTCCGTTTAACTGACGGTCAGCCAAGCGAGAGAGCACGATGACCCAAGCCGCCCAGATGTCTCCTGTCCCCGAGCCGGGACACATGCCGTCCGTCGAGCAGGCAAGCCGGCTTGGACTTGAGCAGGCATTTTCGCTGTTCAACCAGATGTCCAGCCAACTGACTGATTCCTACAGCCTGCTCGAAGCCCGGGTCACCGAGCTCAAGGGGGAGCTGGCCGTGGTCAGCGCCCAGCGCATGCAGGAGCTGGCGGAAAAGGAACGCCTGGCTAATCGTCTGCAAAATCTCCTCGACCTGTTGCCCGGTGGCGTTATCGTCATCGACGCCCACGGCCGTGTGCGCGAAGCCAACCCCGCGGCTTGCGAGTTGCTCGGCCTGCCGTTGGAAGGCGAGCTATGGCGGCATGTCATTGCCCGCTGCTTTGCGCCCCGTGAAGACGACGGTCATGAAGTGTCCCTCAAGGACGGTCGGCGCCTGTCCATCTCGACGCGCTCGCTGGATGCCGAGCCGGGGCAGTTGGTGCTGCTCAATGATTTGACTGAAACCCGGCACCTGCAAGACCAGCTGGCTCGCCATGAGCGCCTGTCTTCCCTGGGGCGGATGGTAGCGTCGCTGGCTCATCAGATTCGCACGCCGCTTTCTGCCGCGCTGCTCTATGCCAGTCATTTGACTGAACAGCAATTGCCGATGGAAACCCAGCAACGCTTCGCCGGACGCTTGAAAGAGCGCCTGCATGAGCTGGAGCACCAGGTGCGCGACATGCTGGTATTCGCTCGCGGCGAGCTGCCGTTGACCGACCGTGTGACCCCCAAGGTTTTATTGCAATCGTTGCAGGCAGCGGCGCTGACCCATGTACAGGATTTGCCGATCCGCTGGCAGTGCGACAGCCATGTCGGCGAAGTGTTGTGTAATCGCGACACCTTGGTGGGCGCGGTGTTGAACCTCATCGAAAACGCGATCCAGGCCAGCGGCGGCGACGTCCGGCTGAAAGTGCACTTATATACACGCGACAACACCTTGCGCCTGTGTGTCAGTGACAGCGGCAGCGGTATCGAACCGGCCGTGCTGGCACGTCTGGGCGAGCCATTTTTCACCACCAAGACCACTGGCACCGGCCTGGGCCTGACCGTGGTCAAGGCTGTGGCCCGTGCCCATCAGGGAGAATTGCAACTGCGCTCGCGGCTGGGCCGTGGCACCTGTGCGACGGTGTGCTTGCCGCTGTTTTCCAACGCGCCAGGGGTGGAGTGAAAGTAATGGCGATCAAGGTGTTGCTGGTTGAGGATGACCGGGCCCTGCGTGAGGCGCTGGCCGATACGCTGGTGCTGGCCGGGCACGACTACGCCGCCGTCGGTTCGGCGGAAGAAGCGCTGCTGGCGGTGGGGCGCGAAGCGTTCAGCCTGGTGGTCAGTGACGTCAATATGCCGGGCATGGACGGCCATCAATTGCTCGGCCTGTTACGTGCCCGTCAGCCGCAACTACCGGTTTTGCTGATGACCGCTCACGGCGCCGTCGAGCGCGCGGTGGATGCCATGCGCCAGGGCGCTGCGGATTACCTGGTCAAGCCGTTCGAGCCAAAAGCCCTGCTGGACCTGGTGGCGCGTCATGCTTTGGGCAGCCTCGCGGTCGAGGGCGAAGGCCCGGTGGCCATCGAGCCGGCCAGTGCGCAACTGCTGGAATTGGCCGCGCGGGTGGCGCGCAGCGATTCAACCGTGTTGATTTCGGGCGAGTCCGGTACGGGCAAGGAAGTGCTGGCGCGCTACATCCATCAACAGTCCCGGCGCGCCAGCGAACCGTTCATCGCGATCAATTGCGCGGCAATTCCTGACAACATGCTCGAGGCGACACTGTTCGGTCACGAAAAGGGTTCGTTCACCGGGGCCATCGCGGCCCAGGCTGGCAAGTTCGAACAAGCCGACGGCGGCACGATCCTGCTCGATGAAATTTCCGAAATGCCGATGGGCCTGCAGGCCAAGCTGTTGCGGGTCTTGCAGGAGCGGGAAGTGGAGCGGGTCGGTGCGCGCAAGCCCATCAGCCTGGATATCCGCGTGGTGGCAACCACCAACCGCGACCTGGCCGGCGAAGTGGCGGCGGGGCGTTTTCGTGAAGACCTTTATTACCGCTTGTCGGTATTCCCGCTGGCCTGGCGTCCGTTGCGCGAGCGCACCGCCGATATCCTGCCGCTGGCCGAGCGTCTGCTGAACAAGCACGTCAATAAAATGAAGCATGCGACTGCGCGGTTTTCAGCGCAGGCTCAGGCCTGTCTGATTGCCTACCCGTGGCCGGGCAATGTCCGAGAGCTCGATAACGCCATCCAGCGGGCCTTGATCCTGCAGCAGGGCGGCTTGATCCAGCCGGAGGATTTCTGCCTGGCCGGCCCGGTGGCCTGCGCGCCATTGCCTGCGTTGTCGCCGGTGCCGGCAGCGGCCTTCGCGCCCGCGGTGGAAGTGGAGGGCGAGTCGGCCGGCGCGTTGGGCGACGACCTGCGTCGTCGCGAGTTCCAGATGATCATCGACACCCTGCGCGCCGAGCGCGGGCGGCGCAAGGAGGCGGCCGAACGCCTGGGGATCAGCCCGCGCACCCTGCGCTACAAGTTGGCGCAGATGCGTGACGCCGGCATGGATGTCGAGGCCTATCTGTTCGCCAGTTGAATAATGTGCACCGAATATCCCTTGTGGGAGCGGGCTTGCTCGCGAAAGCGATTCACCAGTCACCGATGCATTGACTGAACCACCGCCTTCGCGAGCAAGCCCGCTCCCACATGCATTTGTTTTTTGCGGCCATGGAGCTGGCACCCTTGTTGCTAATACCTGAATACCCGCTGAGTAAGTGTCAAAAAAATGCGGGCCGCCAGAGAGAGTAGACCATGAGCCAAGGTATTGAATTTAATCGGTTGATGTTGGACATGCGGGCCATGCAAATGGACGCCATGGCCCAGCCTAAATCGGTCGCGGTCCCCCAGGTGGGTGGCAGCAGCTTTTCCGACATGCTCGGTCAGGCCGTCAATAAAGTGAACGATACCCAGCAGGCATCGAACCAGTTGGCCAGTGCTTTCGAGATTGGCAAAAGTGGCGTCGACCTGACGGACGTAATGATCTCCTCGCAGAAAGCCAGTGTCTCGTTTCAGGCGTTGACCCAGGTTCGCAACAAACTGGTTCAAGCCTACCAAGACATCATGCAGATGCCGGTTTAAGGAAATTATTGAGTCATGGCAGAAGCAGCCGTAGATAACGTTCCGGCCAAGGCCACTCCGGTAGACGGCAAACCGCCGCTGTTCGGTCTGTCCTTCCTGGAAAATCTCTCCGAGATGACCATGCTGCGTCAGGTAGGCCTGTTGGTCGGCCTGGCTGCCAGCGTGGCGATTGGTTTTGCCGTAGTGCTGTGGTCCCAGCAACCGGACTACCGGCCGCTGTATGGCAGCCTGGAGGGCATGGACGCCAAGCAAGTCATGGAAACCCTGGCTTCCGCCGATATTCCTTACACCGTCGAACCCAATTCCGGCGCGTTGCTGGTCAAGGCCGACGACGTTGCCCGTGCGCGCCTCAAGCTCGCAGCCGCTGGCGTGACGCCGACCGATGGCAACATCGGTTTCGAGATCCTCGACAAGGACCAGGGCCTGGGCACCAGCCAATTCATGGAAGCGACCCGTTATCGTCGCGGCCTGGAAGGTGAGCTGGCGCGGACCATTTCCAGCCTGAACAACGTCAAGGGCGCCCGTGTGCACCTGGCGATCCCGAAAAGCTCGGTGTTCGTGCGCGATGAGCGCAAGCCCAGTGCTTCGGTATTGGTCGAGCTGTATTCGGGCCGCTCCCTGGAGCCAGGTCAAGTGCTTGCCATCATCAACCTGGTGGCGACCAGCGTGCCTGAGCTGAGCAAATCGCAGATCACCGTGGTCGACCAGAAAGGCAACCTGCTGTCCGATCAGGCGGAAAACTCCGAACTGACCATGGCCGGCAAGCAATTCGATTACAGCCGTCGCATGGAAGGCATGCTGACCCAGCGAGTGCACAACATCCTGCAACCGATCCTGGGTAACGACCGCTACAAGGCCGAGGTGTCGGCCGATGTGGATTTCAGCGCCGTCGAGTCGACGTCCGAACAGTTCAATCCCGATCAGCCTGCGCTGCGCAGCGAGCAGTCGGTGACCGAGCAGCGTACCGCCAGCAATGGTCCCCAAGGTGTACCGGGAGCCCTGAGCAACCAGCCGCCGTCGCCGGCCAGCGCACCGCAAACCACCGGTGGCGCCACCGCAGCCGCCGGCATGGTGCAGCCAGGCCAGCCGCTGATCGATGCCAACGGCCAGCAGATCATGGACCCGGCCACCGGCCAGCCGATGCTGGCGCCGTACCCGGCCGACAAGCGTCAGCAGTCGACCAAGAACTTCGAGCTTGACCGTTCCATCAGCCACACCAAGCAGCAACAAGGTCGTTTGAATCGCCTGTCGGTCGCCGTAGTGGTGGACGATCAGGTCAAGGTCAACGCGGCCAACGGCGAAACCAGCCGTGCGCCATGGAGCGCCGACGAATTGGCGCGCTTCACTCGCCTGGTGCAGGACGCCGTCGGTTTCGACGCCAGCCGTGGCGACAGCGTCAGCGTGATCAACGTACCGTTCTCCCTGGAACGCGGTGAAGTGGTCGCCGATATTCCGTTTTATTCGCAACCCTGGTTCTGGGATGTGGTCAAGCAAGTATTGGGTGTGCTGTTTATCCTGATACTGGTGTTTGGCGTGCTGCGCCCGGTGCTCAACAACATCACCGGTGGCGGCAAGAACAAGCAGTTGGCAGCTTTCGGTGATGTCGAGCTGGGCGGCATGGGCGGCCTGGATGGCGAATTGGCCAACGATCGCGTCAGCCTCGGCGGGCCGCAGAGCATTCTGCTGCCAAGCCCGAGCGAAGGCTATGACGCTCAGTTGAACGCCATCAAGAGTCTGGTGGCAGAAGACCCGGGTCGTGTGGCCCAGGTCGTGAAAGAGTGGATTAACGCAGATGAGTGATAATCGAGCCGCTGTTGCCAAATTGTCTCGGGTCGACAAAGCCGCGATCCTGCTGCTGTCCCTGGGTTCGACCGACGCTGCCCAGGTGCTGCGCCACATGGGGCCCAAGGAGGTCCAGCGCGTGGGCGTGGCCATGGCACAAATGGGCAACGTGCACCGTGAGCAGGTCGAGCAGGTGATGAGTGAGTTCGTCGACATCGTCGGCGATCAGACCAGCCTGGGCGTCGGTTCCGATGACTACGTGCGCAAGATGCTCACCCAGGCACTGGGCGAGGACAAGGCCAATGGCCTGATCGACCGGATCCTGTTGGGCGGCAACACCAGCGGCCTGGACAGCCTCAAGTGGATGGAGCCGCGTGCGGTTGCCGACGTGATTCGTTACGAGCACCCGCAGATCCAGGCGATCGTGGTGGCTTACCTCGACCCGGACCAGGCCGGTGAAGTGCTGGGCAACTTCGACCACAAGGTGCGCCTGGACATCATCCTGCGGGTGTCTTCGCTCAACACCGTGCAGCCGGCGGCCCTGAAAGAATTGAACCAGATTCTCGAGAAGCAGTTCTCGGGCAACTCCAATGCTGCGCGCACCACCCTGGGCGGCATCAAGCGCGCGGCGGACATCATGAACTTCCTCGACAGTTCGATCGAAGGTCAGTTGATGGACTCGATCCGCGAGTTCGACGAAGACCTGTCCGGTCAGATCGAAGACCTCATGTTCGTGTTCAACAACCTGTCCGATGTCGACGATCGTGGCATCCAGGCGCTGTTGCGCGAAGTGTCGTCCGACGTGCTGGTACTGGCCCTCAAGGGCTCGGACGAAGGCGTCAAGGAAAAGATCTTCAAGAACATGTCCAAACGGGCGGCCGAACTGTTGCGCGACGATCTCGAGGCCAAGGGCCCGGTACGCGTCAGCGACGTGGAAACCGCACAGAAGGAAATCCTCACCATCGCCCGCCGCATGGCCGAAGCCGGGGAGATCGTTCTCGGTGGCAAGGGCGGCGAAGAGATGATCTAAGGTCGTTATGTCTGCCAAGAGTGATGAAGCACCCAGCGACCTGATCCGCGCCCGTGACGTCGGTGGTTTCGACGTCTGGTCGCTGCCCAGCTTCGACCCCCATGTTCCCGAGCCTGAGCCGGAACCGGTGGAAGAGCTGCCGGAGCCGGAGGAAGTGCCGCTGGAGGAAGTCCAGCCACTGACCCTCGAGGAAGTCGAGGGCATTCGCCAGGAAGCCTACAACGAAGGCTTTGCCGTGGGTGAAAAGGAAGGCTTCCACAGCACCACGCTCAAGGTCCGCCAGGAAGCCGATGTGGCGCTGACGGCCAAGCTTCGTGCGTTGGAATCGCTGATGCTCAACCTGTTCGACCCCATCGCCGAGCAGGACACCCAGATCGAGAAGTCCCTGGTGGGGCTGGTGCAACACATCGCCCGGCAAGTGATCCAGCGCGAACTGGCCATCGATTCGACTCAGATCGAACATGTCATGCGCGAAGCGCTCAAGTTGTTGCCATTGGGCGTGGGGAACGTGCGGCTGTACATCAATCCTCAGGACTTCGAGTTGGTCAAGGCCTTGCGCGAGCGCCATGAAGAAACCTGGCGCATCGTCGAGGACGCTGCGCTGCTGCCCGGCGGTTGCCGTGTGGAAACCGAACACAGCCGCATCGACGCTACCGTTGAAACCCGCATCAGCCAGATCATGGCCAAATTGTTCGACCAATTGCACGAACAGGCCCTGCACCCGGCTGCCGCCGACCTGAGCCTGGAGTTGCCGGACGAACCTCTGGTGGGGGCTGATACAGCGTCGGCCGATGCTGGGTTGGAGATGCCTGAACTGGACGCTTCTGCACTGGACAGCCGCGATGCGCCTTGAGCGAACCAGCTTCGCCAAGCGCCTGGGCAGCTACGCCGAGGCCAGCGAACTGGCCGGCCAACCGATCCTGGAAGGACGCCTGCTGCGCATGGTCGGCCTGACCCTCGAAGCCGAAGGTTTGCGTGCCGCCATGGGCAGCCGCTGCATGGTGATCAACGACGACAGCTACCACCCGGTGCAGGTCGAAGCCGAAGTCATGGGCTTCTCCGGCAGCAAGGTGTTCTTGATGCCGGTGGGCAGTGTCGCTGGCATAGCCCCGGGTGCGCGCGTGGTGCCCCTGGCCGACAACGGCCGCCTGCCCATGGGCATGAGCATGCTCGGGCGCGTGCTGGACGGGGCCGGACGAGCCCTGGACGGCAAGGGCGGCATGAAGGCTGAAGACTGGGTGCCGATGGACGGCCCGACGATCAACCCGCTCAAGCGCGACCCCATCAGCGTACCGCTGGACGTGGGCATCCGCTGCATCAACGGTTTATTGACGGTCGGTCGCGGCCAGCGCCTGGGCCTGTTTGCCGGTACCGGGGTGGGCAAGAGCGTGCTGCTGGGCATGATGACCCGCTTCACCGAAGCCGACATCATCGTGGTGGGGCTGATCGGCGAGCGGGGTCGTGAGGTGAAGGAGTTCATTGAGCACATCCTTGGCGAGGAGGGGCTCAAGCGTTCGGTGGTGGTGGCTTCGCCAGCGGACGATGCGCCATTGATGCGTTTGCGCGCGGCCATGTATTGCACGCGTATTGCCGAGTACTTCCGCGACAAGGGCAAGAACGTCCTGTTGCTGATGGATTCGCTGACCCGTTTCGCCCAGGCCCAGCGGGAAATCGCCCTGGCCATTGGCGAGCCGCCGGCCACCAAGGGTTATCCGCCTTCGGTCTTCGCCAAGCTGCCGAAACTGGTGGAGCGCGCCGGCAATGCGGAAAAGGGCGGCGGTTCGATCACTGCTTTCTATACCGTGCTGTCTGAAGGCGATGACCAGCAAGACCCCATCGCCGACTCGGCCCGGGGCGTACTCGACGGGCACATCGTGCTGTCCAGGCGCCTGGCCGAGGAAGGGCATTACCCGGCCATCGACATCGAGGCTTCCATCAGTCGGGTCATGCCGTCGGTGATCAGTGCCGAGCACATGAAGCGGGCCCAGCAGTTCAAGCAGTACTGGTCGCGCTACCAGCAAAGCCGCGACCTGATCAGCGTCGGCGCCTACGTCCCCGGCGGTGACCGCGAGACCGACACCGCTATCAGTCTTTACCCGGCCATGGCCGTTTACCTGCGCCAGAGCCTGAACGACAACATCGGCATGGGCGCCAGCGAAGCGCACTTGCAGAGTATTTTCACCCCGGTTGCCGGCGGGTAACCGGCCATGGCCACGAGTCGTGCGGCACGCCTGGCGCCAGTGGTGGACATGGCGGAAAAGGCCGAGAAGACCGCTGTCCAGCGTCTGGCGTATTTCCAGGGCCAGGTCAAAGTCGCCGAAAGCAAACTGGCTGACCTCGAGAACTTTCGACTCGAGTATCAGGAACAGTGGATCGCCCGTGGCGCCCACGGGGTTTCCGGGCAGTGGTTGTTGGGTTACCAAGGGTTTCTTGCGCAGTTGGGAACCGCTATCGACCAGCAGCGCCAGAGCCTGGTCTGGCACCAGAACAACCTGGAGAAGGCCCGCCAGAGCTGGCAAGAGGCGTTTGCCCGGGTCGAGGGGCTGCGCAAGCTGGTGCAGCGCTATATTGATGAGGCACGGCAACTGGAAGACAAGCGCGAACAGAAACTGCTCGATGAATTGTCCCAGCGCCTGCCGCGGCAGAACCCCTATTGATGCGAAACCAGGATTTTGTCGGTTGAATGAGGCAAACCCTTGCTCAGACCTTTACCAGATGCTACACCTTGTACACGTATGTCCATGACAAGGAAGCCGATCATGTCAGTCGTTACCGAAGTATCCCCCGATGGGCACAAACTGACGATTTCGATCAAAGGTCGATTCGATTTCGGGCGGCATCAGGAGTTTCGTGAGTCCTATGAACGGCTCAATCAGAAACCTGACTCCATCGTGGTGGATTTGAAAGAAGCCACTTATCTCGACAGTTCCGCCTTGGGCATGCTCCTGCTGTTGCGCGATCATGCCGGTGGCGATCAGTCGGATATCCGGGTCGTCAACAGCAGCAATGACGTCAAGAAAATCCTCGCGATCTCCAATTTCGACAAGCTGTTCGATATCAGTTGATCGCCATGCAATCGTCGTCGGAGTCGCTGACGGTCCTGATTGCCGAAGACAGTGCCGCTGATCGACTGCTGTTGTCGACCATTGTCCGCCGTCAGGGGCATCACGTGCTCACTGCGGCCGATGGCGCCGAAGCGGTCGAGGTCTATCTGGAACAGCGTCCGCACCTGGTGCTGATGGATGCGATGATGCCAGTGATGGACGGCTTCGAAGCTGCGCAGAAAATCAAGCAGTTGGCTGGGGACCAGTTGGTCCCGATCATTTTCCTCACCTCATTGACTGAGAGTGAAGCCCTGGCCCGTTGCCTGGAGGCGGGCGGCGACGATTTCCTGGCCAAGCCCTACAACCAAGTGATCCTGGCGGCCAAGATCAAGGCCATGGACCGCTTGCGTCGATTGCAGGCCACCGTGGTGGAGCAGCGCGACCAGATCGCCCGGCACCACGACTACCTGCTCAACGAGCAGCGGGTCGCCAAGGCCGTATTCGACAAGATCGCCCACTCCGGCTGCCTGAGCGCGCCGAACATCCGGTACTTGCAATCGCCTTATGCCTTGTTCAATGGCGACCTGCTGCTGGCGGCGTTCAACCCGGCCGGCGACATGCACATCCTGCTGGGGGATTTCACCGGCCACGGTTTGCCGGCGGCGGTCGGTGCGATGCCGCTGGCGGAAGTGTTCTACGGGATGACAGCCAAGGGCTACGGCCTGGCGCAGATCCTGCGAGAAATGAATGCCAAGCTCAAACGCATCCTGCCCGTGGATATGTTCTGTTGCGCGACGTTGTTATGCCTGAGCTTCCAGCGTTGCACGGTGGAGATCTGGAACGGCGGCATGCCCGATGGGTACCTGCATGACAGCCTCAGCGGCGTGCGCACGCCGTTGCCGGCGCGGCACCTGCCGTTGGGCGTGCTTACACCTCAATTATTCGATGACCGCACCGAAGTGCATCCGATGTCGTTGGGGGACCGAGTGTTCCTGTTGTCCGATGGCGTAATCGAGACCAGTGACCGCGACGACCAGCCGTTTGGCGTGGAACGGTTGCAGCAGGTATTTTCAGCCAACCGTGAACCTGACCGTCTTTTTGAGGATATCCAGCAGGCCCTGCAGGACTTTCGCGGTGAGGCCCGTGACGATTTCAGCATGGTCGAGGTGCGACTGGTCGCACCGACGCAACTCAATCCGCCACCACCGGTCTATTCCGATAGCGGCCAGTCCAGCCCGCTGGATTGGTCGGTGAGCTTCGAGTTCCGGGCGCAGACGCTCAAGCGCTTCAATCCGATGCCCTACCTGCTGCAATTGCTGCTTGAGGTCCATGGGCTCAGGGCGCAGAGTGGCGCCCTTTACAGCGTCATGTCGGAGCTGTATTCCAATGCCCTGGATCATGGGGTGCTCGGGCTCGACTCGAGTCTCAAACGTGACGCGGCGGGTTTCGCCCGCTACTACCGGGAGCGCAATACGCGCCTGGATGAACTGAGCGACGGTTACGTGCGGGTGCACTTGCATGTCTCGCCAGATGGCGAGGGTGGTCGCCTCGCCATAGAGGTCGAAGACAGTGGCGAGGGGTTTGATGTCACCAGGGTGCTGGCGCGGCCCGTGGACTGTGATCGGTTGTCGGGGCGCGGCGTGAGCCTGGTACGCCAGTTGAGCCAGCGGGCCAGTTGGTCAGACGATGGTCGTAGTGCGCGCGTGGAGTTTTTCTGGGAGGCTCCGGCATAATCGGGGCTACTCTTGATCAGGGAGCGAACAAGTGAACGAGATTCATCTGGACCGCGACGTGCTCAGCACGTTGAAAGAAGTCATGGAGGAGGGGTATCTGGAGTTGCTGGATACGTTTCTCAACGACTCCGAGGCTCGCCTGCGCGTGCTGCATGAGGCACGGGACGCGGAAAAACTGAGCGCCACGGCCCACAGCTTCAAGGGTAGCAGCAGCAACATGGGCGCTATCCGCCTGGCCGAGCTGTGCGGCGAACTGGAACAGCGTGCCAAGCAGCCGTCATTGGGCGGTATCGAGAAGCTGGTCAACGAAATCGACAGCGAATTTGCTCATGTTCGCAAGCTTTGCAGGGAAGAGCGCGAGGGCTTTCACTGCTGAGATTTGACGGTCGGGCAGACGTTGGCCCGTGCCTTGCATTGCCTAGTCTCGACTGTACCTATGATTCCAGTGCAGCGGAGACCTTTTTATGCCCGTTACCCCTAATACACTGCTTCAGGCCTCTGTCCAGGCCAAGCCTCAGGCCGCCGTCAATTCACCGGCAGCGGCCCCGGATCTCGGGGATAGAGCCTCCAGCTTCGCTCAAGTCTTCGCCAAGCAGGCGCCGGCCAAAACGTCGGCAGCCCCTGAGCCAACGGTGAAAGCGGCGCGCGACAAGGCTGCCGACAACACCGTCAAAAAAGACACCGGCAACGAAACTCCTGCCGCCCCGGAGCCGACGGTTGCCGATAGCGGCAAACCCTTGCCCGCGGACAAACCGGCCAGCGCCGACGACCAGGCTGCCAGCGCTGACGATGCCGACTCGGCGCAAACACCAGTAGCGGATGCTGCACCTGTCGATCCGAGCCTTGATCCAGGGCTGCTTCCAGACACGACGGTGCCGCTCGCGTCAGCCGCAGTGGAGCCTGCACCTGTGGTGGTTACGGCTGAGGCCCAGATGAGCACGGCAGTTGCAGCGCCGGTTGTCCCTGCGGCCACACCGCTCCCGGCTGCGGTCCCGGTGGACGATCCTGCCTTTGACCCTGAAGCCGACCCGCTCGACGCATTGCCCGCCTTGCGTTTGGCGATGGAGCAGGGTGGTCATGTTTCCGCCGCCAGCCAGGCCCAGCCCAAGAGCGCTGCCCCGGCGTCGCTCGACGGTGAGCCGACTTCGGCGCAGACCTTTGCCGCCGGTATGGCAAGCATGCTCAGCGTGCAAGCCGATCAGAACAGTACCGAGTCCGGCAGTCAGGGCGGCGACAAGGCCTTTGGTGGCTTGATCAGCGAAGGCCTCAAGGACTTGGGCGGCGCTTCCAGTGACACGCGGGTGGACGATTTCGCCAACCGCTTGGCCGCCCTGACCCAAGCCGCAACGCCAAAAACCGCCAACGCGGTGCCGGTCAACCAGCCTATCGCGATGAATCAGAGCGGTTGGACCGAAGAAGTGGTCAACCGGGTGATGTACCTGTCCAGCGTCAATCTCAAGGCGGCCGACATCCAGTTGCAGCCTGCCGAACTCGGGCGCCTGGATATCCGGGTGAACATGGTTCCGGATCAGCAGACCCAGGTCACGTTCATGAGCGCCCACTCCGGCGTTCGCGAAGCCCTCGAAGGCCAGATGCATCGCCTGCGGGACAGTTTTGCCCAGCAGGGCATGGGTCAGGTCGACGTCAGCGTATCTGATCAATCCCGTGGTTCGCAGAACCAGGAGCAGCAGGCCCAACAGCAGGCCCGGGCCGGGCGTACGACATCCTCCGGTGGGTCGATGGATGCCGCGGATGAAGCTGTTCCGGCGAGCATCGCTGAAGTGGCCGCCAGCACGACCAGCGTCATTGGCACCAGCGCGGTCGACTACTACGCCTGATCAAGCGCTGTTTTCCCCTGTGGGAGCGGGCTTGCTCGCGAAGGCGGTGTGTCAGTTAACAACTATGTCGACTGATACACCGCCTTCGCGAGCAAGCCCGCTCCCACATTGGTTTTAGGGGGGGGGCTGAAGATCGCATCTGCCCGTCATCTCAAGTACCGACACTTCTGGCATAACACTTGCTCCAGCCTTGCCGTGCATCAGTGAAAACCCCGATTAGTGACGGATTATTGGCATGGCGAAGAGTGAAGCAGCAGCTGTAAAAGACCCTGCAACCAAAGGCAAACTCAAGCTGATCATCATGATCGTGGTGGGTTTGCTCCTGGCGGTCGGTGTGTCCGTGGGGGCGACCTGGTATTTCATGCACAGCGCCCAAAGCAAGCCGGCGGTGGTAGCCGACGCCGCGCCAGTGGGCAAGCAGCCGGCGATTTTCGAACCGATGGCGCCAGCCTTCGTGGCCAACTACACCCAGAACGGTCGTCAACGCTACATGCAGGTGAGCATTACCCTGCTGGGTCGCAACCAGGCTGACCTGGAGGCACTGCGGGTGCATATGCCGCTGATCCGCAACAATCTGGTGATGCTGTTTTCCGGACAGAGTTTCGACACCCTGGCCACTCCGGTCGGCCAGGAAATGTTGCGTCAGAAAGCCACGGCCAGCGTGCAGGAAGTCGCTCAGAAAGAGCTTGGCAAAGTGGTGATCGAACAGTTGCTCTTCACTAACTTCGTATTGCAGTAGGAACACGACATGGCCGTGCAGGACCTGCTGTCCCAGGACGAAATCGATGCGCTGTTGCATGGTGTCGACGATGGCCTGGTGCAGACCGAAAATGCTGCTGAACCGGGCAGCGTCAAAAGCTACGACCTGACCAGCCAGGATCGCATCGTTCGCGGACGCATGCCGACCCTGGAAATGATCAACGAGCGTTTCGCCCGCTACACCCGTATCAGCATGTTCAACATGCTGCGCCGTTCGGCCGACGTGGCCGTCGGTGGCGTGCAGGTGATGAAGTTCGGTGAGTACGTGCACTCGCTGTACGTGCCCACCAGCCTCAACCTGGTGAAGATCAAGCCGTTGCGTGGCACCGCGTTGTTCATCCTTGACGCCAAATTGGTGTTCAAGCTGGTGGATAACTTCTTCGGTGGCGACGGTCGTCACGCCAAGATCGAAGGTCGTGAATTCACCCCGACCGAGCTGCGGGTCGTGCGGATGGTGCTGGAGCAGGCCTTCGTCGACTTGAAGGAGGCCTGGCAGGCAATCATGGAAGTGAACTTCGAGTACATCAACTCGGAAGTGAACCCGGCCATGGCCAACATCGTCGGCCCGAGCGAGGCCATTGTGGTCTCGACCTTCCACATCGAACTCGATGGCGGTGGCGGCGATCTGCACGTGACCATGCCGTACTCGATGATCGAGCCGGTGCGTGAAATGCTCGACGCCGGTTTCCAGTCGGACCTCGACGATCAGGACGAGCGCTGGATCAACGCTTTGCGCCAGGACGTGCTGGATGTCGACGTGCCGGTCGGCGCTACAGTCGCTCGGCGCCAACTGCGTCTGCGGGACATCCTGCACATGCAGCCGGGGGACATCATCCCCGTCGAGATGCCCGAAGAGATGATCATGCGCGCCAATGGCGTGCCGGCCTTCAAGGTCAAGATGGGCTCTCACAAAGGCAACCTGGCGTTGCAGGTGATCGAGCCGATCGAACGCCGCTGAGCGGTGTCGAATTTTTAAGTTTGCGTTTTTAACTGATTTTTGCCCGCCGAGGACAAATGATGGCTGACGATATGAATACCCAGGATGACCAGGCGCTGGCCGATGAATGGGCTGCGGCCCTGGAAGAAACCGGCGATGCCGGGCAAGCGGACATCGATGCCTTGCTGGCGGCCGACACTGGCGCCCATGCGTCCAGCCGCTTGCAAATGGAAGAGTTTGGCAGCGTGCCGAAGAGTCATGAGCCGGTGACGCTCGATGGCCCGAACCTGGATGTGATCCTCGATATCCCGGTGTCGATCTCCATGGAAGTGGGCAGCACCGACATCAACATCCGCAACCTGCTGCAGCTCAACCAGGGCTCGGTGATCGAGCTGGACCGCCTGGCCGGCGAGCCGCTCGACGTGCTGGTCAACGGCACCTTGATCGCCCATGGCGAAGTGGTGGTGGTCAACGAGAAGTTCGGTATTCGCCTGACGGACGTGATCAGCCCGAGCGAACGCATCAAGAAGCTGCGCTGAGTGAAAGGTTTCTTCGCTGCAGTCGCGATGCTGCCATTGAGCGTGCTGGCGGCCGAACCGGTTGCCACGGCCGCCGCTGCGCCGGCGGTGGGCAGTGGTGTCGCCGGGCAGTTGGCGCAACTGGTGCTCGGCTTGCTGCTGGTGCTGGGCTTGATCTTCTTTCTCGCCTGGTTGTTGCGGCGCGTGCAACAGGCGGGGCCGAGCGGCAAGGGGCAGGTCATCGACATCGTCGGTTCCCGCGCGCTCGGGCCGCGCGACCGGCTGGTACTGGTGCAGGTCGGCAACGAGCAGATCCTGCTGGGCCTGACCCCTGGCACCATCACCGCCTTGCACGTCCTCAAGGAGCCGGTGCAGGTACCCTCCACCGAACCGGCCAGCCCCGAATTTGCCCAGCGCCTCATGGAGCTGCTGGGGAAAGACCAGAAGGATAAAAAGTAATGCCGTTGCGCATTCTGTTGGCATTGGCCCTGATGCTGGCCGCACCGTTGGCGTTCGCCGCCGACCCGCTGTCGATCTCGGCGATCACCTTGGGGACTAATGCCGAAGGGGCCCAGGAGTACTCGGTCAGCCTGCAGATCCTGCTGATCATGACTGCGCTGAGTTTTATCCCGGCGTTCGTCATGCTGATGACCAGCTTTACCCGGATCATCATCGTCTTTTCGATTCTGCGCCAGGCCCTGGGCCTGCAACAGACCCCCTCGAACCAGATCCTCACCGGCATGGCGCTGTTCTTGACCATGTTCATCATGGCGCCGGTGTTCGACCGGGTGAACCAGGACGCGCTGCAACCCTACCTGGCAGAAAAAATCACCGCCCAGGATGCCGTGGCCAAAGCTGAAGTGCCGATCAAGGATTTCATGCTGGCGCAGACTCGCAGCAGCGACCTGGAGCTGTTCATGCGCCTGTCCAAGCGCACCGATATCCCCAGTGCCGATCAGGCACCGCTGACCATCCTGGTGCCGGCGTTCGTGACGTCCGAGCTCAAGACCGCTTTCCAGATCGGTTTCATGATTTTCATCCCGTTCCTGATCATTGACCTGGTGGTCGCCAGTATCCTGATGGCCATGGGCATGATGATGCTCTCGCCGCTGATCATTTCCCTGCCGTTCAAGATCATGCTGTTTGTGCTGGTGGACGGCTGGGCGTTGATCATCGGTACCCTGGCGGGCAGTTTCGGCGGTGTTTAGGCCTTTTGTACGGGTAGGACGATATGACGCCTGAAGTAGCGGTAGACCTGTTCCGTGAAGCACTCTGGCTGACGACCGTAATGGTTGCCATCCTGGTGATCCCCAGCCTGCTGGTGGGGTTGCTGGTGGCAATGTTCCAGGCCGCGACCCAGATCAACGAACAGACCTTGAGCTTCCTGCCGCGCCTGCTGGTGATGCTGGTGACGCTGATCGTCGCGGGTCCCTGGCTGGTACAAACCTTCATGGAATACATCCTGCAGCTGTATGGCAGTATTCCGCAGTTGATCGGCTGAGCCCATGTCGATGCTCGAGCTGACGGACACCCAGATCAGTACCTGGGTGGCATCGTTCATCCTGCCGCTGTTTCGCGTCGCCGCGGTGCTCATGAGCATGCCAGTGTTCGGTACGAGCCTGGTGCCGACCCGCGTGCGGCTGTATTTCGCCTTGGCCATCACGGTGGTCATTGCGCCTGGGTTGCCACCGATGCCGCCGGTCAATGCCTTGGATCTCAGCGGCCTGATGTTGATTGCCGAGCAGATCCTCATTGGTGCCTTGATGGGGTTTTCGCTGCAGCTGTTCTTCCAGGCTTTCGTGGTGGCCGGGCAAATCATCTCGATCCAGATGGGTATGGCCTTCGCGTCCATGATCGACCCTACCAACGGCGTCAACACAGCAGTGATCGGTCAGTTCCTGACGATGCTGGTGACTCTGTTGTTTCTCGCCATGAACGGGCATCTGGTGGTGTTCGAGGTCTTGACCGAGAGCTTTACCACCATGCCGGTGGGCAGTGCGTTGCTGGTCAATCATTTCTGGGACATCGCCGGCAAGCTCGGCTGGGTCCTGGGCGCGGCGATGGTGTTGGTATTGCCGGCGATCACCGCGTTGCTGGTGGTCAACATCGCGTTTGGCGTGATGACCCGCGCGGCGCCGCAACTGAATATTTTCTCCATTGGCTTCCCGCTGACCCTCGTGCTGGGCATGGTGATTTTCTGGGTCAGCCTGGGGGATATCCTCAACCAGTATCAGCCGCTGGCCACCCAGGCCTTGCAGCTTTTACGCGACATGGCACAGGCACGCTGAACCATGGCCGAGAGCGAGAGTGGTCAGGACAAGACAGAAGACCCCACGGAAAAGCGCCTGCGCGAGTCCCGGGAAAAGGGTGAGATTGCCCGATCCAAGGAGCTCAACACGCTGGCGGTGATGCTGGCCGGGGCGGGCGGGTTGCTGATCTATGGTGGCGGTTTGGCCCTGGACCTGCTGGATATCATGCGCTTGAACTTCTCCCTGCCTCGTGAGGTGCTGCTCAGTCCGGGCGCGATGGGTCAGTATTTGCTGCACTCAGGCAAAATCGCGATTCTGGCGGTACAGCCGGTGCTGATATTCCTCCTGCTGGCAGCCATCATTGGTCCTATTTCTTTGGGAGGCTGGTTGTTCGCCGGGAAGAGCCTGGCGCCGAAATTCAGCCGGATGAACCCGGCCAGCGGCCTCAAGCGGATGTTTTCCACGACTGCCTTGATGGAGCTGCTCAAGGCTCTTGGAAAATTCTTCCTGATTCTTTTCGTCGCGTTGACGGTTTTACAAGCCGACATCGACGACCTGCTGCGCATCGCTCACGAGCCGCTTGAACAGGCGATCATCCATAGTGTGCAGTTGGTGGGCTGGAGTACGTTGTGGATGGCCTGCGGCCTGATCCTGATCGCTGCCATCGATGTGCCGATCCAGCTCTATCAGAGCAAGCAGAAGTTGATGATGACCAAGCAGGAAATACGCGACGAGCACAAGGACCAGGAGGGCAAGCCGGAGGTCAAGCAGCGAATCCGTCAATTGCAGCGCGAGGTCTCCCAGCGGCGGATGATGGCGGCGATCCCCGACGCCGATGTGGTCATCACCAACCCGACGCACTACGCCGTCGCCCTCAAGTACGACCCCGAAAAAGGCAACGCTCCCGTGTTGCTAGCCAAGGGCAGTGACTTCCTGGCGCTCAAGATCCGTGAGATCGCCGTGGCCAATGAGGTGATGCTGCTCGAGTCCCCGGCGCTGGCGCGGTCGATTTACTACTCCACCGAACTCGACCAGGAAATCCCTGGCGGCCTGTACCTGGCCGTGGCCCAGGTGCTGGCCTACGTCTACCAGATCCGCCAACACCGCGCCGGCAAGGGCAAGCGCCCTGAACCGCTAAAAGACCTGCCGATCCCGCCGGATCTGCGTCGCGATTCCTGAGCCGAGTTGACCACAATCTTCTGTGGGAGCGGGCTTGCTCGCGAATGCGTACTGTCAGTCGATGCAAAGTTGACTGGAAGACCGCTTTCGCGAGCAAGCCCGCTCCCACAAATGTGCGTTAGCCCCTCTATTTCAGCCTTCGAGAAAAGTTGGAAGGCTTCTTGCAATACCCCGCCTGCGCCCCCTCCGGGCGTCAAAAGTTTGCTTCACAGGCACGGGGAATATTGGTGGATCGCTCTCAGTTACTCAGCACCGCGCGCAGCAATGTAGCCGACCTCAGCCGGGGCAATCTGGGTGTGCCGATCTTGCTGCTGGTCATGCTCGCCATGATGATGCTGCCGGTGCCGCCGTTCCTGCTGGACGTGTTCTTCACGTTCAACATCGCCCTGTCGATCGTGGTGCTGCTGGTGTGCGTCTACGCCCTGCGGCCGCTGGATTTCGCCGTATTCCCGACCATCCTGTTGGTGGCGACGTTGATGCGCCTGGCGCTGAACGTGGCCTCGACCCGGGTGGTCATGCTCCACGGCCAGGAAGGCCATGCCGCCGCCGGTAAGGTGATCCAAGCCTTCGGTGAGGTGGTGATCGGCGGCAACTACGTGGTCGGTATCGTGGTCTTCGCCATCTTGATGATCATCAACTTCGTCGTGGTGACCAAAGGTGCCGGGCGGATTTCCGAGGTGAGCGCGCGTTTCACCCTCGATGCGATGCCCGGTAAGCAGATGGCGATCGACGCCGACCTCAACGCTGGCCTGATCGACCAGGGCCAGGCCAAGGCACGACGCCTTGAAGTCGCCCAGGAAGCCGAGTTCTACGGCTCCATGGACGGTGCCAGCAAATTCGTGCGCGGTGACGCCATCGCCGGCCTGCTGATTCTGTTCATCAACCTGATCGGCGGCATGGCTGTCGGTATCTTCCAGCACAACATGACGTTCGGCGACGCTGGCAAGGTCTACGCCTTGTTGACCATTGGTGACGGTTTGGTGGCGCAATTGCCATCACTGTTGTTATCTACAGCTGCTGCGATCATGGTGACCCGTGCTTCGGGCTCCGAAGACATGGGCAAGCAGATCGGCCGCCAAATGTTCGCCTCGCCCAAGGCCCTGGCGGTTGCTGCCGGCCTGATGGCTGTAATGGGCCTGGTGCCAGGAATGCCGCACTTTTCCTTCCTGAGCATGGCTGCTCTGGCTGCCGGCGGCGCCTACCTGTTCTGGAAAAAACAGAACGTGCAGAAAGTCCAGGCCTTGCAAGAGGTCAAGCGTCAGCAGGAACTGCTGCCGTCGCCGGCTCGCGCCATGGAAACCAAGGAGCTGGGGTGGGATGACGTGACGCCGATCGACATGATCGGCCTGGAAGTCGGATATCGCCTGATTCCATTGGTCGACCGCAACCAGGGTGGTCAGTTGCTGGCGCGGATCAAGGGGGTGCGCAAGAAGCTGTCCCAGGACCTGGGCTTCCTGATGCCGACCGTGCATATCCGCGACAACCTCGACCTGGCGCCGAGTGCCTACCGCCTGACGCTGATGGGGGTGATCCTGGCCGAAGCCGAGATCTACCCCGACCGCGAGCTGGCGATCAACCCGGGGCAGGTCTACGGCAGCCTCAACGGCATCACCGCCAAGGATCCGGCTTTCGGCCTGGAAGCGGTGTGGATCGAAATCAGCCAGCGGGCCCAGGCCCAGTCCCTCGGCTATACCGTGGTGGACGCCAGTACGGTGGTGGCGACCCACTTGAACCAGATTCTGTACAAGCACTCCAGCGAGCTGATCGGTCACGAAGAAGTCCAGCAACTCCTGCAAGTACTGGCCAAAGGCTCGCCCAAGCTGGCCGAAGAGCTGGTGCCGGGTGTGGTTTCGTTGTCGCAATTGCTCAAGGTGTTGCAGGCGCTGTTGGCCGAGCAAGTGCCTGTGCGCGACATACGCAGTATTGCCGAGGCTATCGCCAACAACGCTTCCAAGAGTCAAGATACCGCCGCCCTGGTGGCCGCGGTTCGGGTCGGCGTATCCCGCGCAATCGTCCAAAGCATTGTAGGCACTGAGTCTGAGCTGCCTGTCATCACCTTGGAGCCAAGGTTGGAACAGATATTGCTCAATAGTCTGCAGAAGGCAGGACAAGGCTCGGAAGAGGGTGTTCTGCTGGAGCCAAGCATGGCCGAGAAGCTGCAGCGTTCGCTGATCGAAGCAGCCCAGCGGCAAGAGATGCAAGGTCAGCCGGTGATCCTGCTGGTGGCCGGTCCGATTCGCGCGATGCTCTCGCGATTCGGGCGCCTCGCGGTCCCGGGGCTGCATGTGCTGGCGTACCAGGAAATACCGGACAACAAGCAAGTGACCATCGTTGCGACAGTAGGGCCCAACGGCTGAGGTAGTGGTTTATGCAAGTGAAGCGTTTTTTCGCCGCCGACATGCGTCAGGCCATGAAACTGGTTCGTGACGAGCTGGGCGCTGAAGCAGCCATCATTGGCAACCGTCGTATCGCCGGCGGTGTCGAGCTGACGGCTGCCCTGGATTACAAGCTGTCTGCGTTGGCCCCGCGGGTTCCGAACATGGAACTCGAAGACGAGCTGCGCAAGACCCAATCGCGCATCGCCAGCGCCCAGGCCGAACTGAGCCTGCGCAGCAGCGAAGGCGAAGGCGCGGCGGGCACCAATCGTCAATTGTTCGCCGGTCAGCCGCTGACGGCCGGCCTGCCATTGACCGCTGCCGAACCGCTGATCGAGCAGGCCCATGCCGAACCGCGTCGTCCTGAGCCGGCGCCAGCGGCACCTGCCCGGGGTGTCGACCCGCGCGCCCTGGATTCGATGCGCTTTGAACTCAACAGCCTGCGCGAGCTGATGGAAGTCCAGCTCGGCTCCCTGGCCTGGAACCAGCTGCAAGGCAGCCGTCCAGCCCAGGCCAACCTGTGGCGTCGCCTGCAACGCATCGGCCTGTCTGGCCCGTTGTCCCGGGACCTGCTGGCGCTGATCAATGGTATCGAAGAGCCTCGTCAGGCCTGGCGCATGTTGCTGGCGCACCTGGCGCGGATGATCGCCACGCCGGAAGTCGAGCCGCTGGAAGAAGGCGGGGTGATTGCCATGGTCGGTCCTGCCGGCATGGGCAAGACCACCACCCTGGCCAAGCTCGCCGCCCGTTATGTACTCAAGTACGGCGCCCAGAGCATTGCCCTGGTGAGCATGGACAGTTTCCGCATCGGTGCCCAGGAGCAACTCAAGACCCTCGGCCGGATTCTCAATGTGTCGGTGACCCATGTGGATCCGGGCCAATCCCTGGCCCAGGCGCTGGAGCCGCTGCTGCGCAAACGGGTCGTGCTGATCGATACCGCGGGCCTGCAAGCCAGCGATCCAGCCCTGCGCATGCAGCTCGAGAGCCTGGCCGGACGCGGTATCAAGTCAAAAAATTATCTCGTGTTGGCAACCACCAGCCAGAAACAGGTTCTAACCGCCGCATACCACAGCTACAAACGCTGCGGGCTGGCCGGCTGCATCCTGACTAAGCTGGACGAAACGGCAAGCCTGGGCGAGGTGTTGAGCCTGGCGATCGGTCATGAATTACCGGTGGCCTACCTGACCGACGGGCCGCGGATCCCGGATGATTTGCATCTGCCGCGCCGTCATCAACTGGTCAGTCGTGCCGTGAGTGTGCAAATGCAGGAAGAACCCAGCGAAGAAGCCATGGCTGATATGTTCGCTGATATCTACCACAGCCCGACCAAGCAGGTCGGCTGAGGTTATCATGAATATTTTTTGTACCTACATCGATGGTCTGCCATGCATTGTTCCGTATGTGAACGCGCAGCCAGTAATGTGGCCTCCGTCTAAGTAAGACAAGGTAAAGAACGAACATGGGCAGCATGCATCCCGTACAGGTGATCGCGGTGACCGGCGGCAAAGGTGGCGTCGGGAAGACTAACGTGTCAGTGAACTTGTCCCTGGCTCTGGCAGAGCTTGGCCGACGGGTCATGCTGCTGGACGCCGACCTGGGCCTGGCGAACGTCGACGTGTTGTTGGGGCTTACACCCAAACGCACCCTGGCGGACGTGATTGAAGGGCGCTGTGAGCTGCGTGACGTGTTGTTGCAGGGGCCGGGCGGGATTCGCATCGTGCCGGCTGCCTCCGGCACCCAGAGCATGGTTCACCTGACCCCGGCCCAACACGCGGGCCTGATCCAGGCGTTCAGCGACATCGGCGACAACCTCGATGTGCTGGTGATCGACACCGCGGCCGGTATCGGTGACTCGGTTGTCAGTTTCGTGCGCGCCGCCCAGGAAGTGCTGCTGGTGGTCTGCGACGAACCGACGTCCATCACCGACGCCTACGCCCTGATCAAACTGCTTAACCGCGACTATGGCATGAACCGCTTCCGCGTCCTGGCCAACATGGCCCAGAGCCCGCAGGAAGGACGCAACCTGTTCGCCAAGTTGACAAAGGTCACGGATCGCTTCCTGGACGTCGCCCTGCAATACGTCGGCGCAGTGCCTTACGACGAAAGCGTTCGCAAGGCCGTCCAGAAGCAACGTGCCGTCTATGAAGCCTTTCCACGTTCCAAATGCGCGCTGGCGTTCAAGGCGATCGCCCAGAAGGTCGACACCTGGCCACTGCCGGCCAACCCCCGCGGGCATCTGGAGTTTTTCGTCGAGCGTCTTGTGCAACAAACAGCAGGGCCCGTGCTATGACAGCCAGCGGTTACAACCATCTCTACAAAAAATCGGCACGGGACGCCCAGTACGAATTGATCGAGCGTTACGCACCGCTGGTCAAGCGTATCGCCTATCACTTGCTGGCGCGTTTGCCGGCCAGTGTCCAGGTCGAAGACTTGATCCAGGCGGGCATGATCGGCCTGCTCGAAGTGTCGAACAAATACGACGCGAGCAAGGGCGCCAGTTTCGAGACGTATGCCGGTATTCGCATTCGCGGGGCCATGCTCGATGAAGTCCGCAAGGGCGATTGGGCGCCGCGTTCTGTGCATCGCAATACCCGCATGGTCAGCGATGCAATTCGGGCAATTGAAGCTAAAACCGGGCGTGACGCTAAAGATCACGAGGTTGCGGCCGAACTCCAATTGAGTCTCGACGATTATTACGGGATTTTGAACGATACCTTGGGCAGCCGCCTGTTCAGTTTCGACGACCTGTTGCAGGACGGCGAGCACGAAGGACTGCACGAGGATAACGCGAGTGCTCACATGGAGCCGTCGCGTGACCTGGAAGATGAACGTTTCCAGAGTGCGCTGGCGGATGCGATTGCCAATTTGCCGGAGCGTGAGCGGCTGGTCTTGGCGCTGTACTACGACGAAGAGCTGAACCTCAAGGAAATCGGTGAGGTCCTGGGGGTCAGCGAATCGCGGGTCAGCCAGTTACACAGCCAGTGCGCGGCCCGTTTGCGGGGGCGTTTGGGGGAGTGGCGAGCGCGTTGACAGGCAGTGTGGGGACGCTGCGAACGAGGCTGGCCTGGCAGGTACTGCGCCAGTCTCCATCCGTTGTGCTCCGGACCGTTGTCGAGTGTTGTGCCGGATTGATTGAAATGGCGCGTCCAGGTGCTGGGCGCGTTTAAGACTGCTTGGAGGTCGAATTGGACAAGAACATGAAAATCCTCATCGTTGATGACTTCTCAACGATGCGGCGGATCATAAAAAACCTGTTGCGTGACCTTGGGTTCACCAACACGGTCGAGGCGGATGATGGCATCACAGCCATTCCAGTCCTCAACAGCGGGAGCATCGACTTTCTGGTGACTGACTGGAACATGCCCGGCATGACCGGTATCGACTTGCTGCGCCATGTGCGCGCCGACGAAAAGCTCAAGCATCTTCCGGTGCTGATGGTCACTGCCGAAGCCAAGCGCGAGCAGATTATCGAAGCGGCCCAGGCCGGTGTAAACGGCTATGTGGTCAAACCCTTCACGGCCCAGGCGTTGAAAGAGAAGATCGAAAAAATCTTCGAACGCATCGGTTAACGGCGCCACGGGGGAGCTATGGACAACGAATCTTCAATGGGTGATTTCGAATCGACCCTGAAAAAACATGCCCGCGAACTGGTCGACAGCCTTGAAAAAGGTCGCTTTAGCGATGCGGTTCAAATGATCCATGAGCTCAACCAGACCCGTGACCGCGGCCTGTATCAGGAGGTGGGCAAGCTCACGCGTGAATTGCACAGCGCGATTGTCAATTTCCAGATCGACCCGAATATGCCGCAGGCCGAGGAAGTCTCGCAGATCACCGACGCCACCGAGCGTCTGGGTTATGTGGTCAAGCTGACCGAGGCCGCGGCCAACCGCACCATGGACCTGGTGGAAAGTGCAACGCCGCTGGTCAATGGCCTGAGCGAAGAAGCCCAGGCCTTGAGCACCGACTGGGGCCGGTTCATGCGTCGCGAAGTCGGCGCTGAAGAGTTTCGGGAGCTGGCCCGTCGCGTCGACGGTTTCCTGACGCGCAGCAGCACCGAGAACCGCGCCGTGGCAAGCAATCTCAACGATATTCTGCTGGCTCAGGACTATCAGGACCTGACCGGCCAGGTGATCAAGCGTGTGACCCAATTGGTCACCGAAGTGGAAAGCAACCTGCTCAAACTGGTGTTGATGGCCAGCCAGGTAGACCGCTTCGCAGGCATCGAACACGACCGTGAAGCGATGCTTGCTGAAAAAGATCCACAAAAACATCTCTCTCAGGGTGAAGGTCCGCAGATTCATGCCGATAAAAGAGAAGACGTTATGTCCGGTCAGGACGATGTGGACGATTTGCTGTCCAGCCTTGGATTCTGAGTTTTAGCCCTGTTTTAGGAGCAGCCATTAATGAGCTTCGGCGCCGATGAAGAGATCCTTCAGGATTTCCTGGTTGAGGCCGGCGAGATTCTAGAGCAACTGTCTGAGCAACTGGTCGAGCTGGAAAGCCGGCCAGATGATGCGGACTTGCTCAATGCAATTTTTCGCGGTTTCCACACTGTAAAAGGAGGCGCCGGCTTCCTCCAGCTCAATGAGCTGGTGGAGTGCTGCCACATTGCCGAGAACGTGTTCGACATCCTGCGCAAGGGTGAACGCCGCGTTGATTCGGAATTGATGGACGTGGTGCTCGAAGCGCTGGATGCGGTCAACAGCATGTTCAGCGAAGTGCGTGAGCGCTCGCCGGTCACCGCTGCCACCCCTGAGTTGCTCGCCGCGCTGGCACGTCTGGCCGAGCCGCAATCGGCTGACGAAGCCGCTCCGGTTGCCGAGGCCGTGGTTGAAGAACCGGTCGCCGAGGAATCGGGCGACATCACCGATAACGAATTCGAACAACTGCTGGACTCGCTGAATGCCGTCAAGGCCCAGGCCGAGGCACCGGCTGCACCTTCTGCACCTGCAGCGCCGGCCGCCGATGGGGCGGGCAGCGATGAAATCACCGATGCCGAGTTCGAGTCACTGCTCGACCAGCTCCATGGCAAGGGCCAGTTCGCGCCTGATGCCGTGGTCCCGGCGGCGGCCCCCGTCGCGCCGAAAGCCGCAGGCGACAGCTCGGACATCACCGACGACGAATTCGAAGCGTTGCTCGATCAGTTGCATGGCAAGGGCACCTTTGCCGTTGACGCACTGGATTCGGCCATCGCTTCGGCGCCGACGCCGGCCAAGCCCGCCGCCGCTGCCGCGGGCAGCGACCTGATCAGCGACCACGAATTCGAATCCCTGCTCGATGAGCTGCATGGCAAAGGCAAGTTCAGCGAAGTCGGTACGGCTTCTGCTGCGCCTGCTGCCGCCACTGCGGCTGCGCCGGCGGCCAAGGCTGCGCCAAAACCCGCTGCCAAGGCTCCGGAACCGAAGGCCGAGCCCGCCAAGCCTGCCGCTGCCGCTGCTGCTGCCCCGGCGCCAGCCCGTGCTCCGGCGGCTGCGCCAGCGGACAAACCGGCCAGCGAAGCCGAGACCACCGTTCGGGTCGATACCGCACGCCTGGACGAGATCATGAACATGGTCGGCGAACTGGTGCTGGTGCGTAACCGTCTGGTGCGCCTGGGCCTCAATAGCCAGGACGAAGCCATGTCCAAGGCCGTGTCGAACCTCGACGTGGTCACGGCAGACCTGCAGACCGCGGTCATGAAGACCCGGATGCAGCCGATCAAGAAAGTCTTCGGGCGCTTCCCGCGCCTGGTTCGCGACCTGGCTCGCCAGCTCAAGAAAGAAATCAACCTGGAACTGGTGGGTGAAGAGACCGACCTCGACAAGAACCTTGTCGAGGCCTTGGCCGACCCGCTGGTCCACTTGGTGCGCAACGCAGTCGACCACGGCATCGAGTCGCCGGAGGAACGCGAAGCTTCAGGCAAGGTTCGTGGCGGCAAGGTGATCCTGGCCGCCGAGCAGGAGGGCGACCACATCCTGTTGTCGATCTCCGACGACGGCAAAGGCATGGACCCGAACGTGTTGCGTGCCATCGCGGTGAAACGCGGTGTGATGGACAAGGATGCCGCCGACCGCCTGAGCGAATCCGAGTGCTACAACCTGATCTTCGCCCCAGGTTTCTCGACCAAGACCGAGATCTCCGACGTGTCGGGCCGTGGCGTGGGCATGGACGTGGTAAAAACCAAGATTTCCCAGCTCAACGGTTCGATCAATATCTACTCGACCAAGGGCCTGGGCTCGAAGATCGTCATCAAGGTCCCGTTGACCCTGGCGATCATGCCGACCCTGATGGTGATGCTGGGCAACCAGGCATTCGCCTTCCCGCTGGTCAACGTCAACGAGATCTTCCACCTCGACCTGTCGCGCACCAACGTGGTGGACGGCCAGGAAGTGGTGATCGTACGGGACAAGGCACTGCCACTGTTCTACCTCAAGCGCTGGTTGGTCAGCTCCGCTGCTCATGTAGAGCAGGGCGAGGGCCATGTGGTGATCCTTTCGGTGGGCACCCAGCGGATCGGCTTTGTCGTCGACCAATTGGTGGGCCAGGAAGAAGTGGTCATCAAGCCGTTGGGCAAGATGCTCCAGGGCACCCCGGGCATGTCCGGCGCCACCATCACCGGCGACGGCCGCATCGCATTGATTCTCGATGTGCCAAGCATGCTCAAGCGTTACGCCGCCCGGCGTATTTGATTCTGGAGGGGCGTGGCCCAGGGCCGCGCCTCGTCTAACGGAGTGTTTATGGTAGTTAAAGTCCTGGTGGTGGACGATTCGGGGTTTTTCCGCCGCCGCGTCTCGGAAATTCTTTCGGCGGACACGAGTATTCAGGTCGTCGGTACCGCGACCAATGGCAAAGAGGCGATTGATCAGGCCCTGGCTCTCAAGCCGGACGTGATCACCATGGACTACGAGATGCCGATGATGGACGGCATCACGGCCGTGCGGCATATCATGCAGCGCTGCCCGACGCCGGTATTGATGTTCTCGTCCCTGACCCACGAAGGCGCCCGAGTGACCCTCGATGCGCTGGACGCCGGGGCGGTGGATTTCCTGCCGAAGAACTTCGAAGACATTTCGCGCAACCCCGACAAGGTCCGGCAGTTGCTCTGCGAAAAAGTCCATAGCATTTCCCGCAGCAACCGCCGTGTCGGTGCCTACAGCGCACCGGCGCCAACCCCTGTTGCGGCGCCAAGCCCGGCACCGTCGCCGACGCCGACTGCATCGAGCAGTTTCAATCCGGCACCGGTACGCAGCGCCCCGGCACCTGCGCCGGCTCGCTCGACGGCGCCTGCCAGTGCCTCGTCACCAGCACCCAAGCGCAAAGCCTACAAGCTGGTCGCTATCGGCACGTCCACGGGTGGCCCGGTGGCACTGCAGCGGGTCCTGACCCAGTTGCCGGCCAACTTCCCGGCCCCCATCGTGCTGATCCAGCACATGCCCGCAGCGTTCACCAAGGCGTTTGCCGAGCGCCTGGACAAGCTGTGCAACATCAGCGTCAAGGAAGCCGAGGATGGCGACATCCTGCGTCCAGGCCTGGCGTTGTTGGCCCCGGGTGGCAAGCAGATGATGATCGATGGCCGGGGCGCGGTGAAAATCCTGCCGGGCGACGAGCGTCTGAACTACAAGCCTTGCGTGGACATTACCTTCGGTTCTGCGGCCAAGTCCTACGGTGACAAAGTTCTGGCGGTGGTGCTCACCGGCATGGGCGCCGACGGTCGCGAAGGCGCGCGCCTGCTCAAGCAGGGCGGCAGTGCAATCTGGGCCCAGGACGAAGCCAGTTGTGTGATCTACGGCATGCCAATGGCCATCGTAAAAGCCGATCTTGCCGATGCGGTGTACGGATTGGACGACATCGGTAGACACCTGGTCGAGGCCTGCATTTAATGGATGTGCTCAGCCTGATTGGCATCATTATGGCGTTCGTCGCCATCATTGGCGGCAATTATCTGGAAGGCGGTCATCTGGGCGCCCTGGCCAACGGCCCGGCGGCGTTGATCGTGATCGGTGGCACCGTTGGCGCAGCGCTGTTGCAGTCGCCCATGAGCGCTTTCAAGCGCGCCATGCAGGTGCTGATCTGGATTCTGTTCCCGCCCCGTGTCGACCTGGCTGGTGGTATCGATCGTGTCGTGAATTGGAGCCTGACCGCGCGCAAGGAAGGCCTGCTGGGTCTGGAAGGGGTGGCCGATGCCGAACCGGACAACTACTCACGCAAAGGCCTGCAATTGCTGGTGGACGGCGCCGAGCCGGAAGCCATCCGCAGCATCCTGGAGGTGGATTTCTACACCCAGGAAAGTCGCGACATCGAGGCGGCCAAGGTATTCGAAAGCATGGGCGGCTACGCGCCGACCATCGGCATCATCGGTGCGGTGATGGGCCTGATCCATGTGATGGGCAACCTGGCCGATCCGTCGCAACTGGGCAGTGGCATCGCCGTGGCGTTTGTCGCCACGATCTACGGCGTGGCGAGTGCCAACCTGGTGCTGCTGCCCATCGCGGCCAAACTCAAGTCCATCGCGTTGCGCCAGTCGCGCTATCGCGAAATGCTGCTGGAAGGGATCCTGTCGATCGCCGAAGGTGAAAACCCACGCTCCATTGAGTTGAAGCTGCAAGGCTTCATGGACTAATGGGGGATATGGAGCATGGCACGTCGCAGGCATCGTGAAGAACACGTCAACCATGAACGCTGGCTGGTTTCCTACGCCGACTTCATCACGCTGTTGTTCGCTTTTTTCGTGGTCATGTATTCGATTTCGTCGGTCAACGAAGGTAAGTACAAAGTCATTTCCGAGGCATTGATCGGTGTCTTTACCGACTCCGACCGCGCCCTCAAGCCTATCCCCATCGGTGAGGAGCGGCCGAAGACCACGACCCCGGCCAAGCCCTTGGTCAAGGACAGCGAGCAGGTCGAGGCCGGTATCGCCGGCAGTAGCGATCCGTTGAAAAGCATCGCCGACGATATCAGCGCGGCGTTCGGTGACCTGATCAGCTCCAACCAGATGACCGTGCGCGGCAACGAGTTGTGGGTCGAGATCGAACTCAATTCCAGTCTGTTGTTCGGCAGCGGCGACGCCATGCCCAGCGACATGGCGTTCAACATCATCGATAAGGTCGCGGCGATCCTCAAGCCCTTCGACAACCCGATCCATGTCGAAGGCTTCACGGACGACCAGCCGATCCGTACCGCGCAGTACCCGACCAACTGGGAACTGTCCTCGGCCCGTTCGGCGAGCATCGTGCGCATGCTGGCGATGCAGGGCGTGAAGCCTGGTCGCCTGGCCTCGGTGGGCTACGGCGAGTTCCAGCCGGTCGCCAATAACGCCACTGCCGAGGGGCGCGCGCGCAACCGGCGGGTGGTGCTGGTGGTGTCGCGTAACCTGGATGTGCGTCGCAGCCTGACCGGTACCGGTACGACCAATGCAACTCCGGATGCGGCATTGAAGCGGGCTGGCACACAAACTGCACCGGCTCCGGTCAAGTCGCCGGGAAGACAGAGTGCCGTCAATTCTCCGTCACCCGCTTTATAACCGAGCTATTTCTCGGTCGAGCCTGTTTCGGCCGGGAGGAACGATCCGAATGAGAGTCTGGGCAGTCGCCAATCAAAAAGGTGGTGTGGGCAAGACCACATCTTCCATCGCTTTAGCCGGGTTGCTGGCCGAGGCGGGCAAGCGCGTGGTCATCGTCGATCTGGACCCCCACGGCTCGATGACCAGCTATTTCGGCTACGATCCTGACAGCCTGGAGCACAGCAACTACGACCTGTTCCTGCACAAGGGCGTAGTGCCCGAGGGCCTGCCGGGGCAGTTGCTGTTATCCACCAGCGACGAGCGGATTTCCCTGTTGCCGTCGAGCACCGCCCTCGCCACCCTGGAGCGACAGTCGCCCGGGCAGAGCGGCCTGGGTCTGGTGATCGCCAAGAGTCTGGCGCAGCTGTGGCAGGATTTCGATTACGCAATCATCGACAGCCCGCCGTTGCTGGGCCTGCTGATGGTCAATGCCTTGGCGGCCAGCCAGCAGTTGGTGATCCCGGTACAGACCGAGCACCTGGCGGTCAAAGGCCTGGAACGCATGGTCAATACGCTGGCGATGGTCAACCGCTCGCGCAAGCAGACGCTGGCCTTCAACATCGTGCCGACCTTGTTCGATCGTCGCACCCAGGCGTCCCTGGGCACTCTGCGGGTGTTGCGGGACAAGTACCCGGAGGACATTTGGCAAGGCTATATCCCCGTTGATACCCGCCTGCGGGACGCCAGCCGCGCCGGTGTGACCCCATCGCAATTCGATGGCAAGAGCCGTGGCGTGCTGGCTTACCGGGCGCTGCTCAAGCACCTGCTGGCCCAGCAGCTTGTTCCGCAGCAGGTGGCTTAAGTGACGAGGTTTTCCACTGGCATCGTGTTCGCTTGCGAGCGCTCAAGTCCTACCGCATTCATGCCGATAACCTCTTCAAGTGGCGCACTGTTCCTATGAGCCGCCCGATAAAGACAACCTCGCGTCCGCAAATGGCCCTGCAGTCCTATCTGGACGGGCTGTTGCAGGAAGCGACCGAAGAATTGCCACCGCCGCCAAGCGTGATCGAGGCGTTGCCCGAGCACGTCGAAGCCAAGGGTGTGCTGGATGAATTTCAAGCGGCCGTGCTCGAAGAGCAGGCCCGTGACGCACAGAAAGCAGTAGTGGCTGCAGCGGTCGAGGCGCCGTTTATCAAGCCTCAGGTGGCGGTCATGGACGCGCCTGCGCCGATCCTGGCGTCGGTCTCGACCGTTGCCCCGCTGCTACAAGGCCTGGTGACGCCGGTGGTGGAAATCCACCTGCCGCCGAGCAATCCGCCGCCACCGGTGCCGGGCGACGACCGTCCGGCCTGGGCTGCCGAGCCGTTCGAGTGTTTGTTGTTCGATGTGGCCGGGTTGACCCTGGCGGTGCCGCTGGTATGCCTGGGATCGATTTATTCCCTGGCCGGGCAGGAATTGACGCCGTTGTTTGGCCAGCCGGAATGGTTCCTCGGGATCCTGCCGAGCCAGGCCGGCAACCTGAAGGTATTGGATACGGCGCGCTGGGTCATGCCGGACCGTTATCGCGATGACTTTCGCCAAGGCTTGCAATACGTGATTTCGGTGCAGGGTTACGAGTGGGGTTTGGCGGTGCATCAGGTCAGCCGTTCGCTGCGCCTGGACCCGAACGAGATCAAGTGGCGCAGCCATCGAGGGCAACGGCCATGGCTGGCCGGTACGGTGATCGAGCACATGTGCGCCTTGCTGGACGTTTCCGAGCTGGCGGAGCTGATCGCCAGCGGCGGGGCAAAACACCTGGGCGGCAGCAAGCCGGTCCAGAAACCGAAATAAGACAACCGGTGGCGCACAGCGTCGCCGGACAGAATACACGCCGCCACAGGCGGTTTTTCGAGGGGTCAGGGTATGAATGATAAGGCGTCGTCTCAAAAGGGTTCTGAAGATCCGATTCTGCAATGGGTGACCTTCAAGCTCGATAACGAAACCTACGGCATCAACGTGATGCGCGTTCAGGAAGTGCTGCGCTATACCGAGATCGCCCCGGTTCCGGGTGCGCCGAGCTACGTGCTGGGCATCATCAACCTGCGTGGCAACGTGGTCACGGTGATCGATACCCGCCAGCGCTTCGGCCTGATGAATGCCGAGATCAGCGACAACACCCGGATCGTCATCATCGAAGCCGACAAGCAAGTGGTTGGCATCATGGTCGACAGCGTCGCCGAAGTGGTTTACCTGCGTCAGTCGGAAATCGAGACTGCGCCGAACGTGGGTAACGAAGAATCCGCCAAGTTCATTCAGGGCGTGTGCAACAAGAACAACGAGTTGTTGATTCTGGTTGAACTGGACAAGATGATGAGCGAAGAAGAGTGGTCGGAACTGGAGAGTATCTGATTTGATTCTTGAGGTAGCAGTCATTGTCCTGTTCCTTTTCTGGGCAGGCACGCTGGCGATGTTCTTGGCGTACATACGTGGCCAGCGGCAGATCGCCGCTCAGCAGGCCCAGGGCGATGCGTTGCGCGACCAGCGCATCAAGGACCTGGCCAAGCGCGTCGACGATTACCAGAACGGCACCGTGCGCATGGGCGAAGCGCTCCATGAGCTGCGTGCCGTGGTCGCGCCGTTGCCGGATAAACTCGCCCAGTTGGAACAGCGCGACCCCTCCAGCCTGTCCTTCGCCCAGGCCGCCCGCCTGGTGGGCATGGGCGCCAGCGTCGACGAACTGACCCAAGCCTGCGGCCTGACCCAGGCCGAGGCGGAGTTGATGAGCAAGCTGCACAAGGGCGGCTGAACGCATTCTCCCCAATCCAATGTGGGAGCCTGCTCGCGATAGCGGTGTGTCAGTCTCTCAATATTGACTGACAGGGCCCCATCGCGAGCAGGCTCGCTCCCACAGGTTTTTCTGGGGCTTGCAGATTGATCATTTTCAACCCAAAACGCAGCCCAGGTGGCTAATACCTGTCAGTTAAACAGCAAACCTGTGGGAGCAAAGCTTGCTCGCGATTGCGGTAAGCCAGCCGACAACAATATTGGCGACTCTGCCGCTATCGCGAGCAAGCTTTGCTCCCACAGGATTATGCCGTTTGCTCCTAACTGACAGGCATTAGTCCAGGTGGCTGTGATTAATAATCGTCGCCGCGGTCGGTCACATCCTTTTCGACACTCGGCGCATTCGGGTCGTAGCCCTGGGGAAACTTGCCCTTGAGGTTCCAGGCGAACGCAATGATCTCGGCAATCGTGCGGTACAGTTCCTCCGGGATGCTGTCCCCCAATTCCATCCGTGCCAGCAACTTCACCAGCTCGGCATTTTCATAGATCGGTACTTCACTCTCCCGGGCGATGCGCAGGATTTCCTCAGCCAGGGCTTCGTCGCCCTTGGCGGTGAGGGTCGGGGCGTGGTGGCCGTCGTACTTGAGGGCAATGGCCTGGCGGGGTTCGGTGTGGGTTGTCATGCGGTTTCGTCCACCCAGCGTTGTTCCAGGCGAGTCTTGGGGCCTTGGGGCGGGGTGCCGAGGTGGCAGTCCAGGTCGCCGACGTTCAGGCCACAAGTCACCAGGCGCTCACGCAAGGCTGTCAGGTTGCTTTCGATCAGGCTCGCGGTGTACGGCCGTTCGGCCCACAACTGGCTGGAGAGGCTGCCGCTGAGCAACTGGGCCTGAACCTGCAGTGGGCCGAGCGGTTCCACGTCGAATGCCAGTTCCACCCGCCAGAGCTGCTGTTTCGGCTCGCGTTCTTCCCTGCGCTCGTTTGGCTGCTCCCGGGGCGGGGTTTCCTCGCGCTGGAACTTGACCTGCAACGGCACGATGTCCTGCAAGTTGCGCATCGGGATTTCCAATTGCCAGGTGCTCATCAGCCGACCGTCGTCGGTCAGGCCGGTCTGCTCCAGGCTCGACAATTGATGGCTTTGCAAGCGTGACACGGCGGCAGCGGCCAGGCGCAGCAGGTGTTCGAGGTCGCCTTCTTCGTCCTGGCCTTTCATCTGGCGCGAGGGCAGGGGGAAGCTGGTGGGTTGCGGCTTGGCGCTGACCTGGCCGAGCATCCCCAGGGCGCTGCGGACGAAGCTCGGCAGGACTTGGGCCAGCGTATTGGCGGCAATGATGGCGCCGAGGTTGGTGGAGGCGGGCAGGGCCGGTGTCAGTTGGGCGATCAGTTTCAGCAGGTCGCCTTTCATGTCCGGCGCCAGGCTCGGTGGTTGCCCAGCGAGCAATTTGCTTTCCAGGAATACGCCGCTGGCGACCATGGCTTGGGCCAAACCCTTGGGTGTGCTCAGTTGCTGGACATCCGGCAGGCCAGCCAGCAAACGAGTCACCGCGGCGCGCAGCTCGGTGCCGGTGTCGTCAGTGGCCGGCAGGTTTTGCAGGGCGCTGATCAGGCTGTCCAGCGAGCCTTGGCGACTCACTTGGGTGACCAGTTGCTGGCTTACCGCCAATTGCTCTTGGCGGTTGCTCAGCGGAACGAACTTCAGCGTCTGGGCATCTTGCACCTGGGCGCTCAACAGCGTGCCGATGCGCAGCGGTTGGGGGCTGTCGATGTCCAGGGTGCTACCCGCCTGGGCGGTGTTGAGCAAGCTTACCAACGATCGATACACCGACGGTTGCCCTGGCAGCTGCGGCAACGCCTGACTGGTCAGCACTTTGCCTTGCAGCAGGGTGCCTACCGGCAACTGCGCGGTGTCGATTCGGGTGAGGGTGGCGACGCTGGAGGCGACGGCCTGTTGCACGGCAATCGCCAGGTTGCTGGCGGACGGCTGGGTCACGGCCAGACTGGTGCCCTGGGGGAGCGGCTGGGTGCTGGTGGCCTGCACGGTGGTCTGGCGGCCGCTCTCCAGGGTGACCTTGAGCAGCAGCTGGAAAGTCTGGTCGGCCTGCTTGAGTGACAGCACTTCGGCCTGGGCAGTCTGGCCCGAGCTGATCAGGCCTTCGGTCGGCACCAGCAGTTTGAGCAGCTCGCCACTGACCGCCGGCATACGCGTCGTTGCCGTGGCCTGGGGCAGCGGCAGGATGTTCATGTCGCCTGTCATCTGCGGTCTTACCTTGGGAAAATAAGCCCTCTTTAGCGTAGGGCATCACATGTATAATGCCGCCCGTCTTTCAGGGAGTGGCGAAAACCTTGCAATTGTTTGACGCAGCTCTGTGGAACAGGTCGTCAAAGCATCTATGCTGCACCTCTTTAACGGCCGCTGCACCGCCGACTTGAACCGTATAAGGCCCGCGATCCCTTGAGCAATCCTCTCCTGCAAACCGTCGGCCTCGCCTGTGAGCGAGACTTGCGACTGCTTTTCGAAAATCTCGAATTGAGACTCTCGCGTGGCGATATGGTGCAAATCAGTGGCCCCAACGGCAGCGGCAAGACCAGCCTGCTGCGCCTGTTGGCCGGATTGATGCAGCCCACCGCAGGCCAGGTGTTGCTCAATGGCCAACCTTTGCACAGCCAGCGCAGCGAACTGGCCCGCAACCTGCTCTGGATCGGCCATGCCGCCGGCATCAAGGACTTGCTGACCCCCGAAGAAAACCTCAGTTGGCTCTGCGCATTGCATACGCCGGCCGGCCGCGAGGCGATCTGGCAGGCGTTGGCGGCGGTAGGGCTGCGCGGCTTCGAAGACGTGCCGAGCCACACCCTGTCCGCCGGCCAGCAACGCCGCGTGGCCCTGGCCCGGCTGTACTTGGACAGCCCTCCGTTGTGGATTCTCGACGAACCATTCACCGCCCTGGACAAGCAGGGCGTCGCGCAGCTCGAGGAACACCTGGCCCGGCACTGTGAAAACGGCGGCATGGTGCTCTTGACCACCCACCACACGCTGGCGCGAATGCCGGCCGGTTATCGCAACATTGATCTGGGGAACTGGGCCGTATGAGTGTGTTTGGCCTGTTGCTTGCCCGCGAGGCGCGCCTGCTGTTCCGTCGTCCGGCCGAACTGGCCAATCCGCTGGTGTTCTTCGCGATCGTCATCGCGCTGTTCCCGTTGGCGGTCGGTCCGGAGACTCAATTGTTGCAAACCTTGTCTCCGGGGCTGGTCTGGGTGGCCGCGCTTTTATCGGTCCTGCTCTCGCTGGACGGGCTTTTCCGCAGTGATTTCGAAGACGGTTCACTGGAGCAGTGGGTCCTTTCGTCGCACCCCCTGGCCCTTCTGGTTTTGGCCAAGGTACTGGCACACTGGGTTTTTTCCGGGCTGGCGCTGGTGCTGCTCTCGCCGTTGCTGGCGATGATGCTGGGGCTGCCCGGCGCGTGCATGCCGGTGCTGCTGGTGTCGCTGCTGCTGGGCACGCCGGTGCTGAGCCTGCTCGGTGCGGTGGGCGCGGCATTGACGGTGGGTTTGAAGCGCGGCGGCCTGTTGCTGGCGCTGCTGATCCTGCCGTTGTATATCCCAGTCTTGATCCTGGGCAGTGGTGCCTTGCAAGCGGCCTTGCAAGGGATGCCCGCGACCGGTTATCTGCTGTGGCTTGGGAGCCTGACCGCCCTGGCGATAACCCTGACACCCTTTGCAATAGCCGCTGGCCTGAAAATCAGCGTCGGCGAATAATAACGAGGCCAGGTCAAAAACTGACCACTTCTTCGGAAGTAAAGGCTGACCCGGCGGTTCGCGATGGCGAGCCGCAACCGTGATGGAAACAGCAATGAACTGGACCTGGTTTCACAAGCTCGGCTCACCCAAATGGTTCTACGGCATCAGCGGCAAACTGCTCCCATGGTTGAGCATTGCTGCGTTGGTGCTGATTGGTTTTGGCGTAGTCTGGGGCCTGGCCTTCGCACCGCCGGACTACCAGCAAGGCAACAGCTTCCGCATCATCTACATCCACGTGCCCACGGCGATGCTGGCCCAGTCCGTCTACGTGATGCTGGCGGTGTGCGGTGTGGTCGGGCTGGTGTGGAAGATGAAGCTGGCCGACGTTGCCCTGCAATGCGCCGCCCCCATTGGCGCCTGGATGACCGCCGTGGCGCTGGTCACCGGGGCTATCTGGGGCAAACCGACCTGGGGTTCGTGGTGGGTCTGGGATGCGCGACTGACGTCGATGTTGATCCTGCTGTTCCTGTACTTCGGTCTTATTGCGCTGGGCAACGCCATCAGCAATCGTGACAGTGCCGCCAAGGCCTGCGCCGTGCTGGCGATTGTCGGTGTGATCAACATCCCGATCATCAAGTACTCGGTGGAGTGGTGGAACACCCTGCACCAGGGCGCGACCTTCACCCTCACCGAAAAACCGGCGATGCCCGTCGAAATGTGGCTGCCGCTGTTGCTGACTGTGCTGGGTTTCTACTGTTTCTTCGGCGCGGTGCTGTTGCTGCGCATGCGCCTGGAAGTGCTCAAGCGCGAGTCCCGGGCCAGTTGGGTGAAGGCCGAAGTACAGAACAGCCTGGAGGCCGCTCGATGAGTTTCGCTTCATTCGGCGATTTCCTCGCCATGGGCCATCATGGCCTGTATGTCTGGTCAGCCTATGGCATTTGCCTGGCAGTGGTAGTCCTCAACGTGGCGGTGCCGATCCTGGCCCGCAAGCGGTATCTGCAACAAGAGGCGCGTCGTCTGCGCCGGGAGAACGGTCAGTGAATCCGCTGCGCAAAAAACGTCTTATCATCATTCTTGCGATCCTGGTGGGTGTCGGTGCCGCAGTCGCCCTGGCCCTGAGCGCCTTGCAGCAGAACATCAACCTGTTCTATACCCCGACCCAGATCGCCAACGGCGAAGCGCCGAAAGACACGCGTATCCGCGCCGGCGGCATGGTGGAAAAAGGTTCGCTGGTGCGTTCCGGGGATTCGCTGGACGTGAAGTTCAACGTCACCGACTTCAGCAAGACCGTGACCATCACCTATCGCGGGATCCTTCCGGACCTGTTCCGCGAAGGGCAGGGCATCGTCGCCCTGGGCAAGCTCAATGCCGACGGCGTGGTGGTGGCCGATGAAGTGCTGGCCAAGCACGACGAAAAATACATGCCGCCGGAAGTGACCAAGGCCCTGAAAGACAGCGGCCAGTCGGCGCCCGCTCCCGTGAAGGAGGGCTGATCGATGACGACCGGCATCTTTATTCCCGAATTGGGCCACCTGGCGATGATCCTGGCCCTGTGTTTCTCCCTGGTACAGGCCGTGGTGCCCTTGCTCGGAGCCTGGCGCGGCGACCGCTTGTGGATGAGCCTGGCCCAGCCGGCGGCGTGGGGGCAGTTCGCCTTCATGTTGTTTGCCTTCGGTTGCCTGACCTATGCGTTCATGGCCGATGACTTTTCCGTGGAGTACGTCGCCAGCAACTCCAACAGCGCCTTGCCCTGGTACTACAAGTTCAGCGCCGTGTGGGGCGCCCACGAAGGCTCGCTGTTGCTTTGGGCGTTGATCCTCGCCGGCTGGACCTTCGCCGTCTCGGTGTTCTCCCGACAGTTGCCGCAAGTGATGCTGGCGCGGGTCCTGGCGGTGATGGGCATGATCAGCACCGGTTTCCTGCTGTTTTTGATCGTCACCTCCAACCCGTTCGAGCGCATCCTGCCGCAGATGCCGACGGATGGCCGCGACCTCAACCCATTGCTGCAAGACATCGGCCTGATCGTTCACCCGCCGATGCTCTACATGGGCTACGTCGGCTTCTCCGTGGCCTTCGCTTTCGCCATCGCCGCGTTGCTCGGTGGTCGTCTCGATGCCGCATGGGCGCGCTGGTCGCGTCCATGGACCATCGTCGCCTGGGCCTTCCTCGGCATCGGCATCACCCTCGGTTCGTGGTGGGCCTACTACGAACTCGGCTGGGGCGGCTGGTGGTTCTGGGACCCGGTGGAAAACGCCTCGTTCATGCCCTGGTTGGTGGGCACGGCGCTGATCCACTCCCTGGCCGTCACGGAAAAACGCGGTGTGTTCAAGAGCTGGACGGTGCTGCTGGCCATCGCGGCGTTCTCGCTGAGCCTGCTGGGGACGTTCCTGGTGCGTTCCGGCGTGCTGACGTCGGTGCACGCCTTCGCCTCGGACCCTGAACGTGGCGTGTTCATCCTGATGTTCCTGATGTTCGTGGTCGGCGGCTCGCTGACGTTGTTCGCCCTGCGTGCGCCAGTGGTCAAGAGCCAGGTCGGCTTCAACCTCTGGTCGCGGGAAACCCTGCTGCTGGGCAACAACCTGGTGTTGGTGGTGGCCGCGTCGATGATCCTGCTGGGAACGTTGTACCCGCTGGTGCTCGACGCGCTGTCCGGCGCCAAGCTGTCGGTCGGGCCGCCGTACTTCAATGCGCTGTTCATCCCGCTGATGGCGATCCTGATGGTGGTGATGGCCATCGGCATGCTGGTGCGCTGGAAAGACACTCCGGTCAAGTGGCTGCTGGGCATGTTGACCCCGGTGCTGCTGGGCACGGCCGCTCTGGCCGTGGTGGCCGGCGTGGCGTATGGCGACTTCAACTGGGCGGTGCTGGCGACGTTTGTGCTGGCGGCCTGGGTGTTGCTGGCGGGTGTGCGGGACATCTTCGACAAGACCCGGCACAAAGGCCTGATCAAGGGCCTGCCGACCCTGACCCGCAGTTACTGGGGCATGCAGATCGCCCACCTGGGCATCGCCGTCTGCGCCCTGGGTGTGGTGCTGTCCAGCCAGAACAGCGCCGAGCGCGACCTGCGCCTGGCGCCGGGAGAGTCCATGGATCTGGCCGGTTATCAGTTCGTTTTCGAGGGTGCCAAACATTTCGAGGGCCCGAACTTCACGTCCGACAAAGGCACCGTGCGGGTCATCCGCAACGGCCAGGAAATCACTGTGCTGCACCCGGAAAAACGTCTCTACACCGTGCAGAACTCGGTCATGACCGAAGCCGGGATCGATGCCGGTTTCACCCGCGATCTCTACGTGGCGCTGGGTGAGTCCCTGGGCGACGGCGCGTGGGCGGTGCGGGTCCACGTCAAGCCGTTCGTACGCTGGATCTGGTTCGGTGGCTTGCTCACCGGCCTGGGTGGGGTGCTGGCGGCGCTGGATCGTCGTTATCGAGTCAAAGTGAAAACCCGGGTGCGTGAAGCCTTGGGCGTGACGGGAGCCACTGCATGAAACGTTGGTTGATGTTGGTGCCGCTGGCATTGTTCCTGTTGATGGCGGTGTTTTTGTATCGTGGGCTGTACCTGAATCCGACCGCGTTGCCCTCGGCGATGATCGGTAAGCCGTTCCCGGAGTTTTCCCTGCCTTCGGTGCAAGGTGACAGGACCCTGACCCGCGCCGACCTGCTGGGCAAGCCGGCCCTGGTCAACGTATGGGGCACCTGGTGCATTTCCTGCCGGGTTGAACACCCGGTGCTGAACAAGCTGGCCCAGAACGGCGTGGTGATCTACGGCGTCAACTACAAGGACGTCAACGCCGACGCCTTGAAGTGGCTGGCCGAGTTCCATAACCCGTATCAGCTGGACATCCGCGACGAAGACGGCTCCCTGGGCCTGAACCTGGGTGTCTACGGGGCGCCGGAAACCTTCTTCATCGATGCCAAGGGCATCATCCGCGACAAGTTCGTCGGCGTGATCGACGAACAGGTCTGGCGCGAGAAACTGGCTGCCAAATATCAGGCACTGGTGGACGAGGCCAAGCCATGAAGCGCTGGTTAGCCGCTGCCATCCTCGGTTTGAGCCTGGCCGGTGTGGCCCATGCCGCCATCGACACCTACGAATTCGCCAACGACGGCGAGCGCGAGCGGTTTCGCGAACTGACCAAGGAACTGCGCTGCCCCAAGTGCCAGAACCAGGACATCGCCGACTCCAACGCGCCGATTGCCGCCGACTTGCGCAAGGAAATCTTCCGCATGCTCGGCGAGGGCAAGGACAACCAGCAGATCATCGATTTCATGGTCGATCGCTACGGTGAGTTCGTGCGTTACAACCCCGCCCTGTCCTCCAAGACCGCGCTGCTCTGGTTCGGCCCTGCCGGGCTGTTGCTTGGCGGTTTCGTGGTCATTGCAGTGATCGTCCGTCGGCGCCGGGTCCAGCGCACGGCCGCCCCGGACACGCTTTCTGTCGAAGAGCGCCAGCGCCTCGACCAACTGTTGGATAAAACCAAGCATGATTGATTTCTGGCTCGCCGCAGGTCTGCTTCTTCTGGTTGCCCTGAGTTTTCTGTTGATCCCTGTACTGCGTGGTCGCCGCGCCCAGTTGGAGGAGGACCGTACCGCGCTCAACGTGGCGTTGTATCAGGAACGCGTCGCCGAATTGCAGACCGAGCGGGAGGAGGGCGTGCTCAACGCCGCGCAACTGGACACCGGTCGCGCCGAAGCCGCCCGTGAACTGCTCGCCGACACCGAGGGTGCCGATGCGCCGCGCGAATCCCGGTTGGGCAAGCCGTTGCCGTTGCTCGCCGCCGTGCTGGTGCCGGTGCTGGGCCTGGCGCTGTACCTGCATTTCGGCGCCAGCGACAAGGTCGAGTTGACCCGTGAGTTCGCCCAGGCGCCGCAGTCGATGGAAGAGATGACCCAGCGCCTGGAGCGTGCGGTGGCGGCGCAGCCGGATAACGCCGAGGGCCTGTATTTTCTCGGCCGTACCTACATGGCCCAGGATCGACCCGCCGACGCGGCGAAGCTCTTCGAGCGCACCGTGGCGGTGGCCGGTCGTCAACCCGAACTGCTGGGCCAATGGGCCCAGGCGCAATATTTTGCCGATGGCAAGAAATGGTCGGACAAACTCCAGGCCCTGACCGACGAAGCGTTGAAGCTCGATCCGAAGGAAGTCACCAGCCTCGGCCTGTTGGGCATTGCTGCCTTTGAAGGTGAACGCTATCAGGACGCGATCAATTACTGGGGGCGTCTGCTGGTGGAACTGCCGGAGGGTGACAAGTCCCGTGAAGCGCTGCAGGGCGGCATCACCCGCGCCACCGAGAAGCTGCAAGCCAGCGGCGGCAAGGTCGCCCAGGCGCCGGTGACCAAGGCTGCGGCATTGCTCAAGGTGCGCGTCGACCTGGCGCCGGCACTCAAGGCCAAGGTGCAACCGGGCGACAGCGTGTTCATCTTCGCTCGCGCCGTTTCCGGCCCGCCGGCGCCGCTGGCCGCCAAGCGCCTGACGGTCGCCGATCTGCCGGTCACGGTAGAACTGGGTGACGCGGACGCAATGATGCCGCAGTTGAAACTGTCGAACTTCCCCGAAGTCCAACTGGTGGCGCGCATCTCCCGGGCCGGTCAGCCGACCGCCGGTGAGTGGATCGGCCGCAGCCAGCCCCTGGCGAGCAGCACCACGGCGCCGCAACAACTGACCATCGACAGCCCGGACAAATAACAGGAATTCGCACCATGACCGCCATCGCTCGTATCACCCTGCTCACGCTCGTCATGGGCCTGAGCGCTTGTGCGGTCCAGCGTCCGTCGGAGCCCTCGGCGCCGCTGCCACCGATCCCACCGTCGACCCCGACCACCAAACCGGCCCCGTCCAAACCGCCGCTCAAGCCTGCCATCCCGAACAAACCGGCCAAACCACTGCCGCGCACCTCTGCCAGCTTCGCTCCGCCGCCAGGTGGCAATAGCCACTGGGACGCCAAGCTTGGGGTCTATGTGCTGGACAACCAGACGAACACGTTCTATCGCCAGCGTACCTATTATCGCTGGAACAACGGTTGGAGCCGTTCCGTCAGCCCGAATGGCCCATGGGAAGACACCACCATCGAAGGCGTGCCGGCGGGCTTGGGGCGCCAATTCCACTAAGCGCCGGGAACCCTGGAGCCAAAGGGGGGCATCTGTGGGAGCACAGCTTGCTCGCGAAACAGGCGCCTCGATTTCTGAAAGACCGCATCGCCTTTATCGCGAGCAAGCTTTGCTCCCACAGATAAATCAATCCCCTTGTCACAATAGTGTTCGGCTCATCCGCATCAGCAGGCTGGGCTTTTTGTGTTTCTGAATATTCTTTGAACGAAATTTTCACCACGTCTTGCGGACAATCCCCTGCGCTCATATCGCCACCGGTTATTTAATGGCAATGCGATAGCCGTTTGTGCACATTTGCACACGCCCCGAGGCCTGGCTTTGGTCAACAGAGGGCGCGCCGTTGTTTCTTCTTGTCACTCCAATTCCGATAGGGTCCTTAAACGACATGGCAATCCCGGACGCCCTTAGTCAGCAGCGTACTACGCATCGCCTGCTGCAACCGACCGTCAAATCGCACCTGGCCTACACGTTGCTTTGTGCCTTGGTGATGATGGTCATGTTCAGCCTGCTGCGCTTGGCGCTGCTGGTCTATAACCGCGAGATGATCCTCGACACGCCGGCTTCGACCTTCGTTGAAGCCTTCGTCAACGGCCTGCGTTTGGACTTGCGCCTGGTGGTCTACCTCTGCATCCCGTTGCTGCTGGCGTTGTTCAGCGCAAGGGCCATGGCGGCCCGTGGGTTCTTTCGTTTCTGGCTGACTGTCACTTCCAGCATCGCGCTGTTCCTGGGCTTGATGGAGATGGATTTCTACCGTGAATTCCACCAGCGCCTCAACGGCCTGGTCTTCCAGTATGTGAAGGAAGACCCGAAAACCGTGATGAGCATGCTCTGGTACGGTTTCCCGGTGGTGCGCTACTTGCTGGCCTGGGTCGGCGGCACCATCGTCCTCAGCCTGGCGTTCAAGGGCGCCGACCGCGCCACGCGTCCCCGTGGGCCGTTCAGTGGCGGCACCATCGGCACCCGCCAGATCGCCCCGTGGTATGGGCGGGTCGCGGTGTTCATGGTTTGCCTGCTGGTGGCCGTGGCCGCTGCGCGTGGCACCTTGCGCCAAGGGCCGCCCCTGCGCTGGGGCGACGTCTACACCACCGATTCGAACTTCGCCAACCAGTTGGGCCTCAACGGCACCTTGTCGCTGGTGGCCGCGGCCAAGAGCCGGATGTCCGAAGACCGTGACAACATCTGGAAAGCCACCCTTGAGCAACCGCTGGCACAGCAGACCGTGCGCGACATGCTGGTGATGCCTGACGATAAACTGGTGGACACCGCGACAGCCGCCGTGCGCCGCGACTACACGCCGCCGGCGGACAAAACCCTGCCGATCAAGAACGTGGTCGTGATCCTCATGGAAAGCATGGCCGGTCACTCGGTGGGAGCCCTGGGCGCGCCGGGCAACATCACGCCTTACCTGGACAAACTGTCCAAGGAAGGCCTGTTGTTCGACCGTTTCTTCTCCAACGGTACCCACACCCACCAAGGCATGTTCGCCACCATGGCGTGCTTCCCGAACCTGCCGGGTTTCGAATACCTGATGCAGACGCCGGAAGGCAGCCACAAGCTGTCGGGGCTGCCGCAACTGCTCAGCGCTCGTAACTACGACGATGTGTACGTCTACAACGGCGATTTCGCCTGGGACAACCAGTCGGGTTTCTTCGGCAGCCAGGGCATGACCACGTTCATCGGGCGTAACGACTTCGTGAACCCGGTGTTCTCCGATCCGACCTGGGGCGTGTCCGACCAGGACATGTTCGACCGAGGCCTGATCGAGCTCAAGGCGCGGGAAAACGGCAAGCCGTTCTATGCCTTGCTGCAAACCCTGTCCAACCACACCCCTTATGCGTTGCCGACGCCGTTGCCGGTCGAGCGGGTCACCGACCGTGGCAGCCTGAACGAACACCTGACCGCCATGCGCTATTCCGACTGGGCGCTGGGCCAGTTCTTCGAGAAGGCGCGTAAAGAGCCTTACTTCAAGGAAACGCTGTTCGTGGTGGTCGGCGACCATGGCTTTGGCAACGAACGCCAGATCACCGAGATGGACCTGGGCCGTTTCCACGTGCCGATGCTCTTGATCGGCCCGGGCGTCCAGGAAAAATTCGGCCAGCTTAGCCACACCGTGGGCACTCAAGTCGACATCGTGCCGACCATCATGGGCCGTATCGGTGGGCAGGTGCGTAACCAGTGCTGGGGCCGTGATCTTCTGAACCTGCCGCAAGGCGATCCCGGTTTTGGTGTGATCAAGCCGTCAGGCAGTGATCAGACCACCGCGATTATCCATGGTGACACCGTCCTGATGCTTCCGAAGGAAAAGGAAATGGCGCCGAAGATGTATCGCTATGAGCTGGGCGCCAAACCGCATGAGCAAATTATCCAGAATGCATCTGACGCTGCCGAGATGAAACTCAAGCTCGAAGCTTTCCTGCAAACCGCGACCAAGAGCCTGCTGGATAACACCGCTGGCGTCGTTGACGGCAAACCGGACTGATAAAACGGCGAGCATAAAAAAGAGGCCTGAAAAGGCCTCTTTTTTTTGGCACTTACTTAGTGGTTTATATTTTGCCCAGTAATAGCAGGATCAACAGCACCACCAACACGACACCGATGATACCGGACGGGCCGTAACCCCAACTTCTGGAGTGCGGGAAGACCGGAAGACCACCGATCAGCAGGAGAATCAGGATAATGATGAGAATTGTGCCCATTGTAGATTTCCTTATTGGTCAGTTCTGGAGTGATACAACTTTCAACTGCCAGCGCGCATGCGTTAAATCCGGGCGGCTTAATAAATCTGACCGTAGCGCTTTGTAGAAAATTCAAAGTTTTTATACGTCTACGGTTTGCCCTTGCCATTCAGCAATCTGATGGAGCTTGGTCCGTCGAACGCCTTCGCTACACTCGGCCTATCTCTCCCGGAACAACAAGGCTGTTTGCTATGCAAAATCGCATGATGATCACTGGTGCCGGCTCTGGCCTGGGTCGCGAAATCGCGCTGCGCTGGGCTCGCGAAGGCTGGCGCCTGGCCTTGTCGGATGTCAGCGAGCCAGGCCTTGTGGAAACCCTCAAACTCGTGCGCGCCGCCGGTGGCGACGGCTTCATCCAGCGCTGCGATGTGCGCGACTACAGTCAATTGACTGCGTTCGCCCAGGCCTGCGAAGAGAAGCTCGGGGGCATCGATATCATCGTCAACAATGCCGGCGTGGCCTCGGGCGGCTTCTTCAGTGAACTCTCGCTGGAGGATTGGGACTGGCAGATCGCGATCAACCTCATGGGGGTGGTCAAGGGCTGCAAGGCGTTCCTGCCGCTATTGGAAAAAAGCCGCGGCAAGATCATCAACATCGCCTCCATGGCAGCCCTGATGCAGGGGCCGGCCATGAGCAACTACAACGTAGCCAAGGCTGGCGTCGTGGCGTTGTCGGAAAGCCTGCTGGTGGAACTGGCGCAGCAGGAGATCGGTGTACACGTGGTGTGTCCGTCGTTCTTCCAGACCAATCTGCTGGACTCCTTCCGCGGCCCGACCCCGGCCATGAAGGCCCAGGTTGGCAAGTTGCTGGAAAGCTCACCGATCAGCGCCACGGATATTGCCGACTACATCTACCAGCAGGTCGCCCAGGGCCAGTTCATGATCCTGCCCCACGAACAGGGACGCATGGCTTGGGCGCTCAAGCAGAAGAATCCGCAGTTGCTGTACGACGAAATGACCGTCATGGCCGACAAGATGCGCGCCAAGGCCCGGCAAAACCTCAATTGACCTGGGTGCCCGATGTCCTCAGGATGGCGCCATTCGGCCTTCCTGATGGACATTTGCATGCTCAATTACCTGTGGTTTTTTCTCGCCGCGCTGTTTGAGATCGCGGGCTGCTACGCCTTCTGGATGTGGTTGCGCCAGGGCAAGAGCGCCTGGTGGATCGTTCCGGCGTTGCTCAGCCTCACGTTGTTCGCCCTGTTGCTGACCCGCATCGAAGCGACGTATGCCGGGCGCGCCTACGCCGCCTATGGCGGCATCTATATCGTTGCCTCGATCGGCTGGCTGGCGATGGTCGAGCGAGTGCGACCACTGGGGTCCGACTGGATTGGCGTGGCGCTCTGCGTGTTGGGGGCGAGTGTGATTCTATTCGGTCCGCGGTTCTCGGCACCCTGAAATAACCGGCGATCCGACAGGGTTTTGCAGGAAATTTCCGTCAGTCACGAGAACTTTGCTTGTAGGGCCTTACTGAATTCTCTTGGGTGTCTTGAGAACGGGAAACAGGCCGGGCATGGTCAGGGTCCAGACATTCTTAAGGACAAGAACCATGCTTGTATTAAGCCGCGCTGTAGGTGAGTTGATTTCCATCGGTGACGATATTTCCGTCCGTGTGCTGTCGGTCAGCGGCGGTACCGTGCGTTTTGGCGTGGAAGCGCCACGGCACGTCGATGTCCATCGCTCCGAAATCTACGACAAGATCCAGAGGAAAAAGGCCCAGGCCACTCGCAAGGCCTGTTCAGTCGAATAGGTGCTTGGGCACGTCGTGCTTGAGCATCAGTTGGCACTGTTCGCTTTCGGGGTCGAAGACGATCAACGCCTGGCCTTTGGTCAGGGCTTGCCTGACCCGTAGAACCCGGGTTTCCAGGGGCGTGTCGTCACCATTGTCGGTGCCGTCGCGGGTCACGAAGTCCTCGATCAGGCGGGTGAGCGTGTCGACTTCGAGTTGGTCGTGGGGGATGAGCATGGAGTACCTCGGCTAGACAATGGGGCGATGCTACGGCCAATGGGCTTTTGCGGCTAGCCTGGTTTTATGGCCATTGCAAATCCTTGTGGGAGCGGGCTTGCTCGCGAAAGCGGCGGTACATTCAGCACTTATGCTGACTGACCCAACGCTTTCGCGAGCAAGCCCGCTCCCACAATTGGATTGTGTGTGTTCCGAGGGAGTCATGCTGTCAGCCGGTATCGCGAGCTGGATCAGTTATCGGAGCGCTGCCCCACCAAGCTATCCACCGATGGCACCCGAGTATCACTTTCCATCTGGGTATCGTGTTCGATCTGATGACTGAAGCGGTCCAGCGAGCCTTGGGCCGGTTGCGCGTCGCTGGCGAACACCGGCGGGCTGAGGATGTAGGCGCCGAGCAGGCGACTGAGGGCGGCCAGGCTGTCGATGTGGGTGCGTTCGTAGCCATGGGTGGCGTCGCAGCCGAAGGCGAGCAGGGCGGTGCGAATGTCGTGGCCGGCGGTAATGGCTGAATGGGCATCGCTGAAGTAGTAGCGGAACAGGTCGCGGCGTGCCGGTACGTCGTTTTCCTTGGCCAGTTTCAGCAAGTGTCGCGACAGGTGATAGTCGTAAGGGCCTCCGGAGTCCTGCATCGCCACGCTGACTGCATGTTCGCTTGAGTGTTGGCCAGGGGCGACGGGCGCGATGTCGATGCCGACGAATTCGCTGACATCCCAGGGCAGTGCGGCGGCCGCACCGCTGCCGGTTTCCTCGGTGATGGTGAACAGTGGGTGACAATCGATCAGCAGTTCTTCACCGCTGTCGACAATCGCCTTGAGCGCCGCCAGCAACGCCGCGACCCCAGCCTTGTCGTCCAGGTGCCGGGCGCTGATATGGCCACTTTCGGTGAATTCCGGCAAGGGATCGAAGGCGACGTAATCGCCGATGCCCACCCCCAGGGTTTCGCAATCGGCGCGGGTGGCGCAATAAGCGTCCAGGCGCAGCTCGATGTGGTCCCAACTGATGGACAGTTCATCCACGGCGGTATTGAACGCGTGCCCGGATGCCATCAACGGCAGCACGCTGCCACGGATCACGCCGGTGTCGGTGAACAGGCTGACCCGGCTGCCTTCGGCAAAACGGCTGGACCAGCAACCCACCGGCGCCAGGGTCAGGCGGCCGTTGTCCTTGATGGCCCGCACCGAGGCACCGATGGTATCCAGGTGCGCCGACACGGCCCGGTCGGGGCTGCTCTTGCGCCCCTTGAGCGTGGCGCGGATCGTGCCACGGCGGGTCATTTCAAAAGCGATACCCAGCTCTTCGAGCCGCTCGGCGACGTAGCGCACGATGGTGTCGGTAAAGCCGGTAGGGCTGGGAATGGCGAGCATCTCCAGCAGGACCTTTTGCAGGTATTCGAGATCCGGTTCGGGAATTTTGCTGATCATGGAAACTCCTCACGGAACATTAAGTTGAAATAGGGAAACCTTGTGGCCAGAGATTGCTCCCGCTGGGCTCTGTAGGAGCTGTCGAGCGAAGCGAGGCTGCGATCTTTCCCCAAACACTTGAGTCCCAGGTGAAAGATCAAAAGATCGCAGGCTTCGCCAGCTCCTACAGAGTCCAGCGCGAGCAATCTCTGGCCACAGAAGCAGGGCTAAGCCACCGGCTGGCTATGGGGAAACAACAAATCCACAAAGCGCTCGGCGGTGGGTTGTGGTTCGTGGTTGGCCAGGCCTGCGCGTTCGTTGGCTTCGATGAACACGTACTCGGGTTGCTCGGCCGCCGGCACCAACAGGTCGAGGCCGACCATGGGGATGTCCAGCGCCCGTGCGGCGCGTACCGCCGCATCAGCGAGGGTCGGATGCAGGATGCCGGTGACATCCTCCAGCACGCCGCCGGTATGCAGGTTCGCCGTACGCCGTACGAACAGGTGTTCCCCAGCGGGTAGCACGCTGTCGTAGTCGAACCCCGCCGCGCTGAGCGTGCGCAGGGTCTCGGCATCCATCGGGATTTTGCTTTCGCCGCCCGTGGCCGCTTGCCGTCGGCGGCTCTGGGCTTCGATCAACGCACCGATGGTGTGCCGGCCATCGCCGATCACCTCCGCCGGGCGCCGGATCGCCGCCGCCACCACTTCAAAACCGATCACCAGGATGCGCAGGTCCAGCCCCTCGTGGAAACTTTCCAGCAAGACCTGGCTATCGAACTGCCGGGCCGCTTCGATGGCGTTCTGTACCTCCTCGATGGTGCGCAGATCCACCGCCACGCCTTGGCCCTGTTCACCGTCCAGCGGCTTGACCACCACCCGTTCGTGCTCGTCGAGAAACGCCAGGTTGTCATCGGCATTGCCCGCCAACTGTTGGGCCGGCAGGTTCAGGCCGGCGTTTTTCAGCACTTTGTGCGTCAGGCTTTTGTTCTGGCACAGCGTCATGCTGATGGCGCTGGTCAGGTCGCTCAAGGATTCGCGGCATCGGACCCGGCGGCTGCCATGGACCAGGGTAAACAAGCCGGCCTCGGCATCGTCCACCTGCACGTCAATGCCTCGGCGGTGAGCTTCTTCGACAATTATTCGCGCATAAGGATTGAACTGCGCTTCGGGGCCTGGCCCCAGGAACAACGGCTGGTTAATGCCGTTCTTGCGTTTGATGGCGAAGGTCGAAAGATTGCGAAAGCCGAGTTTGGCGTAGAGGTTCTTCGCCAGGCGATTGTCGTGTAACACCGACAGGTCGAGGTAACTCAAGCCACGGCTCATGAAATGCTCGATGAGATGACGCACCAGCACTTCGCCAACACCGGGCCGCGGACATTGCGGGTCCACGGCCAGGCACCAGAGGCTGCACCCGTTTTCCGGGTCGTTGAAGGCCTTCTGGTGATTCAGGCCCATGACGCTGCCGATCACCGCACCGGTGTCGTCATCTTCGGCCAGCCAGTAGACCGGGCCGCCCTCATGGCGCGGGGTCAGGCGCAGCGGGTCGATGGGCAACATGCCCCGGGCCTGGTAGAGCTGGTTGATGGCCTGCCAGTCGGTCTCGCTCTGGGCCCGGCGAATCCGGAAACCGCGAAACACCCGGGTGGACGGGCGATAGTCGCTGAACCACAGGCGCAAGGTGTCGGACGGATCGAGGAACAGTTGTGCCGGTTCCAGCCCCAGTACTTGCTGGGGCGCGGCCACGTACAAGGCAATGTCGCGTTCGCCGGGTTGTTCGTTGAGCAGTTCCTGGGCCAGGCTTGCCGGGTCCGGGAAGGTATGGCCGATCAACAGTCGGCCCCAGCCGCAATGCACCGCGATCGGGTCGGCGCCCAATTCGCTGCCGTCTTCGGCCAGGCGTGCCTGCAGGCGTTCGTAGGAGGGCGCCTGGCCGCGCAAGAGGCGTTGGTTGTGAACGGTTGCGTGAGGTTTCATCGATCAGATTCCTTGCTCGCTGAGCCACAGGTTCAGCGCCGCCAGTTGCCACAGCCGCGAGCCGCGCAATGGCGTGAGCTGGCCGTTGGGGTCGGTCAGCAGGCGGTCGAGCATGGCCGGGTTGAACAGGCCGCGGTCCTGGCTCGGGTCCAGCAGCAGCTCGCGAACCCAGGCCAGGGTGTTGCCTTCCAGGTGCTTGAGGCCTGGCACCGGGAAATAGCCTTTCTTGCGGTCGATCACCTCGCCGGGGATCACCCGCCGGGCGGCTTCCTTGAGCACCTGCTTGCCGCCATCGGGCAGCTTGAACTTCGCTGGGACCCGCGCCGAGAGTTCCACCAGGCGGTAGTCCAGGAAGGGCGTGCGCGCTTCCAGGCCCCAGGCCATGGTCATGTTGTCGACACGCTTGACCGGGTCGTCCACCAGCATCACGGTGCTGTCCAGGCGCAGGGCCTTGTCTACCGCCGCATCGGCCCCGGGCTGGGCGAAATGTTCTTTGACGAAGTCACCGGCCGCGTCGTTGGCCGTCAGCCATTTGGGCTGCACGGTGGCGGCATATTCTTCGTAGCTGCGGTCGAAGAACGCGGCGCGATAGGCCGCGTACGGATCGCTGGCGCCATCGACCTGCGGGTACCAGTGGTAACCGGCGAACAGCTCGTCGGCGCCCTGGCCGCTTTGCACCACTTTGCAGTGCTTGGCCACTTCCCGCGACAGCAGGTAGAAGGCGATGCAGTCGTGGCTGACCATCGGTTCGCTCATGGCACGGAACGCTGCCGGCAGTTGCTCGATGATCTCTTTTTCGTCGATACGCAGTTGGTGGTGGCGGGTGCCGTAGTGCTTGGCGATCAGGTCCGAATACTGGAACTCGTCACCGCGCTCGCCGCCAGCATCCTGGAAACCGATAGAGAAGGTCGACAGGTCCTCTACACCGACTTCCCGCAGCAGGCCCACGAGCATGCTCGAATCCACGCCACCGGAAAGCAGTACGCCGACATCCACGGCGGCGCGTTGGCGAATGGCGACCGCTTCACGGGTGCTGTCGAGCACGCGATCGATCCAGTCTTCCAGGTTCAGGTGCTGTTCGTCGGCTCGAGGGCCGTAGGGCAGGGTCCACCAGGTTTTCTGCTCGGTGCTGCCGTCGGCTTCGATGCGCATCCAGGTGGCGGGCGGCAGTTTTTCAACACCGGCCAGCAAGGTGCGGGGCGCCGGGACCACCGCGTGGAAATTCAGGTAATGGTTGAGAGCCACCGGGTCGAGCATCGGGTTGATGTCGCCGCCCTTGAGCAGCGCCGGCAACGCCGAGGCGAAACGCAGCCGCTGGCCGGTGCGTGACAGGTACAGCGGCTTGACGCCGAGGCGGTCGCGGGCGATGAACAGCCGCTTGGCATCGCGCTCCCAGATGGCGAAGGCGAACATGCCGTTGAGCTTGGGCAGCAGCGCTTCGCCCCAGGCGTGGTAGCCCTTGAGCAGCACTTCGGTGTCACCACCGGAATAGAAGCTGTAGCCCAGGCCTTCGAGTTCGCTGCGCAGTTCCGGGTAGTTGTAGATCGCGCCGTTGAAGGCCAGGGACAGGCCCAGTTGGTTGTCGATCATCGGCTGGGCCGAGCCGTCCGACAGGTCCATGATTTTCAGGCGCCGATGGCCCAGGGCAATCGGCCCCTGGCTATGAAAACCCCAGGCGTCGGGGCCGCGAGGGGCCAGGTGATGGGTGATTCGCTCTACGGCCGCAAGGTCCGCAGGTTGTTGATCGAAACGTAACTCTCCAGCTAATCCGCACATAAGTCCTTACCGGTTTTTCCGTTGGGGAGGGGTCAAGCCGCACCCGCCAAAAGGGCGGGTACCCTGAAACTGACCGGAGGGATTGCTGTGAGTTTTAGATCGATGCGTTATAAGCCGGCGGGGTAGGGGGCTAGTCTGCCACGGGATTTCAAAGATAAGCGAACCTGTGGGAGCTGAGCTTGCTCGCGATGGCGGTGGATCAGTCGGCATCTAAGTAGGCTGATCCAACGCCATCGCGAGCAAGCTCAGCTCCCACAGGGTTAGTGGCGGGTCAATAATCGGTGTTAGGCCTTACCCCGAATCAATGCCCGCAACGCGAACCGGTTCGGATGGCAGGCTTCGGCCACGCTGCGGGGCAGGGGCAGGGGTTCGTTGTCCAGCCAGGCGGCGATCAGTTCGCCCGACAGCGGGGCGGTGATCAGGCCGCGGGAGCCGTGGCCGCTGTTGATGTACAGGCCGTCGAGCCACGGGCAGGCAGTGTCCGGCACCTGGCGGGCGTCCTTGCCGAGGGCCGCATAGGCCTCGGTAAAGGCCTGGCGGTCCGCCAACGGTCCGACAATCGGCAGGTAGTCCGGGCTGGTGCAACGGAACGCCGCGCGACCTTCGAGGTGTTCCGGGTCCAGGCTGCCAGCGTTCAGGCGGTCCACCAGGTCTTGGGAGATTTCTTCGAGCATCTGCAGGTTGCCGGCGTGCTCGGCGACCGTGGGCGTCAGGTCGTCGCTGTTGAAATCGAAACTGGCGCCCAGGGTGTGCTCGCCCAGTCGCGGCGGAGCCACATAGCCTTCGGCGCACACCACGGTCGCCAGGCTCTGGCTGCGGCTGGTTTGCGGCAGTCGGGTGATTTGCCCGCGAATGCGCTTGAGCGGCAAGTCGGCGGCCGGTTCGAAACGTTTGATTTCGGCGGCGCTGGCGAGGATCGCCACCGGAGCGCTGGCCAGGCAGCGTTCGCCGTCCCATGCCTGCCATTGGCCGTCCACGCGGCGCAGTGACAACACTTCATGATGGTGCTGCACGTCAATCGTCGTGCCCGAGGCTTGCCAGCGACACAACGCCGGCGGATGCACCCAGCCGCCCTCGGGGTAAAACAGGCCGCCACAGGCCAGGCCGATGCCGGACCGAAGCTGGGCCTCGGACTGATCGAGGGTATGCAGTAAATCCCTCGGGAACGCCTCGGCCAGTTGCGCCTGACGCTCGGCTTCCTTGCTGTTGAAGGCCAATTGCAAGACGCCGCAGGCGTCCCAGTCAATGCCGCGTTGCAGTTGCTCCAGCACACGCCGGGTGTAGCCGAAGCCGCTGAGGATCATCTGCGATAACGCGGTGCCGTGGGCTGACAGCTTGAGGTACAGCACGCCCTGGGGGTTGCCGGAAGCTTCCTCGGCCAACCCGGCATGACGCTCCAGCAGCGTCACCTGCCAGCCACGCGCGGCGAGACTCGCGGCACTGGCACAACCGGCCAGGCCGCCACCGATCACCAGGGCCCGGCGTTCGCCGGTTGGCAGCACGGGGCGGGCGTACCAGGGTTTTGCTGCAGACGGCGCCGGCGTCTGCTCCGGCCAGCCAAGAAACACACCGCGCAGGATTTCCCACTTATGGCCGATGCCCGGCGTGCGCTTCATCTTGAAGCCTGCCGCGTTCAGCAAGCGCCGGACCCAACCGGTGCTGGTGAAGGTGCTGAGGGTGGCGTCGGGCGCGGCCAGCCGGGCCAGTTCGGCGAACAGCTCGGCGGTCCACATCTCGGGGTTCCTGGCCGGCGCAAAACCGTCGAGGAACCAGGCGTCGATCTGCCCGTCCAGTTGCGGCAACTGCTCCAGGGCATCGCCGATCAACAGGGTCAGCGTCACCCGTCCGTCCGCCAAGACCAGGCGCTGGAAACCCTGATGGATCGCCACGTACTGCTCAAGCAATTGCTCCGCCTGAAGGCTCAGTTGCGGCCACAAGGCCAGCGCTCGGCGCAGGTCCTCGGGGCTCAAGGGGTACTTCTCGACACTGACAAAATGCAGACGAGCGCCTGCCGGTGCACACTGTTCGAACAGTTGCCAGGCGCAGAGGAAATTCAAGCCGGTGCCAAATCCGGTTTCGCCGATCACCAGCCGCCCATCATCGGCCAGGGTCGCGAAACGCTCGGCCAGGTTGTTCTGCTCAAGGAATACATAACGGGTTTCTTCCAGCCCCGACTGGTCGGAAAAATACACATCGTCGAACACCCGCGAACGCGGGCGACCCTGATCATCCCAGTCGAGTTGGGCGTGTTGCTGGATGGGCGTCATGGCTGGCTCGGTCAAAACTGAGCGGCCATTCTAGCCGATTGGATTACCTCGTCTGCTTGTCGATCGTTCCAACGCTCCGCGTGGGAATGCCTCTACGGACGCTCCGCGTTCGGCTTTTTTGGGACGCGGAGCGTCCCTGGCTTCATTCCCACGCGGAGCGTTGGAACGATCACTACGCCGGGCCGCGTCCAATCCGCTAGTCTTGAGCCATCCTTGGAAGGAGCTGCCCATGTTTGAATCCGCTGAAATCGGTCATGTCATCGATAAAGACACCTTTGAGGCCGAGGTGCCGGCCCTGCGTGAAGCGCTGCTGGAGGCGCAATTCGAGTTGCAGCAGCAGGGCCGGTTTCCGGTCATCGTGTTGATCAACGGCGTCGAAGGCGCGGGCAAGGGCGAGACGGTGAAGTTGCTCAACGAGTGGATGGACCCGCGGCTGATCGAAGTGCGCACCTTCGACCAACAGACCGACGAGGAACTGGCGCGGCCTCCGGCATGGCGCTACTGGCGGATGCTGCCGGCCAAGGGGCGCATGGGGATTTTCTTCGGCAACTGGTACAGCCAGATGCTGCAGGGCCGGGTCCATGGCGAGTTCAAGGACCCGCGGCTCGACCAGGCGATTGCCGGTGCCGAGCGCCTGGAGAAAATGCTTTGCGATGAAGGCGCGCTGATCTTCAAATTCTGGTTCCACCTCTCCAAGAAACAGATGAAGGCCCGGCTCAAGGGGCTCAAGGATGACCCGCTGCACAGCTGGCGCATCAGCCCGCTGGACTGGCAGCAGTCCCAGACCTACGACAAGTTCGTCAAATACGGCGAGCGTGTGCTGCGCCGCACCAGTCGCGATTACGCGCCGTGGCATGTCATCGAAGGCATGGACAGCTGTTATCGCAGCCTCACCGTCGGGCGGATCCTGCTCGACGGCTTGCGACAGGCCCTGGACCGGTCGAAGATCAAGCCGCAAAAGGTCAACGTGGCGCCGTTGCCTGCGCTGGACGGCCAGGTCACGCTGCTCGACAGCCTGGACATGACTCGCTGCCTGGACAAGGCCGACTACGAAGAGCAACTGATCACCGAGCAGGCGCGGTTCGCCGGCCTGCTGCGGGATAAACGCATGCGCCAGCATGCCTTGGTGGCGGTGTTCGAAGGCAATGACGCGGCAGGCAAGGGCGGGGCGATCCGACGGGTTGCGGCGGCCCTGGACCCGCGCCAATACAGCATCGTGCCGATTGCCGCGCCCACTGAAGAAGAGCGCGCCCACCCCTACATGTGGCGGTTCTGGCGGCATATTCCCGCGCGGGGCAAGTTCACCATGTTCGACCGCTCCTGGTACGGCCGGGTGCTGGTGGAGCGGGTCGAAGGGTTTTGCAGCCAGGCCGACTGGCTGCGGGCCTACGGTGAAATCAACGACTTCGAGGAACAGATCGCCGATGCCGGCGTGGTGGTGGTCAAGTTCTGGCTGGCCATCGACAAGGAAACCCAGCTGGAGCGTTTCCAGGAGCGTGAGGAGATTCCGTTCAAGCGCTTCAAGATCACCGAGGATGACTGGCGCAACCGCGACAAGTGGGACGCCTACCGCGCGGCGGTGTGCGACATGGTCGACCGCACCAGCACCGAGATTTCCCCTTGGACATTGGTGGAAGCCAACGACAAGCGCTGGGCGCGGGTCAAGGTGTTGCGCACCCTCAACCAGGCGCTGGAGGCAGCTTTCGAGCGGACTGCAAAGCAGGCTCGCAAGAACAAGAAGGGCTAGGGCGATGGGGGCGCATACGCGGGGTGAATGATTGTCGCAGTCGGTTATGCAGTGGATTTATGCTCGATTCACTCTCAACCGACTACAACAATGAGGTACAGCCATGCGTGAAGTGGTGATCGTCGACAGCGTACGGACCGGCCTGGCCAAGTCCTTTCGCGGCAAGTTCAACATGACCCGTCCAGACGACATGGCGGCCCATTGTGTCGATGCCTTGCTGGCGCGCAACGACATCAACCCGGCCAGTGTCGAGGACTGCATCGTCGGAGCCGGGTCCAATGAAGGTGCCCAGGGCTACAACCTCGGGCGCAACGTGGCGGTGCTCTCGCAATTGGGCATCGGCACGGCCGGCATGACCCTCAACCGTTTCTGCTCCTCGGGCCTGCAAGCCATTGCCATCGCCGCCAACCAGATCGCTTCCGGTTGCAGCGACATCATCGTGGCGGGCGGCGTGGAATCCATCAGCCTGACGATGAAAAGCGTCAACACCGACAACCTGATCAACCCGCTGCTCAAGGAGCAGGTGCCCGGGATCTATTTCCCCATGGGCCAGACGGCCGAGATCGTTGCCCGTCGTTACCAGGTCAGCCGCGAGGAGCAGGACCGCTACGCCTTGCAGAGCCAGCAACGCACCGCGAAGGCCCAGGCGGCCGGGTTGTTCGATGACGAAATCATCCCGATGGCGGTCAAGTACCGGGTCGAGGACAAGAACACTGGCGCTGTGCAGATCCTCGACGGTGTGGTCGATCGCGACGATTGCAATCGCCCGGACACCACCTACGAAAGCCTGGCAGGCCTGAAACCGGTGTTCGCCGAAGACGGTTCGGTTACGGCGGGTAACTCGTCGCAGTTGTCCGACGGGGCCTCGATGACCTTGGTGATGAGCCTGGAAAAAGCCTTAGCGCTGGGGCTCAAGCCCAAGGCGTTTTTTCGCGGCTTCACCGTGGCCGGTTGCGAGCCGGACGAGATGGGCATCGGCCCGGTGTTTTCAGTGCCCAAGCTGCTCAAGGCCAAGGGCTTGCAGATCGCCGATATCGACCTGTGGGAACTCAACGAGGCGTTTGCTTCCCAGTGTCTGTACAGCCGCAACCGGCTGGAAATCGATCCCGAAAAGTACAACGTCAACGGCGGCTCGATCTCCATCGGCCATCCATTCGGCATGACCGGCTCGCGGCAAGTGGGGCATCTGGTGCGCGAGCTGCAGCGGCGCAACCTGCGCTACGGCATCGTGACCATGTGCGTGGGCGGCGGGATGGGGGCTACGGGGTTGTTTGAGGCGGTGAGATAACCGGGCGCTGACGAGGGGATTATTTATGGCGAGGGGATTTATCTCTGTGGGAGCAAGGCTTGCCCGCGATGAAGTTGATGCGGTCTCTCAAACCGAGGTGTCTGCATCGCGAGCAAGCTTTGCTCCCACAGGGCGTTTCTCCCACAGGTAAATCCCCTCGCCACAAGGAGCTGCGCCAGCCGTGAGAGTGTTTAGCTGGCAACCTGAGTCAGCTGCTGCATCCGCTGGATATACGCTTCGATCTCCATTTCTGCCGCCTCGCGGGTGGCGAACGGACCCTCCTGGGTGCCCTCACGTGTATTGAAATAAAACTCGCCGTTAACCCGGCAGATCCGATCACTGCGAAAAATAGTCGTAGGGGCAGGATCCAAGGCGCGTTTTCCAAGCATGTCGGGTCTCCAGAGTACAGCGAGGTCTGTTTAAAATGAGCATATGTGTTGTCCCTGATTCCCGCCTGTCCAGCCGATCGACGGCTACGACCCCTACAATCCCATGGGCGGCCTCTGCCCAACTGTCCCTGTGTCGTGACGCAATAGACGCCTAGAATGAACGTCCTTTGTCTTGGGCTTCGAGGGTTGTATGCACATATCGTCCGGTCGCTGGGTCTACGGTCTGTTCCTCGCCCTGCTGACTGCCCTGCTCTGGGGAATCCTGCCGATCAAGCTCAAGCAAGTGCTGCAAGTGATGGACCCGGTCACCGTGACCTGGTTTCGCTTGATGGTGTCCGGCGGTTTGTTGTTCATCTATTTGGCGGCCACCCGGCGCCTGCCCAGTTGCAAGGTCCTTGGCCCACGCGGCGGCTGGCTGGTGGCGATGGCGGTGCTCGGGCTGGTGGGCAACTACGTGTTTTACCTGATGGGCCTGAACCGCCTGAGCCCCGGCACCGCGCAATTGGTGGTGCAGATGGGGCCGATCATGTTGCTGGTCGCCAGCCTGTTCGTGTTCAAGGAGCGGTTCAGTGTGGGGCAGGGCATCGGCCTGCTGGTGCTGCTGATCGGTTTCGCGCTGTTCTTCAACCAGCGCCTGGGCGAGTTGCTGACGTCCCTGAGCGACTACACCGCCGGGGTCTTGATGGTGTTGTTGGCGTCGACGGTCTGGACGTTTTATGCCCTGGGCCAGAAGCAATTGTTGACGGTGTGGAATTCGTTGCAGGTGATGATGGTGATCTACCTGTTCTGCGCGTTGCTGCTCACGCCCTGGGTGCATCCGTTGGAGGCGCTGCAATTGAGCCCGTTGCAAGGCTGGCTGTTGCTCGCATGCTGCCTCAACACGCTGATTGCCTATGGCGCGTTTGCCGAAGCCTTGGCCCATTGGGAAGCTTCGCGTGTCAGCGCGACGCTGGCGATCACGCCGCTGGTGACGTTCGCCGCAGTGGCGATGGCGGCTTGGTGGTGGCCTGATTATGTCCATGCCGAGCAGATCAATCTGCTGGGGTATGGCGGGGCGGTGCTGGTGGTGCTGGGGTCGGCGCTGGTTGCCCTGGGCCCGTCGCTGATCGCCGGGCTCAGGGCCCGGCACGAGCGTTTGGCTGTCGGGCGTTAGCCCGCTGTGGGAGCGAGCCTGCTCGCGATGGCGGCCTGACAGGCAATAGAGATGTCGAGCCTGCCGGCCTCATCGCGAGCAGGCTCGCTCCCACAGGGGGGATGGCGTTTAACCCTGGCTACCCGCCTCCAGCATATTCTCCGGCCGCACCCAGGCATCGAACTCTTCATCGGTCAGGTACCCCAGTTGCAGCGCCGCCTCACGCAGGGTTAGCCCTTCGCCGTAGGCTTTCTTGGCGATTTCTGCAGACTTGTCGTAGCCGATGTGCGGGTTCAGCGCCGTCACCAGCATCAACCCACGTTCCAGGTGCGCGGCCATCTGCTCGGCATCCGGCTCGAGCCCGGCGATGCAGTGCTGTTGGAAGTTGCTGCAGCCGTCGGCCAGCAGGCGAATCGATTGCAGCAGGTTGTGGATGATCACTGGTTTGAACACGTTCAACTGCAAATGCCCCTGGCTGGCGGCAAAACCGATGGTCACGTCGTTGCCCATGACCTGGCAGGCCAGCATCGACAAGGCTTCGCACTGGGTCGGGTTGACCTTGCCGGGCATGATGGAGCTGCCCGGTTCGTTGGCTGGCAGTTTCACCTCGGCGAACCCGGCCCGGGGTCCGGAGCCCAGCAGGCGCAGGTCGTTGGCGATCTTCATCAAGGTCACGGCGAGGGTTTTCAGCGCGCCGGACAGGGACGTCAGGGGTTCATGGCCGGCCAGCGCGGCAAACTTGTTCGGTGCGGTGACGAACGGCAGGCCCGACAGCGCCGCCAGTTCAGCGGCAATCGCTTCGCCGAAACCATGCGGTGAATTGAGCCCGGTGCCGACCGCCGTGCCACCCTGGGCCAGTTCGCAGACTGCGGGCAGCGCGGCGCGGATCGCTCGTTCGGCGTAATCGAGTTGAGCAATGAACGCCGACAATTCCTGGCCAAAGGTGATCGGCGTGGCATCCATCATGTGGGTGCGGCCGGTCTTGACCAGTTTCATGTGGCGCGCCGCCAGTTCCGCCAGGCCGCCGGACAGCTCGCTGATGGCCGGGAGCAATTGCTGGTGGACGGCCTGGGCGGCGGCAATGTGCATCGCGGTGGGGAAGCAGTCGTTGGAGCTCTGCGAGCGGTTGACGTGGTCGTTGGGGTGCACCGGGCTCTTGCCGCCGCGCGGGTTGCCGGCCAGTTCGTTGGCGCGCCCGGCGATCACCTCGTTGACGTTCATGTTGCTCTGGGTTCCGCTGCCGGTCTGCCAGACCACCAGCGGGAACTGGTCGTCATGCTGGCCGGCCAGCACTTCGTCGGCGGCCTGTTCGATCAGGCGGGCGATGTCGACGGGGAGGTCGCCATTGCGATCATTGACCCGCGCGGCGGCTTTCTTGATCAGTGCCAAGGCGTGCAACACCGACAGCGGCATGCGTTCGTTGCCAATGGCGAAATTGATCATGGAACGCTGCGTCTGGGCGCCCCAGTAGGCATCGTCCGGGACTTCAACCTGGCCAAGGCTGTCGGTTTCGATACGGCTCATCGGGTCAAACTCCTTAAGGGCTGAATGCGCAGTTTAGGCCCAGATGGGCGGTTCCGGTTCCCTCAATCATTCCTCAATCCAGGAGCGGTGGGTTCGGCCCGTCAATCGGACCCGACAAGCTCCGGGGTTGAGGCCCGGCGTTTTTTAGGCGCAGAATGGTCGCCCTTGGGGTTTTACCTCGCCTGTAATGAAAGGAAACTCGATGACCCGTCTTCGTGCCATCTGTACCGCAGTTGCTCTGGTGTGTGCCAGCGGCCCTGTTTTCGCCGATACCGCCAGCCACAACGCCAGCGCCGAAGCGTTCCTGACCCTGGCGCACGCTGACAAACTGGGCACTCCGGTGTACATGCAAGTGCAGCAGATGTTTGCCCAGCGCTTTGAACAGACCAAGGCCCCTGAGTCGAAAAAAGCCACCCTGGAAACCTACCAGGCCAAGGCCAATGCCGCGCTGGACCAAGCCATCGGCTGGAACAAGCTCAAGCCGGACATGGTCAAGCTCTACACCAGCAACTTCAGCGAATCGGAGCTCAAGGACCTGGTCGCTTTCTACCAATCGCCATTGGGCAAGAAAGTCCTCGAGAAAATGCCGCAGTTGACCCAGCAATCGGCCCAACTGACCCAGGCCAAGCTTGAAAGCGCGGTCCCGGTGGTCAACAAACTGCTCGCGGACATGACGGCCGAGCTCGAGCCAAAAGCCGCCCCAGCCAAGAAAAAGCCGTAAGCGGAGCCTGGTATGAGCATGCAACAACGCATCGAATCGACACTCGGGCTCCTGCAGCCCGAGCACTTGCAAGTGCTGGATGAAAGCCACATGCACAGCCGTGGCCTGCAGACCCACTTCAAGGCCGTGGTGGTCAGCCAGCAGTTCGAAGGGCTCAATCGCGTCAAGCGTCACCAGAAGGTCTACGGCACGCTGGGCGAGCTGATGGGTGAGTTCCATGCGTTGGCGCTGCACACCTACACCCCCGAAGAATGGGCGCAGATCGACGCGGCCCCGGCTTCGCCGACGTGTGCCGGTGGCAGCAAGCACTGATTGGGCTGCGGTGGATGGCAAAGTCTTGAATCTGTGGGAGCAAAGCCCTGTGGGAGCAAGGCTCTGTGGGAGTGAGCCCCTGTGGGAGCAAAGCTTGCTCGCGATGAAGTTGATGCGGTCTCTCAAAAACCGAGGTGTCTGCATCGCGAGCAAACTTTGCTCCCACAGGGTCTTGCTCTCACAGCGTGATCCTCACGGCACTGTTGTCCACAGCAATCGCTGTCTGCAACCCCCCTGTTTTTTGTTAGAATCCGTAACGCGCCGCTCACCCGGCGCGTTTTTTTTCGCATCCGGTTCACCCTTTACGAGGGTAGCCACCTGGAGAAACACCCATGGCACAACCCATTGTCGTGGCGGCACTGTATAAGTTCGTCACTCTTGAAGATTACGTCGAACTGCGTGAGCCCTTGCTCAAGGCCATGCTCGACAACAGCATCAAAGGCACCTTGCTGATCGCCGACGAAGGCATCAACGGTACGGTCTCCGGCACTCGCGAAGGCATCGACGGCCTGCTGGCCTGGCTCAAGAACGATCCGCGCATGATCGACATCGACCATAAAGAGTCGTACTGCGATGAGCAGCCGTTCTACCGCACCAAGGTCAAGCTCAAGAAAGAAATCGTCACCCTCGGCGTCGAAGGCGTGGACCCGAACAAGCAGGTCGGCACCTATGTCGAACCACAGGATTGGAACGCGCTGATCAGCGATCCGGAAGTGTTGTTGATCGACACCCGCAACGATTACGAAGTGTCCATTGGCACCTTCGAAGGCGCCATTGACCCCAAGACCACCAGCTTTCGTGAGTTCCCCGAGTACATCAAGGCCAACTTCGACCCGGCCAGGCACAAGAAAGTCGCGATGTTCTGCACCGGCGGCATTCGTTGTGAAAAAGCTTCCAGCTACATGCTCGGCCAGGGTTTCGACGAGGTTTATCACCTCAAGGGCGGCATCCTGAAATACCTCGAAGAGGTCCCTCAGGAAGAAACCAAGTGGCGCGGCGACTGCTTCGTGTTCGACAACCGCGTAACTGTTCGCCACGACCTCAGCGAAGGGGACTACGATCAATGTCACGCTTGTCGTACCCCGGTAAGCGTAGAAGACCGCGCCTCGGAGCACTATGTGCCTGGCATCAGCTGCCCGCACTGCTGGGATAAACTGAGCGAGAAGACCCGTCGCAGCGCCATCGACCGGCAGAAGCAGATCGAGTTGGCCAAGGCGCGCAACATGCCGCACCCGATCGGCTACAACTACAAGCAAACATCTTCCGAGGCTTGAACCATGGCGTCACGCCTGCTCTATGTGATGGACCCGATGTGTTCCTGGTGCTGGGGCTTTGCGCCGGTGGCCGAGGCGTTGGTAGAGCAGGCGCAGGCCGCAGGGGTGGAGTTGCACCTGGTGGTGGGCGGTTTGCGCACCGGCAGCGGTTCGGCGCTGGAGCCGACCACCCGGCGCTACATTCTTGAACACTGGCAGGCGGTCACCCAGGCCACCGGCCAGCCCTTCAAGCTTGAAGGCGCGTTGCCGGACGGTTTCGTCTATGACACCGAGCCTGCCTGCCGGGCACTGGTGACGGCCCGCAGCCTGGCTCCAGACCTGGCCTGGAAGCTGGTGAAGCTGATCCAGCAGGCTTTTTATGTGCAAGGCCGTGACGTCACTCACGCCAGCGTGCTGGTGGAGCTGGCCGAACAGGCCGGGCTGCCACGCATCGAATTCGCTGCGGCCTTCGACCGCGCCGATCAACATGCGGCCACCGCTGCGGATTTCACCTGGGTACAGGACTTGGGCATTGCCGGGTTCCCCACACTGTTGGCCGAGCGTGATGGCCAGTTGGCCTTGCTGACCAACGGTTACCAGCCCCTGAGCCAACTGTCGCCTTTGCTTGGCCGCTGGCTGGAGCGCGCGGCCTGTGCCTGACTGGCCGCCAGATACATCGGCTTCGCAGCGCATCGACCGGTTGAGCTGGGCACAAATCCGTCGACTGGCCCTCAAGCATAAAAAAGCCCTGTGGATCGCCAACGGTGTGGCCGTGCTGGCGACACTGTGCAGCGTGCCGATCCCGTTGCTGTTACCGCTGCTGGTGGATGAAGTGCTGCTGGGGCATGGCGATGCGGCCCTGAAAGTCATGAACCAGGCATTGCCCACGCAGTGGCAGCGCGCGGCTGGCTACATTGGGCTGATGTTGCTGGTGACCCTGGCCCTGCGCTGTGGCGCATTGCTGTTCAACGTGCTGCAGGCGCGCTTGTTCGCCCGGTTGGCCAAGGACATCGTCTATCGCATTCGCATCCGCTTGATCGAACGGCTCAAGCGAATTTCCCTGGGCGAGTACGAAAGCCTGGGCAGTGGCACCGTGGCGGCCCACCTGGTCACTGACCTGGACACCCTCGACAAATTCATCGGCGAAACCCTCAGCCGTTTCCTGGTGGCGATGTTGACCCTGGTGGGCACCGCCGGGATCCTGGTGTGGATGCACTGGGAGCTGGCGCTGCTGATCCTGCTGTTCAACCCGCTGGTGATCTATGCCACGGTGCAGTTGGGCAAGCGGGTCAAGCACCTCAAGAAACTGGAGAACGACAGCACCTCACGCTTCACCCAGGCCTTGACCGAAACCCTGGATGCCATCCAGGAAGTGCGCGCCGGTAACCGCCAGGGTTATTTCCTTGGTCGTTTGGGGATGCGTGCCAAGGAGGTCCGTGATTACGCCGTGAGTTCGCAGTGGAAAACCGACGCCTCGAACCGCGCCAGTGGTTTGCTGTTTCAGTTCGGCATCGATATTTTTCGCGCAGCGGCCATGCTCACCGTGGTGTTCTCCGACCTGTCCATCGGCCAGATGCTGGCGGTGTTCAGCTACCTCTGGTTCATGATCGGGCCGGTCGAGCAACTGTTGAACTTGCAGTACGCCTATTACGCTGCCGGCGGCGCCTTGAGTCGAATCAATGAACTGCTGGCCCGGGCCGACGAGCCGCAGTACACGGGCGGCGTCGATCCGTTCAAGGGCCGTGACACCGTGGGCATCGATATCCAGGGGTTGAGTTTCGGTTACGGCGAGGAGCTGGTGCTCAACCAGTTGAACTTGTCCATCTCGCCGGGCGAGAAAGTCGCCATTGTTGGTGCCAGCGGCGGCGGCAAGAGCACCCTGATGCAGTTGTTACTGGGGCTCTACACGCCACAATCGGGCAGCATTCGTTTCGGCGGCGCCACGCAGCAGGAGATCGGCCTGGAGACCATCCGCGAGAATGTTGCAGTGGTGTTGCAACATCCGGCGCTGTTCAACGACACGGTGCGGGCCAATCTCGCCATGGGCCGTGAGTGCAGTGACGACGACTGCTGGCGAGCACTGGAAATCGCCCAGCTCGATGCTACCGTACGGGCGCTGCCCCAGGGCCTGGAGAGCGTCGTTGGACGTTCCGGGGTGCGGCTGTCGGGCGGGCAGCGTCAACGGCTGGCCATCGCCCGCATGGTACTGGCCGACCCACGGGTGGTGATTCTCGACGAAGCCACCTCGGCACTGGACGCTGCCACCGAGTACAACCTTCACCAGGCACTGGCGCGCTTTTTGAGCGCACGCACTACGCTGATCATCGCCCACCGGCTCTCGGCGGTGAAGCAGGCCGATCGGGTATTGGTGTTCGACGCAGGGCAAATCGCTGAGGACGGTGACCATTTGCAGTTGATTGCCGAAGGAGGCCTCTACGCTCGACTCTACGGTCATTTGCAACAGATACAGCAGCCTTGAGTTTCCCGAGTTTTTCTGCGCTTAGTATCGGAAAAAAAGCAGGCAAACACGCCGATCTTTCCGAATTCCACGCAAAGCCTGTCGATCTGTTCATCCATTCATTCGAAGGGGTGAAAACTAGCCTAGGCTATTGAGTCAGGAGCGGAATTCTGGCGGGTGTTCGTCCAGCAATACCTGTGCAAGGGACCTCATGAAGCAAAAGCAGACTCTCGCAACACCACGGCTGCTGGGCATCGTCTGGCCCTTTATCGCCGTCGTGCTCTTTCAGGCATTGCTTGGCGGCGTCAGCCTTTACGTGCTGTCCGCCGTTCGCGGCTACGTGGCGGGGGAGAGTCTCTGGTCCAAGGGCCAGAAAGACGCCATCTATTACCTCAACCTCTACGCCGACAGCCGCGACGAGGCGATTTTCCGCAAGTACCAGCAAGCCATCGCCGTACCTGAAGGCGGCCATGAACTACGGGTGGCGCTGGACCGCGAACCGCCGGACCTGGAAGCGGCACGGGTCGGGATTCTCAAAGGCGGCAACCATCCTGACGACGTGTCCAGCGTGATCTGGTTGTACCTCAATTTCCGTCACTTCAGTTACCTGGAAGAAGCCATCGATCTCTGGACGGTGGGCGACGGCTACCTGATCGAGCTGGATAGCGTCGCCCGGCAGATGCACAGCAGCATTACCGCAGGCCAGGCGACGGAGGTGGATATCCGCGGCTGGAAGGCCCAGATCTTTGCGATCAACGATTCCGTCACCCCGGCCGCCAAGGCATTCAGCGACGCACTGGGCGAGGGCTCGCGGTTCATTCTGCGGCTTTTGCTGGTGACCAATTTCGCCACCGCCCTGGGGCTGATCGTCCTGGCGTTGTTGCGGACCCATAAACTGCTGGCCCAGCGGCAGGTGTTTGCCAATGCGCTGCAGATGGAGAAAGAGCGGGCGCAGATCACCCTGCAATCCATTGGCGACGGGGTCATCACCACCGACGTCGAAGGGGCCATCGCCTACATGAACCCCGCTGCCGAAGCGATGACCCACTGGAAGGCCGAGCACGCCTCGGGCTTGCCCCTGGCCGCGCTGTTCAATTTGCTCGATGACAACGCCCAGACTGAGGGGCTGACCCTGATCGAGCACATCCTCAGCGGCCGGCTCAGCGCCGCCAGCGAACATTCGAAACTGATCCAGCGCCTGGATGGCAGCACCGTGTCGGTCACCCTGGTGGGCGCGCCGATCCGCCATGCCGGCAAGGTCAGCGGCGCGGTGCTGGTGTTGCATGACATGACCCAGGAACGCCAATACATCGCCAACCTGTCGTGGCAGGCCACCCATGACGCCCTGACTGGCCTGGCCAACCGTCGGGAGTTCGAGTATCGCCTCGAGCAGGCCTTGCACAACCTCACTCGCCAGTTCGGGCGCCATGCCTTGATGTTTCTCGACCTGGACCAGTTCAAGCTGGTCAACGATACCTGCGGCCATGCAGCAGGCGACGAATTGCTGCGGCATATCTGCGCCTTGTTGCAATCAGGGCTGCGGGAAAACGACACCCTGGCCCGGCTGGGCGGGGATGAGTTCGGGATCCTGCTGGAGAACTGCTCGCCGGACGCGGCGGAAAAAATCGCCGAAGGGCTGCGCCAGACCGTGCAGAACCTTCACTTTGTCTGGAAGGGCCGGCCGTTCGTGACCACCGTCAGTATCGGCCTGGTGCATATCGCCCAGACGCCGACGACCCTGGAGGCGTCCCTGCGGGCTGCCGACATGGCTTGCTACATGGCCAAGGAAAAGGGCCGCAACCGGGTCCAGGTCTATCATGCCGACGACTCGGAGCTGTCCCTGCGCTTTGGCGAGATGGCCTGGGTCCAGCGCCTGCACATGGCCCTGGAGGAAAACCGCTTCTGCCTCTACGCCCAGGAAATCGCCGCGCTGGGCCCGGGCGATCATGGCGGTGGACACATTGAAATCCTGTTGCGCCTGCATGACGAAGCCGGGCGGATGATCCTGCCGGACAGCTTCATTCCCGCAGCGGAACGCTATGGCCTGATGACCTCCCTGGACCGTTGGGTGGTGGAGAATGTCTTCAAGATCATCCGCCAGTGCCTGAATGATTCGCGACCGGGGCCCATGGCGATGTGTGCGATCAATCTGTCAGGCACAACGATCGGAGATCAAGCGTTCCTCGACTTTTTGCGTAAACAGTTCGCGGCTTATTCGATTCCGCCAGAAATGATTTGTTTTGAAATTACAGAAACCAGCGCTATTTCGAATTTGGGCAGTGCAATTCGCTTTATCAATGAACTCAAGGGCTTGGGATGCTACTTCTCGCTGGATGACTTTTGCGCCGGAATGTCTTCATTCGCTTACCTGAAACATTTACCTGTAGACTTCCTGAAGATCGACGGGAGTTTCGTAAAGGATATGCTGGACGACCCGATTAACCGTGCAATGGTCGAAGTGATCAATCACATCGGCCACGTCATGGGTAAGCGCACGATTGCCGAGTTTGTTGAAACCGCCCAGATCGAGCAGGCATTGCTGGAAATAGGGGTGGATTACGCTCAGGGGTATGTGATCGAACGCCCGCAATTGTTTACCTGTGACACGTTGCAATGTCGGCCGGCCAGGCCCCAGCCGTTGTTATTCAAGGCCCCCGGCACGTTCCGCTGAACCTCTTGTTGATCTGGAAAATCACAATCAAAAGGAGCCCGACAGTGATCGACATATTCAACCGAACAGGCCCGCTCATGGACGCCACGAGCTATCCGAAATGGGCACAGCAGCTCATTACCGATTGCAGCGAGAGCAAGCGCCGGGTTGTCGAACACGAACTGTATCAGCGCATGCGCGACAACAAGCTCAGCGCCAGGACCATGCGCCACTACCTCATTGGTGGTTGGCCGGTCGTCGAACAGTTCGCTTTATACATGGCACAGAACCTCACCAAGACCCGCTTTGCCCGCCACCCCGGCGAGGACATGGCGCGTCGCTGGCTGATGCGCAACATTCGTGTCGAACTCAACCATGCCGACTACTGGGTCAATTGGAGCGCCGCCCATGGCGTGACCCTGGAAGACCTGCAAGCCCAGCATGTGCCGCCTGAGCTGCATGCCTTGAGCCACTGGTGCTGGCACACCAGTTCCTCGGATTCGCTGATCGTGGCCATTGCCGCGACCAACTATGCCATTGAGGGGGCCACGGGAGAGTGGTCGGCGCTGGTGTGTTCCAGCGGTGTCTACGCGGCCGCTTTCGCCGAGGAAGACCGCAAGCGGGCGATGAAATGGCTGAAGATGCATGCCCAGTACGACGATGCCCATCCTTGGGAAGCGCTGGAAATCATCTGTACGCTGGCGGGGATGAACCCAAGCAAGACCCTGCAAACGGAGCTGCGCCAGGCCGTGTGCAAGAGCTATGACTATATGTACCTGTTCCTGGAGCGTTGCATGCAACTGGAGCACTCGGAGACGGTAAGCAAGTCTTCATCCACCCGCGAGCGCCTGGCACTGGCGGAGAGCTGATTTCTACCCCAACAGATAGCCACAACCCATGTGGGAGCGAGCCTGCTCGCGAAGCGGTCTGACAGTCGACGGGGAGGTTGACTGCAAAGCCGCTATCGCGAGCAGGCTCGCTCCCACAGTTGTTTTTGGGTGAATGCTGGCTTGTGGTCGCTGCAAGACCTTGTGGGAGCGGGCTTGCTCGCGAAGGCTTCGGTGCATTCAACATATTCATAGGCTGACCCACCGCTTTCGCGAGCAAGCCCGCTCCCACAAAGATGTCGGTGTTCTTATATTCTTTCGTTGCTTCAGCCGGCCATTGCCAGTCGGTTACGGCCTTCGCGCTTGGCCACGTATAGCGCGCTGTCGGCCCTGCGCAGCAGGCTTTCCGATGATTCCCCCGGTAGCAGGGTGGCGCACCCCAGGCTGACCGTCAGCTCGATCCTTGTGCTCGCGGCGAAATAATCCTGGGCCTGGGCGGCGTAGCGCAGCCGTTCACCGACCATGGCTGCAGCATCCCGGCTGGTATTGGCCAGCAGGATCAGAAATTCTTCACCGCCGAACCTGAACACCATGTCCACGTTGCGCAGTTGGCTCTTGATCGACTCGGCCACGGCCTTGAGCACTTCATCGCCAACGCCATGACCATGGCTATCGTTGATGCGCTTGAAATGGTCGATGTCGAGCATCAGCACTGACAAGGGTTGGGAATGACGCTTGGCCATGTCGATTTCACGCATCAGCGTCTGGTCCATGGCGATGCGGTTGCCGGTACCGGTCAGCGGATCGCGCAGGGCGCTTTGGGTGGCGGCGCGGTAGAGCAGCGCGTTGCGCAGAGGGTACAGCAGCGTCGACATGATGGATTCAAGGTCGCTCTGTTCCGGCTCGGTGAAGCGTTGGTTGCGACGGAATACCAGTTCACCCAGGTGTTCGCCTTCATGGCTGAGGTTATAGCTGAGGGTGTGATGCCCGCGTTGTCCGAACTCCAGGCGCAGGTCACTGGCCTTATGCTGATAGGCCAACGCATCCAGGGGTACCAGCCGCTGGATTTCCCGGAAAAACAGGCCAAGGATGCGCTGTGGCTCCAGGCTGGTCTGCAATTGCTGGCTCAGTTGCTGGCGCAATTGCGAAAGACTGACGGAGCGTGCCGCGAGCGGCGATGGCTGGCCAAGACCCAGACGCTGCAATTTGGCGCTGTCGAAGTCAATCGCGTTGATCTGGGTGGGCGTTTTCATATGGCGTTAGCCCCTAAGCTAAATCTGTCCTGGCAGGTTGGGTGTGGCGGCTTTGGGCTGCGCGTCGTACTGGTCCTTCAGTCCCGTAGGACCATTGAGCTAAGTTTAGTCCGCTTTCCCTGTCAGGCATAAATCTCGTCTCGATGTCCGTTACCCGCCGAACATGGCGTGTTTGAGGATATTTAGAGCGAAAGTCGTGCCATTCGGTTCACTTCTATAAAAACCGATTGTAAATCAATAGCTTGTCAGCAAGTTATGGCAGACTCGGCGACGTGGAGTTGGCGGTTCGCCTCGTTGGGCATCGACTTGGGCCGGTGTCGCGACGGGAAATCGTCGCGACACCGGTCGGGCTCATTATTGCGCGTTGAACGCCTGGCCATTGACGCCGGTGCTGTCCGGGCCCATGAGGTACAGGTAGACCGGCATGATCTCCTCGGGCGTCGGATTGTTGAGCGGGTTTTCCCCCGGGTAGGCCTGGGCGCGCATGCTGGTGCGGGTGGCGCCGGGGTTGATGCTGTTGGCGCGCACGGCGGCAACGGTGTCGACTTCGTCGGCCAGGGTCTGCATCAGCCCCTCGGTGGCGAACTTGGACACGCCGTAGGCGCCCCAGTACGCCCGGCCCTTGCGCCCGACGCTGCTGGAGGTGAACACCACGGACGCATCCTGGGACAGCTTGAGCAGGGGCAGCAAGGTGCTGGTGAGCATGAACATCGCGTTGACGTTGACGTGCATCACCCGCATGAAATTCTCACCGGACAACTGCTCCAGCGGCGTACGCGGGCCGATGATCGAGGCGTTGTGCAGCAGGCCGTCCAGATGACCGAACTCGGTTTCGATCATCGCCGCCAGTTCATCGTACTGATGAGGCAGCGCGGTTTCGAGGTTGAACGGGATCACCGCCGGCTGCGGATGACCGGCCGCTTCGATTTCATCGTAGACCTGGGTCAGGTTGGCTTCGGTCTTGCCCAGCAGCAGCACGGTGGCACCGTGGGCGGCGTAGGCTTTCGCCGCAGCGGCACCGATCCCGCGACCGGCGCCGGTGACCAGGATCACCCGGCCATTGAGCAGGTCGGGGCGGGCGGAATAATCAAACATAAAAGAACCTCAACAAATCAATCGGTTGGCAGAAGCTGTTGTGGCGAGGAGATTTATCTCCGCAATGTGGGAGCAAAGCTTGCTCGCGAAACAGGCGCCTCGATTCCTGAAAGACCGCATCGCCTTCATCGCGGGCAAGCCTTGCTCCCACATCACTCCCTTCACTGCAACAACAGTCACATCAGCAACTGCACAACGCGTTATCCAGCACCTCGCGCAACGCCGAGGGGTGATCGATCACCACATCCGCGCCCCAGTGCCGGGGGTTATCGTCCGGGTGGATGTAGCCGTAGGTCACCGCACACGTCCTGGTGCCGGCGCTGCGACCGGACTCGATGTCCCGCAGGTCATCACCCACGAACAGCACGCTGGCCGGGTCCAGGTCGAGCAGCTTGCACGCCAGGGTCAGCGGTTCCGGGTCTGGCTTGCTGTTTTTCACGTGGTCAGGGCAGATCAGCACTTTCGAGCGTTCGGCCAGGCCCAGTTGCTGCATGATCGGTTCGGCAAAACGCACCGGCTTGTTGGTGACCACGCCCCAGATCAGGTTGGCCGCTTCGATATCGGCCAGCACCTCGGCCATGCCGTCGAACAGGTGGCTGTGGACCGCGCAATCCTTGAGGTAGCGGTCGAGGAATTCCTGGCGCAGTTCCTCGAACCCCGGTGATTCCGGGTCTATGGAAAAGGTCACCGCGACCATCGCCCGGGCGCCGCCGGAAATCTCGTCGCGAATGTGCTGGGCGTTCATCGGTGGCAAGCCACGGTCGGCGCGCATGGCCTGGCAGATGGCGATGAAGTCCGGCGCGGTGTCGAGCAGCGTGCCGTCCATGTCGAAAAGAACCGCTTTGAGACGCATCGACTTACTCCTCGCGCAGGGTCTGGATCATGTAGTTGACGTCAACGTCGGCGGCCAGCTTGTAGTGCTTGGTCAGCGGGTTGTAGGTCAGGCCAATGATGTCCTTGACGGTCAGCCCGGCCGCACGGCTCCAGGCGCCCAGTTCGGAAGGGCGGATGAATTTCTTGAAGTCGTGAGTGCCGCGCGGCAACAGCTTCATGATGTATTCGGCGCCGATGATGGCGAACAGGTAGGCCTTCGGATTGCGGTTGATGGTGGAAAAAAACACCTGCCCGCCCGGCTTGACCATGCGAAAGCAAGCACGGATGACCGAGGACGGGTCCGGCACGTGCTCGAGCATTTCCAGGCAGGTGACCACGTCGAATTGACCAGGCATTTCTTCGGCCAGGCCTTCGGCGGTGATCTGCCGGTATTCCACGCTGACGCCCGACTCCAGTTGATGCAGTTGTGCAACCGCCAGTGGCGCTTCGCCCATGTCGATACCCATCACCGTCGCCCCGCGCTGGGCCATGGCTTCGCTGAGAATGCCGCCGCCACAACCGACGTCGAGCACCTTCTTGCCAGCCAGGTTGACCCGTTCGTCAATCCAGTTGACCCGCAGCGGGTTGATGTCGTGCAGCGGTTTGAATTCGCTTTCACGGTCCCACCAGCGATGGGCCAGGGCTTCGAATTTGGCGATTTCGGCGTGGTCGACGTTGCTCATGTGCAGATCCTCGAAAAGCTTGAAAAATCAGGTGCCCCGAGCCGCGGCTCAAGGGGCGTGGTCATTCGTTGTGGCCGCTGATGCGGCGACCCCAGGCCTGGGCCGTGGCGATCAGTCTTGATTCGTCCATGCGGGTCAGTCGGCCATCTTCCAATAGCGGCTTGCCGCCCACCCACAGGTGTTTTACGCAATCGCGCCCGGTGGCATAAATCAGTTGCGACACCGGGTCGTAGATCGGCTGCTGGGCCAGGCCCGACAGATCGAAGGCCACCAGGTCGGCGGCCTTGCCGACTTCCAGCGAACCGACTGTCGCTTCGATGCCCAGCGCCCGGGCGCCATTGAGCGTGGCCATGCGCAGCGCCCGATGGGCATCCAGAGCCGTGGCCGAACCGGCGACGGCCTTGGCCAGCAGGGCAGCGGTGCGGGTTTCGCCGAGCAGATCCAGGTCGTTGTTGCTCGCCGCACCGTCGGTGCCTAGGGCGACATTGACACCGGCCTGCCACAGGCGCTCCACCGGGCAGAAACCACTGGCCAGTTTCAGGTTCGATTCCGGGCAGTGGATCACGCTGCAATTGCTTTCTACCAGCAAGGCCTGGTCTTCGTCGCTGATTTGAGTCATGTGCACGGCCTGAAAGCGTGGCCCCAGCAGGCCAAGGCGTCCCAGGCGAGCCATTGGTCGCTCAGCGGTGTTATCCACAGCCTGCTGCACTTCGAAGGCGGTTTCGTGAACGTGCATATGAATGGCCGCGTCCAGTTCCTCGGCGATCACGCGGATTTTCTCCAGGTTCTCGTCGCCCACGGTGTAGGGTGCGTGCGGGCCGAATGCGACTTTGATCCGCGGGTGGTGCTTGAGGTCGCCAAACAACTCGATGCCCTGACGAATGGCTTCGTCGGCGCTGGCGGCACCGGGGATCGGGAAGTCGAGGATCGGAATCGCGATTTGTGCACGAATACCGCTGTCGTGAACACACTCGCTGGCGATCTTGGGGTAGAAATACATGTCGGAGAAGCAGGTGATGCCGCCCTTGATCTGCTCGGCGATTGCCAGGTCGGTGCCATCGCGCACGAAATCTTCATCGACCCATTTGGCCTCGGCCGGCCAGATGTGCTGTTCCAGCCAGGTCATCAAGGGCAGGTCGTCGGCCAGGCCGCGGAACAGGGTCATGGCCGCGTGGCCGTGGGCGTTGATCAGGCCGGGGCTGAGCAGCATGCCGGGCAGTTCACGGACGTGGGCGGCATCACACTTCAGGGCTTCTGCCCGTGGGCCGATGAACACGATGCAACCGTCGCGAATGCCCAGACCATGATCCTTGAGCACTACACCGGCGGGTTCGACAGGCACCAACCAGGTCGGCAGCAATAATAAGTCGAGCGCAACGGCAGGCTTGGGCATCGTGGAACGGTTCCATGGGGTATAAAGGATGGCGAAGTATACCCGAGCGTCTTCGCGGAGGGATCGCTATAATCGGCGGCTTTTGTTCATGAGTACGGGGTGAAGGATGCGCGATCGACTATTGGCTGCGGAGAAGGTGAAGGCCATCGATTGGCGCGATGGCGTCCTGTACCTGCTGGATCAGCGTGTCTTGCCGTTCGAGGAAAGCTGGATCGCCTGCACCCGTGCCGCCGATGTGGCCGAGGCCATTGGCTCGATGGCAGTGCGCGGCGCACCGATCATCGGCATCAGTGCGGCCTATGGTGTCGTGCTGGCAGCGCGGGCCAGGATGGTCGAAGGCGGTGACTGGCAAGCGGCGCTGGAGGCGGATTTTACCTTGCTGGCCGAGGCTCGGCCGACGGCGGCAAACCTCTTCTGGGCGCTGGATCGGATGCGCGACCGGTTGGGGCGCTTGAAGGAACACGCCGAGCCGCTGGCGGTGCTTGAGGCTGAAGCCATCGCGATCCACGAGAGTGACCGCGAAGCCAACCTGACCATGGCTCAGTTGGGCGTCGACCTGATCCGCAAGCACCAGGGCAATGCCCAGGCCATCCTGACCCATTGCAACACGGGTGCCCTGGCGACCGGTGGCTTTGGCACGGCCTTGGGCGTCATCCGTGGCGCGTATATTGAAGGCATGGTGGAGCGCGTCTATGCCGACGAAACCCGTCCATGGCTGCAAGGCTCGCGATTGACAGCGTGGGAGCTGGCCCGCGAGGGCATCCCGGTGACCCTCAACGCCGACTCCGCCGCTGCCCACATCATGAAGACCAAAGGTGTGACCTGGGTGGTCGTCGGTGCCGATTGCATCGCCGCCAATGGTGACGTGGGGAACAAGATCGGCACCTATCAACTGGCGGTCTGTGCCATGCACCATGGCGTGCGCTTCATGGTGGTGGCGCCGAGCTCGACCATCGACATGAGTCTGGCCAGTGGTGATGACATCCCGGTCGAGGAGCGCGGCGGGCGCGAACTGCTGGAGATCGGCGGCAAGTGGCTCGGCGCAGATGTGGACGCCTTCAACCCGGTATTCGATGTCACCCCGGCGGACCTGATCGACGTCATCGTCACGGAAAAGGGCATCATCGAGCGCCCGGACACCGCCAAGCTGGCGCAGTTGATGTGTCGCAAGCGGTTGCATTGAAGATTGGGGCTGCCTGATCCATTGCCTTCGCGAGCAAGCCCGCTCCCACAGTGGAATGTGTTGTGGCTGATATCTCAGGCACACAAAAATCCCCTGTGGGAGCGGGCTTGCTCGCGAATGGGCCCTTAAAGGCAATAAATTCCTTGCATTTGGCCCCTGATTCTCCATCCGCAGCGCTCCTAAGCCCCTCTGATCCCATATCAGCCTGTCACCGGTCAACTAACTACGCACCATGCGCGTCTGGGGGATAGGTGCGTGGCGGCTCTTGTGATAACATCCGGCGGTTTCCAAGGCTGCCTCGCGAGGTGGCCTTTACTGCGCAGATCCATGGCATAACTCGTTGATTTGTCGTAAGTCGCTGCACGGCACTTGTTCTGCAGCGGCGAGCTTCGTTCGTCCCATCTGGATGTGACGAGGTTTCACCAGAAAAAGGAATCAGGCTTCTCATGGGCGAACTGGCCAAAGAAATCCTCCCGGTCAATATCGAAGACGAGCTGAAACAGTCCTACCTCGACTACGCAATGAGCGTAATCGTCGGGCGGGCGCTGCCGGATGCGCGCGATGGCTTGAAGCCCGTGCACCGGCGCGTGTTGTTCGCGATGAGCGAGCTGGGCAACGACTTCAACAAGCCGTACAAGAAATCTGCCCGTGTCGTCGGCGACGTGATCGGTAAGTATCACCCCCACGGCGACACTGCCGTGTACGACACCATCGTTCGTATGGCGCAGCCATTCTCCTTGCGCTACCTGCTGGTAGACGGCCAGGGCAACTTCGGTTCCGTGGACGGCGACAACGCCGCAGCCATGCGATACACCGAAGTGCGCATGACCAAGTTGGCCCACGAACTGCTGGCCGACCTGCACAAGGAAACCGTGGACTGGGTGCCGAACTACGACGGCACCGAAATGATCCCGGCGGTCATGCCGACCCGTATCCCGAACCTGCTCGTCAACGGCTCCAGCGGTATTGCCGTGGGCATGGCGACCAACATCCCGCCGCACAACCTCGGTGAAGTCATCGACGGTTGCCTGGCCCTCATCGACAATCCCGAGCTGACCGTCGATGAGCTGATGCAATACATCCCGGGTCCGGACTTCCCGACCGCTGCGATCATCAACGGTCGCGCCGGCATCATCGAAGCCTACCGCACCGGCCGTGGCCGCATTTACATGCGCGCCCGCTCCACCGTCGAAGACATCGACAAGGTGGGTGGCCGCCAGCAGATCGTCATCACCGAGCTGCCGTACCAGCTGAACAAGGCTCGCCTGATCGAGAAGATCGCCGAGCTGGTGAAAGAGAAGAAGCTCGAAGGCATCACCGAGCTGCGTGACGAGTCCGACAAGGACGGCATGCGCGTCGTGATCGAGCTGCGTCGTGGCGAAGTGCCTGAGGTGATCCTCAACAACCTCTACGCCCAGACCCAACTGCAAAGCGTGTTCGGCATCAACATCGTTGCGCTGATCGACGGCCGTCCGCGGATCCTGAACCTCAAGGACCTGCTGGAAGCCTTCGTCCGTCACCGCCGCGAAGTGGTCACCCGCCGTACCGTGTTCGAACTGCGCAAGGCTCGCGAGCGTGGTCACATTCTCGAAGGCCAGGCCGTTGCCCTGTCGAACATCGACCCGGTGATCGCCTTGATCAAGGCCTCGCCAACGCCGTCGGAAGCCAAGGAAGCGCTGATCAGCACCCCTTGGGAGTCCTCCGCGGTGGTGGCAATGGTCGAGCGCGCTGGCGCCGACTCGTGCCGCCCGGAGAACCTCGACCCGCAATACGGCCTGCGCGAAGGCAAGTACTTCCTGTCCCCGGAACAGGCGCAAGCCATCCTGGAACTGCGCCTGCACCGCCTGACCGGCCTGGAGCACGAGAAGCTGCTGGCCGAGTACCAGGAGATCCTCAACCAGATCGGCGAGCTGATCCGCATCCTCAACAGCGCCACGCGCCTGATGGAAGTGATCCGCGAAGAGCTGGAAGTGATCCGCGCCGAATACGGCGACGTGCGCCGCACCGAGATCCTCGATGCGCGCCTGGACCTGACCCTGGGTGACATGATCCCGGAAGAAGAGCGCGTGGTGACCATTTCCCACGGCGGCTACGCCAAGACCCAGCCGCTGGCCGCCTACCAGGCCCAGCGTCGCGGCGGCAAAGGCAAGTCGGCGACCGGCGTCAAGGACGAGGACTACATCGCTCACCTGCTGGTCGCCAACAGCCACACCACGCTGCTGCTGTTCTCCAGCAAAGGCAAGGTGTACTGGCTCAAGACCTACGAGATCCCGGAAGCCTCCCGTGCCGCACGTGGTCGTCCGCTGGTCAACCTGTTGCCGCTGGACGATGGTGAATACATCACCACCATGCTGCCGGTGGAGGAATACACCGAAGGTCACTACATCTTCATGGCGACCGCCAACGGCACCGTGAAGAAGACCCCGCTGGAATCCTTCAGTCGCCAGCGCAGCGTCGGCCTGATCGCCCTGGAGCTGGACGAAGGCGACGTGCTGATTTCCGCCGCCATCACCGACGGCGAGCGTGAGGTCATGCTGTTCTCCGACGGTGGCAAGGTCACTCGCTTCAAGGAATCCGACGTGCGTGCCATGGGCCGTACCGCCCGTGGTGTGCGCGGCATGCGCCTGCCGGAAGGCCAGAAGCTGATTTCCATGCTGATCCCCGAAGAAGGCAGCCAGATCCTCACCGCTTCGGCGCGTGGTTATGGCAAGCGCACGGCCATCAGCGAGTTCCCTGAGTACAAGCGTGGCGGCCAAGGTGTGATCGCCATGGTCAGCAACGACCGTAACGGTCGTCTGGTCGGCGCTGTCCAGGTGCTCGATGGCGAGGAGATCATGTTGATCTCCGACCAGGGCACCCTGGTGCGTACGCGAGTCGCCGAAGTGTCGAGCCTGGGCCGTAACACCCAGGGCGTGACGCTGATCAAGCTGGCCAGCGATGAAACGCTGGTAGGGCTTGAGCGGGTGCAGGAGCCATCGGAAGTCGAAGGCGAGGAGCTGGAAGGCGAGGAAGGCGAAGGCACGGCATTCGACGGCACCCTGGGTGCCGATGTCGACGACGTGACCGGCGACCAACCGCTCGACGCTGCCGCAGACGAAGAAGAACCGCAGGACTAAGCGGACACGCGGGGGGGCGGATGAAGATTCGCCCCCTTGTTGTTTGTCTCGTTTGAAATTTCGTATCAAATTGCAGCTTTGTGAGAACAAGGCTTGTGTGGGAGCAAGGCTTGTGGGAGCAAGGCTTGTGTGGGAGCAAGGCTTGCCCGCGATGGCGGTAGACCAGTCAACATCAATGTTGGATGACAGTCTGCTATCGCGGGCAAGCCTTGCTCCCACACCTTTGCTCTCTCGCCCTAGGTCCACAATGCGCACCACCTGATACCGTATTAATTGCGTGAACCACCAGATCAGAGCGAGATTGGATGTGAGCAAGAGAGCCTATAACTTCTGTGCCGGCCCGGCGGCGCTTCCTGAGGCGGTCCTGAAGCGTGCCCAGGGTGAACTTCTCGACTGGCACGGCAAGGGCCTGTCGGTCATGGAAATGAGCCATCGCAGCGATGAGTTCGTATCCATTGCCACCAAGGCCGAGCAGGACCTGCGTGATCTGCTGAACATCCCGTCCAATTACAAGGTGCTGTTCCTGCAGGGCGGCGCCAGCCAGCAGTTCGCCCAGATCCCGTTGAACCTGCTGCCGGAAAGTGGCAAGGCCGACTACATCGATACCGGTATCTGGTCGCAGAAAGCCATCGAAGAAGCTTCGCGCTACGGTCACGTCAACGTGGCTGCCACCGCCAAGCCCTACGATTATTTCGCGATTCCCGGCCAGAACGAATGGAGCCTGTCCAAGGACGCGGCCTACGTTCACTACGCGCCGAACGAAACCATCGGTGGCCTGGAATTCAACTGGATCCCGGAAACTGGCGACGTGCCATTGGTGGCCGACATGTCCTCGGACATTCTCTCGCGCCCTGTGGATATCTCCCGTTTCGGCATGATCTACGCCGGCGCCCAGAAAAACATCGGCCCAAGCGGCATTCTGGTCAACATCATCCGTGAAGACCTGCTGGGGCGTGCCCGTTCCCTGTGCCCGACCATGCTCAACTACAAGGTCGCGGCTGACAACGGCTCGATGTACAACACCCCGCCGACCCTGGCCTGGTACCTGTCCGGCCTGGTGTTCGAATGGCTGAAAGAGCAGGGCGGTGTCGAAGCCATTGGCAAGCTCAACGAAGTGAAGCAGCGCACGCTGTATGACTTCATCGACGCCAGCGGTCTCTACAGCAACCCGATCAACAAGACCGATCGTTCGTGGATGAACGTGCCGTTCCGCCTGGCCGACGACCGTCTGGACAAGCCGTTCCTGGTCGGTGCCGACGAGCGTGGCCTGCTGAACCTCAAGGGCCACCGTTCGGTCGGTGGCATGCGTGCCTCCATCTACAACGCCGTCGACATCAACGCCGTCAATGCGTTGATCGCCTACATGGCAGAGTTCGAGAAGGAACATGGCTGATGTCTGAGCAAGAACTCAAGGCGCTGCGCCTGCGCATCGATGCCCTGGACGAAAAGGTCCTGGAGCTGATCAGCGAGCGCGCGCGCTGCGCCCAGGAAGTCGCCCGGGTGAAGATGGCCTCCCTGGCCGAAGGCGAAGTGCCGGTGTTCTATCGTCCTGAGCGTGAAGCTCAGGTGCTCAAGCGTGTCATGGAGCGCAACAAGGGGCCGCTGGGCAACGAAGAGATGGCGCGCTTGTTCCGCGAAATCATGTCGTCGTGCCTGGCGCTCGAGCAGCCGCTGAAAATCGCCTACCTGGGCCCGGAAGGCACCTTCACCCAGGCAGCGGCCATGAAGCACTTCGGTCACGCCGTGATCAGCAAGCCGATGGCTGCCATCGACGAAGTCTTCCGTGAAGTCGCCGCCGGCGCGGTGAATTTTGGCGTGGTGCCGGTGGAAAACTCCACCGAAGGCGCGGTCAATCACACGCTGGACAGCTTCCTCGAGCATGACATGGTGATCTGCGGCGAAGTCGAGCTGCGCATCCACCATCACCTGCTGGTCGGCGAGAACACCAAGACCGACAGCATCAGCCGGATCTATTCCCACGCCCAGTCGTTGGCCCAGTGCCGCAAGTGGCTGGACGCCCATTACCCGAATGTCGAGCGCGTGGCGGTATCGAGCAACGCCGAAGCGGCCAAGCGGGTCAAGGGTGAGTGGAACTCGGCGGCGATCGCTGGCGATATGGCGGCCGGCCTCTACGGGCTGACTCGCCTGGCCGAGAAAATCGAGGATCGCCCGGACAACTCCACGCGGTTCCTGATGATCGGCAGCCAGGAAGTACCGCCGACCGGCGACGACAAGACGTCGATCATCGTCTCCATGAGCAACAAGCCCGGTGCGCTCCATGAACTGCTGGTGCCGTTCCACGACAACGGTATCGACCTGACGCGGATCGAGACCCGTCCGTCGCGCAGCGGTAAATGGACCTACGTGTTCTTCATCGATTTTGTCGGCCACCACCGCGATCCGCTGGTAAAAGGTGTGCTGGAGAAAATCAGTCAGGAAGCAGTGGCACTCAAGGTGCTGGGTTCCTACCCCAAGGCAGTTCTTTAAGGGCGGATAGCAAATGAGTGGCAACTTCCTCGCTCTGGCTCAGCCAGGCGTGCAACAACTCTCGCCTTACGTTCCGGGCAAGCCCGTGGACGAACTGGCCCGCGAGCTGGACCTGGATCCGGCCAGCATCGTCAAGTTGGCGAGCAACGAAAACCCGTTGGGCGCGAGCCCCAAGGCGCTGGCGGCGATCCGCGACGAACTGGCCGAGCTGACCCGTTACCCCGATGGCAATGGGTTTGCGCTGAAAAGCCTGCTGGCCGAGCGCTGTGGTGTCGAGCTCAACCAAGTGACGCTGGGCAATGGCTCCAACGACATTCTTGAGTTGGTGGCGCGCGCGTACCTGGCACCAGGTCTCAACGCCGTGTTCAGCGAGCACGCGTTTGCGGTCTACCCGATCGCGACCCAGGCCGTCGGCGCCGATGCCCATGTGGTTCCCGCCAAGAACTGGGGGCACGATCTGCCGGCCATGCTGGCTGCCATCGACGCCAACACCCGCGTAGTTTTCATCGCCAACCCGAACAATCCGACTGGCACCTGGTTCGACGCCCAGGCCTTGGACGACTTCCTGCAAGACGTGCCCGCGCACGTGCTGGTGGTGTTGGACGAGGCTTACATCGAGTATGCCGAAGGCAGCGATTTGCCCGATGGCCTGGATTTCCTCGCGGCCTACCCGAACCTGCTGGTTTCGCGCACGTTCTCGAAAGCCTACGGCCTGGCCTCGCTGCGGGTTGGTTACGGCCTGTCCACCGCCGTGGTGGCCGATGTGCTGAACCGCGTGCGCCAGCCGTTCAACGTCAACAGCTTCGCCCTGGCAGCCGCCTGCGCCGCATTGCAGGATGAGGCCTACCTGGCTGAAAGCCGTCGCCTCAACGCGGCCGGCATGCAGCAGTTGGAAGTGGGGTTCCGGGAGCTGGGTCTGAGCTGGATTCCATCCAAGGGCAACTTCATCTGCGTCGACCTGGGGCGTGTCGCCGCGCCGGTGTACCAGGGGCTGCTGCGCGAAGGCGTGATCGTGCGCCCGGTGGCCAACTACGGCATGCCGAACCACCTGCGCATCACCATCGGCCTGCCAGCGGAGAACAGCCGTTTCCTTGAGGCGTTGAGCAAGGTTCTGGCTCGTGGTTGATGTCACTTCGCTGCAACCTGCTGCCCCTATGATCGGTCGCCTGGTGGTGGTCGGCCTGGGGTTGATTGGCGGTTCGTTTGCCAAGGGCTTGCGTGAAAGCGGCCTGTGCCGCGAGGTGGTCGGCGTCGACCTGGATCCGCAGTCGCGCAAGCTGGCCGTGGAGCTGGGGGTGGTCGATCGCTGCGAGGATGACCTGGCGATCGCTTGCCAGGGCGCGGACGTGATCCAACTGGCGGTGCCGATCCTGGCCATGGAAAAACTGCTGGCGCGCCTGGCCACCATGAGTCTGGGGCAAGCGATCCTGACCGACGTCGGCAGCGCCAAGGGCAATGTCGTACGTGCGGCCACCGAGGCCTTCGGCGGGATGCCGGCGCGTTTCGTGCCCGGCCATCCGATTGCCGGTTCCGAGCAGAGCGGGGTGGAAGCCTCCAACGCCGAACTGTTTCGTCGCCACAAAGTGATCCTCACGCCGCTGGACCAGACGGATCCAGCCGCGCTGGCGGTGGTGGACCGTTTGTGGCGCGAACTGGGCGCCGATGTCGAGCACATGCAGGTCGAGCGTCACGATGAAGTGTTGGCGGCTACCAGCCACTTGCCGCACCTGTTGGCGTTCGGCCTGGTGGATTCGTTGGCCAAACGCAATGAAAATCTTGAGATCTTCCGTTACGCTGCCGGCGGTTTCCGCGATTTCACGAGAATCGCTGGAAGCGACCCGGTCATGTGGCACGACATCTTCCTCGCCAACCGCGAAGCTGTCTTGCGCACACTCGATACATTTCGCAGCGACCTCGACGCCTTGCGCGACGCGGTCGATGCAGGGGACGGGCACCAATTGCTGGGCGTTTTCACACGCGCCAGGGTGGCCCGCGAGCATTTCAGTAAAATCCTGGCCCGTCGGGCCTATGTGGACGCTATGAACTCCAACGATCTGATTTTCCTGGCACAACCTGGTGGCTCCCTGAGCGGGCGTATTCGTGTACCGGGCGATAAATCGATTTCCCACCGTTCGATCATGCTCGGCTCCCTGGCCGACGGCGTGACCGAGGTGGAAGGTTTCCTCGAGGGCGAAGACGCCCTGGCGACGCTGCAAGCGTTTCGCGACATGGGGGTGGTCATCGAAGGTCCGCACCACGGTCGCGTGACCATCCATGGTGTCGGCCTGCATGGTCTCAAGCCTGCCCCGGGGCCAATCTACCTGGGTAACTCCGGGACCTCGATGCGCCTGTTGTCCGGCCTGCTGGCCGCGCAGGACTTCGACAGCACCCTGACCGGTGACGCCTCGCTGTCCAAGCGCCCGATGAATCGCGTCGCCAACCCGTTGCGGGAAATGGGCGCGGTCATCGAGACTGCCGCCGACGGTCGTCCACCGATGATCATCCGTGGTGGCAACAAGCTCAAGGGCCTGACCTACACCATGCCGATGGCTAGCGCCCAGGTGAAATCCTGCCTGCTGCTGGCGGGTCTCTACGCCGAAGGCAAGACCACCGTCACCGAACCGGCCCCGACCCGCGACCACACCGAGCGCATGCTGCGCGGCTTCGGCTACCCGGTCACGGTCGATGGTGCCACGGCGTCCGTCGAGTCCGGCAACAAGCTGACTGCTACTCACATTGAAGTGCCGGGCGACATCTCGTCGTCGGCGTTCTTCCTGGTGGCCGCCTCGATCGCCGAAGGTTCCGACCTGGTGCTCGAGCACGTCGGCATCAACCCGACCCGTACCGGCGTGATCGACATCCTGCGCTTGATGGGCGCTGACATCACCCTGGAAAACCAGCGTGAAGTCGGCGGCGAACCCGTGGCGGACCTGCGCGTACGAGCAGCTAAACTCAAGGGTATCGAGATTCCGGAGGCGCTGGTTCCGCTGGCCATCGACGAGTTCCCGGTGCTGTTCGTGGCGGCCGCCTGTGCAGAAGGGCGCACCGTACTGACGGGCGCCGAAGAACTGCGGGTCAAGGAATCGGATCGCATCCAGGTGATGGCAGATGGCTTGCTCGCCCTTGGCGTCAAGTGCCAGCCGACGCCAGACGGCATCATCATCGACGGCGGCCAGATCGGCGGCGGCGAAGTCCATGGTCACGGTGATCACCGTATCGCCATGGCCTTCAGTGTGGCGTCTTTGCGCGCCAGCGCGCCGATTCGCATCCATGATTGCGCCAACGTCGCGACGTCGTTCCCGAACTTCCTGGCGCTGTGTGCACAGGTCGGTATCCGAGTAGCGCAAGAGGCACAGTCGTGAATATCAAGGCACCGGTCATCACCATCGATGGCCCAAGCGGTTCGGGCAAGGGCACCGTCGCCGGGATCCTGGCCAGGCAATTGGGCTGGAACCTGCTTGATTCGGGTGCCTTGTACCGTCTGCTGGCGTTCGCCGCCGCCAACCACGGCGTCGACCTGACCAACGAAGAACTGCTCAAGGCACTGGCCGCTCATCTGGACGTGCAATTCATTGCGGCGACCGACGGTCAGCTCCAGCGCATCATTCTGGAAGGCGATGAGGTCAGCGACGTCATTCGTACCGAAAGCGTGGGTGCCGGGGCCTCCCAGGTCGCCGCGCTGCCGGCAGTGCGCGAAGCCTTGCTGCAGCGCCAGCGCGCCTTCCAGGAGCCGCCGGGGCTGGTGGCTGACGGTCGCGACATGGGTACGGTGGTTTTCCCCGATGCACCGTTGAAGATTTTCCTCACCGCCAGTGCGGAGGAGAGGGCGCGTCGTCGATATTTGCAGTTGAAGGGCAAGGGCGAGGATGTTAGTCTGTCGAGTCTGCTAGATGAGATCCGTGCACGCGATGAGCGTGACACCCAGCGCGCAGTAGCCCCGCTCAAGCCGGCGGCCGACGCGATACAGCTGGATTCCACGGAGTTGTCCATCGATCAGGTGCTGCAACGCATCATGAGCGAGATCGCCATTCGCGATATCGCCGGGTGACCAGGAAGCTTCGCAGGGGACCAGTCATAGTCCTGCGATGCTTCTTTTATATGAAACTAACCCACATCGTCTGGGATGTGGAGGCGGGCGTATTCTTCGCCCTAATCAACAGGAATTAAAATGAGCGAAAGCTTTGCGGAACTCTTTGAAGAAAGCCTGAAAACCCTGAACCTTCAGGCAGGCTCCATCATCACCGGTGTTATCGTTGATATCGATTACCAAGCTCGCTGGGTAACCGTTCACGCTGGTCTGAAGTCTGAAGCACTCATCCCGCTTGAGCAGTTCTACAACGACGCTGGCGAACTGAACATCAACGTCGGTGACGAAGTTCACGTTGCGCTGGACTCGGTTGAAGATGGCTTTGGTGAAACCAAGCTGTCCCGTGAAAAAGCCAAGCGCGCTGAATGCTGGATCGTTCTGGAAGCGGCTTTCGCAGCTGAGGAAGTGGTCAAGGGCGTTATCAACGGTAAGGTTAAAGGCGGCTTCACTGTCGACGTTAACGGCATCCGTGCGTTCCTGCCAGGTTCCCTGGTTGACGTCCGTCCAGTGCGCGATACCACGCACCTGGAAGGCAAAGAGCTGGAATTCAAGGTCATCAAGCTGGACCAGAAGCGCAACAACGTTGTCGTTTCCCGTCGCAGTGTCCTGGAAGCCGAGAACTCCGCCGAGCGTGAAGCTCTGCTGGAATCGCTGCAGGAAGGCCAGCAGGTCAAGGGTATTGTCAAAAACCTCACCGATTACGGCGCATTCGTCGATCTGGGTGGCGTCGATGGCCTGCTGCACATCACCGACATGGCCTGGAAGCGTATCAAGCATCCTTCGGAAATCGTCAACGTTGGCGACGAGATCGATGTCAAGGTTCTGAAGTACGATCGCGAGCGCAATCGTGTTTCCCTGGGCCTCAAGCAACTGGGTGAAGATCCATGGGTCGCTATCAAAGCCCGTTACCCAGAAAGCACCCGCGTCACCGCTCGTGTTACCAACCTCACCGACTACGGCTGCTTCGCTGAGCTGGAAGAAGGCGTTGAAGGCCTGGTACACGTTTCCGAAATGGACTGGACCAACAAGAACATCCACCCTTCGAAAGTCGTACAAGTCGGCGACGAAGTGGAAGTCATGGTTCTGGACATCGACGAAGAGCGTCGTCGTATCTCCCTCGGCATCAAGCAGTGCAAGTCCAACCCATGGGAAGACTTCTCTGGCCAGTTCAACAAGGGCGATAAAATCTCCGGCACCATCAAGTCGATCACCGATTTCGGTATCTTCATTGGTCTGGACGGCGGCATCGACGGCCTGGTTCACCTGTCCGACATCTCCTGGAACGAAGTGGGCGAAGAAGCCGTACGTCGTTTCAAGAAGGGCGACGAGCTGGACACCGTTATCCTGTCGGTTGACCCAGAGCGCGAGCGCATCTCCCTGGGTATCAAGCAACTGGAAAGCGATCCGTTCTCCGAGTACGTTCAAGAGAACGACAAAGGCGCAATCGTTAAGGGCATCGTGAAAGAAGTTGACGCCAAAGGCGCCATCATCACCTTGGCCGACGATATCGAAGCGACTCTGAAAGCCTCCGAAATCAGCCGTGACCGCGTTGAAGACGCGCGCAACGTTCTGAAAGAAGGCGAAGAAGTAGAAGCCAAGATCATCAGCGTTGACCGCAAGAGCCGCGTAATCCAGCTCTCCATCAAGTCGAAAGACGATGCTGAAGAGAAAGAAGCAATCCAGAGCCTGCGCGACAAGCCAGCTACCTCTGACATTGCTGCTGGTCCTACCACTCTGGGCGACCTGCTGCGTGCACAAATGGAAAAACAGAACTGAGTTCTGTCAGACCATAGAAAAAGGGCGACTTCGGTCGCCCTTTTTTGTGCCTGCGATATTTTCAGATTTTTCCGACTCCCATAAGCGCCGCCAAAGTGCGACCATTCGAGATGCTACGAAACCAACCCCTCAACCGGAGTGTCTCTTTTATGAAGCAGATCAATAATCTATCCAAGGGAGTTCCGGCTTGTGTGCGTAATGGGTCCAGGCTCTCTACCTAAAGGATCTGAATGAACAAGTTCTTTCTGGTGTTGGTCGTCCTGATGCTGGCGGGTTGCTCTACAAGCGCCAAGACCCACGCAGTGCGTGGTGTCAGCGGTATCGAGGTCGACTGCTCGGGATTGGGTTCCGGCTGGGAGAAGTGCCATAAGAGAGCTGCAAGGGAGTGTAAAGGTGCTGGCTACAAGGTGATTACCCGATCCGACGACGCGAAGGACGAAGATTGGTACCCCTTTGGTTTCAATCCGGCTGGCTATGTGACTCGAACGATGCTGGTCATCTGTCGATAGCATCTCCCTGCTTGCGCGGAAAGAGGTGGTAGGGGAGTCAGGAAGAATGTCAATACTTGGGCTGTTCAAATCCCTCCGGTCATGCTAAAACCTTTTCAAGCGATTTTCCTAGCTGCTTGAAAAAGAAGGGAAAAATATGACGAAGTCGGAGTTGATCGAACGAATTGTCACCCATCAAGGGCTACTCTCATCCAAGGATGTGGAGCTGGCCATCAAGACCATGCTTGAACAAATGTCCCAATGCCTGGCTACGGGAGATCGTATCGAAATCCGTGGTTTCGGCAGCTTTTCCCTGCATTACCGCGCTCCGCGGGTGGGGCGCAATCCCAAAACGGGTCAGTCCGTCAGTCTTGATGGGAAGTTCGTTCCTCATTTCAAGCCGGGTAAAGAGCTTAGGGATCGGGTGAATGAGGAGGAGGGGGATGAGCTCTGACGGAGCGCCAAAACAAAGGAATTCTCATGCGGAACTTTAAACGCCTGGCCCTTGTCGTACTTGCGTTGCTCGTGGCTTCAGCTATCGTCCTGTTCGTGCTTGAAAACAACCAGCCAGTGGCACTGCTGTTTCTGGGCTGGTCAGCTCCGCAGCTTCCTGTCTCGGTGTTTGTGATCCTGGCGCTTCTCGCTGGTATGGTAGTCGGGCCGTCGCTTGCGTGGTTTCTAGGTATGCGTAGACGGCCGAAATAATGGATGTGTGAGCCCAGTAGTCTTGGTGTAAGGATCACGGCCAATAACTTTGTTCTGACTATGGGGGGGCGTTTTGTTCGAATTTAACTTAGTTCAGTTTTCTGCTGTGTCTTTCGGGGTTTGGCCTGTCTTGCCTTTTAACGTATCCAGTGTGCCTATCAGCGCAATGTTAAGGAAAGGAAGCGAGGTTATCCATGCGGGATAATCATACTGCAGCGTACGGTGAGGATGAAATCGATCTGATAGCCCTTGCTCGTGAACTTTGGATTCAAAAATGGCTAATTTTAGTCATTGCCCTGTTGGTCACTGCTGGGGCTGCCGCTTACGCGTTTCTCAGCAAGCCCGTCTATGAGGCAAAGCTTTTCATCATGCCGCCCACTCAGAATGAGATTGCTGAGTTGAACTATGGTCGTGGAAAAAGTAACGAGCTCGAAACTTATTCTATCAAGCATGTATACGATGTATTTGCTCGTAATCTGCAAGGTGAATCTCTTCGCCAAAACTTTTTCAATGAAATTTATCTCCCGTCGCTTGATGAAGCCCAGCGAAAGGGAGCTCTTGACCGTTTATATGAACGATTCTCACGGGAGCTGGTAGTCAAGGGGCCGGGTAAGGACACGCCGGACCGTTTCTCTGTGACTGTCCAAAGCGGCGATCCAATAAAGGCTACCGAGTGGGTAAAGACCTATGTGGCGCGCGCCAGCGAGGCGGCCGAGTCGGAGCTGATCAAGAACGTAACGACCGAAGCTTCCGTAAGAGCTCGCAACCTTGAGCAGCGCATTATTAGCTTACGTGAGACCGCGCAGCGGATACGCGAGGATCGGATTCAGCAACTGCGTGAAGCACTGAAAATTGCCGAGGCGATTGGCTTGACTACGCCAACCATAAACTCTTCTGCAGCTGTGGATATTACTGTAGATACCGGTAATAAGATGGATTATCAGAGGGGCAGCAAGGCGTTGGCTGCTGAAGTCGGTGCCCTGGAAGCGAGGGCTTCTGATGACGCGTTTATATCGGATTTGCGGAGTTTTCAGATGCGTTATAACTTTTATCGTAAGTTGAATATTGACTCTGAGCGCGTTTCGGTGTACCGACAGGATGGTGGTGTTGAGGTACCGGAGAGTCCGATAAGGCCTAGAAAGGGCTTAATCTTGGTGTTGGGGGTTTTGGCTGGGCTTCTATCGGGTGGATTTGTAGCCTTGGTCCGGTATGTATTTAAGCGCAATCAAGAAGATCAACGGAGTAGGGAAGTTAGTCGCGGTTAGATGCCATTTCATCCGCATAAATCATGATTGATAGTTATAGCTCATGGTTAAACAGTGCTCTGATTGGTTTCTATTGAGCCTGTCTGTGTTGGGTATTTCCCAGTTCAGACAGGCTTTCTTATGCTCAAGGAAAGCTCCCCGCGTCAGGGTTGGCAATTGATAGCTCCGCGTTACTGGTTGATATTTTTTTGGTGTCACGAACCGGCTTATCGCCTTACGCCGAGTTTGGAGTGCGGTTTTTTTGGTCGCTCGGCGGTAATGCTTTGAATCAAAGAAGGATGAATGTCCAGCTAAAGAGGGCTCCGGCTATGGTAACCATTGCCCTGGGAGGCCCTCACGCGTGGCCATGGATTACCCTTAACGCGATTTTCCTCAAGAGTAGGCATAATGCGCGCAGGTTGAGAGTATCTTCTGCGTGGTTGCTGGCCAGTGGGGCAGCTCGGCTAGTGCCAAAGGCCGAACGCAGGGATGAAAAGCGCTTCTTATGCAAGCAGTTAGCAGGTACGAACGTGAATAGACCAATGTAATGCTCGCTCGACATTTTTTACAGCTTTCCAATGTCGCAATTCGTGGCATGACGCTTGTCAGCAAATTTTTGCTGATTTTCTTTCTTGCCCGGTTTCTTGATCCGGTCGAGCTAGGTATCTATGGTTTGTTGGCAGCGACTGTTGGCTATTCGCTGTATTTCCTCGGGTTCGATTTCTATACCTATAGCACTCGTGAACTGCTCGCCCGCGAGCGTCACGAGTGGGGCGGGCTACTCAAGGCTCAAGGAGCGTTGACCTTGGTGCTCTACGTCATTTTTTTACCGCTGTTGAGCCTGGTTTTTATCGAAGGCTTGCTCCCAATGAAGATTATCGGTTGGTTCTTCGCTTTGCTGATACTTGAACATCTGACTCAGGAATTGGGTCGCTTGCTGATCGCGATTTCGGATCAACTCTTTGCGAGCCTGGTACTTTTTTTTCGTTCGGGGGTCTGGGCCGTCCTGATCACGGGATTGATGTTCGTTGAACCTAACACGCGAAATCTGGACATGGTATTCGGTGCTTGGACGCTGGGATCGGCGACAGCGCTTTTTCTAGGTATATACCGCGTCAAGCGCATGGGGCTATCTGGTTGGCGGCAAGGTGTTGACTGGGCCTGGATCATCAAGGGATTAAAAGTAGCGTCCGCGTTGCTGATTGCGACATTGGCTATTCGGGGGGTCTTCACTTTGGACCGTTACTGGTTCCAGGACCTTGCGGGATTGGACGTGCTAGGTGCTTATGTCTTGTTCACGGGCGTCAGTATGGCGTTGATGTCATTTCTGGATGCAGGTGTATTTGCATTTACTTATCCAGGGCTGATCAGTGCCTACCAGCGGCGCGATCCAGACGGCTTTCGTCACGGTATACGCAGGTTATTGTTACAGACCGTTGGTCTTTGCGGTGTTTTTTCGATAGTCGCACTGGTTACGATAGGCCCATTGCTGGGTTGGTTGGGCAAGCCGCTTTACAGTGAGCAGCAGGGGCTTTTCGTCTGGATCCTTTTTGCTACGGTACTCTACGCTCTGGGCATGATTCCCCACTATGGATTATATGCCCAGGGTCGTGATAAACCGATCATTCATAGCCATATAGCCAGTTTGATCATTTTCGTTCTGGCGACTTGGAGTTTTGTGCAAACCTGGCCTCATCTCGCGGTGCCGCTAGGGCTGTGCGTCAGCTTTTTTGTCGTTTTGTGCTGGAAATCGTGGAGCTTCTATCGCCTCACCCCGGTACCTTACCGTTTATTTCAATCCTGACTCCGTGCAGGAAGCAACCAAGGGACGCGTCAATGTTCACCAATAAAACCATTCTCATCACCGGTGGTACCGGCTCTTTTGGTAACACGTTTGTGCCAATGACCCTGGCCAAATACAACCCGAAAAAGATCATCATCTTTTCCCGAGATGAAATGAAGCAATGGGACATGGCGAAGAAATTCGAGGGTGATTCCCGCGTTCGATTCTTCATCGGCGACGTCCGCGACAAGGAGCGCTTGTACCGGGCCCTGGACGGTGTCGATTATGTGGTTCACGCAGCGGCGACCAAGATCGTGCCGACCGCGGAATACAACCCCTTCGAGTGCATCAAGACCAATATCAATGGCGCCATGAACCTGATCGATGCCTGTATCGACAAAGGCATCAAGCGCGTTGTCGCGTTGTCCACCGACAAGGCCAGCAGCCCAATCAACCTGTATGGCGCCACCAAATTGGCGTCGGATAAGCTGTTTGTTGCCGGTAACTCCTACGCCGGCGGCCATGAAACCCGCATGGCGGTTGTGCGTTATGGCAACGTGATGGGGTCGCGCGGATCGGTAATTCCGTTCTTTATGTCGATCAAAGACAAAGGTGAATTACCGATCACCGACGAACGCATGACCCGTTTCATGATTTCCTTGGAAGAGGGCGTCGAACTGGTCTGGCATGCCTTCGAAGACATGGAAGGCGGCGAGATTTATGTGAAGAAGATTCCGTCGATGAAAGTGACAGACCTCGCTCGTGTCGTTGCACCTGACGCTACCCAAAAGATCGTCGGCATTCGTCCTGGCGAAAAATTGCATGAGCAGATGATCAGCGCCGAAGACTCTTACTACACGTACGAGTATCCTGAACACTTCAAGATCCTGCCTGTTATCAACGAATGGGCAACCTGCCCCAAACGTATCAAAGACGGCAAAAAGGTCGCTGAAGGCTTCGTTTACGCCAGTGACAACAACACTGAGTGGATGAGCGATGAAGATCTAAAAAACTGGATCACCCTCAACGAAGCCAAGATCGGGAGTATCTGATACATGATCCCCTACGGTCGCCAGGACATAACCCAAGCTGACATCGATGCGGTGATTGGGGTGTTGCAATCCGACTTCCTCACCCAAGGCCCCATGGTGCCCCGCTTCGAACAGCAGGTTGCCCAGCATGTGGGTGCCAGCCATGCGCTGGCGGTGAACAGCGCGACGTCCGCGCTGCATATCGCTTGTCTTGCACTGGGTCTTGGCCCAGGTGACCGTTTGTGGACAAGCCCCATTACCTTCGTGGCTTCTGCCAACTGCGGGTTGTATTGCGGGGCGCAGGTTGATTTCGTGGATATCGATCCACGTACCTACAATCTTTGCCCTCTGGCGCTGGAGCGCAAGCTGGAGCAGGCCAAACGAGAAGATGCGTTGCCCAAAGTTGTTGTGGCTGTCCATCTCTGTGGTCAGCCCTGCGACATGCAGGCGATCCACGCTTTGGCCCAGCGCTATGGCTTCAAAGTAATCGAGGACGCCTCTCACGCTATCGGCGGCAAATACCAAGGCGAGTTTATTGGTAGCGGTAAATACAGCGACATTACTGTATTCAGTTTTCACCCGGTAAAGATCATTACCACCGCTGAAGGCGGCATGGTTTTGACCAACGACGCCGAACTGGCCAATAAAATGGCTCTGCTGCGTAGCCACGGCATTACCCGCGATGCGCAACAGATGACCCATGAGTCGGATGGTCCCTGGTATTACCAGCAGATTGATTTGGGTTTCAATTACCGAATGACCGAGCTGCAGGCTGCCTTGGGCGTCAGTCAGATGGAGCGTCTGGATCAATACATCGCCCGCCGCCATCAATTGGCTGCGCGCTACAACGATCTGTTGGCGGCATTGCCAGTCACAATCCCTTGGCAACACGCCGACAGTTACTCGGGCCTGCATCTTTATGTGATTCGTTTGCAGCTGGATAAAATCAGCAAGACCCACCGTCAGGTATTCGAATCGCTGCGTGAGCAAGGCATTGGCGTGAACCTGCATTACATTCCGGTTCACACCCAGCCTTACTATGCGCAGATGGGCTTCAAGCCTGAGGACTTTCCGGCAGCGCAAGATTACTACCGTGAAGCCATAAGCATCCCGATGTTCCAGACCATGAGCAATGAACAGCAGGATCAGGTAGTTACCGCCATGGCCAAGGCTCTGCAAGCATGAAACTGGCCGTCATTCCTGCCCGGGGTGGCAGCAAGCGCATACCGCGAAAAAACATCAAGGCGTTTTGCGGTAAGCCGATGATTGCTTGGTCAATTGAAGCCGCATTGCAAAGTGGCTGCTTTGATCAAGTCATTGTCTCGACCGATGATCAGGAAATTGCTGAAGTTGCCCGCCAATACGGAGCCAGTGTTCCGTTCATGCGTCCTGCGGAATTGTCTGATGATTACACCGGAACCATACCGGTGATTCAGCAGGCCATTGAATGGTGCAGGGCTGATGGGTTTGATGCCCGCCAGGTATGCTGTTTGTACGCGACCGCACCTTTCGTTAGTCCGGTAGATTTGCGCCGTGGCTTGGATATCCTTGAACAAACCGGTAGCCAGTACGCATTTTCGGTGACCAGCTATGCATTTCCGATACAGCGGGCGATTCGCTTGACGGAAGCAGGACGTGTTGAAATGTTCAGTCCTGAACATTTCAACACCCGTTCTCAAGACCTTGAAGAAAGCTACCACGACGCCGGACAATTCTACTGGGGACAGGCAAGCGCTTGGCTGGAAGGGAAAATGATCTTCAGCCCTGAATCCAGCGCGGTTTTATTGCCGCGCCACCGTGTGCAGGACATCGATACTCCCGAAGACTGGGTTCGTGCCGAATGGTTGTACAAAGCATTTCAAGCTGAGTCGAGTCAGCAGTGAAAGGCATGAAGGTTGTATTCCGGGCCGACGCTTCTCTGCAAATTGGCAGTGGGCACGTCATGCGTTGCCTGACGCTGGCTGAGGCTCTTCGGGCTGAAGGGGCTGAGTGCCACTTTATTTGTCGGGAGCATCTAGGACACCTGCTGGATTTGATTCGTAGCAAGGGGTTCAGCGCCTATGGTTTGAGTACCGCTGACAACTCCTCAGATTCAGGCATGCCGGTACGACAGGCCGTTGAGCTTACACATGCCCATTGGCTGGGTGCCACTCAACTTCAGGATGCGAAAACCTGTGTACCCATTCTTGAAAAAATAATGCCGGACTGGCTGATCGTCGATCACTATGCCTTGGATGCGCAATGGCAAACGTCGCTCCAGGCGTTTTTTACCCGCCTTTTGGTGATCGACGATCTGGCTGATCGCAAACATATCTGTGATTTGCTACTTGACCAGAATCCGGGGCACGCGGAGCAAGACTACACGGCGTTAGTTCCCAATGACTGCCGGTTGATGATAGGTGCGCAATACGCGCTCCTGCGGCCCGAATTCGCCAGACTTCGCAAGCAAAGCCTGGAACGGCGCGGCTCCCCAAAGCTTCAGCATATTTTGATTACGATGGGAGGAGTTGACCAGGCGAATGCAACTGGAGTGACGTTGCAAGCCTTGAAAACGTGTCTTTTGCCAGCGAGCTGCCGAATTAGCGTTGTGATGGGACTCAAGGCACCTTACTTGGCGGAAGTAGCTGACGCTGCGACGAATATGCCGTGGCCGACCGAAGTGCTGGTTAATATTACTGATATGGGCGAGCGAATGGTCTCGGCAGACATCGTTATCGGGGCTGCTGGAAGTACTTCTTGGGAGCGATGCTGTCTGGGAGTCCCCACAATAATGGTGATATTGGCGGACAATCAGAAATCAGGTGCTGAGGCACTATTAAGTTCTGGAAGTGTTGAGCTGATTGAACAGGTCCGTGATATTCCCACGCGCTTGCCGGTAGCCATACGTGCCTTGTCGAACGAGATTACATTGTCAGAACTGAGCGAGAACGCACGCAGAATCTGCGATGGTCTGGGTGTGCAGCGAGTTATCAAGAGAATGAGTAATACGAATGGATAATTCGCAGCCTAGGCAGTTATCAATACGCAAAATGACCGCTGACGATCTGGATATTGTCCTCGCCTGGCGCAATCATGCCGAAATTCGTCGTTATATGTACACCCAGCATGAAATATCGATCGAAGAGCACCGAGCTTGGTTCGAAAGAGCTTCCCAAGACTCACGCAAACACCTTCTGGTGTTCGAAGTAGACGGAAAGCCTCAAGGTTTTGTAAATATCTCAGGGCAGAGCTCGCTTGGAGTGGCCGACTGGGGCTTTTATATTGCACCGGACGCCGCTAAAGGCACTGGTCGCCAATTGGGTAAAGCAGCTCTAGAGTATGCGTTTCATAACCTCAACCTGCATAAGATTTGTGGTCAGGCGCTTGCGTTCAATGAGCGCTCAATTCAATTCCATCGTAGTCTGGGATTTCAGCAGGAAGGCACTCTGCGTGATCAGCACTACGATGGCGAAAATTATCATGCGGTCATTTGCTTTGGTTTATTGAGCAATGAATGGCAGCCAGAAGATGGGAATCAATAATATGCCAAATCCTAGCATCACTATTGCAGGCCGAAAAATTGGCGTCGATGAGCCGCCGTATGTTATAGCCGAGCTGTCTGCCAACCATAACGGTAATTTTGAAACCGCGAAAAGAATTATCGAAGAGGCCAAGAAAGCTGGTGCTGATGCGATCAAGTTGCAGACCTACACTGCCGACACAATTACTTTGGATTGTGACTCTCCGGATTTCAAGATCAGCGGCGGGCTATGGGATGGACGGACGCTTTATGAGCTATATCAAGAAGCTCATATGCCCTGGGAATGGCACGCACCGCTTTTTGAGTATGCGCGTAAACTGGATATTACAATGTTCAGTTCGCCCTTCGATAATACAGCGGTCGATCTGCTGGAAGGGTTAAATGCTCCAGCCTATAAGATTGCGTCATTTGAGGCTATTGACTTACCTCTGATCAAGTATGTCGCCAGTACCGGTAAACCCATGATTATTTCCACCGGGATGGCTGACGCCGAAGAGATAGCAGAAGCTATTGAGGCTGCTCGTGAGGGGGGGTGTAAGGAACTGGCAATACTTCATTGTGTAAGCGGTTATCCTGCCCCAGCACATGATTACAACCTGCGTACAATACCCGACATGATCCAGCGTCATGGGCTGGTGACTGGTTTATCGGATCACACATTGGACAATACTACTGCAATAACAAGTGTTGCGCTGGGGGCTTCAATCATTGAAAAACATTTTACTCTTGATCGGAGCGGGGGTGGCCCCGATGACAGTTTCTCACTTGAGCCTGCGGAACTGGTAGCCTTGTGTCGGGATAGTAAGACTGCATGGGCTGCGCTGGGTAAGGTTGATTATGGGCGGAAGTCTAGCGAGCAAGGGAATGTGCAGTTTCGGCGGTCATTGTATTTTGTAAAGGATTTGAAATCGGGCGAAAGGATCACAAGTGACTCGATTAGAAGCGTACGTCCTGGGTTTGGACTCGCACCTAAGAATCTGGGCGATCTTATTGGTAGAACCGTAGCGAGAGATGTTTCGCAATATAGCCCGGTTAGAAGTGCTGATATAGATGGGGAGTAGAATTAAGTCAGTGATGTTAAATACGTATGGGGGTGGCTAGTTGAAGCAAAAAATAAAAATGCTCTTGCGTTTTTTTGAGAAGTGTTTGAGTACGTTTGTTTCATTGGTTTTTATATTGTTTTTCTCTCGGAGAACTGTTTTTGAAAAAAAAACGAACCGAAGCGAGAAAGTTATTGTTTTAGGGAATGGCCCTTCATTACGGACTGATCTTGAGGCTGTCGTTAAACTGAGCAGTAATAGTTATATTGATGTGTGTGTTGTCAATGACTTCGCTTTTTCTGACGCTTTTTTTAAGATTCGTCCATGCTTTTATGTATTGGCTGATCCCAATTATTGGAAAGAGGGCGTTATAGGGGAGCTGCATGTTCGGCGAGAACGACTGATAGATATATTGGCCAATAAGGTGACCTGGCCGATGCGGGTGATGTTGCCTGTTGAAGCAAAGCAAACTTTTAAGTTAAATGATGCGACATCACAATTTGTTGCTTTTGAGTTTTATAATCGAACCCCCGTGGATGGGTTCGATTGCATGAAGTTTCGATTGTTCGACTATAGAGTTGGGATGCCGCCTCCATTTAATGTGCTGATAGCCGCATTAACGTTATCTATTGCTAACGGCTATAAGAAAATTTTTGTTTTGGGGGCCGACCACTCTTGGCATGAAGAGTTGAGCTTTGTAGATGGAGAGGGGGTTTTGGTTGCGCAGAAACATTTTTATGATAATGAGGCGGAGCGGAAACCAGTTTATAAAGATGGGAGCGAGTTTTTTACAATAGGTGATCTGTTTATTCGCTGGGGGAAGGTGTTTAAAATCTATGAAATACTGGCTCTATATGCGAGCTATAGGGGGGCGGTCGTTTATAATTTGAGCAGTAAAACTTATATTGATGCTTTTCCTCGAGCGACAATTGAAGAGTTTGATGAATTATGAGGGTGCGTAGTTTTCTTATAGGTGTTGCATTTGTTTATTTGGTTTTTTCCATTTTAAGTGTGGTTTATGGTTCGTTCGGTTATAGAGCGGTTGCAGCTTTTATAGGGTGTTCTGTTTTACTGTACATGACTACCAAGACTGATATAGGTGGTCTTCGATTAGCGCAAATGTTGGTTTTTGTTGTTTTGGTTATTTTTGCGTTTTCAATTTTTAGTTTGCAATCAACAGAAGGGCGTAGCCTATTTGCTGTATTGGTCTTTTTGGGGGCGCTTGGTATTTGTTGGTTTTCAATTGCAAGTTATTCTACTTTTTATCTGTATGAGCTTCCTTTTTATTTTGTTTTAGGGGGGACTTTAATTCTTTTTTTGGGCTTTGGGTATGGTCCTGCTGAATTTAATACAGTTCTGAGTGGCTATAGTCGAAACGGATATTCCGCTATTTTATTGGCTTTTGCAGGAGGGTACATTTTTTCGAGGGTGTATAGGGATAAAAAAATTTCTCTGTTGTTGTTAGTCTTGGTTCTTGTCTCAAGCTTTCCTTTGTATGGCCGCAGTGGGATTGCTATGGCCTTTGCTTTAGTGCTAGCTGTTTTATGTCATAAAAGTATTAAGTTGGCGGCGCTATTTGGGTTGTGTGGAGTCGTTGGTGTGATATTTAGTTTGGGTAGTATAGAAGGTTATATTTATGGGGCAACTAATTTTTCGGCAGGTATAGAGAGTCCGCGTTCTGAAATGTTGGAGCAATATGCTAATGCACTTGATGTGATGGGTCTGTTCTTTGGTGTGGATGTTGGGCGTGTTCCTATTATTTTGGAATATGGTAAAAATCCTCACAATGCTTTCATTTTGTTGCATTCATATTATGGGTTGGCGGTGTTTCCGTTGTTGTGTCTATTTGTTGTTTCGCTTCTGAAGTTGTTTGTTGATGGGCGGTATATGCTTTTAGTAGTGGCGTTGTTGTTTCTGTTTCGAGCTTTTTTTGATATTATTTATCTTTTTGGGCTGTTTGATTACTTGTTGTTTCCTTTGTTGTTTTATGCGATTTTTGTGAATTACTTTAGGCCTGAATTTTATTTGGTTTCTTCGTTGGAAGAACGGTTATGAATATTAAGCGTTATATTAAGTCTAATAGAGAGCTTTATTTGAAAGTGCGCGAAGCAATAATGCGCTATCGAAAAATTCGCTATGGTTGGACTGGTGTGCCAGTTACCACTTGGGTAGTCGCTAAGCAAAAATATATTGCCAAGGATTTTAGTATTGGTGAGTATGGGTTTGTCGGTCGGGATTGTACAATTTACCCGAAGGTGAAGGCCGGCAGGTTTGTACTTATTGCACCAGAGGTTTCAATTTTGGGTGGCGATCATGAGTATCGAAAAATTGGAACTCCTATCTGTTTTTCTGGTAGGGAAATTATTTCCGAGACAGTAATAGGCGATGATGTATGGATAGGCATGTCTGCGAAAGTCATTGCTGGCGTAAATATTGGATGTGGAGCCATTGTTGCGGCTGGAGCTATAGTAACACGTGATGTCCCACCTTTTGCGATCGTTGCAGGTATTCCTGCAGAGGTCATTCGCTATCGATTTGAGCGCGAAGAAGATAAAGCCTTACACCTAAAAGAGCTCGCTAGAATTTCTTCTTATGGTGAGTTGGTAACGGATCTTAATTGATAGAGGCATGGTTATGAAAAAAGCACTAATTACTGGAGTTACTGGTCAGGACGGCTCCTACCTCGCAGAGTTGTTGCTCGAAAAAGGTTACGAAGTCCACGGCATCAAGCGTCGAGCTTCCTCCTTCAATACTCAGCGTGTAGATCATATCTATCAGGATCCACATGTCGATAACCGCAATTTTGTCCTCCATTACGGCGACCTGAGCGACTCCTCGAACCTCACCCGAATCATCAAGGAGGTTCAGCCGGATGAGGTCTACAACCTAGGTGCCCAGTCTCACGTTGCCGTGAGTTTCGAGTCTCCTGAATACACCGCTGATGTCGATGCGATGGGCACCTTGCGAATTCTTGAAGCCATTCGTTTGTTGGGGCTCGAGAAAAAAACCCGTTTTTATCAAGCATCGACTTCTGAGCTGTATGGCCTGGTGCAAGAAACGCCGCAGAAGGAAACGACTCCTTTCTACCCGCGCTCCCCGTATGCCGTGGCAAAGCTGTATGCCTACTGGATCACAGTGAACTACCGTGAGGCCTACGGCATGTATGCCTGTAACGGCATCTTGTTCAACCATGAGTCCCCACGTCGTGGCGAGACTTTCGTAACACGCAAGATCACCCGGGCTCTGGCGAACATTTCTCAAGGGCTGGAGCAGTGTCTGTTCTTGGGCAATATGGACGCATTGCGCGATTGGGGGCATGCCAAGGACTACGTGCGCATGCAGTGGATGATGCTGCAGCAGGATCAACCGGAAGACTACGTGATCGCCACAGGTGTTCAATATTCGGTACGTGAGTTTGTGCGCTGGTCCGCAGCTGAGCTGGGGATTACCTTGCGTTTTGAAGGTGAGGGGGTAGAAGAACGGGCTGTGGTCGAGCGCATTGACGGCGAGTTGGCACCGGCGTTGAATGTCGGGGATGTGATCGTACGTGTCGACCCGCGTTATTTCCGGCCTGCCGAGGTTGAAACCTTGCTGGGTGATCCGAGCAAAGCCAAGAAGAACCTTGGTTGGGTACCGGAAATCACTGTGCAAGAGATGTGTGCCGAAATGGTCCGTGAAGACCTCAAGGCCGCTCAGCGTCATGCCTTGCTCAAGCAGCACGGTCATGAAGTTCCGGTCGCTGTGGAGAACTAATGATGTCCCGCGAATTGAACCAGAACATTTTTGTCGCCGGCCATCGCGGCATGGTCGGCTCGGCCATCGTGCGTCGTCTTCAGGCCCTGGGTTATCGCTCCATTCTGTGTGCCGGGCGGGACGAACTGGACCTGCTGGACCAGCGGGCGGTACGCGCCTACTTCGCCGAGCACCGAATTGATCAAGTGTATCTGGCGGCGGCCAAGGTGGGAGGGATTCACGCTAACAATACGCTCCCCGCTGACTTCATCTACGACAACTTGATGATCCAGGCGAACGTCATCCAGGCGGCTCACGCGTCGGACGTTCAGCGGCTGTTGTTTCTTGGGTCTTCCTGCATCTACCCCAAGCACGCGGTTCAGCCTATGAAGGAAGACGCGTTGCTGACGGGGATTCTGGAGCCAACCAACGAGCCCTATGCGATCGCCAAGATTGCCGGGATCAAGTTGTGCGAGAGCTATAATCGCCAACACGGACGTGACTACCGAAGTGTTATGCCGACCAATCTTTACGGGCCTCATGACAATTACCATCCACAAAACAGCCACGTGATTCCGGCATTGCTTCGCCGCTTCCATGAGGCCGTGCAGGCCGATCAGGCCGAAGTGGTAATCTGGGGCAGCGGCAATCCGATGCGTGAATTCCTGCATGTCGATGACATGGCAGCGGCCAGTGTGCATGTGATGGAGCTTGATGGTGCTACCTATCAGGCCAACACCCAGCCAATGCTGTCGCACATCAACGTAGGGACTGGTAAAGACTGTACGATCCGTGAGCTTGCGCAGACCATCGCCAAGGTCACCGGCTTCAAGGGGCTGCTGTCTTTTGATGCAAGCAAGCCTGATGGTTCTCCGCGCAAGTTGATGGATGTCTCGCGACTTCGTGCGCTGGGCTGGCAGGCGACGATAGATCTGGAAGAAGGGCTGGGCGATGCTTATCGCTGGTTCGTAGAGCATCGGCTGGAAGCAAGGGATTAATGCACTGTGGACTGGATTTACCAGGCTATTGATGTAATAAGCCTATGAATAAAAAGAACTTAACGGCCACATCGATAGCAGCAGCAAAGGACGATTTTGTATGTTTCTTCCAGTAATCATGGCCGGTGGCTCGGGGTCTCGTCTCTGGCCGTTGTCTCGCCAGCTCAATCCCAAGCAATTCTTGCCCTTGGTTGATGCCGAACAATCATTGCTCCAGGCGACAATCACGCGTCTGGAAGGGCTTGATCATCACCTGCCGATACTGATCTGCAACGAGCAACACCGCTTCCTCGCGGCTGAACAGTTACGCCAGATGGAAATGGAGCAAGCCCGGATTTTGCTGGAGCCGGTGGGGCGGAACACCGCCCCGGCGATTGCGTTGGCGGCATTGCAAGCTACCGCCTTGGGCGACGATCCGATCCTGCTGGTACTGGCCGCCGATCATCTTATTCAGGATGTTGAAGCTTTCCACGCCAGTATCGGTCGGGCGTTGGCCCTGGCTGAAGAAGGTAAGCTGGTGACGTTTGCAATCGTACCAACCCATCCTGAGGTTGGTTTTGGTTATCTGGAAAAGGGCGACGCGCTTGGCCACGGCGGTTTCGCCGTCAGCCGGTTTGTGGAGAAGCCTGACTCAGACACGGCGCAAATGTACCTCGACAGTGGCCAATATTTTTGGAACAGCGGGATGTTCATGTTCCGGGCCAGTCGTTATCTGCAGGAGCTTGAGCGTTTTGCACCGGATATTCTCCGTGCCTGCCGCGCTTCCTTTAAGGGTGCACAGCAGGACATGCATTTTACCCGGGTCGATCTTGAAGCCTTTACTGCCTGTCCCGAGAACTCCATTGACTACGCAGTGATGGAGCACACCACTGATGCCGTCATGGTGCCGCTCGATGCAGGCTGGAGTGATGTCGGGTCATGGTCGGCGCTTTGGGACACGGGCGACAAGAACGCAGATGGCAATGTGCTTAAAGGTGACGTACTCACCGAACGCACGAGCAGCAGCTATGTGCATGCCACCCATCGGCTTGTAGCGACTATCGGGATTGATAATCTCGTGATCGTCGAAACCAAGGATGTGGTGCTTGTAGCCTGCAAGGACCATGTGCAGGACGTGAAGAAAATTGTTGAACAGCTGAAGAGCTGTAAACGTTCTGAATATGCCAGCCATCGTGAAGTTTATCGTCCATGGGGTGTTTACGACTCGGTCGATAATGGCCTGCGTTATCAAGTCAAACGCATTACCGTTAATCCAGGTGCTAAGCTATCGGTGCAGATGCATCATCATCGCGCGGAACACTGGATAGTGGTCAGTGGAACGGCGCGGGTGACAAATGGGGATAAAACCTATTTGGTGACGGAAAATCAGTCGACTTATATACCGATTGGTCAGGTCCATGCGCTGGAAAACCCCGGCGTCATTCCTTTGGAGTTGATTGAAGTGCAGTCAGGCACTTACCTGGGCGAAGATGATATTGTTCGCTTTGAAGACAGATATGGTCGTGTAAAGGAATGATGGCTTGAAGATTTCAATTATTACCGTGTCTTATAACAGTGCGGCGACAATACGTGACACTATTGAGTCGGTCTTATCTCAGAGTTATAAGAATATTGAATATATTGTAGTGGATGGTGCCTCCAAAGATTCGACCATGGCTATCGTCAACGAGTACAGCGACAGGATTGCAAAAATCGTCAGTGAGCCCGATAAAGGCATCTATGATGCAATGAATAAGGGTATTGCATTGGCTACAGGGGATGTGGTCGGAATTCTTAATTCTGATGATTTCTTTGAAGGCAATGATGTGATTGATTCTGTTGTAAAAACGTTTGACTCTTCTCCAGAGAGTCAACTGGTTTTCGGCGACATTGTGTTTGTAAACGCTGATGACCTGAACACCGTGACCCGTTTTTATGGTGCCGGGCACTTTCGTCCCTGGAAACTTCGTTTTGGTTGGATGCCGCCACATCCGGCAACATTCGTACGAACTGACGCTTACAAGGCAATAGGCCCTTATTCCGTGGAATATAAGATTTCTGCGGATTATGAAATGTTTGTTCGTTTGCTATTGGTCCATAAGTTCAAGTTCGCCCGACTTGAGAAGGTATTGGTTCGCATGCGCGCCGGTGGCGTCAGTACTTCGGGTGTCAGAAGTAGCCTGCACCTGAATAAGGAAATTGTGCAGGCCTGTCGCAGAAATGGCGTTTATACCAATATTTTGATGGTGCTGAGCAAGATACCCTTCAAGTTGTTTGAATATATCCGGCGTCCAAAAGGTTACGTCCAATGACTCGTGTGCTAGTGACGGGGGGGACCGGGTTTGTTGGGGCTGCGCTGGCTGAAAAAATCAAACGCGATGGGCGGTTTGAAGTCAGCGTCTCTGTTCGTGATGAACGACAATTGCCAGGTATTCATACCCACCGTGTACCGGGTCTGGACGCTGAAACTTCTTGGTCGACGGCGCTTGACGGTATGGATGTGGTTGTCCACACCGCCGCGCGTGTTCATGTCATGCGCGACTCTTCAAGCGATCCGTTGACCGAGTTCAGAAAGGTTAACGTCGACGGAACGCTGAATCTGGCTCGCCAGGCGGCCGCTTCAGGTGTAAAGCGCTTTGTTTTCCTGAGTTCGATCAAGGTAAACGGTGAAGGCACCGAGCCGGGACGACCTTACAAGTCGGATGATGTTCCACATCCACTTGATCCTTACGGCGTTTCAAAAATGGAAGCCGAGAGGGCGCTGCTTGAACTGGCAGAAGAAGTACAAATGGAAGTGGTCGTGATTCGACCTGTTTTGGTTTACGGTCCTGGGGTCAAAGCGAATTTCCTCAGTATGATGCGCTGGCTTGACAAAGGGGTTCCGTTGCCCTTGGGAGCCATTCATAACGCACGCAGTCTGGTTGCCTTGGACAATCTGGTTAGCTTGATTGTGACGTGTGTGGACCATCCAGCGGCTGCTAATCAGGTCTTTCTTGTCAGCGACGGGGAAGACCTGTCTACCACTCAGTTATTAGTTCGTATTTCGCAAGCACTGAACAAGCCTTCCCGTTTGATTCCGGTTCCCTCCTGGGCGCTTGGCCTTGTTGCGCGCTTGTTGGGTAAAGGTGATTTTTCGAAGCGATTATGCGGTTCGCTTCAGGTCGATATCAGTAAAACACGCGCATTGTTGAGCTGGTCCCCGGAAATCAGTGTTGATCAAGGACTGACCAAGACAATCAGTCATTTTGTGGAACAGGGTAAATAATGGTCTGGCAAGGTTTAGTAGTCATAGTAGCGGTATCTTTTTTGACGACCTGGCTGCTGCGCCGTTATGCATTGGCCCGAAGCATCATCGATATTCCCAACGCCCGCAGCTCACATACCGTACCAACCCCACGCGGTGGCGGTGTGGCAATTGTCCTGAGCTTCCTATTGGCCCTGCCTTTATTGGCAATTGCCGATTTTGTACCGTGGTCGACCATGTGGGCCATGTTGGGAGCTGGTATGGGCATCGCGGTGCTCGGTTTTCTCGACGATCATGGACATATCGCGGCCCGCTGGCGTTTGCTCGGGCACTTTGCTGCGTCGATATGGGCGTTGTACTGGTTGGGCGGCTTACCCGCCCTTACGTTCTTCGGTTTCAAGCTTGAATTGGCTTGGCTGGGACATGTCCTTGCCGCTTTTTACCTGGTTTGGCTGCTCAACCTCTACAACTTCATGGACGGTATCGACGGTATCGCCAGCGTCGAGGCGATTTGTGCTTGCCTCGGAGCTTGCCTGCTTTATTGGTTGGGCGGCTTTGATAGCTTGATCGTGGTACCACTGGTGCTCGCAATGGCAGTGGGGGGGTTTCTGTATTGGAATTTCCCTCCCGCACGAATTTTTATGGGGGACGCAGGAAGCGGATTCCTTGGCATCATCCTCGGTCTGTTGTCTTTGCAGGCAGCCTGGACTTCACCCAAGCTGCTTTGGGTCTGGCTAATTTTGTTGGGCGTGTTCATCGTCGATGCAACCGTCACCTTGATACGACGTCTGCTACGAGGCGATAAGGTGTATGAAGCCCACCGCAGCCATGCGTACCAATTCGCTTCGCGTCAGTATGGTCGTCATTTGCCGGTAACCATGGCGGTGGCGGTGATTAACCTGTTCTGGCTCCTGCCTCTGGCAGCATCTGTCGTTTTGTGGAACATGGATGGCGCGTTGGCTTTGATAGTGGCCTATGTTCCGTTGGTGCTGCTAGCCGTTAGGTTTCATGCGGGTGAGCTGGAGAAGACCTGATTTCAGGGGTAAGGTTCGAATTTTTCCTTATCGGTTGTCTAAGAGACGGAAATATAATTGCGTACTTCAGGAATGCATTTGTTTTAGGAGCTGGCCAAGGTGCGTGAAGGGGTTATGGATAAGATACGATCGGCGCTGTTGGGGCTGCCCAGGCGCCACAAGCGCGCGATCCAGGTAGCCACCGATGTGGTTTTGGTTTGGTTCGCCTTGTGGCTGGCATTTGTCGTTCGACTGGGTGTCGAGGCGTTGGCCAGCCCAATCGAAACGCATCTGTGGCTTTTCGTATCCGCTCCGCTGATCGCTATTCCAATTTTCGTTCGCTTTGGCATGTATCGCGCGGTCATGCGGTATTTTGGTAACGACGCGCTGATCACGATTTGCAAGGCGGTCAGCCTTTCGGCTTTGTTGCTGGCCCTGGTGGTGTATTGGTACAGCAACCATAAAACCGTGGTGCCACGCTCCATCATTTTCAACTACTGGTGGCTTAGCCTGATCATGATTGGCGGCTTGCGCCTGATGATGCGGCAGTACTTCCTGGGGGACTGGTTTACCGCAGCCCAGCATGTGCCCTTCACTAACCGTGACGACGGTTTGCCCAAGGTTGCTATTTATGGTGCCGGGGCCGCAGGTAACCAGCTCGTGGCCGCGTTGCGCATGGGGCGGGTGATGCGACCGGTCGCATTCATCGATGATGACAACAGCATCGCTGACCGCGTGATCGCAGGGCTGCAGGTCTACGAGCCCAGGCATATCCAAAAGATGATCGACACAACCGGCGCACAGGAAATTCTGCTGGCCGTGCCTTCCTCGTCACGAGGCCGCCGTCGAGAGATTTTGACGCTGCTTGAAGGCTTTCCCCTGCATGTACGCAGCGTCCCCGGGTTCATGGACCTGGCCAGCGGCCGGGTCAAGGTCGATGACATCCAGGAAGTGGACATCGCGGACCTTCTAGGGCGTGATCCGGTTCCCGCACAACCTGATCTGCTGGAGCATTGCATCACCGGTCAGTCGGTCCTGGTTACTGGGGCTGGTGGTTCGATTGGCTCCGAGCTTTGCCGGCAAATCCTGGCGCTGAAGCCGACCACACTGCTGCTGTATGAGCATAGCGAATTCAATCTCTATAGCATTCTGTCTGAACTTGAACCTCGAGTGGTTCGTGAGTCACTGTCGGTTCGGTTGCTGCCTATCCTTGGATCGGTACGAGACCAGGACAAACTGCTGGACGTGATGAAGACCTGGAATGTCGATACGGTCTATCACGCCGCTGCTTATAAGCATGTCCCGATGGTCGAGCACAATATCGCCGAAGGCGTCCTGAACAATGTGATCGGCACATTGAACACGGCACAGGCTGCGTTGCAAGCAGGTGTATCGAACTTCGTCCTGATTTCCACGGATAAGGCGGTACGCCCGACCAATGTAATGGGCAGCACCAAGCGGCTTGCAGAACTGACCTTGCAGGCCCTCAGTCGCGAACTGGCCCCTGTGTTATTCGGTGATAAAGCCAACATCTCAAGGGTCAATAAAACCCGTTTCACCATGGTCCGGTTCGGCAACGTGTTGGGTTCATCCGGTTCGGTTATTCCTCTGTTCCACAAACAGATCAAATCCGGCGGGCCCTTGACCGTCACGCATCCAAAGATCACGCGTTACTTCATGACCATTCCCGAGGCCGCTCAGTTGGTGATCCAGGCGGGCTCCATGGGGTTGGGCGGAGACGTTTTTGTGCTGGACATGGGCGAACCGGTAAAGATTATCGAGCTGGCGGAAAAGATGATTCACCTGTCCGGCTTGAGTGTTCGTTCGGAAAAGAATCCCCACGGCGACATTTCAATCGAGTTCACAGGCCTGCGTCCAGGCGAGAAGCTTTACGAGGAGTTGCTGATTGGTGACAACGTCGTCGCTACCCAGCATCCGATGATCATGAGTGCCAACGAGGACCATCTGCCTTGGGACACGCTCAAGGCCAAGTTGGCTGAGTTGCTGGCCGCCATTGAGCACGATGACTACACAAGGGTCCGCCAGCTGCTTCGGGACACTGTCAGTGGTTACGCTCCGGATGGCGAGATTGTCGACTGGATCTACCAGCAACGCCGTCTCGAACCCTGATTGTTACATACGCTGTAACGTACACATTTTTGACAGCGACACCTCATCGCCTAAGTTTGAGAAGCAGCTTCGGAAAAGCTGCTTCTCTCTTAACGATGTCATGGAGCGTCACTTATGCGTACAGGCTATTTCTACTCTCTGGTTTTTGCCTTTCTCACCAGCGCCTCGATTGCTGCTATCGCTGCCCCAGTGGTCAAATCCGAGGTTCTCGTTACGCCGCCAGCAGCGGAACAGCCGGCCAAAACGCAGAGCGCCAAAGTGGATTTAAACGGGGCGGATGCTGCCACGCTGCAGCGCGAGCTGTCAGGGATCGGCAAGGGCAAGGCTGAAGCGATAGTTGCGTATCGGGAGAGTAATGGGCCGTTTTCTTCGGTGGAAGAATTACTGGAGGTCAAGGGGATCGGCAAGGCGATTCTCGACAGGAACCGTGAGAAGCTGGAAGTTAATTGAGCGCATGAATAAGAAGGGCCGATCGAATGGTCGGCCTTTTTTATATGACTATTGATCTGTCGCTCATTGTCCTGTTGGCGTCCTAGCAAGTAAATGATTTTGTTTCGGGTGATTGGTTAAATGCTTCCCAAGATTAATGAAAGGTTTTTCAATGGAGCGATAAACAAAATAACTTAAGGCGATCGTGAGTGGTAAGGTAATGATGCAGAAAAACTGTAATTTTTCATGCGGTGTTGGACTGCTATAAATTAAGGGGAGAAGGTATTTTGAAGTGTAAAAAAAAGCTGCGCCATGCAGCAGATATACTGAGTACGATATATCGCCCATAAACTTCAATGCTGGTGTGATATATTTTTGCGGCTTTATATCCAGGTTTAGTACCGACCAGCAAGCGATTCCGCATGTGAAGGTGAAAAATGCTCTATTGAGTCCTGTGACGATGTTAATTTGATTGCCGTCGACAGGCCAGTATGTGAAAGCTATGCAAGCAAAGACGAGTGCGGTCATGGGGTATAGGTTGTTCGCACTTACATGCGATTTTCTCATCATGCCGATGCCCACACCTATGGCGAAAAGAAATGCTTGATTAAATGGGTTTATATATGTTGCCCATTGTTGGGCTAGGGGCTGTGCGGGGGTTAATAAGTAGCTTGAGAAGTAAAAGTATATGGATCCAAGGACTAGGCTGGCGCAGAGATATGACCATTTATGTTTTGTGAACGCGACGAGGAATGGAAATAGAACATAAAAAACCATTTCGTTTCCAATTGACCAGCCACCGACGGGGATGTAGTTTTTAGGATGATAATATCCAAAAGTAAGGGTGAGGTTGGATATGTATTTTTCCCAGTTGATAGTAAAGCTTTGTGTTGCTAAATATAGATAGAAGCCCGTTAAAAGCGTGGCAATCCAGTAGAGCGGAGCAATTCTGAAAAAACGCTTTGTGACGTAGTTGCGTAGATTCTGTCGGGAAAGCTTTACGTCGGAGTATGCAAGGTAGAGTGAGATGCCGCTGATGATATAAAATGTCGATACAGTATATATCCCCAATCTTCCTAGTGTGGTACTGCTGTCGGGAGTTCCTATGCTCCAGCTCATGAAGTGATAAACCATCACGCATAAGGCAAGAAGGCCTCTCATGTAGTCAATGGAGTTTATTCGATGCATTAATTGCTCGTCCGGCGTTGGTAATGCTGATATTAAGGTGAAAGCTATTATGCGGTGGGTAGTATCGCAGATTCTCGGCTTTTAACCCACACCGATTCAGGGCTTGAAAGCGGCATTCGAAGATGTGACGCATAGATCCATGGACGTTGAGTGGTCGAGCTGGCACGAAGTGTGATTACCTAATGCGAAGAACCAACTGCTGAACAGTCCTAAGGCTTTTGAACATGAACAGCGGACCTTCCTTATCCACTGATCAACTGAAGCTACGCGCAGGCATCATCGTTGGGCGCTTGCTATGGGGTTGCTCGCAGCGGTCGAAGGCGACAGGCGCGCGAGCAACTGCTTTTACAGCTACTGACTCCCACTCCCTCACCACTGATCAAGGACCCGCGCCATGTACAAAGACTACCCAGCCGCCTACCAGGTCAGCAAAGGTTCAGCCCTGCAAGTGGACAAACCCTTCTACGACCGCATCCGCACCCAGCAGGACAAACGCACCTTGATCGAACAGTTCGAGGTACCCATCCGCACCGGCCGCGCTTGGCACGTACCTGCCGGTCATGTGTTTCGCGTCACGACGCCGGTGGGCCCGCAGGTAGGGGACTTCAACGTCTGGAGCGCCCACGATCCGCGGGAGCGTCTGTGGGCGGCGCGCACGCGTCAGCTTCAGGGTGCCCACGTCAGTACCCATGATCGGTTGTGGTCGAACCTGCCATTCCTGCGGCCCTTGGTGACCATCACCGATGACAGCCTGGCTGGCTACGGTATCGACGAGCATGGTGGACGGCTGCATGATCTGCTGGGCACGCGCTGTGATCCGTATGTGAACAAGATGCTGACGGGGGAGGACTTCCATCATCACTGCCATTCGAACCTGACCCGTGCGGTGTTACCTCACGGCCTGACGGAGTTCGATGTGCACGACGTGCTGAACATTTTCCAGTGCACGGGGCTTAATCATGACGACATGTACTTCATGAAGGCCTGTCCGGCGCAGAAGGGCGATTACCTGGAGTTTTTTGCCGAGATTGATCTGTTGTGCGCCCTGTCCACCTGCCCGGGTGGTGACCTGTCGCTGGCGATGTGGGGGCCGGATGCGCAGGATCCCCTTAGCGTCTGTCGCCCGCTGGGGGTTGAGATCTATCGGTTGGAGGATTCATTGCTGGAGGGCTGGAGCCAGCCTGAGCGGGCGGCGTACAAGGGGTTGCATGGCTTGCATATCGCCAAGGCGGATTGGGAGAAGTGATGTAGCAGGCGCCGCCTTTTGGTGGTGAGAGTGGGCTTTGTAGGAGCTGTCGAGTGCAACGAGGCTGCCGATCTTTTCCCTGACACTTGAGTCTCAAGCGAAAGATCAAAAGATCGCAGGCTTCGCCAGCTCCTACAAAGCCCAGCGGGAGCAAGCTCCCTTGCCACAGAGGTACTGAGCAAGCCAGGTAATCAACGATCCTTGGCTTCCTTCGCATCCATTTCCGCATTGCGTTCGGCAACGCGCTTGCGTTGTTCGTCCGTCAGTTCGACCTTGTGGGCGGTGTCGCGCAGCATCATCAGACCCCCCACGATCGAGCCGATTGCAACAATCAGAATCAACCAGGCATACCAGGGCATAGGGTTCTCCTTGAGGGGGGGCGATGGACGGACGAATATTTCGCCGATCCATCGCACCTACCACTTATGAGCGAAGGTTGTTCGCAGTGGTTCAATACTACGCCCGTTCGGTCGTATTCACCTCAAAGCCCGGTCAGCATCGCATCGGCGGGAGCGTCTGCACGCAGTTGTGCGGTGAGGATGAAATAGACGAAACCCACCGCCATGAAGCCGAGGAAGATCAGCCCGATCAGCGCGTTGAACCAGGCCATTGCCACCAGGCACACCACTGCCAGCACCAAGGCGATGCCTGGCACGATCGGATAGCCCGGTGCGCGGAAAGTACGTTCCAGGTTGGGTTCGGTTTTGCGCAACTTGAACAGGCTGAGCATGCTCATGATGTACATGACGATGGCGCCGAACACGGCCATGGTGATCATCGCCGCGGTCAGGGTCATGCCGCCGAGGTTGATCAGGCCGTCGCTGTAGATTGCGGCAATGCCGATCAGCCCACCGGCGATGATGGCCCGGTGCGGGGTCTGGAAGCGCGACAGTTTGGCCAGGGAGGCGGGCAGGTAGCCGGCGCGGGCCAGGGCGAAGAACTGGCGCGAGTAGCCAAGGATGATGCCGTGGAAACTCGCCACCAGGCCGAACAAGCCGATCCACACCAGCATGTGCAGCCAGCCGGAGCTTTCGCCGACCACGGTTTTCATGGCTTGGGGCAGGGGATCGTTGATGTTCGACAGGGTGCGCCAGTCGCCGACGCCGCCGGCAAAGAACATCACGCCCATCGCCAGGATTACCAGGGTCAGGATGCCGCTGATGTAAGCCTTGGGAATCGTGCGTTTCGGATCCTTGGCTTCTTCGGCGGCCATGGCCGCGCCTTCGATGGCCAGGAAGAACCAGATGGCGAAGGGAATCGCGGCGAACATGCCGGCGATGGCCGGTGCGCCAAACACATCGGAACCGGCCCAGCCGTTCAGGGCAAAGCTGCTGAAACTGAACGCCGGGGCCACGACGCCCATGAATACCAGCAGTTCGGCTACCGCCAATACGCAGACAATCAGCTCGAATGTCGCGGCCAGCTTGACCCCGAGGATGTTCAGGCCCATGAACACGATATAGGCGCCGACCGCTGCGTGTTTCGGATCCAGCGCCGGGAATTGCACGTTCAGGTAGGCGCCGATGGCCAGGGCAATGGCTGGCGGCGCGAAGACGAATTCGATCAGCGTCGCCAGCCCGGCGATCAACCCGCCTTTTTCGCCGAAGGCCCGACGGCTGTAGGCAAACGGCCCGCCGGCATGGGGAATGGCGGTGGTCAGTTCGGTGAAGCTGAAAATGAAGCAGGTGTACATGGCCGCGACCATGAATGACGTCACCAAAAAGCCCAGCGTCCCGGCCACGCCCCAGCCGTAGCTCCAGCCGAAATACTCGCCGGAAATCACCAGGCCGACGGCAATGCCCCATAAATGCAGGGTGCCCAGGGTGGGTTTGAGTTGTGTGTTCATCGGTGGCTCCCCTCGATCCATAGCAAAAGCGCTGGGGAGGGGCAGTGCAGTGGGCGTGCCAGTGTGGCGAGGGCGGTCGTAATGGGTGAAATCGTGTCGTATCGGGGATGTTCGCTGCCGGATGGCTGGGTTTTGTGCCCCAGTTGAGGGCGAGGTTGCCTGTTCTGGCGTCATCGCGAGCAGGCTCGCTCCCACAGGGGATCCTCAGTGGGCACGGATTCCGTATACACAACAGAACCATTGTGGGAGCGAGCCTGCTCGCGATGACGCCAGCCCAACCAACACTTTTTACAGATTCTTTATCCTCCAATCCCTCTCTCGATCTCGTTCCTTTACAGCCTCCCTGCCGACAATCACTCCACACACGGCACGACGCCGTACCACGGAGAAATCCCATGAATGTTCTGGATGGGGTGTCGCTGCTGCTGGCAGTGGCGCTGTTCATTTATCTGCTGGTTGCGCTGTTGCGCGCCGATCGGAACTAGGAGCGGCTATGCACGGTTATGACTACGGGCTGATCCTCGGCTTTTTCGCCCTGGTGCTGATTCCGGCACCGTTTCTGGGGCGTTTTTACTACCGGGTGATGGAAGGTCAGCGCACTTGGCTTTCACCGATCCTCGGTCCGGTGGAGCGCGGTTGCTATCGCCTGGCCGGTGTCGACTCCGCCGCTGAGCAGAGCTGGCAGAAATACACCCTGGCCTTGCTCGCGTTCAACCTGGCGGGTTTTGTCTTGCTGTTCGCCATTCTGCTGCTGCAGGGATATTTGCCCCTCAATACCGAGCAACTGCCCGGCATGGAGTGGACCCAGGCTTTCAACACGGCCGTGAGTTTCATGACCAACACCAACTGGCAGTCCTACAGCGGTGAAGCGTCCCTGAGCTACCTGAGCCAGATGGTCGGCCTGACCGTGCAGAACTTTGTCAGCGCCGCCACCGGCCTGGCCGTGCTCGTGGCGCTGTGTCGCGGCATCGGGCGCAAGTCCGCTGCGACGCTGGGTAATTTCTGGGTCGACATGACCCGCGCCACCCTCTATGGGCTGTTGCCGCTGTGCCTGCTGCTGGCATTGTTCCTGGTCTGGCAGGGCGTGCCGCAGACCTTTGCGCACTATGTGCACGGGGTCACGCTGCAGGGCGTCGATCAGGTCATCCCGTTGGGGCCGGCCGCCAGCCAGATCGCGATCAAGCAACTGGGCACCAACGGTGGCGGTTTCTTCGGCGTCAACTCGGCGCATCCGTTCGAAAACCCGACGGCCTGGAGCAACCTGTTCGAAGTCGCTTCGATCATCCTGATTCCCGCCGCGTTGGTGTTCACCTTCGGCCATTACGTCAAGGACCTGCGCCAGAGCCGGGCGATCATCGCCTGCATGCTTGCCCTGTTCCTGATTGGCGGCGCCACGTCACTGTGGGCCGAATACCAGCCCAACCCGGCCCTGAACAACCCGGTCGTCGAGCAAACCGCGCCGCTGGAAGGCAAGGAAGCACGCTTCGGCACCACCGCCACGGTGCTGTGGTCGGTGACCACCACGGCGGCCTCCAACGGCTCGGTCAACGGTATGCACGACAGTCTCAACCCACTCAGCGGCATGGTGTCGCTGGTGAACATGATGGTCGGCGAGGTGATCTTCGGCGGCGTCGGGGCCGGGCTCTACGGGATGCTGTTGAACGTGCTGATCGCGGTGTTCCTGGCTGGTTTGATGATCGGTCGCACCCCGGAATACCTGGGCAAGAAGCTCGGCGCCCGGGAGGTGCAACTGTTGGTGGCAACCCTGCTGGTGATGCCTGTCAGCGTGCTGGTGCTGGGGGCCGTCGCCGCAAGCCTGCCCGGGCCGGCCGCAGCGGTGAGCAATCCGGGTGCCCATGGTTTCAGCCAGTTGTTGTACGCCTACACCTCGGCGGGGGCGAACAACGGTTCGGCATTCGCCGGGTTCGGCGCCAACACACCTTTCCACAACCTGATGCTGGGCCTGGGCATGTTGATCGGTCGGTTCGGCTACATCCTGCCGGTGCTGGCGTTGGCCGGTAGTTTGGCCTTGAAGAAGACCGCGCCGATTGGCCAGAACAGCTTTCCTACCCACGGCCCGCTGTTCGTGACGCTGTTGACCGTGACCATCCTGCTGGTGGGCGGCTTGACCTTCCTGCCGACCCTGGCGCTGGGGCCGATTGCCGAACACCTGAGCATGGGCTTCTGAGGACCTGATGATGAATATGCCGATGAGCAAAACCGTCGCCGCCAAGGCGCCGGAGCAACCGAAGACCCACCTGTCGGCCCTCTGGCGGCCGGCGCTGGTGCAAGCCTTCGTCAAGCTCGATCCACGCCAGTTGCACCGCGCACCGGTGATGCTGGTGGTGGAACTGACCGCGATCCTCACCACCGTGCTGTGTTTCATTCCCGACAACGCCGTGCCGACCTTTGTGGCTGCGCAAATCGCGTTGTGGCTGTGGTTCACCGTACTGTTCGCCAACTTCGCCGAAGCCTTGGCCGAAGGCCGCGGCAAGGCCCGGGCCGACAGTCTCAAGGCTGGCAGCGAAGGCCTCAACGCACGTCGCCAGACCGCCAGCGGCTTTGAAATCATCCCCGCCACCCGTCTGCGCAAAGGCGATGTGGTGCGCGTCGAGGCCGGCGATATGATCCCCGGCGACGGTGAAGTGATCGAAGGCATCGCCGCGGTCAATGAGGCGGCGATCACCGGCGAATCGGCGCCGGTCATCCGCGAGTCCGGCGGTGATCGCTCGGCCGTCACCGGCAATACGCGGCTGGTCTCCGACTGGTTGCTGATACGCATCACCAGCAATCCCGGCGAGTCCACCCTGGACCGCATGATCGCCTTGGTCGAAGGCGCCAAGCGCCAGAAAACGCCGAACGAGGTGGCGCTGGATATCCTGTTGATCGGCCTGACGCTGATCTTCCTGTTGGTGGTGGTGACGCTGCAACCGTTCGCCCATTTCGCCAACGCCAGCCTGCCGCTGGTGTTTCTGGTGGCGCTGCTGGTCACCTTGATTCCCACCACCATCGGCGGGCTGCTGTCGGCCATCGGCATCGCCGGGATGGATCGGTTGGTGCGCCTGAACGTGATCGCCAAATCCGGCCGTGCGGTCGAGGCGGCGGGAGACGTGCATGTGTTGATGCTGGACAAGACCGGCACCATCACCTTTGGCAATCGTCGCTGTACAGCGGTCTATGCCGCCCCCGGTGTGAGTGCCAAGGAACTGGCCGAAGGCGCGCTGTTCGCCTCATTGGCTGACGATACCGCCGAGGGCAAGTCCATCGTCGAGTACCTGCGAGGTTTGCATCCACAGTCCGAGCCTGGCGTCGAAGCGTTGACGGCCGTGCCGTTCAGTGCTGAAACCCGTTTGTCCGGGGTCGACTATCAGGGCCGCATCTACCGCAAGGGCGCCGTGGACTCGTTGCTGGATTTCATCGGCTTTGCACGCAATGAGTTGCCATCGGCACTGGCGCGGGAGGTCGACAAGATCGCCCAAAGTGGTGGCACGCCATTGCTGGTATGTGTGGACGGCAAGCTGCTCGGCGCTATCCATCTCAAGGACGTGGTCAAGCCCGGCATTCGTGAGCGCTTTGCCGAGCTGCGCAAGCTGGGGATCCGCACGGTGATGGTCACTGGCGACAACCCGTTGACCGCCGCCGCGATTGCCGCCGAGGCCGGTGTCGACGACGTGCTGGCGGAGGCCACGCCGGAGAAGAAGCTGGCGCGTATCCGTCACGAGCAAAATGACGGTCGGCTGGTGGCCATGTGCGGCGACGGCGCCAACGACGCCCCGGCCCTGGCCCAGGCCGATGTCGGCATGGCGATGAACGACGGCACCCAGGCCGCGCGGGAGGCGGCCAACATGGTCGACCTCGACAGCGACCCGACCAAGTTGCTGGACGTGGTGCAGATCGGCAAGGAACTGCTGGTGACCCGTGGCGCGCTGACCACCTTTTCCATCGCCAATGACATCGCCAAGTACTTCGCGATCCTGCCAGCACTGTTCGCCTCGATTTATCCACAGCTCGGCGTGTTGAACGTGATGCACCTGAGCAGCCCGCAGAGCGCGATCCTGTCGGCCATCGTCTTCAACGCCTTGATCATCGTCGTACTGATCCCCCTGGCCTTGCGCGGCGTGCGAGTGCACGCGGCAAGTGCGGCGGCGTTGTTGCGGCGCAATCTGTTGATCTATGGCCTGGGCGGGATCGTGGTGCCGTTCGTGGGGATCAAGGCGATCGATATGTTGCTGACGGCGTTGCACCTGGTTTGAGTTCACTATTTGTGGGAGCAAGGCTTGCCCGCGATGAACGATGACGCGGTCTTGCCTGGAATCTAAGTGTCTGCATCGCGAGCAAGCTTTGCTCCCACAAGGTAATTCCCCAAGGTTTTGTTTGCACAGGATTTACTTCAATTCGAGGATTTTGAAATGTCCACTCTGATTCGCCCGGCCTTGAGCCTGTTATTCCTGATGACCCTGATCACCGGTGTTGCGTACCCGCTGGTGGTCACCGGCGTGGCGCAAGTCGCCTTTCCCGTCCAGGCCAACGGTAGCCTGATCGTTGATGCCGCCGGCAAAGTCCGTGGCTCGACGCTGATCGCCCAGGATTTCACTGGCGATGCCTGGTTTCATCCACGGCCATCGGCCGGTGCCTTTGCCACGGTCGCCAGCGGCGCCAGCAACTTTTCCCCGAGCAATCCGGCCCTGGCCACCCGAGTGATCGATGACGCTCACAAACGCCTGGTACCCGGCCAGGGCCCGGTGCCGCTGGCATTGCTGACCACCTCCGCCAGCGGGCTGGATCCGCACTTGCCTCCGGCGGCGATTGCCTATCAACTGGCGCGTGTCGCCGCCGCGCGCAACCTGCCGGCCTCGACCTTGCAGCAACTGCTTGATGACAACATCGAGCAATCCTTGGTGGGCCCGCCAGTGGTGAATGTACTGGCGCTGAACCTGGCCCTGGAAAAACTGTAAAACCTGTGGGAGTAGCGCCTGTGGGAGCAAAGCTTATGGGAGCCGGACCTGTGGGAGCAAAGCCTGTGGGAGCTGGACCTGTGGGAGCAAAGCCTGTGGGAGCCGGACCTGTGGGAGCAAAGCTTGCTCGCGATCAAGGCGACACGGTTCAACTGATGAACCGCGTAATCGTTCATCGCGAGCAAGCTTTGCTCCCACAGGTCCGGCTCCCATAAGCTTTGCTCCCACAGGTCCAGTTCCCATAAGCTTTGCTCCCACAGGTCCGACTCCCCACAGGGTGTTTGATCAATATTTGAAAGAGATTTCCACGCCATGAGCGACTCCGGCCGCGCCGACGCACTGTTAGCCAATCTGCCCCGCAACGACCGTGGTCGACTCAAGGTCTTTCTTGGCGCGGCCCCAGGTGTGGGCAAGACCTACGCCATGCTGCAAGCGGCCCACACCCAACTGCGTCAAGGCGTGAAGGTCATCGCCGGAGTGGTGGAGACTCACGGTCGAAGCGAAACCGAAGCGCTGCTCGGCGGCCTGGCGCAGCAGCCCTTGGTGCGCTCGGAATATCGCGGTGTGATGCTTGAGGAAATGGACCTCGACGGCCTGCTCGCCGCCCGCCCGACCCTGGTCCTGGTGGACGAACTGGCCCACAGCAACGCGCCTGGCAGTCGCCATGCCAAGCGCTGGCAGGACATTCAGGAGCTGCTCACGGCTGGCATCGATGTCTACACCACCGTCAATGTCCAGCACCTGGAAAGTCTCAACGACCAAGTGCGCGGCATCACCGGTGTGCAGGTGCGCGAGACGTTGCCGGATTGGGTCCTGCAGGAGGCCGATGAACTGCTGCTGATCGACCTGCCACCGCGTGAGCTGCTGGAGCGCCTGCGCGATGGCAAGGTCTACGTGCCGGAACAGGCCCGGGCGGCGATCGATGCGTTTTTCACCCAGACCAACCTCACCGCGTTGCGTGAGCTGGCCATGCAGACCGCCGCCGCCCAGGTCGACAACGACCTGACCCAGGGCTATCGACAACTGGGCCAGGCCGCGCCCGCGGTACGCGGACGCTTGCTGGTGGGGGTGGACGGTGACGTACAGGCTGAACGCCTGGTGCGCCATGCCAGCCGCGTTGCACAGCGTCGGCATCTGCCGTGGAGCCTGGTGCATGTGGACAACGGTAGCGCCCGTGATGAGCCCTCGCGCCAGCGCCTGCAGAATGCCCAGCAACTGGCCGAACGCCTCGGGGGTGAAGTGGTGCTGCTGCGGGCCGGCGAAGTGGCCAGGACGCTGATCCAGCATGCCAGCGAGCGTCGCGCCACGCTGGTGCTGGTGGGCCAGTCCCGGCCACGTCTGCGCCGACGGCTGTTTGGCGGTGGCCTCGCGTCACGCCTGCTGCGCGATGCCCGGGGTCTGGAAATCAACGTGCTGGACAGCGATGAACAACCGCGTCCCGCACGCGTGCGTTCGAACGCCGTCCAGACCGGGTTCGACTATGTGTTGGCGCTGACCGCGACCGTGGCGGCCAGTGCATTGGCCTGGGGGATCTCGGGGTGGTTGGCGTTGCCCAATATCTCCCTGGTGTTCCTGATGGCGGTGCTGCTGGTGGCGGTACGCAGCAGCCTCGGCCCGGCGCTGGCCTGCGCGGCGCTGTCGTTCCTGGCCTATGATTTTCTGTTCATCCCTCCGACGTTTTCCTTCACCATCCAGCGCGAAGAAGACGTGCTGACGCTGGTGTTTTTCCTGCTCATGGCCGCCCTGACAGGCAACCTTGCCGCTCGTCAGCGTCGCCAGTTGCAGGCCCTGCGCGACACCCAGCAGGAAACCGGCGAGTTGCTCGACCTGTCCCGCAAACTCACGGCCGCCACTGACCGCCAGGCGGTGATCAGCGCCGCCGCGCAGCACCTCAACGGTTGGCACGACTTGCAACTGTGCCTGCTCAACCGCGACGGCCAGAGTGGTTGGAAAGTCGAGAGCGGTGAGCCGTTGACGTTCACCGAGGCCGAGCGCGCGGCGGCCGACTGGTCCTGGCAGCATGATCAGCCGGCCGGCGCGGGCACCGGGACATTGCCTTCCGGGCGATGGTGGTGGTGGCCGTTGTCGGCGGAGGGCGGGCCGCTGGCCTTGCTGGGCGTATGCCCGAAAGAAGGCAAGCCGTTGAGTGGTCAGCGTCGGCGTTTGCTGGCGGCCCTCAGTCAACCATTGGCCCAGGCGCTGGCCCGGGCGCAACTGGCCCAGGATCTGGAAGCGGCGCGCCTGCACGGTGAAACCGAACAGCTGCGCAGCGCCTTGCTGGCTTCAGTGTCCCACGATCTGCGCACACCGCTGACCGCCATGCGCGGCAGCATCGACAGCCTGTTGGCGCTGGGGGAGGCGATCCCACTGGCCGATCGCCGTGAACTGCTCGAAGGCACCCGCGATGAGGCCGAGCGGCTGGATCGCTACATCCAGAACCTGCTGGACATGACCCGTCTCGGTCACGGTGCCCTGAAGCTGGCGCGGGACTGGGTAGCACCGGCCGACATCGTCGGCAGCGCGCTGAACCGCCTGCGGGCGGTGTTGGCGCCGCTGGCGCTCAGTGTCGAGGTGCCCGCTGAATTGCCCTTGCTCTATGTCCATGCGGCGTTGATCGAACAGGCCCTGGTGAACGTTCTGGAGAACGCTGCGCGATTCTCAACGGTTCACGGGCGGCTGCTGCTGAGCGCCGGGGCGACCGACAGCGAAGTGTTTTTTGCCGTGGCTGACGAGGGGCCTGGGATCCCTGAAGAGGAGCGGGCGAAAATCTTCGATATGTTTTATACCGCCGCGCGCGGTGATCGGGGCGGGCAGGGCACGGGGTTGGGATTGGCGATCTGCCAGGGCATGGTCGGTGCCCATGGCGGGCGCATCAGCGTGGCCGATGGTCTCGACGGGCGCGGCACCTGCATCACGTTGCACCTGCCCTTGCAGGCACAACCGGGCATGGACGATGAAGCTTGAGCGGCGCTGAGTTACTCTTGTCCTATCTACTTGCCTTCCCACCTGAGTGCAACGAACGAACCCCATGAGCCAGACCGCGACCCTTTTGGTCATTGATGACGAGCCGCAGATCCGCAAATTCCTGCGCATCAGCTTGAGTTCCCAAGGCTACAAGGTGCTGGAAGCCGGCACCGGCGCTGAAGGCCTTGCCCAGGCGGCGCTGAACAAACCCGATCTGCTGGTGCTCGACCTGGGCCTGCCGGACATGGACGGTCAACAAGTGTTGCGCGAGTTTCGCCAATGGTCGGCGGTGCCGGTGCTGGTGCTCTCGGTACGGGCCAGCGAAGCGCAGAAGGTCGAGGCGCTGGACAACGGTGCCAACGATTACGTAACCAAGCCGTTTGGCATCCAGGAATTCCTTGCCCGCATCCGCGCCTTGTTGCGCCAGGCCCCGGCGGGCGAGCCACAGGAAGCCGCGCTGAAGTTTGGCCCGCTGACGGTGGACCTGGCCTATCGACGGGTGCTGCTGGACGGCAGCGAAGTGGCCCTGACCCGCAAGGAGTACGCCGTACTGGCGCAACTGGCACGCCACCCGGGGCGGGTCATCACCCAGCAGCAACTGCTCAAGGACATCTGGGGCCCGACCCACACCGAAGACAGTCACTACCTGCGGATCGTGGTCGGTCACCTGCGCCAGAAACTGGCCGACGACCCGACCCGACCTCGGTTCATTGTGACCGAAGCGGGGGTGGGGTATCGGTTGTTGGGGGAGGGTGCTGTTTAGCCAAAAAGTTTCAAGCCAAGCACTGTTGTGGCGAGGGGATTTATCCCCGCTGGGCTGCGAAGCAGCCCTAAAACCTGAACACTCGGTGTGTCAGGTAAAAATCATGTCTGAAGCTTTTTTGGGGCTGCTTCGCAGCCCAGCGGGGATAAATCCCCTCGCCACAGGAGGCCTGCGATCACATTCAGTTCTGGTCACTCTCATACCGATCCAAAGTATCGCTGGCAATCTCCCGCCCCAACGCGATCAACTCCGGCGCCTTGTAGAACTCGAAGAACCGGCACACCCGTTTCGGCACGTTGATCAGCACATCCGGCGGGTAACCGGCGATCTTGTATTGGGCCAGCGAGGTCTGCATCACTTCGAAGCTCTGGTTGATCAAGTCCAGCAACGACGCCGGGCCGACGTTGTCGATGATGAACGAGCCGGTGGCGGATTTCGGTGCGCCTTCGTTCTCTGGCGCGGCGGCCGGTTGTTGGCCTTCAGGCTCGGCCGAGTCGATCCACGGGTTGATGTCCGCCGCTTCGGCCTTCAAGGCTTCCTGCTCCAGCAGCAACAGCTGCTCGGCCTGTTTGCGGCGAAACGGCAGGCGCGAACCCAGGGAGCTGACCAGGGTGTCGAAGCGGCGCCGGAACGCGGCGGGGCGCGGGATCACCGGTAATCGATACTGTTTCTGGTTGGTGGCGTTGAGGTTGACCGCGATGATCAGGTCGCAGTGGCTCGACACCACCGGCACGATCGGCAATGGGTTGAGCAGGCCGCCATCCACCAACATGCGGTTGCCTTGCATCACGGGGGTGAACAGGCTGGGAATCGCCGCCGAGGCGCGCATCGCCTGATGCAGGCAACCTTCCTGGAACCAGATTTCCTGCTGGTTGGTCAGGTCGGTGGCCACGGCGGTGTAGGGAATGCGCAGGTCCTCGATATTGATGTCGCCGACGATCTTGTGGATCTGCCCGAAAACTTTCTCACCGCGAATCGCTCCCAGGCGAAAGCTGACGTCCACCAGCCGCAGGACATCCAGGTAGTCGAGGCTTTCGATCCAGTCGCGGTAATCCTTGAGCTTGCCCGCGGCATAGATTCCGCCGACGACAGCGCCCATGGAACAACCGGCGATGCAGGCAATGTCGTAGCCTCGTCGTTCGATTTCTTCGATCACCCCGATATGGGCATAGCCCCGGGCGCCACCGGAGCCCAATACCAATGCGACACGTTTTGTCATGACCCGGCCTCTTGTCGAACAGACTTCAACAATGCACCCATCGACGGCTCGGCTCAATCGTTGTGGCGCAGGCGTCGTTTTTTGACACGCCGGCGTGGCATTTGCGTATTCTCATCCACACTGAATTTACACGGTCGGGGCTTGGCACTTTTTGCCGGCGCGACCGTCTTACCAGCACGACTGTTTTTCTGACTTGAGGTGTAATCGATGAAAGCCCGGATCTGCCTGCCCCTGGTGGCATCCCTGATGGTTCTGGCCCTGGCCGGTTGCGCAGGCAAAACCGCTTACCGTGACAGCTGCGGTAGCCAACTCGACAGCGCCTGGCGTGAGCTGGACCTGGCCAAGGCCGAAGGTTTTGCCGGCACCGTCAGCTACTCCAAGGCCCTGTCCCTGCTGACGGGCGCCAAGACCCAGCAGCAATTCGAAGCGTTCGAAGGCTGCGCCAAGAAAGCCGAGAAGGCGCGTTTCTACATTCGCGAGTCCCGCGCCGGACGATAAAGGCAGCGACAAGCCATCAACTGCAAGCTACAAGGGAAGGACGCAGAATCGTTTTTCACTTGTAGCTTGCGGCTTGACGCTCAACGCTGTGTACGGAGTACGTCCATGATCGATCGGCTGGTGGCCCGGATACTGGGCCTGGAAGTCCGCCTGTTGGCCTGTCAGGCCCGCTTGAATGCCCATACCGACAGCGAAGCGCTGCATGACCTGCGCACCACGGTTCGCCGTTTGCGCAGCCTGCTTCGCCCATTGCGTGGGTTGCCTGGCGTCGAACAGCTGGAGACGGCTGCTTCGGCGGTCGGCACCCTGACCACGCCCTTGCGCGACCGGGAAGTGTTGGCCGCTTACCTGGAGCAGCATGGCCAAGCTGAGGCGGCGCGGCGACGCCAGGTGCAAATGGCTGAGGCTTATCCCGCCGTGGCCGCGAGTGTTGAACTGGCGCAGTTGCTGATGATCCTCGACGCCTTCCCGCGCTTCATTCGCGCCGCCCAGCGCGAGGGGTTGCTGGAGGGCTTGCGCAAACGCATCGAAAAGCGCCTGGACAAACAGTGGAAGAAACTCGGCGAAGCCCTGCGCGATCCAGCCCATGACCGCCATCGATTGCGCCTGCTGATCAAGCGCGTGCGCTACGCCATCGAAGCCTACCCTGAACTCGACCGCCTGCCTGAAGCAGCCATGCCCCGGCTCAAGTCCGCCCAGGCCGCGCTGGGCGATTGGCACGATTGCTGGCAATGGCTGGCCAGGGCCAAGGAAGAAACCGATCTGCACGCTTGTGTGCCCACCTGGCACGCCACGATGGACAGGGCCGAGGCCAAGTCTGACAAGGTGCTCGACAAGCTGATTGTCAGTTGCTTCGAAAAATCCTGACTCCCACCAGTAATCCCTGTGGGAGCGAGCCTGCTCGCGATAGCGGTGGACCGGTTAATAAATCTGCAAGCTGACCCACTGCTATCGCGAGCAGGCTCGCTCCCACATAGGATATTTGTAGGATTCAGGCTCGCGGCTTTTCTGTCAGTCTCTTTGGCCGGAATGAGCCCTGTGCCGCCAGCCCGGGCTGGTTAAGATTCCTTCATCTTTTTCCCTGTTTTCGAGGTCGTCATGCGCTTTTCCGATTTGATCGATGCCGTACGCCGGCAGCCAGGTGCGGTGAGCATCGCGCCTGAATGGGGCCAGGGTCGGGCCAGTTTTGGCGGGTTGGTGGCGGCACTGCAATATGAGGCGATGCGTGCCCAAGTGCCGGCGGATCGCCCGGTGCGTTCGCTGGCGATCACCTTTGTTGGCCCGGTCGAGCCCGACGTGCCTGTCAGTTTTGAAGTCGACGTATTGCGTGAAGGCAAGGCAGTGAGTCAGGTGCTGGGGCGCGCGGTGCAGAACGGCCAGGTGGTGACCGTGGTGCAAGGCAGTTTCGGCGCATCGCGCTCATCCGTGGTGGCGGTGCAGGCCGATCCCGCGCCAGAGTTTAAAAGCGTGGAGCAATGCCAGGAACTGCCTTACGTCAAGGGCATGACCCCGGAATTCATGCGGCACCTGGCGATGCGCTGGAGCGTTGGCGGCTTGCCGTTCAGCGGCAATAAATCCCGGAGCATGGGCGGCTGGGTGCGCTTGCGCGGCGATGTGCAGGAGGAGCCGCTGAACGAAAGTCATATCCTGGCCTTGGTGGACGCCTGGCCGCCGGCCTTGTTGCCTCACCTTTCGCAAATGGCCCCGGGCAGCACGCTCACGTGGACCATCGAGTTCGTCCAGCCGCTGCTGGCGCTCACGACACTGGACTGGTGCAAGTACCTGGCCGAGATCGAACATGCCCAGGACGGCTACGGCCATGTCGCCGCGAAGTTCTGGAGCGCCGATGGCCGCTTGATCGCCCTGAGTCGGCAGACGGTCACTATTTTCGGTTAAGGCTCTACGTGACAATGGTGCTGCAGCCCGAGCGCCGCGAGCAGGCCGATGATGCCGATGGCGACATCGCCCAGGCTCATGCTGAACACCCCCGACACAATCAGCAGAAACGCGATGATGAACAGCGGCACGGCAATCAGGTGCAACACCAGGTTGGTGGGGCGCCGATGATTGTCTGGGTAGGTGCGCCATTGCCAGGCCGGAAGATTGGGGTGACGTTTGCCCATGATGCTGTTCCTTGAATGAAACTGAATAATCCAAGGATAGGTCCGGTCGGGCGGGGCGGCGAATGGCGGTTGGCTATCGAAGCGATAGGCGGCCATACAGTTTTGCTGTTGTGGCTAGGGACTTATCTGTGGGAGCAAGGCTTGCCCGCGATGGGCGCGATGCGGTCTTTGGTGAACCGAGGTGCCCCCATCGCGGGCAAGCCTTGCTCCCACAGAGAGAATCTCCTCACCACAGTGGGACTAGGGCAAGCCCGCGTTCTACAGTTTCAACTGCCCAATCGCCTTGCTCAACTCGCCCGCCAACGTCGCCAATTCGTGGCTGGTGGTGGCTGAGTCGACGGTCTGGCGCACGGTGTTCTCGGTCACGTCGCGAATGCTCACCACTGCCCGGTTCATTTCCTCGGCGACGTGGCTTTGCTGTTCGGCCGCGACAGCGATCTGGGTGTTGCTCTCGCGCATTTGCGCCACCGCTGCGGTGATCTGTGCCAACGCATCGCCGGCCTCGCGGGCCTGTTGCACGCAATCGTCGGCCTTGAGCGAGCTCTCCTGCATGAAGTCCACTGCGTCTCGAGTCCCGGCCTGCAGGGCCGAGACCATGGTGGTGATTTCATCGGTGGAGGTCTGTACCCGCTTGGCCAGGTTGCGCACCTCGTCGGCCACCACGGCAAAACCCCGGCCCATTTCTCCAGCCCGTGCTGCTTCGATCGCCGCGTTCAGGGCCAGCAGATTGGTTTGTTCGGCGATGCTGTGGATCACGCTGACCACCCCGTTGATCTTCTGGCTGTCTTCGGCCAGGCGCTGGATCATTTCGGCGGTCTGCTGCACACCCGAAGACAGCCCGGTGATCGACTGCTGTACCCGACCGACCACTTCCTGACCGTTGCCGGCCAGAGTATCGGCGGTTTTCGACAGGTCGCGGGTGGCGCCGGCATGCTGGGCGATGTGATAAACCGTGGCGGACATTTCGTTGATCGCCGTGGCCGCCTGATCGGTTTCGCTTTGCTGGCCGAGCATGCCGTGGCGCACATCGTTCATGCTCGACGCCAGGCGCGCCGCACCGCTGTCCAACTGCCGGGCGGTGCTGGCAACGGTGTCGACGACCCGTTGATAACCGGCCTGCATGGCGTTGAACGCCGCCGCCATCTGGCCCACTTCGTCCTTGCAGGCCAGGGGCACGCGGGCGGACAGGTCACCGGTTTTTTCCACGTGCAGCATCACGTCTTTGAGTGTGTTGAGCTGGCTGAGCAGAAAACGGATCAAGAGTTGCGAGGCGCCCAGCATCGCCAGCATCAACACGAACACGGCCGCGGCGTATTGGCTGAAGCGTTCACCGAACACTTGGCTCAGGCTCACACCTTGGGCCAGCACGGCGATTTGTTGGCCGTCACCTCGACGGATCACTTGGGCGCCCAGCAGCGGGTCGTCGCCAAACAGCAGCGCGGTGTCGAGTTTGACCCAACCGTTGGCCTGGGCCAGTGAAGGCAATGGTTGTTCGTTGAACACCGGGACTTGGTCGCGCTGGAATACCAGGAGGTCATCGGCCTTGGGCAGGGGTTGGCTGGCCGGCCAGGCAGCGAGCACGTGTGCCTGGGCCTGGGCATTCGCCTGGGTCGCGTGGTTGCGCGCCTGCTGTTCGAGGTGCACCGCGTAGAGCACCAGCAGCAACGTGGTGACAAAGGCGACCGCATTGACTGCCCAGAATTTGTATTTCAACGAGATATTGCTAAGCCAGGCACCCATGGAAGGTCTTCTCTGATAGCGGAAACAGCATTGGCAAGGTGCCATTATTCTGCCGCTACTCAGGTGACGGGATTTTGATGTGGGTCAACAGACAACACAGGAGCCGGGGATTTTGATATGGACTAGTAGACACCAGATCCCTTGTGGGAGCGGGCTTGCTCGCGAATGCGTTGGATCAGTTACTGCTGTATTTGCTGATCCACCGCATTCGCGAGCAAGCCCGCTCCCACAGAGGGATGTGGGTTCATTCGGAAATGGCGGGTAAACCAAAAAACGCCCGGGCGCAGGCGGTGCTGTGGGCTGCCAGGTCTTCCTGGGTTTCGCCCCGGTGCAACGCCACTTCGCGCAGGACCTCCGTCAGGTAGGCCGGTTCGTTGCGGCCATTCTTGGGTTTGGGCCGCAGCGTGCGAGGCAGCAGGTACGGCGCGTCGCTTTCGAGCATCAGCCGACCGCGGGGAATTTCGCGCACCAACGGGTGCAGGTGCGTGCCCCGGCGCTCGTCACAGATCCAGCCAGTGATGCCGATGTGCAGGTCCAGGTCGAGGTAGCTGAACAGTGCCTTTTTTTCACCGGTAAAGCAGTGCACCACGGCGGCCGGCAACTGATCGCGAAAATCCCGGAGGATGTCCAGCAAGCGCTGGTCGGCGTCGCGTTCATGCAGGAACACCGGCAGTTGCAACTGGACCGCCAAGGCGAGGTGTTCTTCCAGGACCTTTTCCTGCTGCGGTCGGGGAGAGAAGTCCCGGTTGAAATCCAGTCCGCATTCGCCCACCGCGCGCACGCGGCTGTGCATTAGCAGCTCCTTGAGGTGCCGGGCGCTGTCGGCGGTCCACTCGCTGGCGCTGTGGGGGTGAATGCCGGCGGTGGAAAACAGCCGCTCACCCGTGTCGTCGAGGTGTTGGCACAGTTCCAGAGCCTGTTCGCTGCCCTCGATACTGGTGCCGGTCAAGACCAGTTGGCAGACCCCGGATTCATAGGCGCGCTCGAGCACCGCTTGATGTTTGTCGGCGAAACTGGGATTGGTCAGGTTGACGCCGATATCGATGAGTTGCATGGTGCTACCTCGGCCCAAAGGCTGGAAAGCATATCAGAGCTGTAGATTTATAAGAAAAGCCAAGAACTACAACGAGTTGAGGCTGTCTGTTAAGGCCGCGAGACACATAGGGTTGGTATAAAAGCCATCACTGTGCCAGTCTTCCGCACTTTTTCAGCGCCCCAGGCGCTCTGTTTCTGTCGACTCAGCCTCGTTTTCAAGGGAGGCGGTCCGCAGTATTCCTTCCGGAGAGTGGATGACACGTCCCCAGGTATTGCTACTGTTGTGTTGTTCGCTGTTGTTGCCAATGCCGGCCGAAGCACGGCTGCCCGGGCCGGTGCAGGCGGTGGCGCCGGGCACGGTGCGCGACCTGGCGCAAATCCGCAGCAGCCGTGTGTTGAAGGTGTTGGTCAACCAGAGCCGCAACAGCTCCGGTGAAGTCCAGGGGCAACCCATTGGCGTCGAATACCATCGGCTGCGTGCTTTCGAGCAATACCTCAACGGCCACGCCCGGGATGGTCAGGAAATCACCCTCAAGATCATTCCCAAGGCCAAGGACCAACTGCTCGGCGCCCTGCAGCGCGGGGAGGGCGATCTTGTGGCGCCGGGTGAATTGCTCGAGCCCCAGGCCGGCCAGGCGGTCAGCGCCAGCAATCCGATCCGTACCGACGTGCCGTTGCTGCTGGTGGGTATCAAGGGCGAGAAGCGCTACACCCGCGTGGAACAACTTTCCGGCAAGACCCTGGCCCTGCCCAACGGCAGCGCAGCGGGCGACGCCGTGGGCCAGATCAACCAGAAGCTGGCGCTGCTCAAGCTGCCGCCGGTGAAGATCGAATGGGTCGATCCCACCCTGGCGGTGGAGGATGTCCTGGAAATGGTCCAGGGCGGGATTTTTCATTTGACCATCGTCGAGCAGCCCATCGCGGAGCGCTGGGGCAAGATCCTGCCCAAGCTGCGCTTCGACCGCCAGGTGCTGATCGGCGAGCCGGGTGACGAGTATTGGTTCGTTCGCCGTGACGCCGCCATGCTGCGGGCGAGCATCGACCGATTCCTGGTGACCTATAAGGTGCCCTCCAACCAGGACGCTGCATTCCTGCGTATCTACCGGCGTTTGTACCAGGTCCACTATCCGTTGGCCCAGGCCAATCGACAACGCCTGGAGAAACTGCGCCCGGTGCTGCAAAAACATGCCGATGCCCAAGGCATGGACTGGCTCAACCTGGCGGCCCTGGCCTTCAAGGAGTCCGCCCTGCAACCCAACGCCCGCAGCGGTGCAGGCCCCACCGGCCTGATGCAGATCACCCCGTCGGCGGCCCAGCGGGTCGGGGTCGGTAATATCCAGAACCTGGATGCCAATGTGCAGGCCGGCGCCAAGTACCTGGCCCTCATCCGCCGCAAGTTCTTTGCCAGCCCCAAGCTCAACGAGCGCGAGCGCATGGCCTTCGTCCTGGCCGCCTACAACATGGGCCCCGAGCGCGTCCAAGGCATGCGAGCCGAGGCCCGGCGGCGGGGGCTGAACCCGAACCAATGGTTCTTTCAGGTTGAGCGCATTGCCATGGAGCAGGTGGGAATGGGCGCCGTCAGCTACGTTAATAGTGTGAATAAGTACTACTTGGCGTTTGACCGTGAACGCGAGTCGCTGGAGCCTGGAGATCAAAAGGTTGCTCAGCGTAAATAATCGATTAATTCGATTGTTATCTCGCATTTTTTGCGCTTTTAGTACAAGTTTTTTTGATTAATATAGCGACCAACAACCACACACCTAGGGATGAACCCGCATGAGCTCGTTGATCAATAAAGTCTTGTTTACCCGCGCTGGCTACGGCCTGACGGTCCTGCGCATTGTCGTTGGTGTCATATTTGCCGCCCACGGCTCGCAGAAACTCTTCGGCCTGTTCGGTGGCTACGGCCTGGCAGGCACAGCGCAGTGGATGGAAAGCATCGGCCTGACCCCAGGCTACGTGATGGCGACACTGGCAGGTGGTACTGAGTTTTTCGCCGGGTTGGCGCTGATCATCGGCCTGCTGGCGCGTCCTGCGGCACTGGGCCTGGCCTTCCTGTCGCTGGTGGCGATTTTCTCCGTGCACATCGGTAACGGCTTGTTCATGGCCAACAACGGTTATGAGTTTGCCCTGGCGTTGCTGGCGGGCAGTATTGCCGTGCTGATCGAAGGGGCGGGCAAGCTGTCGGTCGATCGTGCCATCGCGGGCTGATTGCTCGATTTGAACCCGTCTTGTACGTGATGCTGTTCACTTCGGAAAAACGGCGCTTCTTTCAGAAATGGGAAGCGCCGTTTTTTTTTGGTTTTGTTGCTTTGGTGTGTATATCCGTTGCTGCGGTAACGGCGGCTTATGGTTCCGCTCTTACAGCGGGTCACTTTTGGAAGAGCCGGGAGCCGGACCAGCCAAAAGTAACCAAAAGCGCTTTGCCCCACCACTCGGCACCTCGCCTAGGCTCGGTGTGCCCTCACTCCGGCATTGCTCCGTGCGCCCGCCGCGAAGGGCCATCCATGGCCCAGCGCGGCTATCCCGGCATCCATGCCGGGATGCCCACTCCACAACGCCTGCGTTCGGCCAGCGTGGTTAACGGGGCGCCGAGATCAACGTCCACCGCGAGGCGGCCTTATAGCCGACCTGGTTCTTGGTGGGACCGTGTTTTTCCTGTGGGAGCGGGCTTGCTCGCGAAGGCGGTGTGTCAGTTTGCGGTGATGTTGGATGTGCCGGCCTCATCGCGAGCAAGCTCGCTCCCACAGGTTTTTGTATCGCGTGCAAATGTTGTGAACGCCCACAACCCCCTGTGGGAGCGAGCTTGCTCGCGATAGCGGTGGTGCAACCACATAGATACTGGACATGCACCGCTCTGGCTTTGCTTTGCTTTGCTTTGCTTTGCTTTTGATCTTGATCTGAACGCCCCGTTAAACCACGCTGGCCGAACGCAGGCATTGCGCAGTGGGCACCTCGGCATGGATGCCGAGGTAGCCGCGCTGGGCCATGGATGGCCCTTCGCGGCGGCCCACGGAGCAATGCCGGAGTGAGGGCATGCCGAGCCTAGGCGAGGTGCCGAGTGGTGGGGCAAAGCGCTTTTGGTTACTTTTGGCGCTCTTCCAAAAGTGACCCGCTGTAAGAGCGGAACCATAAGTAGCCGTTACCGCAGAAACGGATACACACACCAACCCACGCCTCTCGGAACAGATAATCAGAAAACAGCATTACCGTCTTCTACGGGCCTTTTTATGCGGAGTGATTCTTGACACTGGCCAGTCAGCTTCTCTAGGATGCCGCTCATGCGCCGATTTAAACAGCTACTTGCGGGGCGCCAGGTGACTCAATCCAGTCGCCGATAGAAGCCGGAAGACAAGGCTTCGAAATACCGCTAAAGCGCTGGTTCGGTGTTGCCTCTCACCTGCCATGCAGACTTTTGAGGCAGAGACACGACACGATGAACGCACCCAGCCCCCTAGTACGTCTTGCGCCGATCACGGCGAACCTTGTGCAACGCAACCCGAAAATTCTCCTGGGCGGCACTCACCAGCCAACGCTCTTGCGCTATCTCGACGGCTGGCCGCGTCGTAACCATGGGCCCGCTGCTTTCCTGATCCAGTTTGTCGAAGACGGCGAGTCACTGGCGCGGTTCGCCAATGACAGTTTCGACCTGGCCGTCATCCAGTCCCCCAGTGCGGCGGACGCTCCTGAAATGATCCGGCAGTTGACCCGTGTCGCCCGGCAGGGCTTGATCACGCGCCGCTGAGGCGAGGATTACGGATACGCGATGTCCACGATGTAGACCCGTTTCTCGCCGGTAGGCGTCTGGACGCTGACCTCGGCATCCAGGGCCTTGCCGATCAGGGCCCGGGCCAACGGTGAGTCGATACTGATCAGGTTCTGCTTCAGGTCCAGCTCGTCCGGGCCGACGATGCGATAGCGTGATTCCTTGCCATCCTCATCTTCGACCGTCACCCAGGCACCGAAGTACACCTTGTTCGGATCGCTGGGTTTTTCACTGACCACTTTGAGCGCTTCAAGGCGCTTGGTGAGGAAGCGCACGCGACTGTCGATTTCCCGCAGCATTTTCTTGCCGTAGGTGTATTCGGCATTTTCCGAACGGTCACCCTGGGCCGCCGCCTCGCTGACCGCCTGGGTCACCTGGGGACGGCGCACATGCCACAGCTCATGGAACTCGGCGCGCATCCGCGCTTCACCCTCGGGGGTGATCAGCGCGGTGCCGGCGGTGCGGGGTGGGCGATAACGGCTCATGGCAACTTCTTGTAATAGCGAAGCCGGGAGTCTATCAACCCTCGCGCAATACTGTCAGCGGGCTGGCGTTGAGCGCTCGACGGGTGCCAAATACCCCGGCCGCACCGATCAACAAGGCCCCCAGCAGCGGCAATGCCAACAGCCATGGATGCGGATGCCAGGGCAGGTCGAAGGCGTATCGGTAAAGCACCAGGCTCACCAGCTCCGAACCCAGGGCCGCGAGCAGGCCGCTGACCGCGCCCAGCAGGCCGAACTCGATGCGCCGGGCCTTGACCAGCAGAGGCCGTTCGGCGCCCAGTGCGCGCAACAGCGCGCCTTGGTGAATCCGCTCGTCGAGGGTCGCCTGCAGGCCGGAAAACAGCACCGCCATCCCCGCCGCCAGCACAAACAGCAACACGTACTCCACCGCCAGGGTCACCTGGGCCAGAATGCTGCGCAGTTGCTCGAGCAGGGCCTCGACTTGCAGGATCGTCACCGCCGGAAAGGCCCGGGACAGGTCGACGATCTGTTGGTCGTGGCCCGGCGCCAGGTAGAAACTGGTGAGATAGGTCGCCGGCAGATCCTTCAATGTGCCGGGCTGGAAGATCATGAAGAAGTTGGGCTGGAAATTGTCCCAGTTGATCTCCCGCAGGCTGGTGACCTTCGCTTCACGGTTGACCCCCCCCACGCTGAACACCAGACGGTCGCCCAGTTTGATATTGAGGTTCTCGGCCACTTTGCCTTCCACCGAAACCCCGGGGATATCGTCCGGTGGCTGCTGTGGCCACCAGGTCCCTGCGGTGACGATGTTGCCCGCCGGCAGGTCTTCGGCCCAGGTCAGGCTCAGGTCACGTTGCAGCGCCCGGTCACCGGCCGATTCCTTGGTGACGAACTCTGTGGCCGGCTCGCCATTGATGCTGATGAGACGCCCGGGTACCACGGGGTAGAGCGGGGCCGATTGCGCCGACAATGCCAGCAGCTTGTCGGTGAAGGCCTGCTTGTCGTTGGGCAGGATATTCAGGGCGAAATAGTTCGGGGCGTTTTTTGGCAACTGGTTTTGCCAGGTGTCCAGTAGTTCACCGCGCAACAGCGCGATCAGCGCCATGGACAGCAGGATCAGGCCGAACGCCAGGGCCTGGCCTGCCGCCGCCAAGGGATGGCGCAGCAATTGGCCGAGGCCCAGCCGCCAGGGCAAGGCGGCGCGGGCCAGCAGGCGACGCAGGCTCTGGAGCAGCAGCAACAACAAGCTGCCAAGCACCAGTGCGGCGACGACGCCACCACCGAGCAGGGCGAAGGTGAGGACCAGGTCCAGGCTCAGGCGCCACATGATCAGGCCCAAGGCACCCAACGCAGCACCGTAGATCACCCAGGAGCTGGAGGGGATCGGCAGCATGTCCCGGCGCAGTACGCGCAACGGTGGTACCCGGCCCAGCGCAGCCAGTGGCGGCAGGGCGAACCCTGCCAGCGCCACCAGCCCGGTGCCGATCCCGGCGATCGCCGGCAGCAGGCCACCCGGCGGAACGGTGGTGGGTAGCAGGTCATGCAGCAGGGCGAACAGGCCCAGTTGGGCGATCCAGCCGAGCAGGGCGCCACTGATGCTGGCGAGCAGGCCCAGCACCGTCAATTGCAGGCTGAACAGCACCATGGTTTCCCGGCGTGACAGGCCCAGGCAGCGTAGCAGCGCGCTGGCATCGAAACGTCGGGTGGCAAAGCGGTTGGCCGAGAGCGCGACGGCGACACCGGACAGCAACACCGCTACCAGGCTGGCCATGTTCAGGTAGCGTTCGGCCTTGCCCAGGGCCCCACCGATCTGCCGGTTGCCGTCGCGGGCATCCTGCAGGCGTTGGTTGGCTTCAAGGCCCGGCTTGACCAGGTCACGGTAGGTTTGCAGCGCCGGCGCCGGGCCACGCCACAGGTCTCGATAGCTGACACGGCTGCCCGGCTGGACCACGCCGGTGGCTTCCAGGTCCTTGAGGTTGATCAGCACCCGCGGGGTGAGGCTGTAGAAGTTGCCGGCGCGATCGGGCTCGTAAGTCAGTACGCGGCTCAGGCGCAAGGTCTGGTTGCCGACGTCGATGCTGTCGCCGATCTTCAGGTCCAGTGCCGTCAGCAGTCGTGCTTCGACCCAGGCCTCGCCAGGGTTCGGACGTCCGCCGATTTCTTCCGGGGCGAACGGGGTTGGGGTGCTTTTCAGTTCGCCGCGCAATGGGTAGCTGTCATCGGCTGCCTTGACGCTGGACAGCTGGATGCCGTTGTCGGTGGCCACGACACTGGAGAACTCCACGACCCGGGCGTGTTCCAGGCCCAGTTCGGTGCCGCTGCGGATCTGCTCCGGGCGGGCGGGGGAGCTGCCTTCGAGCAGCAGGTCGGCACCGAGGAACTCGGTGGCGCGCATCATCATCGCGCCGTTGAGGCGTGCGCCGAAGTAACCGATGGCGGTACTGGCCGCCACCGCCACCAGCAGGGCGAAGAACAACACCCGCAACTCACCGGCGCGGGCATCGCGAAGCAATTGACGGACAGCGAGACTGAACAGGCGCAACAGCGGCAAGCGTGCCATCAAGGCTCCAGAGGGGCGACCATCTCGCCGGCTTCAAGTCGGATCAGGCGCCGGCAGCGATGTGCCAGGCGTTCATCATGGGTCACCAGCACCAGGGTCGTGCCGCGTTCCTTGTTCAATTCGAACAGCAGGTCGCTGATGCGCTCGCCGGTGTGGCTGTCGAGGTTGCCGGTGGGTTCGTCGGCAAACAGCACGTCGGGCTCGGCGGCAAAGGCGCGGGCAATCGCCACCCGTTGCTGTTCGCCACCGGAGAGCTGGCGCGGCGAGTGGGTCAGGCGCTGGCCCAGGCCAACGCGCTGCAACAGTTGCGTGGCACGTTCGCGGGCATCCTTGCGCCCGTCCAGTTCCAGCGGCAGCATGACGTTTTCCAGTGCGTTGAGGCTGTCGAGCAACTGGAACGACTGGAAGACGAAACCGACATGCTCGGCGCGGATCCGCGCGCGCTGGTCTTCATCCAGTGCGCTGAGGGCCTGGCCGGCGAGCGTCACTTCGCCGCTGCTGGGCAGGTCGAGGCCGGCCAGCAGACCCAGGAGGGTGGATTTGCCGGAACCGGATGCGCCAACGATGGCCAGGCTGTCGCCTCTATTCAGTTCGAGGCTGAGTTCGTGCAGGATGGTCAGTTCACCTTCCGCGCTGGAGACCACTTTGCTAAGGTCCGTCGCGGTGAGAATGCTTGAGCCCATGGAGAGTCCGATGCGTGTGTGGTTTTTGAGTGCCGGCCTGGCCTTGATGTGCATGGCCCAGAACGCAGCGGCGGGTACAGTCCTGATCGTTGGCGATAGTATCAGCGCGGCTTTCGGCCTGGATACCCGGCAAGGGTGGGTGTCGTTGCTCGAACAACGGCTCAAGGCCGAGGGTTTTGACGATAAAGTGGTCAATGCGTCCATCAGTGGCGACACCAGCGCCGGAGGCCAGGCGCGGCTGCCGGCGCTGCTTGCAGCCCATAAGCCGGACCTGGTGATCCTGGAACTGGGTGGCAACGATGGCTTGCGCGGACAGCCGCCAACACAATTGCAACAAAACCTTGCAGCGATGATCGACAGCGCCCGCGCCAGCGGAGCCAAGGTGCTTTTGCTGGGCATGCAACTGCCGCCCAATTACGGGCGGCGCTACACCGAGGCCTTTACCCGGGTCTACAGCACCCTGGCCGAGGAGAAAAAAATCCCGTTGGTGCCGTTTTTCCTCAAGGACGTCGGTGGCATCCCGACCATGATGCAAGGCGACGGATTGCACCCGTCCGTCGCGGCCCAGGGTCAGTTGCTGGAAAATGTCTGGCCGACGCTGAAACCGCTGCTTTGACGCTTTTCTAAGGGCGGGCTTTCGGCTAATGTGGCGCCCCCGATTTGGAGCCCTCGATGCCGCGTCCCGCCTGGTCCCTGTTTGCCTACCAACTGATCGAGCCTGACGAGCAGCTGGATCTGTTCGCCTGCCAGGAAGTACGGGTGCACCTGGTGACCCGGCAGTTGGAACTCGGTGGCTCGGCCGACCGGACCCTCTGCGGCAGCCTGCTGCCGGCCCAGCCGCGCTGGTCGAGCGTCGATCGCAAGATTTTCCAGGATCATCGCCTGTGCTCGCTGTGCCGGGCGATCCTGGAGTCCCAGAAGCGCGGCACTTCGCCGATCTGGCCTGAGCTGCGGTTCGAGCTGTAATTCCTCAGATTTCCGACATGTCCCTTGTGGGAGCGAGCCTGCTCGCGATGGCGGCGGCACATTCAACATTAATGCAAGCAGACCCACCGCTATCGCGAGCAGGCTCGCTCCCACAGGGATTTGGTCGAACCGTCCATAGATGTGAACGCCTGAAACAATGCTGCACATCGGACGCCTTTGTACCGCTCTCCCCGAAATAACAGGTGGCAGTGTACAATCGCCGTTTTCATACCCTGTTCGATCTGCGAAGGATTTCCCGGATGTTGCCGCGCTTGCCTGCCGTCGCCCGCTGCCTGTCTCTTGCCGCCCTGTGTATGGCGGGCCCCGTTGCCGCCCTGGAGCTGCCTCTGCCACCGCCGGGTGAAGACATCATTGGCCAGGTGCAGGTCATCAAGGCCAAATACGAAGACACCTTCGCCGACCTGGGCACCACCTATGACCTGGGCTACAGCGAGATGGTCGCCGCCAACCCGGGGGTCGATCCCTGGTTGCCGGGCGCTGGCACCGAGATCGTGCTGCCAACTCGCTTCATCCTGCCACCGGGTCCGCGCGAGGGCATCGTGATCAACCTGGCCGAGTACCGTCTCTACTATTTCCCCAAAGGGCGGAACGTGGTCTACACCTTCCCGCTGGGGATTGGGCGTGAGGGCTGGGGATCGCCGATCGCCCACACCAGCATCATCGCCAAGACACCGAACCCGACCTGGACCCCGCCGGCATCGATCAAGGCCGAACACGCTGCCGACGGCGACCCGCTGCCAAATGTCGTGCCGGCCGGTCCCGATAACCCGCTGGGGCCGTTCAAGTTCACCCTGGGTACCCCGGGCTACCTGATCCATGGTTCGAACAAGAAGTTCGGCATCGGCATGCGGACCAGCCACGGCTGCTTCCGGATGTTCAACAACAACGTCCTGGAAATGGCCGGCATGGTGCCGGTAGGTACATCGGTGCGGATCATCAATGACCCCTACAAGCTGGGCTTGAGCGGTGGCAAGGTGTACCTGGAAGCGCATACGCCGCTGGACGACAAGGGCAACCCGTCGGTGGTGGACAAGCACACCGCAGTGATCAACGCGATGCTCAAGCGTGAAGACATCACCAGCAACCTGCGTATGAACTGGGACGTGGTGCGGGACGTGGTGGCGGCCGAAGATGGCCTGCCGGTGGAAATCGCTATTCCGAACACCTCGGCACCGATGGTCACGAGCGCGCCGATCGACTTGCAGCAGTAAAAAACTCGAAAACAACCCGCCGACGTTTCGCGATGTCGGCGGGTTTTTTATTGCCTGCTAAAACTCAAGCAATAAAAAAGCCGACCCAAAAATGGGTCGGCTCGATAACAATCCCGAAGGACTATTACTTGCGGCTAGCTTTTTCCAGCATGCGCAGAGCACGCTCGTTAGCTTCGTCAGCAGTCTGTTGTGCTTTTTGAGCAGCAGCCAGAGCTTCATCAGCTTTACGGTAAGCTTCGTCTGCACGAGCCTGGGAGCGAGCTGCTGCGTCTTCGGTAGCAGTCAGACGTGCTTCGGTTTCTTTCGATGCGCTGCTGCAACCGGTAGCCAGAACTGCGGCCAGGGCCAGAGCAGAGAATTTCAGAACGTTGTTCATCGGTTTCCCCTTCAAGGACTTTCTATTAGTGACTGTCTCCCCAGACTGAGGAGTTAGCCGGCGTACATACTACCCATTACTTGTAGTAAGTAAACTGACGTAGCGCAAGAAGCAAAAAAATTGTAGGCGGTGATTCTTTTTCGAGCAACTTTTCTTCGGATTGTTTAAAAAATATACAGGCCCAAGCCCATGGCTGGGGCGTGCTGGCGGAAAAAAGTTCCGCAGCGGGGCGAACTCTTGCAGCCCTCGCTAACGTCGTTGTTTATTGATTCACCTACACTTTTGTACATTTTTTGTGCAATGCCCCAGGCATCTTTATTGGTATTGGCGGTGACTTTAACTACGCGCGCTCGTCTCAAGACTCAACAACTGGCGATGTTCAGCTATTGCACCGTGACCGACTACAGCGCGACGATGGCGCTCAATCGATAAACCCGACCAGGTTACGCCTTCGATGACAGGCGTGCCTTGAGCATTTGCGTCATTGGTGCCTACTATTCACGACGTGCTCGGGTTTGAGCGGATCGGTTTTGGCGCTCGGTGACCAGGAAGGCACGGGGTGGCGTAGATGTTCCTTCGCCGGAAAAACATCGGTAAGGTAGGGGTCGCATTCAGACCCGCGAGGAGTAGTGATGAGCGAGGCGGTTTCCATCCACCATGACCAGGCTGGTCATCAGTTCGAGACCAATGTGGACGGTCATCGTGCCTATCTGACCTATATGGACCTGGGCAAGCAGACCTTGGACATCTATCGCACCTTCGTGCCCAACGCCTTGCGTGGCCGGGGCATCGCAGCCGCGTTGACCGAACGGGCGCTGCAGTACGCCGAAGAAATGGGCTACACGGTGATCCCGTCCTGCTCCTACGTGGAGCGCTACATGGAGCGTCACCAGCGGCACGCGGCGAAACTCTGAGAAAACGGATTCCCAAAAAAACGCCGGCTGAAGAGCCCGGCGTTTTTTTATGGCTTGAGGAAAGTAAAAGATCGCAGGCTTCGCCAGCTCCTACATCCCCGCTCCAAATATGTATAGGAGCTGCGTAGGAGCTGTGTAGGAGCTGTCGAGTGAAACGAGGCTGCGATCTTTTTCAGCCGCGCTGCCGCTTCGGCAATACATCCTTGAGCTTGGCATGCATGCTGCGCAGGGTGTTCTCGGTCGCGCTCCAGTCGATGCAGGCATCGGTGATGGAGACGCCGTACTGCAAGTCGGCGAGGTCTTTCGGGATCGCCTGGCAGCCCCAGTTCAAGTGGCTTTCGACCATCAGGCCGATAATCGACTGGTTGCCTTCCAGGATCTGGTTGGCCACGTTCTCCATCACCAGCGGTTGCAGTGCCGGGTCCTTGTTGGAGTTGGCGTGGCTGCAGTCGACCATGATGTTCGGCTTGATCTTGGCTTTGTTCAGCGCCTGTTCACACAGCGCGACGCTGACCGAATCGTAGTTCGGCTTGCCGTTGCCACCGCGCAGCACCACGTGACCGTAGGCGTTGCCCTTGGTGGTGACGATCGACACGCCACCTTCCTGGTTGATGCCCAGGAAGCGGTGTGGGCTGGAGACTGACTGCAAGGCGTTGATCGCCACGGTGAGACCACCGTCGGTGCCGTTCTTGAAGCCCACTGCCGACGATAGGCCGGAGGCCATTTCGCGGTGGGTCTGGGATTCGGTGGTGCGCGCGCCGATGGCCGACCAGCTGATCAGGTCCTGCAAGTATTGCGGCGAGATCGGGTCCAGGGCTTCGGTGGCCGTGGGCAGGCCCATTTCCGCCAGGTCCAGCAGCAATTGACGACCGATGTGCAGGCCGTCCTGGATCTTGAAGGAGTCGTCCAGGTACGGGTCGTTGATCAGGCCTTTCCAGCCGACGGTGGTCCGAGGCTTCTCGAAATACACCCGCATGACCAGGTACAAGGTGTCGGAGACTTCCGCAGCCAGCACCTTGAGGCGCTCGGCGTATTCGTGGGCGGCCTTGATGTCATGGATCGAGCAGGGCCCGATGACCACGAACAGGCGATGATCGGTGCCGTCCAGGATGTTGCGGATGACTTCCCGGCCCTTGGTCACGGTGCGCAGGGCAGCGTCGCTCAGGGGAATATCGCGCTTGAGCTGGTCAGGCGTGATGAGGGTCTCGTTGGAGGCGACGTTAAGGTCGTTGATCGGTAAATCAGCCATCGTGTTACTCGTCAGGTCACGGGTGCCGGCCGCCAGCGATCCCCGCGCGGCGGTGCACAGCGGATTTTAAGCGCGTCGGGGAGCCGAACCTTATCGCGTTACGAGGCTGCTCGACAATGGGCTGGGACGGGTTTAATGCCCTATAGGCTGGGGAAAAGGCCTTGGAGATGGCTCTGCAACAGATTCGTGAGCAGATGTAATGAAGATTGCATGCCATGCCGCTCGCGCTGATAGTGTGCAGGGACTTTTACCTGGAGAGTTGCAACGATGCAGGCAGGCGTGAAACCGCGGATCGGGATGATCGGCACCGGGGCGATCGGTGGGTTCTACGGCGTGATGCTGGCGCGTGCCGGTTTTGACGTGCACTTTTTACTGCGCAGCGAATTTGCTGCCGTGGCCGAAGCCGGTTTGCGGATCGACAGCGCGGTTCACGGTGCGCTGGCCCTCAACCCCGTCCAGGCGTATCGCTCGGCAGCCGACATGCCGCCCTGCGACTGGCTGCTGGTCGGCGCCAAGACCACCAGCAATGCCGAGCTTGCCCCGGCCATTACCCAGGCTGCCGCTGATGGTGCAAAAGTCCTGTTGCTGCAGAACGGCCTGGATGTCGAAGACGATCTTCGACCTTTGTTGCCCGACTCGTTGCACCTGTTGGGTGGCCTGTGCCTGATCTGCGTGCATCGCGTCGGCCCTGGTGTCGTCACCCACCAGGCCCTTGGTGCGGTCAACGTCGGCTATCACAGCGGTCCTTGCGCCGATCAGGCACAACGCATGGTGATCGTCGAAGAGGCGGCGACGTTGTTCCGCAGCGCCGGTATCGACGCCCAGGCCATGCCGGGCCTGCAACAGGCCCGCTGGCAGAAGCTGGTGTGGAATGTGCCATACAACGGTCTTTCGGTTCTGTTGGGCGCCAGTACCACGCCGTTGATGGCCAACGACCATAGCCGCGAATTGATCCAGGCACTGATGGGGGAGGTGGTCCGCGGTGCGCAAGCCTGCGGGCATCACATCGCGCCGGGTTATGCCGAGTATCTGTTCACGATGACCGAGAAGATGCCCGACTACTGGCCGAGCATGTACCACGATTATTCCCACAAGCGTGCGCTGGAACTGGACGCGATCTACGGTCGGCCATTGGCGGCAGCGAAAGCGGCAGGGTGTGAGCTGCCGAAAATCGAAGCCTTGTACCAGGCGTTGGCGTTCGTGGACCGATATCACCGCTGAGCGGGCGAAAGGGGAGCGGCATGGCAAACAATATCGACGACAAACTAGTGCTGGCGATTTCGTCGCGGGCGCTGTTCGACCTGCGGGAAAGCCACAAGGTGTACTTGTCGAGTGGCGTCGAAGCCTATCGGCAATACCAGATCGAGCATGAAGACGAAGTCCTGGCACCCGGTGATGCCTTCGCCCTCGTACAAAAGCTGCTGAACCTCAACGAGCACCTGGGGCGTGCCCGGGTCGAGGTAATTCTCGTTTCGCGCAACAGCGCCGACACCGGCCTTCGAGTGTTCAACTCGATTCATCATTATGGGCTGGCGATTTCCCGCGCTGCCTTCGTGGGCGGCCGCAGTCCTTACCCTTACCTCAAGGCATTCGGTTGCGATCTCTTTCTGTCCACCCACGCTGAAGACGTGCGCAGCGCCCTGGACGCCGGATTTGCCGCCGCGACCATCCTGTCGGGTGGTGCCAGTCGCGCGGCCAGCGAGGAACTGCGCATTGCCTTCGACGGCGACGCCGTGCTGTTTTCCGATGAATCGGAGCGCGTCTATCAGGCCGATGGGTTGGAAGCTTTCCAGGCCAGCGAACGACAGGCCGCCCGCGAGCCGCTGCGAGGCGGGCCGTTCAAGGGCTTCCTGGCGGCGCTCAATGCACTGCAGCGCGAGTTTCCCGAGGACGCCTGCCCCATTCGTACGGCGCTGGTGACGGCCCGTTCGGCACCGGCTCACGAGCGGGTTATCCGGACCTTGCGTGAGTGGGATATTCGCCTGGACGAGTCGCTGTTCCTGGGCGGCCTGACCAAATCGGCTTTCCTCGAAGCCTTCGCCGCCGATGTTTTTTTCGATGACCAGACCGGTCACTGCGAACTGGCTCGTGAGGTGGTTGCCACCGGGCACGTGCCCCACGGTATCAGTAATGAAATGAAGCCCTGACTGTCCTTGGTCCGGGACGTCAAGCCGCACGTCGCAGTCCCCGAGGCGCTGCTAAGCTGAATCAATCTCCGCCATTTTGGCACGCGAGGAGGTCACATGATTCGTTCGATGCTGTACGCCACAGACCTGGGCCTCTATGCCCCTTATGTGATGCAGCATGCCTTGGCGTTAGCACGGACGTTTGAAGCCGAGTTGTATGTGGTGCATGCGGTAGAACCGATGGGGTTGTTCGCCGAGTCGGTGTTGCAAAGCTATCTTGACGAGCAGGCGCTGAACGAATTCCACCGCCAGGGTCTGAATACGGTGATGGCCAATATCGAACAGCGGGTGCTCGACAGTTTTCGCGAGGAGTTGGGGGAAGGGCAGCAGGACTTGAAACTGATCAAGTCGGTCAGGGTGTACCAGGGCGATCCTTCCCAAGTCATCCTGGAGCAGGCTGCGAAACTCTCCGTCGACTTGCTGATCGTAGGCAGTCATTGCCAAGGGGCAAGCGGTGAAACCCCCTTGGGCCGAACCGCTGCACGGGTATTGCAGTTATCCCGGGTACCGGTCTACCTGGTACCGCTGGTACAGCGCCGACGCCAGGGAGAGGCCTGAGGCGAAATGATGGCTTTTTATAAAAAGTTCTAGATTTATTGTCGAAACCTTTCATATAGTTATATACCGTCGCTGATGCCCGTGGCGTCCAACTGCTTTGAGGGATACATATGAAGCTTCAACAACTGCGCTACATCTGGGAAGTGGCGCACCACGACCTCAACGTTTCCGCTACTGCCCAAAGCCTCTACACATCGCAACCCGGCATCAGCAAGCAGATCCGCCTGTTGGAAGATGAACTGGGCGTCGAAGTCTTCGCCCGCAGTGGCAAACACCTGACCCGCGTGACTCCGGCTGGCGAGCGCATCATCACTACGGCTGGCGAGATTCTGCGCAAGGTCGAAAGCATCAAGCAGATCGCCCAGGAATTCTCCAACGAGAAAAAAGGCACCCTGTCGATCGCCACCACCCACACCCAGGCCCGCTACGCGCTGCCGCCGGTGATCAGCAATTTCATCAAGCAATACCCCGACGTGGCGCTGCACATGCACCAGGGTTCGCCGATGCAGATCGCCGAGATGGCCGCCGATGGCACAGTGGATTTCGCCATCGCCACCGAGGCCCTGGAGTTGTTCGGGGACCTGGTGATGATGCCGTGCTATCGCTGGAACCGCTGCGTGGTCGTGCCCCAGGGCCATCCGTTGACCAAGCTGCCGAAGCTGACCCTCGAAGCCCTGGCCGAATACCCGATCGTGACCTACGTCTTCGGTTTCACCGGTCGTTCCAAGCTCGACGAAGCCTTCAGCCATCGTGGCCTGACGCCGAAAGTGGTGTTCACCGCCGCCGACGCCGACGTGATCAAGACTTACGTTCGCCTGGGCCTGGGCGTGGGCATCGTCGCGAAGATGGCCGTCGATACCAAGCTCGACGGTGACCTGGTGGTGCTGGATGCCAGCGAGTTGTTCGAATCCAGCGTGACCAAGATCGGCTTCCGTCGTGGCACGTTCCTGCGGGGTTTCATGTGCGATTTCATCGAGAAATTTGCACCGCACCTGACCCGGGAAGTCATGGCCAAGGCCATTCAGTGCCACAACAAGCAAGAACTCGAAGAGTTGTTCGACGGCGTCGAACTACCGGTGCACTAAGACCCTTCTAGATCGCCTCGGTGACAGCGAACTGTTGCCGGGCGCCCGCTACCACGATCTCTACTTCATCCCCTTCGAACTTGCCCAGAAGGCCGCGGCCCAGCGGTGAGCGAGGGGTGATGACGGTGATCGGCTGGCCCACCAGCGAGACCTTCAAGCCCGCCGCATCCGGCCCCAGGAAGAGCCATTGCTGGCGACCGTCCTCATCTTCCAGCCCGATCAAGGTGCCGACCTGAATACCGCGCTGTTCGTCGTAAGGCCTTAGCGTCAGGTTCTGGCAGAGGGTGAGGGCCTGGCGGATTTCTTCCACGCGCCTGGCTTGTCCGGCGGCGAGGTAGGACGCCTCGAGGCCCAGGGTGTCGTACTTGTTCTCGGCGATGTTTTCTTCGTGGGTCGCGGTTTCGTAGGCGGTCTGCGCGGCGCGTTCGGCGATGTCGAGATCAATCTTGAGCTTGTCGAGAATCAGCTGGTGGACGGTCTGTTTGTTCATGGTCATTCGCAGAATTGCAGGACGTTGGCGCGGCTTTTTTCACTGGGCGCATTCTGGTCCTGTTGCAGCCAGAACTGGCACTTGGGGTTGGACAGGTTGCGCGGATTGTTGCGGGCCTGATCGAGCGCTTGGCGCTGCTCGTTCCTCTGCAGGTTCTGCTGGTACTGCTCGAACATCGGTGTGGGCGGCTCTGGGGGTGGTTGCACCGCCGGTGGTTGCGCCAGTTGATGGACGGCGGCGGCCACGGGTGCCAGTTGTTCGTTGAACAGAAATCTGGACAGCAGCCAGCCCGTCAACACGATGGCGAGGAACCCCAGCCACAGGCCCAGGGCGATGCTGAAGGTCAATTGCAAAGCCGTGAGGCGCGAGGGTGTCGAGTGGTCGGGCATGGCTGCTTCCTGGCAGGGTCATGGGCAGGCGATGATTGTCGCATGAAGATTAATCGCCGTCGGCTCTTCTGCGTGATCGGTTTATTCGGGACAATCAGGCCTTTGCCACAGGGAGTCGGGAATGACCGTGCGTTGGGATATTTTTTGCACCGTCGTCGATAACTTTGGCGACATTGGTGTCACGTGGCGCCTGGCTCGGCAGTTGGTGGCCGAGCATCGATGCGCGGTGCGGCTATGGGTCGACGACCTGCGTGCCTTCGAACGACTGTGCCCGGAAATCGACATCACCCTGTCCGAGCAATGGCAGCAGGGCGTGCAAGTGCGTCACTGGCCCGGGGAGTGGGCGGCCACCGAAGCCGCCGACGTGGTGATCGCTGCGTTTGCCTGTCAGCTGCCGAGCGCCTACATGGATGTGATGGCCGCGCGCCAGACGACGCCCCTGTGGATGAACCTCGATTATTTGAGCGCCGAGGACTGGGTGATCGGTTGCCACGGCTTGCCGTCGGTGAAATACAAGCACGTGCAGAAATATTTCTTTTTCCCGGGCTTCCAGGAGGGAACCGGCGGCCTGCTGCGTGAGGCGGGTCTTCTGGAACGCCGTCGGCAATTTCAGCAGGACGCCGAAGCACAACGCGTTTTCCTGCAAGGATTGGGCGTCGAACGGGCGCCGCAGGCCTGCCTGATCTCGCTGTTTGCCTACGAGAACGCCGGGTTGGCGAGCTGGTTTGACGCAATGGCCGCCGATGCCCAGGCGTTTCATGTGTTGGTTCCCGAGGGGCGGGTGCTGGGTGATGTCGAGCGTTGGCTTGGGGTCGATGACCTGGCGGTCGGTGCGGTACATCGACGCGGCGCACTGACGGTGCAGGTGTTGCCGTTCATTCGCCAGGACCAGTACGACCAACTGCTATGGTGCTGCGATTTCAACGCCGTGCGTGGTGAAGACTCTTTCGTGCGCGCCCAATGGGCTGGCCGGCCGTTGCTTTGGCATATCTACCAGCAGGAAGAAGACGTCCACCTGGAAAAACTCGAGGCGTTTCTCAGGCTCTACAATCAGGGGCTTTCGCCGGCGGCGCAAAAAGCGACCAGCGGTCTTTGGCGGGCCTGGAATGCCGGCCAGGACATGACCGAACATTGGAAAGCCAGCCGTGAACAGCAGCAGGAGCTGGCCGAACATGCCCAGGCGTGGTGTCTGGAACAGGCCTCGCGAGCTGATCTTGCCGCAGCGCTGGTGAAGTTTTATGTAAATTGGATATGATACGCGGCCTAGATTTTTGTAAATCCCATCCAAATTCGGATATTCGCAATGAAAACTGGTAAAGAACTGAAACCCGGGACCGTGATCCGTCTCGAAAACGATCCTTGGCTGGTTCAGAAAGCTGAGTTCACCAAGTCGGGTCGTAACAGCGCGATCATGAAGACCAAGCTGAAGAACCTGCTGACCGGTTACAAGACCGAGATCGTCTACAGCGCCGACGACAAACTGGACGACGTGATCCTCGACCGCAAAGAAGCGACCCTGTCCTTCATCAGCGGCGACACCTACACGTTCATGGACACCACTGACTACACCATGTACGAGCTGAACGCCGAAGACATCGAAAGCGTTCTGCCATTCATCGAAGAAGGCATGACCGACGTCTGCGAAGCCGTGTTCTTCGAAGAGCGCCTGGTTTCCGTAGAACTGCCGACCACTATCGTGCGTGTCGTTGACTACACTGAAGGTTCCGCTCGCGGCGACACTTCCGGCAAGGTCATGAAGCCTGCCAAACTGAGCAACGGTACTGAGCTGCAAGTTGCTGACTTCATCGAAATCGGTGACAAGATCGAGATCGATACCCGCGAAGGCGGTTCCTACAAAGGCCGCGCTAAATAAGCGAAGCCTTGTGTATGAAAAAGCCCGACCATTGAGTCGGGCTTTTTTATGCCTGCGGATCATGTTCAGACCGAGGGACCGGATGGGATCTGTGGTGAGGGGATTTATCCCTGCCCTGTGGGAGCAAAGCTTGCTCGCGATACAGACGCCTCGGTTCCAGAGACACCGCACTGTTCTCATCGCGGGCAAGCCTTGCTCCCACAGTGTTTCACCACAAATCACTTCAAGTGTTGCTTGAGCTCCTGCGACGCCTGCAGCATTGCCGAACGCACCGCGGGCACCTGGCTGACCACGTTGAGCAAACCATAGTCGTGGATCATGCCGTTGTAGCGTACGGCCGTGACGGGTACACCGGCCGCGTCCAGCTTGCGGGCATAGGCTTCACCTTCATCACGCAAGACGTCGGCCTCGGCGGTTTGTACCAGCGCGGGCGGCAGGCCCTTGAGTTGTGCGGTGCTGGCGCGTAACGGCGAGGCATAGATCTCGCTGCGTTGCCCGGCATCGGTGGTGTAGTTGTCCCAGAACCACTTCATCATGTTTTTACTGAGGAAGTGCCCCTCGGCGAACTGGTTGTAGGACGCCGTCTCGAAGCTGGCATCGGTCACCGGCCACAGCAACGCCTGGAAACGGATCGCCGGCGTGCCTTTGTCCTTCGCCATCAAGGCCACGACCGCCGCCATGTTGCCGCCGACGCTGTTGCCCACCACGGCCAGGCGCTTGCCGTCGACGTTGATCTGCTTGCCGTGTTCGGCCACCCATTTCGTGGCGGCGTAGGCCTGGTTGATCGCCACCGGGTAATGCGCCTCGGGTGAGGGCGTGTAGTTGACGAACACCGCGACAGCGCCCGAGCCCGCCACCAGATCCCGGACCAGGCGTTCGTGGGTTGGGAAGTCGCCCAATACCCAGCCACCGCCGTGGAAGAACATGAACACCGGCAACTCACCCTTGACCCCGGCTGGGCGAACGATGGTCAGGCTGATCGGCTGGCCATCGACCTGGATGGTTTTCTCGCTGACGTCGGCCTTGGGCAGGGTCAGTTTTACCCCTGCCTGGGCGCCCACCAATACGGCGCGGGCGTCCTTGGGCGACAGTTGCTCCAGGGGCTTGCCGGTGCCGGCATTCAGCGCGTCGAGAAACGCCTGGGTGTTGTGTTCGACGATGCCGTCGGCGAAGGCACTGCTGACGCTGAGGGCGAGAAGGGTGGCGGTCAAGGCTTTGCTGAGCGTGTTCATGTGCATCTCCTTAGGTTCGGGTCCAGGGTCGGTGGTCAGACGGTGACGTGCAGGCGCACATCAACGTTGCCGCGGGTGGCGTTGGAGTACGGGCAGACTTGGTGAGCCGCATCCACCAGGCTTTGCGCGTCGGCCTGGTCCAGCCCTGGCAGGCTGATGTGCAGGTCGATGTCGAGGCCGAAACCGCCGGGGATCTGGCCGATGCCGACATGGGCGGTAATCGAGGCGTCGTCCGGGATCTTGCGTTTGCTCTGGCTGGCCACGAATTTCAGTGCGCCGATGAAGCAGGCCGAGTAGCCGGCGGCGAACAGTTGCTCAGGGTTGGTCGCCGCACCGCCTGCACCACCGAGTTCCTTGGGCGTGGCGAGTTTGACGTCGAGGATGTTGTCGCTGGAGATCGCACGACCATCACGGCCGCCGGTGGAGGTTGCGATTGCGGTGTAGAGAGTTTGCATGATGAGAGCCTCGCTTCTGGGTTGGTGTTGTTGCGCTAAATATTTGCGCGCTAAGTAGGTGTGAAGCGAATGTATAGCGCTAATATTTTGCGCGCAAGATAAATTTTCGAGGCGAGATGGAATCGGCAATCTGAAAAGGCCTGAAAGCCTTTAGCTAGAGCGGTTATTGAGCGTAAAAATTTTTTGAGGAGGGCAGGGTAGACAGGGCTGCCGCTATCGCGAGCAGGCTCGCTCCCACACTGGATCTCCTGTGAACACAAAATTCATGTCCGACACAGAACCACTGTGGGAGCGAGCCTGCTCGCGATAGCGGTGGATCAGTTGGTGGGGGTATTGGATGTGCCGGCGCCTTCGCGAGCAAGCCCGCTCCCACAGGAGAGGTCAGAGGCTGTCCTGCAAATGCCCGCGCAGTGCCTGCAGGTCAAGTTGCAGCTTCTTCAACTGCTCCAGGGTCAGGCCGCTGGCGGCGAGGATGCATTGGGGGATGTCGAGGGCTTTTTCGCGCAGGGCGCGGCCCTGTTCGGTGAGTTCGACAATCACCACGCGTTCGTCTTCACGACTGCGGGTGCGGCTCAACAGGCCTTCGGCTTCCAGGCGCTTGAGCAGTGGCGTCAGCGAGCCGGGGTCTGTCAGCAAGCGTGTGCTGATTTCACCGACGGTCAATCCGTCCTTTTCCCACAACACCATCATCGCCAGGTATTGCGGATACGTCAGGCCCAAGGCCTGTAGCAGCGGCTTATAGACTTTGGTCATCAGCAGCGACGTGGAGTGCAAGGCGAAACAGACCTGGTTGTCGAGCAACAGGGCTTCGCAAGCTTCGGGGGTGTCACGCAGGGTGTTCATGGCAAAACCTTCAATCAATGATCGATACGAATCTAGCGGGCGAATCTTTAATGCGCCAGATAATTCTGACGTCATGAGAGATGTTACGTTTCCCCGCTGGCGCCGACTGCGTAGGATAAGCACCCTGATGAAAGGGGAATCGTCTTGTTCGAATTTGTGCAGTTTTTGGTGTTTGGTGCCGTGTTGGGCACCCTGGGGGGATTGTTCGGGATCGGCGGCGGCTTGATTGCCATTCCGGTGCTGGGCGTCTGGTTCGGCCTCGACCAGCAACTGGCCCAAGGTACGGCGCTGGTCATGGTGGTACCCAACGTGATGCTCGCGTTGTGGCGCTATCACCAGCGCAATCGCATCGAATTGCGCCATGTCCTGCCGTTGGCTTCCATGGGTTTCTGCTTTGCCTGGCTGGGTTCGATCTGGGCCGTGGGGATCGACGCGAACAGCATGCGGATCGGCTTCGTCGCGTTCCTGATCGCGCTGACCCTCTACAACCTGGCCCGCATGTTCGCCGCCACCGCACCGGCGTCGGCGCAGATGCGTTATGGCTGGCCATGGCTCGCCGTGTTGGGGGCGGCATCCGGGACCATGGGTGGTTTGTTCGGTGTTGGCGGGGCCGTGGTCGCGACGCCGATCCTGACCAGCATCTTTGGCACCAGCCAGGTGGTCGCCCAAGGGTTATCCCTGGCACTGGCCTTGCCCAGTACCGGCGTGACCCTCGCCACCTATGCGTTTCACCATGAGGTGGACTGGAGCATCGGCCTGCCGCTGGCCGTCGGTGGCCTGCTGAGCATCAGTTGGGGGGTGAAGGTCGCCCACGCCTTGCCGGAGCGGCTGTTGCGCGGGCTGTTCTGCGGTTTCCTGGTGCTGTGCGCGGTGCTGCTCGCCTTTAAAGTTTGAAGCCTTCGATGATGTGCTCGGCCAGGCACTCGGTGATCGGCGATGGGTTATGCAGGTTGCGGATCAGCATGATGCTGGCCTCGGGCAGTTCCGGCAGGTCTTCAGCTTCGCCCAGTACGCGCATGTCCGGGGTCAGCAGGCTTTCCAGTTGCGCCGTGATTGCCAGGCCGGCACCCACCACCGCCATGAGCGCCGACAGGCTCGAGCTGTTGTACGCCACGCGATAATCGCGGCCCATGGCATCCAGCGCATTGCAGGCCCATTGCCGGCAGAAACAGTCACTGTTGAACATCGCCAGCGGCAGCGGTGTTTGTTCATGAACATTGAAGCAGGCGGCTTCGGCCCAGACAAAGCGCTCCTTGCGCAGCAACTGGCCGATTTCGTCCCCCGGTTTGCGGGTGACGATGGACAGGTCCAGGTCCTGGCGCAGCAGCAACTGCTTGGACGATTCGCAGTGCACTTCAATTTCGATCAGCGGGTAGAACTGAGCGAAGCGCTGCAGGATGCCTGGCAGGAAGCGCATCACGTAATCGTCCGGCGTGCCGATGCGCACCGTGCCGACCATGTGCGGTTCACGCAGGGTATTGAACACTTCGCTGTGCAGCTTGAGGATCCGCCGCGCGTAACCCAGCAGCACCTGGCCTTCGGCGGTGAGCTTGACCTGGCGCCCGTCACGCTCGAACAGCCGTCGCTGTAATACATCCTCTTCCAGCCGCTTCATCTGCATGCTGACGGCAGACTGGGTGCGATTGACCAATTCCCCGGCCCGGGTGAAACCGCCCTGGTCGGCGATGGCGACAAAGGTACGCAGCACTTCCGTATCGATGCTCGGGTAACTCGACAATTGATCAATCTCCGAGATGTATTGCATAAGAAACATTCGTTGGATTGATCTTATCGTTAGCGCGAGACTTGATCCATCCCCAACGGAGGACATCACGATGAAAGGTCAAAAAGGTTATCTACTGATAGACAAACTCTCCCACGGCTTTTCCGTCAGCGCCCTGCTGCACAAGTTTAGCCGCTGGTACGAATTGCACCACGAGCGTGAACTGCTGGCCGGAATGAGCGACGAGGCGCTCAAGGACATCGGTGTGAGTCGTGCCGACGTGGAGCAGGAAGTGGTTCGGCCATTCTGGGACGACCCAATGCACAAATGAGCCATCCTTTCCTACACAAACCCCTTACTGGTGAGGTAGGTTGCGAGCAGACAAGGAGATCTTCATGCCCGCGACTCTGTCCTTTACCCTCAAACAGGCCCGGCGTCTGGCGTTGGCCGCCCAAGGATTCGATGGGCGCTCACCGCCAGCTTCGGTGCAACCCTCACGCCTCAACCGCCTGATCGAACGCCTCGGCGTCCTGCAGATCGACTCAGTCAATGCGTTGGTGCGCTCGCATTACCTCCCGCTGTTCTCCCGCCTCGGTCACTACAATCGCGATTTGCTCGATCAAGCAGCCTGGAGCCAGGGCCGACGTCGCACGCTGTTCGAATACTGGGGCCATGAAGCGTCGCTGCTGCCGATGTCGATGTATCCGCTGATGCGCTGGCGCATGGATCGGGCTTCGGGTGGCGAAGGGATCTACCAGCAATTGGCGCGTTTCGGCCAAGAACGCCAGGATGTCATCCGCCGCGTCCTGGCCGCGGTCCAGGAACAGGGCGCCCTGGGTGCGGGCAGTTTGTCTACGCGCAAGGAAAAGGCCGGGCCTTGGTGGGACTGGAGCGCGGAGAAACATGCGCTGGAGTGGCTGTTCGCCGCGGGCGAAGTCACGGTGGCGGGGCGACGCGGGTTCGAGCGGCTCTACGACTTGCCGGAACGGGTACTGCCGGCCGCGATCCTGCAGCAACCGTTGCCGGACGAGGCCCAGGCCCAACGCGGCTTGCTGATGCATGCTGCCGACGCCTTGGGCATTGCCACCGAGAAAGACCTGCGCGACTACTTTCGCCTCGCTCCGGCCGACTGTCGCGGGCGCCTGGCCGAGCTGGAGGAGGCCGGGGAACTGCTGCGCTGCCAGGTGCAGGGCTGGAAACAACCGGCCTGGTGCCGACCTGCGGCGAAAATTCCTCGCAAGGTCGCCGCCAGTGCCTTGTTGTCGCCGTTCGACTCGCTGGTCTGGGAGCGCGGCCGTACCGAGCGGTTGTTCGACTTTCGCTACCGGTTGGAGATCTACACCCCCGTGCACAAGCGGGTGTATGGCTATTACGTGTTGCCGTTCCTGCACCACGAACGCATTGCCGCGCGGGTGGACCTGCGGGCAGAACGGGCCTTGGGGCAGTTGGCCGTGCATGCCGTGCACGAGGATGCGTCGGGGCTGGACGAGGAGGGGATGCAGGCCCTGGCGCTGAACCTGAGGCGTATGGCCCGGTGGCTGGGGCTGGAGCGGGTGCAGCTCAATTGCCAGCGGGTGAGTGGGGGGCGGTTGGCGGTGGCGTTGGCCCAATTAAGTGGTGACTGACCTGGCCTCATCGCGAGCAGGCTCGCTCCCACATTTGATTTGCCGTGGACACAAAAGCTGTGGTCACCGCATATCCCTGTGGGAGCGAGCCTGCTCGCGAGGCGATTGAACCGGCGAAGAAGGATCTACTGATTCACCGCCGAACCTGCTTCAACGTCTCAGCAATCAGGAAAGCCAATTCCAGCGACTGATCGGCATTCATCCGCGGGTCGCAGTGGGTGTGGTAGCGGTCCGACAGCCCGTCCTCGGTAATCGGGCGTGCGCCGCCGATGCATTCGGTGACGTTTTGCCCGGTCATTTCGATGTGAATCCCGCCGGCATAGGTGCCTTCGGCTTCGTGGACCTGGAAGAACTGCTTCACCTCACCGAGGATCTGCGCAAAGTCGCGGGTCTTGTAGCCGCTGCTGGCCTTGATGGTGTTGCCATGCATCGGGTCTGAGCTCCACAGCACTTGCTTGCCTTCACGCTGCACGGCGCGCAATAGCGGCGGCAAGTGTTCGCCGACCTTGTTAGCGCCCATCCGGGCGATCAGGTTCAGTCGGCCGGGGTCGTTCTGCGGGTTGAGCACGTCGATCAGGCGTATCAGATCGTCCGGGTCCATGCTCGGGCCGACCTTGACCCCGATCGGGTTGTTCACCCCGCGCAGGAATTCGACATGGGCGCCGTCCAACTGACGGGTGCGGTCGCCGATCCACAGCATGTGGGCCGAGCAGTCGTAATAGTCGTTGGTCAGGCTGTCACGGCGCACGAAGGCTTCTTCGTAATTGAGCAGCAACGCTTCGTGGGCAGTGAAAAAGCTGGTTTCGCGCAGTTGCGGCGAGGTGTCCATGCCGCAGGCGCGCATGAATGCCAGGGTTTCGTCGATGCGGTCGGCCAGGTGGCTGTACTTTTCCGCCAGGGCCGAATTGGCGATGAAGTCCAGGTTCCACTTGTGCACCTGGTGCAGGTCGGCGAACCCGCCCTGGGCGAAGGCGCGCAGCAGGTTCAAGGTGGCGGTGGACTGGTGGTAGGACTGCAGCAACCGCTCCGGGTCCGGTACGCGGCTTTTCTCGTCGAAACCGATACCGTTGACGATATCGCCCCGGTAGGCCGGCAGGGTCACGCCGTCGATGGTTTCGTCGTTGGCCGAGCGCGGCTTGGCGAACTGCCCCGCCATGCGCCCGACCTTGACCACCGGGCAGCCGGCGGCAAAGGTCATGACGATCGCCATCTGCAAGAGCACCTTGAAGGTGTCGCGGATCTTGGCCGCCGAGAACTCGGCAAAGCTTTCGGCGCAGTCGCCGCCTTGCAGCAGGAACGCCCGGCCCTGGGTCACCTCGGCGAACTGACGGCGCAACTCCCGGGCTTCACCGGCAAACACCAGTGGCGGATAACTGGCCAGGGTCTGCTCCACCTGCAACAGGTGCGCGGCGTCGGGGTAGCGGGGTTGTTGCTGGATCGGCAGGGCGCGCCAGCTGTCAGGGCTCCAGGGTTGGCTCATCATGATCTCTAGGTGATTTACGCTCGGACGGCCATGTTATCAGCAAATTAGTGCGTGACCTGCTCCGGTCGCTTCGCGGACAATCGCGCCTTTGTCCCGTATACGCAGGCTCAAGCCGGCACGGCCACCATCAGGAGATGAAATGACAGAGGAGCGCGTCGAGCATTTGCTCGCCGAGGTGCACGACGAGTTCGGCATGATTCGCGTATTCGAAGTGGCCGATTACCGGTTTCTCGAGTTTGGCGATGCCATCGAGCAGAGTTGCGTGTTCACAGCCGACCCGAGCTGGCTCGAATATGACTATACCCGCGCCATGCTCATCGGCGCGTTGTGTCACGAGCAGCCGGAAAGTGCGCTGTTTCTGGGGCTGGGCGCCGGTACGTTGACCCAGGCCTGCCTCAAGTTCCTGCCGTTGGAAGATGTCGAGGCCATTGAATTGCGCCCCGACGTGCCGCGCCTGGCCATCGAATACCTGGGGCTGGATGACGATCCGCGCCTGTACATCCGCGTCGGCGATGCACTGGAACTGCTTGAAAGCGCCGAGCCGGCGGACCTGATTTTCGTCGACCTCTATACCGATGTCGGTCCCGGCGTCGGGCACCTGGCCTGGGGCTTCCTGGAAAATTGCCAGAAACGCCTCAACCCGGGCGGCTGGCTGGTGATCAACCAGTGGGCCACGGATGACGGCAAGCCATTGGGCGCGGCGCTGTTGCGCGGCTTGTACCACCGGCATTATTGGGAGCTGCCGGTGAAGGAGGGCAACGTGATCCTGATCGTGCCGGCGGACCTGGATCAGGAGCTGGACATGCAGGGACTGGTCGCCAGGGCCGAAGGGCTGGCGCCGAGGCTGGGTTATTCGTTGCAGTCGTTGATCAAGGCCATCCGCCCGGCAACCTGACCCCCGTCCAAGGTGTGACAACCTCCTGTGGGAGCAAAGCTTGCTCGCGATGAACACCACTCAGACCTTTGCGGAAGTCGCGGTGTCTGCATCGCGAGCAAGCTTTGCTCCCACAGGTAAAGATGAACCGTTTTAGCACCCATCCCCGCAACGCTGGGCCTCTGTAAAACAAACGGTTGTACCGTTAACCCCAAGGCCTTGTCACAGCGAGCCCCATAACGGGCTCAGGCAATAAAAAAAGCTCCCTTTTTGGGCGAATTCCGGTATAGTGCGCGCCGGCCTTTAGCCGGGCCGCGTCAAGGTAGCGCAATTCCCCGAAGTCAGCTTCGGTTGCATGTCCGCACAACGGATGCTTCCACGACGTTCTTTTTCATTCATTCGTTTTCGCAAATCCCCGCCGACAAAGCAGCCAGGGCGACTCTTGAGTCTCAACACGGCACGCGCAGCTTTGGAGCATGGGTCTTTGCGGATGCACTTAGAGGCAGACCCATGACCCAGGAAACCGGCGGCTTCGCCGCTTTTAATCTCAACCCGAACATTCTTGCTGCCGTCACTGCGACCGGCTACGAAGAACCTTCGGCGATTCAGCAGCAATCGATCCCGATCATCATGGCCGGCCACGACATGATTGGCCAGGCGCAAACCGGTACGGGTAAAACCGCTGCGTTCGCCCTGCCGATCCTGCATCGCATCGATCCTGCCAAGCGCGAACCGCAAGCCCTGATCCTGGCGCCAACTCGTGAGTTGGCGCTGCAAGTAGCAACCGCTTTCGAAACCTATTCCAAGCAGATGCCTGGCGTTACCGTTGTGGCCGTTTACGGCGGTGCCCCGATGGGCCCACAACTGAAAGCCATCCGTAATGGCGCGCAGATCGTTGTCGCCACTCCGGGTCGTCTGTGCGATCACCTGCGTCGTGACGAAAAAGTCCTGGCTACCGTGAACCACCTGGTTCTCGACGAAGCCGACGAAATGCTCAAGCTGGGTTTCATGGATGACCTGGAAGTCATCTTCAAGGCCCTGCCAGCGACTCGCCAGACTGTATTGTTCTCGGCCACCCTGCCGCAATCGATCCGTGCCATTGCCGAGCGCCACCTGCGCGATCCGCAACACGTGAAGATCCAGACCAAGACCCAGACCGTCACCGCGATCGAGCAGGCTCACCTGCTGGTTCACGCTGACCAGAAGACGTCTGCCGTTCTCAGCTTGCTGGAAGTGGAAGACTTCGACGCCCTGATCATGTTCGTGCGCACCAAGCAAGCGACCCTGGACCTGGCCAGCGCCCTGGAAGCCAAAGGCTACAAAGCCGCTGCGCTGAACGGTGACATTGCCCAGAACCAGCGTGAGCGCGTGATCGACTCCCTCAAGGATGGCCGCCTGGACATCGTTGTGGCGACCGACGTTGCTGCCCGTGGCCTGGACGTTCCGCGCATCACCCACGTATTCAACGTGGACATGCCGTACGATCCGGAATCCTACGTTCACCGTATCGGCCGTACTGGTCGTGCCGGTCGCGAAGGCCGTGCGCTGCTGCTGGTCACCCCGCGTGAGCGTCGCATGCTGCAAGTGATCGAGCGTGTAACTGGCCAGAAGGTAGCTGAAGTTCGCCTGCCGGACGCCCAGGCCGTTCTCGATGCTCGCATCAAGAAACTGACCAACAGCCTGTCGCCACTGGTGGCTGACGCCGAATCGACCCACGGTGATCTGCTCGATCGCCTGACCGCCGACATCGGTTGCACCCCACGCGCCCTGGCCGCCGCACTGCTGCGCAAGGCCACCAATGGCCAAGCGCTGAACCTGGCTGCAATCGAGAAGGAACGTCCCCTGGTGCCGAACAACGCACCGCGTGGCGATCGTCCTGAGCGTACCGGTGATCGTCCGGACCGTGGTGATCGCGAGCGTCGTGCTCCGATCCCGCTGGCCGAAGGTCGTGCTCGCTGCCGTACCGCGCTGGGTGCCCGTGACGGCATCGCTGCCAAGAACCTGCTGGGTGCCATCCTCAACGAAGGCGGCCTGGCCCGCGAAGCGATCGGCCGCATCCAGGTGCGTGATAGCTTCAGTCTGGTAGAGCTGCCGGAAGATGGTCTGGAGAAGTTGCTGACCAAGCTGAAAGACACCCGCGTGGCTGGCAAGCAGCTCAAACTGCGTCGCTACCGCGAAGATTGATCGGCTCTTGGGCTGATTGATCGAACATGAAAAATCCCCGACTGGTTCGGGGATTTTTTATGCCTGTCGTTTGGTGTTCCTTCAGGAGGTGTGGTGTGGACGCCAATCGCGAGCAGGCTCGCCCCACACTGGATCTTCGGCGCTCACCAAACCCCTGTGGGAGCGAGCCTGCTCGCGATTGAAGCGACTCGGTCAATCAGTCGAACCGATAGATATCCATCCCCAGCGTCCCCATCGTGAACCCCGCATGGGCAACACTGAATTTCCCGCCGGCACCCCGGGCAAAATACAGCGGCAGCAAGTGCTCATCGCTGGGGTGGCTGCGCACGGCGTTCGGCGCCTGGCGACGGTAATCATGCAGCGCGGCCTCGTCGTCGGCCGCCAGCGTCTCAACCATCCAATCGCGAAAGGCCTTGGCCCAGGGCTCAATGCTGTTGGGGCCGGCGTTCCAGTCCAGGTCGCGCAGGTTATGGGTGATGCTGCCGGAACCGATCAGCAAGATGCCCTGCTGACGCAGGCTCGCCAGGGCCTGGCCGACCTGTGTCTGCAACACCGGTCCCTGGCGGCTGGGCAGGGAAACCTGCACCACCGGGATGTCGGCCTCGGGGTACATCAAAGACAATGGCACCCAGACGCCATGGTCGGACGGCCGTTGAGGATCGAGGCGTGCCGGCAGATGCGCGGTGTTGAGCATGGCTGCGACTTGCGTGGCCAGTTGAGGATCGCCAGGCGCGGGGTACTGCACCTCATACAGGGCTGGTGGAAAGCCGCCGAAGTCGTGCCAGGTGCGCGGCTGCGGATTGGCGCTGACCAGCAGTTCGTTGCTTTCCCAGTGGGCGGACACGATGACGATGGCCTTGGGCTTGGGCAATTGAGCGGCCAGGCGAGCCAATGCCGGACCGCTGTCGCCGGGCTCCAGGGCGAGCATCGGTGAGCCATGGGAGATAAACAGGCTGGGCAGCATGAAGGGACTCCTGAGCGTTAAGATGGAGTCATCTTCCGTCAGGTCAATGATCTAAATCTAATATAAGTTTTAGCCCGTTTTGATCGATTTTTTTGGAGCGAATCATGGAGCCCGAGTTTTGGCACAAGCGCTGGTCATCGAACCAGATTGGTTTTCACCTGCCAGAGGTGAACCCCTACCTGCAACGTTTCTGGCCGCAATTGGGCTTGGCCCAGGGCAGTCGGGTGCTGGTGCCGTTGTGTGGCAAAAGCCTGGATCTGCTGTGGCTTGCTCATCAGGGCTATTCGGTGTTGGGCGTGGAATTGTCGGAAAAAGCCGCCACGGATTTTTTCCTTGAGCATCAGCTTGAGGCGGTTGTGAGTGAAGAGGGCGCTTTCAGGGTGTTCCGTGCCGGTGATATCGAGATTCGCTGCGGTGATTTCTTTGCCCTGGACCCGCAGGATGTGGCCGATTGCACGGCTCTGTACGACCGCGCTGCATTAATCGCGTTGCCCGTGCCGATGCGGGAACGGTACGCGGCTCATCTGCAGAAGATCTTGCCCGATGGGGTCGGCTTGTTGATTACCTTGGATTACAACCAGGATGAAATGCCTGGCCCGCCGTTTTCCGTCGGGGATGATGAGGTGCAGCGGCTGCTGGGAGGTGTCTGGCAGTTGGAGGTGTTGCAGGAGCAGGATGTACTGGGGGAGAGCTGGAAGTTTTTGCAGGCGGGTGTGAAACGGTTGGATGAGCGTGTTTATCGGCTGTCCAGAGGTTGAAGCGGTGGTTGTGCTGACGCCATCGGGAGCATGCTCGCTCCCGATGGCGGCCTGACAGGTGGCCTGGATTTTGTTGATCGAGTACATATCCGTTGCTGCGGTAACGGCGGCTTAGGGTTCCGCTCTTACAGCGGCTCACTTTTGAGAAGCGCAAAAGTAAGCAAAACGCTTTTGCCCCACCACTCGGTGCCTCGCTTAGGCTCGGCATGCCCTCACTCCGGCATTGCTCCGTGGGCCCGCCGCGAAGGGCCATCCATGGCCCAGCGCGGCTACCTCGGCATCCATGCCGAGGTGCCCACTGCGCAATGCCTGCGTTCGGCCAGCGTGGTTAACGGGGCGTTCAGATCAAGATCCAAAGCAAGAGCAGGGGGCTCAGGCCGGCATCTATGTGGCTGAGCCACCGCTATCGCGAGCAGGCTCGCTCCCACAATGGGGCTGCAGTGAACACAAGACTCATGAACACCCAAATCCCCTGTGGGAGCAAAGCTTGCTCGCGATGAGGCCAGCAAACCCAACATCCATGTGACTGAGCCACCGCCATCGCGAGCAAGCTTTGCTCCCACAGTTCTGATGGGTGTATGACCGGGAGAGCCAGGTCGGCTATAAGGCCGCCTCGGCGTGGATGTTGATCTCGGCGCCCCGTTAACCACGATGGCCGAACGCAGGCATTGCGCAGTGGGCAACCCGGCATGGATGCCGGGTTAGCCGCGCTGGGCCATGGATGGCCCTTCGCGGCGGCCCACGGAGCAATGCCGGAGTGAGGGTATGCCGAGCCTAGGCGAGGCACCAAGTGGTGGGGCATGAAGCGTTTTGCTTACTTTTGCGCTTCTCAAAAGTGAGCCGCTGTAAGAGCGGAACCATAAGCAGCCGTTACCTAAATAACGGATATACACACCAAAACAACAAAACCAAAAAAACGGCGCTTCCCATTTCTGAAAGAAGCGCCGTTTTTTCTAAGTGAACAACATTACTGCGGGTTTTTTGAGCCCGGCGATCAACCCCGACGACGCAGTGCGTCAATACGCTCTTCCAGCGGCGGGTGGCTCATGAACATGCGTGCCAGGCCCTGCTTGATGCCACCGTTGATGCCAAAGGCATTCAGGGTGTCGGGCATGTGCACCGGCAAGCCTTGCTCGGCGCGCAGGCGCTGCAGGGCACCGATCATGGCACTGGTGCCGGCCAGGCGTGCACCGGCGTCGTCGGCGCGGAACTCGCGCTTGCGCGAGAACCACATGACGATGGCGCTGGCGAGGATGCCCAGTACCAGCTCGGCGAAGATGGTCGCCACGTAGTAGGCGATGCCCTGGCCTTCTTCGTTCTTGAAGATCACCTTGTCGACGAAGTTGCCGATGATGCGGGCGAAGAACATCACGAAGGTGTTCACCACGCCCTGGATCAGCGCCAGGGTCACCATATCGCCGTTGGCGACGTGGCCGATCTCGTGGGCCAGCACGGCCTTGACTTCATCGGGCGAGAACCGCTCGAGCAACCCCTGGCTGACGGCGACCAGTGCGTCGTTCTTGTTCCAGCCGGTGGCGAAGGCGTTGGCCTCGTAGGCCGGGAAGATCCCGACTTCCGGCATCTTGATACCGGCTTCGCGGGACAGTTGCTCGACGGTCTGCAGCAGCCATTGTTCGTGACGCGTGCGCGGCTGGCTGATGATCTGGGTGCCGGTGCTCATCTTCGCCATCCACTTGGAGATGAACAGCGAGAACAGGGAACCGGCGAAACCGAACACCGCACAGAAGATCAGCAGCTGATTGAGGTTGAGGTCAACCCCATTGGCCGCCATGAACCCGTTGAAGCCGAAGAGGCTCAGGGTGATGCTGGCAATCAGCACGACCGCCAGGTTAGTGGCCAAGAACAGCAGGATGCGCATCATGGTTGTGAAAATCTCCTCGTGCTAAAGATGTAGCGTTATGCGGGGTATATAAGGTGCTGCCGCAGGCTATTCAACTCGCCGACTATTTCAAACTGTGTCCTACAGGCGTCCTAAATGTTTGAAAGACTTTTCTGAAAGTGAATGGGGAAAAGAAATACGACGCCTGCCCCCCGTGAACGTTGAGCCTGGGGGGACGTCGGCGGTCCCGCCCGTAGTGTAGAAGGCCTTGCAGAGTCGGCAGAACGGATATGTTGCTGAATCAAACAGCGTGCGAGGTGAGGACGCCTCGCACGCCGTCCGGCTTATTGACGGTAGGACTTGAGGAAGTTGCCGATCCGGCCAATGGCCTGGTCGAGGTCATCGACCCGCGGTAGGGTCACGACGCGGAAGTGATCCGGCCACGGCCAGTTGAACGCCGTGCCCTGGACCACCAGCAGCTTTTCGGATAGCAGCAGGTCGAGGACGAATTTTTCATCGTTGTGGATCGGGCAGACCTTCGGGTCGATCCGCGGGAAGGCATACAGCGCGCCCATCGGCTTGACACAACTGACGCCGGGGATGTCGTTGAGCAGTTCCCAGGTGCGATTGCGCTGTTCCAGCAGCCGGCCCTGGGGCAGGACCAGGTCGTTGATGCTCTGGTAGCCACCCAGCGCCGTCTGGATCGCATGCTGGCTCGGCACGTTGGCACACAGGCGCATGTTGGCCAGCATGTCGATGCCTTCGATGTAGCTCTGGGCATGGTGCTTGGGCCCGGAGATGGCGATCCAGCCGGAGCGGAAACCGGCGACCCGATAGGACTTGGACAGGCCGTTGAAGGTCAGGCACAGCAGGTCTGGCGCCAGGGACGCGGTGCACACATGCACGGCATCGTCGTAGAGGATCTTGTCGTAGATCTCGTCGGAGAACACCACCAGGTTGTGCTGGCGGGCCAGTTCCAGCATGCCCAGCAGCACTTCCCTGGAATACACGGCGCCGGTCGGGTTGTTCGGGTTGATGATCACCAGTGCCTTGGTATTGGGCGTGATCTTGGCCTTGATGTCCGCCAGGTCGGGAAACCAGTTGGCCTGTTCGTCGCACAGGTAATGCACCGGGTTGCCACCGGACAGGCTCACGGCAGCGGTCCACAGCGGATAGTCCGGTGCCGGCACCAGCACTTCGTCACCGTTGTTGAGCAGGGCCTGCATGGACATCACGATCAGCTCGGACACGCCGTTGCCCAGGTAGATGTCCTCGATGCCGATCCCTTCGACCTGCTTCTGCTGGTAGTACTGCATCACGGCCTTGCGGGCACTGAACAGGCCCTTGGAGTCGCTGTAGCCCTGGGCCGTCGGCAGGTTGCGGATGACGTCCTGGAGGATTTCATCGGGCGCTTCGAAACCAAAGGGGGCCGGGTTGCCGATGTTCAGCTTGAGGATGCGATGGCCTTCCTCTTCCAGGCGTTTGGCGTGCTTGAGCACCGGGCCGCGAATGTCGTAGCAGACGTTGGCGAGCTTGTTCGATTTGCTGACCTGCATGGCGATGTGTTCCCGAAAATGAACGATCCAGGTGGCGTATGAACGGCCGTACTGGGGATCCTGCGTCTGTGCCCAGGCCTGGCGCGGTACATGCGTCACAATCCGTTTGAATGCGCATGACGTGGCTGCCAGACTGGCGTCTGACGAGGCGCAATCATACGTGCCGCCCGATCTGCGGAAAAGCGTCGGATCGGGCTTTTTCAATTGCCGAGGTGGGACGATGGAAAAGTTGGAGAAAACTCTTGAAGAATGGCACGCCATGCTCGACCCGGAGCAGTACAACGTCTGTCGATTGAAGGGCACCGAACGGCCGTTCTCCGGTAAATACAACGCCACCAAGACCGACGGTGTGTACCACTGCATCTGCTGCAACGAACCGTTGTTCGATTCGCAGACCAAATTCGATTCCGGCTGCGGCTGGCCGAGTTTCTACGCGCCGATCGAGGGCAGCGCGGTGGTGGAGGTGCGGGACGTCAGCCACGGCATGATTCGCACCGAGGTGGTCTGCGCCAGATGCGACGCCCACTTGGGCCACGTCTTCCCCGACGGCCCGCCTCCCACGGGTTTGCGGTACTGCATCAACTCGGTGTGTCTGGATCTGGTCCCACGGGGGTAATTCAGTGGGAGCAAAGCTTGCTCGCGAAACAGGGCGCCTCGATCTCTGAAAGACCGCATCGCCTTCATCGCGGGCAAGCCTTGCTCCCACAGTCTGTTGTGTGGGTTTTTTCGATAATTAAATTGCATGCAATTTAATTGCTCGCTATCTTCAAGCTCCTCTTCTTCCCATCTGGAGCCTTGCCATGAGCGACAACCTGCTGAGCATCCCGTGCACCACCATCAAGGGTGAGCAAAAGACCCTCGCCGATTTCGCCGGCAAGGCTGTGCTGGTGGTCAACACGGCCAGCCAGTGCGGGTTCACCCCGCAGTACAAGGGGCTTGAGGCGCTGTGGCAGACCTACAAGGACCAGGGCCTGGTGGTGCTGGGCTTTCCCTGCAATCAGTTCGGTAAGCAGGAGCCGGGCAACGAAGGGGCGATTACCGAGTTTTGCGAGCTGAACTTCGGTGTGAGTTTTCCGCTGTTCAAGAAAATCGAGGTCAACGGTGCCAACGCCCATCCCCTGTTCGTCCAGCTTAAACAGCGGGCGCCTGGCGTGCTGGGGTCCAAAGGCATCAAGTGGAATTTCACCAAGTTCCTGATCGGCAAGGACGGTCAGGTGGTCAAGCGTTTTGCCCCGACCACCAAGCCCCAGGACCTGACCGGTGAGATCGAAGCGCTGCTCAAATGAATGACCTGTCAGCCGATTCGCTGAAACTCGACAGCCAGTTGTGCTTCAAGCTGTACGCCGCTTCGCGTGCGGTGATTCGTGGCTACAAGCCAATGCTCGATCAGCTCGGCCTGACCTATCCGCAATACCTGGTGATGCTGGTGTTGTGGGAATGGCAGGACACGGCCCCGCAACAGCCGACGGTCAAGGCCCTGGGTGAGCGTTTGGCGCTGGATTCCGGCACGCTGACGCCACTGCTCAAGCGCCTGGAACAGTTGGACCTGGTCCAGCGCCAGCGTTCGGCCCGGGACGAGCGGGAGGTGCACTTGAGCCTGTCGGCAGCAGGGCGAGCGTTGCGTGAACAGGTCGGCCCGCTCAAGGCCCGCCTGTTATGTGACAGCGGTGTTGACCTGGACCGCCTCGGAACGTTGCGAGACGGTCTCGATCACCTGCTGGGCCAGATCAAAGCGCTGACGTAGTCGGCACCCACTGGTCCAGCACTGCCGCCAGTTCTTCGCGGCGGAACGGCTTGGACAGGTAATCGTTCATGCCGGCCGCACGGCAGCGCTCGCGTTCCTCGGGCATCGCGTTGGCCGTCAGGGCCACAATCGGCAGGTCCGACCAGCGCCCGCTGCGGCGGATCTGCCGGCTGGCTTCGTAACCATCCATCACCGGCATGTTGCAGTCCATCAACACCAGGTCGAACACCCGCTGTTCCAGTTGATCCAGGGCTTCGACGCCATGGGCCGCGACAGTGACTTCGCAGCCCAGCTTCACCAACATCCCTTTGGCCACCAGTTGGTTGACCGGGTTGTCCTCCACCAGCAGCACCCGTCCACGCTTGGCAGGCGCCAGGGCTTCGATCTGTGCGTCATTGATGATGGTCGCCTCGCTTTGCATGGCGCGTCGCAGAATCTGGTACAGCGCATGGCGCGCCAGCGGCCGGGCCTGTTGTATCAGCGGGGCGAGGGCGGCGGCTTCCTCGCTGGGCATGAAGCTGCCATAGGCGGTCACCAGCAGGATCGGCGCGTCAAAGGTCGGCCGCAGGTTGAACAGGCATTCCGGGCAGTCGGTAATCAGTACGTCGGGCGTGAGCCCCAGCAACCTGTCCTCGATGGAGCGCTGCACATAATCCAGGCCCCATCCCGGCAACAGCATGCCCAGCAACTCGGCCAGCCCGCTGCTGCTGGCGGTGATGGCGACGACGTTGCCGTGCAACGGTTCGACCGGCGTCGCCGGGGTATGGCACGGCAGGGGCAGATCGGCACAGAACTGGCTGCCAAAGCCGGCTTCGGAACTGATCGTCAACCGGCCCTGCATGGCTTCGCAGAGGTTGTAGGTCAATGCCAGGCCCAGGCCGGTGCCACCAAACTGGCGGGTAATCCCGGCGCCAGCCTGGGTGAACGGTTGCAGGATTCTCGCCTGGGCTTCCTGGGGAATGCCAATGCCCGTGTCGCAGACCTCGATTCGCACGCCGCCTTCGTAATGACTCATCTTCACGTCGACTCGACCGAAGCGCGTGAACTTCAGTGCGTTGGACAGCAGGTTGCTGACGATCTGGCGCACCCGGGTCGGGTCGCCGACTACCTGCGCCGGGAACTGCGGGTCGATCAGGCAGGCCAGTTCGACACTGGGGGCCGCGTTCTGGGAAAGCAGGTTGGCGGTATCCTCCACCAGGGAGCCGAGATCGAACGGAATGCGTTCGAGTTCCAGTTGGCCGGCGTCGAATTTCGACAGGTCGAGGATGTCGTTGAGCAGTTCGACCAATACCTTGCCCGAGTCATGGGCAATCGATAGCTGCTGCTGTTGTTCGGCCGTCAGGGGGCCATCCAGGGAGAGCGCGATCATGCCCAGCAGGCCGTTGAGCGGTGTGCGGATCTCGTGGCTCATGTTGGCGAGGAACGCGGAGCGGGCTTCGGCCATGTCCAGGGCTGTGCGCCGGGCCACTTCCAGCTCCTCGTTGGACTGGCTGAGGCGGGTATTGATGGCCTTGAGTTCGGCGGTGCGTGCCGAGACGATGTTCTCCAGTTGCGCCAGGTATTCAGTGAGGCGATTTTCGGCCGTACGCCGCTGCTGGATTTCGGCGGAGATGTTTTCGAACTGCTGGTTGGCGACGGACACCAGCACGCCGATTTCATCGGACTGATGGCCGGCAGGGCATTCCAGGTGGCTCTGTTCGCTGCTGCTCGGGTCGCGGCTGCTCAGTTCGCGGATGACCCGCACCAGGGGCTTGGTCAGCATCACGTAGAACAGCGCCAGCAGCAGGCCGGTCAGGATCAGGCTGCGGGCGAAGCCGTTGAGCAAGGTGACCTCGGCACGGCGCAGGAAACGACTGCCGAACGCATAGGTGTCGACGTCCAGTCGCAGCATGCCCAGGGATTCGCTGGGCAAGTGATCCAGGTAGAGCCGGTCCTCGAACTGCCGCTGGGCGCCGAACAGGAAGTCGCTGATGAACCGGTAGCTGCTTTGCAGCTCGGGCCGCTTGACGCTGGCCAGCACGGTATTGTTGTTGTCGATCAGCTCGGCCCCGATGATGGCCGGTGAGCGCAACAGGCCCATGGACAACTCCTGGGCGAGTTCGGCGTCGATGTTGTAGGCGATGCGCGAGGCCGGGTTGTGGCTGATTTCCAGCAGCGAGAGGATTTCACGGTTGATCGACGCGTCTTCGCTGGCATAATCGATGCCAATCTGCATCAGGCTGAGCAAGGTGCCCAGCACGAAGCCCACCAGGACGGTCAGGCGGGCCTGCTTGTAGGAAAGCCGTTGGGTGAATCTGATGTCCATTGAGTGATGAGCCACTTACGTTTCCCTTCGCCGGTCAAGCATAGCTGATCATCTCTGAATACCGGTGCAGCCGGTGTGTATTGTGTGAAGTAGACCCGCCATTGGATACGGCGTTTCGTTGCTGGAGCGCCATCATTACTGTGAACCTGTCCGAGGAGAAGACGTGGACTCGCGATTGAATGCTTTTCTTGAGCGTGCCGATGCCGTGCTGGCCCGGATCGAACCTTTGCTGCCGGCGCCTCGGCCCTCCATCGATTGGACCCAGACCCTGGCCGCCCGCTGGCAGCGTGACGGGCGCAGCGGCTATCTGATACCGCTGCAGGTCAGCCTCGACATGCGCTTGTCGGACCTGATCGGCGTGGAGCGCCAGGTTGAACAACTGGGCCGCAACACGCGGCAATTCATCGATGGCATGCCCGCCAACCATGCCTTGCTCTGGGGCTCGCGTGGCACCGGCAAGTCGTCCCTGGTGCGCGCCCTGTTGGCTGAGCATGCCCAGCATGGCCTGCGCTTGATCGAGATCGAACGCGATCACCTGGCCGATCTGCCCCGCGTGGTCGAGCAGGTGGCGAAACTGCCCCAGCGCTTCGTGTTGTTCTGCGATGACTTGTCGTTCGAATCCGGTGAAGGCGATTACCGCGTGCTCAAGAGCGTGTTGGATGGATCCCTGGTGCAGGCGCCGGACAACGTGCTGCTGTATGCCACCTCCAACCGTCGTCACCTGGTGCCGGAAAAGGAAAGCGACAACGAGAATTGGAAGCGGGTCGACGGCGAACTTCACCCCAGCGAAGCGGTAGAAGACAAGATCGCCTTGTCCGACCGCTTTGGCTTGTGGCTGTCGTTTTATCCGTTTACCCAGGAGCATTTCCTCAACGTGGTGGAGCACTGGATCGGCGAACTGGCGGCCAAGGCCGGCCTGGCCTGGCAGCGCGACGAAGCGCTGGATGTACTGGCGGTGCGCTGGGCAACCGGGCGCGGCAATCGCAACGGACGTTGCGCCTATCAGTTTGCCCGTTATTGGGTTGGCCTGAAATTGTTGGAGCACAAGGCATGATCGATTTGAAGGGCACCGGAGTCGGCCTTGACGGCTACGCGCTGTTATCGGCACAGCTGGAATCCTTGCTGGCCGATGAGCGTGACTTCATCGCCAACGCCGCGCAGTTCTCGGCTTTCCTGTCCAGTCAGCTGGATGATCTGAACTGGGCCGGTTTCTACCTCAATCGCAACGAAGAGTTGGTCCTGGGACCGTTCCAGGGCCAGATCGCCTGCGTGCGGATCCCCTTTGGCCGCGGTGTATGCGGTACGGCGGCCGCGACCCGGCAGACCCAGCGCGTCGAAGACGTCCATGCCTTCGCCGGGCACATCGCCTGCGACAGCGCGTCGAACAGCGAGCTGGTGGTGCCGCTGGTCAAGGACGGGCGCCTGATCGGCGTGCTCGACCTGGACAGTCCGAAACTGGCGCGCTTTACCGAACATGATCAAGCCGGCATCGAGCAGTTGGCCGCGATCTTCCTGCGCCTGACGGATTGCTGACTCGCTTTGCGTAGGAGCTGGCGAAGCCTGTGATCTTTTGATCTTTTGATCGTTCGCTTGAGGTTCAAGCGTCAGGGGAAAGATCGCAGCCTCGCTTCGCTCGTCAGCTCCTACAGGGATAGCCTTCATGCCTTCAACCCTGCCTTGACCAGCAGGCCGTGGGGGTCGATTTCATCGATCTGGTGTGGGTCGAGGAACTGGTTGGCGTAGCTCTCGTAGATTTTTTCTTCGATGAACAGCCCGAACAGCTCGGGATCGATATGGGCGTCACGGCACATGGTGGCCATGATGCCCAGGGCCTCGCTCAGTTTCTTGGCTTTCTTGTAGGGGCGGTCGGCCGCCGTCAGTGCTTCGAAAATGTCGGCAATGGCCATCATGCGCGCCGGCAGGCTCATCTCTTCGCGCTGGAGGCGCTTGGGGTAACCACTGCCATCCATTTTCTCGTGATGACCGCCAGCGATCTCCGCCACGCTGTCCAGGTGACTGGGGAAGGGCAACTGGCTGAGCATCAGGATCGTCTGCACCATGTGATGATTGATGACGTAGCGCTCCTCGCGGGTCAGCGTGCCGCGCGTGATGCTCAGGTTGTAGAGTTCGCCGCGGTTGTATTTCCAGGCCGGAACATCGAGCTGGAAGCCCCATGGGTTGTCCGCCGGGATCAGTTCGGCCGCGTGGCGCTCAAGCAGGTGTTCGGGCTTGTCTGCCAGCAGCGGCTCAGTGACCGGTAGTGTCGGCTTGGGCGTGCGATTCTGGCGTCGGTTCTCTTCCCAGGAAACCCCCAGGCGATCGTCGAGGGTCCGGGTCCACGGGCGTTGGGCAATCTGCTGCAGGCGTTGCAGGTCGGCCTCGGCCATGGCTTCGGCGCCCAGGTTGCAACGGGCGACGAAGGCGAAGTCGTCATCCAGGGCCGTCAATGTCGCGTCACGCTGTTGCGCCAGGGATGACGGCTCGCCGCCGCTTGCCACGGCCTGCCAGTAGTCGACCCAGGCGTCGCGCTTGAGCACTTCGAAGCGGGTGCGTATTTCGTGGACCCGGTCGTTCAGGGTTTCCAGTTTGGTGGCTTTGTCGACCACGTATTCGGGAGTGGTGACCTTGCCGCAATCGTGCAGCCAGGCGGCGATGTGCAGGGCTTCCCATTCATCCTCCGTTGGCCGGTAGGCGTCGAATGCCGGTGCCTGGCTGGCAGCGGCGGCCTGGGCGAGCATCAGGGTCAGGACCGGCACCCGCTGGCAATGGCCGCCGGTATAGGGACTCTTGGCATCGATCGCGCCGGCCAGCAATTGGATGAAGGCGTCCAGCAATTGCTTTTGCCTGGCTTGCAGGCGCTGGGCCTCGATGCTCACGGCGGCGGCGCCGGACACGGCCTGGAGGAAGGCGATGCGGTCGGGCTGCAGTTTTTCCAGGTCGGCTTCGGTGCCGCTGTCGGTGACCAGCAACACCAGTACGCCGACGGTTTCCTGATGCCGATTGCGCAGGCGAATACCGATCAAGTGGACGCGCGGGGAGTCCAGCTCCCGCAGCACGCCCTGCAGGTCGCCCGCCTGTTCGAAGCCCAGGGATGCCACGAGGTTGTCCGAGGTAGCCAGTTGCTGGAGCCATGGCGGGCTGGCGCTCGCCTGTAGTGCATGGCTGCGCAACTTGAAGGCGTCGAGGTCCCTGGGCGTTCCATCGATCACCAGCCCATACGGCTTGACCCGATTGTCGTCGTTCTCGCGCAGGTAGATCAGGCCGGCCTGGGCCTGGCCGATCTTCACGGTTTCAAACAACACCCGTTCCAGCAACGGGGCGAAGCGGGTTTCGGCGCGCAGGCTGGCGGTGATTTCAAAGAAACTTGCCAGGGTCTCTTTCATGCGCGCCATCGAGACGCTCAACTGATCGACCTCCAGCACCGGGGAGCGACGGGACACCGGGTAGTTGAAGTCAAAGCTGCGAATGGCATCGGCCTCCTGCACCAGTTCGCGCAAAGGCTTGACCAGGATCCTGGACGTCAGCCAGCCCAGGGGCAGGCACAGCAGCAGGGTGGCGAGGGTGATGAGCGCGCCTTGCCAGCGCATGCGGTAGGCATTGTCCAGCAGCTCATCTTCAGGGACCAGCAACGCCAGTTCCAGGCCTTGGGGCCCGCCTTCCTGCATGTGGCTGCGAGACACGATCCACTGGCGTCCGGCCGCTTCCAGGCGCGTGGTGTCAGTGTTGTTGTCGAGTGCGGCGGCGATGGCCGGGCTGAGGTCGCGGGCCTTGATCAGGTGTGTCGACTGGGCGTCGGCGAGCAGCCGGCGGCTGTCGGGATAACCCACAGCGTTGCCCCTGGGATCAAGCAGCACGACCTCGGTGCCAGCCGTCACCTTGTGCTTGGCCAGGGTCTGGGACAGGGCCACCAGGGTCAGGTCGGCGCCGATGACAGCCTGCTCGCCACTGCGCCGGGCGAGGGTGGTGCCGACGTTTTGGGTGGAGAAAAAAACGTAGGGCTCGGTGGTAATCTGCTCGGTGCTGCCGACGGCGCTGCGAAACCAGCTGCGGCCGCGGGGATCGTAGATTTCGTCGGCTATGTCCCGGCGCCCGATGAGTGTCAGGGCCTCGTCGTAGAACCGCGACTGGGAATGAACCGGGCCTTGCTCGGTGGCCCGTTCCACGGTCCAGACCTGGTAGGCCGAGTTGGCCGGCGCCTGCAGGGCGGCTTTCAGGGCCGCGGTGCGCAGCGGCCGGACCATCAGGAAATTGCCGCGCTGATCGCCCAGGTACAACGATGCCAGGTTAGGGTTGTCCCGCAGCGCCTGGCTGAAGGGCACGAGCAGGGCCAGGCGTTGCGCCATCTGCGGCGTGCGCGTCGCCGGGTAGTCAGCCAGCAGGCTCAACAGGTGACGGATGGGTTCGTAGGTGTCGTACAAATCCAGGCGCACGTCCTGTTCAATACGGTTGAACAGTTTTTCACTGCTGGAGAGGATGATTTGCGTGGTTTGCCGGTAATTGAAAACCCCCAGCACCACCCCGGTCAGCAGCAAAAGCAGGGTAAACATCACGCTGATGTGGACGTGCAGGGGGAACCGGCGTTTGTCCGGACGCGGTGCGCTGGGCATTGCAGTCACTCCAAGTGTCAGGGGGTGTTCTCGATGGGTGTTCCCGCGTGCAAGGGAAACCGATCGAGAACCCCCCAGGTACGCACTGCTGAGCGAATAGCATAGTAAACGCTGGATTATTTTGCCTTGGCGATCTCCGTTTCGAGGGCCCGCTCCAGTTCGCTCATGGCGCGGTCGAGGGCGTCGATGCAATCGCTGATTCGTCCAGGTGCCTGCGCCTGGTGACAAGCGCGCTCCAACGCCTCGCACCACTGGATCAGCGAGGTCGCCTGGACGATGCGGGCGACGCCTTTTATCTTGTGCGCTATTTCGGTCAGCGCTTGCCGGTTTGCGCCGCGGGCGACGTCGAGCAATTCCTGGCGGTCCGAGCGGCTGCTGCTGAGTAATTCAGCCAGCAGGCGCCGGTTGGACGAAGGGTCGCCGCCGGTCAACGCCTGCAAGCTTTGTACACTGAAAACGGTGGGGCGTCCGGCGGGTTTGACTGCTTTGATCCATTGGCTCAAGGCGCTCAGGCTGATCGGCTTGAACAGGCAGTCATCCATTCCAGCGTCCTGGCAGCGTTGTTTTTCCTCCGGTTGTGCATTGGCGGTGAACCCCAGGAGGGTGCAAGGTGGCCGTTGCTGCTCGGACTCATCGCGACGAATCGATCGGGCCAGTTCGTAGCCGTTCATGATGGGCATGTTGCAATCGGCGATGACCAGATCGAAATGATTTTTTTGCCAGACCTCGAGCCCGTGGGCACCATCATGGGCGACCTGGTAGTGATGGCCCAGGTATTCCAATTGCTGCGACATCAGTAGGCGGTTGGCGGGATGATCGTCCACGATCAGGACGTTCAGGGTGGCCTGGGCCGTTTCGATGACCGGTTCAGGTGGCGGGCGAACCGGCGCCGTCGACAGGACGGTCAGTTGCAGGCAGACCTGGACCTGGGTGCCGCTGCCGGGTTGGCTGTTCATGTGCAGGTTGCCGCCCATCATCCGGCACAGGTTGCGACTGATCACCAGCCCCAACCCCGCACCGTTGCGGGCCATCCGGCTGGTGTTATCGACCTGGGCAAACGGCTCGAACAAACGTTGCAGGTCCGCCGGGCCAATACCGATGCCGCTGTCGTTGACCTCCAGATGCATTTGCAGAACGTCGTCCTGGTTGGTTGGAGACAGCCGGACCTTGACCACGACCTGGCCCTGCTCGGTAAATTTGAGGGCATTGCTGATCAGGTTCGACAGCACCTGTTTGAATCGCAACGGGTCCATCAACACGTCAGGGCTGCCCTCGGCGGCGTCGAACTGCAAGGACAGCGCCAGGTTTTTCTGCCGGGCCACGCCCTCGAATACCCGAATGACCGATTGCAGCAGGGTCCTGAGATCGACGCGTTCGGGGGCCAGGCTCAGGTGGCCGGATTCGATACGGGCGATGTCCAGGATATCGCCTATCAGTTCGAGCATGCCGGAGGCCGACTCGTACGCGACTTCGATGGTCGAACGGTCCACGCGGCCCTTGTCGGCCTGTTTCAGCGCCAGCTCAAGCATGCCGATCACCGCGTTCATGGGGGTGCGGATTTCATGGCTCATGGTTGCCAGGAACGTGCTTTTGGCGCGGTTCGCGTCATCGGCTCGTTGCTTGGACGCGCGCAGTTCCTCGAACAGCTGGCGCCGCTCACTGATGTCGATCCAGCCGCCGATGATGCCTCGCACTTCGGCGGCGGAGTTTCGGTAGGGGAGGATCCAGTGATAGATCGTCAGTTGCCTGTCCCCGATGTGCAGGGGCCGATCGACGATCAGGGCGGTGCCTTCGGCCATGACACGCTGGTAGTCCGCCTGGTACTCCTGCGCTTCGAAGGCGTTGCTCATGGATCCTGGCATCTGGCTCTTGCCGATGACGTCTTCGCGTTTGATGTCGAACGTTTGCAGGTAGCTGTCGTTGCAGCTTTGCAGGATGCCGTTGCGATCCCTCACGTAGATGGGGTGGGGGGTGCCATTGAGCAGCGAATGCATGAATTCGAGCTGATCATTGAGGGCCAGTTCCGCCCGTTGACGTTGCCTGATCTGGCGCTGCATGTAGGCGTTCCACGCCAGGGAAAACAGCAACAACAGGCCAACGCCCGCGCCGATCTGCAGGAACAGGCGGTTGTAGGTACGCCAGGTGTGTTCCGAGGGCGAGACGTAACCGCGCCAGCGGTTGTTGATGACGCCCAGTTCGTCGGGGTCGATGCTGGTCAGGGCCTTGTCGAGGATGGCGTTCAACTCGGTGGCGTTTTTTGCCGTGGCCAGCGCGAACATGGCCTGTTGGGTGCCCACCGTGCTGCTGATTTGCAACCTGTCGCGCCACGCATAGGAGGAGATGAAGTAGTTGGCCATCACCTGCGAGTTCACGCTGCCGTCGACCTGGCCGTGGACGAGCATTTCCACGGCGCGCAAGGGGCCGTCCGTTTCGATGATTTGGATGTTTGGGTATTGGCTGCGTAGCCATTCAATGACCGGATTGCCTTTGGCGATTGCCAGGCTGGCGTGGCCGAACTGATCGAGTGTCGTGGGCGTGTCGGACTGTTTGCGGGTCAGCAGGACGAACGAGCTGTCGACGTAGGGGCGGCTGAACTTCAACTGGAGTTGTCGTTCACTGCTGGGCAAAAGTGCGGCGATCATGTCGGCTTGATCGTTGAGGACCGCGGTAATCATCTCGCTGTCGTTCTGGCGGCGCTGGATGTCCAGGCGCAGGCCGGTGCGCAGCCGGATCAGTTCCAGCAGGTCGGCACTGATGCCGCGAAAGTCCCCATCCGCATCGAAGAAGGTGAAGGGCGCGGAGGTGTCGTTCACCACTACTCGGACCACCGGATGCCTGGCCAGCCAGCGTTGCTCGCGGTCGGTCAGTTGTATCCTGTGGTCCGTGAGATACAGGTCGCTGCCTGCACTCCAGCGCTTGGAGATGGCGGCTTGCTCGGCAATGGAGACCTGGCTCAGCGTAGCGTTGATGACTTCCAACAAGCGGGTGTCGCTACGTCGTACGGCGAAACCGAACCCATGGGATTCGTGTTTGCCGAAGCTGGCCATGCGGATATTGCTCAAGTAGCCCTTGTTGATCATGTAGTGGGTGGAAAGGGTATCGCCGAGAAATACGTCGGCCTGACCGAAGGCGACGGCATTGATGGCGTTCTGGTAGGACGGGTAGGTGGTGATGAGTGCCTTGGGGTAGAGTTTTTCAATTTCCCGTAGCGGCAGGTAGTGATAGACCATGCTCAGCCGTAACCCTTCGAGATCGTCAGTCAGGGATCGGCTTTCATTCGTTCGGGTGACGAGAACGGGTTGGTCCACTGCGTACGGCGTTGACAGCACAATATCGGGGTTGCGCGCCTCGAAGCCGTTGGCGGTGCCAAGCATATCGATTTGCCCATCCTTGAGTGCGGCCATGGCCGCCTCGCGGGAGTCGAAGCGCAGGACGCTCATGGGCAGGCCGGTGGCTTTGGCGATGATGTCGGCGTAATCGGCCGTCAGGCCTTCGTAGTCGCGTCCGCTGGTGGAGAGATCGAAGGGCGGGTAATCCGGCGCGGACGTTCCCAGGACCAGCGCTTGCCGATCCTGTAGCCAAGCGCGGTGAACGTCATCCAGCTTGATCTCGGTATGGGCCATGGACGAACGGCCCAGCAACGTATAGTGCTCGGGCGCATCCGGTGCCGCCATGAGCACTCCTGCATATAACGCTGCGCTGATCAGCAGGAGACATTCGGTTATGCGTCTGAGCATCCTGTTTCTTCTCACACCAGCGCGTTGCGCTTCGCCATTTCAATCAGATCGACCAGGGACTTGACCTTGAGCTTCTGCATCAGCCGCTTCTTATAAGTACTGACGGTTTTATTGCTTAGAAACATGCCTTTGGCTATTTCCTTGTTGGTACGGCCCTGGGCAAAAAGTTGCAGCACCATCAGTTCCCGATCATTGACACTTTTGAAAAGGTCCAGCTCGATACTGCGTGGGTCATCCGGGCGTACCGGATTCAGCGCCTGGCTGGGAAAGTAGTTGTAGCCGGACAATACCGCTTTGATTGCGCTGACAAGTTCGCTGAGGTCTTCCTGTTTACAAACGTAACCAGAGGCACCGGACTGCATGCATCGAATGCCGAAGAGCGTCGGCGACTGGGCCGTGAGCACCAGCGTCTTGAGCGGAGTGGTCATGGCGTTGAAGCGCGAGAGGATTTCCAGCCCGTCGAGTTTGGGAATGCTGATGTCCAGGATAACCAGGTCTGGCATGCATTCGCGCACCATTTGCATCGCATCGACGCCGTTGTCAGTTTCTCCTACGACCTTATAGCCCTCATGCTCCAGAAGCATGCGAACAGCGAGGCGGATGACCGGATGATCGTCGACAATGAAAACGGAGTTCATGAATAAATTACCCTGCGAACTTGAATAAAGCGCGCACCTTAGCCCACTTACAACCAGGGCCGTACGAAGAGACGGGCATGCAACTTCAATTTCAGAAGTTTCCTACAAAAAAAGAGGCAAGATATTACGAGGTAATCGGTTTTTTAGTCGGTGGGCGACAATAAGAGGGGGATGTGTTGGCGGTGTGTGAAGGGATATTTCTTTGATAGTGTTGTTTGTGCAAACAAAAGAAACGTTTCAATCGAGGTTTGTGTAAACCATACAGTTGTTTATCTACTTCAAACTCCTTGTGGCGCAGCGCTACAAAATTCACATTCACCGCCAATCCCTGTGGGAGCGAGCTTGCTCGCGATGACGGTGGCACATCCTGCATTGATGCGCACAGATCCACCGCCATCGCGAGTAAGCTCGCTCCCACAGGTTTTGTGCCAGGCGCAGCACTTCGTCGATCCACGCCTTTTATTGGCGCGTGCGGCCGGTCATCTCCTGGGCCATTTCGCTGGCGTAGCTGTCAGTCATCCCGGCGATGAAATCGATCATTCGCAGGAAAGCGCTATGCAAGGGGCCGTTGGGATCTGGCGCGTTGTTCCCCAGCAGGTCGAGAATGCGGCGATTCTTGAACGAAGGCGTACGGCCTCCGTGCTGTTCGAGGGCGGCCCCGCAAAATCCGTTGAGCAGGATTTCCAGCGTGGTGTAGGCACCGATTTCATGCAGGGTCTTGCGCTTGTCCTGGAAAATTTTCCGGCGCGCCATGTCCTTGGCATTCAACACGCAGCGTTTTGCCGGGCCGTGCATATGCTCCACCAAATCCCCTGGCAATGTACCGGCAAGCAATGCTTCCTGCTGTTCGACAAAAGCCCGGGCGGCGGCGTTGGTCAGGTGTTCGATGGCTTTGCCCCGCAGGATCGCCAGTTTGCGTCGCCGCGAGTCCAGCGGCCCAAGCTGGCGGTAAGTGTCCGGAAGATCGTCGCCCACCAGGTCCAGGAGCAGCGATTCCACCTGGGGGTATTCCAGGAGATCCATCTCCACGCCGTCTTCCAGGTCGATCAGCGCGTAGCAGATGTCATCGGCGGCCTCCATCAGGTACACCAAGGGATGCCGCGCCCAGCGTTGATCCTCGATCTGTGGCAAGCCGAGCTTGTGGGCAATCTGCTCCAACAGTGGCAGTTCGCTCTGGTAGCAACCGAACTTGTGCTTCTTGTAGCCCAGCGAGTCCGCGTGGCGGGCCGTCCAGGGGTATTTCAAATAGGTGCCGAGGGTGGCATAGGTCAGCCGCGTTCCGCCGTCGAACTGATGGTATTCAAGCTGGGTGAGAACGCGGAATCCTTGGGCGTTGCCTTCGAAGTTGAGGAAGTCGTTGCGCTCGGCTTCGCTCATTGCATCGAGCCAACCACGGCCGGCGGCCTGCTGGAACCAATAGCGAATAGCATCCTCGCCGGAGTGACCGAACGGCGGGTTGCCAATGTCGTGGGCCAGGCAGGCCGATTGCACCACCATGCCCAGGTCGCTTGGCTCGCACCAGTCAGGCAGGGCATTGCGAATGGTTTCCCCCACGCGCATGCCCAGGGAACGGCCGACGCAGCTGACTTCCAGGGAATGGGTCAGGCGCGTGTGGATGTGGTCGTTGCTGGAGACCGGATGAACTTGCGTCTTGCGTCCGAGGCGGCGGAAGGCGCCGGAAAAGATGATGCGGTCGTGGTCCTTGTGGAAAGGACTGCGGCCCAGCTCTTGCGGACTGTGCAGCGGTTTTCCGAGGCGTTCGCGAGTCAGCAGGGTATGCCAATCCAAGGCCGGTTGCTCCGTTTGATGATGTCGATGCCCTAGCTTCCCGGTTCGTGGGCTGCCCTGCAAGGCCTATAGACCGCACGGACCGGATACATAACCTTTTGTGGTGAGGGGATAAAACCCCTCACCACAGGGTGCGGGTCCCTCAGGGTTTGCGCAGGTCTTTGGCCAGCTTGACCAACGGCAGCAATGTGGTTGCCAGGCGGATCAGGCCAGTCAAGCCACCGCCACCACCATTGCGGGTCCGTTTGCCGGTGATGAAACCGAGCAGGGACACCGCCGCCACGCCCCACAGTGGCGCGTGCTTGATGCCGAAACCTTCGTGCCAGCTTTGCGTCAAGCCGCGCACCCGTTGCAAGGGCTGCAGCAACTGGCGCGTTTCCTGACGGATTTCCTGGCGATGCATTTCCATGCGCAGACGCACCAGCGCCTTGCGCATTTCCTGTCGGGTTCGGGCTTGAGGGATATCAGGCAGGCTCATGGCAGCAGGCGCTCCCGGTCATTGGCCAGCTCTTCGAGGGTGGCGTTAAAAGGGGAGGACTCGTCATAGATCGCTGCCTTGAGCCGCAGACCGCAGAACAGCGCTGCCAGCAGGTAGAACAGGCACAGGCCGATAATGCCCGCCAGGCGATAGGTGTCCCATACCAGGATCAGTACCAGTGCCGAAAGCCCGACCAACAGCAGCAAGCCGAACACCAGCGCAAGGCCGGCGAACAGCAGGAGGCTGACGGTGCGTGCCTTCTGTTCCTGCAACTCCATGCCGAACAATTCGACGTGGCTATGCAACAAGCCAAGGAACGCCGCGCCCAGGCGACGTGCTGTCGGTTGTGTGCCCGCTTCGGACGAGCCGGATTCGTCGATACCCATCATTAGCGCCGTGTTGCCAGCAGGCCAATCAGAAAGCCAACGCCCGCGGCAATGCCCACGGATTGCCAAGGGTTGGCCTGTACATATTCCTCGGTGGCGACCACCGCAGCCTGGCCGCGTTCGCGCATGGAATCTTCCGTAAGCTTGAGCGTTTCGCGGGCGCGCAGGAGGGTTTCGTGAATCTGACTGCGCAGTGCATCGGCTTGATCGCCTGCCAGCGTCGCGGTGTGATCAAGCAACCGTTCCGTGTCGCTGACCAGCGTCTGGAAATCTTCCATCAGGGTTTCTTGAGCAGTCTTTGCCTGGGTTCTGGCCATCGGTGAATCTCCGTAAGTGACGTCTGAAACGTTCGAGTATGAGCCTTGCTGGAAGGTTCAGTACAAGTGACTGGTACAACTTTTGCTCAGGCTTTTGCCATGTACTGGTGCGTCAGCCTGCGCCAGTGCGCTGAAGCTGGGCGAAAGCCCGAAAAACCTTAACCCAAATAATCAAAACCCGCGAAGCACCTCCAGGCGGGATTTCGTTTTGACCGTTCTTGCGCACCAAAGCGGTTCAGCGGGCTGCGTCCGGCCAATGAGTCGTTTCAACTTGGTGCGCTCGCAAGGCAAGCGAACCGATTTGGTGCTTTTTTCAACTTTTTCAGGTCTGCCAATACCATGGAAAATATGCAAAGTGCCGTGGACAGTCTGGTCCACAGCTCCAATACGCTGTTCATCCTGCTCGGCGCAGTCATGGTCCTGGCCATGCACGCCGGCTTTGCGTTTCTTGAAGTGGGAACGGTCCGGCAAAAGAACCAGGTCAATGCGCTGTCGAAAATCCTCAGCGATTTCGCGGTTTCGACCCTGGCCTATTTCTTTGTCGGTTATTGGATTTCCTACGGCGTGACCTTCCTGCAACCGGCGGCGGTGCTCAGTGCCGATCATGGCTACAGCCTGGTGAAGTTCTTCTTCCTGCTGACCTTTGCCGCCGCGATCCCGGCCATCATTTCCGGCGGTATTGCCGAACGTGCGCGGTTCGCCCCGCAGTTGTGCGCCACGGTGTTGATCGTGGCGTTTGTCTATCCGTTTTTCGAAGGCGTGGTCTGGAACGGCAATTTTGGCCTGCAGGCGTGGCTGCAAGCCCGGTTCGGCGCCAGTTTCCATGACTTCGCCGGCTCCGTGGTGGTACATGCCATGGGCGGCTGGCTGGCGCTGGCTGCCGTGCTCTTGCTCGGCCCGCGTAACGGCCGCTACCGGGACGGTCGCCTGGTGGCGTTCGCGCCTTCGAGCATTCCATTCCTGGCCCTGGGGTCGTGGATCCTGATTGTCGGCTGGTTCGGTTTCAACGTGATGAGTGCCCAGACCTTGCCCGGGGTGAGCGGGCTGGTGGCGGTCAATTCGTTGATGGCCATGGTGGGCGGTACCGTGGCGGCATTGATTGTCGGACGCAATGACCCGGGTTTCCTGCACAACGGCCCGCTGGCCGGTTTGGTGGCTGTCTGTGCCGGTTCCGACCTGATGCACCCGGTCGGTGCGCTGGCCACCGGTGCCATTGCCGGAGCCTTGTTTGTCTGGTGCTTCACGGCGGCCCAGGGCAAGTGGAAGATCGACGATGTGCTCGGCGTCTGGCCGTTGCACGGGCTGTGCGGGGTCTGGGGCGGCATTGCCTGTGGCGTCTTTGGCCAGAGTGCCCTGGGCGGCCTGGGTGGGGTCAGCCTGATCAGCCAGTTGATTGGCACGGCACTGGGTGTTGTCGTCGCCCTGGCCGGCGGGTTTTCGGTCTATGGCGTGATCAACGCCGTGCTGGGGCTGCGCCTGACCCAGGAAGAAGAGTATTACGGCGCCGACCTGTCGATTCACAAGATCGGCGCGGTCAGCCAGGACTGAGCGTTGCACTAAGGCTCCTTGTCCTGGTTGCCAGGATAAAAGCCATGGAGCAGGCGATAGCGGTCATGACGGACCTGATCCACATGCTGCTGGACCTGCTGCTCGGGCAGGCCGAGCATGATCAGGGCGTGGGAAGCCAGCATCAGGCTTGACTCGAGCAGTTCCGGGACCACTTCGCTGGCCCCGGCTGCCTGCAATTCGGCCAGTTGGCTGTCGTCACGGGTGCGCACCAGGATCGGTACTTGATGGTTGACCTGGCGGGCCGCCTTGAGCACGGTGATGGCGATGTCGGTCTTGTCCACCGCGATCACCAGCAACCTGGCGCGGCTCAAGCCAACGGCCGCAAGCAGGTCACCTCGTCGTGAATCCCCATAGTGCACGCAGTTTTCCCCGACGGTGGCTTCCTGGATGATCACCGGGTCGTCATCCAGGGCGACGAACGCCTGGCCTTCGCGGCGCAGGAACCGCCCGATGGACTGGCCGACGCGGCCGTAGCCGCAAATGACCACATGGCCCGACAAGCCGGCATTGAGTGCGCTGATCTGGTCCAGTTGCGCCTCTTCGTTGGGTTTGCGATGCAGGTGCGCGGCTACGCGTGGCGCGGCGCGCAGCAACAACGGGGTCAGCAGCATCGAGCAGAATGTCGCGGCCAGCAGCAGGCCGCTGATGTCGGCGGGCATGAGGCGGTTCTGCTGCATCAGCGCCATCAGGGCAAAGCAGAATTCGCCGCCCTGGGCCAGCGCCAGGCCGCTGCGCCAGGCGGTTTCACCGTCGCTGCCGCGCCATTTCACCAGGATGGCGACCACGCAGCCCTTGATGAGCATCAAACCGAGGGTCAATCCCAGGATCAACAAGCCGTCATCGAGGAACAGCTGCAGGTCGATCAGCATGCCGATGCTGACAAAGAACAGCCCCAGCAGGATGTCGCGGAACGGGCGTATGTCGGCTTCGATCTGATGTCGGTAGTGGCTTTCCCCCAGCAGCATGCCCGCCAGGAACGCACCCAGGGCCGGTGACAAACCGAGCAGGTGGGTCAGCCATGCCGTCAGCAACACGATCACCAGGGCCAGCAGCACGAACAGTTCTGCGGATCGGGACGCCGCCACTTCATGGAACAGCCGGGGCAACAGCAGCCGACTGGCCAGTAGCAGGCCACCGAACAAAACCAAGGTCTTGCCCAGGGTCAAGGGCAGCGCCCAGTACCACGGGTGCTCGCTACTGCCAGCGAAGACCGGTACCAGGGTCAACAGCAGCACCGCGACCACGTCCTGGAACAACAACACGCCGATGGCGTTCTGGCCGTGGCTGCTGAAAATCTCGCCCAGGCTGGTCAACTCCTTGCTGACGATGGCAGTGGAGGACAAGGCCAGCCCGGCACCGAGCAACAACGCGGCGATCGCAGGCGCGCCGCCCAATGCCAGCAATCCCGCCAGGACTGCCCCCGAGCACAGCACCTGCAGGCTGCCGAGGCCGAACACGACCCGACGCAGTTCGAGCATTTTCGACAGGGAAAACTCCAGGCCCAGCGAGAACAGCAGGAACACCACCCCGAGCTCGGCCAAGTCTGGCAGTTCTTCGCTGTCGTTGACCCAGTCCAGCGCGGTAGGCCCGACCGCCAGCCCGACGCAGAGATAACCCAGCACGGGTGGCAGGCGCAGCCGTCTGAACAAGGCGATGACCACCAGGGACGAGGCAAGGATGATCAGCAGGTTGGCAAACAAGGGGAACTCCGTTTCAAGGCTACAACGCACAGCGTAGAGGGGAAAATGCGACAAGCGTCGCTGGAAAAGCATTGGCGCTCAGTGATTTGCATCAGCGTTTTACCGAAACACCTTGAAGCGAGCCAGCGACTCGACGGTTTTCCGAGGCGGGCCTAGAATGACCGTCTAACTTTTTTGGGTCTACCCGCCATGCTTCCTGAATGCCAGTTGTTCGGCACCCTGGGGTGTCATCTTTGCGAAGTAGCCGAAGCTGAACTGATGCCTTTCGTCGAACATGGATTGTTGGTGGAGTTGGTGGATATCGCCGAGAGCGAAGCTACAGCCGAAACTTATGGGCTACGTATCCCTGTCCTGCGCCGAATCGATACTGACGCAGAGCTTGACTGGCCTTTTGACGCCGAACAGGTTGTCGCGTTTCTGCGTTGATAGTCTCTCCATTCATCGTATCCACGCGCAGCCATTGGCGAAAATTGCAGTCTTCGGTTACTGTATGCCCATACAGCTATCTGGAGTGCGTCCCCTTGGTCAATGTCGAACAACTGAAAAGCAGCGTGAACAGGATGTCCGCGGACGTTGTGCGCGAGGCAGTCCTGGAACTGCGCCTGGATGGCTTGGTTACCGAAGGCAAGACCCCCTTCAATAAACTGCATTTCAACACCTGTTTCGCCGAGATCGAAGCGTTGTTCCAGCGTGCCGGCTATCACAAACAGTTGGATGTGGTGGGTTACCAGGGCCTGTTGTACGCGCTGTACGATCCAGGTCGCTGGGAGGCGGTGGAAGTGCTGCGCTGGTTGAAAGAGTTCACCGAAGCGGCGGCAAAACCGACTTCAGTCACGGCGTAGGGCAATCATTGCTGGGCTGGCTGGTGCGACTGTCGGATAATGCCACCCTGCAAAAATGCCTAAGAGTTTTCAATGTCCGGTTCATCGTTTTCCGCCGCTCATCATCAGGCCAGTACGTTGTATCTGCCACCCGGTTCCTGGCAGACGGTGCTGGAGTGCCTGTGCGAGCATTTCAGCGCCATCAGTCGCGAGCAGTGGCTGGACCGGATCGCTCGGGGCCGGGTATTGGACGGGGAGGGCAAGGCTATCCAGGTCGACTTGCCGTACCGCGAAGGCCTGCGCATCCACTATTTTCGTGAAGTGCCCGATGAGAAGCCGATCCCGGTGGTGGAGTCGATCCTGTACGCCGACGAACACCTGGTGGTGGCAGACAAACCGCATTTTCTGCCTGTCACTCCGGCGGGCGAATATGTCGAGCAAACCTTGTTGCGGCGGCTGATCCGTCGGTTGGACAACCCTCATCTGGTGCCCTTGCACCGCATCGATCGGCATACGGCCGGGCTGGTGTTGTTTTCGGCCAACCCGAACACCCGCTCGGCGTATCAGTCGTTATTTCCGACGCGGCAGATTGAAAAACGCTACCAGGCCATTGCCCGGGCATTGCCTGGGTTGGCCTTTCCCATGGTGCACAAAAGCCGGATGATCGATGGTGAGCCATTCTTTCGGATGCAGGAAGGGCCGGGCGAGCCCAATACCGAAACGGCCATCGAAGTGCTGGAAAGGAACGGCGAATTGTGGCGCTATGGCTTGTATCCGGTTACGGGTAAGAAGCATCAGTTGCGGGTTCACATGAATGCCCTTGGGGCGGGGATCTGCAATGATCCGTTTTACCCTGATGTGCTTCGGGATGTTGAGGATGATTACTCGAATCCTTTGAAGCTGCTGGCTCAAGGGTTGCGTTTTGTTGATCCGGTTACTGGTCAGGAGCGGGGGTTCGAGAGTGGTATTTCGTTGCAGTGGTAGTTTTTTGTTCAGGGGAATGGTGTGTATATCCGTTTCTTCGGTAACGGCTACTTAGGGTTTCGCCCTTACGGCGACTCACTTTTTTTCAAACGCCAAAAAAAGTAAGCAAAAAAGGCTTGCCCCACCACTCGGCACCTCGCCTAGGCTCGGTGTGCCCTCACTCCGGCATTGCTCCGTGGGCCGCCGCGAAGGGCCATCCATGGCCCAGCGCGGCTATCCCGGCATCCATGCCGGGATACCCACTCCACAATGCCTGCGTTCGGCCAGCGTGGTTTAACGGGGCGTCCAGATCAAAATCCAAAGCAAAGCAAGAGCGGGGTATGTCCAGCATCTGTGTGGCTGGGCCACCGCTATCGCGAGCAGGCTCGCTCCCACATGGGGCTGCGGGTATTCACAGCATCAGCACACGACACAAACACCTGTGGGAGCGAGCTTGCTCGCGATGACATAGGCACATCCAACATCATCACAAACTGATCCACCGCTTTCGCGAGCAAGCCCGCTCCCACAGGAGAAACACGGGCCCACGGAGCAATGCCGGAGTGAGGGCGCACCGAGCCTAAGCGAGGTGCCGAGTGGTGGGGCAGAAGCGTTTTGCTTACTTTTGCGCTTCTCAAAAGTGAGCCGCTGTAAGAGCGGAACCCTAAGCCGCCGTTACCAAAAAAACGGATATACACCCAAAACCAAGCCCCAAAAAAAACGGCGCCTCCCTCTTCAGGAAGCGCCGTTTTTTAGCGACATCGGGCAGCAGCGTTACAGATTACAAATCCTTAACGGTACGAACCTGATCCTTGTTCACACGAGTCTGCTTGCCATCCAGTTGCTCGAATTCGTAGAAGCCGCTTTCTTCATTGTAACGTGGGGCATCGACGGTCTGGATTTCGCGACCGTCATTCAAGGTGATCACTGTTGGCGAAGCGCACCCGGCAAGGGTGGCGAGGCCCAGAGCGAGCATGAACGTGGCGAGGGTCCGTTGTGTCATGGTGTTTCTCCGAAATGGATTCTTCAAGTTACTGACCTTCAGACGTATACATCGCGCGCAAGTTCCTGGCTAGTGTCAATCTGACACGCCTTTGTGTCGGGCCAGTAACTCCGGTGTGTTCAGATTTGCCAGCCGCGGATCGTCGGCAGGGCATTGCAAGGCAACGGCGTGCAGCGCGCGCATGATGCGACCGGGGCTGCGTTCGCCTTCGCTCCAGGCCTGTTCGAAGCGTGCTGCCAGAGTCAACGGGATGACGCACAGCAACGGCTCCCAATGCTCGCCGTGGCGCACCATCAACGGTTGGTCGGGGTGCTGGCTGGCCGTCCTGCGCATGTCGTCGAGCAGGTTGGCGTCGATTTGCGGCACATCACACGGCAGCACCAGCAAATACGGATGCTTCGCAGCCTTGAGGCCTGCCCGGATGCCCGCCAGTGGCCCGGGAAAGTCGCCTTCCTCGTCATGCACCAACTGATCGGCATACGGTGCATAACGTTGCGCATTACGGTTGCAGGAGATGATCAGATCATCGCTCATGGCGCGGGTCTGGCGATGCAGATGGGCAATCAGCGGTTCGCCCTGCCACGGCACCAGGCCTTTGTCCTGGCCGCCCATGCGTTGTCCGCGCCCGCCCGCCAGGAGCAGGATGGAGCAGGGTGGCAGTGACGTGTTCGAGGTCATGGCGTGTCTCCGCACGGGCGAAAAAATGAAGCGCTGTGATATAACACCGGGCTGTTTCCTCCACAACTGGACGAGCCTATGAAAGCCAAGGCTGATGTACCTTTCGTGCCGCTCAATATCGCGGTGCTGACTGTCAGTGATACCCGTACCCTGGAAACCGATACGTCCGGGCAGGTCTTCGTCGATCGGCTCACGGCGGCCGGGCACAACCTGGCGGAGCGGGTCCTGCTCAAAGATGATTTGTACAAGATCCGCGCGCAAGTCGCGACCTGGATTGCCGAGGACGTGGTGCAGGTGGTGTTGATCACTGGCGGCACCGGCTTCACGGGGCGTGACAGTACGCCGGAAGCCGTCACGTGCCTGCTGGACAAACAGGTCGATGGTTTTGGTGAGTTGTTCCGACAGATATCCGTGGCCGACATCGGTACTTCCACCGTGCAGTCCCGGGCGCTGGCTGGCCTGGCCAATGGCACGCTGGTGTGCTGCCTGCCGGGTTCGACCAATGCGGTGCGTACCGGATGGGATGGCATCCTGGCTGAACAACTGGATGTGCGGCATCGGCCGTGCAACTTCGTGGCTCATTTGAAACAGGCAGCGCCTTGTGAATCCCGTGGGTAAACCGGGCAAGGCCGGGGCCTTGATGGCCGTTGAGGTCGCGTTGGAGCGACTGCTCGAGATGGCGGCGGCCACGCCGATTGTCCAGCGCGAGCATTTGCCGTTGGCCGCGGCGCTAGGGCGAGTGCTCGCCGAGGATCTGGTGTCGACCCTTGATTTGCCGCCATGGCCCAACAGCGCCATGGACGGCTATGCCTTGCGGCTGGCTGACTGGAATGGCGAGCCGTTGAGGGTCAGCCAGCGGATTTTTGCCGGGCAGGCCCCGGAGCCGCTGGCCGTTGGCACGTGCGCGCGGATCTTCACCGGGGCGCCAGTCCCTGCTGGCGCCGATTGCGTCGAGATGCAGGAAAATGCCGTGGTTGAAGACGACCAGCGGGTGCGCTTTACCGAGCGTATGGTCAGCGGGCAGAACATTCGCCCCCAGGGACAGGAGACCACCGTCGGGGAGCAGGTTCTCTCTGCTGGCACTCGCCTGGGGCCGATCGAGCTGGGGCTGGCGGCCTCCTTGGGCTGTGCATCGCTGGAAGTGGTGCGCAAGGTCCGCGTCGCAGTCCTGTCCACGGGGGATGAGCTGGTTGAACCCGGTCAGGCGCTGGGCCCAGGCCAGATCTATAACAGCAACCGCGTGCTGCTGTGTGGCTGGCTGCAACGCATGGGGTGTGAGGTGGTTGACGCGGGTATCCTGCCCGATGATTTATCGGCCACCCGCGAGCGCCTGGCACAGTTGTCAGATGTCGATCTGATCCTGTCCACCGGCGGGGTATCGGTGGGGGAGGCGGACTTCCTGGGCATCGCCTTGCGCGAGGACGGTGAGCTGGCGCTTTGGAAACTCGCCATCAAGCCGGGTAAGCCGCTGACGTTCGGGCATTACCGCGGCGTGCCGGTCATAGGCCTGCCTGGAAACCCGGCCTCCACCCTCGTGACTTTCGCATTGCTGGCAAGGCCTTACCTGCTGAGACGCCAGGGCGTTCAGTCGGTGGCGCCGCTCAAGTTCAAGGTGCCGGCCGGTTTCGCCTGGCCGAAGGCGGGCGGTCGACGAGAGTACTTGCGCGGCCGCATGGAGAATGGTCGAGCGATCATCTACCGAAATCAGAGCTCGGGTGTCCTGCGCAGCGCGGCCTGGGCCGAAGGGCTGGTCGAAGTGATCGAGGGACGGACGCTGGTGGAGGGCGATGAAGTGGGCTTCATTCCCTTGAGTGAAGTCCTTGGCTAGCCCTGTGGCAGGTGTTCTGCGGCCCGAGTCGGATACTCGGGCCTGCATGCGTCTCACCCTTCATCGTGTGAGCAGCATCACCAACTGATCGAATCGATTGTTCGCAATCCAGCCCAGCAGGCCGAGCACCACCGCTGCAGCGCCAGCCGAGTAGGCCAGCCGGTGGCGGATCACCTTTACGTCGGTGCGAATTTCATCCATGTCTTTGCGGATGTATTTGAGGTGGGTTTCCAGTTCAACGACGCGCGGTTCCAAATCAATTCCTCCAGCGGGATTACTGCAACTTTTGCATTCGTTCCGAGTATCGGCCCGCCCGTTCCCGAAGGACGGGCGCTGCCGGGGCAACAGTTTGTATTCACGGTTATGCATGGGACGGTTCATCCCCTTGGCCATAACTGTTCAAACGACTGATCCGGCCCCGACGGGCCGTGACGTATCCATCCATGGGTAAGTGCTTCCTTGTGTGATGAGGGTTTTAGCGTTCCAGCAGAACAGAAGGCCAAGGTCTCTCAATACCGCTAGAGGGTCAATTGAGCCGATTCGCCAGATCTTGTAAGAAAACTCTTCGAATCAAGGCGTATCGGTCGTGCGAGCTGCCCAACGGTTTTTCTCCCGGGGCAAACCTTCCTGCCTTTTTTAATGAATTGAGCTTCATCGAGGCTATTTCGGTCGAATGAGCGGTCACATTTCCTGAACCTTCCAATGACGGAGACAACGATGAGCAAAGGCAAGGCGCTGTTGATTTTGCATGGCAAGCAAGCGCTCAACGAAGAGGTTCGCACGGCGGTGATGCTCAAGCGCGAGCAGGGCTGGGACCTGGCGGTACGGTTGACCTGGGAAGCCGGTGATGCCCAACGATGCGTCGACGAGGCGTTGGAGGCCGGTTATACGCGACTGATCGCCGGCGGCGGTGATGGGACCTTGCGTGACATCGCCGAAGCGATCGTCCTCAAAGCGAGCGATGCCAGCCTGGTACTGCTGCCGCTGGGCACTGCCAACGATTTCGCCCGGGCCGCCGGCGTTCCGTTGGAGCCGGCGCAGGCCCTGGATTTGCTTGACGTTGCGCCACGGGCGGTGGATGTGGGCGAAGTCTGCGGCCGGATTTTCCTGAACATGGCCACTGGCGGTTTTGGCAGCCAGGTGACGGCGAACACCTCCGAGGACCTCAAGAAAGTCCTGGGGGGCGCGGCCTACCTGTTCACCGGCCTGTCGCGATTCAGTGAGCTGAGTGCCGCCTATGGTGAGTTGCAAGGCCCCGATTTCCACTGGCAGGGCGATTTGCTCGCGCTGGGTATCGGCAATGGTCGACAGGCGGGGGGAGGCCATGTGCTGTGCCCGCAGGCGTTGGCCGATGATGGGTTGCTGGACATCAGCATCCTGCCGGCGCCTCAGGAAGTGGTCAGTACGTTGAAGGACTTGCTGGCGGGCGGCCTGGGCATCGACAACATGTTTGTTCGCGCGCGCTTGCCATGGGTGGAGATCAAGGTCGCCCAAGGCCTGGATATCAATCTCGATGGCGAGCCGTTGCAGGTCGACGCCCTGCGTTTCACTGTCCGCCCGAAGGCACTGCGCGTGCATCTGCCGTCCGATTCGCCGCTGTTGGGCGGTGCGGCTGCGCTCAATCGTCCAGGCTGATGATTTTTTCGCGCACCGCGAACAGCACCAGGCCGGCCACGTCATGGATCTGCAGGCGCTTCATGACTTGCGCCCGGTGGGTTTCGACGGTCTTGATGCTCAGGTTCAGGCCGTTGGCAATTTCCCGGGTGGACTTGCCGCGTACGATCAATCGCAGTATTTCCAGTTGGCGTGCTGTCAGGTTATGGGCCTGGGCGGGGGGCGGCTGGTGCTTCTGGACGCGAGTCAGCGCCTGGTTGATCACGGTGTGGGCGATGGCCGGGCTCAGGTAGCGTTCATTGTTGCGCAACGCCTCCAGGGCGTGTTTCAGCTCATTGGCAGTGGTGTCCTTGAGCAGATAGCCATGGGCTCCGGATTCCAGCGCCTGCATGATCAGCGCCGGATCCGTATGCATGGACAGGATCAGCACCTTGCTGTGGGGGCGCACTCGCTTGAGCTGTAGCAGGGCGTCCAGGCCGCTGGTGTGCTTCATGGAGATGTCCAGCAGTACGATATCGGGGTTCAGCCGTTCGACCAATTCCACCAATTGCGTGCCATCACTGGCCTCGCCGATGACGGCATAACCGGGGATATCCATGACCAGCGCGCGTACGCCGGCCCTGATCAGGGAATGGTCATCTACCAGAAGCAAATTACAAATCAAAGGAGAACCTTATTCTTACTGGCTCGTTCCAGGGCACGCGGTGCCCAGGGAAAGCGTGCTTCGATGTGCGTGCCTTTGCCGGCCTCGCTGATGACCTTGAGGGTGCCGCCCAATTGTTCGACCCGCTCCAACATGCCGGCCATGCCCCGTTGACCTTCGCGCGCGGGGTGGGTGGCCGGGACAAACCCCAGGCCATCGTCGCTGATCTCCAGGGTCAGGCCGTCGGGCAGGCGTTGCAGGCGTACCAGCAGATTCGTCGCCCGCGCATGACGCAAGATGTTGGTGACCGCTTCCTGGGTGATCCGGAACACCGCGACCGACATTTCCTCGGGGATGCCTGCCATGCGCTGTTGGCAATCGAGGCTCCATTTCACCGGGACGTTGGCCAGCGTCTTGAGCAGGTGTGCCCGCAGGCTGGCTTCAAGTCCGAGGCTGGTCAGTTCCCTGGGGTTGAGGATCGCCGATACATCGCGGACCTTGTTGAGGGTTTCGTCCAGGATCTCGCAGAGCAGCGCGCATTGGCCTTGCAATTCTTCCGGCATCCGTCGCTTGAGCCATTCGCCTTGCAGTTTCGCCGCGGTCAGCAGCTGGCCAATGTCGTCGTGCAATTCGCGGCTCAGACGATGGCGCTCGTTTTCCTGCACTTCAAGTAATCGGTCGGCCAGTTCCTGGGGCTGGAACTTGATGGATTTGCGCGACAATCGATGGTGGATCCAGACACAGGTCATGGCTGCGACATTCAGTGCCAACAGGCTCAACGGCACCGTATGGGCGAACAGGTAGGCCAGCAGGCTGCCGAGGGTCGAGCAGACGCACAACAATAATGTGAAGCGACGGGCGTTTTCTCGGGAGGGAGGCCAGGTGATGAATGACTTGAGGCTGGCGTACATAGCGGATGGAGCCAATGAATGTTCGCTGCGGGCAGGCCGGTCAGCGCATCTGACAGGCCGGTCGGGTAAACGTTTCAGGTCGAGGGCGGCTTCGGTTGGCGGCTTTTACGGCGCTGTCTTGAAGTGGCTGACGCGCGAGATGGTACCACTTCGCTTATCGTTGGTCGCGCTCGGCATGGCGCGGCGAAAGCACCATGGGCCGGGCGCGCCGCATTGAGCCGATATCATCGCATCAGGCTTGTTTCTGGGAGTAGGGTATCAACGCCAGCGGACGTGGCGCTGCCAATGCCTGGCCAGGACACTGGCCTACCTGGAAAGCAAATGCCTCGATCAACGAGATCTGTTCACTGCTGTCCAGGCTCAACTGGCCTGTGGTGTGATCGACCAGTTCCAGTTGCCAGGCCATCAGGGTCAAGCAATCCTTCAGGGCGTCCAAGGCCTGGTCATGCAACTCCATGTGGTTTTGCGCGTGATTGAGCAAACCATGGATATGCAGTGAAAACTCCGAAACGGCTTCCAGCGCCAGGGCATTGGCCTTGTTCGAGAGTTTCAGCAAGGTGCTGAGCATGCAATCGATGGCGTCCTTGTCGTTGTTGATCAATTGCAGATGGCTCAGGCATTCCTCCGACTTGGCCAACAGCGTCTCGGCTTCGATCAGAAGTTCGGGAAGACGCTGACTCCAGTTCCTACGATCGTTCGGCATGCTTATCTCCACAACATCATGTCAGGCGAAAGAAAACCGCTTATGGCGAACGGCTGGATCTCAAGGTCGATTGCGGACGGACGCACGGCGACACGCCCCTGCCGTTCAGCGAAAGTGAATTCGCAAACAATTGCACGGGTGGGATCGGCCGAAAGACTGGAGGTCCGATGTCCAATGGTCGCGCACAAAAGCCTGACTCCGTTCAGCAATGAGAATGGCGTCACATTAATGGCTATTGGATAACGGGAATATCAGGTTGGACCTGATTGTGCCTAGGGGAATCCCTTAGGCAGCGGAACTTTGCGCGCAAACCTGGGTCGCGCGGCGAGGGAAATCGCAGATGAAGTTGCGAAGCCAGTAAAGCATGATGTTAATGTGACATCAATGCCCCCTCACTTGTATTTTATCCGGGGTCAAGATTCGGTTGGTGCAGCCGATATCTGTTTTATTGGATTCATCCGAACAAGCCCAGGAGTCATCGATGGCCGGCATTCTCGACACAGTAGATCAACGAACCCAACTGGTGGGTGAGAATCGCCTGGAAATTCTCATGTTCCGCCTGGCGGGGCGGCAGTTGTTCGCCATTAACGTGTTCAAGGTCCAGGAAGTCCTGCAACTGCCGAAGCTGACCTTGATGCCGCAGCGCCATCCGTTCGTGTGCGGCGTGGTCAATCTGCGGGGCCAGACGTTGCCGGTGATCGACCTGTCCCAGGCCATTGGCATGCGTCCGCTGGTGCCAGGTCCTAACAGCACCATTATCGTGACCGAATACAATCGCTCGGTTCAGGCATTTTTGGTGGGCGGTGTCGACCGCATCGTCAACATGAACTGGGAAGCCATCCTGCCACCGCCGACCAGCGCCGGCCGTGAGCACTACCTGACGGCCATCAGCAAGGTGGACGATCAGTTGGTGGAAATCATCGACGTGGAAAAAGTCCTGGCCGAAATCGTGCCGTACAACGCCAAGGTCTCCCGGGACAAACTCGAAGACCCGGTGCTGGAGCGCGCCCGAGGCCGCGAAGTGCTGCTGGTGGACGACTCCAACGTCGCGCTCTCGCAACTGCGCGATACCCTCGGGCAACTGGGCGTGAAAATGCACATCGCCAGCGACGGCCTCAAAGCCCTGAACATGCTCAAGGCCTGGGCCGATACCGGCGAGGTGATGACCGATAAATTGCTGATGATCTTCACCGACGCGGAAATGCCGGAAATGGACGGCTACCGCCTGACCACCGAAATCCGCAACGATCCGCGTTTGCGTGGGCTCTATGTCGTACTGCACACCTCGTTGTCCGGCAGCTTCAACGATTCGATGGTCAAGAAGGTCGGGTGCGACAACTTCCTCTCCAAATTCCAGCCGGACAAGCTGGTCGACGTGGTGCGTCAGCGGCTGATGCTCGACTGAAGCCGAGGATGGTTTGCTTCGATGGCCGGCTCGTATAAGGTGGCATTTTTTCGCCACCAGGGAAGTTGACCATGTTGCGGCTGAGCGCGCTGTATCGGTATCCGTTGAAGTCCGGCCAGGGCCAGCCCCTGCAAGGGATTGGGCTGGACAAGCTGGGATTGGACGGTGATCGGCGCTGGATGCTGGTGGATGAGGGCACGGGTCGTTTCCTGACCCAGCGCGCCGTGGCGAAGATGAGCCAGCTCTCAGCCTTGTGGAACGAAGCGGGCGGCCTGACGCTCAGCGCGCCGGGCCATGGCGCCATCGACGTGCCGCTGCCGCCAACCCAGGAAGAGCAGCGGCGCGCAGTGATCATCTGGCGTGACACCTTGCGCGTGCCGGATGCCGGTGACGAGGCCGCGGCCTGGGTCAGCGAATTCATCGGCACCCCCACGCGGCTGGTGCACGTGCCGGTGGAACTGGCGCGCACCACGGCAGCCGGTTATGGCAAGGACGACGACAAAGTCGCCTTTGCCGATGGTTTCCCCCTGCTGCTGATTGGCCAGGCGTCCTTGCAGGACCTGTCGAGCCGGGTTGGTCGTTCGTTGGAAATGCTGCGCTTTCGTCCCAACCTGGTGATCGAGGGCAGCGAGGCGTTTGCCGAGGACGGTTGGAAGCGCATTCGTATCGGTGAGGTGGAGTTCCGGCTGGTCAAGCCATGCTCGCGCTGCATCATGACCACGGTCGATCCGCAAACCGGCGAACGCGATCCGAATCGCGAACCCTTTGCCACCTTGCAGCAATACCGTTCGACACCGGACGGTGCGATGTTTGGCCAGAACCTGGTCAACGACAGCAACGGTCGGCTTGAAGTCGGCATGCCGGTTGAAGTGCTCGAATAAAAAGATCCGTGAATAAAAATGTGTGGCGAGGGGATTTATCCCCGCTGGGCTGCGAAGCAGCCCCAGACCTGCCGCCCTCTGTGTATCAGGCTGATTGTGTTCAGCCTTTTTGGGGCTGCTGCGCAGCCCAGCGGGGATAAATCCCCTCGCCACAGATGAGCGGCGTATCTATGCCACAGAATCAGCCGCGGTACTCACACAGGTAAGCGGTATCGACGGCCACTTTGAGCTGGAACTTGCTGTTGGCCGGGACATTGAACTGGCTGCCGGCCTCGAAGGTTTCCCAGTCGGTGCTGTCAGGCAGTTTCACGGTCAGGGCGCCGGAGACCACGTGCATGATTTCCCGTTGGGCCGTGCCGAACTCATATTCGCCCGGTGCCATGACGCCGATGGTCGCAGGGCCTTCGGCAGTGCCAAAAGCGATCGACTTGACGGTGCCGTCGAAGTACTCGTTGACTTTAAACATGGGCGATTCCTCGAAAAAGGGGCTGGAAAAGGCCGGCCAGTATGCACAAGGCTGCAACATTCGTCATCTGCCGCACCGGCAGGTGGCAGGCGTTCAACCCGGAAGCACCAGGGGCAACAACCGCGCGGTGTTGCGCGCGTCTTCCAGCGCACGGTGCTGTTGACCGCAGAATTGCAGGCCAGCCAGTTGCAGCGCGCCATTGAGCCCCAGCGGTCGCTCCAGTCGACGGGCCTTGGCGAAGCGTTGTTTGAGGTTCATGTGCGGCACCTGGCCGAGGACACTGTGCAACTGCTGGTGCTGCCATTCCTGAAGCAGTTGCTTGCGGTCGTAATCGCCCCAACTGACCCAGCTTTCCAGCTTCGACTGATACGGCGCCAGCCAGCGCTCGAACGCCGGCCAGACCTCGCTCAAGGGCGCGGCACCGTCGATATTGGCCTGGGTGATGTGGGTCAGTTCGCGACAGAAGGGCGTGAGCAGCGGCCGCCTCAGGGGCCGCACGAAGCGCTGGAAATGATCCACCTCGCGACCGTCACGATTCACCAGCGTGGCGCCGATTTCGATAATTTCCATTTCGGTTACCGGCCAGCCACCTTCATCGGTGGTGGCCTCCAGATCAATCACCAGCCAGTGAGGCATTGCAGGGTTCCCGGTATCGGCGTGCTGATGGGTTTGAGCGTAGTCAAACCCGCGGCATCCGACTAGTCGCCTGTTTCGACACGCAACAAAACTTGCCGGTTTTGCACTTGGTCACCCCGTGTGACCTGCAATTGCCTGACCACGCCGTCAATGCCCGCCTTGAGTGGGTGCTCCATTTTCATGGCCTCAAGCACCATCAGCAGCTGGCCTTGGCGCACTGGGCTGCCTTCGCGGACCAGCAGCTCGACAATGGCACCGTCCATGGGCGCCTTGAGCGTGCCGTCGTTGGCACTGGCCTTGGCGGCGATGGGGGCATGGGTTCGGTCCTGCAGGTGCAGGCCGCCGGGTCGGGTGAACAGCCAGAGATCGTTGCCATCGAGGCGCCACGCATGCCGCCGGAGAATCCCATCGATCACCAGTGTTGCGCCATGGGGGTCAGCGTCGAGCAGCCTCAGTTCGATCAAGCGCCCGGCGCTGCGGATGTTGAGTGTGCCGTCGGTTTCGGCCTCCAGGCTCAGCGTCCAGTCGTGCTCCCCGACGCCGATTCGATAATGCAGCGCCGCGCCGAGGCTGTTGCGCCATCCGCCCATGCCCGGGGCATGCCGTGCTTGCGAGGCCTGATAGAACGCCGCCGTGGCAATGGCGAGTTGTTCGGCAGAGGGCTCAAGGGGCAAGAGCGCCGCATGATTGGCTAAGTGCTGCCCGATGAAACCGGTGCCAAAGGCGCCGTCGATGAACCGCGGATGTGCCAGCAACCCGGCGAGCAAGCGCTGGTTGCTCTGGACGCCAAGCAATATGCAATCTTCCACCGCTCGCAACAACTTGCGCCGGGCCTCCTCACGGGTGGCGCCGTGGACGATGAGCTTGCCCAGCATCGAATCGTAGAACGGGGTGATGGCTTGGCCCTCCAGCAGGCCATGGTCGATTCGCACGCCGTCCTGTATAGGCGGCTCCCAACCGATCAGCCGCCCGGTCTGGGGCAGGAAATCCGCCGCCGGGTCCTCGGCGTACAGCCGCACTTGCATGGCATGGCCGCTGAGCGTCACCTGCTCCTGGCGCAGGGGCAGCGGCCTGCCGGCGGCGACGTCCAATTGCCAGGCCACCAGATCCAGGCCGGTGATCAACTCGGTGACCGGGTGTTCGACCTGCAGGCGCGTGTTCATCTCCAGGAAGTAAAACCGACCGTCCGCAGCGAGCAGGAACTCCACGGTCCCGGCACCGACATAATTCACTGCGCGTCCGGCCTTGAGTGCTGCGTCGCCCATGGCCTGGCGCAGGTCAGTGGTCATGACCGGGCAGGGCGCTTCCTCGATGACTTTCTGGTGGCGCCGCTGGATCGAGCAGTCCCGTTCGCCCAAATGGATCAGCTGGCCATGGTGGTCGCCGAAAATCTGCACTTCCACATGCCGCGGATCGATCAAGGCCTGTTCGAGGATCAACTCGTCGTTGCCAAAACCGTGCAGGGCCTCCGAGCGCGCACTGCGTAACTGCTCCAGCAGGTCTTCGGCGCGCTGGACCAGGCGCATGCCTCGACCGCCGCCACCGGCGCTGGCCTTGATCATCAATGGGTAGCCAATGCGCCCGGCTTCGCGCTGCAGCGTGTCGTCGTCCTGGGCGGCGCCCTGGTAACCGGCGATGCAGGGAACGCCGGCTTCAATCATGGCGATTTTTGCCCGGCGCTTGCTGCCCATCAGGTCGAGGGCTTCGGGGCTGGGGCCGATGAACACGATGCCGGCCGCTTCGCAGGCCTTGGCGAACCCGGCATTTTCCGAAAGAAAGCCGTAGCCGGGATGGATCGCATCGGCCCCGCAGCGCCGGGCTGCATCGAGCATGGCCGAGGGGTTGAGGTAGGACTGCTGCACCGCGGCTGGGCCGATCAACACCGCTTCATCGGCCATGCGCACGTGCAGCGCCTCGGCGTCGGCCTCGCTGAACACCGCCACCGTGCGATAGCCCAGGGCCTGGGCGGTGCGCTGGATCCGGCAGGCGATTTCGCCGCGGTTGGCGATGAGGATTTTGCTGAAGGCGGGCATGGGGTTCATTCCTGGGTTTTTGTGGTGTCTGTTTGGGCCTCATCGCGAGCAAGCTTTGCTCCCACAATGCCCAGTGAGTGCATTCACCTGTGGGAGCAAAGCTTGCTCGCGATGGCGGTCTGGCAGGCGATGTACTCAGTTGTGCTTCCCCGGCAAAATCCCCATGAGCTTGCAGATGATGCCCAGCATGATCTCGTCCGCACCGGCACCGATGGACACCAGCCGCACGTCGCGATAGGCCCGGGCGACCGGGTTGTCCCACATGAAGCCCATGCCGCCCCAGTACTGCAGGCAACTGTCGGTGGTTTCCCGGGCCAGGCGTCCGGCCTTGAGCTTGGCCATCGACGCCAGCCGCGTGACGTCCTGGCCGTTGATGTACTGCTCGGTGGCCTGGTAGACCAGCGCCCGCAGGCATTCGATCTCGCTGGCCAGTTCCGCCAGGCGAAAGTGGATCACCTGGTTGTCGATCAGGGCCGCGCCGAAAGTCTTGCGTTCCTTGCAGTACGCGATGGTGCTGTCGATGCAATGCTCCAGGCCCTTGAGCATGTTGGCCGCGCCGAACAGGCGTTCTTCCTGGAACTGCAGCATCTGCATCATGAACCCGGCGCCCTCCTGGCCGATGCGATTGCGTTGTGGCACTCGCACGTCGTCGAAAAACACCTGGGCGGTTTCCGAGCTGCGCATGCCGAGTTTGTCCAGGTGCTGGCCGAGGCTGATGCCGGGGCTGTGCATCGGCACCATGATCAGCGATTTGTTGACGTGGGGCTTGTCGTCCGAGGTGTTGGCCAGCAGGCAAATGAAATCGGCGCTGGGTGCATTGGTGATCCACATCTTGCTGCCGTTGATGACGTAGTCGTCGCCGTCCTTGCGCGCCGTGGTCTTGAGCCCGGCGACGTCGGAGCCGGCGCCGACCTCCGAGACGCCGATGCAGCCCACCTGTTCGCCGCGTATGGCCGGGCGCAGGAACGCTTCACGCAACTCATCGGAGCCGAAACGGGCCAGGGCCGGGGTGCACATGTCGGTCTGGACGCCGATGGACATGGGCACGCCGCCGCAATGAATGGTGCCAAATTCCTCGGCCGCGACGATCGAATAGCTGTAGTCCAGGCCCATGCCGCCGAAGGCAGCTGGTTTGGAAATGCCCAGCAGGCCCAGCTCGCCGGCCTTGCGGAAAACCTCGTGGATGGGAAAACGCCCGGCGTTCTCCCATTCGTCGACGTAAGGGTTGATGTCGTGGTCGACAAACTGGCGAACGGTGCGCCGCAGCGCTTCGTGTTCCTGGGTGAAGATCATGTTTAGTGTTCTCCTGTGAGCCGTGGAGCGTCCTCAGAAACGGGCCACGCCGAAGCTGTTGGCTTGCAGTGGCCGCTGCTCGGCCTGGTGACAGATGTCCAGCAGCAAGCCCAGCAGCGTGCGGGTGTCGCGCGGGTCGATAAGCCCGTCGTCCCACAGGCTGGCGCTGCCGTAGAGGGCGGTGGACTGGCTGTCGAGCTGCTGCGCGGTGGTTTGCTCGAGCAGGTCCAGCATCTTCGGGTCGGGGGTCAGGCCGTTTTTGATCTGCGTGGCCTCGGTGACCATGCGCAGGACCTTGCCGGCCTGGGCACCGCCCATCACCGCCGTATGGCTGTTGGGCCAGGCGAAGATGAAGCGTGGGTCCAGCCCACGGCCGCACATGGCGTAATTGCCGGCGCCGTAGGAGCCGCCCACCACGACGGTCAGCTTGGGCACTCGGGCATTGGCCACCGCCTGAATCATCTTGGCGCCGTGTTTGATCACCCCTTGTCGCTCCGACTCGGTGCCGACCATGAACCCGGTGGTGTTGTGCAAAAACAGCAGCGGCGTACGGCTCTGGTCGCACAACTGGATGAACTGCGCGGCCTTGCTGGCGCCTTGGGGCGTGATCGGTCCGTTGTTGCCGATCAAGCCACAGGCATGTCCGCGAATGTGCAGGTGGCCGCAAATCGTCTGGGCGTCGAACTCGCTTTTGAAGGCCAGGAAATTCGAGCCGTCGGCGATGCGGGCGATGATTTCCTGCACGTCATAGGGTTTCTTCGGGTCGTCGGGGATCAGTCCCAATAATTCTTCGGCAGGGTAGAGCGGCTCCGTCCAGCTCCGTTCGGGCTGCGGCGGCAGTTGTGCATTCCAGGGCAGCAGGCTGAGAATCTCCCGGGCCAGGCGCACGCCGTCGGCGTCGTTCTCGGCCAGGTATTCGGCGGTGCCCGCCACCTGCGCATGCATCTGCGCACCGCCCAGTTCCTCCTCGCTGGCCACTTCGCCGGTCGCCGCCTTGAGCAACGGCGGCCCGGCCAGGAACAGCCGCGCTTTGTCGCGCACCACCACCACGTAATCCGACAAACCCGGCTGATAGGCGCCACCGGCCGTGGCCGAGCCATGCACCACGGTGATCTGCGGCAGGCCCATGGCCGACATGCGCGCCTGGTTGGCGAAGCAGCGCGCGCCTTCGACGAAAATCTGCGCGGCGTAATTGAGATTGGCGCCGCCACTTTCGGCGAGGGTGATGACCGGCAGTTTGTTTTCCATGGCGATCTGTTGCAGGCGCAGAGTCTTGTACAAGCCGCTGGGGGAAATCGTGCCGCCCTTGATTGCGCTGTTGTTGGCCACCACCAACGCCCGCACCCCGGACACGTAGCCGATCCCGGCGATCAGGCCGCCGCCGGCCTGGCTGCCGTCCTTGTCGTCATGGCGTTTGTAGCCGGCCAGGCTCGCCAGCTCGAGGAACGGCGCGCCGGGGTCGAGCAGCAAGTTCAAACGCTGGCGCGGCAACAGTTGGCCGCGCTGGTCGAACTTGCCCTGGGCCTGGGCGGCTTTCTCCAGCACGGCCTGTTCGAGCTGGCGCAAATGTTCGACGCCGGCCAGCATCGCCGCGTGGTTGCGCGTGAAGTCAGCGCTGTGGGGATCAAGGTGCGATTCGATGACTGGCATGCAAACTCCTTTCAAACGGATTAGCGCAAAATCGCCCCCCCTGTAGGAGCTGCCGAAGGCTGCGATCTTTTGATCTTGATTTTTATCTTTCGCTCGCGACTCAATTGTCCGGGACAAGATCGCAGCCTCGTTGCACTCGTCAGCTCCTACGGGTCAGGCATGCATCAGGGCGGTGTGGGGAGGCGTTGACCCGGTCGGCAATGTGTTGCGGCACCGGAATCTGGATTTCCAGCAACTGCTGGGCGAACGCCTTGCCCTGGGGATCGATGCGCAGGCTGGCGACACCGCCGCCGCCGAGGGCATTTTCCAGCAGGAAATTCAAACTGTGGGTGCCCGGCAGGTACCAACGTTCGATCCGGCCCAACCGCGGGTCGAGCACGTGGCTCATCCAGTCGACCATCACCTCCGGCGTCAGCGCTTCGGCGATCCAGGGCAGGTATTCGGGTTCACGGGCGATCACGCCAATGTTGCTGTGGTTGCCCTTGTCGCCGGAGCGCGCCACCGCCAGTTTGACCAGCGGTACGCTGGCATCGGCCCGGCCCTGGGGTTTGGGCACATTCGGGGCGACCGGCAGATCGACGGTGTGCAGCGGTGCGAAAGTGGGCAGGGGGCAAGGGTGACGCTGGCCGTCGAGTTCGATGTCGAGCCGGCAAGTGGCTTTGTCGATCAGGAACGAGAACAGACGAATCAACGGCGACACCGTCGGCCGGCCACCGACCAGCCCCGTCAGCCCCGGCGCCATGCCGGTGGCGGCTTGGGCGATCTCCCTGGAAAACAGCACCAGCGGCTGTTTCTCCGGGTGCCGAACCGCCAGCTTGATCACCACCTCACGGCTGTCCCGGCGCTGGCCGTGCTGGCCGTAAGTGGCTTCGCTGCCCAGCAGTTCGATGTTCACTTCGCTGTAGGGCCGCCAGCCACGCTGGATGAACATCTGCGAGGTCTTGGCGACGATTGCCTGACTGACCCGTTCAGCCTTGGCCACCGCATCAATGCCGGCGATCAGGCAGGTGGCGGTGCAGCGCCAGCCGTCCGGCCAGGTGGCGCTGACCTTGTATTGATCGGTGGGCGGCAAGCCCTTGGCGCCGTGGACGCGCACGGCGTGTTTGCCTTGCTGGATCAACCTGACCTGGCTGAAATCACAGATCACGTCCGGCAACAGATAGCCTTGCGGGTCGCCGATTTCGTAGAGCAACTGCTCGCCGACGGTCAATGGCGTGACCAATCCGCCGCTGCCTTCGGTTTTGGTAACCGTGAACTGGCCGTCGGCGCTGACCTCAACGATGGGAAAGCCGATGTGTTCATAACCCGGGACTTGCTGCCAGTCGGTGAAGTTGCCGCCCGTGCACTGGGCGCCGCACTCGATCAGGTGCCCGGCCAATGCGGCCTGGGCCAATCGGTCGTAATCGTCCCAGGCCCAGCCGAATTCATGCACCAGGGCGGCGCTGACCACGGCGCTGTCCACCACGCGGCCGGTGATCACGACATCGGCCCCCAGGCGCAACGCCTCGACGATGCCGGGCGCGCCGAGGTAGGCGTTGATGGACACGCACGCGGGCGGCAGGGGCTCGCCACTGAACATTTCACGGACGCCCTGGGCGGCGAGCCATTCGAATTGCGGTTGCAGGTCATCGCCCAGCAGCACGGCGATCTTCAACGGCACACCCGCCTGGTCGCAGGCCGCTTGCAGGGCCTTCACACAAGCCTGGGGATTGACCCCGCCGGCGTTGCTGATCACGCGCACCCCATCGTCATGCAAGCGCCGTAGCAGCGGTGTGAGGACCTCGATGAAGTCCGTGGCATAGCCGCTTGAAGAATCCTTCAGCCGCGCTCCCGCCATGATCGACATCGTCACCTCGGCCAGGTAGTCGAATACCAGGTAATCCAGCGCCCCGCCCTCGACCAGTTGCGCCGCCGCAGTACAGGTGTCGCCCCAAAAGGCGCTGGCGCAACCGATTCGGATCGTTTTGGGCATGGCGCTCCCTCCGGCAAAGGTGGCTCGAGACTACCAAGCAAGCGCTTGGTTTGTAAACGGCCGCTGGTTCTTCTGGCCGAGCGCTTGCTTGGTTGCCTCGGTCAGCTTAAATTGCCCGCGCCACTGATGATTTGGTGTGCAATGCTCGCGCGTGGGTTGATCGACTGTAGGAGAGAATGGGTGGACGAGCAAAAAGCCCTGGGCGTGATGCGGGAGCTGGTCGACAACGGGCAACTGACCGACCCGGACAGTGCTCGCGGCAAACTGCTCCAGACCGCCGCCCACCTGTTTCGCAACAAAGGCTTCGAGCGCACCACGGTGCGCGACCTGGCCAGTGCCGTGGGCATCCAGTCAGGCAGCATCTTTCACCATTTCAAGAGCAAGGACGAAATCCTGCGGGCGGTGATGGAAGAAACCATCCGCTACAACACCGCATTGATGCGCGCCGCCCTGGCCGAGGCCGACAGCGTGCGTGAGCGGGTATTGGCGCTGATCCGCTGCGAATTGCAGTCGATCATGGGCGGCACCGGCGAGGCCATGGCGGTGCTGGTCTATGAATGGCGTTCGCTATCGCAGGAAGGGCAGCGGCACGTGCTGGCCCTGCGTGATATTTATGAAGACTTGTGGCTCGAGGTCCTGGGCCAGGCCAAGGAGGCCGGGTATATTCGCGGTGATGTGTTCATTACCCGGCGGTTCCTCACGGGAGCGTTGTCCTGGACCACCACCTGGTTTCGCGCCGAAGGCAGCCTGAGCCTTGATGAGCTGGCCGAGCAAGCCCTGATCCTGGTGCTTGAAGAAAAACAATAATCGAGCAATGCCTTAAATGACCGTGTGGCTGGCTAAGTGGCTGAAACCGCCTAGCTTGATTGTTATTGATGGGACTTTTGGGGAGTGGGTTATCTTGACGTTTTCGCCGATGAGGATGACCTCGCGTCTGCTGCTGGCTGCTCTGGCCGTTTTCCTGGCGTTGCCGACCGAGGCGGCGCAACTGGTGCGGATCGGTGCTGCGCATTTTCCGCCTTATACCGTTCGTCCCGAAAACGGCGCCGACACCGGCCTGCTGCCGCAAATGGTGGAGGCCTTGAACCAGTCGCAAACCGACTACCAGTTCGTATTGGTGCCGACGTCGATCCCGCGCCGCTTCAATGATTTCAAGCAGGGTCGGGTCGACATGGCGATTTTCGAGAACCCCGAGTGGGGCTGGCAAGATGTGCCGCACACCTCGGTGGACATGGGCCTGGAGGATGCGGAAGTCTTCGTCGCCCAGCGCCAGCCGGATCGACAGCAAAGTTATTTCACTGACCTCGGGGGCAAGCGCCTGGCCCTGTTCAGCGGTTATCACTACGCCTTTGCCGAATTCAACGCCGACCCCAAGTTCCTCGCCGGCCAATACAACGCCACGCTGACGTATTCCCACGACAGCAACCTGTTGATGGTGTTGCGAGGACGGGCGGATATCGCCCTGGTGACCCGTTCGTACCTCAACGATTACGTGTTGCGCAATCCGGACGTCGGCCCGCAATTGCTGGTGTCCGAGCGTATCGATCAGGTTTACCACCATTACGCGCTGATCCGGCCACAGGCGCCCATTTCCAGTGAAGCGTTTGCCCAGTTGCTGCAAACGCTGCGGGATAACGGTCAGTTGTTGAAGATTTTCCAGCCCTACCAGATCCAACTGGTGCCCACGCATTCCCATTGAAGGCGACACTAAATTTCCCTCCCCGGCTCACGTCCCACGTTGACTACCGACGAATACGCGAGCCCCTCCCATGTCCAACTTCAATCACCCGACGACGCTGCCCTTGCCCGGCGGCCGTCGCCTCGGCGCCGATGAAACCGAACGCCACCTGAGCCTGATGCTCGAAGGCGCGCCGCTGATCCGGCTGCGCCTTGCGCGCGGTCCCGAGTTGCACGTGCACTTGCAGGAAATCAACGACCGTCCGGTGGGCCCGGCGCTGTGGGCGGCCTGCTATTGGCTGTTTGCTCGCGATCCCGACTGCCAGCGCCTGACCTGGCACCTCGACGAGCACCCCGGCGAAGCCTTGCTCAGCGGTTTGTTGACGGCCACTGAACGTGCCGGTGAATACGTTTGCGAGCGCACGATGTTCTGGCAATTGCCGCAGCCCTGGCTGGGAGTGTCGTTCAACGGCAGTTACCCGCAACACATGATCATCACCAATGGCCAGCGTCATCCACGTCGGCCCATCAAGCCCCGTGGCGAGGTGTACCGGCGTTTCGATGCGCGGCTGGGGGCCTGGGTGTCCTTGCGCACCTTGGAAATCGAGCAGGACCTTACGCGTTTCAACCGCTGGCAGAACAGCCCGCGGGTGGCGAGTTTCTGGCAGGAGGAGGGCAGCCTGGAACAGCATCGCGAGTACCTGGGCAAGCTGCAGGCCGACCCCCGGGTCTTGACCCTGATCGGCTGTTTCGATGACCAGCCGTTCGCTTATTTCGAAGCCTATTGGGCCAAGGAAGATCGGATCGCGCCGTTCTATGATGCCGGCAACTACGATCGCGGCATCCACATGCTGGTGGGTGAAGAGCAACACCGGGGACCGCACAAGGTGGCCAGTTGGCTGTCGGCGCTGGTGCATTACCTGTTCCTGGACGACCCACGCACCCAGCGCGTGGTCGCCGAGCCCCGGGCCGACAATGCCCGGATGATCGGGCACCTGCACAACCAGTGCTTCCATTGTGAAAAGGAATTCGATTTCCCCCACAAGCGCGCGGCGCTGATGATCCTGGGGCGTGAGCGGTTTTTTGATCGGTGTGGGTTGATGTGAGGTTTGGCATGGGGCAGGTGGTGGTTAACAGGCCGCCATCGCGGGCAAGCCTTGCTCCCACAGGCCCCGGGGCTTCATACACTATCTGCCTGCCAGAAAAACCTGTGGGAGCAAGGCTTGCCCGCGATGGGGTCGGAACTGACATATCACCGCCGGGCGAAGGTATCTCCTCGAACCCCCGACACCTTGCGGCAATGCACCAGGGCATCGCGGATCATGAAGTTCACCAGGGTCGGCGAGACGCCCAGTTCCTTGGCGATGTCCTTCTGTGGCACGCCGTGCAGGCGATACATCTCGAAGGCATAGCGGGTGCGGCTGGGCAGTTCGGTCAGCGCGTCGGCGATGTGCTCCAGCGTGGAGAAGTTGATATGGGAGGTTTCTGGCGAAGCACCCTGGATCACCACGTTCAACCCTTCCTCTTCCGGCCCCGAGTATTTCTGTTCCAGCGCCTGCTTGCGGTAGTGGTCGATCGCCAGGTTGCGCACGATCTGGAACAGGTAGCTGAGCTGGGCCTTGAACGAGGAGGTGATCTGCGGTGCCGATTGCAGCCGGAAAAACGCGTCCTGCACCACATCTTCCGCGCGGGAGCGGCAGCCGGTAATGCGCGCCGCGATCTTGACCAGGATCAATCGGTTGTCCACGAATGCCTGGAGTAACGGTGAGTCGCACCTGCTTGTGGATACTTGTTCCGTCATGGAATTCACCTTGCTGCAAAAAGTTAGCAGGACGTCCGGATGCCGGCCCCGTCCTACACATCGAGCGCCAAATTAGGCTTAATGATAATGATTGTCAATTGAGAAGAAGAATTATTGCTTCAATAAAGTCCAGTCTCGGTCCCGCGACCCATTGCCGCGGCGCCTGGCTGCCGGATGCTTCGGTGAGCAGGCGCTCCGACTAATTATTTGCCGCTGCTATCCGTTCCCATGGGTGACAACTTGCAAGCCGAATCCAGGCAGGAAACCCCATGACCGACGCGTTCGAACTCCCCAGCACCCTGGCTCATGCCCTCCAGCGCCGCGCCGCGTTGACGCCGGACCGGGTGGCCCTGCGCTTCCTTGCCGACACCCCGGAGCAGGGTGTGGTGTTGAGTTATCGCGACCTGGACCTGCGCGCCCGGACCATCGCCGCCGCCTTGCAGGCCGAAGCGGCGCTGGGTGATCGCGCCGTGCTGCTGTTCCCCAGCGGCCCGGATTACGTCGCGGCGTTCTTTGGCTGCCTCTACGCCGGGGTGATTGCCGTGCCGGCTTATCCGCCGGAGTCTGCCCGCCGCCATCATCAAGAGCGCTTGCTGTCGATCATTGCCGACGCCGAACCGCGCCTGTTGCTCACCAGTAGCGATCTGTGCGAGCCGTTGCAGGCCATCGAATCGGCACCGCCGGTGTTGTGCGTCGATACCCTCGACCCGGCCCGCGCCGGGCAATGGCGGATGCCGACGCTGCAGGACGATGACATTGCCTTCCTGCAATACACCTCCGGCTCCACCGCGCTGCCCAAGGGCGTGCAGGTCAGCCACGGCAACCTGGTGGCCAACGAATTGCTGATCCGTCATGGCTTCGGCATCGACCTGAACCCCGATGACGTCATCGTCAGCTGGCTGCCGCTGTACCACGACATGGGTCTGATTGGCGGCTTGTTGCAGCCGGTGTTCAGCGGCGTCCCCTGCGTATTGATGTCGCCGGCCTACTTCCTGGCCCGGCCCCTGCGTTGGCTCGAAGCAATCAGCGAATACGGCGGCACCATCAGCGGTGGCCCGGACTTCGCCTATCGGCTGTGCAGCGAACGGGTCAGTGACTCGGCCCGGCAGCGTCTCGACCTGAGCGGCTGGCGCGTGGCCTATTCCGGTTCCGAGCCGATCCGCCTCGACACGCTGGAGCGGTTTGCCGAGAAGTTCGCCGCGTGCGGCTTCACGCCGGACAATTTCATGGCCTCTTACGGCCTGGCCGAAGCGACGCTGTTCGTCGCCGGCACGCCACGCCGCCACGGCATTCCTTCGCTGCGGGTGGATGATGTGGCACTGGCGCAAAACCGTGCCGAGCCGGGGCAGGGCAGTGCGGTGATGAGTTGTGGTGTCAGTCAGCCTGGGCACGCGCTGCTGGTGGTCGAGCCCGCTACGGTGCAGCCGTTGGCCGACAATCAGGTCGGTGAAGTCTGGGCCGCCGGCCCGAGCATCGCCCTGGGTTACTGGCGCAACCCTGAAGCCAGCGCCCAGACCTTTGTCCAGCACGATGGCCGGACCTGGCTGCGTACCGGTGACCTGGGTTTCCTGCGCGGTGGTGAGCTGTTCATCACCGGTCGCCTGAAAGACCTGCTGATCGTGCGCGGGCATAACCTCTATCCCCAGGACATCGAGCAAACCATCGAGCGTGAAGTGGAGGTGGTGCGCAAGGGCCGCGTGGCCGCGTTCGCGGTCAACGATAACGGCGAGGAAGGCATCGGCATCGCTGCGGAAATCAGCCGCAGCGTGCAGAAAATCCTCCCGCCCGAAGCCTTGATCAAAGCCATTCGCCAGGCCGTGGCCGAGGCCTGCCAGCAAGCCCCGAGCGTGGTGGTGCTGCTCAATCCCGGCGCGTTGCCCAAGACCTCCAGCGGCAAGTTGCAGCGCTCGGCCTGCCGCAGTCGATTGGCCGACGGCAGCTTGGACAGTTATGCACAGTTCCCGTCAGCCGAGGTAGAAGGCGCTGATGAGTCGGCGCCGTCCTCCGAGCTGCAAACGCTCATCGGCCAAATCTGGCAGGAGCAGTTGCAGGTCGAACACGTCCAGGCTGACGATCATTTCTTCCTGCTGGGCGGTAACTCCATCGCCGCCACTCAGGTGATCGCAAAGCTACGGGAAACCCTGGGGCTGGAGTTGAACCTGCGCCTGCTGTTCGAAGCCCCGACCCTGGTTGCGTTCGCCACAGCGGTGGCGAACCAGCAACAGGACGGCGGCCAGCCTCAAGGCGCGATCAGCGCATTGTCGCGCGACGATGCGTTGCCGCAATCCCTGGCCCAGAACCGTTTGTGGATCACCTGGCAGCTCGATCCGGCGAGCCATGCCTACAATATTCCCGGCGCCTTGCACCTGCGCGGCGAGCTGGACGAAGACGCGTTGCGCGCCAGTTTCCAGCAATTGATCGAGCGTCATGAGTCCCTGCGCACGCGGTTCCTGGAGCGGGATGGCGTGGCCCTGCAACAGGTCGATCCGGCCGGTGAATTCAAGCTGCATGTCATCGATCTCGGCGACCTGCCTGCCGACTTGCGCGAAGCCCGGGCGCGGCAGGTTCGAGAAGACGAAGCGGTCACGCCGTTCGATCTGGAGAAGGGGCCGCTGCTGCGGGTTAGCCTGTTGCGTCTCGACGAGGATGACCATCAGCTGCTGGTGACCCTGCACCACATCATCGCCGACGGCTGGTCGATGAACGTGTTGGTCGAAGAGTTTTCCCGGCTGTACGCCGCTGCATCCCAAGGCCAGGTCGCCGGTCTGGCGCCGTTGCCCTTGCAATACGCCGATTACGGCAGTTGGCAGCGCCAGTGGCTCGCCCAAGGCGAAGCCGAGCACCAACTGAGCTATTGGAAGCAGCAACTGGGCGCGGAACAATCGGCCCTGGTGCTGGGCACGGATCACCCACGCAGCGCTCAACGCCAGCGCAGTGCCGCGCGGCATAGCCTGCGCCTGGACAAGGGTCTCGGCGAGGCCCTGCGCCACGTGGCCCAGGCCCATGACGCGACACCGTTCATGCTGTTGCTGGCAGCCTTCCAGGCGCTGTTGCAGCGTTACACCGGCCAATCCGACATCCGCATTGGCGTGCCCAACGCCAACCGTCCGCGCCTGGAAACCCAGGGCTTGATCGGCTTCTTCATCAACACCCAGGTGCTGCGCGGGCAGGTCGATTCACGTCAGCCATTCGCTGCGCTGCTGGCCCAGGCCCGGGAAGCCACGCTCGGTGCCCAGGCTCACCAGGACCTGCCGTTCGAACAATTGCTCGAAGCGTTTCCCGAGGCGCGCGAGCAAGGCCTGTTCCAAGTGATGTTCAACCACCAGCAGCGTGACTTGAGTGCCTTGCGGCGCCTGCCGGGGTTGCTGGCCGAGGAGTTGCCGTGGCACAGCCGTGAAGCCAAGTTCGACCTGCAACTGCACAGCGAAGAAGATCGCAACGGCCGTTTGACGCTGTCGTTCGACTACGCCGACGAACTGTTCGAGGCGGCGACCATTGAGCGGCTGGCAGCGCATTACTGCAACCTGTTGCGGGCGGTCTGTACCGATCCGCAACAAGCCATCGGCGATGTGCCGTTATTGGCCGCCGATGAACACCGCCAACAGCAGCGATGGAGCGCGGCCCCGTGCGCGCCGGCCAGCCAATGGCTGCCGGAGCTGTTGAACGAACAGGCCCGCTGCACGCCGCAACGCACTGCGTTGCGCTGGGACGGTGGTCAACTCGACTATGCGGAGCTGCACACCCAGGCCAATCGCCTGGCCCATTACCTGCGGGACAAGGGCGTTGGCCCGGACGTGTGCGTGGCGATTGCCGCCGATCGTTCGCCGCAGTTGCTCATCGGTGTGCTGGCCATCATCAAGGCCGGCGGTGCCTATGTGCCGCTGGATGCGGACTACCCGGCCGAACGCCTGGCCTACATGCTCCACGACAGTGGCGTCGACTTGCTGCTGACCCAAACCGCGCTGCTGGAGCGTTTGCCGGCGTGCGACGGCGTCAGTGTCATCGCCATGGACGCCCTGCACCTGGAGCAATGGCCAAGCAATCCGCCGGGCCTGCACTTGCACGGCGACCACCTGGCCTACGTGATCTACACCTCCGGCTCCACCGGTCAGCCCAAAGGCGTCGGCAACACCCACGCGGCCCTGGCCGAGCGCCTGCAATGGATGCAAGCGACCTACGGGCTGGATGCCAGCGATGTGCTGATGCAAAAAGCGCCGATCAGTTTTGACGTGTCGGTCTGGGAGTGCTTCTGGCCACTGATCACCGGCAGCCAACTGGTACTGGCTGGCCCCGGAGAGCACCGTGACCCACACCGCATCGCCCAGTTGGTGCAGCAGTTTGGCGTGACCACGCTGCACTTCGTGCCGCCGTTGCTCAGCCTGTTTGTCGATGAGCCACTGAGCGCGCGCTGCAACAGCCTGCGTCGGTTGTTCTCCGGCGGTGAAGCCTTGCCCGCCGAACTGCGCAACCGGGTGTTGGCGCAACTGCCGGCGGTGCAATTGCACAACCGCTACGGCCCGACCGAAACCGCGATCAACGTCACCCATTGGCATTGCACCGAGGCCGATGGCGAGCGCTCGCCGATCGGCCGTCCCCTGGGCAACGTCCTGTGCCGGATACTCGACAGCGAGCTCAATCCCGTGCCGGCCGGTGTGCCGGGCGAGCTGTGCATCGGCGGCCTGGGCCTGGCCCGGGGTTACCTCGGCCGTCCGGGCCTGAGCGCCGAGCGTTTCGTCGCCGACCCATTGGGGCCGGCCGGTGCGCGGTTGTACCGCACCGGCGACCGCGCGCGTTGGAACGCCGACGGCGTGATCGAGTACCTCGGCCGCCTCGACCAGCAGGTCAAGCTGCGCGGTTTCCGGGTCGAGCCGCAGGAAGTCGAAGCGCGCCTATTGGCCCAGGACGGCGTCGCCCAAGTGGCAGTGCTGGTGCGCGACACCTCGGCCGGCCCGCAGTTGATCGGCTATTACACCGCCTCGACTGTCGCTCAGGACCAGGACGCGTTGAACATTCGACTCAAAACCGCCCTGGCCGCCGAGCTGCCCGACTACATGGTGCCCACCCAACTGCTGCGCCTGGACACCATGCCCCTGGGCCCGAGCGGCAAGCTCGACCGCCGCGCCTTGCCCGAACCGCAGTGGCAGGTGCGCGAGCACGTCGAGCCGGCCAGTGCCCTGGAGCAGCAAATCGCCGGCATCTGGCGCGACGTGCTGGGCCTTGTGTGCATCGGCCTGCGGGACGATTTCTTTGCCCTCGGCGGCCATTCGCTGCTGGCGACCCAGATCATTTCCCGCACCCGCCAAACCTGTGACGTCGAACTACCGCTGCGCACTTTGTTCGAAGCCAGTGAGCTGGGAGCCTTCGCTGAACAAGTGCGCTTGATCCAGGTCAGCGGCCAGACCAACCGCCAGCCGCCCATCGAGAAGGTCGACCGCAGCCAACCGGTGCCGCTGTCCTATTCCCAGCAGCGCATGTGGTTCCTCTGGCAGATGGAGCCGGACAGCCCGGCCTACAACGTCGGTGGCATGGCGCGCTTGCGCGGGGTGCTGGATGTCGGGCGCTTCGAGGCGGCCTTGCAGGCGTTGATCCTGCGCCACGAAACCCTGCGCACCACGTTCCCGAGCGTCGACGGCGTGGCCCGCCAGCAGGTGCACGGCGAGACGGGCCTGTGCATGGACTGGAAGGACTTCTCGAGGCTGGCCGCCGACATTCGCCAGCAGCGGGTGCAACAACTGGCCGACAGTGAGGCCCACCGGCCCTTCGACCTGGAAACCGGGCCGCTGCTGCGGGCCTGTCTGGTCAAGACCGCCGAGCATGAGCATTACTTTGTCCTGACGTTGCACCACATCGTCACTGAAGGCTGGGCGATGGACATTTTCGCCCGTGAACTGAGCGCGCTGTACGAAGCCTTTATCGACGATCGTGAGTCCCCGCTGGAACCGTTGCCGGTGCAGTACCTGGACTACAGCGTCTGGCAGCGCCAATGGCTGGAGTCCGGCGAGCGTCAGCGGCAACTCGACTATTGGACCGCGCAACTGGGCCGCGAACATCCGTTGCTGGAACTGCCCGGTGACCGTCCGCGTCCATCGGTGCAAAGTCATCGCGGTGAATTGTTCCGTTTCGACCTCAGCGATGATTTGGCGGCGCGGGTCCGTGCCTTCAACGCGCAACAGGGCCTGACCCTGTTCATGACCATGACCGCCGCCCTGGCCGTGCTGCTCTATCGCTACAGCGGCCAGACTGACTTGCGCATCGGCGCGCCGGTGGCGAACCGCATCCGTCCGGAAAGCGAAGGGCTGATCGGCGCGTTCCTCAACACCCAGGTGTTGCGTTGCCAGCTCGACGGGCAGATGTCGGTGGGCGAACTGTTCGAACAGGTGCGCCACACCGTCATCGAAGGCCAGTCCCATCAGGATTTGCCGTTCGATCATCTGGTGGAAGTCCTGCAACCACCGCGCAGTGCGGCCTACAACCCGCTGTTCCAGGTGATGTGCAACGTGCAGCGCTGGGAGTTCCAGCAGAGCCGCACGCTGGCCGGCATGACGGTGGAATACCTGGTCAACGACGCCCGGGCCACCAAGTTCGACCTTAACCTGGAAGTCACCGACCTGGACCAGCGCCTGGGTTGCTGCCTGACCTACAGCACCGACCTATTCGACGAACCGCGCATCGCGCGCATGGCTGGGCACTGGCGCAATCTGTTGGAAGCGTTGCTGGTCGATCCGGCCCGACGCCTGAGTGAACTGCCGTTGCTGGACACCCGCGAGCAGCAACAGTTGCTCGACAGCCTGGGCGTCGAGCCCGGTGAGCATCGCCTGGACCAATGCCTCCACGCACTGTTCGACGAACAGGCCCAGACGCGTCCCGCCGCACCGGCGCTGACGTTCGCCGGGCAGACCCTGACGTATGCGCAACTGGACAGCCGCGCCAATCGCCTGGCCTGGATGCTGCGCGAGCGAGGCGTCGGGCCGCAGGTGCGGGTGGGCCTGGCCCTGGAGCGCTCGCTGGAAATGGTCATCGGCCTGCTGGCGATCCTCAAGGCCGGCGGCGCCTACGTGCCGCTGGACCCGGAATACCCGCTGGACCGCTTGAACTACATGATCGAAGACAGTGGCATCAGCCTGCTGCTCAGTGACCGGGCGATGTTCCAGGCCCTCGGTGCGTTACCCGAGGGCGTGGGCTGCTGGTGCCTGGAAGATGATTCGGCGGCCCTGGCCCAATACCCGGATCAGCCGCTGCCGCTGATCAACCTGCCGCAACACCAGGCGTACCTGATCTACACCTCCGGCTCCACCGGCAAGCCCAAGGGTGTGGTGGTGTCCCACGGTGAAATCGCCATGCATTGCCAGGCGGTGATCCAGCGTTTCGGCATGCGCCCGGACGATTGCGAGCTGCATTTCTATTCCATCAACTTCGATGCGGCCACCGAACGTCTGCTGGTGCCGTTGCTCAGTGGCGCCCACGTGGTGCTGCGGGCCCAGGGCCAATGGGACGCCGAGGAAATCTGCGGGCTGATTCGCCAGCATCGCATCAACATCCTTGGCTTCACCCCCAGCTACGGCAGCCAGTTGGCGCAGTGGTTGGCGACCCAGGGCCAGACCCTGCCGGTACGCATGTGCATCACTGGCGGCGAGGCCCTGACGGGCGAACATTTGCAGCGCATTCGCGCGGCGTTCAGCCCGAGCCTGTTCTTCAACGCCTATGGTCCGACCGAAACCGTGGTCATGCCGTTGGCGAGCCTGGCTCCGGAGCGACTGGAAGAGGGCGCGGCCAGTGTGCCGATAGGCAGCGTGATTGGCGCCCGCGTGGCGTACATCCTCGACGCCGACCTGGCGTTGGTGCCCCAAGGTGCCACAGGTGAGTTGTATGTGGGCGGCGCCGGTCTGGCCCAGGGGTATCACCAGCGTCCGGGCATGACCGCCGAGCGTTTCGTCGCCGACCCGTTCGCCAGCGAGGGCGGACGCCTCTATCGCACCGGCGACCTGGTGCGCCAGCGTGCCGACGGTCTGGTGGAATACCTGGGGCGGATCGACCATCAGGTGAAAATCCGCGGCTTCCGCATCGAACTGGGAGAAATCGAAACCCGCCTGCTGGAACATGACGCGGTGCGCGAGGCCGTGGTACTGGCCCTCGACACGCCGGGGGGCAAGCAACTGGCCGGCTACCTGGTGACCGCTGTCGCCGAACAGGACACCGAACAACAAACGGCCCTGCGCGAAGCCTTGAAAAACCACCTCAAGGCACAGTTGCCGGACTACATGGTGCCCACGCACCTGATCCTGCTGGCGAGCATGCCGCTGACCGCCAACGGCAAGCTCGACCGCCGCGCCTTGCCGCTGCCCGACCCTGAACTCAATCGCCAACACTACGTGGCGCCGAGCAATGCCCTGGAGCAGACCCTGGCGGCGATCTGGTGCGAGGTGCTGAACGTCGGGCAAGTGGGTCTTAACGATAACTTCTTCGAGCTGGGCGGCGATTCGATCCTGTCTATCCAGGTGGTCAGCCGCGCCCGGCAGCGGGGCATTCATTTCACCCCCCGGGACTTGTTCCAGCACCAGACCGTGCAGACCTTGGCCGCGGTTGCCACGCGCAGCCAGCAGGTGCTTGCCGAGCAGGGCCTGTTGCAGGGTGAGTCCGGGCTGACGCCGATCCAGCACTGGTTCTTCGAGCGCCAGATCCCCAACCAGCACCACTGGAACCAGGCGCTGGTGCTGACGCCGACCACGGCCCTGGCGCCGCAACTGCTGGAACAGGCACTGCGCAGCGTCTTCCAGCACCACGATGCCTTGCGCCTGGGCTTCGACGAAACCGCCGGGCACTGGCGGGCCGAGCACCTGCCGTTGTCTGACGCGGCGCTGTTGCGGCACGTGTCCGTGGACACCGGGCAGGATTGCGAAGCGTTGTTTGCCGAAACGCAGAGCCGTTTCAATCTATCAACCGGGCCATTGCTGCGCGCAGTGCTGGCGCAGTTACCCGATGGCCAGCAACGGTTGCTGATCGTCATCCATCACCTGGTGGTCGACGGTGTGTCGTGGCGGGTGCTGATGGACGATCTGCAAACCGTCTACCGCCAGCTCACCACCGGGCAGGAAATACAACTGCCGGCCAAGACCAGCCCATTGCGGGACTGGGCCGCGCGCTTGCAGTCTTACGCCGGCAGCGAATCCCTGCGCGAAGAACTGGTGTGGTGGCAAGCGCAGTTGAGTGGCGCGCAGGTGCGGCTGCCGTGCGCGAATCCCGAGGGCGGGCTGCAGGAACGTCATGCTGAAACTGTCAGCGTGCGCCTGGACGCCGAGCGCACCCGGCAACTGTTGCAACAGGCGCCGAGCGCCTACCGCACCCAGGTCAACGACCTGCTGCTCACGGCGCTAGCCCGGGTACTGTGCCGTTGGAGCGGCCATGCCTCGGCTTTGGTCCAGCTTGAAGGCCACGGCCGCGAAGCGCTGTTCGACGACATCGATCTGACCCGCACCGTCGGCTGGTTCACCAGCGTCTATCCCGTGCGCCTGAGCCCAGCGGCCGAAGGCTTTGGTGCGTCGATCAAGGCGATCAAGGAACAACTGCGCGCGGTGCCCCACAAAGGCCTCGGCCATGGCGTATTGCGCTACCTGGCCGACGCGACGACTCGCCAGGCAATGGCCAACCTGCCGCACGCGGCGATCACCTTCAACTACCTGGGCCAACTCGACCAGACCCTCGGTCAGGATGCGCTGTTCCAGCCGCTGGATGCGCCGTTGGGGGCGATCCACGACCCCGAGGCGCCGCTGCCCAATGAGCTGAGTGTCGACAGCCAGGTCAGCGGTGGCGAGTTGGTGCTGCGCTGGACGTTCAGCCGTGAACGTCATGATCGTCAGGCTATCGCCACCCTGGCCGAGGCCTACCTCGATGAGTTGCAACGCCTGATCGAGCACTGCCTGACGGACGAGGCGGGCGGCCTGACGCCATCGGACTTCCCCCTGGCGAAGCTGACCCAGGGCCAGCTCGATAGCCTGCCGGTGCCGGCCGGGCAGATCGAAGACGTCTACCCGCTGACGCCGATGCAGGAAGGCATGCTGTTGCACACCTTGCTGGAACCGGGCACGGGCCTGTACTACATGCAGGATCGCTATCGCATCAACAGCGAACTGGACCCGCAGCGTTTTGCCCAGGCCTGGCAAGCGGTTATCGCCCGCCACGAAGCCTTACGCGCATCGTTCTGCTGGAACGTTGGCGAAGACATGCTGCAAATCATCCACAAGCCCGGCAGCACGCCGGTGGATTATCTCGACTGGTCCGAGGTGCCCGAAGACGCCCAGGAAGCCAAGCTCCAGGCCCTGCTCAAGGACGAGCGCGAGGCCGGTTTCGATCTGTTGAACCAGGCGCCGTTCCACCTGCGGCTGATTCGGGTCGGCGCGGCGCGCTACTGGTTCATGATGAGCAACCACCACATCCTCATTGATGCCTGGTGCCGTTCGCTGCTGATGGACGACTTCTTCGAGATTTACACCGCCCTGGGTGAAAACCGCGAACCGCAGTTGGCCGTGCCACCGCGTTATCGCGACTACATCGGCTGGCTGCAGCACCAGAGCCTGGCCGAAGCCCGCCAGTGGTGGCAGCGCAACCTGCAAGGCTTCGAGCGGACCACCCCGATCCCTGGCGACCGACCGTTCCTGCGCGAGCACGCCGGTGACAGTGGCGGCATGATCGTCGGCGACTGCTACACCCGTCTCGATGCCCGGGACGGTGCGCGGCTGCGGGAGCTGGCACAGGCTCATCAACTGACGGTCAACACGTTCGCCCAGGCGGCGTGGGCCCTGGTGCTGCGGCGGGTCAGCGGCGACCGCGACGTGCTGTTCGGCGTCACCGTGGCCGGGCGCCCGGTGGAGCTGCCGCAGATGCAACGCACCGTGGGGCTGTTCATCAACAGCATCGCCTTGCGCGTGCAGATGCCTGAGGACCATCAGCGTTGCAGCGTGCGCCAGTGGCTCAGCGATTTGCTGGACCGCAACATGCAACTGCGCGAGTACGAATACCTGCCGCTGGTGAGCATCCAGGAGGTCAGCGAACTGCCCAAGGGCCAGCCGCTGTTCGACAGTTTGTTCGTGTTCGAGAACGCGCCGGTGGAGGTCTCGGTGCTGGACCGCGCCCAAAGCCTCAACGCCACTTCGGATTCGGGCCGGACCCACACCAACTTCCCGCTGACGGCGGTCTGCTACCCGGGGGATGACCTGGGGCTGCACCTTTCGTACGACCAGCGCTACTTCGATGAAAGCACCGTCCAGGGGCTGCTGGGTGAGTTCAAGCGGTTGCTGCTGGCGCTGATGGAGGGCTTGCACGGCGACATGAGCGAGTTGCCGCTGATCGGTGCTCAAGAACAGGATTTCCTCATCGAAGGCTGCAACCAGAGCGAGCATGCCTATCCGCTGGAACAGAGCTACGTCGAGCTGTTCGAGGCGCGGGTCGCGACCCATCCGCACCGCCCTGCGGTCAGTTGCCTGGACGCCAGCTACAACTACGCCGAGTTGAATGCGCGCAGCAACCGCCTCGGCCACGCCCTGATCGCTGCCGGTGTCGGCCTGGATCAGCCCGTGGCGCTGCTGGCCGAACGGGATGCCGAGTTGCTGGGCATGATCATCGGCAGCTTCAAGGCCGGCGCCGGCTACCTGCCGCTGGACCCCGGCCTGCCGAGCCAGCGCCTGAGCCGCATCATCGAATTGAGTCGCACGCCGTTGCTGGTTTGCACCCAGGCCTGCGAGGCTCAGGCGCAGGCGTTGCTGGACGAGTTCGCCTGTTCCGGGCGACCGAAACTGCTGGTGTGGGAAACCGTCCAGGCCAGCGACTTTTCACCGCAAGACCCAGGTGTCTACAGCGGGCCGGATAACCTCGCCTACGTGATCTACACCTCCGGCTCCACCGGCCTGCCCAAAGGCGTGATGGTGGAGCAGCGAGGCATGCTCAATAACCAACTGAGCAAAGTGCCGTACCTGGCGCTGAGCGAGGCGGATGTGATCGCCCAGACCGCTTCGCAGAGCTTCGATATTTCGGTCTGGCAGTTCCTGGCCGCGCCGTTGTTCGGTGCCCGGGTCGACATCGTGCCCAACGCCATTGCCCACGACCCGCAAGGGCTGCTGGAGCATGTACAGCAGCAGGGCATTAGTGTGCTGGAAAGCGTGCCGTCGCTGATCCAGGGCATGCTTGCCCAGGAACGCATCGGTCTGCAGGGTTTGCGCTGGATGCTGCCCACCGGCGAAGCGATGCCACCGGAACTGGCCCACCAGTGGTTGTTGCGTTACCCGGACATCGGCCTGGTCAACGCCTACGGCCCGGCGGAATGCTCCGACGACGTGGCGTTCTTCCGGGTCGACCTGGCCTCGACCCGTGGTACGTATCTGCCGATTGGCACGCCCACCGACAACAATCGTCTGTACCTGCTCGACGGCGCGCTGGACCTGGTGCCGCTGGGCGCGGTGGGTGAGTTGTGCGTGGCGGGCACCGGGGTCGGGCGTGGTTATGTCAGCGATCCGTTGCGCACCGCCCCGGTCTTTGTGCCGAATCCGTTCGGTGCGCCGGGGGAGCGGCTGTACCGTACCGGCGACCTGGCGCGGCGGCGCAGCGACGGGGTGTTGGAGTACGTCGGGCGCATCGACCATCAGGTGAAGATCCGCGGCTACCGCATCGAACTGGGGGAAATCGAAGCGCGCTTGCATGAACAGCCAGAAGTGCGCGACGGGGCAGTGGGCGTGCAGGAGGGCGCCAATGGCAAGCATCTGGTGGGCTACCTCGTCGCCACTGACTCGGCACTGAAACCCGCCGAGCGCCTGGAGCGCATCAAGCAGCGCCTGCGGGCCGAACTGCCGGAATACATGGTGCCGCTGCACTGGCTGTGGCTCGAGCGCCTGCCCCTCAACGCCAACGGCAAGCTCGATCGCAAGGCCTTGCCGGCCCTGGAGATCGGCCAGTTGCAAAGCCAGGACTACCAAGCCCCCGGCAATGAACTGGAGCAGGCCCTGGCAGACATCTGGGCCCAGGTGCTGAAAGTCGAGCGGGTGGGGGTGCGGGACAACTTCTTCGAATTGGGCGGGCATTCCTTGCTCGCGACGCAGATCGCCTCGCGGGTGCAAAAGGCCCTGCAACGCAACGTACCGCTGCGGGCGATGTTCGAATGCAGCACGGTGCAGGAACTGGCCGACTACATCGATGGGCTGGCGGCCAGCGAGATCACTGAGGAGAAGGTGGATCGGTTGAATGATTTGATGGCGGAGTTGGAAGGGATGTAGTTCTGCGGCGTCTATGAGTACCTCATCGCGGGCAAGCCTTGCTCCCACAGGGATCAGCGGCGAACAGAGTATTTGTGTTCGAGCTTCAACCCTGTGGGAGCAAGGCTTGCCCGCGATGGGGGCAGCACAGGCACTGCTGGCTCAAAGGTTGACTGCTCAGCTTGCACAGCTCAGTCTCCCCAAGGCTTTTTCCAGACTCAAACAAGGAGGTCACCCATGCCCTTTTCAATCATTGACGGACAGCCGCTCCATTACCTGGACCAAGGCCAGGGCCCGGTGGTGCTGCTGGGCAGCAGCTATCTGTGGGACCACACCATGTGGACGCCGCAGATCGAGGTGTTGTCCCAGCATTATCGAGTCATCGCCCTGGACTTGTGGGGGCACGGCCAGTCCGGGCGTTTGCCTGAGGGCATGACCTCCCTGGACGACCTGGCTCGCCAGGCGTTGACGTTGATGGATCACCTGGACATCGACTGCTTCAATCTGGTCGGGCTTTCGGTGGGCGGGATGTGGGGCGCTCGGTTGGCGCTGGCGGCGCCTGAACGCGTGCAATCGCTGGTGTTGATGGACACCTACGTCGGCGTCGAGCCGGAACCGACTCGCCAGTATTACTTCTCGCTGTTCGACAAGATCGAAGCCAGCGGCAGCATTCCCGAACCCTTGCTGGATATCATCGTGCCGATCTTTTTCCGGCCGGGGATCGACCCGCATTCGGCGCTCTACCAGCAGTTGCGGGCCACACTGGCCGCGCTGCCGACCGATCGCCTGCGCGACAGCATCGTGCCGCTGGGGCGGATCATTTTCGGTCGGGACAGCATCCTGCCGCGCCTGCATGAACTGGACGCCAAGCGCACGACGGTGATGTTTGGCGACCAGGACAAACCGCGGCCGCCGTCCGAGTCGCTGGAGATGGCCGAGTTGATCGGTTGCTCCCATGTGTCGATTCCGGAGGCGGGGCATATCTCCAATCTGGAGAACCCGGAATTCGTGAATCGGATGTTGCTGGGACTCTTGCGTCGCTGATCCACCGCTATCGCGAGCAGGCTCGCTCCCACAGGGGACTTGTGATCGACGCAGATCCAATGTGGGAGCGAGCTTGCTCGCGATAGCGGTGTGTCTGTCACATCAATGCTGACTGATCTGCCGCCATCGCGAGCAAGCTCGCTCCCACAAGGGGTCTACAGCGAGGCCAGTCACTTCGGCCCGAGAATCTTCACCAGTTTGTCCGGTGACGGCGCGCCTTGCTGCTGTTGCAGGTCGCCTTTTTCATCCAGATAGAAAATCGCCGGGGTGGCGGACAGTTCCAGTTCGTCCATCAACTGCTGGTTGGCGTCCAGTTTTGCCTGGATGGCCGGCGGTATGGCCTTGAGCGGTTTGAGCGGGCTGCCCTTGCCGGCCTTTTCATGCTCGGCCAGGGTTTTTTCCGGGTCCTTGGCGGCCAGCAAGGCGGCGGATTTACCCGGGCTGTCTTCGCGGATGATGCCCACCATGATGTGGCGCAACTGCACCTTGCCGGCCTTGACCCAAGGCCGAGCCTGTTCCCAGAACATGTTGCAGTACGGGCAGTTCGGGTCGCTGAACAGGTACACCGTGCGCGGCGCGTCCTTGTTGCCGTCGGCGATCCAGTTGCTCGCTTCCATTTTCGCCCAGATGGCCTTGGCCATCGGCGCATAGACCAGTTTTTGCAGCGGCTCGGCGCTCAGGTCCTTGCCGTCGGCGTCGTACAGGTTGCCCAGCAGGACGTGCTGCCCATCCGGGGTCAGGTACAGCGCCATGCCACGGTTCTGGTATTGCGCCGCGTAACCGCGCAAGCCGTCCGGCGCGTCGAAGGTACCGATGATTTTTGCGCCCTTGGCTTCGATCTTCTTGATCGCTGCAGGCAATTCTTCGGCCTGGAGCAGCGGGGCCTGCGACAGTGCGGCGGCGACGGCCAGGGTCAGCAGGTGGCGGAGGCGGGGCATGGCGTTTTCCTTGTGGCGGAATGGGGCGTCGTGGACGAGTCCGGCGTTTCGAAGTTTTCCAGGGCGCGAGCCAGGCTCGCTTCCGACAATTCCCCCAGGTGGCTGCCCAGCAGGCGACCGTCGGCGCTGTAGAACAGGGTAGTCGGTAGAGCCATGGAACCCACGGCCTGGCCGAGGCGACCGCTGCCATCGAACAATACATTGGTCAGGCTCAGGCCTTGGGTGGCAAGGTAGGTGCTGACGCTTTGCATGCTTTCGGCCTGATTGACGAACAGGAAGGTCAGGTCCGGACGCTGTTGCTGGGCTTCTTCGAGCACCGGCATTTCACGCCGGCAGGGCGGGCACCAGGTGGCCCATAGATTGATCACCAGGGGGCCGCCCTGGTAATCGGTGAGTTTCACGGTCTCGCCGTCGGCGGTGCGCAGGGTGATGTCCGGCAGCCGGGTGCCTTGTTCATAAATTGTCAGCGACAGGGTCGCCACCAGCCAGAACAGCAAGCCGCTGCCGACGCCGAAGCCCAACGGCCGGCGCAGGGGTGGACGGCGCCGTGCCCACAACAAGGCGCCAATCAGCAGCGCCACGATGCCAGGCCAGGCCAGGAAGCCACCGTCGCGCAGGTCGACGATCTGCCACGGGTCGTCCCGGTAATGTTGCCAATAGGCGACGACGAAGCCGATCCGTGCGGCCAGCAGGCCCAGTAGAAACAGCACGAACAGCACCGACTCGGGGTTTTCGCCACCGCGCTTGGCCACCCGCCAGCCGACGAAGGTCGCCAGCGCCAGGGCGCTGATGAGCAACAGGTGGTTGAGGGCGATGGCAAAGGTGCCCAAGGTAAACGTCAGCATCAGCGCGCGTCCCGGGTGAGGTTCCAGCGCTCCAGGAACGCCTTGGCGTCGACTTCCCCGGTGATCCGCTGGCTGCGGCGCTCTTCACCGTCGGCGCCGATCCACAGCAGGCTCGGCGGTCCCGGCACCTGGTACCGGCTCAGCAGTTCGCGGCTGGCGGGGCTGTCGGCGGTGACATCCAGGCGCAGCAGGCGCACGCCTTTCAGGGCGTCGAGCACTTCGCTGCGGCCGAAGACCTGTTTTTCCATGATCTTGCAGGACACGCACCAGTCGGCGTAGTAGTCCAGCAGCACCCACTGGCCCTGGGCCTTGGCGGCGTCCAGTTCCCGTTGCAGGGCGGCGGGCTCGCTGACCGTGACGAACGCGTCATGGGCACTGACGGTCGCACTGCGCTCGCTGCCGGCGTAGACCTTCAGGGGCTGGAAGAAATCCTCGCCGCCGCCCGCCGCGCCAATCACCAGCAGGCTGCCCCACAGGCCGAACAGCAACGAGGCACTGCCGCAGACATAGGCGATGCGGCCGAACCCTTCGGTCTGGCGCCAGGCGCTGTAAGCGGCGATCAACAACAGCACGCCCCACAGCCCGACCCACAACGAACCGTCGATGATCGGGCGAATCATCAGCAGCGCGGTGCCCAGGAACAGGAAGCCGAATACGCCCTTGAGCAGGTTCATCCAGGCGCCGGGCTTGGGCAGGAAGCGGTTGCCCACGGTCACCAACAGCAACAGTGGCAAGCCCATGCCGATGCCCATGGTGAACAGGATCAGCCCGCCGTGCAGGGCATTGCCGCTCTGGGCGATGTACAGCAGCGCGCCGGCCAGCGGCGCGGTCATGCACGGGCCCACCAACAGGCCGGACAGCGCCCCGAGAATGCCGGCACCCACCAGGCTGCCACCGCGCTGCTGGCGCCCGGCGTTTTCCAGGCGGTCACGCAGGGCGGCCGGCAATTGCAATTCGAAGAAGCCGAACATGGGCAGCGCCAGCAACACGAATACGGCCGCGAAGCTGCCCAGCAGCCACGGCTGTTGCAGCAGCGCCTGGAGGTTGGCCCCCAGTAGCGCGGCGAGCACGCCCATGGCGGCGTATACCAGGGCCATGCTGATCACGTAGCTGCCAGCCAAGGCCAGGCCGCGTCTCGGTCCGGCGCCGCTGCCCACCACCAGCCCGGCCAGGATCGGCAGCATCGGCAGCGAACAGGGAGTGAACGCCAGCAGCAGGCCCAGGCCGAAAAACACCAGCAGGCTCCAGCCCAAGGCCCGTTGTTGCAGGCCGCTGGCCAGGGCCTGGTCCGGCGCCTCGCCGCTGGCCGCCACCGGTGCGCTGCCACCCAGGTCGACCACTTGGGTCTGGGGTGGATAGCACAGGCCCGCGTCGGCGCAGCCCTGGAAGCCGACCTTGATCTTGCCCGTGGCACCGGCGGGTATCTTCAGTTCCAACGCTTGGCGATAGACTTGCTGGTCGCCGAAAAACTCGTCGCTGTGGGCCTCGCCCTCCGGCAATTTCGGTTTCTGCGCCTCGGCCAGGCCATCGAACTTGAGCCGCTGCTGATACAGGTAGTACCCATCGGCGATCTGCCAGAACAGCTGGGTTTCACCGGAGTCCAGGCGTTCGGAGGTAAACACGAACGCCTTTTCCACCGGCAGGAAATCGGGTTTGGTTTCGAAGGGATTGGCGGCCTGGGCCAGGCCCGAGATCAGGAACAGCCACAGCAAAAACAATCGACGCATGGATAAAGCCTTAGAACGAAGCAAGTGGAAAACACAATGGCGGCTGGCGATTAACCGTCGATTAACCCGGCGACGACCGGCAGGCAGCAATGATCGCCCATGTTGGCCGTACTCGTCGCATAATGTCGGCTTAATCGGCCGGCGGCCTAATGTACCTTTTTCCACGGGGCTTACCATGCGCGTACTGGTCTGCGAAGACGATGAGTTGATTGCCAGCGGGATCGTTGCCGGCCTTACGGCGCAGGGCCTGACTGTCGAGCACGTCGCCACCGCATCGGCGGCGCGGGCGATGGTCGGCGTGGCGGAATTCGACGTCATGGTGCTGGACTTGGGATTGCCCGACGAGGACGGTCTCAAGCTGCTCAGGCAGTTGCGTCAGCAGGGGCTGGAGACGCCGGTGCTGATCCTCACCGCCCGGGACTCGGTAACCGACCGGGTCGACGGCTTGCAGGCAGGCGCCGATGACTATCTGCTCAAACCCTTCGACCTGCGCGAACTCGCGGCGCGCCTGCACACGTTGCTGCGGCGCGTAGCGGGGCGCAGCGTCAACCTGATCGAGCACGGTCGCCTGACCTACGACCCCAGCAGTCGGGAAACCACCCTGGACGGCCAGCCGGTGGATCTGTCCCGGCGCGAGCAATCGCTGTTGCAGGCGCTGCTGCACAGTCGCGGTCGGGTGCTGTCCACCGAACAGCTCAAGGACAGCGTCTACGGCTTCAACGACGAATTGGAAAGCAACGCCCTCAACGTCCATATCCATCACCTGCGGCGCAAGTTGGGCAACGGGATTGTCGAGACTGTGCGCGGCCTGGGCTATCGCCTGGGGCCAGCCGAAGGTGGAGAGTCTTCCAAGTGATGAGCCTGCGACTGCGCCTGAGCCTGACCCTCGGCGCGGCCTTTGCCCTGATCTGGGCCCTGGCCGCGGCGTGGATGCTCAGCGACCTGCGCAACCAGATGATGTTTTCCCTCGACCAGCGCCTGGTGGCCTCCGCGCGAATGGTCGCCGGGTTGCTGGAACAGATGCCACCGTTGCCCAGCAAGGGCGACGGCACGCATTTGAGCTCCGAGCCATTGAGCATTCCTGGCGGCATGGCCTGTCAGGTCAGCTCCTTGCGCGGCGAGATTCTGGCCCGCAGCCATGGCACTCCGGAACAAACCCTGGAAGCCGAGAAGATGGGTTTCCACGACCAGATGATCGACGGCGCGCCCTGGCGCAGCTTCACCCTGGCCCGGGGTGACTTGCGCATCACCACCGCCGACCGCCAGATCGAACGGGAAGCCCTGAACATGTCGATACTGCTGGCCGCCTCGGTGCCGGTGGGCGTGGCATTGCTCGGTTGTTTGTGCCTGTTGTGGCTCGGTATCGGCCAGGGCCTGGCACCGCTCAATCGCATGCGCGATGCGCTGATGCGGCGCAATGCCGACTCCCTGGAGCCCTTGCAGATCCATCCACTGCCCAGTGAGTTGCGACCGTTGCTGGAGACCCAGAACCAGTTGTTCCAGCGCATCGGCAAGACCATCGAGCGCGAGCGACGGCTGACCGGCGACGCTGCCCACGAGCTGCGCAGCCCGCTGACCGCCATCAAGACGCACCTGCAAGTGGCGCGCATGACCGAGGGTGTCGCCCGCGATCAATCCCTGGCCCGGGCCGAGGAGGGCGCCGACCGCATGCATCGTACGCTCGAACAGTTGCTGCTGCTGGCGCGGGTCGAAGGCAGCCTGTCGTTCGACGATGGCGTGCAATGCAACGCCGAACAGGTCGCCCGGCTGGCGATCCAGGATGCCGCCAGCAGTGATTCCCGGCGGATCAGGCTGCACGTATCCCCAGGGGTGTCCGATGCACCGGTGCAGATGCCGGCGGTGCTCTCCATCGCCGCCTTGCGCAACCTGCTGGATAACGCCCTGCGCCATACCCCGGACGATACCGATGTGGAGCTGAGCCTGGAGATGATCGGCCAGCGCGTGCGCTTCCAGGTCCGCGACCACGGCCCCGGCATCGCTGCCGACGACATCCAGCACCTGACCCAGCGCTTCTGGCGCAACGGCCAGAGCACCGGCTGCGGGTTAGGGCTGGCGATCGTCCAGGCCATCGTCCAGCGTTGCGGCTGTGGCCTGCATTTCGACACTCGTCCGGATGGCCTGCGGGTTGAATTGACGGTGCCGGTGCAGGTGTTACCGGCCTGATTGGCCTGTAGGAAGGCTCTGTGGGAGCAAAGCTTGCTCGCGATGGCATCACCTTGGCCGCTAGTCAGACCGAGGTGCCTGCATCGCGAGCAAGCTTTGCTCCCACAGGTTTCAAGGACAAACCACTGATCGCGCTGACGGAGAAAGTTCTGCCCGAGAGTAAATCCCTGCGTGGCTGATGCGTTTCCACAACAGGAAACCTGCATGTGCGCTCCGACCGGAGATGCATCTGCGCGGTGTGTCGTTGGGTCATTACTTCAGTGTATTGCGGGGTCGAGGGATGTCAGTCGCCAACAGTCTTATCGAAGCACAGCCGGCCCGGGTCAGTCTTGCGCCGGCCGAGACGCTCTACCAGTTCAATGAGTCGCCGCTGCTGGCCCGCCAGAGTCGGCAGGAGTCCAATGCCCGCAGCTACCCACGGCGGATTCCCCTGGCCCTCAAGCGTGCCAAGGGGCTGTATGTCGAGGATGTCGAGGGCCGCACCTTCATCGATTGTCTGGCCGGCGCTGGCACACTGGCGCTGGGGCATAACCACCCAGTGGTGATCGAAGCGATCCAGCAGGTGTTGGCCGATGAGCTGCCGTTGCATACCCTGGACCTGACCACGCCGGTCAAGGACCGTTTCGTCCAGGACCTGTTCGGCCTGTTGCCGGCAGAGCTGGCCGCCGAGGCGAAGATCCAGTTCTGCGGCCCCACCGGTACTGACGCCGTGGAAGCGGCCCTCAAGCTGGTGCGCACCGCCACCGGCCGCAGCACCGTGCTGTCGTTCCAGGGCGGTTATCACGGCATGAGCCAAGGGGCGTTGAGCCTGATGGGCAGCCTGGGGCCGAAGAAACCCTTGGGCGCCTTGCTCAGCAGCGGCGTGCAGTTCATGCCATACCCCTACGATTACCGCTGCCCGTTCGGGCTGGGCGGTGTGGCGGGCGTGAAGGCCAATCTGCATTACCTGGAAAACCTGCTGAATGACCCCGAGGCCGGCGTGCAATTGCCGGCAGCCGTCATCGTCGAAGTGGTGCAGGGCGAGGGTGGGGTCATTCCTGCCGACCTGGACTGGCTGCGCGGCTTGCGGCGGATCACCGAGCAGACGGGTGTGGCGTTGATCGTCGACGAAATCCAGAGCGGCTTCGGCCGGACCGGCAAGATGTTTGCGTTCGAGCACGCCGGGATCATCCCGGACGTGGTCGTGCTGTCCAAGGCCATCGGTGGCAGCCTGCCGCTGGCGGTGGTGGTTTATCGCGACTGGCTCGACACCTGGCTGCCGGGTGCTCACGCCGGGACCTTCCGTGGCAATCAGATGGCCATGGCCGCCGGTTCCGCAGTAATGCGCTATCTGCAGGAGCACGACTTGCCGACCCACGCCGCCGCCATGGGCGAACGCTTGAGCGAGCACTTGCGCATCCTGCAGCGAGACTTCCCACAACTGGGCGATATCCGCGGTCGCGGGTTGATGCTCGGCGTCGAACTGGTGGACCCGGCGGGTAAACCCGACGCCCTGGGCCATCCGCCGGTGCACGCATGGCTGGCGCCACGGCTGCAACGTGAATGCCTCAAGCGCGGGCTGATCCTTGAGCTGGGTGGCCGGCAGGGCGGCGTGGTGCGGTTCCTGCCGCCGCTGATTATCACAAGGGCGGAAATCGACCGGGTCGCCGAAATTTTCGGGCGAGCCCTGCAGGCGGCGGTTGTCGCGGCCTAATTTTCACTCGGGCCCGTACGTTCCTTTCATATCCTGGCTGCGCATGCGCCGCAGCGAACCTCGAGCAAAGATGGAGAGACACCCATGACTTCAGTATTCGACCGCGAGGACATCGTCTTTCAGGTCGTGGTCAACCACGAAGAACAGTATTCGATCTGGCCGGACTACAAGGCCGTGCCCGAAGGCTGGCGTACCGTCGGCAAAAGCGGGTTCAAGAAGGAGTGCCTGGCCTACATCGAAGAAGTCTGGACCGACATGCGCCCGCTGAGCCTGCGCAAGAAGATGGAAGAGCAGGCGGCAGTGCTTAACTAAAGCCGATATGGGATGCTTTTTGTGGGAGCGGGCTTGCTCGCGAAGGCGGTCTGTCAGTTAGCCAGTTATTGCCTGACACGCCGCTTTCGCGAGCAAGCCCGCTCCCACATGTTGCGTGTGTTCAAGATTCACCCATCAAAAAATCAATCAACGCCCGTGCCGCCGCCGGCAGTTGTCGGTGCGGCGGGTAGATCACTGAAAACGGCCGGCTGCGTCCGCCGAAGTCTTCCAGCAAAGCCACCAGTTCCCCGCGCTCGATTCGCTCCCGGACAATGAATTCATAGGTCTGGCAGATCCCCATCCCGGCCTGGGCCAGGGACACGATGCCCAATACATCGTCGGACACCTGCACATTGCCCACCGGCAGCCATTCCCGATCTTGATGATTTTCGCGAAACAGCCAGGGGGCGATGCGTCCGCTGCTGGGCATCACGAAGGGCAGGCAGGCGTGTGCAGCCAGTTCATCGACGTGCCGGGGCATTCCGGCGCGTGCCAGGTAGTGCGGCGCGGCCACCAGGCAAAGGCGGGCGTCTTCGAGCTTGCGGCCGACCAGCCCGCTGTCCGGCAATGGCCCGAGGCGGATCGCCAGGTCATACCCCTCGGCCACCAGGTCGACATTGCGGTTGGTGATGCTCAGCTCGACCCGCACTTGCGGGCACGCCTGGGCGAAACGCGACAGCAGCGACGGCAGGCGGTAATGACCGTAGGTAGTCGGCACGCTCAGGCGTACGCGACCGGTCAGGACACCGTCCTGGCCCTGGATTCGCCGCTCGGCATCGTCAATCAGGGCAAAGGCCGAGCGCGACTGTTCCAGGTACAACGTGCCGGCATCGGTCAGGTTCAGCCGCCGGGTCGTACGTCGCAACAATTGCACCCCAAGCCGGGCTTCGAGGCGGGAGATGGCGCGGCTCAGGACCGAAGGCGTGGTCCCCAGCGCCACGGCGCCGGCGCTGAGGGTGCCTTTTTCCACGACTGTGACGAAGGCTTCCACGTCCGCCAGATGATCGAAACGACGGGCCATTGTTGCCTCCAGAGGCCAGGTGATGTTCCGGGCAGCCAGTTTATCGCCGGTAAGCGCATCAATACAGTGAGCCATCTTTTATCGAAGCGTTCTGGAGTCATCATGAAAAAGCTCACTACCTTGGCAACGTCTGTCGTTCTGGCAGGCATCAGCGTCGCGGCCCATGCCGATAACGTGCTGGTGGTCCTGTCGGACGCCGATCATCTGGATCTGAAAAATGGCCAGGTCTTCTCCACCGGTTTTTACCTCAACGAATTGCTGCAACCGGTGAAACTGTTGCTGGAGGCGGGTCACCAGGTGACGTTCGCAACGCCCGAGGGCAAGGCGCCGACGCTGGACCGTTCCTCGGTGGACAAGATGTACTTCAACAATGACTCGGCGGAGCTGGAGCGCTACCAGGCGTTGCTGGCGCAGTTGAACATCACCTCGGCCAAGGACTCACCGGTGATCAGCCTGGCCCGTGTCGAGCAGATCGGCCTGGGGCGGTTCGACGCCCTGTACATCCCCGGCGGGCACGCGCCGATGCAGGATTTGCTGACCAGCGCACCGCTGGGACGGGTGCTGACGCATTTTCATGACAAGGGCAAGACCACCGCGCTGGTCTGCCACGGGCCGATAGCGCTGCTGTCGACCCTGCCCGATGCCAGGGGCTTCGTCGACCAGTTGGCCGCCAAAGGCCAGGCCTCGGCCAAGGCCGACTGGATCTACGCCGGGTACAAGATGACGGTGATCAGCAATCAGGAAGAAGAACTGGCCAAGGGGCTTCTGGGCGGCGGGAGCATGAAGTTCTATCCACAAACCGCATTGGAACAGGCGGGTGGGCAATACCGCAGCAACACATCGCCATGGATGTCCCATGTGGTCATGGACCGGGAGTTGATCACCGGCCAGAACCCGGCGTCGGCGCTGGAGGTGGGGCAGGTGTTGGTCAAGCGGTTGAAGCTCTGATCCACCAAACACCGCAACCCCTGTGGGAGCGGGCTCGCTCGCGAAGACGGCGGAGCAGTCAACATTGATGTTGCCTGACACACCGCTTTCGCGAGCAAGCCCGCTCCCACAGGTTTTATGGTGTACCTGAGGTTTACTTGAACCGCCGCTCCACCCCTTTCTCCACCAGGATCTTCGCCGAAATCTCTTCCACGGAAAAATGCGTGGAATTGATGTGCGGAATATTCTCCCGCCGGAACAGGTTTTCCACCTCGCGCACTTCGAACTCGCACTGGGCATAGCTCGAATAGCGGCTGTTGGGCTTGCGCTCGTTGCGGATCGCGGTCAGGCGGTCCGGGTCGATGGTCAGGCCGAACAGCTTGTGCTGGTGGGCGCGCAGGGCGCTGGGCAGTTGCAGGCGCTCCATGTCGTCTTCGGTCAGCGGATAGTTGGCCGCACGGATGCCGAACTGCATCGCCATGTACAGGCACGTCGGTGTCTTGCCACAGCGCGACACGCCCACCAGGATCAGGTCGGCCTTGTCGTAATAATGCGTGCGGGCGCCGTCATCGTTGTCCAGCGCGAAGTTGACCGCCTCGATCCGCTCCATGTAGTTGGAGTTGTGGCCAATGGAATGGGACTTGCCGACCGAGTAGGACGAGTGCTCGCTCAGCTCCTGTTCCAGGGGCGCCAGGAACGTGGAAAAAATGTCGATCATGAAACCATTGGACGTTGCGAGAATCTCACGGATGTCTTGATTGACGATGGTATCGAAGATAATCGGGCGGAAACCGTCGGTTTCGGCGGCTTTATTGATTTGCTGTACCATGGCCCGCGCCTTGTCGACGTTGTCGATGTACGGACGTATGAACTTGGCGAAGGTAATGTTTTCGAATTGTGCCAACAGGCTTTGGCCTAGCGTTTCGGCCGTGATGCCGGTGCCGTCGGAGATAAAGAAAGCAGATCGTTTCATTTGCGCCTTGGGCCTTAAGCTAGTGAGCTAGTGACGATTCTTGGATATGATAGGCGCGATTTGCCGGCCGCCAGTGGTCCGCATTCTCACTTATTTTCCAGGTCCAGGCCATATCGCCGGTCATCGCTCCCCTGGAGCCACCGGTGCCTTGAGCTTTTCCAACACAGTTAGTGGAGAGATCACCTTGGTAGAGTACGTAGTTTCCCTCGATAAGCTCGGCGTCCATGATGTGGAGCATGTGGGGGGCAAGAACGCATCCCTGGGCGAGATGATCAGCAACCTCGCCGGTGCCGGTGTATCGGTGCCAGGTGGCTTCGCCACGACCGCCCAGGCTTATCGTGATTTCCTGGAACTGAGCGGCCTGAACAAGCAGATCCACGATGCGCTCGATGCCCTGGACGTCGATGACGTCAATGCCCTGGCCAAGACTGGTGCCCAGATCCGCCAATGGATCATGGACGCCGAGTTCCCCGAGAAACTGAACGCCGAGATCCGCACCGCGTTCGCCAAGTTGTCCGAAGGCAATCCGGACATCGCCGTCGCCGTGCGTTCCTCGGCCACCGCCGAAGACCTGCCGGATGCCTCCTTCGCCGGCCAGCAGGAAACCTTCCTGAACATCCGTGGCGTGGAAAACGTCATCCGTGCCGCCAAGGAAGTCTTCGCCTCCCTTTTCAACGACCGTGCCATTTCCTACCGCGTGCACCAGGGCTTCGACCACAAGCTGGTCGCCCTGTCCGCCGGTGTGCAGCGCATGGTCCGCTCCGAAACCGGCACCGCCGGCGTGATGTTCACCCTCGACACCGAGTCGGGTTTCCGTGACGTGGTGTTCATCACCGGCGCCTACGGCCTGGGTGAAACCGTCGTGCAGGGCGCGGTGAACCCGGATGAGTTCTACGTCCACAAAGGCACGCTGCAAGCCGGTCGTCCAGCCATCCTGCGCCGCAACCTGGGCAGCAAGGCCATCAAGATGATCTACGGCGACGAAGCCAAGGCCGGCCGTTCGGTGAAGACCGTCGATGTGGACAAGGCCGAGCGCGCGCGTTTTTGCCTCAGCGATGCCGAAGTCAGCGAGCTGGCCAAGCAGGCGATGATCATCGAGCAGCACTACAAGTGCCCGATGGACATCGAGTGGGCCAAGGACGGTGACGACGGCAAGCTGTACATCGTGCAGGCCCGTCCGGAAACCGTGAAGAGCCGCACCCAGGCCAACGTCATGGAGCGCTACCTGCTCAAGGAAACCGGCACTGTGCTGGTGGAAGGCCGTGCCATCGGCCAGCGCATCGGCGCGGGCAAGGTGCGGATCATCAAGGACGTCTCGGAGATGGACAAGGTCCAGGCCGGCGACGTATTGGTCTCCGACATGACCGACCCGGACTGGGAACCGGTGATGAAGCGCGCCAGCGCCATCGTCACCAACCGCGGCGGGCGTACCTGCCACGCGGCGATCATCGCCCGTGAACTGGGGATCCCGGCCGTGGTGGGTTGCGGCAACGCCACCCAACTGCTCAAGGACGGCCAGGGCGTGACCGTTTCCTGCGCCGAAGGCGATACCGGCTACATCTTCGAGGGCGAACTGGGCTTCGACATCAAGAAGAACTCCGTGGACGCCATGCCGGACCTGCCGTTCAAGATCATGATGAACGTCGGCAACCCGGATCGCGCCTTCGACTTCGCGCAGTTGCCCAATGCCGGTGTGGGCCTGGCCCGCCTGGAATTCATCATCAACCGCATGATCGGCGTACACCCCAAGGCATTGCTGAACTACGACGGCCTGCCGCAGGAAATCAAGGACAGCGTCGACAAGCGCATTGCCGGTTACAACGATCCGGTCGGTTTCTACGTCGAGAAGCTGGTGGAAGGCATCAGCACCCTGGCGGCGGCGTTCTGGCCGAAAAAGGTCATCGTGCGCCTGTCGGACTTCAAGTCCAATGAATACGCCAACCTGATCGGCGGCAAACTCTACGAACCGGAAGAAGAAAACCCGATGCTGGGCTTCCGTGGTGCTTCGCGCTACATCAGCGAATCGTTCCGCGACTGCTTCGAACTCGAATGCCGCGCCCTCAAGCGCGTGCGTAACGAGATGGGCCTGACCAACGTCGAGATCATGGTGCCGTTCGTGCGGACCCTGGGCGAAGCGAGCCAGGTCGTCGACCTGCTGGCGGAAAACGGCCTGGCCCGTGGCGACAATGGCCTGCGCGTGATCATGATGTGCGAGTTGCCGTCCAACGCGATCCTGGCTGAAGAATTCCTCGAGTTCTTCGACGGTTTCTCCATCGGTTCCAACGACCTGACCCAGCTGACCCTGGGCCTGGACCGTGACTCCGGGATCATCGCGCATCTGTTCGACGAGCGGAACCCGGCGGTCAAGAAGCTGCTGGCCAACGCCATCGCTGCCTGCAACAAGGCTGGCAAGTACATCGGCATCTGCGGCCAGGGCCCTTCGGACCACCCGGACCTGGCCAAGTGGCTGATGGAGCAGGGCATCGAAAGCGTTTCGTTGAACCCGGACTCCGTGTTGGAAACCTGGTTCTTCCTGGCTGAGGGTCAGGCGGCGGTCTGATCGAGTGAAGGGATCTGATCGACTAAAGCCCGCCAGTTAAACGCAGAACCTGTGGGAGCGGGCTTGCTCGCGAAAGCGGTGTGTCAGACAACATCAATGTTGACTGTTCCGCCGTCTTCGCGAGCAAGCCCGCTCCCACAGGGGGTGCGCTTAACCGACTGGCATTAGCCGGGTCCCTTTTGATTGAAGTAGGGCGGGCTCCACGCGGATGCCGCCCTTTTTTGTGCAAGAAGATTATGCAAAGCAGCAGCAACCTCTTTCCTGTCGCCCTGATCAGCGCCGAGCGGCGCGGTGATCTGAGCGAAGACGTCTATCGCTTGAAACCCGGCAACAGCCCGGACGCCAGCGTCGAACTGGCCGTCACCCGGCTGGGCATGGCCGACGCCTGCGAAACCCGTGGGGTCCCGGTGATCCTGTTGCACGGCAGTTTTTCCAATCGGCGTTTCTGGTATTCGCCCAAGGGCCTGGGCCTGGGGGCGTACCTGGCACGCCTGGGGTTCGATGTCTGGATCCCCGAGATGCGCGGCCATGGGTTGTCCCAGCGCAACCAGGGTTATCGCCACAATCGCGTGGCCGACTACGCCCGCTACGACTTGCCGGCCATTGGCGCCTTCGTGCGTGAACAGAGCGGGCAAGTGCCCCACTGGATCGGTCATTCCCTGGGTGGCATCACCCTGGCGGCCGCCTTGGGCGGCCATTACCTGGGCGAGCCGGCGGTGGCTTCGGCGGCGTTTTTTGGCACCCAGGTCAGCCGCACCTACTGGCCGCTGAAGATTCCGCCAGTGGAATGGAGCGGCCGCTTCATCCTCAAGCGTTTTGCCCAATTGTCCGGTTCAAGGCTCAAGCGCGGCCCCGAGGATGAGCCCATCGGCCTGGCCCTGGAAAGCATGCGCTGGTACGGCCTGTTCGGGCGTTTCGGCGATGCCGAGAAGAACTGGTGGGCCGGGTTGGCCGATGTCCGGTTGCCGGTGCTGGCGGTGAGCGCCGCGGGCGATCATCAGGACCCCACCTGGGCGTGCCGCAAGCTCTTTGACCAGATCGGTTCCGAGCACAAACAGTTTGTCTGCCTGGGCCGGGAACAAGGTTTCAAAGGCGATTTCGGTCACGTCGAGATGCTGGTCAGCAAGGCGGCACAGGCTGAGGTCTGGCCTCTGGTGGCGCGTTGGCTGCAAGATCAGCAGGCACCGTTGCTGGAAAACCTGCCCGCCCTGGCCGAGGCGGTTTAAGCGAAAGGCTCTGACGTGGGCATTTCGCTCTGGTCGGCTTGCGGCTAAGATATGACGCTTCAAGCGGTTCCAGTCACAAACGGTTGCTCATTCAGTCTGACGTTCCAGCCTTTCAGGAGTTGTTCGATGAACCATTACCTCACGCCCGACCTGTGCGACGCCTACCCGGAACTGGTGCAGGTGTTGGAGCCGATGTTCAGCAATTTCGGTGGCCGCGATTCCTTCGGCGGTGAAATCGTGACCATCAAGTGCTTCGAGGACAACTCCCGGGTCAAGGAGCAGGTTGAACTCAAGGGCAACGGCAAGGTGCTGGTGGTCGATGGCGGCGGTTCCCTGCGTCGGGCGCTGCTGGGGGACATGCTGGCGGAAAAGGCCGCGAAAAACGGCTGGGAAGGGCTGGTGGTCTACGGTTGCATCCGCGACGTCGACATCATTGCCCAGACCGACCTCGGGGTTCAGGCCCTGGCCAGTCACCCGATGAAGACTGACCGGCGCGGCGTCGGCGAACTCAATGTGCCGGTGACCTTTGCCGGCGTGACGTTTCGCCCGGGCGAGTATGTCTATGCGGACAATAACGGCGTGATTGTCTCGCCAAGCCCACTGAAAATGCCTGAATGAAGCAGTACAGTCATAAGGGATGAGGATGTTCGAGGAAGAAAACGCGCAATGGGGGCTGGTGCATGCCCTGGTGCTGGACGGTAAAGGCGGCGCGCGTTCCATAGCCCGGACCGAACTCGACGATTTGCAGTTGCAGGCCCATGAAAGCCTGTGGCTGCACTGGGATCGCAGTCATCCGCAAACCCACACCTGGCTGCGCAAATCCAGCGGCCTGAGCGAATTCAACTGCGACCTGCTGCTCGAAGAGAACACCCGGCCGCGCTTGTTGCCGTTGCCCAACGCCGAATTGCTGCTGTTCCTGCGGGGGATCAACCTCAACCCGGGTGCCGAGCCTGAAGACATGGTCTCGGTACGGATCTTTGCGTCCGCCCAGCGGGTCATCTCCCTGCGCCTGCGTCCGTTGCGCGCCACCGATGAGCTGTTGGCGCAACTGGCCGAGGGAAAGGGCCCGAAGACGGCATCCGAACTCATCCTCTACATGGCGCAATACCTCACCAATAAGGTGCAGGACCTGGTCACCTGCCTCTCCGAAATCGTCGACGGCGAGGAAGAAAAACTCGATACCGACGAACGGTATACTCCCGAGCACGACGCCATTTTGCACATCCGTCGAAGGGCTGCCGGGCTCAAGCGATTCCTGGCGCCACAGCGGGACATCTTCGGCCAGATGACGCGGCTCAAGCTGCCGTGGTTTTTCGACGATGACGGCGACTACTGGAACGAATTGAACAACAGCCTGACCCGTTACCTCGAGGAGCTGGAATTGACCCGAGAGCGCGTGGGGCTTGTGCTGGAGGCCGAAGACCGGCGCCTGTCGGTGCGCATGAACCGCACCATGTACCGCTTCGGCATCATCACCGGGATTTTCCTGCCGATGAGTTTTCTCACCGGCCTTTTGGGTATCAACGTAGGTGGCATTCCGTTTTCCGAAAGCCCCTACGGTTTCATGGTCGCCTGCCTGCTGATGATCTGCGTCGCGACGGGGCAGTGGTGGTTGTTCCGCCGTTTGCGCTGGGTGTGATGGGGTTTCATGTGACCCGACGAAATGTGATCGCGTCTTCCACAGACATCACGAGAGGTGCGTATGCACGATCCGTTTGAACAGTCTTTGCGCGACATGCTCAAGGCTTCGCCGTCCAGCCGGGACGACGATGCATGCCTGGGACGTGTACTGAAAACCGCCAACCGCCAGGTCGGCGCCGGCGATCTCTTCAGCCTGCTGGGCCGCTGGTTGCCCGCGCTGATGATCGCCCTGAATAATGGATCGGCCCATGTCGCGCCGGTTTCCCGCCGTAAACCTGTTACTCGCACCGCTGATAAGGCTGATTGAATATGGAACTTGATCTCTGGACCCAGAGCCTCGTCACGGCAATGACTGCGTTGTGGACCAAGGTGGCTAACTTCATCCCAAACCTCTTCGGCGCCCTGGTGGTGCTGTTGCTGGGCTTTGTCGTGGCCAAGCTGCTGGACACGTTGCTGTCCAAGTTGCTCGCCAAATTGGGCCTCGATCGCCTGATGGGTGGCACCGGCCTGACCAAACTGTTGTCCCGAGGCGGCATCCAGGTACCGATCTCGACCCTGGTCGGCAAGATTGTGTATTGGTTCGTGTTGCTGATTTTCCTAGTTTCCGCAGCAGAATCCCTTGGCCTTGAGCGAGTTTCGGCTACGCTTGATATGCTTGCGCTGTATTTGCCGAAGGTTTTTGGTGCTGCGCTGGTGTTGCTGGTCGGCGTTTTGCTGGCGCAACTGGCCAACGGGCTGGTGCGCGGTGCGGCCGAGGGCGTTGGGCTGGACTACGCCGCTGGCGTGGGGCGAATTGCCCAGGGCCTGGTGATCATCATCAGTATTTCGGTGGCGATCAGCCAGTTGGAGGTCAAGACTGACCTGCTCAACCACGTGATCGTGATCGTATTGATTACCGTTGGTCTGGCGGTTGCGCTGGCAATGGGGTTGGGAAGTCGGGAAATCGCCGGTCAGATCCTGGCGGGAATCTATGTGCGTGAATTGTATGAGGTTGGGCAACAAGTGCGTGTTGGCGAGGTCGAAGGCCAGATCGAAGAGATCGGCACGGTGAAGACCACATTGCTGACCGAGGAGGGCGAGTTGGTGTCGCTTTCCAATCGGATCCTGCTGGAACAGCATGTGAGTAGCCGCTAACCCGGCAAACCCTGCTAATGTATGCCGCCGCAAAATGCCCGATATCGCAGGCTGCGGCGCACATTGACCTAGACTGTCGGCCCGACTTGTTTTGAACAAACCCCAATCGCTATCCACGCGCTACGAACCCCGTGATCTCTCCGATGAGGAGTTGGTCGCGCGCGCGCATACGGAGCTGTTTCACGTAACGCGCGCCTATGAAGAGTTGATGCGTCGTTACCAGAGAACGTTATTTAACGTTTGTGCACGTTATCTCGGGAACGATCGTGATGCTGACGATGTCTGTCAGGAGGTGATGTTGAAGGTGCTGTATGGCCTGAAGAACTTCGAGGGGAAATCGAAGTTCAAGACATGGCTTTATAGCATCACGTACAACGAATGCATCACACAGTACCGCAAGGAACGGCGAAAGCGTCGCTTGATGGACGCGTTGAGCCTGGACCCTCTCGAGGAAGCGTCGGAAGATAAGGCGCCCAAGCCCGAGGAAAAGGGTGGACTCGATCGCTGGCTGGTCTATGTGAACCCGATCGATCGGGAAATTCTGGTGCTACGATTTGTCGCAGAGCTGGAATTCCAGGAGATCGCAGACATAATGCATATGGGTTTGAGCGCGACAAAAATGCGTTACAAGCGTGCTCTTGACAAATTGCGTGAGAAATTTGCAGGCATTGCTGAAACTTAGTTCGGCGCAAATATCTCTTACGTGTAGGCAAGTTCTGATAGACTTGCCGCCGAGTTGTCCCCCGGTTTGCGGGACTGCTTCACAATCACCAGATGGGGATTTAACGGATGAAACTGAAAAACACCTTGGGCTTTGCCATTGGTTCTTTGATTGCTGCCACTTCGTTCGGCGCTCTGGCACAAGGCCAAGGCGCAGTTGAAATCGAAGGCTTCGCCAAGAAAGAAATGTTCGACAGCGCTCGTGATTTCAAGAACAACGGCAACCTGTTCGGCGGTTCGGTTGGTTACTTCCTGACCGACGACGTTGAACTGCGTCTGGCCTACGACGAAGTGCACAACGCACGTACCGAAGACGGCACTAACGTCAAGGGCGCCAACACCGCTCTGGACGCTCTGTACCACTTCAACAACCCAGGCGACATGCTGCGTCCTTATGTTTCTGCCGGTTTCTCCGACCAGAGCATCGACCAGAATGGCAGCAACGGTCGTAACCGTTCTACCTTCGCCAACGTTGGTGGCGGCGCCAAGCTGTATTTCACCGACAACTTCTACGCCCGTGCCGGCGTTGAAGCTCAGTACAACATCGACCAGGGCGACACCGAGTGGGCTCCTAGCGTTGGTATCGGTGTGAACTTCGGTGGCGGCTCCAAGCCTGCTGCTGCTCCAGTTCCAGCACCAGCTGAAGTCTGCTCCGACAGCGACAACGATGGCGTGTGCGACAACGTCGACAAGTGCCCTGACACCCCAGCCAACGTAACCGTTGACGCTGATGGCTGCCCAGCTGTTGCTGAAGTCGTACGTGTTGAGCTGGACGTCAAGTTCGACTTCGACAAGTCGGTCGTTAAAGAAAACAGCTACGGCGACATCAAGAACCTGGCTGATTTCATGAAGCAGTACCCATCGACCAGCACCACTGTTGAAGGTCACACTGACTCCGTCGGTCCTGACGCTTACAACCAGAAACTGTCTGAGCGTCGTGCAAACGCCGTTAAGCAAGTTCTGACCAACCAGTACGGTGTTGAATCGACTCGCGTTCAGTCTGTTGGCTACGGCGAATCCCGCCCAGTTGCTGACAACGCCACTGAAGCTGGTCGTGCAGTTAACCGTCGCGTAGAAGCGCAGGTTGAAGCTCAAGCTAAGTAATTAGCCCACAGCTTTGGAAAAGCCCGGCCTAGGCCGGGCTTTTCTTTGCCTGGGATTTATGACTCAGGGCTGGAGCACTGAACCTGTGGGAGCGAGCTTGCTCGCGATGGCGGCCTTACGGTTAACCAGGATTTTTGGATTGGGTACATATCCGTTGCTGCGGTAACGGCCACTTAGGGTTCCGCCCTGACGGCGGCTCACTTTTGAGAAGCGCAAAAGTAAGCAAAACGCTTCTGCCCCACCACTCGGTGCCTCGCCTAGGCTCGGCATGCCCGAACGAAGGCATTGCTCCGTGGGCCCGCCGCGAAGGGCCATCCATGGCCCAGCGCGGCTATCCCGGCATCCATGCCGGGATGCCCACTACGCAATACCTGCGTTCGGCCAGCGTGGTTAACGGGGCGCCCCAGATCAAGATCAAAAGCGAGGCGGCCTTCCAGCCGACCTGGCTCTCCCGGTCGTACACCCATTCGATCTGTGGGAGCGAAGCTTGCTCGCGAGGCGGCCTTCCAGCCGACCTGGTTCTCCCGGTCGTACACCCATTCGATCTGTGGGAGCAAAGCTTGCTCGCGAGGCGGCCTTCCAGCCGACCTGTCTCTCCCGGTCGTACACCCATCCGATCTGTGGGAGCAAAGCTTGCTCGCGAGGCGGCCTTCCAGCCGACCTGTCTCTCCCGGTCGTACACCCATCCGATCTGTGGGAGCAAAGCTTGCTCGCGAGGCGGCCTTCCAGCCGACCTGTCTCTCCCGGTCGTACACCCATCCGATCTGTGGGAGCAAAGCTTGCTCGCGAGGCGGCCTTCCAGCCGACCTGTCTCTCCCGGTCGTACTCCGATCCCATTGTGGGTGTCTGTCAGAGGGCTGAAACCTGAGCCCGGGCCGGCGGGGAGGCGGCCAGTTCAGCCGCGCCAGCCACTGCGCCAATCACCAGGATCGCCGGGCTCTTGAGTTGAAAGGTGCTGGCATCGGCTTCCATCGAGGCCAGGTCGCTGCGGCAGTCACGCTGGTGGGGCAGGGAGGCGTTTTCGATCATGGCCACGGGTGTGTCCGCCGCGAGGCCGCCGGCCAGCAATTGCTCACGAATCTCGCTCAGCTTCGCCACGCCCATGTACACCACCAGGGTGGTTCCGCTTTGCGCCAGGGCTTGCCAGTTCAGGCTGCTGCCGTCCTGGGTGTGGGCCGTCACCAGCGTCACGCCCCGGGCAATCCCGCGCAGGGTCAGTGGAATATCGCACTGGGTCGCCCCCGCGAGGCCGGCGGTGATGCCATTGACCATCTCCACTTCGACACCGTGCTCGCGCAGCCACTGCGCCTCTTCACCACCGCGTCCGAAGATGCAGGGGTCGCCGCCCTTGAGACGCACCACGCATTTGCCCTGGCGGGCATAACGCAGCATCAGGCGATGGATAAAGGCCTGGGGTGTGGAGCGGCAGCCGCCGCGCTTGCCCACGGCAATGATGCGCGCATCGGGGCAATGCTCCAGCACCGCGGCGTTGACCAGATCGTCGATCAACACCACGTCGGCCTCGCCCAGGGCGCGCACGGCTTTGAGGGTCAGCAATTCAGGGTCACCGGGACCTGCACCCACCAGCCAGACTTTTGCGTTCATAGTGTTTTTCCTCACGAGATAGCCGCCAGCGGTTGCGCAGTGGCAACCAGCAGGCGCTTGATTTCCGGTACGCAGGAGCCGCATTGCGTGCCACAGCCCAGTTCCTGTTTGAGCCCCTGCAAGTCCAGGCCACGTTCGATGCCTGCGCAGATCGCACGCTGGCTGACGTTCATGCAGTTGCACAGCGTTTTACTGCCACCCGTTGCGGCGCCGACGTTGCCCGGCGGCGCGCTCAAAGGCGCCAGCAGCCAGCGCCGCAGTTGTTCATCGGCACGACCTTCCAGCCACAGGTTCTGCAGCCAGTGCCGGGCCAGGGTTTCGCCTGCCAGGCGAATGGCGGTGATGCGGCCGTTTTCGATGCGCACCCGTTTACCGATGGAGCGACGCGGATCGTCATAGGCCAGCACCGGCCCCTCGATCAGGCCCAATTGTTCATCGATGGCCTGAAGCAGTTGCGGTTCAGGGGCAACGGCGCTGGCAGCGCGAATCAGCAACGCGGGACGCTCACGGCCAGTCAGGCTCAGGCTGACGTAGGAAAACGCCTCACACAGGGGTCGTAGGGCCTCCAGATGCTGTTGAACATCGCCTTCGATCAAGGCAAAAAGCTGCCAAGGCAGGTTCACCGGTTCCAGGCGCACGCCGCTGTGCTTGAGTTCCGGTTGTTTCGACAAGGGGTCGAAGGCCGGTTGCGTCAGGGTATTGACCCCACCCTTGAGGAACCGGTCGCCCCAGTGCATGGGCAGGAAGGCCTGGCCGGGGCGCACACTGTCATCGCTGTCCACGGCCACGATCACGCTGCCGCGACGGCTCTTGAGGCTGACCAGGTCGCCCGCTTGCAGGCGATGGCGTTGCAGTTCGTCGGGGTGCAGGCTGAGGACCGCTTCGTTCACATGACCAAACAACTGCGCGGCGGTACCGGTACGGCTCATGCCGTGCCACTGGTCACGCAAACGGCCGGTGTTCAGGGTCAATGGGTAGCGGGCGTCACGCAGCTCCTTGGCGGCGCGATACGGGTCGGCCACAAACCGCGCCCGGCCGTTGTCGGTAGGAAAAATTCCGTCCACGTACAGGCGCGCCGTCCCGACCGTGGCGCCGTCCGGGAAGGGCCACTGCTGAGGGCCGAGTTGATCGATCAGGGCATGGCTGATGCCGGACAAGTCCAGGTCGCGGCCACGGGTCAGCTGTTTGTATTCATCGAACAGTTGGGCAGGGCTTTCAAAGGCGAACAGGCTGGGCAAGCTTGGGCGCAGACGTTTCTCCAGGCGTTGTGCGAAATCCACGGTGATTGCCCAGTCCGCACGTGCTTCACCCGGTGCGCCGATGGCCCGGCGGACGTGGGAAATGCGCCGTTCGGAGTTGGTCACCGAACCTTCTTTCTCGCCCCAACTGGCCGCTGGCAGCAGCAGGTCGGCAAACGCGGCGGTTTCGGTGGTCCGGAAAGCTTCCTGCAACACCACGAACGGACAGGCTTGCAGGGCTTCACGTACCGCGGTCTGGTCCGGCATCGATTGCGCAGGGTTGGTGCAGGCGATCCACAAGGCCTTGATCTTGCCGCTGCGCACCTGCTCGAACAGCTCGATGGCGCTCAAGCCAGTGGTGGCGGGCAGTTGCTCGACGCCCCAGTAGCGGGCGACTTCCGCACGATGTTCCGGGTTGGCGGCTTCGCGATGGCCCGGCAGCAGGTTCGACAGGCTGCCGGTTTCCCGCCCGCCCATGGCATTGGGTTGGCCGGTCAGCGAGAAAGGCCCCGCCCCCGGCCGGCCGATTTGCCCCGTGGCCAGGTGCAGGTTGATCAGTGCGCTGTTTTTCGCGCTGCCGGCGGTGGACTGGTTCAACCCCATACACCACAAGGACAGGAAACTCGGCGACGTGCCGACCCATTCGGCGCACTGCTGCAGTTGCTCGACGCTGATACCGCACAGCTGGGCGACCATGGTCGGGGTGTAATCACGTACCAGGTTTTTCAGGTCGGCCAGGCCTTCGGTATGGGCCTTGATGAAGTCGCGGTCGACCCAGTCTTCCCACAGCAGTAAGTGCAAAATCCCATGGAACAAGGCGACATCGGTGCCCGGCAGGATCGCCAGGTGCAGGTCCGCCAGGTCGCAGGTGTCGGTGCGCCGGGGGTCGATGACGATGATTTTCATCTGCGGCCGGCGGGATTTAGCCTCTTCGAGGCGGCGAAACAGGATGGGATGGGCGTAGGCCATGTTGCTGCCGACGATCATCACGCAATCGCTCAGTTCCAGGTCTTCGTAGCTGCAGGGCGGGGCGTCGGCGCCGAGGCTGCGCTTGTAGCCCACCACGGCGGAGGACATGCACAGCCGCGAATTGCTGTCGATGTTGTTGGTGCCCACCAATGCCCGGGCGAGCTTGTTGAAGGCGTAGTAATCCTCGGTCAACAGTTGGCCGGAGATGTAGAACGCCACGCTGTCCGGGCCGTGTTCGGCGATGGTCTCGGCGAAGACACTGGCAGCGTGATCCAGGGCGCTGTCCCAGTCGGTGCGGGCGCGGGCCAGGCCTTTGCCCAGGCGCAACTCGGGATAGAGGGCGCGGGCGGCGAGGTCGCCGGTCAGGTGCAGTGTCGAACCCTTGCTGCACAGTTTGCCAAAATTGGCCGGATGGGCGGGATCGCCGCTGACGCCGAGGATGCGCTCGTCGTCATGCTCGATCAGGACGCCGCAACCGACCCCGCAATAACAGCAGGTCGAGGCAGTGATCTGGCGGTTCATCAGCTTGCGTCCCGCAGTGCCAACTGCACCCGGCCGTTCTCGACCCGGGCCGAATGATGATGGGCGCAGCCCACGTCCGGGGCCTGGGCCTGGCCGCTTTCCAGGTCGATCTGCCAGTTGTGCAGCGGGCAGGCCACGCGCTTGCCGTAGACCAATCCTTGGGACAGCGGGCCACCCTTGTGCGGGCAACGGTCATCGAGGGCGAACACTTCATCGTCGCTGGTACGAAAAATCGCGATGTCGCCTTTCGGGCCATTGATGATGCGCGAACCGAGGATATTGATCTCTTCCAGTGCGCAGATATCCAGCCAGTTCATGCCGGCACCTCCAGGTTTTTCACAGGGATGACCTCAAATTCTTTCTTCAACTGAGGCTGTTCCAGGCGTTGTTTCCAGGGGTCTTGCTCCAGCGACAGGGAAAACTTCAAGCGCTCATGGAGCGCTTTGCGTCGTTCCGAGTCTTCCAGCACGGCTTTCTTGATGTGCTCCATGCCAACCCGCTGCATGTAGTGCACAGTGCGTTCGAGGTAGAAGGCTTCCTCGCGGTACAGCTGCAGGAAGGCGCCGTTGTATTCGCGCACTTCTTCGGCCGTCTTGAGCTTGACGAAAAACTCCGCGACTTCGGTCTTGATCCCGCCGTTGCCGCCGATGTACATCTCCCAGCCGGAATCGACGCCGATAATGCCAACGTCCTTGATGCCGGCTTCCGAGCAGTTGCGTGGGCAACCGGAGACGGCCAGCTTCACCTTGTGAGGCGACCACATGTTGAACAGGTCGTGTTCCAGCTCGATGCCCAGTTGGGTCGAGTTCTGCGTGCCGAAGCGGCAGAACTCGCTGCCCACGCAGGTCTTCACCGTGCGGATGGACTTGCCGTAGGCGTGGCCGGACGGCATGTCGAGGTCTTTCCACACGCCGGGCAGGTCCTGCTTCTTGATCCCCAGCAAATCGATGCGTTGGCCGCCGGTGACCTTGACCATGGGCACGTTGTATTTGTCGGCCACGTCGGCGATGCGCCGCAGTTCCGAAGGGTTGGTCACGCCACCCCACATCCGCGGGACCACGGAGTAGGTGCCGTCTTTCTGAATGTTGGCGTGGGCGCGTTCGTTGATCAGGCGCGACTGTGGGTCGTCCTGGGCTTCGCCGGGCCAGGTGGAAATCAGGTAGTAGTTCAACGCCGGGCGGCAGGTGGCGCAGCCGTTGGGGGTGCGCCAGTTCAGGTAGCTCATGGCCCCGGCGATGGTCAGCAGGTGCTGGTCGCGGATCGCCTGGCGGATCTGGCCGTGGTTGAGGTCGCTGCAACCGCAGATGGCTTTTTCGCTTTTCGGCTTGACGTCCGCCGCGCCGCCGACGGTGTTGATCAGGATCTGCTCCACCAGGCCGGCGCACGAGCCGCAGGAGCTGGCGGCTTTGGTGTGTTTTTTCACGTCATCGACGCTGAACAGCCCGTGTTCCTGGATCGCCTTGACGATGGTGCCTTTGCACACGCCGTTGCAGCCGCAGACTTCGGCGGTGTCGGCCATGCTCATGGCTTTGTCCTGGCCCTGGTGGCCTACGTCGCCCAAAGCGTTTTCACCGAACATCAAGTGATCGCGAATCTCGCTGATGCCGTGGTTTTCACGGATCTGGCGGAAATACCAGCCGCCGTCTGCGGTGTCGCCGTACAGGCAGGCGCCGACCAGCACGTCATCCTTGATCACCAGCTTTTTGTAGACGCCGCCGATGGGGTCGGAAAGGGTGATGGTCTCGGTGCCTTCGCCGCCCATGAAGTCGCCGGCGGAGAACAGGTCGATGCCGGTGACCTTCAACTTGGTCGAGGTGACCGAACCCTTGTAAGTGGCGAAGCCCAGTTGCGCGAGGTGGTTGGCGCAGACCTTGGCCTGTTCGAACAACGGCGCCACCAGGCCGTAGGCCGTGCCGCGGTGGCTGGCGCATTCACCGATGGCGTAGATGCGCGGGTCGTAGGTTTGCATCGTGTCGTTGACCAGGATCCCGCGGTTGCACGGGATGCCGGATTTTTCCGCCAGTTCGGTATTGGGACGAATGCCGGCGGCCATCACCACCAGGTCGGCGGGGATGATGTCGCCGTTCTTGAACTGGACCGAGCCGACCCGGCCATTGCCGGCGTCGTGCAAGGCCTGGGTCTGTTCGCAGAGGCGGAATTTCAGGCCACGGTTTTCCAGGGCGGTCTGCAGCAGTTGGCCGCTGGTCTTGTCCAGTTGCCGTTCCAACAGCCATTCACCGATGTGGACGACGGTCACGTCCATGCCCCGCAGCTTCAAGCCGTTGGCCGCTTCCAGGCCGAGCAGGCCGCCGCCGATCACCACCGCGTGCTTGTGGGTCTTGGCGGTGTTGATCATCGCCTGGGTGTCGGCGATGTCGCGGTAGCCGATCACGCCTTCCAGGGTGTTGCCAGGAATCGGTAGGATGAAGGGCGTGGAGCCGGTGGCGATCAGCAGGCGGTCGTATTCGGCTTCGCTGCCGTCTTCGGCGATGACCCGGCGCTTGACCCGGTCGATCTCCACCACTTTGCGGTTGAGCAGCAGCTTGATGTTGTTGTCCAGGTACCAGCTCAGGTCGTTGAGCACGATCTCTTCGAACGTCTGCTCACCGGCCAGCACCGGCGAGAGCAGGATGCGGTTGTAGTTGGTGTGGGGCTCGGCGCCGAACACCGTGATGTCGTACAGCTCGTTGCTCAGCTTGAGCAGTTCCTCGAGGGTTCGAACCCCGGCCATGCCGTTGCCGATCATCACCAGTTTGAGTTTCTTCATCAGGGTTCTCCGCAAGCTCAGGTCCGCTTTATCACGGCGATCGGACTGGCTCGGTCATTTTTACGAAAACAAAAAAAGGCGTCCCGCTAGCAAGCTAGCGAGGACGCCTTTGTCCTGGTCCCGTTCTCTCGGGAAGCACCGCCTTCATCGTTGGAGGCGTTGCCTTATGTATGTTGATAGGGGATATGCAGTGGTTGTGCCAAGTGGCTCGAAGGTGCGGATTTATTGAGCAGCGGGCTGGTTGAGCGGATTGGGGAGGGGGTTATTGCACCGAATCAAAGCGTGTTGCCCGGTAATGGAGCGTGAAGGCGGTGGATATGCAGTGGACAGGCAGGCCGCCATCGCGAGCAAGCTTTGCTCCCACAGCAGATCCCCTGTGGCAGCAAATTCCCTGTGGGAGCAGATCCCCTGTGGCAGCAAATTCCCTGTGGGAGCAGATCCCCTGTGGCAGCAAATTCCCTGTGGGAGCAGATCCTCTGTGGCAGCAAATTCCCTGTGGGAGCAGATCCCCTGTGGCAGCAAATTCCCTGTGGCAGCAGATCCCCTGTGGGAGCAAAGCTTGCTCGCGATGGGCGCGACCGGATCTCAGCTATGAAACACCAGAAACAGCAGCACCAGATTCACCACCAACGACACCAGCGCCAACGTCCGCCAGACCTTCAGCGGCTCTCTTTCCAGCAACGGCCTGGGCCTGACGCTCAAGCTGCGGCGCTCGCCCTGTTCCAGCAGCAACAACCATTCCTCGGCCGTCTCAAAACGCTGCTCCGGATCCGCCGCGACGGCGCGGTCCAGGCTTTGCCCGAGCCATTCGGGCAGGTCCGGCCGATAGCGGCTGGCACTGACCGGCACGCCAAAGCGCGGGCGTTGGAAGGCTTCGATTTCGCCGTAGGGATAGTGCCCGGTCAGCAGGAAATACAAGGTCACGCCGACGGCATACAAATCCTGCTGCGCCGTGGGTGCGGTGCCGCCGAAAGCTTCCGGGGCAATGTAGCTGGGCGTACCGGGCAAGACGTTGGCCTGGTCCTCGGACAGGCCCGGGCAGTAGGCCAGGCCGAAATCCAGCAAGCGCAATTCGCCGTCGTCGCCCAGGTGCAGGTTTTCCGGCTTGATGTCGCGGTGGTAGATCTGCCTTCGATGCAACAGGCCTACCGCCCGTACCAGCCGTTGCGCCAGGTCCAACCACTGGGCCAGGGGTAGCGGCCCGCCCTGGTTGAACAGCTCGGCCAGGGTTGCCCCTGGATATTCCCGCATCACGTAATACAAGTGCTGACGCTGGGGAACACCATGGACCTCGGGAAACTGCCGCCCGGCGACGCGCTTGAGAAACCATTCCTCCGAGAGCAAGGCCTGCCCAGCGCGGCTATCGTCCCGTAACTGCACGGGCAAGGTTTTCAGCAGCCAGGGTTGGCCCTGGCCGTCGCGTACCCGGTAGAGCAACGATTGCTGACTCTGGCCGAGCAGGCTTTCGATCTGCCAGCCCTCGAACACCTGGCCCGGTTTCAGCGCAGGCGGCAGGGGCCATTGCTGCAACTGGATCAGGGCATCGCCAATGCTGGCTTCGCCCACGGCATCGACCCGCACCAACAAGGCGCTGGCGTTGTCCTGGCTGCCGGCCAGGTGCGCGGCGTTGACCAGCGTCTGGGCCGCAAGGTCCAGGTCCGGTTGGTCGCGCAGGATGCCGGCGATGGCCGTGTCCCCCAGGACTGCCCAGACGCCATCGCTGAGCAATACGAAGGTTTCGTCGGTGCGCAGTTCACCGTCGAGGAAGTCGAGGATCAGGTGTTGATCCAGTCCCAGGGCGCGCTTGAGCACATGTTGCATGCCTTGCTGTTCCCAGACGTGATCTTCACTGACCCGTTGCAGATGATCGGCGTGCCAGCGGTAGACCCGGCAATCACCGACATGCGCGAGGGTGAAACGCCGGCCCCGCAGGACCAGGGCGCTGACGGTGGTGAGCAGCGGTTGCCCGCCACCGTTGGCTTGCAGCCAGCGGTTCTGGGCCAGCAACAGCCGGTCCAGCGCCTGGGCCACGCCCCAGGTTTGCGGCGTGGAATAGTAGTCCAGGGCCAGCGCCTGCAAGGTCGAACGGGCGGCCAATCCGCCATCGGCGCATTGGCTCACGCCGTCGGCGATGGCGAACAGGTAACCCTTGCTGGCGGCCAGGGCCGGGGCGGGGGTGACCAGGCGCAGGGCGTCCTGGTTTTCCTCCCGCGGGCCGATGGCGCTGGCCTCGGCGAAACTCAATTGCAGGCTCATGGTTGCAGGTTATACCCGAGCAGCGGTGACAGCTGCCGAACCCCAAGTGGTTCTCCAGCGACGCTTGACGCCGTACAGGCCGAACCAGGCCAGGACACCGAGGCTGGCAAACAACCACAGGGCCAGTTGATAGCTGCCGGTGCTCTGCTTGATCGCACCCATGCCCGCCGCCAGGGCGAAGCCGCCGATACCGCCGGCCATACCGATCAGCCCGGTCATCACGCCGATTTCGCGACGGAAGCGTTGTGGCACCAGTTGGAACACCGCGCCATTGCCTGCACCCAAACCGAGCATGGTGCAGACGAACAGGGCCAGGGCGGCGTAGGAGCTCGGCAGGTTGAAGCCCACTGCGGCGATGCAGACGGCCGCTACGGTGTACATGCCCAGCAAGGTGCGGATGCCGCCGAAACGGTCCGCCAGGGCGCCGCCCAGGGGACGCATCAGGCTGCCACCGAAGACGCAGGCGGCGGTGTAGTAACCAGCGGTGACCGGGCTCAGCCCATATTGGTCGTTGAAATAGCCGGGCAGGGCGCTGGCCAGGCCGATGAAGCCGCCGAAGGTCACGCTGTAGAAGAACATGAACCACCAGCTGTCACGGTCGCCCAGGGCCTTGAGGTAGTCGGCCATGGATTTGGCTTTCGGCCGCTCGGGGGCGTTCTTGGCCAACCAGGCGAAAAGGACCAGGGTCAGCACCAGTGGGATCAGCGCGAAGCCGAACACGTTGCTCCAACCGAAGGCTACCGCCATCACCGGTGCGATCAGCGCCGCGAGCACGGTGCCCGAGTTACCGGCACCGGCGATGCCCATGGCCTTGCCCTGATGCTGTGGCGGATACCACTGGGAGGCCAGCGGCAGGGCCACGGCGAACGAAGCGCCGGCCACGCCCAGGAACAGGCCGAGCAGCAGGGCTTGTTCGTAGCTGTGGATGCCCAGTTTCCAGGCGCAGAACAGCGCACCGATCACGATCACCTGGCCGACCATGCCGGCGGTTTTTGGCGAGATCCGATCGGCCAGCAGGCCCATGAACAAACGCAGCACGGCGCCAGCCAGGATCGGTGTGGCGACCATCAGGCCGCGTTGCTGGGTGGTCAGGTGCAGATCGGCGGAGATCTGTACCGCCAGTGGACCGAGCAGGTACCAGACCATGAAGCTCAGGTCGAAGTAGAGGAAGGCCGCGAACAGGGTCGGGGTATGGCCGGATTTCCAGAAGCTTGAATTCATCGCGCACCTCAGCTGTAAAAGTCTCGAGAAATGAGTCAGTGCTTTGAGCAGTGCGCCGTCTGTGGTCGCACCACCGGTCCCGAAGGGCCAAAACAAAAAAACGCCGCAACCCGGATCGCCAGAGAGGCAAGGAGGGTGTGCGACGTCTTTGTCGTAGGTGGGGCAACCGCCGTTGGTTACCTGTGGGTTTGCTTAAGCGAGATCTGTGCCAGGTCTGTCATGATCGTTCCTACGCTCTGCGTGGGAATGCATCTCGTGACGCTCTGCGTCACCTTGTGAAGCGGAACGCGGAGCGTCCCTGGCGGCATTCCCACGCAGAGCGTGGGAACGATCATTAGTAGGGCAGGCGCTACAAGGCTTTCAGCCGAGCAGCTCATTCATGGCAATGATCTGCTCTGCAACCTGGATCAGTTTCTGCTGGCGGCTCATGGCCTGGCGGCGCATCAGGGTGTAGGCCTGTTCCTCGTTGCATTCCTTCATCTTCATCAGCATGCCCTTGGCCAGTTCGATGCGCTTGCGCTCAGCCAATTGCTGGTCCCGGGCCAGGAGTTGGGCGCGCAGGGCCTGGTCGCTTTCGAAGCGGGCCATGGCCACGTCGAGGATCGGTTGCAGGCGCGCGGCGTGGATGCCTTCGACGATGTAGGCGCTGACGCCCGACTTGATCGCCTGGCGCATCACATTGGGGTCGTGCTCGTCGGTAAACATGACGATCGGTCGTGGCTGGTCGCGACTGACCAGCACCACTTGCTCCATCACATCGCGCCCGGGTGACTCGGTATCGATCAGGATCACGTCCGGACGCACCGTTTCGACGCGCGCTGGCAGGTCGATGGTCAGGCCGGATTCGTCAATGACTTCGAACCCGGCCTCAATCAGGGCAGCCTTGAGGCGCCCGACTTTTTTCGCGGTGTCGTTGATCAGCAGGATACGCAGCATGGTCGTGGCTCCTGTCAGCGGCTGGCGAGAAGGGGAGCCGCATCGCTCAAGGCGTGCAGTTTGAAGCTGCGGGCGTACCCGGCCGGGTCCGAGCCGTCCCAGGTGGTGCCGTCGATCAGTTGGCTGCTGCGCATGTCCTGGCGCGGGGACGCGATGTCCAGCGCCGCGCAGGCTTCGCGGTACAGCTTGAGTTGCTGGACGCCCTGGGCCACGGCCAGGTAATCCGGGTCTTCGCGCAGCAGGCCCCAGCGGCGGAACTGGGTCATGAACCACATGCCGTCCGATAGGTACGGCAGGTTCACCTCGCCATTGCCATGAAAGCGCATGGCGTGGGGGTCCTGCCAGCTGTTGCCCAAACCGTCGGCATAAATCCCCAGCAGGCGCGGCTCGATGCAGTCCAGCGGGGCGTCGAGGTATTCGGGCGCACTTAACAGTTGCGCGGTGCTGCGACGGTTTTCGCTGCTTTGTTCGATGAAGCGGCTGGCTTCGAGGATCGCCATCACCAGGGCCCGGGCGGTATTGGGGTATTGCTCGACGAACGCGCGGGTACAACCCAGGACTTTTTCCGGGTGATCGGGCCAGATGGTCTGGGTAGTCGCCAGGGTAAAACCGAGGTTCTGCTTCACCGCGCTGGCGCACCAGGGCTCGCCGACGCAAAACCCGTCGATACGCCCGGCTTGCAGGTGCGCGATCATTTGCGGCGGAGGCACGACCACGCTGTCGACATCCGACAACGGGTGGATGCCCTGGGCGGCGAGCCAGTAATAGAGCCACATGGCGTGGGTGCCGGTGGGGAAAGTCTGGGCGAAGGTCAGTTTCGGGCGAGTTTGGTGCACGTGCCGTTCCAGTGCTTCAGGACTGGTCACGCCTTGGGCCTGCAAGCCATGGGACAGGTTGATGCTCTGGCCGTTCTGGTTCAGCCCCATCAGCACGGCCATGTCGCTCGCCGCGACCCCGCCGATGCCCAGGTGCACCGCGTAGATCAGGCCATACAGGCTGTGGGCGGCATCGATTTCACCGCTGACCAGCTTGTCGCGCAGGTTGGCCCAGGACGCCTGGCGCTTGAGGTTCAGGGTCAGGCCGTAGGGCTGGGCGAAGCCCTGGGTGGCGGCCACGACGACCGGGGCGCAGTCGCTCAACGCCATGAACCCGAGGTTGACCGCGCTCTTTTCCGGGGCATCGCTGCCGTTGACCCAGGCCAGGGGGTTGGCTGGAACTTCATTCATCGTGCATCACCTTCCACTTAATCAGTCTGGCACTCATTTGGCCTTTGGCACCGGCGCCGATGAGCAGTAATGGTGCAAGGCATATGCCAGCCGAGCCCTCATCACCTTCCCATCAAGATTCCAGGCGTCGTGTCTTTCATCCTGTCGGTCCTTCCAACGCCAGGCAGCAAAGGGGACCGTATGCAGGACACAACAATTCGCGCCACGGCATTGCCCGATCTGGGCGAACGCGTGCTGCACCTGCGCGTGGCCCGGGCCCCGGTTCAACTGAGCGCCGGGCGGTTGGGCCGCAGCCACTGCCTGCCCGTCGGTTGGGAGGGGTTGGTGGTACAGAGCGATTCGCTGCGCTTGAGTGGCGGTGAGTTGCATGTCACGCCGGTTTGCGAAGCGACGCTGGTCAAGCTGCAGGCGTTCCTGGACATGAGCGATGCCCTGGTGGATGCCGGGCAACGGCTGCACGCGGAGCCATGGGCCCTGTTGCCGGTGGCGGGGGAAACCGTCCGCTCGCCGCAACGGCTCGAACGCTGGTACATCGGCCAAGCGATGAGCGGCACGCCGGCCTATCACGCGGTCGCCCACCTGCTGCGTCATCACGAGAGCTACGGGCTCGTGCGTTTCCTTCTGGAGCAAGGCACCCACAGCGAAAAACTGAACGCGCTGGCGCAACGCTACGGCGTATCGGTTTCGCACTTTCGCAGGCTCTGTCGCCAAGCCCTGGGCTCTGCCGCCAAACCGGCCTTGCGCGGCTGGCGCACGGCCCAGGCGCTGTTGAACATGAGCCTTCAGGACGGCTCGTTGACCGATGTCGCGCTGGAGTTCGGCTTTGCTTCGTCGTCACATTTTTCCAAGGAGATCCGCGAACTGGTGGGTTTCGCACCCAGCAGCCTGGCGGATATCACCTACCTTCCAGGCAAGTGAGCCGATGAGCCGCCAACCGTTATCCCCATCCCTTTTATTCATCTGCCTTAGCGCTGTGATGCTGCTCGTATCCGGTGCCGCAAGGGCCGATGTCTATACCTTCGAGGCTCGCGAACAGAGCGCGCGGACCTTTTTCAGCGAGCTGTCCGGGTCATTGGGCAAGCCGGTGATCGTCAGCAAGGCCGCGGCGGCCAAGCGCATTGGCGGTACGTTCGACCTGCGCACGCCGCAACGGACCTTCGAGCGAGTCAGCGTGCAGATGGGGTTGATCTGGTACAGCGATGGCCAGGCGATCTATTTGTATGACGCCTCGGAAATCAAGAGCGCGATGATGTCGCTGCAGACCCTGACCGTCGCCAAGCTCCAGGCGTTCCTGGGGCGTTCGGGCTTGCACGATGCGCGTTATCCGCTGCGTCACGACGGTTTGCGGACCTTCCATGTGTCGGGCCCGCCGATGTATGTCGACCTGGTGGTGCAAGCGGCCGGGTTGATGGACAACCAGCGCTCGGAACTGTTGCTGGGCAAGCAGCAGATTGGCGTCATCCATGTGCGCAACACCTTCGTCAGCGACCGTAAATATGAGCTGCGTGACGACAAGGTGACCATCCCCGGGCTGGCTACCGTGATCGAAGCGCTGTTGCGCGGCGAGAAGCAGCAGGTCGAGCCAACGGTGGCCCAACCTTCCACCCAGCAGCCACGAGGCGCGATGCCGGTGTTTCCCCTCGAAGGCCTGGCGAACAGCTCTTCGGACCAGGACCCGACGGCACCGCGAATCATTGCGCGCGAGGTGGCCGCCGGCAACATTCGGGTGGTCGCCTACCCGGACACCAACAGCCTGTTGGTCAAGGGGCTGCCCGAGCAGGTGCGCTTTATCGAGAACCTGGTCAATGCCCTGGACACGCCGAAACGCCATGTCGAGCTGTCGCTGTGGATCATCGATCTGCACAAGGATGAACTCAATCAGTTGGGTATCAACTGGCAAGGCGCGGTGAAGTCCGGCGGGCAATTCAGCGCCTCGCTCAACGCCGGTTCGGCCACCACCCTCGACGGCGCCTCGTTCGTGACCCAGGTCATGGCGCTGGAGCGCACCCACCGGGCGAACGTGGTCTCGCGACCGGTGATCCTGACGCAAGAGAACGTCCCGGCGATCTTCGACAACAACCGCACGTTCTACGCCCCGCTGGTGGGGGAGCGCAGCGTTGACCTGCAGCACATCACCTACGGCACGCTGGTCAGCGTACTGCCGCGTTTCGCCCAGGCGGACGAGATCGAGATGTCGCTCAATATCGAGGACGGCAACGAAGTCGAGAACCCCGGCCGGGGTGAGCAACAGAGTGCGTTGCCGACGGTCGGACGCACGCGCATCAGTACCGTGGCGCGGGTGCCCCAGGGCAAGAGCCTGCTGGTGGGCGGTTTCACCCGTGATGACCATGGCGAGCAGATCGGACGCGTGCCAGTGTTGGGATCGATTCCGTGGATCGGCCGCTTGTTCAGCTATCGCCAGAACCGCTCGGCCAACACGGTGCGGGTGTTCCTGATCCAGCCCAAGGAAATCCGCGACGCCCTTGAACCCGTGGAGACGGGCATGCCGTTGCTGACTCCCGAGCAGCACGAACGTGTGCGTCGAATGTACTTCCGGATGTCAGAGCGATGATCCTGCCAACGGTTTCCAGCGGTGGCCGGGTTGCCCAGGCGCGGCTGAACGCCGAGAAGGCCGCCGAACATCCACAACCGCAAGTCGACGCCGAGGCGGGGCTGGACGACAGCGCAACGGCGGCGGTGGCGCAGCGCATCGTGCAGATCAGCGACGAGCTGTCGGCGGCGCTGACGCAGTTCCGTGGCCGGCGCTTGTTCGAACTCAAGTCCGAGACGCTGACCGACACCTTCGAACGCGTGCTCGAGGACGACACCGTACCCAAGGCACGACAGGTGCTGAGCTTGGCGCGGCTGGCGGACAAGCCCGTGGCCTGGTTGCTGCAAATGGCGCGCAGCCTGTTCCCCGACGACAGCGACCTGGCGCTGGTGCTGCGGGCGTTGTTGCGCCGTCGGAACCTGGAAACCCGCACCCGCCAGCGGCTCGAAACGCTGTTGCAGACGGTGGTTGCCCAAAGCTCGCCCAAGCGCATGAACGCCGGGATCAACGCGGCGCTCAAGGCCAGGATGTTTGGCGGGAGCATGGCGGTGCGGGCCGGCCTGCTGCGCGAGACCTACCGGGATTTCCTCGAGTCCGACGAAGGCCCGCTCAGTTGCTACCAGGACTGGATTGCCCTGTACGGCCCGGCACAGCGCACGAATGTGCTGGCCTTCATCGAAGCCGCGCTGCTTACCGACATCAGCGCCCAGGACCCCAGTTGCTCGCGCATCGAGTTCGGCCAACTGTTGACCCGGGTCACCGACCTCAAGCGCCTGCGCTCGGCCGATGCGCTGTTTATCGGCGCTGTGCTCGGCGATGCACTGCTCTGCCGGCACAACCCCCACGAGGCCGACTGGCTGGTGTTCATGTTCGGCGTGTTGACCTACCCCGATGACCTCGACCAGCTGTTGCTCGGGGCGTTGGGGGAGGGGGTGCTGCTCAGTGCCCACCGGGAGCGTTCGACGGTGTTGCAGGCCGTGCGTCGGCTCAGCCTGCAATTGCCGACGCCGCTGTTTGCCGATGAAGAGGCGCCACAACGCCTGGCCATCCAGTTCACTCGCCTGGCCGACGTCGCCTATGCCCACGAACTCATCGAGCAGCGACTGCCCGGTGGCGGCCCATGATCTTGTCCCGGAGCCAGGCCTGAATGCTCAACGTGTTCCTGCGCAATGTCGGCGCGCGCCCGGAGCTGCTGATCCTCACCTTGATGGTGATGATCATCGCCATGCTGATCATCCCCTTGCCAACGGTGCTGGTGGATTTTCTTATCGGCCTGAACATCGTCATCTCGTTGTTGGTGTTCATGGGCTCGTTCTACATCGAACGGATCCTCAGCTATTCGACGTTCCCAGCGCTGCTGCTGTTGACGACCTTGTTCCGCTTGGCGCTGTCGATCAGCACCAGCCGGCTGATTCTCAGCCAGGCCGATGCCGGCGAGATCATCGCGTCGTTCGGCGACTTCGTGATCGGCGAAAGCCTGGTGGTGGGTTTCGTGATTTTTTCCATCGTCACCATTGTCCAGTTCATCGTGATCACCAAAGGCTCGGAACGGGTCGCCGAAGTGGCGGCGCGCTTCTCCCTGGACGGCATGCCCGGCAAGCAGATGAGCATCGACGGCGACCTCAAGGCCGGTGCCATCGACGCGGCCCAGGCGCGGGAAAAACGCAGCGTGCTGGAGCGTGAAAGCCAGTTGTACGGTTCTTTCGACGGGGCGATGAAATTCATCAAGGGCGATGCCATCGCCGGCATCATCATTATCTTCGTCAATTTCATCGGCGGCATGGCCATCGGCGTCGGGCAATTGGGCATGGACATGTCCACGGCCTTGTCCACCTACACGCTGTTGACCATTGGCGATGGCCTGGTCGCGCAGATCCCCGCGCTGCTGATTGCCATCGGCGCCGGCTTCATTGTCACCCGGGTCAACGGTGATGACAGCAACCTGGGGCGCAACATGCTTGCCCAGATGCTGGGCAACCCGTTCGTGCTCGGTGTCACCGCGTTGCTGGCGGTGGGCGTGGGCCTGTTGCCCGGTTTTCCGCTGCTGACCTTCCTCTCGATTGCCAGTGTGCTCGGGCTGGTGGTGTTTGTGCGCCACCGCAAGTCCTTGCGCCAGGCCAGCCCGGGCGAAAGCCGTAGCGAACCTGCCGAGCCAGGCGCGGCGCAGGGTGAATCGGGATTGCTCGACGACGTCGACAACGTTGCCACTGAAACCATCGCCCTGATGCTGCTGGTGCCCCCAGCGCGCCTGCAAGCGTTGGAGAAAGAGCGTTGGGCGGCGCGCTTTCGCAGCCAGTTCTTCGTCGATTACGGGCTGCGCATTCCCGAACCGCGGCTGCGCGCCAGCGAGGCGTTGCCGGCCCATCAAGTGGCAGTGCTGATCAATGAAGTGCGCGCCGAGCAGTTCGATATTCATTTCGATCACTGGCGCCTGCTGGACTATTCGCCGGAGCTGGAGCCGTTGGGCTTTGCCCTGGTGCGTGGCAACGACAGCAATCGCCTCGGTGGTGTCTGGCTCACCGCCGCCGACCGCGAGCGCGTGCAGCAGTTGGGCTATCACCTGCGACCTGCCGACGAAGAATGCTATCGCTGCCTGGTCACGCTGCTGGCGCGCAACATCCAGGAGTTTTTCGGCGTGCAGGAAACCAAGCAGCTGCTCGACGAAATGGAAGCGCGCTACCCCGACCTGCTCAAGGAAGTCTATCGCCACGTCACGGTGCAGAAGATCGCCGAGGTGCTGCAGCGCTTGATCGGCGAGCGCATCTCCGTGCGCAACATGAAGCTGATCCTCGAAACCCTCGCCCATTGGGCCTCCCGGGAAAAGGATGTGCTGGCGCTGGTCGAGCACGTTCGTGGCGCCATGGCCCGCTACATCAGCAACAAGTTTGCCCAGGGCAACGACCTGCGCGTGCTGCTGTTGTCGGCGGAGTTCGAAGACGTGGTGCGCCGGGGCATCCGGCAAACCTCGGGCGGCAGTTTCCTCAACCTGGAACCGGCCGAATCGGAAGAACTGATGGACCGCCTCAGTGTCGGCCTGGACAGCGTGCACATCGCCCACAAGGACATGGTGCTGCTGTGTTCGGTCGATGTGCGGCGCTACATCAAGAAATTGATCGAGGGGCGTTTTCGGGAGCTGGACGTGATGTCGTTCGGCGAGGTTTCCGAGACGGTCTCGGTCAATGTCATCAAGACGCTATAAAGGAAATTTTACCAATGGTACCAACGGATATCGCCGGGCTATTACGCGAAGCGCTGCGACACAGCGGCTGCGTAGACAGTCAAATAGGGCATTTCGACAGCCACAGCACGATAGAAATGCAGATGAAAAATCTGCCGGATATCAGTGTGGCTGAGGTGGAAGGTGATGTGTGGGTCTGGGCGGCGGTCGCCGAAGCGACGCCATCGTCATTGAATTATTGTGCTTTCGACCTGCTGCAGTTCCTGCTCGAAGGCAACCCGTTTTCCCGTACCGGGCAATTGCACCTGTGCGAGGTCGAGGGGCGGCTGGAGTTGCGGTTGATGGCCAGTGCCTATGCCTTGAATGATGCCAAACACTTGGCCCAAGCGCTGGACTCTTTCGTGCAGGCCATTGAAACGCTGCTGGACATCCTGCGTCGATGAGCCTGCGGCTGGAACGGCTGGCGGCCCATCCCTTGTGCTTGAGCGGTCCATTGATCGAAGCGGCGCTGCGGGACGTGGTGATCGGCGAAATCTGTGAGGTGCGCCGGCATTGGCGTTCGCCCCAGGTTGCCGCCCGGGCGCAGGTCATCGGCTTCAAGCCCGGCGCGGTGCTGCTCAGTTTGCTGGGCGAGGCGAAAGGCTTGTCCCGGGAGTCGATGATCGTGCCCACTGGTTCGACCCTGCAACTGACCTGCAGTGACGCCTTGCTCGGCAGTGTGGTCGATCCCCAGGGCGTTATCGTCGAGCGCCTGGCGCCGTCGACAGCGGTGGCCCAGCGCGACTGTCCGGTGGATGCCGCCCCGCCGTCGTACCAACAACGGCGCCCGGTGGTGGAGCCCTTGCGCACCGGCATTCGGGTCATCGACGGTTTACTGACCTGCGGTGTCGGCCAGCGCATCGGCATTTTTGCCGCCGCCGGCTCCGGCAAAACCACCTTGATCAACATGCTGATCGAACACACCGACGCGGATGTTTTCGTGATCGGCCTGATTGGCGAGCGCGGGCGCGAAGTGACCGAGTTCATCGAGCATTTGCGCCAGTCGCCCCAGCATTCCCGTTGCGTGGTGGTGTACGCCACGTCGGATTTTTCCTCGGTGGATCGCTGCAACTCGGCGCTGCAGGCCACCACCATCGCCGAGTATTTTCGCGACCAGGGCCGGCGCGTGGTGCTGTTGCTGGACTCGTTGACGCGCTACGCCCGCGCTCGCCGCGACCTGGCCTTGGCGGCCGGTGAAGCACCGGCGCGGCGCGGCTATCCGGCCTCGGTGTTCGATGCCTTGCCGCGCTTGCTCGAACGTCCGGGTGTGACCGCGTCGGGCAGCATCACCGCCTGGTACACGGTGCTGCTGGAAAGTGACGACGAGCCGGACCCGATCGCCGAGGAGATTCGCTCCATTCTCGACGGCCACGTCTACCTCAGCCGGACCCTGGCCGCCAAGGGGCACTACCCGGCCATCGATGTCTTGCGCAGCGTCAGCCGGGTGGCGACGCAAGTCACCTCGCCACAGGTCCGGCAACTGGCGGCCGCGACCCGGGACACCCTGGCGCGTCTGGAACAACTGCAGGTGTTTCTCGACATGGGCGAGTACAGCCCGGGCGTGGACGCGGCCAATGACCACGCGCTGCAACGTCGCGAAGCCCTCAGCCAGTGGCTGCGCCAGCCGACGGATCAGTGCGTTGAACCGGATGAAACCTTGCGGAGCCTGCATGAACTCATTGCTTGATCGACGGCGCCTGCTGGCCTTCAGTCAGTTGCGTCGGCAACGCGGCGAGCAGGCGCTGTTGCGCGTCCAGCGTCAGTTGCAGCCGCTGTTGCAGGAACAGTCCGGTTTCGAGGAACAGGAGGCTGCGCTGCAACGTTTGTTGAGCAGCCATCGGGCCAATGACTGTGTGCTGGATCACGGGCAGTTGTTGGCGCTGTTGCGGACCCAGGCGGTCATCCGTCGGCGCATCGATCTGCTGCGCGTCGAGCGTGACCGCGTGGATCAGCAGCGCCGACAGGTCGAGCAACAGCTGCAGGTGCAGCGCGAACAACTGCGCGGGCTGCAACGCAAACACGACAACTATGAGCGCGCTGTCCAGCAGCTGTTGCGTGGGCAACGGTTGGAGGCGGTGCGCCGCGAAGAGCGAGAGCTGGAAGAGTTGATTGGAGTTCGGCGATGAAAGAGGTCTGTGTGCCGCCAACCCGTCTGGTCCACGCCTTGGAACCGGTCGACGAAGACCCGCTGGATGAGCTGCAAGATCTGCTCATCCCGGTGCAGGAGGATGAGCTGCCGCAAGGCGTGCTGGACCTTGTGGTTGCGCTGGTTCGGCAGCAGCGGCCCTTGATGGAAACCGCCCGTGTGCCGGTCTGGCAGGCGATGAGCGTGGGGCAGGAAACGCAGGCGCTCGATCGTGATGAAACTCAGCCGATTGCCCGGGAGACGCGGGCGGTTGAACCCGATGGCAGACGACTCCCCGCCCGGGAAACAATCGCTGTTCCACAAGCAGGTCCATTGTTCAGCGAGCCCACGCAACGTCCGTCACCGCAACGCCTGCAGCCTGTTGTTGCTGTCATCGATAAAGCCACAGTGCCGAGGGATGGGGTGTCGACCGAGCCGCTACCAATGGCCCCTGTCATTGTTCCCCGTGCACGGTCGGCCCCCCGTATCGACGAACAGTTGCCTCAAGCGCCGTTGAGTTTTCAGGGCGCGCGCCATGGGTCACCGGTTGCACCGGTGGCGCTGCCCGCACCAGCGCTACCGCCAGCGTTGCCGCCAACGCTACCGCCAGCACTTGAGGTCATGGTCGAGGCCTTGCCGGACACGGGCCGGGGCTTGCTGCAAATACCGTTCAGTCGAGGGGCCGCCAGTGGACAGATCACGATCAGCCGGCTGCCTGAAGAGCCCACTCGGAACCTGACGCTCAGCCCAAGCAATGCCCTGGTGCTCGAGCAGCTCAAGGCACCTTTCGAGCTGGCCCGGGAGCCAGCCTGGCGCTTGGCTGACAGTGGCGGCGAGCAGCCGCGCCAGGGTTCGCATCAGGCGCCGGATGAGGAGCAGGACGAACAGGGCGAGCGTCCGGCATGAGCGCGTTGCAGTTACGGCGGGTCGACCCTCTGGCGCATGCCCAGGCCCAGGCGATTCAACGCTGGCGGCGTGCCGGGCGCGACGCGGGGTTGGGCAAGGTGCCAGAGCGCTCCGGCTATTTGCGGTTTTGCGCCCAGGGTGACGGCGGCGAGTGGCAGGGGCTGATCGTGGCCCATGATTGGCTGCATCGCGCGCTTCCACAGTTGCGGTCTTTGCTGACGAGCGAAACGTCGTGGACGAATGTCCTCGGATTGTTTCGCGCCGCGCCGCACCCCTTGCTGCTGGAGGTGGATGAGCTGCACTACCGGGCGTTGTCCGACATCGAAGGCGTCGCCCCGGTGCGATTGCCAACCCGCGACCTGCCATGGCTCGACACCCCTCGGGGACGGGTTTGGTTGCTGCAACTGCCGCCCGCACGTTTCGCCAGCGAGCGCTTGGACGCCGACTCATGGCTGGATGAATTGCCGTTGCACCTGGAACTGATTCTCGGCGTCAGCCACCTGAGTCTTGCCAGTCGCAGACGCCTGGGTGAGGGCGATGTCCTGCGCGTCGCCCAGCGCACTCAACGGTGCTGTCTGGCCAACCGTTGCCTCGGCACTTTTACCTTTACCCAAGAGGGGCTACACATGCAACCGACTGTGACCGATACCGATCCAGAGCAGCCGCCGGAGTCTGGCGCGGCCATCGACCTGGGCGCGCTGCCGGTGCGCCTGGAGTTCCTGCTCGCCACCCATCAAACCGACCTGGCGACGCTGTCGCGCATCATCGAGGGACAACTGATCCCGTTGGCCGAAGATGCCGCGCGGCACATCGAGGTGCGCGCCAACGGCAAGCCGGTGGCCCAGGGGGAACTGGTGCAGTTGGACGGCCAGTTGGGGGTCGAGTTGTTCAAGGTCTATCGAGCGGGCGCCGATGAATGACGTCTCGCTGATCGCGCTGCTGGCGTTTGCTTCGCTGCTGCCGTTCCTGGTGGCGGCGGGCACCTGCTACCTCAAGTTCTCCATCGTCTTCGTCATCGTGCGCAACGCGTTGGGCCTGCAGCAGGTGCCATCGAACATGGCGCTCAATGCGATTGCCCTGATGCTGGCGATTTTCGTCATGACGCCGGTCATGAAGCAGGGCCATGACTACTACAAGCGCGAGGCGGTGACCTTTACCGACATTGCGTCGGTGGTGGACTTCGCCGAGAACGGCCTGGGCAGCTACAAGGATTACCTGCGCAAGTACACCGACCCGGAGCTGGCGCAGTTCTTCGAGCGGGCCCAGGCGTTCCAGGCTGAAACCGACGCGGGCCTGCCTGCCGATGAAGAGGTTGAGACCTCGCTGTTTTCGCTGCTGCCGGCCTATGCGCTGAGTGAAATCAAAAGTGCTTTCAAGATTGGCTTCTATCTGTACCTGCCCTTCGTGATCGTCGACCTGGTGATCTCCAGCATCCTGCTGGCGCTGGGCATGATGATGATGAGCCCGGTGATCATTTCCGTGCCGATCAAACTGGTGTTGTTTGTCGCACTGGACGGCTGGGCGTTGCTGTCGACCGGGCTGGTCAAGCAATACCTGACCTTGCTGGCCTAGGTGCACCGATGAACGATCTGGTCTATGCCGGCAACAAAACCTTGTACTTGATCCTGCTGATGGTGGCCTGGCCGATCATCGTCGCCACGGTGGTCGGCCTGGTGGTCGGGTTGATCCAGACCGTGACGCAGTTGCAGGAGCAGACGCTGCCGTTTGGCTTCAAACTGTTGGCGGTGGCGGCGTGCCTGTTCCTGCTTTCGGGCTGGTACGGCGAAACCTTGCTGGATTTCAGTCGTGAAGTCATTCGCCTGGCGTTGAGTTAGGCCGATGTCGGTGGCGTTGTTTTTCGAGCTGTACGCCTGGTTCGCTGCGGCGGTGTTGGGTGTGGCGCGTCTGGCGCCGATTTTCTTCATGTTGCCGTTTCTCAATAGCAGCGTGCTGACCGGTGTCACGCGCCAGGCGGTGATTGTGCTGGTGGCGTTGGGGTTCTGGCGCTACGTCGGCGTGCCTACGCCAGCCCTCGACAGCGTGGCGTTCCTCGGTCTGGTGCTGCGTGAGGCGGGTATTGGTGTGCTGCTGGGCGTGCTGCTGGGCTGGCCGTTCTGGGTGCTGCATGCCATGGGCAACCTGATCGACAACCAGCGCGGGGCCATGCTCAGTAGCACGGTGGACCCGGCCAATGGTGTCGACACCTCGGAGTTGGCGAATTTTCTCCAGTTGTTTGCCGCGGCGGTTTATCTCGAAGGTGGCGGCCTGTTGTTGATGCTCGAAACCGTCGGCCACAGTTATCGCCTTTGCGCGCCAGCGAGCAGTTGTGAGCTGCACCTGCCTGCACTCTATTCATTGCTCGATGCACTGGTGAGCAAGACCCTGGTCATCAGTGCGCCGGTGGTGGCGACCTTGCTGGTCAGCGAGGCGCTGCTTGGGTTGCTCTCGCGGTATGCGCCGCAAATGAATGCTTTTTCGGTGTCGCTGACGGTCAAGAGCCTGGTGGCGCTGGTGGTCTTGATGCTGTATTTCGGCGTGCATCTGCCGGACGAAGTGCTGCGCATGGGCATGCTGTCCGACGGCTTGGCGCAGTATCTGGAGGGCGGAGATGTCATCCAGCGCCTCGAAGACTGAAAAGCCCACCGCCAAGCGCCTCAGGGATGCCGCGCGCAAAGGACAGACGTTCAAGGCCAAGGACCTGGTCATCACCTGCCTGACCCTGTGTGGCATCACCTACATGGTCTTCAACAGCTCGTTGATCGAGATCATGGAGGTCTACCGGCGCATCATCGCCAGCGATTTCGACGCCGACCTGCAAGCCTACTCGGCGATGCTGGTGCTGGTCGGCCTCAAGGCATTGCTGCCATTGTTGCTGGTGTGCGTGCTGACCAGTGCCTTGCCGGCCTTGCTGCAAAGCGGTTTTGCCTTGGCCAGCGAAGCCTTGAAACTGAATCTGGGCGCCTTGAACCCGGTCAATGGCTTCAAGAAGCTGTTCAGCCTGCGCACCGTCAAGGACACCTTCAAGGCGCTGTTGTACCTGGGCAGTTTCGCCATGGCGCTGTGGATTGTCTGGCTGACCCAGCGGCAATTGCTGTTCGCCCAACTGTTCGCCCAGGCGCCGGCGTTGTTCGCGATCTGGGGGCGTTTGCTGCTGGTGTTGGTGCTGGCATTCCTGGCCTGCGTCCTGTTGATCGTCGTACTCGATGCCCTCAGCGAATACTGGTTGTTCATGAAAGACCAGATGATGGACAAGGATTCGGTCAAGCGTGAACACAAGGAGCAGGACGGCAACCCGCAGATCAAGGGCCGTCGCCGCGACTTGCACATGGAGCTGTTGTCGGAGCAGGTCAAATCCGATGTGCGCAGCTCGCGCATGATCATCGCCAACCCCACCCACATTGCCATCGGCGTGTATTTCCGCCCGGAGATCACGTTGCTGCCGTTTATCTCCCTGATGGAAACCAACCAGCGCGCCCTGGCGGTTCGAGCGTACGCCAAGGAAGTGGGGGTGCCGGTAATCAACGACATCGCCTTGGCCCGCCGCATCTTCAAGACCCACCAGCGCTACAGCTTCCTCCAGGTGCAGGAAATCGAGGAGGTGCTGCGGCTGTTGATCTGGCTTGAGCAGGTTGAGCAGGCGTGAGGCCAGGCACAGCCAGGCACAGTCCTTTGTGGTGGGAACCTGTGGGAGCAAGGCTTGCCCGCGATGCAGCCGCCTCGTACTTGCGCAGACCGCATCGACTTTATCGCGGGCAAGCCTTGCTCCCACAGATGAATCCATCCGCCACAAAAGCAACCTTGCTGGGCTGGAGGATTGTGCGATGCAGCTCGATTGGAGAGCCCCTGTCACTCGTGCTCTGCACATAACCGTGTGGCGAGGGGATTTATCCCCGCTGGGCTGCGTAGCAGACCCAAGGCAGTGAACTCAATCTGTCTGGCACACCGAGTTTTCAGTTTTGGGGCCGCTGCGCAGCCCAGCGGGGATAAATCCCCTCGCCACAAAAGCACTCTCATCAGGCAGGAGGTTCGTGTGCGTTTCAACGGCGGCATGAGCGCAATTTGGCAGCGTGCTTGCCGGCGTTTTGGCTCAATGCATCGGTCAGCGACGCTGGCGTTTTTTCAGGAGTGTGGCTGATGAGTCGCGATAACAAACAAGACGAGCAGGTGGCCCTGGACGTCGTCGATGCAGTGCTCGGTGGTGCGGCGTTGAAAGACGTGCAAGGCATCAGCGACGAGCACATGGGCAGTCTCTATGCCTTCGCCTTCCAGTTCTATGAACAGGGGCGATTGGACGATGCCGAGAAGTTCTTTCACTTCCTGTGCATCTACGACTTCTACAACAGCCATTACTGGATGGGACTGGCTGCGGTGCACCAACTCAAGCAAAACCACCAAAAAGCAATCGACCTGTACGCGATCGCCTTTGCCCAGGGCAAGAACGACTATCGGCCAATGTTGTACACCGGCCAATGTCACTTAGCCCTGGGTAAGGTCGGCAAGGCCCGGTTGTGTTTCGAATACGTGCTCGAGCAAGCCACGGAAGACGATCTGCGCGAGCAGGCCAAGGTGTATCTCGACACCCTGGCCCACATGGAACAGCACTGTTCGGAGGACTGAACATGAGTGAAATCAGAAACACCCCAAACCCCGCATTCCAGGGCGCAATGAGCCGCAGCGAGGCCTTTGAAAAATACGGCGCGGCGGCCAGCAAGGCCGCCAGGACCGCGGATTTTCAGGAGGCCGGCCAGAAAGCGCTGGCGGACCTGATGTCAGTGAAATACGAAGGCCACGACGGCCCGTCCGCCGCCAGTACCGGTCGGCCCGCATTACACCCGCCTGCGCCGCGCGCCGATGGCAATAAACAGGAAACCAGCGGCGATCTGTTCACGTTATTGATGGCGATGATCAGCGAGCTGATCGGCGAGGTCGACGTCAAGAAACTGAAAAATCGCCTGGCGATGCTGCAGAGCATGGCTGGCGCCAAGCAACAGGCCCATGAAAACCTCTCGGCTGAATACACCGCTGCCGTCGAGGCCATGACGGCGGCCGAGGGCAATGTCGGCAGCAGCCAGGAACACCTCGAACAACTGCGCGATCGGGTCTTGCACTTCCAGGGACTGCTGGATGAAAGCGAGGCGCGGCTGGCGCAACTGGACCCTCAGTCGCCTGAATATGCACAGGAGCTGGCCCGTCGCGACCAGCTCAAAGGCGAAGTGGCGAACCATACCCAAGCCTTCAACGTGGCGACCGATGCGCATCTGACGCTGATTGAGATCGCCACCGCCTGCGCCAAGGCTGTGGGCACGGTATTCGCGAAAGTGGTCTCATCCAGCGTGAACAGCTCGACCCCCAAGCCGACCGATGAAAAGGCCCTCAGCAGCAGTGCGCTGGCGTTGTTGAACCGCTTGAAAATCATCGAACTGCTCGGCGAGTCGGCGCAGAACAAGGAGGAGCTTAGCCAAGAGCTGTTCCAGGAACTGCAGGCCAGGCTCCAGGCGCACATGGAGCGTGAATCGGAAAAATACCTGGAGGAAGTGCGCAAGGCCGAGGCCTTGCAAAAAACCATGGGCTGCATCGGCAAGATCGTCGGGGCGATCCTGACGGTCGCGACCATCGCCGCCGGGGTCCTGACCGCTAACCCGGTGCTCATCGCCGTGGGCGTGGTCGGCGCGGCCGTGATGATTGCCGACTCGGTGATCCAGGACAAAACCGGCGTGTCGTTCATGGCTGAAGCCATGAAGCCGCTGACCATTGTCATGCAGGAAGCCATCAAGCTGTTCACCGAGATCTACACCAAGTTGCTGAGCGGCCTGGGCGTTGATGAAGACACGGCCAAGAAAATCGCGCAGATCGCCGGCATGATCCAGGGCATCGCTTCTACCTTGGCGGCTGTCGCGTTGGTGGCCGTGGTCGGGGTGCAGGTGATCGGGCCGATGGTCAGTGCCATCGCTTCGAAACTGGCCTCGGTGGTCGCCCAGGCCACGCCTGCCGCGATGCAAGCGATGAAGCAAGTGGCAACTTCGGTCGGTAACACCTTGACCCAGATGCTCACCCAGTTGCGCGGGTTCATCACCAATGGTGCTGATCCGGTATTGCTGGCGCGTTACGCCGCCAACCTGGAGATCGCCCAGGCCGTTACCGAATTCGGCAATGTCGCGGTGCAGGGCGGGCTGCAAATGGAGAGCAGTCGGCTCCAGGCCTGGGCCTCCGTGCACCTGGCCGATGTGCGGGTAGGCATGGCCATCAGCGAGGAAGTCAGCGCCTACCTGACCCAGGTGGTCGAGAACTATGGGCAGGCGATGCAGGAGCGAACCCGGCAAATAGAGCATGTGTTTGCCGATATGCAACGCAGCCATTCCGTCAGCCTGCAAATGGTTCGACATGTCTAACATCATTCTCGAAAGGTATTTCTGATGATTGCTATCGGCGCTACGAACAGAGGCGTACCCACTGTCGTTGAACATGATCCGAGCAACGACACTGCGCTGATTGAGTCAGTCGGCCAAGACCAGGTTTTGAAGAAGCTCAAAAGCGAGGCTCTTTTCGGCTCTTCCGCACTCGACAAAATCACCGCAGAGCAAGTGCTCCGCAACGACAACTTCACCGTGCCTTCGCCTGCGGAACTCGAACGTGCAATCGATGCGTATCAACCCGCGGAATCGGATTGGGAGGATTTCGGCGTGGCGTTGCTGATGGTCAGCGACGAAGTGCGCAACGAGCTGGCCTTCGATCCAGGCGCCTGGGAGAAACACGCCAACGTACTGGTGGCTGCGATCATCGCCCTGAACATCGCACGAGTCGCCAATGCGCAACTGCGCGGCCATTTCAGTGTCATGGCTTCCGAGGCGGCGAAGTCCCAGGGCGCGGCCATCATCGAGTCCGGCAAGGCGGCGCTGAACAGCGCCATTACCGCCGCGGTGGTGTCCGGCGCCATCGCCGGGTTCGCCATGGTCAAGACCTTCCAGGGCCAGGCGATGAAGCATGCGGACATCGACCTGCATCGCCGCAACGCCATGGACGCGGGCAACCTCGAACGCGACCTCAAGCTGGAGCGCAATCGCAATGAGTGGAGCCCGGACACCACTTACAAGATCAAGACCCTCGATGATTTTGCCCGCCCGACCACCGTCGACTTCAAACCCAAGGGCTCGACACTGACGAACCAGGAACAGGCCTGGTTCGACGGGGAAATCCTCAAGGCCCAGAAGGTTGGTCAAACGTCCGACTGGCTGAGCCAGATGGGCAGCAAGGGCATCGAAAAGAAACTGGAAATCGGCCGCGCGCTCAATGCCATGTCGATGAGCATGAGCCAGGTGGTGGCGAAGATTGTAGGTCTGGATGAGTTCAAGGCGCGTGCAAAAGGAGAGCTGATGCAAAGCGTGCAAAACACCCAGAAGAGCCTGAGTGACGGGATTGGCCAGAAAGACGCGGCCGAGGCGGCGTTGGTGCAGAAGCTGATGGAGATGGTGATGCAGCTGTTTCAATCGCGCAGTGATGTTATCCGTGCCGTGACGGCGTGAAGGAGAGAGGTCTATGGAAATTACCCAATCGATTCGTTCGCCTATCGTATTGCTGCCGAACGTAGAGGCCATCACGGATACCGCGTCGCCTGTGGACGTACCCGCTGAGATTCAAACGGTCAGTTCCCTGACGAATCTACTCGATCGGTCCATGAACGCAATGAATCGCAGCCTGGGCCATTTGCTCAAGTGCCCGTCAATCATCGCCAAGCCTCTGGAAGGCACGGCGGCCGAGACCACAGCACAACACCTCGTCGCGGAGTTTGTCGAACAGATCCACTTCAAGCGTGACCGAGCGCAAATGTGGGCCGTGCAGGTGCGCCAGTGCTGTGCGGTGATGACCCACAGCCAGAAAACTGGGCTCTTGGATGAAAGTCAGCGCCAGCCGCTCAATGACGAGCAAAGCAGGATCCTTCGCGCCCTCCAGGAACATCTGGAAGAGCAGAAGCCCCGTGAGATCGCGGAGGCTTTGGATGCGACGATCAACTCATCGAATGACTTCTTTGAAAAACTGCTTGAACTGATCGACCTGATCAAGAACGGCTACCTCGCCGGCTATGAGCACATCATTGCGGCTTATTCGGACTTCTTTTCCGACTTCAACAGCGAAATCACCGCGATGATGAAGGATTGGATCGAAGGGGCGAACGACGGCAAGGAGGTCAAGTTGAATGTGGGCGCGTTGCGCAATGCATTGGATAGACTGATCGCAAAATATTCCCTACCCAACTCCGCTGCCATCCTCTTTCCAAAACCACCTGAAACAGGCGCAACTAAGGAAGAGGCGGAAAACTGGCTCAAGGCACTGGGCCTACCTGCGAGTTGCCTCAAGCAAAATCCCGCCCCGAACGGTCCTTGGTGTGTCGTCATCGACACCGGGCCACTGACAACGATGAAAAGTAGTCTGCCGTCGGGCGGCGGCACGGTGACCTGGGATACCGCCAAATTCAACGCCTGGCAAACCGGCTTCAACGCCCAGGAGGAACGCATGAAAAACGTGCTGCAGTCGTTTACGCAGAAGTATTCGAATGCTAATTCTTATCATGACAATTTCAATAAGACGTTGTCGGCGCATTTGAATCAGTTTGCGGATATGTTGCGGGCGATGTTGAATTTTTAATCTTGCGATGGGGTGATGGATGAATCAACCAAGTGCTGGAGTGTGTATTGATTCTGAAGTGATGAAATTACTATCTGACTATTTTTCTTTGGCTTCGCGGAAGTTAGGCAGAAGCTCACGGTTAATAGAAGACTTAAGTGCCGATTCTGTGGATGTAATAGAAATTATTATGATTATTGATGAGGTGTTCGGTGTGGAGCTTTCGTCGGAACAGATAATTGAATGGCGGACTGTAGCAGATGTTGTTTATTCGGTTGCAGAGGCAGCTGGTATTGAAGTGGAGCTGGGAAGTGTAGGCGAGCAAAGCTGAAATTCAGCTAGTGTCTGTTGTGCAATTGCAAAAAGAAGGTTGTGAGAGCTAGTGGGTTGTGTTTTTTTTCTTGGGTTTAATTATTTGATAGGTGGTTTATGAGGGTTGAATGTTTTGAAGTCGCTCCGAGACTGATGGTTGGGTCATGTAATGTGCCAGCACTTGGTCAAGAGGTGGTTAAGGTTAGCAATGGCTCGGCAGTGTTGTCTCCTGTTAGCAAGGTGTCTTTCGATCTAAAGGAAGGCGCTTTAGGAGTAGGCGGTAACTCTCAGGGTGGCGGGGTGAATGAAGCTAATGCTAAAAGTGTTCTGGCGGATTTGAAGCGGTTGCCAAAGTCAGAAAACACTTTTCAAGAACGTTTGGCGTGTTTGTTGGCTGATCCTTCACTAGAAACATGGCAGGCATTTACTTATCCGTCAAATGAAGAGCTGGTTGCGCAGAAAGCGAGTGGTGACGTCGGGTTTAGAGAGTTTTTAAGGGGGGGTGGTGTTTGGTTACCGGAAGTTGAGAATGTGAATCACAATATAATAAATAATCTGCTTGTCAGGGCTGCTGATAAGTACGCGGAATCGTTCGTAGATCTTATGCTAGGAGATGGAAAGGTAGAAGTAAGTGATTTAGTTATCGCACGAGGAGCTCCTGGTGTCGGAAAAAGCCACTATTTGGCAAATCAATACGCTTTGGCTGTCGATGATGCCAAGGCTATGATCCAACATCGGATACAGGGACTAACAAGTGCTCAGGTTCATTTGCAAGGAAAGATAATAATTCAACGTTTTGAACATGCCCTGATGGAAAGGTTCTCATTGGTACTTACTTTGGATGCTTTGTATCTTACGATGGATGCTGTTAAGAATAAGCTTGATGCAATGATTGAGAGTGGTAAGGATCAGAAGGTGTCTGTGCGGGATATTCAGGTGGACTTGATTACTTTGTGTTGTCGAGTTTTAAAGAGAAGTGTTTTTCAACCACGTCTGACGTTTGCCGCAGTAAGTGATTATGCTAAAAGTTCATTGCAGAATAGGCAGGCATTTATTGAGCTCTTGGAGCAAAAGCAGGCGCTCGTTAAGGACTATTCACTTTTGGTCTGGGAAGCAGGTAAGTACATTGAAGCTGCTCGTTTTTGTCCGGAAGAAGGCAGGGTAGTTGCTGTTGATGACGCTTTGTTCGATAAGTGTAAGTCTTTTGAAGGTGTCGATGCTGAAATCGAAGAAGTCCGCCGTATGGTGATTGATGAGCTTTTTATGAAGACTGTTGTGAAGGACCTTGATAACGTAGAGGCTCAACGCTTTGTGAAGGCTTTAAAGGTGTATGAGGGGCGGACATTGGAAGAGGCTATGTTTATTCATTCCCGTGATACAAGTTTAGAGGGGGGCGTAGGGGAGAGGGTATTAAAAGGGGTGTTGTTTTGAAAGTGCGATAGTGATTAACAGATTGAGCCTGCAGGCGGATGAATTTCAGTCGCTGCGAGTCATTGCGGTGGTAATCAAGAATTTAAAAATCTAATTCTTGTAGGCGGTCAGTTTTAATGCATCGCTCGTGGAGTTGGCCCTAGGTACATGTCTATAGGCGTGGACTTGTAAGGTTCGCTGGGTGACGGCCTACTCAATATGTTGTGGTTTCCTACGCAAATGAGGCTTTTAGTCCTACGGAATCCCCCCACACATCTTCCTATAGTCACGCAGCTCGCCATCCCGAGCCTGTGCCCGTCACAGGCTCAATCGCGCTTCAGTAACTTTCTATAGAGAAACCTCAGAGTATGGACAGTACAACTGATCAAGCGCCGGTCAAGTCATTCGTTTTTGACCACTGGCTACTGCAAAGCGATGGAACGCTGATGCGAGATGGACAAGGAGTTCATGTTCCACCCAAAGAACTGCACGTACTGCGCCTGCTGCTGAAGTCGGCGGGTACGGTCGTGAGTAAGGATTATCTGCTCGATCATGTCTGGCCGCGGATGGATGCGGCGGAAGAGTCGTTGACCCGTTGTATCTATGCCTTGCGCAAGTTGTTCAAGGAGCACAAGGGTTACATTGCGACGGTTTACGGCCAGGGTTATCGGTTCACCGGTTCCGTGGTCGAGCTCGATGTGACGAGCCAGGCGAGGGCGGTGGCGCCGTCGTTGGCGGTGTTGCCTTTGCGCAATCTGGACGAGATCGCCGCGCTGGATCTGCAGGATCTGATGATCCGCCAATTGACCACAGCATTCGGTGAGGCGTTGCATGTCATCCCCTCGGGGCTGATCGCGGCCAGCGGTGTATCGGACGATGTGCGGGCGTTGGCCGGGCGGTTGCCGGCGGATTACTGCTTGAGCGGGCGTTTTATCGGCGCGGGCGGGCTGCAACACTGGTCGGTCGAGTTGATTCGTGGCTGCGATCAGTCTCTGCTGCATGGGCAGACGCTGGATGCCTGTGATCTTGGGGAGGCGCTTGGCGTGTTGACCAGCCTGGTGGCCCAGTGTGTACCCGGGTTGCGTCCGGTCGGTGATCGCTGCGGGTCCTATTCGGCGGCGGTGGCGTATCTCAACGGGTTGTGCAGCGTGCAGCAGCACACGGTGCAAAGCCTCGGCGATGCCCTCGTGCTGTTCAGGCAGTGCGTGAAGCTCGACGCCGGGTACGCACCACCCTGGTGTGGCTTGGCGGATGTGTGGCTGGGGCGGGCGATGATGGGCCTGGGTGATCCGGCTCGCGCCATCGAGGAGGCGCATTCGGTGGTCTCCCGTGCGTTGGCACTGGACCCCGCCAGCCTCCCGGCGTTGACGCGCCTGGCGTTGCTCACCAGTTTGCGCGGTTGCGAGCAGGCGGCCCAGGTGTTGTTCCGGCGCTGCCTGTTGTCGGCCGATCAGGCGGACGTGCTGTATTTTCACGCCTGGCATCACTGGTTCTGGCGGCGCAACGAGCAAGCGGCGCAGATGGTCGACCAGTGCCTGGCGCATGATCCGGACTGTGTCCGGGCGCAGATCCTGCGGGTGCGCATTCACGAACAGCTGACGTGGATCGGCGAGAGGCGCCTGGCATGAAGCGGCGCCGGAAAACCTGGTTATGCGTGCCGGTGTGTCTTGGCCTGGGTCTTGGCACGCCCCAGGCACAGGCCTGGTGTTGGAGCAGGGCGGGGCAGTTGCACGCCATCGAGCCCGAGCTGCTCCAAGCGATTGCCGAAGTCGAATCAGGTCTGCGCTCGGACGCCATCAACCACAACCGCAACGGCACTCGCGATATCGGGCTGATGCAGATCAACAGCATTCATCTATCGCGCTTGAGTGCCCAGGGCATCACCGAGCAACGCCTGTTGGATGAGCCTTGCCTGTCGGTAGAGGTCGGTGCCTCGGTGCTGGCCGGGTTTATCGCCCGTTACGGTTACAACTGGACGGCGGTCGGCGCCTACAACGCCGGCAATGCCCCGGATCGCCAAGCGGCGCGGCTGCGTTATGCGCGCAAAGTCTGGCAACGTTACCAAGTGATCACCCAGGCCGGGGACTGACGGCGTCACGAACGGGCCCCGCGCAGGATTCTGATCCTTTGCAGCACGCATTCGGCAGAATCGGATCAGGAATCCTGCGAACGCCTTTCCTAACCTACCTGCTCATTCGACCTTTCTGGAGTTTGGACGGTGACAGTCCCTACGGCCCCCACGCTACAGCCCTGCATCCTGCGGATCCTCAACGGTCCGTTGCAGGGCTGCGAATTCCCGCTCGGCGAGGGCACGACCCTGTTCGTCGTCGGGGCCGTGGAGGTGTTGGGGGACGGCGCACGGGTTGCCAGCGTACCGGCGGATGCGATCTTCGTTCCCCTGGAGGAGGGTGGCTGCAATTTCGAGGTACTGGCCGACCAGGCCACGCCGGACGGTGTGCCGGTGCGCTTGCTCGGTGATTCGATCGAAGTACGTCACTGCGTCTTCCAGGCCCGTATGCAACTCGGCGGGTTGCAAGTGGCCTTGCGTCCAGCAGATCAATCCTGGGCGCCCGAGTGTCTTGGTCCGGCAGATAGCCCGTGCAATGCCGCCGTGTTCAGCGGATGGCGTGCCCATTGGACCCGCGGGATTGCCGGTGCTCTGGCGTTGGCTGCGTTGGTCTCTGTGGTCAGCCTCTGGTCGATGCCGGGGCCGTCGCCTGAAACCGATATTCGTGGGTTGATCGCCGGCGCCAGTGCGCCGGTCCAGGTGCTGCGCGGTCGTGATGAGGCGGTTTATGTCTTCGTGTCTTCCGAGCGCGATGCCGGTTGGAGCCGGCAGGTGCTGACGCGCCACGCCCGCCTGAACAGCGAGGTACTGCTGCTGGAGCAGGAGCGTCGCCGGTTGGAGCAACTGCTGGTCGACCATGATCCGCAACTGGCTTGGCATTTCCTGGATCTCAAGGATCCGTCGGTGCCGCGCCTGTTGCTCAGCGCACAACGCAACCTGCTCACGCCCGACAAGCAGGCCAAGCTGCTCGATACCGTGCTCGCGGCGGCGCCGTATGCCCGCGATGTCGTGCTGCAGATGCAGGATGACGTGCTGCTCGCTGACCTTGCGCAGGGCGGCTTGCAACGCCTGGCATTGACCTTCAACCGGGTCGAACACGCAGATGGGGTCTCGTTCGCCATCGAGGGCAATCTGCAAGACGGCGAGCTGGCCGCTGCGCGCCAGTACGTCGACGATTTCTACCGGCAGTGGGGTGATCGCTACGTGCACTTCATGGTCGAGCTCAAGGACGACGCGCTCAAGGGCAAGTCGTTTCAAACCGGCCCGCAGGGCTACGTCAAGACGAGTCCTTCGTCTTGGTATTTTTCCAAACAGATACCGTAGGTGAGCAATGGCTGATATCGGTTTACCCATAAAATTTCCCGACGACTTCCTCGGCGACCAAGCCGCCGCGTTCGAGGAAGGGGCAAAGCTACTCAAAGTAGCTTTGGACGAAGCGCTTACAAAGCTGCAAGGCGATGCCTCTGATCCCGGATTGTTGGCGGCCTACCAGACCGCATTTTCCTCCTACACGGTGTTCCGCAACGCCCAGACCAACACGATCAAGGGCTTCAAGGATATCGACATGGCGATCATCCAGGCGGCCCGCTGACGCTTTCCCTTTCGACTGGCCATTGCTCGTGACGATGGCCATTTCATGAGTGCATCGTATGTCCATCCAGAATCTTGCCCCGTCGCTTATCGCCCGGTCCGCCTTCGTTGAATTGCGTGGCCCACAGGAAGGCCCGATCGTTTCCCTGGAGTCGCGCTTGATCGAAGCGTTTGCCGGTTCCGCCGTCGACAGCGCGCAAGAGGTCTCGGCGATCAATCAGCTGCTGCAACGTCCGGATATCACCGACCCTGAAGTATTGACCCAGTTGCTGGAGCTGACAGGGCAATACAACGTGGAGATCAACTTGCTCAACGTGCTGGTGCGCAAAGCCGTGGGCACGGCAGAAACCCTGTTGCGTGCCTCATGAAGACCGGCGTGCTGGTGGTGCTGTTGTGCCTGGCGCTGGTGGGGTGTCGCCAGCCGAACCTGCTGGAAGGGCTGGATCAGCAGCAGGCCAACGAAGTGCTGTCGGTGCTGCAACGCAACAACATCGCGGCGGTGAAAGTCGACACCGGCAAAACCGGGTATGCGGTGAAAATCGACGCCCGTGATTTTTCCGCCGCCGTTGATCTGCTCAACCTCTATTCGCTGCCTTCCCGGCCACGCCTGCAAGTGGCCGAGATGTTTCCGTCCGATTCCCTGGTGGCCTCGCCCCGCGCGGAAAAGGCCCGCTTGTATTCGGCGCTGGAGCAGCGCATCGAACAGTCGCTGAGTGTGCTCGAGGGCGTGGTGTCGGCGCGAGTCCATGTCAGTTACGACCTGGATGCCGGCGAGGGCGGGCGCAAGTCGCCGCCTATTCATCTCGCGGCGGTGGTGCTGCATGAGCGTGATGTCGAACCGCAATTGTTGATCACCGACATCAAGCGTTTTCTCAAGAACAGTTTTGCGGCGGTGGAGTACGAGAACGTCTCGGTGGTGCTGTCCAAGCGCTCACCGACCCAGCATGTCGCGCCGTCGGTGGCTGTGACGCGGGGGCATTCGCCGTGGCCGTGGTGGTTGGCGGCGATCAGCGCGGTGTTAGTGGCCGGTGGCGGCGCTTGGGTCTATCGCCAGTCAAGCGCAGGGCGGCGTGATGTCGGAGCTTGAGTGCCTGGAACAGATCCTCGCCGAGCCTTTGGCGTATCTGCACCCCCAGCGTCTGGTTGTACCGTCGGGATTCGAAGGCGTCGAGGCACGCACGTTGCTCAACCGGATCGTGCTCGAAGGGTTGGGGCTGCGCGGCCCGTGGCCTTCGATGCCGTTGTCCGGCGTGGCGAAGCAATGGGTTCGCCATTGGCGACAATTGCCCTATATCGCCTTGCTGATGGGTGCCTATCGCTTGATGCCTGACCTGGCGCGCGGCGCGGCGCTGCAGTGCTTGCCCGTGTCGGTTCGTCGGTTTGCCAGCTTCAATCTGGGGGCTCGTGGCGGCCTGCCGGTGGAGTGCGTGCCGGTTTCAATGGCGCGGGTCGAAGCGGCCGGCCTCAATGCGTTGTGGAGCTGGAACGAGCACGTTCCTCATCTATTGCTCGAGCGCCTGAGCTTGCAGTTCTGCGAGCCGGTCGTTCGCTTGCATCGGCAATGGCCCGTGACGAAACCTGATCCAACCCTGTTCTTTTTGGCGGTGCAGCATGCTCGACTCCATCCGACCCCTGACTGACCTGCCCGCATGCGAAGACGTGCGCCTGGCTCGCGAAGACATCACTGCCGCGCGCCGTCGTCAGCGCTTACAGCTGGAGGCCCAACGCCGCGCGCGGGAGTGTCTCGAGCAAGCGCACCGTGATGTCGAGGCGGTGCATGCACAGGCCTTCCAGCAGGGCTATGCCGAAGGCGTCCTGCGTGCGAGCGAACATCTGGCTGAAGGCCTGCTGAATTCGCAAACCCTGGGATTGCAATTGCGCAACGATCTGGCCCGGGCCGCCGGTGATCTGCTCGGGCAAGCCTTGAGTCGCCCCGAGTGGCTGGATGAAATACTGGAGCGTTGGCTGGCCGGGCAGGCGGGCGACTCGGGCGCGGTCCTGCACCTGTTGTTGCCAGTGCATTGTCGTCCGCGCGGCCAAGCGCTGCGTGAGAGCGTGGGCAGGCGATGGAACGGCGAGCTGATCCTGGAATATCACCCGCAAGACCGCTATGTGCTGCGCCTGGCGGATCAACTGCTGGAGTTCGATGTCGAGGCGACCCGGGAACGGCTGGTGCCCCGGTTACTGGCGAGCCTCGCCAACCTGCCGGAGGCGGTGCGCTTGTTGGATCAGGCCTCAAGGCAGGCGCTGGCGGACGTGTGCGCAAGCTTCACCGGTTTCGCGCCAACCGACACTGCCGAGGTTCGCCATGAAGATTGAATCCATGACGGTTTCCAGCCTGCTCGATCACGACGCGAATGAGTCGGTCCAGACCCTGGAATCGCGGCTGCTGGCGGCCCGCGAGCAAGCACCTGACAGCAAACGCCCCAATCCCGAGTTCGAGCACTTGTATCAATTGCTACTGGCGATGGAGGGGCAGGGGGAAAAGGCGATTCATGAATTCCTCCGTACGTTGCGCGGGCCGGATGGCATGGCGGCGGCGTACCCCACCGCCCAGGCGTTGATGGCGATCACGCTGCAGGTTTTGGTGCGATTGAAGGACGATGGGTTGGAAAAGTCGCAGATCTATAAGGAGGTCAGCGGCGCCAATGGGTTGGCGTTCGCGATGGACCTGTTTACCAAAAGCTTTATGCGGGACGTGTTCCAGCCCATGGGGGATGAGGCTTGGGAGAAGAGTGAGTGGTGAGAGACGCTCAAGGATAACGCCTATAAAAATAACAAGGAGAAACAAATATGCGAGTTGATACTTCATTTACCCCTTCAATAGCTTCCACGGCGTCCGGCAGCGTTTCATCCTTAGAATCTACGATCAGTCCACTTGATGCTTCGAAGTTGGAGATTGGGGATTTTAGCGTGAAGTCGCTAGGAACAGATCGAGAAATTACAGCCGGTTTCGAGCTTATGGACCGCGCGACAAATCCATACGTTGAGGAATTAAAGACTGGCTTGGGGGAGTCGGACATGGATGCGGTGGTGCAAATTGAGCGATACGTCTACAACGGTGACATACCCGAAGGAGATGAAAAAAACGGGATTTTTGCCACCTTAAATGTAGGAGCCACAGGCACCGAAACCCAAGAGGGTCGACTGAAGGCTGTGCTTGAGGCAGGGTTGGGATTACTCGAAGCCGCCAAGGGGCCAGGGCTCAATGCGCTGAATATCGCCATGCACACAGGGACAATCATTGTGCTGGCTACCCTTTTGCGCGAGTACATTGCCTCTCTGGTTGTGGATGCTATTGGCGAAGGTGATACACCTGAGGCCTCTCAGGCGTGGGCGGCTGTTGCGCTGGCGATGACGGGCCCTGCGCTAATGTTGGCGGGAAAAATCGGCGAGTGGTACGCAACTGGGGCGCGACCGACCGCGCTTTCGATAGTGTCGTGTCTCTGCATGGCAAGCGCGGTGATGGGAAGTACGATCGCGGCAGGTGTGACGGGCACGGCCTCGAAGCTACTCCCCTCAGTCGGCGGCCTTGCCTATAACGGGGCCAGGGCTGCGGCTGAACTCGTCAGTCTTTTGAAAGTTGACAACGCAGGACTTCCGAATTTGAAGTCAAACGTGGCTACAGCTGCGTTTCATGGAGTGGTCTTCGGTGCGTTGAGGGAAGTGGTTAGCCTTATGCCGTTGAGCGGTCCTGCCAGGGCGGCCGCGCAGTTGAGTTACGATTTCGGTGCGGATGCTATTCAGGCTGGGCTGAACGGTTTCGCAATGATAGGCGATAAGGCCTTCTCGATTTTCTCCAGATGTTTGCTATCCCCCTCGCGAGGACTGGACTCGGTATTTTCTGATCCGGAGTCTTTGCAACAAATGAAATTGAAGGTGCGCGCTGGCCTCCGGCTGCCCACTGGAACCCATTTGGCGGATGCGGCGACCCTTGGGGGGCTACGTCTCTCGTTTGGTCACGCTGTCAACCTGGTCGGAGGCGCAGTAGCGTTATGGCTAAGTGGAACCGAGATCAGCGACGATAACCAAGGCCATATTGTCAACGGTTGTCTTGCTGCGACGATGATGCTTCTTTACGTCTTTCTCAGCTATGGCACCTCAAAAGACACTAGCAACACTTATGCCCTGGATACGCCCCTTCCTTGACCGAAACCGAGGAGCCGACAACCATCGGTTGCTCGCTCCCATCCCTCCACCCCGCTATAATCCGCGCCTCATTTCTTCGAACGAGTCAAACCCACCCATGTACACCCTGGCCCGTGAGCTGCTGTTCAAACTTTCCCCGGAAACCTCCCACGACTTGTCCCTGGACCTGATCGGTGCGGGCGGACGTTTGGGCCTCAATGGGTTGCTGTGCAAGGCCCCGGCGAAATTGCCGGTGACGGTCATGGGCCTGGAGTTTCCCAACCCGGTCGGGTTGGCGGCGGGCCTGGACAAGAATGGCGCGGCCATCGACGGTTTTGCCCAGTTGGGTTTCGGTTTCGTGGAAATCGGCACCGTCACCCCCCGACCGCAGCCGGGCAACCCCAAGCCACGGCTTTTCCGCCTGCCGCAAGCCGAGGCGATCATCAACCGCATGGGGTTCAACAACCTGGGCGTCGATCATCTGCTGACTCGCGTGGCCGCGGCCAAATACAAGGGCGTGCTGGGTATCAACATCGGCAAGAATTTCGATACGCCGGTGGAGCGCGCCGTCGACGACTACCTGATCTGCCTGGACAAGGTCTACGCCCACGCCAGCTACGTGACCGTCAACGTCAGCTCCCCCAACACCCCGGGGCTGCGCAGCCTGCAATTCGGTGATTCGCTCAAGCAACTGCTGGCCGACCTGGCCCGTCGTCGCGCAGAACTGGCGTTGATTCACGGCCGGCACGTGCCGCTGGCGATCAAGATCGCCCCGGACATGACCGACGAAGAGACCACCCAGGTGGCCCAGGCCCTGATCGAGACGGGCATGGACGCGGTAATCGCCACCAACACGACCCTGGGTCGCGAAGGTGTCGAAGGGCTGGAACACGGTGACGAGGCGGGCGGCTTGTCTGGCGCGCCCGTGCGTGACAAGAGCACCCACACCGTGAAGGTGCTGGCCGTCGAATTGGCGGGGCGCTTGCCGATCATCGCAGCGGGGGGGATTACCGAAGGCCGCCACGCCGCCGAGAAGATCACCGCAGGGGCGAGCCTGGTGCAGGTTTACTCGGGCTTCATCTATAAGGGGCCGGCGTTGATTCGTGAATCGGTGGATGCCATTGCGGCGTTGGGTTGATTCAGGAACGGTCGGCATCTATTGATGCGAGCAAGTTGTGGGAGCAAAGCTTGCTCGCGATGCAGGCGCCTCGGTTCCAGGTAGACCGCGTCGTCTTCATCGCGGGCAAGCCTTGCTCCCACAGGGTGTCGCCACAACAGTGTTTGCAGCTCAACCTCTTGAAACCCAGGCATTAAAAAGGGCTCCTCGAAGGAGCCCCCTGGGCCGTAGCCCGCCGTCCGGATGGGACGTGCGTGGTTAAATCGATATGGGTGTCAAATTGTCGAGTTCTTGAGTATTAAGCCCTGTGTCAGCCGACGGCGTGAAGTTCGTTGAGTCTGTGGATACCCGCAGTGCCGGTCATACCGTCCCAGTTGTCGCCGCGTCCTTCTCGCCAGCCATTGATCCAGGCTTGACGTACCGACGGTAGAGTAAAGGGGCAAAGCTCACGGGATTTACCACCAACGCCATATTGGTAACCACGTAAAAATGCTCTTTCCAACGGATCACGCTTAAGTCTTCTCATAGGGTGTTGCCCTCACTTGTTGACTGTTACTTAGCGTCGACCTCTATCGAGGCCGGGGCAGAATCATTCTGCCGTTGGTGGCTCGTTGCCGGCGTGACGAGCCGAGGTGTTGACGCCGTTGCGACGTCAACCTGTGTTGAGTTCTAACCAAAGCGTCACATGGATGGAATGATCGTTTTGTCATAAGCACGTAACAATAAAGATGTTAGGGCGATAAGTAACTTGATGTTCGTTGACCGCTTTTGAGCAAGACCCCTGTATGATCGGCCCTGCGCCAAAGAGAGTGGCCTGTCCTCGAATGAGAATGTCCCCCTGTTGCACTCGGGTACTATTCGACGAAAGGGTCGAGTTTTCACAATTTGTTGCATAGAATTTTTTTTCTGCCTTCGCATCTAAGCTCTTTTAACCTGAGCGGCGAGGGTGGCACGGCACACTTTCGTGCCACGCGGGTGCTCTTGAGAAAAGCACCTGATTGAACCCGGCCCGGCAATGCGTTGCCCGGTCCACTTAGCCAAAGGCTCTGGAAATCCCATGTCCGATCGTTTCGAACTCTTCCTCACTTGCCCCAAGGGCCTCGAAGGCCTGCTCATCGAGGAAGCCGTCGGGCTTGGCCTTGAAGAGGCGCGCGAGCACACCTCGGCCGTGCGCGGCATGGCCGACATGGAAACGGCGTATCGCCTGTGCCTGTGGTCGCGCCTGGCCAACCGCGTGTTGCTGGTGCTCAAGCGCTTTCCGATGAAGGACGCCGAAGACCTCTACCACGGCGTGCTGGATGTCGACTGGCAAGACCACATGCTGGCCGATGGCACCCTGGCGGTGGAGTTCAGTGGCCACGGCTCGGGCATCGACAACACCCATTTCGGCGCCTTGAAGGTCAAGGACGCCATCGTCGACAAGCTGCGCACGCCGTCGGGCGAGCGACCGTCCATCGACAAGCTCAACCCGGACCTGCGCATCCACCTGCGCCTGGACCGCGGCGAAGCGATCCTCTCCCTCGACCTCTCCGGCCACAGCCTGCACCAGCGCGGTTATCGCCTGCAGCAAGGCGCCGCGCCGCTGAAGGAAAACCTCGCCGCCGCGATCCTGATCCGCGCCGGTTGGCCGCGCATTGCCGCTGAAGGCGGCGCGCTAGCCGACCCAATGTGCGGTGTCGGCACGTTCCTGGTGGAAGCCGGCATGATCGCCGCCGACATGGCGCCGAACCTGCGCCGCCAGCAGTGGGGTTTCACCGCCTGGCTCGGCCACGTGCCGGCGTTGTGGAAGAAACTCCACGAAGAAGCCACTGAGCGCGCCGCTGCCGGCCTGGCCAAGCCACCGTTGTGGATTCGCGGCTACGAAGCCGACCCACGGCTGATCCAACCGGGCCGTAACAACGTCGAACGTGCCGGCCTGAGCGAGTGGATCAAGATCTATCAGGGCGAAGTCGCCACCTTCGAACCGCGTCCAGACCAGAACCAGAAGGGCCTGGTGATCTGCAACCCGCCGTACGGCGAGCGGCTGGGCGATGAAGCCAGCCTGCTTTACCTCTACCAGAACCTCGGCGAACGCCTGCGCCAGGCCTGCTTGAACTGGGAGGCGGCGGTATTTACCGGCGCGCCGGACCTTGGCAAGCGCATGGGCATTCGCAGCCACAAGCAGTATTCGTTCTGGAACGGCGCCTTGCCGTGCAAGTTGCTGCTGATCAAGGTGTTGCCGGACCAGTTCGTCACTGGCGAACGTCGCACCCCGGAACAGCGTCAGGCCGAGCGTGAGCAGGCCGCCTACGATCAGGCCCCGGAAGTACCGCAAGAGCGCCAGTACAACAAGAACGGCAACCCGATCAAGCCAGCACCGGCGCCGGCCCCTGTGGTCGAGCAGGCACGGTTGAGCGAAGGCGGGCAGATGTTCGCCAATCGCCTGCAAAAGAACCTCAAGTTGCTGAGTAAGTGGGCCAAGCGTGAAGGCGTGGACTGCTACCGGGTCTACGATGCCGACATGCCGGAATATTCCATGGCCATCGACCTGTACCACGACTGGGTGCACGTCCAGGAATACGTCGCGCCGAAGTCCATCGATCCGGAAAAAGCCTCGGCCCGGCTGTTCGACGCCCTGGCGGCGATTCCCCAGGCGCTGAACGTGGACAAGAGCCGCGTGGTGATCAAGCGTCGCGAGCGCCAGAGCGGCACCAAGCAGTACGAGCGCCAGAGCGCCCAGGGTAAGTTCACCGAGGTCAACGAAGGTGGCGTGAAGCTGCTGGTCAACCTCACCGACTACCTGGACACCGGGCTGTTTCTCGACCATCGGCCGATGCGCCTGCGGATCCAGAAAGAGGCGGCCGGCAAGCGTTTCCTCAACCTGTTCTGCTACACCGCGACCGCCAGCGTCCACGCTGCCAAGGGTGGTGCCCGGAGCACCACCAGCGTCGACCTGTCGAAAACCTACCTGGACTGGGCACGGCGTAACCTGTCGCTCAATGGTTTTTCCGACAAGAACCGCCTGGAGCAGGGCGACGTGATGGCCTGGCTGGAAGCCAGCCGTGACGAGTACGACCTGATCTTCATCGACCCGCCGACCTTCTCCAACTCCAAGCGCATGGAAGGCGTGTTCGACGTGCAGCGCGACCATGTGCAGTTGCTGGACCTGGCCATGGCACGCCTGGCCCCGGGCGGCGTGCTGTACTTCTCCAACAATTTCCGCAAGTTCCAACTCGAGGACAACCTCGGCGAGCGCTACGCTGTGGAAGAGATCACGGCCAAGACCATTGATCCGGATTTTGCCCGCAACGGCAAGATCCACCGTGCCTGGAAGATCATGGCCCGTTGATCCGGGCCTGATTGGATCCACGAAGCCTTGTAATCCAAGGCTTCCGGCCTCGTTCTGGGGCTGGTCAAAGTGATGGCGAATAGCTATAACTTAGGCTGTGTCCAGGGTTGTACTTATGCCTGGTACCTTCGCGAGTTGTATTTATGGCATTGCATCAGGTGCGCCCCAGAATCCTGGGTTTTATCAGCGAAGACGTGTCGGCCTGGCTGGTGGCTTCGCTGGTGCTGTTGGCCGGTGCCTTCCTGACTGGCGTGCTGACCTGGGCGATGATGAACCTGGTCAATCAACAACTGCGCCAGCGTTTCGAGATGCATGTCGAGGAGCGTTTCAGCCGCATTGAGGAACAGTTCCAGGACGAGGAGCAAATCCTCGGCAGCCTCGGACGCTTTTTTGCCAACTCCGAAGGGGTCTCCAACAGCGAATTCCGTGGCTACGCCGTCGCGCTGTTGCGCCGTACCCGGGCCTTCGCTTGGGTGCCCAGGGTGTTGCGCGACGAACGGCGCGCGTTCGAACAGCGGGCGCAGGCAGAAGGGGCCACTCAATTTACGATCCGCGAGGCGGACGGCCGCGGAGGCCTGCGACTGGCCGCCGAACGGGACGAATACGCACCGCTGCTCTACATCCAGAGCCAGGCGTCCTACGGGACACCGCTGGGCCTGGACCTGCTTTCCGAACCCGTGCGCCGCGCCACCCTCGAGCGGGCCCGCCAGCAAGGCGGGTTGGTGGCCTCGCAACCCGTGGACTTGATGGGCGCCGACCCGGTATTTTCCCGCGGGCTACTGCTGGTCGCGCCGGTGATCAGGGCGTCGGCCAGCGAACCGCTCGGGTATGTGGTGGCGGTCATCAGCATGCGGCAACTGGCGGGCGACGGGCTGCCGGCGTCCGGTCACGACAATCTGTCGATGCGGGTCATGGACCCGTCTACCAAAAACGGCGAGGAGGCATTGTTCGAGTCCCGCAACCCGCCGGGCCAGAGCGATTTGGCGGCGACCCGCCTGTTGCGCCTGGCTGATCGCGATTACCGGGTGGAGTTGCGACCCAGCCGGGTGTTTCTGTCGACCAATCATTCTTCGGTCACGACTATGGTGATACTCGGCGGCTTGCTCAGCCTGCTGCTCAGCGCCTTGCTCTATGTGTTGGTCAGCCAGCGGCAGCGGGCCTTGAAACTGGTGGAGCAGCGCACCCGTGAACTGCGCGCCCGGGAGCAGGAGCTGCGCGGTACCCATGGCCAGTTGCGCGGTGTGCTGGATGCTGCGACCCAGGTCGCGATCATCGCCACTGACCTGCGTGGCGTCATCACCACCTTCAACGTCGGTGCCGAACAGATGCTCGGTTACCAGAGCTGCGAGGTCCTGCAGAGCATGACCCTGGAAAGCCTGCATGTACCGCGCGAACTCCAGGCCCGCGCCGCCCAACTCGGCGCGCGCTTCGGCAAGCCGATTCCGACGTGCCACGCGATGCTGCTCGAGGGCGGCGAGCAGGGCGGGCAACAGGCGCGGGAGTGGACCCTGGTGCGCCGCGATGGCAGCCACTTGACCGTGAACATGCTTGCCACACCGATGCTCGATGACCAGGGGCTGTGGGTCGGGCACCTGGCGATCTGCATCGATATCACTGAACGCAAGCGTGTCCACGAAGCGTTGGCTGCCCGTGACTTGTTGCTGAAAAAGCTCAGTGCCCACGTGCCCGGTGGCATCTACCAGTTCAAAATGGATTTCAACGGTCGCTTCAGCGTGATCTATGCCAGCGACGGCATTCGCGACATCTATGAAATGGAACCCGATGTGCTGGTGCAGAACGCCGAGGCGGTTTTCTCGCGGATCCACCCGTTGGACAGCACGCGCGTCCGCGCTTCGATTCGTGCTTCGGCCCATACCTTGAGCCCGTGGCGGGAAGAGTATCGGGTGCAATTGCCCTTGCGCGGGCTGCGCTGGGTACGCGGTGAGGCCACGCCGGAGGAACTGCCCGGCGGTGGAGTGTTGTGGCATGGCTATGTCTCGGATATTTCCGACCTCAAACGGGTGGAAGAAGAGTTGCGGGCCTTGTCCGTCACCGATGCCCTGACCGGCATTCGCAACCGCCGCTATTTCCAGGATCGCCTGACTTCGGAGATGGCTCGGGTCGAGCGTGGTTCCGGGGGGCTGGCGGTCATCATGCTCGACATTGACCACTTCAAGCGCATCAACGACCAGCATGGCCACGCAGTGGGCGACCGGGTGTTGCAGGCGGTCTGCCAACGCGTCGCCCAGCGGTTGCGGCGCACCGATGTGTTTTGCCGGCTGGGTGGGGAAGAGTTCGTCGTGCTGTGCCCGGACACTGACAGCGAAAATGCCTACATCTTGGCATTGGAGCTGTGGGAAGGCTTGCGGGCGGCGCCCATCGAGGATGTGGGGTTTGTCACCGCCAGCTTCGGTATCGCCACCTGGCGCGCCGGGGAGGGCGCCGATGCGTTGCTGCTAAGGGCTGACTCGGGCGTGTATGCGGCCAAGCAGGCCGGGCGGGATCGGGTCGAGACGCAGTTGGGTTAGCCACTTTTAGGTCTAGGGGGGCAAAGTGTGGGAGCGGGCTTGCTCGCGAAGGCGGCGTGTCAGCCAACGCAATGCTTGAATGTTATACCGCATTCGCGAGCAAGCCCGCTCCCACACTTGATCTTCAGTGGGCACAACCTTCGTGTGTGACACAAATCCCCTGTGGGAGCGAGCTTGCTCGCGATAGCGCCAGGTCAGTCACATCCATACCAACTGACCGACTGAATCGCGAGCAGGCTCCCACATTGGGTTTGTGCTGTGTCAGAGCACCGAAGCCGTCTGCGGCAGTTTCGGCTGGCGGTACAGGTCCAGCAGCACCTGGTCCAGCACCGACGAAGCGCCCCAAGGCTTCGGGTCGTTGAGAATCGCCACCACCGCCCAGGTATTGCCATTGATGTCGCGGCTGTAGCCGGCGATGGCGCGGACGGTGTTCAGGGTCCCGGTCTTGACGTGGGCTTCGCCCGCCATCGCGGTGGTCTTCAGGCGTTTGCGCATGGTGCCGTCGGTGCCGGCAATCGGCATCGAACTGATGAACTCGGCCGAGTACGGGCTGCGCCAGGCGGCTTGCAGCATCGCCGCCATTTCCCGGGCGCTGACCCGTTCGGCGCGGGACAGACCGGAACCATTCTCCATCACCAGGTGCGGTGCGGTGATGCCTTTCTTGGCCAGCCACTGGCGTACCACCCGCTGCGCCGCCTTGGCGTCATCACCGTCGGCTTCGTTACGGAACTGCGCGCCGAGGCTCAGGAACAGTTGCTGGGCCATGGTGTTGTTACTGTATTTGTTGATGTCGCGGATGATCTCCGCCAAGTCCGGGGAGAACGCCCGGGCCAGGACCTTGGCGCTGCTCGGGGTCGCTGCCAGGCGGTCCTGGCCCTGGATGCTGCCACCCAACTCTTTCCAGATCGCTCGCACCGCACCGGCAGTGTAGGTGGCGTGATCCAGCAACGACAGGTAGGTCTGGGAGCTGCAACCGTCCCCGAGCTGGCCGCCGACGGTCACTGTCACGCTGCCGTCTGCTTGCGGTACCGGGTTGTAGCGCACGCCGCCGGCGCATTGCTTGGAATTGACGGCCTTGACCTGGTTGTCGATGCGAATGCTCGCAATCGGCGGCTCCACCGACACCAGCACCCGGCCGCCGTCGTTACGGGCGACGAAGCGCAGGGCCTTGAGGTTGACCAGCAGCGAGTCGGGCTTGACCAGGAATGGTTTGTTTTCGTCGTTGCCGTCGTCGTTGAACTCGGGCAGTTGCGGTTGGATGAAGAATCCACGGTCCAGCACCAGGTCGCCGGTGACCTGCTGCACGCCGTTGGCCCGCAGATCGCGCATCAGCAGCCAGAGTTTTTCCATGTTCAGCTTGGGATCGCCGCCGCCCTTGAGATACAGGTTGCCGTTGAGGATCCCGCCGTTGAGAGTGCCGTCGGTGTAGAACTCGGTTTTCCACTGGTGATTGGGGCCGAGCATTTCCAGGGCCGCGTAGGTGGTCACCAGCTTCATGGTGGACGCCGGGTTCACCGAGACGTCGGCGTTGTACAGGGTCGGAGTGCCGGGGCCGTTGAGTGGCACCATCACCAGGGACAGCGCGTCGTTCTGCAGCTTGCTGTTCTTGAGGGCCTTTTGCACGTTGGGCGACAGGGCGGTATTGATGGTGGCGGCGTAGGTGGTGACAGGGAGGGCCAGGGGAAGAAGAAGGCTGGCCAGAAGCAGTGGACGCAAAGATTTGATCATTTGAAATAAAACCCTACGGGCGAGGGGGAAATAACGAGGACATGAAAATGAACGCCCTCAACGGTCATGAAAGTGTCGGCATTATGCCCCAAGCCGCAACGGCTGGGGCCGTGCCTGAGCCCTTCGGCTGCTATTTTTTACCGACGGTAGGTCGATACGCCCGATCAGTCGGGCAATCGCCGCACCAAACTGGTAAAGTGCCGGCCGTTATTACTTATGAGGATTGTTCCAATGGCGACTAACCGTTCCCAGCGTCTGCGCAAAAAACTGTGCGTGGATGAATTTCAAGAGCTGGGTTTCGAACTGAACCTGGATTTCAAAGAAGATCTGGCCGATGAGGCTATTGACGCTTTCCTCGACGCTTTCCTGAAAGAAGCCATGGAAGCCAATGGCCTGGGCTACGTCGGCGGCGACGACTACGGTCTGGTTTGCCTGCAGAAGCGTGGCTCGGTTTCCGAAGAGCAGCGCGCTGCCGTTGAAGCCTGGCTCAAGGCACGTCCTGAGCTGACCAGCGTTGAAGTCAGCCCGCTGATGGACGTCTGGTACCCGGAAAAGCCGATCAATCCGGTCGCTTGATGGTCAGAAACCGGCAGCCCTTTCGGGCGCCGGTTTTTTTGTGCCTGTCTGTTGGGTAGCTGTTGCCCTTCAGGCCGCTATCGCGAGCAAGCTCGCTCCCACAGTGGTGATGTGAACGACACACATCCCCTGTGGGAGCGAGCTTGCTCGCGATGCTTTCAATCGTTGCGCCAGTTCAGGATCAGCAAGGTCAACACCCCCGCCACAATCCCCCAGAACGCCGAACCGATGGAGAACAGCGTCAGTCCCGACGCCGTGACCATGAAGGTGATCAGTGCCGCTTCCCGCTCCTTCACTTCGCTCATGGCGATGCTCAAGCCGTTGATGATCGACCCGAACAGCGCCAAGGCCGCGATGGACAGCACCAGCTCCTTGGGCAGCGCCGCGAACAACGCCGCCAGCGTCGCGCCGAACACCCCGGCAATCCCGTAGAAAATTCCGCACCAGACCGCCGCCGTGTAACGCTTGTTGCGATCTTCGTGGGCGTGGGGGCCGGTGCAGATCGCCGCGCTGATGGCCGCCAGGTTGATGCCGTGGGAACCGAACGGCGCCAGCAGCAGCGAGGCGATGCCGGTGCTGGTGATCAATGGTGAGGCAGGCACGTGGTAACCATCGGCCCGCAGCACGGCGATGCCGGGCATGTTCTGCGAGGTCATCGCCACCACGAACAACGGAATGCCGATGCTGATGGTGGCCGCCAGGGAAAAGTGCGGCGTGGTCCACACCGGTGTCGCGACTTCCAGGGCAAAGCCGCTGAAGTCCAACAGCCCCAGCAGGCCCGACAGCGCCGTACCGATCAACAGTGCCGCCAGTACCGCGTAGCGGGGCGACAGGCGCTTGACGATCAGATAGGTGAAAAACATCCCCAGCACCAGGCCGGTGCGATGCTGGGTGGCGATAAAAATCTCGCTGCCGATCTTGAACAGGATCCCCGCCAGCAGCGCCGCCGCCAGTGAGGCTGGAATACGCTTGACCAGGCGCTCGAAACTGCCGGTCAGGCCACAGATCGTCACCAATACTGCACAGGTGATATAGGCGCCGATGGCCTCGCCATAACTCACGCCACCGAGGCTGGTGATCAGCAGCGCTGCGCCGGGTGTCGACCAGGCGATGGTGATCGGTGTGCGATAGCGCAGCGATAGCCCGATGGAACACACCGCCATGCCGATGGAGATCGCCCAGATCCACGAGGAAATCTGCCCGCTGGTCAGCCCGGCCGCCTGGCCGGCCTGGAACATCAGCACCAGGGAACTGGTGTAGCCGGTCATCATCGCGATGAACCCGGCGACGATGGCTGAAGGCGAGGTATCGGCCAATGGACGAAGTGGCGTGGTCGTGACTTCGGTCATGGTGGGCGGTGGTCCTTGTTGTAGATTGGCTGGGCCTGATCGCGCCACAGATTTTGGGTTTGCAGCCTAAACTCAACGCAGTAGCCGATTGCAATACAGCCATGCCCGCAAACAGCCGTACAGTCGTGTTGCCATCAGAGGTTGTGTACAATCGAGCTGTTTTTTACGCGATACTTGCCAGCGACCCGCTGTGCCGTATTACAGTCACGGTCAATTCGCCGCAGTTCTCCCGACTCGAGTGCCCATGAACGAACAGTTGCAACCCCTCAAGAAACAACCGCGAGCCGGTAAAGCCGGCCGCAGCGGAACCCAGGACGATATTGTCTATGCGCATATCTTCGAGGCCATCCTCGAACAACGCCTGGCGCCCGGTACCAAGTTGAGCGAAGAGGCACTGGGGGAGATTTTCGGGGTCAGCCGCACGATCATTCGTCGGGCGCTGTCACGTCTGGCCCACGAAGGCGTGGTGTTGCTGCGGCCCAACCGCGGTGCCGTGGTGGCGAGCCCGAGTGTCGAAGAGGCTCGCCAGGTGTTCATGGCCCGGCGCCTGGTGGAAAGGGCGATCACCGAATTGGCGGTGCAGCATGCCACAGCCGAACAATTGGCTGAACTGCGGCAGATGGTCAGCGACGAGCGCGACAGTTTCTCCCGTGGCGACCGCGGCGCTGGCATCCGCTTGTCGGGCGAGTTTCACCTCAAGCTGGCCGAAGCGGCGAAGAACGCCCCGCTGATCAGCTTCCAGCGCAGCCTGGTGTCCCAGACGTCGCTGATCATCGCCCAGTACGAAAGCGGCAACCGTTCCCACTGTTCCTATGACGAACACACCCAGTTGATCGACGCCATCGAGGCCCGCGATGCCACGCTGGCAGTGGACTTGATGATGCATCACATGGACCACATCGACAGCAAGCTCAACCTCGACGAGGAAAGTGCGTCGGATGACTTGCATGCGGTGTTCTCGCACCTGCTGCAGAGCAAGAAGCCTGGGCGGTCGACGGCTAAGCTCTGATTGAGTTGAGTCAGCGGCACCGAGTCGCCCCCTTCGCGAGCAAGCCCGCTCCCACATTCGACCGTGTTGTCATGACATACGCGGATCAAATGTGGGAGCGGGCTTGCTCGCGAAAGCGGTGTGACAGGCGAATGAAATCTACCGCTGATGCACCAACTTACCGGCCGCATACGTCTGCGCCACCGTCCGGTCATCCCCCAGCGTCATCAACACGAACAACCGCTCGGCAATGTCCTTGGCCTGCTTGAGGCGATAGCCCAGCAGCGGCGTGGCGTTGTAGTCCAGCACCAGGAAGTCCGCATCGGAACCCGGTTGCAACGTCCCGATTTTGTCCTCCAGGCGCAGGGCTCGGGCGCCGCCCAGGGTGGCCAGGTACAGCGACTTGAACGGGCTCAGCCGCGCGCCCTGTAACTGCATCACTTTGTAGGCTTCGTTCAGGGTTTGCAGCAGCGAAAAACTGGTGCCGCCACCCACGTCGGTGCCTAATCCCACGTGCACTTTATGCCTCTCAGCCATCGGCAGGTTGAACAGGCCGCTGCCGAGGAAGAAGTTCGAGGTCGGGCAGAAGGCGATGGCCGAACCGGTCTCGGCCAGGCGTGCACATTCGTCGTCGCACAAATGCACGCCATGGGCGAACACTGAGCGCTCGCCGAGCAACTGGTAGTGATCGTAGACGTCCAGATAACCCTTGCGCTCCGGGAACAGCTCCTTGACCCACTGCACCTCCTGCAGGTTCTCGCTGATGTGGGTCTGCATGTACAAGTCTGGGTATTCCCCCAGCAACTGACCGGCCAGGGCCAGTTGTTCCGGGGTGCTGGTAGGGGCGAAGCGCGGGGTCACCGCGTAGTGCAGGCGGCCCTTGCCGTGCCAGCGCTCGATCAGCGCCTTGCTCTCGGTGTAGCTGGATTCGGCAGTGTCGATCAGGTAGTCCGGGGCGTTGCGGTCCATCATCACTTTGCCGGCGATCATCCGCAGATCGAGCTTCTGGGCCACTTCAAAAAACGAATTCACCGATTGCGGGTGCACGCTGCCGAACACCAGCGCGGTGGTGGTGCCGTTGCGCAGCAGTTCCTTGACGAAAATATCGGCCACGGCATCGGCGTGGGCCTTGTCGGCGAACTGGCTTTCGCAGGGGAAGGTGTAGGTGTTGAGCCAGTCCAGCAATTGCTCGCCATAGGCGCCGACCATGCCGGTTTGTGGCAGGTGGATGTGAGTGTCGATCAACCCGGGGGTGATCAGCGCGTCGGGGTAATGAGTGACTTCGATGTCCACTGCCAGGGTCGGCAGCAGGTCGCGGGCGTGGCCGATGGCGCTGATCTGGCCGTTTTCCACCACCAGCAAGCCGTCTTCGAAATATTCATAGGACGCCTCGATACCGACTTCGGCCGGGTCGGCGAGGCTGTGGAGCAGGGCGGCGCGGTAGGCTTTGCGTGTCAGGGGCATGGGCATTCTCAACGAGTGTTCAACGGTTTGCCTGGCTACGGCGCGAGGCCGGCAGCAGCTTGGCAATCGGTTCGGCGCGGGCGGTGTGCTGGCCGAAATCGGCGTTATAGGTGGCGATGATTTCGCCGGCGATGGAGATGGCGATTTCCACAGGCAACTTGCCTTTGACTTCGCCGATGCCCATCGGGCAACGCATGCGCTGCAAGGTGCTGCTGTCAACACCACGATCACGCAGGCGATGCTCGAACTTGACCCGTTTGGTCTTCGAACCGATCAGGCCGAAGTAGGCAAAGTCGTTGCGCTTGAGGATCGCGGCGCTCAGTTCCAGGTCGAGCTGATGGTTGTGGGTCATGACGATGCAGTAGCTGCCGACGGGCAATTCGTCGACTTCATCCAGTGGCTCTTCGGTGACGATCTTGCGCACGCCATGGGGCAGCTGTTCGGGGAACTCCGCCTCCCGCGAGTCGATCCAGCGCACCTTGCAGGGCAGGCTTGCCAGCAGCGGCACCAGGGCGCGGCCGACGTGGCCGGCGCCGAACACGGCGATCTGCGCCTGGACCTGGCCCATGGGTTCGAACAGCAGCACGGTGACGCCGCCGCAGCACTGGCCCAGGCTCGCACCGAGACTGAAACGCTCCAGATGGGTGTTCTGCTGGCCGCTGGCGAGCATGTTGCGGGCGATTTCCATGGCCTTGTATTCCAGGTGCCCGCCACCGATGGTGTCGAACGTCTGGCTGGCGCTGATGACCATCTTCGAACCGGCGTTGCGCGGGGTGGAGCCGAGCTCTTCGATGATCGTCACCAGCACGCAGGGCTCACCGCGGGTTTGCAGGTCGGCGAGGGCGCTGATCCAGTTGTACATATTTCACCTCAACTGCTCGTTCCCACGCTCTGCGTGGGAATGCATCTTTGGACGCTCTGCGTCCGCTCTTCAAACTTCGACGCAGAGCGTCGGGGGCTGCATTCCCACGCAGAGCGTGGGAACGATCATCAGACGATTTCGGCTTCAATTTTCTCAGCACTAACCGCCTTCAACCCCCGCATCTGCTCACACCCCCACAACACCCGCTCCGGCGTTGCCGGCGCGTCGATGTTCGGCTGGTGCTGGTAATCCCCCAGGCTCGCCACGGCGTCCTTGATGGCGCACCACGCGGCGATGCCGAGCATGAACGGCGGCTCGCCCACGGCCTTGGAGTGAAACACCGTGTCTTCGGGGTTTTTGCGGTTTTCCACCAGCTTGACCCGCAGGTCCAGCGGCATGTCGGCCACGGCGGGGATCTTGTAGCTGGCCGGGCCATTGGTCATCAGCTTGCCCTTGTCGTTCCACACCAGTTCTTCCATGGTCAGCCAGCCCATGCCCTGGATGAAACCACCCTCGACCTGGCCGATGTCGATGGCCGGGTTCAGCGAGGCGCCGACGTCGTGAAGGATGTCAGTGCGCAGCATCTTGTACTCGCCGGTGAGGGTGTCGACGATCACCTCGGCACAGGCCGCGCCATAGGCGTAGTAGTAGAACGGCCGGCCACGGGCCTGGCTGCGGTCGTAGTAGATTTTCGGGGTCTTGTAGAAGCCGGTGCTCGACAGCGAGACCTGGGCGAAATAGGCCTGCTGCACCAGCGCCTCGAAGCTCAGGATGTGATCGCGCACCCGCACATGGCCGTTGTGGAACTCGACGTCTTCTTCGCTGACCTTGTACTGCCGCGCGGCGAATTCCACCAGGCGCCGCTTGATGGTTTCGGCGGCGTTCTGCGCGGCCTTGCCGTTCAGGTCGGCACCGCTGGAGGCGGCGGTGGGCGAAGTGTTCGGCACCTTGTCGGTGTTGGTCGCGGTGATTTGCACGCGGTCCATTTCCACCTGGAACACCTCGGCCACCACTTGGGCGACCTTGGTGTTCAAGCCTTGGCCCATTTCGGTGCCGCCATGGTTCAGGTGGATGCTGCCGTCGGTGTAGACGTGGATCAAGGCGCCGGCCTGGTTGAGGAAACTGGCGGTAAAGGAAATGCCGAATTTCACCGGGGTCAGTGCCAGGCCTTTTTTCAGGATCGGGCTATTGGCGTTGTAGCGACGGATCGCTTCTCGGCGCTCGGCGTACTGGCTGCTGTCTTCAAGTTCGGCGGTCATTTCCTCGAGCATGTTGTGCTCGACGGTCTGGTAGTAGTGGGTGACGTTGCGTTCGGTCTTGCCGTAATAGTTGGCCTTGCGCACCGCCAGCGGATCGAGCCCCAGGTGCCGGGCGATGGCATCCATCACCTCTTCGATGGCGACCATGCCTTGGGGCCCGCCGAAACCACGGTAGGCGGTGTTCGACGCGGTGTTGGTCTTGCAGCGGTGGCCGTTGATGGTCGCATCGCCCAGGTAGTAGGCGTTGTCGGCATGGAACATCGCCCGGTCGACGATCGAGGCCGACAGGTCCGGCGAGCAACCGCAGTTGCCGGCCAGTTCCAGGGCGATGCCGTGCAGGCGCCCGGTGCTGTCGAAGCCGACGTCGTATTCGATGTAGAAGGGGTGGCGCTTGCCGGTCATCAGCATGTCTTCGACACGGGGCAGGCGCATCTTGGTCGGCTGGCCGGTGAGGTGCGCGATGACGGCGCACAGGCACGCCGGGCTGGCGGCCTGGGTTTCCTTGCCGCCAAAGCCGCCGCCCATGCGGCGCATGTCCACCACGACTTTGTTCATCGACACGCCCAGCACTTCGGCCACCAGTTTCTGCACTTCGGTGGGGTTCTGGGTCGAGCAGTAGACGAGCATGCCGCCGTCTTCGGTAGGCATCACCGAGGAGATCTGGGTTTCCAGGTAAAAGTGTTCCTGGCCGCCGATGTGCAGCGAGCCCTGGATGCGATGCTCGGCGCTCGCCAGTGCCGCGGCCGAATCACCGCGCTGGTGGGTGTGGCTGTCGAGCACGAAGTGCCGCTTGCGCAGGGCCTCGACCACGTCCAGCACCGGTTCCAGGTCTTCGTATTCGACGATGGCCGCCATCGCCGCCTTGCGCGCGGTGTCCAGGTCCTTGGCGGCGACGGCCAGCACCGGTTGGCCGACGAACTGCACATCATCGATGGCCAGCAGCGGATCACCCGGCAGCAACGGGCCGATGTCCTTCAGGCCAGGAATGTCTGCATGGGTAATGGTGATGCGCACGCCTTCGAAGGCGTAGCAGGGCGTGGTATCGATGCGGATGATCCGGGCGTGGGCGCGGTCCGACAGCCGGGCATAGACGTGCAACTGGTTGGGGAATTCCAGGCGGTCATCGATGTACTGCGCCTCACCGGACACATGCTTGGCGGCGCTGTCGTGCTTGACGCTGCGGCCCACGCCGGTGGTCAGGTCGCGGGCGAACAGCTCGGCGAGTTCGGCTTGGGTCTTCTCTACGGTGTGATGGTTAGACATAAGCGGTCACCCGAGTCTCGATGTGCGGCGTTTGCAGTTCGATGAAGTATTTGCGCAGCAAGTTGCGGGCGCTGAGCAGGCGGTATTCCTTGCTGGCGCGGAAGTCCGACAGCGGCGTGAAGTCTTCGGCCAGGGCCGCGCAGGCGCGTTCAATGGTGCTGTCGGTCCACGGCGCACCGATCAATGCGGCTTCGCAATGCTTGGCGCGTTTTGGGGTCGCGGCCATCCCGCCGAAAGCCACGCGGGCGTCGCGGACCACGCCGTTGTCGATGCGCAGGTTGAACGCCGCGCATACGGCGGAAATGTCATCGTCCAGGCGCTTGGAGACCTTGTAGGCGCGGAACGCCTGTTCGGCGCTGGCTCGCGGCACGATGATCTTTTCGATGAATTCGCTTTCCTGGCGGGCGGTGACCCGGTAGTCGATGAAATAGTCTTCCAGGGTCAGGGTACGGCGGGTCTGGCCCTTGCACAGCACGATCTGCGCGCCGAGGGCGATCAGCAGGGGCGGCGAGTCGCCAATCGGTGAGGCGTTGCCGATGTTGCCGCCGAGGGTGCCCTGGTTGCGGATCTGCAGCGAGGCGAAGCGTTGCAGCAATTCGCCAAAGTCCGGGTATTCGGCTTTCAGGGCTTCGTAGCAATCGGAGAGGGCGGCGGCGGCGCCGATCTCCAGGCGATCGTCGAAACGTTCGATGCGCTTGAGTTCGGCGACGTTGCCCACGTAGATCATCACCGGCAGGGTGCGATGAAACTGCGTGACTTCCAGGGCCAGGTCCGTGCCGCCGGCCAGCAGACGCGCCTGGGGATAAGCATCGTAAAGATCGGCCAGGTCGGCGACGGTCAGTGGCACCAGGCAGCGTTTGTCGCCACTGTTGAGCTCACCGGTCTCGGTCGGGGCGATGGCTTTGAGGCGGGCAATAGTCTCGGCCTCGCGGGCATCGAACTGGTCTGGCTGCTTGCCACAGCAGGCCTGCTCGGCGGCGGCCAGGATCGGCCGGTAACCGGTGCAACGGCAGAGGTTGCCGGCCAGGGCTTCGTGGGCTTTATGGGCGTCGGGTTGTTCGCTGTTCTTTTGCAGGGCGAACAGCGACATGACGAAGCCCGGTGTGCAGAAGCCGCATTGCGAGCCGTGGCAATCGACCATCGCCTGCTGGACGCTGTGCAATTGGCCCTGGTGCTTGAGGTCTTCGACGCTGATCAGTTGCTTGCCGTGCAGGGACGAGACGAAGGTCAGGCAGGCATTGAGGCTGCGATAGCGAATGCGTTCGTGGCCATCGGCGTCCGTTTCCAATTCGCCTACCACCACCGTGCACGCGCCACAGTCGCCACTGGCGCAGCCTTCTTTGGTGCCTGGTTTACCAACGTGTTCGCGCAAATAGTTGAGCACGGTCAGGTTCGGGTCCAGGGCGTGCTCGCTACGGAGTTCCTGGTTGAGTAAAAACTGGATCACGGAAGGCCTCGCAGACTCATTATTGTTGTATCGACGTGGGCCTGAATTTATCAGGTCTGACTTTTCGGTCAACGATTTTCTGACTTAAAGGTCAAGAAAATCTCTTTGGTCGATGAACAACGATCGATGGACACTGTAGAACCCTGTGGGAGCCGAGCTTGCTCGCGATGACGGCGGTATATTCAGTATGGATGCAAGATGACAGACCGCTATCGCGAGCAAGCTCGCTCCCACAGGTTCTTCCACAGGTTCTGTTTCAGCAGGAACGCTCAAACTTTTTTGCTTGAATCGTGCCAAAAACCCGGTACAGGCCCTGCGCCATGACGTATCGAGTGCGCTACACTGCGCCGCTTGTGCAAATCGAAGAGTTTGAAGGACAACCATGACGTTCAAGGCCCCGGACAGCCTCGCCGAGCAAATCGCCCATCACCTCGCCGAACGCATCATTCGCGGCGAAATGAAACCGGGAGAGCGCATCCAGGAGCAGAAGGTCACGCTGGCGCTCAACGTCAGCCGCGGCTCGGTCCGCGAGGCCTTGCTGATCCTGGAACGACGCCATTTGATCGCGATCCTGCCGCGCCGTGGCGCCCACGTCACCGAACTCACCGAACACAAGGTGCGCAGCCTCTGCACGTTGATGAGCGAGCTGTACATCCTGCTGGGCAACGCCGTGGCCCATGGCTGGAAAGAGCAAGCCGACATGGCGCCGTTCGTGGCGATCCAGCAGCGTCTCAACGACGCCTACGCGCGCCAGGACATCCGCACCTTCGTCGATGAAAGCTTCAGTGTGATGCGCGCCGCCTATCCCTTTGCCAACAACCCGTACTTGCAGGAAACCGTCGAGAACCTGCAACCGGCCATGAGCCGTGCCTATTTCCTGGCCCTGGACCAGCGCAAGGCGGAAATGAGCGAGTTCCTCGACCTGTTCCAGCGCCTGCTCGCCGCTGTGCTGGCCCGTGATTTGCCGCAGATCCGCATCGTGCTCACGGCCTACGCCCAGCGCAGTTGCGATCTGGTGGTCTCTGCACTGACGAAGGCCTGAACGTGCGGCTCAAGTGCATCAAGCTGGCGGGGTTCAAATCCTTCGTCGACCCGACCACGGTGAACTTCCCCAGTAACATGGCGGCGGTGGTCGGGCCCAATGGTTGCGGCAAGTCGAACATCATCGACGCCGTGCGCTGGGTGATGGGCGAAAGTTCGGCCAAGAACCTGCGCGGCGAGTCGATGACCGACGTCATCTTCAACGGCTCCACCAGTCGCAAGCCGGTGAGCCAGGCCAGCATCGAGCTGGTGTTCGATAACTCCGACGGCACCCTGGTGGGTGAATACGCGGCCTATGCGGAAATCTCCATTCGTCGCAAAGTGACCCGCGACAGCCAGAACAGCTATTTCCTCAACGGCACCAAGTGCCGGCGTCGCGACATCACCGATATCTTCCTCGGCACCGGCCTGGGCCCGCGCAGCTACTCGATCATCGAGCAGGGCATGATCTCCAAGCTGATCGAGGCCAAGCCCGAAGACCTGCGCAACTTCATCGAAGAAGCCGCCGGTATTTCCAAATACAAGGAACGGCGGCGCGAGACCGAAAACCGCATTCGTCGCACCCACGAGAACCTCGCGCGCCTGACCGACCTGCGCGAAGAACTCGAACGCCAACTCGAGCGTTTGCACCGTCAGGCCGAGGCCGCGAAGAAGTACCAGGAATACAAGGGCGAGGAGCGCCAGCTCAAGGCCCAGCTTTCGGCCCTGCGTTGGCAGGCGCTGAACGAGCAGGTCGGCCAGCGTGAGGCGATCATCGGCAACCAGGAAGTCAGCTTCGAAGCCCTGGTGGCCGAGCAACGCAACGCCGACGCCGCCATCGAGCGTCTGCGTGATGGGCACCATGACCTGTCCGAGCGCTTCAATCTGGTGCAGGGGCGCTTCTATTCCGTGGGGGGCGACATCGCCCGGGTCGAGCAGAGCATCCAGCATGGTCAGCAACGGCTGCGGCAGTTGCAGGATGACTTGAAGGAAGCTGAGCGGGCGCGCCTGGAAACCGAGTCGCACCTGGGCCACGACCGCACGTTGCTGCTGACCCTTGGCGAAGAACTGGACCGGCTCACGCCGGAGCAGGAAATCACCAGCACCGCCGCCGAAGAGGCCGCCGCGGCCCTGGAAGAAGCCGAGCTGACCATGCACGGCTGGCAAGAGCAGTGGGACAGTTTCAACCTGACCTCGGCCGAGCCGCGGCGCCAGGCAGAAGTCCAGCAGTCGCGCATCCAGCAGTTGGAAACCAGCATGGAGCGACTGGCCGAACGTCAGCGCCGTCTGTCCGAAGAGCGCACCTTGCTCGCGGCGGATCCGGAAGACGCGGCGATTCTGGACCTGAGCGAGCAATTGGCGGCCAGCGAAGCCACCCTCGAAGACTTGCAGGCCAGCGAAGACGCCCAGGTCGAACGGCTTGAGCAACTGCGCCAGGCTTTGCAACTGGCCTTGCAGAACCAGCAGCAGGGCCAGGGCGAATTGCAGCGGCTCAATGGGCGCCTGGCCTCGCTGGAAGCCTTGCAGCAAGCCGCGTTGGATCCCGGCACTGGCGCCGCCGAATGGCTGCGCGACCAGCATCTGGCCGAGCGTCCGCGACTGGCCGAGGGCCTGAAGGTCGATGCCGGTTGGGAGCTGGCGGTGGAAACCGTGCTGGGTGCCGATCTGCAAGCGGTGCTGGTGGATGACTTCGGTGGCTTCGACCTGTCGGGTTTCACCCAGGGCGATCTGCGCCTGCTCAGCCCGGCTGGCGACGGCGTACGAATCCCCGGCAGCTTGCTGGACAAGGTCGAGGCCCAGGTCGACCTGTCGCCCTGGCTGGGGCAGGTCAAACCGGTGGACAGCCTTGAGCAGGCCTTGGCCCTGCGTGGGCAATTGGCGGTCGGCGAAAGCCTGATCAGTCGAGACGGGTATTGGGTCGGCCGGCATTTCCTGCGGGTGCGCCGGGCCAGCGAAGCCGAGAGCGGCATGCTTGCCCGAGGCCAGGAAATCCAGCGCCTGGGCGCCGAGCGCGAAGAGCGCGAGGCCAGCGTCGAAGCCCTGGAAACCGAATTGCAAAACCTGCGGGCGCAACAGCGTCAACAGGAAAACGGCCGCGAACACCTGCGGCGGCTGTTGCAGGATGAAGCGCGCCAGCAAGGCGAGCTCAAGGCGCAGTTGTCCGCCGGCAAGGCCAAGGTCGAGCAGCTGGCGCTGCGCCGCACCCGCCTGGAAGAAGAAATCGCCGAACTGGGCGAGCAGCGGGCGTTGGAGCACGAACAGATCGGCGAGGCGCGCTTGCAGTTGCAAGAAGCCCTCGACGCCATGGCGCTGGACACCGAGCAGCGTGAACTGCTGCTGGCCCAGCGTGACAGCCTGCGCGAGCGCCTGGACCGGGTGCGCCAGGAAGCACGCCAGCACAAGGACCATGCCCATCAGTTGGCGGTGCGCCTGGGCTCGCTCAAGGCTCAGCACGATTCCACGCGCCAGGCCTTGGAACGGTTGGAAATGCAGTCCGAGCGCCTGACCGAAAAACGCGAGCAGTTGAGCCTCAATCTGGAGGAGGGCGAAGCGCCGCTGGAAGAGCTGCGCCTCAAGCTCGAAGAGTTGCTCGACAAGCGTATGAGCGTCGACGAGGAGCTCAAGACGGCGCAGATCGCCCTGGAGGACGCCGACCGCGAACTGCGCGATGCCGAGAAGCGCCGCAGCCAGGCCGAGCAGCAATCGCAACTGATCCGCGGCCAGATGGAACAGCAGCGCATGGAGTGGCAGGCCCTGACGGTGCGGCGCAAAGCCTTGCAGGACCAATTGCTGGAAGACGGCTACGACCTCGATGGCGTGCTCGCCACCCTGGTGGCCGGGGCGAACGAGAAGGACGCCGAGGAGGAGTTGGAACGCATTGCCCAGCGTATCCAGCGCCTGGGGGCAATCAACCTGGCGGCCATCGACGAGTACCAGCAGCAGTCCGAGCGCAAGCGTTACCTGGACGCCCAGAACGACGATCTGGTGGAAGCGCTGGAGACCCTGGAAAACGTCATCCGCAAGATCGACAAGGAAACCCGCAACCGCTTCAAGGATACCTTTGATCAGATCAACGGCGGTTTGCAGGCACTTTTCCCAAAAGTTTTCGGTGGCGGCAGCGCTTACTTGGAACTGACGGGCGAAGATTTACTCGATACAGGGGTGACAATCATGGCGCGTCCTCCTGGCAAGAAGAACAGCACCATCCATTTGCTCTCCGGTGGCGAAAAGGCGCTGACCGCGCTGGCCCTGGTCTTTGCCATCTTCAAATTGAACCCGGCGCCGTTCTGCATGCTCGACGAAGTCGATGCACCACTGGACGACGCCAACGTAGGCCGTTACGCACGGCTGGTGAAGGAGATGTCTGAAACGGTGCAGTTCATCTACATCACCCACAACAAGATCGCCATGGAAATGGCCGATCAGTTGATGGGCGTGACCATGCATGAGCCGGGCTGTTCGCGGCTGGTGGCGGTGGATGTGGAGGAGGCCATGGCCATGGTGGATGCCTGAACAACGGCTTGTAGGGCTTCTACTTGGAACGCTGTAGGTATTTTTTACCCTTAGGCCTGTTGTTCAAATCACAGATTGGGCACAAGCCTGTGCGACAGACGGTGTAAAGTTATCTTTGGTCGTGCTAGTTTAATGTCAATTTTTCGTATGCGTGGGCAAAATGCCATTCAGAACATAGAGTTGGCACCACGTTTTAAAGCGGTTTGCAAATAGCTAAGCCCCTTATTTTTCAGCATTTTTATAGAGGCACGGGATTACATGGAAATCGGTCTGCGCGAGTGGCTGATCGTCATCGGCATCATAGTCATTGCCGGTATTCTTTTCGACGGCTGGCGTCGTATGCGCGGCGGCAAGGGGAAACTGAAGTTTCGCCTGGATCGCAGCCTGTCGAACCTGCCCGATGAGGATGACAGCGCCGAACTGCTGGGCCCGCCGCGGGTGCTGGACACCCACAAGGAGCCGCAGCTGGACGAACACGACTTGCCGTCGATGAGCGCATCTGCCCGTGAACCACGGGAATCGGGTTCCAAGCGCGGCAAGCGCAACAGCGAGCCGTCCCAGGGTGATTTGAACCTGAACCTCGACCTGGATGGTGGGCTGAGCTTCAGCAGCCGCGACAACGATTTCCCGGACGAGAACAAAACGTCGGGCGCCGACAAAGACCAGGCCCAGGCGGAAGAAGTGCTGGTGATCAGCGTGATCTGCCGCGACCCGGCTGGCTTCAAGGGCCCGGCGTTGCTGCAGAACATCCTCGAAAGCGGCCTGCGTTTCGGCGAGATGGACATTTTCCATCGTCACGAGAGCATGGCCGGCAACGGCGAGGTGCTGTTCTCCATGGCCAACGCCGTCAAGCCTGGCGTGTTCGACCTCGACGACATCGATCATTTCAGCACGCCGGCGGTGAGTTTCTTCCTCGGTCTGCCTGGCCCGCGTCATCCCAAGCAGGCCTTCGACGTGATGGTGGCCGCGGCGCGCAAGCTGTCCCAGGAACTCAATGGCGAACTCAAGGATGACCAGCGCAGCGTGCTGACCGCCCAGACCATCGAGCACTACCGCCAGCGCATTGTCGAATTCGAGCGCCGGGCACTGACCCAGAAGCGCTGAAGTCGCCAAGTTGATGTGGAGGGGCTTCTGTGGCGAGGGGATTTATCCCCGCTGGGCTGCGAAGCAGCCCTGAAACCTGACTCCGTGGTCTCTTATCCGGCTAATTGAGTCGAGAGCTCTTGGGGCTGCTCCGCAGCCCAGCGGGGATAAATCCCCTCGCCACAGGTTTTGCATTCGGCCGGTTCAGGCACGACTTGCCGATGGTTTTGAGAAAATTGAGCAGCCCAGGCTGCTCTTTTGCTTTATGAGAGAACACCCATGAACGCCGTTGAAACCCGCATCCAAAAGCTGCGTACCGAGCTGGATCAGCACAACTACCGCTACCACGTCCTCGACGAGCCGAGCATCCCGGACGCCGAGTACGACCGCTTGTTCCACGAGCTCAAGGCCCTGGAAGAGCAACACCCGGAACTGGTAACCAGTGATTCCCCGACCCAGCGGGTCGGCAGCGTGGCGCTGTCGGCGTTCAGCCAGGTGCGTCACGAGATCCCGATGCTCAGCCTGGGCAACGCCTTCGACGAAACCACTATGCGTGAATTCGACCGCCGGGTGACGGAAGGGCTCGACCTGCCCATGGGCGATTTGCTGGGCGGTGGCGCGGCGGTGGAATACAGCTGCGAGCCGAAGCTCGATGGCTTGGCGGTCAGCCTGTTGTATCAGGACGGCATGCTGGTGCGCGGAGCCACGCGCGGTGACGGCACCACGGGCGAGGACATCAGCGTCAACGTGCGTACCGTGCGCAATATCCCCCTCAAGTTGCAGGGCAGCGGCTGGCCGCCAGTGTTGGAAGTGCGCGGTGAGGTGTACATGTCCAAGGCTGGCTTCGAGCGCCTCAACGCTACGCAACTGGAAGCGGGTGGCAAGACCTTCGCCAACCCGCGCAACGCGGCGGCGGGGAGCCTGCGCCAGCTGGATTCCAAGATCACCGCCAACCGCCCGCTGGAATTCTGCTGCTACGGTATCGGTCAGGTGACCGCGGACATTGCCGATACCCACATCGGCAACCTCAAACAGCTCAAGGCCTGGGGCTTGCCTATCAGTCGTGAACTGAAGCTGGCCCACGGCATTGACGAATGCCTGGATTACTACCGCGACATCGGCGAGCGGCGCAACGCGTTGCCTTATGAAATCGACGGGGTGGTGTTCAAGGTCAACAGTATCGCCTCCCAACGCGAGCTCGGTTTCCGTGCTCGGGAACCGCGTTGGGCCATCGCTCATAAATTCCCGGCCTCTGAAGAACTCACCGAGTTGCTCGACGTCGAGTTCCAGGTCGGCCGCACTGGCGCTGTCACGCCCGTGGCGCGGCTCAAGCCGGTCAAGGTCGCGGGCGTGACCGTGGCCAACGCCACCTTGCACAACATGGACGAAGTGGCGCGCCTGGGTCTGATGATCGGCGACACCGTGATCATCCGCCGTGCCGGCGACGTGATCCCGCAAGTGGTGCAAGTGATCACCGAGCGCCGCCCGGACGATGCCCGCCCCGTGGAGATCCCCCAGCAGTGCCCGGTGTGTGGTTCCCATGTCGAGCGCACGCAACTGATCAAACGCAGCAAGGGCCGTGAAACCATCAGCGAAGGCGCGGTGTACCGCTGCGTCGGTCGCCTGGCCTGTGGCGCGCAGCTCAAGCAGGCGATCATTCACTTCGTCTCGCGTCGGGCCATGGACATCGAGGGCCTGGGCGAGAAGAGTGTCGAGCAACTGGTGGACGAGGGCCTGGTGGGTTCGCCCGCCGATCTGTATGCCCTGACCTTCGAGCAGGTGGTCGACCTGGAAGGCTTCGCCGAACTGTCGAGCAAGAACCTGCTGGCGGCCATTGTCGACAGCAAGAAGCCGAGCCTGGCGCGTTTCATCTACGCCCTCGGTATCCCGGACGTGGGTGAGGAAACCGCCAAGGTCCTGGCTCGCTCTCTTGGTTCGCTGGAGCGTGTGCAGGCGGCTTTGCCCCAGGTGCTCACCTACTTGCCTGACGTCGGCCTGGAAGTGGCCCACGAGATCCACAGCTTCTCTGAGGACCCACACAACCGCCAGGTGATCAAGGACCTGCTGCGCCACGGTCTCGAGATCCAGGACCAAGGCGAGTTGGGCGCCGAGTTCTCCGCCAGCACGACCCTGGGTGGCTTTCTCGACAAGCTGAACATCCCCTCGGTCGGGCCGGGCGGGGCGCAGAAACTGGCAGACAAGTTCGGCTCACTCGAAGCGGTGATGAACGCCGACTGGCTGGACATGCGCCAGGCGTTGCCGGAAAAACAGGCCAACGCCGTGCGCGAGTTCTTCGCCGTTGCTGCCAACCGTCAGCAGGCCGAAGCAGCGGAGCAACAGCTGCGCGACTTCGGTATGCATTGGCAAAGCGAGAAGAAAGTCGTCGAAGGCTTGCCCGAAGCAGGGCACACCTGGGTGCTGACCGGTTCGCTGGAGTTGATGAGTCGCGACGTCGCCAAGGATAAGCTGGAGAGCCTGGGGGCGAAGGTCGCCGGTTCCGTGTCGGCGAAAACCCACTGCGTGGTGGCGGGGCCGGGCGCCGGTTCGAAACTGACCAAGGCCAATGAGCTGGGGCTCAAGGTGCTCGATGAACAAGCCTTTGTCGATTTCTTGACTGGGCATGGCATCGCGCTCTGAGGGCGCTCGGCTTTTGTGGGGAGGGAGCAAGCTCCCTCCCCACGGTCTATGACGCAACGCGTTGGAACGATCATGAACGTAAGGTGATCTAGTCTTGCAGGCTCCAGGGAGAGATCGCCATGTACCGCTTCTTCGAACAACTGAGCTCACGCATCGCCGCGCCGTTCCTGGGCGATCGGTCACGTAACAGCAAGGTCTGGCCGTGCCGCTGTGGCCAGTCGTTGTTTTTTCGCAATAGCCAGTGCCTGGCCTGCCTGGCGGCGCTGGGTTATCAACCTGAGCAGAGTCGCCTGACGTCCTTGCAGCCCGGCGAGCAAGCCGGGACCTGGACGCTGGACGCCGATCCCCAGGCCGGGCTGTTCCGCCGTTGCGCCAACCTCGACACCGCGGCGGCCTGCAATTGGCTGCTGCCGGCCAATGGGCACGACACCCTGTGCGTCGCCTGTAGCCTGAACCGTACTATTCCTGACCTGTCGATTCCGGAAAATCCCGAACGCTGGCGCAAGGTCGAGACCGCCAAGCGTCGATTGGTCGCGCAGCTGATTACTTTCGGCTTGCCGGTCATCCCGAAAACTGTCGATGAAAACATCGGCTTGGCGTTTGATTTCATCGGCGTCGATCCCGACGGCACGCCGCCAACCACCGGTCACGCCAGTGGATTGGTGACCCTCGACATCAAGGAGGCGGACGATGCCCATCGCGAATACGTGCGCCAGCAGATGCGCGAGCCGTATCGCACCTTGCTCGGGCATTTTCGTCATGAGGTGGGGCACTATTACTGGGACCGGCTGATCGCCAACAGCCAGTGGCTCGAAGCCTTTCGCGAGCTGTTCGGTGATGAGCGCGCCAGCTACACCGAAGCCCTGGAGCGGCACTACCAGCAAGGCGCGCCGCTGGACTGGCAAACCCGCTACGTCAGCGCCTATGCCACCATGCACCCGTGGGAAGACTGGGCGGAAACCTGGGCCCATTACCTGCACATGATGGATGCGGTGGACACCGCCCTGGGCTTCGGTATGAGCGCTCGGGAAATGGATTTCGACTACCAGCCGTTTCCGCCCGAAACCCTATACGATTCCGAGCACGCTGGCGGTGCGGCCTTCCTTTCGTTCGTCAACGCCTGGATCGAACTGGCCGGCATGCTCAACGAACTGTCCCGCAGCATGGGCCAGCCGGATTTCTACCCGTTCGTCGTACCGGCCGCCGTTATTACCAAGCTGCATTTCATCCATCTGGTGATTCAGGAAGAGGGTGGTCGTGCGGATGAAGTGCTGTTGTAGGTTCCTGTAAAAGCAGTCGGCATCCATGTTGGATGTGCCGACGCCTTCGCGAGCAAGCCCGCTCCCACACGGGTTCTCGGAGTGTTCACAGTCCGGTGTTCACCGCCGTTCTCCTGTGGGAGCGGGCTTGCTCGCGAAAGCGGTGGGGCAGTTTGCATCCATGTTCGATGCGCCAACGTCATCGCGAGCACGCTTTGCTCCCACAGCAAGTGCTTGAACACCTTCAGTTTTTTAATCCGGCACGAACGGTTGTAACTTCTTGCCAGATAGGTACAATGGCGCGGCTCGCCGTCAGGCGGGCGTCGTTATGGTGACCCCATCGGTCCCCCCGCAACGATTACCCGTGAACCTGGTCAGAGCCGGAAGGCAGCAGCCACAGCGGGAACATTGTGTGCCGGGGTGTGGCTGGTGGGGTTGCCTCCTATCTCTAAGTCCTTGGATTAACAAGGATTTTTCAGTAAAAAATCTCGAAGTGGAACAGCGTTTAGGTACACCAATTGGTGCATCGCACTTCTCAGCTTACCAATCGAAAGCTCTACATCCAAGCTCCCAATTCCTTGCATCAGTTTTCATATTCTGATTGCACTTGGTCTTCGACTCAGAAAATATTCATTTCCAACCTCCATTGTGTCTGTGCCGAAAAGGCATTCTCAGGGGGATTGTTGTCGGGCGGGTAAGGTCGAGGAGGGAAGGTCGTAAAGTGCTAGATGGGAGGGGAACCTACGCGGATGCCTATGGGTACGAGGCGCGCTTGCAAGACAAGACGATAGGATGATTGAAAGCGCATTGGAATCATGGCATTTTGCCAGGGAACACCAATGCACAAGGATTGTCATGCCAACGTCTTTATCCAAATACCTCGGAATTTCCAGTGCGAGCTTGGAAGTTTTAGGTGTATTCGATCCCATTCTTGATCATGATACTCGCCTGTTTATTGATCCGCTCTTACTAAAGCATTGTAAAACACCTGAGTTTTCCTCCAGCTATACAGACTTACAAAGCAGATTTTTAGCTATCGGGAAGCTATTGCAACACAGTCAGCGTAAAGACGATCCCTTTTGGAAATCTGCTGCGACTAAAATGAGTTGGCACGAAGTGCGTGGGCTTTGTATTGGTTACTCTACCGGGGGGACTTCGGGTAGCGGAATTGGTAAAGGGCTTAGGGATAGAATTCTCACAACTGCTAAGCTAATTATTGATGCTGGAAAAAGTGATCCTGAGTTGTTTGAATTGGTTGGATTGTTTGAGGATAATTTTGGAGCTGATAGAATTAGTGATATGACTGCCAATATCATTCAGGGGGATATTCTAACTTACTCCTCGAATATTTATAAGAAAATCTTGCCGCAGGGCTGGGGGGGTATTTTAGATCGTAAGACTAATCTCCCCCAAAATCCATTTACAAAAGAGCCTATTCTGCTAGTTCCCAAAGAACTATTAAGGGATCTCCCCTCGGCGTTTGAGTGGAGTGGGTCGAACGAAATCGGAATTAATAGTGCCGAAGTAAGGGAAACGCTTAATGCATTGGTTGGCTCTAGCTGGCGAGCATTAGCTAATATGAAAAAAGTGGAGCTAAAAAAGCTAGTTCTAAAATATCCCGACCTTGTTGATGATCTGATTGATCAGTATGCATCTAAGGATGTAAAGCCATACGATTTTAACGAGGACAAAAAAGGTGAGTACGCTTGGTATCAAAGAACTGTGGAGGCAGTGTCTGAGAACCCAATAGAATTGACTCTAAGTGCTCATCCCAGCTTGGATGAGGTACATGATCTTGTTGTTACTATCTGCAATAAATTCAAGCAGCTCGTCGAGAATAATGGTTTAAATACATTGTTCTACGATGGGAAGTCAAAAATAAAAAATGAGACGGCAATCCAGTTGGCATTTTATGGAGTGGCTGAGGCTTACTGTGAAGCGAATAAAATAATGATTGCTAGGGAGTCAAACTCTGGACGCGGTCCGGTTGATTTTAAGTTTGGTTCTAATGGCGAAAATAGTGTGCTTGTGGAAATAAAGAAATCAGATAACTCACATCTTAAAAATGGTATTGTACGACAGCTTCCTGAGTACATGAAGTCAGAAAGGTCTAGTAAAGCTATTTATCTAATACTGGATTTGGGGATGAATCAAGCTCAGGTTGATAATATGAATGCAGTGCATCAGGCAATTGTGGGGTCAAATATATCAATAATATATATTGATGGTCAGCTCAAACCGAGCGCCAGCAAATTGTAGCTCTATATTTGTGAGGTGAGGATTTTATGGGTAACTGCGCCTATTGTGGTTTCGAAGGGAAGTTGACGCGAGAGCATATTATCCCTGATTGGTACGATACTGCAAACTCCGCTAGCGATGGGCAAATTTTTGTAGAGCGAGCACCTGATAAAATAGTTAATTCTGATCCGAAAATTAAAGATGTGTGTGCTGCATGTAATAATGTTGTATTGGGTAAGTTGGATGATTACGGTAAAAATTTATACGAGAAATATTTTAGTCATCCGGTTTACTGTAAAGAGCGGCAAAAGATACAGGTGGATAGGAGAAGGCTCACCCGCTGGTTGTTGAAAGTAGCGTTCAACTCGGCTAGAGCGAATAAAGCGGATTTGCACGTTCTTAAGGACTATGCCAAAGACATCATCAATGATGGTTCGTGCGACGACATAATTTTATTTTGTTCGACTGTAGCCCCGTCGATTGGAGATGGGGCGGGGTGGAAGGCAGCGTATAGGCAAGACGCTAGGGGCTCAATTAAACCCAGTGCATTCCGAGTCGGGGTGTTCAGGTTACCCGAGTTAGATTTTTATCGATGGAGTTTTCGCTATGTGTATATAGATTCATACGCTTTTTATCTTGCAATTCCACAACGTGACGTGGAGCTCCACGAGGAAAAGAAGCATGTGATAAAAATTATGACCAAGGGTTCAGAGTTTGGTGTTCGGGTTTTGAATGAAGTTATAGATACTAAGCCTCCTAAATATCATGCTGCGAACATTGTCATGAATCATTGGGCTAATTTCCCAGCTACTTATGGGGTGATAGAAGATCCTTGGGTTGTCCTCTCCAGTAAAGGTAAGATGGATGTATTGCATTACCCTATTATGAGGGAGGATATTGAGAGAGAGGATTTTAGTGGCGTGTTAAGCTTTATTGATCAACAGCTTGCTACTAGAGAGGCTCTAATGTCATCCTTGGAAAAAGTAGAATTTAGCGTGTATGGGTATGAGAGTGATTCCAGAGAGTTATGGGAGATTGATGAGGTCAGAAAATTTCTAGCGGTGTTGAATAGTCAGAGGCCATATTGGCTCGTGTTTCAGGGGGCTAAACCAGGTTGGACGCAAGTTTTACTATTTTGTTTGTGTCGTCTTAAGAAAGACTCGTATGGCTTTGGATTTGCTTGCCAAGAAGATTTTACGGACTTGATGAATCAATGGTTTTCTGGCTTGAATGAGATAAGTAATAGATTTGCGATTTCATATGAACTAAATAAAAAGCTTTCTGATAGGTTTGGTGACCATATAGAGCAAATGAGATGTGATTGAAAGTCTGGTTGTTATCTGTTGTGGGGATTACTTTATTATGACTATGCGACGTTATGCTAAGCCTAAGCGGGCGACCTATTAGGTAAGTACTATCAATATTCTCAGGTCGAGTCAGGTGCTTATTTGGCTTTTATGGCCTTCTTGATGTGGTAGATGGTAGCCGCACCGCATTTGAAAAGTTCTGCATATTTATTAGCGTTGGGTGCCTTGTGAGTAGTCCTTCGTCGTCCACAATGCAGCGTTTTTAGTCTTACCGGGCGGAGTTCACTCAGGCTTTTTCACCATTTTGTTTACGATACTTTGCTTGATACGTTCAATTTCTTTGGTCAAGGTAGTGCATGAACACCTCAACAATGACTTTGCGCGACACGTAATGCCCAACGAAGTGGGCAAAGACTAGGAGCAGCAATGAAAGTAAACTGGATTTTGGCCGGGGTAGGTATAGCTGTTGGTGTTGGGGTCGTGGTTGCCGTCGGGGTTCTATGGGCTTATGGATACTATCTCGGGCCGGTGTCTCGACTTGCGACAGACTGGGGTAGCTTCGGCTCAGTCATGAGCGGTGCTTTTACATTGTTGAGTTCGTTTGCAACAATCGGCACGTTACTTTTTCTCTATCTTCAACAAGTAAAAAATGAAGAAAGACAAGTCGCATTGGATGCCGAAAATTTAGTTAAGCAACAAAGGCACGATGATGTTGTAGAGAAACAATTAGCGGCTCTTACTTTTGAGCAATACCTTAATCACCGAAAGGTATTTATTGAAAGATTGAATGGGCAAGCTATTTTTTTTAAGAGTGTTATTCGCTTCGCAGACCCTGACCGAGTTTACACTGCTATGTTTCCTAACAATAGCCCAAGTCGGTGTGACTATAATGTGGAAATAGTAGAGCCTGAAAATGCTAAAGCCTACGACCTAACCGACTGCTTGGCTATTTATAGGTCTGTCGGTGAATTGCTAGAAAACTACAAAGACAAAGAAGAACATCTGCGGCTGGTGCAGAAATTGGTTCACTTACAAGGTTGTCTTGGCATTGAATACATCGGCCCTCATCGCGAAGGCGATGTGTTCTTCTTGGGGCGAAATGCAGGTCTAAATATTTACAATATTGAAGATACATTGATAAGAGTTGAAAGTGTGCTTAACTCGATTCTTTTTTATTCGGGCAATCAAAATGTTACGCCGATACATCACAAAGCCCAAGGTGGGCTAATGCGGGATGCCCTTTACAGAACATTGACTAGCTATCATAGAGCGCAGGGAGCTTTTGAGATTAGATACGAAATAGAAGCTCTTCCCTGTCTTCATGACCTTTATGACGATAGCCAGCATTTTATAGTGTCTGAAAGAATGCTTGAGGAAACCTATCGGCGACTAGAAACAATTTTTGCGGATTACAAAGAAGTCGAGAAACTCAAGAATTACGAATACGCCGATAACCTTACGGATATAATTCTTCATGAGATTCAAGGTAAATTAGTGAAATATAAAGATGATCCGGGATTGACCGAGCTCCTGGTAAGAGCGGACAGGCACCTCTGGGCAGCGATGGAACTTCTCTGTGTCACGAGGTGAGGGCTGAGTGTCCTGAAGATGCAATATGGTCGCTGCTCTCTCTTTCGCTAGTCTTGCGTGGTATATAGAGTCGCTAGTAGGTTATAAAGAAAGCAGCAGCTGATTAAACGAGTTTTTAAATATTGTGTGAGTAACATGATTTATCTGCCACCATTTGTATATAGCTGCACTGATGCTGAGACAGCCAAGTATTAGCGGCCAAATATTATCGGTAAACCAAGATAGTCCAATAGCACCTTTCACAAATACATATGTAACAACCGCCTTATACAGCGTCTTGCTTGGGATCGCTTCATAACCACGGCCACCGTGAGAGGTGACACGCTCACGACCTCTCTCATAAACTTTGGTCAAGCTGAACCACACCTTGGCACGGTGAGGATATGAATAATCCCATGGTCCGGTAGGGCCAAACTCTCTTCCACCCTCGTTTTTCAAGTCATCTCGATAGGAAAGCGTGCCGCTCATTCGCAGACTGATCAGCTTACCGTCGCCTTCTTCAGTGGCTTCAGCAGCAACGCGCTTGAATGCCCGACCTTTATGGGTGGCTCGGCATACTCTAATCAGAGTTTTATCCAATGTATCATGCATGTGTTCATCAAACCTCAATCCACTTTTGGGCAATCGCTGAAAAAACCTAAACCAGAGGTAGATGTTAATCACGGCGATAACGATCCAGACGTGCTGGATGTTTTGTCGTAGGGTTATTTCATTGCCCATCAACTTAAACTGGCTGAGGTCTGCACCGAAAAACCAAAGCAGCATCACCACGACGGAATAACCGATTAGAAAGCCTCTAGCCTTGTTGAAGTCTGGTGTGTCTGTGTCACCCATGTCGCACCTCATCAGTCTGAGCTTGCATGATAGCAAGGCACCCACACTCCCCAGAAATAAAGTTGACAATCGGTGTTCAACAGGGTGATGCGGTTGGTGGGAATCCGTGAAGGTTGAGTGTAGTCTCTTCCAACAAATATCGGTCACGTCAGTTTAACCGTATGACCTTTCCCACAGGGGCGGTTGCTCAAGGTTTGGCCAAATCCGATACAGTGCAGTGTTACACTGCTCACTCCTGATAGCGAGCACGGGCTGTTTAATGCGCGGTCTTATTACGTAGTGTTACTTGCAGGGGGGCGGGGTGAGCTCGCGCTTAATTCTGTACACAGTGGCGACACCACACTCGGCCAGCTTGGCAATATCGTCGGCATGTATGGTTGGGTGCTTCGTTATCAGCGTCGTTACCTTTTTCCATAACGCCACGTTCCTGCCTTTACCTGATGGTTTCCAATTGGGATCAGCAACGCGTTTGTTTGCTAGCCCTTGCTTAATGCGTTCCACGCGCTTGTCTTGATCCAGTCGTGCCATGGTCGCCATAAGATCAATCAGCATGTTGTTGATCACATCCATGATTTGCCCAGTGATTCCCTTCGCTTCAACCAGCATGTGACTGGTAGGTAAGTCAGCTACAACAAGGCGCAACCCCTTGGCCTTGATCGTGCCCTTGAGCGTGTCCCAGTCAGCTTGTGAGAGGCGACTCAGGCGGTCTACAGACTCAACCAATAGCACGTCTCCACTCTCGGCAGTATCGAGCAGAGCAAGCAGTTCTGGACGATTAAGCTTGGTTCCGCTGATGTTCTCCGCATACATGCCAACGATGCTCAACCCTTTCTCGGCAGCGAACAACTCAAGGGCGACTTTTGCACGATTGGCATCTTGGTCTTTGGTCGAGGCTCTGAGGTACAGGTGGGCATTCATGGCTACTATCCTTTGATCTATTGATGTGATAGGTCAATGATAAATTATCATTATCCTATTTTGAATAGTTTATTGATAGCAAAATGCCGGATGTGACGGACGGTATGTGGACTATCGGAGAGCTAGAGATCTTTGATAGAGGCTAGTGCCTCAGTTGGAGGATGCCTTTGGTAATAGCTGCGGCATTTCTGTCGAGCACGCTAAGCGTATCTATCACATTCGCATGTGTATCAGGTGAGCCATTTATTCTCACCCACGAGGCAAGCTCTTCGACGGCAGCAGCACAATCTAGCTGGCCCTCCCATAAAAGGGTTAGTACGTCCGCTGTTGCTATTTGAGCTTCTGTGTTGTCTTGCATTGCTTTCTGTCCTTGAATGAGATGCAAGGATCCTAGCCCATCAAGCGGATGGTTGGCGTGGGCTCTGGCTCGATAATTATTTGTTTGGTTGGCTGCTCTACGCTAACCATCGAATGCGGCAGGGATTTCTTCCCTGCTTGCACTCGTATTTCTGCCGTATGTGAGTGAATAGGGGAGAGCAAGAACTGTGTTAAGCCGGTGAAGGGAGGAAGCCAATAGAAATCAGCCCTACAGGCCATTGACATAATCATCCCTGCGCGTAGGTATCCGTTTTCACACCTGATAGTTCACCTGATAAAGCTGCTGACGATCACATTGTTCAGCGTTGATCTGCATCCACGCTTGATAGCGAGCAGGGTCAATCGCAGTCGCTGTGGGAGCCAGAACTCACCAGCTTTTCCACATCTTCGACCAGCGAGGATGGGCTACACCCTAAAGCCCCTGCTAGCTTGAAAATGATTGTGATGGTGGGTTGATTCACGCCGCGCTCAATGAGACTGACGTAATTTCGTTGGATGTCAGCTTCAAGTGCTAGCTGCTCCTGCGTAAAGCCCGCCTCCTTTCTTCTCTTGCGGAGAGTTTTTCCGAATGCCAGCCCTGTGTCCAAACCGTAACCCCCTCTGATATGGAGGCGGACTGTCCGGCGTAGCGGGGGATCAGGTCTTCACAATATACTATGAATTTCTGAACAGGCATGGCATCATCGAAGCAAGATAGTGGCTGTGCGCCACTTTCCAGCGCTTGGATGTGATTCATGGCGTGCGGGAAAACTCCCACGACTTACGCAGGCAGACAAAATGCAGGCAATACTCTATAGGGCACGAAAACTGCAATATGAATGCAGCATGACTAGAGATTATTAGCTCAGTAAAAGCGTGGCCCGACACACGTGCTGTGTTCTTCTTTATTATTCAGGAAAACTTAAATGGAACCTATACACTGGCTTATTGTATTTGTCATTCTCTGCGTTCTCATATCACTAATCGCAAGCAAGAAAGGACGCTCTGGTTTACTTCTCTTCTTCTCTATGGTTGGCCCTGCGGTACCACTGATGATGGTAGCTTCCTTTGCTCTAGGAAATAACATGGCTGCTAAGCCTCTTGCAATGTGGGTTGTTGCTTTCCTCTGTCCAGTTGCTGGTTTTTTTGGGCAATAATGGCAAAAAACAAAAAGCAAATGGCTGCTGATATTGGAAGTTATGGTGATATGAAAAAGTGCCAGTTTTGTGCTGAGCCTGTAAGAGCGGAGGCTATTAAGTGCAAACATTGTGGTAGTAAATTGGAGCTCGATGCCTAGCTATTCAGGCTTTTTTAAAGCTAGGAACCGTCGTGTCGTCTTCTGTGCGATGCACAGCTACATCTAATTGTTCTGTGTGTCCACACAGGAGCTTGCTGACATCTGATTGACAATCAGGAATGTCTCTATCTGGGGTTTAGCAACTCTCAATACAAAGATATGTTCGCAAGCTGAACGAAGTGAAGTGCTCTTAGAGAGGAAAGGGTAATAAACCCCTCTCGCTTTTGATTTGTCTTCTGTGAAACAGACTATGTACTAACTGTCGTATACACAGAATGCTATTCTCTCTGTGTAACACAGAGAATAGTACTCCCTAAGACTCATGCTCTTTGTTTTGAGGGAACTTGTCCCTCTCTTCTCTTTACTCTCTCTCTAAGAAAATACTTAAGGGGTATTCCCCTTAAAGAGAATATCTCTAACACCTTGTCCTTTGGACAATCTCCAAAGAAGAAAGAAGCATCGGTTCGCTTCGCTTCACTCTATTATACATGCGGCCGTATTACTGATACATCTTGTTCATGCCGCTTGCCTCTCGGTGGATGGCTTCTGCCACGAACGGACAGTGTTCACAGCAATTCCGAGTTCCTTTGAGATTGCTCGGAGGCTCAACCCTTGTTCAATCAGAATCAATGCTTCGGCTTTCTTCGGATGTTGCTTGCGAGCAGGAAACATAACCACGTTGTCAGTACGTTTGCCGGTCAACTCACCGGAACTCTCTCGCTCGTATTCTTCAGCAGTGGCGTATTCAGTGAATGTACGCATGTCGTGATGCAGCTTAGTCAGTTCCTCAGCAGTTGGCATGCGCACATCATCCATCACATTCACTACACATGGCTCAGGGGGTGCAGGTACATCATCCATCACCATACTAAGGTGAGCAGGACGACATTTCATCATACGAGGAATTACAAGCTCAGCAGCTTTCACATAACGTCGTGCATGTCGTTCTTCAAGACTGAGAAAGTCTTCAATCTTCTCATTAGTAATCTCAGGCAGCCACTCAAGAATGTTGATGAGCTTCTTTACACTCAGTGGTTTGGAAATACCACCAGCACCAATAGGACGGTCATGCCAATCAAGACGACAAACACCTTCGATAATGTCCATAGCAAATTCAGGGTATGCTTGTTTCTTATTGTCCTCTACAGACCATATATGACCAACGAATGGATTCACTATAACCTTTGGCTTAGGACCACTTGCCCCTTTTGGTTCTCGATTGTAGTTGTTCTCTTTCATCTTGCTTGTAATCAATGCATCAGCATTTGCTGCAATACGTGCATTCAATGCTTCCAGTTCAATTGGTGTAAGCATACGGTTGTTACTCATATTCATTCTCTCTCTTCTATGTGTGTTATGTCATAGGCATTCCTCTCGGTAGCTGCCAGATGGTTTCGGGTAATCGAAGACGCCGGGGGGATCGAATGGAAACATTTAGAAAATTCAGCGTCAATGTCATTAATTTCTCTAAGGAAAAATAGTTTCTAAATGATGCTCCACCCGCGTCAGAAAAGCTTTGAGAATGGCTTGCATAGCCTTACGTTGGGTGTTACAGAGTCAGTCCGTCGGGCACAACGAATTCACCAAAGACGTCGTTCACTTCGCGTTGAATTTCCGCGAGTAGCTTCGCCTGCTTATCCTCAAGTTTCTTCTGTTCTTTCAGCGCAGCAGCTTGAAGTAACTGAGTAGTAAGCAATTGACGATACTCCTCACGTTCACGTTCCAGATCAGTAATGTATTCCAGCCTTACGCGAGCATCAATCGCTTCAAGGTCTACTTGTTGAATTTCAAGTGGCTTGATCAGATAAGCCGAGTAGTCAAGCGGTTGAGTTGTGATTGGTTGCTTGGAACTGATCATATAACCGAGTTTGGATTTCTCAGTAATGGCGACTAGAAATTCGTAAGGAATAGCTGCTCGCACAAGCTCCATGCACTGCGATGTTTGCTTGTACATGGCGTGATACCCCGCTTGACGCCGTTCCAATTCAGCTTGGTCAAATTCCGGTGCAGTTCCATGGATGGTGATTTTAGTGGTCATTGTATTATTTCCTTTAGTTGTGTGATGGTGGTATTTGCGATGATCATCACTGACCGTGATTTGCAGTGATGCCTTTATGCTTGGTAATTAAAGCTTTCATCTTTGTTATGATCGTTGCTTTGTATTTATCTTCATTAAATTCTTCTACGGAGGACGTTGAGGATGTTGGTGTAACAGGAGCGGCGCCTACATTTGATTCCGTGGCGTGGCTGTTAATCTTCTTTGCATGTTGTATATGTTGTATATTTGATTGCGGTTGCTTGGCACGGCGTGCAAGGGCTCGTTCTAATCCGCGGTAGAATGAGTCGGCACTATGCATGATAATTCTCCCGAGCTTCATGCAAAGCACCAACACCATATTCGGTTATTAAACTGTCAATGATATCGGTAGCGTAACGGTAGGTGCCTTTGTCACCCATTGCTGCTGACGATAGTTTGATATAAAGGTAATGCTGAATCTGCTTGATAGCTAGGTGACGCTCTAACATTGGCGTGGTGAAAGTATTCATGTTAATCCTTTGATTTGCTTTTATTGAAAGACACCTGACATGTGCCAGTTCAGGCACTTTATGTGCGCGGTTTCCGTGGCCTGTAGCGGTGAGGAATCAGGGGGGCATAGGGTAGTTAGGAGTACCCATATTTTTCTGTTTTGAGCCAAAGAATGGCTTAGCGCTGACGCCTGTTTGAATCTGCTAATGATTCCAAGAACGATGGACTGATAGCAGCGAGGTCACCCACATTTACCAACACACCAGTACGTCGGGCTTTGTTAGCTAGCTTGTAGTAGCGATCCAGTACAATACTTGATGCTGCGTGGAAGGAATGTACGATATCTGGTGTTGGTACTTTTGAACTGGTAACTACAGTTTTAATCAACTGGGATGGTTTGTGTACGACGATGTAATTCAATTTCTGTTTTCCTTGTTCGGTGTGTTGATCCTCTGACTTCTGGTGAAAGTATTTTGGATTGATGGGTTCAGATGTATGCTTTCTTCTTTTCATCTAAGCGACGAATACTGTTCGTGACAGTACTAATTAATACTTGTAGGCAGTGTTGATGGCTTTTATGACCAGCCCGATGCATGAGTTCTTCCAGTTGGAACACAGCTTGCTCATTGAGGAATACTTTCATTGTCAGCACTCAATACTTTGAGTTAGACGATCATGCACATACTGATTGATGGACTTGCCAGCAGCTTCAGCAGCCTTGGTAACAAGTGCATGGTTAGCGATGCTGAATATAATTTTCTCTGGAATCATTGTAACCTTAGATTGTCTCCATACCACGTTCCGACATTTGCTTGAGCATGTTGTTGCATGCGCCCTACGGTTAACCAATGGTGAATTACAGGCACGACAATGGGTGATACGCATATAGATGCTACCTCGTTAATTTAAAGGGTTTACAAAACGTCCAGCAAGGACAAAATAAAAGCCATACCGGCTAAGGAAATGGCTTTGGGAGTTTAGTGGAGGACCAACTTCACCAACGAACTTGAAAGGAGGAAAAAAGCTCGTTGTGAGGAACCGCAGTTATATGTAGTACAACCGAAAAGACGGTGTGAGGCCGTTCAACTCCAATACACGTATTCTCTCATAAATGAGAATGATTGTCAATACCGTCTAGCCTATATTCGACATTTCCGTCAATTATTTTTCAAGGTTAACGTTGAGATGTTGATTATGTCCTCGGCATCGAAAGATTTCCCAGTGCCTCTACCATAGCTTTGATCGGGATACGACTACCGTAAACACCGAAGGTGACGGCAGAGTCTTCATGACCAGCGATACGTTTTATCAACGAATCTTGCACACCAGCCTCACGTAGGTCATCGATCATTGTGTGACGGAAACTATGGAAGGTTTTCTTTGGATCTATGACACCCATTTTGGTCCGGTAACGACTGAACCACTTCGACGGTGCATGCCCCAGCTTTCCACGTACAGGTTCCAGCTCTGGAAAAAGTCGATCTGAGTTTTGATCTCGCTGATTGTTCACATAATCGAGCAGTCCCAACTGAATCAACGCAGGATGGATTGGTAACGTCCGGCGACTGCTGCTGTTCTTGAGTTTCTGAGATTCGTGACCATCGTCGATTTTTATACAATTGATTCCTTGCAGCGTGATGAAGTCAGCAACGTGCAACTGGCAAAGCTCTTCCAACCGGGCGCCGGTGAGCCTTCCCAGCAAGGGTAACCAGTACCGCCATGGATGTTTGCGGGCTTCTGCCTTCAGCGCATCCAGATTGAGCAGGGTTGTCAGGTCTGCTGATTCAAACGACAGTCGTGCTTCCTTCGCTGATCCCACCATGACCTTGAGACCCATCAATGGATTCTCGGCAACGTAACCATTCGACTTGCACCAATTCATGAATGCCGAGAGCTTGCGTAGACGGTTGTTCACAGTCACGGCGGTGATGGTTTTGTACGTCCCGCCGGAGTCGATCACCTGTATCAACGTCTTGCCCTTGAACTGAGGCAACAGTGCAAAGTATTGAGGACAGCGGCTTAGACGATCCTTCAACAGTCGAGCTTGGTGCACGTCGAAAGCTTCGGCGGGCATGTCGCCCATCAGTTCGAACAAATCTCGTAACGAGCGTTCGACTTCGTGCGTGCTGACTTCTCGCCACGTGCCACCACGTTTGCCCTCATCTATATAGAGCTTCGACAGGGTAGACAGAGTCGGACCATTAGCGACTGATTTTGCAGGATTAGCTATGGGTTGGTGTGAGCGATGCGTTGATGGTGGAGCAGGGCATTTATCTCGCCATTCAGTACAGAGTCTACGCAACGTCAGGATGTCTGCTAGAGGATGCTCTGCAAGGTGTCCATGCACTCGCTGGGCAAGGGACGCAGCGAGGAACAATGCGCTCTGACGCTCACGGATGTTCAAGCACACGCGCAAGGTATGACGGTCAGGAAACAGGTGCTTGGGCAATCGAAGGTTTAGGTAATAGCCTGATTGGCGGCGAACAATATAGGTCATAGTGGAACACCAGAGTGGAACAGCAAAGTGGAACAATGCTGACTGCACCCGAGTTTTTTTGCTGACTGTGATCACCTTGAACACAGGAGTTAGGAGCAACCCTATAATGCTACAACCCTTGGTATAGAAGCTTCACAACGATTACCCGTGAACCTGGTCAGAGCCGGAAGGCAGCAGCCACAGCGGGAACATTGTGTGCCGGGGTGTGGCTGGTGGGGTTGCCTCCATAACGCCCAGGCCTTCGTTCGCAAGGTTTGTCTCATTCAAAATTACTTTTCGTTTTGCTGATCGATATCGATCGGTGTTTTCTGCTGTTCAGGCTTTGGTTGGACAGGGCAGGCGAATGCCAAAGAGAATCCCGGCCGTCTCGCATCGATAGACCAGATTTTTCTTTTGCTGCATCAAGGCTTGGACAAGGCCTGGTCGACCGCTGCGATCAGCTTTCCCAGGTCCTTGGAGGTGGCTTTGTGTATGACACCGAATAGATACGCCCGCTGTTCTTCCTCATCGCCCATGTCGGCAAAAAAGGCTTTGAGTTGTACGTCCAGCACATTGGCAAGCAGGAACAAGGCTTCGACGCTGGGGGTGTAGGTGCCGGTTTCGAAGCGGCTGATGGTTTTGGGGTCAAAACCGGTTTTTTCGCCAAGTTCAGCCTGAGTAAGCCCTGCTACTTTGCGGTAGCGTCTGATGGCTGGACCCAAGCTTGAAATTCGCATCGCTTAATTCCTATTTAGAATCAAGAACTTAACGATAGATTTTCGCATTAGGCAACCGCGTGATCCATCACCTTACTTTGCAAAGTGTGATGTGTTTCGTAGAATCGGCCTTTGGCACGGGTATTTGGTGACCTGCTTCAGAAGCCGGGGTGTGTACAGAGACCAGGCCTTGCGTTTCTTGCCGCGATACAAGGCAAGGGCTGAAGCCCTCCCTTGGCACCACCAGGGCCCGCGCTCCAGCTGTTCTCAAAGTGTTTGAGCCTAGTTGATTTTCGCCTGTCTTGGAGGCGGTGCAACCGCGCGCGACAAATGAGCCTGACTCATGGATGACTGCTTCGATGGATAAGAAGTACCGCAGAGCCGTTGACGCCGCCGCGATTTTTTCCGAAACCGATCTGAGCGGGCGCATCACCTACGTCAACGATCAATTTTGCAGCCTTTTTGGTTACCGGCGCGATGAGTTGCTGGGCGTGAACCATCGCCTGCTCAATTCCGGCCAGCACCCTGAAGAGTTCTTCAGCGACATGTGGCGCACCATTGCCGTGGGCCAGGTCTGGAAAGGGGAAATCTGCAACCGGGCCAAGGACGGTACGCTGCACTGGGTCGACACCACCCTGGTGCCGGTGATCGATGACGAAACAGGGCACATCGAACGCTACCTGGCGATTCGCTTCGACGTCAGCGAAAAGCGTCGCCTGCTGCATTCGCTGCAATGGCGGGTCGGTCACGATGTGCTGACCGGGCTGCCCAACCGCACTTATCTCTCCGATCTGCTGGACCAGGCCCTGGAGTTTTCCCGCGCGGAAAACTTGCCCCTGGCAGTGTGCATGCTCGACCTCGATGGCTTCAAGGCCGTCAACGACGGTTATGGCCATGCCAGCGGTGATCGGCTGTTGGTGGAGGTCGCCAGGCGCCTGCGCAGCATTGTGCGTGGCGAGGACGTGGTGGCGCGACTGGGCGGGGACGAGTTCGTGCTGGTGCTGCGCCATGTGCGTGGGATGGATGAGTTGCATGCCGCGTTGAACCGGGTGTTGATCGCTGTTTCCATGCCGTATGGCATTGACGGCAAGGACATCAAGGTCTTCGCCAGCATTGGCGTCACATTGTTTCCGTGGGACAACGAAGACGCCGAGACCTTGTTGCGCCACGCCGACCAGGCGATGTACGTGGCCAAGCAAAGCGGTCGCAATCGTTTCCATTTGTTCGATGTGTCCCGGGACAAGGAAGTGCGAGCCACTTACCAGACCGTCGAGCGGGTCCGCCAGGCGCTTGCCGGCAATGAGTTGCGGCTGCATTTCCAGCCCAAGGTCAACATGCGTCATGGCGCCGTGGTTGGCCTGGAGGCGCTGCTGCGCTGGAAGCATCCGCAACGTGGCCTGGTGCCGCCTCGGGAGTTCCTGCCGCTGGTGGAAGAGACCGACCTGATCGTCGAGATCGGCGAGTGGGTCATGGAAAAGGTATTGACCCAGTTGCAGCAATGGCAGCAAGCGGGGCAGGGCTGGCCGGTGAGTATCAATATCTCGGCGCGGCATTTTCAGCGGGCGGATTTTGTCGAGCGGCTGCGACAGGTGTTGGAAAGGCATCCGGCGGTACCGCCACGCCTGTTGGATCTGCAGATTGTCGAATCCGTCGCGGTGGAAAACCTTGCCCACGTCAGCGCCTGCCTCCAGGCCTGCCAGGCCTTGGGCGTGGGGTTTTCGCTGGGTGGTTTCGGCACGGGCTACTGCTCGCTCAACGACCTCAAGCACCTGCGCACGCAAACCATCAAGATCGACAAGGCCTTTGTCCGCGACATTCTCCATGATCGCGACGACCTGGCACTGACCGAAGCGGTGATCGGCCTGGCCCGGGCGTTTGGCCGCGAGGTGGTCGCCGAGGGGTTGGACAGCCTGGAGCACGGCCAACTGCTGCTGCGCCTGGGCTGTGAGGTGGCACAAGGTTATTTCATCGCCCGGCCCATGCCGCCCGAACAGATACCCGGCTGGGTGCAGGGGTTCATCCCGCCGTCGCAATGGCAGCAGCGGCCAGGCGATCAGGGGGAGGGTGCCTCGCTCCTGGCCTGGGATGCGTCACTGCGGCCAGTGTAAAGCTGGATGATCGCGTCGATCTCCCCTGACGTTTTCATGTTCAGCAAGGTCCTCAGGATGCGTTGTGCTGGAATGTTCGGATCGTTGCGCACATAACAGCTCAACTGCTGTTCCTGAAGCACTGCCACTGCATGGAGTTGTCGATCCGCAGTGTGGCGTTGATTGAACCAGTCCAGTGCCCATTGGTTGCTGACCGCATAGCTATAGCGGCCTGCGAGCAGTTTCGCCAGCACTTGCTCCTGGCTGCGAGCATCGTCTCGGTGCAGTTGGCCGCTGTTGAACAAGGGTTGCAAGGTGGGGTAGGTATAGCTGAGCACCGTACCTATGGCCTGGTGCGCCAGCGTTGCCGGTGTTACTGCCGCAGGTGTGCTTGCCGTGGCGACGAGCAGGTCGCGCTGGAAAAACAACGGGATGCTCCACAGGTAATCGCCACTGTCCTTTACCCAGTCGGGGCTGACATAGCAGCGTACGTCGATCTCGCCGTGTTTCATGGCTCCGTCCAGCCGGGCGCGGGACAGGACATGGAATTGCGCCGGCAGTCCCATCTGGGTCGCCAGGTTGGTCATTACATCGGGAAGGATACCCTGCGTCGGGCGACCCCGTTCGATCTGCACCATGGGCATCGCCCAGCCGTCGGTAACGGCAAAACGCAAAGGTACTTCATCAGCAAAACAACCTGTACCCAACAACAGCAAAGCCCCCATGGCTGAGCGCATAAACTCTCCTGACTGTACAAAACCGTGTCGATAACCGAGCTCGATTCCCAAGCTTAGTCAGATTAGACGAGCACACCGGATGCAATTTCGCCCCTGCTCCGCTAGCATTAGCCGCTTATGTTCCTTCGTTGCGACGGTTTTCGATGAGTTATCAGGTTCTTGCACGTAAATGGCGTCCGCGCTCGTTCCGCGAAATGGTCGGCCAGACCCATGTGCTCAAGGCTCTGATCAATGCCTTGGACAGCCAGCGGCTGCACCACGCCTACCTGTTCACCGGTACCCGCGGGGTGGGCAAGACCACCATCGCGCGGATCATCGCCAAGTGCCTGAACTGTGAAACCGGCATCACTTCGACGCCTTGCGGCGAGTGTTCGGTCTGCCGGGAGATCGACGAGGGCCGCTTCGTCGACCTGATCGAGATCGACGCTGCCAGTCGCACCAAGGTCGAAGACACCCGCGAATTGCTCGACAACGTGCAGTACGCGCCGAGCCGTGGGCGCTTCAAGGTCTACCTGATCGACGAAGTGCACATGCTCTCCAGCCATTCGTTCAATGCGCTGCTCAAGACCCTCGAGGAACCACCGCCCTACGTCAAGTTCATCCTGGCGACCACCGACCCGCAGAAACTTCCTGCAACGATTTTGTCGCGGTGCCTGCAGTTCTCCCTCAAGAACATGACGCCGGAACGGGTCGTCGAGCACCTGACGCATGTACTGGGCGTCGAGAACGTGCCCTTCGAGGACGATGCGCTGTGGCTGCTGGGCCGCGCCGCCGATGGTTCGATGCGCGACGCCATGAGCCTGACCGACCAGGCCATCGCGTTCGGTGAAGGCAAGGTCATGGCCGCCGACGTCCGGGCCATGCTTGGCACCCTCGATCATGGCCAGGTCTATGACGTCTTGCATGCGCTGATCGAAGGCGACGCGAAGGCGCTGCTCGAAGCGGTGCGTCACCTGGCCGAGCAGGGCCCTGACTGGAATGGCGTGCTCTCGGAAATTCTCAACGTGCTGCACCGGGTCGCCATCGCCCAGGCCTTGCCTGATGGCGTCGACAACGGTCATGGCGACCGTGATCGCGTATTGGCGCTGGCCCAGGCGCTGCCGGCCGAAGACGTGCAGTTTTATTACCAGATGGGCCTGATCGGCCGTCGCGACCTGCCCCTGGCACCGGATCCGCGCGGCGGCTTCGAAATGGTCCTGCTGCGAATGCTGGCGTTCCGGCCAGCCGATACGACGGACGTCCCGAGGCAAGCGCTAAAGCCAGTGGGGATCAGCCAGGCCACAGCTGATTCCGCCAAGCCAGTGGCTGCCGCGCCCGTCGTTGCGCCGGCAGTGGCTTCGGCTCCGGTAGCGCCGGCACCTGTGGCGGCACCGGCCCCGACACCTGTTGTCGCGGCCCCTGAGCCAGAACCTGAACCGGTCGTCGAGGCGCTGCCCGAACCGGTCGTCGAAGCCGTTGTCGATCTGCCCTGGAACGATCCGATCGAGCCCGAGGTTGTCCAGCAACCGGCCGTGGAGCCGGTCCTGGAGACCATCGCCGAGCAGCCCGAGTTGCCGCCGATGCCTTTGCCGACGCCTGACAGCGTGGTACTCGATGCACCGGAGTGGGTTGCCGCGCCGGTGCCCGAACCGACAGTGGCCGACGTCGATGTCGCCACGCCAGGCCTCGACCAGGACGACGAACCGCCGCTGGACGAGGATTACATCGAGCCAGACATGGATTCGGCCTACAGCTACCTGGACGACCTGGCCAGCGAGCACGCCGCTGAGCCGGCCCCGGAGCCCGAGCCGGAACCGGCGGCGATGCCAGCCACCGGCCTGGCCCTGCAATGGCTGGAACTGTTTCCTAAGCTGCCGATCAGCGGCATGACCGGCAGCATCGCCGCCAACTGCACGCTGATTTCCGTGGAAGGCGACCACTGGCTGCTGCACCTGGACCCGGCCCACAGCGCACTGTTCAACGCGACCCAGCAACGTCGCCTCAACGATGCGCTGAACCAGTACCACCAGCGCCCCCTGACGCTGACCATGGAGCTGATCAAGCCCGAGCAGGAGACCCCGGCCCAAGCCGGGTCCCGCCGCCGTGCCGACCGTCAGCGCGAAGCCGAGGAGTCGATCCACAGTGATCCATTCATCCAGCAGATGATGCAACAGTTCGGCGCCGTGGTCCGTCACGATACTATCGAACCTGTCGAGGCCCCGGTCACCCAGGGCTCATAACTGAAGGCGCCGGGCCGAACGGGCCGGGCGCGTTGTTTATCCAAGTACTTTCGAGGTGATTCCCATGATGAAAGGTGGCATGGCCGGCCTGATGAAGCAGGCGCAGCAGATGCAGGAAAAAATGGCCAAGATGCAGGAAGAACTGGCCAACGCCGAAGTCACCGGCAAGTCCGGCGGCGACATGGTGACCGTGGTCATGACCGGTCGCCACGACATCAAGCGCGTCAGCATCGACCCAAGCGTGGTCGAAGGCCTGAGCGAAGACGACAAGGAAATGCTCGAAGCCCTGTTCGCCGCCGCCGTCAATGACGCGGTGCGCAAGATCGAAGCCAACAGCCAGGACAAGATGTCCGGCATGACGGCCGGTATGCAGCTGCCGCCGGGCATGAAACTGCCGTTCTGATTCGCCATCCCGGTCGGGATGGGCTACACACAATGCCAGGCATCGCGCCTGGCATTGTTGTTTCTGTCGTAGGGGCGAGCGGTGACAGAAACCTTACCTGTGGGAGCAAGGCTCTGTGGGAGCAAGGCTTGCCCGCGATGCAGGCGCCTCGGTTTGTCGGAACTGCGCGCCATCGTTCATCGCGGGCAAGCCTTGCTCCCACAAGTGCCGGCTGAACAAACATCGAACGCCGCCCCTTCGGCAATGGTCTGCTTCCTATACGTGTCCGCTCAACGAACAAGGAGACGCATCCATGTCATCGATTTCCAGTCAGCGCATCGTCCTGGCCTCCCGCCCCCAAGGGGCGCCCACGCCGGAAAATTTTCGTCTTGAACACGTGACACTGCCGGATCTGGCGGAGGGACAAATTCTGCTCAAGACACTATTCCTGTCCCTGGACCCCTACATGCGCGGGCGAATGAGTGACGCGCCTTCCTACGCTGCTCCGGTAAAAATCGACGAGGTGATGACCGGCGGCGCCGTCAGCCGCGTGGAACGCTCGACGCACCCGAAATTCCAGGAGGGTGATCTGGTGGTGGGGGCCACCGGTTGGCAGAGCCACAGCATCAGCGACGGGCGCAACGTGATGCCCATCCCCTCGGGGCTGCCCAGCCCGTCGATGGCCCTGGGTGTGCTGGGCATGCCAGGCATGACCGCTTACATGGGGCTGATGGACATTGGCCAGCCCAAGGCCGGGGAGACCCTGGTGGTCGCAGCGGCCTCGGGTGCGGTGGGCTCGGTGGTCGGCCAGGTGGCGAAAATCAAGGGCCTGCGTGTCGTCGGCGTCGCGGGAGGCAGCGAGAAATGCAAGTACGTGGTCGACGAGCTGGGGTTTGACGCCTGTGTCGATCACAAGAGCGCACGTTTTGCCGAGGAACTGGCCCAGGCTTGCGACAAGGGCATCGACATCTATTACGAAAACGTCGGTGGCAAGGTTTTCGATGCCGTCGTGCCGCTGCTCAACGCCAAGGCGCGGATCCCGCTCTGTGGCCTGATCGCTTCCTACAACGATCATCAAGCGCCGAGCGGCCCGGATCGCTTGCCGCAGTTGCAGCGCACCTTGCTGAACAAGCGCATGCGGATCCAGGGGTTTATTGTGTTTGATGACTACGGTGACCGTCAGCCGGAGTTCATCAGCGCCATGGCCCCGTGGGTGCGTGATGGCAAGGTCAAGTTCCGTGAGGACGTGGTCGATGGCCTTGAGAATGCGCCACAGGCGTTTATCGGGTTGTTGGAAGGGCGCAACTTCGGCAAGTTGGTGGTGCGGGTCGCGCAGGATTGAGTATTTGACGCTAATCGGAGGCGCGGGTATAAACCGCGTCTCGTTGTTATGTCGGACATTTCCTCCATGAGCTTCAGCCCTTTGATTCGCCAACTGATCGATGCCCTGCGAACGTTGCCGGGTGTAGGTCAGAAAACTGCCCAGCGCATGGCGTTGCAATTGCTCGAGCGTGATCGCAGCGGCGGTTCGCGCCTGGCCCAGGCCCTGAGCCAGGCCATGGAAGGCGTAGGGCATTGCCGTTTATGTCGCACCCTCACCGAAGACGACCTCTGCCCGCAATGCGCTGACCCGCGTCGGGACGACAGCCTGCTCTGCGTGGTGGAAGGGCCGATGGATGTGTATGCGGTGGAGCAGACCGGTTTTCGTGGCCGTTATTTCGTGCTCAAGGGCCATTTGTCGCCGCTCGACGGCCTGGGGCCTGAAGCCATCGGCATTCCACAGTTGATCGCGCGGATCGAAGAGGCGGGTACGTTCACGGAAGTCATCCTCGCCACGAACCCGACGGTCGAAGGCGAAGCCACCGCCCATTACATCGCCCAATTGCTCAACAACAAAGGCCTGATCGCCTCGCGCATCGCCCACGGCGTGCCGCTGGGTGGGGAGCTTGAGTTGGTGGATGGCGGGACACTGGCGCATTCGTTTGCAGGGCGCAAGCCGATCGCCTTGTAGCCGCCACCCAAAAACTGATGTGGGAGCGGGCTTGCTCGCGAAAGCGGTGTGCCAGTCAACATCATCGTTTACTGATACACCGCTTTCGCGAGCAAGCCCGCTCCCACAGGTTCGATTGCAGTTTCCCGATTATTTTTCGCTGAGCGAGAACTGCGTCAGGCAGAACGTCGGTATCCCCATGTCTTCCAGGCGCTGGGAGCCGAGCAGCTCCGGCAGGTCGATGATCGCTGCGGCTTCGTGGACCTTGGCGCCCATGCGGCGGATCAGGTTGGCAGCGGCGATCAGCGTGCCGCCAGTGGCGATCAGGTCATCGAACATCACCACCGAATCACCCTCGCACAAGCTATCGGCGTGCACTTCAAGGAAGGCTTCGCCGTATTCGGTCTGGTAACCCTCGGCCAGCACATCGGCCGGCAGCTTGCCTTGCTTGCGGAACAGGATCAGCGGTTTGTTCAACTGATAGGCCAGGATCGAGCCGATCAGGAAACCCCGCGCATCCATCGCGCCGATATGAGTGAACTCGGCCTCGACATACCGGTGGGCGAAACTGTCCATGACCAGTCGCAGGGCAGTCGGGGATTGGAAGAGTGGGGTAATGTCGCGAAAGATCACGCCGGGCTTGGGGAAATCGATCACGGGGCGAATCAGGGATTTGATGTCGAAGGAGTCGAAGACCATCGTGGAAGTGTCCTGGCAGGGCTGCAAACGCGGCAGTATAGCGCGGCTGGGAACATCCCTCAGCCGCGCGCGGCCATCAGCCTTCGATCGAGCCGCCGGCCAGGGCGCAGAGCTGGATCGGGTCGAGAATGTGAATTTCCTTGCCTTCGGCGGCAATCAGCTCGTTCTGCTGGAAGCGGGTGAATACCCTGGACACGGTTTCCACCGCGAGGCCCAGGTAGTTGCCGATTTCGTTGCGCGACATGCTCAGGCGGAACTGGTTGGCCGAGAACCCGCGGGCGCGGAAGCGTGCCGAGAGGTTGACCAGGAACGTGGCGATACGCTCGTCGGCGGTTTTTTTCGAAAGCAGCAGCATCATTTGCTGATCGTCACGAATTTCCCGGCTCATGACCCGCATCAACTGGCGGCGCAGTTGCGGCAGCTGTATGGACAACTCGTCCAGGCGATCAAAGGGAATTTCGCACACCGAGGTGGTTTCCAGCGCCTGGGCCGAGACTGGATGGGACTCGGTGTCCATACCGGACAGGCCCACCAGTTCGCTGGGCAGGTGGAAGCCGGTGAGCTGTTCTTCGCCGCCGTCGCTCAGGTTGAAGGTCTTCAAGGCGCCCGAGCGCACCGCATAGACCGAATCGAAGGTGTCGCCCTGGCGAAACAGGAATTCACCTTTTTTCAACGGACGGCCCCGTTTAACGATGTCGTCCAGCGCGTCCATGTCCTCCAGGTTCAGCGAAAGTGGCAGGCAGAGGGGGGCCAGGCTGCAATCCTTGCAATGGGCCTGGTTGTGGGCGCGCAGTTTGACTGGCTCGGACATTTCTTAAATCCTTGTGGGAAATCACGCATAAGGCGTAAGGGTACCCCAGAGCAGACAGTCCGGCCAGCGTGGTTTCGTCGTCAAATTGTCGCGCTCAGATGACTCGGGAGAAGCGTTGGCGATTGTGCAGGTCCAGATAGGCATCGAACACCATGCACACCGATCGCACCAGCAGGCGCCCGGCGGGCAATACCCGGATGTGGGTGTTATCCAACTCGATCAGCCCATCCGCGGCCATGGCCTGCAATTGCGGCCACTGCGGCGCGAAGTAACCGCGAAAATCGATGTTGAAGGTTTGCTCGATCTCGGCGAAGGGCAGGTGGAAATGACAGATCAACTGCTGGATCACCGCGCGCCGCAGCCGGTCGTCAGCGTTGCAGATCAGCCCGCGACTGGTCGCCAGTTGCCCGTCGGCGAGGGTGTTCTGGTAATGGTTCAGGTCACTGCTGTTCTGGCAGTACAAATCGCCGATCTGGCTGATGGCTGACACGCCAAGGCCGATCAGGTCGCAATGGCCATGGGTGGTGTAGCCCTGGAAGTTGCGCTGCAACGTAGCCTCTTCCTGGGCGATTGCCAGTTCGTCGTCGGGCAGGGCGAAGTGGTCCATGCCGACATAGCGGTAACCGGCGGCGGCCAGTTGTTCGATGGTGCCTTGCAGCATCGCCAGTTTCTGCTCCGGGTTCGGCAAGTCCTGGCTATTGATGCGCCGCTGGGGCATGAAGCGTTCCGGCAGGTGGGCGTAGTTGAACACCGAGAGTCGGTCCGGTTGCAGATGGATGACTTCCTGGACGGTGCGGGCGAAGTTTTCCGGGGTCTGCTTGGGCAGCCCGTAGATCAGGTCGATGTTGATCGAACGGAATTGCAAGGTCCGGGCGGCTTCGACCACGGCACGGGTTTCTTCCAGGCTTTGCAGGCGATTGACGGCCCGCTGCACCGCTGGATCAAGGTCTTGCAGGCCGATACTGACCCGGTTGAAACCCAGTTCACGCAACAGGCCCATGGTCGACCAGTCGGCTTCCCTGGGGTCGATTTCGATGCCGTAGTCGCCGGAGTCGTCGTCCAGCAGGTTCAGGTGCTTGCGCAGCTTGGCCATCAGTTGGCGCAGTTCGTCGTGGCTGAGGAACGTCGGGGTGCCTCCGCCAAAGTGCAACTGTTCTACGCGCTGGGTGGGGTCCAGGTGGCAGCCGATCAACTGGATTTCCTGTTCCAGGCGCTGCAGATAGGCGTGGGCACGGCCGCGGTCCTTGGTGATGACCTTGTTGCAGGCGCAGTAGTAGCAAATGTTCGCGCAGAACGGTATGTGCACGTACAGCGACAACGGTCGCAGGGCCTTGCGGCTGTCGCGCAGGGCGTGGAGCAGGTCGAAGGTGCCCACCTGGCTGGCGAACTGCGCTGCAGTGGGGTACGAGGTGTAGCGTGGTCCCGCCAGGTCGTAACGGCGGATGAGATCTGAGTCCCAACAAATGGTGTCGAGCATGCGGGCATTCCCCGGATAGACTGGCATGGGGCGAGTCTAGGGGCGCGTGGGCGTGGCCGTTTTGATTTGCGTCAACGGGCTCGCTGCGAAGGAAGGTGTGCATGGTTTTTGAGGACGACGCATGACCTGTGGGAGCCGAGCTTGCTCGCGATGACGGCGGCACATCCAACAGGGATGCCAGCTGAGCCACCGCTATCGCGAGCAAGCTTGGCTCCCACACTTGATCTAGGGCGCTCACAAATGTGGTGTTCACCACAAGTCTTCTGTGGGAGCGAGCCTGCTCGCGATGGGCGGCGACTCGGTCAATGCCCCATGAGCCAATGCTGATGCGGCCCCGGCAGTGTCCATACCCCGAAAATAATCACCAACAAGCCACCGGCCATGCGCACGCTGCGTTTGCGCAGCAGGGCGGTGACGCGTTCGGCGGCCAGGCCGGTGGCGAGCAGTACCGGCCAGGTGCCCAGGCCGAAGGCGAGCATCAGCAACGCACTGTCCAGCGCATTGCCCTGGCTGGCGGACCAGAGCAGGGTGCTGTAGACCAGGCCGCACGGCAGCCAGCCCCACAGCGCGCCGAGCAGCAAGGCCCGGGGCAGGCTCGACACCGGCAGCAAACGGTTGGCGACGGGTTGGATGTGCCGCCACAAACCACGCCCCACGCTTTCGATGCGCGTCAGGCCGCTCCACCAGCCCGCCAGGTACAAGCCCATGGCAATCAACAGCAAGCCGGCCAGCACCCGCATGATCATCGCTGCCGGACTGTTGGACACGGCCCAGCCGGCCAGGCCGATCAGCAACCCGGCGGTGGCGTAGCTCAGGATCCGCCCCAGGTTGTACGCCAGTAGCAACCGAAAGCGCCGGCTGCGTTGTTCCTTTGGGATCGCCAGGGTCAGGGCGCCCATCAGGCCGCCGCACATGCCCAGGCAGTGGCCGCCGCCGAGCAGGCCAAGGATAACGGCCGAAACCAGCAGTGGCGCCAGATCAAGCATGGGGCGGAGCCTTGTCGTCCGGCTTGCGGGCCTCGCCACTGGCTTCGTCCACCGCCGCCTTGTGGTTCGGGTCCTGGTCGTCGAACAGAATGCTGTGGGCCGGACCGTCGAGGTCGTCGTACTGGCCGCTGTCCACGGCCCAGAAGAAAATGTACACGGCGATGGCCACGATCAGCAGCGCGGCCGGGATCATCACGTAGAGAGCTGGCATGTCGGAACTCCATGCCCGCGCGGCTCAGGCCGGCAGCGGGCGGGTATCGGGCGTGGCGTCGAAAACCTGCGCCTTGGGCTGACGCGTCAGCCTCAGCGCATTCAACACCACGGTCAACGAACTGATGGACATGCCGACCGCCGCCCACACCGGCGTAATCCAGCCGAGGGCGGCGAACGGCAACATGAGGCCATTGTACAGCCCTGCCCACACCAGGTTCTCAATGATCACCCGGCGGGTGCGTCGGGCCAGGCTGAAGGCGTGGATCAGGGCGTCGAGGCGGTTGGACAGCAGCACGGCGTCGGCGCTGGTCTTGGCCAGGTCGGTGGCCGAGCCCATGGCGACACTGATGTCCGCCGCCGCCAGCACGGGCACGTCGTTCACCCCATCGCCGAGCATCAACACCTTGCGGCCCTGTTGGTGCAACTGCTGCAACACGGCCAGTTTGTCGTCCGGGCGCAGGCCGCCGCGAGCCTCATCGATGCCCAGCTCGGCGGCGACGCTGGCAACCATGGGTGAACTGTCCCCCGACAACAGCAGCGTCCGCCAGCCCCGTGCCTTGCAGGCCGCCAGCAGCGCCGGGGCATCGACGCGCAAGCGGTCATCGAGGACGAACCAGGCCAGGGGGCCGATCTCATCGCCCAGCAACAGCCATTGCCCGGCCTCATCCGGCATCACCGGCACCGTCGCGCCACTGAGTTCGCAGACAAAACCGGGTTGGCCGATGCGCAGGCGCTGTTCCGCCACGAGGCCTTCCAGCCCCAGCCCCGGGGTGCTGTGTACCTGCTCGGCGGCCAGTGGCGCGCGGCCGAAGGCGCGGGCGATAGGGTGTTCCGAGCGGTTTTCCAGGGCGGCGGCCAAGCCCAGGCATTGATCGCTGTCGAGGGCCGCCAATGGTCGAATGGCGCGCAACGCCAGGCGACCTTCGGTGAGGGTGCCGGTTTTGTCGAAAATCACCGTGTCGATCTGGTTCAGGCCTTCCAGCACATGGCCGCGCGTCAGCAGCAGGCCGAGCTTGTGCAAGGTGCCGGTAGCGGCGGTGAGGGCAGTTGGCGTGGCGAGGGACAACGCGCAAGGGCAGGTGGCAACCAACATCGCCAGGACGATCCAGAAGGCCCGCGAAGCGTCCAATTGCCACCACAACAGGCCGATGGCCGCCGCCGCGACCAGGGAGAACAACAGGAACCATTGGGCAGCGCGATCGGCGATTTCCGCCAGTCGCGGCTTCTCGGCCTGGGCCCGTTCCAGCAGCCGGACGATGGCCGACAGTCGGGTGTCTTGCCCGAGCGCCAGCACCTCGACCGTCAAGGCGCCTTCGACGTTCAGCGTGCCGGCGGTGACCGCGTCGCCCACCTGCCGAGGTTGTGGCAGGTATTCGCCGGTCAGCAGCGATTCGTCGATGCTGGACTGGCCATCGAGAATCTTGCCATCGGCCGGCAGGACTGCCCCGGGGTGCACCAGCACCCGGTCACCGGTGCGCAATTCGCTGAGCAGGATGCGTTCACTCTGGCCGTTATCCTCCAGGCGCAGGCACGAGGCCGGCAACAGATTGACCAGTTGGGCGGTGGCGGCAGCCGTGCGCTCCCGAGCCCGGCGTTCCAGGTAACGGCCGGCCAACAGGAACAGGGCAAACATGCCCACGGCATCGAAGTACAACTCGCCGACGCCGGTGATCGACGTCCAGATCCCGGCGACGTAAGCGCCACCGATGGCCAGGGAGACGGAAACGTCCATGGTCAGGTGCCGGGTGCGCAGGTCGCGCATGGCGCCTTTGAAGAACGGCGCGCAGCTATAGAAGACGATGGGTGTGGTGAGGAACAGGGCAACCCAACGCAGGATGGTGTGCATCTCCGGGCTCAGGTCGATGTTGAATTCCGGCCAGGTGGCCATGGTCGCCATCATCGCCTGGAACCACAACAGACCGGCCACACCCAATTGGCGCAGGGCCAGGCGGTTTTGTGCGGCGAGTTGTTCACAGGCCTGGTCGGCCTGGTACGGGTGCGCTACGTAGCCGATCTGGCGCAATTCGGCGAGCAGCGTGCTCAGCGGCAGTTGAGCGTCGGCCCAGCGTACATGCAGGCGATGATTGGACAGGTTCAATCGCGCTTCAGCCACGGCCGGCAGGCTGCGTAATTGTTTTTCAATCAACCAGCCGCAGGCGGCGCAACTGATGCCTTCCATCAACAGGGTGGTTTCGGCCAGTTCGCCTTCATGGCGCACGAATGATTGCTGCACGTCTGGGCGATCGTACAGCGCCAGTTCATCGGTCAACTGGACGGGCAGGGATTCGGGGTTGGCCGACGCTTCGCTGCGATGCTGGTAATAACTTTCCAGGCCGCCGGCGACAATGGCCTCGGCCACCGCCTGGCAGCCCGGGCAGCACAGCTCGCGGGTTTCACCGAGGACAACGGCGGTGAAGCGACTGCCGGGGGGGACGGGCAGGGCGCAGTGGTAGCAGGGCTGTGGAGTGGTCATGGGTATTCACATATCGCAGCTTTCTGGGCGTCTGAAATCTCTTCGCGAGCAAGCTCGCTCCCACAGTCGATCGCGGTTGGTCATGCACCGCAATCTCCTGTGGGAGCGAGCTTGCTCGCGATTGCGCGAAGCGCAGTCGTTTATTTTTTCAGGTCTTCAGCGCCTTGCAGCGGCTCATCGCCGAGCAGGATGTCCTGGTCGTGGTTGATCTGTTCTTCTTCGAACAGGCGCCAGGTCTTGTCGTTCTCCACTCCCAGCAATTCGACAAAGCGCCGGCCTTCGATCTTGTCTGTCATCTGTCCGACGTAGCGCCCCGGTTCGCTGTCGTTGCGGGTCAGGACGATCTTGCGGTCCTTCTCCGGCTGGGTCGGCGAGATCAGGCTCAGTTCCAGGGTCTGGGGGCGGCTGTTGCCGTTCAGGCGCAGGTTCACTTCGCCGGTCACGTCATCCAGTTGCACGTTGGCATGCAGTTGCAGGGTCTGGGCGAGCAATTCGCGCTCCAGCGAGCGGTTGATGCCCTTGCCGGCTTCGTAATAGTTGTCGTTGACCAGGTTATCCGGGTTCTTCACCGCAATGGTCACCATCGTCAGGCTCAGTGTCACCGAACAGGTCAGGATCGCGATGATGATCCACGGCCAGAGGTGTTTGTACCAAGGGCTGGTGGCGGTTGCTGCAGGCATGTTCAGTTCTCTCAACGAGTTTGTGGGCCGATGAACCGGCTCTTGGCTTCGACATGTACGCTTTCGTCATCGGCGTCCTTGAGGATGAAGGTCACCTCGTTGGTGCTCGATGGCAGTTGCTCCGGTGCGCTGGACAGCTCGACCGGCTGGCTGTAGATCTCGCCGGCCGCGACCTTGATTTCCCGCCGGCCTTGCAGCTTGAGGTCGGGCAGGCCGGCGGCTTCCAGGACGTACGTATGGTCGCGCTGGTCTTTGTTCATGATCTTCAGGCTGTAGACGTTCTCGATCCGGCCTTCGGCGTTTTCGCGGTAGAGCACGCGGTCCTTGCTGACGTCGAAACCCACCAGCGAGCGCATGAAGAACGCCGTCGCCAACAGGCTCATCATGGTCAGCAGCACCAAGGCATAACCGATCAGGCGCGGGCGCAGTTTATGGGTTTTCTGCCCCGAAAGGTTGTGTTCGGTGGTGTAGCTGATCAGGCCGCGTGGGTAATCCATCTTGTCCATGATGTTGTCGCAGGCATCGATGCAGGCCGCGCAGCCGATGCACTCGATCTGCAGGCCGTCACGGATGTCGATGCCGGTAGGGCAGACCTGGACGCACATGGTGCAGTCGATGCAATCCCCCAGGCCCAGGGCTTTGTAGTCGACGCCCTTCTTGCGTGGGCCACGGCTTTCGCCGCGACGCGGGTCGTAGGAAACGATCAAGGTGTCCTTGTCGAACATCACGCTCTGGAAGCGTGCGTAAGGGCACATGTAGATACACACTTGCTCACGCAGCCAGCCAGCGTTGCCGTAGGTGGCGAGGGTGAAGAAACCCACCCAGAAATACGACCAGCCATCGGCCTGGCCGGTAAAGAACTCGAACACCAGTTCGCGGATGGGCGTGAAGTAACCGACAAAGGTCATGCCGGTGACGAAGCCGATCAGCAGCCACAGGCTGTGCTTGGCGAACTTGCGCAGGAATTTGTTGGCACCCATGGGGGCCTTGTCGAGCTTGATGCGCTGGTTGCGGTCGCCTTCGGTGACTTTTTCGCACCACATGAAGATCCAGGTCCATACGCTCTGTGGGCAGGTGTAGCCACACCACACTCGTCCGGCATAGACCGTGATGAAAAACAGGCCAAAGGCGGCAATGATCAACATCCCGGACAGCAGGATGAAGTCCTGGGGCCAGAAGGTGGCGCCGAAAATAAAGAATTTGCGCTCCGGCAGGTTCCACCAGACGGCCTGATGGCCACCCCAGTTCAGCCAGACCGTACCGAAATACAGCAGGAACAAGAGCGCGCCGCCAGCCATTCGCAGGTTGCGGAACAGGCCAGTGAAGGCACGGGTGTAGATTTTTTCCCGAGAGGCATACAGGTCGACGCTTTTGTTCGCGTCCTTGGCAGGCGGGGTAACGTCATGTACCGGAATCTGGTTACTCATCAAATGCATCCCACGGCAGTGGAAAAGTGCCGTGGCCAGTACGTGCCGACCACGGTCAGAAAGGGTGTTGCGGTGGCGCAATGATACGCCTGTCGCTCTAGCCCAAGGGTGCGACCTTTGGTCGCGTTGGGGGTCTGCCTAGAATGGTGTAGCGGATGTAACAAGTCATGACTCAGATCAATTGACTATAGACATTCCGTGGCGTTGGCGAAAAAACGAAAGGGAGTCGGACAGGCAAATTGGCAGGTTGGAGAAATCGCCCTCAGTGCAAGCAAATACTTCAAGTAGGCATAAGCCTGCTCTTTGTGGCGAGGGGATTTATCCCCGCTGGGTTGCGAAGCAGCCCCATGATTCATCAGCCACTGTGTTGTGTCAGGCAGGACGCAGGGGGTTGCTGCGCAACCCAGCGGGGATAAATCCCCTCGCCACAGGATCGCATGAAGTCTCAGGATGGATCTGACCACGGGTTGAGCACCGCCACGCCGCTGCTTTGAAAATCACTCACGTTGCGGGTCACCACGGTCAACCCATGGACGAGGGCGGTGGCGGCGATCAACGCATCGCATTCATTACTGTGGTCAGGCACATGCAGGCGAGCGCAACGCAGTGCGACGGCACGGTCCACGGCCAGGATCCGGCCGGCAAAGGCAGGCATCACGTGATTATCCAGCCAGGCCCGCAGGCGACTGCCCTGCGTCGGGTCCTTGCGTTCGAAGCGCAGCACGCCGGTTTCCAGTTCCAGTACGGTGATCGCCGAGACGTACAGGCTGGGAGCAGGGACGCTGCGCGCCCAGGCTTGGACGTTTTTGTCTGCCTGGGGTTTGCGCAGTTCCGAGATGACATTGGTATCGAGTAGAAACATTCAGGACAAGTCCACCGAGCGGGGGGCGATGACGGCGCGCTCGGTATCGAAGTCGATGTCCGGCGCATTGGGCATGACCAGCAACTCGACAATGCTGGTGCCAATGCCGGTCAGTTTCTGGTACTCCTCAATGCTTAGCAGTACATGGGCTGGCTTGCCACGGTCGGTGATGATCACCGGCCCTTCACGGGTGGCTTTTTTGGCACCACTTGTGTCGTGGTTGAATTCGCGGCTGGAGATGGTGGTGATGGACATGGAAGCGTCCTCGTTTGAACTTGAATGTAGGCACGTTACTACCAGGGTGGTTGGCCGGCAAGCGAAACAGATTTACCCAGGTTTTTCGGCCGGTAACAAAAAGGCCCCGCCAATCAGATTGGCGGGGCCTTTGGTGCATCAGCTACTTGTCTTACTGGGCGTCAGCGGCCGGAGCCTTTTCGCCGTGAGACAGGCTGTAGACATAGGCCGCCAGCAGGTGGACCTTGTCGTTGCCTTGCAAGTCGGCCTGGGCCGGCATTTGGCCCTGGCGCCCGTAGCGGATGGTCTGCTGCAGTTGAGCGAAGCTCGAACCGTAGATGAAGCCGGCCGGATGCGTCAGGTCAGGTGCGCCCATGGCAGGCGTGCCCTTGCCAGCTGGACCGTGGCAGGCCACGCAGTTGGCGGCGAACAGTTTCTGGCCGTTGGCCGGATCGGCCTTGGCGCCTTCCGGCAGCTTGCGACCGTGCAGGCTGGTCACCAGGTAGGAAGCCACGTCAGCGACGCCTTGCTCGCCAACCACGGCAGCCCAGCCCGGCATCACGGCGTGACGACCGCCCATGATGGTGGTCTTGATGGTTTCCGGCTCACCGCCCCAGCGCCAATCGGCATCGGTCAGGTTAGGGAAGCCATAGGCACCCTTGGCGTCGGAACCGTGGCAGACCGAGCAGTTGGAGGCGAACAGGCGGCCACCCATCTTCAAGGCTTGCGGGTCCTTGGCGACTTCTTCAATCGGCATCGACGCGAACTTGGCGAAGATCGGACCAAACTTGGCGTCCGAACGAGCCATTTCCTTTTCCCACTCGTGAACGCCGGTCCAGCCGGTCTGGCCATTGGCGAAAGGGGTCTGCTTTTCGGTGTCCAGGTAGTTATACCCTGGCAGCAGGCCTTTCCAGTTGCCCAGGCCCGGGTAGAGCACCAGGTAACCGAGGGCGAAGACAATGGTGCCCACGAACAACATGAACCACCATTTCGGCAGTGGGTTGTCGTACTCTTCGATGCCATCGAACGAGTGACCAACAGTCTCGTCCGTTTGTTCGGCGCGCTGGCCCTTACGGGTCGACAGCAGCAGCCAGGTCAGGGCGAAGATCGTACCCAGGCTGAGGACTGTGACGTACAGACTCCAGAACGTAGTCATTCTTTGTTACTCCTAGAAGCTTGCTCGACGTGCTTGATGGCTTCGGGATCATCCGCGAACGGCAGCAAGGTCGCGTCTTCGAACTCCGACTTGCGCTTGGGGCTGAACACCCACAGGGCCAGACCGATAAAGGCCACCATCACGACGACAGTGCCCAGGCCGCGAATCATCCCGATATCCATAAAGAATCACCGTTTGCTTTTGATGATGGTGCCCAGGCCTTGCAGATAGGCCACCAGCGCGTCCATTTCAGTCTTGCCCTTGACGGCATCCTTGGCACCGGCGATGTCTTCGTCGGTGTAAGGCACGCCCAGGGTGCGCAGGACTTCCATTTTCTTGGCGGTGTCTTTGCCGTCGAGCTTGTTTTCTACGAGGAACGGGTAAGCCGGCATTTTCGACTCAGGCACTACGTTGCGCGGGTTGTACAGGTGCGCACGCTGCCAGTCGTCGGAGTAGCGGCCGCCAACGCGGGCCAGGTCCGGACCGGTACGCTTGGAACCCCACAGGAACGGGTGGTCCCAGACGCTTTCACCGGCGACCGAGTAGTGGCCGTAGCGTTCGGTTTCTGCGCGAAACGGACGGATCATCTGCGAGTGGCAGCCGACACAGCCGTTGGCGATGTAGACGTCGCGACCTTCCAGCTCAAGGGCGGTGCGCGGCTTCATGCCTTCGACCGGCTTGTTGGTCACGTCCTGGAAAAACAGCGGAACGATCTGGGTCAGGCCGCCGATGCTCACGGCGATGACCATGAAGAAGGCCAGCAGGCCGATATTCTTCTCTACTGTTTCGTGCTTCATCAGTGAGCTCCAACTACGGCGATCTTGGCGGCGGCTTCAGCTTCAGCCGGGTCAGAGGCACGAACGGTGCGGTACACGTTGTAGGCCATGAACAGCATGCCGCTGGCGAAGAACGCGCCGCCCAGGGCACGAACGATGAAACCAGGATGGCTGGCTTGCAGCGCTTCGACGAACGAGTAGGTCAGGGTGCCGTCGTCGTTGATTGCACGCCACATCAGGCCCTGGGTGATGCCGTTGACCCACATCGAGGCGATGTAGAGCACAGTGCCGATGGTCGCGAGCCAGAAGTGCGCGTTGATCAGGCCGGTGCTGTGCATCTGCGCACGACCGAACAGTTTCGGGATCATGTGGTAGATGGCGCCGATGGAGATCATTGCCACCCAGCCGAGCGCACCGGCGTGTACGTGGCCGATGGTCCAGTCGGTGTAGTGGCTCAGGGAGTTGACGGTCTTGATGGCCATCATCGGGCCTTCGAAGGTCGACATGCCGTAGAACGCCAGCGATACCACCAGAAAGCGCAGGATCGGGTCGGTGCGCAGCTTATGCCAGGCCCCCGACAGGGTCATCATGCCGTTGATCATGCCGCCCCAGCTTGGCGCCAGCAGGATGATCGACATCGCCATGCCCAGGGACTGCGCCCAATCCGGCAGTGCGGTGTAGTGCAGGTGGTGCGGACCGGCCCAGATGTACAGGGTGATCAGCGCCCAGAAGTGGACGATGGACAGGCGATAGGAATAGATCGGACGCTCGGCCTGTTTCGGCACGAAGTAGTACATCATCCCCAGGAAGCCCGTGGTCAGGAAGAAGCCCACGGCGTTGTGGCCGTACCACCACTGGATCATCGCATCGGTCGCGCCCGAGTAGGCCGAGTACGACTTGAAGAAGCTGACCGGCAGGGAAGCGTGGTTGACGATGTGCAGCATGGCGGTCACGACGATGAATGCACCGTAGAACCAGTTACCGACGTAGATGTGCTTGGTCTTGCGCTTGACGATGGTGCCGAAGAACACCAGGCCGTAGGTCACCCAGACGATGGCCAGCAGGATAGCCAGGGGCCATTCCAGTTCCGCGTATTCCTTGGTGGTGGTGAAACCCATTGGCAAGGTCACGATCGCACCCACGATGACCGCTTGCCAGCCCCAGAAGGTAAAGGCGGCGAGGCCGTCGGAGATCAGTCGCGTTTGGCAGGTTCGCTGCACGACGTAGTAAGAAGTGGCAAACAATGCACAACCACCGAAGGCGAAGATCACCAGGTTGGTGTGCAGCGGGCGCAGGCGTCCAAATGTCGTCCATGGCAGATCGAAGTTCAACTCCGGCCAGACCAGTTGCGAGGCGATGAAGACACCGAGCCCCATGCCAAGGATCCCCCAGACCACCGTCATGATGGCGAACTGGCGGACTACCTTATAGTTATAAGCAGTCGGACTGATTGCTGTGCTCATTCTAAGGTTCCACGGTTTGGGTGTTTTATTAGGATAAAAATCGGTCGCAAGTATGGAGAAAGCGGGGGGTCATTGCAACGCGCCATGACCTGCGTCAATGCTTTCCAAAGCTGATTCTGCGGCCTTTCCATGTTCCGTGTAGGGACAAAAATGGCCCACGGCAAAATGTCGCAACGAAGGAACGAGGCGAGGGGGTCAGGTCGGTTGTAACGGGGTGTGTTCAAACACAGCGTTCGGGTGATGCCAGGCAACTGTCGCAACAGCCGGTATTCACCAGCCTTTGCGGCCTTTTTGACGAACGATTGTCGAACGCATCGGGTCGGGTCGACCTGAAACCGGCAGTCGCCAGTGCACGCAAAGGCAAGCTTAGACCCGATTCAGGGGAACCGAAAGAAAGACTATGGGAGGGTGCGACAATGCGTCGCGCAGGGACACGGAGCAGCCGCATCCAGACGGATGCGGCTGTTCACGCGGTCAAGATTTATTCGCTTTTGTGTTCGGCTTGCAGGCGCTCGGCACCGGCAGTGTGGGACAGGCTGTAGACGTAGGCAGCAAGCAGTTGCACCTTGTCGTTGCCCAGCAACTCATTCTGCGCCGGCATGTGGCCCTGGCGACCATGGCGAATGGTCTGCTGCAACTGTGCCAGGCTGGTGCCGTAGATGAAGCCGGCCGGTTGCGTCAGGTTCGGCGCGCCCATGGCTTCGGTCCCCTGGCCGGTGGCGCCGTGGCAGGCGACGCAGGTGGTGTTGAAGGCCTGCTGGCCGGCTTGCAGGTCGGCACCGCTGTCCGCCGGCAGAGGCAGGCCGGCCAAGTCGTGGCGTACATACGCGGCCACGTTCTTGACCCCGGCCTCGCCCAGCACTTCACCCCAGGCCGGCATCGCCGCCATGCGGCCACCCAGGATGGTGGCCTTGATGGTGTCGGCAGCGCCGCCCCAGCGCCAGTTGCTGTCGGCCAGGTTCGGGAAGCCGAAGGCACCCTTGGCATCCGAGCCGTGGCAGACCGAGCAGTTGGAGGCGAACAGGCGGCCACCCATCTTCAAGGCTTGTGGGTCCTTGGCCACTTCCTCCACGGGCATGGCGGCGAATTTGGCGAAGATCGGCCCGAACTTGGCGTCGGCCTTGGCCATTTCCTTTTCCCACTCATGGGCGCCGGTCCAGCCGTTGTCGTAACCTGGCAGGATGCCTTTCCAGTTGCCCAGGCCCGGATAGAGGACCAGGTAGCCGACGGAAAACACCAGGGTGCCGGCGAACAACAGGAACCACCACTGCGGCAGCGGATTGTCGTACTCCTCGATGCCGTCGAAGCTGTGGCCCATGGTCTGGTCGACGCTGCCCTTGGTCTCGCCCTTGCGGGTGCCGATCAGCAGCCACGTCAGGCCGATGAGGCTGCCGATGGTCAGTACGCAGATCCACGTACTCCAGAAGGTGGTCATGGCCGGGTACTCCTTGTTGCAGGGTCTTGGGGGGTGGCGGTGTCAGCGGGTGGCTCGTCGGCGAACGGCAGCAGGCGCGCTTCGGCGAACTCTGGACGACGTTTGCTGCTGAATACCCACAGGGTCAGGCCGATGAAGGCGATGAACACCACGACCGTGCCCAGGCCGCGGATCATTCCAGTACTCATTTCAAGAACCATGGCTCACCTCTTGCTCTTGATGGCAGTGCCGAGCACTTGCAGGTAGGCCACCAGCGCGTCCATTTCGGTTTTGCCCTTGAGCGAGGCCACGCTGTTGGTGATGTCGTCGTCGCTGTACGGCACGCCCAGGGTGCGCATGGCGCGCAGCTTGCCTTCGGTATGGCTGCTGTCCACCGCTTGGGTCACCAGCCACGGGTAGGCGGGCATTTTCGACTCGGGCACGACGTTGCGCGGGTTGTACAAGTGGGCGCGGTGCCAATCATCGGAGTAGCGCGCGCCGACCCGTGCCAGGTCCGGCCCGGTACGCTTGGAGCCCCACAGGAATGGGTGGTCCCAGACGCTTTCGCCGGCGACGGAGTAGTGGCCGTAGCGCTCGGTCTCGGCGCGGAACGGACGAATCATCTGCGAATGGCAGCCGACGCAGCCTTCACGGATGTAGATGTCGCGGCCTTCCAGTTGCAGGGCGGTGTAGGGCTTCATGCCGTCCACGGGCTTGTTGGTCACGTCCTGGAAGAACAGCGGCACGATCTGGGTCAGGCCGCCAATGCTCACGGCAAGGACCATCAGCAGCATCAGCAGGCCGACGTTTTTTTCGATTGTTTCGTGTTTCATGGTGGACTCCTCAGGCCATCTGCGCGGCAGCGGCGGCTTCGGCAGGCTGGTAGGCCCGCACGGTGCGCCAGGTGTTGTAGGCCATCAACAGCATGCCGAGGAGGAAGATCGCCCCGCCCGCCAGCCGCACGACGAAGCCTGGGTGGCTGGCCACCAGGGTTTCGACGAAGGAGTAGGTGAGCGTGCCGTCCTCGTTCACCGCACGCCACATCAGGCCCTGGGCGATGCCGTTGACCCACATCGAGGCGATGTACAGCACGGTGCCGATGGTCGCGAGCCAGAAGTGCGCGTTGATCAGGCCGATGCTGTGCATCTGTGGCCGGCCGAAGACCTTCGGGATCATGTGGTACAGCGCACCGATGGAAATCATCGCCACCCAGCCGAGCGCGCCGGCATGGACGTGGCCGATGGTCCAGTCGGTGTAGTGGGAGAGGGCGTTGACGGTCTTGATCGCCATCATCGGACCTTCGAAGGTCGACATGCCGTAGAACGCCAGGGACACCACCAGGAACCGCAGGATCGGGTCGCTGCGCAACTTATGCCAGGCACCCGACAGGGTCATCATGCCGTTGATCATGCCGCCCCAGCTTGGCGCCAGCAGGATCAGCGACATCACCATGCCCAGGGACTGTGCCCAGTCCGGCAGCGCGGTGTAGTGCAAGTGGTGAGGGCCGGCCCAGATGTACAGGGTGATCAGCGCCCAGAAGTGCACGATGGACAAGCGATAGGAATACACCGGGCGCTCGGCCTGCTTCGGCACGAAGTAGTACATCATCCCCAGGAAGCCTGCGGTGAGGAAGAAGCCCACGGCGTTGTGGCCGTACCACCATTGCACCATCGCATCCGTGGCCCCGGCGTACACCGAGTAGGATTTGGTGAAACTCACCGGCAGTTCCAGGTTGTTGACGATGTGCAGGATCGCCACGGTCAGGATGAACCCGCCGAAGAACCAGTTACCGACGTAGATGTGCTTGGTGTTGCGCTTGGCCACGGTGCCGAAGAACACGATGGCGTAGGCAACCCAGACGATGGTGATCAGGATGTCGATCGGCCACTCCAGTTCGGCGTATTCCTTGGAGCTGGTGTAGCCCAGTGGCAGGCTGATGGCCGCCAGCAGGATCACCAGTTGCCAGCCCCAGAAGCAGAACGCGGCGATTTTCGGCGCGAACAGCTGGGTCTGGCAGGTGCGTTGCACCGAATAGAACGAACTGGCAAACAACGCGCAGCCGCCGAAGGCGAAGATCACCGCGTTGGTGTGCAGCGGGCGCAGGCGGCCGAAGCTGGTCCATGGCAAATCGAAGTTGAGTTGTGGCCAGACCAATTGGGCGGCGAGAAAAACCCCGAGCCCCATGCCGACGATGCCCCACACCACCGTCATAATGGCGAATTGGCGGACCACCTTGTAGTTGTAGGCGGTACTGATAGAAGTGTTCATGGTTCCCCATCCACGGTTCAGCCGAAGTAGCGCCTGCGCAAGGCAGTGCGGCGTTCTTCGCCTGGAGTTATAGGCAGACTAAAAGCGAGGTCAGCATGGACAAACAGCACAAGGCCAGTATTGACGGGGATCAATGGGCGCGATGTGTAGCCGAACACGGCTGGTTATGGACAGCCGGGCAATCGGTCGCCAGCGCCAAGGCGCCAACCCTGATCCTGGCCCATGGTGCCGGAGCGCCAATGGACAGTGGCTTTATGGAGCAAATGGCCGCGCGCCTTGCCGCACAGGGCGTCAACGTGTTGCGCTTCGAGTTTCCCTACATGGCCCAGCGGCGCCTGGATGGGGGCAAGCGTCCACCCAACCCGGCGCCTAAGTTGCTGGAATACTGGCGTGAGGTGTACGCCACGGTGCGGCCTTATGTCGCTGGGCGGCTGGCCGTGGGGGGCAAATCCATGGGCGGGCGCATGGCGAGCCTGCTGGCCGATGAGCTGGGCGCCGATGCGCTGGTATGCCTGGGCTATCCCTTCTATGCAGTGGGCAAGCCGGAGAAACCGCGGGTCGAGCATCTGGCGGCGTTGAAAACCCGGACCTTGATCGTCCAGGGCGAGCGCGATGCGTTGGGCAATCGGGAAGCGGTGCAGGGGTATGCCTTGTCACCGGATATTGAAGTGATGTGGTTGGCGGCGGGGGATCATGATTTGAAGCCGTTGAAGGCTTCGGGATTTAGTCATGAGCAGCATCTGGAGGCTGCTGCGGGAAAGGTGGCGGCGTTTCTTCAGGATTGATAGCGTCTGTCCTGGCCTCTTCGCGAGCAAGCTCGCTCCCACACTGGATTTGCGGCGTTCACAAGCCCCTGTGGGAGCGAGCCTGCTCGCGATAGCGGTCTGACAGTTGGCCAGGATGTTGTTGGCTGAGTACATATCCGTTGCTGCGGTCACGGCCACTTAGGGTTCCGCCCTGACGGCGGCTCACTTTTGAGAAGCCCGGGAGCCGGCCCAGTCAAAAGTAAGCAAAACGCTCTTGCCCCACCACTCGGTGCCTCGCCTAGGCTCGGCATGCCCTCTCTCCGGCATTGCTCCGTGGGCCGCCGCGAAGGGCCATCCATGGCCCAGCGCGGCTACCTCGGCATCCATGCCGAGGTGCCCACTACGCAATGCCTGCGTTCGGCCATCGTGGTTAACGGGGCGCCCGAGATCAACGTCCATCCCGAGGCGGCCTGATAGCCGACCTGGTTCTTGGTGGGACCGCGTTTCCTCTGTGGGAGCGAGCCTGCTCGCGAAGGCGGGTTACGCGACGCTATTTTTTAAAATGGTAATAAAAAACCCGGAAGCTTTCGCTGTCCGGGTTTTTTGCTCAAGCCGACATCTATCAGCGGTTAAACCGCTCCACCAACGAGTACTGCGTGTTGGCCGTGCGGGTCAGCTCTTCGCTCAGCAGTGCCGAGCTGTGAGCCTGGCCAGAGGTCTGGTCGGCCAGCTGCGAGATATTGCTGATGTTGCGGCTGATCTCCTCGGCCACTGAGCTTTGCTCCTCGGTGGCGGCGGCGATCTGGGTGGTCATGTCGGTAATATGGGCCACCGCTGCACTGATCCCCACCAGTGCCTCGTCTGCTTCCATGACCCGGGCCACGCCTTCTTCGGCCTGGCGATGGCCGGCGTCCATGGTCTGCACGGCGTTGGTGGCGGTCTGCTGGAGCTTGGCGATCAGGGCGTGGATCTGCCCGGTGGATTCGCTGGTGCGTTGTGCCAGTTGCCGCACTTCGTCAGCCACCACGGCAAAGCCGCGGCCCATCTCCCCGGCGCGGGCCGCTTCGATGGCGGCGTTGAGGGCCAGCAGGTTGGTCTGGTCGGCGATGCCTTTGATCACGTCTACCACGCCACCGATCTCGTCGCTGTCCTTGGCCAACTGGGTCACGGTGTGGCCGGTTTCACCGACTACCACCGACAGGCGCTCGATGGCTTCGCGGGTTTCGCCGGCGATGTCGCGCCCGCGGCTGGTCAGGCGATTGGCTTCCTGGGTGGCGTCGGCGGTGCGCTGCACGTGGCTGGCGACTTCCTGGGTCGTTGCCGCCATCTGGTTGACGGCCGTGGCGACCTGTTCGGTTTCCACCCGTTGGCGCTCCAGGCCGCTGGAACTGTCATGGGCCAGGGTATTGGACTGTCGAGCCTGGTCGTTAAGGTGCTCGGCGGTGTCCTGCAGGCGGGTCAGGCAGGTTTTCAGGCGCGCTTCCTGGCTGAGGATCGACATCTCCAGGCGTGCCTGGGCGCCGCGGCTGTCGGTATACATCCGGGCGATCAGCGGGTCGGACGTGGTTTGCTCGGCCAGGCGCAGCAGGCGCTTGATCCCGCGTTGCTGCCATTGCAGGCCTAATAGCCCCAGCGGCACCGACAGCAGGGCGGCCAGGGCAAAGCCCCAGGAGGAATCCAGGAAAGCGCCGACGATGAAACTCAACTGGCTGACCAGGATAAACGGTAGCCAGTCCTGCAGTATGGGCACCCATTTGTCGCTACCCGGAACTGCGGACTTGCCTTGGTTGATGCGTTGATAAAGCGCCTCGGCGCGGGCGATCTGTTCGGCGGAGGGCTTGACCCGCACCGACTCGTAGCCGATCACCTGATTGCCCTCGAACACGGGCGTGACATAGGCATTGACCCAGTAATGGTCGCCGTTCTTGCTGCGATTCTTGACGATGCCCATCCATGGCAAGCCTTGTTTCAGCGTGCCCCACATATGCGCGAACACAGCGGAAGGGACGTCGGGATGGCGCACGAGATTGTGCGGCGAACGAATCAGTTCTTCCTTCGAATACCCGCTGATCTCAACGAACGCGTCGTTGCAGTAGGTGATCACGCCCTTGGCGTCGGTGGTCGAAATCAATCGTTGCTGGGCCGGGAAGGTCCTTTCGCGTTGTGTGACGGGCTGGTTGTTACGCATGGTGTGTAGATCCGCAAGGCTTTGAAAGGTTGTCGGCGGTGTCAGGTTTTAATTGAAGTTATTTTTGCCTGTCGCTATCACGCCAGCATCGGGTAGGTAAATAGGGCGAAATGAAGCAGATTGAGGAGAAAATGCGTGGCAATCGCTGCGCCCAGGCCGCCAAAACGATAGGCCAGGCCGTAACCGACCCCCGCCAGGCCCGACAGCAGCACCCATTGCCAACCTGCGCCGGCATGTACCAGGCCGAACAGCAGCGAGGACAGGAGCAGCGCCAGGTTGTCGCCGTAACTCAGGTGTTTGAAGCGCCGACTCAAGCCCCCTTGAATGTAGCCACGAAACAGCGCTTCCTCCACCAGCGTCACCAATAAAAGATTGTTGAACACCCACAACCAGGCGTGATCCGGCCATTTCGGCGCCCAGTGGATCATGCCCAGCAGCATGGCTCCGCCGAGGGCCAACACCGCGCTCAACGCCAGGCCCAGTGCCGTGGCCCCTGCCGCCAGGCGCAACGGGCGTCGGCTGACGATCCAGGGGCAGGCCAGCAACAGCCAGAAGCCGATCAGCGGCTTGTCCTGGTTCAGGTACATGGCAAACGGCGCGGCGTCGTCGGTCAAGCGTTGCGCCGGGATCACCCGCCCGTTGAAGAAGCCAGGCATCCAGTGCAGGGCCAATGCCAAGGCCATGATCAGGAACAGGGCGTGCCCGAGAAACTGGCCTACCGGCGTTTGCTGTTGGCGAACCGCATACCCGGCAAACAGCAATAGCGCGACCGAGATGGCAGCTGTCCAGGTCAAATGGCCGTAGACCAGCGCCAGACCGTAGCCTGTGGAGAGGAGGGCCAGGTGAAGCCAGGGTAAAGCGGGCATACAACATCCTTTTAGCGGAAGAGCTCGGGGCGAGAGCGGCCGTTGGGGCTTCGACGCCACCGTGTCGCGCAGAGGGCACATTTGTGTCCATGCAGGTTCATGCGCAGGAGGGGCAAGCCGTTGGCGGACTCTGTTCCGTGAGTGCCGGCGGGATTATAGGCGGGCCGATACAAAACATCGCCCGTTAAGATGTGAATAAAAGTCAGCGAGCCGCAGAACCTGTGGGAGCGGGCTTGCTCGCGAAAGCGGTGTGCCTGGCAGCATCAATGTTGACTGTTTCACCGCCTTCGCGAGCAAGCCCGCTCCCACAATTTCAAGCGGCAATCAATTGTCGCAAGACATAGTGAAGGATCCCGCCGGCCTTGAAATATTCCACTTCATTCAAGGTATCGATCCGGCACAACACTTCGATTCGCTCCTGGCTGCCGTCCTCTCGGGTGATGACCAGGGGCAGGTTCATGCGCGGCGTCAGTTCGACGTCATTGAGGCCCAGGATGTCCAGGGTTTCCTTGCCCGTAAGGTTCAGGCGCTTGCGGTTCTGGTCGAGCTTGAACTGCAATGGCAGCACGCCCATGCCCACCAGGTTGGAGCGGTGGATGCGCTCGAAGCTTTCGGCGATCACCGCCTTGACCCCCAGCAGGTTCGTGCCCTTGGCGGCCCAGTCCCGGCTCGATCCGGTGCCATATTCCTGCCCGGCGATCACCACCAGCGGCGTGCCCGCGGCCTGGTACCGCATGGCGGCGTCGTAGATCGGCATGCGTTCGCCACTGGGGATGTAGATCGTGTTGCCGCCTTCTTCGCCGTCGAGCATTTCGTTGCGAATGCGGATATTGGCGAAGGTGCCGCGCATCATCACCTGGTGGTTGCCGCGCCTGGAGCCATAGGAGTTGAAGTCTCGCGGCTCCACGCCCTGTTCGCGCAGGTAGCGACCGGCCGGGCTGTCGGCCTTGATATTGCCGGCAGGGGAGATGTGGTCGGTGGTCACCGAGTCTCCCAACAGGGCCAGGACCCGGGCACCCTCGACGTTCCTGACGGCCGGCGGCGGTCCGCCGATGTCGTCGAAGAACGGCGGGTGCTGGATGTAGGTCGAGTCGTCCTGCCAGACGTAAGTCGCCGCTTGCGGCACTTCGATGGCCTGCCATTGTTCGTCACCGGCAAACACGGCGGCGTATTCCTTGTGGAACATGCTGGTGTTGACCTGGGCCACGGCGGCGGCCACTTCCTGGCTGCTGGGCCAGATGTCCCGCAGGTACACCGGTTTGCCGTCCCGGTCGTTGCCCAGCGGTTCGCTGCTGATGTCGATGCACACGGTGCCGGCCAGGGCATAGGCGACCACCAGCGGCGGCGAGGCCAGCCAGTTGGTCTTCACCAGTGGGTGCACCCGGCCTTCGAAGTTGCGGTTGCCCGACAATACCGAAGCCACCGTCAGATCGGCTTTCTGGATGGCTTTTTCGATGGGCTCCGGCAACGGTCCGGAGTTGCCGATGCAGGTGGTGCAACCATAGCCGACCAAGTCGAAACCAAGTTTATCCAGGTACTCGGTCAGGCCGGCCGCCTTGTAGTAGTCGGTGACCACCTTGGAACCCGGGGCCAGGGAACTCTTGACCCACGGCTTGCGGGTCAGGCCCTTTTCCACGGCTTTTTTGGCCAGCAGCCCGGCGGCCATCATCACGCTGGGGTTGGAGGTGTTGGTGCACGAGGTGATAGCAGCGATCACCACCGCGCCGTTTTTCAGGCGATGGGTGTGGCCTTCGTATTCGTATTCGGCTTCGCCCACCTGATCGGCATTGCCCACCGCGACGCCACCGCCACCTTCACTTTCCAGGCGACCTTCTTCTTTACTGGTGGGTTTGACCTGCAATCCCAGGAAGTCGCTGAAAGCCTGGCCGACATTCGGCAGCGAGACCCGGTCCTGCGGGCGTTTCGGTCCGGCGAGGCTGGCCTCGACGCTGCCCATGTCCAGCTCCAGGGTGTCGGTGAACACCGGTTCTTGGCCGGGCAAGCGCCACAGGCCCTGGGCCTTGCAATAGGCCTCGACCAATTTCACCGTTTCCGCTGGGCGTCCGGACAGGCGCAAGTAGTCCAGGGTCACATCGTCGACTGGGAAGAAGCCGCAGGTGGCGCCGTATTCCGGGGCCATGTTGGCGATGGTGGCGCGGTCGGCCAAGGGCAGGTCGGCCAGACCGTCGCCATAGAACTCGACGAACTTGCCCACCACGCCTTTCTTGCGCAGCATCTGCGTGACGGTCAGCACCAGGTCGGTGGCGGTGATGCCTTCGCGCAGTTTGCCGACGAGTTTGAAACCGATGACCTCGGGAATCAGCATCGACACCGGCTGGCCGAGCATGGCCGCTTCCGCCTCGATCCCGCCGACGCCCCAGCCCAGTACGCCGAGGCCGTTGATCATGGTGGTGTGGGAGTCAGTGCCCACCAACGTGTCGGGGAACGCGTAGGTGCGGCCGTCTTCTTCTTTAGTCCACACGGTGCGGCCCAGGTATTCGAGGTTGACCTGATGGCAGATGCCGGTGCCCGGCGGCACCACGCTGAAGTTGTCGAAAGCGCTTTGGCCCCAACGGAGGAAGGCGTAGCGTTCGCCGTTGCGTTGCATTTCGATGTCGACGTTCTGCTCGAACGCCTGGCTGCTGGCGAATTTGTCCACCATCACCGAGTGGTCGATCACCAGGTCCACCGGCGACAGCGGGTTGATCCGCTGGGGATCGCCGCCGGCCTTTTCCATGGCGGCGCGCATGGCGGCCAGGTCGACCACGGCGGGGACGCCGGTGAAGTCTTGCATCAACACCCGGGCGGGGCGGTATTGAATCTCGCGGTCGGAGCGGCGCTCCTTGAGCCACCCGGCCAGGGCCTTGAGGTCGGTGCCGGTGACGGTTTTTTCATCTTCCCAGCGCAGCAGGTTTTCCAGCAGTACCTTCAACGACATGGGCAGTTTGTCCAGGTCGCCCAGGCTTCGGGCGGCATCCGGCAGGCTGAAGTAGTGGTAGGTCCTGGCGTCGACTTGCAGTGTTTTAAGGGTTTTCAGGCTATCGAGGGACGGCATTGAAATCACTCCTTTGAGTCCGCACGGCTACGGACTGACGGAACGGGCAGAGCCTTTAACCTAGCCCTGTTTTGAGTGTATGACTAATCACTGGACTCTATGGGCAGGTTCGCGGTTCCGAACTCCGCTATCATGCGGCGGTTTTCGTGACAGGCTTTGCTACGGAGTTTCAATGAACACGCTTTTCATGCACTGCCGGCCGGGCTTCGAAGGCGAGGTCTGTTCCGAGATCGCCGAACACGCGGCCCGGCTCAACGTGGCCGGCTACGCCAAGGCCAAACCAGCCAGTGCCTGCGCTGAATTTGTCTGCACCGAAGACGACGGCGCCGAGCGGTTGATGGGCGGCCAGCGTTTCGCCGAATTGATTTTCCCGCGCCAGTGGGCGCGCGGTACGTTCATCGATTTGCCGGAAACCGATCGCATCAGCGTCATCCTGGCCCACATGGCCGCTTTCCCGATCTGTGGCAGCCTGTGGCTGGAAGTGGTGGACACCAACGACGGCAAGGAACTGTCGAACTTCTGCAAGAAGTTCGAAGGCCCCTTGCGCAAGGCGCTGATTGGCGCCGGCAAGCTGGTGGACGACCCGCGCAAGCCGCGCCTGCTGTTGACCTTCAAGAGTGGCCGCGAAGTGTTCCTGGGCCTGGCCGAATCCGATAACTCGGCGATGTGGCCCATGGGCATTCCCCGCCTGAAGTTTCCTCGGGAAGCGCCGAGCCGTTCCACCCTCAAGCTTGAAGAGGCCTGGCACCATTTCATTCCCCGGGACCAGTGGGACGAGCGCCTGCACAGCGACATGACCGGCGTGGACCTCGGTGCCGCGCCGGGCGGCTGGACTTGGCAACTGGTCAACCGGGGCATGCTGGTGACCGCCATCGACAATGGCCCGATGGCCGAAAGCCTGATGGACACCGGCCTGGTGCAGCACCTGATGGCGGACGGCTTCACGTTCAAGCCCAAGCAGCCGGTTGACTGGATGGTCTGCGATATCGTCGAGAAGCCGGCACGCAATGCGGCGATGCTGGAAGAGTGGATTGGCGAAGGGCATTGCCGCGAGGCCGTGGTCAACCTCAAACTGCCGATGAAACAGCGTTATGCCGAGGTCAAACGCCTGCTCGAACGTATCGCCGAGGGGTTCAAGGCCAGGGGCATCAAGGTCGAGATCGGTTGCAAGCAGCTGTACCACGACCGCGAGGAAGTGACGTGCCATCTGCGGCGGCTGGACACCAAAAAGCCCCGTGGGAGCAAAGCTGTGGGAGCAAAGCTTGCTCGCGATGAACGGTGACACGGTCTGGAGACCGAGGTGCCTGCATCGCGGGCAAGCCTTGCTCCCACAGGCTTGCTCTTACATGTCTGCTATCCCACAGTTTGCTTTCACATGTTTGCGATTCCACAGGCTTTGCTCAGGACCGACATTGCGCGACAATGCCGGCCAGTTTCAGGAGTAGAACATGAGTGAAATGAACGACACGCCGGTCGACGGCACGCTGGATGCCACGGGCCTCAATTGCCCGGAACCGGTGATGATGCTGCACCAGCACATTCGCGACCTGGTTCCCGGTGGGCTGCTGAAAGTGATCGCCACCGACCCCTCGACTCGCCGCGACATCCCCAAGTTTTGCGTGTTCCTGGACCACGAACTGGTGGCCCAGCAGGAGGAAGCGGGCACGTACCTCTACTGGATCCGCAAGAAACTCGCTTAATCCGTCGAGCGACTGAGGCGGATCTGCTTACGCGCGCTGCGTGCCAGGCGGATCGACAGCATCAGCGCCGCGCAGCTCAAGCCCACGATCAGGCCTTGCCACAACCCGCTCGGGCCGCTGGCCGCGCCGAGCCAGTCGGTCAGGCCCAGGGCGTAACCCACCGGCAGGCCGATGCCCCAATAGGCGAACAGGGTCAGGATCATCGTCACCCGGGTGTCCTGGAAGCCGCGCAACGCGCCTGCCGCCGTGACCTGGATCGCATCGGAAAACTGGAACAGCGCCGCGTAGACGATCAGCATCGACGCCACATTGATCACCACCGGATCGGCGGTATAGATCGCCGCGATAGGCCCGCGCAGTGCGAACATCAGGCTCGCCGACAGGCAGGCGTACGCCAGGGCCGTGCCCATGCCCACCCCGGCAGCGAAGCGCGCTTCGCGCGGCTGACGACGGCCCAGGGCCTGGCCGACCCGCACCGTGACGGCCATGCCCAGGGAGTAGGGGATCATGAACACCAATGAACTGAAGTTCAGCGCGATCTGATGCCCGGCCACCACGGTGGCGCCGAGGCTGCCGATCAGCAGGGCGATCACTGCGAAAATACTCGACTCGGCGAACACCGCGATGCCAATCGGCAGGCCGATGCCCAGCAGGCGCTTGATGACGGCCCATTGCGGCCAGTCGAAACGGCTGAACAACCGGCTCGTCTGATAGGCCGGCGCCCAGCGGGCCCAACCGGCCATGCCCAGGGCCATGACCCACATCACGATGGCCGTGGCCCAGCCACAACCGACGCCGCCCATGGCGGGCACACCCAGGTGTCCGTAGATGAAGATGTAATTGAGCGGAATGTTCAGCGCCAGCCCGCACAGCCCCAGCACCATCGCCGGCCGCGTGCGTCCCAGGCCATCGCTGAAGCAGCGCAGTACGTGATACAGCGCCACGGCCGGCAGGCCTGTCCCGATGCCCCGCAGGTATTCCATGCACGGACCGATCAGTTCAGGATCGACGTTCATGATGTGCAGGATTGGTTCGGCGCTGAACAGCGCCAGCGTCGCGATCAACCCCACCACCAATGCCAACCACAACGCCTGGCGCACCAGCGGCCCGATCTCGTCGAACGTACCGGCACCGAAGCGCTGGGCAACTTTCGGCGTGGTCGCCAGCAATGTGCCGGTCATCAACAGGAACACCGGCACCCAGATCGAGTTGCCCAGGGCGACGGCCGCCAGATCCCGCGGGCCAACCCGACCGGCCATCACCGCATCGACAAACCCCATGGCGGTGGTTGCCAGTTGCGCCACCATGATCGGCAAGGCCAAGGCCAGCAAGGTCCTGAGTTCCAGGCGAACCCGGGCCGGGCGGGAGAGGGTGGTGGGGGTGTCGATGACAGGATTCACAGGGAAAGCGTCCGAAAAGGTTAAGCGCAAGGCGGCGAATTCTACGCCTTGACGCAGTGGTCAGGAAAAAACCTGTGTTGTGGATTTGTAATCGCTTTTTCAATTTTCAAGCACCTGTGGGAGCAAGGCTTGCCCGAGATGAAGATGATGCGGTCTCCCTAGGAACCGAGGCACCTGCATCGCGAGCAAGCTTTGCTCTCACATAAATCCCCTTGCCACAACATCATTCGCTCCGGGTAATGCACAGGCCCAACGGAACGCCTACACTGCCCCTCCCGCCAAAGGAGCTCTGCCATGCTGATCGTCGCCGACGAAAACATCCCCCTGCTCGATGCATTTTTCCAAGGATTCGGCGAAATCCGCCGGGTACCGGGGCGGGGGATCGACCGGACGATGGTCGAGCACGCCGATGTGTTGCTGGTGCGTTCGGTCAGCCAGGTCAATCGGGCCCTGCTGGAAGGCAGCAAGGTGCGCTTCGTCGGCACCTGCACCATCGGCACCGATCACCTGGACCTGGATTATCTCGCCGAGGCCGGTATCCGCTGGGCCAGCGCACCGGGCTGCAATGCCCGTGGTGTGGTGGACTATGTGCTGGGCAGCCTGATGACCCTGGCAGAAATCGAAGGTGCACAACTCGAGCAACGAACCTTCGGCGTGGTCGGCGCAGGCCAGGTGGGCGGGCGGTTGATCGAGGTGCTCAAGGGGCTGGGCTGGACCGTAAAGGTCTGCGATCCGCCGCGTCAGGCCGCCGAGGGGGGCGACTATGTGAGCCTGGAGCAGATCATCGAGCAGTGCGATGTGATCAGCCTGCACACACCGTTGACCCGCGACGGTGAGCAACCGACCTGGCACCTGTTCGACGAGGCGCGCCTGAACCAGCTCAAGCCCGGGACCTGGCTGATCAACGCGGCCCGCGGCCCGGTGATCGACAACGCCGCGCTACGCGAAGTGTTGCTGGAACGCGAAGACCTGCAAGCGGTGCTGGATGTCTGGGAGCAGGAACCCACCGTGGATGTGGACCTGGCCGATTTGTGCGTGATCGCCACCCCGCACATTGCCGGTTACAGCCTCGATGGCCGTCAGCGCGGCACCGCCCAGATCTACCAGGCCTTGTGCGCTTTCCTGGAACAGCCGGTTGAAGTCAGCCTCAGCGACCTGTTGCCTCGGCCTTGGCTCGGTGGCATCACCCTGGATGCCGCAACCGACCCGGCCTGGGCCTTGGCGGCGTTGTGCCGGAGCGTGTACGACCCCCGTGGCGACGACGCAAACTTTCGCCGCAGCCTGGTGGGCACGGTCAGCGAGCAACGCAGCGCGTTCGACGCCTTGCGCAAGCATTATCCGCCACGGCGGGAAATCGACAGTTTGAAGGTTCGTATTGAAGGGCAGTCGGCGACCTTGCAACAGATCGTGACAGCGCTGGGTTGTGGGAGCAAAGCTTGCTCGCGATGAACGATGACGCGGTCAGGGGACCGAGGTGCCTGCATCGCGGGCAAGCCTTGCTCCCACAACCTTTCTCGCAAGTATAAAAAACCCGACATCAAGGTCGGGTCCAATTGAAGACGGGCTGTATCACTTTTGTTCGGCAGGCTTGACCAGTCGTTTTTCCAGCTCGCTGCAGGCTTTTTGGATCATGTCTTCGGTGATCGGTACTTCGCGCCCTTCCTCATCGATGATCGAGCAGCCCAGAGACTGGTCCGGTTGCGTGCGGATTACTTGAATCTTGTCGTCGCTGCTGTGTTGCAAGGACATGGCCTGTCTCCTCATCAGGTTGTGTGCCTACTTTAATGTCGCCAGGTGACCGAGCCATGACACTCCTTGTAGGTTCATGGCGACACCTCCACTCAATCAGAAACACAGTTGCGTTTCCAGCCAGACTTTAGACCGATAACATCTAGCTGCTAGTCGTAGTGGTCATATTTAACCTGACTCATTCTGATTCAACTTGGTTCCGCTGCGTTTCGACGGCGCGGGCCGACCTTTTTCCTGCTGCATTATCGGACGCCTTTGATGCTTTCTTCCCGACATCGCCGTGCCATACGCCTGGCCAGCGGCTTCATTGCCCCTTATCGCAAACAAGTCGCTGGCGCTCTGCTGGCGTTGATTGTCACCGCGGGTATTACCTTGTCCATGGGCCAAGGCATCCGGTTGTTGGTGGACCAGGGCTTCATGACCCGCTCGCCGCAACTGCTCAACCAATCCATCGGCCTGTTCATGGTGCTGGTGGTGGGGTTGGCGATCGGTACGTTTGCCCGTTTTTACCTGGTGTCCTGGATCGGCGAGCGGGTGGTGGCCGATATCCGGCGGCAGGTCTTCAACCATCTGGTGTACTTGCACCCCGGTTTCTACGAAAACAACCGCAGTTCGGAAATCCAGTCGCGGCTGACCGCCGATACGACCTTGCTGCAATCGGTGATCGGTTCGTCGCTGTCGTTGTTTTTGCGCAACGCCTTGATGGTGGTGGGCGGCATCGTGCTGCTGTTCATCACCAATCCCAAGTTGACCAGTATCGTGGTGATTGCCCTGCCGCTGGTATTGGCGCCGATCCTGGTCTTTGGTCGTCGGGTGCGCAGTTTGTCGCGCCAGAGCCAGGACCGCATTGCCGACGTCGGCAGCTACGTTTCCGAAACCCTTGGCCAGATCAAGACCGTGCAGGCTTACAACCACCAGGTCCAGGACGAACAACGATTCTCCGTGACGGTGGAGCAGGCTTTCGACACTGCCCGCAAGCGCATCGCCCAGCGGGCCTGGCTGATCACCCTGGTGATCGTGCTGGTGCTGGGCGCGGTGGGGGTGATGCTCTGGGTCGGCGGCATGGATGTGATCGCCGGGCGGATTTCCGGCGGTGAGCTGGCGGCATTCGTGTTCTACAGCCTGATCGTCGGCAGCGCCTTCGGTACCCTGAGCGAAGTGATCGGCGAGCTGCAACGGGCCGCGGGCGCGGCAGAGCGCATTGCCGAGTTGCTGCGTTCGGAGAACATCATCCAGCCGCCGGCTTCAGGCCTTGTCATCTTGCCGGAGCGGGTCCGGGGCGATCTGCGCCTCGAAGGCGTGCGTTTTTCCTATCCCTCCCGGCCGGACAGTTATGCGGTCGACGGTCTCGACCTGACTATCAAGGCCGGTGAGACCCTGGCCCTGGTTGGGCCTTCCGGTGCGGGCAAGTCAACGGTGTATGACCTGCTGCTGCGTTTCTACGATCCGGTGCAAGGGCAGATCCTGATCGACGATGTGCCGTTGACTCAACTCGATCCGCTGGACCTGCGCCGCCACTTCGCCCTGGTTTCACAAAACCCGGCGCTGTTTTTCGGCACGGTCGAAGAGAACATCCGCTACGGCAACCCTGGCGCAACGTCCGAGCAGGTGCGTGAGGCTGCGCAGATTGCCCACGCCCACGACTTCATCGAAAAAATGCCCGACGGCTACCAGACCCACCTGGGCGACGGTGGCCTGGGCCTGTCCGGCGGCCAGCGCCAACGCCTGGCCATCGCCCGGGCGTTGCTGGTGGACGCGCCGATCCTGCTGCTGGACGAAGCCACCAGCGCCCTCGATGCGCAAAGCGAACACCTGATCCAGCAGGCCCTGCCCAACCTGATGAAAAACCGCACGACCCTGGTCATCGCCCACCGCCTGGCCACGGTGAAAAACGCTGATCGGATCGCGGTGATGGACCAGGGCAAGGTGGTTGCGGTGGGCACTCACCAGGAGCTGGTGGCCAGCAATGCGTTGTACGCGCGGCTGGCGGCGTTGCAGTTCAATGTGGGGTTGGAGGCGGCAACCGACTAAGAACAGCGGGCTCTTGAGTGTTCGCAGATTCAATGTTCACCATAGGTCTCCTGTGGGAGCGGGCTTGCTCGCGAAAGCGGTGTGCCAGTCAGCATCACCGTCACTGATATACCGCTTTCGCGAGCAAGCCCGCTCCCACAAGGTCCAGCAAGCGAGCAAAAGAAATGCCCGCATCTTTCGATGCGGGCATTTTTTCTTCTCAGGAACAGCTTCCGCTAATAATCACTGATCATCGAAATACCGCTCATGCCAATCCACCAGCGGTTGCGGCGAGTTGAGTTTCTGGCCGTAGATCACCGAGTACGACAACACGTTCTGCACGTATTGACGGGTTTCGTCGAAAGGAATGCTTTCGACCCAGACGTCGAAGCTCAAGTGGTCGGCGCCGCGCAGCCACTGGCGCACGCGACCGGGGCCGGCGTTGTAGGCCGCCGAGGCCAGGACGCGGTTGCCGTTGAACTGGCTGTGAACCTGGCTCAGGTACGCCGCGCCCAACTGGATGTTCTTGTCCGGGTTCAACACTTGCTGTGGTGAGGCCAGGGGAATGCTGAACTTGCGCGCGGTTTCCTTGGCGGTGCCAGGCATCAGTTGCATCAGGCCGGCGGCACCGACGCCGGAGCGGGCGTCGTCCATGAAGGCGCTTTCCTGGCGGGTAATGGCGAACGCCCAGCTTGGATGCAAGCCGCGAATCTTGGCTTCGCGTACCAGGGTGTCGCGGTGGGCCATCGGGAAGCGGATGTCCAGGTCGTCCCAGTACTTGGCCTGGCTGATGGTGCGAATGGCCGGGAAATACCACTTCAGGTCATAAGCCAGTTTGGCCTGGGCGACCATTTCGTCACGGTTGAAATGACGGCTGACGTGATACCACTCGCGGCGCCCGTCGACGATGTCCCCACGGGCATGAAATTCCAGCGCCCGACGCACGCCAGGGGTGTTGCGCACTTTGTTGATCAGCGCCTGGCTCATCACCAGCGGCTTGTTGATGAGCGAGTACGGCGACTGGGAACGGTCGGCGGCCAGGAAGCCATAGAAGTCTCGTTCACGGGCCAGGTGCTTGTAGAGCGCCAGCGCCTCGGGGTTCTGCGGCTGCGCCAGTTCCAGCGTGCGGGCTTGCCAGTACCGCCAGCGATTGGTGCTCGACAGCGACTCGGGCAGGCGACGGGTCAGTTGGTAGGCATCGTCCCAGCGGGCCAGGCGCAGGAGCAGGCGCAAGCGCCATTCCGAAACGGTGTCATCGCGCAGTTCCGGGTCGTATTTCGTCATCACGTCCAAGGCCCGGCTGTCGAAGCGCTTGGCCAGGGTCAGGCCGATTTCCCGGGCAATCGCAACTTTTTCATCACGGGAAAAATGCATGGTGCTGGCGTAGCCGTCCAGCAGTGCCATGGCCTTTTCCGGATCCTGGCGGGCCAGGCGACGCAGGCCGAGGCTGACGATGTCGGACATCGGTTCATCGGCCGGGGTGAAGCGCGAGGGCTGGTTGAGCAACTCGGGCTTCTGCGCCACGTCCACCAGCAACTTGCCACGGGGGGCGAGGGTGGTCAGGCCGCTGACCAGGCTGTTGGCCAGCGGGTAGTTGCGGGCCTGGGCCGCCAGTTTGGTGCGTTCCCAGCGTTTCTGTTCGGTCAACTGGCCCTGGGAGGCCCATAGGCCGAACAAGGCATCGCACGCCTGGGGCTGGGATTTGCCGGACAGCCACAGCTTTTCGGTATTGGCATAGCCTTCGGCCTTCAAGCCATGGCTGAGCTGGTACTGGGCGTTAAGGCAGTCCAGTTCGGTGAAATTGAGCTTGGGGTCGTAATACTTGACGAAGGTCTCCCAGTCACCGCGCTCGGTCAGCCAACGCAGCCAGCGCAACTTCATCCAGTTGGCCTGGGGCAGATCACCGTGTTCGGCGAGGAACTTCTCGATTTCGGCATTGCTGGCGCTCTTGAGGCGAGCGGTCAATTCGTCGTAGGCCAGATAGGGTTCCAGCGGATAATCGCGCAGGGCCTGGCTGTAGCGAAAGTAAGGGCCGGAATCACCCTTGGCCAAGGCACGCTTGGCCTCGTTGTAATATTGGCGTTGAGTGGAGATATCCACCGCCTGCGCGGATTGAACGGCAGTGGCACATACAAAAAGACACGATACAACACTGAAAAGGCGACTGCGCATGAGACGTCCGGGCATAAAAAACATGACAAGCCCAAGGGGTAACCCAGGGTAACTGTCTGTAGCTTAGCCTTTTGCCAGCAGCCGGCGAAAGCTTTGCAGAGCCGTCGGTGCAAGTTCGCAACATTTGTTATGCAGAGTGCTTCGGTGGCGAAATTGGCGGACCCCTGAGGCCTCATCTCAGGTAGAATGCGCGCCCGGTTTTTGGAGAAGCTCATGACCCTGCTCAAATTCAGCGATGTGTCCCTTGCTTTCGGCGCTATGCCGTTGTTGGACAAGGTGTCCTGGCAGATCGCCCGTGGTGAGCGGGTGTGCATCATCGGCCGCAACGGCACTGGCAAGTCCAGCATGATGAAGCTGGTCAAGGGCGATCAAAAGCCCGATGACGGCTCGGTCTGGCGCGCGCCAGGCCTGAAAATCGGCGAATTGCCCCAGGAACTGCCGGTGGCCGACGAGCGGACCGTGTTCGACGTGGTCGCCGAAGGCCTGGACGGTGTCGGCGCGCTGTTGGCCGAGTATCACCACCTGAGCCAGAACATCGTCACCGATGCCGATCTGGACAAGTTGATGCACGTGCAGCACGACCTTGAAGCCCGAGACGGCTGGCGTCTGCAGCAACTGGTCGACAGCACCCTGAGCCGCCTGCAACTGCCGGCCGACAAGACCCTCGCCGAGTTGTCCGGCGGCTGGCGTCGTCGCGTCCTGCTGGCCCAGGCCCTCGTGTCCGAGCCGGACCTGCTGCTGCTCGACGAACCGACCAACCACCTGGACATCGGCGCCATCGCCTGGCTTGAAGAAGCCTTGAAGGACTTCCAGGGTGCGGTGCTGTTCATCACTCACGACCGTTCCTTCCTGCAAAACCTGGCGACCCGCATCCTTGAACTGGACCGCGGCGGCCTGATCGACTGGAACGGCGACTACGTCAGCTTCCTGGTGCACAAGGAAGCGGCGTTGGCAGCGGAAGAAACCGCTAACGCGTTGTTCGATAAGAAACTGGCCCAGGAAGAAGTCTGGATTCGCCAGGGCATCAAGGCGCGTCGCACCCGCAACGAAGGCCGTGTGCGGGCGCTCAAAGCCTTGCGCATGGAACGCAGTGAACGTCGCGAGCGTACCGGCAAGGCCAACATTCAGTTGGATACCGCTGACAAGTCCGGCAAGCAGGTGATGGTCCTTGAGAACGTGAGTTTCGCGCACCCGGGCGGCCCGTTCCTGATCAAGGACTTCTCCATGGTCCTGCAGCGCGGTGATCGCATCGGCCTGCTGGGTGCCAACGGCACCGGCAAGACCACCTTGCTCAAGCTGATGCTCGGTGGCCTGGTGCCGACCAATGGCAAGGTGGAAGAGGGCACGAAGATCGACGTTGCCTACTTTGACCAGTTGCGCCATCAGTTGGACCTGGAAAAGACCGTGATCGACAACGTCGCCGAAGGTCGCGATTTCATCGACATCGATGGTCAGAGCCGCCATGTGTTGAGCTACCTCGGCGATTTCCTGTTCAGCCCCCAGCGTGCCCGTACGCCGGTCAAGGCGCTGTCGGGTGGCGAGCGCGCCCGTCTGTTGCTGGCCAAGTTGTTCAGCAAGCCGGCGAACCTGCTGGTGCTCGACGAACCGACCAACGACCTGGACGTGGAAACCCTGGAGTTGCTGGAAGAGGTGCTGCTGACCTTCAACGGCACCGTGCTGATGGTCAGCCACGATCGGGCATTCCTCGACAACGTGGTCACCAGCACCCTGGTGTTCGAGGGCGAAGGCCTGGTGCGTGAATACGTCGGTGGTTATCAGGACTGGCTGCGCCAGGGCGGCTCGCCGCGCCTGCTGGGGGTCACCGAGAGCAAGTCCGGCAAGGCCGACTTGAATTCGGCGGTGGTCAAGGCCGAGCCAGCCCCGGTCGCTGCCGCGGCGGCCCCGGCACCGGCCAAGAAGAAACTCAGCTACAAACTGCAGCGCGAGCTGGAGGCGTTGCCGGGTGATATCGACGCGAAGGAACAGCAGATCGCCGCCGTGGAGGCCGAGATGGCTGACGCCGGCTTCTACCAGCGGCCTGCTGCCGAAACCGCCAAGGTGATCGCGCAGTTGGAGCAGTTGCAGGCCGAGCTGGACGCACTGGTCGAGCGTTGGGCTGAACTGGACGCTTGATCCGTTGTTGAAAAAAATCCCGGAATTCAGCAATGAACGCCGGGATTTTCTATTTGAAACGCTATTCCCCTGTAGGGGTGAGCCTGTGGGAGCAAAGCTCGCTCGCGATGAACGATAACGCGGTCATTCGACAGACCGGGATGCCTTCATCGCGAGCAAGCTTTGCTCCCACAGGCTCGCTCCCACAAGGGTAGGGGTTATGTGCGCTTGACCAGATGTACCGCCAGCACGTCGCAAGGCGCGCCATGCAGCACGTCGTTGGCGGTCGAGCCCAGCAACAGCGCCAGGCCGTGGCGACCATGGCTGCCGACCACAATCAGGTCGCAGCCCTGTTCCTTGGCCAGGTGATGGATCTCCTGGCGCGGCTGGCCGTAGGTCAGGTGGCTGAATTCCTTCTTCAGGGCCGGGTATTTCACGATCAGTCGGTCAAGGCGCTCCTTGGCCTGGTCGAATTGCTGCTGCTGCAACTGGGAAAGGTCCATGGGCACGTCGCCGCCGAAGGCCATGGCCATCGGTTCGACGATGTGCACCAGCGACAGCTTGGTGTCCCGGCTTTCGCAAAGGGCGAGGGCGCGCTTGACGACCGGATCGCATTCTTCAGTGAGGTCGACGGCGACCAGAACGTGTTTGTAGTACATGGAAAGCACTCCAGAGAATTGCGATACGGTAAGTATGGCTGGTTTCAAGCGCATTGACGGCGACGTGGCTCAATGGGCTCATCAGAATTCGGGAGTACGAATATGACGGTCTGGATAGTGGTGTCAATCCTGTTGGTGGTGTTAAGTCCGCTGGCATGGTTGCGGCCGTCCCGTGTTCAGAGCGGTCGCATGGCCCTGCGCATGGAGGCACGACGCCTGGGCCTGGCCATGCAGCTGGCGCCGCAGGAGTGGCCGCACTGGCTCGGCCAGCAGCCGCCAAACCCCTGTGCCCAGTACCACCGGCCCCGGCGCGGCAAGGAACCGGCGGTCTGGAGCTATTGGCAGACGGCGCCAGGCGTCTGGGTCAACCAGTGGCGAGAAGTCTGCCAGGATGAATCCCTGCTCAATCATTTCGAAAAATTGCCGGCCAACGTCTACAAAGTTGAAGCCGATCGGCAAATGATTGCCTTGTACTGGGGCGAGAAGGGCGAAGCGACTGTTTTGCAGGACATTGCCGGCACGCTCAAGGCGCTGGCCTGAGCGAATTTAGATGCGTAGGAGCTGTCGAGCGGAGCGAGGCTGCGATCTTTACCCAGGCCATTGAGTCTCAAGCGAAAGATCAAAAGATCGTCCGAACGCGGCCCGAGCCTTCGGCAGCTCCTACCGGCATAAAAAAAGCCCGACAGTCTCATCGGGCGGGTTGGCCAGGCAGGCCGGTAAACAATCTCATGCCAGGACGTGCGTTCGTAACGTCCTTTGTTCCCAATATTCAATCGCGTCCCGACAGCGTAGACCGCTGGATCCGATATGTCTGGAATTAGGGCGATTTTTCTAATTATTGATCCTATGAATGGCTGCTCATGCGGCGCCGTGTTGCGGATCCGTACGGTACGGAAATGACCGTGAAGTCGCGTTCGCGCCTGTGTTTAGGGCGATTGACAATTGTCGGAAATTCCGTGAAGGTGACGTACCCAAATCAAACGGGCGTATGAATTGAGCGTTTGTATTTTCAGAATGCTCCTACAGACCCCGACTATCGCGTTGACGGGTGTGCCTGGCGGATTGGCGTAGCATCGACGGTAACGTCTATGCCGAACCAGTGGTCAGCGTTCAACGTGTACTGTTCAGCTTCCATATCGTGGAGATCAGTTGATGATTTACGAAGGTAAAGCCATCACGGTTAAGGCTCTTGAAAGTGGCATCGTCGAATTGAAATTCGACCTCAAGGGTGAGTCCGTCAACAAGTTCAACCGTCTAACCCTGAATGAATTGCGTCAGGCTGTAGACACTATCAAGGCAGATGCTTCGATCAAGGGTGTGATCGTCAGCAGCGGCAAGGACGTGTTCATCGTCGGCGCCGACATCACCGAATTCGTCGACAACTTCAAGCTGCCCGATGCCGAACTGATCGCTGGCAACCTCGAAGCCAACCGTATTTTCAGCGACTTCGAAGACCTCAACGTACCGACAGTCGTGGCCATCAACGGCATCGCCCTGGGTGGCGGCCTGGAAATGTGCCTGGCGGCGGATTACCGCGTCATGTCCAGCACGGCCAAGATCGGCCTGCCGGAAGTCAAGCTGGGCATCTACCCAGGCTTCGGCGGCACCGTGCGCCTGCCGCGCCTGATCGGTGCGGACAACGCCATCGAGTGGATTGCCGCCGGCAAGGAAAACCGTGCTGAAGACGCGCTGAAGGTCGGTGCCGTGGACGCCGTGGTCGAACCTGGCAAGCTCCAGGAAGCCGCCCTTGAAACCCTCAAGCGCGCCATCAGCGGCGAGTTCGACTACAAGGCCAAGCGTCAGCCGAAGCTCGAGAAGCTCAAGCTCAACGCCATCGAACAAATGATGGCCTTCGAAACCGCCAAGGGTTTCGTGGCCGGTCAGGCAGGCCCGAACTACCCGGCGCCGGTCGAAGCGATCAAGACCATCCAGAAAGCCGCGAGCTTCGGTCGCGACAAGGCCCTGGAGGTCGAGGCCGCCGGCTTCGTCAAGCTGGCCAAGACCTCGGCTGCGCAAAGCCTGATCGGTCTGTTCCTCAATGACCAGGAACTGAAGAAAAAGGCCAAGGCCTACGACGAAATCGCCAGTGACGTGAAGCAGGCCGCCGTGCTCGGCGCCGGCATCATGGGTGGCGGCATCGCCTACCAGTCGGCGTCCAAAGGCACGCCGATCCTGATGAAGGACATCAACGAACACGGGATCGAGCAGGGCCTGGCCGAAGCCGCCAAGCTGCTGGTCGGCCGTGTCGACAAAGGTCGCATGACCGCTGCGAAGATGGCCGAAGTGCTCAACGGCATTCGTCCGACCCTGTCCTACGGCGATTTCGGCCATGTCGACCTGGTGGTCGAAGCCGTTGTCGAGAACCCGAAGGTCAAGCAGGCGGTACTGGCTGAAGTCGAAGACAAGGTCAAAGAGGACACCATCCTGGCCTCGAACACCTCGACCATCTCCATTTCGCTGTTGGCCAAGGCCCTCAAGCGTCCGGAGAACTTCGTCGGCATGCACTTCTTCAACCCGGTGCACATGATGCCGCTGGTGGAAGTGATCCGTGGCGAGAAGTCCAGCGAACATGCCGTTGCCACCACCGTGGCCTACGCCAAGAAAATGGGCAAGAACCCGATCGTCGTCAACGATTGCCCGGGCTTTCTGGTCAACCGCGTGCTGTTCCCGTACTTCGGCGGTTTCGCCAAGCTGGTCAGCGCCGGTGTGGACTTCGTGCGCATCGACAAGATCATGGAAAAATTCGGCTGGCCGATGGGCCCGGCGTACCTGATGGACGTGGTCGGCATCGACACCGGCCACCACGGTCGCGACGTCATGGCTGAAGGCTTCCCGGACCGCATGAAAGACGACCGTCGTTCGGCCGTCGACGTGCTCTACGAAGCCAAGCGCCTGGGCCAGAAGAACGGCAAGGGCTTCTACGCCTATGAGACCGACAAGCGCGGCAAGCAGAAGAAAGTCGCCGACTCGTCGGTGCTGGAAGTGCTCAAGCCGATCGTCTACGAGCAGCGCGAAGTCACCGACGAGGACATCATCAATTGGATGATGATCCCGCTGTGCCTCGAAACCGTGCGTTGCCTGGAAGACGGCATTGTCGAAACCGCCGCCGAAGCCGACATGGGTCTGGTCTACGGTATCGGTTTCCCTCCATTCCGTGGCGGTGCGCTGCGCTACATCGATTCGATCGGTGTCGCCGAGTTCGTTGCCCTGGCTGACCAGTACGCTGATTTGGGCGCGCTGTACCACCCGACCGCGAAGCTGCGTGAAATGGCCAAGAACGGCCAGCGCTTCTTCGGTTAAGCGCCCAACGACTAGAGCGAGAGAACATTTATGAGCTTGAATCCTAGAGACGTCGTGATTGTCGACTTCGGTCGTACGCCGATGGGCCGCTCCAAGGGCGGCATGCACCGCAACACCCGCGCCGAAGACATGTCGGCGCACCTGATCCGCAAGCTGCTGGAGCGCAACGTCAAGGTCGACCCCAACGAAGTCGAAGACGTGATCTGGGGCTGTGTGAACCAGACCCTGGAGCAGGGCTGGAACATCGCCCGCATGGCCTCGCTGATGACCCAGATCCCTCACACGGCGGCGGGCCAGACCGTCAGCCGCCTGTGCGGTTCGTCCATGAGCGCACTGCACACCGCCGCCCAGGCGATCATGACCGGCAACGGTGACGTGTTCGTCGTTGGTGGTGTCGAGCACATGGGCCACGTGAGCATGATGCACGGCGTCGATCCGAACCCGCACATGTCGCTGTACGCGGCGAAAGCCTCGGGCATGATGGGCCTGACTGCGGAAATGCTTGGCAAAATGCACGGCATCACCCGCGAACAGCAGGACGCCTTTGGCGTGCGCTCCCACCAGCTCGCCCACAAGGCGACCGTGGAAGGCAAGTTCAAGGATGAGATCATCCCGATGCAGGGCTACGACGAGAACGGCTTCCTGAAGCTGTTCGACTACGACGAAACCATTCGTCCGGAAACCACCCTGGAAAGCCTGGCGGCCCTCAAGCCGGCCTTCAATCCGAAGGGCGGCACCGTGACAGCCGGTACCTCGTCGCAGATCACCGACGGTGCCTCGTGCATGATCGTGATGTCGGCCCAGCGTGCCCAGGACCTGGGTATCCAGCCGATGGCGGTGATTCGTTCGATGGCCGTGGCGGGTGTGGACCCGGCGATCATGGGCTATGGTCCAGTACCGGCCACGCAGAAAGCCTTGAAGCGCGCAGGCTTGGGTATTGCCGATATCGACTTCTTCGAACTCAACGAAGCTTTCGCCGCACAGGCCTTGCCAGTGCTGAAAGATTTGAAAGTGCTCGACAAGATGAACGAGAAGGTTAACCTGCACGGCGGCGCGATCGCCCTGGGTCACCCGTTCGGTTGCTCCGGTGCGCGTATCTCCGGCACGCTGCTCAACGTCATGAAGCAGAATGGCGGCACCTTTGGTGTGTCCACCATGTGCATTGGCCTCGGCCAGGGCATCGCCACTGTCTTCGAACGCGTCTAAGCGTTGCGTTGATGGAAGCCGGGGCCAAGTGCCCCGGTTTTTGTTTTTTCGGGTTTAGTAAAAAAAAGATTTTGTTTTTATTTTGAAAAGATTTGAGTGAGTGCCAAGCATGCCGATACAACCTGGGCTCTACCAGCATTACAAAGGTCCGCAGTACCGCGTATTCAGCATCGCGCGGCATTCCGAGACCGAGGAAGAAGTGGTCTTCTATCAAGCCCTGTATGGCGATTACGGCTTTTGGGTGCGTCCCTTGAGCATGTTCGAGGAGTCCGTCGAGGTTGACGGCGAACAGGTGCCACGCTTTGCTTTGGTGCAGGCTGAGGAGAGCATTTTTTCCAAGCCTTGAGGCCGGTATGCGGGCAACCCTGCGCTTGACCTCACCTTGCAGCCACTATATATAGCGGTGCCGCGTCAGGCGCCAACCGCCTTTCACTTTTTAGAATTCAGGAATTTTCTGATCCATGGGCAAATCGCTGGTCATTGTGGAATCCCCGGCTAAGGCCAAGACCATCAACAAGTATCTGGGCAACCAATACGTGGTGAAGTCGAGTATCGGCCATATCCGAGACCTGCCCACCAGCGGTTCGGCTAGCGCCAGCAAGGAGCCAGCCGCCAAGCGCGGCAAGGCTGCTGCCGGTGAAGCGCCGGCGCTGTCGCCGAAAGACAAGGCGCGCAAGCAGCTGGTCTCACGCATGGGGGTCGATCCGGAACACGGCTGGAAAGCCAAGTACGAGATCCTCCCGGGCAAGGAAAAGGTCATCGAAGAGCTGCGCCGGCTCGCCAAGGATGCCGACACCATCTATCTCGCGACGGACTTGGACCGCGAAGGGGAAGCCATTGCCTGGCACCTGCGCGAAGCCATTGGTGGGGATGACAGCCGCTACAAGCGCGTGGTGTTCAACGAAATTACCAAGAAGGCCATCCAGGAAGCCTTCTCCCAGCCGGGCGAGCTGGACATCGATCGGGTCAACGCCCAACAGGCGCGTCGCTTCCTCGACCGCGTGGTGGGCTACATGGTCTCGCCCCTGCTGTGGGCCAAGATCGCCCGCGGCCTGTCGGCCGGGCGTGTGCAGTCGGTCGCTGTGAAGCTGGTGGTGGAGCGCGAGCGGGAGATCCGTGCGTTCATTCCTGAGGAGTACTGGGAAGTCCACGCCGACCTCGGCACCGCCAAGGGCGCCACCGTGCGCTTCGACGTGGCCCGGGAGAAGGGCGAGGCCTTCAAGCCGCTCAACGAAGCCCAGGCCATGGCCGCGCTGGAGAAGCTCAAGGCTTCCAGCTACAGCATCGTCAAGCGCGAAGACAAGCCGACCAGCAGCAAGCCGTCGGCGCCGTTCATCACCTCCACGTTGCAGCAGGCCGCGAGCAATCGCCTGGGCTTTGGCGTGAAGAAAACCATGATGATGGCCCAGCGTCTGTACGAAGCTGGCTACATCACCTATATGCGTACCGACTCGACCAACCTTTCGGTCGATGCCGTGGCGATGGCGCGCACTTATATAGAAAGTGAGTTCGGCAAGAGGTACCTGCCAGAGACGCCGAACGTCTACAGCAGCAAGGAAGGCGCGCAGGAGGCGCACGAAGCGATTCGTCCGTCCGACGCCAATACCGAGCCAAGCAAGCTGTCGGGCATGGAGCGCGATGCCGAGCGTCTCTACGAGCTGATCTGGCGCCAGTTCCTGGCCTGCCAGATGCTGCCGGCGCAATACCTGTCGACCACGGTCAGCGTCGGTGCCGGCGACTTCGAGTTGCGCGCCAAGGGCCGCATCCTGAAGTTCGACGGCTACACCCGCGTCATGCCGCAGATCGCCAAGCCTGGGGACGATGACGTCCTGCCAGACATGGCCCAGGGCGACGTGATGAAGCTGATCAAGCTTGATCCGACCCAGCACTTCACCAAGCCACCGGCCCGTTACTCCGAAGCCAGTCTGGTCAAGGAAATGGAAAAGCGCGGCATCGGTCGTCCTTCGACCTACGCAGCCATCATCTCCACCATCCAGGACCGCGGCTATGTGGCGCTGCACAACCGTCGTTTCTATTCGGAAAAGATGGGTGACATCGTTACCGAGCGTTTGTCCGAGAGCTTCTCGAACCTGATGGACTACGGCTTCACCGCCGGTATGGAAGAGAATCTCGACGATGTGGCCCAGGGCGAGCGCGACTGGAAAAACGTCCTCGACGAGTTCTACGGCGACTTCAAGAAAAAGCTCGAAGTGGCCGAAAGCCCGGACAGCGGCATGCGCGCCAACCAGCCGGTCATGACCGACATTCCGTGCCTGACCTGCGGGCGTCCGATGCAAATCCGTACCGCCTCGACCGGCGTATTCCTCGGTTGCTCGGGCTACAGCCTGCCACCCAAGGAGCGCTGCAAGGCGACGGTCAATCTGGTGCCGGGCGACGAAATCGCTGCGGACGACGAGGGTGAATCGGAATCCCTGGTGCTGCGCGGCAAGCATCGCTGCCCGATCTGCAGCACGGCGATGGATGCCTACCTGCTGGATGAAAAGCGCAAGCTGCACATCTGCGGCAACAACCCGGACTGTGCTGGCTACGAGATCGAAGAGGGCACTTATCGCATCAAGGGCTACGAAGGCCCGAGCCTGGAATGCGACAAGTGTGGCAGTGAGATGCAGCTCAAGACCGGCCGTTTCGGCAAGTTCTTCGGTTGCACCAACCCGACCTGCAAAAACACCCGCAAACTGCTCAAGAGCGGTGACGCGGCGCCGCCGAAGATGGACCCGGTGAAGATGCCTGAGCTCAAGTGCGAGAAGGTCAACGACACCTACATCCTGCGCGACGGTGCCTCCGGCCTGTTCCTGGCGGCCAGCCAGTTCCCGAAAAACCGCGAGACCCGTGCACCGTTGGTGATGGAAATCGTGCCGCACAAGGACGAGATCGATCCGAAGTACCATTTCCTCTGTGCAGCGCCGCAGAAGGATCCGGAAGGGCGCCCGGCGGTCATTCGCTACAGCCGCAAGACCAAGGAGCAATACGTGCAAACCGAAGTCGACGGCAAGCCGACTGGCTGGAAAGCGTACTACGACGGTGGTAAGTGGACGGTGCAAGACAAGAGCTGATGGCAGCACTCACGTGTGACGAGGGGGCTTGCGCCCGCTGGACCGGTCCGACGTTTCGGGCGTAGCCGCCCCAATAAGTCTCAAGTGAACAAAAGGCCGCATGACAACCCATAGGTTTTCATGCGGCCTTTTTGTTTTTGGCTTGCAGTGGCCTCGGTTGATCCATGACACTGTCGCACTTGCGTGACGCTTTCATTTCGTTGGGGAGATGCCGCCATGGCCCACGAACTCTATACCCGCACCAATCAGAAAATCTATTTCGCCGGTCTGTCGCTCGAAGCGCTCACCAGGGCCGAGGATGGGCGTGCGATGAATTCCCCGGCGTTGCTCCAGGCAGGACGCGAATCCGCGCTGTTTCACCTGTACGGTGCATTGTTGGGGTTGTGCCATGAAATCGCCGGTTTCTATCGCCTGCCACAAGCGAATGCACCGCGGGCCGAGCTGTTGTTGACCCGCGAAGCGTTGGAAACCATTGCTATTCCGGAATTGGCCGAAATGGTCGAACTGGCGCACAACCCGGAAACCTGGCTGGCGAAGCTATTGGCGGCCCATGCGGCGCTGTTCGAGCCGCCACGAGCCCCGCGCAAGCCCAAGGGGGACGTGACCCAGCCGTTGATCGTGGCGGTCAATCTGGACGAACAAGAACCCGAGCAGGAGTTGAGCCGGGAGGAGCTGGAGAGCTGGCGTCAGAACCTCAAGAGCCTGGCGATACGCTTTCGTGAAGGGTTGAACGAGTGCTGAGTTCGCCCCCGGCCCGTTACGTTCGTTGATAACACTTGGTCAAGATCCCGAGCGGAGCCTGGCCGATGACTATATAATCCTCGCCTTTCGTGGAGAACAGACTTTTATGCCTACGTCCTTTCTAGAAATTGTCGAACTTCCTGATGGCCGCATCGAGCTGCGCAGGGCTGAGGACGAGGGTTCTCTGGTTACCCTGAACTTCTCCGAAGATGCCAAGGTATTCCTTCAGGGCCAACACGTCGAAGTCGCCAAGGCGATGCTGAGCGTGGGCGTCCAGATGGCAGGTCGCCTGGTTGAAGGCGAATTCAACAAGGAAGAGGGGCCGCGGGTTCTTCATTGATCCCGTCTGTCGGCTTTTTTGGATAGTGTGGCTGGTCGGCTTCTCTGCCTTGGAGAAGCCCCGCGTTTGTCTTAGCCCAATCGAATATTCAGACTTTGTGCGTCCCCGGTACGGGCGGCGCTGATCAACTGTTGCCGTGCGGTTGCGGTTAGCGGATTGAGCCAGCTGACCACGGTGTGGCTGCGGCCCAGGCGCAAGGCTTCGCAGGTTAACTGCTGGGCGCTTTGGGTCCCGCGCGGTTGCAACAACAGGATGCGTTCGCGGTTCAGGCCGGCATCCCGCAGCCAGGCCTGGGTGACGCTGGCCGGTGGCGCGATCAGCGTCAGCCAGCGAGCATCCTGGTCCTGGCTGAGTTCTCGCAGAATCGGCGCCAGCAGGTTCAGGCAGTTTCCGGCCGCACCACGTAACGACAGTTCGCTGAAAGCCTCGGGCTCGACGCCCCAGGGCGACTCGATGACCTCTTTCAGGACTGGAACCAGCGGTTGGGCCATGAATGCCTCGAACAGCGGAAGTTGTGTGTGTTGTGGTGTGTGAGGGAACTGCATAAAGCCTCCTTTAGCGGCGAATGACGCCGACACTCAAGCCTTCGATGACCAGGTCCTGATCTTTCAGGTTCACTTCGATGGGCGCGAACTCGGGGTTCTCGGCGATGAGCCAGACCTTGCTGCCGTCGCGCTTGAAGCGCTTGACGGTCACCTCGTCGCCGATTCGCGCCACCACGATCTGGCCATTGCGGGCTTCGCGGGTAGTGTGGACGGCCAGGAGATCACCGTCGAAGATGCCGATGTCCTTCATGCTCATGCCGTGTACACGAAGCAGGTAGTCGGCCCGAGGATGGAAGAACGAAGGATTGATGTTGCAGGACTCCTCGACATGCTGCTGGGCGAGGATCGGTGCGCCTGCCGCGACCCGGCCGATGATCGGCAGGGTGGTTTCGTCGGCCTTGGCTTCGAAGCCGGGGATGCGAATGCCACGGGATGCGCCCGGGGTCATTTCGATCGCACCCTTGCGCGCCAGCGCCTTGAGGTGTTCTTCAGCCGCGTTGGGCGACTTGAACCCTAGTTCCTGGGCGATTTCCGCACGGGTTGGCGGGTAGCCGTTGTCTTCGAGGCAGCGTTTGATGAAGGCCAGAATCTCTGCTTGGCGTGGCGTCAGCTTTAGCATATTGATCGCTCTGTCTTTTTATACAGTGACTGGGATTATATACAGTGAACGCCGCTTGGCAATCCTCCTTTTTCCACAGGCCGCTGGACGGTCGGTCGGGTTGTTGGATGCGACATGGCTACTACCCGTGAAAAGGTGTGGTTAAATACGTGACCGGGCATTCGCAAAACGCCCCGGCAGGCTTGACAACCCCTAGGCTGAAACGTATGTTTCAAACAAGTGTTTGTCAGGCGGAGTAACCATGGCCCAGTCGGAAACCGTTGAACGCATTCTCGATGCTGCCGAGCAGTTGTTCGCGGAAAAAGGTTTCGCTGAAACCTCGTTGCGTCTGATCACCAGCAAGGCCGGGGTGAACCTGGCGGCGGTGAACTATCATTTCGGCTCGAAAAAGGCCCTGATCCAGGCGGTATTCTCGCGGTTCCTCGGGCCTTTCTGCCTCAGCCTCGATCGCGAGCTGGAGCGCCGGCAGGCCAAGCCTGACGTCAAGCCGACCCTGGAAGAGCTGCTGGAAATCCTGGTCGAGCAAGCCCTTGTCGTGCAACCGCGCAGCGGTAACGACCTTTCCATTTTCATGCGCCTGTTGGGCCTTGCCTTCAGCCAGAGCCAGGGCCACCTGCGACGTTACCTGGAAGACATGTACGGCAAGGTTTTCCGGCGCTACATGTTGCTGGTCAACGAGGCCGCACCGCGCATTCCGCCCATCGAGTTGTTCTGGCGGGTGCACTTCATGCTCGGCGCCGCCGCGTTCAGCATGTCCGGTATCAAGGCGTTGCGCGCCATCGCTGAAACCGACTTTGGCGTGAACACCTCGATCGAACAGGTCATGCGCCTGATGGTGCCGTTCCTGGCAGCCGGCATGCGTGCCGAAAGTGGTGTCACCGATGAAGCCATGGCGGCCGCGCAATTGCGCCCGCGCAGTAAATCGACGCCGGCGCTGGCCAAGGCGTAAGCGCACGGGTGGGCGCGGCTGCCGACATCCGCTAAGCTAGCCGCCCATGCCGACTCTCGTTTCGAACCCGTTCCATCTTTCATTGCATGACCGCGACCTGCCGGGCCTTGGGCCCAGCGGTGTGGTCGTGTCTGTGTTGCCGCGCGGGTTCATCGTTATTAAGGAAATGCTATGACTGCTGGCCTGCAAGGCTCGTTGATGGTGGACGTCGCCGGTACCTGGCTGACGGCCGAAGATCGCCACCTGTTGCGCCAGCCCGAGGTAGGCGGCCTGATCATCTTTGCCCGCAACATCGAGCATCCACGTCAGGTGCGCGAGTTGAGCGCGTCGATCCGCGCCATCCGCCCCGACCTTTTATTGGCGGTGGATCAGGAAGGTGGTCGTGTCCAGCGGCTGCGCCAGGGTTTTGTGCGGTTGCCGGCGATGCGGGCGATCGCCGACAACCCGAACGCCGAATACCTGGCCGAGCAGTGCGGCTGGATCATGGCCACTGAAGTGCTGGCGGTCGGTCTCGACTTGAGCTTTGCCCCGGTGCTGGACCTTGATTACCAGCGCAGCGCCGTCGTCGGCAGTCGCTCCTTCGAAGGTGACCCCGAGCGCGCTGCGTTGTTGGCCGGTGCCTTCATCCGCGGCATGAGCGCCGCCGGGATGGCCGCCACTGGCAAGCATTTCCCGGGGCATGGCTGGGCCGAGGCCGATTCCCATGTGGCGATTCCGAACGATGAGCGTAGCCTGGAGCAGATTCGCGCCAACGACCTGGTACCGTTTGCCAGGCTGAGCAAGCAACTGGCCGCCGTCATGCCGGCCCATGTCATCTACCCGCAGGTCGACGCCAACCCAGCCGGGTTTTCCCGCCGCTGGCTGCAGGACATCCTGCGTGGCGAGTTGCAATTTGATGGCGTGATCTTCAGTGATGATCTGTCGATGGCCGGCGCTCATGTGGTCGGTGATGCCGCCAGTCGTATCGAGGCTGCTTTGACGGCGGGTTGCGACATGGGCCTGGTGTGCAACGACCGTGCTGCCGCGGAGTTGGCCTTGAGCGCGGCCCAGCGCCTGAAGGTCAAGCCTTCGGCGCGGATCGCCCGCATGCGCGGCCAGGCCTACGCCTCCACTGAATACCGTCAGGACCCTCGCTGGCTGGCGGCGCTCGGCGCGCTGAGGGCTGCCCAGCTGGTTGATTAGCGTCTTTTGAAAATAAGGTGGGAGCAACATCTGCGCGACCTGAACCAGCGCCATCGCGAGCAAGCTCAGCTCCCACAGGAAACGGTGTGAATCAGCGCTTCTCGAGTTTGTCCGGCAGCGGCGCGAACAATGCTTCGATATCGTCGCTTTGCAGTTTCCAATCCCCGGCCACGCGTCCGTCCAGTACGCCGGCCGCGAGGTCGGATTTTTCCTTTTGCAGTAGCTGGATCTTCTCTTCCACCGTGCCTCGGGCAATCAGCTTGTAGACGAACACCGGTTTTTCCTGGCCGATGCGGTAGGCGCGGTCGGTCGCCTGGTTTTCGGTGGCCGGGTTCCACCACGGGTCGTAGTGAATCACTGTGTCGGCCTCGGTCAGGTTCAGGCCTACACCGCCAGCCTTCAGGCTGATCAGGAAGATCTGACGCTTGCCGCTCTGGAATTCCTTGACGGGCGTGCGTCGGTCGCGGGTCTGGCCGGTCAGGAGGGCGTAATCGACGCCGCGTTTCTTCAGCTCATCTTCAATCAGCGCCAGCATGGACGTGAATTGGGAAAACAACAGCACCCGGCGACCTTCTTCAAACAGCTCTTCGAGCATTTCCATCAAGCTGTCGAGTTTGCCCGAGGTGCTGCCTCGGGCGGGCAGGGTGGCGTCGTTGATCAGGCGCAGGTCGCAACACACCTGGCGCAGCTTGAGCAGCGCTTCGAGAATGATGATCTGGCTGCGGGCCACGCCTTTGCGGGTGATCTCGTCGCGGACCTTCTTGTCCATCGCCAGGCGCATGGTCTCGTAGACGTCCCGCTGGGCGTCGCTGAGTTCGACCCAATGGATGATCTCGGTCTTGGGCGGCAACTCCGTCGCCACTTGCTCCTTGGTCCTGCGCAGCAGGAAAGGTTTTATCCGACCGTTGAGGTGTTGCAGTCGTACATCGCTGCCGCGCTTTTCGATCGGTACACGGTAATCGCGGTTGAAACTCTTGACGTCCCCGAGCCAGCCCGGCAGCAGGAAGTGAAACAGCGACCACAATTCGCCCAGGTGATTTTCCAGGGGCGTGCCGGACAGGCACAGCCGCTGGCGGGCGTTGAGCTCCCGGGCGGCCTGGGCGGCTTTGCTGGTGGGGTTCTTGATGTACTGGGCTTCGTCGAGAATCAGCACGTGCAACGGCTGCGCGGCGAGGCGCTCGACATCCTTGGGCAGCAGGGCATAGGTGGTGAGGACCAGGTCGTAATCGGCCAGTCGGTCGAAATGCTTTTTGCGCCCGGCGCCGTAAAGCGCCAATACCTTGAGCTGCGGCGTGAAGTGAGCGGCCTCGTCGAGCCAGTTGGGGATCAGGCTGGTCGGCATGACCACCATGCACGGTCGGTCCAGGCGTCCGGCGTGTTTTTCGCTGAGAATGTGCGCCAGGGTCTGTAGGGTTTTGCCCAGGCCCATGTCGTCCGCGAGAATGCCGCCGACTTCCAATTGCCTGAGCGATTGCATCCAGCTCAAGCCTTCGAGTTGATAAGGCCGCAGCGTCGCGTTCAGGCCCTCGGGCGCGGTGGCGGTGTAATCCTTGATGTCTCGCAGGCGTTGGGCCAGGCCGCGAATGTGTTCGCCACCTTCCCAGGTCAGCGGCATGTCCTGCAGCGGGTTCAGACGCAAAGCGTCTGCGCTGTTGAGGCGCAGTTTGGTGGTGCCGGGCTCTTGCAGGTAGAACTCGCCCAGGGTCGCCAGCACCGGTTTCAGCCGGCCGTAGGGCAGGGCCACCTGCTGTGGGCCGAACTCCGAGTTCGGGCGGTTGGGCAGGTTGACCAGAATGAGTTCGTCGTCCCGACGCCGGGCCAGGCGTTCCGGGTTGAACAGTTCGATGTGCGAGCGCATCAGGTTCAACAGGATCGGCAGCAGGCTCAGGCGTTCGCCGTTGACGATGATCCCCAGTTCCAGGTCGAACCAGTCCCGCTCCGGCGTTTCCTCGACGGTGGCGTACCACTCGTCCACTGCCGTCAGGTCGAAGCCGAAGTCCTCGTCGATCTGCAATTCCCAGCCTTGGCTGCGTAGTTTCGGCAGGTCGTTGAGGGTGAACGTCAGCCAGGCACTGTCATTGATCATTTCGTACAGCTCGCCAGCGCTTTCCGGCAGGGCCTTGCTTTGTCGGGTCGCGACCTTGAAGCCGAGGATTCGCAGCTGTTCGCGGTAGGACTGTTCCACATCGGTGTGGCGTTTTATCCGCAGCGTCTGGGTTTCCTGGCGAATCAGCACGTCGGTGTTGCGCTGGCCGCTGACGTATTCGTCCAGGTAGCTGAACGACAGCGCGGCGCGGTGTTGAATGTAGCGCTGCATCTTGCCGTTGCGCGGCTCGAAGGCGCTGAACTCGATACTGGCCAGCCACAGGCGCGGCACCGGTTGCACGTTGTCCACCAGCACTTGTGGCGGGGCCTTGGGGCTGCGGTTGTCCAGCACCGCCTGGAGTTTCTCCAGCAACTGCGCGTCTTTTTCGGCGGCCGGGTAGGCCAGGGTTTCCTGGACTTGCAGCAACACCGCCGCGCAGTGCTTGCAGTTGATGCGCACCGGGCAGGAGCACGCGGCTTCGAGCAGAATCAGTGCGCCCTTGGCTGACTCTTTAAGGCGAATGGTCTGACGGTAGACGTTGCCGCCAGAGCCTTCGCAACTGGCGGTGATGGTGCTGTCGCCGGCCTCGACGATCCTGACGCGGTTTTCCAGCGCATAACGACGCCCGCGCTCCAGGCTCTGTTCCTTGAATCGATTGACCCAGGAAGGTGCCAGGGGTTTGCTCAGGGGCGAGGGCATAGGCGCGCCAATCAGTCCGGAATGACTTCAGGTGCCTGCCGTGGTGCGGGCGCGGTCAACGAGGTGATCTTGATCAGCAGGCCAAGATGCCCGTTGTCGAGGAAATTCAGTTGGCCATTCTTGGTGTGGCTCTGCTGCTTGAGGCGCTCGCTGGCGGTGACCAGGCCATTGGCGTTTATCTGGTTGATCCAGAAATCGGCATCCACGTCGGTGAAACGGCCCAGCTTCAGTTCCAGGGTGCCCTCGATGGGGAATTGCCCGAACTGTTCGGCGCCGTCGCTGATGGCAACTTTGCGCCCCTGTTCACCGAGCGTCTGCTGCCAGGCCTTGTGCATCAACACGGTGTATTGGCCGCTGGCGGTGAGTTTCTCGACGATGTGGCCCAGGGCCGGCGTGCGCTGGCTGTCCGCGCCCAGGCGTTGCGCGCCGGCGTCCCAGTCTTCCGGTGCGGCGCGGCTGATAATCGCCGGCTCGGCGTTCTGGCGCACCAGAATCATTTCAACCTGATACAGGTCGTCGGCAAACGCCAGGGGGGCGACCAGGGTCAACAACAAGGTCAGTGAGCGAAACAGGCGCATGGGGCGTCCTTCAAGCAGTGGTCGGAGTGAGGCGCTCGAACAGCGCTTCTACGGTATTGAAGCGCTCTTCCGCGCGCTCCATGGGCACCATGAATTTAAACATCGTGGCACCTTCGAACTTGTAGCGTTTGGGCTGGCCCTGGATCAACTTGATCAGCACCAGTGGATCGACCGGCGTCTGGGCCTCGAACTCGATCCGGCCGCCGTTGGGGCCGCCGTCGACTTTCTTGATGCCCAGTTGTTCGGCCTTGAGCTTGAGCAGCGTGGTGCGCACCAGGTTCTTGGTTGGTTCCGGCAGCAGGCCGAAGCGGTCGATCATTTCCACCTGCAGGTCCTTGAGGCCTTCCTCGTCGCTGGCCGAGGCGATGCGCTTGTAGAGGATCAGCCGCGCGTGGACATCCGGCAGGTAGTCTTCCGGGATCAGCGCCGGCACCCGCAGGTTGATTTCCGGCCCGCCGCCCAGGGGTTGGTCGAGGTTCGGCTGTTCGCCCTTGCGGATCGACTTGACCGCGCGTTCGAGCATTTCCATGTACAGGGTGAAGCCGACGGCCTGGATCTGGCCGCTCTGGCCGTCGCCGAGCAATTCGCCGGCGCCACGGATTTCCAGGTCGTTGGTGGCCAGCACGAAGCCGGCGCCCAGGTCCTGGGTATTGGCGATGGCTTCCAGGCGCTTTTCCGCATCCGGGGTGATCTGCTGGCGCGGTGGCGTCAACAGGTAGGCATAGGCCTGGTGGTGGCTACGCCCGACTCGGCCGCGCAACTGGTGCAGCTGGGCCAGGCCGAATTTGTCGGCACGCTCGATGATGATGGTGTTGGCGCTCGGCACGTCGATGCCGGTCTCGATGATGGTCGAGGCGATCAGCACGTTGAAGCGCTTATGGTAGAAGTCGCTCATCACCTGTTCGAGTTCACGCTCACGCATTTGTCCGTGGCCGATGCCGATCCGCGCTTCGGGCACCAGTTCGGCCAGGTCGGCGGCGCATTTCTCGATGGTCTTCACGTCGTTGTGCAGGTAATAGACCTGGCCGCCACGCAGCAACTCACGCAGCAAGGCTTCCTTGACCGTGCTTTTGTTCTGCTCCATGACAAAGGTGCGCACCGACAGGCGCCGGGCCGGCGGCGTGGCGATGATCGACAGGTCGCGCATGCCCGACACCGCCATGTTCAGCGTGCGCGGGATCGGCGTGGCGGTCAGGGTCAGGATGTCGACTTCGCTGCGCAGGGCCTTGAGCTGTTCTTTCTGGCGCACGCCAAAGCGGTGCTCTTCGTCGATGATCACCAGCCCCAGGTTCTTGATCTTCACGTCGTCCTGCAGCAGCTTGTGCGTACCGATGACGATGTCGATCTTGCCCTCGGCCAGGTCGGCCACGGCGGCGTTCACTTCCTTGGTGGATTTGAAACGGCTCATCACTTCCACGGTCACCGGCCAGTCGGCAAAGCGGTCGCGGAAACTGTTGTAGTGCTGCTGGGCGAGCAGGGTGGTCGGCACCAGGATCGCCACCTGCTTGCCGCCGTGCACGGCAATGAACGCGGCGCGCATCGCCACTTCGGTCTTGCCGAAGCCCACGTCGCCACACACCAGTCGGTCCATGGGCTTGGGCGCGAGCATGTCGGCGCGCACGGCTTCGATGGTGGTCTGCTGGTCGACGGTTTCTTCGAACGGGAAACCGGCGCTGAAGGTTTCGTAGTCGGCTTTCGGGTCGGCGAAGGCGTAGCCCTCGCGGGCCGCGCGGCGGGCGTAGATGTCCAGCAGCTCGGCGGCCACGTCGCGCACCTGTTCGGCCGCCTTGCGCTTGGCTTTCTGCCAGGTTTCCGAGCCCAGGCGGTGCAGCGGGGCCAGGGCGTCGTCGCTGCCGGTGTAGCGGGCGATCAGGTGCAGGTTCGCCACCGGCACGTAGAGCTTGGCGCCCTCGGCGTATTCCAGGGTCAGGAACTCGGCGGCCTGGCTGTCGATTTCCAGCGTCGCCAGGCCCAGGTAGCGGCCTACGCCATGGTCGATGTGCACCACGGGCGCGCCTTCGCGCAGTTCGGTGAGGTTCTTGATGACAGCGTCGTTGGCAGCGTCGGCGCGTTTTTCGCGACGGCGGCGCTGCATGACGCGCTGGCCGAACAAAGGACTTTCGGCCACCAGTGCCAAGGCTGGGTCATCCAGGACCAGGCCGTCGTTCAGCGGCGCGATGGTAATCGCCAGGCGATCCTTGCCGGCGACGAAGTCCGGCCAGCTGTCCACCGTCTTCGGTCGCAGCTTCAGGCGCTCAAGCAGCTCCAGCAGCACTTCGCGACGACCCGCGGATTCGGCGGTGAACAACACGCGACCGGGGAATGCATCGAGAAAGCCGGCCAGCGCCGCCAGAGGTTGCGTGGCCTTGGCTTCGATGGCCAGGTCCGGCAACGCCTTGGCCGGGAAACGTTCACGGCCGACGCCGGTTTCCACGTCCTGCTGGCTCGCCACCACCCGTGGCCAGCTCTTGAGGCGGGCAAAACAGTCTTCCACCGGCAGGAACAGCTCGGCCGGCGGTAATAGAGGCCGGGAAGGATCGACGCGACGTTCTTCGTAGCGGTTGCGCACGTCGTTCCAGAAGTTTTCCGCGGCCTGCTCGATGCCCGGCAGGGAAAACACCTGGGTGTCCTGGGGCAGGTAATCGAACAGGGTGGAGGTTTCTTCGAAAAACAGCGGCAGGTAGTACTCGATGCCGGCGGGCGTGATCCCGCTGCTCAGGTCCTGGAAGATCGGGCAGCGCCGGAAATCCACATCGAAGCGCTCGCGAAAGCGGGCCTTGAAGCGGGTCACGGCGTCTTTCTGCAGCGGGAACTCCTTGGCCGGCAACAGGCGGATCGACTGCACTTTGTCGATGGAGCGCTGGTTTTCCGGGTCGAAGGTGCGCAGGGTCTCGATTTCGTCATCGAACAGGTCGATGCGATAAGGCAGTTTGCTGCCCATCGGGAACAGGTCGATCAAGGCGCCGCGTACCGCGAACTCGCCGTGTTCGTACACCGTGTCGACACAACGATAGCCACTGGCCTCAAGGCGGGTACGCATTTGCTCGACATCAAGCTTCTGGCCGATGTCCAGCACCAGGCTGCTGCCCAGCAGGAATTGGGTCGGTGCCAGGCGATGTAGGGCCGTGGTGATCGGCACTACCAAAACGCCATGACTGAGTTCCGGCAGCCGATAAAGGCTGGCGATTCGCTGGGAAATGATGTCCTGGTGCGGCGAAAACAGATCGTAGGGCAGGGTTTCCCAGTCCGGAAAATGCAAGACCGGCAAATCCGGAGCGAAGAAACTCAGCTCCTGTTCCAGCCGCTCGGCGCTTTGGCTGTCGGCGGTCAGCAGCAGGGTGAAGCGCTTTGCAGCGCTGGCAGCCTCGGCGATGGCCAGGCTCAGGGCGGCACCGGGCAGGTTGCCCCAGTGCTGTTTACCTGCCGCGGCAGGGAGAAGCGGAAGACGCAGAACGGGCACGGAAGATTGAGCTCCAGCATTGCGACAAAGTCGACAATTGTAGCGGGGGAAGGGGGCTGCTGTCAGTCGCAGACTACCCGGGCAGACAGGAAAACCACGGTGCGACAGGCGCGCATTGCTCCGCCGAGGACTCGGCGGCATAATGTAGCCCCTTTTTTCAGCCCCTACATGTGGAAGGTTACCGTGACTCAGAAGCCCGACCAGTGTCTTGGTGAATGGATTGATCGTGAAGCTCTCGCAGAAGCGATGATCCCTCTCATCGGTCAGCTCTACCGCAATAACAACGTGGTGAGCTCGATCTATGGCCGCAGCCTGATCAACCAGTCTGTCATCGCGATCCTCAAAGCCCACCGCTTTGCGCGCCACCGTTCTTCCGACGACAGCGAACTCTCCGTCCACGAAACATTCCCCCTGCTCAAAGCCATGAGCGAGCTCAAGCTCGGCTCGGCTTCGGTGGATCTGGGCAAGTTGGCGTTCAAATTCCGTAACGAAGGCAATGGCCGTAGCGCCGAACAGTTCGTTCGTGAAGAGATGGCCGATGTGGTTGGCCAGCAGAACGTTTCGGCTCGCAAAGGCACTGACGTGGTCCTGTACGGCTTCGGTCGTATCGGCCGTCTGCTGGCGCGCATCCTGATCGAAAAAACCGGTGGCGGCGACGGCCTGCGCCTGCGCGCCATCGTGGTGCGCAAGGGCGCCGAGAACGACCTGACCAAACGCGCCAGCCTGCTGCGTCGTGATTCGGTCCATGGTTCGTTCAACGGCACCATCATCATCGATGAAGAGAACAACACCATTCTCGCCAACGGCAACCTGATCCAGGTGATCTACGCGAAGAGCCCGACCGAGGTGGACTACACCCAGTACGGTATCAAGGACGCACTGCTGGTGGACAACACCGGCGTATGGCGTGATGCCGAGGGCCTGGGCCAGCACCTGGCCTGCCCGGGCATCGACCGCGTCGTGCTGACTGCGCCTGGCAAAGGCAAGCTGAAGAACATCGTTCACGGCATCAACCACGGCGAAATCACCGCTGACGACAAGATCGTCTCCGCTGCTTCTTGCACCACCAACGCCATCGTGCCGGTGCTCAAGGCGGTGAACGACAAGTTCGGCATCGTCAACGGTCACGTCGAAACGGTTCACTCGTACACCAACGACCAGAACCTGATCGACAACTTCCACAAGGGCGACCGCCGTGGCCGCAGCGCCGCGCTGAACATGGTCCTCACCGAGACCGGTGCTGCCACCGCCGCTGCCAAGGCCCTGCCTGAGCTGGCTGGCAAGCTGACCGGCAACGCGATCCGTGTGCCGACGCCGAACGTGTCGATGGCCATTCTCAACCTGAACCTTGAGAAAGCCGCCACCCGTGAAGAAATGAACGAGTACCTGCGCTACATGGCGCTGCACTCCGACCTGCACAAGCAGATCGACTTCGTCAATTCCCAGGAAGTGGTGTCCACCGACTTCGTCGGCTCGCGCCACGCCGGTGTCGTGGATGCTGAAGCGACCATTAGCCAAGACAACCGCGTTGTTCTGTACGTCTGGTACGACAACGAATTCGGTTACAGCTGTCAGGTGGTTCGCGTGATGGAAGACATGGCCGGTGTAAACCCGCCAGCCTTCCCGCGCTAAGCTTTAGCCGCTTGTGAAAACGCCCCGACTTGTCGGGGCGTTTTTGTATCTGGAGGTTTGTGTTGGCTGGGCCGGCCTCTTCGCGAGCAAGCCCGCTCCCACAGGATGTACGCGGACAAACTGTGGGAGCGGGCTTGCTCGCGAAGGCGATCTGTCAGGCGCCGCCTACTACAGAGGCCTGCGCCGTGCGCAGTGCATGCCGATTGCCCTTGAACAGCACCAAGGTCGCAATCAACCCCAGCACCGCCGCACCACTGAGCCATATCCCCGGCGCAGCCTTGTTGTCGAGTGCATGAATCAGGTAGGTACAAGCCGCCGGGGTAAACCCGCCGAACGTCGCTGTTGCCAGGCTGTAGGCCAGCGAGAAACCGGTGGTGCGCACCTCGACCGGCATGATTTCCGTCAAGGCCACGACCATTGCACCGTTGTACGATCCATACAGGAACGACAACCACAGCTCGACGATCAGCAAATGGCTGAAGCTGGGGTTCGCCACCAACCAGGACAGCGCCGGATAGGCGGTGAGAATCGCCAGGACCGTCGCACCGAGCAGTAGGGGTTTGCGTCCGATCTTGTCGGAAAACGCCCCCATTACGGGCAGCCAGAAGAAATTCGACAAGCCGATGCACACCGTGACCAGCAGCGCATCCACGTCCGACAGGTTCAACTCGGCCTTGCCGAAGGTCGGTGTGTAGGCGGTGATCAGGTAGAACGACACCGTGGTCATCACCACCAGCGCCATACCGGCCAAGACGATACCGAAGTTCTGACCGATGGAACGGACAATTTCCGCCAGGGTAGGACGATGTTTTCTCGCTTGGAACTCAGGTGTTTCTTCCAGCGAACGACGGATCATGAAGATCGCCGGGACAATCATGCAACCCACCAGGAACGGTACGCGCCAGCCCCAATCCCCCATTTCCTGGGGACTCAGCCAGTGATTGAGGCCCACCCCCAACAGGCCGGCGAACACCACGGCAGCCTGTTGACTGGCGGATTGCCAACTGACAAAGAAGCCCTTGCGCCCCGGCGTCGAGATTTCCGCCAGGTAAACCGACACGCCACCGAGTTCCACGCCGGCGGAGAAGCCTTGCAGCAATCGGCCCAGCAGCACCAGCAAGGGGGCCGCCACGCCGAGGACAGCGTAGCCCGGCACGCAGGCGATCAGTATGGTGCCCATCGCCATCAGCGCCAGGGTGATGATCAAGCCTTTGCGACGGCCGTGGCGGTCGATGTAGGCACCGAGAAAAATCGCCCCGAGGGGACGCATCAGGAACCCGGCACCAAACGTGGCCAGGGACAGCATCAGCGAGGCGAACGCGCTGTCGGCGGGGAAGAATGTCTTGGCGATGGCCGTGGCGTAGAAGCCGTAGACCATGAAGTCGAACATCTCCAGGAAGTTGCCGCTGACAACGCGAAAAATCGCCTTGCCGTTGCTCGTGTTGGAAGACATGTGTAGGTACTCACTCTGGCAAATCTTGTATGAAGGCGCTGCACCCGGTGTGAACCTGGGAACCTGGTACTTGGGAGCCTGTGGGAGCAAAGCTTGCTCGCGATGAACGATGACGCGGTCTTGCAGCTAAACCGTATCGCCTGCATCGCGAGCAAGCTTTGCTCCCACAGGGCTCCATTGGCTTCCACAGGTTTTTTGCATGCGCTGGGGTTCATAATGGCCGGCGCGGTTTTGAGGGGAGATGAAGATTTGTTAACTGGACGATGGATGGGGCTTGTGGTGCTGGCCGGCGTGTTGTCGGGTTGCGGCAACGGCGACACCCTGGAGCGCTTCGACGGCCCGACCATGGGCAGTCATTATTCGATTCAGTACGTCAGGCATTCCGCCGGGCCCACTGCGAAAGCGGTGCAAATCGAGGTGGAAAGCATCCTTGCTGAAGTGGATCGGCAACTCTCGACCTATCGCAGCGACTCGGACATCGAGCGTTTCAACGCGCTGCCGGCCAACAGCTGTCAGGTCATGCCTGGCCCGGTCCTGGCGTTGGTCCGCGTAGGTGAGCAGTTGTCGGTTCAAAGCGACGGCTCCTTCGACCTGACCGTGGAACCGCTGCTGAACCTGTGGGGCTTCGGTCCCCAGTCTCGCGAAGAAAAAGTACCGACCGCCGAAGCCTTGACCTTGGTGCGCCAGCGCGTCGGTCATGGTCATTTGCGCATCGAGGGCGACCGATTGTGCAAGGACACTGCGGTGGAAGTCGACTTCAACAGTGTCGCCGCGGGCTATGCCGTCGACCGCATCGCCGCCAGGCTCCAGGCCCTGGGTATTGACAGTTACCTGGCCGAAGCCACCGGAGAACTCAAGGCCGTCGGGCGTAAACCCGATGGTTCGGCCTGGCGTATCGCCCTGGAAGAACCCCGGGACGATCGGCAAGTGGCCGAGCGTGTCATCGAGGTCAACGGCTACGGGGTTTCCACCTCGGGCGACTACCGTAAATATTTCGAACAGGGCGGCAGGCGTTATTCCCACACCTTTGATGCTCGTACTGGTGCGCCGGTCCTACATAACCTGGCGTCAGTCACGGTGATTCATCCTTCGGCGTTGATGGCCGATGGACTATCGACGCTGTTGCTGATTCTCGGTCCTGAACGGGGTTGGGACTATGCCGAAAAGCATGGTGTCGGGGTATTTTTCGTGCTGCGGGACAAAGATGGTTTTGTCACCCGCACCAACGATGTGTTTGAACGGATGAGCAGCGGAAAAAGCCAATGATGACAGCGTTACGAAAGCGTACCTGTGGCGAAATAGCGCAGGCAAAACTAGCCTACGACGCGACCAAGGGGTAATGTGCGCGGCGTTGACGCTTCTATAGACTGTGGCCGGGCTCGTGAACCGGCCCCAAATTGTTCCTTCATGCCGCGGGCCGGCATGATTTAGCCGTCGGTGCCAAGTGTGGTGCCGCGGCCTGTTCTGAGGAGTACGCATGGCTGTCTACAACTACGACGTGGTGGTACTGGGCTCTGGCCCGGCGGGGGAAGGCGCGGCAATGAACGCGGCCAAGGCAGGGCGCAAGGTGGCGATGGTCGACAGCCGTCGGCAGGTCGGCGGCAACTGCACCCACTTGGGTACCATCCCGTCCAAGGCCTTGCGTCACTCGGTCCGGCAGATCATGCAGTTCAACACCAACCCGATGTTCCGGGCCATCGGCGAGCCGCGCTGGTTCTCCTTCCCGGACGTGCTCAAGAGCGCCGAGAAGGTGATCTCCAAGCAGGTGGCCTCGCGCACCGGTTACTACGCCCGCAACCGCGTGGACGTGTTCTTCGGCACCGGCAGCTTTGCCGACGAGCAGACGGTCGAAGTGGTCTGTGGCAATGGCGTGGTCGAGAAGCTGGTGGCCAAGCACATCATCATCGCCACCGGTTCGCGCCCGTATCGTCCGGCCGACATCGATTTCAACCATGCACGTATCTACGATAGCGACACCATCCTGAGCCTGGGTCACACCCCGCGTAAGCTCATCGTCTACGGCGCTGGCGTGATCGGTTGCGAATACGCCTCGATCTTCAGCGGCCTGGGTGTGCTGGTGGAACTGGTGGACAACCGCGGCCAGTTGCTGAGCTTCCTGGACTCGGAAATCTCCCAGGCCCTGAGCTATCACTTCAGCAACAACAACATTACCGTGCGCCACAACGAAGACTACGACCGCGTCGAAGGCGTCGACAATGGCGTGATCCTGCACCTCAAGTCCGGCAAGAAGATCAAGGCCGACGCCTTGCTCTGGTGTAACGGTCGTACCGGCAACACCGACACCCTGGGCCTGGAAAACATCGGCGTGAAGGTCAACAGCCGCGGCCAGATCGAAGTCGACGAGAACTACCGTACCTGCGTACCGAACATCTACGGTGCCGGCGACGTGATCGGTTGGCCGAGCCTGGCCAGTGCCGCCCACGACCAGGGCCGCTCGGCCGCTGGCAGCATTGTCGACAATGGCAGCTGGCGCTTCGTCAACGACGTGCCGACCGGCATCTACACCATCCCGGAGATCAGCTCGATCGGCAAGAACGAGCAGGAGCTGACCCAGGCCAAGGTGCCTTATGAAGTGGGCAAGGCCTTCTTCAAGAGCATGGCGCGGGCGCAGATCGCCGGCGAGCCGCAAGGCATGCTGAAGATCCTGTTCCACCGCGAGACCCTGGAAGTGCTGGGCGTGCACTGCTTCGGCTACCAGGCGTCGGAGATCGTGCACATCGGCCAGGCGATCATGAACCAGCCCGGCGAATTGAACACGTTGAAGTACTTCGTCAACACCACGTTCAACTACCCGACCATGGCCGAAGCCTATCGGGTAGCGGCCTATGACGGGCTCAACCGGCTTTTTTGAGCGGCTCCGGCCGGTGGCCTGAGCCGGCCGGGGAGACCGATTTCAGCAATTCTCGAGGGTGGCAGTGGCCAAACCGGGAAAGTCTGTAATCAGGCTGTCAGCGCCAAAGTCGGCGAGCCTGCGCATCAGCGCGGGCTCGTTGACGGTCCACACCGACACATGCAGCCCCTGGCGCTGCGCCTTGACCAGGCGTTCCGGCGTGCACAGGGTCCAGTTCAGCGCCAGAATCTCGCAGCCGTAACTCTGGGCGACCTTCAACGGGTCGAGCCAGGCGTATTCGGCCACCAGTCCGCGGGAGATGTCCGGGGTCAGGTCCAGGGCTGCCTTGAGCACTTCCCGGGAACTGGACGTGATGGTGATTTTGTCCAGCAGCCCGAAACGCTGGGCCATTTCGCGAATGCCCAGCACCGTGGCGGCGGCGCGGGTGCGCGAGGCGCTCTTGACCTCCAGTTGCCAGTGCTCGAAATCACACTTTTCGAACAGCTCCTCCAGACGTGGGATCGGGCACGGCTTGATCCAGCCCGGGCCACCCTTGCGCGCATCGTAGGTCACCAGCTCGGCGGCGGTATGCTCGACCACCTTGCCCCGGCGATCGGTGGTGCGCTTGAGGGTCGGGTCGTGGATCACCATCAACTCGCCGTCCATCGAAAGGTGCAGGTCCAGTTCGCAACGGCGTACGCCGTGCTTGAGGCACTCCTGAAAACCGGTCAGGGTGTTTTCCGGCGCTTCGCCCTTGGCGCCGCGGTGGCCATAAATGAGGGTCACGGTTCTTCCTTATTGATACCTGAGTCGTTCTGTTCCCGGGCCAGGCGACGCTCTTGCGCCTGTTTCTGCAGGATGTAGCGGGCCAGCAACTGGCGCTGGGCGTCGGTCGGGCGTTCAAACTCGGTGCCCACGTCGTAGCCGTCGCCCTTGGGGTCGCAGTGGGTGACCCGCGCCCGCAGCAACAAGCCGAGGGCCTGGGGCATCAGCACCAGTTTGACCGACAGGTGCGCGCCCACCGCGATGGGGGTAGGGGACTGGAAGTCGATACCGCCTTCGGAAATGATCACCGGTTGCGGTTCGCCGATTTCGCCGAGCGCAGTGAGGGCAATGACCTGGCTGAGCAGGTCGATGCGTTTGTTCATTGCCTTGAGGTACGCCGCGATGCTGCGTTCGCGCTCGCTGATCTGGCGCAGCAGGTGCTGTGATTCGAATTCGCTCAGGTGCAATTCACTGAGCAGATTGAACAATGGAGAAGCATCCTGCAACACTTCCTGGCCAGCAGCTTCAGGAATGGACAGGGGCCGAATTTCCAGTGCGATCGTGTCCTCGATACGGTAGTATTCGCGGCGATCTTCTTCATCTAATGTCGACATGGCGAACCCATGGTAGCGGCGGTGGTCTGAGTGTAAAGCTGGTTTGTGACCCCCGCCACAAGGACGTTCCTTTTCCCTCCGAACAAGCCCCGACATGTTCAGACCTCTCTTCGTATTTATCGGCACGCGTTATACCCGTGCAAAGCGTCGCAATCATTTCGTATCGTTCATTTCCCTGACGTCCATCATCGGGCTGGCCCTTGGCGTGGTCGTGATGATCGTCGTGCTCTCGGTGATGAACGGCTTCGACCATGAGATGCGCACCCGCGTGCTGGGCATGGTGCCCCACGCGACCCTCGAATCCGGCGAAGCCATCAGCGATTGGCCGAGCCTGGCCGCCAAGGTCAAGCAGAACCCGCAGGTGCTGGCCGTTGCGCCGTTCACCCAGATGCAGGGGCTGCTGACCAACGACGGCAAGGTGTCAAAGGTCTTGCTCAATGGCATCGACCCCGGGCTCGAGCGGCAGGTGTCGATCATCGACAACTTCATGCAGCAGGGAAAACTCGACGACCTGGCGCCAGGCAGTTTCGGCATCGTCATCGGCGACAAGGCCGCGGCCAAGCTCGGCGTTGCCATCGGCGACAAGCTGACCTTCGTCGCCCCGGAGGTCACCGTGACCCCGGGCGGCATGTTCCCGCGCATGAAACGCTTTACCGTGGTCGGCATTTTCCATGTCGGCGCCGGCGAGCTGGACGGTTACCTGGGCGTCACCAACCTTCAGGACCTGGCGCGCCTGCATCGCTGGAAGCCGGATCAGGTCCAGGGCCTGCGGTTGAAGTTCGACGACCTGTTCCAGGCACCGCGCGTTGCGTGGACCATCGCCCAGCAGCTCGGCGAAGACCGCTACTACGCCCGGGACTGGACCCGCACCCACGGCAACCTGTACCAGGCGATCCGCATGGAAAAAGCCATGATCGGCCTGCTGCTGTTGCTGATCGTTGCCGTGGCGGCGTTCAACATCATCTCCACGCTGGTGATGGTGGTGAACGACAAGAAGGGCGACATCGCCATCCTGCGCACCCTCGGCGCCACGCCGGGGCAGATCATGCGGATCTTCATGGTCCAGGGCACGGTCATCGGTGTGATCGGTACGTTCGTCGGCGCCCTGGTGGGGATGTTCGCCGCGCTGAATGTCAGCGCCGCGATTGCCGGACTGGAAGGCCTGATAGGGCACAAGTTTCTCAACGCCGACGTGTACTTCATCGACTACCTGCCATCGCAATTGCAGGCCGATGACGTGTTGATGGTCTGCGGCGCCGCGTTGGTCCTGAGTTTCCTCGCCACCCTGTATCCTGCCTGGCGTGCCGCGCGCACCCAGCCTGCGGAGGCGTTACGTTATGAGTGAGTCGGGCATGAGTGAAAAAGCAATCTTGAGCTGCCGCAACCTGGGCAAATCCTACGAGGAAGGCCCGGAGTCGGTGGTGGTGTTGTCGGGCCTGCAACTGGAGTTGCATCCTGGCGAGCGCGTGGCGATTGTCGGCACCTCCGGGTCGGGCAAAAGTACCTTGCTCAACCTGCTGGGCGGCCTGGATACGCCAACCGCCGGCAGTGTCTGGCTGGCCGGCGAAGAACTTTCGGCGCTGAACGAGAAGGCCCGTGGCCTGCTGCGCAACCGTTCCCTGGGCTTCGTCTACCAGTTCCACCATTTGCTGCCCGAGTTCACCGCGCTGGAAAACGTCTGCATGCCGCTGTTGATCGGTCGCACGGCGATTCCCGAGGCCCGTCAGCGCGCCACGGCGTTGCTGGAGCGGGTAGGGCTGGGGCATCGCCTGGAGCACAAGCCGGCCGAGCTGTCCGGTGGTGAGCGCCAGCGCGTGGCGATTGCCCGGGCCCTGGTCAACAAGCCTGGTCTGGTGATGCTCGACGAGCCGACCGGCAACCTCGACTCCCACACCGCCCAAGGCATCCAGGATTTGATGCTGGAGCTCAGCACGTCGATGCGCACCGCGTTCCTGGTGGTGACTCACGACATGAACCTGGCCCGGCAGATGGACCGCGTCCTGCACTTGCAGGAAGGTTGCCTGACGCCCATCTGACCGACCGAAACCCGGTACTTGAAACACGTGCCGGGTCTTTTATTTTCATACGGTGCCCCGCGAATGTTCAGACCGTTATCGATTTTTATCGGCACGCGCTATACCCGCGCCAAGCGCCGCAATCGCTTTGTTTCGTTCATCTCCATGACCTCGATGATCGGCCTCGCCCTGGGTGTGCTGGCGATGATCGTGGTGTTGTCGGTGATGAACGGCTTCCAGCGCGAAATGAGTTCGCGCATCCTCGGCATGGTGCCCCACGCTACCCTCGTCGGCGTCAATCCGATCGACGACTGGCAGCCGGTGGCCGCCGCGGCGCTGAAAAATCCTGAAGTCATCGCTGCCGTGCCGTTTACCGAGATGGAGGGGATGCTGAGCCATAAGGGCTCGATGCAGCCGATCCAGATCAGCGGCGTCGATCCGGCCCAGGAAGGCAAGGTGTCCATCGTCGCCCAGCATATCGTCCAGGGGCGTCTCGATGCCTTGAAACCGGGCGAGTTTGGCGTGGTGATTGGCGAAATCACCGCCCGACGCTTTCGCTTGAACGTCGGCGACAAAATCACCCTGATCGTGCCGGAAGTCAGCACGGCCCCCGGTGGCATCACCCCACGGATGCAGCGGCTGAATGTGGTGGGTGTGTTCAAGGTGGGCGCCGAGCTGGACGGCTCCATGGCGCTGATCCACCTGGCCGATGCCGCACAGATGCAGCATTGGCAGCCGAACCAGGTACAAAGCGTGCGCCTGGCGGTGAAGGATCTGTACGCGGCGCCCAAGGTCTCCGGTGACATCGCCACCGGCCTGGGCGCGGCCTACAAGGCCGACGACTGGACCCACACCCAGGGCAGCCTGTTCAGTGCCATGAAAATGGAAAAAACCATGATCGGCTTGCTGTTGCTGATGATCGTCGCGGTGGCGGCGTTCAACATCATCGCCACCCTGATCATGGTAGTGAACGACAAAGGCGCGGACATCGCGATCCTGCGCACCATCGGCGCCACGCCGCGGCAGATCATGGCGATCTTCATGGTCCAGGGCACGGTGATCGGCGTTGTCGGCACGCTGATTGGCGGCGTGCTGGGGGTGATCGCGGCGCTGAACGTCAGTGCGCTGGTGGGCTGGCTGGAACGGGTCAGCGGCCAGCACATCTTCAGTTCCGACGTGTACTTCGTCAGCAACCTGCCGTCGGAGCTGCAGCGTGGCGACGTGGTGCTGATCTGCTCGGCCGGGTTCATCCTGAGCTTCCTCGCCACCGTGTACCCGGCATGGCGTGCGGCGAAGATCGAACCGGCGCAGGCGTTGCGGTATTCCTGATACGACACAGACCTCTGTGGCAGAAGGGCTTGCTGAAGACTCCGCTGTGGGAGCAAGGCTTGCCCGCGATGCAGGCGACGCGGTCTGCGGGGGAAACAAGGCGTCTGCATCGCGGGCAAGCCTTGCTCCCACAGATATGTTCCTTCGCCACAGGGGGGGGCGTCGGACTTAATCCCTCTTCGGCAATTCGATCAGGAACCGCGTCCAACCATCGGCCGATTCACAGCGAATCTGCCCGCCATGGGCGCGGATGATCGAGCGGGTGATGGCCAGTCCGAGTCCCGCGTGTTCGCTGCTGCCCTCCTGGCGAGCCGGGTCGGCGCGGTAGAAGCGGTCGAACAGGCGCGGCAGCAAGTGCGCTGCAATCCCCTCGCCACTGTTTTCCACGCTGATGTTCACTCCTTGAGCCTCATCGACAATGCGCACCCGCACTTCGCCGCCAGCGGGGGTGAAGCGCAGCGCATTGTCCAGCAAGTTGGAGAGCGCCCGACGCAGCATGTTGCGGTCACCCTCGATGCGGCTCTCGCCCTCGCGGCTCAAGCGTACGTTGGCGTCTTCGGCCAGGGGCGCGAAGAAGTCCAGCAGCACGTCCACCTCTTCGGCCAATTGCAGCGGTTCGCGATTGAGCGCCAGCAGGCCGTGGTCGGCCTTGGCCAGGTACAGCATGTCGTTGACCAGTTGCGCCATCCATTGCAGTTCTTCGAGGTTGCTGTGCAACGCCTCGCGGTAATCCTCCAGGGGCCGTTCGCGGGTGAGGGTGACCTGGGTGTGGGTCAGCAGGTTCGACAGCGGCGTGCGCAATTCATGGGCGATGTCGGCAGAGAACGCTGAGAGCCGCTGAAACGCATCGTCGAGGCGTCCGAGCATGGCGTTGATGCTGTGGGCCAATTCCGCCAGTTCGGCGGGCATTTGCTCTTCGGGCAGTCGGGCGTTGAGTGAGCGGGCCGAGACGTTGCTGGCGATGGCGCCCATGCGCCGCAAGGGGCGCAAGGCCCGCCGGGCGGCCCAGGCACCCAGCAGGGCGGTGGCCAGGGCCGAGAGGCCGACGGTCAGCCAGATCAGGCGCTGCATGCGTTGCAGGAAGTGCTGGTGGTGGGTGATGTCCAGCAGCAGGGTCAGTTGCGGCGAATTAGCTCGGTCGGGATACAGCGGGGCATTCAATACGCGGTAATCGGTGTCGGCATCGCTGAGGGTCGACAGGCCGGGACGCTCCGGCAATTGAGCCGGAATCCGGATCGAGCTGTCGTACCAGCACACACCATCGCTGCCTTTGATGCGCAGCGCCAGGTCGGCCTGGCGGCTCAGTTCATCTTCCAGGCGCGCCTGGGTCTGCTCTGCGTCGAGGTCTTGCAGGGCCCGGCGCAGGCCGATCAGCTTGCCTTCGAGCAGTTGCTGGTCCAGCTCGATGAAGTGCGCCTCGCTGCCACGGCTGAACAAGACCCCGGCGAACAATGACACCACCGCGGTGCAGGCGGCGAACAGCAGCGCCAGGCGACTGCTCAGCGACCACCGCCCCCTCACAGGGCGCGCTCTTCAAGCACATAGCCCATGCCCCGCACGGTGTGGATCAGTTTGCTGGGGAAGTCGTCGTCAATCTTGATTCGCAGGCGTCGTATCGCGACTTCGATGACGTTGGTGTCGCTGTCGAAATTCATGTCCCAGACCTGGGACGCGATCAGTGATTTGGGCAGCACTTCGCCCTGGCGGCGCAGGAGCATTTCCAGCAAGGCGAATTCCTTGGCGGTGAGGTCGATGCGCCGCCCGCTGCGTTCGACGCGGCGACGGATCAGGTCCAGGCGCAAGTCGGCCAGCTGCAGGCTGGTTTCCTGTTGCGTCGAACTGCCTCGCCGCAGCAGGCTGCGTACCCGCGCCAGCAACTCGGAAAAGGCAAAGGGCTTAACCAGGTAATCATCGGCGCCCAGTTCCAGGCCGTGTACCCGATCCTGTACCGCATCCCGCGCGGTGAGAAACAGTACCGGCGTATCCAATCCGGCCCCGCGAACGGCTTGCAGGATCTGCCAGCCATCGCGGCCGGGCAACATCACGTCGAGGATCAGCAAGGCGTATTCACCGCTCAAGGCCAGTTGCTGGCCGGTGATGCCATCGGCCACCAGGTCGGCATTGAACCCGGCTTCACTCAGGCCTTGGCGCAGGTATTGGCCGGTTTTGGTTTGGTCTTCGACGATCAGCAGTTTCATGGGCAGCTCAGGGCATGGTTTGAACGTGGGCGTTATACCGCGGCGGCCGGGGCCGTGGCACAACCTGACAGAGTTGTAATGCAACTGTCAGTCAATTGGCAGCCGCACCGATCTAGAGTCTTGGGCAAGTTGAACCTTACCTTGTCGGAGTATGAACATGTTGATGGTAAACCGTCTGATCCTGGCCGCCTCTGCGTGGGTTTTGAGTAGCTCGTTGTGGGCGTCGCCCGGTGCGCACTTTGATTTCGGCCAGCCCGCACCGGCGGCCAAGGCCAGTCGCACCATCGAGGTGGTGATGGGCGACATGTCGTTCAATCCCGGTACGCTGGATATCAAGGCGGGCGAGACGGTGCGGTTCGTACTGATCAATAAAGGCCAGTTGTTGCACGAATTCAACCTCGGTAACGCCGCGATGCATGCCCAGCACCAGCAGGAAATGCTCAAGATGCAACAGAGCGGCATGTTGACGCCGACCGGAATGAAGCCGGGAATGGACCATGCCTCGATGAATCCGGCCTCAATGGGACACGGTGGTAAAGACGGCATGATGCGTCACGACGACGCTAACAGCGTGCTGGTTGAGCCGGGCAAGTCCGCCGAGCTGACCTGGGCTTTTGGCAAGGCTACCCGGCTGGAATTTGCCTGCAATGTCCCCGGTCATTACCAGGCCGGGATGAAGGGCAACCTGACAGTCAGTCAGTAAGCACTCAAAGGCTGCGGCAAAGGCTGATAGAATCGGCTGATTCTTCAGTCAGGTTTCCGTCATGCATCCCGCAGCCGAACATTCGCCGCTGGGCAAATCCAGCGAATACATCGCCACGTACACGCCGTCACTGCTGTTCCCCATCCCGCGCACGGCGAAATGGGCGGAACTGGGCCTGACGGCCGAGACCCTGCCGTACAAAGGCGTGGATTTCTGGAACTGCTTCGAGCTGTCGTGGCTGCTGCCGTCCGGCAAGCCTGTGGTGGCCATCGGTGAATTCGCGATCCCGGCGGATTCGCCGAATATCATCGAGTCCAAATCCTTCAAGCTGTACCTCAACTCCTTGAACCAGACCCCGTTCGCCGATACCGCGAGCCTGGAAGCGACCCTGCGCCAGGACCTGTCGGCGGCTGCCGGCAAAGCAGTGGGCGTGCGGATCCGCAGCCTCAAGGACGTGGAACGTGAAGGCATCGTGGCGCTGCCCGGTACGTGCATCGACGATTTGGACATCAGCGTCGACTCCTACGCGCACCCGCGCCCGGAACTGCTGCGTTGCGATGCTTCGCGCATCGTCGAGCAAAGCCTGCACAGCCACTTGCTCAAGTCCAACTGCCCGGTGACCAGCCAGCCAGACTGGGGCAGCGTGGCGGTGGAATATCGCGGCGCGGCCCTGGACCCCGCCAGCCTGCTGGCCTACATCGTCAGCTTTCGCCAGCATTCGGATTTCCATGAGCAGTGCGTGGAGCGGATCTTTCTCGACCTGCAGCGCTTGCTCAAGCCGGAGAAACTGACGGTGTACGCGCGGTATGTGCGGCGTGGCGGGCTGGATATCAACCCGTATCGCAGCACTGAAGACGTCCAACTGCCGAACCATCGCCTGGTCCGCCAATGAGTATCTAATGTGGGAGCGGGCTTGCTCGCGAAGGCGGTGTATCAGTCGACATCCATTTGGCTGACACACCGCCTTCGCGAGCAAGCCCGCTCCCACAGTGGATTGCATTTCAGATTGCCAACATTAAAAAGCCCCGCTAGCGATAGCAGGGCTTTTTGCATTTAAAGGGTTCAGATCCCCATATTGCCCAAGGCTTGCACGATGTTGCGCAAGGTCCCGGCAAGGGTGGGGTGTTCCACCTCGAAGCGTTCGACCGCCAGGTTCACATTGTCGGCGAGGTTGTTGTCCGGCGCTTTGGTTTCCAGCTCAAGCTCAAGTTCGATCTTTTGCATCAGCGCGTGCAGGTCATCGCGCTCGACTTCGGAAAGTGGTGGATTCTGTTCCAATTGCTCGCGCAGTTTGTTGAGCTGTTCTTGCAGTTCGCGGGCAGGCATTGGCGTACTCCCTTTATTGATAGGCACAGCCATGGACCGCGACGCTGGGTCAAAAGTCCGTGGCTTGCCTTAAGAGTAATCCACACTCACGCTCCCTGCATGATCCCGGTCATGGCTTCTCGCCTTTGAGTCGGCGCAGGCTGATGTCCGCCAGGCAAGTGTCGAGTTCGCCCAGGTGATCGATCACCGAATGCACCCCCAGGCCGAACAATTGCACGGTGGCCTTGGCGCGCTTGGTTTCCCGCTCCTGTTGGCTCAGCGCCTGCCATTCGCCAGGCGCCAGGCCACACAGCGAGCCGCAGGACGCCAGGCCGATGGTCCACAAACCGGCGTTGAGCCCCGACTGCAACAACCGGGGTTCGCCACTGACCAACACGCAACCGTCCAGTTGCTGGACATTGAGCGCCATCAGCGCCTGCCAACAGGCATGCGGCGCCGGCCAAGGATTATTTGTTGCTGGAAGTTGCGGCGGTTTGATCCATGTCGGCAATGAAGCCGCCAGGGCATGGCTGACGGCAGGTGGCAGTTCGTCGAGCCAGGCGCAGGGGATTTCCTGGCGCTGCAAGTGGTGCAAGCTCTCAAGGGCGCCCGGTGTCGGCTGTGCATGCTCATCCGGCGCTGCCCCTGGCTGACGGATGCGTGCGCCGAAATCCACCAGGCATCCGCTCAGGCCAAACAGGACGGCGGTCAGGCTGGCGGCGGGGAGGGGCAGGGTTTCGGGGCGGGGCATGGGAACGTCCTTGAAATAACCAGCAGCCTAAAGGGCCACGATGACAGTCCGGTGACAGTGAAATGAAGGGCAGTGGTCGCGGAAACGTCCTACGCCCGCTTGTTTTTTCGGTGCTGCCTATCCACGCGTTCCGTCTTATACTAGCCAGCTTACCGCCTGGGCTCGGCGCCCTTGCTTGAACAATCCAAGGAGTTTTCCTCTATGCGCTGGAGCCATCGTCTAGCTCAGCTGTGTCTTTCCACCTGCGCCCTGCTGGTACCGTTCGCCACTCAGGCCGCCACGGAAGAAGATCCTTGGGAAAGCATCAACCGTCCAATCTTCACCTTCAACGACACTGTTGATACCTATGCGCTCAAGCCACTGGCCCAGGGTTATCAATACGTGACGCCGCAGTTCCTCGAAGACGGCATCCACAACATGTTCCGCAACATCGGTGACGTCGGCAACCTGGCCAATAACGTGCTGCAGGCCAAGCCGGCCGCTGCCGGGGTCGACACCGCCCGGTTGGTCTTCAACACCACCTTCGGCCTGCTGGGCTTCTTCGATGTGGGCACCCAGATGGGCCTGCAGCGCAGCGATGAAGATTTTGGCCAGACCCTGGGCTACTGGGGCCTGGGCAGTGGGCCGTATCTGATGTTGCCGCTGTTGGGGCCAAGCACCCTGCGTGACGCGCCGGCCAAACTGGTCGATGACTACACGGCCCCGTATCGTTATATCGATAACGTCTCGGTGCGTAACTCTATTCGAGGCCTGAACGTCGTCGACACCCGCGCCAGCCTGCTGTCGGCCGAGAAGATGGTGAGCGGCGACAAGTATGTCTTCATCCGCAACGCCTACCTGCAAAACCGCGAATTCAAGGTCAAGGATGGCCAGGTCGAAGACGATTTTTAATTTCGACCTGTAAAACCACGAAGGCGGCCCAAAAGGCCGCCTTTTGTGCTTTGGCGTCGGCTTTGAGCAGGTTTGATCCTTCCATTGAGTTACGCTTCGCTCGGTTCTTATAACTCTCTGTGCTTTGACAAATAAAGACGGCAAGCGGCTATCTGCATGAGCTTGAAACGCCCCGCGGATGGGAGTACCGTCTGCGCCTTAGAAGGGCACCTCTGATGTAGTTGTGTGTAGGGCAAAGGCCTGAAGCCGGTACGACAGAGAGGCTAGAAAGCGAATCCAGTAGTGCGTGCCAGGCCAGACCGCCCAGCCCGCTACGCCAACCTAATTCTGGCGCCGTTTGCCCACATGCCAAAAACCAGTGCCACGCTGCTGATAATCGATGATGACGAAGTGGTGCGAGCCAGTCTCGCAGCCTACTTGGAAGACAGTGGTTTCAGCGTCCTGCAGGCCAGCAATGGCCAACAGGGTCTTCAGGTATTCGAGCAAGACAAGCCCGACCTGGTCATCTGCGACCTGCGCATGCCGCAGATGGGCGGACTCGAACTCATTCGCCAGGTCACCGAGATTTCCTCGCAGACCCCGGTGATCGTGGTTTCGGGCGCGGGCGTGATGAACGACGCGGTCGAGGCATTGCGCCTGGGCGCGGCGGATTACCTGATCAAGCCCCTTGAAGACCTCGCGGTGCTCGAGCACTCGGTGCGCCGGGCCTTGGACCGTTCGCGGCTGTTGTTGGAGAACCAGCGTTACCGCGAAAAGCTGGAAACCGCCAACCGCGAACTGGAAGCCAGCCTGAACCTGTTGCAGGAAGACCAGAACGCCGGGCGCCAGGTGCAGATGAACATGCTGCCGGTCAGCCCCTGGACCGTCGACGATTTCCGTTTTGCCCACCAGATCATCCCGTCGCTGTACCTGTCGGGCGATTTCGTGGACTATTTCCGGGTCGATGAACGACGTGTGGCGTTCTACCTGGCGGACGTTTCCGGCCATGGTGCTTCTTCGGCATTCGTGACGGTGCTGTTGAAATTCATGACCACACGCCTGTTGTTCGAATCCAAGCGCAACGGCACGCTGCCAGAGTTCAAGCCCTCGGAAGTCCTTGGGCATATCAACCGAGGCCTGATCAGTTGTAAGCTGGGCAAACACGTCACAATGGTCGGTGGAGTCATCGACGAGGAGACTGGTTTGTTGACCTATAGCATCGGCGGTCACCTGCCTTTGCCTGTGTTGTATACACCAGACAGCGTTCGTTACCTGGAAGGGCGTGGTTTACCGGTGGGCCTGTTCAACGAGGCCACCTACGAAGACCACGTACTGGAATTGCCGCCGACATTCAGCCTGACGCTGATGTCTGATGGCATTTTGGACCTTTTGACAGAACCTACACTCAAAGAGAAAGAAGCGGCCTTGCCTGAACGGGTGAGTGCAGCGGGCGGCAGCCTGGAAGGCTTGCGTCAAGTGTTTGGATTAGCCACGCTCGGGGAGATGCCGGATGATATCGCCCTGTTAGTGTTGAGCAGGAACCTTTGATGAGTACCGGTAGAATCCAGTTCGCCGAGCAGGACGGCACCTTTGTCCTGAAGTTTGTCGGTGAAGTGCGCCTGACCCTGTGTTCGGCGCTGGATGCGACTATTGAGCGGATCTTCACCTCGCTGAACTTCAGCGCCATCGTGATCGACCTGACCGAAACCCGCAGCATCGACAGCACCACATTGGGCCTGCTGGCCAAACTGTCGATCCTGTCGCGGCAGAAGGTCGGCCTGCTGCCGACAGTCGTCACCACCCACAACGACATTACCCGTCTGCTGCAATCGATGGGCTTCGACCAGGTGTTCAACATCGTGGGCGACCCTGTGCCGTGCCCGGAATGCCTGGACGACCTGCCTGACCAGGACCAGTCCGAAGAAGAAGTGCGGATCAAGGTGCTCGAAGCCCACAAGATCCTGATGGGGCTCAACGACTCCAATCGTGAAGCCTTCCATGACCTGGTGAATGCGCTAGAGGGGCCTTGACCTCGGGGCATGTATTGGCCTGACGGACGCCTTCGCGAGCAAGCCCGCTCCCACAGGTCTTGCGCCGGTCAAAAAAACTGAATCCTACCCAAATCCCCCTGTGGGAGCGGGCTTGCTCGCGAAAGCGCCGGTTCAGCCACCTGATCCCTCAGCGCGAAGCCAAATCCCAATAAAAAAGGGCGAACCCACCAAGGTTCGCCCTTTTTGCATGCCTTGTGAATCAGCTCAAAGCTTGGCTTGCAGCAACGCCTCCAGCTTCTCCTGGTCCCGGGCAAACTGACGAATACCTTCTGCCAGTTTCTCGGTCGCCATGGCGTCCTCGTTGGACAACCAGCGGAACTGCGTTTCATTGAGGATCAAGCGCGTTTCCCCGGCTTGCCCTGGCGCCAGCTTGCGCTCCAGCTTGCCTTCGTCGGCTGCCAGTTTTTCCAGCAGGTCCGGGCTGACGGTCAGGCGGTCGCAGCCGGCCAGTTGCTCGATCTGGTTGAGGTTGCGGAAGCTCGCGCCCATGACCACGGTCTTGTAGTCATTGGCCTTGTAGTAGTTGTAGATGCGCGTCACCGACTGCACGCCCGGATCATCAGCGCCGGTATAGTCGTTGCCATTGGCTTTCTTGTACCAGTCGTAGATACGGCCCACGAACGGCGAAATCAGGAACACCCCGGCATCGGCGCAGGCGGCGGCCTGGGCGAAGGAGAACAGCAAGGTCAGGTTGCACTGGATGCCTTCACGCTCCAGCTGCTCGGCGGCACGAATGCCTTCCCAGGTGGAAGCGATCTTGATCAGCACGCGCTCGCGGCCAATGCCGGCCTTGTCGTACAGATCGATCAGGCGATGCGCACGCTTCAACATGGCCTCGGTGTCGAACGACAGGCGCGCGTCCACTTCAGTGGAAATACGCCCAGGGATCACTTTCAGAATTTCTTGCCCGACCGCCACGGCAAAACGGTCGCTGGCCAGGCCCACATCGCCCTTGCAGTCCGCCACACAGGCGTTCAGCTGTTCGGCATAACCTTGAATGGCCGAGGCCTTGAGCAGCAGGGAAGGGTTGGTGGTCGCGTCCACGGGTTTGACGCGGGCGATGGCCTCGAAGTCGCCGGTATCGGCCACGACGGTGGTGAATTGTTTGAGTTGTTCCAGCTTGGAAGTCATGAGCGTGCTCTGTCCTATGGGTCCGTTGACATTACCCGAGGGCCGGCAGCCACTCAAGGGCGTGAAGGGGTATCGACGGGCCCCAGCGGCAACAACCTGAAAACGGCTGTTTGAAAGGCCGGGGCGGTATCGGTAGATACGATGCCAAAACAGCGCGCAGGTTCAAAGCAAGTGACGGTTAACGCCCTTCCAGCAGTTGCCCCGCCTGATCCAGCAGCGCCAATGGATCCTTGGTTTTGTGAATATCCACCGACAACAACTGCCGAAACCGCCGCGCCCCCGGGAACCCGGTGCCCAGGCCCAACACGTGACGAGTGATGTGATGCATCGCCCCGCCAGCGGCCAGGTGATCGGCGATATAAGGTCGCAACTGCGCCAGCGCCTCGGCCCGGGTGATGATCGGCGCGGTGCTGCCGAACAGCTGCTGATCGACTTCAGCCAGCAGATACGGGTTGTGATAGGCCTCGCGCCCCAGCATCACACCGTCGAAGGTCTGCAAATGCTCGTGGCACGCCTCCAGCGTCTTGATCCCGCCGTTGAGCACAATCTCCAACTCCGGAAAATCCGCCTTCAACCGCGCAGCCACGTCATAACGCAGCGGCGGGATGTCGCGATTCTCCTTCGGCGACAACCCCTCCAGAATCGCAATCCGCGCATGCACGGTAAAACTCGTGCAACCGGCCTCCCGCACCGTCCCGACAAACTCACACAACTGCTCGTAACTGTCCCGCCCATTGATCCCGATGCGATGCTTGACCGTCACCGGAATCGACACCGCATCGCGCATGGCCTTCACACAGTCAGCCACCAAATCCGGATGCCCCATCAGGCAGGCGCCGATCATATTGTTCTGCACCCGATCGCTGGGGCAGCCGACGTTGAGGTTCACCTCATCGTAGCCGTGGTCCTGGGCCATACGGGCGCAGGCGGCCAGGTCGGCTGGGACGCTGCCGCCCAGTTGCAGGGCTAGCGGGTGTTCGGATGGGTGGTGGCGTAGGAAACGTTCGTGGTCACCGTTGAGTAGCGCGCCGGTGGTGACCATTTCGGTGTAGAGCAGGGCGTGTTTGGAGAGGATGCGTAGGAAGAAGCGACAGTGGGCGTCGGTCCAGTCCATCATCGGGGCGACGGAGAAGCGGTGGGAGAGTGGTGCAGTTTGTAAGGGCATTGGGAATCTGATTCATCGGGGCGAATGGACGCAGTTTATCAGGGATGCTTGTCGGGTACTTGGCGGGCTCTCAAGCCTAGCCACTCAATCTTTGATGACAACCTGGCAGAGCGGATGCTCGGTCAGTGTTTCAACTCACACCTTGTGTTGATGATTTAATGTGGCTACGATAATTGCATGCAGATTACTTATGACCCAGCCAAAGACACTCGCAACGTCGAAGAACGTGGACTTCCGTTTGCCCTCGTGCGGGACTTTGAATGGTCTACAGCATTGATCCTGGAAGATGATCGATTCGACTACGGCGAGTGTCGTTATCGGGCGATGGGGTACATAGGGGATCGGCTGCATGTCGTAGTGTTTACCCCACGGGGTGACGCGGTCCACGTCATCAGCTTTCGTAAAGCCAACAAACGGGAGGTCAAAAATTATGACCAAGAAACCCAGTCCTGAGAGGGTCGATACGGCAAACCCCGAATGGTCGACCGAAGACTTTGCCAAAGCCAAACCAGCCAGCGAGGTGCTTGGGGGATTGTTTGGCAAAGCTCAGGCAAAGGAAATGCTCAAGCCAAAGCGTGGTCGACCCAAGTCGGTAGCCACTAAAGAGCACGTCAATGTTCGTTTCGATGCTGACGTGCTGGAGAGATTCAGAGCTTCTGGCCCGGGCTGGCAAACACGGATGAACGCCGCCTTGGCCGATTGGCTCAAGACGCATACACCAGAAGAACTGAAGGCTTAGTCGCCAAATATTATTCGCAAAATAATTAGCCGCCGATAAGGCGGCTTTTTGTTGTCTGCTGATTAGCTTTGTCTCGGTAGCGGTATAAGCGAGGCGGATGGCACAGTTTATCAGGGAAGGGCAGGAGGTGTTGGGAGTGCAATATTGCGCCGACTTCACCAGTTGGTGCGGGGGCGTTGTCGAGTGTGAAATACGCCGAGGATTTGGAGGCGATCACCGTGTACGCGATACGGAATCAGGTAAGACCAGTTTGGGACTGCCCATTCCCGCGTCTGTTTGACTCGTCCTTCTCGACCCATCGCGGGAAACTGAGCCAATTTTTCTACGCTGGCGAAGATCGCTTCGGAGAAGTCGTCAGCAGCCTTGGGGTTTTCAAGTGCAATATAGTTGGCTTCGTCCTCCAGGTTTTTGAGTGCTTTTTCCAGCCACTCAACCTGCATTCTGACTCCAGCGCCGAGCGCGCATCGCTGCGACTTGCTCATCGGTAGCAAATTTGCCTTGGTCAGCTTCCTTTATGGCAAGTTCGATCTGTGTGGTCAGAGCTTTTTCGTGTTCGATGTAGTCGCGAAGAACGTCCATCGCCAGGTAGCTCGCACTTTGGCCGTTGGTCTTGGCCAGATCGGCGAGGGAGTTCGATAGGTCTTCGGGCAGATTCAGGGATATGCCGGACATGGCAGCCTCGATGGTGGACGTTTTCGGGCATCTTACACCGTTGACCGAGCGCTTGAATCAGCAGGCCGTCGCAAGGTGTGTCTCGACGTGAATTGTTCCCCCCTGCGCAGATCTGAAAAGTCTCACCGACGCCGCCGTCGAGAGTACATTTCTGCGGGCGAATCTGGTTTGGGCTAGGCCTGTGCAGTGACTACAAATTGCTCGGCTCTTACTCTTATTGCCTTCTTGATAGAAAATTTAATGAATCTGTCCCATTTCTTTCGCTAACCAATGCCCAACGTGATCAAGATCGCCTGCGTGATCGCCTCACTACTGCTGACGTCCGGCTGTCAGTTCTACTCGATGCCGCCGATACCGCCAACGGCTGTGCCGTGCAAGCCACCACTAGCGCCGGCGGCGTGGTTCATGGACCCACACGCGCCCAACTTGACCCAGCGCATGCTCAACGAATTATCGGCATCACCGATGCCGGCGACCGGCGGCTGATAGCCCTGGCCGCCTGCCAGGTCTATGTCAGGGAGGTCTTCCGGTAGCGAGACAGGGATGGATAGCTGCGAAAGGCCAGCTATCCACTGGTGCGCTACTACACGGCCGGGGTGATTTTTCGGCCAGATAGTGTGATTTGGATATGCGGGGCTCCGACGACGGAGCCAGTCAGCGAAATAGACCCTCTCTCGTAGTTGATTTCTCCAGTGGCGTCTAGGTCGTAGTTGTCCAGCCCCGAGACGCTCGTATTCCCAGGTCTCCACATCGAAACCCGGAACTGGCTTGTGAACTGCCCCGATGTGGTAGGCACGGTACCTTGATAAAGGTAGTTGGCATCGCCCCCATTGACGGAGCCATCCTTGACTACAACAAGGCCGCTACCGTGATCGGGACGGTTTGAGCTGAAATCCACTTCAAATATTCCGTTTGACATTCTTTCTGCTCTTGGTTGATGGCCATCTGATGCTAGGCCACCTTTCAGAATTATCAAGAAAGATGCTGGACGCTAGTTTTTAGAAAAAGAGCGGCTGGCAATGGATGCCCCAACATCCATGCCACCACTGTTCCTGCAGATGTCCCTGCAAGTCCAGCCAAGGCTCCTGCTCCGTGCACAAAGCGCGGCGAGCCTAGCGCCTGTTTATCCATACAGTAAAGATCTTGCTTTCAATGAGTTCACCCATCATCCCTTGGATGGGCGGCAAGCGCCGCCTAGCCGACCGCCTCATTCCGCTTTTTCCGCCTCACGAATGTTATGTCGAAGTCTTTGCCGGCGGTGCCGCGCTTTACTTCATGCGACCCCAGGCCGCCCCGGTTGAAGTCCTGAACGACATCAACGGCGACCTGGTTGTGCAGAACCACCTGGAAGAATTCGTGCGCCAGTTCAAATGGGCGCTCAGCTCTCGCCAGGTATTCGAGTGGCAGAAAATGACCCGTCCTGAAACCCTCGCCGACATCCAGCGCGCCGCCCGGTTCTTCTACCTGCAGCACCATGCCTTTGCCGGCAAGGTCACCGGGCAGACGTTCGGCACCGCGACCACTGGCCCGGCCATCAACCTGCTGCGGATCGAGGAGAACCTCTCGGCCGCATGGCAGCGACTGTCCGGTACCTACGTCGAAAACCTCCCCTGGCTTGATTGTGCTGAGCGCTACGACCGCGCTCACACGTTCCACTACATGGACCCGCCGTACTGGCAGACCGCTGGATATGGCGTGGATTTCCCGTTCGAGAATTACGAGCGGATGGCTGACTTCATGCGCCGCTGCAAGGGCAAGGTGATGGTCAGCATCAACGACCACCCGGACATCCGCCGCGTGTTCGAAGGCTTCCATTTTGAAACCCTGGACATTCGCTACAGCAACACCAACCAGCGACAAGGAAAGGCCGAGATCAGTGGTGAGCTTGTGATCATGAATTGGGATTCTAAGGATCTTGGAGGATTGTTCTAAATTAAACTAAGTAAATTAGGCCTGTGTACGATCTTGCAGGCCTATACAAATCACTACATTTCTATGGCACTGTTGTTCTTTGCACCTGGATTTTTAATCAGTCGTCGATCAGTGGTCGCTGTACAGGACGGTTGGAGTGCGGTTGCTTGTAGGAGTCTCGTTCGATCACAGAAATGAAGTGTTGCTGAGAAGTCAGCGCGTCGTCTAAGGCATCCAGTTTTAGTAGTGAAACGAGCAGAGCGCATGTTCGTGCTTGGCAATTTATAGACCGTTCTGGATTGAATTCAATATCTGAAAAACCTTCGTATCTATATAATATTCGTAAAAACTCTTTGTGCGGACTAAGTGCAGTCAGGTACAGCCAATCGTAAAATGCCGTTTTAGGCTCTAATGGCCATCGCTGCCCCATAAAGTCGAAACCGATTAAATGCCCTGAAGTTTTCAGTCGTTCATCTTTCTTTGCGGACCTGCTATCAACTCCGTAGAGGTCTGTGTAAGGGCCACCACCCGAAAAAACTTTACTTCCTTGAAAAGCCGACTCTATTGTCATTTCTCCTTGAGCAGTTTTTATCTTAAGGTTAAATGCGCTTAATCGTTGGCCTATTTTTTCTTCGGACTTGGTTGATACTTCGAGTACAGGGTATATACCTTCAAGTCTCGCAATTTCGTGGAGAGCTAAAATATTTTTTTTCTTTTGAGTAGCTGAGAATCCGGAACTCCAATGGAATTCGAATGATCGCTCGCTTACTAGGTGATCAGCCTCCGCTAATGCTAAAAATATTGGGCGGCTAGCCATATCATAAACCTTTTATTTTATCTAAACCAATCATGATGGGAACTAATACTTCACTTTTTGCAGCTGCATTCTTTCTTTCTTTATTGCCTTGAATGCCGAAGTCCATGTATTTGAAGAGGGCTTCAAAGTCAATTGTTGCAATAGCGGTCTTATTATCAAGCATTGGTACGTCGGCTTTGTTTGCTACATCATTTGTATATCTTGTATCCGCGCCGATGACTGATAAGTCTATCTGAAGCCATACAGGATCAGTAATTCTTTTGTCTCTCGTTGCTATATATAGCATAGGGTTATCTTTGTTGAAGGAGAGGTGGATGTAATTGTCAACGCCTACATGTTTGTCAGCGTCATGACTCCATGTATTGCCTCCTGGAACAGTCGGGGCGATACCTCTACGTTCAAGCTCCTTCCAAGAAAGTAGTCCATGATTCTTAATCGACTCAATATTTTTCTTGTCGGTAAAGTGCCATAGGCATCCCACATTATATTTCTTAAGTGCATCCCGCATAAATTAATAGTCCTTTAGATTGCTGTTGCTATACAACAATCGAACGTATCGACAGGTCTGAGCCGTGTCAAGAAGGCAGGGCAAAAAATGTTCGAGCTTCGATTACAGCGAGAGGGCCGCCGCGTGGTCAATTGGCTCAGCTAGGCAGCTGCGTGCTACGTATCTTATCTTTCGGGCATCTCAGCGCTGTAAGAAGATCGTGAATTCCGCTGTACTGCTAGAGGCGGCCGCACATCGCCTGCCCGCCTATCTGATACTTCCTACAAAAATTGACCGCAAGGCTTTCAGAAAGTTAGCTGTATATCTGTACAGTATTGGAGGTCGTGCGTCATGAGTTACTCAATTCTAGGTCCCATCAGTGAAGGCGGCTCGAAGGTGCCACTGTGTCTTTTCCGCGTCCCGGCCGGCTTTCCTTCGCTGGCAGCGGATCACATCGAAGCGCAGATATCGTTGGATGAGGTGCTGAACATTCGTGCGCCACACGTCTACCTGGTGTCGCTCACCGGTGAAAGCATGCAGGGCGCCGGAATCTATGAGGGAGACTTGGCCATTGTCGACTGATCCATCGAGCCAGCCCACGGCCATATAGTCATTGCGCTGTTGAACAATGAACCCGTCTGCAAGCGCCTGTGCCTACGCGGTAGGGAGGTCATCCTGATGTCGGAAAACCCCCAGTATCCGCCACGGTACCTCCTTGAAGGTGACGAGCTGGCGATCTGGGGTGTGATCATCAGCAGCGTGCGCAGCCATGTCTAAGGCGTTGCCGGTATTCGGTCTGATCGATTGCAACAGCTTCTACGCCAGCTGCGAACGCGTGTTCCGTCCAGACCTGGCTAAAGTGCCTATCGTGGTTCTGTCGAATAATGACGGCTGCGTCATCTCCTGCAGCTACGACGCCAAGCCGTGCGTGAAAATGGGCGAGCCGTATTTCCAGATCAAACTCAAGCTCAAGCAACACGGCATCGTCCCGTTCTCCTCGAACTACGCGCTGTACGGCGACATGAGCGAGCGAGTCATGACCCTGATCGAGTCAATGGTGCCGGCTGTCGAGGTCTACAGCATCGACGAAGCCTTCGTCGACCTCACCGGCATCAGTGACTTGGACAGCCTCGGTCGCCGGATCCGCAGCCAGGTGCTGCGCTGTCAAATACAGCAAAGCAGAGGTGATGCTCATCAATCTTTGCCAGCCTGGTGAGTATACTAGGGACCTGTTCGCCAGCCCCCAACCGGTAGATGCGTCAAATCTTATGACGATGCTGGATATGATCAACGAAAAGTGGGGAAGAGGAACTTTACGTTCGGCGAGTGTCCCTCAAACTCCCGTATGGCAATGCAGCGAAATATGCTTAGTCAAAGCTAACCACGAAAATTAAGGAATTATGGAAAGTGAGTTGCTGTTGAGAAGATTTATAGTTCACCGTGTTTCTGAAAATGGTTATTTATCACGATGGGCATCTATCATGTTTTGGATGTGAGCGTCTAACTGGGACTCAGCTTCGCTGATGTGCGTACGGATTTCGTCTGTTTGCTTCATGAAATCACAATATTTTTTTAGTGCTGCGTCTGAGTCTTTTTCTCTGGCAAGGGAGTCGAGCCGGTTCATCCAGCTAGGAAGCGGGTCTGATTTGACTGGCCATGGGTAGCTGGAGGCAATTTGCTCAATGTAGTTTCCAGTGTTGTTAATTGTTATGTTGTTGTCTTCGGCATATTTTTTGCCCGCTTTACTATTAATAAAGGGCCAAACTTGGCAGTCGATTATTATAGATGCACGGCCCTTAGGAGAGCCGAACTCGTTTTCTTCTAAGAAGTTAAGCGAGCTGTCTGTGCGCTCAATTGTTTCTCTCATGTCAAAATGAAGGTCTGATATCATCGTGTCATTCATAGTTTCAGCAACCTCGCTTAACCGTTTCCATGCGGAGTCGAAGGTGGGGCGGGACATAAAGAAGTCAATTTTTCCAATATATTTGGCTGCGCGATGAGATATTTTGTCACCGCTACCTGATGACCATATCAAGGGTGAGAAACTGGAAAGGACCGTGCATGCACTCTTAAAGTAAAATAGTGCAAGTGAGTGAAGTATTCCATCGTGACGAAGTCCGCGATGATATGCGGTGTTTCTGAAAGTATGTAAATACTGGATGCTATCGCATGTGGCCGGTGGTATGAGTTTTTTTATTCTTGCGAGCTTTATTTTTGAATCAAAATTTTGTCCGAGGGCGGCAGCTACAAGCTTCGGGTCAGTACTTGGGTTAGAAAAACGTTTCCACATGTCATTTTCATAAAATCGGTCTTGTGCATACTTGTGGAGTGTGAGTTCAACAACATTGTCGATAAGCATGAGCGCGAAACGGTCGAAGTTTCGATCATGCATTGCAAGCTGGTCAAGCGCCAAATCCATCTGATCAATTTGGTCTGCGAAAAATTGCAGCATTGAATTAGTCCATCTCGATAGCTGATAAAATTGTTTGTGTCATGCTTGAAAATAAGTAAATGGGGGCTAATGGCTATTGATGTCGTTCATTTTCAGTTGGCGAGATAACGCTAAAATTTGTGAATAGTTCATTGTACTTGCAGTGTTTTAGAAAGTCGATGACCCCGCTAATGTTCTTCATTTGTTCCTTTGGGATCATGTTGTATTGGAAGTCCCATTCATTGGTAATGAAGCCTCCATCCTCTACGAAGGCAGTCTTAAGTTTTCCCTCGAAGTGATAGATGATTGCGTATAAAACATTGTCGTTATACACGAATCCATTAAATTTTCTAGTGCTGGTTATAGCTGTGGAGTAGTGTGAAAACTCTTTGAATGATTCTATCGAGTGTGGATTGGTAATTTTGCATTTTATCGGGCGGCCGATGCTGAATACATAAAGTTCTATTTTTTGCGGCGGCATGAAATTTGGTTCGTATTCGTCCTTGCCTATGTAGTAATTCGAAACTGGTGAGGTGTCGATGCTTAAGCTCTCAAGGCCCTTAAGTATTATTGGTGGGTTGAATTCCTCTACTTTGATTACAATGTGTCGATCAATTGTTGCATAAATAGAGAATATGGGAACAGGCTTGTCTTTAAGGTTGCTTAGCACGATGTTTCCAATTCTCGATGCTGATGTTCTACTGTGGTATGTGGAAAAAGATGCGAGTATCTTATTGTTTATTTTTTTCCATGCTAAATATCCGGAAAGAGGAAGAAGTATTAAGCCGGGAGCGACTTTCAAAAATTCTTTCACTGATTCAAAGAATTCCGGTTGAATATTCATGTGCAAAGAACCTGTTCTTGTTTGAAGAAGTCATCGATACGATGACATTTATATGGCAAGAAAGCGTTATTGTCTTTGAATGTCGGCCTCTAAAGCCGAACTCGACATATGCTCCAGCACAATCGGCGTGTGCTGGAGTGACTGATTGCAAGTAGCTAGGAGTCCTTGATCACGTTGGAAAATCACCCACTGGCCTTCAGTTGTTTCTCTGCGTGCAGGGTTTCTTAATTTGACAGCCTTTTGCATACAAACCTCCAGTGTTCGTCGGCTCTGATTCGGAGTCTGAGACTACCACCTTGTCTGGACCGTTAGCATCAGAGAACGGCGGTTCGATGCGTCAGAAAGTGGTGCAGTACGTTAGGGCATTTTTAGGGCATGACGGGGGCCGCCGTATGCCGTAACTGGCCGTGAGCAACGGTTGGTTTGCCTTGTTTCATAGGCCTGTAGCGGACTGCATCGCGATAGGTAGGGGTTCGAATCCCTATGCATTTCGAAATTCAGCTAATATGTTTTTTCCGAAGCGTTAATGAACAGAAACAATTTTTTTGTCAGATTGTGAGATAAATAAATATCTATTCATTCTAATGTAGAATCTTTTCAATCGAGCGGTGACGCTGCAACGTGCAGCGCACTCGCTCTCATGAAAAGTCCATAGCTGACTTTTGCTGTAATGAATATTTTTAAGACGATGAATGTTGATAGGTGCCTTGGTGGACGGGGGGGCTGAACCGAAGGGTAAATACGCTTGCATGTACGTAGAGGCTGCGCAGTGTCAGGGTTTGGATCTTTAGGACGACTTACGTCGTCAGAGTCAGGGCCGGCAAGCCAATAAGTTTCAATGAACTCGCATTCCGAAACTTCGTCCGTTACAAATCGAAGCACGTTTGCTCTCTCATCAAAGTCGCTTAATTCGATCATCATTGAGGAATCGCCAAGCCGATGAGAATCCACAAAAGTGCTCTGGTACATCCTTTCCAGCACATCCGATAGCGAATATTCGTCTGACATAGCATCGACTCCTTTCAAAAAAGAAAAAGCATAGTACCGGTAGTGCCCGTTGTCGGCGGTAATTGCTGCTTGCTTAGAAATTGCTACAAAGCAATGCGGTTTCGAGGAGTTAACAAGGCTGGCCGGGGTGCAGACGATCGACTACGCCCAATCCATCATGGGGGCGACGGAAAAGCGCTGGAACAGTGAAACAGCTTGTAGGGGGATTGGGATCATGTGCATCGCTTGATCCAATCGATCAAGATACGAGCAGGTGCCTTGTTTCGATGGATACAACTGCAGCCTCTCTAGCTGCTTTGATTGCAGGAATGGACTGCGCGGGTACCCCCACGACCTGATCACATACGTCACACACTGAAACCAAAACGCCATTTACCTCACCAACACCATCGTCGAATGGTACGTTTCTGCGGGTAAATGTCGTCTGGACCAAGCCTTCGCAGTGACTGCAAATCGCTCGATTCTTATCGCTCTCTTGATAAAAATTCATAGCCATTGACTCATTGATGAACGCCGGAACTATAAGCTTCCTTATAGAAATTCAGCAAGAAATTGGTGTGTAGGAAACTTCCCTAAATTATGAGCGAGGATCGATTGCAGAGTCGCTAGGGCGCCAGAGTCTTTGGTTTTCTCAAACGGAATCGCCTGCTACGCGCCCTGGTAGCCTCGGCCACTATCATCTGATGGCGATTTTGCCTCGAAAAAAACTAAGCAGAGCGATGCCTTGTCTCACTGGCTCATGCTCATACTAATGATGGATTCGGTTTGGATATCAACCAGGCTTAATGCGCCATCGGAAAATGAGCAGCCGGTGTCGATATATACGACATTGCCCAAGCGCATAATACTGGGCACAGTTGAATGTCCAACATAGAGTCGGTCTATTCCTTTGATGGGCGTGTGGTCGTTTTGCTCGATTTTTTCTCTGGCATACAGCGCTGTCTTCAAGGCTTGCCGCTGATGTTGCTCTCCAGTTTTTCCTGTGATTGCATCTTTGGCTTCCTGCCAGCCATCGTTACTTTGGATGACGGGGGCTTCGGCATGGACTATTCCAATTGTTTGATCGTTTAATAAGTCGATTTCAATGATCAATGGAAGTGCTTGCAAGGATTTTGAGAGTTCATGCTGGATGGTGGGTTGTAACTCGTACAGCCAGGCTCCACCATTTCGGATATGTCGGGGGATATCCCCATGCCCGGAGATACAGTCAATAAGCATCTGTTCGTGATTGCCACGCACTGCATGGAACCATGGCTTCTCAAGCCAGTTTAATACGTCCATGGAGTCGGGGCCGCGGTCGATGAGGTCCCCCACGGAAAAAATACGATCCAGCTCGGTGTTGAAGTCTAGTTTGTCTAAGGCCATTGTTAGAAATTTGAAATGCCCATGAATGTCGCCCACCACAAAGTCTCGACCTTCCTTGTTAGATGAGAATGATTTCGTCCTGTACATTTCGGTGGCTTTAGCAGACGTCAATTGACGGCGACTGTATCACTTAGCGAAATAAACCGTAAGGCGCTGAGCGAGGGGATAACGTTGTGCGGTCAAGCTTGAATCGCCAGCCCGATACACTTCTCAAAAACCTGCTCCATAGGCTCCATGACGCCGTTATAAGCCGCGATATTGGCGTAGATCCACTCGTCCTTCTCTATCCCCCACCAACTGATTTCAAATCCGGCATTCATGATCAGGTGTTCAAACAGGATGCGTTGCGCACGACCGTTGCCTTCGCGGAAGGGGTGTACGACGTTGATGTCGGAATAGGCCTCTGCCACAGCGACGATCAGCTCAGCCCGCTCCATGCCCTCGAACCAGTTTGCCGCGGCCATGTTGGCGAAGATCTTATTGGCTTCCTTCTCCATGTACTCAGGTTGGCAGAAGCGGGTGGCTTGTTTGGACATGCCAACGGTGCGCAGCTCTCCGGCCCATTCGAACAGGTCTGAAAAGAGGATTCGATGAATGTTTTGAAGGTAGGTCAGGCTGTAGGGAGGAGGGCTGAACTCGACGTTGTCCGCTGCGATGGCCGAGAGCTGTTGTTCGGCTTCGCTTAGGGTCGGTTCGTCTCGAATATCGAGTTTGTTGCGAAGGACGGTGGAGCCGGGATAGCAATAAGCGTCCTCGCCGACTCCATATTTGTCAGGCATCAGGTTCTGTTCTGGGTGAAGGCCTTCAAGACCTCTTCACGCGTTGGCATTTTGCGTTCGCCGTCGGCGAAGGTCGTTTTGAAACCTTCCAGACGGAGGCTGGCTGCGTAGTTGGATCTACGCGTCCTGGCGGCATAGGCCTTTTTGGTTTCAAGGCTGACATTGCCCATGGGCTGGACCTCAAATCGCGCTGGTTGGCGGATTATAGCCCATCCCGTTGGCATGGCCTATGTTGCGGCTCGGGCGAAAGGAGTGAGCGCTCATTCGTTTCGAGATTTGTCCTTGCAGCTCATAGCTGCGCTGCTGAATCCATCGCCGGACACCCCCGTCGGAAATTTCCCTCAAGACGCGTCGTTCCCGGCTGACTATCCACCCCATCACCCTCTGCGCTAAGTTCTCTCCGTCGCTGAAAATTCAGCGGTAGGGTGTGGAAGCCCTAATGCCTAGGATTTTTTCAATTAATCCTGAGATCGCCCAATGAAAAAAGGTACAGCTGTTGCTTTAAAACTGTGTCCGCAAGGCACGCATCATCTCAACCTCATCCTATCTATCCTCCATTCCTTCAATTATCACCTCCTGCTCAGCCTACGAATTCCGACCCCGGATTCGATCCTTCATCAGTGGCATTCCCATCTTCAACCTAGCACTGACCTCCCATCCCCGCAGGAGTAACCCCTCATGTCCCGCTACATGCCTATCACCGGTATCGAAAACAATTTCCACGCGCTCCTGATCGACACAGAAGCGCCGCTGGACGTGCTGCACGACACCGCCGCTTACCGCATCGCCGCTGTCACCCAGTTGCTGGAAAACCTCGCCATGCGGTCCGACATTAGTACGGACGCCGTGATACTCCATGATTTCGCCCAAGTGCTAGCGATCCCCCTGCGCGATGGGTGTGATTTGCTGGATGTGATTGGGCGGCGATTGCAGGCGCAGGTCCTCGCGTTGTAAGGGTAGTGGGCGACTTCACACGGGGTCGCCTGCACTGTCTTGCTCATCACCCTGTGCAGTCTGCAATCCTGTGGGAGTGAGCCTGCTCGCGATAGCGGTGGGTCAGTTGGTGAGGATGTTGGATGTGATGCCGTCATCGCGAGCGGGCTCGCTCCCACAGTTTTTTTCGGGGTGTTCACAGATATTGCGTACACCCTCAATCCTCTGTGCGAGCTTGCTCGCGAAAGCGGTGTGTCAGTTTGCAGGATGCTGGTTGTGCTGACGCCTTCGCGAGCAAGCCCGCTCCCACGGGGTTTGGTGGGTACACAAATGTTGCGTACACCCTTAATCCACTGTGGGAGCGAGCTTGCTCGCGAAAGCGGTGTGTCAGTTTGCAGGATGCTGGTTGTGCTGACGCCTTCGCGAGCAAGCCCGCTCCCACAGGGTTTGGTGGGTACACAAATGTTGCGTACACCCTCAATCCTCTGTGGGAGCGAGCTTGCTCGCGATAGCGGTGGGGCAGTTGGTGAGGATGTTGGATGTGATGGCGTCATCGCGAGCAAGCTCGCTCCCACAGGTTAGTCGGCGGCGTTTTGATGGGTTTTTTTATATCCCCCCTGGGGGGATAGGATGACGGGGTAAATTCATCGAAAGCCAGGGCTCAAGTCATGAGTGCGCACGACCACGAACATCCCCACCGAAGCCATGCGGCGATCGTCAAGCGCCTCAAGCGCGCGGACGGTCATTTGCGCAGCATTATCACGATGATCGAAGAGGGGCGTGAGTGCGTGGACATCGCCCAGCAGTTGCATGCGGTGGAGAAAGCGGTGTGCCAGGCCAAGCGGACGTTGATCCAGGATCATATCGATCACTGCCTGGAGGACACCGTTTCGTCGTTGCATAAAGGCGAGCGCGCGCCGCTGGAAGCTTTCAAACAAATCACCAAGTACCTCTAGGCTCGACATGCCCAATTTTGCTGAACTGCTGCAACAGGGTGGCACTCACGCCTGGCTATATTTCCCCAGTGCTATCTTGCTGGGCGCCTTGCATGGCCTGGAGCCTGGTCATTCGAAAACCATGATGGCGGCGTTTATCGTGGCGATTCGGGGCTCGGTCAAGCAGGCGGTGTTGCTGGGCTTGGCGGCTACGCTATCCCACACTGCGGTGGTGTGGTTGGTCGCGATCGGCGGCATGTACCTGGGCCAGGGGTTGGACGCTGAAACCACCGAGCCTTATTTCCAGCTGGCGTCTGCCGCGCTGATCGTTGCTATCGCGTTGTGGATGCTGTGGCGTACCTGGCGTGGCGAGCGGATGTTCAGGTTCCAACAGGGACATGACCACCATCATCACGATCATCATCATCACCACCACGAACATGACCACGGGCATCCCGAACCCAAAGGCCTGGCGCTGTCGCTGGAGGGTTATCAGGATGCCCACGAGCAGGCGCATGCCAATGACATCCGTAAGCGCTTCACCCATCGGGAGGTCACCACCGGCCAGATCATCGTGTTCGGCCTGACGGGCGGGCTCATTCCTTGCCCCGCGGCCATTACCGTGCTGCTGCTGTGCCTGCAAGTCAAAGAAGTCGCGCTGGGCGGTCTGCTTGTCCTGTGCTTCAGCATTGGCCTGGCGATTACCCTGGTGACGGTGGGGGCGGCGGCGGCCATTGGTGCACGGCAGGCTTCCAATCGCTGGCCTTGGCTGGGCACCGTTGCTCGCCGGGCACCTTACTTGTCCAGTCTGTTGATCATCGGCGTCGGTCTCTACGTGGGGATCCATGGCTGGATCGGCTTGAACGCGTAGCCTCCACCGATCAGTTCGCACCTTCTGGCGCAGAGGGTGCGCTGCCCGGCCGCTGCAGCGAAGCGCCTTCCAAGGTCTTCCAGAGTTTACGCATCGTTGGGTTGCGATTGGCAATCGCGCAGTACGAGCGAATCTCCAATCGCGTTGAAGTGTGTTGCGTTGGCACAAAAGGCACCGCTCTGTGGGAGCAAGGCTTGCCCGCGATGAAGCTGACGCGGTCTCCCGAAGGCCAAGGTGCCTGCATCGCGAGCAAGCTTTGCTCCCACTGATGAATCAACCAGCCTTGGCCGGCCCGCGCAACGCCGCAATGTCCCGCTTGGGCGGCACGCCAAACAAGCGGGCGTATTCGCGGCTGAACTGGGAAGGGCTTTCATAGCCCACCTTGAAGGCCGCACTCGCCACGTCCACGTGCTCGTTGAGCATCAAGCGTTTTGCTTCGTTCAACCGCAGCCACTTCTGGTATTGCAGCGGGCTCATCGCCGTGAGCTGGCGGAAGTGGTGGTGAAACGTCGGCGCACTCATTTGCACCCGCGCCGCGAGGTCGTCTACGCGCACGGCTTCGGTGTAGTTCAATTTCAACCAGTCGATGGCCTTGGCGATCCGGTAGCCCTGGCTATCGACCGAAACGATCTGCCGCAGTCGGGCGGCCTGGTCGCTGAGCAGCAGCCGGTAGTGAATCTCGCGCTGGATCAACGGCGCCAGTATGGGGATGGCTTCGGGCTCATCCAGTAACCCCAGCAGGCGCGCGAACGGTTCCAGCAGGTCCGGCGTTGCGGTGCCGATTCCCGCGCCGATCCCGACCGCTCGATCACGCGGCGGCGACAGGCTGCCTTGGGCGATCAGATCGGCCACCATGCGCAAGTCGAGCCTCAGGACCAGGCCCAGGCAGGGCTGTTCCGGGCTGGCCTGCATCACCTCGGAATTGGCCGGGATGTCCAGGGAGGTCATGAGGAATCGCCTGGTGTCGTAGCCATAGGCTTCGCCACCGATCCAGACCTGCTTCTCGCCTTGAACCACCAGCACGATGCTCGGTTCGATCATGCAAGTCACCGGCGGCGCCGGGGCGTCACGCCGGAAGAAGACGAGGCCGGCGATGGGCGTTTCAAAGTCCCCCGCGCGTGGGGTCCGGGTGCCAATGATGGCGGCCAGAGTCTCTTGTACGGATCTGCGTTGAATGGCCATGTCGGGTCCGGGTGTCATCTGAGCTCAAGCGCTATAGGCAGAACATTAACTCGCCAAGCGAAGCGCTGCCTATACGCAATAGAAACACTCATAGGATCAGGCAAGCATCTCAGCGTAATGCACTACCGGCCGGCCGGGCCGAGCCTTGAAGATACAACCTCATTCAATCCAGCAAGGAGTCTTCTGATGCGTGTACAAGCCTATGGCGCCCACGCGGGTGACAAGCCCCTTGAACCCCTGCAGATCACGCGTCGCACGCCAGGTGCCCACGACGTCCAGATCGACATCGCTTTTTGTGGTATCTGCCATTCGGACCTGCACCAGGTGCGTGCCGAGTGGGCGGGTACCCAGTTCCCTTGCGTGCCGGGCCACGAAATCGTCGGTCGAGTCGCAGCGGTCGGCGCCCATGTGTCCGGCTTCAAGACCGGCGACCTGGTGGGCGTCGGCTGCATCGTCGACAGCTGCAAGCACTGTGACGACTGCGACAGCGGCTTGGAAAACTATTGTGACGGGATGATCGGGACCTACAACTTCCCCACCCCGGATGAGCCCGGTTGGACGCTGGGTGGCTATTCGCAAAACATCGTGGTGCATGAGCGCTATGTGTTGCGCATTCGTCACCCCGAAGCCCAGCTTGCCGCCGTCGCACCGCTGCTCTGTGCAGGCATCACCACCTATTCGCCGCTGCGCCACTGGAACGTCGGGCCGGGCAAGAAGGTGGGTGTGGTTGGCATTGGTGGCCTGGGTCACATGGGCATCAAGCTCGCCCATGCGATGGGGGCTCATGTCGTGGCGTTCACCACGTCCGAGTCCAAGCGTGAGGATGCGAGGCAGTTGGGGGCCGACGAGGTTGTGGTGTCGCGCAATGCTGAAGAAATGGCCGCGCATACCAAGAGTTTCGATTTCATCTTGAACACCGTGGCGGCCCCTCACGATCTGGACGCGTTGCTGGTGCTGCTCAAGCGCGACGGCACGATGGCCCTGGTGGGCGCGCCGGCAACTGCGCATCCTTCGCCGAATGTCTTCAACCTGATCATGAAGCGACGCACCCTCGCCGGGTCGATGATCGGCGGCATCCCCGAGACCCAGGAAATGCTCGATTTCTGCGCAGAGCACGGCATCGTCGCCGATATCGAACTGGTCCGGGCCGAGCAGATCAACGCGTCCTACGAGCGCATGCTCAAGGGCGATGTGAAGTATCGCTTCGTGATCGATAACGCGACCTTGGTCGGCTGATAGACGCGCCACCGGGTTGCTCGCGAAAGCGGTCTGCCTGAGACAGTGATGTTGAATGTGCCACCGTCATCGCGAGCAGGCTCGCTCCCACAGGGGAATAGGTGGCGGGCACGAAATGCATGAACACCCCATTCAAAACTGTGGGAGCGAGCTTGCTCGCGAAAGCGGTCTGCCTGAGAGTGATGTTGAATGTGCCGCCGTCATCGCGAGCAGGCTCGCTCCCACAGGGGAATAGGTGGCGGGCACGAAATGCATGAACACCCCATTCAAAACTGTGGGAGCGAGCTTGCTCGCGATAGCGGTCTGCCAGAGATGGTGATGTTGAATGTGCCGCCGTCATCGCGAGCAAGCTCGCTCCCACAGGGGAATAGGTGGCGGGCACGAATGCATGAACACCCCCATTCAAAACTGTGGGAGCGAGCTTGCTCGCGATAGCGGTCTGCCTGAGACGGTGATGTTGGATGTGCCGCCATCATCGCGAGCAAGCTCGCTCCCACACAAGAAACACAGGATTTTTGTCCAATGACCGATACCTCATTACCTAAACCACAAGTCCAACCCGCCTGGGGCGCGGTACTTGCCATGGCCCTCGCCGCGTTCGTGCTCGTTGCCTCGGAGTTCATGCCAGTCAGCTTGCTGACGCCGGTAGCGGCCGATCTTCACGTCAGCGAAGGGCAGGCCGGCCAAGGCATTGCCGTCTCTGGCGCCTTTGCCCTGATCACGAGCCTGTTCATCGCATCGATCGCCGCCCGGGTCGATCGCAAATGGCTTCTCCTGGGGCTGACCTTGCTGATGATCGTTTCCGGCACCGTGGTGGCGTTCGCGCCGAATTACTCGGTATTCATGCTCGGTCGCGCGTTGATCGGCGTGGCGATTGGCGGCTTCTGGTCGTTGTCGGCGGCTACCGCCATGCGGCTTGTGCCAGACGATCAGGTTCCGCAGGCACTGGCTATCGTCAATGGCGGCAATGCCTTGGCGACGGTGGTCGCTGCGCCGCTGGGCAGTTTCCTGGGGTCGATCATCGGTTGGCGTGGCGCGTTTTTCTGCATCGTGCCCGTCGCCGCCATCGCCCTGGTCTGGCTGCTGTTACGCCTGCCCTCCATGCCTTCGCAGGCGAAGCAGGGCAGCACCAATGTCTTCAAGTTGATGACCCGGGCACCGGTCGCGCTGGGTATGCTGGCGGTCAGCACATTTTTCATGGGCCAGTTCATGTTGTTCACCTACCTGCGCCCGTTCCTTGAAGCGGTGACGCAGGTGAGCGTTTCCATGCTGTCCTTCATGCTGCTGGTGATCGGTGTGGCGGGTCTGCTGGGCACCTTCCTGATCGGGGCCTGCTTGAAAAACAACCTCTATCGGACGCTCATTATCATCCCGCTGTTGATGGCCGCGATTGCCATTGCCTTGGTGGGGTTCGGCGGGTCGGTGATGATCGCGACCCTCCTGCTCGGCCTCTGGGGCCTGGTGGCCACGGCGGCGCCCGTAGGTTGGTGGACCTGGCTTTCGCGAACGCTGCCGGAAGATGCCGAAGCCGGCGGCGGTCTGATGGTGGCGATCGTCCAGCTCGCCATCGCTGCGGGTGCGACAGTGGGCGGCCTTCTGTTCGACCTGAGTGGCTATCGCGCGACCTTCGAAACCAGTGCGGCGGTGTTGGGCGTTGCCGCTGTTCTGACGGTGCTGGCCGCTCGGTCAGCGCTCCGGGAGTTTTCATCGACTACGGATGCAGCGCCCTATGGCTCGGCGGGCTGATGTTCGATCCGTACTGGAGCTGGGCGGATACCCGATACGCGCAAGGCGCGGCTGACGAAATCGACAATGCCTTGCATAAACTCGTGGGAAGACCGGTGGAGGAACTGACGCTACCGGTGCCAGGGAGCGATCCAACCGTCGAATCAGCGCCGCAGTTCTAGTGGGTTCTCCAACGAAATGGGCGACCTCAAGGGTCGCCCATTTGCGTTAAAGCCCCAGACCTTGCTCTACCAGCGCGAGCAAGGCGTCCTCGTCCAGCATGGTGGGTTCAAGACGCGGTTGCCCGGTCTGGCGCAGGGCCTGGATATGCCAAAGCGATTCACCATGTTCGCCGAGTGAGCGCACGATGCAGTGTTCCTGCCCCTTCATATGGACTTCAATGCAGCCCTCGCCCTTGGACGAGAAACGCGCAATCGGGTCGAATGAAATGCGGTGATGATTGCCTTCGATCACCAGTTGATCGATGGCGTAGCTGTACGTCGAGCCGCTGGAATGACTTTCAAATACATGGGTGGGGTTGCGCCGAATGTCCAGGCCCGCCTCGCACACGGGCGCCAGCCAGATTTCGATCTGGCGATACAATTCGTAGACTTGGGCGGGCCAATGCTCGATCGCCAGGTCGGCGCAGTTGTCGGTATCCGCGCGGGTTTGCTGGGCTTTCCTCAGTTTGGCCGCTAGCTCGTCTGCCTTGCTCATGTCGATTCCCTGTCGTGATGATAGGTTGAGCTTAGCTGATGGGCTGGGGTGATCATTTGCGCTGGGTCATGTGGTGGTGTGTTGTTGAGTTTCGGTACGATGACGAGCGCCGGAACAATTTACGAGGAGCACGTCATGCACATGAGAATGCTGAGCAATAACGACCTGCGACCCTTGCGCGATGCACTCACCCTGGCCGGTCTTCCCGTCGACGATCTGGCGTATCCCGGTCGACAGTTTTTCAGCTTCAGCCACCAAGGCGTCGATGTGGCGTTTGCTGGTATCGAGGGGGAGGGGGCTGACCGGTTGCTGCGCTCGCTGGTTGTCCTCGAGGGGCAGCGGGGGAAGGGGGCTGGCGCAGCGGTGTTGGCCGCTATCGAGGCGTTTGCGAAACGTGAGGGTGTAGAGCAGCTCCATCTGCTGACTGACAGCGCCGCCGCGTTTTTTACCGGCCAGGGCTATCAGGCGCGGGACCGCTCGCTGGCGCCTGCTTCGATCGGTGCGACGGCCCAATTCAAAACCTTGTGCCCGGCTTCGGCGACGTACCTGAGCAAACGCCTCGTCTAGCGCAGCAAGTGCACCGCCAGCCCAGCCAGCCCGCACGCCAGCAACACCTGGATTACCCCCAGCTTGTAGCGAAACAGCGCAATGGCCGCCGCGATTGCGATGATTGCCGACGGCCAGTCCAGGGCACCTGCAAAACCGTTGGGCCAGAGTACGTGGTAACCGAAGAAGCACGCCAGGTTGAGAATCACCCCGACCACCGCCGCGGTAATCGCAGTCAGCGGCGCGGTGAATTTCAGCGCGTTGTGCGTCGATTCCACCAGCGGGCCGCCGGCCAGGATGAACAGGAACGAGGGCAGGAACGTGAACCAGGTCACCAGCGTGGCCGCGACGGCCCCGGCGAGAAACGCCTGTTCGGGACCGAACACCTGCATCACGTAGCCTCCGACGAAACCGACGAAGGCCACGACCATGATCAGCGGCCCCGGCGTGGTTTCGCCCAGGGCCAGGCCATCGATCATTTGTGTCGGCGTCAGCCAGCCGAAGTGTCCGACGGCACCCTGGTACACGTAGGGCAACACCGCATAGGCGCCGCCGAAGGTCAACAATGCGGCCTTGGTAAAGAACCAGGCCATTTGCGTAAACGTGCCTTCCCAGCCGAACACCGCGGTCAGCAGGCCCATAGGCAACGCCCACAACAGGGCACCGATGATCGCCAGTCGGGCGAGCCTGAAGGCGCTGAATCGGACGTGGTCCGGAGGCGGCGTGTCGTCGTCGATCAAGGCGGGGCCGAAGGATTGGTGCTGGGTAGCGTGACCGCCCAGGCTGAATTTTTCCGGTGCCCAGCGGCCGCCGAAATAACCGATGACCGCCGCGCCCAGCACGATCAGTGGGAAGGGGAGATCAAAGGCAAATATCGCGGTGAACGACGCCGCAGCGATCGCCCACAGCCAGTTGTTCTTGAGTGCGCGGGAGCCGATCCGGTGGGCGGCATGCGCCACGATTGCCGTGACGGCCGGCTTGATGCCATAGAAAATGCCCGCCACTATCGGCACTTCGCCAAAGGCGACGTACAGCCACGACAACGCGATGAGAATGAACAACGAAGGCAGCACGAACAGTGCCCCGGCGATCACCCCGCCCCAGCTTCGATGCATCAGCCAGCCCAGGTAGGTGGCCAGTTGCTGGGCCTCGGGGCCCGGCAGCAACATGCAGTAGTTAAGGGCATGCAGGAATCGTCGTTCGGAAATCCAGCGTCGGCGCTCCACCAACTCCTGGTGCATGATCGAGATCTGCCCCGCAGGGCCGCCGAAGCTGATGAAGCCCAGTTTGAGCCAGAACCAGAAGGCCACGCGCAGGCTGACGGCGTCGGGTCGGGTCAGGGGCTGTTCGTCATCGGTTCGGATCGGTTTGCTCATGGGCGACGGGGCACGTAAAAGTCAAAGGCGATCTACGTTATGGGGCGTTACGCAATTTAGATAGCCCCCGGCAAGGATTGCTTGTAAAAAACAGCCCTTCAGAGATTTGAAACACAAGGTTGGAACAATCATCGCCCGATCATCCTGCTTTCGCACAATCGCCCCAAGGAGTGGGTCAATGAAACAACGTCTTGCCATTGTCGTGCTGATCGTACTGACACTGGGTTCCATGGGCGCGGCCAATGCCCGCGAATCCGGCAATGCACGGGCGCAATCCGTGGCCGGAGTGTTCGATTACTATTTGCTGGCGCTGTCCTGGTCGCCGACGTTCTGCCTGACTCACCAGAAGGATGCGCAGTGTTCCGGCAAAGGCTACGGCTTTGTGCTCCATGGCCTCTGGCCGCAATACACCCGGGGCGGCTGGCCGCAATCCTGTGCGCCTCAGGTGCCGTTGACGGCGGCGGAGCAGCAGAAGGGCCTGACCTTGTTTCCCACCCGCAAGTTGATGGCGCATGAATGGTCCAAGCACGGCACTTGCAGTGGCCTGGGCGCCATGGGCTACCTGGAGGTTGCCGACAAAGCCTTGGGCGCGGTGAAAATCCCACCGCAGTTGCAGGCATTCAATTCCTCGTATTACTTCGCGGCTGATGAAATCATCCGGCTGTTCCGCCAAAGCAATCCAGGCATTGCGCCCGACGGCATTGCGGTGATTTGCAGCGGGCCGCAACTGTCGGAAGTGCGGGTGTGCATGGACAAGGACCTGGCGTTCGCCGCGTGTGGCAGGGGTGTCAGGACACAATGCCGGGCCGGGGAGATCCGGGTGCCGCCGGTACGGTGAGAGCCAAGACCCATTGACCCCTGTCTCCGATCCGTACACCCGTGGCGAGGGAGCTTGCTCCCGCTCGGCTGCGCTGTAGGAGCTGTGTAGGAGCTGTCGAGTGCAACGAGGCTGCGATCTTTCCCAATACACTTGAATCCCAAGCGAAAGATCAAAATCAAAAGATCGCAGCCTTCGGCAGCTCCTACACGGGGAATTTCTTCGTTCTGAAACGGGTATTTTTGTTGGCTCCAGGGCGAGTTTTTGGATCCACTCAAGCCACCCATCGGCTCTGCTGCACAGGCAAATTGCCGCCTCACAAGCGGTAGGCTAAGCTCACGAATATTGAGGGCTTTGAGCGAATTCGCTCATGTTTTGCCCTCTTCAGGAATTCGCTTGCCTATCTCCATTCTCGATCCTTTCCATGTCCCTGGCGGTGCCTTGAAGCGCCTGCCGTTGCTCAAAGCAGCGGTTTCGTTTATCGCGGCGGTATGCCTGTGCCTGTGCGGTTTGCTTTATCTGCAACTGGAGCAGTCGCGCAGCCACGACCTGGAGTCGGCCCGCGTCGCTTCGGCGACCCTTAGCCGGGCCATGGCCCAGCAGGCGCAGGACACCTTCCTCCAGGCTGATCTGGTATTGGCCAGCCTGGCAGATTGGATCCAAGTAGACGGCTACGGTCCCGCCGTACAGCCACGCTTGCAGCAAACCTTTGCCCGACGTGTGCAATCGCTCGAGCAATTGCATGGCCTGTTCCTGTTCGACAAGCACGGTCACTGGGTGGTGACCTCCTTTGAAAACCTGCACCGGGGTGCTGGGGTGGCGGATCGAGAGTACTTCGTTTTCCATCAACAGAATGCCTCCCTGATCGCCCATATCGGCCCGGCAATCCGCAGCCGGCAAAACGGCGGCTGGATCATTCCGGTTTCCCGGCGCTTGAATGATCAGGATGGCAACTTCCAAGGCGTGTTGATGGCCGGCATCAAAATGTCGTACTTCGATCGATTCTTCAAAAGCTTCAATCTGGATGATCAAGGCGAGATGGCCCTGGCTTTGTCTGACGGGACGCTCTTGGCTCGTCGTCCCTTCGATGAGGGGCGGATCGGTCACCCGCTGGCCCAGGAGAATATTTACAACCATGCCCTGGCGGGTGGGATGTCTGGCGATGCACTCATCCGTTCGACCATCGATGGTGTCGTCAGGCTGTATGGGCACCAACATCTGCAGGCTTATCCGCTGGTGGTCACCGCCGCGATGTCCGAAGGCGCGATCCTGGCGGGCTGGCATGACCGGGCTTTCCAATCCAGTCTCATTGTGGGCCTGGTGGTGCTGGGCATTTGCTTGTTCGGCTGGGTATTCGTGCGCCAGGTCCGTAACAGCGAACGGATCGAGGCGGACTTGCGCCAGGCTCAGGAAGCGTTGGAACTGATTGCCACCCATGACAGCCTCACCGGGCTGGCGAACCGGCGCCTGTTCGAACGGGCCCTGGACATCGAGTTCGGCCGGGGCGCCCGTCAGCGCAGCCCCTTGAGCCTGATCATGCTCGATATCGATTTCTTCAAGCGCTACAACGACGCCTATGGGCACGTGGCCGGGGATCATTGCCTGGCGGAAGTGGCCAAGGTGCTCAAGAGCTGCTGCCATCGCAAGGCCGATCTGGCGGTGCGTTATGGTGGCGAAGAGTTCGCGGTCCTGTTGCCCGACACCAATCTGTCGGGGGCCATGGCGTTGGCCGAGCAGATCCGCCGCAGCGTCATCGACAAGCACATCACCCATTCCGGGTCTCCGACCGGTTACCTCACGGTGAGCCTGGGCTGCTATGCCTTTGTGCCCAGCGGCCAGGACAGCATCGAAGTCTTCATCCAGCGGGCCGATGCGGCGCTTTACCAGGCCAAGCACAGCGGCCGCAACCGTGTGGCGGTGTTATCGACCGACGACGGGCTCGATACGCTGGCGCGTTCGGATCGTTGAGGTCGGGTGGAATCATCGGCAGTCTGCCCCGGTCCACTATTGAGGCATTGCGCTGGCGAACTTCAAGCGGTGTGTAGTCTCTTTCGCAAAAAACCGTGGGCTCGCCAACTGATCAGGCAGTGGGTGCTAAGGTTGGGTAGACGACTGGCTCGGTCCTCTCCGTTCTCGATAGCGAAGCCAGCGTTGAAAGGACAGGAGTAGGTCAATGGATTCCACTGCCGATACCCCTTCAGGCACCGCGCGTCACACACCGATTACCCATCGCCTGGTCGTGGCGGTCGGGGGGCTGTTTGTCCTGGGCGTCCTGGTGGCGATTGCCGCGCTGTTCAACATTGCGCACAAGCTCGACGCGGAGGATTTGCGCAAGACGCATTTCTATACCGAGCGCGCCCTCGAGAATCGCATCACCGCCTCGAAAAACTACATCACCAGCTATGCCTATTGGACCACGGCCTATGACCACCTCAACGGTGAAGTCGATGTGCAATGGGCCTACGCCGAACAGAACATGGGCAAGACCCTGTTCACCAATGATGAATACGAGGGGTTGTTTGTCATTGATCGGCTACGCACCAAATATGCCGTGGTACGCGGGCTCAATGTCCAAACGGATACCGCGGTTTATATGGACGCGCCGCTGACGGACCTGATGGACCAGCTCCAGGCGCAGCCCGACCTGACGATACCCATGGTCCGCTACACATTGTTCGAGGGCTGGCCGGCTATCGTCAACGCATCGGTGATTACGCCCAATGACGAACGGTCCCAGGTCGAGGCCCAAAGCACCTCGGTCCTGCTGTTCGTCGACCAACTGACGCCCGTCAAGTTGCGCAAACTGGGCAAGAGTTATGGCCTCACCGATTTGAAGCTCAAGAAAGACACCGAGCTCAAGCCCGGCCAGCCGGCCGTGTCGCTGGACGGTACCGGCTACAGCCTGGTGTCCCGACTGGAGCGCCCGGGCCTGCAATTGCTCTGGTCCCTGGTGCCGCCGCTGGGTGGGGCGCTGCTGATCCTGGCCCTGCTGACCGCTTACTTTTTTCGCTATGCATTGCGCACGGCACGGCATGTGGACGCCAGTTACGACAGCCTGGAACGGTCGGCGCACGCCCTTGAGGCCAGCGAGGAGCGCTTTCGGGCCGTGGCCGAAGCCGCTTCCGACTGGATCTGGGAAATCGACGGGCAGCAGCACATCACTTATCTGTCGGGGCGTTTCAATACGGTCACCGGGTTTTCCGATCAGCAATGGCTGGGGCAGCAGCTCGAGCAACTGCTGTATTGCGACACTACGCCGATTGCCCTCTGGTTGATCAAGTTGACGGAGGAGCAGAACGCCAACAGCTTGCGCTGCTCCTACCGTGATTATTCCGGGCAACTGCGCTTCTGCCGGGTGTCGGCACGCCCGATCTACAACAAGGCCGAGGTGGTGGGTTATCGCGGCACCGCCAGCGACATCACCGATGAGGTGGCCGCCCATGCCCAGGTTCAGCACCTGTCGATGCACGATGCGCTGACCGGCCTGCCGAACCGCAACAAGCTGGCGCGACACCTGGATGATGCGCTGGTGGCCAAGGAGCATTCCGCCCCCCTGACGTTGCTGATGGTGGACCTGGACAATTTCAAGCCGATCAACGACTCCCTCGGCCACCCGGCCGGCGACGCGGTGTTGCTGGAAGTGGCCCGGCGGCTGCGCGACAGCACCCGCGAAGAAGACCTGGTGGCGCGCCTGGGGGGCGACGAATTCGTGGTGGTGCTCGGCGGGATGGACAATACCACTGAGATCGATCGATTCTGTGGGCGGCTGATCGACAGCCTGCAGCAACCGATTTTCTACGAAACCCATTCGTTGCACATCAGCGCCAGTATCGGTATCGCCCTGAGCCACCGTCAGGGTTATGTGCCCGGTGAACTGATCCGCTGCGCCGACATTGCCATGTACCAGGCCAAGTCCGAGGGCAAGAAAACCTGGTGCTATTTCGCCTCGCAAATGAACGATCAGATCCAGCATCGTCGCCAACTGGAAAGCGACCTGCGCCAGGCCGTGAAAAACAACGAATTCGTCCTGCATTTCCAGCCGCGCTACACCGTCGATGGTCGAGAGATCGTGGCGGTCGAGGCGTTGGTTCGCTGGCAGCATCCAACCCAAGGCTTGTTGGCCCCCGACGCGTTTATTCCATTGGCCGAGCAAACCGACCTGATTGTCCCGCTTTCGCGTTGGGTATTGCGTGAGGCCTGCGAAACAGCACTGACTTGGCCGGGAGAATTGATGGTCTCGGTCAACCTGTCACCGGCGCAGTTCGAGCGCAGCGATGTGGTGGAGGATGTGCGACAGGTGTTGATCGAAACCCGTTTCCCGGCGAGTCGCCTGGAACTGGAGATCACTGAAAACGTGATGCTCAACGACGTTGATGGTGCTCTGCAGGTCATGAATGCCCTGAAGGAACTGGGCGTGCGCTTGAACATGGACGATTTCGGTACCGGCTATTCGTCCCTCGGTTATCTGCGCACCTATCCATTTGATGGCATCAAGATCGACAGGCGTTTCATTGCTTCCATGAGCAACAGCAGCAACGACCGCGCCGTGGTGCAGGCAATCATCAACCTGGGCAAGGCCATGGGGCTGACGGTGACTGCCGAGGGCGTGGAAACCCTGGCCCAGCTCGGTTCATTGGGCACGGACCAATGCCATGAAGTACAGGGTTATTTACTCAGCCGGCCGATCGACAAGCAAGCCTTTGCGCACTTGTTGGAGAAAGGCCAGCCCTTGCCGAAAACGGCTTCCTGAAGACCTGTTGCAACCTCTACGTCCGGTTGTCGGTCACAACGGTGACTTGGCATTTCGAGTTCTGGCGCATGAAAAACCTTCGGATCGTGACCTTCAACATCAATGGCATCCGGGCCCGGCTGCCCAACCTGCTGGAATGGCTGGAGCGGGAAAACCTGACATTGCCTGTTTGCAAGAACTCAAGGCCGTGGACAAGGATTTCCCGGCGGCGGAGCTGGAGTCGGTCGGGTACGGGGCGATCTGGCATGGGCAGGCGTCCTGGACCGATTCGTTGCGCTACCTGGATCCGCCTGGCTTCACGCAAGCGGCGGTGACCGGGCGAGGCATCCCGGTCGATTGTTGTCTCGGTGAGGGGAATGCCTTATACCTGGCGCCCAATAACAGTGCGCTTGTCGTGAGCGCTGCGCCGACCCCGGAAAAGGACACCCCTCATGAGTCATCCCCAACTGAGCGATACGGCTCGCTATCTGCGGCGCCTGGGTTTCGATGCCCCTCCAGCGCCGACCCTCGACACGTTGCGTCAACTGCAAGGGCGCCATACTGCCGAATTCCCTTTTGAAACCCTGTCGACGTTGCTGCGTCAACCCGTGCCCATCGACCTTGAATCGGTCGAGCGAAAAGTGTTCGAGCAAGGACGCGGCGGCTATTGCTATGAACTCAACCAATTATTTTTGGCGCTGTTGCTGGCGTTGGGTTTCGACGCCCGCGGCATCACCGGCCGCGTGGTGATGAATGCACCTGAAGGCACCTGGGCGGCCCGCACCCACCGGTTGAGCCTGGTGACGTTCGACGGCGTGCGCTACATCACCGACGTCGGCTTTGGTGGCATGGTGCCCACTGCGCCGTTGCTGCTGGACAGCCGTGAAGCACAAGTCACGCCCCATGAGCCGTACCGCATCGACACCCATGCGGACGGTTACCTGCTGCGCGCCAACGTCGCCGACGAATGGCGGCCAATGTACCTGTTCGATCTGCAACGCCAGGAAGACATCGACTATACCCTCGGCAATTGGTACGTCAGCAGCCACCCGGAATCCCCGTTCATGGGCCGGTTGATGGTTGCACGCACCGGTGACGGGTTGCGCAAGACCCTGAACGGCAACAGCTATGCGGTGCACCGGATAGGGCAGGAGAGCGAACGCCGGTTGATCACCGATGCCGATGAGTTGATCGACTTGCTCGAACAAGAGTTTGGCCTGCGCGTACCACCGCGCGAGCTGTTGCGGCCGGCGATCGTGGGGTTGCTTCAGCCATAAAAAAGGCTGTTGGCCGGGGGATTCTGTTCCTGTGTATGGCAACAAGTTGTATACAACTCTATGGACATTTGTCCTGAGTTTTGAATACAGTGTGCCCATAACAAAAAACAGGGAACCCCCGCACCATGAAAACGCCCCATGTTTCACTCCCACGGCCCGAGGACGAAAACCTTGGCGTCGGCGCGAATATGGCTTACGGCCTGCAACATGTGTTGACCATGTACGGTGGCATCGTCGCCGTGCCGTTGATCATCGGCCAGGCGGCCGGGCTCTCGCCCGCGGACATCGGTCTGTTGATTGCCGCGTCATTGTTCGCGGGGGGCTTGGCAACGTTGCTGCAAACCCTCGGCCTGCCGTTTTTCGGCTGCCAACTGCCCTTGGTGCAGGGCGTATCGTTCTCGGGCGTGGCGACCATGGTGGCGATTGTCGGCAGCGGCGGGGAAGGCGGCTTTCAAGCCATCCTTGGCGCGGTGATCGCCGCGTCCCTGATAGGTCTGCTGATTACCCCGGTGTTTTCGCGCATCACCCGGTTCTTTCCGCCACTGGTCACCGGCATCGTGATCACCACCATCGGCCTGACCCTGATGCCGGTAGCGGCGCGTTGGGCGATGGGGGGCAACAGCCACGCCGCTGATTTCGGCAGCATGGCCAACATCGGCCTGGCGGCGGTGACCCTGGTGCTGGTGCTATTGCTGAGCAAAATGGGCAGCGCAACCATCTCGCGGTTGTCGATTCTGCTGGCGATGGTCATTGGTACCGTTATCGCCGTGTTCCTCGGCATGGCGGACTTTTCATCGGTCAGCCAAGGCCCGATGTTCGGCTTCCCGACACCGTTCCATTTCGGCATGCCGACTTTCCACATCGCCGCGATCCTGTCGATGTGCATCGTGATCATGGTGACCCTGGTGGAAACCTCCGCCGACATCCTGGCCGTGGGCGAGATCATCGACACCAAAGTCGACTCCAAGCGCCTGGGCAACGGCTTGCGGGCTGACATGCTGTCGAGCATGATCGCGCCGATCTTTGGCTCCTTCACCCAGAGTGCCTTTGCCCAGAACGTCGGGCTGGTGGCGGTGACCGGGATCAAGAGCCGTTTCGTGGTGGCGACCGGCGGGGTGTTCCTGGTGGTGCTCGGCCTGCTACCGTTCATGGGCCGGGTGATCGCGGCGGTGCCGACCTCGGTGCTGGGCGGTGCCGGTATCGTGCTGTTCGGCACGGTGGCTGCCAGTGGCATCCGCACGCTGTCCAAAGTAGATTACCGCAACAACGTCAACCTGATCATCGTCGCCACCTCCATTGGTTTTGGCATGATTCCCATCGCCGCACCGAACTTCTATGACCATTTCCCGAACTGGTTCGCGACCATTTTCCATTCGGGCATCAGTTCTTCGGCAATCATGGCGATCGCGCTGAACCTGGCGTTCAACCACTTCACTGCGGGTAACTCCGACCAGCAATCGGTTTTTGCCGCTGGCACCGAGCGGGTGTTGCGCTATCAGGACCTGGCGGCGCTCCGTGAAGGTGATTACTTCAGCGATGGCAAGCTGCACGACTGCGATGGCAACGAGATTCCCGTGGTGGCGGAGCCTGTTCACGGGGCGGCGGAGCATGCACCGATCCGACTGAAAAGCAGTGAGCACGTCTGACAAATCCCTGTGGCGAGGGAGCTTGCTCCCGCTGGGCTTTGTAGGAGCTGGCGAAGCCTGCGATCTTTTGATCTTTCGCTTGAGACTCAACTGTCAGGGGAAAGATCGCAGCCTCGTTGCACTCGACAGCTCCTACACAGTGGGAGCGGTTAACCAGCGAATATGAAAAAGCCTGTGATCATTGATCACAGGCTTTTTTGTGCCACCCGGAAGGCTGATTACCAGCGACCGTAATGACCACGAGGCGGGCCATAGTAGTAGCCCCGTGGTGGCCCGTAATACACCGGCGCTGGGCGATAGTAGATCGGTCGCTCTACATACACCGGCTGCGGCTGGTAGTAGACCGGTGGTGGAGCCTGGTAGTAGACCGGCTGTGGCTGGACATAGACCGGTTGCTGCACATACACCGGCCGGTCACGGTTGATGAGGGCCGAGCCAACGATGGCCGAACCGACGATGGCGCCAAACACTGCGGGCCCCTCCCAACCACCACGACCGTGGGCGGATGCCTGGCCGGTGACCGCGAGTGCCCCCAGGAGCAGGGCGATGATGGGAAGTTTACGATTCATGGCTGTTCCTCGTTTCGGCCCCGACGCCTGTGGTCTGCAACAGACCCGATGAGAGTCGCGGGGATACTTGCTATGACAGCGATTTTCTCGGGATTTGCGACGCCGTTGGGTAAATATTGTGTAAGGTCTGTAGCGCTTTTCTTTACCGCGCCGCGTCATCCGGGGGCCTGAGACCGGGCCGGGGGCTGGCGGTATCATCATCGAATAAAACCTTTCGCAGCGGTGATTCCGTCTGTCCGAAAGTGAATTGCAAGGAGACACGCATGCAGATCAATCCCAACAAAGACACCCAACTGTGCATGTCGCTATCGGGGCGTCCCGGAAATTTCGGCCTGCGCTTTCATAATCACCTGTATGAACAATTGGGCCTGAATTTCTATTACAAGGCGTTCAGCAGCCAGGATTTGCCTGGAGCTGTGGGCGGTATCCGTGCCCTGGGGATTCGTGGATGCGGCGTGTCGATGCCGTTCAAGGAAGCCTGCATAGCCCTGGTGGACGAGCTGGATCCTTCTGCCGCGGCGATCCAGTCCATCAACACCATCGTCAATACCAACGGCCATCTGAAGGCCTACAACACTGACTACATCGCCATCGCCCAGTTGTTGCAAAGCCACGCGGTGCCCAAGGACTCGACCTTTGCCTTGCGTGGCAGCGGCGGCATGGCCAAGGCTGTGGCCAGTGCCTTGCGCGATGGGGGCTACAAGAACGGGCTGATCGTTGCCCGCAATGAAGCCGCCGGGCGAGCCCTGGCCGAGTCCCTGGGTTATGAATGGCAAGCTGACCTGGGCACCCGGCGGCCACAGATGCTGATCAACGTCACGCCGATCGGCATGACCGGCGGCCCGGAGGCCGACCAGTTGGCGTTTGAGCCCGAGACCATCGCTGCGGCTGATACCGTGTTCGATGTCGTGGCGATCCCGTCAGAAACGCCACTGATCGTGCGCGCCCGGGCCGAAGGCAAGCGGGTCATCACCGGGCTGGAAGTCATTGCGATCCAGGCCCTGGAGCAGTTCGTTCTATATACCGGCGTGCGGCCCAACCTGGAGCAATTTGAAAAAGCCGTGGCCTTCGCCCGATCGGCGTAGGCGCTGCTATTCCAGCCGCGACAGGCGTTCTTCCAGGGCCGCGATCCGGGCTTCGAGTTCTTCGATGCGCTCCAGCGAGACACCACCGCCGGCGCCGCGCTCTACCGGGTGCTGGCGGGCGGCGAGAATGGCCTCGATGTCCGCCGGATCGCCCATGGCATGCACATAGCGGTCTTCGCGCTGGCCGGCCTGGCGTGGCACCAGCAGCGCCAGCCCCCGGGCGATCAGGCGTTCAAGCTGGTGCACGACTTGTTCGGCGTCTTCGAAGTCATGCATCCGTCCGCTGCGGGTCAGTAGCTCATTGACCGTTTGCGGGCCACGCAGGAACAGCAGGCCCATCAGGATCACCTGGGCCGGCACCAGCTCCAGGGCTTTGTCGACCCTATGCTCCCAGCGGTCGGCGCGGCTGCCCATCACCAGTTTGGTAAAGCCGCGACCTTCCAGTGCCCGCAGGCTCTGGCCGACCTGGCCGGGGTTGAGGTTCATCACCGGTTCGCGGCTGGTTTTCTGGTTGCAGGCCAGTACCAGGGCGTTGAGGGTCAGCGGGTAGGTCTCGGGGTTGGTGGCCTGTTTCTCGACCAGCGCGCCGAGGATGCGGATTTCCGTGCTATTGAGCCGCGGTTCTTCAGCCTGCTGTTGTTCTTCGATGCTCATCGCGCGTTCCCTATGCTGTGGAAGCCGCCTAGCCTAATCCTTGCGCAATAAAAGACAAGCCGTGCAACAAGCCGTGGCTATAATCGCAGCCGTTTGATTCATTCTTTCCTGCCACCTGCATGAGATTGCCATGACTATTTCCCTGTACGCCGCTTCCGTCCCGGTTTTCAAGCAGATGCTCAACGCGTTGAGCGACGTTCTGAACAAGGCCGAAGCCCACGCCACCGCGAAGAACATCGACCCGAACGCCTTCCTGCAAGCCCGCCTGTACCCGGACATGTTCCCGTTGGTGCGCCAGGTGCAGATCGCGGTGGACTTCGCCAAAGGTGTGTCTGCACGCCTGGCCGAGATCGAAGTGCCGAAGTATGAGGACAGCGAGACCACCTTCGCCGAGCTGCAAGCCTTGATCGCCAAGGTCCTGGCCTTTATCGACGGCATCAAGCCTGAGCAGATCGATGGCAAGGAAGGCATCGAAATCGTCACCCGTCCGGGCACGCCGAAGGAAAAGCGCTTCAGCGGCCAGAACTACCTGCTGACCTACGGCCTGCCGCAGTTCTTCTTTCACGTCACCACCACCTACGCCTTGCTGCGCCACAATGGCGTGGAAGTGGGCAAGCGCGACTACATGGGCGCGTTCTAACCCCGCAGGCATGAAAAAGCCCGGGACGGTGTTGGCCGTTCCCGGGCTTTTTTGTGGCTTCATATTTGGGTGATTCTGATCGACCGAGGCGCCTGCTTCGCGAGCAAGCCCGCTCCCACAAGGGTTATGTGGTGAATACAAAACCAATGTGGGAGCGGGCTTGCTCGCGAAGGCGGTGGATCAGTTGTCACATAGGGTTGAGCTTGCCCCAATCCATTACGCCGTACGCGCGAGCTTCTCTTCCTCACCCAGGCACGCCGCCGCTGTGAACAGCACATCCGTCGACGAGTTCAACGCCGTCTCCGCCGAGTCCTGCAGGACACCGATGATGAAGCCCACCGCAACCACTTGCATGGCGATTTCGCTGGGAATGCCAAACAGGCTGCACGCCAGGGGAATCAGCAACAGCGAACCGCCGGCCACTCCAGATGCGCCGCAGGCGCAAATGGCCGCGACAACGCTCAGCAGCACCGCCGTTGGTATATCCACCGCGATACCCAGGGTATGCACGGCCGCCAGGGTCAGTACGGTGATGGTAATGGCAGCGCCCGCCATGTTGATGGTCGCGCCCAGTGGGATCGACACCGAATAGGTGTCTTCGTGCAGGCCCAGGCGTTTGCTCAGTTCCAGGTTCACCGGAATATTCGCCGCCGAGCTGCGTGTGAAAAACGCCGTGATACCGCTCTCGCGCAGGCAGGTGAACACCAGCGGGTAGGGGTTGCGACGCAGTTTCCAGAACACGATGAGCGGGTTGACCACCAACGCCACGAACAGCATGCAGCCGATCAGTACGGTGAGCAGTTGCAGGTAGCCGAGCAGGGCGCCGAAACCGGAGGTCGCCAGGGTCGAGGCCACCAGGCCGAAGATCCCCAGTGGGGCGAAGCGGATCACCAGGCGCACGATCACGGTCACGCCGTTGGACAGGTCTTCGAGCACGGTGCGGGTGGTCTGGCCAGCATGACGAATGGCGATGCCCATGCCGATGGCCCAGGCCAGGATGCCGATGAAGTTACCGTCCATCAGCGCCCGGACCGGGTTATCCACCACACTCAGCAGCAGGCTTTGCAGCACCTCGCTGATCCCACCGGGCGCCGTGACTGCGACGTCTTGGGTCGACAGCACGAGGCTGGAGGGAAACAGCGTACTGGCAACCACCGCGACCACCGCTGCGGCGAAAGTGCCCAGCAGGTAGAGGAACAGAATCGGCCGGATATGGGTTTCCTGGCCATGCTTGTGGTTGGCAATCGATGCCATGACCAGCACGAACACCAGGATCGGCGCCACGGCCTTGAGCGCGGACACGAAGACCTTGCCGATGAATGCGGTGGACTTCGCCACGTCGGGCGCCAGCCATGCCAGGACAATACCGGCGATCAGACCGATGATGATTTGCGTCACCAGGCTGGTGCGTTTGAGGCGTTGCATAGGGGTAACGGACGAAGCTGTCATAGCGGCATCTCTGATTTTATTGTGTGCGACGGTCGACGCGTCAGGGCAACAAGCGGGCAGGCCACATGAGCGGACCGTGAGAAAGTACGGCGTTTGCAGGCCGCGGACTTTATCACAGCCCGATGAAAAATCTGACGGACCTGTGACGATCCGTCACTCGGGTGTTCAAGCGCGTTTTGTCTGGTGGACGCATTCTGTTAGGCTTTGCCTTCATCACCTTTCTATACCCGCCAGCGAGCCCATGGGCTGACGCTGGTGTCGTCGTTTCGCTGGAGTTCTGCATGTTGTTACCCATTTTCCTGTTGTCGGCTGCCGGTTTTACGGTGCTGACCACGGAATTCGTCATCGTTGGCCTGTTACCCTCTATCGCTCGCGACTTGCAGGTCACCATCCCCCAGGCCGGGCTGCTGGTGACGTTGTTCGCGTTTACGGTGGCGGCGTTCGGGCCATTCCTGACGGCCTGGTTCGCCCGCTTCGAGCGGCGCAAGTTGTTTATCAGCGTGCTGGTGATGTTCGGTCTGGCCAACATGCTCGCCGCAGTCGCCCCCAACATCTGGGTGATGGCCGTTGCCCGGTTGATCCCGGCCCTGGGTCTGCCGGTGTTCTGGGCGCTGGCCAGTGAAACGGCGGTGGACATTGTCGGGCCACAGTTGGCCGGGCGGGCCATCGCCCGAATCGGCTTTGGCATCGTCTGTGCCACGGTGTTCGGCATTCCTGTGGGCACGTTGATTTCCGATGCGTTTGGCTGGCGCAGCGCATTCGCGATCCTGGCGGTCATTGCCTTTGCCAAGGCCTTGCTGCTGTTTATCTACTTGCCGAAAACCAACCTGCACCAGCATCAGGTGAGTTTTCGTTCGCAATTCAAGATCCTGCGCAGCCCGTTGATGCAAGGGCATGTGCTGTTGTCGATCCTGGTGTTCAGCGGCATGTTCACTGCCTACACCTATCTGGCAGATATCCTTGAGCGCCTTGCCGGATTCGATGGCACCCTGGTGGGCTGGTGCCTGATGGGCTTTGGCGCCGTCGGGCTGCTGGGCAATTCCCTGGGTGGTCGGGCGGTGGACCGGCATCCGTTGATCGCATCGATGGTCTTCTGCCTGTTCCTGATCGGCGGCATGGTGGCGTTGGTGCCGAGCATTCATTCGCCCCTCGCGCTGGCGGCGGCGATGGGCATCTGGGGCGTGACCCAGGCGGCCTTGTTCCTGGTCAGCCATGTGCGGCTGATGAAGGCGGCCCCGCAGGCCCCGGCCTTTGCCGCCTCGTTGAACATCGCCGGGGCCAACCTGGGGATTGGCCTGGGGGCGATGGTCGGTGGCCGGGTCATCGATACCCTGGGCTTGGGCAGTGTCGGGTTTGCGGCGGCCGGGTTCATCTTCGTATCGATCCTGCTGGCGTTGCTGCTGATGACCTTCAAGCCCCGCGCCACCTGCATGGATAGCTAAGCGCTGAACAACTCGCGACGGGCGCCTTCGGCAATCGCGACGATGCCGGGGTGGCTGACCTTGCGCTCCACGGAAATGGCGTAGAAGGATTCGCTCACCGCATCGGTCTGGCCGATCACTTCTACGCCGTACTGGCGCTTGACCTCTTCGGCGATCACGCTCGGGCCGATGAAAATCCCGCTGCCTGATTGGCCGAAGGCCTGCATCAATGCGCTGTCGTCGAACTCGCCGACGATGCGCGGCTGGATCTGTTGCTCGGCGAACCAGCGCTGCAAGCGGCTGCGCACCACGGTTTCCGGCCCGGGAATCAGCAACGGAGCGTCATGCAGGCCATGAGGGAAATCCTGCCCGTAGCGTTCGGCCAGCGCGGCGGTGGCGAAAAAGCTGATCCCGCATTCCCCCAGCTTCTGGCTGTAGCCCTTGATGTCCAGGTGAGTCGGCATCGGGCTGTCGGAAATCACCAGGTCCAGACGCTGGATCGCCAGGTCCGCCAGCAGCCGTTCGAGCTTGTCCTCGCGACAGGTGATGCGCAGCGGCTCGTTCAACTCCATGGTCGGCGCCAACAGCCGATAGACGATGGATTTGGGCACCACATCCGCGACCCCGACCCGAAACAGGGTTTGCTGCTCGTTGGGCTGGGCCCGCAACATCAGCTCCAGCTCGCCGCCCAGCTGAAACATGTGTTCGGCGTAGGGCAAGGTCTGGCGGCCGGCCTCGGTCAGTTCCAATTGTCGCCCGACACGGCGAAACAGCTTGAGGTTATAGGTCTGCTCGAACAGGGAAATCTGCCCGCTGATGGTCTGTGGGGTCAGGTTCAACTGCTCGCACGCTCGCACGATGCTGCCGGTTTTTGCCACCACCCAGAAGTAATGCAATTGTCGGTAGTTGAGCATGGATTCACCGATGTTCGTAAAAACCGAAGTATAACCGCTGAAAATACGAATTTTCCTGAACTATTCGCGTCTCTAGAATGCCTGGTCATTGGCGGGCCACTTTCGCGCACCTTCTATTCTCTCAAGAGGCATTTATTCCATGACATACAAATCCCTGGGGCTTGCAGCCCTGTTGGTGATGTCCGCAACGACGCTGGCGGGCTGTGAACAGGCTGAAAAAAGTGCCCAGCAACTGATGGGGCAGGCGGCAGAAACCGCCAAGCAGGCCATCGACGACACCCACAAGGCCGCTGAGCAGGCGATCAGCGAAGCCACTGGCGGCTTGATCAGCCCGAAGAAAGAGCCGGCGGACGAAGCCGACGAAACCCAAACCCCTACTAAAACCATCTAACGCGTCACATCAGTCAGGACTGCCCCATGGATTATCTTTTACAGCTCGCCGCCAGCCCCACCGCGTGGATCGCCCTGGCGACTCTGGTCGTGATGGAAATCGTGCTTGGCATCGATAACCTGATCTTCATTTCGATTCTGACCAACAAGCTGCCCCAACAGCATCGTGCCAAGGCGCGGCGGATCGGTATCGGCATGGCGTTGATCCTGCGCCTGGGCTTGTTGAGCACCATTGCCTTTATTGTGCAGTTGACCGAACCAGTCATCGAAATCCTGGGCCAGGCGTTCTCCTGGAAAGACATGATCCTGATCGCCGGCGGCCTGTTCCTGCTGTGGAAAGCGACCACTGAAATCCACCACAGCATGGACCCAGCACCGGATGATCCCAAGTCGGCCACGTCCGGCGTGACCCTGGGCTTTGCCGCGGCAATCGGTCAGATCCTGATGTTGGACCTGGTGTTCTCCATCGACAGCATCATCACGGCCGTGGGCATGACCGAGCATTTGCCGATCATGATCATCGCAGTTGTCGTATCGGTGTTGGTGATGCTGCTGGCGGCCGAACCGCTGGCCAAGTTCATCAATGACAACCCGACAGTGGTGATGCTGGCCCTGGGCTTCCTGATCATGATCGGCATGACGCTGATCGCCGAAGGTTTCGGTGCTCATGTGCCCAAGGGCTATATCTACGCGGCCATGGCGTTCTCGGCGGCAATCGAAGTGTTGAACATGTTGTCCCGTCGGGCCAAGGAAAGGGCATTGGCTGACAACGCCTGATGCCAGGCAGACAGAAGCCACCCGGGTCCAGGCCCGGGTGGCTTTTTTTTGGATTTGAGAGCTATGGGTTTGAAAGCGAAAGGTCAGTGTGCGGCGGCGTGGCGCCGGCTAGGTTTGGCGGCTTTTTCCGATGGCGCTGGTAGCGTGTGATGATGGCGTCGAGTGATCCGAAGCACGCCCCACAGCATGGCCATGGCTACGCTCAGCCAGCCGAATATCAGCATCAGAATTGTCGTGGTCAGGCTCATCTGTGCCTCCTTTTATCCCCGGTCCGGGATCACTCACCTAATACATGGACAGTCTAGTCGCTCAAGTGTTGCAGGTAGTCGATCTGTGGCGGTTGGGCACGGATCGCTTCGTTCTATCGCGCTCGTAAAACTGCCGTTATGGCTATACCCAGGGCTGTGTGCACCTTATGATCGTCGACCCAAGCCTGGCCCGGATGCCGGGTACCTGAACAAGAGAGTCATCATGTCGCCGGTCATTTCATCTTTTCGATCACTGGTACTGGCGGTGTCCTGCCTCGTCGCCCTGGTGGGGTGTGCGGGCAGTGTTTCGCCACAGATCCAGCGCCTGCCCGAACGGGTGGAGCTCAACAGCGTGCCGTTCTTTCGCGGCGAAATGTACCAGGGCGCCCCGCAGTCCCTGGCGGCCCTGCTGACGTTGCAAGGCACGGTGATCACCCCGGGGCTGCTGGAGAAACCGTTGCACCTGCCAGGTGGCGAAGCCGGTTTACAGCAGAATATGCAAACCCTGGCGCGCGAATACGGGTTGCTGGTGTATCCCCTCGACGCCAAGCTGCCCGCGCTGTTGGAGCAGGTCGCGGCAGGCTATCCGGTGTTGGTGCGCTATACCGACGGTTCGGCGTTCTGGGCCGAGCCTCGGTATGGGATTCTCGCCGGCTACAACCGTCAGAAACAGACGGTATTGCTGCGCTCAGGCATGAACCGGCGGCAGTCGATGAGCTTCAGTGCCTTTGAATCGGCCTTCAACGGCGCGGGCGGCTGGGCGGTGCTGGTCCAGCGACCTACGCAGCTTCCGGCCAATGTCGACTCGCAGCGGTGGCTCAAAGCGGCGGGCGAATTGGCTGGGGCCGGGCAGGAGCAAGCTGCGGCCCGGGCCACCAAGACCTTGGAAGCGGCGCATTGATCGTTCACCCCGTTCGTCACTTGCCCGGCACAACCTGGGAGGCCTGAGGCTCTTATCGTCAGGGTTGGGCATTTTCCGACCGTGATTGGAGGAGGCACGCATGGCACAGTCGAAAACACCTACGGGGCCACATTCGTCAGAGCATTCCAGTGGTGATGATCTGGGGTTTGATCCGGATTCGCCGGACCTTGAGGATCCCCAGGTTGATCCGGTAGGGCCGGCCAAGGCGCCTCTGGATAAGAAGGAGGATGAGCGCAAGCCCAAGCCTTATGATCCGCTGGGTGACCTGAAGGTCTAGAGATTGCCGTGGGTTGGTGTGTATATCCGTTTCTGCGGTAACGGCGGCTTATGGTTCCGCTCTTACAGCGGGTCACTTTTGGAAGAGCCGGGAGCCGGACCAGCCAAAAGTAACCAAAAGCGCTTTGCCCCACCACTCGGCACCTCGCCTAGGCTCGGTGTGCCCTCACTCCGGCATTGCTCCGTGGGCCCGCCGCGAAGGGCCATCCATGGCCCAGCGCGGCTATCCCGGCATCCATGCCGGGATGCCCACTCCACAATGCCTGCGTTCGGCCAGCGTGGTTTAACGGGGCGTCCAGATCAAGATCCAAAGCAACAGCAACAGCAACAGCGACAGCGACAGCGACAGCGACAGCAAGAGCGGGGCTCATGCCGGCATCTATGTGGCTGAGCCACCGCTATCGCGAGCAAGCTCGCTCCCACACAGGTTTTTGGTCGTTTATAAGATCAGCGTCCACCGCCGATCTCTGTGGGAGCAAAGCTTGCTCGCGATGGCGGTGGGTCTGCTTGCATCCATGCTGAATGTAGCGCCGTCTTCGCGAGCAAGCCCGCTCCCACAATTGGATCGGGGTATGACCGGAGAATCAGGTCGGCTATCAGGCCGCCTCGCGAGCAAGCTTTGCTCCCACAGGTCCTGCTCAAACAGATCTGACGGGTGTACGACCGGGAGAGCCAGGTCGGCTACTAGGCCGCCTCGCGGTGGACGTTGATCTCGGACGCCCCGTTAACCACGCTGGCTGAACGAAGGTATTGCGCAGTGGGCACCTCGGCATGGATGCCGAGGTAGCCGCGCTGGGCCATGGATGGCCCTTCGCGGCGGCCCACGGAGCAATGCCTTCGTTCAGGCATGCCGAGCCTAGGCGAGGCACCGAGTGGTGGGGCAGAGCGTTTTTGGTTACTTTTGGCGCTCTTTCCAAAAGTGACCCGCTGTAAGAGCGGAACCCTAAGCCGCCGTTACCGCAGCAACGGATATACACACCAAAACAAGTACCGCAAAAAACCAAAAAAAACGACACTTCCCCATTTCTGAAAGAGGCGCCGCTTTTTCTAAGTGAACAGCATTACAACGGGTCAGAGCTTTTAGGGTTCGCGGATTACTTGGAAGCCTCCACCACACCACTCTGGCGGCTCTTGAGATTCTTGGCAGCCTTGTATTGCAGGGCCACTGACGGCACTGCGGCGCTTTTTCCGGTTTCCACCCAGCTACGAATCCGACTGGCATCGGCGAAGTGCGTGTATTTGCCGAACGCATCGAGAATCACCAGTGCCATCGGGCGATTGCCTATCTTCGTCACCAGCACCAGGCAGTGGCCAGCCTGGTTGGTGAAGCCGGTCTTGGTCAACTGGATATCCCAGTTGGCCTTGTGGACCAAGTGGTCAGTGTTGCGAAAGCCCAGGCTGTACGCCGGCTTGCGGAAGGTAACGGTCTTTTCCTTGGTGGTGCTCAGTTCGCTCAGCAGCGGATACTTGCGAGCAGCGATCAGCAGCTTGGTCAGGTCCCTGGCGGTCGAGACGTTGTGGATCGACAGGCCCGTTGGCTCGACGTAATGGGTGCTGGTCATGCCCAGCGCCTTCGCCTTGGCGTTCATGGCGGCAATGAACGCCGCGTAGCCGCCCGGATAGTGGTGGGCGAGGCTGGCGGCGGCACGGTTTTCCGAAGACATCAGGGCGATCAGCAGCACGTCTCTGCGCGACAGTTCGCTGTTGAGCTTGACCCGGGAAAACACGCCCTTCATCTCTGGGGTGTTGGCGATGGTGATGGAAATGTATTCATCCAGGTTCTGTTTGGCATCCAGCACGATCAGGCCGGTCATCAACTTGGTTACCGACGCGATGGGCACCACCACGTCCGGGTTGCTCGAATAGACGACTTTGTCCGTCTGCAGGTCCAGCAACATCGCGCTGCCCGAGGCGACTTGCAGCTTGGTCGTGTCCCGAGGGGCCGCGATGGTTTCCTGTGCAACGACATTTTGCGTGATAAAGCTGCCTGTGAAAGCGATGAATAGGCTGATGATGGAAAGACGGATTTTCACGCGAGTAGACTCGATAGAGTTGAAGGTGCCGTTGAGCAACGACTTTTAAAAAAAACGTCGCATTTTAGGAGTATGGGCGACAGCAGCGCTATATGCCTGTACCGCCGAGGGTTGTGAGTAAATAAAGTTTAATGAAGGGGGATTTTGGCGGACCGAATCTGAAAAAGTTCGTAATTTGCGCGATCCAGGGAGTCGCGGCATAGGCCAACGCCTGCCGATAAGGATCAGGCGACAAAAACTCTTGTGGGAGCGAGCCTGCTCGCGATAGCGGTGTTTCAGCCAGCATTGATGTTGGCTGATCCCAAGCTATCGCGAGCAGGCTCGCTCCCACAGGGTTTATGGCTGGATTGAAGCGGTGTGTCAGCTATGCAGCGTCTCGGCCGCGTACAAGGTGTTTTCCAGCAAGCAGGCGCGGGTCATCGGGCCTACGCCGCCGGGTACCGGCGTGATCCAGCCAGCGCGGGGCAGGGCGGTCTCGTAGACCACGTCGCCCACCAGCTTGCCATCTTCCTGGCGATTGATGCCCACGTCGATGACGATGGCGCCTTCCTTGATCCACTCGCCCCGTACCAGGCCGGGTTTGCCGGCGGCCACCACCACCAGGTCGGCACGGCCGACATGGCCGGCCAGGTCCTTGGTGAAGCGATGGGTCACGGTCACGGTGCAGCCGGCCAGCAGCAGCTCCATGGCCATTGGACGGCCAACGATGTTGGACGCACCCACCACTACGGCGTCGAGGCCATACAGGTCCACGCCAGTGCTTTCCAGCAGGGTCATGATGCCTTTAGGGGTGCAGGGACGAAGCAGCGGGATACGTTGTGCCAGGCGACCGACGTTATAAGGATGGAAGCCATCGACGTCTTTGTCCGGGCGGATACGCTCCAACAGTTTGGAGGCGTCGAGGTGTTCAGGCAGCGGCAGCTGGAGCAGAACGCCATCGATGTTCGGGTCATCGTTCAGGCGATCGATCAGATCGGCCAACGCTTGCTGGGTGGTTTCGGAAGGCAGGTCGTAGGCCTGGGAAAGGAAGCCGACCTCTTCACAGTCTTTACGCTTGTGCGAGACATAAACCTGAGAGGCAGGATCGCTGCCGACCAGGATCACCGCAAGGCCGGGCGTACGCAGGCCTTGCTCGCGGCGCTCGGTGACTCGTTGGGCGATCTGCTGGCGCAGGCTGGCGGCGATCGATTTGCCGTCGATAAGTTGTGCAGTCATTGCGCGTGGTTAACCATCGAGAGGGGAAAAAAAGAGAACGCATTCTCGCATGCCGGGGCGTGAGGGCAAAGGCGCTTGGTCTGCAAATTCCCCTAACCCCTTTAATTAAATGAATTTTTTTTAAAAAAGAGTTGACGACCTATCAGGCCGTCTATAACATTCGTCGCACTTGTCGGGCACAGCCTAGCACTGGTTAAGAAGGTGGAGCGGAGTTGGTTGTTTCAACTCGGCAAAACTGAAAGCACTTAGTTTGTAATCGTCCAAGAATACAGATTAAAAAGGCGCCCGTAGCTCAGCTGGATAGAGCATCCGCCTTCTAAGCGGATGGTCGCAGGTTCGAGTCCTGCCGGGTGCGCCAATTAGGCAGCTTTGGCACAAGTAAGGCAACAAGGCAATATGGTGGGCGTAGCTCAGTTGGTAGAGCACGGGATTGTGACTCCCGTTGTCGTGGGTTCGATCCCCATCGTCCACCCCATATTCTAGAGAGGCGCCAGATCTAACAATCTGGCGCCTTTGCTTTAAAAGCTTGATACGCGGATGTGGTGGAATTGGTAGACACACTGGATTTAGGTTCCAGCGCCGCAAGGTGTGAGAGTTCGAGTCTCTCCGTCCGCACCATACAAGTCGCTATTTAAATAGCAGAAAACGGCGCAGTACCTGAAAAGGGCTGCGCCGTTTTTGTTTTCAGTGGTTCTGTGTTTGGCATTGGCGCTGTTTTTTTGGGTGCGCGCTGCGGTCGGGTCCTCGCGAATGTGTTTCGTGATGATGCGCGGCATGTCCGTCGGTCTCCTTGTGGGGCTGGGCGCTGCGCGGCCGGGCCAGCCGCTTCTATATATAGAAGCGTTGGCGCAGAGCCTTGGGCTGAATCGACTGTATTTGCAATCCGGGTGGGGCATGACCGTTTGTCCCGTCCTAAATCCGGCGCCTGTTTCCAGCGCGTTTTCAGTAGGGTGACTTCTTGAGTTTGACCTACTAGAATGCATGCCCTTGATTCTGGGGTCGGAAACGCCCGGCCAACGTCTGTGCAACGAGGAATATCCATGCAAGTTTCTGTTGAAAATACTTCTGCTCTTGAGCGCCGCATGAGCATCACCGTGCCGGCTGAGCGCATCGAGACTCAGGTCAACAAGCGTCTGCAGCAGACTGCCCAAAAGGCCAAAATCCCAGGTTTCCGCCCAGGCAAAGTGCCAATGAGCGTGATCCGTCAGCGTTACGAAGCTGATGCGCGTCAGGAAGCCGTGGGCGACGTGATCCAGTCTTCGTTCTACGAAGCGGTCGTCGAGCAGAAGCTGAACCCGGCCGGCGCTCCGTCCGTCGAGCCTAAAGTGCTGGAAAAAGGCAAGGACCTGGAATTCGTCGCTATTTTCGAAGTGTTCCCTGAGTTCAAGGTTGCCGGTTTCGAATCCATCGCCGTCGAGCGCCTGAGCGCTGACGTGTCGGATGCCGACCTGGACAAGATGCTGGACATCCTGCGCAAGCAGAACACCCGTTTCGAAGTGACTGAGCGTGCAGCCCAGAACGAAGATCAACTGAACATCGATTTCGTCGGCAAGGTCGACGGTGAAGTGTTCGCGGGCGGTTCCGCCAAGGCTACCCAGCTGGTGCTGGGCTCCGGTCGCATGATCCCTGGCTTCGAAGATGGCCTGGTTGGCGCCAAGGCCGGTGAAGAGCGCGTTCTGAACGTGACCTTCCCTGAGGATTACCAGAACCTGGACCTGGCTGGCAAAGCCGCCGAGTTCACCGTGACCGTCAACACCGTTTCCGAGCCGAAACTGCCTGAGCTGAACGAAGAGTTCTTCGCCCAGTTCGGCATCAAGGAAACCGGTCTGGAAGGTTTCCGCACCGAAGTTCGCAAGAACATGGAGCGTGAACTGCGCCAGGCTATCAAGTCCAAGGTCAAGAACCAGGTCATGGACGGTCTGCTGGCCTCCAACCCGATCGAAGTGCCAAAGGCCCTGCTGTCCAACGAAGTTGACCGTCTGCGCGTGCAGGCTGTTCAGCAGTTCGGCGGCAACATCAAGCCGGACCAACTGCCGGCAGAGCTGTTCGAAGAGCAAGCCAAGCGCCGCGTCGTGCTGGGCCTGATCGTCGCCGAAGTGGTCAAGCAGTTCGAGCTCAAGCCTGACGAAGCCCGCGTTCGCGAGCTGATCCAGGAAATGGCCTCGGCCTATCAAGAGCCTGAGCAAGTCGTGTCCTGGTACTACAAGAACGACCAGCAACTGAACGAAGTCCGTTCGGTTGTGCTGGAAGAACAAGTTGTGGATACTGTTCTGCAGAAAGCTAGCGTGACCGATAAAGCGGTCTCTTACGAAGAAGCGGTCAAGCCGGTGGAAGCTCCACAAGCCGATTGATGGTTCTGCGGTAAGAAATACACACCCATAAGCCAGCCTTCGTGCTGGCTTATGCGTATTCAAGACATAACTATTTGGGAGTGACTGCGAGACATGTCCCGCAATTCTTTTTATCAGCATAGCTCTGACATCCAGGCCGCAGGCGGCCTGGTCCCGATGGTTATCGAGCAGTCCGCCCGCGGCGAACGTGCCTATGACATCTACTCGCGTCTGCTCAAGGAGCGCGTCATCTTTCTGGTGGGCCCGGTAGAGGACTACATGGCCAACCTGATCTGTGCGCAACTGTTGTTCCTTGAAGCCGAAAACCCGGACAAGGATATCCATCTCTATATCAACTCCCCTGGCGGTTCGGTGACGGCGGGCATGTCGATCTACGACACCATGCAGTTCATCAAGCCTAACGTTTCGACGACCTGTATCGGTCAGGCGTGCAGCATGGGTGCGTTTTTGCTGACTGCTGGTGCCCATGGCAAGCGTTACTGCCTGCCGAACTCGCGCGTGATGATTCACCAGCCACTGGGCGGTTTCCAGGGCCAGGCATCGGATATCGAAATCCATGCCAAGGAAATCCTCTTCATCCGCGAGCGCCTCAACACCTTGATGGCCAAGCACAGCGGGCGCACGCTTGAAGAAATCGAGCGCGATACCAACCGCGACAACTTCATGAGCGCTGAAGCCGCACGTGAATATGGCCTGATCGATGAAGTGATCAGCCAGCGCCCCGCTTAAAATAAGCAGCTCAAAATGAGGTTGATCGGCTGGTCCGATCACCTGCGGGCTTGAAAAAGCCCGCAATTGCCTTCATCTTGTGTTGCAAGCCTATCGGATTTGGATCGATCGAATGACTGACACCCGCAACGGCGAGGACAACGGCAAACTGCTTTATTGCTCCTTCTGTGGCAAAAGCCAGCATGAAGTGCGCAAATTGATTGCCGGCCCCTCGGTCTTCATTTGCGACGAGTGCGTCGACCTGTGCAATGACATCATCCGCGAGGAGGTGCAGGAAGCCCAGGCCGAGAGCAGCGCGCATAAATTGCCTTCGCCTAAAGAAATCAGCGGCATCCTTGATCAGTATGTGATTGGTCAGGAACGTGCGAAAAAGGTACTGGCCGTAGCGGTGTACAACCACTACAAGCGCCTGAACCAACGTGACAAGAAGAATGACGACGTCGAACTCGGCAAGAGCAACATCCTGCTGATCGGCCCGACAGGCTCGGGTAAGACCTTGCTTGCCGAAACCCTGGCCCGCTTGCTGAACGTTCCGTTCACCATCGCCGACGCAACCACCCTCACCGAGGCGGGTTATGTAGGTGAAGACGTCGAGAACATCATTCAGAAGTTGTTGCAGAAGTGCGACTACGATGTGGAAAAGGCCCAGATGGGTATTGTCTACATCGACGAAATCGACAAGATTTCCCGCAAGTCCGACAACCCGTCCATCACCCGGGATGTTTCCGGTGAGGGCGTGCAGCAGGCCTTGCTCAAGTTGATCGAAGGTACGGTCGCTTCCGTTCCACCCCAGGGTGGTCGCAAGCATCCGCAGCAGGAATTCCTGCAAGTCGACACCCGTAACATCCTGTTCATCTGCGGTGGTGCGTTCTCCGGCCTGGAAAAGGTTATTCAAAACCGTTCCACCCGCGGTGGCATCGGTTTCAACGCCGAAGTGCGCAGCAAGGAAGAAGGCAAGAAAGTCGGTGAGTCCCTGCGTGAAGTCGAGCCTGACGATTTGGTCAAGTTCGGTCTGATCCCGGAATTCGTCGGTCGTCTGCCTGTCCTGGCAACGCTGGACGAGTTGGATGAAGCAGCGTTGATGCAGATTCTGACCGAGCCGAAAAACGCCCTGACCAAGCAGTATGCCAAGCTGTTCGAAATGGAAGGTGTAGACCTGGAGTTCCGTTCCGACGCGCTGAAATCGGTCGCCAAACGTGCCCTGGAGCGTAAGACCGGTGCCCGTGGATTGCGCTCGATTCTTGAAGGCGTATTGCTCGACACGATGTATGAAATCCCCTCGCAATCCGAGGTGAGTAAAGTCGTGATCGATGAAAGCGTTATAGAAGGCAAGTCCAAGCCACTGTATATCTATGAAAACAGTGAGCCGGCTGCCAAGGCCGCACCGGACGCTTAAGCGTCCCGCTGCCGGAATAAAGAAGGGGCCTTCGGGCCCCTTTGCTTTTAGCGCGTTTTAGACGTGTCTTAGCGCTTGTTTTTTTTCAAGGCTGCCCCCATCTTGGTTTCAAGCTTACTTCCATCTGTTTCCGGCCCTAGGGCCGCCGTAGAGGCGAAATCATGAAGACAACCATCGAATTGCCTCTCCTGCCATTGCGCGATGTCGTGGTGTATCCGCACATGGTTATCCCGCTGTTCGTGGGGCGCGAGAAGTCCATCGAAGCCCTTGAGGCTGCGATGACGGGTGACAAGCAGATTCTTCTGCTGGCCCAGAGAAATCCAGCCGACGATGATCCCGGCGAAGACGCACTGTATCGCGTAGGGACGATTGCAACGGTTCTGCAATTGCTCAAGTTGCCCGACGGCACCGTCAAGGTCTTGGTCGAAGGCGAGCAGCGCGGTACTGTCGAGCGTTTCAGCGAAGTGGACGGCCATTGCCGGGCCGAGGTGTCGCTGATCGAAGAAGTCGATGCGCCCGAGCGTGAGTCGGAAGTGTTTGTCCGCAGTCTGCTGTCGCAGTTCGAACAATACGTGCAACTGGGCAAGAAGGTGCCTGCAGAGGTCCTGTCGTCGCTTAACAGCATCGACGAGCCGGGACGGCTGGTCGATACGATGGCGGCCCACATGGCCCTCAAGATCGAGCAGAAGCAGGAAATTCTCGAGATTATTGATCTGTCGGCCCGTGTCGAACACGTGCTGGCATTGCTCGACGGCGAAATCGATCTGTTGCAGGTCGAGAAACGCATTCGCGGTCGCGTCAAGAAACAAATGGAGCGCAGCCAGCGCGAGTACTACCTGAATGAGCAGATGAAGGCCATTCAGAAAGAACTGGGCGATGGCGATGAAGGCCACAACGAAATCGAAGAGCTGAAAAAGCGCATTGATGCCGCCGGCTTGCCCAAGGATGCACTGGCCAAGGCCCAGGCCGAGCTGAACAAGCTCAAGCAAATGTCGCCGATGTCTGCCGAGGCCACCGTGGTGCGCTCCTACATCGACTGGCTGGTCCAGGTGCCATGGAAAGCCCAGAGCAAGGTGCGCCTGGATCTGGCGCGCGCCGAGGACATCCTCGACGCCGACCATTACGGCCTGGAAGAGGTCAAGGAACGCATCCTTGAATACCTCGCCGTGCAGAAGCGCGTGAAAAAGATTCGTGGTCCGGTCCTGTGCCTGGTCGGTCCTCCAGGGGTCGGTAAAACCTCCCTGGCGGAGTCGATTGCCCACGCCACCAACCGCAAATTCGTACGCATGGCCCTTGGCGGCGTGCGCGACGAGGCGGAAATTCGTGGTCATCGTCGTACCTACATCGGTTCGATGCCGGGAAGATTGATTCAAAAGATGACCAAGGTCGGCGTACGCAATCCGCTGTTCCTTTTGGACGAAATCGACAAGATGGGTAGCGACATGCGTGGCGATCCCGCTTCTGCGTTGCTCGAAGTCCTCGATCCTGAGCAGAATCACAACTTCAACGATCACTACCTGGAGGTCGATTACGACCTGTCGGATGTGATGTTCCTCTGCACCTCCAACTCCATGAATATTCCGCCAGCGTTGCTGGACCGGATGGAGGTGATTCGTCTGCCGGGCTACACCGAGGACGAGAAGATCAACATCGCGGTGAAATACCTTTCGCCCAAGCAGATCCAGGCCAACGGCCTGAAAAAAGGCGAGCTGGAATTCGACGAGGAAGCGATTCGCGACATCATTCGCTACTACACCCGCGAAGCCGGTGTGCGTGGCCTGGAACGGCAGATTGCCAAGGTCTGCCGTAAGGCGGTCAAGGAACATGCGCTGGAAAAACGCTTCGCGGTCAAGGTCACTGCGGACCTGCTGGAGCACTTCCTGGGCGTGCGCAAGTTCCGTTATGGCCTCGCCGAGCAACAGGACCAGATCGGCCAGGTGACTGGCCTGGCCTGGACCCAGGTCGGTGGTGAGCTGCTGACCATCGAAGCGGCCGTGGTACCGGGCAAGGGTCAATTGATCAAGACCGGCTCCCTGGGTGATGTGATGGTCGAATCGATCACCGCAGCGCTGACGGTGGTTCGCAGCCGCGCCCGCAGCCTGGGCATTCCCCTGGACTTCCATGAGAAGCGCGACACACATATCCACATGCCCGAAGGGGCCACACCCAAGGACGGTCCGAGCGCTGGCGTAGGCATGTGCACGGCCCTGGTCTCGGCATTGACCGGTATTCCGGTGCGCGCCGATGTCGCCATGACAGGTGAAATCACGCTGCGCGGCCAGGTCCTGGCGATTGGCGGCCTGAAGGAAAAACTGCTGGCGGCACACCGGGGCGGGATCAAGATCGTGATCATTCCCGAAGAGAATGTCCGCGACCTGAAGGAAATTCCTGACAACATCAAGCAAGATCTTCAGATCAAACCCGTTAAATGGATTGACGAGGTCCTGCAAATTGCGCTGCAATACGCGCCGGAGCCCTTGCCGGATGTGGCTCCGGAGATTGTCGCGAAGGAAGAAAAGCGAGAGTCTGACTCTAAGGAAAGAATTAGCACGCATTAATACGCATTTGCCTGGGGGGCTTCCTTGACAGTTTTTTAGAGCCCTTGTTATAAAGCGGCTCTTAAGTGTCTGCAGGCCATTCAGCACTCGTTTTTGCTTTCACCAAAAAAACTTAGAATCATCTCAAATAGATATAAGGGGACTTAGAGTGAACAAGTCGGAACTGATTGATGCTATCGCTGCATCCGCTGATATCCCGAAAGCTGCTGCTGGCCGTGCGCTGGACGCTGTAATCGAATCCGTCACTGGCGCTCTGAAGGCTGGTGACTCCGTTGTTCTGGTCGGTTTCGGTACCTTCTCCGTGACCGATCGTCCTGCTCGTATCGGTCGCAACCCGCAGACCGGTAAGACGCTGGAAATCGCTGCTGCCAAAAAGCCAGGCTTCAAAGCTGGTAAAGCACTGAAAGAAGCCGTTAACTAAGGTTTCGTTGAGTTTATCCGGGTCGGGGTCATGCCTGGCTTGGCAGCGGAGCGGTAATACGGCCGGTTGCAACCGGTCTGGCACGCCAGGGCTTGCAGGTTCGAGCCCGGTCCGCTCCGCCAGTTACGAGAAGGCGCATCCTCGGATGCGCCTTTCTTCTATCCGGATTCTACCCACGCTCCACGGTTGCCTAAATTTGAAGTTCAACCGTTTCTGGGGGACGCATGCTGCAGAATATCAGGGACAATTCACAAGGCTGGATTGCCAAGACCATCATCGGGGTCATCGTCGCATTGATGGCGCTGACCGGTTTCGATGCCATTTTTCAAGCCACCACCAATAGCAACGAGGCGGCCAAAGTCAACGGCGAAAACATCAGCCAGAACGAGCTTAGCCAAGCCGTCGACATGCAACGCCGTCAGCTTATGCAACAGCTGGGCAAGGATTTTGACGCCTCCCTGCTGGACGAAAAAATGCTGCGCGATTCAGCGCTCAAGGGCCTGATCGACCGCAAGCTGCTGCTGCAAGGCGCACACGATGCGAAGTTCGCTTTCTCCGAAGCGGCGCTCGATCAAGTGATCCTGCAAACGCCTGAGTTCCAGGTCGATGGCAAATTCAGCGCCGAGCGTTTCGATCAGGTGATCCGCCAGCTGGGTTACAGCCGTATGCAGTTCCGCCAGATGCTGGCTCAGGAAATGCTGATTGGTCAGTTGCGCGCCGGCCTGGCAGGCAGCGGTTTTGTCACCGATGCCCAAGTGCTGGCATTTGCCCGCCTGGAAAAACAGACGCGTGATTTCGCCACCTTGAACATCAAGGCCGACCCGGCCTCCGTCAAGCTGACCGAAGACGAGGTCAAGGCCTACTATGACCAGCACGCCAAGGAGTTCATGACGCCTGACCAGGTGGTCATCGATTACCTCGAGCTGAAGAAAGCTTCTTTCTTCGACCAGGTCAGCGTCAAGGACGAAGACCTGCAAGCGGCCTACCAGAAAGAAATCGCCAACCTGTCCGAACAGCGTCGGGCTGCGCACATCCTGATCGAAGTGAACGACAAGGTGACCGAAGCCCAGGCCAAGGCGAAGATCGAAGAAGTCCAGGCTCGCTTGGCCAAAGGCGAGTCGTTTGAAGCCTTGGCGAAGGAGTTTTCCCAGGATCCGGGTTCGGCGAACAACGGTGGCGATCTGGGCTATGCCGGTCCAGGCGTCTACGATCCGGAGTTCGAAAAGGCCTTGTACGCCTTGAACAAGGACCAGGTCTCGGCACCGGTACGCACCGATTTCGGTTTGCACCTGATCAAGCTGCTGGGTGTCGAAGCGCCTGAAGTGCCTACGTTTGCCAGCCTGAAGGATAAACTGGTCCGCGAGCTGAAGACCCAGCAGGTGGAGCAGCGTTTCGTTGAGGCGACCAAGCAACTGGAGGATGCCTCGTTCGAAGCGTCCGACCTGGCGCAACCTGCCCAGGACTTGAAGCTGACCGTCCACACCTCGGCCCCGTTCGGTCGTGAAGGCGGCGAAGGGATTGCGGCCAATCGTGCTGTGGTTACCGCTGCGTTCAGCCCGGAAGTGCTGGAGGAGGGTGCCAACAGCACCGCCATCGAGCTGGACCCGGAAACCGTCGTGGTGCTGCGTGCCAAGGAACACCGCAAGCCTGAGCAATTGCCGCTGGAAAAAGTGGCGGGCCCCATTCGTGCTCAATTGGCCAAGGAACACGCCAGCGCAGCGGCCAAGACCCGCGCCGACGAGTTGATCGCCAGCCTGGGTGACGGCAAGACTGCACTGGACAAGCCGGTCGACGGCCAAGGCTGGAAAGCCATCCAGGCGGCCACCCGCAACCAGGAAGGCATCGACCCGGCGGTGCTGCAAGCACTGTTCCGCATGCCTAAGCCTGAGTCCAAGGACAAGCCGACGTTCAGCAGCGTGACCTTGCCTGACGGCAGCCTGGTGGTCGTGCGTCTGAACGGCGTGAACGAAGCGGCGGCACCGACTGACGAAGAGAAGGCGGAGTATCGCCGCTACCTGGCGTCCCGTGTTGGTCAGCAGGACTTCGCGGCGTATCGCAAGCAGTTGGAGAGTCAGGCGGATATCAAACGTTTCTAATGGCTTGATGTTTGGGTAAACCTGGCTGTAATGCTGTTCACTTAGAGAAAACGGTGCTTCTTCAGAAATGGGAAGCGCCGTTTTTTTTGGGCTTGGGTTTGGGTGTATATCCATTTCTTCGGTAACGGCTACTTATGGTTCCGCTCTTACAGCGGGTCACTTTCGAAGAGCGCGAAAGTAACCAAAGCGCTTCTGCCCCACCACTTGGTGCCTCGCCTAGGCTCGGCATGCCTGAACGAAGGCATTGCTCCGTGGGCCGCCGCGAAGGGCCATCCATGGCCCAGCGCGGCTAACCCGGCATCCATGCCGGGTTGCCCACTGCGCAATACCTTCGTTCAGCCAGCGTGGTTAACGGGGCGCCGAGATCAACGTCCACCGCGAGGCGGCCTAACAGCCGACCTGGCTCTCCCGGTCGTACACCCATTAGATCTGTGGGAGCAAAGCTTGCTCGCGAAGGCGGTGTTCCAGTCAACGATGATGTTGGATTTGCCGACGTCATCGCGAGCAAGCTCGCTCCCACAGGGGGCGCGCGGTCCCGTCAAAATCAGGCCGGCTGTTAGGCCGCCTCGCTTTGGCTTTTGATCTGGGGCGCCCCGTTAAACCACGCTGGCCGAACGCAGGCATTGCGCAGTGGGCAACCCGGCATGGATGCCGGGTTAGCCGCGCTGGGCCATGGATGGCCCTTCGCGGCGGCCCACGGAGCAATGCCGGAGTGAGGGCACACCGAGCCTAAGCGAGGTGCCGAGTGGTGGGGCAAAGCGTTTTTGGTTACTTTTGGCGCTCTTCCAAAAGTGACCCGCTGTAAGAGCGGAACCATAAGCCGCCGTTACCGCAGCAATGGATATACACACCTAACCACGCCTCCAGAAACGGAATAAAAAAATCTTCATTAACCGCTCAAGTGAACAGCATTAACCCGAACCGTCAGGTTTTTGTATCTGCTTGTTGCATGGAAAGCGGGTATTCGTCGATCTACCGGATCAGCGTCTTTTTCCTGCAAACAACCCCCAGTAAACTTGTAACCCCCTTGAAACAAGATTAGCCACGCGGCCAGGCCGCGTTCTGTTGCACAATACGCCCCGGACCGTTTTTCTCAGGATGTTCAATGTTCAAATCAATTCACATGCGCACCGTCGGGCTTGCATTGGTGCTGGCCGCCGCAGCCGGTTGCTCGTCGAAGAAAACCGCCATCTACGAACACGAGAATTTCGATGACTCCGGCACGTTTTCGCGCACTTATCCAGTGAGCGACGCGGCGACCTGCGAGGCCGGGCGTCGGGCGTTGCTCAGCCAGGGCTACATCATCACCAGCAGCGATCCGAAGCTGGTCAGCGGTCACAAGAGTTTCCAGCAGACCGGCGACACCCACATGGAAATCAGCTTCAACCTGGTCTGTGCCGAAGACGGCGGTACTGGCCACCGTGCGACGATGTTCGCCAACGCCTTGCAGGACCGTTATGCCCTGAAGAAGACCAACAACTCCGCCAGCCTGGGCGTGGGCGTGTTGGGTTCGGTATCGATGCCGATCGGCTCCTCGGATGATTCGATGGTCAAGGTCGCCAGCGAAACCGTGTCGGCAGCCAAGTTCTATGAGCGTTTCTTTGCCTTGGTCGAGCTGTTCCTGCCTCCCGAAGCGAAGAAAGCTGCCGAGAAGACTGAGGAGACCGATAAGCCGAAAACTGAGCTGGGTATCCCGGAAACCAAGGCTGAACCGGCTGCCCTGATGCCGGCTCCTGCGCCTGCGCCAGCACCTGTGCCCGCAGCGGCCACGCCGGTAGAGGAGGCCGCACCGGCCCCCGTCGAAACCGCTCCCACGGTGTCGGAGCCCGTCGCACCGCCGAGCGAGCCAGCGCCAATTGCGCCCGAGTCGTTCGAGTCTGCGCCGACGACGGAAACCGTTACACCTCCACCGTCCAGCTCGTTACCGCCCCCGAGCGAGCCGATTCAGCCGCTGCCGGCATCCTGAGGTCCAGTGGCAGGGAGTTACGCCCTGTCACACTTCACGCGGTAATTTCCCGACCCTGTGCTACGTTTAATTCATGAAGCCTTTGCTTCATGTTTTGTTCATAAAGCAGCTTTATGCTGATGCCAGCGCCATCAGGCATTGGTTTCAATGACAGGGGAAGGACACGCAATGGATGATTATCAGGAAGAGCTGCTGGAATACCAGGCATATGAACTGGACCCGTTGGAACCCGCCGAAGATGCGACGGAGTTGTGAAAACCGCTACGAGCTACAAGTGGTAAGCGCCAAGTCAGGTTCTTGAAGCTCAAACCCCTCGGTGACTACGACGAAACTCCCCGGGCGTCTGGTCGTTCCAGCGCTTGAAGGCACGTTGAAAGGCCTCGGCTGAGGCAAACCCCAGCAGGTAGGCGATTTCGCCGAACGCCAGTTCGGTATCGCGTATATAGGTCATGGCCAGGTCGCGGCGGGTGTCGTTGAGGATGGCGCGAAACTGCGTGCCTTCCTCGGCCAGCTTGCGACGCAGGGTCCAGGTTGGCAGCTTCAGGCGGGCCGCCACTTCTTCCAGGTCGGGTTCCCGGCCGCCGTTGAGCAACGGCCCCAGCAGCTGGATGATGCGCTCACGCAGGCTGCGAGTGCGGGTCAGTTGTTCCAGTTCCCGTTCACACAACTGAAGCAGATGGTGCCAGGTGCTGGGGCAATGCTGTGGGTTGCGCTGGGCGAGGCTGTCCAGGCCCAGGCGCAGTTGATTCTGTTCGGCGCCAAACTGGATCGGGCAGTCGCCGAGCGTGCGGTAGGCCTCCAGGTATGCCGGCGCCTCAAATTCGATTTCGATGCGTTCGGGTCGCAGCGCGATGCCACTGACGCTGGACAGTTGGGCAAGCCAGCCGGCAATGATCGAATCCACGACGAAGCGGTTGTAGGCGTTATACGGGCTGATGGAATAGAACCGTAGCCAAGCACCCCGGGCATCCTCGTGGAAGCTCGACTGACCGCGATAGTTGGAGCCATACAGCGGTTCGAAGCGGATCATGCAGCGGGCGGCCTCGCGCACGGTCGGTGCCTGGGCGGCGGTAACGCCCGCCAGCCCGGCCTGGCTCAAGCGCCCGAGCTGACCCATGCGCAGGCCCAGGGCCGGGTCCTGAGTCTGTTGAATCGCAGCGTGGCCCAAGCGCATGTAGCGTGGAATCGACAGACGTGCCCCGGGCTCGGCCAGGCGCGCGGCATCAAGACCATACTGTTCGAGCAAAGGTCGAGGGTCTTGCCCATGACTGGCGACGGCGTCAGCCAGGCTATGGACGAAGCCCACTGACAAGTCCCCCAGGCGCATGGGCTGCGGTTTCATGTTCACAACCACAGGTTCAGCAGGCGGGCGCCACGGGCGTTGCCATCGGGGAAGTGTTGGCCGTTGTGGCTGATGAAGCTCTGGCCGGCGCTGCCGCTGTCCCAGAACTGGCCCCGTAGGAACACGCTGACGCCGCCTCGGGCCTGGCTGATGGGCAATTGGCCGGTCAGTGTCAGGCGATGCCAGGCTTGTCCCTCGCTCACTTCACCCGGTTTGAGGCTTACCTCGCTCGGCGTGGACAGGCCTTTGTAACCGCTCCAGGGTTTGTCCCACGTATCGCGACCGATGATGAAGGCGGGCACCGCAATGAGTTGCGCGCCCTGGTCGTTGAGTTGCCGGTAGTGGAGCGGGTACCAGCTGTCGCTGCCAATCAGCACGCCCAGGCGTCCGGCGGGGGTGTCGATGACGTGGGGGGCGCCCGGGTGGTCGGCGCCAAGCACATCCTGCTGTTCAAAGACGGGATGTCGTTGGCGTTGTGGCTGGCCGATTGGCCGGCCGTCGCTGCCGAACACCAGGCTGCTGTTATACAGCGCGCCGCGGCCGACTTTCAGTTCACCGTCGCTGACGCTGGGCTCGGGAAGTACGATGGAACCGGCCACCAGGGTGATGCCGAACTCCTTGGCCAAGCCACCGAACAGCGCTTGATAGTCATGGGCCATGCGCTCGGCTTTCATGCGCAGGTAGGCATCGCCCAGTCGGTTATCGCCTTGAGCGCTGACCAGCGCCTGGATAAACGCCAGCGGATTGCTGACCGCCAGCCAGTTCATGGCTTCCTTCAACGTGGTGGCCTGGTACAACTCGTCTTTTTCACCGCCGACCATCAACCAGGTGCCGATGTGCTCGGGCAGGACCACCACGGTCTTGGCATTGAGCAAGCCCTGGTCGCGAGCCGCCTGCAGATAGGCCGCCAGTTTGCGATGCAGGCGCTCGGGGCTCTGGTAGTCGGTGGGGAACAGTTCGGGCTGGATGCCCAGCAGATTGCCGCGGTCGGCGGGCGTGCCCTGGTTCACCGCCAGGTGGATGCGCAGGTCCGACAGGTAATGACCCACCGGACGATCCGTCGTCCACAGTGCGTAGGTGATCAGGGCGGCAATCAAGGCCAAGGAAAACAGCAGGTACAGAAATTTGCGCATGGGGAACAGTCAGCGGCCGTGTGCAGGTTCGTGATTTTTCATCAAGAGTTACGGGGCAGGGTACGGTAAAACAAGGGATTAGCGAAGGGCGGACGCTGATTTGTCCTCACGGCAGGCACACGCAAAGGCGTCCATGGAACCCTTGGACCGCGTGCTGCGCGGGCAAGGCGCGCTAGTGACTTTTGGCCTTCCTGATCCGGATCAGAATCAGCAGCATGATCAACAGCACCGGCGGCGTCATGCCCAGCAGCGCTTCGCGGGCCGAGAGGTTCGCGCCCAAGGCGTGCAGCCCGCTGTAGACCAGTTTGAACAGATTGATCAGGTAGTAGGTGATGGCAATGATCGACAGGCCTTCCACCGCGCGCTGGATTTTTATTTGTGCATCGGCGCGGGCATTGAGGCTGCGCAGGATCTCGGCGTTCTGGTCTTCCATCTCGACTTGCACGCGTGCTTGCAGCAAGTCACCCAGATTGGCGACGCTCATGGCCAGTTGTTCGAGGCGCTGTTCGGTGGCTGCGCAATAACGCACCGTGGGTTTGAAGCGCCGTTCGATGAACACGCCCAGCCGTTGGCAATCGCCCAGGTGACTTTCGCGCAACTCCCCCAGGCGCTCGAACACCAGTTGGGCGTAGGCGCGGGTTGCGCTGAAACGGTGGCGATTCCTGACCGTGCTGCTGACCACCTGGCGAGACAGCAGGGCGATGTCCTCCAGCAAGGCCTTGGCATGCACGCCGCTGGCATTGGCGTTGCGCTCGGACAGGCTCACCAGGGTGCGATCGAATTCGTTCAGTTGCGGGTCCAGTGCCTTGGCGGTATTGAGCGACAAGGACGCCATCATGCGATAGGTCTCGATTTCCAGCAGGCGCCGGATCATGCGGCCCTGGCGATAAGCGTTGAGCCGTCGATTGATGAACAGCAGGCGGTTGGTGCCGTCCTCGGTCAGGCGAAAATCGCTCCAGACCACTGCATCGCCGCCGCCCACGCACGAGCCGCAAGGGTCCTTGAAACCGTAGCTGGGCAGGTCGAGACCGGCTTCGGCGCGCACCACCACCTGAACGGCATTGATGAGGTGCTGGGAATGACCTTCGATACCCTGGGCAAGGCAGTCGGGCAGCGTTGTCCAGTGCAGTTCATTGGTGCTGGCGGGAACGACGAGGGTCAGGGTGAAGAACTCGGCGTGGCGCTCCCACTTGAGCGGGTGTCCTTCCAGGCGGGTGATGCCTTGTGCGGCTTCTGCTGCGTGGGTTTCAGGGCACAGTCGCTCGAGCAGCGCGTTGCACTGGGCGTTGTCGCCCAGAAACGCCAGGTGGAAGACGTGGGCCGGTTCGTCGAAATACAACGACGGGCGGGCGTGCAACTCGTTGTGCAGCATTTTTCGTTGGGGATGCATGCAAGGGCGACCGTGTGATTAGCGTATTGTTGGTTTGAGCACCTGGGCCAGCGTTGATAGGACTGGTCCATCCCGTCGAGAGTCACGCACGGTGGATCGGCACGCTGCACATTTGGATCATTAAGTTGTCAGTTACGGTCATTGAGCGCCCGCACCCCGACTCTTACGCTGTGGGTCATGACAGACGCAAGCCGCAGAGCTCGCGCTTTTTCCCGTGATCGCCCGTTGTGGAGTTACCGATGACCACCTCTCATTACCCGCACCTGCTGGCCCCGCTGGACCTGGGTTTCACCACCTTGCGCAACCGTACCCTGATGGGCTCGATGCACACCGGCCTGGAAGAGAAACCCGGCGGCTTCGAACGCATGGCGGCGTACTTTGCCGAGCGTGCCCGGGGTGGCGTCGGCCTGATGGTCACCGGTGGGATCGGACCGAACGACGAAGGCGGTGTCTACTCCGGCGCAGCCAAGCTGACCACCGAAGAAGAAGCGCTCAAGCACCAGATCGTTACCCGGGCCGTACACGAGGCCGGTGGCAAGATCTGCATGCAGATTCTCCATGCCGGGCGCTACGCCTACAGTCCCAAGCAGGTGGCACCGAGCGCGATCCAGGCGCCGATCAACCCGTTCAAGCCCAAGGAACTGGACGAGGAGGGCATCGAGAAACAGATCAGCGATTTCGTCACCTGTTCGGTACTGGCCCAGAAGGCCGAATACGACGGCGTCGAGATCATGGGCTCGGAAGGTTATTTCATTAACCAGTTCCTGGCGGCCCACACCAACCACCGTACCGACCGTTGGGGCGGCAGCTATGAGAACCGCATGCGCCTGCCGGTGGAAATCGTGCGTCGGGTGCGCGAGGCGGTAGGCCCGAATTTCATCATCATCTTTCGCCTGTCGATGCTCGATCTGGTGGAAGGCGGCAGCACCTGGGACGAAATCGTCCAGTTGGCCAAGGCCATCGAGCAGGCCGGCGCGACGATCATCAACACCGGTATCGGTTGGCACGAAGCGCGAATTCCCACCATCGCCACCAAGGTTCCGCGCGCCGCGTTCAGCAAGGTCACGGCCAAGCTGCGTGGCTCGGTGAGCATCCCGCTGATCACCACCAACCGCATCAACACCCCGGAAGTGGCCGAGCAGATCCTCGCTGAAGGCGATGCCGACATGGTCTCCATGGCCCGGCCGTTCCTGGCCGATCCGGAGTTCGTCAACAAGGCCGCTGCCGGTCGCGGCGATGAAATCAACACCTGCATCGGTTGCAACCAGGCGTGCCTGGACCACACCTTTGGCGGCAAGCTCACCAGTTGCCTGGTGAACCCGCGGGCCTGCCACGAAACCGAGCTGAACTATCTGCCGGTGACCCAGGTGAAGAAAATCGCCGTGGTCGGTGCCGGCCCGGCCGGCTTGTCCGCTGCCACGGTGGCGGCCGAGCGTGGGCATCAGGTAACGCTGTTCGATTCGGCCAGTGAAATCGGTGGCCAGTTCAACGTCGCCAAGCGCGTGCCGGGCAAGGAGGAGTTCTTCGAAACCCTGCGCTACTTCAAGCGCAAATTGCAGACCAGCCATGTCGAACTGTGCCTCGACACTCGGGTGGATGTGGCGCAATTGGTGGCTGGCGGTTATGACGAGATCATTCTTGCTACCGGCATCGCCCCACGCGTGCCGGCGATTCCCGGGGTGGAGCATGCCAAGGTGTTGAGCTACCTGGACGTGATCCTCGAGCGCAAGCCGGTGGGCCGCAGTGTCGCGGTGATTGGTGCCGGCGGTATCGGCTTCGACGTGTCGGAGTTCCTGGTGCATCAGGGCGTTGCCACCAGCCAGGACCGCGAGGCGTTCTGGAAGGAGTGGGGTATCGACACCCACCTCGAGGCTCGCGGCGGCGTGGCCGGGATCAAGGCCGAACCTCATGCACCGGCGCGCCAGGTGTTCCTGCTGCAACGCAAGGCGTCCAAGGTCGGTGACGGCCTGGGCAAGACCACCGGCTGGATTCACCGCACGGGCCTGAAGAACAAGCAGGTGCAGATGCTCAACAGCGTCGAGTACCTGAAGATCGACGACGATGGCTTGCACATTCGCATCGGCGAAACCGGTGAGCCGCACGTGCTGGCCGTGGACAACATCGTGATCTGCGCCGGCCAGGATCCGCTGCGTGAATTGCAGGAAGGCCTGGAGGCGGCGGGGCAGACCGTTCACCTCATCGGCGGTGCCGACGTGGCGGCGGAGCTGGACGCCAAGCGGGCGATCAACCAGGGTTCGCGGTTGGCGGCGCAGTTGTAACGTACAGCCCTGTAGACACCCGGATCCCCTGTGGGAGCGAGCCTGCTCGCGATGGCGGTTAGTCAGTTTCAGAAATGCTGGCTGACCCACCGCTATCGCGAGCAGGCTCGCTCCCACAAGTTTTTTCGATGTCAGGGAGTCCGCGACCAGCTGTTAAGATGCCGGCCTATTTCCCCACGGGCCTGCTGCCATGCTGCTTCCCGCCCTCGACTGGCATCCCCAACCCCGACTCGACCCCCTTCACCTGGACTGGCTCGCCCGTGCCGGTGTTGAAGTGGCGGTGTTGCGCCTGGACCGGATCGATCCGCTGATCAGCGGCAACAAGTGGTTCAAGCTGGTCCATCATTTGCGCGCCGCCCATGAGGCCGGTGCCGAGGGGGTCATGAGCCTGGGCGGGGCCTATTCCAACCATTTGCATGCGTTGGCCGCGGCGGGCAAGCGCTTCGGGTTTCCCACGGTGGGGTTGTTGCGTGGTCATCCCCAGGACACGCCAACAGTGCGCGACCTGAAGGCGTTTGGCATGGACCTGCACTGGTTGGGTTTTGGCGGATACCGAGAGCGGCACGCGCCGGGTTTCTGGGCGCCGTGGCAGATCCGCTATCCCTATTTGCATCCGGTGCCCGAGGGCGGTTCGGGGTTGCCTGGCGCACTAGGCTGCATGGCCTGGGCAGCCAATGTCCGTGAACAACTGGCAACGTTGGGATGGGCGGATTATCACGGCTGGTGGCTGGCCTGCGGCACCGGCACATCGCTGGCCGGGCTGGTGCTGGCCGAAGCAGGACAGCGTCCGGTCTATGGCGTGCTGGCGGTGCCCCAGGACCATGGCGTGGCGCAGCAAGTCGAAAGCATCTTGGGGGAGGCGGGCCTTTGCCGTGCGCTTTATGAACTGTTCGACGGCAGCCGTGGCGGTTTCGCCCGGGTCGATGCCGAACTCGCCGAGTTCATCGAAACCACGGCGGCCATCGAACTGGAGCCGTTGTACACCGGCAAAGCCTTGATGTTGCTTAAAGCGCGGGTCGAGGCCGGAGGCTTTGCCCCCGGCACCCGTTTGATTTTCGTCCACACCGGCGGTTTGCAAGGCCGCCGAGGGTTCGAGTAACAGCGATCAGCCGCGTTTGGGCATCATCCGCAACAGCGTGTTGTCCCGTACCACATAGTGGTGGTACAGCCCCGCCAAGGCATGCAAGCCAATCAACCAATAGCCGATGGTGCCACCCAGCACATGCCAGCCTTCCAGTTGCTTGGCAAACTCCTTGTCCTGATCGATGAGCAAGGGCAGATCGAAACCGTAGAACATCACTTGATGACCTTCGGCGCTGGTGATCAGCCAGCCCAGCAGCGGCATGGCGATCATGAACAGGTACAGCGCCCAGTGCATCAGGCGAGCCAGGACGGTTTGCCACACAGGCGAGGCCGGGAAAATCGCCGGTGTCTTACCCATGCTGCGGGCGAACAGGCGCAGCCAGACCAGTAGGAACACTGTCAGGCCGAGCATGAAGTGCGCTTCCTTGATCAGGGTCCGGCCGCCACTGCCCTTGGGGAAAATCCCCCGGAACTCGATGCAGGCATAAACCACGGCCAGCAGCACCAGCATCAGCCAATGCAAGGTCACCGTGACGGTACTGTAGCGGCTTTCTGAGCTTTTCCAGGGCATTGCGGGTATCTCCAACGATCAGGGTAGAGCGCCGTCTAGAGCGGCGTTGTCTATTTACTGTAAGCCCGTTTCGTTGAATTGGCATGAGCCAGATCAGTTTTGCCCGCATGAAGCCACAGGGATGTATCAGGGTGTGAAGTCCGGCGGATTCAGCAGCCAGTCCAACAGCAACCCGGCATCAGGATTGCGCCGGGGCGGTTTCGGGGGTGCGGCGGTTTGTCCTGCGCCAGTATCGACAGCCCCCGGGCACAGCACCGGTCGATCAGGGTCGCCATCGAGAAAACTCACCAGCACTTCGCTGCCGGCCATCAGGCTGGGGCTGCCATCCAGCGTCAGCCGCGACACGGGCAGCGTGATGCCGTCCTGGTCCGGCGCCCATAGGCTGACACTCACCTGGCCGCGCTCATCGGGGCTGGCCGGCTGGCCGGTGCGGCCGAGTACATAGGCCAGGTGGTACCCGGGGATGCAGGGCTTGGGGTGCTTGAGGGCCGGCCGGAACGTGGTAGACCAGGGAATGGCGGTGAACCGGTTGCGGTAGTCACGGGCCGACGGTGTGGTGGGCAGGTCCGGTTCCAGGATCGAAAACTGTCGTCCGCGATGCTGGACCTCGGTGATCAGCCATTGATCGTTGAAGGTGGAAACCGGGTGTTCGCAGATCTGCACGATGTTGCCGCCGTGCACGGTCGGTTGGGTGCTGTGGCCATGGATTTCCCGTTGCCGGCAGCGCAATCGTTCAAGGTGGCGGCGACCGGCCTGGTAACGGTGAGCCAAGGCCGGGTTGCTGCGCATGGCTTCGTGATCGATCCGCTCAAGGGGTTGATTCGCTGCCGAGGCCTCGGTTTCGGGCTGGGCCCGGTCACTGAACCCGACAGGCAGGCCAGGCATCATCGGGTGGTGACGCAAATACAAGCGCTTGATGGTCGGTAGCTGGCTGTCGTTCGGGTGCAGAGGCAGCTCGACGGGGCGCGCGGGAAAGCTCTTCGGGTCTTCGGCAAACACCAGGACATGGCCCTGGGGCGCGTGTTCGAAGTGGTAATGGATGCCTTCCTCCTCGCACAGCCGTTGCAGGAGGGTCAGGTCGCTTTCGTCGTACTGGATGCAGAATGGGCGACACGGATACTGCCCATGGGGCAGTTCGAAACGGTAACCGTCGACGGGTAGCGCGTGTTCTTCCAGCAGGCGTTGCAGCACCTGTACCACGCTGAGCCGATGGAAAACCCGGCGCCGCGGGCCTTGCTCCAGTTGCTGGAGGTAGGGAACCAACGTCAAGCGATAGCCGATGCGCCGCGGCGCCAGGGCATTGAGGCTAACGCTGTGGACAATCCCATGGACGCCCGATTCACCGTCCAGGCGCAGGAAGGCCGGTTCCCCCAAGAGCAGCTTGGGATCTATCGGTGGGGCCAGGCCGATCAGTTCGAGGTCAAAGCGGTATGGCTGGTTGAGGGCTTCGCGGCCGTTGAAGCGCAAGACTTGCAGTTGCAAGTCGCTTTGCGTGAGCGTCAGGCTGAAGGGACTTTCCGTGTCGTTGCGCATCGCAGCTCCTACTGGCGGGGAGAGAGGCGCAGAGGGTACGAAACCGCGGGGGAAAACGGTGCTTGTGAGGCGCTATTTCAGAAACGCCCTACAACACGCTGTGAAAATGTCGATCCGGCAGGGTGCATTTTTTGGTCGATCAGCCGGTTTAGGCCGTATAAACTTGCGCCACAGCGCCGGCCGGCAGATGTCTCGGCGCGTCAGACAAGAGAGTGAGTAATGGGCGCACAGTGGAAGGTTAAACACAAAGAAGCGGCTGCCAACGCCAAGGGCAAGATCTTCGGCAAACTGGTGAAGGAAATCACCATTGCCGCGCGCAACGGTGCGGATACCGCTACCAACGCGCACTTGCGACTGGTTGTCGAACAGGCGAAGAAGGCCTCGATGCCCCGCGAGACCCTGGAACGTGCGATCAAGAAAGGTTCTGGCCAGCTCGGTGAAACCGTGCAATACCACCGCGTCACCTACGAAGGGTTCGCGCCGCACCAGGTGCCGCTGATCGTTGAATGCGTGACCGATAACATCAACCGCACCGTTGCCGAAATTCGCGTCGCGTTCCGCAAGGGCCAACTCGGCGCCTCGGGTTCGGTGGCGTGGGACTTCAACCATGTCGGCATGATCGAAGCCGCGCCGGACAGCCCGGACGCCGATCCGGAAATGGCCGCCATCGAGGCCGGCGCCCAGGATTTCGAGCCGGGCGAAGACGACGCGACGTTGTTCCTCACCGACCCTGCCGACCTCGACGCTGTCCAGAAGGCCTTGCCGGAGCAGGGTTTCACCGTATTGTCGGCCAAGCTGGGCTACCAGCCGAAAAACCCGGTCAGTGGCCTCACCGACGAGCAGATGGCTGAAGTCGAAGCCTTCCTCGAAGGCCTCGACAACCACGATGACGTGCAGGACATGTTTGTCGGGTTGGCGGGTTAAGCAGTACACCCCTGTGACGAGGGAATTTATCCCTGGGTGCGGTTCATTCTGTGGGAGCAAGGCTTGCCCGCGATGAAGATGACGCGGTCTCTGAGAAAACGGGGTGTCCGCATCGCGGGCAAGCCTTGCTCCCACAGATAAATCCCCTCGCCACAATAGGCGGTGTGCTTGTTAGCTTGGGGTGCTGGTTTAGTCGATGTGTTTGAACTCGCTCAGCAACCTTTCAATCTCATCGAACCCTGGCCGTGCCAGCACCTCCGGCTGACAGCAGCGCGCTTGCAAATCCAGCAGCCACGCAAGATCCTGCGCACCGAGCCCCGGTTCGATCCGCGCCAGCAATTCCCCCAGCAGAATCCCGAAGGCCCGCACTTCGATGCGTTGCAGTGCGCGGGTTTGCAGGTTGTCTGTGGTGGCGTGGAACGACGCCGCGCCAAAATCCCCCAGCAGGCAATCGCCCTGGTCATCGCACAGAATATTGTGCCCGTAGAGATCTCCGTGGGTGATGCCCTGGCGGTGCAGGTGCGCCGCCACCGAGGCGATGCCATGGGCGATGCGCAGGGCCGCCGGAGCGCTCAGGCGCAGTTCATCGGCATAGACGTCGCGGCTGCATGACGCCAGGCTCGGCAGCCCGGCGAGGTTACGGTAGCTGGGCTCGACCAGCGCCATCACCAGCCCGGCCTGTTGCTCGGGGTGCCCGGCAACCTGGCCCAGCACCTCAATCAGGTTCGAGTGGCGACCGGCCGTGATGCAGGCATGCATCTCATGCAGGGGCGAGCCGTCGCTGGTCATCTGGCCTTTGTACAGCTTCACTGCGACCTTTCGTGCCGCCTGGCCGGGCGCCTGCCAGAGCGCCTGATGAATCACCCCCGACGCGCCTTCGCCCAGTGGTTGTTGCAGTTCCAGATGCGACCAGTCGATAGACGTCGTGGTATTCAGCGCCGCCGCTTCTGCCTGGGCTTCCAGCGGGTTGCCGGCGTAGGCCAGCCAACTGAGGCTCGACAACGTGAGCAGCCATTGCGGCAGTTCGCTCAGTTGGTTGGCGGCGATGCGCAACAGTTCGAGGCGATGACACTGGCTCAGGCTCGCCGGTAATTGCCGCAAGCGGTTGCCGGCCAGCATCAGTTTTTGCAGATCGGGGCGTTGGCCCAGTTCATCTGGCAATTGGCTGACGCAGTTGTCGGTCAGGATCAACCAGTGCAGCCGTGGCGGCAGTGCGGCGCCCGTGACGTGCGCGATGCGATTGGCCTTGAAACCGACCATGGTCAAGGCGCTGCAACGGCCCAGGCATTCGGGCAGTTCTGTGAAGCGGTTGTCCGAACAGAACAGCACACGCAGGCGCGTCAGCCGATGCAGGTCGTCGGGCAGCGTGTCCAACTGATTGCCACTGAGGTTGAGAATCTCGAGGGAGTCGGCCAGGTCGAAGATTTCCCGGGGAAACTCCGTCAAGCCGCAGGCCAGGTCCAGCCGGGTAATGCCGCAGAGCTGGCCGGCGCGTAGTTGGGCGAGGGTGTGCATGGTGGGGGTCGCTGTTGATCAAGGGGAGGGTCTGGCGTCCGTAGCCAGACAGTTAACCAATAATCAGCTCAGTACAACACCCTGTGGCGAGGGGATTTATCTGTGGGAGCAAGGCTTGCCCGCGATGCAGGCGCCTCGTTTTCTCAGAGACCGCGTCATTTTCATCGCGGGCAAGCCTTGCTCCCACAGCATTTGTTCACAGCAGTTTTTCCCACAACAGTGTCGCTCCCCTTGCCACAGTCGATCGCGCTAGCGCTCGATACTGCGGTTCCAGCGGGCGTTCCAGGCCGGGCGTTGTTCGTTGACCTGGTCCCAATCCACGGCAATCGCCGTTTCCAGGTATTGCTTCATCGCCTCCACCTGACCGCGAGTCTTGTCGGTGGTCGGGGTGTTGGGGTTGGACGGGATCTGGTCGCCTTCTTCCAGGGCGATGGCCTGGGCTTGCGGGGTCAGCAGGAAAGCCGCGAGCTTTTGCGCCAGTTCCGGTTGGGTGTTTTGCGCGATGGCGCATTCGGCGACGTTGAGGACCACGGCGCCTTCCTTCGGCTGGGCATATTCGACCGGCATGCCCTTGAGTTTCAGCGCGGTCACCTGGGTCGGCGTCAGCGGGAACAGCGCGGCTTCGTCGGTCTGCAGCATTTCGGATAGCTTCGCCGAGCTCGGGATGTACGCCAGCACGTTGCGCCCCACCGTGTTCGGCCAGGCCTTGACGCCCGGCTCAACGTCGGTTTCGCTGTCGCCCTGGATCCGGTTGAACATCAAAAAGCCGTGCAGGCCGAACGTGGACGAGGCCATCGACTGGAACACCACTTTGTCCTTGAGGCGCGGATCGGCCATTTGTACGACGAAGTCTTCCTGCGCTCGGAAGTGGAGAACGTCCGTACGCTGGGCTACGCCGGGCGCAATACAGGCCTATTGCAAGGCATGGCCGGGGTGGCCGTGCCGATTCTCGATCGTGACGGCCGGGCCGTGGCCGCGTTGAGCGTGGCAACCGTGAGCGACCGCCTGGGGCCCGATCGCCTGCCGACGGTGGTGGACATGCTCAAGCGCGAGGCGGCCCTGATCGGACCGCGGATCAACCCGTTCGATCCGTTGCTGCGCAGGCCTTCGCAGGTGTTTGGGCAGGGCTGAACACACTCTCAAAAGCAACTGATGTTCCCTGTGGGAGCGAGCCTGCTCGCGATAGCGGTGTGACAGTCGACATCATCTCTAACTGAACTACCGCTATCGCGAGCAGGCTCGCTCCCACAGGGATGTTCCACAGGTAGATGGGGTGCTCAGAAATTCAGGGTCTGCTTGAGCCGCTGCACCGTCGGCGTATCACTGGGGATGACCATCGCATAGTTGTAGCCCGGCCCGGACCAGTACTCGGCTTGCAGCTCGCCCTCGCGGCGACTGCCCCGGGGCAGGAGGAAATTTTTCGGGCCGGGTGGGCGCACGTAGAAGCTGATTTTCTGACCGCTCGGGTCCTGATAGACCACCATCGCCGCCGCGCCTTGTTCGGTGCTGAGCAAGCGCCCGCTGACCGGCCTGAAGCCGGCACCCGACAGGTCAGGCAGTCGGTCGGCCTGGGTGAAGTAGCGGTCGAGCCAGCCTTGCATGCTCTGCTCGTCACCGGTCTGGTAATCGGCCGGAAGGATGCCCTGCTGGGCAATCAAACGGTATGCCTGCAAGGCATCGGCCATGGGGGCTGCGGCGCTGAGCAGGGTCATTTGCCGCGCCTGCCAGCCACCGAAGCCACCCACGCTGACGGCCAGCAGCAACACGGCGGCGTTGGCCAAATGGCGGCGGGAGCGATGTTTCAGGCGCTGGCGAATCATGGCCGGGTCGAGGTCCGGGTTGGGCGGTTGTTGCAAGGCGCCGCTCAAGGCCGTGCGCAGGTGCTGTGCGTCCTGTTGCCAGGCGCGGACCCGGGCGGCGACTTCCGGCTGGTTGGCCAGGTAGGCCTGCACCAGGCGCTGGTCGGCCTCGCTCAGTTGGCGATCGACGTAGGCGTGCAGGTCGCTGTCGCTGGGGGGCATGTTGATCATTTGAGTATCCGCAGGGTAGGGCGGGTGATTTCGCCGTCGCTGAGTTGGCGCAGGGCCTGGCGAGCGCGGGACAGGCGGGACATGACCGTGCCGGTCGGCACGCCGAGGATGTCGGCGACTTGCTGGTAACTCAAGCCTTCCACCGACACCCACAACAACAGCGCGCGTTGTTCCGTCGTGAGTTGGTCGAAGGCCTGCAGGGACGATTGCGCGATCACGCTGCGCTCGGCCGAAGGGTGGGCATCGTCGCGGCCGGTGAAAAACTCCAGCATGCGCGCATACCGTCGGGAGCGGCGATGACCGTCGAGAAACTGCCGATACAGAATCGAAAACAGCCAGGCTCGCAGATCGCCGTCCGGACGCTTGTCGTTCCACTTGGACAATGCCCGTTCCAGGCACATCTGCACCAGATCGTCGGCGTTGCTCGGGTTGCGCGTCAGCGACACGGCAAAACGCCGTAGCCTGGGGATGAGCTCGCGCAACTGTTCGTCGAATGCGTTCATAAGGGTGTGGCTTCTGTGGGCAGTCACTGCGCCGGGACTGGAAAGACGACCCGCAAACGAGATTATTCCAGTGCAGGAAAAATAAATACGAGGCGTGGGAATAAACCTGTCACGCCTTCGTCTGACGGGTCCTTTCCAACAAATGGCCCCGAGCCCTGGAGCTTTCTCATGGTTGATCCTTCACCCTCGTCGAGCCGGCCACCCTTGAGTGCCGCCGGCCTGACATTGCGCCTGAGCGGCATCGCCGTGATTGTTGCCGCGCTGGCCGGGGCGTTTGCCTACGTCAATGGTAGCCTCGACCCACAGCGCCTGACACCGCAGGCATTGGTCAATGTGCTGGAAAAAAACAACGGCGTTCACCCAGGCTTTCGACGCAACCACTCAAAAGGTGTCTGCGTCGCGGGCTATTTCCAAAGCACGGGCGAGGCCAGCGCCTATTCCAGCGCCCAAGTGTTCTCGCAGCCGCAAACGCCAGTGGTTGGGCGTTTCGCCTTGCCCAGCGGCAACCCCTATGCACCGGACGGCGGTGTGCCGATTCGCAGCCTGGCACTGCGCTTTACCCAGGCCAACGGCCAGCAATGGCGCACCGGCATGAACAGCATGCCGGTGTTTCCGGTGGGCACGCCCGAAGCCTTCTACCAACTCCAGCAAGCCCAGTCGCCGGACCCTGCCACAGGAAAACCGAACCCTGCGGCCGTACCGGCGTTCTTTGCTGCGCACCCCGAAGCGGTGCCGTTCCTGCAATGGATCAAGAGCGCCAAGCCGTCGGCCAGCTATGCCACCGAAACCTACAACGGCATCAACGCGTTCTATCTGGTCAACCCTGCCGGGCAGCGCCAGGCGGTGCGCTGGGGCGTGGTGCCGATGAGCCAGGATGCTGCGGATGCGACGCCACCCCAGGGGGGCGACTTCCTCGAGCAGGACTTGGCCAAGCGTCTCGCCGCCGGGCCGTTGCGCTGGCAGTTGAACATCACCCTGGCCAACCCGGGTGACCCGGTGAACGATGCCAGCAAGGCCTGGCCCGCCGACCGCAAGGTACTCAATGCCGGCACGTTGGTGCTTGAGCGCACCCAGGCGCAGAACAACGGCGAATGCCGCGACATCAACTATGACCCGCTGATCCTGCCCCAAGGGATCGAAGGTTCCGAAGACCCGCTATTGGTCGCGCGCTCCGCCGCCTACGCCAGTTCCTACCTGCGACGTGCCAGCGAAGTGAGCCAGTTGCCCGCCAAACAGGAGTCCCGCCCATGAGCGCCCCTCGTCACTTTGCACCGCTGGCCCGGCTGCTGCACTGGCTGATGGCAGTGATGATCATCGCCATGCTGTTCATCGGCGCGGGCATGGTCGCCTCGGTGTCCGAACGCCATGAATGGCTGCTGCAGTTGCACAAGCCATTGGGTATCGCGATTTTGCTGTTGGTGATCGTGCGCTTGGTGGTGCGTTTTACTACCCGCCAACCGCCGCTGCCGGCCGATCTACCGGCCTGGCAAGTGCTGGCGGCAAACGCCTCGCATGTGCTGTTGTACGCCCTGATGCTGGTCCTGCCGCTGTTGGGCTGGGGCATGATTTCGGCGGCGGGGGACCCGGTGATGCTCGGCGACTCGTTGCAACTGCCGTCGATTCTGCCAGCGCACGCCCAGACGTTCGCACTGCTGCGCAAGGCCCACGGGTACCTGGCTTACCTGTTGTTCGTGACGGTGCTGGTGCATCTGGCGGCGGCGCTGTTTCACGCGTGGGTGCGCCGGGATGAGGTGTTGGACAGTATGTTGCGCGGCAAAGGCTAATGAACCCTGTGGCGAGGGAGCTTGCTCCCGCTGGGTAGTGTCTGTAGGAGCTGCCGAGCGAAGCGAGGCTGCGATCTTTCCACTGGCGCTTGAATTTCAAGTGAAAGATCAAAAGATCGCAGGCTTCGCCAGCTCCTACAACGCCGAGCGGGAGCAAGCTCCCTCGCCACAGGTGTTCACCCTAGACGAGGGACATGATCAGGTCGTTGGATCAGCGCAATTCGTCAACCATGGCCTCGATGGTGCTCAACACATCCTTGCCCAGTTGCATCGAGCGTTTGCCAGACCAGCCGGTGATCGGGTTCGGGTGATCGTTGTGGTCCTTGAACGGCATTTCCAGGGTCAGGGACAGGCAGTCATATTTCTGGCCGACCGCGTTACAGGCCAGGGTCATGTTGGCCTGGCCCGGTTCGTCGCGGGTGTAGCCGTAAGCAGTCTGGAAGTCTTTGGTCTGATGCTTGAGATGGCTGCGAAAGCGCTCTTCAAGTTCGGCAATGCGTGGCGTGTAGCCCGGGTTGCCTTCGCAACCGGCGGTGAAGACGTGGGGGATTTCCTCATCGCCGTGAGCATCGAGGAACAGATCGACGCCGTACTTTTCCATTTGCTGCTGGACGAAAAACACCTCGGGGCTGATTTCCGGACTGGCGTTCTGCCAGGCGCGGTTGAGGTCCTGGCCTATGGCGTTGGTCCGCAGATGCCCGTGGAACGCGCCGTCCGGGTTCATGTTCGGCACCAGGTACAGATCGGCCTTGGCGAGCAACTGGTTCAGTTGCGCATCGTCATGCTGCTGGAGGCGTTCGATCACGCCCTCCATGAACCACTCGGCCATGTGCTCGCCGGGATGCTGCTGGGCGATGATCCAGACTTTGCGCCGGCCTTCGGCACCGCTGCCCTTGCGCAGCAGTTGAATGTCACGGCCTTCCACGCTTTTACCGACGGCCAATAGTTCGGTGCCGGCCTTGTGTTGCGCTTGCTCGATCAGCCAATCATGTCGGCCGCGACTGTAGGGTTCGAAGTAGGCGAACCAGGCGTTGGTCTGTTCGGTCTCCAGATAAAAACGCAGGGCGTCGCCTTCAAATTGGGTCGGAACGCGGAACCAGTTGACGTGATCGTAGGAGGCAACGGCCTGATAGCCCGTCCAGGCCTTGTTGTAAGACGATTGACTGGCGTTGAGCAGCCGAAAGGAATACTCCTGGCCGACGTGCAGGCCGCTGGCCTTGAAGTGGAACCACTGGAAATGGGCGCTGCGGGTGTCGGGCCTGATCTTGAGCAACGACTGCAACGGGTTGCTGATGTCGACGACCTCGATGTTGCCGCTGTCGAAATTGGCACTGATATCAAAGGAAGATTTAGCCACGGTCACGATTCCTGGAGAGGATTTTCATGGCCATTACTGTACACGCAAGACGGGGGAACCGAGACGATTTACGTCACGTAAACGAGGGGGCGTCCTCCCTGGACGCCGAGCCAGCTTAGAGAGTCTGCAATTGATTCTCAAGCGCTGGTTGTCGATAGTTTTCGCCTGTGTGGCGGGGCGTCTCTTGCAAACGGATATTCATTTGCTATCATCGCCGCCACCGAATTGGCAGCACCCAAAAGACTTCATTAGCCTGAAGCCATAAGCCGAAAAATCGGCAAAAAAAAGACCCGGCAAAAAGCCGGGTCAAAAACCGTGATTAGCCTGATGAGGAGATATTCCAGAAGTCCGACCTAAGGTCTTCTGATCTATCGACTGATCTCGCGACCAGCTGATGCAATAATAATCATTATCATTTGCAAGTCAAATGGTTTTATCGCACCGATTGGAAAATTTTTCTCGTCGTCCGCGTTCGCGGCGACATTCCCAAGCGTTACCCCTAGCGAGTCGGGTAGCCATCCAGGGATCGGTCAAGCATCACCTTGACCAGATCAATCATGTGCACCACCGAAAATGCCAGGTCACGGCTCGAGCCGTTCAACTGGTTGGCAGACTCGTGGGCGGTCGCCGCTGCACAGCGCAGCAGGTCGGAGGCGTGAACAAGGGCTTCTTCTGCGCTGACGCTGTGGTTGACGTCGAAGAAGCGATGTTCTGACTGTGCCTGGGAAACACTTGGTTTCAAGTAGTAGTCGAGGGCGCGTTTGGCCGCCGGGCAATCCTGAAAGGAAGGGAACGTGCTGTCGAAAGGGCTGCTGGGCTGGTCTTTGTTGGGTGTATCCATGGTGAGGAAAATCTCCGTGTGTGGGGCTGAACTCCTGAATCCAGAATAGTACTTATCGTAATTGTGACGATAATTTAAATACTACAATTTGTGTTTTGAATGGTCGGAGTCATCCACGTATCGTGCCGCACATGGATAAATGGATAGAGTTGGTCAAGGCCAAGATGAAGGAGCTGCGCATCACGCAAGTGGTGCTCGCAGAACGGTTGGGAATGTCCCAGGGCGGCGTCGGCCATTGGCTGACCAGGCGCCGGCAACCCAGTGTCGATGACATGAACCGGGTCCTGCGGGAATTGGGGCTGGAGTTTCTGGAAGTGGCGATGGTGATTCGCGAGCCGGACACCTCCACGGACGAAGGCATGACCCTGGCGCAGAAGTACAACCCGTACTTCCGCTACCCGGTCAGTGAATGGCACGAGGTTGGCGAGGTTCGCGAAGGCGATCCTGGCGCCTACAGCCCGGCGCGCTACGAACTGACGGACTACCACGCCCTGGGGGCCGCGTTCTGGCTGGTGGTGGTGGGCGACGCGATGACCGCACCCAGCGGCTTGAGCATTCCCGAGGGCATGTCGATCCTGGTGGATCCGGCCGTCGAGGCGGTGCCCGGCAAACTGGTGGTTGCCTGCTTGCCCGGCAGCAGTGACGCGACCTTTCGCAAATTGATCGAGGAGAGCGGGCAGCGTTACCTGGTTCCGCTCAATCCGACTTACCCGAAAAACCTGTACACCGAGCAATGTCGCCTCATCGGTGTGGTGGTGCAGGCCACCATCAGGTTCTGACTGGATCGGCCCTGGGAGCGGGCCGATGCCTATTCTTCGAACGCGACCAGGGCGCTGCCTTCGCTGACCATTTCGCCTTCCTGGCAATACAGCGCCTTGATCACGCCGGCCTTGGGCGCACGAATGCTGTGCTCCATTTTCATGGCCTCCAGCACCACCAGTTGAGCCCCGGCCTCCACCGACTGGCCGACACTCACCAGTACCCGGACGATACTGCCGTTCATGGGCGCGGCCAGGCCACCTTGATGGCTGTGGCTGGCCTCTGCGGCGGCCAACGGGTCGTACAGGTCGATCCGGTGCAGGTCACCCGCCCATTGCAGATACAGGCTGTCGCCCTGGCGAATGGCCCGATGACTGCGGCGCAGGCCGTGGTGCTCGATCACCAGTTGCTCGCCCTCGAGTTCCGCGCAATGGGCGCTAACGTCCAGCGTCAGCGCGCGATCCTGGCCTTCGCAGCTCAGGTGCAAGGTAGTTTCCCTGGGCAGCCCCAGACGCAACCCGGTGCTGCTGGCCCAGGGCGAATCGGCATCATCGCCGCGCACGCGCGGTGCCAGGCTCAAGGCGAAGCCCTGGGCGGCTGCTAACCAGAATGCGTCATCCAATTCGCCCGGCTCTGGCAGCAATTGCGCCTGGTAACGTGGGATAAATCCTGTGTCCAGTTCTGCTGCCGCGAAGGCGGGGTGGGCCACGATTCGGCGCAGGAACCCGATGTTGGTTTTCAGCCCGCCAATGGCAAATTCGTCGAGCATGCTCAACAGCCGCAAGCGCGCCTGTTCCCGGTCTTCACCCCAGGCAATCAGCTTGCCGAGCATCGGGTCGTAGAACGGCGAGATTTCATCGCCTTCTTCAACCCCGCTGTCGACCCGCCGGCCTGGGCCCTCGGCCGATTCTCGATACAACGCCAGGCGCCCGGTGGCCGGCAGGAAATCGTTGACCGGGTCTTCGGCATACAGCCGCACTTCGATGGCGTGACCGAGCAGCGGCACTTGCGCTTGAGTGATCGGCAAGGGTTCGCCTTGGGCGACGCGGATCTGCCAGGCTACCAGGTCCAGTCCGGTGATCGCTTCGGTGACCGGATGCTCGACCTGCAACCGGGTGTTCATTTCCATGAAGAAAAACTCGCCCCGCGCATCCAGCAGGAACTCCACCGTGCCGGCCCCGACGTAACCAATCGCCTGGGCTGCGCGCACGGCGGCTTCACCCATGGCCTGGCGCAGTTGCGGGGTCAGGCCGGGGGCGGGGGCTTCTTCCACGACTTTCTGGTGGCGGCGCTGGATCGAGCAATCGCGTTCGTTGAGGTACAGGCAGTTGCCGTGTTGGTCGGCAAATACCTGGATTTCCACATGGCGTGGCTTGAGCAGGTATTTTTCCACCAGCATCCGTGAGTCGCCGAACGAGGACTGCGCTTCACGCTGGGCCGAGGCCAGGGCTTCGGCCAGTTGGCTGACGTCCTCGACGACTTTCATGCCCTTGCCGCCACCGCCGGCCGTGGCTTTGAGCAATACCGGGTAGCCGATGCGCTCGGCGGCGTCGCGAAAGGTCTCCAGGTCCTGGGCTTCGCCGTGATAACCCGGCACCAGGGGCACCCCGGCGGTTTCCATCAAGGCCTTGGCCGCCGATTTGCTGCCCATGGCATCAATGGCCGAGGCCGGTGGGCCGAGGAAGATCAGCCCGGCGCTTTCTATCGCTCGGGCGAACCCGGCGTTCTCGGACAGAAAGCCATAACCGGGATGGATGGCTTGGGCGCCGCTGGCTTTCGCTGCGGCGATCAGCTTGTCGATTTGCAGGTAGCTGTCGGCGGCTTTGCTGCCGCCCAGGTCGACGCGGATGTCGGCTTCACGGCTGTGGCGGGCATCGCGGTCGGTGGCGCTGTGGACGGCAACGGTGGTCAGGCCCATGGCCTTGGCGGTGCGCATCACGCGGCAGGCGATTTCGCCACGGTTGGCCACCAGCAACGTGGTGAGGGCAGGGGCGCTCATCGACGCGGCTCCTTGTTATTCGATTCGGCTTGCCAGTTCGGCGCACGCTTTTGCAGGAACGCCCGCAGGCCTTCCTGGCCCTCCGGGCTGACGCGGATGCGGGCGATGGCATTTTCGGTGTAGCGCCGCAGCGCCGGGGTAAGGGCGCCGTTGCCGACTTCACGCAGCAGTTCCTTGCTGGCGCGCATGGCCGCCGGGCTGTTGAGCAACAGGTTGTCGATCCATTGTTCGACTTGATAATCCAGGGCCTCGGCCGGGTAACTTTCCGACAGCAAACCGATTTCTTTCGCACGTTGCCCGTCGAAGCGCTCCGCCGTCAGGGCATAACGACGCGTGGCACGCTCGCCGATGGCCTGCACCACGAACGGGCTGATCACCGCCGGCGCCAGGCCAATGCGCACTTCCGACAGGCAGAACTGTGCTTCATCGGCGCCAATGGCCATGTCACAAGCGCTGATCAGCCCCAGTGCGCCACCGAACGCGGCGCCCTGGACGACGGCCAGCGTAGGAATTTTCAGCTTGGCGAGGTTGTACATCAGCTCCGCCAGTTCCCGGGCGTCATCGAGGTTGGTGTGGTAGTCGAGCTCGGCCGATTGCTGCATCCAGGCGAGGTCGGCGCCGGCGCTGAAATGCTTGCCGCGACCGCGGATCAGCAGGAAGCGCAAGCTTGGATCGCTGCTGACGTGGTCCAGGGCGAGGATCAGTTCGCGGATCATTTCGGCATTGAACGCGTTATTTTTCGACTCGCGGCTGAGCCACAAGGTGGCAACGCCCCGTGGGTCGGTGTGCAGTTCGAGGGTGTTGAAGTTATCCATGGACATTCCCCGTTTACATCCGGAACACGCCGAAGCGGCTCGGTTCGATAGGCGCGTTCAGTGACGCGGACAAGGCCAGGCCCAGCACATCGCGGGTCTGGGCCGGGTCGATGACGCCGTCGTCCCACAGCCTGGCACTGGAATAGTAGGGGTGACCCTGTTCTTCGTACTGATCGAGGATCGGTTGCTTGATCTCGGCTTCCTGTTCGGCGCTGAAGGGATGGCCGCTGCGTTCGGCTTGTTCACGCTTGACCTGTACCAGCACGCCGGCCGCCTGTTCGGCGCCCATCACGCCAATCCGCGCGTTCGGCCACATCCACAGGAACCGCGGGTCGTAGGCGCGGCCGCACATGCCGTAGTTACCTGCGCCGAAACTGCCGCCAATGATCACGGTGAATTTCGGCACTTTCGCGCAGGCCACGGCTGTCACCAGTTTGGCCCCGTGCTTGGCGATGCCGCCGGCTTCGTACTTCTGCCCGACCATGAAACCGGTGATGTTCTGCAAGAACAGCAACGGGATCCCGCGCTGACAGGCCAATTCGATGAAGTGCGCGCCTTTCTGCGCGGCTTCGGCGAAGAGAATGCCGTTGTTGGCCAGGATCGCGATCGGGTAGCCGTGCAAGTGGGCGAAGCCGCACACCAGCGTCGTTCCGAACAGCGCCTTGAATTCGTCGAACACCGAGCCGTCCACCAGGCGCGCGATCACTTCCCGCACATCGAACGGCTGCTTGGCGTCGGCCGAAACCACGCCGTACAGCTCCTCGCCCGAGTAGAGCGGGGCAATTGGCAGACGATGCGGCAACTCGCCCTGTTTGCGCCAATTGAGGTTGGCCACGCTGCGGCGGGCCAGTGCCAGGGCATGTTCGTCGCTGTCGGCATAATGGTCGGCCACGCCGGAGATCTTGCAGTGCACATCGGCGCCGCCCAGGTCTTCGGCACTGACCACCTCACCGGTGGCGGCTTTCACCAACGGCGGGCCGGCGAGAAAAATCGTCGCCTGCTGACGGACCATGATCGCCTCGTCCGCCATGGCCGGCACATAGGCGCCACCGGCGGTGCAGGAACCCATGACCACGGCGATCTGCGGGATGCCCTGGGCACTCATGTTGGCCTGGTTGAAGAAGATCCGGCCGAAGTGCTCACGGTCCGGGAACACCTCGTCCTGGCGCGGCAGGTTGGCGCCGCCAGAGTCCACCAGGTAAATGCAGGGCAGGCGATTCTGCTGGGCGATGGTCTGGGCGCGCAGGTGTTTTTTCACCGTCAGCGGGTAGTAGGAGCCACCTTTGACCGTCGCATCGTTGGCGACAATCATGCATTCGACGCCTTCCACGCGGCCGATGCCGGCAATCACGCCGGCCGCCGGCACGTCTTCGCCATAGACGTCGTGGGCTGCCAATGGGCTGATTTCCAAAAACGGCGAACCCGGGTCCAGCAGCCGGTTGATGCGTTCACGGGGCAGCAACTTGCCCCGCGAGGTGTGCCGTTCCTGGGCCTTGGGACCGCCGCCTTGGCGAATGTGTGCGAGCAGGGTGCGCAGGGCCTCGACGTGTCCGAGCATCGCATCGCGGTTGGCGATGAACTCCGGCGAGCGCGGGTTGAGCTGAGTGTGCAGCGTGGCCATGGTCAGCTCCGTTAGCGGGTTTCGTTGAACAGTTCGCGGCCGATCAACATCCGACGAATCTCACTGGTGCCAGCACCGATTTCGTACAGCTTGGCGTCACGCAGCAGACGACCGGCCGGGAATTCGTTGATGTAGCCATTGCCGCCGAGGATCTGGATCGCGTCGAGGGCCATTTGCGTGGCGCGTTCGGCGCTGTAGAGGATCACCCCGGCGGCGTCCTTGCGGGTGGTTTCGCCGCGCTCGCAGGCTTGGGCCACGGCATACAGGTAGGCGCGGCTGGCGTTGAGCTGGGTGTACATGTCGGCGACCTTGCCCTGGATCAGCTGGAATTCGCCAATGCTCTGGCCGAACTGCTTGCGGTCGTGGATGTAGGGCACGATCAGGTCCATGCAGGCCTGCATGATCCCGGTCGGGCCGCCAGAGAGCACGACGCGCTCGTAGTCGAGGCCGCTCATCAGCACTTTCACGCCACCGTTGAGGGCACCGAGGATATTTTCTTCCGGTACTTCGACGTCATCGAAAAACAGCTCGCAGGTGTTGGAGCCGCGCATGCCGAGCTTGTCGAATTTGTTGCTGCGGCTGAAGCCTTTCCAGTCGCGCTCGACGATGAACGCGGTGATGCCGTGGGGGCCTTTTTCCAGGTCGGTCTTGGCGTAGATCACGTAGGTGTTGGCATCGGGGCCGTTGGTGATCCAGGTCTTGCTGCCATTGAGCACGTACTTGTCGCCACGCTTGTCGGCGCGCAGTTTCATCGAGACCACGTCGGAACCGGCGTTCGGCTCGCTCATCGCCAGGGCACCGATGTGTTCGCCGCTGATCAGCTTGGGCAGGTATTTGGTTTTCTGTTCGTGATTGCCGTTGCGGTTGATCTGGTTCACGCAGAGGTTGGAGTGGGCACCGTAGGAGAGGGCGACCGAGGCCGAACCGCGGCTGATTTCTTCCATCGCCACCACGTGGGCCAGGTAGCCCAGGCCTGCGCCGCCGTATTCTTCCGGTACGGTGATGCCCAGCAGGCCCATGTCGCCGAACTTGCGCCACATGTCGGCGGGAAACAGGTTGTCGATATCGATCTGCGCTGCTCGCGGCGCCAGTTCGGCCTTGACGAAGGCCTGTACCTGGTCGCGCAACATGTCGATGGTTTCGCCGAGGGCAAAGTTCAGGGATGGGTAGCTCATGGGAACACCTTTGGCTTTTTTATCGGGTGCGGAGAGTGGCGGAATCGCTCTCACCTTTACGTTAACGTAAGCCTGCGACGAGAGGCTGTCAATCGGCCTTTACGTTAACGTCAACTTGGGCCAGAGTAAGTGCGCTTGAATCGCTTTACCAAAGGCATCTGTGCATGAGATTCCACCGCTACACCCACTAATAAAGACAAGAGGGGGCGTCATGGATCAACCCGGTTCGCATTCGCAGCTCAGCTACACCCGTGGTTCCGAGGACAAGGCCTTGCTGGCCCAAACCATCGGCGAAGTTTTCGACCAGACCGTGACGCGCTATCCGGAGGGCGAGGCGTTGGTGGTTCGTCATCAATCGTTGCGTTATACCTGGCAACAACTGGCCGAGGCCGTTGATCTTCACGCCCGAGCCTTGCTGGCGCTAGGCTTGAAAACCGGTGATCGCCTTGGCGTGTGGGCGCCCAATTGCGCCCAGTGGTGCATCAGCCAGTTCGCCAGTGCGAAGATCGGCGTCATTCTGGTCAATATCAATCCGGCCTATCGCGTCTCCGAGCTCGAATACGTGCTTAAACAATCCGGATGCCAATGGCTGGTGTGTGCCGGTGCGTTCAAGACCTCGGATTATCACGCCATGTTGCAAACGCTGGCACCGGAGCTGGCGGAGCAATCGATTGGCCACCTGCAGAGCGAACGCTTGCCGGATTTACGCGGTGTGATCAGCCTCGATTCCCAGCCGCCGGCAGGTTTCCTGCCCTGGTCGCAACTCGCCGCCCTGGGTGCGGCGGTGACGCCTGCACAACTGGCCGAACGCCAATCCAGCCTGCAGTCCGATCAACCGGTGAATATCCAGTACACCTCCGGCACCACCGGCTTCCCCAAGGGCGCGACCCTCAGTCATCACAACATTCTCAATAACGGTTACATGGTCGGCGAAAGCCTGGGCCTGACGGCTGACGATCGGCTGGTGATCCCGGTGCCGCTCTACCATTGCTTCGGCATGGTCATGGGTAACCTGGGCTGCATGACCCATGGCAGCACCATGATCTACCCCAACGATGCCTTCGACCCGTTGCTGACGCTAAAGGCCGTGGCCGAGGAAAAAGCCACGGCACTGTATGGCGTGCCCACCATGTTCATCGCCCTGCTGGACCAGCCGCAGCGGGGCGATTTCGACGTGTCCAGCCTGCGCACTGGCATCATGGCCGGGGCCACATGCCCCATCGAAGTGATGCGACGGGTCATCAATGAAATGCACATGGCCGAAGTGCAGATTGCCTACGGCATGACAGAAACCAGCCCAGTGTCATTGCAGACCGGTCCTACCGACGAACTGGAACTGCGCGTGACCACTGTCGGCCGCACCCAGCCGCAACTGGAAAGCAAAATTATCGATGAGGCCGGCAATATCGTCCCACGGGGTGCTATCGGTGAGTTGTGTACCCGCGGCTACAGCGTGATGCTCGGTTACTGGAACAACCCCAAGGGCAGCACCGATGCCATCGACCCGGAGGGCTGGATGCACACCGGCGACCTGGCGACCATGGACGAGCAGGGCTACGTGCGCATCGTCGGGCGCAACAAGGACATGATCATCCGCGGCGGGGAGAATATTTACCCGCGTGAGCTGGAGGAGTTTTTCTTCACTCACCCGGCGGTGGCGGACGTGCAGGTGATCGGCATCCCGTGTTCGCGCTATGGCGAGGAAATCGTTGCCTGGATCAAGTTTCATCCCGGCCACAGTGCCTCCGAACAAGAACTGCAAACCTGGTGCAAGGAGCGCATCGCCTACTTCAAGACACCGCGTCATTTCAAATTCGTCGAAGAATTTCCCATGACGGTCACCGGCAAGATCCAGAAATTCCGCATGCGCGAGATCAGCATCGAAGAACTGCGCGATAGAGAAGGCTGAGCAAGATCTCCTGTGGGAGCGGGCTTGCTCGCGAAGGCGGTGTGCCAGGCGACATCAATGTTGGCTGTGCCGCCGTTTTCGAGCTCAAGCTGCAAGGGTAATAGCCCGACAGGGCCAACAGCCGTAGGGGGTATATCCGTTGCTGCGGTAACGGCTGCTTAGGGTTTCGCCCTTACGGCGACTCACTTTCGGAGCGCGAAAGTAAGCAAAGCGCTTTTGCCCCACCACTTGGCACCTCGCTTAGGCTCGGTGTGCCCTCACTCCGGCATTGCTCCGTGGGCCCGCCGCGAAGGGCCATCCATGGCCCAGCGCGGCTATCCCGGCATCCATGCCGGGATGCCCACTCCACAATGCCTGCGTTCGGCCATCGTGGTTAACGGGGCGCCCGAGATCAACGTCCACCGCGAGGCGGCCTGATAGCCGACCTGGTTCGGGGTGACCGCATTCATCCTGTGGGAGGCTCGCTCCCACAGGTTTTGCGGTGCACATGGGCTTTGGGTCTGCTGAAGATCCAGTGTGGGAGCGAGCTTGCTCGCGATAGCGGTGGCTCAGCCACATAGATGCCGGCATGTGCCCTGCTCTTGCTCTTGCTCTTGCTTTAGATCTTGATCTGGGGCGCCCCGTTAAACCACGCTGGCCGAACGCAGGCATTGCGCAGTGGGCACCTCGGCATGGATGCCGAGGTAGCCGCGCTGGGCCATGGATGGCCCTTCGCGGCGGCCCACGGAGCAATGCCGGAGTGAGGGCACACCGAGCCTAGGCGAGGTGCCGAGTGGTGGGGCAGAAGCGCTTTGGTTACTTTCGCGCTTTTCGAAAGTGACCCGCCGTCAGGGCGGAACCCTAAGCCGCCGTTACCGCAGCAACGGATATGTACTCGATCAACAAAATCCAGGCCACCTCTCAGGCCACCTCTCAGGCCGCCTTCGCGAGCAAGCCCGCTCCCACAAGAAAATCCCAAACCCCAGACAGCACAAAGGGGAGCCGAAGCTCCCCTTTAATTTTGTCGTCGCGTGCTCTTTTTTTATTATTGAGGGGCGGCCTGTTGTTGTTTTTGGCAGCCGTTGCCCTTTACCGCTGTTTTTGGCGATCCCCATCCGGGATCAAGAGCAAACGTATTTTTTTGAGCGCTGATCTGCTTTTTCGCCTTGCGATCCAACCGATTCGGGAGCTACCTGAAGGTAGTTTTATTGTTCTCTGCCCGGTTGCGGGTTGCTCCTGAAAGCACCCTGAAAAGCACATCCTCTCCAAAAAAATCTGTTAGCTGCGTCTCTGCCGTGTTGTTTTTGTTATGTCAGAGTCGTTTCGTCTTGTTTTTATTGGGTTTGCTGCGTTTTTTTATTCTTGTTATGCAAGAGATATAGCAGGTGGCGTGCCAACTTTTAAAACTCTATATAAATCAACAGCTTGTATTTTATGGCTGAAAAACCTGGCGCGCCAAACCTGACAAATTGTTTCCGTGTTACTCGTTTCACCGCTGTTACAAAGCCAGCGGTAACACCTCACTGTGCGCTGCGGGCCTTGGCGACACGCGAACCGCTAGGGCGGCCGAGGACGTCGCAGATCTGCCGGCCCGCGGCGATCAGGGCGTCCAGGTCGACACCGGTTTCGATACCCAAGCCGTTGAGCAGGTACAGCACGTCTTCGGTGGCAACGTTACCGCTGGCGCCCTTGGCGTAAGGGCAGCCGCCCAGGCCGGCGATGGAGCTGTCGAACACCGCGATGCCTTCCAGCAGGCTGGCGTATACGTTGGCCATGGCTTGGCCGTAGGTATCGTGGAAGTGTCCGGCGAGCTTGTCCCGAGGCACCTCGGCGCCCACCACCTCGAACATCCTGCGGGTGGCACCGGCGGTGCCCGTGCCGATGGTGTCGCCCAGGGAGACTTCGTAGCAGCCCATGGCATACAGCTCCCGAGCGACCCAAGCCACCTGTTCAGGCTTGACCGCACCTTCATACGGGCAGCCCAGCACGCAGGACACGTAACCGCGCACACTGACGCCGTGCTGTTTTGCGGCCTCCATGATCGGTGCGAAACGCTCCAGGCTGTCCTTGATGGAGCAGTTGATATTGCGCTGGGAGAACGCTTCGGACGCGGCGGCGAACACCGCCACTTCTTTTACACCCGCCGCTAGCGCGTCTTCAAAACCCCGCAGGTTCGGCGCCAGGGCGCCATAGGTCACACCGGGCTTGCGTTGGATCTGCGCGAACACCTCGGCGGAACCGGCCATTTGCGGCACCCACTTGGGCGAGACGAAACTGCCGACTTCGATGTAACCCAGGCCGGCGGCGCTCAAGGCATCCACCAGGCGCACCTTGTCGGCGACGCTGATGGGCTGTGCTTCATTCTGCAGCCCGTCACGGGGGCCGACTTCGATCAGGCGTACAAAGGAGGGGAGGGACATGGGGATTGACCTGTAGTGAGTTGCCAAAGTATCGAGAACGATGCTGCCCCCTGTGGGAGCGAGCTTGCTCCGGGCGGCGATCCGACGATAGCGGTATGTCAGTCAACATTGATGTTGTCAGTTACATCGCTATCGCGAGCAGGCTCGCTCCCACAAGGGGCATGTTGTGTTACTGGACGATTTCCTCGCCATTGAGCGTCTGCTCCAGCGCCTGGATGCAGCGTTCTTCTGCGGTGTCGAGTTCCAGCTTCATCTGTTCGATGTCCAGCAATTGCTGTTCGAGCTGTTCCCGGCGCTCGGTGATTTTCGCCAGCATGCTGTGCAGCTGTTTCTGATTGCCGCTGGAGGGGTCGTAGAGTTCGATCAGCTCGCGGCATTCGGCCAGGGAAAAGCCAATGCGCTTGCCGCGCAGGATCAGCTTCAGGCTGACCTTGTCCCGCGGCGAGTAAATGCGCTCCTGGCCCCGTCGCTCCGGGCTCAACAGGCCTTGTTCTTCGTAGAAACGGATGGCCCGGGTGGTGATATCCAGCTCGCGGGCGAGGTCGGAGATGCTGTAGGTCTGGCTGCTCATGGAAGCGCTCGAAACGAAAGGGGCTGGCGCTAAGCTAAAGGCAGGTTTACGTTCGCGTCAAGCAATCGCAGGTGTGTTGCCGGTGCGGGCCTCTTCGCGAGCAAGCCCGCTCCCACAGGTTCTGTGTCGTACAGAAATGCTGCGTGCACCGCAGGTCCAATGTGGGAGCGGGCTTGCTCGCGAAGAACGATGACGCGGTCTATAGCCTTACACCACCTTATCGAGCTTCTTCTCATGGGCCGTCACCTGCTGGCACAGCTCGATCATCTGCTCGCGCATCCAGCGGTTGGCCGGGTCCTGGTCGGTACTTTCATGCCAGTAGAGGTGGGTTTCCACCGGCGGCACATCGTTGACGGGTAACAGGAAGGCATGCAGATCGTGACGACGGGCAAAGCGCTCGGGGACGGTCATGACCATGTCCGTTTGTTGCAGCACCTGGGAGGCCATCAGGTAATGCTGGGAGCGCAGGGCGATCTTGCGCTGGATACCCATCTTGCCGAGGGCCAGGTCGACATACCCCAGCCCGTTGCGGCGGCTGGAAATATGCACGTGGGTCTGTGCCAGGTAATCATCGAGGCTGATCTTTTCCTTGCCCGCCAACGGATGGCCCTTGCGCATGGCGCACACGTAGCGGTCTTCCATCAACTTGACGTGGCGCACCTGCGGGTCGGTGTTGAGCGGTGCATCCACGGCGAAGTCGAGGCGGCCGGCGGCCAGTTCCTTGGTGGTTTCACGGCGCTTGGAGAGGAAGCTCTCGATCGCCACGGTCGGCGCCAGGCGACGCAGGCGCTGGAACAGCAGCGGCAGGATCACGCCTTCGGTGAGGTCGGTCATGCTGATGCGGTAGGTCTTGACGGCCTGCAACGGGTTGAAGATCCGGCTTTCCTGCACCGATACCCGCAGCAGCGACAGGGCGTTGCGCACCGGACCGATGATGTTCTGGGCCATGGGCGTCGGCACCATCCCCTGGGCGGTGCGCACGAAGAGCGGGTCGTTGAAGGTCTCGCGCAGACGCGCCAGGGCATTGGACACGGCCGGCTGAGTGATGCCGACGATCTGCCCGGCGCGGGTCAGGTTGGCTTCGGTGTAGATCGCATCGAAGACAATGAAAAGGTTGAGGTCGACCTTGCTCAGATTCATGGCGCTGCACTCTTGTTCTTGGGCTTGTTGTGAGGTGCCGGGTGGCGATGAGAATCAGTGAAACATATATCGGTGATGAATGTTAATACACGCCGAGAATAGGTTAGGTAAATTTTCGTAGCTGAACTAGCATCGATTTCATGACCTAAAACAACCTCTGCCAAGAAGGTGCTGCTCATGGATTTTGCCTATTCCCCCAAGGTTCAGGAACTGCGTGAACGCGTCACGGCGTTCATGGATGCCTACGTCTACCCGGCCGAAGCCGTGTTCGAACGGCAAGTGGCCGAAGGCGACCGCTGGCAACCCACGGCCATCATGGAAGAGCTCAAGGCCAAGGCCAAGGCAGAAGGCCTGTGGAACCTGTTTCTGCCTGAATCCGAACTGGGTGCCGGCCTGACCAACCTGGAATACGCGCCGCTGGCAGAGATCATGGGGCGCTCGTTGCTGGGGCCGGAGCCGTTCAATTGCTCGGCGCCGGACACCGGCAACATGGAAGTGCTGGTGCGCTATGCCAATGAAGAACAAAAGCAACGCTGGCTCGAGCCACTGCTGCGCGGCGAGATCCGCTCGGCCTTTGCCATGACCGAGCCGGACGTGGCCTCCTCGGACGCCACCAACATGGCCGCCCGTGCCGAGCGTGACGGCGATGAGTGGGTCATCAACGGCAAGAAATGGTGGACCTCAGGGGCCTGCGATCCGCGCTGCAAGATCCTGATCTTCATGGGCCTGAGCAACCCCGATGCGCCACGCCATGCCCAGCATTCGATGATCCTGGTGCCGGTGGACACGCCTGGGGTCAAGATCGTCCGGCCGCTGCCGGTGTTCGGCTACGACGATGCGCCCCACGGGCATGCCGAAGTGCTGTTCGATAACGTGCGGGTGCCGTACGAAAACGTTTTGTTGGGTGAAGGACGCGGCTTTGAAATTGCCCAGGGTCGCCTCGGCCCGGGCCGGATTCACCACTGCATGCGTTCCATCGGCATGGCCGAGCGGGCATTGGAATTGATGTGCAAGCGTGCCGTCAGCCGCACGGCCTTCGGTCAGCCGTTGGCGCGCCTGGGCGGTAACATCGACAAGATTGCCGACTCGCGGATGGAAATCGACATGGCGCGCCTGCTGACGTTGAAGGCGGCGTACATGATGGACACGGTTGGCAATAAAGTGGCGAAGAGTGAAATCGCCCAGATCAAGGTCGTCGCACCAAACGTGGCCTTGAAGGTCATTGATCGGGCGATCCAGATCCACGGTGGTGCCGGGGTTTCCAACGATTTCCCGCTGGCCTACATGTACGCCATGCAACGCACCCTGCGCCTGGCCGACGGCCCGGATGAAGTCCATCGCGCGGCCATCGGCAAGTTCGAGATCGGCAAGTACGTGCCCAAAGAAATGCTGCGTAGCAAGGGCTAGGATCTGGCCCATCAAGGGCCTCTGTGGGAGCAAAGCTTGCTCGCGATAGCGGTGGGTCAGCTTGCATCAATGTGGGAGGTGCCACCGCCATCGCGAGCAAGCTTTGCTCCCACAGGCTAATCCTGTGGGGGCGAGTCCGCTTACTCCTTGACGCTCATGTACTCCTCGGCCCAGCGGATGTAGTCCTCGGGCTGGGTGTAGGTGTGTGTCAGTTCGGTGGCGCTCAGGTCCGAAGCCTGGGTGAAGATCTGCCGTTGTTCGCGAAGGCTGTCGTAGGTCGCCTTGATCGCGGCGAAATAGGCGCCGTGGCCGTCGATGGTCACGCGTACGCCCAATTCGGCCAGGCGCTTGTCGTCGCGCAGCAACGGGTTGCCATAAGTGACAAGCATCAGCGGCACGGTCAGGTTTTCGCTGATCTTCTCCAGGTGATCGAAGTCTTGCACGCCCACCATGCAAATCCCGTCCGCCCCGGCACGCTCATATTGTCGGGTACGGCTGATGATTTCCTGGACCGGCAGAATCGCGGCGTTGGTCCGGGCGATGATCGCCATTTCCGGATCGACTCGCGCCTCCAGCGCCGCACGAATCTTGCCGACACCTTCGGCTACGCCGATCAGGTCGGTGGATTTACGCCCGAACTGGGCCGGCAACAAGGTGTCCTCGATGGTCAGCGCCGCGATGCCGGCCCGTTCCAGTTCGACGATGGTGCGCATCACGTTCAGGGCATTGCCGTAGCCGTGGTCGGCGTCGGCGATCACCGGCAGTTGGGCCACGCGGCCGATGCGGGTGGCCTGTTCGGCAAATTCGCTGAGGGTGATCAGGGCGAAGTCCGGCGCGCCCAATACTTGCAAAGACGCCACCGAACCTCCCAGGATGCCTACTTCGAAACCCAGGTCGGCGGCAATGCGCGCCGACATCGGGTCGAACACCGAGGCGGTGTGGTAGCAGGTGTTGGAAGCCAGCAATTGGCGAAAGTTACGACGCAAATCTTGATGGGAAAGCCTGGACATATGAGTTCCACCAATGGAATGGAAAGGCTTGAGCAAAAGTGTCAACGCCGAAAGATCCAAAGGCTATCACGTGGCGGCGATAAAGATGATGACGAATGCGCATGGGCTATGCTTTTCATTGCACCAAAAGAGGGCCGCAGACCGGGAAGTCTGCAGCCTGGCAGAAGGGGGCTTACATATTATTAATCTTGGGTAGGCATGCTCAGGATTTGTTTGATCTCATGGATGTTCCCGACGTTGAAGCGTAATGTCCACTCGGGAAGCTGACACGGCGCTTCGCTCGTTAGCTTTGTCGCGGTATCCACTACATGAATGCCTGCGCGCAGCAAAGGGGCTTTATCCCAATCATTCAAATTATCCATATTCTGACTCATTAGGTTTTCCTTTTTTGTTCTCTGAGGTTATAGGGCAGCCAATGGTTGCCCGGGGTTGAGCAAGGACAGCGTATCGGTAAATAGCGCTGTTTCTTGCGAAGCTATGCCAGGGTAAAGCGGCGTGTAATTGTTATCGAAACACCAGGCTTCATCGGCTCTGATTGAACGCTCTGGATGAATAAGCAAGCTCAATGATGCGGACATTGACCGAGGCGCAATCTGTCTATGAATTTCCCGCAAGGCGGGCATGAATATGACTTCGCCTGGCGCCAGTTTTACGCTTCGCTCTTTGCCCAGTCGTGGCGCCTTGCCCATTTGTAACGGAAGTTCATCAAGAATTTCACGAATGATTGTCGTGTAGCCATCTCCGCTATAACCGACCGCATACATGTCGAAATCATGACTGTGGTTGAGGTTGTAAATGAAAGTTTCGCTCTCGTCATGGGTTTCTACCGGGGCCCAGAATCCCAGGCGGAGGGTGAACTCATCATTGCTGTGCAATACAAACGCATAAGCGTTGTAAAGGCTGTTGCGAATGGCGAATCCGTCCGCCTGGATCACGGCATGAAGATGTTGGCTCAGAATAGAGCGATTCGAGGCCAGCTGGCGCAAGTCTTCAACGACATCGGCTTTGTCTCGCAGTAGATCGTATGTTTTTATGCGTTCTATGAAGGTGTCCAGTTTCATGCCGCCGCCTCCAGTGGATGAAGCAAACGGTCGAGGCGCGCACTCTTGTGTTTTTTTAACAGCGGAACGTACGTCAACGCCTTGTGGCGGTCGGCCCGATAGAGTATCTGGAAGGCCTTCCACACCACGGCGCAGTGATAGTGATAGACCAGTTCCTCGGCGACTTTGACACTGTTGGGGTCTTGGATTGTTTCGAGCAGCTCGAGGCTGGTCAAATAGCGGGCAGCGCTTTCGTCGTGGGGCAACCAGGCTATTTTGCGCAGGGTAATACGATCAAATACGCTGATGTCCGCAGCTCTGTCAGGCAGATTGATTCGACCTGTCAGCTTGGCCGGCTGACGGCAGGTTTGTATGTGATCGAATAAAGTGTCTCGGCCGTCAATGACGAACGGATTTCTCTTGTCGATAATAACCCTGTCTGCTTTTTCGACACGATGCTCATTGACAGTATATCGCTGGATTTCGAAGGGTCGATCAAGCGTAAATAAAATGCTTTGGCCAGGTACCGAGTACAGCGCTGACGAGCGAGAGTCAAATGTGGCGGATTTGATACAGATATTGCCTATGTTCGTCTGATGCAGCATCAGGGTTCCGGTATGCGCATTGGTGATGTTCATGATTGTCGCCCTCCGGAAGGATTTCCTGGAGAACTCTGGTTTGTCGATTAACTGGCAAATCAATTGTTTTGTTTCTGACGTCATGTCCAATGTTTTAATTTTTTCCGCTATATAGGCGGGCGAAAACTTCTTGGTAATTAAAGTTTTTATCATGATCGTTTTCGTTGCAGTGGCTCGGTGTTGGAAAGTATGGTGTTGGGTAGGTGGGAGAGCAACGTTGCAATTGTCGATAAGTATTGCTGGTCGACGATCACGGCGCCTTTATGGCGCGTAAGAAAAGTTGTGTTTTATCTGCTTGAAACACTTCATCCTCACATTGCGCGAGGGGAAGAAAGTGCCAGGACGGGAAGTCGGGGAGTTACGCCGCCACAGCCTGCCGGGCCTGCTTGAGCAATGCCACGGCGCGCACCGTATCACCCGGTTGCACTTGCAGGCGTTTGGCGGTGAGGCGATCGACGAGCAGCTTGTGGCCATGCTGGTGCGCGCGAGCGCTGGTGACGCGGCAGTTTTCCCTGCGCCGATTGTGAATCAGCCAGACCGGTGCCTGTTCGTCCGGGGTGCCAATGATCAGGGTCAGCGTCTGGCTGTCGCGTACCGTGCGGATCTTCGACACTGGCGCCTCGATCACGGGGCCGCCGTCAAAGATGTCGATGTAGCCCTTATGGCTGAAACCTTCGGCGCTGAGGATTTTCATGGCCGGCTCGGTGTTCGGGTGAGCCTTGCCGATCACCGCCTGGGCCTGTTCGGTGAGCAGGCAGGTGTACAGCGGCTGGCGTGGCATCAGTTCGGCGATGAACGACTTGTTGCCCATGCCGGACAACTGATCGGCGTAGCTGAAGTCTTTCTTGAAAAAATGCCGTCCCAGGCTATCCCAGAACGGCGAACAGCCCTGTTCGTCGGCATGGCCCCGCAGTTCGGCGATCATTTTTTCGCCGAACAGCTGGGGAAATTCGGCCACGAACAGCAGGCGCGCCAGGGACAGCAGGCGGCCGTTATGACCGCGACGTTGCTCGGGGTGCAGGAACAACGAGCAGATTTCCGATTGTCCGGACATCTCGTTGTTGAGGAACAGCGTCGGGATCTGCCGCTGGATCCCCAACTCCGGCGCCGAGCTGACCGTCAGCCCGACCCGATAGTTGTACCAGGGCTCGCGCAGCCCGACCGCGCCGGTCAGGGCGCTGATGCCCACTACCTGCCGATCATCGTCTTCGAGCACGAACAGGTAATCGGCGTCGGCACGTTCGACTTGTCCGGCAAAGGTCCGTTGGGCCCAGCGAATACGATGGGCCAGGCGCTCTTCGTTGGCCGGCAGGCTGGTGAAGCCGGGGCCTGCGCAACGGGCCAGGTCCAGCAATGCGGGCAGATCGGTAATGGCGACCGGACGGACAATCATGCTGCAGCTCCTTCATTGTGTCGGTCCAAGCGCTGATGCGTGCCATGGGATCGAGTGAGGTTCATAGGGCAACCACCCGGATCCGCTCGCCATCCATGACGCCCAGGGCTGCGAGCATGTCGGGCGACAGAGCCACGGGGCCCTCGGCGTTGACGTCCAGCTCGGCGACGATGGCCCGGTAGTTTCCAAGACGGTCGTTACTCACCAGGTAACGGCCTCTGGCATCGATCTGCAGGCTTTGCCGGGCCGTGGCGCTCCGACTTTGCGTGATGGTACGGATGTTGGCGATACGGGCATGCAAGGTCGGCCCTCCGTCGAAGATATCGACGTAGCTGTTGGTCTCGAAACCCTCGCGCGCCAGGATGTCGAAGGCTTCCTGGCCGTCGGGATGCACCCGGCCGATGCAGGCCTGGGCCGCTGGCGGCAGCATGGGTACGTAGATCGGGTATTGCGGCATCAGCTCGGCGAGAAAGGTCCGGCTCTGCAAGCCGCACAACCGTTCGGCTTCGACGTAGGGCAGGTCGAAGAAGTGCTGGCCGATGGCGTCCCAGAAGGGCGACTGACCGTCCTCGCTGCTGAACCCGACGATTTCGGTGATGACCGATTCGGCAAAGCGCTGGGGATGGGCGGCGATGAACATCAGCCGGGCCCGGGATAGCAGCTCCGATGCCGGTGTGCGCACCCGCTCGGCGTCGATGTGGAAGCCACGCAGCAGCGTCTGGCCGTTGAGGTCCTGGCACAGTGACAGCGCGGGCACGCCATGCTGGATATTCAGCTCCCGGGACTCGCTGGAAAACGGCCGATTGCGCAGGCTGTAGAACGGTTCGTTGTAACCGGTGCTGGAGAGAATTTCCGAACAACCGACCAGGCGCCCGGATGCCAGGTCCTCCAGGACAAAGAAATAATTCTCCGCGCCAGGACCCTGCACATCGGCCTCGAACGAGGCGCACGAGTCGAGGATCTTTTCCTCCAGGCGCGCGGTATCGTCCGGCAGCGACGTGACACCCACCAGGCTGTCACGGGCCAGTTGTTGCAGTTGCGGCAGATCGGTTAATTGAACTGGACGTAAGGCCAGCATGGATTGCACTCCTGTTCCAGAGAGCCCGGTGACCAGCACCGGGCTTGACGATCACTGTCGATGTCCACGCGTTGTAACCACGGTTGGCCGAATCATTCGACTGCCGACCCTCACTGGCCGGCCGGATCGGGCACGGCGCTGGGGTTGCCGAATTTGTTGAGCACACACAGGTAGACCACGCCCGCGGCGATCCAGATCAGGCCGAGCTTCTGCGCAGCCACACCCATGTTGTACATGATGGCCGCGACGATCACGAAGCCGACCAGTGGGCAAATCAAGTGGCGAATCAGTTGGCCGGACTGCTGGCGGCGCCAGTAATGGTTGATGACGGTGATGTGCAGCAACATGAAGCCGCTCAGGGCGCCGAAATTGACCAGGGAGGTGAGGGTGTCCACGGCGTCGATGAACAGGTAGCAGATCAACAGCGACAGCACCGCTACCAGGTAGATGCTCAAATACGGGGTGTTGTGTTTCGGATGGACCTTGGCCAGCACCTTGGGCAACTGGCCGTCCCGGGCCATGCCGAACAACAGGCGCGACACCGCCGCCTGCGAAGTGATCGCCACGGCCACGCCCCAGGCCAGGGCCGTGGCAACCGCGGTCAAGGTGGCCAGCCAACTGCCGGCTGCCAATTCGGCGATTTCATAGAATGCGGTGTCGGCGGACTTGAAACCCATGCCAGCGGCCAGGTCCGTGGCGATCCAGGTCTGCACCACGAAGATCGCCCCCATCACCAGCAAGGTCACCAGGGCTGCCTTACCGACGCTGCGACCCGGGTCGCCCTTGATCTCTTCAGCCAGCGTGGAAATGGCGTCGAAGCCCAGGAACGACAGTACCGCGATGGACACGGCTTGCATCAGCAGGGCGAAGTTGAAGTGTTCCGGGCTGTACAGCGGCGCCAGGGTCAGTTGGCCGTTACCGGCCCCGCCCTGCAGGGCATTCCAGGCGTAGAACAGGAAAATCCCCAGCACCACCAGCTGCGCCAGCAGAAAAATGATGTTCATCCGCGCGGTGAAGGTGATGCCCCGCAGGTTGACGAAGGTCGCGCTCACCAGGAAGGCCAGGATGAAACCGACCTTGGGGATGTCCGGGTACAAATGGTTCAGCGCCATGGCGGCGTAGACATAGAGCAGCGGCGGGATCAGCAGGTAGTCCAGCAGCATCAGCCAGCCGGCAATGAAGCCGACGTGTGGGTTAAGGCCCCGTTGCGCGTAGGAATAGACCGAACCTGCCACCGGAAAGGCCCGGGCCATGCTGCCGTAGCTCAAGGCAGTAAACAGCATCGCCACCATGCCGATGATGTACGCCAGCGGCACCATCCCCGGTGCCTCGGCGTTGACGTAGCCATACACGCCGAACGGGGCGATGGGGATCATGAAAATCATCCCGTATACCACCAGGTCTGTCAGCGACAGGCCGCGTTTCAATTCCTGTTTGTAGCCAAATGCCTCAATGCTCATGAGCCGTTTTCCTTTTCAGCTGTGTGGGTTGCGCTTGCTTGCTGTCTGTCGCGGGGAACTTGCCGCTGCCGCGCTACAGCAGGGGTGCCAGGTAGGCGCTCCAGGTCCGCACCGCCTCGGGGCTGCGCAGTTGGTCGTTGCGCACTTCGATCAACACCGAGTCCAGGCCGCGGCCATCGCCGTGCACCGGGACCGTCATGTCGGTCAGGGGGTTGATCTTGTAGGGTTGGTTGCCCGCTGCTCGCAGCGAATGCCGGCCTAGCCCGTCGACGATGTGCTGGGCGTATTCCTTGGCTTCGCCGAACAGCACGCCCGCTTCGAGGGCGCGCGGCTGGCCGTAGAACACCGGGGTGAAACTGTGGATGCCCACCACGCGCACCGGCCGGTTGGCGGCCAGGCGCTGGTCGATCAATGCCCGCAACCGATCATGGAAGGGATGGAACAGACACTGCTGGCGATATTCGCGCGTGGCCTCGTCCAGGTCATGGTTGCCCGGGACCTGGTAGATCTCGCTCTGGGCCGGAATGCTGTCCGGCACATGCAGCGGCCGGTTGAGGTCAATTAACAGCCGTGAGTAATTGGCAGCCAGCAAGGTCGCGCCGAGGGTTTCGGACAGGCGTTCGGCCAGGTGCAGGGCGCCAATGTCCCAGGCAATGTGCTCCTGGGACGCGGTTTCATCCAGGCCCAGGTCGTTCAGCGCATCGGGAATGAAGCGGCTGGCGTGCTCGCACACCAGCAGCACCGGGTGTTCGGAGTCCTCCCGGGCCAGTCGGTAGGGGGGCTTGGTGTAGAGGCCTGATTCAGCACATTCAATAGATTCGTGCATAGTGCTCACAACGCTCGGCAGGTGACAGCGCCTCGGTCAAGGCCAGCTCCTGGGCCTTCAAGGCGAAGTAGGTTTCGACCAGCGGACCGGGCAGGGTCTCGAGCAGCGCCCCGCTGTGGCGCAGGCAGTCCAGTGCCTGGGCCAGGGTTGTCGGCAGGGCGATAATGCCACGGGCACGACGTTGTGCTTCATCCAGCTCATCGGGTATTTCATCAGTGACAGCGTTCAAGGCCAGCCGTTGCTGGATACCCAGTCGCCCGGCAATCAGCAGTGCCGCCATCGCCAGGTGTGGCGAGGCGGTGGCGTCCATGGCACGGAACTCCAGGTTGTACTGGTTCGCCAGCGGTTTGCCGCTCAGGCTCACGGTCGGGCAGATGCGCAGCGCCGCTTCGCGGTTGCGCTGTCCCAGGCACGCATAGGACGCGCTCCAGTGATGAGGTTGCAGGCGCTCGTAGGACACCGGCGTCGGCGCAGTCAACGCACATAGGGCAGGCAGATAGTGCAGCACACCAGCGGCCCAATGCTGGCCGAGGCTGGACAAGCCATTACTGCTGGCGGCGTCATGCAGCACCGGGTCCGCGCTCAGGTCTTGCAGGCTCAGGTGCAAATGCACGCCGTTGCACACGGCGTGTTCCGCGGTCTTGGGGGCGAAGCTCAGGTCCAGGCCCATTTGCCGGGCGATCTCGCGGGTGATTTCCCGGACGTTCACGGCTCGGTCGGCAGCGGCCACGCCCAAGGTCGGGCGGCAGGTGATTTCGTATTGATGCTGGCCATATTCCGGCAGGAACATTTCCGGCTCGACACCGCCGGCCCGCAGGGCACTGAGCAACCACCCGGCGAATTCGGCCTGCTGGCGCTGGGCCTGGAGGCTGAAGGCCAGGCGATCAGGCTGCGCAGGCGTGGCAAGCAGGTTGAATTCATGCTCGAACGCGGCGAAAACCTGCAAGCCCAGTTCGCCGCGATAACGCTCCACTTCGTCCTGCAACAGCGTGCGCGGGCAGGCGCTCCAGGGGCGGCCGTCGGTCTCCCGAATGTCGCAATGGATGAAGTCGAGGGCAGGCGCCTGGGCGTCGGGGCCGTTGTTGACGGTCACCCGGCTGGACAGGTCCGGCACCAGCCGCAGGTCGCCATAAGCGCCCCAGGGGTTGGCCGAAGCGATGATGTCCTGGGGCGTCAGCGCGCTGTTGGCCGGCACCCAGCCACAGCCCGCGGTGACGTAGTGGGGCAATTCATCGCTGGGAAACGAGCGCCCACGGGTCACGCCGATCAGGTCGGTGGTCACCAGGGTCGTGACGGGCAGCGGGGCGAGGACGGCGGCAGGATCGAGGCGGCTCATGGCTGCATCTCCTGCAACCGCGCGAGCACGGTGTCGGTATCGGTGATCCAGCAATAACCCTTGATTGCGTTCAGGCACGCCAGGTGCCGTTGTTCGGTGTAGGTGGCGCAGGCATCTTCCACCAGTGTGACCAGGTAGCCGCGATCGGCGGCGTCGCGCACGGCCATATCGACGCACTGGTCGGTGACGATGCCTGCAACGATCAAGTGGCGGGTCTGCAGGTTGCGCAGCACGTAGTCGATGTTGGTGGAATTGAAGACCCCGGAGGAGGTCTTGGGCAGCACGATTTCGTTTTCCAGCGGCGCCAGTTCGGCAATGATCTGCGCCTCGGGGCTGCCCTTGGGCAGGTGCATGTCCGACAGCTTGTGATCCAGGGAACGGTCGCGGCCATCGGCGGTGAGGCTTTCGATGTGGGTGTGCAACACGTTGTGCAGCCCTTCGCGCATCGCGCCGAGCAAGCGCTGCTGGTTGGGGATGACCTGCTGGCGGGCCCGCTGAATGAAATACTCGGCCTCCTGGGTGTGCAGGTGGGCATCGAATTGCGGTTCCAGCCAGGCGCGTTGCATGTCCACCAGCAGCAAGGCGGTGTGCTGGCAGGTGAACGGCAAATCCCGGGGCGAGCGGTGGGGGAGCGAGAACATCCTTATTTTTCCTCCAACAGGTGCGTGTTGAATTCCGTGCGCAAGGCATCGATGCCTTCCAGGCGTTCGGCCAGCTCGGGGCATTGCAGGGTCAGGCAGGCAATCAGCGCCTCGACCTGGGCCAGCGCCGGCACCAGGCTGTCGAAGGCCGAGATCGATTCCACCGGGGCGCTGATGATCAGGTCGGACAGCTCGCGCAATGGCGAGGCGTAGACGTCGCTGAACAGAACGACCCGGGCGTGCCGTTCCTTGGCCGCGCTGGCCACGCGCAGGGCCTGGGCCTGGTAGCGGCGGTAATCGAAGATCAGCACCACATCCTGGCGCTGCACGTCGAACAGCCGGTCAGGCAGTTGGGCGTTGTCTTCCAGGGCAAAACAGCCGGCGCGCAACAGCCGCAAATGGTTGAGCAGGTAGTGGGCCAGGAAGCTGCTGAAACGCCCGCCGAAGCAATGCACCTGATGGCGGCTGTCGAGCAACCACTGCACGAGAATGCGCACGTCTTCGGGCTGGGTCAGGGCCTGGGTGTCGATGAGGTGGCGTTGACTGGCGGCCAGGTACTGGCTCCAGGTATCGCCTTGCTGCAATTTGGCCCGCGGTTTCAACAGGGTGCGGGGGGAGCGCAGGCGATGGTCCATGTCACTGAGCAGTGCATCCTGGAATTCGGCGTAACCGCCAAACCCGAGTTTTTTCACCAGCCGCACGATGGTCGGGTCGCTGACACCGGCATGGTCTGCCAGGCGTGACATCGGGCCGAGGCCGTTGCGTGGGTAGTGATCGAGCAGGGCACGTACGACCTTGCGTTCCGACGGCGTCAAAACCAGGCCGGGATCGGTGATCAGGTCTCTGAGAGGTGGCATCCGTGCTCCTTGCCAGGATGGGTGTTGAATTTCTTTCATAACTCCTGAAAACAGTATTTATGTAGCTGGTGCTACATGTCCAGTGGTTTTTACGTTCCGTTTAAAATGCTCCAATATTGTGCGAAACCCTTGTAGGAGTTGGTCCCGGCTGGGTAGACCGGGTATGTCAGTCGATGCTTCTGACGATGTCGGACATAACGCCTTTTTGTCTCACTTATTTGATTTCGTATAAGGTGCTGTACAGCTAAGTGCGTGAATATCCCGCCCGTGCGACCCTTCCGATTGCCTGAGAATCCAGTGTGCAAGCCACTCGCCTGACCTTGATCTGCCACGCCCGCACCACCGCCCAGAAGCAGGCGCGCTTTGGCCTGGACGAACCGCTGGACGCCGACTGGCTGGCACGCCGCGCGCAGATCGACCACCACTACCGAAATGTCCGGCAACTGCTGTGCGGGCCGGAACTGCGCACGCGCCAGACCGCCGCCTTGTTCGGCGACGAGCCCGAGCAGGACCTGGCCCTGGCCGATTGCGATCTGGGACGCTGGCGCGGGTTGTCCATCGATGACTTGCTCCAGGCTGAACCGCAAGCCCTGCAGAGTTGGCTCGATGATGTCGAGGCGGCCCCCCATGGTGGTGAATCTGTCGCCCAGTTGTGTCGCCGTGTCGGGAATTGGCTGGCCAGTCTGGAAACCCGGCCCGGACATCTGCTGGCCGTCACCCACCCCTTCGTGATCCGCGCAGCCCTGGTGAATGTCTTGGGCTGCCCGGCCGCCACATTCAACCGGATCGACATTGAACCGTTGTCCACCCTCGAATTGCGTTTCAACGGCGTATGGCGATTACGCACCCAGGGACCTGACCAGGAGTCGCCGCGATGAAGACGTTGTCAGTCATTGGCATTGGGGCCGGCGATCCGGATCAACTGACGATGCAGGCAGTGAAAGCCTTGAACCGCTTGGACGTGGTCTTCCTCATGGACAAAGGCCCGGCCAAGGACAAACTGTTGGACCTGCGGCGCGAAGTCTGTCGGCGCTACATCGTTGATCGCACCTACCGTTTCGTCGAAGCCTACAGCCCGGAACGCCAACGCGGCGACCTGGACTACAAGGACAGCGTCGAAGCCTTGAACCGGGCTAAACAGGCCACCTTCGAACGCTTGATCAATGAAGAACTGTCCGACGGTCAACGGGGTGGTTTTCTGGTGTGGGGCGATCCGGCGTTGTACGACAGTACGGTGCGCATCTTGCAGGCGATTCTCGACGCGGGCCGCTGCGCCTTCGAATTCGAGGTGATCCCCGGCATCACCAGCGTCCAGGCCCTGGCCGCCCGGCATAAAGTGCCGTTGAACAGCATTGGCGGCTCGCTGGAAATCACCACCGGACGCCGGTTGGCGGCGGGGCAGGTGGGCGACGCGGCGAGTGTGGTGGTGATGCTCGATGCCGAGGACGCCTATCGCCAGGTGAGCGATCCCGAGACGCAGATCTACTGGGGAGCCTATGTGGGGACGCCGGATGAAATCCTTATCGCCGGCCGCCTGGGGGATGTGGCCGATGACATCGAGCGCACCCGCAAGGCCGCGCGCAAGGCCAATGGCTGGATCATGGATACTTATTTGTTGCGCAAGCCTCAATGACGCTTGCGCATCACCTTGTGGCGAGAGGGTATGTGGGAGCAAGGCTTGCCCGCGATACAGGCGATGCGGTCTTCCAGAAATCGAGGTGCTCATATCGCGAGCAAGCTTTGCTCCCACATAAATGCCCTCACCACAGCAGCGTTCGACAGCTTCATCGCCAGTAGGCTCTTTACCCCCGCCCAAACCGCTCCCGATACACCGACGGCGCCAACCCCACGACGCTGCGAAACGCCACGCGAAAGCTTTCCACCGAGCGGTAGCCGCACAGTTGCGCGATGTTATCGGTGTTGTCCCCGGTGCTTTCCAGCAACTCGCGGGCCCGGGCCAGGCGTTCATGTTGCAGCCAGGCCTTGGGCGACACGCCGCAGGCCTGGGTGAAATGGCGCAGGAAGGTGCGTTCGCTCATGGCCGCCTGGCTGGCCAGTTCGCGCACGCCGAGGGGTTCGTGCAGGCGTTCGCGGGCCCATTGCATGACACTCGACAGGTCGCTGCGTGGCGTGCGGCTGACCGGTGAGGGAATGAACTGCGCCTGGCCGCCCGTACGTTGCGGCGACATCACCAACCGGCGTGCCACGCAGTTGGCGACCTGGATGCCATAGTCCCGTGCCACCAGGTGCAGGCAGGCATCGATACCGGCGGCGCTGCCCGCCGAGGTGATGACCTGTCCTGAATCCACGTACAGCACATCCGGGTCTACTCGCACGGCCGGAAAGCTTGCGGCCAGTTCGTCGGTGTAGCGCCAATGAGTCGTGGCGCCCAGGCCATCGAGCAGCCCGGCGGCGGCGAGTACGAAGGCACCGGAGCAGATCGACAGCAGGCGCGCACCACGGGCGTGGGCCCTGCGCAGTGCCTCGAGCAACGCCGGGGACGGTGGCTCGCTGCGGTTGCGCCAGCCTGGCACGACAATGGTCCGGGCGGTTTCGAGCAGTTCCATGCCGCCATCAGCCAATACCTGGAAGCCGCCCATGGCGCGCATCGGGCCGTCATCGACCGCGACGATCCGATGCGTGTACCAGGGGAAATCGAATTCCGGTCGCTCCAATCCGAAGATCTCGACGGCGACACCGAATTCGAAAGTACACAGGCCGTCGTAGGCGAGGATCGCGACCAGACCAGGGTTAGGCTGCATTTGGCGGAAAATTCCCACAGAGTGTCTTGTGCGCCACTGTAGCGGTAAGCATTGGGGGGATAAAGTCTCTTCACGCCTTATCTATCCTGGAGTACACGCCCATGACCAGCCTGGTTCGCGAAGTGCCTGCTGCCCCCTCCGATATCGCCCTGCAGCATTTCAGCCGTCGCCTGACATTCGAAACCGATTGTTCCGACGTTCATGCCAGCCAACAGGCCGGCAACATCGATTTTGTGCTGGTGGATGTACGCGGACCACTGGCCTACGAACGCGGCCACGTACCCGGGGCGATCAACCTGCCAACCCGCACTCTCACCGCCCAGGCACTGGCCGCCTATGCCAAGACCACCCTGTTCGTGGTGTATTGCGCCGGCCCGCATTGCAATGGCGCGAACAAGGCGGCAGTGCGCCTGGCAACGTTGGGATACCCGGTCAAGGAAATGATCGGCGGCGTCATGGGCTGGCTCGATGAAGGCTTTCGCCTGAGCGGCACAGTGGAGCGCATGGCGGACGAGGCGATCAGCTGCGACTGCTGAGACAGCGCAAACAGCTTTTTGTGGGAGCGAGCTTGCTCGCGATGACGGCGGCACATTTGGCATTGAGGCACGCTGACGCACCGCGATCGCGAGCAAGCTCGCTCCTACAGAACTTCGGCGTTACAACACGGCATTAGTGGCTTTTTATAAGTATTTGTCGCCTCAACATAATTCCCCTCCCGAGTGCCCCTCTAGACTCCGGCCACTTCGGTTTTTCCTGACCGAACGCTGCCTACGAATCTGCCTATAACGATCAATAAAATACCTGCGCACTCAGGAGCGAAAATGAACAAGCTAGCCATGTTCGGTGCCCTGGCACTGTCCGTATTGTCCCTGTCGGCCGTGGCCGAAGACGCCAAGCCGATCCGCCTCGGGATCGAGGCCGGTTATCCGCCGTTTTCGATGAAAACCGCCGATGGCAAGCTGACCGGCTTCGATGTCGATATCGGCGACGCCCTCTGCGAGCAGATGAAGGTCAAGTGCACCTGGGTCGAGCAGGAGTTCGATGGCCTGATCCCCGCGCTGAAAGTGAAGAAGATCGATGCGATCCTGTCGTCCATGACCATCACCGACGACCGCAAGAAAAACGTCGATTTCACCATCAAGTACTACCACACCCCGGCGCGTTTCGTGATGAAGGAAGGCTCCGAGGTCAAGGACCCGCTGACCGAGCTCAAGGGCAAGAAAGTCGGTGTGCTACGTGCCAGTACCCACGACCGTTTCGCCACCGAAGTGCTGGTGCCTGCCGGGATCAACCTGGTGCGCTACGGCTCCCAGCAGGAAGCCAACCTGGACATGGTCGCCGGTCGTCTCGACGCCATGCTGGCCGACTCGGTCAACCTCGACGACGGTTTCCTGAAGACCGATGCCGGCAAAGGCTTTGCCTTCGTGGGCCCGACCTATGAAGACGCGAAATACTTCGGCGGTGGCGCCGGCATTGCGGTGCGCAAGGGCGATAAGGCCTTGGCCGATAAATTCAACGCCGCCATCAGCGAAATCCGCGCCAATGGCACGTACAAGAAGGTGCAGGACAAATACTTCGCTTTTGATGTCTACGGGCATTAATCGGTAGGCGCTGCTGTAGGAGCTGTCGAGCGAAGCGAGGCTGCGATCTTTCCACTGCCAGTTGAGTCCAGAGCGAAAGATCAAAAGATCGCAGCCTAGTCATTTGGAGATTTCATGCAACGCATCGACCATACCCTGCCATGGAGCCACCTGGGCACCGAGCGCCGGCTCAGTGTGTTTCGTTATGGCCATGGCCCGCGCAAGGCCTACATCCAGGCCAGCCTGCACGCCGACGAACTGCCGGGCATGCGTACTGCCTGGGAGCTGAAGCAGCGGCTCAACGACCTCGAGGCGCAAGGCCTGCTCAAAGGGGTGATCGAGCTGGTGCCGGTGGCCAATCCCATCGGCCTGGATCAACATCTGCAAAGCGCCCACATGGGGCGTTTCGAACTGGGCAGCGGCAAGAATTTCAACCGCTCTTTCGTGGAACTCAGTGCACCGGTGGCGCAACGCATTGGTGATCGCCTGGGTGATGACCCGGCCGCCAATATCACCTTGATCCGCCAGACCATGGCCCAGGTTCTCGACGACCTGCCGGCGTCGCCTTCGCAACTTGAAGCGCTGCATCGCCTGCTGCTGCGCCATGCCTGCGACGCCGACATCACCCTGGACCTGCATTGCGATTTCGAGGCCGCGATCCATTTGTATGCCTTGCCGCAACAGTGGCCGCAATGGCGCTCCCTGGCCGCACGCCTGAAGGCCGGGGTGGCGTTGCTGAGTGAAGATTCCGGTGGCAGTTCGTTCGACGAGTCCTGCTCTTCACCCTGGTTGCGCCTGGCCAAAGCCTTTCCTGCGGCGGCGATCCCAGCGGCGAACCTGGCGACGACGCTGGAGCTGGGCAGCATGGGCGACACCCGGGTGGAACAGGCCCAGGCCAATTGTGAAGCCATTCTCGGTTTTTTGGCCGAGCAGGGGTTTATCGCCGGGGACTGGCCATCCGCACCCGCCGAGTGCTGCGAAGGCTTTCCGTTCGAAGGCACTCAATACCTGTTCGCGCCGCACCATGGCGTGGTGAGCTTTCTGCGCGAGGCTGGCGAATGGGTGGAGCAGGGCGATCCGCTGTTCGAAGTGGTCGATCCGTTGAGTGATCGGGTCACCACCGTGCGGGCTGGCACCAGTGGCGTGCTGTTCGCCCTGGACCGCGGGCGCTACACCCAGCCGGGCATCTGGCAGGCAAAAGTCGCCGGGCGTGAGCCGATTCGTACGGGGAAATTGAGCAACGACTGATAAGTGCTGTCTACCTCACCGCACGCTTTTTGTCGTGCGGCTATCGAACGATGGAGGAAGGTTGATGTTTAAAGCGCTCGCTCTGTTTCTATTGCTGGTCTCGTCCGGGTTGCAGGCCCAACCCTCGCTGCACACGGACTTGCCGCTCAACTACCTGGCCCAAGCCGATGAGCAAGCCGGCAACCGCCCGCTGGTGATCTTCCTGCACGGCTCCGGCAGCAACGAACAGGACCTGTTCGAACTCAGGGGCGAGTTGCCTCGGGACTACAACTACCTCTCGGTGCGGGCACCGAAGAGCATGGAACAGGACCGTTATCAGTGGTTCGCGAAAAAGGGCGAGGGTGCCTATGACGGTGACACCTCGGACCTGAAGGCCAGCGGCCAGATGCTCTTGGACTTCATCGACAAGGCTCGGGCCAAGTACTCGACCGACGCGAGCAAGGTCTACCTGGTAGGGTTCAGCCAGGGCGCGATGATGAGCTACGAAGTTGCGTTGCGACACCCCGAAGCCGTCGATGGTATTGCCGCGATGGGCGGGCGGGTCCTGTCGGTGTTGCGTGCGGAGCTGACCCCCAATGAATCGCGCCGGGCACTGGCGGTGTTCATCGGCCATGGCACGGCAGACCCGATCATTCCCTACCACGATGGCACCGAGGCCAACACCTTCCTGAAGACCCTGGCGCTGGAACCGGAATTCCATGCCTACCCGGGTGTGGGCCACAGCATCAGCGCCCTGGAAGTGCAGGACCTGCGGGCCTGGCTGGAACGGCTCAATCCCTGACCACCTTAAGTCCCTGTGGGCGAAACCCTGTGGGAGCTGAGCTTGCTCGCGATAGCGGTGGATCAGCTTGCATCAATGCCAGGATGTGCCGATGCCATCGTCGGATCGCCGCCCGGAGCAAGCTCGCTCCCACATTTTGCGGTGGTTGTGGACCCTGTGGGAGCTGAGCTTGCTCGCGATAGCGGTGGATCAGCTGCATCAATGCCAGGATGTGCCGACGCCATCGTCGGATCGCCGCCCGGAGCAAGCTCGCTCCCACATTTGGCGGTGGTTGTGGACCCTGTGGGAGCTGAGCTTGCTCGCGATAGCGGTGGATCAGCTGCATCAATGCCAGGATGTGCCGACGCCATCGTCGGATCGCCGCCCGGAGCAAGCTCGCACACATTTTGCGGTGGTTGTGGACCCTGTGGGAGCTGAGCTTGCTCGCGATAGCGGTGGATCAGCTTGCATCAATGCCAGGATGTGCCGATGCCATCGTCGGATCGCCGCCCGGAGCAAGCTCGCTCCCACAGGGTGCTTGTTACTTACCGCTGGCGATCTGTTTCACCAACGCTTCATGACCGGCCTTGTCGCTGGCCCGGGAGATGATTTGCACCACGGCCATGCGCGTGCCGGAGGCGCCCAGCAAGGTGGTGTCGAGGGTGGGTCCGCCGCCCTGGGTCGCGCTGGTGTCGAGCTGGCGCAGGCCCAGGCCGGTGCCTTTTTGCTTCAGGCTTTTTTCGCTGAGGATCTTGGCGTCCGGCAGGGCCTTGATGCGCTGGGCGGCGAAGTCGGCCATGGTGGTGTCGAGGAACGCACCATCATCGTCCTTCACATTCGTACCGTTGACGATGGTGTTCTCCGCGGCAATCACCACGGTTCTGCTGGTGGCATTGCTGTACATCGTCCCTGTCGCCCCAGCGGTGCCCTGGGCCACTTCACCGGCGGGTAGCGGCGTCGCCGTGAAGCCCTTGGGCAAGGTGAAGGTGAACTTGCCGCCGAGCATCGACACTTTCTGCGCCGGTGCATCGCCGGCAGGTTTGGCCGGGGCCGCTTGGGCGGATACCACGACCAGACTGGCGATGGCCCCCAGCAACAGGGCGGCGGCTTGTTTACTCAGCAATGACATTGAAACGCTCCACAGATGGTCGTGCCTGGAGGCCGATCATCCCACGGGCGTCGCACCTGACTCCAGCGCCAGTGCAGAAGAGACCGTCATTTTGGTGAAAGGTGTGCGGTGTCGCCGGGCGGTGCCCGCACCAGCAGCCGTCGGGTCACCAGCAACATGGCCATCGACACCGCGACGCCCAAGGCAAAGGCGGGCATGCCCAGCACCGGCAGGGCGAGGGCCAGGGTCAGGCAGAAGGCGGCGAAGCAATACATGCCGGTGGCCGTCGCCCGCAGCAGCGCGGCGGTGAAGGCCGGCCCCCGGGTTTGTTGGGAGAACACCGCCATGACACTGCCCAGCACCGGGAACACCGCCAGCAACCCGCTCCAACGTTCGCCCACGGTGCTGGCCAGCAGCGTCACCGCCAGGGTCAACAGCGCGCCGGCGATCATGCGCAGCAGCAGTTTGTCGGATTTGGCCGCCGGCCCGTTCATCACCGGCCGGACCGTGGGGAACAGATACGGCGCCGCCAGCAGCGCGGCCAGGGCGATCAGGCTCGACAACGGCAGCGAAGCCGGTAGCCAGGACAGGATCAACGCCACCAGGGTCCAGACGCCTAGCGCGATGCCCAGCGCCCAGGGCCAGTTGCGATGCTGGGCGACCTGGGCGTACACCACGCAGAAGGCAATCATCGCGAACATCGCTGCCAACGCCGCGGTCGCCGACTGTGCGGCAAACAGCTCGCCTTGTTCTATGGCCAGGAACAACAGAATCGGCCCCACCACGACTGGCAACCCCGAGAGCCAGCCGGCCACACTCGGTCCCCAGCGCCTGCCCGCCAGGGAAATCAGCAGCAGGAACGCGGGAATCACCAGCAATTTGAGCAGCAGCACGCGGTCATCCTTGTCAGTCCTCGAGGCGCCACGTTAGCACCGCCCGCGTCGCAAACCCACTGTGGGGGCGAGCTTGTTCGCCACGAGGTTGGGGGAGGCTGGGCTGACGTTATCGCGAGCAAGCTCGCACACAGTGTGGGGGGCTGGTCTCGATATTTGGTTCGACACAAGCCCTCTGTGAGCGAGCTTGCTCGCGATGGCGGCAGAACTGGCACGAAAGACCCTAAGGCTCAACCCCGCGCAGCACTGAAACGCTGCGCCAATCCCTCACGCTCGAAGTGTTCGGTGATGAAGTCGATAAAGGCGCGAGTCTTGGCCGGGATCAGCGTGCGGCTGGGGTAATAGAGGGAAATCACGCCAAGGTCCATGTACCAGTCCGGCAGCAGCCGTACCAGTTCGCCGCGCTCCAGCCAGGGCAGCACGTCCGGCACGGTCAGCAGCGAAATGCCCAGGCCCAGCAAGGTGGCTTCGCGCATGGCGACCGGGTCGTTGAGAATGATGGATTCAGGCAGCCGCAACGCCGACTCGAAACCGGCGGCGTTACGCATCGTGGCCTGACGTACGCGCCCGGTGAGGCTGGAGCGCAGCACGATGTTATCGAAGTGGGTCAGATCTTCCGGGTGCTCGGGGCAGGCGCGTGCGGCCAGGTAGGCTGGGCTGGCTACCGCGACCAGATGTGCCGGCGCCAAGGTTCGCGAGATCACGCCAGGCGTCAGTTCGAAGCCGCCGCCAATCGCTGCGTCGAAACCTTCGGCGATCAGGTCTACCCGTCGGTTCTCGAAATGCCATTGCGGGCGGATCAATGGGTGGAGGGCCAGAAATTGTGGCATCAACGGCAGCACATGGCCGATGCCGAAGCTTGGTGACAGGCTGAGGCGCAATACCCCGGCCGGCTCGCCACGTTCAGTGGTCACGGCGCCGATGGCGGCCTGCAAGGCTTCGAGATGCGTGCCGATGCTGGCCAGGAAGTGTTCGCCGTTCTCGGTCAAGGACAGCTTGCGGGTCGAGCGCTGGAACAGCCGCACCCCCAGGTTTCGCTCCAGCATTGCCACATTGCGGCTCACGGCCGCGGGCGTCAGGGCCAGCAACCTGGCGGCCGCCGAGAAACTGCCGGTTTCGGCACTGCGGGCAAAGCATTCGAGATTGGCGAGGCTTTCCATCAAAGTGACCTGATAGTAATGCTTGAAAATGATTCAACGTATTACTGGCTAATCATCACGTAATAGCAAGGGCAATATGCACCTCAACGGCGGACATCACCGCCCAGGGTTATCCAACTGTGAGGACATACGACATGAGCAGCATCGACACCATCGGCATCATCGGCGCAGGCGCCATTGGCAGTGCATTTGCCCGGGCCTTGGCCCGTCAGAACATCAACGTCGTGATTGCCAACAGCCGCGGCCCCGAAAGCCTGGCCGAGTTGGTCGCCGAGCTCGGCCCCACCGTCCGCGCCGGCACCGTGCAGCAAGCCGCTGCCCAACCCATGGTGCTGGTGGCCGTCAACTGGCCGAAGTTGCCCCAGGCGCTGAATGGCTTGCCGGACTTTGCCGGACGAATCGTGATCGATGCCAACAACGCAATCAAAGTCCCGGAGTTCGAGGCGATTGATCTGCAAGGCCGGGCTTCTACCGAGGTGTTCAGCGAATGGGTGCCGGGGGCACGGGTGGTCAAGGCGTTCAACCACATGTTGGCGCGCCTGCTGGAGGCTGATCCAGCGTCCGAAGGCGGCAAGCGCGTGCTATTCCTGACTGGCGACGATGAGCAGGCCCGTGGGGAAGTCGCGCAGTTGATCGATCGGCTGGGATTCTTCGGTGTGGACCTGGGCCCATTGAGCGTTGGCGCACGCTTGACTCAATTCCCGGGTGGGCCGTTGCCGGTGCTGAACCTGGTCAAGTTCGACTGAGTACTTCGCCGCATACGTGTAAGGAAGCGCTCGACCAGCGAGGGAGCCCGGCCTGAAACACTCAGTCGGGTTCCACGTCCAATTGCAGGCTGTCGTCGGCCAGGCGCTCGGTTCGCCGGACAATACCGCTGATGCGCCGGCCTTCGGCGTTGAACACCACGATCTGGGCTTTATCCAGATCCGCCGGCAGTGGTGGTCGCACGTGCAGCGCGAACCAGGGCGGTTCGCCGTCATCGAGGCGTTTGACGTCGAACTCGCAGTCGACACTTTTGGTGTCACGACCAAACAGCGTGTCGAGGCCGTAATCAAGGTGAGTGCTGTCGGCAGCAGGGTCGAGGGACATCGGCGGTCTCCTGGATGGGTACGCACGGCTGATGTTCAAGTGATTCTTCCCGCAATGGAAAATTCCATTGAGTGATCCGTAGAGATTAGCCCCAACCTGTGGGAGCAAGCCTTGCCCGCGATGCAGGCGCCTCGGTTCACAAAGGACCGCGTCGACTGCATCGCGGGCAAGCCTTGCTCCCACAGATCGCTTCCTTCTCCCCAAGAGCCGGCGCGGCTGGTGATCAAACGCCAGGCACGCCGTCTTTCCACGCCGACCAGTTCTTCACAATGTCCTGCACCAGCGGGTTGCCGGTGCGGAACAGGTTTTCCAACGCAGGGACGAACGCGCCCTGGTCGGCGTATTTGAGCAGGTTGTCCACTTCGTTGCCGCCGGGCTCGGGGCGGTCGAAATCGGACCCGGCCCGCAGAACGGCCAGCCGGTTGATGTCCACCCGACCTTCGCGGCTGGCCCGGAGCAAGGCCTCGTAGGTGGAGTTGTCTTCCTGTTGGGTGGTGCAGTAGACGCCCTTGTTGTCGGTGAGCAGGCGAGTCCAGACTTCGGCGCGCTCGCTCAGGCGGGTACCGGAGAACCAGGTGTTGCCGGCCAGGGTGTCGCAGCGGGTCACCACCGGTGGTTGGTTGGCCGGGGCGTACGGATACTTCAAGCGCCAGGCCGCCGATTCCTTGCTTTCCGCCAAGGTCACCTTCTGGCTGAGGGCAAAGGCCTTGGCTTGCAGGGCCGGGTTGAGTTCGAAGACTTCCGTCTTGTAGTCCAGCGGCGGCTTTTCATTCGGCCCCTTGGTGTTGATGCCCAGGTAGCCGGTGGGCCAGTCCTTGGGTACATCCCGCGAATCCAGCTCCCATTGGGTGCCGAACTCCACCAGGTAATGGGCCCAGGCCGTCGTGCCAAGCGTGCCGTGGTGTGGGTTGATGCCGGCGATCCCGGCCACCAGGAAATAGCTTTTGCGCAGGTCGACGGTGGGGGAGAGCGCCAGGGCCAGTGTCGAGGCTGCGGCGTTGGTCTGGCCCATGCCGGTGATCAGCAGGCAGACCCGCTCGGCATTGCAGCGGATCGTCGGGTATTCGGCGGACAGTCCCGGCACGCGGATTTCAGTCTTGAGTTCGAGGCGATCGATCCAGTTCTGAGCCTCGGGGGCGAACATCGTGATCAGCATCACTTTGGGTTGAAGCGGCGGTGCGGCCCCGGCGGTCGAGCAGAACAGGGCCGTGCAGGCCAGGCCGATTGAAATAGACAGGCGATTGATCATGTATTCGTGACCTCCATGGATTCGAAGTGTGCTTCTACGGTGTGCTCAGAATTGATAGCCAACCCCGGCGTAGTATCCCCAGCCGTCGGAGCGGGCGCGGAAGTGGCCATCGCCAAAGTTAAGCTCACTGCCGTCCTGCCAGTTGCCGCCGTTGTGAAAGTAGCGGCCCACCAGCGTAAAACGCAATTCAGGCTTTGTTCTTGTTCTGTTGGCAGCGGTGAATGTTCGACGCGGCACTGGGTCGGCGGCGTTGCTGATAGAATCGGCCATCTTGACTGACCAGAGGTATGCCCATGAGCGAGCCGATTCGCCTGACCCAGTACAGCCACGGCGCCGGCTGCGGCTGCAAGATTTCGCCCCAGGTACTGGAAGTGATCCTGGCCGGTAGCGGTGCGCAGAACCTTGATCCCAAGCTGTGGGTCGGCAATGCTTCGCGGGACGATGCGGCGGTGTACGCCATCGACGAGGAGCGTGGCGTGGTCTCGACCACCGATTTTTTCATGCCGATTGTCGACGATCCCTTCGATTTCGGACGCATCGCCGCCACCAATGCCATCAGCGACATCTACGCCATGGGAGGGGATCCGCTGATGGCCATCGCGATTCTCGGCTGGCCAGTCAACGTATTGGCCCCGGAAATTGCCCGGGACGTGATTCGCGGCGGTCGGTCCGTGTGTGATGAGGCCGGTATCCCCCTGGCCGGTGGGCATTCGATCGACGCGCCCGAGCCGATTTTCGGCCTGGCGGTCACAGGCCTGGTGCAAAAGCGCCACATGAAACGCAACGACACGGCCACCGCCGGTTGCCGCCTGTACCTGACCAAGCCCTTGGGCATCGGCATCCTCACCACGGCGGAAAAGAAAGGCAAGTTGCGCGCCGCCGATGTTGGCCTGGCCCGTGACTGGATGTGCACCCTCAACAAACCCGGCAGCCGCTTCGGCAAGCTCGACGGAGTGACGGCGATGACCGACGTCACCGGTTTCGGCCTGCTCGGGCACCTGGTGGAAATGGCCGACGGCAGCCAACTGACCGCGCGCATCCGCTATGACGCGGTGCCGCGCCTGCCGGGCGTCGAGTACTACCTCGACCTGGGGTGTGTACCGGGCGGTACGCTGCGCAACTACGACAGCTACGCCAGCAAGGTCGGTCGGGTCCAGGAACTGCACAAGCGCGTGTTGTGCGACCCGCAGACCAGCGGTGGCCTGCTGATTGCCGTCACCCCTGAAGGCGAGATCGAGTTCCTGCGGGTGGCCGCTGAACTCGGGCTGGCGCTGGAACCTATCGGCGAACTGGTCGAGCGACAGAGTTACGCGGTCGAGGTGTCTTGATGAGCCATGACATCACCGATTACCGCGACATCTTCCTCAATGACCGGCCGATGATGGACACACGCGCCCCGATCGAATTCATCAAGGGGGCGTTCCCCGGCGTGGTCAATCTCCCGTTGATGACCGACAGCGAACGGCAACGCGTCGGTACCTGCTACAAACAGCAGGGGCAGCAGGCCGCCATTGTCCTGGGGCATCAACTGGTGTCCGGCGAAACCAAGGCCCAGCGCATCCAGGCCTGGGCCGAGTTCGCCAAGACCCATCCCGACGGCTTGCTGTATTGCTTTCGCGGAGGCTTGCGTTCGCAGATCGTCCAGCAATGGCTCAAGGACGAAGCGGGCATTGATTACCCCAGGGTCGGCGGTGGCTACAAGGCCATGCGCACCTTCTTGCTGGACACGGTCGAGCAGGCGGTTGCCCAGTGCGACCTGGTGCTGCTGGGCGGCATGACCGGCACCGGCAAGACCGAAGCGCTGGGCCAACTGAGCAACAGCCTGGATCTGGAAGGTTATGCCAACCATCGCGGTTCCAGCTTCGGCAAACGCGCCACCGGCCAGCCTTCCAACATCGATTTTGAAAACCGCCTGGCCGTGGACGTACTGAAAAAACGCGCCGCCGGCATCGAACAATTCGTGCTGGAAGATGAGAGTCGTGCGGTCGGCAGTTGCGCCTTGCCGCTGCCTTTGTACCAGCGCATGCAGCAGGTTCCGATGGTCTGGCTGGAAGACAGCCTGGAGCATCGGGTCGAGCGGATCCTGCAGGATTACGTCATCGACCTGTGTGCGGAATTTGTCGCTGTACATGGCGACGAAGGTTTCTCGTTGTTTTCCGAGCGGTTGCTGGCCAGCCTGGACAACATCCACAAGCGCCTGGGCGGCGACCGTCACCGGCGTTTGATGAACATTCTGGAAGCCGCCCTGGCCGAGCAGGCCAACAGCGGCGCCGTCGACTTGCATCGCGGTTGGATCGAAGGCTTGTTGCGTGAGTATTACGACCCGATGTACGTGTTCCAGCGGGAAAAGAAGGGCTTGCGGATCGAGTTCTCGGGGGAACAGGCGGCGGTGTTGGAATATCTGCGGGAGCGGGCGGCCCGGGGCGGGTGACCACAGGTTTGATATCCACTGTCAATCCCTGTGGGAGCGAGCTTGCTCGCGATAGCGGTATTTCAGTCACATCAATATCAATGGGTCTGACGCTATCGCGAGCAAGCTCGCTCCCACAAAGGGAAATAGCGACTGATCAGGTCGGGCAGGTCTCCTGGCCATTATCCAAGCCTTGCTTGTAGCTCTGACTAGAGAGGCTGGCCTTGCCGTTGTGCCAGGTCAGGGTCAGCACGTACAGCGAATCAAAATCGCCTGACGCCCAGTCATCGGTAATGGTCTGCTTCTTGCCCACGGCCTCCCCGGCGACCTTGTTGATCAACTCTGGCAGGTAGCCATGTGACCAGGCGGTATAGATGGTGGCGTTGTGGTACTTGTCGTCCAGCAGTTCATCAGCGAGGTCGCTGGTGTCGTTGGCTGAATAATTGATGTTCACCGGCAACCCGAGCTTGATGGCACTGGGGCTGATGGTCATCAGCGGGCGAATATAACTGTAGGAATTGTCCAGCTCACCCTCTTCGACATTGCGGGTCGGGTTGGCCGCGAACACGTAGTCGGCCTTGCCGAATTTTTCCGGCAGCAGGGTGGCCAGGTCGATGGCGCGGTTGAGGCCCTGGCAGTTGAGCTGGCCCAGGCCTCCGGCGGGTTTCTCGGCGTGGCGCAGGAACACCAACGTCTGCACGCCGTCGGCCGGCTGGGCGCGGCTGACGCTGGATTCCAGCGACAGCACCAGTCCACAGACCACCAGCAGCGTCGGCAGCACCAGCCACGAACGGTGTTTGAAGCGCCTGGCGAAATTCAGTGGGTTCATCATCGAATAGTTTTTCTTCAGCACTCTTGAGTCAGGCTGACAAACCCTGGCACCGCGAAGCGGTTGGCCTCGGGTGGTTTCCCTGTCATTACGCCGCGTCGAATCTTCGGGGGCATTGCTCAGAGTCTCTTCAAGTCCTTTGGTTCGATCCTGGCTGGTCCCGGTGCACTCTAGCGATCTCCGTCAGGAGATGGGACGAACGTTAACGACAGGATGTTGCGGATTTAAGAAGGGCCGATGTGAATTCCGTGACGGGTTCATGGGCATCTGAATTTAGCGAATCGCCCTACGTTCATCGCTTCTCTCCCTGACCCCGCCCCGTTGACAAAGTCTCGTGTTCGCCCGGCACCGCAGGGTTCCTGCATGTCAGCCCCTGAAAAGCGCGCCTGTTTAGATATCTGACATTCTTGTCTGACAAGATTTTTTTGCCCGGTGAAGTCATGTCTCAGTAGAACTACAAAATATTGGAGTCTTACTTTTTTATAGTGCGTACTTTAGATATATCTTTGTTGTATGGGAGTGGCAGCTTCTCAGCTGCTTGCGAAGGCGTCGTTACATTTTGTAGCTTTTGCGAATGACTTTGAAATGCCCACTGTGCAAGGTTAGTTGGCCTAAACAAATAGGTGAGGGTTGACAGGAAAAACAACAACCGCTAAACATTGGGTTCAGATGACAGCCAAGGAAGGCGGAAAATGATTAGGATAACGCCTGGATTTTGTCTCGCGTATGTTTGTTGTTTTAACAAGCTGTCTCCCTAATTATTTACCTCGGTGTGTGTCTACGGGTTCACCACTCTCAGTGGTGGATAATTTGCTGCGGCCTTCGGAATTTATATTTCGCACGAAATAGCTGATTCAGGTATGCCTCCAGTGAAATTATGCCCAGCGCTGGTGTGCCTTGTTTCTAATTGCTAGGTCAAGGTGCTCTTTGGTTAATAGCATTACGCTTAAAGCTTGATGCGCCAAAATTATAAATATAAGGGTTTTTTATGTCTCAGGCAGTTCCTCATGATTCGATACTTGATCTTGTGTTGGGTCACTGTTATTCCTCACCCGATACGGCAGCTATTGTGGTAGGTGATAGTGTTGTCACATATCAAGAGCTAAGAGATAAAATTTATAAGGTATCTACTTACATTCAAGGCAGAGGTGTGGAGGTCGGCAGCGTCATCGCTATTATGCAAAATAATATTGGCGATGCGCTTGCTTCTATGTTGGGGTGTCTACACGCGGGGTGCATCTACTGTCCAATAGACGCCTCTCTGCCTCCTGCAAAAATACAACGTACCTTGGCCGTAGCTAATGTCGAGTTTGTTCTATCCGAACAAGACCTTCCTTATATTTGGCAAAGCGATGATCCTGAGTTTGTCCACTATAAGGAACTGCCTATACCTGCTTCCTACGCTGCGCTCACACAACGTTACCATCCCTTGGCCTACATTATGTTCACCTCCGGCTCAACTGGAGACCCCAAAGGAGTAGCTATTGGGCACGCCAATCTGATTGAAATATTCAGGGGGTGGGACGAGATCTATCAATTGAAAAAACTCAAAAGGCATCTCCAGTTCGCCAGCCTTTCCTTTGACGTGTTTGCTGGTGACTGGCTTCGTGGGCTTTGCTCTGGGGCCATAATCTACGTGCCTACTTCAGCCGAGAAATATGTTGTTGAAAACTTGGCTGAATTTATTATCACCTACCAGATAGAGTGTGCTGAGTTCACTCCAATTATTCTTAGGGAACTCTACGGTTATGCGTTAAGAAATAACGTAAAGCTGAGTAGTTTTAAACTGCTGATTGCTGGGTCTGATGTTATGCGTGTTAGGGAGTTTAAGGATGTTCGTAAAATAATCTCTGACGACTGTCGCTTGGTGTTTTCATATGGGACGACCGAAACAACCATAGATAGCACCTATTTTGAGGCTACCCATGAAGCGCTAAGTAAGCTCCAAAATGATGCTCCTCTTCCTATTGGTGTGCCCTTTCCGTGCACTTTAATTACGATTCTAAAGGATGACGGTACGCATACTGATCTCCATGAGGTGGGAGAACTCTACATTGGCGGAGGTGGTGTTGGTCAGGGGTATTTGCACCATGACGTCAGAACATCAGGTCGATATCTGCGTCGTCTACCGCTTGGCCGCCATGCTCGATGGTATCGGACGGGCGACCTGGCTTCATATGATGGGCAAAATTTCAATCTTCATGGCCGCGCCGATGCTCGGATTAAAGTACACGGAAAACTCATAGATCTCACAGAGTTAGAGGCGCACTTGCGCGCCCATGAAGATATATTGGAGTGCGTCGCCACCACAACGCGGCACGATTTAAATAAAAAAATACTTCTGCTGGTAAAGCTCAAGCCGACTAGTGCCAGGCTTAAGCGCGAAGCAATCGCCGAGCATGTTTCCAATCTTGAGGATTATCCTGTCAGCAGTAACGATATTTACTTCACCAAGGACTTGCCGGTGACCATGAGCGGGAAGATAGATCGAGTTGAAGCGAATAGGATAGCCATCACATTGCAAGCGGGGGTGGCCAAGTGAGAATTCTTCAAGTCGGTGCGGGGCCTACGGGAGTTAGTCTGTTCATTCGGCTATACACTCAGCTCGAAACACAGTATTCCGTACTTGAGTACGTTATAGCCGATGGGCGAAAACCGGGCTCAGGTCTAGCTTTTGGTACTGGCTATAACAGTCATCTTATCAATCTGCCTGCTTCAGTCATGAGTATTAATCCTGATAATCCTCTAGAATTCGTCGAGTGGCGCGCAAAAAATCAATCGTTATGGCAAGAATATTTCCCAGATGAAGAACAGGCATGGTCAGAGTTTTCGTCGCGGCGCTTATTTGGATTGTATGTAGGTCATCAGTTGCAGCGAGCATTGAACGGCGCCTCCTTTGCGGAACTTATTAATACGTCGGTTTCCTGTGTGACACCTATTCAGTCTGTTGGTAAGTTTTCCGTGGAGTTTAGCAACGGCACCAAAGAGATTTTTGACAAAGTTATTATTTGTATCGGGCATGCACCTAGGTTTCCGTTGCTATCCAATGCCCCCCAAAATTTTTTCTGCTCTCCCTATCAAGCTATGGACATACCGATCCATGCCACGGTGGGGATTATAGGTTCTCGGTTAACGGCGATCGATGCGGCACTGGCACTCCAAGAAAAAGGCCATATTGGAAGAATAACAATGGTGTCCAGAACTGGCAAACTACCCAAGGTTATTGCTGAGCACTCTGGCTATGATCCAAGCACGTTTATCACAGCTCTGCTTAATGAAAAAAACCAAACACTTGAGTCCATTCTTACGCACCATAAAAAAGAACTCGATAGGGTCACAAATGGTCTCATTGACTGGGATGCCCTAGCAAAACCCGGAGCGACACGGACCGAGGAGCTTGAGCGAGAAATAAGCAGTTGCTCGCGGGGTAATCACCTGTGGCAAAGCGTTTTGTTGGCCTCTTATTCGGTCATAGATAAGTTGTGGGCGAGACTAAGTGATCCAGAGAAAGCCGAGTTCATGACAAAATACTATGGACCTTGGATGACGTATCTAGCGGCGTTCCCTGTGTTTAGTGCCGTACGTATACTGCAATTAATGCAAGGTGAACAATTAGAGATTTACTCTGATTTACAGGGGGTTGAGGCTACTGAGCAGGGCTTTGATATTTATCATGGTCGAAATGAGTGCTTAAATGTCCAGTATTTGATCGATGGACGTGGTGTTGGTTATGGGGAGATGGATCTCAAAGAAGTACCCTTGTTGAAGAATATGTTAGCCAATGGCTCGATCACGACCCACCCGTTGGGCGGTGTTTCCATTAATCCGCTAACTTATCAAGCACTTTCCAACCGTCATAATGAAATTCCCGGGCTTTTTGTTGTGGGTGATTTGACAAAGGGAGAGTTTCTGGCGACCACCGATGTAGTACGCAACGTAATGCATAGCGTCGCTGCCAGTTCCGCTATCCTTTCGCGAGACCGCTGACATGAAGATCTCGACTCAAAACGCGAGTCACGCTCCGAAGTCCGGACTGACTCAACTGTCACATGCCATTTTGGCGAGCTTGGGTGTTCCCTCATTTGACTCTGGATTCGACCTCCAGCCTACAAATGGACTGGTCATTTTCATCGTTGATGGATTGGGGCAGCTATTGCTCGACGAGCATCAGTCCCATGCACCATTCCTGAAAACACTGCTTTGCACAGGTCAGTCTTTCGGAGTCGGATTTCCTGCCACTACCGCGACCAGTTTGGCTTCCTTTGCTCTCGGGCAAGGAAGCGGCCAGCACGGTATAGTTGGGAGCCGCTTTGCGTTGAATAATCGGACCGCATTTTCCCCATTGTCATGGCAAATGGGCGGTTTTTGTCGTAATCAAACAAGCGGCACTCATTCCGTTGATCCGCCGATTTTTGCAATCGAAAAGACTGCTTGGGAAACTGCCAGCGAACTGGGTCTGAACATAGAATGTATACTCCCGTTAAAAATAGCTAACTCCCGTTACAGTAAAGCTATTTATAAAGGAGCCACAATTACTCCCTATATGGACTATTGGCACTGTGGTTTTAAAATCAGGGGGGCGCTTAAAAAATCATCGCGACGGTTGATTTACGTTTATCTGGGTGAGTTGGATTACGCGGGTCATGTCTATGGCACGAACTCAGAAGCCTGGCTCGATAGCCTGCGGCAGGTGGACACTCTGATTTCCTCAACGGCCAGCGCGCTTGCTCGAGGAACAAAACTACTAGTCGCTGCCGACCACGGCATGACAACCCTTTCGTCCGAAGCCATTTTCGACTTTGATACCGACGCTGGTCTTCAAGAGGGCGTGGCGTGGATTGCGGGTGATATTCGTGCCCGGCACATTTACACAGAGGCTGGAAAAACGTGTGCTGCATTGGAGCGCTGGAAGAACAAGCTCGGTGACGATTTCATGGTGCTCTCTCGCAGCCAAGCGGTTAACGAGGGTTTGTTCGGGGGGACTGTGAGAGTCTCCTTTGAACAGCGTTTGGGAGATCTGATTGTATATCCGACAGGACGGGGTGGCATCGTACAGAGCCTTACGGAAAAAAACCAAATGTCATGGAAAGGGCATCACGGGGCTCTGACTGAAGAGGATCAGCTTTCTCCGCTTCTGATTTACTCCAAAGGATGATCCCATAGGCCGTGGCTCGCCCTCAGAGCCACGGACCTAGCAATTCAACCAACGATAGGCCGTTTTGATGCAAAAAATTCGCAGGCGTTGGCGACGCGTATTTTTAACCCGCGGTCAGGCAGCTTAATTCGCACCCGGTAGGGACTTTCACCTGTTCTCCTTCCCTTTCGGCTTTTTGAATAGCCATGTGTAGCCAGCATGATCCCGGATCCAAAAGCTCAGTCATCTGATTTATGCTCCAGCTTTCTAAATAGCACTTGGAATCCACCTCATGCCCAACCTGACCCCATTCCCCATCACCGAGAAATGGCCTGCCCAGTACCCGGAGTGGATTCAGCTCTACTCCCTGCCCACCCCCAACGGTGTGAAGGTCTCGATCATGCTGGAAGAGATCGGCCTGCCATACGAGCCCCACAAAGTGGACTTTGGCAGCAACGACCAACTGTCGCCCGAGTTCCTTTCCCTGAACCCCAACAACAAGATCCCGGCGATTCTCGATCCCCATGGGCCGGGCGACCAGCCGTTGGCGTTGTTCGAGTCGGGGGCGATCCTGATTTATCTGGCGGACAAGAGCGGGCAACTGCTGGCCCAGGAGTCGGCGGCGCGCTACGAGACGATCCAGTGGCTGATGTTCCAGATGGGCGGGATCGGGCCGATGTTCGGGCAGTTGGGGTTCTTCAACAAGTTCGCCGGCAAGGACTACGAGGACAAGCGGCCGCGCGATCGCTACGTCGAGGAAAGCAAGCGCCTGCTCAAGGTGCTCGATGGGCGTCTGCAAGGGCGCGACTGGATCATGGGCGAGCGCTACACCATCGCTGATATCGCCACGTTCCCCTGGGTGCGCAACTTGATCGGCTTTTACGAGGCCGGTGATTTGGTCGGGATCCAGAACTTCCCCAATGTGACGCGGGTGCTGGAGCGTTTCCTGGCTCGACCGGCTGTAGCGCGTGGGTTGAAGATTCCGGAATGAGTCACCCGACGACTCACCGATTCGATTACAAGCCACCGGCAGCCTGAATGCCGGGTGACGTGCATCAATGACTCGCTGACCTTGTGAGTAGATGATTGCCCGGCCGGTAACACGCTGTTTTCCAGTCGACGTTTGTGCCCTGGCCGGCCAGGGCATAAGCTTTGCTCCTTATGATCGAGCACCCATTTCTGCCCAGGAGTCCCATGTCCAGTCAGTTCCCCGAAGCACGTCCACGCCGTCTGCGTCGCAATGCAAGCCTGCGCAGCCTGTTCCAGGAAACCGAGTTCACCTTGAACGATCTGGTGCTGCCGATTTTCGTCGAAGAGGAAATCAATGATTTTGTGCCGATCAAGAGCATGCCGGGCGTGGTACGCATCCCTGAGTCGAAGCTGGCCGGTGAGATCGAGCGCTACGCCCGTGCCGGCATCAAGTCGGTGATGACCTTTGGTGTGTCCCACCACCTGGACAACGATGGCAGCGACACCTGGAGCGAGCGCGGCCTGGTGTCACGCATGGCCGGGATCTGCAAGGACGCGGTGCCGGAAATGATCGTGATGTCCGACACCTGCTTCTGTGAATACACCGATCATGGTCATTGCGGTGTGCTCCACGGCGATGAAGTGGACAACGACCGGACCCTGGTCAACCTGGGCAAGCAAGCCGTAGCGGCGGCCCGCGCCGGTGCTGATGTGATCGCGCCATCGGCGGCCATGGACGGGCAGGTCCAGGCGATTCGCCGGGCCCTGGATGAAGCCGGTTTCAGCCAGACGGCAATCATGGCCTATTCCACCAAGTTTGCTTCGGCGCTCTATGGCCCGTTCCGCGAGGCCGGTGGCAGCGCGTTGAAAGGTGACCGCAAGAGCTACCAGATGAACCCGATGAACCGCCGCGAAGCACTGCGCGAGTCCTTGCTCGATGAACAGGAAGGTGCCGATGCGCTGATGGTCAAGCCGGCCGGTGCCTACCTCGATATCATCCGCGACATTCGCCAGGCTTCGAACCTGCCGCTGTCGGCTTATCAGGTCAGTGGCGAATACGCGATGATCAAGTTCGCCGCCCAGGCTGGCGCCATCGACGAAGCCCGCGTGGTACGCGAGAGCCTTGGCGCAATCAAGCGGGCGGGGGCAGACCTGATCTTCACCTACTTTGCCATGGACCTGGCGCTGAGCGGGATCTGATCCAGCGCTGCTCCCGGGGTTGGGTGTGAGATCCATCTTCACCACCATTCATCGCGAGCAAGCTCGCTCCCACATTGGGCATAGCCCGCATCCACTTTTGATCGTATGGTTGCTCCGGAATAACGAACTCGATGGAGCACCATGCAATTCAACCGATTGATGATCAGCCTTGCTGCGCTGCTGGCTTTGGCTGGTTGCGGTAGCCGTCAGGCGCAGGAGCCTGAGCGTTCGCCCGCTGAGGTCAAGAAGCAGATCGTACAGTTGTTGCCGGCCAAGACTGTGGATCGCGAAGGCTGGGCGACTGACATCTACGTGGCCTTTGCGGCCCAGCAGATTCCCTCTACGACGCAGAACATCTGTGCTGTCCTGGCGGTGACCGAACAGGAATCGACGTTCCAGTCTGACCCACCGGTGCCGGGGCTGGGCAAGATCGCTCGTCAAGAGATCAACCGTCGTGCGGCGAAGGTGCACATTCCGGAGCTGCTGGTCAGTGGTGCACTTCAGGTGCGCTCGCCCAACGGTAAAAGCTACAGCGATCGGCTCAACGCGGCGCGTAGTGAAAAAGAGCTGAGTGGGATCTTCGATGATTTCATCGGCATGGTGCCGTTGGGCAAGACACTGTTCGGCGGTTTCAATCCGGTGCATACCGGTGGGCCGATGCAGGTCAGTATCGCGTTTGCACAGGCTAATGCGCGCAATTATCCCTACACGGTGGATGGCTCGATTCGTCGCGAAGTGTTCAGTCGTCGTGGCGGGATGTATTTCGGTATCGCGCATTTGTTGGGCTATCCGGTGAGCTACACCGAGCCGTTGTATCGTTTTGCCGATTTCAATGCGGGGTGGTACGCCAGCCGCAACGCGGCTTTCCAGCATGCGGTGAGTGTGGCGTCGGGCATTTTCCTGGCGCTGGACGGTGATCTGATTGCCCATGATTCAATCATGCCAGGCAGCACGGAACTGGCTGTGCGCACGTTGGGCAAGTCGTTGGAAATGCGCAACCCGACCATTCGCAATCAATTGGAGCTGGGCGACAGCCTGGCGTTCGAGGACAGCAAGCTCTACAAGCGTGTGTTCGAACTGGCTGACAAGGCCGAGGGCAAGGCGTTGCCTCGGGCGGTATTGCCGGGAATCGTGCTCAAGAGCCCGAAGATCACGCGCAAGCTGACCACGGCGTGGTTTGCCAAGCGGGTGGATGAGCGTTATCAGCGATGCATGAAGCGGGCGTCGGGGCGTTAGCCAGGCTTTGGGGCATGAAAAAGCCCGGTGGATGAGGCCGGGCTTTTAGGGGGATGGGTTTGGTGCGGGATCAGTCTTAAGCGGTGTATCGGGTGGACTGCGCAGCGGCCTGGTGATTGTTGCGGCCGCTGCGCGCCCGAGCGGGAGCAAGCTCCCTCGCCACGAGGTGTGTTGCCGATCATTTGTTGCGTTCAAGCAATTCATGCGTGGTTTTCGATCAGGCGATCGGAGCCACCTTCAGCGACACGACGTTCCAGCAGGCGATCGGCACCGCCTTCAGCGACGCGGTTTTCCATCAGGCGATCAGAGCCACCTTCAGCGACACGACGTTCCAGCAGGCGATCGGCACCGCCTTCAGCGACGCGGTTTTCGATCAGGCGATCGGAGCCACCTTCAGCGACACGACGTTCCAGCAGGCGATCGGCACCGCCTTCAGCGACGCGGTTTTCGATCAGGCGATCGGAGCCACCTTCAGCGACACGACGTTCCAGCAGGCGATCGGCACCGCCTTCAGCGACGCGGTTTTCGATCAGGCGATCAGAACCGCCTTCGGCGACGACGGGTTGGGACGAGGCGGCAAATACGTTGGCGGCCAGTACGGAGAAAGCGAGGCTGAGGATGATTTGGCGTTTCATGATGGTGTGCTCCGGGGTGCAGTGGTTTGTGTGGGGCCATTGTTGTCCCGGGCGATCATCAAGAGAACTTCATTGGCATGATGGTGAACATCGACGGCAGTGATAGCTCGTTGGCCCGCTACCGGTCAGCTTGATGGAACACGGATGGACTCGGGGGTTCTACCGGCTAACCCTTATGCAGGAGGTAGGTTCATGTATCAGTTATTCGGTTGCAGGCAATCCGGCTCTTCGGCGGTGGAGGTTGCCCTGTGTCTTTGTGAGGTGGCTTATCGGCGGGTCGATGCCTATTCGACGCAAGACAACGATGCGGCGAAAGCGCTCGAGGCACTCAATCCTCTGAAGCAGGTGCCGACCCTGCAGTTACCGGACGGCTCGGTGCTGACCGAAGCGGCGGCGATCCTGATTCACCTCGGGTTGACCTTCCCCGCATCGAAGCTGCTCCCGCAAGACCCGGCCCTGCGTGCGCAAGCCATACGGGGCTTGGTCTACATCGCGGCCAATTGCTACACGCCCATCGGCATTATCGATTTTCCGGAGCGCTGGCTGGACGACGCGGATGAAGCGACTCGGCAGCGCTTGGTATCCGGCACGCAGCAACGGCTGTATCGCAACTGGGCGTTGTTTGCCGACCAGTTCTCGACCCGAGCTTTTCTAGGCGGTGAGGAACCGGGGGCGCTGGATATCCTGGCGGCCGTGATCACGAAGTGGAGAAACACGCGGGAGGCGATGCTGAGCGCCCGTCCGGCGTTCTACGAATTGTTGGAACGCATCGACCGCCATCCACGCGTGGCGCCGGTGCTGTCGCTGCATTGGCCTTTGTAGGAGCTGCCGAGCGAAGCGAGGCTGCGATCTTTCCCCTGACGCTTGAGTCTCAAGCGAAAGATCAAAAGATCAAAAGATCGCAGCCTTCGGCAGCTCCTACAGGGTCAAGGACAGGCTTTGCGTGCAGCCGCCTGCTCAACCAGGTCGACAAATTGCCGGACATTCTGCTGGTGCGCCGTCACCAGGTCGTCGATGTTGGTTCCCGCCGGTGTCTGCAGGCTGCTGCGGCACGTGAGGGGGCGAGCGTCGCCGCCCAGGCTGCGCAGGCGCCATTGCACATCCATGCGGGCATAGCGGCCAGGGATCGAGTCAAAGCGTTGCACGTCTACCCGCAGCAATGACTTCGGCGCGCCGGGGTTGCTCAGTTGTTCGTCCAGGCTGCTGTGCAGTTCGTCGGCCAGGCTGGCGCCCCACCATTCGGTTTCCAGGATCGCCAACCCGCTGTTGCCCTGGCGAATGACCATCTGGGTGCGATCCACCTGGGGCGGAACGCTCACCTGTTCGATCTGGATGTCCACGCCGGAGCGCGACAGGCCCGCCGGCTGAGCGGGGCTCAAGGTGTGGTAGTGGATCGGATCGCTGCGACAGGCGCCGAGCAGCAACGCCACGGCAACCAGGGTGAGTTTCAGCGTGAGTGGCATGGCGCGCGCTCCTGTGATCATTCTTTCACCGGCAATGTGAGGTTCTGCGCCGGTGCGTCCTTGGGACGGCCGCGAAGCAGCGATTCGGGATGGCGGCTCAGGTAGTCCGACAGCTCGCGCAGCGAGCGCGACATGCGCCCCAGGTCGTCCAGGGTCTGGGTCAGTTGTTCGCGCTGCGGTGAATCTTCGGCCAGGGTCGAGTTGGCCGATTGCAGGGTTTTGCTGACGTCCTGCAAGGTGTTTTGCACACTTGGCAGCGTCTTGCTATTGAATTGGGCCAGGCCTTTGCGCAGCTCCACCAGGTTGCCATTCAGGTTGCTGGCGACGCTTTCCAGCGGCAGTTTGTTGATTCGCTCGACCATCGCCTGCAATTGTTCCTGCAATTGTTGGAGGCTACCGGGAATGGTCGGTATGCGCACAGGCCGGGCGGTGGGGTCGAAGGCGACTTTTTCCGCCTTGGGGTAGAAATCCAGCGAGATGTACAACTGCCCGGTCAGCAGGTTGCCGCTGCGGGCCTGGGCACGCAGCCCCCGATCGACAAAGCTGCCCATCAGGCGGGCAGAGGCGGCTTCGTCCTCCGGGTCGTGATTGAGTGCCTTGAGCAGTTTCTCATGGGCCTTGCCCAGGCGCTGTGGGTAGATCACCACGCCGACGTTGACCGGAAAACTGCGCTGTTTCTCATCGAAATCCAGATTGATGGCCACCACCCTGCCAACTTCCACCCCCAGGAACTCCACCGGCGCACCGACGCGCAAGCCGCGCAGGGCCTGGTCGAACCGCAGGGCCAGGTATTGCGCCTTGCCATCGGGCGGGGCGAGGGCGCTCTGCTGGTCGGCAAACAGTTCGTAGGTCTTGTCCTCGCTGGCGGGGACGTCGTTGGGGCTGTACTCCGGCGCCCGAAACGCGATGCCGCCCAGCAGCAGGGCCGAGAGCGATTCGGTCTTGACCGCGAAACCGTTGGCACCGACGTTCACGTCCACGCCGCTGACGTTCCAGAACCGGGTGTTTTCGGTGACGTACACATCATTGGGCGCGTTGACGAACACGTCGATGTTGACGCCTTTGCCCTCGGCGTCCAGGGCGTAGGACACCACTTGGCCCACCGGGATCTTGCGCAGGTACACCGGCGAGCCGATGTCCAGCGAGCCGAGGTCCTGGGAGTGCAGGGTGAAGCGCTTGCCCGGTTCGCCATAGGTGATGGGGGGCGGGTTCTCCAGGCCGGTGAAGGACTTGGCGCGCACTTTCGACTGGCCGGCGTCGGCCCCGATGAAATCCCCGGACAGCAAGGTGTCGATCCCCGAGATACCGCCGGCCCCGATGCGCGGCCGAACCACCCAGAACACCGAGTCTTCGTGCGTGAAGGTGTCGGCTGTCTTGGCGAGCTTGACCGTGGCGGTGACGTTCTTCTGGTCGTGGCTCAGTTGCACGTCGGTGACCTGGCCGATGACCACGTTGCGATATTTCACCTGGGTCTTGTTGGCGGTCAGGCCCTGGCCGGTCTTGAAGGTGATGGTGATGGTCGGGCCTTCCTGCAGCCAGTTGTGGACCACCAGGGAAATGCCCACCAGCACCGCAATGATCGGCACGATCCATACCAGCGACACCGTCCAGCGGCGGGTGGTGACGTGGGCGCGGCCGGGTGCGGGGTGTTGCCCGTCAGTGGCTTGCGACTTCATCCATAACCTCCTCGGATGGTTGGGTATCCCAGATCAGCCGGGGGTCGAAGCTCATGGCCGACAGCATGGTGAACAGCACCACGAGGCCGAAGAACAGGATGCCCGGTCGTGGTTCGATGTCGCTCAATGCCTGGAACTTGACCAGGGCTGCCACCAGGGCCACCACCAGCACATCGAGCATCGACCAGTAGCCGATGACTTCCACCAGCCGGTACAGCTTCGCCCGCTGAACCTGGGCCCAGGTGCTGCGCCGTTGTGCGGTCACCAGCAGCAGGGTCAGCACCACGAACTTGATGCCGGGCACCGCGATGCTGGCGATGAAGATAATCAGGGCGATGTCCCAGGCGCCGCTTTGCCAGAACTCGATGACACCGCTGATGATGGTGCTGTCGGCGCCTTCGCCGAGCATCTGGGTATTCATGACCGGCAGCAGGTTGGCCGGGATGTAGAACACCAGCGCGGCCAGCATGTAGGCCCAGGTGCGGGTGATGGCGTCGGGTTTGCGTCGATGCAGGGCGGCGTCGCAGCGGGGGCAGGTCTCGGGTTCGTTGGTCATGTCGCAGGCCAGGCCGCAGCTGTGGCACAGGCACAGGTCCAGGTCGCGGGCCTCTGGCGGGGTGTCCAGCGGCTGGCCGTTCACAGGCTGTCCCACAGGTCGCGAACATCGCGCCCGGCAATGCGGATCATCAGCAGGCTCAAGGCCGCCAGGGCGAACAGGCCGATGCCCGGGAGCACGTCCAGCAGGCCGGCGAGCTTGATCACCGCCACCAGCGCGCCCAGCAGGCACACTTCCAGCATGCTCCAGGGGCGCAGGGTTTCCAGGCTGCGCATGCACAGGTTGAACCCCGGCGCCCGCTGCTGGAGGTAGGCATGGCCCAGCACCCAGATCAGGAGCGCCAGTTGGAAGGCCGGCGCGATAATGATTGCCACCGCCGTCACCAGGGCGATGAAGGTGATCGGCCCCTGGCTCAGCGCCACGATGGAATCCCATAACGTCGCGCTGTTGCTCAGGCCCTGGAGGCGGATGCTCATGATCGGGTAGATGTTGGCGAAGGCCCACAGCACCGCCGCCGTCACGCTCAAGGCCAGGCGCTGCTCGATGGTCAGGCCGTTGTGGCGCTGGATCACCGCGTGGCAGCGCACGCACGAGGCTTTCTGGTGCGCAGCGAGCATCGCCGGTTCGTACACCGCATCGCAATGTTCACAAATGATCAATCGGTCGGTGTCGGCCATCGGGATGCTCGCAGGAACAACCCCTTCAATATAGAAGTGCCTTGGGAATGAGCAACCCGACCGAATGGATCATTCCCCGCGAATGTATTGCTCCAGTTGTCTGATCAGATCGGCCTGTTCGGCGATGGCTTCCTTGACCAGGTCACCGATGGACAGCAGGCCGACCAGTTTGCCGTCCTCTACCACTGGCAAATGCCGCAGGTGTTTTTCGGTCATGATGCTCAGGCAGGTCTCGACGTTCTGGTGCGGGTCGATGGTGATCACGGGGGAGACCATGATGTCACTGACCTTCGTGCCCACCGATGAGCGTCCGCGCAAGACCATTTTGCGGGCATAGTCGCGCTCGCTGATGATCCCCAGCACTTCGTCGTTCTTCACCACCAGCAAGGCACCGACGTTCTTCTCGGCCATGCGCATCAGGGCCTGCAATACCATGTCGTCCGGTGAGATGGTGTGCACTTGCTGGTTCTTCTCGTCTTTTATCCGGAGCAACTGCGCGACGGTTTTCATGGGGGAGCCTCAGGTGTTGTTTTTGCTGGTGGTTAAAGCATCGTAGACCCAACGGCGCAGAGCAAGCGGTAAAGCGGCGGCCAGTCGTCCAAAAGCGTCATTGCCCGGAAATTCTCCTTCGATGTGATGTCATCCACCTTTGTGGCGAGGGGCGTCTCTCTGTGGGAGCAATCCTGTGGGAGCAAAGCTTGCTCGCGATGAACGATGACGCGGTCTAGCAGTTGAACCGCATCGCGGGCAAGCCTTGCTCCCACAAAAGCCTTGCCCCCACAAGGGAATAAATCCCCTCGCCACAGGGTAGAATCGTCGCTTACGTAGAATTCGAGGTTGCAGCGGTGGATTTACAGCAGGGCTTCGTCCTGACCCGGCATTGGCGCGATACCCCGGCCGGCACCGAAGTCGAGTTCTGGCTGGCGACCGACGCCGGTCCCCGGCGCGTGCGCCTGCCCGTGCAAACGTCGGTGGCCTTTGTGCCGCAGATCCAGCGCGGCCAGCTCGAAGCCTTGCTGCAAGGGGAGAAGGAGGTAGAACTACGCCCCCTGGACCTGCTGGATTTCGAGCATCGTCCGGTGCTGGGGCTGTATTGCCAGCAACATGCCCAACTGATGCGCCTGGACAGCACCTTGCGCCGCGCCGGTGTGGAGGTGTTCGAAGCGGACATCCGGCCGCCGGAGCGCTACCTGATGGAGCGTTTCATCACCGCCCCGGTCTGGTTTGGCGGTACGCCGGCCGCCGATGGCTTGCTGGTCGATGCCCTGATGAAACCGGCGCCCGAATACCGTCCACCGTTGCGCCTGGTGTCCCTGGACATCGAAACCACCGCCCAGGGCGAATTGTATTCCATCGCCCTGGAGGGCTGCGGCGAGCGCCAGGTCTACATGCTCGGGCCGCCCAATGGCGACGATACCGGCGTGGATTTCCAGCTGGAATACTGCGAATCGCGCACGGTCTTGCTGAAAAAACTCAACGACTGGCTCGCCCATTTCGACCCTGACGCGATCATTGGTTGGAACCTGGTGCAGTTCGACCTGCGGGTGCTGCATGAACACGCCCGGCGCCTGGCCGTGCCGTTGCGCCTGGGGCGTGGTGGCGAAGAGATGCAATGGCGCGAGCACGGCGCGCGCAAGAATCACTTCTTCGCCTCGGCCGCTGGCCGGTTGATCATCGACGGTATCGAGTCGTTGCGTTCGGCGACCTGGAGTTTCCCCTCGTTCAGCCTGGAAAACGTTGCCCAGACGCTCTTGGGGGAGGGCAAGTCCATCGATAACCCGTACCAGCGCATGGACGAGATCAATCGCATGTTCGCCGAGGACAAGCCGGCCCTGGCCCGCTACAACCTCAAGGACTGTGAACTGGTGACGCGGATCTTCGCCAAGACCGAACTGCTCACGTTTCTCTTGGAACGGGCCAGCGTCACCGGCCTGCCGGCGGACCGCAGCGGGGGTTCGGTGGCGGCCTTCACGCACCTGTACATGCCGCTGATGCATCGCCAAGGGTTTGTTGCGCCCAACCTGGGCCAGCGCCCGCCCGAGGCCAGCCCGGGTGGGTTTGTCATGGATTCCCAGCCGGGGCTCTACGAGTCGGTGCTGGTGCTGGACTACAAGAGCCTGTATCCATCGATCATCCGCACCTTCCTGATTGATCCGGTGGGCTTGATCGAAGGGCTGCGCCACCCGGATGACCAGGAGTCGGTGCCAGGCTTTCGCGGGGCGCGCTTCTCCCGTACTCGACATTGCCTGCCGGCCATCGTGGCGCGGATCTCCGAAGGCCGGGAGATCGCCAAGCGCGAGCACAATGCGCCGCTGTCCCAAGCGTTGAAAATCATCATGAACGCCTTTTATGGCGTGCTCGGTTCCAGTGGCTGCCGTTTCTTCGACACGCGCCTGGCCTCGTCCATCACCCTGCGTGGTCACCAGATCATGCAGCACACCCGCCAGTTGATCGAAGCCCAGGGGCATGTGGTGATCTATGGCGATACCGATTCCACGTTCGTCTGGCTGCGCCGGGCCCATGGCCAGGAGGAAGCGGCCAGGATCGGTCGCGAGTTGGTGGCGCACGTCAACCAATGGTGGCGTGGGCAGGTGCGTGATGAGTTCGGGCTGGAAAGTGCGCTGGAGCTGCAGTTCGAAACGCATTTCAAGCGTTTTCTGATGCCGACCATCCGCGGCGCCGAGGAGGGCAGCAAGAAACGCTACGCCGGGCTGGTGACACGTGCCGATGGGAGCGACGAAATTGTCTACAAAGGCCTGGAAACCGTGCGCACCGACTGGTCGCCGCTGGCCCGGCAATTCCAGCAGGAGCTGTACGGGCGGATCTTCCACCGCAAGCCCTATCAGGATTATGTGCGCGATTATGTGCAGCAGACCCTGTCCGGTGCGTTCGATGAACGGTTGGTCTACCGCAAGCGTCTGCGCCGGCCGCTGGAAGACTATGAGCGCAACGTCCCACCCCATGTGCGGGCGGCGCGGTTGGCCGATGAGTTCAACCAGCGCCAGGGCCGCCCGCGGCAATACCAGAATGGTGGCTGGATCAGCTACGTCATCACCGTCGCCGGCCCCGAACCGTTGGAAATCCGCAGCGCGTCAATCGATTACGACCACTACGTGAGCAAACAGCTACAGCCAGTGGCGGATGCGATCCTGCCGTTTGTGGATGATGATTTTTCGACGTTGGTGGGCGGGCAGATGGGGTTGTTCTGAGGTTCTCCAGTATTCAGACCAAGCCCGTGGTCAGGGTTTTATCCCCTGTGGGAGCAAGGCTTGCCCGCGATGCGGGCGCCCCGTTTTCCCAGGACACCGTGTCGTCTTCATCGCGGGCAAGCCTTGCTCCCACAGATAAACTCCGTCGCCACAGATCAGCGTGAATCTTTGGATGGGGGTTAGACCATCGCCAAGCGCTGCTTGCCCTGGGGCTGGGGAAATATCAGGTCGAGGGCGGCCAGGTCCTGCGGTTCCAGCTTGAGGTTGGCCGCTTCGGCATTCAAACGCACATGCTCAGGCTTCACGGCCTTGGGAATGGCAATCACATTGTCCTGGCGCAGCAGCCAGGCCAGTGCGATCTGCGCCGGTGTGGCGCGATGGCGTTCGGCGATCTGTCCCAGGGTGTGATCCTTGAGCAGCTGCCCGCCCTGGCCGACCGGGCAGTAAGCCATGACGGGCATGGACTGGCGCTGGCACCAGGGCAGTAGGTCGAATTCGATGCCGCGCTCCTGCAGGTTGTACAGCACCTGGTTGGTCGCGCAGGCCGGCGCGGCCAGCTCTTCAAGGTCCGCCACATCGAAGTTCGACACGCCCCAACGGCCGATCTTGCCTTCTTCGCGCAGACGCTCGAAGGCTTCGACTGTTTCGGCCAGCGGGTACTGCCCGCGCCAGTGCAGCAGATAAAGGTCGATGTAATCGGTGTCGAGCCGGCGCAAACTGCGTTCACAGGCCAGGGGAATACCTTTGCGACTGGCGTTGTGGGGATAGACCTTGCTCACCAGGAAAACCTGGTCGCGCAGGCCGGTGATCGCTTCGCCAACGACGGTTTCGGCACCGCCTTCGGCATACATCTCCGCCGTGTCGATCAGGGTCATGCCCAATTCGATTCCCAACCGCAGGGCGGCCACTTCTTTCTTGTGATCAGACGGTTCCTCACCCATGCGCCAGGTGCCCTGGCCAATGACCGGTACGGACACCCCCGCCAATTCCAGCGTCCTCATGCCTTTCTCCTGTTGTGCTGATCGATAATCCAATGGACAGCAGGATAGTCGTAGGAGCTGGCGAAGCCTGCGATCTTTTGATCTTTTGATCTTTCGCTCCAGACTCAATTGCCTGGGGAAAGATCGCAGCCTCGCTTCGCTCGTCAGCTCCTACGGGGGTTGCGCAGCTTTTCTATTTTGCGGAGAACTTCAACACCATGGTCTGGGTGTAGGTCTGGCCCGGATCAAGCCGCGTCGAGGGGAAGTTCGGCTGGTTGGGCGAGTCAGGGTAGTGCTGAGTTTCCAGGGTGAACGCGCCCCAATGCGGATAGACCTTGCCTTGCTTGCCCTTGACGGTGCCGTCGAGGAAGTTGCTGGTATAGAACTGCACGCCAGGCTCGGTGGTGTAGAGCTGCAGGCGTCGTCCGGAGTCTGTGTCATACACTTCGGCGGCCAGTTTGTTCACGTCGCCTTTGGCGTCCAGCGCCCAGTTGAAATCGAAGCCACCTTGTTTCGGTTCGGCGAACTTGAGTTGTGGGTGATCGGCCTTGATGTGGGTGCCGATGGCGGTGGGTTGGGTGAAGTCCATCGGCGTACCGGCCACGGGGGCCAGTTCGCCGGTGGGAATGAGCTTGCCGGTGACCGGCGTGTAGTGAGCCGCGTGCAGGGTCGCGAGCTGCTCGAGTATGTCGCCGTTGCCGGCGCCGGCCAGGTTGAAATAGCTGTGGTTGGTCAGGTTCAGCACCGTGGGCTTGTCGGTGGTGGCCTTGTACTCGATGCGCAACTCGTTCTGTTCGTTGAGGCTGTAGGTGACGTCGGTCTTCAGCGCACCGGGAAAGCCCATCTCGCCATCGGGTGACAGGTAGGTCAGGGTGACGCCCACCGAGTCCTTGGCATTATGGGGCTGGGCCTTCCAGACACGCTTGTCGAACCCATGCGGCCCGCCGTGCAGGGAGTTGCCATGGTCGTTCTGCGGCACTTGGTAACGCTTGCCGTCCAGCTCGAAGGCGCCGTCGGCCAGGCGATTGCCAAAGCGGCCGATGGTCGCGCCGAAATACACGCTGCCGTTCTTCTGGTAACCCTGCACGTCGTCGAAACCGAGCACGATGTCGGCGACCTTGCCGTTTTTGTCCGGCACGCTCAATGACTGGAGGATGCCGCCATAGGTGATGACCGTGGCCTCCATGCCGTGGCTGTTGCGCAGCACGAATTTCTCCACCGCCGTGCCGTCGTCGGTCTTGCCGAACGCACCGCGTTCGTTGGTCAGGCCGGCAGCCTGGGAAGCCGAGGTGGCGATCATCAGGGACACTCCGAGGGCCGTGAGCAGTTGTCTGGATTCAAGCATGGTATGACCTTCCTTCCTGTTGTTTTGTTGTTGTTTTGAACGCGGGGCGAGTCCGTTACTGGTCGGACAGCGCTGAAGGTTTTTCTGATTAGTAGTCTTTCTATTTGATGGATGAGAAGGGATTTATAGCCATAAATAGAGATTTATCAATTAAAAAGTAAGACTAATTAGGCTGCGGAGGCGTTGCGATAGATTGAGGTTTTCTTCCAACACTGCACTTTTGCGTTTTTTGCTGCTCTATCCATGGGCCTGGAAGCGGCGACCCCCATCGCTTCCCCATGCCCAGACCGAGACTCGATGGCCGGTGTTTTTGATTCTGTGACGAGATTGCGCCGCTGCTGCCTGGCGTTGTTGGTTGGTGTGTCGATGCTGTTCAGCGGCGGCTGTAGCCATCAGCAGGGGCAGGACATGGTCACGCAGTTCAGCAACGCCAGGCCCCAGGAATTCTTGCAGACCAGCGTCGATCGCATGGCCACGTTGTCGATGCATGACAACCTGCAAAGCCTCTATCTGCTGATGAGCAAGCTTTACCTGCGCAACCCCGAAGAACTGCGCAAGTCCGGCTTTCTCGACGCCCGCACCGCAGAAAAACAGGTGCGCCTGGCCATCGAGCAGCAACAGCCCTTGCCAACCCTGGGTGGCAAGAAGGACCTGGCGGCCCTGAGTTATGCCATGAGCCCGGAATTTCTCGGTGATCGGGTCGGGGCGTTCATCTATGCCATCGGCAGCATGCTGGTCACCGCGCACGGCAATCGCCTCGAGTTCTACATGACCGACACCATCGACCCGCGTTTCGTCAGCAACGCGGCGCGCAATATCGAAAAAGCCACCTGGCTGCTGAGCCAGCGGCAGAACAAGGACGGTAAGCTGTTGCTGTTTTCCAATGAGATTTCGGAGGAGGGCAGCAACCTGAGTTTCGCCGTGGAGTTTGGAAAAATCGTCGCCCGATTGGACCTGCTGACCCAGATGCTCGATGAGCGTTACCGGCGGATCGGCTTGAATTACGCCCAGAGCCTGCTGTTCCTCAACTTCTTGCCGGTTCAGTGAAGTGATGGAAAAGGAATAAAGATAGATCACATCGATATAGGGGGTTATAAGAAAAATCGCTATGCTCGCGGCCAGATTTTTCACGCGGTCGTGCTGAGACGGGTTTAATGGATTTCGGTAATGTCGGTTTAGTCGTTGCAGGCCTGGTGGTCGGCTTCATCGTTGGGATGACCGGCGTCGGCGGGGGTTCGCTGATGACCCCGATCCTGTTGTGGTTTGGTATCAACCCGGCGACGGCGGTAGGTACAGACCTGCTGTACGCGGCCATTACCAAGTCTGGTGGTGTGCTGGTTCATGCAAAAAATCGCAACATCGACTGGGCGATCACCGGCTGGCTGACGTTGGGCAGCGTGCCGGCGGTCGGCTTGACGCTGTGGTTCCTCAGCAGCCTGCACAGCTCCCCCGACGCCATGAACGCGGTGATCAAGCAAGCCTTGGGCTTTGTGTTGTTCGCCACCGCCCTGGCGATCCTGTTCAAGAAGCGCCTGCTTCAATTCGCTCATGACCGCGCTGGCGGCCACTACAACCCCTCTGGTGTCCGCCTCAATGTGCTGACGGTCATCACTGGCCTCGTGCTGGGTACGATGGTCGCGTTGACCTCGATCGGCGCTGGCGCCCTGGGTACTGTCGCGCTGTTCATCCTCTACCCGTTCCTGGTCACCAAGCGCCTGGTGGGCACCGAGATCGCCCACGCCGTGCCGCTGACCCTGGTGGCGGGCCTGGGCCATGCGAGCATGGGCAACATGGATTGGCACATCCTGGGCTTCCTGCTGATCGGTTCGCTGCCGGGGATCTACCTGGGGAGTCATTTGTCGGGACGCATCTCCGACGAACTGCTGCGTCCGTGCCTGGCGGTGATGCTGGCGATGATCGGGTTCAAGCTGGCGTTTTAGAACGGGTCACCTCAAGTCCAATAGTGTGGGAGCGAGCTTGCTCGCGATAACGGTGTGTCAGTCGACTCGATGTTGGCCGTCATGACGCTATCGCGAGCAAGCTCGCTCCCACAATCGTCTCTCCCGACTTCGGCGCTCTCCTTGCGGTTGCGCAATGAACCCCCTCGCCTAAGCTTCAAGTCAGGCCGGCGCAGTATTGGGTGACGCACGCGGAACAATCGCCGCCCTGTGTACTCAGTACAGCGTAAATATCAAAAGGAGAGGCGCATGCTCATTCGGTCGTTGACCTTCGCTACCTTGCTGGCCATTGCCGGCCCTCTGTTCGCTGCCGATGGCGATTCCCCCCTGTTGGCGGACGCAGGCAGGTCACGTCCCCTTGTGGTTATCGCGCCCAGTACGGTCGACCCTACCTGGGTGAGCCTGAAAAAGGCCTTGGATGAGCCGGCAGGCAAGCAGGGCTTTTCCGAGCGCAACATGGTGCTCTATACCGTGCTCAATACCATTGGGCAGCGCGATGGCAAGGACCTGGACCCGCAAAGCACCATGGCGCTGATTCGCTCGCTCAAGCTGGGAGCCGGTGCGCAGACCAAGATCATCCTGGTGGGCAAGGACGGGGAAAAGAAGCTTGAGCATTCCGGGGCGATCGAATTGAAAGACCTCTTCGATGCCGTCGATAAACTGCCTGCGGCAGAAAAAGAAGCGACACCCCCAGCCCCACCACCCGCGCCAGAGCCTGCACCGGCCAAGGATGCGAAAGGCACCAAGCCTGGCAAGGCCGCCAAGCCGGCGCCGCCGCCGAAGCCGCTGGATGATTGATCCCCAATAGCGCCGAGGCCCCTTTGTGGCGAGGGGATTTATCCCCGCTGGGCTGCGCAGCAGCCCCCCTAAGCCGTCAACTCAATATGCCTGACATATCGAGTTGCCAGAATGTTAGGGCCGCTTCGCGCCCCAGCGGGGATAAATCCCCTCGCCACAGGGGGACTCGTCGTCCTTTATTGAGCATCCAACGCCATCAGGATCCGATGCGCCGCCTTCACCCGTTCTTCGATCGGGTAGTTTCTGTTCGCTAGCATGACGATCCCCAAGTCCTTTCCAGGCACGAACGCCGCGTACGCGCCGAAACCGTTGGTGGATCCTGTCTTGTTGATCCAGGCGCCGTCCGGCGCAGGGCGGGGCGGGTTGAGAGCTTCGGCTTTTTGTGGGGTCAGGGCCATCTGCGGTGTGTTGCCCGCGAGCAGGTCATCCAAGGTGAACGGAGCGGGGTAGAACTCCCAGCCCAGCCCCTGATTCATCCCGCCAACCTTGTAGAAACCTGTATGCGTCGTGGCAATCGCTTGCTTCAGATCCGCGTCCAGTTTTTCAGGTCGCAGGTTGGCCTCGAGGAAACGCATCAGGTCCGATGAGCTGGTTTTCACCCCATAAGCCTCGGAATCCAGGGCACCTGGCCCGACCCGGACGGGCTTGCCGTCTTTGGCATAGCCTTGGGCGTATCGGCCCAACTGATCCTGCGGCACCCGCACATAGCTGTGCTTGAGCCCCAGTCCTGGCATCAGCGTGCGCTCCATCACCTCGTCAAACGGCCGCCCCAGGCTGCGGGCTGCCAGATAGCCGTACAGGCCGATGCTCGGGTTTGAATAGAGCCGTTGGGTGCCGACCGGGTAGAGCGGCTTCCAGGTTGTGTAATAACCAAACATCCGGTCCGGATGGTCCGCCTCGTCGGGAAACTGCAGCGGCAGGCCACCGGCGGTATAGGTGGCGAGATTGAGCAGGCTGATGCCGTCGAAGGCGCTGCCGCGCAGCTCGGGGGCGAAGCGACTGGCCGGGTCGGCCAGGGACAGCTTGCCCAGGGCCTGTGCATAGGCGCCGAGGGTGGCGGTGAAGGTCTTGCTGACGGAGCCGATTTCGAAGAGGGTCTGGTCGGTGACCGGCTTTTTCGTGTCCTTGGAGGCCACGCCGTAGTTGAAGTAATGGCGTTGACCGTTGTAGGTGACCGCCACGGCCATGCCGGCGATGTCCTGTTGCTTCATCAACGGTTGGATGACGGCATTGACTGTGTCTTCAATGCGCTCCTGGGCAAAGCCTGCGGGCGTCCCGCAGACCAGGAAAAAAGTCCCGGCGAGTATCGATCTGGCAATTTGCATGGTGCAGCGTTCTCGTTGGCCTTCCTAGAGGGGGGCAATCTAGGGCGTTTTTGGCTGCCCGGCAATCCGAGGCTATCGGCCGAGGCATGTTTCTGAGTGGTCTGACAGGGCTGCGGGAGCCTTCCCACAAAACGGCCCGGTTTCCCGGCGCGACCGGACCTCAAGCCAAACCACACAAAGCGGCAGCCGCCGGGTAAACTTGCGCTCTTTCTAAAGGAGTTCATATGAGTTACTACCAGCCCGGCATTCTCGCCACCCCTGTTCCGCCTCAGGCCCGTCATATGTTTTTTGCCTTGGAATCGGTCGAGGCGTTGCCGGCTGCGGTAGATAAACTCCGGTTGCTGCTCGATGGCCGGGCCGTGGTCGGCTTTGGCGAGTCGCTGGTCCAGGCGCTGGGGGCCCAGGTCGAAGGCCTGCGGGCCTTTCCTGCCTTGACCGGAGTGGGCGTGGACAACCCGTCGACCCAACACGCGCTGTGGTGCTGGTTGCACGGCGAAGACCGCGGCGAGCTGATGCACCGCAGTCGCGCCATCGAGGCGGCGCTGGCCCCGGCGCTGCGCCTGGTGCAGATGAACGAAACCTTCCGCCACATGACCGGCCATGACCTGACCGGCTACGAAGACGGCACCGAAAACCCTCACGACGAAGCGGCCATCGCTGCCGCCCTGGCCCAGGGCGCCGATGGGGTGCGCGGTGGCAGTTTCGCCGCGATCCAGCAATGGCAGCACGATCTGGACGGCTTCGCGGCGATGCAACCCCATGAGCGCGACAACATCATGGGCCGTCGACTGAGCGACAACGAAGAACTCGACGACGCGCCGGAGTCGGCCCACGTCAAGCGCACCGCCCAGGAAAGCTTCGCCCCGGAGGCGTTCGTGGTCCGTCGCTCCATGCCGTGGATCGAAGGCGACCGTGCGGGGCTGATGTTCCTGGCGTTCGGTTTCTCCCTCGATGCCTTCGAGGCACAACTGCGCCGCATGAGTGGCCTGGAAGACGGCATCACCGATGGCCTGTATCGCATGAGCCGGCCAATCACTGGCGGCTATTACTGGTGCCCGCCGCTGCTGGATGGACGCCTGGATCTGCGCGCCCTGGCCCGGTAAGCGCAGCGGTTTTTGCAAAGCGTGACGTGAACGCTATTCTTGGCAGCGCACGTCTATCCGTGGAATGGGGGAAGCAAACGTGGATAAAGTCATCGTCATCACCGGTGGCGGCCGCGGAATCGGGGCGGCCACGGCGCTGTTGGCTGCCGAGTTGGGCTATCGGATCTGCATCAATTACCAGTCCGATGAGAGTGCCGCGCAGGAGGTGCTCGAACAGGTCCGGGCCAAGGGCGCGCAGGCGATTGCCGTGCGGGCCGACGTGAGCATCGAAGACGAAGTGATCGGCCTGTTCGACCGGGTGGACGCCGAGCTGGGCCGTGTCACCGCCCTGGTGAACAACGCCGGCACGGTCGCGCAGAAATCCCGGCTCGATGAAATGTCCGAATTCCGCATTCTCAAGATTATGAAGACCAACGTCCTGGGGCCGATTCTTTGCGCCAAGCACGCGGTGCTGCGCATGTCGCCCAGGCATGGCGGGCAGGGTGGCAGCATCGTCAACGTCTCGTCGGTGGCCGCGCGCCTGGGCGCACCGGGGGAGTACGTCGATTACGCAGCCTCCAAGGGCGCGCTGGACACCTTCACCATCGGCTTGTCCAAGGAAGTGGCCGGCGAAGGCATTCGCGTCAACGCGGTGCGCCCAGGCTATATCTACACCGATTTCCATGCCCTGAGTGGCGACCCGGACCGGGTCAGCAAGCTGGAATCTGCGATCCCCATGGCCCGGGGCGGGCGTCCGGATGAAGTGGCCGAAGCGATTATCTGGCTGCTGTCGGATAAGGCTTCGTATGCGACCGGGACGTTTGTGGACCTGGGGGGCGGGCGCTGAGTCCTGGGGGGGCTGTTTTGGCCCTATCGCGAGCAAGCTTTGCTCCCACAGGGGGCAGCGTTCCAATGTGGGAGCAAAGCTTGCTCGCGATGGCGGCCCGACAGGCAACCCAAATATCAAAACGATCGAATAATCCGCCCCAACGTCTCCATGGCCTTTTCCGAGGCCTCGGTCCACGGGCTGCCATAGTTCAAGCGGATGCAATTCCTGAAACGCCGGGTCGGTGAAAAGATCGGTCCCGGCGCGATGCTGATGCCCTGGGCCAAGGCCATCTGGAACAATTTCAGTGAATCCATCTGCTCCGGCAACTCCAGCCACAGGAAGTAGCCCCCCGCTGGCTGGCTGACCCGGGTCTGGGCCGGGAAATAGCGGGCGATGGCGGCGAGCATCGCGCTTTGCTGTTCTTCCAGGGCGTAGCGCAGTTTGCGCAGGTGACGGTCGTAACCGCCGTGTTGCAGGTAGTCGGCGATGGCAGCCTGGGCCGGCATCGAGGCGCACAGCGAGGTCATGAGCTTGAGCCGTTCGATCTTCTGCGCGTAGCGCCCGGCGGCAACCCAGCCGATGCGATAACCCGGTGCCAGGCTCTTGGCGAACGAACCGCAATGCATCACCAGCCCTTCGGTGTCGAACGCCTTGGCGGGCTTGGGGGCCTGCTGGCCGTAATAGAGTTCGGCGTACACGTCGTCCTCGATCAGCGGCACCTGATGGCGGCGCAGCAACTCGACCAGCGCCTGTTTGCGCTCCTCGGGCATGGTCGCGCCCATGGGGTTCTGGAAGCTGGTCATGCACCAGCAGGCCTTGATCGGATGGCGCTCCAGTGTCTGCGCCAGCACGTCCAGGTCGATGCCGTCGCGCGGGTGGACGGGAATTTCCACGGCCTTGAGCTTCAGGCGCTCCAACACTTGCAGGCTGGCGTAGAACGCTGGCGCTTCGATCGCCACCAGGTCGCCGGGCTCGGTCACGGCTTGCAGGCACAGGTTCAAGGCTTCCAGGGCGCCGTTGGTGACCAGCAGTTCCTCCATGGGCAGCATCAACCCGCCGACCATGTAGCGCAGGGCGATCTGTCGGCGCAAGTGTGGATTGCCCGGCGACATGTCCGTGACCACCATTCGCGGGTCCATGTCCCGTGTTGCGCTGGACAGCGAACGGGACAGCCGTTGCAGTGGGAACAGCGTCGGGCTGGGGAATGCCGAGCCGAACGGTACGGTGGCCGGGTCCTTGATCGAGTCGAGGACCGAAAATACCAACTCACTGACGTCGACTTCGGTGGACTCGTGCACCTGGCTGCTGATCGCAGGCTCCGAAAACGGGCTCGGCGCGTGGGTGTTGACGAAGTAGCCGGAGCGCGGCCGGGCCCGGATCATGCCGCGTCGTTCCAGCAGGTAGTAGGCCTGGAACACGGTGGACGGGCTGACACCGTAGGTCTGGCTGGCGTAGCGTACCGACGGCACGCGCTGACCTGGCCCCAGCATGCCCGAGCGGATCAGTTCGGCGATGTCGTCGGCAAATTTCTCGTAGCGTTTCATGGTGGGGCCCAGTAGTGGATAACGCGTGGTTTGCGTTTCTTAAACTGTGGGAGCGAGCGTGTGGGAGCAAAGCTTGCTCGCGATACAGGCGACACAAATCAACAGTAAGGTCGTGTCATCGTTCTTCGCGAGCAAGCTTTGCTCCCACAGGCTTGCCCTCACAGGCTCGCTCCCACAGGTGCCCGGCATCTTACGGGTTCAACGATTCATCGGTGCGACAAAACGGCTCTTGGCGATGCTGTAGATGCCCGGCTCGTCACTGTCGGCGACCTTGAACGTCATTTCCTGGGAGCCTTTATCAGGCCGTTCGCTGAGCATCGCCACCGACACCGGCACATCGACGATTTCCCCCGGGGCCAGGCTCAGTTGGGTCTTGCCTTGCAGGATGAAGCCGTCGCCGTCCACCAGGGACAGTTGGTAATCCTGGCGCTGTTGGGTCTTGTTGATGATTTTCAGGCTGTAGATGTTCTCGATCTGGCCTGCGCTGTTTTCGCGGAACAGGCCACGGTCCTTGCTGACATCCAGCGACACCATGGGCCGTTGCATCAGCGCCACGACCAGCGCGCCGATCATCACCAGCAGCACGGCGCTATAGCCGATCAGCCGAGGCCTGAGCAGGTGAGTCTTGCCGCCCTGCAACTGATGTTCGGAGGTGTATTTGATCAGGCCGCGGGCGTAACCCATCTTGTCCATGATCGAGTCGCAGGCATCGATGCAGGCCGCGCAGCCGATGCATTCCATCTGCAGGCCGTCGCGGATGTCGATGCCGGTGGGGCAGACCTGCACGCACATCTGGCAGTCGATGCAGTCGCCCAGGCCAATATTGGCCGGGTTTGCCTCGCGTTTGCGTGGGCCGCGGATCTCACCACGGGCCGCATCGTAGGAAATGGTCAGTGTGTCCTTGTCGAACATCACGCTCTGAAAGCGTGCATAGGGGCACATATGCATGCACACCGCTTCACGCAGCCAGCCGGCGTTGAGGTAGGTGGCTGCGGTAAAGAAGAGTACCCAGAACAGGCTTACGCCGGCCATTTGCAGGGTCAGCAGTTCCTCGGCCAATGGGCGGATCGGCGTGAAGTACCCCACGAACGTCAGGCCGGTGAGCAGGCTGATGGCCAGCCACAAGGTGTGCTTGGCTGAGCGGCGCAAGAGTTTGTTCAGGCCCCAGGGCGAGGCCTGCAGCTTGATCCGCTGGTTGCGTTCGCCTTCGGTGATTTTCTCGCACCACATGAAGATCCAGGTCCAGGAACTCTGCGGGCAGGTGTAGCCGCACCACACGCGACCGGCAAACACGGTGATCGCAAACAGGCCGAAGGCGGCGATGATCAGCAAGGCCGACAGCAGGATGAAATCCTGGGGCCAGAAGGTCGCGCCAAAGATGTGGAACTTGCTTTCGGAAAGGTCCCAGAGCACCGCCTGGCGACCGCCCCAGTTCAACCACACCGTGCCGAAGAACAGCAGGAACAGAACCCCCGCACCGCTGATACGCAAGGTGCGAAACAAGCCGGTGAAACTGCGGGTGTGGATCAGGTTGTCGGTGCTCCTGGCCTTTATCTTCGTTGGCGCAGGTTCGAACGTCTGTATCAACTGGACGGGGATTCTATCGCTCATGGTCGGTCGCTCATCAGCCTCTATCTGGCCGGCGCACTATGACCATGGAACTGTTTGCATAACAGACTCAGGTGTTTCGATAAAAACCGGATCAGATGCCGCGAAACCCAGGCCCTGCGACACTTTGATGCACCCGCGGACGAGCGAACATACCGTTGAGGCCAGGGGGCAGTGGGAGCAAAGCTTGCTCGCGATACAGGCACCTCGGTTCAAGAGGTCTCGTGTTGTTTTCATCGCGAGCAAGCTTTGCTCTCACCGATTGAAGACCTCGCAGAGGCTTCAAGCGGTTCAGATCGCCGAGCCGCTTTCGCTGGCCTTCAGGTGCTTGCGCCCGTCGACCGCGCCGGCCACGGTCAGTGCATCGGCCTCGGCCTCGGTGATGTAGACCCGGTCGCCGTTGAGCTCCACGACTGACATGGCCTTGTCCGGGTCGGTGATGATGGTCAGCTCGCTGGCGGGGCGCTGTTCGGTGCCGTTGGCGGTTTCGAAATGGCAGGTCTGGTTGTCATCGATACGGACAGTCATGGTGTTCCTCCTTCTGGGGTCATGAACGTTAGGTCTCGCGAACAAGCCAGGGTTCGTGGCGGCTGATCAGCGGTCGGGCGCACCTCTGGCGTCGCCTGCGGTCCATCGTTTATCGACTGAACAAGAGGACGGTCCATGGACGCCTGGTGGCATGAAGTCTGGGTAACCCTGCAGGCGGAATTCGCCGACATCACCGATGCCCAGCAGATGACCCGGGTCACGGTGCGCCTGCTCATGGCCGCGCTGCTGGGCGGCATCCTGGGTTTCGAGCGCGAACACAAGGGCAAGGCTGCCGGCGTGCGAACCCACATGCTCGTGGCCCTGGGGGCGGCGCTGTTCGTCTTGGTGCCACAGATGTCCGGGGCCCAGGCCGACGCGATGAGCCGGGTGATACAAGGCGTGGTCGCTGGCATCGGTTTTCTCGGCGCCGGCACCATCCTGAAAAACACCGACGGCGACGAAGGTCACGTCAAGGGCCTGACCACCGCTGCCGGCCTCTGGATGACTGCCGCCATTGGCGTCGCCGCCGGGTTGGGCCGGGAGGCGACGGCGGTGCTCAGTACGGTGCTGGCGCTGGCGATCTTCAGTGTGATGCCGGTGATCGTCCGGGCTTTGGAGAAGGGCGACAAGCCGTGACACCGCTATAAGCCTGCAAACACAACCTGTGGGAGCGGGCTTGCTCGCGAAAGCGGTGCGTCAGTCAATGAAAATATTGCTTGTCACGCCGCCTTCGCGAGCAAGCCCGCTCCCACAGGTTTTTCGTCATCCAGTTTCTTTATTACTACGCTTGATTCAAACCCGCTCCGGCGGCGCCTCGCTCGGCGGGTCACCCAGCGGCGGTTGTGGGTCCAGCGGCGGGTCCTTCTCTGGAATCGGTTCCGGATCAGGGCCGGGCGGGGGCAAGGTGGGGTCGTCGATGTTCGGATCGGGTGTTTCGGCCGGGATGGGAATATTCATCAGGACGGGTCTCCGTGACGCACATGGCTTGAGTCGTGCTTATTGTTGTTGACCTCCTTGCGCCGGCTTTGATCCCCGGATGCATCGGGGTAAATACCTCTGAACTTTTAGCCGTTGATTCGGTTCGGAGTTTAAGTGAGTTTTTTCAGGGACCCGTTGGGCCTTTACCGCCACAAGCGCGTCCATGGGGCGTAAAAGGAGCGATGCTCGATGACTGCCGAACACCCGACTGAACTGGCCTGCAACCCGCATTTACCGCTGTCCCAAGCCTTGCTGTTGCCGCGTATCGCGATTGAAAACACCATGCCGGTGATCGACGCTGGGCAATTCGCCGCCAAGGCCGTGGCTGGGCAGGATGTGACAGTGACCAGCAAAGTCTTCGCCGATGGTCATGACAAGCTGGCCGTGCGCATTCGCTGGCGTGCGCTGCAGGATGAAGTGTGGAACAGCGAGGTCATGAGTGACCTGGGCAACAACGGCTGGCAGGGCCAGTTCAACGTGCCGGAACAAGGCCGCTATGTGTTTTGTATCGAAGCCTGGATCGATCAGTTCGCCAGTTTTCGCTACGAGCTGGAAAAGAAATTCGGGGCAGGGGTGCCGATCAGCCTGGAATTGCAGGAAGGGCGCAACCAAGTGCAAATGGCCGTCGAGCGCAGCACCGGTGAGCTGAGCGAGCAACTGGCGGCCTTGCACCATGAGCTCTCCGGCCTGTTGCCGACCGAGCAGGTGGCGCTGTTCCTGGCACCGCGCAGTGCCGATCTGATGTCCCGGGCCGATCATCGCCCATACTTGAGCGTCAGCCCCGAGTATCCGCTGGATGTGGAGCGCCAGCTGGCCGAGTTTGCCAGCTGGTATGAGCTGTTTCCCCGCTCGATCACCGACGATCCCCAACGCCACGGCACTTTCAACGACGTGCATTCGCGCCTGGCGATGATCCAGGACATGGGCTTCGACGTGCTGTACTTCCCGCCGATCCATCCCATCGGTCGCAGTTTCCGCAAAGGCCCGAACAATTCCCTCACCGCCGGTCCCGACGACCCGGGCAGCCCGTATGCCATTGGCAGCGAGGAGGGCGGGCACGAGGCCATTCACCCGCAATTGGGCAGCCGCGAGGACTTCCGGCGCCTGGTGGCGGCGGCCGCTGACCACGGCCTGGAGATCGCCCTGGACTTCGCGATCCAGTGTTCCCAGGACCATCCTTGGCTCAAGCAGCACCCGGGCTGGTTCAGTTGGCGGCCGGACGGCACGATCAAATATGCGGAAAACCCGCCGAAGAAATACCAGGACATCGTCAACGTTGATTTCTATGCGGCCGATGCAATTCCCAGCCTGTGGGTGGAGCTGCGGGACATCGTGGTGGGCTGGGTCAAGGAAGGCGTGAAGATATTCCGCGTCGACAACCCTCACACCAAACCACTGCCGTTCTGGCAATGGCTGATCGCCGATGTGCGGGCGCACTACCCTGAAGTGATCTTCCTGGCTGAAGCGTTCACCACGCCGGCGATGATGGCGCGGCTGGGCAAGGTCGGTTACTCCCAGAGCTACACCTATTTCACCTGGCGCAACACCAAGGCTGAACTGGCGACCTACTTCAGTGAACTCAATGAATCGCCGTGGCGTGAATGCTACCGGCCGAATTTTTTCGTCAACACGCCAGACATCAACCCGGCCTTTCTCCATGAATCGGGGCGCGCTGGTTTTTTGATCCGTGCGGCCCTGGCAACCATGGGCTCGGGCCTGTGGGGCATGTATTCGGGTTTCGAACTGTGCGAATCGGCACCGGTGCCGGGCAAGGAGGAATACCTCGATTCGGAGAAATACGAGATCCGTCCCCGGGACTTCACCGCGCCGGGCAACATCGTTGCCGAGATCGCCCAGCTCAACCGCATCCGCCGGCAGAACCCCGCGCTGCATACCCACCTGGGCCTGAAAATCTACAACGCCTGGAACGACAACATTCTCTATTTCGGCAAGCGCACCGCCGACGGCAGCAATTTCATCCTGGTGGCGGTGAGCCTTGATCCGCACAACCCGCAGGAAGCCAGTTTCGAGTTGCCGCTCTGGGAGATGGGCCTGCCCGACGACGCCCAGACCCAGGGCGAGGATCTGATGAACGGACATCGCTGGAGCTGGTACGGCAAGCACCAGTTCATGCGGATTGACCCGGCATACCAGCCGTTTGGGATTTGGCGGATCAGCGTGGCGTGATGCTGTGGGAGCAAGGCTTGCCCGCGATGAAGAGAACGCGGTCTCCCTGAGGAGTCGAGGTGCCTGCATCGCGAGCAAGCTTTGCTCCCACTAAAGCGCAGGCCTCGCAACACAACAAGACCTCACAAGCCTGTATCCCGCGGCTTTATTGAATTCATCAGGAGTTGCAAATGGCGAAGAAACCCCGGTCTGCCACCTTCATCAAAGATCCGCTCTGGTACAAGGACGCGGTGATTTACCAGGTCCACGTAAAATCCTATTTCGACTCCAATAACGACGGGATCGGTGACTTTCCCGGCCTGATCGAAAAGCTCGACTACATCGCCGACCTGGGCGTCAACACCATCTGGCTGCTGCCGTTCTATCCTTCCCCCCGGCGTGACGACGGTTATGACATTGCCGAATACCGCGGCGTCAGCGCCGACTACGGCACCATGGCCGATGCGCGACGGTTCATTGCCGAAGCCCACAAGCGCAACCTGCGGGTGATCACCGAGCTGGTCATCAACCACACCTCGGACCAGCACCCCTGGTTCCAGCGCGCGCGCAAGGCCAAGCCGGGTTCGAAGGCGCGGGACTTCTACGTCTGGTCCGATGACGACCACAAGTACGACGGCACGCGAATCATCTTCCTCGACACCGAGAAGTCCAACTGGACCTGGGACCCGGTGGCGGGCCAGTACTTCTGGCACCGCTTCTACTCCCACCAGCCCGACCTCAACTTCGATAACCCGCAGGTCATCAAGGCCGTGCTGTCGGTGATGCGCTACTGGCTCGACATGGGCATCGACGGCTTGCGCTTGGACGCCATCCCGTACCTGATCGAGCGCGACGGCACCAACAACGAAAACCTGCCCGAGACCCATGACGTCCTGAAGCTGATCCGCGCCGAGATCGACGCCAACTACCCTGACCGCATGTTGCTGGCCGAAGCCAACCAGTGGCCGGAAGATACCCAGTTGTACTTCGGCGATGTCGACGCCCAAGGGATGAACGGTGACGAATGCCACATGGCCTTCCACTTCCCGTTGATGCCGCGCATGTACATGGCGCTGGCCCAGGAAGATCGCTTCCCTATCACCGACATCCTGCGCCAGACCCCGGAGATCCCCGCCAATTGCCAGTGGGCGATTTTCCTGCGCAACCATGATGAGTTGACCCTGGAGATGGTCACCGACAAGGAGCGTGACTACCTGTGGAACTACTACGCCGCCGACCGTCGGGCGCGCATCAACCTGGGTATTCGTCGGCGCCTGGCGCCGTTGGTGGAGCGCGACCGTCGTCGCGTCGAGCTGCTCAACAGCCTGCTGCTGTCGATGCCCGGCACGCCGACGCTGTACTACGGCGATGAAATCGGCATGGGCGACAACATCTACCTGGGCGACCGTGATGGCGTGCGTACGCCGATGCAGTGGTCCATCGACCGCAACGGCGGCTTCTCCCGCGCCGACCCGGCCAGCCTGGTGCTGCCGCCGATCATGGACCCGCAGTACGGCTACCAGTCGGTCAACGTCGAGACCCAGGCCGGCGACCCGCACTCGCTGCTCAACTGGACGCGGCGGATGCTGGCGGTGCGCAAGCAGTCCAAGGCCTTTGGCCGTGGCACGTTGAAGATGCTCTCGCCGAGCAATCGCCGGATCCTGGCTTATACCCGCGAATACACCGGCCCCGACGGCAAGCACGAAATCATCCTCTGCGTGGCCAACGTGTCCCGCAGCGCCCAGGCCGCCGAACTGGATCTGTCGACCTACGCCGGCATGGTCCCGGTGGAGATGCTCGGCGGTAACGCTTTCCCACCCATCGGCCAGTTGAACTTCCTGCTGACCCTGGCGCCGTATGGCTTCTATTGGTTCGCCCTGGCAACCGAGAACCAGATGCCGAGCTGGCACGTGGAACCGGCCCAGAGCTTGCCGGACTTCACCACCCTGGTGCTGAAAAAACGCCTGGAAGAATTGCTCGAAGCGCCATCGCGCACCACGCTGGAGCAAACCATCCTGCCGAGCTGGTTGCAGAACCGGCGCTGGTTCGCCGGCAAGGACAGTGCGATCGAGAAGGTCGAGATTGTCTACGGCGTGCGCTTTGGTGACCCGCAGCACCCGGTGCTGCTCAGTGAAATCGATGTCACCAGTGGCGGCCAGACCCTGCGTTATCAACTGCCGTTCGGCTTGCTCGCCGAAGACCAGGTGGGTGCGGCGTTACCGCAGCAACTGGCGTTGTCGCGGGTACGTCGGGTGCGTCAGGTGGGCCTGATCACCGATGCATTCAGCCTGGAAAGCTTCGTGCGCGCCGTGCTGCACAGCATGCAGGCCGCCACGGTGCTGCCGTTCGCCGAAGGTGAGTTGCGCTTCGAACCCACCGAAGGCCTGGCCGCGCTGAACCTGGGAGACGAACCAGAGGTGCGTTACCTGTCCGCCGAACAGTCCAACAGTTCGGTGGTGGTGGGCAGCAGCCTGGTGCTCAAGTTGATTCGCAAGGTCGCCTCGGGTGTCCACCCGGAACTGGAAATGAGCGCCTACCTGACCGCTGCCGGTTTCAGCAATATTTCACCGCTGTTGGGTTCGGTGGTTCGCCGCGACGCCCAGGGTGAAGATGCGCTGCTGATGATCGCCCAGGGCTATTTGAGCAATCAGGGCGATGCCTGGGAATGGACCCAGAACAACCTCGAACGCGCCCTGCGCGATGAGCTGGCGGACGCAGTCTCCGAACAGGAGCAGCATTACAACGCCCTGGGCGAACTGAAGGATTTCGCCGGCATGCTCGGCCAGCGCCTGGGGGAAATGCACCAGGTATTGGCCCAGGCTACCGACGATCCGGACTTCGCGCCGCAGGCCACCAACGCCAAGCAAGCCCAGGCCATCGGCAAGGACGTGGTCGCCCAAGTGGAAAACGCCTTGCGCCTGCTCAAGCAGAACCAGGGCCAATTGAACCCCGCGGACCAGGCCATGGTCGCACGCTTGCTGGAGCACAAGAAAACCGTCCTGGCCCATGTCCAGGCACTGGCCGGCAAGGCTGAAGGAGGCTTGCGCATTCGCGTCCATGGCGACCTGCACCTGGGGCAGGTGCTGGTGATCAAGGGCGACGCCTACCTGATCGACTTCGAAGGTGAGCCGGCGCGACCATTGCATGAACGACGGGGCAAGCACAGCCCCTATAAGGACGTCAGTGGCGTGCTGCGTTCCTTCGATTATGCGGCAGCCATGGCGATTCACTTGCACACCGTCGACAGCACGGCCGATGCCGATGCGGCGCGGCAACGGGTCGCCGATCGTTATCTGAAAGAGGCTCGCCAGGCATTTGTCGAGGCATATCGGCTGGCGGCAGCTAGTCTTGCCCATGAGTGGAAGGATGCTGAAGGCGAAGACGCCGCGCTGGCGTTGTTCGGCCTGGAGAAGGCGGCCTATGAAGTGGCCTATGAAGCCGAGAATCGCCCCACCTGGCTGCCCGTGCCGTTGCACGGTCTGGTCGGGTTATTGAGTGGGCTGCAACCCTTTTCCGACGTAGCCGGACCGATTTAGTGGAGAGAATCATGAGTGTCTCGAACAAAGAACCACAGGGGCAGGCCAAAGAGTCGTTGCTGCCGGCGCCCCATGACATCGACGCGCTGGTGCGCGCCGAACACCACGACCCGTTTTCCATCCTCGGGCCTCATGGCGACGACGCCGGCGGCCAGTTCATTCGCGCGTATCTGCCCGGAGCCCTGAGCGTGCATGTGCTGGCCCGCGATGGCGGCGAAGAGCTGGGGGAACTGCAACCCACCGCAACCCCGGGGCTGTTCGTCGGCCATTTCGACCGTGCCCAGGCGTACTTGCTGCGCACCCGTTGGGCCGGCGGCGAGCAGGTTGCCGAAGACCCCTACAGCTTCGGTCCGTTGCTGGGGGAGATGGACCTTTACCTGTTTGGCGAGGGCAATCACCGCGATCTCAGTTCCTGCCTCGGTGCGCAACTGACCACCGTCGATGGCATCGACGGCGTGCGGTTCGCGGTCTGGGCGCCGAATGCCCGGCGCGTTTCGGTGGTCGGGGATTTCAACGTCTGGGACGGGCGTCGGCATCCGATGCGCATCCGTTATCCGTCCGGCGTGTGGGAGATATTCGTCCCCAGGCTGGGTGCCGGTGAAGGTTACAAGTATGAAATCCTCGGTGCCCACGGCATCCTGCCGCTCAAGGCCGACCCAGTGGCCCTGGCCACGCAGATGCCGCCAGACACGGCGTCGAGAGTCGCCTCACCCCTGAAGATCGAATGGCAGGACGACGAGTGGATGCAGCACCGTCGCGAGCGCCAGCTCCCGGGTGCGCCGCTGTCGATCTACGAATTGCACGCCGGCTCCTGGCAGTGCGAAATCGACGAGGCGGGGGAGGTGGCCCGGCAATACAACTGGCATGAAATGGCCGAGCGGCTGATTCCGTATGTCAAGGACCTGGGCTTCACCCACATCGAGCTGATGCCGATCATGGAGCACCCGTTCGGCGGTTCCTGGGGCTATCAGCCGCTGTCGCAATTCGCGCCGACGGCACGCTTCGGCTCGCCAGACGATTTCGCGGCGTTCGTCAACGCCTGTCACCAGGCCAATATCGGCGTCATCCTCGACTGGGTACCGGCGCATTTTCCCACCGACACCCACGGCCTGGCCCAGTTCGACGGCACCGCGCTGTACGAATACGGCAACCCGCTGGAAGGCTTTCACCAGGATTGGGACACGCTGATCTACAACCTGGGCCGCACCGAAGTGCACGGCTTCATGCTGGCGTCGGCGCTGCACTGGCTCAAGCATTTCCACGTCGATGGCCTGCGGGTGGATGCCGTGGCCTCGATGTTGTACCGCGACTATTCGCGCAAGGCCGGTGAGTGGGTGCCCAACCGCCACGGCGGACGGGAAAACCTCGAAGCCATCGATTTCCTGCGGCACCTCAACGATGTGGTGGCGCTGGAAACCCCCGGTGCGCTGGTCATCGCCGAAGAATCCACGGCGTGGCCAGGCGTCAGCCAGAGCACCCAGCAGGGCGGCCTGGGTTTTGCCTACAAGTGGAACATGGGCTGGATGCACGATTCGCTGCACTACATCCAGCAAGACCCGGTGTACCGCGCCCATCACCACAACGAACTGAGTTTTGGCCTGGTGTATGCCTGGTCCGAGCGCTTCGTCCTGCCGATTTCCCATGACGAAGTGGTTCATGGCAAACGCTCGCTGATCGACAAGATGCCCGGTGACCGTTGGCAGAAATTCGCCAACCTGAGGGCCTACCTCAGCTTCATGTGGGGCCATCCCGGCAAGAAGCTGTTGTTCATGGGCTGTGAGTTCGGCCAATGGCGCGAGTGGAACCACGACCAGCAATTGGACTGGTACCTGCTGCAATACCCTGAGCACCGTGGCGTGCAGAAACTGGTGAGCGATCTGAACCGGCTGTATCGCGAAGAACCGGCGCTGCATGACCAGGATGATGCGCCCCAGGGGTTCCAGTGGTTGATTGGTGACGATGCGCTCAACAGCGTCTACGCCTGGCTGCGCTGGAGCAAGGAGGGCCGGCCGGTGCTGGTGGTCGCCAACTTCACACCGGTGCCACGCGAGGCCTACCGGGTCGGCGTGCCGTTCGGCGGGCGCTGGGTCGAATTGCTCAACAGCGATGCCGACACCTACGCCGGTTCCAACTATGGCAATGGCGGCGGGGCCTCCACCGAAGAAGTACCGAGCCATGGCCAGGCGCTGTCGCTGGAACTCAACTTGCCGCCGTTGGCGGTATTGATCCTGCGGCCGGAGGGTTAGAAGGCTAAGCCTGGATGTCTGATCGTTCCCACGCTCCGCGTGGGAATGCCTCCTGTGACGCTCTGCGTCACGCTATTGGAACGCGGAGCGTCCCTGGCTGCATTCCCACGCAGAGCGTGAGGAACGATCATTCGCAGGTCACTTCTGATCGACTCAGCGAACCAGGCACGGCCGCTTGTTGTTGAACGTCCAACCCGGAATCAGGAACTGCATCGCCACCGCATCGTCCCGCGCGCCAAGGCCCATGCCCTTGTACAACTCATGGGCCTTGGCCAGTTGGTCGATGTCCAGCTCAATCCCCAGCCCCGGTTTTTTCGGCACCTGCACGCAGCCGCCCTGGATCTGCAACGGCGCCTTGGTCAGCCGCTGGCCGTCCTGCCAGATCCAATGGGTGTCGATGGCCGTGATGTCGCCCGGTGCGGCGGCGGCCACGTGGGTGAACATCGCCAGGGAAATGTCGAAGTGGTTGTTGGAGTGCGAACCCCAGGTCAGGCCCCATTCATTACACATCTGCGCCACCCGTACCGAGCCCTGCATGGTCCAGAAGTGCGGATCGGCCAGGGGAATGTCCACGGACTGCAAGGTGATGGCGTGGCCCATCTCGCGCCAGTCGGTGGCGATCATGTTGGTGGCGGTCTTCAGGCCCGTGGCGCGGCGGAACTCGGCCATGACCTCGCGGCCCGAATAGCCATTCTCGGCACCGCAAGGGTCTTCGGCGTAGGCCAGCACCTTGTGCTGGTCGCGACACAAACGCACCGCTTCCTTGAGTGACCAGGCGCCGTTCGGGTCCAGGGTGATGCGTGCCTGGGGAAAGCGCTCGGCCAGCGCCGTGACCGCTTCGATCTCTGCGTCGCCTTGCAGCACGCCGCCCTTGAGCTTGAAGTCCTGGAAGCCATAGCGGGCGTGGGCGGCCTCGGCCAGGCGGACCACGGCGTCGGCGTCCAGGGCTTTTTCGTGGCGCACGCGAAACCAGTCGTTGTCGGCGTCCGGTTCGCTGCGGTAGGGCAGGTCGGTCTGCTGGCGATCGCCGACGTAAAACAGATAGCCGAGCATCTTCACTTCATCGCGTTGCTGGCCTTCGCCAAGCAGCGCCGCGACCGGTACGTCCAGGTGTTGGCCGAGCAGGTCCAGCAGTGCCGCTTCCAGGCCGGTCACCGCGTGGATGGTGATGCGCAGGTCGAAAGTCTGCAGGCCACGGCCGCCGGCATCGCGGTCGGCAAAGGCGTGGCGCACCGTGTTGAGGATCTTCTGGTACGTGCCGATGGGGCTGCCGACCACCAGCGAGCGGGCATCTTCGAGGGTCTGGCGAATGCGCTCGCCACCGGGTACCTCGCCCACGCCGGTGTGGCCGGCGTTGTCCTTGAGGATGACGATGTTGCGGGTGAAGAACGGGCCATGGGCGCCGCTGAGGTTCAGCAACATGCCGTCATGGCCGGCCACGGGCACGATCTGCATGCTGGTGATGATCGGGGCTTTGCTGGTTTCTGGGGTGCTCATCTGTACTTATCCTTGAACAATCGAATGATCAGACGTGGCTGGCGGCCGGGTCGGCTGGAGTTGTCACGGCTTTGGGCTTGGGCGTGTTGCGTGCGGCAAACACGATGATCGCGGCAATGATCGAGGTGGCCGCCAGGCCATAGAGGCCGCCCTGGATCGAGCCGGTGTGCTGTTCCAGCAGGCCGAACGTGGTCGGGGCAACGAACCCACCGAGGTTGCCCACCGAGTTGACCAGGGCAATCACCCCGGCGGCGATCCGGGCGTCCAGGTAAGCCTGGGGAATTGGCCAGAACAGCGACGACGCCGACTTGAAACCCAGGGCCGCGAAACAAATGGCGACGAAGGCGAAGATCGGTCCGCCGGTGGTGGACATGAACATCCCGGCTGCCGCGATCAACAGGGCCGTGGCGACCCAGGCCTGCTGGAATTTCCACTTGGCCGACAACGAGGCGAAGGCGTACATGCCGACGATCGACAGCAACCACGGGATCGAGTTGAACAGCCCGACCTGGATGTCGCTCAGTTCGCCCATTTTCTTGATGATGCTCGGCAGCCAGAACGTGGCGGCATAGATCGTCAATTGGATGAAGAAGTAGATCAGGCAAAACAGGAGGATCTGGCGGTCCTTGAGCAGCTGGCCGATGGACAGTTTGATCGGCGAAGCAGCTTCCCGTGCGCGCTGTTCATCGTCGATGGTCTGGACCAGCACATCTTGTTCTTCGCGGCTCAACCATTTGGCGTCGTGGGGCTTGGAGTCCAGCCAGAACCAGACGAAGACGCACAGGCAGACGGAAAACATCCCTTCGATGAAGTACATCCACTGCCAGCCGTGCATGCCCAGGCCGTTGATTTGCAGCAGCAACCCCGACAGCGGGCCGGAGATCAGCGACGCGATGGCCGAACCGCTGAGGAAGATGGCGATGGCTTTGCCGCGTTCGACACCCGGCAGCCAGCGGGTGAAGTAGTAGATCACCCCAGGGAAGAAACCGGCTTCGGCCACGCCCAGCAGGAAGCGCAGGATGTAGAAGTGGGTTTCGTTCTGGATGAAGGCCATGCAGGCGGCCACCAGGCCCCAGGTGAGCATGATGCGGGTCAGCCAGATGCGCGCGCCGATTCGTTGCAAGAGGATGTTGGACGGGACTTCGAACAGCGCATAGCCGATGAAGAACAGGCCGGCACCAAAGCCATAGGCCGCGGCACCGATGCCCAGGTCGTGCTCCATATGGGCACGCACGAAGCCGATGTTCACACGGTCGATGTAATTGACGATAAACATGATGACGAACAGCGGCAGGATGTGGCGCTTGACCTTGGCAATGGCCGACAGCAGCACCGGATCCGCTCCGGCATTCGCCTTGAGGCTGGATGTGTTCACTGGTTTTTCTCCCACTCGTTATTTTTATGCGGGGCATCGTGCAGGTGCCGATGTTGATAGACATCATACAACTTGATTTTTTTGAGTGACAAGACATTTTTTAGCGCGACTGGATGGGCGGTTGGACTTGTTGGTGCCGTATTTATTAGGTGATGTTGAGGTTTTTGATTGTGCGCAGGGGGTGCGGTGCGGTAGGGGTCGAGGTTTTTTTGGCGTTGATTTTCGAAGTTAATCGCCAGATATAGTGTGTTGTCATACAAGTTTGGCGTTCTGTAATGCTCACTCTCAAGCCTGCCGGTGGTAGGATCGATCAGCCTGTTTTCGAGGAACCCTGGCGATGCCGCAAGACACCGAAGCACCCCTGCGCAAGCGTACCCACAACCTGGCCCATGACCTGGTGGCGAAGCTGAGCCAGAGCATCTTGTTGGGGCAGTTGAAACCCGGGGAAAAACTGCCATCGGAAGGTGCCATCGTTCGCGAGCATGGCGTCAGCCGGACGGTGGTACGCGAGGCGATTTCCAAGTTGCAGGCTTCGGGGCTGGTGGAGACCCGCCACGGCATCGGCACCTTTGTGCTGGCGCAAACCGGCGAGCCGGGGTTGCGGCTCAATGTCGACACTGCGGCGGGTGTGCGGGCAATCCTGGAGTTGCGCCTGGGCCTGGAAACCCAGGCGGTGGCCTTGGCGGCCCAGCGTCGCAGCGAACACCAGTTGCAGCAGATGCGCCAGGCGCTGGATGACTATCAGCGTTTGTCCAGCAACAACGACAGCTGTGTCGAGGCCGACCGGCGCTTCCATCTGCTCATCGCCGAGGCCACGGACAATGCCTGTTTTGTCGAAATCATGCAGCACCTGGGCAGTGCGATGATCCCCAGGACCCGAGTGAACGTGGCTGAACGCGGCCAGGCCGACCTGGGCAAGCTGGCACAACTGGCCAACCTCGAGCATGAGGCGATCTTCAACGCCATCAAACGCCAGGATCCGGACGCCGCCCGCGCCGCCATGTGGCTGCACCTGACCAACAGCCGTGACCGGTTTGGCGCAGGTTCCTGACGGCTCATCGTCGCCTGACCCACCGCCATCGCGAGCAAGCTCGCTCCCACAGTGGATCTGTGGCGGCAGCGGATCTGTGAACACCCAGGCCCTCCTGTGGGAGCGAGCCTGCTCGCGAAGGGGCCTGCACATTCAGCATCACTGCAAACTGACCCACCGCCATCGCGAGCAGGCTCGCTCCCACAGTGGATCTGTGGCGGCAGCGGATCTGTGAACACCCAGGCCCTCCTGTGGGAGCGAGCCTGCTCGCGAAGGGGCCTGCACATCCAACATCACTGCAAGCTGACCCACCGCCATCGCGAGCAAGCCCGCTCCCACAATGGATCTGTGGCGGGCAGCGGATCTGTGAACACCCAGGCCCTCCTGTGGGAGCGAGCCTGCTCGCGAAGGGGCCTGCACATTCAGCATCACTGCAAACTGACCCACCGCCATCGCGAGCAGGCTCGCTCCCACAATGGATCTGTGGCGGGCAGCGGATCTGTGAACACCCAGGCCCTCCTGTGGGAGCGAGCCTGCTCGCGAAGGGGCCGGTAGGGCGTGCTCAAAACCAGCAGGCAAAAAAAACCGGCGCAACCGAGGTTGCGCCGGTGGTGGTGCCAGTGGCTGCGCGGATATTCGTGGGTCCGCGCAACCACCGTTGAACTTGTGTCGGTTATGCCCGTTCCAGCGCCAGGGCCACGCCTTGGCCGCCGCCGATGCACAGTGTCGCGAGGCCTTTCTTGGCGTCGCGCTTGATCATTTCATGCAGCAGCGACACCAGGACTCGGCACCCCGATGCGCCGATAGGGTGGCCCAGGGCGATGGCGCCGCCGTTGACGTTGACCTTGTCCATGTCCCATTTCAATTCCCGGGCCACGGCCAGCGATTGGGCGGCGAAGGCTTCGTTGGCTTCGACCAGGTCCAGTTGATCCAGCGACCAGCCGGCCTTGTCCAGGCAGCGGCGGGTGGCCGAGACCGGGCCAATGCCCATGATGGCCGGGTCGACGCCGGCATTGGCGTAGGCACTGATTTTCGCCAGCACGGGCAGGCCCAGGGCCTTGGCTTTTTCCGCGCTCATCAGGATCACGGCGGCGGCGCCATCGTTGAGCGAGGACGCATTGCCCGCGGTGACGCTGCCGTCCTTCTTGAAGGCAGGCTTGAGCTTGCCCAGGGATTCGGCGGTGGTACCGGCGCGCGGCTGCTCGTCGGTGGCGAACGCCACCGGATCGCCTTTGCGCTGGGGAATCAGGATCGGCGTGATCTCATCGGCGAACCGACCGCCCTCGATGGCGGCGACGGCCTTCTGTTGGGACGCGGCAGCGAAAGCGTCCTGCTCCTCGCGGCTGATGCCGTACTTGTCCACCAGGTTCTCGGCGGTGATGCCCATGTGGTAATCGTTGAAGGCGTCCCACAGGCCGTCGGTGATCATGCTGTCGATCATCTTCGCGTGGCCCATGCGCAGGCCGGTGCGGGCGGCCGGCAACACGTACGGGGCCAGGCTCATGTTCTCCATGCCGCCGGCGATGATGACGTCGGCGTCGCCACAGCGGATCGCCTGGGCGCCCAGGTGCAATGCCTTGAGCCCCGAGCCGCAGACCTTGTTCAGGGTCAGCGCCGGCACCGCATGAGGCAGGCCGGCCAGAATCGCCGCCTGGCGAGCCGGGTTTTGCCCGGATCCTGCGGTCAGCACCTGGCCAAGAATCACTTCATCGACCTGTTCGCCCGACAAACCGGTCTGTTCCAGCAGGCGACGAATCACCGCGGCACCGAGTTCCGGCGCGGGAATGGCAGCCAGCGAACCCTGGAAACTGCCAATGGCGGTACGGGTAGCGGCGACAATCACGACTTCTTGCATCGAATCTCTCCTCACTGGGCAGCGAACTGCATTTCCGGCACGTGGTCCGGCACGATCAATTTGCCGGCGGTCTTGGCGACGATTTCCTCGACGCTGACGCCTGGGGCACGTTCTTTCAGGATGAAGGCGCCATCCTGGATTTCCAGGTAGGCGAGGTCGGTCAGCACCCGCTTGATGCAACCGGCGCCGGTCAGCGGCAGGCTGCAACGGGGCAGCAGTTTCGATTCGCCGTCCTTGGACGCATGGGTCATGGTGACGATGATGTTCTCGGCACCGGCCACCAGGTCCATCGCGCCGCCCATGCCCTTGACCAGTTTGCCGGGGATCATCCACGAGGCGATGTTGCCTTCAACGTCCACCTCGAACGCGCCCAGCACGGTCAGGTCGATGTGGCCGCCACGGATCATGGCAAACGATTCGGCCGACGAGAAGATCGACGCGCCGATGCGCGCGGTGACCGTCTGTTTGCCGGCGTTGATCATGTCGGCATCGACTTCGGCTTCGGTGGGAAACGCGCCCATGCCGAGCAGGCCGTTTTCCGATTGCAGCATGACTTCCATGCCTTCGGGAATGTAGTTGGCGACCAGGGTCGGAATGCCGATGCCCAGGTTCACGTAGTAGCCGTCCTGCATTTCGCGGGCGACGCGTTGAGCCATTTGTTCGCGGGAAAGTGCCATGTTGTTATTCCTTCATTCGGGCCGGGGGCAGGGGATCACTTACGCACGGTGCGCTGTTCGATGCGTTTTTCGAACGCGCCGCAAATGACCCGGTCGACGTAGATGCCAGGGGTGTGGATCTGCGTCGGGTCCAGCTCGCCGGGTTCGACGATTTCTTCGACTTCCACCACCGTGATCTTGCCCGCCGTGGCGGCCAGCGGGTTGAAGTTCTGGGCGGTGTGGCGATAGATCACGTTGCCGAAATGGTCGGCCTTCCAGCCTTTGACGATGGCGAAGTCGCCGGTGATGGATTCTTCCATCAGGTACTGGCGGCCATGGAATTCACGCACTTCCTTGCCTTCGGCCACCGGGGTGCCGACGCCGGTGGCGGTGAAGAACGCCGGGATGCCTGCGCCACCGGCGCGCATTTTTTCGGCGAGGGTGCCTTGGGGGGTGAGTACGACTTCGATTTCGCCGCTGAGCAGCTGCTTCTCGAACAGGGCGTTTTCGCCCACGTAGGAGGCGACCACCTTGCGGATCTGCCGGTCTTCCAGCAGCACGCCGAGGCCGAAACCGTCGACGCCGCAGTTGTTGGACACCACGGTGAGGTCGCGGATGCCCTTGCGCTTGATCTCGGCGATCAGGTTTTCCGGGATACCGCACAAGCCGAAGCCGCCGGCAATGACGGTCATGCCGTCCTTCAAGCCTTCCAGCGCTTCTTCATAGGAGCTCACGCGTTTGTCGAAACCTGCCATAGACACCTCTTTTATTCTTGATGGGGTCGCAATGGGATGCAGTGTTGCGCCAAGTCATATATTTGTTAAGTTGATTTTTAGGTTGGATTGATTGATAAAACTCAATAATTGCCTCCCACTGTAGGAGCTGTCGAGTGCAACGAGGCTGCGATCTTGCCAGAGACGCTTGAATCCCAAGCGAAAGATCAAAAGATCGTCCGAACTCGGCCCGAGCCTTCGGCAGCTCCTACGCAACCGGACACAGGACGCCCATGACCCTCAAGCAAATCCGCGCCTTTCTCGCCGTGGCCCAGAGCCTGAGCTTTGCCGTGGCCTGCGAGCGGCTGCATCTGTCCCAGTCGGCCCTGAGCCTGACCATCAAGGCCCTGGAAGAAGGCCTCGGCGGTCGCTTGTTCAGCCGCAATACCCGTAACGTGGCGCTGACGCCCGAAGGTGAATCCTTGCTGCCACTGGCCCGACGGCTGATTGCCGACTGGGACAACGCCGAGGACGAAATGCGCCAGCGCTTCACCTTGCAGCGCGGTCGCGTGACGTTGGCGGCGATGCCGTCATTTGCCGGCAACTTGTTGCCGCCGATCCTCAAGACCTTCCGCGCCCGCTACCCGAATGTCAACGTCACGGTCAACGACGTGATCAACGAACAGGTGCTGGAAATGGTGCGTGATCGTCATGTCGAATTGGGCGTGGCGTTCGAGCCGATGCAGGGTTCGTCATTGGCGTTCATACCTTTGTATCTCGATCGCTTCGTCGCGGTGGTGCCGCTGGACTCACCGCTTGCCCTGCGCGACGAGATCCAGTGGGAAACCTTGCTGGAACAGCCCTTCATCACGTTGCAACGACCCTCCACCGTACGGGTGATGCTGGAAGAACATCTGCTGGCCCGGGGCATGAAACTGCCTGTGGAGTTCGAGAGCCACCAGTTGGCGACCGTCGGGCGGATGGTCGCCAGCGGGCTGGGGGTGAGTGCCGTGCCGGCGCTGTGCGTCGGGCAGATGCATGAACTGGGTGCCCGCTGCATCACCTTGAGCGATCCGGTGATCGAACGGGCCATCGGGGTGCTGACCAAGCCGGGGCATGAACTGTCGGCGGCGGCGCAGGCGTTGTTCGATACGCTCAGGGATCAGGATTTGGGGGCGCAGTTGATACCGAAGTAACCACAATCCCCTGTGGGAGCGGGCTTGCTCGCGAATGCGGTGTGTCAGCTACGCAGATATCGACTGACACACCGCATTCGCGAGCAAGCCCGCTCCCACAGGGGTATGGCGTGGTGTCAGATCAACAGTGGCAACAGTTGCTCGCACGGCTCTTCCAGCTTCAGGTCCAGCAGCTCATCGGCCCGGGTCTTGCCCCGGTTGATTGCCAGCAGCGGCTTGCCCTGGTCCTTGATGGCCCGGCACAGGCGAAACGCCGAATACGCCATCAGCGACGAGCCCACCACCAGCAGGCCGTCCGCTTGCTCGACGGCTTGCACGGCGCGGGTCGCGGTGAGGGGGGCGACGTTTTCGCCGAAAAACACCACGTCGGGTTTCAACCGCTCGCCGCCGCAATGAGGGCAGCGGGGCACTTGGAAGCGCGCCTCGAAAGCCGGGTCGAGCAGGGTGTCGCCATCGGGCGCCTGCACCGCATCGACGCCGGCCAGGTAAGGGTTTTCGGTTTCCATCAACTGTTGAATCTGCTGTCGTTGGCTACGCTGGCCACAATCCAGGCACAGCACGCGATGCAGGCTGCCGTGCAGTTCGATGACGTCCTGGCTGCCGGCCTGGTCATGCAGCGTGTCGACATTCTGGGTAATCAGGCCGGTGATGCGTTGCCGTGCCTGCAACTCGGCCAAGGCCTCGTGAGCCGCGTTCGGCTTGGCCTGCCGCACGCGGGGCCAGCCCAGCATCGCCCGCGCCCAGTAGCGCCGTCGTGCCTCGGCCTGGGCGAGGAACTCCTGGTACATCATCGGCTGTCGACCCCGGCGCACACCGTCGCTGTCGCGGTAGTCGGGGATGCCCGAAGGGGTGCTGATGCCGGCACCGGTGAGCACCAGGAAACGGCGTCCGGCCAGGTACGCCTGCAACTGATCGAGCGGTTCGCGATGGAAATCGTCCGGCATGGGGGGTTCTCCGTGGGCCTGGATTCGTTGAGGGTAGCACTGTCGAGCACGAGGCCTGCGTCACGCCTTTCGTCGCTCAGCGGCGCTGTTGTGCAAACTTTCCTTGCAGGAGGGGCCTCCACACTTATGTGTGAAAGAGCGATCGGGTTGTTTCGGTCGCTCTGAACCTGTCGCAGAGGAGGCTTATGAAGCAGACCATCGGTGAAGTACGGGCCATCAACAGACAGCGCGGATTGGTGGGTGTGTACGTGGGGAAGGAGCACGGCCATACCGTGCTGGCGCTGCGTTCGGCCAATGACATCGATATTGGCGACATCCTGGAGTGGGACAGCGGCACGGCCTTGGGCACTCAGTCCTATCACAACCAGACCAAGGGCTGGACCGCCGATGTGTATGTGGCAAACCACGGTGTGGCGACGGCCAACCTTGAGGTGCAGTTGATGGTGGGCTCTTCCTGACGCGCTTTCGAGACCGCTGCAACGGGGTGCTGGCGCGACCTGGCCCCCTGTGGGAGCGAGCTTGCTCGCGATAGCGTCGGATCAGCCTGTATTGATATTGACTGACACACCGCCATCGCGAGCAAGCTCGCTCCCACAGGATTTTGCTGGATGAAGTTTCGGTGTTCAGGGCGGCTAATCAATCACTGCCTGTTGCAATAGAGGCCGAGGCAGCAGGGGAAATATCGGCATTGACCACTCGTCGCCGTTTGCAGATTTCTCTTAAAACCTTGGCGGCGTCATGTTTTCCGAATAAGACGAGCCAGCAAGGCTCGTTGATATCAACTAAACGAGGTGAATGAAATGGCTAACACAGGAAATAACAATCCTGGCAATTTCGCTAACGATCGTGAAAAGGCATCGGCAGCCGGGAAAAAGGGCGGCCATGCATCAGGTGGCAACTTCGCCAATAATCCTGAGCGTGCATCCGAGGCCGGGCGCAAGGGAGGGCAGGCATCGGGTGGTAATTTTGCCAACGACCCTGGGCGTGCCGCAGAAGCCGGCCGCAAAGGCGGGCAAGCCTCGGGCGGTAATTTTGCCAACGACCCTGAACGGGCGTCGGAAGCCGGCCGCAAAGGTGGCCAGGCCTCGGGCGGCAACTTTGCCAACGATCGGGAAAAAGCCTCCAACGCGGGTAGAAAAGGCGGTGAAAACAGCCGTGGCGACGATTCATAATGCCCGCTGACATGGCTAGCCCCGTGCCCATGGCATGGGGCCCCAATGGGTTTATATAGTGGAGTTTGCCGGGTTTAAACTACAGCCGGCTTTTACAGCTTTTCCGCTTTATTCGTTAAAAGATATTGGTTAATCGCTGAGTCAATCACCCTTGGTCTCGTTTATTGAATAAAAGATAAATCATCCTGCTACTTCCTTCGACTATAAAAAAACGGCGAGGGCAGCGCTTCCTTGCCTGGATATTACGTTTGATCGTTGCCACCGTTTTGGCGCACGATCAGCCATGTTTTGGTCAAGACCCGTAAGGACCTTCGATGGACCAGCCCACCTCCCGGATTCGATCCCCTTGGCGCACCTGGCTGAACCCGGTGCAAGACAACCTGTTGCTGGGGGTGACGTTCTGGCTCGGGCTGGCGTTGGTGACTGCATTGCTGCTTTACAGCGGCTACAACGCCCTGGTCGGCGCCGACCGTCAGAACCTGGGCTACGCGGTGCTGGGCGGTACCTCGGGCTTTGCCGCTACCGCCCTGGGGGCGTTGATGGCTGTGGTACTGCGGGATATCTCCTCGCGTACCCAGGACATCATGCTCGGTTTTGCCGCCGGCATGATGCTCGCCGCCAGTTCGTTCTCGTTGATCCTGCCAGGCATCGAGGCGGCACAAGTCATCTGTGGCAACCAGTTGCTCGCCGCATTTGTCGTCGTGGTCGGCCTGGGCTTGGGCGTTGTTCTCATGATCGGCCTGGACCGTTTCGTGCCGCACGAGCACGAACTCAGCGGCCGACGTGGGCCCCAGGTCGAGCGCATCAATCGCGTCTGGCTGTTCGTGCTTGCCATCACCTTGCACAACTTGCCGGAGGGCATGGCCATCGGCGTCAGTTTTGCCGACGGCGACTTCAAGGTCGGCCTGCCCCTGACCACTGCCATCGCCATCCAGGACATCCCCGAAGGCCTGGCCATTGCCATGGCACTGCGCGTCACCGGTATCAGCACCTTGCGCGCCGCGCTCATCGCGGTCGGTTCGGGGTTGATGGAACCACTGGGCGCGGTGATCGGCCTGGGCATGTCGTCGGGCGTCGCCATCGCGTACCCCATCAGCCTGGGGCTGGCGGCGGGGGCGATGATCTTCGTGGTGTCCCACGAGGTGATTCCCGAGACCCATCGTAACGGCCATGAAACCCCGGCCACCCTGGGCTTGATGATGGGGTTTGCGGTGATGATGTTCCTCGACACGGCGCTGGGCTGAAGGCCCTGCCAAAGACCTGTTGGATCAGATCCAGTGGGCGTTCCTGTGGGAGCAAAGCTTGCTCGCGATAGCGGTGGAGCAGTTGATATCAATGCTGCTGACCCACCGCAATCGCGAGCAAGCTCGCTCCCACATTGGTTTTTGGTTTAGGCCGGGATCCCTGTTTCTCGCGACCTATACTCAACCCCGTGGATGACCTGAATCCGGGGTGGCGCGACTGTGCTGCGTTCGCTGATGTTGGCCGTTATGCTCGTTCTGGCGGGGTGCGCCACGTCACAGCGCGGCCAACCGGTCGCCAAGGTAGTGATAGCCCAGGATACTTGGCGACAGGTGGACCAGCAGATCATCGCAGCATCGAAAAGCGCTATCGAACAGGCCGGACTCTACGCCCGCGGTTCGATGGAGCATTGGCGTGTGTTGGTCTATGAACGCACCGAGGCTGAATTCATTCCCTGGTTCAGCAGCTATTGGACCCAGGAGTGGCTGGCGGTGAAGGTCAGTTGGTACGCCGCCAGCGCCGAGGGTGAGGCGGATTCCTCGGCCAGGCGTCTGGCGGTCTACCTGCAAGAACAATATCGTGAGCAGGTGTTGGAACCGGTGGCGGTGGAAATTGATCCCGAGGCGATCAGGGCCAACGCGACGGGCTATTACCTACGCCTGCTCAATCAGCAGGTCCAGGTCATTGCCCTGCGCCATCGCATCCCGAACGAATTGATGAACCGGCGCCTGCACAGCATTCCTGCCGTCCGCCTGGGGCCGCCGCCGGCGCGTGATGCTTCGTTGTACGAGATGGTTCACACCGAGCCGCTGAACACACTGCCGGCTTATGCGGCCCTGATCGATCACGTCAACAAGGCCGCTGACACAGGGGCCGGGCCATCGGAGGCGGTGATCGCAACGGTGGCGCAACGCACCAGCGAAAAAATCGAGGCGCAATTTGCCACGCGTGGGGCGACCAGCGCGGCGGCGGCCGTGGCCGGGAAGGCGGCCGGGGCGTTGATCTCGGTGGGCGTGGCGGGCATTCGCGCGATCATCCACGAGGGCGAGCGGCCGGAAATGGAGGCGCAGATCCGCAAAAGCCTGAGCGCTGCGTTCGATGAGGCGTGGTCCAAGTCGCTCAAGCATCCCCTCAGCGGGGTGATGGCACCGGTGTATTACCTGGACGAGGCAATTAAAGGAGACCTGGTGGAGGCGGACCTGGCCAATCGAGCGGTGGCATTGCCGGACATCAAGCCGTGACGGGCCGACTCATTCTGACCCGAGGGTGACGCGACAACCCTTGCGCTGGCGGATCTGCTCGTCCGATGGGCGTTCCTTGATGAATTCGAAGCGCGGCTCGCCTTCGCTGTAGATCACCAGCCAGCCCCATTCCAGCTCGCTTTCATCCTGCCCGGGCTTGGGCGGCGAGGCCCACCAGGGTTCTTTTTGCATGACCTGACGCATCGTCTACTCCTGCCGATTGATCCTTTGCACTATAGACCGCTCGATTCGACGACCAGCGCCCATGAAAACGCTTGCATCCTGTGGGAGCAAGGCTTGCCCGCGAAGCAGGCGACTCGGTTCCAGATAGACCGTGTGATCTTCATCGCGGGCAAGCCTTGCTCCCACAAAGTCTGCCCCACAGAGCCCCTTGCCACAGGTGTGTGTGCCTGAAGTTTGATAATCAGTGTGCTCTGCTCCCGCCCACCAGCGTCTAGCGTCTGTATCCCCGCACTCGAACGGGGAATGACTGGACCCCGCGCATATGCAAGCACTGTTGAACGAGATCCTCGATACGGTTCGCCCCCTGATTGGTCAGGGCAAGGTGGCCGACTATATTCCGGCCCTGGGCACCGTAGCGTCCAACCAGTTGGGTATTGCCGTGTATGGCAACGACGGCGAGTTGTATTGCGCCGGCGACGCCGAAACAGCGTTTTCGGTGCAGAGTATTTCCAAAGTGTTCAGCCTGGTGCAGGCCATCGGGCATTCAGGCGAGGCGATCTGGGAGCGCTTGGGCCATGAGCCGTCTGGCCAACCGTTCAATTCCCTGGTGCAACTGGAATTCGAACGTGGTCGACCGCGCAACCCGTTCATCAATGCCGGCGCGTTGGTGATCTGCGATATCAACCAGTCGCGTTTCGCCGCTCCGGCGTTGTCGATGCGCGATTTCGTGCGCCGTCTGTCGGGTAATCCACAGGTGATGGTGGACGGCAAGGTCGCCGAATCGGAATACCAGCACCGCGCCCGCAACGCGGCGATGGCGTACCTGATGCAATCGTTCGGCAATTTCCATAACGATGTGGAAGCGGTACTGCGCAGTTATTTCAGCCACTGCGCCCTGCGGATGAGCTGTGTCGACCTGGCGCGGGCGTTCTGCTTCCTGGCCAACGACGGGTTCTGCAAGCACAGCGGCGAACAGATCCTCACCGCCCGGCAAACCCAGCAGGTCAACTCCATCATGGCCACCAGCGGCTTGTACGATGAGGCCGGCAATTTCGCTTATCGCGTCGGCCTGCCGGGCAAGAGCGGGGTCGGTGGCGGGATTGTCGCCGTGGTGCCGGGGCGGTTCACGGTGTGCGTCTGGTCACCTGAGCTCAACGTCGCCGGCAACTCCCTGGCCGGCATGGCGGCGCTGGAGTTGATGAGTCAGCGGATCGGCTGGTCGGTGTTCTAGAGCCGGCCTCACAAAAAAAGGCCCGCTCCTGATCCAGGCGCGGGCCTTTTTGTTGAGTGGTGATCAGCAGAGGCGGTCGATGACCCGGACCTCAGAGGTGCTCTGCATCGACTGCCAGGCCTGGGTCAGCGTTTGCAACACGCGACCGATGAAGTCTTTGTCTGCCGCAGCCTTCTTGCCAACGTAGCCCTGGCCACGGCGGTACATCTTCAGCCGGGCGCCCAGCTCTTGCGTGTTCTTTTCGAACTCGTCTTCGCGGGTGTAGGGCGAGAGGCAGTCCATATGCACCTGGCCAGTCTTGCTGATCCACAGGATATGGTTGTCGAGCGTGTCCTTGTGTGCGGCGAATATGCGAGCCAGTTCATCAATAGATGGTTGATTATTCAGATTCATGTGTAAGCCCCTTGACCATTTGGTTGATCTGTCTGGTGGTTCGCAAAAACTTCGCTATTCGGTAAGTACCTGCCCAGTGCCTGCATGGCGAGCACCGAAACCAGGCCGTCAGCGTTCCTCCATCGAACTTCGACGGGGTCGTGCATCGGTTGTGTAGTGTTATCGAAGGGCTGCTACGCAAATGCGCTACAACGAAGAGAAACAGCGAAGAATCTTCAGGCAGTGTCAACTTTCGAGGGTTGAACCACGCGCATCATGAGGATCTTCGCCGACGTTTCTCGTCCTTGTTACCGGACGGTCAGGCCAGGTCAGCACCTTCAATCTGCCTTGTGGGCAGTCCCTTATCCAAAAAACAGCTCGGCGGTCAGACGAGCTTGCTCAAACAGTTGCCTGTACTCCCGATCGGGGAGACGTCTGCATCATGCAAGGGCAAATCGGAGGCGTCAACGGTTTTGTAGTGATTATTTTTGGTCACTACATATTGTCGGACAAAACGGTTTGGGTATGAAAAATCGGCGAAGGCGCGGACTTATCTGTGGGAGCAAGGCTTGCCCGCGATGAAGAACACACGGTCGATCTGGAACCGAGTCGTCTGCTTCGCGGGCAAGCCTTGCTCCCACAAAGCCTTGCTCCCACAGATCTTCTGCCACAGGTTCCATGTCTTCGGTGAGCCGCTGCTCAGGTCGCCTTGGTCTTGCTCGCCTTGCGCGGTGCACCGCTGGTCTTGCGCTTGGCTGGCTTGCGTTTGTTTTTCCACGGCGTGGCGCCACGCCCGGCGGGGCTGGCCGGGCCGCTGATGGTCAGGCTCATGCCCTGGCAGCGGGCGACGTGCTTGCTCATCCAGGCGGCTTGCCGGGTCACGAATTCTTCCAGGCTCATTTCGCCGCTTTGCACCATGTCCAGCGCTTGCTCCCAGATGGCCGTGGTGCCCGGGTCGGCGATGGCCCGGGGCACGGCGTCGATCAGGCTGAAGGCCGCCGGGGTGGCGGACAGCGCCTTACCGTTTTTCACCAGGTAACCGCGGTCGAGCAGCCCCTGGATAATCGAGGCCCGGGTCGCTTCGGTGCCAATGCCGGTGGTGTCCTTGAGCTTTTGCTTGAGCAGCGGGTCTTCCACCAGCTTGGCGACGTTCTTCATCGCCTTGATCAGGTCGCCTTCGGTGAACGGCTTGGGCGGTTGGGTCCACAGGTCCTTGGGTTTCACCTCGTCCACGGCGCAATCGCGACCTTCGCTCAGCGCCGGCAAGGTCTGCGGCGCCGGTGCTTCACGGCCTTTTGCCGGTGCCAGCGCTTCGGGCAGGGCGCGTTTCCAGCCGGGTTCGACGATCTGCTTGCCCACGGCACGCAGCGCCTGGCCGGCACAGTCGAAGTCGGCCTGGGTCCGGTCGTATTCGTGGTTGGGCAGGAACTGCGCCAGGTAGCGCGCGCGAATCAGCGTATAGACCGCGCGCTGCTTGCCCGCGAGTTTGTCGAGGTTCCTGGCGGCGGCGGTGGGAATGATGCCGTGGTGGGCGCTGACCTTGGCGTCGTTCCAGGCCCGGGACTTGCGTTGCGGTTGCAGGTGCTCGCGCAGCGGTGCAAGGCTTGGGTCGGCCTGGGCGAGGGCGGCCAGGATGGCCGGTGCCTCACTGTGCTGGCTCAAGGGCAGGAAACCGCAATCGCTGCGAGGGTAGGTGATGAGCTTGTAGGTCTCGTAGAGCGACTGGGCAATGTCCAGGGTTTCCTGGGCGCCGAGGCCGAGTTTCTTCGAGCAGACTTCCTGCAGCGTGCCCAGGTCGAAGGGCAACGGTGCCGCTTCGCGCAGACGTTCGGTACGTACCTTCAGTGTCCGGGCGGTGGCGGCGTTGCTCATGGCTTGGGCGGCGTCCCGGGCCAGGGCCTGGTTCAGGCAGCGTTCCTGGTCGTCGCAGGCGTCCGGATCGGCGCGCCACTGGGCGGTGAACGCCGTGCCTTCGTGGCTGAGCTGCACGTCGATGGCCCAGTAGGCGACCGGCACGAAGTCGGCGATGCTGCGGTCGCGGTCCACCACCAGCCGCAGCGTCGGTGTCTGCACGCGGCCCACCGGCAACACGCCCTGGTAGCCGGACTGGCGCCCCAGCAAGGTGAACAGGCGACTCATGTTCATGCCGATCAGCCAGTCGGCCCGGGAACGGCCAAGCGCCGAGTGATACAGGTTGAAGGTTTCGGCCCCTGGCTTGAGGGCGGCCAGGGCCTTGCGGATCGATGCTTCGTCCAGGGCCGAGAGCCATAGCCGCCGGATCGGCCCGCGATAACGGCAATGTTCCACCAGTTCCCGGGCGATCATTTCGCCTTCGCGGTCGGCGTCGGTGGCGATCACCAATTCCTTCGCTTCCCCCAGCAGGCGCTTGACCGCCTTGTACTGGCTGGCGGTTTTCGGCTTGACGGTCATTTTCCATTGCGCCGGCACGATGGGCAGGTCGGCCAGTACCCAGCGCTTGTAGCGCGCGTCGTAGGCGTCGGGCGGGGCGGTTTCCAGCAGGTGGCCGATGCACCAGGTGACCGTGATGCCAGGGCCCAGCCAGCAACCGTCGCCACGGCGCGTGGCACCGAGCACGGCGGCGATGTCCTTGGCCTGGGACGGTTTTTCACACAGGTACAGCTGCATAGCGCCCTTTTCCTGAGCAGGTTTCATGGGGTTGTAGCATGGTCATGGATGCGCGCCAGGGCAAGTTTTATCTGTATGGATATACAGATAAAAAGCGTTGCACTGCGTTGCCGGGGGGGCTCTGGCGTGACATTCGGCGGCCTGTTGGCACACAGAATGAATTTCTCGCAGGGGGATTGCTCATAACTTCAAGGCGGTTGTTGCCGCAAAGAAGGTTTTATGAGGTCAAGGAGAGTCACTTTCATGAATTCGATGCCAAATGGCAACGGCCAGGCGACTACACGTTTGATTCTCGTTGTGGAAGATGATCCGACCATCCTGGAGTTCCTCTGTGAAATCCTCGAGGAGGAAGGGTTTGTCGTGGAGCCTCGGGAAAGCGCCGACGCGGCGTTGACGTTTCTCGAAGAGAGCGCCGATTACGTCGACCTGTTGCTCACCGATATCACCATGCCCGGCAAGATCGACGGCGCGGACCTGGCCAACCTGACCGGAGACCGCTGGCCGCAGATACCGCTGCTGATCATGTCCGGCTTCGAAACGCCGGAAAGCGCGGGAATCAAGCACCACGCTTCGTTCATCGCCAAGCCCTGGGCGCTGGGACAAATGCTGGACCTGGTGGAAAGCACGGTGAAAAGTCACTCCCTGAACTGAGTCATTCCAGCGAGTGGGCAGTGGCCGGGTATGTTTGGGTTGCAAGCGGTGATGGGCTCTATGACAATGCGAGTCATTATCAGTCGCGAATTATTCCATTGCCATGTCCGCCAACGATCTGTCCCTACGCAGTGCTGTCGACGTTCTGTACAGTGATCATCACGGTTGGCTCCAGGGCTGGCTGCGCAAGCGTTTGGGCAACACCTTCGATGCCGCGGACCTTGCCCAGGATACGTTTGTGCGGGTGATCAAGGCGCGCACTGCGCTGGATATCCGTGAGCCACGACCGTACCTGTCGATGATCGCCAAAGGGCTGTTGATCGACCTGTTTCGCCGTCGCTCGCTGGAGCAATCCTACCTCGAAGTATTGGCGGCCATGCCGCAAGAGCAGCACCCCTCGCTGGAAGAGCAGGCGATCATGCTCCAGGCCCTGCTGGAGATCGACCGCTTGCTCCTGGGGTTGGGGCCGCGGGTCAGGCAGGCGTTCATCCTGTCGCAGTTCGACGGCCTGACGTACCCGCAAATTGCCGAACGCCTGGGGGTTAGCGTACGCACGGTCAACAACCACATGGCCAAGGCCATGGAGCATTGCTGCCTGATGCAGATTCAACTGCAACTTTCATGAACCTGCCCCCGGAAGAGTTGAACGCCATTCGTGTAGCGGCGCAGTGGTACGCCCGGCTGCATTCCGGCATCAGCACCGACGCGGACCGGGCCGACTGGCACGCCTGGCTGGCTGCCGATCCGTTGCACAGCCAGGCCTGGCAACGCATGGCGGCAGTGGCCGAGCAGATGGCAAGCGTACCGGGCGCCCTGGCCGCGCCGACCTTGAGCGACACCCACCATCGATCCCGCCGCCAGGTGTTGCGCAGCGCCTTGCTGCTGACGTCCGCTGGCGGCCTGGGTTGGTTGGGCTGGCACAGCCAGGCAAGCCAGAACCTGTTTTGCGATTACCGCACCGCCGTGGGCGAGCGTCGCGAGTTCCAACTGGCCGATGGCAGCACGGTCCTGCTCAACACCGATACTTCGATCAATGTTCGTTTCGATGGACAGCAGCGGCGCCTGGAGCTGTTGCGGGGTGAGGTGCTCGTGACGACGGCGGTCGATCCCTTGCGGCGTCCGTTCAAGGTGGTCACGGGGCCGGTCGAGGTGCTTGCGCTGGGCACGCGGTTTATCGTCCGTGGCCAGGCGCGAGGCGGCGAAGTGGCGGTGCTGGAGAAAGCGGTCGAGGTGAGCCTGCTGGCGACTGGAGCAAGGAGGCGGGTCGAAGCCGGCCAGCGCCTGGGTTTCAATGAGCGGTCGCTGGGCACGTTGCGTGGCAACGATGTGTCGGTCGGTGCCTGGCAGAAGGGCAGCATCATCGCCATTGATCGTCCCCTGGCGGCGCTGCTGGATGAACTGTCGCGCTACCGCCCCGGTGTGCTGCGTTGGGACCCGGCGATTGGCGACTTGAAAGTTTCCGGTGTGTTTCCCGTCGATAACACCGATCTTGCCTTGGCCGCGCTGGAAAGTGGTTTCTCGTTGCAAGTGACCCGCTACAGCCGATTCTGGGTCCAGGTCGCGGGTGGCGATCGGCGGTGACGCTGTGTAATAAAAAAATCCGGCCCTGCACTTTTCACCCCCCTCGTTCGGCTCTTCCTCAGTGAGTTTTTATCGACTGTTTTGGGGAGGGGAAATATGCCTTGGGTAAGCGCGCCAGGCCGTCTGGTGTTTGCAGTGAAAATCGGCTTGCTGGCGGTCACCACCGCCGGCGCCACGGCCGTGAATGCCAGCCCGGTTCCAGGTGCCTCGGCGCAGCAGCGTTTGGTGCAGGCCTACGATATCGGCGCCGGCAGCCTGGTGGATGTGCTGACCCGCTTCTCCAGCGCCGCCGGTGTCGCCCTGTCGTTTGATGCCCGGCAACTGGAGGATTTGCAATCGCCCGGCCTGAGAGGTTCTTTCGGCGTGGGTGACGGTTTCGCTCGCATTCTTGGCGGTAGTGGCCTGCAAGCTGAGCCCCAGGCCAACGGCACGTACGTGCTGCGCCGGCTGCCCGCCAACGGTTCGGTCATGGAACTGGGAGCCACCCGCATCGAGGCTCAGATGCTCGGGGCGACCACCGAGAACAGTGGCTCCTACACGACGGGCGCGGTGACCATCGGCAAGGGCGAGCATTCCCTGCGCGAAACGCCGCAGTCGGTGACGGTGATCACCCGCAAGATGCTCGATGACCAGAACCTCAACACCATCGATCAAGTGATGGAAAAGACCCCCGGCATTACCGTCTACGACTCGACCATGGGCGGTAAGTATTTCTATTCCCGTGGGTTCCGGATGTCCGGCCAGTATCAATACGACGGCGTTCCGCTGGACATGGGCAACAGCTATGTCCAGGCCGACAGTTTCAGCAGCGACATGGCCTATTACGACCGTGTCGAAGTCCTGCGCGGCGCCGCCGGGATGATGAAGGGCGCGGGCGGTACTTCCGGTGGCGTCAATTTCGTGCGCAAACGCGGCCAGGCCACGGCCCAGACCGAACTCAGCCTCTCGGGCGGCACCTGGGACAACTACCGCGGGCAGGTCGATACCGGTGGCCCGCTGAATGATTCCGGTACCGTGCGGGGCAGGGCGGTGATCGCCGAGCAGAGCCGGCATTTTTTCTACGACGATGCCCGGCGCAAGGACCAGATTTATTACGGTGCCCTGGATTTCGATCTGTCGCCCGACACGACGCTCGGCGTGGGCGTTGCCTATGAAGACGTCGATGCAAGCCCTTGCTGGGGCGGGCTTCCTCGCTACCGGGACGGCAGCGATTTGAAACTCAGCCGTTCCACTTGCCTGGATCCGTCGTGGAACACCTGGCGCAGCCAGCGCACCACGGTGTTCAGCGATCTCAAGCATCAGCTCAATGACGACTGGGCGGTGAAGGTCGCCGGTGTCTATACGAAAAATACCCAGGACATCAAATACGCCTTTGCATCGGGTTCGGTGGCGCCAGGCACCTCGACCACCAACCTGTTGGGCAGCATGTACGACTACGACCAGGTCGATTACGGCCTCGACGCCTACCTGGACGGCAAGTTCGACGCCCTGGGGCAGCAACATGAATTGATCGTGGGTTTCAACGCCAGTCGTTCGGACAAGGACGATTTTTTCTCGGTCGCCTTCTTGCCGCAGAAGCAGAACGTGTTCGATCCGGATCGACATATTCCCGAACCGGACGACAGTTACTTCATTGAAAACTCGACGCGCGGTGGCCCGGTCAAGACCGTTACCCAGCAGCAAGGCATGTATTCGACCCTGCGCCTGAAACTGGCAGACCCGTTGACCTTTGTCGTCGGCAGTCGGGTGAGCTGGTACCGCTCCAAGACCGACTCGCAGTTTCTCACCGGCGGTTCGGAGCACGCCAAGAGCACGGAGACGGGCCAGGTCACGCCGTTTACCGCCGTGTTGCTGGACCTCAATGAGCACCTGACGGCTTATGCCAGTTATTCGGATATCTTCACGCCCCAGGGCAACTATCGCTCCGCAAGCGGTTCGGCGCTCAAGCCCCTGGTGGGCGAGAGTTATGAGCTGGGGATCAAGGGGGAGTGGTTCGAGGGAAGCCTGAACAGCGCCTTCAACCTGTTCCGCACGTTGCAGAAAGACCAGGCCCAGACCGACTACTTCTCAAGTTGTGCGTCCTCGGACGGTTACTGCTATGAGAACGCCGGCAAGGTTCGCGCCCAGGGGTTCGAAGCCGAGATCAGCGGTGAAGTCATCGAGCGCCTGCAACTGCTGGCCGGCTACACCTACACCCAGACCAAGACCCTCAACGACATTGACACCAGCCTCAACGGTGGTTCGTTCAACAGCTACGTGCCACGCCATGTGCTGCGCCTGTGGGCCGATTATGCCCTCGGCGGAGCGTTCGAACGGGTCAGTGTCGGCGCCGGGGTCAATGCCCAAAGCGACAACTTCCGCGTATCGCCGGCGACGGGCGAGAAGATCACCCAGGCCGGTTATGCCGTGTGGAACGGTCGCGTTGGCTACCGCATCGATGACACCTGGTCGTTGGCCCTCAATGGCAACAACCTGCTCGACAAGCGCTACTACACCACCATCGGTACCGAGAACTTCGGTAACTACTACGGTGAGCCGCGCAACTTCACCATGACCATGAAGGCGCGCTTCTGATCCGCTGGCGAGGGCGCCAGTGCCCTCGCTACGGTTTCGTCCTCAGTTTTTATCCAGGTCCACGTTCCGGGTTTCCCGCAGGCAGATCATGCCCACCACCAGGCTGACCCCGGTGATCACCACCGGGTACCACAGCCCATAGAAAATATCCCCGGTGTAGACCACCAGGGCGAACGACACGGTGGGCAGGAAACCGCCGAACCAACCGTTGCCGATGTGATAGGGCAGGGACATGGAGGTGTAGCGAATGCGGGTCGGGAACAGTTCGACCATCAACGCCGCCAGCGGTCCGTAGCACATCGCCGAGATGATGATCAGTGCCACGATCAAGGCCACGATCATTGGCCGGTTGATCTGCTGGGCATCGGCCTGTTGCGGATAGCCTGCCAGGGTCACGGCGCCGCGCAGGGCCGCTTCGTCGTAACCTTCGAGTTTCACGTCACCGACGCTGACCTGCACGGAACTGCCAGCCGGAGCCGCCACGCTGCTGTAGGGCAGGCCTTGCTTGACCAGGAAGGTCTTGACCTTGTCGCAAGGGCTGTCGAAACGCGCCTTGCCCACCGGGTCGAACTGGAAGGTGCAGGTGGCCGGGTCGGCGATCACGGTGATCGGTGCCTGGCGGCTCGCCTGGTCGATGGCCGGGTTGGCGTAGTGGGCCAGGGTCTTGAAGATCGGGAAGTACAGCGCGGTGGCCAGCAGCAGGCCGATCATCAGCACCGGTTTGCGCCCGACCTTGTCCGACAGCCAGCCGAAAAAGATGAAGAACGGTGCGCCGATCACCACGCTGACAATCAGCAGGCTGTTGGCCAGGGCCGGGTCCATCTTCAGGAACTGGGTGAGGAAAAACAGCACGTAGAACTGCGCGGCATAGAAGGTCACCGCTTGCCCTGCGTTGATGCTGAACAGGGCGATCAGCACCACCTTCAGGTTCTCCCATTTGCCGAAGGATTCGCGGATCGGCGCCTTGCAGCACTTGCCTTCTTCTTTCATTTTCAGGAAGGCCGGCGACTCATGCAGGCTCAGGCGAATCCAGGTGGAGATGCCCAGCAGCAGGATCGACAGCAGGAACGGAATGCGCCAGCCCCAGACTTCGAACTGATCGCCGGTGAAGTAGCGACAGCCCAGCACCACCAGCAGCGACAGCAGCAGCCCGAGGGTGGCCGTGGACTGAATCCAGCTGGTATGAAAACCGCGCTTGCCCATTGGCGCATGCTCGGCAACGTAGGTTGCTGCGCCACCGTACTCACCGCCCAGGGCCAGGCCCTGGAGCATGCGCAACACCACCAGGATGATCGGCGCGGCGATGCCGATGCTGGCGTAGTTGGGCAGCAGGCCGACGCAGAACGTCGCCAGGCCCATCAATACGATGGTCGCCAGGAACGTGTACTTGCGCCCGATCATGTCCCCCAACCGACCGAACACCAGGGCCCCGAACGGCCGCACGATGAAACCGGCGGCGAACGCCATCAGGGCGAAAATGAACGCGGTGGTGTCGTTGACCCCGGCAAAGAACTGCTTGCTGATCACCGCCGCCAGGGCGCCATAGAGAAAAAAGTCGTACCACTCGAACACCGTCCCCAAGGACGAGGCGAAGATGACTTTCTGGGTTTCCTGGCTGGTGCCGACGCTGCGCGTGGCTTCCAGGGACTGAACATGCTCGGACATAGCGGTATCCCTCACAGTGATTGTTTTTGTTGTTCCACTGCGACGCCGGGGTGGCGCCTCCTGATTTGATACGTTTCCCTTTGCTTACACATTTCCCCTGTGGGAGCGGGCTTGCTCGCGAAAGCTGTGTGTCAGCTAACGATGATGTCGACTGGCACACCGCTTTCGCGAGCAAGCCCGCTCCCACAGGGGGACTCTGTTGTTTTCTATACCGTGGCGGGCTCCTTTTGCAGCGTGGTAATTCGGGTGTCTGCCTCAAGCATCATCTGCGCCGCCTTCTCGGCAATCATCAACGTCGGCGAGCAGGTGTTGCCCGAGGTGATGCGCGGCATGATCGAGGCGTCGGCGATGCGCAGGCCCTTGATGCCATGGACACGCAGTTGCGCATCCACCACCGCGTCGCGATCCTGGCCCATGCGGCACGTGCCGACCGGGTGGAAAATCGTCGTGCCAATCCGGGCGGCGGCCTGGTGCAGTTCCTCTTCGGTTTGCAGGCTGGGGCCCGGCAGGTATTCCACCGGTTTGAACGCGCTCAGGGCCGGGGCCGCGACGATGCGTCGGGTCAGGCGGATGGCGTCGGCGGCGACCCGCAAGTCTTCGGGGTGGCTCAGGTAATTGGGTTGGATCAGCGGCGCTTCGTGCGGGTCGGCCGAACGAATGTCCACCCGGCCACGGCTTTGCGGGCGCAGGTCGCAGACCGATGCGGTGAACGCCGGGAAGCTGTGCAGCGGTTCGCCGAAGCGTTCCAGGGACAACGGCTGCACGTGGTATTCGAGGTTGGCCGAGGCCTGCTCCGGGCCCGAGCGGGCGAATGCGCCGAGTTGGCTGGGGGCCATGGACAGTGGGCCGCTGCGGTCGTACAGGTAGCGCAGGCCCATGCCCATCTTGCCCCACAGGGTGCCGGCGATCTGGTTCAGGGTGCGGGCGTTTTCCAACTGGTAGATCAGCCGCAGTTGCAGGTGGTCTTGCAGGTTGCCGCCGACCCCGGGCAGTTCATGGGTCACGCCGATGCCCAGGTGTTGCAGCAGGCTGCGCGGGCCGATCCCGGAACGTTGCAGGATGCCCGGCGAGCCAACGGCGCCGGCGCACAGGACAATTTCCTTGCGGGCCTTGAAGGTCATGCCCTTGCCTTGCCAGCGCGCGCTGATGGCGTGTGCGCGGTCGTCACGCAGCAGCACGCGGTCGACCTCGACGTCGGTCAGCACCGTGAGGTTGGCGCGGTGGCGAACCGGCTTGAGAAACGCCTTGGCCGCGTTCCAGCGCACCCCGGCTTTCTGGTTGACCTGGAAGTAACCGCAGCCTTCGTTGTCGCCGCTGTTGAAGTCGTCGACGTTGGGGATGCCGCTCTGTTCGGCGGCACTGCGAAAGGCATCGAGAATCGGCCATGACAGGCGCTGGCGTTCGACCCGCCATTCGCCGCCGGCGCCGTGGAATTCGGACGCGCCGGCAAAGTGGTTTTCACTCTGGCGGAACAGCGGCAGCACGTCGTTCCAGGCCCAGCCAGCATTGCCCTCGGCGGCCCAGCTGTCGTAGTCCGTCGCCTGGCCGCGCATGTAGATCATGCCGTTGATGGAGGAGCAGCCACCCAGGACCTTGCCGCGGGGGTAGCTCAGGGCGCGCCCTTGCAGGCCGGGTTGTGCTTCGGTCTTGAAGCACCAGTCGGTGCGTGGGTTGCCGATGCAGAACAGGTAGCCGACCGGGATGTGAATCCACGGATAGTTGTCGCGCCCGCCGGCTTCGAGCAGCAGCACCCGGTGTTGCGGGTTGGCCGACAGCCGATTGGCCAGCAGGCATCCGGCAGGGCCGGCGCCCACGATCACGTAATCGTATTCATCGACGACAGGTTGCATTCGCGACCTCATTCTTGTTTTTGTGGGATCCATCCTAGTTGTTAGTTTTCGTCAAAAGAATGTTAGTTTTTGCGCAGCGGCTGTGCGTTTATAAACAGTCATGCCTTCAGGCGCGTTCAAGGATCGCCTCATGTTCGACTGGAATGACCTGCGTTATTTCCTGGAGCTGCAACGCAGCGGGCGTCTGCTGACGGCTGCACGACGCCTGAACACCACCCACGCCACGGTGGCCCGGCACATCGAGGCCATCGAGAAAAGCCTCGGCACCGCGCTGTTTGTCCAGCATGCCCAGGGTTATGAACTGACCCCGGCCGGCGAGACGCTGCTCAAGCACGCCGAAGCCATGGAGAACGTGGCGTTGCTGGCCCAGGAGGACATCACCCAGTCCAGTGCGCCCCTGGGCAAGATCCGCCTGGGGGTGACCGAAGGGCTGGGCATCATGTTCCTCGCCAGCCGCATGGACGGGCTGTTCCAGCGCTATCCGGGGCTGGAGGTGGAACTGGTGGCGGTGCCGCGCTTTGTCAGCATCCTCAACCGTGAGGCGGAAATCAGCATCCACCTCGAACGCCCGGCGGCCGACCTGCTGGTCACCCGCAAGCTCACCGACTACAGCCTGGCGCTGTACGCCAGCCAGGCCTACCTGGACCGCTCGCCGGCGCTGCGCAGCCGCGAAGACCTGGCCCGCCATGCCTGGATCGGGTATGTCGACGACCTGCTGTTCAGCCAGGAACTGATGTTCCTCAACAGCTTTTGCCGCAACCCTCGGGTGGTGTTCCACAGCACCAGCGTCATCGCCCAGCAACAGGCCGCGCGCTCGGGCCTGGGGATCGCTGTGCTGCCGTGCTACATGGCCAGCGGCGACCCGACATTGGTGCGGTTGCTTCCGGACGAGACCATCCGCCGCAGCTACTGGATCAGCACCCGCCGCGAACTGCATAAATCCGTACGCTTGCGGGTGTTGTGGGATTACGTGGTGCAGTTGTGCGAACGGGAGCAGGGGCTGTTACTCCCCTGAGCACGCAATGCCCCTGTGGCCAGCCGCTCTGTGGGAGCAAGGCTTGCCCGCGAAGCAGGCGACTCGGTACCAGATAAACCGTGTGTTCTTTATCGCGGGCAAGCCTTGCTCCCACAGAACCCCTATGAATGCGTTCCTCCTGTGAATGCTGTTGGCCAAGAAAACGATGAGCCTGTGGTGAGGGGGGTTATCCCCGCTGTGAACTGACTGGTGGCGCTTGTCAGAAAAACCCCGGAAGAGTACAAATGTACTCCATGACGACTCTCACTCCCCGCCGTACCGCCATCCTGACTTTCATCCGCGAACGCATCGCCGATCAGGGCCAGCCTCCCAGCCTCGCTGAAATCAGCGAGGCGTTCGGTTTTGCCTCCCGCAGTGTGGCGCGCAAGCATGTGCTGGCGCTGACCGAAGCCGGTTTCATCGAGGTCAATCCGCACCAGGCCCGGGGCATTCGCTTGCTGAACCAGCCACCACGACCCGAGCTGCTGGACGTGCCGGTGCTGGGGCGAGTGGCCGCCGGGTTGCCGATCGGCGCCGATGCCGAGGTCCACAGTCGCCTGATGCTGGACCCGGCGATTTTTACCAAGGCGCCGGATTACCTGCTGCGGGTCCAGGGCGATTCGATGATCGAGGACGGCATTCTTGACGGTGATCTGGTGGGCGTGCAGCGCACACCCCAGGCCTCCAACGGCCAGATTGTCGTGGCGCGTCTGGATGGCGAAGTCACCATCAAGCGCTTCGAGCGCATTGGCGAGCGGGTGCGCTTGTTGCCGCGCAACCCGGCCTACCAACCGATCATCGTCGAGGCCGACCAGGACCTGGCGATAGAAGGGGTGTTCTGTGGCTTGGTGAGGCAAGGCTGATGGGCGCTGTCGTTGCGCTGGACACGCTGTTCAACGGCGGCCAGGTCTGGAAGGGCCGGCCTGCGCCGCCAGCCGCCAGCCCGCAACCCACCGGTCATGCGGCATTGGACGCGGCGTTGCCCAGTGGTGGCTGGCCGGAGTCGGCGTTGACGGAACTGCTCATCGCCGCGCCGGGCGTCGGCGAGTTGCAACTGGTGTGGCCGACCCTGGCGCGGCTGGCGGCGGCGGGGGAGCGGATCGTGCTGGTGGCGCCACCGTTCGTGCCCTATCCCCAGGCCTGGCAGAACGCTGGCGTCGACCTGCGTCAGTTGTCGGTGATCCGCGCCGATGAGCGCGATGCCCTGTGGGCCACCGAACAATGCTTGCGTTCTGGCAGTTGTGGCGCGGTCCTGTGCTGGCCCCGCCAGGCGGACGACCGGGCCTTGCGTCGCTTGCAAGTGGCGGCGGAAACCGGCCAGACCCTGGCGTTCGCCTGGCGCTCGATCCAGGAGGCCATCAACCCGTCGCCGGCGGCGCTGCGCATCGCCATCGATACCCGGCCGGCGCAATTGCGCGTGCTCAAGTGCCGCGGCGGGTTGGCTCGTTCGGCGCCGATTGCCTTTGCCACGCTCGTCCCACAAACCGGGCATTGAGGTTGCGATGCGCTGGGTCTGTATTCTCTTCCCGCAATTGGCGCTGGACGCCGCGCTGCGTCAGCGCCCCGATCCCGAGCAGCCCCTGGCATTGCTGACCGGTCCGGCCCAGCGTCGGGTGCTGCAAGCGGTGAATGCGCCGGCACGAGCCCTGGGCTTGCGCCCCGGCCAGACCATGACCGCCGCCCAGGCCTTGAGCAAAGGCTTTGCCACCGCCGAATACGACGCGGCGCAGATCGAATATTGGCAACAGTTCCTGGCAGCCTGGGCCTACCGTTTCAGTTCCCAGGTCAGCGTGCATTACCCGCGTACGCTGCTGTTCGAGATCGAGTCGAGCCTGGGCCTGTTTGGCCCCTGGCCGGTGTTCGAGGTGCGCTTGCGGGCCGAGCTGACCGAGCTGGGCTTTCGCCATCGCATCGTCGCCGCTCCCAATCCGGTGGCGGCGCGGGTGTTGGCCAATGCCTACGACGCCCTGGTGGTGCCCGACGCCGAGACTTTGCAGCAATGCCTGGGAGACATGCCCGTGGAGCGGATCGGCCTGGAACCCGAGGTCGCCACGGCGCTGTCGCGCATGGGCCTGCGCCGCCTGAGCCAGGTCCAGGCCTTGCCCCGGCAGACCCTGGCTCGGCGCTTCGAGGCCCAGGTGCTCAAGCACCTCGACGCGCTGACGGGCAGTCGCACCCTGGCGCTGTCGTTCTACCTGCCGCCAGACCGTTTCGATGTACGCATCGAACTCAACTACGACGTTCAGTCCCATCAGGCGCTGCTGTTTCCGTTGCGCCGGCTGACCGGTGACTTGTCGGCCTTCCTGTGCGGACGCGACAGCGGCGTGCAGCGTTTCGACCTGCACCTGGAGCACGCCGGGTTGCCGGATACCGTGATCAAGGTCGGCCTGCTCAGCGCCGAACGGGACCCAGCGATGCTCTTCGAACTGGCCCGCGGTCGCTTGGAACAGGTGCAGGTCGCGGCCCCGGTGCGGGGTTTTCGTTTGTGTGCCGAGGACCTGCCGAGTTTCGTGCCCCAGCGCCTGGAGCTGTTCGACGAGCGCCCGCAACAGTCCTTGCCTTGGGAGCAACTGCGCGAACGGCTGCGGGCGCGGCTGGGGGATGACGCGGTGCAGGGCCTGGGGTTTCGCGATGACCATCGACCTGAATGCGCCTGGCAAATGACGCCCCAACCCCGGCCCCGGGCCTGCCCGGTGCGCGCTGGCGTGCAGCGTCCCGGCTGGTTGCTGAATGAGGCCCAGGTGCTGCAGGACAGCCAGGCGCGAGTCCTCATGGGCCCGGAGCGCATCGAGACCGGCTGGTGGGACGGTGCCGACGTACGCCGCGACTACTACCTGATCGAAACCCGCAGCGGACAACGTGGCTGGGCCTATCGAACGGTGGGCGAGGGCGGGCCGTTGTGGCTGCAGGGTTGGTTCGCATGAGCGTTGAGTATGCCGAGCTGCATTGCCTGTCGAACTTCAGCTTCCAGCGCGGCGCCTCCAGTGCCCTGGAGCTGTGTCGTCGGGCCAGGCAAGAGGGCTACCAGGCCCTGGCGATCACCGACGAATGCACCTTGGCCGGAATCGTCCGGGCCTGGCAGGCGGCCAAGGAACTGGAGCTGCAACTGATCGTCGGCAGCGAAATCCAGGTCGAGAACGGCCCGAAACTGGTGTTGCTGGTGGAAGACCTGGAAGGCTATCAAGCCTTGTGCCGGCTGATCACCCGCGCCCGGCGTCGCAGCGAGAAGGGCCACTATCGCATCGTGCGAGAGGATTTCGACCAGCCCTTGCCCGGGCTGCTGGCGTTGTGGATAGCCGAGGGCAAAGATGTCGAGGAACATGGCCGTTGGCTCCAGCCGATCTTTGCCGGACGCCTGTGGCTGGCGGTCCAGTTGCATTGTGGGCAGGACGACCGCCGCCGGTTGGCAGACTCGTTGGCGCTGGCCGAGCGCTTGAATCTTCCCGCCGTGGCCAGTGGCGATGTGCACATGCACGTGCGTGGTCGTCGTGCCTTGCAGGACACCATGACCGCCATCCGCCACCACGTCACGGTGGCCGAGGCTGGCCAGCGCCTGCACCCCAACGGCGAGCGCCACTTGCGCAGCCGCAAGGATCTGGCCGATCTCTACCCGCGGGCCTTGCTCGACGAAACCCTGAACATCGCCCGGCGCTGCACCTTCGATCTTGGTCAACTGCGTTACCAATACCCCCGCGAGCTGGTGCCCGAGGGGCATGATCCGGCGTCCTGGCTGCGGGAACTGACCGAGTGTGGCATGCGCGAGCGGTGGAAGGCTGGCGTGACAGACAAAGTGCGGGCACAGATCGACAAGGAACTGAGCCTGATCGCCGAGTTGGGTTATGACAGCTATTTCCTCACCGTACAGGACATCGTCAGCTTCGCCCGCAGCCGCCATATCCTTTGCCAGGGGCGCGGTTCGGCGGCCAACTCGGCGGTGTGCTACGCCTTGGGCATCACCGAAATCGACCCCAGCCTTACCAGCCTGCTGTTCGAACGCTTCCTGTCCCGGGAGCGCAACGAGCCGCCGGACATCGACGTCGACTTTGAACATGAGCGTCGCGAGGAAGTGCTGCAGTACGTGTTCCAGCGCTATGGCCGTCATCGTGCGGCATTGACGGCGGTGGTCAGCAGTTACCACGGCGCCGGGGCGGTGCGCGATGTCGCCAAGGCCCTGGGCCTGCCGCCGGACCAGATCAACGCCCTGGCCGACTGCTGTGGCCGCTGGAGCGACGAGGCGCCGCCAGTGGAGCGCTTGCGTGAAGGCGGCTTCGACCCGGACAGCCCGGTGTTGCGCCGGGTCCTGAGCCTGACCCGGCAATTGATCGGTTTTCCCCGGCATTTGTCCCAGCACCCGGGTGGCTTCGTGATTTCCGAGCAACCCCTGGACACCCTGGTGCCGGTGGAAAACGCCGCCATGGCCGAACGCACCATCATTCAGTGGGACAAGGACGACCTGGACGCGGTCGGGTTACTCAAGGTGGACATCCTGGCCCTGGGCATGCTCAGTGCGATTCGTCGTTGTTTCGATTTGATCGAGCACTACCGGGGCCAGCGCTACGCCCTGGCGTCGCTGCCCAAGGATGATCGGGCGACCTACGAAATGATCAGCCGCGCCGACACCATCGGTGTGTTCCAGATCGAGTCCCGGGCGCAGATGTCGATGTTGCCTCGGCTGCGACCCAAGACCTTCTACGATTTGGTCATCGAAGTGGCGATCGTGCGGCCCGGGCCAATCCAGGGTGGGATGGTGCATCCGTACCTGCGCCGCAGAAACAAAGAAGAGGCGGTGACTTATCCCTCTGAAGCGTTGAAGGAAGTGCTCAACCGCACCCTGGGTGTTCCCTTGTTCCAGGAACAGGTCATGCAGATCGCCATCGTCGCGGCCGATTACACCCCGGGTGAAGCAGACCAATTGCGTCGCTCCATGGCGGCCTGGAAACGTCACGGTGGGTTGGAGCCCCATCGGGAACGCCTGGCGCAAGGGATGAAGAAAAACGGCTACACCGCTGAGTTTGCCGCGCAAATCTTCGAACAGATCAAAGGCTTCGGCAATTACGGTTTCCCGGAATCCCACGCCGCCAGTTTCGCCTTGCTGACCTACGCCAGCAGTTGGCTCAAATGCCACGAACCGGCGGCGTTCGCCTGTGCCCTGATCAACAGTTGGCCCATGGGGTTCTACAGCCCGGACCAGATCCTCCAGGATGCCCGCCGGCATCAACTGTCGATCCGTCCGGTGGACGTGCGTGCCAGCGATTGGGATTGCAGCCTCGAGCCCATGGACGGTCGGCAACCGGCGATCCGCATGGGGCTGCGCATGGTCAAGGGCTTTCGCGAAGAGGATGCCCGCCGTATCGAAGCGGCCCGCCGGCATCGGCCCTTCAGCGACGTGGCTGACTTGGGCGAGCGCGCGCAACTCGATGCCCGGGCCCAGGCGCAACTGGCCGATGCCGGTGCCTTGCAGGGCTTGGCCGGTGATCGCCATCGTGCCCGCTGGGAGGTGGCCGGGGTGCAGAAGCAACTGGGCTTGTTCGCCGGTTTGCCCTGCCAGGAAGAACCGCCTGTGGCCCTGCCAAAACCCACGCTGGGGGAAAACCTGTTTGCCGATTACACCACGCTCGGTACGACACTGGGCCCTCATCCGCTGGCCCTGCTGCGTCCCGAACTGCGCGCCCGGCGCTGCCGCAGTTCACGGGAGTTGCAGGATGTGGAGCATGGCCGCAACGTCAGCGTCGCCGGGCTGGTCACCGGCCGCCAACGCCCGGGCACGGCCAGTGGCGTGACCTTTGTCACCCTGGAAGATGAATTCGGCAACCTCAACGTGGTGGTCTGGCGCGACCTGGCCGAGCGCCAGCGCAAAACCCTGGTGGGCTCGCAATTGCTCAAGGTCGACGGGCGCTGGGAAAGCGTCGGCGAGGTCCGCCACCTGATCGCCGGGCGCCTGAGCGACCTGACCGAGTTGTTGGCGGGGATCCAGGTGCAGAGCCGTGATTTCCGCTGAATCCGCACGTTGTTTTAGGCTGGAGACACGATTTCTGCGGCAACGGAATTACGTGGCGAGGGGATTTATCCCCGCTGGGTTGCGAAGCAACCCCATGATTCATCAGCCACTGTGATGTGTCAGACAGGACGCAGGGGGTTGCTGCGCAACCCAGCGGGGATAAATCCCCTCGCCACAGATATTTACTTTTGCCACAGGAATCATGTCCTCGATCCAAACAGCACCCTCACATGAAACCAAACGCCAACCCAGCGCTCGAAGCTCTGATCGCAAGGGATTTGTGTATGCCGACTCCCAGCAGGCATTTTGAGGTTCAGAATCGACCATGCAGTTTCTATCCCAGAATCACGGGTGCCCTGGATGGGGCGGTGAAATGGCCGGGCGTATCCGGGCGTTCGATTGGAGCCGGACCGAGTTGGGCGCCATCGAGCACTGGTCCGCCAGCCTGCGCAGTGCCGTTCAGTTGCTGCTGGCTTCGCCCCTGCCGATGGTGATGTTGTGGGGCCGCCAGGGCTTCATGATCTACAACGATGCCTATGCCGAGTTCGCCGGTGGCCGCCATCCTTACCTGCTGGGGTGCGCGGTGGAGTTGGGCTGGCCGGAGGTCGCCGAATTCAATCGGCATGTGCTGGACGTCTGCCTGGCCGGCGGCACCTTGTCCTACCGCAGCAAAGAGTTGGTCCTGCTGCGCGATGGCAAGCCTGAAGATGTGTGGATGGACCTCTATTACAGCCCGGTGCCCGATGACGACCAGTCCCCGGCGGGCGTGCTGGCGATTGTGGTGGAAACCACCGAGCTCGTGTTGACCGAGCGTGCCCGGCAAGAGGCCGAACGCAGTTACCGAGCCGTCAATGAACGCATCCAGTTGGCCCTCTCGGCCGGACCATTGCTGGGATCGTTCGTCTGGGACATCCAAGCCGACACGCTGTCGGGCGATGAGCGTTTCGCCCGTACCTTCAACTACCCGCCAGACTGTTCGCTGGACGCACTGCCCATCGAAATCGCCCGCCAGCGCATCCACGCGGATGACCTTGAAGAGGTCAACCAGCGGATCGAACTGACCGTGCGTACGGGCATCCCCTACAGCGCTGAATATCGGGTGCGCCGCATAGGCGGTGATGACCTGTGGGTGCTGGCCAGCGGTCGCTGCGAATTCGATGCCACGGGCAAGCCCCTGCGTTTTCCAGGTGTGCTGATTGACATCAATGAACGCAAGACAGCCGAAGCTTCGCTGCTCAAATTCACCCGCGACCTGGAACAGCGGGTCGCCGACGAGGTGCAGGCGCGACTGGCGGCAGAAGAACAGTTGCGTCAGTCGCAAAAGCTCGAGGCCATTGGCGGTCTCACGGGTGGCGTGGCCCATGACTTCAACAACCTGCTGCAAGTGATTGCCGGCAACCTGCACTTGCTGGCCCGCCACGAGCGGGACAACGTCAACGTGCAACGGCGGGTCAGTGCCTCCATCGAAGCCGTGGAGCGAGGGGCCAAGTTGTCATCGCAACTGCTGGCTTTTGCCCGGCGCCAGCCATTGTCACCGGCGGTCTACAACCCACGACGCATCTACGAGGGCATGGGTGAGCTGCTGCAACGGGCCTTGGGTGAAACCATCCAGATTGAAGTGAGCCTGCCCCAGGAGCCCTGGTGCATCCACGTCGATCGCAATCAATTGGAAAACGCCCTGTTGAACCTGGCGATCAATGCCCGCGATGCCATGGGCGGCGAGGGCATCATCCGCCTGATCGGGGAGAACATCGGGCTCGATGAAGCGTTCTGTGCCGGCAAGGGGATCTCGGCCGGCGACTATGTCCGGCTGTCGGTGATCGACTGCGGTGCCGGCATGCCGCCCGAGATCCTGAAGCAGGTGTTCGAACCGTTTTTCACCACCAAGACCGATGGCCAGGGCACTGGGCTTGGATTGAGCATGGTGTTCGGGTTCGTCAAGCAGAGTGGCGGCCATATCGAGATCTCCAGCGACCTGGGCGAGGGCACGCGGGTACGGATGTATTTTCCTCGAAGCCTTGCGCCCGAAGCGGGCGAAACCGAGCAACACGACGCGCTTCAGTCCGGCCGGCAAGAGACGATCCTGGTGGTGGAGGACAACGACGAGGTGCGCAGCGCGTCGGTGGAACTGCTGGAGCAGTCTGGCTATCGGACCCTCACGGCCGCCAACGGCGATGAGGCGATGAGGCTGCTGCTGGAAGGCATCTCGGTGGACCTGATCTTCACCGACGTCGTCATGCCCGGCCTGATCAAGAGTTCCGACCTCGCCGCCTGGGCCAAGGTGCAGAACCCACCGGTCCCGGTGCTGTTCACCTCGGGGCACACCCGGGACATCATCTCCCGCAACCATCAGTTGAGCCCCGATACCCATTTGTTGAGCAAACCCTACGGCCCGGACGCGCTGACCCGGATGGTGAGGAGTGTGCTGGGCGGCTGATCGCGGCACTGCAAACAAATGGAACCGATGCCGTCGCGTCACTTTCGAATGTTCGAGACCGGTCATCCATCCGGCCCTGCCATGAACGAGGTGCCTATGAACGACGATTCCGCAACCACCCAACCACTGCGCCCTGCCGGAACGGACCAGGCCCAGAGCGCCGCCACGGAGGTCGATCAGAAAAATCGTCATAGGGACAATGACAACACCTTCAGCCCCGGCTTCAAGCCTGAACCGGATCGGCCGAAATCTGGCGAGGATACTGACGCTGATATCGACACCGATGGTGGCTAGCCCATGACGGATGTGCGACACCGATTCATTGTGGGAGCGAGCTTGCTCGCGATGACTGTGGCAAATTCGATATCCCTGTGACTGGACCACCGCTATCGCGAGCAAGCTCGCTCCCACAGGGAGGGCTTCGAAAAAACGGCGCTTCCCTTCCAACGGAGGCGCCGGGCTTTTTTCGTGCCTCGCTCTACTTGCTTGGATGCGCAGCCTGAAGTTTCTTGGCGGCTTCCAGGTGATGTTGCAGTTCCGGCAGCATCTTCTGGGCGAACGCCTTGAGTTCGGTATTGCCAGCCTTCTTGTCGTCGGTAACGGTTTCGGCTTCTTTCTTGAACAGGGCGATGGTTTCTTCGTGGGCCTTGACCTGGTTGTTGGCGTAGGCCGCATCAAAGGATTCATCGCGCACGTCGAGAATCTTCGCCTTGGCTTTTTTCATCAACGTGGTGTCGTCGGGTACTTCGATGTCATGTTTTTGCGCCAGGGCTTTCAGCTCTTCGTTGGCCTTGGTGTGGTCGGTGATCATCTTGTTGGCGAATTCCTTGATGTCCGCCGATTGGCTTTTTTCCAAGGCCAGTTTGCTGGTCTCGATTTCTGCAATGCCACCGGCCGCCGCGTTGTCGACAAAGTCGTTGGAAGTCGCGGCCCATGCCATGCCCATGCTGGTACTCAGGGCAACTGCCAGGCCGAGTTGACGCAGGGTGAATCTGTCCATAGGTAAGTCTCCACACACGTTGAACGAGCGATTCTTGTCGTCTCTGCTCAATGGAGGGCGAGGCACCGGCAAAGGTTTGATCGCCAAGCGATCCGGTACGACGAACGGTCACCGCTGGTCGGATTGGCGGTCGACAGAACCCTGTCGAGGAGGCCATCCTGATAATCGACGGGCGCCGCAAGGGCGTCTGCCACCGACCCATCGAAGGAGGTGTTCCATGCCGGTGTCCCACGATTTGTGCCAGGATCTCAAATGCACAAAAGACCACATCCAGCAAAAACGCAGCGAGAATCCAAGGCTCGACTCGTTACTTCAAAAATACTCCCAACTTGATGCCGAGGTGGTCGAAGCCGAGAAACCGTCCTCCGGCGCGTTGTCCGACGATGCTTTGGAGACGCTCAAGAAGAAGCGATTACTGGTCAAGGACGAGATCGTGGCCCACATGCAGAGGTAGTGCGAAGGGCTTTTGTGGCCAGAGATTGCTCCCGCTGGGCCGTAGGAGCTGTGTAGGAGCTGTCGAGTGCAACGAGGCTGCGATCTTTTCCCTGCCACTTGAACCTCAAGCGAAAGATCAAAAGATCAAAAGATCAAAAGATCGCAGGCTTCGCCAGCTCCTACAAAGCGGGAGCAAGCTCTGGCCACGACGGCCCCTCATGCCTTGCCTCCCAACCTGTCAGGTCAATGGATCCCAGCGCTGCGACCAGTCGCTGCCGGTCTTGACGATCTCTCGCAACACCTCGAACGCCTGCTGCAACGCCGCTGAATCCCGATCGCGGGAGTAGACCAGGTAGGTGGGGTAGTTGAATTCCGGTGCCTTGGGCACCCGTTCCAGGATGCCGCTGTCCAGGTAGCTCTGCACGACCCGGGTGCGGAAGTAGCCGCTGCCGCCGTTTTCCAGGATGTACTGCAGGGCCAGGGGGCCGAGGTTGAAGGTCACGGCGGCCTTGGCCTTGTCTGGTAGCGCGGTGTCGTGTTGGCGCCGGAAGTCAGCACTCCAGTCGATGTACACGTAGGGCTCGGGACGGGCGGCCAGGCGTACCAGGATGAGCTTTTCTTCCAGCAGCTGTTCTACCTGCAGCCGCGGCCAGTATTCGGGTTGATACACCACCGCCGCGTCCAGCAGACCCAGCTCCAGCTGTTGCAGCAGTTTCTCGCCGTCGCGGATGTCCATGCGCAGGGCATGGCCGGGAATCTTCTGGCGCAGTCCGCCGGCCCAGGCGAGCATCAACGGATTGCACAGGCTGACCTCGCCCCCCAGGTGCAAGACGTTGCGATAGCCCTCGGGCAGTGGCAGGTCCCGACGGGCTGCTTCCCAGGTCTGCACGAGCTGGTTGGCGTAGACCACAAACGCCTCGCCGTCGCTGGTCAAGCGCGCGCCGGCCCTGTTGCGTACGAACAGCGCGCAGCCAAGCTGGCTTTCGAGCTTCTGGACCCGGGCGGTGATCGCCGTCTGGGTCACGTGCAGCTTTTCGGCCGCAGCAGCGAGGCTGCCGTGGCGGACGATTTCCAGGAAGGTGCGAGCGAGGTCGATGTCCATGTTCAGGCCGATACGGGGAAGCGGGCATTGTAAGAGCTGACGCGCCTCCCCGATACCTGCGAACCGCAGATCCCTTGTGGGAGCGAGCCTGCTCGCGATAGCGGCGGGGCAGCCAGCGAAGATACTTGAGGCAAAAACACGAATCCCGCCACGGGGGCGGGATTCGTTTGCAATCAAAGGCCCGCGAAGAACGCGAGCGCAGTCTCAGCCTGGGAACAGCTCGGACAGTTTCATGGCCAGCATCATGTCGCCTTCGGTGCGCAGCTTGCCGCCCATGAACGCTTGCATGCCGTCGGTGCTGCCGTCGACGATGCCCTGCAGGGTTTCGCCGTCCATCACCAGGGTCACCTGGGCGTCCGGGTTCTCACCTTCCTGCAGTTCGCAGGTGCTGTCCTTGACGATCAGCGAGAAATTCTTGGTATCGTCGATGCGGAAACCGAATACCAGGTCCAGGCCGGCAGCGGCGGCTGGGTTGAACTTGGCTTTCATGGCTTGTACGGCGTCGGCTACGGAGGTCATGGTTTCGATCCTTATTTGGGTGGTACAGCAAGGGTCTACAGTAATCCGGACTCAGCGAAAGGTGATGAGGTCCGGGGCCTTCAGCAGTTGCAGGTGGGCATGGCTGTTGAAGGAAGCCAGGGCCACCTCGCGACCCCTGAATTTCAGGTGGTTGAGCGAGGTGTTGACGATTTGCCAGTTCAGTTCGAAGGCCTGTCGGGCCGGTATCTGGGTGATCAGGTGGAGCAGGGCGGTGATGGTGCCGCCGGAGGTGAATACGGCGATTTTATGGGTGTTGTCGGCTTGCTCCAGGATGCGGTGCAGGCCCGCCTGGACCCGCTCGACGAAACCCAGCCAGCTTTCCAGGCCCGGCGGGTCATACTGGCCGCTGAGCCAGCGTTCGACGATCAGTGCGAAGATGCGCTGGAACTCGGCACGGTTCTGCGCAGCGTTGCGCAGGATATGCAGCGCCTCGGGCTCCTGGGGGAGCATGTCCGGCAGCAGGGCGCGAATGACCGCGTCGGCATCGAACTCGTTGAACGCGGCGTCGATTTCCAGCCCGGGAACCGGTAACCCGGCGGCGGACATCTGGCCCAGCGCGCCGATGGCGGTATCCTGTTGGCGACGCAGGTCACCCGAGAGGCAGCGATCGAATACGACACCGAGCTCCGCCAGGTGGCCGCCGAGCACTTGCGCCTGGCGCACGCCATTGGGTGAAAGGACATCGTAGTCGTCCGCACCAAAGGAGGCCTGGCCATGTCGAATCAGATAGATACTGCCCACGTCCGCGTCATCCCGGTACGTTGAAGGTTTGGCGAGGTTATGGGGATGGCGGTGAGCTGTCAATGAAAAAACATACGCTTGTTTGAAATGCCCGTTGCAGCCTTGTCCTGCCTCGCTCGCCTCAAGGTAACCACAGGTTTCATGACTGGCCGCGACGCAGTCGCATGGGTATGCTGGAGCCGTTACGCGCCTGCGTTCAGTGGCGCATCGCATTTAAGGAGTTGCTGTGGAGTTTTTCATCGAGTACGCCGGTTTCCTGGCCAAGACCGTGACGTTGGTGATCGCCATCCTGGTGGTGCTGGCCAGTTTTGCGGCGCTGCGCAGCAAGGGGCGGCGCAAGTCGACCGGCCAGTTGCAGGTGAGCAAACTCAACGATTTCTACAAGGGACTGCGTGAGCGCCTGGAGCAGACGCTGCTGGACAAGGATCAGCTCAAGGCGCTGCGCAAGGCCGAGGGCAAGGCTGAAAAGGCCGGGAAGAAAAACAAGGACAAGCCGGCGGCCAAGCCCCGGGTGTTCGTGCTGGATTTCGACGGTGACATCAAGGCCTCGGCCACCGAGAGCCTGCGTCATGAAATCACCGCGCTGCTGACCCTGGCGACACCCAAGGATGAAGTGGTGCTGCGCCTGGAAAGTGGCGGCGGCATGGTCCACAGCTACGGCCTGGCCTCGTCGCAACTGGCGCGGATCCGTCAGGCCGGCGTGCCGTTGACGGTCTGCATCGACAAGGTCGCGGCCAGCGGTGGCTACATGATGGCGTGTATTGGCGAGAAGATTATCAGCGCTCCTTTTGCGATCCTGGGCTCCATCGGCGTCGTCGCGCAATTGCCCAACGTCAACCGTTTGCTGAAGAAGCATGACATCGATTTCGAAGTGTTGACGGCCGGGGAATACAAACGCACGTTGACGGTGTTCGGCGAAAATACCGAGAAGGGCCGGGAGAAATTCCAGGAAGACCTGGACATCACCCATGAGCTGTTCAAGAACTTCGTGTCCAACTACCGCCCGCAACTGGCCATCGATGAAGTGGCGACCGGTGAAGTCTGGCTGGGTGTCGCGGCGCAGGGCAAGGGCTTGGTGGACGAGCTGAAAACCAGCGATGAATACCTGGCCGAGCGGGCCAAGGGTGCCGAGCTGTACCACCTGCACTACGCCGAACGCAAAAGCCTGCAGGAGCGTATAGGCATGGCGGCCAGCGGTTCGGTGGATCGCGTGCTGCTCAGTTGGTGGAGCCGCCTGACCCAGCAGCGGTTCTGGTAACTCGGGGGTAGGGGCTCTCAGCGTTGAGTCCCACCGCCAATTCCCTGTGGGAGCGGGCTTGCTCGCGAAGGCGGCGGCACATCCAACATCCTCTGTTCAGACACACCGCTTTCGCGAGCAAGCCCGCTCCCACAGTGATTCCGAGGTGGCTGGGCATCGATCACTCACCCTCAAAAAAGCCCTGAACCGGTATCCCCGGCTCAGGGCTTTTTCATGGGGCTGTTTCAGCGACGACGGAACAACGGCAGCGGTTCGTCAGTGGCAGCCTGGTAGGTCACCGAGAAGTCCCTGAGGCTTTCGAGGGCTTCGTAGGGGTCTTTGTCGGCACGCAAGGCGAAGGCGTCGAAGCCGCAGCGGCGCATGTAGAACAGCTGGTCGCGCAGCACGTCGCCAATTGCCCGCAATTCACCCTTGAAACCATAGCGGTCACGCAGCAGGCGAGCGTTGGAGTAGCTGCGCCCGTCGGTGAAGGCCGGGAAGTTCAAGGCGATGACCTGCAACTGGTTGGCGTCCTCGCCGATTTCCTCGGCTTCCTCGTCGGCGTCCAGCCACACACCCAGGCCGCCGTCGCGGGCCTTGAGGGCGTGGGCATGATCGCGCCACAGGGCCAGGGGCACGATCAGGTCGTCACAGTTGGAGATGCCGTCGAAGGTCGCGTCCTTGGGCAGCAGGTGCCAGGTTTCGTCGATGACCTCGTTGTTCTTAATGATTCGCTGCATAGACGCGTTCCTTGAAGAGGTCGATGCCAATACGTTGGTAAGTGTCGATGAAGCGCTCGTCTTCGGTACGTTGTTCGATGTACACGTCGATCAGCTTCTCGATCACGTCAGGCATGTCGTCCTGGGCAAACGACGGGCCGAGGATCTTGCCCAGGCTGGCGTCGCGGCTACCGCTGCCGCCCAGGGAGACCTGGTAGAACTCTTCGCCTTTCTTGTCCACGCCCAGGATGCCGATGTGGCCGACGTGGTGGTGACCACAGGCGTTCATGCAACCGGAAATGTTCAGGTCCAGCTCGCCGATGTCGAACAGGTAGTCCAGGTCGTCGAAACGACGCTGGATCGATTCGGCGATAGGGATCGACTTGGCGTTGGCCAGCGAGCAGAAGTCGCCGCCCGGGCAGCAGATCATGTCGGTCAGCAGGCCGATGTTCGGGGTGGCGAAACCTTGCTCGCGCAGCTCGCCCCACAGGGTGAACAACTGGCTCTGTTCAACGTCTGCCAGGATGATGTTCTGCTCGTGGGAAGTGCGTAGCTGGCCGAAGCTGTAGCGCTCGGCCAGGTCGGCCACGGCGTCCAGTTGCTTGTCGGTGATGTCGCCGGGCGCGACGCCGGTCGGCTTCAGGGACAGGGTCACCGCGACATAACCCGGCTTCTTGTGGGCCAGGGTATTGCGGGTGCGCCAGCGGGCGAAGCCCGGGTGTTCCTTGTCGAGGGCTGCCAGTTCGGCGTCCTGATTGCCCAGGGCTTTGTACTGCGGGTCGACGAAATGCTTGGCGACGCGATGCACTTCGGCTTCGGTCAGGGTGGTCTGGCCGCCACGCAGGTGAGCCATCTCGGCGTCGACCTTCTCGGCGAACACTTCAGGCGTCAGGGCCTTGACCAGGATCTTGATCCGCGCCTTGTATTTGTTGTCGCGACGGCCGTAGCGGTTGTATACCCGCAGGATGGCGTCGAGGTAGCTCAGCAGGTCCTGCCACGGCAGGAACTCGTTGATGAACGCGCCGACCACCGGCGTACGTCCCAGGCCACCGCCCACCAGCACACGGAAGCCCAGCTCGCCGGCCGCGTTGTAGACCGTCTCCAGGCCGATGTCGTGGACTTCGATGGCCGCACGGTCCGAGGTCGAGCCGTTGATGGCGATCTTGAACTTGCGTGGCAGGTAGGCGAATTCCGGGTGGAACGTCGTCCACTGGCGGACGATCTCGCACCATGGGCGCGGGTCGATCAGCTCGTCGGCTGCGACACCGGCGAACTGGTCGGTGGTGACGTTGCGCAGGCAGTTGCCGCTGGTCTGGATCGCGTGCATCTGCACGGTGGCCAGTTCGGCGAGAATCTCGGGCACATCTTCCAGGGCTGGCCAGTTGTACTGGACGTTCTGCCGGGTACTGATGTGGGCGTAGCCCTTGTCGTAGTCGCGGGCAATTTTCGCCAGCATGCGCACCTGGCGCGAGGTCAGTTGGCCATAAGGCACAGCCACGCGCAGCATCGGGGCGAAGCGCTGGATATACAAGCCATTCTGCAAGCGCAGAGGGCGGAATTCTTCTTCGCTCAGCTCGCCTGCCAGATAGCGTCGGGTCTGATCACGGAACTGCTTGACGCGGTCCTCGATGATCCGCTGATCGTACTCGTCATATACGTACATATAAGTCTCGGTCTCAGGCTTGGGCCGATCAGAAACAGCTGCATGTTGGCTCGCTGGAATCGGGTTCTGCCTCGGCAATTCTGCGCGCACGGCCGCGCACTCCTAGAGGAGCCGGTGCAAGATACCTGTTTTGAGTTATGCGCAAAAGTGATGTTTGAGTATATGTAAAGAACCAAATCGACTAATGAGATTGATTATTGCCTAACCCACATTTGTCGTGCGGGCAATCATCGTCTTAACTGTGGTCGAGTCCCTATGCAATCACCTACAAAACCGACAAGAGGCGATGCAATGAGCAATCCGACCAAAGCAAGGAAAAGCGACAGTTCTGTTGATGCCTGGGCCATTTTGTTCCTGATTATCCTGGTGGTGGGCACCGCAGTGTTCTGGGTCAGCCATCAATAGGTTCGAGCCGTTGCCGGCCACATGAAGGTCTCGCGTTCATGTGCCGGTTCGCCACCCGGGTCGTTATACTGGGTGGCGTATTACTTGGGGCGGGCGGGATGTCGAAGTTTATCTGCAGGCTATTGGGGCTGTTATGCCTGTCATTCTGGACGCAGGCCCAAGCCGCCCATGTGGTTTCTTCTTCCGAGGCGTTGCCTGGCAGTTCGACTGCTCCTTCGGTCGTGTTCCTGAACCCGGGCCACTCCACCGAACCCTTCTGGGTCAGCTACACCGAATTCATGCAAGCGGCGGCAAGCAAGCTGGGCTTGCGGCTGCGCGTGGAGTATGCCGGGCGCGATCCCCAACTGATGATTCGCCTGGCGCGCGAGGCCGTCACGGCGAAGGACCGTCCGGACTACCTGGTGTTGGTCAACGAGCAATATGTCGCCCCGCGGATCCTGCAATTGGCGCAGGGCAGTGGGGTCAAGCTGTTCCTGGTGAACAACACGTTGACCAGCGATCAGACTCGCCTGCTGACAGAGAACGGTGCCGCACCTCCCGAGTTGCTCGGCAGCCTGGTGCCCAATGATGAGCGCAGCGGTTACCTGATGCTCAAGGAACTGTTGCGCCAATACGGACCGCTGGCACCTGGGCAGACCCTCGACTTGCTGGCTTTTTCCGGGAAGAAACTCACCCCTTCGGCGCAACTGCGCGAGAAGGGCCTGCTCCGGGCGCTGGCCGAGCACCCGCAAGTGCACCTGCGCCAGTTGGTCTATGGCGAGTGGAATCGCGAACGGGCTCATGAGCAGGCGAGCCAGTTGGTCAAGCGCTATCCGCAGACCGCGCTGGTCTGGTCGGCCAACGATGAAATGGCCCTGGGTGCCATGCAGGCGTTCGAGGCGGCGGGTCGCCAACCGGGCAAGGATGTGTTGTTCAGCGCCATGAACAGCTCCAGGGCGGCGCTCCAGGCCCGTATCGACGGGCGCTTGAGCGTGCTGTTCACCGGGCACTTCAGCTTGGGAGGGTGGGCCATGGTGCTGCTCCATGATCACGCCCGAGGCGTCGACCTCGCGCGTCATGGCGGTTACAACCAGCAGATCGACCTGATGCAATCGCTCGATCCGGCCCGCGCCCGCGCGTGGTTGAACATGAATCCCGCCAAGGACTATCGCCTGGACTTCAAGCGCTTCAGCCTGGTGTCTCACCCGGATGGCGAGCGCTATGCCTTTTCGCTCGATGCCCTGGGGCGGCGCTAGAGCGACTCAGATCGAGACGGGCGGTACGGCTGTTTCGTTTCGCACGAGGCCCGGTTCCATATTTGCAGATCCGTTCTATACGCCCGCAAAGTACAACACCAGATTGACGATCCCATACAACGTCAACCCGAAAATCACCGTAAACAGGATGCCCAGCAGAATAAAGTGACTCGGCTTGCCGTGGGTGAAGTCGCGGGCGCGGTTTTTTCCGCTTTGCACGCCAAGGGCCGCCGCTCCCACGCTGTGGAGCATTTGCCAGAGGGTGGGCGCCTTATTTTCGCTTGGTTCGTCCATGATGCTCTCCATACACAAGGTCGTATGTGGAGAGCATAGCCAATCTCTGCAGGCTTAAATCCCTCATTACACAGTTTCCCATCGACCTATAACTATGTACCGCCCATGCGGTTCGCTAAACGGGTCTGCTGTCGCTTCATTCAAAGGAGCGATGTATGTCACCCGATTCCACACAGTCCCCGGAAAAAATACAGCCAAAGCCACGGGCCACGGAGAGTCTGCACGCGGACTTCCTGGAAGCCGCCATGCCGGCATGGCTCATCGAGGCTTCGACGCAACGCAGGCAGGCGATGAAGCAAGTCGGAACGCAGATGCCGGCCTGGTACGCGAACGCTTCGCCAGAGCAGCGCAAGGTCGTGGATGCCTGTTTTAAGGAAAGTCTTGCGGCACAGAATCAACTGGATAAGACCATGTCCTCATTCCAGGACATCGATACCTTTGCCAGGCCGCTGTTGGTTCAGGCACTGAAAGATCAATTCAAGATAGAGCTGGATGTCGACAAGACCTTGTTGTGCCTTAGACGAGCCACGGAAATGGGTGTGTTCAGGATAGAAATTGGTACGTTTGAGTTGTTGAAGCTGCCTATGCTGCAGGCCGCGCTGCACAACTTCGAAAGTTGGGAATGCGATCACGATGCCTACCACCATAGCTCCGGATTTGTCAGGGAAACGGGAACCCCTGACGCATACGCACCCGTGGCTCTGAGCCTGTCGGTAAGCCAATTCCTCACCCTGTGCCGTACCCTAGATATCGGTACCAAGTACCAGGCCTACCTCAAATCGTTTTTTTACCCGGCTGACGCGGCGATCGAAACGACTTTGCGCCAGCACTTCATTGCCAGCCAGAAAACCGCGATGAGGGCCGCCGCCGAACAAGCGCTGCTGGCAAAGGATATCGAGCCCGGGGATCACGCGATGATTCTTTCGGTCATCGAGGGGGAGAACAACCCTTGGCTGGGCAAAAAACCGGTCTGGTTCGAAGACATGACCGTTATGAAGCAACGGCTGGTGGGCTGTGTTGCGTTCACGATTTGTGAAATGCATCGCTACAGCGATGAAACGATTCTCTACGTGCCTCATGACCCCGAACATCCGCTGAAGCGTTACAACGGCGATCAACTGAAAACACGCATCAAACAATTGCTTACCACGCCCGATACTGGGCAATCTCAAGACATCGGCCCCACGCCTTATCAACGTTTTTTCAGTCAGTTCGTGCCGTACGATATGCGGCCTTATTTCTTCAGTCAGTTTGTCCAGGAAGCGGCCCATTCACTAGGCGATACAGTGATTTCTATAGGCGAAACCATCAGCGATTCGCCATGGATGATTTTCATCGAGTCCACTAATCCAGCCTATAGCCTGACGTACATTAAAAATCCTGCCCCCAAACACCCAAAAATGCAGCGTGAATCTGATCCCTATATCGCAGCTTCGACGGTGAGCCGCAAAGGGCAAGCATTGTGGGACGATAACTTGGATCCGTGGGACTACCTCTATGATCGACATCGTGAAAAGGTACTGGCCGATGCGCGCAGTCATGCGGTTCCAACGGATGATGTCGACACCAAGGCAAGGGATGCAAAGCTGGCCCATTTAATGGAGGAGGGTCTGTTTGCACTCAACCTGGTATCCATGTTCGTTCCGGTGTTGGGCGAGGTCATGATGGTCGTCATGGCGGGACAGCTTTTATATGAAACCCTTGAAGGTGCGGTCGAGTGGGGCGAAGGCGACAAACGGGCAGCCAAGGCTCACTTGATCGACGTCGCAGAAAACCTGGCGTTGATGGGCGCGATGGCCGGTGTGGGGGCCGGGGTCAGCAAGCTGGCCGCCATCAAGCCTGAACCGGTGATCGAGTGCCTTGAGCCTGTGACGTTGCCTAATGGCGAAACACGCTTGTGGAAGCCGGAACTGAGCAGCTATGAAAGCGCTGTAACACTCACCGATACGAGCACTCCGAACGCGCTGGGGCAATACGAAGTCGATGGGAAAACCCATATTCGTTTAGGGGGAAAGGTGTACGAGCAGTTTTTCGACGCATCGATCCACAAATGGCGAATCAAGCATCCAACGGACGAGGCGGCGTACCAACCTATCCTCCTGCATAACGGCAACGGAGCCTGGCGGCATTCGCTGGAGCGCCCGATGGCGTGGGATCGCCTGACGCTGCTCAGGCGCATGGGCCATGAGACCGCGGCGTTTTCGGATGAGATGCTGCTCAGGCTCGCCGATGTCAGCGGCGTCAGCGATGACGCGCTACGCAAAATGCACATGGACCGAATGATGCCCCCTCCCGAGCTGAGGGATGCGATGCGGCTGTTCAAGGCGGATGCCGAGGCCGCGCAGGTGATTGATCAGTTGCAAGCTGAAGAAAATCCGGGAGGGTTAACCCGGCAGCAAGTTTTTGAAAGGATCTACAAGGGCACGGAACCTGTGGACAGTCGTATCAGGATTTTGCAGCGTGAGTGCCCAGGCCTTAGCGAGGCTGCCGCCCAGGAGGTCATCGCCCACGGTAGTGCTGCGGATCTCGCCCGTCTTGACGCAAAGCGCCGCGCGCCGTTGAGCATGCTCGAAGAGGCTCGCTGGTATGCACGACAAGGACGTCAGGTTCGGGCGTATGGGGGATTGCACAGCGACAATATCGTTTCGGCGGACAGCCGACGCTTGGCATTGCATGCCCTGGAAAGACTGCCGGGCTGGCCCGTTACGCTGCGCCTGGAAGTGCGCGAGGGAAGCGACGCGGGTGCGCTGCTCGAAAGCATCGGCGACAAGAATGCGCCTGAAAAAAAATACCTGATCAAAAACGGACCTGGCTATCAGGCCTTCAATGAGCTGGGTGAGGAGCCTGGTGGCATGCCCCGGCGGGGCGGCAACTTCTACCGTTCGATCCTGCAGGTTCTGCCCGCTGATGCGCGTTCCGCCCTGGGGCTGCCGGAGGGGAACGGCCCCGAGCTGCAACGCATGATCATCGATTACGCCTACCTGCATCGTGGGGACATGACCCAGCTCCTTGAAACCCCCGCCAAGCGCTTCAAACCACCGGTTCGCGTGAGCGCGACGCTCAAGGGGTATTACGCGAGCGGCCGGGGTAGGGGAATGCATCCTTCCATTGAGGCGCGGGTGGAGGCACTTTACCCCAGCGAGCCACAGGCCGAGGCGTTCATCAGGCAACAACGGGGCAAGACCGAACGGCAGATCTATTTGGAACTGCAAACGCGCCAGCGCGAGTGGGAGTCGCTCGACGGCACGCTTGAACAATGGCTGGGCGAGACGCTCGGCAGCCCGGCCGATGCGCATAAAAATAGGTTTGCGCAGGCGCTCAGGGACGGTTGGCGCAATCGCCCGTTAGCGCAAGAGTCCCCCGAAGGCGCGCGGCTGGTGCTTTCCTGTGAGGTGTCGCTGCCCCCAATAGCCACCCATTTTGCGCATGTACGGGAATTGTCGGTGATTGGCGGCGGCATGACAGACGCCAATGCGGATGCCTTCCTGGCACTTTTCCCTGGGGTCACGAAATTGGAGATTGGCCTCAGGGAATCCGGATTCCTCGATCTGTCCTTCGGGCACCCGCCGTTGACCACCTTGCCGCACGCGGTGAGCCAGATGCCAGGACTCACCGACTTGCGGTTTTCCACCGCTGCTGTCTCGCTGGCCGAGAGTTTTCCACAAAGGCTCTCTTCGCTGACTTCACTGGAGGTGCTGCACATCGATTACTCAGGTTTCGATCAGACCGCCATGCACAACCTTGACCTGACACCATTGAGCCGTTTGCGTACGTTGAAAATCGAGGCGCCTCAAACGTTATCGCAATGGCCTGAATACGTGCAGCGTCTTCCCCGGCTCGAACGCCTGGAGCTGTCGCGCACATCGATACGTACGCTGCCGGATGCAATATTCGAAGGGCACGAAAAGTTGTGGGCCGGGCTATCGCTGAATTGGTCAGCGCTGACTCCGCAAGCGTTCGCGCGCGCCTACCGGTACGTCAGCGAATACTCGGGAGCGTTCGGCCATTTGGTGGACGTGGATCAAATGGTGGACGGCTACTGTCGCGGGCAATTGCGCTTGCTGGTCGGGGAGGCCGAGTCTGTCGGGCGCCTGCCCGTGAAATTTGACAGTGCCTCCAATACTCCTCAGGAACGATTTGCTGCGGTAGAAGCACTCAGGGCTGAACACGATGGAATCTTTGCGCAGTTTTTTTTCGAGCCGACGGGGGCGGAAGATTTGTCATACGCCTTGCTTTCGCCAGTGTGGTGGGAGGGCGGAGGTCTGTTGTTTCGAGCGTTGCGAGACAGCTGGCGCGGCGCTGTACGCCAACGCCTGGGTTTGCCGACCGCAGGGGGCTCCTTGTTTGAGCTGCCGGCTTCCGGGTCTGCTCTTCCCGGTAAGCAGTTTGCGGCGCTCCCAGCGTTGCCGCCCGCAAGCTTCTCCCACGTAGAAACGCTGCGCTTGGGATCGTTGGATGTTTCCCCCCGGCAGGCGCGCAACTTTTTCAGGGCCTTCAGCGGTACGCGAACATTGGAAATAAGCGGCAACGGCTTCACCGAGCTGCCTTTCGACGCCGAAGACTTGCCGGCCTTGACGCAACTCGATATGCGCAACAACAACCTGCTCGTCACGCCCACTGTTCAAGCGCAGTTCAATGGGTTGACGATGCTTGAGCAACTGAATCTGGAAAACAACCCGCTCGAGACGCTTGATGTCAGTGCCTTGACCCGGCTCAAGGCACTGGGCCTCAAAGCCACCCAGTTGCGGGCTTGGCCAGCCGGTGCCGAGAACCTGACGCAGCTTTCCTGGCTTGACTTGCGGGATAACCAACTGCAGTCGCTCCCACCAACAGTGCTGTCCAATGATGAAGTCCTGTTAAAGACCCATTTGGCCGGTAATCTCTTCAGCCCTGAAGGCGAGGCAGCCTTGAGTGCGGCATATCAGCGAGTCGAAGATGCAAGAGGGCTTCCCCATGGGGCATTGGCCCGATTTGCCAAGGAGTCTGTACCGGATCAATTCCCGCCGACGGAAACAAGCTGGTCGATCGCTCAACTTCTATTACCGCCGCCCGAGGCGTCGGCCGTGGTCGAGGGGGATGCGGGACGCAAACTGCGCCTGCAGCGGCTGGATCCGATCCTGACCCAGGAACAGGCAGCCCTGAAGCTCGGGCAATGGCGTGAAAACGGGATGACCGAGACGCAGATCGACGACCAGGTCAGCCAGTGGCATCAATCGTGTGTCTTGCTGACTCGACGGTTGAATGACTGGCTCTTCATCAGAGAAGTTCGAGTCGCAGGGGGCACCGTTTCCGCGCAAAGCCGCGCGCTGGCGGCCAAGAGCATCCGTGAGGTTTGGCAAGAGGGACTGATACGCCACGGTGGGGCAGGACAAACACTCAGTCTGCATGGCCTGCAATTGGGCGACTTGCCTGAGTTGGGTGTGCAATTTCCTGGCGTGACGACGCTGGAGCTTTCGGGTGTCTTGCTGACCGAACGGGGCTCAAACGGTTTCTTCGGTTCCTTTGCTCATTTGAATCGATTGGACCTGGGCGGCAATGAACTGACCGCCGTTCCGGATGCTGTCCTGCAAATGGAGCAATTGGAGCATCTGGGATTCGGTGATAACTACTTGCCGCCTGCGGCGGCTTACCCGTTATTGACAAACGGTCGCCTGCGTTCGCTTAACTTGACCATTAATAGACTGGTCACGTTCGATCCTCCGGATTTTGGCCAGATCGAAGCACTGGACCTCAGCTATAACGAGATAGAAAACTGGCCCAGTCAGCTATTGAACGCGCAAGAGCTGGGTGTGCTGAACTTGAGCGGCAACGAGTTTACTGATCTTCCGGCGTGGTTGCTGGATGGCAGCCACCAGAGGCTCGTGGACGGAATGGATTTGAGTGATAACGAAGACCTGTCGCTCAACACATTTTATGAACTCAGGGAATACCTTGAGTCAGGCAATCGCGAAGAGGTTTTAGGATTTTCCCGAGACGAAATCGATAGCTTGATCGCCATGTCAGAGGCGCCGCAAGACGATATCTCGGACTCCAATGACGACTCCGATGGTGGCGCAGGCGCTGATGGCCGTTACGATCCGCATGCCTCTGTCGCTGCGGTCGAACCTCTTCTTGATCCGACGGGCGACGCATCGGCCGAGGCGCTGAGTCCATGGCTGGTGGGCTCAAACAGTGAACAAATCACGGTCCGGAGCCGGATCTGGGCGCAGTTGGCCGAAGAAAACGATCACGAGCGGTTCTTCCAATTGCTTGCGCTGTTGCCCGATACGTTCGATTTCAGGTTTGACCGGGCAGAACTGACGCGACGGGTCTGGAACATCATGGACGCTGCCAGCGAAAACAGCGAGTTGCGTCAGTTGCTGTTTCAAAACGCCGAAACCCACGGTACTTGCATCGATGGCCGCATCTTGACCTTTAGCGAGTTGGAAGTGCGTGTGTTTGTCTTTCAGGCCTTGCGTGACATTCCGCTGGACCGTCCCCTGCTCAGGGGCCAGGCGTTGCTGCGCTTGTCGCGGCAGTTGTTCCGGCTGGAGAGGGTCGAAACGTTGGCTGAAGCGGCCGGCCAGGGCAGGGATCGGGCGGAAGTACGCCTGCGTTATCGCATTGGCCTGACGAGCGGATGGGGCGACGGCATCGATTTGCCGGGGCAGCCTACGCACATGGCGTTCGGCGCGCCGATCACTGGAGAACTGGCGGCGCGCACCCGCACCTCGATTCTTGAGGCAGAGCGCAGCGATGCGCTATTGGTGAGCATGGTGTCGCGTGATTACTGGATGACCTATCTTCGGGAGCGACATCCACAACAAATGCGCAATATCGAAGACGTTGTCGCCAATAGGCGTCATGAGCTCCTGGACGCACTGGAGGATCGCCGGGCTGATGGCGGAATCGATACGCAGCGGTACAACCTGGAACTCAATGCGTTGGGCCGAACAGTCGATGCCCTGCGCACGGAGAAGCTGGTTGAGTTGACGCGAAGCGAGTTGAACGATTTGCGAAGCACCGTTGGTGAAGCGGAGCAATTCGGTAACCGTTCACCCCAACCTGGACCGTCACGCCGCAACTGATCCGCGGTTGCGGATCTGAAGGCCGATCTGTCGATACCGGTGCCGTCGATGGGTCGGTTTGCTGATGTTAAAGCGTAGGCTTGTTTGCTGCTCTAGTGTCCTGTTTCGCAAATACGTTTCTTTTTTGGCGAGTGGCTGTTGTCGTCAGGCAAGGCGCCGCGACGAGTCATAGCCCGCTATGGCGAGGAGCGGCAACGCAGCATGACGACAACAGACGCCGTCAAAAAGGAACAGTATTTGTGATACAGGACACTAGCTACTGTCATATCTGACAGTAGTCGTCCCGGTTTAATGGGATCAGTCTTATGGCTCCTGTCTTCGCAAGGAAATACGCCATGAATACTGGAAATCCATTCTCTACGGCTGGGCGCTCCGGCCTGACAGCGCTGACGTTGGTACTTGCGCTGCCCGCACTGGTCAGCGCTGCAACCGATAGCCCCGAAAATTCGCCCCAAGCGACGTCGGCCAGTATATATGCCGATACAATCGGCAGCGCGCGCTTTGAGCGTTCGGCTATCAAGGTTGAGCAGGGGTACACGGTAGAAAGCGGCAATTTGTACACCCGCGATGGCGAAACAGGCTCGCTGGTGGTGGTCAGGTCGCCTGATGGTGCGGTCACCGCGATTGTCGATGAGCCTGGCAAGCGCGGTTTGTTGGTGGTCGATGCGCAGGGGAAAAGCACTTTTACCCAAGAGCCGCCCGACGATTATATGACTCCCGATACCGTTGAGATGTCTGAGACTTCAGTGCCTGCGGTGGACAATTCAAAAGCTGGTGAGCCGCGCTATATCGATATGCTGGTGGCTTACACCGCCTATGCCTTGGGTCGATTGAATACAGACCCTATCGCCTTTGCTCTGGCACAACTGGAGACAGCCAATCTCGGCCTCAGGAATTCACGGGTTGAGAATCTTTCCTTGCGACTCGCCGCAGTTAATGTTTTTGACGTGGCCCACAATACTTCGGGGGACGGACTGATCGCTTGGCAGGATATGCTGGAGCCTTACAGAACCCTCTATAGCACTGACGTCAGTGCAGCTTACTCAGTGGCAGCAGGTGCGGGTGGAATAGCTTTTGCTCCTGGCTATACGAGCGTTAGCAACTGGGTACAACCAGCCGCTTTTCGACATGAAGTTGGGCACAATGCTGGCGGCGGAGACTGCAATAACAATCCGAGCAACTATAATTTTGGCTATAACAATGGAAAATCCTCTACTTACCTTTGCGGTAACAAGGTTCCCTATTATTCGACGCCGGCAGTCAAGGATACACATGGCTTGCCATTGGGCAATGCACAAACCGCCGATATGGCTCGTGTATGGCGAGAAAATGCGGCGCGAATGTCAGGCTACAATGCGGAGTTGCCAGGTCTACGTATGCTGGTTGTCAGTGGACTGCAAGATCAGGTGTCGACTTATCTCCGAGTCCCCGGCATTGAGCGACTTTACAGTGGGGGGATAGTTGCTCTGAATGCAAATATTGGTCCTACTCAGTTGACGCCCGGCACAGACGAGAAGTTTACGATGTTGAATGCGTCATTATTAAACGCCCAGGGTCAAGCGGTAGTCGTGAAGTTGCGGGGTGTCCGCACCGAAGAGGGGGGGGAGTACGCTTGGAGGGAGCATATGAACAGCAAGCGCTTTATTGGAGCGCTTAGCCAATGGCTTGGCCTCGAAATACAGTACGATGCACGGGACAATATGGCGCTCCCGCCGGGATATTACAATGGGATGTTGCAGTTGGAGGCTCGTAGACCTAATTCTGATTGGAAGCAGCCGATTAATGTTTTCATCTCTGTAAAAAAATAAATTGAAGAGATCGCGGCCTTCAGCAGCTATTGGATGGGTCTATCCATGCAATAGCTGCTGAAGGCCACAGTCTATCTGGGCTGAAAAGACCTTATATCAGTTGTCGTAACCGAGGTTTGGCGACAGCCAGCGCTCAGTCAAGCTCAAGTCCTGGCCCTTGCGCGCGGTATAGCTCTGCACCTGGTCCTTGTCGATCTTGCCCACGGCGAAGTATTGCGCCTGAGGGTGGGCGAAATACCAGCCGCTGACCGCCGCTGCCGGGAACATGGCGTAGTGTTCGGTGAGGAACACACCGCTGCGCCCGGCCTTCAGTTCGCTGGCCTCGGGGTCGAGCAGGCGGAACAGGGTGGCTTTCTCGGTGTGGTCCGGGCAGGCCGGGTAGCCGGGGGCAGGGCGGATGCCGGTGTATTGCTCTTTGATCAGGGCGTCGTTGTCCAGGTGCTCGTCCTGGGCGTAACCCCAATGTTCCTTGCGCACCTGCTGGTGCAGCCATTCGGCACAGGCTTCGGCCAGTCGGTCGGCCAGGGCCTTGACCATGATCGAGTTATAGTCGTCGCCGGCCTCCTGGTAGGCCTTGGCGACTTCTTCGGCGCCGATGCCGGCGGTGGTAATGAAACCGCCGACGTAGTCGGTCACGCCGCTGTCCTTCGGCGCGACGAAGTCGGCCAGGGAGAAGTTCGGCTTGCCATCGGTCTTGATGATCTGTTGGCGCAGGTGATGCAGGCGCGCCAGTGGCTTGCCATCGTCGCCGTAGACTTCCAGGTCATCGTCGTGCACCTGGTTGGCCGGCCAGAAGCCGAACACGGCGCGGGCGCTGATGAGTTTCTCGTCGATCAGCTTGCGCAGCATCGCCCGGGCGTCGGCGTACAGCGCGGTGGCGGCTTCACCGACCACTTCGTCGGTGAGGATGCGCGGGTATTTGCCGGCCAGGTCCCAGGAAATGAAGAACGGTGTCCAGTCGATGTATTCGGCCAGGACGTTCAGGTCGATGTTGTCCAGCACCTTGGCGCCGGTGAAAGTCGGCTTGACCGGCTGGTAGCTGCTCCAGTCGAACTGTGGCTTCTTGGCCACGGCGGCGGGGTAGCTCAGGCGTTCGGTGCGGGCGCTGCGGTTGGAAGTACGCTCGCGCACTTCGATGTAGTCCAGGCGGGTTTTCTCGACGAACGCCGGCTTGAGTTCCTTGGACAGCAACTGGGTCGCCACGCCCACGGCGCGGGAGGCGTCGGTGACGTAGATCACCGCGTCGTTGCTGTACTTGGGCTCGATCTTCACCGCCGTGTGGGCCTTGGAGGTGGTGGCCCCGCCAATCATCAGCGGCAGGTGGAAGTCCTGGCGCTGCATCTCGCGCGCCACATGCACCATTTCATCCAGGGACGGGGTGATCAGCCCAGACAGGCCGATGATGTCGCATTTCTGCTCCTTGGCCACCTGCAGGATCTTCTCCGCCGGCACCATCACGCCCAAGTCGACGATGTCATAGCCGTTGCAACCGAGCACTACGCCGACGATGTTCTTGCCGATGTCATGCACGTCGCCCTTGACCGTGGCCATCAGGATCTTGCCCTTGGCCTCCGGCTTGTCGCCTTTTTCCGCCTCGATGAACGGGATCAGGTGGGCCACGGCCTGCTTCATCACGCGGGCGGACTTGACCACCTGGGGCAGGAACATTTTGCCGGCGCCAAACAGGTCGCCGACGATGTTCATGCCGGCCATCAGCGGGCCTTCGATGACCTCGATCGGCCGGGCGAAAGACAGTCGCGATTCCTCGGTGTCTTCAACGATGTGGGTGGTGATGCCCTTGACCAGCGCATGCTCCAGGCGCTTGTTCACTTCCCAGCCGCGCCACTCTTCGGTTTCCGCTTCCTTGACGCTGCCGTCACCCTTGTACTTGTCGGCGATGGCCAGCAAGGCGTCGGTGCCTTCGGGGGTGCGGTTGAGGATCACGTCTTCCACGGCGTCGCGCAGTTCCACCGGGATCTGGTCGTAGATCTCCAGTTGGCCGGCGTTGACGATGCCCATGGTCAGGCCCGCGCGGATTGCATAGAGCAGGAACACCGAGTGGATCGCCTCGCGCACCGGGTTGTTGCCGCGGAACGAGAAGGACACGTTGGAGACCCCGCCCGAGGTCAGCGCGTAGGGCAGTTCGTCGCGGATGTAGGCGCAAGCGTTGATGAAATCCACGGCATAGTTGTTGTGCTCTTCGATACCGGTGGCGACGGCGAAGATGTTCGGGTCGAAGATGATGTCTTCCGGCGGGAAGCCGACTTCATTGACCAGGATGTCGTAGGAGCGTTTGCAGATTTCCTTCTTGCGCGCCTCGGTGTCGGCCTGGCCGGCTTCGTCGAAGGCCATCACCACTACGGCGGCGCCGTAGCGCTTGCACAGCTTGGCGTGATGGATGAACTGCTCGACGCCTTCCTTCATGCTGATGGAGTTGACGATGCCCTTGCCCTGGATGCACTTGAGGCCGGCTTCGATCACTTCCCACTTGGAGGAGTCGATCATGATCGGCACGCGGGAGATGTCCGGTTCGCCGGCAATCAGATTGAGGAAGGTCACCATGGCCTTCTTCGAATCGAGCATGCCCTCGTCCATGTTGATGTCGATCACCTGGGCGCCGGCCTCGACCTGTTGCAGGGCCACTTCCAGGGCTTCGGTGTAGTTGTCTTCGCGGATCAGCCGGGCGAACTTGGCGGAACCGGTGATGTTGGTCCGCTCGCCGACGTTGACGAACAGCGAACTGCGATCGATGGTGAACGGTTCCAGGCCCGACAGGCGGCAGGCCCGCGGGATCTCCGGGATTGGCCGCGGCGCGTAGCCGGCCACGGCTTTGGCGATGGCTTCGATGTGCGCCGGGGTGGTGCCGCAGCAGCCGCCGACAATGTTCAGGAAACCGCTCTGGGCGAACTCTTCGATGACCTTGGCCGTTTCGGCTGGCAGTTCGTCGTATTCACCGAACTCATTGGGCAGGCCGGCGTTGGGGTGGGCCGATACGTGGGTGCTGGCCTTGTTCGACAGCTCTTCCAGGTACGGGCGCAATTCGCTGGCGCCGAGGGCGCAGTTCAGGCCCACGGAGATCGGCTTGGCGTGGGCCACCGAGTTCCAGAAGGCTTCGGTGGTCTGGCCCGAGAGGGTGCGGCCGGAGGCGTCGGTGATGGTGCCGGAGATCATGATCGGCAGTTCGACGCCCAGTTCTTCGTAGACCCCTTGCACGGCAAAGATCGCCGCCTTGGCGTTCAGCGTGTCGAAAATGGTTTCGATCAGGATCAGGTCGGCGCCGCCTTCGATCAGGCCCTTGGTGGCCTCGGTGTAGTTTTCCACCAGTTCGTCGAAGGTCACGTTTCGGTAGCCGGGGTTGTTCACATCCGGTGACAGCGAGCAGGTGCGGCTGGTCGGGCCGAGCACGCCGGCGACGAAGCGCGGCTTGTCCGGGGTTTCCAGGGTCTTGGCGTCGGCCACTTTACGGGCCAGGCGCGCGCCTTCCAGGTTCAGCTCGTAGGCCAGGCTCTGCATGCCATAGTCGGCCTGGGACACCTGGGTGGCGTTGAAGGTGTTGGTCTCCAGGATGTCGGCGCCGGCATCCAGGTAGGCTTTTTCAATGGCACCGATCACGTCGGGGCGGCTGAGCACCAGCAAATCGTTGTTGCCCTTGACGTCGCTCGGCCAGTCGGCGAAGCGCTTGCCGCGGTAGTCCTGTTCTTCCAGCTTGTAGCTCTGGATCATCGTGCCCATGCCGCCGTCGAGGATCAGGATGCGTTCCTTGAGGGCTTGCTGGAGAAGATAAAGGCGAGCGCTGCGATCAGACATAGGACTACCTGGAAAAAAGACCATTACGAAGGCCGGGATGATAGCAAACCTGTGCAGGATTTGATCATGATGGGCTTTTGCATGAATATCGCTCATGTTTGCAAGGCGATGCTGGCCCGGTAGAATCGCCGGACTATCTCTTAGGGACCCGAGACATGCCGTACCGCGTCTTATTCGGCAGTCTGTTGCTGCTGTTGTGTTTTACCGCAGCCGCCGGGAGTCCCGCTCCCGCGATCTCCTACACTCGCGACGTCCAGCCGATCTTCACGGAAAAATGCGTGGCCTGTCATGCCTGCTACGACTCCGCTTGCCAGTTGAACCTGGGCAGCGGCGAAGGTGCGGCACGGGGAGCGAGCAAGCTGTCGGTGTACGACGGCGAGCGGCGCCAGGCGGCCGATCCGACTCGCTTGTTCTATGACGCCTCCGGCCCGCGCGCCTGGCAGCGCAAGGGCTTTTATTCAGTGCTCGACGCCCAAGGCAGCCAGGCTGCCCTGATGGCGCGCATGCTGGAGTTGGGCCACCGCACACCGTTGCAGCCCAACGCCAAGCTGCCGGAAGAGATCGTGCTGGGCCTCAATCGTGAAAACAGCTGCGCGATGCCGGATCAATTCAACGAATACGCAGGCAGCCATCCCAAGGAAGGCATGCCCCTGGCTGTCACCGGCCTGACCGACCAGCAATACCAGACCCTGCAAAGCTGGCTGGCCGCAGGCGCCCCCATCGATCAGCAGGCCCTGGCGCCGAGTGCGGCCGAAGCCTTGCAGGTGGTGCAATGGGAAAACCTGCTCAATGCCCCGGGCGCCCGGGAAAGCCTGGTGGGCCGCTGGTTGTTCGAGCATTGGTTCCTGGCGCACATCTATTTCAAGGGCGGCGAGCCGGGGCATTTCTTCCAGTGGGTCCGTTCGCGCACGCCCACCGGCCAGCCCATCGACCTGATCAACACCCGCCGACCGAACGATGATCCCGGCACCCGCGTCTATTATCGGCTCTGGCCGGTGCAAGGGGTGATCGTGCACAAGACCCACATCACCTACGGCTTGAGCGCGGCGAAGATGGCGCGGATCAAGAGCCTGTTCTACAGCGGCAAATGGCAGGTCTCCGCGTTGCCGGGCTACGGCCCGGAGCGCCGGGCCAATCCGTTTTCCACCTTCGAAGCGATCCCGGCCCAGGCGCGCTACCAGTTTATGCTCGATAACGCCGAGTATTTCGTGCGCACCTTCATCCGCGGGCCGGTGTGCCGGGGCCAGATTGCCACGGACGTGATCCGCGACAATTTCTGGGCGCTGTTCCAGGACCCCGAACACGACCTGTACATCACCGACCCGAACTACCGCGGCCAGGCCACGCCGCTGTTGGCGATGCCGGGGCAGAACGACGACGTGGGCAGCGTCGTCAGCCTGTGGCTCGACTACCGCGACAAACGCAACGAGTACGAGGCCTTGCGCCGCGACAACTATGCCGAGCTGCCGGCGCCGAGTTGGTCGACGCTGTGGGCCGGTAACGACAACGCGCTGCTGAGCATTTTCCGGCATTTCGACAGTGCTTCGGTCACCAAGGGGTTGATCGGCGAAGTGCCGCAGACGATGTGGCTGTTCGACTTCCCGTTGCTGGAGCGCACCTATTACCAGTTGGCGGTAAATTTCGATGTGTTCGGCAACGTGTCCCACCAGGCCCAGACCCGGCTGTATTTCGACCTGATCCGCAACGGTGCGGAGCAGAATTTTCTGCGCCTGATGCCGGCTGACGCCCGGGAAGGCTACCTGGACGATTGGTACCAGGCTGGTGGCCAATTCAAGATGTGGCTCGATTACGAGGCCATCGACGATGACACATCGACCGCCCTCAAGCTTGACGAGCTCGACCCCAAGGGCGATTTCACCCAGCAACTGCTGGCCCGGTACGGCGAGCTGAATGCCCGTCCCGATCCGATCAACCGCTGTGACGGTGCCTACTGCTCGCGCCCGAACATCGACCCGGCGCTGCAAAACGCCGAACAGGCCCTCAGCCGCCTGGTGTCGCGCCCGGCGGCGGGGCTCAAGGTGATCGACCAACTGCCGGAAGCGACCCTGCTGCGCGTCGAAACCGCCAGCGGTCAGCGTGAGGTCTACAGCCTGCTGCGCAACCGAGCCCACAGCAACGTCGCGTTCCTGCTGGGCGAGGAGCGGCGCTACCAGCTGGGGCTGGACACGCTGACGGTCTACCCGGGTGTGTTCAGCAGCTATCCGAACTTCATGTTCAACATTCCGGCCGGGCAAGTGCCGGCGTTCGTCGAGGCCATGCAAGGCGCCCAGGATGCGCCAGCGTTCGAGCGGATTGTCGAGCGCTGGGGCATTCGCCGCAGCCACCCGCAGTTCTGGTACTACTTCCACGACCTGAGCCAATACATCCAGGAGACGGAGCCCGTGGAAAGCGGTGTGTTGGACATGAATCGCTACCAGAACCTCTGATCGACAGCGCCGGCGGCAAACTCCGTGCCGCCGGGCGCTTTCCTGACAAAAATACTGGGACTTTGTCCGGCGCGATGATTGGCGTAAACTGCCGGCAAGCCTGCGAGGAGTTTCCATGACCGCCATTACCATTACCGATGCCGCCCACGATTACCTGGCCGACCTGCTGTCCAAGCAGAACACGCCTGGTATCGGGATCCGCATCTTCATCACCCAGCCCGGCACCCAGTACGCCGAGACGTGCATTGCCTACTGCAAGCCGGGGGAAGAAAAACCCGAAGACACCGCGCTGGGGCTCAAGAGCTTCACCGCGTACATCGACTCGTTCAGCGAAGCCTTCCTGGACGATGCGGTAGTCGACTACGCCACCGACCGCATGGGCGGCCAACTGACCATCAAGGCGCCAAACGCCAAAGTGCCGATGGTCAATGCCGACAGCCCGGTCAACGAACGCATCAATTACTACCTGCAGACCGAAATCAACCCGGGGCTGGCCAGCCACGGCGGCCAGGTTTCGCTGATCGACGTGGTGGAAGACGGCATCGCCGTGCTCCAGTTCGGTGGCGGCTGCCAGGGCTGCGGCCAGGCTGACGTCACCTTGAAGGAAGGCATCGAGCGCACCTTGCTCGAGCGCATTCCGGAACTCAAGGGCGTACGCGACGTGACCGACCACACGCAGAAAGAAAACGCCTACTACTGATTGTGGCGATACCATCTTGCGATCAGCTCGTAACCTGTGGGAGCGAGCTTGTGGGAGCAAGGCTTGCCCGCGATGCAAACACCTCGGTGTAGCTGATAGACCGAGGCGACGCCTTCGCGGGCAAGCCTTGCTCCCACAGGTTCGCTCCCACAGGGGGATCCAGGTGGATTCTCTGGCGAGTCAGGGTCTATAGAGATGCGCATGCCCGGCGCGGTACAGCGAAGACTCGCTGAACACATCATTGCCCAGCACGCGTCCCACCAGAATCAGCGCCGTGCGGCGAAAGCCCTTGGCGTGTACCTTTGCCGCGATATCGTCCAGTGTCCCCATCACCCAATCCTGATCCGGCCAGGTCGCCCGGTGGATGACCGCAATCGGGCAATCGGCGCCATAGTGGGGCCGTAGTTCGTCGACGATTTTTTCCAGATGATTGACCCCCAGGTGAATCGCCATGGTCGCCCCGTGCTGCGCCAGGCTGCCCAGTTCTTCCCCAGCGGGCATCGGGCTTTTGTCGGCGTAGCGGGTGAGGATCAGGCTTTGGGAAATGTCCGGCAAGGTCAGTTCGGCGCCCAGCAGGGCGGCGCAGGCTGAGGTCGCGGTCACGCCCGGGATGATTTCGAAAGGGATGTCCAATTCCCGCAGGCAACGAATCTGCTCGCCAATGGCACCGTACAGGCTCGGGTCGCCGGAATGCACCCGGGCCACGTCCTGGCCCTTGAGATGGGCACTCTTGATCAATTCGATGATCTGTTCCAGATGCAGCTCGGCGCTGTTAATCACCTGTTCGGCACAGTGGCCTTCCAGGACGGCGGTCGGCACCAGGGAGCCGGCGTAGATGATCACCGCGCAGTGGCGGATCAGTCGCTGGCCTTTGACCGTGATGAGGTCCGGGTCGCCGGGGCCGGCGCCGATGAAGTAAACGGTCATGACCGGCTCCTTTGAAAGGTGGGTGAGTGTCGCCCAGATGAAGATCGCTCATGATCCTGGGCGCCGATTATCGGGATTTACGCCACGACCGCCAATGCCAACGTGCTCTTGGGGCCTTTTTGGCGAGTAATCAGCAGCGTCGCGGGCGGTGTGCCCAAGTGGTCGGCCAAGGCCAGGGCGGCGCTTTCGGCGATGCCGTAGCAACCGGTGCGCTCGAAGGCGATCTCGGAGCGGTGACTGAGCCGCTGCTCGTAGCTGGCCAACTGTTCGACACTGAAACAGGTCAGCGGCAGGGCCAGTTGCCCGGCCAGCTCCAGCAGCCCGGGCTCGTCACGTTTGAGGTCGATACTGGCCAGGGCCCGTACCCGATGAAGTTCGATGCCGTGGGCCAGCAGCGTCTCGTCGAGCAAGGCCCGCAGCGTGCTGGCCGGGCAACCACGCTGGCAGCCCAGGCCGATCACCAGGATCGGCTCGGCGCTCATGCGTCGTGGTGGGCTTGGCCGTCACGGCGAAACAGCCAGGCGCTGATCAGGCCCAGGGCCAGCCAGAACGCGACGTTGGTCAACTGCGAGGCGATCTTGAACTGGCTCTCAAGCGCTTCGGGCGCCAGCATCGAGTGGACTTCGGGCTGCGGTGCGCCGATGACGTGGGGCACCAGCAACGTCGCCACACCCAACAGCTTGAGCAGCCAATGCCGGCCGAAGGCGATCAAGGCAATGCCCACCGCCGTGGACGCCGCGGTGCCGATCCACCACATCTGCCGCTGGGCCAGGTCGGCCGCTGCGGTGCCAGGCAGCTCCGGCGGCAGGCCAAGTGTCGGCGCCAGGACGAAAGTGGCATAGCCGGCCAGGCCCCAGAGCAGGCCTTGGGACGTGCGAGTCGGTGCGCGCAAGGTGTACAGGCCCGCCAGCATCAGGGCAAAACCCACGGCAACTACCAGGTTACCGCCGGTGGTGGACAGCACGCGCTGCCAACCGTCTTCCGGCTCCCAGGCCTCGGCATCATGGGTATGAGCCGCCCCGTCGGCGTGTTCATGGACCTCGGTCGCCGGGGCCTTCTCGAAGGTTTCCGCCTGGAGAATCAGCGGCGATACCCAGAAACTTTGCAGCAGGGTCAGCAGCAGGGCGGCCAGCAAGCCGCTGAAACCGGCGGTCTGCGCGATACGCTTGATCATGTCGTCAGTTCTCAATGGCACGGGAAGGCGGCGCTGTGACGGGTATCGTGAGCGGCGTTGTGCACCGCTTCGATGTGGGAGAAACCGGCGAAATAGACCAGCCCCGCGCCCAGGATCGAAGCAAGGATCGCGGCGCTCAGGCGTTGGCTCAGGGTGGTGGTGCTGCTGGCGGTGCGGGCGGTGCTGCTGATGGTCGACATGGCGCTTCCCTCTGTTCTTGTTCAGTGGGCATTCGAGCGCGATGAGACCCCGGGCGAAAGCCCACCAAGGTTCGAACAGCGCCCGCCCACCGCGGGTTTGTTGATGCATGAGTCATGGGCCGGTCTCCGGGCTCGCGAGGGGCCGGGCTTGCGCCTGGCCTGCAAGCGTCACCTTCCCATGTCCTGGGACACAGTGGTTCAGACGCTTCGCTCGCTTACCGTTGCGGGGGCAGCACCGGACTGACGTGGCCTTGAAGTAAAGCACACGATTCACCGGTTTCCCGTTTCACCCTGTGAAGGGCACCCATAACTAGGCGCACAGGAGAGCATGGGCGGGGCTGGGTCGTCAATTGGCATGGGGTTTCAGGCTGACACTGAGTTGCGCCCTTCGCGAGCAGGCTCGCTCCCACAATGAATCTCGCCGATCACAGAACTCATGTTCAACAAAGATCAACTGTGGGAGCGAGCCTGCTCGCGATGAGGCCCGTCCATGCGCCGCAACACGCTCTGGCGATTGACCCGCCCCCACACCCTGCGTAGCCTTGCGCCTTCGAGGTTCTTCGGCACGTGCCGGAGCTAAGAAGGGAACGCGGTCCAAGCCGCGGCTGCCCCCGCAACTGTGAACGGTGCTGTTTCTGCGAGGCCACTGTGCATGCCTTTAAAACGGGCGCACGGGAAGGCGCAGCAATTGCCAGTCGAAAGATTGGCCCGCCGTCAGCCAGGAGACCTGCCTCGAGACAGATTCTCACTACAACCGGGCGGGGTGATCCGGTGGCGAAATCTTCCGCGCGCGCCTGTGCCAGCGGTTGTCGTCCCGTTTGCCCGCCACCTTGCCAAAGGGCATCCGATGAAAACACTGGCCAAACTCCCCGTCACCATCGTCACCGGTTTCCTCGGCTCGGGTAAAACCACCTTGCTGCGGCACATGCTCGACAACGCTCAGGGCCGCCGTATCGCCGTGATCGTCAACGAGTTCGGCGAGCTGGGCATCGACGGCGAGATCCTCAAGCAGTGCTCCATCGGCTGCACCGAAGAAGAAGCCAACGGCCGCGTCTATGAACTGGCCAACGGCTGCCTGTGCTGCACGGTGCAGGAAGAGTTCTTCCCGGTGATGCGCGAGCTGGTGGCCCGGCGTGGCGACCTCGACCACATCCTCATCGAAACCTCCGGCCTGGCCTTGCCCAAGCCGCTGGTCCAGGCCTTCCAATGGCCGGAAATCCGCAGCGCCTGCACCGTTGATGCGGTGATCACCGTGGTCGACAGCCCGGCCGTGGCCGCCGGTACCTTTGCCGCGTTCCCCGACCAGGTCGATGCCCAGCGCAAACTCGACCCGAACCTGGACCACGAATCGCCGCTGCACGAACTGTTCGCTGACCAACTGGCGAGCGCCGACCTGGTGATCCTCAACAAGGCTGACCTGATCAGCCCTGAAGACCTGGCCAAAGTTCGCCTGGAAGTCGCCGAAGAGCTGCCACCGGCGGTCAAGGTCATCGAAGCCAGCAGCGGTCGCCTGCCGCTGGATGTACTGATCGGCTTGGGCGCTGGTTCCGAAGAACACATCGACGGCCGCCACAGCCATCACGACCATCACCACGATGGCGACGATGATGACCACGATCATGACGCCTTCGATTCCATTTCCATCGAACTGCCCCAGGCTGACGAAAGCCTGCTGCTCGACGCGTTGACGCAACTGGTGGTCCAGCACGGCGTACTGCGAGTCAAGGGTTTCGCGGCGATCCCGAACAAGCCGATGCGCCTGTTGATCCAGGGCGTCGGGACGCGTTTCGACAAGCATTTCGACCGCCAGTGGGGCGCCGAGGAAGCGCGGGTCACCCGTCTGGTGCTGATCGGCCAGGCGCTTGACGCCGCGCTGCTCGAAGCGCAATTGCGCGCCGCCCTCGGGGCCTAAGCCATGCACCTGCTCAGGACCCAGCCCGGCGGTTTCGTGTCGGATGACAACATCGCCGACCTGGGGCAAACCCCCGCCGAACTGGTGATCCTGTGCAGCGGCGACTCCAGCCTGGCGCTGTTGGCCGAAGCGGCGAAGCAGTTGCCGGGCGATTATCCGCAGTTTCGCCTCGCCAACCCGATGCAGGTGCAGAACCACGCCTCGGTGGATCTGTATGTCGAAGACGTGCTGCAACACGCCAAGGTCATCCTGTTGTCGCTGCACGGCGGCATCGGCTATTGGCGCTACGGCATCGAGCGCCTGATGGAACTGGCCGGGCGCGGGGTGAAGCTGATCCTGGTGCCGGGGGATGATCGTCCGGACCCGGAACTCAGTGACCTGAGCAACGTGCCCTGCGAAGACCGCGACCGGCTCTGGCAGTTCTTGCGCCAGGGCGGGCTGGGCAATGCCCTGGACCTGTTTTACAACCTCGGCAGCCAATGGTTTGGCCGCGATTATCCGTGGGCCGAGCCGCAGGCCTTGCCACGCACGGCCATCTATCACCCGGCGAAAACCAGCGCCAACCTCGACGATTGGCAAGCCGACTGGAGCGCCGGGCAACCGGTGGCAGCGGTGCTGTTTTATCGCTCCCACCTGCAAGCGGCGAACACCGCGTTCATCGACGTGTTCTGCCAGCGCCTGCAAGCGGCGGGGCTCAATCCGCTGCCGATTGCCGTGGCCAGCCTCAAGGAGCCTGGTTGCCTCGCACTAGTAGAGGACTGGCTGGACGAGGTGCAGGCGGGCGTGATCCTCAACACCACCGGCTTCGCGCAATCCAGCCCCGAAGCTCCGCACTTGCGACCGTTTCGCCGCAACATCCCGGTGATCCAGGCGATCTGCGCCCAGGACAACGAACCCGGCTGGCGTGCCAGCGAGCAGGGCCTGGGACCGCGGGACCTGGCGATGCACATTGCCTTGCCGGAACTGGACGGACGGATCATCAGCCGCCCGATCAGTTTCAAGGACCTGGCCTGGCGCAGCGAGCGCAGCCAGAGCGACGTGGTCTGCTACCGGGCCGCGCCCGAGCGCATGGATTTTGTCGCCGAACTGGCCCGACGCTGGACCACCCTGGCGCGCTTGCCCAATGCCCAGAAGCGTGTGGCGCTGATCCTCGCCAACTACCCGACCCGCGACGGTCGCATCGGCAATGGCGTCGGCCTGGACACCCCGGCAGCGGCGTTGAATATCCTCCGGGCCCTACAGGTCGAAGGTTATCCATTGCCGGCTGAACTGCCGGCGAGCGGCACCGCATTGATCCAGCAATTGCTCGGCGGGGTCAGTAACGACCTGGACAGCCTCGACTTGCGTCCCTGTCATCAGAGCCTGGCCCTTGCCGAGTACCAGGCCTTGTTCGACGCGCTGCCCGAAGCCAATCGCCAAGCGGTGCTGGCGCGCTGGGGCTCGCCCGAGCAAGACCCGATGTGCCGCGACGGGCGCCTGATGGTCGCCGGCCTGCGCCTGGGCCTGACGTTCGTTGGCATCCAGCCGGCGCGGGGTTACCAGGTCGATCCGAGCGCGGTGTACCACGACCCGGACCTGGTGCCGCCCCACGGTTACCTGGCGTTTTATTTCTGGTTGCGCCACACCTACGGCGTCCACGGGGTGATTCACGTCGGCAAGCACGGCAACCTCGAATGGCTGCCGGGCAAGGGCGTCGGGCTGTCGGAAAACTGCTGGCCGGACGTGCTGTTGGGGCCGCTGCCGAATATCTATCCGTTCATCGTCAACGACCCGGGTGAGGGCGCCCAGGCCAAGCGTCGCACCCAGGCGGTGATCATCGACCACTTGATGCCGCCGCTGACCCGGGCCGAAACCTATGGGCCGCTGCGTAACCTCGAGCTGCTGGCCGACGAGTACTACGAGGCGCAATTGCTCGATCCGCGCCGTGCCCGGGAGCTGCAACGGGACATCCTCAACCTGGTGCGCGAGACGCACATCGACCGCGAACTGCAACTCGATGCCGGTCTGGACAGCGACGCCGACGCGGCGATCTGGTTGCCACGCCTGGACACTTACCTGTGCGACTTGAAGGAGTCGCAGATCCGCGACGGCCTGCATATTTTTGGTGAGTCGCCCAGCGGACGGCTGCGCATCGACACCTTGCTGGCGTTGCTGCGCATTCCCCGGGGCGACGGCAAAGGCGCGCAGTCGAGCTTGTTGCGGGCGCTGGCCAAGGCGTTCGGGCTGGGTTTCGACCCGCTGGATTGTGCCTTGGCCGAGCCCTGGACCGGTGAGTGTCCCGAGGCGTTGCGTCAGGTCAGCGCCGAGCCTTGGCGCACCGCCGGCGATACCCGCGAGCGCCTGGAGCTGTTCGCTGTGCAGTTGATCGAGCAGGCGCTGGACGGTGCGGTGGAGCAGCTCGACGCGCCAGGCTGGGAGGTGGTGGGCAGCATCATTGAAAACCTGCGATCCGTCGTGGCCCCGCGTCTGGACGCTTGCGGCCCGGCGGAAATGCGCGGCCTGCTCGATGCCTTGAGCGGGCGCTTCGTGCCCGCCGGCCCCAGCGGCGCGCCGAGCCGCGGGCGCCTTGATGTGTTGCCCACCGGGCGCAATTTCTTCTCGGTGGATGTGCGCAACCTGCCCACCACCACGGCGTGGCGCATCGGTTTCCAATCGGCGAACCTGATCCTTGAGCGGCATTTGCAGGATCACGGCGACCACCTGCGCCAGCTCGGCCTCTCGGTGTGGGGCACCGCGACCATGCGCACCGGCGGTGACGACATCGCCCAGGCCATGGCGCTGATGGGCGTGCGCCCGGTGTGGGCCACGGGTAGCCAGCGGGTCGATGACTTCGAGATCCTGCCGCTGAGCCTGCTGGACCGGCCTCGGGTCGATGTCACGCTGCGCGTGTCCGGCTTCTTCCGTGACGCCTTTGCCAACCTGATTCGCTTGTTCGATGCCGCCGTGCAGGCCGTCGCCGCACTCGATGAGCCGGACGACATGAACCCCTTGGCGGCCAAGGTGCGTGGCGAACGCGAAGCCCTGCTGGCATCGGGTCTTGAGCCGGAAGCCGCGGCGCGCCAGGCCGGCTGGCGGATCTTCGGCGCCAAGCCCGGTGCCTATGGCGCGGGCGTGCAGGGCGCGATTGACGGGCGCTTGTGGCAGAGCCGCGAGGATCTGGCCGAGGTGTACCTGAACTGGGGCGGTTACGCCTACGGCGCCAGCGATGAAGGCACGGCCGCCCGGGAGCAGTTCTCCCGGCGCTTGAGCCAGGTGCAGGCGGTGTTGCAGAACCAGGACAACCGCGAGCACGACCTGCTCGATTCCAACGATTACTACCAGTTCCAGGGCGGCATGCTGGCGGCGGTCGAGACCCTCAGTGGTGATGCGGCGGCCAGTTACCATGGCGATCACAGCCAGCCAGACTTGCCCAGGGTCCGTACCCTGAAGGAAGAGCTCAACCGCGTCATCCGTTCCCGCGCAGCGAACCCGAAGTGGATCGACGGCGTGAAGCGTCATGGCTATAAAGGCGCCTTCGAACTGGCGGCGACGGTGGACAACCTGTTTGCCTTCGACGCCACCACCCGGTTGATCGACGATCACCAGTACGCCTTGCTGGCCGATGCCTACCTGCTCGACCCGGACACCCGGGATTTCGTCCGCGAGCACAACCCCGACGCCCTGCGGGACATGACCGAGCGCATGCTCGAAGCGCAGCAGCGGGGGATGTGGCAGGATCCAGGCGAGTATCGCGAGGCGTTGGAAAATTTGTTGTTGGACATTGAAGAAGATGGCTGACATGCCTACTGAGCAGGCGAGACACAACCCCTGTGATGGGTTGACCTGTGGCAAAGGGATTTATCTCCACCCTGTGGGAGCAGGGCTTGCCCGCGATGGTCGCGCCGCGGTTTAGCAGCTAAACCGCGTTTTCGTTCATCGCGGGCAAGCCTTGCTCCCACAAGTCCCCTTTTGACATTGACGTTACCGACCACCCTTGAGAATTAGATATGACCCACACCCCCCATTTCCCGCTCTGCGCCGTGGTCGGTGCCGATGATCTGAAACTGGCCCTGTGCCTGGCCGCGATCGATCCGAAAATCGGCGGTGTGCTGATCGAAGGGCCGCGTGGCATGGCCAAGTCCACACTGGCCCGGGGCCTGGCGGACCTGCTGGCCAGCGGTCAGTTCGTCACCTTGCCCCTCGGTGCTACCGAAGAGCGGCTGGTGGGTACCCTGGACCTGGACGCAGCGCTGGGGGAAGGGCGCGCGCAGTTTTCTCCCGGCGTGTTGGCCAAGGCCGACGGTGGCGTGCTGTACGTCGATGAAGTGAACCTGCTGCCCGATCACCTGGTGGACTTGCTGCTCGATGTGGCCGCCAGTGGCATCAACCTGATCGAGCGCGACGGCATTTCCCATCGGCATCCGGCGCGCTTTGTGCTGATCGGCACGATGAACCCGGAGGAGGGTGAGTTGCGCCCGCAGTTGCTCGACCGTTTTGGCTTGAACGTCGCCCTTGACGGTCACACTGCACCGACTGAACGCGGTCAGATCATCCGGCGACGGCTGGATTTCGACAGTGATCCGCTGGCGTTCTGCGTGGCGTGGGAGACGGCCCAGCAGCAGTTGCGTGACCGTTGCCAACAGGCGCGCGACCGCTTGGCCGGGATCGCTCTGGATGACGCGGCGCTGGCGCAGATCACCGAGCGCTGTTTTGCCGCCGGGGTCGATGGCTTGCGCGCCGACCTGGTCTGGCTGCGGGCGGCCCGGGCCCATGCCGCCTGGCGCGGGGCTGTTGCAATTGCCGATGAGGACATCGATGCGGTCGCCGAGTTTGCCTTGCGGCACCGGCGGCGTGGGCATTCGGCACCGGCACCGTCCCAGGCGCCGACCGGCGCGGAAAAAACCACTGAACCCAACGAAGGCCAGGGCCAGTGGGGCGACCTGCCGGCCCGGGCATTGCCGACCGGTGCCCGGCGTGACGTGCCGAGCTGGCCAAAAAAGCCCTAGGCATTCGCCCCCGTTCGCCAGCGGGGGCGAATGCCAGACCCCGTGCAGGACGACTCGACCAGGGCCGCCAGGGCCGCAGCAAAGCGGCGGCCAGCGGTGCGGTGAACTGGCCGGGGACGTTACTCAATGGCCGGCCACGTCTGTACGAAGACCTGCGCTTTCACAGTCGCCAGCGTTCGCCCCATGAGTTGTGGCTGGTCATCGTCGATGCGTCGGCCTCGACCCGGCGTCATCGCGCCTTGAGTGACGGCAAGGGCCTGCTGGCGCAACTGTTCGACGACGCCTACCGACAACGCGCCCGCCTGGCGCTGTTGACGGCCAGCGGCACGCTCCCCAATTGGCAGGTGCAAGGCCTCAAGGCCTCGGCCGGCCTGCGCCACTGGCTCGATGGGCTGGGTGCCGGGGGCGGAACGCCGTTGCTGGCGGCGCTGAACGAGGCCGGGCGCTGGCTGGTGGCCCGACGCAAGCGCTACCCGGCGGAGCAGCAGCGGGTGTTGGTGATGACCGACGGACGAGTCAAGGAGGGGTTTTCACCGCCGCCTCTCGATTGCCCGTGCCTGTTGATCGATATCGAAAGAGGCCCGATTCGCCTGGGCCGGGCCCGGCAGTTGGCGGGGCGGTTGGGGGCTGAGTATCGGCATATCGATCAAGTGTGATGGCTTGAATGTAAGGTGTCTGGGCGGGCGCTTTCGCGAGCAAGCCCGCTCCCACATTTGATCTCTGTGAACAGATCATGTGTGAACGCCGCAGAACCCATGTGGGAGCGGGCTTGCTCGCGAAGGCATCACCTCGGTCCCGGATATGACCACCTGACCCGCATCACTGCACTATGCTCAGGCAGCCCCTCACAGGAGTGAACCATGCGCGTACTCGTCACCAACGCCCAGGACGATTTTCGGGTCAAGGCCTATGCCGGCACCAACGGCGTGCTGCTCGCCATGGACTTGGCGGAATCCCGACGCAAAGGGCTGCTGGGCTTTGCCATCGAGAAGCAGCAGGGTGACAAGCCCTGGCTGTTCCTGTTCAACAGCCTGACCTTCCCCGACAAGGCCCACACCTTTCCCCAGTTCCACGCCACCCCCAGCGACAAGGCACCGTTGCAGAAATTTCGCTGGGCCGACTACGCCGTCAACCCCGGCGTGACCATGCACTACCGCGTGCACCTGGCCTACGGCAGCCCCGAAGCACCGCAGTTGGGCGAATCCCTGGCCGTCACCGTCACCAGCGACGACGGACAGCCGGCCAACCAGCGGGTGATCTTCAACCGTGCCGTGGCCGCCAGCCAGGCGTTCCAGCGCAAGTTTCCTGAAGTGGACGCGCTGATCGGCGCCAACAAGCACCTGTCCATCGACGACTGGCCCGACGCCCCGCGTCGCTGGCTGGAAAATGGCCTGCTGGGGCGCCTGACCGGTTTTATCGATCGGGCACTGGATGCCAACTGGGCGCTGGATGTCGCCATTTATGAATACGAACTGCCGGTGATCGTCGATGCGGTGACTGCCGCTCACGCTCGCGGCGCCCAAGTACGAGTGCTGTACCACGCCGAGCCGGGCGACGACACCACGGCGCGTAACGAAGCCAGCCTCGAAAAAATGCCGGCGGCCAACAAGCGCGGGCGGGTCACCCACAACATTTTTCATAACAAGTTCATTGTGCTGAGCAAGGTAGATGTCAGCGGCTCATTGCAACCCGAAGCCGTGCTATGCGGCAGCACCAACTTCACCGCCAACGGTGTCTACCGCCAGGCCAACGTGGTCCATGTGCTGGACGACCCTCGGGTGAGCGGCAGCTACTTCCAGGTGTTCGAGCAGATCTGGGCCGAACCCCAGGACGTCGGTGCCACTCGCCAGTGGCTGACCGACAACAATGCCATGGATCCGCAGGAGGCATTGTTCGCCGGATTCTCGCCGCGCACCGGGGAGGGCGACCTGGATCGCTTCGTCGACATCATCAAGGGCGCGCGAAAGGACCTGTTGTTCGTCACCGCTTTTGTGTTGCCCGAGCGCATCCTAGACGCCTTGCTCGGCGCACCCAATGACGACGTGTTGCGCTACGGCCTGCAAAACACCAAGAGTCGCATCACCGGCTTTCACGCCGACCGCACCGCCGAATTCGCCGCCACCGCGCTGCTCAACACCGGCCTGGAAGGCTGGCTGCGGGAAAACATGAAAGGCCAGAAGGGCAACCTGCTGGTGCACACCAAAGCCATCGTCACCGACTTCACCAGCGACACGCCGACCATCCTCAGCGGCAGCCACAACCTGAGCGCCGCCGCCAGCAGCGGCAACGACGAGAATTACCTGATCATCCAGGGCAACACCGACCTGGCCGACCGCTACGGGCTGGAGTTGCTGCGTTTCTATGAACATTACCGCTTTCGCTACTTCGCGAAAAAACTCGCCCTCAAGCAGGTCAAGCCACTGGCAGTGGATGACAGTTGGAGTGATGACTATTACCGCGAGGGGGATTTGCGGATGTTGTCCAGGGTGAGGTTTTGCGGGCGTTAGGTGCGGTAGATTATCCGGTGCTAGCATAGGGCCATCTATCAGCCTGGAAGCTGTCATGAATCTCTGTCACGGAACGTCTGCTTTACTTCGCATCTGCGTCACGACCCTGGTGTTGGTGCTGTGTACTTCAGCCCTTGCCGCCAATCAACCGTGTTCCGGACGCAAGGGCGGGATTGCCGGGTGTGACGGCGATACCTTCCTGTGCAACGACGGTTCCATCAGTGCTTCGAAGAAGTCCTGTTCCGCTGTGCTGGGGCTTCGGAACGAGGCCCGGCCGCAATCGCTGCTCAAATCATCCGAGGGTTGCCAGTGCGGCAGTGGCAATTACTGCGTCGGGCCTCGGGGCGGGGTCTATTGCCTCACGCCCGGCGGCAGCAAGAGCTACAAGCGCAAATAGCCCAGGTACGCCGCCGAACCCTTGTGGGAGCGAGCTTGCTCGCGATAGCGTCAGGTCAGTCGCCATCGATATTGACTGATATACCGCCATCGCGAGCAAGCTCGCTCCCACAGGGTATCCATTTACACATTCCACAGTGGCTCCGTTTCGGTGCGCCGAGTGCGCCGAGTACCCGGCTTGGGGCCTTGTTACCCGTGCGTCGTGGCCAACGGTAGCAACAGTGGTCGCACGCAGATGCGACTGTCCTGGCGTCTGTTTTTCCCATCTCCCTGATTTCCTTAACTTTCCTTTTTGCCCTCCCGCGGGCATCAAACCTGTGGCACACTTTCTGCTGTCTATTCCGTTGTTACATACCATGTTCCGGTATAGCGGAATAAACTCATTCTGGAGTGCTTGCCATGCAACGCCGACCTTCCTTGTTCAAAGCGTGTGTTTTTCTCTTCGCGGCCACGACGGCTGCCATGGGGGTCGCTCAGGCGGCCGACAGCAAGCTGGACAGCGTGCTGCAGCGGGGGAAATTGATCGTGGGCACGGGCAGTACCAATGCGCCGTGGCACTTCCAGGGAGCGGATGGCAAGTTGCAGGGCTTTGATATCGATATCGCGCGGATGGTCGCCAAGGGCCTGTTCAACGACCCGGAGAAAGTCGAGTTCGTGGTGCAGTCTTCCGATGCGCGCATTCCCAATCTGTTGACCGACAAGGTCGACATGAGCTGCCAGTTCATCACCGTCACCGCCAGCCGCGCCCAGCAAGTGGCGTTCACCTTGCCGTACTACCGCGAAGGGGTGGGCCTGCTGCTGCCGGCCAACAGCAAGTACAAGGAAATCGAAGACCTCAAGGCCGCCGGCGACGGCGTCACCGTGGCGGTGCTGCAGAACGTCTACGCCGAGGAACTGGTGCACCAGGCGCTGCCCAGGGCCAAGGTCGACCAGTACGACAGCGTCGACCTGATGTACCAGGCAGTGAACTCCGGCCGCGCCGATGCCGCCGCCACCGACCAGTCCTCGGTCAAATACCTGATGGTGCAGAACCCTGGCCGCTACCGCAGCCCGGCCTATGCCTGGAGCCCCCAAACCTACGCCTGTGCGGTCAAGCGCGGCGACCAGGACTGGCTGAACTTCGTCAACACCACCTTGCATGAAGCCATGACCGGCGTGGAGTTCCCCACCTATGCGGCGTCCTTCAAGCAGTGGTTCGGTGTCGAGCTGCCGTCGCCAGCGATCGGTTTCCCCGTTGAATTCAAATGACCCTGTGAGCCCGGGGCGCCACTTGCGGGCGCTCCGTCGAAGGTACTGCCGACCATGAATTATCAGTTGAACTTTGCCGCCGTCTGGCGCGATTTCGACACCCTGCTGGCGGGGCTGGGCCTGGGGCTTTCCCTGGCGCTGGTGTCGATCGCCATCGGTTGCGTGATCGGCCTGGCGATGGCGTTCGCGTTGCTGAGCAAACATCGGGTCTTGCGGGTGCTGGCGTCGGTGTATGTCACGGTGATCCGCAATACGCCGATCCTGGTGTTGATCCTGTTGATCTACTTCGCCTTGCCGAGCCTGGGCATCCGCCTGGACAAGCTGCCGTCGTTCGTCATCACCCTCTCGCTGTACGCCGGGGCCTACCTGACCGAAGTGTTTCGCGGCGGGTTGTTGAGCATTCACAAGGGACAGCGTGAAGCCGGGCTGGCCATCGGCCTGGGCGAGTGGCAGGTGAAGGCCTACGTCACCGTGCCGGTGATGCTGCGCAACGTGTTGCCGGCCTTGTCGAACAACTTCATTTCGCTGTTCAAGGACACTTCCCTGGCGGCGGCGATTGCCGTGCCGGAGCTGACCTATTACGCCCGCAAGATCAACGTGGAGAGCTACCGGGTGATCGAAACCTGGCTGGTGACCACGGCCCTGTATGTCGCGGCCTGTTACCTCATTGCCATGGTGCTGCGGTATTTCGAGCAGCGTCTGGCGATCCGCCGTTAGGAGTCTCCCATGTACGAATCACCCAGTTGGTTGCATGAGTTATGGGTTGCCCGCGACACCCTGTGGGCGGGCTTCCTGACCAGCGTGCAGTGTTCGCTGTTGGCGATTGTGTTGGGCACGTTGATCGGCTTGGTCGCCGGCCTGGTGCTGACCTATGGCCGGACCTGGATGCGTGCGCCGTTTCGCTTCTACGTCGACCTGATTCGCGGCACGCCGGTGTTCGTGCTGGTGCTGGCCTGCTTCTACATGGCCCCGGCCCTGGGCTGGCAGATCGGCGCGTTCCAGGCCGGGGTCCTGGGGCTGACGCTGTTCTGTGGCTCCCACGTCGCCGAGATCGTGCGCGGGGCCTTGCAGGCATTGCCCCGTGGTCAGATGGAAGCGAGCCAGGCCATTGGCCTGACCTTTTTCCAAGCGCTGGGTTATGTGCTGTTGCCCCAGGCCTTGCGGCAGATCTTGCCGACCTGGGTCAATTCCTCCACCGAGATCGTCAAGGCCTCGACCCTGCTGTCGGTGATCGGCGTTGCCGAACTGCTGCTCAGCACCCAGCAGATCATCGCCCGGACCTTCATGACCCTGGAGTTTTACCTGTTCGCCGGGTTTCTCTTTTTCATCATCAATTACGCCATCGAATTGCTCGGGCGACACATTGAAAAGCGGGTGGCCTTGCCATGACTGACGTCTCGAATTTCTCCAATACGAACTTATCCAACACCCAGCCGCTGCTGGACATTCGCGGCCTGCGCAAACAATACGGCCCGCTGGAAGTGCTCAAGGGCGTGGACCTGAGCATGCAGCGCGGCAACGTGGTTACGCTGATCGGCTCCAGCGGTTCGGGCAAGACCACGCTGCTGCGCTGCGTCAACATGCTGGAAGAATTCCAGGGCGGGCAGATCATGCTCGACGGCGAGTCCATCGGTTACGACGACATCGACGGCAAGCGTGTGCGCCACGCCGAGAAAGTCATCGCCCGGCACCGGGCCATGACCGGCATGGCCTTCCAGCAATTCAACCTGTTCCCGCATTTGACCGCGTTGCAGAACGTGACCCTGGGCCTGCTCAAAGTGAAAAAGCTGCCCAAGGACGAGGCGGTGGCCCTGGCCGAGAAATGGTTGGAGCGGGTGGGCTTGTTGGAGCGGCGCGATCACTTTCCTGGTCAGTTGTCTGGCGGCCAGCAGCAGCGCGTGGCGATTGCCCGGGCGATTGCCATGAACCCCAGCCTGATGCTGTTCGACGAAGTGACCTCGGCCCTGGACCCGGAACTGGTTGGCGAAGTACTGAACGTGATCAAGGGCCTGGCCGAAGACGGCATGACCATGCTGCTGGTGACCCACGAAATGCGCTTCGCCTTCGAGGTCTCCGACAAGATCGTGTTCATGAACCAGGGCCGCATCGAAGAACAGGGGCCGCCGAAGGAATTGTTCGAACGGCCACAGTCGCCACGCCTGGCGGAATTTCTCAAGAACACGCGTTTTTAATCCATTCAGCTTTCAATCGACTCAAGAAGGAGATAACCCATGAGCATTACGCGCTACGGCACCGGCAGCACCGCAGGTGGAGGTCAGCCTCGGCCATTCGCCCGCGCCGTGGAAGCCGATGGCTGGCTGCACGTGTCCGGCCAGGTGCCGGCGGTGAACGGCGAGATCATTGTCGGCGGGATCGTCGAGCAGACCCACCAGACCATGAAGAACCTGGTCGCCATTCTCGAGGAGGCCGGATACGGCCTGGAGGATGTGGTGCGCTGCGGCGTGTGGCTGGAAGACCCGCGGGATTTCTGGAGTTTCAACAAGGTCTTCGGCGAGTACTTCAGCCCGGAACACGCCCCGGCCCGAGCCTGCGTGCAGGCGAGCATGATGGTCGATTGCAAGGTCGAGATCGATTGCGTCGCCTACAAGAAAAAAGCCTGAACCACGGGGGCCTCATCGCGGGCAAGCCTTGCTCCCACAAGGGAGCGCATTCTTCTGTGGGAGCATGGCTTGCCCGCGATAGCGATCTATCAGGCGGCGCAGCAGTCTGGTTAAACTCCCGGCCAACTGAATGGGAACCAAAGACATGACCGAAGACACCATCAAACGCCGGGCCCGGGGACTGGATCGGGCGTTCGATATCCTCGATTTCCTCAAGGAAATCGGCCAGCCGCTGCGCCCGAACGATATTGCCAGCGGCATCGGCAGCCCCAAGTCCACGGTCTATGAACTGGTGGCGTCGCTGCTGGAGCGGCGCATCCTCGAGCCGGTGGGCAAGGAAGGCCATGTCTACCTGGGCCGCCAGTTGTACTTTCTCGGGCAGGCGCACCTGCGGCATTTCGATCTGAGCCGCGAGGCTGACCAGGCCTTGCAGGAGATCGTGCGCCAGACCCGGGAAACGGCGCAGATGTGCCTGCTCAACGGGCGCAAATACACCGTCGCGCTGATGAAGGAAGGCGAGCGGCATTTTCGCATTTCATCGGACATCGGGGAAAACGCGCCGATCCCGTGGACGGCGTCAGGGCGCCTGCTACTGGCGCATCTGAGCGACCAGCAGATCGTCGACCTGATCGACCCCGACGATTTCATTTTGCCGGACGGCGAGCGCCTGCCCCTGGAGCAATTCCTCAAGGAAATCCGCCAGGCCGGCCTCGATGGGTTTTTCTCCTTCGACAGTGTCGCCGACACCTTCACCCACTGCTTCGCCGCACCGGTCAAAGACCCGAATGGCGTGGCCATCGCCACCCTGTGCATCGTCGCCCCACGGGCCGACGCCAAGAACAATTACGCCGACTACCGCCGGGTGCTGATCGAAAGCGCCAACCACCTGGCCCGTCGTATCAATGAATAGACAGCCACGGCACTAGCGGCCGTGTGCGAGGAGTTCGAACATGCCTTCCGCCATCCTTCATGCCGGCGTCGAGAAGGGCGCCGCCACCGTCGGCGCCCACCTGCTCCGGGACGTCAGCCTGCCAGCGCTGGTGCTGCATCACGCGGCGCTGGAGCACAACATCCGCTGGATGCAAGATTTCGTCACCCGCAGCGGTGCCGAACTGGCGCCCCACGGCAAGACCAGCATGACCCCGGCGCTGTTTCGCCGGCAACTGGAGGCCGGCGCCTGGGGCCTGACCCTCGCCAGCGCCGTGCAGACCCGTGCCGCTTACGCCCATGGCGTGCGCCGGGTGTTGATGGCCAACCAATTGGTGGGCGCGCCGAACATGGCGCTGATTGCCGATTTGCTCGCCGACCCGGCGTTCGAATTCCACTGCCTGGTCGATCATCCGGATAATGTCGCTGACCTGGGCGCTTACTTCGCCTCTCGCGGCGTACGGATCAATGTGATGATCGAGTACGGCGTGGTCGGCGGGCGTTGTGGCTGCCGGACCGAAGCCGAGGTGTTGGCCCTGGCCGAGGCGATCCAGGCGCAACCGGCGCTGGCGTTGACTGGCATCGAAGGCTACGAAGGGGTGATCCACGGTGACCACGCCATCAGTGGCATTCGTGCGTTCGCGGCGTCCCTGGTGCGGTTGGCGGTGCAGTTGCAGGACAACGGCGCGTTTGCCATCGACAAACCGATCATCACCGCCTCGGGGTCGGCCTGGTACGACCTGATCGCCGAATCCTTCGAAGCGCAGAATGCCCACGGACGGTTCCTCAGCGTGCTGCGTCCCGGCAGCTACGTGGCCCATGACCATGGCATCTACAAAGAGGCGCAGTGCTGCGTGCTGGAGCGCCGCAGCGACCTGCACGAAGGCCTGCGCCCGGCGCTGGAAGTCTGGGCCCATGTGCAATCGCTGCCGGAGCCGGGCTTCGCGGTGATCGCCCTGGGCAAGCGCGACGTGGCCTACGACGCTGGCTTGCCGGTGCCGCTCAAGCGCTACCAGCCCGGGTCGGACTCGCTGGCGGGTGACGATGTGAGTGGCTGCAAGGTGACGGCGGTGATGGACCAGCATGCGTTCATGACCGTGGCGGCGGGGGTTGAGTTGCGGGTCGGGGACATCATCTCGTTCGGTACGTCACATCCGTGCCTGACGTTCGACAAGTGGCGGGTGGGGTGCCTGGTGGATGAGCAGTTGCGGGTGGTCGAGAGCATGGAGACTTGTTTCTAGCCTTTGAACCGAGTTGCGGCTATCGCGGGCAAGCCTTGCTCCCACATTGATCGACTGTGAACACAAAATGGGTGTTTACCCAAGATCCCCTGTGGGAGCGAGCTTGCTCGCGATAGCGGCCTGCCAGACACCGCTGAATTATCAGGATCATCCATGAGCAACCCCAAACCCCGCATCGCCCTGATCGGCGAATGCATGATCGAATTGCAACAACGCGCCGACGGCAGCCTGCTGCAGAGCTTCGGCGGCGACACCCTGAACACGGCGGTGTACCTGGCCCGCGCCTTGGGCGACAGGGGCGCGGTGGATTACGTCACCGCCCTGGGCGACGACAGCTTCAGTGATGCCATGTGCGCAAGCTGGGCCGCGGAGAACATCGGGCTGCAACGGGTCCAGCGCTTGCCAGGACGTCTGCCGGGTTTGTATTGCATCCAGACCGATGCGGCGGGGGAGCGGCGCTTCCTCTACTGGCGCAACGAGGCGGCGGTGCGCGATTGTTTTACCACCCCGGCCGCCGGGCCGATCCTGGCCGCGTTGCTGGATTACGATGTGCTGTATTTCAGCGGCGTCACCCTGGCGGTGCTCGGCGAGCAGGGGCGTGGAAAACTCATCGAAACCCTGGTCGAAGCCCGTCGACGCGGGGCGCTGGTGGTGTTCGACAATAACTTCCGGTCCAGGCTCTGGGCCTCGATCGGAGCGGCGCGGGCGGCGTATCGCAGCGTCTTGCCCTATGTGGAGCTGGCGCTGCTGACCGTAGAGGATGAACAGGCATTGTTCGGTCATGCCGACAGCGAGGCGGTGTTCGCAGCCTATGCGCAGCTCGGCACGCCCGAGGTGGTGCTCAAGCGCGGTGCCGAGGCCTGCCTGATTCGTTGCGATGGCCAGTCCTATGAGGTGCCCGCCCTGCGGGTCGAGCGCGTCGTGGACACCACGGCGGCGGGGGACTCCTTCAGCGCCGCGTACCTGGCGAGTCGTTTGCTGGGCGGCAGCCCGGTGGAAGCGGCCGAGGCAGGGCACCTGTTGGCGAGCCGGGTGATTCAGGTGCCGGGGGCGTTGATGCCCAAGGACTGATCGGGGGAATCGATGTACACCTGTGGGAGCAAAGCTGGCCTGTGGGAGCAAAGCTTTGCTCCCACAGGCAAGCTTTGTTTCCACAGACAGGCTTCGCTGACAAAGTGACCGATCAATCCCGGTAGAACACCTGCACCAGGTGATAGCCGAACTTGCTCTTGATCGGCCCATGCACCACCCGCAGCGGCTTCTTGAAAATCACCGCATCGATCACCCCGACCATCTGCCCCGGCCTTACTTCACCCAAATCGCCGCCGCGTTTGCCCGAAGGGCAGGTGGAGTATTTCTTGGCCAGCACGTCGAAAGCTTCGCCCTTGGCGATGCGTTGCTTGAGCTGTTCAGCTTCTTCGGCGGTTTTCACCAGGATATGGCGGGCTTGGGCTTTCATTGTTGCGGTGACCTGAACGGTGCGACGGGGCGGCGATTATGCCTCAAGTCAGCTGCCATGGTTGATCATCGTCCGAATCTTGTTGGCCAGCAGATCGAGGGAGAAGGGCTTGGCGACCATGTCCATGCCCTGGTCGAGGAACCCCTGGCGTTCGGCGGCTTTCTGCGCGTAACCGGTCATGAACAGCACTTTCAACCCCGGCCGGTGCTGGCGGGCGATTTCCGCCAGTTGCCGGCCATTCATGCCCGGCAGTCCGACATCGGTCACCAGCAGGTCAATGCGCTGGTCCGATTCCAGCACGGGAAGCGCGGTCACGGCGTCCCGGGCTTCCAGGGCGGTGTAGCCCAGGGCCTGCAACAGGTCGAGCACCAGCATACGCACGGCGGGTTCATCCTCCACCAGCAACACGGTTTCCCCGGCGATGGCCGGCGGTACGTCGACCGTCTCGGGCGTATCGGGTGGTTGGGCCGACGAAACGTGCAAGCGCGGCAGGTACAACTGCACCCGCGTGCCTTGGCCCGGCACACTGTCGAGGTTGAGGTGCCCACCCGACTGCTGGGCAAAACCGTAGATCATAGACAAACCCAGGCCGGTGCCCTGGCCGATGGGCTTGGTGGTGAAGAACGGATCGAAGGCCTTGGCCAGTACGGCGGGGGTCATGCCGCTGCCGTTGTCGCTGACGGCGATCATCACGTAGTCCCCGGCCTTGACCGGCTCCAGGCTGTTGATGTCCGTACCGTCGAGATAGACATTGGCGGTTTCGACGATCAGTTCGCCGCCCTCGGGCATGGCATCGCGGGCGTTGATCACCAGGTTGAGCAGGGCGTTTTCCAACTGGCTGGCGTCGGTGTTGACGGGCCACAGTTCGCTGGCCAGTTGCAGCCGCAGTCCGATGTGATCGCCGGTGGTGCGGCTCAGCAGGTCTTCAAGCGAGTGCACCAGGTCATTGGCGTCCAGCGGTTTGCGGTCCAGGGACTGGCGTCGGGAAAAAGCCAGCAGCCGATGGGTCAGGGCCGCGGCGCGGTTGGCCGAGGACACCGCCGCTTCGGTGAAGCGCCCGATCTCTTCCGTGCGACCAGCGGCAATGTAGCGTTGCATCAGGTCGAGGCTGCCGAGGATGCCAGTGAGCATGTTGTTGAAGTCATGGGCAATGCCGCCGGTGAGCTGGCCCACGGCTTCCATTTTCTGCGCATGACGCAGGGCTTCTTCGGCGCGCTCGCGTTCAAACATCTCGCTTTGCAGCCGGTGATTGGCTTCGGCCAGTTGCTGGGTGCGGGCAATGACCCGTTCTTCCAGTGTTTCGTTGAGGTTGCGCAGGGCTTCCTCGGTTTTCCGGCTTTCGGTTTCGTCGATCACGAAGATGTAGAAACCGTTCACCGCACCGTCCGCCCCATGGCGAGGCAGGTAGTTGATCAGCGAATGGCGCGGGCGCCCGTCGCGATGGTCCATCTGCACGGTGAAGCTGCACGGCTTGCCGGCCAGGGCGTCGGCGATCTGTTGGGCGCGGGCGGCATAGGCCTCTTCGCCGAGCACTTCGCGGATGGTCTTGCCGTAGAGCTCCTGCGGGGTCAGGCCGTACCAGTCCAGGTAGGCGCTGTTGTTCAGCCGGAAACGCTCTTCGCGGTCCACGTAGCTGATGAGGATCGGCATGGCGTTGATGATCAGCTGCAGCTCGGTCTGGCTCTGGCGCAGGGCTTGCTCGGTGCGCTTGCGTTCGGTCAGGTCCAGCGCCGCGCCGAGAAAGCGCTTGGGTCGGCCGTGGCGATCCTTGTAGCAACGGCCGCGCACGTACACCCAGCGTAATTCATCATTGGGCTGCAACAGCCGGTATTCCTCGGCGTATTCGGTGCCATGGGTGATGCAGTGCTTGATGCTGCGGGCAACCATCGCCCGGTCCTCGGGGTGCACGCCTTCGAGATAGGCGCTGATGGGCAACTGGCGCGACAGGCTGGGATCGACGCCATGCAAGAGGGCGAAATGGGCGTCGGCAATAAAGCGGTCTTCGCTGATGTCCCAGTCCCAGGTGCCCAGCGCATCGGCGGCGGCCAGCGCCAGTTGCAAGCGCTCTTCGCTTTCGTGCTGGGCCTTGAGGCTGGCCTCGGAGCGCCGTTCGAACTCCATGGCCAGGCGGCGTCGTTCGCTGGTCTCGATGGCGGTGACCAGGATGCCGGCGACGCCGCCGCTTTCGTCACGCACCGGGCTGTAGGTCAGGTCCAGCCAGACATCGCAGAGACGGCCGGCGAAGGGCACGCGCCATTGCTGGTCGCGGCAGGTGTGCGTCTGGCCTTGCAACACGCGGTGATAAATCCCTTCGGTCACACTCTTGAGTTCGGGCCATGCTGTATGGGTCGGCCGGCCGAACGCCCGGGGGTGCTTGTCACCGGCCAGTCGGCCGAAGGCGTCGTTGTAGAGATGGGACAGTTGCGGTCCCCACAGCAAGGCCATCGCCATGGGCGAATGGAGCATGATGTCCACGGCGGTGCGCAGGCTTTGCGGCCAGTTTTGGGCAGTGCCCAGCGGGGTCAGGGCCCAGTCCACCTGGCTGATCAGGCGTTGCGTATCGCTGCCGGCGGGTGTCGCGTTCATCACGCGATCCCTGGCTGTCGTGTCTGTGCCACGGTGTCGACTATCCTCAGAAGAGGGTACATGCGGGTGGGTCTGAAGGGTTTCATGTTCGGCTCAGCTTGTTTCATTGATGTCTCGCGGAAGTTTCAGTCCATGGAAATCGATCCGTTGTTGCGAATCCTGGCGAGCCAGAATGGTTCCGACCTTTACATGTCCACGGGGGCGCCACCGTGCGCGCGTTTCGAGGGCGTGATCAAGCCCTTGGGAAACGAGGCGTTCAAGGTCGGTGACATTGCCCGGCTCGCCGAGTCTCTGATGGACGCCGAACAGCGCCTTGAGTTCGATCGGGAGTTGGAAATGAACCTGGCGATCTCCCTGGCCGGCGTCGGGCGGTTCCGGGTCAATATCTTCAAGCAGCGCAATGACGTGTCCATGGTGATCCGCAACGTCAAGCTGGACATCCCGCGCTTCGAAGACCTGAAACTGCCTCGGGTGCTGTTGGACACCATCATGCAGAAACAGGGGTTGATGCTGTTCGTCGGTGCCACCGGCTCGGGCAAGTCGACCTCCCTGGCGGCGCTGATCGACTACCGCAATCGCAACAGCAGCGGCCACATCATCACCATCGAAGACCCGGTGGAGTATATCCATCGGCACAAAAAATCCATCATCAATCAACGGGAAGTCGGTGTCGACACCCGCAGTTTTCATGCGGCGCTGAAAAACACCCTGCGCCAGGCGCCGGACGTGGTGCTGATCGGCGAAATCCGCGACCGGGAAACCATGGAGCATGCCTTGGCGTTTGCCGACACCGGGCACCTGGTGATTTCCACCTTGCATGCCCATAACGCCAACCAGGCCCTGGACCGGGTGATCAATTTTTTTCCGGAAGAACGTCGACCGCAGTTGCTCAATGACCTGGGCAACAACCTCAAGGCGTTCGTCTCCCAGCGCCTGGTGCGCACCCGCACCGGCCAGCGGCGAGCGGCGGTGGAGGTCATGCTGGGCTCGCCGACGGTGGCGGACCTGATACGGCGCAACGAGCTCGGCGAGCTCAAGGGCATCATGGAAAAGTCAGAGGAACTGGGGATGCAAACCTTCGATCACGCGCTGTTCAACCTGGTGGTCGAGGGCGCCATCGATGAGGAAGAAGCGCTGAAAAATGCCGACTCGGCGAACAACCTGCGGTTGCGGTTGAAGTTGCATAGCGAGTCGGGGGCGGCGGCGCCACCGGTCGATCCGGCGGCGGGTGAGTGGGGGCTTATGGATTGAGTACTTCTGTGGGAACAACACTTGTGGAAGCAAAACCTGTGGAGGCAAACCTGTGGAAGCAAAACCTGTGGAGGCAAACCTGTGGAAGCAAAACCTGTGGAGGCAAACCTGTGGGAGCAAAGCTTGCTCGCGATGAACGATGACGCGGTAGGTCTGAAAAACCGCGTTGCCTGTATCGCGAGCAAGCTTTGCTCCCACAGCTTTGCTCCCATAAGTGTTTTGCTCCACAAGTTTTTGCTCCCCACAGGTCTGAGGCCCTGACGGTCAGCTCGCCAGCTCCGGCCGATCCCGAAACTGCTCCAAAGCCCCAGGGTTGGCCAAGGCATCGGTGTTCTTCACCACCTCGCCATGCACCACATTGCGCACCGCCAGCTCCACCACCTTGCCGCTGATGGTTCGCGGAATATCACTGACCGCGAGGATCTTCGCCGGCACATGACGCGGCGTGGTGTTGGCTCGGATGACCTGGCGGATCCTTTGCTCCAGGGCTTCATCCAGCGTCACACCCTCGCGCAAGCGCACGAACAGCACCACCCGGACATCGCCCTGCCATTGCTGGCCGATGGCGACGCTGTCCAGCACCTGCTCGACTTTTTCCACCTGCCGATAGATTTCCGCCGTGCCGATGCGCACGCCGCCGGGGTTGAGCACGGCGTCGGAGCGTCCGTGGATCAGGAAACCGCCGTGGGGCAGTTCCTCGGCGTAGTCGCCTTGGGCCCACACGCCGGGAAACTGGGCGAAGTAGGAGGCGCGGAGTTTTTCCTGCCGAGGGTCGTTCCACAAACCAATGGGCATTGCCGGGAAATGCCGGGTGCACACCAACTCACCTTTTTCACCGATGACCGGGTTGCCGGCCTCGTTCCAGACCTGCACGGCCATGCCCAGGCTCTTGCCCTGCATCTCGCCCCGGCGCACCGGCGACAGTGGGTTGCCGTTGACGAAGCAGGACACAATGTCGGTGCCGCCGGACATCGAGGCCAGGCAAACATCGGCCTTGATGTCGCGGTACACGTAATCGTAGCTATGGGGCGCCAGTGCCGAACCGGTGGAGAGCAGGGTTTTCAGGCTGTCCAAACGGTGCGTCTGGCGGGGCTTGAGGCCCTCGCTTTCCAGGGCCGCGAGGAACTTGGGGCTGGTGCCGAAGACGCTGATGCGCTGCTGGTCGATCAGGTCCAGCAAGCGCTCGGGGCCGGGGTGGAACGGCGAACCATCGTAGAGCACCACCGTGCTGCCCACAGCGAGGGCCGACACCAGCCAGTTCCACATCATCCAACCGCAGGTCGTGTAGTAGAACAACCGATCCTCGGGCCCGAGGTCGACGTGCAGGCCATGTTCCTTGACGTGTTGCAGCAGCACGCCACCGGTGCCATGGACGATGCACTTCGGCACCCCGGTGGTGCCGCTGGAATACAGGATGTACAGCGGGTGGTCGAAGGGCACGCTGACGAATTCCGGTTCGCCACCGCTTTGATAAAAGTCGTTCCACAGCGCGACAGCGGCCGAGGTCTTGAATGCCTCGACGCGCACGTCCGGCTGCGCATAAGGCAACACGATCAGTTGCTGCAGCGACGGTAGCCGTTCGAGGATTTCATTGACCTTGGCCTGCTGGTCGATGACCTTGCCAGCGTAGCGATAACCGGCGCAGGTGATCAGCACCTTGGGTTCGATCTGGCCGAACCGGTCGATGACGCCTTGGGTACCGAAGTCCGGTGACGAGCACGACCAGATAGCGCCCAGGCTGGTGGTGGCGAGCATGCCGACCAGCGTCTGCCAGGTGTTGGGCAGGCAAGCGGCGACTCGATCGCCCTGGGTGACGCCAGCGGCTTTCAGGCTTGTTTGCAGGCCTGCGACATGGGCGGCGAGTTCGGCCCAGGTCAGTTGTTCCTGGCCGCCGTTTTCGTCGAGCGCCACCACCGCGACGGCGTCATCGCGGCGGCGCAGCAGGTGCTCGGCGAAGTTCAGCGTGGCGCCAGGGAACCACTGGGCGCTGGGCATTTGCGAATCTTCCACCAATACCGCGTCGGGGGCTTGGTGAAAGCGAATCTCGAAGAAGTCGACAATGGCCTGCCAGAAGGCTTCGCGCTGATCGATGCTCCAGGCGTGCAGAGCCGGGTAGTCATGCAGTTGCAGGTGATGCCGCGCGTTGACGAACTGGCGAAAGGCGTTCATGCGCGACTGGGCGATGCGTTCGGGGCTGGGTTGCCAGAGGATGTCGGACATGGGGTGCCTCTTGTTTTTTGTGTACACACAAACTATAGAGCGACCCAATCTTGTGGCGAGGGGATTTATCTGTGGGAGCAAGGCCTGTGGGAGCAAGGCTTGCCCGCGATGAACGAAAACGCGGTTTTGCTGTTAAACCGCGGAGCGGGCATCGCGGGCAAGCCTTGCTCCCACAAATGGGGGATAAATCCCCTCGCCACAAGGGATCGCAAGGAGTTTATTGAGCCAACCACCCACCATCGATATTCCACGCCGCGCCGCGCACCTGGCTGCCGGCTTCGCTGCACAGGAACAGCACCAGTTCCCCCAGTTGCGGCGGGGTGACGAATTCCAGGGACGGCTGTTTCTCGGCCAGCAGGTCATGCTGTGCCTGTTGCGGATCGACGCCGGTGGCAATGCGATCATCGATCTGTTTTTGCACCAGCGGCGTCAGCACCCAGCCCGGGCAGATGGCGTTGCAGGTCACGTTGCTGGTGGCGGTTTCCAGGCCGACCACCTTGGTCAGACCGATCACCCCATGCTTGGCCGCGACATACGCCGCCTTGCCCACCGAGCCGACCTGGCCGTGCACCGAGGCGACGTTGATAATCCGCCCCCAGCCCTTGGCACGCATGCCCGGCAGGCTCAGGCGGGTGGCGTGGAACACCGAGGACAGGTTGATGGCAATGATCAAGTCCCAGCGCTCCACCGGGAAATCCTCCACGGCGGCCACGTGCTGGATTCCGGCGTTGTTCACCAGGATGTCCACGCCGCCGAACTCGCGCTCGGCGTAGGCGAGCATGTCGGCGATCTGCGCTGGGTCGCTGACATCGGCTGGATGATGACCGACCTTGCCGCCGAACTGTTGCACCTCGGCGATTACCGCCGAGGCATCGCCAAAGCCGTTGAGGATCAGGTTGGCCCCGGCCTTGGCCAGGCTCAGGGCAATGCCCAGGCCGATGCCGCTGGTAGAACCGGTGACCAGGGCGGTCTTGCCCGAAAGAGGGGTTGTCATGGGAACCTCACACAATGCCAGTGGCGTAGAACACACCGATCACGAAGAACACCGCGAGGGTCTTGATCAGCGTAATGCAGAAAATGTCTTTGTAGGCTTCGCGGTGGGTCAGCCCGGTCACCGCCAGCAGGGTAATCACCGCGCCGTTGTGGGGCAGGGTGTCCATGCCGCCGCTGGCCATGGCCGCCACTCGGTGCAGCACTTCCAGAGGAATGTTGGCGGCGTGTGCGGCGCTGATAAAGGTTTCAGACATCGCCGCCAAAGCGATGCTCATGCCGCCCGAGGCGGAGCCGGTGATGCCCGCCAACAGCGTGACGGTCACCGCTTCGTTGACCAGTGGGTTGGGAATGCTCTTGAGCCAGTCGGCCAGCACCAGGAAACCCGGCAAGGATGCGATGACCGCGCCGAAGCCGTATTCCGACGCAGTGTTCATCGCCGCCAGCAACGCACCGCCCACGGCGCTCTTGCTGCCTTCGGCCAGTTTGCTGCGAATGGCCCGGAAACCGAACAGCAAGACCATGATGATGCCCACCAGCAACGCCGCCTGCACCGCCCAGATCGCGGTGAGCTTGGCGATGTCGCTGGTGACCGGGGCTGTCATGCCTGGCAGCGCGAGGCTGTGGGTCTTGCCATACCACTGGGGAATCCACTGGGTGAACAACAGGTTCATGAGCCCAACCGCCAGCAGCGGCGAAACGGCGATCCAGGGGTTTGGCAGCTTGATGTCTTCGGCGGTTTCCGGCTCGTTGCGCAACTCGGTGCCGTAGCCTTCGCCCACACGCTGGGCCTTGTTGCGCTGGCGTTGCAGGAACAGCATGCCGAGGCTGAACACGAAGATCGTGCCGATCACGCCCAGCCAGGGTGCGGCCCAGGCGGTGGTGTTGAAGAATGTGCTGGGGATGATGTTCTGGATCTGCGGCGTGCCGGGCAGGGCGTCCATGGTGAACGAGAACGCGCCGAGGGCGATGGTGGCCGGGATCAGGCGCTTGGGGATATTACTCTGGCGGAACATCTCGGCGGCGAACGGGTACACCGCGAACACCACGACGAACAGCGACACACCGCCATAGGTCAGCAAGGCACAGACCAGCACGATCACCAGCATGGCCTGGCGCGTCCCCAGCAAGCGAATCGCCGCGGCAACGATGGAGCGGGAGAACCCCGACAGCTCGATCAATTTGCCGAACACCGCGCCGAGCAGGAACACCGGGAAATACAGTTTGATGAAGCCGACCATTTTTTCCATGAACACCCCGGTGAAGGCAGGGGCGACGGCGGACGGGTCGGTGAGCAGGACGGCGCCGAGGGCGGCGATGGGGGCAAAGAGGATAACGCTGTAGCCACGGTAGGCGGCGACCATCAGCAGCGTGAGGGCTGCCAAGGCAATGATCACACTCATGGTGTGTCTCCTGGATTGTTATTGTTGTGGTGAAGCTGTGGAGGGGGCTTTAGCGAGTTTTGTGCCAGGTGTGTAACTGGCTGAAATATAAGGAAATTTTTTAAATTTTTAGGGTGAGGGTGAAGGTTTTGTCTCTGTTTTGAGATTTTTATGGGCTGGGCTGGCCTCATCGCGAGCAGGCTCGCTCCCACAGTTGACCGCGTTGAACAGGAGAAACGCTATCCCATGTGGGAGCGAGCCTGCTCGCGATGAGCGCGAAGCGCTCCAAAGTCAGTAGTCTATATTTTGAGAATAGAGTCTCTCTATTGAGACTCGGCAATCCCCAACGCCACCATTTTCTTGTACAGCGTCGACCTCCCCAACCCCAACCGCTCGGCCGCTTCAACCACTTTGCCCCCGCATTGCACGAGGGTGGTTTCGATCAACTGCCGGTCGAAGCGTGCCCGGGCCTCGCTGAAAGTTTCTTGCGGCAACGGTTCCAGGCTCGGGCTTGCCGTGTGGGTTACCGGTATGAACGTGCCGATGGCGGCGCGGATGTCCGCCGCCGTGAGCACCAGGTCATCGCTGAGCAGCGCGGCCCGTTCCAGCACGTTGCGCAGTTCGCGGATGTTGCCCGGCCAGGCGTGTTGCCGCAGCAGGTCGAGGGCGGCGTGGTTCAGTTCATGCTGGCTGCGCAGTTCTTCAAGGATCGCTTCGCTCAGGGCCGGCAAGTCTTCCAGGCGCTCGCGCAACGGCGGGACCTGGATCGGCAACACGTTGAGGCGGTAATACAGGTCGGCGCGGAACTCTCCGCGCTTGATCGCTGCTTCCAGGTCCATGGAGGTGGCGGCGATTATGCGCACGTCGCTTTGCAGCACCTCATTGGAGCCCACCGGTTCGTATTCCTTTTCCTGAAGCACGCGCAGCAGTTTGCTTTGCAGCGGCAGCGGCATGTCACCGATCTCGTCGAGGAACAGCGTACCGCCCTGGGCGATCTGCAGTTTGCCGGCGCGGCCCTTGCGGTCGGCCCCGGTAAAGGCCCCCGGGGCGGTGCCGAAGAATTCGGCTTCCAGCAGCGACTCGGGAATCGCCGCGCTGTTGATGCTGACGAACGCCTTGTGGGCGCGCGGCGAAGCGCTGTGGATGGCCTGGGCCAGCAGTTCCTTGCCGGTGCCGGTTTCGCCGAGCAGCAGCACCGGCGAATCGGCGCTGGCGCTGCGCCGGGCACGGCGCTTGACCTCAAGGCCGGCGTTGCTGGTGCCAATGAAATGGGCAAAGTTGTACTTGGTCTGGCGCGCCCGCAGCAGCGAGCGGGTGGAGGCCAGTTCTTCCTGCATGCTCAGGTAGCGCTTGAGCATCGGTGACAGGCTGCGCAACTCATCGAACAAGGCAAAGCCGATGGCACCGATCACCGCACCCGCGCTGTCGTGGATCGGCAGGCGCATCACCACCAGGGGTTCCTTGGGCGTGTCCTGCATGTCCAGCAGGATCGGGCGCCCGGTGCGCACCACTTCACGCAACAGGCTGCCGGGAATCACGCTTTCGCACGCCCGGCCAATCGCCTCCTGCGCCGAGTTCAGGCCGAAGCGGCGGGCGTAGCGTTCGTTCATCCAGACGATATTCGCGTCACGGTCGACAATCACCGTGCCTTCGCTGGACTGCTCGATGATCTCGAACAACGAACGGATCGCCAGCGTGCGGACGCGCTTATAATCCTTGAGGCTTTCGGTGGGGTTCATGATAATTCCAGAATGTGTGGGTTCTGTTCGGGCCTCTTCGCGAGCAAGCCCGCTCCCACATTGGATTGTGTTCGTATGAACGATCGAGAGCACCTGTGGGAGCGGGCTTGCTCGCGAAGGCCGCGACGCGGTCCAACTGCATAACGCCGATTATGCCCACCCCGGATGCGCCGCCGCCAACAGCTCCTTCGTATAAGGATGCTGGGGCGAGTCGAACACGTCATGGCTGGCGCCTTGCTCGACCACTTTGCCGTCCTTGATCACGATCATGTCGTGGGCCAAGGCGCGGACCACCGCCAGGTCGTGGCTGATGAACAGGTAGGTCAAGTCGTACTTCTCCTGGAGCTGACGGAGCAGGGCGACGACTTGTTTCTGCACGGTGCGGTCCAGTGCCGAGGTGGGTTCGTCCAGCAAAATCAACGCTGGCTTGAGCACCAAGGCCCGGGCAATGGCGATGCGCTGGCGCTGGCCGCCGGAGAACTCGTGGGGGTAGCGATGACGGGTCGAAGGGTCGAGGCCGACCTCCTTGAGGGCCTGGATCACCCGGGCTTCACACTGTTCGGCGCTGGAAGGCTGGTGGACCTCCAGGCCCTCGCTGATGATCTGCTGCACCGACATGCGCGGGCTGAGGCTGCCGAACGGGTCCTGGAACACCACCTGCATCTGCTTGCGCCATGGCCGTAGTGCCTTGTGCGACAGCTGATCGAGGGCCTGGCCCTGGAAGTGGATGCTGCCTTCGGAGTCGATCAGCCGCAGGATCGCCTGGCCGAGCGTGGACTTGCCGGAACCGGACTCGCCGACGATGCCCAGGGTCTTGCCGCGCTGGATGCTCAGGCTGATACCGTCCACGGCGCGCAAGTATTCCTTGCGCCGGAACAGCCCGCCGCCCAAGGGAAAACTCACGCGCAGGTCCTGCACCTGCAACACGTTTTCGCGCTCGTCCCGGGGCAGGGCTTCGCCTTCCGGTTCGGCGTGCAGCAACTCGCAGCTGTAGGGATGTTTCGGTGCGCTGAACAGGGTTTCGCAAGGCGCCTGTTCGACGATTTCTCCCGCCTTCATCACGCACACCCGTTGGGCGATGCTGCGCACCAGGTTGAGGTCGTGGCTGATCAGCAGCAAGGACATGCCGAGCCGTTGCTGCAAGGACTTGAGCAGCAACAGGATCTTGCGCTGCACGGTCACGTCCAGCGCGGTGGTCGGTTCGTCGGCGATCAACAGCTCCGGCTCGCAGGCCAGGGCCATGGCGATCATCACCCGTTGCCGCTGGCCGCCGGACAGTTGGTGGGGATAGGCCTTGAGGCGTTCGGCAGGTTTCTGGATACCCACCAGGGCCAGCAGTTCGAGGATGCGCTGGCGCGCCGCTTTGCCGCCCAGGCCCCGGTGCAGCATCAGGGTTTCACCGATCTGCTTCTCGACGCTGTGCAGCGGGTTCAGCGAGGTCATCGGTTCCTGGAAGATCATCGCGATCCGGTTGCCGCGCAACTCCCGCAGGATCTTGGCCTCGGCGCCAAGCAGTTCCTGGCCGCGGTAGCGAATGCTGCCGGTGGTGCGGGCTTCTGTCTCGGGCAGCAATTGCAGGATCGAGTGGGCCGTCACTGACTTGCCGGAGCCGGACTCGCCCACCAGGGCCAGGCACTCGCCGGGGCGGATGTCCAGGCACAGGTTGCGCACCACCGTCTGGTCGTTGAAGGCCACGCTCAGGTCGCGGATTTCGATCAGGTTGTCGCTCATCTCAAGGTTCTGCTTCATGGCCGTTTCATGATCGTGGGTCGAACGCGTCTCGCAACGCCTCGCCGATAAACACCAGTAGAGAAAGAATCAGTGCCAGGGTGAAAAACGCCGTCAGCCCCAGCCACGGCGCTTGCAGGTTTTGCTTGCCCTGGGCGATCAGTTCCCCCAGCGACGCGCTGCCGGCCGGCATGCCGAAGCCGAGGAAATCCAGGGCGGTGAGGGTGGAGATCGCCCCGGTGAGGATGAAGGGCAGATAGCTCAGGGTGGCGTTCATCGCGTTGGGCAGGATATGCCGCACGATCACCTTGCGGTCCGACAAACCCAGCGCCCGGGCGGCTTTCACGTATTCCAGGTTGCGCCCGCGCAGGAACTCGGCGCGGACCACGTCCACCAGGGCCAGCCAGGAAAACAGCGCCATGATCCCCAGCAACCACCAGAAATTCGGCTCGACGAAGCCGGACAGGATGATCAGCAGGTAGAGCACCGGCAGCCCGGACCAGACTTCCAGCAAGCGTTGCCCGAGCAAATCCACCCAGCCACCGTAATACCCCTGCAATGCACCGGCGGCGATACCGATCAGCGCGCTGATGGCGGTCAGGGCCAGGGCGAACAGGATCGACACCCGCGCACCGAAGATCACCCGGGCCAGCACGTCCCGGGACTGGTCATCGGTGCCCAGCCAGTTCACGGTCGAGGGTGGGCTCGGGGCCGGTTGGTTGAGGTCGTAATTGGGTGTGTCGTCGCTGAACGGGATCGGTGGGAACCACAGCCAGCCGCCGTCCTTGTGAATCAGGTTCTGCACGTAGCTGCTGCGGTAGTCGGCCTGGAACGGCAGCTGCCCACCAAATTCCTGTTCGGTATGGCGCTTGAACACCGGGAAATACAGCGAACCCTGGTAGCTGACCACCAGCGGCTTGTCATTGGCGATCAACTCGCCGCCCAGGCTCAGGATGAACAGGCCGATGAACAGCCACAGCGACCACCAGCCCCGGCGATTTTTCTTGAAACGTTCGAAGCGCCGGCGGCCCAAGGGGGAAAACTTGAACATCAGGCGTTCCTCGCGGCGAAGTCGATGCGCGGGTCCACCAGGGTGTAGCAGAGGTCGCCGACGAGTTTGATCAGCAGGCCGAACAGCGTAAAGATGAACAACGAGCCGAACACCACCGGATAATCCCGGGAGACCGCGGCCTCGTAGCTCATGCGTCCGAGGCCGTCGAGGGAAAAAATCACCTCGATCAACAAGGAGCCGGCGAAGAACACGCTGATGAACGCCTGGGGAATGCCCGATACCACCAGCAGCATCGCGTTGCGGAACACGTGACCGTACAGCACCCGTTGTTCGCTCATGCCTTTGGCCCGCGCGGTGACCACGTACTGGCGGGTGATTTCATTGAGGAACGAGTTCTTGGTCAGGATCGTCAGGGTGGCGAAGCCGCCGATCACCAGCGACGTCACGGGCAGCACCAGGTGCCAGAAGTAATCGGCGATCTTGCCCAGCGTCGACAGCGACTCGAAGTTATCCGACACCAGCCCGCGCACCGGAAACCAGTTCAGCGAGGTGCCGCCGGCGAACACCACGATCAGGAACATCGCGAAGAGGAACGCCGGCATCGCATAGCCAATGATGATCGCCGTGCTGCTCCAGACATCGAATGCCGAACCGTGACGCACCGCCTTGCGGATGCCCAGGGGGATCGACACCAGGTACGTGATCAGCGTCGCCCAGAGCCCGAGGGAAATGGTCACCGGCATCTTTTCCAGGATCAGGTCGGTGACCGTCGCGCCGCGGAAGAAACTCTTGCCGAAGTCCAGGCGAGCGTAACTGCTGAGCATCAGCCACAGGCGTTCGTGGGCCGGTTTATCGAAGCCGTATTGTTTCTCGATGTCCTTGATCAGTTGCGGATCCAGGCCGCGACTGGCGCGGGAGCTGCCGGTCATGGCATTGCCCGAACCGCCGACACTGGCGCCGCCGATGCCTTGCAGCTGGGCGATGGCCTGTTCCACCGGTCCGCCGGGCGCGGCCTGCACGATGACGAAATTCACCAGCAGGATAATCACCAGCGTGGGGATGATCAGCAGCAGGCGTCGCGCGATATAAGCCCACATCAATGCGGCCCTCCGGGTGTGCCGCGCTTGATGCGTTCGGCGCGCATCTGCTCGTTGGTCAACGGAGTGGTGCTCACTTCCCACCAGCTTTCGATGGCTTCGTCATTACTGGCCTGAACTTTCGGGATGCCGAAGCGGTTCCACCACACGGTCGAGCTGCCCGGCGGGTAATAGTTGGGAATCCAGTAGTAATTCCATTGCAGCACCCGGTCCAGTGAACGGGCGTGGTGGAGCATGTCGGCTTTGGTCGTGGCCTTGACCAGGCCGTCGATCAGGGCATCCACCGCCGGGTTCTGCAAGGCCATGTAGTTGTTGGCCCCCGGGTCGTTGGCGGCCGCCGAGCCGAAGTAGTTGTAGAGCTCCATGCCCGGCGATGTGCTGACGGGGTAGCCGGTGATGATCATGTCGTAGTCACGGCTCATCAGGCGATTGACGTACTGGGACGCGTCGATATGGCGGATGCTCATGTCGATGCCGATTTGCGCCAGGGTTCGTTTATAGGGCAGCAGCAGGCGGTCGATACCGTTCTGGCTGTTCAGGAACGTGAAGCTCAGCGGCTCGCCCTCGGCATTCACCAAGCGGTCGCCGTCGGGTTTCCAGCCGGCCTGTTCCAGCAGCGCCAGGGCTTGCAGTTGCTTGTCGCGGATCACGCCGCTGCCGTCGGTTTTCGGAGCCTGGAAGACTTGGGTGAAGACTTCGTCGGGAATCTGCCCGCGCAAGGGCTCGAGAATCGCCCGTTCGCCGGCATCGGGCAGTTCCCGGGCGGCAAGGTCAGTGTTGGAAAAGTAACTCTGCTGACGCACATAGACGTTGCGCATCATCTGGCGATTGCTCCATTCGAAATCCCAGAGCATCGCCAGGGCCTGGCGCACACGACGATCCTGGAACTGCGGTTTTTGCAGGTTGAAGACGAAACCCTGGGCAGTCTGGGGGGCTTGGGTGGCCAGGTGGGCCTTTTGCAGGCGACCATCCTGCAGGGCCGGGCCGTCATAGCCGATGGCGTAGCCGGTGGCGGAGAATTCGCGGTTGTAGTCATAGGCGCCGCCGCGCAGCACCTGGCGGGCGACGTCGGTGTCGCCAAAATACTCGATGCTGAAATGGTCGAAATTGTAGAGCCCACGACTGACCGGCAGGTCCTTGCCCCACCAATCGGCATTGCGCTTGAAGGTAATGCTGCGCCCGGAATCGACCTTGCTCACCCGGTAGGGGCCACTGCCCAGCGGGGCCTCGTAGCCGCCGCCGTTGGCGAAGTCGCGGGTCTTCCACCAGTGTTCGGGAAAGACCGGCAGGGTGGCGATGTCCAGGGGCAGGGTACGGCTTTCGTTGTTCTTGAAGTTGAAGCGAACGGTGCGTTCGTCCTCGACCACGACGTCCTTGACCGCCGCGAACTGGGTGCGATAGCGCAGGCTGCCCTGGGTCATCAACAGCTCGAAGCTGTAGCGCACGTCCTGGGCGGTAATGGGTTTGCCATCGGCGAAGCGCGCCTTCGGGTTCAGGTAGAAGCGCAGCGACAGGCCATCGTCGGCTCGCTCCATCTTCTGCGCCACCAGGCCGTAGACGGTATAGGGCTCATCCAGCGAGCGCTGGGCCAGTGGCGAATACAGCATCCCGTCGATCTGGCTGACGCCGATGCCTTTGTCGATATACGGCAGCACATGGTCGAAGTGGCCGATCTCGATGGCCGAGCGGCGCATAGTCCCGCCTTTGGGGGCCTGGGGATTGGTGTAGGCGAAGTGGCCGAAGCCTTCGGCGTATTTGGCCGGTTCGCCATAGACAGTCAGGGCATGTTGCGGTGCTGCATCGGCGCCGACGGCGCCTGTCAGCAGGACCACGGCAGTCAATAGCAGGGAAGGGAACGCCAGTCGCATTGTCAGCCTTAAAGCCGGGTGATCGATGACACGATTTGTACGCGAGCGGCGCATGAATCGCCAGCCCTTGTGGAGAAGGGATTTATCTGTGGGAGCAAGACCTGTGGGAGCAAGGCTTGCCCGCGATGGCCGCGCCACGGTCCAACAGCTAAGCCGCGTTATCGTTCATCGCGGGCAAGCCTTGCTCCCACAGCGGGGATAAATCCCCTCGCCACAATGAATCACATCACCCTTGAGTGAAGGGTATCTGTACCGGGATCAGTCCTGACGGCTGGTGACTTCCAGCAGGTGGTAGCCGAACTGGGTCTTGACCGGGCCCTGGACCACATTGATCGGTGCGCTGAATACCACGGTGTCGAATTCCTTGACCATCTGGCCCGGGCCGAACGAACCCAGGTCGCCGCCCTGACGGCTGGACGGGCAGGTGGAGTTGGCCTTGGCTACTTCGGCGAAATCTTTTCCGGCTTCGATCTGGGCCTTGAGTTCGTTGCACTTGTCTTCGGTGGAAACCAGGATGTGGCGGGCAGTGGCTTTGGCCATGAGGGAAATTCCTTTCGATGTAGTTAAAGGTGTTGAGCCTACCGGATTCATTGACGGGTTGTTGTCAAAATTGCGTCAAAACCTTGGACCCGGCGATCAAAGGCCGGCTTTGCGCAGGCGCTCGGCGTGGCGCAGGTAAAGCTCTGTGGGGTCTGTACCCTTGCGTGATATGCCGGCTCCTGGGCTGATGGCCTCCATATGGTCCATTGGATAGTCGGAGCGAATGACCTTGCCCAGGTGCGAACTGAAGCGTCCGACCAGGCCGTCGTTCTGCTCGGCTTCGGTGATGAAGTAGTCGGAAAAGGCGCGGCAGAAACCCTGCAAAGGCTCCGATGCTTGCCCCGTAGCCTCGCGCAACGTACCGCTCCATGAGTAGTAGCGCACGCCATTGACCCGGTCCGGGCCGTTCCCACCCCAGTGCTTCGGCAGGCCTTGGGGGTATTTGTCGTTGAAGGTGCCCACACCCTCAGTGGTCAACGTCGCCAGCGCGGCGACGGCGGTGGGCGATAGCTGCGCCTGCCCGTCAAGCAGCGAGATGAAATCGGCGAACAGTGTGGCGACGCCCCTTGCCACATGCCCCGGCAAGCGTCCGGGGGTAAGGGCCTTGTGCAGGAAGTCGGCCAGTTCGGAACCATGGTTGGGACCGCTGACCGACGTGACCGAGGCCACTTTGTCGGGTGCCAGCGCGGCGGCATACCGGGCGGCCAGCGCACCTTGGCTGTGGCCGATCAGGTTGACCCGGGCGGCACCGGTGCCGGCCAGGACCCGATCGATTTGCGCCAGCAGTTGTTCGCCTCTGGCCTCGTTGCAATGGGTGGCCGACAGGTACGGGATGAACACCCGGGCACCGCCTGCGCGTAGGGTTAGTTTGATGCCATGGAAAAGTTCGAAACCGCCGATCCTGTCAAACCCGAACAACCCATGGACCAACAGGATGGGAAATTGAGTGGTTGCATTCCGTTGCATGTTCGTACCTTTTTCGAAGAGGTTCACGATGAATTTGCGACTTCACTCTAATCCAGGCCTGTAATGGACGGTGTAGGAAGAAACCGCGCTGAACCGGGGAAACCGGAATAGAAAAAGTGGGAAGAATGGGAAATAGCCCGGTGCTGGCTAAAGGTGTAGGAGGTCTCCTATAACCCGAGTCGTTTGCAGCTACAGCTTTGAACGCCAGGGACCACCGCCGTTGTCGTCTTGTCTGGCTGTGGGTTTGGCGCGAACGGGTTTTAATGGCTCCATCGAGCGCCGTTATGCAAACGGTGCCTTCATCCAAGGACTGGAGCCTGTACATGATCACTTACCCCTCTCTTCAACGATCCCGTTCAACCTCAGGAGCAAGGCTGCCGCCACCGGTCCTGGCAGCGGCCAGAGACGGGGTGATCGACCCCGCTTGGCGCAAGGCCGTCGTTACCGTCAAGCCTTATCCGATGATGGCGTGCGGGGATGAGGTGCTGCTGCGTTGGCATGGGCTCAACAACGAGGGAGAGCCTTACCGACATGAAGTGGCCGGGTTCGTCACGGAGCGGCAAGTAGGGCGAGACGTCGTGTTCGTCGTGCGCGAACCGCATATCGCCGAGTTGGACGGTGGCTCGCTGGAGCTCTCCTACCAGGTGACGGGCAAACAGTTGCCGGCCACCCTGGTTTCGCAACATCTGCAACTGGACATCGGCGATGTATCACCGCAACTGCTGCCTGCCATTGCCAACGATGCGGTCGGTGGCAGCCTTGATCCGAGTCGGGTACCTGACGGAACGTGGGTGATGATTCGGCCCTACGCCAGGATGGCGGTCGGCGATCGGTTGATCCTGACGGCCAGCAAGGACTCCAACGCGCTTTGGCGCGATGTGCTGGAGATAGAAGCCCATGCTGTCGGTCGTGAGGTATCGCTCTGGGTCGATCATTCGCTGATCGCTCCCCATGTAGGGCACAACCTGGCCTTGGCCTATGTCGTCAGGCGCGGACATTCGGTGCGCCGTGCCGAGCCCTTGTCGGTGCACATCGGTCCTCTGCTGCGTCCTGCGTTGAAGGCGCCCAGGATCCGGGAGATGAACGACGGGTGGCTGGATGTCGACGATTTGCAAGAGGGGGTGACGATTGTCGTCGATGATCCCGGGCTTGAGGCGGGCGAGTTGGTCTGGTTGCAGTGCAACGGAAACTCGTCTTATGTCCTTGAACGCGAAATCACCGAGGCCACGGCGGGCCAACCGCTCGCTTTTGTGATTCCTGCGGTGTATTGGCAGGATCAAGGCGACAGGTCGGTGGACGTGTTCTATCAGGTCGAGCGCCTGGATGACGTCAGCCAGCGTTCCGAGTGGGTGACGGTCCAGGTTCGTTCCAGTGCGCCAGGCTGAGCGAGGCGCTCCCAGAGAAGATAATGCTGTTCACTTGGGAGGGGCGATAGATCTGTGGCGAGAGAGCCTGCTCCCGCTGGTCGCTGTAGGAGCTGTCGAGCGAAGCGAGGCTGCGATCTTTTGATCTTTCGCTCCAGACTCAATTGGCAATGGAAAGATCGCAGCCTCGTTTCACTCGACAGCTCCTACAGCGCAGCCCAACGGGAGCAAGTGCTCACCACAATGATCCAGACAAGCCACAGTATTTATCCCAGAAGAGGGCGCATTCGGACCTCAGGCTGGCAATCGCAGCTTGCGATGGGCTTCGCGCAGCAATAGCTCGGTGGACTCCCAGCCCAGGCAACCGTCGGTGACCGAGACGCCGTAGCGCATCGATGGGCTCAGCGGTTGGCAGCCTTCGAACAGATGGCTTTCGAGCATCATGCCGATCAGGGCGCGGTTCCCTTGCAGCCGTTGTTCCAGCACGTCGTTGAACACCTGCGGTTGGCGCAGCGGGTCTTTGCCGCTGTTGGCGTGGCTGCAGTCCACCATGATCCTGGCCGGTATCTTGAGGCGGGTCAGGTCGTGGTGTATCTGCGTGACGCTCTGCTGGTCGTAGTTCGGCCCGCGATGGCCGCCGCGTAGCACCAGGTGGGTGTCGGGGTTGCCCGGCGTCTGGATGATCGCTGGATGCCCCTGGCTATCCACGCCGAAATGCCGATGGGGATGGGCGGCAGAGCGCATGGCATCGCAGGCAATGCCGACCCCGCCGTCCGTGCCGTTCTTGAACCCCACGGGCATGCCCAGGCCGCTGGCCATTTCCCGATGGATCTGCGATTCGGTGGTGCGTGCACCGATGGCGACCCAACTGAGCAGGTCATCGAAGTAGCTGGCGGCCATGGGTTGCAACAGTTCGGTGGCGACGGGCAAGCCCAGTTGCAATATTTCGCGCATCAGTTCCCGGGACAGGGTCAGGCCGGCAGCCATGTCATCGCTGCCATCCAGGCCAGGATCGTAGGCCAGGCCTTTCCAGCCTACGGTCGTGCGGGGCTTTTCCACGTAGGCGCGCATGACCAGCAGCATGCTGTCGCTCACTTCATGGGCCACGCGAGCCAGGTTGGCGGCGTATTCGAGGGCGGATTTCGGGTCGTGGATCGAGCAGGGGCCAACGATGACCAGCAGGCGGGAGTCCTCACCCTCGAGGATCGCGCGGATGGCCTGGCGATGGGCGCTCACTTGATGGCTCAACGCGGTGCTGAGCGGCAATTGGTGCTTGAGTTGCAACGAGCTCGGCAGACGCAGGGTCAGGGCTTCGTTGGCAGGGTTGAGCGTGGACAGCGGCAAAGCGGAGACGGACGAATTCATGATTTGGCTTCCTGGACGGGCAGCGGGTTCATTCCCGCGCGCCGGTCCTAGTGGGGTGTTCGACAATTGGCCGGATTGGCCCGCAATTGAGGCTTGCCACCGGTAGGTGACCGATCGGAGGCGGCAGGCTGTCCCGAGCGGTGGCTGGTAAATCGCCAGGCGGAAAAACTGTCGTAACGGTAATAAGTGGCGTAGTTCATGGCTCAATCCTCAAGTTGTCTGGTGCTGCAAATGTGTGGGGCCTGAAAAAACAAAACCCCCGGTCGGGAGGCCGACCGGGGGTTTGGAAAACTCTGGAAGGCGACCCGTTTAAAGTGGGCGCCGGTTGGGTATCAGGCGCGCCAGTGGCTAAACCAATACCCAAAATAAAAGCTGACCGGAGTTTGAACGCTGTTCGCCCGGGCAGCCGCAACCGAGCGCGGGGCGCTGGCGGTTTGAAGCGGTGAGAGGGCGTTGAACATGGTCTGTCTCCGATGAATGGCCCTGAGCTTACTTGAGGACGGGGCGCCGGTTCAATCAGAAAATTCTATCGAGGGCATGCAATGGTTCACCCCGGCTTGAGTCCGCTGGGCTTTATGACAAACTTCAGGTTTGCAGCGCCTCCCAAGGATGACTCATGACCGCTCCAGCCTTCGCCGCCGCCCAGTCGATCTCCATCGCGGGGGACGTTCACGCCAACCTTCTGCGTCATCAGCATTTCATGCAGGCGGCCGCTGAGCAGGGCGTGCAGTTGCTAGTGTTTCCTGAGCTGTCGCTCACCGGCTACGAGCGCGGCCTGGCGGCGGATCTGGCCATCCTGCCGGAGGATGGCGTATTGCAACCGCTGCGCGACTTGGCCCGCGAGCTTGGCCTGACAGCGGTGGTGGGCATGCCCATTCGACTGTCGGCCGACGCTCCGGTGTTGATCGGCGCGTTGGTCCTCGGTGCCGATGGCTCCCTCGGGGTGTACAGCAAGCAGCATCTGCATCCGGGGGAAGAAGTCGCCTTCGCCCCGGGGCATGGCGGCTCGATGCTGACGATGGGGCAGGACCGCATCGCGCTGGCGGTGTGTGCCGATTTCTCCCACGCCAGCCATGCTGCCGCGGCAGCCGGGCAGGGCGCTACGCTGTATGCAGCAGGCGTGTTGATTACCGAAGGTGGCTACGTGCCCGATACGACGTTGTTGCAAGGCTATGCCCGGCAGCATGCCATGACTGTGCTGATGGCTAATCATGGCGGCGCTACTGGCGGTTGGGAGTCGGCTGGCCGCAGCGCCATCTGGGGCTCGGACGGTGCGCTGCTCGCGGCGGCGTCGGGTACGGGCGAGTTGTTAGTGATCGCTCGTCGCGACGCCAACGGCTGGGCCGGGCAAGTCGTGCCGGTGGCAGTGCTTTAATGAGGTATTCATGAGCTTCGAGTGGCGTGCCGCAACGAGCGAGGACATCGACTTCGCCCGGCAGCTGACCTGCGACAACATGCTTCCTTACTACCTCAGGCATGATTTGCTCTGGCAGGACGAAGCATTCGATCTGGCCTGGATCATTCGTCAGAACTGGATAATCAGTCGTGCCGGCCAGGCGCTGGGTTTTGTCAGTCTCAGTCGTGACGCCCGGGCGTTGTATATCCGGGAGCTGCAGATCGACGCGTCGTTTCGCGGGCAGGGCGCCGGGACCTGGACGATCGGACAGGTTTGGGGCCTGGTGGGGGTGGAGCGTCGCCCGGCGCTGCGCCTGACGGTGTTCAAGGATAATCCGGCCAGGGCGTTGTACGAACGCATGGGCCTGCACGTCGTGGGCGAGGACGAGTGTTTCCTGAGGATGCAGCGAGACGCCGGTGCTTGAAGCCTCGCGCGTTATCTCAATAAAGACGTGTTGTAACTTTTATCTGTCCCTTTGCGCTAGGTCTGCCGGACGCTTTTTGCTAAGGTGTTGTGCAACCCAAATAAGACCAAATCGTGAGGTGTCTGCTTGATTAGGGTGTTAGTGGTCGATGACCATGATCTCGTCCGTACGGGCATTACACGAATGCTGGCTGACATAGACGGCCTGCAGGTAGTTGGCCAAGCTGAATCCGGGGAAGAATCCCTGATCAAGGCGCGTGAATTGAAGCCCGACGTGGTGTTGATGGACGTCAAGATGCCTGGCATCGGCGGCCTTGAGGCCACGCGCAAGCTGCTGCGCAGTCACCCGGACATCAAGGTGGTCGCGGTGACCGTGTGCGAAGAGGATCCGTTTCCCACCCGGCTGTTGCAGGCGGGCGCGGCGGGCTACCTCACCAAGGGTGCTGGCTTGAACGAGATGGTCCAGGCCATTCGTCTGGTTTTTGCCGGGCAACGCTACATCAGCCCGCAAATCGCCCAGCAATTGGCGATCAAGTCGTTCCAGCCAACCAACGATTCTCCCTTCGATGCGCTGTCGGAGCGGGAAATCCAGATTGCCCTGATGATTGTCGGTTGCCAGAAGGTGCAGATCATCTCCGACAAGCTGTGCCTGTCGCCAAAAACCGTCAACACCTACCGCTATCGTATCTTCGAGAAGCTTTCGATCAGCAGTGACGTCGAATTGACACTGTTGGCGGTGCGCCACGGCATGGTCGATGCCAGCGCCTGAAAATGACTGATTTGTTTGATCCAAGCGCGTTCCTGTCCACTTGCAGCGGTCGCCCCGGCGTGTACCGCATGTTCGACGGCGACGCACGCCTGCTGTATGTCGGCAAGGCCAAGAACCTCAAGAAGCGCCTGGCCAGTTACTTTCGCAAGACCGGCCTCGCCCCGAAGACTGCCGCCCTGGTGGGGCGCATCGCGCAAATCGAAACGACGATCACCGCCAATGAAACCGAGGCGCTGCTGCTCGAGCAGACGCTGATCAAGGAATGGCGCCCGCCGTACAACATCCTGTTGCGCGACGACAAATCCTACCCGTATGTGTTTCTGTCCGACGGGGCCTTTCCGCGCCTGAGCATTCATCGGGGTGCCAAAAAGGCCAAGGGTCGCTATTTCGGTCCTTATCCCAGCGCCGGGGCGATTCGTGAGAGCCTCAGCCTGCTGCAGAAGACCTTTTTCGTTCGCCAGTGTGAAGACAGCTACTACAAGAACCGCACCCGGCCCTGCCTGCAATACCAGATCAAGCGCTGCAAGGCGCCTTGCGTGGGATTCGTCGAGCCGCAGGTCTATGCCGAAGACGTGCGTCACTCGGTGATGTTCCTGGAAGGCCGCAGCAATGCGCTGACCGATGAACTGTCGGCAGCCATGGAAGACGCGGCGGTCAACCTTGAGTTCGAACGGGCTGCCGAGCTGCGCGACCAGATTGGCCTGCTGCGCCGCGTGCAGGACCAGCAAAGCATGGAAGGGGGCAGCGGTGATGTCGATGTGATCGCCGCGTTCATCAATCCGGGCGGCGCCTGCGTGCATTTGATCAGCGTGCGGGGCGGTCGTGTGCTGGGTAGCAAGAACTTCTTTCCCCAAGTGGGTATCGAGGAGGACGTGGCCGAGGTCATGGCGGCGTTTCTGGGCCAGTACTACATCAGCAGTCCGGAACGCGACTTGCCTGCCGAGTTGATCGTCAACGTGGTCCACGAGGATTTCCCGGCCCTGATCGAAGCCATCGACAAGCTTCGCGGTCGTGAACTGACCATCAGCCACCGCGTTCGTGGCACCCGTGCCCGTTGGCAGCAACTGGCCGTGACCAACGCCGAACAGGCCCTGGGCGCGCGCCTGGCCAACCGTCAGCACGTGGCGGCGCGGTTCGATGCCCTGGCCGATGTCCTTAACCTGGACGAGCCGCCGCAGCGGCTGGAGTGCTACGACATCAGCCATTCCAGTGGCGAGGCAACGGTGGCGTCCTGCGTGGTGTTCGGCCCGGAAGGCCCGATCAAGTCCGATTACCGCCGTTACAACATCGAAGGTGTCACGCCTGGTGATGACTACGCGGCCATGCACCAGGCATTGATGCGCCGCTTCGGCAAGCTGAAGGACGGGGAGGGCAAGTTGCCGGACATCTTGCTAGTGGACGGCGGCAAGGGCCAATTGTCCATGGCCCGCGATGTGCTCAATGAGCTGATGGTCCCCGACCTGATCCTGCTGGGCGTGGCCAAGGGCGCGACGCGCAAGGCCGGCTTCGAGACCTTGTACCTGAACGACGCTGCCCATGAGTTCACCCTCAAGGGCGATTCGCCAGCGTTGCACCTGATCCAGCAGATCCGTGACGAAGCCCACCGTTTCGCCATCACCGGACACCGTGCCCGCCGTGGCAAGACGCGCCGTACGTCTACACTGGAAGGTGTGGCAGGCGTCGGCCCGACGCGCCGTCGCGACTTGTTGAAACATTTTGGTGGATTGCAGGAACTGTCTCGTGCCAGCATCGAGGAGATAGCCAAAGCACCCGGTATCAGTAAAAAGCTCGCTGAGTCGATTTATGCAAACCTGCACAGCGAGTAGAATGCCCGTCAACCTTGTAGCCAGTTGTGCCGATGAATATCCCAAATCTGATTACCGTTCTACGCGTCCTGCTCATTCCGATCTTCATTTTGCTGTTCTATTTGCCGTACCACTGGAGCTACGTGGCCTCCGCCTCGGTCTTTGCCTTCGCCGCCGCGACGGACTGGCTGGATGGTTACCTGGCGCGACGCCTGGAGCAGAGCACGCCGTTCGGTGCCTTCCTCGACCCGGTGGCCGACAAGCTGATGGTCGCAGTGGCCTTGGTGCTGCTGGTACAGGAACACGGCAACCTCTGGCTCACCTTGCCAGCGGCGGTGATCATCGGCCGCGAAATTGTCGTCTCGGCGCTGCGTGAGTGGATGGCCGAGCTGGGCGCCCGCGCCCAGGTCGCCGTGTCGAACCTCGGCAAATGGAAAACCGCCGCGCAGATGCTGGCGCTGGTGATCCTGCTGGCCAACCCTTCGGACTTCAGTTTCTGGGTGCTGTTGGGCTATGCGCTGTTGCTGGTTTCCGCCGGCCTGACGCTGTGGTCGATGGTCCAATACCTACGCGCCGCCTGGCCGCATCTGCGGACGGATGTAGAGCCGAAATAAAACTTTTTTGAATCAAGGGGTTGACGGCGTAATCTGAATCTATAGAATGCGCCACACCAAGACGCGGGAATAGCTCAGTTGGTAGAGCACGACCTTGCCAAGGTCGGGGTCGCGAGTTCGAGTCTCGTTTCCCGCTCCAAATATTGCGCTACAGAGTTCCACTGAATTCTGTAAGTGATTGAAATTAGGGCCTTTAGGCCCTTTTTTCGTTCCAGCGGGAACCACTGAAATCCAGCACTATCCGGTGCGTTTAAGTCCAGGATTGAGTCCAGAATCCTGACGCGTACCGAATCGGTTTGATGCTGGAGCAGTTTGCGCAACGAGATGAGCATCTGGCCCTGACTCTGTTCAGGAGCTCGCGATGGCACTCTCAGAAATGACAGTTCGGCACGCCCGAATCACCGGTAATGACTACACCCTCGGCGACAGTGATGGTCTCACACTCAATGTGACGGCCAGGGGCGGAAAAATCTGGCTCTTCCGTTACTACTGGGCAGGCAAGCAGAAGCGCATGTCCCTCGGTAGTTATCCCCAAATTGGGCTTAAAGAAGCCCGTACCCGTCGTGATAAAGCCCGTACCTTGGTTGCCCAGGGCATCAATCCCTATGAGCATCGCAAACAACAGCGGCTTGCTGTTCGTTTTGCGACAGAGCACACCTTCGAGGCCGTGTTCAATCAGTGGGTAGAGTTCCGCAGGCTAAGCCTGAAGGAAGGGCGGCAGAGCACGCTCTCGCAGATCTTGAGAATCTTCAATAAAGACGTCCTGCCCACCCTGGGCGGGCGGTCCATCTACGATATCAATCGTCACGATCTGCTGGATTTACTGAGCAGGATCGAACAGCGCAAGGCCTTAACGACAGCCGAAAAATGCCGGACCTGGTTCAACCAATTGTTCCGCTATGCGCTGGTGAAAATCGAGGGGCTGGAACACAACCCAGCTTCAGATCTTGACGTTGTCGCACTCCCCAAACCTCCGGTTACGCACAACCCATTTCTTCGTATGGACGAGCTTCCGGGATTGATGGCTGCTCTTCGAAATTACGGTGGCGCCAACCAAACTCGGCTTGGCCTTCGGTTGTTGCTGCTGACCGGTGTTCGCACGGGCGAATTGCGGTTGGCAACACCCGATCAGTTCGATCTGGAGAAGCGCTTGTGGATCATACCAGCGGAAGTGGTGAAACAACTTCAGCTAGCGATGCGGAAGCCAGGTAAACAGACCCAAAATGTACCGCCTTATATCGTGCCGCTGTCGGTACAGGCGCTGGAGATCGTGCGTCACTTGCTGGACCAGGTTGTCCCCGCACAGCGCTACTTATTTGCGCATCGAAGCGACCTGAGCAAGCGTATCAGTGAGAACACGCTGAATGGCGCGTTACGCCGGATGGGATATGCCGATCAACTCACTGGTCATGGGATGAGGGCGACGATCTCGACGGCACTGAACGAGATCGGATATCCGAAGGTGTGGGTTGATGCTCAGCTTTCTCATGCTGATCCGGACAAGGTGAGTGCGGCCTACAATCATGCGGAGTATGTCGAGCAGCGCCGGACGATGATGCAGGACTGGGCGAACCGTCTGGATCTTTGGGGGCAAGGCCAGCTGAAAGCGGCTAGCTCTCCGCTTACTATTCGTTTAGAGGGCGCAGCTTCGTTACCTTCGTTGGAAAGCGCGAACGCAAACGCCGTTCTGTACAGCAGTGGCTTCCCAGCGACGACGGTCCCAGCCTCTAAAAAGTCCGTAAGCAACGAACCGTTCCTTAACGCGGCTCAGTATTCACCTGTCCTACCTGCTTCAACGCAGACTGAACAGCTGCGTGAACCCCAAGTATCTGCGATACAACGTCAGCGCGCCGAGATGCTAGCTACCTATGAAGCTTCGAATAATTTGCCGCTGCTTGTCTTCGCCAAACTGGCAGGCAAATCCCGAGATCAGATCAACCGCGATATCAGGGCTCGGCGCCTGCTATCCCTGAGCTTGGGAAATCGCGGTCAGCGCATTCCCGATTGGCAGCTTGATCCATTGCGACAAAGGTTGGTGCTCGCCGTCTTGAAGCGGTTTCCAGATGTGGACTCTTGGCGGCTTTATCGGACGGTTTGTGAGCCTCATGAGCGACTGAAGGGGCGTTCGCCAATCGATGGGCTCACACTGGAGAATTTCGACTTAACTGCACGAATCGTTTGCCGCGCCCTGGGCCTAAGCTGAGATGCTATCTTCGAGCGGTGACAACGGATGTCACCGTTTGCGTTCAGAGACCAAACCGAATGTTAGCCCGAAATCGAAGTGGCAGCGTCTTGACGGCAGCACAGTAATTTCTCAATATTACATCACGCGCCACTGACGGAGGCGTTCGGCCCTAGCTTGGTGAAGCCCCTGCACCGTCGTGTTGCTCCCCCGCTTTTAAGCCATCTCAATGGTCAGCATCCTCTAGGGTTCCATGCTGATAATTTGAGGTTTGGTCATGAACACTCCAGATACACCTTCACTTTCGATTTTGAAGTCTGATGCTGAGGCACTTTTACGTGATGCTCGTGACGGCTGCCCAGACGCAGTGAGTCGACTTGTGCGACAAGGCTTTCGAAGAGTCGAGGAGCTAAAGCACGATACATGCTTGCGCGTCGTTGCCGAGGAGTATGGTACGACCTTCGCTGAGGCAGCCCACGAAGAGAAGCTGATTTCTCGTTATGTCCAGCATTCACAAGCAAATGGGTTCTGGCGTGAGCCTTATGGGTATCCATTTCGTCGTGCCCGGTACTTGCGGCAATTCGATGCTTTGGTGGAATGCCTTAGCGACCAGGTGCCTTTGGCTGAGGCCGCTCAGAAACGAGGCGTTGATTTCGCCGGTTTCCATTTCAGTAGCCTGCTATTCGGACGGATTGATCAGGTGCTAAGGCGACGCAAGGTGCCTGATTTTAGCCATCTTCAGGCTCCTGGCAGCCTTGTTCACTGGCACTGGGTATTGGACGTAATGAAGTTCAACCACGCAAATTTCAGTGACGCGAAATTTTATACGGTCACCGTAGACCCTCTCGTTCGTCCTGGCGGACATTTCTGGGTAGCGGATTTTAGCCATGCAGATCTGACGGGTGCTGACTTCCGTGGTTCGTACATGAGAGGTGCAAAATTTGTAGATGCCGACTTGGACGGCGCTGACTTCCGCAACGCCAACACCTTCGAAACAGACTTCACCGGATCACAGGGTACATATCTCACTGGAGAACTGGTGGATGAAGATTGGGTCGTCGGGCCGAAAAAGGGTAGTGCGTGCTAAGGCTAGCCGAAGAACATTTTCGACTAAGGCTTAAGGACAGAAGACTTTAGTGATTTAGACGAGCTAGCGAGTCGGCACTACACAGGCGTTTTATCCCGAGCCGCCTTTCTGGCCGTTAGCTCGCTTGATGGTATATGGAGAAACACCTGATGATGCCGCAGGATCTGAGATCCTATGCTCTTTATCTCCGTCTTCAACAAATTTTTATTGGTGGGTTGAGGTCGTAGAAATTTGTCAATGCCGCGTAAGCGTCCGGCGGACTCGCCCATCTGATGGATGTTCTGCCCTTTGACCTACCCATTGAGCAGAGATGAGATGCGGAGACCTTCTGCTATAGGTCAGGTAGGCCCAAGGTAGCGCATGGCCTGATCCAAACTTGGCATGTCATCAGCTTTGCTCTTAGGTGGCGAACGTCAACCGAAGCTGCGTAGCCGATGTATCCAATGAACCACGAGCTCCATATACTGGCTCAAGGCCATTTATTGGCGAAGTCGTGCCATGCGCGTGGCAGTATAGATAGATAGGAAGGAACCGATGCAAGATCTCGTGAACCCGGAAGACGCAGTAGAAATTGCAGACCTAGCGCCTGCCGTTAGCCGAATTATACGCATTAGGCGCCCACGACGCGTGACTGAAGATGTGGAAGAAGTTGAAAAACCTCAGCTCTTAGAAACTGCAGTGGTGTTTCCGGATACGCGCTCCACGCGTGCGAAGCGTTGGAGCCCTTTGGAGTCAATCACTGTTCAGAATTTTAAGGCTGCTAAGCGCGCTAGCATACCTTTGGGGAAAGTAACCATTCTGGTCGGCCCGAATGGGTGCGGTAAATCATCGGTACTTCAGGCTATACACTGGGCAGCTCGCGCCGCGAGCTACATTCTGCCGAAAAACACGAAAGAAATGATTTCTTTCGAGCGGCTAGACTACATACCCTCAAGTGATCCACTCTCAACGCTTCACAACGGTCAGTTAAAACCAGGAGCGACATCGACGCCTGTTGAGGTTGCCTTCAATCACGCGGCAGCCGGCGACGATCCGGTTCAGACTGTTGTGCGGTTAAGGGCGGCGAGGAATAAAGCTGGAATTACGGCCCATATCGACGGCGGAAATGCTGTCACTCCGTATAAGCAGCGGTTTCAGTTTCTCACTACCTATATACCTGGCTTGGCTGGCCTCTCTGAAAAGGAGGCCATCTTGGCGCAGCCATCATTGCGTAGACAGGCTGCCAGCGGTGATGCCGGAGGCGTCCTCCGAAACATACTCCTGAACCTCAAGGCTCGCAAAGCGGATGAACCTGATGGGTTGAAAGGGGAGGAGCGTTTGAGGCAGCTAAACTTGCTGCTGCAGAAAGTGCATCCTAACGTGTCCATCAATGTGTCCTACGATGACAGGGAAGACTTTCATATCTCAGCCACGGTGCATATGGATGGGTATAAAAGGCCGCTAGAAACCGCCGCTACAGGCATACTCCAAACGATTCAGATTTTTGCCTACCTCATTCTTTTTGAGCCAAGACTTATGTTGATTGATGAGCCAGATGCTCATCTCCATCCGAATCGACAAGAACGACTGATTGAAGCTCTGGAGCAAGCGGCTGATGAGCATAACACTCAGATCATCTTGTCTACACACAGCCCACATGTAGTTCGTGCAGCCAGCCCTATGACGAAGCTGGTATGGATGAGTGAGGGTGTAGTCAAGACAGATGATGACGAAGCGATACGCCGGCTTTTGGGATGGGGGGGGCTGGACAAATCTGTTTTATTCTTCATAGAAGATGAGGATGACAAACCTTTGCGGGCCATTCTCAAACAATGGCCTGAGCTTGGTCGCCAGCTGTCGCTGTGCCGATGTTTTGGGATCGAAAACCTTCCCAAAGACAAACTGCTTTCCGGCTTGCTAGTTGATGGCAGAATTGATGTAACTGCAGTAATCCATCGTGATGGTGACTTCATGACACCTCAGGAAGCGATCAAATGGGCCACAACATTCCGCACGAAGGGGGTGTATCCCTGGACAACCGCAGGATCTGATATTGAAGGATATTTCTGCTCAGCCGACTATCTGGCATCGCTGTATGGAATCTCGCTTGATGAAGCTGAGCAATGGCGGGAGACTGCGTCCAAGGCTGTAACTAAGGCACGAGCCGATTTTGTCTCAAAACGTCAAGTCATCAATAGACTCATTTGGCCAGATGGTGGTTCACCTGCAACTGATGACTTATGGGTTCAGGAGGCGGGACCTAGTCCAACGACCGTAAAAGGCAAGAAACTGTTGGCTCAAATCAAAGTTGTGGCTACCCAAAACGGCCACAGCGATAAGCTTCTGAGCACCTTCACCATTCCAGAGGGTTTTACGGTTGCTCCGGATCTGAAGGTCATTTTGGAGAAGGCATTAGCCAGGAGCTAAGCTGATGTACCCGCAGATAATACTGCTTAAGGCGATGGCTCTATGCGCCGACCACCACAACCATCACCGCAGGATTGGCGCGCAGTATGAGTTCGAACAAGTACGACCTTCATCAGCTTGGATGGAGCGATTTCCAGCAGCTTTGCATCAAGGTCGCAACTCAGGTTTTGGGTCAAACGGTTGAGTCTTTCCTGGAGGGGAACGACGGTGGCCGGGACGGTGCCTTTCAAGGTGAGTGGGTGCCCAAAACCGGCGAGCTATTGGCAGGCAGGTACGTCATTCAGTGCAAGTTCACCGCCCGGCGTGATCATAAGCTCAGCCTTTCGGATGTGGCGGACGAAATCGCTAAGGTGCGAAAGCTCGTGAAGCGGGGAGCCTGTGACGTCTATGTTCTGATGACCAACGCTGGGGTCACTGGGGCAAGCAGTCTCAAGATAGAAGAGGCTTTCGAGGATGCCGGTGTTGGTCATGTGTTGATATTCGACACGACCTGGATCTGCCAGAGGATCGAGGAAAATAGCAGTCTGAGGATGAACTGTTGCCGCTGACCGAAAACTGACCCAGTAGAGGCTGTTCTGCCGACTGAAAACTGACCCAGGTGTTCAACTGCTTCTGCTCACTTTTTGAGCAGGAGAACACAGGGTGATCAGCATGGAAATGTTGGGGAAAATCCGGCGGATGTACTTCCGCGACAAGCTCTCGCTGCATCAGATAGCCAAGCGTACCGGGCTTTCTAGAAACACCATCCGAAAATGGGTCAGAGCGCCCGAAGCCACTCAGCCGGCGTACCAACGGTGCGCAACCTTCAACAAACTCAGCCCTTTCCACGAGACGCTGGAACAGGCGCTCAAGGCCGATTCGTTCCGGCCAAAACACAACCGCAGGAGCGCCAAAGCGCTTTTCGACCAGATCAAGGCCGAGGGTTACGACGGCGGCTACAGCCAGCTCACGGCGTTTGTACGCTCTTGGCGAGGTGAGCAAGGCAAGTCTTTACGCGCTTTTGTACCGCTGACTTTTGCGCTCGGCGAGGCGTTTCAATTTGACTGGAGCGAAGAGAGTCTGCTGATCGGTGGCCTGTTTCGACGTATCCAGGTCTCCCACATGAAGCTGTGCGCCAGTCGCGCATTCTGGTTGGTTGCGTACCCCAGCCAAGGCCACGAGATGCTGTTTGATGCCCATACCCGTTCGTTTGGAGCGTTGGGTGGCGTGCCACGTCGCGGCATCTACGACAACATGAAAACGGCTGTCGACAAGGTCAACAAAGGCAAAGGCCGCACGGTCAACGCCCGGTTTTCCGTGATGTGCGCGCACTATCTGTTCGATCCGGACTTCTGCAACGTGGCCTCTGGCTGGGAGAAAGGCATCGTCGAAAAGAACGTGCAGGACAGCCGGAGACGAATCTGGCTCGATGCTCAAAACTGCATGTTCCATACCTTCGAGGAGCTGAACGTCTGGCTCGGCCAACGCTGTCGTACGCTCTGGGCCGAACTTGTACATCCGCAGTACAACGGTTTGACGGTGGCAGAAGTCCTGGAGCTGGAGCAGGCTGAAATGATGCCGATGCCGACGGCCTTTGATGGCTACGTGGAACGCACCGTCCGTGTCTCTAGCACCTGCCTGATCAGCGTGGCGCGCAATCGTTATTCGGTGCCTTGCGAGCGTGTTGGTCAGTGGGTCAGCAGCCGTTTGTACCCTTCGCGGATCGTGGTCATTGCCGACGAAACGGTGATCGCCAGCCATGAGCGCCTCTTTGATCGAGATCAGGTCAGTTTTGACTGGCAGCACTACATCCCACTCATCGAACGCAAGCCTGGTGCACTGCGCAATGGCGCGCCATTTGCTGATCTGCCAAAACCGTTACGGCTTCTCAAACGAGGGCTGAGGCGTCACACCAACGGTGATCGAATCATGATGCAGGTACTGGCTGCTGTGCCAATTGCGGGTCTCGAACCTGTGCTGGTGGCGGTGGAGCTGGTACTTGAATCGGGAAGTCTGAGCGCCGATCACATCCTCAATGTCCTTGCCCGCTTGACCTCCACCGCACCACCTCCCTGTGTAGAAACCAGCCTGCAACTCAAGGTCGCGCCTGTTGCCAATACGGCGCGCTACGACCGGCTCCGTACGACCGATGAGGAGAATCGCAATGCGTGACCTGATGACTGAACTCAAAGAACTGCGCCTGCACGGCATGGCCAGTGCTTGGGAAGAACTGGTATCTCAAGGAACAGCGTCGACGGCTTCATCGAAATGGCTGCTGGAACATCTGCTTCAGCAGGAACATGCAGATCGCGCGGTGCGCTCGGTGAATCATCAGATGAACATGGCAAAACTCCCCATGCACCGTGACTTAGCTGGCTTTGACTTCAGCGCTTCCAGCGCTGATGCCCGGCTGGTCAGCGATCTATCCAGCTTAGCGTTCACTGAAACCGCGCAGAATGTCGTGTTCATCGGCGGCCCTGGAACCGGGAAAACACACCTGGCCAGTGCCTTGGCTGTATCCGGAATTACGGCCCACAACAAACGCGTGCGCTTTTTCTCCACGGTGGATCTGGTCAATCTGCTGGAGCGTGAAAAGTACGATGGTAAGGCAGGCCGAATCGCCCAGGGACTGCTACGAACAGACCTGGTGATACTCGATGAGCTGGGGTATTTGCCCTTCAGTCAAAGCGGCGGTGCCCTGTTATTTCACCTGCTGTCCAAACTGTACGAACACACCAGCGTGGTTATCACCACCAACCTGAGCTTCTCGGAATGGTCGAGTGTGTTTGGCGACGCCAAAATGACTACGGCGCTGCTGGATCGGCTGACACACCACTGCCATATCGTTGAAACAGGCAACGAGTCTTACCGCCTGCAACACAGCACATTGGCTGCCCAGACAAAGATCAAAACACGCGAACGAAAGCGAAAGGACGGAAATGATATCGAGGACGATGAGCCATTTTGATCCGCACCATAAATGCCCTGCTGCATGCGGTGGGGCTTGATGCGTCTTTAATCGGAACACTGCTGCTAAGCTTATCCACAATTGCTGGGACAGAAATTAGCAATCCGTCCTGGGTCAATTTTCAATCGGCAGGGTGGGTCAGTTTTCAATCAGCGCCAACAGAATCACTCCATTGAGATGTTTTGCTCCTTAGCTTGCAAGTGAACGTATGGCTATTTTGGTGTGCTGCGAATCCCGAGTCTTAAAGAGAGGGGGGGGCGCCACGGTTGAGATATATGATGATCGTTTCGTAATGGTGTATTTATATTTTGTATGATTATAGAAGAGGTGATTTATTGGTGTGTTTGTGGAAGTTGTTGTTCGTCGTGTGAGTTCTCTTGATCTTGGCAGAAAAAAACAGGGGGTTGAGGTCCGCGGCGTTGACGGGGTTGCAAGTTTTAAACTGCGAGGTTGTTTTTTTGTATAATGTTCTTATGGGCCAGATTTATCTGATATTTTATCAATAAGATGCAATTTATAAAATAAATTCTATTTTTATCATGGTGCTACGTTCGCTTCTCGCAAAAATGTCAAATTATTGATTTTTTACGCCATATTGGACTTCGGGCTCGCCATTATTAGGATTGGGTCGATGGTATCAGAGGAGGGCGACGGCGCCAGGTGCCCGAACTGTTTTCTCCGGGACTTGGCGACGTTCGCGAAAAATTAAGAACAGTGAATATACGGCGATTGTAGTCAAGCAAAGGGCATCACCACACAGTACATCTGCGGCTTCGCAGAACCTATGGCCGCCTACTGAATGAGCAATGCGGATAGGATATAACGCCCTAGCCGACCTTCTCGCCTCACATTTGAGACGAGCCCAGCGCCTGGCTCAGATCGTCGATAAGGTCTTCAATCGCCTCGATGCCTACCGACAGACGAATCATTTCGGGCTTCACGCCAGCCTTTGCTTGTTCCTGCTGGTTCATTTGCCGATGGGTAGTGGAAGCCGGATGGCAGGCAAGCGACTTGGCGTCACCGATGTTGACCAGTCGCTTGAAGATTTGCAGAGCATCATAGAAGCGCACGCCTGCGTCATAGCCGCCCTTCAAACCAAACGATAGGATCGCCGACGGTTTACCCTGCATGTATTTTTGTGCTAGTGCGTGATGAGGATGGTCCGGGAGACCGGCGTAGCTGACCCATTCCACTTCAGCATGGCTCTGCAGGAATTGCGCAACTTTCAGGGCGTTGTCGGTGTGACGCTCCATGCGCAGCGCGAGCGTTTCCAGGCCTTGCAGCAGCAGGAACGCGTTCATGGGTGCCAGTGCCGCGCCGGTGTTGCGCAATGGCACTGTGCGTGCGCGCGCGATGAAGGCGGCGGGCCCGAACTTCTCGGTATAAATCACGTCATGGTACGCCGGCTCGGGCTGGTTGAGGCTGGGGAATTTTTCCGGGTATTGGGTCCAAGGGAAATTGCCGCTGTCGATGATCACACCGCCCAGGGAATTGCCGTGTCCGCCGACGTACTTGGTCACGGAATGCACAACGATATCGGCCCCAAACTGAATCGGCTTGCAGAGGATAGGCGTAGCCACCGTGTTGTCGACCATCAGCGGTACGCCGCGGGTGTGAGCAGCTTCAGCCAGGGCTTCGAGATCAATGATGTTACCCGCCGGGTTGCCGATGCTTTCGCAGTACACCAGCTTGGTGTCGTCGTCGATCAGTTCGGCGATAGCCTCGGCAGAGTCATCTCGGGCAAAACGCACATCCACGCCAAAGCTTGGCAACAGGTGTGCGAAGAGAGTGTAGGTGCCGCCATAGAGCTGTGGAGTGGTGACGATATTGTCACCTGCGCGGGTTAACGTTTGGATCGCATAATGGATTGCCGCGCTGCCGGCCGATACGGCCAGCCCTGCCACGCCGCCTTCGAGGGCGGCCATCCTTTGTTCCAGCACATCATTGGTGGGGTTCATGATTCTGGTGTAAATGTTGCCCGGCACGTCCAGGTTGAATAGGTCAGCACCGTGTTGGGCGTTATCGAATTCGAAAGCAACATTCTGATAAATAGGCACTGCGACAGCCTTGGTGGTCGGGTCCGACTTGAAGCCATGGTGCAGCGCGATGGTGGCGTCTTTCATGATTGGTATTGATCCCTTTAAATTGTTCCGGATTTTGCGGCACGAAGATTTTTGTCGAAGTCGATTATGCCGACTTTCGAGTGCTTTGACCCGGTAAGTCCAAATCTGCCGAAGGGGGGGCGCCCACAACGCTGCGCGCAGAATTTATGTGAAGGCGTTCCACAATTTCTGGTGATCACGCGTTCGCGGCATGACATTAAACGCAGATCAGACAGCACACAATCTCCAGACACGAGTCGCCGTCATGACTTTGCCAGGAGGTGCGGGCAACTGCTTCCTGCGACTGTTTAAGGATCGTCTTGGACTCATGCGCGAGTGCATATCAAATCGGGGCCGCGTACGAACTGTGGGTACATGCGGAGCTCGGAGGATTTTTGGATTTTGGTTTGTGGCAGCGCCTTCTCAGAGCCGCGGAGTAGTCTTACCCTTCAGTGTTCAAGGTTTTTTCAAAGTAAAGTTTCGTACATCTGGAAGCTAATAACGTTAGAAGGGTCTGCAATGATTCAGAGGAAAAGTGATTATGCATTGAGGCTGCATCAATCCAAGTGAATTTTATAATCCAGCTGTTGAGGTTTGTACTTTGCGTGAGATCGTACTCAACGCATTGTGGCGAAAGTCTTTTTATGTTTTTTAGTCGCGATAAGATCTCCATGTGCAGGTTGTTATCCAATTTTACTTGTAGCTCGATTGTGTTGATTGCCAGTTTGGACATGGGGGAGTCTCTGACGCTGAACATGAAGGAAGGTATCCAAGCGTGTTATCTATACGGTGTTAGATGCTAAGGTTTGATCTCCAAGTCTTAGTCTCTGTCGCCTCTGAACAGGCTATTTGAGGTGGGGTAATTTAAAGAAAATTTTTCATGAGGAAATGACAAAATATTGATCATGTCCGCCAGATTTTGGCGGATGTCGCTTCAAGGCGATCAAGCTATTTAGCTCTTTGCTATTGATAGGTGAGATGACGCTCAGGATTGGGGAAGGCGTTTTTTGCCAAAAATATCGCTGCGTTGTGAGCGTTGGCAACGTTATTCGGTCGAATTGAAGCGTGCGCGATGCTCCTTGGGGGTGATGCCAAAATTCTTCACAAACCTTCTGATGAGGGTTGATTCACTACCTAGCCCGCAGTACTGGGCTATGGTTTTGAGTGGTTTGTTTGAGCTTGTAAGCATATCGCGGGCAGCGTCTAGTCGGAGCAGTTCCACCATTTTGCTTGGTGTTTTTTGCATCGATTCCGAGTATTTGCGTATGAAGGTTCTTTCGCTCATATTCATGAAGTTTGCGAGCACTGGTACTGTTAAATCGGTGCTTAGGTTTTCACTAATCCATGCATGCAAATCTGAGAATTGACTGCTCTTCGATTGCAGGGTTAGGGAAGAGCTGAATTGATTCTGATCTCCAGGGCGTTTGAGGAACATTACCAGATATCGAGCAACCTCCAGCGCAACGGTATGTCCCAAATCTTTCTCGACGATCGATAATGCTAGATCAATCCCTGATGTCACACCTGCTGATGTCCATATGTGGTCATCATTAATAAATATTGGGCCTCGTTTAATTATTATTGATGGAAAGTTTCTTTCCAGTTCGTCGTACGCCGACCAGTGAGTGGTTGCTTTCCGGCCGTCAAGTTTTCCGGCGCAGGCTAGTGCGAATATACCAGTGCAAACAGAAATCAGGCGCTCGGCTTTGTCTACATGGTTTATGAAGTGTGTGACGAACTTCGGGTCTTTACAGAAATCATATATGCCTGGTCCGCCGGGTACAATTAAGGTGTGCGGTGAAGAGGTTTCTGCTTGCAGCGTTTCAGTGTTTATTGAGAAATTTGAGCATATCTCAGTGGTTGGATCTAACGCTAAAATGGAAATCGTATACGGTTGATGGTTTTGGCGGGAGAAGCGGTTGGCTGCCGTGAACACGTCGAGAGGCCCTGCCAAGTCAAGCAAACTTACGTTCGGGTAGGTGATGAACTGTATGGATTTGGGGCGCATAAACAGCTATTCCAAGAGGCAAAGACTGGACACGTTCACTGACGACTTACGGAGCAATTTTGAGCACTCGATCGCCCTCTCGCAATAGATATCTATGCGCTTTTTCGGAACATCGTCATGATTTTTTGATGGACGGATTGCCTGAGCGCTAAAACAAGGAATTGCCCTACCTCGAACGCAGGTTGAGAAGGCGCTGCCTGGCGGCAATAGGCGTTACATTTAGCTCGGCAACGGCTGCAGAGAGCTTCGATATCACGACGGCTTAGAGAGTTCGCAACGCTCAAAGTCACCAGGATTGCGCCGTATTGCCAGTCGGTGCTGCTTGGCAGGGCGTCACTACTTTGGAAAAGAGAGATCAATTGTAACGAGCGTCGGCTGCGCTGCAGGTGGCGGCTCAACCTTAAGCTCGTACCCGATCTCTCTGACAATAGAGCCGCTTTGCCTCAATCGTTAGGTTTTCATGGTCTGGGCAAAGCTCTTCGGCCTCTACTTCGTGTCAGCGATGTTTTTCATCGCTTGCCAGCCATGGGTAATACCTCCACCAGCACGAAGGGCCGTCGCCACCATGATTGCTTCAGCCACATCTTGCTTCGACGCACCCGCGTTGACTGCTCGCTTGGCATGGTCGGCAATGCAGTAGGAACACTGTGTAGTGACGGCTACTCCCACGGCGATCAGCTCCCGTGTGGCTAGGTTAAGGCTGCCGACATCCTTGTTGAAGACAGCTTTATCGAAGTTGAAAAAAGCTGCGACCATCTCGGGAGCGGCGTCTTGCAGGTCGCCCATGTAGTTTGCGTCAGCCTGATGGTTGTGCATTTCGGAGTACCTTTGAGTTCGGTGTTAAGGAGTGGAGGTAAATTCGAAGCTTTCATTGTTCATCTGATGCGAGCTTCATGCGGTGGCCAGACTCGAGTAAGTTGAGCCCGCGCAGCGTCAATGCCCTGCCGGTCGGCGTTTGCGGCTCGTATGCAGCGAGACAGGAAAGACGCTCGGCTGCACGTTGGTTGAGCCAATCGGCTGATCGCCCCTTCTTACCCATCTCTTTCAGGTCTAAGTAGAGTGCTCTGATAACTCGTCGCTGAAGCCATGTATGTTTGGGCGGCCCTATAAGATCAAATCCTGCGTATAACAAGCCGAGGCCTGCTGCGATTCCCAATCCAGTGGACAGGCACTGATCAATTGCGAATGTCATGTAGTTGCTTGGCTGAACAAGCACCGCCAGGGTGAGGCAAAAACCGAGACCGTAAGGTGCGAGTGACGGTGAAGTCATGCTCATCAGCCCCAGAAAAAGAGGTGCAGAAAGCACCAGTATCAACATCTCGAAATCGCCCGAACCCTGCGCAAGCGAACTGAGTACAAACAGGATGGCAATAGGGATGGCAATCAAGGCTCCCCCCAGTAACTTGGCGGTTGCCACGCGCGGCACTGGGTGTGAGGAGAATGCCTGGGAGAGCAAGGCAGGTAGCACGATCATCATGATGAGTGCGGCTTGTTCGCCTGACAGAATCCATATGGCGATAGCGCTCAGGAAAACAAGTGAGCTTCGCAGCGCCGCTCTCAGTCCGACGAGCCAGTCACGATGTCGATTGAACCGTGGAAAGCGCTGCGTCCCGTGCGATCTTTCAGCGATTGAATCGCAGGCCCCATGCATCGCTGAAAGTGCCTCGGATACTTTCTTCAGGCTCTCTGCCTCGAGCGAGCTGCAGCCATGAGCGTGGTGATCGACGAAACGGGCCAGCATCTCCGATAAACGCTTTGGGTTATCACTCAATATGCGCTCGATGGTTTGTCCCCATGCAACGATGGTCAAGGCGTTGCTGGCGGCGAGTAGGGCTGCATCGATATTGCTTGCCAGTTCATAGCGTCCTGCATTGGCGTCATCGTTTATGGAAGTGGACAAGGCGATGATGCCTATGCGCTGCTGATGGACAGCTGCTGGATTTGATTGAGCGTGAAGAATCGCCGAGACGTGGGTGAGGCTCAAATCCCGTAGGCGATTCATACCCGTCTCCAGCACCTTCTGCACCTTGAAGGGATAAAGCAGGACGCTGGTCAGGATGGAACTGCTGGCTCCGACCAGAACTTCGCTCAACCGAGCCCGAATCACCATAAAGATCGATCCGCTGCTGGTATTTGCAGGATCGGCCAAGGCGAAAAGTACAATCAGAATCGCTGTAACACTCACTAATGACGTTGCGAATACAAAATTGACATGCCGCATGGTCGAGGCGATTGTAGAAGTGACGGCAACGCACAGCGCGAGTGCTCCAATAGCTAACACAGGATATGGCGTCAAATTGTCCAAGATCAGTACCGCTATCACGGCGCCAACCGTTGATCCCAGAGCAAGGCATGCCGCTTTTTCGATGACCAATCCGGCCTCGGGGCGAGCCTGGAGCATCATTGACGCCACCATCGCCCAGAATGGCTTGTCCAGATCCAGGCTCATCGAAATCGCTAGAGCGAGCGTAACGGCACACAGCCCCTTGCAAGCGAATACCAAGCTGCGCAAGTCAGGCGCCAAGTAGTGCTTCAGTGCGTCTCTCATGGTCTGCCCCTCTCAGTGGGGCGCTGATGAATCCTCACCGATGCGCTCATGCCAGCGATCAAGCGCGTGCTCGCAGCGTTCGCCTCCAGCTTTATGTCGACCGGTATGCGTTGCGCCAGTCGCACCCAGTTGAATGCCTGCTGTACTTGAGGCAGCAACATTGGATCTGCTTGTGTGTTGGTATTGGCGACGCCTCTGGCGATGCTTTGGACGCGGCCACTAATCGAAGGCCCTCCGAACATGAACGACACCTCGGCCATATCCCCCTCACGTATATCGAGAAGCTTCGTTTCCTCGAAGTAGGCAGTCACGTAAAACGAATCGTTTTTGATGAGTGAGAAGGCGGGAGCCCCCTGGGCTACGTAGTTGCCTTCCTGCAATCTGACGTTGGTGATCGTACCGTCAGCTGGCGCAACCACGGATGTGCGGGCGAGGTTGATCCTCGCGGTTTCCCACTGCGCCTTGTTGACCTCATATTGGGATTTGGCCAGCAAGACTTGGGAGTGGGCGTTATCCAAATCCTCAGCGCTTATGGCGTTGATCCTGGCCAATGGAACACGGCGGCTCTCCAGAAGTGCTGCAAGCTCCCAAGCGTGCTTTGAGTGTTCCATTCGGGCTTTCGACTCGTTCACGAGGGAGCGATAACGGACGGGATCAATTTCAAAAAGCAGATCGCCTTTATTTACCACCTGGTTGTCTCGCACTTCGAGCCTGGTCACCCAGCCCGCTACATCGGGTGCTACGACCACTACATCGGCCCGAACTCGCCCATCTCGCGTCCAGGGTGAGAGTTGGTAGTGCTTCCATGTCCACGACCCCGCCAGCACCGCGCAACATGAGATCAGTAACGTCACGCAGACCCGAATTGCCGAATTCATTTCCATCCACCATCGAGAAAGGCGAGGGCGCTGGCGATGTAGAAGACGAATAGGGAAAGCCCCAGCCATGAGCGCTTCCAAATCCATTGCTGTATTGCCCATTGCGGAATGAGCACATACGTAATCCAGGTCAGGGATGCCGCAGCGCCAACGCAGATCACCATTGGGGTAATCAGCAGGCCTGCGACTGAAAATTCACGCAACATCGTCAGCCTCGCACTTGTGATGTATCGCAATGCGGTAACTGTACCGCAAAATAATATTGTATCGCAATATGATACAGTGACCGAAAAAGTGGAGGTGTCCATGGACGAGCGGGTTCAAGCAGGCGTCAGCGATGAGCGTAGTGGGGGTATTCAGGTCATTGCACGCGCGGCAAAAATTCTGAATGTATTGGGAAGAAGCGCTGGCGGGATGAGTTTGGGCGAAATAGCCCAAGCTGTAGATTTGCCTCGCTCAACGGTGCAACGCATCGTAGGAGCGCTCGAAGAGCAGGGAATGATTCGTACTGAAGGCGCTGGCGGAATCAGCCTTGGCGCGGGTTTGTTGAGGCTCGTCGCGAACGCCCATGTCGACCGTATGACCGTCGTCCGCCCTTGGCTGCATAAGCTGAGCGAGAGGGTTCAAGAGACGGTTGTCTTTTCTAGACCTGCCGGAATCCAACTGATCGTTGAGGATCGTGTAGTTGCTGATCGTGAGTTGCAGGTGATGCCACGCCTTGGCCAACTGGATACGCCACTCTATGGAACGTCTGCTGGACGGGCTCTTCTCGCTTTAGACCAAGATGAGGATGTGAAAGAGTTGTTTGCAGCTGAAAGCGCTACCCAGGGAAACACGTCGGAATTCCAGAGTCTTTTCAATCAGCTGGCCGATATTCGGAAAACAGGGCTTTCAAGCGATCACGGCGAACTCATTGAGGGCATCACCACTACAGCAGTCGCGCTAGATACCGTGTTAGGCCGTTTCGCAATATCAATGCCCATCCCCACATTGCGTTTCGAAAGGAATCGCAGTGTTTACGTTGAGGAGTTATTGAGCTGCAAGCAAGGGTTGCTCAAAGAAATAGGTATAGACGGCTAACGCGCGAACGGAGAGTTCCGAGAGGTCAGCCTGACCGATCCCGAGGCCATGGAAACGTGGAGGGTTGCCCCCGCCATCAGCTTATTTATGCGTTTACGATGAAAGCCAGGGCCCAATGGGCCCCGGCAAGTTTTGTCGTCACGCGGTCAGGCCGAGAGGTAATCTTCCACCGACTTGACGGTGGCGTAACCGAACTCGAACGCTGCCATCATCGTGGCGTGTGCGTGAGCAGCAGGAACGTTAACACCACCAAATGTGAGATCCAGGGTGGCGCAGGCGTCATGCAGCACCGTAACGGGGTAGCCCATGTCTGCCGCCGCGCGCACTACGGCATCGATGCACATGTGACTCATTGCACCGATTACCACGAGTTCCTCGATGTCCGCTGCTTCCAACTGCTGCTTAAGATCCGTTTCCCGGAAGGCGTTGATGTGTGCTTTTACAATCACAGGCTCATTACCCAGAGGTGCAACAGCAGGCTGGGTTTGCGCACCGTTCGAGCCTTTGACGAAGATTGGAGCGCGTTCATCGTTGGACTCATGCCGTATGTGAAAAACCGGAGCTCCTATATCGCGCGAGTGGCTGATCACTCGGACAGCATTCGCTACAGCAGCTACGATGCCGTCTAACGGCAATTTGCCTGTGGGCAGGTATTCATTTTGCAGGTCAACTACTACAAGGCCACGTTTCATGAACGATCTCCGGTCGAATTATCCGAGCTAAGCATGCGGCTTGAAGGTTGAAGTCGACAGATAGAACACCTGCATTTCCAACCTCAAAAAATTTAAGTCAGAACTCCAGTGATGCGCCATCTTCGGGTATCTCTACGCGACTCTCGATACCGTGCTCTTTGACGTAAGTGCGCAATTCCTTGCGGGTCAGCGACATGTGGTTGACTGCGTCCATGTGCACGGCAACAATTTTGGCGTTTTTTGCGGCCTGTGAAGCGCGCAGAACATCCTCTTCACCCATGATGATCGCGCCCTCGAACCCGTTTACCTTCGCTTTCCCGGCGTTGAGTACGATGACTTCAGGGTGATATTTCTCAATAGTTTGGTCTACCTCTTTACGCCAGATAGTGTCGCCGGCTAGGTAGAGAGTTTTGTAGCCTGGCGCTTCAAACACAACGCCCATGGCCTCGCCTAGAAGTTTGGCGAGTGGGGGAGCGGCATACATTTCGTCGGTGCCGTGCTGACCACCTGCTTTGGTGATTTTGACGCCGCCGAATTCCGCTTCGTCTGTCAGAACGCGTACGTTCTTGAACCCTTGCGAGCGAATCAGCTTCGCATCGTCCTCATGCTGCGTGAACAGCGGGATGTCTTTCGGCAGCGCTTTTTGTGCGGCATCATCCCAGTGGTCGAGATGCGTATGAGTGACGATGACGGCGTCAACACCAGAGATTACTTTTTCTGGCGACTCGGTCAGATCGACAAGTGGGTTGCGCAGGTTACTACGGTAGGTATTTTCAAATCCTGGGTAGGTTCCCTTTTGGGACAGCATCGGGTCGATCAGAAAGGTTGTGCCACCGTAGGAGATTTTTACCGTTGCGTTACGAACTTGCTGCAAGTCGACTTTATGGGCCGCGTCCGGGGAATTGGGAGTGTCGGAGCTCGCAAATGCGGGTGAGGCCGCGGCAGTGCAGGCAAGGCTAAGGGCGATTGGAAGTGTTTTAAAGTTCATCTCGTTAATCCTGTTATTGCATCAGTGACTCTATTGTTGCCCAATGCTCTGGGACTCAACAGTGGCCTGAATGACAGATTCCGATATAATTGGGCCACGATACCTGCGCTGTTCTCGAATATGAGGCTGACTGATGCAATCCACACGCGTTGCTGTTCTGGCTTTTGACGGTGTCAGCCTGTTTCATCTTTCCGTGCCTGGAATGGTGCTAGGAACAGCTCAATCCGCACCCGGTGAACCTCATTACGAGGTCAGTTACTGTGCAGAGACGCCGGGAATGGTGATAAGCGACCAAGGCATAGGCTTAGCGGTCGATCATGGCCTGGAACTGATGGAGACATCCGACGTAATTGTCATTCCGGCGTGGGGCGATCATTCTGTCGCAGCGTCTGCGCAGCTTGTGCAAGCCTTACAGCGTGCAAATGCCCAAGACAAGCTCATCGTCGGGCTATGTCTGGGAGCATTCGTGCTCGGCGATGCAGGACTTCTTGATGGCAAAGAAGCAACCACTCACTGGGCAGTCAGAGACGAGTTTGGGCGACGGTTCCCAGAAGTTCGTTTCAGGCCTGAAGTGCTGTATGTCAGTGATGGCAACATCATCACCTCTGCGGGAACTGTGGCAGCAATTGATTGTTGTCTGCATCTAATACGTCAGCGACTCGGTGCTGATGTTGCCAATCGCACTGCGAAGATGCTGGTGACGCCGCCGCACAGGCAGGGAGGCCAGGCTCAGTACGTAGAGCATCCTGTGCCGCAGCTGTCTAGCGAGACTCATTTGTCTAATGTACTGGCGTGGGCCCGAATGAACCTTGCGAGTGATCTGTCGCTCGATTTGCTGGCGGACATGGCGAAAATGAGTCGGCGCACTTTTACCAGGCGATTTAGGGAGGCGACCGGCAGCACCGTCTCAAAATGGTTGAATGCTGAGCGAGTCGCCAGAGCACAACAGCTGCTCGAAACGACCGACTTACCTATCGAGTGTGTCGCCGGTGAGGCGGGTTTCGGAACGCCTTTGTCGTTGAGACAACAGTTCGGCGTTCACCTTGGCACTTCACCCTCTGAGTATCGGCGAATGTTTTTCCGTGAAATGAAGCCAGGCCCGAAGGCGGGCGGCAATGAGCACACGGCCGAGTCATTTACCCATTCCCAGGTAAAAGTTTAATCATGCCTCGTGGCTCAGGCAGCAAGATTCCTGACGACAGCGAGCAGCGCCTGCAGCGGATGTGAGACGGTTACTCCATCCTGTCGTTTCACCTGGCTTCGGCAAGAATATCCGTCGGCCACTAACCGGCCAGAAGCATTAAATCTTTTCACAAGCGGCGCCCAGGATTGTTTGTAGATCACTACAGAAGTTCTGGTGTTCTTCGTCTCATGCCCATAGGTGCCGGACATGCCGCAGCACCCGCTGGCTTGAACGCTCATTTTCAGTCCCATGCGCTCATAGACTTGTTGCCAAAGGACGATGCTGTTTGGCTCATTTGTCTTTTCAGTGCAGTGGGGAAGGAAATGATAGGGATCGGCATCTTTCACAATCTGCGACTGTGGAAGCATATTGGCGAGCCACTCCTGCGGCAGTAGTACGGTAGGAACCTTGTGACTGCCAAGCGTCTTCGCATACTCCTGGCGATACACCAACGTCATCGCGGGATCGAGGCCCACCAGCGGTATCTCGTGCTTCTGAAGCTGGTGCAACGCTTCACCGTTGAAACGTGCGGCCTTTTCAAAAGCTTTTCAACTAGGCTTCCAGGAACCCAGTGCCTTTCATCGTGCGTTTAAGAAATGGACTGGGGAGAGTCCCGGACAATATCGCCTGCGACTTCAAGCGTGTGCCGATGAATCTCAAAGTTCTGAACCGTCATGAAAAAGAACGGGGCTATCGGTTGTGATGGCTGGTCGGAAGACTAATTGATTCCACAAAGTAGTCCCGTATAAATATGGCGGGTGACATGTAAGCGCTGCTAGCGGGCCGTTCGCGTGTAGAACGGCCAGCTAATTGCGTCATGTTCGACCATAGCGCTGCAGCGCTATGGCACTTTGCTCGTCAATAATTCCACTGCATAGCGACCTCCAGGCTGCGCGGCTCCCCCAGGTAATATTGGGTGTTGCTCTGGTGGATGAAACGGGCGTAGACCTCGTCGGTCAGGTTACGTAGACGCGCGCTGAGCTGCACGTGTTTGTCCAGGTCATGGACAAACAATAGACGGTGTACGAAGGCCCCCACGTCGTATTGGCGGTATTGGCGTAGACCGACGATACGTAGCGCACGTCGACCCCAAGTTGCCAGTCAGGAGCCACGTCATAAGTCAGCCAGAGATTGGCTACGCGGTCGGGAATGTTCACCGGATTCTTGCCTTTGCGCGAGAACACAACACCGGCGATGGTTTCATTGAACTCGTCGTACTCAGCCCTTACCCAACTGAAGTTACCGGCCGCCAATAGCTTGGGCGTGATCTTGAATGAAGCGGCCAGCTCTATGCCGGTGGAGGTTTGTTGACCCGCTTGTTCGGTGGTGTTGGGCACCGTCGAGGAGGGGACGGAGATGTTCTTGCGCACGATGCGGTAGGCCGCGGCGGTGGCCGAGCCGCGACCGTCAAGAAAATCGAACTTGCTGCCCACCTCGAATTGGCGACCAGTGCTCAAGTCGAAGTCGCTCACCTGGGCAATGGAGGCGCTGGTAAGCGTCCCTCCCGGCGGCTCGGCCGAGGTACCGTATTGGGTATAAAGGCTGACATTCGACGTCAGGTCGTACACCAGGCCCAGGCGTCCCGTGATTGCATCCCAACGCTTGTCGAGCCTGGCCTGCGCCGCATGATCGACGATCTCGAAGTCGATATGGTCATAGCGCAGCGCAGTGATCAGCGCCAGTTGCTCGGTCAGGCGCGTGCGGTTCTCGACGAACGCCGACGAGGTATCGGTCCACGTGCTGCGATCTTTAGTGCGCGGTGCATCCATCCCCGGAATGTCCAGGAAGTGGCCCGGCTCGAAGCCATCTGGATCGATGGTGTCGAAGGCGCCTTTGGACAACGGGTAATTGGTTTGCTGGTTGGTGTTGTAATCCACGCCCAGCGCCCAATCGCTGGCCAGGCCGAACAGTTGAGCCTGGTGAGTCAGCTCGATGCGGTCACCGTTGACCTCCTGGTCGTGCCGCTGGCGGTAACCGCCGGAGCGGGCGATGGCGCTGTTGTCGCTGTTGTAGCGGTAGACCTCAAGGTTGCGGTAATCGCGCTGGCCATCGTAGTGGTAGAAGGTATTGCGCAACTGGGTATTGTCGTCCAGCTGGTAGTCCGTGATCGAGCGTATCCAGCGGGTGCGCTGCTCGTAGCGGCCATCCTCGACGTTGTAGTTGTTGAAGCGGTTGAGCAGGTTTTGGCACCACCTTATCCTTGAGGCAACAATTCGGCGTTCAGCTCGGCACCTCGCCTTCTGAGTACAGGCGAATGTTTTGTCGTGAAATGAGCCCGGTCCGAAAGACGAGCAACAGTGAGCACACTGCCGAACTGTCTAGCTAATGACTGGAACCGAAAAGCTTCAGTCATTATCGCCCCTAGAAATCTACGGTCACTCCGGTATAAAACGCGCGACCATCACCTGGCGAGTGGAGGGATGCCTGAGCACCGTCCGGGTCGTACCAGACGTATTCGTAATATCGGTTTGTGAGGTTCTTCAGTTGCAGATCGACGCTCACTGACCGCGTTACCTTGTAGGTTGCGCCAAGGTTCATCAGCACGTAGCCGCCATAAGTTCCCTTCGTGTTTTCCCGTTCAAGGTAGTAGTTAGTCTGACCGTTCATCCAGGCAGTCAGCTGTAATGCAGGTGTCGCGTCATAGCTGATGCCCACGTTGTATAGGTGATGCGGGATATGGTCGATTTCCTGACCTTCGCTGTTAGGCAGAGTGGCGCTCGGCTGGAGGATTTTCGAATACTGCCAGGAGTACGCCATCCATATTTCGGTGCGATCGTTTGGGTGCAGGTTCATCTGCAAGTCATAACCCCACCGCCGAGTTTCACCAACGTTGTCTGACTCACCACTCGGGTCGTTCAGCCGGCGACTGACTTCACCTGAAGCCTCTTGCTGCCAATAGGCAACACGCCCGTCCACCCAGTCAGCCGGCGTGAACTTGATTCCGGTTTCCCAGCCTTCGTTGATCGACGGTGCTAGGTCGGTATCCCTGGGCGGAATCTTATAAGCCGCAGCCCCGGTGCCCACTTGAAAGGTACGTCCCCAATTCGCGTAGAAGCTGGCCACATCCCACGGCGAATACACGACGTTGATTTTCGGCTGTTTGATCAACCCGTAGTCGTTGATGTCGTAGTCCATGCCGGTCATCTCATTGGTGAAATCGCCTTGGATCTTGTCGACCCGATAGGCCGGTATGATCTTCAGAGATTCAAGCGGTTTGATCTCGGCCTGGACATAAGCGCCATAGGTATCGAAGTCGAACTGCTGGTCGCGCGTAGTCGCCAGACGCGCACGGTCTTTGGTGCGATAGCGCTCACTTTTGTTTTGCTGCTGTTGTATGTCTGTACCACCTTCCAGGGCGAAATCGTAAAGCCAACTGACTTCCGGGCGCCAAGTCAGAGAGGTGAGCGCCCCATATTGCGTTTCGTAGTTGTCACGCTCCTGCTGCGAGCTCGAACTCCAGTATTGTGTCCAGCGCCTGTCATCGAAGGTGTTGACGTAGCTCTTCGCTGACCAGGCAAGGGTGTCAGCCAGGTCTGTATCGAAATGCAGACTGACCTGGTTCATGCGCCGGGTGCCCTTGTCGGTTGAGTTGAAGCTGTTAGTCATTTCCGGATGATGTCGGGCATCATCCTCAGCCAGATAACCTGGCTCCTGAGCCTCGGTTTCGTAATGACGAGTGACCAATCCGATGCGGTAGCTGCCGTCGTCCGGCATATAGAACCATTTGCCTGACATTGAGAACTTGTCTGCCTCGGCATGATCCCGGTAGCCATCGGATTTTTGATAGGCGAAGAAGTAATTCTGAGTCCAGTTGCTGCTCTCAAAGCCCTTGGCGATTTGGGCTTCCTGAGTATTGAAGCTGCCATAACGCAGCCGCGCCTTGTTGTAGTCGCCACCCGTGCGGGTCAGCATATTGACGTTGCCAGCAATGTTATTCAGTCCATAACGCGCATCACTGGTGCCACGCACCACCTCGATGCTGTCCAGCTCCATGGGGAAAATCATGTCCATGTACGGCATGTTGCCGTCATTGCTGTTGCTCGGAATGCCGTCGATCAGCAATTTGACCGCGTTCACTTCCCCTTCGCCATTGAAGCCTCGAAAGGAGATTTTGCCAGAGGTGGTGCCTTGATTGAACTCGGTCAGCATCACCCCAGGCGCGCGGCTGAACAGCTCCCAACTGTAGTTGACCGGCATCTTTTCAAGGATGTCAGCACCCAGAATATCAACTGAGCTAAGCACGCTACTTGTGCTTAACGGTCCGCTGGCGGAACCTTGAATGCTGACTGCACCCAGGGTCAGGGTCGAACTTTCGACTCTGCTGGCTTCAGCTAATGCCACTGACATCGGGCTCAACGTGAGCACGCCTATTGAAAACAGGGGCCATAGGGGACGGTGCACAGACAAACGCGTTGCGGGGCGCAAAGTAGTTGAAGCAGGCATAGCACGCACTTCCTGATGATCAAGAAACTTTAAGGGCGTTCAGCGTCCATCGCAGGTCGCTAAAGAATTTAAAGATGGCAGCACCGCACTGTTAGCGGTGTTGTGATCAGGCGAAGGGGGAGGCGCGTGGACTCAAGCTGGGCCAACGGATCCGCGGATGCAGCGTCGGCAATTCAGGGTTTTCGAGGGCAGCGTTGGAAGTGTACTGCGGGAGAAAGTGCCGGTAGTAGTTGGACGGTAACGCTGCCAATCCTGCATGGCCGCAACAACAGTCGCCATGCTGCATGACAGGTTTCGACTGGGGCAGCTGCAAGGCATCAATCATCTTGCCGAGGTCTGCTGGCAAGGCCCTCAAGTTCCCGCCCGAACAAAAACCACCCCAAAGCATCAGGCGCACGTCCGGCGTCTGCATCGCACGACTCATCGGCATGGCGAACAGATTGAGTAGTACGGCCAGACAGGCAATCCAGGGACAAATGCGTTTCAACGAACCCATAGATGAAATCGCCGCGAAGGGGCGGCTATTTAGCCCGCTTTAATGACTGAAGTAAATTTTACCCGGGTGCGCCATATCGCCTCAGGTCATTGGAGAGGCAGGAGCGAGGCTCCATCCAAACCATGCGCCTGCCCCAACTGGTAAGCTCGGCCACCAATTTGCAGGATGAATGGCTATGTCATTACGCGCGCTTCGAACACTGCTTGCCATTGCCCAATACGGTTCTTTTGTTAGAGCAGCGGACGCCGTGCACCTGACCCAATCAGCTGTCAGCCTTCATGTTCGGTCTTTGGAGGAGGATTTCAATACACGCCTGTTTGACCGCTCACGACGGTTGCCGGTGCTGACGGATGCAGGCCATATTGCCGTTGAGCGCGCGCGAGAAATTCTAGCCCTATACGACGGGATCTCCTCCGAGATTGGAGGCGACACTGAGTTGCGCGGCAGGCTCAGAATCGGTGCCATTCATACAGCGCTGGCGAGCGCCTTGCCCCTCGCGTTGTCGGCAATGCGTGCTGAGCATCCTCACCTGCGCATTACTGTTGCGTCGGGAATGTCCGCTGAGTTGGCCACGCGCGTGGAGGCGGGCGAGCTTGACGTTGCGATCACCACGGAGCCGGTGAAGCCACACCCTTATGGCCTGGCAAGCACGGTACTTTACGAGGAAGGGTTCTGGATCATCGCGCCGGTGTCTCATGCGCATGAGGACTTGAAGCTTCTACTCAAAAGCCAGCCGTTCATTCGATTTGATCCTCGCGCCTGGGCAGGTCGAACGATTGAGCGAGAGCTTCGCGCTATGCGGCTGCGCGTGCAGACCAGCATGGAACTGGATAGCCAGGATGCGATTATCCAGATGGTCTCAAGCGGACTGGGCGTATCCATCATTCCACTCTCTGGACATCAAGTCGCAAGCTTGAAAACACTGGCCGTTGGGCCGTTCGGCATGCCTCAAAAAACCAGGCGCGTGGTATTGCTGGAGCGCGAAGATCGTCCCCTTGGGCGACTGGCGGTAGCCCTGGCGAACGCGGTGAAAGCGCATGTCTTGCACGATAAACCATGAGTAATACTTGTTGATTGCTGAAGTTTAAAACGTTTTTATTTTGGAGTCCGACCTCTTATCGTGGTCCTCGTACAAGTGAGTTCTTGAGGGCACCATGATCACTGGACCTGCCGTAGACATGCCGCTGATGAGCCGACTGATTGTGGGATGTGAACCGTCGGCACAAAAAACCAAGGCACGCGTATGACCCTTTCCTTGTTGACTGCCTTGTTGCCCATCGCACTACTGATCGTGCTGGGCGCGTGGCTCAAGCGTCGTCAATTTCTGACGGATACTTTTTGGGCACAGGCAGAGCGCCTGGCGTATTACGTGTTGCTGCCTTCTCTTTTCTTTCACGGACTGGCGACCGCCAACCTTGATGGCGTGCCCTTTCAAAGCATGGTTTCGGTGCTCGTATTCTCGACTGTGGTGGTATCGCTAATGTTGTTGGGCGCGAAGTCGCTGATCACCATGGACGATGCTGCGTTCACTTCGGTTTTTCAGGGTGGGATACGTTTCAATAACTACGTAGGCGTGTCGGCAGCCGCGGGCCTGTTCGGTGTGCAGGGTATAGCCCTGGCAGCGGTCGCGAACGCGGCCATAGTGCCCAGCGTGAACATCCTGTGCGTAATGGTATTCGCGAAGTACGGGTCAGCCGGCAGGATGCCATTTAGCAAAGTCCTCAAGCAGTTGGCATTGAACCCACTGATACTCGCGTGCTTCGCCGGCGGATTGATCCAGGTCTCGGGCTGGGGACTGCCTGTCGGTATTGAGCCGATGCTCAAGGCCTTGGGACAAGCGTCACTGCCGCTCGGATTGCTCTGCGTTGGTGCTGCGCTTGAGTTCGGAAGCATAAGACAATGGTTTCGCCCGGTGGGTTACTCGTCGCTGACCAAGTTTATAATCATGCCACTGGTTACGCTTTTGGCGTGCCACCTATTCGAACTTGAAGGAAAGGCCGCGGTTGCAGCACTTCTATTCCAGGCACTGCCCACAGCCTCATCCTCCTACATCATGGCAAGGCAATTAGGGGGAGACGCCCCCCTTATGGCTGGGATCATCGCTTGCCAGACCATGCTGGCAGGATTAGCACTTCCAGCGGTTATCCTCGTGATGGCCCAGTGGGTTTGAGTGTCAAGTGTTTACAAACATTGAGTAAAGTAAGACCGACAAGAAAGCGCCTCTGGTTCGATCGAGTGTGTCAGGTGTTACTCATTGACAAACGAGAGATGAGCAGACCACTTCAGGAAACTTTGCATCTGCCCCCCCTCGAACACCGTACTCCTGTTTGGAAAACGACTTTTGCTGCCGCGACACCGGGTCGAGTTATGAAGCGAGAACATGAGTTGGTGCCGGGCGGCCAAACCCTTCGGGTTGATCGCCTTCACGCGTTAGGCACAGCCCATAATGCGCTGTGCCTAACACAGTTTCATGAGTATTCGATAATCTGCTGGCTACGTAACATATTGAACCTCGCAAAGCCTTCTTCGAGATCGGAGATAAGATCAGATGGATCTTCAAGACCGATATGAAGCCGCACCAGGTGCCCGTCGACTTCCCAAGAGGTCGCACTTCTGACGGGTTTGGGGTCGGCAATCATCGCCAAGCTTTCAAAACCACCCCAAGAGTAACCAATTGAAAACAACGATAGGCTATCCAAAAGTGCATCTGCCGCTACTTGTGTTGAAGGTTTGGTCACGAAGGAGAGTAAACCGGACGCTCCTTTAAAATCCCTCTTCCATAACTGGTGCTGAGGGTGAGATTCTAATGCAGGATAATAAACCGCTTTCACCTCCTCGCGTGTCTCCAACCACTTGGCGACAATCGTAGCGTTTCTGTAATGACGCTCCAGTCGCACATCAAGTGTTCTCATGCCCCGGAGCGCCAGCGTCACGTCATCTGGACTCGCAAATAAGCCCATGCTGAAATGGAATCGTTTGAGGCTGTCCCACGCGCGCTTGGAGGCTGATACGGTGCCAAGAACCGCATCGGAGTGACCGACGATATATTTCGTAGCTGCCATGATGGACAGATCAACACCAAGTTCCAATGAAGGAAAGTAAAGCGGGGTGCCCCAAGTGTTGTCTGCAATAACTAGGATGTCATGATCATGTGCAACCTTGGCTATAGCAGGGAGGTCTTGTATTTCCAAAGTCAAGGAGCCAGGAGATTCGGTATAGATCGCTTTAGTGTTCGGCTTGAGCAAGTCAACGATTCCGGCTCCTATTGTCGGATCGTAAAACGAGACCTCAATCCCCAGCCGTTGACCCACCTGCTCACAAAAAGCCCTTATCGGCGCATACACATTGTCGGCAACTAGCAGATGATCCCCAGTTCCCACGACAGACAGTATGGCAGTCGTGCATGCCGAGAGCCCTGAAGGACAAAGAACCGTGCCTTCCGCTCCCTCCAACTGCTGGAGGGCCTGAGTCAATGCCTCTGTCGAAGGGTTATTCCACCGGCCATACGAATATTTTTGGCGACCCTCGCGCATCGATTCCGATGTAGGAAAAGCTACGGTGGAGCCCCGGTAAACCGGTGTATTCACGAAACCATGATGCTGATTGGGGTTGATAGAAGCATGGGCGAGCAGGGTTTGCACGGTTTTATATTTCTTCATACAGGCTGCCATTTCTTGAGTAGTGGGGGCGTGTCGTTGCGCGTGTCACTGAGATTAAAGTACTAAATTTATTAAATGTCTACCATCTGGTTTGCGTTTAGTAAAAACGTCTTTAAAAACAGAGAGTTATCCTTGTATTATAAAATCTATTGCATGGCTACCGAGTAGATGGTAGGTTTTTCGTGCCTGATGGTTTCGGCCTTTTCGACCGAAATGTGATGCTTATGGCGCGCGAGGACATTTCTAGAGCGAGGCCTAATAACCGTAATGGTGAAGGCGCGGTGCGCTCTCTTTCTTCTCTTTGAAGCTGGGGAGGAAAGACTTAAGTTTGCAAGGGATAAGAAAAATATCTGCAAATTAATTGTTTGGGTGACACATGAAAAAGAAAAACGTACAGCCCGCTCCAGCCGTTCAGTGTGAAAGCGAATTGAGAGACAGATCGAACTGGCTTGACTCTCATGAAAGTGGCTACTCAAAACACCTAAAAAAACGCCATGTGCAGATGATGGCACTCGGCGGAGCTATCGGCACTGGGTTGTTCTTGGGAGCAGGGGCCAGACTTCAAATTGCCGGGCCTGCACTTGCGGTGGTGTATTTAGTGTGTGGAGTTTTCGCCTTTTTCATACTAAGAGCATTGGGTGAGCTGGTTATGCACCGCCCTAGCAGCGGGAGTTTTGTATCTTATACTAGAGAGTTTATGGGGGAGCGCGCCTCCTTTGTAGCGGGCTGGATGTACTTCTTGGTTTGGGCACTAACGGGTGTAGTTGACATAACAGCGATTGCGATATACATGAAATACTGGAGCGTTTTTTCGGACGTTCCACAGTGGATATTCGCGCTTAGCGCCTTGGGCGTTGTGACATTGATGAACATGGTTGGTGTCAAATGGTTTGGTGAAATGGAGTTTTGGTTTGCTGTTATTAAGGTGGCAGCTATCAGCATTTTTTTGATTGTCGGCTCGTTTTTTTTTGCAACTGGCCACGAGGTGGCGGGGCACATCCCGGGTCTGCATTTGATCTCGGATAATGGAGGTGTTTTTCCCCATGGCTTTCTGCCGGCGATTATTATCGTGCAAGGCGTAATTTTTGCTTATGCGAGTATAGAGTTGGTGGGAACCGCTGCTGGTGAGACGGCAGATGCCAAAAGGGTCATCCCTAAAGCAATCAATGGCGTGGTTTGGAGAATAGGGCTTTTTTACGTAGGCTCGGTATTCTTGCTAGTCACTGTATTGCCGTGGACGGCCTACAGCGCTAATGTCAGCCCTTTCGTGACGTTCTTTGAAGCGCTCGGCATTCCTGGAATTGGCTCCGTTATGAATATCGTTGTAATGACTGCCGCACTCTCTAGTCTGAACTCAGGCTTGTACGCAACGGGGCGGGTACTGAGATCGCTAGCCATGGGAGGATCTGCCCCCAAGATGTTTAAACGTATGAGCACCCAAGGGGTTCCCTATATGGGGATCTTAGTGACAATGGGGATCAACGTATTTGGCGTGCTATTGAATTTTCTAATTCCGTCCCAGCTATTTGAGCTGCTGCTTAATCTAGTTTCTCTGGGGATCCTTTCCACTTGGGCATTCATTGTACTTTCTCAAATAATGTATCGTCGTGCGGTGAAGAGAGGTGAAGCCGAGATGGTCTCGTTTAGAATGCCAGGTGCTCCGTTTACTTCTTGGCTGACCCTGGGTTTCTTGCTCGTAGTGCTGGTGCTATTGGGTTTCGATTATCCTAATGGAACATATACTGTTTTATCTATACCGGTAGTCGCTGGAGCTCTAATGCTGGGTTGGGCAAAGGCCGTCCGTTCCAAAGCCGTGCGCTCGGAAAAAATAGAGAACAGTTCGAGCCATGTAGGAGTATAGCTTAATGCCAATGAGAGCACGGTTTATGACGTGCTTTCATCGCTTTAAGTTGAATCGTTGCTGTAAAGCAGTTAATATGCGTGTGTCAATAATGCAAGGTAAGATTTATGAGTACTCGTTCTGACCTTTTAACCACTGCCGAGCTGTTGCTGCGTACCAAAGGGTACGCTGCATTTAGCTATGCCGATTTGGCTGACGAAATTGGTATAAAAAAGGCGAGTATTCATCATCACTTTCCTACAAAGGAAGGGCTTGGAATTGCCGTTATTGATAGCTATCTTTTTAGGTTTGTGAAGAGTCTAGAATTGATAAATGAAGAGAGCACCGACACGATCGTTCGGTTGAGAGAGTTTTCTAAGCTGTTTATTGATAGCTCAAAAAATGGAATGCTACCCTTATGTGGTGCGCTCGCTGCCGAACTTTCTGCTCTGCCGGACAGTCTTAAGGATTTGACTAGGAGGTTTTTTGAAATCCATATTGCTTGGTTGGAAAATAATCTCGCATTGGGTCAATCTGAAAAGGTTATAAAGGCGGATCTTAATCCCAGAACAGTTTCACGGGCGATATTGAGCTTGCTTGAGGGTAGCAGTTTTGTATCTTGGGCGCTCAATGATACAGTTGTTGATCAGTCTGGGTTTGATTTGATATTGAATAGTATTGTCGTTTCGTAATATACACTGAGAATCAGATTACCAAAATCAGTAGGAAGCCTTTCACGTTGTGTTTGCCCATCTTATTAGGTGGGCTTCATATTTCTACCCCCTCTGCAGTCCACCTCAACAGCTGATCTAATCCCACAAATAGGTTTTCTGTTCGCACACACCTTCCAAGCGTTTCTCCGCCTGTCAGATCGGACAGGCGGTACTTCGCCATAAGCTACGTTTAATTAGGGATAGGAGCTGATCGCACCGTTAGCACGTGGGAGGTGGGGTACCAGGTCAAAGAATTTTATTGCTAGCAAACCTACTAATAGGTAGGATTGCTGTGCGTAACATTTATCCAGCCAAAAAATGCGTTCAATAGAGGGTTTTTTAATGACAACTAATCTGAATGGTATTGATGTCGTAGCTCTGCAGCAGTTTGCTCAAGGTGTTGCGGAGGATGCGAATAAGCGTCACGCGAGCTTCAACGTCAATACCCAGTGGAAAGGCCAGACGCGCTCTGTGGCGAAAGTCAGCCGTTACAGCTTAGCCGGTGAAACCTATTCGCGTGATTTCGAAATCGTCGCCGATGAGCCAATTGAACTGTTAGGTCAGAACTCGGCGCCAAATCCTCAAGAGCTGCTGATGGCCGCGCTGAACGCCTGTATGGCGGTAGGTTACGCAGCTAACGCAGCCATGATGGGCATTAAAATCCACAGTCTGGAAATTGAGACCGACGGCACTCTCGATTTGCGTGGTTTTCTGGGCATCGACGAGAGCGTAAACCCAGGGTACGACCAAGTGCGGGTCGTAATCCGTCTTCACACCGATGCACCTCTTGAGCGTGTAGAAGAACTGCACAAAAATGTAATTAAAACATCAGTTAATTACGCGAATTTCTCCAAAGCCATCCGCATGGTGCCAACCCTCGAGGTTCGTGAGGACTGATATTATCAGATCTTTCATCTTTACAACCTTGAGAGCGCCAGTAGGCAAGGCCTACTGGCGTTGCTACCTTTGCTATTGTAATTGAGCGCGTTGCTTTTTGTTTTTAAACGGTTTTTGAACTTTGCTCAATGGGTAGCAGCGTTTTTTATTTATTTTAATATAGAGGGGTGTATGAGCGCTATTTCGAAAAAGTTTGTAGTGGATATTTGGTCTGATTTCGTCTGTCCTTGGTGTTGGGTCGCCAAGCGTCGTTTTGAGAATGCGCTTGAGGACTTTCCGTACAAAGACGATGTACAGGTAAACGTGAGAGCGTATCGTCTTGCCCCTAACCATACTGCTGAGTCTATGGTGAGAGCCCTTAAAGTCAAATTAGGTAGTTCAACCGCTGTTTTGAATATGATGAGTGCGGTAAAGCAATATGGCCAATCTTTAGGGCTTGATTACCGTTTTGAAACCATGATGTTTGGTGACACCGCGGATGCGCATGTCCTCGTCAAAGCGATTGACGATGAAGTATTGAAGACGCACTTGGTGGAGGCGCTCTATGAGCAAAGTACTACCCAGGGTAAGTCACTATTTGACCGAGGTAGTTTAGAGTCGATTGCAAAATCTGTAGGTGTTTCTGATGAGTCGATTCGACTCGCGTGGTCATCTAATGAATTGTTTCACCGGATGCAGGAAGACGAGCGTGCTATGGGGCAATTTCACTCGGGCGTCCCGTTTTTTGTTTTCAATAGTTCATTTTCTATTTCGGGGGCTCAGCCTCAAGAGATCTTTTCTCAAGCACTCAATCAAATGTATTTCGAACCAAGTGACGAACATGAGTCGTCCAGCAGTCAAGTTTGCGGGCTTGATGGATGTAATTAATACCAGAGATGCTTCGGCACTGTTGGTGCCGCAATTTCTGGGTTTGGAATGATGTTGTGGGTGAAGTGCAGATGAGCCGTATTGTAGACGTGAAAGCCGGAGAGTTCGCCCGATTCGTTGCAAAAGGTAACTGCGCTGTGCTGTTTTCGGCGTCCTAGTGCAAGCCCTGTCAAGAAATGAAACCGGTTTTTAATGAGCTGGCAGAAAAGCTGCAGTCGCGCGCCGCATTCGGGAAGATTGATGTGGCTGTTTCGCCCACGATCTCCCAGATGCATGGTGTCCGGTCGGTTCCATCCTTGGCGATTTTCTACGAAGGGCGATTACGTTTGGTTTTGGCTGGCTCTCGATCGGCTGCCGCGTTGAAGAAAGCAGTCTTAGCTGACTTAAAGGATGTTCTGTAGGTCGGACTAAAATTTCGATGCGCTCTCAAATTGACTGTCCGAATGAGTGTAGGAAGCGCGTCAGGATGTTGCTGGGCTAAGTGTCCGACTGGCGTATAGGCAAGCTAAGCTCCGCTTTGCGACCGGCCAGGCCATGTTTAGCCCAGCGTAGCCTTTGCTTGAATACAGTTACGCTTCAGCCGGAGTATCAGCGATAACGAAGTTCGGATAATGTAAAGACTTTGATTTCATCGGCAGGCCATCAGCACAACGACGTGGTTGGCTAATGGCATGCAGAACAGCTTATAGGGCTTTAGCGACTTCTCAGATTTAACTGGCGACGGGGGTAGCTAAGCCTCTACTATTATTGATCCTTCCGCACTGCTGGGTATCAAGATTTATCGAATGCATCCAAAACGTGAGTGCTGTAAACCAATGCAGCGCCAGCGTTCATATTAATCGCAACGCCCAAAGCTTCTGAGACCTCTTCAGTCGTTACGCCGAGCTTTTTGGCCTCAGCTGCGTGGAAAGCGATGCAGCCGTCGCAACGGGTGGTGACGGCAACTGCGAGTGAGATCAGTTCACGAGTCTTAGCGTCGAGGTGGTTTGTTCTTTCGCCGGCGCTCCCTAAAGAAGCCAAACCTTTCATGGTCTCTGGGGATAGGCCATTCAGTTGCACTAGGCGGGCGCTGACGTCTTTTCGAGTTTGCTTCCAATCTTGCATGGGATATTCCACTTTGGGCGCGATGCCCTGTAGGTGTAGGGGAGGTGTGAAACCGATCAAAACATACCATCCAGTTGGTAGGTATGCAAGTGTGTCTTACAAATGCTTGATCGTGCGGTCGACGTAGAAGGGGTGAGCTGGTGTGATGAGAGGGCATTGACGTTAATGCCTTATTTGTAGTGATGAGCTCTCCCGGCTCAGAACCAGGAGGTACTTGAGCGGAGTTCGCGTGATCAGGGAATGCTGCTGGTATCAGAATTTTGAGCGCATAAGGAGCCTTAGGGGGGTAATGCTGTTGTCAAGCTAATTTTCCCGCGCACTTACATAAGACTATTACTGGGAAGCAATAAAAAGCTCCACAGCCAAAACGAGAATCTATCGTCATAGCTGTGGAGCAAAAAACTGCCTGGGCATTTAACGCGTACGGGACTATCAGCTAGAATAACTCACGCGATCATGGCGGATATCATCTATCAGATGCTGGGCAACAATGTGTTCAATACCAAGTCGTTCAAGCAGCCGGAAGCCAATAATTCACTGGCCGCATTGATATCCGGCGCGAAGAAGCGATCCTTCTCGTAATAGGCCACTTTGCTTCGCAGACTCTTCCTGGCCAGTTCCAGCTTGGGCGACGTCTTCAAGCCGTCACGCAAGTCCAGACCTTGGCAGGCCGCTAGCCACTCCACAGCCAGGATTCCACGGGTGTTTTCAGCCATTTCCCACAACCGTTTGCCGGCGGCGGGTGCCATCGACACGTGATCTTCCTGATTGGCGGATGTGGGCAGGCTGTCTACGGAATGGGGGTGAGCTAGCGCCTTGTTCTCGCTGGCCAGCGCTGCTGCTGTCACCTGAGAAATCATGAAGCCCGAGTTCACGCCGCCATTGGCTACCAGGAACGGCGGCAGTTGTGACATGTGTTTGTCCATCATCAACGAAATGCGGCGCTCGCTCAGCGAGCCGATTTCAGCAATGGCCAATGCCATATTGTCTGCGGCCATGGCCACTGGCTCGGCGTGGAAGTTGCCGCCAGAGATCACGTCACCTTCAACGGCAAAGACCAGTGGGTTATCGGATACGGCATTCGCTTCGACGACTAATACTTCCGCGGCCTGACGGAGCTGGGTCAGGCATGCGCCCATGACTTGAGGTTGGCAGCGTAGAGAGTAGGGATCTTGGACCTTGCCGCAGTCTTTGTGCGAATCGGCGACCTCACTGCTTTGGCCCAGCAGGTCGCGATAAGCAGTAGCTGTATCAATCTGGGCCTTCTGGCCGCGAGCGGCATGGATACGTGCGTCAAACGGCGAGCGGGAGCCCAAGACAGCTTCGACCGTCAACGCACCGATGGCCAAGGCGCCTGCAAACAGGTCTTCGCCCTCGAACAAACCGCGCAGAGCATAAGCAGTGGACACCTGGGTACCGTTGAGCAACGCCAAACCCTCTTTGGCAGCCAGCGTCAACGGCGCCAAACCGGCCACCTTCAGTGCTTCGGTGGCTTCCAGCCATTCGCCCTTATGACGGGCTTTGCCTTCTCCCAGCAGCACGAGGGACATGTGCGCCAAAGGTGCCAAGTCACCAGATGCGCCGACCGAACCTTTTAACGGAATATGCGGATACACCTCGGCGTTGATCAATGCTATCAGAGCATCGATCACCACGCGGCGTATGCCGGAGAAACCACGGCTGAGGCTATTGACCTTGAGCACCATGATCAACCGCACCAGCGCATCGCTGATCGGCTCACCCACACCAGCGGCGTGGGACAGTACTAGCGAACGTTGCAGATTTTCCAGATCTTCACTGGCGATACGGGTCGAGGCCAGCAGGCCGAAACCGGTATTGATACCGTAGGCGGTGCGATTCTCGGCGAGGATCTGCTCCACGCAAGCGACACTGGCTTCAATTTGCGCAGAGGCACTGTGGTCGAGGGTGATTTTTACTGGGTGCTGGTAAACGGCACGCAGTTGGGCAAGGCTCAATTGGCCTGGGATAACGTTAAGTGTTTTCATGCTTTGGCTCCTTTAACAAGAGTGATCATTGGCAGGTTCAAGCCTTGCTCATTCGCGCAATCAATGGCGATCTGGTAACCGGCATCGGCATGGCGCATCACGCCGGTCGCCGGATCGTTGTGCAGCACGCGGGCAATCCGCTCGGCCGCTTCATCGGTACCATCGCAGACGATCACCATGCCCGAGTGCTGGGAGAAGCCCATGCCGACGCCGCCACCGTGGTGCAGCGATACCCAAGTCGCGCCACTGGCGGTGTTGAGCAAGGCATTGAGCAGCGGCCAGTCGGAAACGGCGTCGGAGCCGTCCTGCATGGATTCTGTTTCACGGTTCGGGCTGGCCACGGAACCGGAGTCGAGGTGGTCACGGCCGATGACGATCGGCGCCGACAGCTCACCGCTGCGCACCATCTCGTTGAACGCCAGGCCCAACTTGGCGCGCTGGCCCAGGCCAACCCAGCAGATACGTGCCGGCAAGCCCTGGAAGCTGATGCGCTCGCGAGCCATGTCCAACCAGTTATGCAGGTGAGCGTCGTCGGGGATCAGTTCCTTGACCTTGGCGTCGGTCTTGTAGATGTCCTGCGGGTCACCGGACAGCGCCGCCCAGCGGAACGGACCGATGCCACGGCAGAACAGCGGACGGATGTAGGCCGGGACGAAACCCGGGAAGTCGAAGGCATTTTCGACGCCCTCTTCCTGGGCCATCTGGCGGATGTTGTTGCCGTAGTCGAAGGTCGGCACGCCCATTTTCTGGAAGGCCAACATGGCTTTGACGTGCACGGCCATCGATTGCTTGGCGGCCTTCACCACGGCGGCGGGCTCGGTCTTGGCGCGGGCACGGTATTCGTCCCAGGTCCAGCCGGCCGGCAGATAGCCGTTGAGGGGGTCGTGGGCGCTGGTCTGGTCGGTGACCATGTCCGGACGCACACCACGACGGACCATTTCCGGCAGGATTTCGGCCGCGTTCCCACACAGTGCAATGGAAATCGCCTTGCCTTCGGCGGTGTATTTCTCGATGCGCGCCAAGGCGTCGTCGAGGTCTTTGGCCTGCTCGTCGACGTAGCGGGTTTTCAGGCGGAAATCGATGCTCACCTGCTGGCACTCGATGTTAAGCGAGCATGCGCCGGCCAAGGTCGCGGCCAACGGTTGCGCACCGCCCATGCCGCCCAGGCCGGCGGTCAGCACCCAACGGCCCTTGAGGTTGGAATCGTAATGCTGGCGACCAGCCTCGACGAAGGTTTCATACGTGCCCTGCACGATGCCCTGGCTGCCGATGTAGATCCAGCTGCCGGCGGTCATCTGGCCGTACATGGCCAGGCCCTTGGCGTCGAGTTCGTTGAAGTGCTCCCAACTGGCCCAGTGCGGCACCAGGTTGGAGTTGGCGATCAGTACGCGGGGGGCGTTGCTGTGGGTCTTGAACACGCCCACCGGTTTGCCGGATTGCACCAGCAGGGTTTCGTCGTCGTTCAGGTGGGTGAGGCTTTCGACGATCTTGTCGTAGCACTCCCAGTTGCGCGCCGCGCGGCCGATGCCACCGTAGACCACCAACTCCTTGGGGTTCTCGGCCACTTCCGGATCGAGGTTGTTCATCAGCATGCGCAGCGGCGCTTCGGTCAGCCAGCTCTTGGCGGTCAGCGTGTTACCGCGAGGGGCGCGGATTTCGATATTACGGAAATGGAGTGGTTTGCTCACCGGTAATCCTCTCGAGATGACTTGCAGCTTATTGTTGGTTTTCGCTACATCTGGGCGAGTAAATATAATCATGTATATACAAGCTTAATCAAGCAGATTTTTGACCACTATTGTTGTCGGCATGAATATCTTCACGTGATTAGTTTTTTCGTTCGAATGGCATTGATGCAGGTTTTGCCATCAAGCTTTGCGCACTGGGCGCGCTGTGACAGTTTCAGCCAGGGATCATGAGCTGAGCCAGAGCAAGACGCTGGGATTGCTCTCGCACGTGGCTCTTCTGGTCAACAGAACGGCGAACCATTTCGGACGCAATCGCGCGCCTGAAAACATTTTTCAGGCACGGTAAGCGTCCAGCCGGCTTAAGGCACTTCGGTTATTTCAGATTGCCGCTGAGAAATTGCTGCAAACGCTCGCTCTTAGGGTTCCCCAGCACTTCCTCAGGCGGCCCTTGCTCTTCTACGAGCCCTTGGTGCAAGAACAACACCTGGTTCGATACCTTACGAGCGAAGCTCATTTCGTGCGTCACCATGATCATGGTTCGGCCTTCTTCGGCGAGGCCCTGAATGACCTTCAGCACTTCTCCTACTAGTTCAGGGTCCAGGGCAGACGTCGGTTCGTCGAACAGCATGATTTCCGGTTCCATGGCCAGCGCCCGGGCTATCGCGACGCGCTGCTGCTGGCCGCCCGAGAGAAAGGCCGGGTATTGATCGGCAACTCGCGATGGTAAACCAACCTTGTCCAGGTAACGCCGAGCCAGCTCCTCTGCATCCTTCTTGCTGACCCCCAACACTCGGCGAGGGGCCATTGTGATGTTGTCGAGCACGGTCATGTGGCTCCACAGATTGAAATGCTGGAATACCATCGCCAGTCGGGTGCGCAGCCGCTGCAGTTCATCTGCGTTTGCAACGCGCATGCCGTGGTGGTCATGGATCATGCGTATCGGCTGATTGTCGAGGCTCATGGCGCCGTTGCTAGGGATTTCCAGAAAGTTGATACAGCGCAAAAATGTGCTTTTGCCCGACCCGCTGGCACCGATCAGGCTAATGACGTCGCCGGCCTTTGCTTTCAGCGAAACACCCTTGAGGACTTCGTGGTCGCCATAACTTTTATGCAGGTTTTCTACGGTCAGTTTGTACATATTCGAGCACCCTGAATTAATGAGCTGGGCCGAGGAATGACAGCCAACGGCGCTCAGCCAGACGGAACAGACCGACCAGAGAGAAAGTGATAGCGAGGTAAATCGCTGCGGCGATGCCGAACGATTGGAAGGTCAGAAATGTTGCTGAATTGGCATCTCTGGCAACCTTGAGGATGTCCGGTACCGTGGCGGTGAAAGCGACCGTGGTGGAATGCAGCATCAGTATCACTTCGTTGCTGTAGTTCGGCAGTGAGCGACGCAATGCAGACGGCATGATGATATAGGTGTAAAGCTTCCATCCTCGAAGCCCAAAGGCCTTCGCTGCTTCGACTTCACCATGATTCATGTTGCGTATCGCCCCGGCGAAGATCTCCGTGGTGTAGGCGCAAGTGTTCAAGGCAAAGGCCAGGATGGTGCAGTTCAACGCATCGCGAAAGAATGCATCAAGCAGCGGTTGGGAGCGCACCGCAGCGAGGCTGTAGATGCCGGTGTAGCAGATCAGTAGCTGTATATACAGAGGCGTGCCACGGAACAAATAGGTATAGAACTGTACGGGCCAGCGCACGAAAAGGTTGCTTGAAACCCTGGCAATCGATAGCGGGACCGCCATCAAGAAGCCGAAGAAGAGCGAGGCACTGAGCAGCCATAGTGTCATCGCCAAGCCCGTGATGTGATAACCATCGTGGTACAGAAAGGGTTTCCAATATTCTTGCAATAGCTCAATCATCGCACGGCCTCCCGAGTTCCTGCGGCGTAAAAACTTTCCAGCCTGCGCAAGACATAGTTTGACGCGGTGGTGATAACCAAATAGATCAACGCTGCAAGGATCAGGAAGAAGAACAGTTGATAGGAACTCTTTCCTGCATCCTGGGCAACCTTGACCAGGTCAGCCAGACCAATGATCGAGACCAGTGCGGTCGCTTTCAGGATCACCATCCAGTTGTTGCCAATGCCCGGTAATGCAAAGCGCATCATTTGCGGGAAGAGCACCAGGCGGAATCGTTGGGCGCGGGTCAGGCCATAGGCCGTGGCTGCTTCTAATTGCCCCTTTGGAACGGCGAGAATCGCTCCGCGGAAGGTTTCGGTGAAATACGCACCGTAGATGAAGCCCAGGGTGATGACCCCTGCGCTGAAAGGATTGATCTCGATATATTCCCAGCCAAAGGCATCGGTCAGATTCGTCAGCCACGTCTGAAGGCTATAGAAGATCAGCAGCATCAAGACCAGGTCGGGCACGCCGCGGATAAGCGTGGTGTAGGCTTGCGCAGGGATGCGTAGCAAGGCTGACTTCGAGAGTTTCGCGCTGGCACCGATCAAGCCCAGGCCCACGCTCAGCAACAAGCACAGTGCGGATAATTTGACAGTCATCCAGGAGCCTTGCAGCAACAGCGGGCCGAAACCCTTTAGGCTGAAGCCTAGAGTCTGCAATAGGTTTTCTAGCATTGGACAGCCCTTCGTCAATCAAGAAAAAACGCCCATCCGAAAATGGGCGCAGCGTGTTATTTACCGCTGTAGATATTCTGATCACCAAAGTGTTTTTTCTGGATGGCTACATAGCTGCCATCCTCATGCAGTGCCTTGATGCCTTTGTTTATCAGGGCCTTGAGATCGGCGTTGCCTTGGGCGAGACCTACCGCGGTTTTCGCGGGCAACAGTTCATGCTCGACTGCTTTACTTACCTCAAAATTCGCCCCTTGCGGCGACTTCAAGAAGCCCATTTCGGCTTGCAACATATTCTGGATCGAGGCATCGAGACGGCCAGTCACTAAGTCCGAATAGACCTGATCCTGGTTGGCATAGGCTTGGGTTTTGACCCCGGCCTTGTTCAGTACGGCTTTTGCATAAGCTTCCTCTGTGGTGCCTTGCTCATAACCAACCGTCTTGCCGACGAGCGTCTTGATATCTTCGGTCAGGCCGGAGCCTTTCTTGAAAACGAAGGAGGTAGGAACGGAGAACAGCTCATCGGAGAAGTCGATGACCTTTTCGCGCGAGGATGTCACGGTCATGGCGGAGATCACGCCGTCGAATTTGTTGGCTTTCAGGCCGGGAATCATGCCGTCAAAATCACTCTCGACCCATTTGCACTTCACTTTCAATTCAGCACAAATCGCATTGCCTAAGTCGATGTCAAAGCCCACCAGGCTACCGTCGGCAGCTTTGGACTCGAAAGGGGCATAAGAGGGGTCAACGCCGAACCGCAACTCCTTGTACTCCTTGGCCGAGGCAAAGCTGCCAGCCACACACAACGCCAGTACGGAGAGGGTCAAAATAGATTTTTTCATTGTTTTTATTCCTAAGGACCAAAGAGCGCTTGAGCGCACGGATGCGGTACGGAGCTCGTGTGTGTCGCTATGGGAGTGGTACACAGAGCCCATTTTTTGGTTTAAGCGTGTCGAGGTGACGGATCGACTTTACCGCGTAAATACATACTTGTACATACAGGCATAGCCAATCAAGCAGCCATTTATCTGCTCGGATGTGCATGGGTGGAAGAAGGGCTGGAAACGCTGAGGGGAGGGGGGTGATCAGTTTCGTTTTTCCGGTCACTACGGGCGTAGGGCCTGGGTCTATTGTGATGTATGAATCAGAAAGCGACCGACGCCCTTTGGAAGCGGCGCTGGTCAAGTTTTACGGCAGATGTGTCGAAGAGTCAGACGTCTCTGTGAGCTGCATTCATGGGTAAGCGACTACCCAGTCGATAGCGGGAGGAGGGGTGGACGAGCCGCACAAAGGTGACAATTTTGTTTTGGCTCCAAGTCCGGCGTATGAGGGCCAGGCAAGGTTCAGTTGCATCGATTTGCAGATGTTTGCTCTCCTCTGCGCTGGGGTGGCAGGCCTCTACGATATGTTCCATTTCGTCGGGCTTGATGACTTGCAAAAGGTATTTGGCCGGTTGCAGGTGTTCGCCGAATTTTTGTTTCAGGAACTCTGGCACCAGCTCGGGATTGACGTAACGATCCTCAAGCTGCACTGGCACGTCTTCTTCGCTGTGCGCACAAACCAGATGAAAAACCGAAGAGCCCGTGGGCAGGCCCAGGGCGGAAGCGACTGACATCGATGCGGATTCGCGTCCCAGGTGCAGGACGCGACAGCCGTAACTATGACCCCGAGCGAGAATCTCGTCAGCGATGTTGGTGATGCGCAACAGGTTCGATTGCGGCTTGCTTTCGGCTACGAATGTTCCAACACCTGAAATCCGCACCAATAGACCTTCTTCGGTCAGCTCGCGCAGGGCTCGATTGACGGTCATGCGCGAGATGCCCAGCTCTTGCACCAACTGGTTCTCTGAGTAGATCAGGTCGCCAGGTTTCCAAACGCCCGCTCGAAGTTGGTCCAGCACAAATTCCTTCGCGCGTCGGTAGAGCGCTTGTGGTGCATTTTTGATCATCAGTCGGTCCGTGTCTCTTGTGCGGCAAGGACTCTTGCCAAGGAATGGAGGAAAAGATCGTTATCCTCACAGCTTCCTATAGATACCCGCAAGTACTGAGTATATCCCGCTTCGCGCCAAGGCTTGATGATGACCCCTTCTCGCAGCAATGCCTGGTTGATGACTTCGGCAGGATAAGGGGTGCTGAAAAAAAGGAAGTTAGCCATGGAGGGGGCAGTTGTGATGCCTTGCTCTTGCAGTGCGATCTCCAGTCGTCGGCGTTCGCTGGCGACGTGGGAGAGGCCAGCATTCAGATGATTTTCATCGGCCAGCGCGGCGACCGCAGCGGCTTGGGCCACTCGGTTTACGTTGAAGGGGGTGCGCAGGCGATTGATCAAATCGGCCAGTAGCGGGTCGCTGACAATGCCATAGCCGATGCGTAAACCTGCCAATGAATAGGCCTTGGAGAAGGTTCGAAGCAGGATAAACGGCTTGCCGCTGGCCTGGATCAAGCCGAGGCAGTCTGGGTACTCAGGCTCCCATTGGGCGTATTCGTAATAGGCTTCGTCAAACACCAGCAAGCACTTCGGAGGTAATGCATCGAGCAATTGCTTCAATTCGATTGCGCTCAAGGTGCAGCCAACCGGATTGGAGGGGCAGGAAAACATCAGCACATGGGTATGCGGTGTAAGGGCGGAAATCATGGCCGCCACGTCAAAAGTGCCTTGGTCGGTCATGGGGACACCGATTACCCGAGCGCCGGCTGCCACTGGAAAAATAAAATGCAAGCCGAAGGAGGGCACTACGGTAACCACTTCATCATCATGGTCCAGAAACACTCGGCTGATGACACTCAGCAAATCCTCAGAACCGTTGCCGAACACGAAGCGATCTTCCGGAACATCAAGTTTTTCCGAGAGTGCGGAGCGTAGTGCCTGGCAGCCAGAGTCGGGGTACAGCGCAATCTCATGGCAGGCTTGGGTGGTCGCGGCGTTGACAGCGGGGGCGGTGCCCATTGGGTTTTCATTGCTGCCCAATTTAGCGACGCGTGTCAGACCGAAGCGTTTGCGCACTGCATCAGCGGCGAGGCCGGCGTTGTAACTGGCCAATTCGCGTACTTCAGCGCGAGCAAGCAGGGTCAGGTCGTTGGCGTTCATACAAGGCTAACCTCTCGGGAATTTTGCTGGAAGGTATTGCGATCTGGATGGTGCCGCAGGGGACGCTGCGGGCTCGGCTGTTCAGCGCTTTGAAGGATTTCGTGCGGGAGGCTGTAGTGGAAGAGTGTCGCCAATTCGGCGATCCGGTCTGCGAGGCTCATCCCTTCGGTAGTCGCGGCAGTCATCTGGTGCAGTTTTTTCATTGATTACCTCTTAGGTGCAGGGCCACAAGGAAGTGGTGCTGTATGATCCTGTATATATAGGCAACGCAATGTTCAGGCCAAGCCTTATCTTTTCTGTTGATCGCTGCTCGTAAACGCCTTCCAGGCCAGGGGGGGCTCACATGAATATTTTTTCAGGTGTAACTGAAGGTTGCATCGGAGTGTTTCCGGTATCTCATTGATGAGTCGAAAGGAAGCGCATGGTAAGGCTTTCTGCGGACAGTATTTTGGACAGAAGTAGTGCTCGATCCACTTCGGATCAGGGGTCTGAAGGGGGTCCTTGTCTAACAGGCACGTTAAATGCTTAGTCCTGTATATACTTATCCATCGATAAAGCTTGTAGACCGATTTCCGATCTGCTGTGACACGCTCGGTCGAGTCGATGGCTAAAAATGGCGCCTGTTATAGGCGCGTTCATAAGTCCGCTTAGAGAGAATCACCACAATGACGGTTAGCAATCTGCCCTTTTCAAAAGTCCGCCACAGCCAAGGTCTCGTGTTTTTGTCTGGAGAGTTGCCGTTCAATGAGGATGGCAGCTTCCCGGAGGGTATCGAGGCACAAACGCGCCTGACCTTGATGCGCATTGCTCAAACACTGGAAGCTGAGTCACTGTCGTTGGATGACGTTGTGAGCGTCACGGTGTACTTGACCGAGCGGAGTAACTTCGCCGAGTTCAACAGGATTTATGCTTCGTTTTTCACGGCCAATTTGCCTGTTCGCGCTACCGTCTGTGCCGGCCTCGTGGTGGATGCGTTGGTTGAAATCAGTGTCATCGCGCAGCAGCGTGCTTGAGTTGGAGGCAGCGTGAACGACAAACAAGTAGTAGTACTGGGTGCCGGCATCGTTGGTATAAGCACGGCCCTGCATCTGCAACGCCGGGGCTGTGCGGTGACCTTGGTAGACAAGGGGGCGCCCGGGCGCGAGACGTCATACGGTAATGCCGGGATCATCCAGCGCGAGGCCGTTGAACCGTACGGGTTCCCAAGGGACCTGGCGAGCCTGATGAGAGTGGTGACCAAGCGCGATATCGGCGTCAATTATCATCTGCGTGCGCTGCCGGAGTACATGCCTACGCTGACCAGGTATTGGGCCAACTCAGCGCCAAGGCATTACCAAGCTATTGCGGACGCCTTTCGGACCTTGGTCGAGCATTCAATCAGCGAGCACTCCGAGTTGATCGAGCAAAGCGAGGCCCAACACCTGATCGTGCGCAAAGGTTGGATTCAAGCTTTTCGAACCCCGGAAAAATATGAAAAGGCGATGGAGAGCGCCCAGCGTGTGAGTGCGCACGGTGTATTGTCGCAAGCGTTGGACGGCGCCGGGCTCAGGCTCGCAGAACCCGCTTTGGGTGAAGCTCTCGTTGGGGGGATTCACTGGCTTCAACCTTGGACCTGTGTTGATCCGGGAGAGCTGGTGCAACGCTATGCCGAGCTCTTCTTGCGTGAGGGCGGACAGTTTGAACGCGGCGATGCCCGTTCATTGCGCCAAGCGGGAGCTGGCTGGCGAGTCTCCACCGAGTCCGGGCCGGTCGAAGCATCACAGGTCGTCGTGGCGCTTGGTCCTTGGGCCCAAGAGTTGCTGAGGCCCATGGGTTACCGCATCCCGTTGTTTATCAAGCGTGGTTATCACGCCCATTTCGCCGACGGGGCAAACTTGAGTCGCCCCGTGCTTGATACCGAGCAAGGCTACATGTTGGCGCCGATGAAGCGTGGTGTGCGTCTATCAACGGGGGCCGAATTCGCCCGTCTCGATGCGCCTCTGACCCCAGTGCAGCTAGGGAAGGCCGAAAGCGCGGCCCGACAACTCTTGGCATTGGGATCTCAGGTTGAGCGGACGCCATGGAGCGGTGCGCGACCTTGTACCGTTGATATGAAACCGGTCATTGGTGCCGCGCCGTCGCATAAGGGGCTCTGGTTCAACTTCGGCCATGCTCATCAAGGTTTTACGCTAGGTCCGGTCAGTGGCCGGCTGCTTGCGGAATTAATGATGGGAGAAACACCAGTGGTAGAGCCGGCACCCTTCGCTCCTGGGCGTTTCTGAATTGACGATGCGTCGGCCTTCTCGTCCCTCCTCTTGAGAGGAGGGCAGGCATTATCTGAAAGAAAAATGACGACCGAGTTGTCTCGTTTCCACGTCGTGTGAGCAACGTTTACGGCACTCGCCGCGGGCGCTTTTACCCATGGGCGCCCACGTTCCATCTGCCTGCCCAGGAATACTCATGAACATCAAACAGAAACTCACGTGGGCGTTTGCCGCTATCGCCTGCGCGCCAGTCATATTGGTCGCAATGGTTGTCGTACTGAACTTGCGTAGCGCAGCGCAAGCCAGTTTCCTGGATAGCAGTGGCCGCGAAATCAGGCAGATTGACCGCGGGATGCGGCAGTTTTTCGACAGCATCCGCCAAAACGTCGAATACCTTGCCAAAGACCCTCGGATCGCCAACGTTCAGGGATTGAAGAACTATACGGCCGCTGACGCCCCGAAAACGCCTGTGACGAAGGTCGATCGACAGATCCAGGTGGTATTCGACAGTTTCGCAGAAACCCACCCAACCACGGCTTCCATTTCCCTTGGACTCAATGACGGAGGTTTTGCAGGTTGGCCCGATGACCAGACAATGGCCAGCTACGACCCACGGGTGCGACCTTGGTACAAGGCTGCCATGGAAGCCGCACGAGGCTCAACCGTAAGGACGGGCGCGTATTACTGGGCACCCGATGACATGGTGCTGGTCAGCACGGTCCGCACGATCAATGACGCGAGCGGTGCCGCGGTGGGCGTCGTTGGCGTGGACGTATCGCTCAAGCAACTGACTGAATTGGTCAAAGCCATCAAGTTGGGCAAGAGTGGTTACCTGATGTTGGTCGAGGCCAATGGCAATGTCTTGGTCGATCCCGCAAATGCCAAAAACAATTTCAAGCCGTTAGGTGAGCTAGGACCCGGCTATGCCGAATTGGCCAAAAGCGCTGATGGGGTGACTCAAGTCGAGATCGATGGTGTGCCATACATGGTCAACGTCCTGAGTTCCGATGGCCTGGGATGGCGTTTTATTGGCCTGATCAAGCGTGATGAAGTGATGGCCGACGCCATGAGCCTGACCTGGTTGATTGCAGCCATCGCTGTTGCATTGGCCGTGGTGTTCGCCATCGTTGGTGCTGGTTTTGCCAGCGTGATCGTGCGCCCGATTCGTGGCGTGGCTGATGGGTTGCAAGAGATTGCCGAAGGTGAAGGTGACCTTACACGTCAACTCCAAGTACGGGGCAAGGACGAAACTGCCAACCTGGCCGGTTGGTTCAATCAGTTTCTAAGCATGATCGCTCAGTTGGTGAAGCGTATTGGCAATGCGTCGTCCGATCTGCAAGTCGCTGCCGCTGACACCAACGAAGTCGCCAATAACATGAACCTGGCTGCCGGCCGCCAACGTGAGGCGGTGGAATTGGTAAGCACCGCTTTCAATGAAATGCTCGCCACTGCCAATGAGGTCGCACGTTCCTGCAGTGCCGCGGCGTCGAGTGCTGACGAAGGCTACCGCGACGTGCACGATGGCCAGAAGCAAATCAGCGAAGCCACCGGCAGCGTGCTCAAGCTCAGTGAGGAGCTGCAGGTATCGACCCAGACCATGCAGCTGCTCGAGCAAGACAGCAATAACATCAATGCGATTCTCGACACCATTCGCTCGATTGCCGAGCAGACCAACTTGCTGGCGCTCAACGCCGCCATCGAAGCCGCCCGTGCGGGTGATCAAGGGCGTGGCTTTGCAGTGGTCGCGGATGAAGTTCGCGCCCTGGCTCGTCGCACCTCCGACTCTACCGGCGAAATAGACAGCCTACTGGGTAACCTCGCTCGCCGCACCCAGGAAGTCACCCAGCAGATGCAAGGCAGCCTGCAAGCGTCCCAGGCTAGCGTGCAGCGGATCCAGCGGGCCCGCGACAGCTTCGACAAGATCCGCGCTTCAGTGGACTCGATTCGCGACCAGAACACCCAGATCGCCACGGCGGCAGAGGAGCAGCATCAAGTGGCGGAGGAGATCAATCGGCACATCGCACAGATCCACGCCGATGCGCAGATGGTAGAGGAGTTCGCGCATTCAGCCCATGCCGGATCGGGGCGAATGACGGCCATTTCTGGCCAACTTCAAGGATTGGTCGGGCGCTTCAAGTTTTAGTCCGTACGAACAATGGACGCTCAATTGCCGATTAGAGGGTAAGCCCCATGAGCGTTGAGCCCAGAGAAAAAACAGTGAAAGCCGCCGTCCCTGGCGGTCCCGTCCAGCGGGCCATTCAAACAGGCTGATCAACGCGGGAAGGACTGCGCTCCGAATCATGATTAGACCTGTCAGGTCGCCAGACCGTGTGCTGCATTCCGTTCGGGGTCGTCAGTACTTCCACTGCACAGCGATTTCCAGACTGCGCGGCTCGCCCACGTAATACTGGGTGTTGCTCTGGTGGATGAAACGGGCATAGACCTCGTCGGTCAGGTTGCGCAGGCGCGCGCTGACCTGTACGTGTTTGTCCAGATCGTGGGTCATGGACAAACCATAGACAGTGTACGAGGGCACCCAGGTCGTATTGGCGGTGTTGGCGTAGACCGACGACACATAGCGCACGTCAGCCCCGAGCTGCCAGTCAGGAGCCACGTCATAGGTCAGCCAGAGATTGGCTACGCGGTCGGGAATATTCACCGGATTCTTGCCTTTGCGCGAGAACACAACACCGGCGATGGTTTCATTGAACTCGTCGTACTCAGCCCTTACCCAACTGAAGTTACCGGCCGCCAATAGCTTGGGCGTGATCTTGAATGACGCGGCCAGCTCTATGCCGGTGGAGGTTTGTTGACCCGCTTGTTCGGTGGTGTTGGGCACCGTCGAGGAGGGGACGGAGATGTTCTTGCGCACGATGCGGTAGGCCGCGGCGGTGGCCGAGCCGCGACCGTCAAGAAAATCGAACTTGCTGCCCACCTCGAATTGGCGACCGGTGCTCAAGTCGAAGTCGCCCACCTGGGCAATGGAGGCGCTGGTAAGCGTCCCTCCCGGCGGCTCGGCCGACGTACTATATTGGGTATAAAGGCTGACATTCGACGTCAGGTCGTACACCAGGCCCAGGCGTCCCGTGATTGCATCCCAACGCTTGTCGAGCCTGGCCTGCGCCGCATGATCGACCACCTCGAAATCGATATGGTCATAGCGCAGCGCAGTGATCAGTGCCAGTTGCTCGGTCAGGCGCGTGCGGTTCTCGACGAACGCCGAAGAAGTATCAGTCCAAGTGCTGCGACCTTTACTGCGCGGTGCATCCATCCCCGGAATGTCCAGGAAGTGGCCCGGCTCGAAGCCATCTGGATCGATGGTGTCGAAGGCGCCTTTGGACAACGGGTAGTTGGTTTGCTGGTTGGTGTTGTAATCCACGCCCAGCGCCCAATCGCTGGCCAGGCCGAACAGTTGAGCCTGGTGAGTCAGCTCGATGCGGTCACCGTTGACCTCCTGGTCGTGCCGCTGGCGGTAACCGCCGGAGCGGGCGATGGCGCTGTTGTCGCTGTTGTAGCGGTAGACCTCAAGGTTGCGGTAATCGCGCTGGCCATCGTAGTGGTAGAAGGTATTGCGCAATTGGGTGTTGTCGTCCAGCTGGTAGTCGGTGATCGAGCGTATCCAGCGGGTGCTCTGCTCGTAGCGACCGTCCTCGACGTTGTAGTTGTTGAAGCGGTTGCGCTTGTCGATCTGCAGCTTGCCGGTCAGCGGTTGCAGCACCGGCGTGCCCCAGTAGGGACTGTCTTCCTTCTCCTCCAGGTACTCGATCGCCAGCGTATGGGAGAGTCGGTCGTTGATGTCGCTGAGCAGCGAGAAGGCCAGGTTGCCCGCACCGTTCTCCTGGCGGTCGATGTAGCCGTTGCTGTTGGTGCGGCTGTAGTCGAGGCGCGCGTAGTGGCGTGGGCCATCGCCACTGTTGAGCGCTTTATTGAAGCCGACCGCGGTTTCCCAGGTGTCGTAGCGACCGTAGCTCATCCGGCCTTCGAAGGTATCTTCGTCGCGGTTGGCAAGCTTGGTGATCACGTTCAGGCTGCCACCCACGGCACCGCTGCCGTTGAGGAACGAGGAGGGGCCGCCGAGCAATTCCACCCGGTCATAAATCCAGGCGGCGACCGGACGTGCTGCGCCGCCGTATTGCAGATTGATGCCGTTGAACAACTGGCTGATCTGGGCACCGTTGAAACCACGGTACGACACATAGCCACCCCAGCCGGGCGGCGCGGAAGCGTTCACCCCAGGCAGGGCGTTCGCCGCGTCCTGAAAGTTGCGTGCCCCGATGCGTTCCATTGTCTTGCGATCGGCCACGCTCACAGAGGCGGGATTTTCCCGAGCACTGAGGTTCAGGCGCGAGCCGCTTTCGATGGGGGTGTCCAGGTCCAGGCTGGTGGCCGGTTTCGGCTGGTCGGCCGAGGCGTTGATGTAGCTGGTGGGTAAGTTCAGTGTCGTGTCTTGCGCCCACGCGCAGGTGCTGCCCGCGAGCAGCGCTAAAGTAGTCAAGCGAAACATGAAAAGCTTCCTGGCTTAATTCGATGAGCACACACCGACCGCGCGTCATGCAGCGGCAAGTGGTGATGATGTCAAGGCGAGGGAAGCAGGGCGGGGGAGGCGCGAGGATTGATCAAGGGCCATCGCTGCCTGGGTAGGCAACGGGTCGGTTGTGCGGGCAAGGGCTTGGTTGGCTCGCCGGCAAGCAGGGCGAGCAGCCCGAAAAACGCCGCCAGCAGGATCGCACCGAACAGGCTCGCAATGACGCAATCAGCGACGACGGGCAGCGAAGGGGCGGGCACATCCTGCAGGCCCTCGAATATTGCCCCGCCGTCAGTAGAGCAAAACAGTCCGCCGTCCAAACCGCTCAATCGCAAGCCGGCCATTTGTCCATGGCCCATCGCGCACAGCAACGAACCGAACAGGATGCTGAAGTACAGCACCCAGGCAATCATCGATTTTTCGCGGCTGGCCAGCTTCATCAGCAAAGCTCGTTGAGAAGGAACGGTTTATCGGCGAGCGGATTTTACATTTTTTGATCCGTCAGTGAGCTTTTAAACAGTTCGACATACAGGCAACCGCCTTGCTGTCCGGTCTGTCGTCGGTATAAAAACCGTCTCGATTCGGCATCTTTACATCCGCCAAGGTCGATGCATCCACGGTCGCGTTGGCGTCCAGCAGCTTGTTCATGTGCAGGATGTAGCCGGTCACCGCATAGACTTGTTCGTTGGACAATGACTGTGGCGCCTGGAAGGGCATGGCTCTGCGGATGTAGTCGAAAAGCGTCGTTGCATAGGGCCAATAGCTGCCGACTGTCTTGAGCGGTTTTTCAGTCGTCAGCGTTCCAGCGCCCCCCGCCAACGCGGGGCCGATGCCACCTTCGAGCTTCACGCCATGGCAGCTGACGCAGCTGCTCATGTAGACCTTTTCCCCATCAGCCACCGTTGCGCGCCCTGGAGGCAAGGCCTTGCCGTCGGGCGCCACGTCGATGTTCCAACTGGCGATCTGCGCTTCGGTAGCCTTGGTGCCCAAACCGTATTGGGATTGTGCCGAGGCATGAGTCAGCGCACAGGCGCACAGCAAACCGATGAGAAACGATCCACCTTTAAGCCCGTCCATTGGTCACCTCCCCATTGCTGGAAACACGCCACGGTTGCACCGAATTGTTGTGGTAGAAAGAGACCTTGCCACGTTCATCAATCAACTGTTCCAGCATCGGCTGAACATAGCCGGTCTCGTCGATGGCGCGGCTCATGATCATCAATTCCTGGCCGTTCCATTCGAAAGGCGCCCTGAAGACAGTCAGCGCCTTGGTCAGAATGGGTTCTTGTAATTTGGCTTGCGTCCAGTTATTGCCGCCATCGACGGAAACGTCAACGCGGGTGATTTTGCCGTGGCCGCTCCAGGCGATGCCACGCATCTCATGCAGGCCCTTGCGTGTCAGTTTCTGGGTGCCGGAAGGGTAGGTCACCAGCGATTTGCACTCCATGACGAAGGAAAACTTCCGAGCTTTGCCGTCCGCCATCAAGTCGGTGTATTTGGCGGTTTCTTCCCGGCTGTAGGCGGGCGCATCGGTGACATGAAGTCGGCGTAGCCATTTGATGTGGGTATTGCCCTCGTAGCCGGGGACAAACAGGCGCAGCGGGTAGCCCTGTTCCGGCCTTAGACGCTCGCCGTTCTGGCTGTAGACAACCATCACATCGTCCAGGCATTTCTCGATGGGAATGCTGCGTGTCATTGCCGCGCCGTCCGCCCCTTCGGCGATGATCCACTTGGCTTGCGGCTTGAGCCCTGCTTCATCCAGCAGGGTCTTCAGGGGAACGCCCGTCCATTCAGCGCAACTCACCAGGCCACTGACTTCGGCGGCGGTTTTGCCCCAGGGAGGTAGAAACGATGGATTGCCCGAACACTCCATGAAGTGCACGCGTGACACGGCGGGGAACTGGCGTATCTCGTCCACGGTAAAGATCAAGGCGTTTTCGGTGAGGCCGTGGATCACCAGCCGGTGTTGCGCCGGATCGATTTGCGGGACACCTGCGTGGTGGCGCTCATAGAACAGGCCGTTCGGTGTAATGATGCCGTCCAGCTCTTGAAGTGGGGAGGTGCTGTAGGCGGACATCGTGTCCTTCAGGCCGGGATATAGATTCCTGACGGCTTTGGTTTCGAACGTTGAAGGTTTGCCATAAGGGCTTGCAGTGGGAGCGCCAAGGCTACGGGTCCATTGCGGGACTTCAAGGGGCAGGTTCGGATCAAGAGGGGCGACGTTGGTCGTCTCTGCGCTGACCAAGTCGCTATCGCCCAGAGCAAAGGCAGCAGTACCGATAACGGCCCCGCTTTTAATCAAGAAATCCCTGCGAGCCAAAGATGTTTGAGGCATGTCTTGCTTGGCGGGGACCATGGATTTTTTTGTCATTGTTGTTCCCTCTGATTCCTTTGTCGGGCTGGACCCAACGGCGAGTCTATAGACCGATCGGTCGGTCTGTAGGTAAGCCTAGAACGAAAAACGCGCGTGGTCCAGTCGCAAGGACGACCATCGGTGATGGCACGTGAATGAGGGGAGCGAGGAAAGCGGCGCACTTGAAGCGCCGCTGATGACAGTCAAGCCGGGCGCGGCTCAACCTTCAGTCCGGGCAGGAGGGTGTCGCAAAAGAACGTCGCGATGGATTCCGGAGAGCGCGGGCCACCGGGCTTGATCCACAAGTAGCTGTAGTGGTGGATACCAAGAATAGCCTTCACGGCTAACGAGTCAGATGTGCGGAAGGTCCCCTCGCTCACGCCAGCCTTGAGGATATTCGACCAGAGCTTTTCATACTGCCGGTGCAGGTCGAGCAATTCAGTCTGGCGCTCGCCAATGACCGAATACACTTCTCGAAAACACACCGTCATTTCGGCCAGGTGGGTGACAATCGTGCGCATCACGATGGCCGAGAATTGGCGAAATTTATCTTCTGCAGGCTGGTCGCTCTCGCACAGGGGCGTGCCTTCTGCGATGAGCACCCGCAGATACCGGCTGGTGATTTCGAACAGCAATTCTTCCTTGCTACCGATGTGGTAATACAGCGCGCCTCGAGCCAGGCCAGTGGCTTTTTCCAACTCAGCCATGCCGGTCGCGTGAAACCCGCGCGTCGAAAACAACTGCGCGGCGATTTTCAGTATTCGCTCCTTGGTGCTTGTTTCAGCAGGTTCGGCAGCGACGACGGCGTTCTTTTTTCCCATGGGTCGATTCCAACCGGTTGAACGTCAATCATACCCATGCGTGCGTGCTGAAGGATACAGACGGGAGAAGCTCATACCATGGTTGCAGGAAGATGGTTGTATTGACCGATCGGTACAGAGGCGCTTAACGTATTTTCAAGGGCGCGGTGGCGTCGAGTGTTCTGAGAGCCTGCCTGGGCATTGGGATCGACCATGACAATAAGCAACTCCGTAACGAAGGCGTCCAGCTCGTCAGCTTCGGCAAGATTGATCGCGATGATCTGTTTCGCCATGCTCGCCTTTGCCGCGAACTCGCTGCTGTGCCGCCTGGCGCTTAAGCACACCAACATCGATGCCGCGAGTTTCAGCGTGGTCCGGCTGGCCAGCGGGGCCTTGGTGTTATGGCTGATATGTGCCTTGAGACGGTCCTCCAGCACGATCAAAGGCAGTTGGAAGGGCGCCGCAGCCTTGTTCGTTTACGTCTTTGCTTTTTCTTTCGCGTACCGTCATTTGGAGACCGGGACGGGGGCGCTGCTGTTGTTTGGCGCGGTTCAACTGAGCATGGTTCTGTACGGCGTGTTCAAAGGCGAGCGGATGCACACGTTGGCAGTCGTTGGGTTTGTGCTGGCGATTGTTGGCTTGGTTAGCCTGCTGCTTCCAGGTGCCGCAGCACCTGACCCCGTTAGCGCACTCACGATGCTGTTATCGGGGGTGGCATGGGGGATCTACTCACTGCTTGGCAAAACTGTCGCCGATCCCTTGGCAACCACAACCGGCAATTTCCTGCGCTCGATTCCCCTGGTCTTGATGGCAAGCGTGCCGTTTCTCTCAGCGTTGCGTTGGGATCCGCAGGGGATACTTTATGCGGTTCTTTCCGGCGCGCTAGCGTCAGGCGTCGGCTACGCGGTCTGGTACGTCGCGGTGCGTCATCTGGCAGCGTTTCAAGCCGCGACGGTGCAGTTGAGCGTGCCCATCCTGGCTTCGCTGGCGGGCATCGTTTTTCTGGGGGAAAGCCTGAGCGTAAGGATGGTGTTGGCATCCATTGCTGTACTGGGCGGCGTTGCGTTGGTGCTGGGTGGCAAGCATGGCAGAGCCACAGGCAGCTAGAGGCCCCGCTCGCTCAATCATGTGCACCTGCGCGTGCCTGAATTTGTTCGCTCAACCACTCAAGGACTAGACTGGTGCCGCCCAGTCATAAGGCCCGTCAACCCATGCTTCTCGTCCCGTCAGATACCGCCGAACAGACAAAACTCACCCTTGAGGTGGTGCTGCGCTATCACATGGCCTGGAAGCACCGCGACCTGGAGGCGATACTCGCGCTCTATCACCCGCAAGTGCAATACAACGATTTTTTCCAGAACCGCAGCATGGGCCTGACCGAGCTGCGCGCCTACATCACCGGCACGTTGCCGCGCCATCCCGATGAATATCTTGAGCACAATGACCGCATCCGCGCTGACGGCTGCACGGCATTCATCCAGTACCAGACCGCTCTGAAGGGCAGTGGCGAGCGGGTGGTTTTTCGCACCAGCGAAGCAATCACCGTATGTGAGGGTCAGATCCTGCGTGTCAACGAATACGCGTCACTCGTGCGCGACGGCGAGCCCCACGCCGGGCGTCGCGCCCCCGCCATCAGTAAGCTAGGGCTCTCGGCGCGCCAGTTGAGTTTCATGGCGCGAGACTTGGCCGATTACTTTACCCGCCAACAGCCATTCCTGGATCCTGACCTGGATCTTGCTCGGATCGCCAGCGCCACCGGGTACAGCCGTAATCAGTTGTCTTACCTATTGAATCAAGTGCTCGGGCAAAGCTTCTATCGCTACGTGACTCAGGCTCGCTTGGCCTACCTCCTTGAACGCCTCGCCAGTTACGACGAAAACGCACCCATCGATGCCCTCGCAGTGGCTGCCGGATTCAATTCCACCTCGGCGTTCTACAAGGCTTTCCGCAGCCATACCGGCTGCACACCAAAAGCCTGGTTGAAGGCCAATTGCGCGCGTACCCGCAGATAACACAGGCCCCTTCGCTGCGCATTAAGCTCTGTCGGCAATCAAACGATGGAGCAGGTAATGGCTGGTTGGGGTGGTGTGAGTTTGTGGATGGAGCAAGTCGACGAGGCGCTGACGCCGCGTCCGGCGTTGCATCAGGATCTGCGAGCCGATGTGGTGATCATCGGTGCCGGCTACAGCGGCCTTTGGACGGCCTATTACCTCAAGCAGCAAGCACCGCACCTGGATATCGTCATAGTTGAAGCACAGATTGCCGGTTTCGGCGCCTCCGGCCGCAATGGCGGCTGGTTGATGGGGAATCTGCTCGGCGAAGACCGACTCCTGGGGCCCTTGCCCGCCGCCCAACGTCATGCAGGATATCAACTGCTGCACGGAATCCCCGATGAAGTGGCGCGGGTGTGCCACGTCGAAAGCATCGATTGCGAACTGCGTAAAGGTGGCGTGCTGTACTGCGCGGCGCGGTATCCCGAGCAAGAACGGCGCCTGCGCGAACAACTCGCTGCCGCCCATGCCCAAGGCCTGGGTGAGGACGATTATCGCTGGTTGAGCGCTCAGGCCTTGTGCGAACAATTGAATGTGGCCCAGGCGTACGGCGCCCTGTATTCACCTCACTGCGCGACCCTTCAACCTGCCCGGTTGGTACGGGGGCTAGCCGATGTCGTGGAACGCATGGGTGTGCGGATTTTCGAGCAAAGCGCTGTGCTCGACTGGACGGCAGGCCAAGTTCGAACCGAGCACGGTCGGGTGAGCGCCGATTGGGTGGTGCCGGCAGTCGAGGGATATGCCAGTGCCTTGCCCCCGTTAAACAAATATCAACTGGCCGCCCAGAGCCTGATCGTTGCAACTGAGCCGCTCCCGGCCGATGTGTGGGCCGAAATTGGACTTAGCCGTGGCCAGGCTTTCAGCGAAAACAGCCGACAGGTCACCTACGGTCAGCGCAGCCGCGATGACCGCTTGGTATTTGGTGCCCGAGGAGGCTATCGCTTTGGAGGTCGCCTGCGCAGTGACTTCAACCTCAGTCAGGCCGAACGTGAGTTGCGCCAGTACCTGTTCAGCGAGCTATTTCCGATGTTGCGCGATGTTCGCCTGACTCATGCCTGGGGCGGCAACTTGGGCGTCGCGCGGCGCTTTCACCCGCACATGCTGGCCGACCGCCGCCAGAAAATTGCACTCGCCGGTGGCTATGGCGGCGAAGGCGTAGGCGCCAGCAACCTGGGTGGTCGCACCGTGGCCGCGCTGATTCTTGGTCAGGACAACGAACTGACCCGCCAGCCTTGGGTGTGGGCCGACCGTCCGCTGGCCTCGTTGCCACGCTGGGAGCCAGAGCCCCTGCGCTGGCTGGGTTACAACGCCATTATCCAGAGCTTTGTTCACGAGGATCGGATATTGGCCAACCTCCATGTACCGCGCTGGCGTCGCCGGATGGCCGAGGGTCTGGCGGGTTGCATGGAACGATTGATGAAGTCCAAGGAGCCGTTCCCATGAAGATCGATCATTTTCGCGACACCCCGCACTTGTCTCTCGGGGAATCGGGCGCTGTCGGCGTACCGCTGGGTGAGCCGGTTTCACAGGTTGCCACGACAAGCGTTGAACGCGATGACGGCGTCGAAGCCGGCGTGTGGGAATGCACCCCCGGCCGCTGGCGGCGCCAGATCGTGCAACAGGAGTTCTGCCATTTCATCCAGGGACGCTGCACCTTCACCCCGGATGGCGGTGAGGCTCTTTATATCCAGGCCGGCGACGCATTGATGTTGCCTGCGAACACCACGGGAGTCTGGGACATACAAGAAACCGTTCGCAAAAGCTATGTGCTGATTTTCTGAACTGCCTTCATCCATAACGCTTAGAACAAAGGTTGAGGTCTCGTATGTTGAAATCGATCGTTCCGCTACTGTTGATCGCGTCCACCGCTCAGGCGGCAGACACCGTCAGGATCTACAACTGGAGCAGTTACATTGCCCCAGATACCCTGCAAAACTTTACCAGCCATACCGGGCACCCGACTCAGTATGACGTGTACGACAGCAACGAGGTCCTCGACGCCAAACTGATGGCCGGCCGTTCCGGGTATGACGTGGTGTTTCCCTCCAACCACTTCATGGCCCGGCAGATCAAGGCCGGTGCGCTGAAACCGCTGGACCGTAGCAAACTGCCGAACTGGCAGAACCTCAACCCGACGCTGATGAAAGTTCTGGAGGCCAACGATCCGGGCAACCGATACGGTTTCCCGTACCTGTGGGGCAGCACCGGCATCGGCTACAACGTCGCCAAGGTCAAGGCAGTCCTGGGCGATGTACCGATAGACTCATGGGACATCATCTTCAAGCCGGAGAACATGAAAAAACTCGCCCGATGCGGCGTAGCCATGCTCGACAACGGCCCCGAGATCCTTCCCATCGCCTTGAACTACCTGGGGCTTGGGCATCACAGCAAGGACAAGGCCGACTACGAGAAGGCCCAGGCGCTGCTACTCAAAGTGCGGCCCTATGTGAATTACTTCCACAACTCCAAGTACACCAGCGATCTTGCAACGGGAGACGTGTGTCTGGTCGTCGGGTTCTCTGGCGACGTGATGCAGGCGGCCGCCAGAGCCAATGAGGCCGGCAATGGCCAACAGATTGCCTACGCCATCCCCAAGGAAGGCTCACCCATGTGGTTCGACATGGTCGCCATGCCTGCCGATGCTCCGAATGAAGCTGCCGGTTACGCGTTTCTGAATTACCTGCTGGACCCCAACGTCATGGCTGACATCAGCAACCACGTGCACTATGCCAACGGCAATGCTGCCGCTGAAGGCATGGTCGACAAGGCCATTCTCAACGACCCGATGGTGTACCCGCCTGAAAGCGTGATGAAGAAACTCTTTGTGCTGGAAGCGATGCCGCTGGAGACCGACCGGCTGCGCACGCGTGTTTGGAGTCGGGTTAAAAACGGACAATAAAGTCAATCGTCGATGATGCGGGCAGCCCGGATCATCGGCGGCAGGTCCGCGGTGCGAAAGCATGCCTCACACTGGCACCATGACCGCTTGATGTGCTCTAGAAACAAGTCCAGAATCAAGTCTTTTCCTGCTCCGGCTAGAAAAGAAACCCCTTAAATTTCAACGAGTCGGACACCAGATACGAGTCTCGTTTCCCGCTCCAAGATTCAGAAAAAAGCCACTCAGATGAGTGGCTTTTTTTTGTCTGAAATTTATGTGCTGAGGTGTGAGTCGTTTCTCGTCTATCGTGCCCTCTCGAATCTCAACCTAGGTCAGGATCTAGGGAATCTGCTTTTAAAGTTTTAACTACGTCCTTCGGGTTTGCTTTGTAGCATTCAATCATATGGTTGCAATAATCACCGACGGTGTAAATTGTTAATTTTCCAGCAATTATCGATTTGTATTTTTCTCTGGTGCATACGTCCAGTATGTCACCTTCGATTACATCGTATTCATTTTTTCTGAATAAACCAGGAGGGCGAGTGGCTTTGAGGTCGCGTCCAAATACTGAACTTTCATTAAAGGTATCTATAGGGGTGTTAAATATACTGGCAACTCGTTGCGTGGCAAGCTTGCGAATGGTTTTATCTTGATTTTTCATGTTTTAACTCATGTGTAGTCGACCCCATTGCCTGCGAATCTCTGTCGTGTGACGCATTGCGGCCGATATAGGCATGCAACCTACCAGAATTATCGTCGCGTTCGTGCGGACTCCAGCAAAGTATTAGTAGCACTCTGCCGAACAATCCTGCAATGTTTTCCATCGCTGCATTATGAATGCATGTATTGGGGTTTAATGTAATGCTGTTCAGGTCGTCATCTGAGACAGTCGTGTCGATATACTGTATCGCCCAATTCTGAAAGTCAGGATGTGTTTTTGCTAATGGGATAAATGTATATCAGCAATGCCCAGCTGCTGGATAATGTAAGCATTCCCTCAAGATAACGTTGCCGCCCACGCAAACGCTGCAATGGGTTGCTTACCGACGAGGGTTACGGCATTGAAGCACTGCGTCGATATCGCGATCAGTATCGAACGCAACTCGCCATCCCGCTGCGCTCGATGAAGCGCAAACCCAAACCCGACCTGTCAAGACTGTTTGATCGGCCCAAGTACCGACAACGCCATATCATCGAACGTATGTTTGGCTGGCTGAAAGAGAACCGCAGGATCATGACGCGCTTCGACAGACTCGCGAAAAGCTATGCCGCCATGGTTTAACTGGCTTGTTCCATGCGATGTTTGCGATATCTTTTTGCGTATAGAGCCTAAGGCTTGCCTGATGGCGATTGTGTTGAAGATGGATGCCCGAAAGCAGCGGTGATCCTATCCATGAAATTCAATACCAAGTCTACCGAGTACCCGGCAATCAGCGCGATCCCAATCTGAGGTAAGTTGCCCAAGGCGTCCGTCTTCGAAGGGGCGATCAACACCAGAGACGCGACGCCCAGGATCGGTCCGAGGGCCAATCGCGCTGACCCAAGCAGGCGCCGTGTCCAGGTGAACGTGAAGGTCTCCAGTTGTGAACTGACGGAGCGCAACACAAACACGCAGCTACCCAGCAAGCCGTACAACGCTGGCAGGAGCAGGCGATAGAGAATATCGTATTGGTTTTGGGCCTGTTGGCGAGGACGATATTCATCAACAGACTCGCCTAGTGACAATGTGGGGCGCTCGGAAGACTCCATAGGAGGGGCAATATCTTTGGGAGAAGACCTTGTTGTAATGGGCGGCTCATCAAAGAATGTAACCATCCAGAATGTCCTGGAGAAATTCAGCAAGTTGGCGGCGGAAGCGCGTTCCGACTGTATTGCGCGATTTTGCTCATAGGCTGCTACAAAGACAGAGTAGGCGGCGATTTGTTTTGCCTTGGCTTCAGTTGTAACGGGAACGTTGTTTGTAGGGTCCAGTGATTTTATAACCAGTGTCGCATTTTGACTTTCCACCCAGAGTTTCAACACGGTATCAATGGAGGTCTTGTTCTTCGCGACCAGATCATCAAGGCCTTGAATGCGCGAGGAAAGCTGTACCGCCTGAATTTGTGCGCAGAGTATTATCAATAAGGTGGCCATCGACCCCCACGCGACATATTTGCTGGCCCGATTGGTAAACAGACCGATCAATGAACTTCCGGTAACCAGCCCCGTGTCTTGAAGGCTGGCGATGGTCACTGGCCGCACGGCGACGGCCAACTTCGACAGCGACGTCCAAAATGCCGCTTCTTGGTCAAGCGTCAATTCCCCCTTATCGAGCGCCTGCTCTGCGCCAATTACTGCTTTCAAGTCAGCGTCGGCAATCGGAATTCCGGCTTGTGTAGCGAATGCCAACAGAAGCTTGGCTCGCTTGACCGAGTCTGCGAGATGATCGGTTTTAGGGAGCACAATAGGCATGTTTTGCGATCCCCTCTGAAATGAAAACAAGATTATAGACTGTTACACGAGCGTAACACTGTTCGTTATTTTTATGCCGCGAACAAGAGTCGCTCATAGACTATAAGTCTTTATGGCGCCGAATGGGTCGGTTAATGCTGACGTTAGCACTAGGTCATTTGGGTGTCTAGTTTCAGTTGTTGGTGGGTGTCAACTAATTTAGTCTCCTTTGTGGCGTTTTCCAGAGTTCTGCAATAACGCTATTTCAATCGATTGCGTTATTTCTTTTTAGAAGCCAGCGCGATATAGCGGTGCCGCGGAAAATAAACTAGCGTGTAATGGCTGCACTGATGTTCGGGATGTCAGGGAGGATGGCGATGCGTCTGGTCATTGCACTGATGCTGCTGTGTCTGGCGGGCTGCGCCAAGGACCTCACTCCCGGCCTGGTGGGTTGCGCCGAAGATCGCTCTCCACGGGAGGACTGTGGTAAAGAGCCCACCGCCAACGAACACAATCTGACCGAGCCGAAGATCACCTACCTCGGCGTAGGCGGCTGGCTACTCAACTGGCACGGCAACGGCCTGTTACTCGCACCGTCCTTCAGCAATCCGAACGTCCCCATCTTTGTTCGCGCGAATGAGCAGCGTATCGCCGATTACCTGCCGGACGTGAAGAACGTAAAAGTCCTCCTGATTGGCCATGCGCATTATGACCACTTGCTCGATGTTCCAGTGATCATGCAGCGCTACGCGCCCGACGCGATTGCTTACGGCAACAGAACGGCCGGCCCGGCTTGCTGCCGCGTAAGGCAGGGACTTTGTTCCTCCAGACCACCCAAAGGAGGTGTTTTTCAATCTCAAACAAGAAATCAGGAACTGAACTCGGTCCTCGATGCCCCTCTGCACTTGCTTCGCAATGGCTGGCTCGGACGTGGACGGAAACCGTTGCATAAACCAGCCTGGAAGGATGCCCCTACATGAGTACGCTTCGCGCGCCCGCACTCGGTCCCATCGTGGGACACACTACCTATCGTTCGTGCCGGCTGTGGATTGCCGCCTCGGATTGCCTCGATCGAAAAGAACTCGATGAAGAGGTCCGCTCCATTGGCGTGCTAGGTGTCGTAGGAAAAAACGGCAAGGTAAAGCCGGGCGATATCTTCTATTTTCGCCTGCCCCGCGAATACGACCGTACCGGCACGTTGAATCTGGGCGTAGACAAGTCCCTCTGGAAAGATGCGGCAGAGGAAAAAAAACTGCAGCCTTACACGCTCAATCCCGCCACCACCTACACCGTGCGCATGGCGTCGCTGAATCAGGATGATGCGTATCCCAATGACAGCAATGTAACCAGCGAGGAGATTGCGTCCAAGCTCCCAGACGCGTCCGTATGGGCCGACAAGTTGAATCTCGAAAATGGTTTGGGCGAAGCGTTTGCCGAGGCTACGTTCACCACACAGCCAGCGCCAGGACAAGCCGCATCCCCACTCAGTTTTCTGCTGGGCTCGTGCCGTTATCCAGGTTTGCTATGGAAGCGCAAGGAAGCCGACCGCATCTTTCGCCCCATGCTCAAGCAGCACGAGGCAAGGCCGGTCAACCTGTCACTCATGGCCGGGGATCAGATCTATGCGGACATGTTCAATCGCCTGGTGCCAATCGGCCTGGCGGATACCTACGCGGAGTTTCAGGAGCGCTACCACATTGCGTTCGGGTCCCGGAACATGCGTAAGCTGTTGAGCCGCGTGCCAACCTACATGATCCTGGATGACCATGAAATCGAGGATAACTGGTCGCAGGATCGCCTGCACCAGAGCAATGGTAAAAGGATGCTCTTCAACCTGGCCATTGGTGCCTACATGAGTTACCAGTGGAGTCACGGGCCGCGTTTCACCGACAGCTATGTAAATGATCCGGCGTACGGGGTGCCTGCCTCGCTCAAGCGCATGGGCACCCTGAACCTGTTTTACGACTTCGTTTGCGCCGGCTATCCGTTCTTTGTACTGGACACCCGCACCCAGCGCTTTCTCGCCGATCTGCCGGGGCTGGCCGACAATCACTTACTGGGTCGGCCCTCTCTTGATCCCAACGAACCGAGCCAGTTGGATCGGGTATGCGCGTGGCTGGCGCACATGCAGCAAACCCGCGGCAACGTGCCGAAGTTCATCGTATCTTCCAGCGTCTTCCTGCCAAACGGGGTGGACACCTTGCTCAGCGATGAACACAAGGAGAAGGATGACTCCTGGCCGTGCTTTCCCAACACACGCCGGCGGATTCTGCAAACAATGGTGGACGGGAACGTGCAGAACGTGATCTTCCTCTCCGGCGACATCCATTGCTCCAGCGTGGCGCAACTGGAGTTCTCGGCCCCCGCTGCGGCGCTCAAGGCTTATTCCATCGTCTCCTCCGCATTTTATTGGCCGTTTGCTTTCGCCGATGGCGACCCCGCTGGCTACGTCCACAATTCACGCGCTGCGAATACCCAGGATGGCTTTGCCATCAGTCCGGCCCAGGGCATCATGCACTACAGGGCGTGGGGCTTCACCCAGGATGACAATTTCTGCCGAGTCGACGTGGACCCGGTAGCGGCGGAACTGGCCGTGCAGGCCTTCGACGAGGATGGGGATCCGATTGCACGAAGTCACGGAGACGGTCAGATACGCAAGATGCCGGAGAGACTGAAGCTGGCGCCTTGGTGACATGGCGTACGTTCCCGAGGCTTGGCCTGTTTGCTGTGCGGGGTGTTCTGCGTGCCGTCGGTGGGAGGTTTGGTCGAAGGCGTGACCATGGGGGCTCAGGTCGTGGCGCAAATCAAAGGCGTGTTGCTGACGACGGTCTATTGCTTTGTCATCAGTGGGTCGTCCTCAAGGTGATCAATGCGGTGACCGGTTTGCGCGCTAATGGATGGTGTTGGATCTGACCGAGCACAACGAGCGTACTTACAACCATTGAGATCTTTGCAACTCTATAAACGCCGGGGTGTGTATTTGTTGAACATTCCCCCACCCAGGCGCTATGGTCGGGCTCAATGCTCGCGTGAATCACGGATTGGCAATGAATGCCAAGCTTCTGAAACCCTGATCCAAGCGACAGTTAGTCCAACGTGTTGTCCATGGTAGCGTTAGGAATACTTTTAAATGGCGAGTTCCAATTCACCCCAGTCGACGCAAGACTTCAGTCAAAACTTGCGCCTTCTCTGCGGGTACTATAAATCGGTGGCGATGGTGTGCCGCTCCCTCGATATCAACCGCCAGCAGTTCAACAAATACTTGGGGGCGCAGGCGACTCCCTCACTGTTCACCCTTCGCAAGATATGCGCTTTTTTCGGGGTGGATGAGGATGAAATATTCTCCGAGCACGAGTCGTTCCGCGCTTTGCTCAACAGACAGCGCACAGTGCGAGAGCCGGACAGCGCAGTACCAGCCGATTTTTTCCCAAGCTCCGCGCAGGAACTGTCGAAGTACCAGGGTTACTACTTTGTCTATTTGATGTCGCCCTCCGGATCAGGGGAGGTGATCAAGTCGATTACCCGCCTGACCCGTTCCGGCAACAAGATCCTGAGTAAAACCTACGAGCGAGTGAGGTTGGGTGATGACCAACTGAAGAGTTTCGGCATCAATAAATATCGTGGGTTCTGCTTTGCCTCATCCGATCTGATTTACATCGTCGAGCACGAATACCTATCGTCTCGGGGCTATATCTGGTCGGCGCTTTACCCGTCCTATCGCAGTCGTTTCCGCTTTCTCAACGGCTTGGTGCTCGGCGTGTCGGGCGACAATTTTCGACGTCCTTTTGGTGCGCAGATTGTGTTTGAGTACCTCGGTGAATCGATCGATCTGCGTAACGCGCTTTCCAGTTGCAGCTGCTTCCCGATTGATGCCCCTGAGATCCCCAGCGAGGTGAGGGCGCGGCTGCTGATTCGCCCATCCGAGGGTGAGTTCAACCTCGTTCCTCCGTTGTTCTAACCCCGCTTTAAAAACAGACGCCAGGTGACGCTTTCAAGCGTCATCAGGCGTTTTTTTCTTAGCGCTCGCGAAATTGAGCTGGCGGTGCGGCAGATCAATAATGAGCCACACCGCTCAACAGGCAGTTTCACGAACGACCAATTACGTCGTTCATTCCAGCTGGATTAATGCCTGCTCGTGCAAGTGACCCGCTGCGCCCATCATAAAAATAAGAGGAACACCGATGAACTTCAAAAGAACATTGATGGCAGGGTTGATGGCGCTTTCCGTGTCTGCGCCGTTGACCAGTGGCTTGGTGTGTGCGGCAAACAATACCTTGGTTGTCGCTGATCGAGCCTCTTTCAAGGATTGGGATCCAGCCTCGGCGTTTTCGGAAGAGGTGCGGGTGCTGGGCAATATCTACGAGACGCTTCTGGTCTATAACGCTCCGGGCAGTGCCGAGGAGTTTTCCCCTGGGCTCGCCACGTCCTGGGAAAGCAGCGACAACGGCAAGACCTGGACCTTCAAGCTGCGGCACGGCGTTAAATTTCATGACGGTTCGCCCTTCAACGCCGCCGCGGTCAAAAAATCCATCGACTACGTCAAAGGGCTAAAACAAGGCGCTGCGTATGTATGGAAAGCCCTGGATTCCGTCGAGGTCGTCGCTGACGACACGGTAGTGCTCAAGTTCCAGAATCCCACTCCGGCCAATCTGATCGCGGCAGGTCAATATGCGGCTTACATCATCGCCCCGGCGGCGGTGGATAAAGGGCATGACTGGATGATGGCTCCCAACGCCATCGGCACCGGCCCCTATAAGCTTGGCCAGGTTGAACAGGGCCAGCAAGTGGTACTCGAACGTTTCGATGGTTACTGGGGAGGCTGGAAAGAAGGGCAATTCGATCGGGTCATCGTAAAAGTCGTATCGGAAGCCTCTACACGTACCCAGATGATCAAAAATGGCGAGGCCGGTGTCGCCTGGGATATCCCTCTTGATCAGCTCAAGGTGTTGGGAGAGAACCCCGCCATCAAGGTGAGCACCGCGCCTTCGTGGAAGAACTTCCAGTTCTTGATCAATACCCAGAAGTACCCTACGGATAACGTGGCATTTCGTCAGGCGCTGCAATATCTCTGGGACTATGAAGGTGTCACCAACGATATTTTGCACGGCTACGGCAGTGTGTCCAAGGGACCTTTGCCCAGCAGTATCTGGGGGCATGCCAGCGTGCCTATGGCTTCTTACGATCTGGATAAAGCCCGACAATTATTGGAAGCCTCCGGCGTACCTAAGCAGGACTGGAAGGTCTCGATGCAGTACATCAGTGGTGTCTATGCAAACGCTGCTGAACTCTTCCAGGCGACCGCCTCCCAAGTTGGTTTGGAAGTGGAGTTACGCCCCGGTGAGTGGGGGGTGATCTGGGATAAGGCGAAGAAGTTGGACACCGCTCCCAACCTGCAATCCATGGCTTGGTGGCCAACGTATCCGACACCCAGCGATTGGCTTTTCAGTGAGTTCCATACCGAGAAGGCAACGCTGTTCAATCTGTCTCATTACAGCAACCCAATTTTTGATCAGTTGATCGAAGAGGCGGCGGCGCTGGAAGGCAGTGATAGGACAAAATCCTCTGAAAAGTACGTTCAGGCCCAGCAGCTCCTGGCTAAGGACGCTCCTGCGATCTGGTACGCCGACGTGCAGCAGATACGTGTCTCCCGCAAAGACATCAAGGGTATGGAAAAGAGCCTGAACCCTGCTTATGAGGCAATTCTCTATTACAACTTGAATCGCTGAATGCCGAGTTGTTTGCGATGAAGTTGTAGGTGTAGGCCTGATTTACCTTGTAAACCGACAGTCGGTTGATTCGCCCGGTTACTCCTCAAGAGCTAATTTTCTTTTGAGGGCTTTGTGCTGGGCGTAAGAAGTCAGGGCCAAGTTTATTAGCCACAAAAGGTAGTATAAATGGCGAAGTATATAGCCCAGCGATTGGTAGTGATGTTCTTCATTCTTCTGGGCGTGTTGACCATCACCTTCGTTCTGAGCCGAGCTCTTCCCGGATCCCCGGTAGAGATGATGCTGGGAAACCACCCCACGGCGGAGCAGATTGCCGTCGCGCGGGAAAAACTGGGGTTGGATAAACCTCTGCCGATCCAATACTTCAATTACATCGGCGATCTTCTCCAGGGTGATTTTGGCACCAGTTTGCGCACCGGGCGGCCGGTGGCGGAGGAGGTCATCAGGCGGGTAGGCGCGACGTTTGAACTGACATTCCTGGCGATGTTCTGGGTGGTGCTGCTCGGGGTGCCAATCGGCGTCATCTCGGCGGCCCGGCAGAACTCAGTGGTCGACAACGTGGCACGAGCGGGGTCCATCGCCGGGACGGCATTTCCCGTTTTCATCTTGGCCATGGGGTTGCAGTTGCTGTTCTACGGCAAGCTCAATTGGTTGCCCCTGCAAGGACGTATCGATGCTTCCATTCTTCTCGATAGCCCCTTTGAGCGCGTGACCGGTTTTTACCTGATCGACACGCTGCTGGCCGGTAATTTCGTAGCACTGTGGAGCGCCATCAAACACCTGACGCTGCCCGTGCTCACCCTGGTGGTCGTGACCTTGGCCACTGTCACCCGGATCACCCGCAACATGATGGTGGAGGTGCTCTCCGAGGAGTACATCCGTACGGCGGTTTCTTACGGCGTACCCAAGTGGCGTATCCATTACGCCTATGCCTTGAAGGCGACAATGATTCCGCTGCTGACAGTGGTGGGCCTGACCTTCGGTTACTTGCTCGGCGGTGCAGTCGTTGTCGAGTTCGTTTTCGATTGGCCCGGCCTGGGCGGTTTCGTGGTGTTTTCGATTGCCCAGAATGATTTCCCCGCTGTGATGGGGGCCACCCTGGTGCTGGCCACGACGTATCTGTCGATCAACCTGATTGTTGATCTCTTGTATCACCTTGTTGATCCGAGGCTGCGAGTCCAATGAGTATCCAAGACGTATCCCTGTCCATGCCCTCGCGAGCCCCATCATGGCGCATCAAGGCCCTGGCGTTTGCCTGCGATAACAAGTTGTTTGTATTTGGCGCGCTGTTATTGCTGCTGATCATCCTGGCGGCCATCTTCGCCCCCTGGCTTGCGCCTTATGAACCCAACAAGATTGTCTTTTCCCAGAAATTAATGGCACCCAACTGGGTACATTGGATGGGCACCGACGAGTTTGGTCGCGACATCCTTTCTCGGGTGCTTTATGGCGCACGCACCTCGCTGATCATCGGAGTGAGCGTGACGCTGATCGCGATGCTGATCGGGATTCCGATTGGGCTTGTTTCCGGTTACTTCGGTGGTCGAATTGATACGCTGCTGATGCGTGTCTCGGACGTATTCCTGGCTTTTCCGCCGCTGTTGTTACCGATCGCTATCACTGCTGCGCTGGGGTCGGGATTGGCCAACGCCATGTTAGCGCTCGCGGTCTCCTGGTTCCCTTGGTACGCGAGGATCATGCGTGGTGCGGTAGTACGGGTTCGTTCAGAAACCTATATCCATGCCGCTCGCTCCATGGGTGTCAGTCATTTCCGTATCTTGCTTCGCCATGTCCTGCCCAATGCCACCACGCCTGTGATCGTGCAGGGCTCCATGGACTTTGGTTACACCATTCTCGCCGCTGCCTCGCTGAGCTTTATCGGGCTGGGGGCCAAGCCGCCCATGGTCGAATGGGGGTTGATGGCCGCGGCGTCGCGCTCGCAATTGCTCGAAAATCCCTGGACGGTGCTGTTCCCCGGCGTCGCGATTTTTGTCCTGGTACTGGCCGTCAACCTGGTGGGTGACGGGCTGCGCGATGTGCTCGATCCAAAGAAGGGGACGCGCTGATGATCAACGAATCCTTGCAACCGTCTACTCCCGAACATCTCGCTGCTTCGAATAACGACGCCGCTCAAGAGTTGGTGCTGGAAGTGGAAGGGCTGACGGTGTCCTTCCCTGGTTTGTTCAAGACCGTAAAGGCCGTACGCGGCATCGACCTCAAGGTCAGGCGCGGCGAGATCCTTGGATTGGTGGGGGAGTCGGGCTCGGGCAAGTCCATGACGGCCATGTCCTGCCTTGGATTGATGCCTGAGGCCGCTCGGCTGGGCGGCAGTGTCAAGGTCGCCGGACAGCAGGTCAACGGTGCGTCGGTATCGCAGCTAGCGGATTTGCGCGGCGGAGGGGCGGCGATGATCTTTCAGAATCCGATGAAGGCGCTCAACCCGTTCTTCACGGTCGGACGGCAGATGTTCGATGTCATCGGTTGCCATCGGCAACTGAGCAAGACGCAAATCCGCGCCGAGGCGCTGAGCTCGCTGGAGGCGGTGAGCATGCCTGATCCTTCTCTGGCGCTAGCCAAGTATCCGCACCAGATGTCTGGCGGCCAGTTGCAGCGGGTGGTGATTGCCATGGCGTTGGCCTGTCGACCGAAACTGCTGATCGCCGATGAGCCGACCACCGCGCTGGACGTCACGGTGCAGGCGCAGATCATCGCCTTGCTGCGCAAGCTGGCGAAGGAGCAGGACCTGGCGATTCTGTTTATCACCCACAACCTTGGGGTGGTGGCTTCGCTCTGTGATCGGGTGGCGGTGATGTATGCCGGCGAAGTGGTGGAGAGCGGTCCGGTGGGCCAGGTGTTCCAGCGACCTGCGCACCCTTACACCCTGAAATTGATGGGCACCGTGCCAAAGCTGGGGCAGGGGGCTCAGCCCCTGGGCTTCATCCCGGGGCAGGTGCCGAACATGGCGGATCCCCCGCCTGGCTGTGCCTTCAACCCGCGTTGTGAGCGCGCCACCGGGCGATGCGTCCAGGCTGCGCCGAGGGTGGAAATCGGCGAGGAACACTGGGTGGCTTGTCACAACACGTTGGTCAAGGTGTGAGGCTTCTTTGAAAGGTAAACGGCTATGAATAACAACAAACAGCCCGCGCTGCTGAGCGTCACTCAGTTGCACAAGACCTACGCCAGCCGCGACGGCCTGGTGACCGCCATCGACCACATCAGCCTGGAGGTGCAGGTCGGTGAGACGGTCGCGCTGGTGGGGGAATCCGGTTGTGGAAAAAGTACGGTGGCCGCGACCTTGCTCGGTCTGCTGCCAGCCGACAGTGGGCAAATTCTGGTCGAAGGTCACCCGCTGCCTACTGATGCCAGGGCGCGGGGCAGGAGCTTGAGCATGGTGTTCCAGAATCCCTACGCCTCGCTGAATCCGAAAATGACAATCAAGGCAATTGTTGCCGAGCCGCTGAAGGTTGCCTTTGGTTTGCGCGGTAGTGCCTTGCGCGCGCGCATTCTCTCGCTGTTGGGAAATGTGGGGATGGGCGAGGAACACATGGAGCGCTATCCCCATGAATTCTCCGGTGGCCAGTTGCAGCGTATCGCTATCGCCCGGGCCCTCGCGCTGGAATCAAAACTGTTGATCCTCGATGAGCCTACGGCGGCGCTCGACGTGTCGGTCCAGGCCCAAGTGCTGCAATTGCTCAAGACGCTGCAGACCGATAATGGCCTGAGCTACCTGTTCATCAGCCACGATCTTGCGACGGTCGAATATCTGGCGCAGCAGGTGCTGGTGATGTACTTGGGGCGCATCGTCGAGGCCGGGCCTGTGGGGCAGGTGTTCGGTCGACCGCGTCATCCCTACACCCGTGCGCTGCTCAATTCAGTGCCCTCCATCGACCCGGAACGCCGTGACCAGTTGCAAGTCCTGAGCGGCGAGATCCCCAGCCCCTTGAATCGGCCTACCGGGTGCCACTTCGCGCCCCGTTGCCCGAGGGTCAGTGAGCGTTGTCGCCGAGAGGTGCCAGCCGAGACCCAGGATCATGGCCACCGTTTTTCTTGCCACCACCCTCTGAACGATGAGAGCTGAACCCCTATGTACAATAAAAATGACATGACCGCTCCTGGCATTGGTTATCAGGATTTAAGGCTGATGCAGGGCTATCCGCCGCCCCGGGAAAAGCAAGTTCGTCAGCACAACTGGGACAGTCCGCCCTATAACCGCTGGTCGTTCCAGCACATGAGCCAGCTGTTTCCGGTGGCTGCTATTCATCGTGGTCCCGGGCCGGTCAGCGAACTCAAGCGCAACGAGCGTTCACTGGACGACGTACATTTCCAGCGGGTCGACGGCGGGCAAACCGATCTGGCGACCTTCCTGACCGATAGCTACACCGATGGTTTCTTGGTGCTTCATCAGGGCAAGGTGGTTTCCGAGCAGTATTTCAATGGTATGCAGCCGCACACGTTGCATCTGTTGCAATCGGTATCCAAGACCATCGTCGGCAGCCTGGTCGGCAGGTTGATAGGCCAGGGCAGAATCGATCCCCAAGCGCACGTCAGCCACTATGTGCCCGAGCTTTCGGCAAGCGGCTATGGCGATGCCCGGGTACAGGATCTGCTGGATATGCGCACGGGCGTGAGGTTCAGGGAGGACTACACCGATCCGGATGCTGAATTCATCCAGTTGGATATCGCCTCGGGTTGGCGTGAACGGGGAGAGCGAGAGTCTCCTGACAGCATTTATGGTTTGTTGAAGTCGCTGAGTAAAGACCGTGAGCATGGTCAGTTCTTTGAGTATCGCTCGGTGGATACCGACGTGTTGGCCTGGGTTTGTGAGCGGGCGTGCGGCGAGCGGCTCCCCGTTTTGTTGAGTCGAGAGATCTGGTCAAGACTGGGGGCAGAGCAAGACGCGAATATCACCCTCGATTGTGTTGGAACTGCATTGGCCGATGGCGGGATGAGCGCCACGCTGCGTGATCTCGGGCGTTTTGCCCAGATGTATTTGCAGGGTGGACATTTCAATTGCCAGCAGATCGTCCCAGAGACGTTTGTGCGTGCATGCGGACGTGGTTCCACACCCGCTTTCGAAGTCCTCTACGGCTACTACACCAAGAGCTTTCCGACTGCGGCTTACAGCAATCAGTGCTGGGTATTGGACAGTGAGCAGGGCACCTACTCGGCGCGCGGAGTATTTGGTCAGAGTATCTATTGGGATCCGGCTGCTGAAGTGGCGATCGTAAAGCTTTCCAGTTGGCCGGACTTTATCAATCCAGAGTGGACGTTGGACACCTTCCGTGCTTGTGCCGCTGTGGTTGAAGAACTTCAACGCAACTGACGCCGAAGTTTAAACGACAGCGGCTTCTCAAACACCGTTTAGCCCGCTAGCACCTGGACGCTGTTCCAGCCTCAGTCTCGGCGGGCCATACCTATTTCATCCAGACCGCGCTTTGCCGTGGCCGGGATGGTTGTTGCCAAAAATAAAACTTAAAGACGGAGCGACCATGAACTTGAATACCACCCGGGCCTTGCGCTCATTGATCCCGCTGGCGCTGTCGTACGCGCTGTCCACGCCTGCGATGGCGATACAGGTCACTGACAATCTCAATCTTGGTGGCGCGGTCCGGGCGCGTTGGGACTATGACCCGGATCGCGACATCCAGAAGTTCAACTTCGATACCGTGATCCTCTCCGCCAAGTACAACTCTGATACTTGGATCGGCGAGGCCAAGTACCGTTTCTACGGACGAGCCTACCCTTATCAGTACACAGAAAACGTAGGTGACGTCCAGTTCGCCGAGTTCGCCTGGATCGGCTACAAGTTCAACCCTGACCAACAAATCCAGGTCGGTCTGAACCAGGTGCCGTTCGGTTTGCAGCCGTATTTTGGCAGCACGTTCTATCAAACCCTGGGCAACGTCGTGGGACTGGAAGACCTGGAAGAACTTGGCGCCAAGTACATCCAGCAAAGCGGTGACTGGAATATCCAGGCCGGTTACTACGTTCGCCCTGCCTCGCAGGGCAAAGGCACCAGCAAGGGCGAAACCTACTCCAGCGTTGTCTCCGAAGCGGACAGCTATGTCATCGACGGCAGCAACAACCAGGAACGCAACACCGTGGTACTGCGGGTGGCCAAGGCGATGGACTTGGGGCCGTGGAAGTCCGAAGTCGGGATTTCTGGCCTGACCTCGTCCCTGGAGAACCGCGACACCAACAACGACGGCCGGCGCAATGCCGTGGCGGTGCACTACATCGGTAAAAACGGGCCATGGGGCGTGCAACTGCAAGCTGCGCGACAGCAGATGTCCCCGCGCAACCCCGGCACTGATGAACTGGTGACTTTCGGCGGTTACGACGCCACTTACAACGTCGCCAGTCGCGGCAACTTGTACGTGGCGGATGTGAGCTACGACGTTGGTGGCAAGTACCTGTTCGATCAGATCAGCGGTGTGCAGCTGTACGCCAACTACAGCGCCTTCGATAAATCCGCAGACGACTTCAAGACCTCGCAACGGATGATTTTCGGCACCTCGTTCTCCCTCAGCAAACTGTGGATCGCCACGGAGTGGTTGTACGGCAAGAATGATCCGGTCATCGGTGGCAGCAGCCTCACCCAGAGTCTGGGGGCTGGTGGTAGTGATCAGTGGGAAAACCAGCTGTATATGAATATCGGCTATTACTTCTGATTTGGATTTTTTGGGCAACTTACGGATGTTCGCGTAGACCCAATGGCAGAGCTGGGAATCATACCTCTGGTCCTTGATACCCCTCCAAAACAAGTCCGGAATCAAGTCTTTTCCTGCTCCGGAAAGAAAGTAAAATCCTTAGATTTCAACGAGTAGGACACCCGATACGAGTCTCGTTTTCCGCTCCAAGATTCACAAAAAAGCCACTCGGATGAGTGGCTTTTTTGTGCCTGGGATTTCCCAATGTCAGTGGCTGTGTGGCGATCGTCTGTATTGTTTCCGCACTTACCCTGCTGCTGATGCGCCTCGAAAGCACAAGCACACGCCGGCGTGAGGTTCGACCTCTTCGCATTGGTCGCTTTCGAATAGTATTGGACGAGTCTTCGTTCAGTGGATTTCCGCAGAGCGGACTGATCCTCGAGATTGGGAACAGCTTCCACGAGTTAGGAATTATCAGCGTTCAACGGCCCCACCATAAGTACTGAACAGTACGCGGCGATCAAACCAAGCATGATGTACTACCAAGGCCTAGATCTGTTCAGCCGAGGTATAGAACTTCAGTTCCTAGGCGGCAGCTGCAACCGTAAGCGTGTCAGATTCGCCTCGTCATCGATCTCCAGCTCCAAGCTTCCTTGCTGGGCTTCAGCGAGTAGTTTCGCTGAGTAGGTACCAAGCCCCGTACCGCCAGATTTGCCATCGCTTGCGTATTTTTCGAAGAACCGTGACCGAAATGCTACGGGTACCGCTGGCTGGTTCTCCATTACCAATTCGATATGTTCGGCAGGTATCAATGTCAGTCGAACGCGACTTTTCTCAGGAGCCGCCTCGCAGGCATTCTTCAGCAAGTTGTTCAGTAGAGAAAAGCACAGCAATTCGTCTCCACTGGCTAGCACCGGTGTTGATTCGTTGGTGTGTTCCGCCACTACCTCGATGGTCAGTTTTTTTGCCTGATAGGTCAGCCTGGCCGATTCGCATAGGCGCCGTACCAGGGGCAGCAGTTCGACCGCGACCGGCTTAAGTTCGAAATTACCGGTTTCGATTTTGTAGATGTCGCCAGCCATGTCGATCATTCCTAGCAGGTTCTGGCTGTCGGTTTCCAGGCTATGCAACATTTGCATCTGGCGTGGCAGCAGATTGCCGCCTTCGAGCAGGCTGCGGGCCAAGCCGAGGATATTGCACAGCGGCGCCTTCAGATCATGACGTGAAATACTGCTGGCTTCCTCACGCAAGCGTTCCAGCTCCAGCATGGTGTCGTATTCCTGCTGCAGCGCGTTGCGCTGTTCGACCAGGCGCAACAGATTGCTTACCCGAAGGTGTAGCGACTTGGGATCCACCGGCTTACTGACAAAATCCACTGCGCCCAGCTCCAACCCGCGCAGCTGGGCTGCCGGATCGCTCATGGCGGTGATAAAGATGATCGGGATGCGGCTAGCGCTGGGATGGCTGCGCAGGTGCTGGGCCAGCTCGAAACCATCCATGTTCGGCATCATTACATCCAGCAGAAGAAGATCTGGCGGGGTCTCGGAAGTACAGAGGGCCAACGCGCGGCGTCCGTCGCGCGCCGCCAGTATGCGGTACTCGTCCTGAAACAACCCGGCAATCAGCGCTAGGTTGTCCGGTACGTCATCGACAACCAGCAATGTCGGACGGTATTCCTCCTTTGACTCTTGAGTTGGTTCAGCAATCACTGGTGGCGAATGCAACCGAGGACGATGGTTCATAGCACGCGTTATGCGCTGCGAAAGGTCGTTGGCGGTAAAGGGCTTGATAAGAATGTTGCTGACCCCGGCAGCGATGGCCTCGGTGATTTGGGCGCGGGAGCTCTCTGCGGTAATCATGATGAAAGGCAGCATGGCCAACTTGGGGTCACTGCGTACCTTGCGCAACAGGGTGAGGCCATCCATGACTGGCATGTTCCAGTCGGAAAGAATGACGTTGACCTTACGCGTCCTTAGTAGCGCGAATGCCTCTTTACCATTGTCGGCGGTTAGTATGTGTCGTGCACCCAAGCGCTCTAGTTGGCTACTGTTGACCCTGCGCATGGTGTCTGCGTCGTCGACGACTAAGAATACGGTATCGGCGGTGATCATAACGCCTAGAGCTCCAAGTAGAAGGATGGGGCAACGCCAGTCAGATGCCTCTTGCTGACTCTCCCAGCCGCAATGCCAGGGCTCGGTCGAAGTCAAACAGCCCGTTATCGCTAAGACAGGTCAAGGCCGCCAGGATTGGAGCCAAGCAGTACTGCACCTCGATCAATAAGTTGCGAACAGTCACCTTCGTGATGACTTGACCCTCTATCGAACAGAACCACGCGATGAATCTGAAAGAAAGGTTAGACCAGTATTAGGAGCGGAGGAGGCTGGTTGGGTGATGATCTTGAACATCAATCGTACCGGTGCACTGCTAGTGCTGGGCCTGTGGCCGCTGCAGGATTACTGGAGGTGTTAAAGCTTTCCAGCATCCCCTGTGCGCTCATCGGTTTGCCCAGTAGATAACCCTGCAAGATGTCGCACCCCAGCTCTGTAAGCATCTCTTGTTGTTCAGAGGTTTCCACACCCTCGGCGACGATCCTCAGACCCAGCGTTTTGCCAAGCGCTACTATCGCCGAAACGATGGCCGCGTCGTCGTTGTTTTTAGCCAGCTCGGTGATGAAACCTCGGTCGATCTTCAGCTCATTGGCTGGCAGGCGCTTGAGGTAAAGCAGGCTGGAATATCCGGTACCGAAGTCGTCAATGGAAATACTGACTCCCAGCGCTGACAACTGATCGAGGACGATCAGCGCGGCTTCCGCGTCGCGCATGGCAGTAGACTCGGTTACCTCCAGGGTCAGAAAGCGAGGTGGCAGACCGTTGCTTTGCAGTGCTGTACGCACGATGTCAACCAGTCCTGCATTGGCCAATTGTACCGTCGATAGATTGACCGCAATACTCCATTCTCCTTTACCTAGGGCGTGCCATTCGGCCATCTGCCGACAGGCTTCATTTATTACCCAGTTCCCGATTGGCACTATCAGCCCAGTTCGTTCGGCTAGGGGCAGAAAGCGATCCGGCGGCACTAGGCCCCAGTTTGGACTGTTCCATCGCAACAGGGCCTCAACACCCGTCATAGGGCCGTCGGGAGCAATCATTTTCGGCTGGTAGTGCAGGATGAACTCATTCTGGTCGAGGGCCTTGCGTAGATCCTGCTGCAACTGCAGTTGCTGGTGGGCATTGATATTCATGGTTCTTTCGAAGAAACAGTAGCCGTTTCGACCTTGTTCTTTGGCGTGATACATGGCCGCATCAGCGTTGACCATAAGCTCATGGTCGGTATGACCATCGACTGGAAAAATGGCAATACCAATGCTTGTGGAAACATGTACTGTCTGCCGCCCCAAGACGAATGGGGCCTTGATATCTTCCACCAGGCGTTGGGCGAGAGCCGCAGCGTCTTCCGGCTCGGCGAGGTCAATCAGCAGTACGAACTCGTCGCCCCCTAAGCGCGCCCCTGTATCTTCGCCGCGCTTGGCATTATTGATACGCGTAGCCACTTCCACCAGCAACTGGTCGCCGGTGTGATGGCCGTAGGTATCGTTCACCAATTTGAATCCGTCCAAGTCCATGAACAGCACGGCAAACTGGCTCTTTTGCCGGCCGGCTTTCTGAATCGCCTGCTCAAGGCGGTCGTTGAGTAGGATGCGATTGGGCAGACGTGTCAGATTGTCGTGCAGGGCCAGTTGCACTAGCTCACTGTTGGCGCGATCAAGGGAGTTGGCCAGTAGGCTGGTACGGACGTCGAGCATCGAGATAATCAGGGCAATTGCGCAGACGGCCAAGGTGACCAGGATCACCAGCACCACCAGCCATTTACTATCGATACCTGTGTTGACCGCACCGCATACACTGCCCAGCGGGAAATTTGCTGCTGACATGCCTGTGTAGTGCATTCCGACAATGGCGCAACCCATCACCAGGGAGGAGCAGAGGCGCGCGCGATTGATGTACTTGCCTTCTCCACGCAGGCGGAAGGCTATCCATAGCGCCGCTCCAGAGGCGAGGATGGCGATCAGCACCGACAGTACAAACAGCGACGGAACGTATTCCACCACGGGATTCATCAGCAGCGCCGCCATGCCGGTATAGTGCATGGCTGCAATGCCGATACCCATCAACACCGCGCCCACCAGCAGCCAAGACAGCGGCATTTCCTTTTGGCATACCAGCCAAAGGGCGAAGGCCGAGGAGGCGATGGCGATCACCAGCGATAGGCCAGTGCGGGGCAAGTCATAGCCCAATTCGATGGGCAGTTGGAAGGCCAGCATACCGATGAAGTGCATTGACCAGATGCCGGTGCCCATGGCGAATGAACCGCCCGCCAGCCAAAGTGCCGAGGCTTTTCCTTGGGTGCGCGTGACACGACCAGCCATGTTCAGCGCAGTATAGGAAGCCAAGATCGCGACAATCAGGGATAGCAGGACATATAGGCTGTTATAACTGCTTACAAGCATTGAAACTCCGGAAGTGTAGTCCAACTCTTTTGGTTATCGGCGGCACGGAAAATTTCTGAAGGAATCAGCTTTGGTGTAGTGACCTGCCAAAGTTGCCTGCGAAAGGTAAGCGTTCAGGCAATCAGAACTCGCGCAATATCGCCGTTAGTGCTTGGTCAAGAGGAGTGCAATTCCCCACCTGTAGTGACAAACAAGTGTGTCACTACAGGATTGTATCAGTTGATTTTTCTTGGCTTTATGCGGCAGATTCATGCCTTGAACAACTCGCTCGACAAGACGATGGATGACTCACTTGTTCCGATCCACCGAACGACCTAGACGAACTAGATCAATTTTACCTTCGATGTAATCCTCTAATGCATCTATGTCCATGGGGTGACCAAATAGATATCCCTGATAGTTATGGCAACCCATAGCAGCCAGCATGTCACGTTGTGCTCGTGTTTCAACCCCCTCAGCGATGGCCGACAAGCTCAGTTGTTTGCCAATCATCGCGCAGGTTTTTCCAGCGCACCCACACCATCATCACCCCGTGCGACGAGCTTGTAAGCGTCTGCGAAACACATCTTGCTCATGTTCAGCGTTTGTCTGGGAGAAGAAAATCTACCTCGTAGATCCCCCGTGCCGCGCGGACGGTGGGCAGAACCCAGGCTGTTCGCTGTGTCGTTTTCGAAGTCCACTCTCGGATCCATCTACCGGCCAATCATCTGTAAGTCGTTGTAAGAAAAAACAAACTGGCAGTGGCCGCCTCTCAAAAGGTGGCCTATACATGGACAGGCTGGCAAACAGAAGTGTCAGCGCTTTTCCAATTTGATCGGACAAGGAGTCCGTTTTATGGCTACAGAACTGGACGCGTTGCTCTCAAGTATTCGCGACTGCAAAACCTGCGACGCGGTAAAAAATCGCCTCGCTATCATCACAGAAAAAAAGGACGCTGCTACTGACCCTGATGCGGTGCGGGCGCTGCGGGATGCCCAGGTGTATGCACTGGTCTGGGGGGTGTTTACTGTCGCCCTCGACCAGGGGGCGCCGATCGTCGCCTACGACAAAGCCCTCAAGGTACTCGAGGCCGCTCAAGCGAGCGCAGATAACAAAACTCTTGAAGCTGCCTACATCGCCTACGAGGCAGCCTGTACCGCCTACGAAGAGGCCCTGGATGCGGACAACAACCTCATCAACGAGGCCATCAAATCCGTAACCGATGACGCAGCCAAGGCTGCACCCGGCAAGAACGGCATCGACGCCATTGCCGATGCTGCCGCCGCCGAAATGGCCTCCGCCGACATCGAGCATCACCTCGCAAGCCAAGACGTCATCTATTCCTCCGAAGGGCCTAGTGCAGACCCTTATGAGGAATACTATGACAGGAAGCGGCAGATCAGAAATATCACCAGCCCTGTGAAGCAAGCGTGTGATGCTTATGTCAATGAGTATGTCACCCGTGTTCAAGTGGCGGCCCAACTCAAACAATCACTCGACCGGTATCTGCTCGTCTGGCGCGTGACAACCACCGGAAGCGGGAATCCACTGGCCGTACAAGGCATACTGGAAAGCATCGATGAGAAGAACGGGACGTTCGTGCTGAGAAGCACTGTCTATGAAGGTCAGCGCAACACGGTTTCGTTTTCCGACATAGGAACCATCGATACATCACGGACGGGTTCAGGGGCACTATCCAGTGCAGTCGCACCCGGCTGGAGGAACGTAGGCCTGGGGGAATGGGTTCGCTCCGACCAATATTAAAAATACAAAAGCGCTTAATGCCTGCATAGCGTAACCCTTCACGACAGCGACCGGAGCTAGCATCCGGTCGCTGTTTCTTCGAAACCCGTCCGCTGGGCGTAAGCGTCCACCCCTCTCACCTTGCGTAAGTCAGGCCGGCATCCACTGATGCGGTGGCAGTTGCCTGATCTCACTGGCCCGCTGTGTCGGCAACCGCGTCAGCACATCTTTGAGATAAGCATACGGATCATGCCCATTCATGCGCGCCGACTGGATCAAACTCAACGCCACCGGTAACGCCGCGAATAATCAGCTGACGGGCAACGGGGGCAATAACCGCCTGGATGGCGGGATGGGCAATGACTGGCTGCGCGGCGGCGCGGGCAACGACCTTTACCAATTTGATCGCAACGCAAGCCAGGGCGTCATTGATGATTTCGACTCTGCAACGAATACCGATGTGCTGCAATTCGGTAGCGGAATCTCCGCTGATCAGCTGTGGTTTCGTAAAAACGGCATGGATCTAGAGGTCAGTATCATCGGCACGGCAGACAAGGTGACGATTTCCAAATGGTCATCCTCGGACCAGGCTGGTACGCAAAAGGCTCAGCACGTCGAACAGTTCCGAACCGCCGATGGCAAAGTCCTGCTGGACAATCAGGTAGACCAACTGGTCGGAGCAATGGCGGCGTTTGCACCACCTGCAGCGGGGCAAACGTCACTGCCGAACAATTACAAAGAGGCGTTGGTATGACGGGATGAGGTTAGTTGCCCATGGCACTTTGACCGAGTGCACCAAGCACGATATCCGCGCCATCGGCCGGTTGCTGTACCGCTTCAGGCCATTGAATCGGCGGCTAGCATGCAGTATTCCTTGGATGTAGAACCCAACGGCTTCTTGAACCGTCAGGCCGCCTGGAATACTGGAGGCGGCCTTTTGTCATGCGGGTGTATCGGCAGTCATCTGGGGATGGGCGGGTAGCAGGTCCATGACGTTGCAGAAGAGATTACGCTGCCTCCAGTCATTGCGATCGCCGATCACATACAGCCGGCGCTTGGCCCGAGTGGCGGCGACATTGAGGAGGTTGGGTTGAGACACTGCCCAATTGCGAGCGCCGGCGTTTTCGCTGTTACCGCCCAGGACGAGGATGATGACTGCGGCTTCCTTGCCCTGCATGGTGTGGATGGTGCCACGTACGATCTTCCCGTGGAGGCGGTCTTTGAGCTGGTTGCGCACGTCCTGAAAGGGGGTGATGACGGCGATACTGTCGGGCGGCACGCCGTCGGCATCAAGCAACGCCAGCAGGCGTTCGAGGGCGTGCCCTTCGTTGTCGACCCAGTTGCCGGAAGAGCGACCGCTTGCGTGCACCCAACCTGTGGATAGGCGGGCTGGGGTTTCCTTGGCTGGGGGCGGGGCAATGGTGCCATAGACCATTGCGCCGTCGTAGGCGATGCGGTTGGCCAGGTCGAACATCGGTTTGTCGCAGCGCCGGTGCACCACCAACGGCAGGCCGACCCAGCATTTTTGGCCTTGGGGGCCGGCCATGCGACCCCAGGGTGTGGCGTGGTCGGCAAGCGTCTGGGCGGACTGGCGGTTGGGCAGCCAGTGGGCGTCGACCTGGTAGCGGGTGCGCATGTGTTCAAGCACGGCGTCGGAGACGGTGACGATGGGCTCCAATTGCAGCGGATCACCGACCAGTACGGCACGGCGCGCGCGCCATAGCGCGCCCACCGCAGCCTGCGGGGTGGCCTGGCCAGCTTCGTCCACCAGCAACCAGCCGATCTCGCCGCAACCGAGGCTACCGAAGGAGCGGGCGAACGAGGCAAAGGTGCTACTGAGCACCGGTACCACCATGAACAGCGACGCCCAGGCCGAGCGCATCACGGCTTGGGACACACCACGATAACGGCTTCCGGTCAGCAGGCTGGTGATGAAGGCCAAGTTATTGCCCAGGCGCGAGGCTTCGATCTGGAAGAAGGTGCGATGTAGCTTGAGCGCTTCGATGAACACTTTTGACCTGGCCTGGCGCCAGCCTTCGAGGATCCAGGGTTCGAGCAATTCGATCTCGCTGCCTCTGCCGAGCTGGCCTTGCGCGAGCCAAATCAGCAGGTGTTCGGCCTGGCCGGCCTGGGCAACGCTACGAGCCTTGTCGATTTGCAGGGTGGCGTGGCGTATGGCTTCGTTGATCTCCTGTTCGTCCGTGGCCAATTGTCGATTGAGTTGGCTGAGCTGGGCGCTGAGTCGCTGCAGTTGGCGTTGGACGCTGTCGAAGGCCTCACGGGCCAGGGCATGGGCGCCGTCGAGCAGGCGTTGCCGGGCGGACCAAGTGCGATGAGCACCCCATAGGCTGAACAGGTTGGCGAGCAAACCGGGCTTTTGTACAAGGTGCGCTTCGAGGGCTTGGAGTTCATGCTGCAGTTGCTCACGGGCGGGCGTTAGCTGTCGGATTTCAAGCGTGGTTTGTTCCTCGTCGAGGCTGCGGCGCTGCGTCAGGCGGATCTGGCGCTCCTGTTCCTTCTCTCTGATCCGCGCCTTGGCACTGATCACGGCCCGGATCCGTTCCAGGATGTCGCTGACCTGAGCACGCAGCGTCTGTTCGGTGTCCTTGGCGGCCTGGTACTGTTTGACGGCGACGCGCCAGAGGGTAGCTTTTTCGGCGGGCGCGAGCAGCTTCATCTGCTGCGCCTGCTCGTTCAGCCACTCACGCATGCCTTTGGGCGCCGGCTCGTTGTCCGCTTCCGGGTTGTCGAGCATGAGCTCACCGGTGTACAGGTCTTCGTCCGGGGCTTGGCTGTCGAGAGGTTCCAGGTTCAGAGGCGCAGGCTCGTTTTCTGATCTCGTCGCTTTAGAAGGACGTTTGCCATAGAAGAAGCGTTCGACAAACTGGGTGCGCTTGGATTTGCTGCCCAACGCTGCAGAGATCAGGCCCCAGGCAGGCCTGCCGCTGGTAAGCTCGGCGAGCTCGCTGAAATATTCGGCATCGGGCAACCAGGACGGGTCGATTTTGTCGCGCTGGGGCAACTCGAGAGTTACGTTCTCGACGGCACCGTTGTTGGAGGAGGCCACCACCATCTCGAAGCCGAACAGGCGCGGGTCAAGTTGGTAAGCATAGCGCTCGCGTCCGCCATCGTTGGCAGATTCGCGGCCATTCTGGATGAAGGCCTCCGAGGCCTTGCTCAGCGAAGCCAACACATCGGCCCGCTGCGTCACCACGGCGGCGATCAGGTCGCGCAGCAGGGTTGTCTTCCCGGTGCCTGGCGGGCCGTTGACGCCCATCACGCCGGTGTCGTTGCCCAACGTCTGCAGCAGACTGTTGACCGCCAGTTGCTGGGAGTGCACCAGGCCCAGGTGCCGTTCGGCAGGCCAGCAGCCGACGGCGTAGCGCGAGGGGGCGAGGCGATCGATTAGCGCAAGGTCCGCGCGGGGCTGGTCGAGATGCAGCCGCTGGCTGGGGTCGTGCAGGCTCAGATAACGGGCTAGCGGGTCACTGGTCTTGCCGTGGGCCAGGGCATCGGCCACGTCGGCCAGATCGCTGAGCAGGAAGCTGTTGAGTGGATCGTCTTCTTGTTCGGGCTTGTCCGGGTTGATCGGCGCTGAGCGGAAGCGATGCACGCGCGGCTTGTCGCCGAACAACGCATCGAGCCCGAGGGTCTGGCGGATAAGCTCGGTCATGCTTGCCAGGTCGGCAGCCATGACCACACCTCCAAGCAGGCTGTTGGCCTGTTCGCGAAGGAACTTCTGGGTTTCGTCGAAGCCTCGAGTCCAATCCTCATGGTTGATGGCGCAGCCGACAAACCACGCCTCGCTAGACAACACCAGGCTGTCGATCACCATCCTGCCCTGGCTTTCAAATTTCAATGCAAACAGGGCCGACTGTCGACGTTGCGGCTCCTTGTAGCCTTGGTCTGCGCCATAGAGCGCCTCCAACTGGCGGGATACATCCAGATTGTCGTAGAGGTGTGCGTAGAGCGTGTGGCTCCATGCCCGTTTGTTAGGCAGGGGCTGTCTGCTCAGGGGGTTGGCTGGCATCCATGGCAGAGTCTGGGCTGAGGCGGGGATGTCCTGGAAATAGGGCTGATAGTCGCTGTCGCGTTTCTTCAGCTTGGGGACCGCCTGAGGTTGCAGTAGCTCGACGGCGTGCCAATAGCGCACGATGTTTTGTGGATTCATTTTCGTCCTTGAAGCGCTTGGGCTTGGATTCCTGCTGGGAAGGATATCAGGCATGGGGGGGGGACATCGCTTTCTCCCTTCGAGCTGCACCCGTCACCTACCGTACGCGTACCGACTCCAGGTAGTGTTACTAAATGTATCCTTTTGCTGCGAAGCGTCTTAAAAGCCTGTTCGATTCAGGGAGTTGTCGGGCCTGTTTTTTTACGCGATGGATTTATTGGATCCAATGTGTTTTGCCGCTTTCACGCGTTTGGGTGCATCCGACAGGACGTGGGTGAAGCGAGGCTGGCCGAGAAATTGCTTATGTGGATTTCTGGGGTTGTACGAAAACCATAGACGGATCTAAGGGGACACCTGATGAAGTTGGGAGCTTTTATGATGCCGGCGCATCCGCGCCATCGATCCATCCGCGACGGCCATTTTCACGATCTGGATACGCTGGAGTACCTGGACCGCATCGGTTTTGAAGAGGCCTGGATTGGCGAGCATTACATGATGCCGTCAGAACCATGTCCTTCACCTGACCTGTTGATCGCACAAGCCTTCCTCAAAACCAAGCGCATCAAACTGGCACCCGGGGCCTTTATGTTGCCTTTCCATCACCCGGCGGAACTGGCGCATCGCATCAGTTGGCTCGACCATATTTCCGAAGGGCGCCTCATGGTCGGTATCGGCGCCAGCGGTACCAACCTCGATCTTGAAATGTTCAACATTGATCACAAGTCTGGCGCGCATCGCGAGATGACCGCCGAGTCGATCGCGATCATGACTCGCTTTTGGGAAAGCGAAGGCCCCTTTGAGCATCGCGGCAAGTACTGGACCGTACGGCGGCCCGCCGACCAGATGGACAAGTGTTCGGGCTACCACCTCAAACCCTTCCAGCAGCCATACCCACCGATTGGCGTGACTGGCCTTTCGGCCTCATCCGCCACCCTGGCACTCGCCGGTGCCAATGGCTGGATCCCCATCAGCTTTTGCTTCACTCCCCAATACCTGCATACCCATTGGGCGGCGGTGGAGCGCGGGGCGCTTGAGGCCGGACGCGCTGCGCCGTCAAGAGACATGTGGCGGGTGAGCCGCCCATTCTTCGTCGCCGACACCGATAAAGAGGCCTGGCGTCGTTCGGTGGGCGGTGAGATGGGCCGCTATTTCCGCGAGGACTACCTGCCGATGCTGGCGGGTAACAACGCCTTGGGATTGCTCAAGCATCACCCCGACGTGCCCGACAGCGATGTGACGATGGAGTATGTCGCCCAGCATTGCTGGATCGTGGGTTCTGCCGAAACAGTCAGGCAGCGAATCGAGGATATGCAGGCACAGTCCGGCGGTTTTGGCGTATTGCACATCATGTGCTTCGACCATCTGGATGACCTGGCGGCTACCCGGGACAGTTATGCCGCCCTGGCAGGGATAGTCGCCAACGATTTTTGACTCGTCTCAATGGAATGGGGGAGCACCATGCAACGACCTTTCACAACGGCCAGCGCCACGCACAGTATTGCGTTGCTGGTGATCGATATGCAGCACGATTTTGTCGACGAAGACGCCCCCATTGCCTGCAAGGGGGCCGGCGCCATTGTGCCGCTGATCCACGAATTGGCCGGGTTGGCCCGCACCCTGGGGATCCCGGTTATCTATACCCGCGAGTCGCACCGCAAGCAGAAGGTCGATTTCGGGCTGGAACTGGAGTATGGAGAAACCGAGCATTGCGTCGAGGGGACGCGGGGAATCGAGATCATCGACGAACTGCGGCCCCACGAGAGCGATTATGTCCTGGTGAAGCGCCGTTACAGCGGCTTCTTCGCCACGGACCTAGACTTGCTACTCAAGGGCCTGGGTGTCAATACCCTGGTGCTGACCGGCGTCGCGACGGACGTTTGCGTGCGTGCCACCGCCCAGGATGCCTTGCAGTTGGACTACCGGGTCTGGGTGCCGCACGAATGCGTGGCGGGGACCAGTGAGGCTCGCCATTTGGCGGCGCTGGAACATATCGGTTACGTGCTTGGCCAGGTACTACCTCTGGCGTCGGTCATGCAACACATGCGTGGCAGCTGCGAGATGCCGACATGAGTGCGGTACAGGACGCGAAACCGCTGCCGTGTGCCGATTACCATCAGGTAATTCGCCAGCTGGTCGAAGAGCGGGCCAATCTGACCCGACTGGAGACGAGGCACGTGGTCGAGGCCATTCTCAATTGCCAGTTCAGCGACCTGCAAATTGCCGCCACGCTGGTTGCCTTGAGTCGCAAAGGTGAAACAGCGGACGAGATTGCCGGGGCGGTGGATGCCATTTTGAGCCGCAGTACGCCCTTGCAGACTGGCTTCGACAACGCGGTCGATATCGGCGGAACGGGCGGTGACCGGGCCGGTACGTTCAATATTTCCACCACGGCTGCCTTTGTTACCGCTGCGGTGGGCGTGCCGGTTGTGAAACACGGCAACCGCAGCGTCACCAGCCGTTGTGGCAGCAGTGATGTGATTGCCGCGCTGGGCGTGGATGTTGAGCAACGCAGTAGCGCGCAGCAGATCCGCGCGGACCTTGCCGCGTACAACTTTGCGTTTGTGGCCACCGCCAGTTTTCATCGGTTTGCGCCGCGTATCGGCGAGATCAGGCGTGAGATCGGCGTACGCAGCGTCTTCAACCTGGCGGGCCCGCTGGTTCACCCGGCGGGCGTCAAGCGTCAACTGATCGGCGTCGCACGACCCACTCAGCTTGAGCTGATGGCCGACACGCTGCAAAGACTGGGTCGTGAAGAAGCCTTCGTGGTGCATGGCCTCGATGGCCTCGATGAAGTCAGTTGCGTCGGTGAAACCCGGGTCGCGCATGTCCGTCACGGCACCGTCGAGACGTTCAGCCTGCATCCGCGTGATTTCGGTGTTGACGCTTGCCGCATGCAGGACCTCGTCGGAGGGGACCCAGCACGCAACGCGCAACTGTGCACCGCCATCATCGAAGGTGAGCGAGGACCCCGCAGCGATGCGGTGGTGATCGCAGCGAGCGCGTTGCTGGTGTTGAGCGCCAGGGCAGGGAGTTTCCTGGAAGGCGCATACATGGCTCGCGAAGCGATTGATAGCGGCAAGGCCTATCAGGTTTTTCAAGGATTTTTAGGGCAGGGATTATGAAAACAACCATCAAGATGTGTGGCATCACCACGTTGGAAGATGCATTGGCGGCCGTGAGTGCGGGAGCCAATGCGCTGGGTTTTGTCTTTTCGCCAAGTCCGCGGCAGGTCAGTGCCGACGTGGTGCGCAGCATCATCAATCAGCTGCCGCCGTTTATCAGCACGGTCGGCGTATTTGTCGATGAACCGTTGCCCTTCGTGCTGGAGACGATCCAGCGTTCCGGCATTTCGATGGTCCAGTTGCAGGGCCATGAGAGCAACGAGTATTGCCAGCAGATCGACAAGCCAGTGATCAAGGGCTTCCGTGTCGCCGCTGAAGTGGATATCGACCTGATCAATAGCTATCAGGTGAGCGCTTATCTGTTCGATACCTATGTTGAGGGGCAAGACGGTGGTACGGGAAAGCGTTTCGATTGGGCGCTGTTGCAGCGCCGTCATTTTTCCCGCCCGGTGATCGTCGCCGGAGGCCTGAATGTGAACAACGTGCGGCACCTGATGGAGGCCTTGAGCCCGGACGGGGTGGATGTCAGCAGCGGCGTCTCGGCAACCGCCACCACCAAGGACAGCGCAAAGATGCGCGCCTTTGTCTCGGCGGTCGAGGCGGCGGGGCAGGAGCCACGCCTGGAAAAGTTGGCATTCGGTGAAGTCGATATCCTGCGCGACGCATTCCATGACCGGCCACTGGTGGAGGTCAACGGCAAGCAGTTCCTGATTAACTCGCTGACCGAGCAAGTACCCGCGACCCCGGCGCGGTTGCTGCACGTGGCGGCGCAACGAGTGTGCGAGGCCGCAGAGCTTTCCCCGGGGTTGAAGCTTGTAGGAGAGGAGGACAAGGGCGGAGTGTTGCTGGCTGCGGTCTCGTTGCTCTGCGGCCTGCCATTTGGCATTGCGCGCTGGTATCCGTCGGGGCTCGAAGGGCAGGTCAAGGTCGGCTTCGACTGTGAGTATATTTCCGGCGAGTTGTACCTCAACGGCGTCGAGCCCGGTGATAGGGTGGTGATTGTCGATGATCTGATCAGCACCGGTGGCACGCTCATCGGTTTGATCGAGGCGGTGCGGCGGGCAGGCGCGCATGTCGAACAGATTATCTGTGTGGCCGAGAAGCTCGAGTACGCCGGCGTCGAGCGGGTGCGCAATGTCACTGGCCTGGAGGTCAAGACCCTGGTTCGCGTGCGAGTGTCCGGGGCCACTTCCAGCGTGGTCAGCGTCGCCTATTAACGTCTGCAAGTGCGAGAACAGTGTGATGAAAACCAGAATCTTTCCAGGATGGTACGTGGTGTTCGCGGCGCATCTGCTGCTGGCCCTTATCTTTGGTGGCGCTTACTCCTTCGGCGCGTTCTTTTCACAGATCCAGTCCAACTTCGATGTGGGGCGTTTTTCCGTGGCCTCGGTGTTTTCACTGACGGCGTTCATCTACTACGTGGTCGGGGTGTTTTCCGGTTCCTTGGCGGATCGCATCTCTACCCGCGTCGTGGTCGGGGTGGGCATTGTCTTGCTGGCGCTGGGGTTCTTCCTCAGCAGCCTTGTCCCGGGATCGTTGCAACTATTCCTCGTGTGTTTCTGTTCCTTGGTCGGGCTGGGGGTAGGCCTGGTGTATGTGCCCACGGTGACCGCGGTCCAGCGCTGGTTCGTCAAGAATCGCAGCAAGGCTTCGGGCATTGCACTGGCGGGAACCGGGGTTGGAACGTTTGTCGGTCCATCCGCCGCCGGGCTGCTGATGCAGCACTTTTCCTGGGAGTCGACCTTGCAGATTTTTGCGGGGGCGATACTTGTGGTGGGGCTGCTGGTGGCGTCGCTGGTCAGGAGCAATCCGCAAGAGCTGGGGCTCTTTCCGGATGGCTTCACTCCGGCTGATGCGAGCCCCGGGCGTCAGGCGGCGCCCAGCGGCATGCGCCTGGCCGAGGCGGCGAGTACAGGGCGGTTCTGGTGGTATTTCGGGGCGATATTTTTTGGTTCGGTTGGGCTATTTCTCGCGCTTGTGCACATCAACCCCTACGCGCGGCAGTTTGGTATTTCCGCCACCCAGGCCAACTTGTTGATCGGGCTGATCGGTGTGGGCAACGTCGCCGGCCGCTTGTTTCTGGGCAGCATCGGGGACCGGATGGGCGCGCGTCGCCTGCTGATCGTTCTGACCTTCGCGCTGGTGCTGCTCAATCTACTGTGGCTGGGTGCCCATACGTTCACCACGCTGGCGCTGTTCGCCCTGTGTTTTGGTGTGGCCAATGGTGGCTGTATATCCCTTTACCCATCGGTGGCCGCCAGTTGGTTCGGCACGGCGAATCTGGGGGCGATCCTGGGCTCGCTCTACATATCGGTAGGGGTGGCCGCCTTGATCGGCGGGAGCGTCGCGGGGCTGCTGTTCGACCTGTATCAGAGTTACTCGGCGTCGATCCTGCTGGGTGCGCTCTGTGCGCTGCTATCGGTGGTGTTCGTCCTGATTGCCGGGCGCCAGGTGCCTGAAGTTGCGATCCCGGCGGCCTCGGCGGGTTCCTGAGCGAGGGCGCGGTGATGACAGACGGTCTTGAGATTCATGACCTGTGTTCGGCGCTGGAGGTGCTTGAGCGTTACGGGCAAACCGTGGCATACATCGATGCACCGATTGATCCGAACCTGGATTTATTAAGTGATTACCTGGGGGCGTACCGAACAGCGACCAACTCGGTGATGAGCGCTGAACAGCCTCTGCGCTTGTACCGCAAGCCGCGCACGGGGGCGTTTGCGGTGTTGCTGGGGGTTTTCGGCAGCCGGGCCAACACGCGGATTCTCCTGGACCCTCAAGGCCGGCACGGCACGGAGGTGTGCAACGCCGAGTTGGTGTATCGGGCGATCATGAGCCCGATCGAGCCGGTCATGGTGCGTTCTGCGGCGGAACGGGTGGTGGTGGAACAGCCCGACTTGCACACGCTGCTGCCCGCGCTCACATGTTCGGCCGGTGACCCGGGGCCGACCATTACGCTGGGTATGGTGTATGCCCGCGATGAGCGCAGTGGCGCGACCAATTGCTCGGTGCATCGCATCACGATCAAGCCCTCTTCGGTGGCGATTGCGATCTATCCGGGAGGCGACCTGCAACGCCTGATTGATCTGCATACCCAGCGAGGCGAACGGTTGCCGGTTTCAGTCAATATTGGCATGGACCCGGCCATCTATATCGCGGCGGCCTTGAGTAAACCGGCCCTCGGTTTTGGTGACGACGAATTGGGCGTGGCAGGCGCAATTCGCGGACGCGGTGTCGAGCTTGCGCCGTGTTATTCCAACGCCGGACGGTTTGTCGAACACGCGCAGATCGTGTTGGAGGCGAGCCTGGGGACCGAAATGGAGGCGGAGTCAGAGGTTGGTGATGCGCACTCCATGCCGGAGTACCTGGGTTACTACTCACCGTGCGGCGAAGTCTCGACGCTGCGTGTGAGCGCCTTGAGTCACCGCCCGGGTGCCTTGTATCAGGCGCTCTCGGGGCCGGGTCGAGAGCAGTCGGAGTTATTGGGTGCGGGCCAGGAAGTATCGATCCTGCGGTTGCTCAGCGAGTGGGGAATGAACAGGCTGGTCAAGGATATCGTGGCGCAACCCGCCGGCGGCGGACACCTGTTTACCGTGTTGCAGGTGGTCAAGTCCTGCGAGGCGGATGATCAACTGGTCAGGCAGCTCTCGCAGCGCCTGCTCGAAGCCATCTCCAGCACCAAGAATATTGTGCTGGTGGACGAGGACGTCAACCCCTGTTCCTCCGAGGACGTGTTGTGGGCCATGTCCACCCGCTTTCGGGCAGAAATGGATATTCACGGCACCCGACCGCTGCCAGGCACGCCGCTTGATCCTACGCTGTCGAGCCTTTACTGCCCGGGGGAGTACACGGGGACCGCACCCAAAAGCGTCTTCGATTGCACGGTGCCGTTTGCCTTGCGCCCACGGTTTCGCCGGGCGTTTGCCTGAGTGGTTTTTGCCCCTTTGAGTGATCCATCGTCTATGCACTATTGCACCTTGTTGGTTGATTTCGATGGCACGCTGTTCGACACCCGCAACGCGATCCGCAAAACCCTTGAAGCCCTGGCCCGCCGCCGTGGTGTGGCGCCGTTTGCCGTGCACTTGATCGACCAGGTGATCGATCAGGGACTCTCGTTGGTGGATATGCTGGCTGTGTTGCTGGGGCCTGCGGATGGGCTTGAGTTACCGGCGTGGGCCGCTGACTATCGGGCGATCTACAACGGCGGATTGGGCGTTGCCGAGAGTGCGCCTTATCCCGGTATTGAAACCATTTTGCAGCAGATGCACGAGGCGGGTAAGGAGCTGTTTATTGTTTCCAACAAGGGCGAGGTCTCGATCCAGGCCACCCTTGAGCAATACCATCTGGGCTCGTATTTTCGCGGGGTAGTGGCGGCTGTCGGTGATCGCGCGCCCAAGCCGGGCCCGGAGAGCTTTTTTGAACAGATCAAGCCCCGGATGCGTCACGGCGACAACGCCCGGGTTCTGGTGATCGGCGACACCGAGATCGATCTCGGGTATGCCCGCAGCCTTGGCGTCGCGAGTTGCTGGGCCGCTTACGGGTACGGGCTGGCGTCACGCTGCGAGTTGCTGGCGCCGGATTTCGTTATCCTGACGGCGATGGATCTGCTGCGATTGGAAGATTGCCGCGCGTAGATGCGGTCGGGCACCAGGAATCAGTCTACGGAACGAATAATTTGCCTATCAGGACGAACTCTTGGATGAGTTGGGTTTTGAAGCGTTTGGAATGACACCAGCGTTGGGGCTGCATGAAATTAGGCGCACCACGAAGGTAAAGGTCACCTATACCGCCGCCCATCAGCTTTGGGAATTCTCCGATGTCACAATCTGCAGCGCAATATGCACCCGGTGACGCACAGGATCGAACTGCTGCGCAGTCTGCAATTCCACCAGTAGATCCACCAGCGCCGTTGCAGTCTGGCGCGGCTGAGAATCGATCACCACGTCGACCAAACCCTGGGCCAGGGCTTGGCGTGACAGCTCGGTGGACTCCTGCAAAATGCAACAAAGCGCCGGGCGTTTGGGCAGTTGCGCCAAGGCGTTGATAATCCCGTCGCCACCGCCGCCTACCACGCACAACCCGCGCAAATCGTCATGCCGAACCAGCAGGTCGAGGGTTGCTTCTTCGGTGATGTCGCAGTTATCCAGATTGATCAGCGGCTCCAGCGGGCGCAACCCAGGTGCGTGTTCGGCCAAGTAACTGTGCAAGCCTTCGACCCGCTCCTGGTGACCAAGAAAGCGATGTCCGCCGAGCAGAATGCCGATGCTGCCTTTGCGCGCGCCACAGGTGCGGGCCAGCAGCCACCCCATCGTGCGCCCGACTACCTGATTGTCCTGGCCGACATAGGGCTCGGCCGCCGCCTCATGAATGCCCGACAGCAATGCCACCACGGGCACTCCGGCTTCGCGAATCTGGGCAAGGGCGGCGTTGATCAGCGGGTGGGCGAAGCTGACCACTGCCAGGCCGTCGCACTGCACCGCCAACTGTTCGATCTGGGCGATGATGGCGCTGGGGGTGCGATCAAAAACGTATTCGAATTGGCAGGTCAGGTTGGCCCCGGCCTGGCGCTGTGCGGCCTCGGTGATGGCTTGGGCCAGGTTGGCGTAGAACGCCTGGGCGGTACCCAGTAGCAGGATGCCGAAACGGTACGTGGGGCGACGTTCGAGAATGCGTTGGCCGATCAACCGCGCGGCAAAATAACCCACGGCTTCTGCGGCCTGAAGCACCTGTTTGGCAGTGGCTGGATTAACCGGGGCGCGAGCGTTGAGCACGCGGTCGACGGTGGCGACACTTAAGCCTGCGTGTTCGGCGACCGTGGCGATGGTGGGGCGTTTATTGTTACTCATGATGCACCTTCAGAGCGTCTTGATAGAAAACTATCAAGCCCCGCAGGAGCTGGATGATAGCTTGATAGGGAATGTATTCAAGACCTTGAGGGGGCCTTTCACGCTCTCTATATTTTCTTTCGCAAAGCACCTGACATCTCACGCTTGCGGAGAACAATAACAATGTCTCAAGACAACACCGCCTCTACTCGGGACTATCGCCTGACCGGCCCTGAAGCCGCCCGCGCGGCTGAAAAAGGCCTTGTATCGGCCAGTTGGTACCAGTCGCCCATTTCCCGTCAACGCATGAAGCAACTGATGCAGCGCCGCGACGGCCCGGCCTTGCTCGACACCGCCATCTGGCTGCTGACCCTGCTGATCACCGGCTTCGGCGGCTACTGGTTCTGGGGCACTTGGGCTTGTGTGCCGTTTTTCCTTGCGTATGGCGTTCTATACGCCACCGCCTCCAACCCGCGCTGGCATGAAACCGTTCACGGCACCGCCTTCAAGACCCGCTGGATGAATGATGCGCTCTACCAGGTGGCGAGCTTCATGTGCATGTTCGAGCCTCATGTGTGGCGCTGGAGCCATGCCCGGCACCATACCGACACCATCGTCGTCGGCCGCGATCCGGAAATCGTCGAACCGCGTCCACCGAGCTTGTTCATGATGCTGCTGAGCCTGTTCCAGATCCCGTTGCTGCTGAAGACGATGGGAGGCGTGTGCCGGCACGCGGTTGGCAAAATGGGTGCCGAGGAACAGACGTTCATCCCTGAGTCCGAATGGTCCAAGGTGTTCCTGGCGGCCCGCATCTGGCTGGTGATTTACGCCGTTGTCTTTGGCGCGGCGCTTTACCTGCACAGCTGGTTGCCGCTGATGTATATCGGCCTGCCCATCCTGTATGGCGGCTGGTTGTCCTACCTGTTAGGCCTCACCCAACATGTGGGCCTGGCGGAAGACGTGCTGGACCACCGTAGCAACTGCCGCACCATCTATATGAACCGGGTACTGCGCTTTCTGTACATGAACATGAACTATCACCTTGAGCACCACATGTACCCGATGGTGCCGTACCACGCCCTGGCGCAACTCCATGAAGAGATCCGCCACGACTGCCCGCCGCCTTACGCCAACATAGGCGAGGCCTTCAAGGAAATCATTCCGACCCTCTTGAAGCAGCGCAAGGACCCGACGTATTTCGTGCGACGCCCCGTCGGTAGCTCAAGGCCTGCCACCGACGCTCATCCACAGGCTGAAGCCACCCTGGGCTGACACCTTCCGGCTGTATCCCGAACAAGAGAAAACGCCATGAACGATCAATGGATCGATGTATGCGCCGTGGGCGAAATCAATGAAGAAGACGTCATTCGCTTCGACCACGGTCCGCATACCTATGCCATCTACCGCTCTGCTGACAACGAGTTTTTTGCCACTGCTGGCCTGTGTACTCACGAGTCGATCCACCTGGCTGACGGCCTGGTGATGGACCATGTCATCGAGTGCCCCAAGCACAACGGGCGCTTTGACTATCGCACCGGCAAAGCCTTGGGGGCGCCAGTGTGCGTCAATCTCAAGACCTATCCGGTACGGGTCGACGCGGGACGGGTTCTGCTCGCCATTTCGGCTTGACCGCCAGGAGTGCACGCCATGAATGCTCCACTGATTATCGTCGGCGCCGGCCATGCCGGTGGCCGTGCCGCGCTGACCTTGCGCGAGCAGGGTTATACCGGTCGGCTGATCCTGATCGGCGATGAACACCATTTGCCGTACGAGCGTCCTCCGCTGTCCAAGGGCTTGCTGCAGGGCACGATGGACCTGGACGATTGCAGCCTGTGGAGAGATAGCCAGCGCACTGGACTGAACATCGAACACCTGGCGGGCAACCCGGTAAAAAGCCTGGATCCGCAGCACCACCGCCTGCAATTGACCGACGGACGTTGGTTGCCCTACAGCCGATTACTGTTGGCGACCGGGGGCCGAGCGCGTCGCTTGTCCCTGGTGCCTGAACCTCTGGCCAACGTGCTTTACCTGCGCACCCATGACGAAGCCCTGGCCCTGCGCAGCGCATTGATGCCCGGCACGCGCCTGGTGATCATCGGCGGTGGCTTTATCGGCCTCGAAGTCGCGGCAACGGCCCGGACCTTAGGCTGTCAGGTGACGTTGCTGGAAGTCGGGCCACGACTGGCCGGGCGAGTCTTGCCTGAAGCTGTGTCCCAGGCCTTGTTGGCATTGCATCGGCAACACGGCGTTGACGTGCGGCTGAACGTAGCGCTTGAAAGGGTACAAGGCATTGAACGCGCTGAGGCGGTGCAACTGGTGGACGGCCAGGTGCTGCCCTGTGACTGGGTGGTGGTCGGTATCGGCATGCAACCCAACATCGAATTGGCCGCGGCGGCGGGGCTTGAAGTGGGCCAGGGGATTCGAGTCGATGCCCAGTTGCGCACCAGCGCGCCAGACATCTTTGCTGCCGGCGATGTGTGTGAGTTTCGCCTGCACGCCGACGCGTTATTCCAGCGCCAGGAAACCTGGCGCAATGCCGAGACCCAGGGCCGCCACGCGGCATTGAATCTGTTGGGCGGCGAGTTGCCGTTCGAGGGTGTTCCCGGCTTCTGGTCTGATCAGTACGACTGGGGCTTGCAGACAGTGGGCGTGATCTCACCGACGCCACCTTCGGCCGTTCGTACCTTGGCAGGCGGTGGTCTGCTGCTGTTCTACCTGGACACCGAGCAACGTTTGCAAGGCGCCTGCGGTTGGGGGCAGGGCAACAGCGTTGCCAAGGACATCAAGTTGTGTGAACGGCTGATTGCCAACTTGACCCCACTCTCTGTGGACGCATTGGCCGACGCCGATGTGTCGCTCAAACATCTGCTAAGGCCCTGACATGCGTGAATTCCTGGTATTTCAGTCCCTGTGGGCCATGCAAGATCACCGTGGTCAATGCGATCTTTCCCTTGAGGCGCAGGTGGAGAAGATTGCCGCTGCTGGCTTCGATGGGATCACCGACCATTTCTGGATCGCGCCACAGGCCGAGCGCCTGCATGCCGCTGCCAAGGCGCATGGCCTGCAAATCGAAGGTCAACTGTTTCCCCGCACCGTGAGTGACTTGGCGCAAGCGCTTGAGGTTGCCTCCCGCTACGGCTGCCACCACCTCACGCTGCAAGCCGACGTCCGGCCGCGCACGCTGGCACAGGCGATCACACTGATCGAAGGCTGGCAGCGTCTGGCCGAGCAGGTGGACTTTCCGATCCTGCTGGAAACCCACCGCTATCGTCTCACCAGTGACCTGTTGTTCACCCTCGACTTGCTCGCGCAGATGCCCGACCTCAAATTGTTGGCTGACTTGTCCCATTACGTCGTGGGCCGCGAATTGCCTGAGTCGGCCACTGCCGAAGACGACGAACAGATTCACACCATCCTACGACACAGTTGGGGTTTTCATGGGCGGGTCGCTAATAGTGAGCAGGTCCAGGTGCCCTTGACCTTCGCCCAGCATCGCCCCTGGCTGGACCGGTTTCTGGGCTGGTGGCGTTACGGAATCAAGGATTGGCTGGCGCGACCGAACACTCCCGCGAGCCTGTCCTTCACCTGCGAGCTTGGCCCGCCACCCTATGCGATCACAGGGAGTGATGGGCGCGATCTAACGGATCGCTGGGGCGAGGCGCTGATGCTGAAGGAACTGATGCGTGGTGTTTGGGATGAATGTCAGGCGGGGCGCTGATCCAAGGCATGATTGGTTGTGACGGTCTGTATCAGTGGGAAAAACGGGTGAGGTCCAGATTGGAAAACCGCTGTTGCGGCGGTCAATCCACGGCGCGGGTTATCCAGTAGCCGCTTGGTGTTCATTTTTATCACATCCTTTGGAACGCTTCTCTCGGCACGGTCACTCAGGTGTAAGGATGTCGCCGCTCATACCGGGGTCATTTGCATTCTTCCAGCTGCCGATCACTAAGAGGACATGCCATGGACACGCCTAATGTACGTGCAAGCCGCGAGCTGACTCGTGTACCTGATGAGATACAGCAGGAAGCAACGCAACAGGCCTCTCACTCTCCTGACCTCGGCGCTATCGGGTTAGCGATGAGCACGCGGCTTCAAAACCATTTCGAGGCTCACCTTGAAACAGAAGCGGGCTCCGATCAACCCGCGGCCCCTGCTTCAAGCGCCCGCAACGCGGAGCTGAACGCCATTCGCGATGACCGTGCTCAACGGTTGGAGGCAGGGGGCTATAACGTCCATGACATGGAGAAAGCGGAAAAAAACGCAGCCAGGGCCGACAGATTGTTTGCATCAATAAAATCAGGGATGGGGGGGACGCCCTTTGCGGCGCTTACCGAGGCAGGAAATTTCCAGCCGTCCATCCTCCAGGTAGCGGGCCAGCATGCCAATACCGTACGCGAAGCGGCTATAGAGAACGCCATGGCGTGCTTGTATGCCGGTATGGCGGATGCTGGCGGTAACAAGATGATTGCAGGCTTCAAGCCTGGTTATTACCTTAAGCCCGAGAGCAATACGCTGCACCCGGCGCTTCAAGCATCAGTGGCGGAAAAGCTGCTGGCGTTGGACAAAGGTCCATTGCGTAATGCTTTTGACGAAGCCAATAAGTGGCTTACCGGGTTTGCCGTACGTAATACGGCAATGTACGCGTCAACGCTTGCCATGACGGCTGCTGGCAAAGAGCACCTGGATGCAGTCCTGCAGCCTGCGCTACGACCGGTCACGGCTATCATCGTGGGCATGGCAATCGAGCATTACCATGTGAGCCGCGATCGCACTAACCATTTAGCTGACCCTGCGATGCTCTATGGTCGTCGCGATGCTGTGCCGCAAGGGCAGGCTCATAAGCCTATTGATCAAGATACCGAATGGCTGGATGACTTCAGGACGTTAAAGGATCTCGATGCCACTGCCCTGGTCAAGATGGTCTCCGCGCGGCTGGGTGAAGGCGCGGCTACGGCTCTGAATGCGGTCATCAGCGGCGATGCCTTGAAAGAGATAGCAGACCCGGTCAGCGTTTTAGGAAATGGTCTGCTGATTGGCGGTTTTTCTGCCATGGGCGCGGGTACAGCCGCCACAGCCAACTTGGCCAAGTCGAAGGAGCTGGGAAAAATGGCGGCTACCGCAGCCTCGGAGGGTGTAAAAAACGTATTGGGTACCCTGGCTTTCGGGCTGTGGGCAGCTGGTGCCTCGCTAGGTGGATCATTGCCGAAAAAAGCCGTCGCTGCTGTCGATACCCATGTACCAAAAGCAGTAGAAGGGAGCGCAGATGCTGCTGGCAGGGTGGCGGCCAAGGGAGGTGAGCTTGTAGTCAAGACATCACTCACCGGCGCCAGATTTGCCAAAGAGACAGCTGTTTCAGCGACCAACCACACAAAAAGTGCAGCCCAAGCGGTAGGGAATGGAGTCATTAGCGTTGCCAGCGCCATTGGCACCACCTCCCAATCGGCCTGGGACAAAAGCATGGGAGCCCTGAGGCAACGCGCCGCGGGCACCTCTCAAAGCCAAGCCGTACATGGTCAGAGCGTGCCCATGCCGCCGCTCGCCGTTACGCCGGTCCAAGCATCGTCCTCAGCGCCCGCGCGTCCGCCTGCTCAGGATGATGGTGATATCGTGTAGCAGCCTTCCTCGTCGAGAGAACGTCATTGAAAAGTATGTGGCCTGGCGACGATCGTTGCTTGCGACGGCCGGTTCGACAACGGTTGCTGTCCTCGACGCGGCGAGCTTCTGGATCACAGGTTATTTTGAGGGAGACGAAGATCCGGCAGATCCACGTCGGCAAGCCGGCGCGGATCATGCTGATGGGCTTTGATCAGCCTGTGTCGGGGCATGTCGAAAGCATCGAGGCGAGAAGGTGGTAGACCCTGAGCACCTCAAATCGATTTTCGTGGAGTACGAGCGCCAGGGTTTCATTACCGCTGTCGACGATTTTGGCGCGGGCTATTCGGGCCTTAACCTGCTGGCCATGTTCCAGCCGCAGGTGCTGAAGATTGACATGGCACTGACCCTCCAAGCCCTTCATCATGTTTCCTGATGGGTGTGAACACTGCCAGTCCGTTGCTCACTCGTCATTCACCGCATTGCGTCCAAAATACTCGATGGGCCATTATCGGACCTCGACATAAGGACGCGTCCCATGCCCACGCCTGTACTCCACCTCTTGTGCGGTAAAATTGCTTCGGGAAAATCCACGCTGGCCCGATCGTTAAAGGCTGAGCATTCAGCCGTTTTGTTGAGCGAAGATCACTGGCTTTCAAGGCTCTACCCTGATCAGATCAAATCGGTAGCGGACTACATCCTGCATGCGCATCGGATCCGGGATGTCCTGGGGCCGCTGGTCATCGACATGCTCTCGAGGCATGACTTCGCAGCCACTGATGCTGAATTCGACCTGATCACGAGCTACTTTCGTGCACCCGACCAGACGGAAGGACTGGATGTTGTCATACACCGGATTTGATCCGTTGAAAATATAGGGGCATTAAAGGTGGGGTTACATCTCGCGAAATACAGGGCATCGAATCCATAGGTTCGCTACGGCAGGAGTGCTTCACGACCCCATCCAGTTATCCAAGAAATCCGTGAGTATGTCTGTGGATAACCACGCCGATGCCAGGTAGACAGGGCGTTTTAACGAGCGCTCAAAAAATGTACAGGCAGGTTGGCATCACCGCCCGCCGTAGGCCATTGAATTTAAACAGGGCGCTGAAAACCGGGATCACTTTGCAAGCATGTTCCGAAGTAGCTAGTTAGAGTGGATAGCCGTACAGCTGCCGACTGCCATGGAGATCCAAATGAGCGACTTATCCCTGCTGCTTGCCTTCATCGCTGCTGCGTCAGTGCTCACGGTTACCCCCGGCGTGGACACAGCCATGGTGCTTCGCGCTACAGCGACCGGGGGACGACGTTCGGCGGCGATGGCCTCTATCGGTATTGTGCTTGGGTGCCTGGTGTGGGGAGCCGCGGTGTCACTGGGGCTTGGTGCCTTGTTGCAAGCTTCGGAGTGGGCTTACCTTGCGCTGAAAATTGTGGGTGCCGCTTATCTCGTCTGGCTGGGTGTAAAACTGCTGCTGCGACCCAGGACAATGTTGCAAGGGCAGGGGATCGAGAACATGGCTGGCTCTTCGCGTGACGCCTTTATTCGCGGATTATTAACGAACCTGCTGAACCCCAAGATTGGTGTCTTCTACATCACGTTCCTCCCCCAGTTTGTCCCGAGTGGCGCGAGCGTGGTCAGTTACTCCTTCTTCCTTGCGGCGTTACACGTGCTGTTGACGCTGGCCTGGTTCGGCATTCTGGTAGCGGCGACGGTGCCGCTGAGCAATTTCCTGAAGCGTCCGGCGGCCCTGAAGGCACTTGACCGACTCACGGGCGGTGTTTTTGTCGCGTTTGGGCTCAAACTGGCTGTTTCCAATCCGGCTTGAGCCGAAGCTCCATGTATGGCCGCCGGCGGTTCTCCACGCTTAGGCACGGTCGTTCTTTGGCGTGTCCATTACGATGTAGCTCGTAATCGAAGAAACATGCGGCTGCGTACCCAAGACCTCACTGTGGAATGTCTTGTAAGCCTTCATGTCCGCCAGCTCGACACGCAGAAGATACTCAAACGTCCCGGTGACAGTGTGAAACTCAACCACATCCGGACAGGCGCAGATCGCTTTTTCAAAAGCCCGAAGCGTGTCCTTCGTGTGGTTGGAGAGTCCTACGGTCACGTAGGCCACAAACCCTGCTCCCAGGCGAGACCTATCGATGACTGCCCTATAGCCTGTGATGACCCCAGATCGCTCTAGCTCTTGAACCCTTCTCAGGCAGGCGGAGGCAGACAGCCCGACTCGTTCGGCCAGCTTCAAATTGGTCTGGCGGGCGTCCCGCGAAAGCTCACGCAATATTCTCCTGTCAATTTGATCAAATTCGCTCATTAGTTGTGTTTGTCCTGGATTTATTCGTGATTATGCAACCATTGTGCGTGTACTGCGCTATAAAATTTCCGCACTTCTCAAGCAGGCTTATCCTTGTCATGACCGATCCCACGCTCCTCATTCCATTCATGATTTTCGCCATCGTGATGACCGGTACACCGGGCCCTAATAACGCCATGGTGTTGGTCTCAGGTGCGAAGGTGGGCGTGATGCGAACGATGCCCTTGGTCAGTGGTATCGCCCTTGGAGTCAGCTTGCAGTTCGTGCTGCTTGGGCTGGGGCTAGGTGCCCTATTTGACGCGGCGCCAGGTTTTCATACAGCGCTAGGCGTTGTCGGCGCAGGCTATATCCTTTGGCTGGCCTGGAAAATTGCAACCAGCGGCCCGTTGGAAATCGGTCAAGACAGCCGGCCTCCAATGGGGCTATTAGCGGGTGCGGCATTTCAGTGGATAAATCCGAAAGCGTGGGCGCTTTCAATTAGCGCATCTGCAACCTATATACCCGTCGAAAACCATGTCCTGAACCTATGTATAGCAGCTGCTCTATTGGCGGCTCTGTCGATGCTATGCGTGGGAGTCTGGGCAGTGGGTGGGGCTGCATTACGCCAGGTGCTAACGCGCCCCAGCTATTCGTTAGCCTTCAACGTGTCCATGTCCATCATCTTGATACTGACTACGATGCCTGCGATTCTGCGGTTGGCCCTTTCATAGCCGTAGCCGATGTGACCTTGTGTATCGCTCAGTTGGCTGAAATCCTTCCATGGCCGCGCGAAGCGGGCACGTTGAGACTATGCTCATTGCCACTGCAGGCAATGTACTGGTTTCACTTGTCGCCCACCAAGGAAAGGAGTCTGTATGTGTCTGATTCTTCATGCCCGGTTCTATTCTCTGAATGGTCGAATGCGCAGTCTGGTAACGCGTGTCCATCGACGTATTTCGACCATCCACAAAATCTTCTGGCGCTTGGCCGGCTGCGTGACCGGGCTGGCGCTGGTTGCTGTCAATCCAGCCCACGCTGCCGACGGCGGCATCGCCGGCGGCCCTACCGCAAGCTATAGCATTGCCTTCAGCAACTCCTACGCTGGCAGCGATTTTCGCAAGGTGATGGTGCGCAACTGGCAGGAGATTGCGGTCCAGGCGCAAAAGGATGGCTTGATCCGCGAGGCGCCGGTGGTCAGCGCTAATAACTCGGCATCGGAACAAGCGGCCCATATCCAGGACATGATCGTCAAGGGGGCCAACGCCATCGTCATCCTGGCCGCGTCCGACACGGCCCTCAACGGGGTGATCCGCGATGCCTGCAACGCCGGCATCGTGGTGGTTGTCATGGCCAGCCTGGTCACCGAACCCTGCGCCTATACCGTGGACTACAACTGGTCCGCCATGGGCCGTGTGGAAATGGACTATATCGCCGAGCGACTCAAGGGGAACGGGACGCTGCTGGAGATCCGCGGCATTGCCGGCGATGCCACCGATAAAAACATCAGCGACGGCATTCGCAAGGCCGCCAGCGACTATCCGGGCCTGAAGTTCGCCAAGACCGTGTACGGGCACTGGACGGCTTCTGTCGCACGCAAGGAGGTGGCGCTGGCGCTGCCGTCGCTGCCCAGCATTGATGCCGTCGCGACTCAGGGCGGCGACGGTTATGGCGCGGCCATGGCCTTCAAGGCGGCGGGACGCCCTTTGCCGATCATCGTGATGGGGAACCGTCAGGACGAACTCGCCCTGTGGAAGCAGGAGCGCGATGCCAATGGCTACGAGACCGTCTCGGTCTCCGCTTCCCCGAGCGTCTCCCAGGTGGGTTTCTGGGTGGCCCAGCAGATTCTGGCGGGCAAGCAGGTGCCCAAGTTCGTCGAGGTACCGCTGGTACGCATCGATGCGAAAGACCTGGACACCTGGCTCGCCACGATGCCGGTGGGCGGCGCTGCCAATCCTCTCTACAGCCAGGCTTCCGTTGCGGCGATGATCGACGCGGCCATCAGCAATACGGCGGCGCCGACGCCTTTGCCGGAGGTGACGAAGCAGTAGTGGCAGGCGTGGAGCGAGGGGGCGAGGCGCCATGTTGACATTCAAATCCTCCACGGACAGGCCCATTGCCGTCAGGATTGGCCTGGCGGTCGCCGCGCTGGTGTTCCTGATGCTGGTGGTATCGCTGGTGAACCTCTATGGCCTGCGCGGCATGGTGCGTGCGGTGGATTCCGCCAGCCATTCCGCGGAAATTCTGGCCTCGGTCAACGGCGCCACCGGGCGGGTGGAAAACTTCATCGCCACCCGCGACCAGGAAAGCCTGTCCCAGGCCGAAGGCATGGTGGCGACGGCTATCGCCGGCCTCACTGCCATTCCGGTGGCAGAGGCGCAATCGCTCAAGGGCAGTCTGCAAAGGCTCGCCGCGGCAATCGCCACCTTGCGAGCGGCGACCCTGACCATGGATGGCGAAACGGAGAACATGACAGCCCATTACGGGCGGATGCGAGAGGCGACGATCCTCGTCGAACAGGGCATCGCCGATGGGCTGAAGGGGGTTGATGCCCGCGCCGCTGAGCACGAGGCGCGGGTGAGCAACATCGAAAGTGCTCATCGCATTCTGGATATCCTGCGCAACGGCGAACGGATCATCATCGCCAATGTGGCCAAGATGCTGGTGACCGGTAATGGGGCGGCCGCCACCGCGGCGCGGAACGCCAGCGCGGCACTCGCGCCCGTGGTCGAGCAATTGCGCGAGTTGATGACGGCGCCGCAGGAGCGAGAGAACGTGGACCAGTTGGCGACGGCGGTCGCTGCGGTCAGCCTGGCGGTCGGGCACCTTGGCGAGGCGCCCAAGCTCCGGGGAGGCGAGGCTTTGCGGCAGCTCGTCGCCGTCGGGGATGTGGTCGAGCGCCTCGAGGCAATGTTGGCTGAAGTGGAGGGGCAGGTTGTCCATGACGCAAGCGACATTCAGGCTGCAACCGGTTTGCTGAACAATGCCGCCGCGTTGTCCAAGCGTTTTGCCGAGCGTGTTGCCACCCTGGAGGCGCAGACCCTGTCGTTTCGCCTGTCACCGTCGGCCGAGGTCGCCGGCTCGGTCGGCGGCATCCTGGACGAGCTTACCCGTCTCTCTCGCGTTCTCCCTTCGTCCGTGGGGCTGCAAGCCAAGGCTACCCCCCTGACTGTCACCGATCAGATTGCTGGCTACCGGGCGGCATTCGCCAGGTTCCATCAGGCGAGCAACGCCTTGAGCGGCGCGCGCGACCAGGTTCGCAACGAGGCACGAAGCGCCGGCCTGTTGGTGGCGCGCTTCGCTGGCCAGGCGCGCTCCGATGCCTTGATCCACAATGATCGCGGCATGCTTGCGACGATCGTTGCCGGTACTGTCGCCATCCTGCTGGCCGGCGCCATCGCCTGGAGCACGTCGCGATTCATCGCCCAGCCCATCGTGGCCCTGGCCTCGGTCATGCGCCGGCTTGCGGCCGGCGACCTGAACGCCGAGATCGCCAGCGCCGAACGCGGCGATGAGATTGGAATCATGACCCGCGCCGTACGGGTGTTCCAGGAGAATGCCCTGCGCATCCGGGTGCTGGAGGCCGAGGCCGAGGCCGAACGACAGCAAGTCCAGGCCTCTTTGGAGAGAATGGTCGCCGAGCGGACCGACACGCTGCACCACCAGACCGAGGTGCTGGAGGCGCAGGCCATCGAACTCATTCAGGCGCGCAACCAGGCCGAGACGGCTAACCAGGCAAAGAGCGATTTCGTGGCCACGGTCAGCCACGAACTGCGCACCCCCCTGACCCTCATTCTCGCTCCCCTGGAGCAACTCTCGGCGGCGACCACCCCGCCGGCGGACTGGCATGTGCAGGTCGATCGCGCTCAACGCAACGCGCTGCGCCTGATGAACCGGGTGAACGACATCCTCGATTTCTCCAAGGCCGAAGCGGGCAAGTTCGAGTTGTGTCCGATGCCCGTTGACTTGAACAAGACGGTGGGTGTGCTGGCCGAAGATGCCGCCATGGTGGCCGAGGGCAAAGGCTGCACCTTGACCTGCAGCATCGATCCCACGCTTGGCACGGTGTTCCTGGACCCCCGACACTTCGAGAAGATTCTCCTCAACTTGGTGAGCAATGCCATCAAGTTCACGCCCGCTGGCGGCACCGTGCACCTGGCAGTGACTGCGATTGATGGTGAGCGATTCGAGCTCGCGGTGCAAGACTCGGGGATTGGCATTGCGCCTGACAAACTGCCGTTGCTGTTCCAGCGTTTTTCCCAGATCGACAATTCCGCCACGCGCCATTACAGCGGCACCGGCATCGGTCTCGCCCTGGTCAAGGATCTGGTCAAACTGATGGGCGGCGAAGTCGGCGTCAACAGCGAGCCCGGACAGGGCTCGTGCTTCTTTGTTCGACTTCCGCTGGGGGCTGAGCAAAACACCGTACCGCCCGAAACCAGCAATATGCACGAGCGATCGTCACCGAGCACAGCAAGCACAACCGAGCAGCGCCACCTGCGTTTCGACGACGGTCGCCTTGGCAGTCGCAATGACCGGGCGCCGATGGACGACGCGGAGGCGCAGCACTCGGAACACGCTTTGCGATCCAACGTGCTCGTGGTCGACGACAGCCCGGAAATGCTTGGCTATCTCCGCGAGCTGTTGCGCGACGACTACAGCGTCGTCACCGCAACGGATGGGGAGCAGGCCTGGGCACTCCTGCAGCGTCAGCCCATCGATGTCGTCGTCTCGGATGTGATGATGCCGAAGCTCGACGGCTTCGGCCTGACAGCCAGAATCAAGGCCAGCGCCGGTTTTGCCCATTTGCCCGTGATCCTGGTGACCGCCCGCGGCGGTAGCGAGGCCTGCGTCTCCGGGCTGGAGAGTGGCGCCGATGACTATATCGCCAAACCCTTCTCGCCGCTGGAGCTCAAGGCTCGCGTACGCGCGGCGCTGCGCATGAGCCAGGTGCAAACCGAACTGAATGCAAAATCCCGTCAGGCGGGCATGGCCGAAATCGCCACGACTGTGCTGCACAACGTCGGCAACGTCCTCAACAGCGTGAACGTATCGGCAGAACTGGTCAGCAGCCAGATGCGCACCTCCAAAGCCCAGGGGCTGGGCAAGGTGGCGCAAATGATGAACGAACACGTCCATGACCTGAGCGATTTTCTCACCAAAGACCACAAGGGAAAGATGTTGCCTGATTACCTGCTCAAGCTGGCGAAAGTGGTGGCGCAAGAGCAGCAGGGCATCATCGAAGAACTCGAACAACTCACCAAGGGCATTGACCAGATCAAAACCATTGTCGCTGCCCAGCAGTCCTATGCCGTTGCTGTCAGTATTGTTGAGACAGTGCCGGTCGCAGAGTTGATCGACGATGCCTTGCGCATGAGTGCTGGATTACTGGCGCGCGAGGAGGTGACGGTGGTCAAGGACATTGCCGACTTGCCCCTGCTGCCGCTGGACCGGCACCGGATGCTGCTGATCCTGGTGAACCTGATCAACAATGCCAAGCAGGCGTTGGACGGCGTGATCGATCGCAGCCGATGCGTCACGTTCAGCGCGTCCCTCGCTGACGGGGCAGTATTGCGTATCACGGTGGCCGACAACGGTAATGGGATTGCGCCTGAGCACCTGGCGCGGATCTTTTCCCATGGTTTCACGACGCGCAAAGACGGTCACGGTTTTGGCCTGCACAGTTGCGCGCTGGCCGCACAGGAAATGGGGGGCAGCTTGAGCGTGCGCAGCGACGGGGCAGGACAGGGCGCAACCTTTGTCCTCGATATTCCCCTTGAGGCGCCGCCGAGTAAGCGGTGAACACCGAGCCGCGGATGCTACTGGTCGACGGACGATAGGCTGCGATGGGCGTCGGCCGCCTCGGCCGGCATGACGCCCGCCCTTGGCCACAACAGCGCGGCCAGGCCAACGGCATAGACAACCGCAAACAGCACGTAGGCGATACGGGTGGAAAACAGCTGGGGCGTTTCCGTCGGCAACGGTGATACACCAAGCCCGAACAGAATAAGGAAGGTCATGAGCCCCCCGCCGAATACTTTGCCAGCGGTGTTACCGATGGCGGCTTTGCCGGCAAACAGCAGGCTTACCAGCAGCAGGATCAGCGCCACCAGCCACAGGGTCGGCCGCAGTTCGAACAGCGTAAAGGCCAGGGAAGCCACCACCCCGCCCAGCAGGTTGACCATCACCAGGCCAAGGGCGGTGCGGCTGCTCATGCCTAGCGAAAACTGGCTAAGCAACGAGGCCACCGTGATGGGGACGACCATCGCCGTGGCCAGCCGCGGGGCGCTCAGGCACAGGGCAACCATGGCCAGCAGAATCGCCGCGCTGGCCATGGCCTGGTGAATCACCAGCGTCAGCTCGCGCGGCTGTGCGATTTGCTGGTCGGTGTATTCACCAGCAGGGTCGGGCAGCAGCGCATGGGCGCCCCAAGTCAGCAGCAATCCCAGGCTGACCGCCTTGACCAGCACTAGCACGATGGACTCGCCCAGATCGCGCTGCACGATATCGAGCATCGGTACCACAATGGCAATGACCAGCATCAGCGCCGGCCCCGCGCCGCCCTGTTGTTGGCCTTGCGCGGTAAAACAGGCGAAATAAAACAGCCACAGCACCGGCAGGAGCACCCACGGCCGCTCACCGAGCATGCCGGTCATACACACCAGCAGTGCGCCGGTCAGCAGACTCACCAGCAACGTTATCAATCCCTGAGACAACGCTGGTGCGCGGCGGCTGGCCAAGAGGAACTGGATGGCGAACAAGGGCGCGAGAAAAGGCAGGATGTCGCCCAGGACCAGACCCGTGCACAAGCCTACGGTCGCTGCCAGGGCGACGCGCAATCCCTGGCGTTTTATCCGCAGCAGCTCCAGCGCAGCTTGCCCATCAATTGACATAATTCAGCCAGGCGCCCAGGCGTGTCATAAATGCCCCTAGCGCGTTAGTCATGCGGTTGTCATCGGTGTAGATCACCACGGTCACTTGCGAGCCGTATCGCGGGCCGATCGGGTGCGGTTCCTCCACGAGCAGGCGCACCGGAAAGCGCTGCGGGTCGCGCACCCAACCACTCTCGTTGCGCACCGAGGGCAGGGCGGAGTTGCTGCTATCCTGTTGCGCGACACCCCAGCCGACGCTTTCAACGCGGCCCTTGAACACGCGGCCTGGCAATACATCGAACACCAGTTCCGCCGGGTCGTCAGCCTGCACATGCTCCAGGCTGTTTTCCTTGAAGGCGGCAGACACCCATACGGTGCCTCTGTCGATGAAGGTCAGTGCCGGTTGGCCAGCGCTGACGACCTGACCCACGGCGAGCTGGAGATGGGTAATCACGCCATCGGCGGGTGCAATGACTTCGGTACGCACCAGGTCGAGCCGGGCTTTTTCCAGTGCGGCCAGGGCTTGCTTGAATTGCGGGTTGTCGTTGCCTTTGGGCCCTAATTGCTGACGCGCCCGCTCCAGGTCGGCTTGGGCTTTGCTCACGGCCGCCTCGGCGGAGCTCAGCGAGGCCTTGGCTTCATCCTGGCGCGCCGGGGCGAACACACCGCGCTCGACCAATTGGTTCACCCGCCGGGCTTGCTCGCGTATGTTGTCACGCTGCGCGCGCGCCGACACCAGCTGTGCCTGGGCGGCATCCACCGAGGCGGTGCTGGCACCCAACGCCTGGCCGGTTTCTTCCAGCCGCGCTTCAGCCTCGCTGACGACAAGCTTGTAGGGTTGCGGGTCGATACGAAACAGCACCTGGCCAGTCTTCACCCGGGCATTGTCGAGCACCGCAATTTCTGTCACACGACCACCTACCTCGGCAGCCATTTGCACGACATAGGCTTGCACCACGGCTTGCGACGTCGAGGGCGTGCGTCGTTCCATAAAAATGGAGAGGGTAAACAGCACGGCGATCAACACCGCCACACCTAGTGCAATGCGCCGCAGCGGATTGGCTGGCGCAGGCTTTTCAGGAGGCGGTTCGGCTTGGCGCTCAGGCTCGACGGAAACGGGAGCGTTCTGTGTTTCGGGCATATCGGCACCTGTAAGTCATGGCGCTTCAAGAACAACCGACAGCGCGCCGGGGGGAGGCGATCCGGGCGTTGGCTCAGACCGGGTCGGAGGCAGTGACCCGTGCGGTTCGGATAAACAGCGCGCGCAATTTCTCCCAGAAATTGCCACCCAGTACAAAGAAGCTGCCAACCAACAGGGCATCGCCCAGCAGTTGCAATGCCCAGCTATTGGGGCGCAGACCGGGCGCGAGGGTGTCGACATAGGGTTCGAGAAAGGAACACACCAACGGCAAGCAGAACATCACCAGGCCAATACGGTGGCGGGTGACGCTTACCTCTTGCTCGGCGTTGGGCACAAGGCCCGACACATAGCTGAATACATGCTGCTTGAGCTCTTGGAAACCCGCCTTGCCCATCACGGCGATCACCAGCAGCAACAACACCTTGTTGATGATGAACAGGGCGCCGGTGATAGCGGCGATGGTGGAGCGGGGCACATCCGCGGCCGCTGCCAGTGGCACCAACAACCACAACGTGAGCATTAGACAAAGAATGGCGATGCCTAACTTGAAACGCCATTTCGCGGACGTTGCCGGAGACTGTGCCGTGGTCATGCTGCCTTACCTTTCTTTGAACATTGTTATTGGTTGTGGTCTGGAGCGAAATTGAGCTTAGCAGCTGGATTGCCAACGCATTCAGTCGTGTCAGTTTTTCTGCGCATCCCCCCGATGCCTGCTCGATCTGACGGGAGCCTCAAAGGGGGATGTGGGTTGTCGACAAGACCTGGCGCAAGCCCATGAACGAGCGAATCTGGCGAACCCCGGGCAGGTAAAGCAATTGCTCCGCGTGGAGCCGGTTGAAACTGTTGCTGTCCTTGGTGCGCAGCAACATGAAGTAGTCGAACTCCCCCGTCACCACATGGCACTCCATGCAGCCGGACACTTTTTGTGCGGCCGCCTCGAATGCGGCGAAGGATTCCGGTGTGGAGCGGTCCAGCACCACGCCGATCAAGACCACCATCCCCGCATCCAGCGCTTCATTGTCCAACAGGGCGACGATGTTCTTGATCAGCCCGACCTGCTTGAGTCGTTCCACGCGCCTGAGGCAAGCCGGGGCACTCAACTTCACCTTCTCTGCAAGCGCCACGTTGGAGATGGAGGCATCCCGTTGCAGGGCCTTGAGAATCGCGCGGTCGGTTCGATCCAGTGGCTGCGGCACTGGGGCCGTAGCGCCCGGCTTCTTGTGAGTGTTTGTTGCTCGCATGTTGAATTCCACGCATTAAAAGTATGTTTGGTGTTACTTAATGGAAATTATGTTTTTCCAAGTGGCGGAAACTTGCAACACATATTTTTTGGATTCTTCTTAATATTGAACTCATCGAAGCCCCTCTGGAAAGAGCCTGGAATGCGGCCTTTTCCCTTTCGGTCTGGCGCTTGGATATCCCATATCAAGGAGCAGAGTCATGAACCTGAATCGTTTTGAACGTTATCCATTGACCTTCGGTCCTTCGCCCATCACGCCCTTGAAGCGCCTCAGTCAACATCTGGGGGGGAAGGTCGAGCTGTATGCCAAACGTGAAGACTGCAACAGTGGCCTGGCCTTTGGTGGGAACAAGACACGCAAGCTCGAATACCTTATTCCTGAAGCGATCGAGCAAGGCTGCGATACGCTGGTCTCCATCGGCGGCATCCAGTCGAACCAGACCCGCCAGGTCGCTGCCGTCGCTGCCCACCTGGGCATGAAGTGCGTGTTGGTGCAGGAAAACTGGGTGAACTATTCCGACGCGGTGTATGACCGCGTCGGCAACATCGAGATGTCGCGGATCATGGGCGCTGACGTGCGGCTTGACGCCGCTGGCTTCGATATTGGCATTCGGCCAAGTTGGGAAAAGGCCATGAGCGATGTCGTGGAGCAGGGTGGCAAACCGTTTCCGATTCCGGCGGGTTGTTCCGAACACCCCTACGGCGGCCTCGGTTTCGTCGGCTTTGCCGAAGAAGTGCGGCAGCAGGAAAAAGAACTGGGCTTCAAGTTTGACTACATCGTGGTCTGCTCGGTGACCGGCAGTACGCAGGCGGGCATGGTTGTCGGTTTCGCGGCGGACGGTCGTTCGAAGAATGTGATTGGTATCGACGCTTCGGCCAAGCCGGAACAGACCAAGGCACAGATCCTGCGCATCGCCCGACACACGGCTGAGCTGGTGGAGCTGGGACGCGAGATTACGGAAGAGGACGTGGTGCTCGATACGCGTTTCGCCTACCCGGAATATGGCTTGCCCAACGAAGGTACATTGGAAGCCATCCGACTGTGCGGCAGCCTTGAAGGTGTGCTGACAGACCCGGTGTACGAAGGTAAATCGATGCACGGCATGATTGAAATGGTCCGTCGTGGCGAATTCCCCGAAGGTTCCAAAGTGCTTTACGCACACTTGGGCGGGGCGCCGGCGCTGAACGCCTACAGCTTCCTGTTTCGTAACGGCTGAGCGTAGAACTGCTTGGGGTTGCCTGTGGGAGCGAGCTTGCTCGCGATAGCGATTTGTCAGGTACCTCCGTAGGCACTGAACCAACGCAATCGCGAGCAAGCTCGCTCCCACAGGGGATTGTGTCAGCCAGGCTCAGGAATCACGCTGGGAGTACCACCATGCATGCGATATCGCAGTCTGCAATCTGGGTGAAAGAACCGCTGGCGGATACCGGGGTCGTCATCGTGACCAGCGCCGCGTTGCCCCAGTACCTGATTGACAAGTTGCACATGGAAATCGACGACTGGGACCAGGTTGCTTACCTGGTGGTCCAGCAATCCAGGGCGTTTATGCTCGACTGGTTGCAGTTTGGGTCCAACCCGATAGATGCAGCGCCGGCGACCACCTGCCGGGCCAGCCAACTGCTGCGCGGCGTATCCAAAGGCTGCTTTTTACTGGATGTCGAAGTCAGCCCGATACCCCGTCTCACCTGGCTGGGATCAGTCTGCGGTCACCCACTGCGTGTCCTCAAACTGGAAGACGTAGCCTCCCACGCAGCGATCGATAAACAGGTGGAAGAGATTTTATCGGTGACCCGGACACTGGTGAAAAGCGGCTTGCAAGAGCGTTGTTTCATCTAGCGAAAGTCATCGCCACACACGCCTGAATTTATGACCCCAATGGAAAGGCCGCACTCATGAGCCGATCTGCCGACTGTCGTTCTAAAACCACGAAGTGGATGCGTGAACCTTCGAGCTGTACCCGCATTGTTGTCATCGTGTCCGCAATTGACAGTGATCATATTGACCTGATGCATCATGGGTTCAGCTGTTTTGACAATATCGCGCTTGTGCAGGTTGAGCCTTCGGATACAGGGGCTGGCAGGTGCGTTGAAGTACACGTAGCGGGGTGTGACTACAGCTTTCTCGTTTGCGGTGAACTTGAAGAGTATCTATTGAACAATCTTTCCATTGGCAACCCGTGCATCTACCAGATAGGGCAAGACAGCTGGGCCGAGCGCTCCGTCATTGACGCGGTAGAGCAAGTCAAAAAACTCGCCCGATTGAGCTATTCGCGCCACCTTGAAGCGTTGCCTGACATTTGCAGGAGATGCCCATGAACCTGTTCGATATTCATGCCCAATGGCCGGGCCAGACCACTGAAGATGCTCAAGAAGTTGCTGAATGGCGGGACGCCTTGCTGTCGGTTATCGCCCATAGCGGCACGGCACAGGCCAAACAGATTCTCGACATGCTGGTGGCTGTGGCAAGCGCCTCGGACATCGGTTGGCGGCCCAGCCATGGCACGCCTTACATCAATACCATCAGTGTTGAGTGCCAGCCGGTATTTCCAGGGGACCTGGCCATCGAAGAACGGCTGGCCTCGATCATGCGCTGGAATGCGTTGGCCATGGTTGCCAGGGCCAACTACGCCTATGGCGAATTGGGCGGCCATATCGCCAGTTATGCCAGCGCGGCGGATTTGTTCGAAGTGGGCTTCAACCATTTTTTCAAAGCGCGAACCGAAAGGAGCGGTGGCGATCTGGTGTTCTATCAGCCGCACTCGGCGCCAGGGGTCTATGCCCGGGCGTTCCTCGAGGGACGCCTGGAAGAACAGGATCTGCTGCATTATCGGCAAGAGATCAGCGCGCGCGCCAAGGGTGTCCGGGGGCTGTCGAGTTACCCGCATCCTTGGTTGATGCCGGACTTCTGGCAGTTTCCGACCGGTTCCATGGGCATCGGTCCGATCAGCTCGATCTACCAGGCGCGCTTCATGCGTTACCTGGAGCATCGAGGCCTGCAAGACACCTCCGGGCGAACCGTCTGGGGCGTGTTTGGCGACGGGGAAATGGATGAGCCGGAAAGCATGTCGGCACTGACGCTGGCCGCGCGGGAAGGGCTGGATAATCTGGTCTGGGTGGTCAATTGCAACCTGCAACGGCTGGACGGGCCGGTTCGTGGCAATGGTCGCATCATCGACGAGCTGGAGGCGTTGTTTGGTGGGGCAGGCTGGAACGTCATCAAACTGGTCTGGGGTTCCGACTGGGACAGTTTGTTTGCGCGTGATACAGATGGCGCGCTGGTCAAGGCGCTGTCCAGCACCGTCGATGGCCAGTTCCAGACGTTCGCGGCAAAAGACGGGCGCTTTAACCGTGATCATTTCTTTGGTCAGAACGAGGCATTGGCGCAGTTGGGACAAGGCCTGAGCGATGAACAGATCGACCGTCTGAAACGTGGCGGTCACGACATGGTGAAGATATTCGCCGCCTATCAAAGCGCGCTGCTCGAAGGCAAGAAACCCACCGTGATTCTGGCGCAGACCAAGAAGGGCTTCGGCATGGGCGATGCCGGGCAGGGCAAGATGACCGTGCACCAGCAGAAGAAGCTCGACAGGGAGGCGCTGATCGCGTTCCGCAATCGTTTCAACCTGCCGTTGACTGATGAACAGGCCGCCTCGTTGAGCTTCTTCAAGCCCGCTGAAGACAGTGCTGAAATGCGCTATCTGCATGAGCGTCGCCGTGCATTGGGCGGCTACATGCCATCGCGTCCTTCGACTGCCGAATCATTGGCGGTGCCTGACGTCAGCAGCTATGGCGCGTTTGCCATTGCTGCCCAAGGCAAGGAAATGTCCACCACCATGGCGTTCGTTCGAATGCTCAGTGGTCTGCTGCGGGACAAACAACTGGGCCCGCGCATCGTGCCGATCGTGGCGGATGAAGCGCGTACGTTCGGCATGGCCAGCCTGTTCAAGCAGATCGGTATTTATTCCAGCGTGGGGCAGCGATATGAGCCGGAAGACATCGGTTCGATCCTGAGCTATCGAGAAGCGCTGGACGGCCAGATTCTCGAAGAGGGCATCAGCGAGGCGGGGGCGATCAGTTCCTGGGTTGCAGCGGCGACCAGCTATTCGGTGCATGGCTTGCCGATGCTGCCGTTCTACATCTACTACTCGATGTTCGGCTTCCAGCGCATCGGCGACCTGATCTGGGCGGCGGCGGATCAACGGGCCCGCGGTTTTTTGCTCGGGGCCACCGCAGGCCGCACGACATTGGGGGGCGAAGGTCTGCAGCACCAGGACGGCAACAGTCATCTGATGGCGGCGATGGTCCCCAACTGCCGTGCCTACGATCCGGCATTTGCCGGCGAGTTCGCGGTGATCCTGGATCACGGCATGCGTCAGATGCTGGAGCGTCAGGTGGACGAGTTTTATTACGTCACCTTGATGAACGAGAACTACCCGCAGCCCAACCTTCCTGAAGGCGTCGAACAGGCGATTATCAAGGGCATGTATCGGTTCGCCCGGCATGAAGTCGAGGGTGCGCGTGGAAGTGTCCAGTTGTTGGGTTCCGGCGCCATCCTGCGCGAAGTGATTGCCGCCGCCGAGTTGCTGGAGAGCGACTGGGGTATCGACAGTCAGGTCTGGAGCGTTACCAGCTTCACCGAGTTGGCACGTGATGCCCGTGAAGTGGAACGTTGGAATCGACTGCATCCTGGACAGCCTTCGCGCCGTAGTCATGTCCAGGCGTCGCTCAACGACTCGGTGCCGATCATTGCTTGCACCGATTACGTTCGCGCCTTGCCGCAGTTGATCGCCAGTTATCTCGATGCCCGCTACACGGTACTCGGGACCGACGGGTTTGGCCGTAGTGATACCCGCGACCAGTTGCGCAGGTTCTTCGAAGTGGACCGCCACCAGATTGTCTTGAGTGCGCTGACTGCCCTGGTGCACATGGGGCGCCTCGATGCCAGTGTGTGTGCCGAGGCCATTGGGCGGTACGCCATTGATGTGGACGCGGTGGCCCCTTGGGATGCTTGATTTCAGGGGGGGTGTATATCCGTTGCTGCGGTAACGGCCGCTTAGGGTTCCGCTCTTACAGCGGCTCACTTTTGAGAAGCGCAAAAGTAAGCAAAACGCTCATGCCCCACCACTCGGTGCCTCGCCTAGGCTCGGCATGCCTGAACGAAGGCATTGCTCCGTGGGCCGCCGCGAAGGGCCATCCATGGCCCAGCGCGGCTAACCCGGCATCCATGCCGGGTTGCCCACTGCGCAATACCTTCGTTCAGCCAGCGTGGTTAACGGGGCGCCGAGATCAACGTCCACCGCGAGGCGGCCTAGTAGCCGACCTGGTTCTTGGTGGGACCGCGTTTCTCCTGTGGGAGCGGGCTTGCCCGCGAAGACGGCGGCACATCCAACGCTGATGCAAGCTGATCCACCGCCATCGCGAGCAAGCTTTGCTCCCACAGGAATTTGCAGTGGCCGCAAATCTGTAGATCGCCCCCGACCCAGTGTGGGAGCGGGCTTGCCCGCGAAGACGGCGGCACATCCAACACTGATGCAAGCTGATCCACCGCCATCGCGAGCAAGCTTTGCTCCCACAGGGATTTGCAGTGGCCGCAAATCTGTAGATCGTTCCCGACCCAGTGAGGGAGCGAGCCTGCTCGCGAAGACGGCGGCACATCCAACGTTGATGCAAGCTGATCCACCGCTATCGCGAGCAAGCTTTGCTCCCACAGGGATTTGCAGTGGCCGCAAATCTGTAGATCGTTCCCGACCCAGTGTGGGAGCGAGCCTGCTCGCGATGACGGCGGCACATCCAACGCTGATGCAAGCTGATCCACAGCCATCGCGAGCAGGCTCGCTCCCACAGGAATTTGCAG
>NZ_LHVH01000018.1 GCF_001269885.1 Pseudomonas kilonensis
GAGTGTGGGAGCGGGCTTGCCCGCGAAGACGGCGGCACATCCAACGCTGATGCAAGCTGATCCACTGCTATCGCGAGCAAGCTCGCTCCCACAGGAATTTGCAGTGGCCGCAAATCTGTAGATCGCCCCCGACCCAGTGTGGGAGCGAGCCTGCTCGCGATGACGGCGGCACATCCAACGTTGATGCAAGCTGATCCACCGCTATCGCGAGCAAGCTTTGCTCCCACAGGGATTTGCAGTGGCCGCAAATCTGTAGATCGTCACCGACTCAGTGTGGGAGCGAGCTTGCTCGCGAAGAGGGCGGCACATCCAACGCTGATGCAAGCTGAGCCACCGCTATCGCGAGCAAGCTTTGCTCCCACAGGGATTTGCAGTGGCCGCAAATCTGTAGATCGTCACCGACTCAGTGTGGGAGTGGGCTTGCCCGCGAAGACGACAGCCAATTCAAAACTGAACCACCGCCTTCGCGAGCAAGCTCGCTCCCACAGGAGAAACGCGGTCCCACCAAGAACCAGGTCGGCTACCAGGCCGCCTCGCGGTGGACGTTGATCTCGGCGCCCCGTTAACCACGCTGGCCGAACGCAGGCATTGTGGAGTGGGCATCCCGGCATGGATGCCGGGATAGCCGCGCTGGGCCATGGATGGCCCTTCGCGGCGGGCCCACGGAGCAATGCCGGAGTGAGGGCATGCCGAGCCTAGGCGAGGCACCAAGTGGTGGGGCAAAAGCGTTTTGCTTACTTTTGCGCTCTTCAAAAGTGAGCCGCTGTAAGAGCGGAACCGCCAGTCGCCGTTACCAAAAAAACGGATATACACACCACCCATCCAGAAAAACGCAAATAGATTCTTCCCCAAAAAAAGCCTCAACTACCCTCGCCAACAGCCAGAATAGTCGCCACCAACGCCAGAGCCCGAGGCACCAGCGTATCCAGTTCCAGATACTCACGATCGGTATGGACCTTACCCCCCACCGGCCCCAGCCCACACAGGGTCGGAATACCCAGGCTGGCAGTGAATCCAGAGTCGGCACAACCACCGGTGAACTCGCCCTCGACACTGAAACCCAGCGCCAGTGCTTCTTGTTGGTAGATGCGCAGCAGCCGTTCGCTGTGACAGGCCTCCATCGGCAGAAAGGTTGTCGCCTCCTTGAGGATGGCGCGGGTGCCAATCAGCTCTTCTTCCGCGACGATGCCCAGGATTGCGCTAAAAATCTGATCCCAGTGCTCGAGTTCGATAAAGCGCACGTCCAGCCGGGCAGAGGCGCTAGGCGCGACGGTGTTGCTGGAGGTGCCACCGTCTATCAGACCAACATTGGTCGTGATGCCTGCCGCGTAATCGGTCAAGGCATGCAGCTTGACGATCTTGCGTGCCAGGGCTTCGATGGCACTGGCGCCGTCGGCATGGTTGACCCCGGCATGCGCCGCGCGGCCGCTGACTTCGATGATCAGCGTGGCGCCGCCTTTGCGTGCGCTGACCACGTTGCCGCTGGCCCGGCCGGGTTCGGTATTGAGCACGGCACGCGCGCCACGGGCGGCTTTTTCGATATGGGTTCTGGCGCTGCCGGAGCCGATTTCTTCGTCTCCGGTGTACAGGACTTGCACCGGATAGGGCAACTCACCGGCGCGTTTGAGAGCCTTGAGCGCGAAGCAATTGAGCACCAGGCCGCCTTTCATGTCGGCGACGCCGGGGCCATAGGCGAGGTGGGCGTCACGACTGTAGCCGCGAGTCGAGGTGGTGCCTTTGGGGAACACCGTGTCGCGATGGCCCAGCAGCAGCACCGGCTTTCCAGAGGCGCCTGGTACTTCGGCGAGCATCACATCGCCAAAATCATCGACGGGCATGCGCTTGAGCAGGATGCCGTCGGCTTCCAGTTCAGCCGCGAGCAGTGCGCCCACCGCGTCGACGCCCGCCTTGTCATAGCTGTTGGAGTCGGTGTCGACGATACGCTGCAGCAGCGCTTCCATGGCGTGGCGCTGGCCGGCAAGCCAGTCCAGCGCCTGTTGTGGCGAGTCGCTCATTGCGCCTGCTCCCGCAACTGATGTTCCTGAGTCAGGCGTGCCGCGTCGTTGCCCAGGTCCCAGAACAGACCAGCCATGATTTGCAGGCTTTCCTTGACCACCGGTGCCAGCAGGTGCTCGTTCGGCGCATGTTGCGAGCAGGCCGGGTACGAGTGCGGCACCCACAATGTTGGCAGGCCGAGCACGTCCGCAAACACGTCGTTGGGCAGCGAGCCCCCGAGGTTTGGCAGCAGCGCAGGTTTTTTGCCGGTGGTCTGTGTCAAGGAGCTGAGGGCCCAATTGACCCACGGGCTTTGCGGGTCCAGCCGAGTGGCATGCATCACATCGATGCGGCTTTGCTTGACCTCGACATTGCTGAAGCCATGGGCATCCAGGTGGGCACGAACAGCCGGGATAAAGGTCGTGTAGTCGCTGTTCACCACGAAGCGGATATGGCAGTGGGCATTGGCTTTACCAGGGATCGCATGCACGGGGGCATCCGGGTTTCCGGTCTTGAAGGCGATGACGTCGAGGGTGTTCCAGCCGAATACTTTTTCGCTCAGCGAGAGCTGCGGGTTACCCCAGTTGGCGTCGATGTCCGGATCGCCCGGTCCGCCACCCACGTCAATGTCGGCCAGTGCCTGGCGAACCGGCTCCGGCAGTGTCTCGGGCTGCAGGCCTGCCACCTTCACCCGGCCCTGTTCATCGATCATGCTTGCGATGGCATTGGCCAGAATGATGCCAGGGTTGGCCAGCAAGCCGCCCCAGTTGCCAGAGTGATGGGCGCCTTCGCGCAAATTGACCACCAGCTCGAAGTTGAACACCCCGCGTGAGCCGAGAAAAATCGTCGGTCGGGATGCCGCCAGGCGTGGGCCGTCCGAGGCGATGAAAACATCCGCCGCGAGCTCTTCGCTGTGGGCGGCACAGAACGCATTCAAGCCCGGCGAGCCTTCTTCTTCGCCCATTTCCAGCAGCAGTTTGACGTTAAAACCCAGCTTGCCGTCGCGAGCCTTGAGCGTTTGTTCCAGCGCGGTCAGGTTGATCAGGTGCTGGCCTTTGTTATCCGCCGTGCCGCGGCCGTACCAGCGATCGCCTTCGACGGTGACTTGCCACGGTGACAGGCCTTCACGCCATTGCGCTTCATAGCCGCGCACCACATCACCGTGGCCGTAGCTCAGTACGGTCGGCAGTTCTGGATGCTCAATGCGTGTGGCGATCATGAAGGGGCCGCGATCCGCCACCGGGTTGTCATAGATCTTGACGCTGAAGCCCATGGCCTTGACATGCGGGGTGATGAAGTCATTGAGGTAGCGATACAACTCGGGCTGGCTGTCCGTTGCCTGGCTTTCGGTGGGCAAGGCGACGCTACGTTCGAGCAGATTGAAAAAGGCGCCGTTGTCGAATTGCTCTGTGGTGTTGCTGATGGCCAATGAACGACTCATGAGTGGACAAGCTCCAGTGTTTGGGCAGGATTGTCGTGAAGGTGGCAACGCACGTTGCCCCCGATAATGGAATCATTGGCCGGGTAGGCCGTTTTGCACGGTGCGAAGCAGCTCGGGCAACGCGGGTGGAAAGCGCAACCGGACGGCGGTGACATCGGATTGGGAAAGGTGCCGTGCAGGCCGATATCGGGAATGCCCAGGTGCGGATCGGGGGTGAGCACCGAATCCAGCAAGGCGCGGGTATAAGGGTGGCCGGGTTCAGCAAACAACGATTCGCGCGTACGTTCTTCGACGATGCGCCCCAGGTACATCACCGCTACCCGGTCGGCGAGGTGTTCGATGACCGCCAGGTTATGGCTGATCAGCAGGTAGGTCAGGCCGAATTCGCGCTTGAGGTCTTGCAGCAGGTTGAGAATCTGCGCCTGCACCGACACATCCAGTGCTGAGGTGGGCTCGTCGCAGATCAACACATCGGGACGCATGATCAGCGCCCGTGCGATCGCGACTCGCTGGCGTTGTCCGCCGGACAGCTGGCTCGGGTAGCTGTCGATCACCCGCTTGGGCAGGCCGACCACATCAAGCATCGCTTCGGTCTTCTTGCGCCGCTCGGCAGGGCTGCCGATGTCATGCACGATCAGCGGCAGGGTAATGATTTCGCGCAGTGTCTTGCGTGGGTTCAGCGAGGAATACGGGTCCTGGAATATCGGCTGAATGTGCCGGGACATTGCCTTGCGATCCGTCGCCGCCAGATGTCTGCCGTTGACCAGTACATCGCCGCTGGTAGGCGGCAGCAGACCGAGCAGTAGCTTGGCCAGGGTACTTTTTCCGCAACCGGACTCACCGACCAGACCGAGGGTCTCGCCCCGCATCAGACGCAGGGAAACGCCATCTACGGCTTTCAGGGTGGCGGCGGGTTTGAAAAAGCCCTGGTTGATCCGAAACTCGCGGCGGATGTCACACAGCTCCAAAGCGATGTCTTTTTTCATGACCATGCACGCTCCTGAAGGCGAATCGGTGCCGGGGCCGGTGCGGCGAACAGGCAGCGCGCCATGTGGCCGTCCTGCTCGACTTCGGGGATGTTTTGCGCGCAGGTAGGTATCGCCTGAGCGCAACGATTGCGGAACGCGCACCCTTGCTGTTCGCCTACCAGGCTTGGCACCAGGCCTGGAATCGAACCCAGCGCCTCACCCGGTTTGGTCTGGCCAGGGATTGGAATGCTGGCCAGCAGACCACGGGTGTACGGATGCTGCGGGTTCTCGAACAGTTGCAGGGCCGGGGCGGTTTCGACGATTTCCCCGGCATACATCACCGCGACCCGATCGGCGATCCGTGCCACCAGCCCAAGGTCGTGGGTGATGAAGATCACCGCCAGGCCGAGTTCTTTCTGAATGTCGCGGATCAAGCGCAGGATCTGCGCTTGAATGGTCACGTCCAGTGCCGTGGTTGGTTCATCGGCGATGATCAGGTCCGGTTCGCACATCAACGCCATGGCGATGATCACCCGCTGGCGCAAACCGCCAGACAGTTGATGCGGATACTGCCGCAAGCGCTCGGTGGCATTGCTGATGCCGACTTTCTCAAGCATCCGCCCGGCGCGAACCAGGGCCTCCTTGCGCGATACCTTGCGATGCCGGGTCAGCACTTCGCTGAGTTGATCGCCAATGCTGTAGGCCGGGTTCAGCGAGGTCATCGGTTCCTGGAAGATCATCGCCAGGCGATTGCCGCGCAGGTCGCACATGTGCCGTTCGCTCTGGCCGGTCATGTCGATACCGTCCAGCGTCAGTCGGGACGCAGTACGTTTGGCCTTGCGTGGCAACAGGTCCATCAGCGCCAGCGACGTCAAGGATTTACCGCAGCCGGATTCGCCGACGATGCACAGCATTTCACCGCGCTCGACTTCAAAGTTCAGGCCGCGCACAGCATGCAGCGTGTCATCCGGCGTTGGGCTGTTGCCCATGGGGATATCCACGCGCAGGTTTTCTACATGGAGTAGTGCCATGTTAGGTACCTTCTATCAGTTACGGCCGTCTATCAGTTACGGCCGTCGGGCAGGATCAGATCGCGCAGGCCATCGCCGACCAGGTTGATGCCCAGCACCAGAATCATCAGGGCGACACCGGGAATGGCGATGACCCACGGGGAAAAGAACATGTAGGGTTTGCCTTCGGCGATCATCAAGCCCCAGGACGGCGTCGGCGGCTGCACACCCACCCCGAGGAACGACAGTGCCGACTCCAGCAGGATCGCGTGGGCCATTTCCAGCGTTGCGACGACGATCAGCGCGCCGACCAGATTGGGCAGGATTTCGCTGACCAGAATGCGCAGGGTCGAGCAACCCAGCGCCTGGGCCGAGGCCACATATTCAGCATCGCGAATCTGTTGCACCGAAGCCCTGACCACCACCGCGAAGCGATCCCAGAGCAGGCAGCCGAGCAGCACAATCACCACTTTCAGCGAGCCGCCCATCAGCGAGGCCGAGGCCAGTGCGACCATCACGACCGGCATCGCCAGCCGGGTGGTGATCAGGTAGCTGATGAACGCATCGACCTTGCCGCCGTAGTAACCCGCCAACAGCCCCATGACGGTGCCGATGAAGCCGGAAATAAGCGCCGCCGCAATGCCGATGAACAGTGAAATACGTGCGCCGTAGAGCAGTCGTGACAGGTAATCGCGGCCCAGCTTGTCGGTTCCCAGGACGTATTCCCAGGTGCCGTTGGCCATCCATACCGGCGGCTTCATACGCAGCATCACGTCTTGTGCGTAAGGGTCATAAGGGGCCAGCCACGGCGCGAAGAGTGCTCCCGTGAAGATGATCAGCAACAACACCGTGCCGATGGCGAAACCACGATGACGAAAGCTCTTGCCAAGGACTCGGCTCAGGCTGCTGGGGGGTGGCAGGTAGTCATTGATCGCGAGGGTAGTGGGGGTGCTCATGTAAGCCTCCTAGCGCACGCGAATGCGCGGGTCGAGCAGTGCGTTGAGCACATCGGCCAGCAAGGTGAGGATGATGTAGATCACCGCAATCAGCAGGACCACGGCCTGTACCACCGGAAAGTCATCACGGGCGATGGCGTCCCAGGCGAGCTGTCCGATACCTTGCAGGGAGAACACGGTTTCGATCACTACCGAACCGCCGAGCATGAAGCCAAACTCCACCGCCGCCAGGGCGACGACCGGGATCAGGGCGTTGCGCAGTGCGTGCTTGAACAACACGCGGGCCGGGCGCAGGCCCTTGGCGCGGGCGGTGCGGATGTAATCGGAACTGAGCACATCGAGCATGCCGGCACGGGTCAGACGCATGATTGCCGGCGTCGCGTAATAGCCCAAGGCAATGGCCGGCATGACGAAGTGCAGCATCGTCGAGTTGCCGGACACCGGAAGCCACTTGAGCGTCACCGCGAACACCACGATCAACATCAGCGCAAACCAGAAACTGGGCATTGCCTGACCCAGCACGGCGATGCTCAAGGCCAATCGGTCAACCCAGGTGTCGCGTTTGACCGCGGCCAGCACACCCAGTGGAATCGCCACCAGCAAGGCGATAGCCAGCGCCATGGCACCTAACCCGAGGGTAATCGGCAAGCGGCTGGCGACGAGGTTGTAGACCGACTCCTGAAAGAAAAACGAGTTGCCCAGGTCCAGCCGCAACAAATCGCCCAGCCAGTTGAAGTACTGGGTCGGTAGCGGTTTGTTCAAACCGTACTGCACGCGGATCTGTTCGATCTGCTCGCTGGTGGCTTCCGGTCCGCCAATGGCCGTGGCCAGGTCGCCGGACAGGTGCAAAAGAGAAAAGCTGATCACCGACACGGTAATGGCAACGCAAATGGCGATGCCTAGACGGCGCAGAAGGAATCCAAGCATGGCAAGTTTCCTCATATCCAATGGATGACAGGTGTGAGGACGTGTCCGTGGTGCGGGTCAGTCCGCAGCCACGGCACCTCTCGATCAATCCGCTCGGTGGCGGATTACTTCCAGCTGGACTGAACGAAACGCGGCAGCTCATCCGGGTACGACGTGAACGCCAGCTCGGAGGTGTAGGCGTAGTTCATCGAGTAGTTGAACAGCGGCGCCCAGTACGCCTGTTCGCTGATGCGCTGCAACGCCTTGCGGTAGTTGTCCTTGCGCAATTGCGGGTCGAGGGCGTTGTCAGCGGTCTGCAACCAGCCCTGGACTTGCGGGTCTTTGATGTTGTCGTCCGGATTGCCCTTGAACCAGGTGCCCGCCGACGCCGAGGTGTCGAGGATCGAGAACGAGCCCCAGGCCTGAAACGACATCGGCACCTTGCCGCCACGTTGCTGATCGCGCAGGGCGGCGTACTTCAAGTAGCGCAGCTTGGCGTTGATGCCCACGGCCCGCAGGTTGCCGATGATGGCTTCGACGTAATCACGGTCGCGATAAGCGAAGATTTCTGTCTCGAAGCCATTGGGGTAACCGGCTTCGGCGAGCAGCGCCTTGGCCTTGGCCGGGTCGTAGTTGTAGACCGTGGCCGCGGTGGTATCGCAGCCGAACTGGCCTGGATAACAGGCCACCTGCAAGGGCTTGGCTTCGCCCCCCACCAATTGTGTGGCCAGCGCGTTGCGGTTGATCGCATGGTTGATGGCCTGACGCACCTTGAGCTGCTTCATCGGCGAGTTTTCCGTGGAGGTGCCTCGCGCATCAAGAATCAGGAAGCCAATGCGCATGGTTTCGCCGCTGGTCACGGTCAGGTTCGGCATACCTTTAAGGTCGACTGCCTGGTCCGGGGTTACACGCCACGTCCAGTCGACACCCTCGGTCATCAACTCGGCCAGGCGGGTTTCTGCATCCGGAATCACCCGGAACTTGAGATGGCCGATATGCGGCTTGCCTTGTGGGCTGTCCGGAAAGTAGTCCTTGTTGATCTCCATGGTCACGCCTTCGCCAGCCACCACCGACACGGCTTTATACGGCCCGGTACCCACTGGTTTGCGGCTGAATTCAGCCAGGCCGACCTTCTCGAAGTACTGCTTGGGGAACATCGGAACGGCGTTGGACAGGTATTCCAGTGCCGGAGGGAAAGGTTTTTTCAAATGCAGGCGGACGCTGTAGTCACCGGTTTTTTCGGCGCTCTTGATCCAGTCTACGTTTTGCACGGTAACGACTTTCGCTTCGGGCGACACCACGTAGTTGAGGGTGAACACCACGTCGTCGGCGGTGAAGGTGTCGCCGTTGTGAAATTTGACGCCTTTGCGCAGCTCAAAGTCGAGGGTGGTGTCGTCGACCTGCTTCCAGCTAGTGGCCAACATGGGTTTGTATTCGCCGCTGCTGGGGTCGCGGTAGATCAGGTTGTCCCAGATCAGCCGGCCGAGAATCACCCCTTCGCGCAAATCGTTGTGATAGGGGCTGATGTTTTCAGGCTCGCTGTCGGAAGCGTAAACCAGGGTGTCGTTGGCTTTACCGGCATGCGCCGGGAAACTGCTGATGAGGCCCATCAGCGCAATACTGCAGGCGAAACCTTTGATGCCCATGCCGTCGTCTCCGTTGGCGAGAGTGGTTGAATCAAAGGGCAGCGAATCGCAAATGCGTAGAAGGAGGATGAGAAGGTCAGGTCATGTTTTTTTGGTCTGGACACGAATGTAGGGAAAGGCTATCAATGCCACAAGAATAAAATTTCGATACTTGCATTGCCGAAAAGGCAATCCTTGGGGGCGCCGATGCAGCTGTATGGTGTGCAGTCCACGGCACTGCGTTATTTTCTGGAAGTCGCGCGATGCGGATCGATCAGCGAAGCCTCCGTGCGCTTGAATGTCGCCGCGTCAGCGGTGAGCCGACAGATTGCCAAGCTTGAGTTGGCCCTGGATGCCAGTCTGTTTGAGCGTCGCGCCCGAGGCATGGTGCTCAGCGAGGCGGGGGGGCGGCTGGCGGCCTATGCGCGCAAGTCGCAGCTTGAGGCCGAGCAGGTGGTGCTGGAGATTACCGAGCTGCATGGCTTGCAGCGGGGCCATGTGCACGTTGCCTGCTCGGAAGGGTTTGCACTGGAATACATGCCCAGGAGCATCAGCGCATTCAGGCGTGAGTATCAGGGCATTCATTTCACCTTGGAGGTCTGTGCGCCTGCCGAAGCGACCGAGAAGGTGCGTTCCGGCGAAGCCGATCTGGCGATGACCTTCAGCCTGACGCCGCAAAAGGAAATCAAGGTCGAACATGTCCTGAGCGGAGCGATTTTTGCCGTGGTCGCCAATTCCCATCCCTTGGCCGGGCGTGAAGCGGTCAGCCTCGCTGAGCTGCAGCCCTGGCCCATTGCGTTACCCAAGGCCGATACCACGATACGGCAGCTATTCGACATCTGTTGCGGTGTACAGGGGTTGTTGTTCGACCCGGTGTTGACCACCAACTACGTTGCCGCGCTCTATAGCTTCGTGCGCGAAGAAGGCGTTATCAGCCTGGCCAGCGAAATGACCTTGCAAAAGCAGGTGGCGGACAAGGTCCTGCAATGCGTGCCGATCCTCGACGAAGGCATGCAGGCACGCCGCATCGAACTGCAAAGCATGGCGGGGCGCAATCTACCGGCAGCGGTGTGTGCCTTCAGGGATTTTCTGATTGCGGATCTGGCGAAAGCCAAGCGTCTCTGAAAAGAGGCGTTCTGTGCGGTTCACGCAAGGCACATTGCGGTGGTGCTCCGTTAGCCTGAGAAGAGGCGTAATGCTTGCTCCATGCTGGCCAGCTTGATTTGAGTTTCCTCATACTCATCGGCCGGTCGAGATCCGTGAACAATCCCGCAGCCTGCAAACAAATGGCAATGCCGGGGCGTAATCAGTGCCGAACGCAGGGCCACCAGGAAATCTCCGTTGCCCCTTGCGTCCAGCCAGCCCACGGGCGCCGCATACCAGCCCCGATCAAAACCTTCGTGACGCCGAATGAAGCTCATGGCGGCGGCACCTGGCAAACCTCCTACGGCTGGGGTGGGGTGCAAGGCCTGGATGCCGTCCAGCAAGCTGCGCCCCTCTTCAAGTCGGGCGCTGATGGGGGTGCTCAAATGCTGCACCGTGGCCAGTTTCAGCAGTTCGGGGCGGGTTTGCGCTTGCAGTTCGCTGACGATGCCACTCAAGCCTTGCAGGATGGTCTGCACCACCAATTGGTGTTCGTGCAGTTCCTTGGGGTCCGCTAACAAGCCTGTGCCTAGTTGCTGGTCTTCTTCGGGCGTTGGGGCGCGACGAGCGCTACCGGCGAGGGCATGGGTGCTCAGGCGGCCTTCCTGGCAACTGAGCAGTCGCTCCGGGGTGGCGCCCATGAAACAACTGTCTCCCCGGTGCAGGGCGAACAGGTGGGATTGGTTACGCCGGTCGTGCAGCCGGCGCATGACGGCGCCGCTGTCGAGGGCGGTGTCCAACTGATATTCGATATGGCGGGCAAGCACCACTTTGCTCAGGTAGCCGCGATCGATGGCCTGCAAGGCGTTGGCGACTTTGGCCTGCCACTGCGGCGCTGGCAATGCGTTGTGTTCGATCACCTGGGGGGCCGACGCAGGGGAGTGTTGAGGCGCGAAAAACTGTTGGTAAGCGGCAAGACTGTTGTGCGCCAGTACGGCTGGATCACTGCCGGGTTCTACCACGCATTGGCAACGCAGCCAGCGGCCATGGCTGTCCTCGCTGAGCAACCATTGGGCCAGGTGAAAACTGGCATCGGCAAACGGCGCCCAATGCGGCGTACAAGGTTGCTGCGCGTCGAAACGCATGCCGCCCAGCAGCAGCGGTGGATGGGGACCGTCGATCACCGCGTCGGCACACAACGCGAACCATTGATGGTTGACGTCGGCCAAGCGCTGGCCCCCCGCGGCTTCGATCTGCCAGGCGCAACCCAGGCCGAACAGTGTCAGGTCCGGCGAGTGAGCGCACCAGAAGAAGCCTTGCCGGTGCGCCTCGTAGAGTGCCAAGGGATCGAGGGTCGGTGCGGGACGCGAGCTCACGGCGACGACGGGGCGCTGGTACTTCAGCGCGAACTGGTGCGCGGCTTCGAACACGTTCAATAAGGTGGCTTCGTTCATACCGCTTCGCTCTTTTTTTGCAGCCAGAACGCCGTTTGTTCCGCGATGTACCAATGGATGATCTGGTTGAACAGGCCCTCGATGAATTCACCGTCCAACCCAACCTCCTGCGCCCATCGCCGGCGCTGTGGCAACATCGCCGCGACGCGGTCCGGTGCGGCAATACTGGCCTGGTCGGGCTTGAACGACGAGGCCGCCTTGACGTATTGCATACGCAGCCCCAGGGCATCGACGATCTGCCGGTCGAGGGTGTCGATGGCGTGACGAATGTCCGGCAGGCCGGTGCAGTGTTCCGGGGTTTTCATACCAAGTCTCCTTGAAGGTAGGCCGTGCGTTGCAGCAGGTGATGGATCACGGGGCGTGGCTGTTGCTTGAGGTAAAAATGATCGCCGTCGAACAGGCGAATATCCGGGGCGTGCTCGCTCAGGTCTGCCCAGGCGTGGGCCTGGTCAAGGCTGACGTCCGTGTCTTCGCGAGCCAGCAGCACGTCGATCGGCGCCGCCAAGCGGTCGAGCCGGGTGGGGCGCCAGGTTTCGATGGCCTGGTAGTCACTGCGCAAGGTAGGCAGGAACAGTGCGCGCAGCTGCGGGTTGGCCCATAGGCCGGTGGCCTCGGCGTCCTGGCGCAGAATGTCGGCGATCAGCGCGTCGTCGTCCTGGCGGTGCAGGTCACTGGATGGTTGCCGGTGCGGTGGCGGATGGGCCGAGACAAACACATGTTCGGCACCGACGCCCGCCGCCTCCAGATGCACACCGACGGCGTAGGCCAGCGCCGCGCCCATGCTGTGACCAAACAGCCACAGCGGGCCGGTGGGCAAACTCAACAGCGCCTGGGTAATACGTTCGGCCAGACTGGACAGACACCGAATATGTGTTTCGTTGAACCGCTCTTCACGTCCGGGATACTGCACGGCCAGGAGGTCGATATCCCCCGGCAGATGCGCCAGCCACGGGCGAAAAAAGCTCGCACTGCCTCCGGCATGTGGCAGGCACACCAGGCGGGCCCGGGCGTGTTCTCCTTCACGTAGCACGCGCAACCACGGGGATATTTCACCACTCATAAGGCGTGCACCTGCTCCGCCAGGGCCTTGCGGTTGACCTTGCCCAGGCGCGTCAGCGGGAACTCGCGCAGCACCTGCAAGCGATCCGGCAATTTGTAGGCGGCCAGTCCACGCTCGCGCAGCCAGGCGTTGATCGCTCCCAGCTCGACGTGTTCGGCGTGGGCCAACACACAGGCGCAACTGCGCTCACCCAGCAGCTCATCGGCCAAGGCCACCAGGGCTACATCGCGAATCAACGGATGGCCCAGCAGCAGATTTTCGATTTCCTCCACCGGAATTTTCTCGCCGCCGCGGTTGATCACATCCTTGGTCCGCCCCTCGACGATCAAATGGCCCTCGGGCAGACGCCGCACCAGGTCGCCGCTGCGGTAGAAGCCATCGGCGGTGAAGGCGCGCAGATTCTGTTCGCCGGCGTTGTAGTAACCGCGAATGGTGTAGGGGCCACGCACCAGCAGTTCGCCCACGGCGCCTGGCGCAACCGGTACGTCATCGGCGTCGACGATGCGGATCTCGTCATCGGCGGTCAGCGGCAGGCCCTGGGTTTCGAAGATGCGGGCTTGCGGGTCATCCAGTGGGGTGAAGCACAGCAACCCTTCGGCCATGCCGTACACCTGTTGCAGGCCACAGCCCAGGGCCGGACCGATACGTGCGGCGATCTCGGCCTTGAGCCGCGCGCCGCCGACTTGCAGCCATTGCAGACTGCTCAGGTCGTGGTCGGACCATTGCGCCATTTCCAGCCACAGCAGCACCAGCGGCGGGATCAAAGCGGTGTGGGTGATGCGTTCGGCCTCGATCAGTTCGAAGGTGGTGTCGGGGCTGGGTTCCGGCGCCAACACGAGGGTAGCGCCGACACTGAACACCCCGAGTGCACCGGGTGAGGCCAGGGGAAAGTTGTGCGCCACGGGCAACGCCGCCAGGTAGCGGGTGTGGCTGTCGAAGCCGCACGCGCGGGCTGCCAGGCGCGCATTGCAGGCGTAATCGTCATGGGTGCGCGGGATCAACTTGGGCAGGCCGGTGGTGCCGCCGGACAGCAGCAGCACGGCGACTTCCCGTGAGTCTGGCGCGGACAGTGGACGAGGGTCAGCAACGCAGTCGGCCAGAGACACGAATTCCTCGGCCGCCCCGACCACCCAGACCTGTTGCAGGCTCGGCGCCTGTTCACATAGGGTGCGCGCCAGCGGCCGATAATCGAAGCCCAGGTGCCGATCGACAATCACATAGGCCACGGCCTGGCTCAGTTGGGCCAAGTGGAGCAGTTCATGTTCGCGATGGGCCGGCAGGGCGAACACCGGAATCACGCCCAGGCGCAACAGGGCGAAAGTCAGGCTGAAAAACTCGGCGATGTTCGGCAGTTGCACCAGCACCCGCTGGCCGGCGCGCAGGCCCCGGTCGGCGAGGCCGGCGGCCAAGCGGTCGGCTTGCAGGTCGAGTTCGGCGTAACGCCAGCGCCGATGCCCGTCCACCAGCGCCTCCTTGTGCGGTGTGCGCTGCGCCTGCTCGCGCAGCAATTGGCCCAACGGCACGCCTTGCCAGTAGCCGAGTTCGCGATAACGGCGGATAAAGTCGTCGGGCCAGTCGGTGCATCCATCAAGCATGGCAATCTCCTTGAGCGGTCGGGCAACCCAGCAAACGGGCGCCGTGCAGAATCAGCGGGTGCGCCAGGCCGGCGATTCGCACCGCCTGTACGCCGGTGTATTCGGCCGGCTGGATACGCAGCAACGGGTCGTCACCGGTCAGCAGGCTGAGGGCACTGTGGTCGGCGGGATGTACGCCCAGGTGGATCGCCGCCAAGCCCGTTGCGCCGTTGGGATGAATCATTCGGGGCGGATGCTGGGCCGGCTCATAGGGCGTGACCAGGAAGGGCAGGCGGTCGTGGCGGGGGTAGACGAAACGAAAGCGCGTCTGGCGGCCATCAGCGCAGGTACGCCGCCAGTTCACCGTCCGGCCCATGGCCACGCCGCAGCCCGTCAGGCCCTTGAGGCGCGGCGCCAGGGCGGGGGTCTCGCATAGCAGCGCCAGGTCGCAGAACCCTTCGCCCTGGGCGGCCCAGCGCAACATCCGGCGCCCGGCGCCACGGCCGGCCAGGCAGTCGATGGGCCACTTGAATAGCCAGGCGTGACGCGGTGTGGTGAGCAATTCGATGATCGGCCCCTGGCTGAACCAGATATGCGCGTGTTGCGCGCGGGCCTCGGCAGTGGCGTAGGTGACCTCGAAACCGGCGGCACGAAAATTCGCCACGGCCTGGTGCAAGTTGCGCACCCATAGCAACACATGGCTGCAGGTGGAGGAGGATTGAGCAGTGTTCAAAACGGCAGCGCTCCGAGCAGTTGGGCGGTGGCGTCACCGCAAGGGGGTTGCACGGCGTCGGCCAGGGCCTGAAGTTCAGCCAGCGGCAGCGGGCGGGGCACGGGCGGCTCAATCAAGGCGGGCATGCCGATCCGGTTGTTCATTTCGCGCCAGGCCATGGACACCTCGGTGGCCCAGACGCCGCTGCGCAGGCGCCGCGACGGCTCGTCGATGTCGCGGCATAACTCGTCCAGGGCGACGCTGACCGCGTCGGGCCAGACCTGGTTGAACACCTGCTGGTAGCTCTTGGGCACCTGCGGATCGAGCAGCACCATCGTCGGCCCGGCCAGCCGCTCGCTGCCGGGACCGGCCATGATCAGGCGGTCGGTGCTGTCCCTTAAGGCGTGCAGGCGCGGGTTCCACAGCACCGGGCCGTGGGTGTCGCCCAGGCTCAGTACCCCGGCTTCACAACCGACTTCGAGGCGATGCAACAGGAACGAGTGGTTGTCCGGGTCCTTGGGGTGCACCTGGTTCTGCACCCGCAAGCTGATCGGTACGCCGTTGAAGCGGGCGTCGAGCCGCGTGAAGGGATCCTCTGCGACCGTAGGGGCCGGTGCCGCGAACACCCAGGGCCGCAGACCACCGGCCAGGCGCCCGAGAATATCCAGTAACGGGTAGGCCACCTGGCTGTTGCAAGCGGCTTCGATATACGCCAACCCCTGCCGATCGCGCAGGTAAGCGGCCACGGCGAGAAAGCGGCGGATCGCCAGGATATTCGGGTACAGCGTATTCACCGCATAGGCGGCCTGGCCCTGGCGCGCGGCCTGCATGCACGCGGCGATTTCGCGGTGGTGCACCGGGTGTTCCTGCAACACGTGGATGCCACGGCGTAGAAATTGTTGGGCCAAGTCACCGCCGGCGCCACCGGTTGCCCCGGAGCGCACCACCACGCAGGCGATATCGACCTCATCCGGCACCTGTTCGACGGTCTCGTACAGCGTCACCCCATACTGTTCGGCGCAGGCCTTGGAATAGGCATTGCCGCGGGACAGGATGCCCACCAGTTCGTAGCGGTCATGGGCGCGGGCCAGGGCTTGCAGGTAGATGCGGCCGAACGCGGTGCCGGCCACGATCACACGTTTGCGCGCAGGGGCACCGTTCATGAGCAGGTCTCCGGCAGGCGAGCCCACAGGGCCAGCGTGTGGTTGTCGGGTAACTGGTCGGGCAGCTCGAGGGCCAAGGCGGGCTCTTCCAGGTGCGCGGCCAATGCGGCGCGGCTCAGGCGATGGGCGGGCACCTGGGTGACGAAGACACGATGGCCCAGGCACGCCAGTGGGTGCCCTGCGGCGGGCAGGCTACGGTTGCCCTGGAACCCGGTCCTGGCCAGTGCGGTTTGCCACTGCGTGAGGTTCAGGAAGGTGGCGCTGCTGAGCTGACGTTCATCGTTGGCCTGGTTGAGCATGAAGGCCTGGGAGGCCATCACCCAGAATTCCTCCTGCGTGGGTTCGCTGAATACCAGCCAGCCGCCCGGCTTGAGCAAGGCGAGCAGGGTCGCCAGGGAGCGCTCGGTATCGCGGGCGGCATTGAGCACGCCACCGGCGACGATCAGGTCCCAGCTCTGGCTGCGGTAACCCTGGGCGAGGGCGGGGCGATCGATGTCGAACACGCCATGGCGGACCCACGGCCAGGCCTGCAAACGCTCGGCGGCCTGCTCGCTGAAATAGCGCGACACGTCGGTGCACAGGTAGTCCACCGAAGCCTCGGCCAAGGCCGGTAGCACGGCCTGGGTGGTCGACCCGGTGCCGGCGCCGACTTCAAGCACGCGCAACCGCATGCCGGCCGGTTGGCGTGCGGCCCAGGCGCCGACCCAGTGGGCTACCGCACGGTGCTGGTACTGCGCCGCCAGGCTTTCGCGGTACAACGCCGCCGCTCGGTAGGTACGCCCCTCGGGAAACAACAGGTGCACCGCCGCACAGTCGCCGCGCATCAGCGCCGGCAATTGGCGCGCATTCGCCTGCGCATAGTCGAGAGTGCCGCTGCCGCCGGTGTTGCACGCCCAGTCCAGGGTCAACTGCGCCCAGATGCCCTCCAGGGCGGCGTCGCTCCAGGCACTGGCGTCAAGGGTGGGATGCAATCGGGTGCCTTCGCGGCGCAACAGATCTTGCCCTTGCAGCACGTCCAGCCAGCGTGCGATCAGCGACCGGTGACCCGGCGCGATGCCCGCGTGAGCCAGACCCTGGGCCACATCATTCACCGGTGCCGGCAGCAGGCCGCAATGGTCCAGACCGTTGAGCATCGACAGCAACGCGGCGTGACCCAACCGATCATTGAGCCGTACCGCTTCAACAAGTCGCTCGGTGGAAAACTGCCGGTCGAGGGCCACTTCAGTGGCATCCAGGTAGTCCTCAACCCATCCTGTCTCACAAGGGTGAGGCACAGCGAACAAGGTCTGGCCGTGCAGCGCGACGCTGCTCACCGCGGGGTGCCCAAGGGCTCGCTCGCGCCAGCGTTGCTGCTCGAGCTTGACGCTGGCCAGGTCGCGCCATTGCCCAAGAGCATCGGTAAACCCCAGGACGCTGCAATTGAGCTGCGCCGCCGCCCGCTCGGCGAGTTGCCAGTCGCCCGGTTGCGCCGTGACGAACAACACCTGTTCCAGGTGGCTCAGGTCGGTCAAAGGCAGGGCGGGAAAGTCCAGCAGCCGTTCCAGCTGTTCGGCGTTCATCACCGCCACGGCGGGGCGCTGGCGTTCGATGACGGCCAACAGACGAGCCGGGGAGCGTTGATGAATGCCCAGGTCGGTCAGGGCAGGCAAATGCCATGGGAACGTGCCGACGGGCAGGTCGATCAGCAGGGTGTCAACGTTCAGCGTCATCGTGAAACTCCTATGGCGTGAAACAAGCGCTGCCCGGCGGCCGCCAGCGGGTCGGTTGCCGCGGGCCATACCTCAAGCAACTGGAAACCCCGGCTCTGCAAGGCCTGGCCCCATGCATCGGGTGTCATGAACGCCTCATCCGTACCGCGTAACGGCGCATTGGCGGGCGGTGACAGCAGCAGGTGCATGAAGGTCAACATGGCCGGGTTGTCCGCGATGGACTCACTGAACAACAAGCTCCCGCCGTCCCGCAGGCAGGCGCGAATCTGCCCGAGGCTGCGGGGCAAATCGCGGGCGTTGTGCAGCACATTGCCGGCGACCACCAAGTCCTGACTGCGCGCCTCGACGCCTTGCTGGGCGAAGTCGCGGTCCAGGTCGAGCAAGCCGAAGTGCATCCCCGGCTCCAGGCGAAACTGGCGCTGGGCCGCGCCGCTGAAAAGCGAGCTGATGTCGGTGAAGCGATAGCTCTTCTTGCGTGCTTGCAGCGCGGCCAGCACGGCGTGGGTGGTGCAGGCGGCGCCAGCGCCCAACTCCAGCACCCGCAGCCGATCGCCGTGGGCACTGACTTCGGCTGCACGTGCGGCGAGGGCCTGATTGATCGCCGTGGTGAACAGGTTGTGCTGGTAGGCACCCAGCACCGCGACGGGGTCACCCGTTTGCAACAGCAACGGCGCCAGGGCGAGTTGATCGCGCAACAGGCCGGGCAGGCAGTCGATGACCTGGCTGTGCAGGGGCGCCATGCTGGTCGGGAAGCCCAGTTCGGCGTATAGCCGGGGCAAGTTTTCGACTGCGGCTTTGGGTGGCGTGCCTTGCCAGGCGAGGCGTTCAGCGTCTTCGCACAGCGCACCGGCACGGCTCAGGGCCGCCAGCCAGCGCCGCACAATCCAGGCATGGCGGGGGGCCGTGCCCAAGGCCTGGTTGATTTGCCCGGCGCTGCGCCAGACCTGCAACGGCAAGGCCTGGGTGTGCAGCAGTACCTGGGCCATCACCCCCAGGCTCACGTGTTCAAGTTCATTCAGGGCGATGTTCATAGGCAGCCTTCTTCAACGGTATGCAAGTGATCGAGCGGACCGTCCAGCAGGTTCAACGCACGGATCGCCGAGGTGCGTTGCAGGCGTTCGAGGCTGGCGGCGGGCGGCAACGCCTGAGCGGCGTAATGGCAGCCGGCACGGATTTCATCGCTCGCTACGCTGACCACCGTGGCAGCGGCCATTGCACCGGTCAGCGCCGCGTTGCCTGCGCCGCTGAGCACCAGGCTGCGGGTGCGCGCCTGGTCGTCCCACAGCCCGTCGAGTTGCAGCAGCAACGTGACGAAGGGGGGCTGGCCGCTGAGGTCCAGCCGGCTGGCCTCGCACAATCGCTGCACGGCTTCGATACGTGGCAGGCTGTGGGCCAGGTCCAGCGCCTTGAGCACATGTCCGTCGGTGATCACGTTGAACCAATGGCCGACATTCAGGCGCAGGTCTATGGCCAGGCGTTCGCCTTCCTGATTCAAATAGGGCAGTAAGTGAACCTGGCCGGGGAAGCAGGGCAGCAGCACGTCTCGGCTGCGGCGCAGCGCTCTACTGCAGCGGCCGTTGTACCAGGCCGCCAGGGGTTCGCTGGTGCCGTCTACCGCCCCTTGCAGGAAGTCGTCGGCGGCCACCGCGGTGAATTGGTCACGCAGGCCGAAATAGCTGGTCAGGCCCAGGACCTGGGTAAATGCCTGCTCGGCCAGCCAACGCGGCAGCAAACCGGTAAGCCCCGGTTGCAGGCCGGCACCGAGGACGGCGCAACGGTCGGGCCATTGACTCGGCTCGAGCGTCATGTCACCGGCAGCATCCACGTAATGCGCATGGGTTTGCAGCGCCGCCTCGGCGGCACGGTCCGCCAATTGCCAGGAGGGCCCGGCGCAGTTGAGCAGCACGTCGCAGCCACGGGCGAACCCGGCCAGGGCGGGGGCATCATTGAAGTCCACTACTGTCCATTGCAGGTGTGCGTCGGGCCATTGCTGCTGGAGCGATGCCAGGCAGCGCGCACCGTTGCGTGGGTCACGCCCGCCCAGGCGCAGCTCGTTCACGCCCAAGTTCAACAGCGCCCGAGCGCTGGCCAGACCGACATCGCCACTGGCACCCAGCACTCCGATCAGCATGGCTGGGCCTGCGCATTCAGCCGCCAGCCGCCGGCACGCTGGCGATCACGCCAGAACCCGGTGTAACGCCCGTCGAGGGCCAGCAGTTGCGAGTGAGTGCCTGCTTCCACCAGGCTGCCCTGGTCCAGCACCAGAATCTGCTCGGCGGCCATGATGGTCGGCAGGCGATGGGCGATGACCAATACCGTCGAGCTTTGCTTCAGGCTACGAATGGCCGTCTGCACAAAGGCTTCGTTGTGCGGATCCAGGGCGGCGGTGGCTTCATCCAGCAGCACGATCGGGGCGCGTTTGAGCAAGGCCCTGGCCAGGGACACCCGCTGGCGTTCGCCACCGGACAGTGCCGCGCCGCCTTCGCCCACCGGGGTGTGCCAGCCCTGGGGCAGGCGCGCGACAATTTCATCGACGCCGGCCAGTCGCGCCGCTTCAGCCACCTGCTGCGCAGTGGCGTCCGGCCTGCCGACACGGATGTTGGCTTCGAGGCTGTCGTCGAACAGGTAGACGTCCTGCATCACCAGCGACAGTTGCGCCATCAAGGCTTCGTTGGACAGTTCGCGTACATCGACACCGCCGACCTTGACGCGGCCCTCGGTCGCATCGAAAAAACGCATGAGCAGGCGCGTGACGGTGGTCTTGCCCGAGCCCGAGGCGCCGACAATCGCCGTCATCGAATGGGCCGCTGCAGTGAAGGTCAGGTCGCGCAGCACCGTCGGGCCGCTGGCGTAGGCGAAGCTGACGTGTTCGAAGGCAAAGCTGCCGGGGGCGGTCAACGGCTGACTGACCGGGGGTTGCGGCAATGGCGACTCGCGCAGGATGCCGACCAGTTGGTCCAGGTCATTGCCGGCCATGCGCAACAGGCCGCTGCGCGCCGCCACCTCGGCCAGCGGCCCGACAAATCGTGCCGCCAGGGCGAGCAGGGCGATCAGTTGGATGGCGTCGATTTCGCCTCGGACAGCCAGGGCGATGCCCACGCCCACTAGCAGCGCGAAGGCCAGTTGCACGGTCAGGCCGCCGGCGAGCAATTTGGGAAAGGTCTGGGCCAACATCGAACCGCCGGCCTGTTTCTGCGCCAGGTTGGCCGCCTGCAAGGGCGCGTAGCCCTCCTGGGTCCGGCCAAAGGCGCGCAGCACTTGCTGGTAGCGGGCGAACTCCACCACGCGGTTACCGGCGAGGGTCGCGGCGGCTTCGACCCGGGCATCGTTACGGCCAATGGCAGCGGCCGACCCGTGATGGGCGAAATAGATCAGCGGCGCGCAGAACACGGCGGTCAGGCCCAGGCGCCAGTCGAAGATGAACAAGGTCAGGGCGACCGTGGCCGGTACCACCACCCCGGACACCACCGGTCCGAGGTAATGGGCAAACAAACCGGTGACCATCAACGTGCCGCTGGTGGCACTGCGCGACAGGCGCCCGACTTTCTCCGAGTTGAACCAGCCCAGGGGCAGGCTGGCCAGGTGTTGGCCGAGGCGATCATGCAAAGTGGTCAACACAACCAGCGCGAGGGCAAAGCCCTTCATCGCCTGCTGGTAATGGGCAAAGCAGGTCAGCACGGCCATCGCCGCCAGGCCGGCCAGCCAAGCCGTCGCCGTGGGTAGATCACCGGCAAACAACGCGTGCAGGATCGGCACCAGCAACGCGACGGCCAGCCCTTGCAGCACGGCGCTGGTCACCAGCCACGCGAGGTATCGATAGAGGCGTGTGGCGTGAGCCGGCCCCAGTAACGTGACAAGACTGTGGATCACAGGGACATCTCCAACTCGGGAACGGAGGTCTTGGCGCCGGCGCGCCAGAGGTGGGCATAGGCGCCGTTGGCCTGAAGCAGGGCTTCGTGACGACCGCTTTCCAGCACGCGGCCCTGATCGAGGACGACGATCTGGTCCACCCCGCTGATGCTGGCCAGACGGTGCGCAATCACCAGTACCGTGCGACCCCGGGCCAGGGCCGACAGGGCGTCCTGGATCAACGCCTCGGATTCGGGGTCGGCGTGGGAGGTGGCCTCGTCGAGGATCAGCACGGGCGTGTCGGCCAACAGCGTGCGGGCGATGGACAGGCGTTGTGCTTCACCGCCGGAGAAAATCGCATCCTCGCCGATCACCGACTGATAGCCCCGGGGCAGGGCCTGGATGCGTGGGTGAATCTGCGCCGAGCGAGCGGCCGCCTCCATTTCTGCATCGCTGGCGTCGGGGCGGCCCAGGCGCAGGTTATCGGCCACGGTCCCGTGCACCAGTTGCGCGTCCTGCAAGACGAAACCGACCTGCCGGTACAGCTGGCGCGGATCGATCTTGCGCACGTCGACACCACCGACTCGCACGCAGCCAGCGTTGACGTCGTGAAAGCGCGGCACCAGTTTGGCCAAGGTCGATTTGCCCGCGCCGGACGCGCCAACCAAGGCCGTCACGCTGCCGGCCGGGCAGTGCAGGTCAACGCCGTTCAGGATCGGGTGCTCGGGATCGTAGCCAAATTGCACGTGTTCAAAGGTGATGTCGCTGCCCTGGGGTGGCTTGCCTACATTTGGCGTGGGCAGCTCTTCAACCGTGAGCAGTGCTTCGATGCGGTCGGCAGCCGCCAAGGCGGTGCGTTGGGCGGTGAGGCTCTGATTGATCACCAACAGCGACTGCGGAATCACCACCGCCACCAAGGTTTCGGCGAACAATTGCAGCGGCGTGATCCCGCCTTCGGCCAGCAACAGGCTGCCCACCCCCAGGCTTACCAACAGAATCACCGGGACACTCAAGGCCATCGAGGAAAACGCTTCCAGGCGCAGCAGCGGTTTGACCCAGCCGGCGTATTGCTCGCTGAACTGGTTGACCGCCTGCTGATAGCTGCGATGAGCCTGGCCCTCTTGCCCGAATGCCTTGACCACGGCAATGCCGTGGACAAACTCGACGATGGCGGCGCTGACTCGGCTCATGCTCTTGTCCAGCAACTGCATCTTGGCGCCGAAGCCGCGCATCATCAGGGCGTAGGCCAGCGCATAAACCGGCAATGTCAGCACCGCCAGCAATGCCAGGCGCCAGTTCAGCGTGACCAGCCACACCAGCCCCGCCACGGGCGTGACGATGGCCGCGGTGAGTTCCACCGCGTGGTGGGCGACCAGGTGATGCAGGTCTTCAAGATCGTCCTGCACCACTTTGCGCACCGCGCCCGAGGTGGTGTCGGTGTACCAGCCCAGGGGCACGCGCCCCAGCTTGCGCACCATGGCTTCGCGCAGGCTGGCCTGCAGGCGGTGGTCCGCCAGATGGGTCAACCACAGGGCCACGCCGTTGGCCATCCAACCCAGGCTCAAGGCGATCACCACCAGCGCTGCCCAGCGCCACAAGGCCTGGGTGTCGACGCTGCCGGCCAGCAGCAACCGACCCAGCTCGGTCAGACCGGTAAAGGGCACCAGGTTGACCAGCGCGCCGACCGCGGCAAACACCACGCCAATACGGATCAGGCGGTTGACCGGGCGTTTCAGGGTCTCCAGGGCGGTGCTCATGAGTTTTTCCGAAGGGCGTCCAGCAGGTGCGCGGTGACGATGTGGACGTGGGGCGGTTCGATCACACTGAAGTGGTTGCCGGGCACGTCGATCAAGTCGAACCGCCCCAGGCACGCGTCTTCCCAGAACGGTGCTGCCAGGTGGCCAACGCCGCCGGTGATGCCGAACGACTGCTGCTCCAGGCAGCGCAGGTAGGTCATGTTGCCGAGGAACGGCGGCGGGTCGAACCTTGCCGCGCGCATGCTGTGGCGGCACACGCGAAACAGCGTCGGCACCAGCTCCGGGCCGATGGGCACCCCGGCCTGGCCCGACGCCAGGCGCGCGTACTCGGCCAGGCGTTGTTCCTGGCTGCGCGCCGATTGTTGTCGCACCGCCAGCGCCAGGGCTTCCAGGCCCGGGTCGCCGCTCAAGGACGCCATGGCCCCGGCCGGCACGCGGCGATTGTCACGGGCCATCAGCAGGTCGATGGCGCGGTACACGTCGTAGTCTTCGATGTGCGCGCCAAACACGGTTTTGACCGGGTCCAGGTTCAGGTTGGGCACGAAGATCGCCTCGTAGGCCAGCTCTTCGTCGGTGTCGATGAACATCGGAATGCTGTCGATCAGGCTCAGGTCCACCACGTCCATGCCGCGTTCGAGCAAACGCCGGGCGACTTCGGTGGCGAGCAGCCCGCCGAGGCAGTAACCGATCAACTGGAAGCGCTGGTGACCGTCGGCGATCAAGCGTTCGGCGTAGTCCTGGGCCACGCTTTCGATCAGGCGCTTGGGCTCCAGGGCCAGGTAGCGCTCGGTGTCGGCCACGGCAAAGCCGATCACCGGCCCGGCCTGCTGCTCGGCCAGGGCGCGCCCCAGGTGTTGGAAGTAATCCAGGGTGCCGAGGGCGGCGTGGAACATCACCCGCACCGGGCCGACCTCGCCACCGCCGAACGGCACCACCAACGCATTGCTGCTAGATGAACGCTGGGCTTCGCCGCTCGCCGCAGCGCTGGCCGGCGCGCTTTCGCCGTGGTTGAGCAGGCGCGCCAGGGCGGTGACATTCGGCTCGTTGAGCATCTGCCGCAGCAGCGTGTCGTAACTCAAGCCCTGGGCCTGGGGCAGTTGTTCACGCAGTTGACCGGCGACACGGGCGAGGATCAGTGAGTCCGCGCCTTTCTCGTAGAAACTGTCGTCGGCGCCAATCTGCGTCAATCCCAAGGCCTCGGCCCATAGCCGACACAACTCGGCGGTGAGGGGATCGCTCGGCGCCGCCTGGCCAGCAGACACCTGTGCATCGGCAGCGGGGCGCAACCCGGCCAGGGCCTTGCGATCGACCTTGCCGTTGGCGGTCAATGGCAAGCGGTCGAGCACTTGCAGGTGCGCTGGCAGCATGTAGTCGGGCAAGCGCTGCGCCAGGGCGCGACGCAGGCTGTCGACATCCAGGCGCTGGAACCCGGCCTTGAAACGGGCGGCGAACACCTGCATGCCGAGGGCGGCCAACGGGTGATCCACCAGGGGCAGGGCCGGCAGGCATTCACCCCCGAAGGACTTGATCCGCGCCTGCCAGGTCTCGGCGTTGTGCAAACCGCTACGGCCCAGGTCGTGGTTGCCGTTGACCGGGGTCATCATGAAGCCCTGGGTCAGCAGGATCGGCGGCCATTCACCGGTGGGTTCGCTGAACACCAGCCAGCCACCGGGGCTGAGCAATTCGGTGATCTGACCGAGGGCTTTGTCGATGTCCTTGACGCTGTTGAGCATGCCCGCGCACAACACGATATCGACGCTGTTGCTGGCTAGCCCTTGGGGACGAATGTCCTGGTCGATGTCCAGCACGCCGTAGCGCACCCAGGCGTGCTCGGCAAAACGTTGCTTGGCCGCCGGCAGGAAAAAAGCGGTCATGTCGGTGAACAGGTAATCGACCTCCAAGCCATCGAGCAGGCCGATCACTGGCGCGCTGGTGGCGCCGGTGCCGGCGCCGATTTCCAGGATACGCAGCGGACCGTCGCCGTCATGGTGAGTGGCGAGGCGGTTGATCAGTGCCGCGATGCTGTGATTGTTGTAGCGCGAGACGGCGTCCCCGCCGTACAGCTGCAACGCCAGGTCCTGTTGACCTTGGGGAAACAGCAGGTCGAACGGGTTGACCTCGCCCTTGAGCAGTTGCGGCAACTGCCAGATATGGTTGAGCTGGTAGTCGAACAGCGTTTGGCTGCACAGCCCCGCGGCGATGGCTTGTTCCACCCGACCCCAGGCAAGCGCCGGCTCTGGCGCGGGTTGCGCCAGTCGATAGCGCGATTGTTCGAGTTGCACCAGGCCAGCCTCGCACAGCGAGCCGAGCCAGCGGCGCACCAGCCAGTGATGGCGCGGCTGTGCCTGCAGGGCGTTGAGAATGGCTGGTGCATCGGGTTCGGTCAGCGCGCCGCTGAACAACCCGGCCTTGAGCATCACCTCCAGCATCGAGCTCAATGCCGCGACACTCAGGTCGGCCTGATAATCGCGTACGTGTTGCGCGTCAAACGTACCGACCTGGCTGTCGGCATAACGATTGATCGTTGTGAACAAGGACGCGTCCGGCAGGGGTTGGGGCGCTGTCCGCGCCGCGGTGACGAAGGCCAGCAGGCTGCGTTCGCCGGTCGCGTCACCGGTGACCAGGCTGATTGCGCTGTCGACGCCGGGGGTGGCGAGCAATGCGGCGTCGATCTCGCCCAGTTCAACGCGATGCCCGCGGATTTTCACTTGGCCGTCTTCACGGCCAAGGAACTCCAGCTCGCCACCCGGCAGGTAGCGACCACGGTCGCCCGTGCGATACAGGCGCTGGCCATCCACGGGATGGGCGAAGAACCGCGCCTCGCTCAGTGCCTGGTCGCCGAGGTAACCCTGGGCCAGGCCGACCCCTGTGATGTACAGGTCGCCGGGCACCCAGGTCGGGGCGTCGCGCCATTGGCTGTCGAGCACGCGAAAGCCCTGGTTGGCCAAGGGCAGGCCATAAGGAATGCTGCGCCACGCCGGGTCAATCGCGCCGATCGGGTGCAGGTTGGACCAGATCGAGGCTTCGGTCGCGCCACCGAGGCCCACCAGGGCCAGGCCGGGCAAGAGCTGTTGAAGTTGCGGCGGCAGGTTCAGCGCGATCCAGTCACCGGACAACAACGCCAGGCGCAGGCTGTCCAGTGGCCGGGGTTCGGCATGCAGGTAGTGGGCGAGCATGTGCAGTTGCGCAGGCACCGAATTCCACAGCGTCACCTGGTGCCGCTGCACCAACTCGGCCCAGTGCGAAGGGTCGGCGCCGCGCGCCGGGTCGGGCAGCACCAGTGCGCCACCCACGGCGAGGGGACCGAAGAGGTCGTACACCGACAGGTCGAAACTCAGCTGTGCCAACCCCAGCACGCGGTCTTTGGCGCCGAGTTGAAAGCGGCGGTTGATGTCTTGCACGGTATTGAGGGCGGCGCGATGGCTGATCATCACGCCTTTGGGATCGCCCGTGGAGCCGGAGGTGAAGATCACGTAGGCGAGGTCATCGGGGCTGCCGTCGACCGCTTTGAAATCGGCCGATGCGGGCACCAGTTGATCCACCGCATGCCAGTGCAGTCCATCAGTCAGCGGTGTGTGGGGCAAGGCGTGGGACTGGCCGAGTACATGACGCACCTGGGCGCTGCGCAGCACGCGGTCGCGGCGGGCGGCCGGGGCGTTGCTGTCGAGTGGCAGGTAGGCCGCCCCGGCGAGCAATACACCATAGGCCGCCACGACCTGGTCGAGGCCTTTGGGCATGAGGATCGCCACCGGCTCCTGGGCGGCGCAACCGGCCTGGCACAGGGTGGCGGCGACGGCGAGGGCGCGTTCGACGAGCGCGGCATAGGTCAGGCTGCCGCTGGCGTCGATCACCGCCAGCGCCTGTGGAGTTTCAGCGGCCATGGTCAGCAGGCCGTCCTGCAAGCGCCCGGTGGACAGCGGCGCGGCGGTGGCATTCGCCGCCAGGCGCTCACGCTGTTGCCAGGCCGGCAGGGGCACGTGCATCGGTTGTTCCCAGGCGGCCGGGTCCAGGGCCAATCGCTGCAACTGAGCCAGGAACGCCTGCTGCATGTCGTTGACCAAACCGTCGGGGAACACGCCTTGGCGCACGTCCCAATGGATGTGCAAACCGTTGAGGTCATCCATCACCTGGCAGTCGAGGGAGACCTGTGGGGTCTGGGTAATGCCGTGGCCCATCCGGCGCTGGCTGGCCGCCAGAGGTTCGATCGCCAGGCCAATGGCGCTGGTGAACACCACTGGCATGGCCGCGGCTTCACGGCCCCGACGGCGGCCGATTTCGCGCATCACTTCAATGCCGGAAAACAACCGGTGCTCCAGGTCGGCAAACAGTTGGCTGCCCAATTGCCGGGCCTGCTGGGTGAAGTCCTGGTCTTGAGGATCGTTGACCTGCAACAGGCTTACGGAGGTGAAGTCCCCCACCAGCCGATCCACCTGTGGGTGCAGCGGCAAGCGGTTGAGCAGCGTCAGGTTGAGGCTGAAGGCAGCGCGCTGGCTCCAGCGCTGCAGGGTTCCGACATAGGCGGCGAGCACTGCAATGGAAGGGGTCAGGCCGCGTTCGCTGGCAGCCTTTTTCAGGGCGCTCCATTGTGGCTGATCGAGCCGGGCCGAGTGCCGCTGAAAACGCGGTACGGTCGTGTCTTCGCCGCTCAAGGGGGCAGGCAATTGTGGCGCGGCGGGCAAGTCGTCGACGCGCGCCAACCAATACTCGCGATCGCGTTGATGGCGACTGCTTTCGAGTAAGCCACGCTCGGCCAGCAGATAGTCGCGGAAGGTGATGTCCAGAGGCGGCAGGGCGGCTAGGGGATCGTCCAGCAACTGCTCCAGCTCGTTGAACAGCAGCTGTGCGCTGGCCCAGTCGGCAATCAGCGAGTCCATGGAAAAGTGCAGGGTGTCGCCGCTGTCGCTGCGGCTCAAGCGCAATTCGAACAACGGCCATTGATCGGTGGGGTAGAGCTTCTGTTCCATGCTCTGGCGGATCTGTTGCACGGCGTGCTGATGCTGTTCACTTGTGGCGCCGCGCAGATCGGCGACGGCCAGCGGGTAATGGGCCACGTTGGCCAGGACGCGTTGCGAACCCTCGCTGGCGATCACCGCGCGCAGCATGTCGTGACGCTCGATCAGACGGTTCCATGCTTGTTCCACCCGGTGTGGATCGAGCACTGGCCAGCTCAGTTCCAGGTAACCGTGGCAGGCCACATTGCCGTAGCCAAACGAAGATTGGCGGCCCAAGAGGTAGGCGTTCTGCACATCGGTGAGCGGGAAGGGCGCGTGGTGGTTCGCCGGGTCGGCCTGGACCAGCGGCTGTTGCTGTATTTCGAGCAGGTGCAGGATCTGTTGTTTGTGCTCGCGCAGTTGTGCCAGGCACTCGGCATTGAGCAGGCCTTGGGGCGCGCGGAATTTCAGTTGTCCGTCCTGGGGCCAGAGTTCGACGCCCAGGGACTTGAGTTCACTTAGCAGTTTGGCGGCGGGCATGGGTACAGCTCCTGGAGAAAAGAGAGGATGTACGGGCATCAGATGACGCCCTCTTCAACGGTGTCCGAGGTGGGTTGGCGCTCAAGGATCTGCGCCACCTCCGTCAAGGTGGCGGCGCCGAACAACTGGCCCATGGGCAGTTCAAGGCCCAGGCGGGTACGCAGCATTTCGAGAAAGCGCGTGGCCAGGAGGCTGTCGCCACCGAGGCGGAAAAAGTTGTCGTGGCGCGACACGCTCGGCACGTTGAGCAATTGCTGCCAGAGTTCGGCGATCACTTGTTCGTCCGGGCGCAGCGGTTGTTCGTCCACCGCCGGGCGCGACTGAGCGGCGTCGGCCAAGGAGGCCTGCAGCGCCCGGCGATCGATCTTGCCGTTGCTGCTCAGGGGCAGGCGTTCCAACACCAGGATCTGCTCCGGGCGCATGTACCCCGGCAGGCACTGCTCCAGGTATCGCGCCAAGACCTGCGCGTCGGTGCTGGCGGTCACGGCAGCCATCAGTCGGTTGTCCGTGACCAGCGCCACGGCCCTGTTGACGCAGGGGTGACGGGCGAGGGCGGCCTCGATTTCGCCCAGCTCGATGCGATGGCCGCCGATCTTCACCTGGCTGTCGGCGCGCCCGAGAAATTCCAGCAGGCCATCGGGGTGGTAGCGGCCCAGGTCGCCGGTGCGGTACCAGCCATCGACAAAGCGCTCGGCATTCAACTGTGGCGCATGGCGATAGCCGCGGGCGACACCGGCTCCACCAATCCACAACTCGCCGGTCACCCAATCCGGGCAGTCCCGGCCCAGGGCATCGACCACCCGATAGGCCTGGTTGGCCAGCGGCACGCCGTAGGGGATCGAACGCCAACCCGGCAGCGCTTGCTGCACTGGGTAATGGTTCGACCAGATGGCCGCTTCGGTGGCGCCGCCCAGGGCGATAAAGCGACAGTCAGGGGCCTGTTGCCGCAGGCGCTGCGGTAGATCGAGGCCAATCCAGTCGCCCGACAGCAACGCCACGTTCAGGCCCAGTGGCTGGCGGTCGTGGGCGTTGGCTTCGAGCAACATGTCCAGCAGGGCCGGCACGCTGTTCCACAGCGTCACGCGATGGCGTTGCACGGCCTTGAGCCAGGCCCGGGCATCGCGGCGCTGGTCCTCATCGATCAAGACCAGCGCACCACCCACCGACAGCAGGCCGAACAGGTCGTACACCGACAGGTCGAAGTCCAGTGCGGAAAGGGCCAGCGTGCGGTCGCTGGCGTCGATGCCATAGCAGCGGTTGATCTCGGCCACGGTGTTCATCGCCGCGCGATGGGTGATTTCCACGCCCTTGGGCTGGCCGGTGGAGCCGGAGGTGTAGATCACGTAAGCCAGCTCTGCGGCCGAGACGGCGAACGGCGCGGGCAGCGGTTCAGCGTCCAGCGCGCGGAACGGATCGAGGTGTTTGACGCTCGGCAGTTGCGGGTCGTGCCCGGCAAGCATCACGGTCACGCCGGCCTGTTGCAGGATGCGTTGGCAACGCTGCAACGGTTGGTCGACACCGACCGGCAGGTACGCGGCACCCGTTGCCAGAATGCCGAGCACGCTGGCGATCTGTTGTGGGCCCTTGGCCAGGGACACGGCTACCAGATCGCCAGGCGCAACACCCGCGTCCACCAGGCTGCGGGCAATGCGCAGTGCCCGCTCGGCGAGTTCGCCATAGCTCAGCGTGCCGTGCTCACCCCACAACAGCGCCGGGTGTTGTGGCGCTTGGCGTGCCTGTTCGAAGAAGCCCTGGTGCAAGGTCGGGTCACCCGGCACGCTCGGGCCCGGGGCATTGAGCCGGGCGCGCAATTGCGCCTGGGCTTGCGGCAACAGGTCGGGCGGCGCGCTGTCCCAGGCGTGCTCGGCCAGCCAGTTCAAGCTGTGCAGGTAGGCGTCGAACATCGCTTCGACCAGGCCTTCGGGAAACAGGCCGACCACCCGGTCCCAGTTCAAGGCAATGCCGCCGTTGGCTTCCACCACCTGATGGTCGAGCCAGACCTGTGGGGTTTGGGTCAGGCCAAAGACTTGCCGGGCAAACGGTCCATCCACCGGCGCGGCCGTGCCATCCGGGACCCCGAGCGCACTGGTGAACACCACGGGCATGCTCGCCTGCTGCTCGCCATTGCCCCGGGCCAACTGCCGCAGCAGGCTGACCGAGCCGAGGCAACGGTGTTCCAGCGCCTCACCCAGGGTTCGCTGGGTACGCCGTGCGCGATCGACCCAACGTTCGCCAGGCACCGGTACATAGCCAAGCAGCGTCAGGGAGGTGAAATCGCCCATGACCTGATCGATCTGGGGGTGCAGCGCCCGACGATCGAACAGCGTGAGGTTGAGGCTGAGGTCGGGGCGCGCACTCCAGCGGCCGAGGGTTTCGGCAAACGCGCAGAGCAGTACGGCCGATGCGGTGAGGCCATGCTGTTGGGCCTTGGCCAGGATCGCCCCCCAGGCTTGGGCATCGATCTGCCCTTGCAGGCGCTCGAAGCGCGGTCGACCCAGGCTGGCGGGGTCAACCGCCAGCGGCAGTTGCGGAGGCGGCGGCAACTCGGGCAGGCGCTCTTGCCAGAAGTGTTGCGCGGCTTGCCGTTCGGCCGCCTCCACGGCGGATTGCAATTGATAGTCGCGGAACGACAGCTCCAATGGCGCCAGGGTCAAGCCGGGGTCACGGTACAAGGCATCGAGTTCTGCGTAGAAGCGCAGGATGCTCAGGGCATCGAGGATCAGGTTGTCCAGGCTGATGGCCAGCCGCGTGTGCAGGCCATAGGTCACGGCCTGCACATCGAACAGCGGCCACTGGCCCGGATCGAACACGCGATGGGCACAGTGTTTGCGCAAGTCGTCGAGGCTGGCGTAGTCCTGGCCGATTGCAAAGGACGGCAGCTGTTGCAGGGGCAGGATGCGGGCCTGGCCGTGTTGATCGAACACGGCACGGAGCATTTCGTGGCGCTCGATCAAGCGATCCAGCGCGTTCTGCAGGCGCGCAAGGTCGAGGTCCTCGACGTCGTATTCGCGATAGAAGTGGCAGCTCACGCCGCCCAGTACCAGGCTCGAGTCACGACCCAGCCAATAGGCTTGCTGCACCTCGGTCATGGGGAAGGGCGCATGGCGTTGTGGCAGGTCGGGCACAATGGTGTACCGCGGTTCGGCCTGGGCCTGTCGATGCAAATCGGCACAAAAGTGCGCCAGTACCGGTTTGGCAAAGACCTGGGCGATCCGCGCGCCCCCCAGCCCCTGTTCTGCAAGCAGGCGTACCAGGCGGGTGGCGCTCAGGGAATCACCGCCCAGGGCAAAGAAGTTGTGTTCACGGCAGACTTCACCGCAACCCAGCAACTGCTGCCAGGCACGCGCCACCTGTACTTCGATGTCACCGCAGGGAGGGGACAGATTGGCCTGCACGGGGGCGCTGTTGGCCGCCAGCCAGTCGGTCAGTACTTTGCGATCCACCTTGCCGTTGCCGGTCAAGGGCAACTGCGCGCAGCCCAGGATCGTGCTGGGAATCATGTAGCTCGGCAGACGCTCGGCCAGATGTTGGGCCAGGCCCGATGGGTCCAAGCGTGTGGGTGTCGCGGGGCCGTCCGTCAGGCGCACCACCGCCGCCAATTGCTGGCCGGCCAGCAGCGTCACCGCGTGTTCGATGCCTGGCCAGGCCAGCAATGCGCTTTCGACTTCCCCGGCTTCGATGCGGTAGCCGTGCAGTTTGAGCTGGAAGTCGGTGCGCCCGAGGAATTCGACGTTGCCGTCAGGGTGATAGCGCGCACTGTCGCCGGTGCGGTACCAGCGCAGGCCTTGATAGTCGACAAAGCGTTCAGCGCTGCGCACCCGGTCGCCGCGATAACCCTCGGCAACACCGGCACCGCCGATCCACAGTTCACCGGCCACCCAGTCGGGGCAGTCGTGGCCGTGCGGGTCGACAATGCGCAAGCGGACATTATCCAGCGGCGTGCCATAGGGCAGGCAGTGCCAGGGCAGCGGTTGGCCGGGCCGCACTTCGAACAGCGTCGAGTGAATCGCGGTTTCGGTGGCACCGCCCAAGGCCATGAAGCGGCAGCTGGGGGCTTGGGCCCACAGCCTTGGCGCAAGATCCGGGGCCACTTTGTCACCGCCGAGCAACACCGCGCGCAGGGGCAGGCTGGCGTCGGCGGGGGCGCAACCGAGCAGCATGTCGAGCAACGCCGGCACGCAGTTGAGCACGCTGGCGCGATGCAGCAGGGCCAGTTCGCGCCAGCGTCCGGCATCGCGCTGGGCCTCGGGCTCGATGCCGATCACCGCTGCTCCCGTCGACAGCGCGGCAAACAGATCGAACACCGACAGGTCGAATTCCAGCGCCGAGAGCGCGAGGATTCGGTCCTCGCTGTTCAGTTGCAAGCGCCGTTGCAGGTCTTCCAGGGTGTTGGCGGCAGCCATATGGCTGATTTCCACGCCCTTGGGCTCACCCGTGGAGCCGGAGGTATAGAGGATATAGGCCAGGTCGCTGACCGTTCCGGGCCGAGGGGCGTCCAGCGCGGTGCTGGCGGCGGGCAGTTGCGTGAGCAACAAGCGGGCACCCGACGAATCGCAGATTCTCTGGCAACGGGTCGCAGGTTGATCGACGCTGATGGGCAGGTACGTGGCGCTGCACGCCAGGATGCCCAGCACCGCGATCACCTGCTCGGGACCCTTGGGCAGTTGCAACGCCACCACGTCGCCGCGCCGGATGCCTTGGTCTTCCAGGTAAGCCGCCACTTGTAGGGCGCGTTCGGCGAGCTCGCCGTAGTGGATGACGGAGTGATTGCCGTGTAACAACGCGGGCAGGGCGGGAGTCAGGCGCGCCTGGGTAAAAAAGGCTTCGTGCAGGCGCTTGACCGGCAGGGGCGCCACCTGGCCTTGGACGGTATTGCGTACCGCAAGTTGGCTTGCAGGGATCAGCGCCGGAGGCGGCAAGTCCCACGCCGCGGCTTCAAAACACAGGCGCTGCAGCAAGCCGGTATAGGCTTGGAACAAGCCATCCAGTACACCGTCGGCGAACAACCCTTCACGGGCGTCGAGATTGACCAGGATGCCGCCATCCAGCTCGGTGACCTGGGCGTCGAGCCACACTTGCGGGCCTTGGGAAATGATCCAGGCCGGTTGACCGAAACACGCCTGCACACCCTCGGCGAACAATTCCCCCAGCCCCAGGGCGCTGGTGTACACCACCGGCGCCAGCACTTGCTCACCCCGTTGCCGGGACAGTTCGCGCAGCACCTCCAGGCCGGAAAACGCGCTGTGTGCCGCATCGCCGTGGAAGCGCCGTTGCAGGGCCGTGGCGCGAGCGGCGAAAGTACCGGCGACGTGACCGTCCCAAGCCAGCAGGATCGATGAAGTGAAATCGCCGACCAGGCGCTCGACATCGGCATGCAGCGGCGTGCGGTTGAATAGGGGCAGGTTGAGCAGCAGCTCGGGTGTCTCGCACCAGGCGCCAAGGGCTTCACAGAACACCGCCGCCAAGGCCATCGCCGGCGTCAGGCCGTGCTCCCGGGCGTGGCGCTCGAAGGCCTGGCGTTGTGACGGCGGCAGCCAATGGTGACGGCGTCGCACCTGGCGATCGTCGCTCTGGGGCTTGAGTGGCAAGCGCGGGGCGCCGGGCAATTGGTCCAGGCGCTGTAGCCAATAGTCACGGGCTCGTAGATGAAGCACACGTTGCTCGGGGCTGGCGTGTTCATGGCGCAGGTCCGCCAGGTAGCGGGCAAAGCTGTAGTCCAGCGCGGCCAGGGGGTGTTGGCGATACAACTGCACCAGGTCACCGAGCAGGGTGCGCAGGCTCAGGGCATCGGCGGCGAGCATGTCGAGGTTCAGGTGCAGGCGCGTCCCGTCGGGCAGCAACGACAACTGGATGTCCAGTACCTGACCTTGTTCAACGGCCAATTGGCGGTGGGACAACTCCGCGCGCAACGCTTCCAGCCGTTGCTGTTGTTGCTCGGCGTTGGCCTGGCGCAAGTCATGCACCTTCAACCCCGGCCAAGGGCTGCGAGCGAGGATCCGCTGGCGGCCGTCTTCGAGAAACTGCGCGCGCAACATCGGGTGGCGCGCCAGCAGCGCCCGAACGGCGGCTTCCAAGCGGATCGGGTCGACATCGCGGCGATCGAATTCGTTATAGAAGTGCGCGGCTACACCGCCCAACTGCTGGCCGGGGGCGCGTCCGATCCAATAGGCGTGTTGCATCGGCGCCAGTTCGAAAGGCTCCCCGTCGTCCACTTGCGCGGTAGTTGTGGTCGGGGCACGGGTCTCCACATCGAGCATGGCCAGCCAGGCTGACAGGCGCGGATCGGCGATCAGTTCAGCAAAACGCGCGGCCAGGCCGTGGCGGCGCCATTGGCCGGCGAGGCGAATCAGGGTGACGGAGTCCAGCCCCCATTCGATCAGGTTCGCCTCCAGGGGAATCTGGTCGGCGGGCCGGTCGAGGGCCTGGGACAGGGATTGACGCAGCAGTGTTGCGGTTGAGGTGCTGGGAGTGGCCATGGCTCAACGTCTTCTCATTGCTAGGGCCCGGACCGGGGTTGGCCCAGGCGCTGGGGGCAGGCAGTTGCATGGGGGAAGATGCTAGTCATTCTCATTTTGCCAACTACCCGGATCGAATCGTTTTTGCCCCGCATCCGCGTATCGCTCACCGGTTGCAGTGCCGTGGTGGCTACGCACAACGCCGATCGCTCGCAGGATGCGGTTGGAAAATGACTTGAATCGGGTAGAGCCCGCCCCATGGCCTTGACTACCGTCGCTCGCCGCCCTCTTTGCAGGGCCTGTGTCCCTTTGGTTGGAGTTGTGGATGTCTGTCGATTCGGGTTTACAAGTGCGCGGCCTGCGCAAGCGCTACAACAACGGCGTCGAAGCGCTGCGCGGCGTGGACCTGAGTGTCGGCCCCGGGATGTATGGCTTGCTGGGGCCTAACGGCGCGGGCAAAAGCAGCCTGATGCGGACCCTGGCGACCCTGCAGCAACCCGACGCCGGCAGCATTCACCTGGACGGGGTGGATGTGTTGGCCGATTCCGATCATTTGCGCCGCCGCCTGGGCTATCTGCCGCAGCAACTGGGCGCGTATCCGGGCGTAAGTGCGCGGGACTTGCTCGATCGTTTTGCCTGGCTCAAGGGTCGTACCGACAACCGCCAGCGCCGCGAGGAAATCGAGGGCCTGCTGGACAAGGTCAACCTCCAGCAGGCCGCCCATCGGGCGCTCGCCACTTATTCGGGCGGCATGCTGCGCCGGTTCGGCATCGCCATGGCGCTGGTGGGCTCGCCACGCTTGTTGATCGTCGATGAGCCCACGGCGGGCCTCGACCCGGCGGAGCGCAACCGTTTCCATCGAGTGCTCGCCGATGTCGCCGCTGAGTCCATCGTGTTGCTTTCGACCCATATCGTCGAAGACGTCGAGAACCTCTGCAGCCGACTGGCGGTGCTGGCCGGTGGGCAGATCCTTGTCGAAGGCAGCCCGGCGCAGTTGCTGGGTGCCGAGCAGGGCCGATTGTGGGAAGCGTCCTTCGACCGTGGCGAGTCGCTGCCCGACGCCTTGCATGTGGCCGCCAGCCCGCTGGGCAGCCGCGTGATCGTGCACGGCGAGCGTCCTGCCGATCCACGTTTCCTGCCCCATGCGCCGCGCCTGGAAGACATCTATTACCTGGCATTGGCCCAGGCAGGTGAGGCGATCGACGCATGAATACCTTTGCTCTGCTGATGCGCGAAGCCTGGGTGGAAGTACGCGCCGGGCTGCGCAGCGGCATTCCGTTACTCGTCTTTCTCGGCCTGACCGGCTACCTGCTAATGGCCCTGGCCAACGCCGACTATGTGCAGAAAATGGGCGCCAGCGAGATCGCCCGCAATGCCCCGAGCCTGATTTACCTGATGTCGTGCGGCTGTATGTTCTTCCTGTTTTTTGCCTGGGCCTGGGTCTTTGCCCAACCCGCCCTGAGGGATCGCAAGGCGCAGTTGGAAGAAGTGCTGCTGGCCTTGCCGCTGTCGCTGCCGGCGCTGTTGTGGGGACGTTTTATCGGTGCGGCATTGGTGGGTGGTTTGCTCGCCAGTTCATTGATCGTCGGTTTTCTCGTCAGCCCGGTGCTGGGCTGGCTCGACTGGGTGCCGGCGGCGAGCATCGGCGCGCCCATGTGGTCGGCACTGGGGTTTGCCTGGGTCGCCTTGCTGTTGCCGGTGAGCACCGGGATCGGTGCGTTGTATTACCTGCTGGCCTTGCGCAGCCGAGGCCTGGCTGCGCCGTTTGCCTTGGCGACGGTGTTGATGCTGCTCTGGATGTTCGCGGTGGTGGTGCTCAAGGGCGGCCATATCAACCCGCTGCTGGCCGCCAGCCTTGACCCGTCGCTGTTTACCTTTGCCCAGGCCCAGGTGGAAACCTGGAGCGCCGCGCAGAAGTCCCAATCGCTATTGGCCTTGACCCCGGGGTTCTGGCTTAACCGGGCGCTGTGGTGTGGGTTGCCTTTGTTGCTGTTGGCCGTCGTCCTGGCCCGCACCAGCCGCCAGGGTTTGATGGGCCGACGCAGTGGCACCGTATTGGCCGAGCCACCGATGCTGCTGGCGAGCCACGTTCGCCTGCCCGGCCCATTATCCGCCAGCCTGTGGTCGCGGGCCTTGTGGCGTGAGGTTCGCTGGCAGGTGCGGCAGCTGTTTGCCCGGCGCATTGGCTGGGTGGCCCTCGGGTTGCTGCTGGCCATGGGCATACTCAGTGGGTTTGTCCACATCGTGTGGCATGCGCGCGGGCCGATGGTGCCGCGACCGGACCTGATCTTGCCGCTGTTATCGAGCGCATCGTTCCTGGTGATCGCTTTTATTGTCGCGGCGCTGGTGGGGCTGGTGTGTCGGCGCGATGACGTCGAAGGCCTGGGGGCGATGTTGCAGGCAACCCCGGCACCGGCATGGCTGCGCTTGTTGGGGCAGGTGGCCTGCGTGCTGGCGGCGACACTGGCCTTGGCGCTGGTACCGGGTGTTGCCAGCCTGGTGATCAGCGCGCTGGTCGCCCCCGACAACCTGGCACCGGGCTTTGTGCTGATCTATCAGGCGCTGGTGTTTGCGCCGCCGTTGCTGGAGTTGGCGATGCTCACGGTGCTGGTGCATGCGTTGGTCCGTCGCTCCGGCCTGGCGTACGCGACGTCAATGTTGCTGACGTTTTTCCTGGTGCTCAACCATGAGTTGGGGCTGGTCAGTTATCCCGCCTATGCCATGGCGATACCGGCCCATGTGGCCTTGTCACAACTCACGGGCTGGGCGCCCTGGCTGCCTTATCTGGCCACCTTGACCAGCTGGAAACTGGCCGGCTGCCTGGTACTGGTTGCGGTGGCGGCGCTGGCCTTGCCTCGGGGGCCGGAGCGCCGGCGTCTCATCGATGTACGCCGCAGCCTGCGGGGCTTGCCCGGTGCGCTGCTGGTGTTGGGGGTCGTGGGTTTACTGGGCAGCGGTGTGCTGTTGCATCGGCATCTGGTGGAGCAGGGCGATTACCAGTCGGTGGCCGAAGAACGGGCCGAGCGTGCCGAATGGGAACAGCGATGGTTGGCCGGGGCGGGTGCCTGGCAGGTGGCCGACGGCCGCTTGCACTTGCGCATCGATAGCGTTGCACGACGTGTTGAAGGTGAGTGGACGCTGGGGGCCGTGACCGCCGCCAATGAGCGCCTGGACGCAGAACTGCCGCCGGGTTTGCAGGTTGCTGCGGTAAGCGTCATGGGGCGGCCGGTGGTTTTCGAACAGGCGGCCGGGCACCTGCGTGTGCCCTTGGATGGGTGCGCGGCGAGCGGCTGCAACGTGCAACTGAACTGGACGCTGGATGCCGCCGGCTGGCCTTCCGAAGGTGATGCAATCTGGCTGGGACCGCGAGGGGTGTGGCTGCAAGCGCGCCGCCTGATGCCGCGCCTGGGCCTGGACAGCGAGCGCTTGCTGCGCGCGCCGGTACAACGTGCCGAAGCCGGTTTGCCGCCTCAAGTACCGAGCGTGCCGGCAGGGGCGTCAGTCGCCGTGGACGCCGTGGCTCCGGCGGCGGCGTGGCAGTGGCTGATCGAGGTTGATGGTCAGGCTTTCAACGGCCACAGCGTAGGGCCACTGGACTTCGCCTATCACGTGGCGGCGACGCAAGACCTCGACGGCGTGCAAGTGCTCGCTGATGCCGGTCGCCAGCAAACCGCCCGCGAGGTACGTGAAGACCTCGACGTCATGTCCGCCTGTGTGGCTCGGCGCCTGGGCAGCCGCCCGGCCGTCGAGTCCCTGAGCCAGTGGCCGCCCGGCATGGGGGGCAGCCAGTTGAGCCAGCGCCATCTGTTGCTCAGCCAGGCGCCGGATTGGGACGTGGCGCAGGTGAGCGTCGGGCGCTGGGCGCGCCGCGCGCATATCGCCGAACTGCTCGCACGCCGAATGTTGATCGACGCCAGCGACCTGCGCCAGGCCCCGGGCTATCTGTGGCTGAGCCAGGGCGTGGCGGGCGCGATCGGCTTGTTGTGTGTCGGCGACGTCGATGGCGCTGATGCCCGCTCGGCCTTGGTGAAGTTGATGGCCGATGACTTGACCCGCGCATTGGGCAATGACGGCGAGCCCATCGGCACCTTGGCCAATGCCCGGGAACAGGGTTGGGTCGCGACGTATGCACCGCTGGCCAGCCTGGATTGGGTGGCCGGGCAAAGCGTCGGACAACTGACGGCGATGACCGCAAATATCCGCAACGGCCAGGGATGGCCCGCCGCGATCCAGGACCTGCTGGGCGCGCCCTCCGATCAGGCGATCACCGCAGCGCTCAGGCGCTGGGGGCCTGCGCAATGAATTCGAACCATCCCCTTTGCCTGGAGCTTTTTCATGTCATCACAGCTGTCTATCCAACCGCTACGCCGTCCCCTCGGCTGGCGGGAGAATGTCTTGACCCAAACCCTGGCGCTGGCCTTGTCCAGCCAGATGTGCACGGCCTATGCCGCTGATTATCAACCTGCCGCCAGCGCGCCGGTGATCGAGCTGGCGCCGCTGATGGTCAGCGCCCGGTTGAACGAGGAGAGCGCCAAGGATATTCCCTTCGGGCTCTCTGTGATCGACGGACAGACCCTCGAAACCCGGCGTTTGCGCACGCTTGAAGACGCATTGCGCACCACGCCGGGTGTGGATGTGAACTCCTGGGGCGGCGCCAACGACGCCAATGTGCGCATCCGTGGGGTCGGTTCGCTGAACCAGATGAGCATGGACGACGGCTCGGTGGTGCTGAATGTGGACGGGGTGCCGATGTCGGTGCGCAACGCGGCGATGGCCACCCTCGATGTGGAACGGGTGGAGGTGCTCAAGGGCCCCCAGGGCACGCTGTTGGGGCGTAACAGTGAGGCGGGCGCGATCAATGTCACCACGCGCAAGCCAACGCGCGACGTGGAAGGCTATGTGCGCGGCGAAGTTGGCCAGCAAGGCCAGTTCATGAGCGAAGGCGCCGTGGGCGGGCCATTGACCGAAACCCTGGCCGGGCGCGTTGCCGTGCGCCGCAGCGGCTTCGATAACTGGGTCGACGACCAGCAGGACGGCGACCCATTGACCCAGCCTCGCGACCTGGCCCTGCGCGGCAGCCTGCTGTGGGACAACGAGCAAGGCACGACCGGTCTGCTGACCGCCGAGCGCCAGCGCGCCGAGCATTATGCCGGCCTGGAGTTGCTGCGCCCGTTTGGCAATCGTCCCAGCCTGGACTACACGCCCGGTACGTTCGATGGCAACCAGAAGACCAACGAGCGCTATTCTTTCGAGCTCAATCATGACCTGGCGCAGTCGCGAATCACCTCGATCAGCGCCTACACCAGCACCGACTTCAACGCGGTCAAAGGTTATGACCGCAACATCACCGAGGCCCTGTACGGTTCACCGTTCGAATACCTGATCGAAGATTCTGCCCATGAGCGGGTGTGGAGCCAGGACCTGCGTCTGGGCTCGCTGGTGGACGCCGATGTGTTCTGGGTGACCGGGGTAAACCTGTCGCGCTCCGAGCGCAGCTTCGATTCCGACAACTTCACCAACGGCGCACAACAGATGCGCGAGTTCAGCACCAACAGTTATGCCGCCTACGGCGAGGTGACGTACCCGATCGCCGAAGACTGGAAACTCACCACCGGCCTGCGCCACACCTGGGACCGCAAGACCTATGGGGCCGACTATTCCAGCGCCGGCATTACCGTCGGTGACAACCGCCGGTTGCAGGATAACTACAGCACCGGGCGCGTGGCGCTGAGCTACACGCTGACGCCGCAGACGAACCTGTATGCGGTGCTGTCGCGAGGCTATAAATCAGCCGGCTTCAACGATTACGCCACCTCGGTCAAGGACAGCGAGCCCTACAAGGCCGCCAAGGTGAACGCCGTCGAAGTCGGTTTCAAGCATGAAAGCGCCGAGGGGGCCTTGAGCCTGGAGGGGGCGTTGTTCCTGACCCGCGTGCAGGACGATCACCTGCTGGGGTATGACTTCAACACGCTGGCGGTCAGCGCCGTGAACGCCGACACCCGCAGCAAAGGCGCCGAGCTGTCGAGCACGTGGCATGTCACCGATGAGCTGACATTGGGCAGCGCCATTAGCTACACCAACGCGGTGGTGACTTCCGATGCTCCGGGGGTTTCTGGCGGTGATGTCGCGGCGGGAAGTCGTGTGCCGGATGTGCCGCTGTGGAGCGGCAACTTCAGCGTCGCCTGGCAGAAAGACCTGGGCGCGTTCCTGGGCTTGCCGGCGCCGCGCCTGAATACGCTGCTCAACTATCGCGTGCAGAAAAATCGCCCGGCCGACCCGCAGAATCACTACGACCTCAAGGGCTACGCCAAGCTGGACCTGCACCTGGGCGTGGAGAGCGGCGGTTCGGAAGTCTACCTGTGGGGCGACAACCTGCTTGATGCGCGATATGACCTGTACGGTTCGTATTCCACCGATCAAGTGCTGACCGGTATGCCGGGCCGAGGACGCTCGGCCGGCGTCGGGTACAGCTATTCGTTCTGAACGCCCTTTGAGTCAAAGGCAGGTTAGAACTGATAGGTGTAGCCGACACCCAAGGTGCGCCGCCGTGCCGGCGCACCGTAGGCCACCGGGTCACTGTAGAAACCATAGGTGTCGTAGGTTTGGTTCAGCAGGTTGTCGGCAAACGCATAGACTTCGCCAAACCGGCTTTCCAGGCCTGCGCGCAGGTCGAGTTTCTCGTAGTTGTCCAGGTTGAAATGATTTTGCGGATCGGCTGCGCGTTCGCCCACCAGGTGGTAATTGAGGCTGGTGTTCAGGGTGGTTTCGCCCATGCTGGCGAAGGTGCCCAACGGGTGCTGCCAACTGATGTTGAGGTTGCCGCTCCAGCGCGGTACATCCGGGGTACGGTTGCCGGCCGCGACGTCACCGGCCTGGATGCCGCGCACGGCGCTGGTGATCTTGGCGTCGAGGTAGGTGGCGCTGGCGGCCAGGGTCAGGCCATGGTCGAAGTGCCAGGTGCCTTCCAGTTCGGCACCGCGGGCGCGGGTATCGGCATTGAACGCATTGGTGGCGAAGGTTGCCGCGTTGTAGCCCAGCAGATGGTCGTCGTGCACGCGGGTGTAGAACAGCGCACCGTTCAAGCTGCCGCGGCGATCTTCTGTTTCACTTTTGAAACCCAGTTCAGCGGCTCTGCTGACCGCGGGCTTGTAGGGCGCGCTGTCGCTGACCTGCGACGCATAATCATTGAACCCCCCGGATTTATAGCCCCGCGCCAGTTGCACGTAGACGTTGGTTTGCGGGGTGAGCGCGTAGCTCAGGGCCGCGCGGCCGGTGCCGTAGTGGTCCGTCAGCTTGCGTGAATCGTCCACGGCGCTGGCGCCATCGATGTATTGGCCATCGTAGGTCTTGCGATCCCAGGAATGGCGATAGCCCGTCGTGAGTTTCAGGCGTTCGGTGAGTGGGAAGGTGATTTCGCCGTAGCCGGCATACGTGGTGGTGGTGAAATCGCGGAACCTGGCGCTGGTGCTGCCGTAGGTGTTGCGCGGCGTGTCGTAGCTGCGCTCGTTGCGGCTGGCGGCAAGGCCGGCGATCCAGAACGTGTCGGCGTCGGGCAGCGAGCTCAAGTGCAGGTCCTGGCTCCAACTGCGCTCGAAGGATTTGTCCACCACCCAGTACTCGCTGGGCGTGCCGTACAGCGCACCCATCAGTTTGCTGTCGTAGGCGATCAACCCCTCGAAGTCAGCGGTGGAGGTGGCGGTTGTAGAGGTCAGGCGACTGTTGGCGAAGTCATGATCGACCTTGACGGTGTAGCGCTCGGTGGTCTTGTAATTGTCGTCGAACAGGCCGGGCGTCAGGTCCAGGCTGGGGTCGCTGCCATAGGGGCGCAGCACCAGCGAGTTGGTGGCGCGCTCGGTTTTCTGGCGTTCGGCGCTGAACAGCACTTGGGTGTCATCGTTGAGGTCCCAGAGCAGGCTGGCGCGATAAGCCTCGTTGCGCGGCTGGGTGATGGGATCGTTGCTCTGATCGTTGTCGATCCAGCTGTCGTAGCCGGCACGGCGCACCGCCAGGCGACCGCTGAGGCTGTCGCTGATCGGTCCGCCGATGGCCCCTTCGCTGAGGAACTGGCCCTCCTGGCCGACTTCGCCGCGCACATAGCCTTCCACTTCACGGGTCGGCTGGCGGGTGGTGATGTTCACCGCGCCGGCCTGGCCAATCGCACCGGACATCGTCCCCTGGGGGCCCTTGAGCACTTCGATGCGGTCGATATCCAGGGTGCCGAAACCGAGGCTGCGCGACGATACCGGTACCCCGTCGATGTTGAATGCCACTGAGCTGTCATCCATCGACATCTGGTACAGCGAGCCGACGCCACGGATCAACACGTTGAAATCATTGGGGCCGCCGGATGAATTGACGCTGACCCCGGAACTGTTGCGCAAGGCGCTTTCCAGCGTGTCGAGGCGCTGGGTACGCAGTTGCTCGCCGCTGATGACGCTGAGGCTGATGGGCAGGTCCCTGGGATCTTCCTGCTCCATGCGCGCGGTCACCGTCGAGACGGGTAATTCGAAGACTTCACCAGTGGCGGCGAGGACTGGACTGGTTAGTGTCCAAGTTAAAACTATTGTTATAGTATTACGCTTGTAGCAAGATCGAGGGACGGTCGTTGTGTTGCGTCGTGCAGACATAATGGGACCTTGACTGAGGTTTTGAGCGGTGCGCGTGACCGTTGGCAGTAACGAATTGGCGCAGCAGGGTGACACGCTAGATGCTAATAATTATCAATTGCGCAACTCTACCCCGATGTGATCTGATTCGAGCCGTATCCGGTCAGCCAGGAGATTCACGATGTCAGTCGTTCAAGGAGGCGCAGGAGAGCCGATGCCGGTCTCGCGAATCATTACGGGAGAATATGGAAGCGACCTCGGACCCGGGGCGCACTGTCGGGTCACGCGCATGGCCCTGCAGGACGGACTCGACATCGTGCGCTGGCAAAGCAAGTTCGAGCAGCCGATCGAATTGCCCTTGCAGGATGACAGCGACTGCATTCACTTCAGCTTCACCAACCTGCTCAAGGGCAAGGCCGCCTGCAGCTTCCGTGACGGCCGTCGGCAGCGCCGCTACGTGATTGACGAAGGCGCGGGCTGCATCAGTTATGGCCGTCGTCGCGATGGCCTCTATCACCAGCACGGCGAGATCGACAACATCACGGTCATGGTCCGCCCCGAGGTGCTGTCACAGTGGGAGTTGAAACTCGATCCGCTGCTGAACAAGGCACTGGCCTGCGATCATTGTTTTCTTGATGGCCACCGCAGTGGCGAAATGAGCGCGACCGCGCATCTGTTGTGCATGGCCATGGACCAGGGACCAGACGCGCCGATGAGCCAACCCCGAAGCGGCCTCTGGCTGTATGGCCAGAGCGTGACGCTGGTCAGCCTGTTCCTGGAGGCACGGCGCAACGTGGGGTGCACCTGCCGTGTCAGTCATATCGATCGCCAACGCCTGTTGCGCGCGCGCGAACGACTGCTTGCCGATCTGGGCAAGGCGCCAAGCCTGTCAGAACTCGCTCGCGAGTCCGGAATGAGCCAGCCCAAGCTCACGCGCGGGTTTCGCCAACTGTTCTTGAACAGCGTCTACGGGGTCTTCCAGCAAGCGCGGATGATCCAGGCCCGGAGTCGATTGTTGAACGGTGAAGAGTCGGTGATGAGAATCGCCTCGGACCTTGGCTATGCCAATGCAAGCCATTTCGCCACAGCCTTTCGCAAACAGTTCGGGATCAATCCCTCGATCCTCAAACAGGGCGGAAGAAGTAAATTATCGATCTCGGCCAAGTGAGTCAAAACCGCCAGGGCAAGTGACCGCTCCATGGCGTCGCGTCCGTGACCCTGTACGTGGTCTGGCCGTGGCTGCGATTCAGATCATCAGGCTTGCCTGCGCCGATAATTGCGATTTTCATTTCAGTAACCTCCACGCTTGAACATACCGGTCATGCGGTATTCGAAGCGGCATGACCGGGGCGCTTTGCGGATTACTTTTGCGCCAGCAATGCCTTTCTTGCTGCCTTTTCGTTTTTCATGGCGGCGATTTCACGCTCGCAGGCCTCGACATCGAACGAGTTGTCCCACTTGGCAATGGCGATGGTTCCAATGCCGTTTCCGATCAAGTTGGTCACCGCCCGCGCTTCGTTCAGGAACCGGTCGATGCCCAAGAGCAACACCAGGCCAACCAGGGGGATGGAGTGAATGGTTGTCAGCGTGGCAGAGCAGGAAATGCTGGATGGGCGCCTAGTCAGGGCGCTCGACGAAAGCTGGGATATACCGCTGGAAATTCATCTGACCCATCCAACAGCGCCACTCAGTCAATCGGCCGAAGCGTTCTGGGCCCGGGTAGGGCAGTGACCCGGCGCGTTTCATGTAGCGCATAGCGTAGCCGTTAGACCAGAGCCATGTTCGATCGCCCACATCAGCCGCCGCGCTGTATCTGCTCCAGTATCAGGCTGTCGGTGATGTTCATGTCGTCCAGCAGCAGAAACATCTTGCTCAGCACCTCGGCCATTTTTCTGTCGGTGTCGGCGAACGGCAGGTAGAACTCCGTGGAGCTGCTGCCTGCGGGCACGATGCACAGGTAGTTGCCAGGTTCGATATGGATGGCCGCGCTGCCCAGGTGAATGCGGTAGTTCGCACGCTGGCCGGTAATGTGCAGAAAATGCCCTTCACATTTAACGTTTTGCAACCCTAGCCCCTGAACCAACTCACCGACCAGTTCGGCGCGTCGTTGCAGGGTTTCTTGGCTGGTGCTGTAGTCGTCTGCGGTGTGGGCCACGGAGACCAGCAGGTCGGCGTCGCGCATGATTTCCGAGAACAGCAGCGGTGGTACTTGCTCAAGGGGTAGGGCTTTTTGGTCGCGGTAGAACGCAATCGTGTCGAAGGTAAAGTGTTCTGTTTCCGAGAGGTAATGGCCGGTGTCCAGAAAGTTGAACGTGGCGTATATGCCGTGCTCTTTGCTCTCGTAGTAGATGTCCTCGACGCTTGAGGTCGACCAGTTGCGGACCTGCAGCAACCGGGCGGCGACTTTACCTTTGAGGCGGTGACCGGCAAATCGGTTGGACCACAGGCCGGTGTCCCGCTCAGCAGGTGTTAACAGGTACAGCTCGCGAAAGGCCTGTTTGAACGGCTGCACGCGGCGATGGGTCACCACTTCTTTCTGCCAGGCCGACAGTTGTCCGGCCGTGAACAGATGAAAAGGGTGAGCGATACGCAGAGTCCTTTCAGCGACTTGTTGGCGGCCTTCCAGGTCAGTCACCGTCAGCGTTGCGGCATCGAGCCAGCCCAGCGCAGCGTCGTCGGCCTGCACAATCAGCTGTTCGAGCAGCAGGCGAACCGCGGGCATTTTCAACAGCGGCTTCAGGTCGTCCAGAGCCAGGGTTTCGCCGCTGCTCATCATCGCTTCCAGGGTGCGGCAGAAACGGGCGATCTGTTCCTTGAGCTGGGTCTGTTGCGTTTTGAGGGCAATGAAGTCTGGGTTTTTGCGCACCGCAGGCGGTGCGGTCTTGAGTGTCTTTGCGGCTTTGCAGATGTGCAGCGTGGGCGACAAGCCGTCGATGATGAGCGTGATGTCATAGCCATCGATGGTGGCAGCCGTCAGCGCGGATTCGGCGATCTGCGATTCCATGGCCCATTCCAGGCGAATCGCCGAGGGGTAACCGGCGGCACGCGCCAGGTTTTCCAGGCCTGCCTGCACCGCTGCGTGGGAGTTGGCCTGTCGCTGAGCGCCGTATTTGCGCACCTCTTTGTGCAGCTTCTTGAGTGTCAGATAGCGCTGGCGTACGTCGTCCGGCCCCGTGACGGGCAGCAGGCCATAGATGCGCATTGCCGGCTGTGCGTGGCGGGACAACTTCTTTTCCAGCGCCGGTCGACCGATGCCCTGGTAGGCGTCGAGCAGCACACGCGTCTCGGGAAACGCCCAGTGCGAGGGTTCGAGCGCCGCGAGGTATTCGCGCAGGTGGTCGGGGTCGGCCTCGGCCAGTGCCTTGTCCAGCAGGTAGCGGTCCACCACACCCACGGTTTCATCCAGCGTATTGGGCAGGTCGGTGCCCCAGCCGGATTGAGGTGCCAGGGCAATGTTCAGGTATTCACGCTGGAAGGCTTGCAGATCACTCCAACCGAGCGCGTCGAGCACCACTCGGCTGGCTTGTCCGGCGTAGGGCAGGGCGGTCAGCAGGCTATTTCTGGAAAAACCGGTTAGCGCCGCGAGCAGCTCTGCCGATGGGTTCCTGGGCAATTGCTGAAGCGACAGGAAGCGCTCGAGCACCGCGGCCGTGTAGCCGAATCCGTCAAGAAAGTTATCCGGCGTCATGCCCAGTCGTTCGACGACCGCCAGGGCCTGCAACAACCAGCGGGTCTGATACACCTCCACCGAACGGAAGGTGTCAGCCAGCTTCTCGGCGTTAGCGGGCAATCCAGCCAGGGCGTCCTCGACATAACGAACGGTGAAGTTCACCAGTTCAGGGGGCACCGCAGCAGCTTCTTCAGTGGGGGGCTCATCGCTCTGGGACGACTCATCATCGAGGCCTTCGTCTTCCGGGGCCTCGTCGTTTGAATCGTCCTCGTCGAACGCTTCCTCGGCGTACCGATCCAGGTCCACATCATCGCTGTCCAGCCCGGTGTCGTCGCAATAGAACATCATGGCGCGGCCCCAGGTATTGGCTGCCCGGACGAAGCGAGGGTAGTCGAGGCGGCCCGCTTCCAGCAGGCCCAGCGCGATGCGCTGGATTTCCTTGTGCACGTAGATATACGCGTCGGCGATTTTCCTTTGTTCGTCACCGGGCGTTGAAGGGGGCTGCTCGCGGTTCCAGCTGCCGTCCAGCAACCATTCGGCGAAGGTCTGCCAGGCCGGGGTGGGCGGGTAATTGCTCAGGCGATTGATGCACGCCGGGACGTCGGGGAAGGCCCAGGCCTGATCCGGGCTTCTTCGGTAATAGGCCGGGCCATCTTCGTCAGTGGGCAATGGATAGTCACTGTCCTCGAAAGCAAATTGCAGCATGTGCTGCAGTCGCGCGCAGATCTGCGCCAGTGAATAGGCATCCGGGTGAGCCGTGATCCACGCATCGCAGAGTCGATGTTGCAGTCCATAGCGCTGTTGATCGCGACGGTCCTCCAGATCGTCCCAAACGGTCGGGAACACAAAACCATCAGCCAGCGCTTTGGGCCCCTCCTGGGGATGCTGCCTGACCCAGTCATCGGCTATGCGCAGGCAGTCGATGCCGTCCCAGAAATCGGGCTCGAATTGGTCATATTGGCTGAGCTCGGGATAGTCATCCAACGCGCTATCACAGAATGCTCGCAGCGCAGCGAGGCGTGTGGCTTGATCGGGCACAGGGCGGCGTGATTGCATGAGGGTATCCGAGGGAAGTGAACGACGAAGATCAACCGCCAATCAGCGGCACGAGGCGGATAAACGCGAGCGTGGAAGGGGGGCTCAATTCGATTGTCTCATCGAGACTTTGCAGCATGACGCCGTTGTGGAGAACGCGGAACGCACGGGCTTCAAAACCCTTCAGGGCTCGCTCGACTTCAACGCCGACATCCAGGTCTGGAGGTGCGCTGGCTTGGGGCATGACCACCGCGCCTTCACTGGCTTGCTGAAGAACGTCCCGCTCGCTCAGGTATTGGCGGTCGAGCACTTCACGCAGCGACACGTGTTCCAGCCAGTGCTGGACCGACAGCGCGGCGATCTGCTCGGCAACGGTCAGGCGAATGAGCTCGGCGACCGTCAAGGTCAACGAACTCGGTGTCAGGGTGACAGGGGGCAGCAAAGGCTCCTGGCGTGCGCCTTTCAGGCAATAGCTATGAACCACTAACTCCATGACGCATTCCTTGCAAGCCAGGCCAGCCGGGGGGATGGCGCATTAGCATATCCCGGTCTGCGATAAACTTCATCGCGCTGCGCGCTCGGGCGGAGTAATAGAAGCCTGATAGGTGAACGATTATGGTTGGCATGAATCCATCGCATGCTCCGGTGTTGTGGCTGCGATCTCAACAGTGCCTGACTACATCCAGAGCAGGCGTGCCGGTCGAGACGTCTATTTAATGTGTCTTTAAAGGTTCAGGGCTTAGGCGGTGAGAGCGGAGTCGGCAAGATGGGCGTTACTGCCGCACTACGGCAGCTATTCAAGGATTCACGAAATAGATGAAGCAACTCGTTCAAGAAAGCAACCAAGGGCCCGTGCCAAATGTCGGTAGAGGGGCTGCTGTCCATATAACTTTATGAGCAGCTTCTCTTGATTTTCATTATAAAAATACAACCAGCCAATTTGATGGTTCATACAGTATTCTTTAGGTTGTCACCAAACCGTTACATAAAAGGTTTCACGCCGATAAGCATTCGCTGTCATCGAATTTATGTATCACCATTCTCGATGGCAAAAAGAGCTTGTGCTCGTGAAAAATAAAGGTTAAAAATTGGATCCAATATGGAACTCGGCTCTTCGGTAGCCTTAGGCTGCTGATTGTCGTTCATAGGCCTTTTATGGATGAGGACTTTAGTCCCAGGGACGGTTGATTTGAATCCAATGCATACTGAGTCTGACAGCTATAGCACGCCAAGGGCTAGGAGTGGGTGATAGCTATCTGAATATTTGTACTTGTCCTTCACGGGTCGCATGAACCTGGGTGTTGACTATGCGCGGCAAATAATGGCTGCGCTAATGATGGCTCCTGCGACCGCTCATGTTCGAAAAGCGCAGCACGCCTTGCTACGTTGGTACTATGAAAAACAAAGCAATTACGTCGAACGTTCTACTCATGGGGGCTGCGATTATTTGGGGGTGTGCGTTTGTTCCTCAAAAAATTGGCATGGATGCAATTGGACCTTTTTGGTTTACAGCCATACGCTTTGCTATCGGAACAACTCTGATACTGCCTTTGCTTTATTTTGAGAAAGACACCGCCAAGCTCACCTCAAAGGATTGGATGAAAGGGATTGCTGTGGGTGTAATCCTTTTTGGTGGGATAAATCTTCAGCAGGTGGCTTTAATCTATGCGTCAGTAGCCAATACTGGCTTTATTACTGGCCTCTACGTCGCGCTCGTGCCTTTACTTTGCCTGTTTGCTGGGCAGCGCCACGGCGCCGGACTTTGGGTTGGTGTGATTTTAGCGATGATTGGTCTGTATTTGCTGAGTGTCCATGGCGCATTGCAAGTTAACCCCGGCGATCTGCTTACGTTGCTCAGTTCTATTTTTTGGGCGTTGCAAGTGATAGCTCTTTCTTCTTTCTGTCACAGTCTGCCGCCGATTAAACTTGCGATAATCCAGTCAGGAACATGCGTACTAATGTCGTTGGTACTTGCACTTTTTGTGGAGCCTATATCCGGCCAGATGGTTCGAGACGCCTACATTCCGTTGCTATATGGAAGCGTGATGTCAGTCGCGGTAGGTTTTACTTTGCAGATTCTGGCTCAAAGACATATCAAGGCAGCACATAGCGCGATCATTCTTAGCACGGAGTCCGTGATCGCCGCAGTCGCAGCCTGGGCCATCCTCGGAGAAACTCTGGGGACCAGGGAGGTTTTAGGATGCGTCCTGATATTGGCGGGTACTCTTATAGCTCAATTTTCCGGTGCACAGTTGAGTACAGCCCCCGTGCCCAGCGCAAAGGGAAGGCAAGTGACGGAAAGCGTCTGAATCTTTTATCCGCTTGAGACCAAGGAGAGGGCAATGACCGCTTTAGAGAAAACGCTGCTGTCAGAAGAAGAGCGCGAATCGATGACAGCTAATCCCGCAAGGCAGGACGAAGCATTTTTGAAAGGCGCCTATGCGTATCTGTCAAACACTGCTCTGACTGCAAGATACTCTGTAATTTCCGGAATTATCGAAGAGTATGATTGCGACCGAATACTTGACGTAGGTTGCTACACCGGAGGATTAAGAGCTTCTCTGAATCGCCACAGGGCATACCATGGAATCGATATTTCGACGCATGCGATATTAGACGCTCGTAAAAATTACTCCAACTTTGAGCGAACTCGCTTTACCGTTGGTGATGTTCGTACAGTCAGGTTTCCCGAGGAAAGTTTCACCTGCGTCGTATGGGCCGGTATCGGATTTGGTTATTCGCAGACCGACAATCAGTCTTTTACAGACCTGTTTGATAAGACATGTGAGTTTTGCAGCGAAGAGGGGATCTTGATTTTTGAATGCATAGAAGGATACTCTTGGATACAAGCCCATATAGAGAGGGTGAGTAAAATTCTCAATGTGCTACAGGTTACATATCCGTTGGCTACAGTTCATAATAAACGCACATTGTTTGTTTCTAGAAAAATCTGAAGCAAAAAAACGCTGCTATTCATAGCAGCGTTTTTTATTAGCTCAATTTGTTTTCCGTCAGTCTAAGTTGATTGCCAAACGGGTCGGCTATTTGCAGTGTGGTCGATGCCTCGGTATGACTTACAATGACAAGTTTTCCAGCCGGCAATCGGGTGCGAAGCTCAAGATAAAACTGATCAATACCTGATACATGCACCATTACTACCGCGCCTGGTTCTGCATCACCTTCGTGTTCGGTGAGATGCAGAACTAGTTTGTCTTTTCGGATTTGCAAATACACAGGGTGGTTTCGCTGCTGATAGATCCAGTCTATTGTAAAGCCTAGGCAATCTATATAGTGCTCTCGAGCGAGCCGCTCTGAGGAAATTTTGAAAACCGGTATGGCAGTTGCAAGTTCCATGCGTGCGTACCTGATGTTGTCCTTTCCGAAGATTACTTAAATTGAAGTATTAGATCAAGTGTAACGTTGAGCGAAATGGCAGTGCCTAATGATGGTCTAAGCGGTGAGCTCGAAAACTACGGTTTTCGTTATCAGCGCTTCTTAATCCCGCGTTGAGTAAATCTGCGTTGTCAGTCAAGCCCCGGCAAACACCTTCGAATGAACTTTTCCACTCGCAGTGATAAGTCCATGGATTATGAAACCAATATCTCGCCATAGAGTTGCACCAACGAACGAGCAGCGGCATTCGTCAAATACATGGGGTTCACTTCATTCGAACTAAATCCAGGGTGGGTGGTGACTTGGCAGTACATTGCCTGGCCCAGGGGGAGGTCAGAAAACGGTTTTCTTGAAGGGCGAGCGGATACGCCCCGATAGAACGACAAAATGGCGAGCACCTGTACGACGACGGCTCCTGTCACGACGGTGACGGCGACGATGGTGAAGGCGGAGTGCCCATGCGTCCTGCCAGACTGAGTCGCTGTTTCATCAATTCGATCGAAGAAGGCCTGGCGTACAGGGCGGATTTGAATCGCCGACTCGACTTGACAAGACTTTCACCGGACAGCCCGTTGCCCGCGTTGCCGGAGGAGTCTGAGTTTGATGGCATTCGAACTGAGCGTTGGTCAAAAGCTCCAGTACCTGGCTACTGATCGGAACGGCGGAACACCTTGCCGATAAGCTTTCAGCGTTATACGAATCGAATGCCGTCGATGGCTACAACCTCATGTTTCCGTTTTTGCCAACGGACTTCGAAGTATTCAAGCGCGGCGTGGTGCCTTTGCTGCAAGCCAAAGGAGTTTTCCGCAAGGAATATGAACCTTTGGCTTCCATCGACAGCGTCACCTACGACTATCTTGCAAGAGACAACAGTGACGAGATAAAAGGCCTGAAGATCCTGGCGCGAAGTGTGCGCAGTCCCTGCCTGCCTTACATCACGTCGATTCATTGAACGGCGACGGACGCAGATTCAATCAGGAGCGCAATGAACGAAGCGTTGAAACAGCTTCCTGAGGTTGCTCGAGCGCTGGCTATCAAGGAAGTCTTGCCGGCCAGTGAGGCTGACTATGAGTGTCTGCTGGAATATGAGCGCAGCGCGAACCATCGCGGCTTTTCATTTGTATTTTAGCGGTGCGCGCAAGAGTGATGTCTGATCAGGTCGTCAGGCTGTCATTGCACGATTGGTGGCAACAATTTGCTCATGAGTGAACTGACTGCCGGGAGCCATGAACTGGGCCAGAAGTGCGTCCCGGTTTTGAGGCGCTCTCAATTTATCAGCCGCGCATAAGGCTGATTTCAGCTCCGGCAGTGTTAGTTCTGTGCAGTACGCAGGCGTGCCTGGTTGCTGATGCCAGGAGCTCTCAAGGCTGCCAGCGGCAAGCGCGGTGAAGCCGGTATCCTCGACAAGATCCTGCGCAATTGCCTCAGCCTTGATGTCATCCCCAGCGACCGGCAAGGCGATGCGTGTTGAGGACCCGGCGGGTTGGCCTTTGTCGGCAAGTGTCGCTGCGAGGAGGGCGTTCCATGCCTTAATGACCGGGCGGCCAATTTGCTCGCTTACCCAGACGCTTTCGGGTTTGCCGTCGTCAACTTCCTTGATTGCCCCGTCACGTCCCGGATAGTAATTGGACGTATCAATGACGACGACTTTCTCGGGAACATGGCTCAACGTCTGCTTGAGATCAGGGTATTTGGCGAAGGGAATCGAGAGGATAACAACGTCCACCTCGGACACCGCCTCTTCCTTGGCCACCGCCTGTACACCGATTTCGTTGGCAAGGTTCTGAATGCTCTGCGGGCCCTTCGAGTTGGCCAGTTTAACTTCATGGCCGCACGCTGCGAGCTTACGGGCAAGGGTAGCCCCGATGTTGCCTGCGCCGATAATTCCGATTTTCATTCCAATACCTCCTCGCATAAAACACTATTCAGTTACCGCTTGGCTGGGTGTGCGAATGAATTAAGCGTGTCGCGAAGATCCAGCAATTCTTCAGGCGTCAGCTGACAGGCGGATTCAATCTTTTCAGTAATTCCCCAAAGCTCATGCCGAAGTGCCTCGCCTGCGTGAGTGAGCGCGATGAGCACGCGACGTTCATCGGCTCGGTCACGCGTTCGAGTCACAACGCCAAGCAACTCCAGCCTCTTCAAAAGCGGCGTGATGGTGCCGGTGTCCATGCCGAGCTTTGTACCGAGATCTCCCACTGCGCGAGGCTGTGCAGTGAAAAGCTCGAGCATCACAAGGTACTGAGGGAATGTCAGGCCAAATGGCTCCAAAAGCGGCTTATGCAGCCGCGCCATTCGGTTTGCTGCGCCGTAGAGAGCAAAAGACAATTGCTGGCCTACCTCGCGTTTCTGGAAATCACCTTGTTTTGTCATTTGTCTAGTCAGCTATTATCTAGTGCGCTACATAAAGTAGCGCACATGTCTCAACGCTTCAACCACACGGGGTAAGAATCTCCTTCAGGCGCTATTCAAACAAGCGGTGGCCCATCAAGGCAGGTACCACTGACACGGTTAACCTCATTCTGCCGGTGCTTTGTATCCCGCAAGCATGTTCAATATCTCATCATGCGCACCGTTCGCTTCAGCAAGCCGCAATGGTTTGGCGCGTTCGACGACAAGTTCCCGTGGGGTCGGGGTAATCTCGAGTAGCTCGAAGATTTCGTTCAAGAACTCGTCCAAAGGCATGGCGTGTTCGTCATTCTCCTGCCCCAGCAAAGTGGTACGTACACCCGGTGGCGCAAGCTCGATAACCTCAACTGACGAGGCCTCCAGTTGCACGCGAAGACTTTGAGTGAATGAATGGACGGCCGCTTTGGTTGCGCTGTAGGTCGGTGTTGCAGGCAGCGGGACGAATGCCAAAGCCGAACTGACATTGATGATCGTTGCACTGGGCTGCTTGATCAGTTGGGGAGTGAATGCGTACACCATGCGAATCGTGCCCAGCAAGTTCGTGGTCACGATATCTTCGGCGGTGCTCAGGTTTTGCGGATCAGTCAGATCCTCCCAGTGCATGATGCCCGCGTTATTTATGAGCACGTTCAGATTCGGGTGGCTGATCGCAAGCGCTTCGCTGGTGCGCTGGATGGATTGTGGATCGCAGACGTCCAGCAATACCGATTCAAGACCTGGATGTTCCGACACGATCTTGTCGAGCAGAGCCTTGCGCCGTCCCGCGATGATGACGTTGTTTCCCGCCTTGTGAAGCCTGAGTGCCAGACCAAGGCCGATGCCTGAGGTGCTGCCGGTAACCAGGATCGTGTTGCCAGTGCTGTTCATAGTAAACTCCGGTAAGGGGATTCAAGCGGACAGTTGTCCACTTGCCAAAAAATTACCGGACAACTGTCCGCTTTGCAATGCTGCGAAGGAAAAAACTTTGCCCAGGAATGACGAATTGGCGATGCGTTCTGACGCCAAGAAAAACCGAGAACGAATTCTGAAGGTCGCTGTGGCAGAGCTGACACTCGATCCTGCGGTCCCGCTGAGCGCAATTGCGAAGAAAGCCGGCGTGGGGCAGGGCACGTTCTATCGCCATTTCGCCAACAGAGAGGCGCTGGTCTTCGAGGTTTATCAATTCGAAATGCAGCAAGTGGCCTCGCTGGCCGAACAGCTGCTCGCTACAAAACCACCTAAGGAGGCCCTGCGAGAATGGATGGATTGCCTCGTTGAATATGCAATGACAAAGTCCGGACTTGCGACCGCGATTCGGCAAGCAGCCTCTACTTACGAGTTCCCAGGGAAGTCGGGATACGCCCCCGTCCAGGCAGCCGCCGAGTTGCTTTTGAGGGCAAATGAAAAGGCCGGAACGATTCGCAGCGGGGTGACCCACGACGACTTTTTTCTAGCCACTGCCGGAATATGGCAAATAGATTCCCAGGGCGAATGGCGCTCACGTCTCGCCAGATTGATGAACCTGGTCATGGATGGTCTATGCGCTGGCAGCCCCGAAAGCCTGAAGAAAGAACCGTCCAGCACTGAGTGACCGGAGGGAAGTAGAGCGACTATCAAGATCGTCTATCAAACGAAAGCGCAAGATTACTGCTGCTGCACCACGGCCGATCATGCCGTATTCGAAGCGGCATGACCGGGGCGCTTTGCGGATTACTTTTGCGCCAGCAATGCCTTTCTTGCTGCCTTTTCGTTTTTCATGGCGGCGATTTCACGCTCGCAGGCCTCGACATCGAACGAGTTGTCCCACTTGGCAATGGCGATGGTGCCAATGCCATTGCCGATCAAGTTGGTCACCGCCCGCGCTTCGTTCAGGAACCGGTCGATGCCCAAGAGCAACACCAGGCCAACCAGGGGGATGGAGTGAATGGTTGTCAGCGTGGCAGCCAGCGTTACGAAGCCCGCGCCCGCCACGCCAGCCGAGCCTTTTGAGGTCAGCAGGAATACGCCCAGCAGAATCATCTGATCCACAAAAGTCAGTGGCGTATTGGTCGCCTGGGCGATAAAGATCGCGGCCATGGTGAGATAGATGCAGGTGCCGTCCGCATTGAAGGTGTACCCGGTTGGCAACACCATGCCCACGACGGATTTTTTGCAGCCAAGCTTTTCAAGCTTCACCATCATTCGCGGCAGCACGGCTTCGGTTGAGCAGGTGCCAAGGGTGATGAGAATTTCATCTTTGAAATAACGCAGAAACTGCATGAGCGGCATGCCCGACCAGCGAGCAACCGCACCCAGCACGACCACGATGAAAATCAAGGTCGTGAGGTAGAGCGCGACCAGCAACTGGCCGAGCGACAGCAAGGTACCGATTCCGTATTTGCCGATCGTGAACGCCATGCCGGCACCGGCACCAAGTGGCGCCAGGCGCATGACCATTGCAACGATCTTGAACAGGCCTTGCAGGAACAGATCAAGGGTGTTGATCAGCGGCTTGCTGGTTTCGCCCATTTGAACCAGGGCAACACCCATCAAGACCGAAAGCAGGATGACCTGGAGCATGACGCCATTGGAGAAGGCGCCGATGAAGGTTTGCGGGATGATATTGAGAAAGAACTCAATGGCGCCACCTTGCTCACTGGCAACTTGGCTGTATTTGCTGATGGCACCGCCATCCAGCGCGCTAGCGTTGATGTTCATACCGACGCCAGGCTTGACGATGTTGACCACAATCAGGCCGACGACCAGGGCGATGGTGGAAAGAATCTCGAAGTAGATCAGCGCTTTTACGCCAATCCGTCCGACCTCCTTGATACTGCCCATCTTGGCGATACCGACAACGACCGTACCGAAAATAATCGGCGCCAACAGCATTTTGATCAGTTTGATGAAGCCATCGGCAAAGGGTTGGAGCTTGGCACCGATATCAGGCACGAAGTAACCGATTGCTGCACCGATCACGATGCCGATGAGTACTTGCACATACAGCTGGCCATACCAGCGGGATTTGGAGATTTCCACGGAAGCACCTCATTTTATTTTTGTGATGGGCTGTGGCTTGGCGTCGAGAGGGGACACCGGGTGCTGCGGCCTCTTTGACAGAGACCGCAGATCGAGGGTGATCAGCTTTCGCCCAATTCACGCATGACGGCATACAAAGCGGATTTGGCTTCGAAGCCGACACCTGGAATATCCGGCAGGCCGACATAGCCGTTTTCCACCTGGATCCCGTCAGCGAAGCCACCGAAAGGCTGGAACACATCGGGGTACGATTCGTTACCGCCCAGGTGCAGACCCGCGGCGATGTTCAGGGACATCTGGTGACCACCATGCGGAACTACGCGGCGGGAAGACCAACCCATTTCTTCCATCACCTTGAGGGTGCGCATGTACTCCACGAGCCCGTAGGACAGCGCGCAGTCGAACTGGAGATAGTCGCGATCGGGGCGCATGCCGCCGTGGCGCAGCAGGTTGCGGGCGTCCTGGTGGGAGAACAGGTTTTCCCCGGTGGCCATGGGCAGTTCATAGTGATTGGCGAGCTCGGCCTGGAGTGCGTAATCCAGTGGATCGCCGACCTCTTCGTACCAGAAGAGGTTGTACGGCTTGATGGCCTCGGCGTACGCAATACCGGTCTGCAGATCGAAACGACCGTTGGCATCGACGGCTAGCCGACGACCATCGCCAACCACTTCAAGCACCGCTTCGATGCGACGGATATCTTCGTCCAGCGGCACCGCACCGATCTTCATCTTGACGACGTCGTAGCCACGATCCAGATAGCTCTGCATTTCCGCCTTGAGCTTGGTCTGGTCTTTGCCTGGGTAGTAGTAGCCGCCCGCTGCATAGACCCAGACCTTGTCATCGGCCACGCCGTTACGGTAACGGTCGGCCAGCAGGCGATACAGCGGTTTGCCTTCAATCTTGGCGACGGCGTCCCATACGGCCATGTCGATGGTGCCCACCGCAACCGAGCGCTCGCCATGGCCGCCTGGCTTTTCGTTGGTCATCAAGGTTTTCCAGATGGCGAACGGGTCCAGGTTGTTGTTGGCATGGTCGATGAGCGTGTCTGGATCCGCTTCCGTGATACGCGCCAGGAAACGATCACGCATCAGTGCGCCCTGGCCATAGCGGCCATTGGAGTTGAAACCGTAGCCGATGACAGGCTTTCCGTCGCGAATCACATCTGTGATGACAGCGACAACCGAGCACGTCATCTTCGAAAAATCGATGTAGGCGTTAGCGATTGGGGAGGCAATGGAAACAGTTTTTTCACGAATGTCTACGATGCGCATGACGGGGTCCTCTTGTTGTTTGTAGCCCCACGTTAGGCTTTGCGATGTCACCCGCCCAATGCTATTAATGCCGCACCCTATGCACAGGAGGCATGGCCCTTGGAACTCGTTTGGCTTGAGGATTTTTCAGCGCTTGCGGAGTACGGCAGCTTCGTTCGGGCGGCTGAAGCGCGGCACGTTACCCAGCCGGCATTCAGTCGCAGAGTGCGCTCGCTGGAGAGCTGGATGGGGGTGCAATTGTTCGTGCGAACGCCTCAAGGCGCGACGCTGACTGAAGCCGGAAGGCAAATTTTGCCCAGTGCCCAGGAGGCTGCCAGGCGCTTGTACAGAATGCGCAACGAGGCGCAAGAGGTCGCTGGAATGGCTGCCAGGTCGCTTCAATTTGCGGCAACGCATTCCCTGTCGTTTACATTTTTTCCCCGGTGGCTTCGAAGCTCGGAGAGCGGTGCGCCCATTGAGGCTGTGCAACTGCACTCCGATAGCATGGCTGTCTGTGAGCAGATGCTGATACATGGCCAGGTTCAGTTTCTGCTCTGCCATCGCCATCCCGATGTTCCACCTTTGCTCGCCCCAGATCAGTTCATCGGCAAAAAGGTGGGTGAAGACGTTCTCGTTCCTCTGGCGAGTGCTTCTGCCAACTTCGGTACCTCGCCTGCGGCATTGCCATACCTGGCTTACACCCATGAGTCTGGACTGGGGCGTATCGTCGCCCACAGGTTGCGTGGCAAAGAAGATTACCTGCACCTCAAACCCCTTTTCAGCAGCCACCTTGCAGCCGTGCTGATGTCCATGGCCCTGGAAAGCAAAGGCGTGGCCTGGTTGCCCAAGAGCCTCACCGAGCAGGAAATGCTGGATGGGCGCCTAGTCAGGGCGCTCGACGAAAGCTGGGACATACCGCTGGAAATTCATCTGACCCGTCCATCGGCGCCACTCAGTCAATCGGCCGAAGCGTTCTGGGCTCGGGTGGGGCAGTGACCCGGCGCGTTTCATGTAACGCGCTGCGTTGCTCAATAAAAATAGAATTTGAGTGTGCAAATCGCCGCTGATCCCTTGCCGGGACCGCGGCGAAGTGACGAGCGTGTCGCTACTTGTAATGTTGTTCAAACACCGCCAATTGCTCAGGCTTGATCAACTGAAAGGGCACCCAGACGTCCGTTTCCACCGGCTCTCCCTTGATCATCTTGAGTGCTGCCTGTACCGCGCTGGCCGCCTGGGCCTTGGGGTCCTGGAACACCGAGGCGACCAGCATCCCACGCTTGATCGCCGCCAGGCCGTCAGGCAAGCCGTCGATGCCGACAATCGCGATCTCACCCTTGGCTTTGCCGGCCTGCTGCAAGGCCATGGCCGCACCGATGGCCATTTCGTCGTTGTTGGCGACGATGGCGTCGAAACGGCTGCCCGCCAATAGCCAGTTACTGGTCAGGTCCATCCCTTTGTTGCGTTGCCACTCGGCGCTTTGCTGCTCGACAATCTTGATCCCCGGATAATCCTTGAGCACCTGTTTGACGCCTTCGGTGCGGTCGTGGGTGGCGTTTTGCGCCAGGTCGCCCATGATGATCGCGAGGTTGCCTTTGCCGCCGAGTTTTTCGGCCAGGTAGCGCATTTGCAGCTGTCCGGCCTCGATGTCATTGGACGCGACCGTAACGACGCCTTTGGGCAAGGTGCGCTCGTCCGGATGACGGTTGACGTAGACCAGCGGCGTCTTCGCTTCGACCGCGGCGCGGGTGATATTGGCCGTGGCGGAGGTGTCCACCGGCAGGACAATGACCGCATCGACTTGCTGGTTGATAAAGCCCTGGACCTGGTTGAGTTGGCGCACCACATCGCCTTGGGCGTCCTCGAACTGAATCTGCACGTTTTCCTTTTTCGCGGCCTCGTCCAGGCCGTTACGCACGTAGGTCATGAAGTTGTCGTCGACCCTGGCGATGCTGACGCCGATGCGATAGTCGGCGGCGGCCCATTGGCTGAAGAACAAGAGCAGGGTGGCGAAAAGCAGTGTGCAACGACGCATGATGGTTTTCCTTTTGTTGTTATGGGTTGTACGTCATCAAGAGCTGAAAATCTGCCGCACGTGTTGAATTCGGCGCGGGCTTTATCCATCAAGCGTGAAGGCCTGCCGGAAACGCTCAAGCGCGACCTCGCTGTCACCGCTGGCCCAGCCTTCGAGGCCGACGACACCGCTGTATCCCATGCCGAACAAGGCCCTGGCAATGGCGGGATAATGGATTTCACCGGTACCGGGCTCCATGCGCCCCGGGACGTCGGCGACCTGGATTTCGCCGATGGCGCTGCCGGCGCGCTGGATCAGCTCGATCAGGTTGCCTTCGCCGATTTGTGCGTGATAGAGGTCCAGGTTCATCTTCAGGTGCGGGCTGCCCACGGCCTCGATCAGCGCCAGGGTATCGTCGGCACGGGCGAACGGCGTGCCCGGGTGGTCGACTTCGGTGTTGAGGTTCTCCAGCAGGAAAACCCGACCTGCGTCTTCGCCCAGGCGGGCGATTTTTTCCAGCGTCTTGCAGGCGTTCAACCACATGCGACCAGTGGTCTGGGTCACGGGTTTGACCGGCAAGCCCAGGTCACCCAGGCCGGTGCCATGCAGGTTCAAGCTGGGGCAGCCCAACTGAGCCGCGACGGCCAAGGATTCCTGGGCGCTGTCGAGCAGGTGTTGGATGCCCTCGGGATCGGTCAGGTTGCCCGAGATGTAGCCGGTCATGGAGGTGAAATCCGCGCCGGTCGCTACAAGGGCCTGGATGTCTTTGGTCGTCCAGTTCCAGATCTCGACGCTGAAGCCCAGCGCGTGGATGCGTTTGACCCGCTCGGTGAAGGGCAGGTCGAGGAAGACCATCTCGGCGCTGATCGCCAGTTTGAACGGTATGAAACTCATGAAAGCGCTCCTTGCACACACACCGCTTTGCCCTGTTGGAAGGATTCGATACAGGCGCGGGCAATTGCCAGTGCCGCCCGCGCGTCTTCACCGCTGGCCAGAGGTTTCTCGCCGCTGCGCACGCAACTGACGAAGTGGTTGAGCTCGGCCACATAGGCATCACGCAGCAAGTCGGTGTCCATGCGTTGGGTGTCGGCCTGGACCCCATTGGCCAGGTACCGCAGCAAGTCAGAGTCGTTGACGTTGCCCATGGTCAGCATGCCAGCGCTGCCGAACACTTCGCCGCGGACATCGTAGCCATACACGGCCTGGAAGTTGGCCTCGGCCGTGGCGATGGCGCCATTGTCGAAACGGATCGTGACCACCGCGGTGTCGAGAAACCCTTTGTCCTTGTAGGCCGGTGCGATCAGGGCATCGGCCATCACAAAAACCTCAACCGCCTCGGCGCCTGGATTCAGGTAGCGCAGGGTATCGAAGTCATGGATCAGGGTTTCCAGGAAGATCACCCATTGTGGCGATGCGGCCGGGTTGTTCAGCGCCGGGTCGCGGGTCAGCGAGCGCAGCAGTTGTGGGGTACCGATCCGGCCAGCAACCACGTCCAGGTGAGCGGTGCGGAAACTTCTGGCAAAGCGACGGTTGAAGCCGACTTGCAGCGTCACCCGTGCATCGGCCGCGGCGGCGATGGCGCGGTCGGCTTCGTCCAGGGTGATGGCCATCGGTTTTTCACAGAACACACCTTTGCCGGCCCGGGCTGCATTGATCACCAGTTCGGCATGGCTGCGTGCCGGGGCGGCGATCAGCACGGCGTCGATGTCCGGGTCATCCAGCAATTGCTGTGGGTCGGTATAGACCTTCTGCACGTCCAGTTCTGCCGCCAAGCGTGCGGCTTGGCCGGGGGTAGGGTCGGCGATGGCGGCAAGGCACGCGCCGGGGATGTGCCTGGCGGCGGTCAGGCCGTGAAAACTGCCCATGCGGCCGGCGCCGATGAGGCCAAGGCGAAGGGTTTTGGATGTGCTCATGAACATGACTCCCTTTATTGTTTTTACGACTCGGCGGTAAGAATGTCCTCGTCTGTCCAGGCAGGGAGCAAGCGCTGTGCCAATAATTAACTTATTGATATTTAAGTAATTTAATTCTTTTGAATTGGAAAGGATGTTCATTTGAATGACATGTCTATACTGACATGTCGAAAATATGAACATGTGGCCGAATAATGAATCAGCAACCTGCAGCGTTGAGCGCCGAAGACCGTGACTACCTCACCACGCTGGGCCCTGCGTCGTTGAACGAAGGGCCAGGTACTGCGCTGGATGAGGCCTGGCAAGCGTGCTTGCAGGGGGCTATCGATCGGCCTGTCGGGATCCGCCGAGTGATTTGGGCGTCCTGGTTGCGCAGCGTCGATGCCGGCCTCGATCCGGAAGACGGTGAGTACCGTTTTGTCGCGCCTGCCGACCTGACCGCGACCCTGGCAGCCAACCGGGTGCTGATCGCCGCTGCGGCGCAAGTCATGCGCGGTTTGCTCGCCTATAACCCCAGGGGTCATATCAACCTGACCGATGCCGAAGGCACGACGTTGTATTTCTGTGGCCTGGACCTCACACCCATCGGCAGTCGATTGCTGGAGTCGGTACAGGGCACCAATTGCACCGGGCTGGCAATCGTCGAAGACCGTTTGGTGTATGTGCTGGCCGAAGAGAACTTCGGGCTTGGCCTGCGCCAGCGCCGCATGCATTGCGCCGCTGCGCCGATCCGCGATGCCCAAGGCCGGACGCTGGGCATGTTGACCTTGACGGCAGAGCCCGGCTGGTTTCATTTCCATACGCTGGGCACCGTCCAGGCTGCGGCCGAGGCGGTCTCGAGGCAGATGGCGCTGCAAGCCTTGCTGGAAGAGCAGCAAACGGTCCTTGAGGTGCTCAACGAGGGCTTGGTGGTTTTGGATGAGCAGGGCTGCATCAAGGCGCTCAACCATTACGCCCGACAGTTGTTCCGCGTCGGCCATGACCTGCTCGGCAGTCCGTTCAAGAGCCTGGGCAAGAGCGAATTGACCGATGCAGTCCTGCTCGCGGGCGGGGACGGCGTGCGCGACCTGGACTGCACCTTTGAGCTGCACGACCGCAGCCATCTGGCCTGCCTGGTGTCGGTCTGCCCACTGGAGCAAGGCGGGCGGATTGTGTCGTTGCGCGAGAACCGACGCATCCGGGAAATCACCCGGCGGATCATTGGCACCCAGGCCAGCTACACCTTCGAAACCATCCTCGGCCGCTCACAGGCGATTGAGGATGCACTGCACCTGGCGCGGATTGCCAGTCGCAGTGATTCGACCACGCTGATCCTCGGTGAGAGCGGCACTGGCAAGGAGTTGTTCGCCCAGGCCATCCATAATGGCAGCGACCGTTGTGGCGGGCCTTTCGTGGCGGTCAATTGCGGCGCCATTCCCCGTGACCTGGTGCAGAGCGAACTGTTTGGACACGTCGAAGGCGCTTTCACCGGGTCGGCGCGCGGTGGGTCGGCAGGCAAGTTCGAGTTGGCCGATGGCGGGACGATCTTCCTCGATGAAATCGGTGACATGTCCTTCGATGCACAGGTCAGCCTGCTGCGTGTCCTGCAGGAAGGCGAGGTGACACGGGTGGGGGCGAAAAAATCGCTGCGGGTCAACGTGCGCATCATCGCCGCCACCCACCGCAACCTGAGCCAGGCAGTGGCCGAGGGCGCCTTTCGTGAGGACCTTTACTACCGGCTCAACGTGCTGAACCTGACGGTGCCGCCACTGCGGATGCGTCGCGAAGATGTGCCGTTGCTGGCGCGGCATTTTCTCGCGCGATGTGCCCGGTCGCTGCGCAAGTCGATGCAGGACCTTTCGCCCGCGGCCCTGGATATGCTTGGCGCTTATCACTGGCCAGGCAATGTCCGTGAGCTGGAAAATGTCATTGAGCGGGCGACCAACCTGGCGATGACCGAGCTGATCGAACCGAGCGATCTTGCCCTGGATATCAGGCAGCGAGGGCGCTCATCGACATGGGGAAGTGCCCCTGAGCCGCGGATGGCGCCGGATCTTGGTACCCATGAGATGAATGCCATCATCGCCGCCCTCAAAGACACGCGCGGAAACATCCGCCTGGCTGCTCAACGGCTGAATGTGTCGCGTGGCGGGTTGTACAACAAAATGAGCCGGTTTGGACTCAAGGTTGAGGCATTCCGTTCCTAGCGGGATGCTGTCGTAAATGCTCTGATAATTGCCACGATCCCTAGCTGGGCTGCTGGTATAGAGCGTGCGCGATAACGCGTAGCTGCCCGTGATGGGGAAGCGTTAACGCGCAGTCCTGACGATGACAGACCAACGGGGAATGTAAAAATTTTACGGTTTTTTTACGGTAGGTGTTTTGACCCACAACGATACTGGCCGCGATTTTCAGATCGTCCGAGCGCCTTGCATTTCCAATGGCCCTGGCAAATCGTATTGCTCAAGGATGGCATACACTTCCCCCCGTAATTTGAGAGACGCAACCCTTGAGCGAAGCAGCGATTTCCGCCCATGAAGATTCCCATGCCAAAACATCAGGAGTGGGCTTGCTCGTCGCCGCGGTGGGCGTGGTTTATGGGGACATTGGCACCAGCCCGCTTTACACACTCAAAGAAGTGTTCGCCGGTCACTACGGCGTCCAGGCCAACCAGGACGGTGTACTGGGTATTCTGTCGTTGATCTTCTGGTCACTGATCTGGGTCGTCTCGATCAAGTACGTGCTGTTCATCCTTCGCGCCAACAACCAGGGCGAGGGGGGCATCATGGCCTTGACCGCATTGGCACGTCGGGCTGCGGCACCGTTTCCCAAAATGAGCAGGGTCCTGGTATTGCTCGGGCTCTTCGGCGCGGCACTGTTTTACGGGGACAGCATGATCACCCCGGCCATCTCGGTGCTCTCGGCGGTCGAAGGGCTGCAGCTTGCGTTCGATGGAATCGAACAGTGGGTCGTTCCGCTGTCCGTGGTCATCCTGGTAGCGCTGTTCCTGATTCAAAAACATGGCACGGCGCGTATCGGCATCCTGTTCGGCCCGGTCATGGTGCTGTGGTTCATGGTGCTGGGTGCGCTCGGCATTTACGGCATCCTGCAACGACCGGAAGTTCTGCAGGCGCTCAATCCTGCATGGGCAGTGCAGTTTTTTGTGGTGCATCCGGGGATTGGCGTGGCCATTCTGGGCGCCGTGGTGTTGGCATTGACCGGTGCTGAAGCACTGTATGCCGACATGGGCCACTTTGGCCGCAAGCCCATTGCTCGCGCCTGGTTCATTCTCGTGTTGCCCGGCTTGGTGCTCAATTACTTTGGCCAAGGCGCCCTGATCCTGGGAAACCCGGAGACGGTGCGCAACCCGTTCTATTTACTGGCGCCTGAATGGGCACTGTTACCGATGGTCGCGCTCTCCACACTGGCCACCATCATCGCCTCTCAAGCCGTGATCTCCGGTGCTTTTTCCCTGACTCGCCAGGCCATCCAGTTGGGTTACGTCCCTCGCATGTTTATCCAGCATACCTCCAGCCAGGAACAGGGACAGATCTATATCGGTACGGTTAACTGGGCGTTGATGGTGGGTGTCGTGCTGTTGGTGATTGGTTTCGAGTCGTCCAGTGCGTTGGCCGCAGCCTATGGCGTCGCTGTGACGGGGACCATGTTGATCACGACAATCTTGTCCTCGGCTGTCGTCCTGCTCCTGTGGAAAACGCCGCGCTGGCTGGCCGTCCCAATGCTGCTCGGATTCTTGCTGGTAGACGGTCTGTATTTTGCGGCCAATGCACCCAAAATTTTTCAGGGTGGCGCGTTCCCGGTGATTGCCGGCATCAGCCTGTTCATTTTGATGACGACCTGGAAGCGGGGCAGAAAGATTATTGTTGAGCGGCTGGATGAAACCGCACTTCCTCTACCGCTATTCATCGGCAGTATCCGTACGCAGCCTCCCCATCGGGTGCAAGGTACGGCGGTGTTTCTTACGGCCAGGACAGATGCTGTTCCTCATGCATTGCTGCACAACCTGCTGCATAACCAGGTTTTGCATGAGCAAGTGGTATTGCTCACAGTGGTGTCCGAAGACAGCCCTCGTGTGAGTGCTGACCGACGGTTTGAGGTTGAAGCCTATGGAGAAGGGTTCTTCCGGGTCAGTCTGCACTTTGGCTTTATCGAGGAGCCCGATGTCCCCTTGGCCTTGAGTCTCTGTCACTTGGCTGAACTGGACTTCAGTCCGATGCGCACCACCTATTTCCTCAGCCGGGAGACGGTGATCCCGACCAAGCGCATCGGAATGGCCCGTTGGCGAGAAACCCTGTTCGCGTTTTTGCTGAAGAACGCCAATAGCAACCTGAAGTACTTCAAGTTGCCGTTGAACCGGGTGATAGAGCTGGGCACACAGGTCGAGATGTAAAAGAGTCATCGAGTATCCAGAGGGGCTCGTTCAATGCGGGCCATTCATGCTGGATGAACCACGCGTCAGACGCTTGAGCGCGATGACCATCAGGCCCCCGGCTACTACCATTCCCGTGAGAAAAAGCGGATAGGCAACCCACCAGGGAACGGCTGAGGTCATCATGCTGAACTCGGACATGCCACCAATGCTGGCGATCAGGTTGAGAGGCAGGAAAACCACATTGATCAGCGTCAGTTTGCGTAACAGGTTGTTCATGGTGTTGTTCATCAAATTGCCGCGTGCGTCGATCAAGCCGGCAAACACCCTGGAGTAGATTTCCGCCTGTTTGTTGCACTGGGTGTTTTCGATGATCAAATCGTCGATAAGCGCAATCGCCTCGACGCTGAAGTGCTCTTTTTCCGCATGGTTGCGCAGCCGAGTCAGGACCGCGCCATTGCTGTGAATCGCATTGATGTAGTAGATCAGGCTTTCGCTGAGGTTAAACATCTGGACCAGATGTCGATTCTCCATCGAGGCGTTGAATTTCTGCTGCAGCTCGCGAGCCACCATCTTGATCACCTTGAGGTGGCCCAGGTAGTGGTGGAGGTTGTTGAACAGTATATCCAGCAGCACATCTTGCGTTGTGTGCAAGGGGTGCCGCTGCCCCAATCCACTCAACTGGGAGTCGTCAGTCGCGATTATCAGCAAGCGTGTTTTAGAGAAGAGCAAGCCGAACGATGAGACCTCAAAGGCCAGGCTATCTCCGCCCGAGTAACTTTCCGGGCGCTTCCAGATCAAGAACAGGTTATCCGGATGGAATTCGATGCGTGAGACTTCGTCCGGATCCAGTGCCGAAGCCAGCGCGTGATCGTCCAGTTTGAACTCGCTGCGCAACAGATCTCGTTCTGCCGCATCGGGATTACTGAACAACATCACATCAGCATTGAGCTGTTCAACCGGTACCAGCGCCCCATTGGCGAGCAGAAAACTCTTGATCACGTCTGACCTATGGCGTTGTTGACAGAGGAAGTCAGTGTCTTGCAGGTCGTGTAGCGGATCAAGTATTCACCAGGCCTGACCGCGACGTTTCAGCTCAAGACGGCGAATGAACTCTTCCAGAACCAGGGAATACAGGTCGTCCTGCAAGTAGGCGTCTTCGATGCCCGCGTCCATGTTCGGGTTGTCGTTAACCTCGATGACCACCACCTTATCCCCCGACTGTTTCAGGTCGACCCCGTACAAACCATCTCCGATGAGGTTTGCGGTCTTCACCGCCAGCTCCACCACCGCCCGCGGTGCTTCGTGAACCGCCAAGGTGCGGCATTCCCCATTAATGTCCTGGCCCTTGGCTTTGTGGTTGTAGATTTGCCAGTGACCTTTGGACATGAAGTACTGGCAGGCGAATATCGGTTTGCGGTTGAGTACGCCGATGCGCCAGTCGTACTCGGTGTAGAAGAACTCCTGAGCCAGTAGCAATACCGAGTGCTCGAAGAGCTCAGCGGTGGCATCCAGCAGCGCCTGTTGGCTTTCAACCTTGATTACGCCACGGGAAAAACAACCATCGGGAATCTTCAGCACTAATGGAAAGCCCAGGCGTTCACCGACTCGCTCGAAGTCTTCCGGTCGCTCCTTGTAGAGAATCTCGGTTGCCGGCATACCCAATTGATGGCTTTTGAGCAGATCAGTCAGGTACACCTTGTTGGTACAGCGCAGGATTGAAGTGGGATCGTCCATCACCACCAGGCCTTCGCTTTCCGCCTTCTTGGCGAAGCGATAGGTGTGGTTATCCACGCTGGTGGTTTCGCGAATCAGCAGGGCGTCATACTCGGCGATTCGTGAATAGTCTTTCTTTTCGATCAGATCGACATCAATGCCCAGGCCTTTGCCCACCCTGATAAAACTTTCCAGCGCCTTGGCATTGGAAGGCGGCAGCGATTCCTGCGGGTCATGCAATATGGCCAGGTCGTAACGGGCCACGCGGGGTGACCGCGGTACTCGCCAGATCTTGCGGCTGAAACTGTCCAGCGAGTTGGCAAATTGATCCTCCTGGTCTTCGCGTAGCTTTTGCAAGACACCAGGTTTTATCCCCTCGATATGCCAACTATTGCTTTTACGGAACTCCACCAGGAGGATCGGGCATGGGAATATTTCGAAAATTTGCCGGGCCAGTTCCTGCAAGGGCTCAAGGTTGGTTTTACCAAAGTAAAGAGTGAACGTGAATCCTTCGGTATTACTATAAGGGTGGTTGTTCAGTGCTTTGTCCAGCGCCTTGTCCAAGTCATCCAGCGCGAGGCTGTACAGTGACTTTCGGGTCAACTCGCTGATGGTCCGCACAGACGGAATAACTTTATGGCCGCGTGCTTCTGCCAGCAATGAACAGTAATACCCGTGTCCTAGGTACTTGTAGCTCCGACACAGATTAATAACCTGAACACGCTTGCCAGCCTCGCTTTCAAGGGGTTGCTCGAGATATTCCTGGGCACTCATCACATCGTCTGATGGGAAATAAGACGCCCAGTCTTCTTTTCGCTCAACAATAATAACGACTTGGCTTTGCCGCCTGGGTGCGCTCGATAAATAAGTAAGGTTTGATATTGTCGCTAGCCGATTTTGCTCTGATACTTCACGCAAATCACCCTGTACCGCTGACATATGAGAAGGTCCGTTGGAGAACAAGTCCTTATCTATTAAGCACGATACTTTTTAAAAGTCTCGTTTCGTTACGCAACTTTTACGGCGGCTATATGAACCTGGTATTTCGCAAGGCGACACACGATGATCTGAAGTCTCTGCTGGAATTGGAAAACCAGTGCTTTACCCATGACCGGCTCACGCCGCGCAGTTTCCAGTGGATGATCGGCCGAGCCCATGCCAGCCTGATCGTCGCGCAGGCCGAGAGCCAATTGATGGGCTACTGCCTGGTCTTGTTCCACCGCGGCACCTCGCTGGCGCGTCTGTACTCCATCGCCATCGCCACCCAGAGTCGTGGCCTGGGCTTGGGGAAACAGCTACTGGATCAGGCGGAAGAGTGCGCACGCGCGAACGACTGCGCCTACCTGCGACTGGAAGTCCGACCGGATAATCCGGTTGCCATCAGTCTTTATGAGCGCAATGGGTACCGGCGCTTCGCCGTGGTAAACGACTACTACGAAGACCATTTGCATGCACTGCGCTTGGAAAAGCGTGTTGTGCAGCATCGGGAAAACCGTGAGCTCCAAGTACCTTACTACCAACAGACCACTGAGTTTACCTGCGGCCCGGCTTGCCTCTTGATGGCCATGAAGGCATTGCAACCCAATCGTTTAATCGGACGTAGGGACGAACTGCAAATCTGGCGTGAAGCCACCACCGTGTTCATGACTTCAGGGCACGGTGGTTGCAGTCCCCAAGGGTTGGCACTGGCGGCCTGGCGTCGAGGGTTTCGAGTACGCCTGCAAGTGAGTATTGCAGGTCCGCTATTTCTCGACGGCGTGCGCGACGAACATAAAAAAGAAGTCATGCGCCTGGTACATGAAGCGTTCTGCAGCGAACTTGCGCAGAGTGATGTGGAGCAGGTGAGCAGCAACCAACTGGACCTGGCTCAGGCACTGAAGGAGGGCGGTCAACCCCTGGTGTTGATCAGTAGCTACCGACTGACGCGCTCAAAAGCCCCGCACTGGGTCATTGTCACTGATTACGACGAGGACTTCGTCTACCTGCATGATCCAGACATTGATCATAGTCAGCACCGTCAGGCACTTGACTGCCAGCATCTTCCCGTCAGCCACAAGGCATTCGACAAAATGTGTGTTTTCGGCGGCAATAAGCTACGCGCCTCCGTGACGATTTACCCTCGTCAATCCATGCCCAAGGTATGAAGCGATACCCAACCCCGGTGGCTCGGCTGATCGCGATCATCAGGGCGATCAGCCTGGCGGTTTGTTCACGGCTGAACTCGGTCTGGGCTATCAGTGGCTTCACTCCGTGACGCTGCTGCCTGCGGGTACGATGCACAGGTAGTTGTAACTCGCAGCCCTGGAGCATCCGCTACATTGAATGGAGTTGATTCTCCGCTATGTGTCTGTTCCAAGAGCCTGGTCATGCTGCAGCTTCGGTCTGCTCTACGATCTACCTGAGCACGCTTTCGAATATCTTGAGACAGTGGAGCAAGTGCCACCTCATCTCTCGCGAGGACCGGGGCTGGAAGGATGTTACAAACTTACTATTCCCCTTTCAGGTTGATGACGGCAGAAGCGACTATCCTTGCGGACACTGAATCTGAACTCTGTATCCATAAAAAAAGAGACGCCATGACACATTACGATCGCGCCATCGGCTCCCGACCCGGTATCACATGTGGTGATCGAACCTGTAAGGCCAGGTCCCGGTTGCTCAAGATAATTTCAATGACGGCTTTCTGTCTCTTCACGGCCACGCCCGGATACGGCCAGGATCTACCGGCAACGACGGACGCCACGGTTACGGTGACTCAAGCACAGGAAATGGTTGCCAAGGCCACTCTCGGCGCCGTTCCCTGGAGCGGCCCCGAATCCGGCCCGCGCGCCCAGCGCGGCAAGAGCATCGCCATTGTCGCAGAAGATATGCGCAATGGAGGCATTGTCGGCGTCGCCCAGGGCGCTCGTGAGGCCGCCAAGGCGATGGGCTGGACGCTGAGGGTCTTCGATGGCGCCGGATCCCCGGATGGGCGTGCAAAGGCCTTTGCCGATGCCCTGGCGGCGAACCCCGATGGCCTCATTCTGTGCGGTGCCGATGCCCTTGAAAACAAGGCGGCGCTGGCCGTCTTCGCTGACAAGGGCGTGCCAGTGGTGGGCTGGCACGCCGGGGAGCGGCCCGGGCCGATTGATGGGACGCCGATGGCCATGAACGTCACGACCGACCCGCTCGAAGTGGCTCGCATCACGGCCATGGCGGCAGTGGCGCAGTCGAACGGAAAAGCCGGCGTGGTCATCCTGACCGACTCCAGGTACAGCATCGCCATGGCGAAAGCCAAGGCCATGGAAAACGTGATTCGGGCCTGTCGGGAGTGCTCGTTGCTGGAGGTGCGCGATGTCGCGATCTCCGAAAGCCGCGAGAAAATGCCGGCGATCACCACGGAACTGCTCCAGCGCCATGGCAAGCGCTGGACCCATACGCTGGCCATCAACGATATCTATTTCGACTACGCGGTGGCCACCTTGGCCAGCGCCGCGATACCCCGCGATGGCATCAGCCTGTTGTCGGCCGGGGACGGTAGCGCTTCGGCGTTCCTGCGCATCCAGGAAAAAAACTACCAGACCGTCACCGTGGCCGAACCGCTCAACGTGCATGGCTGGCAGGTGATCGATGAATTGAACCGCTTGATGGCAGGCCAGCCGGTGAGCGGCTTCGTGGCACCGGTTCACTTGGTCAATGCCGCCAATATCACCTTGGACGGCGGGACGAAGCTCCTGTACGACCCCAGCAATGGTTATCGAGACATCTATCGATTCCAGTGGAATCCCTGAGCGCTGGACGTGGCTTCACGGCCAGGGAGCCTGGGTCTCCCAGGCCGCCAACGGTCTATCGAAAAATAATGGCGTCGACCTGTCGATTTCGACCATTGCCATTCGATTAGTCCGTAGAGCCGCCACACGGACGGCTTGATCCATCCATTCTCAGGAGAAAAAAGCATGCGATTTATGGTGATCGTCAAGGCCAGTCCAGAGTCGGAAGCCGGAGAAATGCCCAGCGAAGAACTGCTGGCCGCTATGGGCGCCTACAACGAAGAACTGGTCAAGGCCGGGGTGATGCTCGCCGGTGAAGGCCTGCATCCCAGTGCCGAGGGCGTACGCGTGCAGTTTTCCGGCAAGAACCGGACTGTCGTCGACGGGCCCTTTGCTGAAACCAAGGAGCTGATCGCCGGTTTCTGGATCTTCAAGGTCCAGTCATTGCAGGAGGCCATCGATTGGGTCAAGCGCTGCCCGAACCCGATGGTCAGCGACAGTGAAATCGAGATCCGCCAGATCTTCGAGTTCGAGGAGTTCGGCGAATCCTTTACCCCCGAATTGCGCGAGCAGGAAGAACGCTTGCGGGCGCAGATGTCCGGCCAATCGTGAAGCCGGATACAGGAGATCCCACCATGAGAATCATTCCTTACCTGACCTTCAACGGTAACTGCAAGCAAGCCTTCGCTTTGTATGAGGAGGTACTGGGCGGCGAGCTGTTTTCCATGTCTTTTGCCGAGGCCCCCGAGGAGACCGGGATGCCCAAGGATCCCAATCTGATCATGCACACTTGCCTGACCGTCGGCGCTTTCAGCCTGATGGCCTCCGATTGCCCGCCAGGCCAGCCATATAGCAAACCACAAGGCGTTTCGGTGTCCCTCAATGTCGACAGCGCGGAGGAGGCCGAGCGGCTGTTCAATGGCTTGAGTGCGGGTGGCAGTGTGTTTATGCCCCTGGAGAAGACCTTTTGGGCGGAACGCTTTGCCATGTTCGAAGACCGTTTCGGGATTGCCTGGATGGTCAATTACGAGGGGGAAAAATAAGTCGAGCGCAGCCCATGGATGGACGACTCGGGTGAACCTTGCGCCAGTACTGCGTTCACTTATTGAGGTGCCGTTTTAAGTGGTCCTGTGGGAGCGAGCAAGCTCGCTCCCACATGGGGCCAGTCTGAATCTGACGGCTGCCCTCCAGTGCCGACAAGGACTTCGCATGCATCCAACCTCGTCCACATTCCCCTTGACCACCACCGTCGAACGCGAGCTCAGTCTGCGTGCGGTCAGCACGGGAATCGTCCTCGGTATCCTGCTGACACCTTCCAATGTCTACGCCGGGTTGAAGATCGGTTGGTCGTTCAATATGTCGATCATTGCCTTGCTGATCGGTTATGGCATCTGGCAAGGCCTGGCGAGTCGGTCGGTGGGGCGACTGCCCTGGACGCTGCACGAAAGCAACATCAACCAGACCGTGGCCTCCGCCGCTGCGTCGATCATTTCCGGTGGGCTGGTCGCGCCCATCCCGGCCTACACCCTGCTGACCGGCCAGCAGTTGGACGCCATTCCCATGGTGGCCTGGGTCTTTTCGGTGAGTTTCCTGGGGATTTGGATTGCCTGGTACCTGCGGCCCTCATTGCTCAATGACAAGGCGCTGAAATTTCCCGAGGGCATGGCGACCCTGGAAACCCTGCTGCATATCTATAACCACGGCCACGAAGCCGCGACGCGCTTGAAGGTGTTGCTCAGCGCCGCGTTGCTGTCCGGGTTGGTCAAGGCGGTCGACACCTTCATGTGGACCATCCCGCGCTGGTCTCCGAGCGCCCAACTGGAGCGCCTGACGTTTACCGCTGACCCTTCGCTGTTGTTAGTGGGATTCGGCGGGATCATCGGTATACGCGTGGGCCTGACTTTGCTGCTCGGTGCCTTGCTGGCGTGGGGCGGGTTGGCGCCGTGGCTGCTGGCGCAAGGCTTGGTGCAGTTGCCGCACGGCAGCAGCGGCCCGCAGTTCGCGGCGCTGGTGGAGTGGTTGCTCTGGCCGGGGGTGAGCCTGATGGTTTGCTCGACCCTGGCCTCGTTGGCGATTCGCTTGTGGGCATTGCACCGGTCCACCCTGGCGGGCGGTGGGGCGATCTGGACGATACCCAAGCCTGGGCCTGCCACCGGTTTTGTACTGTCGATCATCCTGGTGGTGAGCCTGCAAGTGCTGTTGTTCGGCATCAACCCATGGATGGCCTTGTTGACCATTCCCTTGGCGATCTGCCTGGCTGCGGTGGCCGCCCGAGTGGTCGGCGCCACGGGCATTCCGCCGATCGGGGCCATCGGCCAATTGTCCCAGTTGAGCTTCGGCATCGTCGCCCCGGGGCAGGTGCCGATCAACCTGATGAGCGCCAACACTGCCGGTGGTTCGGCAGGGCAGTGCACCGACTTGATGAACGACTTCAAGGTCGGCCGGGCGATCGGCGCTACGCCGCGCAAGCAGCTGATCGCCCAGACCCTGGGGATTTTCGTCGGTAGCATCGTCGGGGTGTTGGCTTACCTGGCCCTGATCCCGGACCCGCAAACCATGCTGCTCACCGAAGAGTGGCCAGCCCCGGCAGTCGCCACCTGGAAGGCCGTGGCGCAAACCCTGACCCTGGGCCTGGATTCATTGTCAGCGAGCATTCGCTGGGCGATTTTCATCGGTGGCCTGGTCGGCTTGTTGTTGGGAGTCCTCGACAGCCTGCTGCCGGCGCATCGGGCCCGGTACCTGCCAAGCACGGCGGCCTTGGGCCTGGCCTTCGTCTTGCCGGCCTCGGTGTCCCTGATGATGGCCCTCGGTGCGCTGTTGACATGGCTGGTGAGCTGTCGCTGGCCGAGCCTTACGAAACGCTTCGCCATCACCGCGGCGGCGGCGTTGATTGCCGGGGAGAGCATTACTGGGGTGGGGGCGTCGTTGTGGCAGATGCTTGGGGATGGGTGAGATGGAGTAACTATCGACGGTTGGTCTCGTCAATGCGATGGGCGCGCTTCAGAGTGGTGTGTATATCCGTTTCTGCGGTAACGGCCACTTAGGGTTCCGCCCTGACGGCGGGTCACTTTCGAAAAGCCCGGAAGCCGGCCCAGTCGAAAGTAACCAAAGCGCTTTTGCCCCACCACTCGGTGCCTCGCCTAGGCTCGGCATACCCTCACTCCGGCATTGCTCCGTGGGCCGCCGCGAAGGGCCATCCATGGCCCAGCGCGGCTACCTCGGCATCCATGCCGAGGTGCCCACTGCGCAATGCCTGCGTTCGGCCAGCGTGGTTTAACGGGGCGCCGAGATCAAAGTCCAAAGCAAGAGCGAGAGCAAGAGCAGGACACATGCCAGCATCTAAGTGTCTGAGCCTCCGCTATCGCGAGCAAGCTCGCTCCCACAGGGGTTCTTCAGCAGACACAAAATTCATGTACACCGCAAAACCTGTGGGAGCGAGCTTGCTCGCGATGAGGTCGGCACATCCAACATCACCGAAAACTGACACATCGCCTTCGCGAGCAAGCCCGCTCCCACAGGAGAAACACGGTCTCATCAAGAACCAGGTCGGCTACCAGGCCGCCTCGCGGTGGACGTTGATCTCGGGCGCCCCGTTAACCACGCTGGCCGAACGCAGGCATTGCGCAGTGGGCATCCCGGCATGGATGCCGGGATAGCCGCGCTGGGCCATGGATGGCCCTTCGCGGCGGGCCCACGGAGCAATGCCGGAGTGAGGGCACACCGAGCCTAGGCGAGGTGCCGAGTGGTGGGGCAGAAGCGCTTTGGTTACTTTCGACTGGGCCGGCTTCCGGGCTTTTCGAAAGTGACCCGCTGTAAGAGCGGAACCCTAAGCCGCCGTTACGCAAAAAACGGATATACACACCAAAGCAACTAAACACCGAGCTTTCTAAAAAAACAAAAAAACGGCGCTTCCCATTTCTGAAAGAAACGCCGTTTTTCCTAAGTGAACAGCATTACAGTCGTGCCGGGACGTTCACCCCCCCTCATGCAGTACGACCACCGAGCACTTCAGCCACCCAATCGGCAATGTACTGACCAGCATTGATACTGTTATCGAAACTCGAATGCTGCACGCCGCCCTCACGTTCGGTGAAGACTTTCAGCTCGCGCTTTGGACTGTTGACCAACTGCTCATAGGTGCGGTGTGCCCACTTCAGTGGAATCTGCGAATCCTTTTCACCGTGAGTGACCAGGAAAGGCACCTTGATGCGATCGAGTATGCCGTCCAGGTGGATGTTCTCGGCGATGGCCATGAACTCATCGGTGTCTTTGGCGCCCCAGACCCAGGCCACATGCGACCAGTAATGGGGAACCGGGAAACTACCTTCCTTTTCCAGGCGACGCTTCTGCACATCACGCCAGTCATGGTTAGCACCCCACACCACGCCGCAAGCGAAGCGCGGCTCGAAGGCGACCGCGCGCGGGCAGTAATAGCCGCCGAGCGACACACCTTCCAGGCCAATGCGTTTGGCGTCGACATCGTCGCGGGTTTCCAGCCAGTCCACCACGCGGCTGGCCCAATGTTCGCTGTCAAAACGCGCCGTCAGGTGATGCAGGCGCAGTGCTTCGCCTGTTCCCGGCTGGTCGATGATCAACGACGACACGCCCCGTTTGGCCAGCCAGGCGGGCAGGCCGACGCGGTATTTCATTTCTTTGGTGGAATCCAGTCCATTGACCTGCACCAGAATCGGCGCTGGGCCGCTGACGCCTTCGGCACGGACCAGCAGGCCGGAAATGTGTTTGCCTTCGTAAGGGATTTCAACGCGCTCGCAGTTCTCTCGTGCCAGTTCGATACCGCGTTGGAAGGTGTGCAAAAAGCGCTGGTACAGCTCCGTGCGGCCAGGAGCACCATGGGCCTGCAGGCGTTCGCAGCTCAGGTAGTAGGTCGCGGCGCGGTTGTATTTTTCACCGGCAGACAACATTCGACCCTTGCCTTCGTCTTCTTCAGCCAGGCCGCACAGCTTGTCGGCCATGTTCGCCCAGGTCTCACGGAAGGCCTTGCTACCGGCGGCGTCCGGTTGTTTGGCGGCCTCTTGCAACGGCGCGCACATCTCTTCGATTTCGCCGATGCGGGCGCCCATTTCAATGGCCAGGTCGACGGAAAGATTCCACACGTAGTTGGTCGGGAAGTAGCGGAACATGATTGTTATTGTCCTTGTGCGAGCAAAGGCAGGCGGTCAGGTCCGACGCGGGGATGGCCAGGCCTGACGGTTCGAAGCAGGCTAAGAGGAGGCCAATGGTTTGGCCAATCGCGAGTCGGGATGGGAGGTATTGCGAACGCTGATAGAGCGTATGGGCGCCATGGCCTAAGGGTTTTCTTCTCACCGTTCAAGCCGCAAATCCGGATACCTATCATCGTACTTTGCGATTGCTCATAACGCAGGATGCGATTGGTGTCGTCGAGGTACGACTCATTAGAGTTGCGGCTACACCGCGCTATTGGTCGGAGTCCCGGGCGCGCACAACAACAAGAATAAGGTATCGGCAGATGAGTGAGTCCAAACCTGGCACAGCGATCAGCCTGGTCGCCAAGGGCAGGCTGTTTTTCCACGACCGTGCGAGGAGTTTGACATGCCCGTACTGAGCCGTGTGTTTGGCAACCTATCGGTGGGGGCCAAGCTGTCGCTGGGTTTCGGCCTGGTGCTGCTGGTGACGTTGGCGGTGGCGGTCACTGCTTTTCGTTCCCTGGGAGTGTTGCAGCAGCGCGGTGAACAATCGCGTCAGGAGTCGTCGATCCAAGCACTGATCCTGCGCGCGCGTATCGCCGAGAAAGCATTCGCCCTGGACCTTGCTCCACAGCGCCTGGACCAGGTCCGCGAGGCGATCGGCACACTGAACCGGCAACTCGATGCTGAGCCCGCCAATAGTGCAGTACGCATGGCCGCTAGCACGTATCTGGAGCAGTTTCTCGGCTATGCCGATTCGTTGCGTCGAGCCAGGGAAGCGCGCCTGCGCATGCAGGCACTGGCGCAGACGGCTGGCGACAGTTTTACCCTGCTGTTTCTCGATCAACTGGATACGCTCAACGCCCGGTTGGGGCAGGGGACACCGCCGGACAGCGATCAGATGGTGCGACTTGAGCAGACGGCCGCGTTGCGGGACAAACTCGCCAAACTGCGTGACAGCGAGCTGTACTACTCGCTCGATGGCGAGGAGCGTTACCGCAGCGACTGGGAAATGAGCATGAGTGATCTGCTGGCCGCCATGCAGGCGCTTGATCTTGGCGAGCAGCAAGGCGAGTCGCTGCAGGAGGCGAACACGGCCTTGGGTGACTACCGCAAGGCCTTCGTCGAGTTCGTCGACAGCCGTGGGCAAAGTGCACAAAGCAGTGCGGCGATGAACGCGCAAACCGAGCAGGTGAGCAAGCTACTGGCCCAGGCCGATGAACAGCAAAGGCAGGCGGTACTCGACGATAATCGCAATGCCGATCGTCAATTGGGTTTGATCACTGTCCTGGCTCTCGCCTTGGGCATTGGCGCCAGCCTGCTGATCCGCCAGTTGATTGTGCAGCCGTTGCGCCAGGCTGTGCAGTTGGTCCAGCGCGTGGCGGCGGGGGATCTGAGTGATCCGCCGTCAGACAGTGGTCGTCGTGATGAATTGGGCCAACTGTTGGGCACTGTGGGCAACATGCTGGGCAGCCTGCGGGGATTGGTCGGGCGCATCGACCGTGGTGTCGGCTCGCTTAATGGCATGGCCGGCAGCTTGGCCGAAGTGACCTTGAGCAACAGCCGTGGTGTCGAACATCAACGCCAGGAAACCGAACTGGCCGCCACCGCCATGCAACAGATGGCCACCACGGCGCAGGAGGTCGCCCGCAACGCGGGTGAGGCCAGCGAAGCGGTGGCGCATGCCGACCAACAAGCGCGTGAGGGCGATGAACTGGTGCGCCAGGCGGGTGGCAAGATCGACCACCTGGCTGTGGAAATGAGAGGTTGTGCCGAGGCCATGCGGTCCTTGCTGGTGGAGAGCGCGGCGATTGGTGGTGTGCTCGATGTCATCAAGGCGGTGGCCGAGCAGACCAACCTGCTGGCGCTCAACGCCGCCATCGAGGCCGCGCGGGCGGGTGAGCATGGTCGTGGCTTCGCTGTGGTCGCCGATGAAGTGCGTGGCCTGGCACGACGCACACAGCGCTCGACCACGGAAATCGAAGGGTTGATCGTTCGTCTGAGCAGTGTTGCCCAACAAGCCGCCGAGCGCTTGCAAGGCAGCCATGTGCTGAGCGATGAAACGGTGGTGCTTGCCGCACAAGCCTCCCAGGCACTGGCGCGGATTACCCGGGCGGTGTCCCGCATCGAGCAGATGAACCAGCAGATTGCCGCGGCGGCCGAGCAGCAGAGTGTGGTGGCCGAGCAAGTCAGCCAGAGCATGACACGGGTGCGCGAAGTGGCCGAGGGCAGTGCCAGGGAAAGCCTGCAACTGCAAGTCTCGACGGCCGACTTGCAACAGGTTGGCGGCGAGCTCAAGGCGGCTGTCGGGCACTTTCGTACCTGACCTCGCCTGCGAGTAATGGTCGCTACTACTGCTCCAGCTCGTTGATGATCTGACTGATTTTCGCCCGCAGCCAACGGTGCATCGGATCCCCCTCCATGGTCCGGTGCCAGAGCATGAACTCACGCATCACCGGGATTTTCACCGGTGGTTGCAGGATGCGCAGCGGCAGGTAGTTGGCGTAGAGCCTGGCCATGCGCTGGAGCATGGTGGCGACGCGTTGGGTGCCGACGATCAGCTGCGGCAAGGTGTTGAAGTCGTGTGTCACCACTTCCATGCGTCGGGTGAAACCGTACTGGCTCATCAGCCATTCTTCGACGCTCAGTTGCCGGTTGCGGCCAAAAATCACCGAGACATGGCCCATCTCGATGTACTGATCGAGGGTGATGCTGTCGCCCACTTGGGTGTTGCCGTCCCACACCACGCATACGTGCTCTTCTTCGAACAGCAACTGCGATGGGTGGCCTTCGATGAGATAGCGCTCAGGCACGATCATCATGTCGGCCTCGCCGCGCATCAGCAGCTCGGTGGACGTGTCGCCGGGGCCAAGCAGTTCGAAGGTGATATGCGGGGCCTCCAGGGAGATCTTCTGGATCACCCGGGCAAACAGGACGCTGATCAGATAGTCCGAAGTGATCAGGCGAAAATGGCGCTTGCTGGTGGCGGGGTCGAACACCGGTTTGGCGGTGATCGAGGACTGGATCGTCAGCAGTACCTGGCGCACGGGCGCCGCCAGTTCACGGGCATAGGGCGTGGGCTGCATCTTGCGCCCGACCTGCGCCAGCAGTTCATCTTCGAAGTAGAGGCGCAGCCTGCCCAGTACGCCGCTGGTGGCGGATTGGGTCATGTGCAGGCGTTCGGCGGCGCGGGTGATGTTCTGCTCTTCCAGTAACACATCAAGCGCCACCAGGAGATTGAGATCCAAGTGGTTAAAACGCATGGCGGTCTCGATTCTTGTATTTATTTTGTAAATACCTTCCGACCTTCCTATCGCGGCGTCAAGTCCCATGAGTGGGCGAGTCGAGCGATGCCTGTTCGATTTTTCACAGCACTTGGCGCTGTGCAGCCAGGTATCGCATTTGCCGATAGGTCGCATCCCGACAAGCGATTAGTCAGTGCGTTTTTGCCCCTTCAGTATCGGCCCACAGTCGGTTGGCCGTGAGGCTTTATCGACTCCAAGACCAGCCTCGGCAGCGCTCCGCCTGGCACGGCTCCCGTAAGCGGGGTGCTGGCCTGCGCTGAATAATTACAATGGAGTGGTAACTCAATGAACATCATTGGCCTTGATGCCTTGATTTTTGGCGTCGACGACATTCAAGCCTGTACTCATTGCCTGCGTGACTACGGTCTGCTGCCTGTCGATGTCGACAGCGAGGGCGGTCGTTTTGAAGCCCTCGACGGCACTGCCGTGATTATCCGTCGTGCGGACGATGCCAGTCTGCCGGCGGCCATCGGGCCTGCGCCTTCGATTCGTGAAACCGTTTATGGCGTGGCCAGCGCAACTGATCTTGAGGCCATCGCCGATGAACTGGGGCGCGATCGCCTGGTGACCCGCGGTGCCGATGGTTCCGTGCACAGTGTGGACGACATGGGCTTTGCCATTGGTTTCCAGATCAGTGTGCGGCGTGCGTACAGCGCGCCGGCGGACCTGACCAATACGCCGGGCCATGCCCCCCAGCGCCCGGTCAACCAACCGGGCATCAGCCCCGATATGCAGGCCCTGCCGCGGACCCTGTCCCACGTGGTGTATTTCGTGCCGGATGCGGCCAAGGCCGAGGCCTTTTACAAACGCCTGGGCTTCGTGACCACCGACACCTTTGTTGGCGCGGGTCCGTTCATGCGTCCCGCCGGTTCCGATGACCATCACTGTTTGTTCATGATCCAGACGCCACCGCATATGAAGGGGTGCGAGCACTTCACCTTTCACATGGGCAGCGGCACGGAAGTGCTGTTGGCCGGGCGTCGCTTCGAGCAGCACGGCTGGACCAGCTTCTGGGGACCGGGCCGTCACCTCTTTGGCTCCAATTGGTTCTGGTATTTCAACAGCCCGCTGGGCTGCCACATCGAATACGACGCAGACATGGACAAGCACGATGACGCCTGGCAAGCGCGCCAGGCGCCGTTGTCGGCGGATAACTCGCAATTGTTCCTGTTCACTTCCCGGGAAAAATGGTTCCCCAGCGGCCCGCCACCGAAGCAGGCCTGAGTGCGGATGTCGTCCATGAGTCACGACGCCATTGTTCTCTGTCGCCTGGATGACGTGGTCGAAGGGCAGGCCCGCGGGTTCGATCCCCTGGGCACGGGGAAGGACAGCGTGTTCGCCCTGCGCCATGGCGGCGAGGTGCGGGTCTATCGCAACAGTTGCCCGCACCTGGCGGTGCGGCTGGAGTACCGCAAGGACCGTTTTCTCAGCGCCGATGGCAGCCAGATTGTCTGTTACGCCCACGGTGCCCGGTTCCTTCCGGACAGTGGCCTGTGCGTCTACGGACCGTGCCTGGGGGAGCGCCTGAGTGCTCTGCAATGGCATACGGAGGCCGATTGGCTGGTGCTCGAAGCGGGTCAGTTGGAAGCGTGTGGACCTTAGTTAACGTATCGCGGTTGCTGATACATCGTATCCCTACATGCGATTAGTCAAACGCCTGCTTTGCCGAGAAAGTGAACACAACGCGGTAGCGAATGCGTGCAGAAGTAGCCGTTAGTGAAGCCTGGGATCGCTCCGACAGAACACTAGCGTGAATAACAAGAATAAGAGTGAGACAAGCATGAACTCAGTGAAAAAAGTGCTTATTGTCGGTGGCGGTATCGGTGGTCTATGCGCCGCAATCGCTTTGCGTCGCAAGGACATTGAAGTCGATCTTGTCGAGCTCAAGACGCAATGGACAGTCTACGGCGTTGGCATCATCCAGCAGAGTAACGTCGTGCGCGAGATGGCCAAGTTGGGTGTGTTGGACGGCTACCTCGACGCCGCCTACGCGTTCGAGGATGTGACCATCAATACCACGGCCGGTGAACAGCTGGCGCGAATACCCGGTCAGCGCCTGGCGGGTCCCGAGTATCCAGCCAACGTCGGCATCTCGCGCCTGGCCCTGCATCAAGTCCTCAGCGAAACCACCATTGCCTTGGGCGCTTCGATTCGCCTGGGCTTGAGCGTCGAGACGCTGGAGCAGGTGGGCGAGGGCGTTGATGTGCTGTTCACCGGTGGCAGTCGGGGTCGTTACGACCTGGTCGTGGGCGCCGATGGCCTGTACTCAACAATGCGCGGCTTGCTGTTCGGCGAGCAGTACCCACCGCGCTTCACCGGCCAAGCGGTGTGGCGCTACAACTTCCCGCGCGCCGCTGGAATCGATCATCTGGCCACCTTCCAGGGACCTGCCGGTAATGCCGGGCTGGTGCCGCTGGGTTGCGACCAGATGTACCTGTTCGTGACCTCCCACGAGCCCGCCAACCCGAGGATGGATACCGCCACGCTGGCGACCCAGATGCGCCAGCGCCTGAGCGGTTTCACCGGGCTGATCGGCGAACTGCGCGAGCAGATCAGCGACAGCGAACGGGTGGTCTACAAGCCGCTGGAGGTGGTGTTCGTCAGTGAGCCTTGGTACCGCGGCCGTGTCGTGTTGATTGGCGACGCGGTACACGCCACGACGCCGCATCTGGGCCAGGGCGCCGGCATGGCCATTGAAGATGCCGTCGTGCTAGGCGAAGAGCTGGTCGCCGGCGGCAGCGTCGAACAGCAGCTCGAACGCTTTATGGCGCGCCGTTATGAACGCTGCAAATTCATCAGCGAAAGCTCGGTGCTGGCCGGTGACAAGGAAATGGCCCACGACAGCAGCTTCGACCGGATCGGCCTGGTCAGGCGAATGCTCGAGGTCACGGCACAGCCTATCTGAGGCGCCGGCAAAACCGAATTCGCTCTCCCATGGATGCTTCATGCCTGTGCAGGCTGGGCCCGGCTCGACTGCGGGCGCCGTTTCACCAGAAGAGCTGACATACAACAACAATAAAGAGGGTTACTTCGATGGCTACTCGCAAGATCGCTGCGTCGCGGCGCGTCCCCTTCACCCTGACCCTTGCGGCCAGTCTGGGGCTTGGCGCTTCGGCTGCCCAGGCCTTTCAGATCGATACCGGCAACCCCGATCTCAGCTTGCGCTGGGACAACACGCTGAAGTACAGCGCGGCCTGGCGCCTGAAGGACCCCAGCAGCAAGCTCAGCGAAGGGCAGACGGCGTTGAACCAGAATGACGGCGATCACAACTTCGGCAAGGGGCTGATCTCCAATCGCCTGGATATTCTTTCCGAACTGGACATCGGTTATCACAACTTCGGTGCCCGCCTGAGCGGTGCTGCCTGGTATGACACTGTCTACCAGGACCGCAACGACAATAATGATGCGGCCAGTGCCAACCAACGTTCGGTGGGTTTCGACGAATTCACCAGCGACACCCGTCATCTGCATGGCGGTGACGGCGAACTGCTCGATGCCTTCGTCTACTGGAACGGTGAGCTGGCCGACCGTGCCTTGTCGGTTCGCGCGGGGCGCCACGGCCTGATCTGGGGTGAAAGCCTGTTCTTCGGCGGCAACGGCATTGCCGGGGCCATGGCGCCGGTGGACGTGGTCAAGGCGCAATCGGTACCCAATACCCAGTTCAAGGAAATCACCCGGCCGGTCAATCAGCTCTCGACCGCCTACCAACTGACCGACGATGTGTCATTGGGCGCCTTTTACCAGTTGGAGTGGGAGGCCACCCGCTTGCCGGGCGCCGGCAGCTATTTCTCCACCAGCGATACCATCGGTGAAGGCAATGAACGGCTGATCACTGGCGGGCCATTCCCGGATTTCCTTGGCGGTAATGCCAACAGCCCGGCCGCGTTTTTCCATGGCAAGGACAAGAAAGCCAGGAGCTCCGGCCAGGGCGGCCTGCAGCTCAAGTACAACACTGGGACGACGGATTACGGCCTGTACGCGCTGCAGTATCACGAGAAAACGCCCACGTTGTACTTGAAGCCGAATGCCACCGGGCCGAACTTCAGTACCGGGCAAGTCGGCGAATATTCCTGGGTCTACCCGGAGGATATCCGTGTCCTTGGCGCCAGTTTCGCCACCTCCGTGGATGAGTACAGCTTTGCCGGCGAGGCGTCCATGCGCTGGAACATGCCGTTGGTGTCCAACGCCCAGACCGTCCTGCCGGGCGTCGAGGCGGACAACAATGATGACGCCTTGTACGCCGTCGGCCGGACGGCCCACGTCAACCTCAATGTCCTGGCATCGCTGGGCCCTTCCTTCGTCGCCAATGAGGCCAGCCTGGTCGGGGAGATCGCCTGGAACCGCTTGCTGGCCGTGACCAAGAATCGCGCCGCCCTCGATCCTAACGCCACCGATGACGGCCTGGGCTTGAAGCTGGTGTACACGCCCACCTATCGCCAGTTCTTCCCGGGCGTCGATATCAGCGTGCCGGTGGGTATCAGCTACTTCCCCATGGGCAAGTCGGCGGTGATCAGCGGGTTCGGCCCCGATAGAGGAGGGGACATGAACATCGGCGTCTCCGCCACCTACCTGGACCAAGTGACCGTGGGGCTGACCTACACCCACTTCTACGGTCCCGAGGACACCAGCCTCAACGCCGCCAATCAGTTCAATTACAAGCAGTCGTTGAAGGACCGGGACTACCTGGCTTTCTCCGTCAAGACCACGTTCTAAGAGGATTTGCGCATGACCATTCAGTTCACTCTAAAGGCCTTGTGCTTAACCCTGCTGGCCGCCACCGCGCCGATGACCCTGGCCGCCAGCGCTGAACAAGCGGCCGCGCTGGGCAAGACCCTGACACCCTTCGGTGCCGAGAAAGCGGGTAATGCCGACGGCAGCATTCCGGCCTGGGACGGTGGCTACACCAAGGTCGATCCAGGCTATGTTCCGGGCGGCAAACGTGGCGATCCGTTTGCCGCGGACAAACCCTTGTACAGCATCACCGCCCAGAACCTGGCCAAGTACGCCGACAAGCTCAGCGACGGCACCAAGGAGCTGTTCAAGCGTTTCCCGGACACCTATCGCATCGATGTCTATCCGACCCGGCGCACAGCCGCCGCGCCGCAGTGGGTCTATGGCAACACGCTCAAGAACGCGACCCGCGCCAAACTGGTCGACAGCAGCGCCGGCCTGATCCCCGACGGGGCCTATGGCGGGATCCCGTTTCCGATTCCACAGAACGGTACCGAAGCCATCTGGAACCACCTGCTGAACTGGCGCGGCACCTCGGTGGCGGCGCATTTTCGCCACTATCTGATGACGGCCGACGGCAACCAGGTGATGACCAGCGACGGCCTGTTGACCCAGGAGATGCCCTACTACTTCGAGGAAGGCGGCCCTGAAAACTACTCGGGCGACTACTGGCAGGTGCACTTTGTCAATTCCGGCCCGGCGATTCGTGCCGGCGAACAGATCCTGGGGCGTGAGAACATCAACGGCGAAAAATCCCAGGCCCATGTCTATCTGGCCGGTCAGCGCCGGGTGCGCACGTTGCCCAACGCCTGCTGCGATACACCGACGCCGTCCACCGCCGGGGTCATGTCCTTCGACGAACTGTTCGTGTGGCAGGGCCGTACGGACCGGTTCGACTGGAAACTGGTGGGCAAGCAGGAAATGTACGTTCCCTACAACACCAACAAGGTGCAGACCGCTGCCCAGCCGCAAGACCTGTTCGCCAAGCACCATCTGAACCCTGACTACGTGCGTTGGGAGTTGCACCGCGTCTGGGTAGTCGAGTCGACATTGGCCGCCGGTAAGCGTCACCAGTTGCCCAAAGGCCGTTACTACCTCGACGAAGACACCTGGCAAGCCCTGCTCGGCGACCGTTGGGACGCCAGCGGTCAACTGGCCAAGACCCTCTGGTCCCTGCCTTCCGTATTGCCCGACCTGCCAGGCCTGGTGCAACTGTCTGCCGGTTTTTATGACCTGACTTCGGGGGCGTGGTTTATCCAGAACGTCTACGCCGGATTGCCGGATCAGTATCACGCGGTCGATCGCTACAAGGCCTCGGAGTTCTCGCCAGCGGCGATGGCCGGTCGCGGCGTGCGTTGAGTCTGAGCTGAGCGTGAAGGGCAGGCCTGTCGGTCTGCCCTTGGGGTGCGAGTGTTTTTCCGAGGTTAGGTTATGAACAGAATCAGTCAGGCGAGCGCTGTGCTCTTGGCCCTGTATTTGCCCTTCGCCACGAGCGAGTGCCTGGCAGGACCGACTACCGTGGGCGCACCGTTGAGCACCCCGGCCATGCCGGTGCCGGCGGCGCAGAAGAGCGTATTGATCGATCTGGCGCGGGCCGGCACACGTCTGGTGGCGGTGGGCGAGCGCGGCATGGTGCTGCTCTCCGACGACAATGGACAAAGCTGGCGCCAGGCCTCGGTACCGGTTTCGGTCAGCTTGACGGCGGTGCAGTTTGTCGATGCACAAAAGGGTTGGGCAGTGGGTCACGCTGGCGTGGTATTGGCCACGCGTGATGGCGGTGAGCACTGGACGCTGCAACTCGACGGCGCGCGTGCGGCACAGCTTGAACTGGATGCAGCCAAGGCTGACCAAGCCACGGCAGCCAACCCGGATGACGCATTGGTACGTGTACAAAATGCCGAGCGTCTCGTTGCCGATGGCGCTGACAAACCCTTCCTGGCACTCGAATTCATCGACGCCCAACACGGGCTGATCGTCGGTGCCTACGGCCTGGCGCTGTGGACCGCGGACGGCGGCGCCACGTGGCAGTCGCTGATGGGGCACATCGCCAACCCGAACGGGATGCACTTGTACGCCATCAGTCATCAGGGACCGCGCTGGTTTCTGGCTGGCGAGCAGGGTTACCTGGCGCGCTCGGATGACGACGCGGTGTCGTTCAGTCAGTTGGAAAGTCCCTATGAAGGCAGTTTCTTCACCTTGCAGAGCCGCGCCGATGGCGCCCTGTTGGTGGGTGGCCTGAGGGGCAATGCCTTCATATCCAATGACGGTGGCGCAAGCTTCCAGCACCTGTCTGTCCCTATGCCGATTTCTTTCAACGACGCCACCCGCCTGGCCGGCGGCCAAGTGCTGCTGGTCAACCAGGGCGGCGCGCTGTTTCTCAGCGCTGAGCAGACCGGGGCGGCGCTGCAGCCACTGGGCAAGCCCTTGGGCAAACCTGTTTCAAGTGTGATCGAGGCCGCCGATGGCAGCTTGATCGTTGCCGGTTTCACCGGGTTGCAGCGTATTGCGCAGCCATCCACTGCCGCTTCGGAGTGAGGTTATGACGTCCCCTGGTAATTTTTCCCAGTCCCCCGCGAATGCGTTCGAAGACTTTGATCCGCGTTCCGGTTCGGTGCTCGAGCGAGCCCTGTTCAACCATCGCCTGTGGGTGTTGCTGCTGTGCCTGGCGACCACGCTGGTGCTGGGTTGGCAGTCCAGTCGTGTCGAGCTCAACGCCAGTTTCGAAAAAATGATTCCCACCCATCAGCCCTATATCGCCAACTACCTTGAGCACCAGAAGGAACTGAGCGGGCTGGGTAACTCGGTGCGCATCGCGGTGGTCAACAAGCGGGGCGACATCTACGACAGCGCCTACCTCAAGACGCTGCAGGCGTTGAGCGACAAGATCTATCTGCTGCCCGGTGTCGACCGCGCGTACATGAAGTCGCTCTGGACACCGGCCACGCGCTGGGTGGCGGTGACCGAAGCGGGCCTGGACGGTGGGCCGGTCATTCCGGATAACTATGATGGCGGCGCCGCGAGCCTGGCGGCATTGCGGCGCAATGTGCAACTGTCCAACGAAATCGGCCAGTTGGTGGCGTTCGACCAGGCCTCGAGCATCATCCAGGTACCGCTGCTGCAGCGCACCCCCGATGGCCAGCCGTTGGACTACACCCGGCTGTCGCAACAACTGGAATCGCTGCGCAGCCAGTACCAGAGCGACAGCATCGACATTCGTATCACCGGTTTCGCCAAGAAAGTCGGTGACCTGATCGCCGGCCTGCGGCAGATCCTGGTGTTCTTTGCCGTGGCGATCCTGATCACCGCCGTGGTGCTCTACTGGTACACCCGCTGCATCCGCAGCACCTTGCTGGTGGTGTTCTGCTCGCTGGTGGCGGTGGTCTGGCAGCTCGGCCTACTGCCGCTGTTGGGCTATCAGCTGGACCCCTATTCGGTGCTGGTGCCGTTCCTGGTGTTTGCCATTGGCATGAGCCATGGCGCCCAGAAGATGAACGGCATCATGCAGGACATCGGGCGCGGCATGCACCGGGTGGTCGCCGCGCGCTTCACCTTCCGCCGCCTGTTTCTCGCCGGTCTCACCGCGCTGCTGTGTGATGCGGTCGGCTTTGCGGTGCTGATGATCATCAAGATCCAGGTGATCCAGGACTTGGCGATGATCGCCAGTATCGGTGTAGCGGTGTTGATCTTCACCAATTTGATCCTGCTGCCGGTTTTGCTCTCCTATGTGGGCGTCAGCCGCCGCGCCGCGCGACTGAGCCTGAAAAGCGAGCACGCTGAACAGGCCGGTCAGAATCGCCACGGGTTCTGGCGCTTTCTCGACCTGTTCACCCAGCGGCGCTGGGCGGCGTTGTGCATCGCCCTGAGCCTGGCACTGGCGATGCTCGGTTTCATCGTCAGCCTGCAATTGAAGGTTGGGGATCTGGACGCTGGCGCGCCCGAGCTGCGGGCCGACTCGCGCTACAACCAGGATGACGCGTTCCTGACCCGTCATTACGGCGCCAGCAGCGATCTGTTCGCGGTCATGATCAAGACGCCAGCCAGCGCCTGTTCGCGCTACGACATCCTGCGCAAGGTCGATGCCCTCGACTGGCAATTGCGCACCTTGCCAGGGGTTGATTCGACCAATTCGCTGGCGCTGCTGAACCGCCGGATGCTGGTGGGTCTGAGCGAAGGCAGCCCGAAGTGGTACGAGCTGCAGAACAACCAGGCGATGCTCAACATGGTCACCGCCGGGGCGCCGCGCGGGCTGTACAACGAAGACTGCAGCCTGCTGACGCTGTACGTCTACCTCTCCGACCACAAGGCGCAAACCCTGACCCGCCTGGTGGAGCACGTCGAACAATTCGCCGCGGCGAACAATACCGACGAGGTCCAGTTCCTCCTGGCCGCTGGCAATGCCGGGATCGAGGCGGCGACCAACATTGTCGTCAAGCAGGCTAACCGCGAAATGCTGTTCTGGGTCTATGGCGCCGTGATCCTGCTGTGCCTGATCACGTTCCGTTCCTGGCGCGCCACGATTTGTGCGGTGATTCCGCTGATGCTCACCTCGATCCTCTGTGAGGCGCTGATGGTCTGGCTGAACATCGGCGTCAAGGTCGCGACCCTGCCGGTGATCGCCCTCGGTGTGGGCATCGGCGTCGACTACGCGCTGTACGTGATGAGCATCCTGCTCGGTCATATGCGCCAGGGCACCAGCCTGTCGCAGGCGTATTACCGGGCACTGCTGTCCACCGGCAAGGTGGTGATGCTGACCGGTGTGACCTTGGCGATCGGCGTGGCCACCTGGATGTTTTCGCCAATCAAGTTCCAGGCTGACATGGGCGTGCTGCTGGCCTTCATGTTCGTCTGGAACATGGTCGGTGCGCTGGTTCTGTTGCCGGCCCTGGCTCACTTCCTGTTGCCGAGCAAACGTGTCAGCACGGGGAAGGCTCAGGCCGGCCCCAACCACCCGACGAGCCTGCCGCTGATACCGGCCGTAGCCGAGGAGGGGGTCTGCGTGAAGCACTCGCTGCGCCTGACTTCGGGACACGATCAAACGACAACCGCCGCCAATCCCGTCGCGTCATAACAACAAGAAAGGACTTTCCCATGCCTCGTGTGTCGCTGTTCCAGCAGTCTTTATGGCTTGACCTTATCGCCGGCCTGAGTGCCTTCGGCATGGCGTTCTGCGCGACCCAACCACCGGAGGTGCGTGATGAGCGTTGAACGCCAGGCAGGTTTGCCACAGTCGTTGTTGCTGCTACTCGGCAGTTGCCTGCCGGTGCTCGGTGCGGTGCTGCTGGCTCCCATCCTGCCGCGTATGCAGGAGCACTTCGCCGACACGCCGGGTGTGGCCGTGCTGGTGCCCATTGCCCTGACGCTACCGGCGTTGATGATTGCACTGTTGGCACCCGTGGCCGGGATCATCGCCGACCGGCTTGGGCGCAAGCCGTTGCTGATCGGTGCGATGTTTCTCTACACCGTCTGTGGCGTGCTGCCGCTATGGCTGGAGTCGCTAGAGGTCATCGTGATCAGCCGCGCCGGCATCGGGGTGGCCGAAGCGGCGATCATGACCTGTTGCACCACGATGATGGGCGACTACTACAGCGGCGCGCGGCGTGAACGCATGTTCGCCCTGCAAATGGTTGCGACCTCGTTGTCGGCGGCGATTTTCATTGCCGTCGGTGGCGTGCTCGGCGAACACGGCTGGCGCACGCCGTTTGCCTTGTATGGGCTGGGGCTGGTGTTTCTGCCGCTGATGGTCTGGTTGCTGTGGGAGCCGCGGGCGCAGGTCGTCACCGCGACAACCGCGGCGGGCAGGGCATTCCCCTGGCGCCCCTTGGCGCCGTTGTATGCCCTGGCATTCCTGGCGGGCTTGAGCCTGTTCATCGTGCCGGTACAAGTCGGTTACCTGCTCAACCTGCTGCATGTCGAAGGCTCGCAGCAGATCGGTATGACCATGGGCGCCAGTCAGTTTGGCGTTCTGGTCGGCGCCCTGAGTTTCCGTCTGTTGCGTGGTGTCCCTTCGCACCGGCAGATGCTCCTGGCTTTCGTCGCGGCCGGTATCGGTGGCGGGCTGCTGGCGGTGGCCGACAGTCATGGGCTGGTGGTGATCGCCGTCCTGATCAATGGCCTGGGCATCGGCTTGATGATGCCGACCCTGCTCACCTGGATCATGAGCCTGGTCGACTTCCAGCAGCGCGGCCGCGCCGCCGGCGGCTTCACGGCGATGTTTTTCGCCGGTGAGTTCGCCAGCCCGCTGGTGGTGCTGGCGATCACCGGGGGAATGATCAGCGCTTTGCCTACCGCACTGGGAATTGTCGCGGGTGTTCAACTGTTGGTGGCCCTGGCCTGCATTCGGTTGCGTGGCCGCAGGTCAGCTTTTCCCGCTGCGGTTGCCGCAGACGCTGATCGCTGATCTGTCCATTCGACGTGTCATCAAAATAAGAAAAACGAGGAGAACATCATGAGTTATTTGCTCAACACCTGGTACATCGCTGGATGGGCAGACGAGCTGGCGCAAGGAGGCATGCTGGGCAGAACCATCGTCGAGCAACCCATCGTGTTCTTTCGCAATAGCCAGGGGGCGATTCAGGCGCTCGTCGATCGTTGCCCGCACCGTTTTGCCCCGCTGCACATGGGCAAGATTGTCGGCGATAGCGTCCAGTGCCCGTACCACGGCCTGCGTTTCGATGGCAGCGGTCAATGTACGCACAACCCCCATGGCGATGGGAGTATCCCCAAGGCCGCCTGTGTCCGCGCGTTCGCGGTCGCTGAGCGCCATGGTGCGATCTGGGTCTGGCCTGGCGATCCGAACCTGGCCAACGATGCGCTGATCCCTGATTTTTCCTTCTTCGAGCAGGCGCCAACCGATGCCAAGGGCCATGGGTATTTGCCTACGCGCGCGCACTACGAGCTGCTGGCCGACAACATCATGGACTTGAGCCACGTTGATTTCCTGCACCCCGATACGCTCGGTGGCGGAGCGTTATCCCGCACGCGCGCCACTATCGAGGAGCTGCCCAACGATCGCGTGCGCATCAGTTGGTGGGCGCCTGATGATGTGCCGCCACCGGCTTTTGGCGCTCACCTGGAAGATCCGAGCCGGGCAGACGTCTGGGCCGAGGTCATCTGGCATGCACCTGGCCTGATGCTGCTGGGCAGTGGTGCCACGCCTCCAGGGCGCCCCAGGGAAGAGGGGCCCGTCACGTGGAACCTGCATCTGATGACACCGCAGGACGCGACCAATACCCATTACTTCTTTGCCAACACGCGCAGTTTCGAGCAGGACAATGCGCAGCTGAATGCCTTCGTCCAGGAGATGTTGATCGGTATTTTCGCCGGTGAAGACAAGCCCATGGTCGAGGCTCAACAGCGTCAGATTGGCGAGGTTGAGCTGCTTGGCCTTAACCCGGTGCTGCTGCCAGTCGATGCTGGGGCTGTGCGTTGCCGACGTGTTCTGCGTCGGTTGATCGCCGCTGAACAGCCGATGGGTAGCCAGTGATGATCGATGTCATCGTGACCCGCAAACGCCTCGAAGCCGAAGGCATCTACAGCTTTGAACTGGCCCCGGCCGAGCATTCCATCCTGCCTGCTTTCAGCGCCGGCTCGCATATCGACGTGCACCTGCCCAATGGCCTGGTGCGCCAGTACTCGCTGTGCAATCACCCCGAAGAACGCCACCGCTACCTGCTGGGCGTTTTGCTCGACCCGGCGTCTCGCGGCGGTTCGCAGGCCATGCACGAACACGTGCACGAAGGTAGTCGGCTGCGCATCAGCGAACCACGCAACCTGTTCCCGCTGGAGCATGCGGCCGGGTACAGCGTGCTGTTCGCAGGCGGTATCGGCATTACGCCGATCCTCTGCATGGCCGAGCGCCTGGCGCGGATCGGCGCGCCTTTCGAGCTGCACTATTGCGGTCGCTCGGCCGGGCGCATGGCCTTTATCGAGTACATCCGCCATTCGGCGTTTGCCCATTGCGTGCACGTTCATGTGGACGATGGTGAGGATGCTCAGCGTCTGGACAGCGCTCGGGTCTTGTCCGCGCTGGCGAGTGACCGCCACCTGTACGTCTGTGGCCCTACTGGCTTCATGGAGCACGTGCTCGGCACGGCGCGCGAGCAGGGCTGGGACGAGGCTCAATTGCACCGTGAGTACTTTACCGCCGCTGTCCCGACGGGCGAGCCGGGCAGCTTCGAGGTGCAACTGGCCAGCACGGGACAGTGTCTCCAGGTGCCGGCCGCGCTCAGCGTTGCCCAGGTGCTGCTGGAGGCGGGGATCGATATTCCGTTGTCCTGCGAGCAGGGCATCTGTGGCACCTGCCTCACGCGCGTGCTGGAAGGTGAGCCGGACCATCGCGACATGTTCTTGACCGATGCCGAGCGAGCCCGCAACGACCAGTTCACGCCGTGTTGCTCGCGTGCCAGGAGCGCGCGGCTGGTGCTCGATCTTTAAGGTTTTTCCATGAATCCATTTTTACCTGCTGCTGTGCTTCGCCAATTGATTGAGGAGTCGAACATGCAACAACTTCCTGGTTTCAAACGCGTGGTCACCGGGCACGATGCCCAGGGCCAGGCGGTGGTCGCGCTCAGTGGCCCGACGCCCAACAGCTTCGCGCTCAAGGCCGTACCCGGCACGGTCTTCCATGAGATCTGGAACAGTGGCGCCAGCCCGGCCGCGCTGGATAACGGCGACGACCCCACCTGCAAACCGCTTCAGTTGAGCCCGGCACCGCTGGGCAGTGTCATCCGCGTGGTGGATATTCCGCCTGACAGCGTGCAGAACCAGGTCAGCGCCGAGGATGCGGCGGCGGCCTTCGCCGAAATAGGCCAGGCCCATGCCGGCACGGGGCAGGCGGATTCCAAACACAAGCTGATGCACCGCACCGAAACCCTCGATTACGGCGTAGTCACGGAGGGCGAGGTGTGGCTGGTGCTCGACGGCGAGGAGGTGCATCTCAAACGCGGTGACATTGTCGTGCAGCGCGGCACCAACCACGCTTGGAGCAATCGTACCGAGCAGATGGCACGCATGCTTTTTGTGCTGCTCGATGGCCGCTTCGCCCCCGAGCTGCAAGGAGAACCGGCATGAAGCTCAGCACCCTGAAAGATCACAGCCGAGACGGTCGCCTGCTGGTGGTGTCGCGCGACCTGGCCTGGGCGGTGGAGGCCAGCGATATCGCCGTGACGCTGCAGGAGGCTATCGAGCATTGGCCGAGCGTCGAAACGGCTTTGCGCATGCGGTATGACGCGTTGAACGAAGGCACGCTGACCGGTGCCTTCGCCTTTGATCCGCAGCAAGCCGCCGCACCCTTGCCACGTGCCTGGCAGTGGCTGGACGCCTCGTCTTTTCTCAGTCATGGCGAGCGGATGCAGAAGGCTTTTGGGCTTGACCCGATCGAAGGCGTTGAACACACGCCCCTGATGTATCAAGGCTGTGGCGATGACTTCCTGGGGGCCCACGACGACATCGTGCTGCCCAGTGAAACCCATGGTATCGATTTCGAAGGTGAATTCGCGGTGTTGGTCGATGAGGTCCCTATGGGCTGCTCGGCGCAAGACGCCGTCGACCATATTCGACTCATCGTGCAAGTCAACGATGTCAGCCTGCGTGCGCTCGCCCCCCGTGAAATGAAGACCGGCTTCGGCTTTATCCAGGCCAAATCCTCGTCCAGTTTTGCCCCGGTGGCGATCACCCCCGACGAGTTGGGCGAGGCCTGGCGCGATGGGCGTGTGCACTTGCCGCTGAAGGTTGAATGGAATGGCAAGTGGTTTGGCCATGCCCATGGCGGCGCCATGCATTTCGGTTTTCATCAGTTGATTGCCCACGCGGCATTGACCCGCCGTCTCAGGGCCGGCTGCCTGATCGGTTCCGGCACCGTCTCCAATGCCGATCCCACGGTGGGCGCTGCCTGCATCGCCGAACGTCGTGCCGTGGAGATGATCGAGCAGGGCGCGCCACAGACACCCTTCATGCGCTTCGGTGATCGCGTGCGCATGGAAGTCTTCGACTCACAAGGGCAGTCGGTCTTCGGAGCGATAGACCAGCGTGTCGTGCGTGGAGGCCTCCCATGCGCGTGATGATTACCGGGGCCAATGGTTTTGTCGGCCGGGCGCTGGTGAAACGATTGCTCGAAACCAATGAGTTACAAGGCCGGACGATCAGTGCATTGATTCTGCTGGATAAAGAGTTGGTGGGCTTTGCTGACGATAAGCGCCTGCGCCGGCATTGCGGCAGTGTGACCGACGCCGCGTTATTGCGCCGCGCGTTGGCCGATGGCATTGATGTGGTTTTTCACTTGGTCAGCGTCCCGGGTGGCGCGGCGGAGCAGCACTATTGGCTGGGCTATCAGGTCAACCTGTTGGCAAGCTTGGAATTGCTTGACCAGTTGCGCGAACAGCCGGGCCGGCCGGTGCTGGTGTATGCCAGCAGCGTGGCGGTGTACGGCGGCGACCTGCCGGCCCGCATGGATGAGCGTGCGGTGCCGAGCCCGCAGTTGAGTTACGGCGCGCACAAGGTGATGGTGGAAATGGCGCTCAACGACCTTGCCCGACGAGGCGAGGTGGACGGTCGTGCCGTGCGCCTGCCCGGCATTGTCGCGCGTCCACGTGAACCCAATGGACTGCGTTCGGCGTTCATGAGCGACCTGCTGCACGCCTTCGCCGACGGCCAGCCATATTGCTGCCCGGTCTCACCGCAGGCGCAGGCATGGTGGATGTCCGTGCGGTGTTGCGTGGATAACCTGCTACGGGCCGCCGAACTGCCGGCTGCCGAGCTCGGTGAGTCACGCGTCTGGCAATTGCCGCTGTTGCACCTGTCCATTGCCCAGGTCATCGATGCCTTGGCCGCGGCCTATGGCCAGGAACGTCGCGGGTTGATCAGCTTCGCTCCGGATGCTGGGCTGCAAGCGTTGTTCGGCAATTTCCCAGCGATGAAAACCCCTCTGGCCCGCGCCCTTGGCTTTCGCCATGACGGCTCGGCAGCCGCCTTGATTCGTAACAGCTTGAACACGGCTACCCCGACGCGTCGTGCGCGTGGGCGGGTGGCGCTTGGAGTGAGCGAAAATGCAATCAACTAAACGCCGCCTGGTGGACCTGTCCGTTACCCTGGATAACAACCCCTACACCGATCCACCGCCGTTGCTGCCGAAAATCGACTATATGGACCATCAGCAAGGCTGGCCGGAGATGGCCGCGATGTTTCCCGGCCTGTCCAAGGCGCAACTGCCCGGCGACGAGTCCTGGGCGGCTGAGCGCCTGCAGATCACGACGCACAGCGGTACGCATATGGACGCCCCTTGGCACTACGCCTCGACCACGGACGGTGGCAAGCCGGCTTTCGGCATCGACGAACTGCCGCTGGACTGGTGCCTGCAACCGGGCGTGAAGCTGGACTTTCGTCATTTGCCGGATGGTCATGTGGTCAGCGCCGCCGAAGTGCAGGCTGAGCTGACGCGCATCGAACACGTCCTCCAGCCGTTGGACATTGTCCTGGTCAACACCCGCGCCGGGGCGCTGTTTGGCCAGCCAGGGTATCTGGATGCCGGGGTTGGCATCGGTCGCGAAGCCACGTTGTATCTGCTCGAGCGCGGCGTGCGCGTGGTTGGTACCGATGCCTGGAGCTGGGACGCGCCGTTCAAGTACACGCGCGAACGCTTCGCCGCCACGGGCGACGCCTCGATCATCTGGGAAGGGCACAAGGCCGGACGTGACATCGGCTACGGCCAAATGGAGAAACTGGCCAACCTGGAGTGCCTGCCAGCCCATGGTTTCCAGGTGTCCTGTTTCCCCTACAAGATCAGGCACGCTTCGGCCGGTTTCGTCCGTGCCGTAGCGATTTTCGAGGAATGAGCGTGACTGCGGACGCTGCTTTGACGATTGTCGATCCTCGCTGGACATTGTTTGTGCGGGTCGCGGCGGCTGGAAGTCTCAGTAAAGCGGCTGTTTTACTGGATATGCCGCAGTCCATGGTCAGTCGAAACATTGCTCAGCTCGAATCGCAATGTGGCGAGCGGCTGTTTCATCGTACCGGCCGTGGGGTGCTCCTGACTGAGTTTGGAGAGCAGTTGCTACCTTGCGTATCGAGTCTTCTCGCGGACGCCGAAGGCCTGGCCGATGACATTCGTACCCGGCGTGGAAAACCGGTGGGGGAGGTGGTCGTAGGGATGCTGCCTTCGGCGGTCCGGCGGTTTGCCGGTACGCTTTTCGCGGCGGTACAAGCACAGATGCCGGGTGTGAGATTGCACCTGATCGAGGGCGCGAGTGCGCAACTCGAAGAGCAGTTGCAGGATGGTCGTCTGGATATGGCGCTGGTCCTGCGCGAGAACGAAGCCAGTATCGGCGAGGCGTATTTACTGGCCAGGCTGGCGCTGCATTTGATAGGGCCAGCCAGCGATCCCCTCTTTGCCGAGCGAGACATTGCGTTAAAGCGGCTATCCGGATTGCCACTGGTAGTCCCGGGGCGTCCCCATCTGTTAAGGGCCAGGCTCGATCATCTGGCCGCCGAACAGTGCGTGGAGTTGTGCGTTGCCGTGGAAGCCGACTCCGTCCAGCTCCAGTACGAAGTCGTCGCGGCAGGCGGAGGTTATGCGATTGCCTCTGTGCTGCCGGGCTCGCTGGATCAACGACTGATTTCATCGCGCATTATCGAGCCCGTGCTGGAGCGCTTTGTCGTGCTGGTCGAGTCGCCCCGTCGCCCCTTGACCCGTGCTTCCCGTGAAGTGCGACGGCTGATTTGCAATCTGTCCATGCCATCGATTTGAGCGATAGCTGCTTTCGATCCCCAGCAGTATCCGGTGGGGGGCGCCCCTCGTAGGGTGTCAGTCAATCAATGATTGATACCCGATTGCGAGGTTAGCGCTATGCATCATGCCCAAGAGCCCCAAGTCATTACCCCGACGCTTTTTCTCAGCGACGCCGATGTCGCCTCGCTCGCCGACTGGAGCACAGCCGTTGCCGCGCTCGCGCAGGCGTATGCCTGCCCCACGACGGATGCCATGGTGCCGCCTCGCTCCATGGCCCGCGGCGACGGTATCTGGCTGCGCAGTTTGACTGCTGTACCTCCCGCTGGCGGCCAAATGGGCTGCAAGTTGATCGCGGCGTCCATGCGGGCGCGCTGCGCCAGCTACCTGATTGCATTGTTCGACCAGCAAACCATGGCGCTCAGTGCCCTGATCGACGGCAATCGGGTGACGGGCTTGCGCACCGCTGCAACCGCTGCGCTGGCGGTTGATCTGCTGGCGCCTCAACGAGCACTGCGGGTGGGCGTGATTGGTGCCGGGTTTGAAGCGCGTGGCGCGCTTGACTGCCTCAAGGCCGTGCGCGATGTCGCCCGTGTCCGGGTGTTCAGTCCAACGCCCGCGAGCCGTGAGCGGTTTGCCGAAAGCTTCAGGCCGGGGCTGGATATCCAAGCGGTGAACACTGCGCAAGAAGCCGTGCAGGACTGCGATGTGGTGATTTGTGCCGCACGCAGTCGTGACGAGTCTGCGGTGTTGCAAGGGGCATGGCTTTGCGCAGGCGTGACGGTCGTGTCGTTGGGTTCCACCTTGCCTGAGCAACGGGAGGTTGACCCGGTCACGATGGAGCGAGCCGTCTGCATCGTCGCGGATATGCCGCAAGAGGTACTTCACGATACCGGCGACGCCATTGCGGCGATCAGTGCCGGTGTTTATGTCGCCGACAAACTAGTCGCGCTGTCGGATCTGGTCGCGGGTCGCGTCAATCCGCGCCAGAAAGAAAGCGACATCGTTCTCTACAAGTCAGTTGGCTCGGCGCTGCAGGATGTCGTCATCGCACAAGCGTTGTACGAGCGCGCCAGGCAACAAGGCCTCGGCATCGAGCTGCCTGCCAGCATTGTCCCTGTCTCGAAATAACCCCTCCACTGTTCGAAGGAAAATCATCATGGCCACTTACAAGAAAGCTGATGCCCGCGCCTGGGCCCGTGAAAACCTGGTGGGCTGCTCGGCTGTCACCATCCCAAGCTTCAGTGCTGATCTGAAGCGTCTCAATGAGCGTGGCATACGCCACGACATCGAGCATACGGTTGGACTGGGTTACAGCAGCACGTTGCTGTGCAGTGAACTGGCGATCTCTGCCCAGGAAAACGCTCAATTCACCGCCTGGGCGCGAGAGTCGGGGAAAGACCTGATCCTGTTCTTCCATGCGGCTTTTGGCACGCTTGCCGAGAACATTGAGGCGGTGAAACTCGCTGAGAATGCCGGCGCCGACATCGTCCTGCTCTCCTACCCGCCGCAGTTCTGGCCGACCAGCGAGCAGGAAATCTATGACTACACCAAGTCGTTCTGCGATGCCACGGACCTGGCTGTCATGCTCTTCCCGATTCCGCTCTGGGGCTTTGAGCGCGTGCATCCGGCGGGTATGTCGTTGGAGTTGGTCCGTCGTCTTCTGGCCGATTGCCCGAATATCGCCGCCATCAAGTCCGAGCAAGGGTTTCCGTTGCCAGCGGGCATTTGCGAGATGTACTACCACTTCCGTGATCAGGTGGTGATCAGTTGCCCGATCGAAGCTGACGCAATCCCGTTGATGAGCCTGATGAAACTGCAGTTTTCCGGCACCAGCAACACCGCCTGGATGAGCGACTACTACCCGAAAGCCTTCGAACTGGCCCGCACGGGCCGCTTCGAAGAGGCGATGGAACTGTATTGGAAGGTCAACCCGGCACGCAGTGCCAATGGCGCCGCCGCGCAAAGCTATGCCGGCGGCACCGGGGTGCTCAATCGCACGATGTGGAAATACCAGGACTGGCTCGCCGGCTTCAACGGCGGCCCTCTGCGTGCCCCGGCGATGCGCGTGCCGGATCGCCTCATGAAGTCTTTGCGCCAAGGGCTGGTTGCGGCGGGCCTGCCGGTGACGTCGGACCCGGATAGCGCGTTCATGATCGGGCGTCACCCTTGCTGATTAAGAGGATTGCAAAGTGAAGCATTTACTTAAGGATCCGACGCTGTGGCGCACCGGCGCCTACATCGCCGGCGAGTGGCTGAACGAGACGCCGCACGGTCGGTACACGCTGCGTAATCCGGTGGATCAAGCGGTGCTGGCCGAGTTGCCACGCTGCCGCGAAACTGAAGTTCGGCACGCTATCGATACGGCGCATGCGGCCTTTGGTCCATGGCGACGCTTGACGGCTAAACGTCGGGGCGAGGTGTTGCGCCGTTGGTATGAGTTGATGGTTGAACATCGTGAGGATATCGCCACGCTGATTACCCTGGAGGAGGGCAAGCCGCTGGAGGAGGCGCGGGGTGAGGTCGATTATGCTGCGTCGTTTGTGCGATGGTTTTCCGAAGAAGCCACGCGAGTGCGCGGTGATTTGATTCCCGGCGTTAAGGACACGCAGCGCATTGTGGTACTGCGCGAACCCATCGGGGTTTGCGCCGCGATCACGCCCTGGAACTTCCCCGCGGCCATGATCACGCGCAAGGCCGCTCCGGCGCTTGCGGCGGGCTGCACGATGGTCGTGAAGCCGGCCAGCCAGACGCCCATGACCGCCCTGGCCCTCGCTGAACTTGCGCAGCGCGCGGGTGTGCCGGCTGGTGTGTTCAGTGTGATCACGGGGAGTGACACCCGCGACATTGCCGGTGAACTCACGGCCAACCCGTTGGTGCGCAAACTCACCTTCACCGGGTCCACGGAAGTGGGCCGGTTGCTGTTGGCGCAAGCGGCGCAGACGGTCAAGAAATGCTCCATGGAGCTGGGCGGCAACGCGCCGTTCATTGTCTTCGACGATGCTGATCTTGATGCGGCAGCCGACGGGGTGATGTTGGCCAAGTTTCGCAATGGCGGGCAGTCCTGCATCGGCGCGAACCGGGTGCTAGTGCAGTCAGGGATCTATGACGCACTGGCCGAGCGCATCCTCGAGCGCATGGCACGCTTGACGGTGGGCAATGGCCTGGAGCCGGGTGTACAGGTCGGGCCGTTGATCGATGACGCGGCGGTACGAAAATCCCAGGCCCTTGTTGATGATGCGCTGGCGCAAGGTGCTCGACTGCTGTCCGGCGGCAAGCCTCATGCGCTGGGTGGGTGTTTCTTCCAGCCCACTTTGTTGGCTGATGTGACTCATGGAATGCGGGTCGCTCGCGAAGAGATCTTCGGCCCGGTCATGCCACTGGTGCGCTTCGACAGTGATGACGAAGCCATTGCCGTGGCCAATGACAGCGAGTTTGGCTTGGCGGCGTATCTGTACAGCCGTGACGCGGCCCGGATCTGGCGCAATGCGGCTCGCATCGAGTCGGGCATGGTGGGTATCAACTGCGGCTTGATTTCAAATGAAGTCGCCCCTTTCGGCGGCGTGAAGCAGAGCGGTCTGGGGCGAGAGGGATCTCACCTGGGAATCGACGAATTCCTTGAGGTGAAATACCTCTGCTGGGATGGCTTGGAAAGCGTGTGAACCGCTATCGCGAGCAAGCTCGCTCCCACATGGGTTTGTGGGTGTTCACCGCACCTGGAAACAACACAAAAGCCTGTGGGAGCGTGCTTGCTCGCGAAGGCGTCGGCACATCCAACATCACCGCCAACTGACTCTCCTCGATCGCGAGCAGGCTCGCTCCCACAGGGGGACTGCGGGTGTTCAGCAACCCATCTCCTGTAGCGATACCTCGGATTGTGGAAAGCGATTTCAGCGCTGATAGCCAATTCGATAGTCTCGTCGTTGATCCGGCATTTCGGTCGGAACCTCATGAGTCTGCGGCATTGAGTCGATCGCGCTGCAGAGCCCGTCGGTGCGCCATGCAATGTCAGCCCGATTGAAATAAGAATAATTAGGAGAGCGTGATGATCGCAGCAGTCAAAAAGGTCCTGGTGATCGGAGGCGGATTCTCCGGTATGACCGCGGCTATCCAGCTCGCCCGCGAGGGCGTCGAAGTGGACCTGGTCGAGATAGATCCTCTGTGGTGTCCCCTGGGGGCCGGTATTACGCTCAGTGGGCCGACGTTGCGAGCGCTTGATACGGTGGGGATTCTTGAACGGGTGGCCGCAGAAGGGTATCTGTCGACCAATTTCGATGTGTTTTCACCGGTTGGCGAACTGATCGTGCAGTTGGCGCTTCGACCGCCGGTCAGCGACAAACCGATTCCCTGCGGCGGCGGCATCCTGCGCCCGGTGCTGGCTCGCATTTTTGCCGACAAAACGCGGGAAGTGGGCACCCACGTGCGCCTGGGCATAACGTTTGACAGCCTCATCGAGCATGCCGATGGCGTTGAAGTGTCTTTCACTGACGGCACCTCCGGGCGCTACGACCTGGTCATCGCCGCCGACGGTGTGCATTCGCGGATGCGAAAGGAGTTTTTCCCGGAGGCGCCCTCGCCAAAACCCATTCACCAGAGTGTCTGGCGCGCGGTGTTGAAGCGTCCGCAGGAAATCGTACGGCCCAGTCATTGGCTGGGGCGCACCAAGGTCGGCGTCAATCCGATTTCTGAAACGCATATGTACATGTTCCTCATGGAAAACCGCGAGTTTTCCGAGTGGATCGATCCGGCCAGTTGGCCAGGCGAAATGGCGCGTCTGCTGGGTGAGTTCCCCGCCCCGATCCTGCAAGCGCTTGTGCCGCAACTGTTCGAACCGGGTGCCAATATCGACTACCGTCCGCTGGCCAATTTGTTGGTGCCGTTGCCTTGGCATAAGGGCCGCGTTGTGATGATCGGGGACACGGTGCATGCCACCACGCCCCATCTGGCTTCCGGGGCCGGGATTGGTATCGAGAGTGCCATCGTGCTTGCTGAGGAACTGTTCGCCGATAACGATCTACAGGCTGCCCTGAGCCGGTTCGAAGCGCGGCGTTGGGAGCGTTGCCAACTGGTGGTCGAGAACTCTGCACGGCTGTGCGAGATAGAAAAAAGTGCGGGTGACAAGGATGAGCATGCCCAGATCATGCGAGAGTCCACTGCTACGTTGGCTGAACCTATCTGAGTGATTCAGTCCCTTCGGCTGGATGCCCTTGAATCACTTCAGCATCCAGTTCGAAGAGGGGCAGTGGACTTGATGCAGTTAATTAACTCATTAAATGTTTACTGGCCCAGATCGAAAATGACGACCTCCTTGACGTATACGAAAAAAGATTCCGACGCCAGCACGACTCCTTCGTCAGACAGCTGCTGGAACAGTGCTCGCTGATACTGACGAAAAACAGAAAGATCGGCTTCATTTTCAAACCACAGGCTGGAAGTGCCTTCGTATACCGCGATGTCTGGCCCGAAATAGGACGTTACTCGGTCACCCTCGGGAAGGTATCTGGAGCGAGTGTGCCGACGTAGCACCTTTTGGAAGTCCGGGTATTGATTGGCAACCGTGTCGTGAGCTGAATCCCAGGCGCTGAAAAAGGCCTCCAGTTGCACGGTTGGGTTCTTCTTCAGGAAGACGATCGCCTTCCATTTGGAGGGGGCGGCACCGGCATTGGAAATCTCGACTTCATCCATCAGCTGAGCGGCCTGTTTTGACAGGTCGGCGAAGTTTTTTGCATCAGGCCCAACAGTTTGTTGGGTATAGGGATCGCTGAAGGTGTGAATCAAACCTGACATGTCATCAAAAAATAATTCCGTGACGGAGTCCCGGTGAAATGTTTGTGTGTAGGCGTTATCAGAGTCAACGCCGAAAGCTGAGTCGATGACATGATTTTGCACGTATCGTTTGACGCCTAAAGGTTTAGCCCGGGCGATTTCTCCATGCTGGTGTTCTATATAGTTCAAGAACTCAGCATGCGTCATGCCGGGTTTGCGGCGTACGGCAGCTAGCATTTTAATCATGAGGGCACTCGCGTCTGGTTGGGGTTGATGGCATTGGTCTTATCTTTCTAAACATCGAATGCGCTTTTGCAGGCGGTATTCACCGTGGTGATGTTTTAGAAACAAGATAAGACCAACGTTGTCCTCCAAACCAATCAGGGTTTCTGCTAGCAGGTATCACGTAAGAACATGCTTGATGCGTCTTTACCTGGCTGAGGCCTCTGCCAATGCTCTGAGGATAAGCCTCGGCACCTTCCACTGCCTGACCCGTCCGGCGAAAAAACATATTGCTAAGGCTGGCCTGCGGTCTTGGTGGAGACAATTTTGCCGTAATTTTCTGCTGGCGGTGTCTCGACCACCAACGTACGTTCTTTGCGACACTTGAACTTCACCCCTTTGCGCGGCGCCATGACTCTGGCCGTCTCCATGCACATTGCCTTGGAAGCAAAGGTTGGCCCTGGTTGTCGTTCATCGACACAGCCTTCGAAGCCACTGCAGATCGTCATCACAACAAAATAGACAGTCATCATCTCGGTGTCGCTCCATTGAGTGATGCGATTGATTACTTCCTGTAGTCCAGGTCGGCGGCCTGAACGTTTTGCGGGGGTTGCCTGCGGATGATGAGCTTCGATTTGAACCCCCAGCAATGGCACATGGGTACCGTGCGTCGGGAAATTGTCACTGTATTAATTTATTTTTATTTGATCGCTTTTTGTGCCAATAAGTTGGCGTCATGCGGGCTGAAATGGACGCTTTGAGGAGCCGTTCGGGATAGCCTGCAGGCACCGATATTCAGGCGTTAAAAAGGAAAAGGGTGGGATAAAGGAAAATGCCGCTCAGTTAAGAAACGAAACCTGTGGGAACGGGCTCGCTCCCGCTGGAAATTCCCTTTACCCACAAAGAACCTGATGGCAGCAGAACCGACTATCCTTTCGGAACACTGCATTCTTGGCAAAAAGGGACGTCATGCCTGACTTTGATCGCGCCACCGGCCCCAGACACGGCATCACATGCGGTGATCGAACCTGTTCGATTGGGCCCAGGTTTCCAAGATCCTCGTTACTCCGGATGGCTTCAATAACGGTTTCCTGTCTTTTCATGGCAACTTCTGCATACAGCCAGGACCTGTCAACCGCAGCGGGGCTCGAAAACACCACGGTCACGGTGATGCAAGCGCAGGAAATCGTTTCCAAGGCCACCCTCGGTGCCGTTCGTTGGAGCGGCCCTGTATCCGGCCCGCAAGCCCAGCGGGGCAAGAGCATCGCGCTTGTCGCAGAAGATTTGCGTAACGGCGGCATTGTCGGTGTCGCGCAGGGCGCCCGGGAGGCCGCCAGCGCGTTGGGCTGGACGCTGAAGATATACGATGGTGCCGGCTCATCGGCCGGGCGCGCAAAGGCCTTTTCCGATGCCTTGGCCGCGAAGCCCGACGGCCTTATCCTGTGCGGCTCCGATGCCCTTGAGAACAAGGCGGCGCTGCAGCTCTTCGCCAACAAGGAGGTACCGGTGGTTGGCTGGCACGCTGGGGCACGCCCGGGGCCGATTGACGGCACACCGGTGGCGATGAACGTCACGACCGACCCGCTTGAAGTGGCGCGCCTCACGGCCATGGCGGCAGTGGCACAGTCAAGCGGACGCGCCGGCGTGGTCATCCTGACCGACTCCAAGTACAGCATTGCCATGGCGAAAGCCAAGGTCATGGAGGACGTCATTCGGGGCTGTCGAGAATGTACGTTGCTGGAGGTGCGCGATGTGGCGATTTCCGAAAGTGGCGAGAAGATGCCGGCGATCACCAAGGAGCTGCTTCAGCGCTATGGCAAACGCTGGACCCACACGCTGGCCATCAACGACATCTATTTCGACTACTCGATTGCCTCGCTGACCAGCGCCGCCATACCCAGTGACGGCATCAACCTGCTGTCTGCCGGTGACGGCAGCGCTTCGGCTTTCTTGCGCATACAGGCAAAAACCTACCAGACCGTTACTGTGGCCGAGCCGCTCAACCAGCATGGCTGGCAAGTGATGGATGAATTGAACCGGCTGTTTGCAGGTCAGCCAGTGAGCGGCTTCGTCGCGCCGATTCACTTGGTCAATGCCGACAATATCGCCTTCGATGGCGGGAAAAAATTCCAGTACGATCCTGACAATGGCTATCGAGACATCTATCGCCACCAATGGAATCCCTGACGTTGGATATGACTTCCCGGTTTGGACGCCAGCTATTGCCACAATCGCTGCGCGCACAATTCACTCTGGCGTTCCTGACGTTGGCGCTGCTGATCCTGGCAGGCGCCGCCACGGCGGTCTACGCGTTGCGCACCTCTAATAGCGCCACTCGCCAGCTGACGGATGAACGACTGGTCCGCATGCAAAATGGGCAAGACATGGTGCAGCGCACCTTGTTGATCGAGCGCCAGACTGACCAGCTTCTGACAACCCGTTCCCCGGACATCCTGCGTTCAAGCTATGCGGCAACCGTCGAACAGCTTGAAGCCCTCGATCAACGGGTGCAGCAACTGACTGCCGCGAACAGTGGCGTGGCGATACTCGACATGCATCAGTCGAGTCAGATGTTCCGCAATACCGCCAACATCGTTGCGCAGCTGCGAGAAAGCCTGCTGCAAACCGAGGTCACCTTCGCGCAGGCCCTGGAGGATCGCACCGCCCGATTGACGGCGACCCAGACCCGGGCCAGCCTGGAGCTGGCGGTGCTGCTTTTCGATCTGCCGCAGGCAGTTGACAGTGAGGCCGTGCAACGGCTGCGGGCCCGATATGAGCGCCTGCCACGTACCGCTGACACGTTATCCGATGTTGATGTGCAGACGTCGGATCTCTTCTCCTTGCGCCAGACGCTCATCAATCAACACAACGTCTTGCAGCGCTTCAATGAGCAACTCAAGAACGAGGCCGAGGTCCTGGTTTCGGTGGCCCGTACGCAATCGAACGCCTACACCGAAGACTATCGCGAAGCCGTGCAGCGCCTGGTCGAGGCCTCGAATCGCAGCCAGCAATGGGTGCTGATCATGCTGGGCGCCAGCCTGGTGTTCGCCTGGTTCGTGACCCGGGTGTTCATGGGTCGTCATGTGCTCGTGCGCCTGAATGAAATAAGCCGGCAATTGCGTCAGGAACACACGGACAAAACGCATTTGATGATGGCCGACCATGGGAAGGACGAGATCGGCAACATGGCGCGCGCGGTGAACCAATTTCTCGAAGACCGGCTTCAGCTGGAGAAAAGAACGGTTCAATTAAGTATCGCCACAGAACGGCTCGCCGTGCAAAACAACCGATTGGAGCAAGAAGCCATCGTCCGTGCCGGACAAGGTCATGTCCTGGAACTGATCGCCAGGAGCACCGAGCTTGCAGAAGTGCTCGATAGCCTGGCGCACCTGGTCGAGTCCCAACTGGAGGGCATGAAGGTCTCCATCCTGCTGCTGGATGAGGAGGGCAAGCACCTGCTGCACGGGACTGCACCCAGTTTGCCGAAAGCCTATAGCCAGCTCATCGACGGAATTGAAATCGGTCCGAACGTCGGTTCATGTGGTACCTCGGCGTATCGACGAGAGCCGGTCATCGTCACGGACATCGAGCAGGATCCACTGTGGGAAGCGTACCGTTCACTCGTTGCGCCCTATGGGTTTCGCGCCTGCTGGTCGACGCCGATCCTGTCCCATGAGCGAAAGGTCCTGGGCACGTTTGCCTTGTATGCCAACACCGTGCGCAGCCCCAGCGCGGCCGAGACGAAACTGATCGACATGGCCACACCGCTCGCCGGTATTGCGATAGAACGTCAACAGACCGAAAAGCGCATTCGCTTTATGGGCGACCATGACGCCCTGACCGGGCTGCCGAATCGTACGCTGCTCGAAGACCGCCTCAAGCAGGCGATGCTCTATGCCCAGCGCTACAACCGGCTGGTGACAGTGGTGTTTCTCGACCTGGACAAGTTCAAACTGGTGAATGACAGCCTTGGGCACAGTGCCGGGGACGAACTGCTGAAAACCGTCGCCCAGCGCATGCTGGGGTGTGTACGGCGTACCGACACCGTGGTGCGACTGGGCGGCGACGAGTTTGTGATCATCCTGTTCGACCAGCCCTCGGACCTGGACGGCGTGACGCCCGTCCTGCACAAAATCCAGGAAGCGATCCTGCGGCCGATTCAACTCAGCGGCCATACGCTCCACGTCACCTGCAGCATGGGGTTGGCCACGTACCCTACCGATGGCACCGACACCGACACGTTGCTCAGCAATGCGGACGCCGCCATGTACCGGGCCAAGGAACTGGGGCGCAACAGCTTCCAGTTCTATACGAGCGAGATGAATAACAAGGTCCAGGGCAAGCTCGCCATGCAAGACGGGCTGCGAAGCGCACTCAACAATGACGAGTTCCTGCTGTTGTACCAGCCACAAGTGGATTTACGGTCAGGTCAGATCATCGGCGTGGAGGCATTGATCCGCTGGCAGCATCCCGAACTCGGCATGGTCTCTCCCATCAAATTCATTCCTCAGGCCGAAGAGACCGGGCTGATCGTGCCCATCGGCGACTGGGTGATTCATACCGCCTGCAGACAGAACAAGGCGTGGCAGGATGCCGGTTGGCCGCCGATCACCATGTCGGTGAACATCTCGGCTCGCCAGTTCATCGAAAGGGACCTGATCGACCGGATCATGCATGCCTTGCAGGAAACCGGGCTGGACCCGATGTACTTTGAGCTGGAGCTGACCGAAAGCCTGATCATGCAAGACCTTCAGCAAGCCATCAGCAAAATGAAGGCCCTGCAAGCCATGGGGATCAGCCTTTCGATCGACGACTTCGGCACCGGCTATTCCAGCCTCGCCGCATTGAAAAGCTTCCCGATCGCGAGGCTCAAGATCGACCAGTCTTTCGTGCGTGATCTACCCAACAACGAGAACGACAAAGCCATCGCCACCGCCGTGATTTCGTTGGGGCACAAGCTGAACCTCAAGGTCATTGCCGAAGGTGTCGAAACCGAGGAGCAGCAAACCTTCCTGCGTGAAAACGGCTGCGATGAAATTCAGGGGCACTTTTTCAGCAAGGCGGTCAGCGCGCAGGAAATCAGCCGGTTACTGCGTACGTCCGGAGTGTCTGAACCAAGCCGCCTTGCCAGTCCAGGTTCGGTCAGGCAAAAAAAACGCGATGTAAAACACCCGAGCGGTCCAATGTCCGGGCATTGATGATTCTGCCTTTCTGTATTTCCGGGGGAGAGGGTATCACCGGATCTCAGGAAGCATCCTGCTCATAGCTGCAACCCACGTAGAGATCGCTGTCCTTGTCTTCCGTGGAGACCACTCGCAGGCTAGCGCCGTTACCGAGGCTGCGCTGATAGTCAACGTAGCCGTCGGTATCCAGGGTCTTTTTCAATTTCAGGGTGCTGGCGAGCTTTTCTGCATCGGCCTTCGGGCTGCTGCTTTTGGCCTGGAGAAAGAAGCTGAAGCGGTCGGTCATCACCAGAGTGGTCGACGACACGCCGTGCACCGTCAACGCCGGGGTGGCTTGCCAGGCGCCACCGCCCCACGGGCTGTGCGCTTCATCCTTGGAGAGCGTCAGTTGCTCGGCGTCAACCAGGTCGTTGAACTCGCCCACCTGCTGCGCATTGGCCTGGCACTGCGCCAGGGCCTTGAACAAATCGCTGTGGCTCGGGCCAGCGGCCGAAACAGTAAAGGTGGACAGACACCCGGCCAGGGCGACGAGACCAAGAGAGATTTTCATGCCGACATCCTTGTTTCAGTTGAATAACAGGTGATGGATACCCGAGGTCAAGGGCTGCAGGCTTCGGGAATGAACGTGCTGCGCGGCTGGACACGGGCCTGCGCTGCAGGTCGGGAGCTTGCCATTGCTGACTTGAATATGCCATCAGGTTATCCCTGAGGATGGACTGTCGTAGAAACCACTTTTGTGCTCATTTCTGGCACTGGTAAGTCGGCGAGATAACGGTCGGCATGACCAGCCCACAGACCACCGCAGCACTGACAGCTTGCTGGCGGCTTACCGAACCCAGCTTGCGTCGAGCATTGAGCAGGTGGAAGTCGATCGTGCGTTCGGAACAGGTAGGGATGTGGCTGACGCAGGCGGGGGAGTGGTGTTTGTCCATAAACGGATCGCTCTAGTTGTAGCAGGAATGAAGCAGTCGCAGCACGGGGAAAGAAGGGGCGCATGCCCCTTCCGGGTGGATCACTTGTGCACGTGACACCGGATGAAACTGCGGAACAGGTCCAGGCCGTTTTCGGTGAGGATGCTTTCAGGGTGGAACTGCACGCCCTCCACCGGCAGGTGGCGATGGCGTACGCCCATGACATAGCCGTCGTCCGTGGATCTGGACGTGATCTCCAGGCAGTCGGGTAACGGCTGCTCGCTGATCATCAACGAGTGGTAGCGGGTCGCCCGAATCGCATGTGCCTGGGTGTGATCATAGACGCCCCTGCCGTCGTTCTCGATCGTGCTCACCTTGCCGTGCATCACGTGTGGGGCCCGGCAAACCTGGGCACCGAAGGCCAGGCCGATGGCCTGGTGACCCAGGCACACACCCAACAGCGGCAGGCGCCCCTGAAAGTGCTTGATCACTTCGATGTAGCCCACATCCGCCGGATGCCCAGGCCCAGGGCCCAGCACGCAGAAATCCGGCGAGAACGCTTCAATGCGCTGGATGAGATCCGGTACGTCGTGACGCTCGACGTGGGTTTCCAGCCCCAGTTGTTCCAGGTACTGGCTGATGATGAAGACGAAGCTGTCATAGGCGTCGATCAAGAATACTTTCACAGTGCGATCTCCTGGCCGGTCACTGCCCGATAGACGGAACCCATCTTGTACAGCGTCTCTTTCCACTCAAGCGCTGGCACCGAATCAGCTACCACTCCGGCGGATGCACGCAAGTGGTACGTACCCTCGTCGAAGACCGTCGAGCGAATGCACAATGCGGTGTTGACGCTGCCATCGAAACCGACCAGGCCAAGGGCCCCGGCATAAATGCCCCGGCGGTTGCTTTCCATCCCCTCGATCAGCTCCATCGCCCTGACCTTGGGTGCGCCGGACATGGTGCCCGCGGGGAACGAGGCCTTGATCACGTCGTAGGCATCCAGGCCCGGGCGCAGCAAGCCGCGAACGTTCGACACCATGTGGTAGAGGTGCGAGTACTCTTCCACCAGCATGAACTCATCGACCTCCAGCGAGCCGGCCTGGCACACGCGACCGATATCGTTGCGACACAGGTCGATGAGCATCAGGTGTTCGGCGCGCTCCTTCTCGGAGCGGGTCAGCTCCAGGACCAACTGAGTCGGATCGACGCCAGGCTTCTTGCCCACGGTGCCGGCGATCGGGCGCATCTCGATCAAGTCGTCCTTGATCCTGACGAACAGCTCGGGGCTGGCGCCGATCAGGTCGATGCCGCCTACGTGGGCCAGGTACATGTAGGGGGAAGGGTTGCGCAGGCGCAGGTTCTGGTACACATCGAACGGCGAAACCTGCGAGCGGATGCGAATCTCATGGCCGAGCTGGATCTGGTAGACGTCGCCGGCGCGGATGTGCTCCATCGCCACTTCGACACGCTCGACGAATTGCTCCGGGGTCACCGTGCGCTCTTCCTCGAAGGCCTCGGGGTAGGGTAGCGGAGCCAGCGCCTCGGCTGCCGGGGGTGTGCTCAGGAAGGGGTAGTCCTCCAACGTACGGGGCGACCAGAGATCGTGGTTGTTGATCAGGGTTTCGACGATGCCATTGCTGTGGAAATAAACCAGGGTCTGATAGACCGACAGGGCAATGAGCGGGTAGTCGTAGGTCTGTTTGGCCAGATCGGGAAGTCGCTCGATCAGGCGAACGCAGTCGTAGGCGAAATAGCCGAAGAAGGCCAGGCTGGAAGGGGCATTGGACGCAGGCTGGAACGTTGCCTGGATAGCCCGGAGAAGGTTCCACGCCGCCTCGCTGTCGGACAGATGGATCTTGTGTTCCTGGTCGACCTGCATGCCCGCTTGCCGCAGGCTGGCGGACAAATGTTCACACAGGGCGGCGCAGCCTCGCAGTTGGGCCTGGCCCTCATTGATACACACTTCGAAAAGCGGTTCGAGCCCGACGATCGTCGCCCGGCGATCACGGCTTGGGCCGGACAGTGATTCAAGAATGAAAACAGACTCACGACCCAGTTGTTCCAGTGCATTTTCATATATGCGAAGTGCATCCGTAGGTCGACGTTCTTCGCGGCGAAGAACATTCACGCCAATTAGATTTTTATTCACGGTTAATACCATATTCAAGGTGTAACGATTCAGGCGCTCGATTAAGAGAGCGCCACGGGAATATAAAGCGCGCAGGCACTTTAAATACGTGTTGACGGATATTCTGAATAGACGGGGCGGACGCTGTTTATGTCGCACGCACTAAAAAGCTTGCAATGGATTGCAGCCAATGGTTGCGCAGGGCACAAGGCGCGAGCGCCTTCGATTTCAGAGGGGAAAGATCAGGACGTTGCTGGCAGGCAGCAGACAGGCTCCGGTCTTCGCTAGATTAGCGACGCCAGGTATTGCTTTTGAAGATGGCCAGAATGGCCCGGGAACAGCTGTCGGGATAGCTGTGGGAGGAACTGATAGCAGAAAGGTGATAGTACATTTTTAGACATCCCAGTCTTGGCTAAGCACTGCGGGAATAATTGGCAGTGCGGCGAAATTATCAGCGAGCCCTGAGGCTGTCAACTGCTGAGGGAATATTAATCTTTCATTCACTTTTGAATGTCGACGAGGCGAAGAGCTATCCCTGCGCGTATGTAACCGCGCGTGCTTTTAACAAGAAGCTCGTGCGCGCACAACTGCGAGATAGCGCAGCTGGGTATTTATAAGTTCTGTCCTGCGGCCCATTCAATTTCAGAAGGGATAACTGTCATGCCATTGAAATGGTGGTCTGCTGGGGTTCGGCCTGTGGTGTTCCTGCCGGCGACCCTGGATAACCTGCTCCAGCAACTCCCCGATGCACGCGGCGAGTTCATCGAGGACTGCGGGTATGTGCTCTATCTTGAACGGGGCGCCGAGGTGGTGGCGGCCATTACACGGTTCATTGCGACGTCCAGGGTTTAGGACGATTCATTCTTCTACCCCCGCAAGAGAAACAACACCAGCGCCACCAGGCAGGCCGTCGTCTGAATCCCACCCAGCGTCGTGACCGGCGCGAAGCTCAAGACGGAGGCCAGCCAGGTGGTCAGCGCAGCCGCACCCATGGAGAGAAACCCCAGCAGCGCGGAGGCCATCCCGGCTTCTTTGCCGAAAGGGCCCATGGTGATTGCCGTGCCGAGCGGATTGGCCAGGCCCATGCCCCACAGGAAGGTGATCATCGAGAGGGCATACCACCCAAGACCAGGTGCGGCTGGACCCACCAGAAGCAGGCCGCCGCCGATCATGGCGCAGGCAATGCCCGCGAGCGTGATGATCCGCGCGCCATAACGATGCGCCAGGCGCGGGGCCGCCATGCCGGCTGCGAACACGACGAATACCGTCGCGGCAAAATACAGGCCGGTCTGCAACGAGGTCAGGCCGATACCTTGCATCAGGATGGCGGGCGCCGCCGCGAAGGAGGCGAACAGGCCGCTCATCAGCAGGCTCATTGAAAGGGCTGGGAGGATGAAGCGCTTATCCAGCGCCAATCTGCCATAGGCGAGCACCACGCTCTTGGCCGAGTGCGGCGCCCGGCGATCGGCGGGATGGGTTTCTCCGAGGTCGCGCACGTAGAAAAAGGCCAGTACCACGGCGGCCAGCCCCACCAGGATGAAGATGGCACGCCAGCCGAGTGTGACGGACAGGACGCTGCCGGCCAGCGGCGAAAAACCCGGCGCCGCGGCGGTGGCGATCATCGTCAGCGACAGGGCCCGGGCGAGCGTCTCGCCTTCAAACAGATCCCGTGCGATGGCACGCGACAGCACCGAGGCTGCACACACGCCGAGCGCCTGGACGACGCGTCCGGCGATCAGCACATCAAGGGTGGTGGCAAGGCCGGCGATGACGGTGCCGACCACGAACACTGAGAGGCCGCCGAGCACCAGTTTCTGCCGCCCGTAGCGGTCGGCCAGTGGCCCGACCACCAACTGGCCCAAGGCGAATGTGATGAAGAAGCTGGACAGCGTCAGGCCGAGCTCGCGCGCGGTCACGCCCAGGTCTTCGCCGATATCCGCAAACGCCGGGAGAATGATGTTGGTAGACAGCATGCTGATCGCCGCCAGGCCTGCAAGCAGCGCCACGACTTTGCCGGTCAATGGTTGGGTGGAGGCGTGCGGTTGCGTAGCGGCAATTGCCAATGAAGTTCTGGCTTCCATACAGCCTCTCCTGTGTTTGGTTGGCGGGCAAAGACGTTGATTGCCAAACGCCAAGACTGTGGTTCGCGATCTCGGCGCCGTGACGTAGGCTTGCACATGACGCTCATAATATTTTCATGAATATGATGATCGTAATCTCTTGCGTCAAGTTAAATATCTGGCGCGCGCAGGCAGGATTCACTGTTGCCAATAAGTGGGGGGCGAGGTAGAGCGGATGGGGAAGGTGTGAGGTCGACGCTTTTCAAGCGTCGTGACCTCGGTATCAGGTAGGTCCGGATCGAACGATGCCCTAAACGGCCGTCTGAATACAGTCACCACAACGTTCCTATCGGTGCAGCCGCGCTCGGGGTGTTCATCGAGTGGTTCGCGACCCTGCTGGGGCCTTGCCTTGAGCGCCGAGCCGTTGGGGCGGCTTTGATGCTACAGTCCGGCCTTTCCTGGGGGAGGGGCGCGTCATGCGGATCGTAGTAATGGCTTTGGCGATGGCGCTGCTGGGCGGATGCGCCACGGCCAACGAAACCTTTGGCATGGGACAGCTCTGTGGCCGCCATCCTTACTGCGGTGCGGCGACCGATATTGAAATCATCAAGGCTTCGACGAATGACAACGACGTGTATTCACGCGCGCTGGCACCTTTTGCAATCGTTGATCTTCCTTTCAGCATCGTCGCCGATACGCTGATCCTGCCTTATACGATTTTTCATATGAGGCCTGCCGAGGAGTAGTGGTAGTGCCTCGACGGCTTGAATCCAAAACCCAAGGCGGCCGACCGCATTAATCGCCTGTTTTCTGCCGTTTCATCCTCGTCCAATCAACACGTACGATGGCGCAACGCAGCACCTGTAATTGTCCTGAGCTCAAGGCAATCGCCAGTAGAATTAGCAAGATGAGCCCCCAATCAGAGGGGCTTGGGTATTGGCCGAGGATCGCCATTGAACTGAAGATGCCAAACACCGGGATCAGCAGTGACAACGGCGCTACGCGTGACAGTGGGTATTCACGCAATAGCAGGTTCCATCCCCAGTAACTGAAATGCGTCGCGGCGTAGACCTGGAACGCGAGCGAAAGCAACGTCGTTGCATTGAGCTGCGAAGGGAGTGCGTTGAAGGGCGCTGAGCCATGCAACAGCCACGTCAACAGCAAGAGCGGGATCGGTGCAAACAAGCTGGCCCACACCACGAAAGCGAAGACCTCACGCACCTTCGATACTTTGATGATCACGTTGCCGATGCTCCACGCCATTGCGCTGCCAATGACGAGTGCGAAACCGGCCTTCGACGAGTCGCCAGGGCTGCACAGTACGATCCCTCCCAAGCCTATGGCTGCCAGCAGGCTGCCAATCCGTTGAGGCTGCCCCAGGCGTTCGCCAAAGAAAAGTACACCCCAGCCCAGAGTGAAGAATGCACTGCACTGGATCAGCAGCGACGCTGTACCGGGTGGCACCCCCATGGCAATTCCCTGGTTGATCAACGCCCACATGGCCACGCCAAAGATCAGCCCGTAGGCGGCCAGCCATCGGAAGGCAACGCGTGGACGCTCCACGAAAAATACCCAAGGCAAGGCGGCCAGCGCGAAACGCAACGCAGTCAACAGCAGCGGATCAATGCCGGCAAGTCCGAGTTTTGTCACGGGGAAATTCAACCCCCAGACGGCCGTCACCAGAATGGCGAGTAATAGATGCTTCTTTTGCATTGTCAGTCTTTCTCCAGCGCAGAACGGAAGTGTTCGTGCGTGAAGAATATGCAAGCAATTGACCTGGCCTGCTTTCAGTCACAGGCCAATATTCATTAGAATCGGGCCATGCGAGAAACCACCCTACATACCTACCAGAACACACCGCGCGATGCCGTCGTGACCGAACGTGGCTACGCAGACGCAACGCTGTTCCCAATGCATCACCATCCACGTGGTCAGTTCGCTTATGCCGCAAGCGGGGTCATCACCGTGTTTACCGATGACGGCAACTGGGTCGTTCCGCCCCAACGCGGTATATGGGTTCCGGCGCAACTCGCCCACTCCATGCAGATGCGTGGCCCCGTTACCCTGCACAACACCTATATCCGCAAACAAGCGGCCCAGCGGCTGGGGTTGCCGGGGCAGTGTCAGGTATTGGACGTGTCGCCGTTGTTGCGGCAATTGCTGGTCAAAGCAATCGATGTGCCCGCGCGATATGCCATCCAGGGACGTGATGGGCATTTGATGGGGCTGCTGCTCCATGAGATCGCCAGCATGCCCGCGCTTTCGCTCAATGCCCCGTTGCCGGCAGAACCACGCCTTGCGATGGTCTGTCGCGAGTTTCTGACCCAGCCTTCGCTGGAGGTTGGTATCGACGATATGGCCTGCCGTGCGGGGATGAGTCGCCGGACGTTTACCCGCCATTTTCGACTGCACACCGGAATCAGTTATCTCCAATGGCGACAGCAAGCCTGCCTGCTCGAAGCGATCGTTCGTCTGGGGAAAGGTCAGCCGGTCACCGAGGTCGCCATGGCGTTGGGTTATAGCAGTTCAAGTGCGTTCACAACGGTTTTCAAACAGCTGCTGGGGGAAGTCCCCAGTCGCTACTTCCCGGTGTGACAGGCTTAGGGCGCCAGTTAAGGTTCTGGGCAAGAATGCGCCTTGGTCTCCGGGGTTCGCCAGCTGGCTTAGCGAGTAGCCGTTGCTGGAGCAAGACTTCCTCGTTGCACGCCAGGTCGGTCATCCGCTGACCGAGGCCCAACGCTGGACGAGGATGACCTGACAGTACTGCCCCGGCGGTTCAAACCCCGGGGATAGCCTCGCGGACGAAGTCTTCGTAGGTGCGCAACGGACGCCCCAGGATCGCCTGCAGCCGTTCCACGGTTCCTTCAGCAGCCTGCATGCCAAATGTCTGGATACCGGACATCATCAGGCGCATGTCATAAGCCAGCCAGGCGGGACCGTACGCGGCCAATTGTGCTTCGAAGGCGGCCACATCGTCACCGCCGTAGGCGATCTCGCGACCCAGGGCGGAGCTCCAGATCTTCGCCGCGGCGGCACCGGTCAGTGCTTGTGGGCCGACCAGCTCCAGGGTTACACGGTCCAGGGCCGAAGGTGCCTTGTCGCGTCGCAGCAACTCGGCAGCGGCGATGTCGGCGATGTCGCGGGCATCGATCATCGAGACGCCCTTCGAGCCGATCGGCATCGGGTACACCGAGTAGTTCTGAATTGTCTGCTGGACCATCAATTCGTTTTGCATGAAGTAAGCCGGACGCAGGATGGTTGCGGCCATGTCGAGGCTTTCGATCATGCGCTCGACCGTATGCTTGCCGGTGAAGTGCGGTACGTGGGTGAACTTGTCGGCATGAATCACCGACAGGTAGACGATGCGCTCGATGCCAGCCTCGCGAGCGAGGTTCAAGGTGATGAGGGCTTGTGTCACCTCGTCGGGCGTCACGGCGTTGAGCAGGAACAGCGTCCGCACCGACACCAGCGCGTCGCGCAGCGAAGGGACGTCGGTGAGGTCGGCAACGACTTCAGTGACGCCCGCCGGGAAGGTGCCCTTGCCAGGCTGGCGCACGAGGGCTTTGACCTCGGCGTCCGCGTTGGCGAGGCGTTGAATGATGAGTGAACCGAGGGTGCCCGTGGCGCCGGTAACGAGAATGCTCATTTTGAATCTCCTGCATAAGAGTGGGTCAGGTCCGCCACTGCGTTGTCGGCCCGTTGCGATGATCAAACGATATTCCGTTGCAGAAACAAAACGAAGACGCCAGGATGTAGACACTCCGTTTCAAAAGTGGAACAGCATGAACCTGAACGCGCTGATCGATTTCACCCTCGTCGCAACGAACGAGGGGTTGGGCAAGGCAAGCCGTGCGAGCGGAATAGCCAAGGCAACCTTGTCGCGCCGCATTGCCGACCTTGAGGAGCAATTGGGCGTCAGGCTGATCGAGCGCAGTGCGCGTGGTCTGAAACTCACCGAGGCTGGAGAGCTGCTGCTGAGCAGGGCCGAAGGGCCGTTGGCCGAGGTGGCGGAAGCCATGGCGGCGGCGAAGGAGGGCGTATCGACGCCTCGCGGACGCTTGCGTGTCGCTGCCCCGGTCCTGTTCTCGCAGCTTGCGATGGGCGGCATCGGCGCAGCGTTTTGTGCGGCTTATCCTGACGTCACGATCGAGGTCATTTCGGAGGATCGCGTGGTCGACCTCGTCGAGGAACAATTTGATGTCGCCGTCCGGATCAACCCCAGCCCGGACAGCAGCTTGGTCGGCCGCTGCTTCGCCAAGGACCGCCTGGTGGTGGTGGCCGCGCCGGGATTACCTCGGCCTGCACCCGGGGCCATTCGGTCAGTTCCCGGTATTGTGATGTCCAGTTTCGAGCCCACCCATTGGGCACTCGATGGCGGTCACCTGATTCTGGAGCCGATCCCCAGGCTGCGCTTCTCTTCGTTCCTGATGATCCGCGATGCAGCCATCGCCGGTGGTGGGGCTGCCCTCATTCCACAGTCCATCGCATGGAACCAGTTGGCCAGTGGCGAGTTGGTCCAGTGGGGCACGGTATCGGGGAAAGAAGCCGAACTCTGGGTCTTGCACACGTCCAGGCGTCTTGCTGCGCCGAAGGTTCGCGCATTTGTCGATTTCATGTGCGCCAGGTACCCGGACATGGCCCTGACGCTGAAAGGATAGAAAAAGGCAGGGAGGTGCGCGCTGGGCCGGTGATGGGTGCGGCAGCCTCGCAGAAGTACCGCTAAGCTCACCTCCATTGAGGGGACAAAAAAAGTCCCCCTAGGGATGCCAACATCTCTGGCAAGGGAGCCGCTAGCCATGAGTGCCGAACAGAGCCACTATCCCCAGGCCACCATTCTGGTGGTCGACGACACGCCTGATAATTTGCTGTTGATGACCGATCTGCTCAAGGATCGCTACCGGGTCAAGGCTGCGAACAGCGGTGAGAAGGCCCTGCGAGTGCTGCAGGGTGGCTCGCTACCGGACCTGATCCTGCTTGATGTGATGATGCCTGGGCTGTCTGGTCACGAGGTGGCGGGCCAGCTCAAGCATGATCCGCGCACCTGCGACATTCCAATCATCTTCCTCACCGCCCTGGCGGCGATCGAGGATGAGATCCATGGCTTGGAGCTGGGGGCGGTCGACTACATCACCAAGCCGATCAGTCCACCGTTGGTTCTGGCGCGAGTGGATACCCAGCTCAAGCTCAAGGCTGCGGCGGACTTCCTGCGTGATCAGAACGACTATCTGGAGAAAGAGGTGCAGCGGCGTACCCGCGAGGTCATGGCCATCCAGGACGTGACCATCCAGGCCATGGCCTCACTGGCAGAGACTCGCGATAATGAGACCGGCAACCATATCCGGCGGACCCAGCACTACGTGAAGGTCCTCGCCGAGCGGCTGCGCGACCATCCTCGTTTCAGGCATTTTCTCAACGACGAAACGATCCGCCTGTTGTTCAAGTCGGCGCCATTGCACGACATCGGCAAGATCGGCATTCCTGATCATATCCTCCTCAAGCCGGGGCGCTTCACCCCAGAGGAGTTCGAGATCATGAAGACCCATACCACGCTGGGACGCGATGCTATCCAGCGTGCCGAAGACCAACTGGGTGTTGCGGTGGACTTCCTCAGCCTGGCCAAGGAGATCGCCTACAGCCACCAGGAGAAATGGGACGGCAGTGGATACCCGCAGGCGTTGGCGGGTGACGACATTCCCATCAGCGCCCGGCTGATGGCGGTGGCGGATGTCTATGACGCCCTGATCAGTCGACGGGTTTACAAAGAAGGGATGCCCCACGAGGAGGCCGTCGAGATCATTCGTCAGGGGCGAGGCTCGCATTTCGATCCAGACATTTGTGATGCCTTCCTGGCTCATGTCGAACAGTTCCAGGCCATTGCCGAGCGTTTCGCCGACAGCGATCAGGACATGGCTAAGCAGTTGGCTGCCCTGAAGCGTATCGCCCAGGAACCTTGAACGAAGCACTACCAGCAACGTTCGCCAGCTTCTTCATTGTGGTCATTGGGGTATGTCATGGTCAAATTACGCACTCTGCTTGAGCGTCTAGCGCTTCGCCATAAGCTGATCCTCGGCTTTGCCACGCTACTGCTATTGGTCTTGGTACTTGGCGTGCAAAGCCTGCGTACTCAAGAGTCGCTGAAGCGAGACATGCAGAATCTCTATAGCCAGGAATTGGTGGGCATGGAGCACCTGCACGAAGCCCGAGTGCAACTGCCGCACCTGGTGCAGACACTGCAGCGTGCAGTGGGTACGGACAGCGCGGACGTGCGCATCGAGTCGCTGCAACACTTGCATGACACTCAAACCCTACTACACCGGTCGCTGGCCGAGGCCAAGGTAACCCTGAGGCGCCCGGAAAACCTGGCGCGCCTCGCCGAGTTCGATGTGCTGCTGCAACAGTTGCTGCGGGAGGCAGAGCGGGCCTTTGCATTGATTGATCTGGGTCGCCAGGGCCAGGCATTGTTGCTGCTCAACAGCAGCGAGTTCCAACGCCTCGATCGGCAGGCCGATGCCCTGTTGCACGCAATCGCTGAGGTCAAGGAGGCCTCGATCCGCGACACCTCCAAGGACATCGCCGACTTTGCCGAGCGCAGTACAACGCTGACCTACATGTTGCTGCTCGGCGGCTTGGCGCTGGCGCTACTGCTTTGCTGGCTGGTCAGCCAGTCGATTCGCAACCCGCTCAATCGAGTGAGGGCGGCCGTGGACCAGTTGGCTGCAGGAAAGCTCGACCAACCGATTCCGCACACGGACTTGAACAACGAGACCGGCGACCTGGCGCGGGCCATCGCCAAATTGCAGATCGAGTCTCAACAATTGGAGCGCCAGCGGTCGGTCAAGGCACAAATCGCCGAGTTGCAGATCGACCTGCAGCAGGCAGGGGCGCCTGGCGAACTGGCGCAGGTGTTCCTGCAACATATGGCGAACCAGCTCGGTATTTGCCAGGGGGTTCTTTACAGCGTCCACCCGGACTTCACCAGACTGGTGCTGATGGGCGGCTATGCCACTGATTCGGAGCGGCCACCGCAGGCGCAAGTCATGTTCGGCGATGGCCTGCTAGGCCAATGCGCAGTCGATCGCCAAGCCCGCCAGATGCAGGCGCTGCCGGAACAATACTGGCACCTGCACTCGCAGCTCGGCGAGATTCCAGCCACTTGTCTGTTGCTACAACCGATCCTGCGTGGCGAGCGGCTGCTGGGCGTGCTCGAACTCGCCGGATTAAAAGTCTTGGATGATGAACAGTCACTGCTGCTCCAGGAAGCCGTCCCTCGCCTGGCAGCGGCGATGGCGATCCTGGAACGTAATCAGGCCGTCCAGGCATTGCTGGAGGAGACCCGTCGTCAAGCCGATGAAATGGCCGGGCAAACGCTGCTGTTGGAGCATCAGGCTCAGGAGCTCGAAGCCCAGCAATCGGCACTGCGCGCCACCGAGGCCTGGTACCGCGGGATCATCGAGGCAGCACCGGACGGCATGCTGGTGGTGGGCGCTGACGGACGCATCCTGCGGACCAACCAGCAATTGGATCGGTTGTTCGGCTACAGCGCCGGCGAGTTGGTGGGCGAGGCTATCGAGCGTCTGGTGCCGGTCGCGAGTCGCGGTCGCCACGTTGAGCTGCGCAATGGCTTCATGGCCCATGGTGATACTCGGCAGATGGGCGCCGGCCTGGACGACCTGCAGGGTGTGCGCAAGGACGGCAGTCTGTTTTCGGTGGAGATCGGCCTGTCGCGCCTGCCGAGCCTGGAAGGCCGGGGGGTATGCGTGTGCGCCTCGGTGCGCGACGTCAGCGAGCGTCGCCAGTTGCAGGCAGCGCTCAAGGTCAGCGAAGCACAATTGCGCGCGGTACTCGACAGCAGCCCGGTAGCCATGCTGATCAGGGACATTGAAGGCCGTCCGACCTACTGCAATCCGCAGTTTGAACACCTGTTCGGCGTCGATATCGTTCAACTCGAAGGGATCGATCCGAGGCGCTTCTGGGTCGATCATCAGGCACACCAGCGCTTCGTCGAGGCGGCGGAGCAGGGTGCGGTGATTAACTTCGAGGCTACTTTCCAGCGTAGCGAGGGGGAGCGCTTCGATGTGCTGGTTTCGGCGGTGACATTGGAGCAGCGCGAGCGAGTGATTCGCGCCAACTGGTACTTCGACATTACCGATCGCAAGGCCGCCGAGGCTGAGGTGCACCTGGCGAGAGAGATCGCCGAGGAAGCGACGCGGGCCAAGAGCGACTTCCTGGCCACCATGAGCCACGAGATCCGCACCCCGATGAACGCCATCATTGGCATGAGCCACCTGGCCCTGCGCACCGAGCTGGACCATCGGCAGCGCAACTACATCGAGAAGGTACACCGCTCGGCGGAAAATCTGCTGGGGATCATCAACGACATCCTGGATTTCTCCAAGATCGAGGCTGGCAGGATGCACCTCGAGTACATTCCTTTCCACTTGGAAGACGTGCTCGACGGCTTCGTCAGCATGATTGGCCTGAAGGTCGAGGACAAAGGCCTGGAGCTGCTGTTCAGCACCCCGGCGGGGCTGCCGACGGCGTTGATCGGCGATCCGTTGCGCCTGGGCCAGGTGTTGATCAACCTGGGCAACAATGCGGCAAAGTTCACCGAGCAGGGCGAGGTTGTGGTTGGCGTGGAGCGACTGGGTACCGGCGAGGAGCAGGCACAGTTGCATTTCTGGGTGCGCGACAGCGGCATCGGCATGAGCCCCGAGCAGTGCAGTCGGCTGTTCCAACCCTTTAGCCAGGCCGATAGTTCCACCACTCGCAAGTACGGTGGCACCGGTCTGGGCCTGGCCATCTCCAAGCACTTGGTGGAGCTGATGGGCGGACGTATCTGGGTGGAGAGCGAACTCGGTCAAGGCTCTATCTTCCATTTCGAGGTGAGCCTCGGCGTGCAGCGCGACGCTCAGCCGCGGCGCATGTTTACTGCTGATGAGCTACTCGGCGTTCGCGTGTTGGTGGTCGACGACAACGCCAGCGCGCGCGAGATTCTCTCCAGCATGGCGCGCAGTTTTGGCGTTGAGGTGGACGTGGCGCAGAGTGGGCGCGTGGCGTTGGGGATGCTGGTGGAGGCGGAACGCAAGACACTGCCCTATGACCTGGTGTTGATGGACTGGCGCATGCCCGGCATGGACGGCGTGGAGACGGTGCGTCAGATGCACGCTGCCAATCTGGCGCAAACACCGTCTGTCATCATGGTCACCGCATTCGGGCGCGAAGAGGCACGTGAGGAGGCTAGCCGGCACGGTATCCAGTTACCGGTGGTGCTGACCAAACCGGTGACGCCGTCCACGCTGCTTGAGGCGATCGGCACGGTGCTCGGCAAGCCCCCCCAGGCCGATACCCGGGCCGGCGAACGATCTGGACAGAGTGCCAGTGCCGTGGCCAGCCTGCATGGCGCCCGGCTGCTGCTTGTCGAGGATAATGAGCTGAACCGCGAGTTGGCCTGCGAACTGCTGGAGAGCGCTGGCATCGAGCTGTGCGTGGCCATCCATGGTGAAGACGCACTCGACCTGTTGGCGCGCGATGATGATTTCGACGGCGTACTGATGGACTGTCAGATGCCGGTCATGGATGGTTATACCGCAACCCGCAGGATTCGCGAGCAGTCGCGTTGGGCTGGGCTGCCAGTGATCGCCATGACCGCCGACGCCATGGCGGGCGACCGCGAGCGGGCCTTGGCCTGCGGCATGAACGACCATATCTCCAAACCGCTGAACGTCGAGGGCATGTTCGTCACCCTGGCCAAGTGGATTCACCCCAGGCCTGGTCGTACTGCCCATGTGACCGAAGTCTCACCGCTCTCCAAAGTGGTCCCCATGGGGCTGCCCGTCGAACTTGCCGGTATTGATCTGGCGGCTGGCCTGGCCACCTGTATGGGCAAGGTCGAACTCTACCTGCGCCTGCTGCGCAAGTTCGGCTCCAGCCAAGGTGCTTTCCGAACCGAGTTCTTGGCCGCACGAGGCGGCGAAGATCCTTCGGCGGCAACACGACTGGCCCATACCCTGCGTGGCACTGCGGGTAACATCGGTGCCAGGGCCGTTGCGGATGCTGCCATCGCCCTGGAGCAGGCTTGCCTGGCCGGCGCCCAGGAGCAGGTCGTGGCTGCCGGGTTGTTGGCGGTGGAGCATTGCCTGAATCAGGTATTGGAAGGGCTGGCGGGGCTAGCGGACCCGCAGTCATTCAGCGAGCCGCTGCCCGTGTCGCATTCAGACGCAGAGTTGCAGGCGCGGTTGGCCCAAGTCAGGGACTTGTTGGCCGAGAGTGACACGCAAGCGTTGACTGTCCTGCACCCGTTACCGGGGCTGACGTCAGATCCCAGGTTGGCCGAGCAGTTGCGTCGGGTCGTCCAGCATGCCGAGCGCTTCGATTTCGACCAGGCGCTGGAACTGCTGGAAAACCTGACCGGATTGAGTCAAAAGGCCGCGAGGTGATGACGTCGGAAGCGTTCAGGCATGAGGCGATCCTGCTGTCGCTTTACGATTCGCCGGCAACAAGTCTCAACTTGTGGCAGTCAAACGGTCCAAGTATTTCGCCACTCGCCGAACGTACCTCCATCGGCATGAGGGCCTGCCCGGATGTGTTGTCCAACAGCACGGAACGCGTTTCTCCCGGCTCGAACAGGAAGCGTTCGCCCCACTGTCGCAGGCTGACCACGACCGGAAAGATTTCCCGGCCTTTGTCCGTCAGGACGTACTCCTTGTAGGCGCTTCCATCGGACGCGGGTCGAACGTCGAACACACCGACCTCGACCAACGCTTTGAGTCGCGAAGCCAGAATGTTCTTGGCCACGCCCAGGCTCTTCTGAAATTCGCTGAAGCGGCGAATGTCGTCGAATGCGTCGCGGATGATCATGAGCGACCAGCGATCGCCAATCACGTCCAGTGTCCTGGCTACCGGGCATTCGCTGTTTTGCGGTGAAGCGTTTTCCATTTTATTGACCTTCTGAAAAAGGATCGCAAGTCCGGTCGATGTCTGTGGTTGCAAATTGAAACCTGATCGGGTGACAATCCAGTCAGGTTTTTAATTGAAACCAGTTTAGCGCCAAGGAGGCGTGCATGACAGCAGATGCCGACTGTTTCACCCAGCAGCCTTCGGGAAATCACCCTGGTGGGGGCACGTGCTCCCGCGTAGGAGCTGTCGAGCGAAGCGAGGCTGCGATCTTTCCCCAGGCACATGAATCCCAAGGGAAAGATCAAAAGATCGCAGCCTTCGGCAGCTCCTGCAGGGGGGCAACGGGTTCTTTGAATGAACAGCATTACCCAGGGCTTTCGCCGGCGCTCACACTACTGTTTTCCGTGACCTGTGCATTGGCCGTCGCCAATGTCTACTTTGCCCAGCCCTTGCTCGCCTCAATGGCCGAAAGCCTGGGCGTTGCTTCAGGATTGATCGGGGTGGTGGTCACGGCCACTCAGGTGGGGTACGCGCTGGGGTTGCTGTTCATCGTCCCGTTGGGGGACAAGGTCAACCGTAAACGGCTGGTTTTCGCGCAATTGGTGTTGTCCGCGCTTGTGCTGGCGGCCGTCGGCGCAGCGCGGCACTGGTTGGCTTTGTTGGGTGCGATGATCGTGATGGGCTTGCTGGCGGTGGTTGTCCAGGTGCTGGTGGCCTATGCCGCCGTGCTGTCCTCGCCCTCCCAGCGTGGACAGGCCGTGGGAACCGTCACCAGTGGCGTTGTCCTGGGTATTCTCCTGGCCCGGTTTACCTCTGGAGTGATTGCCGATCTGGCGGGCTGGCGCGGGGTTTATTTCGTTTCCGCGGGATTGATGCTGACCATCGCGGCGGTGTTCTGGGCAGTGGTGCCTGCTGCCGTGTCGCCACCTGACCGGCAGCCTTACCGGGCGCTCATCCGGTCGCTGTTCAAACTGTTCATGAGCGAGCCGGTGCTACGGATCAGGGGGCTGCTGGCCTTGCTGATCTTTGCCGCGTTTTCGGTGTTATGGACCGCCATGGTGCTGCCGTTGAGCGCCGCGCCGCTGTCGCTTTCACACACGGCCATCGGCCTGTTTGGCCTGGCCGGCGTCGCCGGGGCCCTGGCAGCCAGAAGGGCCGGTCGGTGGGCCGATCAAGGCTTTGGACAACGCGTTACCGGCTGGTCGCTGGGGCTCCTGACGTTTTCCTGGCTGCCTATCGCGTTTACCGAGACCTCCCTGATCGCACTGGTGTGCGGCGTGGTGTTGCTCGACTTCGCGGTGCAAGCCGTGCATGTCACCAACCAGAGCTTGATCTTCGCGGCACGGCCCGACGCGCAAAGTCGCATGGTCGGGGCTTATATGTGCTTCTACTCGGTGGGCAGCGCACTGGGCGCGGTGGCCGCGACCCAGGTCTATGCGCTGTGGGGCTGGATGGCGGTCAGCTTGCTAGGCGCCTTGATCAGCTTCGCCGCGTTGGCGGTGTGGAGGCTCTCGCTTCATTGCGGCCACTGCTCAAGCAGGATCGAGACAAACTTCTCCGCAGCCGGGGAGAGCGATGCGCCCCGGCGGTAGACCAGGCCCAGCGAGCGGTTTACCACAGGCTCGATCAGCGGCACGCTGACCAGCGTTGGATGATCCCCGGCCGGCATAGCCAGGCTGGGCATCGCCGACACACCGAGGCCGGCCTCGACCAATCCCAGCGACGTCGACAAGTGCTGCACTTCGTAAAACCATTGCGGGCGCCAGCTCAGGCCCGACAGCGCGTGATCCAGCAGCATGCGGTTGCCGCTCAGGCGACCGACGCCGATCAGCCGATAATCACTGAGTTCCGACCAGGTAACCGCACTGCGTTCAGCCAGTTCATGATCGCGCCGGCAGGCCAGCACAAAGGGTTCGTTGACCAGGGGTACGAACTCGATGTCCGGGTGCTGGCCGCTCATCATGTTGATGCCGAAGTCGGCTTCGCCGCGCAGTACCGCTTCGAGCCCTTCGTTGGCGCTGAGGTCGAGCAGGCGGATGCGGATTTTCGGGTAGCGCTCGTTATAGAGGCGAATCACCGAAGGCAGGAAATAGAACGCTGCCGTGGGAATGCACGCCAAGGTCACCCGGCCGATCTGTCGCTCCGCCAGCTCGCGGATGTTGAGAATCGAGTCGTCGAAATCATCCAGCAGGCGCCGCGCCTTGGGCAGGAAGTCACGGCCGACACTCGTCAGGCTGACCTTTCGGGTGGTGCGATCGAGCAAAGCGGTTCCCAAGCCTTCCTCGAGTTTTTTCATCCGTCGACTCAAGGCCGGTTGCGACAGATGCAGCGCGTCGGCGGCTTCGTGGAAGCTGCCGAGTTCGGCGATTTTCACGAAAGATCGTATGTCCTGGAGCTCATATTCCATGTTTTATCTCACCAAGAAGGGGCACGGCGCCGCACAATCATCGTAATTTAATTCATTTGTGAAACGCAATAATCACTCCGATCTTTGCATTGGAAACACTTTTTAAACCCTGCCACTCTTGTGCCTAGAACATCAATTATCCAGATTGATCAACAAGAGTTAATGTTCATGAAGCGAATTCCTTGTGTGCTGATGCGCGGCGGTACGTCAAAAGGCCCGGTGTTTCTCGCCTGGGATCTGCCGGTCGCCATCGCCGAACGTGACGAATTGCTGATCAACCTGATGGGTTCCGGCCACGAACTGGAAATCGACGGCATCGGCGGCGGCAGCCCACAGACCAGCAAAGTGGCAATCGTCAGTCCATCGTTGCACCCGGAAGCCGACGTCGATTATCTGTTCGTCCAAGTCATGGTTTCCCAGCGTCGGGTCGACACCGCGCCCAACTGCGGCAACATGCTCTGCGCCGTCGGCCCGTTCGCCATCGAGCAGGGGCTGGTCAAGGCTACCGGCGATCTGACCCGGGTGCGCATTCGCAACCTCAATACCGGGACTTTCGTGAATTCCGAGGTGCAAACCCCGGAAGGCAAGGTCAGCTATGAAGGCGACACCGCCATCGACGGCGTGCCCGGCACGGCCGCTCCGGTGCAACTGACCTTCCTCGATGCCGCGGGCAGCAAGACGGGGAAGCTCTTCCCGACCGGGCAACCCCTGGACATGATCGACGGCATTGCGGTGACGTGCATCGACATGGCGATGCCGATGCTGATCGTCGAGGCCAGCCAACTGGGCAAGCGCGGTGACGAAAGCCCCGCTGAATTGGACGCCGACAAGGCGTTCATGCAGCGCCTGGAGTCCTTGCGGCTCAAAGCCGGCCTGGCGATGGGCCTGGGTGACGTCAGCGACATGGTGATCCCCAAGCCGGTCCTGGTGTCGCCGGCCAAGTCTGGCGGGACCCTCCAGGTGCGCTACTTCATGCCGCACAACTGTCACCGCGCCTTGGCAATCACCGGCTCTATCGGCCTGGCGACGGCTTGCGTGACCAACGGCAGTGTCGCGGCCAACCTGATCGGTGGCGGCAGCGAGCCACGTTTGCAGCAGGTTCGCATCGAGCACCCCAGCGGCGGTATCGATGTGGTGTTGTCCTACACCGGCGAAAAGGGTGAGACCATTCGAGCCTCGGTGGTACGCACCGCCCGCCGACTTTTCTCTGGTTTCGTCTACGCCACGGTTTCCCGGCGCCTGGCCGGATAGCCAGGCAGACCTCGTCATTGCATCAGCGACTCAATAACAACAAGAGATCTGACATATGCTCGCTTTACTTGGCTTGGCCATGGTGGTGGTCTTCACCTTCCTGATAATGACCAAACGGCTGTCGCCGATCGTCGCCCTGACGGTGGTGCCCATCGTCTTTGCCGTGCTCGGCGGCTTTGGCGGGACCACCGGCAAGATGATGCTGGATGGCCTGAAGATGGTCGCGCCGTCAGCGGCACTGCTGTTGTTCGCGATCCTGTTTTTCGGCCTGATGATCGACGCCGGTCTGTTCGACCCGCTGATCCGCAAGATCCTCAAGCGGGTCAATGGCGACCCGATGAAGATCGCCGTGGGCACGGCGCTGCTGTCGCTGTTGGTGGCGCTGGACGGTGACGGCACGACGACGTACATGATCACCTGTGCCGCGATGCTACCGCTGTATAAGCGCATCGGCATGAACCCGATGATCCTGGCGACCGTTTCCATGCTCTCCTTGAGCATCATGAGTGGCATGACCCCTTGGGGCGGCCCGGCGACCCGGGCGATCGCAGCGCTGGGCCTGGATGCCGGTGAGTACTTCGTGCCGTTGCTGCCGACCATGATCGGTGGGGCCGCATGGGTGGTGTTCACGGCGTTCCTGTTGGGCCGTGCCGAGCGCAAGCGCATCGGCAACGTCCAACTGCAAAGCGGCGGCGGCAACTGCTATATCAACGCGATCATGGAAGACACGCCACACAAGCGTCCGAAACTGGCCTACGTCAACCTGCTGTTGGTGGTCGCGGTGATGGTCGCGCTGGTGATGGGGCTCATGCATTCGGCGATCCTGTTCCTGATTGGTTTCGTCCTGGCGCTGATGATCAACTATCCGCAGCTGGATATTCAGAAGGAGCGCATTCTCGCCCACTCGGGCAACGCCATGACCGTGGTCCTGCTGGTGTTTGCCGCGGGCATCTTCGCCGGGATTTTCTCCGGGACGAAAATGGTCGATGCGTTGGCACAAACCCTGGTCGACTGGATTCCGCCTTCCTGGGGTCATCTGTTCCCGCTGGTGGTGGCGATTACCAGCATGCCGCTGACGTTCGTCTTGTCCAACGATGCCTACTACTTCGGTGTCGTGCCGATCCTGGCCAACGCCGCGGCGGCCTATGGCATTGATCCGGTCGAGATTGCCCGGGCGTCCATTCTCGGCCAGCCGGTGCACCTGATGAGCCCGCTGGTGGCCTCGACCTTGTTGCTGGTGGGCATGGTCGACCGCGACCTGGGCGACTTCCAGAAAGCCACCGTCAAATGGGCGGTGCTCACGTCCCTGGTGATTACCGCGCTGGCCCTGCTGACCGGGGCACTGACGCTGTTTTCCTGATTCACCCGACACACTTTAGCTTCCCTGCCAGACATGCCCTCGCAAGCGGGTGTGCGCTGGCTTGCACGCCCAATAACAACAACGAGTAGCTCGACATGACCACTTTGCTTACCCGCGGGGCTTTGTTTCCAATCCTTGGGCTGCTGCCCCTGGCCTCGGCCAGCGCCGAAGGTTTCATCGACGACAGCAAGCTCAAGCTGCAATTGCGCAACGTTTACTTCAACGAAAATTTTCGCGATGAGCACGGTATGAGCGCACGGGCGGCGAGGACCGCCAAGAGTGAGCGCACCGAATGGGCCCAAGGCTTCCTGCTGGATTACCAATCGGGCTTTACGCCGGGCACCATTGGCTTTGGGGTCGATGCCCTGGGCCTGCTCGGGGTCAAGCTCGATTCCGGGCGTGGTCGCAGCGGCACCGGCCTGCTGCCAGTGCATGACGACGGTCGCGCCGCCGACGAGTTCGCCAGCGCAGGGATGACCGCCAAGGCCAGGATAGCCAAGACCACGCTCAAATACGGCACCTTGCTGCCCAAGACTCCGGTGCTGGTCTACAACGATGCGCGGCTGTTGCCCCAGACTTACCAGGGCACCCAGATCAGCAGCACTGACATCGACAACCTCACCGTCACCGGTGGGCATCTGGAACGTTTCAAGCTGCGCGATTCGAGCGACAGCATGCCCATCGTGCCCGATGGCTACGGCGGCGATAAGTCCGGTGACTTCAGCTATGCCGGTGCCGACTACAAGTTGGGTAAAAACATCCGTCTGAGCTACTTCTATGGTGAGCTGGAGAATTTCTATCGACAGAATTTTGCCGGCATCCAGCATGATCTGCCCTTGGGCGCTGGGGTATTGACCAGCGACCTGCGCTACTTCAACAGCGTCGATTCGGGTTCGGCCTATGGCGGCAAAATCGACAACGACATGCTCAGCGGATCGCTGTCCTACGCCGTTGTCGGCCACACACTGAGCGCCGGCTATCAAACCCTCAGTGGCGAGGCGGGCCTGCCTTATGTCAGCGGCGCCACGGTGTACTCCTTCAGCAACGTCGGGATCGGCAAGTTCATCGAGGAAGACGAGAAGACCTGGATGCTCGGGTACGGCTACGACTTCGCTCGCCTCGGTGTGCCCGGCCTGACATTTTCCACCCGCTACCTGAGCGGCAACGACGGCAAGTCCAACACCACGGTCAAAGAGTGGGAGCGAGACGCAGAGATCGCTTATGTGGTGCAGCAGGGCACGTTCAAGGGGCTGGGGGTGAAGCTGCGTAACTATGTCTATCGCTCGGACTTTTCCCGTGGCCGTGACAGCAACCGGGTCTACTTTACCTACGATGTCGCCCTTTGGTAGGGCATGCGGTTCACCTAAGAAACAACGATGGACCTGTGGCCAGAGATTGCTCCCGCTCGGCTCTGTAGGAGCTGGCGAAGCCTGCGATCTTTTGATCTTTCGCTTGAGATTCAAGTGCTTCTGGAAAGATCGCAGCCTCGCTTCGCTCGACAGCTCCTACAGGCGCGACCCAGCGGGAGCAATCTCTGGCGACGGTCTTCTCAGTGGCTCGGTTCGATGCTTTGCGACATCATGGCGTCAATTTTCTTTGGGGCAATGCCCGTCGAGGCCGCTATGGATCGCAACCGAGACCGACGTAACAACCTTTCCCTGGATGGCCTGAATTTTTTCCTCGCGGATGTACGCGATGGGCTGGGTCCTTACCTGGCGCTCTACCTGCTGGCGGTGCATCGCTGGGACCCGGCCAGCATTGGCGTGGTGATGACAGTGGCGGCGATGGTCGGGCTCGTTGCACAGGCGCCCGCCGGAGCGCTGATCGACCGGGTGCGCAGCAAACGTGCCGTGGTGGCTGTGGCCGCCTTGATGGTGACGCTGGGTTGCCTGGTGCTACCGTTCACGTCTTCCTTCGGCCTGGTGGCGCTGACCCAGGCGCTCGGCGCCGTGGCGGCGTCGGTCTTCGCGCCGGCGATCGCGGCGATTTCCCTGGGCATTACTGGCGCCAAGGCCTTTACGCGGCGCACTGGGCGCAACGAGACATTCAACCACGCGGGCAATGCCTGCGCAGCGCTGCTGGCGGGTGGGTTCGCCTGGCTGTTCGGTCCCATTGCGGTGTTCTACCTGATGGCCGCGATGGCATTGGCCAGCATCGTGGCGGTCAGTTGCGTGTCCGCCGAGGCCATCGACCATGACGTGGCCCGGGGCCTGGAGGCCGGTCAGTCGGTGCAGGGCCCGACGCCCTCGGCGCTGCGCGTTTTGCTGGATAACCGCACGCTGCTGTTGTTCGCCATCTGCTGCGGGCTGTTTCACCTGGCGAACGCGGCGATGCTCCCGCTGGTCAGTCAGAAACTCGCCCAGGCCAATGCACACCTGGCCACGCCGCTGACGTCGGCCTGTATCGTCGCGGCGCAATTGGTCATGGTGCCCATGGCGTGGCTGGTCGGCGTCAAGGCCGATGCCTGGGGACGCAAGCCGTTGTTGCTGGCCGGCTTCCTGATCCTGCCCATTCGAGGTGTGTTGTACGTGCTCTCGGACGACCCCTATTGGTTGGTAGCGGTGCAGTTGCTCGATGGGATCGGTGCCGGGCTGTTTGGCGCGCTGTTCCCCTTGGTGGTCAAGGACCTGACCCAGGGCACCGGGCGTTTCAACGTCAGCCTCGGGGTGCTGTCGACGGTGTTCGGGTTCGGCGCGGCGTTGAGTAACAGCTTGGCCGGTTTTGTGGTGCAAGGGGCTGGCTACAGCGCGGCGTTCCTGACCCTGGCAGCGATTGCTGCGTTGGCATTTTGTCTGTTGCTGGCGATGCCCGAGACTTTCATGCCCAGCCGCGCCCCACAGCCCGGCACGCTTACGGTCGCTGACGGCGGGGTCGCCTGAGCCTGCGTATCACCTATGTGTGAGCGAGCTTGCTCGCGATGGCGACCGGCAATCAGAGCCTGGGTACCGGCCGTTCCACGACACTCCAATAGGACGAGGTGTCGATGAGGCTCAAAACGCGCCCTTGGTCCATGTCCTGGTTCAGCACGCCTCGTATCAAATCACCGGCCAACCAGCTCGCCGTATTAGCTGCCAATACTCGACCTTCGGCATTGAGCAACAGCGCTTCATTGCTGACTCTCATCAGGCTGCGCACGAGCAAGGGTTCCAACGAGTGCAGGGAGATGTCGGCGGCGGCAACGCCAATGAAGCGATCATCGAAAAAAATCGGCACGGAGAAGGCAACGATGTACTGCTCGGTGCCATACAAGTCGACAAAAGGCCCGTCTATGGAGGGCTGGCGAGTCTGCTGCGGACGGGTGTACCAAGGCATGTGCAGGTAATCGTAGAAACGATCGCTGCGGCTATCGAGATTCAGCTGCAAAGGCTGGACTTGTTCGTTCTGGGTCCGGCACCACCACTGCAGGTGCATCTCGCAATCTTCCAGCTCACCAGGGGCGAAAACCACGCCAGCGCCATGAAACTTGAGACTCTCGGAGTCAAGGATCTGCCGGACGCCAGCCAACAATGGCTTGAGGTCGCGTTGATTGGGGCGCCTGGTCTTGCACCGTTGCCGTTCCCAAATGCTCGATACCTGGGCGCCCAGGTCGTTGAGACCCTTGAAGACGTTACCAATGGAAGCGTTGATCAACGTTGCGCATTGGGATAACCCATTTGCTGACATTTCGTTATCCATGGCTCTAACTCATGCCTCGGAAGGGACAGTGCGGTGTTTGCTGGCGACACGGACAGGCTGTCGGGCGGTGTTTGGAGTCAGTTGTCGAGCAAGATCTGTTCCAGTCATCAGGCATCTTGCGCCATCTGCTGCAAGCGTATGGCGGTCAAACGCCGGACGCCGCGAGCAACATGGGCTTCGGCCAGTGCCCCCGCCAGATTGGCATCGTTCGCAATGATGGCCTCCAGAATCGCCCGGTGTTCCCGCTCGATCACTTGGGGATCCGGTTGCTCATCAAATGGCAACCATAACAACTCCCCCAGTTCCGCCTGCAAGCGGGCCTCGCTGTGGGTCAGCCGTACCGACTGCGACGCCACGGCAATTTCGATGTGGAACCTGGCGTCGGCACGTCGGCGCTCCAGACGTTCTTGTGCCTTGGCCAGCGCATCGATGTAGCCACCCAGCCGCGCATGTTGCTCAGGGCCGGAGCGTTGGGCTGCCAAGCGGGCGGCGGCGCCTGAAATGGCTGCGTGCTCGTCGGCCAGGTCACGCAATTCAAGCGTGCTCATTTCACGCAATTGATCGAACAACGCCTGATCGGTGGTTTGTGGGGCGGCGCAGATAAAGCTGCCGCCGTTGCGTCCACGCCGGGTTTCGATGACCCCGCGCTCTCGCAAGGCAGCCAACGCATCGCGCAGGGTGACCGTGGCGACGCCGAGTTGGGTGGCCAGGGTGCTTTCGCTGGGGAGCTGTTCACCTTCGACCAGTAACCCCAGGTCAATCATTTCAACCAGGCGGCGGGTGACGGATTCCGTTTTCCCTTCCTGACTGAGGCGTATGAGACTTGATGTAGGGCTCATGGTCGTTTCATTCATTGGCGGCGTCGTCGACGCCTGGACTCAAAAAATTCTATTTCATAGTTCAAAGGCATTTTCAGGGGCCATTGGCGCGGAATTCTAGGGGCGAAAAGGCGTTAAAGTCAAAAAAACCTGGCTGAATTTGGTTTTCCTGGGGTTCTCATGGATTAAAAGATATGGTTCCATATGTTTAAGCAAGCCGAGATCGCATTCATCCGAACCCAGGAGCACTTCAATCATGAGTCACTTGACCCGAGCAGAATGGGAAGCCAGAGCCAAGGCGCTGGACATCGAGGGCCGTGCCTTTATCGACGGGCGATACAGGCCTGCCAGTTCAGGCGCTACCTTTGAATGCGTGAGTCCTGTGGACGGGCGATTGTTGGGCCTGGTTGCAAGTTGCGATGCCGCGGACGCCGAGCTGGCCGTGACCAGCGCCCGGGCGGCATTCGACTCCGGCGTTTGGTCGCGTCAGGCACCGGCAGTGCGCAAGGCGGTCATGCTGCGTTTTTCCGACCTCTTGCAGTCTCACGCCGAAGAGCTGGCACTGCTGGAAACGCTGGACATGGGCAAACCGATCGCCGACTCGCTGGCGGTCGACCTGCCCGGCGCCATCGATAGCATTCGCTGGTGCGGGGAGGCCATCGACAAGATCTACGATGAGGTGGCCGCGACGGCGGTAGATCAGCTCGGGCTGGTGACGCGGGAGCCGGTCGGGGTGGTCGCTGCCATCGTGCCGTGGAATTTCCCGTTGATGATGGCTTCGTGGAAATTGGGGCCGGCATTGGCGACCGGCAACTCGGTGATTCTCAAGCCTTCAGAGCGTTCGCCGCTGACGGCTATTCGTATCGCACAGATTGCCCTGGAAGCAGGGTTGCCGGTCGGTGTGCTCAATGTGCTGCCAGGCTATGGACACACGGTGGGCAAGGCCCTGGCCTTGCACGGTGACGTTGATGCGCTGGCGTTTACCGGTTCCACCCGAGTGGCCAAGCAACTTCTCGTGTATGCGGGCGAGTCGAACATGAAGCGGGTTTGGCTGGAGGCGGGGGGGAAGAGTCCGAACATTGTCTTCGCAGATGCCCCAGATCTACAGGCAGCCGCCGAAGCGGCAGCGGCCGCCATTGCTTTCAACCAGGGCGAGGTGTGCACCGCCGGTTCACGTTTGCTCGTCCAGGCTTCCATCAAGGCGCACTTCGTGCCGATGGTGGTCGAGGCTTTAAAAGGCTGGAAGCCAGGCCATCCGCTGGATCCCGACACCAATGTCGGTGCGCTGGTGGACGCGCGCCACCTGGAAGGGGTGTTGCAACACATTCGGCAAGGACAGGATCAAGGCGCCCAGTTGTTGCTGGGAGGGCGCGTGGCATTGGAGCAAACCGGCGGCAGCTACGTGGAGCCGACACTGTTCGACAATGTCAGCAACTCAATGACAATTGCCCGGGAAGAGATTTTCGGCCCGGTGCTGTCGGTGATCGAATTCGACGAAGCCGAGGATGCGGTGCGCATCGCCAACGACACGCCTTACGGGCTGGCTGCAGCCGTCTGGACGGCCAACCTGTCGCGCGCCCACACCATGGCCCGCGCACTTCGCGCCGGAAGTGTCTGGGTCAACCTGTATGACGGCGGCGACATGATGGCGCCGTTCGGTGGCTACAAGCAGTCCGGTAATGGCCGCGACAAATCCCTGCATGCCTTCGATAAATACACCGAGATCAAGGCCACCTGGATACAGCTCTGAGGCATTTCTGGTGAACCACGTTACGGGTGGAATGGTTCTGCCTGCTTGACGCTTACTCAACGAATTCCTTTTTGAAGGATGGCGCAATGAACAGCTCAATAAGCTCCACGGCAGCCGTGGACCAGGACGCGGAGCAACTCCGTGCCCTCGGGTACACCTCGAGTTTCGAACGTAGCATGAGCCTGTGGCAGAACTTTGCCCTCGGGTTCACCTACCTATCGCCGGTAGTCGGCGTCTACACATTGTTCGGCCTGTGCCTGGCAACGGGCGGGCCGCCCATGTTCTGGTCCTACCTGCTGGTGGGGTTCGGGCAAATGCTGGTGTGCCTGATTTTTTGCGAAGTGGTGTCCCAATATCCCATCTCCGGCGGTGTCTATCCGTGGGCCCGTCGCCTGGTGGGGAAAAAATGGGCCTGGATGGTCGGCTGGATCTACGCTATCTCCCTGTGCGTGACCATTGCTGCCGTAGCCCTGGGCGCCGGTCCCTACATTGCCAACCTGTTGGGTTTCGAGCCGTCGCCGGTCACCAATACCTTGGTCGCGCTGGTCCTGACCGCTACTGCGACGGTGTTGAACCTGAGCGGCACCAAGCTGCTGGCGCGGGTGGCTATGTTCGGCTTTCTGTGTGAGCTGGTCGGGGCGTTGTTGATCGGCGGCTATTTGCTGATTTTTGAGCGTCACCAGTCCTTGAGCGTGTTGTTCGACACGTTCGATATCTCCATCGATGGGGAGTACTGGCCGGCCTTCCTGGCCGCATCACTGGCCGGGATGTTCCTTTACTACGGTTTTGAAGCGTGCGGCGATGTGGCCGAGGAAACGCCCAATCCCAGCCGCCAAGTCCCCAAGGCCATGCGAATGACGATCTGGATCGGCGGTGCCGCGTCGATCTTTGCCGCCCTGGCCTTGATCCTGGCCGTGCCTGATATTGCCGCCGTTGTTTCCGGCCAGGACAAGGACCCCATGGCCACGATATTCGGCGCGGCGTTCGGTCCGGTCATGTCGCGGGTGGTCATGGCGGTGATCACGGTTTCGTTCGTTTCCTGTGTGCTGAGCTTGCAGGCATCCGCCAGCCGCTTGTTGTATGCCTACGCCCGAGACGAGATGCTCATGGGCAGTGGCGTGCTGAAGAAAATCTCCCCGGCCACCCATGTGCCGACCGCCGCCCTGATGGTCTGCGGGGTGCTGCCGGCGATCATCGTGTGTGTCGGTTTCTATCTTCAGAACGCCATCGCGCTGGTGGTGAGTTTTGCCGCCATCGGTATCTACCTGGCATTCCAGATGATCGTCGGGGGTGTGATGTACGCCCGTCTCCGGGGCTGGACACCCAATGGCCAGTTCACCTTGGGACGTTGGGGCTGGCCGGTGAACATCGCTGCGCTCTGCTATGGCTTGTTCGCCATCGTCAATATGTCCTGGCCGCGTATGCCAGACGCGCCGTGGTATGTGAACTACGGCATCGTGTTGGTTGGCGCCATCGTGATCTTCGTCGGCCTCGTCTACATGGTCCTGTTTCGCCCCTACGAGAAAGGTACCGCCCCGGCTTCCGATGCCTGGAAAAAAAACTAAGCGACATGACGGCCTGCCGCCGGGCGCGGCAGGCAAATCCTCTGATGAGAAAAGGGTGAACGCTATGATGTCTCGAATCCATTCGATGCTGTTTGGGTTGCTCCTGATTCTGGCCAGCCATGGGGTTCTGGCAGCCAGTCAAAACGATACCCTGGGTGTGATCCATGACTATATGAAAGCTTGGAACGCTCGCGATGCGGAGGCTGCGGCGAAGTACTTCACCGAGGACGGCGAGTTCCTCGACGCCTCGGTGGGGACACCGCAGGTCGGCCGGGAAAATGCCAAGACCCAGGTGATCGAAGTGTTCATGCACGCAGTGCCGGATCTGCAATGGACGATGCTGGGCGAGCCGATCGTCAACGGTGAAAGCATTGCCTTCGAATGGGAATTCAAGGGACACAATACCGGGCCTTGGAGCACCGAGACGCCGGCCACCCAGCGCCCCCTCAGCTTCAAGGGGGTGAGTTTCATCCGGCTCAAGGAGGGCAAGATCATCACGCAGCACGACTACTATGACGCCCTGGGTTTCAACAAGCAGCTCGGCTGGTAGATCAATGTTCCCGCCGCGAGAGCTGTAGCAACAAACCAGGCTCGGCTCTCCTGGCAGAAAGTGTCCAGCCATGGGCCTGGGCGATTTCCTGACAGATCGTCAAGCCCAGGCCGGCGCCATGGTCGCGGCGATGGGCCCCGCGCCAGAAGCGAACGAACAGGTGCGGCAGTTGCTCCCGATCCACCCCGGGGCCCCAGTCTCGTACGCTCAGGTGATCCGCGCCGATGTCCACTCGAACCTCGGTGCCTCGAGGGGCGTGTTGGATGGCGTTTTCCAGCAGGTTCTTCAACAAGGTGAAGAGGGCGCTGCGATCCGCCTGCCATGGGTCAGTAGAGATAGGCGCCTGCGCCAGCACCAGGCGTACCTCGGCGGCTTCGGCCATGCGCTGCAGATAGTCGCTGGCTTCCCTCGCGACATCGGTCAGTTCGACTTCGGCAAACAGGTAGTTCTGGGCCTCACTGGCTTCGGTCAGGAGCAGCAGTTGCTGGACTTGACGGGTCATGTGGGCCACGTCGTTGAGCAGTGCGTTGCGATCGTGGAAGTCCTCCATCAATTCGATTTGCGCGCGTATCAGCGCCAGCGGTGTCTTGAGCTCGTGCGCCGCGGTCGCGAGAAATTCCTGCTGGATCCGGTAGCCATTTTCCAGGCGCTGGAGGACCCGATTGAAACTGTCCACCAGTGGCACGACTTCGGACGGTACGCTGCTGACCTGCAAGCGTGAATGCAGGGAGCGAGGCGAGATCGCCGCGGCCGACTCGGACACCTCGCGCAAGGGTTTGAGCGTATAGCCCAGGGTGATATAGGCACAGGCGGCAAAGACGAAGAGCAGCACCAGGCTGAACAGGACGATACCGGCACCCATGAATGGCAACGCGAATGCACCGTGGAAGAGGTCCATCAGCCGTTCGCTGACGGCAAGTTGCAGGAACCAGGGCTTGCCGTCGTGTTCGACCGGCGCGGTGGCGCCATACATCAGGATGCCCTGGCGCTCGAACTTGAACGGTTCGTGATCTGAAGGATGCAGCGCGGTGCTTGCCGGCCAGAAGTTTGCTTCGGTAGACGCCAGGACCACGTTTGCCGAGGCGTCCAGCACGCGGTATCCGATGTCTTGCTGCATGCTTTCATAGGTCCAGATTCGATCGGCCTCGCTGCGATCGAATCCGACCGGGCGTCCAGCAGGATCGAACTGGAGTTTTTCCGCCAGCTCCTGGGTGCGCTCGGTCATGTTCATGACCAGCAGGATGTCGCTCTGGGAGGTGACCAGGGCCAGCGCCGTCAATACGATCAGCAGGATGCTCAGCGCCACGCCGGCAATATAAGCCAGCAGCACCTTGAATCTGAGGCTACTCAGCCACGTCGACCTGGCGCAGCGCATAACCAAGACCTCGCAAGTTGACAATGCGTTGGCGGGAGCCGATGGCAAGCAGCTTGCGGCGGATACGGTGAAGGGCCACGTCCAGGGCGTTCGGCGTGACCGCCTCGCTCAAGCCCCAGCCTGCTGCCTCTATCGTCTGACGGCGGACGACCTCCCCAGGTTTGCGCAACAGCAGCAACATGATCTGCATTTCCGCCGGTGCCAGGGCAATGCTTTCATTGGCACAGCACATGCTGCCGGTGTCGGGTTGCAGGCTCAGGTCGCCATGGCTGGGCGCCAGTGGGCGACAGTCCACGGGGCGTCGCAGCAACGCTCGCACGCGCGCGACCATTTCATCCATGGCGAACGGCTTGGGCAGATAGTCATCCGCGCCGGCATCGAGCCCCTGTACCCGATCATGCAGGGCATCCCGCGCCGTGAGCACCAGGCAAGGGATGCCAAGCCCGGCGCTGCGCAGACGCTTCAACAAGACGAGCCCGTCGCCGTCCGGCAAGCCGCGATCGAGGATCAGCGCCTGGTAGGGCACACGCTGGATGGCCGCCCACGCGCCATCCATGCGGTTGATCACATCGACGGCGATCCCTGCATTCGCCAGGCCCGTGCAGACCAGGTGCGCCAATCGTTCGTGGTCCTCGACCAGCAGAATGCGGCTCATCAGAAACGGTACAGGTAGCCGAACAGCGCGCTGTTTTCGGTAGAGCTGTCTACCAGTGGGCTGTCCTTGATCTCACTGGCGAGGCTCGTCGCTTTGATATCGAGGAACAGAGAGTGGTGTTTATCGAACATGTAGTTTCCCCGGACGCCAAATTCGGTATTGAGGGCGGACTTGCCATCATAGGCCGCACGATCGATGCGGGCCTCACTGTCGCGCACGCCAAAATAATAATCGACGTATTTTTTGTCCTGCCACATCGCCGTCACATGGGGCGTGAGGGTGATGTGGTCGTCGAGCCGCCAGGTTCGCTCCAGGCCCACGTTGAAGCGCTGCCCCTTGCTGTTGCCCGACAGGTCCGAGAGCCACTCGGCGCGCACGTCCACCAGACCGGTGTGCCACTCCACTTTGGCCCCCGCCCAGAAGCCACTTTTGCGGTCGCTCATGCCATCGAAGACCCGCGCGTCGTCAGCGTCGTAGCCACTGAAGTCGTACTGGCCCATGAGGCTGAAATCGATTTGCTGGGTGTCGCCGATCTCGAGTTGGGACAGCTTGACCTCGGCGTTTGGACCGAACACCCGCAGGTATTCGTTCTCGAAGTAGATCAGCGGTATCGCCTTGTTGTCACGATCGATGCCGGTATAGGGCTGCTGGCTGCTGATTGCGCCGACCCCCAGTCCCCAGGACGAAGACGGTTCGGCAGCTTCAGGTTCGGCTGCTTGTGCGGCGATGGCTGAAGTGGCCACGGCGAGCAGGATCACATTCGGGATGGTTGAAACGGCTAAGTGCAGCAAATGCATTGGGGGGCTCCAACGGAATAGGATGAAGTGCGCGCCTATCGTTGAGCGTTTTCCCTTACTGGATGCTTACGGTTATCTGTCGAAAGCCAGAGATTGCTCCCGCTCGGCCGTTGTAGGAGCTGTGTAGGAGCTGTCGAGTGCAACGAGGCTGCGATCTTGTCCCAGACAATTGAGTCGCAAGCGAAAGATCAAAATCAAAAGATCGCAGGCTTCGCCAGCTCCTACAGCAGCGCGAGCAAGCTCTGACCACGGGTCTGCGCTCAAACGATATCGTCGATCAGGATGTGGTGCTGTCCGCGGCTGCATCGTTCGATCCGCGCCTCGACCTTGTAGACCTTGCGCAGCATCGACTCGGTAATCACCTCCGCGCTCGGGCCGCTGCCCTGGGCGGTACCGTCGGCAATCACCAGTACCTGGTCGGCAAAGCGCAGCGCCTGGTTCAGGTCATGGATGGCGATGAACACAATGACTTCGCGCTTGCGCGCCAGGGCCCGCATGAAGCCCAGCACCTGGACCTGCCGGTGCATGTCCAGGGCGCTGGTCGGTTCATCCATCAGCAGGATTTCCGGTTCGCGCACCAAGGTCTGGGCGATCGACACCAGTTGTTGCTGCCCGCCACTGAGTTCACCGAGGTTGCGGAACGACAATTCGGTGATGCCCAGCGCGGCGAGAATGTCGTCCACCAACTTCAGTTCATCGTCATGGACGGCCCAGCCCGGCGTGAGTTGTTTGCGCGCCAGCAGGACCGATTCGTACACCGTCAACCGGGCGCTGGCGTTCAAGCCCTGAGGCATGTAGCTAATGCCTTGCGGCCCCTTTTTCGAACCCTGCAAGAGGACCTGTCCGGGGCCTTCGATCAATCCGGCCATGCGTTTGAACAAGGTGGATTTGCCCGCCGCGTTGGGGCCGATCACCGCCACCACCTGACCGCCGACAAAGGCTGCCGTGGTCACACCGTGAATGATCGTGCGCTGGCCGTAGCGGGCACCGAGGTTCTCCAGCTGGATCGTCACCATGAGTTTTTCTTCCCGCCGAGGATCAAGGATATGAAGAAGGGCACGCCGATCAGCGACGTGACCACGCCGATGGGGAAAATGGCGCCGGGGATCAGGGTTTTGCTGATCACCGAACTGGCGGACAGAATCAATGCGCCGGTCAACAAAGACGCTGGCAGGAAGAACCGCTGGTCTTCACCGATCAGCATTCGCGCGATGTGCGGGCCGACCAGCCCGATGAAGCCGATGGTGCCGACAAAGGCCACCGGGAATGAGGCGAGCAGGCTGACCATGATCAGCGTCTGAAAGCGTAGGCTGCGCACGTTGATGCCGAAACTCGCGGCCTTGTCATCCCCCAGGCGCAGCGCGGTCAAAGCCCAGGCGCGCCGGGCGAAAATCGGCAGGGTGACCAGGATCACCAGGCAGATCACCCCGAGCTTGGGCCAGGTGGCTTTGGTCAGGCTGCCCATTGTCCAGAACACCACGGCGGCCACGGCTTGTTCGGTGGCGAAGAATTGCACCAGTGCCAACAGCGCGTTGAAGGTGAACACCAGGGCGATGCCGAGCAGGACGATGGTCTCGGCGCTGACACCGCGGCGCAGGCTCAGGAAGTGGATCAGCAAGGCCGACAACATGGCCATGATGAACGCGTTCACCGGCACCATGTACTGTGCCGCCAGCGGGAACAACGCCACGCCAAACGCCAGTCCCATGGCTGCACCGAAACTGGCGGCGGCGGAAATGCCCAGGGTGAACGGGCTGGCCAGCGGGTTGTTGAGGATCGTCTGCATCTGCGCGCCGGCCAGCGACAACGCGGCGCCGACCGCAACGGCCATCAGCGCCACGGGCAAGCGGATGTCCCACATCACCACACGCACCTGGGGCGATGCGCTGTCCGGCGAAAACAATGCGCCGAGCACTTCGTCGAGGCTGTAGCGCGCCGGCCCGAGGGCCAGGTCGAGCAGGACGCTGCAGATCAGCAGCAGCGCGAGCCCACCGAGGATGAGGCGCTTGCGCAGCACCAGGCGCCGGTAGGTGTCGCGTTGAACCACCAGGGCTTCGTTCAGCGAGCTCATGGCGTGACCTCTGCCGGGCGCAGGCTGACGGCGTAGCCCGGCTCATAAGGTACCGGCAAGAACTGCTCATGCAGTTGGCGGAACGCGGCATCCGGATCCAGGTCGGCAAACAACGTCGGGTGAAACCATTTGGCCAATTGCTGGATGGCCACGAACTGATAGGGGCTGTTGTAGAACTGGTGCCAAATGGCATGGAAAGCCTGGTCGTCCTGGGCCTTGATGCCGGCATAGGCCGGTCGTTGGGTGTACCACGCCAGTTTTTTCCTGGCTTGGGCCATGTCCGCGCCCGGGCCGACGCCGACCCAATGGCCACCGGGAGCAAAGGCTTCCCAGTTGGCACTGGTGATCACCACCTGCGCCGGGTTGGCGACCACCACTTGCTCGGCATTCAACTGGCCGAACGTGGTGGGGATGATGCCTTTGGCGATGTTGTCGCCCCCGGCCATTTCGACGAACAGGCCGAAGTTCTCGTTACCAAAACTCAGGCAGCAATCATCGGTGTAACCGCCGATGCGTTCGATGAAGACCTTTGGCCGGGCAGGGTGGTGCGCTTCAATGACGTCGGTGACACGCCGAATCTGTTGGTTGCGAAACTCGATGAAGGCCTCGGCACGGGCTTGCTTGCCGAACAGTTGGCCGAACAGGCGCATGGTCGGCTCGGTGTTCTGCATCGGGTTGTTGCGAAAGTCGACGTAGACCACCGGGATGCCCAAGGCGTCGAGCTTCTCGATGTAGCGCGCATCCTCGGTGGCGTGCTGGGCTTCGATATTGAGGATGATCACATCCGGACGCTGGGAGATCGCCTGCTCAATGTCAAAGGTGCCGTCCTCGAACCCGCCGAAGGTCGGAATCCTGGCGATGGCGGGAAATGTGCGCAGGTAGGCGCTGTAGGTGTCCGGATCGGACTGGATCAGGTCCTTGCGCCAACCGACGATGCGTTCGATGGGGTTTTGTGTGTCCAGCGCCGCGACCAGGTACAGCTGGCGGCCTTCGCCGAGGATCACCCGCCGGACCGGGAGGTGGACCTTGACCTGGCGCCCGAGCAGATCGGTCACGCTGCCCAGGGCTGGATCCGCCTCGGCGGCGACAGCGTTGCGTGGCGCCAGGGAAAGCAACGACAAGCCGAGCCATCCGGCGAACAGCAGGGTGGCGAGCGTGTGACGACGCAAAACGGTAACCATGGTTCAGGCCTTTACAGAAGCCGACCGGGACAACGGCGCAAACCGCCAGCCCGGCCCGCGGGTTTCAGAAATCAACGGTGGCGGACAATAGCAGCGTGCGTGGTGCGCCTTGGGAAAACGCACCATAGGAGGCGACCCCTGACCAGTAGGCGCGGTCAAACACGTTCTGTACCGTGGCGCGAAAAGTCGTGGGCCGCTCGGCGATGCGCGTGGCGTAGCGGGCGCCGACATCGAAGCGGGTCCAGGCGTCCAGTGCCTGGGTGTTGGCCTGGTCGACGTACTGGCTGGCGGTGTAGATCGCGCCGCTGGTCAGCGTCAGCCCTTCAATGCCCGGGGTGTCCCACTCGGCCCAGAGGTTGGCCTGGACCTTGGGGACGCCCACCGGTGTGTTGCCGCGGTTGGCGGCCACGCCGGTGCGGGTCAGCTCCCCATCGAGCAGCGTCACGCCACCGAGCAGGCGCGTGCCTCGGGCCACCTCGCCGGACAGGTTCAGTTCCACGCCACGATTGCGTTGCTGGGCCTGGACCGAAAACACTCTGTTCGACAATTCACCGCTGGGCTTCTTGATCTGGAACAGCGCCAGCGTGGCCATGAAACGGTCGTAGTCGAGCTTGATTCCGATCTCCTGCTGGCGGGAGATGTAGGGTGAGAAAACCTCATCCGCGTTGGTTGCAGCGGACGGCGCAATGTCGCCCTTGCTCAGGCCTTCGATGTAGTTGTAGTACAGCGCGACATGTTCCCAGGGCTTGGCAACGATACCGAACAGCGGCGTGGTTTTGCTTTTGTCGTAGGACGGGATGGCAACGGTGGTGTTGAAGTTTTCCGACTGGACGTTCTGCCTGCGCAGCCCGAGGGTGACTTGCAGGCGCTCATCGAGCACCGACAGGGTGTCGGCCAGGGCGACGCCTGACAATTGGCTCTCGGAGACTTTCGGTGTGTTGGGTTCGGCGAGGTTGGGCCGGGGCCGGTCGATCGGGTGATAGATGTTCGAGAGGATGACGGGGCCGGAAATAATGCCCCGGGACAACTCGTCGCGATAACGACTGACTTGCAGCACCGCGCGGTGGCTGACCGGCCCGGTGTCGAAGCCCAGGCGCGCGCCGGCGTCGACGGTGTAGCGCCGGACCTTGAATTGGTAATAGCCGGGATCTGATGACGTGTCGCCGGCTGCGTTGATGATGGTTGGGGTCTGGTCGGACATGCGCTCGACCTCGGATTTTCCGCCACCGGCGTGGGCAAACAGCGTCAGTTGGTCGCTGAGGTCATATTCGCCACTCAGCAACGCCGACTTGTCCCGGGCTTGGGAGCGGCCCCAATCCTGGCTGACACTGGTCCGGCCGTTGGCGGCCGATGGAATCTGCACGCCGGGGGCGATCCTGAAGGGCCGTGATGCGGCGTCGAACGCTTCCTTTTGATTGATCAGGTCCAGGCTCGTGCGCAGGCGATCCCCTTGGTAATCCAGGGAGATGGCGCCGGTGCCGACCTCTCGGGACTGCTTGTCGATGGCCGTGTCGCCCTGCTGCAGGCTGCCGTTGAACCTGATCCCGAACCGGCGCTCCTCACCAAAACGCCGGCTGACGTCGAGGTGGCCGCCCAGTTGCGAGTCCATGGCATAGCGGCTGGTGAATCGGGTCAGGTCCTCGTCGAGGGCGCGCTTGGGGACCACGTTGATCACGCCGCCCACGGCGCTGTTGGGCGACATGCCATACAGCAGGGCGGCGGGGCCCTTGACCAGTTCGATGCGCTCGGCGTAATCGGTGAACACCCGGTAATTGGACGCCACGCCATACACGCCGTCGAACGCCAACTCGCCGAGATTGCCTTCCCCCAGCGGAAAACCGCGAATGAAGAACGAGTCGACAATGCCGCCCGCCTGGCCGGTGGCGCGCACCGAAGGGTCGCGCTCCAGCACGTCGCCCACGGTGACCGCCTGTTGATCCTTGATCATTGTCGAGGTGTAGCTGCTGACGCTGAAAGGCGCGTCCATCACATCGGTGTTGCCCAGCAGGCCAAGGCGTGCGCCGCGGGCGACCTGATCACTGGCGTCGGTGGGCGGCAGGCCGGTATTGCGTCTGCCGGCGGCATCGACGCTGATCGTCGGCAAGGACACCTGGCGCAGCACCAATGTGTAGCTGCCATCGTCGCGGGCAACCATCTCCACACCGCTGTCGGCCAGCAGGCGCGTGAGTGCTTGCGCTGCGGTGTAGGTGCCGGAAAGTCCCGGGCTGACCAGGCCTTCGGTGATCGACGGCTGGAACGACAAGGCAATGCCGGCGGCCAGCGCAAAGCTCGACAGGGCGGCGCCGAGCGGCCCGGGGGCGATGTCATAGGTTCGGGGGGCGATGGCTTCCAGTTGCACAGGCACGGCGGCCAAGGCGAACGATCCGATGAGCGTGTTCAAGGCAAGGCTCAACAGCACACTGCGCATGACGGGCTTGGACGGACGATCCGGACGCAGGGGCCGTGCAACGAGCATGGATGGATGACCCTATGGACGAGATGAAATGGTTATTCCTTTCTTTGCCAGTCGAGATCAAAAAAAGTATCACCTGCGCAGCAACTATTTTCTGTGGGGTCAGGCTGGGGTGAGCGTCAGCCAGTAACCGCTCAAGTGGCCGGTGACGAGAACCGGGTAGGTCTGGACCAGCATGTTGAGCGTGCGCTGGGTGTCGCTGATAGGAAACGCACCGGAAACACGCAGCTCGGCGATGGCCGGGTCACAGCGCACGAAGCCTCGGCGATAGCGCGCCAACTCGGCGACGAAATCCGCCAGGCGCATCTTGTCGGCCATCAGCATGCCTTGGGTCCAGGCGCCGACGTTGCGATCTGTCGGGGTCAACCGGCCAAAGGCCTGGGACGAGAAGTCAGTGCGCTGCCCGGCGTTGACGATGATCGGCGCGGCCTGGCGCGCATCGGCCAATTCAATCCGCACAGCGCCTTCGAGTACCGCCAGATGGGTGCGCGATTGCAGTTCGCGAACGGTGAACCGCGTGCCCAAGGCCTGCATCCGACCCTCGCGGGTACTGACCAGGAAGGGGCGGGCCTGTGGCGAAGCATCCGGTGCGGTCTGGACCAGGATTTCCCCTTCGCGCACCTGGATGAGCCGCTGCTGGGTGTCGAACAGGACGTCGATGGCCGTGCCGGTATTGAGGATGATGTGAGAACCGTCGGCCAGGGTCAACTCACGACGCTCACCAACAGCGGTGCGGTAGTCGGCGGACCATTGCTGCGATTGCGCCAGTTTCCAGCTGCCCCAGCCGGCGGGAACGACTGCCAGCAGCAACGCCAGTTTGCCGAGGGCCGCGCGCCGTTCGGGGCTGCTTGGGCGATCCAGCGCCGACATCGCCAACGAGCGTGGCAAACCGCCGAGCTTGTTTTGCAACATCTGCGCGCGGGACCAGGCCCGGCCGCGCTCGGGGCTGCTGACTCGCCAGCACTCCCATTCGGCGCGCTCGCTGTCGCTGAGCTCGCGTTCACTCAAGCGCATCAGCCACTCGGCGGCCTCTTCGAGGACCTTGGGGTCGAGCGGTGGCTCATGGCGACGGGTGAGCATTCAGTCCACCAGCATCAGGCATTGCACGAACGCCTGCTTCATGTAGCGTTTGACCGTGATCAGCGAGACGTTCAACTGCTGGGCGATGTCGTCGTATTTCAGGCCGCCGATCTGCGACAGCAGGAATGCCCGTTTGACCGGCGCAGGGAGGGTGTCGAGCATGGCGTCGATGTCGTGCAGGGTTTCCAGCACGAGGAAACGCAATTCGGGGGACGGCACCTCCTGGGCTGGCAAATGCGCGAGCGCCTCCAGGTAGGCACGTTCCAGTGCCTTGCGCTGATACCAGTTGACGAGGATGCCCTTGGCCACGCAGCTCAGGTAGGCCCGGGGTTGGTCAATGGCGGTGACTTGCGAGGCCAGAATGCGCGTGAAGGTGTCTTGCGCCAGGTCCGCCGCATCCATGGCGTTGCCCAGCTTTTTCTTCAGCGTGGCGTACAGCCAGCCATGATGACCAGCGTACAGCGCTTCGATCACGCGCAGATGATTGTCGTTGTTCGCGGGCAGGGTTTCGCTCATGGCTGCAGCTTTTTGCAATTGAGAAGTATTCCCAATGCTAATGGACAACTTGTCCGCGACGCAAGCGGCATTCAGCAACCCTGTTTCAGCTACGCGGACGGCTCGCGGGCCCGTAACGCAATGCAATGACGGGGATCAGCGCCAGCACATAGGCCAGGCAAACGAACAGGTAGGTGTATTGCAACCCGTAGACCTGGCTGAGCAACCCACCGATCGAAATGCCCGCGATCGAAGCGAATTGCGTGGTGCCCTGGGCAATGCCCAGCACGTGTCCTTGTCGCGAGCTGTCGGCGGATTTCGAAATGAGGGCCATCAGCACTGGCGTGGTGGCACCCAGCAGCACCCCCCAGATGAAGTAGGCCATGACAAATACGATGGCGTTGCGCGTGACCCCCGCGAGGGCGGTCAGGGCGATACAGCCGAGCACGATGAAGAGGATGCGCTGCAAGGTTTGCTGTTGGGTACGGTGCTCGAAATAACGCGACCAGGCCGTGGCCGACAGAATGAAACCCAGCGCCAGCAAGCCGTAGCACAGGCCGACGAGCGAGTTGCTGACGTCGAATACCGCGCTCACATACAAGGCGAATGACGTTTGCGGCAGCATCCGCGCCAACAACAGAATGCCCATGACGCACAACAATGACCGCAACGGTGATCCTTGCCAGGGGCTGTCGGTACGGCTCGTCGCGGCCGGGGCCTGGCTGGCCGGGACTTTCTTCACGGGCGGCACATCCGGCAAGGTCACGGCGGCCACCACCGTGCACACTGCGCATAACGCCGAGGCGGTGAGGTTGATCCAGAAGAACGTCGCGTAGTCGAGGATCAGCCCCCCGACTACTGCGCCGAGCAATGAGCCGACATTGGTGGATATTTGCAGAATCGCGAACAGCCGCGCCCGCCGCGATGGGGCTTCGATACTGACGCCGTAGGCCTGCGCCGGGGCGATGTACCCGGCAAAGGCGCCCTGCAAGAAGCGCAGGACCAGAATGATCCAGATATCGCTGCACAGCGCCAGCCCGAGCTGGGTCAGCGACAAGCCTGCCAGGGCGCGGATCATCATCCACTTATGGCCGTAGCGATCACCGATACGGCCCCAGAAGGCACTGGTCAGCATGATGCCCAGCATCGGCCCGACATACACGGCAATGCTGGCGAAGCTGAAAACCGACGCCGAGGACGTCAGCCCGCGCAGGTGAACCGGCCAGAATGGTCCGCTCATTTCCATCGCGCCCATGGAGATGAGCTGGATCGCGAACAGAAGATAAATCAGGACCCTGACGTTCGAACCCTGGACGACACCTGTGTGGAACATGATCAGCCTCGGTGGTTAAACGCCAGCAAGCGGGTAGGGCAGCGTGTGCTGCAGGCGATGACAGGGTCGGCAAGATGCCCGGCTGCACGAGAGGTTGCAAGGTGTCGATACCGCTGCAGCGTCGGTATGCGTGAGTGCTTTGGCGCAGCCTGAAAAAATAAACCCTGGGAGGTGATACTTTTCCGCAGGTCGACTGGCAATAGGAGTGATTACCATTTTCTCTCGTTGGAAAGGATCCTTAAGCCATGTCTGTTGCAAGTCGACCTTGTGGTGAGTCTGCGTTATCCGTCGCGATTCGTACCGCCACGCTGAGTTTCGTTCTGGTCGCAGGAAGCGCCACCGCCTGGGCGGCAACCCCCGAGCAGGAGCCCGCCGCCGATAAAATCTCGAACGCTGCGGTGGTCGGCAACGGGCAAGGCTTGACCCTCGATGCGACCACTATCACCGGTACCGACAACAACCCAGGTGCACTGCCACCCGTGTTGGCCGGTGGTCAAGTGGCACGCGGCGCACGCTTGGGGATGATGGGCAACAAGGACGTGATGGACACACCGTTCAGCGTGACCAGCTACACCGCCAAGACCCTGGCCGACTTGCAAACCGTGACGGTGGCCGATGCCTTGCAGCGAGACCCTTCGGTGCGCTCGACGGGCCAGGTGGGCGGCATCGTCGACTCGTTTTTCATTCGTGGTTTTCCAATCGGCGAGGGTAACCTCGGCGAGCTGGCCTACGATGGCGTATACGGCGTGGCGCCCAACTACCGGGTGTTTACCGACTACGCCGAGCGGGTCGAAGTGCTCAAGGGACCGGGCGCACTGATGTATGGCATGTCGCCGAACAGCGGGGTGGGCGGGGTGATCAATATCGTTCCCAAGCGGCCGTTGGACGAAGACCTGACGCGCTTTACTGGCAGTTATGCGTCTGATTCCTACGTGGGCGGACACTTGGACGTCAGCCGTCGATTCGGCTCGGAAAACCAGTTCGGGGTGCGCTTCAACGGCAGCCTCCAGGGCGGCGACACGGCCGTCGATGACCAGGAACGCGAACTCAACATCGGCGCGATCGCCTTCGATTATCGCGGCGAGCGTTTGCGTTTGAACCTCGACTTCATCAGCCAGAAAGAAAGTTTCGAAGGCGCCTCACGGCCGTTCAACTCCAATGTTGAGATTCCGTCAGCCCCTGACGGTCGCACCAACGCGTCGCAAAAATGGGGTTGGTCGGATACCAAGGAGCAGTCGGCCTTGCTCGGTGGTGAATACGACCTGACGGACGCGGTCACGGTGTTTGCCCACGCCGGTGGCGGCCGGTCGGACGTCAAGCGGATGTCAGACCAGGTGCCACGAATACTCAACAGTGCCGGCGATATCGTCAACAGGCCGGGATATTACAAATTCAACGTGGATCGCTCGACAGCCGACGTGGGGGTACGCGGGATACTTGATACCGGCCCTATCACCCACACGACCACGCTGATGGCGACCACTTATCAGGATGAGCTGTCCCGGGGCATCAACAACGGGCCGAATGTCTCCTCGAACATTTATCACCCGGTGGACGCGCCCAAGCCAGCCATCAATGCGCCCAGGGTGCTGCGCGTATCCGAGTCGCAGTTGTCCGGCTTCGCATTGACCGACACCTTGTCGGCATTGGATGACCGTGTCCAACTGACCCTGGGGTTGCGTCGGCAGAACGTCAAGTCGGAAAATTACAACACCGCCGTTTTCACTCCGTCTTACGACAAAAGCAAAACCACGCCGATGTTCGGTATCGTCGTCAAACCCTGGGAAGACGTATCGCTCTACTACAACTATGTCGAGGGTCTGAGTAAGGGTGACGCTGCGCCAGCTAACGCGACCAATTCCGGGCAAATGTTCGCACCTTATGTATCCAAGCAACACGAGATGGGCGTCAAGTACGAGCACGGCACCTTCATGACCACCCTGGCACTGTTCCAGATCGAGAAGCCCAGTGGCGAGATCGACGCGAACGATGTCTTCTCGGTGCAGGCCGAACAGCGCAACCGTGGCGTGGAACTGAGCGTATTCGGCGAAGTGGCCCCCGGCACACGCCTGATGGGCGGAGTCACACTGCTCGACGGCGAACTGACGGATTCCGCCACCGCGGCCAACCGTGGCAATAAACCGGTGGGCGTGCCTGAGGTACAAGCCAACCTGTGGGCGGAATGGGACACCCCGTGGATGGAGGGCTTTACTCTCACCAGTGGTGCGATTTATACCGGCAGCCAATACGTGAACCAGGCCAATACCCAGGAGCTGGATGCGTGGACTCGCTTTGATGCGGGGGCTCGCTACGCCACCAAGATCGAAGGTCGGCCTACGACTTTCCGAGCCACGGTTCAAAACGTCTTTGATCGCGAATACTGGTCGGGTGTCGCCTCGTATGGGGCGTTCTCTCCCGGTTCTCCGCGCACATTGCAGCTGTCGGCCACGGTCGATTTTTAAGAAGCAGGCAAGGGTGGCTCAAACCAAGGGCCACCCCCCTCGTTTATAGCGATCGATCAGAACTTTTTCGGCACAGGCAGGGGCCGGTCGATACCGTCACGGTCAGCAGCGCGTCGCGCAGGCAAGGGCACCAGCGAAACCAATTCCTCTTCGACGATTTGATTGCTCATGGCCAATTCCAGCTCGGGGCAGTCAATGCTGAGCCAGTCACCGTGCTGGAGCGGCACATTCGCGGTGCGATGGCTCAAGCTGTGAAACACGTAATGAACCAGCCCAGGCTCGAGAAACTGCTCATGTTTCTCCAGAAACTCCTCTGAGTATCGGCGCAAACTCTGCCAGCGATGCAAACTCATCCGGTGGTGACTTGCCGTCAAGGGTTGGCCGTCGCGTTCTATCTGGACATTGATGGCCAAGTCAGCCTGCAGTTCCCCCACGATCAATGCCGGGGCAATCGCACAGGTACGCAAGTGCGCATGCGTTGAAGAAATGGCGTCACGACTGTGCAATACATGATCGTGAATATCGTTGCCCAGGGTAAAACCAATGAAGCGCAGCGCACCAAACGGGTCGACCCAATAAAGGCAGACAATGCACGGTTCGCTACTGATGCTTTGCGAATGATAAGGCACCTGCAAAGGGTCGCCGTCGGTCTTGAGCAGTCGGCCGTTACCTTTGTAATACCAGGCTTGTTCCGTCTTGGCGGTACAGAGGGTGATTTCGCTGATCTGGACCAATAAGTTGTTATCGGGTTTGAGCGGCGGTCGGTATTTCACCGCCGCAGGCGTAAGCGGGTAGGGTGTGGACGGTAGGTCCTTGAGATAGGACTCCCAGTCCATATTCCGATCCGCGCAATGGGCCAGGGCTTCATACAGATTTCCCTGGGGGGGACGCACCTCCCGGCTTTGCCCGGACTTGAAGTCAAATACGCCAAGGCCTCCTCGCGGCACTGGAGAGTCCAGCAACATTACATAATGGGTCATCACTTATCCTCCAGGGTCAAGCGTGCGGACAGGGGGGCGTAGTCCTTGAGTCCGTTGAACGCCGGGTTTGCCTCTTTGAGCCGTAAGGACAGCAAGCCCCCCGTGATACTTCCGGCCAGTGCCAGGAACAGAATCGCAGTGAGTCCCCACGTCATGGCGATGTAGCCGGCGACGACAGGCGCGACGCCTCCTCCAAGAATCTCTCCGCAGCCCACCACCAGGCCCGTCGCGGTGGCCAATAAACTGGGCGGCACTGATTCGCTGGTCAGTGGACCGACCGTCATGCAGATCAGGCTGAAGTTGATAAAGGACAAGAAAAATAATTGAAGGAACAGTAGCCAGGGCAACGGTGGGCTGATGATCAATAAACCCACCAACAGCGCGCTGATCATGAAGCAGATGGAGACCACGGGCTTGCGACCCAGTTGGTCGGACAAGCCGGGAATGACCAACTGGCCAAAAAAACCACCCAGGCCAATTGCAGAAATGATCATGGCCATGGAGAAATTGCTCAGGTGCAGAATGTCTGTCAGGTAGCTGGGGAGCAGGGCACACAGAACGAACTGGCACGTCAGTATGCAAAGCATCAAGGCAATATTGAGCCGCACATTCCCGCTGGACAGGGCCGTCCTCCACTGACTTTTGGAGGTGCGTGCAATCGACACCGCGCTGGGCGCCTGGGTCGGTTGGTAGGTTCTATAGAGGTACCAGGCCACTAACAGGCCGGGTAACGAAATGATGGCGAACACGGCGCGCCAGGATCCGAATATTTCCAGCAAGACGCCCGCCAGCAGCGGTCCGAGGCACAGGCCGATGATGGGGAACAAGGCCTGTTGAATCCCTAGATTGAGTCCGCGCCGGGAAGGCTGCGAGACTTCATCGGTGACAATGATACTGACCGGAGTGAAGGCGCCTTCGCAGACGCCCATCAAGGCGCGCAAGAGCACCAGGCCCACCAGGCTGGTGATCAATGCAGACGCACCGGCCAGGAGCGATAGCAGGGTGATCGACAGCACCAGCAACTTCTTGGGGCCCAGTACCCTGATGGCGGCACCCATGAACAGGGCAGAGCCTCCCCATGCAAATGCCAGGATGGCCGACAACATGCTCAAGTCCTGATAGTCCAGGGCCAAGTCACGCATGATCACCGGGAACAGCGGCATGATAATGAACCTGTCCAGTCCTACCAGCCCGAAGCTCAGCGACAGAAGCGTGATCATGCGTCTTTCATAGCCGCCCCAAGGTCGAGTGACCAGATATTTCATCTCCATGTTCCTTCCCCTTCTTTCCCTAGTGCTTTCGAAGCCCTCTCGAACGAGGTGAACGTCTGCGATCGATACGCCTGTAACCAGGGGCAGGTGTGCCCCTGGCTGGGTGCCGGTGTTTTACGGGGCTGTCAGGCGACCCACTTGCCCACGGCCATTTCCGCGGTGAAACCGGGGCCGAAGGCCGCCAGCATGCCCGTCGCGCCATCGACAAGCCCGCTGTCAAACTGGCGCTTGAGCACATCGAAGACCACCACGCTGGCGATGTTCCCGGCTTCGCTCAAGCTGTCGCGAGACTGCGCGACCCGACCGGGATGCAGGTCCAGTTGCAGGACCAGTTCATCAAGAATTTTCCGTCCGCCGGTATGGAAGATGAAAAAGTCATTTTGGGCGCAATGTTGATTGAAGGTCTCGTAGTTCAATTCCTCCATCATCGGTGCGACATCTTTAATGGAGTTCATGACGGCTTTGTCCAAGGTAAAGTGAAAGCCACTGTCCTTAACGTCGTATTTGATGTAGTGCTCGCTATCAGGCAGGAAGTAAGACCCGGTCTTGGCGATCTTGAAACCAGGCGCCTTGTCATCGGCGCGCATGACGCAGGCCGATACGGCATCGCCGAATAACGCCGCCGATATGAACGCGTGCAACTTGGTGTCCTGGGGTTGATAGCAGAGCGATGAGAACTCCAGGGAGACGATGAGGACATGGTTGTCCGGCGCCCGGCTGGCAAAATCATTGGCTCGATTGATCGCCGCAGCACCTGCCACGCAGCCCAATTGAGCGATGGGCAGTTGTACGGTCGACGTTCGCAGGCCCAGGTCATTGATCAGGTGGGCCGTCAGCGAAGGCATCATGAAACCCGTGCACGATGTCACCGCGACCATGCGAATGTCGTCGGTGGTCAGCCCGGCATTCTCAATGGCTTGGCGCGCCGCGATGGACGACATGCGGCGGGCTTCGCGCTCATAAACGATGCTGCGATGGGTAAAGCCGGTATGCACCGCCAGTTCATCGATAGGCAGGACCAAGTGCCGTTCGTTTACCTGTGTGTTTTGAATCATTCGTTTGGCAAGTGCCATTCGTGGATGATCATCATGCAACTGCTCCAGATGCTCGATCATTTGTTGCTGGGTGATCTTGTATTGCGGAAACAACAGACTGGGTTTGCAAAGAGTAGACATGACAAGTCCTCGGCTAGAAGCCAATAAAGTTAGAAGCACATTTAAGGCAATGACTGCAAAGCAGGACTCTGAAAGACAGAATCAAAGCAGCGGGCTGGGAGGCCAAAAACTTGACTGTTGTTATCGAAAGAGCGGGGTGTAGCGGACGCCTTGTTGGTTATTTCACCAAGACAAACTTATAGGCATATTGCCAGGCCAAGTTGCTTTCCCGGACATGTTTGCGAATAACCATGCGCACGGGCGCACCGCTGACGACTTGCCGGGGATCGATGACATCAACGATTTCCGAGGCAATCACCAGGCCATCATCCAGGCGCACCATCGCCATGAAACGGGGCACGGTTTCGCCATAGCCCATGGCCGCCAGTATCGGATTCTCGGCATGAGCGCTGACTTGGATCGTGCCGGTGCGTGCGCAGCGATACGGTTCCACATTCAACGAATTGCACGCGCCACACACTGTGCGCCGGGGGAAGAAGATCTCGTCGCAATCCTGGCAACGGCTGCCTTCGAGACGGTATTTGCCGCCGTGCTCGCGCCATTCGCGCAACATGCTGGCAGTGGTCATGCGGTGAATTTGTTCAGGGTAAAGGGACATGGTCGGCTCCTTAATCGTTGGAAAGCACAATGACACTGTTGTGCGCGGCGTAACCGCCCAGGTTTTGCGAGACGCCAATACGGGCGCCTTTGACTTGGTTGTTGGACTCGCCGCGAAGCTGTCGGAACAACTCAGTAATGTGCAAAATCCCATCGCAACCGGAGGCGTGGCCGCGCCCGATGTTGCCGCCGTCAGTGTTCAGGGGAAGTTGCCCATCAAGGGCTATGCCGCCTTCCAATACGAAGTCGCCTGCCTGGCCTGGACCACATACGCCCATGGACTCCATTTGAATCAGCCCGGCGCCCAGCAAGTCGTAGACTTGCGCCACATCGATATCCTTTGCAGTGATACCGGCTTTTTTGTAGGCGATTTCGGCGCAGGCTATCGAGTTGGCGGAAACCGCCATGCCTACATCTTTTGGCAGCCCCGGAAATTGCAGCGTCGGGTTGTGATAGCGCGTGCCGAAATAGTGCGATACGCCGGTGTAGGCACAGCCACGGATAAATACCGGTTGGGTCGTGTAACGGTGCGCAAGGTGTTCGGCCACCAGGATGGCGCAACCGCTGGCTTCACCCCAGGCCAACATCGAGCCACAGGCTTCGCTACTCTTGAGTGCTTCGAGGGACGGAATCGGCACGCCATAGCGGGTAGCCATGGGGGTGTTGTGGGCATAGATACGCATCTGCCGCCCAAACGTCGCCAATACATCCGCTTCGCGTCCTGCATAACCGAACTTTTCAAAATACTCGGCGGTCGCCAGGGCGAAGGCGTCTGTGTGTGAGATGCCGAGAAAATAATCGTATTCACATTCAGTGCTGGAGCCGATGTACTCGGCGTAGTTGATGTGGTCGGTCATTTTTTCAAAGCCGCCGCACAGAACGATGTCGTATTCACCTGAGGCGACCATTTGGTGGGCCATCTGGAAAGACACCGAGCTGCTGGTGCAGTTGGCAGTACTCATGAACGTGGGGGCAGGGCTGATACCCAGGGCATCGGAAATGGTCGGGCCCAGGCCTCCGTACTCAGAAATGCCTTCACCGTGGTAGCCATAGGCAACTGCCTGGAGTTCGCGGGGATGCATCTTGATGGCGTTGAGTGCTTGGTAGGCGGACTCGACGATCATCTCCTTGAAGGTCTGACGAACTCTGGAACTGCCCGGTTTAGGGGTATAGGCAGCCGAAACGATAGCAACGCGTCGTGCGCTCATAAAAAAGTGCTCCTTGCTGGATGGATTGGAATCAGAGATAGGCCGTCAGGGCATAGTCGGGCCGCAAGTATTTGAACTCGTACTTGATCGACGTCCCGTAATCCACGTAGTACTTATCCTCCAGCAGCGTGCGCAGCGGAACGTTGGTCTTTTGATAGGCTTCGATGGCATCGGTGACGGTCAAGGCAATGGCATCGCTGCCCGCACCAAACCCATAGGAAACCACCAGGATTCTTTCACCGGGACGCGCTTGATCGAGGACGTTGACCAAACCCAGCAAAGGGCTTGCTGCCCCGGCATCACCGACATTCTGGGCATAGATGCCAGGTTCGATTTGCGCCGTCGTGAAGCCCAGGTGCTTGCCGAGAGAGTAGGGGGTTGAGACCAGGTTTTGCTGGAAGACGACATAATCGAAATCAGCAGCCTGCGCATGGATCTTGGCCATCAATCCCGAGGCAGCACGGCGAGTCTGGTCTTCAAGGCCGATGCTGTTCTTGTCCGAGCCCAGTCCCATTCCCGACCGGATATAGCGGTCCCCTTGAGGCCTGATGTTGTCAGCGACATCCGCCGCGCAGGAAAAACTTGCGTCAAAGTACGCGATCACATTTTCTGTACCCAACAGCAGGGCCGCGGCGCCCGCTCCGGCGTAGGACTCTGTCAAATCACCGGGGGCGGTGTTGCGGTTGATCGTATCGGCGCCCACCGCCAACGCGTTGCCCACCATGCCCGATGCTACCAAGGCGTATGCGATCTGAAGGGCGCTGGTGCCTGATTTGCCGGCAAACTGCACGTCTGCACAGAAGGCGTCGTAGCCGCAGCCGAGCATTTCCAGGATGATCGCCGCCGAGGCCCGGGAGTCATAAGGATTGGTGCAGGTGCCAAGATAAAGCGCTTCAAGGGAACAAGGCGGCGCTTTGTCCAACGCGCGTTGCGCGGCTAGCACGCCCAAGGTGATGACGTCTTCATCAGGTTGCAGCACAGCCCTTTCAAGGATGCCCAATTGACCCTTTACCAAGCTCAAATCGGTGTTTTTCCACACCTGGATCACGTCGTCCACCTTGAGCCGGCAGACCGGGATGCCCGCGCCATAGCTCACAATTCCTACTTTATTCATGTGTACTTCCTCCAGATTCCGTTCTTTCACCTGCTGGCAGAACGCCGTGACAGGTGCATGAAATATTTAGAAACTATCTATTGGTGCTCGCAAAGTGATAAATGGCGGTCCCATGCCTCATAAATCGGCAGGTCCAAGCGACAGAACCTACCGGTCAACCTATGAACAATAGGCTTGTTTTCGTACAATCATTATGTATGATACGAAACGTACCGTATCGTTAAGGTAGCGTTAAAAATTTATGACTTTCCTTCTCGTATCTCCCTATATAGAGGTAATAAGCGCTCAAGAGACCCCCTGCTAAGCAGAAGCTGAGATCAAATAAACATACAAAACGAAACGATCCGTTTCATTGCTTTTCGAGAGAATCCTATACCCTGAGTCTCTTTTGTCAAGCGCCATATTGGAGATTTTGATTTATGGCCCGTAAACCATCTCGGAGCTCCATTGGCTCATTGAGGAGCCCTCACACGCACAAAGCGATCATCATTTCTGCCATAGAAACCCTCAAGGAGTGCGGTTACTCGGGGCTGAGCATCGAGGCGGTGGCCCGTCGCGCTGGCGCGAGCAAACCGACAATCTACCGGTGGTGGGGTAACAAGGCAGCCTTGATCGCCGAGGTCTACGAGAGTGAAAGCGAGCAGATTCGCAAAGAGCCTGATAAAGGCTCTTTCAAGGAGAACCTCAATTTCTTGCTGCTCAATCTCTGGAAGGTCTGGCGAGAAACAATTTGCGGGGAGGCTTTTCGGTGTGTCATCGCTGAGGCGCAACTCGATCCCTGCACGCTGCCCAAACTGAAAGATGAATTCATGGAGCGACGTAGGGAGTTGCCTCGCAAGCTGGTGGAAAATGCTATTCAGCAGGGCGAGTTGCCCAAGGACACGTCGCGTGAATTGCTCCTGGACATGATCTTTGGGTTTTGCTGGTACCGGCTTTTGACTGAGCAGTTGGAGGTGGAAGCAGATATCAATGAGTTCACGACACTGCTGCTGAACGGGGCAATGCGCTCGACTTCGACGGCGGTTCAAGACGCCGCCGAAGCCTGATTATCGGGAGGGGTTGCGCTTATTTCGTGCCGCTGAATCGTGCATGAAGGCTCGGCAGGATGCTGGCCAGGTGGTTGAACTCACACAAGTCATGCACCGCAAATTCATAAGCCAGGGTTTCCAGCTCCACTTCGCCCAGGCCGTTTTCTTCCAGTAGCCGAGCGGCTCGCTCGGCGCCTGGAAAACGCTGCATGGCAGGGTGGCTGCCGACCCAGTAGCGGCTCGTCAGGTACAAACCCTCCGGACACTCCTTGAACAAGTGCGCCATCAGCGACACCGGCACTTGCGGTTCGTGGGCCAGGCTCATCAAGGCGCTGACGCTGCCGTCTATTTTGGATTCGCGGTACAGATCCGGACAGAAGCCCAGCTCGCAGGGGGCCCTGAAATCAATATGCAGGTGCATGAGACGGTCACCGACGTACTCAGAGGCGCAAAAGGTATTGCCGTACAAACGCTCCTCGAAGCTCAGGGTATCGTCGAGGAGGCGCTCGTGATGAACGCAGGGGTTTTCCACATGGGCATAAGGAAACCACAGGGTGTAGCGTTCAGCCTCCAGCGGATGCCACATGAACCACCACTTGAGCATTTCAGCTGTGCAGTTGGGGAAAAACTTGCGACTTTGCACGTAGGCCATCGGCCCTGGCAGCAGGGCGTATCCGGCCTCTTCGCTAATGAAATCAGCGGCGAGCATGCGGTTAAGGTCTTCAACGCTGGGCGTCAAGGTGTCAGCCAAGGCCATGGGGCCTTGCTGTATTTTTTCGACGGCACTGAGCGGCACGCTGATCTTCGAGCGGAAAAAGTCGGCGTAGGGTTTGCCTTGGATGGCCCGCTGATTGGCCAGGAACTGCTTCTGCATTGGCAATGAGAAGTAGGTGAAAGGTGTCATTACGCGCGCTTCCATGACGGTATTTCCTTGGTAGTGCGTGAAAAGCCCGCAGCATCGGCTGCGAAGTCCTCGCGCGGTGTTGTAAAGGGACAATGACGGGACCAAAATAGGTAGGCCAAAATAAAAAGTCAAATTTGAATTAGAACTATAAAGAGATGAGCTCATGGACAATGCCATTGGCAAGCCTTCCCTGCCTCGTGCTTCGCGACTCGATGGGCAGGCAACGCGGTTGCAGATTCTGGAAAAGGCGGGTGAGTTGTTTGCCGAACAAGGGTTGGCCAACACCACCAGCAAGCAGATTTGCGAACGTTCGCAAGCCAACAGCGCGGCGGTGAATTATCACTTCGTAAACAAAGAGGGCCTGTACCGCGCGGTATTGCTCGAAGCCCACGCTCGGTTGGTGCGCATGGAAACGCTGGTTTCGCTTAACGAGCGGCCAGGGTCGCCGCAAGACAAATTACGTGCCCTCATCACCGTGTTGGTCGAGCGCCTGCACGACCATCCGGATGGTTGGGCGCTGAAAGTGCTCACGCGCGAAGTGCTTTCGCCTTCTCCCGAGTTTGAGGTGGTACTCAAGGAGCAGTCGTTTCCCAAGGCGCACATACTGCGTGGCTTGCTGGGGCAAATCATGAACTTGCCAGCAGATCACCCGACAACCTTGCGCAGCGCCATCAGCGTCTTCGCCCCCTGTCTTTTTTTGCTTATCGCCCATCAGCCGTTAAAGCAGCATGTACTGCAAGGCTTGAATCTCGAGCCGCAAGGTTTGATCGACCACATGATGAGCTATGCCCTTGGTGGGCTCCAGGCAGTGGCCGCGACTGCGCACGACGCTGCAAACTGACGCGGGGTCGATGGTTATGGGGGCTACCGTTGGCGCGCGTCCATTGAGTAGGCGCCGCCGCCGCGCGCGACGATGTAGAGCGCAAGAAAACCCATCAGCACCGGAAACTCGATGCCTCGATCTATCCAAGGCCATGTCGGTCCCAGCGCGTAGCTGATGGCAACCATCTCTAAGGCGATCAGCAGGGCGACGAGTCGCGTGCCAAGCCCCATCACCAGCATGAGCGCACCGACCGTCTCCAGGAGCATGACCAGGAAGGCAAGTTGTGCAGCGAAAGGCAGTCCCATCACGTTCTGGATGAGGTTGATCGACGCGGTCATTGGATCCGCCATCGAACCGTGGGCGGTGCGCAGAACCTTCGGCAAACCGTGGGTAAACAGGACCACGGCGAAGACGATCCGCAGCAAGGCGTACAGGCAAGGTTCGAGGCGGGCGACTCGTGCAGTCACCGTGGCCACCGCGCCGCGCAGCGATGATAGGTCTTGAGTTGTCATGGGGAATCCTTGGCAGGGTTGCTTGAAGCGCTGATACGTGACGTCGATAGGTTTTTTGAATACTCCGAAGGCGCTATTGTCCTTTGGCAGGCAGCCCCATCTTCGCCAGCGTCAGCGTTTCATCCGCGCGCCCCCATCCGCCGTCTGCCACCTCTTCGACCAGCACCATGGTGAACGGACGGACTCCCTCGCCGAAGTACTCGACGAACATTTCTGTGGTGCGATGGATGATCTCTTCTTTGCGAGCGTGGTCCAGGATCCCTTCGGGGAATTTGTAGTTGGCAAATGGCATAGGTTTGCTCCGTGGGTGTGAGAAAGATGCGGCAGGGCGAAGGCCCCTGGCGCGCATCTTTCTCCTTTACGCCCTTGGAATAAATCCCTCTGGGTTGGCATCAGCATTCAACGTACGTGAACAATCGGCCGTCTGGACTCAGTGCGAATGACGCGGCTCACCACTACGAGCGATCACGCGCAGATGCAACGTCGCCGGCTCCAGGCAGCCCCCGGTGGACAGTTGCCCCACCAGTTGCCGGTACAACTCCTGCCAGGGCGTTTGCGAAGGCGGGATGTTCGGCGTCCATGCGAGTCGGCGCCGGGCCATCTCTTCATCGTCGATCAGCAGGTTCACGGTGCGTGTGTTCAGGTCCACTTTCAGCCGGTCGTTGGTTTTCAGCAACGCCAGGCCGCCGCCCACGGCCGCTTCCGGGGACATGTTGAGGATCGATGGGCTCGCCGAGGTGCCGCTCTGGCGGCCGTCGCCGAGGCAGGGCAGGGAGTCGATGCCTTGCTTGATCAGTGCCGCCGGCGGGGCCATGTTCACCACTTCGGCACTGCCGGGGTAGCCCACGGTGCCGACACCGCGAATGACCAGGATGCAGCGCTCGTCGATGTCCAGCGCCGGGTCGTCGATGCGGGCGTGGTAATCCTCCGGCCCTTCGAACACGATGGCCCGGGTTTCAAAGCTGTTCTCGGCGCCGGGCTCGGACAGGTAGGTCTTGCGAAACGCCTCGCCCACCACCGACATCTTCATGATCGCGCTGTCGAAGAAATTGCCGCTGAGCACGATAAAGCCGGCGCGGTGCTTGAGTGGGGTATCGAAGGGATAGATCACATCGGCGTTGCTGGTCAGGCTGTTGCTGACGATTTCGCCGACGGTCCTGCCGCTGACCGTGGCGCAGTCTTCGTGCAGGCGTCCGGCTTTTTGCAGTTCGTGCATGACCGCTGGCACGCCGCCGGCCCGATGGAAGCCTTCACCCAGGTACTTGCCTGCCGGCATGCAATTGACCAGCAGCGGCACGTCTTCGCCAATCCGTTGCCAGTCGTCCAGGCTCAACTCGACGCCCATGTGTCGGGCGATGGCGATCAGGTGCGGTGGGCAGTTGCTCGAAGCGCCGAGTGCCGAGGCGACGGCGATGGCGTTCTCGAAGGCCTGGCGGGTCATGATCTGCGACGGGCGTATGTCTTGCAGCACCAGTTCGCAGATGCGCTTGCCGGTGGCGTAGGCCATTTGCCCGCGCTCGCGATAGGGCGCCGGGATGCTCGCGCAACCGGGCAACGACATGCCCAGGGCTTCGGCCAGGGCGTTCATCGACAAGGCGGTGCCCATGGTGTTGCAGTGCCCCACCGACGGCGATGCCGCGGTGGTCATTTCCATGAAGCCTTCGTAGTCGATCTCGCCGGCGGCCATCAGGTTGCGCGCATGCCAGAGCACGGTGCCGGAGCCGATCAGTTCGCCCTTGTGGTGACCGTCGAGCATCGGCCCGCCGGACAGGACAATGGCCGGCAGGTCGGTGGTTGCCGCCGCCATCAGGCAGGCCGGGGTGGTCTTGTCGCAGCCGGTGGTGAGCACCACGCCATCCAATGGATAGCCATGAAGAATCTCCACCAGCCCCAGGTAGGCCAGGTTGCGGTCCAGCGCGGCGGTGGGGCGGCGCGACTGTTCGGCGATCGGGTGCACCGGGAATTCCATGGGGATGCCACCGGCATCACGGATGCCGGCCTTGACCCGTTGGGCCAGTTCCAGGTGATGGCGGTTACAGGGGGTCAGGTCGCTGCCGGTCTGGGCGATGCCGATGATCGGGCGTCCCGATTGCAGCTCTTCGCGAGTCATCCCGTAGTTCATGTAGCGTTCGACGTACAGGGCGGTCATGTCCGCGTGGGCCGGGTCATTGAACCATTGCTCGCTGCGCAGGCGGCGTTTTGACGTGTCACTCATGATTCATTTCTCTCTTGTAATTGGATGAATCGGTCACGGTCGTGGCGTTTTAGCGCTCCAGCAGTCCTCGGGCGGCGAGGTTACGCAGCAAGGCGCTGACACCAAAGGTCCAGGGCGCGGCATCGCAGCTGTGGGTCACCTGGTTATGCAGGCTGCCGAGCAACGGGCTGCTGATGCTGACCACGTCACCGCGTTTGTGGGTGAAACCGCTGCCGGCATGATCACGGTCTTCGGTGGGGGCGAACAGGGTACCGAGAAACAGCACAAACCCGTCCGGGTATTGGTGATTGGCGTTGAGCGTCTGGCCCGCCAGGTCCTGCGGGTCACGGCTGATCTGGCTCATGGAACTCGAACCCTGCAGGCGGTAGCCGTCTTCGCCCTGTACCTTAAGATCGACCACGCAGGAGCGGACGTCATCCAGGCTGAAGTGTTCGTCAAACAGGCGAATGAACGGCCCGATGGCGCAGGAAGCGTTGTTGTCCTTGGCCTTGCTCAGCAACAGCGCACTGCGGCCTTCGATGTCCCGCAGGTTGACGTCGTTGCCCAGGCTGGCGCCGTGGATCTGGCCCCGGCTGTTCACCGCCAGCACCACTTCCGGTTCCGGGTTGTTCCATTGCGATATCGGATGAATGCCGATGCGGCTGCCGCTGCCCACGGCGGCCAGGACCGGTGCCTTGGTGAAGATTTCCGCATCCGGGCCGATGCCGACCTCCAGGTACTGCGACCACATGCCCTGTTCGATGAGCAGGGCCTTCAGGCGCATGGCTTGCTCGGAGCCCGGCACGATCGTGCGCAGGTTGTCGCCGATCACGCTGTGCACCGTGGCGCGCACGGCTTCGGCCTTCGCCGCGTCGCCGCCGGCCTGTTCCTCGATCACACGCTCGATCATGCTGGCGGCGAAGGTCACGCCGGCGGCCTTGATCACTTGCAAGTCCAGTGGCGGCAACAGCGACGGCTTGCTCGGGTCGGCATCAGGGCCGGTGTTGGCCAGCAGGGCTTCGACACTGGCGATGAAGGTACCGGGCGTCTGTCGCACGGCGGCCAGCGGCGATTCTGTTTCCAGCAGATCGCTCAATGTCGCAAAACGATCCGAGAGATCGAACACACCGTCGCTGCGCAACGCAATGGGCGAAGGCCCGGCGATTCGGCCTGGCACCCAGGCACGACCAATCAGGGTTCCGGCCACGCCATCGACGGGCAGGGTGTTCTCGGGAGTAAGCAGTAGCGACATGGCAAGTCTTCCTGTTCGTAAAGCCTTCACGCTAGGGTGGCCGCTCGATAAACTCCAATGAGATATATTCAGTATTTGATAACGTTGGGTTATCGCCGGCCTGAGGAATCGCCATGTCAGATCTGTCCTTCTCCAGCTTCTGTGGCTGGCTCAAATTCCGCCACTTGCTGCTGATCGACACGTTGGGGCGCACCCGCAACATGCACCTGGCGGCGCAGCAGATGAACCTCAGCCAGCCGGCCATCAGCAAGATGCTCAAGGAAATCGAAAGCCTGCTCGGCTTTGCCTTGTTCGAGCGGTTGCCTCGGAGCATGCCGCCTACGGCTTTGGGCGAACACGTACTGCGGTATGCGCAGATTGCCTTGAATGATGCGCGCTCGTTCGTCGAACAGATCAGCAGCTTGCGCGAGGGGGGGCACGGTTTTCTCAAGGTCGGCGGGATCTTTGCCGCCACTGCGGTGGCTTTGCCCGAGGCGATCCTGCAGATCAAGCAGCGCTGGCCGTTGCTGTCGATTGAAGTGGTGGAGCAGACCAGTAACCACCTGATGGAGATGCTTGAAGAGAAGACGCTTGACCTGGCGGTGGCCCGTTTTACCGATCAAAGCCAGCAGCAGCGCTATGACTTCCAACCGTTGGCCCCAGAACCGTTCTGCATCGTGGTCAACTGTCACCATCCGTTGGCCGGCGCGGGCCCGGTCTCCTTGCAGCAGTTGGTGGACTTGCCGTGGATTCTCTATCCGGTCGGCACGCCGATTCGCGCACGCATGGAGCTGGCCTTCGCCGAGGCCGGGGTGGGAATGCCGCGCAACACCATCGACACCATTTCCATGCAGACCTTCCTCCAGGTGCTGCAACGCGGGCCCATGATCGGCATGCTGCCCAATGCGATGGTCGATCCGCTGCTCGAAAGCGGCCAGCTCAAGACTCTCGATACCCCGTTGCACCTGGTGCCGCAGGACTACGGCATTCTCACGCGCAAGGATGAGCCGTTGGTGGGCCCGGCGCTGGAGTTCGCCGAGATCCTCAAGGACAACGCCCGCCTGGCCGCCATGCAGCCTGCTTAAGGGCAAGATAAGTCTGTGGGAGCAAGGCTTGCCCGCGATGCAGGCGCCGCGTTTTCCCTCAAACCGCGTCGTCTTCATCGCGGGCAAGCCTTGCTCCCACAGATGACTCGCTACAGGTTCCATGGACTTGAGGATTAGTTGATAACGCCTCGTTATCAACTAATCCAAAAATGCCATTGGGAAAGAATCGCTCCCCGACAGTAGAGTCCTCGTTCAATCGCCGGATGATTCGCTCATTCGACGTGACCCAATAAAAACAATCAGGGGTTACCTCATGCAAACCATCTCCGAGCAGTTGCCCACGCAGGCTCCCGCCTGCGAACTGGATTTCGAAGACCGGACCTACCGCAAGGTGATCTGGCGGATCCTGCCCGTGTTGCTGTTGTGCTACATGGCGGCGTACCTCGATCGAGTGAACATAGGGTTCGCCAAGCTCGACATGCTTAACGAGCTGCAATTCAGCAACACCGTGTATGCCTTGGGCGCCAGTATGTTTTTCTGGGGCTATTTCCTCTTCGAAGTCCCCAGCAACCTGTTGCTGCATCGCTTTGGCGCGCGGTTCTGGATCGCCCGGATCATGCTCAGTTGGGCGGTGATTTCCATGGCCGTGGCCTACACCGTGCCGCTGGCAGGCTTGTTCCACGTCGAATCGAGCACCATGTTCTACGTGCTGCGCTTTCTGTTGGGCATCTGTGAAGCGGGCTTTTTCCCCGGCGTGATCCTGTACCTCAACTACTGGTTCCCGACCCACCGGCAGAGCCGGGTGATGTCCGGGTTCCTGCTGGCGTTGCCGGTCAGCCTGACCCTGGGTGGGATACTCTCCGGCTGGCTGATGAACAGCATGCAAGGGGTGCATGGCCTGTCTGGCTGGCAATGGATGTTGCTCATCGAAGGCATTCCTTCGATCATCATGGCGTTCGTGGTGATCGTCTGCCTGGCCGACAACATCGACAAAGCCAAATGGCTGTCTGTCGCGGAAAAAGCCCTGCTCAAGGCCAACCTGCAAACCGACAACCAGGGCAAGGCCACGCGCTTGAGTGAAGTGTTCTTCAATCCTCGGGTGTGGTTGCTGGTGTTGATCCTGCTGACCTTCAACACCGGCTTCTATGGCCTGGCGTTCTGGATGCCGTCGATCATCAAGAGCACCGGCATCACCAACAGCCTGCACATCGGTTTGCTGACCGCCATCCCCTACTCGGTGGCGATGGTGGCGATGCTGCTCAACGCGCGGCACTCCAACCGCACCGGCGAGCGGCGCCTGCATGCGGCGATCCCAGCCTTCATTGGCGGTGTCGGCCTGATCCTCAGTGCTTTCTTCGCTGACAACCTGGTGCTGTCGGTGCTCTTTCTCAGCGTCGCCGCCTCGGGGATCCTCAGCCTGATGCCGATTTTCTGGACCCTGCCGGGCACCGTACTGTCGGGCGTCGCCGCTGCGGCCGGCATTGGCATGATCAACGCCATCGGCAACCTGTCGGGCTTCACCGGTTCGATGATCACCGCCGTGGCCGAAACCCTCACGGGCAACATCAACAATGGCACCTATGTACTGGCCTTGTGTCTTTTGGTCAGCGGTGGACTGATCCTGGCCATTCCCGCCTCGATGCTCGGCAGGACACCCAAGCACGCCACCACGGCAGCCCAACTGGAGACCGCATGAACCTACAAAACAAGCGCGTACTGGTGACGGCAGCAGGGCAGGGCATTGGCTTGGCCAGCGCCATTGCCTTCGCCCGAGCCGGTGCCGAGGTGTTCGCCACTGACATCGATATCCAGGCATTGGCGGGGATCGAAGGGATTACCGCCATGCCCTTGGATGTCACGTCGCCCGCTGCCATCAGCGCCGCCTGCGAACGCATCGGTGGGCTCGACGTGTTGTTCAACTGCGCAGGCTTTGTGCACAGCGGCAACATCCTCGACTGCGACGAAGCCGCCTGGGCACGTTCGATGGACCTCAATGTCACGGCCATGTACCGGATGATCCATGTGTTCCTGCCGGGCATGCTGGGCCGTGGCGGCGGTTCGATCATCAACATGTCGTCGGTGGCCTCCAGCGTCAAGGGCGTGCCCAATCGCTTCGCCTATGCCACCAGCAAGGCTGCAGTCGTGGGCCTGACCAAGGCCGTCGCCATCGACTTCGTCAGCCAGGGCATCCGCTGCAACGCGATCTGCCCAGGCACCGTGGATTCACCCTCGTTGCGCCAGCGCATCGCCGATCAGGCCACGCAGCAGGGCGTCGATGAGGCGCAGGTCTACCGGCAATTTCTCGACCGCCAGCCCATGGGCCGCATCGGCCACACTGAAGAGATCGCGCAGTTGGCGTTGTACCTGGGCAGCGATGCGTCCGCCTACACCACGGGTGCCATCCACATCATCGACGGTGGCATGAGCATCTGAACCCCGGTCTTCACTTGAGCAGGAGCACGACATGAAACTATTGCGCTACGGCGAAAAAGGTTCGGAAAAACCCGGGCTGTTGGATGCCGACAATCAGATCCGCGACCTCTCGGGCCATGTGCCGGACATCGCCGGGCAGGTCCTTGGCCCGGACAGCCTGGCAGCGCTCGCCGCCCTCGACCCGCGCAGCCTGCCGATCGTGGCCGGCCAGCCGCGCATCGGTGCCTGCGTCGGCCAGGTCGGCAAATTCATCTGCATTGGCTTGAACTACGCCGACCATGCGGCCGAGTCGAATATGGAGGTGCCCAAGGAGCCGATCATCTTCAACAAATGGACCAGTGCCATTTGTGGGCCGAACGACGACATCCAGATCCCGCGCGGCTCGCTCAAGACCGACTGGGAAGTCGAGCTGGGCGTGGTCATCGGTAAAGGCGGGCGCTACATCGACGAAGCCAATGCCATGGAGCATGTCGCCGGCTACTGCGTCATCAACGATGTGTCCGAGCGCGAGTGGCAACTGGAGCGCGGCGGCACCTGGGACAAGGGCAAGGGCTTCGACACCTTCGGCCCCCTCGGGCCGTGGCTGGTGACCCGGGACGACATTGCCGACCCGCATACGCTGGACCTGTGGCTGGAGGTCGACGGACACCGCTATCAGAATGGCAATACCCGAACGCTGATCTTCAGCGTGCCGCAACTGATTGCCTACCTGAGCCGGTGCATGAGCCTGCAACCGGGGGATGTGATCTCCACCGGCACGCCGCCCGGCGTCGGCCTGGGCATCAAGCCCACCCCGGTGTTCCTGCGCCCGGGCCAGACCATGCGCCTGGGAATCCAGGGCTTGGGCGAACAGCGCCAGGTCACGGTGCAGGCGGACTGATCATCGGGCTCGTTGCCGTCATCGCGAGCAGGCTCGCTCCCACAGTGGATCTTCGACAGGCACAAAATTCATGTGCCTCGCAGGCCCCTGTGGGAGCGGGCTTGCTCGCGAAGGCGGCGTCACAGTTAATGAAGATGTTGAATGTGCTGGCCTCTTCGCGAGCAAGCCCGCTCCCACAGAGGATTGCGGATGTACGCGGATATTGTGCCCGCTGAAGATCCACTGTGGGAGCGAGCCTGCTCGCGATAGCGGTGGGTCAGTTTGCATCATCCCTTGGGATCAACACGCCTGACACGCTTCATCACCACCACAAAAAACACCGGCACAAACACCACCGCCAGCGTCGCGGTGATCATCCCGCCGATCACTCCGGTACCGATGGCCTGCTGGCTCGCCGAACTGGCGCCCGTGGCAATCGCCAGCGGTACCACCCCAAGGATGAAGGCCAGCGAGGTCATGATGATCGGCCGCAGGCGCAGGCGTGCCGCCTGGAGCGTGGCGTCGATCAGGTCGTGGCCTTCGTCGTACAGGCTCTTGGCGAACTCGATGATCAGGATCGCGTTTTTCGCCGACAGGCCGATGATGGTGATCAGCCCGATCTTGAAGAACACGTCGTTAGGCATGCCGCGCAACGACACGGCCAATACCGCGCCGAGCACACCCAACGGCACCACCAGCAACACCGAGGTCGGGATCGACCAGCTCTCGTACAGCGCCGCCAGGCACAGGAACACCACCAGCAGCGACAGGCCCAACAGGATGGGTGCCTGGCTGCCGGACAAGCGTTCCTGCAAGGACAACCCCGTCCACTCCTGGCCCAGGCCCGTCGGCCCCAGGGCCACCAGCCGTTCGATTTCGGCCATGGCTTGCCCGGTGCTGTAGCCCGGTGCCGACTCACCGGAAATGCTCACCGCCGGATAACCGTTATAGCGGGTCAATTGCGCCGGCCCCTGGGTCCAGCGGGCCTGGACGAAGGCTGACAACGGGACCATTTTTCCACTGTTGTTGCGCACATGAATCTTCAGCAAGTCTTCGACCTGGCTGCGCTGGTCGCCCTCGGCCTGGACCACCACCCGTTGCATGCGCCCCTGGTTGGGGAAGTCGTTGATGTAGGTCGAACCCACTGCCGTGGACAACACACTGCCGACGTCGGCAAAGGAAATGCCCAGGGCATTGGCCTGCTTGCGGTCGACCTCCAATTGCACCTGCGGCGCCTCCGCCAGGGCGCTTTCACGCACATTCATCAGTATCGGGCTTTTGTCGGCGGCGGCGAGCAATTCGCTGCGGGCCTGCATCAAGGTGGCATGGCCGAGGCCACCACGGTCCTGCAAACGGAACTCGAAACCGCTGGATGTGCCCAGGCCGTCCACCGGCGGCGGTAGCACCGAGAAGGCCATGGCGTCCTTGATCTGGCTCAGCGCCAGGTTGGCGCGGTCGGCGATGGACGCCGCCGAATCATCGACGCCGCGTTGCGACCAGTCCTTGAGGGTGGTGAAGGCCAGGGCCGCGTTCTGCCCGCTGCCGGAAAAGCTGAAACCGAGAATGATCGTGCTGTCACCGACTCCCGGTTCGCCGGCGTTGTGGGCTTCGATCTGCTCCACCACCTGCACCGTCCGGTTTTTGCTGGCACCCGGTGGCAGCTGGATGTCGGTGATGGTGTAGCCCTGGTCTTCCACCGGCAGGAACGAGGAGGGCAGGCGACTGAACAGCAGGCCCATGCCCACCAGCAACACGCCGTAGATCAGCAGATAACGGCCGCTGCGTTTTACCGCATAGGCCACCCAACCTTGATAGCGCTCGCCGAATCGGTCGAAACCACGATTGAACAGGCCGAAGAAACCGGTCTTGGCGTGGTGATCACCTTTGGCGACCGGTTTGAGCAAGGTCGCGCAAAGCGCCGGGGTCAAGGTCAGGGCGAGAAACGCCGAGAACAGGATCGAGGTCGCCATCGACAGCGAGAACTGCTGGTAGATCACCCCCACCGAGCCCTGCATAAAGGCCATCGGAATGAACACCGCCACCAGCACCAGGGTGATGCCGATGATCGCCCCGGTGATCTGCCCCATGGCCTTGCGCGTGGCCTCCTTGGGCGACAAGCCTTCCTGGGCCATGATCCGCTCGACGTTCTCCACCACCACGATGGCATCGTCCACCAGGATGCCGATGGCCAGCACCATGCCGAACATCGTCAGCACGTTGATCGAGAACCCCAGCGCGAGCATCGTCGCGAAGGTGCCCATCAGCGCCACCGGCACCACCAATGTCGGGATCAGGGTGTAGCGGATGTTCTGCAGGAACAGGAACATCACCGCGAACACCAGCAACATCGCCTCGCCGAGGGTGTAGATCACCTTGGTGATCGAGACCTTGACGAACGGCGACGTGTCATAGGGAATCTTGTACTCCACGCCGGCCGGGAAGTAGCGCGATAGCTCGTCCATCTTGTTGCGCACGAGGGTCGCGGTGTTCAAGGCGTTGGCGCCCGGCGACAGTTGTACCGCCACGGCAGTGGACGGCTTGCCGTTCAGGCGCGTGGAAAACTGGTATTCCTGGCTGCCGATTTCCACCCGTGCCACGTCGGCGATGCGCACCGTCGAGCCATCGGGGTTGGCCTTGAGCACAATGTCGGCGAACTCCTGCGGCGTGTTGAGCTGGCCTTTGACGACGATGGTCGCGGTGATTTCCTGGGTGCTGCGGCTCGGTAAATCGCCCAGGCTGCCGGCCGACACCTGGGCGTTCTGCGCCACGATGGCGGCATTGACGTCGGCCGGGGTCAGGTTGAAGCCGACGAGTTTCTGCGGGTCGATCCAGATCCGCATGGCCCGTTCGGCCCCGTACAACTGGGCCTTGCCGACACCGTCCAGGCGCTTGATCTCGTTCATCACGTTGCGCGCCAGGTAGTCGCTGAGGGCCACGTCGTCGAGCTTGCCGTCGCTGGAGGTGAGGGTGATCAGCAGCAGGAAGCCGGCGGAGACTTTGTCCACTTGCAAGCCTTGCTGGGTCACCGCTTGCGGCAGGCGCGACTCCACGGCCTTGAGGCGGTTCTGCACGTCGACCTGGGCCAGTTCCGGGTTGGTGCCGGGTTGGAAGGTCGCGGTGATGGTGGCGCTGCCCAGGCTGCTCTGGGACTCGAAATACAGCAGGTTGTCGGTGCCGTTGAGTTCCTCCTCGATCAGGCTGACCACGCTTTCGTCCACGGTTTGCGCCGAAGCACCCGGGTAGACGGTGTAGATCTCGATTTGTGGCGGGGCCACGACCGGGTACTGCGCCACCGGCAGTTGCGGAATGGCCAGGATACCGGCCAACAGGATGAACAGCGCGACGACCCAGGCGAATACCGGGCGGTCGATGAAGAATTGCGGCATGGCTTAGTGTCCTGCCTGTGGCCCGGGAACCTGGGCGAGGGGAAGTGGGGAATCGTCGACCCGGACCTGCTCGCCGGGACGGGCGTGTTGCAGGCCTTCGATGACGATGCGGTCGCCGGGCTTCAAACCTTGCGTGACGACCCAGCGATCGTTTTGCGCGGCGCCCAGTTGCACCGGTTGCTGGCTGACCTTCTGCTCGGCATCCAGCAGCAACACCTGGGCGACTCCGGCGCTGTCTCGCAAAATCGCCCGCTGCGGCACGGTGATGCCTTGGCTGTTGACCGCCTGTTCCAGGCGCACGCGAATGAAACTGCCAGGCAGCAAGTCCAGGTCGGGGTTGGGGAATTCGCTGCGCAGGGTGATCTGGCCGGTGCTCGGGTCGACGCTGAGGTCGGTGAACAGCAATTTGCCGGGCAGCGGATAGGGGCTGCCATCGTCCTGAATCAACGTGGCCTTGGCCTGGCCCTGGCCGACCGCTTGCAAAAGCCCTGTGCGAAAGGCGCGGCGCAGGTCGTTGAGTTCGCGGGTCGACTGCGTGAGGTCAGCGTGGATCGGGTCCAGCTGCTGGATCAATGCCAACGGCGTGCTTTCGTTCTGCCCAACCAAAGCGCCTTCCGTCACCAGGGCGCGACCGATCCGTCCGGAAATCGGCGCGGTCACCGTGGCGTACCCGAGGTTCAGTTTCGCCCGTTCCACCGCGGCCTTGCTGGCCGCGACGTCAGCGGCGGTCTGGCGCACGCTGGCCCGGGCGTTGTCGTAATCCTGGCCACTGATCGCCTTGTCATCGATCAACTGGGCATAACGCTGTGCCTGCAAACGGGCCTGGAACGCGTTGGCCTCGGCCTTGCGCAACGCCGCCTCGGCACTGTCCAGGTCGGCCTTGAATGGCGCCGGATCGATGCGAAACAGCACCTCGCCCTGTTTGACGTCGCGGCCTTCACGAAACACCCGCTGCAAGACCACGCCGGCCACCCGCGCCCGGACTTCGGCCACCCGCGGCGCGGCGATCCGGCCGCTCAGCTCGTTGCTGATCGACAGTGGCCGGGCCTGGACGGTTTCGACGCGCACGCTTGCCAGCGGGGTGGAGGTTTCCGGGGTCGAGGCGCTATCACAGCCACTGAGCAGCAGCGCCCCGACCAACAGGCCCAGTGTGACGAAAGGAATCTTGGACATGGTGCTTCCCCACTATTGAGCTGCCCATGGTAGGGATCGAGTCCAACGACAGGGGTGAAGCTTTGTAGGCGCTCTGTGAAATTGTGTAATGGCCCCTAAATCCGAAAGTGACCGACCAGTTGCTGTTGATGATTGGCCATCGCACGCAACGAGTGGCTCGCCTGCGAGGCTTCTTCCATGCGGCTGGTCAAGGTTTCACTGATCCCGCGAATGTCGCTGACGCGGTGGCTGATGTCTTCCACCACAGCGCTTTGCTCCAGGGCAGCGCTGGCGATCTGCTGGTTCATGTGTTCGATCACTTCCACTGCGTCGGTGATGCGCTGCAGTGCCGCCTGGGTCTTGTCGACGTGAGCGACGCTGTCCCTGGCCAGCTCGCGGCTCGACTGGGTGCTGTGCACGACGTCCTGACTCAGTTGCTGCAACGCTTCGATCACCGAGCGTATTTGTTCGACCGAATTCTGCGTATTACTCGCCAGATGCCGCACTTCGTCGGCCACCACCGCGAAACCACGCCCCTGTTCACCCGCCCTGGCGGCCTCGATGGCGGCATTCAAGGCCAGCAGGTTGGTCTGCTGGGCAATGGCGCAGATCACGTCCAGCACCTGGCCGATGTGTTGACTGTTGCCGGCCAGCGCCTGCACTTGCTCAAGCGTGGTCTCCAGGCGCCGGTCCAGGCTGTCGATGCTGGTGACCGCGTTGGCGAACAGTTCACGCCCCGATCGGCTGGCGCTTTCGGCGACGGTGGCGGCATCGGCCGCCTGGTGGGAATGGCGGGCCACTTCCTGGGCACTGGTGCTCATTTCATGCAAGGCCGTTGCCGCCAGTTCGACTTCCCGGTACTGCGTGTGCATGCCCGCGCTGACTTCCCGGGCCACCTGTGCCGACGTGTCGGCGGTGTTGCGGGTGTCCAGGGAGGCTTGCTGGATATCGCGGATGATGGGCTGCAATTTGTCGAGAAAGCGATTGAAGCCCTTCGCCAGTAGGCCCAATTCATCGTGGCGGTCGTTGGGCAGGCGCTGGGTGAGATCGCCGTCGCCGTCGACAATCGCATCGAGCATATGCGCCACCCGCAGCAGCGGCCGGGTCACGCCGTAAGCGGTGAGCCAGATGAGCAACAGGCCCAAGCCGGCAGCCAGCAAGCCGAGGCTGAGGTTGAACCAGTTGGCCTGGCGATGCTTGTCGTCCAACTGTGCCTGCATGTGCAGGGCCGGTGCTTGCACAAGTGCTTCGGGCACGCGTATCTGCAATTGCCAGGGGGGATTGTCGGGGACGGTTTGCACGGCTTGTCGAGCGTCGACGGAGGTGCCGTCAACCGCGCCGCTATGGCCGGCAACTTGCCCTGACGGGGAAAGAATGTTGATCTCGCTGTGGCCAGGATACAGGTCGTTGGCAAGGCTGGCGGCGAGTTGCTGGAGGGTATCGAGGCTGATGTCCATGCCCACCACGCCGATGACTTTGCCCTGGTCCAGCAACGGTATGGAGATGCTGCTCATCAACGTCTTCTGGCCTTCGACCTCGATCGCGTAGGGCTCTGTCACGCAGGTGCGCCCCTGGGTTTGCGGGCAGACGTACCAGGCATTCTCCGGCTCGCTGCCCGGTGGTGCGGTGTTGGCGCTGATCTGGGCTTCGCTGAGCACCTCTTGCACCAAATGGCCGGGTTGGCTTTGCGACCAGTACAGGGCAAAGCGACCTTTTTCATTGCCGGCCAGATCGCGTTGGCCAGTGAAAGCGGCATCTTCACCGACCAGCGCGTCGGGCAGCAGCACCACGTAGAAACCGAGGACTTTTTCACGGTTCTGAAGGGCTTGGCGGGTCGCGGCGATCAGGTCCCGGCGCAGTTGCCCTGGCGTCAGTCGCCCGTTCCACGCCTGGGCGCGCAGTTGCAGGACCTGCTGGGCAAAGCCCTCCCCATAGATCGCCGTTTCGCTGAAAAAACGTTCCACCCGCTGACCATGGGCCAGGCCCTGTGCCTGCAAACCTTCCAGGGCCGAGCGCCCGAGCAGTTGACTGCTTTGCTGCTTGAGCAGCGTCGCGCCTTGCTGGTTCTGATACAGGGAGGCGCCGGTCAATGCCCCGACGACGGCGAGCAGGCACAGGCCACTCAAGAGCGTGATTCGCCATTGGATAGAGAGACGAGCGAAGAACATGCTGAAGTTTCCTGCGCTTAGGGGCTTTTATTGTTTTGGGCCCAGCACTGTTTGAAGGACGGGCGAGGCTATCTTGCGGCAGGAAGCGCCTGCCGGTTATCCCGAATCGGCAGCCGTTGTGCGCCGACATTGGGCTAATGCGGGGCACTTAGAGCGACGACGTCCCCTGTGGCGAGGGGATTTATCCCCGTTGGGCTGCGCAGCAGCCCCCTAAGCAGTCAACTCAATCTGTCTGATACACCGGGTTGCCTGCATTTAGGGCCGCTTCGCGCCCCAGCGGGGCGGTGCGACGTTTCGCTAAATCCCCTCGCCACAGGAATGTCCTTGGCTCTGATGGGGCTGACCTGTTTTGGGGCGCGGCTTCGGATGCTGCCGTTTTGGGATAGCGAGTGGGTTTGGCAACGGCCTAGCATCGAATCCAGCGTGCAAGCAGAACAATAAGCTTTTGGACGTCGGCGAAGCTGGCGTCTGCGATCCAGCAACAACTGCCTCATACAACAAGGTCAAAAAAATGAGCGTATCTTTCCCGATCAGCAGTTCGACGGAGTTGAAGCGCGGCGCCTTGGGTGTCGGTTTCATCATCTTCTTTGTGATTTCGGCGGCGAGTCCCTTGAGCGTCATCGCCGGCGGTTTCCCCATTGGTATCATGCTGGGCAACGGCGCTGGCACACCGGCATTGCTGCTCCTGGCCTTGCTGGTGTTACTGGCGTTCTCGGCGGGCTACACCGCCATGTCCCGGCACATGACCAATGCCGGCGGTTTCTATGCATTCACTGCTCGCGGTTTGGGTGGCTTGGCCGGCGGTGCGGCGGGGGTGCTGGCGATGTTTGCCTACAACATCCTGCAAGTCGGGTTGTATGGCATGTTCGGCGGCGTGGTTAGCGGGACGATGGCCAGCGTCTTTGGCCTGGACTTGCCTTGGTGGACCTATTCGCTCCTGGCAATGGCGAGCATCGCGATTCTTGGCTATCGCAAGATCGACCTGTCGGCCCGGGTGCTGTCGGTGGTGGTGATTGCCGAGTACCTGGCAATCCTGACGCTGGATTTCGCCATTCTCAAGACCGGTGGCGACAGTGGCATCAATCTCGATTCGTTCGAGCGCAGCCATGTGTTCAGCGGCACGCCGTCCATCGGCTTGCTGTTCTGCTTCGCGGCGTTCATCGGCTTCGAGGCCACCACCATCTACGGCGAGGAGGCGAGGAATCCGCACCGCACGATTCCCATTGCCACCTACAGCTCGGTGCTGTTGATCGGTGGTTTCTATGCCTTGTCGGTCTGGGCGATGGTGATCGGCGTCGGGGCCGACAAGATCGTGCCGACCCTGCAGGCGCTCCAGGATCCGACGACGTTCATCTACGGCATGTCCGATCATTTTGTCGGCCCGCACCTGACCCAGATCATCCGCGTGCTGTTCATGGTCAGCATCTACGCCGGGCTGCTGGCGTTCCACAATGCCGCGGCGCGTTACTTCTATGCCATCGGCCGCGACGGTTTGCTGCACAGCCGGTTGGGCACCACCCATCGCGTGCACCAGAGTCCGCACATGGGCTCGGTCCTGCAAAGCCTGATCGCGGCGGTGGTGGTGCTGATCTTCGCCGCGCTGGACGCCGATCCGATCCTTCAGCTGTTCGCCTGGTTTTCCAACCTGGCCACGTTGTGCGTGATCCTGCTCATGGCGCTGACCTCAGCGGCGGTGTTTGTCTATTTCCGTGCACACCCGGAGCTGAAGCTGGGGCTCTGGCGCGGTCGGATTCTTCCGGTCTTTTCGTGCCTGGCATTGCTGGTGGTCCTGGCCCTTGCGGTGATTCATTTCGACGTGCTGACCGGCGCCAGCCAGCTTCTGTCCTATGGCCTATGCGCGGTGATTCCCGCCGCGCTGATCGTCGGTGTGTTCCTCGCCGCTCGATTGCGCAAGGCATCGCCCGAGCGATTCATGGCGCTGGGAAGCCACAAGCTCTGAGGCGTCAGGCACAACGTCAATCCACCCAGAAAATAAGTCCGCTGTCGTTCGGGACGGTTCGTCAGCGCGTGAAAGGAAGGTTCTATGCACGATTATCAAATGCTCATCAATGGGGCTCGGGTCGACGGTGAGAACGGGCACTTTGATGTGCTCAATCCGGCGACCGGTAAGGTGTTCGCTCGATGCGCGGCCGGTTCCCTGGCCCAGCTGGACCTCGCTGTCGAAGCGGCGCAGTCGGCCTTTGTCGAGTGGCGACACAGCACCCATGAAGATCGCCGCCAGAGCCTGCTGAGCATCGCTACCGATCTCGAACAGGAAGCCGATGCCTTGGCCCCGCTCATTGTCCTGGAACAGGGCAAACCACTGGAATTGGCGTTCTCCGAAGTGATGGGCGCGGTGGCCTGGACGCGTTATGCCGCCGAGCAGCAGATTCCCGTGGAGTTGGTGGAAGAAACCCCAACCCAGCGTATTGAACTGCACCGCAAGCCGTTGGGCGTGGTCGCGTCGATCACGCCTTGGAATTGGCCGTTCATGATCGCTGTCTGGCACATCATGCCGGCATTGCGGGCCGGTAACTGCGTGATCAGCAAACCGTCGAGCCTGACCCCCTTGAGTACCCTGCGCCTGGTGGAAGTCATCGCTCGCCACGTGCCTCGGGGCGTGATCAATAGCGTGACCGGTGAGCAAGGGTTCGGCAGTGCGATCACCGCCCACGCCGGTATCCAGAAAATTGTCTTCACCGGCTCCACCGCTACCGGCCAAAGCGTGATGCGCGGCGCCGCCGGCAACCTCAAGCGCCTGACCCTGGAGCTGGGCGGCAACGATGCCGCCATCGTGCTGCCAGGCACCTCGGTCGAGGCGGTCGCCGAAGATATTTTCCAGGCTGCATTCCTGAACATGGGGCAGACCTGCGCCGCCCTCAAGCGCTTGTACATCCACCAATCCCAGTACGAGGCTTTTGCCGAGGCCCTGACCCTGATCGCCCGGCGTCAGGTGGTGGGTGAGGGCCTGGCGCCCGGGGTCACGTTTGGCCCGGTGCAGAACCTCGAACAGTTGAAGCTGGTTGAGGAACTGGTGGCCGATGCCCGTGCCCAGGGGGCGCGGGTGTTGTGTGGCGGTGCTCGTCTGGACCGCCCGGGCTTTTTCTATCCGCCGACGCTGGTCGCCGATGTGACCGATGGGCAGCGCCTGGTGGATGAGGAGCAGTTCGGGCCGGTGTTGCCGCTGATTGCCTACCAGGATGTCGAGGATGTCCTGCGTCGCGCCAATGCGGGCGACATGGGCCTGGGGGGATCGGTCTGGGGGCGCGACAGCGAGCAGGCACAGGCCCTGGCCAGTCGCCTGGAATGTGGCATGGCCTGGGTCAACTGCCATGCGCAGATCCAGCCGAATACGCCGTTTGGCGGCAGCAAGATGTCCGGGTTCGGCGTCGAGTTCGGCCTTGAAGGGTTGCTGGAGTTCACCGGCCAGCAACTGCTGTACGTACGCAAGCGTGAAACTGAGTGAGGACTGCAACCATGTACGAGCACTACAAGACAGCACAAAAAAAATTCTGGCACCCGATGAGTTCTTCGGCGCCAGCCAACCGCTCCAAGACGTTGATCATCGCCCGTGGCGACGGTAACTACATCACCGACATCGAAGGCCATCGCATGCTCGATGGTGTCGGCGGTTTGTGGAACGTGAACGTGGGCCATAATCGAGCTTCAGTGAAGGCGGCCATTGCCGCGCAGCTGGACGAACTGGCTTATTACCAGACCTTCGACGGCATCGCCCATCCGCGAGTGTTCGACCTGGCCGAGCGGCTGACGTCGATGTTCGCCCAGGAAAACATGACCCGGGTGTTGTTCAGTTCCGGCGGTTCCGACGCGGTCGAGACGGCCCTGAAAATGGCCCGCCAATACTGGATCGCCAGCGGCGAGCCAGGGCGCACGCGCTTTCTCTCATTGCGCAATGGTTACCATGGCGTGCACGTGGGCGGCACCTCCGTGGGCGGCAACGGCGTATATCACTACAACCACGGGCCGCTGCTGGCTGGCTGTCATCTGCTCGACACGCCGTGGCTGTACCGCAACCCCTGGGACTGCCGCGATCCGGAAGAACTGACCGCGCAGTGCATTCGTCAATTGGAAGACCAGATCGCGCTGCTCGGCCCGCAGACCATTGCCGCGCTGATCGCCGAACCGGTGCAAGGCGCCGGCGGCGTGATCGTGCCGCCGGCGTACTACTGGAAGGGGCTGCGCGAAGTCTGCGACCATCACGGCATCCTGTTGATCGCCGATGAAGTGGTGACGGGGTTCGGCCGCACCGGTTGCATGCTCGGCAGTCGTGGCTGGGGTGTCGCCCCCGACGTACTGTGCCTGGCCAAGGGCATCACCGCCGGTTACATCCCCATGGGCGCCACGGTCTTCAACCAGCGCATGGTCGATGCCATCGAGAACGGCCCGGGTTTCAGCAACGTCATCATGCACGGCTACACCTACAGCGGGCACCCGACTGCCTGCGCGGCGGCCCTGGCGGTGCTGGACATCGTCGAGGCCGAGGATTTGCCAGGCAACGCCGGGAAGGTCGGTGCCCAGTTGCTGGAACAACTGCAACCGCTGACCGAGCGTTATGCGGTAGTGGGCGAAGTGCGCGGCAAGGGCTTGATGATCGCCGTGGACCTGGTGGCGGACAAGGCCACGCGCGAGCCGCTTGATCCGGCTACGGGCCTGGCCTCGCGCATCGCCGAGCAGGCGCGCCGGGCCGGCGTATTGATGCGCCCGATAGGCAACAAAATCGTGATGTCGCCACCGCTGACCCTCACGTCCGACGAGGCCGCCATGATGGTCGGCGCGTTGGACAGCGCGCTTGCCGACTGCCGTTAGCCCAGCCAGCCGGCGCCGCTTGCGGCACCGGCTCCTGAATATAAAAACAGCCTATCAAGGGCGCACCACAAGGAGCTCTAGCCATGCGGAACCTATCGCGTATGGGATTTTTCGGCAGTGGCCTTGCCTGTACGCTGGCGCTCTGCGCTGCGAGTCAGGTCCAGGCCTATGAGTTGTATGCCGATGACGACACTCACCTCAACGCCGACATGCTGGCCGTGTTCGGTCTTTTCAACAGTCGCAAGAACTACGACGGCACGCCAGGTGGTTCAACCTGGCGCGAAGGCTTCATCAAGTATGGCGTCAGCGGCGACCAGGGCCTGGCCGGCCATGGCACCGCCTACGGGGCGTTCAGCCTGGTCAGTTCCGCCACCTGGGGCGATGGCGACGCGGCCGGCAATACGCTGGGCAGCGAGCGCACGACGAAGATTGAAGACGCTTACCTGGGGTGGCGTTCCGCCGATCTGTTTCCCGTGTTGGGGCAGGACGGCGTCGATATTTCCGGTGGCCGCCAGGTGGTCAAGCTGGGCAGGGGATTTTTGATCAACGATGACGGGCCGAACCTGGGCAAAGGGCCTGCCGGTGGTCGCTTGAATCGCGGTGGCGCCTATTACCTGGCTGCCCGGCACGCGTTTGATCAAACCGCCGTATTACGTCTGGGCGGGCAGGATGGGCTGCATGGCAGTGTGGTGTGGCTCAAGTCCGATAACCGCGCCCAGGCCGAAACCGAACTGGCCGCCGGCACGCTCGATTACACCGCCAAGGCGGGCACGTTGGGACTGACCTGGATACATGGTCTTGACGTGAACGAGCAGTGGGCCAGCGATTTCCAGAAGCAACGCAAGGGCATGAACGTCTACAGCATTCGTGGTGAAGGCGACGCGGGCATCGAGAACGCCAGCCTGGCATTCGAATACGCCTGGCAGGACAAGGACGCCGGCCCGCAGAACGCCTGGTACGCCGAGGCCGGCTACACCTTTGCCGATCTCGCCTGGGCCCCGAAGCTGACGTATCGCTACACCCGTTATTCGCAAAAGTGGGACTCGCTGTTCACCGGGCTCAGCACGGGCTATGGCACCTGGTTCCAGGGTGAAGTCGCGGGCAATTATGCCGGGCCCTTCAACAGCAACACGGGCATTCATCATGTCGGCCTGACAGCCAAACCGTTGGAAAACCTGACCCTTGGTGCGCTGTACTTTGATTTCAACACGGTACGCAAAGATAGCGCCCTGAACCTGGATGCCCGTGAGCTGGATCTGTATGCCGAGTGGGCCGTCAACGAGCATTTGATCATCACGCCGCTGATAGGCCTCTACAAGCCGGATCGGGATGCAACGACCGGGGGCAATCAAGTGGCGGGCAATGGCACCAACGTGTACAGCCAGGTGACGGTGGCCGTGCCGTTCTGAGGCAGGGGGTGTTCGATAAACCCTGTGGCGAGGGGATTTATCCCCGCTGGGGCGCGAAGCGGCCCTAAATGCAGGCAACCCGGTGTGTCAGACAGATTGAGTTGACTGCTTAGGGGGCTGCTGCGCAGCCCAACGGGGATAAATCCCCTCGCCACAGGGAATCGTTTTTCTGGAGTGAGCAGTGTCCCTGCTTTCTAGCTGACAGCAGGCGGATGTTGCATCCGCTCGGCAATCCGCCGGGTGGTGTCCATCACCATTTCAACCACGGTTTCCTGGCGCAGCAGTTTGAAGCTGTCGGTGCTGCCGACGGCTGAAAGGCTGCCTACCACCTCGTCGAGCACGGGGTTGATGATCGGCGCCGCGATACCGGTGAGCCCCAGGTTGAGTTCATCGTGAGTCAGGCAATAGCCATCCTTGCGGATCTTTTTCGCCGCTTTGGAAAAACTTGCCCAGTCAAAGCCGTTGTCGGGGTCATTGGCCATGTGTTCTTCGAACAGGCGTTGCAGGCGCCGCCCCTTTTGGAAGGCGATCAGCACCTTGGATTGCGCACCGCGAAAAAACGGCAGTGGCTGGCCGCGACCGAATGCGAACTGGTAGGTGTTATCGGGTTCGGCGATGTAGGTGTTGATGATGTGGCCGTCATAGAAAACGCTGGCGAACACCGCCAGGCCAGTTGCCTCGGACAGCTGGTGCATCAACTCGCGGCCCGCCACGAGGATCGGGTCGTACTGGCGCATCATCCAGTCGAGTTCAATGATGCGTGGCCCCAGGCCGTAGCTGCCGGCATCCACCCGGACCAGCAGGCCAGCATCACACAAGTCCTTGACGTAGCGGTACACGGTCGCCCGTGACAGGCCCATGCGTTCGGCGATGGTGTCGGGGTCGATCTTCAGCGTTGCCGGGCCGAACAGGTCCAGCACACTCAGCATTTTGCTCAGACTGCTCATTTCGCTCCTAAAGGGGGGAATGGCGCGTAGGTGGTCGTTTGGGTGAGCACTATAGGTAGGTGCGCCGATGATGGAAAGCCCGCTCGTTAGGCGGACAGGGCGTTGCCACGATACGCCAGTGCTTGAGAAAAACAAACGGATTGATGGCCTTATTCTCGTTATAATTTTGCATTAATCTCAAAATAAGAGCTTTTGTTTGTAAAAAGTACTTGAGTGGAGGGTTCTTCTATGTGATAAATCTCAGCCACTGCAAACGCTCGATCAAGAGGGCTGGAAATGAATGGTGCGCAACTGATAGTGAAAGCGGCGGTGGCGAGCGGTATCGAATACTGCTTCGCCAATCCCGGAACGACTGAAATTCCCCTGGTGGCAGCCATGGCCAGTGCGCCAGCCCTCAAGCCGGTGTTGTCCTTGTTCGAAGGGGTGTGCACCGGTGCTGCGGACGGCTATGGCCGGATTGCCGGCAAGCCGGCGATGACCCTGACTCACCTGGGGCCAGGCTTTGCCAATGGCATTGCCAACCTGCACAACGCGCGTCGCGCCAACACCCCGATTGTCAACGTCATCGGTGATCACGCGTCCTGGCACGTCAATTACGATCCGCCGTTGGCCAGTGATATCCAGGCGTTGGCCGGCAGCGTTTCCAAGTGGGTACGTACCTCGCGCACGGCATCGGGGGTTGGTGAAGATTTCCAGGAGGCGGTGCGTGCCGCCTGGCAGGCCAACGGCCAGATCGCCAGCCTGATTCTGCCGATGGACCTGCAAGCCAACACGGTGCAGCACGAGAAAGCCTTCACCGCATTGCAGGCCCCGGTTCGGCGTTTTGCCGGTGACCGGATCGAGGCGGTCGCCCAGGCACTGCGTGATGGTCGGCGCCTGGTGTTTATCGTCGGCGACCAAGGCTTGTCGGTCGCCGGGCTCGAAGCGGCGGGGCGCCTGGCGCAACTGCCGGGCGTGCGCCTGTTCGCCGAAACCTTTCCGCGCCTGAGTTATCGCGGCGGTGGTTTGCCTGACCTGGATCGCCTGCCGTACTTCCCCGAAGTCGCCATTGAGATCCTTGACCAGTACGACGCGGTGGTGTGCGCCGGCGTGCCGGAGCCGATCAGTTATTTCGGCTACGAAGGCATCGCTTCTCGCCTGGCCGAACGTGAACGCCTGCTCTGCCTGGCGGAAGTAGGGGACGATGTTGCCGGCGCGCTCACTGCGCTGGCCGATGCCCTTGAAGCGCCGGCTTATGTGCCAACGCCAACCGGCATCGAGCTGCCGCCAAGCGAAGCTACGTTGACCCCGCAGTCCGTGGGTCAGGTGTTGGCTGCGTCGCTGCCGGACGACTGCATCGTTTCGGTGGAAGGCGGGACGTGCGGCTATCCATTCTTCACCGCTTCGGCCCATGCCGCACGGCATCGGGTCTTGACCAACACCGGTGGGGCCATCGGACAGGGCATCCCGGTGGGCTTTGGCGCCGCCATGGCCGAGCGCGGCAACCGCGTGTTCTGCCTGCAATCGGACGGCAGCGCCCAGTACACCATCCAGACCTTGTGGAGCATCGCCCGCGAGCAACTGCCGGTGGTGATCCTGATCGCGGCCAACCATCGCTACGCCATTTTGCAGAACGAGCTGCGCCGCTTCGGCATGACCGACCTGGGCCCCGAGGCCCTGAGCCTGACGGTGCTGGATCGTCCACGGATCGATTGGAAGGCCTTGGCCAAGGGTTACGGCTTGCCGGCCAGCACCGTGCACACCAACGGTGAGTTGCAGCGCGCCCTGGCCAACGCCAAGGCCGATGGCGGCCCTTGCCTGATTGAAATGGCACTGTGAAGGAGCGGATATGAACCCGATTCAATTGTTACCTGCCGTCGAGAAGTTCCTGTCGCAACCGGGTCGGCTGTTTATCGGTGGCACTTGGCAGGACGCCGCCAACGGCCGGCGGTTTGCCGTGGAAAACCCGGCCACTGAGCACACCCTGGCGCAAGTCGCCGAAGGTGGCGAGCGCGACGTCGATGCCGCCGTCGCTGCCGCCCGCGCGGCCTTCACCGGGCCCTGGGCGCAGCACTCACCGGCCCAGCGCGGGTTGTTGCTGTTTCGCCTGGCGGAACTGCTCGACCAGCATCGCGAAGAGCTGGCGCAACTGATCACCCTGGAAAACGGCAAGCCGATCGGCGCGGCCCGGGGCGAAGCGGCCAGTGCGGCCAATATCATTCGTTATTTCGCTGGCTGGCCGACCAAGATCGAAGGCAGCACGCTGCCGGTATCGCCCTCCAGCGGCGCACCGATGCTCAACTACACCTTGCGCGAGCCGGTGGGCGTCTGCGCCTTGATCGTGCCATGGAACTTCCCGCTGACCATGTGCGTGTGGAAGCTTGGCCCGGCGCTGGCGACCGGTTGCGTCGCGGTGCTCAAACCCGCCGAGCAGACGCCCCTGGTTGCGATTCGCCTGGTGCAGTTGATCGAGGCCGCCGGTTTCCCGGCTGGGGTGGTCAATCTGCTCACCGGTCTTGGTGCGCATACCGGCGCACCGCTGGCCCAGCACCCGGACGTGGACAAGATCGCCTTCACCGGTTCGACCCAGGTAGGGCGGCTGATCGCCCAGGCGGCCACCGGCAACATGAAGAAGGTCTCGTTGGAGCTGGGTGGCAAGTCCCCCAACATCATCCTGCCGGACGCCGACATCGTCCGTGCCGCCAAGGGTGCCGCCGACGGTATTTTCTACAACCAGGGGCAGGTCTGCACCGCCGGATCGCGTCTCTACGTGCACGCCAGCGTCCTCGATCAGGTGCTTGAGGAACTCCAGCGCCACGCGGCCGCCCATGTGTTGGGGCCAGGCCTGGATCCGGCCAACAGCATGGGTCCGCTGGTCTCGGCCCGGCAATTGGGCACGGTGCGTGGCTACCTGCAACGGGGCCAGGAAGAAGGCGCCGAGCTGATCTGCGGCGGTGACCGGCCGGCCCACCTGGAGCGCGGCCACTTCATCCGGCCCAGCGTGTTTCTCGACCGCGCCGAGCGCGCCTGTGTCGCCCGGGAAGAAATCTTCGGCCCGGTGCTGACCGTCATGAGCTGGACCGAGATCGATGAACTGGTGCTGCGCGCCAACGACTCGCCCTATGGCCTGGCCGCCGGTCTCTGGACCCGTGACTTGCGTTCCGCCCATCGCGTGGCCGCTCAGTTGAAGGCCGGCTCGGTGTGGATCAACTGCTGGAACGTCGTCGACCCGGCCTCGCCATTTGGTGGTTACAAGCAATCCGGCTGGGGCCGGGAAATGAGTAAGAACGTGATCGATGCCTACACCGAAACCAAAAGTGTCTTCGTCGATCTCGCCTGAGCCGAACAATCACAAGAGGAACTGCTATGGATCTGGAATTACAAGGCCGCGTGGCGATCGTCACCGGCGGTGGCATGGGCATCGGCAAGGAAGTCGCGCGCTTTCTGTCCCAGGAAGGTTGCAAGGTGGTGATCTGCGCGCGGCGCATGGAGTTTCTCCAGCAAGCCGCCGAGGAAATCACCGCAGAGACCGGCAACGAGGTGCTGCCGCTGTTCTGTGACACCAACCAGATGTCGGCGGTGTCCGACATGGTCGAGGCGGCCCACAAGCACTTTGGTCGCATCGACATCCTGGTCAACGGCGCCGCGGCACCGTCCGGTGTGGTGCGCAACGACATCGAGCATGCCGGCGACGATGAATTGCTCTCGGACCTCAACACCAAGGTGATCGGCTATTTCCGTTGCGCCAAGGCCGTGACCCCGCACATGAAGGCCGGTGGCTTCGGTCGCATCATCAACATTGGTGGCCTGACCGGGCGGGGCAGCAAGGTCCTCTCGGGCATGCGCAACCTGGCCATCGCCCACATGACCAAGACCCTTTCCGACCAACTGGGCCCCTGCGGCATCACCGTCAACCTGATCCACCCCGGCGTGGTCGACACCCCGCACATCCAGGAGCTCTACGAGCGCGAAGGGATCAAGCAGGGCAAGACGCCCGAGCAGGTGGAGCAGGGCTACATCGACGCGACGCCGATCCGGCGCACGCTGGCACCCATCGAAATGGGCTGGCTGATCGGTTTCCTCGCATCCCCCAAGGCCGGTGCGGTGACCGGGGAATCGATTGGCATCGACGGCGGCTTGACCCGCGGCATCTTCATTTGAGGAGCAGCAGTGATGAGTAACGGAACCCTTTTGGTCGCCACCGTAGGGCAAGCGGTGATCCGCAGCGCCGACGATGGCCGTACCTGGCACCGCCTGGGCTTGGGCCAGGACCTGGAATTCGACGCGATCACCCGCTCCCTGAGTTTCCATCCGGGGACACCTGAGGTGATTTATGCCGGCACCGACGTCGGCCTGTGCATCAGCCGTGATACCGGCGGCCATTGGCAGCGGGTGGATTCGCCATTCAACGGCCAGACCGTCTGGAAGGTGGCCGTGGACCCGCAAGATGCACAGCGCATTTTTGTCGGCACCGGTGCGCCGTCGCGCGCCGTGCTGTGGCGCACCCTCGACGGTGGTCAGCACTGGGAACGTGCCCCGGTTGAGATCCCGGAGTTCTGCGACGGCGTCAGTCGTCCGCGCTTGCTGGCCTTCGCCTACGACCCGACGGATCGCAACCAGCTCTGGTTCGGCCTGGAAGAGGGCGGGTTGTTCCACAGCCGTGACGGTGGCGATAGCTGGACCCGTGTCGATGACCGCTTGCTGTGGGACTACAACTCGGACGTGCACAACATTGTGGTCCTGCCCAACCATGGGCAAAAGGTCATCGTCGTGGTCTGTGTCAACGCCGTTTACCGCAGCCTCGACGAGGGACAGACCTGGACCGGCATCGTCGCCCGGGAAACCTTCGGCCTGTACTACGTGCGCGCCATGAATGCCGCGTTGGGCAGCGAGGATACGCTCTACCTGAGCATCTCCGACGGCACCCCGGGCACCACCAGCAAGGTACTGGTGTCCCGGGATGCCGCCCTCAGTTGGGAAGTGTTGCCACTGCCGCAACAGCCCAACTCCTGTGTCTGGGCGATTGCCTTGAACCCCGCCGACCCTCGCCAGATTGTCGCCGGCACCAAGTACGGGCATCTGTTCACCTCCGAGAACGGCGGTGACGGCTGGCAGAAGCAGTGGCGTGAATTCAGTGAAATCGCTGATGTGCTCTGGACGCCCGCCGTGGCGCAAATCAAGTCCGGGCATCAATCCATCATCAAGAAGAACTGAGGTATCGCGCGATGAAAGTCGAAGTCGTTCGTACTCACCTGTCGCTATCCGTGAGCGACCCTGAAGTGTCGGCGCGTTGGTACGCCGACGTGCTGGGCATGCATGAAAGCGCCCGGGGTGAAAGCTGGATCATGATGGCCTTCGGTGCCAAGCACCACGACATCGCGTTGCTGCGCGCGGCACCCGGGGCCCACCAGGGCGGCCTGGGGCTGCAGCACTACGGGCTGGAGATCGCGGGCGACATGACCACTCTGCGCAAGCTCTACGGCATGTTGCTGAAGAAGGGCGTCGAGGTGGTGAAGATCACCGACCACGAGATCGGTAACGGCGTGTATTTCAACGACCCCGATGGCAATCGCCTGGAATTCTTTCTCGAGTCCGAACACGACGATGCACGCGGCAAGGCCCGCTTCAAGGCCGCTGGAGCCCCCAGCCGGCATTTCGATCTCGACCCACTTTGAAAGAGACTGCTCTTATGAAAACCGCAAATTTCGCCAGTTACCACATCCGCAAATGGTACAGCTTCGTCGAGGAAACCCTGGCCAACGAAACGGGCCAGTTGGCCGACGGTGAACCGCTGTTCAAGTACGCGATTGGCGCGGTGATCGCCAACCCTTATGCCGGCCGTTTCAGTGAAAGCCTGGCCGAGCTGATAGAGCCGTCACCTTTGCTGGGCCAGGAGTTTGGTCGGCGCATCCGGGTAATGGCTGGCCAGCGCGAGATCGTCAGTTACGGCAAGGCGTGCCTGGTGGGCAGCCAAGGCGAGTACGAACATGGCAATGCCTTGCTGACCAACCCGGCGGCGGATCCGATCCGCGTCGCGTTGGGCGGCGGCAAATCCTGGGTGCCTTCCACGGGCAAGCGTGGCGGGCCTGGCGTGACCATCGATGTGCCGCTGGCCCACAAGGATGCGCTGTATGTCCGTTCGCACTACGACAGCATTTCGCTGTCGTTCGGCGATGGTCCAGCAGCCGACGAGTTGGTCATCATCTGGGCCTTCGCCACGCGTGGGCGCTTGCATGCGCGCCTGGGTGGTCTCCAGGCTGCCGACGTCAAGGGCAATGACGGCCTGTATTGAGGTACGGATCGTGGGAAGCGAACGAATGTCTGCAAACAGCCAGTTCTTCACCAATCGATCAGGGCTGCGCCTGCATTATCTGTCCTGGGGCAATCCGTCGGGCATCGCGGTGGTGCTGCTCCACGGGTTGCGCTCCTATGCCCAGACCTGGGATGGCCTGGCCAATGCATTGGGCGAGCGGTACTGCTGCTACGCCCTTGACCAGCGTGGTCGTGGCTACAGTGACTGGGCGGATGCCGCCAGTTATCGGACCGAGGCCTATGTCAACGATCTTGAAGATCTGGTGGTGCATCTGGAGCTGCGGCGTTTCGTCCTGGTGGGACATTCTCTCGGTGGCACCAATGCACTGGAGTATGCGCGGCTCAATCCGGGACGACTGCAAGCGTTGGTGATCGAGGACATCGGCCCTGGTTCTTCGGTCAGCGGTGACGGCGCCGAGCGGATTCGGCGCGAGATGAGCCAGACACCGTTGTTGTTTCCTGACTGGGAGAGCGCCGCCCAGTTCTGGCTGCAAGCGCGACCTGGCCTCTCTCAGGAGGGGCTGGCTTCCAGGTTGATGTATTCCATGAAGGAAACCCTGGCTGGCATCGAATGGCGTCACGACCAGCAAGGTATTGCCCAGGCGCGCCTGAGTATTACCCCGACCGACCTGTGGCCGGCGGTACGGGCGCTGGATTGCCCGACGCTGTTCATTCGTGGCGCCCGTTCCGATTTCCTGCCCTTGGCGACCCTCGAGTCGATCAAGCAGGCCAATAAGTGGGTGCGCACAGAGGAAATCGCCGACGCCAGCCATTACGTCCATGATGACCAAAGCGCAATGTTCAACCTTGTCGTCATGGACTATTTGTATGACCAATGCCTACAACCACAACAACAAAGCGGTGAATAGCGATGAAGCAGGAGAAAACCCAGGTTGTCATCGTGGGCGGCGGCCCGAACGGGATCACGGCCGCTCATTACATGGGGCTGTACGGTATCGACTGCATCGTCCTCGAATTGGCTGACGGCGTGCTGCCGTATCCCCGCGCGGTGGGCATGGATGACGAGGCGCTGCGGGTGTTGCAGGGCATCGGCATCGCTGAACTGGCGGCGCGCGACATGATCTGCAACGTGCCCCTGCGTTACTACAATGCGCGAGGCGTGTGTTTTGCCGAGGTCAAGCCGAGCACGGCAAACTATGGCTGGCCGATGCGCAACATCTTCATGCAACAGTTGCTTGAAACGACCTTGCGCGAGCAGTTGGGCAAGCACGCCAGTGTCGCGTTGCGCCAGGGCCATGAAATGCTCGATCTGGAGCAGGATGCCGAGGGCGTGACCTTGCAGGTGCGCGATGCCCAGGGCGAGCTCTATCAATTGCAGGCGCAGTACGTGATCGGCGCCGATGGCGGACGTTCCAGCGTACGCAAGAAACTCGGTATCGAGTTGCTGGGGCTGACCCACCCGCGCAAATGGGTGGTGATCGACACGGCCAACGACTCCCTGGATGCACCGTACACCGCCCTGCATGCCGACCCTCAGCGACCCTTCGTCTGCATCTACCTGCCGTATCAGCAGCGGCGCTGGGAGTTCATGCTCCTGGAGGGCGAAGATGAGACCCGGATGTGCGAAGAGGCGACGATCCGGGACTTGATCCGTGGGCATATCGGCGATGCGGTCGACCAACTGGAAATCATCCGGATCCGCGCTTATACCCATAACTCCCGGGTCGCGGCGCGCTTTGTCCAGGGCCGGGTGGCACTGGTGGGGGATGCGGCGCATATTTCCCCGCCCTGGGCCGGGCAGGGGCTCAATTCAGGCCTGCGTGATGTCGCCAACGTCAGCTGGAAGCTCGCCGCGATCCTCCAAGGGCGGGCGTCGCCGGCGATTCTTGCCAGTTACGACCAGGAGCGCCGTGGGCATGCGACCGATCTCATCGCGTTGGCCGACAACATGGGCGCTGTCCTGGGGCTGACCAACCCGTTGATGGCCGGTGTGCGGGACTGGTTGTTCCAGGCCGTCAACAGCGTCGACAACCTGCGCTCGCACTTGCTGGAATTCAAGTTCAAACCCAAGGCAACCATCACCAAAGGCCTGGTTCATCACGAGCGCGCCGAGCTGCATGAGGATGATCTGGTTGGGCAGTTGTTCATCCAGCCGTCTGTCGAAGATGCCCAGGGCCAGCGCCGGCGCCTGGACGAGGTGCTGGGGCATTCCTATGCAGTGCTGGGGTATCGGGTCAATCCGAGCGAACAGCTCAGCGAGCAAACCGCCGCCTGGTGGGCGCGCTGGGAGACGCGTTTCATCCAGATCAATCGCTCGCGCAGTGGCGTGGGGCGTAACCAACCCTTGTCCGCCAGCGGCGCCATTTGCGTCGAGGACGTCGATAACCGCTTGGGCGAATGGTTTGCCAAGGTGCGTGACTGCGTTGTGGTGGTGCGACCGGATCGGTTCGTTGCCGCGATCACCACACCCGAGCGGCTCGAAGGCGTGTTGCGCAAATTGGCGGAGCAGCTCTCATGAGGCGTGAAGACGATCTTCTGGTCCGGCTTCAGGATGCCGCGCAGGCCGTACACGCCTTGCCTTCGCTGGCGCCTCAGGCCGTCGCCCTGCAGGAGGGCTACACCTTGCAACGCGAGGCGCTGCGTCGGCGCCAGACCGCTGGTGAGCGGTTGACCGGGTGGAAAGTGGCCTTCGCCAGCCGCGCCGCCCAGGACCGTTTCGGTATTGATGAACCGGTATTGGGCGCGCTGACCGATGCCATGGCTGTGGAACCCGGCAGCACGGTGACCCTGGCACGGCTGATCCAGCCCAAGCTGGAAATCGAGCTGGCGTTTGTCCTGGGGCGCACGCTGGTGCCGGGTTTCTACAGCGACGAGGACATCTTCGCTGCCATCTCCGAGGTCGCACCGGCATTCGAAATTGCCGATTGTCGCTGGCAGGACTGGCGTTTCGGCGTCGGCGCGTTTCTTGCCGACAATGCCGCGGCGGGGCTGTATTGCCTCGGGGCGAGGGTGGGGTTCGATCCGGATCGACTGCCCGAAGTGAACTATCGCCTGGTGCATGACGGCGTGCCCTGCGGTGAAGGTAACGTCCTGGCGCGCGAGGACACCCCTCTGGCGAATCTGTGTTGGCTGGTCCGGCGGTTGCTGGCCGACGGGCAGCGCGTTGAAGCGGGGCAGGTGGTGCTGTCCGGGGCGTTGTTGGCGCCGATGGACGTCAGGGCAGGCGAATATCGTTTGCACATGCTTGGCACGGAACTGGCTTTGGTTTTCCGACAATAAACACTGTTCACCGTAGGAGCTGCCGAAGGCTGCGATCTTTTGATCTTTTGATCTTTCGCTTGAGATTTAAGTGTCTGGGGAAAGATCGCAGCCTCGTTGCACTCGACAGCTCCTACACAGCGTCCGACACAGCATCGGCACAGCGTCTGGCACAGCTTCTATACAGCACCGGGCAATAAGCGCAGCACCACCGAGGAACAATGATCATGTTCGCCGAAGTCCGTACCTTCAATGATCCTCAGCAACACGCCGGTTCGATCCTGGGCTGGCAACAGGTCTATGACCAACTCGGGCGTGGCTGCCTTTCCAGCGAACTGCGGCAGGTGTGCGCCGAGCGTTTCCAGATCTTCCAGGAGGTGCTGGATAAACGGGTGGTGCAGCGCGGTAGCGCGCCCAAAGGGCGCTTGTGCATTGCCATGTCGCTGGGCGGTGCGCCGGTGGTCCAGGGGCACCAAGTGGGCGCTCACAGTGTCGTGCTGTTGCGCGATGGCGAGGACTTCGTCTTGCACGCCCCGGAAGGCATGCACTTCTTTGCGGCCAATGTCGACACGGTGCGGTTCGCCAAGCTGGCGGCCTACGAACTGTCGAGCGAACAGCTCAAGCGCTTGAAAAGCGTGTCCCAGGTCAGCGTGGATGAGGCGGTGCTGCGCCGGGTGCAGCAAAGGATCCACCCACTGTTTCGTCACCTTTTGGAACAGGCGGACGCGGTCAATCCCGCCGCGGAAAAAATCCTCGAAGACGTCCTGCTCAACGCCTTTCTCGACCTGTTCAGTCACGCTTCGGACGAGGTGCGTGGCCGGCGCGGCAATTTTGCCGTCAGTGCCTATCTGGTCAAACGTTGCCAGGAGCTGGTCGTCGCCAGCGCCGATGTGCCCTTGAGCATCCTCGATTTGTGCGAACAATTGCGGGTCAGCCGCAGGACTCTGCAGAACAGTTTCCAGGCGGTCACCGGGATGCGTCCGGTGGAGTACCTGCGCAACCTGCGGCTCAATGCCGTGCGTCGGCGTTTGATCACGACCCGTGCGGCGGCACTGAACGTCAGTGAAATCGCCGTGGCGGTGGGTTTTTTCCACCTGAGTCATTTCGCGGCCCATTACCGGGCGCTGTTTGGCGAGTCACCCTCGGATACGCCCAGGGCACCGGCATGATGGACTCCAAATGGACAGGCGAAATCTGTGGCGAGGGGATTTATCCCCGCTGGGCTGCACAGCAGCCCCAAAAGCACTGAACTCAATCTTCCTGGCACACCGAGTTGCCTGGTTCGGGGGCCGCTTCGCAGCCCAGCGGGGATAAATCCCCTCGCCACAATTCATCTAGCCAGCCTTAAGTGAACGGTATTCGCGATGTTACCGAAGCGCCATCTTGCACCCCTAAAAGGCAGCCACTGAGCTATTTGGTAGCACACCTGGGCGATCCAGGTCTTCAGGCTGGCAGTCGTTTTTCCAAGTAAATTACTTAAAATCAATTACTTGCACAGTGATGCGTGAGGTTGGCACGCATTCTGCTTTTTTGAATCCATGGATAATTGGATACAAAAATGCAGAGGGTGCTGCCATGCAATTTGCCCCGACTTACGTTGAACGCCCACCGATGACTGCCGAGGAGGAGGCCTACAACTTCCTGCTCGATGCGATTTGTGGCGGTCGGTTACGCAAAGGCGACCGGCTGATTGCCGAGGACATCGCCAACGAGATCGGCATGAGCCGGATGCCGGTGCGCGAAGCCTTTCGCCGTCTGGATGCCCAAGGCCTGGTGACCCTGCGACCCAATCGCGGGGCGATTGTCAGCGGCCTGGACATCGATGAGTTGCACGAAGTCTTCGAGATGCGCAGCGCCCTGGAAGGCCTGGCCGTCCGTGTCGCGACAGCCAGGATTGGCGAGCGCCAGTTGGCTGCCTTGGAGCGACTGCTGGACGAGATGGACGATTACCGCGAGGAAAGCGCCGAGTGGGTCAGCCGCCATCGCGCGTTCCATGAATACCTGTGCAGCCTCAGCGGTCGCCCGCGATTGCTCAAGCAGATCAGCGCGCTCTATTCCCTGATCGAAGCGCCCATGCGCCTGTGGTTGCAGCACGTGGAAAAGCCCCTGAGTGCGCGCCAGGAGCACATGCTGATTCTCGACGCCCTGCGTGCGGGCGATGCCGACAAGGCCGAGGCGGTGGTGCGTGCGCACATCGAAGGCACCGTTCCTGAATTGATCGAGTTCCTGCAATCAAAAAAATAACGAGAGCAGGTTTCGAATCTGCCCGTGTTCTGACTTTGAGTACTGCCCGTTACTTACTGAACTGGAGTGTCTGGTCATGCATAAGCCTCGCCTGTTGGTTGCCGCTTTATCCTTGGGTTTCTGTGCGCAGTGGGCGGTTGCCGCGCCCGTTGTCCCGGAGCGTTTGCTCAAGGTCGATAAACTCGTCTACTGCTCGGGCATGGATTCGCCGCCGCTGGTGTCCTTTGATGAGGCGCAGAAACCCAAGGGACTGACCGTGGACCTGGGGCTGGAAATCGCCAAGCGCCTGGGCGACAAGAAGGTGGAGTGGCGGGTCATTCCCTTTTCCGGATTGCTCCCCGCGTTGCTGGCCCGCCAGTGCGACATGATCGTCGACCAGTTGTTTGATAAACCCGAGCGCCGCGAGGTGATCGACATCGTCAACTACATGTATTCCAGCCAGGCGGTGGTGGTGCCCAAGGGCAATCCAAAGGGCCTCAAGACACTGCCGGATCTCTCCGGAGACAAGGTCGCGGTGCTCAACGGTTCCACCATCAAGACCCTGCTCGACGCCGAGAACGAGACCCTGGCCAAGGCCGGCAAGCCGCCTATGAAACTGGTGGTCTACAACACCGACACCGATGCCTTCCAGGCCCTGCGCATCAGCCAGGTCGACGCCTACGGCACCACCGTGGAAACCGCCGGTTACTACGCCACCATGGCGCCCGATCTGTTCGAGGAGGGCGTGCCAGCCTTCAGCCGGATTCTCACCGGCCTGGGCATTCGCAAGGACGATCCGCAACTGACCGCCGCCGTGCAGCAGATCATCGGCGATATGCGCAGCGATGGCAGCTACAGCCAACTGCTGGGCAAATGGCATGTCGCCAGTGACACACTCGATTGAGGTGAACCGTTGATGAATTTCAATTGGGATGTGTTCTGGCAGTACCTGTTGCAGCCCAGTGGGGTGTACCTCACCGGGCTCTGGTTGACTTGCCTGATCAGTGTGCTGGCGATGTTGCTGGGCTGTGCCCTCGGGCTGGCCGCCGCGCTGTTGCGGTTGTCGAAGAACCCGTTGCTGCATTTGCCAGTGCGTTTTTACGTGTGGCTGATGCGCGGTACACCGTTGCTGGTGCAGATCGTCTTTCTCTACACCGCACTGGCCGCCGGCGGGATTTTCCGCTTCGAAGACATCGACCTGTTCGGCCTGGTGATCCCCGGCAATATCCAGGCGGCGATCATTGCCCTGGGCCTCAACGAGGGGGCCTACATGGCCGAGATCATCCGCGCCGGCATCGGTGCGGTGGACAAGGGCCAATACGAGGCCGGGCGCTCGCTGGGCATGACCTCCGCCAAACTGATGCGCCGCATTGTGCTGCCCCAGGCGTTCCGGGTCATCGTTCCGCCGCTGGGCAACGAGTTCAACGTGATGCTCAAGAACACCACGCTGGTCAGCGTGATCGGCGTACAGGAATTGTTGCTCAGTACCCAGATGGTCACGTCGGCGACGTTCCGGGTGTTCGAGCTGTACCTGGTGGTGGCGATCTATTTCCTGTTGCTGACCACGTTGTGGGGCTTTTTCCAGCGCTGGCTGGAGGCCCGTTTCGGCCAGTCGGACCGGCCCTCGTCACCGCCGCCGGCGTCGATGCGGATGTTCGGTCGCAGCACCCTGAACCTGCTGAGGGCACGTTAACCATGGCGCATAAAAGCGAAGAGCTGATCATCGAGGCGCTGGACGTTCACAAATCCTTCGGCGAGCTGCAGATTCTCAAGGGCATCTCCCTGCAAGTGCGGCGCGGCGAAGTGGTGGTGCTGATCGGCGCTTCGGGCTCCGGCAAGACCACCTTCATCCGCTGCATCAACCTGCTGGAGGACATCCAGGGCGGGCGGATCCGCGTCAACGGCCGGGCCATGGGCTATCGCGAACGGGCCGACGGCAGCCTGGTGCGTGAGTCGGAGCGCAACATCGCCCGGCAGCGGCGGGACATCGGCATGGTCTTCCAGCGCTTCAACCTGTTCCCCCACATGACCGCCCTGGAGAACATTATCGAGGCGCCGATCCAGGTGCTTGGCGTGACTCGCACCGCAGCGTTGGAGCAGGCCCGCGGCCTGCTGGAACGGGTCGGCCTGGCGGACAAGGCCGATCACTACCCGTCGATGCTCTCCGGCGGCCAGCAACAACGGGTGGCGATTGCCCGGGCCCTGGCCATGAAACCCCAGGCCATGCTGTTCGACGAACCCACCAGCGCCCTCGACCCGGAGACTGTCGGCGAGGTGTTGCAAGTGATGAAGGAGTTGGCCGAGGAGGGGATGACCATGGTCGTGGTGACCCATGAAATGGGCTTTGCCCGGGAAGTGGCCGACCGTGTGGTGGTCCTGGACCAGGGCGAGCTCATCGAGCAGGGGCCGCCGGAGCAGATTTTCTGTCACCCCATTCATCCCCGTACCCGGGCTTTTCTCAGTCGCGTGTTATGACCTTTCCCGGCCACTGAATTCCTGTATCGAAGAGCCTTCACCATGCTGAAATTTTCTGCCCACGAATACCCTTATCCGTCGCAACGCCAGAGCGTTTTCGCCCGTCGGGGCATGGTCGCCGCGTCCCAACCCCTGGCTGCCCAGGCGGGCATCGAGATCATGCAAAAGGGCGGCAATGCCATCGACGCCGCCATCGCCACGGCAGCCGCACTTACGGTGGTGGAACCCACTGGCTGTGGCATCGGCGGTGATGCCTTCGCGCTGGTCTGGTGCAAGGGCCAGTTGCACGGCCTCAACGGCAACGGCCATGCACCGGCCGCCTTGAGCATCGAGGCGGTCAAGGCCGCCGGCCACGAGCAGATGCCGCTCTATGGCTGGACACCGGTGACTGTCCCGGGCTGCCCGTCGGCCTGGGCCGAGTTGTCCCGACGCTTTGGCAAGCTGCCCTTTGCCGAGCTGCTGCAACCGGCCATCAGCCTGGCGCGGGACGGCTTTGCGCTGTCGCCGGTGGTTGCCCATCAATGGCAGGTCGCGGTGAACGAGTTCACACCCCATCGCGATGCCGTCCTCGAAACTTGGTTCGACACCTTCCTGATCGAAGGCCGGGCGCCACGGGCCGGGGAGGTTTTTCGCAACCCGGCCCAGGCGCGCACCCTCCAGGAGTTGGCCGACACCCGCTGCGAGAGCCTCTATCGCGGCGCGTTGGCCGAGCGCCTGGACGCCCATTCCCGGGCCAGCGGCGGCTATCTGCGGGCCTCGGACCTCAAGGATTATCGCGCCCAGTGGGTGGACCCCATCCACGTCAATTACCGAGGCGTGGATGTCTGGGAAATCCCGCCGAGCGGGCAGGGCCTGGTGGCCTTGATGGCGTTGAAGATTCTGGAAGGCTTCGACTTCGATCACCGTGACAGCCAACAGACCTGGCATCGCCAACTGGAAGCGATGAAGTTGGCCTACAGCGACGGCCTGCACTACATCACCGATCCTTTGCACATGCGCGTGGCGGTGGCTGACCTGCTCAGCGATGACTACAGTGCTCACCGTCGTCGAAAAATCGGCGAACAGGCCCAACCGCCTGCGCCCGGCGACCCCCACGCCAGCGGCACGGTGTACCTGGCGACCGCGGATGGGGAGGGCAATATGGTCTCGTTCATCCAGAGCAACTACCACGGGTTCGGCTCCGGCGTGGTGCTGCCCGACAGCGGTATTGCCCTGCAGAACCGCGGGCAGGAATTCAGCCTCGATCCGACCCACGCCAACTGCCTGGCCCCAGGCAAGAAAACCTTCCACACCATCATTCCCGGTTTCCTCACCCGCAATGGCGAGGCCCTCGGTCCCTTCGGCGTGATGGGCGGCTACATGCAGCCCCAGGGGCATGTGCAGATGGTCATGAACCTGGTGGATTTCGGCCTGAACCCGCAAGCGGCACTGGATGCACCGCGCTGGCAATGGCTGGGGGAAATGAAGGTCGGGATCGAGCACGGGGCCTCACGGGACCTGGCCAATGCCCTGGCGCGAAGGGGGCATGAGGTTCAGATCGCCAGTGACCTGACCGACTATGGCCGCGGCCAGATCATCCTGCGCGACCCGGTCAGCGGTGTGCTGTGCGGTGGTACCGAACCCCGGGCGGATTCGCATATTGCTGTTTGGTGATGAGCGGTTTCATTCAGCGGCCACTCCTGGGTGGATCTTGATGACGACCTTGCCCTTCGATCGTCCTTGTTCGACATAGCTCAGGGCATCGGCTGTTGCGTCGAAGGGGAAGGATCGGTCAAGCACCGGCTTGATGCTGCCGGATTCGACGAGCGTGCTGATCTCACGCAGTTGAGCGCCGCTGGCACGCATGAACACGAAGGCGTAGCTCACACCTTTTCGGCGGGCCTTGCGGCGTATACCGCTGCTCAACAGGCCCATTATCAGTCTCAGCACCCAGGAAAATCCCTGGGCCCGGGCGAACTGCGGGGTGGGTGGTCCCGAGATGGAAATGAGCTGGCCGCCGGGTTTGAGGATCTTCAGCGATTTCTCCAATTCATCGGCGCCGAGGCTGTGCAACACGACGTCATAGTCCTGCAGAACGTTGGCGAAGTCCTGTTGCTTGTAATCGATGACAACGTCCGCGCCCAGGGCTTTGACCCACGCCACATTGGCGGTGCTGGTGCTGGTCGCAACGAAGGCGCCGAGGTGCTTGGCAAGCTGGATGGCGAGGGTGCCGACGCCACCTGAACCGGCCTGGATGAAGACTTTTTGGCCTTGCTTCAGTCGGGCGGTTTCAATCAGTACCTGCCAGGCGGTCAGGGCGACCAAGGGCAGGGCGGCGGCGTCTTCCATGCTGATGTTTGCCGGTTTCACGGCCAGGGCATTTTCGTTCACTGATATCTGCTCGGCGAAGGTGCCGATGTACCCATCCGGGGCGCGGGCATAGACTTCATCGCCCGGCTTGAATTGCTCGACACGGGATCCCACGCGGACCACGACCCCCGCCACGTCATGCCCCAATACCAAGGGAAACGAGTAGGGCAGGATCAGTTTGAACTCGCCTTTGCGAATCTTTGAATCCAGGAGGTTGACGCTGGCGGCGTGCGCGCGGACCAGAACGTCGTGGTCAGCCACTTCAGGAGCCGGTACCTCGCCAATACGTCCAGCGTGCTTGCCGTAGCGGTCGATTAAAAATGCCTTCATGGTGCTTTGTTCTCATAAGGGGGCAACAGGCTGGTCAGGTGTCCAGAAATGCCAGCGCTGTCCTTCGCGCCGGCGCCCGCTAAACGATGATCACGCCGGGTCTTGATAGCGTTCGGCAACATGGGACTGCCGGATTTGTCCGAGCAGGCCTTGACGCGCAGCCTGCAAGGCATCCCAGCGTGCTTCTTCATGCAGGGGCGGGATGGTCACCGGCTCGCGACGATCAAAACCGACCAACGCGGCATCGACCAGGTCACCGACTTCCATGACTTCACTCAAGGTGTTGATATCGATGCCCGCGCGTTCCCAGATCTCGGTACGGGTGGCCGCTGGCAGGACGGCTTGCACGTAGACGCCTTTCGGGGAGAGTTCCAGGCTGAGGCCCTGGGAGAGAAACAATACGAACGCCTTGGTCGCGCCGTAGACCGACATACCGAACTCCGGTGCCAGGCCAACCACGGAGCCAATATTGATAATCGCGCCGTCACCCGCTTTGACCAGGCGTGGGGCGATGGCGCTGGCCAGCCGGACCAGCGCGGTGGTATTGAGCGCCACGAGGTGCGCGACGCTGTCGGTCGATTGTTCGATGAAGGTGCCGGATTGGGCGGCACCGGCGTTATTGACCAGGATGCCGATGTTGGCGTCATCGCGCAGCCGGGCTTCGACGGTTGTCAGGTCGCCGATCTGAGTCAGGTCGGCCTGGAGAATATCGACGGCAACGTTGTGTTCGCTGCGCAGCTTGGCGGCCAACGCTTCCAGGCGCACGCTGTCGCGGGCCACCAGGACAAGATCGTGTCCACGTTGCGCAAAGCGCTGGGCATAGACAGCACCAATGCCGGTGGAGGCGCCAGTGATGAGAACGGTTGTGCGAGTGTCCATGGGAAATTCTCTTCTTCAAGGTATTGATGAGCGAGTCGCGCGCTGTTGTTCAGGCGCGCAGTCGGGTCTGGCCGGTGTTACCGCGCGCTGGATTCAGCGAGCGTTGGATAATCGATGTAGCCCGTCGCACCACCACCGTAGAGGGTAGCGGGATTGAATGCCGACAAAGGCGAACCGGTTCTGAGCCGCTCCACCAGGTCCGGATTGCCGATGAACGGCCGGCCGAAGGCGATCAGGTCAGCCTTGTCTTCGACGAGTCGTGAGGTAGCCAGGTCCAGGTCGTAGCCGTTGTTGGCGATGTAGGTGTTTTTGAAGCGCTGGCGCAAGGCAGCAAAGTCGAAAGGCACAACGTCGCGCGGCCCACCGGTCGCGCCTTCGACCACATGCAGGTAAACGATGTCGAGGGCGTCGAGCTGGTCGACCAGGTAGTCGAACTGGGCCTGTGGCGCGCTGCTGGACACACCATTGGCCGGCGAGACCGGCGAGATGCGCAGGCCGGTGCGGTTGGCGCCGACTTCATCCACCACTGCCGCAGTCACTTCCAGCAGCAGGCGCGCACGATTTTCAATCGACCCGCCGTAGGCATCGGTGCGCACGTTGGCGCCGTCCTTGAGGAACTGGTCCAGCAGGTAGCCGTTCGCGCCGTGGATCTCTACGCCATCAAATCCCGCAGCAATGGCGTTCGCCGCCGCCTGGCGAAAGTCGTTGACGATCCCCGGCAACTCGCTGATGTCCAGCGCTCGCGGTTCGGAAACGTCCTCGAAACTGTTGTTGACGAATACCTTGGTCGCCGGACGCAAGGCGGAGGGGGCAACTGGCGCCGCGCCGTTCGCTTGCAGGTCGACGTGGGAAACGCGGCCGACATGCCACAGCTGCAGGAAAATCCGCCCGCCTTTGGCATGCACGGCCTCGGTGACCGTGCGCCAGCCGTCGATCTGCGCCCGGGTGTAGATCCCGGGTGTGTCCTGATAGCCCTGTCCTTGCTGGGAAATCTGTGACGCCTCGGAGATCAGCAGGCCGGCCGACGCTCGCTGGCTGTAGTAAGTGGCAGCGAACTCGCTCGGTACAAAACCTTGCCCCGCACGGTTACGTGTCAGCGGCGCCAGGACCACTCGGTTGGAAAGCGTGAGATCACCCAACGTGTAGGGCGTGAACAGGATCTGGTCGGTCATGGCGTCTTGTTTCCGTCGGTTTGGATAAAGGGAGCGCGTGCAGCCTGGCGAGGTGAGCACGGCTTTTCATTAGGATGATGATCGAAATCTAAACTGTCAACGAATTTGATTATGTTCGACATCTATGTATGATGTGAGCATGATTTTCGAGCAGCACGAGGGAGTAAAAAATGAGGGTGACCAAGGCCCAGGCCCAGGCAAATCGGGAGCACATCGTCGAGACGGCCTCTGTCTTGTTTCGCGAGCGAGGCTTTGACGGCGTGGGTGTGGCGGACCTGATGGCGGCCGCTGGCTTCACCCATGGCGGGTTCTACAAGCATTTCGGCTCCAAGGCCGACCTGATGGCCGAAGCAGCAGCGAGCAGCCTTGCGCAGTCGCTGACCGACAATGCGGGCATCGACGTGCCTGATTTCGTCGATCTTTACGTGTCCAGGGACCACCGTGACGGCCGGGGCGGCGGTTGCACCATGGCGGCACTGTGTGGCGACGCTGCCCGTCAATCGCCCGAACTGAAGGCCACCTTTGCCCGCGGCGTCGAAAACACCCTGGCCGCGCTTGAAAGCCGGTACGAGGCCGGGCAAGACGCGTCGCAGGAAGCACCGCAGGAAGCGATCAGGGCAAAAATGCTCGACATGTTGGCGCATGCCGTCGGGGCGATCATGTTGTCGCGGGCCTGCCCGGACGACTCCGTGCTGGCCGATGAAATCCTCGAGGTTTGCCGCGCCCGGATCATCGCGGCGCTGCCGCCGTCGCCCGCGAAACAGCCTGAGTGATCATAATGCTGTTCACTTAAGAAAAACGGTGCACCCGTGGCCAGCAATTGCTCCCGCTGGGCCGCGAAGCGGCCCTTTTTGTGAGCGCTTTGCACTCAAGCGGGAGCAAGCTCCTATCAAACAAAACGCAAGCACTTGATTTTCTATAACAAATTCCAGGTCAAGGCTGCACGGTAGCGAGAATGTTCAATTTCCACTGAAAATGTGGTTGCCCAGAATCTATGGCCAACTATCAGACCGCCTTCGCGAGCAGGCTCGCTCCCACAATTGGACCGGAGTACGACCGGAAGAGCCAGGTCGGCTATGAGGCCGCCTCGCGACGGACGTTGATCTCGGCGCCCCGTTAACTACGATGGCCGAACGCAGGCATTGCGTAGTGGGCAACCCGGCATGGATGCCGGGTTAGCCGCGCTGGGCCATGGATGGCCCTTCGCGGCGGCCCACGGAGCAATGCCGGAGTGAGGGCACACCGAGCCTAGGCGAGGTGCCGAGTGGTGGGGCAAAAGCGTTTTGCTTACTTTTGACTGGGCCGGCTCCCGGGCTTCTCAAAAGTGAGCCGCCGTCAGGGCGGAACCCTAAGTGGCCGTTACCGCAGCGATGGATATGTACTCGGCCATAATCCTGGCCAACTGTCAGACTGACTTCGTGCGCAAGCTCCTATTCAAAAACTCAGGTATCTGATCTTCTAAATAGATTCCAAGGCGCAGGCTACACAGTGGCGAAAGGGTTCACTCTCCTATACGTGGTCACAGCATGCTATGCCAACAACGACTCCACGCCGATACCGTGTGGGCCGCTCTCCCTCTCGGGTGCGAACACGCCAGTGATAACTGCGGCCTCT
>NZ_LHVH01000019.1 GCF_001269885.1 Pseudomonas kilonensis
GCACCGTAACTTCGGGAGAAGGTGCGCCGGTGAGGGTGAAGCACTTGCTGCGTAAGCCCACGCCGGTCGAAGATACCAGGCCGCTGCGACTGTTTATTAAAAACACAGCACTCTGCAAACACGAAAGTGGACGTATAGGGTGTGACGCCTGCCCGGTGCCGGAAGGTTAATTGATGGGGTTAGCTAACGCGAAGCTCTTGATCGAAGCCCCGGTAAACGGCGGCCGTAACTATAACGGTCCTAAGGTAGCGAAATTCCTTGTCGGGTAAGTTCCGACCTGCACGAATGGCGTAACGATGGCGGCGCTGTCTCCACCCGAGACTCAGTGAAATTGAAATCGCTGTGAAGATGCAGTGTATCCGCGGCTAGACGGAAAGACCCCGTGAACCTTTACTATAGCTTTGCACTGGACTTTGAATTTGCTTGTGTAGGATAGGTGGGAGGCTTTGAAGCGTGGACGCCAGTTCGCGTGGAGCCATCCTTGAAATACCACCCTGGCAACTTTGAGGTTCTAACTCAGGTCCGTTATCCGGATCGAGGACAGTGTATGGTGGGTAGTTTGACTGGGGCGGTCTCCTCCTAAAGAGTAACGGAGGAGTACGAAGGTGCGCTCAGACCGGTCGGAAATCGGTCGTAGAGTATAAAGGCAAAAGCGCGCTTGACTGCGAGACAGACACGTCGAGCAGGTACGAAAGTAGGTCTTAGTGATCCGGTGGTTCTGTATGGAAGGGCCATCGCTCAACGGATAAAAGGTACTCCGGGGATAACAGGCTGATACCGCCCAAGAGTTCATATCGACGGCGGTGTTTGGCACCTCGATGTCGGCTCATCACATCCTGGGGCTGAAGCCGGTCCCAAGGGTATGGCTGTTCGCCATTTAAAGTGGTACGCGAGCTGGGTTTAGAACGTCGTGAGACAGTTCGGTCCCTATCTGCCGTGGACGTTTGAGATTTGAGAGGGGCTGCTCCTAGTACGAGAGGACCGGAGTGGACGAACCTCTGGTGTTCCGGTTGTCACGCCAGTGGCATTGCCGGGTAGCTATGTTCGGGAAAGATAACCGCTGAAAGCATCTAAGCGGGAAACTTGCCTCAAGATGAGATCTCACTGGGACCTTGAGTCCCCTGAAGGGCCGTCGAAGACTACGACGTTGATAGGCAGGGTGTGTAAGCGCTGTGAGGCGTTGAGCTAACCTGTACTAATTGCCCGTGAGGCTTGACCATATAACACCCAAGCAATTTGTGAACTCGAAAGAGGCCAGATTGCGGTGTGTGAAGACGAAACGAACCGAAAGTTCGAATCTCACAAAACACCGAAGCTATCACATACCCAATTTGCTGAAGCGAGGCCAACGGGCCGCGACTCAGTACCCGAATTTCTTGACGACCATAGAGCATTGGAACCACCTGATCCCATCCCGAACTCAGCAGTGAAACGATGCATCGCCGATGGTAGTGTGGGGTTTCCCCATGTGAGAGTAGGTCATCGTCAAGATTAAATTCCGAAGCCCCTATCTGCTGATGCAGGTAGGGGTTTTGTTTTTGCCCGCAGGAAAGTCATTTTGTGTTTCTATGCAACTGTCTTGTGCATGGCTATCATGCGGGCCTCATTATCAGGGCGCAGTCCGCATGCTCACGTTGCTAAAACTTCTGAAGGATGGTCGCTTTCATTCAGGGCAGGCGCTGGGTGCTGCGCTGGGTATCAGCCGTAGTGCTGTATGGAAGCAATTGCAGCACTTGGAAGCAGAAATAGGGCTGTCTGTTCATAAGGTTCGAGGTAGGGGGTATCAGTTGGCTAAGCCTCTGGTGCTTTTGGATGCTGCAGAGATTCACGCAAAAGGCCTTCATGAGTGGCCTGTCCATATCTTTGATGCTATCGACTCGACCAACGCCGAGGCGCTGCGTTTGATCGAGCGTGGGGCGGCGGCGCCGTTCATGGTTTTGGCCGAGCGGCAGACCGCTGGTCGCGGTCGTCGTGGCCGTAAGTGGGTCAGTCCGTTTGCCGAGAACCTCTATCACAGCCTGGTCCTGCGCATTGACGGTGGCATGCGGCAGATCGAAGGGCTGAGCCTGGTCGTCGGACTTGCTGTCATGCATGCCCTGCGCGATATGGGGATCGCTGAGGCGGGGCTGAAGTGGCCTAATGATGTCCTGGTGGGAGAGAAAAAGATCGCCGGCATCTTGCTTGAGTTGGTGGGGGATCCTGCAGACGTTTGCCATGTTGTCCTGGGCGTGGGGATTAATGTGAATATGCAATCGACTGATGAGGTCGACCAGCAGTGGACATCCATGTGCCTTGAAGCAGGAAGGGATTTTGATCGAAATGAGCTGGTGGCACGATTGGGTGCGAAGCTTCAGCACTATCTGAGGCTTCATCACGCATCGGGGTTTGCCGCAATACAGTCGGAGTGGGAGCAATATCATCTTTGGCAGGGGAGGGCTGTCTCCCTGATTGCTGGTGTTAATAGAATTGACGGTGTTGTGCTGGGCATTGATCACCAGGGTGCGCTGCGTTTGAAGGTAGACGGTGTGGAAAAAAACTTTAGCGGTGGTGAGCTCAGTCTGAGGTTGCGTAATGATTCTTGAGCTTGACTGCGGCAATAGCTTTATCAAATGGCGTGTTCTTCGTGCTGACGGAGTGACGCCTGTCGAAGGTGGCGTGGTCAGCTCCGATAGCGATTTGCTGGTGAGCCTGAGTAACGCCGAGAAGTTCCAGCTCGAGAAATGTCGTCTTGTTAGCGTGAGGACCCTGGAGGAGACGGATTCATTGGTCGCCTCTCTCGTTGATGTGTTTGGGGTGTCGGTGACCCGTGCTGTGCCTGCCCGAGAAATGGCGGGGGTGAAAAACGGCTACCAGGATTACGAACGGTTGGGGCTCGATCGATGGTTGGCCTTGCTTGGTGGGTACCATCTTGCTTCAGGCGCGTGTCTGGTCCTTGATTTTGGTACTGCCATTACGGCTGATTTTGTGGCGGCGGACGGTGAGCATCTCGGCGGATTCATTTGTCCGGGCATGCCTTTGATGCGCAACCAATTGCGTACTCATACGCGAAGAATTCGCTATGACGATATGGCCGCCGAGCGAGCCCATGAGAGTCTCGCTCCAGGTCGGACAACTGTCGAAGCGGTCGAGCGCGGTTGCATGTTGATGCTTAGAGGGTTTGTCCTGACGCAGCTTGAATTGGCGCAGCAATATTGGGGAAAGGATTTCGTGGTGTTTCTCACGGGTGGGGACGCCAATCTGGTTTCCGGGGTTGTTCCTGATGCCAAGGTGGTGCCCGACCTGGTTTTTGTCGGTTTGGCGATGGCCTGTCCCTTGTCTTGAGGTTTCTATGCGGTGGTTGTTTCTGTTGTTGCTGGTTTTGAATGTCTTCTACTACATCTGGCATCAGCAGGAGGCCCCACTTCGCGCCAAGGATGTGACTCCGCTCAGTTTGTACCGCGGTTCGCAGCAGGATATTCACCTGTTGAGCGAAACGGCGGATGCACTTGTCAGGCGCGACCTGGGTAAATCCGGTGAGGCGCAAAAGACTTGTGTTTACTTGGGTGGTTTTGTTCGTCCGGAGCTGGCCAGGCAGTTGGAGCAGCGATTGGCTGCCTCGGGCATCGTAAGTCGTTCTGCTGCGCCGAACTCGCCAAATGTCCCTGAGGGTGGGGGATTCTGGGTTCAGGTTTCCCAGGAAAGCGCGGGAAAGGTGAATGAAACGTTGCTTCAAAACCTTTCTAAAGAATTCAATGAGTTAAAACATAAAATAATGCCATGCGAGGGGGTTGCACCCGCTGGGTAGTTTGCATAGAATGGCGCCCGCTTCGCAGCGAAGACCTTTAAAGGTTAGCGATACGAAGCGACGTCAACGCAGCTAACCTCAGGTTTTTAATGAGAAAATGCTTGACAGAAGGCTGGCATCATATAGAATGCCGGCTCGCTTAGGAGGGGTTCCCGAGCGGCCAAAGGGATCAGACTGTAAATCTGACGTCTACGACTTCGAAGGTTCGAATCCTTCCCCCTCCACCATTTTTAGCGTGAGCTGCAAGCTCCGCGGGTATAGTTTAGTGGTAGAACCTCAGCCTTCCAAGCTGATGATGCGGGTTCGATTCCCGCTACCCGCTCCAAGTTTGCAGGTTGTGCAAAGTGTTTCGCTCTTGTAGCTCAGTTGGTAGAGCACACCCTTGGTAAGGGTGAGGTCAGCGGTTCAAATCCGCTCAAGAGCTCCATATAACAAGGCAGATATGAAAATATCTGCCTTTGTTTTAATGGCTTGTGTGACTCGCTAAATTCTTCTCCTAGGGGTGATTTCGATGGCTAAGGAAAAGTTCGAACGTAATAAGCCGCACGTCAACGTTGGTACCATTGGTCATGTTGACCACGGTAAAACCACGCTGACCGCTGCTCTGACCCGTGTCTGCTCCGAAGTTTTCGGTTCGGCCAAGGTTGACTTCGACAAGATCGACAGCGCCCCGGAAGAGAAAGCTCGCGGTATCACCATCAACACCGCTCACGTTGAATACGATTCGGCCGTGCGTCACTACGCACACGTTGACTGCCCAGGTCACGCCGACTACGTAAAAAACATGATTACTGGTGCTGCCCAGATGGATGGCGCGATCCTGGTTTGCTCGGCCGCTGATGGTCCGATGCCTCAAACCCGTGAGCACATCCTGCTGTCCCGCCAGGTAGGCGTTCCGTACATCGTTGTCTTCCTGAACAAGGCTGACATGGTTGACGACGCTGAGCTGCTGGAACTGGTTGAGATGGAAGTGCGCGACCTGCTGAGCACTTACGATTTCCCAGGTGATGACACTCCAATCATCATCGGTTCGGCTCTGATGGCTCTGAACGGCCAAGACGACAACGAAATGGGCACCACTGCTGTCAAGAAGCTGGTGGAAACTCTGGACAGCTACATCCCAGAGCCAGAGCGTGCTATCGACAAGCCGTTCCTGATGCCAATCGAAGACGTATTCTCGATCTCCGGTCGCGGTACTGTTGTGACTGGTCGTGTTGAGCGTGGCATCGTCCGTATCCAGGAAGAAGTTGAGATCGTCGGTCTGCGCGATACTCAGAAAACTACCTGCACTGGCGTTGAAATGTTCCGCAAGCTGCTCGATGAAGGTCGTGCTGGCGAGAACTGCGGCGTGCTGCTGCGCGGCACCAAGCGTGACGACGTTGAGCGTGGCCAGGTTCTGGTCAAGCCAGGCACCGTCAAGCCGCACACCAAGTTCACCGCAGAAGTTTACGTTCTGAGCAAGGAAGAGGGCGGTCGTCATACTCCGTTCTTCAAAGGCTACCGTCCACAGTTCTACTTCCGTACGACTGACGTGACTGGTAACTGCGAGCTGCCAGAAGGCGTTGAAATGGTAATGCCAGGTGACAACATTCAGATGACTGTTACCTTGATCAAGACCATTGCGATGGAAGATGGTCTGCGTTTCGCTATCCGTGAAGGCGGTCGTACCGTCGGCGCTGGCGTCGTAGCCAAAGTCATCGAGTAAACAGTTGTAATGTCTTTTTCGGGCCGGCATAATGGTCGGCCTGATTTTGTTTTAGGTCAGTAGCTCAATTGGCAGAGCGACGGTCTCCAAAACCGTAGGTTGGGGGTTCGATTCCCTCCTGACCTGCCAGATTCACTCAGTGTGTCTGGCTTTCTTTTCACAGGATCTTCATAGATGACTCCTAAAGCTGAAGCTCAAGGCTCTCGCTTCGATCTGCTCAAGTGGCTAGTGGTAGTCGCTTTGGTGGTTATTGGCGTTGTTGGCAATCAGTATTATTCTGCTTCGCCGATCCTGTACCGCGTACTTGCATTGCTCGCCATTGCTGCTGTTGCTGCCTTTGTAGGCCTGCAGACAGCCAAGGGCAAGTCTTTCTTTGTACTCGCTAAGGAAGCTCGCACCGAGATTCGTAAAGTCGTATGGCCGACTCGCCAAGAAACCACGCAGACCACGTTGATCGTTGTGGCTGTTGTTCTGGTAATGGCGTTGCTGTTGTGGGGGCTCGATTCCCTGCTCGGCTGGCTTGTTTCCTTGATTGTTGGCTAAGGGTGTCCCGTGGCTAAGCGTTGGTACGTTGTGCATGCTTACTCGGGTTACGAGAAGCATGTTATGCGCTCGCTGGTAGAGCGCGTAAAGCTGGCTGGCATGGAAGATGGCTTTGGCGAAATTCTGGTCCCCACTGAAGAAGTGGTTGAGATGCGTAATGGCCAGAAGCGCAAAAGTGAACGTAAGTTCTTTCCGGGCTACGTGCTGGTACAGATGGACATGAACGAAGGGACTTGGCACTTGGTCAAGGATACCCCTCGGGTGATGGGCTTCATTGGCGGTACCGCCGACAAGCCTGCGCCGATCACAGATAAAGAGGCAGAAGCGATTCTGCGTCGCGTCGCTGATGGTAGCGACAAGCCGAAGCCGAAGACACTGTTTGAACCAGGTGAGGTTGTACGCGTCACCGACGGTCCATTCGCTGATTTCAATGGCACGGTTGAAGAAGTTAACTACGAAAAGAGCCGGATCCAAGTGGCAGTGCTCATTTTCGGTCGCTCTACTCCGGTAGAGCTAGAGTTCAGTCAGGTCGAAAAGGTCTGATTGAGCAGGCATCCCAACCCCGCAGCCCAAGGCTGTGGGGTTTTGTCGTCACTGGGATAAACGCGCAAGTAACCGGGGAGCCTTTCGAGGCGTTCGAACCCGTAATTGGAGTGCCTCATGGCCAAGAAAATTACCGCTTACATCAAGCTGCAAGTGAAGGCCGCTCAGGCTAACCCAAGCCCACCTGTTGGTCCTGCCCTGGGTCAGCACGGCGTGAACATCATGGAATTCTGCAAGGCCTTCAACGCCCGTACTCAGGGTCTTGAGCCAGGTCTGCCGACTCCAGTGATCATCACTGTCTACAGCGACCGTAGCTTCACTTTCGAAACAAAAAGCACCCCAGCTTCGGTTCTGCTGAAGAAGGCTGCAGGTTTGACCAGCGGTTCCGCTCGTCCAAACACCGTTAAGGTTGGCACCGTTACCCGTGCTCAGCTGGAAGAAATCGCGAAAACCAAAAACGCGGATCTGACTGCAGCTGATATGGATGCAGCCGTGCGTACTATCGCCGGTTCTGCTCGTAGCATGGGCCTTAACGTGGAGGGTGTGTAATGGCTAAGCTGACCAAGCGTCAAAAGGCTATCGCCGGCAAAATCGAAGCAGGCAAGGCCTACAACTTTGTAGACGCCGCCGCTCTGCTGGCTGAGCTGTCGACTGTCAAGTTCAGCGAGTCGTTCGACGTTGCTGTAAACCTGGGCGTTGACCCACGTAAATCCGACCAGGTCGTTCGTAGCGCTACTGTGCTGCCACACGGCACTGGCAAGACCGTTCGTGTAGCTGTCTTCACCCAGGGCCCAGCAGCTGAAGCTGCTCTGGCTGCTGGTGCTGATCGCGTAGGCATGGACGATCTGGCTGCTGAAATGAAGGGCGGCGACCTGAACTATGACGTAGTGATCGCATCCCCGGATGCCATGCGCGTTGTAGGTCAGTTGGGTCAGATCCTCGGTCCACGTGGTCTGATGCCTAACCCTAAAGTCGGCACCGTAACGCCAGACGTAGCCACCGCGGTTAAAAACGCCAAGGCTGGTCAGGTTCGTTATCGCACCGACAAAAACGGCATCATCCACACTTCCGTTGGCAAGATCGGCTTCGACGCCGTCAAGCTGAAGGAAAACGTTGAAGCCCTGATCGCTGATCTGAAGCGTATCAAGCCAGCTTCTTCGAAAGGTATCTACGTCAAGCGCGTTACCCTGAGCACCACTATGGGCCCAGGTCTGGTTATCGATCAGAGCTCGCTCGACGCGTAAGACTCAGGTTGGCGCAAGTAATTGCGCCAATCAAAAAATTGGGGTCCCTGCCTGGCGGGGGCTGTCCAAGACCGTAGGCGACGCAAGTCTTAAACCACAAGCCTACGCAGATGGTGCTCCCGGTTCCTTACCGAATCAGACACCAAAACGACATTCGGTTTCGACCGGATGAAACGGTAACAAGCAGGAGTTAAACCCGTGGCAATTAAACTCGAAGACAAGAAGGCCATCGTCGCTGAAGTCAACGAGGCTGCCAAAGCTGCTCTGTCCGCTGTCGTGGCTGATGCCCGTGGCGTAACAGTAGGCGCTATGACCGGACTCCGTAAAGAGGCTCGTGAAGCTGGCGTTTACGTACGTGTTGTACGTAACACCCTGCTCAAGCGCGCTGTTGCTGACACTGAATACAGTGTCCTCAACGACGTGTTCACCGGCCCGACCTTGATCGCGTTCTCCACCCAACATCCTGGCGCTGCTGCCCGTTTGTTCAAGGAATTCGCCAAAGGTCAGGACAAGTTCGAGATTAAGGCAGCTGCGTTCGAGGGCAAGTTCCTCGCAGCTAACCAGATCGACGTACTGGCAACTCTGCCGACCCGTGACGAAGCAATTTCCCAGCTGATGAGCGTGATTCAAGGCGCAACCAGCAAATTGGCTCGTACTCTGGCGGCACTGCGCGACCAGAAAGAAGCTGCCGCAGCCTAAGGCTCGACACTCCTTTTCGCGTTTTTTGTTTATTTCGATGGTCGCGTAGGCCGTCCCCCAATCCAGGAATTTAGAGTCATGTCTATCTCTCAAAACGATATCCTCGAAGCCGTTGGCAACATGTCCGTAATGGAAGTTGTTGAGCTGATCAAAGCTTTCGAAGAAAAATTCGGTGTTACCGCTGCTGCTGCTTCCGCTGGTCCAGCTGTTGCTGCTGCCGTTGCTGAAGAGCAAACCGAATTCAACGTCATGCTGACCGAAGCTGGCGAGAAGAAAGTAAACGTGATCAAGGCAGTACGTGAACTGACCGGTCTGGGCCTGAAAGAAGCCAAGGCTGTAGTTGACGGCGCTCCTGCCATGGTTCTGGAAGCTGTTGCCAAAGACGCAGCTGACAAAGCCAAAGCAGTTCTGGAAGAAGCAGGCGCTAAAGTCGAGCTGAAGTAAGCATCGACTTTGCGTCTCCAGCCCGAGCGTTAAGCGACAGGCTGATGGCTGGTGGCTCTTGCCACCGGCCTTTTTCCGTTATTGGCAGCCGACTGGGTCGGTGCTGATCGCGAGCTGTAACCACCCGATGTGGTGGCGCAAACCATGGGGTTTGCACGATTTTCTGGCTGCTCCCGTCGGGAGGGGCCAAACAAGCAGGTGACCAAGCTGGGGAACGCTGATGGCTTACTCATATACTGAGAAAAAACGTATCCGCAAGGACTTTAGCAAGTTGCCGGACGTCATGGATGTGCCGTACCTCCTGGCCATCCAGCTGGATTCGTATCGTGAATTCTTGCAAGCGGGAGCGACTAAAGATCAGTTCCGCGACGTGGGCCTGCATGCGGCCTTCAAATCCGTTTTCCCGATCATCAGCTACTCCGGCAATGCTGCGCTGGAGTACGTCGGTTATCGCCTGGGCGAACCGGCATTTGATGTCAAAGAATGCGTATTGCGCGGTGTTACTTACGCCGTACCTTTGCGGGTAAAAGTGCGCCTGATCATTTTCGACAAAGAATCGTCGAACAAAGCGATCAAGGACATCAAAGAGCAAGAAGTCTACATGGGTGAAATTCCCCTGATGACTGAGAACGGTACCTTCGTAATCAACGGTACCGAGCGTGTAATCGTTTCCCAGCTGCACCGTTCTCCGGGCGTGTTCTTCGACCACGACCGTGGCAAGACGCACAGCTCCGGCAAACTGCTTTACTCCGCGCGCATCATTCCTTACCGCGGTTCGTGGTTGGACTTCGAGTTCGACCCGAAAGACTGCGTATTCGTGCGTATCGACCGTCGTCGCAAGCTGCCTGCATCGGTACTGCTGCGCGCGCTCGGCTATACCACCGAAGAAGTGCTGGACGCGTTCTACACCACCAACGTCTTCCATGTGCAAGGTGAAAACCTCAGCCTGGAACTGGTGCCTCAGCGCCTGCGCGGTGAAATCGCTGTCCTCGATATCCAGGATGACAAAGGCAAGGTTATTGTCGAGCAGGGTCGTCGTATCACCGCTCGCCACATCAACCAGCTGGAAAAAGCCGGGATCAAAGAGCTGCAGGTGCCTCTGGACTACGTCCTGGGTCGCACCACGGCCAAGGTCATCGTGCATCCGGCCACCGGCGAAATCCTGGCGGAGTGCAACACCGAGCTGAACACCGAGATCCTGGCAAAAATCGCCAAGGCCCAGGTCGTTCGCATCGAGACGCTGTACACCAACGACATCGACTGCGGTCCGTTCATCTCCGACACGCTGAAGATCGACTCCACCGGCAACCAACTGGAAGCCCTGGTCGAGATCTATCGCATGATGCGTCCTGGCGAGCCGCCAACCAAGGATGCAGCCGAGACCCTGTTCAACAACCTGTTCTTCAGCCCTGAGCGTTATGACCTGTCTGCGGTCGGCCGGATGAAGTTCAACCGTCGTATCGGTCGTACCGAGATCGAAGGTTCGGGTGTGCTGAACAAGGACGATATCGTTGCGGTCCTCAAGACCCTGGTCGACATCCGTAACGGCAAAGGCATCGTCGATGACATCGACCACCTGGGTAACCGTCGTGTTCGCTGTGTAGGCGAGATGGCCGAGAACCAGTTCCGTGTTGGCCTGGTGCGCGTAGAGCGTGCGGTCAAGGAACGTCTGTCGATGGCTGAAAGCGAAGGCCTGATGCCGCAAGACCTGATCAACGCCAAGCCTGTGGCTGCGGCGGTGAAGGAGTTCTTCGGTTCGAGCCAGCTGTCCCAGTTCATGGACCAGAACAACCCGCTGTCCGAGATCACCCACAAGCGTCGTGTCTCCGCACTCGGCCCGGGCGGTCTGACCCGTGAGCGTGCAGGCTTCGAAGTTCGTGACGTACACCCGACGCACTACGGTCGTGTCTGCCCGATCGAAACGCCGGAAGGTCCGAACATCGGTCTGATCAACTCCCTGGCTGCCTATGCGCGCACCAACCAGTACGGCTTCCTCGAGAGCCCGTACCGTGTGGTGAAAGACGCCCTGGTGACCGACGAGATCGTGTTCCTGTCCGCCATCGAAGAAGCAGATCACGTGATCGCTCAGGCTTCGGCCACGATGAACGACAAGAAAGTCCTGATCGACGAGCTGGTCGCTGTTCGTCACTTGAACGAGTTCACCGTCAAGGCGCCGGAAGACGTCACCTTGATGGACGTATCGCCGAAGCAGGTAGTTTCGGTTGCAGCGTCGCTGATCCCGTTCCTCGAGCACGACGACGCCAACCGTGCGTTGATGGGTTCGAACATGCAGCGTCAAGCTGTACCCACCCTGCGTGCCGACAAGCCGCTGGTAGGTACCGGCATGGAGCGTAACGTTGCCCGTGACTCCGGCGTTTGCGTCGTGGCTCGTCGTGGTGGCGTGATCGACTCCGTCGACGCCAGCCGTATCGTGGTTCGTGTTGCCGATGACGAAGTTGAAACTGGCGAAGCCGGTGTCGACATCTACAACCTGACCAAATACACCCGCTCCAACCAGAACACCTGCATCAACCAGCGTCCGCTGGTAAGCAAGGGTGATCGGGTTCAGCGCAGCGACATCATGGCCGACGGTCCGTCCACCGATATGGGTGAACTGGCGTTGGGTCAGAACATGCGCATCGCGTTCATGGCATGGAACGGCTTCAACTTCGAAGACTCCATCTGCCTGTCCGAGCGTGTGGTTCAGGAAGACCGCTTCACCACGATCCACATCCAGGAACTGACCTGTGTGGCCCGTGACACCAAGCTTGGCCCAGAGGAAATCACTGCGGACATCCCGAACGTGGGTGAAGCTGCGCTGAACAAGCTGGACGAAGCCGGTATCGTTTACGTAGGTGCTGAAGTAGGCGCAGGCGACATCCTGGTGGGCAAGGTCACTCCGAAAGGCGAGACCCAGCTGACTCCGGAAGAAAAACTGCTGCGTGCCATCTTCGGTGAAAAAGCCAGCGACGTTAAAGACACCTCCCTGCGCGTGCCTACCGGCACCAAGGGTACCGTCATCGACGTACAGGTCTTCACTCGCGACGGCGTTGAGCGTGATGCTCGTGCACTGTCCATCGAGAAGACTCAACTCGACGAGATCCGCAAGGACCTGAACGAAGAGTTCCGTATCGTCGAAGGCGCAACTTTCGAGCGTCTGCGCTCCGCTCTGGTCGGCCACAAAGCCGAAGGCGGCGCCGGCCTGAAGAAAGGTCAGGAAATCACCGACGAAGTTCTCGACGGTCTTGAGCATGGCCAGTGGTTCAAACTGCGCATGGCTGAAGATGCTCTGAACGAGCAGCTCGAGAAGGCCCAGGCCTATATCGTTGATCGCCGCCGTCTGCTGGACGACAAGTTCGAAGACAAGAAGCGCAAACTGCAGCAGGGCGATGACCTGGCTCCAGGCGTGCTGAAAATCGTCAAGGTTTACCTGGCAATCCGTCGCCGCATCCAGCCGGGCGACAAGATGGCCGGTCGTCACGGTAACAAGGGTGTGGTCTCCGTGATCATGCCGGTTGAAGACATGCCGCACGATGCCAATGGCACCCCGGTCGATGTCGTCCTCAACCCGTTGGGCGTACCTTCGCGTATGAACGTTGGTCAGATCCTTGAAACTCACCTGGGCCTCGCGGCCAAGGGCTTGGGCGAGAAGATCAACCGTATGATCGAAGAGCAGCGCAAGGTCGCTGACCTGCGTAAGTTCCTGCACGAGATCTACAACGAGATCGGCGGCCGCAACGAAGAGCTGGACACCTTCACCGACCAGGAAATCCTGGATCTGGCGAAGAACCTGCGCGGCGGCGTTCCAATGGCTACTCCGGTGTTCGACGGTGCCAAGGAAAGCGAAATCAAGGCCATGCTGAAACTGGCAGACCTGCCAGAAAGCGGCCAGATGCAGCTGTTCGACGGCCGTACCGGCAACAAGTTCGAGCGCCCGGTTACCGTTGGCTACATGTACATGCTGAAGCTGAACCACTTGGTAGACGACAAGATGCACGCTCGTTCTACCGGTTCTTACAGCCTGGTTACCCAGCAGCCGCTGGGTGGTAAGGCGCAGTTCGGTGGTCAGCGTTTCGGGGAGATGGAGGTCTGGGCACTGGAAGCGTACGGTGCTGCATACACTCTGCAAGAAATGCTCACAGTGAAGTCGGACGATGTGAACGGCCGGACCAAGATGTACAAAAACATCGTGGACGGCGATCACCGTATGGAGCCGGGCATGCCCGAGTCTTTCAACGTGTTGATCAAGGAAATTCGTTCCCTCGGCATCGATATCGATCTGGAAACCGAATAACACGTGACGCGAATCGAGAGCGGGGCTGTTTTGCCCGCTCTCTGCTCCGCCAGGAGGAAAGGCCTTGAAAGACCTACTGAATTTGCTGAAAAACCAGGGTCAAGTCGAAGAGTTCGACGCCATCCGTATTGGATTGGCCTCGCCTGAGATGATCCGTTCGTGGTCGTTCGGTGAAGTTAAAAAGCCGGAAACCATCAACTACCGTACGTTCAAACCTGAGCGTGACGGCCTGTTCTGCGCCAAGATCTTTGGCCCGGTCAAGGATTACGAGTGCCTGTGCGGTAAGTACAAGCGCTTGAAGCACCGCGGTGTGATCTGCGAGAAGTGCGGCGTTGAAGTCGCGCTGGCAAAAGTTCGTCGTGAGCGCATGGCGCACATCGAACTGGCCTCGCCGGTTGCCCACATCTGGTTCCTGAAATCGCTGCCGTCCCGTATCGGCTTGCTGATGGACATGACCCTGCGTGATATCGAACGCGTTCTCTACTTCGAGAGCTATGTCGTTATCGATCCAGGCATGACCACCCTTGAAAAAGGTCAGCTGCTCAACGACGAGCAGTACTTCGAAGCGCTGGAAGAGTTCGGCGACGATTTCGATGCCCGCATGGGTGCCGAAGCTGTCCGCGAACTGCTGCACGCGATCGACCTGGAGCACGAGATTGGCCGTCTGCGCGAAGAAATTCCGCAAACCAACTCCGAAACCAAGATCAAGAAGCTGTCCAAGCGTCTGAAGTTGATGGAAGCCTTCCAGGGTTCCGGCAACCTGCCAGAGTGGATGGTGCTGACCGTTCTGCCGGTTCTGCCGCCAGACCTGCGTCCACTGGTTCCGCTCGATGGCGGTCGTTTCGCGACTTCCGACCTCAACGATCTGTATCGTCGAGTGATCAACCGTAACAACCGCTTGAAGCGCCTGCTTGATCTGTCCGCTCCGGACATCATCGTGCGCAACGAAAAGCGTATGTTGCAGGAAGCGGTCGATGCACTGCTCGACAACGGTCGTCGTGGCCGCGCTATCACCGGTTCCAACAAGCGTCCTCTGAAATCCCTGGCTGACATGATCAAGGGTAAGCAGGGTCGTTTCCGTCAGAACTTGCTCGGTAAGCGTGTTGACTACTCCGGTCGTTCGGTAATTACCGTAGGCCCGACCCTGCGTCTGCACCAGTGCGGTCTGCCTAAGAAAATGGCTCTGGAGCTGTTCAAGCCGTTCATTTTCGGCAAGCTGGAAATGCGTGGTCTCGCGACTACCATCAAGGCCGCCAAGAAGATGGTCGAGCGCGAGCTGCCAGAGGTCTGGGACGTTCTCGCCGAAGTGATTCGCGAACACCCGGTTCTGCTCAACCGTGCACCGACCCTTCACCGTCTGGGTATCCAGGCGTTTGAACCGGTACTGATCGAAGGTAAGGCTATCCAGCTGCACCCGTTGGTCTGTGCTGCGTACAACGCCGACTTCGACGGCGACCAAATGGCCGTGCACGTACCGCTGACACTGGAAGCCCAGTTGGAAGCGCGTGCGTTGATGATGTCGACCAACAACATTCTGTCGCCAGCCAACGGTGAGCCAATCATCGTTCCGTCGCAGGACGTTGTATTGGGTCTGTACTACATGACGCGTGAAGCGATCAACGCCAAGGGCGAAGGTCGTGTGTTCGCGGATCTGCAAGAAGTTGACCGTGTGTTCCGTGCCGGCGAAGCCGCACTGCACGCCAAGGTCAAGGTGCGGATCAACGAAACTGTGAACGATCGTGATGGTGGCAGCGTGACCAACACTCGTATTGTCGACACTACCGTCGGCCGTGCGCTGTTGTTCCAGGTTGTGCCAAAAGGTCTGTCCTACGACGTCGTCAACCTGCCGATGAAGAAAAAGGCGATCTCCAAGCTGATCAACCAGTGCTACCGCGTGGTTGGTCTGAAAGAGACCGTGATCTTCGCTGACCAGTTGATGTACACCGGTTTTGCCTATTCGACCATTTCCGGCGTTTCCATCGGTGTTAACGACTTCGTTATCCCGGATGAAAAAGCCCGCATCATCGGTGCTGCTACCGAAGAAGTGAAAGAGATCGAAAGTCAGTACGCCTCCGGCCTGGTAACCCAGGGCGAGAAGTACAACAAAGTGATCGACCTCTGGTCCAAGGCGAACGACGAAGTTTCCAAGGCGATGATGGCCAACCTCTCGAAAGAGAAAGTCATCGACCGTCATGGCAACGAAGTCGATCAGGAATCCTTCAACTCGATGTACATGATGGCCGACTCGGGCGCACGGGGTTCTGCTGCGCAGATCCGTCAGCTCGCCGGTATGCGTGGCCTGATGGCCAAGCCGGACGGTTCCATCATCGAGACCCCGATTACCGCGAACTTCCGTGAAGGTTTGAGCGTACTCCAGTACTTCATCTCCACTCACGGTGCTCGTAAGGGTCTTGCGGATACCGCGTTGAAAACCGCGAACTCCGGTTACCTGACTCGTCGTCTGGTAGACGTTGCCCAGGATCTGGTCGTGACCGAGATCGATTGCGGCACCGAACATGGCCTGGTAATGACTCCGCACATTGAAGGCGGTGACGTTGTAGAGCCGTTGGGTGAGCGCGTATTGGGTCGTGTCATCGCCCGTGACGTATTCAAGCCGGGTACCGAGGACGTCATCGTTCCTGCGGGCACCCTGGTTGACGAGAAGTGGGTCGAGTTCATCGAACTCAACAGCATCGACGAAGTGATCGTACGTTCGCCGATCAGCTGTGAAACCCGCTATGGCATCTGCGCCAAGTGCTACGGTCGCGACCTGGCACGTGGTCACCAGGTGAACATCGGTGAAGCGGTCGGCGTTATCGCTGCCCAGTCCATCGGTGAGCCGGGTACCCAGCTGACGATGCGTACGTTCCACATCGGTGGTGCGGCAAGCCGGACCTCCGCGGCCGACAGCGTTCAGGTGAAGAATGGCGGTACCGTCCGTCTGCACAACCTGAAGCACGTTGAGCGAGTGGATGGTCACCTGGTTGCTGTGTCCCGTTCCGGTGAGCTGGCCATCGCTGACGACTTCGGTCGTGAGCGCGAGCGCTACAAGCTGCCGTACGGTGCTGTGATTTCGGTGAAGGAAGGCGACAAGGTCGACGCTGGTGCCATCGTGGCCAAGTGGGACCCGCACACTCACCCGATCGTTACCGAAATGAAAGGTACCGTGACCTACGTGGGCATGGAAGAAGGCATCACGATCAAGCGTCAGACCGACGAATTGACCGGTATGACCAACATTGAAGTACTCGATGCGAAAGATCGTCCAGCTGCCGGCAAGGACATCCGTCCTGCTGTGAAGATGGTCGACGACAACGGCAAGGATCTGTTGCTGCCAGGCACTGACGTTATCGCTCAGTACTTCCTGCCAGCCAACGCCCTGGTCGGTGTAGCGGATGGTGCGAAGATCGCGATCGGTGATGTTATCGCTCGTATCCCGCAAGAGACTTCGAAAACTCGCGACATCACCGGTGGTCTGCCGCGTGTTGCCGACTTGTTCGAAGCCCGTCGTCCGAAAGAAGCCTCGATTCTGGCTGAAGTCAGCGGCACCATCGCGTTCGGTAAAGAGACCAAGGGCAAACGCCGTCTGGTTATCACCCCGAACGACGGTACCGATCCGTACGAAGAGCTGATTCCGAAGTGGCGTCACCTGAACGTGTTCGAAGGCGAACAGGTAAACCGCGGCGAAGTTATCTCGGACGGTCCGAGCGATCCACACGACATCCTGCGTCTGCTGGGTGTGAGTGCGCTGGCCAAGTACATCGTGAACGAGATCCAGGACGTTTACCGTCTGCAAGGCGTGAAGATCAACGACAAGCACATCGAGACCATCCTGCGTCAGATGCTGCGTAAAGTTGAGATCGCTGAATCCGGCGATTCCAGTTTCATCAAGGGCGACCAGATGGAATTGACTCACGTACTGGTAGAGAACGAGCGTCTGAGCGGCGAAGACAAGTTTGTCTCCAAGTTCACTCGCGTTCTGCTGGGTATCACCAAGGCGTCGTTGTCCACCGAATCGTTCATCTCGGCGGCTTCCTTCCAGGAAACCACTCGCGTACTGACCGAAGCGGCGGTAACCGGCAAGCGCGATTACCTGCGCGGCCTGAAAGAAAACGTGGTCGTGGGTCGTCTGATCCCGGCCGGTACCGGTTTGGCCTATCACAGCGAACGCAAGCGTCGCCGTGAAGCTGACAAGCCGTTGCGCGTAAGCGCCAGTGAAGTGGAAGCTGCACTGACCGAAGCACTGAACTCGAGTGGTAACTGAGTTCTGCGGTAATTGAGTGCCTGGCCCTGGTCACCCCGTTCGGCGGATCGAGACAAATTGTCGAGATCCGGCGGGCGGGGAGGTCGGGGCCTTGCCTTGACTGGGGACAAGATCCTCTTTAGACTCTTGATCCCCTAAATTTGGCGGGAATTCGTTCCTGCCATTTTGCTTTTCTTGTAAGACAATAGCGTCGCAAGACAACAGTGGAGCTAGTAGATGGCAACTATCAACCAGCTGGTACGTCAGCCGCGTAAGCGTATCGTCGAGAAATCCGACGTGCCTGCGCTGCAGAACTGCCCGCAACGTCGTGGCGTATGCACCCGTGTGTATACCACCACGCCGAAAAAACCTAACTCGGCACTGCGTAAAGTATGCCGTGTGCGTCTGACCAACGGTTTCGAGGTTTCCTCGTACATCGGCGGTGAAGGCCACAACCTGCAAGAGCACAGCGTGGTACTGATCCGCGGCGGTCGTGTAAAAGACTTGCCAGGTGTTCGTTACCACACCGTTCGCGGCTCTCTGGATACCTCTGGCGTCAAAGGCCGGAACCAGGGTCGTTCGAAATACGGTACCAAGAAGCCTAAGTAGTGGTTTCTGGTAGCAAAAAACTGATTTTTATTTTTATGAGTCGATAAGAGTAAGGTCGGGCGCACATCCCTAGGATGTGGTGGTCCCGGGCTAACCTGAAGACCGTTTGAGGGCTTATCAATGCCAAGACGTCGCGTAGCAGCCAAACGTGAGATTCTGGACGATCCGAAATACGGAAGCCAGATTCTCGCCAAGTTCATGAACCACGTAATGGAAAGCGGCAAGAAAGCCGTTGCCGAGCGTATCGTTTATGGCGCACTGGACAAAGTTAAGGAACGCAAGAACAGCGATCCCCTGGAAATCTTCGAGAAAGCTCTCGACGCCATCGCTCCGCTGGTCGAAGTGAAGTCGCGCCGTGTAGGCGGTGCTACTTACCAGGTTCCGGTCGAAGTTCGTCCGTCCCGTCGTAACGCCCTGGCAATGCGCTGGTTGGTAGACTTCGCCCGCAAGCGCGGCGAGAAGTCCATGGCTCTGCGTTTGGCTGGCGAACTGTTGGACGCTGCTGAAGGTAAAGGTGCTGCAGTTAAGAAGCGTGAAGACGTGCACCGTATGGCTGAAGCCAACAAGGCTTTCTCGCACTACCGCTTCTAATTTTAGCGTCACTCAATTTGCGAGGGCTTTATGGCTCGTACTACACCGATTAACCGCTACCGTAACATTGGTATCGTTGCTCACGTGGATGCTGGTAAAACCACCACCACCGAGCGCGTCCTTTTTTACACCGGCAAAAGTCACAAGATGGGCGAGGTGCATGATGGCGCCGCGACCACCGACTGGATGGTGCAGGAGCAGGAGCGTGGTATTACCATTACTTCTGCTGCCATTACCGCTTTCTGGAAGGGTTCCGAGAAGCAGTACAAGGACGAGCACCGCTTCAACGTCATCGATACCCCGGGCCACGTTGACTTCACCATTGAAGTAGAACGTTCCCTGCGCGTACTCGACGGCGCTGTGGTTGTGTTCTGCGGTACCTCGGGCGTTGAGCCTCAGTCGGAAACCGTATGGCGTCAAGCCAACAAATACGGCGTTCCACGTCTTGTTTACGTAAACAAGATGGACCGTGCTGGTGCCAACTTCCTGCGCGTGATCGCTCAGATCAAGCAGCGCCTGGGTCACACTCCAGTGCCTATCCAGCTGGCTATCGGTTCCGAAGACAACTTCCAGGGTCAGATCGATCTGATCAACATGCAAGCGGTCTACTGGAACGATGCTGACAAGGGTATGGTCCCTGTTCGCAAGGATATTCCTGCTGAATTGCTGGAAGAAGCCGAGAAGTGGCGCGGCAACATGGTTGAGGCTGCGGCCGAAGCCAACGAAGAGCTGATGAACAAGTACCTCGAGGGTGAAGAGCTCACCAACGAGGAAATCAAGGCCGCTCTGCGTCAGCGTACTATCGCTGGTGAAATCGTCCTGGCTGTTTGCGGTTCTTCCTTCAAGAACAAGGGTGTTCCCCTGGTTCTCGACGCCGTTATCGACTTCCTGCCTGCGCCAACCGACATTCCTGCCATCAAGGGTACCGACCCGGATGACGAGACTATCGAGCTGGAGCGTCATGCAGACGACAACGAGCCGTTCTCGGCTCTGGCGTTCAAGATCGCTACCGACCCATTCGTGGGTACCTTGACCTTTGTCCGTGTTTACTCGGGCGTGTTGAACTCCGGCGACGGCGTGATCAACTCTGTAAAAGGCAAGAAAGAGCGCGTAGGCCGTATGGTGCAAATGCACGCAAACGCCCGCGAAGAGATCAAGGAAGTGCGCGCTGGTGACATCGCGGCCTTGATCGGCATGAAGGACGTCACCACTGGTGAAACCTTGTGCAATGGCGACAAGCCAATCATCCTGGTTCGCATGGACTTCCCGGAGCCGGTTATTTCGGTTGCCGTTGAGCCTAAGACCAAGGACGACCAGGAAAAAATGGGTATCGCTCTGGGCAAGCTTGCTCAGGAAGACCCGTCTTTCCGCGTCAAGACTGATGAAGAGACTGGTCAGACGATCATCTCCGGCATGGGCGAGTTGCACCTGGACATCCTGGTTGACCGGATGCGCCGTGAGTTCAACGTCGAAGCCAACATCGGTAAGCCTCAGGTTTCCTATCGTGAGCGCATCACGAAGAACTGTGAAATCGAAGGCAAGTTCGTTCGCCAATCCGGCGGTCGTGGCCAGTTCGGTCACTGCTGGATCCGTTTTGCACCGGCTGACGAAGGTCAGGAAGGTCTGCAATTCGTGAACGAAGTCGTAGGTGGTGTGGTTCCTAAGGAATACATCCCGGCGATCCAGAAGGGTATCGAAGAGCAGATGAAGAACGGCGTTGTTGCCGGCTATCCGCTGATCGGCCTGAAGGCGACTGTGTTTGATGGTTCTTACCACGACGTCGACTCCAACGAGATGGCGTTCAAGGTGGCTGCTTCCATGGCAACCAAGCAACTGGCCCAGAAGGGCGGTGGTGAGTTGCTCGAGCCGATCATGGCGGTAGAAGTCGTTACGCCTGAAGACTACATGGGTGATGTCATGGGCGACCTTAACCGTCGTCGTGGCATGATTCTGGGTATGGAAGATACGGTTTCCGGCAAGGTTATTCGTGCCGAGGTTCCGTTGGGCGAGATGTTCGGTTACGCGACCGACGTTCGTTCCATGTCTCAGGGTCGCGCAAGCTACTCTATGGAATTCAAAAAATACAATACAGCCCCGTCGCATATCGTCGAGACTGTTACCAAAAAACAAGGCTGATTCAGCCCTTTAGGCAAGGAGTTAATTGTCGTGGCTAAAGAAAAATTTGATCGTTCCCTACCGCACGTCAACGTTGGCACCATTGGTCACGTTGACCACGGTAAAACCACTCTGACTGCTGCTCTGACTCGCGTCTGCTCCGAAGTTTTCGGTTCGGCCGTTGTTGCTTTCGACAAGATCGACAGCGCTCCGGAAGAAAAGGCTCGTGGTATCACCATCAACACCGCGCACGTTGAGTACAACTCTTCGATTCGTCACTACGCTCACGTTGACTGCCCAGGTCACGCTGACTATGTGAAGAACATGATCACCGGTGCTGCCCAGATGGACGGCGCGATCCTGGTTTGCTCGGCCGCTGATGGTCCGATGCCACAAACCCGTGAGCACATCCTGCTGTCCCGTCAGGTAGGTGTTCCGTACATCGTTGTCTTCCTGAACAAGGCTGACATGGTTGACGACGCTGAGCTGCTGGAACTGGTTGAGATGGAAGTGCGCGATCTGCTGAGCACTTACGACTTCCCAGGTGATGACACTCCAATCATCATCGGTTCGGCTCTGATGGCTCTGAACGGCCAAGACGACAACGAAATGGGTACCACCGCTGTCAAGCGTCTGGTAGAAACTCTGGACAGCTACATCCCAGAGCCAGTTCGTGTTATCGACAAGCCGTTCCTGATGCCAATCGAAGACGTGTTCTCGATCTCTGGTCGCGGTACTGTTGTGACTGGTCGTATCGAGCGCGGTATCGTCAAGGTTCAGGATCCACTGGAAATCGTAGGTCTGCGTGACACCACCGTCACCACCTGCACCGGTGTTGAAATGTTCCGTAAACTGCTCGACGAAGGTCGTGCTGGCGAGAACTGCGGCGTTCTGCTGCGTGGTACCAAGCGTGACGACGTTGAGCGTGGCCAGGTTCTGGTTAAGCCGGGTTCGGTCAAGCCGCACACCAAGTTCGAAGCTGAAGTGTACGTTCTGAGCAAAGAAGAAGGCGGTCGTCACACTCCGTTCTTCAAAGGCTACCGTCCACAGTTCTACTTCCGGACCACTGACGTGACCGGTAACTGCGAACTGCCGGAAGGCGTTGAAATGGTAATGCCAGGCGACAACATCAAAATGGTTGTCACCCTGATCAAGACCATCGCAATGGAAGACGGTCTGCGTTTCGCTATTCGTGAAGGCGGTCGTACCGTCGGCGCTGGCGTCGTAGCCAAAATCATCGAGTAAGCTCTTTTTGAGTCAGCTTCGATGAGTTGAAAAAGCCCCCGCCCAGCGGGGGCTTTTTTATTGGGTTGACACCTATATGGGGCGTCTATAGAATTGCGCCTCCTTTTAACGGGCGTATTGCGCTCGGTGGGAATAGCAGCCGGAGTCTGAAATCCAATGCAAAATCAGCAAATCCGTATCAGGTTGAAGGCTTTCGACCATCGCCTGATCGACCAATCCACCCAGGAAATCGTGGAAACCGCGAAACGTACTGGTGCTCAAGTGCGTGGTCCAATTCCACTGCCTACCCGTAAAGAGCGGTTCACCGTTCTGGTCTCCCCGCACGTCAACAAAGACGCGCGTGACCAGTACGAGATCCGTACTCATAAGCGCGTTCTGGACATCGTCCAGCCAACGGATAAAACCGTTGATGCACTTATGAAGCTTGATCTTGCGGCCGGTGTGGAAGTGCAGATCAGCCTCGGCTAAGACTCGGTCTTAGTCGTGTAACGCTCTGAAATGGGCGGCCATAGCGGGTGAAAGCCCCGTACACTCATGAGGTTTACAACATGACTATTGGTGTAGTCGGTCGTAAATGCGGTATGACCCGTATTTTCACCGAAGAAGGTGTCTCCATTCCGGTCACGGTCATTGAGATCGAGCCGAATCGCGTCACCCAGTTCAAAACTGAAGAGACCGATGGCTATCGTGCAGTGCAAGTCACTGTCGGCGAGCGTCGTGCTTCGCGTGTAACAGCAGCTCAGGCTGGCCACTTCGCCAAGGCGAACGTTGCCGCTGGTCGTACCGTAATGGAATTCCGCCTTGAAGAAGGCGAGTACCAGGCCGGCGATCTGATCAACGCTGAAATCTTCGCCGCTGGTCAACTGGTTGATGTAACCGGTCAGTCCAAGGGTAAAGGCTTCCAGGGTACGATCAAGCGTTGGAACTTCCGCGGGCAAGATAACACCCACGGTAACTCCGTATCCCACCGCGTTCCAGGCTCTATCGGCCAGTGCCAGACTCCTGGTCGTGTATTCAAGGGCAAAAAAATGTCCGGTCATATGGGCGCTGAGCGCGTGACCGTGCAGTCCCTCGAAGTAGTGCGCGTGGACGCTGAACGCAATCTGTTGTTGGTCAAGGGCGCTGTTCCTGGCGCTACTGGCGGCAACTTGGTTGTACGTCCAGCAGCCAAGGCTCGCGGTTAAGGGGAAGCTGACATGCAATTAAATGTAAATGACGCTCAAGCGATCGAAGTTTCCGAACTGACATTTGGCGGCGAATTCAACGAGACGCTGGTTCACCAAGCAGTCGTGGCCTACATGGCCGGCGGCCGTCAAGGTAGCAAGCAGCAAAAGACCCGTTCCGACGTTTCCGGTGGCGGCAAGCGCCCATGGCGTCAGAAAGGTACTGGCCGTGCTCGTGCCGGTACTATCCGTAGCCCAATCTGGCGTGGCGGCGGTACCACTTTCGCAGCTCGTCCTCAGGATCACTCCCAGAAGCTGAACAAGAAGATGTATCGCGCAGCAATGCGTTCCATCCTTGCTGAGCTGGTGCGTACTGATCGTCTGGTCGTGGTTCAGGACTTCGCTGTTGAAGCACCGAAAACCAAAGATCTGCTGAACAAGCTGAACGGCATGGGCCTGACTGACGTCCTGATCGTGTCTGACGCTGTTGATCAGAACCTGTACCTGGCTGCTCGCAACCTGCCACACGTCGACGTTCGTGACGTGCAGGGTTCCGATCCGGTCAGTCTGATCGCATACGACAAGGTGTTGATCACCGTGTCGGCCGTGAAGAAATTCGAGGAGCTGCTGGGATGAACCAGGAACGCGTATTTAAAGTTCTGCTTGGCCCGCACGTTTCCGAGAAGGCTACGGTTCTGGCAGACAAGAAAGGCCAGTTCGTTTTCAAGGTTGCGACCGACGCAACCAAGCTGGAAATCAAGAAGGCCGTCGAAAGCCTGTTCAGCGTGAAAGTAGAGCGCGTGACTACCCTGAACGTTCTGGGTAAAAGCAAGCGCACTGCTCGCGGTCTGGGCAAGCGTAATGACTGGAAGAAGGCAGTTATCTCCCTTCAGCCAGGCCAAGATCTCGATTTCAGCAGCAGTGCTGAGTAAGGAAGGGGTGCATCATGGCAATCGTTAAATGCAAACCGACTTCCCCTGGCCGCCGTTTTGTGGTCAAGGTGGTCAACCAGGAGCTGCATAAAGGCGCTCCTCACGCACCGCTGCTCGAGAAAAAATCGAAGTCTGGTGGTCGTAACAACAATGGCCGTATTACCACTCGTCACATCGGTGGTGGTCATAAGCAGCATTATCGTCTGGTCGACTTCCGTCGCAACGACAAGGATGGCATCGCTGCCACCGTCGAGCGTATCGAATACGATCCAAACCGTACTGCTCACATCGCTCTGCTGCTGTACGCAGATGGCGAGCGCCGCTACATCATCGCCCCTAAAGGCGTGAGTGCTGGCGACCAGCTGATCGCAGGTGCCCTGGCACCGATCAAGCCGGGCAACGCTCTGCAACTGCGTAACATTCCAGTTGGTAGCACCGTACACGGCATCGAATTGAAGCCAGGTAAAGGCGCACAGATCGCTCGTTCCGCTGGTGCTTCGGCTCAGCTGATCGCTCGTGAAGGTGTCTACGTGACCCTGCGTCTGCGTTCTGGTGAGATGCGTAAAGTACTGGCTGAATGCCGTGCGACCCTGGGCGAAGTCTCGAACTCCGAGCACAGCCTGCGTTCGTTGGGTAAAGCTGGTGCCAAGCGCTGGCGTGGCGTTCGCCCAACCGTTCGTGGTGTTGCCATGAACCCGGTTGACCACCCACATGGTGGTGGTGAAGGTCGTACCTCTGGTGGTCGTCATCCGGTATCGCCATGGGGCTTCCCGACTAAGGGCGCGAAGACTCGTGGTAATAAGCGTACCGACAAAATGATCGTCCGTCGTCGCAAGTAAATAGAGGGATACGACAGTGCCACGTTCTCTGAAAAAAGGTCCTTTTATTGATCTTCACCTACTGAAGAAGATCGAAGTGGCGGCGGAAAAGAACGATCGCAAACCAGTTAAGACCTGGTCGCGTCGTTCGATGATCCTGCCACAAATGGTCGGTCTGACCATCGCAGTACACAACGGTCGTCAACACGTCCCAGTTCTCGTTAACGAAGACATGGTCGGCCACAAACTGGGCGAGTTCGCCGGTACCCGCACTTATCGTGGGCACGTGGCAGACAAGAAAGCCAAGCGTTAAGGGGTTAGGAAATGGAAGTAGCCGCTAAGTTGTCGGGCGCTCGAATCTCCGCCCAGAAAGCCCGCTTGGTCGCCGACCAGATCCGCGGGAAGAAGGTGGGCGAAGCGCTCAACCTGTTGGCTTTCAGCAGTAAGAAAGCCGCCGAGATCATGAAGAAAGTGCTGGAGTCGGCCGTAGCCAACGCCGAGCATAACGAAGGCGCAGACGTTGATGACCTGAAGGTCAGCACCGTTTTCGTCAACGAAGGGCGTTCGCTGAAGCGCATCATGCCACGTGCCAAAGGCCGTGCTGATCGCATCGTCAAGCGGTCTTGCCATATCACTGTCAAGGTTGCTGACAAGTAACGGAGTCGAAGAGATGGGTCAGAAAGTACATCCCATTGGCATTCGCCTGGGAATCGTCAAGGAGCACACCTCCGTCTGGTACGCAGACGGTCGGACTTATGCGGACTACTTGTTCGCTGATCTGAAGGTGCGTGAGTATCTCCAAGACAAACTAAAAAGCGCGTCCGTAAGCCGTATCGATATCCATCGTCCGGCGCAGACTGCACGTATCACCATCCACACCGCTCGTCCAGGTATCGTTATCGGGAAGAAAGGTGAAGATGTTGAGAAGCTGCGTCAGGACCTGACCAAGCAAATGGGTGTGCCTGTGCACATCAATATCGAAGAGATCCGCAAGCCGGAGCTCGACGGTATGCTGGTTGCGCAGAGCGTAGCTCAGCAGCTGGAGCGTCGCGTAATGTTCCGTCGCGCTATGAAGCGCGCTGTACAGAACGCAATGCGCATTGGTGCCAAAGGCATCAAAATCCAAGTGAGCGGTCGTCTCGGCGGTGCTGAAATCGCACGTACTGAATGGTATCGCGAAGGTCGTGTGCCACTGCACACCCTGCGTGCCGACATCGACTATGCCAACTACGAAGCTCACACCACTTACGGTGTGATCGGTGTAAAGGTTTGGATCTTCAAAGGCGAAGTAATTGGTGGTCGCCAAGAAGAACTGAAACCACAAGCACCAGCGCCTCGTAAAAAAGCTGCTAAGTAAGGGGTACGCCAAATGTTGCAACCAAAGCGTACGAAGTTCCGCAAGCAGATGACCGGTCACAACCGTGGCCTGGCATTGCGCGGTAGCAAAGTCAGCTTCGGCGAGTTCGCGCTGAAGTCTGTTGCTCGTGGTCGTCTCACCGCTCGTCAGATCGAGTCAGCGCGTCGTGCTCTGACCCGTCACGTAAAACGTGGCGGCAAGATCTGGATCCGTGTATTCCCGGACAAGCCTGTCACCAAGAAGCCACTCGAAGTTCGGATGGGTAAAGGTAAGGGTAACGTGGAGTACTGGGTTGCCCAGATTCAGCCAGGCAAAGTCCTGTATGAAATCGAGGGTGTTTCTGAAGAGCTGGCGCGTGAGGCTTTCGCCCTGGCTGCTGCAAAGCTGCCGCTCGCCACCTCCTTTGTTAAACGGACGGTGATGTGATGAAAGCGAATGAACTTCGTGAAAAATCAGCACAGCAGCTGAACGAGCAACTGCTCGGCCTGCTGCGCGACCAGTTCAATCTGCGTATGCAGAAAGCAACTGGCCAGTTGGGGCAGTCTCATCTGCTCTCGCAAGTTAAGCGTGACATCGCTCGCGTGAAAACTGTGCTCAACCAGCAGGCAGGTAAGTAATCATGGCTGAAGCCGAAAAAACTGTCCGTACGCTGACTGGCCGTGTTGTCAGCGACAAGATGGACAAAACCATCACCGTTCTGATCGAGCGTCGCGTTAAGCACCCGATCTACGGTAAATACGTTAAGCGTTCGACTAAGCTGCACGCGCACGACGAAACCAATCAGTGCCACATCGGCGACAAAGTCACTATTCGTGAAACTCGTCCTTTGGCCAAGACCAAGTCTTGGGCGCTGGTTGATGTTCTCGAACGCGCTGTGGAAGTCTAAGGACTAGGGGTCGGAGAAATTATATGATTCAGACTCAATCCATGCTCGATGTGGCCGATAACAGCGGCGCTCGCCGCGTTATGTGCATCAAGGTGCTGGGTGGCTCCCATCGTCGTTACGCTGGTATCGGTGACATCATCAAGGTTACCGTCAAGGAAGCAATTCCTCGCGGTAAAGTGAAAAAAGGCCAAGTGATGACTGCTGTTGTAGTCCGCACTCGTCACGGTGTTCGCCGTGCAGATGGCTCCATTATCCGCTTTGATGGCAACGCTGCTGTTCTGTTGAACAACAAGCAAGAGCCGATCGGCACCCGTATCTTTGGGCCAGTGACCCGTGAACTTCGTACTGAGAAGTTCATGAAGATCGTCTCGCTCGCCCCAGAAGTGCTGTAAGGAGATCCGACATGCAAAAGATTCGTCGTGACGACGAGATCATCGTGATCGCCGGCAAAGACAAAGGTAAGCGCGGTAAGGTGCTTAAGGTTCTCGCTGATGACCGTCTGGTTGTTGGTGGTCTGAACCTGGTCAAGCGCCATACCAAGCCAAACCCGATGTCGGGCGTACAAGGCGGTATCGTCGAGAAAGAAGCGCCACTGCACGCTTCCAACGTCGCCATCTTCAACGGCGAAACCAACAAGGCTGACCGCGTTGGTTTCAAAGTAGAAGACGGTAAGAAAATTCGTGTCTTCAAGTCGACCCAAAAAGCGGTTGATGCTTGAACACTGCTAGGTAGAAGACCATGGCACGACTAAAAGAGATTTACCGGAAGGAAATCGCACCGAAACTTAAGGAAGAACTTAAGCTTTCGAACGTGATGGAAGTTCCGCGCGTTACCAAAATCACCCTGAACATGGGTCTGGGCGAAGCGATCGGCGACAAAAAAGTCATCGAGCACGCTGTTGCCGACCTGGAAAAGATCACCGGTCAGAAAGTCGTTGTGACTTACGCTCGGAAATCCATCGCTGGCTTTAAAGTCCGTGAAGGTTGGCCGATCGGCGTCAAAGTGACCCTGCGCCGTGAGCGTATGTACGAGTTCCTGGATCGTCTGCTGTCGATCTCCCTGCCTCGGGTTCGCGACTTCCGCGGCCTGAATGCCAAGTCCTTCGATGGTCGTGGTAACTACAGCATGGGCGTTAAAGAGCAGATCATTTTCCCGGAAATCGATTACGACAAGATCGATGCTCTCCGCGGTCTGGACATTACCCTGACCACCACTGCTCGGACGGATGACGAAGGTCGCGCACTGCTGCGCGCTTTCAAATTCCCGTTCCGCAACTGATTGGAGTAGGAAAATGGCCAAGAAGAGCATGAAGAACCGTGAGCTGAAGCGTCAGCTCACCGTTGCCAAGTACGCCACCAAGCGTGCAGCGCTGAAAGCTATCATCGTTGATCTGAACGCAAGTCCAGAAGCACGTTGGGAAGCTACCGTAGCCCTGCAGAAGCAGCCACGTGACGCAAGCGCCTCGCGCATGCGTAACCGCTGCCGCCTGACTGGTCGTCCGCACGGCGTGTACCGCAAGTTCGGCCTCGGCCGTAACATGCTGCGTCAAGCTGCAATGCGTGGTGACGTTCCAGGTCTGGTTAAAGCCAGCTGGTAAGCACTGTCAAAGTCGCGGCGTTCGGGATCGCAAGATCCTGACCGCCGGTGGCCTTGAACTTGAATCAAGCCCCTTTTGGGGCTTGATTCATTTGTGGGGTGTGTCTAGAATACCCGGCTCGCCTGAGCCCGTGTTTTTATTGCACGGATGCGCTCGGCGACACGTACTAGCCGAAAGGCTAATTTTTTGTGTATTAGGAGCGTCTAGCCCATGAGTATGCAGGACCCGTTAGCGGACATGCTAACTCGTATCCGTAATGCCCAGATGGCTGAAAAGTCCGTCGTAAGCATGCCATCTTCTACTTTGAAGGTAGCTGTTGCCAAAGTCCTGAAGGACGAAGGTTACATTGCGGGTTATCAGATCAGCAGCGAAATCAAGCCTCTGCTGTCCATCGAGCTGAAGTACTTCGAAGGCCGTCCGGTCATCGAGGAAGTGAAGCGCGTTAGCCGTCCAGGCCTGCGTCAGTACAAGTCCGTCGATGATCTGCCAAAAGTTCGTGGCGGTCTCGGTGTGTCTATCGTCTCCACCAACAAAGGTGTGATGACGGATCGTGCTGCGCGCGCTGCCGGTGTCGGCGGCGAAGTTCTTTGCACTGTGTTCTAAGGGGGGATAAGCATGTCACGCGTCGCTAAGAACCCCGTTAAGCTGCCAGCCGGTGTCGAAGTCAAATTCGCAGGCCAACAGCTTTCGGTGAAGGGTGCCAAGGGCACTCTGCAACTGAACATCCATTCGTCCGTTGAGATTGTTGAAGAAGCTGGTGAGCTGCGTTTCGCTGCTCGCAATGGCGATCAACAGACTCGCGCAATGGCTGGTACCACTCGTGCGTTGGTAAACAACATGGTCCAAGGCGTAAGCCAAGGCTTCGAGCGCAAGCTCCAGCTGGTCGGTGTTGGTTACAAAGCGCAAGCAAAAGGCACAGTGCTGAACCTGGCTCTTGGCTTCTCGCACCCAGTGGATTATGAACTGCCGGAAGGCATCACCGCTGAGACTCCTAGCCAGACCGATATCCTGATCAAGGGCATCGACAAGCAGCTGGTAGGTCAAGTGGCCGCCGAGATCCGCGACTTCCGTCCACCAGAGCCGTACAAAGGCAAAGGTGTGCGCTACGCGGACGAAGTCGTCCGTCGTAAAGAAGCCAAGAAGAAGTAGGGCATAGCAAATGACCGACAAAAAAGTTACTCGACTGCGTCGCGCTCGCAAAGCACGCCTGAAAATGCACGAACTCGAAGTCGTGCGTCTCTGCGTGTTCCGCTCGTCGCAGCACATCTACGCCCAGGTCATTTCGGCCGACGGCAACAAAGTCCTGGCAAGTGCCTCGACTTTGGATAAAGAACTGCGTGATGGCGCCACTGGCAACATCGACGCGGCCACTAAGGTTGGCCAGCTGGTCGCTACGCGTGCTAAAGCCGCTGGCGTCTCGCAGGTGGCTTTCGACCGCTCTGGCTTCAAGTACCACGGCCGCGTCAAGGCGCTGGCTGATGCTGCTCGTGAAGCTGGGCTGGAGTTCTAAGTTATGTCAAATAACGACCAAAAGCGCGACGAAGGCTACATCGAGAAGCTGGTTCAAGTTAACCGCGTAGCCAAAACCGTTAAAGGCGGCCGTATCTTCACTTTCACTGCGTTGACCGTAGTGGGTGATGGTAAGGGCCGTGTTGGCTTCGGCCGTGGCAAGTCGCGTGAAGTGCCTGCTGCGATCCAGAAGGCAATGGAAGCTGCTCGCCGCAACATGATCCAGGTTGATCTGAACGGCACCACTCTGCAGTACGCAATGAAGTCCGCCCATGGCGCTTCGAAGGTGTACATGCAGCCTGCTTCTGAAGGTACCGGTATCATCGCTGGCGGCGCTATGCGTGCTGTCCTCGAAGTTGCTGGCGTTCAGAACGTTCTGGCCAAGTGCTACGGCTCGACTAACCCGGTAAACGTGGTTCACGCCACTTTCAAGGGTTTGAAAGCAATGCAGTCTCCTGAATCCATTGCCGCCAAGCGTGGCAAAAGCGTCAAGGAGATCTTCTGATCATGGCTACCGTAAAAGTTACGCTGATCAAAAGCATGACCGGCCGCATCCCTAACCACAGACTGTGTGTTAAGGGTTTGGGTCTGCGTCGCATCGGTCACACTGTAGAAGTCCTGGATACTCCCGAGAATCGCGGGATGATCAACAAGGCTTACTACATGCTGCGTGTCGAGGGTTAATCGATGAAACTCAATGATCTGAGTCCAGCGCCGGGTTCCCGTCGTGAAAAGCATCGTCCGGGCCGTGGTATCGGTAGTGGTTTGGGCAAGACCGGTGGCCGTGGCCACAAAGGTCAGACCTCCCGCTCCGGTGGCACCATTGCTCCAGGCTTTGAAGGCGGTCAACAGCCGCTGCATCGTCGCCTGCCGAAGTTCGGTTTCGTTTCCCTGAAAGCCATGGACCGCGCAGAAGTGCGTCTGTCCGAGCTGGCCAAAGTGGATGGCGACATCGTCACCGTGCAGTCCCTGAAGGATGCCAACGTGATCAACCAGAACGTTCAGCGTGTGAAAATCATGCTGTCGGGCGAAGTTGCTCGTGCTGTCACCATCGGAAAGGGAATCGGCGCCACCAAAGGTGCGCGCGCGGCTATCGAAGCAGCTGGCGGCAAGTTCGAGGAATAAATGGCTAAGCAAGGTGCTCTCTCTGCGCTCGGCAAAGGCGGTATGTCTGAACTCTGGGCTCGTCTGCGTTTTCTGTTCCTGGCGATTATCGTCTACCGAATAGGCGCACACATCCCGGTTCCAGGTATCAACCCGGACCGACTCGCGGACCTGTTTCGACAGAATGAGGGGACCATTCTTAGCTTGTTCAACATGTTTTCCGGCGGCGCGCTGGAGCGGATGAGCATCTTTGCACTGGGGATCATGCCGTACATTTCGGCGTCGATCATCATGCAATTGATGAGCGCCGTCAGCCCGCAGCTGGAGCAGTTGAAGAAGGAAGGTGAAGCTGGCCGTCGCAAGATCAGCCAGTACACCCGCTACCTCACTGTCGTCCTCGCTCTCGTCCAGGCTGTTGGCATGTCCATCGGTCTGGCGGGGCAGGGCGTAGCGTTCACTGGTGACTTTGGCTTCCATTTCGTTGCGGTAACCACTTTTGTGGCGGGCGCGATGTTCATGATGTGGCTGGGTGAGCAGATTACTGAGCGTGGTGTTGGCAACGGTATCTCGATGTTGATCTTCGCAGGTATCGTCGCCGGTCTTCCGAGAGCAATCGGGCAGTCTTTCGAGTCTGCGCGTCAGGGCGATATCAATATTTTCGCCCTGGTTGCCATCGGTCTGTTGGCAGTAGCGATTATCGGTTTCGTGGTGTTCATCGAGCGTGGTCAGCGGCGTATTGCTGTTCACTACGCCAAGCGTCAGCAGGGCCGCAAGGTGTTTGCTGCGCAGACCAGCCACTTGCCGTTGAAGGTGAACATGGCCGGCGTTATTCCGGCTATTTTCGCGAGCAGCATCCTGCTGTTCCCAGCTTCGTTGGGTGCCTGGTTCGGCCAGTCTGAAGGTATGGGCTGGTTGCAGGACATCTCGCAGTCGATCGCTCCTGGTCAGCCGTTGAATATTCTGCTGTTTAGTGCAGGGATTATTTTCTTCTGCTTCTTCTATACGGCGTTGATGTTCAATCCGAAAGACGTAGCGGAAAACCTGAAGAAGTCCGGTGCCTTTATTCCGGGTATCCGTCCAGGTGAGCAGTCGGCGCGCTACATTGATGGCGTTTTGACTCGTTTGACCTTGTTCGGTGCTCTTTACATGACGGCCGTGTGCCTGCTTCCCCAGTTCCTGGTGGTTGCGGCAAACGTACCGTTCTACCTTGGCGGGACCTCGTTGCTGATCGTGGTCGTGGTTGTGATGGACTTCATGTCCCAAGTACAATCGCACCTCGTTTCGCACCAGTACGAATCCCTGATGAAGAAAGCCAACCTGAAGGGCTACGGCAGCGGCATGTTGCGCTGAGTAGCGTCCATAAGGTTCGAGGAGTTGGTGATGAAAGTTCGTGCATCGGTGAAAAAGCTGTGCCGTAACTGCAAGATTATTCGCCGCGAAGGTGTTGTTCGGGTAATTTGCAGCGCGGAACCGCGTCACAAACAGCGCCAAGGCTGAGTGTGATTGTGCTTAAGCCCGGCAGCTAGTGCGCTGCCGGGTTGATTATTTGTTATTACAGCGATATTATCTCGCGCCCTATTTCTTGGCTTCCGGGGCGTAGGTAGCTGTCAATTGGAGTCCCACTGAATGGCCCGTATTGCAGGCGTCAACATTCCAGATAACAAGCATACTGTTATCTCGCTGACCTACATCTATGGTGTTGGTCGCACTACTGCACAGAAAATTTGTGCAGTGACTGGGGTCAACCCAGCGGCAAAGATCAAAGATCTGAGCGACGAGCAGATTGAACAGCTGCGTGGCGAAGTGGCGAAGTTCACCACTGAAGGTGACCTGCGTCGCGAAATCAACATGAAAATCAAGCGCTTGATGGACCTCGGTTGCTATCGCGGTCTGCGTCATCGTCGTGGTCTGCCAGTACGCGGTCAGCGTACCAAGACCAACGCGCGTACCCGTAAAGGTCCGCGTAAGCCGATCCGCAAGTAATCGCCCCAGCGAATCGACAGGAATTTAATCATGGCAAAACCTGCTGCTCGTCCTCGTAAAAAAGTTAAAAAGACAGTGGTTGATGGCATCGCCCACATCCATGCTTCTTTTAACAACACCATCGTGACCATTACCGACCGTCAAGGTAACGCTCTTTCCTGGGCTACCTCCGGTGGTTCGGGTTTCCGCGGTTCCCGCAAGTCCACCCCGTTCGCTGCTCAAGTAGCTGCTGAACGTGCTGGTCAAGCTGCGCTGGAATACGGCCTGAAAAACCTCGACGTCAACGTCAAAGGTCCAGGTCCAGGTCGTGAATCCGCAGTCCGCGCTTTGAACGGCTGTGGCTACAAGATCGCCAGCATCACCGACGTGACGCCAATCCCGCACAACGGGTGCCGTCCGCCGAAGAAGCGCCGCGTGTAATCCAGGAGATTGTAAAGAATGGCTCGTTACATTGGTCCAAAATGCAAACTCGCTCGTCGCGAAGGCACCGATCTTTTTCTGAAGAGCGGCGTGCGCGCGATCGAATCGAAGTGCAACATTGAAGCAGCACCTGGTATCCACGGCCAACGCCGCGGTCGCCAGTCCGACTACGGCACCCAACTGCGTGAAAAGCAGAAGGTCCGTCGTATCTACGGCGTTCTCGAGCGTCAATTCAGCGGCTACTACAAAGAAGCAGCTGGCAAGAAAGGCGCAACCGGCGAAAACCTGTTGCAACTGCTCGAATGCCGTCTGGACAACGTTGTATACCGTATGGGTTTCGGTTCTACTCGTGCCGAATCCCGTCAGCTGGTATCGCACAAGTCGATCAGCGTTAACGGTCAGACCGTAAACGTTCCGTCCTACCAGGTTCGTGCTGGTGACGTGGTTGCTGTTCGCGAGAAAGCAAAGAACCAACTTCGCATTGTCCAAGCTCTCGATCTGTGTGCCCAACGTGGCCGCGTAGAATGGGTAGAAGTAGACACTGAGAAGAAGTCGGGCGTTTTCAAGAACGTTCCTGCTCGCAGTGATCTGTCCGCCGACATCAACGAAAGCCTGATTGTCGAGCTCTACTCCAAGTAAGGGCTAGAAAATAGGTGCATCCATGCAGATTTCGGTAAATGAGTTCCTGACACCCCGCCATATTGATGTGCAGGTTGTCAGTCCAACCCGCGCCAAGATCACACTCGAGCCTCTCGAGCGTGGTTTCGGCCACACCCTGGGCAACGCGCTGCGCCGCATCCTGTTGTCCTCAATGCCCGGCTGTGCAGTAGTCGAGGCCGAGATTGACGGTGTGCTCCACGAGTACAGCGCCATCGAAGGTGTACAGGAAGATGTAATTGAAATCCTGTTGAACCTTAAAGGTCTGGCTATCAAGCTGCACGGTCGTGACGAAGTTACGCTGACCTTGTCGAAGAAGGGTTCGGGGGTGGTTACCGCTGCCGATATTCAGCTGGATCATGATGTCGAGATCGTTAACCCCGATCACGTAATCGCTAACCTGGCGTCTAACGGCGCCCTGAACATGAAGCTCACTGTAGCTCGTGGTCGTGGTTATGAACCGGCAGACTCGCGTCAGAGCGATGAAGACGAAAGCCGCAGCATCGGTCGCTTGCAGCTTGACTCTTCGTTCAGCCCAGTTCGCCGTATCGCATACGTGGTGGAAAACGCCCGTGTCGAACAGCGTACCAACCTGGACAAGCTGGTTATTGATCTGGAAACCAACGGTACCCTGGATCCTGAAGAGGCTATCCGCCGTGCTGCAACCATCCTGCAACAGCAGTTGGCTGCGTTCGTCGACCTCAAAGGTGACAGTGAGCCAGTGGTTGTCGAGCAGGAAGACGAGATCGATCCGATCCTGCTTCGCCCGGTTGACGATCTGGAACTGACTGTACGTTCGGCTAACTGCCTTAAGGCGGAAAACATCTACTACATCGGCGACCTGATTCAGCGTACCGAAGTAGAGCTGTTGAAGACTCCGAACCTTGGCAAGAAATCCTTGACTGAAATCAAGGACGTTCTGGCCTCCCGCGGTCTGTCCCTCGGCATGCGCCTCGACAACTGGCCGCCTGCAAGTCTTAAGAAGGACGACAAGGCGACTGCCTGATCGTCGTAATCACCGAACGTTGTGTTTGGTAAGGAATGAACCATGCGTCATCGTAAAAGTGGTCGTCACCTGAGCCGCACCAGCTCGCACCGCAAGGCCATGTTCCAAAACATGGCGGTGTCGCTGTTCGAGCACGAGCTGATCAAAACTACACTGCCGAAAGCCAAAGAACTGCGTCGCGTTGCTGAGCCGCTGATCACTCTGGCCAAGACAGATAGCCTGGCTAACCGCCGTCTGGCTTTCGACCGTACTCGTTCGAAAGCTATCGTTGGTAAGCTCTTCAACGACCTGGGCAAGCGTTACGCTACCCGTGAGGGTGGCTACCTGCGCATCCTCAAGTGCGGTTTCCGCGCTGGCGACAACGCGCCTATGGCGTACGTCGAGTTGGTTGATCGTGCTACCAGCGGTGAAGCTGTATCCGCTGAGTAAGTCGGCAACATACAAAAAACCGGGCCTTGTGCCCGGTTTTTTGTTGCCTGAAGGAAAAGCAGGCAAGCCGCTTCGACCGGCTTGGCTATTGGCAAGTATTCAGTGTTAGATAATGACTATCGATGTCCATGATTTAATGAATTTGGATACTGTCATTAATATGATCAATACTCCTTTCCAGCCGATTAGCCGGCAGTTCGAAGACCGACCTAGGAAGATTGAGCATGAGCCAGACCAAAACGCTTACGACCGCCAGCGGCGCTCCTGTCGCCGATAACCAGAACTCTCGTTCCGCCGGCCCGCGCGGCCCGCTGCTGCTCGACGATTTCCACCTGATCGAGAAGCTTGCTCACTTCAATCGCGAGAACATTCCTGAGCGCCGTGTACACGCCAAAGGCTCGGGCGCCTACGGCACATTCACCGTCACCCAGGACATTACCCCGTACACCAGCGCCAAGTTGTTCGAGTCGGTCGGCAAGCAGACGCCCACCTTCCTGCGGTTCTCCACCGTGGGTGGCGAGCGTGGTTCGGCCGACACTGAACGTGACCCGCGCGGTTTCGCCCTGAAGTTCTACACCGAGGAAGGTAACTGGGACATCGTCGGCAACAACACGCCGGTATTCTTCATTCGTGATCCGTTGAAGTTTCCAGACTTCATCCACACCCAGAAACGTCTGCCGCAAAGCAACCTGAAAAGCGCCCAGGCGATGTGGGATTTCTGGTCGCATTCGCCTGAGGCGTTGCACCAGGTCACCATTCTGTTCTCTGATCGCGGCATTCCGGATGGCTACCGCCACATGCACGGCTTCGGTAGTCACACCTACAGCCTGATCAACGCGCAGGGTGAGCGCCGCTGGGTGAAGTGGCACTACAAGACCCAGCAAGGGATCAAGAACCTCGCGCCGGCAGAGGCAGCGCGCCTGGCGGGTACCGACCCGGATTACGCCCAGCGTGACTTGTTCAGCGCCATCGAGCGCGGTGACTTCCCGAAATGGAGCGTTTGCATCCAGGTCATGACCGAGGCACAGGCCGCAGCGCATTACGAGAATCCGTTCGACGTCACCAAGACCTGGTCGCAGAAAGAATTCCCGTTGATCGAAGTCGGTGTGCTTGAGCTCAACCGTAACCCGCTGAACTACTTTGCCGAAGTCGAGCAAGCGGCGTTCGGCCCGAGCAACATGGTGCCAGGGGTTGGTCTCTCGCCGGACCGTATGCTGCAGGGTCGCGTCTTCGCCTACGCTGATGCGCACCGCTACCGTGTGGGCACCAATCACCAGCAATTGCCGGTGAATGCGCCGCGCAGTCCGGTCAATACCTACCAGCGCGACGGTGCCATGGCGTTTGGCAGCAATGGCGGGGCGGCACCGAACTACGAGCCTAACAGCTACGTGGAGGCACCGAAGCAGGCCCCGCGTTATGCGGAACCAGCACTGGCCCTCAGTGGCGCGGCGGACCGTTTTGATCATCGCGAAGACACCGACTACTACAGTCACGCCGGTGCGCTGTTCCGCTTGATGAGCGATGAGCAGAAGGCGCTGTTGATCAGCAACATCGCCGGTGCAATGGGGGGCGTGTCGGCAGATGTGGTTGACCGTCAGTTGCAGCATTTCTTCAAGGCCGATGTTGCCTATGGAGAGGGCATCGCAAAAGCCTTGGGTGTAGCGCTTAACTAAGTCTAAACGAGAAGCAGAACCGCCCTCATTAGGGCGGTTTTTGCGTTATTTAACCCGGTTTTCTCGGATTTTCTTCGCTTTTGTAGCGTTGAGACAGTGACCTTGCGGTCAGCTTGGTTCAAACTACAACCTTTAAAAGCTTGTGGAGATGTAGGGCGATGCAAGGTCACCCAGACGTAATCGATTACCTCAACACGTTGCTGACCGGCGAGCTGGCAGCCCGTGATCAATATTTCATCCATTCGCGGATGTACGAGGATTGGGGTTTTACCGAGCTCTACGAACGTATCAACCACGAGATGGAAGAAGAGACCCAGCACGCCGATGCACTGATGCGCCGGATCCTGATGCTCGAAGGTACGCCACGCATGCGTGCCGATGATCTCGACGTCGGTACCACGGTGCCCGACATGCTCGCCGCCGACCTGCGCCTGGAATACAAAGTCCGCGCTGCGCTGTGCAAAGGCATCGAGCTCTGCGAGCAGCACAACGACTATGTGACCCGCGAGATCCTGCGGATCCAGCTCAACGACACCGAAGAAGACCATACCTACTGGCTGGAGAAGCAGTTGGGTCTGATCAAGTTGATCGGGTTGGAGAATTACCTGCAATCGCAGTTCTGATTGCTGGGAAAGGGAACGCAGAGCGTCCCAAGCTGCATTCCCACGCAGAGCGTGGGAACGATCAAACAGGAAAACAAAAAGCCCCTGCCATCGATGAGATGACAGGGGCTTTTTCGTGCTCGGGTGAAATCAGTCCCGATCACGTTCCAACAGCGGCTTGAGGTAGTAGCCGGTGTAGGACTGCTTCATCTCGGCCACTTGTTCCGGCGTACCCACGGCGATGATCTGGCCGCCTTTGGAGCCGCCTTCCGGCCCCAGGTCCACCAGCCAGTCAGCGGTCTTGATCACGTCCAGGTTGTGTTCGATCACCACCACGGTGTTGCCGTGGTCGCGAAGGCGGTGCAGCACGTCGAGCAATTGCTGGATATCGGCGAAGTGCAGGCCTGTGGTCGGCTCGTCGAGGATATACAGGGTCTTGCCGGTGTCGCGCTTGGACAGCTCGCGGGACAACTTGACCCGCTGGGCCTCACCGCCGGACAACGTCGTTGCCGACTGCCCCAGCTTGATATACGACAGGCCGACATCCATCAGCGTCTGGAGCTTGCGCGCCAGGGCCGGCACCGCGTCGAAGAACACTCGGGCCTCCTCGATGGTCATCTCGAGGGTTTCGTGGATGTTCTTGCCCTTGTACTTGATCTCCAGGGTCTCGCGGTTGTAGCGCTTGCTCTTGCACACATCGCACGGCACGTAGATGTCTGGCAGGAAGTGCATTTCCACCTTGATCAGGCCATCGCCCTGGCAGGCTTCGCAGCGCCCGCCCTTGACGTTGAACGAGAAACGCCCCGGGCCGTAGCCCCGTGAACGGGACTCCGGCACGCCGGCGAACAGTTCGCGGATCGGCGTAAACAACCCGGTATAGGTCGCCGGATTGGAACGCGGGGTACGGCCAATCGGGCTCTGGTCGATGTCGACCACCTTGTCCAGGTGCTCCAGGCCCTTGATGCTGTCGTGGGCGGCCGCTTCCAGGGTGGTGGCGCCGTTCAGGGCCGTGGCACTGAGGGGAAACAGGGTGTTGTTGATCAGCGTCGATTTGCCGGAGCCGGACACGCCGGTAACGCAGGTCAGCAGGCCGATCGGGATTTCCAGGTCGACGTTGCGCAGGTTGTTGCCGCGAGCACCCTTGAGGGTCAGCGACAATTTCTTGTTGCGCGGCGTACGTTTGGCCGGGACCTTGATCTTGACCCGGCCCGACAGGTATTTGCCCGTCAGCGAATCAGGGTGCGCCATGACTTCGGCGGCGGTGCCCTGGGCGACGATATGCCCGCCATGTACGCCCGCGCCCGGGCCGATGTCGACGACGTAGTCGGCCAGGCGGATGGCGTCCTCGTCGTGCTCGACCACGATCACCGTGTTGCCGATGTCCCGCAGGTGCTTCAAGGTCCCGAGCAAGCGGTCGTTATCCCGTTGATGCAGGCCGATGGACGGCTCGTCGAGGATGTACATCACCCCCACCAGGCCGGCGCCGATCTGGCTGGCGAGGCGGATGCGCTGGGCTTCGCCGCCGGACAGGGTGTCGGCGCTGCGATCGAGGGTCAGGTAATCCAGGCCGACGTTTACCAGGAACTGCAGGCGCTCGCGGATTTCCTTGAGGATCTTGTCGGCGATTTCGCCACGACGACCGGTGAGCTTCAAACCGCCGAAATACTCGGTGGCGTCGCCAATCGGCAGGTTGGTCACCGCCGGCAGCGTCTTCTCGCCGACCCACACATGCCGCGCTTCGCGACGCAGACGGGTGCCACGGCAATCGGGGCAGGGCTGGGTGCTGAGGAACTTGGCCAGTTCTTCGCGCACGCTGGCTGACTCTGTCTCGCGGTAGCGTCGCTCCAGGTTCGGTACGATGCCTTCGAACGGGTGGGAGCGCTTGACGATATCGCCGCGGTCGTTGAGGTACTTGAAGTCGACATTCTGCGAGCCACTGCCCTGCAGGATGAATTTCTGCTGGTCAGCGGGCAACTCGTTGAACGGCATGTCCAGGCTGAACTTGTAATGGGCTGCCAGTGAACCGAGCATCTGGAAGTAATAGACGTTGCGCCTGTCCCAGCCGCGAATCGCGCCTTCGGCCAGGGTCAGCTCGCCATTGACCAGCCGCTTGGTGTCGAAGAACTGCTTGACCCCCAGGCCATCGCAGGTCGGGCAGGCGCCGGCCGGGTTGTTGAAGGAGAACAGCTTGGGTTCCAGCTCGCTGATGGCGTGGCCGCAGATCGGGCAGGCGAAGCGCGCGGAGAAAATGATCTCTTCGCCAGGCTCGTCGTCCATTGGTGCGACCAGGGCGATACCGTCGGCCAGTTTCAGCGCCGTCTCGAAGGACTCGGCCAGCCGCTGTTGCAGGTCGGCCCGGACCTTGAAGCGGTCGACCACCACATCGATCGAATGCTTCTTCTGTTTATCCAGCTTCGGCAATTCGTCCAGTTCGCACAGCTTGCCGTTGACCCGGGCCCGCACGAAGCCTTGGGCGCGCAGTTCTTCGAAAACCATCAGGTGTTCGCCCTTGCGCTCGCGAATCACTGGCGCCAGCAGCATCAGCTTGCTGCCTTCCGGCTGGGCCAGCACCAGGTCGACCATCTGGCTGACGGTCTGGGCTTCCAGGGGGATGTCGTGATCGGGGCAACGGGGAATACCGACCCGCGCATACAGCAAGCGCAGGTAGTCGTAGATCTCGGTGATGGTGCCGACCGTCGACCGGGGGTTATGGGAGGTCGACTTCTGTTCGATGGAAATCGCCGGCGACAGGCCTTCGATGGTGTCGACGTCGGGTTTTTCCATCATCGACAGGAACTGCCGGGCGTAGGCCGACAGCGATTCGACATAGCGCCGCTGGCCTTCAGCGTACAACGTGTCGAAGGCCAGGGATGATTTGCCGGATCCGGACAGGCCGGTGATGACGATCAGCTTGTCCCGTGGCAGGGTCAGGTCGATGTTCTTCAGGTTGTGGGTACGGGCCCCACGAATCAGGATCTTGTCCAAAGTGGCCTCGCTCGGCGGGCGTCGAAAACGTAGGAGTATACGGGCAAATACTGGATGGATGCACACTATTGAAGGTGCGATTGCAGCCATACATGAAGACTGCGCGGCAAACGGTCGCCATATACCCTCTCAATCGATGGGACTGGTAGAATCGCCGCCGGTTCACATGAGGTTTTTCCATGCAAGATCCCCACAGCGAACGCATGAGTCGTGGCGAGACACGCGCAGCAAGCGGTCTGGCCCTGGTGTTCGCCTTCCGTATGCTGGGCATGTTCATGGTGTTGCCGGTGCTGGCGACCTATGGCATGGACCTGGCGGGCGCGACCCCGGCCCTCATCGGGTTGGCGATTGGCGCCTATGGCCTGACCCAGGCGATCTTCCAGATCCCGTTCGGGGTCATTTCCGACCGCATCGGCCGGCGTCCGGTCATCTACCTGGGGTTGATCGTCTTCGCCCTTGGCAGTGTGCTGGCGGCCAATGCCGACTCGATCTGGGGCGTGATCGCCGGACGGATCCTACAGGGCGCCGGGGCTATTTCCGCGGCTGTCATGGCGCTGTTGTCAGACTTGACCCGCGAACAGCATCGGACCAAGGCCATGGCCATGATCGGCATGACCATTGGTCTGTCATTCGCAGTCGCCATGGTGGTAGGCCCCTTGCTGACCCGTGCCTTTGGCTTGTCCGGCCTGTTCCTGGCGACCGGCGCCATGGCACTGGTGGGGATCCTGATCGTGGCGTTCATGGTGCCGCACGCCACCGGGCCGCTGCAGCACCGGGAATCCGGGGTGGCGCGCCAGGCACTGATCCCGACGCTCAAGCACCCGGACCTGTTGCGCCTGGACCTGGGCATTTTCGTGCTCCACGCCATGCTGATGTCCAGCTTCGTAGCCTTGCCGCTGGCGCTGGTCGAGAAGGCCGGCCTGCCCAAGGAGCAGCACTGGTGGGTCTACCTGATTGCGCTGCTGATTTCGTTCTTCGCCATGATCCCGTTCATCATCTATGGCGAGAAACGACGCAAAATGAAACGAGTTTTGCTCGGCGCCGTCATGACGCTGATGCTCACTGAGCTATTCTTCTGGCAGTTCGGCGATAGCTTGCGGGCCCTGGTGATCGGCACGGTGGTGTTCTTCACCGCGTTCAATCTGCTGGAAGCATCGCTGCCGTCGTTGATCAGCAAGGTTTCACCGGCGGGCGGCAAGGGCACGGCGATGGGGGTCTATTCCACCAGCCAGTTCCTGGGTTCGGCGTTGGGCGGGATCCTCGGCGGCTGGCTGTTCCAGCATGGCGGTTTGTCGGTTGTGTTCCTGGGTTGTGCCGCGCTGGCTGCACTTTGGTTCGCCTTTGCTGTTACCATGCGCGAACCTCCCTATGTGACGAGCCTGCGCTTGCCCTTATCGCCCGAGGCGATTCGTGAGGCTGGCCTGACCGAGCGTCTGAAGGCCGTCGTTGGAGTAACCGATGCAGTGGTGGTCGCCGACGAAGCGGCCGTGTATATCAAACTCGACACCGAATTATTGGATCGCGCGACGCTCGAGCGCCTGGTGAACAACCCGGCCCCGACTACGTGCGAAGCCTAGGAGAACGTTATGGCCCGTGGGGTTAACAAAGTCATATTGGTCGGTACTTGCGGCCAGGATCCCGAAGTTCGCTACCTGCCGAACGGCAACGCCGTGACCAACCTGAGTCTGGCGACCAGCGAACAGTGGACCGACAAGCAGACCGGCCAGAAGGTCGAGAAGACCGAATGGCACCGCGTGTCGATGTTCGGCAAGGTGGCTGAGATCGCCGGCGAATACCTGCGCAAGGGTTCGCAGGTGTACATCGAGGGCAAGTTGCAGACTCGCGAGTGGGAAAAGGACGGTATCAAGCGTTACACCACCGAAATCGTGGTCGACATGCAAGGCACCATGCAACTGCTGGGCGGTCGTCCACAGGGCGACCAGCAGCAAGGTGGCAACAACTACCAGCAGTCGGCTCCGGCCCCGCGTCAGCAGGCACCTCGTCCGCAGTCGGCGCCACAGCCACAACGCGAACGCCCGGCCCCACAACAGGCCGCGCCGCAACCAGCTCCGGATTTCGACAGCTTTGATGACGATATTCCGTTCTGATGACGGGTTGAGACTACTCAGCCAATAGTTTGAAAAAAGGCCCCAAGCGCACTCTGCCCTTGGGGCTTTTTATTGATTGGCGCAGGCCAGGTTCGTGGCTCGAGGACACCGCGCGATCCAGGTCTTGCTCACAAATCCAGATCCAATACTTCCAGCATCCTCTCGCCAATCGACTGCCTCAACCACTCGGCATGGAACGCCATGTCCCGCACCGTTACATCCGAAAACCGAAGTTCGATCGGCTTGCCATTGGCCCCGGCGAAGCACACCACAAAGTGACAAAAGTGGGCGGAAGCGGTCGTTATGTAGGGCCTGATGGAATGGATATCGCTGTACGGCACGCATTCTTCGGTGGTTTGCCGGGCAGGGCGGCGCAGGGTGAAGGTGAGGCGTTGCTGGCGTTCGTCGAAGCAGAAGCCAAGCACCGTGGGCCCGGAGACGAGCCAGTTGATCACGCAGACGGCCGCGAATGCGCTGATGAACATGAGCGCTAGAATCAGCGGATCTTCGATCATTCTCATGTGAATGGACGACAGACCTTCGACCTTGAACAGCATCATGGTAAACACTGCCAGCCCGTAGACGGGCAGGGCCAGTAACATCCCCGCAGCGTAAATCATGGTGCCCAGGAATCCCTGCCTGGAGTCGTCGCTTGAGCAATCCCACGTGGGCGGGTGCCGTGGCGCTGATGTAGCGGTCGGGAACGGGGATTCGACCAGGCGCGGCGGGCGTTTGCGTTTCATGCGGCTGGCTCTTGGGAAAAATACCCGGCCATTCTTATCGTTATTGCTCAAGTACGCCTAGTAAAAAACAGTTCGCCCGAGGTTGGGTTCTTCCTGGCCCCCGCCGCCCAGATTTCTTGCCTGCCGTGCTATCACCCTCAAAGTCGGTAATTTGCCGGTAACTCATGCCGTGTCGGCGTCTTCTCTTCGTGATAGTGCGGTTTGCCCTGGGGGGAGTTCATCAAGGTCGAATTGGCCAGGATCGTCTCCGTCAGCAAACAGTCCTCGCCTTCCCCGAACCAGCACGCCAGCGCCGAGTTTCGGTTGCCGTGCATGTCCACGACGGCCGGCCAGTTTTCGATGCCGTGGGCGTCACTGGGGGCAATGTCGGGGTAATGCTTGGGCGGCAGGACCAGTGCATCACCGGGCCGCAGCCACAGGTCAGCCAGATGAATTTCCCTGGCCGCAGGACGCCAGCGGGCGACGCTGATCACCAGCGGCAAGCGTCCGTAGCGGGAAAAGAACGCGTGGGGGAAGTTGTGGTATTCGAGGTCGGTCGGGTTGTAGGTCAGCAGCTCGCGCTGGCGCGCCGGGCCCAGGTAGGGCGATTGGTGGCCGGCCCATTTGCCGTAGGTGTATTGGCCCAGGATCAGTTGGTCGTACTCGAAACGCAGGCATTCGCCGTTGCCGAGCAGGGTCATGCCGAAGGCTTGCGCCGTTTCCCTGGTTGCCCAGATGGGGGCGTAGTGCACTTCGCTGGCGTGGAAGTCGAACGTCTTGATCCAGTAGGAGCCGCTGTTCGTTGGAACCTCACGGTCCCTCCAACTGATGCCGGAGTAGCGAGTGCCCAAGGACAGGGATGGATTGTCGGGGCTGAGCGGGATCAGGTTGCCGCGCACCTGGACACTCGGCTGCGCCAACCCATGGTCGTTGAACAGATAGGGAAAGCGGCGGGGATCGAGGGCTGTTTCCACGCCGTCGCCGATAAAGGGAACACTGTTGAAGACTTGCATCGTATGGGGACCACGCACGCAAGAGGGCTAGAGGGAATGGCAGTCAATCAAGCCACAAAACCTGTGTGCGAGCTTGCTCGCGATAGCGGTGGGTCAGCTTGCATCAATGTTGAATGTGCCGCCGCCATCGCGAGCAAGCTCGCTCCCACAGGGGGGGTAACTATCGGGTATCAACTATACGGACGATGCTGCTCGCGCAACCAATCCATGCCGTGAGGTTTGCGCCAAGGCCGGACGGCGGCGCGCTTTTCAATCTGGATCAGGCACAAAGCGGCCGCCCAGCAGTGGACCATCAACAGGTGAAACACCTCATCGCCGCGCCGGTCCCAAATGACGTCGTCCTGCTGGCGACCCGGTTCGATGGGCTTGAGCCGGCAGTCGCCCTGGTCATGCATGCCCTGCAGGCAGGTTCCCGTCTCATAGTTGATCAGCAGCACCGGGTGATTGATTTCCGGATAAGGTTTTTCCAGCTCGGGCATGTACCAGAATTGTCCAGGGTTGTGCCGGTCCGGCGTCTGCATGGCGATACGGGTCCGGTTTTGCGGATCGACCGCCAGGGCCGGTTTGGCGTCGGTATTGTTGCGCACGATGTACAGCGCGGTGCGAGGGTCTTCTTCGGTCGTTGCGGTTTTTACCAACTTGACCTTGCCGAACGAGTCGTGGGAAAGCCGAGCCTTGATCTTCACCGTTGGGTTGAGGTCTTTGCCTGCCTGGCCGAAACCGGCAATGAGTCCATCGACACCGGGCACCTCGAAGTCATTCCCTGCCAGCACATAGGTCAGGCCGGACAACGGGTTGGGTTGCATGTGCTTGGTCAGCGTCTCCCAACGTGCGAGCGACACTTCGCTGGCGCCGTTGGCCAGCAGGGCCTCGCGCATGGCGTACCCCGGGTAGTAGCGTGAGTCGCGCGGCCAGCGTTCAGTGGCCATCAGCAGTTTCTGCCCGCTTTTTTGTCTCAGCAGCAGGGCCAGTGCATCCCAGAACTGTTCAAATTCCGTGGTCGATGCATTCGCGGCGGGTGGGTAGTGGAAACTTTCGCTGGTTTCCTTGCTTTTGTTGTCGACGAACACCATTCGCAAGGCCGGGCGGGTTGCCGTGGTTTTGGAGGTGGTTAGCCGCCCGGAGCGGCCGAGGACAACCACCGACTCTTGCCAATTGGCTTCGATTTCCGCCTTGTAGCTGGTGTACCACTGGTAGGCCTGCTCCAGGGCCGTACGGGTTTCGCCTTCCTTGACGAAGCGATAGACCGGTGCGATTGCCAACTCCACGACCGTCGGGTCGTCGGGCAGCGATTCGCGCCATTTGCCGAACTCCGCATTGCAATTGCTCGGGTCTACTGCGTTGAAAGCGATGGGGTGCGTGCCGCCCCGGGTGGTCAGGTTGGCGTTGCGATGGGCGATATTTTTCTTGACCGTTTCCGAGATCGACGTCGTCGCACTGCCACTGACAAAGGCGCCGTATTCGGCCTTGACCATCGCATCGAGGGTGTTGGTCTGGCTGAGGAAGCTCTTGAGTGCGGTCATCGCATAGTTCAGCGAGCCGCCGACGGTCACTTCGCTGACGATATCGGCGCCAAAATCGACGAGGAAGTTGAAAAACGCTGTCGGATTGCCCGGGTCGAAGGCCTTGGGCAGGTCATCGACACGCTTCTTGAACGCTTCAGTCGCATTGGCCGGATTGACTTCGAAGGTCAGTTTCCATAACCGCACCGTGTGGCTGTAGAGCGCGGCTTCGCGCTCTTCGAGCGTCTTGAGGTCGCTGCCGAAGGTGGCTTTGAAACCGGCGGAAAAGGCACCGTATTTACCGGCGGCTTCGACACTCGTCTGGGTATGTCTTTCGTACTCGTCGCGGGAGGAAAACGTCTCGGTCGAGAAATTGTCGGTGGCCACGACGGTGGACATGGTGACGTTTTTCCCTACGTTGTAGGCTGTTTTCCGGTATGGCACGGCACGTTTGCCCGACTCGGTATCACCGACCTTTTGACACTCCTTGCTGTCGCCGGCCCAATCGAGCCGGTTCAGTCCACGCCCCAGCAGTTGCGAACCGCCGATATCGCGCAAGTCGTCGCCTGCGGTGCCCTTCAGTCCATCGTTCATCGCCTTTCTCCCATCGCTCAGGTTGTATCAACTGGGTGCCAATTGATGGGAGTGAGTATCGGGAGGGCCGTGATAACCGGACAGTCCAGAGCAGTGTCAGTCCGGTATCAGTTTGGTATCAGGCCAAATGCCATCTTTTCATTAACCCGCAGAGAGGCGCTGGAGTACACTCGATCGGCTGCCGTTGTCCCAGGGTAGAAGGGTTATCGACATGGACTCCCGACACAATACCTTTGCTGCCCTGCCCAAGCGTGATGCCTCGATATCCGACGGTCGTGTGCTGTTGGACGCGGTGTCGTTGAAAGGACTGCGCAAACAGCATGGCCTGAGTCAGGAAACCCTGGCCGAGGCCTGCCTGAATCGGCATTTGTGCGTCTCGATCGCCTCCATCAAGCGCGCCGAAACCGGCAAGCCGGTGCTTTACCGCACCGCTCGGCACCTGGCGACGGCCTTCGGGGTCGATGTGAGTGCGCTGCTGTGCGATCCCGCCTCGGCGGCTTTGGTGCACATCCAACAGACGCTGACCGAACTGCACCAGGTGGCCTTTGCGCAACAGGCGCAGAAACAGATCGATGACAGCGTCATTCGCTATGTACTTGAACTGTCCTTTCGTATCGATGGGGTGCCAGGGGCGACGTTCATGGATGAAGTCGAGCGTCTGGTGCGTCAGTTCGGTGGCGTTCCACTGGGGATGACGCAGGATGTGGTGATCGCCCAATTCGGCTCTCCGCAGGCGTATCGCAGCGATAGCGAACGGGGCCTGCTCTGCGCGTTGGCGCTGAGCCGCGAGCAATTCGTTACGCCAGGGCATGCCTTGGTGCTGCGGCTTGTGCGCCTGAGTGCTGAAGCGACATACCTCCATGTTGAGCCTGCTTTGCTCGCACAAAAGCCGTTGCTGGATCGTCATGGGAATGCGCCGGTGTATGTTGCGCAGAACCTGCTGGAACAACTCGCTGCCCGGTTTGAGTTTTCCGCCTCCGACGATGAGTTTCAGGCCTATCGCAAATGCCTGCGCCCGCGCAGCCTCGACGAAAACGCACCGCGTCCGTTGGTGGGGCGAGCCATTGAACTGTTGCAGTTCAAGGCAGTGATCGAAGCCACCCAGGAGTGCCAGGACGGGCACGTCGTCTATGTGCGCGGCATGGCGGGCATTGGCAAGACCCGCCTGGTCAGCGAGTTTTTCGAGATGGCCCGACAGCGTGGCTTTGCCTGCCATCGCGGCGATGTGCTGGATTTCGGCATGGACAACAGTCTGTGGCCCCTGGGGCAATTGGTGGCCAGCCTGCTCAACCTCGGTGGGGCGCCGCCCATCAGCGCGTCGTTGTTGGACGCGGCCTTGTCCCGCCTGAAAGTGGCCGCCGAACATCGCATGTTCCTGCAAGTGCTGACGGGTGTGTCGTCTGCGGAGCCGCCCATCCTGTATGGCGCGATGAGCAACCAGGCCCGTACCCAGGGGCTGTTCCAGGCTTTGCTCGACGTGTTGCTGCGCGTCGCGGTGCAACAGCCCTTGTTGATCTGCCTCGAAGACCTGCACTGGGGCGACACCACGCTGTTTACGCTGCTGGGCAAGCTGCTCGATGCCACTGACGAAGCGCCGGTGGTCTGGCTGCTGACGTCTCGTCCCGAAGATGACCCGCTGGGCGGCGAAATCCGTTCGTATTCCTCCAGCCCCATGAGTCTGCTCGACATCGCGCCGATCCGGGCGCGGGAGGCCACGGTCCTGGCAGAGCAATTCATCGATGTCGATCCGCGCTACCGGGCTGAATGTGTTGCCCGCGCCCAGGGCAATCCGCTGTACCTGACGCAACTGCTGTCGAGCCAGCAAGGTATTTTCCCCGACAGTCTGCGGCATCTGGTCCAGACCCGCTTTGACAAGCTGGCCCCCGAGCAACGTCGCGCCCTGCATTACGCCGCGGTGCTGGGTAATCGTTTCGAGCTGACGCTGTGGCGCCAAGCGCTGGGGCTGCCCGGTTATCTGCCGACGGCGGACATGCGCCAGGGGCTGCTGCGGGAAGTCGAGCCAGGCAGCTATCTGTTTGTCCACGACTTGGTCATGCATTGTCTCTACGACGCGATACCTACGTTGCTTCGCGAGCAGTTGCACGGTGAGGTGGCGGGTCTCTACCGCGAGCGCGATCGGGTGCTCTATGCCCAGCATTTGCTGCGGGCCAACGATCCGGCGGCGTTCGACGCGTTGTTGCTTGCCATGGGCGAAAAACGCCTGGCCTGCCAGTACGACGGTGTCCTTGCGCTGGCGCGGCAGTGCGCGGTGTTTGCCGAGCGTACGCAGGGCGATTTTTCCTTCGCATTGTTGTGTGGCCAGGCGTGCTCGGGCCTGGGCCAGACCTTGGAGGCTCGGGCGCATTTCCAGCGGGCCTTGGCATTGGCCGAGCGGCCACAGGATCAGATCGAGGCCGCGCTGGGGCTGGCAGCGGTCCTCAATACCCTCGATTGCCTGGACGAGGAGGAGCGCCTGATCGAGGATATGCTGCCCATCGCCTGGGCCATGCAGGCCCATACGGCGCTGGCCCGGTTGAATCACTTGCACGGGAACATCTATTTTCCACGGGGCGACTACGCCGAGTGTCGCCGGCTCCATGAAGAGGCCTTGTCCTGTGCCCGCATCGGCCGGGATCTGGAAACCGAGGCCAAGGCCTTGAGTGGCATTGGCGACTCCTATTACGCACAAGGGCGCATGCAGACCGCCTACGAGGTGTTCGATCAATGCGTACGCCTGTGCGAGCGCAATGGGCTGGCGCACGTGGAGGCGGGCAATCGCAGCGCCCGTGGATCGGCGCAGCTGTACCTGGGCCAGCCGAAGCAGGCTTTGCGTGACGCCATGGAGGCCATCGAATGCAGCACCCGGCTGGGCAATCATCGGGCACAGGTTTTCTCGCGGCTCACGGCGGCCTGGGTGCTGGTGGCGGGCGGCGAGGATGCCTTGGCGGAGCAAGAGCTGACCTGCGCCCTGGCCTTGGCGCGCAACCTCGGCGCCAGCCGTTTCGAAGCGATCCTGCTGGAAGGGTTGGCGCGGGTGGCGTTGCGCCAGGGCGAGCGCGGGCTGGCGCAGACCTTGATCATGGAGGCGGCGAGCCTGGTGGAGCGCTTCGAGCTGCAGCGCTACATCGGGCCGTGGGTCTACGGCAGCCTGGCGATGATCAGCGACGATGGGCCGCTCAGCCAGCAGGCCTTGGCGACGGGCGAAGCCCAGCTCACCCTGGCCTGCCTGGCCCACAACGCTTTGCGCTTTCGCGTGGCCGCCGCTGAAACCTGCCTGTTGGCGGGCAATACCGAACAGGCGATCTGGCATGGACAACAGATGGCAGCATTGCCCGAGTCGGCGTCATGCGCCTGGATCACCCACCATGTGCGGTTGATCGACGTGGCGGGGCAGTGGCTGCGCAGCGCCGATCAAGCCAGCGGCGAGAAGCTCAAAGGGATGGCGCGCGAAGCGCAACAGATGGGATTCGTGGCGACGATGCCGAGGTTGCTGCAAGTGCTGGATGTGTGATCGCTTCCAGGCACAGCGTTGATGCCTGAGAAAAAACCGCACTTCGGCGATGAAGTGCGGTTTTTTTTAGAGGTGTCGTGTAGTTAGCGATTGGCCGCCAGGAATTGCTCGGTGCTCACCACACTCGCGTAGGCAAAACCCAGCGCGGCCATGAACGCCGCATGCACCTGGGCAGCCGGCACGACGACGCCGTTGAATTCCAGGTCGAGGGTGGCGCAGGCATCATGGATCACCGTGACGCCGTAGCCCAGGTCCGCCGCCGCCCGCACCACGCCGTCGACGCACATGTGGCTCATGCTGCCGACCACCACCAGTTGCTCGACGCCATGCTGTTCAAGGATGGCCTGCAGCTCGGTTTCGCGAAACGAATTGACGAAGTGCTTGAGCACTACCGGTTCGTCGGCGCGGTTGAGCACCTTGGGGTGCAATTGGGCGCCTTCGGAGCCTGGGGTGAAGAAGGGGGCGTCGTCGGAGGTGAATTCGTGGCGGATGTGCACCACGTTGTCGCCGGCCTGGCGAAAGGTTTCGATCAAGCGTGCGGCGTTATCGGCGGCGGCGTGGGCGCCGACCAACGGCCATTTGCCCTGGGGGAAGTAGTCGTTCTGGATATCGACTACGATGAGCGCTTGCTTGGACATGGGGGCTTCCTTGATCAGATTGGGTGTGAAGCCAGTATTGGCTTTTGCCGTCGCTTCGAGGATTGGCCGCAACGACAATAAGCGAGGGAAAACTGACAATGACGCAGCAAAGGGCAGTCGCCGAGCTTGGGGTGCTCATTTACCCTGGCGCGCAACTGGCGGCGGTGCATGGCTTGACCGATCTGTTTGCCGTGGCGCAGCGGATCGCGGCCGAGCATGCCAGCGTGCAGTTGCCAACGCTGCGGGTGAGTCACTGGCGGGCGGAGGAGGGCGAGGCTCCGCTGCGGGTGTTCGACAGCGAAACCGGCCCGGCGGGCAAGCTGGTGGCGTTGTTGATTCCACCGTCCCTTGCCGGTTTCAGTGCAGGCTTGGTCTCTCAGGCGCTGATGGATTGGCTGCGGGCGCAGCATGCCGACGGCACAGTGCTGGGCGGGGTTTGCGTGGGCTCGATCCTGCTGGCCGAAAGCGGCCTGCTTGACGGGCGCAGCGCCACCACCCACTGGACTTCGGCCAAGACCTTTGCCGCACGTTACCCGAAGATCAAGCTCAACGCCGACAAACCCATCGTCGACGACGGCGACCTGATCACCACCGCCGGGCTGATGGCCTGGTCGGAACTGGGGCTGCGCCTGGTGGACCGCTTGCTCGGGCCCAGCATCGCCACGCGCACGGCGCAATTTCTGGTGATCGAGCACAGCGACAGCGCGAGCCAGTGTGGCAGTAACTTTGCGCCCATCCTCGGCCATGGCGACCCGGCGATTCTCAAGGTCCAGCATTGGTTGCAAAGCAGCGGCGCGGTGGAGGTTTCCCTCGGTGCGATGGCCGAACGCGCCGGTCTGGAAGAACGTACTTTCCTGCGCAGGTTTCGCGCCGCCACCGGGCTCAAGCCCACCGAATACTGCCAGCACCTGCGCGTCGGCAAGGCCCGGGAAATGCTGGAATTCACCAATGGCACCATCGACCACATTGCCTGGACCGTCGGTTACCAGGACCCGAGCGCCTTTCGCGCGACGTTCAAGAAAATCACCGGGTTGGTGCCGAGCGATTACCGGGCGCGGTTTGGAGCAAGCCCGTCGAGCGTTCCCAAAGGCTGACGCTGATCCTTTGTGGCGAGGGGATTTGTGGGAGCAAGGCTTGCCCGCGATGGAGGCGCCTCGATTTCTGAAAGACCGCAGCGCCTTCATCGCGGGCAAGCCTTGCTCCCACATAGACTCCCTCGCCACAGGAGGGGGCGTATGCTGCTGGAGATCGTGCAATTTGCCGGATGCCTGCCGTCTCTCGTGCAGAATGAAACAGGCCCGGTGCTATCAATTGCTCCCGACGCGCCCGCTTGGCTGACCCTCATCGCCATCACCTCGTTGGCCTGATCTCTGCACCTTCCCTTATCTAAAGCCATCGAGCGCAGGAAAAAGGGCAACGCATGACACCAGTCAATCGCAACAAGCGGGTAGTGGCCTATTCGGTCAATCCACAAGCGCCGCGCCATGAGGTCGAGACCAACCGTGCACTGGCCCAGTGGCTGGCACAGATCCTGGGATGGGAGTACGACGACAGTCATGACCCTCAGGCCGGTCATGATCTTTATCTGTTGCCCACGCAAACCCTGATCGGCGCCGAAGCCGCGATGCGCCTGGGTGTCAAAGGACCGGAGGACGTGTGGGGCGGGTATGTCGAGCATGATTTTATCTGCACCAAGGCGATTACCCACGGTCTGTTGAATAAGGACGCCGTGGCGCCCAAAGGCTGGTCGCCGCTGTTTGCCAAGCTCACGCGAGGCGCGGTACTCGATGGCGTGACGGTCTTTTCGCTCAAGGATGCGCGCCCGGCCGCCGAGCACTTGCTGTACACCGGGCCGATTCGCCTCAAGCCGATCCATGCCTGTGCCGGACGTGGCCAACGGCTGATCAAGAGCCTGGCGCAGTTCGATGAAATCGTCGCCGGGCCTGACGCCCAGGCGCTGTTTCGCGAAGGGGTGGTGCTGGAACAGCACCTCAACGAGGTCAAGACCCAGAGCGTCGGCCAGAGCTTCATCAATGGCAAGGTCCTGAGCTATTGCGGTGTGCAACACCTGACCCACGACAGCGAAGGGTTGGAGGTGTACGGCGGGTCGGACCTGCTGGTGGTGCAGGGCGGCTATATCGAGTTGCTCAGGCTCGAACTGCCCGATGATGTGCGCGAGGCGGTGCGGCTGGCGCAAGTGTTCGATGACGCCGCCAACCAGGCCTACCCGAGCTTTTTTGCATCGCGGCGCAATTACGACATTGCCCAGGGCCTGGATACCGCCGGCCAGCCCCGTGGCGGCGTGTTGGAACAGTCGTGGCGCATGGGTGGCGCCAGCAGTGCCGAGCTGGCGGCGTTGCAGGTGTTCGTCGAAGCGCCGCAAACCTGCGCGGTGCGGGTGTCCTCGGTGGAGACCTACACCGAGCAACCGCTGCCGCCCGGCGCGAGGGAGGTCTATCGCGGCGCGGCGCACAACGGCGACTTCCTTCTCAAATACGTAACGGTTCAATCCTATGACGGCTAGAAGTGAAACCATTCAGATCGAGATTGACGATGAACGCATGAACGGGACGTTCCTGAGTCCCAAGTCGAAGGTCCCTGGCGTGCTGTTCGTGCACGGTTGGGGTGGCAGCCAGGAGCGGGACCTGGAACGGGCCAAAGGCATCGCCGGCCTGGGTTGCGTGTGCCTGACCTTCGACTTGCGTGGGCACACCGGCGGGGCGGGGATCCCCTTGGCGCGAGTCACCCGCGAGGACAACCTGCGAGACCTGTTGGCGGCCTACGACCGCCTGCTCGCGCACCCGGCCTTGGATACCTCGGCGATTGCCGTGGTGGGCACCAGTTATGGCGGCTACCTGGCTTCGATCCTGACTTCGCTGCGCCCGGTGCGCTGGCTGGCCCTGCGGGTGCCGGCGCTGTACCGCGACGAGCAATGGCACACGCCCAAGCGCGACCTGGACAAGACCGACCTGCTGGATTACCGCAGCACGCTGGTGCACGCCGGAACCAATCGCGCCTTGCATGCGTGTTCGCAGTTCACCGGCGATGTATTGCTGGTGGAGTCCGAGACCGATGCCTACGTGCCCCATGCCACCATCATGAGCTACCGGGCGGCGTGCCAGCAGACCCATTCGCTGACGCACCGGATCATCGACGGCGCCGACCATGCCTTGAGCGACCCCGTGTCACAGCAGGCCTACACCTCGATCCTGGTGGGCTGGATCACGGAAATGGTGGTGGGAGAGCGGTTGAGCATTATCCAGGAGCGGTGATCTGGATTTTGTATCGTCTGTGCGGGCCTCTTCGCGAGCAAGCCCGCTCCCACAATGGATCTATGGCGAACACAGAATTCGTATCCAGCACAGATCCCTGTGGGAGCGGGCTTGCTCGCGAAGGGGTCAGCACAAGCAACTCATCATTCAGGCAACCCATCACTTGGGCCCAGGCTTGACCCGCAACGCCTTGGCCTTCGCCTCGATCACCAGGTACATCACCACGGTAATCAGCAACGGCAAGATGAAGTAGATCGCCCGGTAGGCGATCAACCCCGCCAGCAGGCTGCCCCGCGACACTTCATGTTGCAGCAGCGCAACGAACACCGCCTCCAACACCCCGAGCCCCGCTGGAATGTGGGTAATGACCCCGGCGATGCTGCTGATCAGCAATACCCCGAGCACTACCGGATAGTCCAGTTTGCTGGGCAGCAACGTGAAGATCACCGCCGCCATCAACGACCAGTTCAGCGCGCCCAACGCCAGTTGCAGCACCGCCATGCGCAATGACGGCAGGTTGATTTCCATGCCGCGAATCGTCCACGCCCGGCGCTTGGAAAATCGACAGGCCACCAGGTAACCCGCGCTCACCAACAGCAACAGCGCACCGACGCCTTGCAGCGCATCGCTGCTGAGTTTCCAGCCCGGTGGCATGGTCACCAAGCCGCTGCTGAACACCACTCCGGCCAGGGTCATGTAGCCGAACCAGTTGGTGGCCAGGCTCAGGCCGAGGATCTTGGCAATGTTCCCGCTGCTGACCCCCAGCCGCGAATACAGCCGATAACGCATGGCGATGCCACCGACCCAGGCGCTGAGGTTGAGGTTGAACGCGTAACTGATCACCCCCACCGGCAAGATCTGCCGCCAACCCAGTTTCTGGCGGATGTAGGTGCGACCGATCAGGTCGAAACAGGCATAGGTAATGAAGCTGGTGACGGTCAGTGCGGCGGCAATGATCAAGGTGCGCGCCTTGAAGTCGGCCAAGGTGGCTAACACCTCGGACCAATCGATGCGTCGGGCCAGGGTGGTGAACAGCACGATCAACAGCAGGAAAAACGCCAGGGTCAGCGGTCTTTTCCAGCGGCTCCAGCGAGATTTTGGCGTGGCCTGCTCCGGCGCATGGGCATCTGTCGGCGCGGTGTGCGCTTCAGAGGGGTTCATGGGGTTCGCTCCGGACCGCCGTCGGCGGCGAAAAAGGTTTCAGGCGCGGTTTATGGGCCGGCAGCCAGCCGGCCCAGGCCGGGAAATGGCGCAAACAGTGGAACACCATGAAACCGATGGTCATGCGCCACAACAGCCCCCGGGGGGCGTGGTCCTTGGGCATCGCGGTGCAATGGTTGCGGCTCAGGTAGTCGAGGCGCTCGAACAACTCCCGGTTGAACCCCCGGTCGCGGATCAGCACATTGGCTTCCAGGTTCAGCGACAGGCTCAGCGGGTCGAGGTTGCTCGAACCCACCGTGCTCCAGTCCTCATCCACCAGGGCGACCTTGCCGTGCAGCGGCCGCTCGCAGTATTCGTAGATCACCACGCCGGCCTTGAGCAGGTAGCTGTAGAGCATGCGCGCGGCGAGCTTGGCGATCATCATGTCCGGCTGGCCCTGCAGGATCAGCCGTACTTCCACGCCGCGCCGTGCCGCGTTGCGGATCTCGCGCAGCAACCGGTAGCCAGGGAAGAAATAGGCGTTGGCGATCACCACCCGCCGCTGGGCACTGCGCAGCACTTGCAGGTAGACCTCTTCGATGTCGGTCTGGTGTTCGTGGTTATCCCGGTAGACCAGGCGCACCTGGCCGTCATGGTCGTTGAACGCCAGCGCGTGGCGGCGGCTGCGGCGGCGTTGCCACCAGTATTTGGCCCGGGCGGGCCGGCCACTCTGCAACAGCGCGAAGTGGTGGATATCCACCACCGCCGGGCCTTTGACCTCCACGGAATAGTCCTGCTTGGCCTCGGCGCCGAAATCCCCCAAGTGGTCGGCGGAAAAATTGATCCCGCCGATAAACGCAATCACCCCGTCCACCACCACGATCTTGCGGTGCAGGCGGCGGAACCAGTTGGTGCGGATCCCCAGACGCCGGGGCGCCGGGTCGAACATCTGCAAGCGCACCCCGGCGTCGCTCAATGAGGCCAGGAAATCGGTGGTCAACTCACCGCAGCCGAAGCCATCGAGGCTGACAGTGATCCGCACCCCACGCTCGGCGGCTTCGACCAACAGATCCCGCAGTTCAATGCCGACCTTATCCTCGAACAGGATGAAGGTCTCAATAAGGATTTCTGTCTCGGCCCGGCGAATGGCCTCGAAGACCCTGGGGAAAAACTCCTCGCCGTTCTCCAGCAGCTTGACGCGATTGTTGCCGTGCCAGCCGTATTCGATATCCGTCAGCGCCGGGTTGCGCTCGGTGGGTGGCGCCTCGACCTGCTCAACCGTCGCCTTGTTCATCGTCGCGCTCATAATTCGATCTCCACCGACAGCGGTGCGTGGTCGGAGAGGTGCGACCAGGGTCGTACGCTCAACACCTTGGGATGACGGGCCTTGAGGTTGCGCACGTAGATGCGGTCCAGGCGCAGGATCGGCAGGCGTGCCGGAAAGCTGCGGGCCGGTTTGCCCCACTGTTCGGCGAACACTTCCCGCAGGCCGCAGGGTTCGAGCAGTTCACTGGCCTTGCCGCGCCAGTCGTTGAAGTCGCCCGCGACGATCACGGGCGCGTCGGGCGGCAGTTCGCTCAAACGCTGGCAAAGCAGCTTGAGTTGCTCGACACGATGCCCCTCCCGCAACCCCAGGTGGACGCATATGGCATGCAGATCCTGTCCATCGCTCGGCAGGCGCAGCACGCTGTGGAGCATGCCGCGGTTTTCATGGCCGCTGATGGACATGTCCAGGTTGTCGTGGCGAATGATCTGGAATTTCGACAGCAACGCATTGCCATGGTCGCCCGCCGGGTACACCGCGTTGCGCCCGTAGGCGAACTGCGGCCAGAGGCTGTCGGCCAGGAACTCGTATTGCGGCATGCTCGGCCAGTTGCTGTAGCGCTGGGGGTGGTGTTCGTGGGTGCCGTGGACTTCCTGCAAGAACACCACATCGGCAGACACACTGCGCACCGCTTCGCGCAGCTCCGGCAGGATGAAGCGCCGGTTCAGGGCAGTGAAGCCCTTGTGGGTGTTGACCGTCAGCACGGTGAAGTGGCTGACCCGGTCGAGATCCTGGGCCTGTTGCCGGGTCGGCTCGTGGGTCGCTTCGGTGGTTTCTGGAGGGTTCATGGCAACACCCCTTCGGCCGGGCGCTCGCCGGGCAGGGTCTCGGCATACCACTGGGCATACCGTTCGGGGCGTTGCAGGGCGTAGAACGATCCATTGATTTCGATGCTATTGACCGCTCGCGAGGCGAATTGCAATTCCCGTTTCTGGGTCAGCCCCTTGGGGTAGAAATCCCCCCGCCAAGGCGTGTAGCGCCAGCCGCAAATGCCAATGTGGATCGCCGTCATGTATCCCTCCCGTGCCAATGACCTCGTACTGCCTGTGTCTTGTGATGACTGTTGCGCGGTCCGGAAAGTTTCGATGGTCTTACCGACGGTGAAGCACTGTGGCGAGCGGATTTATGTGGGAGCAAGGCTTGCCCGCGAACAGGCGCCTCGATTTCTGAAAGACCGCGGCGCCTCCATCGCGGGCAAGCCTTGCTCCCACATAAATCCCTGCCACAAGGGGGTGTATTGACCTTCTGAGCGAACTTGCCGGCTCGTTATTGATCAGTTCCTTACCGATCCCGTGTGAAGGAGCCTCGCGTTTTGTCTCGATTGAGCACTGTATTGCTGCTGTTCCTGCTGGCGATGACCGGCACCAGCGCCTACGGGACCGCCGCTGTCCCTGGCACTGCCAAGCCCGATGAACCGCCCGCCGAACCCGCGCCGCTGGTGCAGGGCGGGTTGTTGGGGGCCATCAGTTCGAGCATCGACGACGTCCAGGACAAGCTCGACCTCAACCAGAGCCTGGTGGATGCCTGGCGCCTGCGGGCGGACCGGGCGGTGGATGAGGTGGACCGGCTGGTGGACCAGACGTCCCGTTCGTCCTGGCGCGTGGCGGGGGATTTCCTGTTGTTGTCGAGCGTCTGGATCGGCGCTTTCGCACTGATCTGGTTGGGCGCGCGGCTGCTGCTGCGCCATCTGGGCCGGCGCCGCTGGTTGCGCAGCCGCCAGCGCCTGCGCGACCTGCTCGGTTATCTGCTGCCGTACACCGCTGCGGCGTTGGTCTGCCTGCCGCTGACCCTGTACGTCAGCCACTTCCTGCAGGTGTCGGTCGGTCGCGCCCTGGCGCTGTGTTTCGCCTACGCCACCAGCAGCGGCATTTTCTCCACTTCGGTGTTGCTGTGCGTGATCGTCATGTTCAACGCTGGCCACAAACGCCGGGCGGTGGCGATGATCCGGCGCTTCAGCCCCCGGCCATTGTTCATGATCGGTTTTCTCGCCGCCCTCAGCGATGCCCTGACCAGCCCGCAGATCGCCCGGCAACTGGGCGGCAACATCACCAGCAGCATCGCAGTGTTCACCGGCCTGTTCGCCTCGGTGATCTTTGGCTGGCTGGTGATTCGCATGCGCCGGCCCGTGGCGCACCTGATCCGCAACCGCCCGCTGGCCCAGCGCTTGAAGCAACCGGCTTTGCAGGAGTCGCTGCGGATTTTCTCCGGGCTCTGGTATTGGCCGATCCTGTTGATGGTGCTGGTGTCGGCGGTGAGCCTGATCGGTGTCGGCGAGGACAACCAGAAAGCCCTGCGTTGTGCGCTGTTCACCACCATCCTGCTGATCGCCACGGTGTTCCTCAGCACCGTGTTCCAACACGTCTTCAAGTCGCCCAAGGCCGAGGCCATCCAGCGCAACAGCGCCTACAAGGGGCGTCTGTTGAGCCTGCTGCACGCGTTGCTGCGCATCGTCATGGCGGTGGTATTCATTGAGGTCCTCGGGCGGATCTGGGGCATTTCCCTGTTCGAGTTCGCCTCGCGCAATGCCATCGGCCGGGCGATCAGCGATTCCCTGAGCCGCATCGGCCTGATCTTCCTGATGACCTGGCTCACATGGGTGGTGCTCGACACGGCGATCCAGGAAGCCCTGAAACCGCCGCTGAACAAGCGCGGGGCGCGCCAACCCAGCACCCGGGTCAAAACCATCCTGCCGCTGTTGCGCAACGCGGCGAAAATCATCCTGGTGGTGATTTGCGCAATCACCACCATGGCCAACCTGGGCATCAACGTCGCGCCGTTGCTGGCCGGTGCCGGTGTGGTGGGGCTGGCGATCGGTTTCGGTTCCCAGCAACTGGTGCAGGACGTGATCACCGGGCTGTTCATCATCATCGAAGACACGCTGTCCATCGGCGACTGGGTGGTGCTCAGCTCCGGCCACGCCGGCACCGTCGAAGGCCTGACCATCCGCACCCTGCGCCTGCGCGACGGCAAGGGCTTCGTGCATTCGGTGCCGTTCGGCCAGATCAAGGCCGTGACCAACCAGTCCCGGCAATTTGCCTTTGCGTTCTTCTCTGTGCAGTTCACCTATGACACCGACGTGGACCAGGCCATCGAACTGATTCGCGAGGCCGGGCGTTCGATTGCCGAAGACCCATTCCTGAAATTCAACCTGCAAGGACCGCTGGATGTGTTTGGCGTGGACAAGATGGACCTCAACGGCGTGGTACTCACGGCGCAGTTTCGCACCGTATCCGGTGGGCAATATGCGGTGAGCCGGGCGTTCAACCAGCAGTTGAAGAAGCTTGTGGATAACCACCCGGCGGTGCATTTTGCGCAGACTTATCCACAGCAGGTGGTGTTGCCCAAGCGGTTGGTCGAGGAGCAAAAAGCGGGGGATGAGCTGCCCGATCAAGCTCAATGATTGATCGTTCCCACGCTCTGCGTGGGAATGCCTCTACGGACGCTCCGCGTTCGGTTTCTTGGGGACGCGGAGCGTCCCTGGCTGCATTCCCACGCAGAGCGTGGGAACGATCATGTGTCTGGCTAAAGGTGTTGAATCAGCTTGGTGCGAATTTCTGCCATCCCTTGAGCATCCAACTCCACCCAAAGATGCTGCTTGCCGGCAATCTGCGCCGCCACCGGCAACCCATCGCGATACACCAGCCGATTACTCGCCAGTGCCGGCACTTTCGCCCCCGGCAGCAAGGTGCCGGCCAGGTTCAGCGGGTCGACGCCGCACACCGCCACCAGGCTGCCATCGGTGGGGCGGCGGCGGGTTTCGCGCAGCAGCGGGATGGCTTCGGGCAGGGCGAATTGTTCGCCCGCCAGGCCGCTGACAAAACGCCCGCCGCGAATCTCGCCCCGCGCCTCCAGGCGATGAAAGGTGCGCAGCAGCTCGCGCCAACTCGGTAGCCAATCCGCCTCCCGCTCCAGCAAGCGCCAGAACACCACGCCGTAACGGCGCAGCAGGGTCATGGCGATGTGTTCCAGGGTGTCGGGCGGTGTGGGCGCGGGACGATTGCCTTCCGCAGGCGCGGGCTGGCTGCGGCGCAACAAGGCCCAGCGCCCGGCGTCGTCCATGCCGCCGACAAACGCCCCGCGCCCGCGCCGGCTGCTGCGGGCCTGGCGTTTACTGGCGGGGGTGATCAGCGCGCGCAAGCCGGCGAAGCTGTCGGCATTCACCCACCCGGCGCCCACCAGTTCCTGCAAGGCGATTTCCAGTTCGCTGCGCAGCAGATGGGCCTCGTGGGCCAGTTCGTCGAAAAACAGCGCGCCGTGTTCGCTGAGGGCCTGATGGACTTTTTGCGTCTTGGGCGACAACTCATCCAGCGCCGTTTGCCCGGCCAGGCTGCTCCACAACGCCACCTGACTGCGCGGCAGCAACACCACCGGCGTGCTGCGCAGGGCGCTGGCGGAAGGTTTCTGGCGCGCGCTCAGGCGCGTCCATACCCACTTGCCACTGCGGCACAACTCATCGAGCCAACTGGGCGAATAGTCCTTGATCCGCGCCGACAGCAGGTCGCTGTCCCAGGCTGACGCAGCGGCCGGGAAGCCTTCGAACTGGCCGAGGACCGACGGCAGCACGGCATTGCCCCGACCTTGGCTGGACGATGACAGGTGTTGCCAGTCGAACAGGAAGCGCATGAAGTCCTGCAACATCACCGGCTCGATTTCCCGGCGCAGGCGCTTGACCGTGTAACGATGGATCCGCGCCAGCAGATGTCGCTCGCACCATTCCTCCTGGCCGGTGCCCGGCGTGAACCGCCCGCGCAGCACATAGCCTTGTTGCTCAAGCTGCGCCAGGGCCTGGGTGACCTGCGGGGTTGACAGCCCCAGCGGGTAGGCGATGGCCTTCAACGGCAGCGGGCCAAAGGCACTGAGCCGGGCGCGGAGCACTTCCACCAGGGCGTCGTCGCGGTCCCAGGCTTCATCAAAACCGGCCAAGGGCGTCAGCGCCGGTTGCCAGCGGGCCTGTGGATAAAGGGCTTGCAGGCAGGTCAGGCGCTCCAGCGGCACCCACAGACCACGCTCGGCACTGATCTGCAGGTGACTGGCGCGACCACTGGCGGCCAATGCCGGCAACCAATCCAGCCACGGCGCGTGGGCGTCGGCTTCGCTGTCGGCGATGCAGGCCAGGCTCATCAAGGCTTCGTGCATTTCATCGAGATTGGCCGGTGTCGGCCAGGCCTCATCGCGGACCGACTGGATGGCTTCGGCGTCCAGCGCGCCAAGGTCGTCGGTGGCCTGTGGATCGCTCCAGCGTCGGTTGATCACCGCTTGGGTGCGCCGTTCTTCCAGCGGCGCGTCGTCGAGAAAGGTGTAGGGGCGGGCGCTGAGGATTTCTGCCGCCAGCGGCGAGGGCGCTGGCAGGTCGCGGCTGATCAGGCGAATCTCGCCCGCCTCCATGCGCCGCAACAGCGTCAGCCAGCCCTCGCTGTCCATGGCTTCGTGCAGGCAATCGTCGAGGGTTTGTTCCACCAGCGGGTGGTCGGGGATCTCACGCTCACCGGCGAGGTTTTCCAGGCAGGCGATCTGGTCCGGAAATACGCTGGCGATCAGGTCTTCGCTTTTCATGCGCTGGATCTGCGGGGCGACTTTGCGCCCGCCGATGTAGCGCGGCAAAGCCAGGGCCACGCCAGCGTTCCAGCGCCAGCGCACGCCGAACAGCGGCGCATCCAGTACCGCCTGGACCAGGATCTGCTCGGCGCTGTGGCTATTGAGGTAGCGCCACACCTCGTCCAGTTCGAAGCTGTGGCTGGTGGACAGCGAGAGCACGATGGCGTCTTCACTGGCGGCGGCCTGCAATTCGAAGTTGAAGGTGCGGCAGAAGCGCTTGCGCAAGGCCAGGCCCCAGGCGCGGTTGATACGGCTGCCGAAGGGCGTGTGGATGATCAGTTGCGTGCCGCCGGACTCGTCGAAAAACCGCTCCATCAGCAGCGTGTCCTGGGACGGTAGGGCGCCGAAGGCCATGCGCGCCGGGGCCAGGTAATCCACCAGTTGTTCGGCGCTGGCCAGGTTCAGTTGCAAGGTGCCGGTGAGCCAATCGAGGGCCGGTTGCAGGTGGCCCGGCGTGGCGGCCAGCAGTTGGTCGAGCTGGGCTTGCAGGCGCGCCACGGCGAAAGACAATTCGGCGCTGCGCCCCGGGGCTTCGCCGAGCCAGAACGGGATGGTCGGCGGCTGGCCTTGGGCATCTTCGACCCGCACGCGGCCGGTCTCGACGCGAATGATGCGATACGACGTATTGCCCAACTGGAACACATCGCCGGCAATGCTCTCCACCGCGAAGTCTTCGTTGACGCTGCCGATGTTCAGCCCTTGGGGTTCGAGCAGCACGCTGTAGTCGGCATTGTCCGGGATGGTGCCGCCGCTGGTCACGGCCGTGAGCTTGCTGCCCCGGCGCCCGCGCAAGGTCCGGGTCACGGCATCGCGGTGCAGGTAGGCACTGCGCACGCCTTGGCGGCCATTGAAGCCTTCGGCGAGCATCTGCAACAAGGCCTGATAGTGGTGGTCGTCCAGGTCTGTGTAGGGCGCCGCGCGGCGGAAACTCTCCAGCAGCGCCTGCTCCTGCCATTCCTGGCAACTGACCTCGGCGACGATCTGCTGGGCCAGCACATCCAACGGCGCCTTGGGGATGTGCAGGATGTCGAGTTCGCCACGGCGTACGCAGTCGAGCAGGGCGGCGCATTCGATCAAGTCGTCACGGGTGGTGGCGAACAGGCGTCCCTTGGGTGTGCCACCGACCTGGTGGCCGGACCGACCGACCCGTTGCAGGAAGGCCGAGATCGAGCGGGGCGAGGCGATCTGGCACACCAGGTCGACATCGCCGATATCTATGCCCAGCTCCAGGGACGCAGTGGCGATCAGCACCTTCAGTTCGCCGCGTTTGAGGCGTTGTTCGGCGTCGAGGCGAAACTCCTTCGCCAGGCTGCCATGGTGAGCGGCCACGGCGTCTTTGCCCAGGCGCTCGCTCAGATGACGGCTCAGGCGTTCGGCCAGACGCCGGGTATTGACGAACACCAGGGTGGTGCGATGTTCCCGGGCCAGCTCGGCGAGGCGGTTGTAGACCAGTTCCCACACGTCATTGGCCATCACCGCCGACAGCGGCACCGGCGGCACCTCGATGTCCAGATCGCGGGGGCGGGCGTGGCCGATGTCGACGATTTCACAGGTGCGCCCCTCACCGACGAGAAAACGTGACACCGCTTCGATGGGCTTTTGCGTGGCGGACAGGCCGATGCGCATCAGCGGTTCGGCGCACAGGGCTTGCAGGCGTTCCAGGCTCAAGGCCAGGTGGCTGCCGCGCTTGCTGGCGGCGATGGCGTGGATTTCGTCGACGATCACCGTGCGGGTGCTGGCGAGCATCTGCCGGCCGGAATCGGAGCCGAGCAGCACGTAGAGCGATTCGGGCGTGGTGACCAGGATGTGCGGCGCGGTCTTGCGCATCGCCGAGCGGTCTTTCTGCGGCGTGTCGCCGGTACGCACGGCGGTGGTGATAGACAAGGGCGGCAAGCCCATTTGTTGCAACTGCTCGGTGATGCCGGCCAGCGGATTCTGCAGGTTGATCTGGATATCGTTGCTCAAGGCCTTGAGCGGCGAAACGTAGACCACCAGCGTCTGGTCCGGCAGGCCGCCCTGTTCCAGGCCGCGATGCACCAGGTCATCAAGCACGGCGAGAAAAGCCGTCAGGGTCTTGCCCGAACCGGTAGGCGCCGCCACCAGGGTCGAACGACGCTGGCCGATCAACGGCCACGCCCGGGCCTGGGCGGCCGTGACCGCCGGGAATGTCTGGCTGAACCAGGCGCGAACGGCGGGGTGGAAGCCGGGCATGGCGTGGTTGGCTGCAAGGGGCAGATTCATGGGGGCAGTTTAGGCGGGTGGGGTGGGGAAGATGCAAGTACCGTCCGAGATCTCTGTCGTCTGTTCCGGCCCCTTCGCGAGCAAGCCCGCTCCCACAGGGGAATGCATTCCAAATGTGGGAGCGGGCTTGCTCGCGAAGGGGCCCCTAAAGAACAGTACAAATCGAGGATCTGCACATTGCGGATGACGGTTGCGCACTAAACCCGCAAAATGCAACGATTCCGACAACGCCCGCGGGCGTTATCGACCAAATTCTTGTGCCAATAGACTGGGCCTGCTGACTTTATGCGAATGCGCCTTATGTTACTGGGCGGCGGAAATGCCCTTGGGCAGGCGCTGATTCGCCTCGGTGCAGAAGAAGACATCGGTTTTCTTGCCCCCCGCCCGCCCGAAGACGGTTGGGATGCCGCGAGCCTGACGCAACTGCTCGACGACACCCGCCCGGACGCCTTGATCAACCTGGCGTACTACTTCGACTGGTTCCAGGCCGAGGCCGTCAGCGAGCAGCGCCTGGCCAGTCAGGAGCGCGCTGTCGAGCGCCTGGCCGGGCTGTGCCAGCATCACAACATCGTCTTGCTGCAACCGTCGAGCTATCGGGTGTTCGACGGCTCCCGCGCCACGGCCTACAGCGAGAAGGACGAACCCGTGCCCCTGGGCATGCGTGGCCAGGCGCTGTGGCGGATCGAACAAAGCGTGCGCGCCACCTGTCCGCAACACGTGTTGCTGCGGTTTGGCTGGCTGCTGGACGACAGCGCCGATGGCATCCTCGGGCGTTTCCTGGCCCGGGCCGAACAGCCCGACGAGCTGTTGCTGGCCGACGACCGCCGCGGTAATCCGACGCCGGTGGACGATGCCGCGCGCGTGATCATCTCGGTGCTCAAGCAACTCGATTGCGCGGCGCCGCTGTGGGGCACCTATCATTACGCCGGCCACGAGGCGACTACGCCGCTGGCGCTGGGCCAGGCGATCCTCACCGAAGCCCGCGCCCTGCATCCGCTGGCCATCGAGTCGCCCACCCCCCAGGCCCACGCCGCACGGCCGGACGCCGCGGAAGAACCGCAGCACGCGGTGCTGGCCTGCAAGAAAATTCTACACACTTTCGGGATCAAGCCCCGCGCCTGGCGCGCGGCACTCCCGGGCTTACTGGATAGGTTTTATCGCCATGGCTGAAGGCCCTGTTTTAATTACCGGCGGCGCGGGTTTCATTGGTTCGCACCTGACCGACGCCTTGCTCGCCAAGGGACATTCGGTGCGCATCCTCGATGACCTGTCCACCGGCAAGCGCAGCAATCTGCCGCTGGACAACCCGGCGCTCGAACTGATCGAAGGCGACGTCGCCGATGCCGCCCTGGTGGCCCGGGCCATGGCCGGTTGCAGCGCCGTGGCGCACCTGGCGGCGGTGGCCTCGGTGCAAGCTTCGGTGGACGACCCCGTACGCACCCACCAGAGCAATTTCATCGGCACCCTGAATGTCTGCGAAGCCATGCGCCAGAGCGGTGTGAAACGGGTGCTGTTCGCCTCCAGCGCAGCGGTCTACGGCAACAACGGCGAAGGCGAGTCCATCGACGAAGAAACCCCGAAGGCCCCACTCACGCCGTATGCCTCGGACAAGCTGGCCAGCGAGTTCTACTTCGACTTCTATCGCCGCCAGCACGACCTGGAACCGGTGGTGTTCCGTTTCTTCAACATCTATGGCCCGCGCCAGGATCCATCCTCGCCGTATTCCGGGGTCATCAGCATTTTCAGCGAACGGGCGCAGAAAGGCCTGCCGATCACCGTGTTCGGCGACGGCGAGCAGACTCGGGATTTTGTCTACGTCGAAGATTTGGTGGATTTGCTGGTGCAGGCCATCGAAAAGCCTGAGGTGGAAGTGGGTGCGGTGAACGTCGGCTGGAACCAGGCCACGACCCTCAAACAGATGCTCCAGGCCCTGGCCGCCGTGGTGGGCGATCTGCCGCCGATCAGCTACGGCCCGGCGCGCTCCGGCGACATCCGCCATTCCCGGGCTGACAACCATCGGCTGTTGCAGCGCTTCAGCTTTCCACCGCAAACCCCGATGAGCGTGGGGTTGGCGCGGTTGTTGGGGCGCTGATTTTCCCGCTACCCAAAAGAACTGTGGGAGCGAGCTTGCTCGCGATGACGGTGAGTCAGCCAGCAATCATGTTGACTGACCCACCGTCATCGCGAGCAAGCTCGCTCCCACAGGGATTTTCGTATCTTCAGGTTCGGCTTAGAACTTGTAGCCCAACCCCACCATGTAGATCCATGGGTCCACATCGACATTCACTTTGGCCCGGGTGCCGCTGGCCACGGCGTTGTTGTCCACATACGCGGTGGTGTCGATGTCGATGTAGCGGATCTGGCCGTTGATCATGACGTTGTCGGTCAACATGTAGTCAGCGCCCACTTGCCACGCCATGCCCCAACTGTTGCTCGCGCGGAAATTGCTGAAGCCGTTGGCGCTGGCTTCGCTGCCGACGTGTTCGTCGTAGATCCAGGTGTAGTTGATGCCGGCGCCGACATAAGGCTGGAACGTCGACTTGGCGTCGAGCGGGTAGTAGACCAGGCTCAGGGTCGGCGGCAGGTGCTTGAGGGTGCCGAGCTTGTTGTTGGCCGCGCCCAGGGCGGTGCCTTTGATTTTCACGTCGTGCTCGAACGGCGAGGCCGCCAGCAGTTCGATCCCCAGGTTGTTGGTGATCATGTAGGCGAAGTTCAAGCCCAGCTGCGTGTCGCTGCTCATGGTCGCCTTGCCGCCCAGGTCGGCACCGGCCAGCGGGCCACGGTCGACCTTGACGCTGGAGCTGTCGGCATCCGGGTTGACGGTGATAGCACCGGCGCGAACGATGATGTCGCCGGCTGTGTGGGCTTGGGCGAGTGGGGCAGCGAGCGCGAGGGCAACGAGGGAAGCGCTGAGCAAGGACTTGTGCATGGGGGCTCCAGAGGGCATCGAAATTAGATGTCCCATGGTACGAAACCGTCTAGCCCGGTCTTTTGACACAGCTCAATGAGTCGGGGGGTGTTTAATTGACTCAGCTCAATGAAATGATGATGAGTCAATTTTGAGGGCCCTTTCGCGAGCAAGCCCGCTCCCACAGTTTGACCGCATTCCTTCTGAAGAAACGCGGTCTAATGTGGGAGCGGGCTTGCTCGCGAAAGCTATCTAACAGGCAACAAATAATAGCCAGGTTCACTCCGGCAGCTCATACACATAAATCTTCTGCGCCTCCATCTGATACCCGGCATCGGCCAGTTCACTGGTGGACGGCTTGACCTGCATCGGCCCTTCGACCCAGTACGGTTGGTACAACTCGTCGAGCTTGACCCCGACTTCACTTTTCACATGCACGATCTGGTTCGATGGCGGTGGCGGCACGTGGATGCAGGCGCCGAAATACGGCACCAGCAAGAAGTCCGTGGTGCGGCCTTCCTCGCTGACTTCCAGCGGTACGATGTAGCCCGGCAGGCGAATCTGCTGGCCGTCGAGGGTCTTGACCACCGGGGCGTTGGGCAGGTCCTGCTTGGCCGCTGGCGCGGACTCGGCGGCCAGGGCATCGCTCATCTTCGACAGGTCGTGCAGCGGCGTCATGTTTGGCACTTCTGACGGCGCGTCCGGCGGGATCATTTCCGACCAGGCCAGGTCCCTCGGCTCGGCCGCCCATAGCGGCAGGGCGACCATCATCAACAGCGCAAGCAGGGCGCGGGGCATCTTCAAGGTCCTCATAGACGAATCGACAGGCCGTCGGCCAACGATTGGCGATAGGCGCGCCAGGCCGGCACGCTGCCCATCAGCAGGGCGGCAACCAGAATGCCAGCCAGCAGCGTCCATTCATATTCGCTCGGCCAGCCCAGCGGCAGGTACAAGCCGTAGGCCGACTGCACGTAACCCTGGGCGGCGGCGATGCCGATGTACAGTAGCGCCAGCCCGGCGGTGACCCCGGCCAGCGCCAGGGCAAAGGCTTCGAGCACCAGCAGCGTTGCGATGTGCCACGGCCGCGCGCCCACCGAACGCAGGATCGCCATTTCCCGGCGGCGTTCGTTGAGGCTGGTGAGGATCGCCGTGAGCATGCCGATCAATCCGGTCAGGACCACGAACAGCGAGATCACGAACAAGGCTTTTTCCGCCGTGCCCATCAGGCTCCACAGTTCCTGTAGCGCCACGCCGGGCAGGATCGCCAGCAGCGGTTCGCCACGGAACTCGTTGATCTCGCGCTGCAAGGCAAAGGTTGAAATCTTGCTGTTGAGGCCGAGCATGAAGGCGGTAATTGCTTGGGGCGTGAGGTCCATGTTGCGGGCCTGGTCGGCGCTGATGCGCCCATTGCCCTGGGCCGGCACGCCGTTCTTCCAGTCAATGTGGATCGCCTCCATGCCGCCTAGGCTGATGTGCAGCGTGCGGTCCACCGGGGTGCCGGTGCGCTTGAGAATCCCGACCACGGTGAAGGGCTTGTCGTCATGCTTGACCAGGCTGACCACTGCCACACCGTGGGCCAACACCAGTTTGTCGCCGAGTTTGTAGTGCAGCGCCTCGGCCACTTCGGCACCGAGCACCACTTCGAACGGATCGCTGGCGAAGGCCCGGCCATCGCCCAGCGCCAGGTGTTGCTGGCGGCCGTACTGGTAATGCTCGAAGTAGGCCTCGGTGGTGCCCATTACCCGATAACCGCGGTGGGAATCGCCGAGGGACATGGGGATCGCCCACTTCACTTTCGGGTTGCTGGCGAAGTGTTCGAAGCTGTCCCAGCGGATGTTGTTGGTGGCGTTGCCGATGCGAAACACCGAGTACAGCAGCAGGTTCACAGAACCTGAGCGGGCGCCGACGATCAGGTCGGTGCCGCTGATGGTGCTGGCGAAACTGGCCCGCGCCTCGGTACGCACCCGCTCCACTGCCAGCAACAAACAAACAGAAAGGGCGATGGCAAACGCGGTGAGGATCGCGGTGAAGCGGCGGTTCGCCAGGCTGGCCATGGCTAGACGGAACAAATACATCTCAAACCTCGAGTGGCGTGGCGGCGCGATTGAGATCGGCCAGCGACAGGTTGCGGTCGAACAGCGGCGCCAGGCTCTGGTCGTGGCTGACGAACAACAGGCTCGACCCGGCTTCGCGGCATTCGGCGAACAACAGCCGCAGGAAATTTTCCCGGGCGTCGTAGTCCAGGGCCGAAGTCGGTTCGTCGGCGATCACCAGTTCCGGTTGGCCGATCAGCGCCCGGGCGGCGGCGACCCGTTGTTGCTGGCCGATGGACAACGAGTCGGCGCGCCGTTCCAGCAGGTTCGGGTCGGTCAAGCCCAGGTGGGCCAGCAGGGTGGCGGCGGCTTGATCGACGCTGCCGTGGCGCTGAATGGCCCGTTGCGCGCGCAGCTTGGAAAAGTGACAGGGCAGTTCGACGTTCTCGCGCACCGAGAGAAACGGCAGCAGGTTGAATTGCTGGAAGATGTAGCCGGTGTGGTCGACGCGAAAGCGATCGCGGCTGCCGGCGCCCAGTTCGGTGAGTTCCTGGCCGAGCAGGCGGATGCTGCCGCGATCCGGTGTCTGCACACCGCCGAGCAGCCCCAGCAAGGTGGTCTTGCCACTGCCGCTCGGGCCCTTGAGAAACAGCGTCTCACCGGCCTCCAGGCGAAACGCCGGGATATCCAGCAACGGCGGATGCCCGGGCCAACTGAAGCCCAGGTCGGAGAGTTCGATGAGTGCTTGGGTCATGTTTGCCGCTTCAAATAGTGGAACCTGTGGAACACCTGTGGGAGCTGAGCTTGCTCGCGATGAGGTCATTACATTCAACTTGGATGTTGACTGTCGGACCGCTATCGCGAGCAAGCTTTGCTCCCACCAGGCTTGCTCCCACATTGGGTGTTGCGGTGGATTAGAATTTCAGGGCTGGCGCTTTTGCCGTCACTTCCACACCTTGCTGGCCGCTCGGGCTGATCAGTTGTACCTGAATTTTCTGGGTGGCCGGGAAGGTTTTGAACAGGGTCGCCAGGTCCAGGTTCTTCAGTGCACCCGGGGCGGCGCAGGTGAACTGGTAGTGGGCATGGATCTCACTGTGCTCGTCGTGGTGCTCGTCGCCATCTGCGTCTTCGTCATGGTCGTGATCGTGGTCCGGTTCATCACCAAACAACGGGCTTTCCAGTTCCTGCTGGGCCACGGTGCACTTGGCGGCGGCCGGCAGGTTGAACAACGCCAGCGGCTTGTCCAACTGCGCGCGTACGGCGGCGACCTTGGCCTTGTCGGCATCGCTGGTGGCGGCGTGTTCGAAGCCCACCAGGTTCATCGCCGGGCTTTCCAGTTCCAGCTCCAGGGTCTGGCCGTCCAAGGCGGCGTTCAATCGACCGACGCCGTGTTCATGGGCGCCGAGGCTGCCATGCTCGTGGTCATGATCATGCTCGACCGCCGCGTGAGCGACAGCCAATGGCAGCAGGGCGAACGGCAAAGCGAGAAGCAGACGACGCATGACGAGTCTCCGAAAAGGTTATGTAATCTTATAACGAAAGTGCGGAGAGTTTGACCGTCTGCTTGGCGTCGCGCAAGGGCCATGGGAGCATGCGTACATGAAATATTCGGGAGCACGGTGATGTTGCGGATACGCGGAACCGTCGGCGATTGGCCGGTGGACTTGTCGATCGAAATGGATGAGGGCGACTGGGCGCAGCTCGGCGCGCAGTTGCAAGTGGCCAAGTCCGAGAGCGCAGTGGCGCCTGCGGCCAAACCGGCGGCCAATCCAGTGAGTCAGGACGATGCCCAGTGGCAGATCGCCAAGGAACTGCTGCGCAAGGCCGGGCAGTTGAGCGGCCCGGACCTGCTGGAACAGCTCGAAGGCTTGACCGGCAGCGCCTCGACGGGCAAGCGCCTGTTGGTGCGCTTGCGCCATAGCCCGGATGTAAAAGTGATCAGCGGCGGTGACACACCGCTCTACAGCTGGCACGAAACCGCGTAGGAGCGTGTAGGAACGTGTAGGAGCTGACGAGCGAAGCGAGGCTGCGATCTTTTGATCTTTCGCTTGAGATTCAAGCGTCTGGGTAAAGATCGCAGCCTCGCTTCGCTCGACAGCTCCTACAGGGGAATCAATACAACGCGGCGAACAGCTTGCGACGATAAGTCGTCACCAGCGGATGATCGTTGCCCAGCAGTTCGAACACCTGAAGCAAGGTCTTGTGGGGCAGGCCTTCGCTGTAGCTGCGGTTACGCATGAACAGCTTGAGCAGTGCATCGAGGGCTGCTTCGTACTGCTGGCGCGCCAGTTGCTGGATCGCCAGTTGGTACAGCGCTTCATCGTCCTGCGGGTCTTTCGCCAGGCGCGCCTTGAGGTCGGCGGCGTCCGGCAGGTGCTTGGCCAGGCCGAGGAACTGGATCTGCGCCTTGGCGCCGGCGAGGGCGGCCTTGTGTTCGTCGCTTTTCACCGCATTGAGCACGGTCTGCGCTTCGTCCAGTTCGCCGCGTTCGGTCAGGCAGCGGGCGTATAGGATCAGCGCCTTGGCGTTGGTGTTGTCTTCACCCAGCAACACCGTGAGCACGGCTTCGGCGTCGGCGAAACGACCGTCGTCGAACAGCGCCTGAGCCTGTTCGAACGGATCGGCCGCGGCCGGCGGCGGCATCTGCACATGGGGTTCGAGCAGGGTTCGCACGGCCGATTCCGGCTGGGCACCGGCAAAGCCGTCGACGGGTTGGCCGTCCTTGAACAACACCACCGTTGGCAGGCTGCGAATGCCGAAACGGGCGACAATGTCCTGCTCGATGTCGCAGTTGACCTTGGCCAGCAGCAGTTCGCCTTGATAGCTCTCGGCAATGGTTTGCAGCATCGGCATCAGGGCTTTGCACGGCGCACACCACTCGGCCCAGAAATCCACCAGCACCGGTTTGTGGAAAGAGTTCGCGATCACCGACTGGTCGAAATCGGCGGTGGTGGCGTCGAAGATGTAGGGCGTTTCCTGAGTCATGGGCAATCTCGTAGAGCGCTTGAATGGGGCAACTATACGGCTTGGTGGGGGTGGCTGAAAGCCGGGAGGTCTTTCGTCTTGTGGTGTCTGGTAGGACGCCTTCGCGAGCAAGCCCGCTCCCACATTGGATTCGCGGTGTACACGAATTTTGTATCCACAGGAGATCGACTGTGGGAGCGGGCTTGCTCGCGAAGCTTTTATCCTAGCCGCGCCGCGCGTGGTACAGGCTCACATGCCGAAACTCTTCAGGCTCGGCCAGGTCCGGCAAGGTCATGGCCTGGAGCATGTCGATGCGCCGGTACAGTGGATGCTGGAAATCCCGCACCCGGGAGTCGGCCACCAACGCCTCGCGGCCACGACTGAGGAATTGATCGAGCAGCGGCAGATTGGCCCGGTCGTAGAGCACATCGGCGACCAGGATCAGGTCGAAACGATCAGCCTCGGCGAAGAAATTCGTCGAATAACCCAGCTCCACGCCATTGAGCGCGGCATTGGCCTGGCACGCGGCAATCGCCAGTGGGTCGAGGTCGCAGGCCACCACTTCCAGCGCCCCGGCGTTGACCGCCGCGATGCCGGCGACACCCGAGCCGGCGCCGAAATCCAGCACCCGTTTGCCCTCGACCCATTGTGGCTGTTCGGCCAGGTAGCGGGCCATCGCCAGGCCGCTGGCCCAACAGAAGCTCCAGTAGGGCGGCTCGTGGAGAATGCGCCGGGTTTCTTCCGGGCTGAAGGCGCGGTCCATGTTGTCGCCGTCGATCAGCCACAACGTCAAGTCGGTGCCGGGTAGCGGACAAGCGACCAGGCGCGCGTCTCCAAGCAACTCGCTCAATGCCCGTTGCAGGTCCTGCGGTGCACTCATGGCGCTTTGACGAATTGCAGGGCGCCCAGTGCCTGGGTGGTCGGTTGGCTGATGCGTTGCTCCGGCAGGTGCAGGATCAACTGGCCGGACTGGCTGGCGCGGCCACGCAGCTCGACGCGGGCGCCGACCGGGAAGGCATCGGGGTTGAAACGCAGGCGGAAGGGCAGGGCCTGGTTGGTGCCGATCAGGCTGGAGCTGGCGAGCAATTGCTGTGGGCGGTCCTTGTCATCGATCACCAACAGCGCCAGTTCCACTTCGGCGCCGGCCGGCACGCCCTGCAAGGTGCCACTCAACTCGCGCTGATGCGCTGGCAGCGGCCCCAGCTCGGCCGCCTGGCGGGCTTTTTCCTGGGCCTGTTTCGGCGCGGGGGCCGGGGCGGGAGCGGCGGGCTTGGGGGCATCGCTGCTGCACGCCATCAGCAGGCTGAAAAAACTGAGCAGAACGAGCGATCGTAGCGGCATGTGTGGCTCCAGCAAGGTGAATTCCATGGATCTGACGGTAAGCCCGTCTGTATACCGTAAACCCTATGGCTTGTCTTGCCAGTGGGATGCGCTACCATGGCCCTCCCTTTTTTTGTTGCCTGCCACCATGCACTGTCCATTCTGCGGTGCCAACGACACCAAGGTCATCGACTCGCGACTGGTCGCCGAGGGCGAACAAGTCCGCCGCCGCCGCGAATGCCTGGCTTGCGGCGAACGTTTCACGACGTTCGAGACCGCTGAACTGGTGTTACCGCGCCTGATCAAAACCGACGGCAGCCGCCAGCCGTTCGACGAAGAAAAACTGCGCGCCGGCATGCAGCGCGCCCTGGAAAAACGCCCGGTGAGCGTCGAGCGCCTGGAAGCGGCGCTGGTGCACATCAAGCACAAGCTGCGGGCGACCGGCGAACGCGAGGTCAAATCCCTGGTGGTCGGTGAACTGGTGATGGCCGAGCTGCAGAAGCTCGATGAGGTCGCCTACATCCGTTTCGCCTCGGTGTACCGGCGCTTCCAGGATTTGAACGAATTCCGCGAAGAAATCGACCGCCTGGCCCGCGAACCGGTGAAAGAATGACCGCCTCGGCGCAGCAGGCCGTCCTCGACGCCCACTACATGGCCCGAGCCCTGGAGTTGGCGCGGCGCGGTCACTACACCACCCACCCCAATCCCCGGGTCGGTTGCGTGATCGTGCGTGACGGGCAGATTGTCGGCGAAGGTTGGCACATCCGCGCCGGTGAGCCCCATGCCGAAGTCCATGCCCTGCGCGCCGCTGGCGAACAGGCCCGCGGCGCCACGGCCTACGTGACCCTCGAGCCGTGCAGCCATCACGGGCGTACGCCGCCGTGTGCCGATGCGCTGGTCAACGCCGGCGTGGCGCGGGTGGTGGCGGCGATGCAGGACCCCAACCCGGAAGTCGCCGGGCGTGGCCTGCAACGGTTGGCCCAGGCCGGCATCGCCACCGAAAGTGGCGTGCTGGAAGGCGAAGCGCGCAAGCTCAATGAAGGTTTTCTCAAGCGCATGGAGCAGGGCCTGCCGTTCGTGCGGGTCAAGCTCGCCATGAGCCTCGATGGCCGCACCGCCATGGAAAGCGGCGAAAGCCAGTGGATCACCGGTGCCGCCGCACGCTCGGCGGTCCAACGCCTGCGCGCCCAGGCCAGTGTGGTGCTGACCGGCGCCGACACGGTGCTGGCGGACAACGCCCGGCTGACCGTGCGCGCCGATGAGCTGGGGCTCGATGCCGAGCAGACGGCGTTGGTCATGAGCCGTCCGCCGCTGCGGGTGCTGGTGGACGGTCGTCTGCGGGTGCCGTTGGATGCAGCGTTTTTCAAGGCCGGCCCGGCGCTGGTCGCTACCTGCATGGCGGTAGAAGAACAATACGCCAACGGCCCCGAATGCATGATCGTGGCGGGCGATGACGGTCAGGTCGATCTGCATCGCCTGCTGGTGGAGCTGGCGGGTCGTGGCGTCAACGAGGTGCTGGTGGAAGCCGGTCCGCGCCTGGCGGGGGCTTTCGCCCAGCAAGGGTTGGTCGATGAATTCCAGATTTTCATCGCCGGCAAGTTCCTCGGTTCTTCGGCGCGACCGCTGTTGGACTGGCCGCTGGCGCAGATGAAGGACGCCCCGCTGCTGAAAATCACCGAAATCCGCGCCGTGGGCGATGACTGGCGAGTCATCGCCGTTCCCGTTGCGCAGGCGAGCGTATAATTCCCGGCTTTCGCGCAAGCGGCGGTCCGTTCTCGAGGAGGACTCCATGTTTACCGGCATCATCGAATCCATCGGCAGCATCCGTGCACTCACCCCCAAGGGCGGCGATGTGCGGGTCTACGTCGAAACCGGCAAGCTCGACCTGAGCGACGTCAAGTTGGGCGACAGCATTGCGGTCAACGGCGTGTGCCTGACGGCCGTCGAATTGCCAGGCAACGGTTTCCTGGCGGACGTCAGCCGCGAAACCCTCGACTGCACGGCCATGAACGACCTCAAGAGCGGCAGCCCGGTCAACCTGGAAAAAGCCCTGACCCCCACCACTCGCTTGGGCGGGCACCTGGTCAGCGGCCACGTGGACGGCGTTGGCGAAGTGGTCTCGCGCACGGATAACGCCCGGGCCGTGGAGTTTCGCATTCGCGCGCCGAAGGAGTTGGCCAAGTACATCGCCCACAAAGGCTCGATCACCGTCGACGGCACCAGCCTGACGGTCAACGCGGTGGATGGCGCCGAATTCCTGCTGACAATCATTCCCCACACCCTGAGCGAAACCATCATGGCCTCGTACCGGCCAGGTCGCCGGGTCAACCTGGAAGTCGACTTGCTGGCCCGTTACCTGGAGCGCCTGTTGTTGGGCGACAAGGCCGCAGAGCCGGGCTCCCCACAAAAGCCGGGTAACATCACTGAAAGTTTTCTGGCCGCCAACGGCTACCTCAAATCCTGACCCAAGGGGGTGCCGCGTGGCGCTCAATAGCATCGAAGAACTGGTTGAAGACATCCGCCAAGGCAAGATGGTCATCCTCATGGATGACGAAGACCGCGAGAACGAAGGCGACCTGATCATGGCCGCTGAATGCTGCAAGGCCGAGCACATCAACTTCATGGCCAAGCATGCCCGTGGGCTGATCTGCATGCCGATGACCCGCGAGCGCTGCGAGCTGCTGAAGCTGCCGCTGATGGCGCCGCGCAACGGCTCGGGCTTCGGCACCAAGTTCACCGTGTCCATCGAGGCCGCCGAGGGCGTGACCACCGGTATCTCCGCCGCTGACCGCGCGCGCACCGTGCAGGCCGCTGCCGCCCGGGACGCCAAGGCCGAAGACATCGTCAGCCCCGGCCACATCTTCCCGCTGATGGCCCAGGCCGGCGGCACCCTGGCTCGCGCCGGCCACACCGAAGCGGCCTGCGACCTGGCGCGCATGGCGGGCTTTGAACCCAGCGGCGTGATCTGCGAAGTGATGAACGACGACGGCACCATGTCCCGTCGCGCGGAACTGGAAACCTTCGCCGCCGAACACAACATCAAGATCGGCACCATCGCCGACCTGATCCACTACCGGATGATCCACGAACGTACCGTTCAGCGGATTGCCGAGCAGCCGCTGGACAGCGAATTGGGCCAGTTCAACCTGGTGACCTACCGCGACTCGGTGGAAGGCGACGTGCACATGGCGCTGACCCTGGGCACCGTGTGCGCCGAAGAGCCGACCCTGGTGCGTGTGCACAACATGGACCCGTTGCGCGACCTGCTGATGGTCAAGCAACCCGGCCGCTGGAGCCTGCGGGCCGCCATGGCTGCGGTGGCCGAGGCCGGCAGCGGCGTGGTGCTGCTGCTCGGCCACCCGCTCGATGGCGACGTGCTGTTGGCGCACATCCGTGAAACCGGTGACCAGGCGGCGGTGAAAAAACCGACCACCTACAGCATCGTCGGTGCCGGTTCGCAGATCCTTCGTGACCTGGGCGTGCGAAAAATGCGCCTGATGAGCGCACCAATGAAATTTAATGCGATATCCGGTTTCGATCTGGAAGTTGTAGAATACGTGCCCTCCGAATAATGGCCCGCGGATTCCGGCATTATTGTTCCTGAGGCTGGTTAGATCATTGTGGCGAGGGGATTTATCCCCGCTGGACTGCGAAGCAGTCCCAAAAAGAGGGGCCGCTGCGCAGCCCAGCGGGGCGGTGCGACGTTTCGCTAAATCCCCTCGCCACAGATGTACGAGCCAATGGTAGTCCGGGATCCACAGCGCTGTATTCGTGGCTAATATCACTGAGGAGCGCGTTATAGAACGCGCTCCGGCTCTTTAAGAGATCTGACGAATGACCCTGAAGACCATCGAAGGTACCTTCATCGCCCCCAAAGGCCGCTACGCTCTGGTAGTGGGCCGTTTCAACAGTTTCGTGGTCGAGAGCCTGGTTGGCGGTGCGGTCGATGCCCTGGTTCGCCATGGCGTGAGCGAAAGCGACATCACCATCATCCGCGCCCCTGGCGCCTTCGAAATTCCGCTGGTTGCGCAGAAAGTCGCCCAAAAGGGCGAGTATGCGGCGATCATCGCCCTGGGCGCGGTCATTCGTGGCGGTACTCCGCACTTCGAATACGTGGCCGGCGAATGCACCAAGGGCCTGGCCCAGGTGTCCATGGAATTCGGCGTGCCAGTCGCTTTCGGCGTACTGACTGTTGATTCCATCGAGCAAGCCATCGAACGTTCCGGCACCAAGGCCGGTAACAAAGGTGCCGAAGCGGCCCTGTCCGCCCTGGAAATGGTCAGCCTGCTGGCGCAGTTGGAGGCCAAGTGATTAGCGACGAAAGCGATCGTTTCAACCCGCGCGATCCAAAGCCTGCGGATGCCGGCAAGCCGTCGAAAAGCGTCAAGCGTCGCGAAGCCCGTCAGCTCGCGACCCAGGCGCTGTATCAATGGCACATGGCCAAGCAATCGCTGAACGAGATCGAAGCGCAGTTTCGGGTCGACAACGATTTCAGTGATGTCGACGGTGCTTACTTCCGCGAGATCCTGCACGGGGTCCCGCAGTTCAAGACCGAAATCGACACCGCGCTCACGCCTTGCCTGGACCTGACCATCGAAGAGCTGGACCCGGTTGAACTGGCGGTGCTGCGCCTGTCCACCTGGGAACTGCTCAAGCGCGTCGACGTACCGTATCGGGTAGTGATCAACGAAGGGATCGAGTTGGCGAAAGTCTTCGGTTCCACCGATGGCCACAAGTTCGTCAACGGTGTGCTCGACAAACTCGCCCCGCGTCTGCGTGAAGCTGAAGTGAAGGCGTTCAAGCGCTGATTGGCGCTTGAACGACACTTAATGGGTGAGTTCGAGCTGATCCGTAACTACTTCGCCGCCGCGCCTTGCGCGCAGGGCGGCGAGGGCGTTGCGCTGGGAATTGGCGACGACTGCGCCTTGCTGGCCGTTCCTCCCGGGGAACAGCTGGCGGTGTCCACCGACACGCTCGTGGCCGGTGTGCATTTTCCAGACCCGTGCGACCCGTTCCTGCTCGGCCAGCGCTCGCTGGCCGTGGCGGTCAGCGATCTGGCCGCCATGGGCGCCAAGCCTTTCGCCTTTACCCTTGCCCTGACCTTGCCGACGGTGACCGCCGATTGGCTGCAAGCCTATGCCCGCGGTTTGAACCAGATGGCCCAGGCCTGTGGCGTGGCGCTGGTGGGAGGGGATACCACGCGTGGGCCCCTGAGCCTGACCATGACGGTGTTTGGCCGCGTGCCGTCCGGCCAGGCCCTGACCCGTAGCGGCGCGCAGCCCGGCGACCTGCTGTGTGTCGGCGGCGAGTTGGGCAATGCTGCCGGCGCATTGCCGCTGGTGCTCGGCCAGCGCAGCGCCGAACCTGCGATTGTTGAGCCGCTGCTGGCCCATTATTGGTCGCCACGTCCGCAGATCGACCTGGGCCTGGCGCTGCGGGGCAAGGCCCGCGCGGCGATGGATATTTCCGATGGCCTGTTGGCCGATTGCGGGCATATCGCCGTGGCGTCCGGGGTGGCTTTACAGGTTGAACGGGACCGATTGCCGCTGTCCAACGCTTTGCTAGCGTTTCTTGGCCGGGCGGACGCCGAGCAGGTCGCCCTGAGCGGCGGTGACGATTACGTGCTGCTGTTCGCTGTGCCACCGAGCCGATTGTCGGCGTTGCAGGCCGAAGGCTGGCCGATCCATGTGATCGGCAGCGTGCTGGCCGGGCAAGGTGTCACGCTGGTCGACAGCGACGGGCACGACATCACTCCGCGAGTGCGGGGCTATCAACATTTTCGGGAGACACCGTGACAGATCATCCCAACCAGGTCCCGGCAGAGTTCGTTCCGCCTTCGGTCTGGCGCAATCCCTGGCATTTCCTGGCATTTGGCTTCGGTTCGGGTACTTTACCCAAGGCCCCGGGTACTTGGGGCTCGCTGGTTGCGCTACCCTTCATACCGTTATGGCAGATGTTGCCGGACTGGGGTTATTGGCTGATGCTGGGCATCACCATGCTGTTTGGCTTCTGGCTGTGTGGCAAAGTGGCGGACGACCTGCGGGTGCACGATCATGAAGGCATCGTCTGGGACGAAATGGTCGGCATGTGGATCACCTTGTGGTTGGTACCGGAAGGCTGGTATTGGTTGCTGGCGGGTTTCCTGGTGTTCCGTTTCTTCGATATCCTCAAGCCGTGGCCAATCCGCTGGATCGACCGGCATGTGCACGGAGGCGTCGGAATCATGCTCGATGATGTCTTGGCCGGGGTTTTCGCCTGGCTGGCAATGCAAGGATTGGTGTGGTGTTTCACCTGAGGGAGTCAGGCATGGGCGTAAGCCGCGCACTACTGCTGTTGCTGTGTTTGGGAGCCTGTATAGGGACGAGGGTGGCCGAGTCGACGCCGCTGCCTGGCAAGGTCCGCGCGGCCAGCGAGGAGTGGGCCGATTACACCCAGGCCGACGGTCAGGGCATGGGCTGGGACATCCTGCGTGCGGTGTTCGAACCTGAAGGCGTCAAGCTGGAGATCCGCAGCGTGCCCTACACCCGCTCGATCGGGTTGGTGCAGCGCGGCGAGGTCGATGTGCAGGTCGGCGCCTATCGGGATGAGTCCGAAGGCGTGCTTTACCCGAAGTGGCATTACGACGTCGATCACATCTATGCCCTGGGGCTGGCGTCCAAGCCGACGCCCACCCTGGCGACGATTGGCAGCTATCGGCTGGTATGGATGCGCGGGTACGAATACAACAACTACCTGCCCAACATCCGGCGTTTCAATGAGATCCACCGGGCGGTGGGTATCTTGCCGATGCTGATTCATGAGCGAGCGGATTTCTACATCGATGCATCGATGGAAATCGAGGAAGTGCTCGCCAAGGCCGACGATCCCAAGCAATTCAAGCTCTCGCCGCTGATCAACTTGCCGCTGTACCTGGGCTTCGCCAACAACGAAAACGGCCGTACGTTGCGTGCGCTGTTCGACCGACGCATGGAAGTGCTGGTGAAGAGCGGTGAGCTGAAGCCGATTTTCGAACGCTGGAAGCAACCCTATCCTTTCGACGAGCACGGCAAACCACCGAAGCCTTGATCAAACTTTTCGATGCTAATAGGCGATAATTCAGCCTAAGCGTCTGTCGGATCGTGCTGTTACAATGCCCGCCTCTGCGAATCTCCAGTACTAGATCAGGAGCACACCGGTGCCTGTCGTTTTTGTTGCCGCTTCCAAGCTGCCAACGCCCTTTGCGCAATTCACCATGCATGGTTTTCTCGATGAAGCCACCGGCCGCGAGCACGTCGTGCTGAGCCTGGGTGATTTCGCCGACGGTTCTCCGGTGCTGGGCCGCCTGCATTCCGAATGCCTGACCGGCGACGCCCTGTTCAGCCAGCGTTGCGATTGCGGTTCGCAACTCGAGGCCGCGCTGCAGGCCATCGCCCGCGAAGGCCGTGGCGTGCTGCTGTACCTGCGCCAGGAAGGCCGTGGCATTGGTCTGTTGAACAAGATCCGCGCCTATGAACTGCAAGACGGCGGCGCCGATACCGTGGAAGCCAACGAACGCCTCGGTTTTGCCGCCGACCTGCGTGACTACAGCATCTGCCTGCCGATGCTGGAGCATCTGGGCGTGAAGTCGTTGCGCTTGATGACCAACAACCCACGCAAGGTCAAGGCGTTGACCGACATGGGCATCGTGGTGGCCGAGCGTGTGCCGCTGCACACCGGCCACAACCCTCACAACAAACTCTACCTGGCGACCAAGGCCAGCAAGCTCGACCACATGATGGGCAACGAGCACCAAGGCGAGGTTGACCGGGCGTGACGCGCGGTCAGGTTCGGCGGCGGCTGTCGGTCAGTTGGTGGAAATACCTGGCGCTGGCCTTGTTGCCACTGTTTGTGATCAACGCGGTGTTCGGCGAGGGCGAAGCGATTCTTCCAGTGCTGGCGATGCCGCTGTTCATTGCCGGCGTGGCGTCGATGTTTGTCAGCCTGCGATTCTTCGGGCCTTATAAACAGGCCTTGATCGCCACCCAGAAAGCCCTCGACACGCCCGACGAACCCCAGGCCTGGATTGACCTGGCGGCTCGTCGCCGCGCGGCCTTCCTGGTGGCCGGGCTACCGGCCTGGGTCGGCGCCCTTGCGGTGTTCGTGGGCCTGGAAGCGGTGCCGTTGATGCTGTTGGCCTTGTCGACCACCGTGTTGTTCTACCTGTACCGCATCCCGCGCCAACTCGGCTGATGAACCGCTGGCTGGCGGTCTTGCTGCTGGCCGTCAGCGCCTCGACGATGGCGGCGACGCGGGTCGTCAGCCTTGCGCCGTCGTTGTCGGAAATCGTCGTTGAACTGGGCTCCGCCGACCTCTTGGTGGGCGTGCTGGATGGCGGTGAGCGTCCGCCAATCCTTAAAGACCTGCCTTCCGTAGGGCGTTACGGCCAACTGGACATGGAGCGGTTGCTCAGCCTCCAGCCCGACCTGCTCCTGCTCTGGCCCGGCAGTGTCGGCCCGGCCCAGCGCGAGCAGCTTAAAACGCTGGGCATTCCAATCTACGTCGCCGAGCCCCGCAGTCTCGACCAACTCATCACGCAAATTGAAGACATTGCCCTGCAACTCGGCCGCCCGGAGCGGGGCGTGCAACGGGCGGCGCAATTGCGTGTGCGTCTTGAAGCCTTACGCCAGCGCTATCGACGGGCCCCACCGTTGCCGGTGTTCTACCAGGTCTGGGACCGGCCGCTGTACACCGTCGGGGGCGGGCAGATCATCAGTGATGCGCTGGCGGTATGCGGGGCGCGCAACGTCTTCGCCGACCTGAGCCTGCCGGCCCCGCAGGTGAGTGTGGAAGCGGTGCTGCAGCGCAATCCGCAGATCATCCTGGCCACGGAGCAGGCGCAACTCGACGCCTGGAAAACCTGGCCGGTGGCGCGGGGGCGGTTGTTGCTGGTCAATGACAAGGGGCTGGAGCGGCCCAGTGGGCAGATGATCGAGGCGACGGTGCGGTTGTGCGAATTGATTGCGCCAGACAGATAGACCGCGGCGCCTGATTCGCGAGCAAGCCCGCTCCCACAGGGGATTTGCGGCGAACGCTGATTTTGTATCCACCACAGATCCCTGTGGGAGCGGGCTTGCTCGCGAAGAGGCCCGCTCAAACGCTACAAATCACGGATCAGAGGGAGGGAGTCCAAGTCACCCCAAACAACCACGCCCGACCTTCCTCCCGATACCCATACTGGCCTCCATCATGGCTATACAGCGCCCGGCTGTACCCCTTGTCCAGCAGGTTATCCACCTTCATCTCCAGCTTAACCTCCCGGGTCAATTCCCAACTGCCGCGCAACCCGAGCAGGGCATAGCCGCCCAGGGCATTGCGGTTGTTTTCATCGTCGTAGCTGCCACTCACCGCTTGCCAGGTGGCGCCCAGGCCGAGGCGGTCGAATTGGCGGTCCAGGTCCAGGCTCAAGGTCCGTCGGGCGCGGCGGGCCAGGGTGTGGCCGCTGTCGCGGTCGCGTGGGTCGATGATGGTCAGGCCCAGGTTGCCCTGCCAGCCGAACACATCCTGCAGGTAGGCCATCTCAAAACCGTTGATCCGCGCCGAGGCGACGTTCTGCGGGCGTGAGTTGCTGCCAAAGATGATCGCGTCTTCCAGGTCCGTGCGGTACAGCGAGGTCTCCAGGCGGGCGCTGTCGCTCAGCTGGCTGCGCCATTGCAGCTCGTAGCTTTTCGCCGTTTCGGGTTTCAGGTCGGGGTTGCTGAAGTCCGGGTAGTACAGGTCGTTGAAGGTCGGCGCGCGGAAGCTTTCGCTGTAGGTCAGCAATACGTCGTTGTCCGGATTGATCGGCAGGGTGAGCGTGCCGCTCCAACTGTTCTGGCCGCCAAACTGCTGATTCTGGTCGCGCCGCAGACCCAGTTCGGTGGAGAAGGTTTCGGCCTGGAAGCGGTGCTGGATGAACGCGGCACGGTTCCAGCGGCTGTCTTCGTCGAACGGCGTGCTGCTGTTGACCCGGTCCTGATACCAGTCACCGCCGACGATCAGGCTGTTGCGCGCGTCCAGCGTCACGTCGTTCTGCCAGGTCACGGAATCGCGGTAGGTGTTGAACACTTCGCGGACATCGCTGAGCTTGTCGAAGGTTTTTTCACGGTTCTCGCTGTGGCCCAGTTCCAGGCGTGATTTCCAGACGTCGTTGATTCGCCCGTCCACATAGGTGCTGAAGCTGCTCACCGCAAACTCACTGTAGGGTTGCTGGGGCAGGGATTCGAAAGTGGTCGGGTCGAAGCGGCCGAACGGGTTGTCGTATTCGCTTTTGCCGCGGTTATCCAGCAGGTTCAGGCCGACTTCCAGGTCATCGCTGGCCGCATGGCTCAGGCTCAGGCTGAAGGACTGGTTGCGGTTGGCGTCGTCGTCGCGGTCGCTGGCGTAGGACTCGCGGGTCCGATTGCTTGCGGCGCTCTCGTCGAGGCTGGCGCCGAGGTTGAAGCGGGTCTGCTCGTCGCCGCCGGACAGGCCCAGGCTGCGTTCCCAGGTCTGGTGGCTGCCGACACCCATATGCAGGCGCGGTTGCAGGCCTTGCTCGTTGCTGCGGCGGGTGAAAATCTGAATCACCCCACCCACCGCATCGGCACCGTAGATCACCGAGCGCGAACCGCGCAGTACTTCCACGCGCTCGATCTGGTTGATGTTCAGGCGTTGCAGGTTGCTGTCGCCGGAGGTGGCGTTGCCGATGCGCTGACCGTCCACCAGCACCAGGCTCTGGGCCGATTTGGTGCCGCGAATGTAAATCCCCGGCAGGCTGCCGCGCCCACCCAGCGGCGCCACTTGCACGCCTGGCACACGGCTGAGCAAGTCAGTGACACTGGCCGGTTGCAAGCGATCGATGTCGTCGCGGGTGAGCACGGTATTGGCGGCGCTGCTGTCGTTGCGGGCTTCGACCTGGCGGTTGGCGCTGATCACGATGTCGGGCAGCTTCAGGGCCTGGTCGCGCTCGAAGGTGTCGGCCAGCAGGTCGGGGGTGGGGAGCAGGGAGAGGGTGAGGGCGAGGCGGAGTTTCATGGGGTTCCGTGATGACTGGGTCCACACAAAACCAATGTGGGAGCGGGCTTGCTCGCGAAGGCGGTGTATCAGTCAACGTTGATATTGACTGATACACCGCCTTCGCGAGCAAGCCCGCTCCCACAAGGGTTCTGCGGTGTTTGAAAAATCAGTGGCCCAACAACTGCAACCGCTGGCGCACCGCCGCTTCGATCCCTGCCTCATCCAGCCCGCACTCGGCCAGCATCTGCGCCGGCTTGGCGTGTTCGACATAGAGGTCCGGCAAGCCCAGGTGCAGCACGGACTTGAGGATGTTTTCCCGGGCCAGGAATTCGCTGACCGCCGCGCCGGCGCCGCCCATGATGGCGTTTTCCTCGACGGTCACCAGCAGCTCATGGCTGTCGGCCATCTCGCGCACCAGGGCTTCGTCCAGGGGTTTGACGAAGCGCATGTCCACCACGGTGGCGTCCAGGGTCTCGGCGACTTTCAGGGCTTCGGCCAGTTGCACGCCGAACACCAGCAGGGCGGTTTGCTTGCCCTGGCGGCGGATCACACCCTTGCCGATCTCGATGGGCTCGAGGTCGGTCGAGATCGGCGCGTTCGGGCCGGTGCCACGTGGGTAACGCACTGCCGCCGGGCCATTGAACAGGTGGCCGGTGGTAAGCATTTTGCGCAGCTCGTTTTCATCGCTCGGGGTCATCACCAGCATGCCGGGGATGCAGCGCAGGAACGACAGGTCGAAGCTGCCGGCGTGGGTCGGGCCGTCTTCGCCCACCAGGCCGGCGCGGTCGATGGCGAACAGCACGTCGAGGTTCTGTACGGCGACGTCATGAATCAGTTGGTCGTAGGCCCGTTGCAGGAACGTCGAATAGATCGCCACCACCGGCTTGGCGCCTTCACAGGCCATGCCGGCAGCGAGGGTCACGGCGTGCTGCTCGGCAATCGCCACGTCGAAATAGCGCTGCGGGTAGCGTTCGCTGAAGGCCACCAGGTCCGAGCCTTCCTTCATCGCCGGGGTGATGCCCACCAGGCGCGGGTCGGCGGCGGCCATGTCGCACAGCCATTGGCCGAAGACGCCGGAGTACTTCGGTCCGCCGGCCTTTTTCGGCGTGGCCGCCGGAGCGTCCAGGGGTTCGAGCTTGGTGATGGCGTGGTAGCCGATCGGGTCGACTTCCGCCGGGGCGAAGCCTTTGCCTTTCTTGGTGACCACGTGCAGGAACTGCGGGCCCTTGAGGTCGCGCATGTTGCGCAGGGTGGCGATCAGCGTGGGCAGGTCATGGCCGTCGATGGGGCCGATGTAGTTCCAGCCCAGTTCCTCGAACAGTGTGCCGGGGACCAGCATGCCCTTGGCGTATTCTTCGGTACGGCGGGCGATTTCCCAGGCGCCGGGCAGGCGCGACAGCACTTTCTTGCTGCCTTCGCGCATGCTGGCGTAGGTGCGGCTGGAAAGGATCTTCGCCAGGTAGTTGGACAAACCGCCAACGTTGCGCGAAATCGACATGTCGTTGTCGTTGAGAATCACCAGCATGTTGGCGTCGACTTCCGGCGCGTGGTTCAGCGCCTCGAAGGCCATGCCCGCCGTCAGTGCGCCGTCGCCGATCACGGCAATGGCCTTGCGCTCGCTGTTTTGCAGGCGGGCGGCAATCGCCATGCCCAGGGCGGCGCTGATAGAGGTGCTGGAGTGACCGACGCCAAAGGTGTCGTATTCGCTCTCGGCGCGGCGCGGGAAGGCGGCGATACCGTCCTTCTGACGCAGCGTGCCCATGCGCTCGCGACGACCGGTGAGGATCTTGTGCGGGTAGGCCTGGTGCCCGACGTCCCACACCAGCCGGTCGTCCGGGGTGTCGAACACGTAATGCAACGCGATCGTCAGCTCGATGACGCCCAGGCCCGCGCCGAAGTGCCCACCGGTCTGGCCGACCGTGTAGAGCAGCTCCAGGCGCAACTCATCGGCCAGGGTTTCCAGCTCGGCTTCACCCAGACGACGCAGGCCGTCCGGCGTGTTGGCGCGGTCCAGCAGGGGCGTGGTCGGGCGCTTGCGGGGAATCTCTTGAAACGTCGTGGGCATCAGGCGAATCGTTATAGGTATAGAAAGAGGCGGCAGTTTACCTTATGCATCGCAAGCTGCCCACGCGTAGGCCGGAACTTGGCCGATACGCACTTATGAATGGGTTGACCCTGTATCAGCTGCGTCGTTCGACGATATAACGCGCCAAGTCGCGCAACGGCTCGGCCGCCGCGTCAAAGGGTCGCAGCGCGGCCAGGGCCTGGTCGCGCAACTCCAGGGCATAGGCCTTGGCGGCGTCGAGGCCGAGCAGGGCCGGGTAGGTCGGCTTGTCGCGAGCGATGTCGGCGCCCTGGCGTTTGCCCAGGGTCTGGGTATCGCTTTCGACGTCGAGGATGTCGTCCTGCACCTGGAACGCCAGGCCGATGGCCCGGGCGTAGGTCTGCAAGGCTTGCAACTGGGCAGGCGTGGCCCGGCCGCTGGCCAGGGCGCCGAGCTGGACGCTGGCTTCGATCAAGGCGCCGGTCTTGTGTCGGTGCATGTATTCCAGGGCGCTCTGGTCCAGCTTCAGGCCCACTGAGCCCAAGTCGATGGCCTGGCCGCCGACCATGCCGGCTGGGCCTGCCGCCAGCGCCAGGGCACTGACCATGTCCAGGCGAACCTGCGCCGGGCAATCGCTCAGGGCCGGGTCCAGCAGGGCGCTGAAGGCCAGGCTCTGCAAACCGTCGCCGGCCAGGATCGCGCAGGCTTCGTCGAATTGCTTGTGGGTGGTGGGCTGGCCGCGACGCAGGTCGTCGTCGTCCATGGCCGGCAAATCGTCGTGCACCAGCGAATACGCGTGGATCAACTCCACCGCACAGGCCGCGCCGTTGGCCTGTTCGGCCGCGCCGCCCAAGGCTTCGCACGCGGCGTAGGCCAATAACGGCCGCACACGCTTGCCGCCGTTCATCACGCTGTAGCGCATGGCTTCGTACAGGCGCGCCAGTTCCGGGCTTGGGGCGCGGAACAAGCTATCCAATGCAGCATTGACCCGGGCCTGGCTGCTGGCCTGATAAGCGCCGATCATTCAGGCTGTTCCGCGTCGAAAGGTTCTTCGGTCAGCTCACCGTCACGCTCGAGCAGCAATTGCACCTTCTGCTCGGCCTGGGCCAGCGCCGCCTGGCAGTCGCGAGTCAAGCCGATACCCTGCTCGAAGGCGGTCAGCGAGTCTTCCAGCGACAATTCGCCGTTCTCCAGTCGTTCGACCAGCGTTTGCAGGTCGGCCAGAGATTGTTCGAAATCCAGTGCAGCTTTTTTGCGGGCCATGGCGGCTATTCCGGTTGACTGTTAAACCGGCGCGACACTAGCAGACATGGGGGGTTCGGGCAAATCAGGACCGCCGGGCGTCACCCCGATCAGCAAGGATGTCGGAACCTGTGGCGAGGGGATTTATCCCCGCTGGGTTGCGAAGCAGCCCTAAAAGCTGACACCTCGGAGTGTCAGCTGGATTGAGTCCTCAGCTTTGGGGTCGCTTCGCAACCCAGCGGGGATAAATCCCCTCGCCACAAATGATCTCAGTCGGCTGGATAGTTGATTCGGTAACGGGTGCTGCGCCCGCCGCCGGGCATCCGCTCCAGGCAACCTTTCTCCAGCAGTTCCGCCAGGTGTCGCGTTGCTGTCGCCTTGGAGACCTTGGCCACGGCTTGATATTGAGCGGCGCTGATCCCCTGCCCGAAGCCTTTTTCGCCGCCATCGAGCAACCGGTTCAGCACTTTGGACTGTTCAGGCGTGAGTGTCGAAGCGCGATGGGCCTGCCAGAACCGGGTCTTGCCCAGCACGCTTTCGATCTGTGCCATCGCTTTATGCAGGCTGCGCAACAGTGTCTGCAGGAACCAAGTCAGCCAGCCGGTGATATCCAGCGTGGCTTTCTGGCTGTTTTCCAGGATTCGGTAATAACCGGCGCGGTCGTCCAGGATGCTCACGGACATGGCGTAGAAACGGATCGCCTGCGCCTCACCCTGGGCCAATGCCAAATCGGTCAAGGTGCGGGTCAGGCGACCATTGCCATCGTCGAATGGATGCAGGGTAACAAACCAGAAATGAGCAATTCCGGCACGCAGTAGCGGATCGAGGCTGGCCTGATGGCGACTGGCTTCGAACCAGTCGACGAACGTTTTCAATTGCTGTTCAAGGCCCTGGCGAGGCGGCGCCTCGAAGTGAACGATAGGTCGGTCCAGCCTGCCCGAAACCACTTGCATCGGTTCGTCCCCGCGCAGCGCGCCTACGCGGATCTGTCGATAGGCAAGGTCGCTTGTTTGATCAGGAAACAACCACTCGTGCCATTCCAGCAAGCGTTCGACCGTCAGGGGCTGGTTGAAGTGCCGGGTCGCGTCCAGCAACAGGTTCGCCAAGCCTTCGCTGCGTTGGCTGACCGGCGTGTCGTCGACGTGCTCGAGGCCCAGGCGGCGAGCGAGGGACGAGCGCACCGAGCCGACATTCAATTGTTCTCCTTCGATAGCCGAAGAGGTCACGATGTTTTGCAGCAAGGCATCCAGTTCGTTCTGGGCGCTGAGCGAAGCCGTGACCGCGCCCGTCATGCCGAGCAATTGACCTTGTGTCTGCACGCATTCGCGTAGCAGGGGTGCCAATGCTTCAGCTTGCCAGCGGAAGTCGGGCCAGTCGGGCTGTTGCCAGATCCAATGGGGTGTCATGCGCCTGTCCAAAGATGAATGAGCCGAATAATAGCGCTATTCGGCTCATCTTGTGAGCCGAATAAGCCCTCTATTCGGCTCACGCCCCCCTCAGTACGTGATTTCCCACACAGAATCGCGCGTTCCCCGATTGTGAAAAAACCGTCAAATCGATACTCTTCGCGCCATCTACGGCCCCCTTGCGACGGGGCCTTCAGACGAAACCTGAATAATGACAAGCGCGCTGAGGATTAGCGCCGGGTTGCGTCGTGCATGGCAGGAGGCATACGTGCGTTTTCTTTCTTTATTGATCGTGTTGCTCGGCGCGCCGTTGGCGTGGGCGCAGCCTTCTGCCGAGATGTCGGAGCCGGTGGGCGGTTGGCGCTACAGCGGCTTGCTCGATCGCACCGAAAATCCGCAAGTCGCCTATCCCACACCGCCCATCGACCGGGGCGTGCAGCGCAATCGCACGATGATCGAGGGCCGGCTCAAGGCCATGGGCACGGCTCGCCAGCCCCACAGCCTGGCGGTCAACGGCAATCCACTGAATCTCTATACCGACGACGAGGGGCGTTTCGCCCGGCCGTATGCGTTCGGCGCCGGCTCCAACAGCGTCGAGGTGCGCAGCTCCGAAGGCCAGTCCCTCAAGCGCGTGCAATTTTATGAAGCCAACAACCTGCGCACCCCGGCGCAGATCCGCGTGGTGCTGGGCTGGGACGATCCGAAGGCCGAACTCGATCTGCATATCGTCACACCCGACGGCCAACATGCGTTCTTCGGCCAACCGGCGCTGAGCAACGGCGGTGGTCTCGACCCGGATGGCGTCGATGGCCCCGGCCCTGAAATGTTCACCATGACCGCGCCGATGCACGGCACCTACCTGGTCTACGTGAACTATTGGGGCAACTACGGCAGCGGCGGCTACAACTTCGATGAGACCAGTAACGAGAACGAGGTGATCACCTCGCAGATCAACCTGGTGCTCAACGAAAACACCGTCGATGAAAAACGCGAGACCTTTGTCGTGCCTCTGCGCGCCATTGGCGATCTGTTGCTGGTCAAGACTTTCAACTACTAAGTATCCGCTCCACGGATGAACAGGCCCTTGTGAATATGAGCGACAACACTGCTTCCCCGACCACGCCGACACCTGTCGCCAAACCTGTGCGCCGCTGGCCGGCGATACTGATCGGGCTGTGCCTGGTCGCCGGTGTGGCCGCCGGGCTGGGCTGGTTCATCAACAAGCCCAAGGCGCCGCCCATGGAGTTGGCGTTGGAAAAGCTCGGCGTGAGCCGTCCCGACGGCTTGCTCGAGGCCCATTCCCTGAGCCAGTTGCCCAAGGACCTGTTGGCGGTGCCGTTCCTCAAGGCCACGCTCACCGAGGACTTCGTCTTCTATTACGAGGCCCATGCCGACCGTCTCGGGCTGATCGGCAGCCTGCGCCGGATCATCTACGAGCATGACCTCAAGCTGCAGGACAGCCTGATCGAAACGCTTTTCGACCAGCCGGCCGACGTCGCGCTGTGGCGCGGTGCGGACGGTCGCCTCAAGGACTTCCTGTTGGTGATGGACCGCGGTGGCCTGGCCAAGGTGCTGGAGCCGTTGGCGAAAGTCGCCCTGGACGACACTCAGTTGAGCAAGCTCAGCGACCTGAAGGTCGGCGGTGACGACGTTGCGCTCTACCAGCTCAGCTACAACGCCAGCAAATCCCTGGTCTTCGCCTCCCATGGCGACAAGCTGGTGGTGCTGTCCAACCCGACCAAGCTCTACGACAAAGGCAATGGTCCTACCGATGAACCCGGCATGGTCTCGACCCAGGCTCTCGAAGCACTGCTGGCCGGTGAAAAACTGTTCCCGGAAGCCTTCGGCCTGCAGCCCAAGGCGGCTGAGGTCAAGCAACGCATCTCGGTCAACGCCAGCGTGCTCGCCATGGGCTACCAGCGTTTCATCCCGAACTTCGCCGGCTTGCGTTTCGACATGGACGACAAGGGCTGGCACAGCTTCCTGGCGATGGACGAGCTGGAAAACCAGCCGGACTTCGACTTCAAGCCGATCTGGCAAGCCATGCCCATGGGTGCCAGTGCCTGCGTGGCCTTGCCGCTGGCCGCCGAGCAACAGAAACCGTTGCTGGTAAAACTCGGCGCCGACGAAAAAGCCGCCCAGGCCATGGTCGACCATGTGGCCGGCGCGGCGGGCCTGTGCTGGTACGCCGATTCGCGCCTGTACACGCCGCTGTTGGTGGCGAGCCTGAATGAAGACGACGGCAAGCTTGATGCCGACCTGGGCAACCTGTTCGGTTCGATGGTCGGCGCCTATGAAAACAACGTTGCCGAGCATGCATTCCCGGTGGTCGAGAAGCAGCAAGGCTCGACGCACCAGTGGCTGCGTCAGGTCAGCTCCAATTTCGGCCCTTACCTGGCCAAGGACGCAGAGCAACCCGACGCGATTACCGGCAAGGCGTTCCTGCGGGTCAGCCTGGCGCGCCACGGTTCGACCTTGCTGTTCTCCCTCGATGACAAGTTGGTGGAGAAGGCCCTGGGCACCCTCGACAAACGCTTCCCACCCATGGCCGACGTGGTGCCCAAGGACCTGTTGATGCCGGTCTACTTCGGCCCGGACTCCATGGCGCAACTGATGCAGCGCGAAACCCTCGACAGCTTGCCCCAGGACATGGAGCCGGTGTTCTACAACGCCGCGCAAACCTACCTGATCCCGAAACTGCGCACCCTAGGCGGCTACGGCAAGTACGCCCTGACCTTGCCTGAAGGCAGCGAGCCGGACGGCCACTGGCAGTGGCTGCCGCTGGAATGGAAAGCGCTGTGACAGCACTGATCCGCAACCCCGCGTTGACGCTGCTGCTGGCATTGCTCCTCGGCGGGCCTGCGCTTGCCGTCGAGGCGCCTTCGCTGGATGCGCAGCAATCCCAGGTCTTTCGCGCCTGGTTCGTGCGCATCGCCCAGGAACAGCTGACCAAAGGCCCGAGCCCGCGCTGGTATCAGCAGGATTGCGCCGGTCTGGTGCGCTTCGCCGCCAACGAAGCGCTCAAGGTCCACGATGAAAAATGGCTGCGCAGCAATGGCCTATCCAATCGCTACCTGCCGCCGGAACTGCCACTGAGCGATGCGCAACGGCGCCTCGCCCAGCAGTGGCAACAGGGCGGCGGCAAGGTCGGGCCTTACGTCAACGCCATCAAGCTGATTCAGTTCAACAGTCGCCTGGTGGGCCGGGATGTCACCCAGGCCCGCCCCGGCGACCTGATGTTCTTCGATCAGGGCGACGACCAGCACCTGATGATCTGGATGGGCCGCTACATCGCCTATCACACCGGCACCACAACCCCTACCGACAACGGCATGCGCTCCGCAAGCCTGCAACAACTCATGAACTGGAAGGACACCCGATGGATACCCGACGCAGCCAACCCCAACTTCATCGGCGTCTATCGACTCAACTTTCTCTCCCAATGACCGGTGCCCGCATGCTGCGCTTGTGTTCAAAATTGCCCCTGCTGTTTGCCCTGTTGCTGGCACCTGTCGTGAATGCCGAAGACACGGTGGAGCCCAGCGGTTACACGCCGGTGTCCGGTGAAAGCTTCTTCCTGCTGGCCGACAGCAGCTTTGCCAGCGACGAGCAGGCCATGGTCCGCCTCGAAGCGCCGGGCCGCGACTACCGTCGGTTTCGCATGGAGCCCTACGGCGGCGCCGATATCCGCGTCTATCGCATCGACAAACCGCTGGACTTCCTCAAGCGCCAGAAGAACCTGCACCGCGTGGTCAGCGACGGCCAGTTCAAGGGCGAAGGCCTGTCGAACACCCTCGCGTACCTGTGGGACAACTGGTACCGCAAGTCCCGTCGAGTGATGCAGCGGGCGTTCTCCTACGAGTCGCGCCAGCAAGTCACTGAAGAAGTGCCGGAACTGAAGATCGGCAACGCCCTGGTCGCGCCGACACCGTACGACGCTCCAGCGCAATTCGCCTTGATCCCGGGCTTGCCGGTGGTCAGTCAGTTCCGTTATCCGCTGTGGCAGGCCAAGCCGATCCAGCCGCCTGCGGGCGTCAACCTGGCCGGCTCGTCCAGCCAGTTTGTCAACGTCGCGCCGGGCAACGTCTATGTACCGCTGGGCCAGTTGAAGCCCGGCCTGTACCTGGTGGAAGCGCTGATCGGCAAATACCGCGCAACCACCATGGTCTTCGTCTCCAACACCGTGGCCGTGAGCAAGATTGCCGGCGATGAACTGCTGGTCTGGGCCGCACGCAAGCATGAAGGGCGTTCGGTGCCCAAGGTCAACGTACTGTGGACCGACGGCCTGGGCGTGATGAGCAGCGGTGCCACCGATGAAGACGGCCTGCTGCGCCTCAAGCACGTCAGCCCGGAGCGTTCGTTCGTCATCGGTGAAGACGAGGAGGGCGGGGTATTCGTCTCGGAAAACTTCTACTACGACAGCGAAATCTACGACACCAAGCTCTATGCCTTCACCGACCGGCCGCTGTACCGGCCAGGGGATTGGGTCTCGCTGAAAATCGTTGGTCGTGAGTTCAAGAACGCCCGTGATTCGGTGCAACCGACTGCCGCCGACGTCAATGTCAGCGTGCTGGACGCCACCGGTACCGAGCTGCAAACCCTGGCCTTGAAGCTCGATTCCAAGGCCGGCACCCAAGGCCGTTTCCAGTTGCCGGAAAACGCCGTCGCCGGTGGCTATGAACTGCGCCTCAGCTACAAGGATCAGCTCTACAACAGCGCCTTTCGCGTGGCCGAATACATCAAGCCGCACTTCGAGATCGCCCTGAACCTGGCCAAGCAGGACTACCGCACCGGCGAGCCGGTCAAGGGCAACCTCGTGCTGCTGTACCCGGATGGCAAACCTGTGGTGAATGCCACGGTGAGCCTGAGCCTGCGCGCCCAGCAATTGTCGATGGTCGATAACGAGCTGCAATACCTGGGGCAATTCCCGGTCGAGCTGACCAGCAGCGAAGTGACCACCGATGCCAAGGGCAACGCGACCCTCGACTTGCCGGCCGCCGACAAGCCGAGCCGCTACACGCTCACCGTGTTCGCCAGCGATGGCGCGGCGTATCGGGTCAAGACCACCAAGGAAATCCTCATCGACCGTGGCGCGGCGAATTTCCGCCTGAGCGCTCCCCAGCGGTTCAGCGCCGCCGGCCAGAAGGTGTCGTTCAGCTACGCCAACGAAGGCGGCAACGAGCAAGCCAAAGCCGTGACGCCGGGCAGCTATGCCTGGGTGCGCCTGGAAGACCAGAGCATCGGCGAAGGCAAGCTGGCGGCCAAGGACAAGGGCTTCAGCCTGACCTTCGAGCGCCCTGGCACCTACAACCTGACGCTCAAGGACGACCATGGCCGGGTCATTGGCGCCGCCTCCCACGCGGTAACCGGTGAAGGCATCAAAGCCGTGCCGGGTACTGTCGAGATCGTCTTCGACAAGCCTGAATACAAGACCGGTGACGAAGCACTGGCGCTGATCACCTTCCCGGAACCGGTCAGCGATGCGCTGCTGTCGCTTGAGCGGGACAAAGTCGAGGCCACGGCGCTGCTGTCCAAGGGCGGCGACTGGCTGAAGATGGAAAAACTCAGCGACACCCAATACCGCGCGCGCATTGCCGTGAAGGATAGCTTTGCGCCCAACCTGACCTTCTCGGTGCTGTACACCAAGGGCGGCCAGTACAGCTTCCAGAACGCTGGCATCAAAGTGGTCACGCCGCAGATCGACGTTGCTGTCGTCACGGATAAAGCCACCTACCGCCCGGGCGATACGGTGACCGTGGACCTGAGTACCCAGTTCGCCGGCAAGGCGATCCCGGCGCACCTGACGGTCAGCGTGGTGGACGAAATGGTCTATGCCCTGCAACCGGAAGTGGCGCCGACCATCGATCAGTTCTTCTATCACCCGCGTCGCAACAACGTGCGCACCAGTGCCAGCCTGTCATTCATCAGCTACGACGTGGCGCTGCCAGGCAGTCCTGGCGCGCCGGGCAAGGCCAACCGCAGCGAACGCGGGGTCAAGGTGTTGGAGCGGCCGCGTCGTGAAGACGTCGACACCGCTGCGTGGCAACCGGAGCTGGTCACCGACGCCAACGGCAAGGCCCGTTTCACCTTCAAGATGCCGGACTCGCTGACCCGCTGGCGCATCACCGCCAAGGCGATTGCCGACGACGGCCAAGTGGGCCAGAAGAAGCAGTTCATCGCCTCGGAAAAACCGCTGTACCTGAAGTGGAGCGGCCCGACCCGCTTCCGCATGGGCGACAAGCCGCAACTGGGCCTGTTCGCCTTCAGCCAATCGGAAAAACCACTGAAGGCCGAGCTGCTGATCCGTTACGCCGGTGCTGAACAGCGCGTGGTGGCGGAGCTGAAAAACGGCATCAACTACGTGGCGCTGCCGGTCCTGGAACTGAGCAGTGGCGACTTGACCGTGCAGTTGCAATTGAATGGCGAAACCCAGGACGCTCTGGCCATGCACTTGAACGCCAGCGGCAACGGTTGGCAAGTCACCCAGAGCCAACGCCTGGATGTGGCGAGCGGCGACACCCCGCTGACCCTGCCGGCCGACGCCAGCGATATTCGCCTGCGTCTGGACGACAGCCCGCAAGCGTTGTTCCGTTCGGCTCTGGATGACCTGCTGAGCTATCCGTACGGTGGCGTCGAGCAGACCGCCAGCCGTCTGTTGCCGTTGAGCATTGCCTATCCGACCCTGGCGTCGAACCCGCAGATCCGCGACCGCTTGCGGTTGATCATGCAAAACAGCCGCTTGCGCCTAGTGCAGATGGCCGGACCGTCGGCGAGCTTCACCTGGTGGGGCCAGGACGGTGAGCCGGATGCCTTCCTCACCGCCTATGCCTATTACGCCGACTGGCACGCCAGCAAGGCCCTGGACCTGAGCCTGCCGCCGGAACACTGGCAGCGGGTGCTGGAGGTCTACGCCAAGCAGGCCGGTAATACGCCGCTGCTGCAACGAGCGCTGATCCTGTCGTTCGCCAAGCAGATGCAACTGCCGGTGAACACCTTGCTCAGCGGCCTGATGGATGACCTGGCCAAAGCCAGTGAAGACAGTACCGAGAGCGTGCTGGACAGTGGCGAAGACAGCCTGGTCATGAGCGCCCCGGATTCGGCCCTTGGCTTGGCCAGCGCCCGTGTCCTGACCGCGTCCCTGGCGAAACAGGCGAAGGTGCCGTTGCCGGCGGCCTTCAGCCGTCAAGCCGATGCGGCGCAACAGCAACTGGAACTCAGCTCGCAACCGTTCGTCGAGGCCCTGGTGCTGTCGTTGCAGAGCTTCGATCAGGCCCGCGCCACTGCATTGCTGGAGCGCGTGTTGCCGCAGCAGTCCACCTTGGAACGGGCCCTGGCCCTGACCTGGTTGCAAGGCAGCATCGAACAGGCGGCGCCGGCCGTGGCCCTGGCACCGGGCGAAGGCTGGGCAGCCAAGCAGGGCGCAACCGGTGAAACCTATTGGCAGTGGCAGGGCGCGCAGCTTCCCACCATGCTGACCCTGACCGGTGCCCAGGAGCGTCCACTGCAAGCGGCATTGAGCTTCCAGAGCCAGCAACCGCCGGTAGCGCCGATGGCCGTGTCCATCACCCGTCGCCTGTCGCGTCTGGTGCCGGGCGACGAGGCCTTCACCTTCAAGCTTGAAGCCGTGGGCAACAAACCGCTGTCCAGCGACAGCCTCTACCTGGATGAAGTGATCATCAACAGCAAGGCCCCGACGCCACTGCGCTACGGCATGCTCGAAGTGCCGCTGCCGCCGGGCGCCGATGTGGAGCGCACCACCTGGGGTATCCAGTTGATGGGTAAGGCCGACAGCGAACTGACGTCCCTGGAAAAAGCCCGCTTCGAGCCCGGCCAGATGGCGTATGCGGTGCCGGTGGATGCCCTCAGTGGCGAGCTGCGCCTGCGGCACTTGGTGCGCTTCTCCCAGAAGGGCCAGTTCAGCTTGCCGCCGGTGCGCTTCACTCAGGTCTACGCGCCGCAACATCAGGCGCGGGAACAGAAACCGGCGCTCGGTCAGGTCACGGTCAACTGACATGTGCAGGCCGTGGGTTGGGTGGTTGTTGTGCTTGATTCCTGCGCTGGCAACAGCGCAGGACGAGCCGTTGCGCCTGGCCTTCGACGGTCAATTGCTGCAAGTGAGCCAGACCCAGGTGCTGGATCGCCAACCATTGCCCGACACTTTGCAGGCGCCACTGGGCAGTCTGTGGAAACTGTTTGTCTACGCCTGGCTGGTGGACACCGACGCTCGTGAACCGGTCTATGAGTGCCGCGGCGAGTCGAAGGAAGAGGTCTATTGCTGCAATCCCGGGCAGAGCATCGGTCGCGACCAGGCGCTGGTGAAGTCCTGCGGCTTGTATTTCGAGCCGCAGCGGCTCGGGCTGTCGGCCTCGAACTGGCGTGAGTACTGGCAGGCCCGTCAAGCGCCGGCCTGGTTGTTGGATCTGCCGACCTTGCAACCGCAGACGCAAGTGCCGGTCGCGCAGTTGCTCAAGGCCCTGGCGACGTTGCCGGCCCAGGAGCAGGCCCGACGGGTGCTGCTGGATGTGGCACTCAGCGCGGCCGACGGGCGACTGGTCGGCGAATTGGGCAGTCGCCTGCGGGTCAAGACCTGGAGCTGGCTAGGTGATCAGGGGCCTTCATCGCGACAGGGCGGTTTCGCCGGTTGGCTGGTCGATGGCACCCCGGTGTGGGCCGGTGGCCGCGGCACCAGCCAGCAGGTCTTGAAGGTCTACGGCGAAGGTTTGGCGGCGGCATTGCCATCGCGCTGGCCGGCGGAAACCGGGCGTTGCGTGGAAGTCGGTCTGTTTGCGCGCTATCCGTTGCAACGGGTGATGGCCGGTGACCGGCCTGCCACGCCGGGGCAACTGCGCGGCGACTACCGCGTCGAATTCACCAACGGCAATCAATTGGACATCCACAGCGATGGCGAGCTGTTCCTGATGCCCGGCAAGCTGGTGGCGCGTCTGGACCGGGAGGAATACGTCGCCCGGGTCTTGCAGCGCGAAGCCAAGGCCGAGCCTGCCGAAGCCGCCAAGGCACTGGCCGTGGCGATCCGCACCTATTTGCTGCAGAACGCCCAACGCAACGGTGATTGCCTGAGCATCGACGACAGCAGCCATCGCCAGCGTGTCGCGCCACGCCCGGCGGCGCCGCAAACCCGCGCCATTGCCGCCTGGACCAGCGACCTGGTCCTGGCCGGCACCGATGTCACCTACCACTCCGACCAGCCTGGCCCGGACAAACTGTCCTGGGCACAAGCGGTGGAGCAAGCCAACGCCGGCCAACGCTACGACGCCATCCTGCTGCACGCCTACCCACGTGCCAGCCTCAGCCGCTGGGACAACCCGGTGGCATCCTGCGAAGCGCTGCCTGCCGCCCAGGACTGGCTGCTGAAACAGCGCCGAGGCTGGCGTGAGCGGCTGGAAAGTGAAGTGGGCTACAACGAAATCAGCGCTTTCGCCGTCTGCCGCGTCGCTTTCGGCCGGCCTTATGTCGACCGCGAGCGCCAGCGCATCTATGTGCGCGGCGTGCTGTCGCTGCAGGATCGTCTCGACCTGACGCATGAATATCTGCACCTGGCCTTCGAAGCTCATCCCAACGGCCAGGACGAAACCTATATCGAAGGGCTTGCCCGTCACCTCTTGCTGGAATAGACCATGACACTCCGTTATCCACAGGTCTTGCTGTTGCTCTGCGCCCTGACCGCGTTGCCCTCGGCCATGGCCGCCGACACTGTCAAGCTCGACACTCCGATCGGCGGCTGGCGCAGCGGTGCGCCGGGCGGTGAAGGCGAAAGCTTCAGCCAAACCGTCAACTACCCGGCCTCGTCGGTCAACACGCCCCCGGGCCAGGCCAACACCGCCCGTATCACCGGCCAGATCAAAGGCGCCCCCAAGGACAGCAACGCGCCGGGCCAACTGATCGTCAACGGCGTCAGCCTGCCGCTGAAGCTGGATGAGGAAGGTCGCTTCGACCGGCCGTTCTCGTTCCCCAATGGCAGCAACAGCGTCGAAGTGCGCAGCGCCGATGGCCAGCAGCGCCACCGCACGCAATTTCTCAACACCAGCGGCGGCGCGACTCCGGCCAAGCTGCGGGTGTTGCTGACCTGGGACAGCGACGGCACCGACCTGGACCTGCACCTGGTTACGCCCGACGGTGCCCACATCTGGTACGGCGACCGTGCCGTCGCCAACGGCGGCGCCCTCGACGTCGACGTCACCACCGGCTACGGCCCGGAAATCTTCGCCATGCCCGCGCCGATCAAAGGCCAGTACCTGGTGTATGTGAACTACTACGGCGGCGGTTATCGCTATCAGGACGACGGCGAGGAAGGTGAGGGCGGTGGAGAGCAAGCGCAACAAGCCCTGACCACCGCACAAGTCACCGTGATCACCGAAGAAGGCACGCCGAACGAGAAGATGGAAACCTTCGTCGTGCCGATGCGGGCGGTGGGCGAGCTGACGTTGGTCAAAAGCTTTAGCTATCCGTAAGGCATCGTCGCAGCCACAACTGTTATTACAGCCTGTGGAGATCCCCTGTGGGAGCTGAGCTTGCTCGCGATGACGGTCTTGCACCCAACATCAATGCAAGCTGACCCACCGCCATCGCGAGCAAGCTCAGCTCCCACAGAGGATCGATGGTGGACGCCTGATCTGTGAACGCTCAAAAAACCTGTGGGAGCCGAGCTTGCTCGCGATGACGGCGGCACATTCGGCATCGAGCTGTCTAGTAGATCGCTATCGCGAGCAAGCTCGCTTGTATGGTAGGACTTGAAGGGAGGAGGAGGGACAAAGCTCGATTCTGACTGTTAGCCGCAGTACAGACCGTGGGAGATTTCACCCCTCCTCCTTTCACCCAAGCGCCGATAAAGAATGCATCTGGCCTAGACCGACGATAGGAACAAGCCTGCGCCTCTGGGTGAACCCTTCAAGTGTTCAAACCTTAGCCCGGAGGATTTTCAATGGCAATGCCGGTTTCTGTCGCAAAGCCGATCGTGGGTGTTGATGTCGCCAAAGATGAGTTAGTGATTTATCACGCAGAAACAGATCGACTGGAAGCGATCCCCAACACCAAAGCTGCGATCAAGAAGTGGCTCAAGGAGCTGCCCGCGCCAGTGGATGTCGCCATCGAAGCCACCAATATCTATCACCAGGAATTCGCCGACCTGGCTTATGCGCAAGGCTGTGTGATCTACATGATCGGCGGCTACGAGCTCAGCCATTACCGCAAAGGTGTGAAAGTTCGCGCTAAAACCGATGCGCTGGATGCTCGGTTGTTGGCTCGCTACTTGAACAACGAAGGCCACCAGTTGCACCCGTGGACTCCGCCTTCGCCCCTGTATTGCCGTCTTATAAGCCTTTTCCGGCGCCGGGCAGCCTTGGTCCAGGCGCGTGTCAGCCTCAAGCAAAGTTGGTCCAACGAACCGTTGCTCAAAACGGCGTTTGAGCACCAGATAAAGGCCATGCAACGACTGGAAATCTTGCTCGAGAAAACAATCCAGACGCAGTTGGAAGCAGCTGGCTTGGGCGCTCAGCTCAAGCGTTGCATGAAAGTCGAAGGCATTGGCCTATTGAGCGGTGCCCGTTTGCTCACGTCGTTTCAGCGTGGAGATTTCAGAAATGCCGATGCCTTCATCGCTTTTCTGGGCCTAGACCTGCGTATATCGGATTCTGGGAAAAAGAAGGGACGCCGCTGCTTGTCTAAGCGAGGTGACCCAGAGGCACGTCGATTGATGCATAACGCCGCGATGTCGGCGAGGCGCACAGCGGCATGGAAGGGTTTTTATGAGGCACTGAGGGCCCGGGGACTCAGCACAACCGAAGCATTAGTGGCACTGGCCCGCAAGCTTGCCCGAGTGGTATTCGCCCTGCTGAAGAACCAGAGCGAATACTTACCGAAAGGCATTTAAGGGGTAGCCCCGTACCATAGAATCTCCCACAGGGGGACTGTGCAAGTCGAAAAGCCGAGGTTCACCCCCGATCCAGTGTGGGAGCGGGCTTGCTCGCGAAGACGTCGGCACATTCAGCATCGATGCAAGCTGATCCACCGCTATCGCGAGCAGGCTCGCTCCCACAGGGGGGCTGTGCCAGTCGGGAAACCGGGGTTTAGCGATCCGGTATGGGACCTGATCTCAGCCCAAGTCCCCAGCCTCATGCCGCTCCGGCACTTGGCTCGCCTCATCTCCCCACGTGCGGTTGACCCGCTGTCCGCGCTGGGCGGCGGGGCGCTTGGCAATGTCTTCGGCCCAGCGCTGCACATGGGTGTATTCGTGGGCACTCAGGAATTCGGCGGCGCCGTACACGTTGTTGCGCACCAGTTGCCCATACCAGGGCCAGACCGCGATGTCGGCGATGGTGTAGTCATCGCCTGCCAGGTATTGGCTTTCGCCGAGGCGGCGATCCAGGACGTCGAGTTGACGCTTGGCTTCCATGGTGAAGCGATTGATCGGGTATTCGAGTTTCTCCGGCGCATAGGCGTAGAAATGCCCGAAGCCACCGCCCAGGTACGGGGCGGAGCCCATCTGCCAGAACAGCCAATTCAGTGTTTCGGTGCGACTTGCCAGGTCGGTGGGCAGGAAGGCGCCGAATTTTTCCGCCAGGTACAGCAGGATCGAGCCGGACTCGAAGACCCGGATGCCGGGCTCCACGCTGCGATCCAGCAGGGCCGGGATCTTGGAGTTGGGGTTGATCTCGACAAAACCGCTGGAGAACTGGTCGCCTTCGCTGATGCGGATCAGCCAGGCGTCGTATTCCGCGCCCGTATGACCCTGCGCCAGCAGTTCCTCCAGCAGGATGGTCACCTTCACACCATTGGGCGTGGCCAGGGAGTAGAGCTGCAGCGGCTGTTTACCAATCGGCAAGATTTTTTCATGGGTCGGCCCGGCGATAGGGCGGTTGATGCTGGCGAACTGGCCGCCAGACGGGGCGTCGTTTTTCCAGACCTGGGGCGGAACGTAGGACGCTTTACTCATCGGGACATACCTCATCGTTGCTTGTGGTGTGATCCCCCAGAGTCTACCGCTGTTCGTTCATGATCCGCGCCACTTCACCGGAAGCCTTGAGCTGCTCGAAAGCGCGCTGGGCCTTGGCGACGACTTCATCCGGCGTACTCAGGCTGAACGCCAGGTGGACCTTGTGGGGTTGTTCGTCGAGGATGTAGACCTCTTCCAGCGAAGTGAAATCCATTTGGGCATCTTGGCTCATCAGGCGCGCGGTGTTCTCCGGCATCGGCAGCAACTGGATCTGGCGATTCAGCAGTTTTTGAAAGTTGTCGTGGTTGTTGGCCGAGATGACCAGCCGGGTAAACCCACGCTGTTGCAGGTAAATCTGCTTGGCGTCGTTTCGCACCACGCCGATGCTGTACTGCTTGGCCTCCTCGAGGTTGTTGACGGCTATGTCTTTATTGTCGCGCAGCTTATAGAGCCGGCTCGCCACCCGATGTATTTCACCCACCCATTTGAACAGTTGCTCGCGGGCTGGGGTGCGGTCCAACGGGAAGATCAGCACGTTAGGTTCGTGCAGGGCTTTTTCATAGGCCCGGGCCCACGGGTACAGCGACAGGCTGTAGTCGGTGAGCTGCGCGCTTTTCAGCGTTTCTTCGGCGATGCGACTGCCCGGCCCGACGACCTTGTCATCACGCTGGTAGGCGTAGAGGGAGTCTTCGGTCACGACTTCGATCGCCTCGGCGTGGCTTTGCAGACTGATCGAGGTGAGGAGCAAGCACGAGCAGAGTATCAGGCGATAGTGCATATACAGACCTCATGGCACGCGATGGTTTACAGGGCGACGCAGTCGCGCCCCTGGTGTTTGGCCCGGTACAGCGCCTGGTCGGCGCGTTGCAGCAGTTGATCGAAATGGTCCATGGTCTCCGGGTCCAACTCGGCGACGCCGATGCTCACGGTGACAAACGGCGATACCTTGGAACCGCTGTGGGGCAGTTCACGTTCTGCCAGGCTTGCACGGAAACGTTGGGCGGCCTCGCAGGCCAGGGCGGCGTCGACGTTGGGCAGGACCACGACGAACTCTTCGCCGCCGACGCGCGCAGTCAGTTCGCCAGAGCGGCCGAACACGCTGCGCAAGGTCTCGGCGATCTCTTTCAAGCACAAGTCGCCTTGCATGTGGCCGTAGGTGTCGTTGTAGATCTTGAAGAAATCGACATCGCACATGAGCACGGCCAGCGGGGTCTTGTGGCGGATCGCCCGGCGAAACTCGATGTCCTTCAACTCGTCGAAATAGCGACGGTTGGCCAGCCCCGTCAAATCGTCGTGACGTGACAGTGCTTCGAGGGCCTGGTTGGCCGCCTTCAATTCTGCGGTGCGGGCCTCGACCAGTTCGGCCATTTGGTCGCGGCTGGCGGCAAGGGCCAGTTCGTCCGAATGCTGGCGCTCCAGATGGGCGCGCAGATTGTCCTGGAGTGTATTGACCTGGAATTCGAGCAGGCTCAGTTCGTCCTGGCGCTGCACCGCCCGTTGCAGCTTGAGGTGACGCATGAGGGTTTGCGGCGCCAGTTCGCCCAGGTGCCGGGCGATGTGCACCACATGCACGGTCACCAGGCGATTGAACACGGTCATGACCAACCCGGCCAGCAGCAAGGACTGGATGAGCTGGGTGATGACGATGCTGCGTGCTTCGCCCCAGAGGCGTTCCCAAAGCAGGTTGTTGTCGCCTTCGATGGTCAGCTCGCCGACTTTTTCATGGGCCCCGGCGTAGGGATGCGCGATAAGCTCTCGACGCAGCACCGGCACCACGCCCGATTGATCGGCGGCGTATCGATTGATTTCGATGACTTCAGGGGCTTGCCCGGGGCGCAGGATGTTCAACGCCACGCGACCCACGGGGGCTGCCGTGGCGACGCTGCTGATTTGCTGGTCGAGGGATTCACGGTCCAGTTCCCATATGGCATGGGCCAGGGTGTTCTGGAACACCTGATCGATCAGGGCCAGCTCCGAATTCATTTCCGCCAGGTTGTTTTCCCAGGCCAGCCAGGTACGCCAGGTGACCATCGCCAGGGTAAAGAGCAGGCAGAACAGCAGCGTTGCCAGCACCAGGCGGCGCCCTAGGGAGCTGAACGCCTTGGTCTGTGGTTGCAGGGAGGACGCAGTACGAAAATTGGCATCCATGTCATAACCATTTGCGCAGGATGGCATCGTAGACGCCATTGCGCCGGACGGTCTCCAGGCCCACACGGAATTTCGCCACCGTATCGGCCGGCGTATTGCGGCTGAATGCCATGCTCAAGCCATCGGCGCTGCTTAGCTCGGGCAGCGCCAGCGAGCGAATCAGCAACTTGTCCGGGTCTTCGCCATTCTGGCGCGTCAGGTACAGCGCGTTGAGCTCATTGGAAATCCACAGCTCCACGTGATCGACCTTGAGCTTGCGGTAGTTGTGTTCGTACTTGGTGCTCGACTGCAGTTCTTCGCCGATGCGAAAGCCCTTCGAGACCAGGTATTGCTCACCTACGTCCTGATTGACCGTGGCGATCTGGTGCCCATGGGCATCGGCCAGCGAGTCGAGTTTCACCGGCCGGTCCGCCAGCGAGTAGATGTACCACTGCGTCGGGCCGATGCTGCCGACCCACTGGAAAAGCGATTCGCGTGCAGGCGTGCGGACGATCGAGTAGATCAATACGTTGCTTTCATTGAGCGCCAGTTCGTAGGCCCGGGCCCACGGCATGGAATGGATAGGCGCGTCCATGCCGACTTCCTTGAGCACGGCCTGGACCACCTCGGTGCTCATGCCGGTCATTCGGCCGTTCTGCGTCATGTTGTAGGGCGGTAGCTCCTCGGTCACGATGCGCAGCGGCGCCTCTGCCGCACAAGCGCTTGCAGCGAGGAACATCAGGACGCCCCACATCAGCAGGCGATTCAGCGGCCAATCCATTGATCATTACCCTATGCAACTGGCAGAACCCGGAGGTCTGGGAGCTATTATTGTATAGGGTTATCGGCTGGGCTGGCGCCTGCTTGAATCCGGCCTGTCGAAACTGCCAGCCCAGCCGCAGGATCAACCGTTCAACAACGTCATCGTGTGCGCCTGGTATCGGTCGCCCGCCACGGCGCCTTCGCCTGCGAAAATCCCGTCCAGCTGGGCCAATTCACCAGCGCTCAACACCACTGAAGAAGCTGCCACGTTGCTCTCCAGGTACTTGCGCTGCTTGGTGCCCGGGATCGGGATGACGTGGTCGCCCTGGGCCAATACCCAGGCCAAGGCCAATTGCGCGGCGCTGATGCCCTTGTCCAAGGCCAATGCCTTGACCCGCTCTACCAGCGCCAGGTTGTGATTGAAGTTGTCGGCCTGGAAGCGCGGGTTGAAGCGGCGATAGTCATCGGCGGCGAAGTCCTCCGGTGATTTCAGCTCGCCAGTCAGAAAGCCCCGGCCCAAGGGACTGTAGGCGACGAATGCAATGCCCAGGCGCCGGCAAGTAGCGAGCACGCCATTGTGTTCGGGCTCACGGGACCACAGCGAGTATTCGCTTTGCACCGCTGCCAGGGGATGCACGGCGTGGGCTCGCTGGATGGTCTCGGCGCTGGCTTCCGAGATCCCGATGTGGCGGACCTTGCCGGCCTTGACCAACTCGGCCATGGCGCCGATGGTTTCTTCGACGGGTACGTCAGGATCGATGCGGTGCTGGTAGTAGAGGTCGAGGTAATCGGTATCGAGGCGCTTGAGGCTGCCGTCGACAGATTGCCGGACGTAGTCGGGGCGACCATTGACGCCGCGGGCATGGGGATCGCTGCTGCGCACCAGGCCGAACTTGCTCGCCAGGTACAGGCCGTCACGCTTGCCACGCAGGGCCCGTCCGAGCAGTTCTTCGTTGGTATGCGGCCCGTACATGTCGGCGGTGTCGAACAGCGTCACGCCCAGTTCCACGGCGCGGTGCAGCGTGGCAATCGCTTCGCGTTCGTCCACGCCCGTGGTGTAGAAGTCCGACATGCCCATGCAGCCCAGGCCGATGGAGGAAACGTGAGGGCCGTGATGGCCGAGTTGGCGAGTCTTCATGCTGATAGCTCCTGGAAATGAACGACCTGTGCAGTCTCTATCAAGCGGTTTTCTGGATAAATCCACGATTATTGGTTTAACTATTCGTGATATCTAAATAGTGAGGCGCGAGATTGGACCGATTACAGGCCATGCAGGTGTTCCGGCGCATCGTTGAACTGGGCGGTTTTGGCAAGGCGGCCGATGACCTTGGGCTGCCCCGGGCCACCGTCAGCCTGCTGATCCAACAGTTGGAAGCCCATCTGGGCGTGCAACTGTTGCAACGCACCACCCGGCAGGTGCGCGCAACGCTCGATGGGCAAGCGTATTACCAGCGCAGCGGCCAGTTGCTGGACGACCTCGACGACCTGGAAAGTTCGTTATCGGCGCAACGCAGCCAGCCGCGCGGCACCTTGAAAGTGGACATGCCCATCGCCTTTGGTTGCACCTGGATCTTGCCGCGCCTGCCGGATTTCTATCGCCGCTACCCGGCGTTGCAACTGGACATCGGCTTCCATGACCGCCAGGTCCATCTGCAGCGCGAGGGCGTGGATTGCGCAATCCGCGCCGGCAATGTCGTCGACCAGGCGCTGGTGGCGCGCCCCATCGTGCGCCTGCATCAACTGACGTGCGCCAGCCCTGCCTATCTGGCCCGCGTCGGCACGCCCGGGCGGTTGGAGGATTTGACGGCGCACCGGGCCATAGGGTTTGCGTCTGGCAATGGACGGTTCTTCCCGTTCGAATTCGAGGTGGCGGGGCGGGTGCGCGAAATGCAATTGCCCAGTGACTTGAACGTCAACAATGCCGACGCCTATGTGACGGCCTGTGAAGCGGGGTTCGGCTTGATCCAGGTGCCGCGTTATCACGTGCAACAGCAGTTGGCCGAGGGCAGGTTGGTTCAGGTACTTGAAAACTACAGCGTGCCGACGTGGCCGATCTCAGCGGTGTACCCGCCCCATCGACAGTTGTCGCCCAGGGTGCGGGTGTTTATCGACTGGGTAATCGAGCTGTTGCAGGGAGAGGCGGATGCCCAGCAGACGTTGATGGAGAGGGTGTAGATGGTGCTTGTTTCAGGAATGGAAAGCGCCGTTTTTTGAGCCGGTATCTACTTGCTTTGGTGTGTATATCCGTTTCTTCGGTAACGGCCACTGACGGTTCCGCTCTTACAGCGGCTCACTTTTGAGAAGCCCGGAAGCTGGCCCAGTCAAAAGTAAGCCAAACGCTTCTGCCCCACCACTCGGTGCCTCGCTTAGGCTCGGCATGCCTGCGTTCGGCCATCGTGGTTAACGGGGCGCCCGAGATCCACGTCCACGCCGAGGCGGCCTAGTAGCCGACCTGGCTCTCCCGGTCGTACACCCATCAGATCTGTGGGAGCAAAGCTTGCTCGCGAGGCGGCCTGATAGCCGGCCTGGTTCTCCCGGTCGTACTCCAATCCAATTAATGTGGGAGTGAGCCTGCTCGCGAAGGTGCCACAATCAGCATTGATGCAAGCAGATCCACCGCCATCGCGAGCAAGCTCGGCTCCCACAGGGATCGGCGGTGGACACTGATCTTATAAACGACCAAGAACCTGTGTGGGAGCCGAGCTTGCTCGCGATGGCGGTGGTTCAGTCACATGGATGTTGGGTTTACTGGCCCAATCGCGAGCAGGCTCGCTCCCACAGGAAAAACGCGGTCCCCATCAAGAACCAGGTCGGCTATCAGGCCGCCTCGTGGCGGATGTTGATCTCGGGCGCCCCGTTAACCACGCTGGCCGAACGCAGGTATTGCGCAGTGGGCCCACGGAGCAATGCCTTCGTTCGGGCATGCCGAGCCTAGGCGAGGCACCGAGTGGTGGGGCAGGAGCGTTTTGCTTACTTTTGACTGGGCCGGCTTCCGGGCTTCTCAAAAGTGAGCCGCTGTAAGAGCGGAACCATAAGTAGCCGTTACAAAGAAAACGGATATCCACACCAAAAAAACTATGCCTCTCGGAACGGAAGACCAGAATCTCGGGAAGGCTTAAGTGAACAGCATTACGCTCCCACAGGTTGCGTGGTTTCATCGAACGTGTTGGTTTTGCCCAAGACCTCAAGCCTTGACCCAGCGTTGACGACTCCAACTGCTCAGCGTATCGACTGCAAAAACCAGCAACAGCATCGCCAGGATCACCGTGCTGCCTTGGGCTTCCTGGAACAGGCTGAGGCTGACGTAGAGCATTTGCCCCAGGCCCCCGGCGCCAACGAAGCCGAGCACGCTGGCCATGCGGATATTGTTTTCCCAGCGGTACAGGACATAGGCCAGTAGCTGCGGCAGGAGGTTGGGCAGCGTGCCGTAACAGAACGCCAATACCGCATTGCCACCTTGCAGGCGAATGGCGTCGGCCGGTTCGGAGGGGGTATTTTCCAGCGCTTCGGCGAACAGCCGGCCGAGCACGCCGGTGGTGTGCAGGGCCAAGGCCAGGGTGCCGGCATTGGGGCCGAGCCCGGCGGCCAGGACCATCAGCGCCGCCCACACCAGTTCTGGAACCGCGCGCAAGGCGTTGAGCACCAGCCGCGAAGCGCTCTGCAGGGGCCAGCCGAAGCGCCCGGCCGCAGGCAAGGCCAATAGCAGGCCGAATACCGCCGCGAGCAGGGTGCCAAGGGCCGACATGGCCAGGGTTTCCAGGGCGCCGTGGCCGATCGCCTTCAGGTGGCCCAGGCTTAGGTCCGGGCTGAGAAAACGCTGCGCATAAGCGCCCACCTGGTGCAGATTGCCGCTGTCGCCGAGCTCGCCCAGGTCGATGCCCAGGTAGACGAACGAGGCGACGACCGCCGCGCCGATGCACAGGACCATGACCACGTTGAACAGGCGGTTCATACCAGCCTCCAGCGCAGCAGGCGGCTGAGTTGATCGGCGAGCAGCACCAGCACCAGGAACGTCAGCAGCAGGCTGGCCACTTCACCGCCGGCGAACATGCGCAGCGACAGGTCCATCTGCTGGCCCAGGCCCCCGGCACCGACGAAACCCATCACCACCGAGGCGCGAATGGCGCATTCCCAGCGATACACCGTGTACGACAACAGTTCCGCCGCGACATTGGGCAGGATCCCGTAGCAGAAAGCCGCGAGTCGGCTGCTGCCGGATTGCAAGAGCGCATGGGCCGGACGCTGGTCGACCGACTCGTAGATTTCCGCGTAGACCTTGCCCAACATGCCGCTGTAGGTAATGGCGATCGCCAGTACGCCGGCCGTGGGGCCGAGGCCGACGGCACGGACGAAGAGCAACGCCCAGACGATTTCCGGGACGCTGCGCAGGAAGATCAGCAGGCCGCGCACCGGCCAGCGCAGCAGTTGGCCCCAATAGCCCGGGTGCCCGGCACGGGAGGCCGCCGACAGCGACAGGGCGCGGCTGGCCAGCAGGCTCGCGGGCACCGCCAACAGCAACGCCAGGGCCATGCCGGCCGTGGCGATCGCCAGCGTCTGCAAGGTGGCTTGCCACAGCAGCTCGACAAATTCGTCGCCATGGGCTGGAGGCCAGAAGGCGGCTACAAACCGGCCCATTTCGCTCTGGCTGTCGCTCGCCACCAGCACGCTGAGGTCCAGTTCGCTGAACTGGATGCCCGGCCACAGCAGGACGAGGGCCAGCAGAGTGAGCAGCAGGCGCGGGCGGGTAGCGGGGTCTCGGGTATCGCGTGTCAGCATCGGGGGATCTGCACGCTCAAGGAAGAGGGGGGTGTTGGCGCAGACTGTAGCTGTTCGTTGGCGTAGAGCGTGTCGAGCAACTGACGGTCCACGGCTTCGGTTGGCAGGTCGAACAGGATCTGCCCATCACGCAGGCCAATGACCCGGGAAAAGTGCGCCAAGGCCAGTTCCACCGCGTGCAGGCTGGCGACCAGGGTCACGTCGTGCTCCCGGGCATGGCGGCACAGCACCGAAAGCGTGTGCTGGGCCAATACCGGGTCCATGGCCGAAACCGGCTCGTCGGCCAGCAGCACCTCTGGCGCCTGGTACAACACCCGGGCAATGCCTACGCGTTGCAGCTGTCCGCCGGACAGCTGCTGGCATTGCGCGAACAATTTGTCGCCCAGGTCCAGCCGGGCCAACGCCGCCCTGGCGCCTGGAATATCCAGCGGATGCAGCAGGTTCAACAGGCTTTTGCCGATGCCCCACTGGCCGAGCTTTCCGGCCAGGACCGCCGTGACGACGCGTTGGCGTGGCGGCAGCGGCGGCGATTGATGGATCAGGCCGATGCGCGCGCGCAGGCGCTGACGCTGGCGGGCAGACAGCTGCCAGGCGCGTTCACCGAGCAACTGCAGCTCGCCGCTACCCGGGCGCAGGGCGGTGGCCAGCAGGTTGAGCAGGCTCGACTTGCCCGCGCCAGACGGGCCGATGATGGCGACCTGTTCGCCGACGCCGATGTACAGGTCGATGCCCCGCAGCGCCTGGACGCCGTTGGCATGGGTAACACTGACCTGGGCCAGTTGCAGGGTCATTTGAGCAGTTCGGCGGCGCGTGCGGCTTCCTCGATGCCCTTGTAGTTCTCAGGCTTGGTTTCGATGAAGCGACTGGCGGCCTGCAGATCGAGGATTTCCTTGTCCTTCGGGTTGGCCGGGTCGAGAGCGAGGAAGGCTGCCTTAATCTTGGCCGCCAGCGCTGGATCGAGGGTGCCGCGCACCGTCCAGTTGTAGTCGAAATAGGCTGGGGTGGTGGCGAAGACCTTGACCTTGGTCGTGTCGACCTTGCCGGCAGCAACCAGTTTTTCCCAGACGCTGGCGTTCAGCACCCCGGCGTCGACCTTGCCGGCCTGGACCCAGGCGACGGTGGCGTCATGGGCGCCCGAGTAGCCCACGCGACTGAAGTAGCTTTCCGGCTTGATGCCGTCCTTGAGCATGAAATAGCGCGGCATGAGGCTGCCGGACGTCGACGACACGGAACCGAAGGCAAAGGTCTTGCCCTTGAGGTCAGCGAGGGATTTGACGGCCGGGTCGGCGGTGATGAATTTACTGGTGAACTGGGCGTCCTGTTCGCGTTGGACCAGGGGGATGGCGTTGCCGGTTTTCAGGCGTGCCTGCACGAAGGTGAAGCCGCCCAGCCAGGCCATGTCGATCCGGTCGGTGGCCAGCGCTTCGACCACGGCGGGGTAGTCGCTGACGGGGACGAACTCGACTTTCATGCCGGTTTGCTGTTCCAGATAGGCACCCAGCGGTTTGAACTTGCGCAGCAGCTCGGTCGGGGCCTCATCGGGAATCGCACTGACTTTCAAGGTGTCGGCGGCCTGGGTCAGCAGGCTGCTAAAAGACAGGGCAACGCCGACGGCCAATGCCAGGGAACGCTTGAGCATGGAGGATCTCCGGTACATGAAGGCAAGGAATGGTGAAGCATCACGCCCACGAGGGCGGTACGCCGCTCTGTGAGGGTAGACGAAGGAGCGCGATATTAACCGTTTCTGGCCTTGAACTCACTCATTCCCCCGTGGCGAGGGAGCTTGCTCCCGCTGGCCTCTGTAGGAGCTGCCGAAGGCTGCGATCTTTGATCTTTCGCTTGATACTCAACCGGCTCTGGAAAGATCGCAGCCTCGCTTCGCTCGGCAGCTCCTACAGCGCAGCCGAGCGGGAGCAAGCTCCCTCGCCACAGGTTCTGGGTTGTCTGGGTTGACGCCATCGCGAGCAAGCTCGCTCCCACATTGGTCAGAACAGCTTGGTGAACAACCAGTAGAGGCTGCCGGAAAGGAGGATGGCAGCAGGCAGCGTCAGTACCCAGGCCATCACCAGGTTGCGGATGGTGCGCATCTGCAAGCCAGAGCCGTTGGCGACCATGGTGCCGGCCACACCGGAGGACAACACATGGGTCGTGGACACCGGCAAACCGAACAGATCGGCGGCGCCGATGGTCAGCATGGCGACGGTTTCGGCCGAGGCACCTTGGGCGTAGGTCAGGTGGGACTTGCCGATTTTCTCACCCACCGTCACCACGATGCGCTTCCAGCCGACCATGGTGCCCAGGCCGAGGGCGATGGCCACGGCGATTTTCACCCACAGCGGAATGAACCGTGTGGAGTTGTCGATCTGCTGCTTGAACAATTGCAGCTGGGCGCTGGTGTCGGCGTCGAAGTTGCCGACCTTGTTCTTGTCCATCAGGCGAATGGTTTCGCTGGTCAGGTACATGTCGTTGCGCACGTTGCCCACGGCTTCGGCGGGGACCTTGGCCAGCGAACCGTAGCCCTTGACCTCGGCGCCAATGCTGCCGGTCATGGCGGCCAGGGCCGGAACCAACTGCGGCGTCGCTTCCTTGCTGCCCACGTAGGCGGAAAGGATCGCTCGCGGATTTGCCGGGGCCGGCAGCGACGAGTGCTTGACCAGGGCTTGCTGGGTGACTTGCGCCACGGCGGCGAATTGCAGCGCCTGGTCGGCCGGCATGGTGCGGTTCAGCGCATACGCCATCGGCAGGGTGCCGACCAGGATCAGCATGATCAGGCCCATGCCTTTCTGGCCGTCGTTGGAGCCGTGGGCGAATGACACGCCGGTGCAGGTCAGGATCAGCATGCCGCGAATCCACCAGGGCGGCGGCGTATTGCCTTCGGGGGCCTTGTACAGCGAACGGTTCTTGACGAAGGCCCGCAGCGCCAGCAGCAGCAACGCAGCGCAACCGAAACCCACCAGCGGTGACAACAGCAACGCATAGCCGATCTTGGTCGCCTGGGCCCAGTCCACACCGCTGGTGCCGTCACGCCCGTGCATCAGGGCATTGGCGACGCCCACGCCGATGATCGAGCCGATCAGCGTGTGGGACGACGACGCTGGTAAGCCCAGCCACCAGGTGCCCAGGTTCCACAGGATGGCGGCGATCAGCAGGGCGAAGATCATGGCGAAGCCGGCGGAGGAGCCGACTTGCAGGATCAGTTCCACCGGTAGCAGGGCGATGATGCCGAAGGCCACGGCGCCGCTGGAGAGCAGCACCCCGAGGAAGTTGAAGAAGCCCGACCAGGCCACGGCGAAGTTCGGCGCCATGGAGTTGGTATAAATGACCGTGGCGACGGCGTTGGCGGTGTCGTGGAAACCGTTGACGAATTCGAAGCCAAGGGCAATCAGCAGCGCCACGCCCAGCAGCAGGAACGGCGTCCAGGTGGTCACCACGGTGCCGAGTTCGCTCATGTCGTGCATCAGGCTGTAGGCGGTAAACAGCAGGCCGCTGCCCAGTACGGCGAAAAACACCACCAGGGTGATCACGCTCGGTTTGCGGTTGAGCTGCGGTCTTGAACTGGGGGCGATGGCACTCGATGAGTCCATGACCAGGGTCTGGTTTGTCATGATCAAATCCGATTCGGTGAGCGGTGGAAGTGAGAGGCTGAGCTTCCATTGCTTGAGCAGGTCATGGATGCCACGCTAGTTGCATTTTGTTACATGGCCGTGAACGTCATCTGTGCTTCACGCGCTTTCCCCTGGCTAAAACGTTTATCTGTGGAGGATGCCCGCACGATCAGGTTTTATCGATTACGCTCGAAGGCGCGGGGCTCGCCCGAAATTTCGCCGGCACGCGTCTGTTTTTCATGGCCGAGCGCCAGGGGTGTCATCCAGGTGTCATCGAAGCCGTGGCAGGATCCTCGCAAACCATCGTGGGAAGTCCGGCAGCGCTTGTGCCTGCTGGCTGATGAATCAAGGAACACCGCTATGAAAGGCGACGCCCCCCTGTTCGCGGCCATTGACCTGGGCTCTAACGCCTTCCGCCTGATGATTGGCCAGTCGGTCAAGCGCAATCGACAGTTGGTGATCCAGGAAGTGAAGACCCTGCGTGAGCCGGTCCGATTGGCCGAGGGCCTGCAGGCCGGGGCTTTGGACGAGCTGGCGCTGGATCGGGGTTGGCAGGCTCTCGCTCGATTCGGCAAGAAACTGCGTGGCTTTGAAGCCGGACGGGTGCGGGCGGTGGCGACCAGTGCCGTGCGCGAAGCGGCGAATGCCCAGCTGTTCCTGGCCAGTGCCGAGCGGCACCTGGGGTTTCGGATCGACGTGCTGTCCGGGCATGAAGAAGCCCGGCTGGTGTACGCCGGTGTTGCCCATACGGTGCCCGGTGTCGAGCACACGCGGCTGGTGGTGGACATCGGCGGTGGCTCGACCGAATTGATTCTGGGGCAGGGCGCTCAACCGTTGCTGACGGAAAGCATCGCCATCGGCAGTGGCACCTTTGGTGCGCGTTACTTTCGGGGCGGATGCATCACCGCCCAGGCGCTGTTGGAGGCGGAGCGAGTGGCTGTCCTGCAGTTTGAAAGAGTCGCGGCGGGTTATCGCGCCCAGGGCTGGCAGCAGGCAATCGGTTCTTCCGGTACGGCGCGGATGTTGGCCAAAGTGCTCAAGGCCAATGGTTTCAACGATGGTGGGCAAGGCGGCATTACCTACGGTGGATTGTTGCGTCTGTCGCTGCGGTTGCTGGAAGTGGGCCATGTCGACCAGCTCAGGCTGGCCGGCTTGCAAAGCCATCGCCTGGGCATCCTGCCCGGTGGCCTGGCGATCATGCTGGCGGCATTCAAGGTCTTCGGTATCTCGCAGATGATTGCTTCCGAGCCGGGCCTGAGGTTCGGCGTTCTGCATGGCCTGATGCATCAGCACTGATCACGGACGGTTGTTGCCCATTGCCGTCTATCAGCGATGGCTCGATTTCGAGCATCGACGCCTCTTCGGCGACCCCTTCTTTACCCGATCATCCAGCATTTCATCGCCTGGGCAGTCGGTATGTCCGGTTATCGCAAAGCGTGGGCCTGGATCAGGGTGATTGCGTGAACGGGGCTTTTCGCTCTTTCGATCTGCAGTCAGTGAAGGCACAATGCGCATCCTTTTTTGGCTCGCCTTGCCCGGAGGCCTCGAAAATGATCAAAACCCCGTACTACCTTATCGACAAACAAAAGCTGCTGGCGAACATGCAGAAGATCGCCTACGTGCGTGAGCAGTCCGGGGCCAAGGCCTTGTTGGCGCTCAAGTGCTTCGCCACCTGGTCGGTGTTCGACCTGATGCAGCAGTACATGGACGGCACCACGTCGTCGTCGCTCTATGAGCTCAAGCTCGGCCGGCAGAAGTTCGCTGGCGAAACCCACGCCTACAGCGTGGCCTGGGCTGACGATGAAATCGAAGAGATGCTCGCCAACTGCGACAAGATCATCTTCAACTCCATCGGCCAGTTGCAGCGCTACACCGAGGCGGCGGCCGGCAAGGTCCGTGGCCTGCGGGTCAATCCGCAAGTGAGCAGCTCCGATTACCTGCTGGCCGACCCGGCGCGCCCCTTCAGCCGCCTGGGCGAATGGGATCCAGTGAAAATCGAGCAAGTCATCGAGCATATCTCCGGTTTCATGTTCCACAACAACTGCGAGAACGGCGATTTCGGTTTGTTCGACCAGATGCTGGGCACTATCGAAGAGCGCTTTGGTCACTTGCTGCATAAGGTCGAGTGGGTCAGCCTCGGTGGCGGCATTCACTTCACCGGCGAGGGCTACGCCCTGGACGCCTTCTGCGCACGGCTCAAGGCCTTCTCGCAAAAATATGGCGTGCAGGTCTACCTGGAGCCGGGCGAGGCCGCGATCACCCAGAGTGCATCGCTGGAAGTCACCGTGCTCGACACGCTCTACAACGGCAAGCACCTGGCCGTGGTGGACAGTTCCATCGAGGCACACATGCTCGATCTGCTGATCTATCGCCTGGACGCCAAGCTGGCACCGAGCGAGGGCGAACACACCTACATGGTGTGCGGCAAATCCTGCCTGGCCGGAGACATTTTCGGCGAGTACCAATTCGATCGTCCGCTGTCCATCGGCGATCGGCTGTCGTTCATCGACGCAGCGGGCTACACCATGGTCAAGAAAAACTGGTTCAACGGCCTGAAAATGCCGTCCATCGTAGTGAAGCAACTCGACGGCAGCGTCGAGGTGGTTCGCGAGTTTGTTTACGACGACTATCTGTCCAGCCTGTCTTGAGCTGGCGGAAGGAGAAATGAAGAAATTGAAGAAGAACGTACTTATCATTGGTGCAGGAGGTGTCGCCAAGGTGGTGGCCCACAAGTGCGCGCAGCACAACGACGAACTCGGTCGTATTGCTATCGCGTCGCGCAACATCTCCAAATGCCAGGCCATCATCGACAGCGTCAAGGCCAAGGGTAGCCTCAAGCAACCCGCCGACATCAAGGCCTTTGCACTGAACGCTCTGGATGTCGAAGCGACCAAGTCGCTGATTCGCGAAACCGAGTCGCAGATCGTCATCAACGTCGGCTCTGCCTTTCTCAACATGTCGGTGCTGCGTGCCTGCATCGATACCGGCGTGGCCTACCTGGACACCGCCATCCACGAAGAACCGGGCAAGGTCTGCGAGACGCCGCCCTGGTACGGCAACTACGAGTGGAACCACCTCCAGGAGTGCCAGGAAAAGAACATCACCGCCATTCTCGGCGTGGGCTTCGACCCGGGTGTGGTCAATGCCTATGCGGCACTGGCGCAGCAACAACATTTCGACCGCATTGATTCGATCGATATTCTCGACGTCAATGCCGGCTCCCATGGCAAATATTTCGCCACTAATTTCGACCCGGAAATCAATTTCCGTGAGTTCACCGGACAGGTGTGGAGCTGGCAGGACAGCCAGTGGACCAGCAACACCATGTTCGAGGTCAAGCGCACCGACGACCTGCCGGTCGTAGGCTCGCAGAACCTGTACCTGACCGGCCACGACGAAGTGCACTCTCTGTCGAAGAACCTCGACGTGCCCAACGTGCGTTTCTGGATGAGCTTCGGCGAGCACTACATCAACGTGTTCACCGTACTGAAGAACCTCGGCCTGCTCTCCGAGCAACCGGTCAAGACCGCCGAAGGCCTGGAAGTGGTGCCGCTGAAAGTGGTCAAGGCCGTGCTGCCTGATCCGAGTTCTCTGGCGCCGGGCTACACCGGCAAGACCTGCATCGGTGACCTGGTCAAGGGCGTCAAGGATGGCCAGCCGCGCGAGATGTTCATCTACAACGTGGCCGACCACGAGGACGCTTACGCCGAAACCGACAGCCAGGGTATTTCCTATACCGCAGGCGTGCCACCCGTGGCCGCAGCCTTGCTGGTAGCCCGTGGCGAGTGGGACGTGCAGCGCATGGTCAACGTCGAGGAGCTGCCCGCCGAGGCGTTCCTCGAGGCATTGGATGTGATGGGCTTGCCGACGCGCATCAAGGACGAGCATGGAGACCGTCCCTGGAACCAAAACGCCTGAAGGACGCCAGGCAGGTTCCGTTCCGACTCCCCGATAGGAACTGCAGAATTCCTCTGAATTCTGCAGGCGATTGAACCAGAAGACTCACCGTCGCGTGAATACCTGGCAATCCGTGGAAGTCTTGAAGAAATGCTCCGTATCGAAAGGTACGGAGCATTTTTCGTTTATGCCCGCGTCAAATGAATAACCTTGTGGCGAGGGGATTTATCCCCGCTGGGCTGCGCAGCAGCCCTGAACCCTGACACTGTGGTGTTTCAGGCCGACCGCATTCAGCCTTTTTGGGGCTGCGGCGCAGCCCAGCGGGAGCAAGCTCCCTCGCCACGGAGTTGTGTTTGGCTTGGGGGAGGCGTGAGTCATCTACCTGCATAGACACACACTGTGGCGAGGGGATTTAGCGAAACGTCGCACCGCCCCGCTGGGGCGCGAAGCGGCCCTGAAGTCAGGCCCTGTGATGTTTCAGGCAGACCGCATTCAGCCTTTTGGGGCTGCTGCGCAGCCCAGCGGGGATAAATCCCCTCGCCACAAAAGCCCCTCGGCTGTTCCGTCGATCTATCCCAACGGAAGCACCGGCGCCGCTTCTGTGGCGAGGGAGCTTGCTCCCGCTGGGCTGCGCAGCAACCCCCCCTTTGTGATCGAAGATTCCAGCGGGAGAATCGTCGGGCGAGCGAACCTGAAAAGCATCCACTCACCACACGGTTGCGCCGAAGTGGGCTATCGCATTGATCAACGCGTTTGCGGGCAAGGGCTGGCAACGCAGGCCCTGAAACACCTGATCGAGGCGGCACGGATGCGTTGGGAGCTTACGCAACTGGTGGCTTATGTCTATGAGAGCAACGTCGGCTCAAGGAAGGTCCTTGAACGGTGCGGGTTTGTGCCTGACGCGCTGTTGGGTAGCGAGGAAATCGAGGGTGGAGGCCGCTTTGTGCTTTCGATCTGGAAATTTGATTCACGCAGGACAGTGTTAGGGGGCGCTTGTACGTTTTAAATCCGTCCAAGCGACTTTCGATGAAGCCAATGACTTGGGTTATCTCCACGTTTCCTTCAGTACCGAGCGAAACAGTTCCGACAGTAACGGCTCTACTTCCTTACGCTCGCTACGGGTCGGCTTGATCTCCTCAAGTCTATTCAGTTCCCGCTCAATGAATTTCTGAATAGGCATGATCTGAGGCGAAAGCCCCATTTCTGGTGAGGCGCGCTTGATTGCAAGCAAGTCATCGATGGCAAGGTGCAACTCGGGCTCGCCGTCGATGACTTCGCGCAGCTTGTCAAACTCGATGGGGGCGGGTTGATCGAAGCGCTCCAGCCACCGTACCGATAGCAACGGCCGCAGTACGTAGAAATATTTTTTTAGTGGTACTTCAGCGGCCTGCAAGTACCCCCGGTAATTGGTTTTTGCCATGCTGCGATAATGGTAGATACCGCTTTCAACCGAGTACACCTGCGGCAGCAACGCCTTGGCACGCTCGTGGAAGGAGCCGGAATGTTCGTAGATGATGGTGGACTGCACCCACTCGACAAACCCCGGATTTGACTTCCAGAAAAGCCTCAAGGCCTTGCGCAGATCCCAGCCATTGATGTCCATGTCATCAACAATCGGGTATTCAATGACATCACGTTGTTCCTCAAGGCCGACCGAGAGGTACCACTCAGGTTTATTGACGTAGATGAAGCGTGCGTCATAGTCGCTATTAGGGGACGCGAATCCCCAGGCGCGGCTGCCTGATTCTACGGCGAGCAGGACCTTCACCTCATGTTCATTCTCAGCACGGCGGAGACGGTCTCGAACTTCTTCCCGAACAGCGATGGAAACCATAAGCTCACTCTAATCAGGTGGATTTTGCATGCGCTAACACCATTTGTGACGGTGCGATTCTAAAGCAGGGGGCCCTTCGAATAACAATCCCGACGACTCAATACTGATGCTCCACCGCAGCGTTATAGCGCGACAGCAACTCGTCATAACCGGCCCGTGCTGCAGCGAGGTCCTGGTTCAGTTCAGCGGCGTCGGCCCCTGATGCCCAGTGCTGCTGCAGACGCTCCAGGGCGGTGATCCAATCCCTGGCGGCCAAGTTGATCTGGGTCCACACGGGGCGGCTGTCGTTGGCTGAGCGTAGACGGGGCAGGGCCAGCACGAAGGTATCGGCGTCTGTCCAGACGGTTGCCAGCATTTGATGCATGACAAGCAGTTGTTGCGGGGTCAGCGGGGCGCCTTCGGTCATTGCGTCGAGGGCGTTGATGGTCTGGCGTGCCAGGATCATGAAGCGCAGCGTGTGCCAATGCTGGTCATGTCCCAGGCGTTTTTCGATGGATGCCAACTGTTGCTCGCGTATTAGCAATTGTGGTCGCTCTAACGCTTCGTGCGAGGGTGCGGCCTGACTACTCCCCGCTTGCAAGCGTAGGTCTTGGTCGAGCTGTTCCACGAGAAGCGGGTTCGGCTGATGTTCCAACTCCCAGTTCAACGCTTGAGCTGGCGGACGCAAGTGGTCGTAAGCCTTGACGTAGCTGTTGCGTGAATCTGTTCGGTCGGCCCAACGCTGGGCTTGCCAGGTCAAGGTCACCAAAACGAGGACCACAAAAATGAAGGATCGGGTATTGATCACGGTTCACTGACCTGTGTTTTTAAGCGTATGCCACTGAGCTGCGGACAGTTGGGTTGGGCAGGGCGAATCAGTTTGCTTGGGAGCGGCACATGTTCGTTGCGGCCAAGCCTGGAGGCCTTCGTTTGCGGCGAGGGGCTTGTTTTTGGCGAAGGCGGCGCCCAGCAAGATCACAGGAATGATCATCCCTAGGCGTAATGCGATAAGGACACCTCGAGGTACCCGCTCAGAGAATCGAGAAAAGAAAGGAATGTGATGTTTAGACGTGGCCCACCGGCTCAAGCCCGCCAACGCGCCGAGAATGCCGAAATACGCTCCCGCCGCAAGAGTGCCACCAACCATGTAGACGAGCATGCCTAGCAAGCCGACCCAGAGGCTCTCGCGGATCGGCAGCGGGGTGGGGCGTCGCAAGCTCAACCAGTGGCCGTAGCGTGCATTGATCGATTGGTCGAGGCGCCAGGCACCGCGGCTCAGTGTTTTGCAGAATGCCTTGAGCCCCCAGGCGATAACGCCGAACAGCAGGGCGCGGAGGAACATGTTGATCACACTGCTGTAGAACGCGCCGCCAAGCTGATACTCCAAGGCCCAGCTCATGTAGGCCGAAGCGCCGAGCAGGGCTAGCGGCACGGCCAGGATCGGCGGTTGGCGACGTAGCGGGCGCCAAAGTTCCGGGGCCAACTGAGGCATTTCGTCCAGTAGGCGGGGGTAGCGAAGCTGGACGTTGCGATACAGCGTTTCGCCAGCTGCCCAATCTTCGGCGCTGAAGCTCATGCTCAAGTGCATCCGGGCATTTTCATCGGCCGATCCAAACAGCATGCGTGCAGCCTGGGATTCGCTGCTGTCGGAACCCTGGGCGAGGCGAGCCTGCTGCTGAAGGAACGTAGCGCAGTGGCTGCGGGCAAGCAGTTGACTCCACCAGGGTTCCGGACACGGACTATGGTGGCCGGTCTGCTTCCAGCCCTGTTGCGCGCAGATAGCGTCGAACAACTGTTCCGACCAAGTCGGTGCCTGCAGGAGGGCCATGGCCAGGCAGCGGTTCAGCCATTGCCGAGCGTCCAGGCTCTGTAGCCAAGGACTGGCGTCGAGCAGGCGGGCGAGATCGAGAAAGCGTTGGCTATCATGCCAGGCCCCGGTCAGGCGAGACCATGCCAGATCCATGAGCCTGCCGCGCAGTTGCTCGGTGGCGGCGCTGGGCAGATCCTCGCGTTGCCAAGGGGTCAGCCAGTGCAACTGGGTAATGGCCGCTTCGGCCAGGTCGTAGGTATCTTCCTGCGCCAGGCAAAACTCCAGCAGGCCGTGTTCGAATTCACGCTCGCAGGCATAAAGACGCGCCTGCGTCAGGCGGCTGGCGAGGTTGGTCGCGTCTATCGCCTCCAGGCATTGCGCCGCCAGACGCTGGCTGGGGGAAGGCCCTATCGGTGCCTGCCTCGGGGTTGGCAGTTCCATGAGGGGTAGCTCGATGGGGGCGGGCTGTTCTTCGTCGACGGCCACTTCCTGCTGCCAATCAGCCCACGCCAAAGCCTGCTCGTAGGCCTCTCGCAGGCGCTGGAACCCTTCGGGATCTTCGTCTGGACGATGCTGTTTGAGCAGGCTTGCATACTGGCGCTTGATGCTGCGCTTATCGGCGTCCTCCAGTAGCCCGAGTACCACCCAACAGGTCATCGCCAGACACCTTCTTCCAGGCTGTCGAGCTGGGCGCTGATCTGCAGCCGGAGCGCGCGGATGTCGTGCAGTTCCTGGGTCTCGAGCATCTGGGCGAAACGGGTAGCCAGCTCATCGATCTGTTGGCGCAGATCACCGCGGCTTTCCTGATAAAGGCGTTCCAGCCGGGCGATCAGCAAGGTATTGGGTTGTTCGTCCCGTGGATGGATCTTCAGCGCTTCCAGGGCCTTGAGGCGCTGGCTGATCTCTTCGCTATCCAGCACGCCGGCGTTATTGGCGATCACCAGGTTGCGTCGTTCTCCCGTCTGGACGATCTGCGCATCGGCTTCCAGGAGGCCGTTGGTATCGTAAGTGAAACGTACGTCGATCCCCACTTCCCCGGCAGGCATAAGCGGCACCGGAATTTCCAGTTCGCCCAGGAGAATGTTTTCACTGATCCGACGGCTTTCGCCCTGATAGACCTTCAGCAGTACGACCTTTTGCTGGTCCTGGAGTGTGAACACGCGCTTGACCTTGCTCACGGGCACCACGCAGTTGCGTTCGATGATCGGCAGGTAATGGCCGTTTTCGAGCTTGCCGCCATACTCGACCGTAATTTCGATGCCCATGGAATAAGGACAGACGTCGGTGAGCACGACTTCTTCAAGTGCCGCGTCGCGGCTTTTCAGCCCTGCCTGCACGGCGGCGCCCAATGCCACGGCTTCATCGGGGTTGAGCTGGATCGAGGGAAAACGTCCGAACAGGCTGGCGGCCAATTTACGCACCAGGGGCATGCGGGTGGTGCCGCCCACCAGCAACACTTCGTCCAGTTCACTGGCGCGGATACGGGCATCGCGCAAAGCGGTTTCGATAGGGGCTCGAAGGCGGCTGAACAGGGGTGCATACAGATCGGACAGACCGGCCTGGGTGTATTCGCGACACCATTCGCGCTCGCCCTGGCGTACTGCAAACGTTGCGCTTGATTCCTGGCCCAGGGATTTGCGCACGCGTTCGGCTTCACGGCGCAGCCGACCGTAGAGCTGCGCGTCTTCAAGGGCCAGTGGCCCCTCGGTGTTGCCCGTCTGTGCGGCAACGAAATCCTGGAGTAGCAGCGTGTCGAAATCTTCCCCGCCCAGGTAGTTGTCGCCGGCGCTGGCGCGCACTTCCATGATGCCTTCAAACAGCTCCAGGATGGACACGTCGAAAGTCCCGCCGCCGAGGTCGAAAACCAGGAAGGTGCTGGCGTTATCGCGCTGGTGCAAGCCATAGGCGAGTGCGGCTGCGGTGGGTTCATTGATCAGTCGCTCGACCTTGAAGCCCGCCAGCTCACCGGCAATTCGCGTGGCCTTGCGCTGGGCATCGCTGAAGTAGGCGGGGACGCTGATGACGGCTTCTTCCACGGGTTCGCCGAAATGCCGCTCGGCATCCTCGCGCAAGCTGCGTAATACCATGGCCGAGAGTTCCTCGGCCCGGAACTGTTGATGACCAAGCGTGGTGAGGCGGGCGCTGCCCATATAGCGCTTGAAAAGCGAGGCGGTGACCTGGGGATGGGTCTGTAGGCGCTCCAGCGCCGCGCGGCCGACCATGACGCGGCCTTCGTCGTCCAGGCCCACCACGCTCGGTGTCAGCCACTCGCCCAATGCGTTGGGCACCAGTTGCGCCGCGCCGTCGCGCCATGCTGCGATCAGGCTATGGGTGGTGCCCAGGTCAATGCCGACAATCATGTCCGTTGGATCTCCTTAATCGATGCGTCGCAAGGGGCTATCTGCGAGCCGGTCAGTTTATCAGGCATGTATCGGCGTATTCGTGGAAATCTTTGAGGGGGCATGGGCGAGTCTTGCATGGAGCATCAGTCCAACGCGTCGACCAGCCTCGGCAACCAGTGGGTCGCATCGCCCACCAGCGTTTTATCGGAAGCGGTCCCCATGGGTTCGATATTGATATGCACCATCCAGGCACCAAGCTCGGTTGCCAAGGTCGGAATCCGTGCCGCCGAGTAGACGTTTCCAGAGGTGCCAATGGAGAGCATGACGTCGCAGTCGCGGGCAGCGCTGAAGGCCTGGGCCAGTTCCTGTTCCGGCATCCCCTCGCCGAACCAGACCACATTGGGGCGGATCAGGCCGTTGCAGTGCGGGCAACGCGGGGGTTCCAGGTTGTCGCATTCGGGCCCGACATCCATGGACAATGCGCCCAGGTAGGGACGGTTGCACTGGAAGCAACGGGCGCTGGCCAGATCGCCGTGAAGGTGAATCACCTCCCTGGATCCGGCTCGCCGTCAGGATGACCACCTGGCGAACAACCAGGTACATCGACAGCAGGGCCACCAAGGCCACGGCCACCTGTACCACCAACGTCCATGTTTCGTAATTAGACATTTTGTCTCTCTTGCTCCTTAAGTAATTCCAGTGTTCTTGAGTCGACACTCACCCCATCCTTCAACGCCTGGACATACACGGAATGCTCGCCCGCGGCCGCCGCAAAAAGCGTCAGGCAGGACGCGAATTCGTCAGCTACATAAACAAAACCGTGAGCGCCGGGGCAACCATCGAGTTCGATGTCGTGGAGAAGCTGACTTATAACGGGCGTGAAACGATCAAGACGGCCCTCGGTACGTTTGATACCTGCAAGTTCACCAATGAAATCTCTACGGACTCGGCTTCCGCCACGCAGCCGAAAAACGTGGTCGTTGTGCAGAATTGGTTTCCCGCGGAGGGGCCTTACCGTGGCCAGTCGATCCGATCAGTCACGCCGCCGGCCAATGGCGTTGCGCAGCGAATCACTGAAGTCGTCAAGATGCAGTATGAGGCGCGATGAACGACGCGTTCGGGTCAGAGGATTTGCCGGATTATCGTGGCAGACGCACGTCTGCTGTTCCCGCAGCTTGCGCAGCTTATGGCAACCGCCTACCAACCCTTCACACCACTCATGTCAGGCAACTTGTGAGCGATGCCTTTGTGGCAGTCGATACAGGTGGCTTCGCCGTTGGCCAATGACGTCGAGTGCATGGACGCGGCACGCTTGCCCTGGCGGGTGAAATCCATGAATTCGAAGTTGTGGCAGTTGCGGCATTCGCGAGAGTCGTTGGCCTTGAGCCGGGCCCACTCGTGTTCGGCCAGTTCGCGGCGCAGGGCGAGGAATTTGTCGCGTGTATCGATGGTGCCGAAAATCTTGCCCCAGACCTCCTTTGACGCCTGCATCTTGCGCGCGATTTTATGGGTCCATTCGTGCGGCACGTGGCAGTCCGGGCAGCTGGCGCGTACGCCGGAGCGGTTGGTGTAGTGAATCGTGTCCTTGAGCTCGACGAAAACGTTGTCGCGCATTTCATGGCAGGAGACGCAGAACGTCTCGGTGTTGGTGGCCTCCAGCGCGGTGTTGAAGCCGCCCCAGAAAACGATCCCGGCGATAAAACCGCCAAGCGTCAGGAAACCCAGGCTGTAGTACATGCTCGGACGACGCAGGACACCCCAATAGTCCTTGAGCAGGGCGAACAGTGCTTTCATGTTGCCTCCTCAAGGCTTTTGCGCGGCGTTTGCGTCGTCTTGCAGGATTTTGTCGATGGTCTGGAAGTTGTTTTCCACCAGTGGTTTTACGTCGGCCTGCGGCACGTGGCACTGGTTGCAGAAGTACCGACGCGGTGCCACGGCTGCCAGTGCCTGGCCGTCACGGTCCATGTAGTGGGTGATGCTGATCATCGTCGCCTGGGTCCGCGCGCTGTTGGCGCGGCTGTGGCAGGACAGGCATTTGTTGCCGTTCTTGTCGATCTGATAGCCGCGGATGGTGTGCGGAATGGTTGGCGGCTGGTCCGGGTAGTTGCGCTCGCGCTTGAGGTCCTTGTTTTCCTCTTCGGCAATGGGTGGGGCAGGCATGCTTTGGGTCAGAGTGCCGCCGGGACGGCGCCCGTCCGGCGCTGGCGCATCGAGCGGGTAGTCGATTTCAGCGGCGATCGTCACACCGATCACAGCGAGCAGGAGCAACGGCAGGATTCGAAAAAACATCACGGTTCTCCTCAGGCCACGCTGACCAGCTCGATGCGTATCGCGCATTTTTTATAGTCGGTCTGCTTGGAGATCGGGTCGGTGGCATCGAGCGTGACCTTGTTGATCAGCTTGTTGGCATCGAAGAACGGTACGAAGACCAACCCCTGAGGTGGCTTGTTGCGCCCGCGAGTCTCAATGCGCGCACGGATTTCACCGCGTCGGCTGATCAGCTTCACCTCGCTGCCGCGCCGCGCCTTCAAGGCCTTGGCATCATCGGGGTGCATGTAGACCAGCGCGTCTGGCACGGCTTTGTACAGCTCTTCGACGCGCTGGGTCATGGTGCCCGTGTGCCAATGTTCGAGGACGCGGCCGGTGGACAGCCAGAATGGGTATTCGGCGTCCGGGGATTCGGCGGGTGGCTCGTAGGGGAGGGCGAAGATGATCGCCTTCTTGTCCGGATAACCGTAGAACTGCACCTCGCTGCCTTTCTCCACGTACGGGTCCAGTCCCTCGCGGTAACGCCAACGGGTTTCCTTGCCCTCGACCACCGGCCAGCGCAGGCCGCGTTCGCTGTGGTAACGGTCGAACGTGGCAAGGTCATGCCCGTGGCCGCGACCAAACTGGGCGTACTCTTCGAACAGACCTTTTTGCGGATAGAAACCAAAGGCCTTGGCTTCATCGTTCTTGTAGCCGGCTTCCATCTGGTCGACGGGGAACTGGTCGACCTGACCATTCTTGAACAGCACCTCGAAGAGAGTCTTGCCCTTGAGCTCAGGGGCCTTGGCCAGTAACTCGGCGGGCCAGGTTTCATCGGTGGTGAAGCGTTTGGAAAACTCCATCAACTGCCACAGGTCTGACTTGGCGTCTCCCGGTGCACTCACCAACTGGTGCCAGAATTGCGTCCGGCGTTCGGCGTTGCCAAAGGCGCCTTCCTTTTCCACCCACATGGCGCTGGGCAGGATCAGGTCGGCGGCCTGGGCGGAAACGGTCGGATAGACATCGGAGACGATCATGAAGTTGTTCGGATTGCGCCAACCCGGCAGGACTTCCTGCATGATGTTCGGCCCGGCCTGCATGTTGTTGCTGGCCTGGGTCCAGCAGACGTTGAGCACGCCGTCCTTGAGCATGCGGCTCTGTTCGACCGCATGGAAGCCGGGCTTTTCCTGGATGGTGCCGGCGGGCAGCTTCCAGATTTTTTCGGCGGTGGCGCGGTGCTTGGGATTGGTCACCACCAGGTCGGCCGGCAGCCGATGGGAGAAGGTCCCGACTTCCCGCGCGGTACCACAGGCCGATGGCTGGCCGGTCAACGAGAAGGGACTGTTGCCCGGTTCGCTGATCTTGCCGGTGAGCAGGTGGATGTTGTAGATCAGGTTGTTGGCCCAGACGCCACGGGTGTGCTGGTTGAAGCCCATGGTCCAGAACGAGACGATCTTGCGTTTGGGATCGGCGTACAGCTCGGCGAGGCTTTTCAGCCGTTCAGCGGGCACCCCGGTCTCCTTGGCGGTTCGCTCCAGTGTGTAGGTTTTGACGAACGCGGCGTACTGTTCAAAAGAGATGTCCGTCCAGGTGTTGGCCTTGGTGGCATTGGCGGCTTTCTTCTCCCGTGGATCCTCCGGGCGCAGGCCGTATCCGATGTCGTCGGCCCCCTTGGCGAACCGGGTATGCTTGCTGATGAAGTCCTGGTTGACCGCGCCGCTTTCGATGATGTGGTTGGCGATGTAGTTGAGGATCATCAGGTCGGTTTGCGGCTTGAACACCATGGGGATGTCGGCAAGCTCGAAGCTGCGATGTTCGAAGGTAGACAGCACCGCCACTTTCACATGGGACTGGCTCAAGCGGCGGTCGGTGACGCGGCTCCAGAGCACCGGGTGCATCTCGGCCATGTTCGAACCCCAGAGCACGAAGGCATCGGTGGCTTCGATGTCGTCATAGCAGCCCATTGGCTCATCCATGCCAAATGTGCGCATGAAGCCCATCACCGCCGACGCCATGCAATGGCGGGCGTTGGGGTCGATGTTGTTGGTGCGAAAACCGGCCTTCATCAGTTTGTTGGCGGCGTAGCCTTCCCAGACCGTCCATTGCCCGGAACCGAACATGCCCACTGACTGGGGCCCTTTATCCTTCAAGGCCTGCTTGAACTTCAGCTCCATGATGTCGAAGGCTTGTTCCCAACTGACTGGCTGGAATTCCCCTTGCTTGTCGTACTGGCCGTTCTTCATGCGCAACAGCGGTTGGGTCAGGCGGTCGACGCCATACATGATCTTGGAAAGAAAATAGCCTTTGACGCAGTTCAGCCCTCGATTGACCTCGGCCTTGACGTCGCCATGGGTGGCGACCACGCGGTTGTCCCGGGTCGCGACCATCACACTGCAACCGGTGCCGCAGAAGCGACACGGGGCCTTGTTCCAATCCAGGGTGACCATGTCGGCTTCGGTCACCAGGTTGCTGGCGGATGTCACGATCGGAAGGCCGGCAGCGGCGGCCGCAATGGCAGCGGCCTGTGCCTTGACGAATGCTCGGCGGGTCAGGCTCATTCGGTCTCTCCATCGGGTTCGAGGAGTTCGTGGTAGATCAACGCGGCATTGAGTACGCCCGGCAGTTGGTTGATCTGTTCGATGCGTTGAAGGATCTGGTCTTCGTGTCGGGCTTCGAGCACCACCACGAGTTTTCCGGCGGCGCTTTCATGATGCAGTTCCAGGCCATCCAACAGCCGCAGGTTGGCCTTGACCGCGTCGAACAACTCCGGTCGGGCAAGTACGATGAGACTGGCAATATGCAGGGCTTCGTCCATGAGCGGGCTCCAATAGCCTTCAAGAAAACGCCATCCGCTAGTTGGGAGGACCGGGTGGGCCGTACAGCATTTGGAAAAACCAGACGAGGAAACCGTAGCCGCCGACGATGGCGACCGACAGTAACGGAAAGAGGCAGATGACAAGGAAAAGGAACAGCCGGGTTTCCTTGCGGCGTTCAGGTTTGCGTTCTTCAGCCAACGACATTGGGAATCCCCCGCCGAACCTGAGTTGATACTAGACCACGAAGTTTGTAGGGCTTCTTCGATGGGGGACATCCCGACCAGCGGTTATTTCGAACAGCAGGCCTATGTCCCCGTTCGCTGCGCCACCTTGCAGATCGGCGCCTGCCCAAGGCCAGGCGCCGATCCGTCCAGCGCTTACATCCAGTACCGCAAACCGACCATCAAGGACTGGGCATTGTATTCGGTTTCCACATCAGCCGGGGGCAGGCCCTGGATCTTGCCGAAGTTCGCTTCGCCGGTCTTGAAGTAGCGATAATCCAGGGACATGGACCAATGCTCGTTCAGCTCGTAAGCGACGCCGGCGCCGAGTTGCCAGGCCGTGACGGTGTCGCGATGGGTGCCGCCGAACTCGACGCCGCCCGCTTCCAGGCCTGTGATGGTCATCACGGCGTAGCCCAGGCCACCGCCGACATAAGGTGTGAAGCGGCTCAAGGGGGCCGGCAGGTTCGAGATGTCATACCAGAGGTTGGCCATGAGGCTGGTGGCTTCCTGTTCGCCTTTGCCCTCAATGCTGGTGCCGCCCTCGTAGATCCGGTTATTGAACTGGTCCATGGTGTTGCGGCGGTAGCTCAGCTCGACCTCGGGCCGCAGCCCGACCGGGAACCGCCAGCCCAGTGCCAGCCCGGTGGCGTAGCCCGAGTGCAGCGGTTGATTGTATTCCATCTCGACGAATTCGTTGTTGTTCTGGGTCAGGTCCTGATTAGAGACCCAGTTCACGCCACCCATGGCACTGACATAGGGGCCGAGGTTGTCGGCGAAACTCGATGCTGGGGCAATAGCCCCCAGGCCAACGATTGCCATGAGCAGATACTGGGTGTTTTTCTGTACGTTCATGCTAGATCCGAAATGTGCTGTTATCGATAAGTAAGCAAAGCGAGTCCGGGAAGGCGCGTTCTGCACGCGTGCTTCCGGGAGGCATTCACACGAGGTGCAAAGGCGTCGCGGTTTTCTCGTGTCCTGGGGCGCCGATGGCCCGTTGTTCAGCCAGCGTGCACAGGTTGTCCAGTGCCGTGGTCATCGCTGCGGTCAACGCTTTGCGCAGCAGTCCGCGATACAGAAAACTCAACGGCCCGGAAATCTTCGCGCTATGGATGACATGGGTTTCATCGGGAGAAATCCTGCGCATCTGGTGATCGAATTCGAGGTCGATCCACAGCAGCCGTGCGCTGTTGCGATAGCTTTCGTGCAGGCTCACGGCTTCCAGTTTCAGTGGCATGTTCAAGCCATTCTTGAGCACACATTTGCCGCGCGTCCCCACCTGGAACGGGCCGTCGAGTTGACACTTGCGGACGTCGGTATCCCATAACGGCGCTTCTGCAAAATTGCTCCAGATCTTCCAGATTTCAGAAGGAGGCGATTTGACTATGACTTGCACTTTGACATCGTTCACGGCGACACCTTGGTTGTGGGGGACACGGTCATGCTGGAGGGCAGATCCATTCAATGCTCAGGCCGCCGGTGCGGATTGACTCAGCACCTGAGCGGTAATGCTCGCTTGACCGATTTTTTCGCCCCGGTTGAACAGGTCGATATAGATGCGGTTGGTCTTGAATGCCTGGAGCGCCGCATCAAAGCCGGCTTGCGGCGCCAATGACAGCGGGCTGTTCCTGGGGATGGGGCGATCCAGGGTGAAGCTCAAGGCCAGCAGATTCATCGGGGTATTGAGTGGAATCCGCAGATGGCTGTGGGCGATCTGCATGTAGCACTGGCGAGCGACTTCGAGGAAATACACCATCGAATAGTGCTCGGGATCACCTGCGTGGAAGAAGTGTTCCGGCGGCAGTTTCAACGTGTCCACGCTCAGGCCCTGGGCGACGCTGCTCATCTCACTGACGATGACGTTCTCCTCCCTGGCCTTGTGCAACAGGGCCTTGTTACGGCAGGGCGTGGCGGTGAATTCGCTGGCTGGCAATGTCTCGAACGCCGAGCTGTAGCCCATCCCCAAGACGCAGGTGCACATCACTTTTCCATCTTGCATGACCTTGGCATTGAACACCTGGGGATCCTGGCCTTGCTCGACATGCAGATCGATCACGCCCTGCTTCTGCACGTATTGCTGGAACTTGATCGTCAGGCTCTTGATGTAGGCGACTCGTCCGCTCAGAGGCGGCATGGCCAGTTCGATCAGTTGCAGCACACCCTCGAGCAGCAAAATGCCCGGGACGTGATCCAGGGGATGATCGAAGAAGTACGGGTGCGCTTCATCCACCACCAGCTGGGCGTGCAGCGACTGTGGGCTGCGCTGGGCGTTGGCGATCACGATATGTTTCGCGCTGCGCTGCCAGTGCGTCGGACGCTGGGTTGTGTCGCCACGGTGCAGGGCGAACAGGCCTTCCATGGCGCGAACCCGCACCCGCAGCCCGGAGAGCAGGGTACTGGTGAGCAAGTCGCTGAGTTGCTGCACGTCGACGCCATCGTTCTGCGGTTCGCGGACCAGGCTGACAGGTCGGGCAGGCGTGATGACCTGCTGCAGTTCGTGGGATGACGAATGGGCAAAGCGCAACATGAAGGGATGCTTGATGGGCGAGCTGGCCTCGGCCGCCGTCGGGCTCCATTGGCGAAGCTTTTCGGTAAACAGCCACATCACCGTCTTGCCGGCGTCGCGTACCTCGATCACGGAATGGGTCGCGCCCTTCAACATCACCGCCAACAGGGTCTCGATGCCACTGGCTTCAGCCAGGAAACCGGTCATCTCCTGCAGTGATCCACTGGCAGGTGTCGCAGCAGGCTGCAACTGACAGACCTCAACGTCTGCATAGTCGCTCGGCGCTTTGCCCAGCCGTTGGCAAGCCTCTTCCAACGAGTCGGCAGCGTGGGCGAGGACCGCCGCGCGGATCACCAGCAAGGGTTTGTCTGCGGCATCCGGTTGATAGCGACGCAGCGCGATCAGCCCCAGTCCTTCACCTTGCGTGATCGTGCTGCTCCGGGCGCGCTCGACCTCGATTTCACCGCTGACAAAACGCCCTGCGCCGAGCAGCAGCGTGGTGATGCCGTCGTTGAACCATTGCGGCGAGGCCAGCAAGGTTTGCCAGAACAGTCCCGCCGTGCCGACCAGGGTCTGATGGAAACCCTTGAAGTCAAAAATCTGCGCCGGGTAGCCGGACAACATGTTCGGCAGCATGGTTGCCACGTCCGTCACCTCGACGCCCGGTGCCGCACCTTGCGCCCGGGAGTAGAAGGTGTGGGCGCTGCTGTAGGCATTGCTGAAGCGCTCGCCACCCATGTTGCAGCACATGACCATCGCTGTGCCGGGCGAACCGGCCACGCCTGGCAAACGTCGCAGCAGATGATTGACGCGATCGGTGATCAACAGCTTGAACGGGTCGACATGAGCCAATGGCTTGGGACCCATGCCAAAGCCATCGATATCGATGACGTGGTCTTGCGCGAGGAATTTGCCCAGCAACGGTTGACCGGGCGCCGGGGTGTAATCAACGAAGCGCCCATAGGGGAACATGACCGAGGGCGCGGCGGGTTGATCGAGTTGCTGCTGGAATGACTGCAAGGAACGGTGGCTGCCCAGCGCTGCTTCGGCCTCGACAATGGCAAGGTCGAGCATTACCACGCCACTGGCGCTCGCCGGGGGCGTGGCAGGGCGGTCGGCGGGAATGTATTCGTCCACCACCAGGTGCGCGTTGGCGCCGCCGAAACCAAAGCTGGAGATGCCAATGCGGATTGCAGACTGACGCTCCTCCAGCGGGTGTAACTGTTGGGTGGCGAGTCGCAGGCAGGTCTCGTCGACCTTCGTGCTGGGGCGGTAACCGGGCTGCGGTGGAATGCCTTTATGGCGCAGTATCATCAACGCCTTGGCGAGCGAAGCACCGCCGGCAGCGGCCAGGGGATGACCGATGACCGACTTGATCGAACCGATGGTGATTTTCTTGCCGTCCGGACGATGGGGGGCAAAGAAGCTGTTCAGCGAGGCCAGCTCCGTTGCGTCCCCCAACGGTGTACCGGTGCCGTGGGTCTCGATGTAGTCCACGTCCCGTGGATCAAGGCCGCGATAGGCACGTTGGTAGGCTGAGTACTGGGCCTGTTTGCCCGGCGCAAACACCGAGCCTTCGGCGCCGTCGGCGGACATGCCCAAGGCGCGCAGCACGCCCAGGGGACGGCGCTGCGCCGTCAGGGCCTGGGCCACCGGTTCGACCAGAAAGGCCACCGCACATTCGCCTGGCACAATGCCGTCGGCGTCCTGGCCGAACGCTTCCATCCGCGCGCGGGCGGAAAAGGCCGTCAATTGCGAGAAACCCAGGAACAGCGCGGGTGGCAGCACGGTGTTGAGGGCCATGACAATCGCGTTGTCCGCCTGGCCACTGTTGACCAGCGCCTGGGCCATATCCAGGGCATAGGGGAACGAGCTGCACGCGGTGTCTACCGATAACGCCGGCCCGCCCAAGGCAAAGGCCGCCGCCAGTTCCGCGACTTGTTCGCCCGGTGTAAAGCCCGCCGGTGCGTCGGTTTTTCCGGACATGCCGGTGACGAAATAGCTCTCGTCACTCCAGGAGGTCGCGACCACCAGCGCGGTGCGCTCCCTGTTCAGCGCCGAGCCTTGTCCAGCGAGTTGGGTGAGCAGCGCCTGGAGCACTTTCTTGCCGATGGCGACCTGTCGCCCTTCGTGCCGTGATGGGGTCGAGGCGTCGTCGGTCAGGCAAAAAGCGCTGTCCAGGTAGATGCGATCCTTTTCCCCGGTCGTGCTTGAATAGATCGACGCCTTGTCCAGTTCCCAGCGTGCCGGCATGGATTCGATCGGTGCGATCTGCCCTTGCGAGAGCAACTGCCAAAGCGCATCCGTGGACGACGCCCCCGGAAACTCGCCCGCCATCGCGCTGAAGCAAAAATCGCCCGTTGTTGTTACTGCGCCACTCATACCCTGTCTCCCTGATCGCCAAAAAAGCTGGGTGACCTGTTCGATCACCCGGATTCCATTCCTTTCGCTCGTTACCGGTCAGCTCAGCCTGGCGAGCAACGACAGGGCATCTTGCGGCGTGCGACGGGACATCAGCGCTTCACCGGCAAACTCGCTGGCAGAGCACTGTTGCGCCATGGATTGGCAGAGCGCTTCTCGGGCAAAGCCGTTGAGACCCAGTTGGGCGAACGGCGTCTGGATGTCGATCGACTGCGCGGTGTCCGGGATCAACGGAGACAGGGCGTTGAGCAGCAGGTTTTCTTCCTGCCCTTGAGTGTTCGTTGTGGCCGGTGAAGGCTCGTCGCCAGGCACCGCCTGCGGCTGGGGATCGGCCAGGGCGGCTTGAATCAGGGCGATGGTTGCCTGCGGGAACTTGGCGTTGGCCAGTTCGGAACTGTGGGCCTTGAGCTGAGGCCACATGGCGACTACCGACTCCAGGAAGTCCAGTTGCACCAGCGAATCCAGGCCCAGGCTTTCATAGCTTTGTGTCGGGTCGATCTGCTCGACCGTAAAGCCGGTGATGGTCGCCAATTGCTCGAATACCCACGCTTGGACGTCCACCGCTGGCGCCTGCGGATCGGCTTCAAGCCGCGCCAGCAAAGCGGTTGGGGTAGGGGCGTCGAAGAGCTGCGAGGTCAGGTCTTTCTTTTCCGGGAAGTGCTGGGCCAGGGATTCGAAAATATCCACCAGCCCCAGCGAATCGATCCCCAGGCTCTCGAAGCTCTGATCGAAGTCGATCTGTTGTGCCTGGAAGCCGGTGACCGTGCTGATTTCCGCACGCAACCATTGCCCGTAGCTGAGTGCATTTGTCTCTTCGACGGCTGCGGCGGCTTCGACGACAGGCGTCGGCGCCAGTATGGTCGGGTTCGAATGAACCGGCTCCAGCACGGGAACACTCTTGTTGACGGCAGCTTCGGTCCCATTGGCATAAACGCCTTCAAGGACTTGTTGATGAGCATTGAAATAATGCGCAGTGACCGTTTCGGCCTGTTCCAATAGACGCAGTAATATCGATTCTTTGGCGATATTGGATTCGCACAGTGAATCAATGATCTTTTCGGAAAGAGAGAAATAGCTATGGGCTATTTTCCCATTGGACACGATGAATTCCTGCACAACATCGTTAAGTTGCAAGCGCATAAGATTCTCCTAACCAAGTCGGTCGATATTTCTTTAAGTAAGAAAGATCAAAAATCATGGCCCAGGGCGGGGCCTTGTTTATATCAATTAATCAAACTGGCAGTAGCCATGGAGCGACTTAAAGTTGGAGTTCCACTGCTTCGGTCTCGCAAGATATTGTTGTTCTGGCGCCTTTGAGCAACCCGGACCTTACGTTCAGGTATGTCATCAGCGTTATTGCATCGGCGCCGAGGAAAGCGATATAGCCGTCAGGACGAATCAGCATCATCGTGCCTTCCTTGGCGTGGTAGCGCTTATGCAGCCGCCAATCGGGGTCCAGCAACGTCGAGTGCCAAGCTGGCAGGCCGGCGCCGCTCAGGGCGTCGATCACGCAGTAGGCCTTGATGCCTGGGTAGTCCTTTTCCACCGACTTGGCCAGCGTGTAGTAGCCTGGCAACAACGGCGAAAACTGATCGGCCGCGCTGAAAATCAACAGCGTGAATGTCCCGTGGAACAAGTCGATCAAGCGTTTTGTTGGCATCCCTTGCAGTTGCCACAGTTCGACATCGGGCGCCAGTTGCCCGGCGCGAGGCGGTGCGGTCTGGAACTCGGGTTTTTTCCCTTTCTTGCTCCAGTTCTTGCGCTGCTTCTTCGTCAGCGATTCTTGAATGTAGTCACTTTTCTCATAGTGATATTGATGACCGGAAATCATCGACGGCAGTTTGCGCTGGGCCTTTTTACGGTTGCTCAACAGCGGCAGGACGTTGTCGCGCAGCCACACCAGGGCGCGACGCTGGACTGTAATCAGCCCCGTCAGCCGGTGGGCGGTGTTCTCGACTTCCAGGGCAACCGGGTAGCGCTCTTCGTTGTAGCTGTCGAGCAAGGACGGATTCGCCAGGCCCTGATCGACATAGGCCATTTTCCAGGCCAGGTTGTAGGCCTCGGAAACCCCCAGGTTCATCCATTGCCCACCGATGGGGCTGCCGATATGCGCCGCGTCCCCTAGCAGAAACACGGAGCCTTGCTGCATCGATTGCACGCGGCGATGCTGGAAAGAGGCGATGGTGGTCGATGAAATGTTGGACAGCGTCATCTTTTGCCCACGCCCTTCGCACAAGCGCTGGAAGTTCTCCAGGCTCAAGGATGGGCGCTCGCCTTCTGGCGGCAGGTTGTAGGGCATTTCGATGAACAGCCGATAACGCGATTGAGCACTGATCGGTGCAACGGCCACATAACCGTCCTGCGCACCCAGGAAGAACGCGCCCTCATCCTTGCTTCCGGACCACTCGATATCGGCATCGGCGAGCATGAAGAAGCGGTCGTAGGACGAGCCTTCGAAGGTCATGTCCAGGCGTTTTCTGATGTTGCTGCGAGCACCGTCGCACGCGGCCACCCAACGACTGGTGAAGTGTTCGTCGGTGCCGTCGGCATGCTTGAGCGTCATGCTCACCGAACCCGGCAGGTTTTCGATGTCCACCAGTTCGGTGTTCCACTCCACCTCGGCACCCAGCGCCTTGAGCCGCTCCAGGAGAATTTTCTCCGTTTGCGGCTGTGGCAGGCTCAGGAGCAGGGGATAGGGCGCATCCAGGTAGGAGAAGTTGTAGTTCAGTACCCGCTTGGCATTGGACTGCACCGAAAACTGGTTGATCGTGAAGCCGTCGCTGATGGCTTGCTCGGCAACGCCCAGGTCCCGAAAGATTTCCAGGGTCCGGGAATGGATGGCCATCGCCTTGGTCGCCGTCGAGGGGCCGGCGTTCCTTTCAATGATGCGGAACGACACGCCCCATTTCTTCAACAGGATTGCCAGGGACAGGCCAACAGGACCGGCACCGACGATCATCACGGTCGGGGCGCTGCCAGGTCGCTTGAAATGCTTGGGGGCCAACGTGCTCAGAGTGTTCATCGATCAGTACCAGTTTCTGTAGAAGGGAGAGTTGGCAATGCCGAGCAGGGCATCGTCGCCTGATGAATCGCCGTAGGCATAAATGTAAAAATCATCAAGGTTGCTCAAGCAGCCCTTGAGCCGCGTGACTTTCTCTCGCTCTACACAGTTGGTACCGGATATTCCGCCGGTCAGCTTGTTCTTTGCCGTGGCCAGGCGGGTGCCGCACACATAGTCAAAACCCGCCGCCTGGCCCCAGGGGATCAGGTAGTTTTCCGGCGAATTGCTCACCAGCGCGGTGACGTGCCCCATGGACTGATGCCATTGCAGCCGCCGCATCGCCTCGGGCCTGAGCCAGAGCGGCAGCAGCTCGCTGATGAAATACTTGGCATGCTCGCGCTCTTGCTCCACCGACAGGCCGCCCAGGTAACAGGCAATGAAGGCCAGCCGTGCTTGCATCAGCGGGGTGATGCCGACGATCACGCTGAGCATCTTGGGCAGCAGGGGAATGATCCGCAGCCAGAACGAGCGGGTGCCCACGATATAGCGCATGTAGCGCCAGAACGTGTGCCGGTCGGTCAATGTGCCGTCGAAGTCGAAAACGGCCAGGACCGGTTGTGTGCTGTTAGCGTGCATGTGCCTCTTCCTTGAGAGAAATAATCTCGATGGTCTTGGGCAGCTTGAAGCCCGATAGGTCGCGCGAAAGCAGGGTGGACAGCGCGTTCTGGGTCAGCTCGCCGGTCCCTTCGACGCACAGGTGCAGCACGTTGACTTCCTTGTGGTCCGGGACGATATAGGCCTTGGCACGCAGCACGTCAGGGTGCTTGAGCGCGACGGATTCGATTTCCACCAGGTCGACCATCTGCGCCTTGATCTTCGAGATTCGCAGGCGTTGGCAATAGAAAAACACATGCCCGTCGTCGTCCCGCCAGACCAGGTCACCGCTATGGAACCAGCCATCGCGGAAGAACCGCGCATTGGTGTCCTCGGCATCGTTATAGCCGTCGATCACCATCGAGCCGCGTATCAGCAATTCGCCGATGCGCCCAGGCGCCACGTCCTGGCCCTGGGCATCGACGACTCGCAGCTCCACACCGCTGATCGGTTGGCCCATGGCGCCACGGTGGACCGTGCCAATCGAGCTCTGGACGATCACCGGCATGCTTTCGGTCAACCCATAGCCTTGCAGCACCGGATTGCACCCCAGCAGTTTCCCCAGCTTCTCGGCTTCATCGGCCGGCAGGTGGCTGCCGCCCGAGTAAATCATCAGCTGCGGGTGCAGCGGCAACAGCGCGCCTTTGCGCTTGGCCAGGCGTGTATTGAAGTAGCGAATGACGTCGGGCACCAGGCAGGCGAAGGTGACCTGATGCTCGGACAGCACTTCGGCGAGGTCTCGATTGAGCAGGGTGTTGGTCATCAGCAGGGTGGCGCCAATGCTCAAAGGAAACACCATCATCACGGAGAGGCCGAAGATGGCATACAACGGCAGCGTCACCAGATGAACGGATCCGACGCCTTGCAGATGAAAGTGCTCATGCAGCCCGTCGCTCGATTGCGTCAGGTCCAGATAACGGTGAGAAACCGCCAGGGGTCTACCGATGCCACGATAGGTGAATTGTACCGAGACGATCGGATTGCCCTCGGGCAACAACAAGGGTTCGATCTGGCAAGGCAGTTGAGAGAGGGCCGTTGCGTTGGCGGGCAGGGGCGATGACGGTTCGCTCCCACCGTCCAGCACCAGGGAGTGCCTGACACCGTTGTCAGCCTGGAATACCTCACTGTGTTGCACCCATAGCGCTTCGGTCGTGACCACGAGCGTCGGCCTGGCGAGGCTGACGACATTGGCCATTTCGAAGGGGGTCAACTTGTAGTTGAGGATGACCGGAATGGCGCCTCGCCCGATGATCGCCAAGTAGTAAGCGATGAATGCCACCCCATTGGGCAGCACCAGCGCTACTTTGTCGCCAGGCAATACACCAAGCGCTGTAAGAGCGCCATTGCATTGTTCAGCCTTGATGTGCAACTCTCGGTAAGTAACGGTATCTTCTTCCGTGTCCAGATGCCGAATAGCAACTTGCTCGGGGAACGATTCCGAAAAACCGACAAAGCGATGCAGAAAACCTTCTTTATATGAAAGGCTTTTCATTTACCAACCTCTCTCAATCCTTGGGTGTATGGCTAGTCAAAAAAAGTACTACAGAGGTAGGCTATATATGAATTGTTTCAATTAAGCATCTGTGTAGTTGTTATTCCGATACCAATCCAGGGTATCGGTCAGGGTTTCAGCAACAGGGCGGAACTTGCACTCCAACTCCCGTGAGCTTTTGTTATGGCTGAAATGAGTACGGCCTTGTTCTTGCTCCATGAGCTTGACCGTGGAGGTACTGATGAGCACCGGTTTTTTGGTGATCCGGTAGTAACCTTCATAGATAAGCGCGATGATTCGCAGCATGAACAGAGGCACTTTTCGCTCTGGGGCTTTTATGCCACTGACGCTGGACAGCGCCTGGAAAATGCTCTTCATGTCCATGTGATTGCCGGCGGCCAGGTAACGTTCTCCGGACCTGCCGCGACTGATGGCCGCGATTTGATGCTCGGCGACGTCCCGGGCATCGACAACGGAAAAGCTTCCGGGGAGTACGCCGGGCAATTTTTGTCCGACAAAGTCGAGCAGGAACTGTCCTGACGAAGTAGGGCCGATATCGCCGGGGCCGAACATCCACCCTGGCAGGACCATGGCGATAAACATGTCCGGGTGCTGCGCCAGGAATTGCTGGACCTTCTGTTCGGACAATATTTTGCTCAAGTAGTAATCGTCAGCCTCCAACTCACTGCGAGACATGGTTTCATCGATCACTTGATCCCGATTGCCCTTCAACACGGCAATGGAAGAGGTGTGGACTGCACGACGGATACCGGCGTCATAAGCGGCTTGCAACAAGCGCTCGGTGCCGGTCACATTGGTGTCATACAGTTTTTGCCAATGTTTCCCGCCTTTGTAACTGTCGCGGAAATAGGCGGCCGTATGAAACAGGGCATCACACCCTTGCAGGGCATGGGCGAAAGCATCGACATTGAGCATGTCGCCTTCGACCAACTCCACGGGCAGGTTGCCGAACTGTTTTCGGGCTTTCTCTACAGAACGAACCAGCGCTTTTACTTTGATGTTTCGTTTTAGTAGCGCACGAACGACATTATTCCCGAGCAGGCCAGTAGCGCCTGTAACGAAGGCATATTCCATTAAAATCCTGCTCCTGTGAGGTGACCTGCCATCGCATCGAGACCCGTGTCACTGACTCGATGCCCTGATCAGGCGTTGGGCTCCACCAACGGCGCAAGTAAAAACCATCCGGTATCTGAAAATCAAGTGGTATTTCGTCGGATTGATGAGCTGATCGCTCTGAACCGGGCTTCATGCCCGTTTTTTCACGTTCCAGCGTGGGGTGTCGGACAGAAAAATATCCGGTTTGAGTCGCCCGACACCACGTCAGGGACTTATCGAGTGGGGGCAAACGAAAATTTCAATTCGCCTGTACACCGGCAAAAACTGTGGCCACCGGCTCATCTAGCGTGCCCTGCCGGTTGCTCCAACTACATGGCACATACATGGCGGTTTTTGAAAGTTAAAATGTAAATGATTGAACAAGGCGCGTATAAGATATGATGGCGAGAACGGGTTCCGTACAGTGAGGCGTCGATTCGTTGCATCCAGTTACACGTAGATATTTTGTTTGGCCAAAGGAGCCGAGGGCGTGATTAAAAAGAGACTAGGTCGAGAAGAGAGCCAGCAAGTAACAAGAGACAGATTGTTCGACACAGCCACTGAGCTGATGATCCGAAGAGGCTTTCATGCCGCCAGCGTCAACGTTATTGCCGAGGAGGCCGGCTTTTCCAAAGGCGCCTTTTTTTCAAATTTTTCAAGTAAATCGGACTTGCTGCTGCAATTGACTCAACGCTTCAAGCGAGTTGAGATCGACCGATTGAGTACGACCCTGGCATCGGGATACTCGGCGGAGCAGTTGAGCCACGGCTTGAATACCTATATCGATACGCTGAAGAACAATACCCGCTGTGCGATCCTCGATGCCGAGTTGCAATTGATCGCCCTGCGCGATGAAGAGTTCTCACCGCATTACTACGACTTGCATGAGGAAAACAGCGAGGCCTTGGGCAAGTTGATTACCATCATATTCAATCATGCTGGCAAGAAGCCGCCCCTGGCCTACGCCGCGCTTGCCAAGACCTTCACCGCCCTGGCGGAAGGCCTGATATTGCAAGGGCATAAAGACCCGGCTGTTGAAATCAAGCTGGTGTTGAACTCGCTCATCCAGACTGCAGAACCCCTGTAGTCCTCCGCTCTCCTTGCTGATAGGCCCGCGACGGGTGTCCAGCATCTGGTTCGCTAATACCGCTGCCTGGATCGACGGTCCGATGAATCGATATTGACCGTACAACCGTCATCGCGAGCAAGCTCGCTCCCACAATGGTCCAGCGCTGAATGCAACGTTCATAAACACCCCAGATCCCCTGTGGGAGCGAGCCTGCTCGCGATTGCGGTGGTCCAGCCGGCAGCGATGTTGGGTTAGGACCAAGCCTGATTTTTTAACTGCTCGGATTCGATTTGAAAACCCTACTGAGGACGATAGAACTTGCCCGGTTGGGTTTTGAGCCAGGTCGTGAACACCCGTTGTTCATCTGCGCCCGCCAGCGGGATCAATCCCGGGGCTGGACCTAGGTACTGTTTCTTACCCTGTAGGCGTCTGTGCCGCCTGACAGAAAACAATCTGGCCAATTGCTACACGCCGTTGTCCGGCATGATCTAAGCTCCAGAGGAGGGTCACCCGAGCAGGGGGGTTCAATGCGAAGCGCACCTGAAAACAGCTTGAAAAAAGCACTGAAAGCCTGCCGGGACAGCTTCATTTCTGTCGGTTTTTTCAGCTTTTTCATTAATGCGCTGATGCTCGTCCCCACGTTTTACATGCTCCAGGTCTATGGGCGAGTGATCACCAGCGGAAGTCTCACGACCCTGACCATGCTGACGCTGATCACGACCGCATTGCTGGTGACCCTCGGCTCGCTGGAATGGATCCGTTCGCGCGTCATGGTTCGGGTCAGTACCCGGCTGGATGTGCTGCTCAGTCGCCAGGTCTACCGGGCCAGCTTCAAACGGGCCCTGGAAAGTGGCGGCATGGATGCTTCGGCCCAGTCGCTCAATGACTTGACGGGCTTGCGGCAGTTTCTCTCCGGCAACGGCTTGTTCGCGTTTTTCGACGCGCCCTGGTTGCCGATCTATATCGCCGTGATGTTCCTGTTCCATCCCTGGTTTGGTTGGGTGGCGACGGCCAGCGCGCTGTTGTTGCTCGCGCTCGCCTTCGTCAACGAACGACTCACGGGGCCGGCGCTGGCTGAGGCCAACAAAGAGCACATCGGTGCGACGCTCTACACCACCAAGAACCTGCGCAACGCCGAAGTCATCGAGTCCATGGGCATGCTGGAAACCCTGATGGATCGTTGGGGCCGGCGGCAACGCAACGTGCTGTTGCTGCAATCGGCGGCGAGTGACAGCGGGGCGATCATCAGCACGCTGTCGCGCACGTTCCGTATCCTTGTGCAATCGCTGGTGCTGGGTTTAGGGGCCTATCTGGCCGTGGACAATCAGGTCGGGGCCGGCCTGGTGTTCGCCGGGTCCATATTGCTGGGACGTGCGCTGGCGCCCATCGACCTGATCATTGGTAGCTGGAAGGGGTTTATCGCCGCTCGCTCTCAATACAACCGCTTGAACGACATCCTCGATAAGCAGCAAGCGCAACCCGAGCGCATGTCTTTGCCGGCGCCCCAAGGGCATGTGCAGGTCGAGAACTTGATTGTCGCGGCCCCCGGTTCCAGGACCCCGATCCTCAAGAACATCAGCTTCAGCGCACCTGCCGGCTGCATGGTGGGCATCATCGGTCCCAGCGCGGCGGGAAAGTCGACATTGGCCAGGGCGTTGCTGGGCGTCTGGGTCCCGCAGCACGGGGTGGTTCGGCTTGATGGCGCCGACATCAGCGCTTGGGACAAGCACGAGCTTGGGCCTTACATCGGTTATTTGCCCCAGGACATTGAATTGTTCGAAGGCACCATCGGTGAAAACATCGCTCGCTTCGCCGAGGTCGATTCGGTGAAGGTGATCCAGGCGGCCAGGACCGCTGGGGTTCACGAGATGATCCTGCAGTTGCCCGATGGCTACGACACCGTCATCGGCGGCGAGGGCTTCATGCTTTCGGCAGGGCAGCGCCAGCGCATCGGACTGGCCCGGGCCCTGTATGGCAGCCCACGCTTGATCGTTCTCGACGAGCCCAATTCCAATCTTGACGACGTCGGTGACCGCGCCCTCGCGGCAGCGCTCCAGCAGTTGAGGCAGACCGGCGCGACGCTGTTTGTCATTACTCATCGGACCAACATCGTGTCGCAGCTTGACCGGCTCATGGTGATGAACGCTGGGGCTATCAGTCTCTACGGGCCACGGGAGCATGTCCTGGCCGAACTTAACGCGCAGCGACAGCAGGCACAGACGCCAGCCGTGCCCGCAAGCACCGGCACGGCTTCGGTCGTTGCCGGCAAGGGTGATCCTGATGAACCCTATGGTGCCCAGTCGTCAAATTGAGAGCTTCGCCGACCTGCCAACATCCGATCGCAAAATTCGTCGCCTGGGCGTTGTCATCATCGCAGTGATCTTCGGCCTGTTCGGCACCTGGGCGGCCGTCGCCCCCCTCGACGGTGCCGCTTATGCCCCAGGCGTGGTCACCGTGCAGGCTTATCGGAAAACCGTCCAGCACCTTGAAGGCGGCATCGTCAAAGCGCTGCTTGCCCATGATGGCGACATCGTCAAGCGTGATGATCCGCTGATCATTCTGGATGACGCCCAACTGCGCTCTGAATACGAGATGGCTCGAGGCCAACTGATTGCGGCCAGGGCCATGGAGGCGAGACTTGTGGCCGAGCGCGACAGTTTGCCGATGATCGGTTTTGGAGACATTGCCGAGCCCGACAGTGTGCGGGGTGTGGAGGCGCGCCAGGGCGAGACCCGGGTATTCAGCGCTCGACAAGGTTCACGACTGGGCCAGATCGCGGTGCTGCGCGAGCGTATTGGCCAGTTCCGCCAGCAGATCAAGGGACTGGAATCGATGGTCGGTTCCAAGGTCCATCTGGAGAAATCCTACAGTGGCGAAATCGGTGAGTTGGCCGACCTCCTCAAGCAAGGGTTCGTTGACAAGCAGCGTCTGCTCGAACAGGAGCGCAAGTTGGGACTGCTGCGTTCAGAAGTTGTCGATCACCGCTCCGCGATTGACCGGACTCGCCTGCAGATCAACGAAACACAGCTGCAGATCCTGCAAGTCGACAAGGACTTCAATGCTGACGTCGCCAAGCAACTGGCCGAGGTCCAGACCCGGATCTACGACTTGCAGGAGAAAACCTCGGCGCTGGAAGACCGGCTCGCTCGTGTCGTCATCCGGGCGCCCGACGCGGGCATGGTGATCGACATGACGGTGCACACCATTGGCGGGATCGTGCGCCCGGCGACGCCATTGCTCGATATCGTGCCCTCGGTGTCCGACCTGATCATCGAGGCGCAGGTGGCGCCGGTGGACATCGATCGCATCGCCATCGGCAAGCGTGCCGATATCCGCTTCGGCGCATTCAATAGCGACACCACGCCAGTGATTGAAGGCCAGGTCAGCAGCGTGTCTGCCGACCGGATGACCAACGAAAAGACTGGGACGGCCTATTACCTGGCGCGGGTGCGGGTGACAGACGCGGGGGCACGCACCTTGGGTGAGCGCAAATTGTTGCCGGGCATGCCGGCGGACGTTTTGATTATCACCGGGCAACGCACGCTGCTGCAGTATCTGATGCAACCGGCTCGCAATGCGCTTTCTCAATCGATGATCGAGGAATGACCATGGTCGCGTCGACAGCTTTACTCGGCAGTGTCTTGATACTTGCAGCGGGTGCCGCCCTGGCGCAGGCCGAGGCTGAAGCGCCCACCGGAATCAATGCCTCGACGTTCTCCACCGACCTCATGCAGTTGTATCGCGAGGCACGGCTGGAGGACCCGCAGATACTGGCGTCCTATGCGCAAGCGCAGGCAGGTCAGGAGCATGAGCGCGAGGCCATGGGCGCGCTCTTGCCGCAATTATCGTTCAACGCCGGGTCTAACCGGATTCACCAGGAAAGCGACCTGGTGCAGCGCAGTTTCGACAGCGAAAGCTATGGCCTGGTGCTGCGTCAGTACCTCTACAACAAAGCTGCGTGGGAGAACTATCAGAAGTTCAAGAGCCTGGCCCGGCAGTCCGAATCCCAGGCCCTGGAAACCCAGGCCGAAGCCTCGGTGGAACTGGCCCTGCGTTACTTCACGGCACTGGCGGCCGAGGATGAGCTGCAGTTGGTGCGGGCGGAGCGTCGTACCACCCAGAGGAGTCTGGACCGGATCAATGCGTTGTATGAAAAACAGTTGGCATTGATCACCGATCAGCTCGATCTCAAGGCCCGGGTAGACCTGCTTTCGGCCCAGGAGCTGGGTGCCCGCAATCAGGCCAGCCTCAGTCGTGAGGCGCTGGCTGAGATCGTCGGGCGGCCGGTCAAGGAACGACTCAACCGGATTCGTGACGACCTTGAGCTGCACGTCTCGGCACACAGTCTCGAGACCTGGGTTCGCGATGGCATGGCATTCAACCCGGCGCTCAAGGCCAACGAGAGCGCCGTCGAGGCGGCGGGCGCGGCATTGCGCAGCGGCAAGGGCGGGCACTATCCGACCCTGAGCCTGAACCTGAGTGCACAACAGACCAATGAGGGCTACAACAACTCCCTGGCCCCCCGCACCGACAGTTATGTCGCTGGGATAGGCGTCCAGGTACCGCTGTACAGCGGCGGCTCGACCTCGGCACGGGTCCGTGGGCTCTACCAGGATCAAGTGGTCGCCGAGCAGCAGTTCGAAGCAACCCGGCGCCGGGTGGTCAAGGAGATCACCAACGCCTACCTGACCGCCAATTCCAATGGCGAAAAAATCGGCGCGAACCGGCTGGCGCTGGAGTCGGCACAGTTATCCAGGGTGGCCGCCGAGAAAGCGTTGAGCTACGGGATGGTCAATTCTGTCGATGTCCTGGCCAGCGTACGCAATGAATACCGCGCTCGACGTGACCTGCTTAAAACCCAATACGACTTTCTCAGCAACGTGCTGATTCTGAACCGCTGGGCGGGGAAACCACCGGCCGAGGGTATCGAGAATTTAAATAGCTGGTTAAGTTCCGGCAGCGTTGGCCAGGACTTTCGCTGATCGGAATAGGCCCATGCGACATTCCGTTGGCTGATTCGGGGCAGATTTTTGACGATATATTGACTTCATATTTATTAAGAGCTGTAAGTGCATGCCGCTCGTCGATTAATTGACGATTTTCCCTCGGCCTCATACAGGCTGCCAATTCCTCGCTCTTGGCTTAACGAGCTGATTTAGCGAGTTTTTTTCACCTTTCGGAAAGGTTGGGCAGACGGTTCGGTGCCAAGCCTCGGTCGACGGCTGGCTGATGGGCCGCCAGTGACGCGCCGGGCTGGCCTAGACTCAGCCTACGAGCTCGAAAGGGGCACATTATCATGTGTAAGATGTTGATAATTATTCCTATTCAGGTTGTCTCGATGGTTTCTCCCGGCTTCTTGAAATGCACGCTACCCCCACCAGAACATCCAGTGGACATCCTGGTTTGCCTTGCGAGGGGGTTAGCGATATGAGACCGGATCATAGAGCACCAATCCGCGTGATGTTGATCGATTGTCGCCCCCTCGTTCTCCGGGGGCTTCATGACTTGATCAACGCCAGAAAGCCGCAGATGGAAGTGAGTGGTCAGGCTTCGACCTATACCCATGCACTGGACCTTGCCGATCAGTTGCGGCCCAACGTGATTTTTTTCAGTTTCTTTCCCGATGCGTTGAACCCGCTGGAAGTTGTCGCCGGGCTGACCCGCAGCACGCAGATGAAAGTGCTGGTGCTCAAGGGGTTGTATGAGGCCGTTCCTGTTGCCCAGGCGATCGAGGCGGGTGCACGCGGTATCGTATTGGCCGAAGACCCGACGGAGTCGATCATCCAGGCCATCGTCAAGGTGCATCATCGCGATATTGGGCTGGACAGGGCCTGGGCCGGTGGGCTTTCCGGCTATGCTGCCATCGGTCACACAACCACCCAGTGCAATCTGGAGCAGGCGAAACAGGCTCGGTTGACGTTGCGCGAGAAGGAACTGATTCGTGCCATCGTGGGGGATCCGTCTGCCAAATACATCAGCATTGCTGAGCGCCTGGGTATCAGCGAGCACACGGTGCACAACCATCTGAGTAATATTTATCAGAAGCTTGATCTCATCAACCGTATCGATTTGTTGATGTATGCGCTCAAGCATGGGCTTACCAACAGTGAAGAGCCGCCGGAGTCTACTTGGGTGGAGTTGGATTGACCTTGTTGGAACTGGCTAGGATTTTGTTGATTGAGTACATATCCATTGCTGCGGTAACGGCTGCTTAGGGTTCCGCCCTGACGGCGGCTCACTTTTGAGAAGCGCAAAAGTAAGCAAAACGCATTGCCCCACCACTCGGCACCTCGCCTAGGCTCGGTGTGCCCTCACTCCGGCATTGCTCCGTGGGCCCGCCGCGAAGGGCCATCCATGGCCCAGCGCGGCTAACCCGGCATCCATGCCGGGTTGCCCACTGCGCAATACCTGCGTTCGGCCAGCGTGGTTAACGGGGCGCCGAGATCAACGTCCACCGCGAGGCGGCCTAGTAGCCGACCTGGCTCTCCCGGTCGTACACCCCTCAGATCTGTGGGAGCAAAGCTTGCCCGCGAGGCGGCCTAGTAGCCGACCTGGTTCTTCTGGTCGTACACCCGTCAGATCTGTGGGAGCAAAGCTTGCTCGCGAGGCGGCCTGATAGCCGACCTAGCTCTCCAGTCATACTCCGATCCAATTGTGGGAGCGGGCTTGCCCGCGAAGACGGCTGCACATGCACCATTGATGCAAACTGACCCACCGCTTTCGCGAGCAAGCCCGCTCCCACACTGGATCTTCAGAGGGTAAAAAACTTGTGTTCGGCACAGCTCCGGGTCAGTTTGCATGGGGCGAGCTGGCGGCCTTGTAGTCGAGGCATTTACAAGTGCCAGCCAGCCCTTTCGGTTTGGGGCGAGTTGTTAACGTGGATCGGCGATATCCAGCGCCCGATTCGCCAGCAGCTCACTCACCTCAATCACTTGCAGGATACCCATCGCAACATGCCGGCGAGAACCCTCGAGGTCGAACGCCAAGTCGCTGATCATGGCGTTGGCCGAGGCCAGGTTTTCGCTGAGGTTGGCGAGCAGGCTTTCAGTGTCGATGTCATCGACGACAGTGAAGAGCTGAGCCGCTGGCCGGTCTTTCTTGGGTTTGGCCTGTTCCGGCTTCAAGTAATAATCGAGCGCCCGCTCGGTGGCTTCGTGGAATTTTTCCGGATCGAGGCTGGAGTAGGAAGAGGTGGGGTCTGATTCCGGTGGATTGGGTGTGGCTTTGAACATAGTGATGCTCCTATGGGGAATGGGAGCCGCCAAGACCTGTCGCTAAACAGAATGGTGGCGACTGCACGCAGGTTAGCGAACCGGACATAGGCACCCGGTAGACCCGAAGGTCTCCTACATACAGCCGCCATAACGTAATTGCGGTTAGATCCCGCAATGAAGCATGGTTGCTTATGTGCCTATGGTTCGGGTCGCTAAACCCGACCGCTGATTCGTCAGCGACCAGGTAACGATAGAGTCCGCCCCCAAAGCGCACAAGCGGGCGGATTCTGGCTTAGTTGTAGGCAAAGGCGCAAGACGACGTAGCCTCAGGACTAGCACTCCTTGTTGCTGGGTATTTGTCTGTAAGGCTCGATGCCTGCTGTTAAAGGGAGCGGGGTGTTAACACCCGTGTCGTGGACCCAACCTGTGGGAGCAAAGCTTGCTCGCGATGACCGCGGCAGATCCAGCGGTGATGCCAACTGATCCACCGCTATCGCGAACAAGCTCGCTCCCACAGGAAAGAACATGGAGTTCGCATCCAACCCAAAAACCAATGAGGGTGAGCTGGATTTCGTCGTGATCAGGGAAGGCATAAAAAGCGATGCGAGGATGGTTTCCAGGCCATCCTCGCATCTTTCCCGCACGCGATGCTTCAGGCGTTGCCAAAGACCACGTCGCTACTCAGCAGATCGACACCCACCAGCGTGATGGTGGTGATTTGCCCGCCCGTCTCGGCGACCGTCACGATGCTGTCTGCGCCGGCGTTATCGATCGATTGGACAACGGCGCCCTGGTCACCATTGAGCACCAGGGTGTCCCGCAGGTTTTGGCTCACATCAAAGCCCGTGACCTGGTACTGGTTCTCGGTGAATGTCAGGTCGATGTTGAAGGCATCTCGCTCGCCGTCCGTGCCCAACAGCGTGTAGTCGAACAGCGCGTCGGCTGTGTTGTTGGCGAACAGGTTGGCGTCGAATGCACTCGTCGCGCTGTCTCCGTCCTTGTCTGTCAGCGTTGCGTTGAACGACAGTTTCACATCGCTGGCCAGGTTCTCGGTTTCCTGGATGAACTGGATGACCGGAATCTTGATCGCGCCACGGCCCATCGTGAGCTGAACGGCATCGATCATCGCCGTGCCCTCGCGCTCGACCTCGAAGGACACTTGGCCCCCAGCCTCGGGCGTCAGGGTGTTGACCTCGGTGAGGTTGGAGAACGTGCCGTCTTCGTAGTAGATCCGGAAGTACAGGTCTTCGGTCGCGGTGTTGTAGCCGGCCACCGAGTTGTCGATGAAGATTTTCATGCCCGTCACCAGGCTTTCCGGGTTGATGACGAAGCTTTCATCGGCAGCGCCGATTGCCGCCAGGTTGTCCCCTTGCAGCAGGTTGTTGCCGACCCCGATACCGGACGTGCTGACGTTCATGGCTGTTGGATCGATGTAGGACGGCAGGGGCGTGGTTTGCAGCGTGGCCTCGGTAGGGTCGGGGGCGCCGAGTCCGATGCCGGCGAGGATATCCGTGGTTGAGGCGAGTGCCTTCGCGGAGAAGAACACGATTTCTTCGGACGCCGAAGGGATGGCCGGATTGTTGGTCTCAGGGATCAACAAGGTACGCACCGGATCAGGGCCGCCGGCATCGAGGGAACCGTCGGCACTGCTGCGCACGATGGTCGAACTGAAGCCTTGCACCAGGTCCAGGGCATAGCTGCCATTGGCGTAGGCGGTCAGCGTGTAGTCGACGCTGGTATTGGCGGTGGCGGCGTTGTTGTCGAAGTCGCCGGTCAGTGTCCCGGCAAAATGATACGCACCGTCGCCGTCCGGCGAGGGCGCCTGTTCGGTGAGCGTACCGGTCCCGGTCGTGGTCGTGTCGTCGGGCCTGACCAGGGTGAACTGGCCATTGACCAACGAGATATCCAGGCCGGTCGCACCCAGCCCATCGGCTCCGACCGATTTATCCCAGAATCCATATTGCGCCAGGACGCTGCCGGTACCGATCAGGTTGCCGAACGCGACGGCAGGGCCGTCATCCTCGAACACCAGGTTCTGGCCGATGTTGAGCGTCGCCTGGAGGCTGTCGCCGTCCTTGTCGGTCTTGGTCGCGATCAGCGTGATCAGGTTGTCCGCCAGGCTCTTGGCATCATCGGGATTGGTAGCGTCGGGATGCACCAGCGCCCGGATCTGGTCGAGGGTGACATCGCCATTGGTGGCGACGCTGACGGTGAACACCAGCAGATTGGTGGTGGCCGTGCGACCTTCTACCGTTGTGCCGTTGGACGAGAGGTTGACGGCCTCGCCGGTGGCCGTGTCGATGAGCCCGGACGCGCCGCCCACCACGCCGAGGCTGTAGGTCAGCGTGCCGGCATCATCGGAGCCGTAGGCGGAGACGAAGTTGGCGGCGAAGTTTTGCATGGCGTTGGTCGCCAATACCGTTTCGTCCACCGTCAGCGTTGGCTCGGTGCCGGTGGTGCTGATGCTCGGCCCGTCATCCTCGAAGACCAGGTTCTGGCCGATGTTGAGGGTGGCCTGGAGGCTGTCGCCGTCCTTGTCGGTCTTGGTCGCGGTCAGCGTGACCAGGTTGTCCAAGGTCAGGCTCTTGGCGTCGTCAGGATTGGTGGTGTTGGGGTGCACCACGGCGCGGATCTGGTCGAGGGTGACATCGCCATTGGTGGCGACGCTGACGGTGAACACCAAGAAGTTGGTGGTGGCCGTGCGACCTTCTACCGTGGTGCCGCTGAGCGAGAGGTTGACCAGCTCACCCGTGGCCGTGTCGGTCAACCCGGAAGCGCCGGCCACCGTGTCGAGGGCATAGGTCAGTGTGCCGGCACCGTCGGCGCCATAGGCGGAGGTGAAGTTGGCGGCGAAGTTCTGCGTGGCGTTGGTGCCCAGTAGCGTTTCGTCCACTGTCAGCGTGGGCTCGGTGCCGGTGGTGCTAATGCTCGGCCCATCATCCTCGAAGACCAGGTTCTGGCCGATGTTGAGTGTCGCCTGGACGCTGTCGCCGTCCCTGTCGGTCTTGGTCGCGGTCAGCGTGACCAGATTGTCCGAAGTCAGGCCCTGGGCGTCGTCGGGATTGGTGGTGTCGGGGTGCACCACGGCGCGGACCTGGTCGAGGGTGACATCGCCATTCGTGGCGACGCTGACCGTGAATACCAACAGATCGGTGGTAGCTGTGCGGCCTTCTACCGTTGTGCCGTTGAGCGAGAGGTTGACCACCTCGCCCGTGGCCGTGTCGGTCAGCCCGGAAGCACCGGCCACCACGCCGAGGGTGTAGATCAACGTGCCGGCACCGTCGGCGCCGTACGCGGAGACGAAGTTGGCGGCGAAGTTCTGCGTGGCGTTGGTGCCCAGTAGCGTCTCGTCCACGGTCAGGGTTGGCTCGGTGCCGGTGGTGCTGATGCTCGGCCCATCGTCTTCGAAGACCATCTGGGAGCCGATCTCGGTCTTGGCAACGGATGCCTGGACCAGCGTGAAGCCGCCGATGTCAAAGTCGGCATGCTCATTGCCCTTAGCGTCGACAGCCGCTCCGTTCTGGACGAGCACGCGGTTGTGATCCACCGTTGTGGTGTATTCAATCTGGTAGCCGGCTTTAACGCCAGTGACGGTTGCAACCCCGGCAGCAGTAAAACTGATTGTAATGGCCGGATCATTTATTGAACCGTCTGAATTTTCGATCACCAAACCGGTGCTGATGTTGAATACGCGAACATGGGTGATGGCAATCGGCGTATCGCCCGCATAGCCGTTGATGAAGTTCACGCCAGGTTCAGCGCCAGTGCTGAATGCGCTGATTGTTACGACGGCACTCTTGCCGCCTTGCAGTTGCACGACGTCGAAACTGGCCATCTTCGCATTGAAGACGTCGGTAAAGTCGATGTTGGCTTCAACATCTGCTTCGTTCGGATCCAGATTGGGAATGGTCACATCCAGCCGGGCTCCCGTGACGAACGAAAAGCGGATGCCCTCCTGTTCCGTAATCATTTGGTTGTTGGTGCCGAAAGTGGTCGGGTTAGCCGCCTGGCTGGTGATGATTGTGTCGCCAGTGTTTATATTGGCGCCGCTTGACTGGTCTGCGGGGTCCTTACCGGTGGCGATGATGGTGGGATCGGTGACCCGCACGACACCATTGACCGTTTCAGTTGTCGGGTTCGCCCTCGTGAACATCATGAAAAGGTTTTGACCTGAGGGTACGCCGGCCAGGCTGAACTCCAGGTCCTGGCTCGCGCCGATGAAGACTTTGTCCAGCAGGTTGACGGCATCGTCGGGGTTGGTATTGAGGGGTTGCTGGAGCGGTTCGTAGAGCACGGTCCAGATCTTGCCGCCGGTGGCGGTTGCTTCAATGTAGGCGGCAAAAACGATTGCACCGGCAGGCCCGCCGGCCCGACCGAGGACGATATTGTCGTTGGTGTCCGTGTACAGAAGGATGCTGGTGCCATTGAGCGTATCCAGCCCGCTGTCGACACCGTCGAGCGGCGCACCGGTGCTGCCGACGAAGCTGATATTGGTAATGCTTGCCCCAGGCGCGGCATTGACCGTGAACGCATCGCTGCCGGTGTTGCCCACGGCACCGGTATAGCCGCTCAAGGCCGCTCCCGTTGCGGTCCCGGTGCCAAGGGCGGTCAGGCGACTGGCGAAGGCCGTGGGGAGGGACGCGACCAGAATGTCGTTGTCATCCGCGTCTGTCCCAGGGCTCGGCGTGGCGGTGCCGTTCTGCAAATTGGCGGTTTCATCCAGCGTTACGTTGACGCCGGTTGCCACGACCCCCAGGCCGGTGCTGGCGGTTGCAGTGAATAGCGAGGCCGGATCGCTCAGCAGCGCTGAGTCTTGCTCGCGAATAGTCATGACTTTCTCCAGAGCATGCGGTCATCGAGGCCTGACCGTTGACCTTATGAGCGCAACTATGGGGAAGCCTGGAGTGATTGCGTATCGGCTGATACTCCCAGGCGGGGTGGGAGTTTCGGCCTATGCCGTGTACCGGCAACGGGAGTGAGCCGGCGAATGTCTCGTCTGCCCGCTCACGCAGTAGAACGATCATGACCGATATCCCACACAGCATTCCCCACGAAGTCAGGACGACCCGTGGGTAACCGGCCGGGCTATGCTCCCTGCCGGTGTTGCTGTCAGAGTTGCACCCGACGAAGTCTGCCACTTAACGGCACCACGCCTTCATCTGCCGTGGGCAGTGGCCGCCCGACCAGCCCCATGCCTTCGCTGACCAGTACCGCGTCCGGTAACAGGCACAGGTTGGAAGGGGTATCCAGGTCGCGGGCGAGCACCGTGACCTGGGCGGTTTGCAAGTCGCAGCTCAGCAGTCGCCCACTGAACCGGGTAAAGCCGCCATGCAGGGGTTCGCCGTTCCAGTCGGGGAGTAGCGGTTGTTGCAGGCGCTCGCAGAGTTCCAGCACCAGCAGTTGGCCGTTGGGGCGCAGCGCCAGCCCGGTGGGCAGTTGCAGGCCGCAAATCAGGATGTCGATCCTGGCACTGGCGGGCCAGACCCGGATCACCTGGCCGGCCTTCTCGGCAAAGTCGATGCCCTTGCGGTTCGGGTCGCCGTGCAGTTCGCCCGAGAACAGGCTGATCAGCACGGCGTCTGTCGCCGGTTCGTACACCAGGGTCACGGGAACGGCTTCCTGGCCTTGATCCAGTTCGGGCAGTTGGGCCAGCACGCGCTCTTCCTGGCCTGTGACGAACTCCACCAACTGATTAGTATCGGGTTTGACGGCCAGCCAACTGCCGCGGGTCGGGTGGTAGCACAGCGCATTCAGGTTGCCACGGCTATGAAAGACCGGTTCGGGCGGTGTGAATTGCAGGTCCAGCAGTTTGGAACCGGCGACATAATCGGTCTGGCTGACCAGGCAGCGTCCGTCACCGCAGGCGATGTCCGACACCCCCATGATTTCATCACGCAGCATGCGCGCCTGCATGTTCATGGCGCGAAACCCTTGCGCCAGGGTTTCGCGGGGCAGGTAGGCACCGGGCCGCTGCGGATCCGGTCGCAGTCGACTGATACGGCCGCTGAAGGGTTGGTCGGGCAACCCCGAGCCTGCTTCGGTGAGCAGCAGGCTGCCGTCGGCTTGCAGGCAGAGGCCGCGAGGGTTCAGCAGGTCCTCGGCGACCAGGGTGCTGGGGCGCAGGCTTTCCCCGGGGTGTGCGGGGATCTGAAGGGGAACGGGCATAGGCTCTCTCCGTGAATGAGCAGGGGATACGGTCATTGCGGCGGTTGCCACGGTTCACCGGTGAGATAGGCCCGCAGCAATGCCCGTTGGCAGGGCGACATCGAGCGCACCACCGGCATGAACAGCGTGGTGCCTTTGTAGGCATCCGAGGTGCGGGCGAGGATGGGGTTCTTGGCACCCTTGATTGCATCGGGCTGATTCAGCGGGATATAGCGCGACATGGCGGGGAACGCCAGGTAGTGAAAGCGCAGCACGTTGGGGTACATCAGCGGCCAGGTGATGGTGGTGCCCTGGGGAATGCCGAAGTCGGTCTGGGCGTACTTGCGAAAGTTGGTGAAGTAAGCGCTGCTGTCGAGGCCGTTGGCCGTGCAGGTCAGGGCGACGAAACCGGCCTGGGCGGCGCTGCCCGGCTTGACGGTGACGGGAAAGCTGACAGACAGCTCGCCACTGCCGACGGTCAACGAATCCGGGAAGTCGAGGAAGTCCCAGTATTGTGGTTGATCGTAGACAGCGGGAGCCGCCGCTTGCAGGCCGATTTCGGTCGTACTGGGGACCGCTCCGCCCAGGTACCTGACCTGCAAGGTGATCGACAGGCCGTTGGGGTAGTCCTCCAGGTAGACGTTGCGCTGGTCGGCATAGATCCGATAGGTCGACTCGGTGGCCTGCAACGTGGTCCCGGCGACCTTGCCCGGTGCGTTGATCGCCAAGGCAGAGGTGCGTACTGCCTGCAGCTGGTCGGCGGTCAGGGGCAGGTCGACGATGCCGCCATACACGTAGTAGTCGAATAAAAAGCGGCTGGTCGGCTCCAGGGTCGTCAGGATGGTGGCGCCGGCGCTGATGGTCACGGTCCCGTAATCGGCGTTGGGGCCGATCGGGCTGGTGATGTCGTCCCTGGCGGCCCGGAAGGTTTCCTTCGGAATGACGTTCACCATGTCGATGCTCAGGTAACCGGTGTCGCCCAGGTCGGCATAGCCGGCATTACCGGTACTCTGGTTGACCAGTTGCCGGCCCGGCTGGCAGTTCAGCGGCTCGTCGGCGAAGGCCGGGGCCAGTGTGCCGATGACCCGGCCGATGCTCGGGTTGGGCGTGTACTTGCCGGCGGCGTAGTCGGCGTCCAGTTGTTCGGTGGTCATCGTCGGGCACATTTCGAACATGACGAAACGCAGGACGATGCCCGTCGCCCCCGGTGCCTGGATGATCGAGCGCAGGCCGCTGCTGTTCTGGTTCCAACTGACAATGCTGCTCAAGGGAAAGGTCAGTTGAAAGGTGCCGCTGGCGTGGAAAGAGCCCGGCGCGTCCATTTTTTTCGGCAGCAGCACACGTCCCGCCACGTCGAAACTGCTGCACACGGTGTTGCTGCGGATCAGCAGTTGGATGTTGTCGTTGCCACCGATCTGCAGGCCACCGACGAAGATTTGGGTGGTCGTCGAGGCGGTGGGGTCCAGGTCCACCATCATCGGGCCGGAAACGGGCCCCTGGCCGGTCACCGGGTCCACCGAACCGAGCAAATAGACGGCCTGGCCCACCAGGTCGCCGGTGGTGTTGATGCTGCCGGGGATGCCCTGGGAGCTGATCAGGGCGTTCTGCATGTCGACGACATGTTGCCCGTAGTGATTCCAGCCACCGGCGGTGTAGTAGTCGCCGGTGGGAGCATTGATCATGTTGTTCAACTGGTCATCGGAGTAGGACTCGGCGCCCGGTGCCAGGGTCGAGGTGGTCAGGTCGAAGAGCGGCCAGTCATCGTTGCCATCGTAAGGAATGGTCGGGGAGTTGTTCGGCAGGCTGACGTCGGTGCGGATGCCGCCCCAGAAGTTCAGCCGTGGTCCGTTCAGGATGCTCATGAGTTATTCCTCGTCCTTGATGGTGTTGCCGACAGGCGCATTGGCGAATTTGAACAGGTAGGAGTAATCGGATTTGTAGGGACTCTTGACCGGTGTCGCCATGGAGTGGCAGTTCATGCAACTGCTGTTGGGCTGGATGTAGCTTTCCATGGTCACGTTGGCCGAAAGGGCGGGGGTCGGCTGGCCCAGCGGGTTGCTGGGGTTGTCCGGCATCAGCGGGCGTTGGGTGGTGATGAGTTGGTAGTACTTCAATACGCTGCGTTGCAGGTCCGGGTCGCTGCGGTAACGGGCGTTGACCTCGTTGGTGATCTCGGCGATCGGCGTGAAGCGGTTCAACGGGTTCGGGGTCTGGAAGGTGGTGCCGGGTTTGGGCACGCAGACCAGGTGTGTGCCCTGGGTCTGCCAGTCGCAGGGCGACTGGTTGAGGGTGGCTGCCGGGGCGCTGGGGTTGAAGTAGGAATAGGCCGTGCCGGCTGCCGGCTGGTCGACCCATACACCGTTCACCATTGTTTTGGGCGCAACGTTGTCGATCTGCTCGAAGGTCGACCAGATCCACTGCGCATAGCCGTTCACCTTGGTGATGACGTGCAGGCCCACCAGGCCCAGGTAGGCCTCGGTGACGCCGGTGCGCTGGCCTTGGTCGTCGAACGTGGCCACGCGCGCGAGCATGGTCAGGTAGCGGCTGGCGTTGTCATTCGTGGTGAGGATGCGCCAGCTCGATTTGACCTCGATGACCCCATAGGGAAAGTTGATGTTGTTGGCTCTGGAAACCACATCGGCGTTATAGAACTGGTTGGCGACGATGTAGTTGTAGGAGGTCTCGTTGGCCGAGATGTCGTAGTAGGTCGGGTTACCGGCCTGGTCGATCAGCCAACCGCCGACGGCCTGGTCGACGGCATTCACCTGGGAGCTGTTCTTCAGCGCGGCGATGTTGATGATGCCCAGGCTCTTGGCAAGCTGTGGGGTGTTCCAGGGGCCTGGATCGGCCCCCAGTGGCAGGAAGGTTTCTTCCACGGTCTTGTAGGTCTGCCAGACGGTGTAGCCGGGGTCCCCCGGCTGTTTGCTGCAGTCGGGATCACCGCGTTGGCCCGCCTGGGCGGGCCAGTTCATGGCGATGAACAACTGCCAGCTGTATTGATCGAACAGATCCTGGCTGGCGTTGGCCGCCGGCGCGGTGCTGGGGGGTTGGCAATTCAGGTTGGTGGCCTGCGCCTGTCGCAAGGCGTGTTCCTGGGATTGCTCCAAGGCCAGGGCCGGAAGATTGGCCAAACCCAGTAGTACCAGGGTGAAACGGAGTGGAGTGTTCATGGCGATCCTTCGTCATTGGTCAGGGTTTGCGCTGCATGAGCTTGTTCCACTGCGCCTTTTGCCCGTTGCCCTGTGAAGCCGGTGGCTCGAACAGTTGGCACGGCGGTGGATTCGCCGGGCACATCGCGGCCACCTGCGCCCAGGTCTGGGCCGGGTCCGGTTTGGCGATGCGGAAGTTGGTGTAGTTCTGGCTGACGATAGGGGCATTGGCGACGCTGGTGTCACCGGAGAAAAAGAACGACTGGGGCGGCCGGTAGGGCGGTTGTCCCGACATCTTTTTGTAGAAGGCATAGCCGAACAGGATCGGCCCCTGCGGCGATTGTAGGTCCAGCGCGTAGGCCTGCACGCTGGCATCGAGGTTTTGGCTGCGCTCGGCGCTGTAGGGCAGGTGCTGGATGAAGTCTTGCCGCGGCGGATGATTCATCGGCGAAAACATGCAGCAGGCCGGCATGTCCTTGGGGCGATCCTGTGGGTAGGTCAGGAAGTAGGCCTTGTTGCCCAGGGACACGAAGGAGCAGGTGTAGTTGTTGTTCTTGATCGGGAAGATCGGCAGGCAGTACTTCTCATAGTGCTCCATCATCGCACCGAAACCGTCGCCATCGGCCGGGATATAGGCCGTGTCGTAGTAGCTGGTTCCTCGGGAGACGGTGTAGTCCGCCGGGGTCAGGGTGGAGGGCGGATTGCTGTAGGGCGGCGGGTTTTTTTCGTAGTTGTGCATCACCCGGTACATGGTCCAATCGCTGATCCAGAACGCCGGGAAAAACGGATCGGAAGGCTCGCCTGGGAGGCGTTTGGCGATGCAGTTGCCGTTCTGTTCGTTGCAGCCCTCGGTGTTGTGCACGCCCATGGTGAAGTACACGGCACCGCTGTCCTGGGCGAACAGAGGCGGGCTGAACAGCAGGATCAACAGCAATAACCGGTTCAAGATACTGGTTTTCATAGGTCATTCCTTTGAAAAGTACCGAGTGACACTGGGTGCGAGCCTGTGGGAGCAAAGCTTGCTCGCGATGAACGATAACGCGGTCATTCGAAAGACCGAGGTGCCTTCATCGCGAGCAAGCTCAGGTCCAACACAAGCTCAGAGGTTGTCGTAATCGCTCATCTTGAGTTGTTGTGGCGGATAGTTGCGCTTCACCAGTTTCTTGGCCCACAGCTCCAATACCGCGCGGCGGCTCTGGGACATGTCACGGGTGATAGGCATCGAGAGCGTGCTTTCCTCCTGGTAGGGCTTGCTGATCAGCACAATCAACTGGTCGATGGCGCCTTCGACGCGCGCCTGGGAGTTGAGCGGCATGTACTTGTTCATGATGGGGTACAGGTAATAGAAGGTCTGCAGGATGCGTGGGTAGAGGAAACCCTCCCACAGCTGCGTCGCGGCGTTCTGATCCTTGTAGACGGTGTTCCAGTAGTTGATGAAGTCCTGTTGCAGCTGCAGGTCCAAGGGCAGGACACGGAGCGGCGTGAGGAAGTCGATGTAGGCCTGGGGCAGGGGAAAGCTGAAGGGAATGACCGGATCGCTGTCGCCGTCCTTGACGAAAAAACGCAAGGTCGGGAAGCCCGGGGCGACAGCCCTGAAGCTCACCTGGGCGATGCCGTTGGCGTCGGTAGTGGTGGTGACATAAGAGTAATCCACCGGAGTGGCGTGGACGTCGTCGATCAGGGTTCCGGTGGCGTAGACGCCGGCATCGAATGCCAGGCAAGGGTGCAAGTCGATCGTGACCGGTTTGCCGTCGCCCTGCAGGAATTGCTGATAACCGATCGGGTCTCCACTGGGCAGATCCGTATTCTGCAGCGCGGTCAGTCGGCGGCCGCTGCCTTTGGCCAGATAGTTTTGTACGGGCGGTGCGTTATTGAAATTCGGCAGATTGGCCTTGTTCTGGTTGGGGTCGTCTGGGTGGTCGAAGAACAGCGTGAAATTGGCCGCGTTGCTGGAGGCCAGGTAGTAGTCGCTGGTGGTCACCATGTAGGGGTTGCCATATTCCGCCACCCACAGCGTGGTATTGGCCGCCGGCTGACCATTTTTCTGCACCATGATGGTCAGTGTCTTATGGTCACCCACGTCAATGAAACTGCCGCTCTCCACCACTTCGGCGGTCCAGGTTTGCTGGGTGGCGGCGATCACCGGTGTCGGGGCGGCCGTGGCCTTGAGTCGCAGCTCCAATGGATGACCGGACTGTAGTTTCGTCAGGTCGTCGCCGCTGAGGGGGAAGTCCTGCAGGCCGGAGCGTTTGTCGAAGGCTGCCTGGTTATACCGGTCGAAACCGAAGTCCACGACCGGCGTGAATTGATCACCCTCGCGTACACCCAGTTGATAGTCGCCGGCCTGGAACTTTTCGGCGGTCAGGATGGGAGCATTGGGCTCTACCGGATAGAACGGGAACGTGTTGGCCAGATCCAGCGACAGGGTGTTGCCGGTAATCTGCACCGAAGTCACGCCCAGTGTGGCGTTTTGGGGAGTCCCACTTGGTTGAACAACAGATACGGCCTGCGCGGGCACCAGGCGCCGGCCGGCAGGGGCGGTGGGGTATTCATCGGCGAACCAGAGGCCCAGGGTCGCGGCGGTGCGGCTGTAGGCGGGGTTGAAGAAAATGCCGGAGACGTTGTCCAGACCCTTCTGATACATCGCTTGCAGACGAGCCGTATCCGAGGGGGCATTGGAACGGGTGTTGACGTACGGGAAGTCGTTGAAAACACCGTTCCTGTCGTAGCAGGTCAGGTAGGTGGATAACCTGAACATCAGGCCTTTTGCCCCTTGCAGCTTCATCTGCTGCTGGAGGTTACTCAGCAGCGCCGAATCGCCGATGACCCATTCCAGGTTCTCCTGGGGAAAGCAGGACTGCCAGGTGGTGGTGACATACACCAGGCCATGGAAGGTGCTGGCCCAATTGAAATTCAGGAATCGATCCATCATCCGATGCTGGCGATTGAGGGTCAGGCCACACGTGGCATCCCCCAGCATCAGCTTGTCGAAATACAACGCGGTGAAGGTGTTCTGCCACGGACTGACGTCCACGAAACGCGCGGCGGTCGGGGCGTTGCTGCCAAAGGGATTGCCGAGCAATTGGTAGTCCCGGCCAACCAGCGCATCCTCGGTGATGTAGGTGTCGGCCTGCAGCTCGCCGCCAATGATCGTTGAACGAGTACCTTTGTAGCTCACCGTGCCGCAGGCATTGTCGCCAAACAGATCCCATTCGGCGGGCATGTACGGGTAGGTATCCGGGTTGGCATTGGTCGGTACCTGCAGCATATAGGCCGGCAGCTCTGCCATTGTCAGGGGCTTGATGGCCCAGGGCATCAACTGGGTGGGGGCGTTCGTGGCGTTGATGTCGAAGTGGCTCATGAACGGCCAGTTGATGTCCGCATTGACCGCGTCATACAGCGGATACACGTCGTTGTTGTTGGCCGTTGGTGGGTTCCAGAACATATGGCCGTTGAGGTAGATACGGGGGAAATTCAATACGCTCATGTCATGCTCCTTAGCGTTGCCACTGGGCGCGTTTCAGCGACCAGACAAAGTCCAGTTTTTTGTAGCCATCGAAGTCTGAGGCTGGCAGCGGGGCTGTCGGGTAAACAATGCCGCCCCCTTGGTTCAGGGCGAAATTGAAATAGCCGTCGTCGTTCGAGTAAGCGGCAGTGCTGTGGCAGGCCAGGCAGGACGAGGTGTTCTGGAACGCCGACTCCAGTTGCGAGTTGGCCAGTACCTGGGTGATGGGTTGGAACTCGACCCCGATCAATTCGTACTTCGACAGGTTCCGGTTATTGGCCTGGAAGCTGGCATTCACCGGCTTGGCGGCCGGAGTCGGCCCCGTGGTGTTGGTCATCGGCGCAGGCGGGGCAGCATTGGTGACGGTGTATTTACTGTTGTTGATGTTTTCGAAGGTGGTCCAGACCCAGTCGGCGTTCAGTTTGTTGACGACATGCAGACCGCTCAAAGCCACATAGCCGACCTGGTAAGTACCGTCGTCCTGCTGGTAGTAGGCCTGGGCAATGTAGTAGCCGTCGTTCACCAGGGTTTGTCGGTAGGTCGTGTCTGTGCCGATCCACAGCCATGCGGCTTTCAACTCCCAGGCGGTGGGGGGGAAGTTCAGGTCGTTGGCCAGGGCGGCCTGGCCATTCACGTTGTAGACCTGCTTCTGCACGATGTAATCGAACGTGTCCTTGCCCATCAGTAGCTGAAAGCGTACGGGGTTGCCCTGTTGGGTGTCGGGCACGGCACCGCCCATTTGCAGGATCAGGCCATCGACCTGCTGGGTGGCATTGATGTTATGGAAGGATCGGGCCAGGTCCATGCCTTGTGCCTTGGCTTGCGTCACCACCGCGGCCGGGAGCGGCGCGGAGCTGTCATAGGCGCCCGGTGGAGCGCCGTTGGGCAGGTAGACCTGGTCCGAGGGCTTCATCATCTCCCACACCAGATTGCTGCTTTGCGCGGTGCTGGGTTGGTTCAAGCAGACGAACCAGTTCCAGGCCATGGTCTCGGGACTCTGGGCAAACGCGGTCCGAGTCTGGTTGATGTCGGCTCCAAACTGCAGGAAGTTGCTGCAGTCGAAGTTGTTGGTGTTCTGTGCCTGGGCCAAACCGGCCAGGGCACTGAGAACGGTTATGGAAATGGCTCGCCGCATGGAAGCTCCTTGGCATTCGCCGTATCGGCATGAGGGCGCCCCTGGAAGTGTTCCAGGAGCAGTTGCTTCACCGCCGTGGCCGCAAGGTGCTGTGGCAACGACAGATCACAATTGGTGATGAGCAGCGGGCCGGTCTTCTCGCTCGCGGGCAGCCGGCCATGGCTGCCGCGGATCAGGCGGGTGTCCAGCGGAATCAGGTCCATGTAGTAGCGAAAGCCGAGCTTTTTCTGGAGCAGGCGGCGCGCCACTTTCAATTTCGGGAAGCGAATGGCCGGGTCGATGAACAGCTCGAGTGGGTCGTAGCCTGGCTTGCGATGGATGTCCACGGTGCGGGCAAAGTCGGGAGCCTTGCGCTCGTCGAACCAGTAGTAGTAATCGAACCAGTAACCGGCGGCGGCCACGGCCACCAGCTCGCCGCTGCGGGGATGATCCAGTTGCCAGGCCTGTTGTTCGGTTTTATCCAGCACCTGCTCGATGCCGGCCTGGCGTTGCAACAGCGCCTTGACGCGTGGGATGTCGCGCGCTTGCTTCACGTAGATGTGCGCGACCTGATGATCGGCCACGGCAAACGCTGCACTGGCACCGGGATCAAGCAATTCCCAGGTCAGCGATTGGCGTACCTGCAACAAGCCCTCGGCACGTAACAACCGGTTGATGGAAACGGATTGGGTGACGGCTTCGATCCCGTATTCGGACAGCAGCATCACCGCCGCGCCTTGCGCTTGGGCAAAGTCCAGCAGACGCCCGACTTCACTGTCGATGGCCCGTACCTCGTCGGCAATCGACGGGTGATCGGGGCCCAGGCGTTGCAGGCTGTAGTCGAGGTGGGGCAGGTAGATCAATTGCAGGTCGGGGCGGTTGAGCTGGAATTCGGCGATGGCACAATCGACGATCCAGCGGCTCGAGGCGATGCCGGCCGCCGGCCCCCAGAAACCTGGAAAGGGAAATTCGCCGATCTGTTGCTCGATACGCTCATGCAACGAGGCCGGCGTCGAATACAGGCCGAACATTTTCCGGCCATCAGCCGGATAATGCGGCCGTGGGGTAATGGCGGCGTCCACGTCGGCATACATGTTGTACCACCAGAACAACTGGCTGCAGCGAAACCCGGGGTACTGACGCTTGAGGGTCTGCCAGACCTTTTCCCCCTGGATCAGTGCGTTGGGTTGCAGCCAGAAACGCACTTCGGCCTGATCGCGAAAATACCAGCCGTTGCCGACGATGCCGTGTTCCGACGGTGGCTGTCCGGTAAGGATCGAAGCCTGTACGGTTGAGGTGACCGCCGGGAACACCGGTTGCAGCGTGGCCATCTTGGCCGTTTTCAACAGGGCATTGATGCAGGGCGTCGCGGCACCCAACAGCGCGGGCGTCAGGCCGACCACGTTGATCAGCAGCAGCGGCTGGCGCGCAGGATCAGAGCGCATGGGCATGGGCCTCCAGCGCTTGAGGTTGCAGCAAGCGGCGCTGCTGCAACTGATCCTCGACCCAATGCAACTCCGCCGCGATGCCCTGGAGCTGGGCGTGCTCGGTCGTGGGCCGCAACTGGCTGGGCAGGACGCCCCAGCTGTAGGTTTCCACTTCCAGCACGGGGCGGAAATCCCCATGGTCGGCCAAAAAGTCGAACGTCTGCGACAGGGCAAGCTGGCTGCCGCTGAGTTCGGGCAGCAGCAGGTGCTCGCTGAACAGCGGAATGTGGAAGTGAATCCTCAGTTCGGGATGAGAGGCGCGGTTCTGCTCACAATCATCCAGGGCCGCGGGGAGATCGGCCCAGGCCGATAACCGCTCCTGTCCATCGCGGGCTTTCACTTGATGCAAGTAGGTGGGCTCGGCAAAACCGCTCAATGTCTTGAGCACCTGTTCGCGCCGATGCTCGTTCTCAGGCAGGCGACAAATCAGCGCATTGGATAACTGGATCTTGCCGATGGGGACCTGGGCCTGACGCAATCGGTCCAGTGATTGATAGCAGTCTTCGAACATCACGGCCTGGTGGCAAACGTCAAAGCACAGCGCCAGGTGTTCATGGTGCGGGTCCGTGGCTTGCCAGTGGCGGAAGAAGGCGATGGCCTGGTCGGTGTTTTCCAGCACGCAATCGGGCTCCATCTCCAGGCAGACCACGATCTTCTTGCCCGTCTCCCGTTGCAGCCGGGCCAGCCCGGCGGTGAGCTCGCGCAGTTGCTGCTCGGCACGTTGTTGTAGCGTCGGGCTCCAGTGGGCGGCATAGCCCAGCGGCAGGCTGGAGATCACCCCCTGGGCACAGTCCGCTGGCAGGGCCTGGGCGAGAAATCGAGCCAGGTCCAGGCTGTACGCCAGCCGCTGCGGATCGGCCCAGCTGGGCAGGTAGACGTCGGCTTTCACCGCGCCCTGGTGAAATTGGCCGTAGGGAAACCCATTGAGTGAGGTCAGGCGTAGTCCGCTGCGTTGCAGCAGGTCGAGGAAATCCGCACGGGTCGGCGCTTGTTGGAGTTCGGTGGCGGCGAGGGCGCTGATCCACAATCCACTGTCCTGCGTGTCGAGCCCGCGCAGTGTGCGTACGGTCTGGAAATGCCGTTCGATGGACGCGCGCAGCCCGCCCAGGTCATGGGTCGGGTGCACGTTGCTGCAATAGCCGATCTGCGTGGCCGTCCAACCCGTGCGGGCACTCATTTGATCACCGGTTCCTGGCCGCGCAGGGCGGAGTTGTCCTGCCACTGCCGTCGCTGATCGATGGGCAGGGGCGTGCTGACCAGGGCTTTGTCCAACTGGCCGCTCTGGGCAAAAAAGTCCACCGGATTGTGGAACAGCACTTGTTCGACCTGGGCTTCACTGAAACCTGCGGCCAACATTGCCTGACCGGTCTTGGGCACCTTGAGCGGGTCGCTGATGCCCCAGTCGGCGGCGCTGTTGACCACCATTTTTTCCGTGCCGTACTGCTGGAGCAGCGCGACCATGCGCTGTTCCGACATCTTGGTGTTGGGGTAGATGGAGTGGCCGCGCCAGCAGTCGCTGTCCAGCACCAGGGGCAGGGTCAGTTCGTTGAGGTGGTCAATGATCACCATATGTTCGGCGATGCCAACCTCGCGGATGACGGCGAGCGTGCGTTTGGTGCCACCAATCTTGTCGCGGTGCGGGGTGTGCACCAGCACCGGCAGATTGAATTGCTTGGCCAGCTCCAATTGCGCGGCGAGAAAGCGATCCTCTTCCGGGGTGATGTCGTCGTAGCCGATTTCACCCACCGCCACCACGCCGTCTTTCACCAGGTAGCGCGGCAGAATCTCCAGCACCTCGTTGGCCACCGACAGATCATTGGCCTCCTTGGGGTTCAGGCCAATGGTGCAGAAGTGATGGATGCCAAACATGCTGGCGCGAAAACGCTCCCAGCCCAACAACGTGTCGAAGTAGTCGATGAAGCTGCCAACGCTGGTCCTGGCCTGGCCCTGCCAGAAGGCCGGCTCGATCACCCCGGTGATGCCGGCGGCCGCCATGTTCTGGTAATCGTCAGTGGTGCGGCTGACCATGTGGATATGCGGGTCAAAGTACTTGAGCATGGTGAATCCTCGTCAAAAAAAGCGGGGGACGGTGGCGCATCAGTTCGGCGAAACGCCGCCCAGGTGCTCGTGCCATTGCGCCGGCAAGCGTCGTTGCTGGCCCAGGCCGGCCAGGCGCTGACGTTGCGCCGGGCTCAGCAAGGCGAAGGCAATGACGTGGGGCAGTCCGGCGGACACCGTTCGTTCGGCGGCGAGTTGTTCGTCCAGCAGGTCGAGGGCCAACTGGTTGAGGGTGACGCTGTGTCGTTGCGTCAGGCCGATCAGGCGTCGTACATCGAGGCCCATGCCCAGCGCTTTCAACACCAGTTGGTTGAAGGCCTGTTCGTTGTAGTGATGCGACGGGTAGGCGGTGTCCAGGGCGAGGGCGGCGAACACCTGGCTGTTGCTGGTGCGCCCGGCCTGGCGTGCAAGCTCCACGCACGCCCCGCGGCTATCGAGCCAATCGAGGGCCTTCAAGGTGGCGACCTTTTCCTGGTCGTCGCCCCACAGGAACAATTGGTGCAGCAGCGGGACTTGCTCGACGGCGGGATGTTGTTCCAGCACCTGGGCCAGCAGCAACGCTCGCGCCATTTGGACGTTACTCCAGCCGATGATATCGGGCAGTGCTCGCTCCTTGAGGTGGCGCTTGCACTGGCTGCTCAAGAGCGCCGAGGTATTGGCGTCCGGGTGTTGGGCAAGGTGCTCCTGTGCCTGACGCCACCATTGCCGCTCGGTTTCTTCGAGCTGACGAATGAAATTTTGCCGTTGTTCGTTCAGGCAGTCGTGGCGCATGTCGAGGGCCGCCGATGCCGGTGCAGTAACGTCCGTGTTCATGTGGGCTTGATCCAGCGTTGGAAATGAGGAAGCAGGAAAAACACCAGGACACATAACAGGCTGCCCAAGGGCTGGTTAGCCACGGCCAGCACCAGGGCATCGAACAGCGGCAGGGCTGCCAGGCCAGCGCCGATAAAGGCGCGGACCTGCCGTTGCCGAGGGTTGGCCAGGTTGTGCCAGTAATGCCAGCCCAGCCAGCCAAGCCATAACAGCAGCACCGGCCAAAACCAGGCGCTGCCTGCATAGATCGCCAAGGCCAGTGGGCTCAGCATCAGGAGCAGGGGGAGGCGGCTGATCAGTTGGTTGCGGTGTTCCTGGCGGGCCAGGTAGGTCAGGCCGCTGATGTAGACACCGAGCAAAATGGCGCAGAGCCAGATCGGTCCCGGTGGCAGCGCCAGACTGGCCGCTGCGGTGAGGTAGAGCGCCGAGCGGCAGGCCCCCATCAGCCAGACGCTGTGGGCGTATTTCTTGTGCAGCAGGTTGTAACCGAGAATGCAGCCCACCAACAGGGTGGCGCTGCCCAGCAGCCAGTGCGGCTGCTCGATCAACTGGCTCAGGCCCAGCAGCGAGGCCGCGGCCAGCACCAGCAACAACGTAGTGGCCAGCCGCACGTGCTGGCGGCTGACCAGGCCCAGGGTGATGGGGCGGGGGTTGTGGTGTTGTTGGTCCCAGTCGGCGTCCAACAGGTCGTTCAACAACATGCCGGCCAGGTACAGCAGCGACAGTGCCGCCAGCAGCAGGAGCCACACCAGGGAAGACGGCGGCGCCAGGGCCCCGGCGCTGCTGGCGAGCAGGGCGGCGGCCAAGGTGTTGGTCCACACCGTGGGCAGGTTGGACACACGGCCGAGGGTCAGCCAGGTCTTGAGGTTCGGCGCCGTCTGGTTCATTGCGCACAGCGCTCGTTCAGGGTCAGCGCAAGCTCGACCTGGGTGGACAGCCGCTGCAACGCCTGCTCCATTCGCGCGGTATCGATTTCATGCAAGTCCACCGACTCGCCGATCCGGCTGAGCATGGGGATGGAGAGTTGCCCACCCAGATGCTGGCGGAACTCCTCCAGCCCCAGCAAAACCTGCGAGCGCCCCAATGGATCTTTCAAGGTCAGTTCTGGCGGGTTCAGGCAGAAGCCGAGCTTGAGCAGCAGGTTCAGCACCCGTTCGGTGTCACTGTCGCTCAACAACCCCAGGGCATTGGCATAAAGCCCATCCAGGGCCATGCCCACCGCGACGGCTTCACCATGGCGCAGTCGGTGCTGACTGAGATTTTCCAGTTTGTGAGCGGCCCAGTGGCCGTAGTCCAAGGGCCGCCCGTTACCGCGTTCGAACGGGTCGCCGGCACCGGTGATGTGCGCCAGGTGCAATTCGGCGCAGCGGCGGATCGCATAGCGGCTGGCCCCATGTTCGAAATGGGCGAGGGCGTCGGCCTGTTGCTCCATCCACTGGAAGAACGCCTGGTCCTTGATCAGCGCGACCTTGACCGCCTCGGCCAGCCCGGCGATCTGGTCGCGTCGGGTCAGGCTGGTCAGCAATTGAAAGTCATTGATGACTGCGGTGGCGGGATAGAAGGCGCCGAGCAGGTTCTTCTGGCCGAAGGCGTTGATGCCGTTTTTCACACCGATGCCGGCGTCGTTCTGGGCGAGCACGGTGCTGGGGATGCGAATCAGGCGAATGCCGCGGTGGAAGGTGGCGCAGGCGTAGCCCACCGCATCCAGCACCGCGCCGCCACCGATGGCCAGCACATGGCAATGCCGGTCCAGGCCATGTTTCAGCATGTCGGTGTACAGCCGCTGCAACACCTGCGAATCCTTGCTCGACTCGCCGGCCGGGACCGCGATCGGCGGCGCCTGCAGGTGCAGGTCTGGAAAATGGCTGGCGAAGTAGGCGTTGATCTGTTCCAGCAGGTGCGGGGCGCTGTGCAGCAGTTGTTCATCGGCAAATATCAACACCGTGACCGGGCCCCTGTGGCCGGCCATGAGCTGGCGGTGCAGGCAGGGATTGAGCGGATCGAATACATGATCGGTGAACACCACCGGGTAGTCGTAGCTGACCTTGAAGCGCCCGTGCAACGGTTGCTCCGCGTCGCTGCGGCGAAGGCTTTTGAACAGGCTGTAACCGGCAATGAACAGCCCGGGCAATACCATGCTGGCGAGCAGGGTCACCAACAGCGCGTTCTGCTCGACGAGAAAGGTGCCGATGGCGCTGTAGGCCAATGCCAGGCCAGCATTGGCCAGGGTGGTGACCAGGATGAAGGCGCGCAGTGGGTAGCGTTGCATCCCGGCGGCGACGACCGAGGTTTCCGCCAATACCGGGACCCCGCGCAGGCAGATCAACGACAGTGTGCCCAACCGGTACGCCAGTTGCCCCGGCTGGCGCTGATGCAGGCCGAGGCGGCCGGACAATAAGCGCAAATAGCCGGCTCCCAGGGCATAGCCCAGCCCGGCGCCCAGGCACAGGCCCACGAAAATCGCCAGGTAACCCCCCACGCTGCCGAGCATGGCCACGGCCAGCAGCGCGACCATGCTCGATGGCACCGGCAGCGCCACGTCCAGCGCCAGCAGGGCGATCAGCAACAACGCCAGGTAGAGTTTCTGCGCGGGCGTCGAGGGCTGGTACAGGTTGAGATGGGTCAGGAAGTCCTGGATCTGTTGTTCGAACAACAGGAAGCTGGCGATCACCAGGGCTGAAAAGCAAACCAATGACAGCCAGAAATGTCCGGCTGCTCCTTTTTGCGAGAGCAAACGATACCCACGGCCATGCTTCATCAAGCATCCCTCTTGTGGTTATTGACTGATTCCGTGTCAGTAATTGAAAGCAACGCCAAGTGTGTGTTTTAGGCCAATAGACGCTCTCGCCCGAGGGGCTGTTATGGGTGGTGTGTGATGTGGTCGGAGACAGGTTTGAATCTAGACGGCCAGTGTGTTTTTGCAAGGCGATCTGATGGCAATTTGATTTTGGGGCGCCACTTCGGACCTCAGATGACTCGCATCTGCCGCTTGTCCCGTTCGTTCAGGGCCTCGAATACCCACGCAACTGCGCCGGGCTGACGCCAAGGCGTTGCTTGAACAGCGTGGTCATGTGCGCCTGGGAGTTGAAGCCGCAGGTGTGCGCGATGTCGGTCAGGCGGGCGGTTGAATCACACATCAGCGCCCGTGCCTTGGCCAGGCGCCGATCGATCAGGTAGCTGTGTGGGCTTTTGCCGGTCGCCTGTTTGAATGCCCGCATGAAATACCCTTCGGACAAGCCAAGCAGGCCGGCCATTTCCTTGACCCCCAGCGGACCGTCGAGACCGGCGTCGATGAACTCGTCGAGCAGGCGCATTCGTCCGCCGGTGATGGACCCTTGTACGGAGGCCGAAAACGTCTTGTGCGCCTTCACCCGTTCAGCCAATCCGAGCGTCCAGGCTTCCCAGTCATCGTCTGCGGTGGCACGCAGCAATGCGCTGCGCATCCTCAGGGCGAGGGGGGTGGCCTGCGGATCCATCCGGTTGTTGAACGCCTGTTCCCCCGGCAACGCCATACCGTCGGTGCGCACGACCCGCAGGTATTCACCGCCCCTGGGGGATTCGGAGAACACGTCGCATTCGGCGGGGACGAAAGCCAGGCCGTTGGGGATCGCTTCGAAGGGTTGCACGCGGTCGCTGCCGATGGCGTGCAGGCCGCGCTGGCTGTCGAAGGCGAAGCCGATCGCCGACTGGGTCGCGACATAGCGGGTGGCGTAGGCGCAGCCGGGCAGCAATTCGATCGCCCAAGGCCCTGCCTCGATGCGACGGACCGGTTCGGACTGGGGCGGCTGTTGGCGGTTTCGAGGGTTCATGAACAGCATAGTAGTGAAGAGAGGGTCAGAAAGTCAGGTCAGTTTTCTGAAAGCCCGCCGGTGGAGCCCTGATTAGACTGGGCAAAACCCGGAGGCCCATCATGCACACACTGACACGCGACGATATTGAACAAGCTGCCCGCCACTTATACGAAGTCATGCCCGCCACCGCCCAGTACGCCTGGCCCTTGTTGGCTGAACGGCTGGGTTGCACGGTGTGGGTCAAGCACGAGAATCACACCCCGACGGGGGCCTTCAAGGTACGCGGCGGCCTGACCTTCGTGCGCTGGCTCAAGCGCGAGCACCCAGAGGCAAAAGGCATCGTCACGGCGACTCGCGGCAACCACGGCCAGAGCCTGGCGCTGGCGGCCAGCGCATTGGGTTTGAAAGCGTTGATCGTCGTGCCGCAAGGTAACTCGGTGGAGAAGAACAACGCCATGCGCGGTTTTGGCGGTGAGGTGGTCGAGTATGGCCGCGATTTCGATGAGGCCCGTGAAGAGGCCGCGCGCCTGGCCCAAGCGCATGGCCTCTATCTGGTGCCGCCGTTCCATCCCGAGTTGGTCAAGGGCGTGGCGACCTATGGCCTTGAGCTGTTCAACGCGGTGCCGGACCTGGACACCGTCTATGTGCCGATAGGCTGTGGCTCGGGGATCTGCGCGGTCATCGCCGCCCGCGATGCCTTGGGCCTGAAGACCCACGTGGTGGGCGTGGTGTCCACCGAGGCCGTTGCGGCGAAGTTGTCGTTTGAAACGGGCAGGCTATGCGAGACCGCTTCGGCGAATACCTTTGCCGACGGCTTGGCCGTGCGCAAACCCATTCCCGAGGCCTTTGCCATCTACGGGGCCGGGGCGGCGCGAATCGTAGCGGTCAGCGACGCTGAAATTGCCGGGGCCATGCGGGCGTATTACACCGACACCCACAACCTCGCCGAAGGTGCCGGCGCTGCCACCTTGGCAGCGCTGATGCAGGAGCGTGAAACGATGCGGGGGAAAAGGGTGGCGGTGATTTTGTCCGGTGGGAATATCGACCGGCCGGTGTACGCGAATCTGATTGGCTGAATCCAGGCTTGCCGCTGTGGCAGGCGTTTCCACGCGACAAGTTTAGATCGATTATTTCTTACGGTTATTTATATAGGTTTGGATGGCATATCCATGACCGGAGAATCGAAGCGGTCGTAGGGGAAATATCTGCAATGGAAGCGCAGGGCATGCAGCAGCAGACGACTCTGCGCGCGTCACTCCGGTAAGCCTGCTTGAACGTTCATTCCTGCTGTTCGACCGTCATCTTGTCGGGCCCGGGCCAATCCTTAGAATCCGCCCCATCAGCCTCTTCCGACTCTCGAACCTTACAGGGAACACCACCATGATGAATGCCATGCAGATGCCGATGAACGCCAACATGCCGATGATGCCAATGATGGGCATGCCGATGATGATGGCGACCATGACCTGCGAAATGATGGATGACGGCATGCTGTGCAAAATGATGCCCGCTGCCGGCATGGACATGGCCATGTTCAAGACCAGCGCCGACATGATGCAGATGATGATGAACTGCGGCATGCCAATGATGATGCACTGCGGCAACATGAGCATGATGTGCATGTCCCCGGCGAGCATGGCCATGCCGATGGCGAGCATGATGATGCCAATGCCGATGATGGGCATGCCGATGCCGTCGATGAAGTGTGTGATGGAATGCACGGTGATGGCTGACTGCATGATGTGCAAAGTCATGCCGATGGCTGGCATGAACATGGACATGATGAAAAGCTGCTGCGCCTTGATGATGAAGATGATGAACGACTGCAGCATGCCGATGATGATGAGCTGCAACGGTATGCCGATGATGTGCTGCACCTGCTGATTCGTTGCTACGGTCAGTGGGGAGGCCTGGCAGTGCGGTGATGTTGTTTACTTATGCCGTTAGCGGGGGGGGGGGTGGTATTCCGTTCTGAGGTTTGTTTCAGGCGGTGTGTATATCCGTTTCTTCGGTAACGGCCACTGACGGTTCCGCTCTTACAGCGGCTCACTTTTGAGAAGCCCGGAAGCCGGCCCAGTCAAAAGTAAGCAAAACGCTTCTGCCCCACCACTCGGCACCTCGCCTAGGCTCGGCGTGCCCTCACTCCGGCATTGCTCCGTGGGCCGCCGCGAAGGGCCATCCATGGCCCAGCGCGGCTACCTCGGCATCCATGCCGAGGTGCCCACTCCACAATGCCTGCGTTCGGCCAGCGTGGTTAACGGGGCGCCGAGATCAACGTCCACCGCGAGGCGGCCTAGTAGCCGACCTGGCTCTCCCGGTCGTACACCCGTCAGTTCTGTGGGAGCAAAGCTTGCTCGCGAAGAGGCCGGCACATTCAACATCTTCATTGACTGAACCCCCGCCATCGCGAGCAGGCTCGCTCCCACATTCAATCCTCGGTGGACACAAAATTCATATCCAACACAGACCTCCTGTGGGAGCAAAGCTTGCTATTCAACATCTTCATTGACTGAACCCCCGCCATCGCGAGCAGGCTCGCTCCCACATTCAATCCTCGGTGGACACAAAATTCATATCCAACACAGACCTCCTGTGGGAGCAAAGCTTGCTCGCGAAGAGGCCGGCCCATTCAACATCTTCATTGACTGAACCCCCGCCATCGCGAGCAGGCTCGCTCCCACATTCAACCCTCGGTGGACACAAAATTTATATCCAACACAGACCTCCTGTGGGAGCGGGCTTGCTCGCGAAGAGGCCGGCCCATCCAACATCTTCATTGACTGTGACACCGCCTTCGCGAGCAATCCCGCTCCCACAGGAGGAACGCGGTCACCCAGAGCCAGGTCGGCTATCAGGCCGCCTCGTCGTGGACGTTGATCTCGGGCGCCCCGTTAACCACGATGGCTGAACGAAGGTATTGCGCAGTGGGCAACCCGGCATGGATGCCGGGTTAGCCGCGCTGGGCCATGGATGGCCCTTCGCGGCGGCCCACGGAGCAATACCTTCGTTCAGGCATGCCGAGCCTAGGCGAGGCACCGAGTGGTGGGGCAGAAGCGTTTTGCTTACTTTTGCGCTTCTCAAAAGTGAGCCGCTGTAAGAGCGGAACCGTCAGTGGCCGTTACCGAAGAAACGGATATACACCACCCTGCTATACACCACCCTGCCTTTCAGTCCAGGCGTTCCGGATAGGTGACCACCAGATACGCCACCGCTTCACTGTCGGCCGGGTTGCGATAGCGGTGAGGCTGGTCGGCATAGAATAGAATCGAATCGCCCGTGGAGAGCAGGTAGCGCTCGTCGTTGACGCTGATCTCCAGCACACCTTGGGACACCACCAGGTTTTCCTGGACGCCAGGCCCGTGCCCTTCGGACTGGTCTTCGCCCAAGGGGCTCAGGCGCAGCTCGTAGAATTCCGACTGGCGTGCCACATCGAACGGAAACAAGGCACGGCTGACGAACGCACCGTTGGCGCTGACCAGGCGTTTGCTCTGGCTGGCCGACAGCACCGCCACCCCTTCGAAAGCCCGGTGTTCCAGGAACGCGGCGACCGACACCTTCAGACCCTTGGCGATTTTGCACAGCACCTTGATCGACGGCACGCTGCGTCCGGATTCGATCTGCGCCAGCATGGCCCGGCTTACCCCGCACTGGCGGGCGAGGGCGTCGAGGGACAGGTGTCGTTTGCCGCGCAGGCGTTGCAGGTTCTGCGCAACCCGTTCGCAGATCGGATCCTCATCCAAGGCTTCCAGGTGATTGAGGTCCACTTCGGGTTCATCGGTACTCGCCAAAAAGCGCGAGGGTTCCTGGGCGCTCACGCCTGGTACGTCCTGGTCGGCTGGGACGCCTGAATCCACTGGAACGCCTGGTAACCGGCATTACGCGCGTACATTTCCCACATGGCCCGGGCCAGTTGCTGGGCCTGCTTGCGTTTGCGGAATTGGACGAAGTCGATAACGTTGTCAGTCGGTTTCATAAGGCACTTCACTGTCGTGACCAATGGGACGGGATGAGCTGAGAGTACGTGGTTATGTTTATAACCATAAATACTGATTGTTTATTTATTAATGCTTTTGTGTTCTTAGCGAGACGCCTGATCAAATCACGTGGGCGCGGTGCAATTCGGTCAGGGCCAGCGCCTTGAGTCGGGCCAGCAACGGGTCGCGCCGGTCACGCGGGTGGTCCAGTTGCACCGCCAATTCTTGGCGAATGCGGCTGGGGCGGTTATCCATCACCAACACCCGGTCGCTCAGGTACAGCGCCTCGTCGACATCATGTGTCACCAGCAACAGGGCGATGGCGTGCCGCTCGGCCAGTTGCAGCAACAGGTCCTGCAGTTTCATCCGGGTGAAGGCATCCACGGCGCTGAAGGGCTCGTCCAGCAACAGCACCTGTGGCCGCGAGTACAGGCCGCGGGCAATCGCCACCCGTTGCGCCATACCGCCGGACAACGCCTTGGGCAAGGCATCGGCAAAACCCGTGAGGCCGACTTCCTCGATCAACTGCGCGACCCAGGCCTGGTCGTAATGGTCGTCATCGCTGAAGCCGATGTTCTGCTGCACCGTCAGCCAGGGCATCAACCGCGGTTCCTGAAACACAAAGGCCAACTGTTCGGTGTGGCTGAGCAGTTGCCCTTCAAAGTCCTTTTCCAGGCCGGCGACGATGCGCAGCAAGGTGCTTTTGCCGCAGCCGCTGGGGCCCAACAGGCTCACGGTTTCCCGAGGCTGCAATTGCAGGTGGATGTGATTGAGCACGGTGGTGGCGGCGAAGGTCTTGCGCTCGACGTGGATCTCCAGCAGGGCTTGGGTCATGGCTCATTCCTCGGTGCCGTTAAAGGTGTCGCGCCAGGCCAGGAAGCGTTTTTCCAGGCCGGCAAGCATGCCGTCGCTGAGCTTGCCCAGCAGGGCGAGCACGATGATCGCCGCCAGCACGATGTCTGGGCGCGAGGTTTCGCGGCCATCGCTGAGCAGGTAGCCCAGGCCTTTGGTTGCGGCGATCAGTTCGGCGGCCACCAGGAACATCCAGGCCAGGCTCATGCCGCTGCGCAAGCCGGTGAACAGGCCGGGCAGGGCGGCCGGCAGGAGAATCCGGCGCACCAGACGGCGGCGGCTGAAGCCGTACATGTGGCCGACCTCCACCAGTTTGCGGTCGATGTTGCGAATCGCCGCCACGCCATTGAGGTAAACGGGAAAGAACGCGCCGATGGCGATCAGTACCACTTTCGAGGTTTCGTCGATGCCCAGCCACAGCAGGAGCAATGGCACCCAGGCCAGGCTGGGGATCGAGCGCAGACCGGCGAAGGTCGGCTCCAGATAGGCTTCGGCTTCCCGGCTCAGGCCAACCCAGGCGGCGAAGATCAAGGCCAGGCCGGCGCCGATGGCAAAGCCCAGCAACACTCGCAAGAGGCTGGCGCTGATGTGTTTCCACAGCGCACCTTCGGCCAGGTCGCCGAGGGTCAGGGCAATCTCGCTGGGGGCCGGCATCTGGTAGGCGGGCAGCCAACCGATGCGCACGATGATTTCCAGGAACACGATGATCAGCACCGGCAGGGCCAATCCCTTGAGGCGCAGCCGCCAATGGTCGGGATTGAACAGCGGCGCTTTGTCCGGCGCGGACAGGGCCAGGCGCGGGCTGGAGAGGTCTTTGCTGTTGCTGCTCATGGCGGTTCTCCGGCAACGCCGAATCCGCGACAGGCGCGGATCGGTTGTCGCTTGGGCAAGGGGTTATTGGCGGGCCACGGCCTGCTGGCGGCCGGTGTCGAGCAATTGATCAATCACCTGGTCGACATTCACCCCGCGACGTACCAACTCTTCGGAGACCAGGATCGGCGCGGCAGCCTTGGAGGCCAGCACATCCTTGGCACTCAACTGCGGACTGCCCAGATCGGTGCGCGACAGTTGCAGCTTGGCCACTTCCAGCGGCAGGCCGGATTCGTCGGCCAATAATTTAGCCAGTTCTTGCGGATGCTCCACCGACCACGCCCGGGCCTGTTCGTAGGCCGCGAGCACGGTGTTGATGGTCTGCGGATGCTCCTGGGCATATTTTTCCGTGACGCTGACCACGCCGTAGCTGTTGAAGGCCGGGTTGCGATACAGCAGGCGCGATCCAGCCTGTACTTCGCTGGCGGCCATGTGCGGGTCGAGACCGGCCCAGGCGTCGACGTCGCCTTTTTCCAGGGCGGTGCGCCCGTCCGGGTGCTGCAGGTGCACCAGCTCCACATCGTCTTTTTTCAGCCCGGCCTGTTGCAGGCTGCGCAGGGTGAACAGATAAGGATCGGTGCCTTTGGTGGCGGCGATTTTCTTGCCCTTGAGGTCGGCGATCGTCTGGTACGGCGAATCCTTGCGCACCACCAGGGCGGTCCATTCGGCGCGGCTGTAGACATACACCGATTTGATCGGGCTGCCGTTGGCCCGGCTCAGCACCGCGGCGAGGCTGGCAGACGAAGCGAAGTCGACGCCGCCACTGTTGAGGTATTCCAGGGAACGGTTGCTGCCCTGGCTCAGGACCCAGCTGACCTTGGTCTGGGGCAGGGCTTTTTCCAGATAACCGAAGTGCTTGAGCACCAGGCTGACCGGTGAGTAATAGGCGTAGTCCAGGTGCACTTCGGCCGGAGGGCTTTCTGCGGCCAGGGCCAGGGACGGCAGGCCCAGCACCAGGGCGCAGGCGCTGATCAAATATCTGGCACGGGCCAGGGAGAAGCGGACGTCGGGTTTCATGGAACAGCTCCAGACAAGGCGGCGGGAAGGCAATGTTCTTATTTCCGAAAAATCGGACGGCGGGAGGAAATCGCGCTTGAAAGGAATATTGCAGGCTCTGTGCCATAGCCCGGGAAAGGGCGGTTTTGCGGGCGTCGCCATGGGGTGAAGGCTTTAGGGAGGTGTTGCCCAGCCAACAGTCTGTTGCGGCACTGTTGCGCCCTGGACACTGGCTGTTTGTGGCTCTGAGCTTATGCGTTAAAAGAATTTCAAATGTGAATTGCTAGAGCGTTATGTTCTATTAAATTCATTCAGGAATGTCTTCATGAAGGTCTCCCAATCCCTGCGCCGTCTGCTCCTCAGCACATTGTTCGCCGCACCGTTGGTCCAGGCCAGCGAGCCGTTGGTATTGCACGTCGGCGACCAGAACTATTACAACGTACGGGCGTCGGTGGAGGCCTCGGGTGTGCTTGAGGGCGCACCTTACCAAGTCGACTGGAAACACTTCCAGGCCGCCGCGCCCCTGGCCGAGGCGCTGAGTACCGGCGATCTGGACCTGGGTTTTCTCGGCGATTCGGGTTTTCTGTTCCTGGCTGCCAAACAGGCACCGGTGAAACTGATCGGTGTTTCTCGGCAGAACCCGGACACTATCGCGCTGCTGGTACCCAAGGATTCACCGGTCAAGACCATCGCCGACCTCAAGGGCAAGAAGGTCGCCTATTGGCCGGGCGCCTGGAGCCAGCAACTGACCCTGCGCGCCCTGGAACAGGCTGGCCTGCCGGAGAACCATGTGGCATTCGTCAAGCTGATGCCGATCGACGCGGCGGCGGCCTTGCCCCAGGGCAGCATCGATGCGTTTCCGGTGTGGGAACCCTACATCTCGCAACAGATCCTGTTTTCCGGTGCCCGGCCAATCCTGACGGCGAAAAACCTCATGCCCGGCCTCAGCGCCATTGCCGCTTCGACGCCGGCCATCGACGGTAAGCGCGAAGCCATCGCCGACTTTCTCGGGCGTGTGAAGCAAGCCCGCGCCTGGGTCGACAACCACACCGACCAATACGCAGACCTGTGGGCGAAAAAGGCCAATCTCGACCAGAACGTCTCGCGTCATTGGTTGCGCCAGGCACACATGAGTGTCGGCCCGGTGGACCAACAGGCTGCCGCCGATCTGCAAAGCACGGCGGACTTCCTGTTCAAGGTCAAGGCGCTGCCGGCACCGCTGGCCACTGCGGGGATTATCGACAGATCCTTCACCCAGGCCTTGAGCGAATAAACCGAGCCCCGTCCGCAGGCCTTTGTGGGAGCGAGCCTGCTCGCGATAGCGGTGGGTCAGCTTGCGATGATGTTGAATGTGCCGCCGCCATCGCGAGCAAGCTCAGCTCCCACAGTTTTCCGGGGTGATCATGAGATTCGAACTACACCCCGGATCCCTGTGGGAGCGAGCCCGCTCGCGATAGCGGTGGGTCAGCTTGCAAGGATGTTGAATGTGCCGCCGCCATCGCGAGCAAGCTCAGCTCCCACAGTTTTCCGGGGTGATCACGAAATTCGAGCTACACCCCGAATCCCTGTGGGAGCGAGCCCGCTCGCGATAGCGGAGGGTCAGCTGGCAAGGATGTTGAATGTGCCGCCGCCGCCATCGCGAGCAAGCTCAGCTCCCACAGTTTTCCGGGGTGATCATGAGATTCGAACTACACCCCGGATCCCTGTGGGAGCGAGCCCGCTCGCGATAGCGGTGGGTCAGCTTGCAAGGATGTTGAATGTGCCGCCGCCATCGCGAGCAAGCTCAGCTCCCACAGTTTTCCGGGGTGATCATGAAATTCGAACTACACCCCGGATCCCCTGTGGGAGCGAGCCTGCTCGCGATAGCGGAGGGTCAGCTTGCAAGGATGTTGAATGTGCCGTCGCCATCGCGAGCAAGCTCAGCTCCCACAGTTTTCCGGGGTGATCATGAGATTCGAACTACACCCCGAATCCCTGTGGGAGCTGAGCTTGCTCGCGATAGCGGAGGGTCAGCTGGCAAGGATGTTGAATGTGCCGCCGCCATCGCGAGCAAGCTCAGCTCCCACAGTTTTCCGGGGTGATAATGAAATTCGAGCTACACCCCGAATCCCTGTGGGAGCGAGCCTGCTCGCGATAGCGGAGGGTCAGCTGGCAAGGATGTTGAATGTGCCGCCGCCATCGCGAGCAAGCTCAGCTCCCACAGTTTTCCGGGGTGATCACGAAATTCGAGCTACACCCCGAATCCCCTGTGGGAGCGGGCTTGCTCGCGATAGCGGAGGGTCAGCTTGCAAGGATGTTGAATGTGCCGCCGCCATCGCGAGCAAGCTCAGCTCCCACAGTTTTCCGGGGTGATCATGAAATTCGAGCTACACCCCGAATCCCCTGTGGGAGCGAGCCTGCTCGCGATAGCGGAGGTTCAGCTGGCAAGGATGTTGAATGTGCCGCCGCCATCGCGAGCAAGCTCAGCTCCCACAGTTTTCCGGGGTGATCATGAAATTCGAGCTACACCCTGGATCCCCTGTGGGAGCGAGCCTGCTCGCGATAGCGGAGGGTCAGCTTGCGATGATGTTGAATGTGCCGCCGCCATCGCGAGCAAGCTCAGCTCCCACAGTTTTCCGGGGTGATCATGAAATTCGAGCTACACCCTGGATCCCCTGTGGGAGCGAGCCTGATCGCGATAGCGGAGGGTCAGCTGGCAAGGATGTTGAATGTGCCGCCGCCATCGCGAGCAAGCTCAGCTCCCACAGTTTTCCGGGGTGATCATGAAATTCGAGCTACACCCTGGATCCCCTGTGGGAGCGAGCTTGCTCGCGATAGCGGTGGGTCAGATCGCACCGAGATTGGATGCCGCTTCCGCAACCATGGCCGCCCGGACGCTGGGGCGTGCGGCGATTCGTGCCATGAACGACGCCAGCGCCGGCCAGTCCCTGATCTGGATATTGAACAACGGCAGCCAGTTCAAGACGGTAAACAAATAGCTGTCGGCCAGGCCAAAGGTGCCCATCAGGTAATCCTGTTGTTCAAGGGCCTGGCTGAGGTAATCCAGGCGCTTGAACAGTTTTGCCCTGAAGATGGCCTTGGTCGGCTCTGCCATATCGGCGTTGAACAGCGGCGCACATCCGCTGTGAATCTCGGAGGTGATGAAGTTCAACCATTCCTGCAAGCGAACCCGCTCCCAAGTGCCATTGGCCGGCGCCAGCGTATTTGCGGGAACCAGGTCGGCCAGGTACTGGATGATGGCGGGCCCCTCGGTCAGGACATTCCCGTTATCCAGTACCAAGGCTGCCACGTAGCCCTTGGGGTTGATGGTCAGGAAATCGAGCCCATCGGCAGTTCGCTTGGTCTTGTTGTCGACCCGAATCAATTCAAAGGGCAGGCCCAATTCCCGCAGCACGATGTGCGGGGACAATGAGCAAGTCATGGGGGCAAAGTACAGTTTCATGGTTTCCTCAAGGACAGGGGACGTGCCGCCAGAATCGGTGAGGGCCGAAACATTTTCAAAGGACATCTTCAGTGCTAGCGTATGACAAAATCTCATGAGCAAGCCAAACCCCATGGCTACAAGAATCCCTTCCCTCAACGGCCTGAAAGCATTCGAATCAGCCGCGCGGCATATGAGTTTTACCAAAGCCGCAGAGGAGCTGAACGTCACTCAAACAGCCATCAGCCATCAAATTCGCCGACTCGAAGAGGAGCTGGGCGTGCGCTTGTTCTTGCGGCTCAAGGATGGCCTGGCCCTGACAAACGAAGGCCATGCCTATTTCCCAGGCGTTCGCGCGGCGTTCCATGAGTTGCGCTATTGCACGCAGACGTTGCTGGAGAGCCGCAATAACAGCGTCTTGACGATCAGTACCCTGGTTTCATTTGCCTCCAAATGGTTGTTGCCGCGACTGGCGTCATTCCAGCAGGCGTTTCCCAACATTGACGTGCGCGTTACGGCATCCACCGAACGGGTGGATTTTCGTAAGGGCGGCGTCGATGCGGCCATTCGTTACGGTTCCGGGGACTGGAAGGGCTTGCGTGCCGACTGGCTGATGGCCGATGAGATCTTTCCGGTGTGCAGCCCCAGGCTGCTGCAAGGTCCGACGGCCTTGGAGAATCCGCGCGATCTGGCCCAGCACACCTTGTTGCAGGTCAGCGGGGTGACCCGCGACGACTGGAGTGCCTGGTTGAGTGCAGCCGGCCAACCGAAAAAACTGGCCGAAGGCAGCCGGCTGACATTCGACCTGGCCATGATGGCTGTTCAGGCCGCCGTTGACGGTCTGGGGGTGTGCATCGGGCGGTCAACCTATGTCGAGGATGACCTGAAGGCCGGGCGATTGGTTGCACCCTTTGATCTGCGCTTGAAATCTGACCTCGGCTTTTATTTCGTGAGCCCGCATGAAACAGCCGACACCCCCAAAGTGCAGGCCTTTAGAACCTGGTTGATGGATTCGGTGGGTTTTGGCGCCGAAACATAATTACAGCGTACCGTTCAGCCTCCAGTCAGTGAGCCGATATGAATAGAAGGTCCGCTTACTTTCAGGGTTCACCGAGGGTACGTCATGTTTAATACAACACTAAAAAATGAACTGACGGCTAGGACGGCCGAATTGGCAACCTACAAAGGACTGGTCGGCGCCTTGGAGCGGTCGATGGCTGTGATCGAGTTCAGCCCCGATGGCAAGGTCCTTCGGGCGAACGAGAATTTCCTTGCTACGATGGGCTACCGCGCGGATCAATTGGCCAGCCTGTCCCATCGGGATTTCTGCACGCCTGCGCTGGTGGGCAGCGCCGAGTACCGTGAATTCTGGAACCAGTTGCGCGCCGGTCAATTCGTTTCTGGCACGTTTCAGCGACGCAGCGCGCAAGGGCAGAACGTGTGGCTGGAAGCCAGCTATAACCCGGTAGTGGACGAACAAGGGCGCGTCGTGAAGGTGGTCAAGTACGCGCTCGATGTCACCGCCAAGGTTGCCAACGAGGCCGAAACTCGTGGTCGGCTGGCGGCACTTGATCGTGCCATGGCGGTGATCGAGTTCGACCTGGGCGGCAACATCCTGACTGCCAACGACAACTTCATGAATGTCATGAATTACTCGCTGGCAGAGCTCAAGGGCAAGCACCACCGGATGTTTTGCGAACCGAGCCTGGTCGGTAGCTCGGAGTACAGTGATTTCTGGCGGCGTCTCAACGCGGGTGAGTTTTTCAGCGGTCAATTCAAGCGTCTCGGCAAAAACGGCAAGGTCGTCTGGCTGGAAGCCAGCTACAACCCGGTCTACGACGCCGAGGGCAAGTTGTGCAAGATCGTGAAGTTCGCCAGTGACATCAGCGAACGGGTGGAGAAATTCGAAGAGGACTCGCGCGGCGCTTCCCGTGCGTACCATATCTCCGCCGAGACCGAACGCGTGGCCGAACAGGGTGCCCAGGTGATTCACCAGACTGCCAAGGAGATGCGCGAGATTGCCGACAACATTGGCTCTTCCGCGCGTCTGGTTGGGCAGTTGGGGGCGCGTTCGGAAGAGATCACGGCCATCGTCAACACCATTCGCGGCATTGCCGACCAGACCAACCTGCTGGCCCTCAACGCGGCCATCGAGGCGGCGCGGGCCGGGGACCAGGGGAGGGGATTCGCGGTGGTGGCCGACGAGGTCCGGCAACTGGCCGGGCGCACCAGTCGCTCCACCTCGGAGATTGCCGAAATGATCGGCATGATCCTCTCCGAGACCCGCGAAGCCGTCGCCAGCATGAACGTGACCCATGAAGGCGCATTGCGCGGCGTCACCCTGGCAGATCAGGCCGGTTCGGTCATCGTGCAAATCAGGAACGGGACCACGGATGCACTTGAGGCCGTGAGTATGTTTGCGTCCAAGCTCGACGAGTCCGAGGTGATTCCCAAGACGGCTATCGGCTGGGTGGGTTGAGGTGAGCTGAGTCCTCGCCCTGGCGATCCATGCGCTTGACCCGTTCAAGCAATACCGCTCGCAGCTCCGGCGGTCGCACGGGCTTGGCCAGCACCGAGATGTTCAGGCTTTGCAGTGATTGGCGTATCCGCTCGATCTCATGCCCGGTGATGATCAGCGCCGGGACTTGCCAGCCGCGCTGCTCGCGTAGCGCGGCGATGCATTCGGCGCCCGAGACTTTTGTGCCCAGGTCGAAATCGGCGATGACGATGTCGCAATCGCTGGTCAGCCCCTCGCCGTCGCTGTGGGTTTCAACCTCGCACCCCCATTTTTCCAGCAGCGCCGAGGTTGCCATCAGCACGTTGGCATCGTCCTCTACCAAGCACACCCGCAACCCGTCCAGGCGATTCTGTACGGGCACCACCTTGGGCACCATGACGCGGGGTGTCGCCGGTTCCAGGCCACTGATCGCCACCCTGGTGCCTTGTCCGACTTTGGAGCGGATGTGTACATCGACACCGAGTATCAGGCTGATGCGTTTGACGATGGACAGGCCAAGACCAAGGCCCTCGACATCTTTGTCGCGCACATGGCGCACGCGGTAGAACTCCTTGAACACTTCGGGCAAATGTTCGGCAGCAATGCCGCGCCCCTTGTCGTAGATCACCACGGTCAGGCGCTTGCCCTGGCGCCGCACGCCGATCAGCACCGGTTGGCCGGGCGCGTATTTGAGGGCATTGGACAGCAGGTTCTGCACCATCGTGGTCAGCAAACCGGGATTGACGCTGACCCAGTAAGGACAGGCACGTAGGCGCAACTCAACGCCGGCCCAGCGCGCCGCCTCGGTGTTCTGCTTGACGACGTCCTGCAGTAAAGCGCCCAAGTGGACGGTATCGGCCTGCGGGGTCAGCTTGCCGTGATCGAGGGTGTAGATATCGAGGATCGAACGGAACAACTGCGACACGGTGTGCAGTGAACGGTCGATGTTGTCCACCAGCCGTAATTCTTCCAGCCCCAGCCTGGCGTCACGCAAGCAGGCGGTGAACAGGCCGATGGAGTGGATCGGTTGGCGCAGGTCATGGCTGGCCTGGGCCAGGAACCGTGATTTCTCCTGATTGGCCGAAATGGCTTCTTCAGAGGCAATGCGTGTGCGCTTGAGCAAAATGTGCGCGTAGGCTGGCACCACGATGGTGGTGACGATCAACATCAGGAACATGTAGGGCTGCGTACGCCAGAACGGAGTCAGCCAGAAAACCAGCATCAGGGTCGACAGCGCGATAACGGTTGCCAGCGCCAGGTAGCGCGAGCCGAAGCGCATGCCATTGCCCAGCGTGACCCAGAGCAGCGCTGCGTAGATCGGCAATGCCTCTTCGCCTCCCAGTACCATGGCAAATGCGATGCCGGAGTAGTCATGCAGCATCGTGAAAAGGTGCCGCCAGAAGAAGTGACCTGGCCAGCGCTTGATGAACATGCGCAGGAATACCGAGACGAAGATGAACGTGCAGATGTAGATAATGATGGGCACGTAGCTCGCGGCGTCCTCTGGATAGAAGCCGACCAGGATGACGATATACAACAGCGCACAAGCGCTGACGATCAGGCGTAATGTGGCCTGGTCGAGTTCACTGTTCTTTTCCACTGGCTTTGGCACCGCATGACCTCTGATGCCACCAAGCGTAGCGGCTAGCCTCGGTGAAGGTTGGGAACAGACTTGATGCTGTCCCCAACGGGCGATGCCATTGCGTCAGTAGACCCTGTAGTACTTCACGACGTCATCGACGAAATAGATGGTCAATACCGAACCTTGGGTCTGGCTTTGGCCTGTTTTCGTGCCGGTCACGCTGCTGACGTCATTGGCTACGGTTTGCGCCTTGTACAGTTGCGCCGAGGTTTCATACATCTTCAGGCTGGTTTCGGTCGACACGTACTTATGGGCCAGCTTCATGTACCTATCCAGGCCCTCATCAGTCTTTTCATAGGTCCAGTTCGACTCGTTACTGGAGCTCGTCGAATTGAGTTCTTCATTTGTCGGCGCGCCGAACATTTGAGTGATCTGGCCTTTTGTCGTCTTGCCCGGAATGATCGTTTGCTTGAGGTAAGAGACGTCGTATTTTTTGGCGCCCTGATTCAAGGAACTCATCAAGTTGCCCAAGTCGCCGGTGTTTGCACAACCGTTGAGTACGCCCGCCAGCACGCACAGCGCCATTCCATTTCTAAGTGCTTTTCCATATTCGAAGGACATGATGACTTACCTTGAGTTAATGTCAGGACCATTCCATTTCAACCGGGCAGACGGCGAAGTTGACCCAGCATTGCGCCGCCTATCGATTTATTAAATCCATAGGCTTCGCACGCCATAACGTTTCAATAGGCACAGTGACACTGCACGGTGTATGGCACGTTGGTTACTTTATGTTTGGCTGTTCGAACAGCCTTTTATGGAGCGTCCACAGCTTAGGAGGAGAGTACTGGGCGAAGCTATAGTACAAGTGTGCTATGGCCTCGGAGATGGGCAGGCAGGGAGGGTGATGCTCAATTAATATTCGCGGTCGTTATACATTTAATTGTCTTGTTTTTCCGGCCATCCACCCTTGCTTGGGAAGTTGGAAAACTGCGCCGCAGCCGCCGCGCGGGTGGGCACACCGAGGGATTTGAGCAGGCTTGAGACATGGATGCGCACCGTGAACGGGGAGATACCCAGGTCCCGGGCTATCTCCTTGTTGGTCTTGCCGGCGGCGATCAAGCCAAGCACTTGCCGTTGGCGCGCGGTCAGTTGGGAAAGTGCATCGTCCAGGATCGCGTTTTCGGCTTGATACTTCACCACCACTTCGCCTTCGCGTATTGCCATGATGGCGTCGGCAATACCAGCGGGGTCGATATTCTTGCCGATGAAACCGTCGGCACCCAGCGCCATCACCTGGGAAATAACATCGACGTCATCGACCATTGAAACCACAATGATCGAGGTGCGTTTGAACTCACTGCGCAACTGGCCTATGACCTGCAGCGATTTGATCCCGGGAAAGCGCAAGTCGAGTATCAGGGAGTCCACTTCCATCCCGGAACGTGCCAGCGCCAATACTTCGTCCAGATTGCCAGCCTGTTCTATGGAGGCGGTCGGCATGAGTCGTTCAATGGTCCTCAGCATGCCTTCGCGAAACAAAGGATGGTCATCCGCCACAATTACTCTGCACGTCATGCTTCAGATCCTTCTGATCTTCCAGTTCACGAATCGTAACCTAAACCACCCCCTTGGGTTTCAAGTTTGAAACAACCTTTCATGTTGGAACAATCCAGTGATTATGACGGAAAAGAATAGCGAGCTTGCTCGAGCTGACCAAGAACTTTGCCAGCGTCAGGACCTGACCTTCGTTCGGGCCATTCCTCGTGCTTCCACCGTTCCATTTTATGAAACGGTGGATTGCAGTTTGTGCGTATTCCAGCGCCGCCGCTTTGGGCAGAAGATGACTCCAGCCACTTGCACAGCCGTGCAAACGATGGCGGAGAATCCCCAACCGTAGCGCACTGGCGCAGGCGTTCATGCTGCGAGCGCGAGGAGTAGCTGATGGACGAAGCCTTGCAAGCAAAAACCTCGCCCTGGCACGAAGGAGAGCTGGCCTTGCAGCGCTCCGTCGGGGCAGTCGACATGATGGCCGGTGTCGGTCAACGGCAACTGGCGCGTACCTGGATGCCGGACCAGCATCGGGCGTTCTACGCCCAACTGCCTTTCGTGGTGCTGGGGGCGGTGGATCGGCAAGGCGACGTCTGGGCGACCCTGCGCGCTGGGCAACCGGGCTTCATGAACTCGCCCGATCCGCAGACCCTGCACATCAACCTCGAGCCCGAGCCGAACGACCCGGCCCAGGAGGGCATGGGTGAGGGCGATGCGATCGGGATGCTGGGCATCGAGTTGCACACCCGCCGGCGCAACCGCATGAACGGTGTCGTGCGTCGTCAACTCGACCCGGGGCTCGAGATTTCAGTGAGCCAGGCGTATGGCAACTGCCCTCGCTACATCAACCTGCGCCAGTACCAGTTTGTCGACGCGCGGGCTGTTGCGCCGCGTCAACTGACCGTGTCCGACCCGCTGGTGCGGCGTCTGGTGACGGCGGCCGATTCGTTCTATATCGCCACCTACGTGGTGCGCGATGGCGAGCGGCAGGTCGATGCTTCCCACCGTGGCGGCAAGCCGGGGTTTGTGCGCATGGATGAAGATGGATCGCTGACCATTCCGGACTTTTCCGGCAACCTGTTTTTCAACACGCTGGGCAACATCCTGCTCAATCCTCGGGCCGGGATGGTGTTCGTCGATTTCCAGACGGGCGATCTGCTGCAAATGAGTGGCTCGGCGCAAGTGCTGCTGGACGACCCCGAGATCAGCGCGTTCCAGGGCGCCGAGCGGCTGTTGCGCTTTACCCCGCAACGCATCGTGTATCGCCCGGCGGCCATTGCCCTGCGTTGGAAGGACCAGGACGAAGGCGACTCGCCCAACTCAATGATGACCGGCAGTTGGGAGCAGGCCGCCGAGCGCTTGCAGGCCGAGGCGCTGCGTAGCCGCTGGCGTGCATTGCGGGTCGCGCGGGTGGTGGATGAAAGCCCCGACATTCGCTCGTTCTACCTGCAGGCGAGCGATGGCTTGGGTTTGCCCCGGTTTGAAGCCGGGCAACATTTGCCGGTGCGGATCTTGTTGGAGGGGCAGAACGCTCCATCGATCCGGACCTACAGTGTATCCAGTGCGCCGTCGGATGATTTTTTGCGCATCAGCGTCAAGCGCGATGGCTCGGTGTCGTCCCACCTGCATGATCAGGTGCAGGCGCTGCACGAGATTGAGGCGCGGGCGCCCCAGGGCCATTTCACCGTCCAGGCCACCGAGCGGCGTCCGTTGGTCTTGCTGGCAGCGGGGGTAGGCATCACGCCGTTGTTGTCGATGCTGCGCGAGGTGGTTTACCAGGGCCAACGCATCAGCCGCATGCGCCCGGTCTGGCTGGTGCAAAGCGCTCGTTCGGTGGCCGACCTGGCTTTCCGTGACGAGATCGACGAACTGGCCGCCCGTGCCGGCGACAAGCTGCAGGTTCTGCGCATGGTCAGCCAGCCACCCACTGAGGGAGGAGGCACTGACGGCTACGACCTGGCGGGCAGGATCGATGTGGACCTGCTCAAGACGCTGCTGCCGCTCAACGACTACGACTTCTATTTGTGCGGGCCGGGCAGCTTTACCCAGGCGCTGTACGACGGGCTGCGCAAACTGCGCATCCCTGACGATCGCATCCACGCGGAAACCTTCGGTCCCTCGACGCTTGTGCGGGATCTGGAAGTCAGCGTACCTGCGCCCGTGCAAGTGCCGGCTGCGAGTGAAGCGGTGAAGGTCCTGTTCGCCAGTTCCGGCAAGGAGGCACGTTGGGAGCCGGGCAGTGGGACGCTGCTGGAACTGGCCGAAGCGCGCGGACTGAACCCGGAATTCAGTTGCCGCGGCGGTTCCTGCGGCACCTGCAAAACCCGCTTGAGCCGCGGTCAGGTGCATTACCTGAGCCTGCCGGCCGAACCGGTTGGCGAAGGTGAGGTGCTGATCTGTTGCGCGGTGCCGGCCCAGGGGAGCGAGCCGTTGGTGCTCGAGGTCTAGGCTGACGGCCCGACTGTTTCACCGGATGAAATGCTGGGATTGGTGTGTATAGCCGTTGCTGCGGTAACGGCTGCTTAGGGTCCCGCCCTGACGGCGGGTCACTTTTGGAAAAGCCGGGAGCGGGACCTGCCAAAAGTAACCAAAAACACATGCCCCACCACTCGGTGCCTCGCCTAGGTTCGAAGGCATTGCCGAGATCAACGTCCACCGCGAGGCGGCCTGATAGCCGACCTGGTTCTTGGTGGGACCGCGTTTCTCCTGTGGGAGCGAGCTTGCTCGCGAAGACGGTGTGTCAGTTTACGGTGATGTTGGATGTGCCGGTCTCATCGCGAGCAAGCTCGCTCCCACAGTTTTTTGTGTCGTGTTCAGATGTTGCGAACACCCGCGGCCCCCTGTGGGAGCGAGCTTGCTCGCGAAAGCGGTGTGTCAGTTTGCGGTGATGTTGGCTATGCCGACGCCTTCGCGAGCAAGCCCGCTCCCACATGGTTTTTTGTGTCGTGTTCAGGTGCTGCGAACACCCGCGCTCCCCTGTGGGAGCGAGCTTGCTCGCGAAAGCGGTGTGTCAGTTTGCGGTGATGTTGGCTATGCCGACGCCTTCGCGAGCAAGCCCGCTCCCACATGGTTTTTTGTGTCGTGTTCAGGTGCTGCGAACACCCGCGCTCCCCTGTGGGAGCGGGCTTGCTCGCGAAAGCGGTGTGTCAGTTTACGGTGATGTTGGATGTACCGGCCTCATCGCGAGCAAGCTTTGCTCCCACAGATCTGACGGGTGTACGACCAGAACCAGGTCGGCTGCTAGGCCGCCTCGCGGTGGACGTTGATCTGGGGCACGCCGAGCCTAGGCGAGGTGCCAAGTGGTGGGGCATGAGCGCTTTGGTTACTTTCGCGCTTTTTGTACGGACCGGACACATGGTTGACGGGTGTGCGGGGACATGGTGGACACTTTCCAGCGAGCCAATTTCGCCGGAAAGCCATCATGCCTTGGCAAGCGAGTCCGCACTGATCCGGTTGCAATGCAATGTATGGGTGTTGCCTATGGATCAAGGCTCGCGTTGTTGAGGTACAAGTCCTGAAATTGTTTTCATGTACTAATCTTCTGGCAGTCACGGTAAATGTAGTCATTTAATTAGCCAGCAGAGATACCTCAAATGACGAATCATGAAAGCGTTGTCGGCAGAGCCAATGAGGCCGACCTTGACGGAATCCTGGTGCTTCAGGCTGCGAATCAGATGGCGCGTGGCGGCTCGCTTTCTGCGAGCCTGCCAGAGGCCCGTGTGATGGCGATGATGCAGGAGATGCCCCTGATTGTTGCGCGTCGCGATGGCCATATCACCGGTTTCCTGATGACCACCACGCGTGCGATGAATGCCGACCTGCCGATCGTACAGGCGATGTTCGGCGCTTATCCTGGCGCGGCGGATGCCTATGTCTATGGTCCGATTTGCGTAGGCGAGGAAGAGCGTGGCAAGGGCTTGGCCCAACGCATGTTCGCGGATCTTCGACGGCTCGAGCCTGGGCGCGAAGGCATTCTTTTCATACGTAAAGACAATGAAGCGTCGCTTCGTGCGCACTTGAAAATGGGGATGAAAGAGGTCGCTTCTTTTCCGTTCAATGGGTTCGACTTCGCTGTTTACTCGTACATTGGCTAGGCAGGAAACGAAAGCGCCAATAAACGATTACCTCAATGGCTTGAACGTCGTACTCCAGCGCTCCCAGTCGGGAGACTTGCGGAAACTCGACGGTCATGGTTTTCCCCCTTTGAGGACACCAGCATGAGGCTGACAAGCACAACGCGCTCGACCGATCTTGCTATCTTGAACGCCCCGCCTGGTCATAGGCCATGCATTACGATCGACTAAGTCGACACCGAGTCATGGCAACAGACGCAAAGCTTGTTGCCATCGAAATCCCGAAAGTAGGCGCCGTAATAATCAGGGTGGTAGAGCCGGTCTAGGGACTGCTGCGCAGTCCAGCGGGAGCAAGCTCCCTCGCCACGGGGGGCGCCCGTACTCAAAAATGAAGTCGAGCGCTGCTTTTGTGGCGAGGGAGCTTGCTCCCGCTGGGCTGCGTAGCAGCCCCAGGACCCCAGGACCAAACCCGCTAAACGATCAAGCCGACAGCAGCGGCGTCCGCGGTGGGACCAGGCGTTTTGAACCTATCGATTCAAACGCCGAAGCCAATCGCAACAGCTTCGAATCATCATAGGCACGCCCGGCAAACGTCAGCCCGGCCGGCATGCCGATGTCCGCCATGACGCCCATCGGCACGGTGACGGTGGGCACGCCCAGATGGCGGATGGCAAGGTTGCCGTTGGCGACCCAGACGCCGTTGCTCCAGGCGATATCGGCAGACACCGGGTTGACGTCAGCATCGGCCGGGCCGACGTCGGCGACGGTCGGGAAGATCACCGCGTCCAGGCCCAGTCGCGCCATCCAGTCCTCCAGATCGATTCGACGTGTTTCTTCAAGCCCACGCAGGCCGTCGGGCAGGGTCGGGATCTGGTCCCACGGCGTGATGCCGCGCTGGGCCATCTTCACGTACTCATCCATGCCGGCGGCCAGATCATCCTCTCGGTTGGGCAGGGTGCCCGGGTCGTGGGGGAAGATCTTCGGTCCGTCGACGTCGGCCAGGCGATTCAGCTTCGGATCACCGTTGGCCCGCAGGAAGTCATCGAATGCCCAGGCCGACAGGTCCCACAACTCATGGTGCAGGAACTCTTTGGAAACCAGGCCGCGGGTGAACACCGTGGGTGCGCCAGGACGATCGCCCTCGCAGTTGGACACCAGGGGAAAATCCACCTCGACCACTTCGGCGCCGCAGGCCTCAAGCGCCTTGCGCGCTTGCTCCCAGAGCTCGATCACCGAAGCGCGGGTGATGATTCGCTGCCCCGTCGGGCCGCCGATGCCGGGGGCTTGGGCTGTGCCTGCGTCAGGGTCGGCGTTGATGTACATCCGAGGAACGCCGAACCGAACGCCTGCCAGCGCATTTGGGTGGCTGGCAAGGCTCGGATACGAGGCCGGACGAACCGAGTCGACGCTCGGAATCGGCACCCAGGGTTGCAGGCGCCACAGGTCGCCACGGGTGTCCGGGTCATTGGCGACCACCACGTCCAGCACTTCCAGCAGGTCGGCCATGGTCCTGGCGTAGGGCACGACGACGTCCATCGTCGGCGTCAACGGCCAGTTGCCACGCACCGAGATCACGCCGCGTGACGGTGTATACGCGCACAAGCCATTGTTCGACGCTGGACCGCGCCCGCTCGACCAGGTTTCTTCGGCAAGGCCGAACGCTGCGAAACTGGCGGCAGTTGCCGTGCCCGCACCGTTCGAGGAGCCCGAGGCAAAGGGTGCGGTGAGGTAGTCGCCGTTGTACGGGCTTTCCGCACGCCCATACACCCCGCGCTGCATGCCGCCGTTGGCCATGGGCGGCATGTTGGTCTTGCCCAGGCAAATGGCCCCGGCGGCGCGAAGCCGTTCGATGGTGAACGCATCGCGATAAGCAACCAGGTCCTTGAACGCCGGGCTGCCGGAAGCGGCGGTGAGGCCCTTGACCAGGTAACTGTCCTTGGCCGTGTAGGGAATACCGTCGAGCGGCCCCAGGGTCTGGCCGTTGGCCCGACGGGCATCGCAGGCCCGGGCTTCTTTCAATGCATCGGGGTTGCGCACCACCACCGCGTTGAGGGCTGTGGGCGTATCGGGGCCGTCGTAGGCATCGATCCTGGCGAGGTAAGCCTGGACAAGCGCTACCGCCGTGGTCTGGCCCGACTCCAGCGCGGCGCGCAGTTGGGCAATGGAAACTTCGGTGATGTCGATCATGCAGTTACCGCCGCGGCAGGAGGATGACGGGGTGTGCGGGGCCGTTGAGGTTGGGGCCTGGCACGTCAGGGTCATCTCAAAGTGGATATTTATCGGGTTTTGCCTACTGTACTACGGAAAAACGATCAAGGGCAGCTCCGGTTTGACCGGACTATTTGTCGAACGAACCCAAATTTGCCACCTTCAGACTTCGTTAAGAAACGGCCCCGATACTTTCTCCCAATAGCCCGAGGGAGAACGTTGACCCATGCCCGATTTCGACTGGAACATCCATCTGCCGCTGGCCTTTGGCGACGCCGGCCCGCCGGTTCGCCACTTGCACCGGGCTTTGCCGGGACAACCTCGGCGAGCTGAGCTCGAGGCGTTCATCCAGCAGCGTTTTCGCCAGGTCCACGGCGCCGATATTCGTCACTTCATGCCGCAGCTGTTCGGGCTCGACGATGTCCACGGCACGCTCTGCGCAGCCGCTGGTGTGCGCCGGGCCGCTCAGGGGGCGCTGTTTCTCGAGCGTTATCTGGACAGCCCCATCGAGCCCTTGATCAGCGCCGCCGCCGACCGTGCGGTGGATCGCGCCGGCATTGTCGAGGTCGGCAACCTGGCCGCCAGCGACACGGGGAGCGCCCGGCTGAGCATCATCGCGATCACATATCTGTTGGCCATGGGCGGCCTGGAGTGGGTCGCGTTCACCGGCAACATCGGCCTGGTCAACAGCTTCCATCGCCTGGGCCTCAAGCCCGTGACCCTGTGCCCGGCCGACCCGCAGCGCCTCGGCGAGGACCGCCACCTGTGGGGTCGCTACTACGAAAGCCAGCCGTGGGTTCATGTCGGGAACATCCGCGCCGGTTTCATTCATCTGCGCAATAGCGGCCTGTTCAATCGCCTGGGACTGCCGACGGACCTCGGAGAAACCAGCCATGTCGCCTGAAATGGAACGCTTCAAGCGCACCCTGCGTGGTCATGCCGAGCGCAGGGGCCATGCCGTGGCACTGTGGGGCGACGGCTCGCAGCTCGACTACGCGACACTTTATTCCGAAGTGGTGTACCGCCAGCAACGCCTGCGCGATGAACACATCAGTGTTGTCGCCCTGGCCCTGGACAATGGCATCGAAGCGATGCTCTGGGACCTTGCCGCACTGTTCGAAGGGCTGACCTGCGTCTTCCTGCCCGGGTTTTTCAGCCAGGCTCAACGTCGGCACTGCCTGGAACAGAGCCAGGCCGAGCGAGTGATTGCCGAGCCTGCGTTCGAAGCGGAACTGCAAGCTGCCGGATACCAGCACAGTGGCGAGTTCTGGCGGCGGCACTTCGACGGACCGAGCCGTCTGCCGGCCGGCACCGCCAAGCTGACGTTCACCTCCGGTACCACCGGCACGCCCAAAGGTGTCTGCCTGAGCGCCGACAGCCTGTTGCGGGTGGCCCGTGAACTGGAGCAGGCCAGCCAACCGGTCGAGGCCAGGCATCACCTGGCGTTGCTGCCCCTGGCGATTCTGCTGGAAAACCTTGGCTGCTACGCGGCGTTGTATGCCGGTGCCATGCTGAGCCTGCCCAGCCAGAAGACCCTCGGCATCCAGGGCGCCAGCGGGGTCGACCCGGTGCGCCTGCTGGGATGCCTGGCGGCGCGTCGGGCGCACAGCCTGATCCTGGTTCCGCAACTGCTGTTGATGTTGGTCACGGCCGCCGAACAGAAGCTGTTCAACCCGCACCTCGTGCGATTTGCCGCCGTTGGCGGGGCACGGGTGTCCCACGATTTGTTGCAGCGAGCCCGGCGGGTTGGCCTGGCGGTGTTTGAAGGCTATGGGCTGTCGGAATGCGCCTCGGTGGTCTGCCTCAATCGGCCACAGACTCATCGTGCCGGCAGTGTCGGCCAGCCGCTGCCCCATGTGGAGGTGCGCTTGGCCGATGACGGCGAAGTCCTGATCAAGGGCTCGACGCTGCTCGGTTACCTGGGTGAGCCACCGCACACCAGCGAATGGTGGCCCAGCGGTGACCTGGGTGAGTTCGACGAAGACGGTTTCCTTTACCTGCGCGGGCGCAAGAAGCACCAGTTCGTGACCAGTTTCGGTCGCAACGTGAACCCCGAATGGGTTGAAGCCGAACTCACCCAGGGCAGTGACATTGCCCAGGCCTTCGTTTATGGCGAAGCCATGCCGCACAACCATGCGCTGCTCTGGCCCGCCCGCGCCAACTGTACCGATCAAGCGCTGGAGTTGGCCGTGGCCAAGGCCAACGACACGCTGCCCGATTACGCACGGGTCCATCGCTGGACGCGTCTGGACCAACCCTTCAGCGCTGGCAATGGCCTGCTCACCGCCAATGGCCGGCCACGCCGGGAGGCCATCGTCGAGCATTACCGCGCGCAGCTCACTTCATCTGTCTTGTCCGAGGAATCCCCATCATGAGTTTTTTTGACACGTTGCAAGAAGCCACCCAGCAAGAACGCCAGACCCTGTTCAATCTGCCAATCATCCGCGACGCCCTCAACGGCCAGGTCAGCCTGGCCAGTTACCGGGGCTTCCTGATCCAGGCGTATTACCACGTGCGCCATACCGTACCGTTGATGATGGCTTGCGGGGCGCGCCTGCCAACGCACCTGGAATGGCTGCGCAAGGCCGTGTGTGAATACATCGACGAAGAGTACGGCCACGAGCAATGGGTGCTGGATGACATCGCCGTGTGCGGTGGCGATAAGGAGGCGGTGCGCAACGGCCAGCCCTCGTTGCCCATCGAACTGATGGTCAGTTACCTCTATGACTTGATCGCCCGAGGCAACCCGGTAGGCCTGTTCGGCATGGTCAATGTGCTGGAGGGCACCAGTATCGCCCTGGCGACCCATGCCGCTGACAGCATCCGTCAGCGCCTGGAATTGCCGCCCACGGCGTTCAGCTACCTCAGCTCCCATGGATCGCTCGACATCGGGCATATGCAGACCTATCGCGGCCTGATGAACCGGCTGGACGATCCGGCGGACCAGGCTGCGGTGATCCATGCCTCCAAGGTGGTGTACCGGTTGTACACCGACATGTTCCGCGGCCTGCCGCGCGACGGGGAGCACGAACATGCGCCTGTGTGATGCGCGTGTCGTGCTGACCGGCGCCAGCGGCGGAATCGGCCAGGCCATCGCCGCCGCCCTGTGCGCCAGTGGCGCGCGGGTACTGGCCGTGGCCAGGCGTCGCGAAGCCTTGCAGCCGTTGCTGGAGCGTTATCCGCAGCACTTGAGCTGGGTCGAAGCCGACCTGACCTTCCTCGCCGACCGGCGCAAAGTGCTGGTCGCCGCCGAGGCCCAGGGCGGCATCAACCTGCTGATCAATGCCGCCGGCGTGAACCACTTCGCCATGCTCGAACAGCTCGACGACAGCGAGATCAACGCCATGCTGGCGCTGAACATCAGCGCGCCGATCTGCCTGACCAAACTGCTCTTGCCACTGCTCAAGCAGGCTGACAGCGCGATGGTGGTCAACGTCGGCTCGACCTATGGATCAATCGGTTACCCGGGCTATGCCAGCTACTGCGCCAGCAAGTTTGCCTTGCGCGGTTTTTCCGAAGCCTTGCGCCGGGAGTTGGCCGATACCCGTGTCGGGGTGCTCTACGTAGCGCCCCGGGCCACCCGTACCTCGATGAACAGCCCGGCGGCCGATGCGCTCAACCAGGCTCTCAAGGCCAACGTCGACGACCCGAAAACCGTGGCGGCGGCGGTGATCCACGCGATTATCGGCGACCGTCGCGAGCTGTATCTGGGTTGGCCCGAACGCTTTTTCGTCGGCCTCAACAGCCTGCTGCCCAACCTGGTGGACCGTGGCCTGCGCAAGCAATTGCCGCTGGTGCGCCGCCTCAGTCACAAACCTGAAAACGAGCACCTCAAGCCATGAAAAAAGTCCTCGCTTACCTATTGATCGGCACACTGAGCCAAAGCGTCTGGGCCTTGGAAGCGGCCGACCAGCAACGTCTCAGCGACATCCAGCAGAGCTGGGCCCACATTCAATATGAAGTGCCCGAAAGCCAACGCGCCGATGCGTTCGAAAAACTCGCCGTCCAGGCATCGGCGTTCAAGCAGGAGCGCCAATCGGTGGCTGAAGCGTGGATCTGGTCTGGCATCGTCAACAGCAGTTGGGCCGGTGCCAAGGGTGGGATCGGTGCGTTGGGCAAGGTCAAGGATGCCAAGGGTGACCTGGAAAAAGCCCTGACCCTGGACCCCAAGGCCCTGCAAGGCTCGGCCTACACCAGCCTCGGCGCACTCTACGACCGGGTGCCGGGCTGGCCCCTGGGTTTTGGCGACTCGGACAAGGCCGAGCAATTGCTCCAGCAGGCTTTGCAACTCAACCCGAACGGCATTGACAGCCTGTACTTTTGGGGCGATCACCTCTACCGTCAGAAGCGCTACAGCGAAGCCAAGGCAGCGCTGCAAAAAGCCTTGCAGGCAGCGCCGCGGCCGGGTCGGGAAACGGCCGATGCCGGACGCCGCAAGGAGATCGACGCGTTACTGGTGGATGTGAACAAGCAACTCAACTGACAGGAGCGCATGTGCGTTTATTACTGATCGAGGACGACGTGGCCTTGGGCGAGGGCATCCATCAGGCCTTGAGTCGCGAAGGCTATACCGTCGACTGGGTACAGGACGGCAGCAGCGCCTTGCATTCGCTGCTCAGTGAAACTTTCGACCTGGCGGTGCTTGACCTTGGCTTGCCACGCATGGACGGCCTGCAAGTGTTGCGGCGCTTGCGTGACAGTGGCTCCAACCTGCCGGTGCTGATCCTCACCGCCCGCGATGCCACCGAGGATCGCATCGCCGGGTTGGACGCCGGGGCCGATGATTATCTGGTCAAGCCCTTCGACCTGGCGGAGCTCAAGGCCCGGCTGCGGGCCTTGTTGCGCCGCAGCGCCGGCCGCGCCCAGGCGTTGATCGAACATGCCGGCATCAGCCTGAACCCCGTTACCCAGCAAGTCAGTTACCAGGGCAAGCCGGTGGCCCTGACCCCCAAGGAATATCAACTGCTCCATGAACTGCTCTCGCCGCCGGGCCGCGTCATGACTCGCGATCATCTGATGCAGTTGCTCTACGGCTGGAGCGAGGAAGCCGAGAGCAACACGCTGGAAGTGCACATCCATCACCTGCGCAAGAAATTCTCCACCGACCTGATCCGCACCATTCGTGGTGTCGGTTACCTGGTGGAGGAGCGTCGATGAGTTCGATCCGGCGGCGTACGCTCACGTTGATCCTCGGCCTGCTGTTTCTTGGCCTGTTGATCATCACCGTATTCAACCTGCATGACAGCAACCACGAAATCGCCGAGGTCTACGATGCCCAGTTGGCGCAGAATGCCCGGCTGTTGCAGGGCGTGATGCGCATGCCGATGGCGAGCAAGGAGCACGCCGAACTGTATCAGGCGTTCAATTCGGCGTTGGGGCAGGCAGTGCCCAAAGTCGACGGTCATCCCTATGAAAGCAAGATCGCTTTCCAGGTCTGGAACTCACAAGGTTCGGTGTTGGTGCATACGTCCAGCGCACCGTCGTTCACCTCACCGCCGAGCGCGCCTGGCTTCAGTGAGGTTGTGGACCAGAAAAACCGTAAGTGGCGGGCGTTCGTCCTGGACGACGCGCAATATGGCTTGAAGATCTGGGTGGGCGAGCGTGATGACGTGCGTGCCGACCTGGTCGATCGCATTGTTCGTCACACCGTCATCCCCAATCTGATTGGCAGCGTGGTGCTTGCCGCAGTGATCTGGCTGGCCATCGGCTGGGGCCTCAAACCCCTGGTCGATATGGCGGCGAAGTTGCGCGCCAGGCATCCCGGCTCGCTGGAACCCCTGCAAATGATGCCGCTCCCTACGGAGCTTGAGCCCATGCAGGCGGCCCTCAACCGTGTATTGGCGCAGATCCAGGAGGTGATGGGCCGTGAGCGGCGTTTCATTGCCGACGCCGCCCATGAAATGCGTACGCCCTTGGCCGTGTTGCGGGTGCATGCACAGAACCTGATGGAGGCGGGGAGCGAGCAAAGCCGTCGCGAGTCCCTGGAACACCTGCTCGCTGGCGTCGATCGCACCACGCGTTTGGTCAATCAACTGCTCACCATGGCGCGGCTCGAACCGCAGGCAGGTGTTCCGACGCCTGCGCTCATCGACCTGCCCGCCACGGTGCGTGCGAGCCTGGTTCAACTGACGCCCTGGTTGTTGAGCAAGGGACTCGAGCCGGTGCTGGATGTCAGCGATGACATCGGCCCGGTTCGAATCGACCCGGTGGCCATCGATATCGCCTTGAACAACCTGGTGACCAACGCGGCCAATTTTTCGCCGGCCAAGGGCACGATCACCGTACGCCTGGCGAGGAAGGGGGATCACTACGAGCTGTCCGTCGAAGACCAGGGGCCGGGTATCGACGAGGCCGAGCGTGAGCGGCTATTCGAACGGTTCTACAGCCGCGGCAATGACCAAGGGGCGGGGTTGGGGCTGACGATTGTACGCACCATCGCCGAACGCCTGGGAGGCCAGGTCCGGCTGGAAAATCGAGTCGAAGGTGGGTTGTGCGCGACCTTGGAAATAGGGCGCTTTTGAATGACGTTCCCGGCGCCATGACTTTTTTTCGGGGCCAGAATCGGTGCCCCTGAATTATCACCACCAGTAATGCTGTTCACTCAAGGCTGTTGTTGGCACGGCATGCTGTGACCACGTATAGGAGAGTGAACCCTTTCGCCACTGTGTAGCCTGCGCCTTGGAATCTATTTAGAAGATCAGATACCTGAGTTTTTGGGTAGGAGCTTGCTCGCGAAGTCAGTCTGACAGCTGGCCAGGATTATGGCCGAGTACATATCCATCGCTGCGGTAACGGCCACTTAGGGTTCCGCCCTGACGGCGGCTCACTTTTGAGAAGCGCAAAAGTAAGCAAAACGCTTTTGCCCCACCACTCGGCACCTCGCCTAGGCTCGGTGTGCCCTCACTCCGGCATTGCTCCGTGGGCCGCCGCGAAGGGCCATCCATGGCCCAGCGCGGCTAACCCGGCATCCATGCCGGGATGCCCACTGCGCAATGCCTGCGTTCGGCCATCGTGGTTAACGGGGCGCCCGAGATCAACGTCCACGCCGAGGCGGCCTAGTAGCCGACCTGGCTCGTCCGGTCGTACTCCGGTCCAATTGTGGGAGCGAGCTTGCTCGCGAAGGCGGTCTGATAGTTGGCCATAGATTCTGGGCAATCACATTTCCGTGGAAATTGAACCTTTTCGCTACCGTGCAGCCTTGTGAGCGCTTCGCACTCAAGCGGGAGCAAGCTCCCTCGCCACGGATTCTCCACTTTCTTAAATGAACAACATTGCGCCCACCGATGATGACAACGTCAAATGCGCCGGGTTGTGAGCGGGGCATGACGGTGAATTCCCGATCAGCTGTTGCGCCGGTTTTCCAGAGCGGTGAACAACAACATGCCCGCCAACATGGCCAGCATGAACACAAAGGCTTGCCAGTGTCCGGTCAGCAGGATGGCCACGGCAGGGCCAGGGCAGATGCCGGCGATGCCCCAGCCGATACCAAACACCAGGCTGCCGCCAATCAGGCGTGGGTCCAGTTCTCGCTTGACCGGCAACTGCATGGGGCTGCCCAGCAACGACTGAGTCTGTTGGCGCGCCCAGGCCAGGGGGACGATGGCGGTGCCAATCGCCCCGATCATCACCAGCGCCAGGGACGGATCCCAAGTGCCGGCCAGGTCCAGGAAGCCCAACACTTTTTTCGGGTTGGCCATGCCTGCCAGGAGCAGCCCGAGGCCAAAGAGCAGGCCGGCGATGAATGCCGTCAGTTTGCGCATGTTCAAACCCCCATCACGTGACGCAGGACAAATACCGTGGCGAAACCGCTGAGCATGAAACACGCCGTGGCGACCATCGAGCGGGGTGAAAGGCGCGATAGGCCACACACGCCATGGCCACTGGTGCAGCCCGAACCGTAACGAGTGCCGACCCCCACCAACAGGCCGGCGACAGCGAGGCCGAACCAGCCGTTCTGGAACTCGATCGACGGCAAGGTGGCAAACACGCCCCATAACAGCGGCGCGACGAGCAGGCCCAGGAGAAACAGGACCTTCTCGCCCAGGCCTTCGCTGCCACGCTGCAGTAGGCTGCCGATCAGCCCACTGATGCCGGCGATCCGGCCGTTGGCAACCACGAACAGGCTGGCCGCCAAGCCGATCAACATGCCGCCGGCCAGGGATGACCACGGCGTAAAGTTGAGCCAATCAATGTTCATCAGCGTTCTCCGCTACACATCGTTGATATTCCACTACGTGATTCAACCCAGGACCTTTACCAGCAGGGCGACCGCTACCAGCGTGGACACAAGGGCGAAGCCTCTTTGCAGATAGGGTTCCGGTAACCTGGCAGCGACCAGGCGCCCGCCGAGCATGCCGACGATGGCCCCCATGGAAAAGGGTAGCGCTATTGGCCATTGCAGGTGGCCCGTCGCCGAACTCGCCAGCACCCCTGACATGGAAACCAAAGCGATGACGGTCAGCGACGTGGCGAGCACCGACTGGGTGGTCAAATTGGTGTACCGCTGGAGCGCCGGAACCATGACGAAACCACCGCCGACGCCGAGCAAACCGGATAGAACCCCGGCGACCGTGCCCGAAGCCGTGAGCGCCCACGCACAAGGGCCGGTCCAGTTCAGCTTGCCGCGATTTTCGTCCAGGACACAGGGCGGTGGTTTACGCGCGGCGGATGCCTTTGTCTCGACACGAGTGGGCAGTGATTTTTGAAAGGCCCGGAACGCCACGTACATGAGCAACAAGGCAAACAGGATCGTCAGCGGGCGGTTGGGCGTGCGCTGCGCCAACCAAAGGCCCAATGGCGAGCAGATGACCCCCGCACTGGCCGTCAGCAGTGCGGCCTTGTAGCGCACGATGCCATTGCGCAGGCCCATTACGGCGCCCAGGGTGGCGGCCAGGCCCACCGCCAGCAAACCAATGGGCCCGGCTTCGGCCATGCCCATGCCCACGCCAAAAACCAGGAACGGGACGGCGAGTATGCCGCCGCCAGCACCGGTCAGCGCCAGGATCACGCCCACCGAAAAGCCCAGTACCAGGACGGTAATCATCTCGGTCTCCTGGAGCAGAGGTTTGATTTCATAGGTCCGCCAGTTCAGGTTTTGCCAGCCATTCACGGCCCTTGAGCATGGCTTTCCAGTACAGCGGTGGAAGAATGCGCTCTTTAAGTAGCCAGGCGAGTCTCGAAGGCCGAGTACCGTCGATCAGCCAGGATGGGAAGCTGGGGGCGAGCTTGCCGCCGTAGGTGAATTCAGCGAGAACGACCTTGCCCCGTTCCACGGTCAGCGGGCAGGAACCGTAGCCGTCGTAATGGGCGCTGCCCTTGGTCTTGCCCATGGCCGCCAGCACATTATGGGCGACCACGGGCGCCTGCTTGCGCGCCGCCGCTGCGGTTTTTGCGTTGCTGGTATTGGTCGCATCGCCCAATGCGTGAATATTCGCCCAGGTTTTATGCCGCAAGCTGTCGGGGTCGACATCGATCCAGCCCGCCCCATCGGCCAGAGGACTTACACGGATAAAATCCGGCGCCACCTGGGGAGGTACCACATGCAGCAGGTCGAAGTCGTGCGTCACCAGGTGAGTACTGCCATCGACCTTGACGCACCTGAAGGTCGCCGTTTGTGCCGGTCCATCGACCGACGTTAGCGTGCTGCCGAAATTCAGGTCGATTCCATAGGCGCGGACGTATTCCATCAGGGCCGGCACGTAGTCGGGAACGCCGAACAGGACTGTCCCGGCGCTGCAGAAGTCGATCTCGATATCGTCGAGTACGCCTTGGCGCCTCCAGTGGTCGGCGCACAGGTACATTGCTTTTTGAGGGGCCCCGGCGCATTTGATCGGCATGGGGGGCTGCGTGAAAATCGCCCGGCCACTGCGCAGTTGCTGCACCTGTTCCCAGGTGTAGGGGGCCAGGTGGTACAGATAGTTCGAGGTGACGCCGTTGCGCCCCAGTGTCTGCGGTAAGCCTTCTATGGCATGCCAATCCAGTTTAAGGCCCGGGCACACGATCAACTGCTCGTAGCGGACCATGCGGCATCCATCGAGAATAATGGCGTCGTTTTCAGGTTCGAAGGCAGCCACTGCCGCCTTGATCCAATGTACGCCCCGGGGAATGGTCGCGCCCATCGTGTGGGCCGTTTTGTGTGCGTCGAAGACGCCACCGCCGACGAGGGTCCAGCCGGGCTGGTAATAATGCACATCCGCCGGGTCGATAATGGCAATGTCCAGGCCCGGCTCGCGGGCCAATAGGCTTGACGCTGCCGCGATGCCCGCCGCGCCGCCGCCGACAATGACCACGGCATGCCGGGCTTCGGCCACGCCAACAGGCGTGCGTCCTTCGTTGGCAATTCTGCGAATGACGCCTTTCATGTCGAAGCCGGCTTTGCTGGCTGTTTCGACAATCTGTGGCAAGGGCTGCTGGCCGGCCTGGGACAGTGCCCACATCGTGGTCGAGCGCATGCCGGAGCGGCAATACGCCAACACGGGCTTGGGCAAGGACTCGAACAATTTGCCGAAGGCAACGCCCTGTTCGTCGGTCACCTTGCCGGACTCTGCGGCAAGGTAGTGCGCTTCGATGCCCATTGCCTGTGCCGCACGCTGGATGTCGGCAAACAAAGGTTGATCGCTGCCTTCACCATCTGGGCGGTTACAGATGATGGCGCGAAAGCCGCTGTTTTTGATCTCACTCAATTGTTCGGGATGAATCTGCCCTGATATCGAGAGGCCGGACGCAAGGTGGCGGATGTCCATGACTGTCTCCGTGATGACTGTTTTTCTTATGGGGGGCGGGGGCGTCAGAGCCGATTGAGCGGGATTTTCAGGTAGCGCGTGCCGTTCGATTCCGGCTCCGGGAAATGCCCGGCCCGCATGTTGACCTGGACCGATGGCAGGATGAGCGTCGGCATGTCCAGCGAGGCATCGCGCTGGGTGCGCATCGTCACGAATGCTTCTTCACTGATGCCGTTACGGACGTGGACATTGTCGGTACGTTGCTCGGCGACGGTGCTGGAAAATTGCACCTCGCGGCCATCCGGTTGGTAATCGTGACAGGTGTAGAGGAGGGTGTTGGCCGGCAGGCTCAAGACCTTGTTGATGGATCGGAACAAGGCATGCGCGTTGCCACCGGGGAAGTCACACCGTGCGGTACCGTAGTCGGGCATGAACAAGGTGTCGCCAACGAATGCCGCCGTTTCCTGGCCGTGGCTGATGACATACGTCATGCAGGCGGGGGTGTGGCCCGGTGTGTGGAGCGCACGGCATTGCAGCGTACCGACCGTGAATGACTCGTCATTGACAAACAAATGGTCGAACTGACTGCCATCGCGGGGCATCTCCCCACCTATGTTGAACAGCGTGCCAAAGACTTCCTGCACGGCGGTAATCTGGCTGCCGATCCCTATCGTGCCACCGAGTTTTTCCTTCAGGTACGGGGCGGCGGTGAGGTGGTCGGCATGAACGTGGGTTTCAAGAATCCATTCGACCTTCGCCCCCAGCTCGATCACCCGGGTCATCAGCTTGTCGGCCGAGGTGGTTGTGGTACGGCCTGATTTGGGATCGTAATCCAGGACGCTGTCGATCAACGCGCACTGGCGGGTCGCTTCGTCCAGCACCAGATAGCTGACAGTGTGGGTCTCAGGATCGAAAAATCCTTCGACGTACGGTTTTACGGTCATGAACGGTCTCCTTCGGGGCTATCGGCCGCTTGAGGGACAGACACAGCAATAATGCTGCCATGTTGATTCTGGGAGCGATTTAGATGGATAACATTATGATTTTATTCATTTAAATTCGTGGGTGCTGGCAAGGCGCATCACAATCTCCAGACAATTGCACTGCCATTGGCAGCGTTTGTTGGCATAGTGGCAGTGTCACCCTTGCTGGATGAATCACTGGAGCCGCGATGACACACAGCCTGCCGCCTACCCAAGACCTGCTTCCACATCCAGACCAGGTGCAATCCCTGGTCTCGTTTCTGGAGCACGAGCCCCAGCCGATGATCGTCCTCGATCCCGATTACAACATTCTGGCGGCGAACACGGCTTACCTGCGTCAGTTCGGCAGCGCCGATAAACCGTTCATTGGCCACAAGTGTTATCGGATTTCCCATCACTACGATGTGCCTTGTGACCAGGCCGGTGAGCACTGTCCGATGAAAAAGGCCAGGGAGATGCGCGGCCCGGATCGGGTCTTGCACATTCATCACACCCCGCGCGGGCCCGAACACGTCGACGTGGAACTGCGCCCGATCCTCAATGAGCATGGCGTCATCAGCGCTTATGTGGAACGTCTTACCCAGGTGCGTAGCGCATCGGCCCGGCCCAGTAATGAGGGGCTGGTGGGCAGTTCGCCGGCCTTTAATCAGGCACTGTTGGAACTGCAGCGGGTAGCGCCCTCGATGTTACCGGTCCTGCTGCTGGGAGAGTCCGGCACCGGTAAGGAGCTGTTTGCCCGCGCCGTCCATGAAACCAGTGAGCGGGCCGCGGGGCCTTTTGTCGTGGTCGATTGCTCCGGGTTGACCGAAACCTTGTTCGAGAGCGAGCTGTTCGGTCATGAGAAGGGCGCGTTTACCGGCGCCACCGTGCGCAAGGTGGGCCTGGTGGAGACGGCCCAGGGCGGTACGCTGTTTCTCGATGAGATAGGCGACGTTCCCCTGGCCATGCAGGTGAAGCTGTTGCGACTGATCGAGTCTGGAACCTATCGTCGTGTCGGCAGTGTGGAAACCCTGCACGCGGACTTCAGGTTGGTGGCCGCGACCCATAAGCCGTTGGAGAAAATGCTCGAGAAAGGCGAGTTCAGGCAGGACCTGTACTACCGCATCAGCGTTTTTCCCATCCATTTACCGCCCTTGCGGCATCGCCTTGAAGACATCGGTTTGTTGGTGGATTCGTTCCTGCAACGTTCCGGCATTGGTAAGCGTCGGCTGACCATCGATCCCGAAGCGCTGATGCAATTGCAGCGGTTTGCCTGGCCGGGCAATATCCGCGAGCTGCGCAATGTCCTGGAAAGGGCTGCGCTGTTTGCCGATGACGGTGTCATTCACGCCTTGCATCTGCCCGCGACCCCCGTGGCGTTGTCCGCCCCAGCCGTGATGCCTGGGCCCGACAGCAGGGATCTGGAAAAGCTCGTGGCCACTTTCAAAGGCACCCGCCGCGAACTGGCCAGGCACCTGGGCGTGAGTGAGCGCACGTTATACAGGCGGTTGAAGGAGCAGGGCCTGGCCTGATCGTCGGGAGACAGATCTAGGGAGCTGGCGTGCCCATATTCTGCTGATGCTGCATCATCTGCTCCATCATCATTTGCTGCATGCCCATGTAGTTGTCCATCATGTACTGGTGCTGCTTCATCTGCTCGGGCGTCATCTGGGAATAGTGGTTGCCCATTTGTTTCCAACCCATCATCGGGCCGTGCCCCTTCATGTGGCCGCCCATCATGCCGCCGCCCATCATCCCATTCATCATCTGCATGCCTTGCTGCATCATGGCCTGGTGATCTTGCATGAGTTTCTGGCGTTGCGCCGGATCGCTGGTTTTCTGGATCAGGCTCATTTGCTCCTGCATTTTCTTCAGGTTTTCCTGGGCCTTCGCCATCTGCTGATCAAATTGTTCAATGCTCATCGATGGCGGCGTCGGCTTGGCGGCGTCGGTGGCTTGCTGGGCAAAGGTCAGCGTGGGGAAAAGCACCGCGGTCAGAGCGATGGCGGCGAGTCTGGATGCGTTCATGGTTCAGGTCCTTGCGGGGTGGGTGGGCAGGGGAGTGATCGTCACGGTTGACGATCGGACTCGGTTAAACGCAGTCGAAGCTGTTTTTCAATTTCGATGATGGCGAACAGCGCAACGCCCACCGCGATGATCAGCAGTCCGTCCATGAAGGGGACCGCTTGGGTCGCGAACACGGTTTGCAGCGGCGGCGCGTAGGTGATGGCGAACTGAGCGACGGTCACCACCGCGATGGTCGCCCACACAACCTTCGTACCCCGAAGGCCCTTCCAGGTCAGCGACGTGCCGTAGAGATTGCGGATAAAGAACAGGTGGAAAATTTCCATCACGACCAAGGTGTTCACCGCCAGGGTGCGGGCCAGTTCGACGGAGTAGCCTCGGTCCAGGGCATAGGTAAAGATCCCGTAGACACCGCACAGGAACAGAATGGAAACCAGCACCATATGCCAGACCAGTGCGCCGCTGATCAACGGTTCCTGTCGTGAGCGCGGTGGCCTGCGCATGGTATTGTCTTCGGTCGGTTCGAACGCCAGCGCGATACCCAGCGTGATGGCGGTAATCAGGTTGATCCACAGGATCTGTATCGCCGTGACTGGCAATGTAAGGCCAAACAGCAGCGCGACAATCAGGGTCATTGTCTCGCCCGCGTTGGTGGGTAACGTCCAGCTCAGCACTTTCTTGATGTTGTCATAGACCGTCCGTCCTTCACGCACAGCGGCCACGATGGAGGCGAAGTTATCGTCCGCCAGTACCAGGTCTGCGGCTTCCTTGGCCGCTTCACTGCCTTTGCCGCCCATGGCGATGCCAGCGTCGGCGCGTTTGAGCGCTGGCGCGTCGTTGACGCCGTCACCGGTCATGGCCACGGTCATGCCGTTGAGTTGCAGCAACGTCACCAGCCGCAGCTTATGTTCGGGGCTGGTACGCGCGAAGATGTTCACTTGCTTGAGCGATTCCCTGAGGGTGGCATCGTTCATGGCGTCCAGGTCGTTGCCGGTCAGGACCTTGTCGGGGTTGTCCAGGCCGATCTGATCAGCGATGGCGCAGGCGGTGCCGGCGTGGTCGCCGGTGATCATTTTCACGACAATGCCGGCCGCCTGGCATTGCTTGATCGCCTGGATCGTTTCCGGGCGGGGCGGGTCGATCATCCCGACCAGGCCCAGCAAGGTCAGTGTCCCTTGCACATCGGCAAATTCCAGGAGGGTGTGTTCGGGCGGGACTGACCTGATGGCGAGCGCCAACACGCGCTGGCCTTTGCCGGCGATGGCATTGGCCTGCGTGTGCCAATAGTCGGCATCGAGCGGGGCCGTTGCCCCCGTGCTGCTACGCTGGCGCGTGCACATGGTCAGAATCTGCTCTGGAGCGCCTTTGACATAAATCGCGGCTTGCCGGTCATGGTTGTGATGCAGCGTCGCCATGAAGCGGTGTTTGGCGTCGAACGGAATGGCATCGGTGCGGGCCCAGGTGCCGCGTTCCTCTGCGCCGTTGATGCCGGCCTTGGCGCAAAACACCAGCAATGCGCCCTCCATGGGATCCCCTTCGACTTTCCAGGTGTCTTCGTGCTGCCTCAAGCTTGCGTCATTGCAAAGGCTGGTCGCGCGCCCCAGTTCGGCCAGCACCGGGTGATGGGAGGTATCGATCAACTGATCGGCAAGGTTCATGTTGCCCGAAGGCTGGTAGCCGACACCGTCGACCGTGAAGGTCAGGTCACTGGTGACGACGGATGCCACCATCATCTCGTTACGGGTGAGGGTGCCGGTCTTGTCCGTGCAGATGACTGATACCGAACCCAGGGTTTCGATGGCCGGCAGGCGCCGAACGATGGCGTTGCGATGGGCCATCGCCCGCACGCCCACCGCCAGGGTGATGGTGAGTACGGCGGGCAACCCCTCGGGTATGGCCGCGACCGACATGCCCACCACGACCATGAAGATCTCCGTGAAGACGTAATGCCCGACAAAGTGACCATAAGCGAGTAGCAGGCCGGCGATCAGCAAAATCAATAGCGTCAGCCAGCGGGCGAAGACGTCCATTTGCTGTATCAGGGGTGTTGTCAGTGGCTCCACTGCCGACAGCAGGTTGCTGATGCGCCCGATTTCAGTCGAGGTTGCCGTGGCGACAACGACCCCTGTTGCTTGTCCGCAGGTCACCAGGGTGCCACTGAAGGCCATGCAGGCACGATCACCCAGGGCCGCTTCGATGCGCACCGGTTCGGTATTTTTTTCAGTCGGTGCGGACTCTCCGGTCAGGATGGCTTCCTGGACCTGGAGCCGATTGGCATGCAGCAGGCGCAGATCCGCCGGGACTTTGTCGCCGGCCTCCAGCAAGACGATATCGCCGGGTACCAGTTCCTCGCCTGCGATGCCCAGGCGTTCGCCGGCACGTATCACCGTTGCACGGGGCGCCAGCATGTTGCGGATGGCATCCATGGCCTGCTCGGCCTTGCCTTCCTGGACATAGCCAATGATCGCATTGGCCACCACGACAGCGAGAATGACCACCGTGTCCCACAGGTGCTGCAGCGTTGCGGTGATGGCAGCGGAACCGAGCAGCACATAAATCAGGATGTTATGAAATTGCAGCAGAAATCGCCGCCACGCTGGCCGCCGGGCTGACGCTGACAACCGGTTGAAACCCGTACGTTCAAGCCGGGCCTGGACTTCGGCGATGTCCAGCCCGGCTTGCTCATCGACACCCAGGTGTTTGAGCGCCTGTTCGGCGGGCAACGTGTACCAGGCCAGGCTCTGCGAGGGCGTTGTCGGGTGCGCCGCTGGTATGTTGCTCGGTCGGTTCATCAGCCGCGTTCCTGTGGGTGCGGAGCGGTTGTTCTGCAGGCCATCGGCGCAGGTCCGCCTCAGCCAACTTGCTGCGGCGCAATCACCCACACGCTGCAGGGCATCTTGTACAGCAGGCCTTCGACGGTGCTGCCGATCAGCTTGTCCAGGCTGCCGTAGCGCACGCGGCCCATGACGATGACATCAATGTCATGGGACGCGGCGTAGCTCGCCAGCACCTTGGCCGGGTCACCCATGATCATGCGTCGCTGGTCCGCGGCGATGCCATTGCGTTCGGCCAGGGCATCGAAGGCGGCGCCCTGGGACTCGTAGAGCTGGCGGGCCAGGGTCGAGGAGAAGAACATCGAACCGTTGCCAAAACCGTATTCAGCGGCGGTAATGGACGAAAGGTCATAGGCGTAGATGACTTCCAGCGTCGCGTCGCAGCTACTGGCCAGTTTGTTGGCTTCGCTCAGGATCCGCTCATTGAGGCCTTCGTAGCGGCCGTCCTGATGAAACGGGTCGATGGCCGCCAGGATCTTGCGCGGGCGGGCGTGGGTGACTTTGTTGACGAAGTGCAGCGGTACTTCGCATTCGCGCAGCAGGTGCACGTCCAGCGGCGTGAACATCAGGCGGGAAAACCACGACTCGGGGTCCACCGACTTGATCAGCGCATCCATCGGCGCTTCCTTGAGGTGGACCAGGATCTCCTGCAAGGGGCGCTCGACCCACGTCACTTCTGTCGTGACCTCGATACCGAGTTTGCGCAGGGGCCTGGCCTGTTCCTCCAGCCACTGCCGATGGCGCTCGATGTAGCCCAGGCGCATCTGCTCCAGTGCCTGCTCATTGACCAGGCCGGCCGTGGCCAGGCCTTCGAGGTAGTCAAACGCGACAATATGCAGCGCGGCGCCTTCGGCCTTGGCCAGTGCGGCGGCCCGGTCGAACGCCGGGCTGTGTTCCATCAGTGGCGAGACGACCAGCATCAAGCGTGATTGCGTGGACATGACAAACCTCCCGGGCAAGGACCTGTTGGCGCCGGGCGAGGTTTCGCGCGGCGTGGTGTCTGTCATCAATCATGAGCGTCATGGAGCCCGCTAACTTGATTTGCATCAAACACGCTTCAAAGCGTTGCATCGAAGGCAGCAGCGGCGAGGCAATCGCGCTATGTTTGAGCATGATCAGTCGCCCCAGGGCGCCAGAGAGCCGTAACCATGACTGAAACCCTGGCCTTCGCCAATGCCGCCGCCGCGCTGGGAATCGGCCTGCTGGTGGGGCTTGAACGCGAACGGCGCAAAGGCGAGGGCGACCGGCGCGACTTCGCCGGCCTGCGCACCTTCGCCATCACGTCGGTGCTCGGCTACCTGGCGATCCAGGCGGGCGGTCCCTTGTTGCTGGGGGGCATGACCCTTGCCCTGGGCGCCTTGGTGACCGTGGCCTATTGGCGAAATCTCGATAAGGACCCGGGGATTACCAGCGAGGTGGCGTTATTCGCGGTATTGGCACTGGGTGCGCTCTGTGCAAGCGCCCCGGGCCTGGCGACCGCGATTGGCGTGGTGATGGCCGGGCTGCTCGCCAGCCGCCAGGCTCTGCACCACTTTGCCCGCAACCAATTGACGGCCACCGAGCTGCGCGATGGCCTGGTGCTGTTGATCGCCGCGCTGGTCGTGCTGCCGCTGGCGCCGGATCGATTCCTCGGGCCTTATGACGCCATCAACCTGCGCAACCTGTGCACCCTCACCGTCATGCTGATGGCGGTGGGTGCACTGGGCCATGTCGCGGTTCGAACCCTGGGGACCCGCTATGGCTACGCCCTCAGTGCGATTGCCTCGGGGTTCGCTTCTGCTACGGCGACTGTCGCGACCATGGGGGGTATCGCGGCCAAAGAGCCGATCAATCTCAAGGTGGTGAGCGCCGCGGCGATGTTATCCAACCTGGCGACGGTGACTCAAATGGGCCTGATCCTCGCGGCCGTGGACCCCGCGCTGCTGCGTTGGATGTGGGGGCCGTTGGTGTGCGGGATGCTGATGGTATTGCTCTACGCCGGCGTGCTGATGTTTCCCCGACCAAGGGCGCGGGCCGGTGAACCCATCAAGCATGGCGGTGCCTTCAGCCTCAAGCTGGCGTTGACGATGGTGCTGGCGATGGCCGCTATCACCGTCCTCTCGTCGGCAATGCTTGATGTGTTTGGCCAGGCCGGGGTGACCGTCACCGCGATTTTCAGCGGGTTGCTCGACGCCCATGCCTCGACGGCCTCTATCGCTTCCCTGGCCAAGGGCGGGTTGTTGCCTTTCGACGGCGTCGCCGTGCCGGTCCTGATGGCGCTGAGCAGCAACTCCCTGAGCAAATGCGCCGTCGCCTGGCTCAGTGGCGGGCGACGGTTCGCCGGGTATGTGATTCCCGGCCAGGTGCTGGTCACGCTGGCGATGTGGGCGGGGCTGTTGCTCCCGAGTTTGTCAGCCTGAATGAATGATGGCTGTTTGATGAAGATCAAGTCCTTTATCTGACAGGCGTCCATTCTGGAACCCTCAATCCTTTAAGTGGCTATAGCCACGTGCCGAGGTGTTCCATGTCCCAGACTCAACGTTTATTGCTAGTGGCGCCCGACGCCATGATCCGTACGCCGGCGTTCGACCGCGCCACCGAGTTGGCCCTGGCGCTGGACCTGCCCCTGCACATCGTGGCGTTCGACTACCTGGAGTTGCTCTCGGTGGCCGGTCTGTTCGCCCCGGAGCAGGTCAAGCAAGCACGTGAGGGCTATCTGGAAACCCATCGGCATTGGCTGTGGCAGCAGGCCGAACTGGCGCGCCGGCACGGCGTCGAGGTGACCTGCGAGGTGGTTTGGAGCAAGGATGCCTTCCAAGCCTTGCAGCAATACGTCAAGGAGATGCCGATGGCGTTGATCATCAAGGACGCGCAGCCGGAACCGGCGATGAAGCGGGTGTTTTTCACGCCTCTGGACTGGCGCTTGCTGCGCGACTGCCCGGTGCCAGTGCATCTGGTCACGGATTCGCGTAACCCCCGGCCTCGGCGGGTCCTGGCGATTGTCGATGTGTTGCGCAGCGAGGAGCAGGACCTGGTGTTCAACGACCAGATCGTCGACGCCGCGGTCAAACTGGCGGAACAATGCAACGCCCAGGTCGAGTTGCTGCACGCCTTCGATTGGACGGCCGTCTACGCCTCGGACATGGGCATGGGTGCGCTGCCCCTGGCCACCGGGCTCTACGAAGCATTGGGCCAGGCACAACATGAGGTGTTCGAGTCCCTGGCCGAGCGGCATGGGGTGGCACCGCAGCAGCGCCACTTCATCGAAGGGGCGCCGCTGAACAGCATTTGCACCTTCGCCAGCGATCACCAGATCGATGTCATCGTCATGGGCACCACGGCGCATCGTGGCCTGGACAAGCGCCTGGGCACTACCGCCGAACTCCTGCTGCAACGGGCGCCCTGCAGCGTTTTGGCAATCAAGCCGCAAGCGTGACGGGATCAACGCTGCGCGAGGCCATACCAAGGCCTCGCGCAGCGTCCGGCGCTAAAGGTAGAGCCGGTGGATGACTTGCCGGGTGTCATCAGGATCGCTGTGGGTTTCAAAACCCAGGCTATGGGCCAAGTCCCGCATCGGGGCATTGCTGGCCGCATCGACGGAGTACATCTGGCGATAGCCGTTTTTACGCGCGGTGTCGATCAGGTGCTCCATCAACAACGTCCCCAGCCCCAGGTGTTGCCAAGGGTCGGCGACCGTCACCGCACTCTCGCATTCGTGTTCCTGGGTCGCGCAATAGCGACTGACCCCGATCTCGATCAGCTCGCCGTTGTCATGGACCAGGGCGATGTAGGCCATGCGCGTCTTGCAGTCGACGTCCATCAACTGATCGAGCAGCGCCGCCCCCGGCTCATTGATCTGCGCCAGGAAGCGCATGTGCCGGGACTCCGGTGACAGGCGCATGATGAAGTCGTATTCGCGCTGGCGATCCTGGTCCCTGAGCGGGCGGATCAAGACATGCCGGCCGTCCTTGAGTGCCTGGATCCAGTGTTTGCCACTGATGCTGGCATACAGGGCTGCGGCGCGTTCGTTGTGGTCTTTGACAGTGAGCATGGTGCGATCCTCCCTCGGATGTGCACGTGCGGTGCGATAAAAAGCTGCGCATTCGATACTGTTCTACGCCCGCCACGGCGATCGATTCTGATCTGGATCAGTGCCCGCGTATCCGTCCGTCGATTGTCTTGCCTTTGATTCAGATCAAACCGTCCGGAGCCTTGATGGGCGCACGCTGAAGATCGCGTCGGAAAAGGCCGGTGCAAGGTTTTGGATTTCGTGTGGGCAATCCGATGGAGGTGTGCGATGGGGCAATACCAGCGTCTGCTATTGATCGTCGAACCTGATCTGCACCCCTGCGCAGCGATGCGCAGGGCCTGTGCCCTGGCCCGGGCCAGCGGCGCAGCACTGCACTTGTGCGCGTTCGTCCAGCCACCGGCCCGCACTCACCTATGGGGTGAAAAAATCGATGAAGCGAGTGTGCAGCGCTATCTGCACCGCTACCGCCGCTGGATGGTGGAGGAGGCGGCGCTGCTCAGGGAGGAAGGCCTGGATGTGACGACTCACGTGGTGTGGACCCTTCATCCGTTGCTGGACATCCTGCGCTACGTCGAGCAGTTCCAGCCTGACCTGCTGATCAAGGACGTCACCCTCGAACCGTTGCTCAAGCGCGTGTTCGCAACGCCATTGGACTGTCATTTGTTGCGCGATTGTCCGGTGCCGGTGCATCTGGTCAACCAGGCGGTACACGGCTTGCCGCGCCGGGTGGTGGCGGCGGTGGACCCCTCGGACCCCGAGGCCAATGCGTTGAACGAGCGTATCGTCCAGACGGCCACCGCGCTGGCCCGGCAATGCGACGCCTCGTTGCATCTGTTGTACGCCTGCGACCTGTCGCCGGCCTTCAATGGTGAAGCCTCGTTGCTGGCCGGTGCTTGGGATGACGACTTTGCCGACGCCCTGCGCGAATCGCTGCATGCGGCGTTTATCAGCCTGGCCGAGCGCTGTGGCGTACCGGCGGAACGTCGGCACTTTGTCGCTGGCCTGCCGGTGCCGGTCATCCAGGCGTTCATCGACGAATTCGAGGCCGACGTGGTGGTGATGGGCACTGTGCACCGCGCCGGTCTTGAGCGTTTGCTTGGCAGCACGACAGAACGCGCCTTGTACTCGGTGCCGGGCAGTGTGCTGGCGGTCAAGGGATGAGTACCTGGCACGGACGTGCGTTGGATCTGTTCGAAAACCGCCAGGCCAGTGAGCGGGCGCCAGAGCATCGAGCAAGCACCTTGTATGACCTTGACGTCCCTGGTTCTGATGTAAATCAAGTCGCGCGCATTCCAGCGTTCCAGAATCAAGCATCGCAGCCCTGTTTTTTGCGGAGAGCGTGATGAGCGATTTTCTCAGCCCCGACCAATTGAAAGGCATTGACGCCTACTGGCGTGCGTCCAATTACCTGGCCGTGGGCCAGATCTACCTCAAGGACAACCCGCTGCTGCGCAAACCGCTGCAACGCGATCACGTCAAGCCGCGCCTGCTGGGCCACTGGGGCACGACGCCGGGGCTGAATCTGATTTACGTGCACCTCAATCACCTGATCAAGACCCGTGACTTGAACATGATCCTGATCACCGGTCCCGGTCATGGCGGCCCGGCCATCGTCGCCCAGAGTTACCTGGAGGGCAGTTTTACCCAGTGTTATCCCTCGGTGGAGCAGAACGAAAACGGAATGTTGCGTTTGTTCCGGCAATTTTCCTGGCCTTATGGCTTATCCAGCCATGTCTCCGCGCAGATTCCCGGCTCCATCCATGAAGGTGGGGAATTGGGTTATTCCCTGGCCCATGCCTATGGCGCAGCGTTCGATAATCCGGACTTGATCGTGGCCTGCGTCATCGGCGACGGTGAGGCCGAAACCGGTACGTTGGCGGCGAGCTGGCACTCCAACAAGTTCCTCAACCCCAGGCGTGACGGTGCCGTACTGCCCATTCTTCATCTCAACGGTTTCAAGATCGCCAACCCCACGCTGCTTTCGCGCATCAGTGAAGACGAGCTGTCGGCCCTGATGTATGGCTACGGCTACGATCCTTATTTTGTCGAAGGCGACGATCCACAAGCGGTGCACCAACAGTTGGCCAGGACCCTGGACGGCATGTTGCTCAAGATTCGCGAAATCCAGTGCATGGCCCGCGCGGATTCGTCGGGACGTACCCTGGAACGCCAGCTTTGGCCGATGCTGGTGTTGCGCACGCCCAAGGGCTGGACCGGTCCGAAGTTCGTCGATGGCCAGCAGATCGAAGGTACCTGGCGCGCCCACCAGGTGCCGCTGAGCCACTTCGAGCTGCCCGTGCATTTGACGCAACTGGAACAATGGCTCCAGAGCTACCGTCCGCAGCAATTGTTCGACGACAACGGTGCGTTGCTGCCGGACATTGCCGCGTTGGCGCCGACGGGACATCGGCGCCTGGGCGCCAATCCCCATGCCAATGGCGGCGTGCTGCTCAAACCCTTGGAACTGCCCAGGTTCACCGATTACGCCGTGCAATTCTGCGCGCCCGGCAGCGTGCAGGCAGAGGCCACCCGGGTGTTGGGCGGTTTTGTCCGTGATGTGATGAAGCACAATCTGCGGGCAGGCAATTTCCGCCTGTTCGGCCCCGACGAAACCGCCTCCAATCGCCTTGATGCGGTGTACGAGGTCAGTGGCAAAACCTGGATGGCGGCGCTGGAGGCGGGCGATACGAACCTGGCGTGCGACGGCCGGGTGATGGAAATCCTCAGCGAGCAAGTGTGTGAAGGCTGGCTGGAGGGGTATTTGCTGACTGGCCGGCATGGGCTGTTTTCCTGCTATGAGGCGTTCATCCACATCGTCGATTCGATGTTCAATCAGCACGCCAAATGGCTCAAGACCGCCGCCCAGATCCCGTGGCGCGCGTCGATTGCTTCGCTCAATTACCTACTCACGTCCCATGTCTGGCGTCAGGACCACAACGGCTTTTCCCACCAGGACCCGGGGTTCATCGACCTGGTGGCGAACAAGAGCGCTGACGTGGTGCGTATCTACCTGCCAGCAGACGCCAATTGCCTGTTGTCCGTGGCCGATCACTGCCTCAAGAGCCGCGATTACATCAATGTGATCGTGGCTGGCAAGCAGCCGGAATGGCAGTGGCTGGACATCGATTCGGCCGTTCGGCACTGCTCGGTCGGGATCGGTCGCTGGGCCTTCGCCTGCAACAACGACGAAGACCCGGACGTGGTGATGGCCTGTGCTGGTGACGTGCCGACGTTGGAAACCCTGGCCGCTGTCACGCTGTTGCGTGAATACGTGCCCGACCTGCGCGTGCGGGTGGTGAATGTCGTGGACCTGTTGGCCCTGCAACCGCCGCAACAGCATGCCCACGGGTTGCCGGACGCCGAGTTCGATGGGCTGTTTACCGTGGACAAACCCGTGATTTTCGCCTTCCACGGCTATCCGTCGCTGATCCATCGGCTGGTCTACAAGCGTCACAACCACGATAACTTCCATGTCCGCGGTTTCATGGAGGAGGGCGCCACCACGACGCCGTTCGACATGGCGGTCATCAACCACCTGGATCGCTACCAACTGGCGCTCGATGTCATCCAGCGCGTGCCACGGTTGCAGCCGTTGGTGGACAGTGCTCGGGATCGCTACTGGGCAACCATGGAAAAGCACCAGCTGTACCTCATCGAGCATGGGCAGGATATGCCCGAAGTCTTGAATTGGCGCTGGACGCCGACGCCGCAATGACGGTCAACATGCCTCATGGCATCGACGCTGCGCCGTGGCGTTCGAGCCCGACTTTGGAGCCCCATCATGAGCCAGTACCAACGCCTGTTGCTGATCCTCAACCCGGCACAACGTCATTCGCCCGCCCTGCATCACGCCGCGGCCCTGGCGGCGGCCAATGGCGCGCACTTGCATGTCACGGCCTCGATTCCCTCGCTGGACATTTTTTCGCTGCTCGAAGAGGGGCCTCGTGAGGAAGCGCGGCAGAACTATCTCCAGGACCATCGTCATTGGTTGGAGGATGAGGCGGACAAGATGCGTCGCCGTGGCCTGCGGGTCACCACTGAGGTGGAATGGGCCCAGAAGATGGGCAAGCAGATCCTGCAACACGTTACGCAGATCCAGCCGGATTTGCTGATCAAGCAGGTACAACACGAGCCCATGCTCAAGCGGGCTTTCTTCACCCCGCTGGACTGGCAACTGCTGCGCAACTGCCCGGTGCCGATGTACCTGGTGGGGGCCACCGGTCATGCGCTGCCGCGTACGGTGGTCGCGGCGGTGGACCCTTCCAGTGCGTTTGCCCAGAACAGCGGGCTGAATGACCGGATCATCCGCCAGGCAATGAGCCTGGCCTTACAGTGCGACGCCGAGCTGCATCTGGTTCACGCCTATGAGGTGTCGTCAGTCTATCTGGGGGATGCGGGCGGTGGCGGCCTGTCGCTGTCGCAGCTCAGCAAGGAACTGCGCAGGAGCCTGGAAAAAACCTTCCTGGAACTGGCGAACCTGTTTGGTGTGCCGGCCGAGCGCAGGCATTTTCTACTGGGGCATCCGGTCTCGGCCTTGAGTGAATTTGCCCTGGAGCATGAAGTGGACGTGATCGTCATGGGGCGATTCCAGCACGACGATCTGTATGGGCTATTGGGCAGCACGACCGAACACATCCTGTACCAGGTGTCGTGCAGTGTTCTGGCGGTGTGATGAACCGGGCTTGACCGCTGGGTTGTTGACAAAGATCAACGGCAACGAGGTCAAACAATGGGACCAATAGACTAACGATCGATTGTCCAGGAGCACCGCCATGCGCATGACATTTCTTGGGGCCGCCGGTACGGTCACTGGCAGCAAGTACCTGCTGGAACATGACGATCAGCGCATCCTGATCGATTGCGGCCTGTTCCAGGGCTACAAGCAGTTGCGCCTGCACAACTGGGATCCCTTCGAACTGCCGATGCGTGACCTGGATGCGATCGTACTGACCCACGCCCACTTGGACCACAGCGGCTACCTGCCGGTGCTGGTGCGTAATGGCTATCGCGGTCCCATCTATGCCTCGCCGGCGACCTGCGAGCTGGTGAAGATCCTGCTGCGCGACAGCGCTCGCTTGCAGGAAGAAGAAGCCGAATACGCCAACCGCAAGGGGTTTTCCAAACACGCGCCGGCCTTCCCGCTGTACACCCGTGAACACGCTGAACGAGCGCTGAAACTGCTGCGTCCGATTGCCTTCGAACACCCGGTGGAGATCGCCCGAGGAATAACCATCTTGCTGCGTCGCGCCGGGCATATCCTCGGTGCCGCGACGGTACAGGTCCAGGCCGGTGGGGTGACGCTGGTGTGTTCCGGGGACTTGGGGCGACCCGAGGATCCGGTGATGTTCGCGCCGAAGGTCATCGAGCAGGCGGATATCCTGCTGGTGGAGTCCACCTACGGCGACCGTCGACACCCACACGAGTCGCCGGAAGATCAATTGGCTGAGGTGATCACTCGCACCGCGCTGCGCCGTGGCATCACGTTGGTGCCCTCGTTCACGGTTGGCCGTGCCCAGTTGCTGATGTACCACCTGTATCGCCTGAAACAACGCCGGGCGATCCCCGATATCCCGATCTACCTCAACAGCCCCATGGCCATCGACGTCACCCGGTTGTACCAGCGCTTTGGTGACGAGCATCGTCTCTCCAAGGAGGAGTGCGAAGGTATGTGCCACATCGCCCATCCGGTGCGCTCGGTCAAGGACTCCATGGCCCTGGACCTGCAACGCACCCCGGCGGTGATCATCGCCGCCAGTGGCATGGCCACCGGCGGGCGCGTGCTGCACCACCTCAAGAGCCTGGCGCCCAACCCGATCAACACCTTGTTGATGCCCGGTTTCCAGGCAGGCGGTACGCGAGGTGCGAGGATTGTGGCGGGCGAGCCTGCGGTGCGCATCCACGGCAAGGACGTGCCGATCAATGCCGAAGTGGTGCCTATGCAAACGCTCTCGGCTCATGCCGATGCGGACGAAATCATGCAATGGCTGCGCGGCTTCAAGACACCACCCCGGCACACCTATGTCGTGCATGGCGAGCCCAATGCGTCCGATGTCTTGCGCCACCGCATACGCGACGAATTGGGTTGGTCGGTGTCGGTGCCGGAGTACCGCGATAGCGTCGAACTCTGACCCACCGCCTTCGCGAGCAAGCCCGCTCCCACAGTGGTTCGGGGGTGGGCTGGAAGTTCGGACTCACCGCCATTCCCTTGTGGGAGCGAGCTTGCTCGCGAAGACGGCGGTACATTCAATATTGAGGCAGGCTGACCGGGCGCCTTCGCGAGCAAGCTCGCTCCCACAGGGGGATTTTCTGTGGTCGCCGGATTGGTGCTCGCTTCGCAAACTGCCGGCCAAAGGGTGAGGTGTGGTGGTCGGGATGACCGGTTCTGTACCTTGCAGGTGCGTTGCCATGATCAAAGCCTCCATGAGACGGGAGGTTCGGTAACCTTCGTCGAGGCAGAGGTTCGAACGTTGAGTCTTAATGTCGACCTGTAGGCATTCGGGGGTATTGATGTAGATCAGATGTCAAGCGGGGTAGGCATCACAGCTCGGAATGACGATGGCAACCGGCGACTTTTTGCTTGAGACCGGGTAAATCCAGAATCGTGACATTGCGCCCATGCATGTCTACCAGTTCTTCCTGGCGCAGATGGGCGATGCCCCGGCAGATGGTTTCCAGGCGCAGGCCCAGGTAGGAACCGATGGCTTCGCGGCTCATGCGCAGCACGAATTCCCTGGAGGAATAACCGCGCATGTTAAGCCGTTGGGAGAGGTTCAGTAGAAACGCCGCCAGGCGTTCGTCGGCGTTCATGTTGCCGAGCATCAACAACATGCTGTGGTCGCGCACGATTTCCCGGCTCAGGAGTTTGTTCAGGTTGTGCTGCAACGACGGTAAGTCGTGGGCCAGTTTTTCCAGGAGGTTGAAAGGCAGCGGGCAGACTTCGCTGTCTTCCAGCGCGATGGCATTACAGGCGTAGTGATCGGTACTGATAGCGTCCAGGCCAAGCATTTCGCCCTGCATCTGGAAACCGGTGACCTGTTCGCGACCGTCTACCGAAAGGACGCTGGTCTTGAAGAAACCCAATCTCACTGCATACAACGAGCGCAGAGGGTCGCCGGTGCGATACAGCGCAGCGCCTTTCTTGACCTTGACCCGCTGGGCGATCAGCGTGTCGAGGCGCTCGACTTCACCACCCGTCAGGCCAATGGGCAGGCACAGTTCGAGCACGCTGCAGTTGGAGCAAGCAGCCTTGAGGGAGTGCACGTGTAGAAGTCGGGCTTCGGGCTCGAGCACAGGGATGAACTCCTTTGAGTGAACCAAGCATAGAAGAACTATCCCATCGCGCCTGTTTTTTGTCGGCTAAAGCCATACCCTCGGTCGATTCGTCGTTTAGCTGGGGCAGCAATTGGGTTATTTCGCTAGGTGTCAGCTTTATGCGGGAAGTTCGCTCCACAATGTTTCTGTATTTTTGAAGCCGTATTGTTTTGCCGTGATTCGTTCAATGATTTTTTCGCTTGAGGTCGGCTCACTCAAGTCGATGATCGAGGGGGTGACGTAGGCGTTTGAAGAGGTGGAGAAGAAGGTATTTACTTTTGGGCTCAATAACGAACATGGGTTCTGTTCAGTGACCACGCCGATAGCGCCGCCGCTGAGGCGGACAATGGAGCCAACCGGATAAATACCGACTGACTTCACAAAGGCCTGGAATACCGTTTTATCGAAATGTCGATTCCATCCCGACATTTTTTGAATGGCAATGGCGGGGGACCAGGCTTCGTTGTAGGGGCGCTCCGATGTGACTGCGTCATAGACATCGCAAATGGCCGCCATGCGGGAGAAGAGGCTTATCTGCTCACCGGTCAACCGATCTGGGTAGCCAGACCCGTCCATTTTTTCGTGATGATGCAGGCACACGTCTATCACCGTTTCGCACAGCGGTGCCGAGGTTCGCAATATTTGCGCGCCTAGCCGCGGGTGTTGACGAATGACCGCGAATTCATCATCGGTCAGTTTTCCCGGCTTGTTAATAATGATGCCGGGAATGGCCATCTTGCCAATGTCATGCAATAAACCCGCAAGTCCAGCTTGATGAATAAGCTCTTCAGGAAAGTCCAGCTGGTGAGCCACGGCAATCATCAGGGCGCTGACGGCGACTGAATGCATATACGTGTATTCAGTCGCCGTTTTAAGTCGGGCCAGGCTGATGAAAGCACTTGGGTGACGCATGATTGAACGGGTTATATCGTCGACGAGTTTATCCGCTTGGTCGATGGAAATGGCACGCCCCATTCGTGCATCACTGAACATCGCAACGACTGCCGACTTCGATTGGCGACAGAGTTTCCTCGCCGTGATCAGCTCTTCATTCAGCGTCGTAGAACTCACCTGGATATTGGCAATAGCAGCCTTATTGATCGAGGGGCAATTTCCATCATTGACCTGAGGGTCCAAGGAAGGGGAGGCGTGCGAGGTGTCTTGATGAGGGGGGTGACCGTTCCAATAGGGGGACTCGGAACGAGAGCGACAGGGTTCGATAGTGCTATTTATGCAATGTTCGCCGGTTTCTTTATCGTTCGACATGGCCTTTACCCTTTCGGAGTCGCGGTGTCCCTTTCACTCAGGACGTCCTTGGCTTTGTTTTCAGCATTCCCGGAGTGGCGCTTGCTTGAGGATAGCGGGAGTATGCGCCGTCATGATTGATATCACAGTGATGTCAGTGCAATCTGCTCAGTATCGGTTTGTACCTGTTTTGTACAAGATTGCCAGGCGCGGATCGCGACAACCTTTGGGCAAAGAGGGCTGTCAAAGAAGTCGCAGCGCTGCCACCGGGCGCTTGATCGGTAGAAACGGTGCAAATTCTTCCAAGGGCAGGGTTTCCCTTTCCAATAGCAGACGGGCCCCGGTGTCCACCAAGAAGTGGATGCCCGACTGGAGTCGGCGGAAAATAACGCCGCAACGGCAAGACTCAGGGCGGATGAGGCCTACAGGAAGGCTGAGCAGGCCGAGATAATGGCCGAGCAGGCGCAACGTACCGCTGAAGAGGCAAGCATCCGCGCCACTCGGATGACCGATAAGGCCACGCGCAAGTAATCAGCGGATGAAGGAGGCATTTCTCTCAGGGACAGTGGACGTCAAAATGATACGAACTGCCATCACCACCCCCACCAGCACGCCAGCAAGACCTGACGCTTCTAGAAGCGTTGGCAGCCGGTGATGAAACAACAAGCCCAGTAGTGTGGCAAATAGTGATTCCAGGGCTATCAACTGCCCGGAAAGCACCATGGGAAGGCGACGGGACGCCGCGTTCCAGGCCCAGGCCCCGATGACTGACGACATCAGCGCAATCACAAGACCCCAGGTATACAAGTGTCCCGCCAGGGAAACACTGAAACCCAGGCTTGGCAGCTTGAGAAGATCAAACGCTTGCGCCGCCGGTATCAAGCACAAGGTGCCGATCCCTGCGCCGACCATCATGAGGCCGGTCCAGGCCCCCGAAGCGCTGGCCGACAGGTTGACCAAGGCGCCCTGGTTCAACCAACTGAATACGAGCCACAGGAGCACCGCACCGATCGAGAAAAACACGCCCGTCAACCATGAACCGTCGTCGCTCAGGGGCTGCTGGATGCTGCTGAGGTTCGACAGCAATAGCCCTCCCGTTAAAAAAGCCAGCGGTATCGCCAGCCTTCGCCATGGGAGGGTTTTGTGGGTGGCGTTGCCGAGCAGTGCCTGCAAGACCGGCACCATGCCAATAAACGCCGGGGTCAGTACCGGCCCGGCAAACATGACGCCTGCGGCAATACAACTGCTGTAACCGAGGTACCCGATGACCCCCAGGCTTGCGCCAAGTAGCAGTTGGCTGCGGCGCAGGCGCCGAAGCTGGGTTCGATAGCCCACCACGACAGCCACACCCAGCGCCCCGGCGATCAGGAACCGCATGATCATCAGATCGTGGATCGTGTAGGCACCGACGACGTAAGGCGCAATGAAATTCAACGCCCAGCTCAGCGTCGCGACGACGGCAAGGCTCACGCCGGCGAGGGTGTTCGAGTAGGCATTGGGCATTCATGCATATCCTTAAGGCATTGAGCTCATGTTGCACAGCGTCGCAGCTGTGCTACAAACGAGTTCTCGGCCCTGGATGTATTACCTCTGATTATGAATAACCTTGGAAAGTCATTACCGCCGCTTGCCAGCTTGTTGCCCTTCGAAGCGGCTGCGCGCTTGGAAAGTTTTTCCAAGGCCGCCGAGGAACTGCACATCACCCAAGCGGCGATCAGTCGGCAGATCCGTGGGCTCGAAGAGGACTTGGGGCTGAAACTTTTCTGCCGTCGTAACCGCGCCGTCTTCCTGACAACGCAAGGGCGTGAGTTGGGACGTGTGGTAAGTAACGCGTTGCAAAGTATCAGTGCCAGTGCTGTCAGCCTTCGTCAATCGCCAGGTAAAAACCGCGTCGTTTTGCTGTGCCAATTATGCGAAGCGTTCTACTGGTTGATGCCGCGGCTCTCGACGTTCCACCAGCGATACCCGGAAATCGAGATCCAGGTGGCCACATCCACCGGGCCGCTGACTGAGTTCAATGAGCATTTTGACGTGGCCCTGCAAAGCACAGGACGGCCCAGCGGCGTCCATGGCTTGATGTTTACCGCCGCTGATGAAGTGTTTCCCGTATGCAGTCCTCATTACCTGCGTACCCACAAAACGTTGCAAGTCCGTGACCTGAAGTCCCACAGCCTTTTGCACTATCACGCTACGCCGCCTCATTGGATGCAGTGGGGTGCCTGGTTCCAGGCGTTTGGACTGTCGCTCGACGACGCTCCCAAGGGCTCGGTGTTCGATAGCTATCCTTTGATGCTCCAGGCGGCGGTCGAGGGGCATGGCATCGCGTTGGGGTGGCGGCGCACCGCCCAAGGGCTGCTTGAGAGCGGTGCGTTGGTGAGACCTTGCGCAGAAAGCGTCCCTTTGCCTGACGCGATATCGGTATTCAGCCGGCCGGGCGAGGAAGGTCGGGTTGAGGTAAGCGCGCTGCTCGACTGGCTTGAAGGTGAATTGGGAAGTGATCGTCAGGCCGGCTTCGGTCAGTCGCGGTTAAACCGGTGACGCTGCCATAACGGATAAAGTATTGGGTATCCGTTGTGGCAGGGTCAGAACGGCCCCAGCTTGAGGGGGTACTGGATGACGATATACAGCCGGTCGATGTCATCGCCGCCCTGGCTGCTGTTGGCGCGATGGGTGACATGGGACAGTTGCAGCGACAGGTCCTTGGCCGGGCCTGACTGCACGATGTAGTGCAGGTCCAGGTCGCGCTCCCAATGGCGTCCGCCAGCGCCTTGTTGCGGACTGTAAGTGCCGGTGTCGCTATCGAACGGGTTGTAGGCACCGCCTCGGGGGGCATGGCTGCCGTCGATCCCGCGTCCAGTCACATAGCGGGCCATGAAGCTCAGGCCGGGGATGCCCAAGGTGCCCAGGTCAAGGTCGTAGCGCGCTTGCCACGAGCGCTCGCCGGGGCCGTTGAAGTCCGCATATTTGATCGAGTTGGCCAGGTAGATGGAGTCGCCGCCGACGAAATCGAAGGGCGTGTCGCCGTTGATTTTCTGATAGGCCAGGGTGAACGCCTGGGCATTGAGCCGGTATTTGCCACTCAGGCTATAGGCCGTGGTGTCGATTGCCCCGGCGTTCGCCTTGCCATAGTCGCGGGTGTGGTACAGGTTGCCGTCGAGGAACAGTTCGCCAAGGGTGGTATGCAGGTTGGCATAGTACTGGCGCCAGGCATCGCTCAGTTCGGAGGCGTAGAGCGCGCCGCCCAGGGCTTGGCCAGTGAGCAGGTCGGCGCCGATGAAGTCGATGGCGCCGTGGCGCGTCGTCGCCCCATACCCGGAAAAATCACCTTTGCTGGTCGAGGCGTCCTGATTCTTGAACGCACTGAAGTGGCCCGCCTGCAGGTCGATCCCTTCGAACTCGCGGCTGGAGAGCAGCAGGCCGCTGGCGTATTCGGGTTGCAGACGCTTGTCTGCGGTGTCGAATACCGGGCTCTGCACGGTCATTTCGCCGACCGCCAGGGTGGTGCGTGAGGTGTTGAACTTCAGCGCGCCGCCCGCACTGGAGTAGTGGTCCTCGCTTCGCCCGTTCTCATCCAGCGGCAATAATCCCGTTCCGGAATGCCCCTTGCCGCCGTCCAGTTTCAACCCCACGAACGCGTGGGCATCGATGCCTACGCCGATCGTGCCGGGGGTGAAGCCGGACTCGAACGAGGCGATGAAGCCCTGGGCCCATTCCTGTTTGTAGCTTTTGCCTGCCGGGGTCGGGGTGCGATAGTCATTGTTGAGGTAGAAGTTGCGGCTGAGGACTTGCAGCGTTGCCCCGTCGAGAAAGCCAGGCGTGCTTTGCGCGAGTTCCGCTGCCATCGCCGGTGCGGCGCTGCCGGTGAGCAGGGCAAGCAGCCAGAGCGGTTTCAGGGCGGCGGTTGAGTGGTGTGGTGCAGGCAACATGCTTCATTTCCATGTGACATTGGGCGGGCGAAGGAGGGCTTTCGCGCCAGGAAGACAAGAGCTTCATTCTTGGGCGTGGGACGCGCGCGCGCGAGTTAAACGTTGTTAATTGCGTTCAGCTGTTTTGGCCCTATCGCGAGCAAGCTTTGCTCCCACAGGGGGCAGCGTTCAGGTGCAACACCGGACGCTGCACTCACTCAGCACATGGCTGCAAGGTTTGCGCTGTGAGGCGGGTGCATGATGACCTTCTCCGGCTGGTGCGTGAGTGGTCGTTCTTCTGACTCAACACCCGAGCGTCGGCGTCAGCGCGTTTGGACCTGAGCCTGCAACTGTCCGCCGACTATGGATATTTCCTTGAACTGCAAACCGTCGCGCACGACGAACAATGCGTCCATCCCGCGTTCTTGTGCCAGGCGGGGGCCTTGGGTTTCGCCCAGTACCATCAGCGCTGTGGCCCAGGCGTCGGCGAGCATGCATGAAGTCGACACCACCGTGACGGCTGCGAGCGGGTTGCACAGGGGGGCGCCGGTGGCTGGGTTCATCGTGTGGGCGTAGGACTGCCCCCTGACGTCGACCCAATGTCGGTAATCCCCGGAGGTGGCGATGGCGGCGTCGCTGAGTTCCATCACCCCCATGACCTCACGCACGCCCCGACGGGGTTTTTCCATGGCCACGACCCAAGGCTGCCCATCAGGTTTGCTGCCGCGCGCGCGCATCTCGCCGTCGATGCCTACCAGGTAGCGTGTGATGCCAAACCTGTCCAGGCAGCGGGCCAACTCATCGACACCAAAACCTTTGGCAATGCCGTTCAAGTTGAGGTTAAGCGGTGCCTGTTTGCGCACCTGGTTGCGTTGTGAATCAACGACCAGCGCTGCACAAGTCGAGCGTCGAGTGGGCGTAGGCAACCCATCGAACACTGGTTCGGTGATGGACAGCTCGCCGGGACCGAAGCCCCAGGCGTCCACCAGATCACCAACGGCGATGTCGAAGGCGCCGCCCGATTGCTGGCTGACGCGCAGCGCAGCAGACAATACCGTGGTCAGTTCCTCGGGCAGCGCTATCCATTCCTGCAACGGTGCGTTGTTGAGGCGATTGAGCTCCGAATCGGCCTTCCAGGTCGACATTTGCTGGTCCACCCGGGCCACGGCACTTGCCAGGGCGTGGCTGATTGCGGGGATATCGGGTTCGGCCAGGGCGTAGAACAGAGCGGTGTAGCGCGTGCCCATGGTTTCGCCGTTCAGGCTGTAGCGTCGCCATTCAGTAGACATCTTCACGGTAGCGTCCCTGTGCCTTGAGGGTCAGCACATTCAGGTTGAGGGGAGCCAGCACTTCATCCAGCGCCAGCATCACGCCCTTGGCCATCTCGCGACCGCCGCAAACCAGTACCTGGGCGCCTTTTTCGATCAGCCGACGCAACATCAGGGCGTCGCTGATCAGCCGGTCTTGCACATAGGAACGGTCCATGACCTGGGAAAAGGCCGCGTGCAACGCCGTCAGGCGCCGGTCAGCCAGGTAATGGTTGAGCTCGGTTTCGTAGAGGAAGTCCGAGGCCGGGTTACGCCCACCCCAATACAAGTGCATAGGGTGGTGGGCCTTGTTGTTCCGGATAAAACCGGCTAGCGGGCCGATGCCGGTACCGGCGCCGATCAGAATCACTGGGTGCGCCCCCGACGCTGGGCGAAATTGTGGATTCGGTTGGATAAAGGCGTCGATGGTCGCCCCGATCTCCAGGCTGTGAAGGAATGATGAGCACAGACCTCCTTTGTGTTTGCGTACGCAGATCTCCAGCACGCCGTCCTGTGAGCTGCTGGCCAGCGAGTAGAACCGAGGGAGGGGGTTGTCAGGGGGCAGGATGCCGACCAGATCACCGGCTTCAAAGGCCGGTAATATCCCTGAGGCTTTGAACCGCAGCACGTGGGTGGGCGCGCCGACTTGTTCACCATAGGCAATGCGCTCGACCAGGATCAGTTGATGGGTGCGGGGCGGCTGTGCGGTGTGGATCAGCGTCAGGTCTTGCCCCAGCACCTCACCCACGGCGTGGCCCCAGCGAGCAAATTCCTGGGATGACTGGCGGTTGATGGTTTCCAGTCCGATCAACGGCGTGCCACCAGCCTGCAACAAGGCTTCCTGTACCTGATGGGCAAACTGACAGAACTGCGCAAACAGCCGGTCGCCAAAACCCAGCACGGCAAACGGCTGGCCAGGTTTCAGGCCGGCTTCGGCCAGCCGTGCCAGGAACTGCGAAGCCGAGGCCGGGGCATTGCCGTCACCGTGGGTCGCGGTGAGGATGAACACGCGTTGAGCGTTGCCGTAGTCGTTGGCGTATTGATTCATTGCCGCGCTGTGAACGCGGTGGCCGGCTTGATGCAAGGCTTCATGCAAGGTGTTGGCAAAGCCCCAGGTGCTGTTGGTTTCGCTGCCGACCAGGATAACGGTGTCTGCGGATTGTGCTGCGCTGTTGTGGCGGATATTCGGCCCGGCCTGGCGGCGACGCCACCAGATCAGGATGCCGGTGATGCTCATCACTGGCACGCCGAGGGCACAGAGGCCCAGCAACAGGCCCAGCCACCAGAGCCCTTCACCGGTGTGCAACTGATAGATCAACTCGTAGACGTTGCGCGTCGAGTCGTGAGCTTGATAGGACAACAGGGCGCCGCTGACCGGGTCCACGTAGCCGTCGCCCTGGGCCGTGCGCAGGGAAAACACGTCTTGCGGATTATTCGGGCTGGGGTAGACGAGCTCGCGCAGATCAGTCAGATCGGTGGCCTGCAAAGCTTGCAGGCTCGCCACGGGCGAGGCCGAGCCCGCGCTGATGTGGTCGGGGAATGCAGGTTCGCTCTGACTGCCATCGGCGATGAAGTCGAAGGTCGTGGCGCACATGTAGAGCCCGCTCAGTGCCGATAACAGCAGCCCAAGCAACGCGAATCGACCGACCTCTGCGTGCCAGCGCTGGCTGAAGTCGCCCCGCAATGGCCGCAGCAGGTTGCGCCAGCCGCCGACCCGCCGGACCAGCAACAGCGCCCCGGACACCGACAGCATCAGCATGAACAGCGCGCCGACGCCTGACACCCCGTGGCCCGGCGTACCAAGAAACAGCGAGCGGTGCAGGTCTTTCATCCAGCGTGAGAAAGCGGAGGGTTCGTACGGGGCCAGGCCTCGTCCGGTCAGCGGGTCGACCTTTTCGGCCCCGACCCGGCCGTCCTGATTGAAGTAGACGATGACGGTCCCGGACGCGGTGCGCTGGATCTGCTCCACGCCCGGAAAGTGACTGGCAACGCGTCCGGCCAATTGGCCGACATTGACTTGCCCGGCCGCAGTGGACGTGTTGTTCAGGCGTTCAAGGGCCGGATCGACAGACAACATCGCGCCGCTGATGGCCAAGAGCATGACCAGCAGGGCGGCGATCAGACCGGGCAGGGAGTGGAGCTGGCGAAGCATGTTCGGCCTCCGAACAGGTAGGTGCTACAAATCGTAGGTAAAGGATTCGACGTAGGTCTTACCGGCCGCCGGCTTGCCTGCGCCTTCGCTGGTCAGTGGCACGCTGACGTCGGCCCGGGCATCACGCTTATCCTCGACGGCGCTATCGATACGGATCTGATACCCGGCATCGATCAGGGTGTCTGCCAGCTCGACGCTGACTTTGAGGGTGTCGCCGCTGCCAACGCTGGCGCCGCTGACGCCGTCGTACTCGCTGGGGCTCAGCTTGCTTCCACGGGCCCAGTCGGCCAGGTGCTTGTAGTACTTGGCCTTTTTGCCGGCCACCCAGAGGGTTTTCTGGTACTGGCCGCTGGCGTCGGTGACGTAGATCGCCAGGTACGCATCGTTGCCGCTGTAGCGCTTGAGCAGGGTCGTGAGGGTTACTTCACGGGCTTGAGCCAGCCCCGGCAGGATGATGGCGCTGGCGAGGCAGGTTGCAGCGATGATTTTTTTCATGGGAGGTGTCCTTTTGATCGTTGGGGCGAGAGCCTGGACCTGCTTGCTGACAGCAACCTGAATGGCAGGATCAACGCGTCGAAATGTCACGGCGCGGGAGCAGGGGCGAGGTAGGCGCTGGCATCGTCATCGTCCCGGAAGTAGATCTCGAGCTCGCGCAGGTGCAGCGACGCTGGTGTGTAGCGGGCTTCGATGACATTGCCCTGGCGGTCCAGGCCCTTGAGCTTGTAGCAGCCGTCGTCCACCTTGATGCGCTGCACCGTCCAGCCGTACCGCTGTTCCACCTGCAGGCGCAGGGTTTCCCGTGGCTGCCAGTCATTGACCGGTTCGCCGCAGTCGTCATCGGCCAAGGCGTAACCGTTGGCCAGCACGCTTATCAGCGCAGTGCTGGCGATAAAACCTGATTTCATGATCTGTCTCCTGCCGGGGCTTCGTTGTGGGCATACCCTACGGTGCATTCCTGACAGCCAGCTGAATCTTCAGATTCACGTCAGGTAAGGCCGCTAAGGTGCGGCAAACCACGATGACAGGAGCTGCCCGATGCGGGTTTTATTGGTTGAGGACTCGCCAAGGTTGGGGGAGGCGGTGCGCGAGCAGATCGCCGATGACGGCCATGCCGTTGATTGGGTGCAGAACCTTGCCCATGCACGCAGCAGCGTGAGCACGACCGCTTATGACCTGATCCTGCTTGACTTGATGTTGCCGGACGGCCGAGGGCTGGACTTCCTGCGCCAGCGACGCAGCGCAGGTGAGGCGACTGCGGTGATCATCCTGACGGCCCAGGACCAGATCTCTGATCGAATCGCCGGCCTCAATGCCGGCGCCGACGATTACCTGGTCAAACCCTTCGACCTGTTTGAACTGTCGGCCCGTGTGGCTGCGGTGGCCCGTCGTTACAGCGGCAACCCCAATCCCCAGATCAGGCTCGGTGAGCTGCACGTCGACATGACGGCCCGTACGTTGCATCGGGCCGGCATGGCCGTGGACCTCACTGCCCGGGAATGGGCGCTGTTGGAGGCATTCATCCAGCGTCCCGGCGCGCTGCTGTCCAAGGGGCAACTCGAAGATCGGCTGTACGCCTTCGGCGCCGAAATTGAAAGCAACACGATCGAGGTCTATATCAGTCGATTGCGAAAGAAACTCGGGCGCGACCTGATTGAAACCGTGCGGGGCATGGGTTACCGGATGGTGTCGGCATGAAGACGACCTTCAGCCTGCAAAAACGTCTGGGCCTGGGACTGACGCTGGGCATGACGTTGCTCTGGCTGATGGCGACAATCGGCACTTGGCGCGGGGTGCAACATGAGCTGAACGAGGCCTTTGACAGCGCACTTGAGGAGACCGCCCAACGCATCCTCCCCCTGGCCGTGCTGGAAATCAGCAACCGGGAAAACCCGGAGGAGGTGCAACAGGTTGCCACCCTGAAGATGCACAAGGAGCACCTGACTTATCTGGTGCGCGATGCTGCAGGCAAGGTCCTGATGCAGTCCCACGATGCCAACCCGCAGATCTTCAGCAAACACCCGGCCGAGGGGTTCTCCACGATTGGAAAGTACCGTCTGTATGGCGCCAGTGCGCTGCGTGAGACGGTATTCATCGAAGTCGCCGAGCCGTTGCGCCATCGCCGCGAGGCCGCACGACAGGCCTTGTTTACCTTGTTGTGGCCGTTATTGGCGCTGGTCCCCATCAGCCTGTTGGGGACCTGGTTATTGGTGCGCATGAGCCTGGGCAGCGTGCTGGCCTATCGTTACGCGGTAGAGGCCCGTGGCGTGGGTGATCTGTCGCCGATCAAGGTGTCGCGCCTGCCGGCAGAAATCAACCCCTTGGCGGATGCGGTAAACCGCCTGTTGGAGCGCTTGCGCAAGGCCCTGGAGGCCGAACGCAGCTTCACTGCCAATAGCGCACATGAGCTGCGTACACCCTTGGCCGCGACACTGGCGCAAGTCCAGAGGCTGTACCAGGAGGCCCCTGAAGGCCCGTTGCGTTTGCGTGCGAAAAAGATCGAAAGCGCTTTGCGCGAATTGGCCCGGTTATCGGAAAAACTCATGCAATTGGCCAAGGCTGAAGGGGGCGGACTGCTCTCGCAAGCGCCCCAGGACCTGGTCCCATTGTTGGCTCACGTGGTGGATGAGTGGCGGCACAACAGCACCCGCCAGATCGCGCTGCAACTTCCTGCCCAGGCCCATGTGTATTCGACCGTCGACCCGGATGCCTTTGGCATTCTGTTGCGCAATCTGATCGAGAACGCATTGAAGTACGGTGCGATGGATCAACCCATCGAAGTCACCCTCACGGACCAGGCGCTGTTGCGGGTGATCAATGCCGGACCGGTGGTGCCGGTGGCCGTCCTGCAGCACCTGACCGAACGTTTCGTGCGCGGCCAGAGCGAAACCAGTGGGTCGGGATTGGGGTTGGCGATCGTCAAGACGATTGTGCAGGGGATCAATGGACGAATCGAACTGTTGTCTCCGGCAAAAGACCGAGAGGAGGGGTTCGAGGTTCGGGTCTGGCTACCACTTGCCACCGTTGCCGTCGGCCATTCGTCAGCCAGCTAACCCGGGCATTCTTGACAATCAATCGACCTTGAGCAAATACTCGCACCCATATTCATATATATGACTAGATAACAAGGTGAATAAGGTCAATGAAATCTCTCTCCAGTGATGCCCGCCTGCCGCTGTATCAACGTTTACGCGACCAATTGGCTGAACAGATCGCCAATAATCGCTGGCGTCCGGGGGAGGCGATTCCTACTGAGGCGGCACTTTCAGCCGAATACCAGTTGTCTACCGGCACGGTGCGCAAGGCCATCGATGCATTGGTCAGCGAGGGCGTCCTGGAGCGCCAGCAGGGGCGTGGCACCTTCATTCGCCGGCCGCAATTTCAATCGTCGCTGTTCCGGTTTTTCCGCTTTCAAAGCGCTTCAGGCGAACGCCGGGTTCCCGAGAGCCGGATCCTGTCCGTGGAGCCGGTGGCCGCGCCTTCGGCGGTGGCCCAGGCGCTGGGGTTGCCGGCGGATGCGCCGGTGATTCGCATCGTGCGGGTGCGTCTGCTGGATGTAGCGCCGGTGCTCGCCGAAGAAATCTGGCTGCCCCGCAACCGTTTCCAACCCTTGCTCGAGATCGACCTGAGTCAAAAGGGACCGCTGCTTTATCCCATCTATGAAGAAACCTGCGGTCAGGTGGTCGCCTATGCCGAAGAAACCCTCACCGCCGAATCGGTGAATGAGGTGTACGCGCGATTGCTGCAGGTACCGGTCAACAGCCCGGTGGTGGTGATCGAGCGTCTGGCGCGGGACTACGCCGGCAATCCCCTGGAGTGGCGACGCTCACGCGGGCACGCCGAGCATTTCCGCTACCGCGTGGAAATCCGCTGACCCCACCTGGCTAGCGGCGAGTCGGTCGCCGCAGCCCTTATCGTTTTGTTTGCCATGACTGGCCTTGCAGCGGCGCGGTTCGCTCTCGGCTGCCTTTCGTTCCAGCCATAAGGATAAAAATCATGTTCAGTTGGTATCGCCAAGTCACTGCGCGGGAGCGCAAAACGTTTTGGGCCTGTTTCGGCGGATGGTCGCTCGACGCCCTGGAAGTACAGATGTTCGGCCTGGCGATACCGGCGTTGATCGCCGCTTTCGCCCTGACCAAGGGCGATGCCGGGCTGGTCAGCGGTGTGACCCTGGTCACTTCGGCCATTGGCGGTTGGGTCGGCGGGACGCTGTCGGACCGTTACGGTCGGGTGCGCACGCTGCAGTGGATGATCTTGTGGTTTTCGTTCTTTACCTTCCTGTCGGCGTTCGTCACCGGTTTCCACCAGTTGTTGATCGTCAAGGCGTTGCAGGGCTTTGGGATCGGCGGGGAGTGGGCGGCTGGTGCGGTATTGATGGCCGAGACCATCAACCCCAAGTACCGCGGCAAGGTCATGGGCACGGTACAAAGCGCCTGGGCGGTGGGTTGGGGGCTGGCGGTCGGCGTCTTCACGCTGATCTACTCCCTTGTGCCGCAAGACATGGCCTGGCGGGTGATGTTCGTCGTGGGGCTGCTGCCGTCGTTCCTGATTATCTGGGTGCGGCGCAACGTTGAAGAGCCCGACAGTTTCCAGCGCCTGAAAAAAGAAAACGTCATCCCGCAAAGCTTCTTCAAATCCCTGGGCGGTATCTTTCGCCCCGAGCTGATCCGCGTGACCTTGTTTGGCGGGTTGCTGGGGCTGGGGGCACACGGTGGTTACCACGCGGTGATGACCTGGCTGCCGACCTTCCTCAAGACCGAGCGCAACCTGTCGGTACTCAACTCCGGCGGTTACCTGGCGGTGATCATCTTCGCTTTCTGGTGCGGCTGCGTGGTCAGTGGCTTGTTGATCGATCGTATCGGACGTCGCAAGAACATCGTGCTATTCGCGCTGTGCTGCGTGGTGACCGTGCAGTGTTATGTGTTCCTGCCGTTGAGCAACACCCAGATGCTGTTCCTGGGTTTCCCGCTCGGCTTCTTCGCGGCGGGCATTCCGGCGAGCCTCGGGGCGTTTTTCAACGAGCTGTACCCGGCGGATGTCCGCGGCGCCGGCGTGGGGTTCTGCTACAACTTTGGCCGGGTGCTCTCGGCGGTGTTCCCGTTCCTGGTCGGGCACATGAGTGACTCCATGTCCCTGGGCTCGGCCATTGGCATCGACGCCGGGATTGCCTACGGCGTGGCGGTGATCGCGGCGCTTTGCCTGCCGGAAACCCGCGGTCGCAGCCTGGAAGCCACTGCTGCATCGGCGCCTGCGGTGGAGAGTGACGGCCAGGGCGCCCGAGCCTGATTTTCCTTATTTTCGATAGATGAAACCCATGGTTGATACCCGTACTACGCCGATCACCGGCATTGACTGTCACGCCCACGTATTCAGCCGCGGGCTGGAACTGGTGGCTGTCCGGCGCTACACACCCGACTATGACGCCACGCTCGCCCAGTACCTGGGCCACCTGCACACCCACGGCTTGAGCCATGGCGTGTTGGTGCAGCCGAGTTTTCTCGGCACGGATAACCGCTACTTGCTGGCCGCGCTGCGGCAGGCGCCAGCGCAATTGCGCGGGGTCGTGGTGGTGGCGCGAGATATCAGCCGCGCCGAGCTGGATGACATGGCCCGGTTGGGCGTGGTCGGTGTTCGCTTGAACCTGATGGGCGAAGCCTTGCCTGACTTTCGCGACGTTGCCTGGAACGGTTTTTTGGGGCACCTCGCAGAACTGGGTTGGCATGTCGAGTTGCACGCCAACCTGATGGACTTACCGGGGCTGATTGATCAGCTGTTGCCATTTGGCATCCCGTTGGTGGTCGATCACTTCGGTCGCCCGGATGCGCGTTTGGGCCTCGATCAACCTGGCTTTGCCCAATTGATGGAGCTTGGGCAGGGCGGGCACCTGTGGATGAAGGTGTCCGGCATCTATCGATTGGGCGCAACGGCGCCGCAGAATCTTGAATTCGCCCGCGCCTCGTTGACGTTGCTGGAACACAGCTTTGGCCCCGAGCGCTTGGTATGGGGCAGCGACTGGCCGCACACGCAGCATGAAGAACATGTCGGTTTCGAAACGGTCATGGGGCAGTTGCGCGCATTGGAATGTTCGGCGTCGCTGATGCAGGCGTTATTGGTCCAGGCACCCCAGGCATTATTCAGGTTTTGAGGCGCGCGGCCTGTGACGTCAAGTTTTCCTGAACTCGCCCAGTGAATAGGGATCTAGACTCCATTCAGGCGGTTTGAGGATGACTGATGTCGAACATTGAAGAGCTACCCAGGGAAACGCGTGCGCCAAGCGAGTACGAAAGCTTGATCGCGATGGGGACGAGCGCACTCGATGCCATCCCCGGTGCCGTGTACCTCTGTGATCGCCAGGGGTGGCTCGTCAGGTACAACAGCGAGGCGGCCGAGCTGTGGGGAAGGGCGCCAGCACTTGGAGAGAACGCTGACCGTTTCTGCGGTGCCCATCGACTGTTCCTGACCGACGGTACGCCGCTGGCATTCGAACACTGTCCGACGGCCTCGGCACTCGATACCGGCATTGCCTCGCGCAATCAGGAAGTGCTCATCCAGCGCCCGGATGGCTCGCGGTTCGTGGCGCTGATGAATATCCGCGCCCTCAGGGATTGGCGGGGCGTCATTCAAGGGGTGATCAACTGCTTCCAGGATGTTTCGGCGCACCATGCCATGGCCGAGGAGCTTCGGCGCAAGAGTGCCGACCTGGAAGACTTTTTCGAAAACAGCGCCGTGGGCCTGCATATCGTCAGTGGCGAGGGCATCATCCTGCGCGCCAACAAGGCGGAGCTGGCGCTGCTGGGCTATTCGGCGGACGAGTACATCGGTCGCCACATCACCGAGTTTCATGTCGACGAGCCGGTCATTGGTGACATCCTCACCAAGTTGGGCAGCGGCGACTGCCTGCAAAGCTATCCGGCGCGACTGAGGGCCAAGGATGGCTCGATCAAGCATGTCACGATCACTTCGAATGGCCGGTTCGAGGACGGAAAACTCTTCAATACACGCTGCTTCACCCTCGACAGGAGCTGCGTTCACGCGGCGGAGGCGGCGCGCCAGGAGAGCGATGACCGGCTTTCGGCGACCTATGAGGCGGTGACCATCGGGATTTCCGAGGTCGATATGGATGGGCGCTTGCTCCGGGTGAACGACGCCCTGTGCAACATGCTGGGCCGTTCGCGGGAAGAGCTCCTGTCGATGACATTCCTGGACTATACCCACCCGGATTGCATCCCGCAGGACGCGGGGTTGTACGCCCGCCAGGTGGCCGGTGAGCTGGATAACTACGTGCTGCGCAAGCGCGCCCTGAAGCCCGATGGCGAGGTGGTTTACCTCGACATCCATAGCTCGTCGGTGAGGGACGCCAGCGGTACGTTTCGTTATGGCGTGCGAGTGCTGCAGGACGTCACGCTGGCGCGGCGGATGGAAAACCAGATCCGTGAAAGCGAACGGCACATGCGCAATCTGCTCGAGGCGTTGCCTGCCGCGGTGTACACCACCGACGCGGATGGCCGCATCACCTTCTACAATCGCGCCGCTGTCGAACTGTCCGGGCGCATGCCTCAGTTAGGCGACATGTGGTGCGTGACCTGGAAACTGTTCAATACGGACGGCACCGCGCTACCCCACGATCAATGCCCGATGGCGGTGGCCCTGAAGGAAAACCGGCCGATACGCGGCGTCGAGGCCGTTGCAGAACGGCCGGACGGTAGCCGCGTTCCGTTCACGCCTTATCCCACGCCTTTGCATGATGCCGATGGAAACCTGGTGGGCGCCATCAACATGCTGGTCGACATCTCCGAGCGAAAACAGGCGGAATATCGACAGAAGACGCTGATCGATGAACTCAATCACCGGGTCAAGAACACCCTGGCCACGGTGCAATCGCTGGCGGCCCAGACGGCGCGCAATGCCGAGGATGCGAAAGACGGCTACAGGCGTTTCGAGGCAAGGCTCCTGGCGTTGTCGCGGGCACACGATCTCTTGACGAAACGGCATTGGGGGCAGACGCCGCTCGACACCCTGGCCCACGAAGTGCTGATGCCGGTGTTTGGGCATGAGCCTGGCCGCATCGTGATTGAAGGTCCTTCTGCAGACGTCGGCACTCGCGTGGCGCTCAACCTTACGATGACCCTCAATGAATTGGCGATCAACGCGCTGAAATATGGGGCAATGTCGGTCGAGACCGGGACGCTTGCAGTCACTTGGCACCTGCAAGCCCAGGCGGACGGAACGTTGCTGACCCTCGACTGGCGCGAACAAGGAGGGCCACCGGTGTCACCGCCGGAACGGGAAGGGCTCGGTTCACGCTTGATGCAGCGCTGCATCGAGCGCGACTTGGCCGGCCAGTTCGACCTCACCTACGCTCCGCAAGGCGTTTGCTGCCGCTTTTCGTTCCTGATTGGGATGACAGGGGCATGACCCCCTTTGCGGGCGTCAGGGTGCTGGTCGTCGAGGACGAAGGCGCGATTGCCCTGTTGATCGAAGAGATGCTGGAGGAATTCGGATGCGAGGTGGTGGCGTCGGTTGCGCGGCTCGCTGCTGCATGTGAAGTCGCTGGCTCGGCGCAGGTTGACCTGGCGATCCTGGACGTCAACCTGGCGGGCGAGCGGGTCTTCCCGGTGGCCAACATTCTTCACGGTCGCAAGATTCCCTTCCTGTTCAGCACCGGATACGGCGCCAGCGGACTGCCAGCCGAATACGCCGGGTGCCCGGTCCTGCACAAGCCATTTTCGCAAAGTGAGTTGCAGCAGAAAATGGCCGTTACGCTGAAGGAGGACCGCGAAAGCGGCCTGGCATCCAGCACCGATGCCAACTGACCCGCCGCCATCGCGAGCAGGCTCGCTCCCACAATGGGGTAGCGGTGGACTTGTAAGTGGGTAATCACCACAAGTCCCCTGTGGGAGCGGGCTTGCTCGCGAAAGCGGTGGGTCAATCAACTACGATGCCGACAGGTCCGCCGCCTTCGCGAGCAAGCCCGCTCCCACATTGGATCGGCGGTGGAGCTTGATTGAGTGACCCCCGCAAGTCCCCCTGTGGGAGCGAGCCTGCTCGCGATGGCGGCCCGGCATTCAGCACCGATCCCCACTGATCCAACACCCTCCCCAGCAAGCCCAGTCCCGGTGTTCAAGCAGCCCTCGACAAGACGTTGCCCCTGGACTGTGCTAAATCTCTTACCGGCAACCCACCTCTCCGAACCCATTCAAGGAGTGATCATGAGTCTCCACGGTCATTACGATCCGCAGAACATCTTTGCGCTGATCCTTCGCGGCGATGCGCCGTGCTACAAGATTTACGAAGACGCCGATGTGTTGGCCTTCCTGGATCTCTTTCCTCAATCGCGCGGCCATGTCCTGGTCATCCCCAAAGCCTCCCAGGCGCGAAATATCCTTGAGGTCGAGCCCGCCGTCCTGGGCGCGATGATGTCTGCCGTGCAGCGCCTGACGCGGATCATCGTGGACGAGTTGCAGCCGGACGGGGTCCAGGTCGCGCAGTTCAATGGTGCTGTGGCCGGGCAAACGGTCTACCACATTCACATGCACATCATCCCTCGTTGGGACGGTGAGGCGCCCGGCGTGCATGGCAGGGGCAAGGCGGATCCCGAGGAGCTGGAAGCACTCCAGGCGCGTCTGGTCGAGCGCATTCGCTCAGAAGCCTGACGCTGGGCGGGACGCCGTAAGGGGCACAGGGCGTGCCCCACTCATCAAAATGTTCGGCAACCTTGCCACAACGTTCGAGGTTGTGAATCCCGCCACAGAACCCATCAACAATTCGCCACCCAATCCCTTGCCAACCGCTACCATTGCGCGCTGACCTCCTGACACCCGGACTTCACTTTCATGAAATTGCGCCTGCTGACCGCTGCCTTGTTGTTCACCTGCACCCTGACTCACGCCGCTGAATCGAAACCCGTTCCCAAAGCCTTGGAAAAACAGATCGGACACCTGGTCGCGCTCATCAAGGACAGCTACGCCACCGGCTACCCCGAAGCAACGCTGGTGCAGACGCTGGACACCGGCGAGGACAGCCAGGTCACCCTCGCGGTCTTCACCGTCGAGGGCTTCGGCATGGGCAACAACTACAGCCAATACCTGGCGGCCTTTACGCCCGAAGAGAACGAGGAGGGTGTGCCGCATTACAGCCTGTTGGACGTGATGCGCATCGGTGGAGACAGCTGGCGTGCCATCGACAAACTGGATGCCAAGCTGGTCAGCGATCCGACCGGTGAGCAGACCCTGATCGACATTCCCGTGATGGAGAATACCGACGAGGACGCACCGAATTTCCCAAGCAGGGCCACCGTGATTCACCTGTCTCTGGACGGGTCACAGGCAGTGCGGTTGGTTGAGATCAAGTAAATCGGATTTATGCGACTGCGATATGAGTGCTATGTAATTGGGATGGTTTATCGATTAATGCGGCGCGGGTAATTTGTTTCTCTACGATATCAATCGAGAGGAAAGCCAAATGACTCTGCGTTCAACCGGTAGCCTTTGTTTTGCGCTATGCGCGGCGGCGCCTTTTGCCGGCGCCGCCAGTACAGAAAGCACCAGCGAGTCGCGGACTTCGCAACAGATCAGCCGAGCCGGCAGCCAGGCTTCAGTCGCAGGCCCGGCGGACTATTTCACCGGGCGAGTGCGCGTTGATCCATTATTCCCGGCAACCCATGAAATCAATGCCTCCGGCGCCTACGTCAGCTTCGAGCCGGGCGCGCGCTCGGCTTGGCATACCCATCCGGCCGGACAACGCTTGGTGGTGATTTCCGGTGTCGGCCTGACGCAGGAATGGGGCAAACCCGTGCAGCAGATCCGCCCGGGCGATGTGATCGTCTGCCCGCCGGGCGTCAAGCATTGGCATGGCGCCGCACCGACGAGCGCCATGACCCACCTGGCTGTGACCGGCACGGTGGAGGGCAAAAACGTGGAGTGGCTGGAGAAGGTCAGCGAAGAACAATACGGCGCGGCTGGAGTGTCGACGCCATCGACCAAGCCGGAGGCCGTGGCGGTTTCGCAAACCCTGTCGGCCCAGCAGCAAGCCATCCCGTTGATTGCTGCCGCCATGGCGACGAGCAACATGCCTGGCCTCAATACCGCCTTGAATCAAGGGCTGGATGCCGGCCTCACCGTCAGCGAGGCGAAGGAAGTCCTGGTGCAGCTTTACGCCTACAGCGGCTTTCCCCGCAGCCTCAACGCCCTCGGCGAATTGATGAAAGTGGTCGAGGCGCGCAAGCAACGCGGCGTCCAGGACGACCCGGGTCGTGAGCCCGCTCGCCCGGTGCCTACCGGCGATGCGCTGCTGGCGGCGGGCAAGGCCAATCAGACGCGCATTGCCGGTGCGCCCGTCCAAGGGCCGTTGTTCGACTTCGTCCCGGTCATCAACCAGTACTTGCAGACGCACCTGTTCGGCGACATTTTCGAGCGTGACAACCTGGACTGGCAAAGCCGTGAGCTGGCGACAGTCGCCGCGTTGGCGGTCACCCCCGGCGTGGAGTCACAACTGCGCTCGCACATGGCCGCCAGCCTGCGCGTCGGCTTGAGCGCTGCCCAGTTGCGGCAGTTGATCCAGTTACTGGGCGAGCAGGGCGACGCCGCCGCGGCCAAGCGTGCCAGTGACGCGTTGGACACCGTCCAGGCCAGTCAACCTTCATAACGCAAGGCTTCGCGCAGCAACGTGAAGGCCGGTGAACTTTGGCGGCGACTGGGGTAGTAGAGGTGGTAGCCGGAGAACGGCTCGCACCAATCTTCCAGCACCCGAATCAACCGGCCTTGCGCGACGGCGTCCTGCACCAGGTCCTCCGGCATGAAGGCCAGCCCCAACCCTTGAAGCGCGGCCTCCAGGCGCATCGCAATGGTGTTGAAAACCAGTTGGCCTTCTACCCGGACTTTCAATTCCTGCCCGTTTTTCTCGAATTCCCAGACATAAAGGCCGCCATGGGTCGGCATGCGCAGGTTGATGCAATTGTGCGCCGTAAGGTCATCTGGAATGACCGGCTTGGCATGCCGGGCGAAATACGCGGGCGAGCCCACCACCGCCATGCGCATGTCGGGGCCGATGCGCAGGGCAATCATGTCCTTGGCCACCTGTGGACCCAGCCGCACACCGGCGTCGAAACCCTCCGCGACGATGTCGGTAAACCCGTAGTCGACGATGATTTCAATATTGAGATCGGGATGGTCAGGCAACAACCTGGCGAGCACGGATTGCAGGATCGTGATTGCGGAGTGCTCACCCGCGGTGATGCGCAATTTACCCGCCGGTTTATCGCGAAACGCACTGAGCATCGCCATCTCGTTATCGATCTCTTCGAACCGCGGCGCGACCACCCGCAGCAGGTGTTCACCTGCTTCGGTCGGGGCAACACTTCGAGTGGTTCGCGAGAGCAGCCTGACCCCCAGCCGCTCCTCCAACTGACGCATCGCCCGGCTCAGCGCCGGTTGCGACATGCCGAGTTTGGCCGCTGCGCGGGTGAAGCTGCGCTCCTGGGCTACGGCGGCGAAGATGGCGAGTTGGTCGTAGCGTTCGGTGGTCATTGATCCGTCTCTGGTATGAGCAGGGAGGGATTATGGCATCTGCCGGATTAATTGGCTGAGCCATTTGGCGTGAGGATCTGCCTGGAAAATTGACTGCTATAGTCAACCGGCAGCCCCTGATGTAAGTGAAGTTCGTAGCGCCAAGCGCCATAAAAATGATTTGAGTTGGCTGATTGTTATATCGACAAGGAGAGGGCGATATGCGTAAGGCTATAGCGCTTATGGTGCTGTTAATGGGTGTCGCAAATACACTGTTTGCGAGTCAGTTTACAGGGGAACTGACATTGCTCCCTGAAGGTTGCCAATTGACCAAGGAGCGAAAGTGTCAGTTAGGCTCCATGCTTACGTTCAAGGCGCCAAATGGCTTGGTTTGGCAAACCGATATTTGGAAAGCAGGCAATCATGAGTCAGGCACCACGGATGGCGCTTCGATCCCGAAATGGGCGCAACCTATAATCGGCGATGCTTACGACGAGTCTTTCTTGAAGGCGGCAATTGTTCACGATCACTATTGCTATAAAGAGAATCGGGTTCGGTCGTGGGTTGAAACGCATCGGATGTTCTATTACGCGCTCATCGATCTTGGTATTGATAAAGCCAAGGCGAAGACCATGTACTTTGCTGTCTTTACTTTTGGACCTCACTGGAAGGATGTTGTCGCTGGAGAGGTGTGTGGGGAAAATTGCATCAAGACGTTAGCGCCTTCTGGGCTGGTTTCAGAAGAAAGTCAGCTCAATTGGGAGCGCTCAATAACGACGACACAAAACTTCAAGGCGGCTGTTGAGGCGGATCCGAACATGAGTCTCGATGAAATCGAAGCGTATGCCGAGGCGGCCAAGCCAAATGATTTTTACGTGGGTCAGGGGAGTACGTATGTCGCCGAGGGCGTGAATGATCCCAATTTGTTACAGAAGTACTAGCTTGGTCAGGATACACGTCACATCGCACCCGTCGCGCAGCGCTTCGGTGGTGGAAGGGTTAAACGAGCTTGTCGTAGGAAGCGACGGAGCGAATATTCCCCATTGACTTGCAGGACATTTCCTAGAAAATTCCAGTCCCTTGCGCCTGCTGATTTCGGTGCCTAGTCTTTGTCCACCGCTGCCATTCAGCGGTCGGGTTTAGCAGCTCGGAATCACGTTAGGCGCACGGCAACTGCCTTCAGTGCGGGCATTTTCATTGCTCGAATTCTTATGGCGGCTGTGCGCAGGGCATCCTCGGGTGCGCCGGTTTCCTAACGTACCGGTCTGCTAACCTGCGCGCGGCTGCCACCCACTCGTTTAGCAGCGAACGTGGCAGCTCTCACTTACGTTAGGAGCATTCCATGGACAAACTCATCCCCGACCCACCCGTTCCACCGCTGCACCTGGACATCGCGGCCGACGCCAACGCCGAACGTGTCATCGATTCCTATCTGAACCCTAAACCCGCCCAGCCTGACAAGAAGCCACCTCCAGAGCAGCTATTCGCCGTCGTGGAGGGTGTCGATGCTGAAAGCCTGTTGGCCAACCTCAGCGAAACCTTGGCCTCTGCCAATGCCATGGCCGGCGATTTGGCGTTCGACCTGGAGGATTCTCGACGGCATGTTGCACTAGGGCTGCAACAATTGATTGAACTAGGTCTGCTATTGGCAAACCGGGCGCTGGATGTCATCGACCCTAGATAAGCGTTTGGTGGAATAGATTCCATTTTCCCAAGATGGATCGGGTCGGAAGCGAAGGGCTGCTTCCGACCCAAAGCGGACATTGCCAAGGGACGATTAGCAGATAGTGGTCGGAAACGTCACTGAAAGATTTTGAGGCGCAGAGGTTTAAATATAGAGTAATGACAGCTCTGGTTCGCTTGGTATTTGAATGAACGATTCTTCCGATATTGACTGTGTAACCCTGAAGGTGACGAAGCGAGAGCTTAGGTATCTCATTGCATGTGGGCCAGCTCTCGCGCAGAACATTCCGTCCGAATCACTTCCTACATATTGTGGAATGACGAAAGACGAGATCATCGCCGTAACACTGAAGCTGAGGGCGTTAGCGAATAGCCTGGGCGTAGACGTGTGATCAGCATGCTGTCCAGCGTCCGCTTCTGGCCGATAGCTGCCTGTCGTGAGGGCTGCAATCGGCCAAGAACGGACGTTTAGAGCAGAAAAATAAATCTGTTCTCTTTTCCCAATGGACATCACCGCGGCGTACGCAGGGCTATCGCGTGGTGCGCGCAGCGCTCTCTACAAAGGCACCTGAGCACTTGGGGCCGCGCAATGAGGCGAAGCATGGACTTCGCGTACGCTAACGTTATGCCTGAACCAATGCATTAAAGAACCACTCGTAGGGTGCCCGTGGGTTGTATTGGGGAAAATACACAACTAGCACGGTTGAAGTTACAAGCACCAGCACCACCAACAGCGCGGTAAGCAGCTTTACCGACGTCGAAAGAGGTGGATTGGGCGGGCCGTATTTATTAATCGCTTTACGCCCCGGAAGCATGAAGAGCGGAAGCGTTATCACAAAGCCGATAACAGGGACTACGCTGAGAATTCCCCATATCATCGGACTCCAGCCTAGATCACGTGCCCTGCGTACCAGTAGAGACACGTTGAGCAGGATGGCAGGAACGACAACGGTGACACCGACTATCAGCAAAACCACCAGTTGATGGCGCAACCCCACCATAAAGAACGTCAGCAAAATGCACGGAAGAACCAGCACCAAGGGCACATGAATCAGCCAGAAGCGCGCCAGAGAAATACGCCCGGAAAAACCCAAAATCTTGGGGTTTGAAAACGTGACAACCTCGTCGTCAATCAGTTGGGCGTCGCCCGGTTGGTATGGGTTTTCGATTTCGCTGCTGATGCTGCCGAAAACGGGTTCTATCCGGGCCATTTAGTGCTATTCCCTTATGTTTGATGGTGCTATTCACTTCACAACGTTTACGCCTCATATCTAATCGAAGGCCGGCATCAAACTCAAGAGAAAAGACGCTATCGTGTAAGGGGGGCTGTGTGCACCACAGCATGTGTGGGGCTGTCGCAAGGTGCGCGCCGTGCACCTTATGAAGCCGCTAGTAAAAAGGCGGGTCATGTCCCTACTCTGAACGACGGCTTCTGGGCCGAAAGCTGCCCGTTGTGAAGGACAGCTGACGACCCAAAACACCCACTTGCAGTTCACCCCAGGCCCTTCACGCTTAGACCTGATCCATCGCCTCCGTCACCCCCCGATCCTCACCCAGGAACCCACCACTCTGATGGTGCCACAGCCGCGCATAAATACCGTTCTTGGCGAGCAATTCAGCGTGGGTACCCTGTTCAATAATGCGCCCATCATCCATGACAATCAGCCGATCCATCGCCGCAATCGTCGACAGTCGATGAGCAATGGCGATGACAGTTTTACCCTGCATCATTTCATCGAGGCTTTCCTGGATGGCCACTTCGACTTCCGAATCCAGCGCGCTGGTCGCCTCGTCGAGGAGCAGGATCGGGGCGTTCTTGAGCATCACCCGGGCAATCGCGACGCGCTGGCGCTGGCCGCCCGACAGCTTGATGCCGCGCTCGCCCACCAGGGTGTCGTAGCCGGAGTGACCTTGGCGGTCGCTCAGTTGGCTGATGAACTCATCGGCCTGGGCATTGGCCGCGGCACGGCGGATTTGCGCGTCGCTTGCATCGGGGCGGCCGTAGGCGATGTTGTCGCGAATGGAGCGGTGCAGCAGGGACGTATCCTGGGTGACCATGCCGATGGCGCTGCGCAGGCTGTCTTGCGTCACGTGCGCAATGTCTTGCCCGTCAATGCGAATCTGCCCGCTGTCGACGTCATAGAAGCGCAGCAGCAAGTTGATGAGCGTGGATTTGCCCGCGCCGGAACGGCCTACCAGGCCGATTTTCTCGCCCGGGCGAATGTTCAGGCTCAAGCCATCGAGCACCTGGCGTTCACCGTTGTAGTTGAAACTCACATTGTCGAAGGTGACCGCGCCGCCAGAGGTCTCCAGCCCCCCGGCGTCCGGCGCATCCTGCACCTTGGGGCCGCGGGTCAGGGTGGTCATGCCGTCCTGCACGGTGCCGATGCTCTCGAACAGCGAGGTCATTTGCCACATGATCCAGTGCGACATGCCATTGATACGCAACGCCATGGCGGTGATTGCCGCCACGGCACCGGCGCCGACTTCACCCTGGTGCCACAGCCAAAGCGCATAACCGCCTGCGGCCATGATCAAGCCCACCACCAACGCCTGGTTGACGATCTCGAACTGGCTGACCAGGCGCATCTGGCGAAAGCCGGTCTGCTTGAAATCCTCCATGGCCGCGCGCGCGAAGTGCGCTTCACGATTGGAATGGGAGAACAGCTTCACGGTGGTGATGTTGGTGTAGGCGTCCGAGATCCGTCCGGTCATCGAGGAGCGCGCATGGGCCTGTTCCTGTCCGACTTTCCCCAGGCGGGGCACGAAGTAGAGCATGGCCAGCCCGAACAGCACGATCCAGGCAAGGAAAGGCAGCATCAGTTTCAGGGCGAAGCCGCCGGCCAATGCGATGATCGCGATGAAATACACGCCGATCCCGGGTGCGATCTCGATCAGGGTGAACAGCACGTCGCGCACGGCCAGCGCCGTCTGCATCACCTTGGTGGTGACCCGGCCGGAGAACTCATCGGAAAAAAACGACAGGCTTTGCCGCAGCATCAGGCGGTGAAAGTCCCAACGCAGCCGCAGCGGCAGATTGATCGCCAATACCTGGTGCTGCACCATCGTACGCAGCGCCACCAGCCCGATGCTGGCCACCATGACGATGCCCATACCCCACAGCACGCGACTTTCCTGCGCCGCCGCCTCACCACCGGCTTGCCAGGTCGAGAGCAGGTCCACGACCTGACCGAGGAAAGAAAACAGCCAGGCTTCGTAGATCGACACACCGGCGCTGAGCAGCGCAAACGCAAGGATGTAACCGCGGGCGCCCCGTGTGCACGCCCACAGAAACCGAGCCAGGCCTGCGGGTGGCGGCGGTACCTCGTCGGGCGGGAAGGGGTCGAGTCTTTGTTCAAACACGCGAAGCATGGGGGTCTCCAAAACGATCAATTAAGGAGATTCTGCCATTTAAAGGTGGCTTTGAGGGTTCTGTGGCGCCGCTGTCGAATTGACTGCTCTCAGGGATTGGAGCTCATCCGGCCCCGGATCGCCATGCGCAGACAACCCCAGGCGATGAATCCGATGATCAACACCTCGGCCATGCCCACCAGCATGTTGAATGAGAAGGTGAGCGGTTGCTCGGCCCAGTAGAAGGTGGTCGTGCCCGTTCGACCGCCGACCCGCAGCCGCCCGGCAAACAGAGCGGGCACCAATGCGATGACGCGACTCAGCTCCAATAGTGCCAGGAAAACACCCATTAGAAGGAGCAGGGCGCGTGCGGGCGTGCCGAGTTTTTCGGTGGCTTCATGGGCAGGCGTGAGCCCCTTGGCTTTGCGCTGCCTGGCTTCCCTCACCGCTTTACCGCTGGTTGGGGCTGGAGCAGGCCTGTAGGTTGCCTTCTTCACACCCGCCGTCGAGCCCACCACGACTTCGGTGGGCACTGCCACGTTCAGGTAGTCGGCCAGCTCACGCAACCACAAGTCGGTGCGTTGACTTCCTGGCACCACCGGAACGTTGTCGGTCGTCAGGCGGTGTTCGCTGCCATCGCGCATCACCAGCCACAGTTGGGTGTAGGCGGGCTCGGCATCTTGGCGGCGGCGAAGTTCGAGGCATTTGGGGGTATCGATTCTAAACACCGAATGCACACGCTCGCGGCGCCCAAAAAAGTTTCGGGTGCGGCGCTTGCCTTCACCGTCGCGTCGCGATAACAGCAAGGTCTCGCGGATGCCGGTGTACACCATCAGGAGGAGGCCGAGTGCAGGAATCAGCAGCAGCCCGAGCACGATCAGCAGTGAAGTCAGCGGATCCAGGTCAGTCAGGGGCGAGCCTTCATCAGCGATCACAAACACGGCTAACGCCATCGGCATGATGAAGGCTAGCGCGCCGGTCAGCAGTACGAAGGCGCTCTGCACCAGATTGCGCGAGTGGATGTACAGGTCATCCTGGGCGGTGCGCTCGAACCGATGTCCAAACAACATGCAGACCTCCTGGTGCGCCGCTTTTAGATCGATCAATGGGGCGTACAAGCAGTGGCACGCCGCAGGCCTGGATCGTGTTTTACGCCGCGCAGAATACCTCATGCCCAGACAAAATCACTCCGCGCTCAACTCCCACAACACATCCAGCACATGTTGCGTAGGCCGTTCGATGTCCCGACTGCGGTGGGCAATACCCAGTTGACGCCACAATAAGGGCTTTAATGGCCGCATGACGATCCTGTTATCGAGCAATGGCGTGGCCGCCTCATGGGGCAACAACGTCGCACCATATCCCGCCGCCACCAGGCTTTTGATCGCGTCGTTGTAGTTCAGTTGAATGCGCGGCGCAGGCTGCTGCCCATCGCTGGCGAACCACTCCGCCGTCAAGCGCGAAAGGCGTGTGGTGGCGTCATTCAAAATCAATGGTTGAGCGGACAGCCAGTCGGGGGTCACAACCTCCGGGGACTCCCAGCGAGCCGGCAAGAAGGCCATGACCGGGTCCCGTCGCCACGGCTCGATCCGCAAACCCTTCACCGGGGACTGCGGCAGCGCGACCAAACCAACCTCCAAAGCGCCCTCGGCAAGTTTCTTCAAGGTTTCCTGGGAGGTGAGCACTGCGACTTGTACATCGATCGCGGGGTGGCGTTGGCTCAATGTCTCCAACGCATGCGGCAGCAACTGTGCGATGGCCCCTGTGGAGGCGCCTAGCCGCACACGCCCGGCCAATCCTTGAACCTGACGTTCGACGTCCTCAAGCGCCTGCTCTGCATCTGCCAATAGGCGCCGCGCGCGTTCTACCAGCGTGTTCCCTATCGCTGAAGGCTGAACGCGGCCACGCGTGCGTGACAACAGCTTGCCGCCCACGCGCGCCTCCAGGTCGGCGATATGCAGACTGACGGTGGGCGGCGCAAGGTGCAGCGCACGAGCGGCCTCGGCAAACGATCCCAGGTCGGCAATCGCCACCAGCGTGCGCAGACGGTCCAGGCTGATTTCGCGCATGAGGATTTCCTTGTTCAGAAAAACTGAATTTCATCGTTTATAAATTCAACTTTTCCTATCTTAGAGCGTCGCTGAAGATTGGGCTCCTGATTTCCAATGTCCGAGAGCATTCCATGGCAAGTCCCCTTGTATTCATCGATGGCGACCAAGGCACCACCGGGTTGCAAATCCACCAACGTCTGCGCGAGCGCAGCGATCTGCGGCTTTTCACACTCAGCCCTGAACATCGCAAGGATCCGCAACGTCGCGCCGAAGCCATCAACCACTGCGACATCGCGATTCTCTGCTTGCCCGACCAAGCCGCCCGCGACGCTGTAGCGACCCTCGAAAATTCCGCCGTTCGGGTGATCGATGCGAGTTCGGCGCACCGCACCCATGCAGACTGGACCTATGGATTCGCAGAGATGAATCCGCAACAGGCCCAGCGCATCGCCGCTGCGCGGCGGGTCAGCAATCCCGGTTGCTATCCAACGGGGGCGATTGGGTTGCTGCGGCCATTGCTGGAGGCCGGATTAGTGCCCAGCGATTACCCGCTGAACATTCATGCCGTGTCGGGTTATTCCGGAAAAGGACGCGTCGGCGTGCAAGAGCATGAGGGAGCAGGCGCAGCTCAAGCGTCAGCGTTTCAGGTCTATGGGCTGGGGCTGGCACACAAACATATTCCGGAGATTCAGCAGCAAAGCGGGCTGACGGAGCGGCCGATGTTTGTGCCGGCCTATGGCGCTTTTCGGCAGGGGATCGTGCTGACCATACCCTTGCAAACCCGGTTGTTGGCGCCAGGCGTGAGCGCGGTGCAGTTGCATGCCTGTCTGATGCAGCACTACGCCGATACGCGCCATGTACAGGTGATGTCGATGCAAGAAGCTAAAGCGTTGACGTCCCTTGATCCTCAAGCGCTTAACGGAACCGATGATTTGCGCTTGTCGGTGTTCGAGAATGATGAGACCGGGCAAGTTTTGCTGGCCGCGGTGTTTGACAATCTTGGGAAGGGCGCCGCTGGCGCGGCGGTGCAGAATCTGAACTTGATGCTTGCAGGCGCATGACCGAGCAAATCAGCCCGAAGCCCTGACTTCAATGGGTAGCGGGAATATTCTGTTTGGGCATGAAGAATCGAGCAAATAGCTCAGATTGTGACTTGATATTTAATTTAGCGTAAATGTTGCGGCGGTGAACCTTTATGGTCTCCGCCGAGAGGGACAGCTTTCCGGCTATTTCCTTATTGGAGAAGCCGCTGAGTAACAAACGGAGTACGTCACTCTCGCGTGCTGTTATTTGGGTGCCAAGCTGATTGACCGTTTCCGGCCACAGAGGCGGCTCAGTCAGGGTTTTCTCTACGTCAGTTTCAAAACCCATGCGCTGATGCATCAATGCAGTGACCCACGGTTTGATGATGTCAAGCATGGTTATCTGTTCTTGGCTAAAGCGGACTTTGCTGCCAATGGAAATGCACAATGTTCTATTGGTGTCGAGCTGGACATTGTACTGTGCTTCATCCATGGAAATGTATTGTGCAAAATATTTGTGGTAGTACTCGGTTTCAAGAAAGTACTCGGGTGCAATATCCAATAGATGAAAGAAGCCGCTCTGTGGGTTTTCTCGATTAGCTATATAAAATGGATCAAGTAGATAAAGCCCCTTTACGTAACGATGAGTGAACGCGTCAATCTCTTCCGCATCTGCTACCTCAGGAAGACTAACGACCTGTACGTGTTGATTGCTGAAAATCAATACAACCCAATTATCGATTTGCACGTACTCATTTAACGTGCGAACAAGTGAACTCCAGAAGTCTGGACGGTTCAACTGCATGATCAGCTTTCCAATCGATCGATGCCAAGCCAGGCTGTGAAGGTCAAACGGCATTTTCTACCCCTTTAGGGTTAGGGATTGGCAGGTCAAGGGTAAGTATTCGTAGGTATTTACTATTCGGTAACACCCGGTATATTCGCTGCCAGGGTTAACGATGGCCATGAGGGCATATCGTCTTGACAAGGATGTTGCATGAGAAAGTCACATTTGCGAACCATTTTTTCCGCCTCGCTTCTCTGTGCCGGGATAAGTACATCAGCAGCGGCTGTAGAGCCCGGGATGTATCTGTATAACTGGTTCGGGTTGCTTGCGCCGGAGACGCCAAAGGAATTTGAACAGGAAACTGGCACGAGCGTGCATATGGATGCGTTCGACAGCGCTGAAATCATGCAGAGCAAGGTCATGGCTGGGCGCACCGGGTATGACGTGGTTGTGGCTACCTCCAATGTGTTGCCAAGCCTGATCCAGGCGGGAGTCCTTCAGCCGTTGGATCGTAGCCAGCTGAGTAACTTTTCACACATCGATCCTGAGCTCTTGGCCCAGCTCGCGGTCAATGACCCTGGTAACCGCTACGCCGTACCTTATCTATGGGGCACTACCGGCATTGGTTATGACGTTGACAAAGTCAGGGGCGCGTTGGGTGATAATGCGCCGGTCAATAGCTGGGATCTGATCTTCAAAGAAGAAAACATTAGTAAGCTCCAGTCGTGTGGGGTGGCAATGCTTGACTCTCCAAGTGAGATCATTTCCATTGCTTTGAATTACCTGGGGCTCCCTAGCAACAGCAAGAACCCGGATGATTACCAGAAAGCCCAAGCCTTGCTGTTGAAAATTCGCCCTTATGTCCTCTATTTCGACTCCTCCAGAATCGACGCCGACCTGGCTGACGGCAATATCTGTGCAGTTGTGGGATGGGCTAATGGTGCCCTTGCTGCACAGGCCAGCAACGAGAAGACCAACACCGGGCGCAAGATCGCCTACAGCCTTCCTCGCGAAGGCGCGCTGTCTTGGTCGGAGAATCTGGTTTTGCTGAAAGATGCTCCCCATCCAAAAGAAGGTATGGCGTTCATTAATTACATGATGCGACCAGAAGTTATCGCCAAGACCTCAAACCACACGCTATACCCTAACGCCAATAAAGATGCCGCTGAGTTTGTCGAGCAGAAGCTGCGAGACAACCCTTGGATTTATCCAGACAAAAAGACGATCGCTACACTTATTCCACTTGAGCCACTGCCATTGAAACTGGAGCGGATCCGCACGCGGATCTGGACCAAAGTGAAGAGTGGTGTCTGATCTGACTTGATTTGTCGCCTGATGCTCGATGCAAGCCTTTATTTCATACATGGGCGTGGGGCGAACAGTAGGTTTTAAAAAGAGAACAGCGGATGTTCAGCCCAGCCAATCAAACGCACTTCAGTTTGACCATCGACGGTTTTGAGCACGATTTTCAAGTGCTCGCATTCACCGGAGAAGAGGCAATCAGCAGGCCTTACCTCTTCAATGTGGAGTTTGCTAATGAGCGGTCCGATCTGGATCTCGAAAGCCTCTTCGACGTGGAGGCTTTTCTGACCTTCGACTCGAAGGGCAACGGCATCCATGGACGGGTCTATCACATCGCTCACGGCCGCAACGGTCAGCGGTTGACGCACTACAGCCTGGCCCTCGTACCGCACCTTTCCTACTTGCGCCACCGCATCAACCGGAGGATCTATCAACGGTTCTCGGTGCCGAAAATCGTCGCCTTGATACTGGAAGAACACGGCATTCTGGGCGACGCCTATCGGTTTCAACTCGGGTCGACCTATCCTGAGCGTGACTGCTGCGCCCAGTACGACGAAACTGATTTGCACTTTATTCAGCGTTTGTGCGAGGAAGAGGGTATTCACTTTCACTTCCAACACAGTGCTCAAGGCCATGTGCTGGTCTTTGGTGATGAGCAGGCGGTTTTCCCCGGGATGGGGCACCCGACTGCTTATGGACAAGCGTGCGACAGGGTGGCCAACGAGCCACTGATCAAGCGCCTCAACCTGCGCTTGGGACAGCTCACCAGTCGTACCTCGCACCGCAACTATGATTTCGAGCAACAGCTGGACATTGAAAAAGATCACAGGCCGGAGCGTTCCACCGGTCACGAGCACGGCAAGCAGATACGTCTTCGTAGTATGGAGCGCCGCCATGCGGCCTATCGGCAAGCTGAGGGGCAGAGCGACCAGACTCGGTTACTCAGTGGCCATGTGCTGGAAATCTCAGGCCATCCGCGCCAGGAGTGGAACGCTCCATGGCTACTGACTCAGGTCATCCATGAAGGCAGGCAACCACAGGTATTGAGTGAGGACATCGCCGCTGGCAGCACTGACAACGAGGATGACTTTCATCAGGGTTACCGCAACCGCTTTATCGTTCTTCCATGGAATGTGCCCTATCGTCCGCCGTTGGCCCACAAGAAACCTCAGGTGCCAAGCAACCAGGCTGCTGTAGTCGTCGCTTTAGAAGGCGAGGGGATCCAGAGTGATCTGCGCTTTGGAAGGATCAAGGTCAAGTTCCCCTGGGACCGTGAAGATCGATTTGACGACAAGAGTTGTTGTTGGCTGAAGGGAGCCGTCGATTGGAGCTGTGAGATGGGGCCGCCCCGGACGGGCATGGAAGTCGTGGTCACCTTTCTCGAAAACGACCCTGATCAGCCGGTGGTCAGCGGTTGTCTGTGTTGTCGCTAAGGGGGCCAGACCATTAACATGCGCTTCGCTCAGGGGGCAGACAGAGGAGTACCTTCCGCCGGATTATGCTCCCATGGTGGAAAAGGCGACCAAGCCTCCACAAGCTTATCGATGAAGAGTCGAATTTTTGGAGAGAGGTGCCGCTTGCTAGGGTAGATCACCCGAATAGGCTCTGCGGCCTCTGCATATCCTGCGAGCAATTGAACGAGTTTGCCGCTCCTCAAATCGTCGTTAACCACGTAGGAGGGAAGAGTCGCGATACCCAGGCCAGCGACAGCTGACTGGTGCAATGACTCAGCACTGTCCATCTGTAGCCTTCCACCATGAGTAACTGGCAAAGAGCGACCGCTCACTCGAAAATTCCAGGGAAGCAGTCTCCCGCCGCTCACGAAATGCAGGCACTGATGCTCGAAGAGATCTTCGGGCGTTTTGGGGGGTGCATGCTCAGCCAGATACTTGGGTGAAGCGCAGGTAATCATTTGCTGGTAAGCCACGGTGCGCGTGAGCAACCGAGAGTCTTCCTTGGGAGGCCCGATGCGCATGGCCAAGTCAAATCCCTCATCAATCAGGTCGACCAGCCTGTCGGAAAAGGTGATATCCACGCTCAAGGATGGCCAATCCTTCAGACAGCACTCAATGTGCTGAAGGACATGAAGTCTGCCCAACGCAACCGGCAGGCTCATCCGCAGTCGTCCACTGGGTGTCGAACGACGAAACGCAAGGGCATCCTCCACGTCGTCCAGATCCTGAAGAACGCCCACGCAGCGCTCATAAAGAACCTGGCCGTCATCCGTCATGCTCAAACTACGAGTGGTTCGATTCAGCAAACGTACCTGTAATCGAGCCTCAAGCCTGACTATGGACTTCCCCACTGCCGAGCGAGTAAGGCCAAGTTGCTTGGCCGCCGCAGTGAAGCTCCCAGCGTTTACCGAGCTTACAAACGCTGCAATATCGTTCAGGTTATGGAGTTCCATGGGACCTCTGGACGTCAACGTTCGGGCGGCTTAGCACCCGGCTATGGGGAACCCTATTCCCCAATTATGAGCATAACATCTCAATTAGCCATTCCGTTGCCCAACGATCAATTGAGGTCATTATGAACATTGAAGTACAAGCAGCCGTCCAAACCTGGGCTAACAGCCTTAGCGATCTGGTACCCGTTCTCAAGGGAATCGATACCACCACAAAGATGAGCGACATCCGCGACTCCTACGCAAAAATGCTCGCGCAAAATCCAGCGCCTGCTGGCGTCAAATTTGAAGCAGTCGACATGGGTGGCGTGCCAGGCACACTGGTCACTCCGGACGAGATCAAAAGCGACGCAGTAGTGATGTACATCCACGGCGGTGCTTACATTGTTGGGCGTCCAGACGGCTATCACGGCATCGGCGGCAACTACGCAAAGATGCTCGGTGCTCGTGTGTACATGCCGGACTACCGCCTTGCCCCTGAACACAAGTTCCCAGCCTCTATTGACGACACATTGCGCGCCTACGAGTGGTTGCTCGAGCAGAAAATCCCGGCTAACAAGATTGCATTCTCTGGCGAGTCAGCTGGCGGCGCGATGGTTGTCAGCGTGATGGTGGCGGCCAAATCCAAAGGACTTCCATTGCCTGCGGTTGGCTCTTCCATTTCGCCATGGGCAAACCTTGAACACACCGGTGCTTCCATGAGCAATCGTGAAGGTTTGGATCCTCTGAACTCCAAGCCTGTCCTGGATATTCTGGCCAGGGCGTTCTTGGGCGACACATTGGCCAATCATCCTCTGGCCTCTCCTGTGTTCGCGGACGTCACTGGACTTCCGCCAATTCTGGTGCAGATCGGCGAGAACGAGCTGATGTTGAGTGATGCGATGCGTCTTGCAACTCATTTGGCTGATAACCGCGTTCGCGTCAACCTGGAGGTATGGCCTGCGATGTTCCATGCCTGGCACTTCTACGCCACCATGCTGCCAGAAGGTCGGCAGGCAATGGAGAGTTCCGTGCACTTCATTGAGGTTGGCCTGGCCGACGCTAATCGCTAAAACGTAAACCGACCGCGACAGTTTCCGGCTGTCGCGGTTCACCCCTTGGCATTCAAACAACGGGGCCCACCCTGGATGTTCTGAGAAGTTGTTTCCTGAGCAACTCAACATATACGCACGTTAATTTAGCTAAACGAACCATTACAGCAGTGTCAGCTTTTGGCTGTGGACTCAACCGGTGTTGCGTTTCAGGAAACCCTCGATAAGGGTTGCGAAATAAGGCGGGCACTCTTGCATCGGGTAATGACCGCAGTTGGGGATAACGTGCAGTTCTGCGTTCGGATGCCACGCCAGAAAGGTGCGTGTCATAGCCGCGGAATCAAGTCCGGGATCCTTGTCGCCGACAATAACCAAATACGGTGTTTCAAGGCCTCGAACGTCATCAACGAAATTGGCTGTGACCAGCATTTCGAGGTACCTCGCCCGGCAGGCTGGTGAGACCGTGTTGCGGCTTTGTTGGACCTTGAGATCAACCCACCCATCGGAGAGACCTCCGGTCACGAATTTGAACAGACGCCGAAGGGCCTCGTCGTCTTCTATCGTGCTGGCAAAGAACGCCAGGGCCTCTGGACTCAACCGATTGCCAGCGGCAGAAACGGGACACACCGCTATCGCGCTCGCGACGCGAGACGGGGCGTCCGCCGCAATACGTTGCGTGATCATCCCGGTCATCGAGTGGCCGACCACGTGGAAGCGCGCCCAACCGAGCTGGTCGGCGAGCATGAGGCAATCGGAGGAAATTTCCTCTACTGTAAATTCACCAGCCAATTCAATGGATTGCCCGTAGCCACGCACATCAACGAAAACATAGGTAAACGCGTGGCCGTCAAGACAGGGCATGACGGCATCGTAGCTGGAGTGGTCGCCCAGCCAGTCATGCATGACCAGCACATGAGTGGGGCCATTGCCGTACCGCACATACCCTAAGGTGGCGTCGGCGCCGAAGCTGATTTCAATGGGTGCTTTCATGTCATGGTTCCTTTGTGGTCGGGGGAACCAAAACGAAAACGCCCTCCCGGCGAACCGGGAGGGCGTTTTGAAAGAGAGGCAACCCTATCAATCCCTTGAATCAGGGTCAATAGACGAGCGCACCGACGGGCGCATTGCCGAAACCGACCTCTAATCAAATATCCGATCCGCATCTAAATTGCTACATTTCCCTTCACCAACCGCCAATACCATCCCACAACAAAGGCCCCCCAAAATGCCCACCGCCCACGTCTTCATCGCCACCAGCCTGGATGGCTTCATCGCTCGAGCCGACGGTGACATCGACTGGCTTCTACAACGCGACGACCCCTCCGAAGACCACGGCTATTCAGCCTTCATCGCCGACAAGGACGTGATCGTGGTGGGGCGCGGGAGCTATGAAAAGGTGCTGACCTTCGACACCTGGTTCTACGACCGGCCCGTGGTGGTGCTGTCCGAGCAGTTGGCCGATTCGCCAGTGCCCGAGGCGTTGAAGGGCAAGCTGCGTTTCTCCAATCTGGCCCCCAAGGATTTGATGGCGGAGCTGGAGAGCCAAGGCGTGCAGCGCGTCTATGTGGATGGTGGACAGGTGGTGCAGTCGTTCCTGCGCGAGGGGTTGGTCACCGATATGGTGATCACCACCGTTCCCGTGTTGATCGGCTCGGGGCGGCCGTTGTTCGGTGGGCTTGAGCGGGACGTGGATTTGAAACTGGTATCCAGCCGCAGCTTTCCTTCGGGGCTGGTGCAGTCCACTTACCGGCTGGCCCCCTGACTCGCCGACTCAACGCACGCGGTCGCGGCTTTGTGCGGTCAGGTCCAGGGCCTTTTGCATGTCCAGCCGCGCCGAGCGACCGACGTCTTTGTCGTTGAGTTGGAAGCGGCGTTCCGACGGCAGGATGGGCGCAGTGAGGTCTTCGCCGTCCATCTGTTCGAAGTCGTGGTTGTCGCCGATGGTCATGGCGCTGCGGCGTAGCAGCGTGCGCAGTTGCTCGGGTTGCAGTTGCGGGTTGATGGACAGCATCGCCGCGAGCAGGCCCGCGACCATGGGCGTGGCATAGGACGTGCCGCAATGCACGGCGCTGTCCTGGCCGACGTTGGCCGTCGAGGCGTGGGCGCAAGCGGCGGCGGTGATGTCGACACGCATGTCGATGTTGGAGGAGGCGCGCTTGACCGCATAGGCCGGGTCGTCGACGGCGACGCCGCTGCGCTCGCTGCGTTGATGCCCGCCGACCACCAGCAATTGTTCGGTGATGAAGGAGGAGGGCAGGCGGTATTCGTCGCTGCCCGAGAACGAGGCACCGTTGCCGGCGGAGTTCACCACGATGACGTCGGGATGTTCCTTGCGCAACCAGAGGAAGAACTCCTCCAGCAACTCCTCGTACCCGCCCATGGCGATGCCCGAGCGCAGCAGCGAATCGACGTCATCGCCTTTGACGTCTTTGGCGCCGACGCGGTGGATGCCCCAGCTCCAGTTGAGTACGCGCACACCGTCCTCCACGAGGTTGACCGAGGCGGCGATGTTGGCGGTGATCCCGGCATCGGAATTACGTTCGACGATGACCTCGAAGCCACCGCTGGTTTTGTCCAGGCCACGGAGAAAACCAGTGTTGCCGCTGTCGTCCCAACGCGCGGCGAGGATGCCGGCGACGGTCGTGCCATGGTTGTCCGGTTTGTCTGCATCGCGGGCGTAGACGCAGGTGCGCGGCGGTGAGCAGGCGCCGAGATAGTCGGCGAAATCCGTCGTGTCGAAATCCACACCGCGCTCGATCAGGCCGATGCGCACCGGTTGCGGCTGGATGGGCGGCTGTCGCCCGGGGATGCGTCGTTGGTAATAACTCACCGCGTCGAGAAAGCGGTTCGCGGCCCACTCATCGGAGTCCAGGGCTGGCTTCTTCGGTTCTTCAGGATGGGCTGCGGCTTGCTCGGTTTCTTCGGCCGAGGACTCCTCAATGACCACGGCGTCCACGCTGGTCTCGCTGCCCAGGCGCAGCACCAGGGCGTCACGCTGCACCAAGTCCTTGGCCGGCAGGCGAAGTTGGTACAGGTTCAGTGGCGCGATGCTGCCGACCACCGTTGCCCCGTACTTGCGGGCCAGGCGCTCGGCTTCCTGACGGCCGTCACGGTCTTCCTCGATCAGCACGCTGACCAGGTCGACGTAGGTGGTCAGGCCATCCATGTTCTTCGCCACTTCGTCCGCTCTGGCGGCCAGTACGTGACTGTTGCGCAAAGTCAGCCAGGCGGCATTGCTGGCGCGCGGGCCATCCTGCAGCCAGAGCGGGCCGCTCTGGTAGTCGGCGCTGTCCAGGCGCACGCGCAGGTTTTCCCCTTCGCGCTGGATCGTGTCTGCGGGTATGACCTTTGCGCCCAGGTTCAACTGCGGTGTTGCCTCACCCAACCCACGTACGGTCAGGCACCAGTCCTGGTGCTGGGTTTCCAGCAGGTCGCCGCAGCGTTTCAGGCTTTCCAGGCGCAGGGGTTCAGGCGCCGCCGTTGCTGTGCCGGCAGCCAAAGAGAACAACGTAGCGAGGGCAGCGGATCGTAGGGGCATGAGCCAGGTTTCTTTGCCGAGGGTCTTGTTGCTCCGACTGTTGCGTTGCTTGCTTCGTTCAGAAGCTATCGAGGCCACTTCAATCGTACTCTGTGTAGAATCGGTCTTTTTCGTTTCAAAGGATTGAGCCTGTGATCACCTGTCATGTCCGGTACGTTATCGACCCCTACCAGATCCTTGCTTTCGAACGCTACTCGCGCCAATGGATTGAAGTGGTGAGCCGAATGGGGGGAGAGCATCACGGCTATTTTCTACCCGCCGAAGGCGCCAACAATATCGCCTACTGCCTGTTCAGCTTCCCCAGCCTGGCCGACTACGAAAACTATCGAAGGAAAGCCGAACAGGATCCAGCGTGTGTTGAATTGGTGGCCCAGGCGACGGAACAACGATTCATTTTGAGTTATGAGCGTAGTTTCCTGCGCCCTGTCCTTGAGTGAGCAGGTGGACGCTTGAATCAATGCCAGTTTTCACATCACCCCACAAACGGACATCACAACGACACGGAGTGTCACCACATGAAAACCATTGATCGTGCTTTGCTAAGCTGCGGAATACTGATTCCATTCTGGCTGTTTTTGGGTGTCACACTGACCGCGCGGGCCTATCCAGGCTACAGCCATCTGGATCAAGCCATGAGCCAACTAGGCGCCGCGGGAGCGCCAACCCACAGCTTCTCTGCTTGGCTGAACAATTTTCCGCTGGGTGTGATGTTCGTGCTTTTCGCAATAGGTGTGGCGAGACGGTTCAAGGCATCGCCGATGGCCTTGTTTAGCGCGGTACTGATTTTCGTCCACGGTTTGGCAAGCTTCGCGACCGGCTATTTTTCCTGCGACCAAGGTTGTGCGCCGGTTCAACCATCGGTCTCGCAGCAAAGCCACAATCTTGCGGGGCTGGTGATGTTCATCTCGCTTACTCTGGCGGGGGCGCTGTGGACGTTCCTTGGCAAGTCGCTGCTTTCATCGTCCAGGTTCGCCATGCTCTCGGCGATTTGCGTAGTCCTGGCCATCGTGACGGTTATGCTGATGGCGATGGCATTTGCCGACGGTCATTTGTTCGGCTTGTACCAGCGACTCAATTACGGGGTTTCGGTGGTCTGGACTGCGTCATTGGCCGTCGTTGCCCTGCAAGACCCCTTGAGTAAGCAGCAAGGCGTGGCGGTTCTGGCGCAGCGCTTCAGAGGGGGCCGGTGATGTGGATCAGCTTTGCGTGGGTGTGAGGGGGGCGTCACTGGATTCGGCTTCCAGTTTCAATCGGTCGGCTTTGCTGATGTATTGATTCTTGTTTTTGGGAGCCAGCTTGGCACTGGCTTTCTTGGCGTTAGCCTTCAATAACTGGTTTATCTTCTTGCGGCGATTCATGTTGTTCTGCTCAGCGTGTCAATGTGCGGATGGTATCAGCTTTCCGTTTTCTCAGGACTTTTCCTGACTTTGGCAACGGGCTTCACACGGCGCTCGACAATGATCGAGTCATTCGGGATCTCCAACCGAATCGCCGTTCCCTCGGAGTGCATTTCAATGAGCGTCGAGATGCCAACACCTCGGAAAATCACCGTCGCATTTTCAAATCTTTTGTAGTCTTCCAGCGGTGAGTCCTTGGGGGTTGGCAACAGGTTGGCGTAAGGCGGTTTCACCAGAATTGTTGCCCTTTCTATACGTATTTGCGCGAAGCTCATGGCCGCTTGCAGCAAGTCTGAAGTCACGCCCCCCATGAGAAGGGGCGTCAGGAGGATGACCCCAGCGATCACGAGCCTGGTTCTCTTCAAGGGTTTCATTTCGGCGTGGGGATTCTGGTCAGGATGCTCGGAATCGACGATTTCAGGTGCCGACGGCTGCGCTGCGCTTATTTTCTTGTTCTGTTCCAGATAGGCGGAGTAAACGATGAACTGGAAAATGGGCAGGAGGATGAGCTGAATGTGTTCCAAGGGGCTTTTGTGGGTAAGGAAGTAAATGGTCGCAGCGCCGCATATTCCAAAAAACACCGAGAGGAAGGTTATTTTGGGTCGTTTGAATTCCAGTATGGGTTTTTTATCGGTGATTTTTCCATGTAGCCAGACAAAACCTCTAAGCACCGGTATGAAGAGCGGCGAAAGCAATATCCCTACAGCGGTGACGGAGACTGAAAAATAAACACAAACCAGCCCAAAGCAAAACGCCGTGACCAGAAATAGCAAACTGTCTCCAACGGATACGCCTTGTGGGAAATGACCGTTGCTCAATAAATAACTGACGATGCACGTACCGCCTATCAGTAATCCGATTTTTGCCGACAGAGAGAGTAGTTTTGTCGCGATCTCAATCTGTTTTTCGAGTCCAGTGGTTGCTTCCCGCATCATCAATCCTCCTTGATATACGCATAGAAGGGTCGTTACCCGACTCATCTATCTGTGGGTAGCATAGCGATGATTTTTGTTCCTTGTGGCGAGATGGCAGCTGAGGTCCATAGAAACCGTGACGGCGCGTCCTCAAGTTTGAACGCTGGCGGGGCACGGTCACGCTACCCCACGTAATACTTATCCCAAAGCTTGTTCCGGAATCGCTTCTGCGGATCGAACCGTGCCTTGAGTGCGAACAACCGTTGTGCACCCGGATAGGCCCGCAAAAACTGTTGTTGCGTCGCATGCAACTGGTAGGGCAGGTAGTAGGTGCCTCCAAACGCGAGCGCAACATCGATCAGTTCGCGAGTCCATACGCCGACCTTCTCGCGGTCGGCCACGCCAACGTGTTGCCAGTAATAAAGTACGAATGAAAAGACTTCCTCCCGTGCCCAGGACAGGCATGAGTCAGGCGCAGGCGGCGCGTGTCGGATGGAGATGTTGATGGCATCAACGTCATGCGCCTTCAGTCGATCGGCCATTTGTATGACAAACGCGTTGAGGTGGGCTACCGGTACGAAATATTCCTGCAACGCGTAGGTGCTGTTGCGGGTGGCAATCGGCCCGAGGGAGGCGACGTCCCTGCTAGCCTCGTAATTGCGGCGTACCACCGGGTGGCTGAGGTAGCGTAATGGATCGACCACATCCTTGCGAATCACCGAACCGCCGGGGAGTTTGGCCACGCCCCACATGATGGTTTGATCGAGCGTGTACGATTGCCCCGGTGCGACCAGCCGGTCTTCGACGGTCAGTGCTTTTTCCGTGGTGCTCCAAGTGATGGCGGTGGCTTGGTCAAAGTTGGGCGGCGCCAGATCGGCGTTGTGCAGGATTGCCTGGTCGTTTCCGCGGATCTGGTCATTAAAGAACGTGGGGTAATCGGCAATTGGCATGTGGTGTACCTGACGCTCCATCGTGACGTTTGATGCCAGGTCCAATTCGATCTCTGTGATGACCCCCATCGCGCCATAACTACCGATGGCTGCGTGAAACAGGTCGGTATTTGTGGCGCGAGAGGCTTCCACGACTGAGCCGTCGGCGAGTACCAGTTGCAGGGCGCGTACAGAGTTGCTCATCGGGCCGGCACCGACGTAACGCCCATGAGCATTGACTGACAGCGCTCCACCGACGGTGAAGTTGGCATAGCTCTGCATGATTTTTACCGAAAGCTCATCCGGGTCGATGACGGTCTGAAGGTCACGCCAGCGCATCCCTGACTGCACGCGTATGACCTTGTTTTCAGGCGAATAGCGAATGACCTGATTGAACTGACGCATATCGAGATGCAGGCTGTCTTCGCTGGCAATCTGTCCGCCCATGCTATAGCGGCCACCACCGATGCTCACCGGGCCTGTCCATAGGGCTAGCGCCTGTCGTATCTCATCGGTGGTGCGCGGAGCCAGCAGGCGATTCACCCAGACCGGGTTGAGCAGTGTCACATCGTTAACCAGCACGCCCGAAGGTGCCGCCCATGACGACCAGGGGGACAGTACGCCGAAGGCAATCCCGGTCATGCCAGCCTGAAGCAGGCTGCGCCGGGTGAGACAGGGTGCCGCCCCTGAAGGGACAAGCGTTTGTGCGACGCGGATCATGCAGTGTCACTCAGTTGGGAATCGAAAATGACGCGCACGTCCGGACTTCGAAGCAGGCTGGCTGGAGTGACGGTACGACGTTGCCACGGAATTCGGCCGAAGTACCACAACTGCCAGAAGGCGAGATTCGGATTGGTATTATCTTGCAGCAAGCTCGCGAATGTCTCCACTTTGCCGAGCTGGATGTTCGTCGCTTCATGGATGACCTCGCGCACGAAACGAGAGCAGAACTGGCGCCGCGAACCTATGTTGAAGCCGGTGTCGTAGAACGTACCTAACCGATGATCAGCGGCATTCTTAAGCGCCGTGCGTTGCGTGTCGGTGAGGGGCCGCGTGAGCCTCGCGACGGCGCAGCGTCCATGCTCGGAGCGACGGAGAAACCGGGCGAGCGAGGTGGTTCGCGAAAGCGGAAACGTACTTTCTGCAATCAGCGGTTCATCGCCACGGTCGTCGACCACCACACCCACATGGTTTGTCCACGAGTTCGTCGCGTTGGCGACTTCCAGAAAAGGGCGGGCGGTGACACGGATGAACACGATATCTCCAATCTGCAAATCGCCCGTGGGTGGTCCGCCTAGTGCTGGGGAAACGTGCGCTGCGTTATTGATCGACATGCTGACCTCTTGGCTCATCTGAGTTTCAAGCATGCGGAGGAGGTGGTGTAATTCGCAACTTTTTCGTTGGTATTTCGCTAAGCTGATACCAACAGTATCGGATATCAATACTTATGACCCAGATTACCCAACTCATCTCCACCCTGAAACAACGTCTCAAGGCCGCCGGCATGACCTATCGCGACGTTGCTCAAGCGCTCGATCTGTCGGAACCCAGCGTGAAGCGCCTGTTGGCCAGCGGTCGCCTGACGCTCGAACGCCTTGCCCAGCTCTGTGAGCTGCTGGGCCTGACGATGGCGGAATTGCTTCAGGAGGCTGAGCGATCGACACCACGCCTGCAAACGCTGACGCGCGAACAGGAAGCGCAACTGGTCTCGAACGAAAAGTTGTTGCTGGTGGCGGTGTGTGCGCTGAATCACTGGTCACTGGAAGACATCGTGTCCGCCTACTGCGTGTCAAAAGCCGAGTGCATCAAAAATTTGTTGGTGTTGGAGCGGATGGGCTTGGCGGATCTGAAAGCGGGGAATCGCATCAGGTTGCTGGTAACGCGGGATTTCGATTGGCTGCCGGACGGCCCTATCCGAGGGTTCTTCCTGCGACAGGGTTTGCCGGATTTCATGGCCAGCCGATTCGACGTCCCCGATGAAACCCTGCATTTCGCCCATGGCATGCTGACCAAGCCCGCTTACGCCCAGTTGCAAGTCGAAATCCATAAGTTGCGCAGCAAACTGGCGGCGCTTCACAACGAATCGTTGGCCGCGCCGCTGTCAGAGAAACGTGGGACTGCCCTGTTGCTGGCGATGCGAGTTTGGGAGCCGCAGGTGTTCAGGAAGCTTAAGCGGGGGTAGATCGATAGGTCTCTCGACTGGGCCAGATATTACTTCAGATTGCTCTGGAAGAACGTCGTCAGCTTATCGAACGGAATGAGGTCGACCCGATCATAAAGATCGACATGGCCAGCGCCAGGAATGATGACAAGTTCCTTGGGTTGACCGGCGAGCTTGTAAGCCTCCTCGCTGAACTCCCTGGAGTGCGCATCCGCGCCAGCAATGAACAACATCGGATGAGGCGAAATGGTCTCGATGTCATTGAGCGGGTAGAAGTTCATGAACTTGATGTTGCTGGTCAACGTTGGGTGCGTGGTCAGGTCTTTTGACGAGCTCGATGGCGTGAACTCACCGCGCGGGGTGCGGTAGAAGTCATAGAACTCACGTTGGATAGGATGAGTATTGTCATCCAACTGGTGCACCGTACCGCTGGTGTAAAGCGATTCACCGCCGGCGAACTCCACACTACGCTGCTGAGTGGCTTGGGCGATGATAGCCCGGCGCTGTTCAAGCGTTTGGGAGTGCTTCAATCCGTTGCGATTGACGCCGCCCATGTCATACATGCTCACGGTAGCGATGGCTTTCATGCGCGGGTCAATCTTGGCTGCACTGATCACGAAGCTGCCGCTGCCGCAAATGCCGATGGCGCCAATCCGCTCCCTGTCGACAAAAGGCTGGGCGCTGAGAAAGTCCACTGCGGCGCTGAAGTCCTCGGCATAGATATCCGGCGAAACCGCATTGCGCGGCCGCCCCTCGCTTTCGCCCCAGAACGACAAGTCCAGGGAAAGGGTCACGAAGCCTCTTTCGGCCATTTTCGTGGCGTAAAGATTAGCGCTCTGTTCCTTCACTGCGCCCATCGGGTGGCCCACGACAATCGCCGGACTTCTGCTCTTGCCATTGAGTTTTTTCGGGATGAACAGGTTGCCTGCCACGTTCATTTGATATTGGTTCTTGAAATTGACCTTCTGTACGGTCACGTCGTCGCTGGTATAGAAGTTATCTGCGCCGTTGGACATATCGGCTCCTATTGCTGAGAGCGAACTGACAAGAAGGGTTAATAAAACGATGATCTTTTTCATTGGAAATCCTATCGATGCGGAGTAGTCAATTCTGGGAAAACGTCACTTGCACACCCCGCCGACCCAGCACCTGAGCCAGCCTTGCGGGGTCGTCCACACGCCCCAAGCGTGTGTATGCGTAGGTTGAATCGAAGTTCGTATAGAAAACGACCAGGGTGTCCGGGCCATACAGCATGAGATCGCCGTTGTGGATCGTTCCCGGCTTGCTCGCCTGGGTAGGTAGTGCTCGGGGGAGGGTGGCGTACTTTTCATTGCGGTTGAGATCATTCATGTCCAACGTCAGTGGCAATAACGCGACAAGCGCGCGGGCAGCTGAGTTGTCGGACAGGGTGATGGCGAAACGTTGTTCCCCGACGGTCATCCACATGCCCGTGTTCTCCGTTAGCGAAGATGCCGACGCAGCATCATTCATTGTCGAGTAGCTGCCCAGCACGAGTATCGAAGCCAGCAAGCCAAGCCAGGTCGCCCTCATCGCAGTTCTGCTTTCATTCCTGTTCATGGGGAGCATGGTGACCGACGTGCAGTTATGCGACTAGCTAATGAATGCTTAACAAGGCTATAAGCAAGGCTAATCAATTGGCTTAGATGCGTTTCACCATGATCAAAAGAAATCTCAATGATCTGCTGTCTTTCGTCACGGTCGCGCGCGAAGGCAGCTTCACGCGCGCTGCCGGGGCATTGGGGGTTACACAATCGGCACTGAGCCAGGCCATCAATGGCCTGGAAGCACGCTTGCAGATCCGATTGCTGACGCGGACCACCCGCAGCGTTTCGCCGACTATCGCGGGCGAACGGCTGCTGCACGCGATAGGCAATCGCTTCGATGAAATAGAAGCGGAGCTGGATATGCTGACGGAAATGCGCGACAAGCCCGCGGGCACTGTACGCATCACCTGCGGCGATCATGTCTTGCGCACGACCTTGCTCCCCAAACTTACCGGGTTGCTGCACGACTACCCGGATGTAAACGTCGAATTTGACGTGTGTTACGGCTTTCGAGACATCGTGGCGGATCGTTTTGATGCCGGCGTGCGCTTGGGCGATACCATCGACAAAGACATGGTTGCCGTTCCGATAGGCCCTCCATTGCGGATGGCTGCCGTCGCTTCGCAAGCGTATTTCGCTACCCACGCCATTCCCAGGAGTCCGCGCGACCTGATGACCCATCGCTGTATCAACCAGCGCATGCAAACATCAGGCGGGCTCTATGTCTGGGATTTCGAGCGGCGAGGCAAGCAGGTGAACGTGCGAGTTGACGGCCAGCTGATTTTCAACACGTCGACGCATATCGTGCAGGCGGCAGTGGCCGGGCTGGGCGTTGCCTACCTGCCGGAAGAGGAGTTTGAACCCCATCTTCAGGAGGGGCGGCTGGTGCGCGTGCTGGAAGATTGGTGTCCGCCATTTTCAGGCTACTATCTGTACTACCCCAGCCGGCGGCAACCTTCGCCTGCGTTTACATTGGTTGCCAATGCGTTGCGCCAAGCCCATTAAGGGTGAGTGACGGTTCAAATGAGCGGATCCGGCGCATGTCTTGCTCGTTCAGGCAACGCTGCTTCACGGGTACGGCTTTCAAGTAGTCATAGTCATAGTCGTAACGTTTAGTAACTCATATGCTAGCCCTTATGAGAATCTCGATATCCACCAAGTGATATAGGTTTCAAGGTAATTGTTTGACCATGATATGTATTTCAATCCTTGGTGACTGCTCTGATGTTTTACAGTCAGTGTCTCGGTTTTACTTGCTGGGTGTTTTTCGAATACGGTGTCTGATGCTTTCGGAAAGTAGGATATGGAAAATAATCGTCCATTTATAAAGCCGAATTGCGCAGTGCCGGTGTTGCTGTCTATTTTGTAGTAGGGTACTTCAAATATTTTTAAGGAGAATTTTTTACGCAGAAGGCCACTGTTTTTTTCTAAGCTTTCTAGAGTTGTAGGCTTGTAGCCTTGCGTCTCAAGGAAACTCAAGGTCTGATCAATATGGCTGCAGCTGTTGAAATTATTTATTAGCAGGGGTGGCGACTCCTCGCAGATACGTTCAATATTCACAGGTTCTTGGTATCCGAGCACGATGGCAGCAGAAGCCACAGGCACCATAGTAATTAGTGCTGCTGGTGTTTTCGACAGTTTAAGAATGGTATTGATAGTATGCATCTTCAGAGCTTGCCTCTGTCCTTAAAGTTGAAATTCCACTTCTTTTCCCGCATCGCGTTCGTTGCGCTGCGCGGTGTAATGAGATGGTCGCTATGGAGTTTTCGGCAAAAGCGCCGCCGATAACTGTGGTAATAGCGAGTGTGCTGTTAATGGTTTACCTTCTGAAGACCGCCCCTTGACGAGGCGGTGACGCAGAGACCGTTTTGATATCGCTATAAATAAATATAAGCAAGAAGGATTAGGTCGAGTCCTAGGATGATTCTGCCAAAATTGCAGAGATTTCCAGCGCTTTCTTTATAGCTATTCTTATAGAGGCACCACCATGGTCCGGCCACTACAATACTTTGGCCCTTTTTTGCATGTGGATACGCCATTATCATCAGACTTATATAAAATAGCCCCAGTATTGAAAAAAACATATTTGATCATTGTTTATTCTGTTCAGAGCCGTTAAGCCGGACTTGCACAGCTTGTTCAATCCGCCTCTAGGCGATCAATGTCGGCACTTCAAACTCAGTGTCTATTTTTCATCTGGTACATAGGTGAAAAAACCTTCCATCCAATGATCTTTACCTACCTGATAGCCTTCAATAAAAAAGCCATCTTTGGTTTCCGAGAATCCAGTTTTAAGGCTTGCTCTTTTTACGGCTTCTTCAGCTGATGCATGATTCGCATAGACGCCTATAAACTTTATATCGTCATTTCCACCTGGTAATTGATGTGTGTGTATGACTATGTAAACAAAATTCATCACGGGATCTCTATAGTTGTCGGATTATTCGAACGCACGATCACCCCATTTCCTTATTTTATTATGCTCCGATGCGGGTCCTTTGTTGTATCCATTATCTCCGTATTTTTTGCCCAAAAGACGATCAGCAAAATCTTTTCCAGATTCGCCTTTGAATGATCTTTCTCCTTTAGCCCAGTTTGGGATATCCTTGGCTCCATTTTTTCCGGACAGACCAGCTATTGTTTTTTTCTTTTCTTCTGCGTCAGGTTCGGATTCGCTTAGTAACTTGTCGATAAGATACCAATTCAGTCCTACGCCTAGACCGGCACCAATAGCCCTCCAATAATAGTTCCAGCGCCAGGGCGGTGAGAGATTGAGGCGGTCGACAATGTGTTCAATAGTGGAGCGCTTCGTTCTGTGCGAATGAGTGGATCGTAGCGCTCTACGCATTATATGTTTTGTGTCGGTGAGTCACCACCAAGATGGCGCATGCAGTGATGCATTGAAATCTAAGGAATTTAAATAACTAAGTAGAGCCAAGTCTCTAACCAATATCATTCCTTCGTGACCTATTGTACATGCTTGCCATTCAGGGTTTTTGGGGCTATAGATACATAGGCTGTCACAATTTTTTACTATGATGTTTTTTTCTTGGGTAATGTTATTTATTAATGCGTCGGTCACCCGAAGACGCTGAGTGCAGCTGGCAATAACGTCATTTGTGTAAGTGGTAACTGGCTCTGCATTTACTGTGGTTGATTTATAAACGCTGACGCCTAATATGGTATCGATGGTGGAGTCCGGATGCAGCCAGGCAACTAAGTCAAAAGGTGCCTGATTTGCAAGTGCGGAAATCAAGTCTATTTGTCTCTCGAAGTTGTTTTCTTCAATATAGATCATTTTGAATGCCTCTGGTGTTTCTTCGGGGATTTAGATTTGGTCGGATATGTTAACAGTCTGTTGGTATCCCCTCCATTGGGTCAGGGAGGCGCTCAGGATTTATTCTATCTAATATTTCAGGGGGGAGCGGGATTAGCATGGAAGGAATTTTTAGATTCCAATTAAACTTATTATTTATCTTGTCTTTTATTTTTTGGGGTGGCTCTTTACCGTGTCTGATTGAACCGTCCCTGTTGACAGCATTTTCCCGAGGATTGGATTTATCTCCCCAATGTACATGCTCCTTGCCACCATTGTGCGATTCCACCCCGCTGCCTAGGTCTGGCTTGGCAAGGCCATATGGATCAAAAAAGCTAATTGGATTTCCTTCCACATATCCATAGGTATTGATCCCTCCGGCCAACCCAATCGGATCACTCTGCACATAGCGACCAGTCTTCGGGTCGTAATCACGAAAATAGTTATAGTGGAGTCCAGTCTCGACATCGTAGTACTGACCGGGAAAGCGCAGGTTGATTTCCAGTTGTCCGCTGGCTTGCTTTGTACCAAATGCATCGGAAACCCACTCCCATACCTTGGTTCGCGCTGCGTTCGTTGCGATTCGCGGTGTGTTGAGGTGGTCGCTATGGAGGTAGAACGCGGCGCTGTTTGCTGGCGCGCCCGTTGCACCGTAGCTCACACTGATCCCGCCCAAGGGCACCCCTTCGAGCCAGATATAAAACTGACTTCTCAGCTTCTTGCCTTGGTTATCGAATACGTGCTCGCCAAGAAGTTCGCCACTCAACCCGTAGATAAATGTTGTAGTGCCTTGAGAGGTGATTTTTTTGGTTCGTTGGCCGAAAGCGTTGTAGCGGAACCGAGCCTTGACAGCACCCTTGATTTTCACTTCGCTCAGGCGATTCTGCTCGTCGTAGGAAAACTGACGATTGGCGCGGTCTGCGGTCAGGTTGCCTGCCGCGTCGAAGTCTACCGAGTGGGTGCCTGCCTGCGTCAACCGATTGTTGCTCGCCCCATACTGATAAGACGTGCCAGCGGTGACACGCAACTCGCTGTCAATCAACGTGCTGAGCGCTTTTCGGGTGCGGTTACCCGCAGGATCATAAACGTAAGTCATCCGGTTGAAAGCAGTAGATTCTCCTACCAGGCGATCCAGCGGGTCATAGCTGTAGCCATGCTTGTCGACTGAGTCGCGTTGCATTTGAGTCATGTTTCCCTGGCCGTCGTAGGTATAGGCGTTGCTCTGGCCTGCAACGGTTTGAGCGGTCAGCCGGTAGTCCAGATCGAAGGTACGTTGAAGCGTAGTCCCGTTGGCCCAGGTCAGGTTTTTAAGCGGACCGAAAGGTTGATACGTGATGTTGCTGGCGAACGCGGTCGGCTGCCCCGTGCCCTGCCGAATTTGTACTTGGCTGATTTGTCCTGTGGTGTTACGCGAGTAGACGATGCTGAAACCTGTTGGATAATCGATCCTGCTCAACCGATTGGCGACATCGTATCCATAGCCGATTTGTTCTGGCTGAGTCGCTGTGTTTGCGGGCGCCGTTTGCCGCTGGGCTGTAACGTTGCCTTGGGCGTCGTAGGTGTAATTCAGTACCCCGTTGACGTCCTCCACGGCGGTCAGTCGGCCGATGCCTTTGTTACCTGCGGCAATCGAATCGTAGTGGAACTGAACGTCCAATGCCGGGTTCGTCGGATAGCGGCGGGCGGACAGGCGATTGAGCGCATCGTAGGTAAAAGTCGTGACCACACCACGCGCGTCCACCTGTTGCGTCACGTTGCCTGCGGCATCGTGCTGGGAGTGAGTGGCGCCGCTGTCAGGGCTGTTCACCCGCGTCAGGTTTCCCAGGCCGTCGTATTGATATTGAGTGGTTACACCACGTGGGTCGCGGACTTGCGTGAGGTTATCTTGAACGTCGTACTCAAGTTGAGTGATTCCATTAAGCGGGTCAGTATTCGTCACCAATCGGTTCAGCGAGTCAAAGGCCCGTTGGTGAATGTGATTGCGGGGATTGGTCAGCGCGATCGGATTATCGTTGAGGTCGTACTGTGTCCGGCTTGTCTGGCCGGCAGCACCCACTGAGTGCAGCAAACGACCCAGTTCGTCATACACCCATTGATGTTGTTTGGTCAGATGACCCGTCTTGTCCTTGATCCGTACCGCAGTCCGGTTCCCCATCGGGTCGAGATCAAATTCGATCTGTTCCCCTGCGTTATTGGTCACTCGAATGAGCCGCCTTGCGTCGTCCCAGGTGTAAGTCGACCAGCTATTGTCTGCGCGAATCATCTTGGTGATGTCGCCCACGGCGTTGTGTTCAAAGCGAACAGTGCCGGTAGCGGTACTCAACGACCTCACCCAGCCTTGTGACGCATAGGTCAGGTTTGTAATAACCCCATTGGAATCGACAACTGTCTTAGGGTTGCCGGCGACGTCAAAGTTGGAAAATGTGGTGGTGTGCCCGAGCGCGTTGATAATGCGTGCCAGATGTCCTTTGGCATCGTATTCATAGCGGGTAATGTCACTTACATCTGTTCGGGGCCCATCTGACGACTCCAACTGCCCCTGGGCATTATAGGTGAACGACCAGCCACGTTCGGCAGCTTGGCAAATAGGAAGGGTGGTAATGGTTCCGCACAAAGCGAGAGCGAGCAGAGCAACCTTGCATGTCAATGTGTTCATATTCAGATCCTTCTGAATTAACGTGAAGTGATTGTTTTACTGAGCTGGCGCCCTTGAGTGTCGTAGGTGTATTGAATGGAGCGATCCGGTTCGTTGATGCGCACAGGGGAATACAGCGTCGGGTGCCATTCGGTGGTGATCGTTCTAGCTTGAAAAGTGCCGCTCGCTTCCGTGCGAGAGGTTTCCAGGCCAAGGTCGTTGTAGAGATAGGTGGTTGTATTGCCATTGTTGTCTGTTTTTTTTGTCAGCAGACCGCGGGTGTCGTAGGTGAAAGTTGAGTTGCTATCGGGGCAGTTGGCCGATGGAAGACCTGTAATGGATTTGATGCGTTTGACGCCTTGAATCAATTCAAATTGATACCGTGTTTCTTTACCCAGTGCGTTGATTACCGTCGATGACCCGTCAGGGTTGTAGCCGACTGAGATTTTTTCTATACCCGCCGCGTGTTCACTCGTAATGGCGCGCCCTTGAGCATCATAAGTCCATGTGGCATAACGTACCCCGCGCTCATCAACAATGCCGGTCAGCAGTCTGCTATCTTTCGGGTCTTCATAGATGTATTGTTTATTCTCCGTATGGGTCGGATGGGTTTTGGTCATGGAGGTTAGCTGTTTGTAATTGTTGTAGGTGTAGCTAATGCTTACGTCGCCCGCAGTAACGGTAAGAGGCTGTTTTAACGTGTCCTCGGTAAATTTTAAGGCGTTGCCAAAACCATCAGTGACGGTCGCAATGTTGTCTAAATAGGCGATGCTCAGCGCGCTACCTGATTTAATAAGCGCAATTAACCTTCCGTTGCTATCAAATTCAAGTGAGCGATTATTGCGGGCGTGATAACTCCAACGGTCCGACTGATAGACGAGCGTTCCTGTTTCGGGTGGTCTAGCCTCATAAGACGTTCCCTTTTTTTCAAAAAAGGATCGACTTCCATCAAGGTGAATAAGCGTGATCAAGTTTTCTTCGAGGCTGAGCCTAGATGAATAACTGTGCCGCCATACTCCATCAACACTTCTGTAGAATCTTGAAAAATCGAGTGGGTTTGCGCTTGGGTGTGAATGCACAGTTGAGTAATCGCTTTCTGTTTGTATTTTGTAACCTGTCGCGAAATTTATTGGGTTTCCCGCCAGGCTCAAGGGGCAGCCACTGTCGACGCCTTGAGTCTCGCATTGGCCTGAGATCTTATTGAATTGTTGGTTTTCGCTGCATGTGTTGCCGCTGCGGAGAATAGCTACAGCGCCATAAGAGTCGTTTAACGGATCCTTGCCATATATCATGTGGCAATACCAGATGTGATCGTCCTCCGTGGCTACCGCGGGTGTGTAATTCCAGATTTCTTCATACTCTTCATGTAACCATCTACAAACCAGTTCGGGCGAGGGCTGTCGCTCTTGAAGATGTTCCGGGATCTGCTGAATCGTCCAATAATATTCTTCTGCCAAGGTATGAAAGTTTGCTGTAAGTGATAAGAGCAGTAATGAGTACGTAAAAAGCTGTTTGTGTAGCATTCCAGGATTCCTTCTGGTGTCAGGTTGTTGTCCTCCTAAATGATGGCAAGATTGATAGCTGTAAAACGATACATATATATTGTGTTTGTAACCTTATGTGGTGATTCAACAAAGCACTCGCCACGCTGGCAGTCAGGAAAACGGCCAATCGCCACCGATCGCTGCGGGTCGCCTACAATCACTTGGGTATTTGACCTCCCACGGACGCAGGACAACTTTTCACGTCTAGTCGCTTTCAGAACACGTTTCGTCGTCCATGTGCAATCGCCAACCCCCGGGAGTGGCAAGCTGTGAGGATGCCCCGGATCAGGTGCGCCAAAGACACCTGGCCGGAGAGCGAGAATGGCGATCGGATGTGCCACGCGACCGTGACGTGGACCGGACGCCGCAGCCAAGACTCCGAACGGCTGCCGCTATGCGGCGGTGGCGTTCGAGATGCCGAGGTACGTTTATGCCTGATGAGACGCTTCACCTGCCGTTGATCCACAGCGTGCTTGCGCGCGAAAAGGACACCCCCGGTGCCTTGCTGCCTATTCTCCATGCCATCCAGGCAGGCTGCGGGTATGTCCCCGACAGCGCCGTCCCGGAGATCGCCCACGCCCTCAATCTCAGCCAGGCTGAAGTGCGCGGGGTCATCAGCTTCTACCACGATTTCCGCACCACGCCGCCCGCGCGCCATACCCTGCGCCTGTGCCGGGCCGAGTCCTGCAAGAGCATGGGCGCCGAGACCCTGGCTGCGCAGCTGCGCGAGCAATTGGCGCTGGACGATCACGGCACCAGCGCCGACGGAAGCATCAGCCTGCGGCCGGTCTATTGCCTGGGTGCCTGCGTCTGCTCGCCGGCCCTGGAGCTGGATGGGGAGTTGCATGCGCGGATCACGCCCGAGCGTCTGCGTCAGTTGGTCAATGATTGCATGGAGGAGGGCGCATGCTGACGCTCTGTATCCCCCGCGATTCGGTGGCCCGTGCCGTGGGCGCCGACAAGGTGGCCGATGCGTTGGCCTGTGAGGCTGAGCGTCGACAGCTGCCATTGACGGTGTTGCGCACCAGTTCCCGTGGCCTCTATTGGCTGGAACCGCTGGTAGAGCTTGAAAGCGCCGGCGTCCGATTGGGCTTTGGCCCTGTCACACCGGCCGATGTGCCGGGTCTGCTGGATGCGCTGGCAGGCGATCCCGGCAGCCATCCGCTGGCCCTGGGGCCGGTGGAGGAGATTCCCTATCTCAAGAGCCAGCAGCGCCTGCTGTTCGCGCGCGCCGGCATCACACAACCACTGTCCCTGGACGACTACCGTGCCCAGGGCGGCTTCCAGGGCCTGGCCCGGTCCATCCAGATGGATGGCGCGGACGTGGTCGCCAGCGTGCTGGATTCCGGCCTTCGCGGTCGGGGCGGTGCGGCGTTCCCGGCGGGCATCAAGTGGCGCACCGTGCGCGATGCCGTGGGTGCACAGAAGTATGTGGTGTGTAACGCCGATGAAGGCGACTCCGGTACGTTTGCCGACCGCATGTTGATGGAGGGCGACCCCTTCCTGCTGATCGAAGGCATGATCATCGCCGGCCTCGCCGTAGGCGCGACGATGGGCTACATCTACGTGCGTTCGGAATACCCGGCCGCCATCAGTACGCTGAACGAAGCGCTGCGCATCGCTCGCGACGCCGGCTATCTGGGCGCGAACGTGAGCGGTAGCGGCTGCGCCTTCGACATCGAGGTTCGTGTCGGGGCCGGCGCCTATATCTGTGGCGAAGAAACCGCACTGCTGGAATCCCTCGAGGGCAAGCGCGGCACGGTTCGCGCCAAGCCGCCACTGCCGGCGATTCAAGGCCTGTTCGGGCTGCCGACGCTGGTGCACAACGTGGTGACCCTGGCCTCGGTGCCGATCATCCTGGAGAAGGGTGCGCAGTTCTATCGCGACTTCGGCATGGGCCGTTCCCTGGGCACGATGCCGTTCCAACTGGCCGGCAACGTCCGTCACGGCGGCCTGGTGGAACGCGCCTTCGGCCTGAGCCTGCGTGAACTGGTGGAAGGCTATGGCGGCGGCACTGCCAGCGGTCGGCCCCTGAAGGCCGCACAAGTGGGCGGGCCGTTGGGCGCCTGGGTGCCGCCTGCGCAATTCGATACGCCGCTGGACTACGAAGCGTTTGCCGCCATGGGCGCGATGCTTGGCCACGGTGGCGTGGTGGTCGCCGACGACAGCCTGGACATGGCCCAGATGGCCCGGTTCGCCTTGCAGTTCTGCGCCGAGGAATCCTGCGGCAAGTGCACGCCGTGCCGGATCGGCTCCACCCGTGGGGTGGAAGTGGTGGATCGCTTGATCGCCAGCACCGAAGCCGGTGCTCGCCAGGAACAGGCCCTGTTGTTGCAGGACCTGTGCGACACCCTGCAATACGGTTCGCTCTGTGCCCTCGGTGGGATGACGTCCTACCCCGTCGCCAGTGCCCTCAAGTATTTCCCCGCCGACTTCGGTCTGGCGACCACGGAGGCCGACCAATGATCACTATCTTCGATCCCAGCAGCGATATCGACCTGGGCACCCCGGCGCGCGAAAGCGACGTGCAGGTCAGCCTGACCATCGACGGACGTGAAATCAGCGTCGCCTCCGGTACCTCGGTCATGCGTGCCGCGGCCTTGCTCGGCACCACCATTCCCAAACTCTGCGCCACCGACAGCCTGGAAGCCTTCGGCTCCTGCCGCATGTGCCTGGTGGAAATCGACGGCATGCGCGGTTATCCGGCCTCCTGCACCACACCGGTGACCGAGGGCATGGTGGTGCGTACCCAGACCTCCAAACTCGCCGATTTGCGTCGCAACGTGATGGAGCTGTACATCTCCGACCACCCGCTGGACTGCCTGACGTGCGCGGCCAACGGCAACTGCGAATTGCAGACCGTGGCGGGGCAGGTGGGCCTGCGCGAAGTGCGCTACGGCTACGAAGGCGCCAATCATCTGGATGAAGCCAAGGACGTTTCCAACCCGTATTTCGAGTACGACCCGAGCAAGTGCATCGTCTGCAACCGCTGCGTGCGTGCCTGCGAGGAAATCCAGGGCACCTTCGCCCTGACGATCACCGGACGCGGTTTTGACTCTCGAGTGGCGGCGGCCGGCGGTGACAACTTCCTCGATTCCGAATGCGTGTCCTGCGGCGCCTGCGTGCAGGCGTGCCCGACGGCGACCCTGATCGACAAGAGCGTCGTGGAGATCGGCCAGCCGGAGCGCAGCGTCATCACCACTTGCGCCTACTGCGGCGTGGGTTGCTCGTTCCGCGCCGAGATGAAAGGCGAACAATTGGTGCGGATGGTCCCGGACAAGAACGGCCAGGCCAACCACGGCCACTCCTGCGTCAAGGGGCGCTTCGCCTGGGGCTACGCCACGCACCCGGACCGCATCACCAAGCCGATGATCCGCAAGCACATCGACGACCCGTGGCAGGAAGTCAGTTGGGACGAGGCGGTCACCTACGCCGCCAGCGAATTGCGCCGCATCCAGCTCAAGTACGGGCGCGACTCCATCGGCGGCATCACCTCCAGCCGCTGCACCAACGAAGAAACCTACCTGGTGCAGAAACTGGTGCGCACCGCGTTTGGCAACAACAACGTCGACACCTGTGCCCGTGTTTGCCATTCGCCCACCGGTTATGGTCTCAAGCAGACCTTGGGCGAGTCCGCCGGCACCCAGAATTTCGACTCGGTGATGAAGGCCGACGTCATCCTGGTGATGGGCGCCAACCCCACTGACGCGCACCCGGTGTTCGGCTCCCAGCTCAAGCGCCGGCTGCGCCAGGGCGCACGGCTGATCGTCATCGACCCACGGCGCATCGACCTGGTGGATTCGCCTCACGCCCGTGCCGAACTGCACCTGCAACTGCGTCCGGGCACCAACGTGGCAATGCTCAACGCGTTGGGCCATGTGATTGCCACTGAAGGCTTGATTGACCAGCCTTTTGTCGAAGCACGCTGCGAGGCGGCGGACTTCGCTCGCTGGCGCGATTTCGTCAGCCTGCCGGAAAACTCCCCCGAGGTGCTGGGCCCGGTGTGTGGCGTGCCTGCCGAGCAGATCCGCGCCGCGGCACGGCTCTACGCCACCGGCGGCAACGCGGCCATCTACTACGGCCTCGGCGTCACCGAGCACAGCCAGGGCAGCACCTCGGTCATGGGCATCGCCAACCTGGCCATGGCCACCGGCAACATCGGTCGCGAAGGCGTCGGGGTGAACCCGCTGCGTGGACAGAACAACGTTCAGGGCTCCTGCGACATGGGCTCGTTCCCCCATGAACTGCCGGGCTATCGGCATATTTCCAACGAAGCGGTACGCGCCGAGTTCGAACAGGCCTGGAACGTGACCCTGCAACCCGACCCGGGCCTGCGCATCCCGAACATGTTCGAGGCGGCCCTGGATGGCACCTTCAAGGCGCTTTATTGCCAAGGCGAGGACATCGCCCAGAGCGACCCCAACACCCAGCATGTGACGGCCGCGCTGTCCGCTTTGGAATGCGTGATCGTCCAGGACATCTTCCTCAACGAGACGGCCAAGTTCGCTCACGTGTTCCTGCCGGGCAGCTCGTTCCTGGAGAAGGACGGCACCTTCACCAACGCCGAACGCCGCATCTCCCGCGTTCGCAAGGTGATGGACCCGTTGGCCGGCAAGGCCGACTGGGAAGCCACCATCGCCCTGGCCGACGCCCTGGGCTACAAGATGCACTACAACCATCCTTCGGAAATCATGGATGAAATCGCCCGCCTGACGCCGACTTTCACCCGCGTCAGCTACGCCGAACTGGATCGTCACGGCAGCCTGCAATGGCCTTGCAACGATGCCGCGCCGGACGGTACGCCGACCATGCACATCGACCAGTTCGTGCGCGGCAAGGGCCGTTTCATGCTCACCGGCTATGTGCCCACCGAGGAAAAGGTCAACAGCCGCTATCCACTGCTGCTGACCACCGGACGCATCCTCAGCCAGTACAACGTCGGCGCCCAGACCCGGCGTACCGACAACGTGGCCTGGCACGAGGAGGACCGGTTGGAGATTCACCCAACCGACGCCGAGAACCGCGGGATCGTCGACGAAGACTGGGTGGGTATCGGCAGCCGTGCCGGGCAGACGGTACTGCGCGCGAAGGTGACCGAGCGGGTGGCACCGGGCGTGGTCTACACCACGTTCCACTTCCCTGAATCGGGTGCCAACGTGATCACCACCGACAACTCCGACTGGGCCACCAACTGCCCGGAATACAAGGTCACGGCGGTCGAGATCGTGCGGGTCAGCCAGCCTTCGGAATGGCAGAAGCGCTACCAGGCCTTCAGTGATGAACAGGGACGCTTGCTCAGGGAACGGCGCCATGCCGAGAAAGCCGAGGTGCGTCGATGAGCTCTGACAGCCTGATCAAGATGGCCAACCAGATCGCCCAGTATTTCGCCAGCGAGCCGGATCACGCGGTGGCGGTGCGGGGCGTGTACCAGCACATCAAGAGCTTCTGGACGCCGACCATGTATCACGACTTGATGGCCTGGCAAACGAAACATCCCGACGCTGTCCTGCACCCGTTGGTGTTGGCGGCATTGATGGAGTTTGAAAAAGCGGCTTAGCAAGGAAATGCTGTAGGACCTGCACACAGCCCCGGTCGGTTCCCTTCGTCGTTGACGAGGGCGCCGGCCGGGGCTGTGTGCATTTCAGTTATTGATTATTGACGGTGATGTAGGGGTCCCATGTGTTGTTCGGGCCGATCTGGTTCAGGTTACGGTCCAGCAGAACGAAGACGATTTGGTACCAGAGCTTTCCCGGGCTCAGCGCAGTGGACTGCCAGACGGTATAGGTCACATCGGTCTTGGCAATGCCTCCGGGGGCACCATTGTCCAGATAGGGCACTGGAATGCCGGGGATATTGAAAGATTGCGGGGTCGAGATGGTGCCCTTGTAATCACCGCCCTGATGAGGGTCGCCGATCACGACGTTTTTGATCAATGCGATGCGGTCGAAGTTGCGCGACAGCGTGGTGGCGCGCCAGCGAATGATGTCGCCGGGTTTTACGTCGAACCACAACTCGTTACCGCCTTCGCCTTCGCCACTGGAGATGTTGGCGTGGCTGTCGATGGCGCTGCGGGTCACCAGCATGGCAATCGCACCGCCTACGTCATTGGGGTGGGCGAGCAGGTAGTCGGCGTCAACGTTGACGAGCACATCAATGGTTTGGGTCGCTCCAGACATGTTGTTGCTCCTTGAGGGTAATGGCAGTGACGACCGCCCTTCAAAGGGTGTCCGGGCCACCCGGTCCCTGGGTGCGGTCTCGGGAGGAACGATAGGTGATGGCTTTGTAGTGTCAAATTTCCAATTCTTGACGCTGGCGAAACGGAGCGAAGCGCAGCACAACCAAGGCTTTGATTTACCTTTGTGGTGGCCGATCTCTTAACGGACTTTTGGTTGTTTTCCGAGGGCATCAGAGGGCAAAGGCGCACAACCGTTGTCGGTGACTGCTTCTGATCGTGCGGAGGATGAGAGCCATTGCCGACCGCGGTTCAGTTGTGGGACTGATTCGCCGTCCAGCGCTTCATCTCTTCGGCAATGAAGTGGTGCACCAGATCGCTGTACATCTTCTCGATGGCATCCGGGTTCAAGCCTTCGGCCTCGGCCCACACGCGTCGTGTCGCCAGCATGGCCTTGAAACGCTCCGGTGCCTGCACCGAAGCCGCCGAGGTCTTGAATTTAGAGGCCGCGAGCACGTATTGATAGCGCTTGCCCAGCAGCGTGATGACCGCCTGGTCGAGGGCATCGATTTCGCGTCGGATGTCCTCCATGTTTGCGCATTGCGAGGGTTGCAAAGGGTCCATGCAGTGAGCTCCGCTTGTTGAACAAGACCGGCCCGACGTGGGCCGATCTTCTGATGGGGTTTAGAAGCACCAGTCCTCAGCGCGAACGACACGACAGAAGGCGCCTGCCAGGGTTGCGTTGTGATGGGCGACGATCATTTCTGCCTTCAATTCAGGCGTGTCGGAACAGGTATGACCGTCGGCGATCAGGACCGCGTCGAACCCCAGGTCCCGCGCGGCTCGGCAGGTGCTGTCGATACAATACTGGGTTTTCATACCGGTGATGACCAGGCCTTCAGCATCGCAAGCCTTTAGCCGCTCTGCCAGGCCTGTCTGGGTGAAGGCGTTGGGGCGGGTTTTTTCGAAGATGACTTCGTCACCCTCCAACTGCAGTTCCTGCACCAGTTGCGTCAGCGGGCTTGCAGGCTCGATGGGCGAGCCAGGCGGGCCTACGTGGCGAACCAGGAAAATCGGTGCCCCGGCCTTCCGGGCCTTGAGCAGCAAGCCATTCAACGTGTCCAGCAACGCTTCGCCGGCCCAGGGTTTATCCGGGCCGTGAAACAACCCAACTTGCATATCGAGAATCAACAGAGCGTGCATGGTGCTTTCCTTGCGTGTGGGCCAGCGACGCAAGGGCAAAAGAAAAGGCCCTTACCATCGCTGGCGGGCCTTTGAGATACGTGTGTTATTGGCTCACGACACCTCACGACCCGCCTTGGCGGTCGTGGTTGTGGTGGTCGAGGCGATCTGTGGCAGGTTCATGGTGCTGACAGTAACTTCCGGTCGTCAGGTTTGGCAAGCGGGTATGTCAGTTTACTTGCGAAAGCGGTCGATCGTTCCCGCGCTGCTGCGTGGGTACGATCGGGTCGTGGGGGCTGTGAAGATCGTTCCTCACGCTCCGCGTGGGAATGCCGCCAGGGACGCTCCGCGTTCCGCTTCTGGAAAGTGACGCAGAGCGTCACAGGATGCATGCCCACGCGGAGCGTGGGAACGATCGGGGCGCGGGGCCTGTGGAAGATCGTTCCTCACGCTCTGCGTGGGAATGCCGCCAGGGACGCTCCGCGTTCCGCTTCGGGAGGGTGACGCAGAGCGTCACGGGATGCATTCCCACGCAGAGCGTGGGAACGATCGGGTCGCGGGGGGCTGTGGAGATCGTTCCTCACGCTCCGCGTGGGAATGCCGCCAGGGACGCTCCGCGTTCCGCTTCGGGAGGGTGACGCAGAGCGTCACGGGATGCATTCCCACGCAGAGCGTGGGAACGATCGGGTCGCGGGGGGCTGTGGAGATCGTTCCTCACGCTCCGCGTGGGAATGCCGCCAGGGACGCTCCGCGTTCCGCTTCTGGAAAGTGACGCAGAGCGTCACGGGATGCATTCCCACGCAGAGCGTGGGAACGATCGGGTCGCGGGGGGCTGTGGAGATCGTTC
>NZ_LHVH01000002.1 GCF_001269885.1 Pseudomonas kilonensis
TGGAATGCCTGTGGAAGCAGGTTTGCTCCCCCCCAAAAGCAGCATTTGGAATGCCTGTGGAAGCAGGTTTGCTCCCCCCAAAGGCAGCATTTGGAATGCCTGTGGAAGCAGGTTTGCTCCCCCCAAAGGCAGCATTTGGAATGCCTGTGGAAGCAGGTTTGCTCCTCCAAAAGGCAGCATTTGGAATGCCTGTGGAAGCAGGTTTGCTCCCCCCAAAGGCAGCATTTGGAATACCTGTGGAAGCAGGTTTGCTCCCCCCAAAAGCAGCATTTGGAATACCAGTGGGAGCAAGGCTTGCCCGCGATGAGGCCATCATGGGCGCAGCTTGAATCGCATCAGATCCAGATCGCGTCCCACAATGGGTAGTCCCCAATTTTTGTAACTAAACCGGCTCGCAGCGGGTTTGCCACGATATATCGAGCGACTGTTTGCAGATATTCCTCCTTGCGAATGGCCCGGTCATGAAATCCCTCCTGCCAAAGCGATCCTTCCCGCTGCATCAATCGATTGAAGACAACCGTGGTCCGAGACTTTGTTCGCGCGATCAGCTTGGAGAGTTCTATACCCTGCAATTCGATCAGCCAGTGAAAATGGTTTGGCATCACCACCCAGGCCAACGAATGGGCAAATTGTTCTTCCTGAGCCTTTCGGAAGGCATCGACTACTAAGCGTCCGGTCTCGAAGCGGCCAAAAAACGGCTCGCGGTCGCGCGTATTCACGGTCAGTAAATAGATTTGTCCAGACTGCGAATAACGTCCGGAACGCAACTGTTGGGAATGAGGCAGTGTTGTCACAAGTGATCATCCTTAATCTGTCCTTTAGTTCAAGGCTAGGACAGCAGGAGTAGATCCGACTTGGAATGTTGGAGCAGGATGTGTCTGGTCTGACGCCATCGCGGGCAAGCCTTGCTCCCACAGGGATTAGATGTTGTCCATGCAAGCGGCGACTCCCAGGAAGGGGTCAGGCCCTGAACTGGCTTGGCGCCACGCCGCTCCAGCGCACGAAGGCGTGGCGGAAGCTGGCGGTTTCGCTGAAGCCCAGTCGTTCGGCGATTCGATAGATCGGCAATTGGTCCTCGCAGAGCATCTGCTTGGCCCGTTCGAAGCGCAGTTCGTCCAGCAGTTCCTGATAGCTGCAGCCCAGGTCCTTGAGGTGCCGGCGCAAGGTGCGCGCCGAACAGTTCATCTGTTCGGCCAGGCCTTCCAGCCCGGGGGCGGCGTCCAGTTGGGCGTCGAGCAACTGGCGGATCCGCCCCAGCCAGGCCTGGCGTCCGGTGAACTCGGTGTTCTGCCGGCGGCAACGTTCGGCCATGGCGTGGTGGGTGATGGGGTCGGCCAGGGGCAAGGGTTGTTCGAGCCAGTGGCGCTCGAAGGCGAACGCATTATCGTCGCTGTCAAAGCGCACCGGGCAGTCGAAGGGCGCGGTGTAGCGTACCTGGTAGTCGGGCGCCGGATGTTCGAAGCGTGCCGCACGCAAGGGCAGTGCATGACCAAGGAGGTCGTTGCAGATGACCTTCAGCGAAACCATGCAGAACTCGGCATTGAACACCGCCAGGGCCGGGTTCTCCCGATAATCGCTGGCGCTGAACCAGATGTACTGGCCGTCATCGTCCAGGTTCAGTTCGAAGAGTGTTCCCAATAGCGCCGGATAGCGCAGCGCCAGGCGCAAGGCGTCACCTAAGGTGGCACTGGTGAGCAGGGCATAACCGAGCATGCCGTAGGACGAAACGTGCATGCGCCGGCCCAGTTCCAGGCCGATGTCGCGCTTGAGGGCCACGGCGTTGGCGCAGACTTGCATCTCCTGGTTGGTGGTGATGCGCGTATCGGCCCGGCTCAGGTCCGCCGCGCTGATGCCGCTGCCGGCCAGCAATGCATCACTGGACAGCCCTTGGCTCTTGAAGGTGCTCAGTACCAGGGAGACGGCGTTGAGGGTGGTGAGGTGGGAATGAAGCATGTCCGTTTCCAGCCTGGAGGAGGTTGGAAACGGAGCAAGTTATATGCCGGATGAAAATCGAAGGTTCAACACAACCTCTAATGTGGGAGTAAACCTGTGGGAGCAAAGCTTGCTCGCGAAGAACGATGACGCGACCTTACAGTTGATCCGTGTCGCCCGCATCGCGAGCAAGCTTTGCTCCCACAAGTGCCCCCTCCCACAGGGTTTGCCGGGTGTCAGCTCAGCTCGCCACACAGGTCCAGCTCTACCAGCCGCCGAACCTCATCCACTGGCAGCCCTGCGCCAATCAAGGCCTGCAACTTGCCGAACGCGGCCTCGCGGGTCATGCCGCCGCCGGACAGCACGCCAACGCCACGCAAGCGACTGCCAGCTTCGTAAACGTCCAGCTCGACGCCACCTTCATGGCATTGGGTCACCGCCACCACCACCACGCCGCTGTCCCGCGCCCGCTCGAGGCTGGCGAGGAAGGCCGGGTTGTCGCTCGGCCCGGTGCCGCTGCCGTAGCATTCCAGCACCAGGCCCTGGATGCCGCTGCCCAGCAGGCCGTCGAGGATCTGCGCGCTGATGCCGGGAAACAGCGGCAGCGCCGCGATGTTCACCAGTTGCTTGGGCTGGTTGTAATTCAACTGCGCCGGCAGCGAGGAGGCTTTGACGCCGCCACCCTGGCGTTCCAAGCGCTTGAACGGGTGGCGACCGAAGCTGCGCACTTTCGCGCAACGGGTTGGCGCCAGCAGCTCACCGTGGAAGTACAGGTGCACGCCCGGCGCCAGACCCTGGCCAAGGGCGACCAGCGCGCCGCTGAGGTTTTCCCAGGCGTCGCTGTCGGTCACGCCGGCGGGCAGCATCGAGCCGGTGAAGCAGACCCGCGCATGCAGGCCCAACAGTTGGAAGCTCATCGCCGCGGCGCTGTAGGCCAGGGTGTCGGTGCCGTGCAGGATCAGGATGCTGTCGCAACCCTGCACGTCCACGGCATCGACCACTGCTTCGCGCAGTTGCTGCCAATAGGCCGGGGTCATGTTGGCGCTGTCGATCAGCGGCGACATTTCCCGGAAACGCCATTGCGGGACGACGAGTTCGGGTTGGCTGTGCAGGTAATCACGCATCCGCGCTTCGAAACCGGATGCCGGGGCCAGACCGTGGGCGCTGGCCTGCATGCCGATGGTTCCACCGGTGTAGAGCACCATGACGTGCTGCGCGGCAGGATAGGTCGAGGAATTCATGGGGGTTCTCCGAGGACGAAAACGGCAGCTCTACTTCGCTGCCACAACATAAGGCCGAGCATGACGCCGACCTTAGGCTGTGTCACGCCGGGCGCAGGGGATGCGCCCGGTTTTTTGCTTGTTACCGATCAGCGTTGCGCTGCGGCCACGCCAGCAGTCTCGGCGTCAGGTTTGGCAACCGGTGCCGACGGGGTGGCTGGCCATGCGTTGCGGTCCAGGTCCAGGTCCGGGAACTTGCTGGAGTCGAAGACTGGAACCTTGATGCCGGCCGCACGCTGGTCATCGTAGTCACGCAGGATGCGCATGCCGACCTTGAACAGCAGGAACAGCGCGATCAGGTTCACGAACGCCAGCAGGGTCATGGTGATGTCTGCGAAGGCGAACACGGTACCCAGGTTTTCGATGGCACCCCAGAAGATCAATACCAGCACCAGGGCGCGATAGCCGATCAGCACCTTGCGGTTTTCACCGACCATGAAGCGCAGATTGTTTTCACCCAGGTAGTAGTTGTAGAGGATCGAGGTGAACACGAACAACGACAGGGCCACGGAGATGAAAATCCGACCCCAGTCACCGACCACGGCGGCCAGGGAGTTCTGGGTCAGAGCAATGCCGTCGCCTTCGAAGCCAGGGGTGTAGAAGCCCGACAACAGGATCAGCAGCGCGGTGCAGGTGCAGATCACGAAGGTGTCCAGGAACACGCTGAACGCCTGGACCACACCCTGTGCTACCGGATGCTCGACCGAGGCTACGGCGGCCACGTTAGGCGCACTGCCCAGGCCGGCTTCGTTGGCGAATACGCCACGCTTGACGCCCATGATGATGGCGCTGCCGATCAGACCGCCAAAGGCTTGGTCCAGACCGAACGCACTTCTGACGATAGTCGCCAGCATGTCCGGTACGTGTTCGAACTGCAGCACGATCACGTAGAGAGTTACGCCTATGTACGCCAGGGTTTTGACCGGTACCAGCAGGTCGGCCACCTTGGCGATGCGCTTGATCCCGCCAATGAACACCAGGCCCAGCAATACCGCCAGGGCCAGGCCGGTGTAGGTAGTGTCAAAGCCGAAAGCGTTGTTCAGGGAGTGGGTCACGGCGTGGGCTTGCAGGCCGTTGAAGGCGAAGCCGAAGGTGATCAGCAGCAGGAACGCCATGATCATGCCCAACCAGCGTTTCTGCAGGCCGTGCTGGATGTAGTAGGACGGGCCGCCACGGTACTGGCCTTCGGAGTCGCAGCGCTTGTAGAGCTGGCCGAGGGAGCATTCGAAGAAGCTGCTGGACATACCGACCAGGGCAGTCACCCACATCCAGAACACCGCACCAGGACCACCCAGGGTCACGGCGATGCCGACACCGGCGATGTTGCCCGCGCCGACACGGCCAGCCAGGCTGAGCATCAGGGCCTGGAAGGAACTGAGTTGGTCAGTGCTGCTTTTCAGGCTGTCACGGAACACCGTGAACATGTGAAAGAAATGACGGAACTGCACGAAACGCGAGCGGATCGTGAAGTAGCCACCGAGCCCGACAATGAGCACGATCAGCACTTTCCCTGAAAGGAAGTCGTTGATGACTTCGAGCATGAGTATTCCTCGCTGTTTTTTGTTTAAGCAAATGCTGGCCATTTGAAATGTCGCGTTACATCGGTCGGCGCGCGGCACGACAGGTGAGGCAATGTTTCGTCCTGGTCCATTTTTGCGGGTTGTTATTAGTTCGGTTTTCGCATGTTTAAGGATCTCGCTGCAGACGATCACTCATGCGAAGAGGGGCGGCACTATACCTATCAGCGCGGTGCCCGTCTGCACAGTTGTGGTGCATCCGACGAAACGAATCCTTTGAAACACCTGGCCTTTCGGTCAGGTTATTGTGGGGGCAAGCCTGCTCGCGTTGGCTGGCGACGCGGTTTACTACGGGCAGCACGTCGTTGTTTATCGCGAGTAGGTTCCTTCCCACAGATTCAGTCATCCTTTGCTGCTATCAATTAAAAAAAGGGCTTGGGGAAGATCCCCAAGCCCTCAAAAGGTGAGAGGTGTCTAGTCCCTCGACCTGGTGAGCGGTGTTCGTGTCGATCACGCTTTGAGCGGTACCAGACGCGGAGCAATCATGTTTTCCGGGCGCAGGATGTCGTCGAGCATGGCGTCGTCGAGCAAGCCTTCTTCGCGCACCAGTTCCAGCACGCCGCGGCCACTTTCCAGGGCAATACGGGCGATGCGGGTGGCGTTTTCATAGCCGATGTAAGGGTTCAGGGCGGTGACCAGGCCGATCGAGTGCTCGACCAGTTCACGGCAGCGCGCTTCGTTGGCTGTGATGCCGACGATGCAGTGCTCGCGCAGCATGTCCATGGCCCGTTGCAGCAGGCGGATCGAGTCGAAGATCTTGAAGGCGATCAGCGGTTCCATCACGTTCAGTTGCAGTTGGCCGCCTTCGGCCGCGATGGTCAGGGCCAGGTCGTTGCCAATGATCTGGAAGGCCACCTGGTTGACCGCTTCGGGGATCACCGGGTTGACCTTGCCGGGCATGATCGAGCTGCCTGGCTGGCGAGCCGGCAGGTTGATTTCGTTGATGCCGGTGCGCGGGCCGCTGGACAGCAGGCGCAGGTCGTTGCAGATCTTCGACAGCTTGACCGCAGTGCGCTTGAGCATGCCGGAGAACAGCACGAAGGCGCCCATGTCGGAGGTGGCTTCGATCAGGTCGGCGGCCGGAACCAGCGGCTGGCCGCTGATGGTTGCCAGGCGCTGTACGGCCAGGGCCTGGTAGCGCGGGTCGGCGTTGATGCCGGTGCCGATGGCGGTGCCGCCCAGGTTCACTTCAGTGAGCAGTTCAGGCGCCAGGGTTTTCAGGCGCGCCAGGTCTTCGCTCAGGGTGGTGGCGAAGGCGCGGAATTCCTGGCCAAGGGTCATCGGCACGGCGTCTTGCAGCTGGGTGCGGCCCATTTTCAGGACGTGGCTGAATTCTTCACCTTTGACCGCGAATGCCTGGATCAGGCTGTCGAGGCTGGCCAGCAACGCGTCGTGGCCCAGCAGCAGACCCAGGCGGATCGCAGTCGGGTAGGCGTCGTTGGTGGACTGCGCCATGTTCACGTCGTTGTTGGGGTGCAGGTACTGGTACTCGCCTTTCTGGTGGCCCATGGCCTCCAGCGCGATGTTGGCGATGACTTCGTTGGCATTCATGTTGGTCGACGTGCCAGCGCCGCCCTGGATCATGTCCACCACGAATTCTTCGTGGAAGTCGCCGCGGATCAATCGTGCACAGGCTTCACTGATGGCGGCGTGCTTGGCTTCGCTGAGCTGGCCCAGTTCGCGGTTGGCGTCAGCGGCGGCCTGTTTGACCATTGCCAGACCGACCACCAGCTTAGGGTAATGCGAGATCGGGACGCCGGAGAGACGGAAGTTGTTTACCGCTCGTAGGGTCTGGATGCCGTAATACGCTTGCGCCGGTACTTCGAGTACGCCAAGCAGGTCTTTTTCTGTGCGGAATGATGCAGCGGAGGACATGATGGAAATCATCTCGATAAGGACCCGGTCTGAGCCGGAACGCTGCGAATCCTAGGCTCTGGAAAAAAATAGGGCCAATGCTGTTAAGCACTGGCCTATGCATATTCGGCATAATGTCGGTGTGACGTCGGCGGTGCGACGAACGTGTGACCTGTTTTGGTGCGTTTAAGGGAGGCGTGATGAATCTTGAAAGCAAATGGCTTGAGGACTTCAGTGCCCTGGCCGCTACCCGCAGTTTCTCCCAGGCGGCCGAGCGGCGTTTCGTGACCCAACCGGCCTTCAGCCGGCGAATCCGCAGCCTCGAGGCGGCGCTGGGGCTGACCCTGGTCAACCGTTCGCGCACGCCGGTCGAGCTGACGGCGGCGGGGCAGTTGTTCCTGGTGACGGCGCGCACGGTGGTCGAGCAGCTGGGTGAAGTGCTGCGTCATTTGCATCACCTGGAAGGTGGACAGGGCGAAGTCATCCAAGTGGCCGCTGCCCACTCCCTGGCGCTGGGCTTTTTCCCGCGCTGGATCGCGCAATTGCGCAACGAAGGGATGAACATCGCCACGCGGCTGGTGGCGACCAACGTCGGCGATGCCGTCCACGCCTTGCGTGAAGGGGGCTGCGACCTGATGCTGGCCTTCTACGATCCGGATTCGGCCATGCAGATGGACCCGGAGATTTTCCCGTCGCTGCACCTGGGCCAGACCGAGATGCTCCCAGTGTGCGCCGCCGATGCCGATGGCAAGCCGCTGTTCGACCCTGAAGGCGAGGCCAGCGTGCCGCTGCTGGCCTACAGCGCCGGGGCGTTCCTCGGGCGTTCGGTCAACCAGTTGCTGCGCCAGCGGGCGCTGCGGTTCACCACGATCTACGAGACGGCCATGGCCGACAGCCTGAAAAGCATGGCCCTGGAAGGCCTGGGCATCGCCTGGGTGCCGCACCTGAGCGTACGCGCCGAACTGGCCCGGGGCGAACTGGTGATCTGCGGCGGCCCGCAATGGCACGTGCCGTTGGAGATCCGCCTGTACCGCTGCGCCTTGGTGCGCAAGGCCAATGTGCGGTTGTTGTGGCGCAAGCTCGAAGGCGGCGTGGCGCAGGGTGCCATCGGGTCCTGAAACCCACGCAGAACCCCTGTGGGAGCGGGCTTGCTCGCGAATGCGGTGTGTCAGTCGCCACCTTCTTAACT
>NZ_LHVH01000020.1 GCF_001269885.1 Pseudomonas kilonensis
GTGCCAGTCAAAACTCCATTGCTGACACACCGCCTTCGCGAGCAAGCCCGCTCCCACAATGTTCCCGGCTGATCGCAAAATCCACGTTCGCCAGTAATCCCCTGTGGGAGCGAGCCTGCTCGCGATGGCGTCAGGCCAATCGGGATTGATGTTGACTGACACACCGCTATCGCGAGCAGGCTCGCTCTCACAAGGTTGTCGGGTTGGCACGAAGAAAAAAGCCCGGTCAGTTGGACCGGGCTCGCAAGGGTGAAGCCTTATTCCTTGGGAAGACTTCGATACTGCGTCGTCGTCATCCCCGCGTACCCCCAATTATCCGTGTCGACCTCCTCGATCACGATGTGGGTCAAATGCGGGTCCTTGCCCAGTACGCGCTGGAGGGTTTCGGTGATTTCGGAAATCACCTGGGCTTTCTGTTCACGGGTGACGCCGTCTCGGGTAATTCGCACATTGACGAAAGGCATGTTGCACTCCAGCAGCTGAGAAAGTGCGCAGGAAGAATCCCACGCCGTTGAGAGGCCACTATATTTATACGCCGCAGACTGATAAACAGGCCTTTGGAAACTTCAGTTGATACGCGGTGTAATGAATCATGAAGCGTCATTTCGAAGACCTGCAGTTGGGCAGCATAGAATTGTTCTGCCTGGCGGCGGAGGCGGGCAGCTTCACGGCGGCGGCGCAGTTGGCGGGGGTTACCCCGGCGGCGGTGAGCCGCTCGATCTTTCGCCTGGAAGAGCGCCTGGGCTCACGGCTTTTCGTGCGCACCACCCGCAGTATTCGCCTGACCGAAGCCGGCAAGACCTATTTCGAGCAATGCCGCCAGGCGTTGACGCAACTGGTCGAGGCGCAACAGGAAATGATGGGCGCGCAATCGGTGCCGTCCGGGCAACTGCGCATCAGCCTGCCCACCACCTACGGTCATCACCGCATCCTGCCCTTGCTGCCGGCCTTTCGGGCGCTGTACCCGCAAGTGACGGTGGACCTGCACCTGAGCAATCGAAACATCGATTTCGTCGCCGAAGGTTATGACCTCGCCATCCGGGTGCGGGCCCAGCCGGACTCGTCGTTGATCGCCCGGCTGCTGGAAGACGGGAAACTGGTGGTGGTCGCGTCTCCTGACTATCTGCGCAAGGCCGGCACGCCGCAGGTGCTTGAAGACCTGGACGATCACGAGTGCATCCAGTTCGAATTGCCCAGTAACGGGCGACGGATTTCCTGGTTGTTCAATGTCGAGGGCAAGGAAAAGGAGGTGTTCGGCGAAGGGGGTTACTGTTGTTCGGACGATGTGCTCGGCGGTGTGACGCTGGCCAAGCATGGCGCGGGCTTGTTCCAGACTTACAAATTCATCGTCGAACAGGAGCTGGCTAACGGGCAACTGGTGGAGGTGCTTGCGCCTTTCGCGGGGCGGTCGCGGCCGTTCACCTTGCTGTATCCCCACGGCCGGTATGTGCCGCAGCGGGTGCGTGCTTTTGTGGATTTCCTGTTGCAATACCGCCAGCAGTGGGCCGCGGATTGAGGGGAAAAAACAACCGGTGAGGGGAGCAAACCGTCATGTGATTTTTAAGGCTGAAAATACATATCGATCGTTCCCACGCTCCTGCGTGGGAACGTCGCCAGGGACGCTCCGCGTTCCGTTTCTGGAAGGTGACGCAGAGCGTCACGGGATGCATTCCCACGCAGAGCGTGGGAACGATCAAAAACAGATATCTCGTGGACCCGGTCAACCCGCTATCAGAACCGAAACGCCTGACGACCGATCAGCAGCCATTTGCCATTCTTCTGTTTCTGCCAGATCTGGAAGTTCTCGATTTCCGTCGGCACCACTTCAGTGCCCTTGAGCGCCTGCGCCGAGAAGTGGTTGCGCACCAGCGCCACATCACCCGACAAGGTGATTTTCTGGTTCTGCATTTCCAGGGTCTTGAATGCGCTCTTGCCCGTTTCGATGTCGGCGATGAAGGCCTTCTTGTCCTGGATGTTGCCGCTGGAGTGACCATAGGTCAGGTTCTCGGCGGCCAGTGCCTGGAGCTGGGGAATGTCTTTGTGCAGCATGGCTTGTGTCAAATGATCGACCGCCTGGGCCACCTCCTGCTCGGCCGATGTAGCGGCTGCCGCTGCGTAGCCGCTGAACAGGCACAAGAAGCTGATGACCAATGTCGCTTTTTTCATGGGGATTTCCTTGTTGTTGTAGGTATCAGGAACGCGAGCGATGTGCGCTCGTCGGTCATCGTACAACTAGGGGTGAGATGTTGGCAAACCAGCCGGGTGCATGGCTCAAGAGCGCTGACAATGTGGCGAGGGAGCAAGCTCTCATGGAACAAATTGCAACCATGTGATTTTTAAGGCTGAAAATACATATCGATCGTTCCCACGCTCCTGCGTGGGAATGTCGCCAGGGACGCTCCGCGTTCCGCTTCTGGAAGGTGACGCAGAGCGTCACGGGATGCATTCCCACGCAGAGCGTGGGAACGATCAAAGTCCAATCGGTCTATGAGGAACCGCAGGTCAATATCGGGCAAGGTGCCATTTGATAACGCAACAAGTTGTAGCCGGTCAACTGTAGGAAAATTCCCCAAGGCATCCGCCAACGTATTATCTACGGCATGACCTCGTTTAATATCGATGAGGCCAAAGCGTCCCATAAGACACTGTATTTACACCCATACAGCCCCAAGAAATAACGAAGAAAAGTCGCCATGTTTAATTTAAGAAAACATATCCAGCGCGACACGTTTAAATACATTCCACATAACGCCCCAAAGGCTACGAGCCCTTGCGTCCTTACTTACGCATGCGTCAGAATCCGCTGGCTTGTGCGCTTTGCCCCTGGCTTCTATCGTTTACCTGCCACTGCCCATCAGTGGTCGGGTTTAGTAGCCCATCAGGTTTGGTAAGGTGCTTGAGCACCGTTCAGTCAGGTTATTTATATGCCTGCACTAAATGGTGGTTGTGCGCAGGGTGCCCTCGGGCGCGCCGGGTTTTGCCAATTCCTACCGGTCTACTAACCTGCGTACAGCCGCCACCCTTCTTTTAGTAGAGAACGGTTGCAGCTCCAATGTAGGAATTGTCAATTATGTTCAAAGTAACGCCCAACCCCCCGGATATCTATTCGGTACTCTACGGCGACTCTCTCGACCCTGAAAAGTTGAAAGAGGCGGCAGACCGCGCGCTCAAGCACTACCTGAACCCCGGGGCAACGAAAACGCAGATACCGCCCCGCAAGCCCAGCACGATCTTCACCATCGACGCAGCGGTGGATGACGAAACGTTACTCGTGGAGGCGTGCGAATCCTTGGCATCCGCCAGCGTGATGGTCAGCGACCTCACCGAGTTGACGGACGGCCCAAGGCGCCAAACGATGCTGGTGCTGCAACGGGTCATCATGTTGGGTGAGCTAGCGGTCAATCGAGTACTGGATAACTACAAGCCTGGGTAGTCGCCAGGTAGTGTTGTGGGGGGCGCCGCAAGCGCCCTCACAACCTAAGTCCACGACGCTCGGTGGAATGTTGGGTTCCCTTGTTGTTCCGCCTTCACAACCCTTCCCGAACCGCCCCCCGAATCCCCTCCAGCAACATGGTAAACGCCGGGTTGTCGTTGTCCTCGCGCCACACCAGGTGCAATTCGCTCTGCACCCCTTCGCCCAGGTCGATCTCGCGAAACACCACCTGCTTGAACACCACGCTGGTGGCGCAACGCGGTACCAGGGCCAGGCCCATGCCGGCGTTGACCAGTGCCAGGATCGTCAGCGACGACCCCAGCCACTGCACGAATTGCGGTGCGACCCGGGCCGAGCGGAGCATGCCGGTGAGCAGTTCGTTGAAGGGCGGGTAGGCGGCGTGGGAGTACATCAGGAACGGTTGTCCGTCCAGGTCCTGGACGCTGACGGTTTCAGCGCTGGCCAGCGGATGTCCGGCAGGCACCGCCAGCACGAAGGGTTCGCGCACCAGGCATTCGGTGGCGTAGCCGGTTTCCAGCAGTGGCGAGCGGACGATGCCCAGGTCGATGCGCCGAGCGCGCAGGGCTTCATGCTGCTGGTAGGTGTTCATCTCCGCCAGGACGATTTTGACCTGGGGCTGTTTCAGCCGGGCCTCGGCAATCACCTTGGGCAGAAACTCGTACACCGCACTGCCGACGAAGCTGATGGTGACCGAGCCGATGTCACCCTTGGCAAAACGCTTGGCGGCCTCGGCGGCTTGTTGCGCCTGTTCCAACAGGTTCTGGGCCTCGATGAAAAACGCCCGGCCGGCGGCGGTGAGCGCCACGCTGCGGGTGCTGCGAGTGAACAGCTCGACGCCCAGGTGGTGCTCCAGCAATTGGATCTGCCGGCTCAGCGGTGGCTGGGTCATGTTCAGGCGTTCGGCGGCGCGACGGAAGTTGAGTTCGGTCGCCACGGTGGTGAAGCAGCGCAGCTGGGCCAGTTCAAACATTGATTCAATCCAGGTATCAATCAAGTGCCAAGTTAGATTAGACGGGAACAATCCGTCGCGTCCATCATCGTCCCGTTCCCCACAAAAACAATGATCGGGAGGCACCCCTTGAATAACGTAACGGACTCCACCCATGACAGCACCCTGGCGCTCGCGGCGGCCAAGGTCAAACGTCATGTCCTGCCGCTGGTGGTGGTGATGTTCATCGTCAACTACATCGACCGGGTCAACATCGGCTTCGTGCGCAGCCACCTGGAAACCGACCTGGGCATCGGCGCGGCGGCCTACGGGCTCGGCGCCGGACTGTTCTTCATCGGCTACGCGCTGTTCGAAGTCCCGTCCAACATGCTCTTGCAACGCTACGGCGCGCGTGCCTGGTTGACGCGCATCATGTTCACCTGGGGCGCGGCCGCCATGGCCATGGCCTTTGTGCGCGGCGAGACCAGTTTTTATGTGCTGCGCTTCATCCTCGGCGCGGCGGAGGCGGGGTTCTTTCCCGGCATCATCTACTACTTCACCCAATGGCTACCCGCCAACGAGCGCGGCAAGGCGATGGCGATCTTCCTCAGCGGTTCGGCCATTGCCTCGGTGATTTCCGGCCCGGTGTCCGGCGCCTTGCTGCACATCAGCGGGTTGGGCCTGCATGGCTGGCAGTGGATGTTCCTGATCGAAGGTTTTGCCTCCATCGTGCTGTGCGGGTTTGTCTGGTTCTGGTTGCAGTCGCATCCGAGCCAGGCGAAATGGCTGACGGCTGAAGAGAAAAGCGTATTGATCGCCGCCATCGCTGAAGAGCAACGGGCCCGGGAAGCGGCCCAGGTGATCAAGCCGTCGATGTTCAAGTTGCTGGCCGACCGGCAGATCGCGCTGTTCTGTTTCATCTACTTTTCCATCGCCTTGACCATCTACGGTGCCACGTTCTGGCTACCGAGCATGATCAAGAAAATGGGCAACCTGGGGGACTTCCAGGTCGGTTTGCTCAACTCCATTCCATGGATCATTTCCATCATTGCGATGTACGGCTTTGCCGCCCTGGCCGGCAAATGGAAATTCCAGCAGGCCTGGGTCGCGGTGACGCTGGTGGTCGCTGCGTTCGGCATGTTCATGTCCACCACGGGCGGGCCGATCTTTGCCTTCGTGGCGATCTGTTTCGCGGCTATTGGTTTCAAGGCTGCCTCGGCGTTGTTCTGGCCGATTCCCCAGGGTTACCTGGATGCACGCATCGCGGCGGCGGTGATCGCCTTGATCAACTCCATCGGTAACCTCGGCGGTTTTGTCGCGCCGACGGCGTTCGGTTTCCTGGAGCAGACCACCGGCTCCATCGAAGGCGGCCTGTATGGGTTGGCCGCCACGTCGCTTGTCGCCGCCGTGGTGATCTTTTTCGCCCGCACCGCACCGAAGCGCGACACCCCGAACTCACGGTCCGGCCGCCCCGAAACCGTTGCCGGAGCCGATCAGTCGCAAACCTCTCAAGCTTTGAAACCTGGCCCATCGGGAGCCGCTGTATGAAGATCAAACGCGTCACCGTCACCCCCATCGCTTTTCGCGATCCACCTTTGCTCAACGCCAGCGGCATCCATGAGCCGTTCGCGTTGCGCTCGATCATCGAGATCGAGAGCGACAACGGTTACATCGGCCTCGGGGAGAGCTACGGCGATGCGCCGGCCCTGGCGATCCAGCAGCAGTTGCAGAGCCAGTTGATCGGCCTGGATCCGTTCAACCTCAACCAGTTGCGGGCCATCGTCCAGGCGACCGTCGCCGCGCAGAAACCGGTCAGCGTTGCCGGTGCCGAACTGGCGCCGGGTTCCCACGCGAGCAAGGCAGTGAGCAATGCCTATTCGGCGTTCGAAGTGGCATGCCTGGACTTGCAGGCCCACTCCCTGAACGTGCCGCTGGTGGACCTGCTGGGCGGCGCGATTCGCGACGAGATCCCGTTCAGTGCCTACTTGTTTTTCAAGTACGCCGAGCACATCGATTCGCCGTACCCGCCCGACAGTTGGGGCGAGGCGCTCAACGAACAGCAGATCGTCGCCCAGGCCCGGCGGATGATCCAGGACTATGGCTTCAAGAGCATCAAGCTCAAGGCCGGCGCCCTCGATCCGGAGCATGAAGTCGCGTGTATCAAGGCGCTGAAACAGGCCTTTCCCGGCTACCCGTTGCGCATCGACCCCAATGGCAACTGGTCCCTGGAAACCTCGATTCGCATGGCCGAGCTGCTGGGGGATGACCTGCAGTATTACGAAGACCCGACGCCGGGGCTGGAAGGCATGGCCGAGCTGCACAAACGCACGGGGCTGCCGCTGGCGACCAACATGGTAGTCACCGATTTCGATGAGTTTCGCCGCAGCGTGGCGCTGGACAGTGTGCAAATCGTGTTGGCCGACCACCATTACTGGGGCGGCCTGCGCGACACCCAGGCCTTGGCGAAAATGTGCAGCACCTTTGGCCTGGGCGTGTCGATGCATTCGAACTCGCACCTGGGCATCAGCCTCATGGCCATGGCCCACGTGGCGGCCGCGGTGCCGAACCTGGACTACGCCTGCGACACCCATTACCCCTGGCAGGAACCGGATGAAGAAGTGATCAAGGGCGGCAAGCTGCCGATTGTCGACGGCTGCGTGAAGATCACCCGGGCGCCTGGCCTTGGCCTGGAATTGGACCGGGATCAACTGGGCAAGCTGCATGAGCAGTTCCTCAGTTGCGGCATCCGCCAGCGCGACGATGTGCGGCAGATGCAGCGTTACCGGCCGGAGTGGAAGACCGTCAAGCCGCGGTTCTGAGCCGAAGGCGAGGGGCCTGCTGCGCAGGCCAGCGGGAGCAAGGTCTGTGGGAGCAAAGTCTGTGGGAGCAAGGCTTGCCCGCGATGAACGATAACGCGGTCCGGCGGTTCGACCGCGGCGCGGCTATCGCGGGCAAGCCTTGCTCCCACAGGTATCTCCACAGGTATCTCCACAGGTATCTCCACAGGTATCTCCACAGGTATCTCCACAGGTCTTGCTCTCACAGAAAAATCCCTCCCACATCCCTAGGCCGCCCTGCGACCCACACCCAAAGTACCGCACCCGCCAGCCTCGCCGTCTTACACCCAAACTGCCGCGCCGGGCCGGCGCTGCCAAAGCATCCGCCAATTGCCTCCAAGGCAGCGTATGACGCGCCCGGGCGCCTTTCGATAATCGCCTCCGACATCCCGTCCCCTGTTGCGGAGCGCGCCATGCACAACAATAAAAATACCCGCCAACGTTTTTTGCCTGCGGTCATCGTAGGTGTTTCGAGCCTGGGCCTGATGCCTTGGGCCAACGCCGAAATCATGCTGTACGACAAGGATCAGACCACCTTTTCCACCGACGGCTACATCAACGCCTTTTACGTCAACAGCGACGTCGACCGCGCGGGTGAGCAGTACGACCGTCGGCAGGCGCGGGTCAAGATGGGCTTCTTGCCCAACTACCTGGGCTTCAACATGGGCAAGCAGGTCGATGACCTCAAGCTCGGTGCCCGGGCTTCGTTCTGGGTGACCATCAACGACAGTGAAACCAATGGCACCGACACTGCCATCGACGTGCGCCAGTTCTACGGCACCGTGGCGAACCCGGAGTGGGGTGAGGTGCTGATCGGCAAGGACTTCGGCCTGTTTGCCCGCTCCAACATCCTGCTGGACGAACTGCTCGCCGGTTATGGCCAGGTCAGCGACACCCTGGGGCTGGTGGACGGCGGTGGCGTGTCGTTTGGCAACATCGGCAGCGGTTATCCGTACCCGTTCCCGACCTCGCAGATCACCTACCGCACGCCGGTGATGGAGGGGCTGCGGGTGGCGGTGGGGATCATGGACCCGGTGGACACCAACGACAACAGCGCCACCGGCAAGGCCTATCAGGAAAACCCGCGCACCGAGAGCGAGATCACCTACCAGTTCGACCTGGGCGGGGCGAAGATCTACAGCTGGCTCAACGGCAGCTACCAGACCTCGGACAACACCGACGCCAGCGTCGAATCGGTGACGTCCAAGGGCCTGGGGTATGGCGTGCAGGCGAAGATGGGCGGGTTGTCGCTGACCGGCTCGGGGTTCCAGGCCAAGGGCATCAACCCGTTCTTCACCAACAACGCCGGTGAAGCCACCCTGCGCAATGTCGACAGCAAGGGCTACCTGTTGCAGGGCTCCTACAAGCTGGGCAAAAACCGCCTGGCGCTGTCCTACGGCAAGACCGATGACGACGGCAACGGCGTGGTGGGCAGTGGCGCCGATTATGAAACCCGTGGCATCGCGCTGTTCCACGACATCAACGACAACCTCAAGCTCGTGGCCGAGTACAACCAGTTCGAAATCAACGGCCACGACACCAGCGCCCAGAACGAAGACACCGATACCTTTGCGGTGGGTGCGGTGCTCACCTGGTAAGAGTTGGATCCTTTGGGTCCGACGCCGTCTGTGGGAGCAAGGCCTGTGGGAGCAAGGCTTGCCCGCGATGAACGATAACGCGGTCCAGCAGTTCGACCGCGGCGCGGCTATCGCGGGCAAGCCTTGCTCCCACAGATAAATCCCCTCGCCACAATAGTCATTCCAACAGGACACCGTCTCAGTCTTTTGTGGCGGGGACGTTTGCTCCCGGGGGGCTGCGCATCAGCCCCCTTTTTTTCAGTGTGACGTCCCCTCGGCGAACTCGATCTTGTTGCCGACGTTGTATTTGCCCGAAGGCTTGTTCATGGGCAGGCGCTTGATTTCCTTGAGGGTGTTGCTGTCGTAGACGATCAGCGCGCCATCGGTGTCCCAAATGCTCAGCAGCAGGTAGCGGCCGTCGCGCGTGAACTCGACGTGGGCGGCGGTTTTGCCGGGCATGGGCCGCAGGGTATGGGCGATTTCCAGGGTCTGTTTGTCGATCAGGTGGATGGCATCGTTGTCCGGGCCGAAGAACACGTCGGTCCAGGCGTAGCGGGAGTTGACGTGGCTGCGCAGGAAGAAACCCGGCCCGAGCGTGGGGATCTGCTTGATGACTTTCCAGGTGTCGAAGTCGATCACCGAAATCAGCCCCTTGCTGATGTTGGGTGTGGCGAACACCCAGTGCCCATCGCGTTTCCAATAGGTCCCCGAGCCCAGGTGCGGCATGCCCGGCAGCGCGATGTCGGTGACGATCCGCCCCGTGTCGAGGTCGATCACCTGGCCGCCCTGGGCCTTGCGCGAGGTGGCGAGCAACTGCCGGTAATCGGGCGAGAAGGAAAAATCATCAAGGAAATCCCCGGCCTCGATCCGCCGGGGCACGAAGTCCGGGTTCGGGCCGGTGGACAGCTCCCAGAGCTCTTTCACATCCTTCAAGGCGACGATGAAGCTGTTGCGCGGCGGCGCGGTATAGACCGCACTGACCCTCGACGCCTGGCCATCCAGCCCCACCGTTGCAATGGTCTTGACCAGTGACAGGTCGCGGGCATCCAGCACCACCAGGTTGCCGGGCAAGGTGTTGCCCACCAGCACCCAGCGCCCATCCTTGCTCACCGCCAGGTTGCGGGTATTGAGCCCGGCCCGCACCTCGGCGATGAGCGTGAGGTTGTGCAGGTCATACAGGCTGATCCAGCCGTCCCGGGAGGCGAAATAGACGAAGCGTCCGTCCGGCGAAAACTTCGGCCCGCCATGCACCGCGAAATGTGAGGCGAAGCGCGCCAGGACCTCGAAGCGATCGCCGTCGACGATATCGATGTGATGATCGCCAGCTTCCACCACCACGAACAGGTTCAGCGGGTCGGCGTGGTGCTGGGGTTTATCCGGCAGGCTGGTGACATCCGCCAGCAGGCGATGGCTGCGGCGCGTGTCGTCCTCGCTCCAGGTCGGTTCGACCGCGGGTGGACGCTGGAGATAGTGGGTCAAGCCATCGATCTGCGCAGGCTCCAGCACCGCACCGAACGCCGCCATCTGGCTGGCCGGGCGGCCATTTTCGATCACCTGGCGGATTTCGTCGGGCTTGATCCGACTCAGGCTCTGGGGCAACAGCGCCGGCCCGGCGCCGCCGATGCGATTCACCCCGTGGCATTGCTGGCAGTGTTGCTGGTAGTTCTGTTCGGCCAACGCCAGGTCCGGTTCAGGTACCGTGGCGCCGTGGACAGCGCCGATCCACAGCAATGGGGCAAGCCAGCCGATTCTCATGAGGCGACCCTCGCGATACTTGGCTGGAGCGGTAGGGCCGGGTGCAGGCGGGCCGGATGCTCCAATACCTGATGGGCAAACAAGCCAACCACCTTGCCGATCACCGTCAAGGTCGGCAGGCCTTCGGCGCATGCCAGCGCCATCTGCGGCAATTGCTGGAGGGTGCCGCGCAGGACCTGCTGGTCGGGGCGCGTGCCGTTGCTGATCAGCGCCGCCGGCGTATCAGCCGCCAGGCCCGCCGCGATCAGTTGTGCGGCGATGGTGCCGAGGTTCGACAGACCCATGTAGAACACTAGGGTCTGGCTGTCATCCGCCAGGCTTTGCCAGGGCAGGTTCAAGTCGCCTTCGCGTTGCAAATGACCGGTGATGAAACGACAGGAATTGACCAGGTCGCGATGGGTCAGGGGAATGCCGGCATAGGTGCTGCAACCAGCTGCGGCGGTGATGCCGGGCACCACTTGGCAATCGATGCCGCGGGCCAGCAGATACTCCAGTTCCTCGGCGCCGCGACCGAAGATGAACGGATCACCGCCCTTGAGTCGCACCACCCGTTGTCCCTGGTCGGCCAGGTCGGCCAGCAGTTCGTTGATCTGTGGCTGGGGCAGGCTGTGGCAACCGGCGGCCTTGCCGACGTAATGCCGGGCGCAGGTCAGCGGGATCAGGCTGAGCAATTGCGCGCTGATCAAGCGGTCGTAGACCACCGCGTCGGCCTGCATCAACAGGCTCCAGGCGCGCAATGTCAGCAGGCCCGGGTCACCGGGGCCGGCGCCGACCAGGGCGACTTCACCCGGTCTGAAGGACGCTTGCAGGGCAGCGGGCAAAACGATGGAGGCAGGCATGGGACTTCCTTGGTTCGGTATCAGGTTCGCCGTCGGTTGATCAGGCGCAGGGCATCGCAACGCTGGGGATCGCGTGCAAGCCGATTTCTTCGTCGCTGAGGTGGCAGCCGGGGTCCTGGCCCCACAGGTCGCCGTCGGCCCAGGCCCGGGTGCGGGTATTGCCGTTGCAGATTGCCAGCCAGCGGCATTGCCCGCAGCGACCGCCCACGGCCCGTGGGTGTTCGCGCAGCTTCAGCAGCAGGGCATCGGGGCGCTCGAGCCAGAGTGTCTTGAACGGTGTCTGGCGGACATTGCCCACCGAGTGCTGCCACCAGTACGTGTCGGGGTGGACCTCGCCGGTATTGTCGATGTTGGCGATGCCGCTGCCCGAGGCATTGCCGCCCCAGGCCCGCAGCATCTGCTCCAGTGCGGCGTAGTGTTGGGGCAGGCGCCGGGATACCCATTGCAGCAACAGGATCGCGTCGGCGTCGTTGTTGCCGCTGACGAAGTCACTGTCGCGGCCTTGTTCGATGTCGTGCCAGGCCCGCTCGAAGATCAAGGTCATGGCCTCGCGGCTCATCTGCTGATGGGCATCGAGCTTGCGACTGCGCTTGCCCCGGCCGCTGTAGTTGAGGTGCGACAGGTAGAATTTCTGTACGTCGTACTCATTCATCAAGTCCAGCAAGCGCGGCAACTGGGCATGGTTTTGCTGGGTGAGGGTGGTGCGCAACCCGACCCGGATGCCTTGTTCACGGCAGAGCCGGATGGCGGCCATGGAGCTGGCGAAACTGCCCTTGAGCTGACGGAATTCATCGTGGGTCGCTTCCAGGCCGTCGATGCTGATGCCCACGTAATCGAAGTTCGCCGCCGCAATCTGTTCGATATTGGACGTGTCGATCAGCGTGCCGTTGGTGGACAAGGCGAGGAAAAAACCTTTGTCGCGGGCATAGGCGCTGAGTTGGAACAGATCCTCGCGCAACAGCGGTTCGCCGCCGGACAGGATCAACACGCGCACGCCGGCATCGTGCAGGTCGTCGATGACCTGGAGCGCCGCCGCGGTGTCCAGTTCATCGCGAAACACGCTGTCGGCCGACGTTGCATAGCAGTGCTTGCAGGTCAGGTTGCAGCGCCTGAGCAGGTTCCAGATCACCACCGGCGGGCGGCAGCTGCCCGGTGGCGCGACGCGTGGGGCAGGGCAATGCCCGTCCAGGGCTCGCAGGTAATGGCTGATCCTCAACATGAGTCGCTCTCCTTTGATGTGGGAAAGGCTTGGTGGGAGCAAGGCTTGCCCGCGATGAAGCCGATGCGGTCCTTCTGGAACCGAGGTGCTTGCTTCGCGAGCAAGCTTTGCTCCCACAGGCGCCAGGCGCAGGCCGGTCTCAACATAAGGTGCTCCTTTGATGTGGGAGCAAGGCTTGGTGGGAGCAAGGCTTGCCCGCGATGAAACCGATGCGGTCCTTCATAAAACCGACGCCCCTGTTTCGCGAGCAAGCTTTGCTCCCACAGGTGTCAGACGCAGGCCGGTTTTTTTCAGGATGCGGCTGATCCTCAACATAAGTCGCTCCGTGGGAGCAAGGCTTGGTGGGAGCAAGGCTTGCCCGCGATGAAACCGATGCGGTCCTTCATAAAACCGACGCCCCTGTTTCGCGAGCAAGCTTTGCTCCCACAGGCGTCAGGCGCAGGCCGGTTTTTTTCAGGATGCGGCTGCTCACCAGCATGTCGTCGGCGGCGCAGGCGTCCCCCAGCAGGTAGCGCAGGTGTTCGCGGTAGCTGTCGATTTCTTCGCGGCTGCGGCCATGGACCATGGCGAACAGGTTGTAGCGCCAGCCGGGCCGGCGCGGGCGCCGGTAGCAGTGGCTGACGAAGGGCTGCGCCCCCAGCAGGGCGCCGAGACGCGAAATGTCGGCATCCGCCACGTCCCAGACCGTCATGCCGTTGTGGCGATAGCCCAGGCGATAGTGATTGGGCACGGCGGCAATGCGGCGGATCGCACCCTCGGCCTGCAGGCGCTTGAGCAGGTCGAGGGTGGATTCCACGCTCAGTTCCAGTTGTTCGGCCAGCCAGGCCCAGGGGTCTTCGAGCAAGGGCAGGCCGGCCTGGGTCAGTTCCACCAGGCGCAGCGCCAAGGGTGTTTCATCCAGCCGTGGCGGCGCTTGCCACAAAGACTCAGACAGGGAAATACAGGCCGACATGGTAGGTCTCCTCTTTGGGCAGGTTCAGCGGCACCAGGCCGGTCAGGTGTTCGATGTGCAGCAGGGTGTCGTTGATCGCCTGTTCGCTGGGGCAGGCGAGCACGAACCACATGTTCCAGGTGTGCTCGCGGCGGTAGTTGTGGGCGACTTCGGGCATGTCCGCGAGCAGCTCGGCGATGGCCTCGAAGCGCGGCTCGGGCACTGCCAGCGCCGCCAGGGTGAACGCACCGCCCAGGCGATCGATGTCGAACATCGGACCGAAGCGGGTGAGGACCCCGTCGTTGAGCAACTCATGCAGGCGGTCGAGCAATTCGGTGCTGCTGCTGTCCAGTTCCTGGGCCAGGGCCTGCCAGGGATGACGCACCAGCGGCAGGCCTAGTTGCAGGCGATTGATCAGGCGACGGTCCAGGTCATCCATCGATACGGGCTCCGGCGGGGGCGGCGAAACGTCCGCCGCATTGCTTGAACAGGTGCGTGCTGAACAGCAACTGGTGGGGCAGGTCGTCCAGCTGGTGTTCTTCCAGCAACGCCTGGACCTGGGTCTCGACACGGTCACGCTGGCGACCGTGGATCATGCAGAACAGGTTGTATTGCCACTGGGGCAGGCGCCTGGGGCGTTGGTAGCAAAGGCTGATGCCCGGTGTTTGTCCGAGGCGTCGGCCGACTTCATCGACCAAGGCGTCCGGCACGTCCAGCACCAGCATGGCGTTGGCGGCAAACCCCAAGGCGCGATGGTTGACCACCAGGCCGACACGGCGGAACAGCCCCTGTTCATGCCAATGCTGCACCTGCTCGAGCACCTGCGGCTCACTGGCCTCGATCTGCTCGGCCAGGGCCTGGAAGGGACGCGATGTCAGGGGCAGGCCGGTTTCCAGCAAACGGCGCAGTGCCAGTGACTGTTGTTCGCTCAGGGCGTTTTTCATGGGGTGGCCTCCAGGGCAAAGCCCAGGTCGATGCGGTAGGCGGTCAGCATGGGCAGGTCCAGTGGCGTGAGACCGGTGTCGTTCTCCAGTTCCTGGAGGATGTTTTCCAGGTGGGCACGGTTGGGGCCGGTCAGCACGAACCACAGGTTGTAGCGATGTTCGCGGGCATAGTTGTGATTGACTTCCGGGTATTGGCTGATGCGTGCGGCCACCTGGTGCAAGCGGTCTTCGGGCACGGCCAGGGCGGCCAGGGTGCTGGCCCCGGCCCGGGTGTGTTCGAACACCGGGCCGACCCGCGATAAGGTCCCGGCCACTTGCAGATGTTGCAGGCAGTCGATGACCTGGGCTTCGCTGCAGCCCAAGGTCTCGGCCATGGCCCGATAGGGCTCGGCGCACAACGGCAGGCCATGCTGGAATTGATCGATCAGGCGCCGGGCCAGTGAGCTGGAAGTCATGGTCAGAACCCCGACTTGTGCGCGCGACTGCTGAAGAAAATGCCGCTCGGGCTCAGGGCCGGCAGGCTGCCCAGGCGTTCGAGGCGATAAGGATCCCAGACCTGCACCTGACCACCATCCCGGGCGGACAGCCACAACTGGTCACCCCGCGCGGTGAACTCCATGTGCAGCACCGCCGGGCCTGGCCGCAGGTCGGCGACGATGGCGTGGGTCTGGGTGTCGATGACCTGGACGCGGTCGTTGTCCGGGTAGGCAAAGTTGACCCACAGCTGCCGACCGTCCGGACGCGCCGTGACGAACACTGGTTGACCGGCCACGGCGATGGCGTCGGTCTGTTGCCAATCCTGGGCGTTCATCACCAATACCTGGTGATGCCCGACGGCAGGCACGAAGGCTTGCTGGTCGGCCAGGGCCCAGCCCTCCAGATGCGGCATCTTGTACACCGGGAGCCGCGCCTGGCCGCGGCCGTAATGGCCCAGTACCCGTTTCACCCCGCGCTCCGGGTGCCAGAGATCGAGTTGGGCCATGCCGTCTTCACCGAACAGCCCGGCCATGTAATAACGCCCGTCCGGGGTGATCAGGGCATCGTAGGGTTGCTGGCCGATGGCGGTGAAACGTTCGATGCGCGGGCTGAGGCCTTGGCTGAAGTCGGCGGTCCAGATCTCGCCAGTGTCGAACAGGCTGAACACGAAGCGTTGTCCCGGCGCATCCACCAAACCGACCACCCGTGAGCGCTTTTGTCCGCCGGGCAACGGCGTGGCCGGGATGTCGGCGACCTGTTCCAGGGTCTGGGCGTCGAACACCTTGACGCCGCCGGGCTCGTAGTTGGAAACGGCGATCAGCTTGCCATCCTGGCTGATTGCACCGCCGATGCTGTTGCCGCCCTGAATGATCCGGCGTTCGATGTGCGCGCGCAGCAGGTCGACTTTGCTCAGGCCCCCATCGCGACCGAACACGTAGGCGTAGCGCTGGTCGCGGGAGAACACCACCGAGGCGTGGGACAAGTCGCCCAGGCCTTCGACGCGGCCCAGGGCGGTGCGGGTGTCGCTTTCAATGATTTGCAGGCTGCCGGTGGCGCGCTCCACCACCACGCCCAAATCGCCGGTGCCGCGCAACGGTGTCTGGGCGCAACCGCAGAGCAGCAGGGCGATGGCGGTGGAGGAGAGGAAAGAACGGATCATGAGGCGGGTTTTCCTTGAAGGAGCCGGTCCACCAGCCAGCGAATGTCGTCGGGCGCAAGCAACGGTGCCCAACCGGGCATGGCGCTGCCGGGCCGTCCGAGGGTGACGGTGGCGATGAGGCTGTCGCGGGATTTTCCGGCCAGGGCTTCGTGGGTCAGGGGCGGGCCGAGGCCGCCGGTCATGTACAGGCCGTGGCAGGCGCCACAGTCCTGGTCCAGCAGGTGTTGCAATTGGGCCTGGCGCTGGCTGTCGGGAGCGGCCAGCACGCAGGAAGAGAAAACAAAGAGGAGGGTGGTTATCAAGGTTGCAGAGCTGTGTCGTTCCATGACGTCCTCCTGATCAAGAAATAAAGTTGGGTGCGGCCCCTGTGGTGAGGGGATTTATGTGGGAGCAAAGCTTGCTCGCGAAACAGCCGCCTTGATTTCTGAAAGACCGCATCGCCCCCATCGCGGGCAAGCCTTGCTCCCACATCAATCCCATGCCACATGAATTTCCTCGCTACAGGGATGTGTTATTTAAGGGTCAAGACCCACGCCGCCAGGATCTTGGCTTCCTCTTCCGTCACGGGGTTGGCCGGCATCGGCATCGGTCCCCAGTTGCCTTGCGTACCTTCCTTGATGTGCTTGGCGAGTAAATCCTGTGCTCCGGCGACGCCGGCGTTTTTTGCTGCGACTTCCTTGAGTGCCGGGCCAACCACTTTGGTATCGATGGCGTGGCAGGCCGCGCAGGGCTTGCTCTTGAACAGCGTCGGGCCGTCTTGGGCCAACGCCGGCAGGCTGTAGGCGGCAGTCAAGGCCAAGGCAATCAGAATAGGCTTCATGGTTTTTCCTCTTATTGATGGGGCTCAATAGATGTCGTGTTGGGTGTTGTAGACGTTGAATTTTCCGGTTGGGGTGATCAGGCGTTTGTCCTTGATCACGTTCTTGACCTTGAGGGTCTTGTCGTCGATCACCACCAGCGCCGACTCGTCTTCCTGGCCACTCCAGACCGAGAACCAGACCTCGTCGCCGGCCTTGTTGTATTCCGGTTGCACCACACGCAGCGCGCCTTTCTTGATACCGGCGTACTCGGCAATCGGCAGCACGGTGTAGCCGGCGTCGAGCTTGTCGATGTTGAACACCGCCACCGACTGGCTGAGCTTGGCGTCCGGGCTGAGGGTGGTGTCGACATACAGGTGGCGAGACTGGGGATGAGTCTTGATGAACAGCGAGCCGCCACCTTGGCCCTGGAGCGAGCCGACCTGTTTCCAGGCGTATTGGGGGTGCTTGACCGGGTCGGTGCCGATCAGCGAAACCCCGGCATCGCCCAAGTGGCTGGTGGCCCAGACCGGTCCGTAGAGGGGGTGGTTGAAGTTGGCGCCGCGTCCAGGGTGCGGGGTCTTGCCAACGTCCACCAGGGCGGTGAGCTTGCGTTCCTTGGAGTCGATCACCGCGACCTTGTTGGAGTTGTTGGCGGCCGTCATGAAGTACCGATGGCTGCTGTCCCAACCGCCGTCATGCAGGAACGGCGCGGCGTCGATGCTGGTGATGGTGAGGTTCTTGATGTCCTGGTAGTTGACCAGCATCACCTTGCCGGTTTCCTTGACGTTGACGATGAACTCCGGCCATTCGTGGGACGCGATGATGGCCGCGACCCGAGGCTCGGGATGGTATTGCTGGGTGTCGACGGTCATGCCGCGGGTCGAGACGATCTGCTTGGGCTCCAGGGTCTCGCCGTCCATGATGGTGAACTGCGGCGGCCAGTAGGAACCGGCGATGGTGTATTTGTCCTCGTAGCCCTTGAACTTGGAGGTTTCCACCGAGCGGGCCTCGATGCCTACCTTGATTTCCGCGACCTTGGTCGGCTCTTTCGGCCACAGGTCGATCATGTCGATCTTGGCGTCCCGGCCGATTACCAGCAGGTAGCGACCCGAGGCCGAGATGCGCGAGATGTGCACCGCATAACCGGTGTCGATCAGCTTGACGATCTTCTTGCTGTCGCCGTCGATCAGGGCAATCTTGCCGTCGTCGCGCAGGGTCACCGAGAACAGGTTTTGCAGGTTGAGGGTGCTGAGTTGCCTGGTCGGCCGGTCTTCGGGTTTGACCAGCACTTTCCAGGTCTTGCGGGTTTCGGCCATGCCCCATTCCGGTGGGGTCGGTGGGGTGTGCTGGATGAACTTGGCCATCACCGTGATCTGGTCTTTGGTCAGTGCATTGGAGGTGCCCCAGTTCGGCATGCCGGCGGCCGAGCCGTAGGTGATCAGCGCCTCCAGGTAGGCCTGGCCGCGCGATTGGGTGATGTCGGGTGTCAGCGGCTTGCCGGTGGCGCCTTTGCGAAGCACACCGTGGCAGCCGGCGCAGCGCTGGAAGTAGATTTCCTTGGCCGAGTCGAAGTCGGCCTGGCTCAGGTCGGGCGCGCCTTCGGTCTTGACCACGCGGGGTTGTTCCGGCGCAGCGTTTTGGTCGGCGAAGGCGTGGGGGGCGGCCAGCGCTGTACACAGCGCCGTGACCCGCAGGGCCCACGATTTTTTGTGGCTGATCAGCATTCCATTTCTCCTCAGGCGTGACCCGCGCTGCGCTGTAATTGACGTTCGGCGCGCAGGTTCTTGGTGCGTTGCAAGGCTATGCCCGAGGCGGTGGTTAGCCGCTTGACGGCGATCAAGTTTGCCGGCCGCAGCCCTTGCCAGGTTGTCGCAGGGCACCGTAGCGTGGCCTGCAATCGTGTTGTCTGATCAGGCCTTGCCATGAACGCTATCCACACTTTGCAGCACCCCGACGAACCCTTTTATCAACCCCAGGACAACGAGCAGGCGCTGTTCGAACAGGCCTGGCATCACGGCATGCCGGTGCTGATCAAAGGCCCGACCGGCTGCGGCAAGACCCGCTTCGTCCAGCACATGGCTCACCGCCTGAAACTGCCGCTGTACACCGTGGCCTGCCACGATGACTTGAGCGCGGCCGACCTGGTGGGCCGTCACCTGATCGGCGCCCAGGGCACCTGGTGGCAGGACGGGCCCTTGACCCGGGCGGTGCGCGAGGGCGGCATCTGTTATCTGGATGAGGTGGTCGAAGCGCGCCAGGACACGGCCGTGGTGTTGCACCCGCTGGCCGATGATCGTCGGCAGTTGTACCTGGAACGCACTGGCGAAGTACTGCAGGCGCCGCCGTCCTTCATGCTGGTGGTGTCGTACAACCCCGGTTACCAGAACCTGCTCAAGGGCATGAAGCCCAGCACGCGCCAGCGTTTCGTGGCGATGCGCTTTGGCTATCCGGCGGTGGCCGATGAAGAGCGCATCGTCGCCCGCGAGGCGGGGGTGGATCTGGCCCTGGCGGCCCAGGTGGTGCGATTGGGGCAGGCGCTGCGCCGGCTCGACCAGCACGACCTGGAGGAGGTCGCCTCGACGCGCCTGCTGATTTTCGCCGCGCGCATGATTGGCTCCGGCATGGACCCGCGCCAAGCCTGCCTGGCATGCCTGGCCGAGCCGTTGAGCGACGACCCGCAAACCGTTGCCGCGTTGATGGATGTGGTCGATGTCCACTTTGGCTGAAACCGTTGCCGTGCCCCGACGCTTGCCCGGGGACCTGGCGATGTGGTTTTTCATCCTCGCCGAGCTGTCGGTGTTCGCGCTGTTGATCCTGGCGTTCACCGTTGCCCAGGCGTTGCATCCGCAGACTTTCAGCGAAGGCCGGCAATTGCTGGACCGCTCCACGGGCCTGGCGATGACCCTCAGCCTGCTGACCGCTGGCCTGTTCGCCGCCCTGGCCCAGGAGCAAGTCAGGCAGGACCGACCGCGTCGAGCCGCACTGTTGTTGTGGGTGGCCTTGTTGCTCGCCTGCGGCTATGTGGGGATCAAGCTCACGGAATACGCCCATCTGTTGGCGAACGGCCTGGGGATGGAGCACAACACGTTCTTCACCTTGTACTGGATCCTCACCGCGTTTCATTTTCTCCATGTGTTGCTGGGCATGGTGATCCTCGCCTGGCTGGCCGAAGGGTGTCGGCGACGTCGTTATGGGGCGCAGCGTAACAGTGGGCTGGAATCCGGCGTGCTGTATTGGCACATGGTCGATCTGGTCTGGGTGTTGCTGTTCCCGGTCGTCTACATCCTTGATTGAGCGGAGGTGCTCATGTCGGCTTCCCGTGTCTTGATTGCATGCTGGATGACGCTGGCGGTGCTGAGCACCGGCACCGTTGCCCTGGGCCAGATCGCGGCTACCGGGCTGGTGTCCATCGCCATCCTGGTGGTCGCGGTGACCAAGGCCTGGCTGATCGCCGACGGCTTCATGGAACTGCGCCACGCGCCGCGATTGTGGCGGTGGTTGGTGTTGAGCTGGGCGGCGCTGCTCGCGATTGCGATCTCGTTCGCGATCTGATCGTTCCCACGCTCTGCGTGGGAATGCATCCCGTGACGCTCTGCGTCACCTTCCTGAAGCGGAACGCGGAGCGTCCCTGGCGGCGTTCCCACGCGGGAGCGTGGGAACGATCGAAGCTCATCTGCCCGGAACAACCCACCAAAACCATCGGAGATTCTTGATCGCCATCAAGCGGTTTCCGACCCCTTGCTTCCTAGAATGAACACGCCAAGCAATGAGGAAGTGACCATGTCAGATACCTTCACCAAAGGCATGGCCAGGAATATTTATTTCGGGGGAAGCATCTTCTTTTTCCTGATATTCCTGGCCCTGACCTACCACACGGAACAGACCTTTCCAGAACGCAGCAACCAGGCGCAATTGACGGAATCGGTGATACGCGGCAAGGGCGTCTGGGAGCGCAACAACTGCATCGGCTGCCATACCCTGCTGGGCGAGGGCGCGTATTTTGCGCCGGAGCTGGGCAACGTGGTCAACCGTCGCGGCGGCGAGGAAGCCTTCAAGCCGTTCCTGCAGGCCTGGATGAAAATGCAGCCGCTGAACGTTCCGGGTCGTCGGGCCATGCCGCAGTTCAACCTGAGCGAGCAGGAAGTCGACGACATCGCCGAATTCCTCAAATGGAGCTCGAAAATCAATACCAATGGCTGGCCGCCAAACAAGGAGGGCTGAGAGATGAGCATGGCTAATCCGCATCTGAAATTCGCCTCGCAGGCCGTCGCCAAACCCTACTTCGTGTTCGCCCTGATGCTGTTCCTGGGGCAGGTGTTGTTCGGTTTGATCATGGGCCTGCAATACGTGGTCGGCGACTTCCTGTTCCCGCTGATCCCCTTCAACGTGGCCCGCATGGTCCACACCAACCTGCTGATCGTCTGGCTGCTGTTCGGTTTCATGGGCGCGGCGTATTACCTGATACCGGAGGAGGCGGATCGCGAACTGCACAGCCCGAAACTGGCGCTGTTGCTGTTCTGGGTGTTCGCCGCCGCGGGTGTGGCGACGATCCTGGGCTACCTCTCGGTGCCTTATGCGACGCTGGCGAAGTTCACCGGCAACGACTTGCTACCGACCATGGGCCGCGAGTTCCTGGAGCAGCCGACCATCACCAAGATGGGTATCGTGGTGGTATGCCTGGGGTTCCTCTATAACATCGGCATGACCCTGCTCAAAGGTCGCAAGACCACGGTCAGCATGGTGATGATGACCGGCCTGATCGGCCTGGCAGTGTTCTTCCTGTTCTCCTTCTACAACCCGGAAAACCTCGCTCGCGACAAGTACTACTGGTGGTGGGTGGTGCATCTTTGGGTGGAAGGCGTCTGGGAACTGATCATGGGTTCGATGCTCGCTTTCGTCCTGATCAAGATCACCGGCGTGGACCGCGAAGTGGTGGAAAAATGGCTCTACGTGATTATCGCCATGGCGTTGATCACCGGGATCATCGGCACTGGCCACCACTTCTTCTGGATTGGCGCGCCTGAGGTCTGGTTGTGGGTAGGCTCGATCTTCTCGGCTCTGGAACCGCTGCCGTTCCTGGCGATGGTGGTCTTCGCCTTCAGCATGGTGAAGAACCGTCGTCGGCACCACCCGAACCGCGCCGCTACCTTGTGGGCCAAGGGCACCACGGTCACCGCGTTCTTCGGCGCGGGCGTCTGGGGTTTCCTGCACACCCTGGCACCGGTCAACTACTACACCCACGGTTCGCAACTGACCGCGGCCCATGGTCACCTGGCCTTCTACGGTGCCTACGCAATGATCGTGATGACGCTGATCAGCTACGCCATGCCACGCTTGCGGGGCTTGGGTGAAGCGGCGGACGAGCGTTCGCAGCGCCTGGAGATCTGGGGCTTCTGGTTGATGACCTTGTCGATGGTGATGATCACCTTGTTCCTCACCGCGGCCGGTGTCGTCCAGGTCTGGTTGCAGCGCTGGATGACGGATGGCAGTGCCTTGCCATTCATGGCCACGATGGATCACTTGAAGCCGCTGTTCTGGGCGCGGCTGGTCAGCGGCGTCGGGTTCCTGGCCGGGTTGCTCTGCTACCTGTTCAGCTTCCGTCAACGTGGCCGTGCGGCCCTGCGCGCACCGGCGGCGGTGGTGCCTTCGTAAATCACCACAACTACTGAGCCGGACTCATTTGGGGTGAGAGGATTCATGTGGGAGCAAGGCTTGCCCGCGATGGGGGCGATGCGGTCTTCCAGAGATCAAGGCGCCTGTTTCGCGAGCAAGCTTTGCTCCCACATGAATCCCCTCGCCACAATGGGGTCGGCTTAAGAGGAAATAACCATGGCATTCACCCTGGAGCTGGAAGAATGGGTCGGCAGTGTCTGGCACCGTTTCATCACCCGCCGGGCCAGTGCTGACTTTCCTGAGGCCCGGGTCGAGCTGGTTCCCCGGCAACGCGCGTTGCAGGTGCTGTTTCGCGCCACCGGCGGTGCGCCTCACCTGGGGGTGGAAGCGGTCAGCGACCGCGACCTGTTGCTGCGGCGCAACCTGTTGCAGCAGATCGCCGGCACCTGCAAGCAAGTGCCCCTGGCCTGTTGCGATGGCGACAATCTGCGGCTGCCGGCGAGCCTGGCGACGTTCCCTGATGTCGGGCTCAACGAAGAGCTGTATCGCTGGCTCGCCTTGCTGGCCGCGCAGTCGGGGCCTATGAAGCACTGGGGGCGGGACAATCAGCGCTGGACCCTGGCGGTGTTGAAGCGCTACCCGGCGCTACGCCCGCGCTACCGGCGACTGGTGGAGGCGCACCTGTCCCTGCGCCCCGATCCGGCCACGCTCAACCCGGCCGAAGCCGCCCTGGAGCGGGCGTTGTGCCAAGCCTTGCGCGAACCGGGCAGTGTCGAACATTTTCCCCGCAGCGAGCGGGCGGCCTGGCCGTTGCCGCTGTGGCTATACCCACCCCAACACCTGGCCAATCCCCAGGCCGCCAACCTTGAGGAGTCCGAGCAATACCTGGCGACGCCGCCCGGTGAACAGCAGGGCGGGCGCAAGCGCGCCGAGCGAATCGACGACACCACCCGTGACGGTGGGCTGCTGATCGTGCGCCTGGAAAACCTGTTCAGCTGGACCGAACACGTGGACCTGGATCGCTGGGCGGATGACAGCGAAGACCCGGACGCTGCCCGCGTCGCCGAAGACCTGGACCAATTGACCCTGTCGCGCACCCGCTTGCGCAAGGGCGGTGGTTTGAAACTGCACCTGGACCTGCCGCCGGCCGATGTGGATGACATCCCGTTGGGAGCAGGCATCCTGTTGCCGGAATGGGATTACCGCAAACAACGCCTGCAGGACGACTTCGTCAGCCTGCAAACCTTCACCCCTCGCGATTGCCAGCCGCAGCCGTTGCCCGCACGCCTGCGAAGCTCGGCCCAGCGCTTGCGTCGCCAGTTCGAACACCTGCGCAACGATCGCCAATGGTTGCGCCAGCAAACCCAAGGCTCGGAACTGGACCTGCAAGCCTGGCTGGACTTTCATGTCGAGCGCCAGCACGGGCAGTGCAGCGAACGCGGACTGTTCATGGACCAGCGCCAGACTCGCCGCGACCTGGCCTGCTTGCTGCTGGCCGACCTGTCGATGTCCACCGATGCCCACCTCAATGATGAGCACCGGGTGATCGACGTGATCCGCGACAGCCTGTTGCTGTTCGGCGAAACCCTGTCGCTACTGGGAGACGATTTTGCCTTGTACGGGTTCTCTTCCTTGCGCCGCCAGCAGGTGCGCATGCATGAACTCAAGGCCTTCAATCAGCGTTATGACGACCACACCCGCGGACGCATCCAGGGGCTCAAGCCCGGTTACTACACGCGCATGGGCGCGGCGATTCGCCAGGCCACGCAACGGTTGGCGGGTTGCAAGCGGCGGCGCAAATTGTTGTTGCTGCTCAGTGACGGCAAGCCCAATGACCTGGACCTCTACGAAGGACGCTACGGTGTGGAAGACACCCGTCAGGCAGTGCTGGAAGCCCGGCGCCAAGGGCTGACGCCGTTCTGCATCACCATTGATCGCGAAGCGGGGGATTACCTGCCGTACATGTTCGGAGCCAATGGCTACACCTTGATTCGCCAGCCCGAGCAACTGCCGCTGCGTTTACCGCAGTTGTACCGGCAGTTGACTCAGGATTGAGGGGGTCAGACGATGCTGCGAGGCAGCCAGAAGAACATGACGATGCAGAAGATCGTCAAGCCGGCACAGAACCAGGTGAAGCGCCGCAACCGGCGCTCGCCGGCCTTTGCGGCCTCTACTGGCAGGGGCATGCCGCACTGGCGACATTCGGTTTCATGTATCGGGTTGGCTTGCTGGCAATACAGGCAGGTGGGCTGTGTAGTCATTCGAACTGTTCCAGGCGCAGGCGATCGAGAATGGCGATCTGGCGACCGTCCTGGGTGATGATTTTTTCATCGATCAGGCGGCGGATGATCCGCGAGAAGGTTTCCGGCTGGATCGACAAGTGCCCGGCGATCAACTGCTTGGCCATCGGCAGTTCGAACTGGCTGTCCACGGTTTGCAGGCGCACCAGTTGCGTCAACAGGTAGCGCACCACGCGGTGCGTGGCGTTCTTCAGCGACAGGGTTTCAATCTCGTTGACCCGTTGGTGCAGGCGCACGCAGAGCTTGCCGAGCAGGGCGAAGGTCAGCCGGCTGTTGCTTTGCAGCAGACGCATGTAGGTGGCGTTGGACAGCCGGTAGACCTGGGTCGGGCCGACGGCTTCGGCGGACGCGACGTAGTTGGGTGTGTCCATCAGCATCATGGCTTCGGCGAAGGTCTGGCGCTCGCCGATCACCTCGAAGACTTTTTCCTGGCCGTCCGGGGTCAGCCGATAGATTTTCACGGCGCCGGAAATCACGAAGTAAAACGCCTGCGCCGGTTCTCCCTGGCGGAACAGCGGATCGCCCCTGTCGATGTTCAGCAGTTGGCTGTTGCTCATCAATTCGTTGAGCTCTTCTTCGTTCAAAGGCTCGAACAGGTGATGGCTGCGCAGAATCTGGTGATGGACGCGGTGGAGCACCATGGCATGGAATCCTTGTAAGGGCGAAAGAGGTGATCGGGGTCAGACCAGGCTCAGGGACAGGCCGCTGGCAAGCGCCACGACGCAGGAAAGCAAGACGAACCAGGTAAGCGGCAGAACGACGGATTTCATGGAGGACCCCGACAAGAAAGGTGATGCCGTGCCTGAGCAAGAGACGGGCCATGCCTGCGGGCGTTGATTCCTGGGGTGTTGAAGATGAGGTGGGTAAAAATGACCCTGGTCTGACAGGGTTAAAACAACCATTAAAGGGTAACTAATACCCCATTCAGCTACAGTCTCTATGGGCGCGAGCCGTTGTGGGAGCAAAGCTTGCTCGCGATGAACGATAACGCGGGCCAGCTGTAGACCGCGGCGTCTTCATCGCGAGCAAGCTTTGCTCCCACAACGGCAAGCCCCTTGCAAGTACCTGTTCGAGGCGATGCGCTGGCTTGATCTGAGACAAGGCCCGCCGGCGTCGATAGCCGATCATTCGAACCCTGGTTTGTTGTACCTCGCTGGCGGTTCAGCGAGGCAAAAGGAGTGATGTATGCAAGTGCTTGACCGTCGCAAGGCCATGGCCATCGCGCCGCTGTGGCGCCTGGCGTTTCGGCCATTCTTTCTGGCCGGTTGTGTGTTGGCGCTGCTGGCCATTCCCTTTTGGCTCGCGGCGTTTACCGGGCGCTTGTCAGCCTGGCAGCCGGCCGGCGGCTGGTTGGCCTGGCACCGGCATGAACTGTTGTTCGGTTTCGGCCTGGCGATCATCGCCGGGTTCCTGCTGACGGCAGTGCAAACCTGGACCGGAACCCCGGGGCTCAGCGGCAAGCGCCTGGCAACCCTGGCATTGTTGTGGCTGGGCGCGCGGCTGGCCTGGCTGGTCGATGCGCCCTGGCCATTGCTGACGCTGCTGGAGCTGGGTTTTGCCCTGGCGGTCGCGGCGTTGATGGGTGTGATGTTGTGGCGTGTGCGGCAGAAGCGCAATTACCCGATTGTGCTGGTATTGCTGCTGTTGGCCGCCGCCGATGGGTTATCCGTATACGGCCTGGTGCAGCACAACGAGGGCTTGCAGCGCCAGAGCGTGCTCACCGGTCTGTGGCTGGTGGCGGCGATGATGGGGTTGATCGGCGGGCGCGTGATTCCATTCTTTACCCAGCGCGGCCTCGGACGGGTCGAGGGCGTTGCCCCTTGGCCGTGGCTTGATCGCCTGTTGCTGGCAGGGTCGGCGTTGGTGGCGTTGTTGTATGCCTTCGGTCCGGCGCTGGTGGCGAGCGTCTGGGCCGGCCTGTTGTTCGCCGCGTTGGCGATGGGCCACGGGATTCGACTGGTGCGTTGGCATGATCGGGATTTGTGGCGGGTGCCACTGCTGTGGTCGTTGCACCTGGCCTACGCCTGGCTGGCGGTGGCCTGCCTGGGCATGGCGCTGTGGCACTTCGGCGTGCCGGTGAACCCGAGCCTGGCGGTGCATGGCCTGACCATCGGCGCCATGGCCGGGTTGATCCTGGCGATGATTGCCCGTGTCAGCCTGGGCCATACCGGGCGCCCCCTTGAGCCACCAGCGGGCATGACCCTGGCCTTTATCCTGTTGAACCTGGCGTGCCTGAGCCGCGTGCTGTTGGTGCTGCTGTTGCCGTTGGCCGGGCTGTGGCTGGCGGCGCTGTGCTGGACACTGGCGTTCGGTCTATACGCCTGGCGCTATGGGCCGATGCTGCTCAAGGCCCGGGTGGATGGGCATCCCGGATGAGCCGGTTGGGCAGAGGGAATCGATAATGTACGGGGTCTTGCTGGTTACCCACCTGTTGGCGGCCATCGCTTTCATTGGCACGCTGTTTTTCGAGGTCTTCATCTGGCATAGCGCCCGCCGACCCTTGACCCAAGGCGTCAAGGACGCTGCCGACCAGGCCATCGCCCAGCGCTCGCGGCATGTGCTGCACGGCGTCGTGCTGGTGCTGTACGGCGCCGGTATGGCCCTGGCCTGGCAGCATCGCGGCGCATTGAGCCAGCCGTTGAGCAACAGCTTCGGCCTGCTGCTGAGCCTGAAGATCCTGCTGGCGCTGAGCATCATCGGTCACTATTTGTGGCTGGCGTATTGGCTCAAGAGCGGTCGCCTGACGCCCAGCCGCGCCTGCTGGTTGCGGCGCAGTATCCTCGGGCACATGGTGCTGATCGTGGTGTTGGCGAAGGCGATGTTCTATTGGCAGTTTTGAGCTGCGGATGAGGGCAGCAGATGAGGGCAGCAAATGAGAGCTGCAAATGAGAGTTGCAAATGCCTGTGGGAGCAAAGCTTGCTCGCGATGGCTGTGAATCAGTCAACATTGATATTGACTGACACTACGCCATCGCGAGCAAGCTTTGCTCCCACAGGAGTAACACAGAAGTAATGGGCAATGTTTGAGGGTCAGCGAACAGGCTTCATCGCATTGACGAACAACACATTGTTTTCCAGGTGGATGTGCTGCATCAGGTCATCACGAAACTCCACCAGCCCGCGATACAGGGCGCGCCAGGTGTTGCAGGCGTCGGCGGGTGGGGTGATCTGGTCGGTCAGGGTGAGCATGGTTTCCAGGGCTTCACCGTGCTGGTCGTGTTCGTAGCGCAGCACCTGGATCGGCGCCGAGGCCCGTTCACCCAAGCCTTGTTGCAGCATCGGGAACAGCACCTGTTCTTCCTTGAGCATGTGGCCTTCGAGTTCCTGGTACATGTCCTGCAGGTGATCGGCCAGGCCGTTCGGGCAACTGGGTCGCGCACCGTGGACCTGCTCGACGCGCCGGGCCAGGCGGATCAGTTCCGGCAGTTGTTCGCGATGGCGCGCGTGGTAGCGCTCCAGGATGTGGGCAATCAAGGTCGCCTGGGGCTCGTCGCGCCAGTCATGGCCCAGCTCCCCGGCGGCTTGCAGGGTCCGCAGGGCGTCGGCGATCAGCAGCGGGTTCAGGCCTTTGCCCAGCGCGGCTTCGCGCAAGGATTTTCGCCCGCCGCAACAGAAGTCGAGGTTGTAATGATGGAAGGTACGGGTAGCACCGGGAATGTCGCAGGCCAGTTGGCCGAGGCTTTGTTCCAACAGATCGAGGCTCATCATGTTTCCTTGGGTTGAATCCCGGTAGGGACAGATGAGCGAACTTTGCAGTCGACGTGCCAGATTCAACTGATTGAAAACAAAGCATTAAATTTTTGCCAGGGTGATTGTCACCCTGATTGTGAAGGGTCAAACGAACCCTGGAGGGTCACCACTACCATGCTGCGTGAAAGCCTGGCCGCCGACCTGATCGTCGAGCTGCCCAATGCGGTGCGATTGCAGCGCCTGGTGCAGACCCTGCGCGAATACTTTAACAGTGGCGCCGTGGGGCTGCTGCGTCTGGACGATGACAGTCTCAGGCCTGTGGCCACCGTGGGCCTGGTCCACGAGGCGCTGGGACGGCGCTTCGTGATTGCCCAGCACCCGCGCCTGGCGGCGATCATGGCGTCGCGCGAACCCACCTGGTTCGAGCCGGACAGCCGTTTGCCGGACCCTTATGACGGCTTGCTCGACAACCACGTCGGTGAGCCACTGCCGGTGCATGACTGCATGGGCGTGAGCCTGTACGTGGAAGGCCGGCTCTGGGGGGCGATCACCCTGGATGCGTTGCATGCCGGCACCTTCGACAGCCGCGCCCGGGAGGAACTCAAGCGCTGTACCTTGCAGATCGAGGCGGCGGTGCGGGTCACTCGCCTTGAGCAGGAAAACCGTAGCCTGCGAGCATCGCGCAGCGACCAGACCGACCTGCGGCTACCCGCCGAAGAGGGCGAGATCCTCGGGCGCAGCGAGGGTTTGCAGCAATTGCTTAACGAGCTGGATGTGCTGGCCGACTCTGAATTGCCAGTGCTGTTGCTCGGGGAAACCGGCGTCGGTAAGGAGCTGTTCGCCCGGCGGCTGCATCGCCTGTCTCGGCGCGGCCACAAGCCGTTGGTCCAGGTCAACTGCGCGGCGTTGCCCGAGTCCCTGGCCGAAAGCGAGTTGTTCGGCCACGTCAAAGGCGCGTTCTCCGGGGCGACCACCGACCGCGCCGGGCGCTTCGATGCGGCCAATGGCGGCACGCTGTTTCTCGATGAGGTCGGCGAACTGCCGTTGAGCGTCCAGGCCAAGTTGCTGCGCACTCTGCAGAACGGCGAGATCCAGCGTCTGGGGGCGGACAAGCCGCTGCACGTCGATGTGCGGATCATCGCCGCCACCAACCGGCACTTGCCCGACAGCATTCGCGACGGGCTGTTTCGCGCCGACCTGTACCACCGGCTTTCGGTCTACCCGGTGCCGATCCCACCGCTGCGCGAGCGCGGCCACGATGTGTTGATGCTGGCCGGGCACTTTCTCGAACTGAACCGCACACGCCTGGGCTTGCGTGGGTTGCGCCTGTCACCGGCGGCTGAACAGGCGCTGCTGGCGTACTCCTGGCCCGGCAACGTGCGGGAGCTGGAACACGTGATCAGTCGCGCGGCGCTCAAGCAACTGAGCCGCGGCGCCAATCGCAGCCTGATCATGACCCTGGAACCGCAGGTGCTGGACCTTGACGTCAACGCCAGCGCAGCTTCGGCGCAGGCGCTGCCGGAACAAGCCCTGCAAGCGTTGGATGCGCCCGTGCAACCCTTGAGCGAGGCTGTCGACGGCTGCCAGCGACAGGCGATCCTCAAGGCCCTGGAACGCTGCGGGCAGAACTGGGCGGGGGCGGCGCGGTTGTTGGAGGTTGACCCGAGCAATCTGCATAAGCTGGCGCGGCGGTTGGGGCTTAAGTAGCGGCAGACCGGGTTGCCGCCTTCGCGAGCAAGCCCGCTCCCACATTGGATCTGTGATTGTCTTCAGTTTTCTGATCACCCCCAATCCCCTGTGGGAGCGGGCTTGCTCGCGAAGAGGCCGGCACTTTCAACACAAGAACCGGCATTGACAACGATCAAGGCCCGCCACCGCCGCAGAATCCACACTGGCCCAAACCCACAGTGGAGATTACCGTCATGCCCCTTTCCCTGGCCAAAATGCGCCGCCAGTACACCCTCGATGGCCTGGATGAAGCCCAGGCCCCCGACGACCCCATGGCGTTGTTCGCGCTCTGGATGCAACAGGCCCGCGACACCGAAAGCCCACCCGTGGAAGCCAACAGCATGGCCCTGGCGACGGTGGACGAGCAGGGCCGGCCTCACTGCCGGGTGTTGTTGCTCAAGGGCTTCGACGCCCAGGGCTTTTCGTTTTTCGGCAACTACGACAGCGCAAAGGGCCAGGACCTGGCGGCCAACCCCTGGGCGGCCATGACGTTTTTCTGGCCGGGGCTGGAGCGGCAAGTACGCATCGAAGGGCCGGTCGACAAACTCGATCCGGCGCTGTCGGATGCCTATTTCGAATCCCGTTCCGTCGCCAGTCGCCTGGGGGCCTGGGCGTCGCCACAAAGCCGACCACTGTTAGATCGGGCCGCGCTCGAGACCTTGCTGGCGCAGACCGAACAACGCTTTGCCGATCAACCCGTGCGGCGCCCCGACCATTGGGGAGGCTATTGCCTGCGGCCCGAACGGATGGAGTTCTGGCAGGGCCGCGCCGACCGTTTGCACGACCGCCTCGACTACCGCCTGCAGGATGACGCCTGGCAGCGTTGCCGCCTGGCACCCTGAATGGATGCCTTGTAGGAGCTGCCGAGCGTAGCGAGGCTGCGATCTTTTGATCTTTCGCTTGAGACTCAAGTGGCCCGGGAAAGATCGCAGCCTCGCTTCACTCGTCAGCTCCTACTGGGACAGGATCGTTCTTGCATGGGGTGCCAAGGGAGGTACCTCCAACGAGGAATAGGCCCGGCAACGATTGCAGTTCAGGCTGGGCCATCTTTTCTGACAGGACGGCTGATCATGGCCCATCTGACGCAACGCCTCTTTCAACCGCTGAACATCGCGGTCCTTACCATCAGCGATACCCGCACCTTCGACACCGACACCTCGGGCCAAACCCTGGCGGACCTGTTGCAAACGGCCGGACACGTGCTCATCGACCGTGGGCTGGTGAAAGACGATATCTACCAGATCCGCGCCCAGGTCTCCCAATGGATCGCCGACCCCAAGGTGCAGGTGGTGTTGATGACCGGTGGCACCGGGTTCACCCCGCGCGACAACACCCCCCAAGCGGTGGCGCCACTGCTGGACAAGCAGGTGGACGGTTTCGGCGAGCTGTTCCGCCAGGTGTCGCTGGCGGAGATCGGCATGTCCACCCTGCAATCGCGCGCCTTGGCGGGCATGAGCAATGGGGTGCTGGTGTGCTGCTTGCCGGGTTCGCCGGGGGCGTGCCGGACCGGGTGGGAGCAGATCCTGGCCGGGCAATTGGACAGCCGCACCGGCCCGTGCAATTTCACCCCGCACCTCAAGCCCCAGGACGGCATCGCCCCAACGGCTTGCGAGACACGCTCGTGAGCGGTCGGGTGTGCGACAGCGGCGTGCTGATGCCGGTGGATGAGGCGATCCGTCATCTGCTCGACCAGGCACCGCCGCCACCGCCCGTGCAACGGGTTGGCCTGGACCAGGCCCTGGCGCGTGTGCTGGCCACTGACATTGTGTGCCCGATGAACCTGCCGGCCTGGGACAACAGCGCAATGGACGGCTATGCCCTGCGGGCCGCTGACCTGCCGGGTGACGGCGGCTACCTGCTGTTGGGCGGGCGGATCGCCGCCGGTGACGAGCCGGGCGAGCCGTTGCAGGCCGGGTACGTCGTGCGGATTTTTACTGGCGCGCCGCTGCCACCGGGTGCCGACACGGTGGTGCCGCAGGAAAGCTGTCGCGTCGATGGCGAGCGGGTCTGGTTGCCATCGGTCAATGGCGGCGACCATGTTCGCAAGGAAGGCGAGGAACTGCGTCGAGGAGACCGGCTGCTTGAAGCCGGCACGCGCTTGCGCGCCCAGGAGTTGGGTTTGCTCGCCGGTGCCGGCGTCGGCCAGGTGGACGTTTATCGCCCCTTGCAAGTGGGCTTGCTCAGCAGCGGCGATGAGCTGCGCGAGCCGGGCGAGCCACTGGCGCCAGGACAGATCTACAACAGCAATCGCCATAGCCTCGCCGCACTGTTGCGCGGTTGGGGTGTCGAGGTGCATGACTTCGGGGTCATGCCCGACCAGTTATTGGCCAGTCGACAAGCGTTGCGCCTGGCCGCCGCCGAATGCGATGTGCTGATTACATCCGGCGGTGTCTCGGTGGGTGAAGAAGACCACCTCAAGCATGCCATCGAAGCCTTGGGCAGCATCGACCTCTGGCGCCTCGCCATCCAGCCGGGCAAGCCCCTGGCCTTTGGGGATGTGGAAGGCAAGCCTTGGATCGGGCTGCCAGGCAACCCGTCGGCGGCATTGATTACCGCACTGATCGTCGTGCGTCCGTTCCTGTTCCGGGCCCAGGGCATGGGCGACGTGTTACCTGTGCCGTTGCAGGTGCCAGCCGGGTTCGACTGGCTCAAGCGCAACCGACGCCGGCAGTACCTGCGGGCCAGGTTGGTTCCGGATGCCAGCGGCCACCTGTGTGTGGAACTGCACCCTCAGCAAAGTTCGGCGATGCTGACGGCCGCTTGCTGGGCCGATGGGCTGGCGGTGGTGGAGTGTGAGGCGCAACTGCACAAGCACGACAAGGTGCTGTACCTGCCATTCGCCGAGCTGATGCATTGACGGCAATTGATTGTCGTCAAGGTCGCCGGCCGAGGGCTGGCTAGACTGGCGGCGCTTGAGTTTTTCTCATGAGGATGCCCCATGCAACTGGTTTGCCCGGCAGGGAATCTGCCTGCCCTCAAAGCGGCGGTGCGCCAAGGCGCCGATGCCGTCTATGTCGGCTTTCGCGATGACACCAATGCCCGGCATTTTGCCGGGCTGAACATGGACGACAAGCAGTTCGACGCGGCTGTCGCACACATCCGTCAGCATCAACGCAAGCTGTACGTGGCGGTCAATACTTACCCGCAGCCCAAGGGCTGGGAGCGCTGGCAACGGGCGGTGGACCGCGCCGCCGATTTCGGCGTGGATGCCCTGATTGCCGCCGACCCTGGCGTGCTCAGCTACGCCAGCCAGCGCCATCCTCGGTTGGCGCTGCACCTTTCCGTACAAGGCTCGGCCACACACGCCGCGGCCCTGGCGTTCTACGCGCAGCGCTATGACATCCGCCGCGCCGTGCTGCCGCGGGTACTGTCCCTGGCCCAGGTGCGACAGGTGGCGGCGGGCAGTCCGGTGCCGATCGAAGTCTTCGGTTTCGGCAGCCTGTGCATCATGGCTGAAGGCCGTTGCCACTTGTCTTCCTACATCACCGGCGAATCGCCGAACCTGTGCGGCGTCTGCTCGCCCGCCAAGGCGGTGCGCTGGAGCGAGGATGCCCAAGGCCTCAGCGCACGCCTGAGCGAGGTGCTGATCGACCGCTACACCCCCGAAGAACCGGCCGGTTATCCGACCCTGTGCAAAGGCCGCTTCCTGGTCGGCGGCAAGCGCTTCCATGCGCTGGAAGAACCCACCAGCCTCGACACCCTCGACCTGCTGCCGGAGCTGGCGGCCATTGGCGTCGAAGCGGTGAAGATCGAAGGTCGCCAACGCAGCCCAGCCTACGTTGAACAAGTGACCCGGGTCTGGCGCGCCGCACTGGATGCCCATAAGGCCGCGCCGCAACGGTTCCGGGTGCAGGAAGAATGGCGCCAGGCGCTGGCTGGCTTGTCCGAAGGCAGCCAGACCACCCTGGGTGCCTACCATCGATCATGGCAATGAGGGGAGGCCAGATGAAACTCAGCCTGGGACCGGTCCTGTTTTACTGGGACAAAGCGCAACTGGGGAATTTCTATGCCGAGATGTCGGCATTGCCGCTGGACGTGATTTACCTGGGGGAAACCGTGTGTTCGAAACGCCGGGCGTTCTCCCTGGATCAATGGCTGGGGTTGGCGCGCGAGCTGCAAGCGTGTAGCCAGGCACAAATTGTGTTGTCGAGCCTGACGCTGATCGAAGCGGCCTCGGAGCTGTCCTCGCTGCGCCGCCTGTGTGACAACGGCCAGTTGTTGGTGGAAGCCAATGACATGGGCGCGGTGCAGTTCATGGCCGAACGCAAGCTGCCTTTCGTTGGCGGCCCGGCGCTGAACCTGTACAACGGCCACGCCCTGGGGCAATTGCTCGACAGCGGCATGATCCGTTGGGTGCCGCCGGTGGAGTGCTCGGCGGCGCTGATCGGCGATGTGCTGGAGCAGGTGCGGGACATGGACCACGAGGTGCCCGAGGTGGAGATCTTCGCCTACGGTCATCTGCCCTTGGCATACTCGGCGCGCTGCTTTACCGCTCGAGCCGAAAACCGCCCCAAGGACGACTGCCAGTTCTGCTGCATCAACTACCCCGACGGCCTGGCGCTGAGCAGTCAGGAAGGCCAACAGTTGTTCACCCTCAACGGCATCCAGACGATGTCCGGCGAGGTGACGAACCTGCTGGCCGACTACAACGCATTGATGGCCTGCGGCGCCGATGTGCTGCGCCTGAGTCCGCGTGCCCAGGGCATGGCCGAGGTGGTCACCGCCTTCGACAAGGTTCGCCAGGGCGAGGCACCACCGCTGTTCGTGGACGGTTGCAATGGCTACTGGCACGGCCATGCCGGCATGTTGAAGGTAGAGGAGGCGGGCCTGTGTTGAGTCCGAAGAAATGGGTGCTCAAAGGCGCCGACCGCTTGCTGCCGTTGGTGGGCAAGGTGCCGTTCGTGGTGCAGCGACTGGCGTTGCAGCAGGCGCTCAATCGCTGCCTGGCCGAGCCGTTGCGCGATGGCGGGTTCGATGTGCTGCGTGGGCGATGGTTGTGCCTGCGCGTGCCTGACTTGAAGTTGTGTTGGTACCTGACCTTGGCGCGGGATGGATTGCGCATTGCCGAACGGGCCGAGGCCCAGGTCACCATCAGCGGCAACTGGCGCGAGTTCCTGTTGTTGGCCAGTCGGCAGGAAGACCCGGATACGTTGTTCTTTCGTCGGCGGTTGGTGATCGAGGGGGACACCGAGTTGGGGCTGGCGTTGAAGAACTTGATCGACAGTCTTGATCCAGACGTCCTGCCGCCTTGGCTCTGGCGCAACCTGGAGCGGGCGGGCAAGGGGTTGGCGACGGTCTGATGAAAGCCCCGAGTTTATTGCCTCTGGTGTATTCGTGTTCCGGTTGTTCCAACGTGGCGCAACTGGCCAACACCGTTGCCCTGCGCCTGGACCGTGCGGGTTTGGCGGAGATGTCTTGTATTGTCGGGGTGGGTGGGCATGTGGCGCCACTGGTTGACAAGGCGCGGTCGGGGCGGCGGATCATTGCCTTGGATGGTTGTCCGTTGCAGTGCGTTCAGGCGTGTTTGCGGCAGCATGATTTGGTGGCGGATGTGCATGTGATTCTGAACCAGCTGGGGTTGCGCAAGCGGTTTGGGGTGGATTGCGCTGAGCCCGAGATGGAGTTGGTATTTTCGCGGGTGGTGGGGTTGATTGATGTGGGTTAGGTTGGGTGAATATCCATTTCTTTGGTAATGGCGGCTTATGGTTCCGCTCTTACAGCGGCTCACTTTTGAGAAGCGCAAAAGTAAGCAAAACGCTCCTGCCCCACCACTCGGCACCTCGCTTAGGCTCGGTGTGCCCTCACTCCGGCATTGCTCCGTGGGCCCGCCGCGAAGGGCCATCCATGGCCCAGCGCGGCTATCCCGGCATCCATGCCGGGATGCCCACTGCGCAATACCTGCGTTCAGCCAGCGTGGTTAACGGGGCGCCCGAGATCAACGTCCATCGCGAGGCGGCCTTATAGCCGACCTGGTTCTTGGTGGAGACCGCGTTTCTCCTGTGGGAGCGAGCCTGCTCGCGAAGAGGCCAGCAAGTTCAACATCCATGTGACTGAACCACCGCAATCGCGAGCAGGCTCGCTCCCACACTGGATCTTCAGTAGCCCCAAAATCAATGTTCACCGCAAGTCCCCTGTGGGAGCGAGCCTGCTCGCGAAGAGGCCAGCAAGTTCAACATCCATGTGACTGAACCACCGCAATCGCGAGCAGGCTCGCTCCCACACTGGATCTTCAGTAGCCCCAAAATCAATGTTCACCGCAAGTCCCCTGTGGGAGCGAGCCTGCTCGCGAAGAGGCCAGCAAGTTCAACATCCATGTGACTGAACCACCGCAATCGCGAGCAGGCTCGCTCCCACACTGGATCTTCAGCAGCCACAAAACCTATGTACGCCGCAGCCCTCTTGTGGGAGCGAGCTTGCTCGCGAATGCGGTCTCACAATCGACGCGGATGCTGAATGTGCCGGCTAAATAAACCATCCAAGACAGTTGCTCCCACAGGAGAAACGCGGTCTCACCCAGAGCCAGGTCGGCTATAAGGCCGCCTCGTGGTGGACGTTGATCTCGGCGCCCCGTTAACCACGATGGCCGAACGCAGGCATTGTGGAGTGGGCACCTCGGCATGGATGCCGAGGTAGCCGCGCTGGGCCATGGATGGCCCTTCGCGGCGGCCCACGGAGCGATGCCGGAGTGAGGGCATGCCGAGCCTAGGCGAGGCACCGAGTGGTGGGGCAGAAGCGCTTTGGTTACTTTCGCGCTTTTCGAAAGTGACCCGCTGTAAGAGCGGAACCATACGCCGCCGTTACCGAAGAAATGGATATTCACACAAACCTACTGCTGATAGCCCTCAAGCCCATCCTCGGACAAGATACGAATCTGACGCCGCTCCATGGCAATCAACCCCCCATCAACCAACCGATGAAGAATCCGAGAAAACGTCTCCGGCTGAATCCCCAACTTGGAAGCCACCAGCCGCTTCGACACCTGCAACACCACCTGACCATCCCGCGGATCCCGCTCCTGCAGCAGGAAATTGATCACCCGCCGACTGGCACTGGCCAAGGTCAAGTTATCGATATCCTTGAGCCGCTGATGCAAATGAATACTCATGCTCGCCAGGATCGCCAGGCAGACCTTGGGCTGGTCCTCCAGGGCCTTGCGGTAATGGGTACCCTCGATACTCACCAGCACGCTGTCCTTGATCGCCGACGCACTGACCGGATAGCAGCGGGCCTGGCTGAACAGCAAAGCCTCGGCGAAGGTCTGGCCGGGCTGGATGATTTCCACCAGGTTCTCCTGGCCCTCACCGGTCACCCGGAACAGCTTGATCTGGCCACTGACCAGCAAGAAAAACCGCTTGGCCGGATCGCCCTGGTGCATGAGCGTGCTGTTGCATTCCAGGCGTTTGAGGACAGCCAGGCTGCAGACATCTTCAAAGACCCGCTCCGGCAGTTGGCTGAACAGATGATGACGACGCAACAGTAAAACGATGGAAGGGTGGGTCAGCATGGCGTACCTCCGCGTGCCGTCATGGTAGAGCCCAAATCGCCGCCGGCCTATGCCTCGGCAGGCCTACCTCGGAAGAGGGATGGGCTGCGCGATCAAGACACAAACCCTGTGGGGAACGAAATCCAGATCTGCTGCCAATCCCCTGTGGGAGCAAAATCCGGGTCTGCTGCCTATCCCCTGTGGGAGCAAAGCTTGCTCGCGATAGCGGTGGTTCAGCTTGCGCAGATGTTGAATGTACCGCCGCCATCGCGAGCAAGCTTTGCTCCCACAGAGGGTATGTTTCACTCCCACAGAGCGTGTGTTTTGCTGGGCTAGCCCGCCCCGCGCAAATGCTCCATCGCCCAAACCGCCGCTTCCACTCGCGATCGCAAGCCGAGCTTGTGCAGCAGGTTCTTCACATGCACCTTGACCGTGCCTTCGGTGATGCCCAGCTTGTGCCCGATGACTTTGTTGCTGTAGCCGCCGGCGATGGTCTTGAGGACCTGGCGTTCGCGTTCGGTCAGTTCCACATCGGCCTGGCGCGGTGGCGAGCGCAGCGCCTGGGCCATGACGCGGGTCAGGCCGGGGCTGATCACCAGGGCGCCGTTGAGGGCGTCGCGGATGTACTGGATCAGCAACTCCGGTTCCATGTCCTTGAGCAGGTAACCGTTGGCATCCAGGCGCAGGGCATCGCGGATGTCGTCCTCGGCATCGGAGACAGTGAACAGCAGCACCTTGCCGGTGTAGTGCATGGCGCGCAGCCGGCGCAGGGTCTCGATGCCGTTCATCTGCGGCATGTTGTTGTCCAGCAGCACCAGGTCGGGCTTGAGCGGTTCGATCAGAGTCAGGGCTTCTTCGCCGTGGCTGGCTTCGCCAACGATCTGCAAATCGTCTTCGAGCTCAAGCATCTGGCGGATCCCGCGACGCATCATCGGATGATCGTCGACCAGTAGCAGGGTGTGGCGCAGGGGGGCGTTCATGTTGCGAGGCCTTCGGTGTGTTGGCCCAGGAATTCCGGTTGGAAATGCACCTGGATACGGGTGCCCTGGGGTGTACGGGAGTGAATCTGCAGTTGGCCGTGCAGGCTGCGGGCCCGCTCGTTCATGATGTTCAGGCCATGGTGTTCGCGCTGGTCGACCTCGCCGCTGAAGCCGCGGCCATCGTCTTCGATCGACAGCTGCACGGTCTCGCCTTCCTGGCGCAGTTCGAGCCAGGCGTTTTCGGCGTGGGCGTGGCGCAGGCAGTTGGACAGGGCCTCGCGGGTGATCTGCAGGATGTGGATCTGCTCGCTGGCCGACAGCTCGAAGGCCAGGGTGTCGATGAACAGGTGCACCTGGAAATCCCCTCGGTTGGAGAACTCCTCGGCGGTGTCCTTGAGCTCTTCGACCAGGCCGTCATCGTGGATCTGCAAGCGGAAGGTGGTCAGCAACTCGCGCAACTGGCGATAAGCATTGTTGAGCCCTTCACGCAGTTCACCGGTGACGGTCTCCAGGGTCTGCACCGGTTCGCCGCGACGCATCAGGGTCTGCATGCGGCTGACTTGCAGCTTCATGTACGACAAGGCCTGGGCCAGGGAGTCGTGCAGCTCGCGGGCAATGATCGTGCGTTCATCGAGCAGCAGCAGGCGATGGTCCTGTTCGCGCTGGCGCTTGAGGGACAGCGACGTGCCGATCAGGTTGGCCAGGGCCTGGATCAACGCGGTTTCCCAGGGCTGCGCCGCATGGCCGTCGACAAAATGCGCCTTGAGTTCACCCAGCTCGTTGCCCTGGTTACTGATGCTGAAGGCTTGCGGGCGCGCAGCGTTGTGTTTATGGCAACTGGCGCAATCGCTGCTGGCGCAGACCTGTCGGTTGGCGGCGCCATGCAGGGCCAGCAGGTGCCTGGCCGGTGACTGCAATTGCCCTTGCAGGCACAGCGTCAGGCGCAGGCCCGGCAGGCGCTGCTGGAAGCGTCGGATCAGTTCATCCAGCCCTTCGGCATTGGCCTGGCGTGTCGCCAGGCTGCGGCTGCTCTGGTACAGCAATTCGAGGGCGGCGTTGGCCTGTTGCAGGTTCAGGGTCTTTTGCTGAACCTGGTTTTCCAGGGTGCGGTGTGATTGTTCGATGGTTTCGGCCATGGTGTTGAAACTGGTCGCCAACTGGCCCAGTTCATCTTCGGACTGGTGATTGACCCGCACCTGGAATTCGCCACGGCGAAAGCGCTGGGTGGCATCCACCAACTCCTGCAAGGGCGTGACCACGCCGTACTGCAATTCATACAGGCCGATCAGCAGGATGATCATGGTGCTGAACAGCGCCATGCCCTGGATCACTTGCTGCCAACCTTGCTTGTGCTCGCTCTGGCGTTGCAGCAGGGTGACGAACCGGTCCAACTGGTTGACGAAGGCATTGGCATTGGCCTGGAAAAACGCCGAGTCACCACGCTCGATGGCCGGGCGCAAGGTCTGGTTCCAGCGTTGCACAAGGTCGCGATAGCTCTTGTGCAGGGAGGTTTCCGGCCCATCTTCCAGCACGGCGCGCAGGGCAGGGCTGTCGAGGCGTTGTTGCAGGCTGGCGGTGATCGCCGGGATGTCGTCGTTGGCCCCCGCCGCCAGTTTCCAGCTCAGGTGGTAGGTCTCCATGCGCACGGAGCCGGCGGTGTTGATGGCCGCGGCGTCGCCTTGGCTGAACCAGGCGATCAGGCCAGCGCTCAAGGAACTGGCCAGGGCCAGGATGGCGATCAGGATCACCGCTAGCCCGGCGCGTGCGGGCAGGGAACTGCGCAGCCAACGCATCATCGACGCGGGCCTGCGAGGAAAAACGGTGAAGCGAGCATAGGGGGCGCCCTGGACCTGGGTGTAGCAGCCAATCCTGGGCGCACTACCTCTAAAGAGTTGTCGGCCGCTCCATTTCCATAAAAGCTTCGGCAGACTTGATCAAGATATTGATAAATAAAGGGTTGTATCAATATCCGGGTCTACCTCCTTGGAGGTAGACGGGCCAAGCATAGGCCTGTACCGCCCCGGCGCACGTTGATCCAGGTCAAGTTTTCGCGGGGTTCGTATCACTAGGCTGCGCTCATCGAACTGACGGAGTGCATCGTGATGCGAGCGCAAGTGCAACAAGGGCTGGTACTAGGGATGAGTACCCTGGCCTTCACCGTGTGCTTCATGGTCTGGATGATGTTTGCTGTGCTGGGGGTTCCGATCAAGGAACTGCTGGCCCTCAATGAAACCCAGTTTGGCCTGCTGGCCGCCACGCCGGTGTTGACCGGTTCGCTGGTGCGCTTGCCCCTGGGGCTTCTGACCGACCGCTTTGGCGGACGGATCGTGTTCTTCCTGTTGATGCTGGCCTGCGTATTGCCGCTGTACATGATCACCCTCGCCACGGCCTTCTGGCAGTTCCTGGTGCTGGGCCTGTTCGTCGGCCTGGCCGGTGGCTCGTTCTCGGTGGGCATCGCCTACGTCGCCAAGTGGTTCGACAAGCAGAACCAGGGTTTTGCCATGGGCGTGTTCGGCGCCGGCAACGCCGGTGCGGCGGTGACCAAGTTCCTCGCTCCGGCGCTGATCGCGTTCGGCAGCTGGCACCTGGTGCCGAAAGTGTTCAGCGCCATCCTGTTCATCACCGCGCTGCTGTTCTGGTTTCTCACCACCGAGAAAAAGGAACACAGCGGCACGGGCGGTGCGACGTTGCGCGAGCAATTGCAAACGCTGAAAGAGCCAGCCGTGTGGCGCTACTGCCAGTACTACTCGATCGTCTTCGGCGGCTACGTGGCCCTGGCCTTGTGGATGACCAAGTACTACGTGCAGGAATACGGCTTCAGCCTGCAAAGCGCGGCGCTGCTGGCGGCGTGTTTCTCCCTGCCCGGTGGCGTGCTGCGGGCCGTCGGTGGCTGGATGTCCGACCGCTGGGGCGCCCAGAGCGTGACCTGGTGGGTGTTGTGGGTCAGCTGGATCTGCCTGTTCCTGCTCTCCTATCCCCAGACTCAACTGCAAGTGCAGACCGTCAACGGCATCGTCGATTTCCACATCGGCCTCAACGCCACGCTGTTCACCGTGCTGCTGTTCGTGATGGGCATCGCCTTCGCGTTCGGCAAGGCCTCGGTCTTCAAGTACATCGCCAACGACTACCCGAAAAACATGGGCGCGGTGTCCGGCATCGTCGGCCTGGCCGGCGGCCTGGGCGGGTTCGTGCTGCCGATCATGTTCGGCGCCCTGGTGGACCTCACCGGCGTGCGCTCGTCCTGCTTCATGTTGATGTACGGCGTGGTCTGGGTCTCCCTGGCCTGGATGTACTTCAGCGAAATACGCAAGCGCCCGCTGCTGGGTAAACAGCCGCCGGCCACTCAATCCCCGTTTTCCAGCATTGCCCAAGGAGAAGAACATGTCCGTTCTGCAAACGCCTGAAAAGGGCCCGGTCATTCATGACTGGCGCCCGGAAGACCCTGCTTTCTGGGGCAGTAGCGGCAAACTGACCGCCCGGCGCAATCTGTGGATTTCCATCCCGGCGCTGCTGTTGGCCTTCGCGGTGTGGATGGTCTGGAGCACGGTGATCGTGCGCCTGAACGCCATCGGCTTCAGCTTCAGCACCGACCAGCTGTTCTGGCTGGCGGCATTGCCGGGGCTGTCCGGCGCGACCTTGCGCATCTTCTATTCGTTCATGGTGCCGATCTTTGGCGGGCGTCGTTGGACCGCGCTGAGCACGGCGTCGTTGCTGATACCGGCTTTGTGGATGGGCTTCGCCGTGCAGGATTCGGCCACGCCTTACAGCGTGTTCGTGCTGATCGCATTGCTTTGCGGTTTTGGTGGCGGCAACTTCGCCTCGAGCATGTCCAACATCAGCTTCTTCTACCCCAAGTCCCAGCAGGGCACGGCCCTGGGCCTGAACGCCGGGCTGGGTAACCTGGGCGTGTCGGTGATGCAGTTCAGCGTGCCACTGGTGATTTCCTTCGGTGTGTTCGGCTTCATGGGCGGCCAACCGCAAGTCCTGGCCGACGGCAGCTCGCTGTGGTTGCAGAACGCCGGTTTCATCTGGGTGCCGTTCATCCTCGCCGTGACCCTGATTGCCTGGTTCGGCATGAACGACCTGTCCAGCGCCCGCGCTTCGTTCAGCGAGCAGGCAGTGATCTTCAAGCGCAAGCACAACTGGCTGATGTGCTGGCTGTACCTGGCCACCTTCGGTTCGTTCATCGGTTTCTCCGCCGCCTTCCCGCTGCTGATCAAAACCTCGTTCCCAGAAGTCATCGCCCTGAAATTCGCCTTCCTCGGCCCGTTGGTGGGCGCGCTGGTACGGCCGCTGGGCGGCTGGCTGGCGGACAAGCTCGGTGGCGCGAAAGTCACCTTGTGGAACTTCGTGTTGATGATCGCGATGGTCTTCGGCGTCCTGCACTTTCTTCCGCAGAACGGCCAGGGCGGCAGCTTCTACGGCTTCCTGGGCATGTTCATGTTGCTGTTCATCACCACGGGTGTGGGCAACGGTTCGACCTTCCGCATGATCCCGGTGATCTTCCGCACCCAGCACGAGAAAGCCGCCCTGGGCAAGAAACCCGAGCAACGCGAGTTGGCGCTCAAGAATGCCGGCAAGGAATCGGCTGCCGTGCTGGGTTTCAGCTCGGCCATGGGCGCTTTCGGAGCCTTCTTCATTCCCAAATCATTCGGCACTTCGATGGCCCTGACCGGCGGCCCGGAGATGGCCTTCTACATGTTCGTCGGCTTCTACCTGAGCTGCATCGTGGTGACCTGGTGGTGGTATGCCCGCAAGGGCGCCGCGACACCTTGCTAAGCCGAACCTAAACCTGCGTGGGCGGGGCGCAGACCCCGCGGAGCAAGCCTGAGAGGAACACACTGTGAGTCATTTACTGGATCAACTGCGGTTTTTCAACCGCAAGCAAGGCGAGTTTTCCGATGGTCACGGCGAGACCCGCAAGGAGTCCCGCGACTGGGAGAACGTCTACCGTTCGCGCTGGCAGTACGACAAGATCGTGCGGTCCACCCATGGGGTGAACTGCACCGGTTCGTGCTCGTGGAAAATCTACGTCAAGAACGGCCTGATCACCTGGGAAACCCAGCAGACCGACTATCCGCGTACCCGCAACGATCTGCCCAACCACGAACCACGCGGATGCCCTCGCGGCGCGAGCTACAGCTGGTACATCTACAGCGCCAACCGGCTCAAGTACCCGAAAATTCGCAAGCCATTGCTCAAGCTGTGGCGCGAAGCCCGGCAGACCCTGCCGCCGGTGGAAGCCTGGGCCAGCATCGTCGAGGACAAGGCCAAGGCCGACTCCTATAAAAGCAAGCGCGGCATGGGCGGCTTCATCCGTTCCAACTGGGAAGAAGTCAACGAGATCATCGCCGCCGCCAACGTCTATACCGTCAAGGAACACGGCCCGGACCGGGTGGTGGGCTTCTCGCCGATCCCGGCCATGTCGATGGTCAGCTATGCCGCCGGCTCGCGTTACCTGTCGTTGATCGGTGGCGTGTGCCTGAGCTTCTACGACTGGTATTGCGACTTGCCGCCAGCGTCGCCGATGGTCTGGGGCGAGCAGACCGACGTGCCGGAATCGGCCGACTGGTACAACTCCAACTACATCATTGCCTGGGGCTCCAACGTCCCGCAGACCCGTACCCCTGACGCCCACTTCTTCACCGAGGTGCGCTACAAGGGCACCAAGACCGTGGCGATCACCCCGGACTATTCGGAAGTCGCCAAGCTCACCGACCTGTGGCTCAACCCCAAGCAGGGCACCGACGCCGCGTTGGCCCAGGCCTTCAACCATGTGATCTTCAAAGAATTCCACCTGGACAAGCCGAGCGCCTATTTCACCGAATACGCCAAGCGCTACACCGACCTGCCGGTGCTGGTGATGCTCAAACCGATGCTCGGCGCCGCGCCGGGTGCGGGTTACCAGCCGGACCGTTTCCTGCGGGCCAGTGACCTGACCGACAACCTCGGCCAGGACAACAACCCGGAATGGAAAACCATCGCCATGGATGCCGCCGGCGAACTGGTTTCGCCCCAAGGCTCCATCGGCTATCGCTGGGGTGAGAAGGGCAAGTGGAACATCCTGCCCCGTGAAGGCGGCGAGGGACGTGAGATCGACCTCAAGCTGAGCCTGATCGGCGGCGACGTCGCCGAGGTGGCGTTCCCGTACTTCGCCGGCGAAGCCCAGGAGTACTTCCAGCATGTGGCCGGTGATGCGGTGCAGTTCCGTCGGGTGCCGGTGCACAGTGTGGTGCTGGCCGATGGCAGCGTGGCGAAAGTCGCCACCGTATTCGACCTGTCGGCGGCCAACCTGGCGATCGACCGTGGCCTGGGCGGCGCCAACGTTGCCAAGGACTATAACGACGCCTCGGTGCCTGGCACCCCGGCCTGGCAGGAACAGATCACTGGCGTAAGCCGCGAGAAGGCGATCCAGATCGCCCGCGAGTTTGCCGACAACGCCGACAAGACCCGTGGACGCTCGATGATCATCGTCGGTGCGGCGATGAACCACTGGTACCACATGGACATGAACTACCGCGGGCTGATCAACATGCTCATGCTCTGCGGTTGCGTCGGCCAGACCGGCGGCGGCTGGGCCCACTATGTCGGCCAGGAAAAACTCCGTCCGCAATGCGGCTGGCTGCCCCTGGCCTTTGGCCTGGACTGGAACCGTCCGCCACGGCAAATGAACGGCACCAGCTTCTTCTATGGCCATAGTTCGCAATGGCGCCACGAGAAGATGAGCATGCACGATGTGCTCTCGCCCCTGGCCGACAAATCGCAATTCCCCGAGCACGCCCTGGACTACAACATCCGCGCCGAACGGGCCGGCTGGTTGCCGAGTGCACCGCAGCTCAACACCAACCCGCTGCACATCTGCCGCGACGCCGCCGCCGCGGGCATGGAACCCAAGGACTACGTGGTCAAGTCGCTGCAGGACGGATCCCTGCGTTTTGCCTGCGAGCAGCCGGACAGCCCGGTGAACTTCCCGCGCAACATGTTCATCTGGCGTTCCAACCTGCTGGGCTCCTCGGGCAAGGGCCACGAGTACATGCTCAAGTACCTGCTGGGCACCAAGAACGGCGTGATGAATGAAGACATCGGCCATGGCACCGAGTGCAAGCCCACCGAAGCCGAATGGGTCGACGAGGGCGCCATTGGCAAGCTCGACCTGGTGACCACCCTGGACTTCCGCATGTCCTCGACCTGCGTGTATTCCGACATCGTCTTGCCGACCGCCACCTGGTACGAAAAAGACGACATGAACACCTCGGACATGCACCCGTTCATTCACCCACTGTCGGCCGCCATCGATCCGGCCTGGGAATCGCGTTCGGACTGGGAAATCTACAAGGGCATCGCCAAGGCGTTTTCCGCCATGTCGGTCGGCCACCTAGGTGTCGAGAAAGACCTGGTCACCGTACCGCTGATGCACGACAGCGTCGGCGAACTGGCCCAGCCATTCGGCGGCACCGACTGGAAAAGCGCCGGTGTGGCACCGGTCCCGGGCAAGAACGCGCCGAACCTGCACGTGGTGGAACGCGACTACCCGAACATCTACAAGCAGTTCACCTCCCTGGGTCCGATGCTGGAAAAACTCGGCAACGGCGGCAAGGGCATCAACTGGAACACTGATACGGAAGTTAAATTCCTCGGCGAACTGAACCACAAGGAAGTCGAGGCGGGTATCAGCCAAGGGCGGCCAAAAATCGACAGCGCCATCGACGCTGCCGAAGTGATCCTGTCCCTGGCGCCGGAAACCAACGGCCATGTCGCACTGAAAGCCTGGGCGGCGCTGTCGGAATTCACCGGCATCGACCACAGCCACCTGGCCATCTCCAAGGAGCACGAGGCGATTCGCTTCCGTGACATCCAGGCCCAGCCACGCAAGATCATTTCCAGTCCGACCTGGTCTGGCCTGGAAGACGATCACGTGAGCTACAACGCCGGCTACACCAACGTCCACGAGTCGATCCCATGGCGCACCATCACCGGTCGCCAGCAGTTCTACCAGGATCACCCGTGGATGCAGGCGTTCGGCGAGCAGCTGATGAGCTACCGGCCACCGGTCAACACCCGCACCATCGCTGGCGTGAAGGGCAAACGCAGCAATGGCGAGACCGAGATCGTCCTGAACTGGATCACCCCGCACCAGAAGTGGGGCATCCACAGCACCTACAGCGACAACCTGCTGATGCTGACCTTGAGCCGTGGCGGACCGATTGTCTGGCTCTCGGAAATCGACGCCAAGCGCGCCGGTATCGAGGACAACGACTGGATCGAATGCTTCAACGTCAATGGCGCGCTGACCGCCCGAGCGGTGGTCAGCCAACGGGTCAAGGAAGGCATGGTGATGATGTATCACGCCCAGGAACGGATCGTGAACGTGCCGGGTTCGGAAACCACCAAGACCCGTGGCGGCCACCACAACTCGGTGACCCGCGTGGTGCTCAAGCCCACCCACATGATTGGCGGTTACGCCCAACAGGCCTACGGCTTCAACTATTACGGCACGGTCGGTTGCAACCGCGACGAATTCGTCGTGGTGCGCAAGATGGTCAAGGTCGATTGGCTCGATGGTTCCAGTGGCGATGATTTGCCGCGTCCACTGCCGACTGATATCGAGGAGAACTGAGATGAAGATTCGCTCACAAATCGGCATGGTCCTGAACCTGGACAAATGCATCGGCTGCCACACCTGCTCGATTACCTGCAAGAACGTCTGGACCAGCCGCGAGGGCATGGAATACGCCTGGTTCAACAACGTCGAATCCAAGCCTGGCATCGGCTATCCCAAGGAGTGGGAAAACCAGGACAAGTGGAAAGGCGGCTGGATCCGCAACGCTGACGGTTCGATCAACCCGCGCATCGGCGGCAAATTCCGCGTGCTGGCGAACATCTTCGCCAACCCGGACCTGCCGAGCCTGGACGATTACTACGAGCCGTTCGACTTCGACTACCAGCACCTGCACACCGCACCGCTGGGTGAGCACCAGCCCACCGCGCGACCTCGCTCGGTGGTGTCCGGCAAGCGCATGGAGAAAATCGAATGGGGCCCGAACTGGGAGGAAATCCTCGGCACTGAATTCGCCAAGCGACGCAAGGACAAGAACTTCGACAAGATCCAGGCGGACATCTACGGCGAGTACGAAAACACCTTCATGATGTACCTGCCGCGCCTGTGCGAGCACTGCCTGAACCCGACGTGCGCGGCGTCGTGCCCGAGCGGTGCGATCTACAAGCGCGAGGAGGACGGCATCGTCCTGATCGACCAGGAGAAATGCCGTGGCTGGCGCATGTGCATCAGCGGCTGCCCGTACAAGAAGATCTACTTTAACTGGAAGAGCGGCAAATCGGAAAAATGCATCTTCTGCTACCCACGCATCGAAGCCGGGATGCCGACCGTCTGCGCTGAAACCTGCGTTGGACGTATCCGTTACCTCGGTGTGCTGCTGTATGACGCCGATCGCATCAGCGAAGTGGCCAGCACCGCCAATGAGCAGGACCTGTACGAGAAACAACTGGAGATCTTCCTCGACCCGAACGACCCGGCGGTGATTCGCCAGGCCCTGGCCGATGGTGTACCGCAGTCGGTGATCGACTCGGCGCAACGCTCGCCGGTCTACAAAATGGCCGTGGACTGGAAACTCGCACTGCCGCTGCACCCGGAATACCGCACCTTGCCAATGGTCTGGTACGTGCCGCCACTGTCGCCGATCCAGAACGCTGCCACGGCCGGCACCGTGGGCATGAACGGGGTGATCCCGGACGTCGACAGCCTGCGTATCCCGCTGCGCTACCTGGCGAACATGCTCACCGCCGGCGATGAAAAGCCGGTCAAGCTTGCGCTCAAACGCTTGCTGGCGATGCGTGCCTACAAACGCTCCGAGCAGGTCGACGGCGTGCAGGACCTGCAAGTGCTGGCCGACGTCGGCTTGAGCGTGAACCAGGTGGAAGAGATGTACCGCTACCTGGCCATCGCCAACTACGAAGACCGCTTCGTCGTGCCAAGCGCCCACCGCGAAGACGCCATGAGCGACGCGTTCGCCGAGCGCTCCGGTTGCGGCTTCAGCTTTGGCAGTGGTTGCAGTGGCAGTTCCGACACCAACATGTTCGGTGGCAAGAAGGCCAACCGCCGCGACGTGATCAAAACCGTGCAGTTGTGGGAGGAATGAGCATGCGCATTCTCAAAGTGATTTCGTTGCTGCTCGACTACCCGACCGAGACCCTGGTGGCCGGTCGTGACGAGCTGGAACAGGCCATTCTCCAGGCGCGGGAAATCAGTCCCGCCCAGCGCTCCGGGTTGTTCGAGTTGCTGGAGGTGATCTGCGGCAAGGACCTGATGGATGGCCAGGAGCACTACGGTGCGCTGTTCGGTCGCGGTCGTTCGCTGTCACTGCTGTTGTTCGAGCATGTCCATGGCGAATCCCGTGACCGCGGCCAGGCGATGGTCGACATGATGGCCCAGTACGAAGAGGCCGGTTTCGCCATCGGCGTCAAGGAGCTGCCTGACTACATCCCGTTGTACCTGGAGTTTCTTTCCACCCGCGAAGACATCGAGGCCCGCGAGGGCCTGGCCGATGTAGCCCACCTGCTGGCCTTGCTCGCGGCGCGCCTGGAAGAGCGTGAAAGCGCCTACGCCAGTTGCTTCCGGGCTCTGCTGCAGATATCCGGCGCAGAACCCCAGGTGGCGGTGGCCGAGATGCTTGAACAAGTAAAGGCCGAGCCACGGGATGACTCCCTCGAAGCCCTGGACAGGGTCTGGGAAGAAGAGGCGGTCGATTTCATGAAGGCCGAGCAGCAAGACCGTTGCAGCTCGATGCCAAGCGCGCCGGGCAAGGCGCGGGACGAAAGTGCGGTGCCGCTGCACTGGGTGGATTTTCAGCATGAAGGGCGGGCCGCAGCGCCAGCCGGGGAGGTGGGCAATGTCTAAATGGGATCTGTTGTTGTTCGGGGTCTACCCCTATGTCGCCCTGGCGATTTGCCTGATCGGTAGCTGGGCGCGGTTCGACCTGTCCCAGTACACCTGGAAGGCCGGTTCCAGCCAGATGCTCAACAAGCGCGGCATGCGCGTGGCCAGCAACCTGTTTCACATTGGCGTGCTGTTCGTGCTGGCCGGGCACTTCGTCGGCCTGCTGACGCCCGCGGCGATCTACCACCATGTGCTGAGCACCGAGAACAAGCAGTTGCTGGCGATGGTCTCCGGCGGTTTCTTCGGCGTGCTGGGCCTGATCGGCCTGGTGATGCTGCTCAACCGTCGCCTGACCGACCCACGGGTTCGCGCCACGTCCAGTGCCTCGGACATCCTCGTGCTGGTGGTGCTGCTGGTGCAACTGGTGTTGGGGCTGATGACCATCGTCGCGTCGACCGCCCATATGGACGGCTCGGTGATGGTGATGCTGGCCGACTGGGCGCAGAACACCGTGCTGTTGCGCCCGGTTGAAGCCGCGACCTCGATAGCGCCGGTGGGCCTGGTCTACAAGCTCCACGTGGTGCTGGGCCTGACCCTGTTCGTGTTGTTCCCGTTCACCCGTCTGGTCCACATCGTCAGTGCGCCGGTCTGGTACCTGGGGCGTCGTTATCAAATCGTTCGGCAGAAGTTTTGAGGAGAAGATCATGGCGAGTGGATGCGGATGTGGCGGTGGTGGTGGCGGCAGCGGCGGCTGTGGTTCTTCGGCAAAAGCGGCACCGGTGATGGCGCCGGTGGCCGATGCCGAACCGGCAGGGGCGGTGCAGTTCGAGCCGGCCCAGGCCGGGCCGGTGGCGGAGAGTGAAGCGCCGGAGTTGATTGCCAGCAGTGAGCAGGAGTGGCCGATCATCAGCGTCAACGGGGTGTCGATCACCCCGCAGGCGATGGCCCAGGAGCTGCAGTATCACCCGGCTGACAGTCGCGAGGATGCGGTCTACCAGGCCGCTCGGGCGCTGGTGATTCGCGAATTGCTCCAGCAGCGTATCGCCGAGCTGGGCCTGGCGTTGCAGGTCGGTGCCGGGGAAAACGAAGAGGAGGCGGCGACGCGGTTGTTGCTCGAACGCGAGGTGTTGGTGCCACAGTGCGACGAGGCCACCTGCCTGCGTTACTACGAAAACAACCGGGCGCGCTTTCACAGCGCGCCGTTGCTGGCGGTGCGGCACATCCTGCTCGAATGTGCGCCGGACGATGCCGAGGCGCGCAGCTTGGCCCATGTCCAGGCCGAGCTGCTGCTGGAGCGGCTGGACCAGTTCCCGGGCAGTTTTGCCGAGTTGGCGCTGACGCATTCGGCGTGTCCATCCAAGGCGCAGGGCGGTTCGCTGGGGCAGATCAGCAAGGGCCAGACCGTGCCTGAACTGGAGCGCCAGTTGTTCACCCTGCCGGCGGGCCTGGCCGGTAAACCGCTGGAAAGTCGTTACGGCTGGCACGTGATCAGCATCGACCAGCGAATCGATGGTCAGCCATTGCCGTATGAGGCGGTAGCGACGGCGATTCGCACTCAGTTGCAGCAGGGCGTGTGGCAAAAAGCGCTGGTGCAGTACCTGCAAACCCTGATCGGTGCGGCGGATATTCGCGGCATTCACCTTCAGGGTGCCGACTCGCCGCTGGTGCAGTGAGCACGGGCTCAATCGGGAGATCTTCATGAACGCGGTGTTGCAGGACGGATTTGGGCGCCAGATCGATTATTTGCGGATGTCGGTGACCGATCGTTGTGATTTTCGTTGTGTGTATTGCATGGCGAAAAACATGACGTTCCTGCCGCGTCAGCAAGTGTTGACCTTGGAGGAGTTGCAGCGCCTGGCGCGGTTGTTCGTCGGCCTGGGGGTGAAGAAAATCCGCCTGACCGGTGGCGAGCCGCTGATCCGTCCGGGCATCGTCGGGCTGTGTCGCGAGATCGCGGCATTGCCCGGCCTGCGGGAACTGGTGATGACCAGCAACGGCTCGCAGCTGGGACGATTGGCCCAGCCGCTGGTCGAGGCCGGGGTCAAGCGCATGAACATCAGCCTCGACAGCCTGGACGGCGAACGTTTTCGGGCGATCACTCGCAACGGCAACCTGGACCAGGTGCTGGCCGGCATCGAAGCGGCGAAGGTCGCCGGGTTCGAGCGGATCAAGCTCAACTGCGTGGTCATGAAGGGACGCAACTTTGATGAAGTTCCGGCGCTGGTGCAGTACGCCATCGACCAACGTATCGACATCAGTTTTATCGAGGAGATGCCGTTGGGGGAGGTCGGGCGTTCCCGGGGCGAGTCGTTCTGTTCCAGCGATGAGGTGCGGGCCGAGATCGCCCGCCATCATCGCCTGCTCGACAGCGCCGAGAGCAGCGGCGGACCGGCGCGCTATGTGCGCCTGGAGCGTCATCCGGATACCCGGATCGGTTTCATTTCGCCCAACACCCACAACTTCTGCGCCAGTTGCAACCGCGTGCGCATGACCGTCGAAGGGCGCTTGCTGTTGTGCCTGGGACAAGAGGACTCCCTCGACCTGCGCGGCTTGCTGCGGCGTTATCCGCTGGAAGACCAACCGGTGATCCAGGCGGTGCAACAGGCGTTGCGTGGCAAGCCACTGCGCCATGACTTCAATCCGGGTGGGGAAGTGCAGATTGTGCGGTTCATGAACATGAGTGGGGGCTGAGCAGTACACAGGTCCCACAAGGGATTTGTGGTGGATACAAATCTTGCAGCCCCCCCGAAACTCCTGTGGGAGCGGGCTTGCTCGCGAAGGCGGTGGGGCAGCTTGCATGGATGTTGAATGTGATGGCCTCTTCGCGAGCAAGCCCGCTCCCACAGGGGATCTGTGGTGAAGCCAAATCCAATGGTCAGCCGGAAACCAGTGTGGGAGCGAGCCTGCTCGCGATGACACCGGCCCAGTCAACATCAAATTTAACTGACCCACCGCTATCGCGAGCAAGCCCGCTCCCACAAGGGATCTGCGGCGCTTGCAAAAATGACTTTTCGAGCCCGAATGTGGGCCGCTGCCGATTCTTGATGTCGATCAATTGCAACCCTGCCTTTTGCCCGTACTCTCTACTGCATATTGTGTTTAAAGATATCAAAAAGCCTATATGTAGTGTTTGGAGCCAAAATGCAGAGCACGTTGATCTCAGTAGGGTGTAACCGCTTGCACAAGCGCGATGGCAGTGTGGTCGCCTTTGATGCGGACAAGATCCGCCAGGCGCTGATCGCCGCTGGCAAGGCCACCGGCGAATACGCCGAAGCCGAGGCCGAGGCGTTGCTGGAGGCGGTGTTGGCGCGGTTGGAAGGGCAGACGCGGTTGAACGTCGAGCAGATCCAGGACCGTGTCGAACGAGTGTTGATGGACGCCGGTTTCTTTCTCTCCATGCGTGCCTACATCGTGTATCGCGAGCAACACGGACGCCTGCGTCGGGATCGTCGCACACTGGTGGAAGTCGCCACGTCGATGAACGAATACCTGGATCGCGAAGACTGGCGCGTGCAGGCCAACGCCAACCAGGGGTATTCCCTCGGCGGGCTGATCCTCAACGTTTCGGGCAAGGTCACCGCCAACTACTGGCTCGACGAAGTCTACAGCCAGGCCATCGGCGAGGCGCACCGCGAGGCTGACCTGCATATCCATGACCTGGACATGCTCGCTGGCTACTGTGCCGGCTGGTCCTTGCGCACCCTGTTGCACGAAGGCCTCAACGGCGTGCCCGGGCGGGTCGAGGCCGGGCCGCCCAAGCATCTGAGCAGTGCCTTGGGACAGATGGTGAATTTCCTCGGCACCCTGCAAAACGAATGGGCCGGCGCCCAGGCGTTCAGCTCGTTCGACACGTACCTGGCGCCCTATGTACGCAAGGACCAACTCAGCTACGACGAGGTCCGCCAGTCGTTGCAGGAGTTCATCTACAACCTCAATGTGCCGTCGCGCTGGGGCACGCAAACGCCGTTCACCAACCTGACATTCGACTGGGTCTGCCCGGAGGATCTGCGCGAACAGATCCCGGTGATCGGTGGCGAGGAGATGCCGTTCGCCTACGGAGACCTGCAAGCGGAAATGGAGTTGATCAACCGCGCCTACATCGAGGTGATGCAGGCCGGCGATGCGAAAGGCCGGGTCTTCACCTTCCCGATCCCGACCTACAACATCACCCATGACTTCCCGTGGGACAGCGAGAACGCCGACCGGCTGTTCGAAATGACCGCCCGCTACGGCCTGCCGTACTTCCAGAACTTCCTCAACTCGGACATGCAACCCAATCAGGTGCGGTCGATGTGCTGTCGCTTGCAACTGGACGTGCGCGAGTTGCTCAAGCGCGGCGGTGGCTTGTTCGGCTCGGCGGAGCAGACCGGTTCCCTGGGGGTGGTGACGATCAACTGCGCCCGCCTGGGCTATCTGTACAAGGGCGACACCAGCGCCTTGCTGCAACGCATCGATACCCTGATGGAACTGGCGATGGAGAGCCTGGAGGTCAAGCGCAAGGTCATCCAGCATCACATGGATGCCGGTTTGTACCCTTACACCAAGCGCTACCTGGGTACCTTGCGCAATCACTTCTCCACCATCGGCGTGAATGGCCTGCACGAAATGCTGCGCAATTTCACCGATGACCAGCAAGGCCTGCACACCGAGCAAGGCCGGGAATTCGCCCTGAAACTGTTGGATCACGTGCGGGCCACGCTGCTGCGATTCCAGGAAGAAACCGGCCACCTCTACAACCTCGAAGCCACGCCCGCCGAGGGCACCACGTACCGCTTCGCCAAGGAAGACCTCAAGCGCTACCCGGATATCTTGCAGGCCGGCAGCCCGGTTGCACCGTACTACACCAACTCATCGCAACTGCCGGTGGGCTTCACCGAAGATCCGTTCGAAGCCCTGGAGCTGCAAGACGAACTGCAATGCAAATACACCGGCGGCACCGTATTGCACCTGTACATGGCCGAGCAGATTTCCTCCACACAGGCCTGCAAGCAACTGGTGCGCAAGGCCCTGGGACGTTTCCGCCTGCCGTACCTGACCATCACGCCGACCTTTTCCATCTGCCCGGTGCACGGCTACCTGGCCGGCGAACACGAATTTTGCCCGAAATGCGACGAGGCCTTGCTGCTGCAACAACAGCGCCAGGGCAGCGTTCACTGATCCGATCCATCGACCGCAAGGAGCTTCACCCATGAATGCATCGCAAAGCCTTCCCCAAGCACAACGTCAACGTTGCGAAGTCTGGACCCGCGTGATGGGTTATCACCGCCCGGTAACGGCCTTCAACCCGGGCAAGCAGTCCGAGCACCGCGAGCGGGTGCACTTCACCGAACGCGCGGCCGGGCGTCCATGAGTCGAGTGCTACGGGTCGGGGGCATGGTGCCCCTGACCACCCTCGATTATCCGGGCCAACTGGCGTGCGTACTGTTTTGCCAGGGCTGTGCCTGGCGTTGTCGTTATTGCCATAACCCGCAACTGATCCCGCCGCGCGGCAGCGCGGAGGTGGATTGGTGCCGGGTGCTGGCGTTCCTGCAACGTCGCCAGGATCTGCTCGACGCCGTGGTCTTCAGCGGCGGCGAACCGACTTTGCAGGACGGCCTGGCGCCGGCCATGGAGGAAGTGCGGCAGATGGGTTTTCGCATCGGCCTGCACAGCGCTGGCATCAAGCCAGCGGCCTTCGCCAAAGTGGTCGGTCTTGCCGACTGGGTGGGCTTCGACGTCAAGGCCTTGCCTGAAGATGCCCTTGATGTGACCCGGGTCGAAGGCAGCGGCGCCGCCAACTGGCGCAGCCTCGACCATCTGCTGGCCAGCGGCGTGGATTATGAATGCCGCACGACGGTGCACTGGCATCTGTTCGACCCCGAGCGGTTGCTGACCCTGGCCCGACGCTTGAGCGAACGCGGCGTCACGCGGTTCGCCGTGCAACTGGTACGCACTGCCCGGATGCTCGATCCCCACCTTTCCAGCGTCTCGGCACATGCTTTGCAGCCCGAACTATGGGCCGCCATGCGCGAGCTGTTTCCTTCGTTCGTCTTACGCAGTTGAGCGAACGTGGGGACGCGTGAGCGACAGCGGCCCGGGACAACCGGGCCCTCTTTTTTTCAAGGTTTTCAAATGCGCTGCCAACCGGCAGGTAGTTGAACAGGGAGCATTTGATATGACCAGACTCACCACCGCCCAACGCATCGTGATCGGCTTTGCCATCGCGCCGCTGGCCTTGATCGCCTTGACGTTCTACGCCTTGAACGACCTGGCGATGCTGCGCGACCAGGCCGAGCAGATCGTTCGGCAGGATTGGCCGAAGATCGATCCGATCATGGTGATCGCCACGGGTGTGCGCGATAACGCCAGGAACACCCGAGACTTGCTGATCGACAAGAACAATGCGCAAGTCCAGCAATCCATCGACGCCACCCGGCAACGGATTACCCAGGCTTTCGCCACGCTTGAGCCGCTGTTCGATCAGCCTGAAGGCAAGGCCGCGTATGCCGAATTGAAGAAGCGTCGCGAGGCCTATGTGGCGGCTTTCGTCCAGGTGCAGGCGTTGATCCGCCAGGGCGCGACGGAGGAGGCGATGACGCAGCTCAAGCAAGGGGTGATTCCGGCGGAGCGCGAGGTGTACAAGAGTCTCGAAGGGATCATGGCGATGCAGGGCAAGGTCTTCGTCGAGCGTGAGCACCAGGCCCAGGCACGTTACAACGATGCGCGGCGCAACATGCTGGCGTTGGTGCTGGCTTGCCTGGCACTGGTGACGACCGTGGCGGTCCTGGTGATCCGCAGCGTGACCCGCCCCCTGGGCGGTGAGCCCAATGACGCGGCGCGGGTGCTTAACCTCATCGCCCAGGGCGACCTGACGATCCGCGTGCCCGTGGGCGTCGGCGCCAATGACAGCGTGATGAGCAACATGCACGACATGCAGCAGAGCCTCAACAGCATGGTCCGGCACATTGCGGCCTCGGTGGATCGGGTGGCCAGTTCCTCCGAAGAACTGAGCGCGGTGAGCAGCCAGACCAGCAGCACCTTGCAGTTGCAAGGGCATGAAATCGAACAGGCGGCCGCGGCCGTGAACCAGATGACTGCCGCGGTGGATGAAGTGGCGCGCAATGCGGTGAGCACCAGCGAAGCCTCGCGAGTGTCCGAGCAAACGGCCCAGCGCGGGCGTGAACAGGTCCAGGAAACGGTGGCTTCCATTACCGCGCTGGCCGAAGGTGTGACGGACAGTTCCGGGCGAATCCAACAATTGGCCGGACGGGTCCAGGACATCAGCTCGGTGCTGGATGTGATCCGCAGCATTGCCGATCAGACCAATCTTCTGGCACTGAACGCCGCCATCGAAGCGGCCCGCGCCGGCGATGCCGGGCGTGGCTTTGCGGTGGTCGCTGATGAAGTCCGGGCGCTGGCTCATCGGACCCAGGATTCGACTCGGGAAATCGAGGGCATGATCGGTAACATCCGCCTGGACAGCGGGCACGCAGTGAGCTCCATGCAGAACAACAGCGAACTGGTGCAAGCCACGCTGCTAGTGGCCCAGCGCTCCGGCGATGCCCTGGACGAAATCGCCCGCTCGATCTCGCAGATCAACGAGCGCAACCTGATGATCGCCAGCGCCACGGAACAGCAGGCCCTGGTGGCGCGAGAGGTGGACCGTAACCTGGTGGGTATCCGCAACCTCTCCGAACAGGTCATGCTGGGCGCCCGACATACCGATACGGCGGGCCAGGACCTGGCGCAGATGGCCGGCTCACTGCACGAGACGGTGGCGCGGTTCAAGGTCTAGATAGTTTATTGCGGGGCGAGATGCCCGCCGAAGTCGTAGTCACCCGACCCCCTGTGGGAGCGGGCTTGCTCGCGAAAGCGGAGGGTCAGCTTGCATCGATGCTGATGCTGCTGACGTCATCGCGAGCAGGCTCGCTCCCACAAGGATTTTGTGTCGAATCCATATGCAGTGAGTATCCGCAACCCCCTGCTCGCGATAGCGGCGGATCAGTCTGCGATGATGTTGGCTGTTCCGACCCCTTCGCGAGCAAGCCCGCTCCCACAAGAATTTTGTGTCGAATCCAGATGCTGTGAAAACCCGGGCCCCCCTGTGGGAGCGAGCCTGCTCGCGATAGCGCTGGGTCAGCTTGTGGTGATGTTGGATGTGCCGACATCTTCGCGAGCAGGCTCGCTCCCACAAGGGGTTTGTGTCGAATCCGGATGCTGTGAACACCCGCAATCCCTTGCTCACCATCCCCAGAATTGCAACCACCAGCCATAACCCACCAAGCTGCTGGCCAAGACCAGGCATGACATGGCCGGCAATCGCTGGATCGGTGATACCTCTGTTTGCTGCAGGCGTTTCCAGCCCAGCCATAAACTCCAGGCTATCGCCGCTATCAGCAACACGGCCCGAGCCGGTTGGACCCATTCCAGCAGCAGTCCTTCATAGCGCAACAGTTTGACCGTGGTGGCCGACAAACCGAGGAACAACCCTGCACCGCCAAGGGGCGTCAGGGTGATGGCTAAGGGCCAATATTGTGCGCTATCCCCCGAGAGGCGTGCCGCCAGGCGCATCAGCAGCATCAGCGAAGTGCCGATCAGCAGCGCACTCATGCCCAGGTACGCGACGATGCAAAAACCATCGAGCCAACTGAAACTGTCATTGAGTTGCGGATAGTGCGTCAACAGCCACCAGGGCGCATTGTCCTGGAGTGCCCAGAGCCAATCATGACTGACCAGCCATTGGGCCAGGCTCTGCTTGAGGTCGATGAACCACGGGCTGACGGTCCACTGGAAGGCGCCCATGGCCAGGCCGATGACACCGAACAACAGCAAGCGAACATCCCAGGGCGAGAGGGCGTCAGCCGTCGAGTGCAGGATTTCCTCGCTGCTGGAGCGGGCAATCAGCCGTACCGCATCGCGCTGGCCGCTGCAGCGACCACAGGCGTGGCAATCGGCGGCGCCGCGCATACGGCGGATGTCCAGCAAGGGCGCGCAGTTGGGAGGAGGGCGACGCGGTGCCGGGTTTTCCAGCCAGCGTTGTTCGTCCACCTGAAAGTGCACCGGCGCCAAGCGAGCAAGCAGGGAGAAGACGCCGCTGACCGGGCACAGGTAACGGCACCACACCCGCTTGCCCCGGGCGAACAACAGGCCGACGATCACCGCGGCGACGGTCGAGCCGCCCAGAATCAGCAACGCCGCCTGGGCGTAGTCGTAGACGCTGATCAGTTGACCGTAGAGGGTGGTCAGGCAGAACGCCAAGGTCGGCCAGCCAGCCCAGCGCAATCCGCGCGGCACCCCGAGACCCTTGCCGTACTGGCTGGCCCATTCGCTCAAGGCGCCTTCCGGGCACAGCACGCCACACCAGAGCCGCCCGAACAACACGATCGAGAGCAACACGAACGGCCACCACAGGCCCCAGAACAGAAACTGCGCCAGCAACGTGAGATTGTCGAACAGGCGTGCCTGGCCGCTGGGCAATGGCAGCAGGGCCGGCACCACCAGCAGCACCGCGTAGAACAGCACCACCGCCCATTGCACGGCACGAATGGTTGCACCGTGGCGCCGCATGCCGTCGCCCAGGCGTTGAAGCCAGGGGTTCAGGTCGGGCATGGCAGGTTTTCCGCCTTGCGCGGCCACAGCCAGCCCGCGACGACGCCCCAATAGCCCAGCCACACCAGCAGCGTCATCGCACTCGGGCTGGCCCGATACCCGGTGAAGTCCGCCAGGAACCCGCCCAAACCGTGGCCGTCGTCGAGTATTGCGCTGCTGTCCCACAGCGCGTCGCCAATGCCGCGATACACCGCCTCAGGCCAATCCATCGCGAGCAGTTGCCCGCCGACCCGCTCGATACCGCTGACCAACAGCGCCGCCCCCAACAGCAGCAGGATCGCTTCGCTGATGGCAAAGAAACGCGGCCATGAGATGAACCGGCGGCTACTGTGCAGCAAGGAGACGGTCAGCAGCGATAGCACCAGCCCGGCCAGCGCACCCACGGCGAACAAGCCCAGTTGCGGCCCTTGCAGACGCGCACCGGCGCCATACAGGAACACCACGGTTTCACTGCCTTCGCGGCTGACCGCCAGCAACGCCAGCACCAACAGCCCCAGGCCGCCCTGGCGGCTCAGGCGCTGGTCGGCGTGGCGTGTCAGGTCATGCTTGAGCGTCCTTGCGTTTCGGTGCATCCAGCCGACCATCTGCACGATCAGCAGGCTGGCGACCAGTGCCAACGACGCCTGGAACCATTCATTGGCCGTCCCGCTCATGGCCTCGCCGGCCAGCAGGATCAGGCCGGCGAGCACACCGGAAAGCAACAAGCCCAACGCTGCGCCAGCCCATACATAGCGCAGCAGTTGGCTGGCCTGTTGTTGCCGGCTGACCCAGGCCTGGAGAATCCCGATCACCAACAACGCCTCGACGCTTTCGCGCCAGACAATAAACATCGATTGAGTCATGCAAACGCCTCCTGCTGGCCGATTACTGGGCGAGAATCCCGCCCTCGGGCAGTTGCGGATTGAATTCGTCGAAAAACGGATAGCGCCCGGGACGCAGCGGGTGGATGACCACGAAGGTCGTGACACCGGGCGAGAGCACTTTCTCCACGCGCAAAGGCGTGCTTTCGAACTCCGCCGGGCCCTGGCCGATGTTTTTCAGCACGATCTTGAAGCGTTGCCCGGCTGGCACTTCCAGTTGCGACGGGGTGAAATGCCCGTCGCGCATGCTCAGCTCGTAGGTCGGCAGTTCAGCCTGGGCGATTGACGGTTGCAGCAGACCGGCCAGCATCAGCCAGGCCAGGTATGACGGCCAGAATCGGCGATTCATGTTCAGTACCCGCCTTTTTTCCCGATCCCGGCGTAGACGAATTCGTAGTGCAATTCACAGCGCTCGAACCACGGCGCCACGCCGGTTTCCTTGTCGGTATGACGACCGAGGGAGCCATGGCCGCCGGGTGGCAGGACGGTGAACGTCAGTTGATATTTGCCTGGGCCGAGCAGCTTGACGTTGTCGCCATAGTGCGGCCCGTCGTTGGCGACCATGGCGTGGAAGTCGCCCTTGAGTGCGGTGTCGTTGCCTTGTTTCTTCAGTTGGAACGACACATTGAGATAGGGAACGAAGCTGCCTTCCTGGAAACCCTGCTGGTTGTCCGCCGTGGCGCGGATGTCGGCTTCCAGGTGCACGTCGGAATCGGCCGTGGCCCGCATCATCCCGGCCGGTGCCATTTCAATCGGTTGCAGGTACACCGCACCGACTTCCAGCCCTGGGCACAGTTGCGGTTCGCCGATGGGGTATTCCTTGGCCTGGGCCAGTGGTGCGAGAAACAGCAGGGCCAGAGGTAGAGTGGCAAGTGTGCGCATGATGACTTCCTGGTTGGCTAAATGATGGCGCCGAGTCTAGGAAGCTTTGCTGCGAATAATAATGATTCTTGTCAATTTTTAGCGCGAATTCTTGATCGGCGAACGCCTATTCGCTGCTGCGCGGCTGTTCTTGATCAGGATCAAGGGAGGTCGTGCCTCGACGGGGTAGGGTACGGGTACACCCATCGGTTATGCGGGGTCGTCATGGCAAAGCCCTTTCCCATCAGTCCCAAACATCCCGAGCGCATCTGTTGGGGCTGTGATCGTTACTGTCCGACCAGTGCGCTGGCCTGCGGCAACGGTGCCGATCGAACGATGCACCCGGCCGAGATGATCGGGGACGATTGGTACCTGCATGGGGATTGGGGGTTGGAGCTGGTCGACATTACCGCCAAGGTCATCGATCCAAGCGCCACTCACGTGAAGGTGTAGGAGCTGTCGAGTGCAACGAGGCTGCGATCTTCCCAAAAACACTTGAATCTCAAGAGAAAGATCAAAAGATCGCAGGCTTCGCCAGCTCCTACAGAACCGAGCGGGAGCAAGCTCCCTCGCCACAATGGATCACACGCGCCTTAGAGCTTCGGCAACTGCCCGATCCGCCCCATCATCTCGGTCACGATCTGCAAGTCCAACAGGAACTGCTCGACCGTCTTGAACTCGTTGTCGTTGTGACCGGTGTACTTGACGTCGGGCATGGCCAGGCCGAACTGCACGCCATTGGGCAAGTCATGAACCGAAGTGGCGCCGGCAGAGGTGCCGTATTTGTGTTCCATGCCCAGGTTCTCCGTGGCGACGGCCAGCAGCGCCTTGACCCATTCGCCTTCGGGGTTGCGGTACATCGGCTCGTCAATGGAGGCGTCGAAGGCGACGGCGACCTGGGATGTCTTGGTCCAGGCAGACAGCTTGTCGGTGATCTCAGTCTTCAGTGCCTCGGTCGGCTTGCCAACCGGAACCCGCAGGTTGACCGCCAGCTTGAAGGTCTTGTCATCCATCCCGACGTAGGTCAGCGTGGCGGTCAGCGGCCCCATGAACGCGTCGGAAAAGCCGATGCCCAATTTTTTGCCCAGGTAATCCAGGCCCCAGTTGTCGGTGGCGTAGCGCGCGGCGTCGGTGATGTGGTTGTGCTTGAGCGCGACTTTGCCGTCGAGGCCGTTGATGAACACCAGCATCCTGGAGACCGGGTTGACGCCTGACTCGGGCTCGGAGGAGTGGGCCGAGACGCCAGTGAAGGTCAGCTTGACCGTGTTGTCGGCCACTTCGCTTTTTGCCTCAAAGTCGCCGCCATTGGCCTTGGCATAGGCTGTACCGGCCTTGAGTAGGTTGGCGGCCAGTTCGGTGGGCTTGTCGGTGACAAAGGTCGCCACCGACGTCGACGGGATCTGGTTGGTCGCCATGCCACCGGTGAGCGCCGTTATTTCCGCGCCCTTGCCCTGTGCCGCGCGGCGCGGGAAATTGGCCATGACGGTGCCATAGCCTTTCTCGGCAATCACCACGGGGTAGCCGCCGTCCAGTGCCAGGTTGTAGTTGGGCGTCGGGTTGCGTTCGAAATAATAGGGGATGGCGTCGCCGGTGGTTTCCTCGGTGGTGTCGACCAGCAGCTTGAAGTTGCGCGCCAGCGGCAGTTTCTCTTCCTTGATGATCTTCATGGCATAGAGCGCGACCACGATGCCGTTCTTGTCGTCCTCGGTACCGCGGCCATACATGCGGTCGCCCACCAGGGTGACCTTGAACGGGTCGAGGCGGGTGCCATCTTTCAACACCCAGTTTTCCGGCGTTACCGGCACCACATCGGCATGGGCGTGAATGCCGACGACTTCGTCGCCGCTGCCTTGGAGGGAAATCTCATAGACGCGGTTGTCGACATTGCGGAAGTTGAGGTTGAACGCCTCGGCCAGGCTTTTGATCTTGTCGGCGATCTTGAGGAATTCCGGGTTCTCGTGCTGGGCAACGCCGTCCTTGCGAAAGGTCGGGATGGCGACCAGTTCCTTCAGTGTCTCGGTGGCCGCCTGGCCGTATTTCACTCGGGCATAGAGGCCCAGCAGGCGATGGATTTCATTCTGCTGTTCAGTCGAAAGGGTTTTGTTGCCTTGGAACGCGCTGATGGCCGGGCCGAGGTTGGCGGTTTTGCCCAGGTCGCTCTTGGCCACATCGGCCAGGAATTGTCTGAAATCGGTGACTGAGGTGTCGGAGAAGGTTTTGACGATGGCTGCGCCCTGTTGGGCGGTGATGTTGGCGAAGGCTGGTGTGGTGATCGAAGCGAGGCTGGACAACAGCAGGGTGGCCACGGCCAGGTGTTTGAGCGAGAAGTCCATTGCTGGGCATTCCTTTGCAGGCGGTAGGAGGGAAGTGTCTGATTTGATGACACAAACCTTTACAACCTAACAGGCGATTGTGGGGCAGGGGAGTCTGGCGAGGGGAATTTGTCGCACAGTGAGGCAAAAACGGCGCAGAAATGAAAAATCCATTCCAATCACCCAACATTCAGTGTGGGAGCGGGCTTGCTCGCGAAGAGGCCAGCACATTCAACATCATCGTCGACTGTTATGCCGCCTTCGCGAGCAAGCCCGCTCCCACAGGGGATCTGTGGTGGATGCCAGTTTTGTTAACACCCACTCCCACAGGGGAAGCGGGTGGGTATTGGTTTAATGCGGTGCGCGGGGGATCGTCTTGAGCAGGTCTTCAGGGCTGATATGGCCGACCACGGGTTGCGCGGTGCTGCCGGGCAATGGCAGGTCGAGGATGTGCCCCTTGATCTTGCCGACCACATGCATTTCGCAGGGTTTGCAGTCGAACTTCAGCGTCAGCACTTCATCACCGTGTATCAGCTGCATCGGTGCCACCTTGGTGCGTACGCCGGTGACGCCCTTGGCCTGCTTGGGGCAGAGGTTGAACGAGAAGCGCAGGCAGTGCTTGGTGATCATCACCGGCACTTCACCGGTTTCCTCGTGGGCCTCGAACGCCGCGTCGATCAGCTTGACGCCGTGACGATGATAGAAGTCCCGGGCCTTCTGGTTGTAGACGTTGGCCAGGAACGACAGGTGCGACTCCGGGTACACCGGCGGCGGGCTGGTCTCGGCCTTGCGGCCACCGCGTGGGTGGGCTTCGATGCGGGCGGCGGTCAGGGCCTCGATGGCTTCGCGGCGCAAGGCCTTGAGCTGCGAGTTGGGGATGAAGAACGCCTGGGGCGCATCCAGCTCGATCGCGGTGGCGTGGTATTCGGTGGTGCCCAGTTGGCCGAGCAGGTCGTGCAACTGCTCCAGGGCCTGTTCCGGCTTGTTGGCCACGCCAAACGGCCCATCCAGGGCGACGCTGGCGCTGATGCCTTCCTCGCTGGTGGCGGTCAGTTCCAGGCGCGCTTCACGCAGGCGTGCAACCCAGGCCAGGCCCACGCGGCGTTCGGAGGAGGTCTTGAGCAACGCTTGCTGCCAGTTGTGGTCCAGGTTGCGGCTCAACGGGTGGTTGGGGCGCAACTGGTACATGCCGGCCGGCATTTCGTTGGGCTCGACGCGGTAGCGGTAACGCTTCTGGCCATCCTCTTCGAACTCACCCTTGGGCTCAGCGATGTTGGCGCGGAAACCGACGACTTCGCGCTTGACCAGCACATTGAGGCCGTCGCCGTTGGACAGCGGGTCGAAGGTCACCACTTGCAGGTCGCGCTTGCCGACTTTTTCCACCACGCCCACCGGCACGCCGGTAAAGGTCGGCGAATCGAAGGCGCCGATGTCGATCTTGCGTTCGCTGACGAAATAGTCGGTGCTGCCACGGTGGAAGGTCTTGTCCGGGTCGGGGACGAAGAAGTGCGCGGTGCGGCCGCTGGACGCGCGGGCCAGGTCCGGACGGTCTTCGAGGACATCGTCCAGGCGCTGGCGGTAATAGGCGGTGATGTTCTTCACATAGCCCATGTCCTTGTAGCGGCCTTCGATCTTGAATGAACGCACGCCGGCTTCGACCAGGGCGCGGATGTTGGCGCTCTGGTTGTTGTCTTTCATCGACAGCAGGTGTTTTTCGTAGGCGACCACCCGGCCTTGGTCGTCCTTGAGGGTGTAGGGCAGGCGACAGGCCTGGGAACAGTCGCCACGGTTGGCGCTGCGGCCGTTCTGGGCGTGGGAGATGTTGCACTGGCCGGAAAACGCCACGCACAGCGCGCCGTGGATGAAGAACTCGATGGCCGCGTCGGTCTCGTCGGCGATGGCGCGGATTTCCTGCAGGTTCAGCTCACGGGCCAGGACCAGTTGCGAGAAACCGGCCTGGTCGAGGAATTTTGCCCGGGCCAGGGTGCGGATGTCGGTCTGGGTGCTGGCGTGCAGCTCGATGGGCGGGATATCCAGCTCCATCACCCCCAGGTCCTGGACGATCAACGCATCGACACCCGCATCGTATAACTGGTGGATCAGTTGGCGGGCCGGCTCCAGCTCGTTGTCGTGCAGGATGGTGTTGATGGTCGTGAACACACGGGCGTGGTAGCGGTGGGCGAACTCCACCAGCCGGGCAATATCGCCCACCTCGTTGCAGGCGTTGTGACGCGCGCCGAAACTCGGGCCACCGATGTACACGGCGTCGGCGCCATGCAGAATGGCCTCGCGGGCGATGGTCACGTCGCGGGCGGGGCTGAGCAATTCCAGATGATGTTTGGGCAAGGACATTTTTTTAGTCAGGCTGGTCACGGTCGAAGCGCGCATTGTAGCCGCCAGGCGCCTTACAGGCACCTGTGGACTTGGGTTTGCACGATCCTGACCGATGCGCGGCGCTCCCGCCGGGTTCACTCCGGTGTCGAGCTGGCGCTGCACCAACGGTTTCGCCCTGTGTTCTTGGCCAGGTACAAGAAGGCATCGGCGGCCCTGATCAGCATGGCCGGGGTGACGTCCTCTCCGCTCGGCTGGCAGGTGGTGACACCGGCGCTGATGGTCACAATGCCCAAGGGATGGTCGCCATGTTCAATGTTCAAGGCCCTGACGGCTTCGAGGATTTGCTGCGTGACCTTGGCGGCACCGGCGCTGTCGGTGTTGGGCAGCAGCACGGTGAACTCTTCACCGCCGTAGCGGACCGCCAGGTCACCCGGCCTTTTGATGGTCTGCCCGAGCGCGGCGGCAATCGCCCGTAGGCAATCGTCGCCAGCGGCATGGCCGTATCTGTCGTTGAAACGCTTGAAGTAATCGACGTCGAGCATGATCAGGGCCAGGGACGAACCCTGGCGCCTGGCCAGGCGGATTTCATCGGCCAGGGCAATATCCAGCCGCCTGCGGTTGCCCAGCCCGGTCAGGCTGTCGGTCAGCGCCATGTCGCGCATGGCCTGGTGCGCAGTGCGAATCTGTTTCTCCATCGTCATCCGGTAGCGCAGCTGGCTCAACACGATGAGCCCGAAACCCACCAGTATCGCGATCAGGAAAATCAGCACCAGACCGGTCTTGAACAGGTCGCGGCGCCAGGGCGCGATGATCGATTCGCGGGACAAGCCGGCTTCCACCACCAGCGGGTAAGTGGTCAGGGCCCGGTAGCCGTACAGGCGCTCGGTGTCGTCGACGACGGCCCTGGCTTCGGCGATGCCCTGGTTGGAAGTGGGCAAGTGTTCCCTGAAGATCACGCTGTTCACGAGACTCTTGCCAATTACCGACGCGACGAAGGGCCGTCGGACCAGGATTGTTCCGTTGCGCTTGGCCAGGACCAGCGCGCCTTTGCCATCGATTTTGAAGTCGCCGTAGTAGTCGACGAAATAGCTGACCTTCACGGTCCCCAGCAATACGCCGGCAAACGAGCCATCGGGGTTGTTCAGGCGGCGGGAAATGGGAATGATCAGGTCGTTGGTGGAGCGGCTCTTGACGACGTCACCGATGCGCACGCCTCGATCCTCGTGGGTGCGGTGGTATTGGAAGTAGTCACGGTCGGCGTTGTTCGCCATTTCCGGGATCACTTCCTTGTCCGTCACCAGCCATTGGCCGTCCGGGCCATAGATAAACAACCCATGCAGTTGCGGCATGATGGCGGCCTGTTGCACCAATAGCTTATGGATGCGCGGGACGTCCATGTTCTGCAGGCCATCGCCCTCCACCCGTTCACTGAGGGCGGCGGTGACCACATCCACTTGTCGAATGGTATCTTCGGCGTGCTGGGCCGTCGCCCGTGCCAGGTTCGTCACCGAATCGCGGGCAGACGCAAAAGCGGCACGGTAATCGCGCCAGGTGCGCCAGCCTTCGACGGCCAGAAACGCGATGATGACCACCAGCATGAAACTCACGGTCAGTCGCAATGCTGCTCCAGCCCGTGTGCTCTGGGGAGAAAAGGCCTCATCAGTGTTTTCAATCTTTGGCTCTGGCCGTTTGCGTCCGAGCATCAACATTTCCTTTTACGACAGGTCTGCGCGCTATTGATGCGCAGCCTATCTTATTCGATTCCAGCACGTTAGCTCGCTTCGACGAGGCAGGTACAACCGGCGACACACGATTTGGGAGAAATATTTCATGAAGGTTGGCGTCATTTCCGACACCCACGGTCTGCTTCGCCCGCAAGCGCTGGCAGCATTGGAGGGGTGTGAGCGGATCATCCATGCCGGTGACATCGGCAGCCCCGGGATCCTGGATCAACTGGCGTCGATCGCGCCATTGCATGTGGTGCGCGGCAATAACGACCTGGGGGGCGATTGGGCTGGACCGCTTGCCGATCGCCTGCAGTTCGACCTGTGTGGATGGCAGGTCTTGCTGGTCCACGACATCGCCGACGTACAGGATTCACTCGATCCGGACGTGAAATGGGTGATCAGCGGCCATTCCCACAAGCCGGGCATCGAATGGCGTGGCGAGCGGCTGTACCTGAACCCCGGCAGCGCCGGCCGGCGGCGGTTCACGCTGCCGGTGACGCTGGCGTTGGTCGAGGTGAGTGCTAGTGCGATCGAGCCGCGGCTAGTCCGGTTGCTGGAATGAACATGCTTACTTGAAGTACTTGTCGACGTAGGACTGGATTTCCTTGCGCATGAAGCGTCCGGATTCATCCGCCCGTTCTTCCCAGCCGAACACGCAAGCGGTGACGATACCGTCGAAGCCGGTCTTGGCCAGCTCGCTGAAGAACAGGTCCCAGTCGATCTCGCCCTGGTGCATGTCCATGTGCTGGTGGACGGTGACCTTGGCGCCGGGCGGGTTGACGATGTAGCGCAGGCCGGACGAGGCCTTGTGGTTGTAGGTGTCGGCGATGTGGACATGGGCGATCATCGATCCGGCTTCGGCGATCATGGCTTTCATGTCATCGCCGAAATAGAAGGTATGCGGCGTGCAATAGAGGAACTTGACGTTGTCCGAGCCGAGGGTCTTGAGCATGTCGAGGGCCGGGTTCAGGGTTTCGCACCAGTCTTCGGGGTGAGGTTCGACGTTCAGCGTGACCCCCTCGCTTTCCAGGATCGGCACCAGTTCCTCCATCGAGCGCCACCAGGCTGCTTCGCTCGACTCATGGCTGTGCAGGCCGCCGCAGCAACTGACTTTATGCCCACGATCAGGCGACGGCCCGCGGCCAAACTCCGAGTTCATGGTGGTGCAACCCATTTCCACGGCGATCTGGATGGCCTCCTTCCAGTAGTTCACCGCTGCCCGGCGTTCGTCTTCGTGGGGGCTGGCCCAACGATACATCGGCAGCAGCGAGGCCAATTGCAGATCGTGGTCGCGCAGGGCTTTCTTGAACTCGGCGATACGTTCCTTGTGGGCGCGAGGGCGGACCCACCAGGGCAGGAAGTCTTCCCGTGGCGACAGCTCCAGGTACTGGTAGCCAAGTTCGGCGGTCTTGCGGCACAGGTCCGGCAGGCTCAGGTGGCGATGCATGTAGGGGTCGAGGGCGATTTTCATTGTTGTTCTCCTTAGGCAATGCTCATTACCTGTGGCGAGGGGATTTATCCCCGCTGGGGCGCGAAGCGGTCCCAAATGGATCTGCTACTACGGTGTATCAGGATGGAATGTCGGGGGCCGCTTCGCGCCCCAGCGGGGCGGTGCGACGTTTCGCTAAATCCCCTCGCCACAGGGGTCAATAGCCGACCCAGCTTGAATCCTGGTTGGCTGACTCCACACAGCGTTCGACCCAGCGCACACCTTCCACGCCGGCGTCGATGTCGGGGTAGCGCAGGGTGGCCAGCGCCTCGTTGTCGCCACGGTTCGCCGCATCCATGGCCAGGGCGAAGCGGCGATAGAGATTGGACCAGGCTTCGAACAGCCCTTCGGGGTGGCCGCCACCGATGCGGTCGTCCTCCAGCGCGTCGGCGTGCAGGTAGCCCATGCCGCGTTCCAGGGTCTGCGCCGGCTGGCCCTGGATCTCGAAGCTCAGTTGGTTGGGCCGCTCGTCCCACCATTCAAGGCTGGCCCGGGAGCCGATCACGCGGATTTTCTGCCCGTGCATGGACCCGGCATTCACGGCGCTGGACCAGACCATGCCCATGGCGCCGCCTTCGTATTCCATCAAGGTGTAGGCGTTGTCTTCCAACGGGGCGCGGCTGGCGACGAAGCTCTGTCGGCTGCACATCAAGCGTTTGATCTTGAGATCGGGCAGCATCACCTTGGACAAATACAACGGGTGCGTGCCGACATCCCCCAGCACGTAGCTGGGCCCGGCCTGGCGCGGGTCGACGCGCCATTGGGTAGCCTGGTTCTGCGCCTCCACCGGTGCGCTGTGAAAACCATGGGCAAACTGCATGTGCACCATGCGGATCTCGCCCAGTGCCTGTGCCGCGATCATCGCCCGGGCCTGTTCGATCAACTGGTGCCCGGCATAGCCGTAGGTCAAGCCCACGATGCGTCCCTTGGCGTGCGCCAGGCTGCGCAGTGCCTCGGCCTGTTCGAGGGTAAAGCACAGCGGCTTTTCGCAGATCACGTGCAGCCCGGCTTCCAAGGCCGCGCGGGTGATGGCGTAGTGGGTGCCGTTGGGCGTGGCGATCGACACCGCTTCAATCCCATCAAGGCGTTGTGCTTCCAGCTCGAACAGGCTGAGGTAGTCCGAATAGCAGCGCTGGGGGTCGATACCCAGTTGCTCGCCAAAGGCCCGGCCGCGTGCAGGGTCGATATCCAGCGCCGCGGCAACCAGTTCGAAATTCCGGTCGCGCAGGGCGGCCGAGCGGTGGATGTAGCCGATCTGGCTGTGCTCGCCGCCACCGACCATGGCCCAACGTATGGGCCGTGTGATTGTTTTGCTGCCGTTGATCATGACGTTGTCCTTGTGTGATCAGAAACCGATGCGGGCCAGGTAGGCGCGGCTGGCGGCCACGTCGTCGAGGCTGCTCCCGGCGTTGCGTGGGTCGCGCTCCTGTTCGACGGTGATGCAGCCCACATAACCCAATTCATGCACGAGGCTGTGCAGCGCCGGGTAATCGATGACGCCACGCCCGATGGGGCACATCACGCCGCGGGCGCAGGCGGCGAAGAAGCGGATGTGTTCGTTCAGCACCTGGTCGAGCACCACCGGGTCGATGTCCTTGAAGTGCAGGTAGTCCAGGCGATGGGCGTAGGTGCGCAGCGACGCGACTGGGTCCATGCCTGCGTAATAGAGATGCCCGGTGTCCAGGCACAGCCCGGCGACTTCATCGGGAATGTCGTCCACCAGGCGCGCCAACTCATCGGCGAACTCGATGTAGCCACCGGCGTGGGGATGGATGACGGCGCGGATGCCGTATTGATGCCAGGCGATGTCAGCGATGGCGCGGATGTGCGCCATCATCGTGTTCCAGCGAGCATCGTCCAGGCGCGGGGCGCGGTCCGAGTGACCGGCGGCGTAGTCGCGCACCTCGTGGCCCCAGTCGATGATTACCAGATACGGCCCGGCATGGCGCTGGCCGGCTTGCTGCGCCATGGGCGGCAGTTGTTTGAGCAGGGCGCAGATGTCGTGAGTCTGGCGCAGCAATTCAGGCAGGTTGGCGGGGTTGACCAAGTCGTCGAAAATCGTCCCGGCGACGATCTGGAGATCGTGTTCAGACAAGGCCTGAACAAGGGTTCCATCCAGCGGCAGGTAACCATAAGGCCCCAGCTCGATGCCGCGATAGCCAGCCTCGGCGGCTTCGCCAAGCACCCGGCGCCACGGTGGCAGGAACGGGTTCTTGACGTCGTCGACGCCCCAACAGCAGGGCGCTGTACAGATGTGAATGGCCATGGAAGTACTCCGGCTGTGTTTATTGTTATGGGCGGACCTGATGCTATTGCGTTGCCGGGGAGGGGGCTATGGGGCGTTGGCTTAATCTGTCAAAACCCCTCATGATGCCCGGCAGAGGTGTCAAAACATGTCAGAAAAGCCACGCCGAATGCTTCGCCCTACCATGGCCGATGTCGCCCGGGAAGCCGGAGTCAGCCTGTCTACTGTCGATCGGGTGCTGAACCTGCGCGCCGATGTGCGCGCCGACACCGCCCAACGCATTGCCGCGGCGGCCGCGCGGTTGGGGTTCCATGCCAAGGGCGTTATCGAACAGCGGGTGCTCAACGACCGCCCGACCTTGCGGCTTGGCTTCCTGTTGCAGAAAAGTGGTGTGCCTTTCTACCAGGGGCTTGCCCACGCGTTGTCGAACGCTGCCGCGACCTGCACGCGAGCACGGATTCGCGTGGTCATCGGCTACTTGGACGACCTCGACCCGGTCATCGTGGCGCAACGCATCCTGGCCCTGCGCGATCAAGTGGACGGGCTGGGCGTGGTGGCGGTGGATCATCCCCGGGTCCGGGAGGCGGTTGCGCAATTGCGCGAGACGGGTGTTTCGGTGGTGGCGCTGCTGTCGGAGCTGTCCAGCGCCAGCGGCACGGGGTATGTCGGGTTGGACAATCGACTCACGGGCCGCACGGCAGGCTGGTTCATCAGCCGTCTGGCGAGGCAACCCGGGGCGGCGGCTGTCATGCTCAGCAGCCAGCGTTTCCAGTGCCAGGAATTGTGTGAGCTGAGCTTTCGCAGTTATCTGGCCGAGCACTCCAGCGAATGGGAGCTGCTCGCATCGCGCCTGACGCTGGAGGACGATGAGTTCGCGTATGGCAACACGTTGGACTTGCTCAGCGCAGAGCCTGACCTGGTGGGGCTTTATGTGGCCGGTGGTGGCGTCGCCGGCGTATTGCGGGCCTTGCGTAGCCTCCAGGAACAGCGGATTCGCTTGCCGGTGGTGGTGTGCCACGACCTGACGCCGTTGACACGCGAGGCGTTGAAGACGGGCCTGGTCCAGGCGGTGCTGTCGCATCCTGTCGTGACCATGGCCGAACAGGCCGTCGAAGCCCTGGTCGAAGCGGCGACTGCTACGTCGCCAGGCCCGGCGCCGAGGCGGGTGGTGCCGCTTCAGATTGATGTGCCGGAAAGCGTGTAGCTGCACAAAACATGTACAAAACTAAAATTATGTACAAATATTAGGATTCCCTTGATAAGCGGGTAACGCCTTCATGGCCTGGTCGTTCGCGCTCAGGAAAAGCCTGATTGCCATAGCGCTTTGCATGTTTACGCTTTACTGCCCCCAAGTCTTGTCGGACTGGCGCGGCGTATTGCCAGGCACGCGTCTGGTTGGACAAGCCGATTTCGACTGGTATGGGTTCGACGTCTATCAGGCCAGGCTCTGGAGTGCGGCCGCTGCGCCAAGCCTGGAAACAGCGTTTGCTCTGGAACTCAATTACCGACGCGCCATCGACAAAGAGTCTTTGGTCGAAACGAGCCTGAAGGAAATGCAGCGTCTCAACGGTGCGCCCCTGGACGCCAAGCGCCGGGACGAATGGGCCGCGCAAATGCGCCGTGCCTTTATTGATGTGAAGCCTGGAAGTCGTATCACTGGCCTGTATCTGCCGGGGCAGGGCTGTCGTTTCTATGTGGGTGAAAAACTGTCTCTCGCGGTCACAGACTCGCTATTCGCCCGGGCATTTTTTGCCATCTGGCTCGATCCTCGAACTCGAGAGCCTGATCTTAGAAATCAATTGCTTGGAATCAAAACCTCAAGTGAAGGGAGAGATGAGCAGTGAGGCATTTTATGATGGCATTGCTGTTGATGCTGGGCCTGACCCATTGCGCAAACGTGCCATGAACTTGCAGGCGCTCACGGAGCTGGCTGTCGAGGGGCGAGTCCGCGAACTGGAGTTGTTGTCACTGGAGGGTGGCATCTACGTATTGCGCGCCCGACTGGACGGTGGCCTGCGTACGTTGCTCGATGAGTCGGGAAAGACTTTGCATATACGTTCCACCACCCATTTGCGTGAGCTGCTGCGTTTCGTCCCGCGGCTGCCCTGCACGCTGGTGCAACAGGTTGTCCATGATGAGATGTGTGGCCAGCGCGAGGGGCCGATCGAGCCGCTGCGCATGCCGCTTTTCCTCGACGAGCCCTGGTAGCGACGGCGTTCTGGGGCCAGTTCAGTTCGGCTCGGCCAGACGCAGCGCCAGGGTTAGCCATAACGCCCATAGCGGTGCCAGGAACAGGGCGGTGCCAACGACCCCCAGTGGCAAGGCGACGCCCGCCAGTGGCGCCCCCACGCAATAGGCCAGCGGACCACCGACCAAGCCCAGCAACACACCACGCGATACCGGCCGCCTGGCCCAGGCCAGGCTATGACGCAGGCCTGTGGCAAACACCAGCCAGAGCAGCGCCAGCCAGAGCGGCAGCGGGGTTTGCTTGAATATGAACAAGCCCTGCGTACCCAGGCTCCAGTCCAGCAGCATGCCACTGAGCCCGACACGCATCACCGCAAACAGCTCTGCCCGGGGAGCAGGACACAGCCACAGGTGGGCCAGCAATCCGATGACCACCAGCAACAGCCACCACGGGTCCTGTGCCCCGAGCACACAGCCCCACCAACCCAGTTGCAACCAGAGGGCATTGACGATCAGGCCGGTGCGGCTCATCACGTATCCTGGTACTCCAGCAGGGCGGTTCGACGGGCGCCGGGCCCGGCGAAGAGCAGTTGGGCCACGCCGATGGCACGCTCGATGAATCCACCTTCGCAGTAACACAGGTAGAACTCCCACAGGCGCTGGAAGGTTTCGTCGTAGCCCAACTGCGCCAAGGCCTGGTGCGATTGGCGAAAGTTGTCGTGCCAGTGCCGCAGTGTACGGGCGTAGTGCGCGCCGAAGTCCTCGAGATGCAGGAGGTTGAGCGGCGTCTGGGTGCTGGCAGTCTTCAGCAGGATCGACAGTGACGGTAACGCGCCACCGGGAAAAACATGGCGCTGGATAAAGTCCACCGAGCGTCGGGCCTGCTCATAACGCTGGTCGCGGATGGTGATCGATTGCAGCAGCATCAGCCCGTCGTCCTTGAGCAGCGCGGCGCAGCGCCGGAAGTACTCGGGCAGATAGCGATGCCCGACGGCTTCGATCATTTCAATGGACACCAGCTTGTCGTAGCGCCCTTGCAAGTCACGGTAGTCCTTGCGCAACACCTGCACCTGCTGTTGCAGGCCCAATTCTTCGACACGTCGACAGGTGTGGGTGTATTGCTCCAGGGACAGCGTGGTCGTGGTCACCTTGCAGCCATAATGGCTGGCTGCGTAGATGGCGAGGCTGCCCCAACCCGTGCCGATCTCCAGCAAATGGTCGCCGGGACGCAGGTCGAGTTTGCGGCAGATACGGGCGAGCTTGTTGAGCTGGGCCTCTTCCAGACTTTGTTCGGGGCTTTCGAACAGGGCGGCTGAATACATCATGGTGGGGTCGAGCAGGCGCTCGAACAGAGCATTGCCCAAGTCGTAATGGGCAATGATATTGCGCCGCGAACCCCGTCGACTGTTGCGGTTGAGCCAGTGCAGCCAGCGCAACAGCGGGCGGCCGATGCGAGCCAGGCCGCTGTCCATGGCATCGAGCACATCCAGGTTGGCGACGAACAGGCGCGTCACCGCCGTCAGGTCGCCGCTGCGCCAATAGCCGTGGACATAAGCCTCGCCAGCGCCGATGGAACCGTTGCACGCAACCATGCCCCAGACCGCGTCGTCGAGGATCTCGACCTCGGCCATCAAGGGGCTGGCCAGGTCACCGAAGCTCAATGGCTCGCCATTGAGTAGCAGTCGCAGGTGGCCGTGACGCAGGCGGCGCAACTGACCCAGCACGGCTTGCTTGAAAAACCCTCCGTTAAAGAGGTCGCAACTACCAGCCTTGGTAGCGCTCAGGGTCGGTTCGGGCATGATTGGGATCCTTGTGAGCGGTTTGACCCAGACTCAGGCCGTCTTCGCTGGCCTGATGGGCGTAGAGGGGCGTGCGTTTGAAAAGCAGGCGCAGGGCCTGCCAGTAAATGGCGCTTACGGTGCGCAAGCTCATCCAGGGGAAGGCCAGGACATGTCGGCGCAGCGAAGAGGCGTCGAGGGGGTGGCGCTTGAGTGCCAGGTCGGCCTCGAACACCTTGTGGCCGTCGCGCCAGTTCTCCATGCGTATGCGGATGTGCGTGTCCTGGACGAGGAATCCCATGTGATAGTCCATATCCCGAGGCAGGAACGGCGATACGTGAAACGCCTTGGCCACCCTGAAGGCACAGGACTCGCCGGGAGGCACCGGCAATACATAGTGATAGCGCTCGCGCCATGGGGTGTTGCGCACTTCGCAGAGGATCGCCGCCAGGCGCCCGTTGGCTTCATGGCAGAAATAGAAACTCACCGGGTTGAACGACAGGCCCCAACTGCGCGGCTGAGTCAGCAGGTGAATCGCCCCTTGGGGAGCGGCACCCAGGGCTTCGTTGAGGATCTGGCGCACGGCATCGACCAGGGGAACCCCAAGACGGGTGCGCGATGGCAGGTAGTCGCGCTCGCGCCAGCACAGGGGGGCCCAGGACCAGGGCCGTAGCAGGCGCGACAACCCCAGCATGTGTTCCTGTTCGGCGAGGTCCACGTAAAGCATGCCGATCCGATAGCGGAAGGCGTGGATTCGCGGCGTATGGCGCCGATGATCAATCCAGCCGCGACACACACTGCTGTTCAAAGCTGTTCTCCGAAATGCTTTGCCACGTCGAGGGCGCTGACCACGCCATCCTCATGGAAGCCGTTGGCCCAGTAGGCGCCGCAGAAATAGCTGTGCTGATGCCCTTGCAGATCACCTTGGCGGGCCTGGGCGGCAATGGCGGCGAGGCTGTACTGAGGGTGCGCATAATCGAAGCGCGCAAGCACCTTGGCCGGGTCGACCGCGTCGCCTTGGTTGAGGCTTACGCAGAAGATCACCGGGGCATCCAGGCCCTGGAGCAGGTTCATGTTGTAGGTCACCGCGGCAGGTGCTTGCGCAGGGCCACCGAGCCGATAGTTCCAGCTCGCCCAGGCCTGGGGTCGCAGGGGAAGCAGGCGGGTGTCGGTGTGCAGCAGCACTTCATTGCTGGCGTAGCTCAGGGCGCCGAGGACTTCACGCTCCGCCAGGCTTGGCGCCTCGAGCAGGGCGAGGGCCTGGTCGCTGTGGCAGGCGAACACCACCTTATCGAAATGCTCGGTGCCAGCGCTGCTGGTTACGCTAACCCCGGCAACGTTGCGACTGACACGCTGCACTGGGCAATTGAGCCGGATATGTTCGCGAAAGGCTGCGCACAAAGGCTCGATGTAGCCACGTGAGCCGCCCGCGATCACGCGCCATTGAGGGCGCTGATTGACCGACATGAGGCCGTGGTTGTGGCAAAAACGCACAAAGAACTCGAGCGGGAACTCCAGCATCCCGGCGGGCGACATCGACCAGATTGCTGCGCCCATGGGGACGATGTAGTGATCGATGAAACGTTGGCTATACCCTTGGCTGTGCAGGTAGTCGCCGAGCCGGGCGGTTCGGTCGATGCGCTGCGCCTGCAGGTCGGCGGTGGCCTGCCGATTGAACCTGAGTATGTCCCACAGCATGCCCCAGAACCCGGGCGAAAACAGATTGCGGCGGCGGGCGAACAGGCTGCGCAGGGTGTGGCCCTTATACTCCTGGCCGGTGGCCGGATCATGCACCGAGAAGCTCATTTCAGTGGGGCGAGATGCGACCCCCAACTGGTCCAGCAGACGGATGAAATTCGGGTAGGTCCAGTCGTTGTACACAATGAAGCCTGTGTCTACGCCATAGCGCTGCCCCTGCCAATCGACATCCACGGTGTGGGTGTGGCCACCGATCCTGTCGTCGGCCTCGAACAGGGTAATCTGGTGCCTGCGGGCCAACAGGTAAGCACATGTCAGCCCGGAAATGCCGCTGCCGATGATCGCGATGCGCATGCTTCAAGACTCCTTGGAAGGGCGTGCCAGGCGTTGGCCAAGGGCCAGCCGCCAGCGGGCGGGCAAATGCCCGAGCAGGCGCAGGACCAGCGTGAAGGACCACGGAAACGCAATGTCCAGCGGGCGCGCCGGCAGGCGGCGCGCGATATGGCGGGCGGCTCGTTGCGCCGACCAGCGCATGGGCATGGGAAAGTCGTTGCGTCGGGTCAGTGGCGTGTCGACGAAGCCGGGACTGACCAGGGTGACATCGATACCCTCGGCGGCCAGGTCGATGCGCAAGGATTCGATCAGATAACGCAGCGCGGCTTTGGACGCACCGTAGGCGCCGGCGCGAGGCAGGGCCAGCGAGGTGACCGCACTGCTCACCGCCACCAGATGTGGACGCTGGCCCCGGCGCAGCAAGGGCAAGGCGGCCTCCAGGCAATGGCAAGTACCCAGCAGGTTGGTGTTGATGAGCCGTTCGACCAGGCGGGTGTCGAAGTGGTCCGGCTCCAGGTATTCGCAGGTGCCGGCATTGAGGATCACCAGATCGAGCGCCCCCCAATGAAGGTCAATCTGCTGGCAGATCGTGGCGACCTGATGCGGGTCGGTCAGGTCGCCCGGTAGCACCAATATCTGATCTTGATAGCGTGTGGCCAAGGTCTCCAGGGGTTGGCTCCGGCGCGCGCTCACAGCCAGGAGATGCCCCTGTTCCAGAAGGACTGCCGCCAATGCCGCGCCAATGCCGCTGCTGGCGCCGGTCAGCCAGACACGGCTCATGCCAACCTCCGCTTGAGCCAGCGAATCACCGATCCAAACAGCGGCAGATGTTCGTAGAGCAGGGCGCCTGCGTCGAAAAAGTCTTGATGCAGGTAGATTCGATCATTCCAACGCAGATAGCTGCAGCCTTGCAGCGCGATGGGTGCTCCCTGCGCCAGGCGGGGGTGGCTGAAATGCAGGGTCCAGCGCAGATAGCCCTCTCCGGGACCGACTTCATCGAAGGCGTGGAAGTCATAGCGCAGGTTGCTGGCGTTGGCGTACAACTGGGCAAAGTAAGCGCGCAGGGCCGGCAAGCCTTCGATCCGGTGCAAAGGGTCTTGGAACTGTATGTCGGCGCTGTAGAGTTCATCGAGCTCAGCCAGGCGACTGGCGTCCAGCTCGGCGAAAGCGTGGGCGAAACGCTGGAGGTAGACGGACATGCATAGGCTCCGATTGTTGTACAGGAAATGATTCCTGTACAAGTTTTCAGAAGCCTACTGCACGCCTTGTACAAATTAAAGTTTTTTGTACAAGTAATTTCGCTATTTTGTACAAGTCCAAGCGAGGCACGCGCTGGACACTGGGGTCAAGCCCCGGCCAAGGTCGGATAGTCCGTATAACCGCGCTCGTCGCCCTGGTAGAACGTCGATGCATCAGGGGTGTTCAGCGCCTGGCCTCGTTTGAAGCGCTCCACCAGGTCCGGGTTTGCCAAAAACGGCGTACCGAATGCCACCAGATCTGCTTCTCCACGGCTGATGGCCGTGGCGGCGCGTTCGGCGCTGTAGCCGCCATTGGCAATGTACGTCCCGCCGAAACGGCGCTTGAGTTCCAGGAAGTTGAATGGGCCTTCGCCCAGTTCCACGATGTGCAGGTAAGCCAGGCCATAGCGGCTGAGCATTCTGGCCGTGTAGTCGAATGTCGCTTGCGGGTTGCTGTCGCTCATCGAGAAGTAGCTGAAGATCGGCGACAGGCGAACGCCGACGCGGCTGGCGCCGAAGACTTCGATCACCGACTCGACCACTTCCTTGAGCAAACGTGCACGGTTCTCGATCGAGCCGCCGTAGGCATCGGTACGTTGGTTGGTGCCGTCACGCAGGAACTGGTCGATCAAGTAGCCGTTAGCGCCATGAATCTCCACGCCGTCGAAGCCGGCCAGCTTCGCGTTGGCCGCGGCCTGACGGAAGTCGGCGACCACGCCGGGAATTTCATCGAGCTCCAGGGCCCGTGGCAGTTCATAGGGCTTGAGGCCTTCGGGGGTGTAGATCTCGCCATCGGCCTTGATTGCCGAGGGGGCTACGGGTTGGGCGCCGTTGACCTGCACCAACGGATGGGAAAGACGGCCTACATGCCAGAGCTGCAAGAATATCTGCCCGCCCTCGGCATGGACCGCGTCGGTCACCTGTTTCCAACCGGTAATCTGCTCAGGGGTAAAGATCCCTGGCGTTCTCAGGTAACCCTTGCCCTGGGCCGACACCTGGGAGCCTTCGCTGACGATCAGGCCGGCGCTGGCGCGTTGGCTGTAGTACTCGGCCATCAGGGGCGTGGCGGCATCGCCAGCACCTGCGCGGCTGCGGGTCATGGGCGCCATGATCATGCGGTTTTTCAGGGACAGCTTGCCGACTTGAGTGCGGGACAACAGAAGATCGAGACCGATGTCAGTCATGATTCACCTCTAAGGGATCGGGTATGAATTAGGGATTGAGTAGAGGGTCGGCTAAGCCAACCGACCCTCTTGTTGCAAAAGGGCGCCGATGCGCTGGATTTCTTTCTCGCCCTTTTCCAGGGCGGCCTCGCTGGTGTGCACCGAGTAGTAGCCCATCACCAGGTCATGGGGATGCTTGACCGCCGAACCGAGCACGAAGGAGGTCGCGCCCCGGGCAACGATGTCGATGGCCTCGCCGGACGCTTCGAATACCACCATTTCTCCGGCATTGACGTTGCCGCCAGCATCGAGACTGCCGCTGTTGACCGCCAGCCAGGCGACGGTGTGCCCGGCCGGTGGCGTGTAGCGCCAGTGCTCGTTGTCCTGCAACTGCACGGCGAGGTAATTCATGCCTGCTGGCGCCGCAACATTGCTGCGGGCTGCGCCGTATTGGCCGAGCAACACCAGCGCCGGACCTTCACGGGGGATCTCGGAGGGCGCCAGGTAGACGCTGTGGGCCGGGGCATTTTCTTCTGCCGCCGGCAGTGCAACCCAGAGCTGGAAGCCTTGGATCGGCGAACCCGCAACCGGTCGGGCGGTGTGCCATACGCCGTTACCGGCTTGCATCCACTCCATGCCACCGCTGGGCAACGTGCCGGACTGGCCCGTGGTGTCTTCGTAGATCACCTGGCCCTCGATCATGTAGGTCAGCGTGGCGATCCCGGAATGAGGGTGCATACCGAAACCTCTTTGCATGGCATCGGCGTTGAAGGCGAAGTGATCGAGAAACACGAATGGCTTGCAGAGCTGGCCCAGGTCACCTGGGCTCATGAGCCGGGTGATCGGCCCATGGCTGCTGCCGGAGGTGCGGTGGACGATGGCGCGGGGCGGTGCTGCGACGATGCTGTTCATGGGGTGCCTCCAAGTCTTGGGCGGTGGGCCTCGATGCGAGAAGGATAAGTGCCTGCCAATAGATTGATTAGTCGATACAATCGGATTGAACTCATCCACAAAACGAAGGAATGTGCGCGCCATGCTCGATCTCAACGATGTTGCGCTGTTCGTCCAGGTGGTCCGCAGCGGCAGCTTCGCCGAAGCCGCCAGGCGCTTGGGCATGCCTTCCAATACCGTCAGCCGACGGGTCCAGCAGTTGGAGGCGCAGCTTGAATCGCGACTTCTGCAGCGCTCGACCCGCAAACTCACGTTGACCCATGCGGGCCAGGGGTTTTATGAACGCTGTGTGGATGCGGTGGACGGCCTGATGGATGCCGGACAGGAACTGATGATGGGCAGCGAGGAGCCCAGCGGCCTGGTGCGCATCGCAGCGATGGCGGATTTTTTCGATTTTTTCCCGATGGAATGGGTGGCCGACTTTTTAGCCGCGCATCCGCGAGTGCAACTTGATTTCGTGCTCAGCGATGCCCGGGTCGACCTGATTGCCGACCGCATCGACGTGGCCTTTCGCGGCGGTCCCTTGCAGGACTCGGGGTATGTCGGTCGCCAACTGCTCAAGAACGACGGTGACGGCATGGTTGCCAGCCCCGCGTACATTGCCGCGCGCGGCGCACCGCTTTCGTTGCAGGACCTGGCTCACCACGACGGCGTGAGTTTCGCTCATCCCGGCGGCATGACCCATTGGCGATTCGTTGGCCCGGACGGCATCGAGGAACAGGTGCAGATCGCCAGCCGATTCCACGCCAACACCGCCCAGGCGCTGCGCAGGGCGACCGTCGCAGGCCTGGGCATCGCCGTGTTGCCGGGGGCGCTGAGCAGCCTCGACCTGGAAGCCGGAAGGCTGGTGCGGGTGCTGCCGCAATACCAGCGCATCGGCTTCGGCCTGAATGTGCTCTATCCGAGCCGGCGGCAGTTGCCGCTGGCGGTTTCGGCATTCATCGGGTTGGTGATGGAGAAGCTTGAGCTCAAGGCGTTTCCGGCGCGGATGATGTAGACAAGCCTGGGTGCTCCATTTTGCATTTTTCATCCCGGCGGCTAGTCTCACCTGCGTGTTCTGAGGCGCCCTTGAAACTCTGGACGAGTTCAGCTGTGGCCCCATGTCAACCCGATCAAGACAGGGATAATCTTATGCCGGTTGTTTTGCATCAGTTCACCGTGGCCATGGGCGGCGTCATGAACCCAGGTTATCTCGAAGCGTTGGAACTCGCCCGGCAATGCGCGACGCATGCCCATACCCAGGCCCTGCCGGGAGCTGGCATTGCCCACGGCTCCTGTTGGGCCGCATTGGCAACGGTGTCCAATCCGGGCGCAGGTTTTCCCTTGGGGAATGCGGTAGCGGGCGGGGCGGCCCTGCCTTATGGCGTGGTATTTGGAAATTCACGCTTTTCAATCGTTGGCGCCTTCGCTGTTGTGCCCGGCGCGCCTGCGGTCGGGTTTTCCGGTCATGCGGAGCGTAACGCCTTGGTGGTGGCGGGCGGCAATGGCTTGGTGCCCTATGGCCTTGTCGCGCCAAATGCCGGGGACTGGGTGATGTACGTTCAACTGCATCCCTGCCAATACTGCTTGCCATGGCTGCAAGGCGCCGGAGGCGGCGGACTGCTCAATCCTTTTGCGGGGCTGATCGCCGGGGCCCAGAACCTTCATGTCTGGTATCGGTGGGCACACAACCCGGTCGGGTGCGCAGCCAAGGACACCTGGAACGGCCTGCCCCTGGCGACCAAGCTCGCGCAGATCAATACCTGGTGAACAGACGCAGCGATTAGAGAAACAGGTGGGCGCGAGCCTGCTCGCGATGACGGCGGATCAACCAACATCAATGTTGATTGACACACAGCTATCGCCAGTAGCCTCGCTCCCATCGGTTTGGTGCTGGTTTTTCATCAAAAAAACGCCCGCCGAAGAATCATTGGCAGGCGTCTGGGAAAGACCGGCGCAGAAAGGAGAGACTGGCCGGAGTAGGCAGTAAGGGTCAGGCCACCGGAATCAAAGGGTCAGCCGCCGCCAGGGCCGCGGCGCGGTCAGCGGCGGGCGGGTAGATCCACACACTGTTAATCTGGGTCTTGAGATCCTTGGCTTCCTGCCCGACCAGCTTGAGTTGGCGATCCCAACCTTCGGTATACACCGCACCCCAGGCGCCCAGGTCCAGGCAGGTCACGTACTTGGGTTGGCTGTAGGGCATCGGCGCCACACCCAGCAGGTCGGCCGCGACGTTGTTGCCGGCGTAGCGACCCAGGGAGATGGCGTGCTGGCAAGACATCGCCGCGTAATTGCCCAGTGTGTCGGTGGCGGCATAGGCCACGTCACCGGTGGCGAATATGTCGTTTTGCCCCAACACTTTCAGATGGCCGTCGACGTGCAGGCGACCCTGGTGATCGCGGGTGCCAGGCACTTGCTGGGTCAGTGGGTGGGCACGGAAACCCACGGTCCAGATCACGGTATTGGACTCGATACGCTGGCCGTTCGACAGGGTGACACCGCCGGCATCCACCGAATCGACTGAAGCATTGAGGATCCATTCGATGCCCAGGTGATCGGACGCTTCGATCACGGAGGGGCGAATGCCGTCGCCCAACGATGCGCCGATCTGCGGCGCGCGATCCACCACGATGACCCGGATGTTCGCGTCCTCACCCAGGGCGGCCCGCAGACGGGTTGGCATTTCGGTGGCGGTTTCGATGCCGGTGAAGCCGCCGCCGGCCACCACCACGGTGTTGCGGGCTGGGCTGTCCGGCAGGTTTTTGAGGGACTTGATGTGGGTTTCGAGGCGCGTTGCCTGTTCGATCTCATCGACGTCGAAGGCATGTTCGAGCATGCCTTTGAGGTCGGGGCGAAACAGTTTACTGCCCGCCGCCAGTACCAATCGGTCGTAACCCAGGCTGCCCTGGGTGCCGAACACGTCCACGTAGCCGACCCGTTTGCCCTCGACGTCGATACTGCTCGCCGAGCCCTGTACGAACTTCACGCCCACTGCGTCGAACAGTCCGTCCAGCGGAGCCATCATGGTGTGGACGTCCGGCTCATAGAAACGAGGCCGGATGCGCAATTCCGCCTGGGGCGCCAGGACAGTAATCTGCACGTCATTTCGATCATGCTGGTCCAGCAGGCGGGCCGCGCTCAATGCGCTCCATACCCCGCCGAAACCAGCACCAATAACCAGAATTTGCTGTTTCATGATGTGCTCCCGAAGACAAAATCGATACGTTGAATGAATTAAACTTTTCAGCGTGACCGTGGCGCGAAGTACTCCAGAAATGCCTGGCTCCAATGTATTTACATCGAGCACATTCAGTTTCGGTTCGCTGTAGGAAATCTTATTGGCCGGGACTGTGTTTAACACTTCTACATAAGGTCATCGGACCCATGCTTGGGTAGGTGTGGTCTATACGAAGGTATGAGGGGGCGGTGCAGTCAAGCAGACCGGGCCAGTACCGATTCGATACAGGCGATCAATTCAGCACAGTCGAAGGGTTTCGGGAAAAACGCCACCGGCTCGGGCGTGCCAGCGCTGACACGCGGTGGCACGCCAGGGTATCCGGTGATGAAAATTATCGGGATATGAATGCCCAGGGTCGACAGTTGATCGTACATCTGAATACCCGTCATGCCGGGCATTTGTATATCCGATATCAGGCAGGCTGTATTTTCAAGTTCGCAGGAAGATAAAAAGTCCAAGGCGCTGGCGTATGTTTCAACCCGATATCCGTGGGAACGTAACAAACCATCCAGGGCAACTCTAACTGATTCATCATCATCAATAATTGAAATAATTGCGGTGTTGGACATGTCGATACCTGGGGTGATATCAGGTAGCCATAAAGGCGCCCGTTATCAGTGCAAGATACGCCGTCCAATGGGCCCGCCAAGTATACGTGGGTATGAACTTTCTACTGCTCGCCACGCAATTCAAGTACCTGGGCCATGCGCACCAGATCGGCGAACGAACGTGCGCACATTTTGCGCATGGCTTGGCCGCGGTGAATCTTGACCGTGATTTCACTCAAGCCTATTTCCCCGGCGATCTGCTTGTTCATCAAGCCAGACGCTGCCAGCGCCATGACCTGCTGCTCCCGGGGCGTCAATGTGGCGTAGCGATCAATAAGTTGCTGGTGGCTGCGTGCTGACTCGTGTCGCAGCCGGTCCTGCTGATGAGCGGCGGCTACGGCATCGATCAGGTCCTGCTCGCGAAACGGTTTGGCGAGGAAATCCACGGCACCGGCCTTCATTGCCCGCACGGTCATGGCGATGTCACCGTAACCGGTCATGAACACGATGGGCAGGTGAACGTTGGCCGCGGCCAGTTGGCGTTGGCAATCCAGGCCGCTGGCACCTTGCAGCCGCACATCCAGTACCAGGCAACTGGGCAGGTCGAGCCGGGGATGGTTCATGAATTGCGCGACCGAACCGAACAAATGGACCTGCAGGCCGATGGAGCGCAGCAGGCTGCCGAGGGATTGGCGCAGCGGTGCGTCGTCGTCGACGATGTAGACGACGGGGGCATCGCCGATGACAGGGTGGGTGGTGTGTGTGGGGTTCATTGGGTGTTCTCCGCCAGGGTGATGCAAGCGAGCAGCGGCAGCGCGAACCTGAACGAGGTGCCTTGGTCGGCTTCGCTGGTCGCCCAGAGCCTGCCGTCATGGAAATCGATGATGGACCGGCAGATGGAAAGGCCCATGCCCAGGCCGTTTTCCTTGGTGGTAAAAAACGCATTGAACAAGGACGGCAGGACCTCGGGAGCAATGCCGGTTCCGTGGTCGGTCACCTCCAGCAGCGCTTCGTCATCCTCTGTCCATGTGCGTATGTGCAGGATTCTTGCGTGTATCTTGACCCCGTCCATGGCATGACAGGCATTGATGATCAGATTGATGATCACTTGCTGCAGTTGCACCCGGTCTGCGCTGACCTGGCCGTCCGTCGCCGCCAGGTCCAGCTTCGCCCGGACTTTATGATGAGCCAGTTGCTGCTGGACCAGGTTCAGGGTCTCGCGGACGATGTCGTCCAGCCGTTCGGGCTGGCGCAACGGGTCGCACTTGCGCGACAGCGCCCTGATACCGCTGATGACCTCGCTGGCACGACAGCCGTTGGCGACGATCCGGTCGAGGCAATCCAGGGCTTCATCGAGATCAGGTTCCGGACGTTCGAGCCATCGGCGGCAGGCCTCGCCGCTGCTGGTGATGGCCGTCAGTGGCTGGTTGACCTCGTGGGCAATGGACGCGGCCATTTCCCCCAGGGAGGTCAAGCGAGTGACGTGGGCCAGTTGGCTCTGGGCGCGGAACAGTGCTTCTTCGGACAGCTTGCCGGCGGTGACGTCCATGAGTGCGCCGAGGTACTGGAAACGGCCATGCTGGACGAGCAGTGGACTGGCGATCATGTGGATATGCTTGATACGCCCATCAGGCATCAGCAGGCGCAGCTTGACCTCTATCTGTGGTTCGCCGCCGGCGGCCTGCAAGAAAACCCCGCGTGCCAACTCCAGGTCCTCAGGGTGGGTGCGCTCCAGCATCATCGACACCGTCGGTGTTTTGCTGGGTGGGTATTCGAAGATCCGTGCCGATTCCTCCGACCAGGACATCTCTTTCCGATCACCGCGAAAGCCCACGCTGCCGGTCTGGCTCAGGCGCTGGGCGCCGATCAGATAGGCCTCGTTATGCCGCAGGCTGTCGGACGCCTGCTTGCTGCGCAAGGCCAGGAACGCGATGGCCGACAATGCGGTCAGGCAGCGAAAGAAGCCGGTGGTCGATTCCCAGCGGTGATAGCCTCCGTTGTACAAGAACATCGCGGTGAGCAGGAACATGCTCATCAGCGCGACGGCGATCACCAAGTTGATTGAAAACAAGTTGGCCGCCATCAACAACAAGGTGATGTACAGCAGAGTCGGGGCCAGGTCGGAATGGGTTTCGGAGTTGATGATGACAATTCCGCAGGCCACCACCAGGCCTACCAACCAGCCGAGGGCGTTGACCAGCGGGTGGGTGCTGATGCCCATCGACGGTCGCGGCCCGCTCTGGCATGGGGTGTATCGAAGGCTGTCATAGACGTTCTTGAGCATCGCGGAGGGTAGGGGCACGCTGGCAGACCTTCTGTTTTTACGGGGTCTCGCTCTGGGATGTCGGGGAGACAGAGCATCGATTCGTATCTTAGAAGCGGCCCTTTGTCTGAGGTAGGACATAAAACCCTGAAATCCCGCCAAGTCGCGCCTAAGAGAGGGGCCGCTGCGCAGCCCAGCGGGAGCAAGCTCTCATGGAACAAATTACAACTTGCTGATTTTTAATAAAAAAATTTCTGCTGAAATAAATCGGCCATGTGTCTCAGGTAGGTAAGAACACTCCCTTTGTGGCGAGGGGATTTAGCGAAACGTCGCACCGCCCCGCTGGGCTGCGTAGCAGCCCCCAAAACCAGGCAACTCGGTGTGCCAGGAAGATTGAGTTGACTGCTTTAGGGCCGCTGCGCGCCCCAGCGGGGATAAATCCCCTCGCCACAGGGCCTTGTTCCCTGCGCGACAGCGCAGCGTCGAAGACGCGGCGGGGACTCCCTCGCCACAAACGGCGCTGTTCGCCACGGGCCCGGGTGTATACCGAAGTATTGATGACGCCGCCCAAAGGGTGAGTCGAGTGTCCCCATGTACGACAGACACTGGCCCGCCCCGGGGATTAGGCTTTCAACACCTCGTCGCCGCCGTGCCTTGATGAAGGGCCTAGGTGGTGATCTTGTTCACTTCTGACTCAATGGCCTGGCGCCTGAGGCGATGACTATGATGAACAGAAATGACTTGCGTCGTGCTGACATCAATTTGCTGGTGGTTTTCGAAACCATGATGCACGAGCAAAACGTTACCCGCGTCAGCGAAAAGCTGTTTCTCGGCCAGCCAACGATCAGCAGTGCCCTGGCGCGCTTGCGGTTGATGTTCGATGATCCGTTGTTCATCCGTTCGGGACGGCTGATGGAGCCGACCTCCCGGGCCCAGGAAATCTTCTCCAATCTGTCGCCGGCGCTGGACGGCATCGCCGCCGCCTTGAGCCTTTGCCAGGCGTTCGAGCCGTCCACCAGCGAGGCGACCTTCCATATCGGGCTGTGCGATGACGTCGAGTACGCATTGCTGCCGGAGCTGTTACGCCGCCTGCGGGCCGAGGCACCCGGCACCACATTGGTGGTGCGTCGGGCCGACCAATGGCAGTTGTCCCAGCTGTTGGCCAGCGGTGAGATTTCCCTGGGAATCAGCCCAACCTTGGAACTGCCGGCCAATGCCCGACGCAAGCTGCTGCGGCCGATTCGGCCGATGCTGTTGCGCGCCGATTCGCAGCCCGGTGAACTGACGCTGGACGAGTTCTGCCGTCGGCCCCATGCGATTGTGTCGTCCATGGGCAATGTTATCGATGACTCGGACCGCGCGTTATGCCTGATGGGCCGACAGCGGCGGGTGGTGTTGACCGTGCCGCAATTCAGCGCCTTGCCCGTGCTGTTGGCCCAGAGCGACATGATCGCCATCGTGCCGGATTACGTTGCCCAGGCGATGGCGGTGACGACCGGCATGAGGGCGCAAGCGGCCCCGATCTGCTTGCCACAGCACGAGCTTTCCATGGTCTGGCGCGGCGCCTCGCACAATGATCCGGGGGAGCGGTGGCTGCGTTCGCGTTGCAGCGCGTTCCTGGCCGAGCAGGCCGACCCGCGGGAGCATTCGAAGAGAGTGGCCTGACGGGACCGTACCCTAAGGGGTTAGTGCTCAGCGGGAAAACCGGTTGCGATACTCCCGGGGGGAAATCGAGAGATGGCGCTGGAAGGTGTGACGCATTCGTTCTTCGTCACCGAAGCCGCAGGACCGGGCGATCTGGTCGATGTTGCGCTGGGAGTCTTCGAGCATTCGACGCGCGGCTTCAAGGCGGAACATCTCGACGGCTTTGGCCGGGGTTCGTCCGGTCTGGCGTTTGTAGACCCGGGCAAAATTGCGTGGGCTCATCCTTGCCTGGCGGGCCAGTCGTTCGACGGTGAGGTTGTCGTCATCCAGGTGTTCGGTCATCCAGGCGTGCAGTTCGTCGAACCCGGCGCTGTCCTGCATCTGCAACTGCAGCAGTTGGCTGAACTGCGCTTGTCCGCCGGGGCGCTTGAGAAACACCACCAGCTCACGGGCCACCTGCAGGGACACCTCGCGCCCACAATCGGCTTCGACCAGTGCCAGGGCCATGTCGATGCCGGCGCTGACACCGGCCGAGGTCCACACGGCGTCCTGCTGGATGAAGATCGCGTCCAGGTCCACTGTAATCGACGGGAAGCCGCTCTTGAGCATGTCGCACATGGCCCAATGGGTGGCCGCGCGGCGTCCGTCCAGTAAACCAGCCTGGGCCATGAGGAAGGTGCCGCTGCATACCGATGCGGTACGCCGGGCCTTGACCGAGGCTTTGCTCAGCCATTGCACCAGGTCGACACAGTCAATCATCGCCTGCCGTATGTCCGGTGCGCCAGGCACGATCAACGTATCGATGAGCGTCCCGTCGAGCTCGTGCAGGGCACGGGTATCCACGACCAAGCCTTCGGCGGTCTGCATCAATCCGCCTTCCAGGCTTGCGGTGTGCAGGGTGTAGCCGGGCAGGCCGCGTTCAGTCATGGCTTTGGTGGCGGCCCAGAAAACGGTCTGGGCACCGGTCAGGTCCAACAGGCCCATCTGCGGATAAGCCAGGAATACCAGTGTGCGCGGTTGGGAAATGGACTCGGCGGCGATGCCGACCTCCAGGGTCATCTCGTTCATGATCGCTTCGCGCTGGGTGTTCGTCAGGGAGGTATGCAAGATTATCAAGTGATCGTACCCGTGAGTGCGATTTCATGGGTTCGGATGCCGAACATTTAGGTGCTATTGATATGCCATTAAGGTATTTAAATTAACATTCTTATAGCTTTAAAGTCGTTGTCTTCAGTCTTTTTCACTTACTGTGAGGTTCATCAGACCATGGCTTTCAAGCGTTCTGCGCTCACCTTGTTGGTTTCCCTGGCGGCCACTGCGCTGCTCAATCCCTTGGCCCACGCCGAAGGCAAGATCAGCATCGCCCAGCAATTCGGTATCGGTTACCTGATCCTCGACGTGGTGCGTGACCAGCAGTTGATCGAGAAACATGGCAAGGCCCAGGGCCTCGATATCAAGGTGGACTGGAACAGCATTTCCGGCGCAACGGCGATGAACGAAGCCTTGCTGACCGGTGCCCTGGATGTGGTGTCGGCGGGCGTTCCGCCGATGCTGACGATCTGGGATCGGACCCGCGGCAAGCAGAACGTCAAGGCCATCGCCTCGCTGGGGTCGATGCCCAACTATTTGCTGACCAATAACCCGAACGTGAAAAGCCTCAAGGACTTCACCGACAAGGACCGGATCGCTGTCCCGGCGGCAGGTGTGGGGTTCCAGTCGCGCACGCTGCAGATCGAAACCGCCAAGGAGTTCGGCAACGATCACTTCAAGAAATTCGACGACATCTCGGTCAGCCTCCCGCACCCGGATGCGACGGCGGCGCTGATCGCCGGTCAGTCAGAAATCAATTCGCACTTCTCCAGCCCACCGTTCCAGTACCAGGCACTGCAAAGCCCCAACGTACACAAGGTGCTCAGCTCCTATGATGTGCTGGGCGGGCCGGCGACGTTCAACGTGCTCTACACCACGGAAAAATTCCACGACGAAAATCCCAAGACCTACAAGGCGTTCTACGACGCCCTGGTGGAGGCGCAAGGCATTATCAAGGCCGACAAGCCGGCCGCTGCCCAGACCTACATCCGCGTAGAGCAGTCCAAGTTGCCGCTGCCGCTGGTGGAAAAAATCGTCACTGACCCCGAAATCGACTTCACCGTCGTCCCGCAACGCACCTACATCTATGCGCAGAAGCTGCACGAACTGGGCGTGCTGAAAAACCAGGCCGACAGCTGGAAGGACTATTTCTTTGAAGAGGCCCATGCCGGTGCCGGCAGTTGAGTCCTGAGCGATTATCCGTTTTCGGCACAATTGCCCGACCGGCCCACGGGGCGGAATGGAACTTGCCTGAGCTTTGACCCGTATGCCCTGGAATCATCAAAGGTCGGGTCAATGAACAACTCCAACATGGCGCAGCCAGCGATCTCGTCGGACCTGTTGCCGACGCTGCCGATCAATCGGTTCCGCACCGCAGACATCGACGAGCACGCCCGCAACATGGGTGGCTGGCAGGTTTGCTATGACCAGTTGACCCCCGGGCGTTTCGAAGGCGAGTTGATCGAGTTCCGCTCGGAGTGGATGCAACTGGTGCGCGACCGCTCTAATCAGGCACTGACCAAGCAAGGCATGGCCTGGGAGGGCGCCATCACCTTTAGCGTGCCGCTGAGTGCCGATGGGCCGGTCTTTTGCTCCGGGCACCCGATTATCGAGCCCAGCCTGTTGGTCGCCCGTGGCCAGAACCTGCCCGAGCTGCGCACACCCCAGCATCTCGACCTGCTCAGTGTCGCCATCGACGAGCAGGCGTTGGAGCATGTGCTGGAACGACAGGGCAGTCGCTTTCGAATTACCGATCTTCCCAAGTGTTACCGTCTCGGCAACTCGACGCTGCCCGCCGAGCTGGCGGCGTTGTTCGATGAGCTTGAAGGCGGCGAGCAGGGGCGTGACTCGTTACTGGGTTACGAGTCGATCCGCCGTGGCCTGCGTGACACGGTGATGCTGCACATACTGGAACTGGTGGCACCGGATGAGGCGCCGCCGCTCAACCCCACGGCGCGCAAGCGCATGGTCGACCGCGCCCGGGAATATGCCTTGACCCATGTCGATGAGCCGCTGTCGATCCTCGACCTGTGCAACCACATCGGTGCCAGCCGACGAAAACTGCAGTATTGCTTCCAGGAGACGCTGGGTATCAACCCCGTGGCCTATTTGCGGGCGTTGCGCCTCAATGCCGTGCGTCGTGAACTGCGCAGCGGCGGCCATGCCCAAGGTGTACAGGAGGTGGCGGCACGCTGGGGCTTCTGGCATTTGAGCCGGTTTTCCAGCGACTATCGAGTGTTGTTCGGCGAGACGCCTTCACAAACCCTGCGTCGCACGCATCTGTGCTGAAAACGGATAACGGCTGACCGGCCGGCTCCCTAGGATGACCCCTACACCACATGGTCGGGAGGGGCATTCGATGAATCAGAAGAATAAAACCAACGTCTTGCGCTGTACTGGGTTAACCCTGGGATTGATCGCTGTCTGTGGCGCTGCCCATGGCACCGAAAACGGCGCGCCGACCACGGCGGTCGGGGTCTACGATTTCGGCGCGGGCATGATGCCGCCGGCCACGCCCTTCGGCACTGTCGGCCTGCGAACTGCGTTCTATTCGGCCAACGTGCAGAAAGATCGCCACGGCAAGTCTGCGGACAACAATTTCTCCCTGGATGTCTTGTCCATCGGCGTCGCCTACATGCGCATGACCGATTACACCGTGCTGGGCGCCAAGTACGGCTTCGGCGCCGTCGTGCCGTTCTTCCAGATGGACGCCTCGCTACAGGTGCAGACGCCTGTCGGTCCGCTGGACCTCGCGGCCGACCCGTTTCGCCTGGCTGATATCCAGGTGCTGCCGGTGATCTTGCAATGGACCCTTTCACCGAATTTGTTCGTCAATGCCCAGTTCCAGATCCAGGCCCCCACAGGCGACTACGACAAGGATCGCTTGATCTCGCCGGGCCTCAACCACTGGACCTTCTCGCCGATCCTCAACGCCACCTACATCTCCGACAGCGGCTTCGAAGTGTCTTCCAGCTTCGAAGCCGACATCAACACGCGCAACCACGCCACCGACTACAAGAATGGCGTCGAGTACCGCCACGAGTTCGCCGTGGGTCAACACGTTGGCCCGTGGACCGTGGGCGTGGGCGGCTATTACTACCGGCAATTCACCGATGACGATGCGCCGGGCCTGGAAGCGGGCAATCGTGCCCGGGTGTTGGCGGTCGGGCCGGCGGTGAGTTACTTCAAGCCCGGCATGCCGCCGATATGGCTGCATGTCTACAAGGAGCTCGATGCGCGCAACCGCGCCGAGGGCTACACCACGGCGCTGCGTATTTCTCAAAGTTTCTAAAAGGGGCTCGCCATGAACCAATCAAGTTCCGTTTCAACCGCGGCCAGTCCGTCCCGCCAGGCCAGTTGGCGTGAAGGGCTGGTGCTGATGCTGGGCAGCAGCCTGACGATCATGGGGGCGGTGATGGTCACGCCCATCCTGCCCAGGTTGGGCGCCGAATTCGGCCCCCTGGAGCCGCGCGCCGATCTGCTGGTGCCGTTGGCGATAACCGGTCCGGCTTTGGCGATTGCCGTGTGCGCACCGTTGGCTGGCTGGTTGGCCGACCGCGTAGGGCGCAAAGCCTTGCTGGTGATTGCCACGGTGCTCTACGCCTTGCTCGGTGCGCTGCCGGCCATGCTCGACAGCCTGCCTTCGATTGTCGGTGCGCGGCTGTTGTTCGGGTGCACGGAGGCGGCGGTGATGACCTGCTGCGCAACCTTGATCGCTGACTATTGGCAGGGCGAGGAGCGGTTGCGCTACGTCAATCGGCAGGTGGTGACTATTGGCCTGGTGGGGGCGCTGTTTTTCGTGGTGGGCGGGGTGCTCGGCGAGCACTCGTGGCGCACGCCGTTCCTGCTGTATTTGCTGCCACTGCTGCTGGTGCCGGTAATGATGAAAGTGCTCTGGGAACCGCCGCTGGCGAAGCTACAGAGGGTCGAGCAGAGCGTCGATGAGTCGGGACCGGCCAAGGTCGCCGTGCTGCAACTGCTGGTCGGCTACCTGATGATCCTGGGCGGCATGGTCCTGACGTTCATCATGCCGATCCAGGCGCCGATGCTGTTGGTCAGCCTGGGGATCACCTCCAGCACGATGATTGGCCTGGCCGCGGGGTTGAGCCTGTTGGCGACCCTGGGCGGTTCGCTGATGTGGCCGTTGCTGCGCCGCCGCTTCGGCATCGCCGGTTGCAACGCACTGTTGCTCGGCCTGATGGGCCTTGGGCTGTGGCTGCTGATGCGCGGGCAGAGCTACAACGCCGTGCTGGTGGCGGTATTCATCCAGGGCCTGGGGGCCGGGTTGCTGGTACCCAACGTGATGGCGCCGGTGATGAATGCCCTGACCGCCAGCACCCGCGGCCGAGGCTTGGGCGGGTTTACCTCGTGCCTGTACATCGGTCAGTTCGTCAGTCCGCTGGTGGTGGCCTTGGTGATTGTCTTCGCCGGTGACCTGCGTCACGCCATCCAGTGGCTGTCCCTGGCCAGTCTTGCCTTGGCGCTGCTCTGGGTCGTTGTCGGCCTGCGTGCACGCGGCCAGGGGCAGGCGCGCGCTGTCGGGTCACATTAATCGTCATGACACAAGGAACCTGAAACATGGGTATGCAAGACATCCACCACCTGATGGACATTGAAGATGCCACGGCGCTGGCCGAGTGGGTCAGGCGTGGCGAGGTTCAGCCCGGCGAACTGCTGGAAACGGCCATCGAGCGCCTGGAACGGGTCGAGCCGCAGCTCAATGCGGTGGCCGAGCGCTTGTACGATTCGGCCCGGGAGGCGGCGCGCAAGCCTCAGGCTGCACAAGGCCTGCTGGCCGGTGTGCCGACCTTGATCAAAGACCTGTTTTCACCGGTCAACGGCGCGGCGATGACTAACGGTTCGCGCGCGCTGGGCGACTGTCGTGCGGATTTTGATTCGGAAGTCGTCGCGCGGTTGCGGCGTGCCGGATGCCAGCTGATGGGCACCAGTACTTCTCCGGAGTTCGGCACTTCGTACTCCACCGAATCCGCGCGCTTGGGCGCCACCCGCAACCCCTGGAGGATCGATCATAGCGCCGGTGGCTCCAGCGGTGGCGCGGCGGCACTGGTGGCGGCCCGCGTGGTGCCGTTTGCCCACGGCAACGACGGTGGCGGTTCATTGCGCGTGCCGGCGTCTTGCTGTGGCGTGTTCGGGTTCAAGCCCAGCCGCGGCCTGATGCCGTCGGGGCCGATAATGGGCGAGGGCTGGGCGGGGATGGGCACGCCTCATGCGATCACTTTGTCGGTGCGCGACAGTGCGGCGTTGCTGGACGCCACCGCCGGGATGGACCTGGGCGCGCCGTACGCCGCGCCGATCCAGGCGTTGCCGTATGTGATGGCAGTGCAGGCTGATCCCAAGCCGCTGCGCATTGCCCTGGTCGAGCAGCTCGGGCCTTGGCCTACGTCACCCCAGAGCCTTCAGGCGGTGGGCGAGGCCGCGCGGTTGTGCGAGTCGTTGGGGCATCGTGTTGAATCGGTGAGCCTGCCGGTGGCGTTGCTGGAGTTTCTCGACCACGTGTTCAGCATTATTGGTGCAAGCACCCGTCGCTATGTCGACCTGCTGGGCCAGATGCGTGGGTTCGCCGTGCAGGCGGAAGAACTGGAGGTGCGGACCCGGATCATCCTGCGTGACAAGGGCAACGTCAGCGGCGCCCAATATGTCGCGGCGGTGGAATGGATTCATGCGCTGGGCCGGCAGTTGGCAGTGTTCATGCAGGATTACGACGTGATCCTGACCCCGGTCCTGACCCGTGAACCGATGCCGATTGGCGAACTGGATCTGCAGGATGTGTGCATGAGCCTGGATCAACTGCTTGAGCGCTACCACAGCTATGCGCCGTTCACTGCGTTGTTCAATGCCAGCGGTCAGCCGGCGATGTCAGTGCCATTGTCCTGGAGCGCCAATGGCCTGCCGATGGGGGCGCATTTTGCCGGTCGCTTCGGCGAGGAAAGCACCTTGCTGGCCCTGGCCGCCCAACTGGAACGCGCCCAGCCCTGGCGCGGCCGAGTCCCACCGGTCAACGCCTGCCGGCGTTAAAACTGTGGGAGCGGGATTGCTCGCGAAGGCGGCGTCAGATTCAGCATCATGGTTGACTGATGGGCCGCTATCGCGAGCAGGCTCGCTCCCACAGGGGATTTTTGGTGGTCGCGGATGGCTTGGGCGACTCGGAAAAAACTGTGGGAGCGAGCTTGCTCGCGATGGCGTTGGGTCAGTCGGCATCATGGTTGGCTGATAGTCCGCTTTCGCGAGCAGGCTCGCTCCCACAGGGGATCTTTGGTGGTCGCGGATGGCTTGGGCGACTCGGAAAAAAATTGTGGGAGCGGGCTTGCTCGCGAAGGTGTTGGGTCAGTCGGCATCATGGTTGGCTGATGGGCCGCTATCGCGAGCAGGCTCGCTCCCACAGGGGATTTTTGGTGGTCGCGGATGGCTTGGCGATTCGGAAAAAACTGTGGGAGCGAGCTTGCTCGCGATGGCGGCGTCAGATTCAGCATCATGGTTGGCTGATAGACCGCTATCGCGAGCAAGCTCGCTCCCACAAGGGGGCTCTGAGGGGTGTCCCAGAGCCCTTGAAGGTCAGTAGCGGATCATCACCGACTTCAGTTCGGTGTAGTCGTCGATGAATGCACTGCCGAATTCACGGCCTATCCCTGAAGATTTGCTGCCGCCAAAAGGCACCGCCGGGTCGAGCAGGGTGTGCATGTTCACCCAGACCGTACCAGCTTCGATCGCGGGGACCATGCGCAGGGCTTTGCCCAGGTCGTTGGTCCAGAGGCTGGCGCTCAGGCCGTAGGGGGTGTCGTTCATCAGTTCCAGCAACTCCTCCTCAGTGTCGTACGGGAAGAACGTGGCGATCGGGCCGAAGGTTTCTTCGTTGAGCAGGCTGTCGTCGCGGCGATTGGCGAGGATGATGGTTGGCTCGACATAGCAACCCGGTCCATCGATCAGCTTGCCACCGTGGACGATGGTGTTGTTCTGTGCGCGGGCCTTGGCGAAGAACTCCGCGAGTTTGTGCTGGTGCTGGCGGTTGGTTACCGGGCCGAATTCGGTGCGCTCGTCCAGGGGCGAGCCGATGGTGAGTTTGCTCAGGCGCTGGGCCAGTTTGTCCATGATCGACTCGATCTGCGAGCGATGGACAAAGAACCGTTCCGCTGCAGCGCAGATCTGTCCCGAATGCAGGAAGCCCGCCTCGATGATGCCGTTGACCGCCACCTCGGGGTCGATATCACGCAGGAACCCCGCCGCATTCTTCCCGCCCAGTTCCAAGGTTGCACGGGTCAACCCGGCGCCCATGGCCGCTTGGCCCACCGCCAGGCCGGTGGGCACGGAACCGGTGAATGAGACCTTGTTGGTGCCCGGGTGTTCGATCAGCCCTTTGCCCACCAGACCGCCACCGGTCAACACATTCAGGGCACCGGCTGGAAGGCCGGCCTCGATGGCCAGTTCAGCGATGCGCAGGATGGTCAGCGGGGTGAACTCGCTGGGCTTGATGATGATGCTGCAACCGGTCACCAGGGCTGAGGCCAGTTTCCAGATGGCGATCATGGTGGAAAAATTCCACGGCACGATGCCGACCACCACCCCGACCGGTTCGCGCAAGGTGAAGGCGGTGTAGCGTTCGCCTGCGAAGGAGGGCAGTGATGGGGTGATCGTCTCGCCGTTGATCTTGGTCGCCCAGCCCGCGTAGTAACGCAGGAAATGAGCGGCCTGATCGACTTCGAAGGCCCGGGAGATGTGGATGATCTTCCCCGACTGGCAGGTCTCGATCTGCGCCAGCTCTTCGCGGTTGCGTTCCAGCAGGTCCGCCAACTTGAGCAGCACATGGCCGCGGACTGCGGGTGCCGTTTGGGACCACTGCTTGAAGCCGCGGCGGGACGACTCCACCGCCGCATCAATGTCGCCGGGAGTGGCGTCGCTGACCTGGGCGATGACTTGGCCGGTGGCAGGGTTGACGACGTCTAGCGTCTGGCTGCTCTGGCTTTCGACGTAGCCACCGTCGATGAACAGGGCGTGATGTCTACCGAGGAAGGCTTCGACCTGAGGCAGCAGGGCAATATCGCTCATGAGGGTTTCCTGATCACGAATTAGGGAAAGCCCCGAGGGTAATCCCGGCAGGACCGTCCAGCTTGACTGTGCCTGCCGCGCCGTATGTCTGTGGCTGCCAGCCTGGGTGGTTGGCAGCCAGGAGCAAGGCCCCGTGCAGGCAGGGACAAGCCAGCCTGGCCGGTTTGCGATCAGATCCGGGTTTCGACTTGATGGCATAGGGGCGGGCGATGTTTCTCCAGACCAACAAACAGAAACGGGTGTTGATCGCACAGGTGCAGCGCGTACTGGCCGGCGAAACGGAGGACACGCCGCTGCTCGACGCGTATCCGCCACTGCGCACCGTCCTTGAGCAGCATGCACGGCAGATGGCGAGCGCGACTGCGCATCTGCATCAGGTCGAGGCACAAGTGGAGACGCAAACCTTGCGCTGGCAGCAAAGCGAGCATGAGTTGCACAAGGTTCGCCAGCAATTGGAGCAAGCCCACGAGCGCGAGCAGGTGCTTGAAATTCGCTTGGGCGAACTCAGCCTGCAGCTGCAGCAACAACGCCGGGATGCGCAGATCTGGGAGCTGCTGCAGTCGACCCTGACGGAAGGCTGCTGGGACATTACCGTGGTCAACGGTGACCTCCAGCACCCGGCCAGTGGCATGCGCTTTTCCAGTCAGTTCCGTGCGCTGCTGGGTTACGGGCCTGACGACCTGCCCGATGGCTGGGATGCCCAGGTCGGCATCACCCACCCGGACGACTTGCCCAAGATCATGGCCATTTTCGACCGGGAAATCCTTGGCTCACAGGGCAGCGGTGAATACGTCTTCGAATACCGGATGCGCCACAAGACCCGGGATTACATCTGGTGTCGTGAACGCGGTCGGGCGGTACGCGACTCCCATGGGCAACTGGTGCGGATCATTGGTGCGGTGCGTGATATCAGTGACGAGCGCTCGGCCCAGTCCACCCATCAGCGCATGCTCGAACAGAACCAGGTGACCTACGCCCAGATTGCCACGGTGGTGGGGGTGATCAAGGGCATTGCCGACCAGACCAATCTGCTCGCCTTGAACGCCGCAATTGAAGCCGCCAGGGCCGGAGATGTCGGGCGCGGTTTCTCAGTGGTGGCCGATGAGGTGCGCAAGCTGGCGCAAAGCACCCGGCAGGCGACCCATCAGATCCAGACCATGTTGCACCAGCACAGATAACAGGCGAATCGCTATCCCGTAGGAGCTGACGAGTGCAACGAGGCTGCGATCTTCCCAAAGACACTTGCATCAAAAGCGAAAGATCAAAAGATCGCAGCCTGCGGCAGCTCCTACGGTCGGCCTGTCAGAACGGAACCGCCACCACCAACTGGCTATAGACGTTGGTGCCATTGCCGCCAACCTGATTGCCACCGCTGTCCGCATCCTTCTCAGGCTTGTACAGGCCCACCAATGGCGTGATGATCAGGTGCTCATTCACCGCCCATTCCACGTACAGGTCCAGCTCCTGCGCATCGAGGTTCAGCGCGTCACGGGTATGCAGGGTCTGATAGTCGAAGAACAGTGCACCAATGGTCACGGTTTCTGCCGGCTTGAGCTTGAGGCCGACGTGCTGGATGGCGGTATTGCTGTTGAACGGACCGGCATAGTTGCCCGCCACTTCACCCTGGAACCAGGTGCCATAACCACGGCTCTGGCCGTTGAACATCGAGTCCCAGTCTTTGGAGTAGCGGCTGTAGCGATAGGTCAGGTCTGGCGTCCAGGGCAGGTCGGCGAAGGTGTAGCCGGCTTCGGTGTACCAGGCTTTCTCCGGGCCCGCGTCCTTGTCCTGCCAGGCGTACTCGAAGGAGAAATGCGCATTTTCGATGCCGGCATTCCCGGCGCCGCGCAGGCTGTAGATGTCCATGCCGTCGCGCTGCTTCTGGAAGTCGCTGGCGTAGCGGTCATCGACATCGATGCCATGGATATAGGTCAGCCCCAGGGTGCCAGGTGCGGCGGTGTATTCCAGGGTGCTGGCGGCCATTTCGGTGTTGGCCTGGGCGCGGTTGTCGGACTTGATCCACATCAGGCTGCCATGCACGCCTTCCTTGCCGCCCAGGCGCACGACAGCGGTTTTGTCGAAGGCATGCCGGGCCGCCAGGTAATAGGCGCCGCCACGGTTGAGCTCGCCATCGGCCACGCCTTTGCCCAGGTTCAGGCCATCGTCGTTGATGATGAAACCGTCGCCCAGGGTGATCACCTGGCGGCCGTAGGACAAGTCGACACCGTCCTTGCCCAATGCCGGGAACAGATCCCCCGAACGCCAGCCGGCAAAGGCTTCATCGAACTTGGTGGTGCGTTCGGAGCCGTCGCTCAAGCCGGCTGCGTCGCCATCGCCCCAAGTGCCGGAGCTGACCAGGTTGGCCGTCCCGTAGACACTGCCCAGGCCGCCGAGTGTCTGGTCGATACTCAGGCCATACTTGATGAAACCTTCGCGCCAGCTCGAACCGCCGGCGGTGCCGTCGTAGTTCTTGCGGCTGTTGAACAGCCCGTAGACCGCCAGGAAGTTGCCGGTGACGGTGGTGTCTTCGTCGGTGTAAAGCTCATAGGCCTGCGCCGATGAATCGGCGACCAGCAGGGCAATGCCCAGGCCGATGGCGGTGCGCAGCAAAGGTGTACGGTGTGTGTGCTCCATGGTGGATTCCCCTGTGTGATAGGACAGCAGAGCGCGCATTAAGGGGAGTGGTACCCGGGGAAGTCTTTCACCTGCCTGCCATGGAGTTGACTCAGGCCGCCAGCGCCGCGGTGTTGGCAGGCAGCAACAAAACCGGCGGCAGACATGGGCAAGACGCCCGGGGCGGCGCAGCGCAGAGTAAGGCTGCACGCAACGCCGTTTCGATCAGGGATTGGTTGGGGAAGGCATGATCGCCGGCTCCTGGACGGCAGTGGCATCCCTACTAAAAATCCGCTTTCGAGGATCTGCACCATGTCGATCAATGACAGGCTCACCGAGCACTTGAACCGGGGTTCGGTGGGCTTTCCCACCGCGTTGGCCAGCACCATTGGCCTGATCATGGCAAGCCCCGTGATTCTCACCGCGACCATGGGCTTTGGCATTGGTGGCAGCGCCTTTGCCGTGGCGATGCTGATCGCCGTGGTCATGATGCTGGCCCAGGCGACGACGTTTGCCGAGGCCGCGTCGATGCTCCCGACCACCGGCTCGGTCTATGACTACATCAACTGTGGCATGGGACGTTTCTTCGCGATTACCGGGACCTTGTCGGCCTATCTGATTGTTCATGTGTTCGCCGGCACCGCCGAGACCATCCTGGCCGGTGTCATGGCCCTGGTGAACTTCGAACACCTCAACACCCTGGCCGAATCGGCAGGCGGCTCCTGGTTGCTGGGCGTGGGGTTCGTGGTGGTGTTTGGCGTACTCAATGCGTTCGGCGTCAGTGCCTTTGGCCGGGCCGAAATCATCCTGACGTTCGGCATGTGGACCACCCTGATGGTGTTCGGCGTGCTGGGCCTGATCGCTGCGCCGGCGGTGGAGCTGGAGGGCTGGTTTGGTGCGTCCGTGGTGGGCACCGATCTGGTCACGGTGTTGTCGCTGGTGGGCATGGCCATGTTCATGTTTGTCGGCTGCGAATTCGTCACACCGCTGGCGCCGGACCTGCGCAACTCTGCGAAAACCATGCCCCGGGCGATGATGCTGGGCTTGTTCAGCGTTGCCACCTGCATGTTCATCTACGGCGCAGCGATGAAGCGCCAGGTGGAAAACGTGCTGCTCGATGCCACCAGCGGTGTGCATCTGCTCGACACCCCCATGGCGATTCCACGCTTCGCCGAACAGGTCATGGGCGATATCGGCCCGATGTGGCTGGGCATCGGCTTTCTGTTTGCCGGTGCGGCGACCATCAACACCCTGATGGCCGGCGTGCCGCGAATTCTCTACGGCATGGCGGTGGACGGCGCGTTGCCGAAGGTCTTCACTTATCTGCACCCGCGCTTCAAGACGCCGTTGCTGTGCATCCTGGTGGCGATGCTGATTCCTTGCCTGCATGCGTGGTGGCTGGGCGGTAATCCCGACAACATCATGCACTTGGTGCTGGCCGCGGTATGTGCCTGGAGTTTTGCCTACCTGCTGGTGACCGTGTCGGTGGTCAGCCTGCGGATTCGTCGCCCTGATCTGCCGCGGGCCTATCGCTCGCCGTGGTTCCCGTTGCCACAGATCCTGTCCAGTGTCGGCATTGTGTTGGGCATGTGGTTCATCACACCGCCCGGGATGAATCCGGCAGACATCTACGTGCCCTTCGCGGTGATGCTCTGCGGCACCGCGGCGTATGCCTTGTTCTGGACCCTGGTGGTACAGAAGGTCAATCCATTCAAGCCAGCGTCGGTAGAAGACGTGCTGGCCAAGGAGTTCTCCCATGAGCCAGGGCAACCTGCGGGCGAGTTTATCGACCCTGCTGCAAAAACTGTCTGAGTTGTTCAGCGCCCAGCGCGCCCCGGCCGGTTATCGGCCTGGGGCGACCCTGGAACACTTGCGGCGCAACCTGGCGCTGGTGCGATTCGAGGTGGTGGGCCCGGCTACGGCGACGGCCGCCACCGACGATGGCAGCTTGCAGTTGGAGATTGTCGAGCGCACCGAGTCGCAGTTGTTGATGCACCTGGTGATGACCGAGTTCGTGCTGCGCGTGCCTGCCTCCCGAGAGGGCACGGCGCGCCTGGAACTGCACCACGGCGGGGCTGTTCGGCGTAGCGGCATTCGTTGCCGGCAGCGGGACGGGCGCAGTGACCTGGCGGCCCGGTTGCAGGCGGCCGTGGAGCAGGATCCGGTGCTGTACCAGGCCCTCATGCCGCTGGATTTCAAACGGCTGCTCATCGATCTGCAAGGACGCCAGTGGTGCGTGCGCCTGGAACACATGGGCGGTAGCGAAGTGGTCAATCGCATGCCGGCCTTTCGTCGCTATATCCCGTTGAGCCGGGAGCAGCGCACTGTCTTGCTGGCGACCTTGAGTGGCCTGCAGCGGGTGTTGGCAACGCTCTGATTCCTTTGTTCTACCCTGGCATCATTCCTGCTACTGCTCTGGCGATCAGGTACTTGTTGCGCGCATATAGATAACATGTTAACTATTGCCGCACAAAAACAAAAAGCCACTGCGGAGAATGCCATGAGCATGCAACAGGTTGGGCAGGACGGTCTGGACACTTGGAACCGGGATCTGCGGGCGACTTGCGGCCACTTCGACACCGAGCTGGCCTTCAATCGTGCGCTGTTCATTGGTGAAGTGTCGAACTTCCATCGGGGTGGCCTTGCCCTCGCGAACCTGCGCACCAATGCCGGTAACATCAAGCGTCACTCGCCCAACGCCGATCACGATGATGACCAGGATTGCCTCCTGGTCAGCCAGCGCAGTGGCTACTGCCGCATTACCCAGAACGGTCGGAGCATCCAGTTGGCGCCCGGTGAGTTGTTGTTGATGGATTCCGTTGGGGCGCTTGAAATCACCCCGTTCGGCCTGATCGAACACGCGGTGCTGTCCTTGTCGCGCCAGGACGTGTCGCGGCAACTGGGCGGGGAAACCAGGACCTTTGGCAAGGTGTCGTCCAGCAAGGCGTGTGGGCGGATGCTGCATGTCTTGATGGACCAGCTGTGCAGGGACACACCGGACGGCGAGGGCGCGGCGGGCGAGGGTGAAGCCTTGCAGAGTGCCTTCGTTTCGCTGTTGGGCTCGGCCCTGGAACAGGATAATGATGGCCGTGACGAAGGGGTGGCGTTACAGGGGAGTCACTTGCGCAGCTATGTGCAGAAGGTCATCGACGAATCACTGACCCAGCCCGGCCTCAGCCCGGTGGGCCTGGCCAATCGGCTGAATATTTCGGTGCGGCATCTGTATCGCTTGTTCGAAGAGCAGGATGACAGCGTTTGCCGCTACATCCAGCGGGCCCGGCTCAAGCGCAGCGCTGATGACCTGACCAACCCGTTCCTGCGAGATGAGTCCATTACCTCGATTGCCTACAAATGGGGCTTTACCGATTCGGCGCATTTCAGCCGTTCGTTCAAGAAGCAGTTCGAGCTGTCGCCCAAGGAGTTTCGTTCCAGCCGTTTGCAGGTGGGGATGGGGGTGGCTTGAGTGGATGTGTCCAATAGCTTTGCAGTCTGAACCACCGCTTTCGCGAGCAAGCCCGCTCCCACAAAGGGATTTGTGATGAACATGATTTTTTTGGATGACATTGGAAAGTGTGGGAGCGGGCTTGCTCGCGAAGGCGGCGGTACATTCACCACCATCGTCAGCGAGGCACCGCTCCCGTAGGCTCAAACCTCCGGCAAAGTCGAACCCCCATCGACCACCAAAGTCTGCCCGGTCACATAACTGGCCAGGCTCGACGCCAGGAACAGCATGGCGCCAGCGATGTCGCTCGGTTGGCCCAATCGACCCAGCGGCACCCGGCGGGCGATGTCCTGGTTGACCTCATCGTCGCCAAGATTCGCCATGGCCGGTGTTGCAATCATGCCCGGCTCGACGCCATTGACGCGGACATTCTCGACCGCCAGCTCCAGCGCGGCATTGCGAATGAAACCATTGACCCCGGCCTTGGAGGCCGCGTAGTGGCTGAGCCCTGGATACGCGACCCGCGGGCCGGTGACCGAGGAGGTCACCAGCACGCAGCCTTGGCCCTGGCGCCGGAACATCGGCAACGCGGCCTGGGTCAGCCAGAACAGCGCCGACAAGTTCACCGCCAGCGTTCGCTCAAGCATCGACGGGGTGATCTCGGCGAACGGTGTCAGCGGAAAATAGCCGGCGTTGTGCACCAGGATATCCAGCCTCCCCAAGCGTTGCTCCAGCTCGGCCATCATCCCGAAGACCGCCGTTGCGTCGGCCAGGTCAACCCCCACCGCTTGCACCTGACAGCCCACGGCGGTCAATTCGCCGGCCACTGCTTCGGCCCGGGCCAGGCCCAGGTCGGCAATGACCACGCGAGCCCCTCGCAGGGCAAACGCTTCGACGATGGCCCGGCCAATGCCCTGGGCGCCGCCCGTGACCAGTACGGTCTGGCCGCTGAAATCCAGATCCTCAGGCATCGGTCGCCTCCATCCGGCTGAAGGCCAGTGTCGGCACGTCGACGATGCTGGAACCGCCATCGGCCACCAACGTCGCCCCAGTGATGATCGACGCATCAGGCGAGGCCAGGAAACGACAGGCGTTGGCGATTTCCTGCGCACTGGCCGGCCTGCGCAACGGCACGTCGGCGCAGACCCGGTCATACGCCTGTTGCAACGTTTCGCCATGGAACTGCATCAATGCCTGCATTTCTTCATCGGCCATGGGCGTGCGGACCCAACCTGGGCAGATCGCATTGACTCGTACGCCGTGAGGCCCGTAATCCCTTGCCAGGGAGCGGTTGAGGCCCAGCAGCGCATGCTTGGCGGTGGTGTAGCCGCACACGTGCGGGCCTGCCGCCAAGGAAGCAATGGAGGCGATCAGCACAATGTTGCCGGCGCTTTCCTGCAGCAGGGGCAGGCACGCCCGGGCGCTGTAGAAGGCGCTGTCGAGATTGCTGCGCAGGGCCGCTTCCCAGGCCGATGGCTGAGTCTCGGTGGCGCTGCCCAATCCCATGCCGCCGGCACAGGCCAGCAGCACGTCGAGTCGGCCAAAACGCGTGCGAATCTGCTCGACGAAGCCGTCCCAGGTGGTCGGGCAGGCCGCGTCGCCCACCAGCACCAGGCCGCCGATGTCCTCGGCGAGGGTTTCCAGGGGCTCGCGGCGTCGACCGATCAGCACCAGGTTGGCGCCTTCGGCGGCATACAGGCGGGCGCAGGCCGCACCGATACCGGTGCCGGCGCCCGTGATCACGACGGTGCGTAATTCAGGCATCGGGATACTCCGTCTGATTGATAACCTGGCAGTAGGAACTGACCGGGAAATTGGAATACTCATCGAACGACTCACCGGCGTAGCCAAAGATCTTGCCGTCGCTGCGATGCTGTTGCAGGTCGATCAGCACCAGGCCCAGGGTCGGGATGATTTTTTCCCGCCACACGAACAGGTACAGCTGATCGGCGATCTTGTAGGTGTCGCAGCGATCGGTGTCGCACAGGCCTTGTTCAACGCCCTTGAGGCACTGCCACGAGTAGAACTGGTCGTTGAGGTAAATGTGTTCATAGACTTCGCTCGGGCTGTAGCGATACAGGTTGCGCAGCCCCACCAGTTCGGTGGTCGGTGCGTGCGGGCACAGGCCAGGCTGCCAGGGACGATCGAGGCTGCCGTGCAGGAACTGCGCTTGAACCGAGGTCAGGGGCTTGCCGGTCAACGCCCGGCTGTAGAGGCCTTCGCCGGTTTCTTGCTGGCTTGGCATGCGGCCGATCACGGCGGTGAAGGACGCGCTGGCGGTATCGAGCACCAGGCTTATCGATGACGTCAGCTCGCCTTCGCGCTTGATGAAGTCCACCAGGTACAGGCCCGGGCGTACCGACGTGGCCCGGTAGGGCGCGGTGCCGCTGGAGTGCCCATCGGCGGCGTTCCAGGACACGGCATTCTGCTCGAAGCGATGCTCGATCTGCCAGCCATTGGCGAAATGCAGGGTGAAGGTCTTGCCGTCCAGGTCGGCCAGGTTTGGCAGGATGAAGGCTTCGGGGGCAAAGCCATCGGCCAGGGCGCCGACGGTGATCCAGTCTGAATAGGTGCTCATTGCAAGGCTCCGGTGGTTGAGTTAGCCACTCGGATCATGCGGTGCCGGGCAACGGCGGCCTATCAACCAAATGGTTGATCAGAGGAACAGTGCGCTGACCAACTCGGTACGGCTGCTCACGCCAACCTTGCGAAACAGGTGGATCAGGTGAGTCTTGATGGTCGGTAAGCCCACCTCCAGCTCCCGGGCCAATTGCTTGTTGCTGACGCCTTGGCGCAGCAGCCAGGCAATCTGGCGTTCCTTGGGCGTCAAGTCGCCCAGTGGGTCCTCATGGCCAGGCAAATGGGCCACGGCCAGTTGCAGCAAGGCCTGCAACGCGCTGAGTTGACTCAACTGCTGGCTGGTGAAGACGCCTTGCTCGGCAGTGCGCAGCAACGAAATCGCGGCTTGGGGCTGACCGTCCCGATGGGCGAAGACTTCCACCACGTCGACCACGCCGTAGCGCTGCAGGAAGTCGTGATAACGATGGTTGTCACGTCGCGGTTGGCGGGCCATCGCCAGGCTCAACGGCACCACGGCCAACTCGCTGGACACGCAGTGGCGCGGGTGCAGCGGATCGAACTGGCGGTAGTTGTCCAGGTAGTCGCGGTGCATCTCGCCGCTCATCCCATGCAGGCTGAAGTCATGGACCTGCAACTGCCGATCAACGCAGTAGAACGCCGCCCGGCTGACGGGAACCAGCTGGGTAAAGGCGTGCAGGCACTGGCCGGCGATGTCCTGGGTGGGGATGACGTTCATGCTCGCACCTTCGCCGAGAGGGCTGCCGGTGGGGCCGGCAGCCAAGTCCGATCAGGCTACCGCGAAGTAGTGTTTGACGAAACTCTCGCTGAGCACTTCCCACAGCACCGGCGTGCCCTTGGTCACGAACCAGCTGTCGCCGGCCTTGTAGCGGGTGCTCTGGCCGGTGGTCTCGTCGGTGAGCACTACTTCACCGGTGACCACGGTGGCTTGTTCGGCGAAGGGGTAGACCATCCGGAACTTGCCTTGGGTGGTGCCGAAGTAGGCGCTGCTGACGGGGTCGGTCGGTGCGCCGAAGGTCATCTTGCCGAAGGCTTTGACTTCGCCTTCGAGAATCTGCGAACCGAGATCGGCGACGGTTCCCCAGGCGTCCAGGTCGGACAGCTGGATGTCTTTTTCGAGGGTGATAAGGGGCATGGCAGTGACTCCTGATGATTGAAAAATAGTGAAGTTGGGTGGCGTGCTGTAGGAGCTGGCGAAGCCTGCGATCTTTTGATTTTGACCTTTCGCTCTAGACTCAATGGTCAATGGAAAGATCGCAGCCTCGTTTCACTCGACAGCTCCTACGGCAGCGCAGCGGGATAAATCCCCTCCCTCAGCGACGGCCGTTCCAGTAGCCCGACAGCTGATGCCAGGACTTGCCGGCGGTCAGCAGCAATGGACGAATGGCGTCTTTGCCGATGATGGTCGGGCGATGGATCGAGCTGACCAGGTCGTAGCGCGCCGAGCCTTCGCTCATGCCTTCGGCCAGCACTTTGCAGATGATGTGGCTCGGGGTGACGCCAAAGCCTGAGTAGCCCTGGACGAAAAACGCGTTGCTGCGACCGGGTAGGGTGCCGATCTGCGGGAACAGGTTCGGGCTGCACGCCATCGGGCCACCCCAGGCCAGGTCGATCTTCACGTCCTTGAGGTACGGGAAGATCTTCAGCATCAGGCGCCGGTTCCAGGCCTTGAGATCCTGGGGAATGTGCTCCACCAACGGCGTCGCGGCACCGAACAGCAGGCGGTTTTCGTGGGTGACGCGGTAGTAGTCGATCACCGGGCGAATGTCGCTGTAGGCACCGCGAATCGGGCTGATGCGCTGGATCAGTTCGTCCGACAACGGCTCGGTCATCATCTGGAAGGCGTAGGTGTTGATGGTCGAGCGGTGCAGTTCCGGTTCCAGCTTGTTGAGGAAACTGTCGCAGGCCCAGAGCAGCTTGCTGGCCCTGACCGAGCCACGCCCGGTACGCACGGTGATGCGCTCGCCATAGCTGACTTCCAGGGCCGGGCTGTTTTCGAAAATCCGCACGCCGTGGCTGACCAGGGCCTTGGCCTCACCCAGTAGCAGATTCAGCGAGTGCACGTGCCCGCCGCCCATGTGCAGCAAGGCGCTGCTGTAGGCCTTGGAGCCGATGATCTGCTGCACGTCGGAGCCGCCGAGAAAGCGGATCTCGTGTTTGCTGTTGACTGACTTGAAGTCTTTTTCCCAGGCCCGCAGGGTTTTCTCCTGGCGCGCGTTGAAGCCCATGTAGCCGTAGCCGTGGCAGAAGTCGGCATCGATGGCGTACTTGGCGATACGGTCCTTGATGATGTCGGCGCCCAGGTCGCTGATCTCGAAGATCTGGCGCAGGCCGTCTTCACCCACGTCCTTCTTGATCTTTTCCAGGTCATGACCGATGCCGGCCATGATCTGCCCGCCATTGCGCCCGGTGCCGCCGAACCCCAGGTAACGCGCCTCCAGCACCACGATGTTGGTGATGCCTTTTTCGGCGAGCTCCAGCGCGGTATTGATGCCGGAGAAACCGCCGCCAATGACCACAACATCGGCGTCCACGTCCTGTTCCAGCGTGGGGAAGCTGAGGTTGTATTTCTTGGTGGCCGTGTAATAGGTGGGCGTTTCGATATTGATCATGACGCAACCTGACAAAGTGAAAGGAAACTCCGTTGCAACGCCTACGCAAGGCATTGCAGGGGATGGCCCTATTAAGAGCCCGGATGGGGGCGCCTGTCTTGATCATCCGTGCCGGGGTATTTGACCGAGCGCGCCAGGGAGCCGAAACCTGCCCATGAAAAGTACAATCTTGGATCTGGAAGGTGCATTTTTCAGCCGCCCGTGATTGCCCATACTGGACCGGCCTTAATCACTGATCCCGCTGTTTGTGCAACCTCAGGTTGCCGGGCAGAGGCGGGATCGGCAGATGCCAATAATAAAAGAGCCTGTCCATGAAAAAGCCAAACCCGCTGCTCGAAGACCTCAAGCCGATCCTGCCGGTCATTGCCGCCAATGCCTTCCAGGCGGAGAAAGACCGTAGCGTGCCTGCCGAGAATATAGCCTTGCTCAAAAGCATCGGCATGCACCGGGCCTTCCAACCAAAACCCTACGGTGGCATGGAGATTTCCCTGCCGCAGTTCGCCGATTGCATCGCGCTGCTGGCCGGTGCCTGTGCCAGCACGGCCTGGGCCATGAGCCTGTTGTGCACCCACAGCCATCAGTTGGCAATGTTCCCGGCCAAGGCCCAGCAGGAAGTCTGGGGCGATGATCCCGATGCCACCGCCAGCAGCAGCATCGCGCCGTTTGGTCGCACCGAGGACGTCGAGGGCGGTGTGATGTTCAGCGGTGAAATGGGCTGGAGCAGCGGCTGCGATCATGCCGAATGGGCGATCGTGGGGTTTCGCCGTAAAAACGCCGAAGGCGCCCAGGACTATTGCTTTGCAGTGCTGCCGCGCAGCGACTATGCGATTCGCGATGACTGGTTTGCGGTGGGCATGCGCGGCAGTGGCAGCAAGACGTTGATCATCGACAATGCTTTCGTGCCGGAACACCGGATCCAGAAAGCCAAGGACATGATGGAGGGCAAGTCCGGCGGATTCGGCCTCTACCCCGACAGCAAGATTTTCTACTCGCCATACCGACCTTACTTCGCCAGTGGTTTCTCCACGGTCAGCCTCGGCGTGGCCGAACGGATGCTGGAGGTCTTTCGCGAGAAAACCCGCAACCGTGTGCGGGCCTACACCGGTGCGGCAGTCGGTGCCGCTACCCCGGCGTTGATGCGCCTGGCCGAGTCGACCCATCAGGTGGCGGCGGCCCGTGCCTTCCTGGAGAAAACCTGGCAGGAGCACGCCGAATACGGCGAGCGCCATGAATACCCCAGCCGGGAAACCCTGGCGTTTTGGCGGACCAACCAGGGTTACGCCACCAAGATGTGCATCCAGGCCGTCGATCGCTTGATGGAGGCGGCTGGCGGCGGTGCCTGGTTCGAAAGCAATGAGTTGCAACGGCTGTTCCGCGACGCCCACCTGACCGGCGCCCATGCCTATACCGACTACGACGTCTGCGCGCAGATTCTCGGTCGTGAGCTGATGGGGCTCGAGCCCAATCCATCCATGGTTTGACCGCCTGTTCGCTGAACCCTAGAACAATAATCGAGGCCGTCGCTCGAGGCGGCCGGGAGTCTTGCATGTCCAGTCTTTGTGCTACCGCTTTCGATACCCGCGCGTTCCGCCGGGCCCTGGGTAACTTCGCCACCGGCGTGACCGTGGTCACCGCTGCCACTGAAGATGGCCGCAAGGTCGGTGTGACGGCCAACAGTTTCAACTCGGTGTCCCTGGACCCGCCATTGATCCTGTGGAGCATCGACAAACGTTCCAGCAGCCATGGCGTGTTCGAAGCCGCCAGCCACTTTGCGGTGAACGTGCTGGCCGCCGACCAGATCGACCTGTCGAACAACTTCGCACGACCCAAGGAGGACCGCTTCGCTGAAATCGAATTCGAGACCGGCGAAGGCGGCGCACCGGTGCTTGTCGATTGTTCGGCGCGTTTTCACTGTGAAAAATTCCAGCAGGTCGATGGCGGCGATCACTGGATCATGATCGGCAAGGTCGTGGCGTTTGATGATTTCGGACGCTCGCCGTTGCTCTATCACCAGGGCGCCTACTCGATGGTGCTGCCTCACACGCGCATGACCAAACGGGAAGAGGGCCAGTCCCCCAGCAGTCACTTCCAGGGGCGCTTGAGCCATAACCTGTATTACCTGATGACCCAGGCACTGCGGGCCTATCAGGCCAGCTACCAGCCGCGTCAGTTGTCCACCGGCTTGCGCACCAGTGAGGCGCGGATGTTGATGGTGCTGGAGAACGACGCCGGGCTGAACCTGTGCGACCTGCAGCGGGAAGTGGCGATGCCGGTGCGCGAGATCGAAGAAGCCGTGGCCAACCTCAAGCGCAAGGGCCTGGTGAGCGATGAAGGCGAGCGGGTACGCCTGACTGCCAAGGGTATCGATGAGACCGAAGGGCTCTGGGCGATTGCCAAGGAGCAGCAGGACAAGGTGTTCGACCCGTTCAGCGAGGAACAGGTCGAGCACTTCAAGCAAGTGCTCAAGGGGGTGATCAAGGGAGCTTGAGCGACATTCAGTAAAGACTGGCATTCACCCCTTGTGGCGAGAGATGTGTTGTGGGAGCAAAGCTTGCTCGCGACATAGGCGACTCGATTTCTGAAAGAGTTTCATTGCCTGTATCGCGAGCAAGCTTTGCTCCCACAATGAGTCCCCTTGCCGCAGGTAACTCGGCATCGAAAATGATAAGATTTAGTTAACTCATTAACTAAATCCCTCTCGCGAACATACTCATGCCCAAGCTGCGCCAATCCTTGACCCTGACTCTGCTCCAGGCCCGCGAAGCGGCCATGGGGTTTTTCCGGCCTTCCCTCAATCAACATGGCTTGACCGAGCAGCAATGGCGGGTCATCCGTATTCTCAGCCAGCATGATGAGCTGGAGATCAATCGCCTGGCCGAATTGGCCTGCATCCTCAAACCCAGCATGACCGGCGTGTTGGTGCGCATGGAAGCGGCGGGCATGGTGGTGCGGCGCAAGGCTGAACAGGATCAGCGGCGAGTGCTGGTGCGCCTGGCGCCGCAAGGGCAGGCGAGTTTCGATTCGATGAGCCAGAGCATGGAAGAGAATTACCAGCGTCTGCAGGACAAGTTAGGGGAGGAAAAATTGCAGACGCTGCTGGGGTTGCTCAATGAGCTGAAGGCGATCAGGCGCTGAGACCCCGGGCTAGTTGTTTTCTGTGGGAGCAAGGCTTGCCCGCGATGAAGACGCTGCGGTCTTTCAGAGACCGAGGTGCCTGTTTCGCGAGCAAGCTTTGCTCCCACAGATCCCCTTGCCACAAGGTATTTGATACCGATCAGTACACGCCGCCAACCGCAGGCTTCGGTGTGTCCTTGAACGTCGCCGCCAGTGTCTGCAAGCCCCGCATCAACACCGTCGTATCCACGCCCACCGCGACAAACGCCGCGCCGAGTTCGATATAGCGCCGGGCCAGTTTTTCATCGGCGCTGAGAATCCCGGCTGCCTTGCCGGCCTGGCGGATGCGGGCGATGGCGTCTTCGATGGCCGCTTGCACCTCCGGGTGACCGGGGTTGCCGCGAAAACCCATGGACGCGCTCAGGTCCGCCGGGCCGATAAAGACCCCATCCACACCTTCCACTGCCGCAATTTCATCCAGGTTGGCCAGGCCTTCGCGGCTTTCGATCTGGACCAACAGGCACATCTGTTCGTCGGCCTTGTCGAGGTAACCGGGGATGCTGTTCCAGCGTGATGCCCGGGCCAGTGCGCTGCCGACGCCGCGTACGCCATGGGGCGGGTAGTGGATGGCGCGCACCAGTTCGCGCGCCTGGTCGGCGCTTTCCACCATCGGCACCAGCAGGGTCTGCACGCCAATATCGAGCACTTGCTTGATCAGCGCCGTGTCACCGATCACCGGGCGTATCACCGGCTGGCTGGGGTAGGGTGCCACGGCCTGAAGCTGGCCGAGCAAGGTGCGCAAGTCGTTGGGCGCGTGTTCACCGTCGATCAGCAGCCAGTCGAAGCCGGCGTTGGCCGCCAGTTCCGCACAGTAGGCATCGGCCAACCCCAGCCACAGGCCGATCTGCGCCTCGCCGCTGCGCAGGCGTTGCTTGAAGGTATTGATGGGCATGTCCATGAAACGGTCTCCGATCAGACGAAACGGCAGGCAATGGAACCGAGCATGTCGTAGTCGACATGGAAGGTGTCGCCGGGGTTGGCGGCCACCGGGCGGGTGAAGGAGCCACCGAGGATGACCTGTCCCGGTTGCAGGGTGACGTCATAGGCCGCCAGTTTGTTCGCCAGCCAGGCCACGCCTTTGGCCGGGTGATTGAGCACCGCCGCCGAGACGCCGGACTCTTCGATCACGCCGTTGCGGTAGAGCACCGCCGGCACCTTGCGCAGGTCGATCTCGGTCGGGCGTACGGCGCGACCGCCCATGACCACGCCGGCATTGGCGGCGTTGTCGGAGATGGTGTCGAACACCTTGCGGGTCGCCTTGGTCTGCGGGTCGATCTGCTGGATGCGCGCATCGATGATTTCCAGCGCCGGGATCACCCATTCAGTGGCGTCGAGCACGTCGAACACCGTCACGTTCGGACCTTTCAACGGCTTGCCGAGGATGAACGCCAGCTCCACTTCCACCCGTGGCACGATGAAACGCTCGAACGGGATATCGGTGCCTTCATCGAAAAACATGTCGTCGAGCAGTGCGCCGTAGTCCGGCTCGGTGATGTTCGACGACACCTGCATGGCCCGGGAGGTCAGGCCGATCTTGTGGCCGACCAGCTTGCGACCGTCCTTGATTTTTTGCGCGACCCAGGCGCGCTGGATGGCGTAGGCATCCTCGATGGTGATGTCCGGGTGATCGAGGGAAAACTGCCGCACCTGTTCGCGGGAGCGTTCGGCATGGTCGAGGCGGGCGGCGGCTTGCTGGATGAGGTTCTGGTCAAGCATGGCAAGGGTCTCTTATTGAGGGTTGACGATGGCGGCCCGGGTGCGCAGCACCAGCAAGCCGCCAAGGGCGATGAGCAGGGCCAGCACATACAGGGCGAGGCTGGCGCTCTGGGTGGTGTCGCGCATCCAACCGATCAGGTAGGGCGCGAAGAATGAGGCGATGCTGCCGAAGGAGCTGATCAGCGCAATACCGGCTGCCTGGGTGGCGTTGGACAGGAAGGCTGGCGGCAGCTGCCAGAACATCGGCAACGCCGCACTGGCGCCCATGCCGGCGACAATCAGGCCGCTGAGCACCAGGGTCGGATTACCAGGTGAGAGCCCGGTGACCGCAATACCCAGCGCGGCCATCCACAGCGGCACGCACAGGTGCCAGCGGCGTTCGCGATGGCGGTCGGAGGAACGCCCGCAGCCGATCATGAAGAAACAGCCGGCCAGGTACGGCACCGCGCTGAGCAGCCCGACCTTGCCGTCGCTGCCGATGCCGGCGCCATGGATCAGGGTCGGCATCCAGAAGGCCAGGGTGTTCACCGCCAGCATCACGGCGAAGTAAACCGCCACCAACAACCAGACCTGCGGATTGTTGAGGATCGCCGAAAACGAGGTGATGGATTTGCGCTGTTCTTCAAGGCTCAGTTGTTCGCGCAGCTGCTGCTTGGCGTGTGGTGTGAGCCACCTGACCGTCTCGAAATTGTCCGGCAGGCACTTGAGCACAACAAGGCCGAGCAGGATCACCGGTAGCCCTTCGATGACGAACATCCATTGCCAGCCGCGCAGGCCGCCAAGGTCATGGAAGTGCTCGAGAATGCCGCCGGACAAAGGCCCGCCAATCACCCCGGCCATCGGCACGGCGATGGCAAACAACGCAGTCACCTGGGCCCGACGCCGGGCCGGATACCAACGGTTGAGAAAGACCAGGATGCCAGGAAAGAAACCGGCCTCGGCCACGCCCAGCAGAAAGCGCAACACGTAGAAACCGGCGGCGCTGTCGATCAGGAACATGCCGGTGGACAAGGCGCCCCAGACCACCATCAGCGCGGCGATCCAGCGCCGCGGACCGACCCGGTCCAGGGCCATGTTGCTGGGCACCCCAAACAGCGCGTAGGCGATGAAGAACAGCCCTGCGCCGAAGCCGTAGACTGTATCGCTGAACTGCAGGTCGGCGCTCATCTGCATCTTCGCGAAGCCGATGTTGATGCGATCCAGGTGGGCAAAGAGGTAACAGACCAGCAGCAGCGGCATCAGCCGCCAGGTGATGGTGGCGTGGGTGCGGTCGTGCGCGATGGTGCCGGCCGTGTTGGCGGTATTGGCTGTGCTCATGATCTTGTACTTTTTGTCAGAGAGGCCGATGGGAAACGCGAGGCAGACGGATTCAGATGGCCTGGCCCTTGAGGAAGGCGTGGACGTTGTTGGCCTTGAAATTGAGTTGTTCGTGCAGCTCGATCATCTCGAACGACAGGGCCAGCAGGCGTTGGGCCTGGAGCTCGGCGAAGTGCGCGGTGATCACCTCGAAGAGTTTTTCCGCGACTTTCTGGCGGGTGGCCAGGTCACGGCCGTGGCCGACTTTCAAGGTCATGTGCACGAAGGCGTAGTCGTGCTTGCCGTCAGCCATGCGCCAGGTGTCCAGGCGCACGCCGCGGCTGCGAATGCCGCCCAGGGGGAACACGCCGCTGTCGCCCAGCAAGGCGTGGACCTTTTCAAACAGGCCGGGCAGGTCGGCTTGTGGTTCGATGTTGTCGGTGTATTCAGCGATGAAATGCGGCATGAACGGCTCCTTCAGGCCGCACGGGAATGCCGTACGGCCGCAGTGTCAAACAGGGAAGACAGCGTTGATCTGTCCGGTGCCGGAGCTGCCGAAAGGCTCGGTGATGATTTCGGCAGGCTTGTCGTAGTCCGGCCCGCCGAGCAACCCCAGCAGCATCGCCGTGTCATGCATCTTGCCTTCGCCAAAGCAGTGTTCGGCGTAGTCCGGGAGCATGGCGCAGAACTCTTTCCAGCGGCCCTGGCGCCACATCTCGACGACGTGCAGGTCGACCTGCTTGTCGAATTCCCGCGTCCAGTTGTGGATGTTGGCTTCGGCGTTGCGATCATCGGAGAAACGGTGCGACAGCGAGCCGGACGCCAGCACCAGCACCTTGCGATCGCTTTTTTCGATGGCCCGGCGCACGGCGGCGCCGAAGGTGAAGCTGTCTTGCAGGCGGTGCCAGGCGCACCAGGCGGCAATCGACACGACGTTGAATTTCTGTTCCTGAGGGACGTCCATGTGCATGTAGCGCATGGGCACCAGCGTGCCGTATTCCAGTTCAAGACTCGGGATGTTGTGGGCCAGGGTGCGCACGTCGGCGGCATTGGCCTCGGCGGCGATCAGCTCGCCCAGTTCCGGGGCGCCTGAGTATTCGTACTCCATGTTCTTGATGAAGTGCGGCAGCTCGTTGCTGGTGTAGATGCCCTTGAAGTGCGCGCCGCTGTTGACGTGATAGGCGCTGTTGACCAGCCAGTGCACGTCGAACACCACGGCGGTATCGGCCCCCAGTTCCCGGGCGCGACGACCGATTTCCTTGTGGCCGGCAATCGCGGCGGCGCGGCAACCGTGGTGCTTGCCGGGCAGCTCCGACAGGTACATCGAGGGAACGTGGCAGATTTTCGCAGCCAGGACGACTTCGCCCATGATGATTCTCCTGAAAAATTGTTCTTGTTGAATCTTGGTTGTGGGAGCAAAGCTTGCTCGCGAATGCAGACGACTCGATTTCTGAAAGACCGCAGTGCCTTCATCGCGGGCAAGCCTTGCTCCCACAGGTACAGGGATAAATCCCCTCGCCACAGGGCTCATCACTTACCTTGGGTCATACACCCCACCGGGGTATGTGATGACTGCCCATGGAGATGCAAACGTTCTTGATCTCGGCAAACACTTCAAAGCTGTACTGTCCGCCTTCGCGGCCGGTTCCGGAACCCTTTACGCCGCCGAAAGGCTGGCGCAGGTCGCGCACGTTCTGGCTGTTGATGAACACCATGCCGGCCTCGATGCCATGGGCCAGGCGATGGGCCTTGCCGATGTCCTGGGTCCAGATGTACGAGGCCAGGCCGTATTCGGTGTCGTTGGCCAGTTGCAAGGCTTGGGCCTCGTCCTTGAACGGGATCAGGCACACCACCGGGCCGAAGATTTCTTCCTGGGCGATGCGCATGTTGTTGTTCACGTCGGCGAACACCGTTGGCTGGATGAACTGGCCGCGGCTCAAGTGCGCCGGCAAATTGGCCGGACGCTCCAGGCCGCCGGCCAGGAGGGTGGCGCCTTCTTCGAGGCCGATCTTGATGTAGCCGGTGACCTTGTCGTAGTGGGCCTGGGTGATCATCGAGCCGACCTGGGTTTTCGGGTCCTGCGGATCACCGACGATCAGGCGCTTGGCGCGGGCGGCGAACTCGGCCACGAACTGCGGGTAGACGCTTTCCTGGATGAAGATCCGGCTGCCGGCGGTGCAGCGTTCGCCATTGAGGGAAAAAATCGTGAACAGCGCGGCGTCGAGGGCGCGTTCGAGGTCGGCGTCTTCGAAAATCAGCACCGGCGACTTGCCGCCGAGTTCCATCGAATACTTCTTCAACCCGGCGGTCTGCATGATTTTCTTGCCGGTGGCGGTGCCGCCGGTGAAAGAGATCGCCCGCACATCCGGGTGGCGCACCAACGCATCGCCGGCGGTTGCGCCGTAACCCTGGATCACGTTCAACACGCCATTGGGCAGGCCAGCCTCGACCGCCAGGCGCCCCAGCTCGTTGGCGGTCAGCGGCGACAGCTCGGACATCTTCAGCACGGCCGTGTTGCCCAGCGCCAGGCACGGCGCGGTCTTCCAGGTCGCGGTCATGAACGGTACGTTCCAGGGCGATACCAGCGCGCAGACACCCACCGGTTGGTACAGGGTGTAGTTGAGCATCTGGTCGTCGACCGGATAGGTGTGACCGTCCATCCGCGTGCAGACTTCGGCAAAGAAATCGAAGTTGTGGGAGGCACGCGGGATCAGCACGTTCTTGGTCTGGTGGATCGGCAAGCCCGTGTCGAGGGTTTCCAGTTCGGCCAGTTTCGGCACGTTCTGCTCGATCAGTTCACCGAGCTTGCGCATCAATCGGGCGCGTTCCTTGGCGGGCGTATTGGCCCACTTTGGAAAGGCCTCCTTGGCCGCAGCCACGGCTTGGGCGACTTCCTCGGCACCGCCGCTGGCGACTTCGCCGATGGCCTCGCCGGTGGCCGGGTTGTAGTTGACGAAGACGTCTTTGCTTTCGACCTCACGGCCGTTGATCCAGTGTTTGATCATGCTGCTCAAGCCTCTTTACGGGATGCGAAGAACTCGGCTTCGCTGACAATTCGATTGACCAGGCGACCGACGCCTTCCACTTCCACCACCACTTCATCGCCGGGCACCACGTCCGCCAGGCCTTCCGGCGTGCCGGTGGCGATCATGTCGCCGGGCTGCAAGGTCATGAAGCTGGACAGGTATTCGATCAGGTACGGGATATCGAAAATCATGTCCCTGGTGCTGCCTTCCTGGCGCAGTTCGCCATTGATCCAGGTGCGCAGCGTCAGGTTGCTCGGGTCCGGCACATCGGCCACATCGACAATCCATGGGCCGACGGGGGTGGTGGCATCACGGTTTTTCACCCGCAGGTTGGGGCGGTAGTAGTTTTCCAGGAAGTCGCGGATCGCGTAGTCGTTGCACACGGTGTAGCCGGCCAGGTATTCCAACGCATCCTCGCGCTTGACGTTGCGCGCCGCTTTGCCGATGACCGCCACCAGCTCGCACTCGTAGTGCATGTAGGCGACGTTGTCGGGACGCCAGGTCGCCTGGTTGTGGCCGGTGTAGGTGCCGCGGGACTTGATGAATGCCAGGGGCTCGGTCGGCGGCTTGAACGCCAGTTCGGCGGCGTGATCGGCATAGTTCAGGCCCAGGGCGAACATGCTGCCGGTGGCCGGTGGCAGCCACTGGACCTGGTCCTCGGCCAGCACGCGACCGTCGGCCAGGCGTACAGCGTTGTGAGCTTCAACGGTGACGGCTTGATCCTGGCCTTCAAAACGAATGCGCGCGTGTTTCATGAACCTGCTCCTGTTTCCTCGGCCACGATGGTATTGACCAGACGGCCCAGGCCACTGATGTCCACTTCGACACGGTCACCGGGCAGTACGTCGACCCGGCCCTCAGGCGTGCCGGTGATCAGCACGTCGCCGGCATGCAGGGTCATGAACTCGCTGATCTCGGCAATCAGTTGGGGAATGTTGCGAACGAAGTGGGCCGTGCTGTTCTGCTGGCGAACCTCGCCGTTGACGTACAGCGTGATCGCCAGGCTGTGCGGGTCGGCCACCTGGGCGGTGGGCACCAGTTCCGGGCCGATGGCGCAGAAGCCGTCCCGGCACTTGGCCTTGACGGCGGGGCGGTAATAGCTGTCTTCCGGGAGGCTGAATTCATTGACGATGGTGTAGCCGGCCACGTAGTCCAGGGCTTCGGCGGCGCTGACGCGACTGGCTGACTTGCCCATGACCACGCCAAGCGCCGGCCCTGGTTGCAGTGTTTCGCCGCGACCGGGGTGAACCACCTCGGCACCGTGCCAGTTGCGGGTGTTGGGGGTCTTGATGAACAGCACGGGCTTGAGCGGCGGCTTCTGGTAGGGCGGTTGCTCGAACTCGGCGAGGCGCTGTTTCAGCAGCCCCTGGTAGTTCAGCGCGACCCCGAACAGGGTGCCGGTCGCGACGTCATGCAGGGCACGGCTCATGCTTGTCTCCTGGCGATGCAGAGGGGTGAGGGCTCTGCGGTTATTGTTAATGTGTTAACAGTTATAATTAAGATGTTAACTATCGTCAAGCGTGACAGAATGAGCGGGCACTGGTTGCCTTGCCGGATTCGGTGCAGGATGGGTGCGGCAGGTGCCTGGACCAGAATAAGAAAACGAGTACTGCGTGATGACTGACCGTCAGCCGATCCCCAACATCAACATTGGTCAGGTGTACGACCAGCGCTACAGCGACGCCGAAGTGCATTACGACCGACTCGCCAACCTGGCGGATTTTTTCGGCCGCAACATGCCGGTTCATCGCCACGACCGGTTCTTCCAGGTGCACTACGTCAAGAGCGGCACCGTGCGGGTGTATCTCGATGATCAGCAGTACGTCGAATCCGGCCCGATGTTCTTCCTCACGCCACCGACCATTCCCCATTCCTTCGTGACCGAGGCCGACAGTGACGGACATGTGCTGACGGTGCGCCAGCAATTGGTGTGGCAGTTGATCGACGCCGACCCGAGCCTGGCGCCGGCGGGCGTGCAAATGCCGGCGGCCTGCGTAGCGCTGGCGCAACTGGGGCCTGGGCAGGCGGGGGAGGTGCGGCGGTTGGAATACCTGTTCGAGGAATTGAGCGAGGAGGTGACGGCCGGGCGCCCGGGGCGTAGCGCAACACTGGACGCTTTGACGCGGCTGATCATGATCAGTCTGCTACGGTTGTGTTCCAACTCCCTGGAGGCCAGGCCGGCCCGGCATGAAGACCTGAAGATCTTTCACCGCTTCAACGAGTTGATCGAGGCCCACTACCTGCAGCATTGGCCGTTGTCGCGCTACGCCGAAGGCATAGGCGTGACCGAGGCGCGCCTCAATGACGTGTGCCGACGCATCGCCGACCTGCCTTCCAAGCGCCTGATCATGGAGCGGCTGATGCAGGAGGCCAAGCGCCTGTTGTTGTTCACCGGCAGCTCGGCCAATGAAATCTGCTACCAGCTCGGGTTCAAGGACCCGGCCTATTTCAGCCGTTTTTTCCAGCGCTACGCACAGCTCACGCCGGGGGAGTATCGCCAGCGGCAATCGGGGTTGCGCTGAGCGCTTGCAGCGCTGTGATAGCGACACTAAGCTGCCGACTCGCCCATCCACACAGTTCGAACATGGCCAACCCCAGACCCTCATTGACCCTGACGCTGTTGCAAGCCCGCGAAGCGGCGATGGCTTTTTTTCGCCCGGCGCTGAACCAGCATGACCTCACGGAACAGCAATGGCGGGTGATCCGCATCCTCCATCAGCAAGGGGAGCTGGAAAGCCATCAGCTCGCTCACCAGGCGTGCATCCTCAAGCCGAGCATGACCGGTGTGCTCAGTCGACTGGAGCGTGATGGGCTGGTGCGGCGGCAGAAGTCCAGTCAGGATCAGCGGCGGGTTTTTGTCGGGCTGACCGAGCGCGGCCAGCAGTGCTTCGTGTCCATGAGCGAGGGCATGGAAAGCAACTATCGACGGATCGAAGAGCAGTTTGGCGAGGAAAAGATGCAGCAACTGCTCGCGCTGCTCAATGAACTGAAGAACATCAAGCCCTGAGCCGACCTGTCAGGCACTCACAGCGAGGATGCGCTGTAGGAGCTGACGAGCGAAGCGAGGCTGCGATCTTTCCACTGCTCATCGAGTCGAAAGCTCAAGATCAAAAGATCGCAGGCTTCGCCAGCTCCTACAGAGCCCAGCGGGAGCAAGCGCCCTCGCCACAAAATCACTTCACACCGCGCTGCGTTCACGCAACTCCTGCAAGCGATCTGAGCCACCTTCGGCCACACGATTCTCGCGCAAGCGATCGGAGCCACCTTCGGCCACACGATTCTCGAGCAAGCGATCTGAGCCACCTTCGGCCACACGGTTCTCGCGCAAGCGATCGGAGCCGCCTTCAGCCACGCGATTCTCGAGCAAACGATCAGCCCCGCCTTCAGCCAGTTGCTGCACCTGGTTGTGAATCGATGCACTGGCTGCGGTGGCCGAGGCGACATTGGCCAGGCCGACACCGCCAACCAGTGTCAGGGCGATAGCCAGGGACGATACTTTCGAGAAATTGAACATGGTGATTCTCCTTGCGCTTGATTGAGTGGGTCCGTGGCAGCGAATGTGTTGCTGTCCGGTGATCACAGTTAAACGCGCGGATGTATCGACGATGTGTGCCAGGAGGGGCGAAATTCAATGTTTCGTATCAGCCCGCATTTCAGATACAGACCGATACAAACTCAGTAAGCGAGGGCAAGCGGATGGCTTTAAGGCCCGGTCAAGGCTGGGCCAGGGCTTGTTTCAACTGGTCCACCAAGGTTGGCGGCATGTAGTGCGGGCCGTCGAACAGGTAGAGCGGATAGCCTGCATAGGCCGCCAGTTGTGGCTTGAGCTCATCGACCGTGGCGGAGCGGAAGCCACCGCCGTATTTGGGGCGAAAGGCTTCGACGATGATCCGCACGCGATCCTGGCCAAGCCGATCACGCAGGGCGTCGGCGTAGTTGCGGGCAACCGGGGCGGTGCGGGCATAGACGCCAACGCCGTCCTGGAAAAACACGCCGATGTCGTTCGGCAACCATTGCTTGAGCCAGTCTGCGGTAGCGGCGGGGCCGATGTTGGCGCCGTCGTAGACGCTGATCCACAGCGGGCGTGGCAGCTTGGCCAGCAAGGCCGGCAGTTCCGTGGCGCCCGACCAGCTGGGGTCGACCTCAGCCGGAAAATACCAACCGGTGACATGCAAGGGCGTCGGCAACCCGGCAATGCGCTCTGACAGCGCCGCCAGTTGCTCGATATTTTCCCGTGAGCGGTTCTCGCTGAAATAACCGGCCAGCCCGAGGATGACATCTTGGGCCCAGGGCGCCTGGGCGATGCGCGCCCAGTCCGGCAGCACGGGGACGCTGGGCAGGCCGGTGCCGGGCACGAAGGCCTGGTCGTCCACCACTGTCCATTGCACGAGCAGCTCGTGCACCCCCAGTTGTTCCCAATTGCCGCTGATGCCGACGGTCTGGTTGTCCGGCTGCCAGGCGATGCCGACGATGTTTGGTGTCGTGGTGGTCATTATGTAGTACGTCCCTGTACCTGCGCTGAGGAGCGCGGCCACAAACAGCGCCGCGATGGTCTTGCGATTGATGAACTTTGCGAAGCTATTCAAACAAGTCCCTTCTGGATGCAGTGTAGTCGCGGCTCGGCAAGGCGAGCCGTTTTTCGTACCGACGAACCGAATGTCCCACCAACGTCCTCAGTAGGAGTAGGTCAGGCGCGCGAACGCGCCTTTGGCGCGATCCTCGCCAAACACCCTGGCCCGGTATTGCAGGGACAGGTCCACATAGGAGCGTGGCGCGTTGTAGGCGTCTTCCCGGAACCAATAGCGTACGTTGTTTCCTATCCCGATCCCCCCGGCGTCGCCGGAAGAAAAGTCATTGCCGCCTTCGCTCTTCATCTTGGAATCGTAGTCGATCGCCGCGACGACATGGGGGAAGGCCACCCAGCGCGAGCCGGTCCCGCCGATGGCATAGCTGCGGCCCACTTGCCATTCGCTGTTGAAGTAGTCTCGCGAGTCGTTGATGTAGTGGCCGACCTCGGCGTACAGCTGCGAAGTCCACCAGCTCGGCACATCGACCCGCAGATCGGTGCCGATGCTCGAACCGTAGCCCAGTCGCACCAGCCAGTCGCCGTCGACATTGGAAGAACCCAGCGGGAAGGTCCGTTCAAGGGCGGCCATGATGTTGACCGAACTGAAGGGCTTGACCCGCACGCCGAGGGCGCCTTGCAAGGCATCCGCGCCAGTGTCCGAATCGCTGTTCTTGCTCCACAGGGTGTCGGTGATGCGTCCGTAGAGTTCGACAAAGCGACCATTGCGATAGCCCAGCGGACGCCACGACAGTTCGGTGCTGTTTTGCAGCAGGTCATTGCTTTCGCTGCCGCTGCTGCTGGTGCCCGGGGCGGCGCTCAGGCCACTGGAACTGTTGCCGCGATAGCTGGTGGTGCTGGTCAGGCCGATAGTGCGCGAAACATCGCCCACGGTACGACGGGTATCGAACAGCTGTTGTGCAGACAGCGGAGTCTCAGCGGTTTCTTGCCCATCGATGACACGCTTGAAGTAGGCCACGGCTTCGTCGTCTTCATGGACTCGCATGGCGTTGTAGGCAGCGTCCTGGGCGGGTGCCGGTGCCAGTCGCGCGGTGGCGTCCGCCTTGCGGAACGCGGTATGGGCTGCTTCGTCGTCGCCGGCCCGAACCCAATCATAAGCTAACTGCAGATCACTCACCGGAGCCTGCTCGCCGCTGTTAGCCGGCGAGATGGAGCAGGTCAGACCGTAGGTGCTTTCCTGGCACAGCAGCACGGGTGGCGAGGACTGGGCCTGGGCGGAGCGGATGTCACGGGCTTCCCCTGCCGACAGGCCCGCAAGGCTCTGGGCGTAGTGAAGATCGTCCTGGGCCGCCTGCGTCTTGCCCTGGCGGTTACGGGCATAGCTGCGCAGGATCCACGGCGCGGCTTGGCGATCGTCCAGTGTCAGCGCGGCAGAAGCGGCCTGTTCGGCACCCACGTCAGCCTTCGCCGCCAGCAGGGCACTGATGAGCAACTGCTGGTTGGCGGTGATTTCCGGGGCCCAGGCCACGGCTTTGCGCGCCTGATCCACGGCCAGGGCTACGTTGCCTTGCTCCAGCGCGCGATAGCCCTGGATTGCCAGCGGTACGGCGAGTTGACGGCGAATGGCTGTGCGGCGCATCAGCAACGTGTTGTCGTTGGCAAAGACGCGAAGGGCATCGGTGGTGGCCTGGTCGGCTTCTTCCAAGTGTTGCTGGCGCTGCAAGGAATCGATCAGCAACAGGCGATATTCACGGCGTCGGGGTGCCTGGGTCACGGCCTTGCGGGCCGATTGCGCAGCCAGGCCGAATTGTTCGCGGCCATAGGCCTTGAACCCTTGGGACGCGGCGACGAAACCCGGTGCTGCGCCAGCGGGACGAGACGCGGCCAGGGACCGGGGGTGGTCGCGCAGTTTCTTGTCCCGTTCGGCCAATTCAATCAAGGTGTTCAGGCGTGTCACATCGGCTCGCAGGCGCAGGGCTTCGCGCGCCTTGGCGATGGCCTGGTCGTAATCCTTGCGTTCGTAGGCGCTGTAGGCCTCGTTGGCAGCGGTATAGGCCGGACCGGACAGTGGCAGCGGCAACGCTTCGGCAAGTGCAAACGCGGGTATCAGGCTCAGCCCCGTGGCCAAAAGGGTCAGGAAGCGGCGGTTCATGCCGGGAGCTCCGTTGGGTAGAGATTGTGCTGACGGGCCACGGCCTGTTCGATCGTCGCGCGTGGCAGCACACCGCTGTCGACCAGGTAATCGCCGATACGGCCGTGGTGTTGCGGCCGGTACTGGAGCATGACGCGACTGAACTCGTCGCGATCGAGCTGGCCCATTTCGATCAGCAGGTCGCCCAGCAGCGGCGCCCGGGCATTGGGCACGGCATGACCATTGCGCGCAGGCAGCTTGCGCAACAGCGCGAGAATTTCGCTTTCCCGGGCGATCAATTGCACCGGCTCGCTGCCCAGCTCGGCGCTGACCTGTCGCAGGCCTTCGTCGGGCAAGGGGTTGGCGACGGCGATCTGTTCGCAGCCTTCGCTATTGCGTCCCAGGGGCACGACCCGCCAGCGCAAGGCAAATTCGGGGCTCAACGAGGACGTCGAGGCAGCGGCTTTCTCGGCGACATCAAAGACCCGGGGCAGGTCATTCTGGAACGCGATGGCTTCGGCCAGGGTTTCATCGTCCAGCCAGCCGTTATTGAGCAGAATTCGCCCCAAAGGCACGTTGCGCGACTTTTGTTCGTCGAGCGCGCTTTGCAGGGCCGTGTCGGTGATGGCCTGCCAGGACAGCAACACGCTGCCCAGGCGGCGTGGCGCGATGGCGACCAGGTCGGTGGAAGGGAAATCGTGCATGGTCTTGTCCCAGACCAGCTTGCGATTCATGACCTTGCCCACCAGGAACATGCGCCAGGCCCGGGAGGCGGCCATGAAGTTGACGAAGTTGCCCACCAGCATGCGGGGCATGGACAGCAAGCCATGCTGCCAACCGTACAGCACTGCGGTGAAGTAATAGCGGTGCAGGATGCGCCAGACCAAGGCGACGCCGTTGGCCAACAGCAGGTATTTGACCAGGCCATTGGTTTCAAACGGCGTGGGGAAGGTGACATCCCACAAGCCGCTGTGGCGCAGAATGATCAAGCCCAGCAGTTGCACCAGAATGACGTAGGCGATGATGCTCACGAATGCCGTCACCACGCCCTTGCGGTCGCGAAACAGCAAGTATCGGTTGGCCAGCGAGCCGTTCCAGCCCATCTGCTCCCAGCCTTGCAAACCGATGCCCAGGGTCCAGCGGGCCTTCTGCCGGAAGGCGGTGCGGAACGTGTCCGGGAAAAACTCGCGCACGCACAGTGGCATCGTCAGGGTCGATTCGTAAGGTTTGCGGAACCAGGATTTGCGCAGCACCCGGAACTGCACCGGAAAACGTACGAAGATCGCATTCATGCCAACCTTGGCCAATCGCGCGCCAACGTCGTAGTCCTCGGTGAGGCTGTCGGTGTTGAACGGCTGGTTTTCGGTTTCACCGGCCAGCACCCGCAGGGCGCGATGGGAAAAGCAGGTGCCGACGCCGGCCGAGGGCACGGTGTCGGTCATGCTTTCACGCACCACCAGGTCCTTGCCGTGCCATTCGGCGAACTCGTCCATGTAGACGCCTGCCACCCATTCGTACCAGTTGCGCTCCAGCGACACCACCGGCAATTGGATCATGTCCTTGCGCGGCAACAGGTAGTTGAACAGACGCAGTTCCAGCGGGTGCAGCACGTCCTCGCTGTCGTGCAGGACGACGCCAGCGAAGGTCATGCCATGGGTTTTTTCATGCAGGAAAATCGCCTGGATCACCCAGTTCAGGCAGTCGGCCTTGCAGGTCGGCCCGGCATGGGGCACTTCCACGCGGTGCAGTTGTTTGTAACGCCTGCGCATCCGTTCGACTTCGTCGATGGTGCGCTGGTCGTTGATGTATGTACCGACGAAGACCACGTAGTTCTGGTAGTCGAGTGTCGACACCATGTTCTCGATCATCGGTGCGATGACGTCGTATTCCAGCCAGGCCGGCACCATGATCGCCAGGGGCTGTTCGTCCCGGGCCAACAATTGCTCGACGGTCAGCGGCCGGTAGCGGCGGTCCACGGTGAACTTGCGGTACAGGCGACGAGACCAGTACCACAGGTCAATGATCAGATCGTCCAGGCTGGAGATCAGGATCAGCACCGCGACCACGATGGTCGCGATCTCCAGGTAGTTGTAGTAATGGGCCAGCCAATAGGGCCAATAAAGCGACGTCATCGAAGGGTACCGTTACTGGCGATTGCGGCGGGCGCTACGGCCTGCCAGCAACAAGAGGAGGAACAGGGCAATGGCGCCCGGAATCAGCCAGAGCAGCGAAGGTTTACGCCAGGCGTCCAGGCCCTTGGGTTCTTCGCGGTCGATCAGCAGGCTACCGCTTGGGTCTTGGGTATCGAAGATCGCCACGGCGCCGTTGTTGCCCAGAATCGCCACGTCGCCACGGGTCAGCACAATCGGCTTGGCCAGGCTTGGCGGCTGGTTGCCCAGGGCCCGGTAGACCAGGCCATGTTGGCCTGCGCTCTGCACCACTTGCAGCGAAGCCAATTGGTTGAGGGGCTGCACGTCCAGCAGCACCTGGTCCTTGTGGTTGATGCGCAGGCGACCTTGCTCATCGACCTGGACCGATTCCTGGCTGTCCTTGAGCGGCAACTCGAAGGCCAGGAAGGCTTTGTCCGGGCTGACGACGGCGTTCGCATCAGCGCTGACCTTGAGTTGCGCGCGCAGCGGCGATACACCGGCGGTGTCGGCCACCGAAATGACCCGCGCCAGGCTGCTGGCCGGTTGGTCGAGGTAGGCCTGGGGCACCAGGATCTGGGTGTCCGCGGCGAAGCGTGCGGCCATGCCGGAGAAGTCGTCGTCCAGCGAGGTTTTTTCCAGGACGATATGGCTGGTCGGCAGGACCGACACCGGGAAGGCTTGCGGCGTTTCCAGGCAGCGGTCGCTGACCGGCTGGCGCTGGAACGATACGCGCAAGGTGTTTTTCGAGCCCAGGGCGTAGCGCGGGATGTGGGCCTGGATGCGCTGCGGCTCACCGTTGGCGGTCAGTTGCTGCGCGCCGATCAGGAAATCATTGAAAAACAGCGAGGCCACCGGTGCTGTAGGGGAAGCCCCCGGGGCTGCGGAAACGTCGACCACGGCCATGACGGGCAGGCGACCGTCGTACGCCACGCTGCCCAGGGGGAACGAGGTGCTCCAGTCGAATCGCGAGGCCACGTCGAAGTTGCCGGGGGCGCCGCCCAGTCGCGACAGGGTCAAACGACCATCCTCGCTCAACGGGGTTTGCGCTTCGCTCACGGTCAATTGGCGACTTTTCGCCAGTTTGCTCCAGGCCGTACCGAGCAGTGACAAGGCTTTGCCGGTGGATTGTGGGGCGATCATCAGGACCGGGCGAGTGCCCAGCAGCGCCAGGCGTACGCTGTCGGTGTCGGCGCTCGCCAGTGCGGCGTTGATGTGCTGTTTGCGCCATAGGCTCAGTGCGCTGGCTGCTGTCGTGTCGAGGCCTTGGACCTGGCTTTGCAAGGCGTCCAGGGACTGGTTGATGGCCTTGAGCAGTTCCGGGTCGTTGATCGCCAGGTCAGCCTGTACGTTCGGGGTCTGGCCCAACACCAGCAGTGCGCCGATCTCGGCCGGGTTGGCCAAGGTGTGCGGGCCTTTGCCGTTGAGGCTGGCGAAGGCCGGAATGCTCAATAACTCGGCAGGGATGCGCAGGCCGCTCAAGTCCACGCTGTCCTGCACGACAGGGAAGGGCAGGATGCGGCTGTGTTTGCCGATGCGCTCCAGCGCCACGCCCAGGCGCCAGGCCGAATCGTAGCTGGCGGCGGACAACGAGCCGGGGGCGACGAGAATGCCCGGCTCGCCGGGCAGGGCCGCCCAGGCCGCACCGACGTCGCGCAACTGGCTGGCGTCGTAGCTGTAGCTCAGGCGCGTCTCGGGTTGGATGCGCAGCACATTGCCGATGACCCGATCGTCTTCACACAATGGCCGAGACACCACCGAGGACCAGGCGAGGCCCAGGCGTACCAGGCCGTTGTCACGCGCGGCCTTGTCGACGCCGAGTGTGGCGCTGGCATCGCCTTGTGCCTCGCTGAGCCCTTCGGCGCGCACCGGGTAGCCATCGAGGGACAGCAGCAGGGTGTTGCGACCGCCTTCGCCATTGAGGTAATTGGCGTCCAGTTGCAGCGTCGCGTTCTCGAGGGCAACGCCGGCGGGTACCGGCAAGTAGAGCTCGCGGCGGGCGTCGCTGGCGCTCAAGAGGATCGGCGCCGTGATGCCCAGGTCGCTCAAGCGCACCTCACGCGTCTGGCGGGTATCGGCGTTGAGTCGATGAATGGCCTGGGTCAGCGGGCTGTCCGCGGCCAGGGCAAAGGTCGGCATGAGCGCGAGCAGGCTCAAGCCGCAGGCAAGGGCGCTGAGCGCACCTGTAGGGAGGGCAACGGAAGGCTTCATTCAGGCAAGTCTCGATCTGATAAGGGGAATGACAGTGGTCAGTTGAAATCGGCGAGCAACTCGCGCGGCTCGGACAGGGACGGAGCGACCGGTTGCTGCCGTGCAGGCAGCGGGGCTACGACGAAGTCGTCGACGGGACGCCCCATCAGGGTATCGACGATGCGTTGGCTGGCCTTGCCGTCGCCATAGGGGTTGGCCGCCTGCGAGGCGCGGCGCCATAACGTGTCATCGTCGAACAGCGCATCCACGCCAGCGATGATCGATGCTGGCAAGGTGCCAACCAGGCGCACCGTGCCCGCCGCCACCGCTTCAGGGCGTTCAGTGACATCGCGCATCACCAGTACCGGTTTGCCCAGGGACGGCGCTTCTTCCTGCACACCACCGGAGTCGGTGAGGATGACATGGGCGTGTTGCATCAGGCGCACGAACGCCAGGTAGTCCAGCGGCTTGATCAAATGCACATTGAGCAACTCGCCCAATTGTTCGGTCACCGGGCCCAGGACGTTGGGATTGAGATGCACCGGGTAGACGATCTGGATATCCGGCCGCTGGGCCAGGTGACGCAAGGCCTTGCAGATGTCCAGGAAGCCTTCGCCGAAGTTCTCCCGGCGGTGGCCGGTCACCAGCAGCAGCTTGCGTCCGGTTTGCAGGAACGGGAACTGTTGGTCCAGTTCGCCACGCAACCGGGCATCGTCATTGATGCGCCGGGCCGTGAGTTGCAGTGCGTCGATCACGGTGTTGCCGGTCACCAGGCAACGGCCTTGCAAGCGTTCGCCCAGCAACTTGTCGCGCGATTGTCCGGTGGGGGCAAACAGCAGGTCGGCGCTGAGGTCGATGCACCGGCGGTTCATTTCTTCCGGCCAAGGGCTGTAGATGTCACCGGTGCGCAGGCCGGCTTCCACATGGCCGACGGGGATGCGTCGATGGAAGGCGGCCATCGACGCGACCATGGCCGAAGTGGTATCGCCATGGACCAGCACCCGATCCGGCCGGGTCTGTTCCAGCACCGGGTCGATGGCTGCGTACAACGCGGCAGTCAGGGAGTTGAGTGTCTGGTGCGGCGTCATCACGTCGAGGGTGAAATCGGCCTTGAGATCGAACAGATCCAGGACTTGCTTGAGCATGCTCTGATGCTGGCCGGTGACGCAGATCAGCGACTCAATGCCCGGTTCGGCGGCGAGGGCCTTGACCAGGGGCGCCATCTTGATGGCTTCCGGACGGGTACCGAAGATCGAGAGAATCTTGATTCGTGGATGGTTAGTTGCCATGACGCCCTTCCTTGCGCAGTGTGCTGCGCCGCACAACAGCCCACCCGGACGCGATGAGGCGTTCGAGTAAATAAGCAATTTAAGTTTTAAGTAGTAGCCCGTTGTCAGACAGCGGTTTGACGTACACAGGAAGTGACGCGGTAGCATCTTCAAAATCGGGGCGGCAGATTAATAGCATTAAAGATCATGAGTGCAAAGGTTTAATGTGCGAAGTTCCTTTAATAATTTTCTAGAGGAGTGTTTTGAAGTGGGGGTTGAGTGTTTTCTTGTTGTCGCTGTATGGAATATTACCTATTGATTTTAAAGGATTTTCTATGTTGTTAGATGGTGGATATATGCGCGCCAGGTGTTAGGGTGAGCGGCGCTGTGGTTTTTTTGGCGCCGAATACTTGCTTGCTGATCATGCGATGTGTCATCGAAATGGCGCCTGTAAATCGTCGGGAGGCTACTCGATTAGAGGGTTGGTTAGTTGTGTGCGAAGTTTGCGTTTTAATGAAAGTTCAATTTAATTCGAGTTTTTATATTAATAAATTGGAGGGATGTTTCTGTCGCCAGGGCCCACTCGGCAGAGTCGTTACTTATGAATAAGACAGGTTGCCTGGAGTCGCCCATTCGAATCCAAATGGCAGCAACTCGTTCGCCCGGTCCGACCGATAATCGCACGCTTTGTGTTGCACACCTGCCTGGCTTATTGACCAAACTAACCGGGTGGTACATTTTATCGGCAATCAGTCTTGTCCAACGTGACCAAGACCATAATAAAAATAGAGGAATACTCATGCCTTTGCGTTTGCGAGCACCCCATTTCCCCTTGATCCGTTGTTCCAGCCCTGGAGCATCTTCCAGCCTCTCAGGTTCGATTCGATAGCGGCTACGCTGTTTGCGGTCTTATCGCGCCAGCGGGATGTCGGCGCTCGACAAGCCTCGGAGTTCTTCAAAATGACAAAAGTCGTCGATCTGTATTTCAAGCTGCTCAAGCTGCTGATTGTGTTGTGCATGGTCGCGATGATCGTGCTGGTGTTCGGCAATGTGGTGCTGCGCTATGCCTTCAACTCTGGCATCAGTGTGTCGGAGGAGTTGTCGCGCTGGTTCTTCGTCTGGATGATTTTTCTCGGTGCCCTGGTGGCGCTCAAGGACCGTGCTCACCTGGGCATGGACAGCCTGGTCAAGCGCTTGCCGCCGGCCGGCAAGCGTATCTGCCTGGTCATCAGCCATCTGCTGATGCTGTACATCTGCTGGCTGATCTTCAGTGGCAGTTGGCAGCAGGCCGCGATCAACCTGAATGTCGTCGCCCCTGCCTCAGGATTGTCCATGGCGCTGTTCTATGGTGCTGGCCTGGTGTTTGGCGCCAGTGCCGCAGCGATCCTGTTCTACGAGCTCTACCTGGCGCTGTTTGGCAAGCTCGGGGATAACGAGCTGGTGATGGTCAAGGCCAACGACGCCGAGGTAATCACACATAACCCCGTCACCCCTGACCCCATCAAGAGTACCCGCCCATGACGCTGGTTATTTTCCTCGGTTCCCTGATGGGCAGCATGGCGCTGGGTATGCCCATCGCGTTTGCCTTGCTGGTGGTCAGCGTGGCGTTGATGTTCTACCTGGATCTGTTCGACGCGCAAATCATTGCCCAGAACCTGCTCAACGGCGCGGACAGCTTCCCACTGATGGCTGTGCCGTTCTTCATGCTGGCCGGCGAAATCATGAACGTCGGTGGCCTGTCCAAACGCATCGTCAACATCGCCATGGCGCTGGTGGGGCACAAGCGTGGTGGCCTCGGTTATGTGGCGATCATCGCGTCCTGCCTGCTGGCGTCGCTCTCCGGTTCGGCCGTGGCCGATGCGGCGGCACTGGCGGCGTTGCTGGTGCCGATGATGGTGCTGGCCGGGCACAACCGAGGGCGCTCGGCCGGTCTGATCGCCGCCGGTAGCATCATCGCACCGGTCATTCCGCCGAGCATTGGTTTCATCGTCTTTGGCGTGGCGTCCGGGGTGTCGATTTCCAAGCTGTTCCTGGCCGGTATCGTGCCGGGTCTGATGCTGGGGGCTTCGCTGGCCGTTGCCTGGTGGTACATCTCCCGCAGCGAGAACGTCGAGACGCCGCCCAAGCGTTCTCGTGCCGAAGTGCTGCGCACGTTGCTCGACGGTAGTTGGGCGATGGGCCTGCCCTTGATCATCATCCTGGGCCTCAAGTTCGGCATCTTCACCCCCACGGAAGCTGCCGTGGTCGCGGCGGTCTATTCGCTGTTCGTGTCCCTGGTGATCTACCGGGAAATGAAAGTCAGCCAGTTGTACGAAGTGATTCTGTCCTCGGCCAAGACCACCTCGGTGGTGATGCTGCTGGTGGCGGCGGCCATGGTTTCATCGTGGCTGGTGACCATCGCCGATCTGCCGGGCCAGTTGGCGGAACTGCTGGCGCCCTTCATGGACAACCAGACCCTTCTGCTGCTGGTGATGATGGTGCTGATCATCCTGGTGGGAACGGTGATGGACATGACCCCGACCATCCTCATCCTCACCCCGGTGCTGATGCCGGCCGTCATCCAGGCGGGGATCGACCCGGTGTACTTCGGCGTGCTGTTCCTGATCAACACGGCCATCGGCCTGATCACGCCTCCCGTGGGCACGGTGCTCAACGTGGTCTGCGGGGTGGCGAAGCTGGACTTCGAGGAAATCGTGCGCGGGGTGTGGCCGTTCATGTTTGCGCAGTTTGTGGTGCTGTTCTTGTTGGTCCTGTTTCCGCAATTGGTCCTGGGACCGTTGAAATTCTTCACCGGATAACACCGGTGCTGGCTAGCTCGACCTTAAAACAATAATGATCGGAGAGTGACATGGGACAACTGATGAAAACCCTGATGGCCGGGGCGTGCGCAACGGGACTGCTGCTGGGTAGCGTGGTCAGTCACGCCGATGAAATTCGCGAGCGCACCCTGCGATTCGCGTTCCAGAACGTCAAGGAGCATCCACAAGGGCAGGGCGCGCAGAAATTCGCCGACCTGCTCAGCGAAAAGAGCGGTGGCAAGATCAAGGTCCGCCTGTTCGCCGGCGGTACCCTAGGCGGCGACGTGCAAACGGTGTCGGCGTTGCAGGGTGGCACGCTGGACATCACCGTGCTCAACTCCGGCATCCTGGCCGCCCAGGCGCCGGATTATGCCATGCTCGATTTCCCGTTCCTGTTCAACAACGTCGAGGAAGCCCATGCAGTCATCGATGGGCCGGTCGGGCAGAAACTGGCGGCGCAATTGGACAGCAAGGGGCTGGTAGGGCTGGGTTATTGGGACCTGGGTTTCCGTAACCTGACCAACAGCAAGCACCCGGTGACCAAGCTTGAAGACATGCAGGGCTTGAAGATCCGCGTCATCCAGTCGCCGATCTACCTGGAAACCTTCTCCGCCCTGGGCGCCAACCCCGTGCCGATGTCGTTCCCCGAGGTCTACACCGGCCTTGAGCAGCACACCATCGACGGCCAGGAAAACCCCTTCACGGTGATCGAGGGCAACAAGTTCTACGAGGTGCAGAAGTATCTCTCCGTCACGGGCCATATCTTCAACCCGCAGTCGTTGATCATCAGCCAGAAAACCTGGAACCGCCTCAACGACGATGAAAAGGCAATGATTCGCGCGGCCGCGGCCGAGGCGCAAATATTCCAGCGCGAAGTCACGGCGGCGGGCATGGACAAGGCCAAGGCGACTTTGGCCGGTGCGATGACCGTGAATGAAATCACCCCAGAGGAGAAAGATCGCTTGCGCGAGCGTGTGAAGCCGGTGATCGACAAATTCGCCAAATCCCTGGACGGCGACCTGGTGAAGACGATGTACGAGGAGATCGCCAAGGTGCGGGCGGCGCAGTGAGATGAGTGGGCCTGACACCAACGTCAGGCCTGGGCAGATACAATCTTGTGGGAGCGGGCTTGCTCGCGAATGCGTAGGGACATCCAGCATCACTGTAAGCTGGCCCACCGCTTTCGCGAGCAAGCCCGCTCCCACAGGTTCTTGCCTCTCTGTTATTGAGCCGCTGGTACCGCCAACCATTGCCCAATCACTTTCTGGTAGCTGCCATTGGCCTTGCTCAGGTGCAGCCACTGATCGACGTACATCTTCCAGGTGGTGTCGTCCCGAGGCAGCAGGTAGGCCTTCTCGCCATATTGCAGGTAGCGGGTCGGGTTGACCGCGCACAGGCCAGGCTTGAGTTTTTGCTGGTAGAGCGCTTCCGACGCGTCGGTAATCATCACGTCGGCTTTCTTGTCCAGCAGTTGCTGGAAGATGGTCACGTTGTCGTGGAAGCTGAGTTGGCCGTTGGGCAGGAACGCCCGGACGAAAGCTTCGTTGGTGCCGCCGGCCGGCTCGACAAGACGCACCGAAGGCTGGTTCATCTGCTCGATGGTCTGGTAGCGCTCCTGGTCTTCGCAACGCACCAGCGGGATCTTGCCATCCACGTCCAGGGTGGTACTGAAATAGGCTTTCTTCTGGCGCTCCAGCGTCACCGAAATCCCCCCCATGCCGATGTCGCATTGACCGGCAACCATATCCGGCATCAGGGTTTTCCAGGTGGTCTGCACCCATTGCACCTTGACGCCCAGGCTGGCGGCCAGCGAGCGTGCCATGTCGATATCGATGCCTTCGTATTCGCCGGTTTGGGTTTTAAAGGTATAGGGCTTGTAGTCGCCGGTGGTGCACACCTTCAGTTCACCGCGTTGCAGGACCTGGTCCAGCAGCGAGGGGGCCGGCTCGGCCAGGGCGCTGCCGGAGAGCGCCAACAGGCCACAGAGCGTCATCGAGCTTGTTATGGTTTTCATAGTGATTGGACGTCTCGCAAGGGAAGGGGACAAGACCGGGGAGTGTAGCAAGGGCCTAGCGCGAAATGATCCCGTGGTCGATCGCGTATTTCACCAGGGCCGCGGGCTTGTCGATGTTCAGCTTGCGGCGGATGCTCAGGCGATGGGTTTCGACGGTGCGTACGCTGATGTCCAGTTCACGGGCCATTTCCTTGTTGTTCAGGCCCTGGACCATTTTCGCCAGCACCTGGCTCTCCCGTGGCGTCAGCTCGTTGTCGGTGTGCGGGGCGGTGGCGAGTCGCTGGGCGATCTCGGCACTGTAGAAGGTGCCGCCGCTGATGATGGCTTCGATGGCCGCGATGATTTCCCGCGACGGCGCGTTCTTGAGCACGTAGCCGCTGGCACCGGAACGCACCGATTCGTTCACGTACTCATAATTGTCGTACATGCTGAGGATGAGGATCTTGAGGTTGGGGTATTGCTTGCCCAGCAGCCGGGTCAGCTCGAGCCCGTTCTTGTCCTTGAGGCCGATGTCCATCAGCAGCAGGTCCGGTTGGCAGCGACCGACCATTTCGATCGCTTGCGCGCCGTTCTCGGCTTCGCCCACCACATCCAGTTGCGGCATCACCGACAGCAGGGCCCTGATGCCATCGCGGACCAGAGAGTGGTCATCGACCAGCGCGACGCGAATCACGGGAGGCAGGTTCATCGGCAAGTGCTCTTGTTGGAAGGGGCGTGCATCAGCTTTCCGTGACCGAGAGATTCATGGGCAGCAGGATGTCCAGTTCGCTGCGGCCCGGCACCGACGTCACTTCCAGGCGTCCGCCGAAATGCTCGACCCGCTCGCGGATGTTACGCAGGCCGATGCCGGCATGGCCGCGTTCCACTTGTGGGACGTTGAACCCCATCCCATCATCGACCACCGTCAGGCGCAAGGACTGGCTGGAGCCGAACAGGGTGATGCCGACGCTTTTGGCCCCGGCATGGCGCTCGATATTGGTCAGGGCTTCCTGGGCAATGCGGAACAGCGAGACAGGGGCACCATTTTCCAGGCGGCAATCGAATTCGTTGCTTCGATAGGAGACTTCCAGCCCGCTGCGCTGTTGGAATTCGCTGGCAAGCTGGCCGATGGCGGCGGGCAGGCCCAAGGTGTCGAGCAGGGACGAGCGCAAGTCGTGGGAGATGCTACGGATCTCGCCGATGGCTTCGCCCAGCCGGTCGGTCGCGTTTTTCAGGATGCCCAGGCCGTTTTCCTGGCCATTCTCCAACACATGGCTGGCCAGTTCGAACTGGAATTTTATCGACACCAGCAACTGGCTGATGCCGTCGTGCAGCTCGCGAGAGACCCGCGAGCGTTCTTCTTCCTGCAAACTGACGATGCGCTGGTTCAGGCGCTGCAGCTTTTTGTCGGCCAGGCGATGTTCGCTGACGTTGAGGGTCATGCCGCCAGCGAACACCAGCAGGACCGCCACCAACGCGATCGCGGCGATGGCTTGCATGGTGGTGTGGATGCCATGGGCGACTTCGTCACGGGCTTGCTGGGTGGCGCGCTCAACGTCCTCCAGGTAAATCCCGGTGCCGAGCATCCAGCCCCATTTGTCCAGCATCACGACATAGGCCAGCTTGTCGGTCACCTGGCCGGAGGAGGGCTTGTTCCAGGCGTAGCGCTGGAACCCTTCGCCTGATTCGGCGCTTTTGATCAGTGCCTGGATGACCGGTAGGCCGTGGGGGTCCTTCATGTCCCAGAGGTACTGCCCCACCAATTCCGACTGGCGGGCATGCATGAGGCTGCGGCCCTGGCGGTCGTACACGAAAAAGTAACCGTTGATGCCGAAGCTGAGCTTGCGCAGTTCTTCCAGGACCTGCTGTTGCGCGCGCTCGTCTCCCCGGCCGTTGTCATACAGCGGGGCGATCAGGCTCTGCGCCATCTCGACATAGTTCTTAAGCTCGGCGCGCTTGCTCGCCAGGATGCTGTCTTCGATCAGCTGCGCCTGTTGATCGCCCAACTGGCGATTGAGCGAGATCACCAGGGCACAGATGACCGCGATGGCCAGGACCAGCGGCAAAATCCCGAGGGCGACGATTTTGTGTTTGAGCAGCATCTGTACTCCTGTCCGGACTCGGCGGGGAGGCGAATGGCGGCATCATATGCCAAACCCATGGATGAGGCATAAAACCTGTGGCGCAAGACCTGTGGGAGCAAAGCTTGCTCGCGATGCAGGCGCCGCGGTGTATGAAAGACTGTATTGACTCTGATCGCGGGCAAGCCTTGCTCCCACAGGGGGAATTGGGGTTCTACGTAGTACTACGGATTTATTTATTGACCCATTGCAGGGATATTGGGTTGGCTCCGAATAGCCGGGGCACACTATAAAAACAATCGCCGCAATCCACTGGATATCGGCAGGAGACACGCAATGACAACCCGTCTGGTTAAACACCTCGCCTGGTTTGCCGTCGCCGTTCTGGGGGCCTGTGCGTTGAGTGTCGTGGCCTTGCGCCGCGGCGAACCCATCAATGCCCTCTGGATCGTCGTCGCAGCCGTGGCCATCTACCTGGTCGCCTACCGCTACTACAGCCTCTTCATCGCCAACAACGTGATGCAACTCGATGCGCGCCGGGCCACCCCCGCTGTGCTCAACAACGATGGCCTGGACTATGTCCCGACCAACAAACACATTCTGTTCGGCCACCACTTCGCGGCCATTGCCGGCGCGGGGCCGCTGGTCGGGCCGGTGCTGGCGGCGCAGATGGGCTATTTGCCCGGCACGCTCTGGCTGATCGCCGGCGTGGTGCTGGCCGGTGCGGTGCAGGACTTCATGGTCCTGTTCCTGTCCACCCGCCGCAACGGGCGTTCCCTGGGTGACATGGTCCGTGAGGAAATGGGTCGCATCCCTGGCACCATCGCGCTGTTCGGCTGCTTCCTGATCATGATCATCATCCTCGCGGTGCTGGCGCTGATCGTGGTCAAGGCCCTGGCCGAGAGCCCGTGGGGGATCTTCACGGTGATGGCGACCATCCCGATCGCGATGTTCATGGGCATCTACATGCGCTACATCCGCCCGGGCCGCATCGGTGAAATCTCGATCATCGGCGTGCTGTTGCTGCTGGGCTCGATCTGGCTGGGCGGGCAAATTGCTGCCGACCCGGTCTGGGCCAAGGCC
>NZ_LHVH01000021.1 GCF_001269885.1 Pseudomonas kilonensis
TGCCCTGGCCGCCGGCCAGATCCTGGCCCCGGCCAAGAGCATCGAGCAGATGCAGCACGTGGTGTTCAACGCCTACACCAACGCGACGCTGACGGTGTTGTTCCTGTTCGTGGTCTTCAGCATCCTGTTCTACGCGCTCAAGGTCGGCATCGCCGCCTGGGGCACCAAGGAACGCACGGACAAAGAAGCGCCATTCCAGGCCCTGCCAGACGCTTGATAGAGGATTGCAACGATGTTCAATGACTTGAGTCGCCTGGGTAAATACCTCGGTCAGGCCGCCCGCCTGATGGTCGGCATGCCCGACTACGACAACTACGTCGAGCACATGCAAACCAAGCACCCGGACAAGCCGATGATGGACTACGAGGCGTTCTTTCGTGAACGCCAGGAGGCCCGTTACGGCGGCAAGGGTGGGCCCAAGTGCTGTTGAGTTGAGCTAAACCCCAACCCCAACCCCCTGTGGGAGCGGGCTTGCTCGCGAAGGCGTCGGCTCAGTCACCATTGATGTGGCTGACGCACCGCCTTCGCGAGCAAGCCCGCTCCCACAGTTGTTTTTGGGGTGGCCTCAGGATTTGCGTACACCTCAGGTCCCTTGTGGGGGATCAAGGTCTATCGGTGGCGATGAGCTTTTCATCCGCTTCTGCATCCGCCCGTTTTTTCAGGTAGCGCCGCATGGCGATGGCCGGGGCGTCGCTGGCTACGGAGATTTCGTAGCTGTCTTCATCGGCCTCCTGGATCACGGCTTCCAGCGCACCAAGCCCCTCGACGTCTTCGTTGAAGGCGGCGAACAGCTGTTCATGCATGAACTCGCCAATGGCTTTGTCGTCCAGGGCGAAGTCGCGGCCGTGGACGATGAAGTAATGCAGTGACCCCTGGGTTTGCGGGGTCAGGATGTGGGCGGTGCGAATGTGGAACTCGGGGCGATTGTCCAGTGCCAGCGCCGAGTCGTAGAAGGTCACGCTGACTTGGTGCAGCGCCGGAGAGAGAAACTCCGAGGTGGCGATGCGCGCCGCCGTATTGACCCCGTCAAGCCCCGTGGTTTTGCCCCATACCGGTGACAGGGTGGTGGGGACCACGTTGCGCATCAGCTTGTAGTGCCCTTCCTTGAGGTCGAGCTCGTACGGGGCACTGGCATAGTCCGGCGTGCCGATGGTGCTGGCATGCAGGAAGGACAGGTGCGTAAGGTCCATGAGGTTTTCGTGCATGCTGACGTAGTTGCCCGGGTGATGGAAATAACCGGAGGAACATTCCCAATCGGGCATTTCGATCCAGTCCAGCCGAGGTGGCTGGCGGGTGCCGAGCAGTGCCGGATCGCCCAGCCAGATCCACAGTAATGGCCCTTGCTCGAACAGCGGATACTCACGCACACCGATGCCTCGCGGGCAGTTGTGCTGTGACGGGACGTTGATCAGTTCGCCCTGGGTGTCATACCGAAAACCGTGATAACCGCAGACCAACACATCGCCTTCAAGATGACCTCGGGACAGCGGATAGGAACGATGGGCGCAGCGATCTTCCAGGGCAACCGCCTGTCCGGATTCGCTGCGGTACAGCACCGCCCGCTTGCCCAGCAAGGTGCGCGACAGCAATTGGCGTGTCACTTCGCTGCCGAAGGCCGCCACATACCATTCGTTGAAGATGAACGGCGTATCACGGTGGGCCAGCACCGCCATGGCTTTGCGTGAGTTGGCGATGACGTTGGGTGGGGGCAGGCTCATGGGGGTTCCTTGTCGTCAGGATTTAATAAGCGCCAGCCTATCCACCCACAGCGGCGCTGGCCGTCCTACCAAGAGAGGACAGGCTCCCTCGTGACGATCCGTACTGTCCTCCCTCCATAGGACAGACGCCTGACGCGGTTAGGTTTTCACTGGGCACCATCAAGCCGGCATGTTCGCCGCCCTATGGTTCGAACCGGAGAAGCCATGAACCCCACCGCCAGCCTCGCGCCACCCCGTCTCGCGCACCCCGACAAGCTGTTTATCGATGGTCAATGGCTCGATGCCCGGCGAGGAGGGCGGATCGACGTGATCTCGGCGCATTCTGAGCAGGTCATTGCCCGCGTTGCCGAGGCGACCGAGGAGGACGTCGACCTGGCTGTCCTCGCCGCTCGCCGGGCTTTCGATTCCGGCCCCTGGCCACGGCTCAGTCCGGCCGAGCGAGCCGAATACTTGCGCCGGTTGTCGGCCGCACTGGCACCGCGACTGCCAGAGCTGGCCCAGGCCTGGGCCGAACAAATCGGTGCCTTGGCATCTGTTTCGCCATTCGTGGTCGGGGCCGGGCATTACTGGTTCGACTACTACGCCCAGTTGGCCGGGCAGTTCGAATTCGAAGCATCACATCCCCCCATGGACGGTCGTGGACGGGCGCTGGTGGTGCGCGAGGCGGTTGGCGTGGTTGCGGCCATCGCACCGTGGAACAACCCGTTCGGGATCATGGCTGGCAAACTGGCTCCGGCGTTGCTGGCCGGCTGTACGGTGATCATGAAACCGGCCCCGGAAACGCCCATCGAGGCCTATATCATCGCCGAGGCGGCCGAGCAGATCGGCTTGCCGGCTGGTGTACTCAACCTGGTCACCACCCACCGCGAAGCGGCTGATCACCTGGTGTGCCATCCGGGCGTGGACAAGGTCAGTTTCACCGGTTCGGTCGCGGCCGGCCAACGCATCGGCTCGGTCTGCGGCGGGCGTATTGCCCGCTACACCCTGGAGCTGGGTGGCAAGTCCGCCGCCATCGTGCTGGACGATTACGACTTGGGCCAGGCGGCGAAGGTCCTGGCTTCGACCATTTCGATGTCCTGTGGCCAGGTTTGCGCGACCCTGAGCCGGGTGATCGTTTCTCGGCATCGCCAGGATGAACTGCTGCAAGCGTTGCAGGCGGAAATGCAGGCGATCCGGGTTGGCGACCCCTTCGATCCAAGCGTGCATATGGGCCCCCTTGCCATGGCGCGCCAGCGTTCACGGGTTGAGGAGTACATCGCCATCGGCCAGGCCGAGGGTGCCCGATTGATCAGCGGTGGCAGCCGTCCCGCGGACCTGCCGCGTGGTTATTACATTGAACCGACCTTGTTCGGCGGCGTGGACCGCAACATGCGTATCGCCCAGGAGGAAATCTTCGGGCCGGTGCTCAGCGTCCTGCCCTGCGATGACGAAGAGGATGCCATCCGGATTGCCAATGACTCGCCGTTCGGTCTCTACGGCGCGGTGTTCACCGATGACGCCGAGCGCGCCTATCGGGTGGCTCGCGGGGTGCGCACCGGCACCGTCAGTCAGAATGCCTTTCGCTTTGATCCTTCGCTGCCGTTTGGTGGCTTCAAGCTGTCCGGCGTCGGACGCGAAGGTGGGGTTCATGGGCTGGCCGGCTACACCGAACTCAAATCGATTCTGTTGCTGTAGACCCTCCGGTCGGACCGTCCCCAGGCCCGACTTCCCATCCCGATGGAGACACCCATGAGCTTGAACGGTACAACAACAATAAAGGTCAACCCGTTGCCCGGAGGTTTTGGCGCCCGCGTTGAGTTTGACACGCGCACGCCCCCAGACTTGAGCGAGGCCCAGGCGATTGCCCAGGCGTTTCACGCCCACCAAGTGCTGATTTTCGAGGGCGCCGACCTGACGCTTGCGCAACTGGCTGCCTTCGTCCGTGCCTTCGGTACCCAGGACGACGGCAGTGGCCGACTGGCCAGCGACAGCAATGAATACGCGGGTATCCGTGTGGTCGAGAATGTGGAGAAAGGCAAGTTCGGCCCACGCAGCAACAGTGAGCTGGATTGGCATTCAGACCGCTTCTTCGATCCGGTGGTGGCCGGGCTGCTCAATTCCGTGGTGGTGCCGAAGGAAGGGGGGGACACCAGTTTCTGCGACCTTTACCGGGCGCTCGAAGAACTGCCGGTTGCTCTGCGCCAGGCCATTGAAGGTCGGCGGATCAAACAGGATGTGGTGTTCGACGCCCAAGGCAAACCCGGCATGCGACCGGGCGGTGTGAAACTCGACGACGTGATGAGCTCGCCAGGTGTCGAGACCGATATGGTCCAGTTTCATCGTTTCACCCGCAAGCCGTTCCTGTTCCTGGGCAATCGCCTCAACGCCTATGTACCGGACCTGCCACTGGAGGAAAGCGAAGCCTTGCTCGACGCGCTCTTTGCCCATGTCGATCAGCCGCAGTTCCATTACCGCCACCATTGGGCCGCCCATGAACTGATTCTCTACGACAACCGCTGCTGCATGCATCGGCGCGAAGCCTTTGATGAAAATGCCGAGCGCAAGCTGTATGCGTCGGTAGTGGACCGGTCGGATATCCTCTAATCCTGAAGCAACACCTATCCCTGTGGGAGCGGGATGGACAGAGAATCGAGGCGCACTGCCAATTCCTTGTGGGAGCGAGCTTGCTCGCGATAGCGCCAGGTCAGTCGACATCAATATTGACTGATACACCGCCATCGCGAGCAAGCTCGCTCCCACAGGTTTTGTGTCCTCTGACAGATAATAATTGCCTGCCCAGGCTACCGCACCGCCACATTGCGCTTGCGCAATACCGTGGCAAACAGTTCTCGTCGGGATGACACGCCAAGCTTTTCGTAAGCACGGGTGCGGTAGGTGATGACGGTGGTGGGCCGGATCTTCAGGTCTTCGGCGATCCGTTCGGTGGTGGCGCCGTCGAGAATCCGCTGCACCACTTCGCGTTCGCGCACGGTCAGTTGCGGGCAGATATCGCTCAGCTCATCAGTCACCGCGCCGCGGAAGCTCGACTCGCCGTCGGTATCGAAGGCGTAATGGCGGGCGATGCAACTGGCGAACAACGGTGCCATGCCCAGCAGGTCGTGGATTTCCGTTTCGCTGTAGTGGCCTGCGGAACGATCGCGATAGAAGTTGACGGCCAGGGACTGGGACTTGGCCACGCGCACCAGGATCGCCAGGCGGTCGATGATGTCGACATTCTCATAACACTGCGCGCGATAGTCCGGGCACTCGATGTCTTCCAGACGCTGGTGGTGCACGATCACCGGTGGCGCCTCGAAGCTTGCCGGGTAGCGGGCGATCACCCGCAGCAGATCATCCTGGCGAAAAAACGAATGGGAGTAGGCCGACGCGGCATTGAACACATGCCAGGCGCTGCGCACGCTGGCGCCGGAGAGCAGGCGCGGGTTGCGGTCACCCTCGAAGCTGAGCATCGAGCAGTGATGGGCCGCGATGCGGGTGCGAACCAGGTCGAGCGCCGCACTGGCAATGGACGTCTGTTGGGTCGAACCGATCGCCCCGATCAGACGCGACAGGGCGGTGATGTTCAGTTCGAGACGGGTGGAGTCAGGTGAGACGGTCCAGTGCTGCATGTGATCTCCTTGGTGGCGGCAAGGCGCCCGGGAGTATTGTTATTAGACTTAACTAAATATACCCGCCTATCGCCGCTTTGCCAGCCGCCAATCAGGATCACGATGCCCGAGGGAGGCCTTTTGATCGGTTTCTGACGAGCGGCTTGGCGTTGTCGGCGGCAATCGACGCGATTGTTCAATTCAGGCGTGGCCAACCGTAAGTCATGACCAATTGTTGGGCGCAGGCCGTGGATGGGTGGGGACAGGCCGTGGCATTCAATGCCGGCGGCGATGCAGGCCAGAACGCCAGGACGGCAGTGGTCAGTGCGGCGATGAAGGCGAATGTCACGACGGTTTTTATTGTTTTCATGGTCATGTCCTGTTCCAGGTGGAGGGTGGTATTGCCTAATGGGCCTGCCAGTGGCTGCGCATCAGCAGTACGCCGACGGCACACAGCAGGGCGGGGATGCCAAGCAGCGCCAGGATGCTGGCCGGCGCCAGGCCTTGTCCGATGATCCAGGCCCCGGCCAGCGGCGCACTGATCGAACCGCAACTGCCGACCACGCCGGCCCAGCTCATGCCGGTGGCCTTGATCGCCGCTGGGTAGTAACTGGTGCACAAAGCGTTGAGCGACAACTGGGCGCCGGTGATGCCGCCTCCGATCATCAACAGCAGGACGATCCAGCCGCTGCCCGAAGGCACCAGCGCGAAAAGCGCCAGGCACAGGGCCGCTGTCAGGAACGCGACAAACAGCGCCGGCAGGGTCTTGCCCCGGTCGAGCAGCAAACCCAGAGCAATACCGCCGATGACGCCGCCGGCCTGGATCAGTACGGCAGCCCTTAGCGCCGCCGCGGGTAGCCAGCCCGCCGATTGCAGCAGCGTCGGCAGCCAACTGATCAAGAGATAGAGACTGAACAGGTTGAGGATCAGCAAACCCCAGAGCACCAGGGTCCGACTTCGATAAGCCGGGGCCAGCAACGCGGCCACGGACACTCGGGCGACCCTGAGCGGTGCCGGAATGACCAGTTCGACCTGGCGCAGATCAATGTCCGGCGCAATGCGGGCGAGGATGGCTGCCACACGTGGATCGCCGGGATATCGGGCATTGAGGAACTTCAAGGATTCCGGCGCCCAGCGCCACAGCAGCACGGCCACCAGCACCGGTGTAACGCCGGCCAGCACAAAGATGCCGCGCCAGCTCCAGGCCTCGATCACCGGCGGTGCGATGAAGCCGGCACTGAAGGCGCCGACGCCCATGGCGGCGTTGATCAAAACCAGCACGATGCCGCGCTGGCGCAACGGTATGTACTCCGCGGCCCACGTGTTGCAGATCGGAATCGAAACCCCCAGGCCAAGTCCGGTCAGCAGCCGCCAGAACACAAACTGTTCAGGTGAACTGGACAGTGCGGTGCCGGCGGTACTCAGCCCCACTGCAACCAACGCGCTGATCAGTGCCGGGCGCCTGCCAAAACGATCGCCCAGTGGGGCAAGCAACGCGGCACCCACTGTCAGCCCAATCAGCGAGGCGGACAACGCCATCCCGAAGCGGGTGGCAGGCAATCCCCATTCTGCCGAGACGGACGGCACGCTCAGCGCCATGACCTGGATGCCGAAGCCATCGATGAACATGGTCGCACCACAGAGGATGACCAGCAGGATCTGCAAGGCCGTCATTGGACGCGTGTCGAGCAAATGCTCGATGTTCAACGCCGGGTGCAGGGTCTGATTCGTCATGTCGATTTCCAGTCAGGGGCGGCGGGCTGTCAGCAGGCAACCTGTGAGCGGGACGGTTCGCGTTCGTCGAGGCGCGCAGCAGTCTCGGCAGGGAGTGGCGGGTGGTCGAGGATCATGTCAGCGGCTTTTTCCGCAATCATGATGGTCGGGGCATTGGTGTTGCCGCTGATGATGTCCGGCATCACCGAGGCATCCACCACCCGCAGGCCTTGCAGGCCATGGACCTTGAGCTCGGCGTCGACCACCGCCTGTTCGCCGGTGCCCATGGCGCAGGTGCACGCCGGGTGCATGCCGGTTTGCAAGGTCGCCTGGATATAGGCATCGAGTTCGGCATCGGTTTGCACCTGCAGACCAGGCGCCAGTTCTGCACTGACCAGGCTGGCCACCGGTTCGGTGGCGAAGAACCGCCGCAGGAACTTGAGCATCTCGCGGGCGGTGCGGCGGTCCTCTTCGTGCAGGCCGATGCCGAGGCGGATCTTCGGCGCAGCCAGCGGGTCTGCCGAACGCAGGGTGACTGCGCCGCTGCCGTGGGGGCGCAGGCTCAGCACGGCGGCGGTGATTTGATGGCCTGCACCTTGACGCCAACCTGGGAACCAGGGGCGTGCGAGCATCGACACGTGGCTGATCTGCACCTGGAAATCCGGCCATTGCAGTTCCGGTCGGGAGCGAATGAACGCCTGGACCGAGAGGGGATTGGCGGCCAGCGGCCCGTTGCCGCTGACGGCCCAGCGCAGGGCGGACCACACCAGGCGATCGAGGCGCAGCACCTGATCGAAGGTGTCGGTATCCCTGGCCTGGTAGATTGCCCCGACCAAGGGGTGGTCCTGCAGGTTCTTGCCCACGCCCGGCAGTGCATGACGGACTTCGATGCCATGGGCCTGCAATTCTTCCGTCGGCCCGATACCGGACAACATCAGCAATTGCGGCGAGTTGAAAGCCCCGGCGCTGAGGATGACTTCGCGGCTGGCTCGCGCGGTGTGCAACGTCTGGCCAAGCAAATACTCCACGCCCACGGCACGGTCGCCTTCGAGCACGACTCGCGTGGTGTGCGCGTGGGAAATCACCGTCAGGTTAGGGCGGGCGTTGGCGACGTCCAGGAACGCCGCGGCGGTGCTGTCCCGGCGCCCGGCCCGGATGGTGAAGTCAGGCAGGCCGAAGCCTTCGGCCTGTGCACCGTGGAAGTCTTCAAGGCTGGCGTAACCCAGGTTGGCTGCGGCCTCCAGCATGAGCGGCGTGATACGCGGATGGGCCGGCTGGCGCGAGACAGACAGCGGTCCGGTGCCGCCGTGAAAGGGCGTGGTGCCACGCCAGTTGGTTTCCGAGCGCTTGAAGTAAGGCAATACATCAGCGTAGCCCCAGCCTTCAAGGCCTTGGGCTTTCCAGCGGTCGTAATCCCCGGCGTTGCCACGGCTATAGAGCATGCCGTTGATCGACGACGTGCCGCCAAGCAGCTTGCCGCGTGGTTGGGGCATGGCGCGATTGAGGGTCTGGGGTTCCGGTTCGCTGGCGTAGCCCCAGCCCAGGGACGCCATGTTGGAGGCAGGCATCCAGGCCACCGGCATGGCGACCATCGGGTGGCGGTCGCTGCCGCCGGCCTCGAGCAACAGCACCCGGTTTGCGGCGTCGGCCGAGAGTCGGTTGGCCAATACGCAGCCGGCAGAACCGGCACCGACAATGATGAAATCGAACTCTGCCATCTTCAAACCCTTACTGGAAATGAACGCCTGCCGCCTGAAAACCCTTCAGGTCCTGGAGTAATGCACGTGACCGCCTTCGATGATCGACGGCACCGGCAAGCCCTGGGCACGCAACGCCGCTGGCCATTCGTGCAGGTGGCTGCCGGCGTCGAGCTTGGCGACGATGTTGCCGACCTCGTCCTGGATCAACATGGCGCCATAGATGATGAACAGCACATCGGTTTCGCCGCTGTTGTGATCGGCGACCTTCAGGGTGTGGCTGGAGCCTGGCGGCTCGAACAGGTAGGAGCCGGCCCGGCTGGGGGGCGTGTCGGCATGTTCCAGGTAGCTCCACTCACCGCTCAAGGTGAAGGCGTGTACCGCGCCGGTATGGTGGTGCGGTGGCAACTGCACGCCGGGGGCGAAGCGGATGCGTACGGCGAACATCGCGCCTTCGACGTCGGCGCTCAGCAGCTTTAGGCGCACGCCTGGGGCGCCGAAGTCTTCGGCGAACGGCAATTCGTCGGTGGCGATGTGCAGGGACGAGATCACGAAGGGCTGGGCGTGTAGGTCGAAGGGCGTTGGGTCGGGGTGGTTCATCACAGGGTCCTCATTCTTGTTGTATGCGCCTGCGGCGGCTGGCGGTTCAGGTCTTGGACGTCACGCGGGTGACGGCCTGGCCAGTGATTGGGTGCTGGTAATGAAAGGGCACGAAGGTGCGGCCCAGCTCCGAGTCGGGTTCGGCTGAGGGTTGCTGCGGGGGCAGGCTGGCGCTGGCCGGGGTGCTGGCGAAGCTCAGGCTGTCGCATGGATGGGTGGTATAGAACGTTGGCACCCACCAGAGTCGGGCGATTTTCCAGGTGCCGGCTTCCTTGACGTAGGTGTTTTCGTAAACCCCTTCGGCCCAGAACAGGCTGCGGCTGCCCGGCGGCGGGTTGCCTTGGATCAGTGCGCGCCAGCGGCCCTGGGCCTGTTTGCCGTCGTCGCCGAGGGTCACCACGCCTTGCAGTTGCATGTGATTGATGAACTCGTCGCGTAGCAAGCCGCTGCGACCCTGGCCCAGCACGTCGAGCAGAAACTGCTCGATGTTGTGCTTGCCCAGGTAGCGACCCCGCTGACCGATCTCCATGACGGCTTCTGAGTCGCTGAACAGTTCGGCCATCTCCGTCCACAGACGGTTGTCGATGTAGTAACCGTACATGCGTTGCAGGCGCTTGATCTGCTCGATGTCTTCGAGCCCGACAAGGCGCGTTTCCAGTTGTTCGATGCGTTGCAGCAAGTGTTCCTGGGATGACATGTGCGGCTCCTTCGGTTTGCCGTTCCAGCGGGTTGCCTGGACAGGCTTCTTATTCTTGAGGGGCGTGGGATGAATACTAACGAGCGCTGCCGGGCACTAATGTCCTATGCGAAGAGGACGTTTGACATGCCGCTTTCCTGAGTGCTGTCATGGGTTGGGGGAGCATCTGCTGACCCGGCGCCGGCTTGAGTAGAAAACTGGCGAGGGCCGGCAGCAGTACCAGCGCCCCGAGCATGTTCCAGAGGAACATGAAGGCCAGCAGGATGCCCATGTCGGCCTGGAACTTGATCGGTGAGAACACCCAGGTGGCGACGCCGATGGCCAGCGTCGCGCCGGTCAGCAGCACAACCCGACCGGTGAACAGCAGCGAGCGGTAATAGGCGAGGGACAGCGACTCACCGCTGCGCAGGTGCAACAGCAGGATACTCAGGACATACAGGGCGTAGTCGATGCCAATGCCCACGCCCAGGGCAATCACTGGCAGCGTGGCTACCTTTACGCCGATGTCCAGCCAGACCATCAGGGCCTCTGCCAGCACGGAGGTCAACATCAGCGGCAGAATCGCGCACGCTACCGCGCGCCAGGAACGGAACACCAAAAAGCACAGTACGATCACTGCGCCATACACCCACAGCAGCATTTCCCGGTTGGCCTTCTGCACCACGCTATTGGTGGCGGCCTCGATGCCTGCGCTGCCGGCGGCCATCTGAAAGCGTTCATCACCCTGATCGTTTGCCGCTGCAAAAGCCTGGATCTCGGCGACCAGCGCCTGCAAGGTCTCGGCCTTGTGGTCACGCAGGAAAATCCTCAGCATCGACAGGTCGCAGTTCTGGTTGACCAGGCTCTGGGGCACGTACTTGACCAGGTTGTTGATGACCGCCTGGTTGGGCAGCAGGCTGATCCATTTCGGGTTGCCTTCGGTGAGCTGGCTGGTCATGACCTTGATGAACGCGGCAAACGAGTCGGTAGCGACCACCCCGGGCTGCTGGCGCAGTCGCCATTCGAGGCGGTCGATGCGTTCGAGCAGCGCGTAATTCATGCACTGTTGTGGCGCGGAGGTGACCATGACGATGAACACGTCGCTGCTGCTGCCATAGTTGGACGTGATGTAGGCGTTGTCCTGGTTATAGCGCGAGTCGGTGCGCAGTTCCGGCGCGCCGGGGTCAAGGTCGCCGATCTTCAAGTGCAGGCTGACCATGAACCCACCCACGCCCAGGGCCATGGCGACGAGCAGCGTGGGGGCGGCCACCTTGCGCCGGGTAAACAGGTCGAGCCAACGCCACAGCGCCGGGCGGACTTTTTCCTCCAGTTGCGCTTGCTCGCTGCGCAGGCTGCGGGCTGCGGCGTGGCGCCCGACGCCGATATAGCTGAGCAGGATCGGCAGCAGGATCAGGTTGGTGAAGATCAGGAACGCCACGCCCAGGCTGGCGGTGAGCGACAATTGGCGGATGACCTCGATCTTGATCAGGAGCAGCACAGCGAAGCCAACGGCATCGCAGGCCAACGCCATGAGCCCGGCCATAAACAGGCGGCGGAAGGTGTAGCGTGCCGCGATCAGGCGATGGGTGCCACGGCCGATGTCCTGCAGGATGCCATTCATCTTCTGCGCGCCGTGGCTCATGCCAATGGCAAACACCAGAAAAGGCACCAGAACGGTGTAGGGGTCCAGTTCATAACCGAGCAACGGCAGGCTGCCGAGCAACCAGATCACCGCGATCAATGAGCAGAACAGCACCAGCACGGTACTGCGCAGGCAGCGGGTGTAGGCGAACACCACCAGGCCGGCGATCAGGATGGCCACGGCGAAGAACACCAGGACCTGGGTGAGTCCTTCGATCAGATCACCGACCACTTTGGCAAAGCCGACAATGTGCAGGCGAATATGCTCGCTCTGGTACTTGGCGCGGATATCCTCCAGCCTGGCGCCGAACGCCCCGTAGTTCAGCTGCTCACCGGTTTCGGTGTCGATATCCAGCAGGGGCACCAGCAGCATGCTCGAGTTGAAATTTCCAGCAACGATGCTGCCAATTTCCCCCGAGCGCTCGATGTTCAGGCGCAGTTGTTCCAGACTCTCGGCCGAGCCATCGTAGTGGGAGTCGATGACCTGGCCCTCGTCCAGCCCTGATTCGGTGATGCCATGCCAGCGCATGGTCGGCGTCCACAGTGATTTCATATAGGGCCGGTTGACCCCAGCGAGCAGATACACCTCGTCGCTGATCTTCTGCAGGGTTTGCAGGTAGTCCTTGTCGAGAATGCTGCCCTGGGTGTTTTCCACCACGACGCGGACCACATTACCCTGGCCGGCGAGGCTGTCCTGATGGGCCTGGAAGTTGATGACGAACGGGTGATCCTGGGGAATCATCCGCTGGAAACTGGCATTGAGCGTCAACTGCGGCAACTGGGCGACAAAGAATCCGGTCAACAGCAGGCAGGCCAGCATCAGCCAGGGGCGATGGTTGAACAGCAGGCGTTCCAGCAACGAGCCCGAGCGCGTGTCGAACTGGCTCAGGTCCGCGATCACGGGTGCCTCTTCGTGGGTGGTTTTCATGGTTTGGATTCCTGGACGACCAACGTGGGGCCAGCGAGTTTTTCCCTTGGCAGGATCACGATGCCAGCCAGGCTGGTGAGCACCAGGCTGCCGTCAGTGGCTTCGGCGACAGCGGTCAGCGGTGCGCCCCAGCCGAAGGGTATGGCCTTGAAACTGCGGCCCTGGTCCCGGCTGGTATATACCCGACCGCCTTGATCGAGCAGCACGATGCTGCCATCGCTCAGTTGCAGGCCCGCGTTGAAGCTGGCCTTGGCGCCTTCGATGGTGACGGGGTGCCATTGCTGCCCGCCGTCGTCGGAACGAAACACGTTGGCCCGCAGGCCGAATAACAGGAGTCGGTTGTTTGCCAACGGCAGCAAGCCGAAGTAGCTGCCCTCGTAGGGCGAGGCCAGGCGCTTGAAGGACCCGCCGCCGGGGTCGGTCGCCAGCAGCAGACCTTGTTCCCCGGCGATGAACCGTCTCGGCCCCAGGGCTTGCAAGGCGTAGAGGTGCAGGCCGTCGGGGTTATCGATTTGATCGTAGAAGGCTTGCCAAGTCTTTCCGCCATCCCTGCTGTGCAACGCCAGGTTGAAAGCGCCGACCACGCTGATGCGATTCGGACCGTTGAACAGCAGGGCCAGGAGGGGTTTGTCCGGGCCGTCGTCTACCAGGCGCTGTGCGGCATACAGATAGTCTTCACGGGCGTCTTCTTCGAGCGCGGCGGCCTTCTTTTTGGCCCGGGCCAGTGTCAGTGCAGCGGCCTGGACACCATCGAGCCGCTTGCGCCAGCTTTCGCCGCCATCCTCGCTGGACAGCACCACGCCCTGATGCCCGGTGGCCCAGCCGTGGTGTTCGTCAACGAAAGCCACGGTGGTCAGGTTGACATCCACCGGGACCGCCGCCTGATGCCAGGCCTGGCCGTTATCGTCGGACCAAATGACCAGCCCATGTTCACCTACCGCTACCAGGCGTTGACCGGCACGCGCGATGCCGTTGAGCAAGGCACGCTGGGGTTGGGCCACGCTGGGCGCCGGGCGATTGAATGGTTCTGTCGATGTCGCCGCCGAGGCGACCTGGGCGGCGCCCCAGTTCAGCAACACCGCGAGCAGCAAGCATCTGGCCAGTAAATGACATCGGCTCAAGCCAAGGACACTGCACCACCTGTTAACGAACACCGGAGCGTTCCAGCGATTGTGGGGTAAACATGCTGTTAGGTAGCTCATCGAACTTCACCGCCCCCTTGTCATTGATCAGGTTGAGTGCCGCGTAGTCCCTGGCCTGAAGATTGTAGACAAAGGTGCTGGCGTTGTAGGCCACCGGTATCTGCGGGTAGACGAACATTGTCAGGTTGTGGGTCTTCCATAGCTGGCCCTTAGCGTCCCACTGGTCAGTAACCAGTACTTGCCAGGTGTCTTCATCCAGATAGAAACGGCGCTTGGGTACCACGTGTCGGGCGCCGGAACGCAATGTGGCGTCTACCACCCAGACCCGGTGCAGCTCCCAGCGCAGCAGGTCGGGGTTGGCGAATTTCTCCCCCACGACATCCTCGGATTTGGCGTAGGCCAAGTCGTTGTTGTTATAGGGCACGTACAATTCCTGCTTGCCCACCAGCTTCCAGTCGTAACGGTCGATGGCGCCGTTGAAACCGTTGGCATCGTCGAAGTTGATTACTCCGGAGGTGAAGTTGTTCGGCACGTCGTATTGCACGTTCGGGGCTTTGCGCAGGCGCCTTTGACCGGTCAGGTAGCTCCAGGCGTTGGTGGCCTGGTGGACGTTATCGGCGGGTCCGTGGATCAACAGCTTTTCACCGGCGGAGTAAGCCGGGGCGGTGCTGGTGATGATCACGGCCCCCAGCAACTTGCCGTCCCAGGGATCCTTGCGACCCGGTGCATAAGCCCAAGGGAAGGAATTCTGCAGGGTGTTGCCGGCGGTCATCGCACGCTTGCCGGAGGACGAGACAAACCAGGTATAGGCGTCGAGGGTATTGTCGGCACCCCGCCAGTTCCATTGGTTGTTGAGGATCGCTTGCTGGCCGTTTTGCGGAATCGGGAAGGGTGTGCCGCCGTGGAATTTACTGAAGTCCAGGATGTAGTCCAGCACTTCCATGCCCGTGGCGTTCTGGCGGGTCCGGTCATAAATGTATTGTGGTGCCCGGGCCGTGCGATGAGTCGGGTAAACGTCCATGCGGTAGCCGGGGTAGTTCTTGAGCATGTACAGCGAGCCTTCCGAGAGCTTGCCGGCGTATTGCGCGGCATTCGCGACGGTGAGGCTCAGCTTGGGTTTTTCGTCGCTGAACAACTTTCCTGGCAGGCGCGGATCGCTGGCTGGCAGGGGCTTGTCCAGCCCGCCGTCCCAGGCCGGGATGCTGCCATCGGCGTTGGCGGCATGCTCGGCGCCCAGGGGCGTCAGGTTCTTGCCCAGTTGGGCTGCCTGCTCTTCGGCTACGGCGGCAAAGGCAGGCACGTGAAGCAAGGACGCGATACACAGCGCCAGCGAGGTGATTTTCTTGTTGAAAGGCATGACCAATCTCCGGATCAGAACGAATACGCGACGTTCAGCAGGACGAAGTCCCGGTCGTGGTAAGGGTTGTTTTTCTCGTCACCCAGGTAGTGGGTGTAGTTGATGCCGCCGCGCAGGTTGCCGGCATACTTGAAGTTCAGGCTTGCGCCGATATCGCCGCCGTGGGCCGCACCGGTGACGTTGAAGCCGGGGTCCACTGCCGAACGTCCGGTAAAGTTGTAGCCCAGGGTCACGGGGGAACTCAGGTCGATGCTCGGCAAGGCCTGGTACCAGGTCGGTTCGAACTGGACCCGGAAACCGGCGGCGGTGCGAGCGGTGTCCTTGTCCCGGGCCTCGTCGTTCTTGGTGACCTTGTACAAATGGTTGGCGCCCAGTTCGCCGACCACCTGGGCGTTGTCGTACCAGTCCATCCGCGGCAGGACCCAGATGGTCGAGATCTGCGCATGGAGGGTCTGGCCAACGGCATAGACGTCGTCTGATTGGTCGCCAATGACCGACAGCGGGCCGCTGACCAATGGCATGTTGTTGCGAAAGGACACCTCGCCGGCGACGTTGGCATCGCCGATCTTGCTCGAAAGGCTCAGGCCGTATATCTCGATGTCCTTGGGGTACTTGAAGTAGTACTCATCCGGTACGAATGTTGGCTGCAGATGGACGATGACCTGGGGTGTCTTGGCGGTGTAGCGCAAGTAGTACATCCCATAGTCCATGTCGTTTTCATAGTCGCGATACTTCAGCGCCACGCCCCACTGGCCGCGGGTGTCCGACGGTTCGTCGTGATCACCACGGGGCAGGCGAAAACCAGGGGCCAACAGCAGATTCTCACCACCCTTGAAGCCCGCATCGAAAATGCTCCAGTACGTGCCCGGAGCCGGCACCCGGGTCTCGCGGTATTCCAGTTGGTAGTAGCTTTCGAACGAGAGGTTATCGGTCAACTCCAGCGCCATGGATAGCTGGTTGACCGGCATGAACACTTCCTTGGCCAGGGTGCTGGGCACCGACAGCGCCTTGTAGGCGTCATTGGGGGCCTGGCCGGTGGCGATGCCGTTGGTGGCCAGGAACAGGCTTTCGCCCCACAGCAGGGTGTGCCGGCCCAGGCGCCAGGAGAGGTTGTGGCCTGCGACGTCGAAGCTGCTGTGGACGAAGGCATCCAACAATTCGATATTGCGGCCGGCCTGCACCTTGGCATCGTTGGTGAAATCATGGTTGCTCACCGAGGTCTGGTTATAGGTCGCCTCGGAGATGCTGTTATGGTCGCGGTCGTAGACATTGTCGTACCAACCCGCGGCACTGATGCGCAGCCCGCTGTTGGCCGCATCCTTTAGCGTGAGGTCGAACTCCGTGAGGATGTCCACGCGGTTGGTGATCAGCTCATTACGCTCGAACGCTGCGGTACCGTCGTTGGCGTTAAGGTTGTTCAGGTTGCGCGAGGAAGGTTTCTCGGTGCGCATCCCGACCTGGTACTTGAGGGTGTTGTCCCAGCGGATCTGGTAGTTGTCGTTGTTGACCAGTTCGGCGGCTTGCAGCAGCGGTATCGCCCCGCCACAGACCATCAGGGCGAGCAATCGGGGCGCACGGGGCTGACGGTGAGTGGGGACGCTTGTTGTTATTTTCATGTTTGTCTCCTCTGGCTGCGTGCCTTATGTTTTTTGTTGGCAGCGGCGTTGGGCAAGGCAGGTTGGCTTGTTCGCCGAGTACAGTGTTTCCCAATCGCCATTGCCGGCGCTGTCGTATGAAAGACCGACAGCGCTTTGCCTTACGTCCTTTTTGCAGAGGACAGCCAACCTGACGGCAATACCCTATGGTTGGGCCAGAACAGGACGACACGACCACGTTGATGTCGCCATAGGAGATTCAGATGAGCGCTGCCGTACCCCTGACTGTTGAAGACCGTTTCGCCATCAAGGATTTGCTGGTGCGCTTCGCCTGGGCACTGGACACGGCCGATGCCGATGCCCTGGTGGGGTGCTTTACGCCCGGCGGGGTGATGATCGAGGAGGTGTTCGAGGGCGACCCCGGCGTGTGGGAAGGGGCGGCGGGCCTGCGTCGCCTGGTGGCCTACTACGCGGCGATCCCGAGCTTTGCAGGGCGCCAGCACTATGCGGCCAACACCCTGGTGGAGGGCGGCGATGGCCAGGCCCGGGCCAAGTCCTTCGCCCTGGTGACCGAGTCGCTTAGCGAGGCACCGCATAACGTGCGTTTCTGCGGTTATTACGACGATGAACTGGTGTTCCAGGGCGGCCAGTGGTTGTTCGCCCGGCGTGTCCTGCGTGTTTGGGATGGCGAGGTGCTCAAGCGTTTTCCCGGCTACGAGTCCGCTACGTCCCGTCGCCGTCCCCCGGCGATGAGCCTGGTGCCGGACACCGGGCCGAAGCATCCGCCGCGCTCCGGCCACAAGGATTGAGGAATTTGCCATGCCCCTCTTGAACGGCTTGAGCGCCGCCGACCGTATCGACATTGAAGACCTTTATTCACGCTACGCCTGGGCCCTGGATACCGGGGACGTGGAGGGCTTTGCCGATACCTTCGTGCCGCAGAGTTTGGTCGAGGTCTGCACTTACACGCGTATTCCCAATCGCTACGAGGGCCGTCAGGGTGCCATCGACCTGGCCGAGAGCCTGCGGGTCTGGGATCGTTTTCCCGGGTGCCAGCATTACACGGGTCAGTTGCAGTTGGTGGGCGACGGCCTTGGGCGCTGCGAGGCGCGCTCCTACACGTTCATGACCGATTGCCGTGGCGAGGCGCCTTATCAGATTCGTTTCGTAGGTCGTACCCGTGATCGACTGGTCAGGTGCGCCGGTATCTGGTTGTACGAAGAACGCCTGATCCAGCTTTGGGAAGGCGATGTGTCATCGGGCTTTCCCGCCCCCGGATTCTGAGCCGCAAGCGTGAAATCGCGGCCATTGGTTGTCTTCAGCAAACAAGGAAAACAATAAGATGAAGATTCTCGTCACCGGTGCCTCCGGCCAATTCGGCCGGCGCGCCGCCGAACGGCTGCTTGAAATTCTTGAACCGGGTGAGCTGGTGCTGGTCAGTCGCCGGCCCGAAAGTCTGGCGGACTTTGCCCGACGCGGCGTGGAGGTGCGCGCGGGGGATTTCGACCAGCCGCACAGCCTCGACAGCGCCTTTGCCGGCATCGATCGGCTGCTGCTGATCAGCACCGACAGCGTCGGTGCCAAGCGCCGTCGACAACATGGCAATGCCATTGCTGCACTCAAGCGTACGGGTGTCGGGCACGTTGTCTACACCTCGTTTATCGGCGCGAGCGTCGACAACCCAGCCATCAGCGCGTCGGAGCACGGTGCGACCGAGGCACTGCTGCGGGCGACCGGCATTCCCTGCACCTTTCTGCGTGATAGCCAGTACAGCGAAGCCATCGCCCAGTTCGTGGCGCCGGATGCCTTGCTCACTGGCCGCTGGATGACCGCCACCGGAGAGGGACAGATCGGCCTGGTGTCGCGAGAAGATTGTGTTGCCTGCGCGGTGGCGGTGCTGACTGGCAGCGGCCACGAAAACAAGGTCTACAACCTGACCGGACCGGAGCTGTTGAGCTATCGCCAGTGTGCGCAATTGACTGCCGAGTACGGTGGCAGGCCCGTGGAGTACATCCCCTGCAGTGAAGAACAGAAGTATGCTTTTTTCGATGCGCTGGGCGTGCCCCGCAAGATTGAGGGGGATGGGCCTATCACCGGGCCGATTCCGTGGCCCAGCGAAGAAATGGTCAGTTTTGAACGGGCGTTGCGCGAGGGCTATTTCGCGGTGTTGAGCGACGATGTGAAGACCCTGATCGGCCGGCCACCGATTTCATTACGGCAGATATTCGAACAGTACTCGGCGACGATCCAGGCTGCGGTGGCGGCCCAGTCCGCTGCGCGGTGAACCGATGACTGCCTGTGGCGGGAGTGGGCCAAGTGCTGTTGAATTGAAATAAACCCACCATGTGGGAGATGTGCATACGCCACAGATCCCTTGTGGGAGCGAGCCTGCTCGCGATAGCGGAGTGTCAGTTAACGATGATGTCGACTGACCCAACGCCATCGCGAGCAAGCTCGCTCCCACATTGTTTTAGAGGGGATCTCAGGAATCGTGCGAGCGTTTCATCACTCCGCCAACAACACCGCCGCATCGAAGCCCACCCGCAGGTTGCCCCAATGACGGCCGCCGAAGAAGAACGGTACGTCGATCTCGGTCATGATTTCCCCGGTATCGCGCAGGTAGGTCTGCAGCAGGAAGCGCTGGACGTTGCCTGCCGCGCGCAGGCCGATCGGGTCGTTGAAGATTCGCTTGTTGCGGCACACCGGCAAATCCACCGCCCGGTCGCCGGTCGGCGGCTTCGAGACCCAGCTGTTGTTCACCGGGCAATAGCCCTTGCTGTCGACAATGAACGAAACCTTGCCACCCGGGGTGCTGCGGGTGAGTTTGTCGCATTCCTCCTGGCAGACCTGGGCAAAGCGTTCGGTATAGCTGGCCATGTACTGCTTGGGGTCGGTGCCGGGAATCAACTGGTAATTCTGGTCGAACAGGTTCAGGCCTTCGCCTTGCAGCGCCTCCAAACGAACCTGGAGCGTGTCGCGGCATTCACTGGCGCGGGTGATGGCGGCATCCAGCTTGCCGTGGCCGAGCACGAACCGGCCCAACAGCGCCTGGACCTTTTCGGCCACGCCGGACAGGTCGCGGGTGGCGGTCGCCGAATGCTGCATGCGCTGGTCGATCAGCTGGCTGTCGGCGTGGATCTGGGTGACCCGGTCGTTGATCCCGGTGTTGCTGTCGGCGAACTGCTGGATATGGGTCGCGATGTCCGCCAGCTTGCCGTTGGTGGATTCGAAATCGCCGATCATGCTTTCAAAATGGCCGGAGGCGCGCTCCACCACTTTCTGGGTTTCCCGGGCGCTGTGGCTGATCTGGGTGGTCTGCTCGTGGGTGGAGCTGACTTCATCGAGCATGGCGTCGATGTTGCGTGAGATGTCATCGGTGGCCCGGCTGACGTTTTGTGCCAGGGTTCGCACTTCATCGGCCACCACCGCGAAGCCACGGCCGCTTTCGCCAGCCCGGGCGGCTTCGATGGCGGCATTGAGGGCCAGCAGGTTGGTCTGGGCGGAGATCTGCTGGATCAACCCGACGATTGACTTGATGCTTGAGGAACGCTGGTTCAAGGCGCTCACCAGGGTGGCAAACTCACTGAGGCTGCTGGAGATTTCGCTGATGTTGCCGGTCACTTCCAGCAGCTCGGCGTAGGAGTCGCGGGCCATGCTCAGGTTCTGGGCGGTGGTGCTGGAGATGCCCTGGGTCTGGCGCGAGACTTCTTCGATGCGGCCCACGGCGGTGTTGCTCTGGTCCATCACTTCCTTGGCGAAGCGCGCCTGGTGCGTGGCACTGTCGCTGGAGTCGCTGATGTTCTTCAGCGAGCGGGCCGATTCGACGGCGATGTGCACGGTCAGCGCCTGGACGTTGCTGATGATCTCCCGCTGCTTGGCCAGGAAGCGGTTGCAAGTGCCGGCCAGCACGCGAATCTCGTCGTGAGTCACCAGTGGCAGGTCCTTGGACAGGTCGCCTTCGCCGTTGGCGATCTCTTCCAGGGCCTTGGTCATGACGGTGACGGGGCGCACGATGAGGTGGCGGAAATACCAGACCATGAAGCTGATCATGCCCAACGTCAGAAACGCGCCGAAGAGCAGGGCATGGGTGAGGCTGTCGAGCCGGCCTTCGATCTGCCCCAGCAATGCGCCGTCCAACTGCGCGTTGCGCAACTGCAGCAGGATCTCGGCGCGGGCACTGAGGGCCACCCAGTACAACAAGCCACTGACCAGCACCAACAGGAAAAGGCTCGACAGCTTTTTGGTGAGGGTATCGAAAAACTGCATCTCGATAGACTCGTACAAGGCCTTTAACGTCTGCATGCCGCTGCTCCTGGGCAAAAAAATCTCTCAATGGAATACATTCGACCGCGAGCGCCAAAGCTTTAGGGGCGGATAGGGCTATTTGATATCACTGTTCGCGAAATCTGTGGGAGCGAGCTTGCTCGCGATAGCGGTGGGTCTGTTGCATTGATGTTGGATGTACCGTCGCTATCGCGAGCAAGCTCGCTCCCACAGGGGTTCGGGGGGGATCATCATTTGATACAAAAGATTTACTGGGAATCATTCTCAAAGTATATTTGCTCTCATTAACGTCCCTTCTATGAGTGCGCGTCTTGAAACGTTCCACCTCCCTCGCTAATCGCAACGTCTTTATCAAGTGTGTGTTACCAACGCTGTCCTGCTGTTTCATAGCGAGCCCATTGTGGGCGCAGGACGCTCTCGAACTGCCGGCCACGGACATCCAGGGCAGTCGTGTCACTCAGGACGAGGGCTATACGACGTCGCAAGCCAGCACGGCGAGCAAGAGCGATGTACCGATCAAGGAAGAGGCGCAATCGATCAACGTGGTGACCCAGCAGACCCTGGCCGACTATCAGGTGCGCTCGCTGAGCGACGCGATGAAGTTCGTCAGCGGCGTCAGCCAGGGCAACACCCTGGGCGGCTCGCGGGACTCGCTGGTCAAGCGCGGGTTTGGCACCAACGACGACGGCTCGATCCTGCGCGACGGCGTGCGTTCGAACCTGGGGCGCAACTTCAGCGCCACCACCGAACGGGTCGAAGTGCTCAAGGGCCCGGCCTCGATGCTGTACGGCGCGCTGGAGCCCGGCGGCCTGGTCAACGTCATCAGCAAGAAACCGCAATACACCCAAAGCACCACGTTGAGCGGCTCGGCCTACAGCGAAGGCGGCGGCACCATGGCTCTGGACACCACTGGGCCGCTGGGCGATACCGGCTTGGCTTATCGCTTGATTGCCGAGCGCGGGCATGAGGATTACTGGCGCAACTATGGGGTCAACGAGAGCACGTTGGTGGCGCCGTCGGTGGCTTGGACGGGGGAGCGGGCTTCGTTGAACCTGAGTTATGAATACAACGAATATTCCAATCCGTTTGATCGGGGGACGGTGTTCAGGAATGGGCATCCGGCGGACATCGATTATGACAAGCGCCTGGATGAGCCTTGGGCCAAGAGCGTGGGTATTCGCGAGACGGCCACGGCACGGTTTGAGTATGAGCTGAGCGAGGATTGGAAAACGCGGGTCACCTATGGTTGGAACAATGATCGGTACAGTCTTTCGATTGCGCAGTCCGATGATTTGACGGGAAATGAGTTGAGCAGAAAATCCAACGGTGCTCGATACGATGACGAGACACGTTATGCCAGTTGGGATTTCATGGGTAAGCAGGAGCTGTTCGGTCAGCGCCATGATCTGCTGGTTGGTATCGATAATCAGGTGTCAGATCAGTTTCGTGGCAAGACTTACCGTGGGGACGCAGAAGGAGGGTTCGACATCACCGCACCGGTTTATGGCGGCCTGGCTGAACCCAGTAAGCTGAATGCCAAACAAAGCAACTTGAGCAACAAACTGACTTCCAGTTCGGTGTACCTGAAGGACAACTGGCACCTCGATGATCGCTGGATCCTGGTCTTCGGTGGTCGTTACCAGCATTACGATCAATTCACCACTCAAGGGGTCGTCCAGGGGACGCCGGTTCGCGACGACAATGGCGACGCCTTCGTTCCGTTCCTGGGACTGGTCTATAAAGCCACCGAGACCCTGTCGCTGTACGGCAACTACAGCCGGTCGTTCAAGCCTAATGATGTGGTCGATAAGGATAGTCGTACCTTCCAACCAGAGGAGGGCCGCAGCTATGAGGTCGGCGCCAAGTACGATCCGCTGCCGGGATTGAACATCAACCTCGCTTTGTTCGACATCGTCAAAAAGAACGTAGTCACCACCGTTGACGAAGTCTCGGAAGCCGCCGGCAAGGTCGGCTCCCAAGGCCTGGAACTCGACATCACTGGTCGTCTGGCTGAGCGTTGGGACTTGATCGGCACCTATGCCTACACCCATACAGAAATACTTGATGATCCCAAGGACGAAGGCCATCGCCTCGCCGATGCGCCAAAGCACACCGCCAGCCTATACCTGAGCCACCATCTGAACGTGCCAGCCGAATTCGGTGCCTGGCACGCCGGTGCAGGTGCGCGGTACGTCGGCGAACGCGCCGCCAACAAGGCCAACGACTTCTGGCTCAGCAGCTACACCGTGGCCGACGCCTTCCTGCGCTGGGAGTCTCCGGTACTGGGGCACAAAACCTCGTTGCAGTTGAACGTCGACAACCTGTTCGACAAGCAGTACTACCCGTCCTCCACGGGCAGCGAGTTGCAGGTAAGCGTCGGTGAGCCGCGTACCGCACGGCTGAGCGCCAGTGTGACGTTCTGATCCATCCAGAAGGCAAAATGCCCGGACCTTGAAGTCCGGGCATTTTTTTGGGCGTCACTTTTACATTCAAACCGCTATCGCGAGCAGGCTCGCTCCCACAATGTCCGATGATGTTCAGCTATTTGTTGTCGCACCAGAAACTGAACTCATCCATCCTGAAGTCCGACACGTCAGCTATCGTTAGGCTAAGGCCTGCGTTTTAGCGGTGGGTATAAATTTCCCCTTTTCAGGGCATTCGACGCTGGCTCCCCGCCTGGCTGCACCGATTCGACTCGTTCATGGCATCGACGCCGGAAATGGCAATAAACGTTTCAGTGTCCAAACAGATTTTCGTCGCAAAATCGAAAATAAATTTCGCTTTTTTGTCGTTATGCGACAGTTTTTCCAGCATTGTCTCGATGCACCGCACTTAGGCACAGCCCTTGCTACGACTCCAGGACGAAAGAGCCAGCGAGGGGTATTCGATAAGTAGATAAACAGGGGGGCGCACGTCATCCGGACGCAAAGGCCTGATCAGAGACCCATTGCCTAACGAGGTACTCAGAGAACCAGGGCTCATAAAAAAGGCAAGGCCGTACTGAGTGGAATGACGACGTAATAAGAAATGCCGTGTACGACACGGCTGGGAGTTGGCTATGCCCCACGCTTTTTTTAATGAAATGTATGACGCCAAGGGTGACTGCCGCCCGCATTACCAAGCTTTCTCGCGCTGGCTGGCGGAGACACCGCTTGAGCTGCTTGAGCAACGCCGCCGCGAAGCCGACCTGCTGTTCCACCGAGCCGGTATCACCTTCACCCTCTACGGGGACGAGCAGGGCACCGAGCGGTTGATTCCGTTCGACATCATCCCGCGCAGCATCAAGGCCAGCGAATGGCAGATGGTCGAGCGTGGCTGCATTCAGCGGGTCCAGGCCCTGAACATGTTCCTGGCCGACATCTACCATGGGCAACACATCCTCAAGGAAGGGATCATTCCTGCCGAACAGGTGCTTGCCAACGAGGGTTATCAGATTGCGATGCAGGGCCTGGACCTGCACCGGGGCATTTACGCCCATATCGCCGGTGTCGACCTGGTTCGCGACGGTGACGGCAGCTACTACGTGCTGGAGGACAACCTGCGCACGCCCAGCGGTGTGAGCTACATGCTCGAAGACCGCAAGATGATGATGCGCCTGTTCCCCGAGCTCTTCGCCGCCCAGCGAGTGGCCCCCATCGATCATTACCCGAACCTGCTGCTCGACACGCTCAAGAGCTCAAGCCCCCTCGAGAACCCCACCGCCGTGGTGCTGACCCCGGGGCGCTTCAACAGTGCCTATTTCGAGCACGCGTTCCTGGCCCGTGAAATGGGCGTGGAGCTGGTGGAGGGCGCTGACCTGTTCGTGCGTGACGACCACGTGTACATGCGCACCACCGCCGGCCCACGGCAGGTGGACGTGATTTATCGTCGGCTTGACGATGCCTACCTCGACCCGTTGTCGTTCAACCCCGATTCGATGTTGGGCGTGCCCGGGCTGATCGCCGTGTACCGCGCGGGCAATGTGGTGCTGGCGAACGCGGTCGGCACCGGCGTGGCCGATGACAAGTCGATCTATCCCTACGTCGACGAGATGATTCGCTTCTACCTCACCGAAGAACCGATCCTGAAGAACGTGCCCACCTGGCAGTGTCGCAAGCCTCAGGACCTGTCCCATGTGCTGGCCAACCTGCCGGATCTGGTGGTCAAGGAAACCCAGGGCTCCGGCGGCTACGGCATGCTGGTCGGGCCAGCGGCCACTGCCGCGGAAATCGAGGATTTCCGCGCACGTCTCAAGGCCCGTCCCGAAGCCTATATCGCCCAGCCGACCTTGAGCCTGTCCACGTGTCCGACCTTTGTCGAGAGCGGCATCGCGCCGCGCCACATCGACCTGCGTCCGTTCGTGCTGTCGGGCAAGGAAACGCGCCTGGTGCCCGGCGGGCTGACCCGCGTGGCACTGCGCGAAGGCTCGCTGGTGGTGAACTCGTCCCAGGGCGGTGGCACCAAAGACACTTGGGTAGTGGAGGACTAAGACATGCTTTCAAGAACTGCTTCGGACCTCTATTGGATGTCCCGCTACCTGGAGCGCGCCGAGAACCTGGCGCGCATGCTCGAAGTCAGCTATTCGCTATCGCTGATGCCCCAGGCCGGACGCAGCGATGGCCACGCCGAGCTGGCGATGTCGCTGCTGGCGGCCGGTACGCTGGACGACTACAACGCCCGTTATGACGCGCTCAACACCGAGCGCATGCTGCATTTCTTCGCGCTGGATGAAACCAACCCCGGCAGTATCTATAGCTGCCTGCGGGCCGCGCGGACCAACGCCCATGCCGTGCGCGGGCGCATCACCGCCGACATGTGGGAGAACATCAACGCCACCTGGCTGGAAATGCGCAACATCGCCAGCAACGGCCTGGGGCGCTACGGTATCAGCCATTTCTGCGAGTGGGTCAAAGAGCGTTCGCACCTGTTCCGTGGCGCGACGTCGGGCACCATCATGCGCAACGATGCCTACTGCTTCATTCGCCTGGGCACCTTTATCGAACGGGCCGACAACACGCTGCGCCTGCTGGACGCCCGCTATGAAATGTTCGGCGAGGAATCGGAGGAGGTCAGCGACAACTCGGCCCGTGGTTATTACCAGTGGAGTGCCCTGTTGCGCGCGTTGTCTTCGTTCGAGGCGTTCAACGAGATCTACCGCAATGCGCCGAACGCCGAGCAGGTTTCCGAGATGTTGCTGTTGCGCGCTGACGTCCCGCGCTCGCTGCATGCCTGCATCGAAGAGCTGGATCACATTCTCGCCAGCTTGCCGGGCAACAACGGCCGGCCAGCGCAACGCCTGGCCGCCGAGCTGAATGCGCGCCTGCGTTATTCGGGGATCGATGAGATCCTGGCGTCGGGCCTGCATCAATGGTTGACCGATTTGATTGGGCAGATCCGCCACTTGGGCCAGACCGTCCATGAGTCTTACCTGGAGGTCGTATGAAACTGTCCATCCGCCACGACACCACCTACAGCTACGCCGATGAAGTCTGCACCAGCATCCAGTTCCTGCGCCTGACGCCCCGGGACACTCAGCGCCAGCGCATCCTGGAATGGCACCTGGAACTGCCGCGACTGGTACGCAGCCAGCTTGATCCCTATGGCAACATCTTGCATGTGATGACCATGGACGAGCCCCACGGTGCCTTGGTACTGACAGCTTATGGCGAGGTGGAAATCCATCAGTCCATCGCGATGGAGCCGGACAACCAGTCGCCGTTGCCTTTTTTGCGCAGCAGTCGCCTGACCCAGGCGGATGAAACCCTCAGCGCCTTCGCCGTCGAGCAATGTGCTGGCCGGCGCGATCGTTCAGCCTTGACCGATTTGATGAACGGTTTGGCGGCGCGGATGCCCTACAGCCCCGGCACGACGGCGGTCAACAGCACCGCCGCCGAGGCGTTTGCCGGTGGGACGGGAGTGTGCCAGGACCATACCCACGCGTTCCTGGCCTGCGCCCGCAGCCTGGGCATTCCTGCGCGCTATGTTTCCGGCTATCTGTGCACCGAAGATGAAAGCCACCTGGCGAGCCACGCCTGGGCTGAAGCCTGGCTGGATGATGGCTGGTACAGCTTCGACGTGACCAACCGCCTGACCCTTCCAGACCGCCACTTGAAACTGGCGGTCGGCCTGGATTACCTCGACGCCTGCCCGGTACGCGGCATGCGCCGGGGTGGCGGGGCGGAGCAGATGCAGGCGAGGGTGCAGGTGAGCTCGATGGTGCAGGTGCAGCACCAATAGAGGCAGGCTTTATCGCCAAACCCGCTCCCACATGGAATGGGTGGCGGACACAAGCCTTGTCTCCACCCGAGCCCCCCTGTGGAAGCCCCGGGCCACATGGCTTTGGGACCCCACCGAACTGCCTTTGTGGCGAGGGAGCCCGCTCCCACAGGGTATTGGTGGCGAACATGGAGTTGGTGAACACCCGAGAACTCTGTGGGAGCAAGGCTTGCCCGCGATGGCGGCAGCCCATCCAACATCGATGCAAACTGACCCACCGCTTTCGCGAGCAGGCTCGCTCCCACAGGGTATTGGTGGCGAACATGGAGTT
>NZ_LHVH01000022.1 GCF_001269885.1 Pseudomonas kilonensis
AGTGAACACCCGAGAACTCTGTGGTAGCAAGGCTTGCCCGCGATGGCGGCAGCCCATCCAACATCGATGCAAACTGACCCACCGCTTTCGCGAGCAAGCCCGCTCCCACAGGGTATTGGTGGCGAACATGGAGTTGGTGAACACCCGAGAACTCTGTGGGAGCAAGGCTTGCCCGCGATGGCGGCAGCCCATCCGACATCGATGCAAACTGACCCACCGCCTTCGCGAGCAAGCTCGCTCCCACAGGGTATTGGTGGCGAACATGGAGTTGGTGAACACCCGAGAACTCTGTGGGAGCAAGGCTTGCCCGCGATGGCGGCAGCCCATCCGACATCGATGCAAGCTGACCCACCGTCTTCGCGAGCAAGCTCGCTCCCACAGGGTATTGGTGGCGAACATGGAGTTGGTGAACACCCGAGAACTCTGTGGGAGCAAGGCTTGCCCGCGATGGCGGCAGCCCATCCAACATCGATGCAAACTGACCCACCGCTTTCGCGAGCAAGCCCGCTCCCACAGGGTATTGGTGGCGAACATGGAGTTAGTGAACACCCGAGAACTCTGTGGTAGCAAGGCTTGCCCGCGATGGCGGCAGCCCATCCAACATCGATGCAAACTGACCCACCGCTTTCGCGAGCAAGCCCGCTCCCACAGGGTATTGGTGGCGAACATGGAGTTGGTGAACACCCGAGAACTCTGTGGGAGCAAGGCTTGCCCGCGATGGCGGCAGCCCATCCGACATCGATGCAAGCTGACCCACCGCTTTCGCGAGCAAGCTCGCTCCCACAGGGTATTGGTGGCGAACATGGAGTTGGTGAACACCCGAGAACTCTGTGGGAGCAAGGCTTGCCCGCGATGGCGGCAGCCCATCCAACATCGATGCAAACTGACCCACCGCTTTCGCGAGCAGGCTCGCTCCCACAGGGTATTGGTGGCGAACATGGAGTTGGTGAACACCCGAGAACTCTGTGGGAGCAAGGCTTGCCCGCGATGGCGGCAGCACATTCAACATCAATGGAAGCTGACACAGCGCCATCACGAGCAAGCCCGCTCCCACAAAACCTCACTCCCTCCATACCCTCCAAATGAAGCTTTCATGACAAAAGTTCGGTAGCACATCGCCATTCCCGTCATGCCTGTGTGACGTGTTCAAGGGGGCCTGCAAGGTCGTTTTGGAGCCGGGGCGCGAAGCCGGGAGTGAGGCGATGGGGACTATGGAACGTTATTCGAAAGTGGGCATGCAGGAGCTTGACCAGCGGCTGTCGAAGATCGTCGAGGCGGCGCGCAAGCAGCCGGTCTCGGTGTATCGCTACGGCGCGCCGTGGGTCTGGATCGTTTCCCAGGATGACTGGCAGGGCGCGCTCAAGGAAGTGTCCAGCTACATTCCGCAAGGCCATTCACTGGTCTTGCTGCGTCCGCAGATCGACGACCTGCTGGATGACCATCGCGATGTGCTGCAGGGCCTCAACGCCGGTGCCCAGATGCTGATCGCACCGCAAACCGCCATGCATATCCTCCTGCTGCAACTGCTCTATTCGGTGCCCAGCGAGCAGCAACTCTACGAACAACTCAACTACAACTTGCTGTTCCGCTGGTTCGTCGGCCTGGACCTGAATCAGAAGGTCTGGAGCTTCAACGTCCTGAGCAAAGACCTCGCCACACTGCTGGGCGACGCGCGGGCAGTGCGGCTCATCCAGAAAATCATCGGTGAAGTGTTCTGTGGCGCCTTGCTGCAAATGCCGGAGTTCTCCTTGAATTTCGCGCTGCTGCACACCTGGCTGGCCCGGCACGCCACGACATCGACCGCAAGCAATTGAGCCGTATTTTGAATTCAGGGGGTGGTGTGGAGCATTTCTTCAAATCGCGGCCGGCGCTGTGGGGCTGGTTGCTGCTGGCGGTCGGGGGACCGTCGGCATTTGCCGCTGAAGGAGGGCAGGAAGCCGCAGCGGCGCCAGCGCGCCTGGTGGACGTGAACGAGTATTTCGTGCGGGGCAACACCGTACTCGATGCCCGGGCCATCGAGGAAGCGGTGTACCCGTTCCTCGGCCCGCAAAAGGCCTTGAGCGACATCGAAGGCGCCCGGGAGGCCTTGCAGAAGGCCTATCAGGCGCGCGGTTATCAATCGGTGTTCGTTGAGTTGCCGGAGCAGAAAGTCGAAGAGGGCATCGTCTACCTGCAAGTCAGCGAGACCAAGATCGGCCGGGTGCGGGTGGTGGGGGCCAAGCATTATTCGCCCGTTGAAATCCGTGATGACGTGCCGGCGCTCAAGGAAGGCGAGGTGCCCGATTTCACCCAGGTCCAGACAGAGCTGGCGCTGCTGAACAAAACCCCGGGGCGCCAGGTCATGCCGCTGGTGCGCGAAGGCCAGCGCCCCGGGACGATGGACGTGGATTTGCAGGTCGAAGACCAGGACCCCTGGCAAGCCAGCCTGGGGTTGAACAACGACTACAGTGCCGACACCGAAAAGCTGCGCACGGTCGCGAGCCTGGGCTACAACAATCTTTGGCAACTGGGCCACAGCGTTTCGCTGACCTTCTTCACTGCGCCCCAGGACACCGAAAACGCCAAGGTCTGGTCGGGTTCCTACACCGCGCCGCTGAGCGAACGCTGGAGTGTGCAGTTCTCGGGCTACCAATCCGACAGCAACGTGGCGACGGTTGGCGGCAGCAACGTGTTGGGCAAAGGCCATTCCTACGGGGTGTCGGCGATCTACAGCCTGCCGTCCAGCGGGGCGTGGGCCAACAGCTTTTCGGTCGGGGTGGATTTCAAGGATTTCGAGGAGGAGCTCAACCTCGGTGGCGCCAGCGACAAGGCACCGCTCAAGTACGCGCCGTTCACTTTCGCCTACAACGGCTTTCGCTACACCGAAACCAGCCAGTTGGGCCTCGGCCTGAGCCTGGTAGCGGGTACCCGCAGCCTGCTGGGCTATGGCAGCTCCGACGAAGAGTTCGACTACAAGCGCTATCGTGCCAGCCCCAGTTTCGCGGTGCTCAAGGGCGACGGCAATTACACCTTCACCTTCGCCAATGATTGGCAGACCGCCTCCAAGGCCGCCTTCCAACTCGCCTCCGGGCCACTGGTTTCCAACGAACAATTCTCCGCCGGTGGCGCCACCTCGGTGCGTGGCTACCTGGCCGCCGAGCGCACCGGTGATGACGGCTACCTGCTGTCCCAGGAGCTACGCACCCCGTCCCTGGCCACGTTCCTCGGCAGCTATGTCCAGGAGTGGCGCTTCTATGCCTTCGCCGAAGGCGCGCAGTTGTACCTGCGCGACGAACTGCCCGATCAGGAAGCCGACTACAGCCTCGCCAGCGTAGGCCTCGGCACTCGCGCGAGCCTGAGCAAATGGCTGTCCGGCAGCCTCGACTGGGGCTATCCGCTGCTCGAAGGGCCGAACACCTCGAAACAGGAATCGCGCCTGCACTTCAACCTGCAAGCGACGTTTTGAACCCAGGAGTCATGTCCATGCAACGCTTATTGTTATCCCTGTTTATCTGCCTGGGGCTGGTGCTTCCGGCGACCGCCAACGCCTGGTGGCAGGACGACTGGCACTACCGCAAACAGATTTCGGTGGACACCACGCCCCAGGGCGCTGCCATCGCCCAGGCCTTGGGCCGTACCGCGCTGCTGGTGCGCCTGCACACCGGCAATTTCACCTTCGACGGCGTCAAGGACGATGGCTCGGACCTGCGTTTCGTCAGTGCCGACGACAAGACCGTGCTCAATCACCAGATCGAAAGCTTCGACCCGCTGATGGGCATGGCGCTGATCTGGGTCGATGTGCCGAGCGTGGAGGGCGGTCAGCGTCAGGACGTGTGGATGTATTACGGCAACCAGAAGGCGCCGGCCACGGGCAGCGGCCAGCTGACCTTCGACCCGGACTACACCGCGCTGTACCACTTTGACGGCGCCACTGGCGTACCGCTCCGGGATACCACGGCCTACGGCAACAATGCCCAGGGCGCGGCCGGTGTCAGCATCGACGGCGTGATCGGGCGGGCCTTGCAGTTCAACGGCCAGCCGCTGCTGTTGCCCGCCAGCCCTTCGTTGCAACACAGTGCCGGCGCGGCGTTCACCTTCAGTACCTGGCTGCGTCAGGACCAGGCCAGTGGCGAACAGATCATCCTGGCCCGTCGCGAAGCCGCCACCAGCCTGTTGATTGGCGTGAACCAGGGTGTGCCGTTCGTAGCGATCAATGATCAGCGTGCGGTCTCGACCCAGCCGCTGAACCCTGGCCAGTGGCAGCACCTGGCGTTGACCGCCTCGGGCGACCGGGTCGTGCTGTACGTCAATGGACGTGAAACCGCGAGCCTGGCGGTGGCGATGCCAGCGTTCAATTCGCCGATAGCCCTGGGGGCCGACGTTTCCGCAGGTGCCTTCGCGCCATTTGGCGGGGCCATGGACGAAGCGCGCCTGTCCAAGGTCGCCCGCCCGGCGCCGTTGCTGTTGGCCGACGCCAATGCCCAGGGCGCCGAGTCGAAACTGGTGGCCTACGGGGTCGATGAAGAGCAGTCCGGCTTCGGTTTCGGCAGCCTGGGCTTCCTGCTCAAGGCCGTGCCGATGGACGCTTGGGTGATCATCGGGGTACTGGTGCTGATGATGTTCCAGTCGTGGGTCATCATGATCCGCAAGAACCGCATGGTCAGCCGTCTCAGCGCGGCCAACGAAGCCTTCCGCGAACAGTTCGCCAGGATCGGCACGCGCCTGGAAATGTTCGCCGACGACCAGGACCTCGCCCAGCGCCTGCAACACTCGTCGCTGTGGCGCCTGTACCTGGTGGCCGTCAAGGAAATCCGCACCCGCCGCGAGCAGGGCGCCGACACTTCGTCGGTGTCGGCGGCCACCATCGAAGCGATCCGCTGTTCCATGGACGGCGTGCGCACCCGGGAAAACCAGCAGCTCAGCTCGAAGCTTTCGACCCTGTCCAACGCCATCGCCGGCGGCCCGTACATCGGCCTGCTCGGCACCGTGCTGGGGATCATGGTGGTGTTCCTCGGCACGGCCATGGCCGGTGACGTCAACATCAACGCCATTGCCCCGGGCATGGCCGCGGCCTTGCTCGCCACTGCCATGGGCCTGTTCGTCGCGATCCCTGCGCTGTTTGGCTACAACCGGCTGATCACCCGCAACAAGGAAGTCAGCGCCGACATGCGCGTCTTCGTCGATGAGTTCATCACACGCCTGGCGGAGATGCACGGCGAAGGTCAGTCCGGTGAAGCGGCGCATCGCCGTAATCATCACGTCCAATCGACCGTACCGGCCTGAGGGAGTCGCCATGGCTAGCGTAAACGCTTCACACGATGACGACGATGATGCCGCAGTCGACAGCATCAACATCACGCCGCTGGTGGATGTGCTCATGGTGGTGCTGGTGATGTTCATCCTCACGGCCACGGCCCAGGTGTCGGGTATCCAGATCAACCTGCCCAAGGCCAGTGCCTCGGTGTCGCTGTCCGAAGCCAAGACCAAGGCGATCTCGGTGAACGACGGCGGGCAGGTCTTCCTCGATGCCTATCCGGTGACCCTGGCCGAGTTGGAAGAGCGCCTGCGTATCGAAAAGGCCCAGAGCCCGGACTTCCCGGTGATCGTGCGCGGCGACGCGACGGTGCAGTACCAGAAAGTCATTGAAGTGCTGGATCTGTTGCGGCGCCTGGAACTGTCCCAGGTCGGTCTGGTGACCGGCAAACCGAGCCAGGGCTGACCATGACCGCCAGACTTCCCATCAACCCGCCCCCGGTGAAGAGCTCGCCGTTGCGCCTGCTCAAGTGGGCCGCCGGCCTATTGTTGGGCGCTGTGGCGGCCTGGCTGCTGTGGCAGTGGGCCAACGACATGAGTGGTGTGCGCCGCGAAGCACCCAAGGTGCCGACCATTATCCCGCTGCCACCGCCGCCGCCGCCACCGCCGCCGGAAAAACCCAAGGAGCCGGAACCCCAGGTCGAGGAGAAGGTGGTCGAGCCAGAACCGACCCCGGAGCCCGAAGAGGTCAAGCCCGAGGAAGAGGCGCCGCCGTCGCCGGTCGATGACCTGGCGAACCCGATGCAGATGGACGGCGACGCCCAGTCCGGCAACGACGCTTTCAACATCGGTGCCGGCAAGGGCGGCGGCATGGCCGGGGCAGGGGGCGGGCGCCTCGGCAATGGCACCTACAGCCAGTTCCTGGCGTTCACCTTCCAGCGTTTACTGCGGGAAAACCCCGACCTGCGCAGCCTGGCGTTCTCGCTGCAGGCCGATGTCTGGCTCAGTGCCGTGGGCGAAATCACCCGTGTCGAGCTGGTCAAGTCCAGCGGTAACCCGCAAGTGGACGAGCAAGTGATGTCCGCCCTGCGTGCCGCGCCCCATTTGAGTGAACGGCCACCGGCCTCCCTGACTTTACCCGTGCGCCTGTCCTTGCAGGGACGGCGGCCGGGTTAACCGACTATTTGAAAGTTTGCCAACAGGAGTTGTGTGCAGATGATTTCCAATGTGAATCGATTGTCGTGGGCGATCGGCCTGGTGGTCTTGAGCCTGGCTGGACACGCGGCGGCCGCCTCGGCGCCGTCGGAAAACGCCACGATCAATCTGATCCGCCTGCTGGTGCAGCAGGGCGTGTTGAAGCAAGACCAGGCCGATGGCTTGATCGCCCAGGCCGAACGGGAAGCCGTGCAGGCCCGCCAGGCGGCCACGGCGGTTGCCGCAGCGCCGGCCGGTGCGCCGGGGGACGTGCGGGTGCAATACGTGCCGAACATCGTGCGTGAGCAGATCCGCGACCAGGTCAAGGCAGAAGTCATGGCCACCGCCAAACAGGAAAACTGGGCCCAGCCCAATACCTTCCCGGACTGGGTCTCGCGCATCAGCTTTGACGGCGACATTCGCCTGCGGGATGAGTCGCGCTATTACTCGGGCACCAACAGCAACGAAATCGTCGACTTCGCCCGGCTCAATGACAAGGGGCCCTACGACGTCAACCCCAACAGCAGCTCCAGCCTGCCGCCGTTGCTCAACACCCGCGAAGACCGCGAGAACCTGTTCCGCCTGCGCGCCCGCCTGGGCATGAAGGCCGTGATTGCCCCGCAATGGACTGCCGGCATCCGCATCGGCACCGGCTCGGACAACAACCCGGTGTCCACCACCCAGACCCTCGGTGGTGGTTTTGGCAAGAAAGACATCTGGCTCGACCAGGGCTACCTGACCTGGAAACCCTCGGACGAATTGACCCTGACCGGCGGGCGTTTCGCCAACCCGTTTTTCTCCACCGACCTGTTGTATTCCGGTGACCTGAACTTCGACGGTGTGGCGGCGAACTTCAACCACAAGCTCAATCAGGATTGGGGTGTGTTCGGTACTGTTGGCGCGTTCCCGGTGGAGTACACCAACGACACCAGCACCAGCAATGGCAGCGACAAGGAGGAGAGCGACAACAAGTGGTTGTACGGTGCGCAACTGGGGGCCAACTGGGTCATCAACGACAGCAACCGGATCAAGGGGGCCATGGCCTATTACCGCTTCGACGACATCGAAGGCCAGCGCTCTTCGCCGTGCCAGCCTTGGGCCGGTGATCCAGGCTGCGACAGCGACGGCTCACGCGTGGCGTTCATGCAAAAGGGCAACACCGTGTTCCTGCTGCGCGACATCACGCCCAATCCCCTCAACCCGTCCACCACGCCACAACCGCAATACGTCGGCCTGGCCTCGGAATTCAACCTGCTGGACCTGAATCTGGCCTGGGACACCGACCTGCCCGAAGACCTGAAACTGCGCAGCCAGGCCCACTACGTCCACAACCTGGGCTACGACGAAGGCGAGATGCGCAAGCGCTCGGCAGGGCAGTTCGCCAATAACCTGGATGAAAACGGCGAGGTGGAAAGCGGCGCCAACGCCTGGATGCTCCAGTTCACCCTCGGCAACTCGCTGGAGCTCAAGCGCGGGGGCGATTGGAACTTGTTCGCCGGCTACAAGTACATCCAGCCGGACGCCTTGCCGGACGGCTTCAACGATTCGTCATTCCACTTGGGCGGTACCAATGCCAAGGGTTATTTCCTGGGCGGCAACTATGGCCTGGCGAGCAACGTCTTCGCCACCGGTCGCTGGTTGAGTTCCGAAGCGGTCTACGGCGCGCCGTACGACATCGATGTCTTGCAGCTTGAAATCAACACGCGCTTCTAAGCGCAGGGAGGCCTCATGAAAAGGCGAGCCAAATACCCATGCCCGGCCGCGTTATTGGTGCTGGGCCTGCTACTCAGTGGCGTGGCTCACGGCGAAGGCCTGGAAGAACGCCTGCGGGCGCAACTGCGCAGCACCACCGCCCAGTTGCAGGCCCTGCAAAGCGAGCAGGCCCAGGCCAGCGCCGCTCGTCAGGCTGCCGAGAGCCAGGCCAAAGAAGCCCAGGCGCAGATCAAGCAATTGACCGCACAACTGACCAAGGCCCAGGCCCAGGCCGAACAACTGGCCGGGCATCAGCAAAGCCTGCAAAGCCAGGCCCAGGCCCAGGTGGCGGCGAGCAACGAGCAGATCGGCAAGTTCAAGAAAGCCTATGAAGAACTGCTGGTCCTGGCCCGCGGCAAAGAGGCCGAGCGCGCTCGCCTGGAGGCGCAATTGACCGAGCGTGACACACAAGTGCAGCAATGTTCGGTCAAGAATCAGCAAATGTACGAAGTCGCCAAGACGCTGCTGCATGCCTACGAAACCATTGATGTGACCGACATCATGAAGATCCGCCAGCCGTTCGCGGCCAAGGCCCGGGTGCGTTTCGAAGAGCTGGCCCAGGGGTTTGGCGACGATCTCTACAAGAACCGTTTCGATGCACCCCAGGCCTCGATCACTCACTGAATTAGCGCAAGGAAGAACTGACCATGACCTCAATGATTGAATACGTCTGTGCAAAATCCCTGACCGAGTTGTTGCAGGCCGCTGGCTATCGGGTCAACGAGACGGAGCAGAACGGCATCGTGCAATTGCTCAGCGCCAGCCAGGGCATCGGCTATGCGGTGCGCTTCGGCAATCCTGCGCCAACACCGGGCGACTACCTGGACTTCACCTTCAGTTGTGCTTTGCGGGTACAGGGCGAGTTGCCGGCCGGGTTGGCGCAATTGTGGAACGCCTCGCGACGCTTTGCCCGGTTGTCGGTGCAAGGCGAGTTCCTGGTGATGGAAATGGACGTGGTGGTGGCAGGCGTGAGCACCGATCATTTGCGCAGCAACCTGGAGCTGTGGGATCGCTTGTTGCAGGAGTTCATTGTCTACCTGCGTGAATACAGCCAGAACGCGGCGCGGATGCAAACCCAGGCCGAGCCCGTCGAGGCCGAGCTGGAAGAGGCCAGTGCATCGTGAAAAAGCCGACCTTCGTCATCAGCGCCGCGGCGTTGGGCCTGCTCGCCGTGGCGCTGGTGCTTGGCCTGCGCCCGGGGAGCGGTCCGGTCGCCGCGGTGCAGACCGTCAACGTGGTTGCGGCCGATTCGTCGAGCCTGGCGCGGTTGGGCAACCAGCAAGTCAGCCCCGATGAACTCAAGGCGTTGCTTGCCGCACTGGCCCCCGAGGCTCGCCAGCAAATGCGTGGCAATCGAGCTGCGCTGGAAGGCTGGATCCGGGCCCGCCTGGCGGAAAAAGCCGTGTTGGAGCAGGCCGATGCCCAGGGTTGGCGGCAGCGGCCGGAGGTCGAGCGCCAGACGCGAGCGGCGGCTGAGCAGATTGTGTTTCGCGACTACTTGCAGTCGGTCAGCCAGGTGCCGGCCGGGTATCCCAGTGAAGAAGAGCTGAAGCAGGCTTACGACGCCGGGAAAGCCAACTGGACGGCGCCGGCATTGTACCGCGTCAGCCAGATTTTCCTGGCCGCCACCGAACCGCAAACGGTGGACGCGGTGCGCCGGCAAGCGTTGGAACTGAGTAAAAAGGCCCAGGCGTCGCCCGCCGAATTTGCCGCCCTGGCCAGCCGCTTTTCCCAGGACCGTGTCAGCGCCGAGCGCGGTGGCGACAGTGGTTTCCAGCCGTTGCAGCAACTGGTCCCGCCGGTGCGAGAGGCGGTGGCGCGCTTGAAGGTCGGGGCGGTGTCGGAGCCGGTGCAGAGCCCGGCGGGGTTCCATGTCATCAAGCTCACCGAACAACAGCCGGCCCGGGAAGCGACCCTGGATGACGTGCGCGAACGCCTGACCCAGGCCCTGCGCGCCCAGCGCCAGGAACAGATCGCCAAGGCCTACCTGGACGGCATGCTCGACACCGCCACGTTGAGCATCGATGGCGCGCAGTTGAGCAAGGTGCTGGAGGAGGGGCTCTAGCGAGGTCCACACCTTGTGGCGAGGGAGCTTGCTCCCGCTGGGCTCTGTAGGAGCTGGCGAAGCCTGCGATCTTTTGATCTTTCGCTCCGGACTGAATTGGCAATGAAAAGATCGCAGCCTCGCTCCGCTCGTCAGCTCCTACAGACCAGCGGGAGCAAGCTCCCTCGCCACAGGGTGCTGTGTTGTTTGCCCCATGTATTTGTACAACCGACAGGGAGTCACCCATGACCTTCACCGAGCCCGCAGGACGCCAGGCTGTCACCGCATACCGCACGCCGTTGCGTGTCCCCGATCCGTGGCTGACATTGGCCGGCGGTATTGAACCGCAGGTGACGCAGTGTTTCCTGGTCAGTGCCCGTTGCGGCTGCTTCATGCAAGCGGCCCGTAGCCTCAACGTCAAGGCAACCTGGCTGCGCAAGCAGTTGGCGCAGCTGGAGACGCGGTTGCAACGCTCGCTGTTCAGCTTCCAGGGCAGCGCCTTGACCCTCACTCGCGAAGGTCGGCAGTTGCAGGCGCGATTGATCACTCTGGCCCACGAAAGCGCGCCGCCGCTGAACGATCAACCCTTGATTCGCCTGGCCGTGGCCGAGTCGATTCTGCATGACATCCTGGGACGCGACCTGATCGCGTTGCTGCGGCGCAACGCCAGCGTGCGGCTGCAGATCATTACCCTGGACAGTGAACTGGCGCTGCAAGCCGTCAGCGCCGACCTGGTGCTGTGGTTGAGTGATGCCCACGCGTCAGTGCCAGGGCCGAGCTTTGCCACGTTGCCAGCGGATCGGCTGGCGCGGTTGGACTATGTGCCGCACATTGCCAAACGCTATTCACGACCGGTCACACGCCCGGACTGCCTGGACGACTTGAACGACTACATGCTGGTGCAATGGCAGGCGGACCGACACGTGGACGGTTTCGCGCCGTGGAACGCCCTGATAGAGCAACGCCGGGCCGGCGTGGTGCAGGTGCAATCCTATGAACTGATGCTGGAAATGATTCGCTGCAGCGCCTGCATCGGCCTGTTGCCGCAGTACATGAGCCGCTTTGACCGAGGCTTGGTGGCATTGCCGCAAGTATTCGGCCTGTCGATGCAGCGTTCCTTGTGGATGGCCGTCAATGCCCAGGCCGAAGGCTCACCAGAGGTGCAGATGCTTCGTGAGCTGATCCACCACACACTGGATGAGCGCCGGGATTGGTTCCAGGCATAACCCAAAATAGGAAGTAGGCCCTCTGTGGGAGCGAGCTTGCTCGCGATAGCGGTCGTCCACTCAACATCGATGCCGGTTGAAAGGGCCTCATCGCGAGCAAGCTCGCTCCCACAGGTTCCCCATAGCGCCTGGCGCGGCTTATAGTGATCGGCCTTGTCACGTCTCCAGGGAGGAGCCGCATGCCCGAATCATCGATCACCCTCGTTCGCTTCGCTGAAGCCCACATCGCCGGTGTCACCGCGCTCTACAACGACCCGGCGGTGACCCGCCAGGTGTTGCAAATGCCTTTCCAGTCCAGCGAAATCTGGCGCAAGCGCCTGGCGATGGATGACGAGCGTTCATTGAAGCTGGTGGCGCTGCACGAGGGTGAAGTCATCGGCAACCTGGGGCTGGAGCAGTTTTCGCGCGTGCGTCGTGCCCATTGCGGCAGTCTCGGCATGGGTGTGGCTGTCGCCTGGCAGGGTAAGGGTGTGGGTTCGATGCTGCTGGCCGCCGCGCTGGAGGTCGCGGACAACTGGATGAACCTGCGGCGGGTCGAGTTGACGGTGTACGCCGACAATGAAGCGGCCATCGGCCTATACCGCAAGTTTGGCTTCGAAACCGAAGGCCTGATGCGCGACTATGCCGTGCGCGACGGACGCTGGGTGGACACCCTGGCTATGGCGCGGTTGCGCTGAAGGACCCCGCGCGCAGGCAAAGAGGGCTTTTACGTACGCCAACGTCTTGAACCTGTCATCATCGCGCTTCGCAGTACTCCCTTAATCGAGGACCGGCCCATGGACGATGTACAGCAATTGGGCGAGATGCTTCGTCACTACGCCGACAGCGAAGCGCATAAAAAACAACTGCACCAGGCCCAGTCGGCGGTTTGGGCAGAGCAGATCAAGGCGTTGTACGGGCAAATCGAGCAATGGCTGGCGCCTGTCATGGCGCTCGGCCTGTTGGAACTGAGCCGTGAGACGTATGTGGCGCACGGGCCGAGCGCCCCTGTCGAGACGTCCGGTTTCAAGACTGAAAAACTGACCTTGACCATTACCGGGAAACCGGTGGAGTTCGTGCCGGAGGTGATGGGCGCGGGCGGGCTGATTTCTTTGTCGATCATGGGCCTTGCCGCGACCCGTCACGGCAGCATTTCCCTGGTTTGCCAACCGCCATCGACGCAATGGCAATGGCGCCGGACCAACGGGTTGAAGGACCCCGACACGTTTGCTTTCGATGCCAACTTTCTCGCACAACAGCTGCAGAGCCTGATACCGCGCGAGCGCGGCTGAATCAGGCATTCTCAGAGCAGGCAAAAACCTGTCCATTGGCTATACCTGTAGTTCCGGCCCCGCCTCGTGTGGCTTACAGGAGTGACAGCATGAAGTTTTCGTCGATGATCGGCACTGTTTGCATTGCCTCGCTCGCCTTGGCGGGGTGTTCCAGCAAAGTCATCCAGCCGGATGAGTACTCCGGGTTCCTGGGGGATTACAGCCGGCTCAAGGAAGAGAAATCGCCGTCGGGGGCCGAGGTCATGCGTTGGGTCGATCCGAAGATCGACCCGGGCAAGTACACCAGTCTTTATATCGAGCCGACGCAGCTTTATCCCAAGCCACAGCCGACCGTGAAGATCCCCCAGGGCACACTGTCGGGCATTACCGCTTATTACGATCAGGCCCTCAAGCGGGAAGCGGGAAAATCCTTGCCCCTGGCGACAGCTCCTGGGCCGGGTGTCTTGGTGATGCGGGCGGCCATCACGGCTGTCAGCAGCAAGACCGAAGGCTTGAAACCGTATGAGGTGATCCCGATTGCGCTGGTGGCGGCCGCTGTCAGCACCGCCAGCGGTATTCGCGACCAGGAAACCACCCTGGGCACCGAAGCGGTTTTTCTCGACGGTGGCAACAACGCGGTGGTCGCCCAGGTGGTGCGCAAAGGCACGGGCAAGCCGTTGTCCAACGAGTCCCAGGTCATGAAACCCGATGATGTCAAAGGGGTCATCGATGGCTGGGCGTCGGATTTGCATCAGTCGTTTCTGAAATTCAAGGCTAAATAGCCACGAATACCCCTATGGGAACTGCGTAGGAGCATGTAGGAACATGTAGGAACATGTAGGAGCTATGTAGGAGCTGTCGAGTGCAACGAGGCTGCGATCTTTCCAAATACACTTGAAATCTCAAGCGAAAGATCAAAAGATCGCAGGCTTCGCCAGCTCCTACACAGGATGGCGACACCATGTCTTTTTATGTCCAGCGGTAGGTCGCGCAAGCATTTCGTGGTTAACTCCGGCCTCACCATTTTCAAACTGTCAGAAGGAATCCGTTCATGGCTCAAGTCACCCTCAAAGGCAACCCGGTCCAAGTCAACGGCCAGTTGCCACAAGCCGGTTCCAAGGCGCCAGCCTTTTCCCTGGTTGCCGGCAATCTGTCGGACGTTTCCCTGAAGGACTTCGCCGGCAAGCGCAAAGTGCTGAACATTTTCCCAAGTGTCGACACGCCGACCTGCGCCACCTCCGTGCGCACGTTCAATGCCCAGGCCAACGAGCTGAACAACACCGTGGTGCTGTGCATCTCCGCCGACCTGCCGTTTGCCCAGGCGCGTTTCTGTGGCGCCGAAGGCCTGGAAAACGTCCAGAACCTGTCGACCCTGCGCGGTGCCGAATTCATCCAGGACTACGGCGTGGCAATTGCTGATGGCCCGCTGAAAGGCCTCACCGCCCGTGCCGTGGTGGTGCTGGACGAAAACGACACCGTGCTGCACAGCGAGCTGGTCAAGGAAATCGCTGAAGAGCCGAACTACGACGCGGCCCTGGCCGTTCTGAAATAAGTGGAATGAAATAAGGTATTTATTACAATTGTTAACGGCCTGGCTTGTCCAGGCCGTTTTCTTTTGTGCTTCAAGGCTTTAGCCGACTATGTGCCAGGTAAGCCCAACGTAAATTGCCGGTAAAGGCGCTTTGCTAAACACCCGCCAGTGCTTATCGTTCAGCCTCCCGTAAAAGAAGTCCACGCGCCCAATGGTTGATCACTCCATGCAATCCTCTGTTTCCCGCAATTCCCGTCGCTGGCTGTTTGGCCTGTTCATCGTATTGGTTGTCGCGGCGCTGGCCTGGAAGTTCTGGCCCAGTGGCTCGACCCAAAAGCCTGGGGAAGGGGATAAAACCGCGGCGGGGCACATGGGGCGTTCGGGTGGCATGCGGCCAGGGTTCGGTGGGGCGACGGGGCCGATCCCGGTTCGGGTGGCGCCGGTGGTGACCGGGGATTTTCCGCTGTACTTCAAGGCGCTCGGCACGGTCACGGCCCTCAATACCATCAACGTGCGTAGCCGCGTGGGTGGCGAGCTGGTCAAGATCGCTTTCGAAGAGGGGCAAATGGTCAAGGCCGGGGACTTGCTGGCCGAGATCGACCCACGCCCGTACCAGAACGCCTTGCTCCAGGCCGAAGGCACGCTGTTGCAGAACCAGGCCCAGTTGAAAAATGCCCAGGTAGACTTCGAGCGGTATCGCGGCCTGTACGCCGAAGACAGTATTGCCAAGCAGACCCTCGACACCGCCGCGGCGCTGGTAGGCCAATACCAGGGCACGGTCAAGACCAACCAGGCGGCAGTCAACGACGCCAAGCTCAACCTCGAATTCACCAGGATCCGCGCGCCCATCTCCGGGCGAGTCGGCCTGCGGCAGCTGGACACCGGCAACCTGGTGGCGGCCAACGACACCACGGCCCTGGCGGTCATCACCCAGACCCAACCCATCAGCGTCGTGTTCACCTTGCCGGAGAACAACCTCGATACGGTGCTCGCCCGTTACCGCAGCGGGGCGAAACTGCCGGTCGAAGCCTGGGACCGGGGCGACGTGAAGCGCCAGGCCAGCGGCGTGTTGCAAAGCCTGGACAACCAGATCGATATCACCACCGGCACCCTGAAGTTCAAGGCCCGCTACGAGAACCGTGACCAGTCGCTGTTCCCCAACCAGTTCGTCAATGTCCACCTGCTGGCCGACACCCTCAAGGGTGTGGTCCTGGCGCCGACGGCGGCCATCCAGTTCGGCACCAATGGCACCTTCGTCTACGCCTTGGAGGGCGACAAGAAGGTCACCATCAAGATGCTGAAGATCGGCGCCAGCGACGGCGCGAACACCGTGGTCACCGAAGGCCTGGCCGCCGGTGACCGGGTGGTGCTCGAAGGCACCGATCGCTTGAAGGAAGGCAGCGAAGTGGAAGTGGTCAGCGACAGCCAGGAAGTGCCCACCACGCCGACCGAGCACCTGCAGGGCAAGTCCGCAGCGGCGCCCACTGAGCCGGCCGCGGCCGACCAGGCGAAAAAGGGCGGCGCATGAATTTCTCGCGACTGTTCATCCTTCGCCCGGTCGCCACGACACTGAGCATGCTGGCGATCATTCTGGCCGGCCTGATCGCCTATCGGCTGCTGCCGGTGTCAGCACTGCCCCAAGTCGATTACCCGACCATCCGCGTGATGACCCTGTACCCGGGCGCCAGTCCCGATGTGATGACCAGTGCGGTGACCGCGCCCCTGGAGCGGCAGTTCGGACAGATGCCGGGCCTGACGCAAATGGCCTCCACCAGTTCCGGCGGTGCGTCGGTGATTACCCTGCGCTTCAACCTCGATATCAACATGGACGTCGCCGAGCAGCAGGTGCAGGCTGCGATCAACGCCGCCACCAACCTGCTGCCCAACGACCTGCCGGCGCCGCCGGTGTACAACAAGGTCAACCCGGCCGACACCCCGGTGCTGACCCTGGCCATTACCTCCAAGACCATGCTGCTGCCCAAGCTCAACGACTTGGTCGACACCCGCATGGCGCAGAAAATCGCCCAGATCAGCGGCGTCGGCATGGTCACCATCGCCGGCGGCCAGCGCCAGGCTGTGCGGATCAAGGTCAATCCCGAGGCCCTGGCGGCCAACGGCCTGAACCTGGCTGATGTGCGCACGCTGATCGGCGCTTCCAACGTCAACCAGCCCAAGGGCAACTTCGACGGCCCGACCCGGGTCTCGATGCTCGACGCCAACGACCAACTGACCTCGCCCAAGGACTACGGCGAGCTGATCCTGGCCTACGCCAATGGCGCGCCGTTGCGGCTCAAGGACGTGGCACAGATCGTCGACGGCGCCGAAAACGAACGGCTTGCCGCCTGGGCCAACGAAAACCAGGCCGTGCTGCTGAACATCCAGCGCCAGCCGGGGGCCAATGTCATCGAGGTGGTGGATCGGATCAAGGCCCTGCTGCCGAGCATCACCGACAACCTGCCGGCCGGCCTGGATGTCACCGTGCTGACCGACCGCACCCAGACCATCCGCGCGTCGGTCACCGATGTGCAGCATGAATTGCTGATCGCCATTGCGCTGGTGGTCATGGTGACGTTCCTGTTCCTGCGTCGCGTCAGTGCCACGATCATCCCGTCGGTGGCCGTGCCGTTGTCGCTGATCGGCACCTTCGGCGTGATGTACCTGGCCGGTTTTTCCATCAATAACCTGACCCTGATGGCCTTGACGATTGCCACCGGTTTCGTGGTGGACGATGCCATCGTCATGCTGGAGAACATCGCCCGTTACATCGAGGAGGGCGACAGCCCGTTGCAGGCCGCGCTCAAGGGTGCGAAGCAGATCGGCTTTACGCTGATCTCCCTGACGCTGTCGCTGATCGCCGTGCTGATTCCGCTGCTGTTCATGGCCGACGTCGTGGGGCGGTTGTTTCGCGAGTTCGCCATCACCCTGGCGGTGGCGATCCTGATTTCCCTGGTGGTGTCCCTGACCCTGACGCCGATGATGTGCGCCCGCTTGCTCAAGCGCGAGCCCAAGGAAGCAGAGCAAGGCCGTTTCTACCGCGCCAGCGGCGCCTGGATCGACTGGTTGATCGCCGCCTACGGACGCAAGTTGCAGTGGGTGCTCAAGCATCAGCCACTGACCCTGTTGGTGGCGGTGGCCAGCCTGGTGCTGACGGTGGTGCTGTACCTGGCCGTGCCCAAGGGGTTCTTTCCGGTGCAGGACACCGGCGTGATCCAGGGCATTTCCGAGGCGCCGCAATCGATCTCCTTTGCCGCCATGAGCGAGCGCCAGCAGCAACTGGCGAAAGTGATTCTCGCCGACCCGGCGGTGCAGAGCCTGTCGTCCTACATCGGCGTGGACGGCGACAACGCCACGCTCAACAGCGGGCGCCTGCTGATCAACCTCAAGCCCCACAGCGAGCGGGACGACAGCGCCACCCAGATCATTGCCCGCTTGCAGCCGCAGTTGGATCGGCTGGTGGGCATTCGCCTGTTCATGCAGCCGGTGCAGGACCTGACCATTGAAGACCGGGTCAGCCGCACCCAGTACCAGTTCAGCCTGTCATCGCCGGATGCCGAGTTGCTCAGCCTGTGGAGCGGGCGCCTGGTCGAGGCCCTGGCCCAACAGGCGGAGCTGACCGATGTGGCCAGCGACCTGCAGGACAAGGGCCTGCAGGTCTACCTGGTGATCGACCGCGACGCGGCCTCACGCCTGGGCGTCTCGGTGTCGAACATCACCGACGCGCTCTATGACGCCTTCGGCCAGCGGCAGATTTCCACCATTTACACCCAGGCCAGCCAGTACCGCGTGGTATTGCAGGCCCAGGCCGGGGAACGGATCGGGCCCCAGGCGCTGGACCAGATTCACGTCAAGACCACCGACGGTGGGCAGGTGCGGCTGTCGAGCCTGGCCCGGGTCGAAGAACGCCAGGCGCAACTGGCGATTGCCCACATTGGCCAGTTCCCGGCGGTGATGATGTCGTTCAACCTGGCGCCGGGCGTGGCCTTGGGGCATGCGGTGGACGTGATCGAAAAGGTCCAGCGGGACATCGGCATGCCGGTGGGCGTGCAGACCGAGTTCCAGGGCGCGGCCCAGGCTTTCCAGGCGTCGCTGTCGAGTACCTTGCTGCTGATCCTGGCAGCGGTGGTGACCATGTACATCGTGCTGGGCGTGCTGTACGAAAGCTACATCCACCCGATCACCATTCTTTCCACCTTGCCCTCGGCGGCCATCGGTGCCTTGCTGGCCTTGATCCTCAGTGGCAATGACCTGGGCATGATCGCGATCATCGGCATCATTCTGCTGATCGGCATCGTCAAGAAGAACGCGATCATGATGATCGACTTCGCCCTCGACGCCGAGCGCAACCAGGGCATGGACCCGCAGACAGCGATCTACCAGGCTGCATTGCTGCGCTTCCGCCCGATTCTGATGACCACCCTGGCGGCCTTGTTCGGCGCAATACCGCTGATGTTCGCCACCGGCTCCGGCGCTGAACTGCGCCAGCCCCTGGGCTTGGTGATGGTAGGTGGGTTGTTGGTGAGCCAGGTATTGACGTTGTTCACGACGCCGGTGATCTACCTGTATTTCGATCGACTGGGACGCCGGTTTGCCAGGCCTGATGGGAAAGAGGTGCGGGTGTGACGGCGATGCAGCGCTTTTCGTGGCGAGGGAGCTTGCTCCCGCTGGTCTGTGGGAGCAAAGCTTGCTCGCGAGACAGGCGCCTCGATTCTGCAAGACCGCATCGCGTCCATCGCGGGCAAGCCTTGCTCCCACATAGCGGGAGCAAGCTCCCTCGCCACAAAAGCCCAGCTATCTCTTGTGGTCAGTGGCTTGAAGTCTGTGGTGGCGGCCGATGAACCTCTCCGGCCCCTTCATCCGCCGCCCCGTAGCGACCATGCTCCTGAGCTTCGCCATCATGCTGCTCGGTGGCGTGAGCTTCGGCCTGCTGCCGGTTTCGCCCCTGCCGCAAATGGATTTCCCGGTGATCGTGGTCCAGGCCAACCTGCCAGGGGCGAGCCCCGAGGTGATGGCTTCGACGGTGGCTACGCCCCTGGAGCGTTCCTTCGGCGCCATCGCCGGGGTCAACACCATGAGCAGCCGTTCCAGCCAGGGTTCTACCCGCGTCATTCTGCAATTTGACCTGGACCGTGACATCAACGGTGCCGCCCGGGAAGTGCAGGCGGCCATCAATGCGTCGCGCAACCTGTTGCCCAGTGGCATGCGCAGCATGCCCACCTACAAGAAGGTCAACCCGTCCCAGGCGCCGATCATGGTGCTCTCGCTGACCTCGGATGTGTTGGAAAAAGGCCAGCTCTACGACCTGGCTTCGACCATCCTGTCCCAGAGCCTGTCCCAGGTGGCGGGTGTCGGCGAGGTGCAGATCGGCGGCAGCTCGTTGCCGGCGGTGCGCATCGAACTGGAGCCGCAGTTGCTCAATCAGTACGGCGTGGCCCTGGACGATGTACGCACCGCCATTGCCGATAGCAACGTGCGCCGGCCCAAGGGGTCGGTGGAGGACGATCGGCGCATGTGGCAGGTCCAGGCCAACGACCAGTTGGAAAAGGCCAAGGACTACGAAACGCTGATCATCCGTTACCAGGACGGCTCGGTATTGCGGCTCAAGGACGTGGCGAAAGTCACCGACAGCGTCGAGGATCGCTACAACAGCGGTTTCTTCAACAATGATGCCGCCGTGTTGCTGGTGATCAACCGCCAGGCCGGGGCCAACATCATCGAGACCGTCAACGAGATCAAGGCGCAACTGCCCGCGCTGCAGGCCGTGCTACCGGCCAGCGTCAAGCTGAACCTGGCGATGGACCGCTCGCCGGTGATCAAGGCCACCCTGCATGAAGCGGAAATGACCTTGCTGATCGCCGTGGCCCTGGTGGTGCTGGTGGTGTTCCTGTTCCTCGGCAATTTCCGCGCCTCGCTGATCCCGACCCTGGCGGTGCCGGTGTCGCTGGTGGGCACGTTTGCGGTGATGTACCTGTACGGTTTCTCCCTGAACAACCTGTCGCTGATGGCGTTGATCCTCGCGACGGGGCTGGTGGTGGACGATGCCATCGTGGTGCTGGAGAACATCTCCCGGCATATCGACGAAGGCGTCCCTCCTATGACAGCGGCGTATAGGGGGGCCGAAGAGGTGGGTTTCACTTTGCTGTCGATGAACGTCTCGCTGGTGGCGGTATTCCTGTCGATCCTGTTCATGGGCGGGATCATCGAGAGCCTGTTCCGCGAATTTTCCATCACCCTGGCGGCGTCCATCGTGGTCTCGCTGATGGTCTCGCTTACCCTCACACCGATGCTCTGCGCCCGTTGGCTCAAGCCTCACGTGCCGGGGCAGGAAAACCGCTTGCAGCGCTGGAGCCAGCGGCTCAATGACCGCATGGTCCGTGGTTACGCGATCAGCCTGGACTGGGTGCTGCGCCATCGACGCCTGACCTTGCTGAGCCTGCTGGTGACCATCGGCGTGAACGTCGCGTTGTATGTGGTGGTGCCGAAAACCTTCATGCCGCAGCAGGACACCGGCCAGTTGATCGGTTTCGTGCGTGGCGACGACGGGCTGTCGTTCAACGTGATGCAGCCGAAGATGGAAATTTTCCGCCGCGCCGTGCTCAAGGACGAGGCGGTGCAAAGCGTCGCCGGTTTCATCGGTGGCAACAACGGCACCAACAACGCCTTCATGCTGGTGCGCCTCAAGCCGATCAAGGAGCGTAATATTTCTGCACAAAAGGTCATCGAGCGCCTTCGTAAAGAAATGCCCAAGGTCCCCGGCGCTCAGTTGATGTTAATGGCCGACCAGGACCTGCAGTTCGGTGGCGGTCGCGAGCAGACCACCTCGCAGTATTCCTACATCCTGCAAAGCGCTGACCTGGCGTCGCTGCGCGCCTGGTACCCCAAGGTTGTGGCGGCCTTCCGGGCCTTGCCGGAACTCACCGCCATCGACGCCCGCGACGGGGGTGGGGCGCAGCAGGTGACGCTGGTGGTGGACCGCGACCAGGCCAAGCGCCTGGGCATCGACATGGACATGGTCACCGCGGTGCTCAACAACGCCTACAGCCAACGGCAGATATCCACCATCTACGACAGCCTCAACCAGTACCAGGTGGTGATGGAGGTCAATCCCAAGTATGCCCAGGACCCGAGTACCCTCGAGCAGGTCCAGGTCATCACCGCCGATGGCGCGCGCGTGCCGCTGTCGGCCATTGCCCACTACGAGAACAGCCTGGAGGACGACCGGGTCAGCCATGAAGGCCAGTTCGCGTCCGAGGGCATTTCCTTCGACATGGCCGAAGGTGTCACGGTGGAGCAGGGCACCGCGGCCATCGAGCGGGCACTTGCCAAGCTTGGGTTGCCCGAGGATGTCATCGCGAAAATGGCCGGCACCGCCGATGCGTTCGCCGCCACCCAGAAAAGCCAACCGTTCATGATCCTCGGGGCGTTGCTGGCGGTGTACCTGGTGTTGGGTGTGCTCTATGAAAGCTACATCCATCCGCTGACCATCCTGTCTACGTTGCCATCGGCCGGGGTTGGCGCGTTGCTGTCGATCTACGCGCTGGGTGGCGAGTTCAGCCTGATCTCGCTGTTGGGACTGTTCCTGTTGATCGGTGTGGTGAAGAAAAACGCCATCCTGATGATCGATCTGGCGCTGCAACTGGAGCGTGCCGGACAGACGCCACTGGAGTCGATCCGCAGCGCTTGCCTGCTGCGGTTGCGGCCAATCCTGATGACCACGCTGGCGGCGATCCTCGGCGCCTTGCCGCTGCTGCTCGGCGCCGCCGAAGGCTCGGAAATGCGCCAGCCGCTGGGCCTGACCATCATCGGTGGGTTGGTGTTCAGCCAGGTACTGACGCTCTACACCACCCCGGTGGTTTACCTTTATCTCGACAAGCTGCGCCATCGCTTCAATCGCTGGCGCGGTGTGCGCACTGATGCTGCCCTGGAAACTCCGCTATGACCGACCGTTCGCCTTTCAATCTTGCCGCAACGCTGGCGACCGCCCGTGGCTCGCGGGTGCTGAGCCTGGTGCTGTGCGTGGCGATGCTCAGTGCCTGCGCCGTCGGCCCGGATTATCAACGTCCCCAGGCTGCCGCCCCGGTGCAATACAAGGAGGCCCAGGGCTGGCGTCAGGCCAACCCCAGCGATGCGATGGCCAGGGGCGCCTGGTGGGAGCTGTACGGCGATGCGCAACTCAATGGCCTGGTGGACCAGCTCAATGCGTCCAACCAGACCGTGGCCCAGGCCGACGCCCAGTACCGGCAGGCCCGGGCGCTGGTGCGCAATGCCCGTGGCGCATTTTTCCCCACCGTGGACCTGACCGTTGGCAAGACCCGCTCCAGCCAGGGCACAGGCAGCAGCAGTTCGAGCCTGAGCAGTTCGTCCAGCGGCATTCGCGACACCTACAGCGCCCAGGCCGGCGTCAGCTGGGAGGCGGACGTGTGGGGCAAGTTGCGCCGCACCCTGGAAGCCGACGAGGCGAGCGCCCAAGCCAGTTTCGCCGACCTGGCGGCGATGCGCCTGAGCCAGCAATCGGAACTGGTGCAGAACTACTTGCAGTTGCGGGTGATCGATGAACAGAAGCGCCTGTTGCAGACCACCGTCGACAATTATCAGCGCTCCCTGAAAATGACTGAAAACCAGTACCGCGCCGGGGTGTCCGGCAGGGACGCGGTGGCCCAGGCGCAAAACCAGCTCAAGACTACCCAGGGCGACCTGATCGACCTGATCTGGCAGCGGGCCCAGTTTGAAAACGCCATCGCCGTGCTGATCGGCCTGCCGCCGGCCGAGTTCAACCTGGCCGAGGCCCAGGACATCCCGTCATTGCCGCAGATCCCGGTGGCATTGCCGTCGCAACTGCTCGAACGCCGGCCGGACATCGCCTCGGCAGAGCGTTCGGTAATGGCCGCCAACGCCAACATCGGCGTCGCCAAGGCCGCGTACTACCCGGACCTGACCCTGAGCCTCAGTGGCGGCTACAGCAGCAGTACCTACGACAACTGGGTGAGCGTGCCGAACCGCTTCTGGTCGGTAGGGCCGCAATTGGCGATGACGCTGTTCGACGGCGGCCAGCGTTCGGCAGAGGTCGACCGTACTGTCGCGGCCTACGACCAGACCGTCGCCACCTATCGCCAGACCGTGCTCGACGGCTTGCGCGAGGTGGAAAACTACATGATCCAGCTCAAGGTGCTGGAAGACGAAGCCCGTGTGCGCCAGGAAGCCCTGGACGCCGCCCGGGAATCCCTGCGTCTGACGCAGAACCAGTACAAGGCCGGCTTGATTGCCTACCTCGACGTGGTCACCGTCCAGGCCACCGCGCTGAGCAACGAACGCAGCGTGCTGAGCCTGCAGCAGAGCCGCCTGATCGCCAGCGTGCAGTTGATTGCCGCATTGGGGGGTGGTTGGGACGGGCAGCTGCAGGCGGACGAGAAGCCCTGATCACTGTGACGGGGTGAGTGGGAGCAAGGCTTGCCCGCGATGAAGGCAATGCGGTCTTTCAAGAATCGAGTTGCCTGTTTCGCGGACAAGCCTTGCTCCCACAGAGTTCCCCCTTTTCCATAAAGTTTTCCTTGGTCATGTCGGCAGTCAGTCCCGCTTTTGGCCGATGCACTGCCTACGTACCGTCGCGCTGGCTTGTTATAGTTCAAGCCTCTTTTCAGCCGGTAAAGGATCACTGCCATGTCGCAATACCAAGCGTTCAACGTCGAACTTGCAGACAACATTGCCCATGTGCAGATCAATCGCCCGGAAAAGATCAATTCGATGAACGCCGCGTTCTGGAGCGAGATCATCGAGATCTTCCAATGGATCGATGACACCGATGCCGCACGGGTGGTGGTGCTCAGCGGCGCCGGCAAGCATTTTTCCTCCGGCATCGACCTGATGATGCTGGCAGGCGTGGCCAACGAGCTGGGCAAGGACGCAGGGCGCAATGCACGCCTGCTGCGGCGCAAGATCCTGCAACTGCAAGCCTCGTTCAACGCCGTGGACAATTGCCGCAAACCCGTGCTCGCGGCGATCCAGGGCTACTGCCTGGGCGGGGCCATCGACCTTATTGCCGCCTGCGACATGCGTTACGCGGCCGAGGACGCGCAATTCTCCATCAAGGAGATCGATATCGGCATGGCCGCCGATGTTGGCACATTGCAACGCTTGCCCCGGATCATCGGGGACGGCATGCTGCGTGAACTCGCTTATACGGGGCGCACCTTCGGTGCCGACGAAGCGCGCAGCATCGGCCTGGTCAATCGTGTCTACAGCGACACCGCCAGCCTGCTCGACGGCGTGATGGGCATTGCCCGGGAAATCGCCGCCAAGTCGCCGATTGCCGTGACCGGTACCAAGGAAATGATCAGCTACATGCGCGACCACCGCATCGACGACGGCTTGGAATACGTCGCCACCTGGAACGCCGCCATGTTGCAATCGACCGACCTGCGCGTGGCCATGGCCGCCCATATGAGCAAACAGAAACCTGAATTTCAGGATTGATTGACCATGATTTCACGCTGGACCACCGCAGTACTCGATACCGCTCTTGCTGGCGGGTGGGCCGTCGCCCGCAGCCCTGAGGGCTTTCTGTTCGATGACAACGGCGCGCTGTTTCCCCGCGAATGGCTCAAGCGGCAGGATTTGTCGATTCTCGCCGAGCACGGCATCGGTCACCTGGATGGCGAGCCGGTCTACCTGTTGGAACTGCACAGCCCGCTGGACATTCCTGGCTGTAACTGGAAAGGCTTGCGGGCGTTCATGCTCGAGGATGACCACACACTCTACAAAGTGTTGGGTTATGCGGCACAGATCGGCACCTGGGCCCGCGAGCATCGTTTCTGTGGCAGTTGCGGCAAGCGCATGAGCCAGATTCCGTTGGAACGGGCCATGTATTGCGACGCCTGTGAGCTGCGGCACTATCCGCGGATTTCACCGAGCATGATCGTGTTGATTACCCGCGGCGATGAAGTCCTGCTGGCCCGTTCACCGCGCTTCGTCACGGGCGTCTACAGCACCCTGGCGGGGTTTGCCGAGCCTGGCGAGTCGGCCGAGGATTGCCTGGTTCGCGAGGTGCGCGAAGAAGTCAGTATCGAGGTGAAGAACATCCAGTACATGGGCAGCCAGTGCTGGCCGTTCCCCCATTCGATGATGCTCGGTTTCCACGCTGAATATGCAAGTGGCGACATCGTGCCCCAGGAAGATGAAATCGAGGACGCCCAATGGTTCAACGTCCACGACCTGCCACCGTTACCGGCCTCGCGCTCCATCGCCCGCTACCTGATCGACCTGTATGTGGCGCGGCGCTTAGGCCACGCTGAACCAGTGCTGCCAGGCTAGGCGCACGGTCAAGCCCAGCACCACGGTGATGAACACCGGTCGGATGAACTTCGCACCGCCGCTGATGGCGGTGCGAGCGCCGAAGAACGCGCCAATCATCACCGACAGGCCCATGCTCAGGCCGATGACCCAGTCCACTTGCCCGGAAAAGATGAACACCGACAGCGCCGCGATGTTGCTGACGAAGTTCATGCTGCGGGCCACGCCGCTGGCCTTGACCAGGTCGATGGGGTAGAGCAGCAGGCTGCTCACCGTCCAGAACGCCCCCGTACCCGGCCCGGCCACGCCGTCATAGAAACCCAGGCTGAAGCCTTGGGGCGACTGCCATGTCTTCTTGATCGGTGCGTTGCTGTCTAGCGGTGCCTTGGGCGTGCCGCCGAACAACAGGTACAGGCCGCAGGCGAAGACGATCACCGGCAGCATCTTGTTCAGCCATTCAGCGGGCAGGTAATGGGCGACGATGGCGCCGGTCAGGGCCCCGACCAGGGTGCCGACGAGGGCATGAGTCCACTGCCTTGGGTGGAACAGCTTGCGCTTGTAGAAGGTGAAGCTGGCCGTCGCCGAGCCGAAGGTCGAGCTGAGTTTGTTGGTCCCTAAGACCAGGTGCGGCGGCAAGCCTGCTGTCAGCAGCGCCGGCGTGGTCAGCAGCCCACCACCACCGGCGATAGCGTCGATGAAACCGGCAATGAAGGCGACAACAGCAAGGATAGCGAGGGTAGTGAGGTCAACACTGAGTTCAAAAGGCATGGAATAGGCTTATTCGGCAGGTTGCAGAAGAGCTGCGGGGGAGGCCGGTATGTTACCCATAATGGTGCACGGCTGCGACAGCCACTAAGATCGGCGACATTCCCCGTGGCGAGGGAGCTTGCTCCCGCGGGGTTGCTCAGCAGCCCCAAAAGCCTTCCACCCTCCACCTGACAGCCGAATGTGTTTGCCTGGCGGAAGCTGGCCGGTGGACGAATTTTTTTTGAAATCAAGGGGTTGCCAGCCTAGGCAAATGAGTACATAATTGCGCCCATCGAACGCACTGGGACGTAAAAAATCTCAATGTTTTCAAGGAGATAGCGACGCATAGGTGTCCTGTATCCTGATCAGGTTTGTACACGGTTGATGTGGTTGCATTGCATCAAGCGTTCTGAGGCCGAATAGCAAAATGGTTATGCAGTGGATTGCAAATCCACCTACGCCGGTTCGATTCCGACTTCGGCCTCCACTTTTAAAAAGCTCTGTAGATCTATGATTTACGGAGCTTTTTTATTTGCGAAGCATTGAAAGGTTTTGTCTTGAAAAGGGCATGAGCTACCTTGCTTCGCAGGGGAGGGATGTATATATTCCCCCCTCTTGCTGCACCAGCCAGGGCATCGGCCATCAGATTCTGCCGACGTTCCCATGGCTAACCGCGCTACCGCCCGAATGGCGAAACTGGTAGACGCATGGGACTTAAAATCCCCCGCTCGTAAGGGCGTGCCGGTTCGATTCCGGCTTCGGGCACCATCTAAAATCAAGGGTTTGCGAGCGAAAGCTAATGCAAACCCTTGTTCGTTTCCGCTTCTGAAAACTGTCATGGAGCGGAGCTCAAGCCTCTGGGCATTTTCACGCGCGAACCTCTACACTCGGCGCTGAGATTAGGGTGAAGTGGCCAGGCGGATATCTCCCGTCCAGGCCCTGTCGAGCACGCTAATCCTTAACCATGGAGAGGTATCGAGTGAAAACAATCGCAACGATGAGTCTGTTGGCCTTGATGAGCAGCAGTGCCGCATACGCTGGAGAGACAACGTCCGCCGATGGGAAAACCCTGGCCGTGAACTTTGGCGAGCCGACGGTCAAGCAAGTGCTGCATTATCGGAAAATGTACGACAAGAAGCCCTTTCCCGATGCGGAAATTTATTACTACAGCAACGGCTTGTACAAGATCATCTCTCAGGGAGAAAACCATTACGGTGTCTATGTCTTGCAGGGTCAACACACCGACGAGACCTACACCGTGAAGTTCATCTCCCTGCCTTCCCCGGACTGGGGAAATAAAACCGCGTATCACCAGCTCACCTTCATTCGAGGTGATGCACAGAACGTGTTTATCCAGAACGCGATTGTCGACACCGGCGAGGCCATTGCCCAGCAGAACGGGACCTACACCCAGGAAAAGAACACCGTGCTCAATCCCATCAGTACCGCTTGGAGCAAGAAGTGAGTTCATTGCGCCAAAACTGAGTTTTTATTGGCTTATAAAACAACAGGTTGCATGATATTTATCATGCAGCCTGTTCGGTTTAAGGCATCGGGGTCGACGCCTCACAATCGCCGGCGAAACGCCTCGAGAATATCCCGCGTGCCTTTTTTCATTTGCAACTGAGCAATGGCATCCAGCGGGTGCCAGAGGCAGTCGATGATTTCATTCTGTGGCCGGGCCGCCGTTGAATCGGTGACTGACGCTTCGAATACGTGATGCTCGGTTTGCCCGTCATTGATTCGCATCAGGTAGAGCAGGTTCTCGACGTCCAGGCCAGTTTCCTCTGCCAATTCCCGGATGGCTGCCCCGGCATGGGTTTCACCGCGTTCGACGGTACCGCCCGGCAGCGCCCAGCGGCTATTGGCTTTGCGAACCAGCAAGATGTGGCGATTGTCCTCGCAGATGACGGTCGCTCGAATTTTCATGGTCGTGCTCAATCAGTGACTGTCATTAAAGTGAAATATAACTGCAATATTTGCGCCTGGCATTAGCTGCTTCGTTCAAATGTCGAGTTTTTCAAGGTCTTATCCAATACGACCGCGACGGAGCGGGACAGACTGAGCCTATTCGTGCCTGCCATCGCTCCAATCCATCTCTCCGACCGCTAGCACTAGGTTTTCGACCGGTTATCGCCTCAAATGAATCAGCTTCAAAAAAATGAATCCATGTTGGGTGCATTGGCCGGCCCCAATAGGGGAAGGAAGCGAGAAATGACCACCGTTGAAGACTTCAAGATCAAATCCCATGAGCTCCTGGTGGAGCTGGATACGGCCACAGCGGAAATGATGAAGCTCATATGTGTTCATCAAATGAGCGGATCGACTTGGGATGAGGCGGTCCAGCGTCAACATGAAGCCTATGAGCAATGGGTCACTTATCTGAATGAGCGAGGGTAGGTGCCATGCGCGCGCCTCGGGCCGTGAGGGCGGCGGGGCCTCCACAAGCGGTCAATAGCAGGATTCTGGCATTCATGTGGTTCTCCCGTTGCGGCTTTTGCGCCAGTGCCTATCAATTTCGAGGCGCAAAAAATGTCCGCGTTCCATCAGTTTTCCAACCGGTAGAACTCAAAGGGAAACACCTCTGACGTGGGGCCTCAGCGAAACTTGGGTAGCGGCGGTTCAGCGGGCTTGAGTGACGTCAGTGCGCTCTGGATCGACGGGGCGTCCTTGTCGATGTCGTTGAGCCGATCCCGGATACGCACCGCGGTAGGGTGCCCGCCTTGGTGGTCGACCCAGTCGGCGATTTCCTTGCAGGCTGCCGCGAGCCTGGCCTGACGCGATTCCAGCAGGGTGAGCAGGGTGGTGATGGACTCTTTTTCGGACATGTCACACCTCCATTCAGGGGTTGATGAGGCAGCACAAAACCCGCCAGGGGCGGGCTGTGCCGTGGTTTAAGCGTAGTTGAGTTATTTCGGATCTGTCGAAGAATCCGGCGCCCGGTCAGACAACCGGCGCGCCGGAAACGGTACGCGTGATTTCAGCCGGACTCCTTGACCCAGGCTGGCGCGACGCTCGCCCGCCAGCGCACATCGGTAATGCCGTATTTTTCCGCAAGGGGCTTGGAAACCCGCTTGACTTTTTCCCTGCCGAATTTCGGTATGCGCCCGACCCCCGCGTCGCAGCTGGCCCAATGCCAAGCCTCGGAGTTATTCATCGCTTCTGCGCGAATAATGAATGACTTGGGTTCGCCATGAAGCATGTAGTCAATGATGTAAAGCGATGGCCCGCCCATAAATCCTCCCTAATTAGTCCTATACGGATGGATGCAAAGGCATGCGGAAAATTCCATCGAATTTCCAGACGGTCAAATTAATACCGCCCAGCGTAGAGCGCGGAGTACAGCAAATTTTGCAAACAAGGAACCAAACCCGGTTACCCTTCTCCAAGGTGAGCTTCAGCACCAAGGCCAGGGATCAAAGGCGAGGCAGTGCGGCATCAACAAAAGGCAAAACATGAAAAACATCGCCAGGGTGCTGTTCATCGCAGCCCTTGCTATTGGTTTGTCGGGCTGCATTGGCGCCCCCATCGAACTGACGCCGCAAACCGAACAACGCTTGCGCGAACAACCTCCGATCCGCTTCCTGCTGACGTTCGATGATGGGCCCAGCGCCTCCTCTATCTGGAACCCTAGCCTGGAGGTGCTGGACGCACTCGCAGACAACCCGGTACAGCCCGGCATCAAGGCGGTGTTTTTCCTGCAGACCCGTGCGCCGCGTGCCGGGGGCAGTGATATTGGCCGCTCGGTGATGCGCCGTCAGCAGCAGGAAGGCCATGTGCTGGGCTTTCATACGGCGACCTACTGGCACACCAATCACCGGTCCCTGAATCCTGACGAGCTGGAACAATCGCTCACTCACGGCAGTCGTGATATTGCCGCCCTGAGCGGTGCAGCACCCACCTTGGTCAGGCCACCCTTCTGGAGCTTCGACAGGCGCACCGCTGCTGCGTACCGACAACATGGCCTGCACATTTTGTTGACCGACCTGAGCGCAAATGACGGCAAAGTCTGGGGCATCACGATGAGTCCGCGGCGGCGGATCAACCTGACCCGGCAACTCTCCGAAGTGCGCGAGCGCATCGCCGCCGGGCAATTGCCAGTGGTGGATGGGGTCATTCCGGTGGTGGTGACGTTTCACGACATCAATCGTTATACCGCCCGGCATGCTCGCGAATACCTGCAAATCCTGCTCGACAGTGCCAAGGCGACTGGCGTGAGGACCGCCGCCAAGCCGTTCTATGATGACCACCAGGCGCTGGCGCGAGCGGCCTTGGCGCGGACGGTCGATCGCAGCACTGAACCCGTGCATTTGCCGGGGCTGTGGGACTGGTTGTGGGATTCGGATTCCCACTGAGGGCGCGACGCGTGCAGTGGGTGTCGCGACGTCCGGTTGGCCACCCTGGGCAATCAGCGTGTATGGTAAGCCGTGCACCCTTGGTTAAAGTCGGAGGTGACTGATGAGTACTGCGATGCTGACGAAAATGCACATCAATGGTTATGACGTGCTCAGCGTAAACAGCGGCCCATGGAGGGTCTGTACCCAGGCTGACCGGCTGGGCTCCTTTGCTTCCCGTGAGGAAGCGCTGGCCTACGCTGCCGCATTGCCGACCCGCAGAAGCCGTAGCGGCCGGCCTGCGAACACGAAATAGGTAGGGCCGGTACATCCAGCCTTTCGGTGACAGGTACACCATCTCGAGCAAGCTCGCTCCCACCGTTTTTCCGGGTGTTCAGCAATCGTGTGTTCACCAGAAATCCCCTGTGGGAGCGAGCTTGCTCGCGATGGTCTTGGGTCAGCTGTGATCAAGTGCGCGCCAACTCCAGCGGGACTTCCAGGGTAAACAGGGCGCCTTGCCCCGGTCCGTCGCTATGGACATGAAGGCGGCCGTTCATTTCAACCGCCGCCAGGGCGCAGCTGTGCAAGCCAAACCCATGGCCGTCCTTGCGGGTCGTGAAACCGTGATTGAAGATGCGGGCCAGGTTCTCCGGGGAAATACCTTCGCCTCGGTCCTTGACGCTGAGGCATAGCGTCGTTTCGTCGAGGATGCGGATCCCCAGGGTCATTTCCCGTGGGTGCTCACTGATGTGCGACATCGCGAACTTGGCGTTGCTGATCAGGTTGATCAGGATCAACAGCAACCTGTGCTTGTCCCCCATGATTGCAGGAACGTCCTGATATTCCTTGAGGACGGTGACGTGATGCCGACTGAGCGCGCCCGAGTTCATGCGTAGCGCATCTTCGAACAGATCGCTGACATTGAGCGGTTCGATCAGCCTGGCGGCTCCCGCATAGGTTTGTTGGGTGGTGACGATTTCCTTGATGTGATCGATGCTCTTGGTCAACTGCGCCAATTCATCGATAAGCAGTTTCTGTTCGGCGGCGATGGAGTCGACCAGCTCGTTGAAATAACGCGGCAGCAACCGGCCTTTTTCATCAAGGGTAATGAACTGGCCAAGATCCTCGGCATGCTCATTCATCATTTTGACCGCTTTGGTGAGCCCGAGTGTCTTGCTGGTCCTCAACTTGCGGGTCACAAGCTCGGCGGAAATATTCACGCTGTTGAGCACATTCCCGACGTTGTGCAACACATTCGTGGCGATTTCGGCCATGCCCGCCATTCGGGCCGCATCCACCAGTTCGCGTTCGGCCTCCATCAACTCACGGGTGCGTTCCTGCACGCGCTCTTCGAGGCGTTCATTGGACGTTTGCAGCGCCTGGTTGATCTGATTGATCGTGGCGTAACTGCGAACCAGCCGCACCGCCAGGTAGATCATCAACAGCGCCATCAAGCTGGCACACACGGCCAGGTAGATATGGTATTGACGGTCGGTTGCGGCGGTCCTGCGTTGTGTCTCGTTCAACAGCTCATTGATGCTGTCCAGCTCCTGGGCAACCGGAATGACGCTGATGCGATCAAGCAGGTCATTGACGACAGGTTGTTCCTGGGCAACGGTCTTGACGTGCTGGATCAGGGTCATGAAGGGGCCCTGATAGGTCGCGGGCAATTGGTCGATGTAGGGTTCCAGCTCAGTTAATTTGCCTTGCGCTTCCCGGGCTTTGTCCGAGCTGGCATCAAGTGCGAACTCCAGTGTCGTCAGGGTCAATTCAAGCACATTGGACGCCGCGGTCAGGCGCTCCATGGGACTTTCGATGCTCATCTCCTTGAGCAGTGTCTGAAGCTGGTCTTCGACCTGCGGCAGCGCGTCCAGGGACGTGCGCAGATTGGCGTTGTGCTGTTCGAATTGCTCTACCAGCGAGGTCTTGTTCTTGACGGCGTCCACATAGCCCTTGCGCCTGGAGGCCCACAGCGCCGCCAAGGGGCCGGAGCTATTGAGTCGCTCCAACTGCTGCCAGCGGCTGTCCGCCTCCGCTGGCGGTGCCAGTGACAGGTTGTGGTTGACGCCGATCTTCTTCCTGAGGATCTTGCCGTTCCAGTTAGCGTCGGCCTGCTTGAGTTGGCGGATGAAGTCGCGGGATTCGAAGTAGGTCGATGAGTCGTACGTGTATGACTTGATTAAAAAGAATATCAGTGCGGAAAAGACAACAAGCGCGACGGCCAACAGGGCGGGCCATTTATATTTTTTGATAATCGTGGTCACGCTATTCTCCTGTTCAGGGCGCTTATCGAAGGAGTCGGTGAGTTCCCGAGGGGGGAGAGATGCTCGAGGAGAGAGCCGAAAGGGAGGAAAGGTAAACGTCGTACGGATGGTCGTGTCGGTTTGCTTTTGCCTGGGTACACGTTGAGCTCCCTGCTAACGATGAACGTCGGGTTCATGGTTGAGTGTAGCGCTAACGAGAGGGGCCTTGCTGCGGGAGCGCTCCGGGACGGAGCAGGCGCGGCCGGGCAGGCCGCGCCTGTAGTGTTACTTGATGTCGATGAAGGGCAGGGCGCCGTTCGGCAGCACGGTGGTTGGCAAGACACCATTCCAGCGCTCGGCCTTGGTCAGTTCCACCAGGTTCTGGTTGCTGGCCAGGGCCTGGGCCCGTGCCTTGATGGCTTCGGCTTCGGCTTTGCCGCGCAACTCGGTCGCCAGCGCGTCTGCCTTGGCCTGCGCCACTTGCGAATCGGCTTCCGCCTGGGCCTGGGTTACTCGAATCTGCGCTTGCACCTGTTCGGTGGCGAGCTGTTGTTCGCGGGTCTTGACCTGGACTTCCGCGGCCATGCGCGCTTCGATGGCCTTCTCGTAGGCGTCACTGAAGTCGATGTTCTCGACCTGGACGCTGTCGATGATCACCGGGCCGGTAATGGTGGCCTTGATGGCCGTGGAAATATCGTTGACCAGTTGGACGCGGTTCTGCACGGCAGCCACGGCGTTGAACTTGCCAAAGACGTTTTCCACCTGGGTAGGCACCTGGCGGCTGATCATCCGGTCGCGGATGCCTTCAAGATCCTTGAACTGGGTATAGACCTTCGCGACATCGGAAGGCGCGATGTGCCAGGACACGGACACCTTGAGCTCGGCGGACTGTTGGTCCTTGCTGTAGGCCTGGAGGTCTTCATAAGCCGTCACTTGGCTCTGGACGCTGATCAGGCGTACCGACTCGATGAACGGCATCTTGAAGGACAGCCCTGGTTCAACCACCCCGACCAGCGCCCCGTTGCGCAGCAGCACGCCACGCTCGGTTTCGTCGACCGTGTACCAACTGCCAAAGAATACGCATAACAAGAGGATGCCCGCGATTGCAGCAACGATGGAACCGATGGTTTTACTGGTCACTTTTCTTTCCTTGAGTGGCTGGGGAGGGTTTGCCATAGCTGTGTCCAATGTTGAAGCTGCAATCGGCATTCTGAATGCCAGACACGAAAAAGCCCTGAATAATCAGGGCTTTAACGTTAAAAAATGGCGGAGGCGATGGGATTCGAACTCATGGACCTGTTACAGTCGACGGTTTTCAAGACCGTTGCCTTAAACCACTCGGCCACACCTCCGTATTGCGTTGCGGGCGCCATAATACCCGAATGAAACACACTGTCAAACTCTCTACGTAGCTTGTTACAGAGCGTCTGTTATGATCCTTGCCACTGAATGTTTCAAAACCGGAGGAGTGTCGCCATGCGCGATCAGGATTACGCAGTGAACAACAGCGTGCAGGCTGAGCAGCTAGAGGTTAGCCGCGTCCTGCGCAACACTTATGGCCTGCTGGCACTCACACTCGCTTTCAGCGGTGTGATGGCCTACGTCGCACAACAGATGCGGGTGGGTTACCCGAACATCTTCGTCGTGCTGATCGGTTTCTACGGCCTTTTCTTCCTCACCAACAAACTCCGTGATTCGGCCTGGGGCCTGGTGTCGGCTTTCGCCCTGACTGGTTTCATGGGCTTTTTGCTCGGCCCGATCCTCAATCGCTACCTGCAAATGCAGGGCGGCGCCGAAGTGGTCAGTTCGGCCTTCGCAATGACCGCGCTGGTATTTGGTGGCCTGTCGGCCTACGTGCTGATTTCCCGCAAGGACATGAGCTTCCTGGGTGGCTTCATCACCGCAGGTTTCTTCGTCTTGCTGGGGGCGACGCTGGCCAGCTTCTTCTTCCAGATCAGCGGCCTGCAACTGGCGATCAGCGCCGGCTTCGTGCTGTTCTCGTCGGTCTGCATCCTGTACCAGACCAGCGCCATCATCCACGGCGGCGAGCGTAACTACATCATGGCCACTGTCAGCCTGTATGTATCGATCTACAACTTGTTCGTCAGCCTGCTGCAGCTGTTCGGCCTGATGGGTCGTGACGACTGATTGCATTGGTGATGAGTGAGTAGTCCGCTTTGGCGTGAGGCTGTTCACATAGAAGCAACGGCGTTTTTCAGAGATGAAAAGCGCCGTTTTTTTTGGTTTTTTTGAAAGCCTTGGGATTTACTTGCTTTGATGTGTATATCCGTTTCTGCGGTAACGGCCACTTAGGGTTCCGCCCTGACGGCGGGTCACTTTTGGAAGAGCCGGGAGCCGGACCAGCCAAAAGTAACCAAAAGCGCTTTGCCCCACCACTTGGTGCCTCGCCTAGGCTCGGCATCCATGCCGAGGTGCCCACTGCGCAATGCCTGCGTTCGGCCAGCGTGGTTTAACGGGGCGTCGAGATCAAGATCAAGATCCAAAGCAAGAGCAAGAGCAAGAGCAAGAGCGGGATACATGCCAGCATCTATGTGGCTGATTCACCGCCATCGCGAGCAAGCTCCCACACAGGAGAAGTTCCCACAGGAGAAACGCGATCATCCTAAGCCAGGTCGGCTACTAGGCCGCCTCGCGGTGGACGTTGATCTCGGGCGCCCCGTTAACCACAATGGCCGAACGCAGGCATTGTGGAGTGGGTATCCCGGCATGGATGCCGGGATAGCCGCGCTGGGCCATGGATGGCCCTTCGCGGCGGGCCCACGGAGCAATGCCGGAGTGAGGGCACACCGAGCCTAAGCGAGGCGCCGAGTGGTGGGGCATGCGTTTTTGCTTACTTTTGGCGCTCTTCCAAAAGTGAGCCGCTGTAAGAGCGGAACCCTAAGTCGCCGTTACCGCAACAACGGATATGTACACATCAATCCAATAAAAAAAAACGGCGCCTGCCCATACAAATGGGAGGCGCCGCTTTATCTAGCAGTAAAAAGAACCAACCCTGTCAGGAAGCAAACCGCCGCAACCCCACCGGTGGCACAAAAGCTTCCAGCTCGGCCTCTACCGCCTCGATTATTCGTTCCACATCCGGAGCATTCATCACGGTCGCGCAGGGGATGCCCGCAATGGCGATCATGGTCTCGCCGCTGGCACGGTCAAACAGCCGGGCAACCATGCTGCCAGGCGCATCCATGCTCGCTTCGAATCCCATTGGATGGAAGTGCCAGCGCATCAACTGGCAAGCGTTGGGGAACGTAACCTTACTGAAAGATCCTTTATTCATGTTGCCCGCCTTCTTCAATCGAGCGCTTCCTTTTGCCCATGTCAGGAAGGAAGAGCCATCATGGCTCTACCAGTGAGAACTAAAAATAGCACCTGAAAATGAAGCACATGTGGATTTTTTCAGTCCGTTTTGCGATTGGTTCACTTTTTTTGATCTGGATCACGACTTAAGCGGTAATGCCCAGAATGCCATCACGCTTGGCTGGGGTTGTCCCGAGGCTTGGGCAAGGGCTCTGGCCCGCGGCTTTTCCAGGCGATGAGCAGGGCCAGGGTCACCATCGCCAGGGCGACGGCGAAGGTCGTGTGCAGGCCGTTCGTCACCGCCTCGGGGCTGGCGCGGGTGATGTCATTCGTCGCCGCCGCGGCTGCAAACACCGCGCCGAGCACGGAGGCTCCGGTGAAAAAACCCAGGTTACGCGACAGGTTGAGCAGCCCGGCGATGACGCCACGCCTCTGGACAGCCACATCGGCCATGACAGCCGTGTTGTTGGCCGTCTGGAAGAACGCGTAGCCGAGGGTCGTCACCACGATAGCTGCGAGGTAGCCGACGGTGCCAAGGGCTGGGGGAACCAGTGACAGCATCAGGCAGCCGATGACCATGGTCGCCAGGCCGGCGAGCCGCATGGGCTGCACGCCGAAGCGATCCGTCAGGCGTCCGGCAGGCACTCCGGCCAACGCCGCGACAGATGGGCCAGCGGCCAGCACCAGCCCCACGAAGGCCGCCGGCAGTCCGAGGGTGATGGACAAGTAAAAAGGCCCGACCAGCAGCGTCGCCATCATGACCGTCGCGACCAGGGCGTTCGTCGCCAGGCCTGATACCCATGATTTGTCGCGAAACACTGTCAAGGGAATCAACGGCGATACGGCCCGGGACTGGGCCCGAATGAACAGTCCGCCGCCCACGAGCGCGATCAGCAGCAGTGCACTATTCAATCCGCCAAAGCTCCCGCGCCCGGAGGTCATGGCCAAGGCATAGGCGGCGAGCGTCATTGCCAACAGCAATGTACCGGTTACATCGAAGCGGGTGCCTTCGGGCTTCGGCGGGACTTCACGCACCGGTAGCGAATACCACGCCAGCCCTAGCGTCAGCAGGCCGAGGGGGATGTTGACCAGGAACAAGGCCGGCCAACCGAACCCGCTGATCAACAGGCCGCCAAAGGACGGTCCAAGGGCCGTGCCCACCGCCGACAGCGTTGCCAGCAGCCCCATGGCGCTGCCGGTTTTTTCCTGGGCGACCGTTTCGCCGACCAGTGCCAGGGTCAACGTCATCATGATGGCCGCCCCCAGGCCTTGCAGCGCCCGCCCGGCGACCAGCAGCCAAAGCGAGGGCGCCAGGCCGCATACCGCCGATGCCAAGGTGAACAGGGCGATACCGGTCAATAGCAACTTGCGCCGGCCCATCAGGTCTCCCAAACGGCCGACACTGACAATCAGTGTGGTGATTGCCAGCAGATAGGCCAGCACCACCCATTGGACCTGCTGGAAAGAGGCGCCGAGCGCCTCGGCCAGCGTCGGCAGTGCCACCGCGGCCACACTGGCGCCAAGGGAGGCGAGCAGCGTCGAGAGCGCAAGGCTGGCCAAGGCCCAGCGAGGTGAAAGGAGCCGGTGTGCGGGCGCGGTTGCCGACCGGTTTTGTTGCGTGTTGACGGGTCTCATCGTGTCACCTGTATCCATGGCGCTCGAAACGGAGCTGTCAGAACGTTACGCCCGGGCATAACATGGCGGAAGACGCAGCAGTTGCAGGTTATAGCTGCAACAAACGCCATCTGTTCAATTCGAGATACCGCCATGTCTTCGCCTGACCTCAATCTGCTCGTCACCCTTGATGTGCTGCTCTCGGAAGGCAGCGTGGCTCGGGCCGCCCGGCGCTTGCAGCTCAGCCCGTCGGCCATGAGCCGGGCACTGGCGCGGTTGCGTGAAACCACCGGTGACCCGCTGTTGGTTCGGGCCGGGCGAGGGCTGGTGGCGACGCCCCGTGCGCTGGAGTTGCGCGAACAGGTCAGCCACCTGGTGCAGCAGGCCCAGGCGGTGCTGCGGCCAGTGACGACCCCGGATCTTGGCCGCTTGAGCCGAACTTTCACGTTGCGCACCCGCGAAGGGTTCGTGGAGAACTTTGCCATCGACCTGATCACCCGCATCCACGAGCAAGCGCCCGGCGTGCGCCTGCGTTTCGTGGAAAAGACCGACCGCGACAGCACGGTGCTTCGCGAAGGCACCGTGGACCTGGAGACCGCCGTTGTGGACAAGGACACCAGCCCGGAACTGCGAACCCAGGCGTTGTTCAGCGACCGTTTGATCGGCGTAGTGCGCGCGGGACACCCGCTGAGCCAGGCAACAGTGAGCGCCGCCGGTTATGCCGCAGGTGGGCATGTCGGTGTGTCGATGCGCGGCCTGGATCATGGCCTCATCGACCAGGCCCTGGCGGCTCTGAATCTGTCCCGGGAAATCGTCACCAGCGTGCCAGGCTTTTCCTCGGCGCTGGGCTTGGCCCGCGCCAGCGACCTGATTGCCAGCGTGCCCGAACGCTACACCGCGAGCCTGCGGGTCGGCCTGCACAGTTTTGCGCTGCCGTTTCCAGTACCTGGGTTCACGATCGCCATGCTCTGGCATCCGCGGATGGACGCCGACCCTGTGCATCGCTGGCTTCGAGGCTGTCTGCGGGAAGTGTGTGCACGTAAAACAGTAGAGGTTTAGTAGATATTGATTAATAGCATTTCGCTGGCACTTAGTTGGAGAAAGTGCGACGCGTTGCACAAATTGCTAGTTATCGATATTTAATATTTAAATAGAATTTTGTCTGACAATCCTTAACTCAGGCAGTTGAATGCGCGCACTAACGAGGCAGAAACCTATTGTTTGTTGGTGTTATGGAGAAACCGTGAAATTGAACGAAAAAAATTGCTAGACGTTTGATTTCCAATTGTGTCAGGTTTCTTGCGTCCTCATTGGGCGAGTGATAGGACGATCTCGCCAGAGATTGTCTGTCTGACTAACTCTATTCCATTTGCAAACAAGGAAGTGTGTTTATGTCGAAAGTCAAAAGCAGCGCTATCGATTCTGCCGAACAACTCCTCTGGGCGCCGCAATCATTGGCGGCTCCCAGTAATGCGTTCAACCAGATCAATAGTTTCAGCCACCAATACGACCGGGGCGGCAACCTGACCGTCAACGGCAAACCGTCGTACTCCGTCGACGAGGCGGCCACTCAGTTGCTGCGCGACGGCGCGGCTTACCAGGACCGGGACGGCAGCGGCAAGATCGAGCTGACCTATACCTTCCTGACGTCCGCCTCTTCCAGCACCATGAACAAGCATGGGATCAGCGGCTTCAGCCAGTTCAGTGCGCAGCAGAAAGGCCAGGCAGCCCTGGCCATGCAATCCTGGGCGGACGTGGCCAATGTCACCTTCACCGAAAAAGCCAGCGGCGGCGACGGTCACATGACCTTCGGCAACTACAGCGGCGGCCAGGATGGCGCGGCGGCGTTCGCTTATCTGCCGGGGACGGGTGCCGGCTATGACGGGACCTCCTGGTACCTGATCAACAGCAGCTACACCCAGAACAAGACCCCGGACCTGAACAACTACGGCCGCCAGACCCTGACCCACGAAATCGGTCACACCCTCGGCCTGGCCCACCCGGGTGACTACAACGCTGGCGAAGGCAGCCCGACCTACGATGACGCCACGTATGGCCAGGACACCCGTGGCTACAGCCTCATGAGCTACTGGAGCGAAAGCAATACCGACCAGAACTTCAGCAAGGGCGGCGTCGAAGCCTACGCCTCCGGTCCGCTGATGGATGACATCGCGGCCATCCAGAAGCTCTACGGTGCCAACACCACGACCCGTACCGGCGATTCGACCTACGGTTTCAACTCCAACACCGGTCGTGATTTTCTCAGTGCGTCTTCGTCGTCGGACAAAGTGGTGTTTTCGGTATGGGACGCGGGCGGGCGCGATACCCTGGATTTCTCCGGTTTTACCCAGAGCCAGAAAATCAACCTCAATGACGCCTCGTTCTCCGATGTTGGCGGCATGGTGGGCAACGTGTCCATCGCCCAGGGTGCCGTCATCGAAAACGCCATCGGCGGTTCGGGCAGCGACTTGCTGATTGGCAACACGGTGGCCAACGAACTCAAGGGCGGCGCGGGCAACGACATCCTTTGGGGCGCTGGTGGCGCAGACAAGCTCTGGGGTGGCTCGGGTTCGGACACCTTTGTTTTTGCCGCCAGTTCCGATTCGCGGCCGGGGGCGACGGACCAGATTCTCGATTTCGTCAGCGGCCTGGACAAGATCGACCTGACCGGTATCACCAAGGGCGCGGGCCTGCACTTCGTGAGTGCGTTCACCGGTGCGGCGGGCGATGCGGTGTTGTCGACATCGGGTGGCAACAGCCTGCTGTCGGTGGACTTCTCCGGGCACGGCGTGGCTGACTTCCTGGTCAGCACCGTTGGCCAGGCAGCGGTCTCGGATATCGTGGCCTGATGCTAAACCCTGTAGGAGCTGTCGAGCGGAGCGAGGCTGCGATCTTTCCCCAGGCACCTGAGTCTCAAGCGAAAAGATCGCAGCCTCGCGTTGCTCGACAGCTCCTACAGGACCCCGGCCAGGATGGAAAAAATGCGTAGGAAATTCATGCCCCGTAGCGCTCAGGCAACCGCCGGGTTGCTCGCTACACTGATGATGTTTTGTGGAGAAGTCGCCATGGCGCGCAGCCTGTTGTTAGCAGAACCCTCGCAGTTGGCCGGTCAGTGGCTGGCCGTTTTGTCGAGCCCGCAGGACACCGCGCAAAGCCAGGCGATGCAGGACAAACCGTCCAACACTTGCCTTGTCGAGCTCAAGGCGGACCAGACCCTCGGTGGGCAGACCGAATGCCTGGGTCGCTGGCTGGGGGATGAACCGGTCCATTGGTTTACCGAACCCGATGGTCTTTCCCTCATTGGCAGGCAGAACTCTAGAGTGCATCTGGGGATGCGCCAAGAACATCATTATCAAGTCACTTTGAAGTCCGGCCTAATACTCAGGCTTGAGCGCCCGATCGAGCATTAACAAATTATTACATTTGTTCCGGAACAAGGCGCGTATGTTCAATCAGGCGTGCGCATCGGCCGGGGCCGATTTAATAATTAAAGATTGGTAGTGCATAACAGCCGTATATCCGGCGAAGCCAACAGCAGGAAGAGTCATGACTAAGAGCCGGGGCGCTGTCGCCGTGCCGCTGTTTAAAGCGCTGGGCGCTTATAAAAACATTCTGATCAGTGTCGGTTGTTTTACTGCGTTGATTAACGTCTTGATGCTTGCGCCTTCGATATACATGCTCCAAGTGTATGACCGCGGGTTGTCATCCCAAAACGAAACCACGCTGGCGATGTTGTCATTGATGGTCGTCGGTTTCTTCGTATTCATCGGGCTGCTGGAAATGGTCCGCAGCTTCGTGGTCATCCGCATCGGCAGCCAGTTGGAGAGACGCTTCAATCTCCAGGTGTACCAGGCCGCGTTCGAGCGCAACCTGCGCCAGGGAGAAGGCAACGCCGGGCAATCCCTGGGCGACCTCACGCATATTCGCCAATTCCTCACCGGGCCGGCGCTGTTCGCTTTCTTCGACGCGCCGTGGTTTCCCATCTATCTGCTGGTGATCTACCTGTTCAACGTGTGGCTCGGCGTGTTTGCCTCCGTCGGCACGCTGCTGCTGATCGGCCTGGCCTGCCTGAACGAGGCCATGACCAAAAAAGCCTTGGGGCAGGCCAGCGTCTACTCGCAACAGTCCAGCCAACTGGCTACCAGCCATTTGCACAACGCCGAGACGATCCAGGCCATGGGCATGCTCGGCGCGCTGCGCAGCCGCTGGTTTGCCGTGCACTCGCGGTTTCTCGGCTTGCAGAACCAGGCCAGCGACACCGGCGCGGTCATCAGCTCCCTGAGCAAGACCCTGCGCCTGTGCCTGCAATCGCTGGTGCTGGGCTTGGGCGCACTGCTGGTGATCAAGGGCGACATGACCGCCGGGATGATGATTGCCGGCTCGATCCTGATGGGACGGGTATTGAGCCCCATCGACCAGTTGATCGCCGTGTGGAAGCAATGGAGCGGCGCCAAGCTGGCTTACCGGCGTCTCGACGCGCTGTTGCAGGCGTTTGCGCCCCAGGATGACGGCATGACGCTGCCAGCGCCCAAGGGCCAGGTGAGCTTCGAACAAGTGAGCGCGGGACCACCAGGGCAACGCAGCGCGACGCTGCAGCAGGTCAGCTTCAGCTTGGCTGCCGGGGAAGTGCTCGGTGTGCTGGGGGCTTCCGGTTCCGGCAAGTCGACCCTGGCCCGAGTCCTGGTGGGGGTGTGGCCGACCCTCGCGGGTACGGTGCGCCTCGACGGGGCCGACATTCATCGCTGGAATCGCGAGCAACTTGGCCCGCACGTTGGTTATCTGCCCCAGGACATCGAGCTGTTCAGCGGCAGCATTGCCGAGAACATCGCCCGGTTTCGCCAAGCCGATCCGCAAAAAGTCGTCGCCGCCGCGCAGCAGGCCGGGGTCCATGAGCTGATCCTGCGCCTGCCCCAAGGCTATGACACGGTGCTGGGGGAGGACGGCGGTGGTTTGTCCGGCGGGCAGAAACAACGGGTTGCGCTGGCCCGGGCGATGTACGACCGGCCGAGCCTGGTGGTGCTCGACGAACCCAACTCCAACCTCGACACGGTTGGCGAAGCGGCGCTCGCCAGTGCCATCGCGCAGATGAAGGCCCAGGGCAGCAGTGTCGTGCTGGTCACCCATCGCTCCTCGGCACTGGCCCAGGCCGACAAGTTACTGGTGCTCGACGAAGGCCGGCTACAAGCCTTCGGCCCAAGCCAGCAAGTGCTGCGGGCGCTGTCCGGCCAGTCGGGCTCACAGGACAACGCGCCGCGCAGCTCACCGCCGAACAGTCCCCAGGCGGCCCCCAACGGACTGAGCATGAGTCGCCAGTACCAGGTCGCCAGCAAACCCGCCGGTGCATGAGCAAGGAGCGCGACATGAATCTCGAACATTCTCAGGACGTTGAGCAGCCGGAGCGCGATGCCCGTTTCTTCACCCGCATGGGCTGGGCATTGGCGCTCATTGGCGCGGGCAGTTTTTTCACCTGGGCCAGCCTCGCGCCGCTGGACCAAGGCATCCCCGTGCAAGGCACCGTGGTGGTTTCAGGCAAGCGCAAGGCGGTGCAATCGATGAGCGCCGGCGTGGTCAGCCGGATCCTGGTGCGCGAAGGCGAAGCGGTGAAGCAGGGCCAGCCGCTGTTTCGCCTGGACCAGACCCAGGCCGCCGCCGATGTGCAATCGCTGCAGGCGCAGTACCGAATGACCTGGGCGAGCCTGGCGCGCTGGCAAAGCGAGCGGGACAACCTGTTGCAGGTGAGTTTTCCGGCTGAGCTGAGTCGCGATCCCGATCCACGCCTGGCCCTGGTGCTTGAAGGCCAGCGGCAACTGTTCAGCAGCCGCCGCGAAGCCTTCGCCCGGGAGCAGGCGGCGTTGCGCGCCAGCATCGAGGGCGCCGCGGCGCAATTGGCGGGCATGCGCCGGGCCCGCAGCGACCTGACCGCCCAGGCCGAATCCCTGCGCCTGCAACTGGGCAACCTGCAACCCTTGGCCGACAACGGCTACATCCCGCGCAACCGCCTGCTGGACTATCAACGCCAACTGTCGCAAGTACAGCAGGAACTGGCGCAGAACAGCGGCGAAAGCGGGCGGGTGGAGCAGGGGATCGTCGAGTCGCGGCTGAAGCTGCAGCAGCATCACGAGGAATACCAGAAAGAAGTGCGTAGCCAGTTGGCCGACGCCCAGCTCAAGAGTGAAACCCTGCAACAGCAACTGAAATCCGCCGGCTTCGAGCTGCAACACAGCGAAATCCTCGCCACCGCCGACGGCATCGCCGTCAACCTGGGGGTGCACACCGAGGGCGCGGTGGTGCGCCAGGGCGACACCTTGCTGGAAATCGTCCCCCAGGGCACGCGGTTGGAAGTGGAAGGGCATTTGCCGGTGCACCTGATCGACAAGGTCGGCCCGCATTTGCCGGTGGACATCCTGTTTACCGCCTTCAACCAGAACCGCACGCCGAGGGTGCCGGGGGAAGTCAGCTTGATTTCTGCCGACCAGATGCTCGATGAGAAGACCGGCGCGCCGTATTACGTCCTGCGCAGCAGCGTCAGCGACGTGGCGATGGACAAGCTCAACGGCCTGGTGATCAAGCCCGGCATGCCGGCCGAGATGTTCGTGCGCACGGGCGAGCGCTCATTGCTCAACTACCTGTTCAAACCGCTGCTCGACCGAGCCGGCTCTGCGTTGACCGAAGAATAAGGATGTCCGACGCGATGAAGCGTTTCTATTGGCTGGCCGTGCTGGCCGTTTCCGTGTGCAACAACGCCTGGGCCATGGGGCCCTTCGAGTTCTACGAGCAGGCCCTGCGCAATGACCCGGTCTACCTGGGCGCGATCAAGGCGCGCGATGCGGGCCTGGAGAACCGCGCCATTGGCCGCGCCGGGCTGTTGCCGCACCTGGGCTACAGCTACAACAAGGGCCGCAACCAATCCAAGGTCACGTACCTCAATGACCGTGGCGCCAGCCAGCATGACGATCGCAACTACAGCAGCTACGGCTCCAGCCTGACGCTGCAACAACCGCTGCTGGACTACGAGGCTTACGCCGCCTATCGAAAGGGCGTCGCCCAGGCGTTGTTCGCTGACGAAAGTTTTCGTGGCAAGAGCCAGGAGTTGTTGGTGCGGGTGCTGAGTCATTACACCCAGGCGTTGTTCGCCCAGGACCAGATCGACATTGCCCAGGCCAAGAAAAAGGCGTTCGAGCAGCAGTTCCAGCAGAACGAGCATCTGTTTCGCCAGGGCGAAGGGACGCGCACCGATATCCTCGAGGCGCAGGCGCGCTATGAACTGGCAATCGCCGAAGAGATCGAGGCGCGCGATGAGCAGGACGCCGCCTTGCGTGAGCTGGGCTCGCTGATTGGCGTTCCGGCCCTGGATATCGGCGACCTGGCGCCGCTGCACGACACCTTCCAAACCTTTGCCTTGCAGCCGGCCAGTTTCGACACCTGGCACGAGCTGGCGGTGAGCAATAACCCCAACCTGGCGTCCCAGCGCCAAGCCGTGGACGTGGCGCGTTTCGAGGTGGAGCGCAACCGCGCCGGGCACCTGCCCAAGGTCAGTGCCTACGCAACGATGCGCCAGAACGAATCGGAAAGTGGCAACACCTATAACCAACGCTACGACACCAACACCATCGGCCTGGAAGTCAGTGTGCCGCTGTACGCCGGTGGTGGGGTCTCGGCGTCGACCCGCCAGGCCAACCGCCATATGGAACAGGCCGAATACGAGCTGGATGCCAAGACCCGCGAGACGCTGATCGAACTGCGCCGCCAGTTCAGCGCTTGCGTGTCGGGGGTGAACAAACTGCGGGCTTATCAGAAGGCCCTGAGCTCCGCCGAAGCGCTGGTGGTCTCGACCCGGCAAAGCATCCTTGGCGGCGAGCGGGTCAACCTCGATGCGCTCAATGCCGAGCAACAGCTCTACACCACCCGCCGCGACCTGGCCCAGGCCCGTTACGACTACCTCATGGCCTGGACCAAGCTGCATTACTACGCCGGCACCCTCGGCCCGCAGGACCTGGCGAAGGTGGATGAGGCGTTTGTGTCCCGGGCAGGTATTCAATGACCGCGCGGATGCCGTTGTGGCGAGGGGATTCCAACAACAAAAGAGGGCAACAACCATGGGTATCTACGACTACAAGAACCTCGGCACCGTCGAATCCAAGGCTCTGGTCAGCGACGCAATGGCGATCATGCAGTATTCCTACCACAACCTCGACAACGGTTTTGCCGCCGGGTACCAGCACAACGGCTTCGGTGCCGGGCTGCCGGCGACCCTGGTCACCGCGGTGCTGGGGAGCACCGATTCCCAAGGGGTGATTCCCGGCGTGCCGTGGAACCCCGACTCGGAAAAACTGGCCCTGGAGGCGGTGCAGAAGGCTGGCTGGACACCCATCAGCGCCACGCAACTGGGCTACGCCGGCAAGGTGGATGATCGCGGGACATTTTTTGGTGAAAAAGCCGGCTACACCACCGCGCAGGTCGAGATCCTCGGCAAGTACGACGCCGTGGGGCACTTGCAGGAAATCGGTGTGTCGTTTCGCGGCACCAGCGGGCCTCGGGAAAACCTGATTGGCGATTCCATCGGTGACGTGATCAACGACCTGATGGCCGCGCTGGGGCCCAAGGGCTACGCGAAAAACTACGCCGGCGAAGCCTTTGGCAACCTGCTGGGGGACGTCGCGAAGTTTGCCCAGGCCCATGGCCTGACGGGCAGCGACGTGCTGGTCAGCGGCCACAGCCTGGGCGGGTTGGCGGTCAACAGCCTGGCGGACTTGAGCGCCAGCCAATGGTCGGGGTTCTACGCCGATGCCAACTACATCGCCTACGCCTCGCCAACCCAGAGCAGTACCGACAAGGTCTTGAACATCGGTTACGAGAACGATCCGGTGTTCCGCGCCCTGGACGGCTCGACGTTCAACCTCGCGTCGCTGGGCGTGCACGATGGGCAACAGGAATCGGCCACCAACAACATCGTCAGCTTCAATGACCACTACGCTTCGACGGCATGGAACGTGTTGCCGTTTTCCATCCTCAACATCCCCACCTGGATTTCCCACCTGCCTACCGGCTATGGCGATGGCATGGGCCGGATCATGGGGTCGGCGTTCTACGACCTCACCGAAAAAGACTCCACCATCATCGTCGCCAACCTGTCTGACCCTGCGCGCGCCAATACCTGGGTGCAGGACCTCAATCGCAATGCCGAAACCCACACCGGCAGCACGTTCATCATCGGCAGCGACAGCAATGACCTGATCCAGGGCGGCCAGGGCAACGACTACCTGGAGGGCCGCGCGGGCAATGACACCTTTCGCGATGGCGGTGGCTACAACGTGATATTGGGTGGGCAGGGCAACAACAGCCTGCAACTGCAGCAGTCGGTGAAGGATTTCAGTTTCGCCCACGACGGGGCCGGAACGCTGTATATGCGCGACGCCCATGGCGTGATCAGCATCACCCGCGACATTGGCACCTTGGTCAGTAAGGAGCCTGGGTTGTTCTGGGGGCTGCTCAAGGATGAGGTGAGCCACAGTGTCACCGCCAATGGCCTGGTGGCCGGCGCCAACCTGACGGCGTATGCCTCCTCGATCAAGGGCAGCGCGGCCAACGACACCCTGGTGGCGGGGGCGAAGGGGGACTGGCTGTTCGGCCAGGACGGCAACGATGTGTTGGTGGGCGGCGCGGGTAACGACACCTTTGTCGGTGGGGCGGGCAATGACCAGATGCAAGCGGGGGGCGGCAGTGACACCTTCCTCTTCAACGGCACCTTCGGCCAGGACCGGATCAGCGGCTACGACGCGGGGGACAAGCTGGTGTTCCTCGGCGTGCCGGGCGCCGGGGCAGGTGATGACTACAGCCAGTACCTGTCACAAGTGGGCAATGACACGCTGCTCAAGGTCGGCGACAGTTCCGTGACGCTGGTGGGCGTTGGACTCGCTCAGGTGGGCGGCGAGGGGATTGTGTTCGCCTGATATCGCTATCGCGAGCAGGCTCGCTCCCACAGTGGAACTCGGGTGTATGCAGTATTTGTATTCACCATCGAATCTCTGTGGGAGCGGGCTTGCTCGCGAAAGCGGTGGGTCAGCTTGCATTGATGTTGAATGTACAGGCCCCTTCGCGAGCAAGCCCGCTCCCACAGTAGTTCAAAGGTGTATGCAGGATTTGTGTTCACCACCAAACCTTTGTGGGAGCGAGCCTGCTCGCGATGGCGGTGCTGCAGGCGAATCACTGGTAGTCAGTCTTCCTTGCGAATGGTTGCCACATCATCGGCGCGGACCCGGACTTTCCTCCCGGAAATATCCTCGAACTCGTAGAAACCATCGACGGTGCGAGTATTGGGGGTGTCCTTGGTCAAATACTGGGTACCGTTCTGCAAGGTCACTACAGTGGGCGACGCGCAGCCAGCCAGCGCCAGAAATGCCACGGCGACCATGGGCAGGCCCAGAAACCTGATGTTCATAACCATAACCTCTCAATCAAAAGGACACGGAGCAACTGATTCGACCGCGCCATCACATTAGCTAACCGCCATTGGTCTCGCTTGCCGTAGGAAAGTTCATCGCTAGCTGAAGGATTTCACCTTAAATATAGGAGACCGTTCATCTTTTGCTGTTGCCTGGCTGGTTTACAGCTGTTATCTGTATGCATAACCAGTATCCCGATTCCCTTGGCGTTTCTTTCCGTGGCAGCCCGTTCTCTCGACGATCCGTTTTACTACCTGAACAACTTCCAGCAGGTGCTCGCTTGGTTGACGCAGCGGTATGCCGATGTGCTCAGCACTGAAGAGCAGCGCTTCATCGAGCACTTCGCCGCGCTGCCGCGTGGCGCCCAGGGCTTGCTGGTGCGGATGGTGATGCGCAAGGGGCTACGGTTTCGTCATAGCAAGCTGCATTACCCGGAAATTGGCGACATCGGCGCCGCCGTCGCGCCACTGCTGGCGCTGGGGTGGGTCGAGGAGCAGGCCCCCATCGGGCTCGTCGAGCTGTTCGAGGTGCTGCTCAAGCCGGAAATCCTCCTGTGCCTGGGCCATCTGATCGAACACCCCAAGGCGAAAAAGACCGAATGGCTCCAGGCCTTGGACGAACGCCTCAACCAGCCCCAGCCGTTCGATGTCTGGTGCCCGCAGCTTGCCGACCGGCTGTACAGCCTGACGATCATGAATCTGTGCGACCGGCTGCGGTTGATGTTCTTCGGCAACCTTTACCAGGATTGGTCGGAGTTTGTCCTGGCGGACCTGGGCATCTTCACCTACGAAACCGTCGAGTTCAGCGCCGAGTCACGGGGCTTGCGCAGCCGCGAAGACGTCGATGCCTGCGTGTTCCTGCACGACTGCCAGCAACGCTTCGAAGCCGGCGAGCCCCTGGAAGAGATCGTCGCCCAGGTCAACGAGCTGTCCCTGGACAGTCCGTGGCTGGAGCGGCGCCGGGCCAAGTTGTTGTTCCTGATCGGCCAGCACGGCGAACGCATCGGCGACTTGGCCTTGGCCTTGGGCATCTATCGCGATTGCACCTACCCGGGCGCGCGGTTGCGGATGGTCCGGGTACTGGAGCGCATCGGCGAATACACCCTGGCCCTCGAACTGGGCGAGGCGGCGGCGCAGGCACCGCAAAGTGCCGCCGAAACCCAGGCCTTGCTGCGGATCGTGCCCCGTCTGCGGCGCAAGTTGGGCGGCCCGCCAGTGCCACGGGCCATGGCCCGGGAAGTGGAACGCCTGGAGCTGCACCTGCCGCGCGTCGATCCGGCCTTATCGGTGGAGTACCACGTCCAGGCCCACCTGCACGACGAAACCGCGCCAGTGCATTACGTCGAGAACAGCCTGATCAATTCGCTGTTCGGCCTGCTGTGCTGGCCGGCGATTTTCGCGCCGTTGCCGGGCGCGTTTTTCCACCCGTTCCAGCGCGGGCCGGTGGACCTGCTCAACGAGGATTTCCACGCCCGTCGCGCCGAGCTGTTCGCCGCTTGCCTGGCAGAGTTGGACGATGGCCGCTATCGGCAGACCATCGGCCGTCGCTACGCCGAAAAATGGGGTGTGCAGTCGCCTTTCGTATTCTGGGGCGCGCTGTCCGAGCCCTTGCTGGAACAAGCCCTCGATTGCCTGCCGGCCGCGCATCTCAAGCACTGGTTTGACCGTCTGCTGCTGGACATCAAGGCCAATCGCGCCGGCATGCCGGACCTGATCCAGTTCTGGCCGCAGCACAAGACCTACCGCATGATCGAAGTCAAAGGCCCCGGTGATCGCCTGCAAGACAACCAACTGCGCTGGCTGGAGTTCTGCCATGAACACCAGATGCCCGTTGCCGTTTGTTATGTGCAATGGGCAGAGTCAGCCATCGCGAGCGAGCTCGCTCCCACAGTGGGCGAGCCACTACAGAACACCTGTGTAAGTGAGCTTGCTCCCACAGGGGATGAGTCACCACAGATCACCTGTGGGAGCGAGCTTGCTCGCGATGGGGGCGCATGACCCCGGCACCCAGCTACAGCATCGCCGTACGGGCGTTGTGTGAGTTCACCGCCAAGGTGGGTGATCTTGACCTGCGCTTCACGCCGTCGCCCACGGCCCTGGAAGGCATTGCTGGCCATCGTACCGTCGCCTCGCGGCGCAGAGAGGGTTATCAGGCCGAGGTGGCCCTCGAAGGTCATTACCAGGCCCTGACAGTGAAAGGCCGGGCCGATGGTTACGACCCGGCCCGCCAGTGCCTTGACGAAGTGAAAACCTACCGCGGCGACCTGAGCAAACAACCGGCCAACCATCGCCAGCTGCATTGGGCCCAGGCGAAAATCTATGGCTGGCTGATGTGCCAGAAACTGCAGTTGCCGCACATCGACGTGGCCCTGGTGTATTTCGACATCGTCAGCGAAAAGGAAACCCGCATCACCCAACGTTTCGAAGCGGCGCAGTTGCAAGCCTTCTTCGAAGCGCAATGCGCGTTGTTCCTGGCCTGGGCCGAACAGGAAATGGCCCATCGACAGGCGCGCAACCTCGGCGCGCAATCGCTGGTATTTCCCCATGCGGGTTTCAGGCCGGGGCAACGGCACTTGGCCGAATCAGTGTTCAAGGCCGTCAGCACTGGCCGCTGCCTGATGGCCCAGGCGCCCACGGGCATCGGCAAGACCGTTGGTACGCTGTTCCCGCTGCTCAAGGCCCTGGCACCGCAGCAACTGGACAAGGTGTACTTCCTCACGGCCAAAACCCCGGGGCGCAAGCTGGCCCTGGATGCGGCGCGCGTGATCACCCGCAGCGCACCGTCGATGCCATTGCGGGTGCTGGAAATGATCGCCCGGGACAAGGCCTGCGAACACCCGGACAAAGCCTGCCATGGCGAATCCTGCCCGCTGGCCCGTGGTTTCTACGACCGTTTGCCGGACGCCCGGGCGGCGGCGAGCCAGGTCACCTTGCTCGACCAGGCGGCGTTGCGCGAGATTGCGCTGGCCCACGAGGTCTGCCCGTATTACCTCAGCCAGGAAATGGCCCGCTGGGCCGACGTGGTGGTGGCCGACTACAACTATTACTTCGACTTCAGCGCGTTGCTCTTCGGCCTGGCCCAGGCCAACGGCTGGACTGTCGCGACCTTGGTGGATGAAGCCCATAACCTGGTGGAGCGCGGGCGGCAGATGTATAGCGCGACCCTCGACCAGGCCACGTTGAGCAGCGTACGCAAAACCGCCCCCGAACCACTGAAGAAATCCCTGGATAGGGTCAATCGCCAGTGGAACGCCTTGCACACGTCCCAGGTGGCGGCCTATCAGGCCTATGAAAAACTGCCGGAAAAACTGCTCCAGGCCCTGGCCACCTGTACCACGGCTATCGGCGATTACCTCAACGATCACCCCCAAGGCCTGGACAGTGGATTGCAGGCGTTTTACTTCGACGCGTTGCAGTTTGGCCGGGTGGCGGAAACCTTCGACGAGCACTTTCTGTTCGACATCCACAAGCGCGAGCTTGGCCGCCAGCGCAGCCTGTCTACGCTGTGCCTGCGCAACGTGGTGCCGGCCGCGTTCCTGCGGCCCAGGCTGACCGCCGCGCGCAGCACCGTGCTGTTCTCGGCGACCCTGAGCCCTCGGCATTACTACGCAGACTTGTTGGGGACGCCGGGCGACACGGTGTGGATCGACGTGGAATCGCCGTTCAAGGCCGAACAACTGGACGTGCAGGTGGTCAGCCGCATTTCCACCCGTTTTGCCCATCGCCAGGCGTCCCTGGAGCCGATTGCCGCGTTGATGGCTCGCCAGTTCCGCGAGCGCCCAGGCAATTACCTGGCTTTTTTCAGCAGCTTCGATTACTTGCAGCAAGTGGCTGGGCTGTTTGCCGAGCGGTACCCGCAAATTGCGCTCTGGACGCAATCGCGCGGCATGGGCGAAGCCCCCCGGCAGGCGTTTCTCGAGCGGTTCATGGAGCACAGCCAAGGCATTGGCTTTGCGGTGCTGGGCGGTGCGTTCGGCGAGGGCATCGATTTGCCGGGTTCACGCCTGATCGGCGCGTTCATCGCTACCCTGGGGCTGGCGCAGTTCAACCCGGTCAATGAGCAGATGAAACAACGCATGGCCGCGATTTTCGGTGATGGCTACGACTACACGTACCTGTATCCCGGCCTGCAAAAAGTCGTGCAGGCGGCCGGTCGCGTGATCCGCACCCAGCAGGATCGCGGGGTGGTGATGCTGATCGACGACCGATTTGGCGAGGCGAGGGTGCAGCACTTGTTGCCGCGCTGGTGGTCTGTCACTCAGGAAACACACAAATTTCCCTGTGGGAGCGGGCTTGCTCGCGAATGCGTCGGTGCATCCGGCATCAATGTGGACTGACCCACCGCTTTCGCGAGCAAGCCCGCTCCCACAAACGAAGTAGGCTGGACATCGGCTTACACCTTGCCAGCGCTCAATAATTTTTCCTGGCACCAGACTTGTTCCATACTCCGAAAAAAGTCCATACGGATGCCCCGGCCAGATGCTTGAGAACGCCCCCAAGATCCCACTCATGAACGAGGAACAGCGCTTTCGCCTGCTCATCGACGCGGTGGTCGACTACGCCATCTACATGACCGACCCATCGGGCATCATCACCAGTTGGAACTCCGGCGCCAGGCGTTTCAAGGGCTACGAGGAAGCCGAGATCCTCGGCCAGCATTTCTCCCGTTTCTACACCGATCAGGATCGCGCCGCGGGCCTGCCGCAACGGGCGCTGGACACGGCCGTGCATGAGGGGCGCTTTGAAGGCGAGGGTTGGCGGGTGCGCAAGGACGGCACGCTGTTCTGGTCCCATGTGGTGATCGATCCGATCATCGACAGCCAGAGCGGCACCTTGCTTGGTTTCGCCAAGATCACCCGCGACCTGACCGATCGCAAAATGGCCGAGGAAACCCTCAAGCAAAGCGAGCAGCAGTTCCGCCTGTTGGTGCAAAGCGTCACCGATTACGCCATCTACATGCTTGACCCGCAAGGCCAGGTCACCAACTGGAACCTGGGGGCGCAGCGGATCAAGGGTTATCTTCCGGCGGAAGCCATCGGCCAGCATTTCTCGATGTTCTACACCCCTGAAGATCGCGATACCGGCGAACCACAACGCGCGTTGAGCATCGCCGCCAGCGAAGGGCGTTTCGAGAAGAAGGGCTGGCGCATGCGCAAGGATGGCACGCGCTTCATGGCCCACGTCGTCATTGACGCGATCCGCAGCGACACTGGCATGCTGTTGGGCTTTGCCAAGATCACCCGCGACATTACCGATGTCACCCAGGCCCAGCAGGCCCTCGAGCAGGCCCGTGAGGCACTGTTCCAATCTCAGAAACTGCAAGCCATTGGCCAGCTCACCGGCGGCATCGCCCATGATTTCAATAACCTGTTGACGGTCATCCTTGGCAATCTGGAGATCGTGCGCAAGCGCATGCCCAACGAGCCGAAACTCACTCAGTTGCTGGACAACGCGACCCAGGGCGCGCTGCGCGGTGTTTCGCTGACCCAACGCATGCTGGCGTTTGCCCGTCGGCAGAAGCTGACCTACGAATCGGTCGAGCTGTCGGCCCTGGTGAAGGGTATCAGCGGCCTGCTGCAAAGCTCCCTGGGCCCGTCGATACACGTCCAGACCCGTTTCGCCGAGGCACTGTCGCCGGTGCTGGCCGATGTCAACCAGCTGGAACTGGCGATTCTCAACCTGGCGACCAATGCCCGGGACGCCATGCCCCATGGCGGCCAGCTCATGATTACCGCCGATGAGCGGCAAGGGTCTGATGCGGCCCCGGACAAGCCGATGGCCCCCGGGCGCTACATTTGCCTGGCGATTACCGATGAAGGCGAGGGCATGGATGAAGCCACGCTGGCCTCGGCCGTGGACCCGTTCTTCACCACCAAGGGGGTCGGCAAGGGCACGGGCCTTGGGTTGTCCATGGTGCATGGACTGGCGGAGCAGCTGGGTGGCCGCTTGATGCTCAGCAGCCAGAAAGGTGTCGGTACCACCGCGCAGTTGTGGCTACCCGTGGCCGACAACCCGGCACCGGGCAAAGCGTCGATCCAGGAAACAACGCCGCCAGTTGACGAGTTGAAAGTGCTGGTGGTCGACGATGACAGCCTGGTGCTCACCAGCACGCGCCTGCTCATCGAAGACCTCGGGCACCGGGTCCTTAGCGCGCCATCGGGCGCCCAGGCACTGGAGCTGTATGAGATCAACCCGGACATTGACCTGGTAATCACCGACATGGCCATGCCGCAGATGGACGGTGCGCAGTTGGCGAAACTGTTGCGCGACCGCCAACCGACCCTGCCTATCATCCTGGCCACCGGTTATGCCGAACGCCTGGAAGGTTTCGCCACGCAATTGCCTCGGTTGATCAAGCCGTTCAAGCAGATAGACCTGGTGCAGATCATTGGGCAGACGATGAAATAGTCAGGAATGCAATGTTTTCCCCCGTGGCGAGGGAGCTTGCTCCCGCTCGACCGGGTTGGCGCACCAGTGCGAAGCGCTCGCGACATGGGCGCGTTTCCTCGAAGGTCTGATGCGCCTGCGATCCATTGGCTTGAACTTGCCGCGCGCCGGGTTCTTCTAATGAGTCCGAATCATCACCAAGGCACCGCCTGCGCAATGCCCAGAATACTCACCGGGCCAACCCCGGAAGAAGAACTGACGGAACACAACGCCAAACTGTTCGGCTCGCCCAAGGAACGACTGGATTTCTATCGCCGGGAAATCCAGTACGAAACCAGCATCCTGGCCAACCGAACCGATGCTTACCTCGCCGCCCAATCCTTCCTGGTGATTGCTTTTGCTTCGTGCATGGCCAACCTGAACCCGGAGTGGGGCAAGTTGTTCACGTTGATCGTGCCGCCATTCCTGGCCTTGCTGGGCTTCTTGAGCTCGCTCAATGCCTGGCCGGGCATTCGAGCGGCCTACGAGATCATCGATCACTGGCATTTCAAACAGAGCGAGTTATTGCGCGCCGAACCCTTGATGGGCCTGGCCTACGACGAGTCACCGCTGTTCAGCGAACGGGAGTCGACGCACAAGGGCTACCGTAAATCGTTGCTGTTCTCGGTGCGTACGCCATGGATCTTCGCCACCTTCTGGGTGTTGCTGGGGGTGTATTCGGTCTATATCCAGATGGGCGATCCTGGTGGTTGAGACGCACTTGCCTCAGCCCGATTGCTTATGGCGCTCATACCATGTCAGGGTGGGTTGGGTCGTGACACCATGGACCAAAATACTCAAGGCCACCACTGACAGGGTGAGGTTGATGCACAGTTGCGCCACCTCCGGCTGCAGGTCATGGTTCAAGGCGAAAAACAGATAAAACAGACTGCCGATCCCGCGGATGCCAAACCAGCCGATCAGTAGCCGTTGCGGTCCGTCGAGCAGCCGCCCCCAGGGTAACGCCAGCACACTCAACGGGCGGATGACGGCAAACAGCAGTGCACCGATCGCCAAGGCCCGCCAGTCCCAATGGTTGGCCAACACCACGCCGAGCAGGGTCACCAGGAACACTTCCATCGACCGCTCCACCAGGCTGCCGAACGCGAGCATGTCGCTCATCATGACTCCAGCGGCCAATTGACCATCATCCAGCGACTCGGTATCGCCCAGGACAGCCTGCTGGGGCTCGACGGTTTCGTGGCCCACCACCGGTTGCACCAGGTGTTCTGCCGGCAGCGCCGCTTCGTCGGTGGACTTGACCTCAGCCTGGCGCAGCCCCAGGCCGGCGGCGAACACTGAGAGAAAACCGTAGCCCTGGATCCATTCGGCCACGACGTAAGCCAGGGCAATCAGCGCCAGGGCCAGGTAGTCATTGGGCGACAGCGTGCTGTCGGCATTCCTGATGCGCATCGACAAGGTCAGCTTGCCAATCCCGCGGCCCATCCAGTAGCCAACCAGCAAACCGGCCGGCACCGCCCAGAGGACGTTACGCAGCAGCCATTCGCCGAGAAAACCGCTGCCGTCGTCGCGCAGCATCAACAGGCCGAGGATCACAAAGGGAAACGCGGTGCCGTCGTTCAGTCCCGCTTCGCCCGACAGGCCGAAACGCACCCGGTCGTCATCCCGCGCATCGTTGACCTGCACCAACGCCGCCAATACCGGATCGGTGGGGGCCAATATCGCGCCGATCAGCATCGACACGCCCCAACTGAGGCCGAACAGATAATGCAATGCCAGGCACAGGCCGGCGATGCTCAGGATCATCACCGGTCCGGCCAGCCCAAAGGCCACGCGCCAGGTACGGTTCTTGAGGGGCAAACGCAACTTGAGGCCGCTGACGAACAACGAAAACACCACCGCGACCTCCGTGAGGTGTTCCATCCAGACCGACGAGTCGCTGATGTCCAGCTTCAGCACGTCCAACCCCATCGGCCCGATGGCAACGCCCAGCACCAGGCACATCGCCGAGGTGGTGACCGGCATCCAGCGCAGATAGGAGGAGGTCAGGGCCAGGGTCAGCAACACCGCACCGAGCACCGCTACCCATACCGTGAAAGTCATCGTTGCTCCTTGGATAGCAAGGGAGCCAGTTACAACACCCTGTAGGACCGCCAAGCACAATTCTGTGGCGAGGGGATTTAGCGAAACGTCGCACCGCCCTGCTGTGGGAGCAAAGCTTGCTCGCGATGCAGGAGCCTCGGTTCCAGAGAGACCGCGTTGTTTTTATCGCGGGCAAGCCTTGCTCCCACAGATAAATCCCCTCGCCACAAGGGTGTTCACTTGCTGGTATTGGCGCACTTGTCACTCATTCGAGGGCTGGAACGAAACGAGGGTTCCCCTCGTGAACGGACAACCCGTTTATCCGCCTGCCTTTCAACCCAACGGAATTTTTCGCCGTTGCCGGCGCTCTGCAACAGAAGAGACGTTCTGATTCAGCGTCCGCCGAGAACCCAAGAGGCCCTTATGACTGCGCTGACACCCCTTCAATCCCGGCCGGCCACCGTCCAGGCTGTCACCCATAACGGACACGTGCGCCAATGCTATGAGCGACTGTTCCAGGGCCCCGACGACGCCGACAAGCAAGCCGTCGCCCAAGCGTTCCTCCAGCAATGCATCGCAAAGGCTGCGACGCTCCCCCAGGAGGTGCCCGATGACCCCATGGCGCTGCAGGCCTGGGTCGAGCAGCACAGCGCCGGTGTGGCCCGGCAATACGCTGACTACCTGGAGCGGCGCAAAAATGGCGGTGCGCGGGAATTCTTCAGCGGCAGGGCCCACGCCCTGTACTTCCTGCAGGCGGTGGCGCCGACCAAACGGGTCGACGGCGCCTGGCTGTATGGCGTGGTCAAGCACTGGCACGACCACCGTTTCGAAGGGTTGCTGTGCACCTACCTGGAAGAACTGGGGGACGGTCATCCCGGGCAAAACCATGTGGTGCTCTATCGCAAATTGCTCGCCGAACACGACCTGTCGGATGCCCCGGACATCGACGATGACCTTTATCTGCAAGGTGCCGTGCAACTGGCCTTGGGTTATGCCGGTGACGAATACCTGCCGGAGGTCATCGGCTACAACCTGGGCTATGAACAATTGCCCTTGCATCTGTTGATCAGCGCCTATGAGCTGAGCGAACTGGACATCGATCCCTACTATTTCACCCTTCACGTCACCATCGACAACGCCAGCACTGGCCACGCCCATAAGGCCGTGCAGGCATTGCTGCAATTGATACCGATGGAAGCGGACCGTGAAGCTTTCTGGCACCGGGTCACATTGGGCTATCGCCTCAAGGACCTGGGGCAGGGCAGCCGGGATATCATCGCCTCGTTCGACCTGGAGCGCGAAGTGCTGGACATGCTCGAACGCAAACGCCCGTTCGGCCAGCACATGCATTCCGATTACTGCAAGTTCGAAGGCAAGACCGTCAACCAGTGGCTTGCGGTGCCAGGCCAGTTGGAAGGGTTCTTGGCGGCAATGCAGAACAAAGGTTGGATCAAACGCCATGAAGACCCGCAGAGCAGCCGCTTCTGGGCGCTGATCGACGGGGCCGGTGCGGCCATGTTCGGCGTGTTCAGCCCCTACGAAAAGCAGCTGCTGCACGATTGGATTGCCGGTGACTGGCTGGACCAGGGCACGAAGTCCGGCGCCCGGCGTGGTCCGGGTGCGGCGTGCGAGCCCACAACGCCGATGGATGATCCCGATGTGCAAAGCCTGCAACAGGCACTGCAAGGCCGCACGCCCGACGCGCAGATGCAGGTTCTGATGCCCTGGCTCTGTGCCCGTTGCCATAGCCATCCGGCCGGGCTGTTGGCGACTCGCCGCTTCATCGAACTCAAATCCGTACTTCGCTAGGGAGCCCTGCATGAATGAGGAAGAACGCCTGTGCGAGACGGACCTTGCGCTGTTGCAACTGGGCCGGCGCCTGCAAGCCGACGGCTACCGTTTCATTACCCCGACGCCGTTGACCCACGAGCGGGTCAACCAGCGGCCCGACAATGAACGCTCCAAGACCTTGCGGGACGTGTTTGGCTGGTCGCGGCCGTTTGCGCCGGGACTGATCAGCGCCGATGAACAGCGGCAACTGCAAGAAGCCCAAGTGCTGGAAGCACACGACGGCCTGCTGCGCAGCCGGGTGCGCTGGTCGAGCCTGGATGGCTTGTTGTTCGCGCATTCGCAGTTCCCCACCCAGGCCTCCGATGCGGTGTTTTTCGGCCCTGACAGCTACCGCTTCGCCCAACTGATCCATACTCATCTGCAACAGAACTTCACGGCGGTGCATCGCGCCGTGGACATCGGTTGTGGCGCCGGCGTCGGTGCGATCGTGATTGCCCGCGCCCGGCGTGAAGCGCAAGTGCTGGCGGTGGACATCAACCCGCAAGCCTTGCGCCTGAGTGCTGTGAACGCCGCGCTGGCCGAGGTGGGCAATGTCGAGGTCGCTCGTAGCGACGTGCTGCAGGACGTGCCAGGCAACTTTGACCTGATCGTCGCCAACCCGCCGTACATGGCTGATCCATCCGAGCGCGCCTATCGCCATGGCGGCGGCGCGCTGGGCGCGGGGCTGTCGTTGCGCATCGTCGAACAGGCCTTGCCCCGGCTCACACCGGGCGGCTCGCTGGTGCTCTACACCGGCGTGGCGATGGTGGATGGGCGCGACCCGTTCCTGGAAGCGCTGGGCCGATGGCGTGACTCGGCGGATTTCGGCTGGACCTACAAGGAATTGGACCCGGACGTGTTTGGTGAGGAATTGCTGACGCCGGGTTATCAGGACGTGGAAAGGATCGCCGTGGTGGCGTTGGTTGTAACCCGCATTGGCGCAGGTATCGGCGGGGCTATCGGAGGGATTATCGATGAACAGGCGCATGAAATTCGGCATTGAAGAGGAGTATTTCATCACCGATCTGCAAACCCGTTGCATGCCGGGTGAGCCACCCGCGGAGGCTGTCGCCGCGTGCCAGGCCGAGCTGGGCAAGCATTTCGCCCATGAAATGTTCCTGTGCCAGGTCGAGATGGCATCGCCCATCTTTCGCAGCCTGTCCGAGGCCGCCGACTACCTGAGCCAGGTGCGTACGGGCTTGAACCAGCGGTTGGCACCGTATGGCCTGGGTCTGCTCAGCGCCGGTTCACACCCGATGACGACCCAAGTGCTGCAGCCAACCGACGAGCTGCATTTCCAGCAACTGTTCGATGATTACCAGCGGGTGGCGCGGCGCAGCGTGCTGTCGGGCCTGCATGTCCATGTGGAAGTTCCGGCCACCCAGGATCGGGTGCGGGTCATGAATGAGATCCTGCCCTGGTTGCCGATGTTCCTGGCCCTGAGCGCTTCATCGCCGTTCTGGAACGGCGGCTACAGTGGCTTCAGCAGCTACCGACAAGTGGCCTGCGATGAATGGCCGCGCATGGGTGTGCCGGAATTTTTCGAAGACGAGTCGGCGTTCGCCCGCTACGTCGACATGCTCATGCGCACCGGGTCCATTCGCCAGCCCAGCGATTGCTGGTGGGTGATACGGCCTTCCTCACGTTACCCCACGCTGGAACTGCGCATTTGTGACGCCTGTCCTCGGGTCGACGACGTTCTCTGTCTGGTCTCGCTGTTTCGCCTGATGGTGGCCCATGCCGTGGCGCAGCGCCGGCCTGGCGCCCACTACAACCAGATGTCCCAGTGGGTCCTCAAGGAAAATCGCTGGCGGGCCAAGCGTCACGGGATTCTCGCGGAGTTTATCGTCGAGGGGCAGGAGCAGCCGATGCTGATCGGTGAATGGCTGACCCTGGCCGAGCAAACCTTCGGTGAGACCGCAGCAGAGCTGGGTGTCCAGGACGTGTTCAAGCAGGTGCGCCGCATGGTGCAGGAAGGCACCAGCGCCGACCGGCAAATCGTCCTCTTCGAACAGGGGCTGCTGCTGGGCGATTCCGTCGAACAGGCCTTGTGCCGCGTGGTCGATCAATTACTCGCGGAAACCGCCGGGCTGCCGGTCGCTGATCCGGCGTTGCAACAGGTGGCAGGTGGTGCATGAGCCGCAAGACCCTGGACGACTACAACCGCATGCGCGACTTCGCCGCCACCCCGGAGCCGGCGGCGAAGCGCTCGCGCAAATCGGCAAGAAGCGCCCATGCCTTGCAGTTCTGTATTCAAAAACACGACGCTTCGCGGCTGCATTACGACTTTCGGCTGGAGCTGGACGGTGCGCTCAAGAGTTGGGCGGTGCCCAAGGGCCCCTCCCTGGACCCGAAAGCCAAGCGCCTGGCGGTGCATGTCGAAGACCATCCGCTGGATTACGCCACGTTCGAAGGCAACATTCCCGAGGGCCATTACGGCGCCGGTGACGTTATCGTCTGGGACCGGGGCGTCTGGATTCCCCAGGATGATCCCCATGAGGCCTATGAAAAAGGCCGGCTCAAGTTCGAACTGCAAGGCGAAAAGCTCAGCGGCCTGTGGAACCTGGTGCGCACCCACATGCCCGGCAAGCAGGAGCAGTGGTTCCTGATCAAGCATCAGGACCAGGCCGCCCGCCCCGAGAGCGAATACGACGTGGTCCAGGCCGAACCGGACAGCGTGCTCAGCGATCGCACCCTCGTGCCCAAGCGCCGCGGCAAGGCCGCTACCGCCAAAGCGGTGAAACAAGCGGAAAAAGCCGTCCAGCCGAAATCGCCGAAACGCCCCTCGAAAACCATCCTGAGCGGCGCGGTCGCCGAGCCGTTGCCGGAAACCCTCAAGCCGGAACTGGCAACGCTGGTGGACAGCGCGCCCGACGGCGATTGGCTCTATGAGATCAAGTTCGACGGTTACCGGGTCATGGCGCGCATTGAAAGCGGCGATGTAAAGCTGCTCACCCGCAACGGCCATGATTGGACCCATAAATTGCCAAGACAGGCCGAAGCCTTGGCTGCGCTGGGCTTGGAATCGGCCTGGCTAGACGGCGAGATGGTCGTTGCCAACGACCAGGGCGTGCCGGACTTCCAGGCCTTGCAAAATGCCTTCGAGGCCGGCAGCAGCGGCAAGATCGCCTATTACCTGTTCGACATGCCTTACCTTAACGGCATGGATTTGCGCAAAGTTCCGGTGCAAGAGCGCCGGGCGGCTTTGGCCGCAGTGCTGGAGCCCAACGAAAGCCCCTTGCTGCGGTTTTCCGATGCTTTCGAGGAAACCCCCGAAGCGTTGCTCAACAGCGCCTGCCAGATGCGGATGGAAGGGTTGATCGGCAAGCGCATCGGCAGTGCCTATGTGTCCAGGCGCAGCAACGACTGGATCAAGCTCAAGTGCAAGAATCGCCAGGAGTTCGTGGTGGTGGGCTTCAGCGAGCCCAAGGGCGCTCGCAGCGCCTTCGGTGCCTTGCTGCTGGGGCTGCATGATGCCGACAGCGGCCAGTTACGCTACGCCGGCAAGGTCGGCACCGGGTTCAACGAAACCAACCTTAGAAGCATCTACCAGCAACTGCTGCCCCTGGAGACGAAAAAGGCCGCCGTGGTGAATCCGCCCACCGGTTACGAAGCCAAGGGCGTGCACTGGCTCGAACCGACGCTGTTGGCCGAAGTGGCCTTTGCCGAGATGACCAAGGAAGGTTCGGTGCGCCATGCGGTCTTCCATGGCATGCGCGACGACAAGCCGGCCAAGGACATCACCCAGGAGCTGGCCAAGCCTGTGAAAAAAACCACCGCAGCGAAGAAAACCCGGGGCAAATCTGAACCAGACGTGGTATCGCCCATGGACGGCAAGGTCCGCATCACCCACCCGGAGCGGGTCATTGATGCCAGCAGCGGCACCACCAAGCTGCAACTGGCCGAGTACTACGCCAGCGTGGCCGAGTTCATCCTGCCGGAACTGGCGGATCGCCCGGTGGCTTTGGTCAGGGCGCCGGATGGCATCGCCGGGGAGCTGTTCTTCCAGAAGAACGCCGAGCGCCTGGCGATTCCCGGCATCAGCCGTCTGGACAAGGAACTGACCGGGCAGCCGGTGATGATCATCAACAACGCCGAGGCGCTGATCGGCGCGGTGCAGATGAGCACGGTGGAACTGCACACCTGGAATGCCACCTCGGTCGATCTGGACAAGCCTGACCGCTTCGTCCTCGACCTTGACCCGGACCCGGCCTTGCCCTGGAAAAGCATGGTCGAGGCGACGCAGCTCACGCTATCGGTGCTCGATGAGCTGGGGCTCAAGGCGTTTCTCAAGACCAGCGGTGGCAAGGGCATCCATGTGGTGGTGCCGCTGACGCGCAAACTGGGTTGGGACGAGGTCAAGGGGTTCAGCCATGCGATTGTCAGTCACATGGCCAAGCTGCTGCCGGACCGTTTCTCGGCAGTGTCCGGGCCGAAGAACCGGGTAGGGCGGATCTTCATCGATTATCTGCGTAATGGGTTGGGCGCCACCACCATCTGTGCCTACGCGGCCCGGACTCGGGAAGGGTTGCCGGTTTCGGTGCCGATTTTTCGCGAGGAAGTGGCTGAACTCAAGGGCGCGAATCTTTGGAATGTGCGCAATGTTCATGAGCGGCTGGCGGAAGTTGGGCATGAGCCTTGGGCTGGGCTGAAGACAACTCGGCAGAGTATTACTGCTGAGATGCGACGACGCATCGGCATGAAGAAGACCGTGAAGTCACGTATTTGAGGGGGGTGTGCATATCCATTGCTGCGGTAACGGATATGCCCACCGGCCTACCTACGCCCCCCGCCAATCACTGTTGTTTCGATCCCCCGCCAATCTGCCAGACATACGGCGGTTCCGTGCCGTTGATTTCCCAATCACCAATAATGCGCTCCTTGTAGATCAGCGGATTGTGCGAAGCGGCGGTGCGGGCGTTGCGCCAGTGGCGGTCGAGGGCCTTGCTGGTGCTGGTGGCCGAGGCACCAAGGGCATTGAACAGCTCGCTGGTGGCACGTAGCACCAGGTCGGAAATAACCACCTGGGCCTGGGCCGATTCCAGTTCGGCGGCGATGTTGGCGGCGTGTTCGGTCGCGTCGTTCTGACTGAAGCGGCTTTCGTAGGCGCGTTGGGAGGCGCTCGCGGCTCGCAGGGCAGTGGCTTGGGCGGCATAGACCTGGGCCGAGGCCCTACCGACCACTTGCTGCACCTGCACATCCTGGCTCACTTCGCTGGCGTTGCCGGTGCTGAAGACCCGCGTGCGTTTGCGCACTTGCTCGGTAATGTCATGAACCGCCGCGCGGCCGGCACCGGTCAGCACGGCCAGCAACACCAGTTGATAAAACGCGGTCTGGTATTTGAAGCGAGTAGAGAAGTCGATGAGATTGTCCGCCTCGACCAACGCATTCTCGAACAGCGACGTGCCGCTGCCGGTGGTGCGTTGGCCAAAACCGTCCCAGTCATCGCTTTGCTTGACGCCCGGCTGGTGCACGCGCACGGCGGCAATCACGTCGGCGCCGTTGTCGTCGCGCTGGGCATACACGTCGATCCAGTCGGCGAAGATACTGCCGGTGCTGTAGTACTTGGTGCCGTTGACCACCCATTGATCGCCTTGCCGGGAAACCCGAGTAACGACGTCGCCGATTTTCACCGTGCCGACTTCCGTCCAGGCGTTGCCCACCAGTTCACCCTCGACGAAGCGCTTGAACCAGATGTCTTGTGGGCTGCTGGCGTGGGCGTTGAGACGGTCCTCGACAAATGCAAAGTGCCCGCGCAGCGCCTGGGGCAGGTTGGAATCGGCTTCGGCCAGTTCGATCAGCAGTTGCAACAGCTGCGGCAACGAAGCCCCGGCGCCGCCATATTCGACCGGTACGCGAATGGCTCCAAAGCCTGCTTCCTTCAGCCATTTCACCTGTTCAAAAGGCAAGCTGCGCGTCTGCTCACGCTCCAGGGCGCCGGCCTGGATGCGTGCAAAGATCGGCCGAAAGCGTTCGGCCAAGGGCTCATAGTCGGTGCCGGTGGACAGGATCGGTGGCAGGTGTTGTTGCTGTGCGGTCATGGTGAGGTTCCTTCTTATGACGAATAGGTGGGCAGGGGGAGAAACCTGCCGGTGCCAGCGGCTATTGCACAGTCCGTGCCCGAGCCCAGATGCCCGTAAATACGGGGCTTGTACAGCGTTCATCAGCGCAGGGGCTGTCCTTGCCGAGGACAATCTGTTGCACAACTGTGTGTCGGGCAACAGTTGCTGCCACGGATATCGACGCAGCGGATGTTCGCCACGCAACAGTGGATCAACAGCTTGTCCGTCAAGCGACAGTGACATGATCCGACAAAGCTCCTAACGCATTGATTAATAAATGAATATTCAACTGGCACGGTTGCTGCTCTACACCTTGTGCAGACGCTGAGGTGGCGTCTCCAGGCATGGGGTAAGCGATGAGCAAGCAATTCAAAGTGGTGGCGGTTTCAGGCAGCGTGCAGCACCCGTCACGCACGCTGGTCCTGCTCCAGGCATTGGTCGACAGGCTCGCGCAGCAACTGCCGATCGAGCTGCGTTTGATCGAACTGGCCAAGGTCGGCCCCCAGTTCGCCGGGGTCTTGCGTCGCGAGGCGTTGCCGGCTGCCGTGCAGGATGACCTGCAGGCCATTGAGTCGGCTGATCTGTTGATTGCCGCCAGCCCGGTGTATCGGGCCTCGTACACCGGCCTGTTCAAGCACCTGTTCGATTTCGTTCATCACGAAGCCCTCAAGAATGTACCGGTGCTGCTGGCCGCGACGGGGGGCTCGGATCGCCATGCCTTGATCATCGATCACCAACTGCGGCCCCTGTTCGGCTTCTTCCAGGCCCTGAGCCTGCCGGTGGGGGTCTATGCCAGCGAAACCGATTTCAGCCAATACCAGATATCCAGCGCACAGGTACTGGAGCGTATCGAGCGCGCCGTCGAGTCGGCGTTGCTGAGCCTGGTCCCGAGCGTTCGACGCGACGCCAGTGCCGCCTGATCAATTTCTTCTTTCAAAACGAGCCGTGGAGTACATGCAATGAGCCAGGACACGATCAAATTTGCCTACTGGGTGCCCAACGTCAGTGGCGGGCTGGTGGTCAGCAAAATCGAGCAACGCACCGACTGGGGCATCGACTACAACCGCAAGCTGGCCCAGATCGCTGAAGCGGCCGGCTTCGACTACGCCCTGTCCCAAGTGCGCTTTACCGCCGGTTACGGCGCCGAATACCAGCACGAGTCCGTAGCGTTCAGTCATGCCTTGCTGGCCGCCACCACGCGCCTGAAAGTCATCGCCGCAGTGTTGCCTGGGCCGTGGACGCCGTCGGTGTTGGCCAAGCAGATCGCAACCATCGATCACCTGACCGGCGGCCGGGTGGCGGTCAACATCGTGTCGGGTTGGTTCAAGGGCGAGTTCACCGCCATTGGCGAGCCGTGGCTGGAGCACGATGAGCGCTATCGCCGTTCCGAAGAGTTCATCACCGCGCTCAAGGGCATCTGGACCACCGACAACTTCACCTTGCGCGGTGACTTCTATCGCTTCCACGACTACACCCTCAAGCCGAAACCACTGCAGCAGCAACCGGAGATCTTCCAGGGCGGCAGCTCGCGTGCGGCGCGGGACATGGCCGCACGGGTATCGGACTGGTACTTCACCAACGGCAATACCGTGGAAGGCGTCAAGGCGCAGATCGATGACCTCCAGGCAAAAGCCGCGGCCAACAACCACAAGGTCAAGGTCGGTGTAAACGCCTTCGTCATTGCTCGCGACACCGAAGAAGAGGCGCGTGCGGTCCTTGCCCAGATCATCGACCAGGCCGACCCCGAGGCCGTCAATGCCTTTGGCGATGCGGCGAAGCAGGCCGGCAAGTCCAGCCCGGAAGGCGAGGGCAACTGGGCCAAGTCCAGCTTCGAGGACCTGGTGCAGTACAACGATGGCTTCAAGACCAACCTGATCGGCACACCGCAGCAGATCGCCGAACGCATCGTCGCGCTGAAGGCGGTGGGTGTGGATCTGGTGCTCGCCGGCTTTCTGCACTTCCAGGAAGAAGTCGAGTATTTCGGCCGTAAGGTCCTGCCGCTGGTGCGTGAGCTGGAGCAACACAAAGTGGCAGCCAAAACGGCGGCAGTCGCTTAGGCGCGGGAGGCAGCATGGGCACGTTCACCGACACTCTCGACGCGGCACCGGCCAGCTTGCCCCAGTGGTTGCAGCAACAGGCGCATCGGCATGGCGCGGATGTCGCGCTGCGCCATAAGCACTTGGGTGTCTGGCAGGAGCGAAGCTGGGCGCAAGTGGCCGATGAGGTGCGCCGTTTGGCGAGTGCCCTGCAAGCCCGCGGTTTTTCAGCGGGCGCGACCCTGACGATCATCAGCCGACCGCGGCCGCAGGCGCTGCTTGCAGCATTGGCTGCGCAATGGTTGGGTGGTGTGGCGAGCATGTTCGACCCGCTGGAAGCAGCGGCCGAACAGGTGCCACGGCTCGGCGCGTTGCAGCCGGATTTCGTCCTGGTCGAAGGCCTGGAGGAGATGCTGCGTCTGCGTGCGGCGCAGGTGGCTGCGCGTGTGCTGGTTTATCTCGACAAGCGTGGCCTGGCCGATTCGACGCCATTCGTTCAAGCGCTGGATTACGCCGCGCTGGTTGCCGAGCAGCCAACCAATGAACGGGCACCGCAAGGGCGAGTGCTGCAAACGGCCTTTGTGTTTTATCGCGGGGCTGGGCAGGCGATTGAAGAGCAACGCGTCAGCCACGCCGAGCTGCTGCAGGAGGGCCAGCGGTTGCTGACGCGCGAAGGCCTGGGACGGCAGGAAGAGGCATTGGCCGCCCGGGCGTTCGCCTCGGGTGGACAAGCCCGCTATCTGCTGGCGCCCTGGTTGATTGCCGGTTTTCGCCTGAATTTTCCAGAAAACCTGGCGACTCGTGATCGCGACCGCCGCGAGCTGGGCCCGACGCTGGTGGCCGGAACGCGCGAAACCTATGAGCGTTTGTACCGTTATGCGCTGGAGCGTTTGCCGGCGCCGGGCAGTTGGTCGCGTGGGCTGGTGGACTGGGCGTTGGCGGCCCATCCCGACGTCTTGCAACGGCATCTGGGTGACTGGCTGGTGCGCCGGCCTTTGCGCGATGTGCTGGGGTTCTCCCGGACCCGCGCACCGCTGCTGGTGGGCGATGCGTTGTCGCCCGAAACCCAGGCGTTTTTCCAGGCATTGGGTATCAGGGTTCGCCAGTGGGGCGATGCGGCCCACTGGGAAGCACCGACGTATCTTGTGCAGCAAACCACCGATGACTGGACCGGGCGCCAGTCGCAATTGGCCTGAGAGGAGACGCGCCATGACCGAGACGGCCACCGCGCATTTGCTGGAGCTGGAGCATATTTCACTGTCATTCAAAGGCGTCAAAGCGGTCACGGACATCAGCTTTCGTGTCGCCACCGCAGAGATCTGCGCCTTGATCGGCCCCAACGGTGCCGGCAAGAGCTCGCTGCTGAATGTCATCAGCGGCGTGTACCAGGCCCAGGAGGGGCGTATCCGTTTTGATCGACAGGAGCGGCGCCGGATGCGCCCCCACGATGTGGCGGTACGCGGCATCGCCCGCACGTTCCAGAACATTGCGCTGTTCAAGGGTATGAGCGTGCTCGACAACGTGCTCACCGGACGCAACCTCAAGCGGCGCAGCACTTGGATCGAGCAGGCGCTGCGCATCGGTCGCGCTCGGGCCGAGGATGACCGCCAGCGCGAAGCGGCCGAGCGCGTTATCGCGTTCCTGCATTTGCAGCCCTGGCGCGACACCCTGGTGGGTACGTTGCCCTATGGCTTGCAGAAGCGGGTGGAGCTGGCCCGGGCGCTGGCGGCGGAGCCTCGGCTGTTGCTGCTGGACGAACCCATGGCCGGGATGAACGCCGACGAGAAGCAGCAGATGAGCCGCTTCATCGTCGACATCAATCGTGAACTGGGCACCACCGTGGTGTTGATCGAGCACGATATCGGCGTGGTCATGGACATCAGCGACCACGTGGTGGTGCTCGATTACGGTCGCAAGATCGGCGACGGCTCGCCCGAAGACGTACGGCAGAACCCCGAGGTGATTTCGGCCTACCTGGGCACTCGCCACTGACACTGGATATTCGACGCCTTCGCGCTGGGCTCTGTAGGAGCTGGCGAAGGCTCGGGCCGCGTTCGGACGATCTTTTGACTTTTCGCTTGAGACTCAAGTGTCTGGAAAAAGATCGCAGCCTCGCTCCGCTCGACAGCTCCTACCGCGCAGCCCAGCGGGAGCAATCTCTGGCCACAGGATCCTCGTTTGTATTAGCTGAACAGCATTAGGAACAGACATGGAATTTTTCTTTGAAGTATTGATTGGCGGGTTGTTGGCGGGGGTGATGTACGCCTTGGTGGCCATCGGTTTTGTGCTGATCTACAAGGCCTCCGGGGTGTTCAATTTCGCCCAGGGCGCGATGGTGCTGTTTTCGGCGCTGATCTTTGTCAGCCTGCTGGAGCGCGGCGTGCCGTTCTGGCTAGCGTTCCTCATCAGCCTGACGGCCATGGTACTGATCGCCGTGGCGGTGGAGCGGGTGGTGCTGCGCCCTTTGGTCAACCGTTCGCCGATCACGCTGTTCATGGCCACCCTCGGGCTGTCCTACGTCATCGAAGGCTTCGCCCAGGCGCTGTGGGGCGCCCAGGTGCATGGCCTGGAGCTGGGCATCAGCGACGAACCGCTGGCGCTGGGCGGGATGTTGTTGTCGCAGTTCGACATTTTTGCCGCGTTGACGGCGGCGGTCCTGGTGCTGCTGCTGTCCTGGCTGTTCAACAAGACCCGGCTCGGATTGTCGTTGCGGGCGGTGGCCGATGACCCGCTGGCGGCACTGGCCGTGGGCATCCGCTTGCAGCGAGTGTGGGTGGTGGTGTGGGCGGTGGCAGGGTTTGTCGGGTTGGTCGCCGGACTGCTCTGGGGCGCTCGCCTCGGTGTGCAGTTCTCGCTCTCGCTGGTGGTGCTCAAGGCCTTGCCGGTGCTGATCATCGGCGGCTTCACCTCCATCAGCGGCGCGATTGTCGGCGGCTTGATCATCGGCGCCTCGGAGAAGCTGGCGGAGGTTTACCTCGGGCCCTTCATCGGTAGCGGCATCGAGAACTGGTTTCCCTACGTGCTGGCGCTGCTGTTTTTGCTGGTGCGGCCGGCGGGGTTGTTTGGCGAACGGGCCATCGAACGGGTTTAGGGGAGCGCATCATGTTTTATCGAGAAGCAGGCCAGTTCAACACCCGCTATGCCCAGGACCGCCGGGTCTTCGCGCTGCGCCAGGACCGTCATGGGCTGGTCGCGTTGCTGCTGTTTGCTTTCGTCGTGGTGCCCTGGCTGGGCAATGACTACTGGTTCAGCGCGATCCTGATTCCATTCCTGGTGCTGTCCCTGGCCGGGTTGGGGCTCAATTTGCTCACGGGTTATGCCGGGCAACTGTCCCTCGGTTCTGCGGCGTTCATGGCGGTGGGGGCCTTTGCCACCTACAACCTTGAAATACGGGTCAGCGGCTTGCCGTTGTTGGTCAGCATCGTCCTGGGCGGGTTGACGGCGGCGTTGGTGGCGGTGCTGTTCGGCCTGCCGAGTTTACGCATCAAGGGCTTCTACCTGCTGGTCTCGACCCTGGCGGCGCAGTTCTTCGTGACCTGGGCGCTGACCCGGTTCAGTTGGTTTTCCAACAACAGCGCCTCGGGCGTGATCAGCGCGCCACGCCTGGAGGTATTTGGGGTGAACCTCGACGCGCCAGCCGGTCGCTATCTGCTGACCCTGAGCGTGGTGGTAGCGCTGTTCTGGCTGGGCAAGAACCTGGTGCGCAGCGAGTTGGGGCGCAACTGGATGGCGGTGCGCGACATGGACACCGCCGCCGCGGTCATCGGCATTGCATTGGCAAAAACCAAGTTGCTGGCGTTCGCCATCAGCGGTTTTTTCCTCGGGGTGGCCGGCGCGCTCTGGGCCTTCGCTTACCTGGGCACGGTGGAGCCCCACGGGTTCGACCTCAATCGGTCGTTCCAGATTCTGTTCATCATCATTATCGGCGGCCTCGGCAGCCTGCTGGGCAACTTCCTCGGCGCGGCCTTCATCGTGCTGTTTCCGGTGTTGCTCTCGAACCTGGTGTCGCTGCTGCCCGGCGGGCTGGTGGACGCCGGCCAGGTGGAGAACCTGCAGAAAATGATATTCGGCGCCCTGATCATCCTGTTCCTGATCAAGGAGCCAGAGGGCCTTGCGCGCCTCTGGCAGAGATTTCGCCAGCGCGCTCGGCTGTGGCCGTTGCGCTACTGAGCGAACCGCACTACGCGGGTTTGCAGTTCCATTTTGTTGGCTTACCTATGGCTTCATAACAAGGAAAATCCGATGTTCAAACGATCATTCGCCAGCAGCCTGGCACTGGCCCTGAGCCTCACCGCCGCGGCCTTCACCGTCCAGGCGGACAACGAACAATACTTCCCGCTGCAAAGCTATCGCGTCGGCCCTTATGCGGCCGGCGGCACCGGTTTTTTCGGCGGTTTTATCGACTACCTCAAGTACGTCAACGCCAATGGCGGCGTGAATGGCGTCAAGCTGACCTGGAGCGAGTGCGAAACCGAATACGTGGTCGAAAAAGGCGTCGAGTGCTACGAGCGCCTGAAGAAAGGCTTGAACGGCGCGCCGGCGGCGGCCACCAACCCATTATCGGTGGGCATTGCCTACGCCACGCTGGAGCGTTCGACGGCCGACAAACTGCCGCTGATCACCATCAACCACGGTCGTACGGACTCCACCGACGGCAGCGTGTTTCCCTACGTCTTCCCGTTGCAGTTGAACCCGTATTCCGAAGTGTCGGCGATCATCAACTACATCGGCCAGAGGGCCGGGGGGTTGGACAAGCTCAAGGGCTTGAAGATCGTCACCCTGTATCACGGCTCGCCCTACGGCAAGGAAACCAACGAGGTGCTGCAAACCCTGGCCGCCAAGTACGGTTTTGCGCTGACCTTGCTGGAGGTGCCGCACCCGGGCAACGAGCAACAATCGCAATGGCTGAATATCCGTCGGGAAAAACCTGATTGGGTGATCCTGCGCGGTTGGGGCGTGATGAACCCGGTGGCGCTGAAAACCGCGCAGAAAGTCGGTTTCCCGGCCGACCACATCATCGGCAACATCTGGAGCAATTCAGAGGATGACGCCGCGCCGGCCGGTGCCGCGGCCAAGGGTTTCATCGCCATCACCACGCACCCTTCGGGCACCGATTTCCCGGTGTTGCAGGGCATCAAGAAACAAGTGGTCGACGCCGGCCATGGCGACCTGGCCGACCCCAAGCGTTTCGGCACGGTGTATTACAACCTCGGCGTGGTCAACGGCATTCTCAACGTAGAGGCGCTGCGCATTGCCCAGCAGAAATTCGGCAAGCAACCCCTGACCGGCGAGCAAGTGCGCTGGGGCTTCGAGAACCTCAAGCTCGACGACGCCCGGCTCAAGGAACTCGGGGCGTTGGGCCTGGTGCAGCCGTTGCAGTTGTCGTGCTCGGACCATGAAGGCGGTGGTGCGGTGCGCTTCCAGCAATGGGACGGTACCCAGTGGAAGCTGATCAGTGACTGGGTACAGGCTGACCGCGCCTTGCTGCGACCGATCATCGAAGCGTCTTCGCACCAGTACGCCCGGGAAAAAGGCATTACCCCGCGTGATTGCAGCAAGGAATCCTGAGGCGTCACGGCGACCGGGCGGGCGTGTCCGGTCGCTACTTGAAAAAGGCGAAACAGCATGACGACGAACGTGCCGATTCTGCAGATCGACGATATTGAAGTCCTCTACGAACAGACCATCCTGGCCGTGCGCAGCGTGTCGCTGGAGGTGGCCAAAGGGCAGGTGGTGGTGCTGCTGGGCGCCAACGGCGCGGGAAAAAGCACGACGTTGAAGGCAGCTTCCAACCTGGTGCGCGCTGAACGGGGCGAAGTGGTGCGGGGGCGGATCGTCTACCAGGGACGGGAGGTGACCCACAGCGCGCCTCACACCTTGGCGGCGAGCGGCTTGGTGCAAGTGCTCGAAGGGCGGCATTGTTTTGCCCAGTTGACCGTGGAGGAGAACCTCTTGGCCGGTGCCTTGGCGCGTCAGGTGCCGCGGCGCCAGTTATTGGCTGAGCTGGAGTTGGTCTATGGCCATTTTCCCCGCCTGAAATTGCGGCGCAAAAGCCTGGCCGGCTACACCTCGGGCGGCGAGCAACAGATGATCGCGATAGGGCGTGCACTGATGGCCAGACCGCAACTGGTCTTGTTGGACGAGCCGTCGATGGGCCTGGCGCCGCAGATCGTCGAGGAAATCTTCGAGATCGTCCGCCAACTCAATCAGCGCGATGGCGTCAGTTTCCTGATTGCCGAACAGAACATCAACGTCGCCCTGCGCTATGCCCACTATGGCTACGTGTTGGAAAGCGGTCGTGTGGTCAGTGAAGGCAGCGCCGAGCAACTGGCGGCCCGCGGCGACCTACAGGATTTCTACCTGGGAACGCGGACGAGGGGCCAGGAAGCATGATCGTTCCCACGCTCCAGCGTGGGAACGCATCCCGTGACGCTCTGCGTCACCTTCCAGAAGCGGAACGCGGAGCGTCCCTGGAGACATTCCCACGCGGGAGCGTGGGAACGATCAAAGATCCCAGGGCCTTGCAGGAGCCTTGGACTCAGGTCGACAGGTTGATCACCCGACCATCGCGCGTGTCCAGTGCCGGGCGGCGTCGGTTGACCACCAGTTCGCCAATCCTGATCAGCAACGTGCGGGTGACATTGCGGCTCAGGCCCAACAGGCTGGCGGTGTGGACCTGATTGCAGTTGGCGTAGCGGTAGGCGGTGCGCAGCAACTCGGCCTCGACCTTTTCATACAGGTCGCCATGCTCTTGCTCGAGCAGTTTCTCGAAGGCTTTCTGCAACAGCGCCTCTGCGCTTTGAGGGGCCGACTCCTGCGAGTTGTCCTGGCGTTCGATACGGAAGTTCGACAGGTGCAGGTCCTGCACGCCGATCACGTTGTTGCGGCAAATCAACAGGGTGTGGTGGATGACATTTTCCAGCTCGCGGATATTCCCCGGCCAGGAATAGTCGAGCAATTTGCGCTGTGCCTGGGCATCCAGCGTCACCTCGCCGTGCCCGAGCCTGCGGCTGTACTCGGCAATGAAGTGGCGGATCAGCGGCAGGATGTCACCGGGGCGTTCGCGCAGCGGCTTGAGCACCAGGCTGACCACGTTCAGACGGTAATAGAGGTCTTCACGAAAGTGCCCGGCATTGATGGCTTTTTCCAGTTGCACGTTGGTGGCCGCCAACACGCGCACATTGATCTTGATGCTCTTGCGCGAACCCAGCCGGACCACCTCGCGCTCCTGTAGCACCCGGAGCAACTTGACCTGGATCGGCAACGGCAAATCACCGATTTCATCCAGGAACAGCGTGCCGCCGTCCGCTTCCTCGAACCAGCCGGCCTTGGCCGTCAACGCGCCGGTAAAGGCGCCTTTTTCATGGCCGAACAGCTCGGCCTCCACTAGGGTTTCGGAAAACGCCCCGCAGTTGACCGCAACAAACGGTTTGTGGCGACGGGCGCTGAGGTTGTGTACGTGGCGCGCCACCAGTTCCTTGCCGGTCCCGGTCTGGCCGATGATCAACACGCTGGCGTCACTGGGCGCGACTTGCTGCAGGTGAGCCAGCAAAGCGCGGGAGGTGGGGTCTTCGAAGACCTGGGCCGTGGCACGAATCGAGGTGGCCAGGCCGGGGGAGGGAGGAAGCGTTAGAAGCTGCATGACGGTGGCCCGTTAATGAGATTGCCGTGACTGAAAATGGGTAAATGCCAACGTTCTTGAGGCAGTACCGCGAAGCCATTGGGCTTAAGGCTTAATCTAAATGATCTAAAAAACAGACAACAAATAACCTTTAGTTATTTGCTTAGGGCTTTCGTCCCCGAATTCAGCACAGATCTATTGACCATGCCGCCGTTAATGAAACGAATTGAAGTGACGATAAAAAGTTTTATTGACTAAAGAATAACGCCGAGTAATTATTTCCCTGCATCTGCTTTCACGCAGAGTCATTTTGCAGGGGCAACCCGATGAATCAGAACACCGTGCCTTCACTGGCCAGTCTTTACGTCGAGACTCACGAATCGCCATTTGACGCACGCCTGGCACCTTCACTCATGCAAGGCTTTCCCGCCGAACCTCATCGCCGCGTCACCTGGCACAACTGGATGAGCCCACCGTTCAACCAATGGGGTTTCCGCAACCTGGCGCGCTTGCGTCCGTCCATCGACGTGCAGGCCGGCAGCGGGCCGGTCAGTGCGTTCAAGCAGGCGCTCCAGCCGTTGGATGAGCTGCACTTCGACAGCGAATGTGGCTTGAGCATCAGCGTGATCGATCACCTGATCGCCAGCCAGACCGATGCTTTCCTGGTCCTGCAGGGCGACACCGTCCTGTTTGAGCGCTACTTCAATGGCCAGCGTCCCGAGGACCGGCACATCATGTTTTCGGTGACCAAGTCGCTGATCGGTGCCTTGGGCGAGCAACTGGTCTGCGAAGGCCTGCTGGACCCTACGTTGACGGCTGTCCATTACGTACCGGAACTGGCGGGCAGCGCGTTCGGCGATGCGACCGTGCGCCAGTTGTTCGACATGGCGGTGGCCGTCGATTACAGCGAGGTCTATGAGGATCCGGATTCAGAGAGTTCCCAATACGGTTACGCCTGCGGTTTCCAGCCGGCGCCCGCGCCGTACGCGACCTTCGAATCCCTGTATCAGTACTTGCCCTCACTGAGGAAACGCGGCAGTCACGGCGGCTTTTTCCATTACGTGACGGCCACCACCGAGGCGTTGGCCTGGGTCATGGAGCGGGCATCAGGCAAGGCCTGCCATCAGTTGCTGCAAGAGGTCTGGAGCCAGTTGGGCTGTGAACGTGACGGCTACTTCCTGGCCGATCCCTGGGGCCGCAGCGTCGCCGGTGCCGGTTTCAGTGCGACCTTGCGTGACATGGCGCGCTTCGGTCGCCTGCTGGCCAACGATGGCCGCCAGGGTGGGACACAACTGCTCTCGGCCGAGGCGCTGGCCGGTATCGCCGCCGGAGCCGACCCCGCGATCTACGCAGCATCCCCTGACTTTTCGAGCTGGACCCCAGGCGCGTCCTACCGCAGCCAATGGTATGTCTTCAACGACCACAGCCAGGCGCTCATGGCCGGTGGCATCCATGGCCAATACCTGTTCGTCGACAAACCGTCCGGCGTGGTGATCGTCAAGCAGTCGTCCCTGGGCGAAGCCGTCAGCCCCTTCGACGGCGACAGCGTGCGCATGCTGCGTGCCATCGCGGCGCAACTGACGCCCTGACTTCATCCGATAAACACAAGAATTTCGTTCCGCTCACCTGGCCCCACCTGGTGTTGGCGCGGGTTTGCGCCGCCATTTACTGCCCTGTAACAACAATAATCACACAGGAGCTCCATATGGTTTCCATGATGCGTTTGTCCCGAACGTTCCTCGTGCTCGGGTTACCCTTGACCGCCCAGGTTGCCTGGGCGGGCTACACCTTCGAGGAGGGCAACCTCAAGGGCGAAGTCAACTTAACGGCCGGTGGCGCAGCCGTGTCCACCCGCAACGTCAACTTTGGCGGCGGCGTGGTGGACATGCGCAGCGGCAAGAATGGCGGCACGAAAATCGACTGGCAGGAGTTCTACGTCAAGCCGGGCGTCAAGTTGGAATATCCCGTGCAGCCGGATTTCAGCCTGTTGGCGGGCGGCTCCCTGGTGGGCGCGACCACCTTCGGTGATGGCGATGCCGGTGGCTTCACCCGCAGTTCCGACGGCAAGGTGTCGACCGAAGAGTTCTATGGCGGTTTCCGGGCCGGCGAGTGGACGGTCACGGGCGGTCGCCAGAACTACATGATCGGCAACGGTTTCATCGTGATGGATGGCAACCTCGACCAATTGAATGACGGTGCCTACTGGCTCGCCCCACGCACTGCCTTCAAGGATTCGGCGGTGGTCGCCTGGGACCATGGCGCGTTGAAGGTCCAGGGCTTCAGCCTGGCAACCGACAGCGACCTGGGTGACTTTCGCATGAGCGGCGTGAACCTGGACTACAACCTCGACGACCAGGTGACGCTGGGCGCCACCGCGTTGAAGGTCAAGGCCCTGGGCCCCAAGGGCAGCACATTGCCGCGTCGTCGCGATGGCATGCTGGTGTACAACGTCAGGGCCTTGAACGCCAAACTCCCGGGCATCCCGGACCTGACCCTCAATGCCGAATATGCCCTGGAGCGAGGCAGCGGCGAAGGCGTGGACTACGATGCCAAGGCCTGGTACGGCCAGGCGGATTACACCTTCGGCACGCTGCCGCTGACCCCGGTGATCGGCTACCGCTACGCGAGTTTTTCCGGTGACGACAACCTCACCGACAACCGACAGAAAGCCTGGGATCCGTTGACCAAGGGCTTCGTCGATTGGAGCACCTGGTTGATCGGCGATGTCGTCGGCAACTACCTGCTGTTCAACAGCAACGAAAACGTCCAGCAGTTCTCACTCAAGACCCACCTCAACGAAACCCTTACGCTCGGTGCGATCCACTACCAGTTCTGGCTCGACGAAAAAAACTACATGGGCACCGCCGTCAGCGATAAACGGTTTGCCGACGAGAGTGTAGTCTTCCTGGATTGGGCGCCTTCGAAGTCGTTGTCCACCTCGCTGTCCTATAACTGGGTCAAGCCCATGGCAGCGGCCAAGCAAATCTTCGGCGACGACCGGAAATTCAGCGCGCTGGAACTCTACTTCACCTACCGCTATTAAGTGCCGCGAGCCTTCGCGGCCGCGCTGGAGTGTTTGATCATGAGCCTGTTTTTGCGTAACACCTTGCTGGGCGCTGTCGTTTCGATGCTGGTCAGTGGCGCGAGCCTGGCCGAAGAGCGGACGGTGCGGATCTATAACTGGATCGAGTACCTGCCGCCTGAAATCCTCAAGAGTTTCCAGGAGGAAACCGGCATCCGTCCCATCTATGACGTGTTCGACAGCGTCGAGACTTTGGAGTCCAAGCTGCTGACCGGCAACTCCGGGTATGACGTGGTCTACCCGAGCAGTTCCAACGTCAGTCACTTGATTGCCGCTGGCGCCGTCCAGCCCCTGGACCGCAGCCAATTGCCGAACTGGCAGCATCTGGACCCCGAGTTCATGAAGTCCCTGGAAGCGGTGGGCGATCCGGGTAACCGCTATGCGGCGCCGTATCTGTGGGGCACGACGCTGATCGGCTACAACGTCGACAAGGTGCGGCAGGTGCTGGGTGCCGACGTGCAAATGAATACCTGGGACATCCTGTTCAAGGAAGAGAACATGGCCAAGCTGGCCAGTTGCGGCGTCGGTCTGCTCGACGCCGCCAATGAGATCGTGCCCATCGCCTTGCACTACGAAGGTCTGGACCCCAACAGCCAGAAACGTGAAGACTACGCAAAGGCGCAGGCGGCCATGCTCAAGGTTCGCCCGTACATCACCTACTTCAATTCGTCGCGTTATGGCATGGACCTGGCCAACGGCGAGATCTGCGTAGGGGTGGGTTGGTCCGGCGGTGTGGCCCTGGCCAAGCGACTGGCCGAAGACGCAGGGAAGGGGGTCAAGGTGGAAATGGCGCTGCCCAAGGAGGGCGCACCGATGTGGTCGGACGTCATGATGGTGCCAACCAATGCCCCTCATGCCCAAGAGGCCTACGCCTTCATCAATTACATCTTGCGTCCCGACGTCATTGCCCGGATCAGCAACAAGATCGGTTACCCCAACCCGAACAAGGACGCTACGGCGCTGGTCAATGCTGAAATTCGCAACAACCCCGCCATGTATATACCGGACGAGGCGCGCAAGACCTTGTTCGCCTTGGAACCGGTGCCGGCCGCCGTAGAGCGGATCCGCACCCGCACCTGGACCGGCATCAAGACCCACCGCTGATCGGCGTGACCCGGCGTTGCGGCGCCGGGTCCGTATCGGTGGGGGGGTCGCTCAGGCGCGCATGCCCAGGAAGAGCAATTCGGTGATCCGCCGGACCTGGGTGGAGTGTGCCTCGATGTCCGGTTGTTCCTGGTTGACCAACCTGAACAGCTGCAAGTGCGAATAGTCGTTCAGCAGGAAGGCGGCGAGGTCGACATCGAGGTCGGCGCGCAGCTTGCCAGCTTGTTGCAATTCCCTGATCAACCCACTGATTTCGGCCCTGAGCGCATCGTTCATTGCGCGATAACCCTCGGGCAGCCCGTTGTTGCCACCAAACAGGATCAGCGGCAGCAACTCGCGCCACAGGCTCGGATGCATGACCTCCAGTGCGTAGCCGGTCAACAGCCGCTCCAGATAACACAGCGCTTCGACCGGGTCTTCGATTTCAGGGATCTGGCTGCGGGTGTCCGTGAGTGCGCGCTGGTCGGCGTCGTGCAGGATCTCCAGGATGATCTCCTGCTTGTTGCCGAAATACTTGAAGACGGTAGGCGCCGATACGCCGGCCTGGCTGGCGATCTGCTCGATGGTGGTGTTCTGGAAACCCTGGCGCTCGAACAGTTCGACCGCCGCCTTGCTGATGGCTTGGCGGCGTTCGGCTTTTTGACGTTCACGCAGTCCGCTCACGGGAGGTCCTTGTTGGAAAGCAGTGGTTAAAGGCCTTGGCGCACCAGCCCTGTGGGAGCGAGCTTGCTCGCGATAGCGGTGGATCAGCCGCTTTGAAGTCGACTGAAATACCGCCATCGCGAGCAAGCTCGCTCCCACAGGGTTCCTGGTTAACAACAGGCCGGGTATAGGCATGCAAAATACTTAACCCAGTAAAGTTTTTAAAGGGTTTATTTCAAAGGTTTTGGTGGAGTCTGATCGGGAGCTTTTGTGGCGAGGGGATTTATCCCCGCTGGGCTGCGCAGCAGCCCTGAAACCTTTTGGCTAGGTGTGTCGAGTCAGCGGTATTTTGGGGGCTGCTACGCAGCCCAGCGGGGATAAATCCCCTCGCCACAATGGGCAAAATGCCATGCCGTACTTGGCGAAATCAGGCACAGGGATGGCGCGTTCAGGTAACTAACTCGGGAGGGAAGGCAGGTAACGTGGCGCGACTTTTCATCGCAAGTGCGCACGTTCGCCCAGGGTGGATCAACCCGACCAAGCGGTACCGCTTCCAGGAGGGGCGGGAATACCAGAAGCACTGACTGTCCCTGCGCGCGTCTCAATGTTCGATCACAAGAGAATAAAAAAATGACCAGCCCCAGTTTCAAGGATTCGAACGGCCATTTGGCACAGGGCTTCAAGCCTCGTCACGTCACCATGCTGTCCATTGCCGGGATCATCGGTGCGGGCCTGTTCGTGGGATCGGGCCATGCCATTGCCGCCGCCGGCCCGGCCGTCATGTTGGCCTACCTGTTTTCCGGGCTGTTGGTGGTCCTGGTCATGCGCATGCTGGGCGAGATGGCGGTCGCCAACCCGGACACCGGCTCCTTCTCGACCTATGCCGACCAAGCCATCGGACGCTGGGCTGGCTTCACCATCGGTTGGCTCTACTGGTGGTTCTGGGTGCTGGTGATTCCCATCGAAGCGTTGGCCGCCGGTCATGTCCTCAACCAATGGTTTCCCGCCGTCGATGCCTGGCTGTTCGCCTCGGTGTCGATCGTTCTGCTGGCCGTGACGAATCTGTTCAGCGTGTCCAAATACGGCGAGTTCGAGTTCTGGTTCGCCATGGCCAAGGTGGTGGCGATCATTGGTTTTATCTCCCTGGGTTTCGCGGTGCTGATGGGTTGGATTCCCGAACGCGAAGCCAGCGGCCTGAGTCGGTTGATGGAGGAGCACGGCGGGTTCGCCCCCAACGGTCTGTCGGCGGTGGTGGGCGCGTTCATCACCATCATGTTCAGCTTCATCGGTACGGAGGCGGTGACGATCGCGGCGGCGGAATCCGATAACCCTGCGCAGAACATTGCCAAGGCCACCCGTTCGGTGATCTGGCGTATCGGTGTGTTCTACCTGTTGTCGATCTTCGTGGTCATTTCCGTGGTGCCCTGGAACGATCCGCTCCTGGCTTCAGTCGGTTCCTACCAGCGGGCCCTGGAGCTGATGAACATTCCCCACGCCAAATTCCTGGTGGATGTGGTGGTGCTGATCGCCGTGGCCAGTTGCATGAACTCCTCGATCTACATCGCCTCGCGGATGTTGTACTCCCTGGGGCGCCGCGGCGATGCGCCAAAGGCCTTGAAGGTCACGTCCTCGGCCGGTGTGCCACGGTCGGCGGTGATTGCCAGTACCGTGCTGGGCGCGGGTGTCACCTTGTTCAGCTATTTCATGCCCGCCGGCCTGTTCCAGTTCCTGCTCGCCAGCTCCGGCGCCATCGCCTTGCTGGTGTATCTGGTGATCGCCATCTCGCAACTGCGCATGCGCCGGATGTTGCAACGGCAGAACATCGAGCTGCCTTTTCGCATGTGGTTGTTTCCCTGGCTGACCTGGTTGGTCATCGTGTTCATCTCGGCGGCGCTGGCGGTCATGATGGTCACGCCTGAGCACCGTAGCGAGGTCAGTACCACCCTGGGCCTGGCGTTGGTCATTTCCTTTATCGGCCTAGTGACATCGCGGCATTCACCTCAGCCTGAGCGCGTCGCTTCCCTCGGCTAGTTCGTCATTTTTACCCCGTTGACGCCACGTTACTGGCGTCAACAAAACCGCCTTTTCAGCCCATTCAAGACGTAAAAACCCCAGTCTTGAAGCGCGGCCCTTCCGCCTGTCACCCACTTGCAAACCCAGCCTTGCGAACCGGCACTAACCCGCGGCCGCGTTGTCAGTAATTTGCGCCTGTAGGGATGAGGATCGTCCCTGTTATCGGCACACTCAGCTGGATAGTTTTTTCTCGAGCACTCTCGAAAAAACAGCCTTGCGATGGATTGCGTCCTGGACCGACCATTTCTCTTGCAGGCGATTTCCCATGGGGTTTCTACTCGATCCGCGTCATGACATTGATGCTGCCTTATTGAGCTACCGCCGGGTGTTCTGGGCCCTGGCATTGTTCAGTGGCGTGATCAATCTGTTGGTGCTGGTGCCGTCGCTCTACATGATGCAGGTCTACGACCGGGTCCTGACCAGCCGCAACGAAACCACCTTGTTCATGCTCACCTTGATGGCCCTGGGACTGTTCATGTTCAGTGCCCTGATCGAGTGGGTCCGTGGCGAGGTGATGATTCGCATGAGCGCAGGGCTGGACGAAGCCTTGGGCGAGCGGATTTTCGACGCTGCCTTCGCCCGCAGCCTGCGCGAGCACAACGCCAACCCGGCGCAAGTGCTCACCGACCTGGCGACGCTGCGCCAGTTGATTACCGGGCAGGGCCTGATCGCCTTGCTCGATGCACCCTGGCTGCCGATCTTCCTGCTGGTGGCGTTCATCTTTCACCCCTGGTTCGGCGTGCTGACACTGGTGCTCGCCCTGGTGCTGGTCGGCCTGGCGCTGTGGGGCGAACTGGCGACGCGCACGCGGCTGGGCGAAGCCAATCGCCTGGGCGTGCAGTCGTCGATCTATGTGAATAGCACGCTGCACAATGCTGAAGTGATCCAGGCCCTGGGCATGCTCGGGCCGCTGCGTCAGCGCTGGAGCCTGTTGCAGCAACGGATCATTGCCGCCCAGGCCCATGCCAGCGACCGCAGCGCGCGTATCACCTCGATGACCCGTTTCGTGCGGATCTCCGGGCAGTCCCTGGCGTTGGGGCTGGGCGCTTTGCTGGTGCTGGAAGGCCAACTGTCGGCGGGCATGATGATTGCGATGTCGCTGTTGCTGGGACGGGCCCTGGCGCCCGTGGAAATCGCCATCGGCTCGTGGAAGCAGTTCAACGCCGGACGCCAGAGCTACCAGCGCCTGAGCCAATTGCTGGCCCAGCATCCGCGCGAGCGTCTGCGCATGCCGTTGCCACCACCCACCGGTGCGGTGCGCCTGGAGCAGTTGTATGTCGGTCCGCCGGGGGCTTCGCAGCCGATCCTGCGCGGGATCAATTTCAGCCTCGCCAAAGGCGATGTGCTGGCGGTGGTCGGGCCCAGCGCCAGCGGTAAATCGACACTGGCGCGCGCCTTGGTCGGGGTCTGGCCGGCCATGGGCGGGTCGGTGCGCCTGGACGATGCCGAGATCAGCCAGTGGTCCCACGACGGCTTGGGGCCCTACCTTGGATACCTGCCACAGGACATCGAGTTGTTCGATGGCACGGTCGCCGACAACATCGCCCGTTTCGGTGAACAGGACGCCGACAAGATCATCGCCGCCGGGCGTCATGCGGGTATCCACGAAATGATCCTGCGCTTTCCCAAGGGCTACGACACGCCGTTGGGTCCCGGCGGACTTGGCTTGTCCGGTGGGCAGAAACAACGCCTGGGACTGGCCCGCGCGCTCTATGGACGGCCATCGCTGATCGTGCTCGATGAGCCCAACTCCAATCTCGATGACGCCGGCGAGCTGGCGCTGGTGCAGGCCATCAGTGCGCTCAAGGCGGCCGGCAGCACCGTGGTGTTGATTACTCACCGACCCAGTGTGTTGGCGGTGGTCGATCACATCCTGGTGCTCAAGGACGGTACTCAACAAGCGTTCGGCCCACGGGACCGGGTGCTCAAGGCATTGATGCCGGGGCCGAGACCGGCCGCGGTCAGGGAGGCGGGCGGCGATGCGTGATCTGACTCCAGGGGCACAAGCGTACAGCGAGCAAGGGCTGAGCGTGCGCAGCACGACGACGCTGCCCAGTGCCAGCACCGACGCCGGGAGCGCGGCGCGTTATGGCATGGGATTCCTGGTCCTGACGCTGGGCGGTTTCCTGCTCTGGGCCTGCCTGGCGCCGCTCGACCAAGGGGTGGTAGGCAGCGGCACCGTGGTGGTGGCGGGGGAGCGCAAGGCGGTGCAGTCGTTGGTCGGCGGGGTGGTGGAAAAACTGTTGGTCAGCGATGGCGACCGCGTCACCCAGGGGCAATTGCTCGTGCAGCTCAATACGGTGCAGGCGCAGTCGCAACGGGACGTGACCCTGGGCAAGCTGCTCAATGATCGCAGCATCGAGGCGCGCTTGATTGCCGAGCGCCTGGGCAATGCCGAGATCCAATGGCCCGCGGAACTGCTGGCCCACGCCGACGAACCACGAGTCAAGGCGGCCATGGCCTTGCAGAGCCAGTTGTTCATCACCCGCCGCGCGGAGCTGGGCAGCCGCTTGCAGATCATCGAGCACGAAGCCGCGGCCTTGCAGCAGCAATTGCTTGGTTACGAAGGCGTCAAGCGCAACTACGACGCGCAGATGCGCTTCCAGCAGCAGGAGCTCGAAGGCCTGCGTGATTTGGCCCGGGAAGGCTACGTTCCGCGCAACAAACTCTTCGAAGCCGAGCGCAACGCGGCCCAGTTGGCGGGGCAGATCGCCTCCGGGGTGGGTGATGTCGGCAGGACTCGCCAGGCGATCAACGAAAGCCGGCTCAAGGCCTTGCAGGCGCAGCAGGAGTTCCGTCGCGATGCCGAAACCCAGCTCAGCGAAGTCTCGGCCGAGGCCGCCGGTTATGCCGATCAGATTCGCGCCTTGCAGTTTGAAGTCGACAACGGTGCGATCCGTGCGCCGGTGGCCGGGCAGGTCATGGACGTGAGCATTCATACGGTCGGCGGCGTGGCTCAGGCCGGCCAGACCCTGATGCAGGTCGTGCCGCTGGATGCACCGATGGCGATCACCGCGCGCTTCGAGCCGTTGATGGCCAACAAGCTGCGCCCGGGCCTGCCGGTGCACGTGCATTTTACCGCGCTGCAACGGGTGGATACGCCGACGGTGACCGGCACGGTGACGACGGTGTCGGCGGACCAGTTGATCAACGAGCAGACACACCAACCGTACTTCTCTGCCAAGGTCGAGATTCCTGCTGACACGGTGGCTGCGTTGCAGAGCGCCGGCCTGCTGGTGCGCCCGGGCATGCTCGCCGACGTCACGGTGGTGACGGGCGAGCGCACCTTGATGAATTACCTGATGAAGCCTTTGCGTGAACGCTTGCTTGCAGCCTTCAAGGAGGAATGAGCATGGTCGATCGTTGCCGCTACCGTGTGCGTGTATTGCTGAGCCTGTGTGCGGGTTGGGCGGCGTTCAATCCGGTGTGGGCCGCTGAGGGGGGGCTGAGCCTGACCGCCGCCTACGATGCTTCGCGGCTCAACGATCCGACCGTGCAGTCGGCTGCCCACGCCTTTGAAGCTTCGCGGCATGAAGAGGACATCGGGCGCGGCGGCCTTTACCCGCAAGTGTCGCTAAGCTCGCGCTACGGCTACGGCGGGCGTACCGACGGCGGTGACGACAGCAGTTACGTCAACAGCAACGATTACCAGGCGAACAACGTCACCTTGGCGGCGCAACAGCCGCTCTACGACAAGGCACGCTGGGCGGCGTATCAGGAGGGCAAGGCGCGCGGTCAACTGGGCACCCAGGTGTTCGACGTGGCCGGCCAGACGCTGTATGACCGGGTGGCGAAGGGGTATTTCGACGTCGCCCGGGCCGAGAATGAGATCAAGTTGATCGTCCAGCAGAAGAGCGCCATCCAAGGTTTGGTCGTTCAAAGTAAAAAGCTTTATGAAGGCGGCCAAGGCGCGATCACCGATATCGACGAAGCCCAGGCGCGGCTCGACCTGGTGCAAGCCCAGGAGGCTGAAGCCCAGGCGCGTCGGGTGGCGGCGTTGCGGGCCTTGTCCGGGCGTGCCAGCGTGCCGATCGATGACATCCTGCCGATGCGCGAAGAATTGGCCGCCGGTAGCCCGATCCCGGCGGAGCAGGATTTGCCGTACTGGACGGCGATTGCCCGCGAGGCCAGCCCCGAGCTGGCCGCCCGACTGGCGGCGGTGAAAGTGGCCGAAGCCCAGGCCGACAGCCAGCGCGCCGGGCATTATCCAACCTTGTCGCTGACCACTCAGCTGACCCGCCGGGAAACCCGTCAATACCAGGAACTCGACCCGCGCCAGGACACTTACTACGTGGGTGTGCAGTTGGATATCCCGTTGTATCGCGGCGGGGCGGTACGGGCCTCGGTGGCCAAGGCCGAAGCGCAACTGGCCGGCGCCCAGTCCGACTACGACGTGCAACGCCAGCAACTGGCCGAGGATATCGAGGCCGATTACCTGGGCGTCGTCGCCGGGTTTACCAAGAGCAAGGCGATGCAGCGGGCGGTGGAGTCCAATCAGCGAGCACTGACCTCGACGGAAAAAGGCTTCCAGGGCGGCGTGCGTTCCACGGTGGATATTCTTGACGCGCAGCAGCGGCTGTTCCAGGCCCGTCGAGACCTGCTCAACACCAAGCTCGACATGCTGCAAAGCTATGTGAGCCTGCACACTCACACCGGCCAGATGAACCGCGCAGTGCTGGAGCAGGTGCAAAGCTTGTTCTAGACAATCCAGGGCTCAAGTTTGCAACTTATCCCTGTGGCGAGGGAGCTTGCTCCCGCTGGGCTGCGATCTTTTGATCTTTCACTTAACACTCAACGAGGCCTGAAAAGATCGCAGCCTCGCTTCGCTCGACAGCTCCTACAGCGCAGCCGAGCGGGAGCAAGCTCCCTCGCCACAAAAGCCGCCCATGACCTGTGGTGACCTTCAACCTTTCTGGCACAACACGCCCCCCTGTGGGAGCGAGCTTGCTCGCGATAGCGGTGTGTCAGTCTGCCTTGATGTTGGATGTGCCGCCGTCATCGCGAGCAAGCTTTGCTCCCACAGTTTGGATGGGTGCCAGCCTGCGATTTGCCGACCAACAAAAATCCCCTGTGGGAGCGAGCTTGCTCGCGATAGCGGTGGGTCAGCCTGCCTTGATGTTGGATGTGCCGCCGTCATCGCGAGCAAGCTTTGCTCCCACAGTTTGGATGGGTGCCAGCCTGCGATTTGCCGACCAACAAAAATCCCCTGTGGGAGCGAGCTTGCTCGCGATAGCGGTGTGTCAGTCTGCCTTGATGTTGGATGTGCCGCCGTCATCGCGAGCAAGTTTTGCTCCCACAGTTTGGATGGGTGCCAGCCTGCGATTTGCCGACCAACAAAAATCCCCTGTGGGAGCAAAGCTTGCTCGCGATAGCGGTGGGTCAGTCAGCATCCATGCTGAATGTGCCGCCGCTATTGCGGGCAAGCCTGCTCAGGGGGCAATCAGGCGGTGAAGTCGCTGGCGTGCAGCTCCTTGACGCCGACCAGTTCGAATTCGAACTCGGGGGTGGCGTCGGCGTTGGTACTGCCGGAGAGGATGCCATCGACGAAGCGCAGTTGGCCGGTGGCGTTGTTGGGATCGAAGGCGCTGCTGCCGATGAACGTGAAGGCATCGACTGTGGCGGTCAGCGGGTTGGCGTCCAGGCCGGTGAGGTCCAACTTGTCGAACTCCGCGCTCTTGAAGCCGCTGATCACATCGCGCAAAGCCCCGACGCCCATGTCCGACAGCGCACCAAACGCGTAGGTGTCCGCACCCGTGCCACCGCTGAGGTTGTCGGTGCCTGCGCCGCCGATCAAGCGGTCATCGCCCGAACCACCCACCAGCGTATCGTTGCCGGCCCCTCCGTCGAGGACGTTCGCCGCGCTGTTCCCCGACAGCGTGTCGGCGGAGGCGCTTCCTTCCAGGTTCTCGATGAACTTCAAGGTGTCGAGCCCGGACCCCACGGTGTTCTGCTGCGCAGACGTCGAGAGGTTGACGGTCACGCCGGACAGTGCCCGTTCATAGCTCGCCGTATCCATGCCATCGCGTCCATCCAGGACATTGTCGCCGGCACCGGCGAACAGTGTGTTGTTCAACGCATTGCCGGTGCCATTGGCAGCGCCGGTGCTGTCGACATACAAGTTCTCGACATTATTGCCCAAGGTGTAGGCCGCCAGACTGCTGTGCACGCTGTCGATCCCGCCCGTCACCGCGTTGGTGCTGGTCTCGATCACGCTGTCGTCGGCATTGTCGACAAAGTAAGTGTCGTCCCCGTCGGCACCGCTCATGCTGTCTGCCCCGGCGGCGCCGTTGAGTACGTTGTTGGCGGTATTGCCGGTGATGAAGTTGCGCCGTTCGTTGCCGGTGCCGTCGATGTCCGACACACCGGTGAGCACCAGGTTTTCCAGATTGGCCCCCAGCGTCCAACTGACAGAGGCTTGCACCGTGTCGATCTGCGCGGTCGAGGTGTTGGTTTCCACCACGCTGTCGAAAGCATTGTCGACCACGTAGATGTCGTTGCCGTCGCCACCGGTGAGGGTGTCGGCGCCCAGGTCACCGTCCAGGGTGTCGTTGCCCGCGCTGCCCACCAGGGTGTCGTCCTGGTCGGTGCCGGCGATCATCCCGCCCTGGTTCTGGCCTTTGTTGAAGATGTCCTGCACGCTGTTGTTGTCGTCGGGGTTGCCCTGGAAGCCCAGGTCATCGGCAATGTAGTCCGCCAGGCGTTGGCCGACGATCTCCGCCGACTCCTCGTGCAGGTGCCAGACGTCATCGGGATACACCAGTGGATCGACTTCGTAGCGCAACGGCAGGTCGGTGTAGTCCACCGCCAGCTTGACGTCGGCGCGCTCGGCGGCCATGGCTTCCTGGGCGGCGCGGACATAACCGACGCCCTCGACAATGGACGCGATCTTCTCTTCCGAATAACCCCGGGCCCGGGCCGCGTCCTCCGAGTAATGACCGGTTTCCATCAGGTACACGTTGAAATTGCCAAATTGGGCATGCAGGTAATCGAACACTTTCAAGGTCGCGGCCTTGTACGCCGCCGCAGCCGCGGCCTTGTCTGTGGCCCGGGCGATTTCCTGGGCGGCTTCCTCGCCCTGGCCCCAGATGATGCCCATGGTGACGTTATCGATCGACTGCAGTTCGGTGCGCTGGTCGCGCAGCAATGTCACCGCCCGCAACAGCGCCTGCCCGGGTTGGTTGGTGTCGGTCAGCCACCAGCACAGCTGGAGCTCCTCGGCGCTGAGTGTGGAGAGGCCGTTGACCGTGCTGCCGCCCACCGCGATGTCGATGCCGTTGCCATCGGCATCGTTGAACTGGCTGCGCACGTCGTAGGTGGTGTAGCGGTTGAGGTCGTTGACCAGCATCGAGGTGCCGGATTGGTCGTCGTCCTCGGACATGCGCAACAGGCGTGCGTTGGATTGGCCTAGGGTCGGCAGGTAGAGAATGTCCTGCTGGGCGCGCTCGCCGAAGACGAAGTCGCTGGCGGTGAGGGTGTTGAGGTAGTTGCCGTTGAGGGCGATCTCGAAGCGATTGCCATCGGCGTCGGCTTCGGCGGACTTGACGTAGGTCTTGTCGCCGGCCGCGTTGAGGGTCATGTACAAGGTGCTGTTGGTGCCGTCGCCGAGACCGAGAAAACCCAACCCGGAGACATCGATTTTGTCGACGCCGACGGTAAAGTCATAAATCGTGTCGGTGGCCGTGACGCCCCCGGTGTCGTAGTCGCGGTAGCTGTCGGAGAGGTTGCTGTAGCGGAAGGTGTCGGCACCGTCGCCGCCGTACAGCGAATCGCGTCCGGCACCGCCGACGACGATGTCCGCACCGGTGCCGGCCTTGATCGTGTCGTTGCCGCCCAGGCCAAGGATCAGGTCCGCGCCGGTCGTGCCGTTGAGGGTTTCGGCGTTGTTGGTGCCGGTGATGGTATTGGCGGGCGCATCGGCCACCACCAGGGCGAAGTTGTCACTGACTGAGGCGCCAGAAGGATCGGTGGCCTTGACGAGTACGTCGTAGTTGCCCGCCGCAGTGCTGGTTGGCGTGCCGCTGAAGGTCAGGCTGGTGGCATTGAAACTCAGCCACGCGGGCAGGGCGCTGCCGTTGGCGAGGGTCGCGGTGTAGGTCAGTACATCCTGGTTGGCGTCGGTGAAGCTGTTGCTCGCCACGGTGTAGCTGAACGGCGTGCTTTCACTGGCGTTCTGGTCCAGCAGCGGAGTGGCCACGACCGGCGCCACATTGGTGGGGGTGCCTTGGTCGGCGAAGACAAAGTGACTGGCCGTCAGGCTGCTGACGAAGTTGCCTGCCATCGAGACCTCAAACCGATTGCCGTTGGCATCGACCGTCAAGTCCTTGAGGTAGGTGCGGTTGGTCGACGAACTGTAAGTGACCTGCAGGGTGCCGTTGAGTCCGTTGCCCAAACCGGTATAGCCAAGCGCCGACACATCGATCTTGTCCGCCGTCACGTCGAAGTCGAGGATCTGGTCACTGGCGCTGGTGGAGCTGGTGCGGTAGCTGTCGAGTTTCGAGGTGTAGCGGAACACATCGGCCCCCGTACCGCCGGTGAGCTTGTCCACCCCGGTGCCGCCGACCAGGACGTCGTTGCCGGCGCCGCCGTTGAGGGTGTCGTTGCCCGCGCCACCGAACAGTTGCTCATTGGCCGCGGTGCCGGTCAGCGTGTCGTTGTTCGGCGTGCCATTGATCACAATGGCGGTGGGGACGTCCTGCACGGCGAGGGTAAAGCTGTCGCTGACGGTGGCGTTACTGCCGTCGCTCGCGGTGACCTGGATGGCGTAGGTGCCCGACGCGGTGTCGGGTGGCGTGCCGCTGAAGGTGCGGGTGGCGGCATCGAAGACCAGCCAGCTGGGCAGGGCGCTACCATTGGCGAGCCTGGCGGTGTAGCTCAGGCTGTCGTTATCCGGGTCGGTGAAGCTGGTGGCCGGCACCACGTAGCTGAACGGGGTGTTTTCGGTGGCGTTCTGATCCACTAGCGGCGTCGCCAGTACCGGTGCCTGGTTGGTCGGCGAGGTGGTGGCGAAGACGAAGTTGGCGCTGCTCAGGGTGTTGAGGTAATTACCGTCCAGCGCCACTTCGAAGCGGTTGCCATTGGCGTCGGCCTCCAGGGACTTGATGTAGGTCTTGGTGCCGGCACTGTTGAGCACCAGGTACACGGTGTTGTTCCTGCCATCTCCCAGGCCGGTGAAGCCCATGGCCGACAGGTCGATCTTGTCGGCGCTGATGTCGAAGTCGGTGATCAGGTCGCCCAGGTTGGCGCCGCCAGTGTTGTAGTTGCGATAGCTGTCCAGGCGGCTGGAAAACACGAAGGTGTCCGCCCCGGTGCCACCGGTGAGGGTGTCCATCCCAGCACCGCCGTCGAGCTTGTCGTCGCCGGCGCCGCCACTGAGGCTGTCGTTGCCTGCCAGGCCGAGCAGGGTGTCGGCCGCATCGCTGCCCAGCAGCGAGTCGCTGCCACTGGTGCCGGTGATGACGCGATTGAAGATGAAGTTACTGGCGGTCAAGGTACTGGCCAGGTTGCCCGAGAGGATCAGCTCGAAGCGGTTGCCGCTGGCGTCGGCGTCGAAGTCCTTGATGTAGGTGCGGTCGCTGGTGGCGTTGTAGCTGACTTGCAGGGTGCCGCCACGGCCATTGCCCAGGCCGGTGAAACCGAGGCCGGCGAGGTCGATCTTGTCCTGGGTGACGTCGAAGTCGGTGATGGTGTCATCGAAACTGGTGGTCGCGTTGCGGTAACTGTCCGACTGGGCGACGAACCGGAACGTATCGGCGCCAGTGCCGCCGGTGAGTTTGTCGAGGCCTGCGCCACCCACCAGGATGTCGCCACCGGCCGCACCGTTGATGGTGTCGTTGCCGGCGCCACCGTAGAAAATCTCGGCGGCGGCGCTGCCGAGCAGGGTGTCGTTGCCCGCCGTACCTTGCACGGTGGTCATCGGCACCGTGGCGCTGACGTAGCTGCCGTCGCCATACACCAGTGTGGCGCCCTTGCTCGTGTGGCTGATGGTGTTGGCGATGATGGCGTTGCGGTCGGTGCCGTCTTCGTTGCGCTCTGCGACACCGTAGGTCGACAGGTCGCTGCCGCTGATGATGTTGCCCTGGATGAGGTTGTCGCTGCCGTTGAAGTACTTGCCGGACACGCCCAGGGTGTCGTCGTAGGACTGGATGATGATTTCCGGTACGGCACTGCCCAGGGAATTGTTGTTGAGGGTGTTGTCGATGACCTCGACGTGGTTGCTGCCGTAGATGCGGATCCCGGCGCTGGCGTTGTCATGGATGTCGACGCCGGTGACGGTCACTTCGCTGGAGAGCTTGACCAGCACGCCTTCGGCGCCGTTGCCATACACCTCGCCACCGGTGATGGTGATGTTGCTGGGGGAGGGGATGTCCTCACTGCCGCGCTGGATCACGATGCCATTGCCGCCGTTGTCGTAGGCAACGTTATTGGTCATGGTGAAATCGTGGGTGCTGGTGACGACGTTGAAACCGTGGCGGTCGTTGTTGTAGGCGATGTTGTTTTCGAAGGTGCTGTCGCTGAGGAAGTCGGCGACGAAGCCGTCCAGGCCGTTGCCGTGGGACACGCTGTTCTTGATGACCATGTTGACGGTTTGCTCGTGAGGGTCGAAACCGTACCCGGAGCAATCCTTGATCTCGACGCTGTCGAGGGTGACGTTGGAGTCGTAGCCTTCTTCGCCGGGAATGTAGCCGTTGAACCAGCCGTCGACCTTGCCGGTGGTGCTGTCGCGGTTGCCGTCGATGGTGAGGTTGCTGACGCCGAAGTCGTGGGTTTCTTCGCCGTAGGCCGAGCGGATGATCCCGGTGATCTTGGTGTCGGAGCCGTCGGCCAGCTTGACCGTGGTGTCGCCCATGCCGTCGCCGTACAGGTAGACGTTGCTCTTGAGCAGCAGGCAGCCATCGGAAGGTTCCTCTCCCCCCGAAACGATGTACGTACCGGTCGGCATGTACACCTGCCCACCGCCGGCCGCGGCCGCCGCATCAATCGCACTCTGGATGGCTGCCGTGTCGTCGGTGATGCCATCTCCTTTGGCGCCAAAATTTTGTACGTTGAAAATCATGAGCTTATCTCCGTATCAGGCTTAAACCTCGGTAGACGCCAACATTCCATCGACGACCTCGGTGTTATGACCCAACGGAGCGCAAAAGTTGTGACCGCATATCGGGGAAAGTGTCAAAAAGCTGGACTAACTGATCAGCGGTTGTGTGGGGATTGCGCAGGAGTAACGTTCTGTTGACGCTTTCAAGGCCAAGCGATGCCCCTTGTGGGAGCGGGCTTGCTCGCGAAGGCGGCGAATCAGCCACCATTGCCGTGACTGACACACCGCTTTCGCGAGCAAGCCCGCTCCCACAGGTTCTATGGCGACTGATGGCGCTTTCCTTGATTGGCATCAACCCCACTTCGGGGATGGCGCGATAACCTCGAATAAACCATCGCCCCGTTGAAGAGGGCGACCGAGGAAGCTCATGAGTTATCCGCTGTTTCTGACCTTGCACCTGTTTGCCGCGCTGGTGTTCATCGGCACGGTTTTCTTCGAAGTCCTGTTCCTGGAGAGCATTCGCAAGCAACTGCCCGCCAAGGTCATGGTGCTGCTGGAGCAAGGCATCAGCCAACGCGCCCGGCAGTTGATGCCGTGGGTACTGCTGGTGCTGTTCGGCGCAGGCATTGGCATGGTCTGGCTGCGCTATTGGCCGGTGCTCTTGTCACCGTTGCAGTCATCCTTCGGTTTGCTGCTGGGGCTCAAGATCCTGTTGGCGGGCAGTGTGCTGGGGCATTTCCTCTGGGCCATGTGGCTGTTCAGGAGCGGGCGCATGAACGCCCGCTACGTGCACATCATCCATACCAGCGTGTTCCTGCACATGGTTGCGATCGTGCTGCTGGCCAAGGCCATGTTCTACGTCACCTGGTAAGCGCTGGCGGCGTGGTTCCAAGGCGCTTGATACAGGTCAAGGTGGCCCGACGGGTTACCCCGCAAACTGCTCGCGCACAGCCACTCGGAGATTGTCATGTTCGACCCGTTCCATACCCTCGGTGAGCGCCCCTCGGGACGTGCCCCTGTGGTGGCTGATTTCGATTGTCCGGTCGGTACGCGCAGATTCCACGCAGGTGTCGGTTCGCTCGACCTGCTTCGAGGGTTGCGCAGCAGCCGTCAGAAACGCCGACCCCTATCCGTGGCGGTGCACTTGCCTTCGCGCTTGCGGCTGGCGTCGTGTTCGCCCCTGGCCAGTGACTGCCGCTGCGGCGAGATCGAGGGCTACCTGCAACGCCTGACCTATGAGTTGGGGTTGGTCGGTTGTCACCTGGGCGCAGGGCGGCGCGTCGAGCAGTTTTGCCTGACCGGTGGCACACCGGTGATCGCTCATCTGCAGAAGTTGATGAGTGAGCTGCGCAAGCGCTTCGACTTCAGTGAATACGACGGCGGCGACCACAGCATCGAGGTGGACCTGCACCACACGGATTGGTCGACCATGGGCCTGATCCGTGACCAGGGTTTCTCCCATGTCAGCATCGGTGTGCCCGACATTGGCGTCGACAGCGATCTGTCGGTCGATTGCTATCAGAACCCGGCACCGATCCATTCGTTGATCGATGCGTCGCGCACGTTTGGTTTTCGCTCCATCAACATTGACCTGGGCTACGGCCACGCTTGGCAAACACCGAGCAGTTTCGCCCTGAAACTGGCGACGCTGATCGAACTGGAACCTGACCGGTTGCACGTTTTCGACTATGCCCGCGCGCCGTATCGTTACCGCTCGAAAAACGCCGGGATGGCCGGCGAGTTTTGCAGCCCGGCCGACAAGGACGCCATGCGGAAAATTTGCTGTGAACAGCTGATTGGCGCCAGCTATCACTACATCGGCCTGGGTCAGTTCGTCAGGGCCGACGATGACCTGGCGGTGGCCCAGGAGCACGGACGCCTGCATCGCAATTGCCAGGGTTTTACCCGTCACGGTTGCTGTGATCACGTGGGCTTCGGTTTGTCAGCCATCACGCAGATCGAGCACCTGTACGTACAGAACACCGACGACCTGCTTCACTATTACCAGCAGTTGGATGCCGGGCAATTGCCGGTGTGTCGCGGCTGGCGCTGTGAAGCGCAGGATCAGGTCAAGGCGAGCGTGACAGAGCAACTGTCCTGTGACCTGGAGCTGGATATCGTGGCCATCGAGGCACGCTTCGGCCTGGTGTTTCGCGAGCATTTCGCGTCCGTCTGGCCGTCGCTGGAAGTGTTGCAAGACCAGGGATTGATCGAACTGTCGAGCCGGTTTATCGGCATCCTGCCCGCCGGGCGTTTGAACGTCGATGCGATCTGCAATCTGTTCGACCCAGGACTGGATGACGCAGGCCCACACCCTTTTGAAAAGTTGAACCCATCATGAATGCTGCATCCGGTTTCAATCGTGCCCTGGTGGAGAAATACGACCGCCCGGGGCCGCGCTACACCTCCTATCCGACGGCGCCGCAGTTCCACCAGGCCTTTGCCATGGACGAATACCAGCAGGCTGCCCAGCGCAGTAACCAGGCGCCGCAGCCCAAGTCGTTATCGGTGTACATCCATATCCCGTTCTGCCAGAGCCTCTGCTATTACTGCGCGTGCAACAAGATCATCACGCGCAAGACCCATCGTGCCGTCGAATACCTGACCTACCTCAAGCGCGAAATTGCCCTGCAGGCGGCCTTGTTCGACCGCTCGCGCAAACTCACCCAACTGCACCTGGGCGGGGGCACGCCGACTTACCTGACCCATGAGCAACTGGCCGACTTGATGGACTGCCTGCACCAGTCGTTCGACATGGACGACAGCGACGCCCATGAGTTTTCCATCGAGGTCGATCCGCGGACCATCGATGCGCAACAGATCCAAGGCCTGCGCCAGCTGGGGTTCAACCGCCTGAGCTTTGGCGTCCAGGATTTCGATGCCCAGGTGCAGATCGCCGTCAATCGAGTGCAAAGCGAAGCCCAGGTCGTCGAGCTGGTGGAGGCCGCGCGCCGGGCGCGCTTCAAGTCGGTCAGCGTCGATCTGATCTATGGCCTGCCTTTGCAGACCATCGCCAGTTTCGGTGTCACCTTGAGCAAGATCATCGCCCTGCGTCCGGACCGGATCGCGGCCTACAGCTACGCCCACCTGCCACAACGGGTGCGGGCGCAACGGATGATCCGGCCAGAAGACATGCCGCCGCCAGAGCGCAAGTTGGAGTTGCTCGAGCTGACCATCAATCGCCTGACTGAAGCCGGCTACGTCTACATTGGCATGGACCACTTTGCCTTGCCAGATGACGAACTGGTACGCGCCCGCGCCCAGGGCAGCCTGCAGCGCAATTTCCAGGGTTATTCCACCCACGCCGACTGCGACCTGATTGGCCTGGGGGTGTCCTCGATCGGCAAGGTCGGTGACAGCTACAACCAGAACGTCAAGGAGCTTTCCCAGTATTACGCCCGGCTGGATCAAGGCTTGCTGGCGGTGCAGCGCGGTTATCGGCTGAGTGACGACGATCGCCTGCGGCGCGAGGTCATCAGCGAACTGATGTGTCATGGGCGAATCGATTTCGGCCGGATCGAGAGGGCCCACGGCATTCGATTTACCGAGTACTTCGCCGATGCCCTGGAGCGGCTCCAGGAACTGGTGCGCGACGGATTGCTGGACCTTCGCGACGACGAGCTGGTGTTGTTGCCCCAGGGGCAATTGATGATGCGCAACGTGGCCATGGCTTTCGACGCATACCTGGGGGCGGACCAGACGGTCCAGTATTCACGTACGGTCTGAAAACTCAAGCTCGCGCTGGGTCTGTAGGAGCTGGCGAAGCCTGCGATCTTTTGATCGTTCCCACGCTCTGCGTGGGAATGCATCCCGTGACGCTCTGCGTCACCTTCCAGAAACGGAACGCGGAGCGTCCCTGGCGACATTCCCACGCAGGAGCGTGGGAACGATCGACGGGGGGGCGTGGGCGGGATTTGGGCCAGGTTTTATCTTCCAGGCTGCAAAGCCCTTTTCAGAAACTCCGCCGTCCGGCTTTCCCGGCAGGCTGCGACTTCCTCCGGAGCCCCGCAGGCCACGACGTTACCACCTTGGGAGCCTGCGCCCGGGCCGATGTCGATGACCCAGTCACTCTGCGCCACGACGCGCATGTCATGTTCCACCACAACCACCGTGTGACCTTCCTCCACCAGGCGATTCAGCTGTACCAGCAAGCGATCCACGTCTTGGGGGTGCAGCCCGTTGGTGGGCTCATCCAACACATACAACGTCGCCCCCCGGGCCTTGCGCTGCAGTTCTGTCGCCAGTTTGATCCGCTGGGCTTCGCCGCCGGACAGTTCCGTGGCCGGTTGGCCCAGGCGCAAGTAGCCCAACCCGATATCCTGCAGCACCTGCAATGAGCGCCTGGCCGCCGCTTGCTCGGCAAACACCTCAAGAGCCTGGTTTACGGTCAGTTGCAGCACCTGGGAAATGTCCAGGCCTTGCCAGCTCACCGCCAGGGTCTGCGGGTTGTAGCGCGCGCCGTGGCAGGTGGGGCAGGGGGCGTACACGCTGGGCATGAACAACAATTCCACGCTGACAAAGCCTTCACCTTCGCAGGTCTCGCAACGGCCCTTGGCGACATTGAAGGAAAACCGTCCGGCATCGAATCCCAGTGCTTGCGCCTGCGCCGTCGCGGCGAACAGTTTGCGCACATGGTCGAACAGCCCGGTGTAGGTGGCGAGGTTGGAGCGCGGGGTGCGGCCGATGGGCTTCTGGTCCACCTGCACCAGCCGCTTGACCGCGTCGAGCCCGGCGGTAACGCGCCCGCCGCTGGTTTGCACGGGTTCGTCTTCCAGGCCTTGCTCATCGGGTTCGGCGTTGGGGCTGGCCTGGCCCAGGTGGGCGCCGACCAGATCCAGCAGGGCCTGGCTGACGAGGCTGGATTTGCCTGAGCCGGAGATGCCGGTCACGGCGGTGAAGCAACCCAAGGGAAAGGCCGCGCTCAGGTTGTCGAGGTTGTTGCGGGTGATGCCTTCCAGGCGCAGCCAATCGCTGGGCGTCCGAGGGCTGCGTGCCATAACGTGTTCCTCACCAAACAGGTAGCCACGGGTGCGTGATTCCGGCACTTGGCCAAGGCCTGCCGGCGGCCCGCTGTAGAGGACTTTCCCGCCTTGTTCGCCGGCGTCCGGGCCGACGTCGATGAGCCAGTCGGCGCGGCGCATGGTATCGAGGTCGTGTTCGACCACAAACACCGAGTTGCCCGCTGCCTTGAGGCGTTGCAGGGCGCCAAACAGCGCTTCGCTGTCGGCCGGGTGCAGGCCGGCGGAGGGTTCGTCCAGCACGTAGATCACCCCGAACAACTGGGAATTGAGTTGGGTCGCCAGGCGCAGGCGTTGCAGTTCGCCGGACGAAAGCGTCGGCGTGCTGCGTTCCAGCGCGAGGTAGCCGAGGCCCAGGTCGATCAGGGTGACGATCCGCTCCAGCAGCTCGGCGGCGATGCGTTGGGCGGCCAGGCGTTTCTCCAGGGAGAGGTTGGGAGTGTGGCGCGCGTCGGGCCCACCCGCGTGCGGGTTGTCGCCCCTGGCGGCGCGTTGCTCGCGGGCTTCTCGGGTTTGCCGGTGGCTGAGGACGTCTCCGGTTTCTTCAGCCTGTTCCAGGTAGTCGGGTGCCAGGACGCGCTTGAGCACGTCGGTCAGTTCAAGCAACGGCAGGTGCGACAGTTCGGCGATGTCCAGACCGGCAAAGGTCACGGTCAACGCCTGGCGTTTGAGGCGCTTGCCTTCGCACACGGGGCAGGGGCTGGCGCGCATGTATTGCGCCACGCGTTTGCGCATCTGCGCGCTTTGCGAGTGCATGAACGTGTGCAGCAGGTAGCGCCGGGCGCCGCTGAACGTGCCCTGGTAACTGGGTTCGAGCTTGCGCTTGAGGGCGGCGCGGGTCTGGGCTGGGGTGAGCCCGGCGTATACGGGAACGGTAGGGGTTTGTTCGGTGAAGAGAATCCAGTCCCGCTGCTTCTTCGGCAGGTCGCGCCAGGGGATATCGACGTCATAGCCCAGGGTCACCAGGATGTCCCGCAGGTTCTGGCCCTGCCAAGCCATGGGCCAGGCGGCCACGGCGCGCTCGCGGATGGTCAGCGACGGGTCCGGCACCATGGACGCTTCGGTCACCTCATAGACCCGGCCCAGGCCATGGCATTCCTGGCAGGCACCCTGTGGCGTGTTGGGCGAGAAGTCTTCGGCGTAGAGCATCGGTTGGTCGGCCGGGTAGCTGCCGGCGCGGGAGTAGAGCATGCGAATCAGGCTCGACAGGGTGGTGACGCTGCCCACCGATGAGCGTGCGCTGGGTGTGCCGCGCTGTTGCTGCAAGGCGACTGCCGGCGGCAGTCCCTCGATGCTGTCCACGTCCGGCACGCCGACCTGGTCGATCAGGCGACGCGCGTAGGGTGCGACGGACTCGAAGTAGCGACGCTGGGCTTCGGCGTAAAGCGTGGAGAAGGCCAGCGACGATTTGCCGGACCCCGACACGCCGGTAAACACCACCAGGGCATCGCGAGGGATGTCCACGTCGACGTTCTTGAGGTTGTGTTCGCGGGCACCACGCACCCGCACGAAGCCGGTGCCTTGCGGCAGGTCGGCGGTTGAAGCAGGGGCGGAGCGTGGGGGCATCGGGCATTCCTTGTGGACGTTGGTGCAACGCTTCAGGGCGTTATGGCGCTGCATTATGGCGATGGCAGAGTGGACTGGATCACAGCGCTGACAATTATGCGACCGGGTTCAACCGTTCGCGTGCGATAAAAATTTACTCCGGGCGCAAGAGATGAGAAAAGCTCTGCAGATTTTTCCCATGGATACGGACGCCTCATGCCTCGATCGAAGTTGTTCTCCACACTGTTTGTCGCGCTGCTGGCCGGTGCCGCGCTCTGGTACATCTGGATGATTGCCAGCGCCAAACTGGAGTTGGGCGGCGACAGTCCTGACCAGCGACAAGTCGGTGAAGTGAAGGACACCGAGTTGCGAGCGATGTCCTCGTATTGCACGGGCGTGACGGTGACGCCACAGGGAACCTGGCTGGTGGCGCGCCTGGAGAGGGAGGCCCGAGAGCTCGAACCGTCCGCTGACGTGTTGGACCTGGATGCGCTGGTCTATGGCCAGCCGAAGCAGCCCAATGAAGCGGAAGAGTCTGGAACCTTTGCCGGTTTGTTTTCTCGCGCTGACAAGGAAACCACCTTCATTTCCCGCCTGGACGCCCAAGGTCAATTTCAGCTCGTGGCACATGTCAGCGGCAGCGCTTGTATGGTAGCCAGCCCCGACGGCACCCGTGTGTTCCTGCTCACGGGCCTTCGTCGGCCTGAAACGGCGAATACCCAGGACCCCGATCAGACCGTGGTCTTTCGCACTGATGATCAAGGCCAGCGCTGGACCTGGTTGACCAAGGGTTGGTTTCCCCAGGCCGAATCGTTGGCCTGGAGCCTGGCTCCTTATTTCCACGGCTCGAATGAAGTCTGGGCCGTGGGCACGCCGGACGCGGTGGATGAAGACAGCGAAGAAGAGAAGCCGACAGCCGTTTCCACCGGCGTCTTCTACTCGGCTGATCGGGGGGCGAACAGCGCGCCGATAATGGCGCCCGAGTCGCTGCTGGTGCCCGCCAAATACGCCCACGGCAAACGCCCTGACATCACTGACTGGGGCACAAACGCAGGCGAACAGGGGGAAATCCAGACCAATGTCCTGCAACTGGATGCACAGACGGCCTTTATCTGGGTGTCCCAACGCTTCTGGGGCGTCCATCCGGATGGCGTCAGCGACAATATCGCGATCAACGTCACCACACGGGCCCGGTTGCAAGCCAAGGCCGGACGGTGGCAGGTGGTCGACGTACAGCGTGACGACAACCTGTTTGTGAGCAAGCTGGTACAGAACGACGCCGGGCGGGTGATTGGGCTGATTGACCAGGGTGACCGCGGGCAAGATGTTGTCGCCGAACTGGACACCGCCGCCCTGACCTGGACGACCATGGGTGACCTGCCCAGTGTGTTCGCCCCCCTGGCATCGCAGACCCAGGTACGTGGCGACAATCTCTGGCTGGGCCAGAACACCCTGCTGATCAACACGACCAGCGACCACCATCCACCGCGCTGGCTCTACTGGTGGTCGGACGCGAACATCTCCGCCGATGGGGTGTTCTATTCCAAGGATTGGGGCCGCTCCTGGCAGCGCCTCGCCATCGACGGTTACCTGGGCATTCTCGGCTTTCAACCGACGCAGGACCGGGTGTTCTGGGCCAACGGCAATTGGTACGACAACAATGACGGTCGCATCTATGCCTATGGGTTGCGCTGAGGATTGGACCGCGCGCTGTTATTTGAACTGACACCAACTTGTGGCGAGGGGATTTATCCCCGCTGGGGTGCGAAGCACCCCCAATGAAGCTGATCAGAATCAACCTGACACACCACAGGGACAGGCTTTGGGGCTGCTTCGCACCCCAGCGGGGATAAATCCCCTCGCCACAGTTTTTGGGGGGCGGGTTTAAGTTTTTTCCAAGTTGATTTCAATCAAGGGCCGAAGAAGGGGCCGGCCCCTACCATGATCGCCAAGATCCTGTCTTTAAGCCCTGGCGTCCATGACCCGTTCCTCTGCGATGTTGTACCCATCCCGCTCCTGGCTCCCCGGGCTGTTCGTTCTACTGCTGCTCTTCGCCGGAATTGTCAAGGCCAAGGACTACGGTGACATCCAACAACAGCGCATCCACCACGTACTGAGCCAGACCGACGCGATCTCCGAGCCCGATGGGCCCTTCAAGGTTCGCAAATTGTCTGCTGCTGGCAAGGTCCTGGGCTATGTGTTCCAGAGCCTGGATGTGGTGGACATTCCCGCCTATTCCGGCAAGCCGATCAACGTCCAGGTCATTCTCGATCCGGCGGGGGTGATCCTCGATGCCTACGTGCTCGAACACCACGAGCCGATTCTGCTGATCGGCATCGCCGAAGAAAAACTCCACGCGTTCAGTGCGCGCTACAGCGGCATCAAGGTCAATCAGCGGGTGGTGGTGGGGCATTCCAGCGACCCGAATGCCGTGACCGTGGATGCCATCGCCGGGGCTACCGTGACGGCGATGGTGGTCAACGAGGTCATCATGCGTGCCGCCCACGATGTCGCGGTGTCCCTGGGCCTGGTCAAGGGCGATGCGGGGTTGGCCGTGGCGCCGGCGCGTGTGCGTGAGGACATCTACGAGCGCGCCGACTGGAAGACCCTGACTGGCAACGGCGCTGTACGGCGCCTGCTCCTGACCCGCGGCCAGGTCGATGCGTCCTTCAAGGGCACCGAAGCCGAACAGGTCGAGACCGCCAGCGGCGAGCAGGTGAATGACACCTTCATCGACCTCTATGCCACCCACCTCAATCCACCCACCATCGGCCGCAACCTGCTGGGCGAGGCGCAATACCGCACACTGATGGCCGAGCTCAAGCCGGGCGAGCAGGCCATCGCGGTGATGGGCAGCGGTCGTTATTCCTTCAAGGGCTCGGGATACGTGCGTGGCGGCATCTTCGACCGGGTGCAGCTGCGTCAGTCCGGCGACACCATCAGCTTTCGCGACTTGGATTTTCAGCGCCTGAATGACGTGGCCCTCGATGACATGCCGGACTTCGATGAAATGGCGATTTTCATCATCCGCGCCTCCCACCGTTTCGACCCTGGCTCACCCTGGAACCTGGAGCTGCTGGTGCGTCGTCAGACCGGACCGGTCAGCGGCACCTTCAGCAGCTTCGAGCTGGCCTATCAGTTGCCGGAGCCCTACCTGGAGCGGCCATTGCCCACCGCCGAGCAACTGGCGGCCGCCGAAGAAGCCAGCCGGCCGATGTGGCTGACGCTCTGGTATCAGAAAAGTGTCGAAATCAGTGTGCTTGGGGCCGCGTTGCTGGTGCTGACGGCGATCCTGTTTTTCCAGGATTCACTGGCCCGGCGGCCGACGCTGTTGCATTGGCTGCGCCGCGGTTACCTGGTCTTCACCGTGGTTTTTCTCGGCGGCTACGCCTTGGCCCAGTTGTCGGTGGTCAACGTGCTGACCTTCGTCCACGCCTTGTTCGAAGGCTTTCGCTGGGAGCTGTTCCTCACCGATCCGCTGATCTTCATTCTCTGGGTGTTCACCGCCGCCAGCATCCTGCTGTGGGGACGTGGGGTGTTCTGCGGCTGGCTGTGTCCGTTCGGCGCGTTGCAGGAGTTGATCAACGAACTGGCGCGCAAGCTCAAGGTGCCCCAATACGAGTTGCCGTTCGCCGTGCATGAGCGGCTGTGGGCGATCAAGTACATCATTTTGCTGGTGCTGTTCGGCGTCTCGCTGGAGTCGATGGCCAGCGCCGAACGGCTGGCCGAAGTGGAACCCTTCAAGACCGCCATCACCCTCAGGTTCGACCGCCAGTGGTGGTTCGTGGCGTACGCCGTGGGCCTGCTGGTGATCAACCTGTTTACCCGCAAGGTCTATTGCCGCTACGTCTGCCCGCTGGGCGCGGCCCTGGCGATGCCGACCCGGCTGCGGCTGTTCGACTGGCTCAAGCGCCGCAAGGAGTGTGGCAACCCCTGCCAACTGTGCGCCAAGGAATGCGAGATCCAGGCGATTCATCCCGATGGCCGGATCAATGCCAACGAATGCCATTACTGCCTCGACTGCCAGATGACCTGGCACAACGAAAACAAATGCCCGCCGCTGATCAACAAGCGCAAGAAGCGCGGCAAGGCGACCGCGACCGATCCGCAACTGATTCCCGTGGTGCAGGTGAACCCGGCGCCTTGAGGCACCCCAATGGCCTGTCCCTTGACCGTTTCATTCTTCATGGAGCACACAGCATGAGCGACAAAAAAAACCAAACCCCGGGCTCGGTGGAAGAACCCAGGGGTGTCAGCCGGCGCAGTTTTCTCGGCACTGGCGCGGTAACCGGTGCGGTACTGGCCGGCGCGACGGCGCTGGGGGCCGGGACGTTCACCCGTGAGTCCTGGGCGGCGGCGGCCAAGGAGGCCAAGTCCAAGGTGCACGTCGGGCCTGGGGAGCTGGACGAATACTACGGTTTCTGGAGCGGCGGCCACCAGGGCGAGGTGCGGGTGCTGGGGGTGCCATCGATGCGTGAGCTGATGCGCATCCCGGTGTTCAACGTCGACTCGGCCACCGGTTGGGGCCTGACCAACGAAAGCAAGCGCATCCTGGGCGACAGCGCCAAGTACCAGAACGGCGATTGCCACCACCCGCACATCTCCATGACCGACGGCAAGTACGACGGCAAATACCTGTTCATCAACGACAAGGCCAACTCTCGGGTCGCGCGCATTCGCCTGGACATCATGAAGTGCGACAAGATCCTCACCGTGCCCAACGTGCAAGCCATCCACGGCCTGCGCCTGCAAAAGGTGCCGTACACCAAGTACGTGTTCGCCAACGCTGAGTTCGTGATCCCGCACCCCAACGACGGCCATACCTTCGACCTGCAGGACAAAAACAGCTTCACGATGTTCAACGCCATCGATGCCGAGAAAATGGAAATGGCGTTCCAGGTGATCGTCGACGGCAACCTGGACAACTCCGACGCTGACTACACCGGCAAATACGCTGCCAGCACCTGCTACAACTCCGAGAAGGCCTACGACCTGGGCGGCATGATGCGCAACGAGCGCGACTGGGTGGTGGTGTTCAACATCCCGCGGATCGAGGCGGCGATCAAGGCCGGCAAGTTCATCAACCTGGACGGCTCCAAGGTGCCGGTGGTCGATGGCCGCAAGACCGATGGCAAGGACTCCGAATTCACCCGCTACATTCCCGTGCCGAAGAACCCCCACGGGCTCAATACCTCGTCGGACGGCAAATACTTCATCGCCAATGGCAAGCTGTCGCCCACGGTCTCGATGATCGCCATCGACCGCCTGGACGATTTGTTCGCCGACCGCTTCAAGGACCCCCGCGAAGTGATCGTCGCCGAGCCGGAACTGGGGCTCGGGCCGCTGCACACCACGTTCGACGGGCGCGGCAATGCCTACACCACCTTGTTCATCGACAGCCAGGTGGTGAAGTGGAACATGGACGAGGCCATCCGTGCCTACAAGGGCGAGAAGGTCAACTACATCAAGCAGAAGCTCGACGTCCAGTACCAGCCTGGCCACAACCATGCGTCTCTCACCGAAACCAGCGAGGCGGACGGCAAGTGGCTGGTGGTGTTGTGCAAATTCTCCAAGGACCGCTTCCTGCCCACCGGCCCATTGCACCCGGAGAACGATCAGTTGATCGACATTTCCGGTGAAGAAATGAAGCTGGTGCACGACGGCCCGGCGTTCGCCGAACCGCACGACTGCATTCTCGCCCGGCGTGACCAGATCAAGACCCAGAAAATCTGGAGCCGCAACGATCCGTTCTTCGCCGGCACCGTGGAGCTGGCGAAGAAGGACGGCATCAACCTGGAAACCGACAACAAGGTCATCCGCGACGGCAACAAGGTGCGGGTGTACATGACCTCGATGGCGCCGGCCTACGGCCTGACGGAGTTCACCGTCAAGCAAGGCAACGAGGTGACGGTGACCATCACCAACATCGACCAGATCGAAGACGTGTCCCACGGCTTTGTCATGACCAACCACGGCGCGAGCATGGAGATCAGCCCGCAACAGACCTCATCGATCACTTTCACCGCCGACAAGGCCGGTTTGCACTGGTACTACTGCAGCTGGTTCTGCCACGCCCTGCACATGGAAATGGTCGGGCGCATGCTGGTTGAAAAGGCCTGAGTCATTCACGAGGGAGACAGGCGCAATGACCGGGAATATGCAGCATCCAAACGTTCGTCGAGCGGTCATTGCCCTGGTGTTCTGCCTGCTGTCGGGCGGCGCGCTCGGTGCGCCGCAGCCGATCACCGATTTGCCTTTGCAGGCCGAGGGCGACCAGCAATGGCGCCTGCCTGCGGGCCAGTACCGGGGCTCGTTCAGCATCGACCAGCCCATGACCCTCACGTGTGCGCCGGAAGCGGTATTCCAAGGGCAGGGCGAGGGCAATGGGCTGATCATTCGCGCCCCGAACGTCCAGGTCCAGGGCTGTACCTTCCTGGACTGGGGCCACGACCTGACGGCCATGAACGCCGCCGTGTTCATCCAGCCGGTTGCCCAAGGAGCGGTGGTGCGTGGCAACCGGATGCAGGGCCAGGGATTCGGTATCTGGGTCGATGGCACGCGGGACGTCAGCCTGATCGACAACCGCATCCAGGGCGACCCCAGCCTGCGTTCCCAGGACCGTGGCAATGGCATCCATTTGTATGCCGTACACGGCGCCCGGGTTATCGGTAACCAGGTGCGCGAAACCCGCGACGGCATCTACATCGACACCTCCAGCGGCAACCTGCTCCAGGGCAATGTCCTGGAGGACCTGCGCTACGGCGTGCATTACATGTTCGCCAACGATAATCGCCTGCTGGATAACGTCACCCGGCGTACCCGCACCGGTTATGCCTTGATGCAAAGCCGCCAGTTGACGGTCATCGGCAATCGCTCCGAACAGGATCAGAACTACGGGATCCTGATGAACTACATCACCTATTCGACCCTGCGCGACAACTTCGTCACCGACGTGCGCGACGGGTCCACCGGCGACACCATGATCAGCGGCGCCGAGGGCAAGGCCCTGTTCATCTACAACTCGCTGTTCAACCGTATCGAAGGCAATCATTTCGAGCGCAGCGCCGTGGGCATCCACCTGACGGCCGGCTCGGAGGATAACCGCATCGCCGGCAATGCCTTCGTCCACAACCAGCGCCAGGTCAAATACGTTGCCACGCGGTTGCAGGAGTGGTCGGTGGATGGCCGCGGCAATTACTGGAGCGACTACCTGGGCTGGGATCGCAACGGCGACGGCCTGGGCGATGTCGCCTATGAGCCCAACGACAACGTCGATCGCCTGCTGTGGCTGTACCCCCAGGTGCGCTTGTTGATGAACAGCCCGGGAATCGAACTGCTGCGTTGGGTGCAGCGAGCCTTCCCGGTGATGAAATCCCCCGGGGTGATGGACAGTCATCCGCTGATGGAAACGCCTGTCCAGCCCCCGTCACGCAACAGTGCCCAGGAGGACGCGTCTTGAACGTCGTCGAGATCGAAGGGGTCAGCCAGCGCTATGGCGATGTCACCGTACTGCGCGGGTTGGACTTGAACCTGGCCCAGGGCGAGGTGCTCGGGCTGTTCGGGCACAACGGCGCGGGCAAGACCACCACCATGAAGCTGATCCTCGGTTTGCTGCAAGCCAGCGAGGGCGAGGTGCGTGTCTTCGGTCGCGCGCCCAGCGACCCGAGGGTGCGGCAGATGCTCGGTTATCTGCCCGAGAACGTGATGTTCTATCCGCAGTTGAGTGGGCTGGAAACCTTGCGCCATTTTGCCCGGCTCAAAGGTGCCGCGCCGGAGCAGGTGCAGCGTTTGCTGGAAGAGGTTGGGCTGGCGGCTGCCGCGACACGGCGCGTGAAAACGTATTCCAAGGGCATGCGCCAGCGTCTCGGTCTGGCCCAGGCGCTGCTCGGCCAACCGCGCCTGTTATTGCTGGATGAGCCGACCGTGGGCCTCGACCCTATCGCTACCCAGGACCTCTATCAGTTGCTCGACCGCCTGCGTTGGCAGGGCACCAGCATCATTCTCTGTTCTCACGTCTTGCCTGGCGTGGAAGCGCACATCAACCGCGCCGCGATTCTCACCCGGGGGCGCCTGTTGGCCCTGGGCAGCCTGGCCCGGCTGCGCGAGGACGCCGGGCTGCCGACGCTGATCCGCGCCTCGGGCCTGTCGCGGGCCGACTGGCTTCGCCAGCATTGGCGCAGTGAAGGGCACGCCACCCAGGGCTGGGGCGCCGAAGGGGTGCAGGTGTCCGCGCCGGATGGCAGCAAGCTTAAATTGCTGCGCCAGTTACTGGCCCAGGATGACCCCTCGGATGTCGAGATCAAGCCGCCGTCGCTGGAGGATTTGTACCGTCATTACATGGTCCGTGCCGCCGCCGAGGAGACCAGCCTATGAATCCGGTCTGGAACATGGCCCGCAAGGAATTCAGCGATGGCCTGCGCAATCGCTGGTTGTTGGCGATCAGCCTGTTGTTCGCGGTGCTGGCGATCGGCATCGCCTGGCTCGGCGCGGCGGCGTCCGGTCAACTGGGGTTCACCTCGGTACCCGCCACGGTAGCGAGCCTGTCCAGCCTGGCGACCTTCCTGATGCCGCTGATTGCCTTGCTGCTGGCCTATGACGCGATTGTCGGCGAGGACGAGAGCGGCACCTTGTTGCTGTTGCTGACCTACCCGTTGGGCCGCGGCCAATTGCTGCTGGGCAAGTTTGTCGGGCACGGCTTGATCCTGGCCCTGGCCACTTTCATCGGTTTTGGCTGCGCGATGCTGGCCATCGCTCTGTGGGTGGACGATGTCCAGTTGAGCCTGCTGCTCTGGGCCTTCGGTCGGTTCATGGTATCGAGCACGCTGCTGGGCTGGGTGTTCCTCGGGCTGGCCTATGTGCTGAGCAGCTTGTCGGCAGAGAAATCCACCGCGGCCGGGTTGGCGCTGGGGGTGTGGTTTTTCTTCGTGCTGGTGTTCGACCTGGCCTTGCTGGCGTTGCTGGTGCTGAGCGAAGGGCGCTTCAGCCCGGAACTGTTGCCCTGGCTGCTGCTGTTCAACCCTACCGACGTGTATCGGCTGATCAACCTGTCCGGGTTCGATGCGGCGTCCAGCGGCGCCGCGGTGCTGACCTTGGGCAGCGACCTGCCGGTGTCGGCGCCTTTGCTCTGGCTGTGCCTGGGCCTGTGGATGGCGGTTCCGTTGTGGTTGGCCTATCGGCTGTTCAATCGCCGGTGCCCGTGAATTTCAATCTTGATAAGGGAGCATGCAACGATGAACAGGGTGTATTTCAAGGCAGGTCGCCTTTGGGGCGCGGTGTTGATGTGCCTGGCACTGGCGGCCTGCGGCAAGGCCGAACCACCGGCGGCCAGCGAGGCGGCGCTGGCGTTCCATCCCAGTGACGAGTGCCATGTGTGCGGCATGGTCATCACTGACTTCCCCGGGCCCAAGGGCGCGGCGGTCGGGGCAGGGGGCGTGAAGAAGTTCTGCTCGCCGGCGGAGATGCTGGGCTGGTGGTTGCAGCCGGAAAACCATCGGGCCGACGTCAAGCTGTATGTCCACGACATGGGCCGCAGCCATTGGGACACGCCGGATGACGCCCACCTGATCGACGCCCGGACCGCCTACTTCGTCATTGGCAGCGGGCTTAAAGGCGCCATGGGCGTTGTCCTGGCCTCGTTTTCCGACCCCCAGGCGGCACAAAAACTCGCCAGCGACACCGGCGGCCGAGTGCTGCGCCTGGAAGACATCGACCAGAAACTGCTGGGGCAGGCGAGTGCCATGGCGCCGATGAGTCACTGATATTGCCTGTTCGGCAAACCACGCTTGTGGCAGGGGCGCTTGTGGGAGCAAAGCTTGCTCGCGAAACAGGCGCCTCGATTCTGCCAGACCGCATCGCCTCTATCGCGGGCAAGCCTTGCTCCCACATAGAGGGAGCAATCTCATCCCATGGAAGCGGCCACCCGCTACCCAAGTAGCATTCGTGGAGCCGGCGCAGCTTCGTACACTCAGGGCTCCTATCACGCACCCGTCGGAGGCGAAGATGCAGCAGGCCCAGAGCGAAGGTGTGGTGAGCGCCATGTCCCAGTCGACGGACGTCCAGCAGGTGGCCCAGGCGTTGGCGCGGCAGTTGTTGCACCCGCACCTGGGCTTCGTGCTGTTTTTCTGTTCCGCCGAATACGACCTGCCGGCCCTGGGCCAGGCGCTGTCCCAGAGTTTCGGCGGGATTCGCCTGGTGGGCTGTACCAGCGCCGGTGAAATCACCGCGCAAGGTTATGGTCGCAACTGTGTGACGGCGGTGGGGTTCGATCATCGGCACTTTTCCATCGCCGCCGAACTGATCGGCGAAATGGAGCACTTCAGCCTGATCGACGCCCAGCAAATGGTCGAGCGTCTGGCGAGCGGCTGTCGCAGCAACGCCTTGGCGCCGATCAAGGGCCACAGTTTCGCCTTGACCCTGCTCGATGGCCTGTCCAGCCGCGAGGAAATGGTCCTGGCGGCCTTGAGCGCTGCGCTGGGGGATATCCCGCATTTCGGCGGGTCGGCCGGCGATGACAACTACCTGACCCACACCCACGTGTATTTCGAAGGCCAGTTCCACTGTGGCGCGGCGGTGGTGGTGTTGATCAACACCTGGCTGGAATTCGAAGTCTTCACCACCCATCACATCCTGCCCCGGGAGGAGAAACTGGTGGTGACCGGCGCCGACAGCGCTTCGCGACGGGTCTACGAGCTCAACGCCGAACCTGCCGCCGAAGAATACGCCCGGCACATCGGCGTGCCGGTGAGCGCCCTCGACTACCGGGTCTTCGCCGCCCATCCACTGGCGGTGCGCATCAACGACCAGTACTACGTGCGGGCGATCCAGCAGGTGCATTCGGACCTGAGCCTGAGTTTCTACTGTGCGGTGGAGAACGGCATCGTTCTCACGGCCATGACCCCCGGGCCCTTGCTGCACAACCTGCAAACGCTGTTTGACGGTTTGCAGGCACGCCTCGGTGACCTGTTGCTGACCATCGGCTGCGATTGCTTCCTCAGGCGCCTGGAGCTGGAAGATCGCGGCGGCCTGGAGCAGATCGGCCAGTTCCTGCGCGAAAAACGGGTGATGGGGTTCAACACCTATGGAGAACAGTTCAATGGCATGCACATCAACCAGACGTTCACCGGAGTTGCCATTGCCCGACATCGCGTCCCCGGCCATCGCTGAGCTGCAGGCCCAGCTCGCTGCCCTGCAGCATGAAAACCGCAAGTTGCGGCGCATCAATGAGGCGCTGATCGAGCGGGTGGAGTCCGGCGTCACCCGGGGCAACGACCCGTATGCGGCGTTCCAGCACTCGGTGGTGCTGGCCGAGCAGGTGCGCGAGCGCACCGATGCGCTGAACCAGGCCATGGCTGAACTCAAGGCCGGCAATCACTTGCTGGGCGAGGCGCGGCTGCGGGCGGAAACCGCCCACCGGCACCTGATTGACGCCATCGAAAGCATCTCCGATGCGTTTGTGCTGTTCGACGAGCAGCAACGCATTGTCCTGTTCAACAGCCGCTTCAAGGCCTTCTGGGCCAACAGCCGGGTGCGCATCATCGCCGGCATGCGCCTTTCCGAGGTCAAGCGCTTGATGACCGCCAACGGGCTGTTCAGCGAAGAACCCCGGGGCCAGGCCGATGAGCACGTGCTGTATCGCTTGCAGAACGGGCGCTGGCTGCAAGTCAGCGAGCGGCCGACCCAGGAGGGCGGCCGGGTCATCCTGTTTACCGACATCACCGACGTCAAACTCAGCGAAACCGTGCGCCGCGAGCAGGCCATCGCGCAGAAATCCCACCTGTTGCAGCGTGCGGTGGACAACCTGTCCCAGGGTGTGGCGATGGTCAACGCCCAAGGCGTGCTGGAGCTGTGGAACCGGCGCTTCCTCGAACTCAGTGGCCTGGCACCGGTAGCGGCCCACCGGCCGTTCAATGAAGTGATTGCCGACAGTGAGTTGCAACTGCTGACCCCGGCCAGTCGCGACAGCAACGGCCGGCTGATCCACGAATCCGAGCAGCGCCTGTCGGATGGCCGGGTCCTGGAGATCCGTACACATCCATTGCCCACTGGCGGCTACGTCAACACCTTCACCGACATCACCGAACGCTACCAGCACGCCGAGGCGCTGAGCGAAAGCGAACGCTGGATTCGCCTGATCACCGACCATGTGCCAGCGTTGATCGCCTACCTCAACGCCGACCTGGTCTACGAATTCACCAACAAGGTCTACGAGCAGTGGTACTGCTGGCCCCGTGGCGTGATGCTTGGCCAGAGCCTGCGCGAAGCCCATAGCGAGCAGCATTACCAGCGCCTGGAAGCCTACGTGGCGCGGGCGTTGGCGGGTGAGAGCGTCACCTTCGAATTCGCCGAGACCAACATCAACAGCCAGGAACGCTACATGCTGCGCTCCTATGTACCCAACCGCTTGGCCAACGGTGAAGTGGTGGGGATTTTCGTGCTGATCCGCGACATCACCGAACGCCGGCGCACCGCCGAAGCGCTGCACCAGGCCTACCAGAACCTAGAACAGCGGGTCCAGGAGCGCACCGCCGAACTCACCACGCTCAACGACCAATTGCTGCGCGAAATCGACGAACGCAGCCGGGTGGAGTTGCGCCTGCGGGAGGCCAAGCGCGAGGCCGAGCAGGCCAACCTGTCGAAGACCAAATTCCTCGCAGCGGTCAGCCATGACCTGCTGCAACCGCTCAACGCCGCTCGGCTGTTCACCAGCGCCTTGCTCGAGCGCCGCGAGCCAGTTGCCAATGCGCAACTGGTGCGCAACGTCAGCCATTCGCTGCAGGACGTGGAGAACCTGTTGGGCACCCTGGTGGACATCTCCAAGCTGGACGCCGGGGTGATCAAGGCCGATGTCGCGCCGTTCGCCCTCAGCGAGCTGCTCGACAACCTGGCCGCCGAATACGCCCAGATCGCCGGCAGCGAAGGGCTGGCGCTGCACTTTGTCGGTTGTTCGGTGCTGGTGCGCAGCGACATGCAATTGCTCGCGCGAATCCTGCGCAACCTGCTGAGCAACGCCATTCGCTACACCCCCAGCGGCCGGGTGGTGCTGGGCTGCCGGCGACACCGCCAGCGCGTGTCGATCCAGGTCTGGGACAGCGGCATCGGCATTGCCGAGAACCGCCTGGAGGAAATATTCCAGGAGTTCAAGCGCGGCGACGTGCAGCGGCCGAACCAGGACCGTGGGTTGGGCCTGGGCCTGGCGATTGTCGAGAAAATCGCCGGGATCCTCGGGCACCGGATCCAGGTGCGCTCCTGGCCGGGCAAGGGCTCGATGTTCTCTATCGACGTGCCGCTGAGCGCCACCGCGCCCAAGCCGTTGCCGTGCCTGGACATGAGCGAGCCGATGCTCGAACGCCTGCGTGGGGCGCGGGTCTGGGTGCTGGATAACGATGCGGCGATCTGCGCTGGCATGCGTACGTTGCTGGAGGGCTGGGGTTGCCAGGTAGTGACCGCGTTGTCGGAGCAGGACCTGGCCCGCCAGGTGGACAACTACCATGCCGAGGCCGACTTGTTGATCGCCGATTATCACCTGGACAACGATCAGAACGGCGTCGATGCGGTGGCCCGGATCAACGCCCGCCGGGCCTCACCGATCCCGGCCATGATGATCACCGCCAACTACAGCAACGAGCTCAAGCAGCAGATTCGCGAACGCGGGCACACCCTGATGCACAAGCCGGTGCGGCCGATGAAGCTGAAGATTGCGATGAGTCATCTGTTGGGCCAGACCCAGGGGCATTAAGTCGAACGCTGTTGTGGCGAGGGGATTTATCCCCGCTGGGGCGCGAAGCGGCCCTAAGACCAGACAACTCGGTATGCCAGATAGATCCAGGGGGCTGCTTCGCAGCCCAGCGGGGATAAATCCCCTCGCCACAGGGATTTGTGCCGGTTGATCAACGCCGCAAATAAGCCCCGAAATCAATATCCCCGGCACTGAGGATCGCCTGTACCCGGTTGTGCACGTTGAGTTTGCGCAGGATCGCCGAGACGTGGGCCTTGACCGTGGTTTCGGCGATGTCCAGGGTGTAGGCGATCTGTTTGTTCGACTCGCCCTTGGTCATGCGTTCGAGTACCAGCAGTTGCTTGCGGGTCAAGGCCTGGAGCATTTCCGGCGGGAAACTCGGGTTTTCATTGAGGCGCCGGCCCATCGGGCTTTTTTGCGTGCGAATGATGTCGGGCGGCAGGTACACGTTGCCGTTGAGGATCTGCTCGATGGCTTCGGTCATCTGCGAGCGTGGCGAGGATTTGGTGATGAAACCCACCGCACCATAGGTGATGGCTTGCAGCACCACCTGCTTGTCCTGCTCGGCGGAGACAATCACCACGGGGATGGTCGGTGCCTCGTTGCGCAGGTTGATCAGGCCATTGAGCCCGTGCATGCCGGGCATGTTCAGGTCCAGCAGGATCAGGTCCAGGTCGTCGTGCTCGGCCGTCAAGGCCAGGGCACTGTCCAGGTCGGCGGTCTCCATGACCTCGCTGCCAGGAAAACCGTCGCTGATGACGTTGTGGATGGCTTCGCGAAACAGTGGGTGATCGTCGGCTATCAGGATTTTATACATGGCCATTCACCTCGTTATTGTCGTGTGGGGCAGGGCAGTTGCACGCACTTCTTGCAAGATCAGGGAAAGGGTTCGGGCCGGGCCGCTTGCAGGGGCAGGTTGGCCGCCTCCCAGGCATCGAGGCCATCGCGATACCAGTACACATGGTTATAGCCCATGGCGGCGGCGCGTTTTACCGCGTTCCAACTCAGCCAGCAATCGGCGCGGCAATAAAAGACCAGCGGTAGATCCAGCCGGCCGCCGGTGGCAGCGTGCAGGTGACGGCTGAAGTAGTCCTGCCAGGTCGGGTCGAGATTGCCGTCACCGGTATTGGCCAGCCATAGGCTGCCGGGGAGGTTGGCATGGGGTTCGTTGTCGATGAAACGCCCCTGGATCCACGGCCGACGATAAACGTCGATCAGCACCGGAGGCCGGGCCTGACCGAGCAGACGTTGCAGGGCCTGGGTGTCGAGGGTCTGGGCGCCGTCGACGGTGGCGGGCGTCGGGCTGCGGTATTGGGCGATGCGATAACCCTGCGCTGAAAACAGCGTGGTATCGGCCTGCGCGACATTCAGCGCCAGGCCCAGCAAGAGGATCGCCAGTAAACGGGGCATAGGATTTATCCTTTTTGTTATGCGCCCATTACATGCCAGGGTCGAGGTCTTGTGAATGCGACCATAGACAGGAAAACCGGTACTAAAGTAGTAATTTGAGTGCTAAAGACCCGCGCGAAATGGAGAACATGCACCGAACCCTGTGGGAGCAAAGCTTGCTCGCGATAATGGTGTGCCAGTCGGCATCAATTCTGGATGAGCCGCCGCCATCGCGAGCAAGCTTTGCTCCCACAGATTGTCTGTGCAATGAGGCGTTAGCTGCCGGCCTTGCGTAACGCCGCATGCTGCGGATTGAACGTCCACACCGCCAGCAGCGCAAACACCAGGGTCAACCCCACGCACACCGCCATCGCCAGCAGGTTGAACTGCTCGTACAGCGCAAAACGCACCAACTCCACGCCATGGGTGAACGGGCTGACCGCGCAGAGCCAGTACAGCCAAGGGCTGGCTTCCTGCATTTTCCACAGTGGGTACAGCGCTGAAGACAGAAAGAACATCGGGAAAATCACGAAATTCATCACCCCGGCGAAGTTCTCCAGTTGCCGGATGGCATTGGACAGCAGCAAGCCCAGGGCGCTGAGCATCAGGGCCACCAGCAACAGGGCCGGCAGGGCCAGCAGCAGGCCCATGGCCGGTGGCTGGATGCCGTACAGCCAGGCGATGGCGAGAAAAGCATAGACCTGCAACAGCGAGATCAGCGAGGTCGCCAACAACTTGCTCGCCAGCAGGAACGCCCGGGGCAGGGGGCTGGTGAGCAACACGCGCATGCTGCCCATTTCCCGGTCGTAGACCATCGACAGCGAGCCCTGCATGCCGTTGAACAACAGGATCATGCAGGCCAGCCCGGGCACGATGTACACCTCGTAGGGAATGTAGGTGTCGTAGGGCGCGATGATCGCGATGCCCAATGCCGCGCGAAAGCCGGCGGCGAACACCAGCAGCCACAGCAGGGGCCGTACCAGAGCGCTGAGCAGTCGTGTGCGTTGCAACACGAAGCGCAGCCATTCGCGCATGACGATGCCGCTGAAACAATGCCAGTACGCGTTCATGGCCGGGCTCCCGAGGCGGTCAAGTGGGTGAAGGCCGAGCCGAGGCTGCCGCCGTGTTCCAGGCTCACCGCGTCGGCCTGGCCGCTGGCGACCAGGCGGCCCTGGTGCACGATCAACAGGTCGTCACTGGGCTGCACTTCGTCGAGCAAGTGAGTGGTCCAGAGCACGCTGATGCCTTGCTCGCTGCACAGTTGCCGGATGTGCAGGCCCAGGGCGAGTCGGCTGGCCGGATCAAGGCCGACGCTGGGTTCGTCGAGCAGCAACAGGCGCGGTTCGTGGAGCAGGGCGCGGGCGATTTCCACCCGGCGGCGATGGCCACCGTTGAGGTCGCGCACTCGCTCATGGCGGCGCTCGGTCAGGTGCTGGCGGGTCAGTTCGGCGTCGATGCGGGCGCTGCCCTGGCGCCGCGAAAATCCGTGCAGCGCCAGGTGATAGCGCAGGTTCTGTTCAATGCTCAGGTCCAGGTCCAGGGTGCTCTGTTGGAACACCACGCCCAACTGGCGCAAGGCCGGTCTTGGTGATTTCTGCAGGGAATGACCACCGATGCGGATCTCGCCGCGTTGCAGGTCGTAGAGGCGTGTGAGCAGGGCGATCAGCGTCGACTTGCCAGCGCCGTTGGGTCCCAGCAGCGCGGCGAAACGTCCGGCCGGCAAGCTGAAACTCATCTGCTTGAGGGCTTCGCGCGCGCCATAGGCAAAGCTCAGGTCGCTGACCTCCAGGGCGTTCATGGCGTGACCACCACGCCCCAAGGGTAGCGCCCGACTTTCACCGACTTCAGGACTTTGCGGCTCTCTACGTCAATCACCGAGACATCGCCGCTGACGCCGTTGGTCGCCAGCAGCTGCTTCTGGTCCGGGGTGAACGCCAGTTGCCAGACCCGTCGGCCCACCAGCAGGTAATCCAGCACTTCGAAGGTGTTGGCGTCGATCACCGCCACATGGTTGGCCGGGCCCAGGGCGACGAACGCCAGCTTGCCGTCGGCGCTGAGCTTGATGCCCACCGGTTGGACCTTGTCTGGATGCACGCCCTTGATCTGGAACGTCAGGGTCTTGAGGATCTTGCGCGTCGCCACGTCGAGCACGGTCAACGTGCCGCCGATCTCCGCCGAGGCCCAGAGCTGCGTACCGTCGCGATTGAACTCGACGAAACGTGGCCGTTGGTCCACCAGGGTGTTGTCGGCCAGGGTCTGGGTGCTGGTGTCGATCCAGTGCAGCATGTTCGTGGTTTCACTGGTGTTGACCGCCCACTTGCCGTCGGGGCTGACGGCCATGCCTTCGGGCTCGACACCGACGCCGATCTGGCCCAGTACTTCGGACGTTTGGGTGTCGATCACCGTGACCAGGGCATCGTCTTCGTTGGACACGTAGAGCCAGCGGTCGTTGGGGTGCAGGGCGAACTGCTCGGGGTCCTTGCCGGAGGGCAGTTCCTTGATGATCTTGCGGGTGGCGACGTCCATCACCTGGACCCGGTCCGAGTCGCTGGCGCAGATGTACAGCAGGCGATTGTCGTGGGACAGCAGCAGGCCCCGGGGGCGCTGGCCGACCGGCAGGGTCTCGATGACTTCCAGGCGCTGCATGTCGATCAGGCTCAGGCTGTTGTCCTTCTCGTTGGAGACCCAGGCGATGCTGGCGGCGGCGCAGGGGCCAGCGGCGAGCAATGCCGCGCCCAGGGCGAGGGCTTTGCATAACCGGGTCGGGCAGAGCCGGGCCGGGTGAATCAGGGAGCGGCGCATGGCGGTTTCCTTATTGTTGTTATCGATCAGGGGTAACGGCAGCTCACTTCGGGCTGGTCGTAACCCAGGCTGTCCATTTCATTGGAAGGGTGCAGAAAACCGTCCTGGGGCGAGGTGCTGACCAGTGCCCGTGGCTGGATCAGCGCAATGGGTTGGCGCAACTGGCCGTTCCAGGGCCGGTAGCTGAGCTTGCGACCCTTGAAACCGTCCAGGGGCAACTGGTCGCTGAGGGCCAGTTGGCGGATGGCGAGTGGGGCGTCCTGACGCAACTTGCCCACGGCGCTGGCGATGCTGCGCACGGCGATCCAGGCGGCGAAATCGCGGTCGTTCATCCAGCGTCCGGCCAGGGCTTCAAAGCGTTTTTGCAACTGCGCCGCGCCGTAGGTTTCCACGGTCTTGTGCCAGCCGGTGGGGGTCAGCCCTTGGGTGCCGGCTACCGGGCGTGGGTACCAGGTCTGGTAGGGCAGGTATTCACCGAAATCACCGCGCTCGTCGGCCACCAGCACCACGTCGTACTCGGCGGTCTGGGTGAACAGCGGCATGTCGGCCTGGGCGCTGCGGCGCTGGTCGTTGTCGAACTGCCAGGTCTTCTCGGCGACGATCTTCATGCCGAAGCGTTTCATGGCCCGGCGCAATGCGGCGGCGTAGGCCTGGTCCTCGGGCGTCTGGCCGACGATCAGCAACGCCCGCTGCCATTTGCGCACGACGCTGAACTGCACCAGGGCATCGGCGAGCATGGCGCGGTCGGGCAGGCTGTGCAGCACGTTGCCCAGGCAGTCGGTGGTGCGCAGGCTGTCGTCGGGGCTGCCGGCGTTGAACAGCAGGCTGTCGGGCAGGGCAGCGCTGAGTTGGCGCAGGCTGGCGGCCGGTGCGTTGACCACGAACAACCGCAGGCCCTGGTCGTGTTGGGCCCGGGCGGCCTGGAGCAGCGCCTCGGGCGTGTCGACGCTAGCGCTTTCCAGGCGGTAGTCATGCTTGAGGAAACGCCCGGTGCTGTTGCTGTCGACGATCGCCAGTTCAGCGCCGCGCAACCCGGCATCGGCCGGTTCGGCAATAACGTTGGACAGCAACGGGCCCGGATCGGGACGGTAACCCAGGTAGCCGATGCGCACTTGCAGCGGCGTGGCATCACCCGCGTGAGCGGTTGCCGCTGCCAGCAGAGAAACCAGGGCGTAACTGACGAGCCGGCGCATGACATCCTCCATTGCAGGTAGCGCCAGCATAGAAAGCCCAGGGGCATGGGGAAATATGCAGAAAGTACCGCCGGTGCAGTACCAAGGTAGTAACTCACCTTGGAGGCCGGGGTTTTAGCATGCAAGGCATCGTCATTGACCAGGAAGGGACAGACCATGCGGATTCTCAAAGCGCTGCTGCTGCCGTTTCTGCTGATCCTGAGTTTAGTTGGCGTTGATCGGTTGCCTGGCAAGCACAAAACCAGCAAACACCCACAACCCCATGTGGGAGCGGGCTTGCTCGTGAAGGCGGCAGTACTGTCGGTACCTATGCAAGCTGACCCACCGCTTTCGCGAGCAAGCCCGCTCCCACAAGGGATCTGTGGCGCGCATACAAACTGCGAGCTCGTTCCGGAAATGGGTCACTAAACATGTCAGCCCTCTGGCGCATCAACCTCTGGGTTTGTGCTTTTTTCGCCCTGGTCACCCTGGCCTGTGCGGTCCTGTTGTTGCACCAGGCCACGGCCGATGTGAAACGCGAGCTGCAATCGGCCGAGTCGGTGGTGCATTACCTGCGCGAAACCGCCGAGCGTGATCCGGCCAGTCTCCAGCCGCGATTGACCGGCAGCCTGCGGCATGTGCGGGTCCGTTGGCTGGCCCCTGGACAACTGTTCCCGGCGGATGAAGCCGGGATGAAGGCCTGGCTCGGCCGCCGGTTACTCGATGACGGCCCTGCGGCTCAGGTGGTGGGTTTGCCGGACGGTCGGCGGGCCTGGATTGCCGTCGACCCTCGCGATGAAATCGATGAGATTCTCGATTCCTTGGTGCAACTGTTGTACGTCTGCGCCTTGGCGCTGTCGCTCAGCCTGTTGGTGATTCGCTGGGGGGTACGCCAGGGCATGCGTTTGCTCGATGAGTTGCTGGATGCATTGCGTCAGGTGTCAGCCGGGAACCTGCAGGTGCGCCTGGGCACTGAGGGTGTCCCGGAGGCGCAGTATCTGGCGGGGCATTTCAATCGCATGACCGCCGCCCTGGTCGAGGCCCAGGCCGATAACGCCCGGCTTACCCAGGCCTTGTTGGCCGTGCAGGAACAGGAGCGCACCCAACTGGCCCAGGCCCTGCACGACGATCTGGGCCAATACGTGGCCGGCATTCGTGCCCGCGCCTGCCTGCTGCGGTTGGTGATGGATCAACCGCCGGCGCTGGAGCAGACCGTCAGCCAGCTCGAAGAGCATTGCGAGCATTTGCAATTGGGTTTCCGGGCACTGGTGCATGACTTGTACCCAGTGGTGTTGCAGCACCTGCCGTTGTGCGAGGCCATCAGGCTGTTGGCCGGGCAATGGCAGGCCAGCCAGGGCATCACCTGTCAGGTGTGGATCGACAAAACGCTGCCGCCCTTGTCCGGTCCGGACAAGAGTCACTTGTATCGTTTGTTGCAGGAAGCGTTGACCAACGTCGCCCGGCATGCCGGCGCCACGCAGGTGCGGATTCGCCTGCAACATCGCGCCGGGCGCCTGCGGTTGCTGGTGCGCGACAACGGTTGCGGAGCGACGCAACCATCGCGCGCCGGTGTTGGCTTGCACTCGATGTCTGAGCGGGCGCGCAGCCTGGGCGGTGAGCTGCGCATCATCAGCCAGCCTGGCGCCGGTTGGGCGCTGGCCTTGAATATTGCCCTGGAGGCGTGATGAACATTTTATTGGTGGACGACCATGCGGTGGTTCGGCAGGGCTATGCCAGCCTTTTGCGGGTGTTGATGCCGGACTTGCAGGTCCGCGAAGCAGCCACCGGTGAGGAGGCGTTGAGCCAGGTGCAGGAGCAGGTGCCGCATCTGGTGATCATGGACTTCGGCCTGCCCGGTATCAGTGGCTTGGAAACCACCCGCCGCCTACGCCAGCGCCTGCCGCAACTGCGGGTGTTGTTCTTCAGCATGCACGATGAATTGCCCTTGGTGCGCCAGGCCTTGGACGCTGGCGCTGCGGGCTACCTGACCAAGAATTCGGCACCCCAGGTGCTGGTGGACGCGGTGCGGCGAGTGCTGGCCGGGCATGTCTACATCGAGCAATCCCTGGCCACGCAACTGGCCTGCACCAGCTCGCGCCAGGATGTCGACCCGCGCCTGCAATGCATGACCCAACGGGAGCTGGAGATCTTCGTCATGCTCGCCAAGGGCACACCCGCCCGTACCATTGCCGAACAGCTGTGCATCAGCGCCAAGACCGTGTCCAACCACCTGACGCTGCTCAAGAGCAAGTTGCAGGTCAGTTCCCATGCCGAGCTGGTGCACTTGGGGATCGATATGGGGGTGGTGCGGGTGGCGGGGTGAAAATTCTCATTCCCAGGCGATGACGATCCACTGTGGCGAGGGGATTTATCCCCGCTGGGGCGCGAAGCGGCCCCCTAGATCTATTTCGCATACCGAGTTGTCTGGTTTTAGGGCCGCTTCGCAGCCCAGCGGGGATAAATCCCCTCGCCACAGGGGTTTGTGTGATCCAGGGCCTTCACTGATCCCACGACATCGGGCACCCGGTACAGCCCTGCATGTTCGCATCCTGGAAATTCCCGTAATGCTGGCGAGAACCGCTCAGGTTGGCCTGTTCCAGGTTGCTTTCGCCGAGCTTGGCTTCCTGCAGGTTGGCGTCGCGCAGGTCGGCACCCTTGAGGTCGGCCTTGCTCAGCCAGGCCATTTCCAGGTCTGCCGCCTGCAGGTTGGCCTCGTGCAAGCGGGCGCCGGACAAGCGGGCGAATTGCAGGTAGGCCGCCGTCAAGTCGGCACGCTGGAATTGTGCGCCCTGGGCGAACAGGCCCCAACCCTGGATCGCCTTGAGCGTGGCGCCGCTGAAGTCTGCCAGGCGCAGGTTGCTTTGTTGCAGGCTGGCACGGGTCAGGTTGGCGCCCTGTAGCTGGGCTTTCTCAAGGTTGGCCAGGTCCAGCCGCGCGTGCCGCAGATCAGCATCGCGCAGATCGGCCCCGCTGAGGTTCATTTTGCGCAGGTCCAGGTTGGCCAGTTTCGCACCGCGCAGGTTGGCGCCGGGGCATTGGCTGGATTCGGCGATGAGGCAGCCGTTGATCGTCAGAGGGGTGTCAGCGTTGTCGGCATGGGCAACGGCGCCGATGAACAGAAGCAGCAATGGCAATAGTTTCATGGCATGAACTCGGGCAATTGTGGGAGCGGGCTTGCTCGCGAAGACGTTGGCACAGTCAAAATCCATATCAACTGAACCACCGCTTTCGCGAGCAAGCCCGCTCCCACAGGGGATTGTGGTGTGGGTCAGGTTCAGGCTATTTCTGCGCCGTTGCCTTATCCCAACTCGGAATCTTGAACACCCAGAACGAACCACCCTGGGCCACGGGCTTGGTCAGTTCGGCCATGTCGCCGCCCCACAACGGCACGGCGCCGCCGTAGCCGACGGTCACGCCGATGAATTGCTCGCCGTCCTGCTCCCACGTGATGGGTGGGGAGACGATGCCGCTGCCGGTCTGGAATTTCCACAGCTCCTTGCCGGTCTTGGCGTCGAAGGCCTTGAAGAAGCCGTCGCCGGTGCCGGTGAACACCAGGTTGCCCTTGGTCGCCAGCACGCCGGCCCACAGCGGCAGCGGCTCCTTGTGCTCCCAGATCACCTTGCCGGTGGTGGGGTTCATCGCCCGCAGGCTGCCGACGTGATCGTCGTACATGCGCTTGATGCGAAAGCCCATGCCCAGGTAGGCCGAGCCTTTCTTGTAGTTCACTTCCTCGGTCCAGTATTCCTCTTTCCACTGGTTGCCGGGGACGTAGAACAGGCCGGTGTCCTGGCTGTAGGCCATGGGGTTCCAGTTCTTGCCGCCGAGGAAGGGTGGCGAGACTTCCACCGGTTTGCCCTTGGTTTCACCCGGCAATGGCTTGGCCGGACGCTGGCCGGGGTTTTCCACCGGGCGACCGGTCTTGAGGTCGATGTGGCTGGCCCAGGTGATGTTGTCGACGAAGGGGAAGGCGTTCTGCAGCTTGCCGTTGTTGCGGTCCACCACGTAGAAGAAACCGTTGCGGTCGGCGTGGGCGGTGGCTTTGACCACCTTGCCGTCCTTGTCCTTGTAGTCGAACAGCACCAGCTCGTTGTTGCCGGAGAAGTCCCAGGCGTCGTTGGGCGTGTGTTGGTAGAACCATTTCACTTCGCCAGTGCTTGGGTCGACGCCGACCTGGCCGGAGGTGTAGAGGCTGTCGTAATCGTGAGGGTTGCCGTCCTTGGACGTGCGCGCCCAGGTGTTCCACGGGCCGGGGTTGCCCGCGCCGACGATGATGGTGTTGGTCTCGGGATCGAAACTGGCGCTCTGCCAAGGTGCGCCGCCGCCGTGGCTCCAGGCTTCGACCTTGCCGGTTTCAGTGGTCTTGTCGTCAGGCCAGGAGGGTGCCTTGACGTCGCCGGTCGGGGTGCTGTCCTTGCCGTTGAGGCGGCCCATGTGGCCTTCGACAAACGGGCGCATCCAGACTTCTTCGCCGGTGTCCGGGTCGCGGGCGAACAGTTGCCCGACCACACCGAACTCGTCGCCGGAACTGCCATGGATCAACAGGACCTTGCCACTGGTCTTGTCCTTGATCAGCACCGGGGCGCCGGTCATGGTGTAGCCGCCGGCGTGGTCGCCGAACTTCTTGTTCCACACCACCTTGCCGGTGTTTTTATCCAGGGCGACGACTCGCGCGTCCAGGGTGCCGAAGTAAATCTTGTCGCCGTAGATGGCCGCGCCGCGGTTGACCACGTCGCAGCACGGGCGAATGTTGTCCGGCAGCCGATGGTTGTAGGTCCACAGGCGCTTGCCGGTCTTGGCGTCGAGAGCGAACACCCGCGAGTACGAGCCGGTGACGTACACCACGCCGTCGCTGACGATGGCCTGGGACTCCTGGCCGCGCTGCTTCTCGTCGCCGAATGAGTAGGACCAGGCCGGGGTCAGCTTGAACACGTTCTTGTCGTTGACCTGGGCCAGCGGGCTCCAGCGCTGGGCGTTGGTGCCCATGCCGTATTGCAGCACGTCCTGGGTGGTCAGGTGGTCGTTGGCGATGTCTTCCCAGGTGACGGCAGCGCTTGCCGAGGGACTCGACGAGAGACTGCCGGCCAGCAGCAAGGCAACGGTCAGGGAGGAAAGGGCGGGTAGCGTTTTTATTCTCATGGTGGCAGTTCCCAGTGAAAGGTTTTGGCCTGACTAGGGTGAGTTGCGCCAAGGCCTGGCCGATACGGAAAAAGTCCCGCCCTTGCCGGGAAGACTTCCCGAACCGCCTGTCTTTACGACCTGCGTCGGATGGCCTGCTACCAAGGAACTAGACCCCGGCCACCAAAGCAGCATTCGGCTTGTGCCAGGGGGTTCCTAAGATGACGGCACGGCCTCCGCAAAGAGGTCTTGCGTGCAATCCAGAGGGCATAACAATGACAACAAAACGCAACGCCATCATCGCTACCGCACTGCTGATGGGGCTGACCGGCGCAGGCTCCGCATGGGCCCATGGCAACGTAGTGCCCCAGGCAGTGGAAACCAAGGGACTGACCCCGATCAAGGACGCCAACTTGCCGTTGGACGCTGATGGGTGGGCTGCCCAGAACCCGTATCGCAACTCCCCCGAGCGTGAAAAAGCCGTGGAAATCGGTGCCTCGGCCTACAACCAGAACTGTGCGGCCTGCCATGGCCTGGAAGCCAAGTCCGGCGGGATCGCCCCGGACCTGCGCATGCTCGACGCCGCCGAAGTCGGTGATGAGTGGTTTGTCGAGCGCGTACGTCACGGTGCGGTGCGCGACGGTCGGGTCTACATGCCGAAAATGGCCGACTACCTGAGCCAGGAAGCCTTATGGGCGGTGCGCACCTATCTCGACAGCGTGCACGTCGAGGAGTGACGGCCATGCGCCTGTTCGCGTGGGTAATGTGCAGCCTGCTCCTGTGGGGGCAGGCGGTGCAGGCGCAGGTGCGCAGTTACGACCAGATGATCGCCGCCGGGGAGTTGAAGGTCGCGGTCTACAAGGACTTCGCGCCCTACAGTTTCGAGGACCACGGCCAACCCAGGGGCGTGGACGTGGAATTGGCCCAGGCCCTGGCCAAAGCGCTTGGCGTGCGCCTGCGATTGATGTGGGCACCGCCGGGAGAAAAACTCGATGACGACCTGCGCGATTACATCTGGCGCAGCAGTCCGTTGCACGAGCGGCAATTGGCCGACCTGATGATGCGCGTGCCTTACGACCACGACTATGCGCAAAAGCGCAACGACATCGGCGAACTGGCAAACGCCCAGGTGGTGATGTTCGGACCTTATCAGCAGGAGTGCTGGCAGGTGGCGTACGACCGGCGCCGGTTGGATTCGGTGGGCAGTGTCGCGGTGTTCCAGCAGCACCCCATTGGCGTTGAAGTCGACAGCGTGCCGTCGTTCTACCTGACGTCGGTGTTCAACGGCATGCTCCGGACCAGGACCCACCATTACCCCGGTGTCAGCCAGGCCTTCAAGGCCATGCAGGCCGGGGAGGTGGACGCCGTCATGGCCATGCGCGGTGAGGTCGATTGGCAAGTGCACGAGGCGGCTGATCCGCAACTGGCGCTGGCGGAAAACGCCTACCCGAACATGGGCAAGCAACGCTGGGAAATCGGCATGGCGGTGCATGAAAGCAATCGTCAGCTGGCCTATGCGGTGGAAGAGGCGCTGGAAGGCTTGATCCGCGACGGCAGCGTCAAGACCGTCTATGCCCATTACGGCCTGCGTTACGAAGTGCCGGAGATGTATCAATAGGAGCACCGGGATGAAATGGGCGATGTGGTGCCTGCTGTGGTGTGGCCTGCCGATGACCACGTGGGCGGCGGTCGAGCCAGGAAAAGATCCGGTGCCGTCGGTGATGTGGGCCTTTTATCACAAGCAATTGCTCGCGGATGCGCCGTTCGTGTTTGACGACCGGGTGCGGCTGCTGGCACCACCCTTTGCCGAAGACGCACGCCAGGTGCCACTGGAAATCGATGCCCGGGCCTTCACCGGCGACGTCGTGCGGGTGCTGGCCTGGGCCGAACTGAACCCGTTGCCGAAAATCGTCGACTTCCAACCGGGGGAGCGAGTGCTGCCCTGGCTGTCGATCCGCATTCGCATCGAGCAAGCCACGCCGTTGCGCGCCGCCGTGCAGACCCGCGATGGCCTGTGGCACGTCGGTTCGACCCTGATCGACGCGGCGGGTGGCGGCTGCACCGCCCCCAGCGTGGTGCGCACCCAGCCGGGTTGGGAGGAACACTTGGGCGAGGTGCTGGGCGCCCGCTATCCCCGGGGCGATTCGAGCCGCCTGCGCCTGCAGGTGGCCCATCCGATGGATAACGGCCTGGTGAGCGGCATCCCGGAGTTTTTCCTCAACCAGGCGCAACTGCTGGACGCCGATGGCCAGGTGCTGGCGCGCCTGGAACTGTTCCCGGCGGTCAGCGAAAACCCCAACCTGGGTTTCGACATCCGAGGCCCCGGCCAGACTCGCCTGTTGCTGCGCGATAACAGCGGCAATACGTTCGAGGCGGCGATTCCCTGACCACAAGGAGCGCGCCATGCGCTGGTTGTTGCTGATGTTCCTGAGCCTGGGCTGGCCGACGTGGGCCGGGACGGACTATGCACTCAAGCCCCGGCAGATCGCCGAAGGCACCTGGCTGCTGGAAGGCAGCACCGAGAACTTTGCCAAGGCCAACGGCGGTAACATCGTCAACACGGCGTTCATCGTCACCGATGCCGGCGTGGTGGTGATCGACACTGGGCCGTCGAAGCGCTACGGCGAGGCGCTGCGCCAGGCCATTGCCGCGACCACCGATAAACCGGTCATCCAGGTCTTGTTGACCCATCATCACCCCGACCACGTCTTGGGCAACCAGGCCTTCAGCGACGTGCCCATCGGCGCCTTGGCGGGCACCACCGACCTGTTGCGGCAACAGGGTGATGCGCTGGCGGAAAACATGTACCGGCTGGTGGGCGACTGGATGCGCGGCACCGAGGTGGTGTTGCCGACCCGGGAGCTGGCGACCGGGACGTTGAATGTGGGCAATCATTCGTTGCGTCTGTTGGCATTGGCCGGCCACACCGGGGCTGATCTGGCGGTCCTCGACGAGACCACTGGCGTGCTGTTCGCCGGCGACCTGGTGTTTTACGAACGGGCCCTGACCACCCCGAACAGCCCCGGTCTGGAAGTCTGGCTCCAGGACTTGGACACCTTGCAGGCCTTGGCCTGGAAGCAGATCGTGCCCGGCCACGGCCCGGTCGCGACCGACGCCGGGCCTTTTGCGCAGATGCGCGACTACCTGGGCTGGCTCGACCAACTGATGCGCGACGGCGCGGCGCGGGGCGACGACATGGCCGAGATGATCCGCAGTCCCATTCCCGAGCGCTTTGCCGGGATCAGCTTGAGTCGGTATGAGTTGATTCGTAGCGTCAGTCATCTCTATCCGCGCTACGAGCGGGCAGGGATGAAGCGGGTGGACGCCAAGCCACAGTAATCCCGGGGTATCACAATCCCCTGTGGCGAGGGAGCTTGCTCCCTCGCCACAGGAGGTGTCCGCTTACCTCTATGTGTACCAAGGAACTAGAAAACTCAACACAGCGGGCAATTGTTGGCAACGGCCCCGAGCCCAAGAATCTGTGGCAGACCGGGAAAAATTCCCGGGTATAACAATAACCGCAGAGGTAGCCGTCATGAGTCATCCCGCACGTCGCCAACCCTTCGCCGTGAGCCTGCTGCTCAGTGCCATGCTGCTGTCCGGTTCGGCCCTTGCAGCCGTGACCGATCAGGAAATTCTCCAGGACCCGAAAAACCCGCAACAGATCGTGACCAACGGCCTGGGTGTCCAGGGCCAGCGCTATAGCCCGCTCGATACCCTCAATGTCAATAACGTCAAGGATCTGCGCCCGGTCTGGGCGTTCTCCTTCGGTGGCGAAAAGCAGCGCGGCCAGCAGGCCCAGCCGATGATCAAGGACGGGGTGATGTACCTCACCGGTTCCTATTCGCGGGTATTCGCAGTGGATGCGCGCACCGGCAAGAAGCTGTGGCAATACGATGCGCGCCTGCCCGATGACATCCGTCCTTGCTGCGACGTGATCAACCGTGGCGTGGCCTTGTATGGCGACCTGGTGTTCTTCGGCACCCTCGACGCCAAGCTGGTGGCCTTGAACAAGGACACCGGCAAGGTGGTGTGGAGCAAGAAGGTGGCCGACCACAAGGAAGGTTATTCCATCAGCGCCGCGCCCATGGTGGTGAACGGCAAGCTGATTACCGGCGTGGCCGGGGGCGAGTTCGGCGTGGTGGGCCAGATCAGCGCCTACGACCCGAAAAATGGCGAACTGCTGTGGACCCGCCCGACCGTGGAAGGCCACATGGGCTACGTCTACAAGGACGGCAAGGCGGTCGAGAACGGCATCTCCGGCGGCGAAGCCGGCAAGACCTGGCCGGGCGACCTCTGGAAAACCGGCGGCGCCGCACCTTGGCTGGGCGGCTACTACGACCCGGAAACCAACCTGCTGCTGTTCGGCACCGGCAACCCGGCCCCGTGGAACTCTCACCTGCGTCCTGGCGACAACCTCTATTCGTCGTCGCGCCTGGCCCTGAACCCGGACGACGGGACTATCAAGTGGCACTTCCAGAGCACGCCTCACGACGGCTGGGACTATGACGGCGTCAATGAACTGATCTCGTTCAACTACAAGGAAGGCGGCAAGGACATCAAGGCGGCAGCGACTGCTGACCGTAACGGCTTCTTCTATGTGCTCGACCGCACCAACGGCAAGTTCATCCGCGGCTTCCCGTTTGTCGACAAGATCACCTGGGCCACTGGCCTGGACAAGGATGGGCGGCCGATCTACAACGAGGCCAGCCGTCCGGGTGCGCCGGGCAGCGAAGCCAAGGGCAGTTCGGTGTTCGTTGCACCGGCGTTCCTCGGTGCAAAAAACTGGATGCCGATGGCCTACAACCAGGACACTGGCCTGTTCTACGTGCCGTCCAACGAATGGGGCATGGACATCTGGAACGAAGGCATCGCCTACAAGAAAGGCGCGGCGTTCCTCGGGGCCGGCTTCACCATCAAGCCGCTGAACGAGGATTACATCGGCGTGCTGCGGGCCATCGACCCCAAGACCGGCAAGGAAGTCTGGCGCCACAAGAACTACGCGCCGCTGTGGGGTGGGGTCCTGACCACCAAGGGCAACCTGGTGTTCACCGGCACGCCTGAAGGGTTCCTGCAGGCATTCAACGCCAAGACCGGGGAAAAGGTCTGGGAATTCCAGACCGGCTCCGGCGTGCTCGGCTCGCCCATCACCTGGGAAATGGACGGCGAGCAATACGTCTCCGTGGTTTCCGGCTGGGGCGGCGCGGTGCCGCTGTGGGGTGGCGAGGTGGCCAAGCGCGTGAAGGACTTCAACCAGGGCGGCATGCTCTGGACCTTCAAGTTGCCGAAAGAGCTGGTGGCAAAACGCTAAGTAACTATTGAGCCGGGCGTCGCCCTTGTGGCGACGACTCTGTGGGAGCAAAGCTTGCTCGCGATGCAGTCGCCTCGGTTCCCAGGGAGACCGCATCGCCTTCATCGCGGGCAAGCCTTGCTCCCACAGACGTTTCGCCAAATATCCTCGTCCCAATGCTTGAAATCTACGACCAAATAACGAGAGTCCCCCCTGCCAACGACGCATTCGTCCGGCAGCCGGGGCTCTCTACCATCGGCCTATCGCCTGTCCCGTGACAGGCATCGACCAGGCAGAGGCCCCATCATGATCTACGCACAACCCGGAACCCCAGGCGCCGTCGTTTCCTTCAAACCGCGTTATGGCAACTTCATCGGCGGCGAATTCGTCGCGCCAGTCAACGGCGAATACTTCACCAACACCTCCCCGGTCAATGGCGAAGTCATTGCCGAGTTCCCACGCTCCAGCGCCGCCGACATCGACAAGGCCCTGGATGCCGCCCATGCCGCAGCCGATGCCTGGGGCAAGACTTCGGTGCAGGACCGTTCCCTAGTGCTGTTGAAAATCGCCGACCGTATCGAGCAGAACCTGGAAATCCTCGCGGTCAGCGAAACCTGGGACAACGGCAAGGCCGTGCGCGAAACCCTCAATGCCGACGTGCCGCTGGCTGCCGACCATTTCCGTTATTTCGCCGGCTGCATCCGCGCCCAAGAGGGTGGGGCGGCCGAGATCAACGAACTGACCACGGCCTATCATTTCCACGAGCCGCTGGGCGTGGTCGGGCAGATCATCCCGTGGAACTTCCCGCTGCTGATGGCCGCCTGGAAACTCGCCCCGGCCCTGGCTGCGGGTAACTGCATCGTGCTCAAGCCGGCTGAACAGACGCCGCTGTCGATCATGGTCTTCATCGAGCTGGTCGCCGACCTGCTGCCGCCCGGCGTGCTGAATATCGTCCATGGTTTCGGTCGCGAAGCCGGTGAAGCCCTGGCCACCAGCAAGCGCATCGCCAAGATCGCCTTCACCGGTTCCACCCCGGTGGGCTCGCACATCATGAAATGCGCCGCCGAGAACATCATCCCGTCCACCGTGGAACTGGGCGGCAAGTCGCCGAACATCTTCTTCGAAGACATCATGCAGGCTGAGCCGGCCTTCATCGAAAAAGCCGCCGAAGGCCTGGTGCTGGCGTTCTTCAACCAGGGTGAGGTCTGCACCTGCCCATCTCGCGCCCTGGTGCAAGAGTCGATCTACGTGCCGTTCATGGCCGAGGTGATGAAAAAGATCGCCAAGATCAAGCGTGGCAACCCGCTGGACACCGAAACCATGGTCGGCGCCCAGGCGTCCGAGCAGCAATTCGACAAGATCCTCTCGTACCTTGAAATTGCCCAGCAAGAGGGCGCCGAGCTGCTCACCGGCGGTGCTGCCGAGCGACTCGAGGGGGATTTGTCGAGTGGTTATTACATCCAGCCGACCCTGCTCAAGGGCCACAACAAAATGCGCGTGTTCCAGGAAGAGATCTTCGGCCCGGTAGTTGGCGTGACCACCTTCAAGGACGAAGCCGAAGCCCTGGCGATCGCCAACGACACCGAGTTCGGCCTCGGCGCCGGCCTGTGGACCCGCGACATCAACCGCGCCTACCGCATGGGCCGGGCGATCAAGGCCGGTCGCGTCTGGACCAACTGCTACCACCTGTACCCGGCCCACGCCGCGTTTGGTGGCTACAAGAAGTCTGGCGTGGGTCGTGAAACCCACAAGATGATGCTCGACCACTATCAGCAGACCAAGAACCTGCTGGTGAGCTACGACATCAATCCGCTGGGGTTCTTCTAACCCGATAACACAGCACGACACCCTGTGGGAGCGAGCTTGCTGTGGGAGCAAGGCTTGCCCGCGATACAGGCAACTCGGTCTCCGGCCAGGCCGAGGCGACTCATCGCGAGCAAGCTTTGCTCCCACAGTAAGCCTTGCCCTCACAATGGGTTTTGTAGCTCTCCTGAATTGCTACCAACGCACCCCACCCACCGCTTCGAAAGTAGCATTCGAGCCCCAGGCGTGGCGTGCATTAATGACCTTGCCGGAATCGCCCGGTACAAGAAGAGGAAAGACCCATGTGGACTAAACCCGCGTACACCGACCTGCGTATTGGCTTTGAAGTGACGATGTACTTCGCCAACCGATGAGTGCCGGCCCGGCCTGACGCGTTCAGGCCGGGCTACCCATTGGTCTGATTGCAATCACGGTGGGATGCTTTAGGCTCAAGGTATCCCAAGACAATAACAACAGGCTTACCGATGAGCCACGTACCTGAAAAGATGAGCCTCAGCCCGCTGCGCAAGTTCGTTTCCCCTGAAATCATGTTCGGTGCCGGTTGTCGGCACAATGTCGGTAATTACGCCAAGACCTTCGGTGCACGCAAGGTGCTGATCGTCACCGATCCCGGGGTCATCGCCGCCGGTTGGGTGGCTGACGTCGAAGCCAGTCTCCAGGCCCAAGGCATCGACTATTGCGTCTACAGCGCGGTCTCGCCCAATCCGCGGGTCGAGGAAGTGATGCTCGGCGCCGACCTTTACCGGGAAAACCATTGCGATGTCATCGTCGCGGTGGGCGGTGGCAGCCCCATGGATTGCGGCAAAGGCATCGGCATTGTTGTTGCCCACGGCCGCAATATCCTCGAGTTCGAAGGCGTCGACACCCTGCACGTACCCAGCCCGCCGCTGATCCTGATTCCCACCACGGCGGGGACGTCGGCGGACGTGTCGCAGTTCGTGATCATTTCCAACCAGCAAGAGCGGATGAAGTTTTCCATCGTCAGCAAGGCGGCGGTGCCGGACGTATCGTTGATCGACCCGGAAACCACCCTGAGCATGGACCCGTTCCTGTCGGCCTGTACCGGCATCGACGCCCTGGTGCATGCCATCGAGGCGTTCGTGTCCACCGGCCACGGCCCGTTGACCGACCCCCATGCGCTGGAAGCGATGCGCCTGATCAACGGCAACCTGGTGCAGATGATCGCCAACCCGGCGGACATCGCCCTGCGGGAGAAAATCATGCTGGGCAGCATGCAGGCCGGGCTGGCGTTCTCCAACGCAATCCTTGGGGCCGTGCACGCGATGTCCCACAGCCTGGGCGGTTTCCTCGATTTGCCCCATGGCTTGTGCAACGCGGTACTGGTGGAGCACGTGGTGGCGTTCAACTACAACTCGGCGCCGGAGCGTTTCAAGGTGATTGCCGAGACGCTGGGCATCGACTGCCGGGGGCTCAACCACCGGCAGATCCGCACTCGGCTGGTGGAGCACCTGATTGCCCTCAAGCGCACCATCGGTTTCCACGAGACCTTGGGCCTGCATGGCGTGAGCACCTCGGACATTCCGTTCCTGTCGCAGCATGCGATGCACGACCCGTGCATCCTCACCAACCCTCGGGAGTCGAGCCAGCGGGATGTCGAGGTCGTCTATGGCGAAGCCCTCTGACGAGCAGCAAAAAGCCCTGGAAGGGCTGCTGGGGCTGGGCAATCACTCGACGCGCAAGAGTCACTATCCGGAACTGGCGGCGCGCCTCGATGAGCTGGAGCAGGCCCGGCAACACCTGCAACAGCTCAATGATCAACTGGAACAGCGGGTGGCCGAGCGCACCGATGCGCTGTTGGAAGCCAACCACAACCTGCAGCAGCAGATTGCCCAGCGCGAGCTGGTCGAACAGCAATTGCGCGATGCCCGTGACGTCGCCCAGGCCGCCAACCGCAGCAAGGACAAATACCTGGCCGCCGCCAGCCATGACCTGTTGCAGCCACTCAACGCGGCCCGCCTGCTGATCGCCACCTTGCGTGAACGCCAATTGCCTACGGCCGAGCATGTGCTGGTCGAACGCACTCATCAGGCGCTCGAAGGCGCAGAAGACCTGCTCACCGACCTGCTGGACATTTCCCGGCTGGACCAGGCCGCCGTCAAGCCCGACCTGGCGCCGTATCGACTGGATGAGTTGTTGGGGCCGCTGGTTTCCGAGTTTCAATCGGTGGCCGGCGCCGCGGGGTTGGAGCTGCGGGTGCGCTTTGGCGATGAAGCGGTGCTGACCGACCTGCGATTGATCAGCCGTATCCTGCGCAACCTGCTGAGCAATGCCTGCCGCTACACCGCTCAGGGCGGTATTCTCCTGGCGGCCCGGCGCCGGGGAGGGCAGTTGAGCATCGAGGTCTGGGACACAGGGCGGGGCATCGCGGCCGATTGCCTGGAGTCGATTTTCCTGGAATTCAACCAGCTCGACGTTGGCCGGGCGGCGGATCGCAAAGGCGTGGGCCTGGGGTTGGCGATTGTCGAACGCATCGCCCACATCCTCGGCTACCGGGTCCAGGTGCGTTCTCGGCCGGGGCGGGGCTCGGTGTTCAGTATCGAGGTGCCGCTGTCCAGCGAAAAACCCTTGCCCGCGTCCCAGGTTCCGGTACAGGCGGTCGCCGGCAACCCGCTGCCGGGGCGCCGTCTATTGGTGATCGACAACGAACTGAGCATCTTGCAAAGCATGGCGGCGCTGTTGGGGCAGTGGGGCTGCGAAGTCTTGACCGCCACCGACGAAGCGGGCGCCCTTGATGTGCTGCAAGGGCGCGCGCCGGAGTTGATCCTGGCGGATTTCCACTTGGATCATGGGGTTGTGGGGTGTGAAGTGGTCAAGCACCTGCGCGAGCATTTCCACCAGGCGATCCCGGCCGTGATCATCACCGCCGACCGCAGCGACCAGTGCCGCCGCGCCTTGCGCAAGCTGGATGCACCGCTGCTCAACAAGCCGGTCAAGCCTGGCAAGTTGCGGGCGGTGTTGAGTCAGATGCTCGGATAGGTTGGTGCTGTAGATACTCTGTAGGAGCTGTGTAGGAGCTGTGTAGGAGCTGTGTAGGAGCTGTCGAGTGCAGCGAGGCTGCGATCTTGCCCTGGCCGCTTGAGTCTTAAGCGAATGAATTAAAAGATCGCAGCCTCGTTTCACTCGACAGCTCCTACACAGATCCCACTCAGCTCCTACGCGAATAGGTCCTGAGAGCCAGCAAAATGCCGTCATTTGGTCGGCGTTTTTGCCCGGAATGTAAAAAGACGCTTCGATCTGTTTATTTCCTTATGTAAACTCCCCTCGCTGCGACAATCGGGCACGGCCGCGCCAGGCCCGATGAACACCGTTTGCAGCGGCCCTCACCCCAGCTGAAGCCAAAACCTACAAGAAGTCAGCGCCGGAGAGACATAAACGAGAGGCCGACGTATTGCTCGGCCCTGTAGGTCCATCCTCCAGTCCGTCTCGATACCCATCCTGCTGGCGTTGCCGCTCGCGGATGTGGTCTATCCTTGACCAGGACAGGTGGGCGGAATGGCGTTCATCCTAGGGATACACACATGTTGAAGAAAACACACACGGCGCTACTGGGCCTGGCGATGGCGATGGGTCTTGCGACCACGCACGCCGCCGAGCCAAAAAAAGTGGATGTCTTGCTCATTGGTGGGGGCATCATGAGCTCGACACTCGGCGTCTGGCTCAATGAGCTGGAGCCGGGCTGGACCATGGAAATGGTCGAGCGCCTGGACGGTGTTGCCGAAGAGAGCTCCAACGGCTGGAACAATGCCGGTACGGGTCACTCTGCGCTGGCCGAACTGAACTACACGCCGGAAGACAAGAACGGCAAGGTCGAGATCGTCAAGGCCGTTGAAATCAACGAAGCTTTCCAGATCTCCCGTCAGTTCTGGTCCTGGCAGGTCAAGAACGGTGTGCTGAAGAACCCGCGTTCGTTCATCAACTCCACGCCGCACATGAGCTTCGTATGGGGTGATGACAACATCGCGTTCCTGAAGAAGCGCTACGAAGCCCTCCAGGCCAGTCCGTTGTTCGCCGGCATGCAGTATTCCGAAGATCGCGAGCAGATCAGCAAGTGGGTTCCGCTGATGATGCAAGGGCGTGACCCGAGCCAGAAAGTCGCGGCCACCTGGAGTCCACTGGGTACCGACGTGAACTTCGGCGAAATCACCCGCCAGTTCGCGGCTTACCTGCAAACCAAGCCGAACTTCTCCCTCAAGCTGTCCAGCGAAGTGGAAGAGATCACCCGCAACGAAGACGGCACCTGGCGCGTTTCGTACAAGAACCTCAAAGACGGTACCGAAACCGAGACCGACGCCAAGTTCGTGTTCATCGGCGCTGGCGGTGGTGCCTTGCACCTGCTGCAGAAGTCCGACATCCCGGAAGCGCGTGAGTACGCAGGTTTCCCGGTGGGTGGTTCGTTCCTGGTCACCGAAAACCCGACCGTCGCCCAGCTGCACCTGGCCAAGGCCTACGGCAAGGCTTCGGTGGGCGCACCGCCGATGTCGGTTCCGCACCTGGACACCCGTGTGCTCGACGGCAAGCGCGTGATCCTGTTTGGCCCATTCGCAACCTTCTCCACCAAGTTCCTGAAGAACGGTTCGTACTTCGACCTGCTGACCAGCACCACCACCCACAACGTGTGGCCGATGACCAAGGTCGGTATCGAACAGTACCCACTGGTCGAGTACCTGGCCGGCCAGCTGATGCTGTCGGATGAAGATCGTTTCAACGCCCTGAAAGAGTACTTCCCGGAGGCCAAGCAAGAAGACTGGCGCCTGTGGCAGGCTGGCCAGCGCGTGCAGATCATCAAGCGTGACGAAGAGAAGGGCGGCGTGCTGAAACTCGGCACCGAAGTGGTCGCCTCCCAGGACGGCAGCATCGCCGGCCTGCTGGGTGCCTCGCCAGGCGCTTCGACCGCTGCACCGATCATGCTGACCGTGCTTGAGAAGGTCTTCAAGGACAAGGTTGCCAGCCCGGCCTGGCAGGAAAAACTGCGCCAGATCGTGCCAAGCTACGGCACCAAGCTCAACGATAGCCCTGAGCGCGTTGCCCAGGAATGGGCGTACACCAGCGAGGTCCTGCAACTGGACCCGCCGCCGGCAATCGGCAAGCCAGGCGCTAACGTGGCACCGGCCAAGCCGGGCGCAGCCCCGCAAGCGAATCCAGCGGCTGACATGGCGCTGTAAGCCGGACGCTGTCTGGTGAGGTACAAGAACGCTGCGCATTGAGCGTAATGCTGTTCACTTAAGGATACGGCGCTTTTTCCGAGGGAGGGGAAGGCGCCGTTTTCTTTGGTGTTGGGTTGGATTGGATTGGGTACATATCCTTTGCTGCGGTAACGGCGGCTTAGGGTTCCGCCCTGACGGCGGCTCACTTTTGAGAAGCCCGGGAGCCGGCCCAGTCAAAAGTAAGCAAAACGCTCTTGCCCCACCACTCGGTGCCTCGCTTAGGCTCGGCATGCCCTCACTCCGGCATTCATGCCGAGGTGTCCACTGCGCAATACCTGCGTTCGGCCATCGTGGTTAACGGGGCGCCCCAGATCAAGATCAAAAGCGAGGCGGCCTAACAGCCGGCCTGGTTCTCCCGGTCGTACACCCATCAGATCTGTGGGAGCAAAGCTTGCTCGCGAAGACGGCCTGACAGCCGACCTGTCTCTGGCGGCTGTACATCGATCTGACTGTGGGAGGGGCCTGCTCGCGATAGCGGTACACCCACCAACATCAATGCCCGATCTGCCCCACCTGCGAAAGGTCAGCCCCGTCCTCTGCGTAAACCTGTCGAAACCGCGCGTCAAAATCCTCCGCCAACTGCGCCAGGGTAATTGCCCCCAAACGCTTGAGCAGCAATGCCTGGGCCTCGTCGAACGCATCCGTCAGCACCGCATTCACTGCTTGTTCCACCAAGCATTGCGGATGATCGGTGGACAGGCCGATGGCAAAGATCGACGTGCTGTCCAAGGCCTGGTGGATATCCAGCAACGTCATCTGCGACAGCGGCTTGCTCAAGCTCCAGCCACCGCGATGGCCTTTTTCCGAAGTGACATAACCCTGCTCCTTGAGCAGCGCCATGGTCCGGCGCACCACCACCGGGTTGGTGCCCAGCATCTGCGCGAGGGTGTCGGACGTGGCGGATTGTTGGTGGCGATCCATGTGGATCAGCACGTGGAGCATGCGGGACAGACGAGTGTCGGTTCTCATGAGCGTTGCAGCGTTCTGTGGCGGAGACGGGCGTAAGTATCGCCTGTAATTGCAAAAGTTACGAGATCGTTGACAGTTGCTTTTCAAGGAACTTACGATGTGTCGAGACTTTTCAATTCCACCAAAACCACGTTGGAGAATGATCATGTGCTACGACGTCATCATCGCAGGCGGCAGCTACGCCGGTATGTCCGCGGCCTTGCAACTGGCCCGTGCCCGCCGCACCGTGCTGGTGATCGATGCCGGCCAGCGTCGCAACCGGTTCGCTGCCAGCTCCCATGGTTTTCTCGGGCAGGACGGTCGGGCCCCTGGGGACATTGCCGATGATGCCCGTCGCCAGCTAATGGCCTATCCGACGGTGGAATGGGTATCGAACACGGCGGTCAAAGCCAGCCAGGACGCGGGTGGCTTCACTTTGGAAACCCTCGGCGGGCAACGCTACAGTGCCCGGCGCCTATTGTTGGCCACCGGAGTCATCGATGAGTTGCCGGACGTGGAAGGGCTGGCGCAACGCTGGGGCAAAAGCGTCTTCCATTGCCCGTATTGCCACGGCTACGAGCTGGAACAAGGCCCCATCGGGGTGTTGGCGACCTCGTCGATGTCGCTCCACCATGCCTTGATGCTGCCCGACTGGGGCCCGACGATGTTCTTCACCAATGGTGTGTTCGAGCCTGACCTTGAGCAACTGGACAGCCTGGCACGACGTGGCGTAACCCTGGTGCCGGAACGTGTCGAGCGTATTGAAGGCGAACGGGCCGACGTGGTGCTGGCCGACGGACATGTGATCGCCCTTGACGGCCTGTTTGTCTTGCCGCGTATCCAGGTTGCCGGTTCACTCGCGGCGTCCTTGGGTTGCGCGTTTGAAGACGGCCCGCTCGGGGCTTTCATCCAGGCCGACCCGATGACGCGTGCAACCAGTGTCCCAGGCCTATTTGCATGTGGCGATGCGGCGATGCCGTTCGGCTCGGTTGCGTTGGCCGTTGGCGATGGGGTGAGGGCGGGCTCGGGGGTGCACCGATCACTGATTTTCGATGCACACTGAGGGCACTCTCGCTCCCACAGGGTAATTGCCTGTGGGAACGAGCTTGCTCGCGATAGCGATGGCCCGGCCACCGCGCTATTGAGTGCCAAACATCGCCGTCCAATAGATCCCGGCATCGCTTTTCGGATCGGTCGCGTACCCGGCGCCCAATTCGCGGAACTGCGGGTTCATCAGGTTGGCGCAGTGCCCAGGGCTGGCCAGCCAGCCGTCCACCACCTTGAGCGCGGTGTCCTGCCCGGCGGCAATGTTCTCGCCGATCAATTGGCCCAGATAGCCGGCCAGTTCGGCGCGGTCGCCCGGCATGCGGTTGTCGCGGTCCTTGTGGTCGAAGAAGTTGTTGTTGGCCATGGCCCGGGTGTGGGTCACGGCGGCCAGGGCCAAGGTGGCGTTCCAGGCCAGCGGAGTGGTGGCGGCGAAGGTTTCGGTGCCACAGCGACGCGGCTGGGTGCGGGCACTGTTGATCAGCTTCAGCAGCTTCTGGCCCTCGGCTTGCCAATCACCCAGGCGCGCCGACAACAGTGGGCGCGCGAGCACGATGCGCCATTCGCGGTCCAGGCGGCTGACGCCGATGTCGACGAACTGCGGGTCGAGTACTACCTGGCAGAAGCTTTCCTGGACGGCTTTCATGGCCGATTGCGCATCGCGCGGCCCGGACAGGCTGATGGCCTGCACATTGACCATTGGATAGGCCGCCCGCGCCAGCGCCTGCTGCAGGTCGCCGATGCCATTGGCCGACAGGATCAGCCGGGAATCCATCGCCAGTGGTGGCAACTCCAGCGAAGCCTGGCCGGCACAGCTTTGGGACTGGCTGCGGTAAAGATTGATGGACTCGACCAGTTGCGTCTCTTCGGTGGCCGCGGCACTGGTGGAGAACACCAGGCCCAGCGACAGCACGACAAGACCCACGACGGATGAAATGGCACGCATGTAAATCTCCCTTGAGCGGACGGCGCCTATGATGCGCAATTTTTGCCCCGCTGGGGCAACGGTATTCACGCTCTCTTGAAATCCCTTGGAACGGCACCGTCGGGTACCGTTCGGGACAATCCTCAGTAGTGGGATCAATTTTCAAGCGAATAAGTCCATTTCCGTCGTTTCAAGGCCATAAAAAACCAGATTATTAGCTCATCCAGTTACCGCCATCGACGTTATACGTCTGCGCCACCACGTATTCGCTCTCCGCCGAGGCCAGGAAAATCGCCATGCCGGTGAGGTCCTCCGCGGTGCCCATCCGGCCATAGGGCACCTGCAGCCCGACCTGGCGCTTCTTTTCCCCCAGCGGCAGGTTTTCGTGGCGGGCGAACAGCGCGTCCACACCGTCCCAATGCTCGCCATCCACCACGCCGGGGGCGATGGCGTTGACGTTGATCCGATGCTTGATCAAATCCAGCCCGGCGGACTGGGTGAGGCTGATCACGGCTGCCTTGGTGGCGCAATAGACGCCGACCAGCGCTTCGCCACGCCGACCGGCCTGGCTGGCCATGTTGATGATCCGGCCGCCCTGGCCCTGGCGGATCATCTGCCGCGCCGCCGCTTGCAGGGTGAACAGCGTGCCGGCGACGTTGATGGAAAACAGCCGCTCGTAACTCTGGCGGGTGATTTCCACGATGGGCGCCAGGTCGAACAGCGCGGCGTTGTTGATCAGGATATCCAGCTTGCCCACCCGTGCCACCACGGCCGCGATGGCCTGGTCGATCGAAGCCTGGTCCGTCACGTCCATTTTGACCGCGTAGGCGCTATCGCCCAGTTCGGCGGCGGTGGCCTGGGCCCGCTCCAGGTCGATATCGGCGATCGCCACTGTGGCGCCCTCGTTGAGATAGGCCTGGGCGAACGTCCTGCCGATACCACGGGCGGCACCGGTCACCAGGGCACTTTTTCCTTCCAGTCGTTTCATGGGGTTGTCCTTTTCGAAGTACAAAAAAAGTCCTGTGGGAGCAAGGCTTGCCCGCGATGAAGCCAATGCGGTCTCTCAGAAATCGAGGTGCCTGTATCGCGAGCAAGCTTTGCTCCCACAGAGGGGTAAACCTTCTAGCCACGGGGCCGGTGCCAATCGTTATTGCTTTGGATACCCGGCCCGCTTCATCTCCCGCTCGGTACTCGATTGCGCCGAGGCCAATGCCTGTTCCACCGTGATCTGTCCGGTGATGGCGGCGGTAAACAGCTTGCCGACGGAGGTACCGATGGCTTGGAACTCTGGAATCGTCACGTACTGGATGCCCACGTACGGCACCGGTTCTGCGGTGGGATGGGCCGGGTCTCGGGCATGCTCAGGCCGGCCTGTTTGAACAGGTCCGTGCGGTAATAGGTGACGGTGCTTTCGCCGTAAAAGGGCAGGGCGTAAAGCGTGTCGTTGACCGAGAGGCCTTGGCGAACGGCAGGGAAGATGTCCTCCAGGTCATACTCGGCAGGCAGGTGGGTCATCGGCTCGAGCCAGTGCTTGGCCCCCCACAGCGGGGTTTCGTAGGTGCCGATGGTCAGCACGTCGAACTGCCCGCCCTGGGTTGCGATGTCGGTGGTCAGGCGCTGGCGCAGGACATTTTCTTCGAGTACCACCCAGTTCAACGTGATGTCCGGGTGCTCGCTCTCGAAGGTTTTCGAGAGTTTTTGCATGCGGATCATGTCGGCGTTGTTCACCGTAGCGATGGTGAGGGTCTCGGTGGCCTGTCCGGCCAGGGCAAACGACAATCCCGCGAACATGACAAGCGCCTTGGGCACTGTTTTCATGAGCTTCTCCAGAGCTGCGCCTGGGCGCAGAATTATTATTGTTGTGGGGGCCGTGGCGTCGGGCTGAGCGGTTCGTCGCCAATGGCAGGCCGATTACAGCAGCGCCCGTGGAGGCCGACAAACGCAGGGAGGATCGTGTGCTGGTACTTTTTTAACGCCCTTGAGTGCGGCAGGTGCGGGTTAAAAAAGTATCAGTGGCCGGTCAGACCGAGGCTGGCGAAGCGCTGCGCACTCGGCGTAAGGTGCCCGCTATAACGATAAAAGAGGCGCGACATGCCTGATCACCGAACGCCCTTGTTCGAGCAGCGACCAGCCGAACTGGAAGTCATCCTGCCTGAGCCCGAGCATAGTTTTCGCTGGTACGAACATGACTACCCGTACCCGATGGCGCGCTGGAACCATCACCCTGAATTTGAAATCCACCTGATCCGCCAGGGCAGCGGCAAACTGTTGGCGGGCGACTACATCGGCCCGTTTGGCCCTGGCCATGTAGCGATGATTGGCCCGGACTTGCCCCACGATTGGATGGGCGACCTGGCACCGGGCGAGCACCTGCCCGGGCGCGACGTGGTCTTGCAATTCGATGGTGCGACGCTGCTGACCTTGCGCCGAACCCTGCCCGAACTGGGGGACCTGCAGGGTCTGTTCGAACGCGCCCGTCGCGGCCTGGCCTTCGGCGGCGACACCGCGCGGCAGGCCGCGCACCTGCTGGAAGCCATCGGCCCGGCCCAGGGACTGGCGCGGTTGGCGCTGTTCCTGGAACTGCTGCACACCCTCAACCAAGCCCCTGGCGACGAGGTCTTGAGCCTGGCAAGCCCTTGCTACGCGCCGACCCTCGATGCGCGCAGCTCCGAGCGCATCCATAAAGCCTTCGAATACCTGCAAGCCGAACTCACCGGCGACCTGCGCCTGTCGGTGATCGCTCGTCAATTGGACATGAGCGAGCCGGGTTTCTCGCGATTCTTCAAGCGCATCACCGGGCACGGCTTCATTGACCTGATGCGCAAGCTGCGGGTCCAGCGTGCCTGTCGCTTGCTGTTGCAGAGCGAAATGCCGGTGACCGATATCTGTTTTGAAGTGGGCTACAACAACTTGTCCAACTTCAACCGGCATTTTCGGATAGAGATGAACCAGACCCCCAGCGAGTACCGGCGGGGCGCTTTTTCCCCTGTTTGATGGAGACGGTCATGTGAGCCCGCCGAGGCCTCGACGGGACAGCCAGCGACGAGCACGATCCACCGCCATCGCGAGCAGGCTCGCTCCCACAGGGGGATTTGTGTCGGACACAGACCTTGCAGTCACCCAGAAACCAGTGTGGGAGCGAGCCTGCTCGCGATGGCGTCAGCACAGCCAACATCAATGTCAGCTGATCCACCGCCATCGCGAGCAAGCTCGCTCCCACAGGGGATTTGTGGTGGCCCCCAGGTTCGGGATTAGTCCGGGACACCCCGTTGATGCTTCTTCAACCGATAGGCGAATTGTGCCCGGCTCAGCCCCAATGAGCGTGCGGCCGCTGCCAGGTTGCCGCTGCTCAGTTGCAGGGCTTCGTTGATCAGCCGTGACTCCAGGCCGTCAATGGAGAAGTCCGAGTCCAGTTGGCTGAGGGACTGGAGCAGGGCCGGTTTTTCCGCAGCGTCGTTGGCGGCCAGGCCCATCGGTGAGAGACCGCCGTGCAGGTCCACGGAATACGCGTCCACCGGCAGTTGTTCATTGCGAAACAGGTGGACCAGGTCAATCGCCTGGCCTTCTTCGCTGGCGATCAGACCGCGCTCGATGAGGTTCTGCAATTCCCGCACGTTGCCCGGAAAGTCATAGCGCAGCAGGACCTTCAAGGCGCGCATGGTCAGGCCCATCGGGGTGCGGCCGTATTCCTGGCAAAAACGCTTGAGAAAGGCATTGATCAGCAGCGGTATGTCATCGCGGCGCTCGCGCAAGGGCGGCAGGGCGATGGGGTAGACGTTGAGCCGGTAGAACAGGTCTTCACGAAACGCGCCGTCCGCCACGGCCTTGCGCAGGTCGATGTTGGTGGCCGCGACGACCCGCACATCGACCTTGATGCCGTGGCCGCCACCGACCCGTTCGATTTCCCGTTCCTGCAAGGCGCGCAGCAACTTGCTTTGCCCGGCCAGGCTCAGGCAGGTGATCTCATCCAGGAACAACGTGCCGCCATGGGCGCGCTCGAAACGCCCGGGGCGCGAATGGGTGGCCCCGGTATAGGCACCGCGTTCGACGCCAAACAGTTCCGCCTCGATCAGGTTGTCGGGGATGGCCGCGCAGTTGAGGGCGATGAACGGACCATCACGTCGGCGACTCAGCTGGTGCAGTTGGCGGGCGAACATCTCTTTGCCGACGCCGGATTCGCCGCTGACCAGCACGGTGGCGGGGGTCAAGGCCACCCGTTGCAAGGCCTGGGTCGCGGCGTTGAAGGCGGCGCTGGCACCGATCAGCGGCTGTTCGCTGTCCGGCAGCGGGGCGGTTCCGGCAACACTGTCGGACTGGCTGTCGGTGCGCGCGACGACCGCTGGCGGTGAGGCGTTGAGGTAATTGAGGTCCTGCTCGACATCGCCCCATTGCTCGGCGGTCTTGCCGACGACACGGCAGCGTTCATGCCCCATGCCTCGGCATTCCACTTCGCGGAAGATCACCAGTTGCCCGAACAGCCCACTGACGAAACCGATTGCGTAGCCCAGTTCGGTCCAGCACACCGGATCCTGACCGGTGCCATAGGCGGCGACATGCTCGTCGGCCTCACAAGAGTGATGCCAGAGAAACTCCCCTTCATAGAACCCGGAGTCGGCATCGAACTTGAAATGCAGCGGCTCGACCTTGGTCATGCCTTCAAGGGTGTGCAGATGCGTGCCGGCGCGAAACACCGCCGCGGCATCGGCGTGGGGCCAGCGTTCGCGAATCAGCCGGGCGTCCCGAGCACCGGAGGAATAGCCGGTGCGGGTGAGCATGCCACGGGCCTGTTCCAGCCCCTGGCGTTCGATGATTTCCCGGCGCAACGCACCGAAGGATGAACTGTGCAGCAGCAACATGCGCTGGTCGTTGAGCCAGATACGGCCGTCGTCGGGGGAGAAAAACAGGCACGCGGTGAGTTCTGCCGTCGTGGGCGAACTGCTGTCGGTCAGCTCTTTGCTGTCACCCCGTGGACGGAAATGCTCGGTGGCGATCCGGTGATCCGGCAACTGGCAGTGGGGATTATTCATTGTTATGCCCCTGATGGCGGGTGATCGAAATGATCATCTGGCGAGATAGTTATTAAGCATAACTTTATCAAATGAACAAGCGGCAGCTGGCCAACGGCCACGTCGGCAGATGCGTCATCAGTCTTGCACTCGATGCAGAGCATTGATCCAGAGCCCTGCGCCAGGTTTATCAAGGCCCGCAGGCAAAACCGGCACAGCGCTTGCTCAAGCACGAGTACGGCGTTTGCGTCGATACCTTCCAGGTGCGGCAAACGATGACAACAACAAAGAGCCGGGAGTGTTAAATGTCTGCATCCAAAAGCCACCTGTTGTCCCAGGTGATCGAGTCGGAATGTGTCTTCAACGGTGACTGGGTGCCTGCGTCGGGTCCGCTGCAATCGATCATTGAACCGGCCACCGGTGAGCGGCTGATGCGCTGTGCCACGGCCGACTCTGCCGACATCGCCAAGGCCAGCCGCGACGCCGCCGTGGCGCAGCCGGGGTGGGCGGCGCTGGGCCCGCGGCAACGCGCGGCGATCTTCCGCAAGGCCGCTGACGTGGCTGAGCAGTCCTTCGACGAACTGGCGCTGTACGTGGCCCGGGAGACCGGCGCCGCGCTGTTCAAGGGCCAACATGAAGTGCGCGAAGCCATCGTGCTGCTGCACCAGGCCGCCGGCCTGCTGTCCCAGGCCCATGGGGTGGTCCTGCCCAGCGAGGCGGGGCGCCTGTCCTATGCGCGGCGCCAGCCCCATGGCGTGGTCGGGGTGATTTCGCCCTTCAACTTTCCCCTGGTGCTGTCCATGCGCTCCGTTGCGCCAGCCCTGGCGGCGGGCAATGCGGTGGTGCTCAAGCCGGATCCGCAGACCCCGGTGAGCGGCGGTTTCCTCATCGCTCGGTTGTTCGAGGTAGCGGGGCTGCCCAAGGGCTTGTTGCAAGTGTTGCCCGGCGCGGCGGATGCCGGTGAGGCGCTGTGCCGCGACCCGAACGTACGCATGATCGCCTTTACCGGTTCCACCGGCGCCGGTCGCAAGGTCGCTGAAGTCGCCGGGCGCAACCTGAAGAAGGTCGCGCTGGAGTTGGGTGGCAAGAACCCGTTGATCATTCTTGAAGACGCCGACCTCGACCTCGCCGCCCGCAACGCGGCCTGGGGCGCCTGGCTGCATCAAGGGCAGATCTGCATGGCCACCGGGTTGATCCTCGCCCATGAATCCATCGCCGAAGAACTGACCCGCAAACTGGTGGAAAAAGCCCAGGCCTTGACCGTCGGCAACGCCGCCCAGGGCGAAGCTGCGTTGGGGCCGCTGATCAATCAGCGCCAGCTCAAACGGGTGCACGACATCGTCAGCGACTCCGTGCGCGCCGGGGCTAGACTGGAGGCAGGTGGCGAGCACGATCGGCTGTTCTATCAGGCCACGGTGCTCAGCGGCGTGAAACCCGGCATGCGGGCCTTCGATGAGGAGGTGTTCGGGCCCGTGGCAACGGTGGTCAGCTTCGCCACCGATGATGAGGCCGTCGAGTTGGCCAACCGCACCGAGTACGGTTTGGCGGCGGCGATCATCTCGCCGTCGGTGGGCCGGGCCATGGCCATCGGTGAGCGATTGCAGTGCGGCATGTTGCACATCAATGACCAGACCGTCGCCGATGAGTGCATCAACCCGTTCGGCGGGCGCGGCGCCTCGGGCAATGGCGGCAGCGTCGGTGGCCCGGCGGACTGGGACGAATACACGCAATGGCAGTGGGTGACGGTCAAGGATCAGGCGCCGGTCTACCCGTTCTGACCGGCAGGTTTACAGGGCCCGATGAGCTGAGGGCCCTGCGAGTACACAAAAATAATAAGAGGACTCAACATGAAACTCGACAACAAGATTGTGCTGGTGACCGGTGTCTCATCAGGCATTGGTGCTGCCACGGCGAGCCTGCTGCGCGCCCATGGCGCCCAAGTGATTGGCGTGGACCTCAAGGCGCCGCACATGACCCTGGACGGTTTTGTGCAGGGCGATTTGAGCAGCGCCGAAAACATCGAACGGTTGCTGCCGCAGCTACCCGCACGGCTCGACAGCCTGTGCAACATCGCCGGGGTGCCGGGCACCGCCAACCCGCAACTGCTGGCGCGGGTCAACTACCTTGGGTTGCGCCACTTGAGCCGTGCGCTGCTGCCGCGCATCAACGCGGGCGGCAGCATCGTCAATATCGCCTCGATCCTCGGCGCCGAATGGCCGTTGCGCCTGGAACAGCACAAGGCGCTGGCGCGCATCGAAGATTTTGCCGCCGCGCAAGCCTGGCTGGCCGACCACCGGGTGCCGGACCAGACCTGCTACCAGTACTTCAAGGAAGCCTTGATCGTCTGGACCTATCTGCAGGCCCAACCCTGGTTCCTTGAGCATTCGGTGCGCATGAACAGTGTCGCCCCGGGCCCGGTGTTCACGCCCATCCTCGACGACTTCGTGAGCATGCTCGGCGAGGCCCGGACCCAGGCCGATGCCCATCGCATGAAACGTCCTGCTTACGCCGATGAGGTGGCGGCGGTGATCGCTTTCCTGTGTGCCGACGAGTCGCGCTGGATCAACGGCGTCAACCTGCCGGTCGATGGTGGATTGGCCTCCACCTACATCTGAATGCGCAGCCGTAGAACGCGGTGCAAGCCGCTACCTGAGCGTGTTGGCTGCAAAGCCATGCCAAAAAATAACAATAACGAGAAGCGTCCATGGATAACCTCAAAGATTGCTTTGGTTTCAAGCATTGCGCCCTGTTCCTGGCGTTATGCAGCACCGGTGTGATGGTCGAAAGGGTCCAGGCCATGCAAATGGACCTGGGTGACTCCGACTGGAAACTGCGCTGGGACAACACCATCAAGTACAGCCAGGCCTGGCGCCTGCAGGGACAGGACAGCCGCTTGGTCAATGCGCCAACCGCCAACGGCCTGTACCCCTCGATCCAGAGCCAGGGCGACAAGAATTTCAGCCGTGGCCTGGTCTCCAACCGCCTGGACCTGTTTTCCGAAATGGACCTGAGCCGGCAAAACTATGGTCTGCGCGTGAGCGGTGCAGCCTGGTACGACGATATCTACAACCAGGACACTGACAGCAGCGAGCAACCGAATTTCCTCAGTGAAACTCGCAAGCTTCACGGTCGCGACGCGGAAATTCTCGATGCCTTCGTGTTCTTGCGCGGGGATCTCGGTGAAGACTCCCAGGGCGTGGCACGCCTGGGCCGACACAGCCTGATCTACGGGGAAAGCCTGTTCTACGGTGGCAACGGCATTGCCAATGCCCAGGGCCCGACCGATGTGGTCAAGTTGCTCAGCGTGCCGGGGACTCAATTCAAGGAGATCCTGCGCCCGGTCAATCAGATCTCCGGGCAGTTGCAGATCAACCCGCAGCTGTCGGTGGGCGCTTACTATCAGTTTGAGTGGGAACGTTCCAATCTGCCCGGCGCCGGCAGCTACCTGAGCGACGTCGATGCCATCGGTTACGGCAGTGGCCCACTGCGCGAAGTGTTCGGCAATGACACGGTGAATGGCGGTGATCTTAAACCGCGCAATTCGGGGCAGGGCGGCATGCAGATCCGCTACAAACCCACCGGCACCGAGCTGGAACTGGGTTTCTACGCGGCCCAGTATCACGATAAAGCGCCGATCGGGTTGTACGCCTACCTGGACGGTCCGGCGTCTGCGGCCACTGGCTTGCCGATCCTGGGTTCCTATCGTCAGGTCTACGCCGAAGACATCAAGACCGCCGGCGTCAGCTTCTCCACCGCCTACGGCCCGTTCAACTTTGCCGGTGAAACGTCGCTGCGCTGGAACGCGCCGCTGGTGAGCAATCTGCAAGTAGTGACCCCCGGCATGGCGGCCGATGGTGGCGACAATGAGTTGTTCGCCAGGGGCAAGACCGCCCACGCCAACCTGTCGGCCATCTACCTGTTATCGCCCACCGCGTTCTGGGACGGCGGCTCGGCCCTGGCTGAACTGGCTTGGAACCGCACCCTGAGCGTGACCAAGAACGCTGCCGCGCTGGACTCCAACACCACCCGCGATGCCACGGCGCTGCGGGTATTGATCGAGCCGGCGTACTTCCAGATTGTCGACGGAATCGACCTGACCGTGCCGATTGGCATGGGGATAGTGCTCGACGGGCGCTCATCGGCGGTCAACAAATCCGGCTTCGGCAACACCCATTCCGGTGACTGGAGTGTCGGGCTCAAAGCCACCTATCTGCAACGCTGGGATGTCGGCCTCAACTACGTGAACTTCTTCGGCGCACCGAAAGCCGGGCTGCGCGAGGACGGCAATTTCAGTTACGGACAGTCGTTGGCCGACCGCGACTTCGTCTCGCTCTACGTGAAAACCTCATTCTAATAAGGTGGATTCGCCATGCAGAACACAACATTCCTGAACACCTGCGTCCTGACCCTGGCCCTTGCCGGCATGGGGCTGGCGCAGGCGGCGGTGTCGCCTGAACAGGCCGCACGCTTGAAAACCGATCTGACCCCCCTGGGTGGCGAGCGTGCCGGCAATGCCGATGGCAGTATCCCGGCTTGGCAGGGCGGTTATACCCAGGTCACGCCCGGCTATAAACCGGGTGACAAGCGTCCCGATCCATTCGCCGGCGAGAAACCGCTGTATTCGATCAAAGCTTCGAACATGGAGCAGTACGCCAGCGAATTGGCCGAAGGGACCAAGCTGCTGTTGAAGAAATACCCGGACTATCGCCTGGACGTGTACCCGACCCATCGCTCGGCCGCCGCCCCGCAATGGGTGTATGACAACACCAGCAAGAACGCCACTCGCGCCGCGCTGGACGTGGCCAGCGAGAAGGTCTCCAACGCCTACGGCGGCATTCCGTTCCCGATCCCGGAAAACGGCGCCCAAGTGCTGTGGAATTACCGGTTGTCCTGGCAGGGTGGCGACACCATCAGCGCGCCGTTCGATACCTGGCTGATGACCGCCGGTGGCAAGAAAGTCCAGGCGACCCGGGCCCAGTTCTCCTATCAGTTTCCCTACTACTTCGAAGGCGGCAGCCTGGAAAACTATGCGGGCAAGTACCAGGTGGGCAAGCTGTTGACTGAGTTACCGTCATCCAAGGCCGGCGAAGGCCTGATGACCCATTGGGACATGGACCCGGCCAATCGGGCGGCCTGGCAGTATCTGGTCGGCCAGCGCCGGGTTCGCCGGGCACCGAACATTGCCTATGACACGCCGGACTTCGTGACCTCCGGCGTCGGCCTGTTCGACGAAGCGTTCATGCTGTTCGGGCCTACCGATCGCTATGACCTCAAGCTGGTGGGCAAGAAAGAGCTGATCGTCGGCTACAACAATAACCGCGCCGCGCTGGCCAAGAGCGACGACCTGGTCAAGGAAAATTTCCTCAATCCTGATCTGGTGCGTTGGGAGAAGCACCGGGTCTGGGTGGTCGAGGCCACGCTCAAATCCGGCAAGCGCCATGTAGTGCCACGTCGGACCTACTACGTCGACGAAGACTCCTGGCAGATCCTGATGGCCGACGGTTATGACGCCCAGGGCAAGCTCGGCCGGCAGATGTATTCGCTGACGCTGCTGGCGCCGGATATGCCGGCCCTCACCGCACAGGTCATGTGGGGCAGCTACAACCTCGACACCGGGGCCTACTTCCTCAACGCATCGAGCAATGACCTGACGGTTCAGTACCAGAAGATCGCGAGACCTTCGGCGTCCTATTTCACGCCGGATGCCATGGCCAACGAAAACATGCGTTGAACCTGTGGCGACCGTGGCGAGGAGGCGGTTCGTCGCGGTCGCTTACGATTTTCCGGGCGGAATAACGATATGAACGTTGAAAAAATTTTTGCGCGCCGCAGTCCGCTATGGGGTGTTTGTGTCTTGGTGGTGAGCCTGTTGGTGAGCCTGCCCTTGGTTGCACAGGCCACGACATTGGCCGTGCTGCAACAGCCGGCTTTGCCGACCGCCAAGGCCCAGCGCTCGGTGTTGCTCGGGCTGGCCCGGGCCGGCGAGCGCCTGGTGGCGGTCGGTGAGCGCGGGATCGTGCTGCTCTCCGATGACGCTGGAGTCACCTGGCGCCAGGCCAAGGTGCCGGTCAGCGTCAGCCTGACGGCGGTGCAATTCGTCGATGCCGAGCAGGGCTGGGCGGTCGGTCATCTGGGCGTGGTGCTGCACACCCGGGACGGCGGGGAAACCTGGCAGAAGCAACTCGACGGTCAGCGTGCCATCGCCTCGGCGGTGCAGTTCGCTGAGCGCGATGTCAATCAACCCGACGGTGCCAGCCACTTGGCGCAGGCACGGCGCATGCTCGATGACGGACCGGATAAGCCGTTTCTCGACCTGTACTTCAGTGACCGCCTGCACGGCTACGTCGTGGGCGCCTACAACCAGATCTTCCGTACCGACGACGGCGGGCGAAGCTGGCAGCCGTGGATGCGGCATGTGGACAATCCGCAGGGCTTGAACCTGTATGGCATCCGCGCCTTGGGCAACGATCTGTGGTTGGTGGGGGAGCGCGGTTTGCTGTTGCGCTCGACCGACGCCGGACAGTCATTCCAGGCCTTGAAGTCACCTTACGAGGGCAGCTTTTTCGGCCTGCTCGGCACCCGCGACGGGGCCTTGGTGGTCTATGGCTTGCGCGGCAACGCCTGGTGGTCCGGTGACCGTGGCAACACTTGGCGCCGCCTTGATACCGGTATCGAGTCGACACTGGCGAGCGCCGTCGAACTGCGCGACGGCGGCCTGCTGTTGGCCAGCCAGAGTGGTGAACTTTTATTCAGTCATGACCAGGGTCGAAGCTTTGACAAGCGTCAGAGCCGCAGCGGCGGGACGCTCGCTGCCGTGCAACAGGCGGTCGACGGCAGCCTGGCCAGCGTCGGCTTGACCGGCGTGGCCGCTGACCAGGATCCGCGGGCCTCCGGTAAACCTTGAAACTTCACGGTGTAGCGCTATCGAGCCACGGCTCGTGCAACAGGAGTCAAACTTGAAAGACGACAGAACCCAAACCGTGATCGGCCGCCAGGAAGACTTCGACCGGGCGTCAGGCAACTTCGCTGAGCGGGCGATCTTCAACCATCGACCGCTGGTGATCCTGCTGTGCCTGCTAGTGACATTGGTGCTCGGCTGGCAAGCCACGCGCATCGGCATCAACGCCAGTTACGAGAAGACCATTCCCACCGGACATCCCTACGTCGCCAATTTCCTGGAGAATCGCAAAGAGTTGAGCGGCCTGGGCAACTCGCTGCGCATCGCCGTGGAGGTCAAGCAGGGGAGTATTTTCACCAAGGACTACCTCGACACCCTGGCCAAGCTCAACGACGAGCTCTATCTGCTGCCCGGTGTCGACCGCCCCTACATGAAATCGTTATGGACCCCGACCACGCGCTGGACCGCCGTGACCGAGGAGGGGCTCGACGGCGGCACGGTGATCCCCGACGACTACGATGGCTCGACGACCAGCCTCGAGCAGGTACGGACTAACGTGGCCCGCTCCGGGGAAGTCGGACAATTGGTCGCCGGCAACTTCAAGTCCAGCGTGATCTTCGTGCCGTTGCTGGAAATCAATCCGCAGACGGGCAAGGCGCTGGACTATGGCGAGTTTTCCCGGCAACTGGAGGCGTTGCGAGACAAGTACCAGACCGATGACCTGCGGATTCATATCACCGGCTTTACCAAGATCGTCGGCGACCTGATCGAGGGCATGACCCAGGTACTGCTGTTCTTCGTCGTGGCGGTGCTGGTGACGGTCTTGGTGCTGTTTGGCTACACCCGTTGTGCACGCAGCACCCTGGTGGTGGTGACCTGTTCACTGGCGGCGGTGCTTTGGCAACTGGGGCTGCTGGCCCTGCTCGGTTATGAGCTGGACCCCTATTCGGCGTTGGTGCCGTTCCTGGTGTTCGCCATTGGCATGAGCCATGGCGCGCAGAAGATGAATGGCATCATGCAGGACATTGGTCGCGGTACCCACCGGGTGGTCGCCGCGCGCTATACCTTCCGCCGCCTGTTCGCCGCCGGCATCACCGCTTTGCTCTGTGACGCGGTGGGCTTTGCCGTGTTGCTGCTGATCAACATTCGGGTGATCCAGGACCTGGCGGTCACTGCCAGCCTCGGTGTGGCGGTGCTGATCTTCACCAACCTGATCCTGCTGCCGATCCTGCTCAGCTATATCGGCGTCAGCCCAGCGGCGGCGCAACGCAGCCTGAGTGCGGAAACCACCGAGCAACAGGCGCAGATCAAGCATCCCCTGTGGCGGGTGCTGGATCTGTTCACCCAACGTCGCTGGGCGATTGGCGCCATGTTGGTTGGCTTGCTGTTGGCCGCGTTTGGTTTTGCCGTGAGCCTGCACCTGAAAATCGGCGACCTGGACCCCGGTGCTCCAGAGCTGCGTGCCGACTCGCGCTACAACCGCGATGCGCTGTTCATGACCCAGAACTATGCGGCCAGCTCGGATATTTTCGTGGTCATGATCAAGACCCCGGAGGATCAATGCACCCGTTACGCCAGCCTCTCCGCGGTAGACGCGCTGGCCTGGCAACTGGAGCAATTGCCCGGCGTGGAATCGACCACCTCGATGGCGGCGCTGAGCAAGATCGCCACGGCCGGGTATAACGAAGGCAACTTCAAATGGTATGAACTGATCCCCAACGACGGCGCACTGGGTGCCGTGCAAACCCGTGCCCCGCGAGAACTGTTCAATCAGGGCTGCTCGATGCTGTCGCTGTACGTCTACCTGGCCGATCACAAGGCCGACACCTTGAGCCGGGTGGTGGAGGCCAGTGAAAACTTTATCGCTGGGCACCAGATGCCGGAGGTCAAGTTCATGCTCGCGGCCGGCAGCGCGGGGATCGAAGCGGCGACCAATATCGTGGTGAAGAAGTCCATGCGCGAGATGCTGTTCTGGGTCTATGGCGCCGTCAGTCTGTTGTGTCTGGTGACCTTCCGCAGCTGGCGCGCCACCCTGTGCGCGATGCTGCCGCTGATGCTCACCTCGATCCTGTGCGAGGCGTTGATGGTGGGGCTGGGCATGGGGGTGAAAGTCGCGACATTGCCGGTTATCGCACTGGGCGTGGGCATTGGCGTTGATTACGCGCTCTATGTGTTGAGCGTGATCCTGGCGCGAATGCGTGCCGGCGACACTTTGGCCCAGGCGTATTACCAGGCGCTTCTGTTCACCGGCAAAGTGGTGTTGTTGACGGGCATGACATTGGCAGTGGCGGTGTCGACCTGGGCGTTTTCACCGATCAAGTTTCAGGCTGACATGGGAATCTTGTTAGCCTTTATGTTCCTGGTGAACATGCTTGGCGCCTTGATTCTGCTGCCAGCCTTGGCCTGGTTGCTGCTGCCGCAGAAGGTTTTCTTAAAAAAGCCTGAACCGAGTCGGCGGGAGCGGTGGGTGAGGGGCTGAAGGAGGCGGCCATATAGACGACCTTGGCGCGGGTGAACGCGTTTCTTCTGCGGGAGCGAGCCTGCTCGCGATGAGGCCAGCACATTCAACTTCGCAGCCCAGCGGGAGCAAGCTCCGTCGCCACAGGTAAAACACTGCGCTTTGCTTAAAGTATCGGCTTGCCTCCGGTAATCCCGTAGCGAGTCCCGGAGATGTAGCTGGCTTCGTCCGAGGCCAGCAGCACATAGATCGGCGCCACTTCAACCGGTTGGCCGGGTCGGCCAAGCGGGGTCTGGGAACCGAAGTTCTGTACTTCCTCTTCTGGCATGGTCGCCACGATCAGCGGCGTCCAGATCGGTCCTGGTGCCACGCTGTTCACACGGATGCCCTTGGGGCCGAGCAGTTGCGCCAGGCCGCCGGTGAAGTTGGCGATGGCACCCTTGGTGGTGGCATACGCCAGCAACGTCGGCTTGGGCATGTCGGAGTTGACCGAACTGGTGTTGATGATCGAGCCCCCCGGCTTCATGTGCGGCACGGCAGCCTGGCAGATCCTGAACATCGCCGTGATGTTGATATCGAACGTACGCACCCATTCTTCGTCGGATATTTTCTCAAGACTTTCATGGGTCATCTGGAACGCGGCATTGTTGACCAGGACGTCGATATGCCCGAAGCGGGCGACGGTGTCATCGACGATTTTTCGGCACTGGTCTTTGTTTGCCAGGTCACCGGGCAGCAACAGGCATTGGCGCCCGGCCTGCTCGACCCAGCGGGCGGTTTCCTTGGCGTCTTCATGCTCGTCCAGATAGGCAATCGCCACGTCCGCGCCTTCACGGGCAAAGGCAATGGCGACGGCGCGACCGATGCCGCTGTCGGCGCCGGTGATCAGGGCGATTTTGTTCGCCAGTCGTCCGGAGCCGGTGTAGCTCTGTTCGCCGCAGTCCGGGTAGGGGTCCATTTTCCGTTGGCTGCCGGGCACCGGTTGGCTTTGTTTCGGGAAAGGCGGGAAAGGGTAGTCGACCATTGTCGTTCTCCAGGCTTGGTTGCGATGGAGGGTGGACTCTGGGGTTTCGAACAGAGTTCGGTCGGATTTTCTTGTCAGTCGATGAGCGTGACAATGGGCGTTTCGTCGGTGAACAAAGGACACCGGCGAACATTGGATGAACCTGTATTCTCCTATGTCAGTACGGGGTTTCGATAAGGAGCGGGACAATGTTCAGCCACATACAGATCGGTGCGCGTGACCTGCCGAAAATGGTCGCTTTTTATGACGCAGTCCTCGGCTGCCTGGGACTGGAGCGCATCGAGGGTGAACACGACTCGGGCCCGCCGGGGGAGGGGTGGCAGCGGCCCGGCAAGCATTGGCCACAGGTTTTCGTCCAGTTGCCTTTCAATGGCCTGCCCGCCACCTGGGGCAATGGCATGCAAGTGAGCTTCGCCGCCGACTCGCCGCAAACCGTCCGCGCCGCCTGGGAGCAGGCGATGGCCATGGGCGGTATCGACGAAGGCCCACCCGGCCCGAGGCCACAGTATTGCGAAGGCTATTTCGGGGCGTATTGCCGTGATCCTGAGGGGAACAAACTGTGTTTTGTCCATGCGCCGGATATGCATGAGTAACTGTTGTGGCGAGGGGATTTATCCCCGCTGGGCTGCGAAGCAGCCCCAATAAACAGCGCACGAAGTCAACCTGACACAACGAGTGATCTGTTTTGAGGGCCGCTTCGCAGCCCAACGGGGATAAATCCCCTCGCCACAGGGGATTGTTGTCGCCTGTTGGATCAGCCCCTGGCTTTCAGGCTGCGCTCCATCCGCGCGATGCCTTCCTCCAGCAGCGCCCGCGGGCAGCCGAAGTTCAAGCGTACGAACTGACCGGCGTCGTCGCCAAAATCCAGGCCGGCACTCAGCCCGACCTTGGCTTGTTTCAGGAAGAAGGCCTGCGGGTCATCCAGTCCCAGCCCGGAGCAATCCAGCCAGGCCAGGTAAGTGCCCTGGGGCACGGTCATGGTGACGCCCGGCAGGCGCGTGTTCACCGCTTCGACCAGGTAATCACGGTTGGCTTGCAAATACGCCTTCAAGGCCTCTAGCCACGGGCCGGCTTCGCTATAGGCCGCACGGGTCGCTTCAAGGCCCAGGGCATTGACGCTGTCGACCATGCCGGCCCGGGCGCTGTTGACCCGTTCGCGCAGCTTGGCGTTCTGGATAATCGCGAACGAGGTTTTCAACCCGGCGATATTGAAGGCCTTGCTGGCGGACATCAGGGTGATGGTGCGCTCCGCAATCTCCGGGCTGAGGGAGGCGGTTGGAATGTGCACGCGGCCGTCGAAGCACAGCTCGGCATGGATTTCGTCGGAGATGATCCAGGCGTTCTGCTCCAGGCAGATATCTGCCACGGCCTTGAGTTCCTGACGGTCAAACACCTTGCCCAACGGGTTGTGAGGGTTGCTCAGCAACAGCGCGCCACCGCCCTGTAACGCGTCGCGCAATGCCGCCAATGGCGTGTGGAATTCACCGTTGACCGGGTCGAATGGCAATTCCACTTTGTTCAACCGCCAGTGACTCGGGGCGTTGCGCAGCGGCGGGTAGTTGGGCACCTGCACCACGACGTTCTGCTGGGGTTCCACCAGGGCATGCAGCGCCATGTTGAAACCCGGCTCGACACCCGGCAGGAACACAATCTGCTGGGGCTCGACGCGCCACGCATACTTGTTCCACAGGTCGGCCACGACGGCGGCACGCAGATCGTCCTGGGCCACGCTGTAGCCCAGCATCGGATGCTCCAGGCGCTTGTGCAGCGCGTCGATGATCACGGGCGGGGCGGGGAAGTCCATATCAGCGACCCACATCGGCAACACATCGGCCGGGTAGCGGCTCCATTTGGTACTGCCGGTGCCGTGGCGCTCCAATACCGTGTCGAAATCGAAAGTCATGGGGGCTCCATCAGTCAGTCATGAGATGGTGAACATCATAAAGCAAAGGCCAATGAGAAATGCCGACAACATTGGCATCCTGACCCAGGTGATTCCCTGCACCTCTCGGTTTGTCCGGCAAACCGAGCCTTGCGTATACGCATGTATCTCTGTGTATCTACGAACATCGCCTGATCGATGGTGGCGTCGGCCACAACTTGCCGCAAGAGGCACCGCAGGCGTTCGCCCAGGCGGTGATCGACGCCGATCATCTTCAATGATGCCGCGTTCCCAGCCTCTGGCGTGAAGGGTTGCCTGAAACAACGGATTTTCCTCCCAAGGGCTGATACCTGAAATCACCTTGGATCAGGCAAACATACCGGCGGATCCGGCAAGCGGATTGGCATTTCGCTCCACATACTCTCGCGGCCCTGAGGCCCTGCCACAGCTGTATCCGAGTGGCAGGGGCTTTTGTAGGTCATCGAAAACATGTGTGCGAGTGCTTGATATGGAAAACAACGCGATCCGCTTTGCCTGCAACGGCTGCGGGATTTGCTGCAAGGGTCGGCTGATTCCACTGACGCTGGACGAGGCAAGGCAGTGGCTGCAACGCGGACATGAAGTGGCGGTCGTACTGGAGGCGTTCGATGAGTCGACCTGGCCTTCGGAGCCTCGACAATTTGCCCATAGCGCCCAACGGGCCGTGGCAGTCACCAGTGGCGATGCCCAGATTCGAGTCGTTGCAGTACTGGCGGGCAATGCGCTGACGCAGTGCCGCAATCTCGGCGACGATGGCCGTTGCGGTATTTATGAAGAACGGCCGTTGGTCTGTCGAATCTACCCAATGGAAATCAATCCGCTCATTGCCTTGCGTCCAGCCGACAAGATCTGTCCTCCCGAAGTCTGGGAGACGGGCGAGGTTTTGTTTACCGACCGTGTCGTCGATCCGGTCCTGGCCGATCAGATCGAACGTTCCCGCCAGGCGGACAGGGACGATGCCCAGGCCAAGATTGCGCTGTGTGAAGCGATGGGCATGAACGTCGCGGCTTGGAAGGGCAACGCGCTGGCGGTGTACTTGCCTGATCGAGTGCAGTTGGCTGAGGCGATCATGCGCTACGACCGCGCCCCCGTGGCACCGACAGGCCTGGATTGGAAAGTGCGGGTCGAAACGCCGGCCCTGGCCCAACGACTGCTGCAAGTGGGTGTCGCGCTGGATGATCAACGGTCAACCGGCTACATCTTCCAGAATCTTTAGCACCCAGCCAAACCATCACTTTGTGCCCGCCCAACTCCTGAAACACATTGTCATTTCTGGCCCGAGGTGACTGATGCGAGCTACGGATCGTTAAATCGAGTAGAAATTGCCTCAATCAGGCAAGCGACTCGAACCGCCGACCCAGCATACTGCGTCCATATTGATCAACGACTTAGGGTGATGCCGAACAGCGTTCGCCATCACCGCAAGTCGTGGGTCCGATGTTTTCAAGGAGTGAGATGTGCACACCGATTTCAAAAGCGACCGGGGCGCCAGCGACATCAGTCGCCTGGCCGGCTCGGTCAGCCAGCTTGTGCCCAGCGAAGGCGACCAGATCACCGCCATTGCCGGCTTGAGCCTGCATCGGCGTAACGCGATCAGCGCGCCGACGCACTGCATCTATGGCCTGGGCATCGGCGTGACCTTGCAAGGCCGCAAGCAAGCCATGCTCGGGGACGAGATACTGACCTACGCGCCCGGCCAGTCCATGGTGACCTGCGTGGATCTGCCGGTCATTTCCCATGTTTCCCAAGCCAGTGTCGTCAAGCCATTCCTGGGCATGATGCTGAGATTCGACAGCACGATGGTGATGCAGGTGGCCGAGCGCATGCAGTTGTCACAGCGCATGAGGGACGACGCGTTTCGACCGATTACCGTACAAGCGCTGGATGCCGGGGTGCTGGACGCCCTGCGACGCTTGATAGACCTGCTGGAGGAGCCGCCGCTGCTTGAGACAGTGGCTCCGCTGATCAAGGAAGAGATCATCGCTCGCCTGTTGAGCGGTGCCCACGCGCCGCAGTTACTGCATGTGATCGCTGCCGGGTCACCCAGCCAGCACATTGCCAAGACCGTCGCCTGGCTGAAACTGAATTTTCGCCAAGCGTTGCGCATGGACGATCTGGCGGCACAAGCGCACATGAGTCCTTCCACGTTTCGCCTGCACTTTCGCACCGTGACCGGTATGAGTCCGTTGCAATACCAGAAGCAACTGCGGCTACAAGCCGCTCGGCAGTTGATGTTGAGCCAGAACGTCGACGCAAGCAGTGCCGGGGGCTTGGTTGGCTATGAAAGTGCCTCGCAGTTCAGCCGTGAATACAGCCGTCTTTTTGGGGCGCCGCCGCAGCGGGATATCAAGCGCATTCGCTTGTGATTGTGAGGCGTGCCTGGCATTGCGACCAGACAGCCTCACACCCCGGTCACGCCAACTTGAACGGCAACTCACGCAACGGTTTACCCGTCAGACTCGCCACGGCGTTGGCAAAAGCGGGGGCCAACGCCGGTAGACCGGGTTCTCCCATTCCGGTGGGCGGCTCGGCGCTTGGCACGATGTGGACGGCGAATTCCGGCATGTCGGTAATGCGCGGCACACTGAAGTCCGCAAAATTGCTCTGCTGCACCACACCATCTTTCAGGGTGATCGCGCCACCTGGCAGGCACATCGACAAGCCCATCAGCGCCGCGCCTTGGACCTGGGCCTCGACACTGCGTGGGTTGACCGCCAGGTTGCAGTGCACACCGGCTGTCACGTTGTGCAGCACCGGACGGCCGTCCTGCACCGAGGCTTCGACGACGTAGGCCACCACCGAGCTGAACGACTCGTGGACCGCCACGCCCCAGGCATGGCCCGCCGGTAATTGGCGCTTGCCATACTCGCTCTTGTCCACGGCCAATTGCAGCGCCTCGCGATGGCGCGGGCTCTGGTCACCAAACAGCTTCATCCGGTAGGCCACTGGATCCTGCTTGGTCGTGCGAGCAATCTCGTCGATCAGCGTTTCCATCACAAACGCCGTATGGGTGGAGCCCACGCTGCGCCACCACAGCACGGGAACGTTGAGCTTGGGGTGATGAACCGTCAGCCGCATGGGCAGCGGATACGGATTGCGCAGGCCTTCCGTGGCGGTCGGGTCGATGCCATTTTTCACCTGCCCACCAAACACGGTGCCGGTGATGATCGATTGCCCGACCAGGGCGTGGTCCCAGGCGAGGACCTTGCCACTGTCATCAAAGCCGATGCGCGCGCGGTGCAGGTGCATGGGGCGATAGTAGCCACCCTTGATGTCGTCTTCCCGGCTCCAAAGGGTGCGAATAGGGGCGTTGACCCCAGCGGTGCGCGCGGCCTTGGCCACTTCGCAAGCCAGTACAACGAAATCGTTGGTGGGCACGCCACGTCGGCCAAAACCACCGCCGGCGGTCTGCACGTTCACCTGGATCTGCTCTGGCTTGAGGTCCAGCACCTTGGCGGCCGCAGCCGCATCGCCGCCGGGGAATTGCGTGCCGACCCACAATTGAGCGCCATTGCCAGCAAGCTGCACGGTGCAATTGAGCGGTTCCATGGGGGCATGGGCGAGGTAGGGGAACACGAACTCGGCGTCCAGTTGATGCGGCGCGGTGGCAAGCGGCGTCATGTCGGCATCAAAGTGCAACGGGCCTGGCTTGCCCGCCAGCTCCCGGTATTGAGCCAGTTGTTTTTCGCTGTCCACTTTTTCCACGGCGGACGTGTTCCATTCCACCTTCAGTGCATCGCGTGCCAGCTTCGCCTGCCAGTAACTGTCGGCAACCACCGCAACACCTTCGGCACCGCCGTCCAGCGGCACACGCACCACGGCCTTTACACCTTTCGTGGCCCGCGCCGCGCTGTCATCCAGGGAGGCGATTTTGGCGCCGAACACCGGTGGGCGGGCGACGACAGCCGTGAGCTGCCCCGGCAGATGCATGTCGATGCCAAAATCCTGCTGGCCGCTGCTCTTGGCCTTGGCATCGATACGGGTGGTGGCCTGGCCGATGATGCGGAAGTCCTTGGGATCCTTGAGCGTGATCTGCTCGGGCACCGGCATCGCCATCGCGGCTTCGGCCAGTTCGCCGTAGCTCGCTTTACGGCCTGCCGGGCCGAGGACCATGCCGACCTGGGTGCTCAGGCTCGCCACGTCGACGTTCCAGCGCGCGGCGGCGGCACTCAGCAACATGGCGCGGGCACGGGCGCCGAGTTCGCGGTACTGGGTATAGCTGTTCTTGATCGAGTTGGAACCGCCGGTGAGGTGGATGCCGAAGGCCGGGTCCATGTAGGCGGCGTCACTGTTGCCGTTGCGACTGCGCACCAGGCTCCAGTCGGCATCGAGCTCCTCGGCGAGAATCATCGGCAAGCCGGTCTGCACGCCCTGGCCGAACTCCAACCGGTTGATGGTCACCGTGACCTCGCCACTGGGCGCGATCTGTACGAATGCGGAGGGTTGCTGGGTCGGCTTGAGCGGCGCTGCGGCGGCGCCATTGGCCTCCTGGGCCAGGGCCAGGTGTGGAAACGCCCCCAAGGCCAGCCCGCCGATGCCGACGATCTTGAGAAAGCTGCGGCGGGGCAGCGCAGCGGGGCCGTCAGCCACGTCGCGTTCAAGCATGTGTTGCAAGGCGCGAGGCTGCTCGTTCGGAAAAATCTCGTTCAACATGGTCAGCTCCGATCAGGCAAGGGCTTTGGCGGCATCAGCCACCGCGGCGCGGATACGGGCGTAGGTGCCACAGCGGCAGATATTGCCGGCCATGGCCGAGTCGATCTCGGCGGCCGTGGGCTGCTTGCCCTTGGGCTGGGCCTTGAGAAAAGCGGTCGCACTCATGATCTGGCCGCTCTGGCAGTAGCCACATTGCGCCACGTCATGCTTGACCCACGCTTCGTGCACGGCGCTGCCGACCGGGTCGCTGCCGTTGGTGGCCGCTTCGATGGTGGTGATCTTCTTGCCTTCGGCGGCGGCGATGGGCGTCACGCAGGAACGAATGGCCTGGCCATCCAGGTGCACGGTGCAGGCACCACACAGCGCCGCGCCGCAGCCGAACTTGGTGCCGGTCATGCCTAGCGTGTCGCGCAGGGTCCAGAGAATCGGGGTGCTTGGGTCTACGTCGACCGTGTATTCACGGCCGTTTATGTTCAGGGCGCTCATAGGGGGACCAGCTCCAGATGGTTTGGCTCTGGTTAACTATAGGAAGGAATGGTTGGGGTGGATTGCACGATCCAGGCTGATTCTTGCCTGATCATGCGAATCGACATGCCCTGTGAAGGTGCACGCAGTTGGGTCAGCGCAACAGGGAGGGAGGAAAGGAGCCGCATTGGGAGTGCTGGCGGCTCCTTCCTTCTGCACGGTTACATCAACGGAATGCTATAGCTCACGATCAGGCGATTCTGATCCTGGTCACGAGCAATATCGCTGCGGGACATACCGTTGCGCCAGCCGAAACCGACGTTCTTCAACGCGCCGCTCTGGATCACATAGTCCAGGGAAATATCACGTTCCCATTCACTGGCATCCCGGCCGCTGGCGGTCTGGATGTTGTCGCCCTTGAGGTACATCACCGATGCCTTCAGGCCCGGAACGCCAAGTGCTGCGAAGTCATAGGCATATTGGGCGAATGCCGTGCGCTCACCGGCCTGGATGAACGTCTGGATGGTGCGGTCGGTGTAGAGATAAAGACTCGCGCCGCCTTCACCTTTGCCCACCAGGCCGCCCTGGTTCAGTTGTGTAAAGTTGCTGTCTTCGGACACGCTTTGATAACCGGCGGTAATGGCATGGCCGCCCAACGAATAAATGAACGCCGCACTCCAGGTATCGTTGTCGATTTCACCGCTGCCGTCCTTGGTATAGCCGCCAAGTTTGTAACCACTGGCGCGACCGGCTGCGCTGCTGTTCTTGCCATCGGACGTGGTCTTGAAATAACGCAGGTCGGTTTTCAACGAGCCGTATTCACCCAACGGTAATACATGCAGCAAGCCGGCGAAGTGCTGCTGGTAATAATCTTCCAGATTGGCGTAGTAATACTGGGCGGTCAGGTCCTTGGTCAGTTTGTAATCGCCACCGGCAAAGGTGAATTTGTTGCTCTCCTGGCTGCCGCCCGCCACGGCCAGGCCGGCGCTGTCGCTGGAAGCACGGCCGGTGGCGTGTTCCAGTTGTCCGGCAGTGAAGGTCAGGTTGTCGATTTCATTGCTGGTGACTTGGCCACCCTCGAAGGTTTGCGGCAGCAGGCGGCCATCGTTGGAAACCAGGATCGGCAATTTTGGTTGCAAGGTGCCGTAACGCAGCTCGGTCTTGGAAACACGCATCTTCGCTGTTGCACCGAGACGCGACCATTGGTCCGCCGCCTTGTCACCATCGTTTGGGAACATCGAGCCGCCGACATGACGACCCGCGCCGCTGTCGAGTTTCAGGCCCAGCAGACCCATGGCATCCAGGCCGAACCCCACGGTACCGTCGGTGAACCCGGATTGATAATTGAGCATGAAGGCCTGGCCCCATTCTTCGGTCTTCGAAGGTGCGGCGGCGCCGTCACGGTTATCGTTGTTGAAGTAGAAGTTGCGCAAGTTCAAGTTGGCTTTGCTGTCGCTGATAAAATCAGCAGACGCCAATGGACTCAGGACCAGACTCACACCGCCAGTTAAAACACTCAGCACTTGAAATAGGGCTTTCATCAGGACGAACTCCACCGCGGAATCACTGTTCCGGGCATGTTGAAAAGGCAGCAGGAAGCTCTCGGCCGATCACCTGATGGGCCGATGCGTTAAATGACTCGTTAGAAAATCTTCAATGCTTAGAGTGGGGTAGGGGATAAATCTCCAAAGAGTGCCGTCAATGAAAGTCCCTGGGTTATCAGTCGATCAATCCATGAGCGTCATAAAAGGGGTACGGCCCGGGATATTCGCCAAACACACCGTTATGGGTCACCAACCCCTGTCCATGCCAGTGGTGCAGCAGGTAGCCGGGTGGTTCCAGGTTGAAATGCGCGGGAGCGGTTGGCTGTAGATCCAGGACAATTTGATGGGAGGTGCCGGGACACACGCAGCTCAGGCTGCCACCGAAGCGTCGCTGCATCGGCCGATGCAAATGCCCGCACAGCAAGCGCTCCACCTGCGGATGACGGGCGATGACCTGCTCCAGCGCCGAGGCGTTGATGAACGGTTCGCGGTCCATGTGGCCGATGCCGCTGATAAACGGCGGATGGTGCAGGACCAGCAGCGTTGGCACGTCGGGACGGCAGGCCAACTGTTCATCGAGCCAGCTCAACTGGCTGTCCAGCAACCGACCGCCATGGCCGCCGGGAATGGTGCTGTCCAGGCCGATCAGGCGCAGCGGATGCTTGTCAACCACCCAGTCCAACGGGGCGCAGGCCACGCTTGGCAAATAGTCATGATCGGCAAATGCCGCCCGCAAATGCTCGCGATTGTCATGGTTACCCGGCACCAGGTAGCAAGGCATGTGCAGGCGCGCCAGTTCGGGGTGCAGCACGGCGTATTCATCAGGGCGACCGAAGTCCACCAGGTCGCCACTGATCACCACGATGTCGGGACGCGGCACCCGGGCATTCAAATGATCAACGGCATGACGCAACGCGGCGAGGGTGTCGACGACGCCATAGGTCAGTTTTTCCCCGGCCTTGAGATGCAGGTCGCTGATCTGCGCAATGAGAAACGGATGATTCAAAATAAGCCCTCTGAAAACACGAAGATCACGATGACAGGGTGAACAGCACCTGCGGCTCGACGGCCAAGGCAACCAGCGCGCCGGGGGTATGTATGACGCCGTCGGTGCTGTCCACCAGCAATGGTTGGGCGGCGCCGACGTCCACCAACAGGCGGCTTTGGGCGCCCTGGAAAAACTGGCCCACCAGGCGCCCGCGCAGATGCCCCTCTCTGTCCATCACCCGCAGATGCTCGGGGCGGCAATAGACGGTGGTGGGCAGCCCGGCACCCAGCCATGGCAACTCTCCGCCATGGACTTTCAAGCCCAGGGGCGTGTGCTTGAGCACTGGAAAAGCGTTGAGGTTGCCGACAAAACTGGCGACGAACGCGTTGGCCGGTCGCTGATAGATTTCCCGTGGGCTGGCCAATTGCGCGACGCGGCCGTGCTCCATGACCAGGATCCGATCGCCCAGCGCCATGGCTTCGCCCTGGTCGTGGGTGACGAACACGGCGGTAATGCCGAGATGGCGTAATAACTGATCCAGTTCGCTGCGCAGGCGCTCACGCAACTGCGCGTCCAGTGCCGCCAAGGGTTCGTCGAGCAGTAATACCCGGGGCTTGGGCGCCAGGGCTCGGGCGAGGGCGACTCGCTGGCGCTGGCCGCCGGACAGCTCGTGGATGCTGCGCTTGCCATGATCCTGAAGGCCCACCAGTTCCAGCAGCTCTGCGCAGCGCTTGTTCCGTTCGGAAGGCGCCATGCCGCGAATCTTCAAGCCATAGACGATGTTGCCGGCCACATCCAGGTTGGGAAACAACGCATAGTTCTGGAACACCATGCCCACGTCGCGCCGTTCGATGGGCAGGCGGGTAACGTCGGTGTCGCCAAAAAATACCTGCCCCACATCCGGGCGCTCGAGCCCGGCGATCAGCCGCAGGGTGGTGGTTTTACCGCAACCGGACGGGCCGAGGATCGCCAGGGTTTCGCCGGCCTCTATGGTCAGGTCCAGGTCATGCACGGCAACGGTGCCGTCCGAGAACGCCTTGCGGCAACCCGCCAGGCGAAGGGTGGTTCCGGTCATCGTTTTTCTCCACGGGAAAGGCGCGCGCTGATGGCCTGCAACGCAATCAGCAGCGGCACGATCATCAGCAGGAATATGAGGGTGTAGGCGCTGGCGACTTCCAGCCTGGCCGAGGCATAACTGTCGGCCAGGCCCACCGGCAGCGTCTTGGTCATCGGCGTGTGGAGCATCCAGGTCAGGTTGAACTCGCCCAGCGACAGCGTAACAACCATGAGTACCCCGGCGAGAATCCCTGCCCGGCAATTGGGTACCACCACGCTGAAGAATCGTCGCAGCGGCCCGGCGCCAAGACTGGCCGCGGCTTCTTCCAGGACGGGCAAGTGCTGGCGTTGCATCACTGCCATCACCGGGCGCACCAGGAACGGCAGGGTGAACAGCACATGGCCGACGAGAATGAACAGCCAGCTGCTGCGAAATCCACCAAACTGCCCATAGGTGAGCAGCAACGCCAGGGCGCTGGCCAGGCCAGGCATCGCCACCGGAAGCACCATCAACTCCTCGAACGCATGGCTGAAGCGGTTGTTCATCCGTACCAGCGCGTAAGCCGCTGGAACACCCACCACGCAGACGCACAGTGCGCAGGCCACGGCCAGTTGCAGGGAGAGCCAGACCGTCGGCGAATAGGCCTGCCAGACTTGCACCAGCCAATCGAACGTCAGGCCGCTGGACACACCCTGGAAATAATTGCGTGTCAGCCCGGCCAGCAACGACATCAGCACCGGCACCAACATGAACGCGCAGACCAGCAGGGTGAACAGCAACTGGCCGATAAACAGCGTTGAGCGTCTCACAAGACTGTCCTCGAATTTTTCGCCAGGCGCCGGGCCAGTAGCAATACCGCCCAGGTCAGCGCCCCCAACACCACCGACAGCGCAGCGGCCACGGCGAAATTGGCGTAGTTGGTGAACACGTTGTAGATCGCCACCGGGGTCACGTTCAGGCGGGTGCCCAAGGTGAAGGCCGTGCCGAACGCGCCCATGGAGGTGGCAAAGCAGATCGCTCCGCATGAGACCAGCGCCGGCGCCAGGCCTGGGACGATGACATCGCAGAGCACTCGCCAGTGGCCGGCGCCCAATGAATGCGCGGCTTCTTCCAGGCTGCGATCCAGGCTTTCGCAAGCGGCCATCACCGTGAGGATCACCCGCGGAATCGAGAAGTACAGGTAACCGATACAAAGGCCCATCAGCGAGTAGGCGAAGATCCAGCGCTCACCCGCCAGCTCAAGACCGAGACTGGCGAACAAGCCTTGGCGCCCAGCCAGCAGAATCACCAGGAAACCGACAACCACACCGGGGAATGCCAGCGGGAAGGTCAACAAGGCGACCAACAGCGAACGACCGAAGAAGCGCTGGCGACTGAGGAAACCCCCACTGATGCCACCTACCAACAGCGCCGCGAGGGTCGTTGCCAGAGCCAGCAGGCAAGTCTGTGCCAGGCTGCCCAGGTATTGCGCACTGCCCAGTACCTGCCAATAACCGTTTTCGCCGCCGTCGCGACGTTGCCCGCCCAGCACGATCAGGTGCGCCAGCGGCAACAGCCAGAACGCGAACAGCACCGCTGCCGCAGGCGCCAGGGCCCAGGCCGCGGTTAGCCGCAAACGCGGCACCGTGGCCTGGCCCGACGAGACTCCCCGGGCTTTTATTACCGAGGCGGTCACTTACTTGACCTCTTTCAGATAACGCGCGGAAAAGGCTTCCTGCGCCGCCGCCATCTGCTCGTAGTTGACCACGCCGGCCCGGGCGTAATCGCTGTCCGGCAGGAACTGCGCGGCGATGTCGGCAGGCATTTTCATCGCCCGCACTGGCCGCAGGTACGCCTTGGCCCAGAGCGCCTGGCCTTGCTCGGACAGGACGAAATCCAGGACCGTCTCGGCGTTGGCCCGATGGGGCGCGTTGTCGACGATGCTCATCACGTAAGGCACGCTGATGCTGCCTTCCTTGGGAATCACGAAAGCGACGTTGGCCTTGTCCTTGTAGCGCGCCCGGTAGGCGTTGAAATCGTAATCGACCAGGATCGGCAACTCCCCGGACAACACCCGCGCATAAGCGGTCTGCTTGGGCACGATGGGCGAGTTTTTCGCCAGTTTCTGGAAGTAGTCGATCGCTGGCGTGAAGTCATTGAAGCTGCCGCCCATGGCCTGGTTGATCGCTACCGCAGAAACGTAACCGACGAACGCGCTGGACGGATCAAGGTAGCCGACCATGCCTTTGTACTCAGGCTTGAGCAGATCGCCCCAGCTTTGCGGCACGGGCAGGCCGCCCAGTGCATCGACGTTGACCATGATGCCCAGGGTGCCGGAGTGAATGGCAAACCAGTGTCCTTGCGGGTCTTTCAAACCGTCCGGGATCTGCTCCCAGCCCTTGGGTTTATAGGTGCCGACCACCCCGGCTTTTTGCGCCTGCAAACCGAAGGTCACGCCGTAATACACCACATCCGCCACTGGCGCGGCCTGCTCGGCCACCAGTTGTGCCAAGGCCTGTCCGGAGTTCTTGTTGTCCAGCGGGACCTGCACGCCCGTGGTATCGGCAATGGCTTTGAGCTGCGTGCCCCAGTCGGCCCATTCCGGTGGGCAGTTGTAGCAAATCGCCGTTTCGGCAGCCTGGGCCAGGCTGGCAACGCCGCAAAGCAGCAACGTCGCCAGGGTTTTACTGAAGCGGATCATCAAGCGTCTCCTCGTAGGGTTGAGTACTTTCGCCCGGCCGGATATGGCAGGGCAGGCAATAGGAAACCGGTGTGGCGCCGCCGATCTGCGCCAGCAGTTGGTCGATCACGGTGCAGGCCAGGGCCTCGATGGGCTGGACGACGCTGCACAGCGTCGGGTGCATCTGAGTGCCGAGGGCGATGCCGTCAAAGCCAATGACCGAAAGCTGCTGGGGGACGTGCCAGCCGTTGCGGCGCAGTTGTGCAATCAGGCTGATTGCCAACAGATCGTTGGAGCAAACGAGGGCACTGAGGGCTTGCGGGCCTTGCAGCAATGGCTCGATGGCGGCGAAGTCGGCTTGGGTATGGGCGGGCATCTCAATCACCGGCAGGCAGTCGAGACCGGCCTCACGCATGGCGTCGCAATAACCGGCGTAACGCAGGCGAGCACGGTCCGATTGCAGCGCAGGGCCGGCAACCATGCCAATGCGCCAATGCCCGGCGTCCAGCAGATAACGCGTGGCGAGGGCCATGCCGGCGCGGTTGTCCACCGACACGGCGCTGTAGTCCGGATTGCCCGGCTGGTGATAGGCCAGCACAAAAGGCGTGTCCTCGTTGTCCAGGCTTTGCAGCACGCGGTTGCTCTCGGCGTCGGTCACCGTGAGGACCAGGCCATCGACGCGCTGGCGCAACAACTCCTCGACCACCACGCTTTCGCGCTCGCTGCTGTAGTCGGTCGTCGCCAGGAGCAGGTTGTAGCCGCGCAGACGCGCAGCGCGCTCCATGGCCTGGAATTGCTCGGCGAACACGGGGTTGAGCAGGTTGGGGACCACCACGCCGATCAGCTTGGTTTCTTGCAGGCGCAGTTGGCGGCCAAGACGATTGGGCCGAAAACCCAGCTGGCGCGCGGCGGCGAACACCTGCTCGCGGGTGGCCGGACGCACCACTTCAGGGGAGGCAAAGGTGCGCGCCGCGGTTGCCCGCGAAACCCCTGCCAAACGTGCCACTTCTTTCAAATCAGTCATTGTCACTCGCTTGAGATCGATCTCATTGGCGAGGACAGTACTCAGGGCTTATGGCGTTTTGGCGACGCAGTGATGACGATTTGATGTCAGTGGCTGAGGTCTATCGTTGATGACGATTCATTGAGCGTATGTCTGTTCAGCGCAGGCTTGCGGTAAACCCGTACTGCCTGGCAGACCACACCACCGCCAACGTCAGCAGCAGGAGAACGACCAGGACCGGCGCAAACGCCACGACCCCCAGGTGATCGAGCAGCAGGCCCCCCACGATCCCGCCACCGGCGATGGCGACGTTCCAGGCCGTGACCAACATCGACTGGGCGAGATCCGCTGCCTCTGCGGCCGTCTTGGCGATGGCCGTCTGGAACAACGTCCCGGCCCCTCCAAAAGCGATTCCCCAGGCCGCCACTGCGATGTAGATCGCAGCGGGGCGCTCGCTCATGACGCCTAGCGTCAGTGCCGAGATGGCGAACAGCGCCGTGCTGGCAAGGGTCAATGCCCGTAGATGGCGATCGATCAGCACGCCGACGACCCAGATGCCCAGCAACGATGCGACCCCGAAGACCAGCAGAACCAGGTCGGTCCGCTCGCCCAGGCCGGCCTCCATCAGGAACGGCGCGATATAGGTAAAGAGAATGTTGTGCGCCAGGACAAAGGCCAGCACCACGAACAACACCGAGCGAACGCCTGGCAGGGTGAAGACCTGGCGCAACGCAAGGCGCTTATTGGTGGTTTGCCCAGGAAAGTCAGGCAGCTTGAGTCGTACCCAGACCATCAAGGCGACGGCGAACAGGCTCATGATGGCGAAGCTCATCCGCCAACCGATCAAATTACCGAGCAAGGTGCCGGCCGGTACGCCCAGGGATAACGCCAAGGGTGCGCCCACCATGGCAATCGCAATCGCCCGGCCTTTCTGGCTCTCGGGCACCATGCGGGCGGCATAACCGGCCAACAAGGCCCAGAGCAGCCCGGCCGATACGCCACCCAGCAAGCGCGCGACGATCGTCAAACCATAGTGGGATGAAAGCGTCGTGACCGTATTGGCCACGGCAAAACCGGCAATGGCCAGCAGCAAGAGCGACCGGCGCCGCATGCCTTGGGTCGCGGCCGTCAACGGAATGGCCGCCAGCAATGAACCTATCGCGTAGACCGTGACCAGCTGGCCGGCCAAGGCTTCGGAGATCGCCAGCCCTTCGCTGATCTGTGAGAGAAGGCCGGCAGGCAAGGCTTCGGTGAGAATGGTCACGAACGCCGCCAGCGCGAGGGCAAACAGTGATCCGATGGGGAGCGGCGCAGCGTCTTGAACGATCTCGGCACCAGCGTCGATATGGGTATTGGCAATCGTCATGTGTCACCTGCTTGAAAACGCTTCTGACCCGCCGGATAGCGGCGTCAATCGCAGATTGATAAGTGCCGACAACGGTAAGTGTCCCTCCTTGGCGAGACAAGAATGCTAGAGTGCGCAACACATCGGAAAAAATGTCCGCAATTGGAGCCTGGCGTGGAATCACTGAGCGGGATTGGTTTTTTTGTTCGCGCGGCCGAAACCCGCAGCTTTTCAGAGGCGGGCAGGGCGCTTGGCATTTCGTCTTCGGCGGTGGGCAAAAGCGTCGCCCGGCTCGAGGAACGGCTGGGTGTGCGGCTGTTTCATCGCAGCACGCGCAGTATCACGCTGACGGCGGAAGGGACGCTTTTCCTCGAGCGTTGCCGGCGCATTCTCTGCGAAGTCGAAGCGGCCGAACTGGAACTGTCGCAAACCCGCCAAGCGCCGCGGGGCAAACTGCGCGTGAGTTTGCCCCTGGTTGCTGATTTGGTGATGCCGACGCTGATCGCCTTCATGCGCCGCTACCCCAGTATCGAACTGGACCTGGATTTCTCCGACAGGCTGGTGGACATCATCGAGGAAGGTTTCGATGTCGTCATTCGGACCGGAGAACCGAACGACTCCCGGCTGATGTCCCGCCCGTTGGGCCCGTTCAAGCTGGTTGTGGTCGGTTCGCCCCAGTACTTCGCCGAGCACGGTACGCCGCAGGTGCCGGCGGATCTGCTGCGCCATGCCTGCCTGCTATACAAGTTTCCCAGTACTGGCAGGATGCAGGTCTGGCCGGTCAATGGGGAAGGACAGCCCGATCTCAACCTGCCGGCCACCCTGGTCTGCAACACTACCGAGGCATTGCTGCACGTAGTGCACGACGCGCTGGGGATTGCCTGCGTGCCGGATTTCACTGTGCGTGAGGCGATCGCCAGCGGTGAGCTGGTCACCGTCCTCGACGAGTTCAATCGGCATCAGAACACCTTCCGCATGCTCTGGCCTTCAAGCAAACACCTGGCGCCGAAACTGCGGGTGTTCATTGATTTCATGAGCAGTGAGTTGTTCAAGTGACTGAACCACCGCTATCGCGAGCAAGCTCGCTCCCACAAGGGAAATGCGCTGGTCCTAGCTGCAGTTTTTTTGTTTGCACGGGTGCGTTTCCCGGGCGCGCCACTCCTTGACCAGCTGTTGCCTGGGTCGGGCGTAGCGCTCCTCCAGGATAGCCACCTCGACAATCCGGTCCGTTCGGAATAGACGATAGTCGCCACGCAGCTCACACCAGCCGGCGATATAGCGCTGCGACTCGACAAACCCCAGCATGATCGGCCAGAAGGTTCGCTGCGTCTGCTCTCCATTCTCGTCCTTGTAGACGATCCGCATTTTTCGCTGTTCGCGAAGCGCCAGCCGGACCTGCGCCAGATCCAACGCAGCCGGCGCGCCTTGATTGCGACTGACATAGATCGTGTCGTTGTCCAATGTTCGCCGCATGTGCGGCGGCAGGACACTGTCGATTTTTGCCAGGGCGTTTTGAACGGCGCGGGCCAGGCCTTCATCGGTTTGGCGGCTGACCCACTGTGCGCCGGCCATCAACGCTTGGATCTCTTCCTCGGTAAAACTCAACGGCGGCAACAGAAAACCCGGGCGCAAGACGTAGCCAACGCCGGGTTCGCCAACGATGTCCGCCCCCATCGACTGCAGCGTGATGACGTCTCGCCGGATGGTACGCAACGACACATTCAGCTCACGGGACAGCGTGATACCGGAAACCGTCCCGCGGTGGCGCCGAAGGACTTGCATGAGGTCGAATAATCTATGGCTTCTTGACACGCTTCAGTCCATGGCCACGAGGGCCTTGCCACGGAGCTTCCTGCCGCCCTCGATGGCCGCGATAAGCTGGATCGCATCGCCGAGCGGCACCACCTCCGCTACAGGAAGCCGGAAGCTGCCATTCTGGGCGGCTTGGGCGAGCGTGTCGAGAACGTCGGGGCGCGGTGTACAGATGACGGGTTTCAAGCGTTTATCAAAGAGTGCGCGAATGAACTTGCCAGGGCTTGGATTCAGGTCCAGCAGTACGCCACCCTTGCGCAGCAGGCTGAAGCCGAGTGACAGGGGCATTGTGGCCGCCGTGTCATACACCACATCGAAACGTTCAGGCAGGTGGGAGAGGTCGGTCTTCTGATAGGCATAAACCGTATCGACCCCCAACCGTCGCGCTCGCTCCAGGGTCTGCTCACTGCAAGAACCGCTAACCTTGGCCCCCACCATACGGGCTATCTGCACGCAGGCTTCACCTACTGCGCCACTGCAACCGTTGATGAAGACATGCTGGCCCGCGCTCAGCCTGGCCTTGTCCCGCAACCCGTTCCACGCGGTCATCCCCGGTGTCCCGAGGCAGGCGGCTTGCTCGAAGGATACGTCGTCGGGTTTGCCGGACAGCAGCGATTCCTGGGTGACCACCGCTTCTGCCAGGGCGCCACTTTCCTTGAAGCGGGCGAGACCAAACACAGCATCGCCCACCTTAAAACGCGTGACGTCGCTGCCCACCGCAATGACCGAGCCGGAGAAGTCCATTCCCATGGCCCTAGGGAAGGACCTACCCGTAACGATCTTCATCTGGCCGCTGCGCAACTTCCAGTCGATCGGGTTGATGGCGGCGAATCTGACTTTTACAGCAACTTCGCGCGGGCCCGGTGAAGCCAACGTGAATGACTCGAGTTTCATCACATCCGGCCCGCCGTAATTGTAATACTGGATACGCTTCATAGCTGACGCTTACTCTGGATGATTGATGAGATAGAAGTAGGGCCGGGGGCAGGGGCGCGGTTTCCAGCGCATCGTTGAGCCTGCGGCCAATCACTTCACTCTAACCATCGACAGGGTCAGTTTTTGTCACCATTGTTTTTCCGCAGGGCACCTGCCTGGCACCGGAAGGCATCGTCCCGGTTTCACTTCGAACTCAGTTGGATCGGCGTCGTCTCGATCAATCGTCTGGAGAGGATCATCGACTGGGTTTGCTCTACGTACCGTTTGAAATGCGCAGAGCCAATGTGGGACAGGTAGGCTTGCTCGTCAGCGTAGATTTCGAAGAAGTGGAGCAAGTGAGGGTGGTCTTTATCCGCCACCGAATAGATGGCAATCACCCCGGGCTCCACGCGCGCGGAGATCTCCATCTCTTCCTTGACGATCTGGGTATAGCGTTGCAGTTGCTCCGGATCGATCTCGAGCTGTGCGACACGCACCACCACCGTGGATGGAAATGTCTGCGCGCTGGCCCCGCCGGATGCAAACAGGCAAAGCACCATTGCGCACTTGGAAAACCACTGACGAATGTTCATGACAAACTCCTGGCAAGGGCTGGGTGAATTCAATGACTCACCCACGGGCGACACGCTGTGGGCGACGGTTTCTCTGGCTCACAGCTTCATGATGTCTGGCAGTCGGCTGGCCAGCACATCGATGATGTGCCGCAGCCGCATGGGCATTTGCCGCATCTGAGGTGAGACGGCATGACAATCCATCGTGGTGGGCGGATGCGTTTCCAGGAGCTGAACGAGAGCACCCGAGCGCAAGCGATCACGCACCAGCCACGAAGGCAGCCAGCCAATGCCCATGTCAGCCTCGACAGCATCGGCGATCAATGAAAGGTCATTCAAACGAATGCGCGGGGAAAGGGACACCGTCTTGAGTTGGCCATCGGTATCCGTAACGGCCCAGGGCTGCGTGTAATCGCGCCGGTGATACAGCACCGCGTCGTGGCCGAGCAATTCTGGCAGGCTGCGGGGCTGCCCGTTTTTGACCAGATAACCTGGTGATGCGCATAGCAGTTTTTGCTGGACCGCCAGGCGTTGTGCGCGCAGACCGTTGAGTTGCGCCAGGGGGCCAAAGCGAATCGCCAGATCGAAGCCTTCGGCGATCAGGTCTACGGACTGGTCGCTGAAGTGCAATTCAAGTTCCAGCTTGGGATGTTGGCGGGCCTGTTCCAGCAGGATCGGACCGGCACAGTATTGGCCGAACAGGACCGGCATCGTCACGCGCAGGCGCCCCGTGATTTCTTGCTGGCCCGATTCCAGCAGGGACTGAGCCGAGCGGACTTCTTCCAAGGCGCGCAGGCAATGTTCGTAATACACCTGGCCAGCCTCGGTCAGGCTTTGGGTCCGGGTGGTCCGATGGAACAGGCGAACGCCCAGCCGCTCCTCCACCCGGCCAATCGCCTTGCCCACCGCCGATCGCGTCAACGACAACTGTTCAGCCGCGCGGGCAAAACCGCCGGCGTGAACGACTTCGACGAACAGTGCTACGCCGTCCAATGGATCTCTCATACGGCCCTGGCTCCTGGATTGGTTCCCTTGATTCAACTTTATGGAGAAAAAATATCGTTAATGGTGATTATTATTCCACTATAAGCTACAGGTTCATTGATATTGGTGTCCAGGCGGAGCCAGTGCGTCGATTCCACTGCGCCTAAGCCCTGCACCCGACCAAGGAGCCGAACCATGAAACTGCTTTGTCTCGACATTCCTCAACCTGGCGCCAGTCTTGAGAAATATCAGCCGCATCTGTTCGACGAAGCCCGACATGCCTGGCAGCTCTACAAGGGCGGCATCGTGCGCGACTTCTATTTTCGCCAGGATCGCCCAGGTGTCGCGATCATCGCCGAGGCCGACACCGTGGAATCCGCCAGGGCGGCATTGAACGAATTCCCCCTGGCCAAAGCGGGGCTCATCGACTGGGAGATCATTCCGCTCGGGCCGTTCATGAACTGGGAAATGCTCTTCGCGCCTGGTAACGCCTGACGTTTATTGCGGCGCTGGCATCGTGATGAACGCGCCTGTCTTCTTCGTCTCAACCAAGAGCCTGAGACCATGAACAAACAAGCTTCTGAGCTCAAACCGGTCCTTTTCGTCGTTACCAGCAACGCGGTGAAGGGCGCGTCCGGGATCCCCACCGGCTTCAACCTGGCCGAGGTCACTCATCCATTGGAGAAACTGCAGGAGGCGGGCATCCGTGTCGAACTGGCCTCCATCAATGGCGGTGCCGCGCCCTTGGACGGGCTGGAGGATATGAGTGATCCCGTCATCGCCCACTATTGGGCCGATGCGGATTTCCGGCATGCACTTGAGCACACCTTGCCCATGAACGAGGTGGATCCATCACGCTATTCGGCCATTTTCTTCGCCGGTGGTCACGGCACGATGTGGGACTTCCCTGATAACCCTGCCGTACAAGCGGCGATCCGCGAAATCGATGCGGCCGGCGGCATCGTTTCGGCGGTCTGTCATGGGCCGGCGGCCTTGGTCAATGCACGTCGCGCCGACGGCAGCCTGCTCGTGGCCGGTAAACGGGTCGCAGCTTTCACTGACAACGAGGAAGAGGAAGTGCAGTCCACCCACGTTGTGCCATTCCTGTTGGCATCGACGCTCAACCGCCGCGGCGCACATCACCAGCAGGCGGCGAACTGGGCCGACAATGTGGTTGTCGACGGTCGCCTCATCACCGGTCAAAACCCGCAGTCCGCCGCCAGCCTGGGCGAAGCACTGCGAGATGCGCTGTTAGCGTGATGACTTATGAGTAGGGCGCGCGATATGAAACTGATCTGTGTTGAAGAGCACGTACTCGACCCCGCCATGGGCGTCGCCACGCAGGCGCTCGTGCAGGCCGAGGCACCCTATCTTTCGGGCTGGGGCAGTCGGGTGATCGATGGTGTACAGGTAGCGGACCTTAGTCGGCCGCATGTTGTTGCGCCCAGCGAGTCAGCTCGCAAGGCGTTGGAAACAGGCACATCACGCTTGGCCGATATGGACGCAGCAGGAATCAGCATGCAAGTGCTTTCCTATGGCGGGTTTCCTCAGCTATTGCCCGCCTCGCAAGCCATTGAGCTGTGTCGTGCTGCCAATGACCAGCTGGCGGTGACCGCGCAAGCTCAGCCCGATCGTTTCAGCGGTTTTGCCACGCTCCCGTGGCAGGCACCCGAGGCGGCGGCGCGTGAGCTGGAGAGGGCGGTGACGGAGCTGGGCCTCAAAGGCGCGCTGATCAACGGTCGTCCGGGGGATACGTTCCTGGACGACGCAGGTTATGCCCCGATTCTTGCCGCCCACAATGAGTTGAAGGTTGCGTTGTACGTCCATCCGGGTCTGCCGCTGCCTGCCGTTCAAACGTCGTATTACGGCGGGTTCGAGCGTGAACTCAGTGCACGTCTTTCGATGTTTGCCTGGGGTTGGCACAACGAGGCAGGCATTCAAGTCGTGCGGATGTTGCTCGCGGGCGTGTTCGACCAGTATCCCCATCTGCAAGTCATCAGCGGCCACTGGGGCGAAATGGTACCGTTTTTCCTGCAGCGTCTGGAGGACGCTATTCCCCAGGATGCCAGCGGCCTGCAACGTCCCATCGGTCAGACTTACCGCGAGCATGTCTACGTTTCGCCCAGTGGCATGCTCACGCTCCCGCATTTCCAGTTCATTCACGCGCTCATGGGCGCGGAGCGAATCCTGTATTCCATCGATTATCCCTACCAGAGCCTGGATGGCGCCCGCGCTTTCCTCGAGAGCCTGCCCATCACTGAAGCGGACAAGGCGCTCATCGCCCACGGTAACGCCGAGCGATTGCTGGGCCTATGACGCGAATCGTGGCGAATGCTCGGGGAACCTATTCAGATCAAGGGGCCTTGTTCTCGACCAGGCAGTTCCCACCATCCACCACGATGACTTCGCCCGTGAGGTAGCTCGCCTCTGAAGACGCAAGGAAAGCCACCAATGCCGCCACCTCTTCGGGACGTCCGGCGCGGCCCATCGGCGTGTAACCGGCCGCCTTGGACTCCTCGGCAGTGGTCGACCCGGTAGTGATCCAGCCGGGAGCGACGCTGTTCACCGTGATCCCTTGCTGGGCGACTTCCAGTGCCAGGCTCATGCTCATTCCAACCATCGCGGCCTTTGCGGCGCTGTAAGCCGCTTCACCGGGGTTACTGCAGCGGGTGCCGGTCGTGGAGCTGATGTTGACGATGCGTCCGTAACGGCGCGCCCGCATGCCGGGCAGAACCGCCCGTGTCAGCAGAAAAGCCGTGGTCAGGTTTCGCGCCAGTGTCAGGTTCCAGGTGTGCAGGTCCATGCTTGCCACGTCGGAAAAGAACTCCGGGCTGCCTTGCATGGCCATGCCCGCGTTGTTGACCAGAATATCGACCTGCCCCCAGAGGGACTCTGCCCACAGGATGAACTCGCGTACCTGGTTTTCATCGGTAAGATCGAGGGCCCGGCCTTCGACGTCGAACCCTTCGGCACGCAATTCTGCGACGCGCTCCAGGATGCGTGCACTGCTGGCGGTGACGATCAATCTCGCTCCCGCCGCGCCCAGCCTGCGCGCGATCGCCATACCGATTCCGATCTCGCTTCCAACCCCACTGATGAGGGCCACAGGGTTCTGTCCGGTTACGTTTGGCACGGTGCCTCCAGAGGGTTGTCAGTGATTGCCAGGCGTCGGCGCGCTATATAAACACGCAGATCAACGCCCGAACACCGTCGTCATCCCCAACAAGCGCTTTTGCCGCCAGGCCGGTGCGCTGGTAGGGAAAAGCACCTCGTCTGGCCGGAAGCGGGCGAGACCGCAGGCGGCGGCGATGCGTTGGCGTTGCTGGCCGCGGACAAGGGCTTGCTGAAAGCTGTGTTCGCTATGGGCCAACCCCAGCATATAACGCGTACCCACCTGGAAGCGTCCGCCATTGGCTTGCCACCATTTTTCGATTGCCTGCGGGTCCGGCCAAGGCAGGTTTTCATCGGGGTCCATCGCGACATTGGGGTCATCAGGGTTGTCGTTCGGGCCCGCATCGAAATCCGGCAGGGCCTGCAATTCCAGGTCGAGTAGCGCCAGGTCCGCGCCGGTGATCAGGCTGAAGGCTTCACCGGCGACGCGGGCATAGGGCAGGTCGCTCATCTGCTGGATCAACCACGCTACGCAGACCGGATCGCCCAGCAGCCCAAGGGCCTCGATGCCGATGCGCCGATCCCGGGGATCCTGTACCAATTGACGTATCCAGGCGATGCTGGGCTCGCGTTCCTGCCAAGCCAGCAGTACGCAGAGCGCGCGGTACTGAAACTCGCCCGGTTGTTCGGCGAATGAGCGCAGAGGCTCCAAGGCCTGCTGATCACCCATTTGAGTGGTGGCCCAGTTGGCCCAGAAACGCGTGGCGGCGTCTTCATGCTGGCGGCGGGCACGAATCACCGGCAGCAGGTCACGCCGACGCAGCTCGCCCGCCGTGCGGGCGGCACGTGCCAGCACGCTGGGGTCGGCATCGGAAAGTCCGGCCAGCAGGGCGGGGCCTGGATCGTGGCGATGCATGCCGCAGGCGGCGAGGCCGAGGCGACGGAACAGGGGCTCGGGGGAGGCGAGCATACGTTCGATCCAGGGCGATACCCGTTCCCAGTCAAGCCAACCTAAAGCCATCAGGTAACCGCGTTCCGTTTCCAAGGCACTGCGCAAATGCTCGCTGAGCCGCGATAGTACTTTGGCGTTGGCCGCCTCGAAAGCCAGTACCACGCAGGCGAACATCTCGCCGATGGCGTGCGGGCTGAGTAGGATCAGGAGGGTTTCCAGGCCGGTGGCTCCGGCGATTCGAAGGCCGTCAAGGTGGGCGTCGAGGCGGTCGTCGAGTTTGCTCAAGTGGTCTAGATCGTAGTGCGGTGCGCGCAGGGCATAGTCGCGCAGGACGGCGAGGAAGCTGGCTTCTTCGGCGTGTTGGTCTACTAGGAACGAAAGTTCGGTGTTCAATTCAGAATAACTCCGAGGGACCATCCCTGAGTAGGGGCGATAATTTCACCCTCGCATGCGCAAACTGGTTTCATATATTGTCAGGGCAAATGATTTCTGCCCAGTGAGTCCCGTCAAATCGCATTATCTGATCGTTACCAATGGACCATAGATAATTGCCACATGTCCGAAGGCGATAACCATCCATTTTCTTCACGCCGGGGATGGCGAGTTTTTTCACCTGATTGTTATCTATGACGCCTATCCCTTCGAATCCGGCAACATAAAGTACATCTTGAAAGGAAACAGCCCCCCATAGGTCACCTTCGACTTCATCATTCTGGATGACTTTCCAACAATCTTTCGATCCGACTAATACCACCCCATCATCGCCACATACGATGTACTGGTCCTGTTCGAACGTCGCCACTTCATTCAGATCGACGTTCGTTGGACTATCGCATTGCCTCCAGAGTGAGCCATCAAAAAACCATATCTCACCGGCATTGCCAACGGCATGAATGTCACTTTTGGAATGGCCCGCCATGGATTCCAGGCTTATGCCATCTTCTGTGCCGATATAGAGCAGCCCCTGGTCCATATGTGCCCATATCCCATTACTTCGACGGTACACCTGCCGGCTATAGCCACAGGCATGTAATTCCCCGTCTATAACGGCAATTTTGTTCATGTAACCTAATTTCTCGCCGCCGGTCCCTGCGTCAGCGATCAACTCAAAGGAGGGGGTTCCCTGTTTGATCTCAACCACTTCTCCGCGCTTTCCGAGTATCCACCATGCTCGATATTCGCCCTGTATCAAATAGGTGATTGAGCGGCTGTCAAAGTCGAATTTTTGCTGCGCCCACTGTCCGTCGAGGGTCGTATAGAACGTGGTGTACTCCGTGTCCTCGCCTTTGAGTGCATATGGAAAGGCTACTACGCCCAGGAGTCCCTTGGTGGGAGTGAATCCATCAATGAAATAATGCCTGGATGATGTCATGGTTGCTCCTTATCCAAATGTGCCGCTGGCAACTGTTGAGAAATTTTCCGGGGTCCTGTTTCCGCTGCTGTCAGCACGTAGATTGGTGGTATTGCTGATGTTGGGGCTTTTCGGAGGAACCGCCGATCTATTGGGCTGCTGGTGATAAGCATCCAACTGGGACCGTGTACATTTCGGGTTGCATCGTAATACTTGTCTGACCGCCGTTGCTCCGCTATTTGCTGCGGCCTCATAAGTCCAGGTCCCAGCCTTGCCGTTAACGAGGTTTTTATCCTCGGCCTTGTCGAATATGTCGTGCACTTTTTTGTGCTGCCCGGTGCTCTTGTCATGTCCAGACACGCATACACACGGGGCTAACTTGGAGTTATAGCCCTCGCAGCCGGTATACACATCAGGGTTGGAAGAGTTTCCTTGATTAGGCTTCTGGATGCAGTGCTTAGGTATTACATGATGGGGGGTTTTCCCATCGCAGCAATTCGAGGGGGAATAGGGTGATAGAGAACACTTCATCGCGGCCTTACATTTACGATCGGCACACATGGCGTCCTTTGATGACTTCCTTTTTACCTGGCCTTTCTTGGTCCGTTTAACGTGCTTTTCGCAGTGGGTCTTGAGTTTTTTAGCCAGAGGGGCACAGGCATGATCACTATCGTCGGCGAAGGCCGCTTCGTCCAAATAGGGCCAGGTCGGTGTGTTTCCGGGGAGTGATGCATGGTTATGTGTGGTCAGATCCATGTTCCGCACAACGTTCAGGCCTTCGAACTTCACATCCATCGACCAAGAGGTGAAGTACACCTTGCCCTTGATCTTACCGGTGATCACGCCCTTCTTCGGCGCGCAGCCGGCCTCATCGCCATAGCTGGTTTTAAAGTGACTTCTGTCTTTAAGCATGACTTCTTTACGGGTGATCTTCACCGTCCGACTTCCCTTGGCCGTGTCCTTCGCCATACCGGTATTGGGATAGGGGATGGGCACGCCGAGCGGGGTGGGCGGGGCCTGGGGCGGGGTGAAGCAGACATCCGGGAAGCAGGCGATCGACTTGCCATCCGCCGCCTTGCAGGAAATCTCCATATTGTTGGCAAAGACTTGGTTGGCCATTACGCAGCCCTCACAGTCTGGTAACTGAGCAGTGCGACGGCGCGTTCGCCGGCGTCGTTGCCGAGGTGGTAGAAGATATTCGGACCTTCGCCGTAGCCCTTGCGGCTGGCGGCCAACGCCACGGCGAGCATGGCCGGGCCGATGGCGGCGCCGACTTCACCGATGCAGTCCGCCGGGTGCCAGAGATGGAAGAACTCCTTGCGTACGCGCAAGGTTCGGCTGAGGGCCAAGGAGGCTTCCTTGAAGTAGTACTGCTCGCCGGAGATGTCGGTGAGCCGATAATCCATTTGCTCCAACCCACAGCCGGTTTCGCTGAGGGCCGCCCGTACAGCTTGAGTCAGGCCTTCGGCGCGCAGGGGAATGTCTTCGGCCTCCACCGTGGCCTTCTCCACGCCGAACCCCAGGCCGATGCAGGCCAATTGCGGCTCTTCGCTGGCTACGGGGGCGGCCAGGACCACGGCGGCGGCGCCTTCGCCGGGGATAAATCCGTTGGAATTCTGGCTGGTGAGCAGGCGTTCGCGTGCCTCGAAGGCGGCCAGTGTCGGTCCGTTCAAGAAGGAGTCGACGCCGGCAATCAGTACGTGGCGATGGCCGCCCTGGTAGATCAGCGTACGCGCATTAAGCAGGGCCACGGCAGCGCTGACCCGTCCACGGGCGATGACGTTGGAACTGGGATGAAAGCGCAAGCCCAGTTCGGCTTCGATGGCGTGCAGCAGCCCCTTATCGAGACCAGCGAGGCGGCCGGGGCGCTCGGCTTCCGCTACCCCCAGCAGCAGCGGAGTCTTTTGCGGATCGACGTTGGGGGTACTTTGTAGCGCCTCGGCGACGGCGCGGGCGGCCATCTTGATCAGCTTGGTGCGGCCGCGCCAGGGCTGTTCCAGAGGTACGCTGGCGGCCATCAGCCATTCTCCACCTTGGTCGATGAAGCGGGTTTCCTGGAAGTTGTCGATGGCGCAGCGGATCGCTGCGCAGCTCGCGGGTGCGCTGAGGCCGACAGCGCTGACCATGCCGGAGCCGATGATGCAAAGTGCGGTCATCAATCCGTCTCCTCAGGAGCGCGCCTGGCTTTTACCAGGGAGGAGAGCGACGGGTAGTAATCCTTGCCCAATTCACGGGCGCGCCACCAACCCGTGGACATTGTGCCGACCAGCACCTGGGCGATCTCGAACATATTGCGTCGCAGCGGACGGGAGACACGCCAGGTCAGCTGCACCTGGAGCGAATCCGTATCAATCAGCAGGGTGTCGATGACCGCCTGCACAGTCTCATGGCCACCTTTTTTCAAGAAAAACGTTACCGGCACCTCCATTTCAGGGATGCGAAAACCCGCGCGCTCCTGGGGCGTTAGGTTGAGCAGCAGCACGTCCTCGCCGCCACGCAGATAAGGAATCTGCTGATCGTCAGGGGCGGCCTGAAAGTAGCGGCTGTCGAAATCCTGCGGCAGAAATGGAAAGCAGTCGCCCAACCAGGCGTCATCGTAAGTACCGGCAAAACGTGCGCGTTGCGGCCAGCTGCGGCCGATGGGGCCGAGAGCCATGGGGCGGAAGTCGCCGGAGGGGCTGTCGATCGGCTTGCCCAGTTCCTCGGTATTGGGCATTGGCTTGTAAGCGACTTCAGCACTGTCGATGCTGCCTGGGAACCAACCGCAACCGCTTGGGTTGTCCGGGTAGCAATGCCGCATATCCGGATTCTTGGCCATGGGATGGGAACCTCCGTAGGCCTGGGCATAGGAGATGTCCTGCTCGGTAAAGGGTTGCGGTAAACCGGGAGAAACCCCCAAAAGCCCCGGTTGCCATTGTCGGGGGCCGAGGACGGAAAAGGCTTTGCTCATCTGACCGACACGAATGCCCGCGGCCAGCTGCGTCACGGGCCGCCCGCCTGGGGCATAGGCCTTGCCGCGTACCAGTACATCGCAGAATGGCTTGACCGGGGCAAAGTCCATTTCCTGCAACGGGGCGCTGAGGCCAGGCTCGCCGAAAAAAGTATCAGCCATCAGCAGTGGCTGCTGAGTGTCGGCGAGGGTTGCCGCACGGCCGTCCAGCGGCAAATTGAACGTGCCTTTGGCCACGATCACCAAGGCTTCACGGCCATCGGGCGCCAGGCCTTGGGTGTAGGCAGCCTGCAGTTTGCTGGCGTTGAGCAGTTCCATTAATCGACTACCTGTCTAGTTGATCTGCACCGAACCGCCCTTGATGCGGTTCACGCCGGATGATCGGCTCGAAAGATAGGTCCCTCGAATCAGCACCTTGCCCTCGCGGGTGAGGGTAATGCTTGCCTTGCCGCAGCGCAGGACGATTTCCCGCTCCGCGGTGAACTCCAGGCGCTCGCCGTCCAGGTGGGCGACGGCTGGCGTGGTGGTTTGCGGCAGACGCTGGATGCGACCGATCACCAGCGGTCGGCTCAGGTCGCCGGCCTCGAACATCAGCGCGACCTGGGCGCCGATGTCTTCACGAGAGAGCGGGGTGGTGGTGCGTGCGGCGAGGCCGGTTTCGCCGGGGCAGCCAGGGAAGGCCACCACAGGAGCATCCGCGCTGGGCACATCCAGCAGCACCCCAATCACGACGCCATCCACGCGCGCGGGCGTGGCAGTGGAGGAAACGGGTAAATGATATTCAACGGTCATGGCGCCCACTCCGTGGCTAGTTCTGCAGGATTTTCTGGCCTTTGACGACCACGTTCTTGTTCGCCTTGATGTTGATGGCACCGGAGCCGTCGATGGTAATGTTCTTGCCGCTGATCACGATGGTGCCGTCCTTCTTCATGGTGATGCTGGCCGCGCCCGTGGTCAGGCTGATGGAGTCGCCGGCGTTGAGGGAGAAGTGCTTGCCCACGTCCAGGCTGTCGTTCTGCTTGATGTTGGTGCTGCGGTTCTGGGCCACGTCGCGGGACTCGTTCTGGCCGATCTGGGTACTCTGGTTGCCGCTGATCTCGATGCCTTCGTTGCCCTGGACCGTTTCGTTACGGTTGCCGCTGATGCCGATGGTCTCGTTGCCGCCCACGTCTTCGGTGCGGTTGCTGGCGATGCTGATTTTCTCGTTCGCACCGACCTTTTCCGTGCGGTCGGCACCGATGGTGATGGTCTCGTTACTGCCCACGTTCTCGGTGCGATTGGCACCAATGGTGATTTTCTCGTTGCTGCCGACATCCTCGGTGCGGTTCACACCGATGGAGATGGTTTCGTTATTGCCGACCTTTTCCTTGCGATCCACACCGATGGTGATGGTTTCGTTGTTGTCGACGGTTTCAGTGCGGTCGTGTTTGACGTGCACGGTCTCGTCGTTGTCGATGGTCTTGCTGCGGTCGTGGCCCACCCAGTGGGTCTCGTCGTTCTCGACCTCGATGTCCTGGTTTTTTTCGGCGTGGATAAACAGCTGCTCGGCGCCTTTCTTGTCCTCCATGCGGATTTCATTGAAGTTGGCCGGTGAACCGCCCTTGCTTGAACGGCTTTTCGTCCCGCTCTGAGTGGCATTGGCGGGCAGCGCGTAGGGCACAGTCTGTTCGGCGTTGTAGACGCGGCCGGTGATGATAGGCCGATCCGGATCGCCCTCGAGGAAACTGACGATCACTTCCTGGCCGATCCGTGGGAGCTGCACGGAGCCCCAGTTCTTGCCGGCCCAGGCCTGGGAAACGCGAATCCAGCAGGAGCTGTTTTCGTTGGACTGGTCATGGCGATCCCAATGGAAATGCACTTTGACCCGGCCATACTGGTCGGTCCAGATCTCCTCGCCATTGGGACCGACCACCACGGCGGTCTGCGGTCCACGGACGATGGGCATCGGCGTGAGGGGCAGAGGGCGGAAGGCCTGGTTGGCATCCATGCAGTCCAGCTCGCTGACGAACTGTTCGTCGACGTCAGACTGCCCGCTTTCATAGGCATCCTGACGAATCTGATAACGGGCGGCCACCACGAGATACTCGCGGTTCTGGTCCGCACGGTCGTACCCCGTCAGCGTGAACACATGACCGCAACCGATGCCGCGGGCGCGGCCGCGTAATTGCACGCGCTCGAACTGGCTGTGAATGGCTTCGATGCGGGTACGGGCGTAGTGATCGCCATCGTTGCTCTGGACGTATTCACCCGGGTAGTCGTAGAGCGGGTAGTCGGCGTTGGTGTGGTTGCGCGGCACGCTGGAGCGCACCTCAAGACTGGCGCGCGGGCGCAGGAAGTCATAGTCGTTCAGCGCCAGCGAGCCAGGTTGGACTTCTCGCGCCAGTTGCCAGTCGTAGAAATGATCGCGCTCGCGCATTTGTCGATCGGGCGGGTAGAAGGGCACCGAGGCATAGTCCGGCGCCGTGGAGTGGGCGCCATAGGCGTCGGCGAGCACCAGCACATGCCGGGATTGTTCATGGCGAAAGTAGTAATAGATGCCTTCCTGCTCCATCAGCCGACTGACAAAGTCGAAGCTGGTTTCGCGGTACTGCACGCAATATTCCCACTCGCGATAGCTGCCGCTCAGGCTGTCTTCGAAATCGGAAAACCCGAGGTCGCGGAACACCTGCTTGATGATGTCCGGCACCGTCTTGTTCTGGAAAATCCGGCAATCGGAGGTGCGCGTGAGCAGCCAGAACCAGGGCCGTAGACTGACGCGATAACCGGCGAACTGGCCGTGCCCGGTCAATTGCCGGCAACTGCAGACAATGCCGTGGAAGTAGCGTTTGCCACCGTCGTACAGCTCCAGGGTCAGGCCCATCGGCTTGCCCAGCAACTGGTCGAACGTGATCGCCCGGTCTTCGGAGGTCAGGTCCAATTCGTAGTGGAACAACCGCCCCAGCTCTTCGCTGCCTTCCATGCTTTGCAACAACAGGACATCGCCGCCGAGAGGACTGTCGACCTGTACCAAACGGTTGTTTTGCGTAATTGCCATGAGCGGCTTCCTTGGCTCGGGTTCGGGCGTCAGTTGGCCGTCGTAAAGAAGGTGGCGTCGCACGCATAGTCGTCGCCATAGGGGATGCCAGGGGGAATCGAGTCCAACAATTGCTGCACATCCACCACAGGGGGATCTCCTTATCGGTCTTGCGGTCTTCAATCAAACTGAACGTACGAGCAGATCCTTATCCTGCCGATTAACGTGTGTCTGGAGCCCGTTAGATAACGTTCCAGCATCGCCCCAGTTGGGACGGATACCTGACGTCAAGATAGGTGACGAAAGGTCGTCTACATAGTTTCGTTAGCTATAACTGTAATTCCAAATTCGAATAACTCAGTAAGAGTGACGGACTCGGCCCTTGCAGCTTTCCTGACAAGAATGTCAGGAAGCGGTCAGCCTGAGGACACCTTCGCCGCCTAGACTGGGGAAAATGTACATCCAGGCGATCTTGCAGGGGCTTGAAGCATCAGCACCCAGCCAAACATCGGGATCGACTATTGGGTCTCCTAATTTGTGGCACCGTTTTAAGAGAGGCGTTACCCGATGCGTTTGCTCATTGTCGAGGACGAAGAAAAAACCTCCTCCTACGTCCATCGTGGCTTGACCGAGCTCGGCTACATTGTCGACGTTGCCACGAATGGTATCGATGGCCTGCACTACGCGTTGGAATGGGATTACGACGTGGTGATCCTGGATGTGATGCTGCCGGGCAAGGACGGCTACGACGTGCTGCAAGGCCTGCGCCTGCACAAGAAAACCCCGGTCATCATGCTGTCGGCCAGGGGCACGGTGGATGACCGCATTCGAGGGCTGCGCGAGGGCGCCGATGATTACCTGGGCAAGCCTTTTTCGTTTGCCGAACTTGTCGCACGTGTCCAGGCCTTGATACGTCGTCGCGCCGGTGACACGGTTGACCTGACGCATTTGCGCATCGACGACCTGGAGGTCGATCTGCAAGCGCGCAAGGTGACCCGGGGAGGGCTGCGGCTGGACCTGACGGCCAAGGAGTTCTCCCTGTTAAGCCTGTTGGCGCGGCATCAGGGCGAGATCCTTTCCAAGTTGATGATTGCCGAGCAGGTCTGGGACATGAATTTCGACAGTGATGCCAACGTCGTCGAGGTTGCGATCAAGCGCGTCCGCGCCAAGGTGGATACCCCGTATCCGCGCAAGCTGCTACATACCGTCCGCGGCATGGGGTATGTACTGGAAAGCCGAGAGGCAGATGGCAGGCAAACGGGTACGCCTTGATGAAAAGATCGATCGCCAAGCGGCTTGCCCTGATGTTCGCCCTCGCTGTCCTGCTGATCATGTCGATCAGCGCGACGCTGTTGCGCTGTTCCTTGAAGCAATCGCTCGATGACCAGATGCAGAATGAGCTGATCCTGCGCCATTCCGTGCTCGACCCGGTGCTCGCCAAATACGATTCGCCGACGTTCTGGGTCGGTTTGCGCCAGAAGCTCGACGGCCTGACGCCTGCGGATGAACGAGTCCGCTATTGGATCCTGGTGGACAACCCAGCCTTCAGTTACGGCGGGGCGATGCCGGACGGCCAGGATTGGTCGAAGCGCTCCGATGGGCTGTTTACCGTCGACCTGCCTGAGAAAGAGCGGCCCATGATGGTGTTGCTCAAGACCATTCCCGCCATGGGCGATCGTCCGGAACTGCGCTTTATCGTGGGGCTGGATTCAACGCCGTTCAGGAAGACCCTGGACCACTTCACCAAGATATTGATCCTGACCTCGGCGTTGGGCATCGGGCTGGTTGCGCTGCTCGGTTACTGGATCGCGCGTTTTGGTCTGGGACCGGTAAGGCGTTTGAGCCGTCAAGCCAACAGCCTGCCGCCGGGGGATTCGAAGCAGCGACTGGACACCGAGGCGCTGCCAGGCGAATTGCAGGAACTGGCGGTGTCATTCAACGGCGCCCTGGCTCGCCAGGAAGCGGCCTGGTGCCAGCTCGAAGGGTTCAACGCCAACGTGGCCCATGAGCTGCGAACGCCCCTGACCAACCTGATCGGACAGACCCAGGTGGCATTGGCCCACGGGCGTGAGGTGAGCGAGCTTCAAGACTTGCTGCAGTCGAACCTCGAAGAGTTGGAACGGATGGGCACCATCGTCAATGACATGCTGTTCCTGGCCGGAGCCGAGAGCGGGCAACGGGCTACCGAGCTCAGTGATGTCTCGCTTTATGAAGAGGCGTCGAAGACGGTGGAGTATCTGGAGCCGGTCCTGCACGACAAACAGCTGAGCGTGGTGATCCAAGGTGACATGCGCGTGTGCATCGACCGACGCCTCTTTCACCGCTCCCTGGCCAATTTGATACAGAACGCGGCGCGATACGCGGTGCCGACAAGCACCATCACGGTAACGCTGGCCAGCCACGGCATGCAGGTCGAGGTGAGCGTTTCCAATGCCGGGGAGCCCATCGACAATTCGCACCTGGAGCGTTTGTTCGAGCGTTTCTATCGCGCCGACACCGCCAGGACGCGAAGCGATGCCCACCATGGCCTGGGCCTTTCCATCGTGCGGGCGGTGGCGTCCATGCACGGTGGACGCGTGTTTGCCCACAGCGAAAATGGGCTCAACACCTTCGGATTTTCCTTGATGAACCAGACGGCGCGTTAGTCGTCGCCCCTGCGAGTAAAGTCCGCCCGCGTTTGACATCTTCCCGTCAGCCAGCAGTCACCTTGACGTCAGTCGCCCCCGCCTAGAGTGCCACGACCATCCCAACGAGGACAGTGTCGTGGAGCCCACTATGAACATTCGAAACCTGTCGATTGCCGTCCTGCTGGCAGTCATCTCCTTGAGCGGCTCGCCGCTGCTCGCCAAAGAACAAACGCAGTTCCCGGCCTACGAATATGGCATGCCGCTGGACATCGCCAGGGTCATCCATATCGAGGAGGCGACATCACCGGTATGCGAGGTCGTGCAAGCCAATATGACCTATTTGAATACCCAGGGAATAAAGAAGCACGTCAGCTTTCTGCAGTTGGCGCAGGCGTGCTCGAACCAGTGACCGTCCGGCGATGCCGGTTCATTTCTTCAGACAGGGACCATCACCATGTGGAATAGAACAACACCCGCCATTGGCCGCACGAGCACCATGAATCGGCTTGCGAGAATGGCGAGAACCCTCGCCGCGGGCGTCGCGCTGCTCAGTACGGTGAGTATCGAAGCTTCCGATCGCATTACACCGAAACCAGACTGGTCGACCAGCGACATACCGTCCCAGAAAGGCCGGATTGTCCTGATCACCGGTGGCACCAGCGGCATGGGCTACGAGGATGCGCTGGCCTTGGCGCGTGCCGGCGCCGAGGTCATCATCGCCGCGCGCAACCCAGAGCGCGGCGCACAGGCCATTGCGCGTATCCGCGAGTCCGTGCCCGACGCCAAGGTGCAGTTCGAGAACGTGGACCTGGCTGATCTTTCATCGGTGCGCGACCTGGCCCAGCGTCTCAATCAACGGCTGCCGCGCCTCGACGTGTTGATCAACAATGCCGCCGTCATGGCACCGCCCGAGCGGGGTACATCCGCCGATGGCTTTGAACTTCAGTTGGCCACCAACTACCTGGGGCACTTCGCGCTGACCGGCCTGTTGGTGCCGCTCTTGCGTCAAAGCCAGGATGCCCGCGTGGTGAGCCTGTCCAGCATTGCCGCGGCGCGCGGCGCGATGAACCTTGATGACCTTCAGAGCGAGCAGAAGTACGACCCGTACGCGGCCTACGCGCAATCGAAACTGGCCGTCCTGCACTGGGCATTTGCCTTGCAGCGGCGCAGTGATGCTGAAAACTGGGGGATTCGCAGCATGGCGGCGCATCCCGGCGTTGCGGTCACCGAGTTGGTCGCACGGGGGCCAGGCCTGGACAGCGAGTTCGGTCGGCGTTGGGCAAAGGACCGTGACGCGTACCACTCAGCGGCACAAGGGGCGTTGCCCACCTTGTATGCCGCCACTGCTGCGCAAGCGGTGGGCGGAGCTTATTACGGCCCGACCGCTGACGGCGAAAGACGCGGTCCGTTGGGATTCGCCAAGACGCCGCCCGCCGCGAGCACGCAGGCCGATGCCGAACGGCTCTGGGCCGTCTCCGAGCGACTGACCGGCGTGACCTATCGCTGATGCAACCCTGGGCGCGGGCGTCCGTCCCGCGCTTGACCTTTGTCTTGTTGCCGTCTCCCCGGAGTTCCTTATGAGTGCGCCTTCCTATTTGCACCGGCTGAGTCTCGCCCTGAACGCCCGCGACGGTGAGTTGCGTCCGGCGCTGTGCGGGTTCCTGCTGTTCCTTTGTCTCTTCACCGGTTACTTCACGCTGCGCCCAATCCGTGAATCGATGGGCATCGCGGCGGGGGTGGAGAATCTGCAATGGCTGTTTACCGCGACCTTCCTGGTCATGCTGGCAGCCGTGCCGTTGTTCGCCTGGCTCAGTTCGCGGGTGCCGCGCCTGCGCCTGATCGACTGGGTGTACGGCTTCTTCGGTTTCAACCTGCTGATGTTCGTCGAGTTGTTCCAGTTCCAGCCGGACAGTGTCTGGCTGGCCCGGGGCTTTTACGTCTGGATCTCGGTTTATAACTTGTTCGTCGTGTCAGTGGCCTGGAGCCTGATGGCAGATGTATTCGACAGCGAGCAGGCCAAGCGTCTGTTCGCCTTCATCGCCGCGGGCGCCAGCGTCGGCGGTCTGTTGGGTCCGGCCCTGAGCGCGCTGCTCATCGGTCCCCTCGGCGCCTCGGGGTTGATGTTTCTGGCGGCCGTGTTGCTCGGCGCCTCGCTGGTGTTGAAACGGGCGTTGATGGGGTGGCGCGAAACGGGCGGGGCCGGCCGCCCCGGCGCCGCACCGACGCAAAGCCCCCAACAGCCATTGCACGGTAATCCGTTCAGCGGGTTGACGGCGGTGCTCAGGTCACCTTACTTGCTGGGGATCGCCGGCTTCGTGGTGCTGTTGGCGACGGTCAGCACCTTTCTCTATTTCGAGCAGGCGCGCCTGGTGGCCGAGCACTATCCGGATCGCCAGGCGCAAGTACGCATCTTCGGCACCATCGACATCATCGTGCAGGCCGGTGCGTTGCTGTCCCAGCTGTTCATCACCGGCCGCATCGCGCCGAAGTTGGGGGTGCGTGCTTTGTTGGCCGTCGTGCCGCTGCTCATGTGCATCGGCTTCCTCGGCCTGGCGTTGGCGCCGGGGTTCGCTCTGCTGGCGGCGGTGATGATCGTGCGACGAATCGGTGAGTACGCGTTCGTCCGACCGGGCAGGGAAATGCTGTTCGCGCCGTTGGATGCCGAGAGTAAATACAAGGCCAAGAACTTCATCGACACCGTGGTTTATCGCGCAGGTGACGCCATGAGCGGCTGGGCCAAGAGCCTGCTCGACCTGCTAGGGCAGGGGGCCGGTCTGGCCGCGATAATCGGCGCCTGTTGCGCACTGCTGTGGGGTTACTTGGGCTGGCAACTGGGGCGGAGGGCGGATAATGCCACGTTGCGGGAGTTACGTTTGGCGACCATCTCGGCCAGGGCATGAAGACCATGCGGACCAGAATGAAACCCACTCTATTGTCTGCCGCGTCGTAGCGGCGAGGAAAGGTGAAGCGGATGAGTCTGAAAAACAAGGTACTGGCGATCGTAGCGCTCGTTGCTTTCTCGGCGTTCTCCACAGCGTTTGCGGGCAAAGAAAATGCCTTGGTCGGGACATGGCGCATGGTCAGTGCAACCGTTGAGAGCCAGGGCAGTAAATCGGATGCTTATGGCCCCGATCCTCATGGTTGGCTCGTCTTCACGCCAGAGCTGACGTTTGTCGAAGTACTCACGGATCCACGCGTGCCGGCGTTTCGATCCAACGTTCGTGGCGAAGGCACCGATGAGGAAAACCGGGCAGCGATGGCGGGGAGCATCGGTTTTTTCGGGCGATATACCGTCGATCCGAACGGTGAGTTCACAGGCAACACTGTCGAAGGGGCTACGTTCCCGAACTGGGTGGGCGCTGTGCGCACCCGGGACGACCTGCAGTTGAAGGTCGATGGCAACCGGATGGTAGAAGATTTTCGTCGCCCGGATGGGGCGAAGGTTCACATCGTTTTTGAGCGTGTCAGGTAATTTCGAAGCGTCTTCCCGAAAAAATCCGATGCCTGTCATGGCATCGGATTTTGCGTCACGCTCGGGCCGTGGAACTGACCCGCCACATTGTCGGCTGCTAGGCCTGGTGTGCTTCGGCCAACTCATCGATCAAGTGCCGCTGAAACGCCGCAAGCGCCTCCTTCGGTTGCTGTAGTTGTATAAATTCCAACATGGGATCGGTGACTGCTGTCCTGACGCCCGCCAGTTCTTCGATGGTCGCCAGCCCGCAAAACGGCACATACGCTTCGGAATACCCACCTTCGTGGACCAGAACGAGACGGCCCTGGCAAAGACGTTCCGCGGCTTTGCGCACCAGGCTGGTCATTTGCCGGAACGAGTCGCTGTGCAACAGCATGCGAGCCAGCGGATCGACGGCGTTGGCGTCGTAACCACAGGCGACAATGATCAACTCTGGCTCGAAGCGCTCCAGCGCCGGGATCACGATGCGTTCCATCGCATGCAGATAAGCCTCATGACCGCAGCCGGGTGACAACGGAATATTGATGTTCGCGCCCAACCCCGCGCCGCGGCCGCGCTCAGCTTCACCGCTGTAACCTGGCGGGAAACAGCCGTCCTGGTGCAGTGAAATGGTCAGCACGTCACCGCGCTCTTCGAAGATGGATTGCGTGCCGTTGCCGTGGTGTACGTCCCAGTCGATCACCGCGACGTTGCCCAGGCCATGGCGGGCTTTTGCGGCTTCAATGGCGATGGCAATGTTGGCCAGAAAGCAAAAGCCCATGGCGCTGTCGGCGAGGCAGTGATGGCCCGGCGGGCGCGACAGTGCGTACGCGTTATCGACTTCCCCGACGAGCACGGCATCGACCGCGGCGATGGCCAACCCGGCAGAAAGCGTGGCTATTTCATAACTTCCAGGCCCGATGGGCGCGTGCGGCCCCAACTCACCGCCCCCGGCGTCGCTCATCGCCTTGAAGCGTTGCAGGTAACCGGGTGTATGAACCCGCAGCAGATCTTCATCGGTCGCCGCGTTGGCGCTGCGTACCTGCAAATGGCGGGTCAGGCCGGAAACGTCCAGCAGGCTCTTCAGACGGCGTTTGGTTTCCGGCGACTCAGCGTGGCCCGCAGCGGCAGGTGGTTGCACCCATCCTCCCACCGGCAAGGTCAAGGCATGCAACCCGGCGCTGTGCCAGAGGCTGAGTTCGTCGAAGAAAAATGCACTTTTTCGGCTCATCGTCTTTCCATTTTCTTTAGGGTAATAAGGCCATTCATGCGTTTGGGCGGCTGCCGAGCATCAACGCCAGGGACAGCAGGGTGATGCACGTCCCGCCGATCAGCAGCGAGTGGAAACCGCCGCTGGCTTCGATCAGCCGGCCCGCCACTGTCGGGCCGATAGCCAGGCCACCGCCGATCACTAGGTTGGAGGCGTTCATCAGTTTTCCGGAGCGGTCGAGGTCGGCCAGGCAGGCGAGGATCAACGGCAGAATGAAGGTCCAGGTGAACTTGAACAGCAGCGCTGCCACGGCAAAACGCATTATTTCGGGTTGCCCCCGCAGCAACAGCACTGAGCCGGCCATCAGTGCGTAGCCCAGCAGCAACAGCAGCAAGCGTGGCAGTCGGTCGCCGATCAGTGAGGCACAGCCCGCTCCGACAATGCCCATCACCGTGGCGAGCGCCAGAACCTTGCCACTGGACTCGGCGGAGATACCTGCCTGGGTGGCGATGGAGCCGATAAAGGTCCACACACCGCCCAGGCAAATGTAGAAGCTCAAGACCCCCAGAATGCCCAGTGCGGCTTTCCACAGCGAGGCGATGGCGACGCGCTCGGCGGTTGTTTCAGCCGATGGGCTGCCTTGCGGAAAATAGCGGGCCAGTGGCAAAAAGGCCGTCATCAACCCGGCGAGGATCACGTAGCACGCCGATAGCCCGAAGTGTTCGAAGAGCCGAGGCAGGATGCTCAAACCGATCGCCCCGACGACCAGTTGCCCCAGCACCCATAACCCATAGACGCGGCCGGGATTGGCTGTTGACGCGGCGCTGGACAGGCAGATGATCATCAACGAACCGCCCGCCAGGGCACTGCAAAAGCGCAATGCCAGGAGTATCGAGTAGTCAGCCGCAAGCACTGATAAAAGGTTTGCTGCAATGAACACGACACCCGCCAGCAATGCGGCGCGGCGCCAGTCGCTACGTTTCAGCCACCACAGGGCGGGCAAGGTGGCCAGGCTCATGGCGCCAAGTTCGGTGGAGAACAGATCGCCGATCTGTGACGGGCTCAACTGCCATTGAGTCGCCAGTTGCGCGGCGATGGCCGGTGCGGTCATGAGAATGGTCGGGGTGATGGCGGCGAACAGCACGATGGCTGCCAGCAGCGCCCGTTGAGATGATGCGCGCACACGCTCATCCACCAGCGATTGGGTCTGGGTGTTCATGGGGAAGCTCCGGTGAATGAATTCAGAACACATGGACCAGACGCAGCAGTGCGTCAGTGCCGTGGTAGCCGTTATCGGTGGCAACGTTCTGCGAAAGGCCGAACATCACCTGGTTCTGTTTATCCAGCCAGTGGCCGACTTCGAAGCCCACTTGGGTGTAGCGCTTGTGGGTGTCATCGATGCGCTGGTCGTTGATCCGCAGTTCGCCGCCGTCGGCGTGGATCAGCCGCAAAGCACCGTAGGTGCTTTGCGTAAAGTCGTAGGAGGCGAAGGCTTGCAGGCGATACAACGGGTCCTGTTTCAGATCGCTGCCAAAGTAGTCGTCGTTCTTGCCGTAGAGCTGGGCTTCAAGGTTGGCTTCCAACACCCATTTTTCGCCGATGCCCTGGGTGTAGTTGTAAACGAAGGTGGCCCCCCAGCGATTGGCACCGGGCGATACATCTGGATTGTCGTTGTGGTACTCGCCAATCGGCAGCGTAATCAGCGTCAGCAATCCGCTGTAAGTGCGTGAAGCAGGGTCATTGATCAAGAACAGGGTGCCGCCGACCTGAGGGTCGCCAAAGCCGCTTTCCCCGGTGTGTTGGCTGGCACCCGGCAGGCGCGCGTTGATGTCGGCGAAGGGCACGATGAACTGTGGCGTACATAGCGTGCCGCAGATGTCGGTGAAAAATACCTGGCGGTAAGCCATGGCGTTGACCTTCAGGTCGGCCTTGCCGGTGCTGTCGGCCGGGCCGTGGAAGTCGTCAGCGCGGCTTGCCGGCAGATAGAGCAGGCCCAGGTTGGTGCCTGAAGGCGCGCCGATAAAATCCCGGGCGTTGAGGTCGGCGGCACTGGCGTGCAGGCTCGACAAACCGCCGATCAGGGCCAGCGCTGTATTGCGAGTGAACGTGTTGGTCATGGGCATTGCATCTCTTCTTTAAGTTGTTGTGCGGCGAATGGCTCGCCCGTAGGTGGCAGAGGGGCAAAAAAAGGGCAAAGGTGTCCCGTGGCCGTCAAAACGACAGCGAAAAAGTAAGCGCGAGTCAGCGGTGCGGATCAGTCAGGTGGGGCATGCAGCAGATGGGCGATACGGGCTTTGTCCTTGACCCCGAGCTTGCTGTAGATAGCGCGGATGTGGTGGCGCACAGTATTGGGGGACATGCCCAGGTCGCGGGCGACTTCCTTGTAGGTCTTGCCTTCGCCGAAGCCTTGGGCCACGGCGTTTTCCCGTGGGCTCAGTTGCATCAGCACCGTGCGGCTGCGGGCGGCCAGCAGGAACAGATCGCCGACCGTCGAGGCCTCGACCTGCAAGTGCTTGCCTTCATACCCGTCGGCGTCCATCGCCACCGGCAGGCAAGGACCGCTCCAGTCCGGCCATTCGCTCAACAGCAAGTCGACGAAGCCGCGCTCTGCGCAGTGCAGGGTGCCGCGTCGGTCGCACACGGCTAGAGCGAGATTGCGTGGGTGGGTGAGGGCCTCGCGCATGGCCACCAGTGTGCGAATCTGATTGGCGGACACCGCCGCCACCAGGTGCAGCATGAGGTTGTTCAACAGCAGGCAGTCCTGCTCGGTAAAGCGTGCCGCGTCGGTCGCGCGATAGAGCGCGAGGTGATCGCTGAGATGGGTTTGCGGGTCGATGTACACCACGCACAGCAATTCGCCAATGGCGTAGGTCTCACCGAGCCAATTGAGCCCAGGGCCGCTGGCAGGGTTACGCATGTCGACAATGACGGCTTGTCCGGGAACATCGTGAGCCCTGGTGACGGTCACATCGATATGACGAATCGACTGCCAGTCCGACAGGTAACTACGGGGCAGTTTGTGGAGATAGGAGCTGTGTTCTTCGGGTAACCCGTCAATCAATGCTCCGCGGCCCCACCAGGCGCTGTCGAAGGGCAGCAGTTGGCTGATGCAGCTCAGTGCTGCTTCGTGGAAATGCTCGATGTCTTTGTCCTGCGCCAGGCGCTGAAGCTCCAGTGTCATTGCGCTGAAGGCCTCGAGGAGGCGGGCGTGACCATGATCATGACGGCTCATTCGTATGTACCTCTGTGCGACATTCTTATTGTTTTCGTCACGAAGTCATTGAGGGCCGGAACGTCGTTTTGACGTGGGGCAGGGCCTGGGGCGAGTATCGGCGGATTCAAGGAGGATCGCCATCCTACAGATGCATGATGATCGCGCCCGGAGGGAGCTCTTCCGCCTGTGGACGGCAGGTATGAAAATCCGCAAGTCCAAACGGTGGCCGGTGTCAGGGGAGGAGGACGCCGCGTTCAGCCAGCCTGTTCAAGGGCGAGGAAATGAGGACAGGCTACTAGATGATAGCCTTTTGCTTTTAAGCGGATCCCGCTAGAATTCGTCCCCCTCTCTGTGAGCGGCATTAGTCAAATTACGCAAGGAAGTCGATATGCAATTTGCAAAAGCCATAGGCCTCGCCTTGGCCTTGAGCCTGAGTGGATGCGCCAGTTTCACCAAAGATGAAGTTGCCCCCGTGAATCTGCCTTCAATGGCCAGCTACTCGAACAAGCCGAACGTCTATGTCGATTTCGATTTCTATCAGGGCGACCCCGACAATGCCAAGGCCACCGAGGTGCCGCAGGCTCGCGACATGCTCAAGCCCGACCTGAAGCGAACCTTCGATGAATCAGGACTTTTTGGGCGCGTGGTCTTTGACGAATTCCAGAAGCAACCAGGCGATTACAGTCTTCGATTGAAGGTCTACAACCATGCGCCAGGCGGTGGGCAAATGGTCCTGGCGTTCATCAGTGGCTTCACGTTCACGATCATTCCTGCGTTGGCGACCGACCAGTACACCATGAGCCTGGAAACCCTGGACGAGCAGGGCCAGCCGTTGGGCAAGACCAGCAATCATGATGCGGTCAACACCTGGATGGGCATCTGGTTCCTGCCCCTGGCAGGCAATACGCCCAAGGCGGCCATCACCGACACCTTCAACCGCCAGGTCAATGCGCTGTTGAAGAACTGGGTCGACAACAACCGCATAAAATACTCCGCTGTCGACACCCGCATTCCACGGGGCTGACACCGATAGAAAAAGAGCCGCAATCGCGGCTCTTTTTTTTGATCACTTCAACGCTTGAGTGAACTGCGGGTCGCTATACAAGCTCTTGAGCAGATCTTGCAACATCGGGTTGTAGTTGTTCGCGGCCGCCGGAATGGCGATCGGACCGAAGAAACTGCTGTCCCAATCACGCTGCACGTCTTTAGTGGTTTCGTATAAAACCTGATCACCTTTACGCAGCGTGAAGCGCGCAGCCACTTCGCCATGGCCGCTGCTCATGCCTGCGGTGAGCTGGCTCTTGACCAACTGAACCTGCAACTGCCGGTCAGCCCGAGGGTCCAACAGACCCGCCTGGCGGAGCTCATCGTTGATCGCGGCCTGGATGTGCAGTGGAACGCTGCCCTCGGGCGACGAAATCGGGTTCAGGCGCACCATCAGCGACCCTTGACCTGAATCCGCATTCACCTGCGTCTCGCGCAAGGGCTGCATGGGTGCATTTTTCTTGAGCTGCTGAACGTTCTGAAAATTGGGTTCATAGCGGGTCATGGTCACGCCACAGCCTTGTAGCAGCAGCGCGCAGAACGGTAGAGCCAAGTAGAGCTTCTTCACAGCAAATCCTTATGTGCTTTTTTAGAAGGCGTGATTATCGACAGATGGCTTTAAGCTATCAAGGATGAGTTGAGGTTTATGCTGCACCCAAACATCTCAGCCGTATTGGCTGGCAGATCCAGCAGCGGTTCTAGGCTTTCGGGAACAGGTCAACTGGTAAGCAATTGCCAACCAGATGAACCACGCCGGCATAACCATCAACGCAATACGGGTGTCAGGTCTCAATGCCAGCAGACAAAGAACAAAGCCCAGGAACACTAGGGAAAACCAGGCCATTGGCACGCCGCCAGGCATTTTGTAGGCCGATTTCGCATGCAGCTCAGGCCGCTTTTTGCGATAGGCAATATACGACGCAAGGATCGTCGACCAAGTAAAAATCACCAGGATTGCCGATACAGTGGAAACAATGGTGAATGCGGTCATCACTTCTGGAACGATGAAAAGCAACAACACACCCACGAGCATTAACAGCGTGGTGAAGGCCAGACTCAGCAGAGGCACGCTATTGCTCGACAGACGTCGGAAAATCCCCGGGGCGTTGTCCTGGTTGGCCAGTCCGAACAGCATGCGACTAGACGAAAATACACCACTGTTGGCCGAGGAAGCGGCAGACGTCAGCACCACAAAGTTGACGATACCGGCTGCCGCGGGAAAACCTGCAACCAGGAACAGCTCGACGAAAGGGCTCTTGTTGGGCGATACCTGTTGCCACGAAGTCACTGCAATAATGCAGGCCAGTGCCAGCACATAAAACAGGATGATTCGCAGCGGAATCGAGTTGATGGCTTTCGGCAGGGTCTTCTCGGGGTTGCGGGTTTCGGCGGCGGCGGTGCCGATCAGTTCGGTGCCGGCAAATGAGAAGATCGCCATCTGGAAACCGGCAAAGAAACCGAACAGGCCGTTGGGGAAGGCCGCTTGTTTATCCAGCAGGTGGTTCAGCGAAGCAGTAACACCGCTGGGTGAGACAAAGGAGCTGGCAATCAGCACCATGCTGACGCCAATCAGGGTGATGACGGCAATGATCTTGATGATCGCGAACCAGAACTCCACTTCACCAAAAAGCCTGACCGTCAGCACATTCAAGGCGAACAGGGTCATCAGCATACCGATGGCCGGTATCCAGGCGGGTACATCGGGGAACCAATACTGAAAAAATCCGCCGACCACGACAGCATCGCCTATCACCGCCACGCTCCAGCTCAGCCAATACGACCAGCCAAGAAAGAATGCCGCGCGCGGGCCGAGGTAGGCACCGGCAAAATCCGCGAAAGTCTTGAAGTTCAAGTTGGAGAGCAGCATTTCGCCCATGGCACGCATGACGAAATAAACGAACAGACCGATGATCATGTAGATGAGGATGATCGACGTGCCCGAGAGGGCGATGATCTTCCCGGAACCCATGAACAAACCGGTACCGATGGCGCCTCCCATGGCCATTAACTGAATGTGACGATTGCTGAGGGTGCGCTGCAGCGCAGGCTGTTCAATCAGCCCTGATGGAGTCGATTTCATTACAAAACCTCTTGATTTTATGTTTTTGAGTTTTGGCAGAAAAGTGGTGTCTTGCGTATTTGTTAGAGATGCAACGGCTACTGACGGTGGTTGTTTTTGCAGAGCGAGATTTGCCGCGTACCCACAGTGGTGCGTAGCCCCTTGGCACTTTGCTCAGGGGCATCACTTATGGTTTTTTCAACTCACTGTGCGCAGGCGTGAGGGGATGATTGCTGGCTGCTGATCCAGGATCTGGTAGAGGTCTTTTATGTTGGCAGGCCTCGGCACCAAGTGGATGTGCTCACCGATTGCATGCTCCTGCGCCAGGTCTAGCACGTAGCGCAATGACGAAAAGTCTTCGAGGGCAAAGCCCACCGAATCGAACACGGTGACCTGCGCGTCGTTCTCGCGGCCCTTGATTTCGCCCTGAACAATCCGGAAAAACTCGACGACGGGAAAGTCGGCTTCCAATTGCTGGATGTCACCTTCAATCCGGGTCTGAGGTTCAAATTCAACGATGACCCGGGCATTGCGCAAGATCTCGGCGTGCAGCTCGGTTTTCCCCGGACAGTCACCCCCTACGGCATTGATATGCATGCCGGGTTCGATCATCTCGGGCGTCAGGATCGTTGCGTAGGCTTTATCTGCAGTGACCGTGGTGACGATGTCTGCGCCCTTGACCGCTTCTTGCACAGAGCCGGCCAGGGTCACCTCAAGATCCGGGAACGCGGCCAGGTTGCGCTTCAACTTAAGCGAGGCGTCACGATCGATATCGAATATGCGCAGTTCCTTGATCGATAGCATTTCGTGGAAGGCGAGGGCCTGAAATTCGCTTTGGGCGCCATTGCCGATGATTGCCATGATGCGGGCATCCGGGCGCGCCAGGGACTTCGCGACCAAGGCGGAGGTCGCCGCAGTGCGCACAGCGGTGGTCAGCGTCAGTTCACTGAGCAGGATTGGATAGCCGCTGTGGACATCGGCCAGGACACCGAACGCCATGACCGTCAGCAAGTTGCTTTGACCGTTGTCCGGATGGCCATTGACGTATTTGAACGAGTACTGCTGGCCATCGTCGGTCGGCATCAACTCGATCACACCCTTGGCCGAATGATTGGCGGTGCGAGGCGACTTATCAAACTGCGCCCAACGTGAATAATCAGCTTCGATGTAATCCGCCATTTCGCGGATTGCGCGACGGATGCCCACCGTGGCGAACAGGCGTGCGGCATGATCGACGTCTATGAAAAGAGTCATGTTTTTATTCTCCGGTTCTGTAGTAACAACGTTGCGGGGCAGGGGACGGCTCAGCTGCGTTTGCTCTCGAAACCATGCAGCACATTGACCGCATTGATTCCGATTTCATCGACCATGTAGCCGCCTTCCATCACGAACAGAGTGGGGCAGCCCACACCCGCTATCAGCTCGCCGATGCCGATGAAATCTTCGCTTTCCAGCAGGAAGTGGCTGATGGGGTCATCCTTGAACGTGTCGACGCCGAGCGAAATAACCAGCACTTCAGGGGCGAATTGCTGGAGTTTCCTGCAGGCGTGGAGCAGGGCATTGCGATAGCTTTCCCAGGTGGTATTTTTCGGCAACGGGTAGTTGAGGTTGTAACCTTCGCCATGGCCGGCGCCGACTTCGTGACTGAAGCCTGAGTAGTACGGATAAGACACCGCAGGTTCGCCGTGCAGCGACACGAACATGACGTCACTGCGTTCGTAAAAGATGTTCTGGGTGCCGTTGCCATGATGGAAGTCGACGTCCAGTACTGCGACACGTTTCGCGCCTTGAGTGATGGCCTGTTGTGCGGCAATGGCGGCGTTGTTGAGATAGCAATAACCCCCCATGTATTCACGCGCTGCGTGATGGCCGGGCGGACGGCACAGGGCGAAGGCACTGTCGTGGCCTTCATCGATCAGCGCCAGGCCGGTGAGGGCGATGTCTGCGCTGGTCTTTACGGCGTGCCATGTGGTCGCGGTAATCGGAGAACCGGCATCCATGGCGAAGAAACCGAGCTTTCCGTCGATGAACGTCGGAACTTGATCGTTGGACAATTCGCGCACTGGCCATACCAGCGGCAAGGCATCGTGGGTACGCCCGGTCGCACACCATTCTGACCATGCGCTTTCAAGAAAGCTGACGTAGCGCTCGCTGTGCGCATTGACGTAACACGACCGGTCAAAAACCCGTGGTTCGACGATCTGGCCAAGGCCTACCTGCTTGACTCGATCATGTACGGTATCGGCCCGGCTGGGCTGTTCGAACGACGGCTTGAGCACGCCGTCCTTCAATTCGGTGCCGTGGTGCAAACGGTGGGAATCACTGAAAACTGTAAACATTCTGCGCATCCGTTAATGTGAGCCAGTGCAAATATTCTGTTCTGGACTGGATGCGCTTTCTTTGCTTTATATTCGTGGCTTGTTAGATTTTTCGGGCGTTTTTACTCAGGATTGGCGAAATGCAGAAAAAATCATCCAAACGCATCAGCCTCGACGAGACGGACCTGGCGATACTCACATTGCTGCAAGAGGATGCGAGCATTTCCAACGCCGAGCTCAGTGAACGCCTGTCGTTAAGCCTCACACCTTGCTGGCGCCGGCGTAAGAGAATGGAGGAAGCGGGCGTGATCAAGGGCTATCAGGCCAACCTTGATCGACGCATGCTGGGGCTGGATATCATGGCGTTCGTGCACATCCGTTTTTCCACCCACGCCGATCACGCTCCCGACGCCTTCGAGGCGGTGATTGCGCAACTACCTGAAGTGCTGTCCTGTCACAAGATCACCGGGGATGCCGATTACGTGTTGCAAGTGTTGGCGGAGGATCTTGATAGCTACAGTGATTTTATCGAGCGGGTGCTCAGGCGCCAGGTGGGCATTGCATCCATTCAGTCGAGCCTGGCGTTGCGCGAGGTCAAGACCAGTAGCCGTATTGCGATACCCAAATCGAGCAAGGAGTGAGTGGGGTGACGATTTTCTTCTGCACAACTTTTACACTTAACGGCTCCCCACCCTCGAAGGAACGTTCCCGGTGAATGTCAACGACGCCAGTTTCGAAGAACTGCTCAACGCTTTACATGACGGCGTCTACATCACTGATGGCGACGGCAAGACGCTGAAAGTCAATCAAGCCTATGAGCGCCTGAGCGGACTCAGTGGTGGCGATCTCATCGGTCGACCTATGCAGGAGCTGGTGAAGGAGGGCGTTATCTCGCAATCGGCCACGCTGCGGGTATTGCAGGGAGGTCGGCCTGTGTCGGTGATGCAGAGCCTGAGCCAGGGCAAGAAATTGCTCGTCAGCGCCACGCCGATTCTCGACGCTGAAAACCGGATTTCATATGTTGTCAGTACCGTACGCGACATGACAGAACTGCTGCGCATGAAACACGAGCGCGATGAGTTGCAACAGCTTAAGCAACTGCGCAGCAGCACCGCCAAACTTCATGCTGGCCAACGAGACAAACTCCTGAGTTCTCCGCTTATGGCCGATCAGGAGGTTTCCGGCCGTGTCTTCTCGCTGGCCCGGCAGGTAGCCAGCAGTTCGGTGAAGGTTTTGCTCCAGGGCGAAACCGGCGTCGGGAAGACCCTCGTAGCGCAATTCATCCACAACGCCAGCCCGCGTGCCAGTGAGCCATTTCTCGCCCTCAACTGCGGTGCGCTGCCCGAGAATCTGATCGAAGCCGAGTTGTTTGGCTATGCACCCGGTGCGTTCACAGGTGCAGGTCCCAAAGGCAAGCGTGGCCTGCTGGAGCTGGCGCATCACGGAACATTGTTTCTCGATGAAATTGGTGATTTGCCGCTGCCGGTGCAGGTCAAGTTACTCAAGGTCATCGAAGAAAATCGCTTCATTCCGGTCGGGGGCCTGGAGCTGAAGGAGGTCGATGTACGCATCATCAGCGCCACCCACCACGACCTCAAAAAGCTGGTGGCAGAAGGTCGTTTTCGGGCTGATCTGTATTACCGGCTCAACGTGGTGCCGATCAACATTCCGGCACTGCGCGAGCGCCGGGAGGAGATTGCTCCGCTGCTGCATTACTACCTGGACAGATTCAATGTCCGTTATGAACGCCAGGTGCAATGGGGGCTCGAAGCCCTTGATCTGATGTGCGACTACGACTGGCCTGGCAACATCCGTGAGCTGATCAACATAGTCGAGCGCCTGGTGGTGACCAATCAGACAGGGACTATTGAGGCGCTTGATATGCCTGAGGAGATCCTTAACCTCAATCCACTGAATACCAATGACACCGGCTTGCCGCTGCGCAAGGTATTGGAAAACGCCGAGCGCAATGCGATTCGTGCCGCGCTGCGTGCGCACAAGACCACGCGCCTTGCAGCCAAGGCCTTGGGCGTGAGTCAGGCGACCGTGGTGCAGAAAATGAAACGCTGGGAACATTCTGATTAGGATTCTAATCAGCCCCGATTAAATCGATCAGAAAACTAATCGGGACTGACCGGTAAAAAAACCTCCTTCTTTCGTGTGAATCGCGTAAAGGCCCACGCCACGGGGCTTTGCGGGTATTGGCACGTCTTTCGCTAACTCGTATGGCACGTCTTCCAATAAAACAACATCAACTGGACGAGCCCGATGAACATCTCTGCTTTCAAAATCGCGAACAAATTGATCACTGGACAAGGCGCTATCGAGCAGCTTTCAGCTGAACTGACTCGCCTGGATGTCCAAAACCCGCTGATTGTCACCGACGTCATTCTGTTGAAGTCCGGCACTGTTGATCTGGCGCTGGCGCAACTGGGCGGTCGCCGTTACGGCATCTTCGATCAAGTCAAACCTGAGCCGGAAATTGCCATCGTCGAGGACTGCACCCGCGCTTATCGCGAGGGCAGCCACGACGGCTTGATTGCTGTGGGCGGTGGTAGTGCTATCGATATCGCCAAGGGCGTCGCGGCGTATGCCGGTCATGGAGGTCCGCTGACCGAACTGTTTGGTGTCGACCTGGTGAAACGTAAAGGCCCTGCGTTGATTGCTATCCCAACGACCGCTGGCACGGGTTCGGAGGTTACCAACGTAGCGATTTTTTCTGACAAGCAAGCGCAGTTGAAGAAAGGCATTGTCAGTGACTACCTACTACCCGACGTGGCGCTGGTTTGTCCGACCATGACACTGACCTGCCCACGCAGTGTGACGGCAGCCAGTGGTGTCGACGCGCTGGTGCATGCGGTCGAGTCCTATCTTTCGCTCAACGCTTCGCTAATCACGGATGCCATCGCGTTGGGCGCTATCAAACTGATTGCCAAGGCGCTGCCGAAGGCTTATGCCAATCCATCCAACCTGCAAGCTCGGGAGGACATGGCCACTGGCAGCCTGATGGCCGGCATGGCATTTGGCAACGCAGGGGTAGGCGCAGTGCATGCGCTCGCATACCCCTTGGGCGGGCGTTTCAATATTGCCCACGGTGTCAGCAACGCCTTGCTGCTGCCGTACGTGATGGCATGGAACAAGACCGCCTGTGTCGAGCGTCTCCGTGATATCGCCGAAGCCATGGGTGTGCGTGTCGCGCACCTGAGCGACAAGGATGCCGCGGATCAGGCTGTCAAAGCCATGGCAGATCTATGCGCCACTGTGGATATTCCATCCGGTATGCGCAGTTTCAACGTGCCTGAAGATGCCATCCCGGCAATGGCCGAGGAGGCCAGCCAGATCGACCGCTTGATGCGCAACAACCCGCGCAAGCTGACAGCCGCTGATGTCGAGAAAATCTATCGCGCCGCCTATTGATCCCGATAAGCCACGACTCCCGTCCTGCGGGTGCGTGCGCCCGCCATTACAAGACCAATAAAACAGGTGAACTCAATGTCCGACACTACTGTGCAGCGGAGCGAAAGCCCGTACATCCCGCTGGGTCCTTTCAAAGTTCGGTTGCCGTTTATTCACTACAAGATAGAAATCCCGGACTACCTCCAAGGCTTGCTGATGTGTGCCGTGGATCTGGCCGCCATTCCGCTGATGACCGAATTGCTCGGCATGCCATTTGAGGTCGCGCTTGCCGTCGTGATGCTCAACGGCTTGCTTTACCTCGCGCACCATTTGCTCGGTGACCCGACCGTGCCTGGCTGGATCACCCCGGCGGTGCCGCTGTTGATGGCTTACTGCGCTCAGTTCCCAATGGGCCCGGAGCGTGTCCATGCCCTGATTGCTTTCCAATTGATGCTGGGGATCTTTTCAATTGCCCTGGGGGCGACTGGAATGGCGAAGAAGGTGGTGGAATATGTGCCCTCGGCGATCAAATCCGGGATTATCGTCGGTGCCGGCTTGAGTGCGGTGATCGCGGTGTTCCAGGTTGGCGGCAAATTCAATGTGCTGCCCTGGACCATTTCCATTGCGGTCGGCATTGCCTTCTATTTGATCTTCTCCCAGCACTTCAACGAGCTCAAGCAGCGCAACCGCTTCTGGTGGAACTTCGCCAAGCTCGGCATTTTGCCGATCATTCTTTTGGCAGTGGTGATTGCACCGTTGTTTGGTGAAGCGTCGTGGCCAACTATTCAGTGGGGCATCAGCAAACCGGATTTTTCCGGTCTGTGGAGCAACTACACCGTGTTCGGTCTGGGCATGCCGCCGCTCTCCATGTTCATCTCCGCTCTGCCGACCATGTTGGCGGCGTACATCATTGTTTTCGGCGATGTGCTCAGTGCGAAATCGCTCCTCGATGAAGCTGAAACCGTGCGCACGGATGAAGTCGTCGACTACAACGCCGATCGTGCTCACCTGATCTTCGGCGCGCGAAACGCATTCATGAGCATCTTTGGCCCGGATGTCGCCATGTGCGGCCCAAAATGGGCGGCGATGCTGGTGGTGGTGATCGAACGTTTCAAAGGTGGGCCGAAGGCGATGAAATCGATCATCGGCGGTGTCGGGTCGTTCCGTTGGGGGACCAACACCGGTCTGCTGTTGTTGCCCGTAGTGACTCTGGTGCAGCCGATTCTCGGTGTTGCTCTGTCGCTGACCTTGCTGATCCAGGGTTATGTGAGTGTGCGTCTGGGCATCCTTGAAGCGCGTAGCCAGCGCGACCTGGGTATCGCCGGCGTGATCGGCGCGGTACTGGCAATCAAAGGTGCTAGCTGGGCATTCGGAATTGGCGTTGTGTTGTGCTTGCTGATCTACGGCAAAAACTTCTTCAAGGGCGAGGTGGATGGGACATTTGCCAAGGACTTGAAGATAACGCCTACCAAACCAGCCAAAGCTGCTGGGGCGGCCACGGCTATTAATAAGCAGGGAGTAGAAGAGGTTATGGCTGATTGATCGGTCTAATCGCTCAATAGCGTGATTGCCCGTCTAAAGACGCTTGGTCATTGAGCGCGCCATTTTATTCGATATTTTGTATGTCCTGACTGATACGGATACAAGGCACATTTGTTGTGCGCCTTAATCACCACTGCAACTAAGAAAAGGAAAAATCATGAATACTGCAGTTCCTACAATGGAAGATTTATTGAAAAATACTCCTTCTAACTGGGGCAGATGGGGAGCGGAAGACGAAGTAGGCTCTCTGAATTACCTGACGGCGCAAGAAGTCATGCGTGGGGTTGCACACATTAAGACGGGAAGCGTATTTACCTTACAACGAATGATCGGTAATCCTGCAGGCGACCCAGTTTGGCCAGGCCGTACCCCAGCAGAGCGTACGATGGTTCTCGATGAATCAAGTTGGGACAATGATCATGGTCCTTGTTATCCCGGGGGCCTGCACTACGCGGATGACAAGATCGACGCGTTCCTGCAAGGGTCCACGCAATATGATGCGCTTGGCCACCTCTGGTACGGCGGAAAAATATGGAACGGGTACGATGCGCGAACAACTGTGGGCGGCCTCGACAAGGCCAGTGTTGCACCTATCGGCGAACGAGGAGTAGTCGGGCGTGGAGTGTTACTGGATATGGCTCGGCATCGTGGTAAGCGCATGCTGGATAAAGGTGAGACATTCACTCATATAGATCTTGAGGCATGCGCAGAGGCTCAGGGCCATACCATCGAGCCGCACGACATTCTAATTATCAGGACTAATTTTCTTCAAGCGTTCTATGAACAGGGCGAGGCGTTTTATGACGGTTTCTGCGAACCAGGCCTTACGTATTCGGAGGAGCTTGTTGAATGGTTCCATAATAAGGAAATTCCAAATCTTGTTACCGACACCATCGCCAATGAAGTAACGACAGACCCAGTATCAGGAGTGGCGCTGCCTTTGCACTGTGCTTTGATGCGTAATCTCGGTATCGCCTTTACAGAGATTTGCGATTTGGAGAAGCTGGCTGAAAGTTGCGCCAAAGATAGGCAGTATACTTTTCTTTATGTGGCCGCACCGCTTAAAGTGCATCGCGCTACCGGATCGCCGGTTAACCCAGTAGTAATCAAATAGTCATTTATGCAGGGGCAGGTTGACTCCTGCCTCAGCATAAATTAAGCACACTGCTTTAAGCCGTTTGCATCAAAGGATGCTCAGCGTAGGCGGGGAGGAGGGTAACTCCGACGAGGCACAACAATGGTTGTTGAGAGTGGCTGTTGCCTTTGCGCCAAGCATTAGCCACTGGCGAAATAAACGGCTCGTGGGGGCATGAAACCAAGCTGATTTCCCCGCAGTTCGGCCGCCCTTACGTCAAGGGCAACCAGCTTGGTTTCCTCTTGAAGTTCGGGGTCAGCCTACCACCTCTATCCGGCGAGCATTGTCGCCTAAGGAAACTCTGAAAAAGACTTCCATCTCTGGTGAAATACCCATCTCTACCGTTCGATTCGTGTCAGTTGGGTATACGGCGCAGGCTTCGCGCCCATTGGGGTTTGCTCAGAAACTGCTAGGATTGCGCCAGGATCAATTGATTTTCACAAGGAGTGTTTGTTGTGCATCTTCCAGATATGAATCTGCTGGTGGCCCTGGATGCGCTGCTGGACGAGGGCAGTGTGGTCGGTGCTGCCCGGCGCATGAGCTTGAGTCCCGCGGCCATGAGCCGGACCTTGACCCGGATACGTAGCGCAGTCGGTGACCCGATTCTGGTGCGCGCCGGGCGTGGCCTGGTGCCGACACCCAAGGCGCTGGCATTACGGGTTCAGGTGCGCAGCTTGGTCGAGCAAGCGGCGCAGGTGTTCCTTTCGGGTGACGAGGTCGATCTCACGACGCTGGAACGCTGCTACAACTTGCGGGCGAATGACGTATTTGTCGCGGCCTTTGGTGCGCAGTTGCTGGAAATCATGCGCAAAAAGGCCCCACGTACCGTGTTGCGCTTCGTGCCGGAAGGCGAGGGTGAGGATGACGCGTTGCGCGAAGGGCGGATCGATCTTTATATCAGTGCGACGCGCAATCTTGGGCCGGAAATCAAAGTCCAGAGCCTGTTCACCACGACCTTTGTCGGCCTGGCCCGGGTGGATCACCCAATCTTTCAGGAAGAAATCACGCCCAAACGTTTCGCCTCCTATGCGCAGGTCAGCGTGTCGCGACGCGGGCGTGCAACCGGGCCGATCGATACTGCTTTGGCCGGGATGGGCTTGCAGCGGCGTGTCGCGTTGATCACCCCTAGCTTTCACTCGGCGATGTTCGCCTTGCCCGATTCCGACCTGTTGCTGCCGCTGCCGGAGCATGTGTTGTGGAGCGTCTCGCGGCTGGGGTTGCCGTTGCGTTCGTTCCGTATTCCTATGGCGCTGGAGACGGTGGTGGTCATGCAGGCCTGGCATCCACGCTTTGATAACGACTCGGCCCATCGCTGGCTGCGCCAGACGCTGAAAGAGAGCTGCGCCCAGTACTCCTCGCCACGGGTTTGAAGCAGCTAAGCAGCTGCCGAAGGGCAATTTGGAGCTGGATAATTTCTGTGCATTGATACGTGCGTTGGGTGCAGCTTAAAGCTTCCCATATGTCAGTTTTCGGAACTATTGCGTCTTCATAAACTATCCAGGTAAATCCTTTACTTGGAGTCATGACGCAATGTGCCTTGTGTTGTTTTCTATCTTTCGGGGCGCTGGCCGACGGGTGACCCCGTGAGTTCGCTTGCAGCCTCTACTGTTATGGCCCCGGCGCCGGAGGTGGCGAAACCCGCACCGGCCGCTGCGCCAGTGTTTGGCCTGCGTATTGTGATCGGGCTGGTCGGGGTGCTGATCGCCGTACTGGTGGCCGGTCTCAACGAGATGGTCGCCAAAGTGGCCATGCCTGACATTCGTGGCGCGCTGTATATCGGCGCGGATGAAGGTACCTGGTTGATCGCTACTTACGCTGCCACCTCAGTCTCGGCCATGGCGTTTGCGCCCTGGTGTTCAGTCACCTTCTCCCTGCGTCGCTTCACGCTCAGCGCGATCGGTGCGTTTACTGTGCTTGGAATTCTCTGCCCGTTCGCTCCGAACCTCGAAAGCCTGATGGTGTTACGAACTTTGCAGGGGCTGGCAGGGGGCAGTCTGCCGCCGATGCTGATGACCGTCGCGCTACGTTTCCTCCCGCCCGGCGTCAAGCTTTACGGGCTGGCAAGTTACGCGTTGACTGCCACCTTCGGCCCGAGCCTGGGGACTCCGTTAGCCGCGTTGTGGACCGAATACGTCGGTTGGCAATGGGCGTTCTGGCAGATTGTCCCACCCTGCTTGTTGGCGATGGTCGCGGTTACATATGGCTTGCCGCAGGACCCTATGCGCTTTGAGCGTTTCAAACAGTTTGACTGGCGTGGTCTGTTGCTCGGTTTCCCGGCGATTTGTGCGCTGGTGATTGGTCTGTCCCAGGGCAATCGTCTGGACTGGTTCGAGTCCACGCTGATTTGCTGGCTGCTTGGTGGCGGTATGGTGCTGTTGGTGTTGTTCTTCATTAATGAATGGTCGCACCCGCTACCGTTCTTCAAATTGCAGATGCTGACCAACCTGAACCTGTCGCACGCGTTGCTAACCCTCGGCGGGGTACTGATCGTATTGCTGGCGGTGATCATCATCCCTTCCAGCTACTTGGCTCAGGTGCAGGGTTATCGCCCGGTACAAACTGCGCCCGTATTGCTGATGGTGGCCTTGCCGCAGTTGCTGGCGTTACCGCTGGTGGCGGCCTTGTGCAACATCCGTCGGGTCGACTGCCGATGGGTTCTGGCTATCGGTCTTGGATTGCTGGCGCTGGCCTGTGCTGGCGGCACGCAAATCACTTCCGAGTGGATTCGTGACAACTTCTACATCTTGCAGCTGTTCCAGGTGTTTGGTCAGCCGATGGCGGTGATCCCGTTGCTGATGCTCGCTACCGGTGGCCTGGCGCCGCAAGACGGCCCGTTCGCTTCCGCTTGGTTCAACACCGTCAAAGGTTTTTCGGCAGTCCTTGCTACCGGCGTGCTGGATGTGCTGACCACGGCGCGGCTGCATTTCCACTCAACCATGCTGGTCGATCGCCTGGGCAACTCGCCTCTGGCAGACAGCGACGCTGAAGGGCTTGCCTATCGCATCCACGAACAGGCGGTCGTACTGACATCTTCGGACTTGTACTACTGCATGGCGTTGCTGGCACTGGCCTTGATTCTGTTGATCCCGTTGATGCCTTCCCGGATTTATCCACCTCGTGCGCTGGCATAGAGCTCCATTCAGAGAGAAAGTCGTTATGACTACGAGTAAAAACCAGAAAATTGCTTTGTACACGGTTGCCTTGGTTGCTCTTGGCGGGGTCATCTACCTGGCAGCGCCGCGCCTGTTTGGTTCCGGCTCGCTGCAAACCACTAACGATGCGTTTATCACGGCGGACTACACGTTGGTGGCGCCGAAGGTTTCGGGCTTTATTAGTCAGGTGCTGGTGGAGGACAACCAGCCGGTGAAGGCCGGTCAATTGCTGGCGGTAATCGATGATCGTGACTATCAGGCGGCGCTCCAGGCGGCCGAGGCACAGTCACTGGTTTCGCAGGCGCAGTTTCAAAACGCGCAAGCCACGCTGGAACGCCAGTCATCATTGATCGCTCAGGCGCAGGCCATGGTGGCTGCCGACAAAGCTGAGCAAGCATTCGCGGAGCACGAACTGACGCGCTACAACCATCTCGCAGGCCAGGGCGCCGGCACCGTGCAAAATGCTCAGCAGGCCCGCAGCCGGGTAGATCAAGCCAGCGCCCGCCTGGCCAACTCGACCGCGGCCTTGGCCGCTTCGCGCAAGCAGGTGGATATCCTCAAGGCCCAGCTCGACAGTGCCGACGGAGGCCATAAACATGCGTTGGCATCTTTGGAGCGGGCCCGTTTTGATCTGTCTTACACTCGTCTTGTGGCACCGATAGATGGTGTAGTCGGTGAACGTGCCGCGCGTGTCGGGGCCTATGTCAATCCCGGCGCGAAGATCATGGCGATTGTTCCTCTGGATCGGGCCTATGTGGTTGGCAACTTCCAGGAAACCCAGTTGACGCATGTGCAGCCAGGACAGCCCGTGAAGATCCGCGTCGACACCTTCAGTGGCGAGAGCCTCACCGGTCGGGTCGATAGTATTGCGCCGGCGACCGGGGTGACCTTTGCTTCGGTCAGACCGGACAATGCGACGGGCAACTTCACCAAAGTCGTGCAGCGGATACCGGTGAAGATTGCGCTGGATGCCGATCAACCGTTGGCGAACCGCCTGCGTGTGGGCATGTCGGTGGAAGCCAGTATCGAGACGCAGGACCCGCAGGGCAACGACGCACGTAAAGAGGTCACCCTTCGATGAGTCGGACTTTCCCTGTTCAGCCATTATTGTTGTCGAGCGTGTTGATGCTCTCGGCTTGCAGCGTTGGTCCGGACTTTCAGAAGCCTCAGGGGCCAGGCAACGCAAAGTGGTCCGTGCTGCAAGGCCAGGCTGCCGCCAGTCGCCCAGAGCCTTGGCCGGTGGAAGAACGCTGGTGGGACCTCTTTCACGACACGCAGTTGTCTGCCCTGGTTCGCCGTGTTGTCACCAGCAGCCTCGATATAAAAATCGCCAGTGCTCGTCTGCAGCAGAGTCGAGCGGCGCGGCAGACCATCGCCGCCGATCAATATCCGAGCCTTGATGCCGGTATCGGCTATGAGCGGGCACGCAATAGCAGCAAGGGTCTGAGCGATCCTTCGGACAAGGGCGTCAAGTCTGCCTTCAATCTTTGGGAGGGCGATTTCACCGCTGCCTGGGAGCTAGACTTGTGGGGTCGGGTCCAGCGCGAAGTGGAAGCGGCCGATGCATCGGTCGAGGTGGCTGAGAACGACCGGCGCATGGTCCTGCTGTCGATTCTTGCCGAGACCGCTCGCGATTACATTCAGCTGCGCGGCGTGCAGAGCACTCTAGCGGTCACTCGCGAGAACCTTGATGTTTCCCGGCACAGCCTAAAGCTGTCGCAGATGCGTTTGGCGGATGGCATCGCGACCAATCTGGATGTGGCTGAAGCCGCTGCGCAGGTCGCCGCCGTCGAAGCTCGCTTACCGTCGCTCGAACAGCGTCAGGCACAGTTGATCAATGCTTTGAGCCTGCTGTTGGCCGAGCCACCAAGAGCCTTGCAGGCCGAACTGGAACAACCGGCGCAAGTACCGCAAACCCCACAACACTTCGCAATTGGCTTGCCGTCGGAGCTAGCCGAGCGGCGCCCGGATGTTCGTCAGGCCGAAGCCCGTCTGCATGCCGCGACGGCTGGGATCGGAGTGGCCAAGGGTGATTTCTATCCGCGCATTCGTCTGTCCGGCAACGTTGGTTTCCAGTCGATGCAGCTATCGGATTTCGGATCCTGGGGCTCGCGCCAATTTGCTATCGGCCCACAGTTGAGCTTGCCGATTTTCGAGGGTGGACGTTTGCGTGGGATGGTCAAGTTGCGCGAGGCGCAGCAACAGGAAGCGGCGCTCGATTACCAACAGGTGGTTCTGCGGGCCTGGCATGAAATTGATGATGTGCTGAGCGTGTACAACGCCAGCCAACTGCGACGTGACCGACTGGCCGAAGCGGTGCGGCAGAACCGGATTGCGCTGGAAACTGCGCAAAGCCAGTACGTCGAAGGGGCGGTGGATTTTCTCAACGTGCTGACGGTTCAGAGCGCCTTGTTGGCGAATCAGGAACAACTGGTGGAAAGCTCGACCACGGTCTCGTTGGCCATGGTTGGGCTATATAAATCACTAGGTGGCGGCTGGCAGTCGATTTATCCGCTGGCAACGGCTGATGCCGGTACCACTGATTGAGGCGCCAGGCTTTTCGAATCAATTACGGCGGACCTTGAGTCCGCCTTTTGTGTCGTTACATCATCCATCGGAGAAAGTAAGCATGAACATATCGTTGCATGGAAAGCGCGCGATCGTCAGTGGTTCCACGGCCGGTATTGGTCTGGCTATTGCTTTCGGTCTGGCCGAGGCGGGTGCTGAAGTGGTCATCAACGGGCGCAGCGAGGAGAGGGTGGGCAAGGCTATCGAGCACATCCTGAGGCGACTGCCGGGGGCTCGGCTGATCGGTCTTGCAGCCGATCTGGGAACAGTGGAAGGCGCGCAGGAACTGTTCTCCAAAGTCTTGAATGCCGACATCCTGGTGAACAACCTGGGGATCTTCGAACCCAAGGGTTTCTTTGATATTACCGATGCCGACTGGCAGCGTTTTTTCGACGTCAACGTGATGAGCGCAGTGCGTCTGTCACGTCACTATGCGCCGGCCATGGCTGAACGTGGCTGGGGTCGGGTGTTGTTCCTGTCCAGTGAATCGGCGTTGCAGATTCCGGCTGAAATGGTCCATTACGGCACCACCAAGACCGCGCTGCTGGCAATCTCTCGTGGTCTGGCGGAAACGCTGGCCGGCACCGGTGTGACGGTCAACGCGGTACTGCCGGGGCCAACGCGTTCTGAAGGTGTCGGCGGTTTCTTCGCGCAGATGGCCGAAGAACAAGGCGTGCCGTCTGAGCAGCTGGAGAAGAGCTTCATCGCGCAACATCGCGCAAGCTCGCTGATCAAGCGTTTGGCGACGACCGAAGAAGTGGCGAATCTGGTGGTCTATCTGGCGTCGCTTCAAGCCAGCGCAACCACCGGTGCGGCGATGCGTGTCGATGGTGGCGTGGTTCGCTCCATCGCCTGATGCAGAGGGTGACCGTTGAAGGTCGCTGGAGGCAAGAGGGCATGGGCGGTGACCAGAGGCTGATGGATGCTGGTTTTCAAAAACCATGCTTTGGGATCTGGTTGGAATTGGGTAGAACCTGGCAGGCTCAGAATCGAGCAGTGTGGTTTGTCCCCGAGCTGGTTGCTCATGGCACCTCCTAACAGCCTCAATTGTGAGGCCCGGAGGTCTCAAGGGAAGCGGGGCCTGAATAACGCAGTCGAAAATACAAATACGATCAGGCCGTGGGCGCTTGGGCGTTCTAACTGGCTCTTCGCTGGATCACTGCGCAGTGGTAAACGGGCGGCGACCATGATCCTGAACCAGTCGGCACGCATGAACGGGCATGATCCGTACGCATACCTCAAGGATGTACTGACGCGGTTGCCGACGCAGAAGGCCAGTGAGATCGAACTGTTGCAGCCGCATCAGTGGATGCCGTGCTGACCTGCGTCCGTACGCTTACCAACAAAGGCCGCGCTAGGCTCATGAAAGCGAAGGATTTGCTGAGGGAAGGGGAGCTCAGCATCGAGAACATTGTCGAGGGGCTTGGGTTCAGTAATAGTGCTAGCCTGCGCTGTGCTTTTAGACGTTGGTTGGGGCATTCGCCGAAGACTCAGGAGTTAGTGGCACATACATGGATCGACCAAGACGCATCACACTGGTTCCGTAGGGACATAGGAAGTAAGCATGACGCTGATAATTACAGTTGCATCACCACTGTTTGTTATCCAAGCTGGGGATCGTCTTTTAACGACTCAGGCTGATGGTAAGACTCAACAATTTGATGATAAGTCAAATAAGAATCTGATTTATGAAGCCAGTGATGGCATTTTAACGATTAGCTATTGTGGCGCTGCATTTATGCGGGGTAAGCCAACAGATGAGTGGATCGCAGAGCAGCTCGATACTCGTATAAGAATCCCAACGGACGGGTCTGATCCTTGGGCTATGCAACTGGGCGGCTTAGGTGAGCAAAAGCAGCTTCACTTTGATGGAGTCATAAAACGGATCAAGGAGAAGTTGACTAGAATTTCTCAAGGCGAATTGTTGAGCTCAGGGTTGACGATTGTGATTGCCGGATGGAAGCGCAAACGCGATAAGTGGAAGCGGGTGCTGATTGAAGTTAGCCGGAGTCGTAGTTCTTTGAAACTCTCTAATCCTGTCGGTTTCAAAGAACGCCCTGGAATAAAGGGAAATTGCGGTATCGACATGGTTGGTTCTGGTTGCCGCCCTGAAACCGAAGCTTTTTTTGACACCGAGTGGAAAGCAATCCACGAAAGACAAGGGCTTCCTGATATCAGTGCTTATGAACAATATGTATCGGACGTAAGAGATGCAATGGTGGCCACTATTAAGTTTGCCTCTACTATTGAGAAAACAGTGGGGGCTAACGTACATACGGCAACCATATACGGGCCTGAATACCAGTCTCATATGTGCTGTGAAACTCATTTTTTCAGCGATATGCCCCATCCAGCAGTGATCGAAACCCCAACAAGAATTGTGTCTGTGGCTGATGCTGGTGTTACGGGATGGGTGCTGTTTCCCGATATAGTCAAAGCTCCGGCATATCTGGTTGGTACAGAGCATACTCAGGGGCGCTTTACCATATTGCGTTCTAACGGTTCACCTTCTCAGGCTGGTGTTCACCATTTTCAACAGACCGTTCCGAGGCGTAGGGCGTGAGGGGCCTGTATGACCGAGCACCTATTTGAACCCGCGACGTCGGCCAGAAGCGGACTTCTAAAATTTCAGCCAAAAAGACATGCACTCAGGGAATGAATGCTGGAGGGCTGAAATTTGCTGAGTATGAGGCGAGAGGGCTCGCCAGATAGAGGTGTCTGATGACCAAACCTCCGGCATACGTGCAGCCCTCGGACGCGAAATTACTTAAAGCATTGTGGTGACACGTAAACATCTCGTTTAACATAATATACATTATGTGTACTAACAGATATTCCCACGGCCCCCGTTGATGGCTGAATTTGAAGCCAGTCCCATCCTCTGAATACCGTACTGTGAAGTCGCCGATATTCTTCAACGCTCCCAAAACCCACACAACGTACTAAGGTTTAAATCGCCTGCTGAATCGGCGCGATTTCCTACGCGCAGCCACCGTGCGACAAACAAGGAAGGAACGAACAGTATGAATGCCAGATCGGACCCTGGCGGTGACGGCATCGTCCTGGCACTGGGAGCCACCGAAAGCGTCGACAGCGTGGCCTACGCCTACGGACATGCGCGCTCGACACTCTGGGATCACCCACGCAATGCCGATCTGCGCCATCAACACCCGGACGGAACGGCGCTTGCGACGGGTGATTTATTGTTCGTGCCCCCGCGTACGACAGCGACCTTCGAACAGAACGCCACCGGGCGAAGGCACACTTTCCGCGTGCTGAACACGCCGGCCATGCTCAGGTTTCGTCCTTATGCACTCGCCGGCCAAGGCCTGGCGCGCCACTTCGAAGTATTGCGTGGCGACACGCTGCTGGGGCGTGGCACGGCCGAAGCGAACGGCGATATCGTCTGGCCGCTTGAGCCAACCGCCGATGACATCACCGTACGCGTAACCTTTGACGGCTTCTTGCGCGACTACCAATTGAGGCTTCGCGCGCTCGACCCGATCAGCACCCTCAAGGGTGTGCAACAACGCTTGCGTGGCCTCGGCTACTTCAACGGCGAATGCGATGGTCAGATGAATGACGCGACCCAGGTGGCCATCGGTGCGTTCAAGATGCAGGCCGGGTTGCCCGACGACGATGAGTTACTGAGCGATGCCGTACGCGCGACGCTCCACGGCTACCACGGAGAGGCCTCCCTATGATCCGGGTTCACAAAACGCCAACGGCCCCTCCCGCGCTGCAGCGCTCGCATGCGGAGATGCAAAAAGGCATCCAGCAGGCTGTCCAGGCTGGCGCCGTGGTGGTCCTCTGTACCAAAGGCACCAACACCGCCAAAACAAAAAGTGTCCCGAAAGGCGCGGTGAAGATCGTCATCGACGACGATCAGTACAAGCCGCCTCACGCCAAGGCGCTGCTGAAGGTAGACCAACATGGCAAATGTGCCTTTTGCGAGGCGCGCTTCATGAGTACCGCAGGCGGGGATGTCGAGCATTTTCGGCCGAAAAAACGCCACGACGGTTTCGTCCCCGTGGGCGCCCAGGCACTCGATAACCTCGGCTATTTTCAATACGTTTACGACTGGAGCAACCACTTGTGGTCATGCAAGGAGTGCAACGAGACCTACAAGAAGAACTACTTCGACGTGATACCGGACAACCTGACGGATCCGCCACCGAGCCTGGAAGACTTCGACACGGAGGACGAGTTCTGGCAAGCCATTGGCGAATGGGGTCGCTTGGTCCCACCGCAACACGACGCGTGGAACAACCCGAGCAACGTCGAAAAACCGGTATTGATCAATCCTGTCACCGAGAATCCGCGCGAACACATCAGCTTCGATTCAGAGACAGGAGAAGCCGTTCCCGCCCCTCTCGACGACCTTAACCAACAAATGCAGCCCACGAGCGACAGGGGTGGCAAGAACATTCTGGTCCTCGGCCTGAACCGCAAGGAGCTTGTGTTCGCCCGCATGCGGCACCTGGCGATGCTACGCGGCGTGTTCCTGGAGATGACCCGCAGCCTCGACCTGACGATCGAGTTCCTGAAATGGCAGCGTGGAGACGAGTGGTTCAAGACCCTGACGGTGCCGACATTGCGCTACCAGGTGAAGTACCACGCCGCTTACCCAGTGTCGGAGGATCAAACCCGCTCGGCCATCGAGTTTTTGTATTACTCGACGACGCCCCAGGCGCCGTTTTCGGCCTTGGCAATGGATGCCTTTGCCTGCTGGAGCCTGGAGCTGGCAAGGCACGTGATGCAGTCACGCGAGCACATCACCCAGCTGCAGGCCGCACAAAGCGGCAATGCCCCGGCCACCCGCAGCGTCCACGAACTTCCCCAGCTCGGTCTGCATGAGGTCATCCTGGCTACCTACCAGGCGGACATGGAGGCGCTGAAAGCGTTGCGCAACACCCTTGATGCGTATGCCCCATTATGGGATGCCGGCTTTGAGCAAACGCACATTGAATACGTCTGCCGTTACCGCCTGGCACAGGTCATGGCTCTGCACGCCCAATTTTACAAGGACCAAAAGGGCTTTTCCCGTTACGACCCGGTTTTTGTCGCTGCTTTTCTGAGCCACGAGCGCGATGTCCTTGATGTCTGGAATGCCCTGGAAACCTATGAGTGCGACAAGGATACATGGAGCAGCGCGATAGACACGATGAACCAAAACCTGACGGAATACGGGCCGGATCTCGCAGAAGACCTCACTGCCCATTGCAACCATATCGTCGCCAGCCTCAACCAAGCGACACAAGCGTTCACCCAGAATCGAAACCTGAATCAGACAGCGCCCTGGTGCAGCGAAGTGGTCAAGATCGGTCAGGATGGTGAACTGCTTACCGCTGAGCTCGACCGTCGGTGCCAGGCCTGCGCAAACGAAGATATGAGCAACAGCACCAGCAGCATGCGCGTCACACTGACGGAAGTTGCCGAGGCCATCGACACGCTGAAAATGGGCAATACCCCCGAAACAGTGTTGCCATTTCCGCTGCCAACTCCACCGAAACCCTGGATCACGCCCAAGGCCACCGGGCTGCGCAAGCGCGCCGGCATGCCCCCAAATCTGGACGCCGCGTGGCAGCATATCCGTCTCAAGTCCAATTCATGAGCCCTTCCAGCGCTCCACCGCACGCCGATCCAATTCCGGAAACGTCACCTGACAGTCGCCCGGATCAAGGCCATCCACCCTCGCCCGTCCGAGCTCATCAAGCACACCGCTGTACTGGGTCCCGTTTGGCAGGGCAATGACATAGGACTCCCCTGCAACGGGTTGCCCCTGCATATCCACTAACTCGATCTCCACGAATGTCAGCACCACCACCGGCTCAGGTCGACTGGCGGATTCGGATGAGGCTTTTACCGGCAGACGCTTGCGGGCTGCGGCGGACACCGGCGCAACACCCTCTTCTACAGCGACCGAGGCCGGTAGGCGAACGGGCATCGGCCGCTGGTATGGATAAACGTAAGCACACAGCTCCCCGCTCCATAGTTTGCTGGCTACCTGGCGGCGAACTTCCTGATCGTCCAGCAGATGGACCAGAGACTCCTGGGCAGATAACAGCGCGCGCAAACGGTGTATCTGGTCGGCCCCGGCAAAATGTCGGTGAATAAAGCTGTCGGCCTGCCACGCTTCACGCAATTCGATCCTGCTTGCCCCGCTCCCCCCTTGCTGCATGGACGGACCGTCAGCAAGGCTGGATCGAGGCGCCAACTCGATGCGATCGGCGCCATCAAAAAAACATATCCGCATAGGCCGCCAGTCCCGGGCAGGAGGATGAAGGGGCAGTGTAGATGATTATCATGGAGCCCCTGCTACAGGCCACTGATAAGTCCGGTGCGAACACTGCGAAGCCAGTGACTCAATCCTGTAAATGACATCGCACACACTGCTGCTCATCCCCCAGCAAGGCCTGAGGCTTCTCGCAGCCAACGGTGCATAGATTGCACCGTTCGCGGAAGAAGCAGCCACTCGGTAGTTGGCGGTTCCCTGGTAATTCGGTAGGCGCCGCGACTTGCTCGTCGTGCAGTGGCACGCCCAGTCGTGGTACCGCCTCGAGCAACAACCGGGTATAGGGGTGACGTGGCTGATCGAGCACTTGAGCCGCGCTGCCCAGTTCAACGATTTGCCCCAGGTACATCACCGCCACCCGATTAGCCATATGACGCACCACTGATACGTTGTGAGAAATCAGGATGTAAGTCAGATTGCGGGCACTTTGCAGCTCTGCCAGCAGGTTGAGAATCTGCGCCTGAACCGAGATGTCCAGCGCTGACGTGGGCTCGTCCAGGACAATGATATCCGGGTCTGACGAAAGGGCTCGGGCGATGGCAATGCGCTGACGCTGCCCCCCGGAAAACTGGTGCGCGAAGCGGTCCAGGTACTCCGGGCGGATGCCGACTTGGGCCGCGACCCTGGCGGCCACATCGCGCATCTGCGCATGGCTGACATGACCTCGGGCGTATAACGGTTCGGTGATGATTCTCCAGATAGGCAGGCGCGGATCAAGGGACGACTGTGGATCCTGGAAAACAATCTGGACGTTGCTGCGGCCTTCGCCGCTGCGATTGACCCAGTTCAGCTCCCCGCTGCTCGGCGGCACCAGGCCCATCAACAGCTGGGCCAAGGTGCTCTTGCCGCAACCTGACTCGCCGACAATACCCAGGGTCTCGCCTGCCCGCACCTGAAGATCAATCCCGTTCAAGGCGTGGGCATATCCACGCGGTCGCCCCAACCAGTCATTGCTCACGGGGAAACGAACATGAACATCGTCAAGTTGAAGAATCGTGGGAGCTTGGGTGATGGGTTGAAGGACGGCACTGTTCATCACGAAAGCTCCTTGACCGGTAACCAGCACGCGCTTTTACGTTGGTCATTACCGTTGATAGTGTTGAGATTCGGGCGTTTGCTACAAACCGGCATGGCGTATGTACACCGCTCCTGAAAAGTACAGCCCACGGGCAAAGAGGCCAGGTTCGGCACTTGACCGGGAATGGTCAGCAGCGGCTGGCCCGGCTCGACCATTTCCGGCAGGCCACTGAGCAAACCTTGCGTATAGGGATGTTGCGGATTTCCCATGACATCGGCCGTGCGGCCCTCCTCGACCACTGCCCCTGTGTACATGACGTAGACCCGGTCGCAGAACTGCGAAACCAATGCCATGTCATGGGTGATGAGCAAGATGGCCGTGCCCCGCTGCCTGGCTTTTTCTCGCAACAGCAACAGCACCTGGCGTTGCACGGTCACGTCGAGGGCCGTTGTCGGCTCGTCGGCGATCAGCAATTGAGGTTCGCAGGAGAACGCCAGCGCGATCATCACCCGCTGGCGCATGCCGCCAGACAGCTCGAAAGGATAGCTCTCCAATACCTGTTCCGGACTGGCGATGTGCATGTCGCGCAACAGTGCGATCGCCTTGAGGCGGGCTTGGGCGGCGCTGATTTTCTGGTGATGGATGATCACATCGAGCATTTGCCTACCGATGCGCCGGGTCGGATTCAAGGCTGTCATCGGTTCCTGGAAAATCATCGCGGCATCGCGTCCACGAATCGTCAGTAACTCTTTTTCAGGCGCTGCCAGCATGTCGCGACCGAGCATGCTCAGGCTGCCGGCGGTGATGCGATAGCTGCGCTCGGGCAACAATCGCATGCTGAGCATGGCCGTGACCGACTTGCCCGATCCGGACTCGCCGACGACGCCGACGATTTCCCCGGGATTGACGTGCAGCGACACGCCGTTCAGGGCTTTGACGTTGTTTTTGTAAGCCGGGAATTCCAGGCTCAGGTTGTCGATGGACAATACTGGACTCGACGTCTGCATGGTCACTTCCCCTGTTGCCGTGGGTCGAGCAGATCGCGTACGCCATCGCCCAGCAAGTTGAACCCGGTGGCCGTGATCAGAATCGCCAGGCCTGGAAAGGTCGAATACCACCAGTTATCGAGGATGTAGTTGCGCCCGGTGGCGACCATCGCGCCCCACTCGGCCGTAGGCTGCTGCGCCCCCAGGCCGATAAAACCCAAGGCCGAGGCCATGAGGATCGCGCTGCCGATATCCAGGCTCAACTGCACCAGCAATGGCGGCATTGCGTTGCGTGCCACGTGCCAATGCACCACGTGCCAGCGCCCTGCCCCGAAGGTTTGGGCGGCCTTGACATAACCCATCTCGCGGATGCTCAAGGCTTGGCCGCGGGCTAGCCGGACATAGGAAGGAATTCGTACCAGCGTAATTGCCAGCATCGCGTTGAACAGGCTCGCGCCCAACGCAGCCGCCAAGGCCATGATCAGCACCAGCGATGGCACCGACAGCATGATGTCCATCAGGCGCATGATCAATGCGTCGAAACGACCACCGATGACCCCGGAAAAGCACCCCAGCAACCCGCCGATAAAACAGGATGCAAAAGCCACGAACAGACCGACACCCACTGACTGCTGGCTACCGAACAGCACGCGGCTGAACAGGTCGCGGCCGACTTCGTCGGTGCCGAACCAATGGGTGCTGGACGGCGGCGCCAGGCGTTCGGCCAAGTTCAGCGCGTTGGGATCGTGACTGGCGAGCCAAGGGGCGAAGATCATGCACAGCAAGACGATACAAGTGATCGCCAGGCCCGCCATGGTCAGCGGACTGCGGCGGACGCGGTAGGTCAGATAGGCGAGCTTTTCGTTCCAGCGCGGGCGGCGCGTGGCCATCAGGGTAGCGGACATTTCAACTTACCTCGCCGATGCGCGGGTCGATCACGCGATACACAATATCGATGGCCATGTTCAGCAGCACATAGATGAACGAAACCAGAATGGCGAAACCCATCACCGCCGGGAAGTCCAGCGACTGGATCGACTTGACGACATAGGCGCCCATGCCGGGCCAGGCGAAGACCGTTTCGGTCAGCACCGCGCCGTACAGCAAATCTCCGAGGGTCAGCCCCAGGACAGTCACTGAAGGGATGAGCGCGTTAGGCAGTGCATGGCGCAGGATCACAGTCCATCGGGACAAGCCGTAGGCGCGGGCGGTGCGGATATAGTCTTCGCCGAGTTGATCAAGCATGGCTGAACGAATCTGCCGTGCGACGACGCCCAAGGTCACGAACCCCAGGGTTGCCGCCGGCAGAATCAGATGCTCCACGGCATCGAGAAACAGCCTGCCCTCACCGGCGAGCAGCGAGTCGAGCAGATAAAAACCGCTGATTGTCGGCGGCGGAACAAGCCCTTCGGACAGCCGCCCTCCTCCCGGCAACCAGCCCAGATGCCCGTAGAACAGAACGATGGCGCCCAGGCCGAGCCAAAAGGCCGGCGTTGAAATACCGGTGACTGCAAGCGTGCGGGCGATCTGGTCAATCGCCCGATTGTGATAAACCGCTGATAGCACGCCAAGCGGCACGCCAGCCAGGATCGCAAGTACCAGCGCTACCAGCGCCAACTCCAGTGTCGCCGGGAAGAACGTCTGCAAGTCTTCCAGAACGGGACGGCTGGTGCGTATCGACGTTCCCAGGTCTCCCTGCACCAGGTCCATCAGATAACGACCGTATTGTTGATACAGCGGCAGATCCAATCCCAGTTGATGACGTATGCCGGCCACCAACGCATCACTGGCGCGGTCGCCAGCGATCAATCGAGCAGGATCACCCGGGATCAGGTGCGAAATTGCAAAGGTAATCAGCGAAACGCCGAACACGACCAGCAACAGGCCGAGCAGGCGCTTGCGCAACAAAGTCAGGAAGGCCATTTTGGCACCTCAGTAACACCCACGACGAAAGTCAGAAGCCGCGCCAGCCATCAATGGCCAGCGCGAGGGAGCCGGTTTATTTGCTCATGCTGCCCAAGTTGAACACCTGCTCGAGCATGGGGTTGAACACGTAACCCTTGACCGAATCACGCATCGGCAAGGTGTAGCTCTTCTGGTAGAGGTAGGCGTAGACGCTGTCCTTGAGCACCATTTTCTGCGCGGTCTGGTACAGCTCGACGCGCTTCGCGGTGTCGCTATCAGCGGCGGCTTCTCGAATCAACGTGTCGACTTGCGGGTTGCTATAGAACGAGCGGTTGCCCTGCAGGCCCTGCATCTTGGAGTCGAACCAGAAGTTCATGAACATGTACGGGTCGGCAAAGTCCGGGCTCCAGGCACCGACGGCAATGTCGTAGTCCGCCTGGCCGACGCGCTCACGCAGCGTGGCGTTGGCGAGCTTTTCCAGCTTGAGGTTGATACCCAGTGGCGCCAATGCAGCTTGCAGAGTCAGGCCGATCGGTTCCCAGTTAGGGTCCTTGTCCGAATACATGTAGCTGAGGTTGGTGATTTTCTGCGGTGTTTTGGCGAGGCTGTCCTTGGCCGCGGCCATGTCCTGCTTCATCGGCGGCAACGAGCTGTCATACGCCCACATGCCGTCCGGGATTGGCCCATTCAGGAGCTTGGCCTTGTCCCTGAGAATGCCTTTGACGATGCCGTTGTAGTCCACCGCTTCGGTGATCGCGCGACGTGCATCGACGCTGGTCAGTGGGCCCTTTTTGTTGTTCAGGTAGAGATAGGTGACCCGTAGCGACGGGAACTCCTTCACCGCCACGCCGGGCTTGCTGGCAAGAACGCCGAGCTGGTCTTCGGGCATGTCTTCGATGATGTCCAGGTCACCCCGCTCCAATTGCAGGCGACGCACGGAGGGCTCACCGATGATCTTGATGACCACGGTTTTCAGCGCAGGTTTGGGACCGGCGAAGTAGGTGTTGGGCTCCATGGTCAACGACTGGCCTTTTTGCCAGTTGCTCAAGCGGAAGGGACCGGAGCCTGCGGTATGGCTCGACAGCCAGGCATTGACGTCCGCGCTTTTATTGACCACAGCGGGGTTGATGATCGAAGCGCCATTGTGGGCCAGGGTAAACAGGAACGGCGAGAAAGGTGTCTTCAGGGTGAACCGGATGGTCTGCGGGTCGACAACCGCGACCACCATGTCCTCCGGAAATGCACCGGAAGGTCCCTGCTTGAGGGTCATCAAGCGATCAAAGGAAAACTTCACCGCGGCGGCATCTACAGGGGCGCCGTCGTCAAATTTGTTGCCAGGTTTGATTTTGAATTCCCAGACCAGATTGTCCGGAGAAACGGTCCAGCTCTCGGCCAGGTCACCCTGGACTTCGGTGCTGCTTTTGTCGCCTTCGACCTTGTAGCCGACCAGGCGCTGGTACGACGGGTAGGTAATGGTCCAGTCGTTGTTATCGAAGGTCACGGCCGGGTCGAGGGTCTGGGGATCGGCGGGTTTGCCGATGACCAGGGTGTCTTGTGGTACAGCCGCTGTCGCGGCCTGCCAGGCACCAAGGCTCAATGCACTGCACAAAATACTCAGCAATAGCTTGCCGGCGCCGGGAAAGGGTTTGCTGGTCACGGTGTTCATTGGGTTCATGCCGGTTTCCTTGATCATTCGATAGAGGGAAGTACGTCAGGTTTTTTATAAAAGCTATAACCGGGCAGTTGCAGGTGAAACGTAAGTAACGCTGTCTTGTTATTGTTATCAGCCGCACTGAGCGTGGGCTGCGCGGTGCTATCTGTTGGTGAATCAGTGGTTTAAACATCCTCCAGCAAGGGGTAATCGTCGGCATTCGGAAGTTCGTAATGCCACCACTCGGTGGCAATCGCCTGGAAGCCGGCGGCGAGCATGACCCCCACCAGCAGCAGTCGATTGCGTTGCACGTCTACTGGCAAGTCGAGATAGAACTGGTGGGATTTCTCCTCCATTGCGTCGAATTCAGTCCCCATATTCAGCGGCTCGCCATCAGTACCGACCAGCGTCAGATCCACCGCCACGCCACGGCTGTGATGGGAGCCCAAATGTGGGTCACGCACGTAGTCGTTGTTTGGCAGCGCGTCCCACAACAGGTACTGAGCGTAAGGCGGCCGATAGGCGTCATAGATGCGAAGGGTAAAGCCGGCCTGACGCGCGAGCTGACTGGCCTTGTACAAGCAGTCGGCCGCCTGGCGATGTAACAGGCAACGCGCATTTGGATAAATCACTCTTCCAGCCAGGTTGTCTGCACCGGCGTAGATCAAATCGATTTGCACCTGGTAGCGCTGGGCATCGATCTCTACAAGGGGGCTGTTGTTCACGCCAATACTCCAGTTGGGATTCGGTGGGACGATGAGGATCAGCCTTCGAACTGACCGAAAGCTTTTTGCAATTGACGGTTCTTGGCCAAGCGCTCATCGAGCCGATCCCCGTATTTCTCAGCGACGGCCGACACGATGAGATTCAACAGGCAGGCCAATGGCGCAGGTGAATCCCAGAACTGCCCGACATCGGTTTTCAGTTGCAAGAGGTCGATTGGGTAGTCTCTGGCCCAAGGGCATTGCAGGTCGGTGATCAGGGCCAATGGAAGGTTGTTGTCTATGGCCGCGTCGCAGAAAGTCTGAGTCACGCTGGAATAAGCACGGAAATCCGCAATGATTGCGTAGGGATTGGCGAAGCCGGAATTCAGGGTTTCTGCGTAAATGCCGGACAGACCATCGACGTAGTAGACCTTGGGCCGGATGTACTCAAGGTGGCTATGGAACGCTGTGAGAATCCCTCGAGTGGACTGAATGCCGAGAATGAACACTGCATCGGCTTCGTAGATGCGTTGCACGATATCGGCGAACGCGTCACTGCGCGCCAGACCGTAGACATACCGAATGGCCTCGATCTCCCGACTCAGGGAACGATCAAGAGTATCTTGCTGATTGCTTTCGGCACGAAAGGCGCCGATGCGATCAGTGATTAGCCACGACGCTGGTGTTTCAACGCGCAGGCTCTGTTTGATTTCATCGATGTTCTGGTAACCAAGGGATCGAAAAAAGCGCCCTACGGAAATCCCGGTGGTGGAGGTCTGCTGCGCGATGCTATCGGCCGACTCGAACGGAAGCTGTTCTGGGTTACCCAACAGATAACTGGCGATCCGCTTGCCTGTCGGGGTCAGGTTGGAGAACTCTCGCTCCAGCAACTGCAGGAAGCTGTTCTTTTCCATGGATTTTCAGAGCTCTCGAACGCGAAATGTTATTGTAGTGTCATTAATTTAAGCTGTGTTACAACAATAACATTCGCTTTCGAAGCAATACAATGACTATTTTCAGCAGACGTCCTGCGAGGATCAGACGGGAGCACCTACGTGAGCTCCATCGCCGCTTCGTTTGGCTCGGGCAAATCAGCCTCGGTACAGAGATCCCTCCGCCGTTGTTGATGCAAGCACCTTAATGTCCAGAATTGTTGGGATAAACCAGAGAGCTCCGATAACACTGTTTGTGATACTCAAACAATAGCGATGATGACTCATCGCAAGAAACGACTGTTGCTATCAGATAAGCCCGGACTGTAACTGCCCCCCTCCTCGCCATTCGCTTACTGTCGTGGCTCATCCCTCGGAGCGATTCCCATGCCGGATACCGCCAATCTCTACCTGTTCGTGGTTGCTGTCGTGCTTCTGCTGATCGTCCCGGGGCCCAACATGGCCTTTGTCACCAGCCATGCGTTGGCCCACGGCTGGCGTGCCGGCATTGCTGCCGCCCTCGGCATTTCCTTTTCGGACGGGCTGATGACGATGATGGTCAGCGCGGGCATTGGTGCGCTGGTGATGAGCTGGGCGCCGGCGTTCGATCTGCTACGTCTGGCCGGGGCCGGCTATTTGCTGTGGCTTGCCTGGCAAGCACTGAGAACGCCGGCAGCGACTCAGGATAGCCAGCTCCAGGCGGCTTCGCTGTGGAAAATCTTCTGCCGAGGTGCCCTCAACAGCCTCCTGAATCCCAAGGCGCTGCTGTTCTTCATGGTATTCCTGCCCCAGTTCGTCAACGTCAAGGCCGGCGGCGTGACTCTGCAGTTGATCTTCCTCGGAGCATTGCTGGCACTGATTGCTCTCGTCTTCCATACCCTGCTAGGTGTTTGCGCCGCCCTGCTCAGGGCGAAACTGGCAAGCGGCGGGATTTCAAGGCGCCTGGGTACGTATGGTTTTGCCGGGGTCATGACAGCGCTGGCGGCGCGCCTGTTGTTTCTTGACCGCCCGCTTTGACCACTGGCTTCCCTGCGCCGGCGATTGGCCTATGCTTAGCCAATCCATAGCGGAGCTGGATCAATGTCGTCCTCGGAAACCACCCTCCTCCAAAGCTGGCACCACAACGCCCAACCCTGGATCGAAGCCATCCGCACCGGCGCCATCGAAAGCCGGCTGACGGTCACGGACCAGGCCATGCTGCTGGCGGTTCAGAGCCGCCAGCCTGAGCGTGTGCTGGATCTGGGCTGCGGTGAAGGCTGGTTGTTACGGGCGCTGGCTGAACGGGGCATCGAGGCGGTCGGTGTGGATGGCGACGCGACGCTGGTCGATGCGGCCCGCGCAGCCGGTTCCTCGCCGGTGCACCTGGCCAGCTATGAAGCGCTGGTGGAGGCGAAGGTGGACGTCGGCACCGACTACGACCTGATCTGCGCCAACTTTGCCCTGTTGCACCAGGACATCATTCCGTTGCTCGCTGCAATGAACGCCCTGCTCGGTCCAGGCGGCGCGCTGGTGGTTCAGACGCTGCACCCATGGACCGTGGCGGCGGGCGATTATCAGGACGGTTGGCGAGAAGAAACCTTCGAGGGGTTCAAAGGCCAATGGCAACCCATGCCATGGTATTTCCGCACGTTGTCCAGTTGGCTCAATGCCTTGGACATGGCCGGTTTTCGACTGGTCGGCCTGCAGGAACCGCAGCACCCACAAAGCCCGGTGCCGCAATCGTTGCTATTGGTGGCCGAGCAATCCCCGTCACGGCGTTAGCGACTCGACGGTAAAACACCCCGAGCGATAAACCCTGCGCGCCTGCATGCCGCGCTTTTGCAGGGTTTTCCTGACAGTCCTGAGAAACATGCCGTGGGAGACAACGATCGTGATCTTCCCCGGTTCGCCGCAGCTGTTGTAAAGCTCATCGGCCACACCGAGCGCCCGCTGGTGTTCGGCTTTTCTGCTGGCGGCGCCCAGTGAAATCCCCAACAACCACAGAATCCTGTGCAACGCGAACCAATGCCTCACGCCCATTTTCAAGACGGGAATGCTGCTTAACCGCAGGTCGTATTCGCGTAACCGAGCATCTTTTTGAATACGCGCTACGTCGAATAACCGGCATGCCGTCGCGTAGGCTCTGTTGACGGGCGAGGAAATGATGTTGGCTTCGCTCGCCAAAAGCCCTTGGGACACGTCCGGTTGGCTCAGGAATGCTGTAATCTCAGCCTCATCGATGGATGAGGTCTGGTTGTATTCATCCAGCAGGGTCTTGGCCGAACGCGCATTACAGGGCTTGTAATCGATCAGCGGCGTAGCGTGGCGTATCAGGTAAATCACAGCAACAGCTCCTTTGTTTTCCCGGTAAATCCCTTTCGAAGCACACCTGTATACAGGCAACGACGCCATTGATCGAGTGCCGATCGCTGTGCATGCAACCCCACCCCGGGCTGCATGCTGGTGACGGAGTGATGGAACAGTGATTTGCAAGCCTCGACCGAGGCTGTTTTCAACTTGAAGGGATACACGATGAACACCGCTCAGCTCTCGATTCAACAGTACATCCGTGCCAAGGACGGCAACCGCCCACACCTGCTGGACCAGGCCTTTACACCGAGCGCTATTCTGGACATGGTCGTGCGCACTGGTTCCATCGCGTTTCCCGACCACGTCGAAGGCCGAGCCGCCATTGGCGACGTGCTGGTCAGTCGCTTTGGCCAGACCTTCGAAAATGTCTACACGTTCTGCCTGGCCGCCCCACCACCGGCAAACGCCGAGGCGTTCCAGTGCAAATGGCTGGTGGCGATGTCCGACAAGAACAGCGGCGAGGCACGCGTCGGTTGTGGCTTGTATGACTGGCAGTTCGATCCAGCATCGAAACTGGTCGAGCGACTGACCATCACCATCGAACACATGAAAACCCTGCCAGCGACCGATCTGCCGATGATCATGACCTGGGCATCGAGGCTGGAGTACCCATGGTGCCGGCCTGAAGCGGCAATCGATAACGCGCCGGATTTGGGCGAGTTGCAAGAAGTAGCCCGCTACTTGGCCAATACCGGGCAGTGAAGAAAGTGAAGAAAGTGAAGAAAGTGAAGCCAGCCTGACCCGGGAAGTGGTGGGTGAGTTCGTCGCACCGTTGCCGGCCGGGTACCGGCTCGATTTGAGTTAAGCCGCGAATTCATTTCGTCATCAGACTTTCACACCTGTGCCATAACGTGGGCGCCGATTGATCCATTCCACTTCAATCGGTGAGCCGCCCACGCGATGCAAAAACTTCTGAAAAACCGCACTTGCGAAGACTCGAACCTCTGGCAACAGGGGCATGACGTGCAGGGCCATGACGTGGTCCACGACAGTGAAATCAACGTTCGGTTTCTATCGCCTGCCGATATCCCCTCACTGCTTGAACTCGAACAAAAAAAATGGACAGACGATCAGCGTGCCGATGTGTCCACGCTGGCCTCCCGCATCGCCGAATTTCCTGCCCTGAGCGTCGGTGCGTTTTGCACGCGTACCGGTACCGCGCTGGCATCGTTGTTCATGAAACCGACCCGACACGAGCTGATGCGCCAGTGCCCAACCTGGGCCGACTGCGCCAGGAAACAGCACGGCGATGAATCCGCCAGAACCGGCACGCTGTTTGGCATCAGCCTGAGCAGTGTCGATCCAAAAGCTGCGAACGCCATTTTCGAGTTCTTCTGGCCCTACGCGCTGAAACACGGCTGGTCAGACGTCTACCTGGGCTCTCCCGTTCCGGGCCTGCGCGGCTGGCTGTCGAAGAACCCTGATATCAGCGTCGCCCAGTACGTGCGAAGCAAGCGCCAGGGCCTGCCGCTGGACCCGCAACTGCGCTACTACTTCAAAAAAGGCTTTCGCAAGATTGTCGCCATCAGAGACAACTATTTCCCCCATGAGCCGTCGCTGGATGTGGGCGTGTTGATCCTGGGTAAAGTGCCACTGTCCGGGCTTTCGTTCATATGGAAGAGAGTCCCGCTGCCCTGGTTGCAGCGCATGAAAAAACTGTTCTTCCTATGCCTGTGAACACCTCCCTTGCGCTAGAGAACCCGGCGCCGACGCTGGCTCGCGACAAAAACTTCCGACGCCTGCTGGCTTGTGCCGTGGCCTCGATGTTGGGTGATCAGTTCACCCTGGTCGCCTTCCCCTTGCTCATCATGGTGATATCGCCAGACCCGATGGCACTCGGCTGGGCGTTTGCCGCACTCGCCCTGCCCCGTGCCCTGTTCCTGTTGACGGGCGGCTCGCTGGTTGACCGCTTCGGTGCCCGCTCGATCTGGTCGTTCGGCTGCTACGGCAGTGCACTGGCGTTGTGCGGTCTCGCCTGGGCGGTCTATCACGGTCAGGCCACCTTATCGGTGATCTATGGGGCGGCGGCGCTGCTGGGGTTGTGCAGCGCACTCACACTGCCGGCCGGCAGCGCACTGGTGCCTGGCATCGTGAACGCGCGCGACCTGGAGCGGGCCAACGGCATTCTCCTGGCGCTCAGACAAGTGACCATTGCAGTCGGCCCGGTGGCCGCCGGGGGTGTCATCGCCAGCGCGTTCTGGCCCTTTGGCCCACGGCCGGCGGCCAACGCGACGCTGGATGGCTATGTCATCGCATTCGTCCTCGATGCGCTCACTTTCGCCTTGTCCGCGTTCGGCCTGCGTGCCTTGCCTGTCCGCCGCGCCACGGGTTCCGAAACCAGCGCCGGCACGACAACGGCAGAAGGCCTGCGTTATTTCTTTCAGGATCGACGTCTGCGCACCTACCTGACCTACATGGCCGCCATGACATTACTCATGAGCGGGCCGGTGCAGGTCGCCTTGCCGCTGCTGACCCATGAGCGCTTCACGCCCGAGGCGCCCGCGCTGGGATGGCTGTTCGGGGCGCAGGGGGCCGGCACGCTGGTGGGCATGCTGATGTTTACCGCCCGGCCGAAACTGCGGATGGTCAATCTGGGCATCACGTTGCTCGCCGTCGACGCCGCCATCGCCTTGCTGCTAATGCCATTGGGCTGGGTCTACGCCCTTTGGCAGGGGGTGGCCTTGTTGTTTGCCATCGGGCTTTGCGGCGGCTTCGTCCAGGTCATGGCGTTTACCTGGTTGCAGCGCTCATTACCGCCCAGGCTGCTTGGGCGCGGCATGAGCCTGTTCATGCTGGTGTTTTTCGGTCTTGCGCCGGTCTCGGCGGCGATTGCGGGCTGGGTTCTGCAATTCGTCTCCATCCAGGCCGTCTTTCTTGCAACCGGCGCGCTGCTCCTGGCAGCCGTATTGATGACTTACTTTGGATCGAGCCTGAGGAGGCTGTCGGATGTTTAATCCAGTTGAACCTGGGCAATCCCACGGGCAGCACGAGCGTGCCGTCACGCGCGCCCAATTACTGGAGTGGGGGCGCCCTGCCCCCTTGCGCTTGCTTGCCAGCACGATTCTGGAGTGGGTGCTCATCCTGGGGGCGGCAACTCTGGCCATCCAGACCCAGACCATTTTCGCCTCGCTGCTGGCCATTGTGTTTATCGCCACCAGGCAGCATGCCTTGCTGATCCTGATGCATGAGTTCTCTCACCGGCAGTTCAGCCGGACTCGTCCTGTGCTCAACGACACATTGGGCGACTTCCTGACGGCACTGCCCTTCACCATTACCCTGTTTGGTTTTCGGCGCGACCACGCCGCCCACCACCGACATACCGCCACTGACCATGACCCCAACTGGGTGTCATGCACCGGGCAGGATCGATTCAGGTTCCCCAAATCGGCCTTCGACATGCTCGTCCTGCTGTTGAAACACTGCATCGGGCTGTACAGCATCCACGAGTTCAAAACCGCCTTGGTGACATCAAAAATGGCCTCGCAGTGCCCACCCGCCACTCAGTACCGGCAATGGATTTTCGCCGTGTTGCTTGCGGTGGTGCTCACCGGGTTTCACCTTTGGCTGGCGGCGTTGGTGTACTGGCTTATACCGATGTTCACGGTGCTGATGGCGCTGCTGTATTGGCGCGACGTGGCAGAGCATTTCGCAATGCCTCAGCCCGGTCACGGCGCGTCTCGAACCGTCATTGCCCCTGGGTGGGAACGCCTCTTGATCGCGCCCCACGGAGTCGGTTTTCATGCCGAACATCACCTTTACCCCGCCATACCAGGCTTTCGCCTGCAGCAGGTGCACGCCGCGCTCATGAAAGACAAGGCGTATGTCCAAAAAGCCCAGATCACTCATGGCTACTGTACCGGACTGATCCGCGAGATAGCCGCCACCGGCACAGCGCATTCACGCATGAAGGACTGAGCCAATGAATATTCCCCAGCAACAGGTCACCGACCGACATGGCGAAGACGACACTTTCGCCCCCTTCTGGAACGACACACCGATCAGGACCTACCTGTTCGATGCCTTTTCGGTGTTGCTTCCCGCCGGAGAACAGTTCGTGATCTCGGTGGTGGAATCATCCGCTTTGCAGTTGCCGCCAACCTCGACGCTGGCAGACCAGTCGCGCAGCTTCGTGGCCGAGGAACGCGCCCACCAGCGAGCCCACCGCCTCTACAACCAGCAACTGGAAAAGCAGGGATTTAATGTCCAGGAATACGAACACGGAATCGAGAAGGACCTCGATGCCCTGCGCGCCAAACTGTCACTCAAGGCGCAGCTGTCCCTGGCTGCGGCGTTCGAGCATGTGACGGCCGTCACCTCGCGGATCGCCTTGCGCAGTGGCGGGCTGCTTTCTACCAGCGCCTCCGCGCAAACGCGCCTGTGGCGATGGCACTGCACGGAAGAAGTGGCCCACCAGCACGTCACCACCGACCTCCTCCAGGCGCTGGGTGTTCCCTATTGGCAGCGAATTTTCTATTTCTTGGCCGCTTCAGCGTTGATGACCTTCGATGTCCTGCGACATCTGCACGGTTTTGCGCGACTGGACATTGCCCGCGGCCGGGTCAGCGCCAGACAGCTGCGACAGGCGACGAGCCGCCTGCTGCTACGCGACAGCGCGAACCTGGTGTTGCTGGCAGCGGGATGGGCCGCCTACTTCCTTCCGCTGAAAACAAATGCGGCGTCAGGCTGTCAGTGAACTGCAATATCCCCGACTTATTCTGAGTCGAGCGCACTGCGGCGAACGCTGGTTGTGCATGTCGCTCGCTCGGAACGATCCAGGGAATCCGCCATGAAAATCAGTGTATTCGGAAGTGGCTACGTAGGTTTGGTGCAAGCCGCCGTGTTGGCCGAAGTGGGCCATGACGTGGTGTGCATGGACATCGACGAGCGCAAGGTCGACAGCCTGCGCCAAGGCCAGGTGAGCATTTACGAGCCTGGCCTGGCCGCGCTGGTGCGTGAAGGCCTGGAGGCTGGCCGTTTGCATTTCACCTGCGACGAACAGCTCGCCGTGCAGCACGGCCAGGTGCTGTTTATCGCCGTGGGCACGCCTTCCCGGGACGATGGCAGTGCCGATCTGAGCCAGGTCCTGGCCGTCGGCGAGGCCGTCGCGCGTTACCGCGAGCAACCGCTTATTGTGGTGGAGAAGTCCACCGTGCCGGTGGGCACCGGCGACGTTCTGCGGGCGCACATCGACAGATGCCTGCTCAAGGCCAGTCGCTTGCTGCAGTTCGATATCGTCTCCAACCCCGAATTCCTCAAGGAAGGCTCGGCGGTCGCCGATTGCCGTCGTCCGGACCGCATCGTGATCGGCTGCGAGTGCGATGAAGTGCGCGAAACCATGCGCGACCTGTACGCCCCGTTCAACCGCAACCACGACCGGATCCTGTTCATGGACCTGCGCAGCGCCGAACTGACCAAATACGCCGCCAACGGCATGCTGGCGACCAAGATCAGCTTCATCAACCAGATCGCCGAACTGGCCGAACACCTGGGGGCCGACATCGAGTCCGTGCGCTTGGGCATCGGCGCCGACTCGCGCATCGGCTACCACTTCATCTACCCAGGATGCGGCTACGGCGGCTCGTGCTTCCCCAAGGACATGCGCGCCCTGATCCACACCGCCGAGCAGGCCCACTGTTCCAGCGACCTGCTGCAAGCGGTGGAAGCCATCAACGGGCGGCAGAAACACAAGCTGTTCGAGCGGATCAACGCGTTCTACCAGGGCGACCTGCGCGGCAAGACCTTCGCCCTATGGGGGCTGGCCTTCAAGCCCAACACTGACGACATGCGTGACGCACCGAGCCGCACCCTGCTGGAATCGCTGTGGGCCGCGGGGGCCAGCGTCCGTGCGTTTGACCCGGAGGCGATGCAGCAAACGCAGTTGCTCTACCCCGACGAGACCCGACTCATGCTGATGGGCACGCCGGAATCGGTGTTGCCAGGGGCCGACGCGCTGGTCATCTGCACCGAATGGCAGCCCTTCAAGGCGCCGGATTTCGAGCTGATCCGGCAGAGGCTCAAGGCCCCGGTGATCTTCGACGGACGTAACCTGTTCGACCCGGAGCGCATGGCGGACAAGGGTTTCACCTATTTCCCGATGGGTCGCGGGCAGTCGCGCAACCTGCCCATTACCCAGCAAACGTGGTTCCCAGCGTCGAGAAGCGCATGAGCCGTGGCCTTACCTCAAAATTAATGCACTCAAGCAGCATTAATATGAATTTGTAAGCAAGGGGCATGAACGGCACACTGTGCAACGTTCCTCCCCCAACTGTTGGAACACTTAAAGGGCTTTCTGGGATTTTCCCGTAAGCCCCTTTTTTTGTTCTTTTTTTGGATTCTCGCTTAATGCTTTCTCGCTGGTTCCCCGCCGCTATCAATACCCGTCCCACCGAATGGAGCCGAGCCGCCATCGGCATGGCGCTGGGGACGATGTTCAGTGTCTGGCTTTGTGGGCAGGTATTTGGCCTCGAGGTGGCGCAACACCTGATCGGCCCGCTCGGCGCCTCGGCGGTGCTGTTGTTTGCGGTGTCATCGGGCGCCCTCGCCCAGCCTTGGTCGATTGTCGGCGGTTACCTGTGTGCGTCGGTCGTCGCGCTGCTGGTGGCCCATGTATTGGGCCGCACCCTGGGTAGCGCCTGCCTGGCGGCGGGCATGGCGCTGGTATTGATGTGCTGGCTGCGTTGCCTGCACCCGCCGGCAGGCGCCCTGGCGGCGACGTTGGTGCTGGCCGCCCCGTCTATCATTGCCTTGGACTGGCAAGCCGTTGGTGCGGCGATGCTGGCCGGTTCCGGGTTGCTGGCCTTTGCGCTGGCCTACAACAACCTGACGCGGGTGCGGTATCCCAAGCGTGCCAGCGAACCGGTGGCCGTCATACCGGCCGACCACACTCCCGTCGACCGCCAGGCGATCACGGCCGAGGATCTGAAACTGGCCTTGGCGGAAATGGAAGCATTCTTTGACGTCACACCGGAAGATCTCGAGCAATTGATCCACGTCAGCGAGCGAAATGCCAAGCGCCGCAGCATCACGGAGGTTCTCTCTGGTCGCGGTTGAGCCTGTGGCTGCTATAAATATGCAGAAAGGACCTGCACGTATCCCGGTTGTGCAATGCAAATTTGCACTGGTACGATCCTGAATGGGTACGCGCGACACAATTCATAAAGAAGAATAAAAGCAGGGAGTTAGCGATGACAGCTCAGGTTTCATCACACGCTGCGGGAACCATCGAAACCGCAGCCTATGAGGTGCTGGTCGAAGTTCGCAATCACATTGGCCATTTGACCCTGAACCGCCCCGCCGGCCTCAATGCCCTCACCCTGGGCATGGTGCGCAGCTTGCAACAACAACTCGATGCCTGGGCCCTCGACCCACAGGTCCGCGCCGTGGTACTGCGTGGCGCGGGGGACAAGGCGTTTTGTGCCGGCGGCGATATCCGCTCGCTGTACGACAGCCACAAGCAGGGCGACACCCTGCATGAAGATTTCTTCGTCGAGGAATACGCCCTCGACCTGACGATCCACCACTACCGCAAACCGATCCTCGCCTTGATGGACGGCTTCGTGCTGGGCGGCGGCATGGGGCTGGCACAAGGTGCCGACCTGCGGGTGGTGACCGAGCGCAGCCGCCTGGGCATGCCGGAAGTCGGCATCGGGTATTTCCCGGACGTGGGCGGCAGTTACTTCCTGCCGCGCATTCCTGGCGAACTGGGTATTTACCTGGGCGTCAGCGGCGTGCAGATCCGTGCGTCTGACGCCTTGTATTGCGGGCTGGCCGACTGGTATCTGGACAGTCGCAAGCTTGAACAGCTCGATGCGCGCCTCGATCGCCTGGCGTGGGGTGATACGCCACTCAAGGACCTGCAAAGCTTGCTGGCCAAACTGGGTGTGCAACAGCTGCCTGCCCCGCCCCTGGCCGACTTGCGGCCGGCCATCGACCATTTCTTTGGCCTGCCCGACGTGCCGAGCATGGTCGAGCAGTTGCGCCAGGTCACCGTCGCCAACAGCCACGGATGGGCGATTAAGACCGCCGACCTGCTGGACAGCCGCTCTCCCCTGGCCATGGCCGTGACCCTGGAAATGCTGCGGCGCGGTCGGCATTTGAGCCTGGAAGACTGTTTTGCCCTGGAACTGCATCTGGATCAGCAATGGTTCGAACGCGGTGACCTGATCGAAGGCGTGCGCGCCTTGCTGATCGACAAAGACAAGAACCCGCGTTGGAACCCGCCGACCCTGGAGGCGCTGGACGCCGACCATGTGGCGAGTTTCTTCGAGGGCTTCGACGACCACGGGAACTGAGCCATGCATGACCTCGAACTGACCGAAGAACAAGTGATGATCCGCGACATGGCCCGGGACTTCGCCCGCGGTGAAATCGCCCCCCATGCCCAGGCCTGGGAAAAGGCCGGCTGGATTGACGACGGCCTGGTGGCGAAGATGGGCGAACTGGGCCTGTTGGGGATGGTGGTGCCGGAAGAATGGGGCGGCACCTACGTCGATTACGTGGCCTATGCCCTGGCGGTGGAGGAAATCTCCGCGGGTGACGGTGCCACCGGGGCGCTGATGAGCATCCACAACTCGGTGGGTTGCGGGCCGGTGCTGAATTTCGGCACCGACGAACAAAAGCAGACGTGGCTGGCTGACCTCGCCAGTGGCCAGGCCATTGGCTGCTTCTGCCTGACCGAGCCCCAGGCCGGCTCTGAAGCCCACAACCTGCGCACCCGGGCCGAACTGCGCGATGGCCAGTGGGTCATCAACGGCGCCAAGCAGTTCGTCAGCAACGGCAAACGGGCGAAACTGGCCATCGTGTTTGCCGTGACGGACCCGGAGCTGGGCAAAAAAGGCATTTCAGCGTTCCTGGTGCCCACCGATACGCCGGGTTTCATCGTCGATCGCACCGAACACAAAATGGGCATCCGCGCCTCGGACACCTGCGCGGTCACCTTGAGCAACTGCACCATTGCCGAGGCCAACCTGTTGGGGGCTCGCGGTAAAGGCCTGGCCATCGCCTTGTCCAACCTGGAAGGCGGCCGCATCGGCATTGCTGCGCAAGCCTTGGGCATCGCCCGCGCGGCGTTTGAAGCGGCACTGGCTTACGCGCGTGATCGCGTCCAGTTCGACAAGCCGATCATCGAGCACCAGAGCATCGCCAACCTGCTGGCCGACATGCACACCCGCATCAACGCCACCCGCCTGCTCATCCTCCACGCCGCCCGCCTGCGCAGCGCTGGCAAGCCGTGCCTGTCAGAAGCCTCCCAGGCCAAGCTGTTCGCCTCGGAAATGGCCGAGAAAGTCTGCTCCTCGGCCATACAGATCCATGGTGGCTACGGGTATCTCGAGGATTATCCTGTAGAGCGCTACTACCGCGATGCGCGGATTACCCAGATCTATGAAGGGTCGAGCGAGATACAGCGAATGGTCATCGCCCGGGAACTCAAACATTACCTGGTGTGAGGGCCGAAAAGCATCGCGAGCAAGCTTTGCTCCCACTGAATCTGCGCTGCACACAGAATACTGTGTCAGGTCACGGCCCCTGTGGGAGCAAGGCTTGCCCGCGATGGCGGTGTATCAGTACCGCCGCCATCGCGGGCAAGCCCAGCTCCCACAGGGTTTAGCGGCGCACACAAATGCTGCGTATCCCTCCGATCCCCTGTGTGCGAGCCTGCTCGCGATGGCGGTGTATCTGTCACTGAGATGCTGAATGTTCAGGCCCGATCGCGGGCAAGCCTCGCTCCCACTGAATCTGCACCGCACACAGAATACTGTGTCAGATCACGGACCCTGTGGGAGCAAGGCTTGCCCGCGATGGCGTCAGTGAGAACGCTGCATCACTTGTCCTGGAACTCCGCCGCACGCTTGGCCACGAACGCCGCCATCCCTTCCTTCTGATCCTGCGTCGCAAACGCTGCGTGGAATACCCGGCGCTCGAAACGAACGCCTTCGGACAGGCTGACCTCAAAGGCGCGGTTGACGCTTTCCTTGACCATCATGCTGATGGGCACCGACTTGGAGGCGATCAGCGCGGCGGTTTTCAGCGCGTCGTCCAGCAGCTCATCAGCCGGTACGATCCGCGCGACGATGCCGCAGCGCTCGGCTTCCACCGCGTCGATGAAGCGCCCGGTCAGGCACATTTCCATGGCCTTGGCCTTGCCCACCGCCCGGGTCAGGCGCTGGGTGCCGCCCATGCCCGGCAGCACACCGAGATTGATCTCCGGCTGACCGAACTTGGCATTGTCGCCGGCCAGGATGAAGTCGCACATCAACGCCAGTTCGCAGCCACCGCCCAAGGCAAAACCGTTCACCGCCGCGATGATCGGCTTGCGGCGGTTGGCCACGCGGTCGCTGTCGCTGAACAGGTCGTCCAGGTAGATCTGTGGGTAGGTCAGCTCGGCCATTTCCTTGATGTCAGCACCGGCGGCAAAGGCTTTTTTCGAGCCGGTCAGCACGATGCAGCCAATCTTCGGATCAGCCTCCAGGCTGTCCAACGCCTGGTTCAGTTCGCTGACGATCTGCGCATTCAAGGCGTTCAATGCCTGGGGACGGTTGAGGGTGATCAGGCCGACGCGGTCCTTGATCTCCAATAAAATCGTTTCGTAGCTCATGCAGGACTCCTGTTCAAAGATTGCGCGAAATGACCATGCGCTGAATGTCGCTGGTGCCTTCGTAGATCTGGCAGACCCGCACGTCGCGGTAGATGCGTTCCAGCGGGAAGTCGTTGAGGTAACCGTACCCGCCCAGGGTCTGCAACGCCATGGAGCAGACTTTTTCAGCCATTTCCGAGGCAAACAGCTTGGCCATGGAGGCCTCTACCAGCGCCGGTTGGCCACTGTCTCGCAGGGCGGCGGCGTAGTGCACCATTTGCCGGGCCACGGCGATCTGGGTCGCCATGTCGGCCAGGCGGAACGCCACGGCCTGGTGCTCGATGATTGGTTTGCCGAAACTGGAGCGTTCCCGGGCATAGTCCCGGGCCGCCTCGAACGCCGCGCGGGCCATGCCCACCGCTTGCGCCGCGATGCCCACGCGCCCGCCTTCCAGGTTCGCCAGGGCGATCTTGTAGCCCTCGCCCTCCTCCCCCAGACGATTGCCCACCGGCACCTTCACATCCTCGAAGAGGATCTGGCAGGTGTCGGAGGCGTGCTGGCCGAGTTTGTCTTCGACCCGGGCCACGCTGTAGCCCGGCGAATCGGTCGGCACGATGAACGCACTGATGCCGCGCTTGCCGGCGCTCGGATCGGTCACCGCAAACACAATCACCACCCCGGCGTTCTGCCCGGACGTGATGAACTGCTTGCACCCGTTGAGCACGTAATGATCACCTTCCAGCCGTGCCCGTGTCTTGAGGCTGCTGGCGTCCGAACCGGCCTGGGGCTCGGTCAGGGCGAAGGCGCCAAGCATCGCGCCACTGGCCAGGGGCGTGAGGAATTTCGCCTTTTGCTCATCGTTGCCGAACTTGAGGATCGGCACGCAACCCACCGAGTTATGCACGCTCATGATGGTCGAGCACGCGCCGTCACCGGCGGCGATTTCCTCCAGAGTCATGGCGTAGGCCAGGTAACCGGTTTCACAGCCGCCCCACTGCTCCGGCACCAGCATGCCGAAGAAGCCCAGCTCGGCCATTTCACCAATGGCTTCCCGGGGAAAACGGTGCTCGCGGTCCCATTCGGCGGCGAACGGTTTCAAGCGCTCCTCGGCGAACTGCCGGGCCATGTCGCGGATTTGGGTCTGTTCTTCAGTCGGGAGCATGGTGATTCCTTAATACAGGCATTCGACGGCCATGGCCGTGGCTTCGCCGCCGCCGATACAGATCGCCGCGACGCCGCGCTTCAAGCCTTTCTGGCGCAGGGCTGACAGCAGGGTCACCAGGATTCGTGCGCCAGACGCGCCAATCGGGTGGCCCAGCGCACAGGCGCCGCCGTGGACGTTGACCTTGTCATGGGCAATCTCCAGCTTGCCCATGGTCACCAGCCCCACCACGGCAAAGGCTTCGTTGACTTCGAACAGGTCGACTTGATCCAGCGACCAACCGGTTTTTTGCATCAGCTTCTTCACGGCGCCAATCGGTGCGGTGGGAAACAGGCTCGGGGTATCGGCAAACGCCGCATGACCGTGGATCACCGCCAGGGGCTTGAGGCCACGCTGGGCAGCCTGGCTCTGGCGCATCAGCACCAGCGCTGCGGCGCCATCGGAAATGGAACTGGCGTTGGCCGCCGTCACCGTGCCGCCCTCGCGGAATGCCGGCTTGAGCGAGGCGATCTTGTCGATCCGCGCTTTCGGCGGCTGCTCGTCGTGGCGCACGGTCACTTGCTCTTTGCCGACCATGACCTGCAACGGCACGATCTCGGCGTCGAAACTGCCATCCTTGATCGCCTGCTGGGCGCGGGTGGTGGATGCAATGGCGAACGCATCCTGGGCCTCACGACTCAAGCCATTGGCCTCGGCGCAATCTTCGGCAAAGGTGCCCATCAGCCGACCTTTGTCGTAGGCGTCCTCCAGGCCGTCGAGGAACATGTGGTCAAGCACCCGGCCGTGGCCCATCCGGTAACCGCTGCGGGCCCGATCCAACAGGTACGGCGCGTTGGACATGCTTTCCATGCCGCCGGCCACCACCACTTCGGCGCTGCCGGCGATGAGCATGTCATGGGCGAGGATCGCCGCTTCCATGCCCGAGCCGCACATCTTGTTGAGCGTGGTGCAGCGGGTCGACTTGTCGAGCCCGGCGCCCAGCGCGGCCTGACGCGCCGGTGCCTGGCCCAGGCCGGCGGCGAGTACGCAACCGAACAGCACTTCTTCAACCGCGTCGGGTGCGATGCCGGCACGCTCCACGGCGGCCTTGATGGCAGCGGCACCCAGCTGCGGGGCGCTGAGGCTTTTCAGTTCGCCCTGGAAACCGCCCATGGGCGTACGGACGGCGCTGACGATGACAATCGGATCGTTGGACATCATGAATCCTCCTGATTATTTGGCTGCCATACGCAAGGCACCGTCGAGACGGATCACCTCGCCGTTGAGCATGCTGTTCTCAATGATATGCCTGACCAGCGCCGCGTACTCGGAAGGTTTCCCAAGGCGCGGCGGAAACGGCACGCCGGCGGCCAGGGAGTCGCGTACTTCCGGGGTCATGCCGGCCATCATCGGGGTCTCGAAAATCCCTGGCGCAATGGTCATCACCCGGATACCGAAACGCGCCAGCTCGCGGGCGGCCGGCAACGTCAGGCTGGCGATGGCGCCTTTGGATGCCGCATAAGCCGCCTGGCCGATCTGTCCATCGAAGGCCGCCACCGACGCCGTATTGATGATCACCCCGCGCTCGCCGTCGGCGTCTGCCTCGGTTTCGGCAATGGCCGCAGCCGCCAGGCGCAGCAGGTTGAAGCTGCCGATCAGGTTGACGTTGATCACCTGGCTGAAGCTGGCCAGGGCGTGGGGACCGTTCTTGCCGAGGATCTTCTCGCCGCGCACGATACCGGCGCAGTTCACCAGGCCATTGAGGCCGCCGAACGCATCGACCGTGGCCTTGACCGCCGCTTCAGCCGCCGCTTCGTTGCTGATGTCGGCCACCACGCTCTGGCAACCCAGTTTTTGCGCCTGGGCGGCCACGGCGTCGGCGTTGAGGTCCACCAGCATCACTTTGGCGCCGGCCTTGACCAGCATTTCACCGGTGGCCGCGCCGAGGCCGGAAGCACCGCCGCTGACGAGGAAAATCTTGTTGTCGATCTGCATCATGGTTTCCTTGGATTCAAGCTGAAACGTTGTGCGCCGCAGCCTCTTGAGCTTTGGCGATCTCTTGGTTGCGCAAGATAAAGCGCTGCAATTTGCCGCTTGGGGTTTTCGGCAAGTCGCTGACAAATTCGATTTCACGGGGATAGGCATGGGCCGCCAGGCGCTGGCGCACGTGCAGGCGCAATTCCTCGGCCAGCTCCGGTGAGGCACGGTATTGAGTGCTGAGCACCACGAAGGCCTTCACCAACTCGGTGCGTTCCGGATCGGGCTTGCCGATCACCGCCGCTTCCACCACGGCCGGGTGCTCGATCAGCGCGCTTTCCACGTCGAACGGACCGACCCGGTAGCCGGAGGTGGTGATCACGTCGTCGCTGCGGCCGACGAAGCTGATGCTGCCGTCTGGGTTCAGCTCCACGGTGTCGCCGCTCAAGTAGTAGTCACCGACGAAGGCCTTTGTCGGTCCGCCTGCGTAACCGGCGAACCAGCACATGGGCGATTGGCTGCGGTCCAGCGCGAGAATGCCCGGCTGGCCCACGTCCAGCTCGCGCTGGTTTTCATCCAGCACCACGATCCGATGGCCCGGCGAAGCAAAACCGGCCGCGCCCAGGTGCACCGGGTGTTCCAGCCCATGGTGGTTGCACAGCACCATGCCCAGTTCGGTCTGGCCGTAATGGTCGTGGATCACTACGTTCAGGTTGTCGGCGAACCAACGGATCACCTCCGGGTTCAACGGCTCGCCGGCGCTGCTGACGATGCGCAGCTTGCCCTTGATCGACCGAGCGAACTGCTCGCCACCGGCGATCAACAGGCGATAGGCCGTGGGCGAGCCGGTCAGGTTGGTGATGCCGTATTTGTTGATGACCCGGCAGGTGCTTTCCAGGGTGAACGGGCCATCGTAGAAGGTAATCGGATGCCCCATGGCCAGCGGCCCGGTCACGCCAAAATAGATGCCGTAGGCCCAGCCCGGGTCGGCGACGTTCCAGAAGGCGTCTTCAGGGCGCAGGTCTACCGCGTCACGCATGTAGCTCTGGAACGCGACGATGGCCTTGAGCGGCACCGACAGCGCCTTGGCAGGGCCCGTGGTGCCGGAGGTGAACATCAGCAGGAACGGGTCTTCGCCGGTGAGCATCAGCGGTTCGCATTGGTTGGAATGGTTCGCCACTTCGGCCCAGAAACTGTAGTCGCCGCGCACGATGCCCTGGCCCTTTTCGCCGCCGACCGTGACGACGGTGGAGCAACTGGCGACTTCGTCGAGCTTGGGACGGTTGACCGCATCGGTGACGACCACGCGCGCCCCCGAGCTGCCGAGGCGGTGCTCGATGGCCTTGGGCCCGAATGCAGTGAACAGCGGTTGATAGACCGCCCCGATGCGCCAGGTGGCGAGTACCACGATCAACAGTTCAGCGGTGCGCGGCAGCAGGCCGGCCACTTTGTCGCCCTTGCCGACGCCTTGGGCGCGCAGGAAATTGGCGAACCGCGCGGCGTTGTCCTGCAGGTCACGGTAAGTCCAGGCGGCGTCGCTGCCGTCACGGCCCTCCCAGAACAAGGCGATGCGCCCCGGCAACGCATGCCGGTCGCAACACTCGACACAGGCATTGAGCGCCTCGAGCGAGCCGTGCAGTGCGGTGTTGACAGTGTGCAGGTAATCGAACTGCGACGTGGCGGACGAATAATCGCGCATGACCAGCATCCCTCTGTGGTTTTTATTGGTTGGGGGAACCGTGAATAGCAGGCAAATACTCGCGCCGAAGGGCTGTGGCGGCAATGGTCAAAGCTTTCAAGTTGCTTGACTGGTTTGGCCATGGTTTAGGGATGTGGTGTTCTTTAGGCTCGCTCCCACAAGGTTTGAGGCGGAGCCTCGACCTTGCGACCACCTCCCCCCCTGTGGGAGCGGTGTCGGATTCGGCGGGATTAGTCCGACTCGTTGAGAATCAGGCTGCGATAATGCCCCGGGTTGGACCCGGACCATTTGCGAAACGCCTTGTAGAAGGAGCTGGCATCGGCAAAGCCCAGGCGCGAGGCGATTTCGACGAAACTGATGGAGGGCTCCGCCAGCCAGGTGATCGCCAGATCCTTGCGCACGCTGTCCTTGAGGCCTTGGTAGGTCTGGCCCTCCTCCGCCAGGCGTCGGCGCAGGGTGGACGCGGACACGCACAACTGCTGGGCCAGGGCCTCGGTTTCCGGCCACTGTTCGGCAGGCAACTGCCGCAGGTCGTGCCGGATACGGCTGGCCAGGCTTTGCGGGTTGCGGTATTTCACCAGGATGTTGGCCGGGGCCTGGGCCAGGAAGCGCTTGAGTTCATCAGCGTTGCGCCTGATCGGCAGGTCGAGGCATTCGGCGGCGAAAATCATCCGGGTACGAGGCCGGTCAAAACGCAGGTTCTGGGAAAACATCACCCGATAGTCGTCGCAGAAATCCGGCGCCGGGCAACGCAGTTCGACGGAAAGAATGGGAATGCGCCGCCCGGCCAGCCAGCAGGCCACGCCATGGACGATCATCCAGTAGGTGAAATAGGTAAAGGCCCGACGCGGCGCCTGATCGTCTTCCAGCAGCACGATCTCCGCCAGGCTTTGCTGGCGCACCCACTGGGCTGGCAGGTGTTCGAGCATCAGCGACAGAAACCCCAGCCCCGCCGTCAAGCCGCTCGCCAGCGTGGGCTGAGCCATGGCGCACTGGCAGAGAAACGCCAGGCTGCCGGACTTGAGTTTGCGCGAGTCCATGCCAAAAAACTCGTCGTCCAGGCGCCGGGCGAGCAAACGCCAGAGCCGCGCATAGGCATGGGCCGGGACTCGCGCCTGGGCGTCGTCGAGCAACGCAGGGTCTATGCCGACCTTGCTCAGCACTTCATTGGTCGCCGCTCCGGGGGCGCAGCTTTGCAGCAGCGCCTCACGCACCAACTGGATGGAGATGGTGTCTTTTTTCGACATGGCGCGGGTGTTCACAGGATTCGGTAAAGCAGCCGTTCTATCCGCACCCGGCTGACCCGTTTCAGGAACCTGGCCACGGCCTCGGGGTAATCCGGCAGGTTTTCCAGGTCCAGGTAACCATCGATCCGGCGCGTGTGGCGGTAGATCTGTTCAAGCTCGGCCTGGCGCGGCGCCAGCAACTCGCCCTTGGGGTCGTCCAGCAACAGCGCGTTTTCCAGGTCCAGGCGAAAGGCCCGCGGGTTGAGGTTATTACCGGTCAGCAAGGTGTAGCGCTCGTCGATCCACATGCCCTTGAGGTGATAGGTGTTGTCCCCGTCACGCCACAGGTGCAGGTTCAATTGGCCGCTGTCGATAGCGCGCTGATGGCGTTTGGCAAAGCGCCGCAAGCTGATTTCGTAGAGGTATGGCAGTGCTGCGATGATCTTGAACGGCTCGCTTGGCGGAATGTAGAAGTCATTGGCCGTCTTGTCGCCGACGATGATGTCGATCTTGACCCCACGGGCCAGGGCGCGATTGAGCTCCCGGGTTACCGCCAGGGGCAGGTTGAAATATGGGGTGCAGATGGTCAGTTGCTGGCGGCTGCTGGCGATCAGTTCACCGATCACCCGGCTCAGCGGATTGTTCTTGCCCACGCCCAGCAACGGGCTGACCGACAGGCCACTCTTGTCGAGGCTGCCAACGCTGGTGTCATAGGTCGCGTACTTGAGGCGACTGCGCAGGTCGCCAATGTCCTTGCGCAAACTGCGGGTGCTGGGCAGGTTCGGCAAGTCCAGGCGATGCACGGCGCTGGAGGCGACCAGGCCGTGCTGGATCAGATGCTGCATCGAATCGGCCAGTGCCGTGTTCTGCAGCAGGTGATAGCGGTCGTAACGGTATTTGTCGAACTTGTGCAGGTAGACGTTATTCAGGCTGGCGCCGCTGTAGAGCACACAGTCGTCAATCACGAAGCCTTTCAAGTGCAGCACGCCGAACAGCTCGCGGGTTTGCACCGGCACGCCGTAGATCGGCACTTCGCTGGCGTGGGTGCGAGTCTGTTCCTGGTACCACGCCGAGTTGCCCGGCTGCTTCTTGGCGCCGATCAGCCCGCGCTGGGCTCGCAGCCAGTCCACCACCACGACCACGTCCAGTTCCGGACGCGCGGCCTTGGCGGCATGCAGGGCATCGAGGATTTCCTGGCCGGCCTCGTCCTGTTGCAGGTACAGCGCGACGATGTAGATGCGCTGGGTGGCCTGGGCGATTTTCTCCAGCAGGCAACGGCGGAATTGGGCAGCACCATCGAGGATGGTCACCGCATCGGCGGTCAGTGCAAAGCTGCGCAGCTTGGGCAGCAGGGAGCGTTTGAAAAGCGACGGCATAGGGCTCGCAAAAGGTCGATTCCGAAGAACGGATGAGCTTACACCATGGATGGGTTTGGGTCTTCCTGTCCTAAAGAAAAAACACTTGACCAAGGAGAACGATCATTCTACTTTTGTTTCATGAACGAAATTACTGGTAATGAAACACGAGACATCATCCTCGATGTCGCCGAAAAGTTGATCTATAAAAGTGGCATCGCCGCCACCGGCATGGACCTTCTGGTGAAAACCGCCGGCGTCTCCAGGAAAAGTGTCTATCGCTACTTCGCCAACAAGGACGACCTGATCGTGGCTGCCCTCAAGCGGCGGGACGAGCGCTGGATGCACTGGTTCAGCACCGAAGTGGACAAGGCGCCGACCCCGACTGCACGGCTGCTCAACCTGTTCACCGTGCTCAAGGGCTGGTTCGACAGCGAAGGTTTCCGCGGCTGCGCATTCATCAACACCAGTGGCGAAACCGGCGATCCACAGGATCCGGTCCGCCAGGTGGCGAAGCTGCACAAACAGAAGTTGCTCGATTACGTAACCCGGCTGTGCGTCGAACAAGGTGTCCAGAACCCGGACGCACTGGCGCGCCAACTCCTGATTCTGATTGACGGCGCCATTACCGTGGCGCTGGTCATGGGCGACCACCGCGCGGCTGACGACGCCCAGGACTTACTCGAAAAACTGCTACACGTCTGACCTGTTGAACCCTTGTGCAATTCGTCAATTCTCTGGAGATCCGCCATGTCTGCTTCTTCCGAAGTTCGTCCGCCGTTGCCGCCGTTCACTCGTGCGTCGGCGATCGAGAAAGTTCGCCTGGCCGAAGACGGCTGGAACTCTCGTGACCCGCAAAAAGTATCCTTGGCCTACACGCTGGATACTCAATGGCGTAACCGCGCCGAATTCGCCCATAACCGCGAGGAAGCCAAGGCGTTCCTGACCCGCAAATGGGCCAAGGAGCTGGATTATCGGCTGATCAAGGAGCTCTGGGCGTTCACCGATAACCGCATCGCCGTGCGCTACGCCTACGAATGGCACGACGACTCGGGCAACTGGTTCCGTTCCTACGGCAACGAAAACTGGGAGTTCGATGAGCACGGCCTGATGTACAACCGCTACGCCTGCATCAACGATATGCCGATCAAGGAAAGCGAGCGCAAGTTCCGCTGGCCGCTGGGCCGCCGGCCGGACGATCATCCGGGGTTGTCTGAGTTGGGGTTGTAACGCTCTCGACATGGCGGCCTGATAGTTGGTCGGGGTTTTGTTGACCGGGTACATATCCATTGCTGCGGTAACGGCTGCTTAGGGTTCCGCCCTGACGGCGGGTCACTTTTGGAAGAGCCGGGAGCCGGACCAGCCAAAAGTAACCAAAAGCGCTTTGCCCCACCACTCGGTGCCTCGCCTAGGCTCGGCATGCCCGAACGAAGGCATTGCTCCGTGGGCCGCCGCGAAGGGCCATCCATGGCCCAGCGCGGCTACCTCGGCATCCATGCCGAGGTGCCCACTGCGCAATGCCTGCGTTCGGCCATCGTGGTTAACGGGGCGCCGAGATCAACGTCCACGCCGAGGCGGCCTAGTAGCCGACCTGGCTCTCCCGGTCGTACACCCATTAGATCTGTGGGAGCAAAGCTTGCTCGCGAGGCGGCCTTACAGCCGGCCTGGCTCTCCCGGTCGTACTCCGATCCCATTGTGGGAGCGAGTTTGTTCGCGATGACGGCGGCAAATCCAACAGGGGTGCAAACTGACCCACCGCTATCGCGAGCAAGCTCGCTGCTCCCACAGTAAAACGGTGGGGCACACAGCAACGCCAGACAAGCGGCCCCTCCAACAGGCTTGACCCACATGCCGCCAGGCATCACATTGCCTGGGCCGGCGATAAGCTCGCTGTTTCGTTGTGCAGCAGATTTTTGTGGAGCCCATGACCGCGTCGATTCCGATCCGTCCCCCCTGCCCGCCCGGCGTCTGCGATTGTGGCCGTGATGCCTTGCTGCAAGCGCCTGGCAGCGACCTGCGCATCCTGTGCCTGAATCGCCAGGAAGAAAAACGCCTGCTTGAACGCCTGGAGAACATCCAGAGCCTCGACGAACTCCAGCGCCTGCAGCAACGCCTGTACGAAAACCTGGGGATCCGCCTGAGCGTCGAGCCTGGCTACAACGAAGTGCGGACCATGCGCGGCATCGCCATCGAATTCCAGGACCAGCCCGGCCTGTGCCGCAAGATTCGCCAGTCGATTCCCGCCGCCATCCGCCGAGGCCTGGAAAAACGCCCCGAGATTGCCTGGCGGCTGTTGGATGCCCACGATCTGTTTCGCGACATCTGAACCCAGGCGGCTCCTTCCCTGGAGCGGCACCTCGGCCTAGAAATCCACCGTCGCGGAAAGCAGATAGGTGCGCGGGGTCGACAGCGTCAATCCGGCCTCACTGTCATCCGACGCCCCGGCCGAACTCCAGTAGCGCTTGTCTGCCACGTTTTCGATGTTGGCCCGCAGGGTGATGTGCTTTTCGTCGACCTTGAACGCGTAGCGGGCGCCCACGTCGAAACGTTCCCAGGAATCGATTTGCTTGGTGTTGGACTGGTCCAGGTACTGCGAGCTGGAGTAGATGCCGCGGCTGGTCAGGGTCAGGCCCTGTACCGTCGGCACGTCCCATTCGGCGCCGAGGTTGACGTTGTACTTCGGCGTGGCCGGTGCGCGGTTGCCGTCGAAGGCGCCGTTGGTGGTTTGGGTCAGTTCGCTGTCGATGTACATCACGCCGCCGAGCAAGCGGGTTCCCTTCAGCGGTTCGCCAAACACACTCAACTCCACGCCGGTGTTTTCTCGCTTGCCGTTCGGGCCGAAGACACGCGTCGTGGCGTCGGTCGCATAGGCCGGCTGCTTGATCCGGAACAGCGCGGCGGTGACGGCGAACGGACCGGCATCATACTTGGCGCCCACCTCGACTTGACGGCTGATGAACGGCGGGAAAATCTCATCCTCGTTCACCGACGTCGACGGCGCGATCTTGCCCTGGCTCAGGCCTTCCATGTAGTTGGCATACAGCGACAGCTTGTCGGTCGCCTTGAACAGGATCCCACCCGAGGGCGAAACCTTTTCCTCATCGTAGGCGGTTTCGCCCTTGGCGTTATTCGTCCAGTCGTCAACCTTCACCCGTTGCCAGCGGGCACCTAGGGTCAGCAGCAAGCGATCCTCAAACAGGCCAAGGGTGTCGGACAACGCCAGGCCACTGAAGCGGTTCTCGGTGTAGACCTTGTCGTCCTGTCGCGTCGGGTTGCTCGGCGTCGGGGTCTGTACCGGGTCATACAGGTTGCTGCTGCCGTTGGCGTAACGGGCGCCGCCATTTTCGAAGTCCATGTAGAAATAGCTGGCCGACAGGTTGACCTCATGGCTCACCGGGCCGGTATGGAACCAGTTGCGCACCCCGGCACTGGCCGTCCGGACATTCTCGTCGCGGGTGAAATCCCGGGGTTGAACGCGGAAATCTCCAGCCTCATTGAGGACCGAAACGGCATGCCGAAGGAACTCATGAGTACTTTTGCGCGCCCCCACGCCGCCGTACAGCATGACGGAGTCGTTGACATCGAATTCGGCATTCACCGCGCCGAAGGTATCTTTGGTACGCGCCTTGCTCCAAGGCTGCGCGTAGTTGCGATCTACATCGCTGGCATGCGGCACTGGCGCGTCGGCGGCAACCTGCACGCGCTCCTGCGGCGCGTCGGTGTTACGCTCGGTACGGCCAATGTCCGTCGAGAGCCGCAGGCGTTCACCGCGAAAATCCAGGCCCAGCACCGCCATCTCGCGGTCCACGCTCTGGTGATCCCATTCGGTGTCGCCCGCCTGCTTCACGCCATTGAAGCGAATCCCGAACTTGTCCTCTTCACCAAAACGCCGCCCGACGTCCACGGCACCGCCAAGCTGATTATTGGAGGCATAGCTGCCGGTGAATGAGGTGATGGGCTTGTCGGTGGCCCGCTTGGGCACCACGTTGATCCCGCCGCCCACGCTGCCCCGTGGAGAGATACCGTTGATGAGCTGGCTCGGGCCCTTGACGATATCGACGCGCTCGGCCATCTCCATGTCGATCGTGTACGTCGGCAGGATGCCGTAGAGACCGTTGTACGCAACATCACTGTTGAACAGGCTGAAACCGCGAATGGTGAACTGCTCAAAGCGCCCGCCCGCCGGGTTGGTGGCACGGACCGAGGGGTCGCTGGCAATCAGGTCGCCCAGGGTGCGTGCCTGCTGGTTCTTGACCGCCGTGCTGGTGTAGGTGGTCATGCTGAACGGCGTTTCCATGAAGTCCCGCGAGCCCAGCAATCCTTGCGAACCACGCCGCGCCACCTGACCGCCGGCGTACACCGGGCTGTCCGTCGACACCGTGGCGCCGACAATCGAGGTGGGGGCAAGTTGCAGGCTGCCGCCTTCTGGCGCCGGCATCAGGATATAGGCCTGCTCACCCACCGCTTGCAATTGCAGGCCCGAGCCCGACAACAGCCGGGCAAACCCCTCCTCGACCGCAAACTCACCCGAAAGCCCGGCGCTGTTGCGACCACTCACCAGGGCCGGATCCACCGACAGGTTGACGCCCGCCAGCCCGGCAAACCGGGTCAACGCCGCGCTGAGGCTGCCCGCCGGCACCTGATAGCTGCGCCGGGTGGCTTCTTCGGCCAGGCTCGATGAGATAAAGAAGGGGCTGGCGCTCAGGCTCAACATGAGGCTCAGGTTCAACAGCGGACGCCTGCCGGCAAAGGCCGGGCGCAAACGCAAAGGTGCAACTGCGGACATTGGAAAGCGCTCTCATTTTTGTTCAGTTGCCTTGAATGACAAGCGAGACAAAAAAAGGGGACAGGCCTCAAAACTACACCCTCCCTGTGGCGAGGGGATTTATCCCCGCTGGGCTGCGAAGCGGCCCCCAACCCCGGCAACTCGGTGTGTCAGTAAGATCAAGGTCGTTGCTTTTGGGGCTGCTGCGCAGCCCAGCGGGGATAAATCCCCTCGCCACAGGGGTATGACTGCTCGTCTTTATTGCGTACCGACCTCAGGCCATATTTTTGCGAAGTGTCAACGTGACCCAGTAGCGAGTGCGCCTGTGCACGTCCAGCGGCAGGCTGGCTGCAAGCAGCGCGAGGATTCGGTCGGTGTTGTCCAGGCGGAAGCTGCCGGTGATTCGCAGGGGTTCCAGGTTTTCATCCCAGCGCAACACGCCGGGGCGATAGCGGCTCAGCTCCCGCAGGAAATGCCCCAGCGGCTGGTCCTGCGCAACCAATACGCCGTCACGCCAACCCAGCTGCGCCACGTCGAACGCCTTCACTGGCCCCGCGCCTGATTCCTGGATATTGACCTGCTGGCCCGCTTCCAAGCTCAGCAATGGCCCCCGCAGCGGTTGCAGTTGCGCCGAGCCGCTGACCACCGACACCCGGCAATCGCCCTCGCCCAAGTGCAGGCAGACCTCGCCACGAGTGATGGTGATGAGCCCGTAGGGTGATTGAACGGACAGCGGCGTGTTTCCGGCGAGCTTGAGAGCCATCTCGCCGCGTACCAGCACCAGGCGCCGCGCCTTGAGGTCCAGGTCGACGGCGCTGTCGGTGTTCAGTTGCAGCGCACTGCCATCGACCAGCGACCAGCGCCGTTGCTCGCCCGTGACGGTGTGCAAGTCAGCGCGCCAAGCTTCCAACGGCAGCTCTCGCCCCAGCAGCCAAGCGGTCGGGACCAATGCGGCGACGCCCAATGCGCGCTTGAGCACCTCGCGCCGGGCCAACACTGGGCGGTCCAGGGTTGCCATGCCCAGGGACGCGGGCACCCCGGCAAAACGCTGGCGCAATCGCTGGGCCTTCTGCCAGGCCGCCTCATGATGAGCGCTGCTGTCGCGCCAGCGTTGCAGGGCCGCCGAGTCGAACGCATCCCCGTCGAACTCCATCAGGGTCAACCAGCGAGCCGCCGCCCGCGCCGCTTCACGGGCTTCGGGAGAAGGAGCCGAGCGCATCAGAAGTCCACCAACAGGCAATGCTCATAGGCCTGGGCCATGTAGCGTTTTACCGTGCGTTCGGAGACTTGCAGGCGCTCGGCGATCTCGCGATAACCCAGGCCTTCAAGTTGGCTCCAGAGAAAAGCCCGGCGCACCAAGGGCGGCAGGCCATCGAGCAATTCGTCCAGGGCTTGCAGGGTTTCCAGCAGCAGCCAGCGTTGTTCTGGCGACGGTGCGCAGGCTTCAGGCAGGCTGGCCAAGGCATCGAGATACGCCTGTTCCAGATTGCGCCGGGTGTAGAAATTGCTCAGCAGGCGTTTGCCAACGGTCAGCAGATAAGCCCGGGGCTCTTGCAGGTCAGCCAAGGTCTGGGAACTGGAAAGCACCCGCAGGAAGGTATCCTGGCGCAGGTCCGCCGCATCCCAGGCATTGCCCATGCGCCGCCGCAGCCAGCCTTCCAGCCAGCTACCGTGGTCACGGTACAACGCATGGAGGGAATGCTCCGTCGGCGTAACTGCATCACACATGTCCAGAGCCTGCGCAAAGTCTTAAATGAGACTGATTCTAATTAATGTTCGCGCGTTAATCCAAGCTCTTTATGCAAAGTGTGTCTAAACACGGGGATGGAATGGATAGAGGGCCCTGTGGGGAGCTTGCTCGCGATGGCGGTGTGTCAGAAACATGGATGCTGACTGATACTCCGCTATCGCGAGCAAGCTCGCTCCCACAGGTAAGTCTTTTGCGAGCAGTGCTATCAGTGACTGGCGTGCAAGGTCTTCGCCACCTCAGGCATGGCCGACGAGTGATGGTTGATGATCTTCCACTGGCCATCGAGGCGCTCATAGAGGAAGGTGTAGCGCGCCTGGACCTCGCGCTTGGAGCCGTCGGCCTGGGTGAGCGTGAAGGTATAGACACCACTGTCCATCGCCGCATCGGGGCCCAGGTGGCGGATCTCCCGGTAGTTGATTTGCCCGACCGGTTTGCCGGCCAGGAAATGCTCGAAGTAATCCTGGATCTGCGCCGGCGTGTTGCGCACCTTGTTGGAAACAGTCGGTTGCAAAATCGCATCCGGAGCGTAGAGGCCGGTCACGGCGGTGGCGCTACCGGTTTGCAGCGCGGCGTTCCAGCGGTCGAACAGCGCCGCGATCTCGCGGTCATTCACATTCTTGGGCTGCTCGGCCACCGTGCGATACACGTAAGGCGTAGCCTCAAGCGCCTGGACAAACGGCGCGGCCAGCAGGAATAAAGCAGCAATGGCGCAGGTTTTCATTTTCATCAAAGTGTTCCTTTGGGTTTCAATGGGCCCACTTTGCCGGCCTTCCCGGCCTTCGCCATCGGCCAACCGGTGCCAATCGCCTATGCCGTTCGGCAGATAGGCCCAGTGCCGGTGACACGTTCTAATGACGCCACCGCGAACCGGACCGGTCCTCTTCCACGCTGGAGTTCCCCATGCAAAGTCCACCCCATGACCCCGGCAGTGCCCTGGCCATCCGCAGCCAATATCGCCAGTCGCAAAGCCGTGCCGCGCGCCTGGGCCTGCTGCTGGGCACCGGCCATGAACTGACGCAGTTGCCCCTGCCGGCCATGCGCCAGCGTGCGCTGCAACGGGCGTGCGCGTTCATGGCCATGGACCATGGCCTGCTGCTGGAGTGGGCGCCGGACCACCCGTTGCGCACCCTCGCCAGCCACGGCAGCGCGGAGCGACTCGACCTGCTCGCCAACCTGGCCCAGCCACAAACGCCCGGCCCACAATGGCTGGAGTCGCCCGGCAGCGCCCTGCCCCAGGTCTTGCGGGTGCCGTTGCGTGCCTCCGACGGCGTAGCGTTCGGGGCGTTGTTGCTGGGCAACAGCGTGGCCCTCGGCGCACCGGACAACGAAGACATCGAATCACTGCAATTGCTCGCGACGCTGTTGGCGGCGCACCTGGAGAACAGCCGTCTGCTCGAAGCACTCCAGGCCCGCGAGCGGACCATGTCCGAGCTGGTCCACCGCCTGTTCAGCGCCCAGGAAGACGAACGCAAGCGCGTGGCCTACGACCTGCACGACGGCCTGGCGCAGAACCTCGCCGGTTTGCATCAGCGCTTGCAGGGCTTCGCCGGTCGCTGCCCGTCGCTACCGCCTGCACTGGCGAACGAGCTGCAAAGCATCCTCGACCTGGCCCAAGGCTGCGTCGGCGAAGGTCGGCAACTGATCGGTGGCCTGCGCCCCCACGTGCTGGATGATTTTGGCCTGTACAAAGCCGTCGACAAGGAGGCCGATCGCCTGCGCGATGCGGGCCTGACGGTGAACTGGGCCGAACACAGCACCGCGCGCCTGCCGGGCAACACGGAGATCGCCCTGTTTCGCATTGCCCAGGAAGGCATCAACAACATTCTCAAGCACGCCCAGGCCAGCCACGTGCACTTGGGGTTGGCGGTGGACGATGGCCACGTTTGCCTGCGAGTGGAAGACGATGGCCGTGGCTTTGCCCTGGAACAACCCATCGAGACCAACGGCAGCTGCCATCTGGGGCTGGCTGCCATGCAGGAACGCGCACACTTGCTGGACGGCCACTTGAGCTGTTGCAGCCAGCCCGGCGGCGGCACCCGACTGCTGGCCAGCGTGCCGCTACCAGCCCACGGAGTACAACCATGAACCGCCCTTTGCGCCTGCTGCTGGCCGATGATCACGAAGTCACCCGCACCGGGTTTATCAGCATGCTCGCCGGCAACCCGGGATTCGAGGTCGTCGGCCAGGCCCGCGACGGACAGGAAGCCCTCGACCTGTGTGAGCGGCTACAGCCGGACATCGCGATTCTCGACATCCGCATGCCCATCCTCAACGGTTTGGGCGCGGCGCGGATCCTGCAGCAGCGCCAGCCCGGAATCAAAGTCGTGATCTTCACCATGGATGACAGCCCCGACCACCTCGAAGCCGCCATCGGTGCGGGCGCAGTCGGCTATCTGCTCAAGGACGCCAGCCGCGATGAAATGCTCGACGCCCTCAAACGGGTCGCCCAGGGCGAAGAGGCGTTGAACAGTTCGGTCAGCGCGCGCCTGCTGCGCCGCATGGCCGAGCGCGGTGCGAATGGTGTCACTCAAGTCCAGGCCCTGACCGCCCGGGAACGCCAGGTCCTGGGGCTGGTTGCCGGCGGTTTCAGCAACCGTGAAATCGGCGAAAAGCTGGGCATCGCACCCGGCACGGCCAAGGCCCACGTAGAGCGTGTCATCGGCAAACTGGGCGCCGCCGACCGGACCCAGGCCGCCGTGCGCGGCGTTGCCCTGGGCCTGGTGGCGCAACCCGCCGGGCAATGGCCATGAGGTTTCTCGCCGCCCGCCGCTGGGCCGACCTGCCCTTGCGCGGCAAAGCCCTGGTGGTGATTTCCCTGCCCCTGGTGGTCCTGCTGCTGTCGCTGGTGCTGATCTATATCACCGAACGCCAGACCGCCCGGGCCGAAGAGGATGTGCGTCGGGTGCTGCTGGTCCAGGGCGATATCCAGACAGTCCATACCCTGCTGGCCGAGGCGGCGGCCAGCGTGCGCGGTTACCTGCTGACCCGCCGCGAAGATTTCCTGCCCAGCTACGAACAGGCCACGCCGCTGATCCATGCCGCGTTGCAGCGCCTGGACCACAACATTCGCGACGCCAGGATGCGCGAACACCTCAAGACCATCACTCCGCTGATCGCCGACAAACTCGACGGTTTGCTCGCTTTGCGCAACGGCAAGCGCGACGATCCCGAGGCCATCACCGCGATCCTGATCGAAAACAAACAGGTGCTGGACGTACTGCGCGAGCAGATCAGCGCCATGCGCATACGCGAGGACGCCCTGCTCGCCGACCGCAGCGCCGCCGCCTCGGCCACGCGCATGCGCCTGTTGTTCGCCACCTTGCTGGCGGCGGTGTGCGGGCTGCTGGGGGCGATTGTCGCGGTGTTGTTCCTGTCCAAGGGCATTGTCGCCCGGGTCCAGCAGGTACAAGGCAACGCCCAGCGCCTGGCATTGGGCCAACCCTTGTTGCCGCAACCGCCGGAGCAGGACGAAATCGGCCAGCTTGGCACGCGCCTGGTGGAGGCCGGGCAGTTGCTCGCCGAACGCGAGCGGGCCCTGCGCGACAACGAGGAGCGCTTGCGGCTGATCATCGATGGTGTAAAGGACTACGGAATCTTCGCCCTGGATGCCCAAGGCTACGTCACCACCTGGAACGCCGGCGCGGAGCGGATCAAGGGCTACACCGAGCAGGAAATCCTCGGCCGGCATTTTTCCCTGTTCTACCTGGCCGAGGAATGCCCGGCGCACCCGGACATGGCCTTGCGCGAAGCCACCCGCGACGGTCATTACATGGAAGAAGGCTGGCGTTGCCGCAAGGACGGCAGCCGCTTCTGGGCCAGCGTGGTCATCACCGCCCAATACGATGGCACCGGTGCCTTGCGCGGTTTTTCCAAGATTACCCGCGATATCACCGACCGACGCGCTGCCGAGATCGCCCTGCGCACTGCCCGCGAAGAAGCCGAAAGCGCCAGCCGGGCCAAGAGCGAGTTTCTCTCGCGCATGAGCCACGAACTGCGCACGCCCTTGAACGCCATCCTCGGTTTCGCTCAATTGCTGGACATGGACTCCACGGCTGGCCAACGCCCTCAGGTCAGCCACATCCTGCGGGCCGGCCAGCACTTGCTTGCGTTGATCAACGAGGTGCTGGACATTGCCCGGATCGAGGCCGGACGCCTGCCGCTGAACATCGAACCGATCGCCCTGTCGACGGTGCTGCACGAAGCCCTGACCCTGGTTTCACCAATGGCCGCCGACGCCGGGATCCACTTGGCCGAGCTGCCAGCGCTGCCCGACGACAGCGGCGTGCTCGCGGACCGCCAGCGCCTGGTGCAGGTGCTGCTCAACCTGCTGTCCAACGCCATCAAGTACAACCGGCCCGGCGGTGAGGTGCGCATCGAAGTCAGCGTCCAGGCCCATCAGGTGAGCATCGCCGTCAACGACACCGGTCATGGCATTGCCCCGGAACAGCTGGACCAACTGTTCAAGCCCTTCGAACGCCTGGGCGCCGATCCCCAGGTCGAAGGCACTGGCCTGGGGTTGTCGTTGAGCAAGAGCCTGCTGGAAATGATGCAGGGCAACCTGCAGGTCCACAGTGAGCCCGGACACGGCTGCTGTTTCACCCTGCAACTGCCCGGCACCCAGGTGGTTGGCGCGCATTTGCCGCCCATCGCCGCCCTGGCGGTGACACGTTCGCCTGTGGACTATCACGGCAAAGTCCTGTGCATCGAAGACAACCTGTCGAGCCTGGCGCTGATCGAAACCCTGATGCAACGCCGCCCTGGCATCCAATTGCTGTCGAGCATGCAAGGCCAGATGGGCCTGGACCTCGCTCGCCAGCACACCCCGCAACTGATCCTGCTGGACGTCAGCCTGCCCGACCTCGAAGGCCTTGAAGTCTTGCGGCGCCTGCGCCAGTCCCCGGCCACCGCCGCCACGCCCGTGCTGATGATCACCGCCGATGCCAGCGACCTGACCCATCGCGCCCTGCGTGACGCCGGTGCCACGGCGATCCTGACCAAACCTATTCATATCCAGGCCTTCCTGGGCCACCTCGAACACTATCTACCGGAGCCCGCATGAATCGCGACTTGCGCATTCTGATCGTCGACGATCAGCGCCCCAACCTGGACCTGATGGAACAACTGCTGGCCCGCGAAGGGTTGCACAACGTGTTGAGCAGCACCGAACCGTTGCGCACGCTCGATCTGTTCAACAGCTTCGAGCCGGACCTGGTCATCCTCGATTTGCACATGCCGGCGTTCGACGGCTTTGCCGTGCTGGAGCAACTCAACCGGCGGATCCCGGCCAACGATTACCTGCCGATCCTGGTGCTGACCGCCGACGCGACCCGAGACACGCGCCTTCGGGCGCTGGCCCTCGGTGCCCGGGATTTCATCAGCAAACCCCTGGATGCGCTGGAAACCATGCTGCGTATCTGGAACCTGCTGGAAACCCGTGCGCTCTATAAGGCGTTGCGCGAGTTGATCCCGTCCCAGCAGATCGAACTATTGCGCCAGCACCGTCCCGCCGCCGGCCCGGCTTGACCTGGCGGCTGTTCCATCGAGGCATTCGAAGCATGGAAGTCACTGAACGAACATCGGCAACCGGCTTGCAGGCACACATTCGCGGCGAGCGCCTGGCGACGTCCGACGGCGTATCGGCCAAAGAAATCCTGGTCGAGATCTTTGTCCGTGAGCGCAGCGAAGCACACACCGTCGTGCCGGCAGTGGCCGAGCCGTTGCTCGTCTGGGTGCTGTCCGGGGAAGCCATCGTCGAGGAGCGCGTTGCCAACGAGGCGTGGGAAGCGAATACCGTGGTCACCGGAGATTTTTTCCTGACCACATCCCCGGTTCCTTATGAGATGCGCTGGCAAGTGACCAGTTACGAGCCGTTTGTGGTCATGCATCTGTACCTGGGGTTGGCGTTGCTGGAACGCGCCCTTGCCGAAGCCGGCGGCAGCGGCGCGATCCAACTGCGGGAAGTCTCTGGCGGGCGGGATGAAGCGCTTTCAGCCTTGCTTGAACAGATTCGGGCGGAATTGACCCGACGCGGTGAAACCAGTGCCTTGCTGATCCAGGGCGTGGCGCAATGTGTGGCGGTGCACCTGGCGCGGCATTATGTGGATGCCGAGGCCGAGGACATGTCCAGACGTAACGCCCTGCCCGCTTTCAAGCTCAAACGGGTGACCCAGTTAATGGAACAACACCTGGCCGAACCCTTCAGCCTCTGTGACCTGGCCCAGGCCATCGGCATGAGCGAATACCACTTCAGCCGCTTGTTCAAGCGCGCCACCGGGCGTTCACCTTCGCAGTACTTCATCCAACTGAGAATCGCCCGGGCCCGGCAACTGCTGCTGGAAACCGAGCGCAGCGTCATCGATATCGGCCTGGAGGTCGGCTATGGCAGCGCCAGTCACTTCTCGCAGATCTTCCGCCGCGAAGTGGGCGTGGCGCCGAGTCATTACCGCAAATAAAGGCCTGATGGCGCCACAATGAGGTTCTTGGTGGTGTTGGCGATCAAGTGGCCGCACACAAACCGCTGTGGGAGCGAGCTTGCTCGCGATAGGGCCAGGCCAGTCAACATTGATGGCGGCTGGTCCACCGCTATCGCGAGCAAGCTCGCTCCCACAGGTGTTTCATTTGATCCGGTAGTGAAAGGTATTGCGCACCGCCGGTACCGTCACCGCCTTGCCATCGATGATTCGCGGTTGATAACGAAACGTCTGGGCAGCGGCCAGGGACGGTCGGATGAACAAGGGGTGGCAACCGTCGATGACCTTGGGGTTATCGATCCGCCCGTCCGGCGTCACGCTGTATTCCACGGTGCAATCACCTTCCAGGCCCTTGTCCAGGGCGCGTTGCGGATAGTCCGGGGCTTGCTTGCTCAGCGGTTGGTAGCTACGGCTGTCGGCGGCGGCCTGGCGCGCTTGCTCGGCTCGGCGTTGCTCGGCGAGTGCTTGCGCCTGCCGGGCCTGGCGCTGTTGTTCGGCGGCCTGCTGCTCGGCGTCTTGCCTGCGTCGTTCGCTTTCCTGGCGTTCGCGCTGCTGCTGGGCCTGTTGCTCACGCTTTTGCTCCTCGACCCGTTTACGGGCCAGGGCCGCCTGTTCCAGTTTCTGCGCCTGGACACGCGGATCGACAACAGGCTGGGTGGGAGCGGGACGCGGCGCTTCTACCGGCGCCAAGGTCGGCTCGACCGGCGGTGCTACAGGAATAACAGCGGCCGAGGCAGGCGCTTCGGGCGCCGGTGCCGCTGGCAACATCACCAGTTGCGTGCGCAACACCCGGGGCGCCTCGGCGGCGGGCTTCTCCACGCTCCAACCCAGCACCAACAACGCCACCACACCCGCGTGCAGGGCCACGGCGAGCCCCGCCGCCAGGCTGTTTTTCCAAAAGCGACGGCCCAGCGCAGGTACGCTCAAGGAGGGACTGTGCATGATCATTGCCGTCATCGCGGCGCCTCGGTCACCAGTCCCAGGTTGCTCACGCCGCCCTGCTGCAGCGCGGCCATGGCTGCAACGACCCGACCGTAATCGGCATGCGCGTCGGCACGGATGTACACCTGGGTATCGCTGCGCTCAGCCACGACCTGCGCCACCTTGGCGCGCATCTGCTCCAGGTCCACGGCGCTGTCGGTCTGGTGACGGGTGTCCAGCTCACCGCCCAGGTTCCAGTAGTAACCGCCCTCGGCCTTGACCGACAGCGTGAGGATTTGCTGGCGACTGTCGCTGGCCAGTGCTTCGCTGGCGACCTTGGGCAGTTCGATCTTCACCCCCTGGGTCAGCATCGGTGCGGTGACCATGAAAATCACCAGCAGCACCAACATCACGTCGATGTACGGCACCACGTTCATTTCGGCCTTGGGACCGTGCTTGCGTTGTGGCTTGACGAGCATCTGCCCTCTCCTCTCAAGCGGCCGTGGCCAGGTTCATCGGGGCACCGTGCAGCTTGAGGTGCAGACGCGCCTGCAGCTCGTTGCCAAAGGCGTAGTAACGGGTCAGCAGGGTCTGGCCGCGAGCGGCAAAACGGTTATAGGCAATCACCGCCGGGATCGCCGCGAACAAGCCGATGGCCGTGGCGATCAACGCTTCGGCAATGCCCGGCGCCACAGTGGAAAGGCTGGCCTGTTGCACCTGGGACAGGCCGATAAAGGCATTCATGATCCCCCAGACGGTGCCAAACAAACCGATGTAGGGGCTGACCGAACCGACGGTGGCGAGAAATTGCAGGCCTTTTTCCAGCTGTATTTCCTGTTCGCTGATCGCCACTTGCAGCGCGCGCTCGACGCCTTCAAGCACCACTTGCGGCGTGCTTGAAGGTTGGCTGAGCTGAGTGAAGGCCAGCACACCCGCCTGGAAAATCGGCGTGACGCCACCGTCGTCTTCACGGACCTGTGCGTGCTCCCGATACAGGGGCAGCAGATCCTGGCTGCTGCGAAAGCGCTGCATGAAACCGTTGAGCTGGCGCTCGGTGCGTTGCAGCACGGCGCTGCGCTGGATGATCAGGTACCAGCTCAATAGCGAGGCCAGCAGCAATGTGAGCATGACCGCCTTGACCAACAGACTCGCGTCACTGATCAGGCCCCAGATCGTCATGTGTTCCAGAGTGGCTTGCATGGTTGAAACTCCTGTCTGGCGGTTATTCGATGAAATATTCGTGACCGGTTGATGACAGCGTCGCTCAAGGCAGGCGCAGCGCTTTCGCCACGTCGGCCCAGGGCACGAACTTGAAGTTCTGGGTCTGCTCGGGCATGCGTTTGCGGCCGTCCTGGACCACCAGCATGCCCTGGCTCCAAAGCCCGCCGAGGTTCACCGAGGTCACCTCCAGGCCATCGGTTTGCGACGCACCATCAATGCCTGCGGCAGCGTTCAGACCGACCCGGAAAGCGCCGCGCACGGCATAGGGAGGCTCGGCATCGAGCACCAGGTAGCTGTCATTGCCCTGGCTGGAGATCACCAGGTAGTCGCGGCCCTCGGCCTGGTACAAGGCCATGCCCTCGACGTCAGCGTGCAACGCCGGGCCAACCTTGATCACACTGTTCAAGGTCGCCGGTTGGTCGGCCCGGGCATCCACCGCCCAGACGCCAACGTCCTCTTCACCGAGAAACAAGCGTTGGCGTTGCTCATCGGCGACGCAACCTTCGGGCTGGCTGTCGACGCTGAACTGGCGCACCAACTGACCTTTCACCACGCCGTCCGGCGCGCTCAGGCGATACTGCACGAAGCGCCCGTCCTTGCCGTTGGCGAAGGCATACAGTTCGCCTTCGGCAGGCTGGAACAGGCAGATGCCGTAGATTTCCTTCAATGACGTTGCAATCTCACCGGCTTCGCGCAACTCGCCACTGGCGCGGTCGATGCTGAACAGGCTCAAGCTGTTGCGATCTCGGTTGCTGGCCACGGCCAGATCAACGGTTTGCGTGCCCAGCTTGAAGTTCGCCCGCACATCGACGTTATTCAGGCGTCCAACCGCCAGTTCCTGCAGCAACTTGCCTTGCAGGTCATAGGCCAGCAGGCCTTGCTTCTTGTTGGTGCCCAGCACCCGGCTCAGCCCGGGCGTCGTCGGATGCACCCAGATCGCCGGGTCATCGGCGGCATCGCCCTGGCGGGCCACCGGTTCGCTCTGGACGATGGCAGCCACAGAGGGCAGTACCGGCGGCAAAGGCGCTGGCGTGGGTTTCCAGCTGATTTCGCCTTGGTACAGGTGCCCGTTGTCATCGTCGCGCAGCAGCACCTCGACGCCACTTTTCGTCAGCCGCGCCGCGAGGTTTTCCGGCTCCTTCAGGCCCGCCAACGGCAGACTGGCTTTAGCACTCCACCCCTCTCCCTGCTGCTGATACACATGCAGTTGCGCCGCTTCCGGGTCCAGCCCCAACAGGCTTCCCGGCAACACGGCCATGGCCCCGGCGCTTTGCTGGAGGTCGCCGAACGGTGCGCGCATCGCCACGGGCACCCGCACGGTCTCGGCCTCTGAGGATGCCGAATAGGCCCACCAACCCACCCGCTCCTCGTTGACGAACAATTGACTGGCGCTGTCCTGCACCTGACAGGTCTTGGCGTCCGGCGGCAATGGCAGGCCGCGCACCCGTTGCGCGGTGTCGCTCAGGCGCTCGCCATTGCCCACCAACCATTGCTCGCCCTTACCCTCCTCGCCAACCAGAAACACAAACAGGTTGCTCGCCTCGTCGCGATAAAGGCACAGGCCGTTGACCGGGAAATCCCGTGCGGGCAGGTACACCGGCATGCCCCACTGACGGTTTTGTGGGTCGAGGCTGACGACCAGGGCTTGCTGGCGCGTGCTGTCGAGGCTGGCGACCAACACGTTCGCGCCCTGGGCACGGCTATCGACACCTTCGAAGGTGCCCTTCAGGCGCGTCAGTTCGCGACCCTGGGCATCGAGCAAGAACAAGCCCTCGCGGGCGCTGGCCAGCCGCTCGGTCGTCGAAGGGCCAGGCAGGAATGCCAGGGCGTTGATCGCCAGTGGCTCGGCTTGAGACCAGGGTTGCAGTTTTAGCTTGGGCGCTGGGGCAGCCGCCAGGGCGGCGGCTGATGCCAGGCTGATCGCCATCGCCAACAGGTAGCGCTTAGGTAAGAAAAACATCGTGTTCAACGGGAAAATCCTTGTCGTTCAGTCAGACTCAAACGGGCTTGTGGCCCACTTCTATTGCCAGGGAATTCATCTGTGGGAGCAAAGCCAAATCCTCTTGCCACAAGTGATCAGGCTCGCGATTCAGAAATGGGTAAAGGTCAGCCCCAGCTTGTAGGTCGGGCCGTACTCTTCGTACTGGCCGTTGTAGGCGCGGTGACCGGTGTAGACGAAATACGACTCGTCGGTGAGGTTCTGGGCCTCCAGGCTGACTTGCAGGTTCTTGGTCAGCGAATAGCGCGCGCTGAAGTCGACGAAGGTCTGGGCGTCGACGTGCAAGTCGTGGTCGCGGTCGCTGATGGACGCCAGCTCGAACAGGTACGCTGACTTGTAGTTGGCCGACAGCCGCAGGCTCAGCTTGTCGTTTTCCCAACCCAACATCAGGTTGCCGACCGTGTCCGACTGGTTCGGCAAGTCGATGCTGCGTTTGCGCTGGGTACCACTGGCCTGGTCGAAGCCCTCGATCTCGGCGTCCGAACGGCTGAAGGTGGTGTTGGCGCCAAGCAGCAGGCCGTTCCAAGGGGCTGGCAGCCAGTCGAATTTTTGCGAGTAGGCCAATTCCAGGCCATACAGCTTGGCGCTGTCGCCGTTGGCGTAGCTGTGGGCTTCTGAGAAATCGGTCCAGGCACCCGTGCCGGCCAGGTCGGTGTTGTAGACGAAGTTCTTGATGTCCTTGTAGAACACGAAGGCCGAGACGGTGCCGGCGTGGCCCATGAAATGCTCGATGCCCAGGTCCAGGTTGCTCGACTCCAGCGGCTTGAGGTCCGGGTTGCCGAACGTGGCCTCGTCATCGTCGATGACAAAACCCGGCGCCAATTGCCCGAAGGTCGGACGCACCACGGATTTGGTCCACGCCGCACGCACCTGGGTGTTCTTGTCCAGTTGATAGCGCGCGTGCAGGCCCGGCAACCAGTGGTGATACTTGCGCCGGGTCTCGGTATCGGTGAATACGCCGTCGGTGGCGCCGGTGCCCTTGGCTTCGAACTCGGTGCCTTCGTAGCGCATGCCGGCGATGAAGCGCCAGTCATCGATATCGACGGTGTTCATCAGGTATCCGGCGTTGATGTCCTCGCTCATCTTGAAGTCGTTGACTCGCGACTCCTGCTCGTCGAAAAACTCATCGCGATTCAGACCGCCGAGCAACTGCTTGATCGCGTCGGCGCTGATGCCCGGGCCGAAGCGGCCGAGGCGATAGTCCACGTCGCCTTTCTGGAACTGCCCGAGGTTCAACTGCTCGTCGGTGAAACCCAGGTCGTCAAAGTCCTCGTAGACCCAGGCATTGAGGTCGTTGTCCTTGTCCCGCCGGCTGACTTTTCCGCCGAATTTGACTTGGGATGCATAGCCGCTGAAATCGTAGTCCCGGGCCAGATCCAGGCGCAGGTTTTTCTCGGTGTCGGTGGTCTTCTGTTCTTCCCAGTCCACCTTGTCGAGGCTGAAGTTGGCCGGATCGTAGAACCCCGAGCCGATGATCGGCCGCGGCTTGTCGTTGTCGTAGAAACCACCGTTGAAACCATCGATGCCTTTGAAGGTGGCCCCGGCAATGTGGCCGGGGCTGTCTTCGCTGGATTGGCTATAGCCACCCTGGCCACTCAGGGTCCAGAGCCCGAACAGGCGTTCGCCACCGAGTACGTAGGATTGGATTTCCTGGGTTTCTTCACGTTGCTTGAGTTTGCGCTCGCCCTCGGCATCGCCCAACTCGCCTGCCGCTTGTGGGTCTTCAAAGGCAATACTGGCGGCGTTGCGGGTTTCGCTGTCCTTGTAGCGGCTGTACAGCGTGCGCAGGTAATAGCTGCTGAAGTCATCGGGCTTGTAGTCGAAGTTCAACCCGCCACCGGCCCGCTCGCGACGGATGTCGTAGTCGCGCTGCTCGAACTCTTCGAGGCGCGAGCCTTGCTCGAAATCCCAGGCACCGCCGGTTTCGACGTTGTCCGAACCGAAGTCACGCTTCTGCCAGCTCAGCGCCGCGGCCACGCCGAAGTTGTCGATGCCGTCGCCGAGGCTGAAACGGTCGCTGATGGCGCCGGAGAATTTCGGGCTGGTCTGACGGGTGTTCTTGTCATAGCTGGCTTCGCTGCTGCCGGTGTAGAACAGGCCCTTATGGTCGAAGGCCGAGAGGCTTTTGACGTCCACCGTGCCACCCAGGGAATTGGCGTCCATGTCCGGCGTCAGGGTCTTGATCACCGACAACGATTGCACCAGCTCCGAGGGCAGCACATCCAGGGCAACGGCCCGGCGTTCGCTCTCCGGGGCTGGCACCAGGGTACCGTTGATGGTCACGCTGTTGAGGTCCGGTCCCAGGCCGCGCACGCTGACAAACCGGCCTTCGCCCTGGTCGCGCTCGACGCTGACACCGGGCAGGCGCTGCACCGCTTCGGCGACGTTTTCATCCGGCAACTGCGCAACGCCATCGGCATGCACCACGCTCTTGATGCTGTCAGCGCTGCGCTGTTCCTTGAGGGCCTGATCGATGCTGGCCGCCTGGCCGACCACTTCAACGTGTTCTGTGACCGCCTGCTCGGCGGCGCTCAGTCGCTCACTGGCAATGGCCATCGCCAACGCGGTAACAGTGAAACCGACGAGCCCGGCAGTGCTTGTGCGGTGATACATGGTGGTCCTCCCCAGGAATCCGGAAATCCGCCAGGCAATGGCCCGGCAACTGGGAGGGCACGCTAGGGGTGGGGGATGACGGTTCTGTGACAGGGTTTGGCTGGAGAGGCTGCAATCGGTTGATTTAGGGGGGCTGGCGAGCCGGAATGAGCTGAAATGACCTGTTTTACAGGCTCAGGGAATCTGAAGGGCGAAGGAATCACCTCTGTGGGAGCAAAGCTTGCTCGCGATGCAGGCGCCTCGATTCCCTGAAAAACCGCATCGTCTTCATCGCGAGCAAGCTTTGCTCCCACAAAATCCCCTCGCCACAATGAGATAGGTGGCGATGTCATGAATGAAAAGTTCAGACAATGGATGAGCTGATTCGACCTCCCCCACCCCGTCACCCGCCGTCACCGCACTGTCACATTCATCTGCTGTGCTGGGCCGCATTCCGCTTCTGGCAAAGGATTCCGGTCATGTTCTCCGTGCTGCGCCCGCACCGCCTCAAACTCGCCCTGTTCCTGCTGGCGGCCAACCTCGGGTTGATCCTGCACCTGGCCTGCGGCGAACTCAAACCCGTTGCCGAATGGGTCTGGCTGGACATCCTCGGCGAAGGTGGCTCGGCGCTGCTGGCGCTGGTCTGGTTGGGGCTGGTGCTGAAAAGCCGCCCGGCCGGACGGGTCACCAACTACCTGATCCTGGGCCTGGGCTGCATCTTCTTTTCCTGGTGGATCGACAGCCTCGATGAATTCATCCGCCTGCCCGACAGCATCACCTGGGACCACTGGCTCGAATCCGGGCCGATGCCGGTGGGCATGATCCTGCTGACCCTAGGCATCTATCACTGGCACCGGGAGCAACTGGCAATCAACGGGCAGATGGAGAAGCGCGAGCGGCTGTTCCGTGAGCATCGCCTGTTCGACAAACTCACGCCGTTGGGGGGCGCCGACTTTCTCAAGCACGAACTGTCCGCCAGCCTGGAAGACAGTCGACGCCGCCAGCAACCCTTGTCGCTGCTAGCCCTGGACCTGGACAACTTCACCGCCATCAACCAGCGCTTCGGCCACGGCGAAGGCGATGCGGTGTTGCAGGCTGTCAGCCAGTTGCTGGTATTGAACCTGCGGCGCCAGGATCTGCTGTGCCGCCTGGCCGGTGATCGCTTCGTGGTGCTGCTGCCCGACACCGGCGAGAGCCAGGCCCGGCGCCTGGCCCTGGAGCTGGAAATTGCGGTGCGCAGCCTGGCCCACAAGACCCGGCAACACAGCGAACGGTTGCAACTGGTCGCCAGCACGGCGGTGGTGATGGCGTTCGACGAGTCCCCCGAGGCCTTGCTCAAGCGCCTGAACCTGGCATTGGCCCAGTCCCGGACCACGTTGGCGAAAAGCGCATGACGCTCAAGACGTGCTGGTACGAAACCGACAGCCGCTTCATTCCGGGGCACTATCAGCCTGCCGCGCTGATCGACCTGGCGCTGTCGCGGGACATCGACAGCCATCGCCTGCTGCGCGGCACCGGGTTGTTTCACGACGATATCCTCGCCGGACAGAGCCGCATCAGCCCGCAGCAGTTCCTCGGCCTGATCGACAATAGCCGACGCCTGCTGGATGCCAGCGACAGCAGTTTCCTGTTTGGCCAGCGGCTGTTGCCGGGGCACTACGGGCCAGCGAGCCACGCCTTGCGCCACGCGCAGAATCTGCATCAAGCCCTGCAAACCCTGATCGACCAGCAGGCGCTGCTCAGCCCGTTGGCCGCCCCGAGGCTGCTGTTGGACGAGCACTATGCCTATGTCCATTGGCTGGATAGTTGCGGCGCCGATGAACAATGGCGCTTCGTACTGGAGGCGAGCATGACCTCGATGGTGGCGATGAGCGCCTGGCTCAGCGGCGAACGCCTGCCCTGGCAGTGCAGCTTTCGCCACAGCGAACCGCGCTACGTCGAGCAATATTGGGTGCACCTGGGTGAGCACACCCAGTTCGACCGCCCCCTGGACCTGATGCGCCTGCCCCGCCACTGCCTCGCCCAGCCCTGGCCCAACGTCTCGGCCACCGCCGGCCAGGTGGCGCGGATCGAAGCCCGGGAACAGCTCGATCAACTGGGCTTCGCTTCAAGCTTCCTGGATTGCCTCTACGACTATCTGCACGCTCATGTGCAGCAGACGCCCAGCCTGGAACAGACCGCCCAAGCCTTCGCCATGAGCCCGGCAACCCTCAAGCGCAAGTTGCACAAGCACCACACCGGGTTCCAGCAACAGGTGGATCGGGTGCACACCCACGTGGCCTTGTATCTGTATCAGGTCAAGGGCTTCAGCAACGAGGAAGTGGCGCAGTACCTGCGCTTCAACGATACGGCGAACTTTCGTCGCTCGTTCAAGCGCTGGACCGGCAGTACGCCGAATCTGATCCGGCAATTGCTGATGTTGGGCTGAACTGTGGGAGCAAGGCTTGCCCGCGATGCAGGCGCCTCGGTTCACCAAGGACCGCGTTGTCTGCATCGCGGGCAAGCCTTGCTCCCACAGATAAACTCCCTATGGGTTCAATGCCCGCGAATGTAGTGCTCCAACTGCCGGATCAAATCCGCCTGCTCGACAATCGCCTCTTTCACCAGGTCACCAATGGACAGCAGGCCGATCAACTGCCCGTTATCCAGCACCGGCAGGTGCCGCAAGTGGCTGTCGGTCATGACTTCCATGCAACGGTCGATGCTTTGCTGGCTGTCGGCGGTGATCACTGGCGCGCTCATGATGGTGCGCACCGTCGTCCCCACCGATGAACGCCCCTTGAGCACCATCTTGCGCGCGTAGTCCCGCTCGCTGAACACACCCACCACCTGGCCGTCCTCGATCACCGGCAGCGCACCGACATTTTTCTCGGCCATGATCTGTAGCGCTTCGAGCACCGTCTGCTCCGGTGCGATGCTGTGGACCTGCTGGTTCTGCACGCTCTTGAGTCTTACCAGTTGGGCGGCGGTTTTCATTGTTCATCCCCAAATTTCAATAAAATCTGACCCGCTGTTGTGGCCAGAGCTTGCTCCCGCTCGGTTGCGCAGCGTCCGCAAAAGCTTGGGGCCGCTCCGCAGCCCAGCGGGAGCAAGCTCCCTCGCCACAAAAGCACCACTACAACACCACGAACGCAGCGATTGCGCAGATCAGTCTTCGCCAATCTCCACCACATCGCCGTTGAGCCGCACCGGCCATACCCGCAGGCTTTGTTCCGGGTATTCCAGGCAATGGCCGTCTTCCAGGCGGAAATGTTGCTTGTACATCGGCGAGGCAATCACCAGGTCACCCTTGATGCTGCCCAACAGACCGCGGCCGATGACGTTCGCACCCGACTTGGGGTCGCGGTTGTCGATGGCGTACAGCGGCTTGTCCTGATGCTCGGGCAGGTACAGCAACGCCACTTGGCTGCCGTCGTGCCAGGCGACCACGCCAGAGTTGGGCACCAGGTCGTCGCGGCTGCACAGGGCACGCCATTGCGCCGGTTCCTGGGCGACATTGCGGGCGGGAATACGAACGACGTTTGACTGGCTCATCAGAGCACCTCCTCGGTAACGGGAATCAGGTGGAGTTCGTGGGCGTGAACCGGCCGGCGCTGGCCGCGTTCCCTGACGAAATGAACATCCGGATCGCCGCGCCCATCGTTGACGAAGGTGCGGAAACGCTTGAGTTTGTCCGGATCCTTGAGGGCATTGGCCCATTCGCATTCGTAGCGGTCGACCACCAGTTGCATCTGGGCTTCGAGCTCGGCGCCCAGGCCCAGGCTGTCGTGGATGATCACGTCCTTGAGGTAGTCCAGGCCGCCTTCCAGGCTTTCGCGCCAGACCGAGGTCCGTTGCAGTTTGTCGGCGGTACGGATGTAGAACATCAGGAAGCGGTCGATGTAGCGGATCAGCGTGGCGTCATCCAGGTCCGTGGCGAACAGCTCGGCGTGACGCGGGCGCATGCCGCCGTTGCCAGCCACATAGAGGTTCCAGCCCTTCTCGGTGGCGATCACGCCGACGTCCTTGCTCTGGGCCTCGGCGCACTCGCGGGTGCAACCGGACACCGCGAACTTGAGCTTGTGCGGCGAGCGCAGGCCTTTGTAGCGATCCTCGATGGTCAGGGCCATCTGCACGCTGTCCTGCACGCCGTAGCGGCACCAGGTGCTGCCCACGCAGGATTTCACCGTGCGCGTGGATTTGCCGTAGGCATGCCCGGTTTCGAAACCGGCTTCGATCAGTTCGGCCCAGATGTCCGGCAACTGGTGCAACTGGGCGCCGAACAGGTCGATACGCTGGCCGCCAGTGATCTTGGTGTAGAGGTCGTATTTCTTGGCGACCACGCCGATGGCGATCAGCTTGTCGGCGGTGATTTCCCCACCGGCGATACGCGGTACCACCGAGTAGGTGCCGTTTTTCTGCATGTTCGCCATGAAGGTGTCGTTGGTGTCCTGCAACGGCACCAGGGACGGGTCCATGATCGGCTGGTTCCAGCACGACGCCAGGATCGAGCCCACCGCCGGCTTGCACAGGTCGCAACCGGTGTGACCACGACCGTGCTTGGCCAGCAGTTCGTCGAAGCTGATGATGCCTTCCACCCGCACCAGCGCATACAACTCCTGGCGGGTGTAGGCGAAATGTTCGCACAGGCTCTTGTCGACGCTGACGCCGCGGGCAGTCAACTCATGCTCGAACACTTGCTTGACCAGGGCCGCGCAACCACCACACCCGGTACCGGCCTTGGTGTCGCATTTGAGCTGGCCCAGATCAGTGCAGCCACCGTCGATGGCCGAGCAGATCGAGCCCTTGGTGACGTTGTGGCACGAGCAGAGGGTGGCGGTTTCGGGCAACGCCGCCGGGCCCAGGGTCGGGGCGCCTGCGGACGAGGGCAGGATCAGGCTGGCAGCGTCCTTGGGCAAGGCGATACCGTTCTGCATGTATTGCAGCAAGGTGTCGTAGTAGCTGTTGTCGCCCACCAGCACCGCGCCGATCACGCGTTTGCCATCGGCGTCCACCACCAGTCGCCGGTAGCTGGCGCTGGTTTCGTCGATGAATTGGAAGCTGCGCGACCCCGGGGTGTTGCCATGGGCGTCGCCGATGGAGCCAACGTCCACACCGAGCAACTTGAGCTTGGTCGACATGTCGGCGCCGGTGAAGGCTTCAGCGCTTTCGCCGCACAGCCGGGCCGCGACATTGCGGGCCATTTGGTAACCCGGGGCGACCAAGCCGAAAATGCTGCCGTTCCAGGCCGCGCATTCGCCGATGGCGTAGATGTCTGGGTCGCTGCTCTGGCAATGGTCGTCGATCACCACGCCACCGCGCGGGCCGATCTGCAGGTCGCACTGACGAGCCAAGGCATCCTGGGCACGGATACCGGCGGAAAACACGATGAGGTCGGTTTCCAGGAAATCGTCGTCGCCGAAGTTCATCCGATAACGGTACTGTTCACCGGCGCTGATGGACTGAGTGCCCTTGGACAGGTGCACGCCGACGCCCAGCTTCTCGATACGGGCCTTGAGGGCCAAGCCTCCCTGGATATCCAGTTGCACCGGCATCAGCCGGGGGGCGAATTCCACCACATGGGCTTCAAGGCCCAGGGTCTTCAGGGCGTTGGCCGCTTCCAGGCCCAGCAGGCCGCCACCGACCACCACGCCACGACGGGCATTGCTGGCAGCAGCGCGGATCGCGTCCAAGTCTTCCAGGGTGCGATAGACCAGGCACGAATCGCCTTCGGCGCCTTCAATCGGTGGCACGAACGGGTAGGAACCGGTGGCGAGCACCAGTTTGTCGTAGTGAAGGCGATCATGGGCGGTCACCACCTGATGCGCGTCACGGTCGATTTCCAGCACCGGCACACCCAGGTGCAACGTCACGCCGGGAGTCTGGTACAACGACGCTTCGCCAAGGGCCAGGGACTCGGCATCGCGACCCGAGAAGTACTCGGACAGGTGCACACGGTCGTAGGCACGCATCGGCTCTTCGCTGAACACATGCACACGGTAATGATTGAGGGCACCGCGCTCGATCAGTTGCTCGACACAGTGATGGCCGACCATGCCATTGCCGATCACGATCAGCGTTTGCAGCTTGTTCAGAGAAGCAACGTTGGAATTCATAAAAAGCACCCGACAAAAGCCCATCACGATTTTGAAAGCAAAAAAAAGACGCCTGAAACCTTGCGGTTCCAGGCGTCTTTGCCTGTTCTGTGCGGTATCGGCCCGGCGACTGCGCCCTGACCTACCGTTGTCCCCCGGCCTGCTGGCACTCGATCTTCGTTGACCGACGGGGCTGCCCACTCGACTGTGTTCGCGGTGGGCCTGGATAGCCTCTTGCAGCGAGCGTGCCAAACCTGCGTCCCCCCTTATTCACGCCCTCCCGTTCACCCACAATCCCCTGTGGGAGCGGGCTTGCCCGCGAAGAGGCCAGCTCAGTCACCGCAAGCCAACCGGCGCCCACCTCCGCTGCGCAAGCATCGCCAACTGCCTTGCGATGGTGCGATCACCCCGCCTGCGGCTTCATAAAAGTGCAGCCCGCCCTCAGGAAGGGCTTGCTCTCGATATCAGTCGGTCAGTGGGCAAAGATGCCGGATGTGCCGCCGCCATCGCGAGCGAGCTCGCTCCCACAGAGGTAAGTGGTGAGCTCGCGATGGCGGTGGTTCAGCTTGAAAGGGTGTCGACGGTCCTGTTCACCATCGCAACGATACTGACAAGAAGCTCTTCCTTCGCCTCGCCAGCGCTGATCTCCCCGGTGGCAGCGGCGTTGGACAGGGCCTCCGCCGCTCCCAGCATCGCCCGCAAACCGGCCTGGGCGATGCCTTTCGTGCCGGCGAACGGTTCCAGCACGGCGCGGCACTTGTCGAGGAAAATCCCCTCGTATTCGCGCTTGATGCGTTCCAGTTCCGGCGAGCTGGTCAATGCCGCGATCACCCCGGGAATCTCCCGACCTTGCAACAGCACGCACTCGACGTAGGAAGAAGCAATCACCGCCGCCCGGCTTTGCAGGGTCGCGTCGCTGGCGTCCAGGGCCGCGTCCATCAACGCGGTCTGGCGGGCGTCGAAATCCTGGTACAGCGCCGCCAGCAACCCGGACCGGGTGATGAAGTGGTCGTAGACGATCGGCTTGGTCACCCCCGCCTGATCCGCCAGCCGAGCCAATGTCAGGGCGTCGCTGCCCTCCTCCCTCACCAGTCGCCAGGCGACATCCAGCAATTGTCGCTGCCGGTCATGCCGGGATAAACGACGACGAGGTGAAGACTGCGGATGTTCGTCAGTGCTTGACATGCTAACTTTACCAACCGTAACTTACTAACCGTAACTTAACCCAGCATACCTGTCTTCCAGACTGCGTGACCAGAAGGAGTTTCGCCATGCATGCATTGATCGTTGTGGCTCACCACGACCCTCGTTCCCTCACCCACAGCCTGGCCGGAAAAATCGCCGAGGGCATCACCCGCGCCAACCCCGCCGATACGTTCGAGATCGCCGACCTGGCCGCCGAAGGCTTCGATCCGCGCTTCAGCTTCGCCGACCATGCCGTTCACCACCGCGAAGCCTTGCCGCCCGCGGATGTGCTGGCCGAACAAGCCAGGATTGATCGTGCCGATACGTTGGTGCTGGTCTATCCGATTTACTGGTGGTCCATGCCGGCGCTGCTCAAGGGCTGGATCGACCGGGTGTTTTCCAACGGCTGGGCATTCGATTTCAGCCTCGACAAGCCGTTTGTCCAACAACTGCAGCACTTGCGGGTGCACCTGGTGGCGGTCGGTGGCGCCGATGCCGACAGCTTCCAGCGCCACGGTTACGGCGAGGCGATGACCACGCAGATCGACCATGGCATTTTCGATTACTGCGGCGCCCGCGTGGTGAGCTCCCAACGTTTGCTCGAATCGGAAACCGTCGATCCGCACCAGCATTTGCAGGCCGCTAGCGTTATCGGCCAGCGGCTGTTCACGACGCTCGACGAGACCACACACGCCGCCACCGCCTGCGCGTGACCTCAGAGTGCTCGACCCCGGGCAGCAGACAGTGTCGCGTCACGAGCATAGATATCCGGGATGTACAACGGCTGGCCCTGGCTGTCCGCTTGTGCTGTCCAGTACCCCAGCAGGATCGGCACGGGCCGGGCCAACCGGAATTCATGGGTCGTCTCGGTGGCCAGCAGCGTATCGGTACGCGCGCGTTCGGCCGGGCTTACCAGCAGGTCGCGCAAGCTCATCACTTGCTCGATCCGCACGCAGCCTGAACTGAAGGCTCGCGGGCCTTTGCTGAACAGCGCCTGGCTCGGGGTGTCATGCAGGTACACCGAGAACGGATTGGGAAAGCGGATCGCCATTTTGCCCAACGGGTTCTTCGGACCTGGATCCTGGCGCAGCATGACGTTGCCCGGGTGCTCCCAGTCGATATCCTCTGCCAGCAACGGCAGGCCTTCACTGTCGAGGATCCGCAGGTTATGACGGGCGAGAAACTCCGGATCGCGGCGAATCTCGGGCAGTTTGTCTTCACGCATGATGGTCGGCGGAATGGTCCAGGTCGGGTTGAGCGTCAGCCGGGTGACATGGGATTTGAGCAACGGTGTCTGCCGTTGCGCTCGGCCCACCTGGGTGCGGGTTTGCCAGACTGGCGCGCCGCCTCGATAAACCGTCAACTGGGCCGCCGCCACGTTGACCAGGACACTATCGTTCTCCACGTCCTGGGCCAGCCAGCGCATGCGTTCCAGATTGATGCGCAACTGCTCGCGACGCGTGGCCGGGCTGACGTTCAGCTCGGTCACGGTCCACGGTCCCACCACGCCATCGGCCTGCAGCGAATGCTGGGTCTGGAAGCTTTTCATCGCGTCCACCAGTGTGGGGCTGTAGTGCTCATCGGTCAGCAGCGGCGGTGTACTCAGGTAGCCCTCGCTGAACAGTCGCTGGGCCAGGGCGGGTACGCGGGCGTCCTGCTTGTCCGGTTGTAGCAGCGGTCCGCTCGGCACGGGTTGCCAGTCGGATAGAGGCTGTTGCCGCAGCCGGGCATAGAGGCCACGCAGGTTGCGATAAAGGTCCAGGTTCGGGCGGGCCTGTTCAAAAGCAGCGGCGACGTCCCGCAGGCCGAGGCCGGCGATGGCCAGCACCACGGCCTGATGATCCTGCGGTGGCGGGTTGGCCTTCCATACCGGCTCCAGCCGGGCTTGGGGCAGGTAGCCGAAACGCAGGTCATGCAAGGCTTGCAGGTAGCGCTGGCTGATGGCGATGTCGACGCAGTGAGCGCCCTGGGCTGCCCCCTCGACCGGCAGGCCATAGCGTGTTGGATCCAGGCCGTCATCGGCCAATTGTTGCAACTGGAACTGCAACGCCCCCCGTCGTTCGTCGTCCGACCAGATTTCCTGGCCTGCGTTTTGCTGATAGAACGCCTGCAAGTCGAGCAGCGTCGGAAAGTCGACGCCCGCCGCGACGTCCGGGCACGCGACCGCCAGTTGCGCCAGTGTGGTCTGCACGAATGCCGGATCGCTGTCTTCGGCTGTCGCGACCAATGGCGCAGTGAGCAATAAAAGGCTCAGGTAACATGCGGACTTTTTGAACAACTGCTTTACTCCAATCCATGGCCGTCTCGTTGACGGTGAATTTTGCGACAGGTACGACCCGCCATCATGCAAACAATCAAAATCGGACGGGATGCCGCTAACGAACACCACGCTGGAAACGCTTCGCCTGTACAGGGCTTTTTGCGCCGATTCTGTCTGGTCATGCTGGGCCTGGGCGTCATTTGCAGCCCGGCGCTGGCGGAAAAAAAGGCGAATTCGAAAACGCTCTACCACAGCCTCGCCTACGCAGCGCCGGAACTCAATCCCCTGGCGCTCAAAAGTGCCTTGAGCGCCATGCAATGTGCGGTCGCCAACGGTGCCAACCCAGCCCGTCACCTGGCGGTCATCGACTACTCGCAACCCTCCACCGCCCGTCGCCTGTGGATCTTCGACCTGCGCCAGAAAAAGCTGGTGTTGCGCGATCTGGTGGCCCATGGACAAAAGTCCGGGGAAAACTTCGCGACACAATTTTCCAATCGCCTGGGCAGCTACCAGTCCAGCCTGGGCCTGTTTCGCACCCAGGAAAGCTACCAGGGTGCCCACGGCTATTCGCTACGCATGGACGGCCTGGAGCCGGGTTTCAATGACCAGGCCCGTGATCGGGCAATCGTGATCCATGCCGCCGACTACGTGAACCCGTTGTGGAGCGTGCGCCAGGGACGCATCGGGCGCAGCCAGGGCTGCCCTGCCGTACGCCCCCAGGTGGCGCGCCAGGTGATCGACAAGCTCAAGGGCGGTCAATTCATGTTTTCCTGGTACCCGGACCCGGGTTGGCTCAAGCGTTCGGCCTATCTCAATTGCCAGCCGCAACAGGTTGCCAGTATTTTGGCTACCAGCGGCGGTTAGGTGGCACCTTGTTCCTGCTGGCTCTGTAGGAGCTGCCGAAGGCTGCGATCTTTTGCTCGTTTGCTTGCGACTCAACTGCCTGGAACAAGATCGCAGCCTCGTTACACTCGACAGCTCCTACGATGCCGCATAGCGGGAGCAAGCTCCCTCGCCACAGGGATTGCGTCGGGTTCACCTGTGGTTAAAATGCCGGCCTTTCGAATCCCTGGCGTTGCCTGAATGAATTGCGTAGTCCTTCAAACCCTTCACGACCATTTGCTGACCGCCCTGGAATCGGTGCCGGAAGAAACCCGGCGCCTGTTCCATGGCCGCGGACGCTGCTGGCCAGGCCTGGAGCAGATCACGGTTGACTGGTTGCAAGGGGTGGTGCTGGTCTCGCTGTTCAAGGAGCCGGAACCCACGCACCTGGACGATTTGATCGCGACACTGCTGGCTCTCACTACGTCGCCGGCCTGGCAACACAGCAAGGCCCATACACTGGCGGTGCAGCACCGCTACCTGCCGCAAAGCCTCACCCAATGGCTGGTGGGCGAGCCCATTGACGAATGGACCTTGACCGAAGGTGGCCTGCGCTACCGGATCGACCTGGGCAAAAAGCAGAACAACGGCCTGTTCCTCGACATGCGTTATGGCCGCGACTGGGTCCGGGCCAACGCCGAGGGCAAACGGGTACTGAACCTGTTCGCCTACACCTGCGGCTTCTCGGTGGCGGCCATCGCTGGCGGCGCGCAGCATGTGGTCAATCTGGACATGTCCCGCGCAGCCCTGAGCCGAGGCCGCGACAACCATCGACTGAACGGCCACGACCTGAGCCAGGTGAGTTTCCTCGGCCACGACTTGTTCAAGTCCTGGGGCAAGGTGATCAACAGTGGCCCGTACGACCTGGTGATCATCGATCCGCCGACCTTCCAGAAAGGCAGCTTCCTGCTGACCAAGGATTACCAGCGGGTATTGCGCCGCCTGCCGGAACTGTTGGCCACCCACGGCACGGTGCTGGCTTGCAGCAACGACCCGGCCACCGGCCCGGACTTCCTCATCGACGGCGTTACCCGCGAAGCGCCCGGGCTGGTGTTCGAAGCGCGCCTGGACAATCCGCCGGAGTTTCCTGACGCCGATATGGCTTGCGGGTTGAAAGCATTGGTTTTCAAGTCGGCGACGCCTGGCGCGGGATAACACATGCGAAGAGACCCGCCGCGGCGGGCCTCTTCATCTTATGCGTGTGAGAGACTAGCGCGGTCGCAGCGGCCACCAAGGGTTGACCAGGTCTGCTGTTATTCGCCGTACCTGGGCCTCGATTTGCTGACTTCTGACCGAACGGTAGATAGCCATGGTTCGTCGTAGCTGGTCTTCGGTCAGGGTCACCGGTTGACCAGCGGTCCACTCTACATCCGCCACCGGTTCGAGCGGCGTGCGGCGCCAGACGTGCTGATCGCCTTGTGTGACTGGCTCCCATGCACTAGGCAGGTCGGCATCCGGTCGTGCAAGGTTATCCAGCAGCACCTGGGGCCAACTGGACGGGTTCACGGACTCGCTGTAGGCATCGATAATCGTTTCGTCTACCCCCGCCCAGGCCTCCAGACCTTCGGCCCAAGCCTCGGACATGATCCCGAGATAAGGCCGCCAGATCATTTCCCCGACCCGAGGATTTTGATCGTTGTTATTGAAGGTGTCCTGTGCATCGCTGAGCCAGTTGATGAAGTGTTCCCGGGTCATATGGGGCTGTCGCTCCAGCGCATCGGGAAAACGCTCAATCTGCACGTGAGTCCAATAAGTGTATTGGTCCACCAGGAAACTTGCGAACGGCACACTTTGCTGCGCCAGACGAGCCCGTAGAACCGACTCGAACATCATCATGTGCAGTTCTAACTCCCAGATATTCGGTTTTAACCTGTCCAGGGTTCGGTCCCGCAGGCGCACGCGCAGTTCGGTCATCCGCTGATCGAAATCGGTAACTGCCGTTGATAGGGGCTCATTCGCGTTTTGATAGCCGATGAAATGCTCCAGAATGAAGGCACCCCTTGTACGAACCTGGAAGGTCAAGCCCAATGCCGTACGGCGATCCGAGTCACGCATCATCCCTGAAAACCAGTCGATGAACTCACGGTTTACGGCATCGTCGCGGGCGGCTTCCAGTGCGCTCCGTAGTCCTGGGTTGATATACAACCAATCATCGATGGTGTATCTGAAAATTCCGTTATCCCACTGGTGAAGTGCGTTTATTTGTACGCTGGGCAGCGGGTTGTCGTCGAGCAACACGCCAACGCTGCCCCCTTGCAGCCGCTCAAGAACAGGCAGCAGGTCGTCCTGAATATCGGTGATGTTATTGTTGCTGAGATCGATACTGTCGACCTCTTCAGCCGATGGCCTCGACAGCATCGCCAACGCCAGCGCCGGTACCCGCGTGAGCCCCGTGTCGGACAGCTCCAGGTCCCGGAGTGCAACAAGCTCAGGCAAGTCTGGCAAATCCCTGCAATTATTGCCGTTGAGGCTCAGGTCCTCCAGGGCGGTGGCGCTTCGCAGGAATTGACTGCCCTCCTCATCCAGGCGCAGGCCGCAGCGCGACAAATCCAACGAACTCAATTGAGGTAAAGCGGTGATGGCTCGCAATTGCTCCTCGGTGAAATGGATGTTGTCGCTCCAGGACACCTCACGCAACGATGGAAGCTCGGCCAGACGGCCGATAGCACTGACCGCCATCCCGGTGTTGCTACGGATTCCGGACAGGTCCAGGATTTCCAGCTGTGGAGCCAAATCGGGGCCGAGCAAAGGGGCGAATACATCAGCGGTCAGGGCGAGCGGGTTTGCGCTCAATGAGAGTTCCATCAGCCCACGCAATTGGCCGGCAGCCAGTGGGATTGCAGTGAGTTGATTACCCTGCAGGTGCAACGTATCGATATTGGGAAACAGGCGCAAAAAGTCCGAAGGGTCTTCGCTCAGGCCCATGTCTATCAGAACCAACTCTTCGATGTGTTCAAAACCCACACTGATCGGCGGCAAACGGCCAATGTTTTGCCCCCCCAAGCGCAATGCCATGTCGCTGCCTTCGTTACCGGGATCCGGCACACGCCGCCAGGCGCTACGAATTTGCGCAGCCACAGCCCTACGCTGTGAAAGCCGAACCTCGACATCGACGCTGCCTTCGGCTGGGTGATGTAACCCTTGATGCGTCTCCCATTGCTGCAGCTCATTGTCAAGCGTCGTCCATTCATTTTCCAGCCGAGTGACAAAGCTCTGCAACTCGACGCCCTGGCTCCTCGCCTGCTGGGCCAGGGTATCTTTTAGCATCTCAAGATCAGGCCCCGCATAGCTAGGATATAGCTGCTCGAGACGCTCCGAGAGCCCATGCCGCCAGGCCATCAGCGGGAGCCGTCCACGTCCGCTGGCCGGATAACCCAGGCGTCCATTAATCCATTGCAGACGAGCCCCGCTCGTGTCGAGGCGCCTCATCATCAAATAGGGACGCAACCCTTGCCGATCATCCAGGGCTTGGGCAAGCAAGCGGGTCCGAAGCATCGTCCCTTCCCAGATGTTCAAGCCCAGCGCTTGCCGTGCGTCGTCCGGCATCGCCCTGAGCAACGCGTCTTCCAGGCCCAATGCATCAGCGAGTTCGTTCCCTTCATCGTCAAAGGGCCGGTACAGCTCGTCTTCCTGGCGGATGATCTTCCAGGGCCCCGCCTCGCCCACCTCGATTGGACTCAGGGCTTCGCGCAACAACAGACGCAGTCGCACCCGGCTCTGCAATTGGGGAGTGCGCCCCACCAGGCCCATGACGATACGATCCCGGTCGGCACTGCTTTCGCCGCGCTCCAGATCGCGCAAGGCACGGGAGAGGCGCAGCTCACGCAGCGCCTCGGCGCACTGGCTACCAAGGCCCGCACTCACGCGCCCTTCCCGCAGGCGTACACGGTCCTGTCCCACCGATTGGCTGGCAAGCTCAGTGGCCATTGATTCTGGCAGGCCCGGAAAATCCCGCACCAGGGGGGCTGCCAACGGATCGAGCCCAGTGGGGCGGGCCATACCGGCAATGATCCGTTTCGTATTGTTTTCCAACTGCCGGGCCCAAAGTCCGGCAAGCCGACGGCTGCGCTCCAGCGCGCTCAGGCCGAAGCTGTTTTGCCCCAACAGTGCAGCCTGTTCATCCGTGCTGAAGCCGGCCAGGATGCGGCTCGCCCAGGTATCATCCTCCAGATCCGATTCGCTCAGCAGAAGGCTACGCCTGCTGGTTGCATTGCCCAGGGAGTAAAGCTGTTCTCCGTCGTTGTAATGCACTGCAACCCCTTCAGGCCAACCCGGCAGTTCGAGCAAAATTTGCAGGGTACGAAAATGCACCCGGCCTGGCGCCTTATCGAGGTTCAATTGCTCAATGGTATGTCGCACCCATCGCCAATTGCGTGCTTCAGCCAAGGCATCGGACAAGATCGCCGGCATCGGGTGTCCCTCGACTTGCAGATGCCGCAAATGCGCCTCGCTGATGCCGACCTGTCGCTGCACTGCAAGGATTGCACTGTCGTCGAGTTCGCTCGGTGTCTCGGCAAAATTGTGCAGCAATTGCAAGTTGCTTCGTTGCAAGGGATTTCGATGCGCCCACTGCCAGCCGCGGGTACGACTCCACTCCAAGGGCGGCCTCACGCCTCGGTGCCCGGCAGGCAGGCGCAGCGCCAGGTTGTCGCCCGCACCACGCACCTCGAAATAACGCTCCTCGACTTGCACCCAGGCGTCGTCTGCCGTGCGCCAGACACCCCAGGCGTCCTGCACAGCCTCCACTGGCGGCAGCCGCCGTGCGGCGAAAGGCTCGACATCGCCGTTCCACAGACGCGTGCTCCCGTCACTGACCGGCATGGGTTCGATGACCGCGCCTACGAATCCCAGATAAGCACCTTGGGCAATCCCGAACAGTACATTGAAGATATGTTCGATGGCTTCCTGGGAATGGCCTTCGTTGAAAGCCTGGATGCCCTCGAAAATTTCATACACCAGGCGAACGCCCCCTACTACCGCAGCGGCCATTCCGATAGGGGCGAAGAACGGAAAAAAGACCGCGGTGAGCATCAGCGAACGTTCGACAAGACCTTCCCAATAAGCAAGACGAGCCAGCAGCGCCTGCCAGTCGAGATCTTCGGTCGGCACCATCAGCGCTGCGGCATTTGCCAAGGTATTGCCGCGCCATTCGTGGTAGTAGGCATGCCAAGGGTCAACGCGTAGATCCCTCAGGCTCCAGGTCACCCTCGGAACAGGGATCCGAATGCGCCTACGACTGCCGTCCTCGCCTCGCTCGCCATCGCGCCAGCCACTGATCCGGCCATAAATCTCCTGGATCAAGTTCGGGTGAGGCTCTACTCTCCATTCCACTTGATCATGCAAGGCCTCACCCAGTTGGGCCTGCAAGCGCAGCGGGAAATAACGCATCAGGCTCTGGCGATAGCTGCGTTGGCGGACTCTGGCGGTCAGTTCCGCCGACATGGCTTGTAAACTGGGGAACTGCCTCACGGGTGCAACCGGATCATGAGGGATGTGCAAGACGATCGGTCGCACCCCATTGGCGTCTCCTTTCACACCCCAATACACCCGGGCGCCGAACAGTGGCACCGATAAAAATTCGAGCGACTTGATCTCACAGGCCAAAGGGACAACAGGCTTGTTCTCAAGGTGCACGCCGGCATCGGCCAACAGCCGTTCGCCGACATCATCGAGGCGCCCGTCCAGTTTCGCCTCGTAAGCGTCGTGGGCCAGGAGGCTGCGGGCATACGCCATGTAGGCGCTCGCGACAGTAGGCACCGTGCTGCGGATGCGAGGCAATTTGCGTTCAAGTGCCTTGCGGTAAGCGCCCCCCACGTTCGCGCGGCGACAGATGCGCGCGAACTCGGCCGGCGTCGTGGGCAAAACCACGGAGTCCACCGGGACATCCCACTGGTAGAACTCTTGCGGATTACCTTGGATGAAAAGCTGGCCTTTTTTATCGAAATCGCTGTCGGTGGCGGCATCGGCAGGCGGATAGTTGCGCATTGCCGCTTCGATCAGTGATTGCGAAGGGGTATATGGAGCGCGCTTGACTCGTGCCCGGCGCACTGCGTCGACGGCAATACGAGTGCCATCGACAGGGCCGCTCACGACTTCCCAGGCTTGCACCTCCGGTTGGGCGGCCAACACGTCATAGGTAAAGGTCTGCGGTACAGGAAGATCAACCAACAGTGCGTTGAGTGCATCGCTATCGCGCTGCAGTTGTTGGGTAAGGACCTTGAAGCGTTCCTGGTGAACCCGGGACGCTCGTTTCAACCAAGCGGGTAGCCTGGCTTGGATAAATTCAATATGAGTCTCTGGGGCAGACATGAGAAACCTCCTTCCTTGGAGTTGATTGGTTGTTCGAGCGCGAAGAAGCGCCTGCGATGCTCTCGAAAACAAGCGCTCTTTGAAATCATCCAACCGTTGCAAGGGGTTGCGAGGCGTGTAGGGATGTATTTACATGGCGTGGGGACGGGAAACAGGGGCGGTACAAGGTCCGACTCGGCCGGCAACCTGGAGGTTTCGAGAGAAAAGTTACAATTCTGTCAGCCGCTCAGACCACCAGCGTCAACCACGCCGACACCAGCAGCATCACCGCCATGACCCGATTGAATCGGCCCATCGCCACGGCCGAACGGCAGAACCTGGCGGCGCCGCGGCCCAGGTAGGCCCAGGCGGTCATGCACGGGATCGAAATGGCAAAGAACGCCAAGGACAGCCAGAGGACCCGCACGGTGCGGTCGGCCTCCGTCCCCGCGAAGACGCTGACCACCGCCAACGCCATCATCCAGGTTTTCGGGTTCACCAACTGCAAACCGGCAGCCCCCGCCAGACCCAGCCGCGGGCCTTCGACCGGCCGGTCCGGGTCGATGGCCTGGGCCGGGGCGCTGAAAATCTGCCAGGCCATCCAACTCAACCAGGCGATGCCCGCCCATGAGAGCAGCGTCTGAATCGTGGCATGGCGCGCCAGCACGTCCCCCAACCCGGTGCCGACCAAAAGCACCAGCAAGGCCGCTGCCGTGCAGGCACCGAGGATGATCGGCACAGTGGTTGCCAAGCCGAAGCGCGAGCTATGGCTCAGCACCAGGATATTGGTCGGGCCCGGGGTGATGGAGGCGACAAACGCGAACACGGCAAACGGCAGTAACTGGTCCATTGAGCAACATCTCGGTGAATGATCGATCGCTTGATCATCCCCATGAAGCCGTGATCAGTCTGGAACAATTGAGCAGCGCTTGCGGTAGTCCGCCGGGCTCAGGCGATAGGCGCGCTGGAACCAGCGGCCCAGGTGGCTTTGGTCGGCAAAACCGAGCATGGCCGCCACTGCCACGGCACTCTCGCCACGCGCCAGCAGGCGCCGGGCGCGGGCCAGGCGCAACTGGATCAGATAGGCATGGGGCGCCAGGCCAAAAGCCGCCTTGAACGCACGGGTCAGACGGAAACGATCCACGCCGGTGACCTGCGCCAGGTCATCCAGGCCGATGTCTTCGCTCAGGTGACTGTGCAGATAATCCCGGGCCTGCTGCGCCACCAATGGCAGCCGCGGATCCGGGTTGATCCGCGCCCGCCAGTGCAGGTGTTGGGTCAGGTTGGCCAACAGCGTATCGAGGGCCGTCTGGCGCACGATGCGAATCTCCTGCTCGTGCAGGCTCTGGAAAGCCATGGCCGTGGCACTCGCCAGCCGCGCATCGTCGGTCAGGGTCGCGGCAAACCCCAACTGGGCGTTGTCCGGCGCCACGTCGAACAAGGAACGCAATTCGCGCTCCAGCCATTGAGGCTCCAGGTACAACGTGCGGTAGGTAAACCCGTGGTCGTGGGGGGCATTGCCGTCATGCAGCTCGCCGGGCTCGAGCAGGAACACTTTGCCCGGCGTGCTGTTGTGCTGCTGGCGCCGGCAATGAAACTGCTGCACCCCCTGCTCGGTCACGCCCACCAGATAGGCATCATGCCAATGGGGATCATAGGCATGCCCCTCGAAATGCGCGCGCACGGTCTCGATCCCGGACGTGGCGTCCTGCTTGAGATCGATCCAGTTGCGCGCCGTCATGCCCTATCCTGCTTGGTGAATGTGCTCTTGGCAGATTAACTGCTGATGAGGAGAGTGTCTGGAAGATTTGTGCAGGCCTTGTGGAATTCGGGTCTGCTCACGATGGTGTTCGGTCTGTAGATGCATCTGTGACTGACCCACCGCTATCGCGAGCAAGCTTTGCTCCCACAGAAAAAACGCGGTCTCCACCAAGAACCAGGTCGGCTATCAGGCCGCCTCGTGGTGGACGTTGATCTCGGACGCCCCGTTAACCACGATGGCCGAACGCAGGCATTGTGGAGTGGGCATCCCGGCATGGATGCCGGGATAGCCGCGCTGGGCCATGGATGGCCCTTCGCGGCGGGCCCACGGAGCAATGCCGGAGTGAGGGCACACCGAGCCTAAGCGAGGTGCCGAGTGGTGGGGCATAAAGCGTTTTGCTTACTTTTGCGCTCTTCAAAAGTGAGCCGCTGTAAGAGCGGAACCCTAAGCCGCCGTTACCGCGAAAATGGATATGTACCCGGTCAACAAAACCGGCCGATCCCACCTCAGGCATCCGGAGTGATCGCTGGCAACACCGTCTCCACCGCCAAACGAGCCAATTCAGCATCCTGCTCAGCCTTGACCCCTGACACCCCGATGGCACCAATGCACTGCCCGTCATGACGAATGCTCACCCCACCTTCAAGCATCCCCTGCAGGTGCGGAGCGCTGAGAAACGCGTAACGACCACCATTGATCATGTCTTCGAAAACCTTGCTATCACGCCGCCCCATGGCGGCCGTGCGGGCTTTTTCGGTGGCGATATAGGCCGACAACGGCGAGGCATCGTCCAGGCGCAGCAGCCCCAGGGGATGACCACCGTCGTCCACCACACAAACCGACACCGCCCATTGACGCTGGTGAGCCAGCTCCTTGGCCGCCACCAGCAATTGCGCAACGTCCTGCTCAGTCAATACCGCTTTGCTTTTCATGGATCACTCCGTGCTATGCCACAGGAGGCCCGCGAGACAATCAGGCGCCCGCCCAGCAAGCCGAGGAATATTTCCTTCTGCGAACCATAGCGCACATCCAGCGGTTCATTGAAGCCCGGGGGCCGGCGATCTACCGCGGGTGACACGAACATCCATTTCACCTCAATGGATCCACCACTCAACCAATTGTCCGTAAACACAGCAAAAATGTTGACAGATAAATTAGTTAAGAGAGTTAATGGATCCACAGACAAGAACAACATCCGCCTGGAGATCCCTCATGTACCCCAAAAATGCCTGGTACGTTGCCTGCACCCCCGATGAAATCGCCGACAAGCCCCTGGGTCGTCAGATCTGTGGTGAGAAGATGGTTTTTTACCGGGGGCATGAAGGCAAGGTCGCGGCGGTGGAAGACTTCTGCCCCCATCGCGGCGCCCCGCTCTCCTTGGGCTATGTCGAAAACGGCAACCTGGTGTGCGGCTATCACGGCTTGGTGATGGGCGGCGACGGCAAGACCGTCGAGATGCCGGGGCAACGAGTACGAGGCTTCCCTTGCAACAAGACCTTTGCGGTACAGGAGCGGTATGGCTTCATCTGGGTCTGGCCCGGTGACCAGGCGCTGGCCGATCCGGCACTGATCCACCACCTGGAATGGGCCGAAAACGATGAGTGGGCCTACGGTGGCGGCCTGTTCCATATCCAGTGCGACTATCGCCTGATGATCGACAACCTGATGGACCTGACCCACGAAACCTACGTCCACGCCTCGAGCATCGGCCAGAAGGAAATCGACGAGGCGCCGCCGGTGACCACGGTCGAAGGTGATGAAGTGGTCACCGCCCGGCACATGGAAAACATCATGGCCCCGCCGTTCTGGCGCATGGCCTTGCGCGGCAACAACCTGGCCGACGACGTGCCGGTGGACCGCTGGCAGATCTGCCGCTTCACCCCGCCCAGCCATGTGCTGATCGAAGTCGGCGTGGCCCATGCCGGCAACGGCGGTTATCACGCCGCGCCGCAATTCAAGGCGTCGAGCATCGTGGTGGATTTCATCACGCCGGAAACCGAGACGTCGATCTGGTACTTCTGGGGCATGGCCCGGCACTTCCAACCACAGGATGACGCCCTCACCGCGTCCATTCGCGAAGGCCAGGGCAAGATTTTCAGCGAAGACCTGGAAATGCTCGAACGCCAGCAGCGCAACCTGCTGGACCATCCGCAACGCAATTTGCTCAAACTCAACATCGACGCGGGCGGCGTACAGTCTCGCCGGGTGCTGGAGCGCTGGATCGCACGGGAACGGGAAGCACAGGCCGGGTTGATCGCCAGCAGCCATCAACCGCAACAGGTGGAGCAACGGTCATGATCGAAGTCCAGGTCGCGGCGCGACACAACGAAGCCCTCGATATCTGCAGCTACGAATTGATGCGTGTCGATGGTCAGCTGTTGCCGGCCTTCACCGCCGGCGCCCATATCGATGTGCACTTGCCTGGCGGGCTGATTCGCCAGTACTCGCTGTGCAACCATCCCGAGGAGCGGCACCGCTACCTCATCGGCGTGCTCAAGGATCCGGCGTCCCGCGGTGGTTCGAGCAGCCTGCATGAGCTGATCCAGCCAGGTATGCGCTTGCACATCAGCGAACCGCGCAACCTGTTCGCTCTCGCCCCGCAAGCCCGGCGCAGCCTGCTGTTTGCCGGCGGCATCGGCATTACGCCGATCCTGTGCATGGCCGAGCACCTGGCCCAGAATGGTGGGGTGTTCGAGCTGCATTACTGCGCCCGCGCCCGGGACCGAGCGGCCTTTGTCGAGCGCCTGCGCCAGTCTCCTTATGCCGACCGGGTCTTCCTGCATTTCGATGAAGAACCTGAAACCCTGCTGGACGCCGCCAGGGTGTTGGCTGCGCCCAGTGACGACGCGCACCTCTACGTCTGCGGCCCTGGCGGGTTCATGCAACACATCCTCGACACCGCCAAGAGCCAGGGCTGGCAGGAAACCTGCCTGCACCGCGAATACTTTGCCGCCGCCCCTACCGACACCCGTGCCGATGGCAGTTTTTCGGTCAAGCTGGCCCGCAGCGGCCAAGTGTTCGACGTGCCAGCGGACTGCAGTGTGGTGCAGGCGCTGGAGCGCCATGGGGTCGAGATCCCGATCTCGTGCGAACAAGGTGTCTGCGGCACCTGCCTGACCCGTGTACTGGAAGGTGTGCCGGAGCATCGGGACATGTTTCTGACCGAGGCTGAACAGGCCTGCAACGACCAGTTCACGCCGTGTTGTTCCAGGTCCAAGACACCGATCCTGGTACTCGACCTCTAACACAGGACATTGTGGGAGCGAGCTTGCTCGCGATGGCGTCGGCTCAGCAGTATTGATGGTGACTGACACACTGCTATCGCGAGCAAGCTCGCTCCCACAGGGGATTTGTGGTGAGTTCACAAATCCAGCATCCACTCGGTAAATATTGTGGGAGCGGGCTTGCTCGCGAAGAGGTCGGAACATCCAGCATTGATGCAAGCTGACCCACCGCTTTCGCGAGCAAGCCCGCTCCCACAGGGGGATTTGTGGTGGGCTCACGAATCCAGCAGTCATTCACAACTGGGGCTGTTCATTCCGAGCGAAGAATCACCGTCATTCGCTCGTCAGCCAGCGTCGAGCCGAAGACTTCGGCGTAACGCAGGGTCGCGTTGGCATGCTCGCGCATGATTGCCTCGGCGCGGCCGCTCTGGCGGTTGATCAGGGCGTCGAACACCGAGTGGTGTTGCATATGGGCATAGTTGAAGCGGCGAAATTCGCCGGCCATGTTCTGGCGATCCACCGCCAGGGCGGTGACTGAGGCGAATGGCAGATGATCGTTGCGGGCCAGGGCATCGGCAATCGCCGGGTTGTGGCTGCCTTCGACGATCACCTGATGAAAACGCATGTTGAGGTCATGATAGACCTCCAGGTCGTCCTCGGTCACATAGCCCTTGGCGAACAGTTCATCGCCCTGCACCAGGCATTGCTCGAGTATCGCGCGGGCCTCTTCAGACAAACCGTGCTCGGCCGTCTGCCGTGCCGCCAGGCCCTCCAGTACGCCACGCACCTCCACGGCCCCGGCGATCTGCTCGGCACTGACCGAACGGACCTGGAAACCTCGCCCGCCGAAGCGCACCAGCAACCCTTCCTGCTCCAGGGTGCGGAACGCCATGCGCACCGGCATGCGCGAAACGCCGAACAACTCGGCCGTGGGGATTTCCATCAAGCGCTCGCCAGCGGCCAACTCACCCGAGGCGATCATCTTGCGCAGCGCAACCAGCACCGTTTGGCCGGGCTTACTCATCCAGGCGATTCCACAGAAAAGAAGCCGTCATAGTAGAAGGCTTGGCGCAGCGTGTCACGGCAAGGCAGTGGCAGCCAGGCTGGCCGCCACAGCGGGTTGTTCAAATCCCCGCCAACTCGCGCAACTGCGCCAAGGTCTGCTCGTCCAAGGTAATCCCGTGCTCATTGGATTTGCTGCGCTCGCGATGGCGACGGTCTCCCGGCAAGCGCCGCAACCCGACGCCATGCATCTGCCTGACCAGTTCCTGGCTGCGCTCGGCGAAGTTTTGCCCGGCGGTCTTGCTTGGGTCGATCACGATCAACAACTGACCGGTCCACGGGGTCTTGGCGCCCGGATGGTTATGCCAGTCGAACTCGAAGGAAAAATTGCCGCCCGTCAGGGCTGCCGCCAGCAATTCGACCATCATCGACAACGCCGAGCCCTTGTGCCCGCCAAAGGGCAGAAGCGCTCCACCTTCGAGAATCGCCTTGGGGTCGCGGGTCGGCTGGCCGAGGCTGTCCACGCCCATTCCTGGCGGCAACAACTCGCCCTTGCGTGCAGCAATCTGTACGTCGCCGTGGGCAATGGCGCTGGTGGCAAGGTCGAAGACAATCGGCTCACCGTCAGCCCGTGGTGCGGCGAAGGCAATGGGATTGGTGCCGAACAATGGACGGTCCGCGCCATGGGGCACCACACACGTCATGCTGTTGACCACACTCAACGCCACCAGGCCTTCATAGGCAAACGGCTCGACATCCGGCCAGAGGGCGGCAAAGTGGTGGGAATTGCGAATGGCCAGGACGGCAATACCGGCGCTGCGGGCCTTCGCCACCAGCAATGGACGCGCGGCGGCCAGGGCGGGCTGGGCAAACCCGTTGCTGGCGTCCACGGCGACAAACCCTGACGCGACGTCCTCGACCACCGGCACGGCCTTGCCGTTGACCCAACCGCTGTTGAGCGTCGAGACGTAACCGGGAATGCGAAACACCCCATGGCTGTGGGCGCCATCGCGCTCGGCCCCGGCGCAGTTTTCAGCCAGGCACCGAGCGACTTCGGTCGACGTGCCATGACGCAGGAAAATTTTCTCCAGCAAGCTCACCAGAGCATCAAAAGACAAGGTGCAAGAAGCGGCATGATCGGATGGCGCAGACATCTGAAGCTCCAGAATGATTGTTGGAGGTAGCAACAGCGTAAAGGACCCGCCGGGTGATTAAACACCGTTTCAGGCGCGCACTGTCAATCCTTGTCCACGGCATCTGCCCGGCCTGGCGGGTCAAAAAAAGCGTGCGGTAACTATGTACCACCTTTGCTCACTCGTCGTTGCCTAGTCTGGCGGCTTCCTCCACGTTCGCGCCGTTTTGAGGCGCCCTGATCGAGAAGCCACGATGCTCACTGAAACCACGCCACTTTTATTTCCCGAGGTATTGCGCGCCCGTCGCCTGGACGAATTGACCGCCACCCACGGCCTGACACAGGCCGACCTCGACTGGCTGCAGCACATCGCCCTGCCCGGCCACACCCAGCGCGCAGCGCAGACACCCCCGATGTTCGCCGAAACCATTCTGTTGCAAGCCGATGAAAAACCGCCCATTGCACTGGCCGGCTGCTTTGTCCTCAGCACCTCGTCTAACAGCAGCGAAACCAGCACCCACCCGGTGTTCCTCTACACGCCGAGTGGTGGCATCGAAAAATTCGACAACCTGGCATCCCTCGAAGAAAAGATTGACCGGATGCGCCGGGACACTGCGCAACGCGACGACCTGTTTCGTCTCTTGTCGATTTCCCAACGCAGCGAGCTGAACAGCACCACTGACATCAGGCAGACCCGGCAACTCATCGAAGAGGATGTTTTCAAGACCCAGCTCGAATCCATCGAGCACGCCCAGAGCCTCAATGCCCTGGTCATGGTGAATGAATTGATCAAATTGCCCTCGTTAAGATCGATGCTTGACCAGGTATTGAACGAGGCGCTGCCGGACCTGGATCATCGACAGATCCGCGTGGCGTTCACCAAGGAGATTCACCCGCAAGATCCAAAGGCAATCCCGGTGACTGAAAGCATCCCGCTGAGCGATGCAGTCCTGGACTACTTCCATCAACAGGGGTGGCGTGCCGGGCATGACATCGATCTGACTCATCCGGGTACACCTGCATCGTCCTACACCGCGCGGCAATGGGAAAGCTTCATAAGGGACACTGCCACCACACTGATTCCAACGCTGATCAGCTGCATCGATGCCTTTTGGGAGGGAAGAGCCGCCTCTTTCTATATATCACGACGCAAACTTCTATCTCGCGTCATTCACGATGGGTTATGGGCGTCCATCCTGATCGAACGGGAGAAAGGACAACTGACGGATGAGCAGAGTCGTGAGCTGTTTCGGTTATTCCGTCCCTCTCGCCGAGACGAAACACTGCTGTTCATCGAAACGATTCGACTCTGGGAGTATGAACCGAACTACGTGGAGCTTGCCGGCTCCATGATGATCAGCGCCAAGGGGCATTATCTTTATACGCCCCTCGACGGCGTTCAAAAGATCACCAACTATTCGGGCTTCAAGGACAGGTTGTACGGTCAATCCGCAAGCACTGTAGAAAAAGAGAAAATCTATAGCCTCTTGAGCCTGGAAGAGCGTAACCGCTTCCAGCGCTTCGATGAGCCGCAGCTTTCGGGCAAGTCACTGGACTTACCGGTCGCCGAAACCCTGGCAAGCGCGATAATTGAAAAGCAGAAGAATAACTTCCATTACGCATTGGAGATGTCTCGCCAGGCCGATGTCGACATCCACTCGTTCATTGACAAGGCGCTGGATATACGCGCTTTCATCAACAAACGACTCTTGGCGCAGCCAACCGCCGGACATTGGGGAACTCGTCCCGCGTTTCATGGGGACCTGCGCCCATCCAATTTCATGGCCGATCAACTGGAAAAAAGGGGCAAGAGCTATACCGATGTGGAAGCGGCTTTCGACGGTCTCTTTAGTCAGTTACCAACGTCCTCCAACGCTTCGCTGCACAACGGACTGAGGCCGCTACTGGCTGAGCTGACCAATGTTTTTTCTTTGGGTATCCGCGCCGAGGCCGAACTCAGGGAGCTTGGTTCGAGTCTGCCGTCGATTGCGAATAATCTGATCAGAACAGTTTTCGTCTACGACCCAGACTACCCGGACCGCTCGCAACGCAAAACGGTCAGGGGCTTTCGGCCGGATGTCTATTCGTTGACGCTCGCCTGTGGCGAAAAAGGCCGAACGGTCCTGCTGCCGCTCGCCAATTGTTTTTTATTAACCGAGCGTGGAGGGCTGGATACTCCCCACTCAGGGATGGCAATCCTTTGGACACCTGCCGATGGCTTGCGGGCTTTTCCTTCCGTCGAGGTGGCCACCCGGCAATTGAATCAAGATCTGCTCGACTCCCAAAGACGCTTTGCATTGCTTGAAAATTTAACGGTCACTCAACGCCTGCCCCATAGGCGCTACCAACTCCAGGCCTATGAATTGATCGAAGACAACGTACTGATCAATCGGATGAGTTCGTTTATCAAATACTTTGAGGCCGAGTATGGCTATCTGAGCACATTAGAAGCCGGTGATTGGCAACTGACCGGATCGGCATTGGTCAACAGTCTTCAGGCGCTCCTGAACAAAGGCGCGCCCACCAATCTGAAACGCGCTACCGCTATCGCTCAGGCAAATGAACGGCAACAGAAACTCCCTGCCTGGCTTGGCACTGCGTCCCTTGAAGAAAAACGCCTGCACATCGAAGTGCTTGAGCAATATAAAAACAGCGTGTCCGATGGCAAGGATTACCTGGACGGTATCGAGCCCCTGCGTACCTATGTGCATAAAACACTGCAAACGCTATTGGATACGCGCTTTCCTCGGAAAAACCTGAACCCCGAAACGATCCAGATCACGCCCAACCTCGCGATCGTGGGACCGGCCAGCTCGCTGACCGATTTTGCGTTGAATCACATCGAGGTGACCGAAAAGGGTTTCAAGGTTTCATCAACATCCACGCAGCCGTTGCCCGATGGTTTGAACGAGACCGCCGTACGGCAAATGTTGTCGTCGCTGGATATCCCGACCACCTATAAAAACCATGTAACCCAAGCACTTTCCAACAGTATTGTGGATGTCCAGCCGAGAAAGCGGCGCTTTCGGCAACAGTTGCCGTGGCAATTGTTGCAGTACGCTCACGCACGGTATCTACAGCAACACCTTTCCCCTCCGGCATTCGACCTGTTCCGGCAAGTCATGGACATGCCGGACGCCATCGCTCGTCAAGCGGTCGAGGGCGTCAGCGCATTCTTCCGCCCTTTGGAGCTGATCAAAACCGAAGGCGGTGCCGCGATCAAGGCATTGGGGCTTTACCTGTTCAGTTCGGCCACCGATGCGACCAGCCCTCACGTCCTGTATTCGCCCTACCATGACGGCGAGCTGTTACAGGAGTTCAAGGATGAAGCGAGCATCGTCGCGGCATTCAATACACCCGGCGCGCTCCAGGATTTGTTGATTCGTCGGCTTCCCCAGGACCAGCAAGCCACGTTCAAAAATCTCTTCGCGTCCACGCGCGGAAAACAATCGGAAATGACCTTGGGCTTCAGCCCCATCAATACAAATATTCTGCATACGCTGTATGACGACAACGCAACATTGCTGGCAGATATGTTGACCGCGCAAAACCAGGACCATCGTCAGTCTGATTGGGCAACGGTGCTGCATCTGTTCAGCTCCGGGGTCAGGATGTTGGGTAGACAGTTACCGGCCAAACTGACTTTCCTGGAAACGCTCTGGGAGAGTTATCAGGACTTCAAGGGCTCAGCCGAAGCCTTGCAACAGCATGACTGGAAAACAGGCCTGCACAATTTTATCGCAGGCGCCGCGGAGATGGTCTCGCTTGGCTTCTTGAACCGCGAGGATACATTCGGTCTTCTCGACCCTATCGAACCGGTTTCTGGAAACGCTACACCCGCGACAAACTGGAAGGACATCGCTTGCACGGCTCCGATGCGCACCGACCTCCAGGTCTTCGAAGCCTCGGACGTCAGCCTCTCGAATCTTCAACTTAGCCTGAGCGACGGGATCTATAAGGTTGCGGCGAATGGCAAGTCTTTTATCCCACTCGCCGGCAAGGTCTATCAAGTGGCAAAAGCCGGCCAGACCTGGCGAATCATTCACGAACACGGTGAAGGGCCTTTATTGAAAAAGTCCCCGGACGGCCGGACATGGGAAATCGACCCGCAACGCCAAACCATTCGATTCGGCAAGGCCGGGTCGAAGCTGGCCATCACCTATAGCGACTTAAAGGCCAAAGGTTCATTGAACATTGAAGCACGGGGCATGGCCGAGATACGCAGGAAATATCCGCACCGGGCCAATGCAATCGTGCAGGCACTGGAGACCGCGAGGTTCTACTCATTCAACGCCCTTCACAACTTTGAGCAATTCAAGCGACAACCACTTGTGGGCTCTCGGCTGGATCATTTCCTGAGATTGTTTTTTGGGGTCAACAGCGTCGACGCCCGTCTTATCAGCAAAATTGAGGCGGCGATTTCTCCCATATGCCAGGCATTGGCCGATCCATCCTGGGCGCTACAGAATGCCGACCGCATCGTGATCGGCAACCTCAAGCACCTGGAAGATCGAGCAACCGCCTTCGTACTCGAGCCGGCAGCCGTGGGACGAATCTATATCACGCAGTTTTTTTTCGACCTGGGCCTGGATTGGTACAAGGCCGTCGTACCCGACATCTTCAATGTCGATGCACATGCCCAGGGAGCGACCTTCATCCACGAAATTTCCCATCAGTTGTTCAATACGTTCGACATCATCTACCTGGACGCCGCACTACCATTTCTCGATTTGATTTCAACAGCGACTTACGCCGCAAAGTTGCAATACGACAAGCAAAGGGAGCTGCAACTCAACGGACTTTCATTGACCACGCCAAAGTCAAAACTGTTCACGCAATGGGACAGCACGGATAACACCTACAAGAAGCTGGAGCTGTTGCCTGGATACAGGCAAACCACCCGGGAAATCCTGAAGATAACCGGCGCCAGAACCATGGATAAAGCTCGCGATGATTTTCTCGATCCGATTTTGCCGGACAAGCGCATCGACGTCATACTTCGCAACGCCGACTCGCTCACACTCTTGATTTGTGAATTGGGACGCCAACTCGACCCCACTCCATCACGGCAAATTGCCGCGCCATGAAGGGTTTGGGTGGTTGATCTTTTTTTCACGCCCTGTATGCGACGGTAGGCGACAACGAGTGTTTGAGTAAAAAAACAGGCTCATTGATGCGTAAACGCCATGACGGTTGTTCTCGGCAGCTCATGCCGAAGGTTAGAATGCGGCAAACCAGGAAGAGTCAATGACCGAACATCCCCTCTCGGAAGCCGAATACGACGCCATTACCGATGCCGCTGCCCATTGGTGCATGCGCTTGCATGCCGCCGATTGCACCGATGCCGAACGGCAGGCGTTCAAGCAATGGCACGATGCCGATCCCCTGCATGCTTTCGAATACGAAGCCATGCTGGAGATCTGGGCTGTTGCCGATCATCTGCCGCGTGTCGAGTCAACGCCGACTGCTCCAGCACGCCGCACCCAGTCGCGCTGGAGCCGGTTGGCGGTCGCCGCTGCGGTGTTAGTCGTGGGCATGCCCCTGGTCGCTTACACCGGCTGGAACCTGGGCTGGGTTGCCAATTCCTACCAGCGCTTCGAAGCTGGCGCCAGCGTACGCCATATCACCCTGGGTGACGGCAGCCAGGTCGAACTCAACCTGGGCAGTGAGCTGGTATTTGCCAACTACAAAAACGAACGCCGAGTGACGCTGAAAAAGGGTGAGGCGTTTTTTGACGTCAGCCATGACAAACAGCATCCGTTTGTGGTTCGGGCCGGCCAAGGCCAGGTGCGTGTGACCGGTACACGCTTCAACGTATGGATGTACCAGGATCAGGTACGGATCACGCTACTGGAGGGCTCGGTGAGGGTGACCAGCAACCAGGCACTCACCCGTGACGGCCTGCCGCTTTCCCCGGGCATGCAGGCCAGCTACAAGGCGGGCGACCAACAACCGCAAGTTCGTGAGACAGACGCCAATGACAGTTCGCTGGCGTGGCGCAACGGCAAGCTGGTGCTGGATAACCTTGCCCTGAGCGATGCACTGCCGCTGATCAACCGCTACCTCGACCGGCCCGTCATGTTGGCCGACAACAGCACCGGGGGCCTGCGTATCGGTGGTGTCTACAACATCAGCGAAGTGCAGAACCTGGTGCCTTCGCTGCCCAAAGTGCTGCCGGTCTACCTGACCCGGAACAAGGACGGCAACCCGGTCCTCAACTCCATCGGACAACGACCGGCCACTCACTGAAAGCTTTTCTCTGTGGGAGAAGTGGGTCAGCCTGACTCGATGTTGAATGTAAAGCCGTCATCGCGAGCAAGCTTTGCTCCCACAGCTTGAATCGGTGCCAGCCCGCGATTTCCCGGCCAACAAAAAATCCCCTGTGGGAGCAAAGCTTGCTCGCGATAGCGGCGTGTCAGTCGGCCTTGTTGTTGGATGTGCCGCCGTCATCGCGAGCAAGCTTTGCTCCCACAGTTTGGATCGGTGTCAGCCCGCAATTTCCCGGCCAACAAAAATCCCCTGTGGGAGCAAAGCTTGCTCGCGATAGCGGTGGGTCAGTCTGCCTTGTTGTTGGATGTGCCGCCGTCATCGCGAGCAAGCTTTGCTCCCACAGCTTGAATCGGTGCCAGCCCGCGATTTCCCGGCCAACAAAAAATCCCCTGTGGGAGCAAAGCTTGCTCGCGATAGCGGTGGGTCAGTCGGCCTTGTTGTTGGATGTGCCGCCGTCATCGCGAGCAAGCTTTGCTCCCACAGTTTGGATCGGTGTCAGCCCGCAATTTCCCGGCCAACAAAAATCCCCTGTGGGAGCAAAGCTTGCTCGCGATAGAAGTGGGTCAGCCTGCCTCGATGTTGAATGTAAAGCCGTCATCGCGAGCAAGCTTTGCTCCCACAGTTTGGATCGGTGCCAGCCTGCGATTTCCCGGCCAACAAAAAATCCCCTGTGGGAGCAAAGCTTGCTCGCGATAGCGGTGGGTCAGTCTGCCTTGATGTTGGACGTGCCGCCGTCATCGCGAGCAAGCTTTGCTCCCACAGTTTGGATCGGTGCCAGCCCGCGATTTCCCGGCCAACACAAATCCCCTGTGGGAGCAAAGCTTGCTCGCGATAGCGGCGTGTCAGTCGGCCTTGTTGTTGGATGTGCCGCCGTCATCGCGAACAAGCTTTGCTCCCACAGTTTGGATCGGTGCCAGCCTGCGATTTCCCGGCCAACACAAATCCCCTGTGGGAGCAAAGCTTGCTCGCGATAGCGGCGTGTCAGTCGGCCTTGTTGTTGGATGTGCCGCCGTCATCGCGAGCAAGCTTTGCTCCCACAGCTTGAATCGGTGCCAGCCCGCGATTTCCCGGCCAACACAAATCCCCTGTGGGAGCAAAGCTTGCTCGCGATAGCGGAGGATCAATCTACATCCAGTTTGAATGTGACCGCACAACAGCCGTTATTGCGTCGCCACCCTGCCCGCCTCATCACGTTCACGGATAATCAGCGCCTGATAGTGCGGATCGGCCTTGATCTGCTGTTCGGTGAATGGCAAGACACTCCACTGCTTCTGCGAAAACGCCTGGGTCTGGTCGGCCGAATAAGGCGACGCCGGGTCGCTGGAGAGGGAGAATGCCAGCAATCCCTGGGCCTGCGGACCTTTGCCGTCAAACGTCACCACTTGCAGATAACTGGTCCCGCTGACCACCTCCCGCTTGCCGTCCGCCCCGGGCACACTCTGGATCGCGTTGTAGATGCCCAGCTCCCCGGGACCGCCGTGAATCGGTGTCTGTCGGCTGCCGCTGCTGGCCACCTGGACGTCTTGCCATTGGCTGTCCTTCGACAAGCCGGCGACCTTCACCGTCTCCACCGAAGCCAGCATGGCATCGCGCACGTCCTTGAGCACGGCTGGCCGCTCGATCGCCAGGCCACGCGGTGTGTGTTGCGGGTCTTTGGGGTCGAACGCGACGCGCCATGAATCAGGCACCGCCTGCAACCGGTCCATGATGTGCTGGAAATGCACGAACCCCAGGCCGCTCTTCAGGCCGGCCTTACGATCCCAGGCCTTGAGGCTGGCACACGCCTCGACCAACGCCGAAGCCTCCACCCCCAAGTCACCGGCGCACACGCCGAGCAGGTCCGGCATCACCTGGTCAGCCAGGTAAACCTGATCGTCCATGACCATGCGCTGCAAATCCTCGACCTTCACCGGCCCGCTCTTGGCCAATTGGCCCATCCGGTCCAGCGCAAAACGCGCACGCAGTCCCAGGGGCTGGCCTTGCTGGCTGATCAACGGGGAGTAACCGGACAACGGCTGCGCAGGGTTGACCATCCAGGCCGAATCGTTGGAGTTCTGCACATAATCGCGACGCAGCAACTGCGGAAGCTTGTCGGCGGCATAAATGCCTTTTTGCACGGCGTTGGAATCGATATCCCAGGCACACTCGCTGCGAGCGCCATCCAGTACGATCAGTTTCAGCCCGGCCCGGGGATCGCTGCACCGAGCCAGTTTCTCGGCGTCGACGTTCGGCACCACCGACACGTTCATGTAGAGGCTTTGCCCCTGGTCGTCCACCGCCAGGGTATTGACCCAGGGAATGCCCTGGATCTTATGGACCGCATCCTGCAGATCCTTGAGCGTGACCGCCTTGTTCATGGCGTACCACTGGGCCAGCACGCGATCGTTGTCCAGGTTCGCGTCCCGCAGGCTGTAGGCGAACCGGTTATCCCAATCCAGCCGGCCAGGCCATTGCACGATCGGGCCGAACTGCGAGCCATAGACCACTCGGGAAATCGTCTGCACCTGGCCGTCAGGTTGCTTGACGTCCACCGCAACCGTCTGCTGACTCATCGGCACAGACTTGCCGTCGAGCAGATAGCGGGTCGGGTCCTTCGGGTCGAGTTGCAGGCGGTACAGGGTGAAATGTTTCGAGCTGTCGACGGTGTGGGTCCAGGCCAGGTGCTGGCTGAAACCGATATTGATCATCGGCAGGCCTGGCAGCGCCGCGCCCATGACGTCCAGCTTGCCGGGAATGGTCAGGTGCATCTGGTAGAAACGCATGCCGCCCACCCACGGAAAATGTGGGTTCGCCAGCAACATCCCGCGGCCGTTGAACGAGCGCTCGCTGCCGATGGCCAGCGCATTGCTGCCACGCTCCAGGGCAAAACGCTGCTGCCGGGTTGCGGCGGCAGCGAAACCGGTGACCGGGGTGCCCGTCAGCGCGGTCGCCTGGGGCGGTTGCGCGCCGGCCAGAGCCTCGGCGAATTGGCCAACGCCGCCTTCCACCAACAGCCGACGGGTCAACTTGACCAGGTCCAGCGCCGTGATCGGCCGCACCCACTCGCTGGCACATTGTTCGGGCAGGCCTTTGGCTTTGCGTTCGACCAGCGCACGGTTGTAACCCGCCACGTAGCCTTCGACCAGTTGCTGCACTTGAGGTGTCTGGGCCTGCCAGAAAGCGGAAACCGCTTGCGGCGTGTTGAGCCAGCTGAAGAACAGATCGCTGACGCGGTTCTCCCGCTCCTCGACCGTGACCTGCTCCGGCCCGAAATAGCGCGAGCGCTGGGCGTTCACCGTGACAATCTCATTGGCCAACAGGCACAGGTTGTCCTGGGCATACGCATAACCGATGCCATAACCCAGCCCGCGTTCATCCTGGGCCCGGATATGCGGTACGCCAAAACGGGTGCGACGGATCTCGGCACTGGCCTGCTGCCCATCGTCTTGCGCATTGGCCACGGGGCTGAGCCCGAGGGCGATCCCCAGAAAAGCGCCTGCGAGGCCAATCCTCGATAACTGCACGGACATTCTCACGTTCACTCCTGATGAAACTTCAGAAACCAGGACGGCTACCGGTGCGCCAGTAGACAAACACTCGACCCGCCTGGGAAATCACATGCCGCGTGCTGAACCGGAATGTGCCTACCTTGAAAACGAACCGGATGAAAAAAAATTAATGGCTGGCGACCGTTTGAACACGGGGGTTTGACGAAGCAGGGGCAATTTTTTCACATCATCGCCCTCATGATTGCGCGTCCTCGTTCGTCCTATTACAGGAGAGTATCCGTGACCTTTTCTGATCAGGCTGGTAAGGAGTTTTTGCATGCGTAACGCGCAACTGCCCATGGAGGGCAAGCCAAGGGCGAACGGCGTCTCGCTGAGCGCCCCCCACCGTGTATTCGACAGGCCGACGGAGCGAGGCGGCAATGACCACATCAGGCGTTTGCTCAAGAGCTTCGGGCTCAGGACCAGCCTGATTCGCCTCAAAGTCATCGACGCGTTGCTCAAGGCCGCCCACGAAAACCGCAGCCTGGGCGTGCGCGGGGTGCACAGCCAGTTGTTGGGGCTGGACATTCCATTGTCCTTTCTCAGCGTGCGTGAGGTGTTGAAGCGCCTGTGCAGCGAGGGCGTTGTCACCCTCAACCCGGATAAAAGCTACTGCCTGCACCCCAGTGCGATGGCCGTGCTCCAGGCCGAGGATTGAAGCCGGCGCTCAGGACTTGACCTTGCGCCGCATCACGCCATTGATCACCACCACGATGATCGCTACGGCGATGGCGATGTATTGAAACAGCTGCTCGCTGATCATGCCCTTGCCCTGCATCCAGGACAGTCCCAGCATGATTGCCAGGACGACGAGGACGATCAGAATCGAGTATTTCAAACGTTGTGAATGAGTCATTGCCAATTTCCTGAATGTATCCGTTCTGTATCCGAAGACTTGCCAAGCCCATACCGTATTGCGGGAATGGCGGGCTGCCAACGGGGTCCCATGGTACAGCCGAAGGAGCGTATTCGCGCAACCGCGGCGGTTAATCATGAGGAATTATGTATGTTCCGTCGTATCAGCCTATCAACAGCCTGAACACCCAGATCGCCACCGCCGCCGAGCAACAGAGCGCGGTGACCGAACAGTTGGCCTAGGGTTTGTTGACCGGGTACATATCCATTGCTGCGGTAACGGCGGCTTATGGTTCCGCTCTTACAGCGGGTCACTTTTGGAAGAGCCGGGAGCCGGACCAGCCAAAAGTAACCAAAAGCGCTTTGCCCCACCACTCGGCACCTCGCCTAGGCTCGGTGTGCCCTCACTCCGGCATTGCTCCGTGGGCCCGCCGCGAAGAGCCATCCATGGCCCAGCGCGGCTAACCCGGCATCCATGCCGGGTTGCCCACTCCACAATGCCTGCGTTCAGCCATCGTGGTTAACGGGGCGTCCCAGATCAAAAACAAAAGCCAGGCGGCCTAACAGCCGGCCTGGCTCTTACGGTCGTACACCCGTCAGATCTGTTTGAGCAGAACCTGTGGGAGCAAAGCTTGCTCGCGAGGCGGCCTGACAGCCGACCTGGTTCTCCCGGTCGTACTCGCTCCCACAGGATTTTTTCGCCCTTGCAACCTGACAATTCTGTAATCCCCGCCTCAGCCCCCCGTCAGCTCGCGCTCACTACTCTGTTATCCTCTCTCCAAACCGTTCGACAAGAGACCACCTCCATGGCCAACCCCCCGCACCTGCTCGCCTTGAGCGCCCTGTTCATGACCACCCTGGCCCAGGCCGCCGAACCGGTCACCATTGATGTGCACCGCGACGCCAACTGCGGCTGCTGCAAAAAATGGGTTTCACATCTGCAAGAAAATGGCTTCAAGGTCAACGACCATGTCGAGGCCGACATGAGTTCGGTCAAGCAGCGTCTGGGGGTCGCGCCGAATCTGCGTTCCTGCCACACCGCCGAGATCAACGGCAAATTCGTCGAAGGCCATGTCCCGGCTGATCAGGTGCTGGCCTTGAGCAAGCGCGATGACTTGCTCGGCGTGGCCGCACCGGGCATGCCCATGGGCTCGCCCGGCATGGAAATGGACGGCATGAGCGATGCTTATCAAGTGATTGGCCTGAAAAAAGACGGGACCCAAACCGTAGTGGCGGATTACCCGGCTCACTGATGGGCGAAGCCTATATCGGCTTGTTCCTGGCGGCTTTCGGCGCGGCAACCTTGTTGCCGCTGCAATCCGAAGCATTGTTGGTCGGCTTGTTGCTCAGCGAGCGCCACGAGGTCTGGTTGCTGCTGGGGGTCGCCACGACTGGCAATGTCCTGGGTTCGCTGGTGAACTGGTGGCTGGGCACACGCTTGGAGCACTTCAAGGATCGGCGCTGGTTTCCGGTCAGCCCGGCCCACCTGGACAAGGCTCGCGTGCATTACCAACGCTTCGGCCGCTGGTCGCTGCTGCTCAGTTGGCTGCCCATCATCGGTGACCCGTTGACCCTGGTGGCCGGGGTGATGGGCGAACCGTGGCGGCGCTTCCTGCTGATCGTGACCCTTGCCAAGGGCCTGCGCTATGGCGTTCTCGCTTTGGCGACACTGGGCTGGATGGACTGAACGTTCGGGCCGTTCGGTTGCCTGTGGTTAATGTCGCCATAATCGGGTCGCGCCAGGATCGGCGGCGGCCACAAGGAGATTGACCATGCCCCGCACCACCGCGCGCTGGTTGCCCAGCCTGTTCCTCACCGCCGCCCTGCCCCTGTTTGCCCAGGCCGCCAATCCGCCGGAGGGCCCGGCCTACGGAGCCCAGTTGGAGGGCTTCGAACATCCCTATACCCTCAAGCACTTCGCCTTCCAGTCCCAGGGCCAGTCGTTGCAAATGGGCTATATGGATGTGCCGGCCCAAGGCAAGGTCAATGGCCGCTCGGTGGTGCTGATGCACGGCAAGAATTTCTGTGCCGCCACTTGGGGCGATTCGATCAAGGCCCTCAGCGAGGCCGGATACCGGGTCATCGCAGCCGACCAGGTCGGCTTCTGCACATCGAGCAAACCCGAGTATTACCAGTACAGCTTCCAGCAACTGGCGAGCAATACCCAGGCCTTGCTCAAAACCCTCGGCGTACAGAAAGCCGTCGTCCTCGGCCATTCCACCGGCGGTATGCTCGCCACCCGCTACGCCTTGCAGTTTCCCGACCAGGTCGAACGCCTGGCGATGGTCAACCCCATCGGCCTGGAAGACTGGAAAGCCCTGGGCGTGCCCTATCGCACCGTGGACCAATGGTACGCGCGGGAGCTGAAGGTCACCGCCGAGGGCATTGGCAATTACGAGCGCACGACCTACTACGGCGGCCGCTGGAAACCTGAGTTCGACCGTTGGGTGGATATGCTCGCTGGCTTGAACAAAGGCCCGGGACATACGCAAGTGGCGTGGAACTCGGCGCTGATCTACGACATGATCTTCACCCAGCCGGTCTATTACGAATTCAAGGACCTGACCGTGCCCACCCTGCTGCTGATCGGCACCTCCGACACCACCGCCATCGGCAGCGACATCGCGCCGCCAGCGGTCAAGGCCAAATTGGGCCACTACGAGGTACTGGGCAAGCAGGTCGCCGGGCTGATTCCCCGCTCGACCCTGGTGGAGTTCCCCAATCTGGGGCATGCCCCACAGATGGAAGAGCCGGACCGGTTCCACAAGGCCCTGTTGGGCTGGCTGGACAAACCCATTCCCTGACGAGGTGTTCCATGGCGGTGCAAATAGCAGTCATAGACGATTGGCAAGATGTGGCACGTGGCGTGGTCGATTGGTCGGTACTGGACGGTGTCGGCCAGGTGACGTTTCTCCATGACTACCCCGCCGACCGCGACACCCTTGCCGAGCGCTTGCAGCGCTTCGAAGTGATCTGCGTGATGCGTGAACGCACGGTGTTCGACGAGGGCCTGCTGCGCCGCCTGCCCAATCTCAAGCTGCTGCTCACCGGCGGCATGCGCAATGCCGCCCTGGACCTGAAGGCCGCCGCCGAGCTGGGTATCCAGGTGTGTGGCACCGACAGCTACAAGCACGCCGCGCCCGAATTGACCTGGGCGCTGATCATGGCCCTGACCCGCAACCTGGTGCAGGAAGCCAATGCCCTGCGCGCCGGCCTGTGGCAGCAAGGCCTGGGCGGCGACTTGCACGGCAAGACATTGGCAATCCTCGGCCTGGGCAGCATCGGTACCCGGGTGGCGCAGTTCGGCCAGGTGTTCGGCATGCGGGTCATCGCCTGGAGCCAGAACCTCAGCGCCGAGCGCGCCGCCGAAGTGGGCGTGACCTACGTCAGCAAACAAGCGCTGTTCGAGCAGGCCGATATTCTCTCGATCCACCTGGTGCTCGGCGAACGCACCCGCGGCCTGGTGGATGCCCAAGCGCTGGGCTGGATGAAACCCGAGGCGCTGCTGGTCAACACCTCCCGTGGGCCGATCGTCAATGAAACCGCCCTGATCGACGCCCTCCAACACCGGCACCTGGCCGGCGCCGCCCTGGACGTATTCGCCCAGGAGCCCTTGCCCGCCGCCCATCCATTCCGAACCCTGGATAACGTACTGGCCACGCCGCACCTGGGTTACGTCAGCCGACAGAATTACCAGCAGTTCTATTCCCTGATGATCGAAGACCTGCTGGCCTGGGCGGCGGGCCAGCCGATCCGGTTGCTGACGCCGGCAGGCTGAATCTAAGCCCCAAATACCCAGGACAACTCCTTCTGTGGGAGCGGGCTTGCTCGCGAATATGGTCTGTCAGTCACACATTTTCCGACTGATACACCGCATTCGCGAGCAAGCCCGCTCCCACAGATATAGCGTCTTTTCAGCGCCGACAATGGCCATCAAAACGCCTCTACCGCGCCCGCTCCTCAATGGTGCATCACGCCATTCCATCGCGCACGCCAATGAAACAACCCCGTCCCCATACACATTTTTCTTTTCAGAAAACTGCACTTCGTCGGTGCGTATCCCCCTTTGTCGTGTAAGAGATTGCCGACAAAAACCGTGATTGTCGGACAATACGACGAACCGAGCCGCACCGCTCTAGGTTCTGACCTAGACTGCCTAACTGGGGGGGAACCCAACCGGTCATCCAGACGAAAAAAAGTCGAAACTTTTCGCAACGGCGACAGGTCAGGTTAGAGGTAGGGCAACCGCGACTGGTGCAGTCCTTGCACTGGTCATTGCAACAGCTCCTTCAGCTGATTCGCTTCGCCGCATTGGGTAGCCGTTCGCTTTCCTTGCGTTGCGCTTGTGCGCCTGGCCGCAGGATTTGGCCAATGAAACAACAGCTCTGGCGCTTGCCGGAAACAGATCGAGAAAATGGGAGATATTTATGATCAGTGCTGCCTTGGAACCACAACAAGTCCGTTCTCAACTACCGCCCGCGGCCGAATCGCCAACGGCACCGGTGCTGGCCACCGGCGGCAAGGCACTGCTCCCCGTCGTTCGACAGAATCCCAACCGCAAGAAAGTATTGTTCGTCACCTCGGAAATCGCTGACCTGGTCAAGACCGGCGGCCTGGGCGATGTCTCCTCCGCACTGCCCCGGGCCATGGCTGGGCTGCATGATGTCCGGGTGCTGATCCCCGGTTATCCGCAAGTGATGAACAGCGGCAATCCGATCCACATCATCGGCGAACTGGGCGGCCACGCAGCGCTGCCGCCCTGCAAGATCGGGCGCATGGACATGGCCGACGGCCTGGTGATCTACGTCCTGATCTGCCCGGAACTCTTTGCCCGCGAAGGCTCCCCTTACGGTGCCAACAACGGTCGCGACTGGCCCGACAACCACATTCGCTTCGCCCGTCTGGGCCTGGCCGCCGCCGACATCGCCGCCAACCTCGCGCAGATCCACTGGTGCCCGGACCTGGTCCACGCCCACGACTGGCCAGCCGGGCTGGCGCCGGCCTATATGCACTGGCGCGGGCAACGCACCCCGACCCTGTTTACCATTCACAACCTGGCCTACCAAGGCGTCGTCAGCCTGGCGTCCTGCCCGGAGCTGGGCATCCCCGAACACGCCCTGCAGCAGGAAGGCATGGAGTTCTACGGCAAACTGTCGTTCCTCAAGGCCGGGATGGCCTACTCCAGCCATATCACCACCGTCAGTGCCACCTACGCCCAGGAGATCACCACCCCGGCGTTTGGCTGCGGGCTCGACGGTTTCCTCGCTGCCAAGACCCAACAAGGTTTGCTCAGCGGCATCCCCAACGGTATCGATGAAAGCTGGGATTCGGCCACCGACACCCACCTGTTCCGTCAGTTCGCCATGGGCGACTGGGAAGGCAAGGCGGTCAACGCGTCCCATGTGCGCGAACTCTTTGGCCTCGACGACTCCACTGGCCCGCTGTTCGCCGTGGTTTCGCGCCTGGTCTACCAGAAAGGCCTGGACCTGACCGAAGCGGTCGCCGAGTTCATCGTCGAGTCCGGCGGCCAGATCGCCATCATCGGCCGTGGCGAACCGGAGGAAGAACAGGCCATGCGTGAACTGGCACTGCGCTTCCCCGGACGCATCGGCGTGCGTATCGGCTTCAACGAAACCGATGCGCGGCGGATGTTCGCCGGCAGCGACTTCCTGCTGATGCCGTCGCGCTACGAGCCCTGCGGCTTGAGCCAGATGTACGCCCAGCGCTTCGGCTCGCTGCCGGTGGCGCGCAATACCGGAGGGTTGGCGGACACCATCGAAGATGGCATCACCGGTTTCCTGTTCGATGAGTCCACCGTGGAAAGCTACAAACAGGCCTTGAGCCGGGCCTTCAAGGTCTTCGAGTTCCCCGACCTGCTCAACGCCATGCGCTGCCGGGCCATGTCGGCGCCGTTCAACTGGTGCCAGGCCGTGGAACCCTACGCCGAACTTTACGAACAGCTGGTGGCTAAGTCACTGGGAAAATCGGCCAGACAATGAGGTAACGATGACGTCAAGGACGCCTGAAACATGGACCCACGGGGCGGTCATGCTGGATGACGAGCACACCCGCTTCGCCCTCTGGGCCCCGGATGCATTTTTTGTCAGTGTCGAGCTCGACACTGGAGATTCAATACCGCTACTGCCCCAAGCCGACGGCTGGTTCATGATCCAGACCCGTTGCCCCGCTGGCACCCGCTACCGCTACAACATCGATGGCGAGCTGGAGGTGCCGGACCCGGCCTCGCGCGCCCAGGCCGGCGACATCGATCGCCAGAGCGTGGTGGTCGACCCGCATGCCTACCCCTGGCGACACACCCAATGGTCCGGCCGCCCCTGGCACGAAGCCGTAATCTACGAGTTGCACGTGGGCGCCCTGGGTGGTTTCGACGGCGTCGAACAGCATTTGGCACGCTTGGCCGGGCTGGGCATCACCGCCATCGAGCTGATGCCATTGGCGCAGTTTCCCGGTGATCGCAACTGGGGCTACGACGGCGTCCTGCCCTACGCACCCCAGGCCTCCTACGGCACGCCCGAACAGCTCAAGCATCTGATCGACAGCGCCCACGGCCATGGGCTGTCCGTCATCCTGGATGTGGTCTACAACCACTTCGGCCCCGACGGCAACTACCTGCACCGTTATGCCAAGGGGTTCTTCCGTGAAGACAAGCACACGCCCTGGGGCGCGGCGATTGATTTCCGTCGCCGCGAAGTGCGGGACTTCTTCATCGACAACGCGCTCATGTGGCTGCTGGAGTACCGTTTCGACGGCCTGCGCCTGGACGCGGTACACGCCATCGAAGACCCGGACTTTCTCCAGGAGCTGGCGACCCGGGTGCGCGAGCAGGTGGACCCGATCCGGCATGTCTGGCTGACCGTGGAAAACGAACACAACCAGGCCCACCTGCTGGAGCATGTCTACGACGCCCAGTGGAACGACGACGGGCACAATGCCCTGCACGTGCTGCTGACCGGTGAGACCGACGCCTACTACGCCGACTATGCCGAGCAACCGACCGAACAACTGGCCCGTTGCCTGAGCCAGGGTTTCGTCTTCCAGGGCCATCTCAATCGCCATGGCGAAGCCCGGGGCGAGCCCAGCAGTCACCTGCCGCCGAGCGCGTTCGTGCTGTTCCTGCAGAACCATGACCAGATCGGCAACCGTGCCTTGGGCGAACGCCTGCATCAGCTCGCCGCACCCCAGGCCCTGCAGGCAGCGACAGTCTTGTTGCTGTTGTCACCGATGATCCCGCTGCTGTTCATGGGCGATGAGGTGGCGGCCGAACAACCGTTCCTGTTCTTTACCAGCCACCACGGCGAGCTGGCAGAGCTTGTGCGCGAAGGCCGACGCAACGAATTCAAGGCCTTCAGTGCCTTTGCCGATCCGCAGCAGCGCGAACGAATTCCCGACCCCAACGCCGCCAGCACCTTCGAGGCTTCACGCCCAAGCCTGGAGTCGCGAGGCCCGGAGCAGCAGGCCAACGAGGCGCTGTATCGGCAACTGCTGAAAATCCGCCGTGAAGAGATCGTCCCGCGCCTGCCCGGTGCCCAGGCCCTGGGCACCGATGTGCTGGGCCATGGCGCCATCAGCGCACGCTGGCGATTGGGCGATGGCAGTGTGTTGCGCATCGACTTCAACCTCGGCGATCAGCCCGTCGAACACAATGCCCCGGAAGAGGCACGCATTCTTTTCGAACATCCGCAGCAAGTCATGGGTCTGTTGCAACAGGGCGCCCTTGCGCCCTACAGCGCGCTGGTCAGTCTGACGCAGGCGACAACCTTGCCCAACATCACTGGAGAGCGCCTATGAGCGATGCGCAACTGGAAATCCTCGCCAGCCGAGCGGGCCTGGCGGTGGATTGGATCGATGCCAATGGCCGGGCCCAGAAAGTCTCGCCGGCGGTCTTGCGTTCGGTCCTCACCGGCCTGGGCCATCCGGCCGGCAGCGCCCAGGAAATCGACGCCAGCCTGCTGCAATTGCAGGAAGCTCAACAGAACCATCAATTGCCACCGCTGATCACCGCCGACGTCGGGGTCAGCCTGGACTTGAGCCGCTACTTCGAGGCCGGGACGCCCTGCGAAATCAAACTCGAAGATGGCGCGACACTGAACCTGAACCTTGATGCCGATGCCAAGCTGCCGGGGATGGTCCCGGTGGGTTATCAGCACATCAGCATCCAGGACCAGCATTTCACCCTGGCCGTCGCGCCGGCCCGTTGCTACAGCGTGGCCGATGCGGTGGACGACCCGACGCCACGGGCCTGGGGCCTGAGCGCGCAACTGTATGCCCTCAGGCGTCCCGGTGACGGTGGCTTCGGTGACACCCAGGCCTTGGAGGAGCTGGCACGGGTGGCCGGCGAGCGCGGCGCCGAGGCCGTTGCCATCAGCCCGATGCACGCGATGTTCAGCAGCGACACCGGGCGCTACAGCCCCTACTCACCGTCGAGCCGACTGTTCTTCAACAGCCTGTACGCCGCGCCGGGCACCATCCTCGGTGAACGTGCGCTGCGCACCGCCATCGACGCCACCGGCCTGACCAATCAACTGCGCACCCTGGAAGAGCAGCCGCTGATCGACTGGCCGGTCGCCGCCCAGGCCAAGCAAAAAATCCTGCGTGCCCTGTACGACGGCTTCAGCCAGGGTGAGCATCCGTTGCATGAAGACTTCAGCAGTTTCCGCCACACCAGCGGCGAAGCCCTGGAAAACCATTGCCGCTTCGAGGCCTTGCAGGCCGAGCGCGCCGCCCGGGGTGAAAGCCTCGACTGGCGCCACTGGCCGGAAAAATGGCGCGATCCGCGCAGCGCGGCCCTGGCCCATTTCGCCGAGGAAAATGCCGATGAGATCGGCTTCTACGCTTTTTGCCAATGGTTGATCGCCCGCAGCCTGGAGCGCGCCCAGAGCGCAGCCCGATCCAGCGGCATGGGCATCGGCCTGATCGCCGACCTGGCAGTGGGTGCCGATGGCGGTGGCAGCCAGGCCTGGAGCCGGCAGGACGAACTGCTCGCCTCCCTGACCGTGGGCGCCCCGCCGGACATTCTCAACCGCTCCGGCCAAGGCTGGGGGATCTCGGCGTTTTCCCCGGAAGGCCTGGTGCGTAACGGCTTTCGCGCCTTCATTGAAATGCTGCGGGCCAACTTCGCCCACGCCGGCGGCTTGCGCATCGATCATGTCATGGGTTTGCAACGGCTCTGGGTGATCCCTAACGACGCCCCACCTCGCGATGGCGCCTACCTGTATTACCCGGTGGACGACCTGCTGCGCCTATTGGCGCTGGAATCCCATCGTCATCAGGCTATCGTGCTCGGCGAAGACCTCGGCACCGTGCCCGACGGCCTGCGCGAAAAACTCATTGCCCGCTCGATCCTGGGCATGCGCGTGCTGTTGTTCGAACAGGACAACACCCACTTCAAGCCCATTCTCGACTGGCCGGACAATGCCCTGGCCACCACCAGCACCCACGACTTGCCCACGCTCAATGGCTGGTGG
>NZ_LHVH01000023.1 GCF_001269885.1 Pseudomonas kilonensis
GCAGCCAGGCCTGGAGCCGGCAGGACGAACTGCTCGCCTCCCTGACCGTGGGCGCCCCGCCGGACATTCTCAACCGCTCCGGCCAAGGCTGGGGGATCTCGGCGTTTTCCCCGGAAGGCCTGGTGCGTAACGGCTTTCGCGCCTTCATTGAAATGCTGCGGGCCAACTTCGCCCACGCCGGCGGCTTGCGCATCGATCATGTCATGGGTTTGCAACGGCTCTGGGTGATCCCTAACGACGCCCCACCTCGCGATGGCGCCTACCTGTATTACCCGGTGGACGACCTGCTGCGCCTATTGGCGCTGGAATCCCATCGTCATCAGGCTATCGTGCTCGGCGAAGACCTCGGCACCGTGCCCGACGGCCTGCGCGAAAAACTCATTGCCCGCTCGATCCTGGGCATGCGCGTGCTGTTGTTCGAACAGGACAACACCCACTTCAAGCCCATTCTCGACTGGCCGGACAATGCCCTGGCCACCACCAGCACCCACGACTTGCCCACGCTCAATGGCTGGTGGCACGGTCACGACATCGACTGGAACGCCCGGCTCGACCTGATCGACTCGCACACCGAAATGGATTGGCGCAAACACCGCGAGCGCGAACGCGAAGGCCTGCGCCAGGTGCTGAACCAGGACCCGCAGAACTTTCGCGAAGAACACCGCGAGACCGACCAGGTGCTCGATGCCAGCGTGCGCTTCCTCGGTCACACCCGCGCGCCGCTGGTGTTGCTGCCGCTCGAAGACGCCCTGGGCATCGAGGAGCAAGCCAACCTGCCGGGCACCATCGACACCCACCCCAATTGGCGCCGCCGCCTGGCCGGGCCAAGCCAGACGTTGCTGGATCACCCGGACGCTGCCCGGCGTCTGGAAATACTCGCCTGCGCGAGGCTTCAGGCGAACGAGCGTGACCGATGAAACAGCCGTTGATCCAACCCCTGCGGGCAACATTGCGCCTGCAGTTTCATAAAGGCTTCACCCTGGACGATGCCATTCCCCAGGTGCCGTACTTCGCTTCGCTGGGCATCAGCCACCTGTATGCCTCGCCGCTGCTCAAGGCCCGCGCCGGCTCCATGCACGGCTACGACGTCGTCGACCCGACCCTGGTCAACCCTGAACTGGGCGGCGAAGCCGCGCTCAAGCGCCTGGTCGCGACCTTGCGCGAACATCGGATGGGCTTGATCCTCGACATCGTGTCCAATCACATGGCCGTCGGCGGCAACGACAACCCCTGGTGGCTGGATCTGCTGGAATGGGGGCGCCTGAGCCCCTACGGTGAATTCTTCGACATCCAGTGGCACTCCCCCGACCCACTGATGGAAGGCCAATTGCTGCTGCCGTTCCTGGGCAGCGACTACGGCGTGGCGTTGCAGGAAGGCACCTTGCAGCTGCACTTCGGTGCCAACCACGGCAGCTTCTACGTCGAGCACTACGAACACCGCTTCCCGATTTGCCCGATGCACTACGGCGAACTGCTCAAACCCGCCGAAACCTTGCCCGCCGAGCAAACCGAAGCGCTCAAGGCCCTGGCCGAGCGCTTCACCACGCTGAATTACCAGACCGACGCCCACACCCTCGCCCGCCCGCTGCAAACAGAGTTGCAGGACCTGGCGGCACAAGCGGACATCTTCGCCGCCATCGAGGACAACCTGGGCGGCTACGACTCTACCGACCCCGAAGGCTTCGAGCGCCTGCACCAACTGCTCGAGCGCCAGAGCTACCGGCTCGCCAGCTGGCGCACGGCAGCGGACGACATCAATTGGCGGCGCTTTTTCGATGTCAACGAACTGGGTGGGCTGCGGGTCGAGCGTCCAGCGGTATTCGAGGCGACCCATGCCAAGATTTTCCAATTGATCGGCGAAGGACTGGTGGACGGCCTGCGCATCGATCACATCGACGGCCTTGCCGACCCTCGTGGTTACTGCCGCAAATTGCGCAGGCGCGTCGATTCACTGTCGCCGACCCGACACCTGCCGATTTTCGTCGAGAAGATCCTTGGCGATGGCGAGACGTTGCGGCGGGACTGGAACATCGACGGCAGCACCGGTTACGAATTCATGAACCAGGTCTCGCTGCTCCAGCATGACCCGGCCGGCGCCGCCCCCCTCGCCGAATTCTGGAACCGGCATAGCGAGCGGCCGGCGCACTTCATCGAAGAAGCCCGCCTGGCCCGCCAGCAGATCCTCAATGGGTCGCTGGCCGGAGACTTCGAAAGCGTCGCCCAGGCCTTGCTGCAAGTGGCCCGTGACGATGTGATGACCCGCGACCTGACCCTGGGCGCGATTCGGCGGGCCTTGCAGGAACTGATCGTGCACTTTCCGGTGTATCGCACCTACATCACACCTGTGGGGCACTCCGTCGAAGACGAGGTGTTCTTCAACCAGGCCCTGGAAGGCGCCCGGCAAACCCTCAGCGAAGCCGACTGGCCAGTGCTCGACTGCCTGGCCGGCTGGCTCGGTGGGATGCCCTGGCGGCAACGCCCGCGCGGTAGCCAGCGTAAACGCCTGCGCCATGCCTGCGTGCGTTTCCAGCAACTGACCTCGCCGGCCGCCGCCAAAGCCGTGGAGGACACCGCGCTCTATCGCTCGGCGGTGCTGTTGTCGCGCAATGACGTGGGCTATAACACCGAGCGCTTCAGCGCCCCGGCCCAGGAGTTCCATCAAGCAGGCCTCGATCGACTCGAACATTTTCCCGACAACCTGATCACCACCGCTACCCACGACCACAAGCGCGGCGAAGACACCCGCGCCAGGCTGGCGGTGCTCAGCGAACGCGCCGATTGGTACACCGCCTGCGTGGAGCAATGGCGCATTCTTTCGCCTTCGCTGCACAGTGACCCGGCGGCGCCCTCGGCCGGTGATGAACTGATTCTGTACCAGGCCTTGCTCGGCAGCTGGCCACTGGACCTCGACCTCCAGGACCACAAGGCCCTGGCCGCCTACAACGAGCGCCTGTGGCAATGGCAACGCAAGGCCCTGCGGGAAGCCAAGCTGCAAAGCAGCTGGGCGGCGGTCAACGATGCCTATGAGCAAGCCACCCAGATGTTCCTCGAACGGTTACTGCTGGGCGATGAGGGGTTGCCCTTGCGCAGTGCCATCGCCGAGGCGGTCCAGACCATCGCCCCGGCGGGCGCCCTCAACAGTCTGGCGCAAACTTTGCTGCGCATGACCGTACCCGGCGTACCGGACCTGTACCAAGGCAACGAGTTCTGGGATTTCAGCCTGGTGGACCCGGACAACCGTCGCCCGGTGGATTTCCAGGCACGCCGCGAGGCGTTAGGGGCCGACAGCACGCCAGCCGCGTTGATACGCGATTGGCGTGACGGCCGAGTCAAACAGGCATTGATCGCCAGGACGCTGGCCGTGCGAGCCGAGTATCCGCAGCTATGGCGCCAGGGTCGCTACCAGCCCCTGGAAGTGCTCGGTGAGCAAGCTGAGCGAGTACTGGCCTTCATGCGTGAAGACTCGCAACAACGGGCGATCATTGTTGTACCTGTCCATGCGGCGCCGTTGCTGGAAAACAGTGCCGTGCCGCTGGTGGCTGCGTCGGATTGGGGCGATACCCGTGTGTCGTTACCGTTCGCCGCTGGGGATGAAAAACTGAAGGGACTTTTTTCAAGCGCAACAGTCACACCCCAAAGGGAGCTGCTGATCAGCACCGCGCTGGGGAATTTCCCGGTCAATGTCTTTATCCAACCTTGAGTTGAATCAGGAGCACTGCGATGAGTACCGACGATAAACGCATTCGCGAATTCGCCTATCAGATCTGGGAGTCCGAGGGTAAGCCCGCCGGGCAGGAGAAACGCCATTGGGAGATGGCGCGCAAACTGGCCGAAGCCGAAGCACTGGCGCCGAGCAAGCCACCCAAGGCGGCGAGCAAATCAGCGGCCAGCAAAACCGATGGCGTCAAGCCTGCTGCCGCCAAGAGCACCACGGCCAAGACCGCCGCAAAAAGCACGCCCCCCAAGGCCAAGCCTGCGGCCAAAGCTGTTGCGACCACCGCAGACAAGAAGCCACGGGCCACACGCAAGCCGCCGGCGGTTTGATTCATCCCCCTATCGGTCTCGTTGCCAGGTGGGAGCAAAGCTTGCTCGCGAAACAGGCGCCTCGATTTCTGAAGGAGCGCATCGCTTCATCGCGGGCAAGCCTTGCTCCCACAGAAAAGCAACGTTGTCCCACATAGCGGGGCGGTGCGACGTTTCGCTAAATCCCCTCGCCACAAGTGAACCGCATCGCTGTATCTGTCTGTCTTTTGCAGGAGCAACTATGACCCGTCCAAACAAAACCACGCCGCCGCCCGTGATCGAGGCTTCGCGGATTCGTGAGGGGCTGCCTTTTCCACTGGGTGCAACCTGGGATGGCCTCGGGGTCAATTTCGCGCTGTTTTCAGCCAATGCCACCAAGGTGGAACTGTGCATTTTCGATGATGCCGGCGAAGTCGAACTCGAACGCATCGAGCTGCCGGAGTACACCGACGAGATTTACCACGGCTATCTGCCGGACGCCCATCCAGGGTTGATCTATGGCTACCGCGTCTACGGTGCATACGACCCGGCGAACGGCCACCGTTTCAACCCGAACAAGCTGCTGATCGACCCGTATGCCAAGCAACTGGTCGGCCAATTGAAGTGGTCCGAAGCCCTCTTCGGCTACACCATCGGCCATCCCGATGGCGACCTCAGTTTCGATGAGCGCGACAGCGCCCCGTTCGTCCCCAAGTGCAAGGTTATCGACCCGGCGCACACCTGGGGTCACGACCATCGGGTCAGCGTGCCCTGGGACAAGACCATCCTGTATGAGACCCACGTACGCGGCCTCACCATGCGTCACCCTTCGGTGCCGGAGAACGTGCGCGGTACGTTCGCCGGGCTGATGGTCGACGATGTGCTGGAGCATATCCGCAAGCTGGGTGTCTCGTCGGTGGAACTGCTGCCCATCCATGCCTTCGTCAATGATCAGCACCTGCTGCACAAAGGCATGACCAACTACTGGGGTTACAACAGCATCGCCTTCTTTGCCCCGGACCCACGCTACCTGGCCAGTGGCAAGATCGCCGAGTTCAAGGAGATGGTCGCGCACCTGCACGAGGCCAACCTGGAAGTCATCCTCGACGTGGTCTACAACCACACCGCCGAAGGCAACGAACAGGGCCCCACCCTGTCCATGCGCGGCATCGATAACGCTTCGTACTACCGGCTGATGCCCGACGACAAACGCTACTACATCAACGATTCCGGCACCGGCAATACCCTGGACCTGAGCCATCCTTGCGTTCTGCAAATGGTCACCGACTCCCTGCGCTATTGGGCCACGGAGATGCACGTCGATGGCTTCCGCTTCGACCTGGCGACCATCCTGGGTCGTTACCATGACGGCTTCGACGAGCGCCACAGCTTTCTCGTGGCCTGTCGCCAGGACCCGGTGCTGCGCCAGGTGAAAATGATCGCCGAGCCTTGGGACTGTGGCCCCGGGGGCTACCAGGTGGGACGCTTCCCGCCGGGCTGGGTCGAGTGGAACGACAAGTTCCGCGACACGGTACGGGCCTTTTGGAAGGGCGACGACGGCCAGCTCGCCGATTTCGCCAGCCGAATGACGGCTTCGGGCGAGATGTTCAACCAGCGTGGCCGGCGTCCGTACGCCTCGTTGAACTTCGTCACCGCCCATGACGGTTTCACCCTGCATGACCTGGTGTCGTACAACGACAAGCACAACGAGGCCAACGACGAGAACAACCAGGACGGCAGCAATAACAACCTGTCCTGGAACCATGGCGTCGAAGGCCCGACGGACGATCCAGAGATCAACGCGCTGCGCCATCGACAGATGCGCAACTTCTTCGCCACCCTGCTGCTGGCCCAAGGCACGCCGATGATCGTCGCCGGCGACGAGTTTGCCCGTACCCAGCACGGCAACAACAATGCCTATTGCCAGGACAGTGAGGTCGGCTGGATCAATTGGAACCTGAGCGAGGACGGCGCGGCGCTGCTCAAGTTCGTCAAGCGCCTGATCAAGTTGCGCCTGACCTACCCGATCCTGCGGCGCGGACGGTTCCTGGTGGGTAACTACAACGAGGATATCGGCGTCAAGGACGTGACTTGGCTGGCCCCGGACGGCAGCGAAATGACCATTGAACAATGGCAGGACAGCCATGGTCGCTGCCTCGGCATGTTGATGGACGGCCGTGCCCAGGAAACCGGCATTCGGCGCAAGGGCGGCGATGCAACGCTGCTGCTGGTGGTCAACGCACACCATGACATCGTCAACTTCCGCCTGCCGGAAGTCCCAGAGGGCAGTTTCTGGACCTGCATGGTCGACACCAACCAGCCGACCGTTCGTGGCCAGGAGCGCTTCGATTTCGATTCCGAATACTCCGTCACCGGACGCTCGCTGCTGCTGTTCGAACTGCAACGCGAAGAAGAGGAATGAAGTCCCGGCTGTAAACCGCCAGGAGGACCGCAAGGACGCGGTTTTCGATGCACACAGCCCAGTTTGAAGAAAAAAATGCAGTTCAGACACACATCTCGCAAGACGAATCGGCCGACATGGTCAATACTTCACATGCGGTAGTCTCCAGGATTCGGAGCGCTGTGAATCGCAGTCATACCCACGCGGGCGTCATCGGACAGTAGGCCCGGTAGATGGCTGAAAGATTGAATACACACAAGGATGTCTCTCATGAAACCAGCCTCTCGCTTGCCTGGCCGGCAGCATCCGCAAATCTGGAACAGTGCTGCGCAACTGGCCGATATCCCGATTATCAGTACCCAGACGCTCATTCCCGCCGGCGCCCGCGCGGTCGTCCTCTCCCCGCATCCGGGCGATGAGATCGGCGCCTGTGGCGGATTGCTGCAGTTGCTGAACAATCTGGATCAACCCATGTTGCTGATCTCGGTCTCCGATGGAGCCCTGATCCATCCCGGTTCACCGCTGTGGACCGATGAGCGCCTGCGTACACACCGCCCTCACCCGCAGGAAAGCGTGGACGCCCTGCATCGCCTGGGCATTGCAGCCCATGGCCTGCAATGGGTGCGCGGCGGCTTCCCGGAAAAGGCCCTGGCCGAACACGAGGCCGAGCTCACCGACTTTATTGCACGTCACCTGCGCCCCGGTGACGTGGTGTTCAGCACCTGGCGCCAGGATGGCGACAGCGACCACGACGCCGTCGGGCGCGCCGGGGCCCTGGCCGCCGACAGGATCGGGGTGGCGTTCAACGAACTGCCGGTGTGGGCCTGGCACTGGCCGGTCCGCGAGCAAAATAAAATCCCCTGGCACCGGGCCCGCAAACTGCGCCTCGACGTCTGGACCACCGCCCGCAAGCGTCACGCCATGTACGCCTACGTCAGCCAACTCAACGGAGAACCGGCAAGTGGCATCGCCCCCCTGGTGCCCCGGGTCATCCTGGATCGGATGGGGCTGCCGTATGAGATTGTCTTCATCTGAGTACGCACCGGTAGAAGCGGTTTTGTTTGCGGATGGCGGTGATTCAGACACCGCCATCGCGAGCAGGCTCGCTCCCACAATGGATTTGCGGGGATATGCAACATCTGCGTACGCCACCGCCCTCCCTGTGGGAGCGAGCCTGCTCGCGATAGCGCTGGGCCAGGTACGATGAACCCAGCAGGAACATGAAAAATCCGGAACTGCCGGCGCCTTGGGTCAGTCGCATGAACAGGTACGTCTGATTCAGGAGGGAACGTGACTCAAGATCCCGATTGGCGGACCGTCGAACCCATGCCATCGGACCTGCCTGCGGCGGTTCATCGACTGCGGGTCCTGACGGTCAACACCCATAAGGGTTTCACCGCCCTCAACCGTCGTTTCATCCTGCCCGAGTTGCGCGAAGCGGTGCGCAGTACCGGCGCCGACCTGGTGTTCCTGCAAGAGGTGCTGGGCGAACATGACCGACACGCGTCACGCTACAACAACTGGCCCCAGACGTCCCAGTACGAATTCCTCGCCGACAGTATGTGGAGCGACTTCGCCTACGGCCGCAATGCGGTCTACCCCGATGGCCACCATGGCAACGCCCTGCTCTCCAAATACCCGATCCGCCAGTTCCGCAATCTCGATGTGTCCATCACCGGCCCGGAGCGGCGCGGGTTGTTGCACTGTGTGCTGGATGTGCCCGGGCACGCCGCTGTCCACGGGATCTGCGTACACCTGAGCCTTCTGGAAAGCCATCGCCAATTACAGCTCAAACTGCTCTGCCAACTGCTCGATTCGTTGCCCGAGGACGCCCCGGTGATCATCGCCGGCGACTTCAACGACTGGCAACTGCGTGGCAACCTCGCCCTCGCCCGCCGTGGCTACCTGCACGAAGCCTTCGAGCAACACCTCGGCCGCCCCGCCAGGACCTATCCGGCCCGCTTCCCGCTGTTGCGCCTGGACCGCATTTACCTGCGCAACGCCAGCAGCCACGCCCCGCAAATCCTGGGCAACAAACCCTGGACCCACCTGAGCGACCACCTGCCGCTTTCAGTGGAAGTGCATTTGTAGGGCGGGCCTTTGCGGCTCTTTCTGCGCGCTGACCTGTAAGTTCTGACAGTAGCGACGCTGGTTTTTCATTGCTAGGGTGCCATCCCATACAGCGAGCGTTGCCAGGCCCTATGTGCCATCTGTTGTGCAACCGATGCTGAAACCGGTGTCCACGGGGATGCCGATGCAGAGGGATAGCACATGATTCGGCACGATAAAGGATTCAATCGGCTGTTCAACGCTGTGTGGATATCAGCCCCCTTCCTGTTACCCGTCCCGGCCGCCATGGCCGCTTGCACGCTGACGCCAACCGCAGGCGATGACGCTTATGTCTGCGACAGCGGCACCAGTCCTGGGCTGACAGACCTGTCGGGTAACAACAGCCTGACCATGCCCGCCAACGGCAGTGGCGTCATTAGCGGCGACGTCACGTTTGGCACCGGCGTCGACCGCATCGTGATCAATGCCAACGGCGTGATTGACGGCGATGTCCAGCAAGGCTCCGGCGTGGACGACTTCATCATGAATGGCGGCAGGATCCTGTCCCTGGCACAAGGTGACGGTCTCGATACGTTCTTGATGACCGGCGGCACTATCGTCGACGCGTTCGAAGACGGCGACGTCGCGACGATGACCGACGGCACCATTGGCCGGGTCGACATGAAACTCGATGACAACGTTTTCGATATGTCCGGTGGAAATATCATCGGCAACCTGGTGACCGGTTTCGGCCAGGACACCATCATCCTCGCCGCAGGACGCATCGGCGGCAATGTCAGCGTCAGCGGCGGCAATGACAGCATTACCGTCAGCGGTGGCGAAATCATCGGCGAGGTCCGGGCCAGTGCCGGCGATGACCAGTTGCAGTGGAGCGGCGGCCTCATTCATTCGGCCATTTTGATGGGCGACGGCAACGACACGGCGCTGTTGAGCAACCTCGATGAAAGCCTGCTCGCCACCACGCCCAGCCTGAACGGAGGGTTGGGCCAGGACGTCTTGACGTTCAGCGGCAGCACCTCCAGCTCCGGCGCCCGCTACCTCAACTTGGAAACGATCAACCTCACCCAAGGCTCGCAACTGGACCTTGACGACACCCTGACCTTGGGGGACAGCGCCACCGCCACCGGGACGCTCAACATAGAATCCGGCAGCACGCTAACATCGACCCAAGGCGTCATTGCCCCTTTTACTGCCGGTCAGTTGGCGACGCTCAACAATGCCGGCGCCGTAGACCTCACCCAGGGCAACACCCGCACCAACGACACCCTCACTGTCCAGGGCAACTACGTCGGTAACAATGGCCAGTTGCGCCTGCAAACGGTACTCGGCGCCGACGACTCCCCCAGCGACAAGCTGGTGGTCAATGGCGGGACACTCACCGGCAGTACCGCCATCACGGTCACGAACCTGGGCGGTACGGGCGCACAGACGGCTCAGGATGGCATCGAAGTGGTCCAGGCCCAAGGGGGCGCGGTCAGTGATAGCGGCGCCTTTTCGCTGGCACAATCGGTCTCGGCCGGGGCATTCGATTACCGCTTGTTCAAGGGCGGCGTAACCGGCAATGAAAACAACTGGTACCTGCGTTCCACTGTGGTCGCCGGACCGGTAGCGGCGCCCAGCCCGACGTTGCCCGTACTGCCGGTCGCAGTACCCGGCGCAGCGCCCATTCCTCTGTACCGGCCGGAAGTGCCGACCTGGTCGGTATTGCCCCCGGCAGCGGCACAACTGACCCTGATGGCCCTGGGCACGTTCCATGACCGCCAGGGCGACCAGCGCCTGCTCACGGAAAACGGCGCGTTCGGTGCGGGCTGGGGCCGGGTCTATGGCAAGGATCTGGATCAAACCTGGGCCGGCACGGTGACGCCGCGGTTCGATGGGTCGATCAAGGGCTTCCAGGTGGGCAATGACCTGTACAGTTCGCCGCTGTCCAGTGGACAGACCCAGCGCATTGGTTTCTTCGTCGGCCATACCGAATTGAACGGTAACGTCGATGGGTTCAACCTGGGTTTCGAAGGCCGACGCGCCGGCAAGATAGAACTCGACGGCGACAGCTACGGGCTCTACTGGACGCTCACCGACCCCACTGGCGGCTACGTCGACGCCGTGGTGATGGGCACGCGACTGGACGGCGACAACCGCTCCGAACGCGGCCTGAAAATCGATAATCGCGGGCACGCCCTGACCCTTTCGGCGGAAGCCGGTTACCCCTTCGCGGTGGCCGCCGACTGGGTCCTCGAACCCCAGGTGCAGATCATCCACCAGAAGGTCTCCCTGGACACGCAAGACGACGGCGTGTCCAAGGTCGAGTTCGATTCCGACAGTGCCTGGACCGGCCGTCTCGGCGCTCGCCTCAAGGGCCGCTACCAGGTCAGCGGCATGCCCGTGGAGCCGTATCTGCGCGCCAACCTCTGGCACACGTTTTCCGGCACCGATACGGTGACGTTCGACGACACTGAGCGGGTCGAGACCCAGCAGCGCGCGTCCACCGGCGACCTGGGTGTCGGCGTCATCGTGAGCCTGGCACCCACGGTCAGCGTCTACGCCGCAGCGGACTACAGCAACAACCTCGACAGCCTTCAGCAACGCAGTGTGTCGGGCAATCTCGGTGTACGGATCAGCTGGTAGGCAGGTTCTGCGACGATGATTTGACGCCCAAATACTCGCCTTAATAACCAATTGAAATCAGCATCTTATTGACGCTGATTTCATCTTGCCATTCATCGTTCATTTTCTTGACGCGCCGCCATCGGTCTTCTTGACTACACCGTACTACCCCCGGAAGTACAGTCAGGGGCAGGCCTCTGGAACCCGCCAAGACGGGCCGCCAAAGGCTTGCCTCAATCCATTCGGTCGCCCCTCATTCGGGGTAGGAGAGACGCCAAAAAGCGAGAAACGCATGCGATTGCAAGGCAGGCCCCCATGAAAACTTCCCTCCGTCCGCAAGATATCTCCACCGCCACCCTCCACACCCTCTCCACTTCGTTGTTGCTGCTTTCCTCCATGGAGGTACAGGCCTGGCCTGCCGAGGAGACAGTGCAGCCCTGGTATGGCCGAGCACAGTCCGACAACCTCAATACCGCATTCATCGGCAGTGACCCCGCCTCCGGCAAGAGCCCCGCCCTGTTCACATTGCGAAACGACAGCGGCCATACCCAGCGCATGGGCCTGATCAGCGGGCAAAACCAGATCATTTCAACGGGAAGTGGCCAGCTGGTAACGCCTGCGATGGCCGAACCGGGCAAAGATGCCCTGAACCTGACAGGCTCGAGCCTCGGCGCCTATTGGAGCCTGACCGGCCCCGCCGGCTGGCACGTGGACCTGAGCGCCAGCGGCGGCCGGGTCAATGGCTACAGCCGCACCGAACAAGGCCAGCGCCAGGCCAGCGAAGGCAATGCCGTGACGCTGTCGGTCGAGGGCGGCTTTCCGATTGGCATCGGGACCCACTGGGTCGTCGAACCCCAGGCGCAGTTGATCAACCAGCGCATCACCCTCGACACACCGAATGCCGAAAGCGGCACCGGCAATGAACTGAACAGCTGGAGTGGCCGCGTCGGCGCACGACTCAAAGGTAATTACCAAGTCAACGGTCTCGGCATGGAGCCCTATGTGCGAACCAACCTGTGGCATACGGTCCAGAGCGCCGATACCTTGTCCCTGGATAAGGTCGACAAGATCAGCAGCAGCCGAAAGTCCTCCACCGTCGAAGTCGGCCTGGGCCTGGTGGCCCGGGTCACGCCGGCGGTAAGCCTGTATGTCAGTGCCGATTACAGCAGTGACGTCGACGACAACGACCTCAACGGCATCATTACCAGCATGGGGGTGCGGATGCGCTGGTGAGCCATTGATACTCCAATGCTACGCCCGCTGGCCCTGTAGGAGCTGCCGAGCGAAGCGAGGCTGCGATCTTTTGATCTTTCGCTTGGGACTCAAGTGCCTGGGGAAAGATCGCAGCCTCGCTGCACTCGTCAGCTCCTACACAGCTCCTACACCGCGCCTACATAAACACGGCGCAAGCAATCTGCCGCCACTTAAAAAACACCTCCATTAAGGCGTATAACGCTAAAAGCGATTTATACCTGCAAGCCGTCTGCCCTGGCTCATTTCATTGATGGAGTAACGACATGACCACAGCCCCCTTCCTCGCCAACCTGTTTCCCGGCGCCGCCGACATCCCGCAGGCCTACCGCCTCGAAGGCCGGATCGAACAGCGCGAATACCTCGTCGACGGCGTCCTGCAAACCTGGCAAGGGCCACTGGCCGTCGTCCGCAGCCCCGTTTACCTGACGGGTGAGCTGGGCGATGAGCAAGTGATTCTCGGCAGCACACCGCTGCTGGACGCCGAAACCGCCCTCACCGCCCTGGACGCTGCCGTGCGGGCTTACGATCGCGGCCAGGGCCAGTGGCCCACGATGCGCGTCGCCGAGCGCATCCGCCACGTGGAAACCTTCCTGGCGCGCATGCGCGAGCAACGCGAGGCCGTGGTCAAGTTGCTGATGTGGGAGATTGGCAAGAACCTCAAGGATTCCCAGAAGGAATTCGACCGCACCTGCGACTACATCGTCGACACCATCAACGCCCTCAAGGAGCTGGACCGCCGCTCCAGCCGCTTCGAGCTGGAACAGGACACCCTCGGGCAGATCCGCCGCGTGCCCCTGGGCGTGGCCTTGTGCATGGGCCCCTACAACTACCCGCTGAACGAAACCTTCACCACGCTGATCCCGGCCTTGATCATGGGCAACACCGTGGTGTTCAAGCCGGCCAAGCTCGGCGTCCTGCTGGTGCGACCGTTGCTCGAAGCCTTCCGCGACAGCTTCCCGGCAGGCGTGATCAACGTGATCTACGGCAGCGGCCGCGAAACTGTCAGCGCGCTGATGGCCAGCGGCAAGATCGACATCTTCGCCTTTATCGGCACCAACAAGGCGGCCAGTGACCTGAAGAAGCTTCACCCGCGACCACACCGCCTGCGTGCCGCCCTGGGCCTGGATGCGAAGAACCCCGGGCTGGTGCTGCCGGAGGTCGACCTGGACAACGCGGTCAACGAGGCGCTGACCGGCTCGCTGTCATTCAACGGCCAGCGCTGCACGGCGCTGAAAATCCTGTTTGTCCATGAAGATGTGGCGCCGGCGTTCATCGAGAAGTTCAACGCCAGGCTCGCCAGCCTGAAACCCGGCATGCCCTGGGAGGACGGTGTGGCGCTGACGCCGTTGCCCGAAGCGAGCAAGGTCGATTACTTGCATTCGCTGGTCGCCGATGCACTCGCCAAGGGTGCAGAAGTGAAGAATGCCCATGGCGGCGAATCGCGCAGCTCGTTCTTCTACCCGGCGGTGCTGTACCCGGTGAACACCGCGATGCGGGTCTACCATGAGGAACAGTTCGGCCCGGTCGTGCCCATCGTGCCGTACCGCGACCTCAATACCGTAATCGATTACGTACTGGAGTCCGACTTCGGCCAGCAGCTCAGCATTTTCGGCACCAACCCGGCACAAGTCGGCAAGCTGGTGGACACCTTCGCCAACCAGGTCGGCCGCATCAACATCAACGCCCAGTGCCAGCGTGGCCCGGACACGTTCCCGTTCAATGGCCGGAAGAATTCGGCCGAGGGTACCTTGTCGGTCCACGATGCGCTGCGCACCTTTTCCATCCGCACGCTGGTGGCGACCAAGTTCCAAGACAGCAACAAGGCGTTGATCAGCGACATTATCCGAGAGCGGGATTCCAACTTCCTGACCACTGACTACATCTTCTGATCCACGCCCGAACATGGGCTACGACAGGGCTGGGCGCCGCGATTTGATACCCCAGCCCTGTTGCATGCCGGCAGCCGCCAGCAGGATCGCCGCCACGCCCAGCCATTGCAGCGGCTCCAGGCGATGGCCGAAGGCAAACCAGTCGACGAAGATCGCCGCAATCGGATAGATGAACGACAGCGCCCCGGTCAATGCAGTTGGCAAGCGTTGTATGGCGCTGTACAGCAACACGTACATCACGCCGGTGTGCACCATGCCCAGGGTCAGCAGGCTGGCCCAGGCTTCGGTTTGCTGCGGCAACGCCGAGAAGTTCGCCCAGGGCGCCAGCAGCAACACCCCGGTGCTGACCTGGATCAGCGCGATCAGATGAGGCGGCGTGCCGGTCAGGCGCTTGATGATCAACGCCGCGATGGCGTACAGCAATGCGGCCCCCAGCGCCAAGGCAATGCCCAGCAGATAGTCGCCGCCGCCCTGCCCTTGCTCACCATGGGCACTGACGATGGCCAGCATTCCGAGAAACGACACCGCCAGCCAGAACAGCTTCTGCGCGGTGATTTTTTCCCCCAGGAATAACGCCGCCAGCCCCACCAACATGAACGGCTGGACGTTGTACACCGCCGTGCCGATGGCAATCGAGGCGCGGGAATAAGAAGCAAACAACAACACCCAGTTGCCGACGATCGCCACACCGCTGAGTACCGCCAGCAGGAACGTGGTACGGGTGAGAATGCCGGGGCGCAAAAAGCCGAAACCGGCGCAGATCAGCAGCAAGGTCACGGCGCCGAACACGCAGCGCCAGAACACCACATCCAGCACCGGCAGGCCGGAAACCAGCACGAACCAACCAATGGTTCCGGAGATCAGCATGGCGGCAGTCATTTCCAGCGAACCGCGGCGTAAGGTCTTGTCCATCTTCAGGCTCCTTCAGCAAGTGGGCACAGTATGCCGAGCGGACCGGGGTCTTCTCCATGGCTTGAAAAAGGCTAAACTGCGATTCGACCTTTTTTATCAAGGCAACTTCACACATTCGCCTAATGGAGTTGATATGACTGACGATATTGATCAGATCCTCATCAGTGCCCTGATGGAAGATTCCCGACGCTCCCTCAAGGCCCTGGCAAACCTCAGTGGCCTGTCCTCCCCCAGTGTCGCCGAGCGCCTTCGCCGGCTCGAAGAACGTGGCGTGCTCAGGGGCTACACCGTCGAGGTGGACCCCAAGTGCTTTGGCTATCAACTCCAGGCCATCGTGCGTATTCGCCCGCTGCCGGGGCAGTTGCAGGAAGTGGAGCGGCAGATCCAGGCCATCGCGCAATTCACCGAATGCGACAAGGTGACCGGCGACGACTGCTTCATCGCCCGCCTGCACGTGCGCTCGATGGAACAGCTGGATACCTTGCTGGACAAACTCAATGTCCATGCCGAGACCAATACAGCCATCGTCAAGAAGACGCCGGTCAAGCGGCGGTTGCCGCCGATGGCGTAGGCATTTGCCTGGATTGAGTGAACACTTTATCCCTGTGGGAGCGGGCTTGCTCGCGAAGGCGATGTCACAGTCGACGAAGATGTTGAATGTACTGGCCCCCTTCGCGAGCAAGCCCGCTCCCACAAGAAACCCGGCCTCGGCGCCTGTCCGAGGCCGGGGGTACGCTACTGAAGCTCTTCCAGGTCAGGGCTGCGTTGTACTTTGAACACCTCTTGTTCAGGCGCATCGCTGGCCTTCATCAGGTTAAGCGATTTTACGTTGGTACAAGCATTCTTGCCGTCGGCATAGATGCCGCTGTGGTTGCATTTCCAGTCATAGAAGTTGGCCAGGGCACCGGACAATTGCAGGCTGTAATCGGTGCTCCGAGTACCCGGCGAAAACGGCTGCCCGGCCGGGATGTTCTGGAACCACTTCATCCATTCGTCGCTCCCCACCGGTGGCGGGTTGGGTTGGAAGGTCGGATTCATCGGCGCCAGTTGCTGGTACTCAGCGGTCATATGGCAACTCAGGCAGGACGCCTGGGGATTGTCCACGGGGCCGTTGAGGCGGCCGTTCCAGCCCAGGTGGGTCGGTGGCAGCTCCTTGGTGTTGGCATTGATCGCGGTCTGCTTCAGCGCCGGGTTGATCTTGGTTTCAGTCGGCGTCGGGTTGGTGAACGCGTTACCGTTCTCCTTGGGATCGTTCCCCCACATGATCCCCACTGGCACCAGGTTGTCCCAGCCCGATTTACCGGTCATCGCACCGTTGTACTGGAAGGTACCGAACAACCAGCCGGTTTCTTTCACGCGCGTGTCCCGGACGGCAATGTCCATCTGAATCAACGCGACTTTAGTGATGGCACGTTTGGTTGAGTAGAAGTCCTTGGCGGTGTAGGCACTCCAGAGCACCGGATTGACCAGCGAGGGCACCGTATTGATATCGATGTCTGCGAACAACGCCTTGCACACCACTGTGCCATTGGGAAATCCCTTTGGTTGCGAGGTGTAGCTCGGATCAGGATTCTGCGGGTCCTTCCAGACCTGGCCGATGGTGTACGCCCCTATATCGTTATAGATGCCGACCGCGTAGGTCTGGCCATTCCCGGTTTGGGTACTCGCCAACTGTTTGGGCTGGATCGGCGCCTCTTTGGTCAGCCCGTGAATAGCTTCACGACCGTTGGGGCCATAGTGCTGCCAGGGCATGTGATACCACTGACGAACCTTGTTTTTCTGCACGTCCCAGGCGACTTCCGTGTTGCCCTCCAGGCAATATTTTTTCACCTCGTTCATATAGGTGCGCCAGGTTTCAAAGTCATTGCTGAAATTGGCGGGCAACTGCTTGAAAAACGCCGGCATCGAAGACGGGCCCGGCGCCACGGCGGGGTAGTTCTGACTGAGCCGGAAAAATGGGGAAGGATACGAACTCTTGGGCGGCGCGAAGCCGTAATCAGGGAACGTTCCAGCCTGGGCGCCAACCATGGACAACGCGCCTGTCAGGGCCAGCAGTGCAGCGGTCTTTCCTTGGGGATGGTTCATCGATATCTCCTTATCGGGAGACGCCCGCCGTCCCAGCGAAGGGTTTAGCGATGCGCAGGGCCTCCTTCTGTTTCAGGCATTGGCACTATGCCAGACCTGCTCACGGTCCACGCTCAGCGACGTGACGCACCTCCTTGGCGCCCGCCAAGTGGGCACGGTCAGGCCTGGCTCTGGCAGCCGGGTGGGAACGTTATCGAGGGAGTGTGGCGAAGATTTCGCGCGATGATCGACCGATCAACCGCATGCCGACCTTGGCAATGCAATCCCTTGCCTTAGGTGTAGATCATTTATCCAAAGGTGCCATCATGCTCCAGGCTTTTGCCGGCCATTGGCCACACTCCGGCGATGGTCAGCAAAAAAGGGCTTATCCGTGGCAATACGATCCGAGGCTTTGGGTCCGTTGGCCGCCTGGCCGTCCTGACCATCGACGTACCAGTAACAGTACTGCACCGCACGCGTGATACCCACATACGCCAGGCGCAGGATTTCGTCCTTTTGCGCCGAGTCGTAAGCTTCGGCGTCACCGTCCTGGCCTAGCCCGGCCATTCGATAGACCTGGTTCTTGTAGGGTGAACTGCTCAGGTGCTGGCAGTCGCCCAGAAGGAACACCGCATCAGCCTGGAGCCCCTTGGCACTGTGATAAGTCATCTGCCTGAGCCGCCGGGCATCGTACGGCAAGCTAGAATCGACATTAACTGTTGGCTGAATATACTTTTCTATCAATAGCTTATCGCTGCTTTTTCGATACAACATCAAGATCGAATCGCCCTTGCGATAGTGCTCTTCCAATCGCAGGGCCAGCCCTTCGTCATCTCGATCCAGTACGTTGACTGGGCTCAGAGAGCGAGGCACACCACTGGCCTTAGCCTTTTTACCGGGGATAGCCGCAGCAGCCCGCACGATGTGCTCGGCCGCGTCGATGATGTACTGGTGGCTACGGTAGTTGTCGGTGAGCATGACCCGTGTCGTCGTTGGCGAAGGGAATTGCTTGTTGAACGCCATGAAGTAGCTCGGCGAACTGCCGCGCCAGCCATAGATCGATTGCCAATCGTCCCCGACACACAACAAGGAAGAGCGCTGGGCACCGCGCCCCACGTGCATCGCGGGTCCACGGCTGCGTACTTCCCGCAGACTGGCTCGCAGCCAGGAGACGATCTGCGGTGACACGTCCTGGAATTCGTCGATCATCAGGTGCGAAAGCGGCCTGAGCAACGCATCCCCCAGCAACTTGAAATTTTCCGGCGAGTGCTCGCTGAACAGCGCAAACATGCGGTTGTAGGTCATGACCGGCGGCGATTGGTCGAGCAGATGGTCTTCGAATGCCCGCCAGTAGCGGCTCAGCGCTTCGAAGAAATACCGATCGGGGTCATCCTGGGCAAACGACATCCGGCCCACGGCATCCAGGACGTCCAGGCCCAGGTTCTCGATAAAGCCTGCCGCCGCGACAAAACAGTCTAGCAATGGCGCTGAGCCCAGTTCGCCCTTGACCTTGTAGTCGAACCCAGGCCCGGCGCTGGCATCGCCGGCCATTGACGCTAATACACGTTTTGACGCCTCATAACTTTCCAACCATATCAGTGGCTTACGGCAGAAAGCTTGAAACAGGGTGCGCTTGACCGCCCATTCCGCACGGATGCTCAACTTGGCGCCCGGACGACTGAGCCGAGCGTCTTCCCGTGGATCGAACCCCAGTATCACCCAGGCATCCAGGGAAGGCGCGTAGCCGTGGCAGTGGAACGTCGAACCATTGATTTCGAACGTTTGTCGCTTCGGCCCGATCCCCTTGATCGGCCAGGCACCGGCGCGCAACCACAGGTCTTCGATGGCATCACATAATTCTTCGTCGCGCTGGGCTGCCAACTCGGTCACGGCGACGCGCTTTTGCACATCCGGGTGATCGCGTTCCAGCTCCTTGAGCTGCAGGGCGTGGCGGGACAACGGCAGGATCAGCTCACGGAAACGCCCGTCACGCTGGTAAAGGTTGTAATAGCAGGCGTTGAGTTGCTGGCGCTGGGCGTCGTTGATGCGCAAATCAAAGGGATTGCCCTGGGCATCATCGTCACCCGCTTCGGCGCGATGACTCAGGGTCTCGAACGCCTGGAGCCGTTCGAACCCGGGCAGGCTGCGGACCATGGGCAAGATGCGCGAATGGAATGTCCGCACTAGGTCACGAGCTTCCTTGAGGCTGACGGTACGCCCCCACAGGGCAAACACTTCGATCAGTTTCTGGATGAAATCCTTGCGTGACTCCCGGGTAAACGTCACCACGGTCATCGAGTCCAGTTCAAAACCCAGATATTGGGACAACAGCACAATGCGCAGCACCAGGGTGGTGGACTTGCCCGCCCCGGCCCCGGCGACCACCGAGGTCGAGGGCGTGTCGCTGAAAATCATCTTCCATTGCGCGGCGCTCGGTTGTGCATGCGCCGGTAGCAATCGGGCGACATCTGCCTTGATGCGTTTCTTCAGTTCGGCGGTCAGCGGCAGGCGCCAGTCATCGAACAGCAAATCATCGACCTGCGGTGCCGGATGCTCCGTGCTGCGCGAATCACGGATCAACAGGACCTGACGGCCCTCCTCAAGCCCTTCGGCCCGGCCTTCCTTGTAGCCATAGTCAAAACCGGCGGTATGACCGCTGCGGAAACCGTCGGCCTGGCCATGCAACCAGGAGGCACGATGCTGGGCACGCAGGCGTGTCAGGCCATGGCCGAAGAACCGGGCGGCCAGGCGCTTGAACAGCGGCATCTGGGCCAGGGATAGAAGCTCGGGGGGAAGATCGGGAGTGTGTTGCGCCACGCTGGGGACTCCGGTGTTCGTGAACCATGACGGCTATGGTGTCTGTATTTGCCGCCGGGTTCCACCCAAAAGCTTTTAAGTCATGGGTTTAGGCGATGAAGTGAAAGTTGGCTCACGGTTTTATATCTAAATAGACGATAGCTTTGACGCGTTTTTTACGCTTTTTATCGATGTTTTCATTGGCGAAAATAGCCCCATCAACCATCGCTTTCGCTGCTCAGCGGAAAAGGACACGAACATGCTCGAACTCAGGCCTTTCGCCACGTTGGGCGCCGCCAACCACGGCTGGTTGGATGCCCACCATCATTTTTCGTTCGCCGAGTATTACGACCCACAGCGCATGAACTGGGGCAACTTGCGGGTCTGGAACGATGATGTCATCGCCCCTGGTAGTGGTTTTCCCCAACACCCGCACCGGGACATGGAAATCATCACCTATGTGCGCGAAGGCGCGATCAGCCACCAGGACAATCTGGGTAACAAAGGCCGTACGGAGGCCGGTGATGTACAAGTCATGAGCGCAGGCACCGGCATTGCCCATAGCGAATACAACCTGGAATCGACGGCCACCCGCATCTTCCAGATATGGATCATCCCCAACGAAGAAGGCCTGGCACCGTCATGGGGCGCCAAGCCGTTTCCCAAGGATTCGCGCGAAGGCTTCGTGACGTTGGCCAGTGGCAAGGCCGGCGATGACCAAAGCCTGCGCATTCGCGCCGACGCACGGCTGGTAGCGGCCAATCTCAAGGCGGGTGAAAGTGCGGAGTATCGGTTGGACGCCGCACGTCGAGCTTATCTTGTGCCGGCCACAGGATTGATAGAAATCAATGGCTTGCGCGCACAAGCTCGAGACGGTGTTGCGATTGAAGATGAACAGGTATTGCGGGTGACGGCGATCGAAGACAGTGAAATCGTGCTCGTCGACCTGGCTTGATTAATCTTGTGGCGAGGGGGGTGTGGGAGCAAAGCTTGCTCGCGAAATGGGCGCCTCGATTTCTGAAATACCGCATCGCCTGTATCGCGGGCAAGCCTTGCTCCCACATGAATCACCTGGCCACAGGTTGGAACAAGGCTTGCCGACGGTGTCACTTGCTGGTGATAGCCCCATCCACCAACGTTTGCGCCTCGGCCACCAATTGCTTGAGGTGCGCGTCGCCAATGAAGCTTTCGGCGTAGATCTTGTAGATATCCTCGGTCCCGGACGGGCGCGCCGCAAACCAGCCGTTTTCGGTCATGACCTTCAGGCCGCCAATGGCCTGGTCATTGCCCGGCGCATGGCTGAGGATGCTCTGGATCTTCTCCCCGGCCAGTTCGGTAGACGTCACCTGATCGGGCGACAGCTTGCTCAACAGCGCCTTCTGTTGTGGGCTGGCCTTGGCATCGACGCGTACCGAGAACGGTTCGCCCAACTCGTCAGTCAATGCACGGTAGGCCTGGCTCGGGTCGCGACCGGTGCGCGCCGTCATTTCAGCTGCCAACAGCGCCGGGATCAGACCGTCCTTGTCGGTACTCCAGACGCCGCCGTCCTTGCGCAGGAACGAAGCACCGGCACTTTCTTCACCCCCAAAGCCCAGGGAACCATCGAACAGGCCGTCGGCAAACCACTTGAAGCCCACCGGCACTTCATAGAGCCGGCGCCCCAGGCGCTTGGCCACACGATCAATCAGGCCGCTGCTGACCACCGTCTTGCCCACGGCGGCATCGGCGCGCCATTGCGGGCGATTCTGGAACAGGTAGTCGATGGACACCGCCAGGTAATTGTTCGGTGCCAGCAAGCCGCCAGACGGCGTCACGATGCCATGGCGGTCATGGTCCGGGTCGCAGGCAAAGGCCACGTCGAAGCGGTCCTTCAGGCCAATCAACCCTTGCATCGCATGGCTGGAGGACGGGTCCATGCGGATCTGCCCGTCCCAGTCGACGGTCATGAAGCGGAAGGTGGAATCCACGTGGGTGTTCACCACTTCCAGGTCCAGGCGGTAATGCTCGGCAATGGCCGGCCAGTAGCGCACGCCTGCGCCGCCCAACGGATCGACGCCCAAATGCAGCCCGGCGGCGCGGATGGCATCAAAATCGATGACATTGACCAGGTCCGCCACGTAGGTGTTGACGTAGTCGTGACGGTGGGTGGTGTCGGCCTTCAAGGCTTGCTCGTAGCTGACGCGCTTGACGCCGGCGAGCTGGTTGGCCAGCAGTTCATTGGCCTTGGCTTCGATCCATTTGGTGATGTGGGTATCGGCCGGGCCACCGTTGGTAGGGTTGTACTTGTAGCCGCCACTTTGCGGTGGATTGTGGGACGGCGTGATGACGATACCGTCCGCCAGGCCCGAGGTGCGGCCACGGTTGTAGCAGAGAATGGCGTGGGAAATCGCCGGTGTCGGGGTGTATTCATCGCCCTCGGCGATCATGACGGTGACGCCATTGGCCGCGAATACTTCCAGTGCGCTGGCACCCGCCGGGGTCGACAGCGCGTGGGTGTCGATACCGACGAACAGTGGCCCGTTGATGCCCTGGGCTTCGCGGTACAGGCAGATCGCCTGGCTGATGGCCAACACGTGCCACTCGTTGAAGCCCAGGTCGAAGGAGCTGCCACGGTGCCCGGAGGTGCCAAAGGCCACGCGCTGGGTCGCAACCGAGGCATCGGGTCGGCCGGTGTAGTAGGCCGTCACCAGTCGCGGGATATCGATCAACAACTCTGCCGGTGCCGGCTTGCCCGCAAATGGACTGACTGTCATGCAAAACCTCTGAGTGGAGTGGCTCGGTAAATGGAGTGCAGTTTACTGACAGTTCGACCATGGCGCGATGGGTTCGATCCATTGCCGCCGATTACGCTTGTTCGAGCCTCAAGGCGTCGGCCAGCGCGCAGAGCGCAGCGTCCATGTCCTGAGGCCCGTTCAGGGCATGGGTCAGGCGCACATGTTGTGCGTACAGGCCCTGGAGACTGAACAACTCCCCCGGCGCGATGACGATTCGCTGGGCAAGCAGCCGATGGAAAACCCGTCGCAAGTCGACCCGTCGCGTCGATTGCATCCAGATCGTTGCGCCACCTTGGGGTTCTGCCCATTGCAGGCTGTCTCCCAGCCGCTCGCGCAGCAATTGTGTGGTCGAAATCGCACTTTCGCGCAGCAGGCGACGCAACACCAGCAAGTGCTGGTCAATCCGACCGTTGCTGTACAGCCGGGCGATGGCTTTCTGGCGAATCGGCGACAAGCGAAACGCACGCAACAGGAAATGTCGCTGCAGGTGCAGGGTCAACTGGCGCGACAGCACGTAGCCATACGGCGCCTCTGGCCCGATGGTTTTCTCGAACGTCGAATAGACGATCAGCCGGTCCGGGTCGAGCAAGTCTCGAAAAGGCGTCATCCTTGCCTCGAACGCCAGGTCTGTATGGCTATCGTTCTCCAGCACCCAAGTTCCGTGCCGTTCCAGCAGATGCGCGATGGCCCGACGGTTCTCTTCAGGAACCAGCGTCCCCCTCGGCATGTTCAAGACCGACGACAGCACCACCAGGCTTACCGTTTCGTTCACCAGCAGCTGTTCCAGTTGCTCGACATTGAGCTCGCCGCCGGCCAACAGTGGCAGCTCGATGACGTTGACCTCCGCCGCCTGCAGCAGGCGCAACACCGCCCAGTCGCAGGGCGATTCGATCACCACGGTGGCCCCCCTGAGTGCCAGCACCGCGATAAGAATTTCCAGGACGCCCCGCAGGTCGGCGCCAATGTAGACGTCATCGGCATTCCAGCAACGGGCCGGCGAAGACGTGTAGCGGGCCGCCAGCGCGGTGCGAAGCTCCAACTCGCCCCAGGGTTGCGAGGGTGTCTGCGAGGAGCGTGGGTACTGGCGCAGCAATTCGCGCTCGAGCAGCAACAGCGGGCTGTCCAATGGCTGCATCGACGCTGGTTCGTCCGCACTGAGCACCTGCATGCCGGGTCGTCGGGCATTGACGTACAGGGTCTCGAGTAAATCGTCACCGCCGTCCAGGGTGGCCATGCTCGGCACGGGCAGCGCGTAGTAACCGGACTTGGCGATCGAATAGACCCGCCCCTCCTTTTCCAGCAGCGAATACGCGTACTGGATGGTCGATATCGACACGTTCAGACGCTCGGCCAATTGCCGCAGCGACGGCAGGCGAACCCGCGCATCAACCTCCAGCTCGTTGATCAGCGTGGTCAGGTAGCGATAAACGGCCTGATAGGCGAAGTCTGTCTCCCGGCAATTTTTCATCGGCTCAGGCCAGGACAGCGGGTCGCAGCCGATCCAGTCGCAACGCCGGGTACAAGGGCTGGGGACGAGGTAGATGAGTCCGTCAAACCTCGCTCCTCAATGCCTTGCCGAGCGTTCGTGCAGCCCGTCTACAGGCGAACCGGCTTCTGCAGCGTCAACACCATCAGTGGCCTGCTGCGGATCGGCGCCCGTGGCGATTTCCGGTTGTTCCGGCAGTGAGACACTCGCCCGGTACAGCTTGCCAAGGATGTCGATGGGCAGGCCGCTGACATCGACCATCCACTGCGCAACCTGATCGGCGACGGTCGCGCCCTGCATGGCCTTGTGCAGGTCCGGCATCGCCACCAGCATGCCAGGGTGGCAGCAACGCAGGAAATCCTCCAGGCCCGCGCCCTGCCCCACGAAGGGCGCGAACAGCATGCACACCAGTTGCGTTTCACTGAGCCCCAGGATCTTTTGCGCTTCAAGGGCGGCGTAGGCACGACGCTCGGGAATCGACGACGGTGAGCCGAACAGCGCCCGAGCCTGTTCGCAGGCGTGTTCCGGCAGTTGCTTGCGGTGCATGATCATGATCGCCCGCTGCGCGTAGTCCCCGTAGCCGGTTTCATAGCTGCGTCCGTGCAGGTAGCAGGCCTGCAGGCCGTGCAGATGAGCCGACAGCAGCGGGCTGATGTACTCGTTTTCGGGCGCCGATGGGACAAGGCCCTCGGTCTGCACCCGCAGGAACTCGTTGAAGAGCGGCCAGTTGGTTCCCTCCGAACGATCGACGATCAGGTCGTCGATGCCGACGTGGCCCACTCGCCGGCAGGCCTCGAAGTGCCCCTCGGGCTTCCAGGCATCGAGGCGCTCCGGCCCATAGAAATGCCGGTAGACATCACCGCCCAGGGTATCGAGGTGGGCAAAGAGGTTGTCGAAACCGCAGGCCTGCTCGGTCAGCAGGCCGATCTTGCGAGTCGCGCGGCGCAGGCCCGATATGAATTGTTTTTGCTGACGCGGTGTATCGCTGCTGACCAACGAATCCACGCCCGCCTCCCAGCGAGCCATGTGCCGATAGAACTCGGCCATCGCCAGGTAGCCGTCATCCCCAATCTCCAAGGGGCTGTCGACCGCACGAAGGTGTCCCAGGACCAGGAGGTCCATGCGATTGGCTTCGTGCCCCGCCACCGACAAGGGCTGCCGGTGATTGAACGGCAACACCTCGCGGTTATCGGCCATCAGCAATTCGACCCGGGGATCATCGTAGACAAACAGCGCGCTGTAGCAGCGGTGGATGTTTTCCAGCGTCGCCTGGGTGGTTTCGCTCAGGCGTGGCGTGGCGACGCGCAAGGTGAAGGTCACCGGATGCCGCCCCGCGATGCTCAGCTGTGCGGCCCGCAAGGCAGTCAGCACATAAAAACTTTCCCTGCTCCCGTTCTGGACCGTCAACACGCGGTAATCGCCAATCCGCTCGATGCCTCCGGCGGCGACAATTAAACGCTGGATCAAAAGCTGCAACGCGGTACGTTCTGCCCGGGAATAAAAACCTGACAGTCGTTGCAGTATCTGTTGATACACGTGAGTCATTGCCTGCTCATGAATTGCACTCATAGCCATTTACCTGGAAATTCAACTATCGGCGTCGCACCCGCACCAACGTGACTGCGCGACGTGTTGGTCTAGATGATTGTTCTAGCACTCAAAGAGTATTAGCAATACGCTCGAGCATTGCTTGTCGTAATTATTTGATACATATGCCGAGAGTAGGCTCGCGCCCCTTCACATCCCCGCCGAAAGCCGCGAAAACAGGGGGGCTAACCGACCGAGCGGCACGTCCTAGGAGAATTCCGACAACGTCCCACAGACAATGAGTACGAGAAACAAAGAACTTGCCGAACTTTAATAGGCTCTCTACCTCGCCCTGTTTTCCCCAAGGTCGATAGATAGCCTCGCACCAATTAACGCTCGTTGCCCCTTGAATGCATCTTGAAGGATGAAGACCTTCGAAAAAGTTATACCGCACCACGACTTCTTCCTTGATATGGAAATCAGTGTTCAATTATCAAGACTTAAACAATGATTAGAAGATACAGATTGAGGGCAAAAACCAGTTCAGATGTTGGCCGACAAACCGCTTCAGTCTTGAGCGAACCGGGACAGGCCAGTCAAGGCGCGAGAGGGTGAGGTACGAACGCAGCACCGCCAGGCAGGAGGTGCCGTAAGAAAGGATGGGTGTCAGGACGAAGGCAGCGCAAGAGCCCGGGGCGATGACTCTTGCGCAAGACAGGGTTCAGGCCGGGTCGACGACCTGAAGGGCAACACGTTCACGGCAAGGGCATTCGCCCATGTAACGGTGAGCTTCGACAAACTCGGAGAACGGGAAGACCCGAGTCTTGAGTGGCAACAGCACACGGTCGGCGGTCAGTTGATTGATATCACGCAGTGCTCGTTGCAAGGCCACCTGGTCCTGGAGAATGCCCAGTTCTGGCTTGCCAGTGAAATTGCCGATGCAGTGCACAAAGAACTGAATGTTCTTCTGGAACGCCGCACAGGCTGGAAACGGCGTCTGATTGCCGCCCTGCAAGCCATACAGCACCAGGCTGCCACGCGGTGCCAGCACGTCGCCCAGCAGCGACATCTGCGGCCCGCCGAGGCCATCGAATACCACATCGACGCCACGGTTGTCGGTGAGCTTGTTGATTTGCATCAGCAAGTCCTGCTCTTCGGTGACGATGACCTTCTCAGCGCCCAGCGACAACAGGTACTCACGCTCGTCAGCCGTCTTGGTGGCCGCGATCACCCTTACACCCAGGGCCTTGCCCAGTTGTACGAAGGAAGGACCGGCGCAATGACTGGCATCGGTGACCAAGGCGAATTGCCCCGGTTTGACCCGTGCCAGGTCCATGTAGGCGAAATACGCGATCAGCAGCGGCGTGTAATGCACGGCGGCTTCGATCGGGCTGAGCACGTCGGGATAACGGGTCAGTGCGGTGCGTGGCAGCACGATGACTTCACCGTACACCGGATAATCGTTCGGGCTCTCGGCCGGGAAGCTGGCGACCTTGTCGCCCACGGCCAAGTCATCGACGCCGTCGCCGACGGCCGTTACCACGCCGGCCATTTCATGGCCCAGGCCCGAAGGCAGGCGCGCCTGGGACGAGGCCAGGTTCTGGCGCCACAAGGTGTCGTACCAACTGATGCCGATCGCTTCGACACGGACCTGCACTTCTCCTGGCGCAGGAAGAGCCGCCGCATGCTCTTCACATTTGAGCACCTCGGCACCGCCAAACTTGTGAAAACGGATCGTGCGGGACATCGCAAACCTCGTCAAAGTAACCTCTAATGCCATGAACTCTATCCGGGCTTTGTACCCAAGACCATCAGTGGCTATTAATAGTCGACATGCCTGTCATTGATTCCGCAGTAAGAAAAACCAACCAATCCTGTGGGACTTAACCTAAGAAAACTCAATTAGCCGGTGCAGAGTACCAGCCTTTCCCCGTAAGATTCATGCCGGCCATTGTTCCCATATGGCCGCTCACGTCAAGCTTGCCGAATCTGCCAGGACCCCAGATGAATCGTAATGACCTGCGGCGTGTCGATCTGAACCTGTTGATCGTGTTCGAAACACTGATGCATGAACGCAGTGTGACTCGCGCGGCCGAGAAACTGTTCCTAGGCCAACCGGCCATCAGCGCCGCGCTGTCGCGCCTGCGCAGCCTGTTCGATGACCCGTTGTTCGTACGTACCGGCCGCAGCATGGAGCCTTCGGCCCGGGCGGTCGAGATCTTCGCCCTGCTCTCCCCGGCCCTGGATTCGATTTCCACGGCGGTCAGCCGTGCGGCGGAATTCGACCCGGCCACCAGCACCTCGGTGTTTCGCATTGGCCTGTCGGACGACGCCGAATTCGCCTTGCTACCGATGCTGCTCAAGCGCCTGCGGGCCGAAGCACCCGGCATTGTGCTGGTGGTGCGCCGGGTCAACTACATTCTGATGCCCGGTTTGCTGGCGTCCGGTGAAATCTCCATCGGTGTCAGCTACACCGACGACCTGCCGGCCAACGCCAAGCGCAAGGTCTTGCGGCGCAGCATGCCCAAAGTATTACGGGCTGACACCGCCCCAGGACGACTGACCCTGGACGAATTCTGCGCTCGCCCCCATGCCCTGGTGTCTTTCGCGGGTGACTTGAGCGGTTTCATCGATGAAGAGCTGGCGAAACTCGAGCGCAAGCGCCACGTAGTGCTGGCCGTGCCGCAGTTCAACGGCCTGAGCACCCTGCTGTCGGGCACCGACATCATCGCCACCGTGCCCGACTACACCGCCGACGCGCTGACCGCCGCCGGCGGCGTACGCGCCGAAGACCCACCCATACCGGTGCGCAGCTTCGAGCTGCACATGGCCTGGCGCGGCTCCCAGGACAACGACCCTGGGGAGCGCTGGTTGCGGTCGCGGATTCAGATGTTTTTCGGGGATCCAGACAGCCTGTAACAGAATTCAACCGAGTCCGAAAAAACTTTTCATAACATGTTGAGTGCCCTTAACAGGCTCAGTCATTGAAACAGTCATGGCGCACTCAACAACAGATTACGATCTCGGCTTCGCAACATCCGAGGCCAGGCCTCTGATCCCTTCAGACTAAAACCTTTGTGGCATCACACTCCCCACTCAGACTCAAACCAATTCAGCTAAAGATGCCGGATTGAAGCCCTTCAGATCCGCGTAATCGCCCTTTTCCACTTTGGCGACCCAGTCCTTGTCGCTCAGCAGAACACGTCCTACAGCAATCAGATCAAACTCTTCGCGTTCCATACGCTCGACGAGCCGTTCCAGGCTCGCAGGGGTTGAGCCCTTGCCGGCGAATGCGTGAGTAACATCGTTATCCAGCCCGACCGAACCGACGCTAATGGTTGTGGCCCCAGTGACTTTCTTCGCCCAGCCCGCGCAGTTCAGTCCGTTCTCACCATCAATTTCGGGAAACTCAGGGTCCCAGAAGCGTCGCTGCGAGCAATGCAGAACATCAACACCCGCTTCGACCAACGGCAGCAGCCAGTCCTCCATCAGTGCAGGGGTCTCGGCGAGGCGCACCCCAAAGTCCTGCTGCTTCCATTGGCTGACGCGCATGATGATAGGAAATTCGGGGCCGACTGCATGACGAACGGCAGACACGATCTCAGCGGCAAAACGCGAGCGCTCTTTGATCGTCGGTCCGCCATAACGATCGGTGCGCTGATTGGTACCGGCCCAGAAGAACTGATCGATCAGATAACCATGCGCCCCGTGGATCTCAACGGTGTCGAAGCCCAGGCGTTTCGCATCCGCCGCCGCCTTGGCGAACGCAGCAACTGCGTCTGCAATATCCTCTTCGCTCATCACCACACCGCGCGGTTCATTTGGCGAATCGAGGCCGGATGGGCTCTCAACCGGCGCATCAGGCTCCCAGCCGCTGACGTCACGAACTGCGCCGGTGTGCCAGAGTTGCGGCCCCATACGGCCCCCGGCATCGTGAACAGCATCGATCACATTCTTCCATCCGGCCAGCGCGGCTTCACCGTGAAAAAAAGGGATACCGGGACCGTTACGTGAAGCGGGACGGTCGATGACGGTCCCTTCCGACAAAATCAATCCGGCCCGACCTTCAGCGCGCCGCCGGTAGTACGCAGCACTCCCTTCTCCGGGAATGCCCTGCGGCGAAAATTGCCTCGTCATGGGCGCCATGACAATCCGGTTTTTCAGCTCAAGCGAGCCGATGGAAAAAGGACGGAATAAAATGCTGGTATCAGGGTTCGACATTGGATGGACTCCATTGCTTTGGGGAGCCACATAAGTATATTTTGTAGACCTAATGTCAATTAGGCACCTAGAGTAGCCTAGGTATACATGAGGAAACTTCGATGCTGGAATTAAAGCCACAGTGTTTTTCGGCAGACTGCCCGAGCCGGGCATTATTCGACCAGATCGCAGACAAGTGGTCGATGATGGTTCTGGCTGTGCTTGATGACGGGCCGCATCGTTTTAATGCCATCAGGCGCCGCCTGGAGGGCGTCACTCAGAAGGCACTGACACAGTCCCTACGGCGGTTAGAACGAAATGGCCTCGTCTCGCGCAAGGTCATTTCGTTCTCGCCCGTGGCAGTGCAGTATGAGATCACCCCACTTGGTCAAACATTGCAGCAGCCATTTCGCGAATTGCATAAATGGACGCTTGATAAATTGCCTGATGTTGAAGCTGCCCGGTTGAAGTTTGATGAGGCCGCAGAAATAAGCTGACGGAGTGATTCCTTTTATTGAACATATTTCAGATTATCTGGGACAACTTGCGTGTAAGTTCTTCACCTGCTGCCCCGCACTCTTCGCCCCTTTGCCGCAAGGGCGAGGTAACGGACGAGGGGCCTGATTGTTTCTCCACGTCGTCTTACATACTCGAATCACGCGTGACGCGGTTAGTCGAGCCGCGCACCATTTTCCCGTGCGTGCTTGATGTCTCTGGAGGGCGGGGCTCCGAAACGTCGGGCATATTCGCGACTGAACTGGGCGACGCTTTCATAGCCGACGCGCAATGCGGCGGTGTTCACGTCTAGCCTATCGGTCAACATCAGGCTGCGCGCGGCTTGCAGGCGCAACGATTTTTGATACTGAATGGGGCTGGTGCCTGTCAGCTTGCGAAACCGGTGATGCAGGGTAGAGCTGGCCATTCCTGATCGTTCGGCGAGCTCGGCCACGTGCAGCGGCTTGTCGTAGTGATATTTCAACCACTCAATGGCTCTCACGATGCCCTTGTCTCGGTAACCATCGCGAGTGACGCTGCGCAACAAATGCCCCGCTTCACTGAGCAGCAGCCTACCGTATATCTCCCGCTTGATAAGGCCCGACATCAAGCCTGCTTCAAGCGGCCGTTCGATCAGCGTGGCGAGTCGAGCGAACGCATCGAGCATCTCACTCGTCGCCACACCGGATACGAAGCCCCGCGCCTCAATAGCCATTTCCTGCTTGGGCGATTCCAGGGTCAGGATCACCTCGTTGAGCATGGCAAAATCGAGCTTCAACACAACTGATAAATAAGGGGTTTGCTCGCTAGCCGCGTTAACGCGAGCCAGTGTGGGTATATCGACCGAAGTGACAAAAAACGCCCCTTGCCCGAACTCACAGGCTTCCTCGCCGAACGTGATCTCCTTTGCGCCCTGCAGAATGATGGCCACGCAAGGCTCATAAATGCAGTACTTGGGTGTACCCAGTTCGGCCACTCGATAAAAGGCCAAGCCTGGAATCGACGTCGTGCAAGCCTCGGCCAAGCCAATCTGCAAAGTGACTTTTTCGATAAGCCGTCTGAGTGCCTGGAGGCGTTCGTTGGGCTGAGCGGGTTCGTGCACGCTCAGGGAATGCACATGGCTGGAACGGAATTGCGAGAAGGAACCGCTCGTCATTACATGCCCCCCTATTTACGGAATGTTCGAGTCTGCTGAGAGTGTGTGACCAGCACAAGTGCATCGGCAGGATTGTGCAAAAGATATGGCGCATTAGGGTCACCCGGCCAACCCTCGTTGTTCTAACTTCTAGTACGAATACCGGCTTCGATGAGCCCGTGAAACCTCAGTCGCGAAAGGAAAGTTGGATGGACAGACGAGATTTTCTTACCTATTCGGCGACGGGTGCTGTTGCAGCCGCTTTGCTGCCAGCATTGAGTGCCGCAAGTTCGGCGGCTACAGCCCCAGCGCCCTCTTCGCTGACAGAGCGCGGAAGCGTGATGCCTACGCAAGGGCGGCTCGTGCGCGCAGACCTGCCCCTCAATCCGTCCTCCCATACAATGAGATACATGACACCTCAACGATTTGGTATGGGTGGGACGCAGATCGGCAATATTTTTGCGCCGATCAGCGACGAACAGGCGGATCTGGTTCTGCAGGCTGCTTGGGATGCGGGTGTAAGGCTTTACGACACGTCGCCGTTCTACGGGTTTGGCTTGAGCGAATATCGTCTGGGCCGCTTCCTTCATGACAAAGATCCAGACGACTATGTGATCTCCACCAAGGTCGGTCGCGTATTGACGGCTGCGGGTGGCCTGCGCGCGGACCATGCCATCTGGAAGTCGCCAGCCCCCTTCAACTACCGATATGACTACACCGCAGCAGGCACGCGACGTTCCGTGGAAGACAGTCTGCAGCGTCTGGGGCTACCACGTATCGATATCGTTTTTATCCACGACATCTCGCCCGATAACACTGAGCTGGAAGGCGGATGGGAAGCGGCGTATCGAATTGCGCGCACAGGGGCGATGGTTGAGCTTGAAAAGATGCGTGATGAAGGGCTCATCAAGGCATGGGGCTTCGGCGTCAATACGCCGAACGCCGTGGTTCAGGCACTGGCCAGTAATGACCCGACGCCCGACATCGTGTTGCTCGCCTGCCAGTATTCCCTCCTAGACCACGGCGATGCGTTGCGCAGCACCTTTGCGGCATTGAAACGAAAAGGCACCAGCGTCGTCGTTGGAACCCCCTTGAATGACGGATTTCTGGGCGGTCGCAACCGATATAACTTCAGCCAGGATCTACCTGCCGGTGCGGTAGAAAAGCGCGCGCGAATCATGGCGGTTGCCAGCCGACATGGCATCGACATTCATACTGCCGCCTTGCAGTTTGCAGCGGCACATCCACAAGTGTCCGCGATCATTCCGGGGGCGCGTTCGCCGGGGCAGGTAGTTTCCAATGTACAGGCGATGAAGGTCGGTATTCCGGCAGCCTTTTGGGAGGAGCTGAAGAGCCAGAGTTTGATTGATGCTCAAGCACCGGTTCCTTCCTGAGCTTTATTGGGGTTTTACCGGAGCAAGCTTTAACTTCCTTTCACGACCACCACTTATATCCATAACATTGAGAATTCAAGGACTTTATTCTCCAGTAAATAAACTGTGCACGCGTTCAAATAGGAACGCGAGCCTAAGGTCGTAATAAATGAAAACACGAACGTCTCTCATGATTTTCGGCGGCCTACTTGCGCTCTCCAGCAGTGGTCACATACTCGCGGACACACTTGCGCTTAGCGTTCCGTTGCCTGATCCACTCCCACAGTTGAAGGTTCTGACACTCCTTGTAGGTTTACACCTGCTCGGTATGTGTTTCGGTCTCGGCGGGGCGACGATGCTGGACCTCTGGATTTTGCGTTGGATGCGTAGGGGTAGCCTCCCCGTTGAAATCGGACGCACCTTTCACTTCATCAGCGACGCGGTCACTCTTGGGCTATGCCTCCTGTGGCTTTCAGGCCTTGGTTTCCTTGCTCTTTATGCGATGGAGTCGCCGGAAAAGTTTGAAAATCCTAAACTCTGGGCGAAGGTCATGGTGGTGGCCGTCCTGACCATCAATGGAATAATCATTCACGCGTTTGTATTGCCAGAAGCACTGCGCGACTTGAGTCGCCCCCTGCTCTTTGGAGTTTCCCGTAGAAGAGCCACCTTGTTTCTCGCATCAGGTGCAGTTTCGGGTGTGTCTTGGTACACAGCTTTTGCCTTCGGCATTTTTCGTGAGTTAAACAACAGTGTCACTTTCACCCTGTTGGTCATCATGTGGCTTACGCTGATAATAACCGCCTCTCTCGCAGCCATTCTGCTCTGGTTAAACTCTGCAGCGAAAGTAAGAAAACGTCCTTCGTTCAGTCCTCCGACTTAAAGATAAAGGCATTGTTTGTAACTGCCCGGGAAATTGAGGCGAATCCAGTCAGTACTGACCGGCTGCACTGAGTTGATTGCGGTCACGCTGGCGGTGGCTGTGCGTTAGCCCTACATTAAGGCCCACCACACCCGCGCGGAATATCCATGACGCCCCTCCAGGACAAAGGCACCACATCAATTGCCTTGGTGCATGAGGCATTGCATAGCGCCAGGCAAAGGCAGCTGGACCTGACAGCTGCGTTAGCCAATGCCGACATCGACTCTCAACTGCTCGACGCCCCAAAAGCCAGGGTCTCAGCGACCTCCTTTGCCCGCCTCTGGGTGGAGATCGCCGACCTGCTGGACGATGAATTTTTTGGCATCGACAGCCATCCCATGCGTCGCGGCAGCTTCAAGCTGATGTGCCATGCGCTCCTGGACTGCCGCACCTTGGGTCAGGCGTTGCAGCGCATGCTGTCATTCCTGCGGCTTGTACTGGATGACATTCATGGCGAGTTGCAGGTCCAGGACGATCTTGCATTTATCGTGGTACAGGACCGAGGTGTCCTGCGCCGCCTGTTCGCCTACGGCACCTGGTTTATCCTTGTACACGGGCTGTCATGTTGGCTGGTGAATCAGCGTATCCCCCTGCGCAAGCTCAGCTTTCGGGCGGCCAGGCCAGAGGATCAGAGCGACTACCGCATGCGCTTCTGTGAGGACATCGAGTACGACGCACCCGCGACCATGGTCAGTTTCGACAAGAAATTCCTCGACATGAAAATCGCGCAGTCACCGGCCACGGTGGGTGCCTTCCTCAAGGAATCCCCTGGCAGCCTTCTGGTGAAATACCGCAACGACGACAGCCTTAGCGCGCAGATAAGACGCTACTTGCGTGGATCAAGCCCCGAAAAATGGCCCGAACGAGGTGACCTGGCGTTGGTACTTCACATGTCCAACTCGACGTTGCAACGCCGCTTGCAAGCAGAGGGCACGCATTATCAAAGCCTCAGGGACGACCTTCGCCGCGACATGGCGATTGACCTGCTGTCACGTGGCGATATGACGGTGACGCAAGTGGCGGCCGCCACCGGTTTCCAGGAAACCAGTGCGTTTCATCGAGCCTTCAAGAAATGGACGGGCGTCAGCCCCGGCGCCTATCGACGCGGCCACCTGGAAGAATAAGCCTCTCCCCTGCTACGCCCGCCCCAACTCCGTTCAGTGCACTGCATTGCACATGCCCAAACAGCTCACGCAAATTGGTGCCACCCGACATGGGCGGCACCTGATCGCCTTCCTAGAATGTCGCGAAGTGCACTTCACCAACAACAATAAGATTGAAGGAGACACGTCATGCAATCAGTGAACGTCTATACGCTCGCGGGCGAATCCACATTCAACCGGTTTCACCGCCTGATCCTGTTCTGGTGCGTGCTTATATTGATCATTGATGGTTACGACCTCGCCGTGGTTGGCGCGGCCCTGCCCGCCATCATGCAAGACATGGGCATCGATGCAACAAGTGCCGGCGTGATGGCCGGTTCGGCCCTGCTGGGGACGATGCTGGGGGCCATTTTCCTGGGAACCCTGGCAGACCGCATCGGCCGGCCCAAAATGATCGCCATCTGCGTTGCGCTGTTCAGCCTGTTTACCGCCGCCGCCGGGCTTACCAGTGATCCCATCAGTTTCAGCATTTCGCGCTTTATCGCCGGCCTCGGCATCGGCGGCGTCTTGCCTATAGTCACTGCACAAATGGGTGAGTTCTCACCGGCCAAGCTGCGTACGCGGTTGGTCACCCTGGTATTCGCGGGCTACTCCGTGGGCGGCATTCTCGTTGCACTGACGGGTAAACATCTGATCGAAAGCCATGGCTGGCAGTCGGTGTTCTTTGTTGCCGGGCTGCCGGTGGTGCTGATCCCGCTGATCTTGAAAACCATGCCGGAGTCTATGGCGTATTTGCTCAAACAAGGCCGTCAGGCTGAACTACGCGCCATCGTTCAGAGAATCTGCCCCAATCTTCAACTGGACGATGACGTGGTATTTGCGGGCAATCCAACCGAAACCAAGGCCGCACTCGACAGCCCGATCAAGGGTCTCTTCAGCGAAGGCCGGGGGTTCAGCACGGTGATGATTTGGGCGGCTTTCATGACCGGGCTTTTCATGGTCTATGCGCTTAACTCCTGGCTGACCAAATTGATGGCGATGTCGGGTCATAGCCTCGGATCGGCGCTGAACTTTGTCATCGTGTTCAACGTGGGTGCGATTGTGGGTGCGATCGGTGGAGGATGGTTGAGCGACAAGCTCAACATCAAGCATGTGCTGATTGCGTTCTACATCGTCGGTGCCTTGGCGCTCACAGCGATGGCCTTCACCCGCTCAACCGAGCTGTTGTTTGTCGTGGTGTTCATCGTCGGCGCCTCGACGTTGGGTACTCAGTTGATCGCGTACGCCTATGCCGGGGACTTCTACCCCACGCCCATCCGCGCCACCGGTGTGGGCTTCGCATCAGGCGTTGGCCGGATCGGCGCGATCATCGCGCCGGTGTTGATCGGCTGGCTGGTTTCATTGGCTTTGCCTCTTGAACAAAACTTCATGGTGATCGCGTTGGCGGGCCTGATCGGCGCGCTGGCGGTCACGTTTGTCAATCAGTCTCGGGCAGATTCCCATCAGGTCAGCAAATTACCGGCCCTGTCCCGCTGACTGTTCACCCTGAACGGAACCCGCTAAAAGGATGCGTATCTTGAATCGCTTGTCACCACCGCCGCTGTCTGCGCAAGAAACCCAACGCACTGTCGACTGGGCAATCATGTCACGGCGCAGCGTCAGGGCCTTTTTGCCGACAGCCGTGCCCCATGAGGAAGTCGAAGCGATTCTGGATGTCGCGCGCTTCAGTGCCTCGGGTGTGAACATGCAACCCTGGCAGGTGCACGTTGTAACCGGTGAAGCGAAAGAGCGTTTGTCGATGGCCATCAGCGCCATCGACAACGACCCACGGCTCAGCAGCGACATGCAGGATCCCTACACCTACTACCCGAACGAATGGGTCACGCCTTACATCGATCGCCGACGCAGGGTGGGTTGGGACCTCTACGGGTTGCTTGGGATCGCTAAAGGTGAAAAACAACGCATGCACCAACAGCACGGGCGCAATTACCGGTTCTTCGACGCGCCGGTCGGCTTGCTGTTTACCGTGGACAGAGTGTTGGAGCAAGGCAGCCTGCTGGACTACGGCATGTTTTTGCAGAACGTCATGTTGGCGGCACGCGGGCGGGGTTTGCACACCTGCCCGCAGGCCGCATTTCTCAAATACCACAACGTCATTTCAGACATGTTGAGCATTCCCGCCGACCAGATGCTGGTGTGTGGCATGAGCCTTGGCTATGCCGACCCCAAGGCCATTGAAAACACGCTGGTGACAGCCCGGGAACCGGTCAGCGCTTTCGCCATTTTTCATCATAATAATAAGGAGACCTGCCCATGATCAGTGCAGCGTACGCAAGTGGACTTGATCAAACCCCAGCCAACCATGTTCCGTTGACGCCCTTGGGTTTTCTGGACCGCGCCGCGTTGGTTCATCCTGAGCGCGTGGCGATTATTCACGGGGCACTGCAACGTACCTGGGCTCAAACACGTGAGCGCTGTTATCGCCTGGCCTCAGCACTGGTGGGTCGGGGCGTGCAGCCGGGGGAAACGGTTTCGATTCTCTCCCCGAACACTCCGGCAATGATCGAAGCCCACTTCGGCATTCCTCTATCCGGCGCCATCCTCAATACCATCAACCATCGCCTGGATGCCGAAGGCATTGCATTCATCCTGCGGCACAGTGAATGCAGCCTACTGCTGGTGGATTGCGAGTTCATGGCGGTGGCCTATGCCGCGCTGGAGAAGCTCGAACGTCCTCCGGCAATCGTGATCATCCGAGATCACCTGGCCCCGGCACTTGGCGAGATTGATGTCATCGACTACGAAGCCCTGCTTGCCGAAGGCGACCCGAATTTCCAGGGAGTATGGCCCAGCACGGAATGGCAGCCGATAGCCCTCAACTACACCTCCGGCACCACCGGCGACCCCAAAGGCGTCGTGGTCAGCCATCGGGGCACCTACCTGATGAGTTTGCTGCAGATGACCAATTGGCCGCTTGCCCAGGCACCACGGTATTTATGGACATTGCCCATGTTCCATGCCAACGGTTGGTGCTTCACATGGGCGATTACTGCGGCGGCGGGCACCCATATCTGCCTGCGTAAAGTGACAGCGGATGCGGTCCTCGGCGCCATTGTCGACCACAAAGCCGATCACTTCTGTGCGGCACCGACGGTGATGGCCATGCTTGCGCACAGCCAGACTTCCTTCGAACTGCCACACCCGGTGCGTGTATTGACGGCCGGCTCCCCGCCTCCGGCCTCAGTCCTGGACGCTGTGGTTTCCATGGGTTTCCAGGTGGATCATGTGTACGGCATCACCGAAGTCGCGGGTACTCCGGTCAGTTGCGTCTGGCAGGACAGCTGGGATGAACTCAGCCCCCCCGAAAAAGCCAGGATGCGCGTAAGGCAAGGCGCGCGGGCGGCAGCCTTCGAAGGTTTGCTGGTTGCCGATGCGCAGACCCTCGAACCCGTTCCTCATGATGGCCAGACCACGGGTGAACTGCTGTTGCGCGGCAATACCGTCATGATGGGGTATCTGAAAAACCAGTCGGCGACGCAAAAAGCATTTGAAGGCGGCTGGTTCCATGCCGGCGACGTAGCAGTGGTTCATCCCAATGGGTACGTGCAGATTACCGACCGCACCAAAGACGTGATCATCTCCGGCGGTGAAAATATTTCATCCGTAGAGATCGAAGACATTCTTCATGGCCACGCATCGGTATTGCATGCCGCCGTGGTGGCGCAGCCAGACAACAAATGGGGTGAAGTTCCCTGCGCCTTCATCGAGCTCAGAAGCCAGGCCCAGTCACCCACCGAAGCTGAACTGATCGCGTATTGCCAGGCGCGCCTGGCCCGCTACAAGTGCCCGAGCCGCGTGATATTCATGGAGCTGCCGAAAACCGCCACCGGAAAAATCCAGAAGTTCATCCTGCGGCAACAAGCCGGGAGCCAAGAGGCGATCGTACGTCTGGCTTCAACTGGCTGACGCCCCCCCTTTTCACTCAACCTAAAAACTGTCTGCATGCGGAGCGCGTACGCGTCGCCCCTCCGAGGCGTCGTGCGCGCCGCAAACACCAAAAACAACAACAAAAGGTGCATTCGAGATGGCAATAAAACCTACGACGTCGTTGACGATCCTGCTGTTTTCCTCTGCGGTGCCAAACGCCTTTGCAGACTTTGTCGGTGACACCCAGGCAAGCCTGGAGTTGCGTAACTTCTACTACAACCGGGACTTTCGTAACGAAGGGGCCAGCCAATCCAAACGCGACGAGTGGGCTCAGGGTTTTATCTTGAATCTACAGTCCGGATTCACCGAGAGCCCGCTGGGTTTTGGCGTCGACGCACTTGGCTTGCTCGGTGTGAAACTCGACTCCAGCCCTGACCGTACCGGTTCAGGCCTGCTGGCGTACGACTCGCGGCGCAATGTAGAAGATGAATACGGAAAATTCATACCCACCGCAAAAGCGCGTCTGAGCCGCAGCGAGCTGCGCATCGGCGGCCTCAATCCGGTACTCCCGCTGCTGTCGAGCAATAACAGCCGGCTGCTGCCGCAAGTGTTCAGAGGTGGAATGCTGGTATCCAAAGAGCTGGAGCCGCTGACCTTCAGTGCGATCCGTATCAATGCGGTAAAACAACGCAACTCAACCGATTTCGAAAGCCTTACGGCGTTTGGGTACAAGCCGGTAACAGCCGATCATTTCACCTATCTGGCGGTTGATTACAAACCGATGCCCCAACTCTCACTCAGCTACCACGTGGCCGAACTGGAAGACCTTTACCGCTCGAATTTCTTTGGCCTCAAGTATGAACACGCGCTGGGCAGCGGTACCGTGCTGTCTGACGTTCGCTACTTTTCGGCCGGCGATACCGGCGATCAAGGGGTTGGCGAGGTGAATAACCGCACCCTCAGCACGATGTTGTCCTTTCGCCAGAGCGGCCACACCCTGGGCGTTGGCGTTCAGAAGGCCTGGGGCGATACGCCGTTCGCCATGGTCAACGGCACGGATACCTATCTGTTCGGCGAATCGCTGGTCAGCACCTTTACCGCGCCTCAGGAACGGGTGTGGATTGCACGTTACGATTTTGATTTTACCGCCGCAGGATTGCCTGGACTCACCCTTGGCTTGAAGTATGCAAAAGGACAAAAGGTCGACCCGACGTTGCTGGGCTCCGCTCAGGCCGCCCGCTTACGACTCGAAGGAGAGGACGGTAAGGAATGGGAGCGTGTGACCGATATCACTTACACCATCCAGAGTGGGCCGCTCAAAAATGTGTCAGCGCAGTGGCGAAACTCGACCAATCGGTCGACGTACGCCGATAGCGCCAACGAAAACCGCCTGATTTTTCGATACACATTTAAATTTTGACGGATCACGTCAATCGGTGATCGGCTGCTTCAGCAGCCGGTCATGATGTATTTCTTTCCAAACAGGACACTCTCATGCCTGTCGCTTCGTCATGGGCGATTCTGGTCGCGTTAGATGGCCAGGACGCTGCAAGGCACCTGATACAGGGTATGTTCGGTCGTGCTACCCAAAAGCTTTTCCAGGCCATGGGACTGGACCCTGCCCATCACAATCACATCCATATGCTGCTCATCGGCGAACGCATTCAACACCGTGACAGGGTGCCCTTCAATGAAATGACGTCGGTCAGCGGCCACGCCATGTCGGTCGGCGAGGTCGAAAAAGGATGTTGCATGTTCTTTGCGCAACTGCGCGCCCAGGTCCGAGAGTGTTAGCCCCCCGCCGCCCATATCGCCCATGTACACCATCGAAATGTCGCAGGCGTACAGCAGGTGCAGCTCGGCATCACATTGGATGGCGAGTCCGCGTGCCTGCTGGATGATCCGCTCATTGAGCTCGTTGTCCTGCGCCAGGGTATTGGAAGCGTCGACCGCTGCCACGACCTTGCGCGGCAAGGGAAGATCACCTTCACCCATCAGGTACACCGGAACCGAGCAGTGGCGCAGCAAACGCCAGTCCAGTGGAGTGAAAAAAGCCCGTTTGAACGTGGACTCGTGCTGCACCTGCTTGATCAGCAGGTCGGGTTGCATTTCGGCGACGTGATCGAGGATGTCTTGCTGCATGTCATCGGCCCAGGCCACCTCCGTCGTCACCTCGATGCCTCTTTCACGCAGGTGATTTGCCTGGTCTTTGAGCCAATCTCGATGGTCTTGCAGGTAGCCTTCGCGCGCCTGTTCCCGGTCGCCTTCTTCAAGCAGCGACAACAGTTTCCAGGAAGGGATCAAGGCCGCGATGTGCAAGCGCGCACCGCTGGCCTTGGCCTTGGCCAGGGCCGCGGCGTGTTCCAGGGTTTGGGACTGGCGCAGGGCCGGGTTGATGATCAGCAATAACCGTTGATACTGGCTCATGATCGGACTCCATGGAACTTGCACGTTTGTCACGGCCTGCCACGGCGGGCCACTGTCGTGTTTGCCGCTGCAACGGGCACCTTCGTTGTAGGTTCACCATCCTCCGTCAGGGCAACCGTGACGTTGATATATATCAAGTACCATCGTCAGCCAGGCTTTCAACGGCTCATGCGCTTGATCAGGTAGACATCACCTGAAGCTTGCGATCAAGGTCGATGAAACCATCGGCCTGCCAGTCCCAATCCTGGGCTTGGGCTGCATCGGGGGCAGGTGCTCCACCGTACTCCATGGGTCGGTCGATATAGGCCGTCATCAGGCCGCACTCCCTGGCGGCCGCAAGATCGCTGTGGTGGCAGGCCACCAGGCAGAGTTCAGCGGGTTTGATGTCCAGTGCCCTGGCCGTGGACAGGTACGCCGCAGGATCCGGTTTGTAGGTTTGCGCGAACTCCGCCCCCAGCAGCGCGTCCCACTGCAAACCGTTGTAGCGGTTCATGGCGATCATCAAGGCCACATTGGCATTGGACAAGGTCACCACCGCAAAGCGTCGGCGCAGCAAGGCCAGGCCCTCGGCCACTTCAGGCCAAGGGTCCAGGCGGCGCCAGGCATGGGCGAGCGAGTGCAATACCTCGGGGGCAACCCGCTCGACTTCCAGGCCGTAAGTCGTCAACAACTGGACCAGCGTCTCGTAGTGCAATGTGTCCAGCACGACGAAGCCTCCATGCCCCTTGATGCACTCGCGCAGCGCTGGCGCATACAACCGGCGCCATTGCATTGCAAATTCGGCGGGGCTGACAGCGGGCAGGTAGGTCGACACGAAGGTACTCGCCTCACGTGCGATGCCTGAATGCCAGTCAACCACGGTACCGAACACATCGAATGCCAACGCTTGTGGAAGCGTCATCGCAAGACTCCTCTGCTATTTAGGTCCAGCCTGGCACCCCGGCCGCCGAGGCACTGGAACGCGGGAACCCAATGAGCTTAGCCTTATCCTTTTCAAGCGCCATCGATACTGCGCCGCTCCTATAGCTTGTGACTGCCCAACACCCGATACCGTTGCGGCGCTACCTTGCGCAGTCGCGCCGCGAGGAACACGCCGGTCAGCAAGGCTGCGGGAATGATCGCGCAGAGGCCGTACGACAAGGCCTTGCTCGCGCCCGTCAGCACATCGAAATGCACCACCGCGATAAACAGGACCGCCAGTAACGCAAGGCAAGAGAACCCCGGGAAAATCCGTCCACGCCAGATTCCCAGCTTGAGCTCGGGGTGGCGCTGGGCAAAGGCCCATACCGCGGCGGACGTCAGCGCCATCAGCAAAATCACACAAAGCGTCGCCAGGTTGGACAGCCAGGCGAACAGCTGCAGGATCGGATCGGCATCCATCGCGGCGAAAATCAGCACGACCACGGCGGAGATCAAGCTCTGCAACGCCGAGCCCATGTGCGGGCTCTGATGGACGCGATGGGTGGTGCCCAACCGGCTGTGCAGCAAACCGTCACGGCCAATGGCATAGAAGTAACGCGCCGCGGCATTGTGGAACGCCAGCAGCCCGGCGTAGATGCTGACCATGAACAGCACGCGGATGACCTGGGTCAGGTGCGGGCCGACAAAATGATCGGACATGCCATAGATAAACGTTGTAGGGTCCTGCAAGGCCTGAAGCGTGGAGACGATTTTGTCCGCCCCTACGCCAATCACCATCGACCAGACCGACAGCGCGTAGAACCCACCGATCAGCAACACCGAACAGTAGGTGGCAATCGGAATCGTACGTTGCGGGTTCTTGGCCTCTTCGCCGTAGATAGTGGTGGCCTCGAAGCCGATGAACGCGGCGAAGCAGAACAGCAAGCCGATTGACGGCGTGCCGCTGAACACGTGGCGGCCCTCAAACGCGTCGAGATTGATGCCACTGTCGCCGCCCGTCCTGAGAATAGCGAAATCCAGGACCAGGATCGCCAGGTATTCGGCGATCACAATGACCGACAACACCCGGGCCGACAGATCGATCTTGCGATAGCCGAGAATCGCAACGCTGGCCATCGCCATCAGCGAGTACGACCACCAGGGCAATACCAGGCCGAACACGCTTTCCATCGTGCCGCTGACCACACCCCCGAACATGCCATACAGGCCGACCTGGAGGATGTTGTAGGCAAACATCGCCAGCACCCCCGCCGCGCCACCGGCCAGGCCACCCAGGCCGCGCGAGGTAAACGCATAGAAACCGCCGGCGTTGGTGACGTGCCGGGACATGGTCGTGTAGCCCACCGAGAACGCCAGTAACACCAGCAACGCCAGGATCAGCAACGCCGGTGTGCCGGCGCCGTTGCCCAGCATGATGCCAATGGGAAAACCGCCGGCGATGACGCTCAAGGGGCTCGCCGCCGAAACCACGAAGAAGATGATGAAGCCGACACCCAGGGCCCCACGCTTGAGCTCCGTGGAGCTGTTGACCGGGAGAGGTACACTCATGTTTTCTTGACCTTATTGTATGAGGCAGGCGCTGTAGGATCGATGCGGTCAACCGCTCACCGTCACCGAATAGCGTTATTGTTCTTGTCGCACGCTGGATTCGATCCTATGCCTCTCCCTGAACACACCACTATCCCAAATCGGTAACCAGAGACCTCTTCTCAAAAAAACACAGATGAGCGTTATCCATCCGCCAGTATTCAGGCAGGCACGCGGTCGTTGATGGCCGCACGGGCCGTATGGGAAGGCAGTTCGGCAAACAGTTCCTGATATTGCGCGGCAAAATGGCTGAGGTGATAGAAACCCCATTGGGCGGCGGCATCGCCGATCGAAAGACGCGACGCCTGGGTGGTCATCAAGGTCCGGCGTACACCGTTGAGCCGCACGGAGCGCAAGTAATTGAGCGGGGTCGTCTCGGCAACCGAGCGGAAGCTGTTCTGCACGGTACGTCGACTCACCTGGAGTCGCTGGCACAACTCGTCGACGCTGGGCACGTTGTTCAGCTCCGCGGTCGCCAGGCGATGGCACTTCTCGACAATGAAACTGCGCGTGGAGCTTGGCGAACGCTGCTGCTTATCACAGGCCGGGTCGGTCATGAGTTGCAGCAGCTCGTCGAGCATGGCCTGTTCCAGTTCCAGCTCCCGATCTTGCGCGTTGTCGAGTTCTTCGTTCGAGAGCGCCTGGGAGAACGCCGCCAGCATCCGACGTCGAGCGTCAGCGTAGCGTTGCGCGGGGAGCCTGATTACGGGTTGGCGGAGTAACTGGCTGATTTCCTTGGCCGAGGCGGTTTGCGCCAACGCCTGTTCGAACAATTCACGTTCGAAGGTAATGGCCAGCAGTTCCATGCCCATCGGCATGTGGAACATGAACTCTTCGCCGCCATGAAGAAAGAACAGGCTGCTCTCGTCCACCTCCCGACCCTGCATCCGAATCGAACCCGGGACGGTGATGGGCACGGCAAAGCACATCTTGCCTCGGGGGGCCACGCCATGCTGCACCACGCGTTGGTTGATCTGCTCGCGGAATACGTGGCAACGCCCTGTCGACAACTGGATCAGCGAACTCTCAGCCGAACCGGCGGTTAACTGGTTGTAGTCCTGGTTCCATTCCTGGACGGTGGCGGCGTGGACATGGATGTCACGAAAATGGCTGATGTTCTGATTTTTCATGATGTCGAAAGCCTCGGCCAAGATTCTTGTTTTTAGAATGCCTTGTTGCGCGATATTCTCACAATAAGAGAATTCCGCAACTTTTCTTTGGATCATGTCAGCGCTCTGGTGCTGACGCTCTAGACGGCCCGCCCAATGTGCCGATTCGGGCTACCGGCCAGGCACGGGCCACGAGGATGATCGGGACACTGAAACCGACATCCTGAGAGACCGTCATGAGTGAAGCCAAACTAGAATCCCTCCATTTCGCCGATGCCCCGCAGATTTCCACCGCCATTCCTGGCCCCAGGACCACCGAGGCCCTGGCGCTGTCGGCGCGTACCGAGTCGATGGCACGCGGCGGCGCACGCATGCCCGTGGCCATGGACCGGGCCTTCGGCGCGACCTTCAAGGACGCCGATGGCAACACCTACATCGACCTGTCCGCTGGTGTGGGCGTCAGCAGCGTAGGCCGTTGCCATCCGAAGGTGGTGCAGGCCATTCGCGAACAGTCCGAAGTGCTGATGCATGCCTTGGAAGTCAACAGCACGCGGCGCACCGAACTGGCCGCCAAGCTCTCCGAGATCGCGCCCGACGGCTTGCGCGGTGACTGCATCACCTTCTTCACGCAAAGCGGCAGCGATGCGCTGGAGGCGGCGATCAAGTTCGCCAAGCGCGTCACCGGGCGGCACCAGATCATCGCCTTCCACGGCGGCTACCACGGCGTGTGGAACGCCTCCGGTGCGCTGACCACAGGCACGGCCTACCGCAAGGGCTACGGCGCCCAGATGGGGGGTGTCATTCATGCGCCCTACCCTTATGCCTACCGTTTCCCCTTCGACACCACGCACAAAAGCGCCGAGCAGATTGCCGGCGACTACGTGGATTACCTGCTGAACACCCCCTACACCGCCGCCGATGACGTGGCCGCCGTGATCGTGGAACCGGTGCAGGGCGAAGGCGGTTACGTGCCACCCTCACCCGAGTTCCTGCAACTGTTGCGCAAGGCCTGCGACCGCAGCGGTGCGCTGCTGATCGTCGATGAAGTGCAGTCCGGCGCCGGACGTACCGGCAAGATGTGGGCGGTCGAGCACTCGGGCGTGAAGCCCGACATGCTCACCTTCGGCAAGGGCATCGGCAGCGACTTGCCGATGGCGGGCCTGATCATGCGTTCGGACCTGGCAGCCGCGATTCCTGACGGATCGATGCCCAACACCTTCGCCGCCAACTCGTTGTCCGCCGCGGTGGCGCTGACCAACATCAGCATCCTCCAGGACCCGGAACTCGATCTGCTCAACCGCGCTCACACGCTGGGGCTGGAAGCGCAGGAACGTATTCGTGGCTTCGACAGCCCATTGGTCGGTGAAGTCCGCGGTCGCGGCCTGATGATCGGGATTGAGCTGGTCGAGGACCCGGTCACCAAGGCGCCACTGGCACCGGAAAAGATCGGCCAACTCATGGGTTACCTGCTGAGCCACGGCGTGCTGATGATTCCCTGTGGTCGCTACAGCAACGTGATGCGCGTCATGCCTTCGTTGACGATCTCACGAGCGTTGTTCTTCAAGGCACTGGACATCTTTGGCGACGCCCTGGCCTCCCTCAAGGGATGAGGTGTGCATACCCCGGCTACTCCACATCACTCAGGGACTGCAAAATGACTCAACGCTTGAACCACTTCATCGAAGGCGCGTCCTTCGAGGCCTCCGACGGGCGTCGCATCACACTCGTCGACCCCGTGACAGAACAGATCTACGGCAGCTCCGCGCGCGGCACGGCCCAGGACGTGGACCGCGCCGTAGCGGCGGCACTCAGCCAACTTGAGGGTGGCGCCTGGAGCCAGCTCGATGGCGCCCAGCGTGGCCGGCTGTTGTCGAAGCTGGCGGACCTGGTGGAGCGCGACACCGACGTGCTGGCTGACCTGGACGCCAATGCCATCGGGCGCTCACCGATCGAGCCGCGCCGGCTGGACGTACCCAATGCCATCGCCAACCTGCGCGCCGCCGCCGGCTGGGCCAACCAGTTGGAGGGCCGCACCATTCCCACCGGCGGCTACTTCGGCACCAAGGCCCTCTCGTACACGATCCGCGAGCCGGTGGGCGTGGTTGGCGCCATCGTTCCCTGGAACTCGCCGCTGATGATCACGGTCTGGAAGCTCGCCGCTTTGCTGGCGGCCGGCTGCACCGTGGTCATCAAGCCTTCGGAAGAAACGCCACAGTCGGCCCTGCACCTGGCGGCGCTGGCTCAGGAAGCGGGCTTTCCTGACGGGGTGATCAACGTGGTCACCGGCTATGGCAACGAGGTGGGACGCGCCCTGTGCGAGCACCCGCACGTCGCCAAGATCAGCTTCACCGGCAGCCCCGAGGCCGGACGCGAAATCCAGCGCACCGCTGGCGTACTTTTCAAGCACGTGGCACTGGAGCTAGGCGGCAAGAGCCCACAGATTGTCTTCGACGACGCCTCATTCGAGGACGCGCTGTTCGGTTGCTCGCTCGGCCTGTTCGCCAACCAGGGACAGATCTGCGCGGCCGGCTCGCGCATCCTGGTCCAACGCAGCCTCGCAGATCGCTTCGCCGCGGCGCTTGCCGATGCCGCGCGAGCCGTCAAGGTCGGCGACCCTCGCGAACCCGGCGTGCAGATGGGGCCGGTGGCCAAGAAGGCGCAACTGGATCGCGTTAACCGATATATCCAACTGGGCATCGACCAAGGCGCCACCCTATTGGCCGGCGGTGTATCGAACCCTGAGCAGGGCTGGTTTGTCCGGCCGACGATCTTCGCCAACGCCCGCAATGACATGGCAATCGCCCGGGACGAGATCTTCGGCCCCGTTGGCACGGTGATCACGTTCGACAGCGAAGATGAGGCGATCGCGCTGGCCAACGATTCCAACTATGGCCTGGCGGCCACGGTCTGGACAAGCGACCTGGTGCGAGCGCACCGCGTCGCCGCAGCAGTCAAGGCCGGTGCCGTGGGCATCAACTGCTGGAGCCCGCTGGACGCCAACCTGCCCTGGGGCGGCGTCAAGTCCAGTGGCGTTGGCCGTGAAGGCGGATTTAGCGGCGCGCTGGCCTATACCGAGGAGAAAGTCATCACCGTACTGCTACCCAACTGAGAACAAAAACCTGCACTGACCGGACCACCCCTGTGTCATAGAGGGTGGCCGTTCAAACGTGCATTTTCGATGCCTTGATGATCGATGGAGAGACCGCGATGAATCCGGTAAATCAAACAATAATTGATCGGTATCCGACATCCCTGCGTATGTTGCACTGGGTGCGCGCCGTGCTCATCGCCGGCCTCCTCTGGGCGGGCTGGCACATGACCGGGCTCGATGACGAAGTGGCGAGCAAATATGAGCTCTACTACCCGTGGCACAAATCCTTTGGGGTGCTGGCGTTTCTGCTGGTCCTGATTCAGATCGCCCTGCGTGTGCGCACCCCCCGGCTGCCGCAACCGCCGGAGACGCTGGCGCGGTACGAGAGAGTTTCGTCAAGGCTTGCGCACCGTACCCTGTATGCACTGCTGGTGATCGTGCCGTTGATGGGCTATTCGATGTCGAGCACCTACACGATGAGTGACGGGGTGTTCTTTTTTGGGGTGAACCTTCCCGAGCTGCTGAGCAAGAATGACGACTGGTTCGTTGTCTTCCAATGGCTGCATAAAGTGCTCGCCTACACCCTGCTCGGCCTGATCGTGGTGCATATTGCCGGTGCCCTCAAACACCGGTTTTATGATCGCGACCCTCGAAACGATGTTCTGCGCCGCATGCTGTGACGCTGACTTGACGAGGCATCGGCGCGGTCCTCAGATGTTCAGCGCTGAGCCTTTGCCCCACCTTCGGCACCTACGACAAACCAGAACGCCAGCCCCAGGGCAACCTCCACCAGCACCGCTGGCAAGATGCCCGACTCCACATGTCCCACGGCCCACTCGCCCAGCCCCAGCAGCGCAAGCAGCAGGCACGTGGTGACAAACCCCGCCACCACGGCGGTTCGCCCTGGCGAGGGCGGCGCATTGCGTGCCAATAGCAACGCGACACCAATGCCCACGTAGAGTGGTGCTGCACGCCGGCCTACCAACCCCGTGGTACCGCCATCGAAGACCACGCCCCAATTGGCCAACAACGTGGCCGGCGCGAACAACCAGATGGCCGCCAACGCAAAAAACAACAGCGCCGAGACGATCGCCAGATAACGGAAAGCGCGCGAAGCGGTGTTCATGCGTTAACGTCCACGACAGTGCGCCCGCGCACCTTGCCTTCCAGCACCCGCGCGGCAACGGCCGGAACCTCTGCCAAGCCAACCACCTGGGTGGTGCGGGCCAGCTTGCTCAAATCAAGGTCCTGGGCGAGTCGCGACCATGCTTGCAGGCGCACCGCTTGCGGAGCATTGACCGAATCGATACCGGCCAGGGTCACGTTGCGCAGGATAAAAGGCAGTACCGAGCCAGGCAGATCCGCGCCTTGGGCCAGCCCGAAGGCAGCGACAACGCCGCGATATTGGGTCTGTGCCAAGGCATTGGCCAGAGTGTGGCTGCCCACCGAATCAATGACGCCAGCCCAGCGCTCCTTGGCGATTGGCGCGCCCGGCTGCGACAAGGTGTTGCGGTCGATGACCTGTGTCGCCCCAAGGTCGCGCAGGTAGTCGCCCTCCTCTTGCCGTCCGGTCGAGGCGATCACTCGATAGCCCAGGCCCGACAGCAGAGCGATGGCCACCGAGCCGGCGCCGCCGCTGGCACCGGTGACCAGGATATCGCCACGATCTGGGGTCAGCCCGCCATGCTCCAATGCCAGGACACTGAGCATCGCCGTGTAGCCTGCGGTGCCGATGGCCATGGCTGCCTGGGTCGAGAATACTTCCGGGATTTTTACCAGCCAGTCACCGCTCACCCGCGCCTTCTGCGCAAAGCCGCCGTGGTGGGTCTGGCTCAGCCCCCAGCCGTTGACCAGCACCCGGTCGCCGGCCTCGAACCCCGGGTGGCTGGATGTTTCGACGATACCGGCGAAGTCGATGCCCGGAATCAACGGAAACTGGCGAATGACGGGGGAGCGTCCGCTGAGGGCCATGGCGTCCTTGTAGTTCACGGTCGAGAACTCGATCGCGACGGTGACGTCACCGGGCATCAGGTCCTCGTCCTTGAAGTCGACCAACTGGGTCGAGATCGCGTCGCCGGTTTTGCTCGAGAGCAGCGCTTTGAATGTCATGGTTTTTTCCTGTTCGTTCAAACGGATCGTCATCGCTGTCAGCGTGCCTGAGCAGGCCATTTGGTTTCGAGTTGCAACGCCTTGCGGATACCCGTGTCCAGCAAGCGCGCAGGAGCAAAGTTGCGCAGAAACTGCAACTGGCCGGCCGCCTTGCCAGCGGTATAGCGCAACTTCGGACGCTCGGCCCGCGCGGCCTGGAGTACCACATCGGCCACTACGTCGGGGCCATCGGCGGTCGCCATGGCCTGGCTTACCACTTTCGTCACTTTTACCCGAACGTCTTCGTACACGTCGAGTCTAGCGTCGGGTTGGAGGTTGTTGCTCTCGAATTGAGTCTTGGTATAGCCGGGCTCGACAACCGTGACCCTGATGCCGTGGGTACGCAATTCGTGATCCAGCGCTTGCGAATAACCTTCCACCGCATGCTTGCTGGCTGAATAGAGGGCGGCATAAGGAACCGGCACGACGCCGAGGATAGAGCCGATGTTGATGATGCGGCCAGCGCCCAGGCGTCGCATGTGCGGCACCACCGCGCGCGTCGTGCGTACGATGCCGAGGAAGTTGGTATCGAAAAGGGCCTTGGCCTGCTCGACTGAACTCTCCTCCGCTGCTGCGGGCGCGATGCCGAAGCCGGCATTGTTGACCAACAGATCGATCCGCCCCTCCAACGTCAGCAACTCCTGGATGGCCGCTTCGACGCTGGCATCGTCAGTGACATCGAGCACCAACAGTGGAAACCCCTGCTGCCCCGCCTGCCCGCCGCGTCGGCTGGTGCCGTAGACGCTGTAGCCTGCGGCCACGAGCTTGTGTGCAATGGCTTCGCCGATGCCGGATGAAGCGCCGGTCACTAACGCTACGGGTTTGTTGATCATCATGACTTTCCTTCCGGCTATCGACGTTTTTCCGGTCAGAAGATCGCAACTGTGCTCTTGGATCATCGACTGGCAGCCTTATGATGATGATCATAATCGTAGCGGTCAATCATTTTGATGCTGATCGACATCAATAATGCAGATCGCAGCGTTGCTTCCAGCCCTTGAATAAATCAGTTCTGTTTCTGCGGCCACTTAAACTTTCGGGAAAAGCGCAAAAATGCCTCACCAATGGTTATGGGTTAGTCACATGGCTATTGGGCTTGCTCGCGAAGGCGGTGTCATAGCCGATGAAGATGCTGGATGTGCTGGCCTCATCGCGAGCAAGCTCGCTCCCACAGGAGGTCTGTGTTGGATATGAATTTTGTGTCCGCTGAAGATTGAATGTGGGAGCGAGCTTGCTCGCGATGACGGTAGTTCAGTCACATGGATGTTGGGCTTGCTGGCCTCATCGCGAGCAAGCTCGCTCCCACAGGAGGAGCGCGGTCCACGAAGAACCAGGTCGGCTATCAGGCCGCCTCGCGGTGGACGTTGATCTCGGGCGCCCCGTTAACCACGATGGCCGAACGCAGGCATTGATCCGTGGGCACCTCGGCATGGATGCCGAGGTAGCCGCGCTGGGCCATGGATGGCCCTTCGCGGCGGGCCCACGGAGCAATGCCGGAGTGAGGGCATGCCGAGCCTAGGCGAGGCACCGAGTGGTGGGGCAAAAGCGCTTTGGTTACTTTCGACTGGGCCGGCTTCCGGGCTTTTCGAAAGTGACCCGCCGTCAGGGCGGAACCATAAGCGGCCGTTACCGCAGCAACGGATATACACACGCCCCCTAAACCTCAGCCCCCCAACGACGAAACAACACGCTGGCATTAACCCCACCAAACCCAAACCCATTGGAAAGCGCATAGGTAATCGGCATCTTCCTGGCCTCCAAGCCAACCAGATCAAGCCCCAATGCAGCCTCATCAGGATGAACCAGGTTCAGGGTAGGCGGAACGATCTGGTCCCGAAGCGCCAACACCGTAAAAATAGCCTCAATACCGCCAGCCGCCCCCAGCAGATGCCCGGTGGCCGACTTGGTGGAGGTGATCGCCACATCGCTATCGCGCCCGAACACCGAGCGAATCGCCGCCAGTTCACCGTTGTCGCCCACCTGGGTAGACGTCGCGTGGGCATTGATATGCTGCACATCGGCCGGGCTGACAGCGGCCTGGCGCAGCGCCTGTTCCATCGCACGCCGAGCGCCGTTGCCGTCTTCCGGGCCCGCCGTCAGATGGTAGGCATCGGCACTGGTGCCATAACCCACCAGTTCCGCCAGGGGCTTGGCCCCGCGTGCCAGGGCATGTTCCAGCGATTCGATCACCAGCACGCCGGCGCCCTCGGCCATGACAAAGCCATCGCGATCACGGTCGAAGGGACGCGAGGCCTCCTGCGGGCGCTCGGCAAATCCCGTGGACAGCGCGCGAGCCGCCGCGAAGCAGCCCAGGGTGACACGATCGATTGCCGCTTCGGTACCGCCGCACAAGGCGATATCCGCCTCACCGCTCCTGATCAGCCTGGCCGCATCGCCAATGGCCTGCACCCCAGCCGCGCAGGCCGTTACCGGCGCGCCAAGTGGCCCCTTGAAACCATGGCGGATGGAAACGTGCCCGGCGGCCATGTTGGCCAGGAAAGCAGGTGCCGTGAACGGCGACAATCGGCGCGGGCCACGCTCATCGGTGGTGCGTACGGCACCGGCAATCGCGCCAAAGCCCCCCACGCCCGACGAGATGATAGTGGCGGTCCGCTCCTGGTCGGCCGCTTCGGTCGGATGCCAGTTGGCCTGGGCCAGGGCTTCGTCGGCGGCTACCAGGGCGAACTCGATAAAGCGATCCATCTTCTTGCGATCCTTGGCCGGGATGATGCGCTCCGGGTCGTAACCGGCGATGGCGTCCTCCTCCAACGACGGCACCTGGCCGCCCACCGCCACGCCAGTTCCCTCGGTAATATCGCCCGACAGGATACGAATGCCGGAGCGCCCGGCCAGCAGGCGCTGCCAGACTTCTTCAACGCCACAGCCCAACGGGCCGACAATGCCCACGCCGGTGACGACGACGCGTTTTTGCCCTTGGGAAGTCATCATTGGAACCTCTTCATATCAGTCAATGTTCACTAAAAAGCACAAGTGCACGGGCTTAAACCTGCGGTGCTGTCTGAGCGTGTGCTGAAGGGTCAGGACGGATCCTGAACCAGATGGAATACATCGCGGGCAGGAACACCAGCGTCATGATGGTGCCCACGAACGTGCCGCCGATCAGCGTGTAGGCCAGCGTCCCCCAGAACACCGAATGCGTCAGCGGAATGAAGGCCAGGATGGCCGCCAGTGCCGTCAGTAAGACCGGACGGGCCCGTTGCACCGTGGCCTCGATGACCGCATGGAAGGGCTCCAGCCCTTCCTGTTTGTTGTGATGGATCTGCCCGATCAGGATCAGTGTGTTGCGCATCAGGATGCCCGACAGTGCGATCAGTCCGACCAGGGCGTTGATCCCGAACGGCTGCTGGAAGATCAGCAACGTCGGCACCACGCCAATCAGGCCCAGCGGTGCGGTGAGGAACACCATGATCATGGCCGAGATCGAACGCACCTGCACGATGATGATCAGCAGCGTCAGCGCCACCATGATCGGCACCAGCGGCACGATCGCCTTGCCGGCCTTGCCCGACTCCTCGATGGCACCGGCCTGCTCGATCCGGTAGCCGCTCGGCAGCGTCTCGATGATCGGTTGCAGTGCCTTTATGATCGCGCTCGAGACGTCCGGTGGCTGCAAGCCTTCGGCAATGTCACCGCGTACGGTCATGGTCGGGGTGCGATCACGGCGACGAAGAATCGGATCTTCCATGCGCACATCGACTTCACCCACCTGGGACAACGGAATGCGCTGGCCCGCCGCGCCCACCAGGGTGAACCCTTCGATCCTGGCCGGATCGAGGCGAATGTCACCGGCAGCACGACCGACCACCTGCACCGAACGGATGTCCTCGCGAACCGCCGTGATCGGCACCCCCGTGAGCAGGAACTGCAATTGCTGCGCGACGGCATTTGACGTCAGGCCGACGGCCTGCAAACGATCCTGGTCCAGGGTGAAATGCAACGTCGGCACCAGCGGTCCCCAGTCGGTATTGACGGTTCGCATCAGCGGGCTCGCCTGCATGACATCCTGGACCTGACCCGCGATCTCGCGCAATGTCGACGGATCCGGCCCCATCACCCGGTAGGCAACCGGAAATGGCGAATAAGGGCCGAACACCAGTTGCGTCACCCGGATCCGCGCCTCTGGGGCGAGCCCCTCGGCAGCCGCCTCGCGGAGACGGAACTTGAGGGTCTCGCGCGCTTCCTGGCTGTCGGTCAATACCACGATCTTGGCGAACGAAGGATCGGGCAGTTCCGGCGCCATTGCCAGGTAGAAGCGCGGCGAGCCCTGGCCGATGTAGGCCGTAACGATTTTTGCCTCGTCCTGTTTTTGCAACCAGGCCTCGACCTTGGCGGTGGTGGCGCTGGTCTGCTCAATGGAGGTGCCATAGGGCATTTGTACTTCGATCAGCACCTCCGGACGGTCGGAGGTCGGGAAGAACTGTTTCTTGACCAGCCCCATGCCGAGAATCGCCACGACAAATGTCGCGATCACAGTGCCGGCCACCCACCATTTGCGCGCAATGACGCGGGTCAGGACCTGGCGAAAACGATTGTAGTGTCGAGTGTTATAGATGGCTGCGTGGCCGCCCTCGACCTGCTTGATGTCCGGCAACAGCTTCACCCCCAGGTAAGGGGTGAAGGCCACCGCCACCACCCAGGAAGCGATCAGGGCAATGCCGACGATCCAGAACATGTTGCTGGTGTACTCGCCAGCGGTCGACTGAGCGAAACCGTTGGGCATGAATCCGATCGCCGTCACCAGCGTGCCGGAGAGCATCGGTGCCGCCGTATGGCTCCAGGCATACGCGGAGGCCTTGATCCGGTCATAGCCCTCCTCCATCTTCACCACCATCATCTCGATAGCGATGATGGCGTCATCCACCAACAGCCCGAGCGCCAGGATCAACGAGCCCAGGGTGATCCGATCGAAGTTCTTTCCAGTGGCCGCCATCACCACAAACACTATCGCCAGTGTCAACGGTACGGCGGCTGCGACCACAACGCCTACACGCCAGCCCATGCTGAGAAAGCAAACGAGCATGACAACCAGCAGCGCGACAAAAAACTTGACCATGAACTCGCCGACGGCCGAGTCAATGTTCACCGCTTGATCGGTGACCTTGGTCAACGTCATGCCCAGTGGCATGCCTTCATTGATCCTGGCCGTCTCCGCGTCCAGGGCCTTGCCCAGGTCCAGGCCGTTCCAGCCCTCGCGCATCACGACGCCCAGCAACAGCGCTTCTTCGCCGTTATTGCGCACCAGGAAGGTGGCCGGATCTTCATAACCACGCTCAACGGTCGCGACGTCCGAGAGCTTGAGCGTGCGACCTTGAATCGCCAGGGGCGTGTCGCGAATTTTCGCCAATTTATCGAAGGCCCCGTCTACCCGCAGGACAACCTGCGGCCCGTTGGTTTCGATGGAGCCGGCGGGCGTGAGCAGGTTCTGGCTGTTCAGCGCGGCGAAGATGTCCTGGGGCGAAACGCCCAGGGTGGCTAGCCGGTCATGGGAGAAGGACACAAAGATGCGCTCGGCCTGCTCGCCAATGATGTTGACCTTTTTCACCCCCGCCACGTGCAACAGGCGCTGACGCAACGCTTCGGCATCACGCACCAGAAGCCGCTGCGGCTCGCCTTTGGCTTTCAGGGCGAACAGCGCGAACGTCACATCGGCAAACTCATCATTGACCATCGGCCCAATCACGCCCGCCGGCAACTTGAGTGCTTCGTCCTGGAGCTTTTTACGCGCCTGATAGAACTCCTCCTGTACTTGCGAAGGTGGCGTGCGATCGACCAGCGACACCATGGTGAACGCCAGGCCCGGACGGGTGTAGGTTTCCGTGCGGTCGTACCACTTCAGTTCTTGCAGGCGCTTTTCAAGCGGCTCGGCAACCTGGTCCTGCATCTCTTGGGCGGTCGCGCCCGGCCATGCCGTGATGACGGTCAACTGCTTGACCGTAAACGGTGGGTCCTCGGCACGTCCCAACTGGAAGAACGCCAAGGTGCCTGCGACGGCAATCAGAAAGATCAGGAACACGGTAATGGAGCGCTCGCGAACGGCGAGTGCCGACAGGTTGAGGCTCATGGACGGCCCCCGGCAACCTTCACGTCACCCGGTTTAGCCAGCCGCACTTGCTCCCCTTCACGCAGCAGATGGGCGCCGAGCCCGACAATACGCTCGCCCACATTGAGCTTGCCGGCGACTCGCGCAGCGTCATCGCTCAAACCCAGGATTTGCACAGGTCGCCAGGTGACTTTCGCCGGCTCCCCGTCTATGACCCACACGCCGGTGCCGTTGCCCGGGTCAAAAACGGCAGCGATCGGCACTTGCAGCGCCTGCCGTTGCGCGCTGTCTTCGGCGATGCGAAGGGTGACGGTCGAACCCAGCGGCGCATTGGCCAGCGCCCCCTCCAGCACATACCGCGCCTCGAAGGTCCGCGTCACGCGATCAGCCGAATCCGACAGCAGCCTCAGCTTCGCGGTGACCGCCCCCGTGGTAACGCCATAAAGCGTCGCCTGTGCGGTAGCGCCTGCGGCAGGCCGCAAGGTCTCGGGCAATTGCACAACGGCTTCACGCTGCCCTGCCCGCGCCAGTCGAACCACGGTTTGCCCGGGGCTGACGACTTGCCCAGGCTCGGCGAGCGTGTCCATCACCACGCCATCGGCATCGGCGAGCAACACGGCATAACCAGACGCGTTCTGGGCAACGTCAGCCTGCGCTTGTGCGGCACTCAGTTGTGCCTTGGCGGTATCGGCAGCGGCTTTTATCTGGTCGTAGCCCGAGGCGGAAATAGCGCCTGCGGCGACCAGGTCGCGATAGCGTGCCTCGTCATCGGCGGTCTGCTTGGCCCGGGCCCGGGCGGCAGCGACCGCCTCTTGTTGGGCTCGCGCCTGCAGCCCCAGGTCGATGGGGTCGAGGCGCATCAACGGCTGCCCCCGTTTGACGGCCTGCCCGCTATCGACCAGGCGCTCAAGCACCTTGCCCGCTACCCGAAAGCCCAGATCGCTCTGGACCCGAGCCGCCACGACACCGGTAAAAGATCGTGAGAGATCAGACGAACCCTGGACTTCAGAGACCCGCACCAAGGGCGCAAGCGTGCGTGGATCTTTAGCGGTGGATGAGTCGCCACACGCCGTCAGGACGAGAGGCAACAAGCAAACGGCAAAGGTGACAGGTCGAAGCCGGAGCATAGGTTCCCTTTTGGGCAGATAGGACAGGAGCCTCATTCTCAATCCGGTGACCATTTCTGTCAATCGTCACAATTCATCACGCTGCATTGGTTGCAGCAATGTCTACGGATTAATAGATCAGCCTGCTGCTGCGGCCTACGAACGCTCATTGACAGACTGTGACCACAATATAATATGGTCACAAACCATCCATGACTCCAGGAGTCTCAATGTCGCCCCTCCACCCCGCCGCTTTGCTGGTGAGCTTCAGCTTGATGACAGGTTGCACGGTCGGTCCGGACTACCAGCGTCCGGACGCTGCGCTGGCGCATCGTTACCTGGGCCAGGCGTCTGTCGAGCAGCGGTCCGCAGCGACATCGGCCAGCCTTGTCGCATGGTGGGAAGGCTTTGCTGATCCAGTGCTCAGCGACCTGATTGCCCAGGCACTTGAGCAGAACCTGGACCTGGCCCAGGCTTCGGCCCGTGTCACCCAGGCACGGGCAGGCCTGGGTGCTGCAAATGCCGCGTTATTGCCCTCTGGAAACATCAGCGGCCAGGCCGCCCGCTCATACCAATCCGTGGAAACACCCCTTGGCCAAGTGCTGAACTCGACGCCTGGATACGATCGGTACGGGAACGCTTACGAACTTGACGTGGGGGCCAGCTGGGAAATCGACCTCTTCGGCGGCCTGCGCCGTGGACGCGAGGCCGCATTGGCCCAATACCAAGCTTCAGAGGCAGGCGTCGCGGCCACACGACTGGTCGTTGCTGCACAGACCGCGGATCTCTACATCACTGCCCGCGGGTTGCAGGCGCGGCTGGACATCGCCAACCAACAAGTCAAGACGCAGCAGGATCTGTTGGAGAAAGTCCAACTGCTCTACAGCAAGGGACTTGCGGCCAGCTATCAGGTTCACCAGGTCGAGGGCACCCTCTCGCAGGTCCGGGCGACGGTACCCGTGCTGCAGACCGGCCTGGATGCCGCCATGAATGCGCTGGACGTCATGCTTGGCACGCCGCCCGGCACCCATCGCACGCAACTGGTGAACGGACGAAGCATCCCTCTGGCACCACAGATAACGACCATGGGAACCCCCGCCGATCTGCTGCGCCGCCGACCAGACCTGATCGTGGCCGAGCGCCGTCTTGCCGCCTCCAATGCGCGTATCGGCGAGGCCGTTGCTGAGTACTATCCGAAATTCTCCCTCAGTGCATTGCTGGGCAGTGCCACGGCAGTTTCCGCCGGCAACCTCTTCACCGGCGACGCCAGCCAGGCGGCCGGCGCGCTGGGCCTGCGCTGGAGACTCTTCGACTTTGGCCGCATCAATGCGCAAATCGACCAGGCCAAGGGGCAGGAAGCCGAAGCGCTGGCGGCTTACCGTCAGTCCGTATTGCGCGCCACCGAGGACGTCGAGAACGCCTTCTCCGCGCTGGTGAATCGAGAATCCCAGGCGAGCACCCTCACCCAGGGCGAAACCTCGCTGACGCAGGCCCGCCAATCGTCATTCATTGCCTATCAGAAAGGCACAGCCAGCCTGATCGATGTCCTGAATGCCGACGCGACGCTGCTGCAAGTCTCCGATGCCCGGGCGCAAGCACGCACGGAATCGGCACGGGCGGCGGTGGCAGCATTCAGGGCGCTCGGCGGTGGCTGGCAGCCTTCTGAAACCCAACCGGTGGCGACTCGCTGAGCTGACCCAATAACACAACACTTGCGCCCCCCTCTCCTTCAGCTCACAACCAGAGAACAACGATATGAAACCGAACGAACGCTCCTGGGTGCTCATCACTGGCGCCTCAAGCGGATTTGGCGAAGAGTTTGCCCGGCAATACGCAGCGAAGGGAAAATCGCTCGTCCTGGTAGCGCGCAGGTTGGATAAGCTCGAAGCGTTATCCGCTCAGTTGCGCGAACGCTTCGCCATTGATGTGATCGTCGAGCAAGTAGACCTGTCGTCGATCCCCGCCGTCATCGAACTGCATAAGCGTCTGAGCGAGCGAAAAATAGTGATCGATGTGCTCATCAACAATGCGGGACATGGACTGCAAGGGCCTTTTCTGGATCAGCCTCTGGATCGTTCCCTGGCCATGATTGATCTGGATATCGCCAGCCTGACGGCCCTGACTCACGTCTTCGCGGCAGACATGCGAGCCCGCAAGCGTGGACACATCCTGATGGTCGCCAGCCTGCTGTCTTTTCAAGGCGTGAAGAATTTTGCCGTTTACTCTGCCGCTAAAGCTTACGTGCTGCGCTTCTCTGATGCGTTGCATCGTGAACTGAAAAGCGACGGCGTCATCGTGACGGCACTTTGTCCAGGGATGTCGGATACAGGGTTTGCGCAAAGCGCCAGGCAAACGATTACGCCAGCCTTGAAAATGGTCATGATGCAGCCACAACCCGTGGTCCGCGCAGGCATTCGAGCACTGCAAGCCGGACGATTGAGTGTCGTGCCGGGCTTTGGCAACAAGGCAATGACCGTCCTGACCTGGGCCACGCCGCGTCGGTTTCACCAAGGTCTCATGGCACGCATCATGGGCGCCTGAAAGGATGGCGAAGCGCTCTGAAAGCCGGGAGTCAGCCTATACTCCCGGCCGGTAAAGCGGCACTCAATCAGAAGCGATAGCTAACGGAAGTACCCAGGCCGCTCGCGCTGTTCCTGTACTTGGCGCTGTAGGCACCTCTGGCTGGCGAGGTTTGGTTGACCCGTACGCTCTCCTCCCACAGATAGGAATAAGCGACGTCGATCGTGACGTTGTCCACTGGCGTCCAGCCGGCGCCGAAACTGATGATTTTTCGGTCGCCGGTAGGAATACGTGGCCCACGGTTAGTGTTGTTGGCGGGCGACTGGTCGACCGAAAAACCTGCGCGCAACACCCACTGGTTATTCAATTGATATGACGTGCCAATGGCGTGAGCCCACGTGTCGTGCCAGTTCTGCTCTTCGGTAATGGTGCCCAGCGCACCGCTCAATAAAGGTGGCAAGCCGGTGTTCTCGATGGTCAACTCCTTGAAGCGACTCCAGCGTGTCCAGGTACTGCCCGCGTACAAGGTCCAATCATTGTCGAGCTGGTGAGTCACCGACACGTCCACGGACTCCGGGGTGTCCACATCCAGCGAAGCGTCATAGCTCTCGCCGCTGACACCTAACACGCTAAAGATGCCGTTGGTGACCTTGGTCTTGGCGTCCAGGTGGTAGCTGACCTTGGAATGGTAGGTCAATCCCACACGGGTTCGATCCGTCGCCTGCACCAGGATACCGGCGTTGAAACCAAGTGCTGTATCGTCGCCGTTGCTTTTGAGTTTCCCATCATTGCGACCCGGGCTCAGTGGGTTGGGCACTGTGCCGGTTATCTCGCCACTGATACGGTTGACCGTCGGGCCGAACCCGATCGAAACCCTGTCATTGAAGGCATAGCTGATGGTGGGCTGAAACGTGAGCGTCGTGACCTCGCTTTTGTTGCCATAGTAGCGTCCGGCAAAGTCGCTGCCGTAATCGGTAATCAAGCCGAACGGCACATAGAAACCCACGCCGAACGCCCAATGTTCATCGATGGGCTTGACGTAGTAACCCATGGGCACGGTGGTCGTGGGCACGACGTCGCCGTCTTCCTGGCCGCCAAAGGTACTGCGGGTCTGGCTGATGTCATTCTTCGCGAAGAGCGTCGCCGCCCCCAGGCTGACCTGCTCTGATTTCAGACGAGACATGCCCGCGGGGTTGCCGAAGACGGTGCTCGCGTCCTCGGCCGAGGACGAGCGACCGGCAAACCCCGATCCCATCCCGCTGATGCTCTGTTCATTGAGGGCAAAACCGCTTGCAAGCGCATGAGAGGTGGCGAACGCAACGGCAAGACCCATAGGGGCCTTGAGCTTTATTTTTTTCATTATTGGAACTCTGGGAGCGGTAGTCTGGTTAGGGTGTTTTGTATCAGGTAAAAATCGCCACCGTCTGGCGTGCCCAAAGCACGCGGCGGCCGCTTTCGTCCCATATCTCCATGTCCTGTAGCGAGTACCCTTCCAGCGCCTGCTGGCTGAAAGAGCTGACGAGGAACCATTCGCCGACAGCGGCTGGCTGCGGCAGGTCAATCATCCAGGACGCGGAGCTGATAGCGGCGGGTTCGGTGAAACAGGTCATGGCGGCCGGCGGCAAACTGTCAGCCAGTGCAATCAGGGCAACGGCCGGGTCCACGCCCTGGGCATCCAGATGGCGTACCCACATCAATAATTCGGGACTTTCAGCACCGGACACCGGCAGCGAACCGCCTGCAGGACGCATCTCGAAGTTATAGGCGCAAGCCGGAGCAATCTTGCTGTCCAGCGCCAGGGTGGCGTAGTGAGACGGTCCCGCCACAAACGGCCGGCCCCAGGAATCGTGCGTAATCTTGCTCGCCCGGGGCTGGGCGAACAGCAGAATCGTGCGCAACGCAAGGTCATTGCCCGACAGGCAGTCGACGGATACCGAGGTGACTGAGCGTCCTTGGCGTAACACGCTTACATCGAACGTCTGGGCCTGCGTCACCGGGGCGATGAACGACACCTGGGCGGACTTGAACGGAGGAAAATCCGCCGGACGCTCCCGCAAGACCGCCTGCAGCGACAACGCCGCCGAAAGCCCGCCAAAGATGGTACGACCTTGCTGCCAGTTGGGCGGAGAAACAAAGGGGGCGTCTGGATCGAATTGCTGCAGCAGTTTGGCAAAGCTCGTCATACCGACGCCCCAGGCTAAGAGCAGATGCGTCATATTTATTCATGTGACCATTTGTGTCAATGGTCACGAACAGGATAAATAAAGGCGAACATCAGTCGCTGGAACGGGAGGTGAATCGGATGGGTAAAGGCGGCGCCTGCAATGGCCTGGGTGCAATCTTCAGCCACAGCTCAAGGCATGAGGCTGCGCAAGATCAGGTTGCAGGTGAGCGTGGGGGCAACCTCGACGTAATCGAGGCTGTACTGCAGCAGCAAGGGATTGACGAAAGGCCGCAGCGCCAGATGGATCGCGTCTACGGTTTCGTCCAATGGCGTCTTGCGTTCGAACTCGCCCAGTTCGCGTCCCTCGCGCACGATTTGCAACACGAAGCTCTTGATCCGAGCGTTATAGACTTGCGAACTGGGCCATTGCTCAGACGCGGAAAACGCCGCAATGTCATAGAGCTTGCGGTCATTGAAAAACAGGTTTACGCCTGTGGTAATCAGGGCCTTGACCAGGCGGCGAAAACGCTCCGTCGCTGAAAGCCCGTCTTCGCTGATGGCCTGCTCCACCGCCGCGACGATTTCTGCCAGGCACTGGCTGCAGATGGCCTCGCCAATCGCCTGCTTGGAGTCGAAGAACTTGTAGATGTAGGCCTTGGAGAACCCGATGGCCTTGGCCAGGTCGGACACCGTGGTCTTGCCATAGCCGTATTGACTGAAATGCTCGTTGGCCGCCGCGACAATCTGGTTTCGAATGTCGTGATCGGCGGGGCCGCGGGTGCTGGGCGAAGGTATTGAGGGCTGGTTCATGGAGGCAGCTTACGCATCCTGAAGATCGTTGACAACTTGTGACCTTGTTTAAAACTCGTCACAAGCTGACCATTATCAAGCCACCGACAGCCCCTAATGTCAGTTGAGCTGCAAACCTGTGGGAGCAAAGCTTGCTCGCGATTGCGGTCAGCCAGCCGACAACGATATTGACAACTCTGCCGCTATCGCGAGCAAGCTTTGCTCCCACAGATTTATGCCGTTTGCTCCTGACTGATAGGCATTAACCAGCAGCCCCTTCCTTTTATTTCGCGAAAATCTGGCTCATATCCTTGAACGCCTTGAACTCCAGCGCATTACCGCAAGGATCGAACAGAAACATCGTGGCCTGCTCCCCCACCTGCCCTTTGAAACGTATGTAAGGCTCGATCACAAACTCGGTGCCAAAGGATTTCAGCCGCTCGGCCAGCGCTTCCCACTCCTGCCAACCCAGAATGATGCCGAAGTGAGGCACCGGCACGTCGTGCCCATCTACCGGGTTGCTGTGGACGCTCTCTTGGGAAGCGGTCTTCGGCTGTTCATGGATCACCAACTGATGACCGTAGAAATTGAAGTCGACCCAGTGGGCGCTGGAGCGGCCCTCTTGCAACCCAAACACCTCGCCATAAAAGGCCCGAGCGCCTGGAAGGTCATAAACAGGGATTGCGAGGTGGAAGGGAGAAAGGCTCATCATGGCTCCTGTTGCTTTTGTAAGGACCGGGCCATCGTAAGGCCGGGCTAAAAACAAGAAAAACAATATATTTCTCTCAGTAACACAATTAATATTTGTGAATGATCAAAGAACTCAAGACCCTTATCGCCGTAGCACGGGAAGGTACTTTCGCTGCCGCAGGCAATAAAATCGGTCTCACCCAGGCGGCGGTCAGCGCGCAGATCCAGCGTCTGGAGGCCGAGCTTGGCTTCGAGATTTTCGACCGCAAGGGACGCTCGGCTCATCTCAATCGGATGGGCCATCAAATACTCTTGCAAGCCCAGGAGTTGTTGCGCCTTTACGACAATCTTGGCGCGAGTCCTGCCGGGCTTGCCCCCAGCGTCCTGGTGAACATTGGCGCTATCGCTTCGGTGCAGCGCTCCTTCCTGCCAGACGCGCTCGCCAGGTTTCACCAGCAATGTCCGCAATGCCGAACGCGGGTCCTTCCTGGCGTATCGATGGAGTTGATCAACCTGGTGGATGCCGGCGAAATCGACATGGCCGCCATCATCCGCCCGCCTTTCTCGCTGCAAAGCGATCTGCGCTGGATGACTCTGGCGCTGGAGCCGTATCGACTGATCGTTCCGAGCGCGCTCCCCGGAGAGGACTGGGCCGAACTGCTTGGCAGCCAACCCTTCATTCGTTATGACCGGGTGTCGTTCGGCGGCCGGCAGGTGGACCGTTTCCTGCGCAAGATGCATTTCGCCTTGCATGAAGTCAGCGAGCTGGATGAACTGGAGGCCATCATCAAGCTGGTTGGAAATGGCGTCGGTGTGGCCCTGGTGCCGCAAACCGCGACCCATCGCAAATGGCCAGAGGGTGTGCGCGCCCTCGACCTCGCGGAGCACACCTTCCACCGTGATGTCGGGCTCGTCCATCGGACTCGACCAAGCCTTGCCGAACCGGCGGAGATACTGGTGCAACTGATTGCGGCGCAAGCCCGGGCTGACGCTGGGTTCATCCCATAGCCCTGTCCGCAAAAGAACCCGTGGCGCACGTCCTTCAAACAATCTTCCTCACGACGCTATCGGCCAATACCACCTGATTGCGGCCCCGCGCCTTGGCGCTGTAAAGGGCTTGATCGGCCTGCTTGAGCAGTTCGTCTGCCGTCCCCTCCTTGATGAACGCCATCACTGCCAGGCCAATACTCACGGTCACCCTGCCGAACGGTGACATTTCGTGGGGCAGTGCCATGTCTTGCGTCGCTTGGCAAATGGCCTGGGCATGCTCCAAGGCCTTGTCGATCCCCGTGGTGGTGGTGATGAGCACAAATTCCTCGCCGCCGTAGCGCGCCACCCGATCACCCGCCCGCAGGGCATGGGTCTTCAGTGCCTGGGCGACCCTGCGCAAGCAGTCGTCACCTGCCTGATGCCCGTAGTGGTCGTTATATTTCTTGAAATAGTCGACGTCGATCAGCATCAGTGACAGCACGGTGCCTGCACGCAAGCTGCGCCGCCATTCACTGTGCAGCACTTCATCGAAATAGCGACGATTGGCAATACCAGTCAAGCCATCGGTGTTGCTCAGCTCATACAATTGTCGATTGGCTTTTTCGAGTTCGGCGGTGCGGCCCTGCACCTTGAGTTCCAGATGTTCATGGGCATCCTGGACCCGCTCGGCCATTGTGGCAAAGGCGCGGGCCAGCTCACCGATTTCGTCAGAGGACTGGGTTGGCAACTGCTGGGCTCGCAGGCGCTCCTTGCTTATCCCAAGGAGTCGCGCCGCCTGGATCAAGCGAAACAGCGGCGCCGCCACCTGCTTTTGCAGAATGGAACGCAAGATGAAGATTTCCACCAACAGGGTCAGCAGCCCAAGAATAACCACGATCGCCAGGTTATCCAGCACCGCCGGGGTCATCAGCTTGCGCGGGTAATGGACAGCGAGCGCCCAAGGCGTATCGGCAATGAGGCCTATCGCGACGATGTCGTCTTGAGTCTGGACGATCCGCGCCTGGCCAGGCGCCAGCGCGGGAACAGCTTCGAGCAACGGGTAGTATTGAGCCATCTTGAGCGACTGGATGGATGCCTTGCCCTCGCTGCTCTTGACCTGTTCCATGACGCCAGGATGGTAGATCAGCGTGCCTTCATCGTTGGCGATGAACAGCGTGCTATACGCACCGTGCATGGCGGGCTTGGCGGTACGTTTCATCAGCTCATCGAGCAGCACATCGACACAAGCCAGGATACGGTGCTTGCCGGACGCATCGGCCACATCGGGCGTGGCGATGGTCGTCATCCAGGCATTGTTGGAGAAATCCCAATACATGCGGGTAAACAGTGTGTCGTTGCCGGGCGTGCCGAAGCCGCGCTCAAAGAACTCATAAGTTTCCAGCTTGAGGGCTTCGGGCCCCGAGTAGGTGAACACCTTGGCGATGTCGGCGTCCTGATAGATGGGGAAGCCTTTTTCGGGCACCACGCCGTAGAAATTGAATAGACGGCCCTTGGTGCTGGAACCGTACTTGTGGGACAGGATGTAGGACAGGGCAAACCGCGCCTTGGTGTCGTCGTTGGGCGCGATGTCAGGCGCGTAGGTCGCAGACATCTCGGCAAAGCGGCGCCCGTCGGCCAACGGTTGGCCTTCGAACAGCTGAGGGCGCTGCGTATAGGAGCCGTCTTCGTGACGGTAGAATATCTGCTGGAAGTCGTTCACCAGCCTGGCTTGCATGCCAGGGCGAGACAGGATTTCCTTGAACTCATTGAGAAAGTTCTGTTGCAGATCCTTGATTTCACGAAACGGCAAGGCTTCGCGCTGCAAGGACTGCTCGGTAGACAACAGCAACTGCCCGGTTACCTCTCTTTCGATCGAGGTGGAGTTGACATAGTAGGAAATCGCCCCCGCGCTCAACGACACCAAGCCAATGCGGAATATGGCAAGACGCAGCGCGCGTGTCGTAAGCGAGTGCTTACGGGAGATGACCTCATGGGATTCTTGCACCATCTATCGACTTCCTTTACTGACCCCGCACCGAAACCTGTGATCCCCCTTTTATGCATAGGGCGATGACGCTTGATCGGTAAAGCTGGGTTACTGCCGAGGGCCAGAGATTTACCCCCTCTCGATATGTAACGGGCCCGCTCCTCCGTTACTTGAGCGGTTTGCCGATAAATAAAGTGGTGGACATTCCAATCATCCACATGGGTGCCACCGACCTTTGAATTAACCGCCTTGATCCGGTATCGACTCAAGGTTTTTATCGACGGGATGATCTATACCTTCAGATACACGCGGTCAGGCCAATGCAACAGACTGACGTGTCCAAATAAACGACTGTGGCGAACCCGCGTGGGATGCGCCGCATCACATAAAATCGGCCTGCATCACGCTGTTCCCGGCGCCGCCTCGTAGAATGACGCCCCCACTTTCCCATGCCTGAAGTATCGATCATGAGCCCGAGTAAACGCGTCTTGAATGCACCCACCAGAGCGCTATCCAGGCTTTGTCTGTTGTTACCGCTGTTGGTTGTCAGCAACGCACGCGGTGAACCCTTGGAGATAGAACTGCATATCCTCGACGCGCCGCCGCTGACGTTCGTCAACGACCCGAGGGGCCACGGCATCGTTGGCGATGTCGCCGTGGCGGCCATGACCAAGGCCGGGTACGCCGTGAAAGTCCATCTACTCCCCTGGGCCAGGGCACAGAAACACGTCAGTGAAGAACATGACCACTTGATCGCACCACTGTCGCGCATCCCCACCCGCGAGGATCGCTTCACCTGGATCGCCTCGATCATGCCCATGGAGCGCGCTTTTTTCAGCCTTGAGCGGCGCGTGAGCAGCTTCGCCCAAGCGAAAGAAACCTACCGCAAGATCGGCGTCGGCCTGGGCAGCGCCCAAGCAGATATCCTGCACACCGAAGGGTTCAGCGATGAGCAGATCTATCCGCTGGCCATCGGCGACAACCCCGCCCAGATGCTGTTGATGGGGCGTATCGATGCCTGGTTCAACGGCGTGCCGGAGAGTCTGTACATCTGGCCGAAGGTGTCCAAGCGCAAACTGCTCATGAGTAAGGTCGGCAGCAGCGCTGACCTTTACCTGGCCTGCTCGAAGCAATGCTCGCCAAAAATGGTCGAGGATTTGCGCAAAGCGGTTGAAGCGCTTCGCGCGGATGGGACCATCAAGCGGGTCCATGACATCTACTTGCCGCAGTAGACTGCAATCATCAATACATTTGATAGCAAGCGCTCTTACTCTCGTTCGACCGTAGGAGCTGTGTAGGAGCTGTCGAGTGCAACGAGGCTGCGATCTTTCCCCTGCCCATTGAGTCCAGAGCGAAAGATCAAGGTCAAAAGATCGCAGGCTTCGCCAGCTCCTACAGAACCCCGCGGGAGCAAGCTCCCTCGCCACGGCTTCCCTTGCTTGTCCAAAGTGCCCCGCACTGCCGGACTAGAGGCCTTATCGATGGCTTATATCATTCTGAATGATAGTTACCTTTGCTTCATTCGATTCGTTCCTCTGCCTTGCGCCACGCATCATCCGCCCATTCTCAATACATTGGCGGATGCTATCCATGGAACATTCACTTTCAAAACTGCGTTTTCCCCTCGCGCTGCTGGCGGTGCTGGTGATGAGCGCTTGCGGCAAGACTCCCGACACGGCAGCGTCCATGCCGCCGGCCAAAGTCAGTGTGGCCAAGGTATTGGAGCAACCTGTCAACGAATGGGATGAGTTCACCGGGCGCCTTGAAGCGCCGGAAACCGTCGAGATCCGCCCACGGGTTTCCGGGCAGATCGACGAAGTGGCCTTCACCGAAGGTGCGCTGGTCAAGAAAGGCGACCTGTTGTTCCAGATCGACCCACGCCCCTTCCAGGCTGAAGTACGTCGTCTCGAAGCCCAACTGGCCCAAGCCCGCGCCACCGCCACCCGCAGCGAAAACGAAGCCCAGCGTGGCGAACGCCTGCGCTTGAGCAATGCCATTTCCGCCGAGCTGGCCGACTCGCGCACCAGCGCCGCCCAGGAAGCCCGCGCCGCCGCTGCGGCCATCCAGGCACAATTGGACCTGGCCAAGCTGAACCTGAGCTTCACCCGGGTGACCTCGCCCATCAGCGGTCGCGTCAGCCGGGCGGCCATCACCGCCGGCAACCTGGTGACCGCCGACGTCACGCCGCTCACCAGCGTGGTCTCCACGGACAAGGTCTACGCCTACTTCGATGCCGACGAACGTGTCTTCCTCAAGTACACCCAACTTGCCCGCCAGGGCCAGCGCGGCCAGGCCACACCGGTCTACATGGGCCTGTCCAACGAAGACGGCAACCCGCACCAGGGCCAGATGAACTTCGTCGACAACCAGGTCAACCCGCAGACCGGCACCATCCGCGGTCGTGCCGTGTTCGACAACAAGGACGGCGCCTACACCCCTGGCCTGTATGCCCGCCTGAAACTGGTGGGCAGCGGCACCTACTCCGCCGTGCTGATCAACGACGAAGCCGTGGGCACCGACCTGGGCAAGAAATTCGTGCTGGTGATGGATGCCGAGAACAAGCCGGCCTACCGCGCCGTCGAGCTGGGGCCGAAGATCGAAGGCCTGCGCATCGTGCGCAGCGGCCTGAACAAAGACGACACCATTATCGTCAAGGGGCTGCAACGGGCTCGTCCGGGCGCACCGGTCACGCCTGAAACCGTGCCGATGGCCAGCGACGAAACCATTGCCGCCCTGGCACAACAACGTAAAGCGCTCGAAGCCAGCAACCTGCCCCAAGTCGCGCCGTCCAAGGCCGCGTCAGGATCGGCAGGCAAACTGGCCGCTGCGACCCCACGCGGTTAAGGGACTGAATCCAAGATGAAATTTTCCCAGTTCTTCATTTCGCGGCCGATCTTCGCAGCAGTGCTTTCGCTGCTGATCCTGATCGCCGGCGCCATCTCGCTGTTCCAATTGCCGATCAGCGAATACCCGGAAGTCGTGCCGCCGACCGTGGTCGTGCGCGCCAACTTCCCGGGCGCCAACCCCAAGGTCATCGGCGAAACCGTGGCCGCGCCCCTGGAGCAAGCCATCACCGGCGTCGAGAACATGCTGTACATGTCCTCGCAATCCACCGCTGACGGCAAGATCACCCTGACCATCACCTTCGCCCTGGGCACCGACCTGGACAATGCCCAGGTGCAGGTGCAGAACCGCGTCACCCGGACCGAGCCCAAGCTGCCGGAAGAAGTGACCCGGATCGGCATCACGGTGGACAAGGCATCGCCCGACCTGACCATGGTCGTGCACTTGACCTCGCCGGACAAACGCTACGACATGCTCTACCTGTCCAACTACGCCCTGCTCAACATCAAGGATGAGCTGGCGCGCCTGGGCGGCGTGGGTGATGTGCAGCTGTTCGGCATGGGCGACTACTCCCTGCGGGTCTGGCTGGATCCGAACAAGACCGCTTCGCGCAACCTGACCGCCACCGACGTGGTCACGGCGATCCGTGAACAGAACCGCCAGGTGGCTGCCGGTGCCCTGGGTGCGCCGCCAGCACCCAATGCCCAGGCTTTCCAGCTCTCGATCAACACCCAGGGTCGCCTGGTGAATGAGGAAGAGTTCGAGAACATCATCATTCGTTCCGGCGCCAACGGCGAGATCACTCGCCTGAAGGACATCGCCCGGGTCGAACTGGGTTCCAGCCAATACGCCCTGCGTTCGCTGCTGGACAACCAGCCGGCGGTGGCGATCCCGATCTTCCAGCGTCCAGGCTCCAACGCCATCCAGATCTCCAACGACGTCCGCGAGAAGATGGATGAGTTGAAGAAGGGCTTCCCGGCCGGGATGGACTACAGCATCGTCTATGACCCGACGATCTTCGTCCGGGGCTCCATCGAGGCAGTGGTGCATACCCTGTTCGAAGCACTGATTCTCGTGGTGCTGGTGGTGATCCTGTTCCTGCAGACCTGGCGCGCCTCGATCATTCCATTGGTGGCCGTACCGGTTTCGCTGATCGGTACGTTCGCGGTGATGCACCTGTTTGGCTTCTCGTTGAACGCCCTTTCGCTATTCGGCCTGGTATTGGCGATCGGTATCGTGGTGGACGACGCGATCGTGGTGGTGGAGAACGTCGAGCGAAACATCGAACTGGGGCTCACCCCCGTGGAGGCGACCAAGCGCGCCATGGGCGAAGTGACCGGCCCGATCATCGCCACCGCCCTGGTGCTGTGCGCGGTCTTCGTTCCGGCGGCGTTCATCAGTGGCTTGACCGGGCAGTTCTATAAGCAGTTCGCCCTGACCATTGCCATCTCCACGGTGATTTCGGCAGTCAACTCCCTGACCCTGTCACCGGCCCTGGCTGCCGTTTTGCTCAAGGGCCATGATGCGCCCAAGGACCGTTTTTCCAAGTTCCTGGACAAGGTTTTCGGCGGCTGGCTGTTCCGTCCGTTCAACCGCTTCTTCGAACGTGCCAGCCACGGTTACGTGGGCACCGTCGCCCGAGTGATTCGTAGCAGCGGCATCGCCCTGGTGCTCTATGCGGGCCTGATGGTGCTGACCTTCTTCGGCTTCTCCAACACCCCGACCGGTTTCGTGCCCGGCCAGGACAAACAATACCTGGTGGCCTTCGCCCAACTGCCGGACGCCGCGAGCCTGGATCGCACCGAAGACGTGATCAAGCGCATGTCCGATCTGGCCCTCAAGCAACCGGGCGTTGAAAGCGCCGTGGCCTTCCCGGGCCTGTCGATCAACGGTTTCACCAACAGCCCGAACGCCGGCATCGTGTTCGTGACCCTCAAGCCCTTCGACGAGCGCAAGGACCCGAGCATGTCGGCCGGCGCCATCGCCGGCGCCTTGAACGGCCAGTACGCCGGGATCCAGGAAGCCTACATGGCGATCTTCCCGCCGCCGCCGGTACAGGGCCTGGGCACGATCGGTGGTTTCCGCCTGCAAATAGAAGACCGGGGCAACCTGGGCTACGACGAGCTGTACAAAGAAACCATGAACATCATTACCAAGAGCCAGAACGTGCCGGAACTGGCCGGGTTGTTCACCAGCTACACCGTGAACGTGCCCCAGGTCGATGCCGCCATCGACCGTGAAAAAGCCAAGACCCACGGCGTGGCCGTCAGCGACATCTTCGACACCCTGCAGATCTACCTGGGTTCGCTGTATGCCAACGACTTCAACCGCTTCGGCCGCACCTACCAGGTCAACGTCCAGGCTGAGCAGCAGTTCCGTCTCGAGTCGGACCAGATCGGCCAGCTCAAGGTGCGCAACAACCGTGGCGAGATGATCCCGCTGGCGACCTTCATCAAGGTCAGCGACACCTCGGGGCCAGACCGCGTGATGCATTACAACGGTTTCATCACAGCTGAAATCAACGGTGCCGCCGCCCCGGGCTACAGCTCCGGCCAGGCTGAAAAGGCCATCGAGAAACTGCTCAAGGACGAATTGCCCAACGGCATGACCTACGAGTGGACCGACCTGACCTACCAGCAGATCCTCTCGGGCAACACCGCGCTGTTCGTGTTCCCGCTCTGCGTACTGCTGGCGTTCCTGGTGCTCGCGGCGCAGTACGAAAGCTGGAGCCTGCCATTGGCGGTGATCCTGATCGTACCGATGACCCTGTTGTCGGCGATTACCGGGGTGATTCTCTCCGGTGGCGACAACAACATCTTTACCCAGATCGGCTTGATCGTACTGGTGGGACTTGCCTGCAAGAACGCGATTCTGATCGTCGAGTTCGCCAAGGATAAACAGCTCGAAGGCATGAACCCGCTGGCGGCGGTCCTCGAAGCGTGCCGCCTGCGTCTGCGGCCGATCCTGATGACCTCCTTCGCCTTCATCATGGGCGTGGTGCCCCTGGTGTTCTCCAGCGGCGCAGGTGCGGAAATGCGCCACGCCATGGGTGTGGCGGTGTTCTCCGGGATGCTCGGCGTGACCTTCTTCGGCCTGCTGCTCACCCCTGTGTTCTATGTACTGATCCGCAACTTCGTCGAGCGCAGCGAGGCCCGCAAAGCGGCCCGGGCTTTGAAACTGGAGGCGCAACAATGAGTTTGAAAGCGTTCGTGCCGAGCTTGCTGGTGTTGGCCTTGAGTGCCTGTGCCGTGGGCCCGGACTACAAGGCCCCGCAAACGGAGGCGGCGAACATCACCACCGCCACCGATGGCGCCGCCGGCCAGAAGAACTTCGACCGAGCCCGTTTCGAAGGCATCTGGTGGCAGCAGTTCGACGACCCGACCCTTAACGCGTTGGTGACCCGCTCGCTGGAAGGCAACCGCGAGTTGCGCGTGGCTTTCGCCCGCTTGCGGGCCGCCCGGGCGATTCGCGATGACGCCAGCAATGACGCCATGCCGACCATTACCAGCCGCGCCAGCAGCGAACTGGGCAAAGGCCAGAACCCGATGGGGCAAACGGACGACCGGGTCAACTCCGAGCGTTACGACCTGGGCCTGGACATGGCCTGGGAGCTGGACTTGTTCGGGCGCATCCAGCGTAACCTGGAAGCCACCGATGCCGACCAGCAGGCAGTCGAAGCCGATCTCTACCAGTTGCAGGTGACGATGATCGCCGAACTGGTGGATGCCTACGGTCAATTGCGCGGCGCCCAACTGCGGGAAAAGATCGCCCTGGCGAACCTCAAGAACCAGCAGGATTCGCGCAAGATCACCGAAAGCCTGCGTGATGCCGGCGTCGGCGATCAGCTCGATGTGGTGCGTGCCGATGCCCGCCTGGCCGCGGTGGAAGCCAGTGTGCCGCAGCTGCAGGCCGAACAGGTGCGCCAACGCAATCGCATCGCCACGTTGCTGGGCGAGCGTCCGGACAAACTCAGTGTGGACCTGAGCCCGAAACAGTTGCCGGCCATCGCCAAGGCCCTGCCCATCGGCGATCCGGGTGAACTGCTGCAACGGCGCCCGGACATTCTCAGTGCCGAACGCCAGTTGGCCGCCGCCACGGCGCGCATCGGCGTGGCCAAGGCGGATCTGTTTCCACGGGTCAGCCTGAGCGGTTTCCTTGGCTTCACGGCTGGACGCGGTTCGCAGATCGGCTCCTCGGCGGCCAACGCCTGGGCGCTGGGCCCGAGCATTACCTGGGCGGCTTTCGACCTGGGCAGCGTGCGGGCTCGCTTGCGCGGTGCCGACGCCGAGGCGGACGGCGCCTTGGCGACCTACGAACAGCAAGTGCTGCTGGCCCTGGAAGAATCGGAAAACGCCTTCAGCGACTACGGCAAGCGCCAACAACGGCTGATCTCGCTGATCCGCCAGAGTGAATCGAGCCGCGCCGCCGCCGACCTGGCCGAGATTCGCTACCGCGAAGGCACCGAGGACTTCCTCGTGCTGCTCGACGCCCAGCGCGAACGCCTGGCCGCCGAAGACACCCAGGCCCAGGCCGAAGTGGACCTGTACCGCGGCATCGTCGCGATCTACAAGGCCCTGGGCGGCGGCTGGAAACCGGAGACCGTTGCCAGCAACTGATCCCCCTTCTCAACCGAGCTCCTTTGGTTGGCCGCAACCAGCCAAATTTTTGCCCCGCCTCTCATTTGGACGCGGGGCTTTTTTTCGGCTGGCGCTAACCTCCACCTCCTCCTGTAGGAGCACCCTGTGGGAGCAAAGCTTGCTGAGGACAACCCTGTGGGAGCAAAGCTTGCTCGCGATAGCGGTGTGTCAGTTACGTTGATGCTAAATGTGCCGCCCTCATCGCGGGCAAGCCTTGCTCCCACATTGACTCGGGCAAACTTACCCTGGGCGCATGAGATGCTTCACAGGGTTTGACTCAAGCCCTTACCTGACCGAAGCTTGCGACATTTCACGCTTCTGGTAATGGATTCCCTGCATGCTCTCGCCTCGCCGCCGCTATCTGCTCCTCAGCCTCTGTGTCCTGTTGTTGATCGGTCTTGTCGCGGTGTGGCTACGCAGCACCACGCCGCAAATCCCCGAAGCGATCAAGCGTGGCTACAGTGATGCCTTGGAAAACGCCCGTAATGGGCAGCCAGGGGCGGCACGGATGCTTTACCAGCAATTGGGGCGTCCGGACCTCTCGCCCAAGCGCCGCGTATGGCTGCACGCCGAACTGCCCAACTACCCCAGCCCTCAAGCCCTGAAACTGGCGGACGCGGACCTGCACAGCGAATCGCCGGACGTGCGTCGAGCCGCCATCGGCAGCATCGTCGGGCTGGTGCCGACCGGCCAGCGCAGCCTGTTGCTCGGCCCGCTCCTGGATGATGATGACCAGAACGTCCGATTCGCCGCCGTGAACGCGCTGCTGGGCTTGTCGCCGGATGACCTCGGCTTGTATTTCGGGGCGATGCAGTTAGCCATCGACACCTGGGAACAGGTGCTCGAGGACGGTCCGAAAACCGCTGAGACCCACTACCAGCTCGCCCGACTGCACCTGCACAACGCCGAACTGAAGAAAGCCCAACTGGCGCTTGAGCAGACTTTGCGCCTGCAACCGAACAACCTGCCGGCGCTGGTCATGCAGATCGAAGTGCTGGACAAACAAGGCCAGGGCGAAGCCGCACGACAATTGCTCGCCCGACAGTTGCAGACCCAGCCAGCGTCGGCTTATCTGCAACATGCGCTGGGCATGTGGCTGCTGCAACACGGTCAGAACGAGTATGCGCTGCTTGGCTTGGCAAAAGCCGTGGAACTGGAGCCCGAGAACCGCCATTACCGCTATGACCTGGCGACCACCCTGCATGCCGAGCAGGAAGTGGAAGCGGCGCAGAAACAGTTGCAGGAAATCGTCCAGCGCTACCCCGCCGACCGCAAGGCACGGGTGCTGCTGATCAACTATTGGCAGGAGACCGGCCAGTTGCAGAATGTTCAAGTCCTGCTGGCGCAACTTGAACAATTGAACCCTGACGACCCGGTGCTGCAACAAGGCCTGTAGGCGCTGCCGAAGGCTCGGGCCGCGTTCGGACGATCTTTTGATCTTAATCTTTCGCTTGCGACTCAATTGTCTGGGACAAGATCGCAGCCTCGCTTCGCTCGACAGCTCCTACAAAGTTGTGCCGCACACCGCGTTTTATCGATATAAGCGGAACCGCCATCACCGCCAAGGGTCAAGTGTTCAGGCAGTTGAATTCAGGCGTTACCCCGCCTGCTGCCCACTTCCCTAGTCATGAGAGGGCTATTTTTGTCTACATCTAACGAGTTGATCAGTGCAAAAGCCGCCACCGGCATCGAAGGACTGGACGACGTCCTTTCCGGTGGTTTGTCCCGCGGCCACGTGTTCCTGCTTGAGGGGGAACCGGGGACTGGTAAGACCACGGTCGCGCTGCATTTTCTGTTGGCCGGCGCCAAGGCTGGCGAGCGCTCGTTGTACATCACGCTATCGGAAACCGAGCGTGAACTGCGTCAGGGCGCAACCTCCCACGGGTGGACGCTGGACGACAATATTCATATTTTCGAGCTGACCCCACCCGAAAGCCTGCTCAATGCCGAGCACCAGCAGAGCTTGCTGTACTCCTCGGACCTGGAGCTGGGCGAGGCGACCCGGCAGATCTTCGAAGTGGTCGAACGGGTCAAGCCAACCCGGGTGGTGCTCGACAGCCTCTCGGAGATTCGCCTGCTGGCGCAAAGCTCCCTGCGCTATCGGCGCCAGATCCTCGCGATCAAGCACTACTTCGTGCGCTACGACGCCACGGTCCTGTTGCTCGACGACCTGACCACCGAGTCCCTGGACAAGACCGTGCACAGCGTCGCCCACGGGGTGATTCGCCTGGAAGAACTGACGCCCAACTATGGCGCCGAACGGCGGCGGATCCGAGTGGTCAAGTATCGCGGGCAGAAATACCGCGGCGGTTACCATGACTTCACCATCATGGGTGACGGCGTGCACGTCTTCCCACGCCTGGTGGCCGCCGAACACCGCGGCCAGTACCTGCGCCAACAACTCTCCAGCGGCATCGGCGAACTGGACTCGCTGCTGGGCGGCGGTATCGAGACTGGTTCCAGCACGTTGATCCTGGGCCCGGCGGGGACCGGCAAGTCGCTGATAGCACTGATTTTTGCCGCCGCCGCTGTGCGCCGCGGCGAGAAGGCCGCGCTGTTCATCTTCGATGAAGAACTGGGCTTGTTGTTCGAGCGCATGAAAAACATCGGCATCGATCTACAAGCCCTGCAAGAGACCGGCAACCTGCTGATCGAACAAGTGGACGCCGCCGAGCTGTCCCCTGGCGAGTTCTCCCACCGCGTGCGCCGTTGCGTCGATGAGGGCGACATCAAGACCGTGGTCATCGACAGCATCAACGGTTACCAGGCGGCCATGCCGGAAGAGAATGCCCTGGTGCTGCACATGCATGAACTGTTGCTCTATCTCAACCGCAAGGGCGCGGCGACCTTCATGACCGTAGCCCAGCACGGCCTGGTCGGCGACATGCAGGCGCCCGTGGACATTACTTACCTGGCTGACACGGTGATTCTTTTGCGTTATTTCGAAGCGCTGGGCAAGGTTCGTCGGGCGATTTCCATCATCAAGAAACGTACGGGCAGCCATGAGTCGACCATCCGCGAATACCGCATCAGCGGCTTGGGCATGACCATCGGCGAACCGCTCGAAGCGTTCCAAGGCGTCTTGCGAGGGGTTCCCACTTACATGGGCGAGAGCAACCCGTTGCTCGGGGATGAACACCGGTGACGCTGGCCGAGCCCCTGTCCGAACGGGCGCTGATCCTCGCGCCGCTGGGACGGGACAGCCAGATCGCCTTGATGATCCTCAATGAAGCCGGTTTCGCCGGCCTCATTTGCCGTCATCTGGGTCATTTGTGCGAAGAATTGGAAAAAGGTGCCGGCCTGCTGGTGATTTCCTCGGAAGCCCTGGTGGGGCCCGATCTGGAAGCGCTGTTCCTGCACATCGAGCAGCAGCCGGCCTGGTCTGACCTGCCCATTGTCTTGCTGACCCATCACGGCGGCCCGGAACAGAACCCGGCGGCGCGTATCGGTACACAACTGGGCAACGTGACCTTTCTCGAGCGCCCTTTCCACCCGGTGACCCTGATCAGCCTGGTGACCACCGCCCTGCGCGGCCGTCGAAGGCAGTACGAAGCCCGCGACCGCCTGATCGACCTCAGCAACAGCGAACTGCGCCTGCAAACCACCCTTGAAACCCTCGAACAGCAAGTGGAAGAACGCACCGCCCAGTTGCGCCATAACGAAGAAGCCCTGCGCCAGTCGCAGAAAATGGAAGCGGTCGGCCAGCTCACCGGCGGTATCGCCCACGACTTCAACAACATGCTCACAGGGATCATCGGCAGCCTCGAACTGCTGCGCCGACGTCTGGCCCGGGGCCGCACCGAAGACCTGGACAGCCTGATCGACCTGGGCGTGACCTCGGCCAACCGCGCCGCCGGCCTGACCCATCGCCTGCTGGCGTTTTCCCGTCGGCAATCACTGGACTCCAAGGCCGTCCAGATGAACACGCTGGTGCTGTCCATGGGCGAGTTGCTGCAACGCAGCCTCAACGAAAGTATCCGCCTGGACATGCGGCTGGACGAACAGCTCTGGGTCGCCGAAGCCGACCCCAACCAACTGGAAAGCGCCCTGCTCAACCTGGTCCTCAACGCCCGGGATGCCATGCCCAACGGCGGGAACCTGGTGGTACAGACCTGCAACCAGCACCTGGACGCCGATTTCACCGACGCCTACACCAACCTGGAACCCGGCGACTATGTGGTGCTGAGCGTGCAGGACAGCGGTTGCGGCATGCCCGAAGCGATCATCGGTCGCGCGTTCGATCCGTTCTTCACCACCAAGCCAATCGGCCAGGGCACCGGGTTGGGCCTGTCGATGATCTATGGGTTCAGCAAGCAATCGCGTGGCCATGTGACCATCGACAGCGAAGTCGACAAAGGCACCACCGTGAACCTTTACCTGCCGCGCTTTCGCGGTGAGGAAATACACGAACCTCAGGTCACCACCCCACACGCACCCTATGCGCAGGACGGTGAGACCGTGCTGATCGTCGAGGACGATCCAGCGGTGCGAGTGCTGGTGAGCGCGGTGTTGAGCGAGCTGGGCTATGCCTTTGTGGAAGCGGCCGACGCCAACAGCGCAATACCGATCCTCCAGTCAGGCCAACGCATCGACCTGCTGATCAGCGACGTGGGCCTGCCCGGCATGAATGGCCGGCAACTGGCGGAAATCGGCCGGCAGATCCGCCCGGACCTGCGGGTGCTGTTCATCACCGGTTATGCGGAACACGCAGCGGTACGCGGCGGCTTCCTGGACCCGGGGATGCAGATGATCACCAAGCCGTTCACGTTTGATTTGTTGACGGCCAAGGTGCGGGAGATGATCACGGTTCCTTGATTCAGTGAGAGGGCCCTTAACTCTGTGGGAAGATCCTTGATTCTGTGGGAAGATCCTCGATTCTGTGGGAGCAAAGCTTGCTCGCGATGAAGTCGCCTCGGTTTCAGAAAGACCGAGCAGCCCTCATCGCGGGCAAGCCTTGCTCCCACAAAAGCCTTGCCCAATCCAAACAATACTTTTGAAACCTACGACAACATCGACTGCATGATGCTCTGCAGCTCATCCAGGTCGAACGGCTTGTCCAGGATCGGCGCCTTGCGGGTAATGGGGCTATCGGTGTCGCGCACTTCCTGCGCGTAGCCGCTGATGAAAATGACCTTCAGCTCGGGGCGCAACTTGACCGCAGGCTCGGCGATCTGCACCCCGGAGATACCACCCGGCAGGCGGAAGTCGGTAATCATCATGTCCAGATGAGGCTTGCTCGCCAGGATCTCGAACGCCTGGGCACCGTTTTCGGCCTGCAGCACCCGGTATCCCTCGCCCGACAGGTAAGCCGACAGCACCATCAGGATCGACGGGTCATCCTCGACGATCAATACAACATCTTGCGCATCTTCACTCATGAGAAGCCTTTGTTCGATCAATAGCTGCTGATACGACCTTGGGGTCTCGCAGAGGTTGCGTCTGTTCGGCGGTTTTGTCCAAGACAGTTTTCTGCAAGGGCAGGCAAACACGAAACAAGGCCCCGTCATTGAGGCGACTGTTGACCGTGATCGTCCCGCCATGGGCCGCTACAATCTGCTCGGAAATGAACAGCCCCAGGCCCAGGCCAGCAGCGGCCGCCTTGGACGATACGCGCTCGAACTGCTGGAAGATACGTTTCTGGTTTTCCTCGCTGATACCGATGCCATGGTCCTGGACCTCGATGCAGGCGTGGTCGGGCGTCTTGTAGACGCGCACCTCGATCGGGCCCTTGCCGCCGTAGCGCAACGCATTGGTCAACAGGTTCGAGACCACCTGCTCGATACGAAACTCATCCCAAAGCCCCTCCACCGCCGGTTCAGCCATGCAGGTCAACGAGCACTCGGCGACGGCGATCTGCGGCTGGAAATTGCGCAGCAGGTTCTCCACCAATGCCGTCAGGTTGAAGCGGGTCGGACGGATCGACAGCTTGCCGGTGCGAATCCGCGACACATCCAGCATGTCCTCGATCAGCCGGATCAGGCTCTTGATCTGCCGCTCGTCGCGTTCGACCATCGCCCGCACTTTATCCAGGCTGAAGGCGGCGGCGTTGTCCCGGGCCAGGTGCATCTTGCGCAATTGTGTCTCGAGAATGAGACCATTGAGGGGCGTACGCACCTCGTGGGCGACGATGGACATGAAGTCGTCACGCATGCGCACCGCTTGCTCCAGCTCGCCGCGGGTGGTCTCCAGTTGCTGCAACAGCACCTCCTGCTCGCGGCGACTCTGCTCAAGGGCTACGACCTGCTCCTTCATGGCCTTTCGTTGACGGTACAACTCGACGAACACATTGACCTTGCTTTTGACCGCCTGGGTGTCCAGCGGCTTGTGCAGGAAGTCCACCGCACCGTTTTCATAACCGGTAAAGGCATAGTTGCGTTCACGACCGGCGGCACTGACGAAGATGATCGGAATGCTGCGGGTCTTCTCCGTGCCGCGCATCAGCTCGGCCAGTTGGAAACCATTCATCTCCGGCATCTGCACATCGATGATGGCCAAGGCAAAGTCGTGTTGCAGCAACAGCGACAGCGCTTCGTCCGCCGACGGTGCCTTGAAGACCTCGCGGTCGTGCCCCCTGATCAACGCTTCCAGGGCCAACAGATTCTCAGGCAGATCATCGACGATCAGCAGTTTGGCTTGAACATCTCTTGGCATGTGGTTCATTCCAGCCCGGCCAGCAATTGGCCGATGCCTTGCAAAGTAAGGATATGGTCGGGCTCGTGCAGGGCCAGCGCCGCTTCGGGCATGGTCGAGACCTGGGCTTCACCGGGGTCCTGGACCACCGTGATCCCGCCCAGTGCCCTGACCTTCGCCAAGCCACAGGCGCCATCATTGTTGGCGCCGGTCAGCACCACGGCCAGCAATTTCTGGCCATAGACATCGGCGGCCGATTCAAACAACACATCGATGGACGGCCGCGAATGATGCACCGGTTCCTCCAGGCTCAACGACAGGCTACGGTCAGCCTCGACCGACAAGTGATAGCCAGGCGTGGCGACATACAAGGTTCCCGGCACGATGTCTTGCTTGTCCCGGGCTTCCTCCACCGGCACCGCCAGACGATGTCCGAAGACACGGGCCAGTTGGCTTTCGCGCTCGTCCGGCAAATGCAATACCACCAGGATAGGCACGCCAAAACCCTTGCGCAGGTGTCCGAAGACCCTGAGCAACGCTTCGACGCCACCGGCCGATGCACCGACGACAATGGCCTCGATGGGCGGGTTGGATCTGTCCTTCGTCTGGTTCATAACTTGCGATAGATCCGTTCCTGTTTGACCAACGGCTCGAATCGATGGCCGTAAGCCGAGAAATCCAACGTCTCCTTACTGCCCAATACCAGGAAACCACGGTGACAAAGGGACTCATGAAACAATCCAAACGCCCGATCCTGCAGTTTTTTATTGAAATATATCAATACATTACGACAGGAAATTAACTGGGTTTCTGAAAACACACTGTCGGTCGCCAGGCTGTGATCGGCAAAGGTCACGTTCTCGCACAGGGTTTTGTCGAACATCGCATAATCGTAGGCGGCGGTATAGTAATCGGCAAACGAGCGCCGGCCTCCGGCGGCCTGGTAGTTCTGGGTATAGGTGCGCACGTTCTCCAGGGAAAAAATCCCCTGCTTGGCTTTTTCCAACGAGCGCGGGTTGATATCGGTGGCATAGATGAGCGTGCGGTCCAGCAGGCCTTCTTCGCGCAGCAGGATCGCCATGGAGTAGACCTCCTCCCCTGTGCTGCAACCAGCGATCCAGATCTTGATCGAAGGGTACGTCCTGAGCAGCGGCACGATTTCCTCGCGAATGGCCAGGAAATGCGAGGGGTCGCGAAACATCTCGCTGACCGGGATCGTCAGCAGTTGCAGCAACTGCATGAACGCCCCCGGGTCATGCAGCACGCGCTCCTGCAATGCCGAGATGGTCCTGCACTCGAACTGGCTCAGCGCATGGTGGACCCGGCGCTTGATGGACGCACCGGAATAATCGCGAAAATCGTAGCTGTACTTGAGGTAGATCGCTTCGATCAACAAACGAAGTTCAATGTCAGTGTCACGTTCCACTAAATTCTTTCCATATTCGGCAACCACACGCGAATCAGCGAGAACAGACGATCCAGATCGATCGGTTTGGCCAGGTAGTCGTTGGAACCCGCCGCCAGGCAGCGTTCCTGATCATCCTTCATGGCCTTGGCCGTCACGGCAATAATGGGCAGCTTGCGCCAGCGCGGGTCCTTGCGGATCAGCGCGGTGGCTTCGAAACCGTCCATCTCCGGCATCATTACATCCATCAGCACCAGATCGATATCGTCGAACTCGTTCAGGCGATCGATCGCCTCGAAACCATTACGGCCGATGACAACGATCGCCCCCTTCGCCTCCAGGGCGCTGGTCAGGGCAAAGATGTTGCGCACATCGTCATCCACCAGCAACACCTTGCGGCCTTCAAACACCTTGTCACGGCTGCGGGCGGTCTTGAGCATCCGCTGCCGTTCATGGGACAACCGGGATTCGACTTTGTGCAGAAAGAGTGTCACCTCGTCCAACAGGCGCTCTGGCGAACGGGCGCCCTTGATGATGATCGAGCGCGAATACTTGCGCAGTTCGGCCTCTTCGTCACGGGTCAGGTTGCGCCCGGTGTAGACGATCACCGGCGGGAAGGAGCAGATGTCTTCGCTGGACATGCGCTTGAGCAGGTCATTGCCGAGCATGTCCGGCAACTTGAGGTCGATGATCATGCAGTCGTAGACATTGGTCCGCAGCAGGTCCAGGGCCTGCTGGGCCAGGCCAACGGCGGTGATCTCGATGTCATCATCGCCGATCAGCCGGGTAATGCTGTCGCGTTGCAGGTCATCGTCCTCCACCAGCAGCACTCGCTTGACCTTCTGGGTCAGCTTGGCTTCCAGGCGGGCGAATACATCCTTGAGTTCTTCACGGGTGGTCGGCTTGACGGCATAGCCGATGGCGCCCATGTGCATGGCGGCTTCGACGCGGTCTTCGACGGAAATCACGTGCACCGGAATGTGCCGGGTTTCGGCTCGCTCCTTGAGCCGCTGCAACACCGTCAGCCCGGAATGGTCCGGCAGGCGCATGTCCAACAGGATGGCGTCGGGGGCCAGTTGCAAAGCCAGGTCGAAACCTTCATCGGCACCGTGGGCCACCAGGCACTGGTAACCGAGCTCATGGGCCAGGTCGAACAGGATGTGGGCGAACTTGGGTTCGTCCTCGATCACCAGGATGCACCGGGTGTCGAACGGCGCCTTGTCGCGGTCGTCGGCGAAGCGGGCAATCGGCGTATCCACTTCAGCGATCAGCGGTGCCGGGGCGGCTTTTGGCGCAACCGGCGCTGGCGCGGTGGCCGTCGGGGTGAAGGTCATCGGCGCTGTCGGCGTGTCCCCGGGCTCGACATAACGCTCAGGCATTACCAGCGTAAACACGCTGCCCTGCCCCGGCTCGCTGGAAACCGAGATAGAGCCGCCCAGCAACATGGCCAGGTCCCGGGAAATCGACAACCCCAGGCCCGTGCCGCCGTAACGACGGTTGGTCGTGCCATCGGCCTGGCGGAATGCTTCGAAGATGCTCTGCTGCTGATCGACGGCGATGCCGATCCCCGAGTCGCGCACCATGAACGCGATGCCCGAACCCGGCTGCCCGGCCACAGCCAGGCAGACGGAGCCTTGCTCGGTGAACTTCACGGCATTGGACAGCAGGTTCTTGATCACCTGCTCCAGGCGCTGGCGGTCGGTGTAGAGCATCGCCGGCGCATCGGGCAATACCTGGACCTCGAATCCCAGGCCCTTGTCGGCTGCCAACGGCTCGAACATGTCCCGCAGGCCTTCCACCAGACGCTGCACGCTGGTGTTTTCCGGGCGCACTTCCAGCTTTCCGGCCTCGACCTTGGAGATGTCGAGAATATCGTTGATCAGGTTCAACAGATCGTTGCCGGCGGAGTAGATCGACTCGGCGAACTTGACCTGTTCCTCGCTGAGGTTCTGCTGCGGGTTTTCCGCCAGCAGCTTGGACAGGATCAGCGAGCTGTTGAGCGGCGTGCGCAGCTCGTGGGACATATTGGCCAGGAACTCGGATTTGTACTTGCTCGAACGCTGCAACTCTTCGGCGCGCTCCTGCAATTGGATCTGGACCAGGTTCAGCTCGCTGTTCTTCTGGTCCATGGCGTCGCGCTGCTCGGCCAATTGCTCGTTGGTCTGCTCCAGCTCCTGTTGCTGGGCTTCCAGGTGGGCCTGGGATTCCTTGAGGATGCGCGACTGCTCTTCCAGCTCCTCGTTGGCGGTCTTGAGCTCTTCCTGCTGCACTTGCAGTTCTTCGTTCAACTGCTGGGTTTCGGCCAGTACTTCCTGCAAGCGCTGGCGATAACGGGCGGCCTCGATGGAGGTGCCGATATTGCCGGCGATCAACTCCAACAGCTCGATATCGCGCTCGGTCAATGGCCGCAGGAAGCCCAGCTCGATGACCCCGTTGATCCGGTCATCGTCACTGGTGGGCACCACCAGCACGCTGTTGGGCAAGCCTTGCCCCAATCCGGAGCTGACTTTGAGGTAATCGTCCGGTACGTCGTCCAGGCGAATGAGGCGGCCCTGTTGCACGGCCTGGCCGGCGATGCCTTCACCGTCGACGATCATCTGTTGCTGCTGGTCATCCTCCCGGGACAGGCCATAGGTGGCGACGCGCTTGAGGACGCCATTTTCTTCCCGCGTATAGAGTGCAGCGACCGCCACATCCAGGTACTTCGCACAGAACTGCAGGATATTGCGGCCCAACAGGTTCAGGGACAACTGCCCCAGGACCTGTTCGGCCAGCAGCGTCTGGCCATTGCGCAACCAGGCCTGCTTCTCCAGGTGCAAGGCGCTGCGTTGCTGGACTTTCAGGCTGGCGCTGTAGCTCTCGGACAAGCTCAACAGATCCCGGCGGCCGACGTAGGCCAGCAACCCACTGACAGCGGCGACGAACAGCAGGTACAGGGCAATGCTCCAGACCGTGGTAGTGCGCACGTCCTGGTTGCGCGCCGCGCGCAGTTGCTGCTCGGTATCGACGATTTCCTCGAAGGTGTGGCGGATCTCGTCCGTCAAGCGCTTGCCGCGCCCGGACCTCGCCGCGCTCCGGTAATCCCCGCTGCTGCGTTGCAGGTCGATCATGCCCTGGGCGTACGTGGACCATTCCGTCTGGAGCGCTTGTATCTTGTGCAACCGGTCGGTCTGGACGGGGTTGTCGGCTGTCAATTCCAGCAGTGTATCCAGCGCGACGGCAATCCGCGGCTTGGCCACTTCATAGGGCTCGAGAAAGTGCTCGTCACCGTTCAACAGGTAGCCACGCATGCCGGTTTCCAGGTCCACGCTCAGCTTGAGCGCCTCATTGGCATTATTGATCACCCGGTCGGTATGCCCGACCCACTGGATCACCGACAGCAGGTACGTGACAAGGATGATGAAAAACACCGCGCTGAGGGCGCCCATGCCCAGCGGCAGGCTGATATTGCGGCTCAGGAGCTTGCGAAAACTTTGCTCGTCGACCGAAGACGAAGGAGTCATGGAAAGGGCCTTGGTGGACAGTTGAAAACCGTGGAGTTTGCCCGAAAAACGGCGTTTGGATCCACATTATCTGACGAGTCAAAGGCGCAAGTCCCGCGACGATCTACCTTGTAGCAAGGAAGCGACTATCCTTGTCAGCTCTTGTACTATAGATCCTTTCTTGTACAACCCTGGGAACTTGTGCCACCTCGGAGCTTACTCATAAAAGAGGCTCATAAAAGAGGCTCAAGAAAGGGGCCGTTTTTTTTCGAGCCCCCTCCCGCTCCCATCTTCGAGAATGCCTACTATGTCCACCCCTCCTCCTCCCAAGCCCACCATCCTAGTAGTCGAAGACGACGACATTGTGCGGATGCTGATCGTCGACGTGCTTGAGGAACTGGAATACCAGGTGCTGGAGGCAGATGGTTGTGAGCAGGCGCTGGCGTTTTTGCGCAACGACGAGCAAGCCATTGCCCTGATGATGACCGACGTCGGCCTGCCGGTAATGGACGGGCGGGAACTGGCCAAGCAGGCTCGGTCCATGCGGCCGGCGCTGCCGGTGCTGTTTGCCAGCGGTTATGCCGAAAGCATCGATGTGCCTGAAGGCATGTCGGTGATCGGCAAGCCCTTCTCCATCGATCAGTTGCGCGACAAGGTCAAACGCATTCTTGCTTGAGCCGGATCGCATTCTTGGTCACTATCGGCGCCCCGCGCGCCGACGGCGCCTGAATCGCTCCGAGGAACCCCCTGCTCATGCATCACCCCACCGCCACCAAGGTCCTGGTTATCGGCTATGTCTGGCCCGAGCCGCGCTCATCGGCTGCCAGCGGGCATATCATGCAGATCCTCGACACGTTCCTCGGGCAAGGCTGGGACATCACCTTCAGCAGCCCGGCGGGCCCGGGCGAGCAGCGCGCCGACCTGGTCGCGCTGGGCATCCGCGAAGTGCCGATCGAACTCAATAGCAGCAGCTTCGACGCCTTCATCAGCGAGCTGGCACCGGATATCGTGCTGTTCGACCAATTCATGATGGAAGAACAGTTCGGCTGGCGGGTCGAGAAGCACTGCCCCGGCGCCCTGCGGGTGCTGGAGACGTCAGACTTGCAGAGCCTGCGCCACGCTCGGCACCAGCGTTTGAAGGACCGCCTTAAGCACGATGAGGCTGGCGAGGATTTCAGCGACCTCTTCGCCCCGGCCCTGGACGAGGAGTTCCAGCGGATGGCCGACACCGACCTGGCCAAACGGGAAATCGCTGCACTGTACCGCTGCGACCTCAACCTGATGGTGTCCGAGGTTGAAATCGAACTGTTGGTGGAACACTTCAAGTTACCCCGCAACCTGCTGCTCTGGTGCCCGTTGATGCTGGACCTGCCCAACGAACAGCCCGTGCCGTTCGAGGAGCGAGCGCATTTTCTCAGCATCGGCAACTTCCGCCACGCGCCGAACTGGGACGCCGTGCTCTGGATGAAAAACGCCATCTGGCCACTGATCCGCCAACAATTACCCGGCGCGCAACTGCACCTGTACGGCGCCTACACCCCACCCAAGGCCGCCGCATTGCACAACCCGGCCCAGGGCTTTCACATCATGAACTGGGCCGAGGACGCCTTGCAGGTGATGTCGGCGGCACGCATCTGCCTGGCGCCGCTGCGTTTCGGCGCCGGCATCAAGGGCAAGTTGATCGACGCCATGCGCTGCGGCACCCCCAACGTCACCACGCCCGTGGGCGCCGAAGCCATGCACGGCGGCATGCCCTGGCCCGGCGTGATTGCCCAGAGCGCCGAAGGCATCGCCAATGCGGCGGTGCAGTTGTATCGCGACCCGGCGCGCTGGACCCAGGCCCAGGATGCGGGCCTCGCCCTGCTGGAGAACCGCTACCGGCAACAGGTGCACGGCCCGGCGCTGATCGACAGCATCAACGCTTGCCGGGCGGACCTGGCGCAACGACGTCGGGACAACTTCACCGGCAGCATGCTGCGTCACCACCAGCACAAAAGCACCCAATACATGTCCCAGTGGATCGAAGAAAAAAACCGCAACGGTTAGACGTCAGAGTGGCAGCCGCCTGGCGAAGGGGGCATTATCCAACGGCGATAACAATAAAAGCGCCAGACCCATGACCCGAACAGCCAGAATCACCGACCCCTCCTACGAGTTGATGGACGACCATAACGGGCTGTCCATCATCTACCGTCAGCACGGTTTTCCCTGCCCCCTGGTGCGCTGGCATTTCCACAAGGAATACGAGCTGCACTTGATCGTCGCCAGTTCCGGCAAAGTGTTCATTGGCGACTACATCGGCAACTTCTATCCCCAGTCGCTGTTCCTCACCGGCCCCAACCTGCCCCATAACTGGATCAGCCAGGTGGCCGAGGACGAAGTGGTGCACAAGCGCGACATGCTGGTGAACTTCACCGACGAGTTGTTCGAAAGCGGCCACCAGGTGTTCGCCGAACTCAAGACGGTCGCACCGCTGCTCGAACGTGCCCAATACGGCATCGAGTTTCGCTGCAAGCGCACCATCCGCCAGGCCATGACCCTGATGCAGCGCATCGCCGATTCCCAGGGCATGAGCCGCCTCGGGCATTTCTTCATCCTGATGGAGCTGCTGGCCGGCACGGATGACTACCAACTGCTTTCCGGAGCGACCTCCCCGCAAGCGGCGGACGAACACAGCATCGACCGCACCAACCGCGCGGTGGACTACATCTTTGCCCACTACGCCCGGGAAATGTCCCTGGAAGAAGTGGCCGAGCACCTGGGCATGAAACCCACCTATTTCAGCCGGGTGTTCAAACAGGCCACCGGTCGCTGCTTCATCGAATTCGTCAATCGCCTGCGCATCAGCAAATCCTGCGAATTGCTGGCCGACGGCGACAAACCGGTGACAGACGTGTGCTTTGAATCCGGCTTCAACAACATCTCCAATTTCAACCGGCGTTTCCAGCAACTCAAGGGCATGACCCCGTCCCATTATCGGCGGCTGGCGGTGCAGCGGTTGACCGAGCAGAATCAAGGCTGAGAATCTCGGATCATTTCTGTGGCGGGATTCATGTGGGAGCAAGGCTTGCCCGCGATGCAGGCGCCTCGGTTCCCCGGAAGACCGCGTCAACTTCATCGCGGGCAAGCCTTGCTCCCACAGATAATTTCCATCGCCACACCCCACCCAGTGCAAAAAAGTATCAGCACAAGTGCGACGGATGATTTGTCACGCCGTCCAATGAGGGCTGTAATCAGCGCACATTCTTCCCTTCATCCGGAAGACACAAAAACAATAACTGTCCTTCTGCAGCCTTCGGGCGCGGAAAAGGAGTGCGCGATGAAACCTTCGGTAAAAGCTCTGCTTGTCTCCACCTGCATGACCCTCAGCAGCGTCAGCTTCGGCGCAGAGACCCTCACCATTGCCACGGTCAATAACAGCGACATGATCCGCATGCAAAAGCTCTCGAAAACCTTCGAGGCCGAGCACCCGGACATCAAGCTCAACTGGGTGGTGCTCGAAGAAAACGTCCTGCGCCAGCGCCTGACCACCGACATCGCCACCCAGGGCGGACAGTTCGACGTACTGACCATTGGCATGTACGAAGCTGCACTCTGGGGCGCCAAGGGCTGGCTGGAACCGATGAAAGACCTGCCGGCCTCCTACGACCTGGACGACGTATTCCCTTCCGTGCGTGATGGTTTGTCGGTCAAAGGCTCGCTGTACGCCCTGCCGTTCTATGCCGAAAGCTCGATCACCTATTACCGCACGGACCTGTTCAAGAACGCCGGGCTGACCATGCCCGAACACCCGACCTGGACCCAGATCGGTGAGTTCGCCGAAAAACTCACCGACAAATCCAAGGAACAATATGGCCTGTGCCTGCGGGGCAAGGCCGGTTGGGGCGAGAACATGGCGCTCATCACCACCCTGGCCAACGGCTTTGGCGCGCGCTGGTTCGATGAGAAGTGGCAGCCGCAATTCAATGGGCCCGAGTGGAAGGATGCGCTGAACTTCTACGTCGACAATATGAAGAAATCCGGCCCGCCGGGCGCTTCCAGCAACGGCTTCAACGAAAACCTGGCGCTGTTCAACAGCGGCAAGTGCGCGATTTGGGTTGATGCCAGCGTCGCCGGTTCCTTCGTGACCGACAAGACCCAGAGCAAGGTGGCCGACCACGTCGGATTCACCTTCGCCCCCCACGAAAAAACCGCCAAGGGCACCTCGTGGATGTACTCCTGGTCGCTGGCCATCCCGGCCAGTTCCAAAGCCAAGGGCGCGGCCACGGTCTTTACCACCTGGGCGACGTCCAAGGAATACAGCCAATTGGTCGCCAAGACCGACGGTATTGCCAACGTACCGCCAGGCACCCGCACCTCGACCTACAGCGACGAGTACATGAAGGCCGCGCCGTTTGCCAAAGTGACCCTGGAGTCGTTGAAAGTCGCCGACCCGAAAGCGCCAACTCTCAAGCCTGTGCCCTACATCGGCATCCAGTTGGTGACCATCCCCGAGTTCCAGGCCATCGGCACCCAGGTGGGCAAGTTCTTTTCCGGCGCGCTGACCGGCCAGCAGACCGTGGACCAGGCGTTGACCGCGGCGCAGTCCACCACCGAACGCGAGATGAAACGTGCTGGGTATCCCAAATAATCCGCGCCGCCTGCTCTCGCTTTCTGTGGGAGCGGGCTTGCTCGCGAATAGGTCGGCACATTCAACATTAATGTGACTGACAAATCGCTTTCGCGAGCAAGCCCGCTCCCACAGGGGGATCTTCATAGGCCCGCAAAAATCGGTTCAATGCCATGAATAGCTCAACTACAACTGCCAAAGCCCCCATCGAGATTGCCCCGCCGGCACGCAAGATCCGCCTGGCGAACCCCGGTTGGTTCCTGGTCAGCCCTTCGGTGGCCTTGTTGCTGCTGTGGATGATCGTGCCGCTGGGCATGACCGTCTACTTCTCGCTGATCCGCTACAACCTGCTCTACCCCGGTGAAAACGAATTCGTCGGGCTGGAGAACTTCACCTACTTCCTGACCGACTCGGGTTTCATGCCCGGTGCCACCAACACCTTGTTGCTGGTGGGCAGCGTGCTGCTGATCAGTATCGTGCTGGGGGTGTTGATCAGCGCGCTGCTGGAGGCCAGTGAGTTTTTTGGTCGCGGCATCGTCCGTGTGCTGCTGATCTCGCCGTTCTTCATCATGCCCACCGTCGGTGCGCTGATCTGGAAGAACCTGATCTTCCACCCGGTCTCGGGCATCCTCGCTTCGGTGTGGAAACTGTTCGGCGCCCAGCCAGTGGACTGGCTGGCCCATTACCCGCTGCTGTCGATCATCATCATCGTGAGTTGGCAATGGCTGCCCTTCGCGATCCTGATCCTGATGACCGCCATGCAGTCGCTGGACCAGGAACAGAAAGAAGCCGCGCGCCTGGACGGTGCCGGCCCGATCGCGATTTTCTGGCACCTGACCTTGCCGCACCTGGCCCGCCCGATTGCCGTGGTGCTGATGATCGAGACGATCTTCCTGCTGTCGGTGTTCGCCGAGATCTTTACCACCACCAACGGTGGCCCTGGCTACGCCTCGACCAACCTTGCCTACCTGATCTACAACCAGGCACTGGTGCAGTTCGACGTCGGCATGGCTTCGGCCGGTGGCCTGATCGCCGTGGTCATTGCCAACATCGCCGCCATCATCCTGGTCCGGATGATCGGCAAAAACCTCACCGACAAGCACTGAGGCCGTCGCCATGACTCTTCAACAATCCCGTCGCCTGCAAAGCCTGCTGCTTGGCACGCTGGCCTGGGCCATCGCGATCCTGATCTTCTTCCCGATCTTCTGGATGGTGTTGACCAGCTTCAAGACCGAAATCGATGCGTTCGCCACGCCGCCGCAGTTCATCTTCGCGCCCACGCTGGAGAACTACCTGCACATCAACGAGCGCAGCAACTACTTCAGCTTCGCCTGGAATTCGGTGGTGATTTCCTTCAGCGCCACCGCCCTGTGCCTGCTGATTGCGGTGCCGGCGGCCTACTCCATGGCGTTCTATGAAACCCAGCGCACCAAAGGCACGTTGCTGTGGATGCTCTCCACCAAGATGCTGCCGCCAGTGGGCGTGCTGATGCCAATCTACCTGCTGGCCAAGCAATTTGGCCTGCTGGACACGCGTGTCGCGTTGATCATCATCTACACCTTGATCAACCTGCCCATCGTGGTCTGGATGATTTACACCTACTTCAAGGACATCCCTCGCGACATCCTCGAGGCCGCACGCCTGGATGGCGCCACGCTGTGGCAGGAAATGGTCCGCGTGCTGCTGCCGATTGCCAAGGGCGGCCTGGCCTCGACCGTACTGCTGTCGCTGATCCTGTGCTGGAACGAGGCCTTCTGGTCGCTGAACCTCACCTCCTCCAAAGCCGCGCCACTGACGACGTTGATCGCCTCTTATTCCAGCCCGGAAGGTTTGTTCTGGGCCAAATTGTCGGCCGTCTCGACCCTGGCCTGCGCGCCGATCCTGATCTTTGGCTGGATCAGCCAGAAACAGCTGGTGCGCGGTTTGTCCTTCGGCGCGGTGAAATGAACCGTCAAAAGATCGCAGGCTTCGCCAGCTCCTACACGCAGCTCACAGCCTCCGCGATCCCTGTAGGAGCTGCCGAGTGCAACAAGGCTGCGATCTTTCCCAGCCAACTGAATAAATGACAAGTGGAGGCCCATCATCATGGCCAACCTGAAAATCAAGAATCTGCAAAAGGGTTTCGAAGGCTTCTCCATCATCAAGGGCATCGACCTTGAGGTGAACGACCGCGAGTTCGTGGTCTTCGTCGGCCCGTCGGGCTGTGGCAAGTCCACGCTGCTACGGCTCATCGCCGGCCTGGAAGAGGTCAGCGACGGCACCATCGAACTCGATGGCCGGGACATTACCGAAGTCAGCCCGGCCAAGCGTGACCTGGCGATGGTGTTCCAGACCTACGCCTTGTACCCGCACATGAGCGTGCGCAAGAACATGTCCTTCGCCCTGGACCTGGCCGGCGTACCCAAGGCCGAGGTCGAGAAGAAGGTCAACGAGGCGGCGCGCATCCTCGAGCTGGGGCCGATGCTCGAGCGCAAGCCCAAGCAACTGTCCGGTGGCCAGCGCCAGCGTGTAGCGATCGGCCGGGCCATCGTGCGCAACCCGAAAATCTTCCTGTTCGACGAGCCGCTGTCCAACCTCGACGCCGCCCTGCGGGTGCAGATGCGCCTGGAGCTGGCGCGCCTGCACAAGGAGCTGCAGGCGACCATGATCTACGTGACTCACGACCAGGTCGAAGCCATGACCCTGGCCGACAAGGTGGTGGTGCTCAATGGCGGGCGCATCGAGCAGGTCGGCTCACCGCTGGACCTGTATCACCAGCCAGCCAACCTGTTTGTCGCCGGGTTCCTCGGCACGCCGAAAATGGGCTTTCTCAAAGGCAAGGTTACCGGCCTGGACAGTCAGGGCTGTGAAGTGCTGCTGGACGCCGGCACGCGTATCAGCCTGCCCTTGAGCGGTGCCAACCTGAGCGTCGGCGGCGCGGTGACCCTGGGGATTCGCCCGGAACACCTGAACCTGGCGCAACCGGGGGATTGCACCCTGCAAGTCACCGCCGACGTCAGCGAGCGACTGGGCAGCGACACCTTCTGTCACGTCGTCACGGCGTCCGGCGAAGCCTTGACCATGCGCGTTCGCGGCGACCTGGCGAGCCGTTTCGGCGAGCAACTGAGCCTGCACCTGGACGCTGAACACTGCCACTTATTCGATGCCGAGGGCGTTGCGGTGACCCGCGCGCTGCGCGCCGCCGCCTGATTGCCGAGACCTGCGATGAAACTCAACCGACAAAACCTGCACAACCTCAAGCCTGACGTCGCCCTGCCCGCCTACCCTTTGGGCGACATCCGCCAGGGCATCGCCCACATCGGCGTTGGCGGTTTCCACCGGGCTCACCAGGCCTACTACACCGATGCGCTGATGAATACCGGCACCGACTTGGACTGGGCCATCTGCGGCGTGGGCCTGCGGGCCGAGGATCGCCGCGCCCGGGACGACCTGGCCGGCCAGGATTACCTGTTCACCCTGTACGAACTGGGTGACACCGATGACACCGAAGTCCGGGTGATCGGCGCGATCAATGACATGTTGCTGGCTGAGGATGGCGCCCAGGCGCTGATCGACAAACTGGCCGATCCGCAGATCCGCATCGTCTCGCTGACCATCACCGAGGGCGGCTATTGCATCGACGACAGCAACGGCGAGTTCATGGCCCACCTGCCGCAGATCCAGCACGACCTGGCCCATCCCGAGGAGCCGAAAACCGTCTTCGGCTTCCTCTGCGCCGCCCTGGCCAAGCGCCGCGCGGCCGGCACCCCGGCGTTCACCCTGATGTCTTGCGATAACCTGCCCCACAACGGTGCTGTGACCCGCAAGGCGTTGCTGGCCTTCGCCGCACTGCGCGACGCGGAGCTGGGGCAATGGATCGAGCGCAACGTCAGTTTCCCCAATGCCATGGTCGATCGCATCACGCCCATGACCAGCGTGGCCCATCGCCTGCAACTGCATGACGAACATGGCATCGACGACGCTTGGCCGGTGGTCTGCGAACCGTTCGTGCAATGGGTCCTGGAAGACAAGTTCGTCAACGGTCGCCCGGCCTGGGAAAAGGTCGGCGTGCAGTTCACCGATGACGTCACACCTTATGAAGAGATGAAAATCAAGCTGCTCAACGGCAGCCATCTGGCGTTGACCTACCTGGGTTTTCTCAAGGGTTATCGCTTCGTCCACGAAACCATGAACGACCCGTTGTTCGTGCGTTACATGCGCGCCTACATGGACCTGGACGTGACGCCGCAACTGGCGCCAGTGCCGGGCATCGACCTGACCGACTACAAGAACACCCTGGTGGAGCGTTTTTCCAATCAGGCGATTGCCGACCAGTTGGAACGGGTCTGTTCGGACGGCTCGTCGAAGTTTCCAAAATTCACCGTGCCGACCATTAACCGCTTGATCGCCGACGGTGGCGAAACCCGTCGCGCGGCGCTGGTGGTGGCGGCCTGGGCCGTGTACCTGAAGGGCGTGGACGAAAACGGCGTGACGTATTCAATCCCGGACCCACGGGCGGCGTTTTGCCAGGCACTGGTGGCTGACGATGCGCTGGTGACCCAGCGGGTGCTGGAGGTGGAAGAAATCTTTGGCACCGCCATTCCCCGCTCGCCGGAGTTCGTGGCAGCATTCGAATGGTGCTGCAACAGCTTGCGCGAGCATGGGGTAACACGAACACTTGAGCGGGTACTGGCCGACGTGAACTAAGCTCGACGCGATCCGCTCTTGTGGCGAGGGGATTTATCCCCGCTGGGCTGCGAAGCAGCCCCAAATGTTTCTGCTGCTTCGGTGTATCAGACAGTACGTCTGGGGGCCGCTTCGCGACCCAGCGGGGCGGTGCGACGTTTCGCTAAATCCCCTCGCCACAGGTTCTGTGTTTTGTTCTTTGATCCGAGGATTTCCATGGCAAACCAACAACTGTTCCTGGGCATCGACTGCGGCACCCAAGGTACCAAGGCACTGGTCCTGGATGCGATCAGCGGCCAGGTTCTCGGCCAGGGCACCGCTGCCCACAGCATGATCAGCGGCCCCAACGGTCGCCGTGAACAAGACACCCAGCAATGGCTCGATGCATTCACCCAAGCGACTCACCAAGCCTTGGCAGACGCCGGCGTCGATGGCCAGGCGATCCTCGGCATCGGCGTCTCCGGCCAGCAACACGGCCTGGTCCTGCTTGATGACCAGGGCCAGGTCTTGCGCCCGGCCAAGCTGTGGTGCGACACCGAGACAACGCCGGAAAACGATCGGCTCCTGGCGCACCTGGGCGGTGAAGACGGCAGCCTCGAACGCCTCGGCGTGGTGATCGCGCCGGGCTACACGGTTTCCAAGCTGCTCTGGACACGGGAGCAGCATCCCCAGGTGTTCGAACGCATTGCCAGCGTCCTGCTGCCCCACGACTTTCTCAACTACTGGCTCACCGGTCGCCATTGCAGCGAATACGGCGACGCCTCGGGAACCGGCTATTTCAACGTACGCACCCGCCAATGGGACGTGCAACTGTTACAACACATCGACCCCAGCGCACGCTTGCAGGCGGCGCTACCGGAACTGATCGAGGCCCATCAGCCAGTCGGACGCATCCTGCCGGCCATTGCAGCGCACCTGGGCATCAACCCTGACGCCGTGGTGGCAAGTGGTGGCGGCGACAACATGATGGGCGCCATCGGCACCGGGAACATTCAGCCCGGTGTGATCACCATGAGCCTCGGGTCCTCCGGTACGGTCTACGCCTATGCCGCCGAACCTGCGGTCAGCCCACAGCCGTCGGTGGCGACGTTCTGCTCCTCCAGCGGTGGCTGGCTGCCGCTGATCTGCACCATGAACCTGACCAATGCCACCGGGGCGATTCGCGAATTGCTGGCGCTGGACATCGACACATTCAACGCCCTGGTGGTCCAGGCTCCGATTGGCGCCGAGGGCGTGTGCATGCTGCCGTTCCTCAACGGCGAGCGTGTTCCCGCCCTGCCCCATGCCACCGGCAGCCTGCTGGGCCTGACCACCACCAACCTGACCCGGGCCAACCTGTGTCGCGCCGTGGTCGAAGGCACGACCTTCGGTTTGCGCTATGGCTTGGACCTGCTGCGGGCCAACGGGCTCCAGGCCCAGAGCATTCGCCTGATCGGCGGCGGGTCGAAGAGTGCGGTGTGGCGGCAGATTGTCGCCGACACCATGGACACCACGGTCATTTGCACCGAACAGAGCGAAGCCGCTGCCTTGGGAGCGGCGATTCAGGCAGCATGGTGTCACTCGGGTTCACCTACGGATTTGGCCGAGCTGTGCGAGCGCTGCGTCAAGCTCGACCCGACCAGCGAAACCCGGCCAATCGCCGCGCATGTCGCGGCGTCGCAACAAGTTTATGAACGTTATCGACAACACGTCGCAACCCTTTGAGAGCGGGAAACTATGTATTTGGTGTGTGGTGAAGCGCTGTTTGATTTTTTCAGTGAGACCGAGGCGAATGGCCCGGCCTCGCAAGTGAACTACAAGGCCATTGCCGGCGGTTCACCGTTCAACGTGGCCGTGGGGCTGCGCCGCCTGGGTGTTGAATCGGCGCTGTTGACCGGGCTGTCCACCGACTACCTGGGCCGACGCTTGCAACAGGTGCTGCTCAATGAAGGTGTCAGCGCCCAATACCTGGTGGAGTTCGACGCACCGACCACCCTGGCAATGGTTGCCGTGGGCGCCAATGGTTCGCCCCACTACAGTTTTCGCGGCGAAGGCTGTGCGGACCGACAACTGAGCCTGGCGCATCTACCGGACCTGGGCCCCGAGGTACGCGGCTTGCATTTCGGCTCGTTCTCGCTGGTGGTCCAGCCCATCGCCGACACGCTCCTGGCCCTGATGCAACGCGAAAGCGGCCGCCGCCTGATCAGCCTCGACCCGAATGTGCGACTCAACCCGCAACCGGATATCGAGCTGTGGCGCTCACGGATTGCGACGCTGGTGCAATATGCCGACCTGATCAAGGTCAGTGACGAAGACCTGGAGCTGCTCTACCCAGGGGTTGAGCCCAAGGCGATCGTCGAAGGTTGGCTGGGGAACCGCTGCCAATTGGTCTTCCTGACCCGTGGCGGCCAGGGCGCTACGGTCTTCAGTCGCCAACACGGCTCATGGTCGCTGCCGTCCTGTCCGGTGAAGATCGCCGACACCGTGGGTGCAGGCGACACCTTCCAGGCCGCGCTGATTGCGTGGTTGACTGAACAACAATTGGATTCGGTCGAGGGGTTGCATACCCTGACCCGGGAACAGATCAGCGCCATGCTTGAGTTCGCCATTCGCGCCGCCGCCCTGACGTGTGGCAAAACCGGGCCAGACCTGCCATACAGGCAACAATTGAACTGAATGGCGCATCGCTGCTAAAAAATCGCAGCTAAAAACTGGACGCCGGGTTCGGACACGACCGGACCCGAGCGTCAGGCTGACAAGGACAACGCCGCTATTAGCGCCCAGTCATCCGATGGTGTTGCTGATGAAAGTGATTGCCAGCGGCAGGGTTGTGGTCGAGCTCGGTACGCAGCTCGGCGATCAAGTCGTTGATGGCCCGGCAACCGGTGAGTTTATTGGCATCGATGTCGGTTTTGACCAAAGCCACGCGATCGGTTTCGTGATCGTCGTAAATCTTGACCGTCATCTTGAGTTCAGGTGACAAGGTGCATTGCGAGCGCTTGGGCAACAAGCTGCTTTCAATGATGTTTCGCATTTCGAGGGCAGATAGAAACATGGCGACTCTCTCCTGTTGAGGCGGCCAACTTATGTTCACGCCGGCGGTATTTTCGTCCGTTTTCTTCCCTGCGGACTGGGACTACGAATACCGTGCCGTTCGTTCTTTTTTTTAGCGTTTTCAGTCAACGAGTTCGCCAGGCGAACTCTTGAATCATCCCGCAATAAGTGTGCCTGTATTGAAGACCTTGCGGATTGATCTGAATCAAACGCTTAGCTTCTTCCCGCGCCAGAGAGCTCGTGCAAAATGCAAGGAAACGCTATTTTTTCCATGCAAACTGCAATCACTTTTATCCTGTTCGCAAACTAGAGTAGCCCCTAATGTGAAGACGCAAGCGGGCATCCGTCGCCTGCTTCAAAAAAAGTGTGACGTAGCGTAAAAAACTCAAATCGCGCCCACCGCCGCACGCTCGGCCACGTGGCGCAAACTGTCGAAATTGATATTGGCACCGGAGTCGATCGCCACCAGCGTCTGGCCTCGCGCCCCCGTGTGCGCCACGTACTGCTTGATGCCTGCCACCGCCAGTGCGCCCGACGGTTCGGTGATGGAACGGGTATCGTCATAGATGTCCTTGATCGCGGCGCACAGTTGATCGTTGCTCACGGTCATCACTTCATCGACACAGAAACGACAGATATCGAGGCCATGGGCGCCGATCTGCGCGACGGCCACGCCATCGGCGAAGGTTCCCACTTCTGGCAAGGTCACCCGCTCACCGGCTGCCAGTGCCGCCTGGAGGCAAGCAGAATGCTGCGACTCGACGCCGATGATGCGTACCTCCGGGCGCAGGTACTTGACGTAGGCCGCGATCCCGGCGATCAGCCCACCGCCGCCGACCGGGACGAAAATCGCATCCAACTGGCCGGGGTGCTGGCGCAGGATTTCCATGGCGACAGTGCCCTGCCCGGCGATCACGTCCGGGTCATCGAAAGGCGAGACGAACTCCCGTCCGGTCTGCTCGGCCAGGTCCAGCGCGTGCGCCAGGGCAAACGGAAAGCTTTCCCCGTGCAGAATCGCTTCGGCGCCTCGGTTGCGCACGCCCAGCACCTTCAATTGCACAGTGGTCACAGGCATGACGATGCTGGCCGAAATCCCCAACTCCCGTGCCGCCAGCGCGACACCCTGGGCATGATTGCCGGCAGACGCGGTGATGACGCCACGGGCGCGCTGCTCCGGGGTCAGTTGCACGAGTTTGTTGTAGGCACCGCGGATCTTGAAGGAAAAGGTCGGTTGCAGGTCTTCACGCTTGAGCAGGATCCGGTTACCCAAGGCCTCGGACAGTGCAGGAGCCGCTTGCAGCGGCGTACGCACGGCCAGCTCATAGACCGGCGCGGCGAGAATCTTCTTAACATAGTGCTCAAGCAGGGCTTGCTCGGTGCGGGTAACGGTCATGGCGATCTCCTGGTTCGGGCGGAGCCCAGGAGACAGAAAGAAAAAACCCGCCTCCAGGGCGGGTTGGGTGCAGCCGACAGCTAACCCGCCAAATAAGGAATGGCGGTAATAATGCTTGGCTGGCTGCGCAGTACGGTTGAGTTCATGCCTGGAAATTAGCGGTGTGTTGGCGGCAAGTCAATGGCAAATATGTAGGAGCTGGCGAAGCCTGCGATCTTTTGATCTTGATCTTGATCTTTCGCTTGAGATTCAAGTGTCCGGGGAAAGATCGCAGCCTCGTTGCACTCGACAGCTCCTACATGGCTCCTACAGGTTGTGTCATTTGAGTCCGATTTTATACAACGCCCCGTCGTCCTCATCCGTCAGCACATACAGGTAACCATCCGGGCCCTGGCGAACATCCCGGACGCGTGCCTTGAGCTCGCCCAGCAAACGCTCTTCGTGGACGACCTTGTCGCCCTGCAATTGCAGGCGAATCAGTTCCCCGGGCACCAGCGCTCCGATGAACACGTTGCGCTGCCAGGCCTTGAAACGATCATGGTCGTAGAACGCCATGCCGCTGAGCCCCGGTGACACCTGCCAGACGTGGTGAGGGTCAAGGCCGCCCTCGACGGTCTTGCCCTGGGCTTCGGGAATCGGGGCGCCGGAGTAGTTGATGCCATGGGTCGCCAGTGGCCAGCCGTAGTTCTTGCCGCGCTCGATGATGTTCAATTCATCACCGCCCCTGGGCCCGTGCTCGTTTTCCCACAGCGTGCCATTCCAAGGGTTGAGGGCGGCGCCCTGGGGGTTGCGCATGCCGTAGGACCAGATCTCGGGACGGACGTCTTTCTGGCCGACGAAGGGGTTGTCGTCGGGCACCTTGCCGTCGGGGTAGATACGCACGACCTTGCCTTGCAGCTTGTCGAGGTCCTGGGCGGTGGCCCGCTCGTTGTTTTCCCCCAAGGTAATGAACAGATAGCCGTCGCGATCGAAGACCAATCGCGAGCCAAAGTGGTTGCCCGTGGACAGCTTGGGTTGCTGGCGGAAGATCACATCGAAATTCTTCAGGCTCTTGAGGTCTTCGGACAGTTGCCCGCGCCCCACGGCGGTGCCGGCCTTGCCGTCTGCGCCCGCCTCGGCATAAGACAGGTAGACGGTGCGGTCCTGCTTGAAGTCAGGCGACAGCACCACGTCCAGCAGACCGCCCTGGCCCTTGGCCCACACTTGTGGCACGCCACTCAAGGGTGTGGACAATTGACCATCGGGGCTGACCACGCGCAGGTTGCCCGGTCGCTCCGTCACCAGCATACCCTGCTGGCCAGGCAAGAACGCGACGGACCAAGGGTGTTCCAGCCCCTTGACCACGGTGGTCACTTCCAGGGTGCCCTCCTCGCTCTTGAATGACTGGATTGGCGCGGCAGCAGCCGGCATGGCAAAGGTCAGGACAGCGCTGGCGCAACAGGCGGCCAGGAGTGTTTTACGCAACATGCACATTTCCTTCTGCGGTGTTGAAAGAGAACAACGGGCTCCGGCGCCTAGCGGTTGCCATTCTGGCTGTTCCTGGGGGGCGTGGGAGACTCGATGGTGGGACGCGGCGAACCCGACGGTTGGCCGGACCGAGGGTAGCCATTACCGATGCCGCCATTTTCCAGGGTCGGTGGGCGTGGTACAGGCACGCTCGGATTGTCATGAATCGTCGGCACGTTGGGCCGCGTGCCCTGCATGCTGTTGGGATTGGCCCGCCGTGTCGGGCTGTTATAGGGATTGTTGTTGCCCGGCAGATTCTGGGCCAGGACCATAGGGCCTTCGCCCGGAGGGGTGGCCTGGGCAGCGGCGGTCAGTAATAGCGTCATGATGGCGAGTATCAGCCTGTTCATTCGGACACCTCTTGAGTTCAGGCATATCGAAAGCACGCTACGCCGCAGGTTCGCCATTGTTAAGCGAAATGTCCCGGTGAAGATGTAACCAAGAGTCTCCGCCCCCTGTGGGAGCGAGCTTGCTCGCGATGGCGGTGGGTCAGCTTGCATCAATAGCGCCTGTACCGTTGCCATCGCGAGCAAGCTCGCACAATGGAAACTTTTCCCAAGGCGCGAAGGTCACCAGAAAGACATTCACCGGCAAGGACAACACCACCATGGCACGGGCAATCTGGAAAGGCGCAATCAGTTTCGGACTGGTCCACATTCCTGTCGCGCTGGTGTCGGCCACCTCTTCCCAGGGCGTGGATTTTGACTGGCTGGACAAGCGCAGCATGGACCCGGTGGGCTACAAGCGGGTCAACAAGGCCACGGGCAAGGAAGTGACCAAGGACGACATCGTCAAGGGCGTCCAGTACCAGAAAGGCCAGTACGTGCTGCTCAGCGAAGAGGAAATTCGCTCCGCCCACCCCAAGTCCACCCAGACCATCGATATCTTTGCCTTTGTCGACAGCGAGAAGATCCCGTTGCAAAACATCGACACGCCCTACTTTCTCGCCCCCGACAAACGCGGGGGCAAAGTCTATGCCCTGCTGCGCGAAACCCTGGTCAAGACCCACAAGGTCGCCCTGGCCCACGTCGTGCTGCATACCCGCCAGCACCTGGCGGCGCTCATGCCCCTTGAATCGGCGCTGGTACTGGTGATGCTGCGCTGGCCCGCGGAGGTGCGTGACCTTGATGTCCTGGAGTTGGGCGACGAGGTGACGAACCCGACCCTGGCCAAGGGCGAGCTGGAAATGGCCAAGCGTCTCGTGGCAGACATGAGCGCCGACTGGGAGCCGCAAGAATACCGGGACAGTTTCGAAGACAAAATCATGGAACTGGTGGAGAAAAAGGCCAATGAAGGCCGTCTCGAAGCGGTGGAGACCGACCCGGGCGAAGAACAACGCAAGACCGCCGATGTCATCGACCTTACCGAGTTGCTCAAGCGCAGCCTGGGCAGCAAGGGCAAGGTCACCGACAAATCCGCCGGGAAGGCCCCGGCAAAACCTGCGAAAACCGGCAAATCCGCGCCTGCCAAAAAAGCCACCAAGGCCTCCCGGGGGTAAATCCTGGCGTGTGCCGCGCTGGAACGGGCCAAGGGCTCGGGCGCCAACCCTTGGGAAGGCTACAACCACCGCCAGCGGATCACCGCCAGTATGTGGGAGCAATTGGACGCGCAAAAACCCAACGACTGAACACGCGTAGGACGTAGGAGCTGTCGAGTGCAACGAGGCTGCGATCTTTCCACAAACAATTGAGTCCAGAGCGAAAGATCAAGATCAAAAGATCGCAGGCTTCGCCAGCTCCTACGGGGGATGACGCCTCGGTTCAGATCCAGACAAAGATCGCCAGCAAACCACCAAAAAAAGCCCACTTCTGCAGGTAATACAGCGTGCGGTTGCGTTTCTTCAGGGCCTTGCCTTGCAAGCGTATCTTGTAGAGCCTGGAGAACGCTCGGTTCAGGCCGCCCGTCCTGTCACCGGCGTCATTGGGCGCACCGGCCGCCGCCATCACAGTGCGGCTGAACCAGCGGTTGAACGCGCTGGCCCAGCGAAATTTCATGGGCCGCTCCACGTCGCAGAACAGGATGATGCGGTTATGGTCGGTGGTGTTCTGGGCGTAATGAATAAACGTTTCGTCGAAGATCACCGCCTCGCCATCGCGCCAATGATAAGGCTCGCCATCGACATTGATGTAGCAACCGGCATCGTTGGGCGTTTCCAGGCCCAGGTGATACCGATAGGACCCGGCATATGGGTCGCGGTGCCGGACCAACTTCGAGCCCGGCGGCAACTCGGCGAACATCGCCGCCTTGATCGAACCGATGCTCTGCACCAGTTCGGTGGTGCGTGGGCACAGTTTCATGGCCGAGGGATGGCTGTCGCCGTACCACTTCAGGTAGAAACGCTTCCAACCGGTCTTGAAGAACGAGTTGAAGCCCACGTCGTCGTATTGATTGGAACGCTTGATCTCCCCTGCGTGCAGCAGGTTCTGGCCTTCGGCCCGGATCTCTTCCCAGTGGGCCTGCAACGGGCTCAGGTCCGGGAACTGCGCCGGGCTCAGGAACGGCCTGTTGGGCAGTTTCGAGCACAGGTAAAGCAGGCAATTGATCGGTGCGAGAAAAGACGAATGATCGCTCAACTGGCGGCCGATCTTATGCCGCACCCGCCCGCGCAGATGAACGTAGCCAATGGAGAAAATGTAAATCGCAACAATGATGAGCTTCACGGAAACCGTCACAATGCAGGAGTGAACAGGTTGCTTTCCCGGGCCAGCCAAGCGGCAAGGGAGGTAGCATCGAGCGAGATGGCATTCTAGCCACAGTTTGTAACCGAAAGTTATCCTTCAATTGTGAAAAACTGTCTTGCCCAGGCAATCCCCTATCGTTTATGCGGCCAGATCAGTACAATCGCCGCCAACTATTACTACGCGCCCCCTTTGGCCGATACCGCAAACCACGGCTTCGGCGCACGTCTACCGGGCCAGGCGCTCCGTATGCTGCTGTCCTCTTATGCCGGATGGACCCTTGCGCTTGCGACCGCGACGCCTTTGGGCGGTCGGGACGTGCGCAAACAGGTACTGAACAGGTACTGCCGCACCCTTAGCTACTCTGAATGTTCCGCAGGATAAACCTTTGATCTCTACAGCTAACATCACGATGCAGTTCGGCGCCAAGCCACTGTTCGAAAACGTCTCTGTCAAATTCGGCGCGGGCAACCGCTACGGTCTGATCGGCGCCAACGGTTGCGGCAAGTCGACCTTCATGAAAATCCTCGGCGGCGACCTCGAGCCGTCTGGCGGCCAGGTCATGCTCGAGCCGAACGTGCGCTTGGGTAAACTGCGCCAGGACCAGTTCGCCTACGAAGAATTCACCGTGATCGACACCGTGATCATGGGTCACGAAGAGCTGTGGAAGGTCAAGGCTGAGCGCGATCGCATCTATTCGCTGCCGGAAATGACCGAAGAAGACGGCATGGCCGTGGCCGAGCTGGAAACCGAATTTGCCGAGATGGACGGCTACACGGCCGAATCCCGTGCCGGTGAACTGCTGCTGGGCCTGGGGATTGGCATCGAGCAGCATTTCGGCCCGATGAGCGAAGTGTCGCCAGGCTGGAAACTGCGTGTGCTGCTGGCCCAGGCGCTGTTCTCCGACCCGGAAGTGCTGCTGCTCGACGAACCGACCAACCACCTGGATATCAACACCATCCGCTGGCTGGAAAACGTGCTGACCCAGCGTTCGAGCCTGATGATCATCATCTCCCACGACCGTCACTTCCTGAACAGTGTCTGCACCCACATGGCGGACCTGGACTACGGCGAGCTGCGCCTGTTCCCGGGCAACTACGACGAGTACATGACCGTGGCGACCCAGTCCCGGGAGCAATTGCTGTCGGACAACGCCAAGAAGAAAGCGCAGATTTCCGAGCTGCAATCGTTCGTCAGCCGCTTCTCGGCCAACGCCTCGAAAGCCAAGCAGGCCACCTCCCGCGCCAAGCAGATCGACAAGATCCAACTGGCCGAGGTCAAGCCATCGAGCCGCGTCAGCCCGTTCATTCGCTTCGAGCAGACCAAGAAACTGCACCGCCAGGCGGTCATTGTCGAGCGCATGGCCAAGGGTTTTGACGGCAAACCGCTGTTCAAGGACTTCAGCTTCACCGTCGAAGCCGGTGAGCGCGTGGCGATCATTGGCCCGAACGGTATCGGCAAGACCACCTTGCTGCGCACCCTGGTCAATGAACTGGAACCCGATGCCGGTACCGTGAAATGGACCGACGCCGCGGAACTGGGCTACTACGCCCAGGACCATGCCCATGACTTCGAAGACGACGTCAACCTGTTCGACTGGATGGGCCAATGGACCCAGGGCGGCGAACAACTGGTTCGTGGCACCTTGGGCCGCATGCTGTTTTCCAACGACGAGATCCTCAAGTCGGTCAAGGTCATTTCCGGTGGTGAGCAAGGCCGCATGCTGTTCGGCAAGCTGATCCTGCAAAAGCCGAACGTGCTGGTGATGGACGAACCGACCAACCACTTGGACATGGAATCGATCGAAGCGCTGAACCTGGCACTGGAAAACTACCCGGGCACGCTGATCTTCGTCAGCCATGACCGTGAGTTCGTCTCGTCCCTGGCTACCCGCATCATCGAGCTGAGCGCCGATGGCGTGGTCGACTTCAGCGGCACCTATGACGACTACCTGCGCAGCCAGGGTGTGGTGTTCTAAGGACGGCCCTCGGCTGTTTGCTGCAAAAGCAAAGCCCTGTCCACTGTGACAGGGCTTTTTTGTATCCCAAGGGTAAAAACCTGTGGGAGCGAGCTTGCTCGCGATGGCGGCCTGACAGTTGGCCCGGGGTTTGTTGACTGGGTACATATCCATTGCTGCGGTAACGGCGGCTTATGGTTCCGCCCCTACGGCGGGTCACTTTTGGAAGAGCGCCAAAAGTAACCAAAAGCGCTTTGCCCCACCACTCGGCACCTCGCCCAGGCTCGGTGTGCCCTCACTCCGGCATTGCTCCGTGGGCCCGCCGCGAAGGGCCATCCATGGCCCAGCGCGGCTATCCCGGCATCCATGCCGGGATGCCCACTCCACAATGCCTGCGTTCGGCCAGCGTGGTTAACGGGGCGCCGAGATCAACGTCCACCGCGAGGCGGCCTAACAGCCGACCTGGTTCTTGCGGTCGTACACCCGTCAGCTCTGTGGGAGCAAAGCTTGCTCGCGAAGGCGGCCTTACGGCCGACCTGTTTCTCCCTGGTGAACCCAATCCCTTGTGGGAGCGAGCTTGCTCGCGAAGGGGCCGGTGCATACAACCTCAATTGAAACTGCACATCCGGGTCCCCAAGCACATTTAGTTAGCCTGCTTTCTTTTATCCCCTCCTCGCGCCATGATGAAACTCTCTTACCGCTGCCCGCGAACGAGCCCTATGCCCACGCCCTCACCTGCCTCCAGTTCCCTGTCGATCACCCTGCAGATCGTCTCCATCGTTTTCTACACCTTCATCGCCTTTCTTTGCATCGGCCTGCCGATTGCCGTGTTGCCCGGGTATGTCCACGAACAGCTGGGTTTCAGCGCGGTGGTGGCCGGGTTGACCATCGGTTCACAGTACCTGGCGACCCTGCTCAGCCGCCCCATGGCCGGGCGACTGTCGGACAGCGTTGGCACCAAGCGGGCAATCGTCTACGGGCTGTCGGGAATTGTGCTCAGCGGCGTGCTGACGTTGATCTCGACCTTGCTGCAAAGCTTTCCCCTGCCCAGCCTGCTGATCCTGATTTCCGGTCGTCTGCTGCTCGGCGTGGCCCAAGGGCTGATTGGCGTGGGTACCATCAGTTGGTGCATGGGCCAGGTGGGTGTGGAGCACACGGCCCGCTCGATTTCCTGGAATGGCATCGCCTCGTACGGGGCCATTGCCATTGGCGCCCCATTGGGGGTGGTGATGGTCGGTGAACTGGGTTTCGCCAGCCTGGGCGTTGCCTTGTCGTTGCTGGCGGGCGCTGCGCTGTTGATGATTCGCAACAAGCCGTCGGTGCCGGTCATTCGCGGCGAGCGCTTGCCTTTCTGGGCGGTGTTTGGGCGCATTGCGCCGTACGGGGCGGGCCTGAGCCTGGCGTCGATCGGCTACGGCACGCTCACCACGTTCATCACCTTGTTTTATGTCAGTCGCGGCTGGACCGGCGCGGCCTGGTGCCTGACGGTCTTCGGTATCTGCTTCATCCTGGCGCGGTTGTTGTTCATTTCCAGCATCGCCCGCTTCGGTGGCTTCAACTCGGCCATTGCCTGCATGAGCATCGAAACCCTCGGTCTGGTATTGCTGTGGCTGGCACCGTCCACCCCGTTCGCCCTGGTCGGTGCCGGGCTGGCCGGCTTCGGGCTGTCGCTGGTATACCCGGCGCTGGGGGTCGAGGCCATCAAGCAGGTGCCGAACACCAGTCGGGGTGCTGGTTTGAGCGCTTATGCGGTGTTCTTTGACCTGGCGCTGGCGATTGCCGGTCCGCTGATGGGGGCGGTGGCGTTGAACATGGGTTATTCGTCGATTTTCTTCTGTGCTGCCTTGTTGTCCGTCACTGGACTGGGCCTGACTCTGCTGCTGCGTCGCCGAGCCATAAGCGCACCTTATTGATCGTAATACTGCTCACTGCCGTTTTTGTTTTGAGAAGGTCCGGTATTTACTTGTTCTGGTGTGTATATCCGTTTCTGCGGTAACGGCCGCTTAGGGTTCCGCCCTGACGGCGGGTCACTTTTGGAAGAGCGCCAAAAGTAACCAAAAGCGCTTTGCCCCACCACTTGGCACCTCGCCTAGGCTCGGTGTGCCCGAACGAAGGCATTGCTCCGTGGGCCGCCGCGAAGGGCCATCCATGGCCCAGCGCGGCTACCTCGGCATCCATGCCGAGGTGCCCACTACGCAATGCCTGCGTTCGGCCAGCGTGGTTTAACGGGGCGTTCAGATCAAGATCCAAAGCAACAGCAAGAGCAGGAGCAGGAGCAGGAGCAGGAGCAGGAGCAGGAGCAGGAGCAGGAGCAGGAGCAGGACATATGCCCACATTTATTTAGCTGACCCACCGCTATCGCGAGCTGGCTCGCTCCCACATGGGGTTGCGGGTGCTCACCGCATCTGCGCACGACACAAAAACCTGTGGGAGAGAGCTTGCTCGCGAAGACGTCGGCACATCCAACATTACCGTAAACTGAACCACCGCTTTCGCGAGCAAGCCCGCTCCCACAGGAGAAACGCGGTCCCATCAAGAACCAGGTCGGCTATCAGGCCGCCTCGCGGTGGACGTTGATTTCGGCGCCCCGTTAACCACGCTGGCTGAACGGAGGTGTTGTGGAGTGGGCAACCCGGCATGGATGCCGGGTTAGCCGCGCTGGGCCATGGATGGCCCTTCGCGGCGGCCCACGGAGCAATGCCTTCGTTCAGGCATGCCGAGCCTAAGCGAGGCACCGAGTGGTGGGGCAAGAGCGCTTTGGTTACTTTCGACTGGGCCGGCTTCCGGGCTTTTCGAAAGTGACCCGCCGTCAGGGCGGAACCCTAAGCAGCCGTTACCGCAGAAACGGATATACACACCATCCTTACGTAAAACCATGCCTCTCTATTGATCAGCCGTCCTCATCCCCGCCCGGGTCGGCTTGCCCAAGGCCTCGCCAAAGAAGCGACTGGCCTCGGAGATCATGGTGCGATGGATGTCCTTGCGGTCGACCCCGTCAGCATCCGTGCAAAGCGCCGGCATCGCAGCGACCTGCTCGTCGGTACACGGCGCCATGAAGACAAAATGTCCCGCGCCGGCCAGGGTCTTGAAATCCGGTGCGGTGGGCAGCTTGCGGGCCAGAGCGGCGGCGTTCTTGTCGAAGGCCACGAGTTTGTCGCCATCGCCGCTGTACAGCAGCACCGGCACATGAACATCAGCCAGGGTATGACGGCCGAACTTCAGGCTCAATGGCGCCATCAGCAGCAACGCCCGGACCCTGGGGTCGGCCACGGGTTGCAGGTCATCGCGGTCGGCGATCAGTTCGCCTTGGGTATTGCAGGCGTCTCGGTCATCCGGTCGCTCCACGCAGTAACGGCGCAGGCGATTGAGGTCCGGCGTCGCACCCGACAGGATCAGCGCGGTTTCGCCGCCAGCCGAATAGCCGATCACCCCAACCTGCCCGGCGTTGACGAACGGCGAGAGCATCGGGTCATTGAGCGTGGCGGTGATGGCTTCGGAAATCTGGATCGGCCGCCCGTACAGGTTGCTCAGGGTGCCAAGCCGACTGTGATCCTGGTTGTTGTCGCCGGGATGAATTACCGCCACCACGACAAACCCCTTGCGCGCCAGCGAGGTGGCCAGGTCATGCAGGGCCAGCGGCGTGCCGGTATTGCCATGGGACAGCATCAATAGCGGAAAGCGTCCGATGGCGATCTTGGCGTCCGGCGCGGCATCGATCTGGTAACCACCCAGCAGGCTGGACTGTTCCCGGTCGGTGGATGGATAAAAGGCGATGGCGTGCATCGGCTGCTGATCGAGCGGATCGAGAAAGCTCAGTTCATGGAAACCAGCGCTCCAATGCGGATGCGGCCCCGGTGCGGCCTGCACTGAACCGAGACTGGCAAACAAGCAAAGCAGCAGCGCTGCACCAAAACGTGTCATCGAATCTTCCACCTTCACCAGCGTACGGGAAGGCCCCGTCGCTCGCAGTCTTGGCCGTGCATAACCTGCGCCATAAAGCCCGGCGCCGAATGCAGAAAAACCCTGCATCCCGACCATCCAATGACGACGAGAATACAGGGTTTTACGAAGGCTGCCCGACTAGCTTGGTGCCTTTACGCAAGCCTTACGCAGCGGCGAACTGCTGGCCGATCTGCAACGTGGCTTCGCTCATGGCTTTGGTGCGCATGTCGTCACCGTAGGCCAGGCCTTCGGCGCGGACGAATTCGATATCGGTGATGCCGATGAAGCCGAACAGTAGCTTCAGATAGTCCTCATGACCCACGCCGCTCGGTTGGCCGGCATGCAAGCCGCCCGCCGTGGAGACGATCACCAGTTTCTTGCCGCCGCACAGGCCTTCGGGACCGGCTTCGGTGTAACGGAACGTCTGGCCGGCCACGGCAATGCGGTCGATCCAGGCCTTGAGCTGGGTCGGCACGCTGAAGTTGTACATGGGGGCTGCGATAACGACCGCATCCGCCGCTTGGAATTCGGCCATCGTGGTAGCACTCAACTCTGCCTCATGTTGTTGGGCAGCGTCACGCAGTTCAGCGCTGGTGCCCGCGGCGATCAAGGTCTGGGCGGAAAAATGGCTGATGGCATCGGCGGCCAGGTCGCGGTAGGTCACCGTGATGCCTGGCTCGGCAGCTTTCCAGGCGTCAACCACTTCACGGCTCAATTGGCGGGAAGCGGAGTTGTCGCCGAGGATGCTCGAATCGATGTGCAGCAGTTTCATGTGAGTGCTCTCCAAGTGAGGACCGCAACCAGGCGATCAATTGGAGACAATCCTATCGATGAAGCCAATATTCGATAAGTCAGCACAAATGCGATAGTTTGTCCCACTGACAGGACAATCGAGCTGAACATGCAAGACCTCAATGACTTGTACTACTTCGCCAAAGTCGTCGAAGCCGGCGGTTTCGCGGCGGCCGGACGGTTGCTGGGCATTCCCAAGTCACGACTGTCGCGGCGTATCGCCGAGCTGGAAGAACGCCTCGGCGCCCGGTTGCTCCAGCGCACCACCCGCCAATTGAAATTGACCGCGGTCGGCGAACGTTATCTGCGCCACTGCCAGGCCATGTTGCTGGAGGCCGAAATGGCCGACGAAGCGGTGGCGAGCATGTCCAGTGAACCCCGCGGCCGATTGCGGGTGTCGAGTCCGGTAGGGCTGGCCCACCAGTTCCTGCCGGTGATAATCGAAACCTTCCTGGTGAAATACCCTTTGGTGCAACTGGACATGACCCTGCTCAACCGGCGGGTGGACCTGATCGGCGAAGGCATCGACGTGGCGTTGCGCGTGCGCGACCTGGGGGACGAGGACCCCTTGCTGATGACCCGACGTCTGCGCCAGGCGCGACTGATGATGGTCGCCAGCCCGGCCTTTGTCGAAGGGCGGCGGATCGAAACCCCGGACGATCTCAAACAGTTGCCGGTGCTCGGGGCATTGGAAGCCGATCGCCAAGTGCACCTGCACTTGGTCAGCGCCGATGGGCAGCGTGTGGAACTGAGCCTGGAAGCCCGCCTGGGCATTGACGACTTCATTGTGCGCCGGGCCTGCACCCTCGCCGGCCTGGGCTTCACTTTATTGCCGAGCATGTATTGCGAGCAGGAATTGCAGGACGGCACACTGGTGGAACTGTTGCCTGGATGGTCGTCGCCCGATGGCTGGCTCCAGGCGGTCTACCCGCATCGGCGCGGCATGCTGCCAGCGGTGCGTGCATGGATCGATCATTTGGTGGAAGCCTTCGAGGGCTGTGGAGATAGAACGCTATGAGGTTGAGCGAAGAGGATGTCGCGCAGTTTTGCCTGGGCCTGCCCGGCGCCAGGGAGGACTACAAATGGGGTGGCGTGCGCGTATTTTCCATTGCCGGGAACAAGATGTTCGCCCTGCAGGGCCTGCGAGGCGACTCGTTGGCGTTCAAGGTCGACAAGGATCTGTTCCTGGGGCACTGCGACCGGCCGGGCATCCACCCGGCGCCTTACCTGGCGCGGGCCCAGTGGGTCATCATGCAAGTGCCCTACCCGCTGGGGGCCGAAGAGCTGCGAGGCCTGCTGCAACGCTCACACCAATTGGTGGTCAGCAAATTGCCCAAGCGCACGCAGGTGGGCTTGTTGCTCTAGCCATTCAGAACAGATAGCTGCCCAGGAACAACTGGTCGATCCAGAACACCTGGTGCAGCAGCACGATGAACCAGAACACCACCTGAAACGACACTTTGCGGGTCTTGTGGCGAAACAGCTGCTGGGCCAGCAAGGCTCCGGGCCAACCGCCGGCCAGTTCCACCGCATGCAACACGTTCTCCGGGGTGCGCCAGGTGTCGGCGCGTGCCTTGCGCTTGTCGCTCCAGTACAGCAGGAACGCCACCGCGCTGACGACGCCATAAGCCACCATCGGCACCCACGACACCGCCCGTAGCCCGAACAGCAGCGAACCGAACAGCGGCAAGGCACAGAGCAGCGCAAACACCATCAGTTTGAGCCGCAGGTGCTGCACGGTGCCTTCAGCATTGCGCCCGGCACGTTTGCGCTTGCCTGATTCGTTCATGGCTTGGCAGCGGTCCAGTCCACCCAGCCAAACTGCCAGGTTGCCAGGATCAACAGGCCGAAGGCGATTCGATACCAGGCGAACACAGCGTAGCTGTGACTGGCGATGAATCGCAGCAGGCCCTTGACCGCAATCATGGCGAAAATGAACGCCGTGACGAAGCCAATAGCGAACACCGGGAAATCCGCCGGGACGAATAACTCGCGGTATTTGTAGCCCGAGTAGACCGCCGCACCGACCATGGTCGGCATCGCCAGGAAGAACGAAAACTCGGTAGCGGTTTTACGCGACAGCCCGAACAGCAGGCCACCGATGATGGTCGCACCGGAACGGGAGGTACCCGGGATCATCGCAATGCATTGGGCCAGGCCGACCTTCAGTGCATCTTTCCAGGAGATCTCGTCCACCGTTTCGGCGTGCACCTGGTGCTGGCGCTTTTCGGCCCAGAGCATCACCAGGCCGCCCACCACCAGTGCGGCGGCCACCGTGATCGGGTTGAACAGGTAGTGATGGATCCAGTCGGCAAACAGCACGCCCAAGACCACCGCGGGCAGGAAGGCGATCAGCAGGTTGGCGGTAAACCGGCGGGCGCTGGGTTGCGTCGGCAGACCCAGCACCACGTCGAAAATCTTGCGCCGGAACTCCCAGACCACCGCGAGGATCGCGCCGAGCTGGATGATGATGTTGAATGCCATCGCACGTTCGCCACCGAACTCGAGCAAGTCGGCGACGATGATCTGGTGCCCCGTGCTGGAAATCGGCAGAAACTCCGTCAAGCCTTCCACTACGCCAAGAATCAGTGCCGAAAAGGCAGTCCACAAATCCATTCATCCCCCAAAAAAGACGCTGTTCATGCAGGTCTTATCAAATTCAAGTGTCATACAGGTCCACGCAGCGGCTGCACGATAGCTGCGATCTTTCAAAAAAAACCAATGAAAAAATCAGAACAGGCTCAGGTTTTGCGCTGCGGGGCCGAAATCCTATCAGACAAGCCCTGATAACGCTGCCGCGTTGTGACTCAGGTCAATGACCGATAGCGGCTGGGCGTTACAGTGCCGGCCGTCGATATGACAAGAATAAAAAACCGGAGTGACAGCGTATGAATAGCTTGCGCAGTGTGTCGATCAGCCGACGCTTGTGGCTCATCCTGGTGGTGGCCATCGTGATGTTGTTCACGCTCGGCGCGTTTATGCTCAAGCAGATCCACACGGATCTGTATCAGGCCAAGGTGCAGAAGACCCAGCATGTGGTGCAGACCGCCAGTGGCGTGCTGAGCTACTACCATGGGCTGGAAACCGCCGGGACCCTGACCCGCGAGGCGGCGCAGAAGCAAGCCCTCAGCGCGGTGCGAGGCCTGCGTTATGACCAGAGTGACTATTTCTGGATCAACGACCTGGCGCCGGTCATGGTCATGCACCCGACCAACCCGAAACTTGAAGGCCAGAACCTCTCGGCGATCCGTGACCCGAACGGTTATGCGCTGTTCAACGAGATGGTTGCCATCGCCAAGTCCAAGGGCGCCGGCATGATCAACTACCTCTGGCCGAAGCCGGGCGCCGAGGCGCCGGTGGGCAAGACCTCCTACGTCAAACTGTTCGAACCCTGGGGTTGGATCATCGGTTCGGGCGTCTACATCGATGACGTCCAGGCCGAGTTCCAGTCCCAAGTGATCAAGGCCACGGTGGTCGGCCTGATCATCACCCTGCTCATGGGCCTGCTGTTGACCCTGATTGTGCGCAGCATCGTCGGCCCGCTGCAGGAAACGGTCAACGCCATGGCCAACATCGCCAGCGGCGAAAGTGACCTGACCCGCACCCTCGACACCCACGGCCAGGACGAAGTCACCCAACTGGCGCGGCATTTCAACGCCTTTACCGCCAAGTTGCGGCAAGTAGTGACCCAACTGCAAGCTTCGGCCAGCGCGCTGGGGCAATCCTCCAGTGAATTGGGCAACGACGCCACCCAGGCCCAGCAACGCAGCCAGCAGCAGTCGCAACAAATGGAGCTGGTGGCGACCGCGATCAATGAAGTGACCTATGGCGTGCAGGACGTGGCCAAGAACGCCGAGCACGCAGCCAGCGAGATGCGCGACGCCGAATCCCAGGCCCAGCAAGGCCAGGTCAACATCGATGGCAGCTTGCAGCAGATCGACCGCCTGTCCCAGACCATCGACCAGGCGGTGGAAGTGATCCGCACCCTGGCGAGTGAAAGCACCCAGATTGGCAGCGTGCTGGAGGTGATTCGCTCCATTGCCGAGCAGACCAACCTGCTGGCCCTCAATGCCGCGATCGAAGCCGCCCGCGCCGGCGAACAAGGCCGGGGCTTTGCGGTGGTCGCCGATGAAGTGCGGCTGCTGGCCCAGCGTACACAGAAGTCCACCGCAGAGATCCAGGCGATGATCGAGCGCCTGCAAACCCATTCCGAAGCCGCCGTGAAAGTCATCAGCGACAGCAGCCGTGCTTCGCAACTGACCATCGAACAGGCCGGCCTGGCCGGTGCCAGCCTCAACGCCATCGGCCAGGCCCTGCGCAACCTCAACAGCCTGAACGCCTCCATCGCCAGTGCCACGTTGCAACAGGCCCATGTGGTGGAAGACATCAACCAGAACGTCACCCAGGCCGCCGGACTGTCCCACAGCACCGCCATGGCCGCCGAACAATCCAGCCAGGCAAGCGGTCGCCTCAAGGCACTGAGTGAAGAATTGAACGGGTTGCTCAAGCAGTTCCGGGTCTAAAGATCGGTAGACCACCCTGTGGGAGCGAGCCTGCTCACGAATGCGGTTTGATTTGATCGTTCCCACGCTCCGCGTGGGAATGCATCCCGTGACGCTCTGCGTCACATTCCAGAAGCGGAACGCAGAGCGTCCCTGGCGACATTCCCACGCAGGAGCGTGGGAACGATCGTAATCCCTTGCTCGCGATAGCGGCGGTACATTCAACATTGGTATTGGAGCTCTCCACGCCATAGCGTTTACAATCGCCGCCCTCTCCTATCTCCCCAAGGAACCGCCATGTCCGGGCTTGAACTGTTTGCCGCAGCCCTCGGCGTGATCGCTGTCTGGTTGACCGTCAAGCAGAACCCCTGGTGCTGGCCGATCGGCCTGGTCATGGTGTTGCTGTACAGCTGGATTTTTTTCGAGGTGAAGTTGTACTCGGACATGCTGCTGCAGGTTGTCTACGCGGTGCTGCAACTCTACGGTTGGTGGCAATGGACCCGAGCCGGGCACAATCATGATGGGCGCCAGGTCAGCCGCCTCGGTGGGCCGTCGGTGTTGCTCAGCCTGGCCATTGGCGCGGTAGGCAGCCTGCTGTTGGGCGCCGCCATGGCTCACTGGACCGACGCCGCCCAGCCCTGGCTCGATGCCGCGCTCACCGGCTTCAGCCTCGTCGCCCAGTGGTGGATGGCGCAAAAACGCGTGCAATGCTGGCCGCTGTGGATCGTCCTGGACGTGATCTTCGTCGGCCTGTTCATCTACAAGGGCCTGCACCTGACCGCCGCGCTCTACGCCCTGTTCACCCTGCTGGCCGTGCAAGGCTGGCGGGAATGGCGCGCCGACCCGGCCCTGCGCGCATGAAGGTGGTGGTCCTGACTGGCCCGGAATCCAGCGGCAAGAGTTGGCTGGCGGCGCAATTGCAGGAACACTTTGGCGGCGTGCGGGTGGATGAGTACGTGCGCCACTTCATGGAACAGACCCGGCGCGATACCTGCCTGGCCGACATCACCGACATCGCCTCCGGCCAACTGGCCTGGGAAGATCAGGCCCGTGCCCGCCGTCCCGCGCTGTTGATCCTCGACACGCACCTGCTGAGCAACATCCTCTGGAGCCAAACCCTGTTCGGCGACTGCCCGGACTGGCTCGAGCCGGCCCTGCTGGCCCGTCATTATGACCTGCACCTGCTGCTGAGCCCCGAGCAGGTCGAATGGACCGGCGACGGTTTGCGTTGCCAACCCGAACTGGCAGAACGGCTGGCGTTTTTCGAGACGATCGAGGCTTGGCTGAGCGGACATCGGCAACCGTTCCAGGTCATTGAAGGCGATTGGGCGCAACGCCAGCAGCAAGTGTTCGCCGCCGTTGCCCGCCTGCTTGAAGCCTGACCACAAGGGTGATCTGTTTCATTGCTGAAACACCACGGTCGCTGCAAACCCGGATCCAACGTCGCTTCACCAAATTGCCATCAAGACTGTCAAGCTTCTGAAACACCCCCCAAAAAGCCTGGATCCAGAGCCCTGGGACAGTGTGTGACCGCCTGGTCACCATGCCCCTTGTCTCAGCGCTGAAACAGGTCCCTTCCCCGGCTTCCCTCCCATAAATCCAACTCATTGAATCCAAAGGCATTCCAAAACTCGGCACGACACCTGCTCTGCCCCATTTCGCAACGCTGGACCAGGGCCAGCCCACCGAAGAAGGAATCGATGCCGTGGGAACTTTCGAGAGAAATTTGACCTGTCTGCTGTTGATCGGCTGCGCCGCCAGCGCAACGCTCAGTCTGCCAGCGCAGGCCGAGGGCAACGGCGTCATCGTGCTCAACCGTGACGTGCAGCCCATCGCAATTGGTCGCAACGGTGGCAAAGACCCCTACCCGACCACCGTCAATGCCAACCCCTCCGAACGAATCAATCAGGCGACCGCCAGCACCGAACTGAGCGATGGCGAGTTCGCCAGCGTGGCCAGCGGCTCGTCGATCCGCAACACCATCAACCCGAACACAGGCGTGCAGGGCCTGAACGTCGTGACCAACCCCAACGGCATGCCGGGCATGAATGCCGGTCACGGTGGCGGTAGCGGCGGCGCGATCTCCGGCACCATCAACCGCTCGTTGAGTTCTGGCCTGGCCCCGCTGGGTCGGCTGGCGGGAGGTCAGTGATATGAAGCCCGCGCTGTTTCTACTCACTCTGTTCATGCTTTCCCTGCTCAGCTCTTTCACCGTATTTGCCGATTCAGGTGTTGCGGTGGTCAGTAACGCCAACCTGCAGGATTCCGGCAGCCATTACACCGGCAACTTCAACGTCAACCAGGCGGCCGGTGACCAGATCCAGCAGACCAATGCCCGGGCCATTGCCATTGGCAGCCACGCCCAGGCCAGTACCCGCGTGCAACAACGGGTCGACACGCAGGCCAACCCTTCCATGAACGCCACCGCCCGCATCGGCGGCCAATCCTTTACCAACGGCAACGGTGTACTGGGCGTCAACCAGTCCGCCGGGGCCAACAACCAGATGGCCAATGTCATGCGGGTGGGCATCAGTGCCCAGCCGCAGAGCATTGACGACAGCGCCCTGTCTCAACAGAACGTGGCGTTGCTACCGAACTCAGGAGCAACTGGCGCCCCAACCGGCAGTCGCCAGGTCGTTACCAGCGACCAGGCCTTCACCGGCAGCCGAGGGGTAATCCAGGTGAACCAGAGCGCCGGGGTGGGGAACCGTATGGCCAACACCCTGAGCATCCGAGTCGCTGATTGACCCGGAGGCTACATAAGAAAGTACCGACACTTAACCAACGACACGCAAGGAGAAACACCATGAAACCTACAATGGCACTCAAACCATTGGTTTTCGCTCTCGCCGCTGTCATGGCAATGGCTGCACAGGCTGGAGGAAACGGCAACGGGCACGGCGATGGTAACGGCCACCATGGTCCCAAAGGCCCAACGTGGGAAGAACAGCTGTCCATCAACGCCAGTGCGATGGCTACCGTGATCGATGAGCAGAACAGCGACGGCAACGAGGTGCTCAACCAGGGCACTAAAAACACCGCCGACGCTACCGACTCCCTCAATGGCAGCAACGGGAACATGGGGGCGAACATCGCCGCTGGCGATGGTAACCAACAAGACAACGCCGCAGCGCTGGCTACCGCTGACGAAAGCTTCATCTTCGGCTCGGCTGTCGCCGCCTCAAGTGCCACGCAAACCAATACCAACAACTATGTAAAAAACAACTCGACCCACAACAACGCCTCGCTCACCAACGCAGGCAACGACGGCTCCGGCAACATCGGCATCAACGTGACCGCCGGCAACTTCAACCAACAGAAAAACAACCTGGCCATTGCCGTATCGGGTGGCCGTGTCGCACAGGCCTCTGCCGAGGCCAATCAGTCCTCCACTGGCCTGGTGGTCGACAATAAGGGTGTACGGACCTACAAAACCGACACGCTCACCAGCACCTACGCCGCTTCTGGCACCTTCAAGGCCAAAGGCACCGGCACCGTCGAAGAGGACGATCATGGTGGCTGGGGCAACAGAGGCGGTAACGGCGGTCACGATGACGACAAGTTCAAGTTCTCCGCCGTGGGGACTTTCGAACTGGCCGGCAGCAACACCCAGCAGGTGCTGACCCGCGACGGTTGGAAAAACCCTGTGATCAACAACGCCACCATGACCAACTCCATGAACGGCTTCTCCGGTAACGGCGGCGCCAACGTATCGGCAGGCGTGGGCAACCAGCAAAGCAACTCGCTGTCCATCGCAGCCGGCTGCAGGGCTTGCATGTAAAAAAGTACCGCTGTAGGGGCGGGGCTGTGGGAGCAAAGCTTGCTCGCGATGAGGTCGTTACATAAAACGCCTCTGTTGGCTGTAAACCGCTATCGCGAGCAAGCTTTGCTCCCACGGACTCGCTCCCACAGTGGGCTTTTTTCCCGGATGTCCACTAGGCGTATTGATCATGCGTGTCACTGCCGTTTCCCTGCTGCTCTGCCTGGCTTGTATGGCCGAAGCGGCGCAGATACCGGTCGCCGCCCTGCCTGGCGGCATGCTGGTCTACAAACCGGTGCAAAGCGTACGCGAGCGCAAGTTCAGCGACATCGTCGAGCAGAAAACCGATTTCAGTTGCGGCGCCGCCGCACTGGCCACGGTGTTGCGCCAGGCCTATTGGCTTGACGTCGATGAAGAGCACGTCATCAAAGGCATGCTGGTCAATGCCGACCAGGACCTGGTTCGCACCCAGGGTTTTTCCATGCTGGACATGAAGCGCTACGTGGAAAGCATCGGCATGCGTGCCCGAGGCTACCGGATACCGCCAGAGAAACTCGAAGCGGTGACGATCCCGGTGGTGGTCCTGATGGAAATACGCGGCTACAAGCATTTCGTGGTGTTGCAGCGGGCCGACAAGCAATGGGTCTACATCGGCGACCCGGTGCTGGGCCACAAGCGCTACGCCCATGATGAGTTCGTCAAAGGCTGGAACGGCATCGTCTTCGCGATCGTCGGCCCGGGCTATGACAAGACCAATGCGCTACGCAGCCCTCCTCAACCCCTGACAGCCCGTAACAAGCTGGACGGTTTCAACCCGGTCAGGGATGCGGAACTGATGGATTTCGGCTTCATTCAGAGCGACTTTTTTTAATCGCCGACCTACTGCCAACAATAAGTACAAAAAGGAGCAGGAAGCTCCGGGAGCAACACATGAAAACCTCACACTGGCTGTCGCTGGCCTGCCTGCTCGCGACTGCCTCGGGCTATGCCCATGCCGGCTTCAAACCCATCGAAGTCAAGGACCAGGAGCTTGCCGAGCTGCGCGGTCGTTATGTCATGCCCGGCCGAGTCATCAGCTTTGGCATCGTCATGAGCAGTACCTGGCGCAACGCCAGCGGCGACTTGATCGGCGCCACCAGCACCATGCAGATCCAGGCTGCCACCGTCAAACCCGAGTTTTATGTCTCCACCGTCAAGCAGACCGGCAACGGCAGCGTCCCGGAACAGGGCAGCGGCAACATTACCGGTGGTGCGGGCCTTGGCACGAGCCAGGGCGTGACCCAGAGCGTACGTGCCGCCGGCGACGGCAACACGGCCTACAACAACGTCAACATCAATGTGAAGGAGAGCAACCGGGCGCCAGCGCTTGTGCCCTCCCAGGGCCAACTGCTGACCAAGGGCCAGACCATCAGCGGCAGCAACGCCGCCGGCAGCGTCGCGGTCACCGCCACCGGCAGCGGCGTGCAAATGGCGATCCAGGCCAGCCACAACCAGGGCAGCAGCCTGCAACAAGTGGCCCAAGGCGGTTTGCTGCAAAACACCCGCCTGCTGGGCAACAGCAACCTGGTCAACAACATGACGCAACTCAATGTGGTGCTCAACAATAACGGCCCCAGTGCCGGCGCCTTGGACTGCAATCTGACCCAACTGCGTGGCCTGCGTAACCTCGGTTATTGAGCTACGCTGATCTCCGATCATTGGGCAAATAGGGACGACATATTTCATGTATCGATCCGTATCGTTGCGCGCTGTGATGTGTTTAAGCACGTTGTTCCCGGCGGCCGTGTTGCACGCGGCCCCGGATGCGGACATCGAGGCCCTGAAACAGGAACTTCTAGAGCTCAAGCAACGATACGAGGTCCAGCAAAGGGCCCTGGCGGTGCTCGAACAGCGGGTTCGCCAGGTAGAAGATCAACCCGCGGCGACACCGCCCAAGCGCCTGGCCAAATCCCCGGCCGACATGAAAGGCAACCAGACCGTGGCCGGCGGTGGCGCGGCAACGGCTGGCGGCAGCGGCTACGGGCAATCCCTGGCCGATGATTCCCAACCGGCCCAGAGCGTCTCCAACCTCTATGACGAGGCCAGCGGTTTCTTTGGCGGCGGTAAATTCAGTTTCGAGACTGGCGTGACCTATTCGCGCTACGACACGCGGCAACTGATCCTCAACGGTTTCCTGGCCCTGGATTCGATTTTCCTGGGCAACATCAACCTCGACCGGATCAAGGCCGACACCTGGACGCTGGACCTCACCGGTCGCTATAACTTCGACAACCGCTGGCAGTTCGACCTCAACGTCCCGGTGATCTACCGCGAATCCACGTACCAGTCAGGCGGCGCGAACAACGGCGCAGCCGGTGTCACCAGCGAAGAGACCGTGACCCGCAACCCCACCATCGGCGACGTCAACTTCGGTATCGCCTACAAGTTCATGGATGAGTCGATCAACTCCCCGGACGCGGTGGTCACCTTGCGAGTCAAGGCCCCCACCGGCAAGGACCCGTTCGGTATCAAGCTGCGCCAATCCCAGGCCAACACCAACCTGTTCGTGCCTGACGACTTGCCCACCGGCAACGGCGTATGGTCGATCACGCCCGGGCTTTCGCTGGTCAAGACCTTCGACCCGGCGGTGCTGTTCGGCACCCTTTCCTACACCCATAACTTCGAAGAATCGTTCGATGACATCAGTTCCACGGTCAACCAGGAGGTCCCGGGCAAGGTGCGGATCGGCGACAGCTTCCAGATCGGCGCGGGCATTGCCTTTGCCTTGAACGAGAAGATGAGCATGTCATTCTCGGTCTCTGACCTGATCCAAAAGAAAAGCAAGCTCAAACAGGACGGTGGCGACTGGGAGTCGGTGACCTCCAGCGACGCCAACGCCGGCTACTTCAATATCGGCATGACCGTCGCCGCGTCCGACAACCTGACCATCGTGCCCAACCTGTCCATCGGGCTGACCGACGATGCGCCGGATTTCACCTTTAGCCTGAAATTCCCGTACTACTTCTGACGCCCTTAGGGATATGTGAAGGACACATCCCCCAAGGACACTGCAAAACTACTGTGGGAGCGGGCTTGCTCGCGAAAGCGGCGTGTCAGTGACATGGATCAACCTGACACTACGCCTTCGCGAGCAAGCCCGCTCCCACAATGGGTTGTGTATAGGCAGTTCTAGCGGATCTGGTGCTTGTGCAGCAGACGATAGAACGTCGGCCGGGACACGCCCAGTACCCGGGCGGCGACGCTCAGGTTGTCACTGTGACGGTTGAGCACATCACTCAGGGCCTGGCGCTCGGCGCGGGTCTTGTAGTCCTCCAGCGTGCCCATCGGTGCCACGACGCCCTGGTGGCTGGCCAGGCCGAGGTCACGGGCCTCGATTTGTCGGCCTTCGGCCAGTACCAAACCGCGACGGACGCGGTTGGCCAGCTCCCGCACATTGCCGGGCCAGTCATGCATGCCCATCGCCACCAACGCATCCTCGCTGAAGCTGCGGGGACGGCGGCCGGTTTCCTGGCTGTAGAAATGGGAAAAGTGGCTGGCCAGCATCGCCAGGTCACCATGGCGTTCGCGCAACGGCGCCATCGACACTTGCAACACGTTCAAGCGGTAATACAGATCCTCGCGAAATCGCTTGTGCTCAATGGCCGCCTCAAGGTCCACATGGGTGGCGGCCAAGACCCGCACATCGACCGCAATCGGCTGACTGCCACCGACCCGCTCAATGTGTTTTTCCTGCAGAAAACGCAGCAGGTTGGCCTGCAGCTCCAACGGCAGGTCGCCAATTTCATCGAGAAACAACGTGCCACCGTGAGCCGCCTCGATCCGTCCGATCTTGCGTTGGTGAGCCCCGGTGAACGCGCCCTTCTCATGCCCGAACAATTCGGACTGGATCAGGTGCTCCGGAATCGCACCGCAGTTAATGGCGATGAACGGCTTGTTGCGCCGGTGAGACTGACAATGCAGGGTGCGCGCCACCAGTTCCTTGCCGGTGCCGCTCTCACCCCGGATCAATACCGGCGACTCGGCAGGCGCCAGCTTGCTCAACAATTTGCGCAGTTCGCGTATTGGCTTGCTGTCGCCCAGCAGCTCATGTTCGGGCTGATCAATGTGGACCGAGCCCTGCCCCCGCAGGCGCGCCATGCCAAACGCCCGGCCCAGTGTCACCTGGACCCTGGACACGTCGAACGGCAAGGTATGGAAGTCGAAAAACCATTCGCAGACAAAATCACCGACGTTTTGCAGGCGCAACACTTCCTGGTTGAGCACGGCGATCCATTCGGTGCCGCTACGGCTGATCAACTCCTTGACCGCTTCCGGGCGCTCCAGGTGAAAAGGTTGTAATCGCAAAAGGCCGACGTCACACGTCCGATCGCCAGCGTGTTCAAGGGCGCAACTGTCCACATCCCAGCCAATGGTGCGCAGACCTGGCAACAGGCGATGACAATCGTCGCAGGGATCAACCACGAGCAAACGACGTGACGTACTGGCTTCGATCATGACTGATCCTTGGCGCCAAAATAAGGAAATATGATTAGAAACAGTCGTTTGGCAAACCTGCATGTAACAGTAGCAAGAAGTTGACGCCCCCTTGTATCGATTGATTATCGAGATCGCGTCAAACTGGTTATAAGCGAGCGTTTCGTTAGTTGTCGCAGGCGTATTTCTTTCATGGCGCTTTCAAACAAAAGCCAAAAAGCCTGGTCTGAAAGAAAATCGAAATTTATTTAAATAATGTGTGACCCGCCTGCGGGTTCGGGACATCAGTACAAGTAACCAGCCGCACGGTACGCCCAACCGACGGCACATCATTTGTTTGGGCACACTTAAGAGAAAACGCCATGAACGCCCCGCTCCGTATCAACGAAGCTCTTTTGATTGCCGACCGCGCATTCCGTCCTTTCCACTGCGTGGCCTGGGCTCCACAAGACGGTAACGGTGAACTTAGCCTGACCGTCGTCGACCGCACCAATACCCATATTGGCCGCACCCAGATTCCAAGCAGCGCCTATACCGACCCGGTCCAACTGGCCGACCTGTTGAAACAGGCCCGTGCCGAACTGAGCCAGGAAGGTTACACATTGCAATCGTGGTCGATGCCTGAATAACCACCGGTAAAGCCTGTTATCGATTGCAGGCTTGGCTCTGGATTGTAAAGCCATTGTTATGGCACGAATCGCTGCTGTATCTGTAGAACATGACAGTTGTGCATTGTCACATTCAGGGATTGAATGTTGCCCTCATGCAGTCGTCGCCCTTCCGGGCCTTTCGACACGCAAGGAGAGGCAGGCATGCTCGATCAGTTCGCGTTTGTGCTCCCCCGGACCATGGCCCACGCCGGGCAGCTTGACTCAGGCTTTGCCGCCAACGGCAAAGCCTGGGTTCATTTCGAAGACAGCACCTCGAGCCTGACCACTGGATTGACCCTCGACCACGCAGGAAGAATCCTGGTGGCGGCCAGGATCGAGACCACCCACGGCAGCCGGTTCGGGCTGGCAAGACTCAACCATGACGGTTTAACCGACCCGGGCTTCGGCACTCGCGGCTGCGTGATCGGCGCATTTGAAAACGGTTTCGACGCGACGGCAGGCAAGGTGATCGCGTTGCCCGACGGGCATATCCTGTTGTCCGGCCTGCACTACGAAAACAACGACCATACCTTTCCCGCCCTGGCGCTGTTCGATCAGCAAGGCCGCGCCGTTCAAAGCTTCGGCAACGCCGGCCGGCACATCATCAGGCTTTGCGGCAATCTCTCCCAAGGCCTGCGCGATCCCTGGCTGCCGCCCGGCGTGCCGGGACTTGAGGCTTGCGACATGCAAGTGCAGGCCGATGGCCGGATCCTTGTGCTCGCCAACCATCACTATCAATTGTCCGACCATGTCGGCGTACTGATCCGGCTCTTGCCGTGCGGGGCATTGGATACCTCATTCAACGGTCGCGGTTTCGTGATGGTCCGACGCTTGTTGAAAAATACCTGGCTCGGCTGCCTGGCGCTCCAGGCTGACGGCCATATTGTCGTCGGCGGCGCCATCGACTTGCCCCAGCATGGCTTGATTGCCCGCTATGACAGCAGCGGCAAGCTCGATGACAGCTTCGGTGAAAACGGCTTTCTGTCGATCCTGGCGCAGGGTCACAGCGTGATGGTCAGCCAGATCGTCCAGGACACGAACGGTGATCTGCAGGTGTTCGGCAGCAGCCGTGATCCGATGCATAGCCTGTCCCTGAAAGTGCGCCCCGACGGCAAGCCGGACCGTCATTGCAATCAGGGCCAGTGCCAGCTCATGGCGATCGGGCGCAACGCCAGTCAGTGGACCGCCGCCCAGCTTCAAGCGGACGGAAAACTGCTGACCGCTGGCGCCACCATCGGCGGTATCGAGGCCGATTTCGTGCTTGCCCGACATCTGCCAGATGCCAGCCTCGACCCGGATTTCGGCCAGGGCAAAGGCTGGGTTCGCACTCGACTCGGCTACAGCCTCGATACCGCCACCGCCCTGGCTGTGCAGACTGACGGCAGAATCCTGGTGGGCGGCTATTCGCTCCACGGTCATTATCGAGCGGTGGTTGCGCGATATTGGGCCTGAGTCGAATTGTCACGGGTGAACGGTATTTATTCTTACGCTTGATATTCCTCATTTCTTACGGCAACTTGCGCGCTTCTAACTAAAAGGAGCAGCCGATGTCCGGCCCAATGGCTCAAGCGTTCGCGCACAACTTTCTTGGCCACTCACCGCGCTGGTACAAGGCGTGCATCATCACCTTCCTGATCCTCAATGCCGTGGTGCTGTGGACCCTGGGCCCGGTCGTCGCAGGCTGGATGCTGGTGCTGGAGTTCATCTTCACCCTCGCCATGGCCCTTAAATGCTACCCATTGATGCCTGGTGGGTTGCTGCTGGTCGAGGCCCTGGTGCTGGGCATGACGACCCCCAAGGCGCTGTACGACGAGCTGCTGCATAACTTCCCGGTCATCCTGCTGCTGATGTTCATGGTGGCCGGGATCTACTTCATGAAGGATCTGCTGTTGTTCCTGTTCTCGCGCCTGCTTTTGGGTGTGCGTTCCAAGGCGATGCTGTCCTTGATGTTCTGCTTACTCTCGGCGTTTCTGTCGGCCTTTCTCGATGCCTTGACCGTCACGGCAGTGATCATCAGCGCCGCGGTGGGCTTTTATTCGGTGTACCACCGCGTGGCGTCGGGCAACGATCCGCGCCAGGACAGCAGCATCGATGAAGACCATGACCTGCCGACGCTGCATCATGCCGACCTGGACCAGTTCCGGGCCTTTCTGCGCAGCCTGCTGATGCATGGCGCCGTGGGCACGGCGCTGGGCGGCGTCTGCACCTTGGTGGGTGAACCACAGAACCTGCTGATCGGCCATGAAATGGGCTGGCATTTCGCCGACTTCTTCCTGAAAGTCGCGCCGGTGTCGCTGCCGGTGCTGGTAGCCGGGCTAGCGACCTGCGTGGCGCTGGAAAAGCTGCGTTGGTTCGGTTACGGCACGTTGTTGCCAGACAACGTGCGTGCCGTGCTGGCCGACTACGCTGAGCAGGACAATCGCGAACGCACCGCACGGCAACGAGCGGCGCTGATCGTTCAGGGTATCGCCGCGCTGATTCTGATCGTGGGCCTGGCGTTACACATTGCCGAAGTCGGCCTGATCGGCCTGATGGTCATCGTGTTGATTACCGCCTTCACCGGCATCACCGACGAGCACCGGCTGGGCAATGCGTTCAAGGACGCCATGCCGTTCACGGCGCTGTTGGTGGTGTTCTTTGCGGTAGTGGCGGTCATCCACGACCAGCAGTTGTTCACGCCGCTGATCCAATGGGTCCTGGCCCTGCCCGCCGACCAGCAGCCGGGCATGCTGTTCATTGCCAATGGCCTACTCTCGGCCATCAGCGACAACGTGTTCGTGGCGACCATCTACATTACCGAGGTCAAACAGGCCTTCGTCAACGGCCACATGAGCCGCGAACAGTTCGAGACCCTGGCGGTGGCCATCAACACCGGCACCAACCTGCCGAGCGTCGCCACACCCAACGGCCAGGCCGCCTTCCTGTTTCTGCTGACCTCGGCGATTGCCCCGCTGATTCGCCTGTCCTATGGCCGGATGGTCTGGATGGCGCTGCCCTACACCGTGGTGATGGGTGGCTTGGGCTGGTATGCGGTGACTTACTGGTTGTAGAAATATTGGAACATCGATGGCAAGGGGATCCCTCTGTGGGAGCAAGGCTTGCCCGCGATGAAGGCGATGCGGTCTATCAGGAACCGAGGCGCCTGTTTCGCGAGCAAGCTTTGCTCCCACAGTAGGAATAAATTCCCCTGCCACAAAAGCCGGGGCATCCTATCGCGGCAAGATGTACCGTTCGATCGCCAGCGCCGCACCGTCATCGATAACGGCGGCGGTCACGACATCCGCTTGACGCCGGATCGCCTCCTCCGCCTGCCCCATGGCAATCGACAACCCCGCGCGGTGGAACATCGCCGGGTCGTTACCACCATCGCCCATGGCCGCCGTCTGTTCCAGTGGCACATCAAGGAAGGCTGCCAGGGTCGACAGTGCTTCCCCTTTGTTGGCCTTCATCGCCGTCACGTCCAGGTAGATCGGTTGCGAACGCGACACCTGGGCCTGGCCCTTGAGCAGCGGATGCAGCCGAGCTTCCAGTTCCACCAGCAGGTCGGTGTTGGCGCTGGTGGCGACGATCTTGTCGATCCGCTCCAGATACGGCTCGAAGCTTTCGACCTCTACGGGTGGGTAGCCCAGGCCACGCGTCTCCACCGGTACCATCGGACCATTGGCGTCGCGCACCAGCCAGTCGCCATCGGCAAATACCCAGACTTCGATGCCGGGTTGATCGGCATACAGGGCCAGCGTGGTCAGAGCGGCCTCGGGGGGCAGGTAATGGACGGCAAGAAAGCTGCCATCGGGATGAACCAACGTGCCGCCATTGAACGCCGCCGTGGGCAGGTCGACGCCCAGGGCCTCGATCTGCTGCAACATGGCCCGCGGCGGCCGCCCGGTGGCGAGGCTGAACAACACACCGGCCTCACGCAATGAGCGAACCGCTTCAATGGTGCGCTGGTTGAGACTGTGATCAGGCAGCAGCAAGGTGCCGTCCATGTCGCTGAGTAAAAACCGGATGGGGTGTTTCAGCAGATCACTCATCCGAGGCCATGCCAGACGCGATTGTCGCGAGTCAGCAAGTCCTCGGCGGCCGCCGGGCCATCTTCGCCGGCCTTGTAGGACTGGAGTGCCGCGTCCTGCTGCCAGGCATCGAGGAACGGCTGCACGGCGCGCCAGCCGTTTTCAATGTTGTCGGCACGCTGGAACAGCGTCTGGTCACCTGTGAGGCAATCGTAGATCAGGGTTTCGTAACCTGTAGACGGCTGCATTTCGAAGAAGTCCTTGTAGGCAAAGCCCAATTCGATATTGGCCATGTCGAGTGCCGGCCCCGGCCGCTTGGCCAGCAGGTCGAACCACATGCCTTCATTGGGCTGAATCTGGATTCTCAAGTACGTAGGTTGCAGTTCGTCGACTTCGGTGTCGCGAAACTGCGCGTAAGGCGCTGGCTTGAAGCAGATGACGATCTCCGTGTCCCGCACGCTCATGCGCTTGCCGGTGCGCAGGTAAAACGGCACGCCGACCCAGCGCCAGTTGTCGATCATGACCTTGAGGGCGACGTAGGTCTCGGTGCTGCTGTCGGGCGCTACGTTGGCCTCCTGGCGATAACCGTTTACCGCCTTGCCGCCGACTTCACCGGCAGTGTACTGGCCACGGACCGAGTTGGCCCGGGCCTGCTCCACCGACCAGGGCCGGATCGCCCCGACAACCTTGGCCTTTTCCCCACGCACGGCGTCAGCACCAAACGCCGCTGGCGGCTCCATGGCCACCATCGCCAGCAGTTGGAAAAGATGATTGGGCACCATGTCTCGCAGGGCGCCGGTATGCTCATAAAAACTGCCACGGGTTTCCACGCCGACGGTTTCGGCGGCGGTGATTTGTACGTGGTCGATGTAGTGGTTGTTCCAAAATGCCTCGAACAGGCTGTTGGAGAAACGGCTGACCAGAATGTTCTGCACCGTTTCCTTGCCCAGGTAATGGTCGATGCGATAGATCTGTTTCTCGCTCATGACCTTGAGCAGGCAGGCGTTCAGCGCTTCGGCGGTAGGCAGGTCGGAGCCGAACGGCTTTTCGATCACCACCCGCCGGAAGGCGCCCTCCTGCTCCTGAAGCAGCCCGGCCGCACCGAGGCGGCTGACCACTTCACTGAAAAAGCGCGGCGCGGTCGCCAGGTAGAAAACCGCATTGCCGGTGCCGCTGGCAGCGATTTTCGCCGCCAGCGCCTGGTAGGTGCTCTCATCGAGGAAGTCACCCTGGACGTAGCTGATGCCCTGGGCCAGCTTGGCCCACAGCACTGGGTCGAGCGCGCGGTTGGCATCACCGCCCTTGCTCGCCGCTTCGTTACGGATGAAATCCTCGAGTTTCTTGGCAAAATCCACATCGCTGATGGCGTTGTGGTCAACCCCGATGATGCGCAGCCCATCGCCCAGCAGACCGTCGCGACTGAGGTGGTAAAGCGCCGGCATCAGAAGACGCTTGACCAGATCGCCATGGGCACCGAACAGAAACAACGTGGTCGGCGGCGCAGGTTCTGCCTTGGATTTACTGGCGATCGAGGTCATTTTTTCGGCGTCTCCACGTGGCCGCCAAAGCCGAAGCGCATGGCCGAAAGCATTTTGTCACCGTACGTGCTTTGCTGGCGCGAGCGGAAACGGGCGAACAGTGAACTGGACAGGACCGGAACCGGCACCGCTTGCTCAATGGCGGCCTCGATGGTCCAGCGGCCTTCTCCGCTGTCGGCGACTTCGCCGGAAAAACCGTCCAGTTTCGGGTCGCTGGCCAACGCGTCGGCGGTCAAGTCCAGCAACCAGGACGACACCACGCTGCCGCGACGCCAGACTTCGGCGATATCGGCGACGTTCAAGTCGAAACGCTGCTCAGCCGGCAGGCTTTCGCTGGATTTGGTCTTGAGGATGTCAAAACCCTCGGCGAAGGCCTGCATCATTCCGTATTCGATGCCGTTGTGGATCATCTTCACGAAATGCCCCGAACCGGCCGGGCCCGCGTGGATGTAGCCACGTTCGGCGCGGTCATCGTCGGATTTGCGATCACGGGTGCGCGGGATGTCGCCCATGCCCGGCGCCAGGCTGTCGAACAGCGGGTCCAGGCGCTTCACCACGTCGGCCTCACCGCCAATCATCATGCAGTAGCCGCGCTCCAGGCCCCAAACGCCACCGGAGGTGCCGACGTCGATGTAGCTCAGGCCTTTTTCCGACAGGGCCTGGGCGCGACGGATGTCGTCCTTGTAATACGTGTTACCGCCGTCAATGATCACATCACCCGGCTCAAGCAGTTCGCTGAGGGCGTTGATGGTGTCTTCGGTGGGTGCGCCGGCCGGCAGCATGACCCAGACCGCCCGTGGTTTTTCCAGGCCGGCGACCAGTGCCGAGAGGTCCGCGACGCCCATCGCGCCTTCCTGGTGCAGGTTTTCGACAAAAGCGGCATTGCGGTCATAGACGACGGTGGTGTGCCCATTGAGCATCAGGCGCCGCGCAATATTGCCGCCCATGCGGCCCAGTCCAATGATCCCGAGTTGCATGTGCTGATGCTCCCTACTACAAATAAAGGTAAGTCAAAGATTTAGCTCGTAAGACACGTGGAGGTTAGTCCAGAGCATTGCTGCATAGTTTCCGGGTAATTCGAGCGATCACAAGGGATAAAGCTCAAGATCCGGCCGAAGCCACAGCGACCATGAAAAATAAAAAAGTTCCAATCACAAGCAAAAGAAATCAGAATCGGCGCCGATAGTAGAGGTGTCGACCAAATACTGGCGACATCTCTATAGTTGATGTACGCCATTTGCGAGGTGAGCAATGGGCCCTGTCGTTACCGCACGTCCTCCCCAAACCCTTTATGTGACCATTCGTCGCGATGAATTGCGCCTACTCAAGGAAGAACGCGATCTACTGCTTGATGAAGTGATGCAGCTGCGCATGCAGTTGCAACACGCACAACTGCCCCACCAGAGCCAGTCCCTGGCTCGGTAACCGCACCAGAGGGTAGGAGCTGGCGAAGCCTGCGATCTTTTGATATTGATCTTTCGCTTGAGACTTAACTGTCTGGGGCAAGATCGCAGCCTCGTTGCACTCGACAGCTCCTACACAGCTCCTACACAGCACCTGCAGGCAAAGGCCAGCGGGTGCAAGCTCCCTCGCCACAGCGTGGGGCGCTTCTTTGCCTGTCGTGCTACCGGCTCATCACCTTCCCTGCGTTTTGTAACCGAAAAACTCATAATTTTTTCACAACCGGCTCGCAATACTCCGCGCCTTTAGGGTTGCTCGGCGTATGCCTGCGGTCACCAATCAGGTGCCGACAGCTTCGTCGATAAGGGCTGGAGCGCTTGATGAGCTTGTTCAAACGCAGCAAAACGACAGCGAAAGGTTTCGACTGGGCCGGATTCGGCTGGCTGTTTCTGTTCTTCTGGTATTTCTCGGGCATCACCCAACTGCTCATTTTGCTGAGCGACACCTCCGGTTTCACCGGCTTTCGCCAAGCATTCGTGATGAGCGCGATATGGCTGGCACCCCTGCTGCTCTTCCCCGCCCGTACACGCTTGCTTGCCGCATTGATCGGCGTGGTGCTGTGGGCCTGCTCCATGGCTAGCCTGGGCTACTTCTTCATTTATCAGCAAGAGTTTTCCCAAAGCGTCATCTTCATCATGTTCGAATCGAACGTGCCTGAAGCCGGCGAGTATCTGACACAATATTTCGCTTGGTGGATGGTGGCGGCGTTCCTGGCCCATACCGCCGTCGGCTATTGGCTCTGGACCCGCCTGCGCCCGGTGTACCTGCCCCGAGGTCAGGCCATGGCGGCGGCAGCCGTCATCGTGCTTGCCGTGGTCGGCTACCCGTTGATCAAGCAGACCCTGCGCACCGGCAGCTTCGCCTACGGCCTGGAGGAGTTCGAAGATCGCATCGAGCCGGCGGTGCCGTGGCAGATGCTGGTGGCCTATCGTCACTACGGTGAACAGTTGGAGAACATGCAAGGCATGCTCCACAGCGCCAGCAAAATTGCGCCACTGCGCAACCTCAAGGATGCCATGGCCGACCAGCCGGCCACCCTGGTGCTGGTGATCGGTGAGTCCACCAACCGCCAGCGCATGAGCCTCTACGGTTACCCGCGGGAAACCACACCGGAGCTGGACAAGCTCAAGGACCAGTTGTCGGTGTTCGACAACGTCATCACCCCGCGCCCCTACACCATCGAAGCGCTGCAGCAGGTGCTGACGTTCGCCGACGAACAGAACCCGGACCTGTACCTGAGCACACCGTCGCTGGTGAGCATGATGAAACAGGCCGGCTACAAGACGTTCTGGATCACCAACCAACAGACCATGACCAAGCGCAACACCATGCTCACGACCTTTTCCCAACAGGCCGACGAACAGGTGTACCTGAACAACAACCGCAACCAGAATGCCGCGCAGTATGATGGCGACGTGATCGAGCCGTTCAACAAGGCCCTGGCCGACAGCGCCCCGCGCAAGCTGATCGTGGTGCACCTGCTCGGGACCCACATGAGCTACAAGTATCGGTATCCGCCGACCTTCAACAAGTTCACCGACCGCAAGGACGTACCGGCGAGCCTGCGTGATGATCAGGTCCCGACCTACAACAGCTACGATAACGCGGTGCTTTACAACGATTTCGTCGTGTCCAGCCTGATCAAGGACTACGCCAAGACCGACCCCAACGGTTTCCTGTTGTACCTGTCGGACCATGGTGAAGACGTGTTCGACTCGCAGGGCCACGGCACGCTGGGCCGCAACGAAGGCAAGCCGACCGCACCGATGTACACCATTCCCTTCATGGCCTGGGCGTCACCCAAATGGCGCGAAAGCCATGACTGGAACTTTGCCGGCGACCTGTCACGGCCCTACAGCAGCTCGCACCTGATTCACACCTGGGCGGACATGGCTGGCTTGAGCTTTGATGAGCTGGACCACAGCAAGAGCCTGGTCAGCAATGACTTCAAGGCCCGGCCGCTGCTCATCGGCAACCCGTATCAAGCCCCGCGCAAGGCCCTGATCGACTTCAGCCTGATGCAGCCCAAGTCGACATTGACTAAAGTCGTGCAGAAATAACCGAAGTCGTCCAGATGCACGCTTTTACAGGGGCTTGATCCAGAACTGCATAGGCCCGTGGGCCGGGTCGAACATGCCGGCGGCAAAGCCGAACTTGGCGTAGCTGCCCTGGGCCACGGCATTGCCCTCGAGCACCTCCAGGGTGATCTTGCAGCAACCGCGCTGGCGGGCGATGTCCTCGACCTTCTGCAACATCTTCTGGCTCAACCCGAGACCGCGAAAGGCCGGCATGACCGCCACGTCATGGATGTTCACCAAGGGCCGGCAGGCAAAGGTTGAAAAACCTTCGAAGCAATTGACCAACCCCGCCGGTTCGCCGTTGACGAAGGCCAGCACGCTGAAAGCATGGGGGCGCTTGGCCAGTTCCCCGGGCAGGTGCAACAGCACCTCGGCCGGCAATGAATGCCCCCCTCCCATCGGGTCCTGCGCATAGCCATTGAGCACATGACAGATCGCTTCGGCGTGGACCGGGTTGCTGTAGCTGGCTTGTAGAACAAGAATGTCCTTGGCTTCTTCCATGACCTTCCATCTCACTTCGGTAGTACCGGCGACTCGACGCCGTCGGCGGGATACAGGTCAGACCTGCTGACCAAAACGTTGCATTTGCATTTCCTGGAGGCGACTGAGCGTACGGCGAAACGGGAATTGCAGATAGCCCTCGGTGTACAACTCATCCATCGGCACCTGGGCCGAAAGGTACAGCGGCACCTTGCGGTCATAACATTCGTCGACCAGGGCGATGAAGCGCCGTACGCCATCGTCATGGATCGACAACTGCGGCAGTTCGCGATCACCCGCCGCGACCCGTTCGACGCCGTCCTCGGTGCCACGGGCAATGCGCCCTTCGCGCTGTTCGGCGCTCAGGCACGGTACATCACTGAGCAGGATGACGCTGAAGCGGTCGCACAGCGCCATGAAATCCAACGCCGAGAATGGCTGTTCGCACAGGTCGGAGTAACGGCTCCAGAGCACGCTGTCGCTGGCCTGGACCGGTTCAAGCAGGCGATGACCGACCTCGATCGGCGCGCTGTTCGACGTTTGCCCGGCGGTCAACTGGATGAAAACATTGGCCAGCGGATCAGGTTGCCCGGGATCGCGCAGCCAATAACGCTGCTGTAACTGGCCTGGGTGCTGGCGATGGTCTTGCCAGCCGTTCACCGGCACAACCTGCATATATCGATTGATCGCGGTGATAGTCGGCAGGAAACGCTCACGGTTGTGGCCGTTGGCATAGAGTTCTTCCGGCGGCAGGTTGGAGGTACTGACCATCACCATGCCCAGTTCGAACATCACTTGGAACAGGCGCCCGAGGATGATCGCGTCGCCAATGTCGTTGACGAACAGTTCGTCGAAACACAGCACCCGTACTTCAGCGCTCAGCTCCCGGGCCAAGGCTTGCAAAGGATCCGGCGTGCCGGTGAGCTGGAACGAACGCTGATGCACCCACGCCATGAAATGATGGAAGTGTTGTCGCCGGGCCGGCACCTTGAGGCTTTCGTAAAAACGGTCCATCAGCCAGGTCTTGCCACGCCCCACCGGTCCCCAGAGGTAAACGCCCCGGATCGACTTGCGCCCTTCGTGCAACGCCGTGTGGCATTGCTCCAACGCCATGATGGCCAATTCCTGGGCCTCGTCCTGGACGAAGCCGTGGTGTTCGATGGCATGCTGCCAGGCGCTCAGGGGGGAATCGAAGGTCATACGGCCCGGGTCCGGAAAACGAAGGTGGGGAGTATGCCCTGTGGGAGCAAGGCTTGCCCGCGATAGTTGCGCCGCGGTCCAACAGCCAAACCGCGTTATCGTTCATCGCGGGCAAGCCTTGCTCCCACAGGCCTTGATCCCACAAGACCTTGCTCCCACAGGGCATGCTTCCACAAGACCTGGGTGCAGAATGCTAAATCGAGATATCCAACCGACTGATCTTGCCCTGCTCATCGAGCCGGAAGGTATAACGCAACTCCAGCGGGCTGCCGGGGAATGTCCCGGAGATCAGGTTTTGCACCAGCACCTTGCCAGTGCGTTGCTGCACATTGAGGACTTCCACACGTGGCTGGAAGCGTCGGGCGGTGTCTTCCATCCATTGGGCGATGGCCTGGGCGCCAACACGGTGCTGGCCTTCATCGAACACGTTGGCATCCTCGGCGAAGAAACGCATCGCCGCCGAACTGTCACGGGCATTGGCGGCCGCAATGTAGCCGGCGATGGCCGGGGCCAGGGAAGAGACGGGATTGGACATGATACGGCTCCTTGTTTTATCGATCTGGCACCATGCTAGACCAGCGCTGTGTCAGTTTTTGTCAGGAGTGAAACGCCCGGTTTCGTCCAGTTTCATCAGCGCAAACCAGTCGCGCAGCAAGTCGCTGCGTCGGCCCGGATAACGCTCGCCTTGCTCGGTGGCAGAGGCAATCCGGTCGGTGCGAAAAGTTCGATAGGCGCTGCGCAATTCGCACCAGGCCACCACCACCCGCGCCTCATTGAAAAAACCCAGGGCCAGCGGCCAGATCAAGCGCTGGCTCGGGGTCTTGTTCACGTCGGCGTAGTCGATGTGCAGCTTGGCCTGGGCGCGAATGGCCTGGCGGTAGACATTCAGTTCCACGGTGTTCTGCGGATAACCATAACCCGGCGGGCCAGGCAACACCGTGGGGTTGCGCAACGCGTCTCGCACATCGGGCGCCAGCACCGCTGCGACCTTCGCCAGCGCGTCGGCCGCCGCCTTGCCCAGCACCTCGTCGGCGCGCTGATCCACGTAGCGCAAGCCCAGCACAATGGCCTCGATTTCATCGGCGGTGAACATCAGTGGCGGCAGGAACAGGCCACTGCGCAATACATAACCAATGCCCGCCTCGCCCTGGATCGGTGCACCGAGGGCTGTGAGTTCGGCAATGTCGCGGTACAAGGTGCGCTCGGAGACGTTCAGTTCGCCCGCCAACGTCGCAGCGGTGACCGGGCAACGCTTGCCCCGCAGGACTTGCAGCAAAGTGAGCAGACGAGTGGTACGCGACACGATGGACAGTCCGCAAAGAAAAAGATGACGCAGATTAGCAGAGGCTGGTGTCAGAAACTGTCAGGAGCCATGAACCTTGTTCGGATCCAGAGCAAGGTGGAATCTGCCCCGCAAGGCTGTGGGAGCAAAGCTTGCTCGCGAAACAGACACCTCGGCCCCTGAAAGACCGCATCGCCTTCATCACGGGCAAGCCTTGCTCCCACAGGGTGGTTTGCCGTTGTCATGGGGCCGCTGTGGGTTATCGTACTCAATCGTTTCCGAGTTTTTCCCTTCCTCGAGAGTCTATCCATGCGCAGAATCCTCGGCCTTTCCGTTTTCCTGATACTGCTCAGCCTGAGCGCCTGCGCCCTCTTCCCGCACCGTGACCCGCTGAACATCAACGTGGTCGGCATCGAGCCATTGCCCAACCAGGGCCTGGAGGTGCGTTTCGCCGTGAAACTGCGCGTGCAGAACCCCAACGAAACCGCCATCGACTACAACGGCGTGGCGCTGGACCTGGAGGTCAACGGCCGTACGCTGGCGACGGGGGTCAGTGACCAGAGCGGTTCGATTCCGCGTTTTTCCGAAGCGATCCTGAGCGTGCCGGTGAGCATTTCGGCGTTTTCCGTGTTGCGCCAGACCCTGGGTCTGAGCCAGACCCAAAGCCTGGATAACCTGCCCTACGTGCTCAAGGGCAAGCTCGCCGGCGGCGTGTTCGGCACCCTACGCTTCGTCGACCGCGGAACCCTGGACCTGCCGGGCTCCGCCGCCAACTGGTGATCAGGCGGTGAAGCGCACGCCGGGCTTGGCGCGCTCGTCCACCACCAACTCGAACACGTCCGGCCTGGCGTAATGCCCGACCACGTCATAGTCGTAGCGCGCCCGCACCAGTTCATCGGTGTCGATTTCAGCGGTCAGTAACCCGGCGGTGTCTTTCAGCGGCCCGGCCAGCACGTCGCCCATCGGGCCGACAATCACACTGCCGCCAGCAATCAACGGCCGCTCGGCCGGCCAGTGTGCGACCTCGATGCCCAGGGCCTGCGGCGAGGCCTGGACCTGGCAGGCACTGACCACAAAACAACGACCTTCGTGGGCGATATGGCGCATGGTCACCTGCCACATCTCCCGCTCATCCACCGTTGGCGCACACCAGACTTCCACTCCTTTGGCGTACATCGCGGTGCGCAGCAGCGGCATCATGTTTTCCCAGCACACCGCCGCGCCGACCCGGCCGACCTGGCTGTCGATCACGGGCAAGGTCGACCCATCGCCCTTGCCCCAGATCAGCCGCTCGGTGCCAGTGGGCATCAACTTGCGGTGCCGGGCCACCAGGCCCGCATCGGGTTCGAAATACAGCGCGGTGCAGTACAGGGTGCTGCCGACACGCTCGATGACGCCCAGCACCAGGCTCGCCCCCGTACGCGCCGACAGCCCGGCCAGCGCGTCGGTTTCAACGCCGGGCACGTCAATGGCATTGGCAAAATAGCGGGCAAACGCCTCGCGCCCCTCCGGCAACCGGTAACCCAGTTGCGTCCCGAACCCCTCGCCCTTGGGATAGCCACCCAACAGCGCTTCAGGCATCACCACCAGGCGCGCGCCAGCCTCGCGAATGGCCTCTTCGTAGGAAAGGATCTGTGCCAGGGTCTCGCCCTTGCCGCCGGGCAACGAGCCGATCTGCAGGGCAGCCACAATGGATTTGGGCATGGTTTTTCAACTCCTTGATCATCAGGTGTTGCTGATTCTCAAGCCGCGGCCGATCATGAATAAAGCCCAGAATGCTGCTAAATGATATGAGCCTTATGAATATCGCCGACATCGACCTCAATCTGCTCAAGACCTTCGAAGCCCTGCATGACGAATCCAGCGCCAGCCGCGCCGCCGTGCGCCTGGGCGTGACCCAGTCGGCCATCAGCGCGGCGCTGAGCAGGCTTCGCGCGGTGTATGACGATCAATTATTCGTGCGAACGGGCCGGGGCCTGGCGCCAACGTTGCGGGCCAATCAACTGAAGCCGGTGATCAGTGAAGCACTGGATAAATGTCGCCAGAGCCTGGCGATGGTCGACCCGGGTGCCAGCCATTACGAAGGCCGTTCGGTCATCGTTGGCCTGTCGGACGATTTCGAGATTGCCCATGGGCGTCGCCTGATAGACGAAGTGGCCCGACGCGCACCTGGCCTGCGCTTGATTTTCCGCCAGACCCACAGTCAGATCGTCGGCCGGGCCCTGATGGAGCGCGACCTTGATCTGGCGATCACGGCGGGCGGTTTCGCCCAGCGGTTGCTCAGCCGCCAGGTGTTGGGTGAAGGCGATTACGCCTGCCTCCTGGACCCGGCGAGCCTGGCGCAGGGCCAACAATCCCTCAGCCTGGAGGCGTTCGTGGCCCGCGAGCATCTGCTGGTGTCTTCGGGGGGCTTCATCGGCATCACCGATGAAGGGCTGGCCGGGCTTGGCCTGAGTCGACGAGTCTGTGCCTCGACCACCCACTTTGCCGCGTTGCCGTTCCTGCTCAAGGGCAGCCAGGCGGTGGCGACGATTCCGGCCCATGCCGCCCGGGCCATCGCCGACCTCAGCGGCCTGGCCTTGCTGCCCTGCCCCCTGGCCTTGCCCCGCTACCCCATCGAACTGGGATGGCGAACCCACACGCAAATGGACCCAGCGGTGATCAAGGTTCGCGAGGCCATTACGGCAACATTCGCCTAAGTCTTACTTGTTGGCAGCCATCAGTCGATTGACTTCACTGCGCACCATGTTGGCGTACTCCGGCGGCGACATGCCGTCCAGTTCGGCACGCACCCACTCGGCCCACTTGCCCTTGCGTTTGGAGCGCTCGCCGAACAAGCGGGCAGCATCGCCCTTGGCTTTGCCCAGATTGTTTTGCCACAGTTCAAAGAGTCGGGATTTTTCGTCTTCCAGCGCGGCGCGCTCGGCCAGGGGCTTGTCAGCCAGATTGAAGCTCATGGGAATTACCTGTTGCGTAAATAGGCGCCATCTTACACCTTGCAGGGAAACGTCTTAACCACGATTTGTGATGGGCTGCGCCGACAAGGCCAAACGTTGCAACTTTTGCACAAGCGCAGCACTCCATTGATCAATGCCATCATCAACAAGGAGCACTTCAATGGCCCGTAAAAGCACCGTTCAAGCGAATGGAGAGCAAATCAAGGATCAAGCCTTCAGCGAACTGAAGGCGTTGATCGAGGAATCGGAGAAACTGCTCAAAAGCAGTGCCTCGCTGGTGGGTGAAGAAGCTGACGACCTGCGCGGCCAGATCTCCCAGAAACTGCAACAAGCGCTTGATTCGGTCGCCAGCGCACGGGAGCGTACCCGTCCGATGGTCGATGCCACTGAGGTCTATATTGGCGGCCACCCTTGGCAGACCGTGGCGATTTCCGCCGGTTTCGGGCTGGTGGTGGGCTTGCTGCTGGGGCGGCGTTAAACATCACGACCTGTGCGCGGGCAAGCCCGACTCCCATAGGGGCCGGTGGCGCACACAAATATTGCCTACACCACAAATCCACTGTGGGAGCGGGCTTGCTCGCGAAGGCGGTGTGTCAGTCGACATTATCCTTGACTGATAGACCGTCTTCGCGAGCAAGCCCGCTCCCACATGGCTTTGTGCTTAGCCCAACGTCCCCGCCCGCAGGATCGACGCATCCTCCCCGCGATACAGCGCCTCGACCTTCCCCGCCCGCCACTGCAACACCGCCCGTTGGTTGATCGAGCCCTTGTCGGTGATTTCACCGCGGTCGATGGAGGCTGGCTCATCGAGCAAGGCGATCCACTCCACGCGACTGGCGTTGCCGCTGGCTTCGCGATTCAGGCGTTGCAGCCAGTCGGCGAACCATTGACGTACCGACGGGCTGGCGAGGACCTGGGCGTCACTGGCGTCCGCGCCCAGGCCTGACAGGCGCCGGCATTCAGCAAGCCGTGGGAACACCAGCGCCCCCAGGCACTCGCGATCCGGTGCGGTGATCACCAGGTCCTGCACGTAAGGCGTGCCCTCCAGCACCGCCCGGTTGCGCAACGGCCCGACGCTGACGAACACACCGGAAGACAATTTGAAATCCTCGGCAATCCGCCCATCGAACATCAGCCCCAGTTGCGGATGGCTGGCATCGGCCAGCTTGATCGCATCCCCCGAACAGTAGAAACCGTCCTCGTCGAATACCTCGGCCGTTTGCTGCGGCGAGCGCCAGTAGCCGGGCATGATGTGCGGACCGCGAAAACGCCCTTCGAACTTGCCGTCCACCGGCACCAGGCGCACCTCGCAGCCAGGCGCTGGAAGACCGATGTAGCCGGCCATGGACAACGGCCCGGTGGTGAAGGTGCAGGACGGCGCCGCCTCGGTCATGCCCAGGCCCGCCATCATGCGGATACGTTCGCCGCAATGCTGCTCGGCGACCTTGTCGAGTCGGTCCCAGGTGCTTTGGGAAAGGCCCGCCGCGGCGAAGAAGAACAGGCTGATGCGCTTGAAAAAGCGCTCGCGCAACTCCCCATCCCGCTCCAGGGCGTTGACCAGTTCCTCCCAGCCCTTGGGCACGGTCAGGTAGGCGGTCGGTGAAATTTCCTTGAGGTTGCGCAAGGTTTCGGCGAAGCCCTGGGCAGTGGGTTTACCGTCGTCCAGGTAGAACGTGCCGCCGTTGTACAGCACGATGCCGACGTTGTGGCTACCGCCGAACGTGTGGTTCCACGGCAGCCAGTCCACCAGCACCGGCGGCACCTCGCCGAACACCGGAAAGGTCTGCAACAGCATCTGCTGATTGGCGCAAAGCATACGCTGGGTGGTGATCACGGCCTTGGGCAGCTTGGTGGAGCCTGAGGTAAACAGGAACTTGGCGATGCTGTCCGGGCCAGTGGCGGCGAACGCCTGCTCGGCTTCGACGCAGCCGGGTTGGGCCAGCAGGCTGGCGAAGCTTGTCCTGGGCCGACCGGCCATCTCGCCATGCACCGTGATCAAGGGCACGTCCGCTGGCAATACGGCGGTGATCGCCCGCTCGAACGGTGCGGCTTCACTGACAAACACCAGCCCCGGCTGCAACAGATCGCAGACGTGGCGCAGCTTGGCGAAATCCTGGGACAGCAATGAATAGGCTGGCGATACCGGGCAATAGGGAATACCGGCGTACATCGCGCCGAGGGCCATTTGCAGGTGCTCGATGTCGTTGCCGGAGAGCAGCGCCAAGGGTTTTTCAGCCGACAAACCGTAACCGAGCAGGCTTTGGGCGATGGCCCGGACACTGTCGAGCATTTGCGCATAACTGACTCGACGCCAGTCACCGCCGGCTTCACGGGCCGCGATGAACGTCTGCTCTGGGCGCACCTCGGCCCAGTGCACCAGGCGATCGAGCAACCGCGCCGGCAGCGGGGCCAGGGGTTCCAGGGAGCGCATGTGCAAGATGCCACGCTCTTCCCGGACTTCGACGGCAGGATGACCAATCGACACCTGGCGATACCGCCCGGCCTCGGGTCGGGAGGACGATCTGGACTCGGAACTCACGTACATTTCCTCCACCAAGGCACACTCGGGTCGCGATGCGAGCGGAGCGTGGCAGCACGGGGCTGCGGCCTTGTCATTGTTATTCTGGCCTGCATCGGGGCGATGGCCTTCAAGGCTCGATCGCCCGCGATGCGACGGGTTTCAGATCGGGTAATGCCGGGGACCGTTCTGCAAAGTCACCCAACGCAGCTGGGTGAAATGCTCGATGGACGCCTTGCCGCCAAAGCTGCCGTAACCGCTGGACTTGACCCCGCCGAAGGGCATTTGCGCCTCATCATGCACGGTCGGCCCGTTGATGTGGCAAATGCCCGACTCGACCCGCTGGGCCAAGGCTAGAGCACGACTCGTGTCGCGACTGAAGATGGCAGCCGACAGGCCGAACTCGGAATCGTTGGCCAGGCGCAGCAGCTCTTCATCGCCGTCACCGCGCAGCAGCACGGCCACCGGCCCGAAGGACTCTTCGCGGTACAGGCGCATCTGCGCAGTGACGCCGTCGAGCAAGGTCGGTTGCAGGATGCTGCCCTCCAACTGCCCCCCCGTGACCAGTGTTGCGCCTTTGGCCAGGGCATCGTCGATCAGCCCCTTGATGCGTTGGCCGGCACTGACGTCAACCAACGAGCCCAGCACCGAATCGCCGGCCGCCGGATCGCCGGCGCGCAGGGTGGCGATCTTGGCGGTCAAGCGGGCGATGAACTCATCCGCCACACGGGCATCGACGATCAGTCGCTCGGTGGACATGCAGATCTGGCCCTGGTTGAAGTAGGCGCCGAAGGCCGCTGCTTGCACCGCGGCGTCCAGATCAGCATCGTCCAGCACCAGCAGCGGCGCCTTGCCACCGAGCTCCAGCAACGCGGGTTTGAGGTGGCGCGCCGACAGTTCGCCGACGATGCGCCCGACGTGGGTCGAACCGGTGAAATTGACCCGGCGCACCGCCGGGTTGGCGATCAACCGCTCGACGATGGCCGGCGCATCGGCAGGTGCGTTACAGATCACGTTGACCACACCGTCACCCAGCCCGGCGTCTTGCAACACCTGGCCGATCAGCCGGTGCACCGCCGGGCTTATTTCAGAAGCCTTGAGCACCACGGTGTTACCGCAAGCCAGGGGCATGGCGATGGCGCGGGTGGCGAGAATCACCGGGGCATTCCAGGGGGCGATGCCCAGTACCACGCCGCAAGGCTGACGCAGGGCCATGGCGAAACTGCCAGGCACGTCCGAAGGAATGATTTCGCCATTGATCTGGGTGGTCATGGAAGCGGCTTCGCGCAGCATGTTCGCCGCCAGGTGCACGTTGAAACCGTACCAATTGGCCATGGCACCGGTCTCGCCGGCAGCAGCGACGAATTCACTGCTGCGGGCCTGCAACTGCTCGGCGGCACGCAACAGCCGCGTCCGGCGCTCGTTGGGTGCCAGCGCGGCCCAGGCGGGAAACGCCGCTTGGGCTGCGGCCACGGCGGCGTCGGCATCTTCCAGGGTGGCGGCGGCCACGCGAGACACCACCTCACCGGTCACCGGGTTGCAGCGTTCGAAGGTCCGGCCGTCACGGGCCGGGCACGACTGGCCGCCAATCAACAGGGGCACGTCCAGCATGGTGATTCCTCTTTATTGTCTTTATCGGGAATACATCGCAGCGGTGTAACAGTAGCGCCAGGGCGACGCAGCGAACAGCGGGATGCGGCCTGCCATTCGCCTGTCGTTTCAGCGCTTATAGGTTTGCAAGCCAGGCTTGATGCTCTTGTCGTCCAGGAACTGCTTCATGCCCTGCTCGCGGCCGCCTTCGGTGTCGAGCAGGCGCGACTGGTCGAGCTTGGCGTACAGGTAATCCTCGTTCTGCTCCCAGGTCAGCTCGCGGCAGCGCTTGAAACCATGCTTGGCGGCTCGCAGCACCACCGGATTCTTCTCCAGCAGGTTGCGCGCCAGCTCCACGGTGACTTCACGCAGTTGCGCCAGGGGCACGCTTTCGTTGACCAGGCCCATCTCGGCGGCTTTCTGCCCGCCGAAGGTCTTGCCGGTCATGATGTAGTACAGCGATTGGCGATGGCCCACGGTATCGGCCATGGCCTTACTGACGAGGTTACCCGGCGGGATGCCCCAGTTGATTTCCGAGAGCCCGAAGGTCGCTTCGTCGGCGCAGATCGCCAGGTCGCACGCCACCAGCGGGCTGAAACCGCCACCAAAGCACCAGCCGTTGACCATGGCGATGGTTGGCTTGGCGTACATGCGCAGCAGCTTCCACTGCCATTGCGACGCTTCACGACGGATTTTTTCCTGGAGGATTTCCGGCCCGGCATCCACTTCGCGGAAATATTCCTTGAGGTCCATGCCAGCGGTCCAGGCATCACCGGCCCCGGTCAGCACCAATACGCCAGCGGCCGGATCCTGCTCCAAGGTCTCGAGCACGTCGATCATCTCGCGGTTGAGGGTCGGGCTCATGGCGTTGCGTTTTTCCGGGCGATTGAGGATGACCCAGGCGATGCCCTCCGCGATTTCGACCTTGACCGTTTTCCAGCGACCTTCGTAATTGCTCATGATGCGTGCTCTCTTGTTCTTGGCTGAAGATGATCAAAAACTAAACCGGAAAATTAGTTATGTCAATTAACTATTAATCGATTTATCTGTATTTTTCCGGGCCTGGATCGAGGGTTACAAATCTCGAATATGCGCGACCCCATAGCCAGGGCGCCGCAACCCCGGCAAACTGGATAGCCTTGTTAACCACTTACCTTGAGGAAGTTCACTTCGATGGCCAAGTCTTCCAAGCTTGCCGAACCCGCCGAGCCCCTGGCCGCCGGTACCGACGCGCAAGCGCCGCTGGACTCCGCGCTGGACGACCTGATCGGTTACGCCCTGCGTCGCGCCCAGTTGAAACTGTTCCAGAACCTGATTGGCCGGCTGGCCGTCCACGATCTGCGCCCTGCCCAGTTTTCGGCCCTGGCGATCATCGACCAGAATCCAGGCCTGATGCAGGCCGACCTGGCCAAGGCCCTGACGATCGAACCGCCGCAAGTGGTGCCGCTGCTCAACAAACTGGAAAGCCGGGCCCTGGCCGTGCGCGTGCGCTGCAAGCCGGATAAACGCTCCTACGGGATTTTCCTGAGCAAGACCGGCGAAACGTTGCTCAAGGAACTCAAGCAAATCGCCGCGCAGAGCGACCTCGACTCCACGGCGACCCTCTCAGGGGCTGAGCGTGAGGAGTTGCTGCGGTTGTTGAAGAAGGTTTACCAATAAAGGACACCGCTCCCCTGTGGCGAGGGAGCTTGCTCCCGCTATGTGGGAGCAAAGCTTGCTCGCGACGAAGGCACCTCGATTTCTGAAAAACCGCAGTGCGTTCATCGCGGGCAAGCCTTGCTCCCACAAGAGCTAGCCAGGCACCTCGAAACTCACCAGATCGGCACGCTGTACGTCACCAGGAACCGGGTCTGGTTCTCGTCGCGAAATGCCGCGGTGCCCGGGAAATTATTGCGATAGATCGATTTGCGTGCCAGCAGCCCGACGTTTTTCAGCGGGCCGCCCTGGATCACGTACCCCAGCTCCATCTGGAACTCGCGCTCCTTGCGATCCTCGGCATTGAGGGCCGCCAGTTCGATGTGATCGCCACGCACATAACGCAGCCGACTCCGCAGGCCCGGCACGCCCACGGCGGCAAAGTCGTAGTCATGGATCGCCTGCCAGGTGCGTTCCTTGGCATTGAGGAAATCCGAGCTCATGGTCATTTCGCTCAAGCCCATCAGCTCGGTGCCGGACACATAAGGCGTGGCCGTATCGCCACTGGCATGCATGTAGCCCAGGCTCACGCGATGGCCGCCCAGGCGATAGCCGACCAGCGCCGAGACATTGCGGTTATCCACCTTTCCAGCCTTGGCCGCACCGTCTTCGTCGCTGAAAAAACTGCGCAGGTCGGTGGTCAGGACGCCGTCGCCCAAGGGCAGGTTATGCAACAACGCCAGGGTGTCCTGTTGGTACAAGTCCGCCACTTCGGCGTGATAAGCCCGCAGGCTGAGGTCTTTGTTGACCTGGTAGTCACCGCCCACGTACGCCATGTGGGAAGAAGTCGCCGCACCGTTGAAACGACGGTTGGGCGAGGCGATGCTCATCGCTTGGTAGTCGGTGGAATCGCGCCGGGCGATGCGATCGATATAACCGGTGTTCAACGTCAAACCGTCGATGTCCTTGGAACTGAGGGTCGTCCCGCGAAAGGTCTGCGGCAGCAGCCGCGACGGGCTGGCAAAGGCAAACGGCAGGAAGATCGACACATCGCCGGTCTTCACTGTGGTTTGCGCAAAACGCAGCTTGCCGGTCACGCCCAGGCGCGAATACTCATCCGCCGCGCGCTTATCGCTGCTCGACACCGGCAACAGTTCGGTGCCGCTTCGGTCCGGCGACGAGTCGAGCTTGATGCCCAGCAATCCCCTCACGTCGAGGCCGAACCCGACCGTGCCTGGGGTAAACCCCGACTCGACGTTCATGAACACACCTTGAGCCCACTCCCTGGCCGCGGTCTTGGCGCCGTCGTCCTTGTAGTCGCGGTCCATGTAGTAATTGCGCAGGGTCAGGGTACCGTGGCTGTCGTCGATGAAGCCCTCCGCCCGCAAGGTGGGAGCCCCCAGGCTCAGCCCGAGACAGGCCAGCAGATGAACGAGCGATGAAACAGGGCGCACCGTCAGGGCGGCCCGGGCAAGGTTTGGCATGTTCGATATCCACTTATTGTTGTTGTTTTGTTCGGCCCAGCCTTGGTGATGGGGGCCGAGGGAACCAAGAATGGAAACCGCACGGGTGCTTCGTCAATCAACAATGGCCGATAATCGAACATTAATATCATTAACTAATTTATCAATTAACCTGAAGATTCTCGCCAAACCGCTGATTTTCTTAATGATCTGGTCCGTTATTGAATTCCCTTTGGCCGCCTTCATTTTTTAGTTAGCTTTGTTAATCTTAAATGCACCCGCCGGTTTTCCTCCGAGCCGGTGTTCCCTCACAAAAACAATAAGAGGATTTGCCATGAACCAGCCGGCGCGTCGTGCGACGCTGACCATCGCCTTGTGTTTCATCGTTGCATTGATCGAGGGTTTCGACCTGCAGTCAGCCGGTACCGCAGCCGCTGGGCTGCGACAGACGTTTGCCCTCGACCCGAAGATGATGGGCTGGGTATTCAGCGCCGGGATCATCGGGCTGTTGCCAGGTGCGTTCTTCGGTGGCTGGATCGCGGATCGCATCGGTCGCAAGAAAATCCTCGTCGCCGCGGTCTTGCTGTTCGGCGTGTTTTCCCTCAGCACCGCTTATGTCGAACACTTCTCCAGCCTCTTGCTGGTGCGCTTCATGACCGGCCTGGGCCTGGGCGCCGCCCTGCCCAACCTCATCGCCCTGTGCGCCGAAGCCGTGGGCGAGCAGCGCCGGGGCACGGCCATCAGCGTGATGTATGCGGGCGTGCCGTTGGGTGGTGCATTGGCGGCAGTGGTCGCCATGTTGTTTGGCGAACACTGGCAGATGACGTTTTTCATCGGTGGGTTGGCGCCCTTGCTGGTGGTCCCGCTGATGCTCTTGTGGCTCCCCGAGTCCAGCGCCTTTCGCCAGGCGCAGGATGGTGGTTCATCGCGCGATTCCACCGCCCAGGCGCTGTTCGGTGAAGGTCGCGGCCGTACCACCATGGCGCTGTGGCTGAGTTATTTCTTCACCTTGACGGTGATGTACATGTTGCTCAACTGGCTACCGTCGTTGCTGCTGGAACAAGGCTTCAGCAAACCCCAGGCTGGCCTGGTGCAGATGCTGTTCAACATCGGCGGAGCGCTTGGCTCGTTGCTCGGCGGCCTGTTGTTGGACCGCTGCAACGGCATCAAGGTGGTGCTGTTCGTCTATGCCGGCCTGCTGAGCGCCCTGGCCGGGGTCGGGTTGTCCGTCGGCATCGTGCCGATGGCCATTGCCGGGTTCGCCGCCGGGTTGTTCGTCATGGCCGCGCAATTGGTCCTCTATGCCCTGGCACCGCCCTCCTACCCTACGGCCATCCGTGCGACGGGGGTTGGTGCAGCAGTGGCCATCGGACGCCTGGGGTCGGTGGCCGGGCCTCTGGCCGCCGGGCAGATCCTGGCGGCCGGGGGCGGGACCACGGCCGTATTGCTGGCGACGTCTCCTGGGTTGGTGGTTGCGACGCTGGCTATTCTTAGTGTGATTCGTCATTCGGCAGCGCCGCGGTTGAGTACGACGAAACCGGTTGGGGGGCATTCCTGAGCAGGCCGTCCACAAAGTCGATAGGCGCTCATCCCAGAAGATCAAAACACTGGCATCATGCCTTTTTCCTTGCACTCATGGAGTGACTGTGACGAATCTGTGTACCGCCTCTGAGTTGGCATCCGCCTCCACTTTATCGCCCTACCGCTTTTTTCCCCGACTCGGGATGTTTGCGCTTGCCACCCTGGTCGTCTTCCTGGCAGCAGTGCCCGAGGTCCTTTTCGTACCCGCAGACATGCAGGCCTACCTGGCGTTCACGACAACCTCCGGTATCACCGCGCTCGTTCTCCTCGCCCTCTTCGCCTTGCAATACCGTGCCGATGCGCGCACCCAATGGCGTGGTCATTCCATACGCAACCCCCTGCGGTGGGGGGCGCTTGGCATCATTGGGGCCTACCTGCTTTTCGGGGTCGCCATATTCGTGCTGGGGTTGCCGCGAGAAGTGTTCATGGCCGAGCTCCTGGAGGGGCTCAACGGTTGGCAGGCCACGATCAAGATCGCCTCGCTGATCGTGCTGCCGCCCATCGCTGAAGAGTTGTTTTTCCGCCATTACATGCTCCGGCTGTTCCCCTACGAGAACAGCCGTGCCTGGACATGGATCGCGATCATCGTCACGTCAGCCGTGTTCGCCAGCATGCACATCCAATACGGGAATTGGATGACTGTCGCGCTGATCTTCGCCTGTGGAGGCGTATTCGCTGTTGCGAGAGTGGTCAGCGGTGGCCTGCTGGTGCCGGTGCTCCTGCATTCGCTGGCCGAAATTGTCGCACTGACCACTGACAAGTCTTTCTCGCTGATGGGGCTTTACGGTTGAATCAGGCAAAGGTGCAATACCAGACGATGATTTCGCGAACGCCAGCACCTCAAACAAGGGTAACCATGAACACTCACGCAGCGTGCCTCGGACTGCTTGCCTTGACGCTCCCCTTCCTGTGCGAGCCCGTCCAGGCCTCGACGTGGCAGATCTGCCATATGGAGCTGCGTATCGTCGAGGTCCTGAAACAACCCTATCCGCAGCTTCAGGCGCAGATCGTGAAAGCCCGGCCGAAATCCGCCTCGGTGGAGTGTCCTGCACAAGGCTCATCGCTCACCTTCACCCCGGAAACCCCGGACTACCAAGCCACACTGCCCCGCCGACAATGGCCCGGCAAAGGGCAGTCGGTACGAGTGGACTACCGCTACCTGGATGGCGTTTGTAAAGGCGACGGTAACTCGTATGCGTGTCGTATCAAACACTATTCAGTGGTCGGTCAGTAGGTAATGACAAGGCGGGGACATTAGCGACAATCGTCGTAATGCCTGTCGAAATGGAACATCAATACTTCAAGGAAATGCGTAGATGCTGGAAAAAATTGTGAAGTCCAAGGGGGTCGGTTTTCTGGTGGTCGACGCTGAGTTGAATCAAGACAACGCCGAGGCTTTTTTTACTATCGCTGGGGCTGGCGATGCGGGTGTGCTGGGCAAGGCACTGAAGAAATTCAAGGAAAAACACGGGGGACTTTGGGTAGGCGGGAAGATGCTGCTGACCCCGACCACGATTCACTTGAACGCCAATTGGATGAATCGAATTGCCCAAGATGGAACCCTGGATATTGAGGTCCCATTGGCATCGATCCGAAATGTCAGATTCGAAAAGAGTCTTATCACCCATATCGTCCGACTGGACACTGACGAGCAGTGCATCAAGTTTCGCTGCTTCGGGGCAAAGGAAGTCGCCGCGCTGATCGAGGAGACGATCCTGGCGCAGGCATCGGTCTCGGTGCTCTGAATGCAGCGTTCACCAACGGGGGGCTGCTACGCAGCCCAGCGAAAGCAAGCTCCCTCACCACAAGGTCTCAGGCGGCCAACAGCTCGCTGATCCACCGGACCTGCCGAGCAACCTCTTGCAGCTTCTCTTCCGGCACGGCTTGCCGCGCCTTGGCGAAGCTGGTGAGGGTCTTTTGCTTCTGGCGCAGCAGGCGCTGCCACTTGGCCAGGAAGATCGGGGTGCGGGCTTGCAGCTGCAGCGGGCCGAAGTACAGCTCCTCGGCCGTGTACGTCACCGGCCCGGCGCGCTCGGCGACGATGATCTCGTAGTAGAAACGGTTTTCCCGCAGCACTTCCTCGCAGAGGATGCGGTAGTCGTTCTCCATCAGCCATTGGCGCAGCGGTTGTTCACCGCCATTGGGTTGCAGGATCAGGCGCTCCTGAGCGCTCAACCGCGCTTTGCCGCTGTCCAGGATGTCGCGGATCGTCTCGCCGCCCATGCCACAGAGGCTGATCGCCGTGATCCCGTCTTCCGGCTCGATCGCCGCCAGGCCATTGGCCAGGCGCACGCTGATCTGCTGTTCCAGGCCATTCTCGCCAACGGTGCGTTCGGCGGCGCGAAACGGCGTCAGCGCCACCTCGCCAGCCACCGCCATCACGATGGCGCCACGGCGCAGCAAGGCCACCGGCAGGTAAGCGTGATCCGAGCCGATATCGGCCAGTCGCGCGCCCGCCGGCATATGCGCCGCCACGCGCTCCAGGCGCATGGACAAGGTCTGTTCGTTCAACTGCAATTCCCTGGATTAATCGTAGAACGGCTCGACCGCCGTCCGGCTGCCGACAAAAAAGCTGTCCGCGACCAACCGCAGCGGCTGCAGGTCCATGTCGCTGGTTTGCTCGGCAATCAGTTGTTGAAAATGTCGATACACCGCTGCGTACTCGCCTTCCTCGGAAACAGCCTGGCCCACGCCGTCGATGCTCAACAGTGCACCGCCGTTGTCCAGGCGCAGGACGCCTTCGGTGCAGCGAATCTCGATGCTCCAGAGCTCGTCATGACCATGGTCGAAATCAAATTCCGCACGAATATCGAGGTGGCGCGCGTCGGCCATCTTGATGCTGGCGGCAATCGGCGACTGGCAGTTGTCCGGCACGCGCAACTCGGCGGACTCCACGAACAGCGGCAACGCCAGCAGATGGGTCACTATCGACAAGGCATTGATACCCGGATCGAACACACCCAAGCCGCCGGGTTGCCAGATCCATGCCTGGCCGGGGTGCCACTTGCGCACGTCTTCCTTCCAGTCGATCTGCACGCTCTGCAAGGTGCGACTCGCCAGCCAGTCACGGGCGGCTTCGATGCCCGGGGCGTAACGCGAATGCCAGGCGAACAGGCCACTGACGCCTTGCTCGCGGACCTGCTCCACCAACGCCATCGCCTCCCCCAGGGTCGCGCACGGCGGTTTTTCCACCAACACGTGTTTGCCTGCCGCCAGCGCCTGTTGCACCAGGGCGAAGCGACCTTGTGGCGGTGTGCAAAACGCAATGGCATCGACCTGCGGACCGCTTTCGAGCAACTCGCCCAGGGACCGGAAGTTCTCCACCCCGGCGCAAGGCTGCCCTTGCGTGGCGACAGCCACCAGTTGGAACGCAGGGTTGGCGTGGATGGCAGGAACGTGTTGATCCTGGGCAATTTTGCCGTAGCCCACCAGCCCGAGACGAATCGGTTGCATCGATGACTCCTGATTTTTGTACTTGTGATCGGCCAGCAAACTAGACGCAAATCGCCCGGCGGACAATGGGGGCCGTGCAGTCTCTATACGATTGTCCTGCGCAATTGGGCAACAGCCGTGCAGCAAAGACCTCAGCTGTGCCGCGGCTCACTGGCTGCCGTCACGACGTTGGTCACCCGGCCGAAGAAAGGTTCGAGTCGCTCCCGGGGCGCATCGTGCTCCACCACCAGGGTGGCGACCTCTTCGCAGGAGGCCACCTGATAGTGGGCAACGCTGGAGAGCTTCTCATTGGTCACCGCCGCAATCACCTGCCCGCTTGCCGCGACCACCGCGCGCTTGAACTCCGCGTCATCCAGGCCGAACGCCGTGACGCCATTGTCCGGATCGATGGCGCAGGCGCCGAGGACACACACGTCGAAACTGAATTGGCGCAATTGCTGGACAGCCGTCAGCCCGATCACACCCCCCGCGTTTGGACTCAAGCGGCCACCCAGCAGAATGACCTCAGCGCGGGGCAGCTTCATCAACTGAACCGCAATCAACGGCGAATTGGTGGTGAGGGTCAACTGAAGTTGCGGATCGATGGCGCAGGCCACGGCCAGGTTGGTTGACCCGGCGTCGATGAAGACGTGCTGGCCCGCGCGCAGCAGTGCCGCGGCCGCTTGGCCGAGACTGCCCTTGCGCGCCGGGTCTTTGCGTACGCGTACGTCCAACGACCCTTCGACAGCGGGCAAGAGTATCGCGCCGCCATAAACGCGCTTGCACACCCCCGCCGCTGCCAATGCGCCCAGATCACGCCGTATCGAGTGCTCGGACACATTGAATTCGCTGGCCAAGTCGGCCGCGATCACCCGGCCATACCGGGCAAGACGCTGGCTGATCAATTGCTGGCGTTCGCCGGGGAACGCTTCGTGAGGAGAAGTCATGATGCTACAACCTGCATAAACGAGCACTAATGATCACAAACGAGCAAATAGTGCCGGTTATGCAGCGAGGCGTCAAACCCGCTTGTTCAAGCGGGCTGCCAAACGTCAGAGGTCAAGCGGCCCCAGGGACATTCGTGCCCATACCCAAGGGCAGGAAAGGTTGAATCTCATCGATTTCCTCGGCACTGAGGCGCAGCTGTGCGCCGGCAATCAGTCCATCGACCTGCCCGGGACGACGGGCACCGACGATGGCACCGGTCACCACTGGCTTGCGCAGCACCCAGGCGATGGCCACTGCCGCCGCGCTCACCCCATGTCGTTCACCGATACCGGCCAAGACCTCGACCAGCGCCAGGTTCGCGCTCAAGCGAGGCTCTTGGAAGTCCGCGCTTCGGGCCTTGCGCCAATCGTCATCGGGCAATTGGGCGATGCGCTCGCGCGTCATGCTCCCGGAAAGCAGTCCCGATTGAAGGGTGGAATAGGCCAAGACCCCCATTGCCACCTCCTCGCAAAATGGCAGGACGTCCTTCTCGATGTCTCGCATCAGGGCGGAATAAGGCGGTTGGAGAGAGACGATCTCGGTCACCGCCTGGGCCCGCTGGAGTTGCGCGACATCGAAATTGGAGACGCCGATAGCGCGAATTTTTCCCTGTTCGCGGGCGGTGGCCAACGCCGAAAGCGCACTCTCGATTCCTTCGCTGCTGCCATCTGCAGGAAAGGCCGGCCAGTGGATCTGATAAAGATCGATGGTTTCGACTTGCAGCCGGCGCAAGCTTGCCTCGACCTCGGCGAGCAGCGATTGAGGCGCCAGCGAGTGCGAGATCGCTTTGGTGACCGGGTCCCAGACCAGACTGCCCTTGGTGAACACCAACGGTCGCCGTGAAGCTGGCACCCGACGCAACAGTTGCCCAACCAGTTGCTCGGCGTGACCCAAACCATAAACCGCCGCCGTATCGATCCAGTTCACACCGCGTTCGACGGCATATTCAAGGGCGCCCAGGCTGTCCTCGTCATCCTGCGCGCCCCAACTGTATTCCCAGCCGGTGCCAGCAATGGCCCAGGTTCCCAGGCCAATGGGCGAAATCAGAAAATCCGATGATCCAAGACGATTCTTTTGCATTGCGAGTTCTCCACAGATGATGTGGGCCAGTATCCGCGAGCGATCTCATGACGATAAGATGGGTAATCGTATTTGAACTACTGAACAGTACTCATGAGTCAGCACCCCGATCTTTCCGAACTGGATGCCTTTGCCGCCGTCGCTCGCCATCGCAGCTTTCGCAAGGCCGCCGACGAGCGCGGCGTTTCGGCCTCGGCACTGAGCCACGCCATGCGTGCACTGGAAGCGCGCCTGGGTGTCAGGCTGCTCAACCGCACCACGCGCAGCGTGACCCCGACCGAGGCCGGCCACCAGTTATTGGCAACGCTGGCCCCGACCCTGCAGCAGGTTGCCGATGCGCTGGCGCAACTGACCTCAATGCAGGAAGTGCCGGCCGGCAAGCTTCGCCTCAACGTGGCGCGTCCGGCGGCGCGTGCGGTGTTTGCGAAAGTGCTCGCGCCATTCGTGGCCAGGTATCCACGTATTCAACTGGACCTGGTCACCGATGATGGCTTGACCGACATCGTGAACGGCGGGTTTGACGCTGGCGTGCGTTTTGGCGAAAGCCTGGCCGGCGACATGATTGCCGTTCCTGTCGGCCCTCCTCAATCGTTCGTGACCGTCGCTTCACAGGCTTACCTGGCCGCAAAGGGGATGGTCCAGGCTCCACGGGACTTGCTCGACCATGCCTGTATCGCCCGACGTTTTCCCAGCGGCAAACTCTATGCCTGGGAGTATCAGGCAGAAGGGCAACCGATGCGCTTGTCCGTCACCGGCCCGCTCATTCTTGAAGACGATGCGCTGATGATCCAGGCCGCAAAAGATGGCGCCGGGATTGCCTACGTCTACGAGGAGCTGGTGCGCGATGACATCCGCAATGGGCTGCTCACGGAACTGCTTGCGCAATGGAAAGCACCGCCAAGCCGGTTTTTTCTCTACTACCCCAGCCGACGCCATGTGCCACCGGCCCTGAAAGCGTTCATCGCGTTCATCCGGGCGGATGATGGGCCAACCTGAAACCGGCAGGCAAAAAAAGCCCCGCGACCGAGGACGGTGCGGGGCAAGGGAATTGGTTGGTTGCGGCCAACCAAAGGAGCACAGTGAAAAACGTTACGGGCCGGTCAGATGCATTCCTGTGCGGCGCGTTCAAAACTCGAAGGCAAGAGGTTGGAGGCCAGCAAATGTCGCTCGTAGATGAACACCTTGCCGCCGCTGCCAGCCTTGTAGGCTTCCAGCACGTTATCTGCCGAGACTTTGCTCGGCACCACGATGCGGTAACTGCGCTGGGTCTGCGAGACCATCGGGTTCAAGGCATTGCCCTGCAATTTCGGTACGACGCATTCAGCGTATTGAGCCGGCGTCTTGCTGGTCTGCAAGGTCAAGGTCGGGTCGTTCGGCGCCGAGGCACAACCGGCCAGCAACAACGGGGAAAACGCCAGGGCAAGCAAAAATAAAGGGCGCATGGGTCGGGTCCTGAAAATAAAAAAATGGGCTGCGTGTTCGATGGCGCTGATTTTCCAATGATTGCCGGCAAAGCAGAACTTGCATTTGGTAATGGTCACTATTACTCCTAGCAATAGTTGCAAGCCGAGAAAGATTGATGAGGTATAGCCATGAGAACGTTTGATCTGATTCGCGACGCGGTATTGCCCGACTTCCGTGAGCGGGTGGCGGACTACCTGATCCAGTACGAAAGCGTGCTGTTGAGCGGCACCGAACCCGACCCGGAGCTCAGGCGCGCCACGGCCAATCAACTGCGCGGTTATTTGCGCGGGTTGAACACCACTCGGGTACTGGGCATGGCGGATTGGGAGGAACTGGATCGGCGGGTGGTGGATACGTGGCTTTAGCACCCGGCCAAGGACAGGCCGGACTTCCAGGAATGTGCTCGCTTCAGCTTGCTCCCGCTGGGCTGCGCTGTAGGAGCTGCCGAAGGCTGCGATCTTTTCACTTGTGGCTCAAATGTCTGGGAAAGATCGCAGCCTCGCTTCGCTCGACAGCTCCTACAGGCCCAACGCTCGCTTGCGCCCTGTTCAGCAACCGTTGCACCCACGCGGCATCCTCGGCATTGACCACCCCATAGCGGTTCGGCGGTAAAAAATTCCAGTGATGAGCGGCCTCGTCCAGGCGCTTGAGTTCATCGGCAGACAGCCAGTACGGCGTCTCCACCAACGGCATCGGCGCACCGTCGAAACGTCGGCCCAACTGCAGGTTCGTGCCGGGGGCGAAAGCAATCGCCAGATGCTGGAGGGGTTGCAGCCGCTTGTCCGGTGCAGGCATTTGCCCTACCCGCCCGTAGCTGAAGTCGCCCGAAAACTCCTCCTTGAGCACCAGCCAGTGCCCCGCCGCGGTCTTGGCCAGGATCCATTGCGACACACCGCTGTCTTGCACGTACTTCACCTTGCCGTCGGACCATTGCATGAGGGTATTGCAATCCGGGTCATAGTCGTTGGACCACAGGCAGATGCCGGAGACCAGGGTATGGTGTTCGAGCTCGACCAGCCCTTGATCAGGCATCGATTGCCAATATCGCTTGGTCGGGTCGCGCTTATCGCGCAAGTAGTTATGCAGGACCCAGGCAGCCATGAACAGCAAAGTGGCGAGCACAAGCCAGCCAAGGGAATCCCCGACGATTCGGTCAAGGTCGACGCCTGGGGCGGATAACCCTTGATAGACCAGCAGCCCCAGCAGAAACGCGATGCCCGGCAACACCGGGCCCAGGCACAACGGCGGCACCAGCACCACGATCCAGCTGAAACGATGCATGGCAGCACGCTCACGCGCCCAGGCCTGCTCCTGGGCAAGCATCGGCACCCGCTCCCGTGGGCCGATGTCAGGATTGGGGGTCTGGAAGCGTGTGAACAGGTTGTAGATGTCATCGCTCATGGATCGGATCATGCCTTTGAAATCATCATGGTCGAGCAACCCTTCGGGACGCCCTTTGACGCTGGAACACGCGTATTATCCGGATAACCAAGCGCCATGTAGACACACATTCATGCCCATCTCCCAAACTCGCCCCTCACCCGCGCCCTTGCTCAAGCCAGGCGAGACAGTGGTCCTGTTCGATGGCGTTTGTAAACTATGCAATGGCTGGGCGAAATTCCTGATCCGCCATGACCACGCCCGACGCGTGCGATTGGCCTCCGTACAGTCGCCCGAAGGGCAAGCCCTACTTGCCTGGGCGGGCCTGCCCTTGCAGCAGTTCGACACCATGGCCGTGGTTCGCGATCAGCATTACTGGGTGCGTTCGGAGGCGATTTTTGAAGTCGTAGCCCTGCTGCCCTGGGCCTGGCGCCCGATGAAGCTGCTGCGCTACGTCCCCCGCAGGCTTCGGGACTGGGCCTATGATCGCATTGCCCTGAATCGTTATCGGCTGTTTGGCAAATACGACGTGTGCCTTTTGCCGAGCCCGGATCATGAGCGGCGTTTCTTGAAGGCTCCAACGCCTGGGAGCAATCCGGTGGAACGGATCGGTACTTAGCCCGTCAGTAGCTCGATCCACTGAGGTGGCGTCATCTTCGTCACCATGATCAGCACAATGACAAACATCCCCAAGAATCCAAAAACGCCCATCCAGAACCACTTCTGATACACGGATGAGTATCGATCATCGAGCGCCTGCCCGTCCCCAACCGCGCTCGAAGCCATCACGTATAAACGCTTCTGAAGCACCAGCACAGGAAGCCACAGCGCCCCCACGCAAAAGAAAATGATCAACGACGTCATTATCCATTCCGTGGTCAGGGGAAGTCCGGCCAGTCTCATTAACAGATAGCCCGTCGCTATCTGAATAAAGCCCGCCGGCGTGGTAATCCAAGTGTCGAACTGGACGACCGTCCTGGCCACGTGGGCAATGACCTGAGGGTTGGCGGTGCGGCTGGCCGCGATCAGGTAAAGATAGGACCCCATGCCGAAGCCGAAGAGGAAAATGGCAGCAATGATGTGGAGGTACTTCAGGCAAAGATAGAGCATCTGTCAGCCCTGCGCCTCAGAGAAGTGAACGGACAGGTTCAAGTTTTCGGGATCGTTGATGGCGGCCATGTATTCGTCGACGGTGATTTCACCCACGCAGGCCCGAGCACCGGGTTCGGGCCGATACCCTTGGGCGACTTTTGCCGCCAAGGCAACGGCTGCGCAGCTGGGAATCTCCGGCCCCTTGTCGTTCATGGCGGTGAGCTGCACGTTCATCGACAACGGTTCGCCATTGGCCCCCATGCCATGGACGTCGATGTACATTGCGCTTTTGCCATCGCCAAATCGTTCGAACCAGAGCCCCCACCGATGAAGCCTGGCGGCCCAAGGGGCATGGTCACGTACCATCCCCATCCGCATTGCCTGGGCCAGCAGGTAGTTGGCAATGCCGCCGAGCTTCAGGCCTGAGCCGGCCTTGAAGCTCAGGGTCTGGGCACCATAGCGGCTGGCAAAGATATCCATGTCCGGCACGTCGACATTGGCCAGTACCCGGGTCCCCATATAACGCATTCTACGAAGCGTCAGGTCCTGCCATCCCAGGACCTCATGTACCCGACCATTCCGGAGTTGCTTGATCGGCTTGCCTGCATAGGCCAGAACGCCTTCGACAGTGGACAACCCCGGCATCTTGGCCGAAGAGGAAATACCATGTTCGATCGTGTCGATGCGTTTAAAGCGATGCCGCTGCTGATCGATGAGGGCGGCCGAAAGCGTCGGCACTGAGCTGCAACCACTGAGGACCGCGACGCGTGCCTGTTTTGCCCGGGCGTCGAGTGCGCTAATACCGGTGACGAAGGCCCTGGAATCGGACAGGTCGCAGTAGTTCACGCCCGCGTCGATGCAGTTCTCGGCGACGGCATAGGACTGCCCTTGAAATGGGCCACCGGTATGGATGACCCATTGGATGTTCATCAAGCCCAGGACAGATTTGAAGCCCGCGCCCATGGCGTCGCCGCACCAGCTTTCACACACAGCGCCCGATTGAGCGTTCAACTCATCGACTTTGTGCTGCAGTTTTTGGGCGTCACGTCCGGAAATCACCAACTGTACGCCTGGCATCGCCACCAGGTGCCTGGAAACGATACTGCCGAAGTTTCCATACCCACCGACCACCATCACCCTGAGCGTCATTCCATCCGTCCCTAAATATTCGATGAAGCCCGCAACCTTGCCACAAGGAAGACGCGGAGGTGTACCCCTTGTGGTGGGTCACTGTCCCTTTGTGGCGAGGGAGCTTGCTCCCGCTGGCTGCGCAGCAAATTAGCCTGACACACCAGGGTGCCAGGTTTCAGGGCCGCTTCGCGCCCCAGCGGGACCAAGCTCCCTCGCCACAAGAGCGGTTCGGTGGTGTGCCAACTCATCAGGCGCAGACCTGTTTTTTTGTGGCGAGGGGATTTATCCCCGCTGGGCTGCGCAGCGGCCCTATGTCGTCAACTCAATTAGCCTGACACACCAGGGTGCCAGGTTTCAGGGCCGCTTCGCGCCCCAGCGGGGATAAATCCCCTCGCCACAAGAGCGGTTCGTTGGTGTGTCAGTTCATCAGGCGCAGACCTGTTTTTTGTGGCGAGGGGATTTATCCCCGCTGGGCTGCGCAGCGGCCCCAGGTCGTCAACTCAATTAGCCTGACACACCAGGGTGCCAGGCTTCAGGGCCGCTTCGCGCCCCAGCGGGGATAAATCCCCTCGCCACAAGAGCGGTTCGTCGGTGTGTCAGTTCATCAGGCGCAGACCTGTTTTTTGTGGCGAGGGGATTTATCCCCGCTGGGCTGCGCAGCGGCCCTATGTCGTCAACTCAATTAGCCTGACCCACCAAGGTGCCAGGTTTCAGGGCCGCTTCGCGCCCCAGCGGGGATAAATCCCCTCGCCACAAGAGCTATTGGGTGGTGTGTCAGTTCATCAGGCGCAGACCTGTTTTTTGTGGCGAGGGGATTTATCCCCGCTGGGCTGCGCAGCGGCCCCAGGTCGTCAACTCAATTAGCCTGACCCACCAAGGTGCCAGGTTTCAGGGCCGCTTCGCGCCCCAGCGGGGATAAATCCCCTCGCCACAAGAGCGGTTCGTTGGTGTGCCAACTCATCAGGCGCAGACCTGTTTTTTGTGGCGAGGGGATTTATCCCCGCTGGGCTGCGCAGCGGCCCCAGGTCGTCAACTCAATTAGTCTGACACACCAGGGTGCCAGGCTTCAGGGCCGCTTCGCGCCCCAGCGGGGATAAATCCCCTCGCCACAAGAGCTATTGGGTGGTGTGTCAGCTCATCAGGAGCGGTTCGGCCGTGGGTCAGTGAGTGGCCGCATTTGCTCCCTGCTGATACTCCCGAGGGGTGCAGCCGAACTCGCGGCGAAACACGGTGTGCAGGTATTGCGCCGATTTGAAGCCGCAGTTCTGGGCGATGTCGGCAATCGGTGAGTTGGTGTTTTCCAATCCGTTGGCCGCGGCGGCCAGTTTGAAGCGCAGGATTTCGTCGTGGACGCTGCAACCCCGCTCCTTGCGAAAGTGCGCTTCCAGCGATGAGCGCGACACTCCCACATAGGCCGCCACCTGGGCCGTCTTGATGCCCTGGCAGGCGTATTGGCGGATGAAGAGCAGTGCCTGCATGACATAAGGGTTGCCCAACGGTTGATGCAGGCTCGACACCTGTACGTTGATCGCATCAGGCGGAACCAGAATCTGCGTGCCGGTGGACGGCATGCCGTGCAGCATTTGATGGAGCAGGCGCGCGGCGGTGCGACCCATGGTTTCGGTGCCCTGGATCACCGAACTCAGCGGCACCCGTGTCAGGCTGCGGGTCAGGGGGTCGTTGTCGATGCCGATCAACGCCACTTGCTCGGGCACGGCGATCCCGGCGGTCAGGCAGGCTTGCAGCAACTGCCGGGCGCGGGCGTCGCTGACGGCGATGATACCGATGGGTTTGGGCAGGCTTTGCAACCAGGCGATCTGCTGTTCAACGGCGCTGTCCCACAGCGGCGCGCTGGTGCCCATGCCACGATAGACCTCGGCGTGCAGGCCATCGCGCTGCACCAGCCGGCGAAAGGCTTTTTCCCGTTCCTGGGCCCAGCGATTGGCTTGTGCCTCAGGCAGGCTGAAACAGGCGAAGCGGGTCAAGCCGGCCTCGATCAAGTGCTCGTAGGCCAACGTCATCAACGCATCATTGTCGGTGGCGACATAGGGAATGCCCTTGGGGTAGGCGCGTTCGTCCTGATAGGAGCCGCCCACCGCCACCACCGGCAGCTTGATCCCGGCCAGCGCCTCGCCGATCAGCGGGTCGTCGAAGTCGGCGATGATCCCGTCGCCCTGCCAGCGCTCGATGCCTTTCAAGCGACAGAGAAAATCTTCCTCGAGGAACAAGTCCCAGGACGCGCGCGTGCTGCTCAGGTAGTTGCCGATACCGCTGATGATGCCGCGGTCGTAGATCTTGCTGCCGTTGAACAACAGTGCAATGCGGTGAACGGGCGGGACGGTTTTCATTGCTTTAACCCTGGGCCGATGCACACAGACTAGGCGCGCAAGCAGCGAACCTCAATACTCAAAATCGAACTGCTCGTTGGTGATTTTCATAATCAGCAGCCACAGGGCCGGCGTTAGTATCGAGACACCGCCAAGAATAAAAAGGAACTCGCCCATGTCGTACTTCCCCGCTGTCGACAAGATTCGCTATGAGGGCCCCGCCAGCGATTCGCCGCTTGCCTTCCGTCACTACGACGCCAACAAACTGGTGCTCGGCAAGCCCATGCGCGAGCACCTGCGCATGGCGGTCTGCTACTGGCACACCTTCGTCTGGCCGGGGTCGGATGTGTTCGGTGCCGGTACCTTCAAGCGCCCGTGGCAGCACGCCGGGGATCCCATGGAAGTGGCCATCGGCAAGGCCGAAGCGGCCTTCGAGTTCTTCTCCAAGCTGGGCATCGACTACTACTGCTTCCACGACACCGATGTGGCCCCGGAAGGCTCTTCGCTCAAAGAGTACCGCGAACACTTCGCCCAGATGGTCGACCACCTGGAGCGCCATCAGGAAGAGACCGGGATCAAGCTGTTGTGGGGCACCGCCAACTGCTTCAGCAACCCGCGTTTTGCCGCCGGTGCCGCCAGTAACCCGAACCCGGAGGTGTTCGCCTGCGCCGCCGCCCAAGTGTTCAGCGCCATGAACGCCACCCAGCGTCTCAAAGGCTCCAACTACGTGTTGTGGGGCGGCCGTGAAGGTTACGAAACCCTGCTCAACACCGACCTGAAACGCGAGCGCGAACAGCTGGGCCGCTTCATGCGCATGGTGGTCGAGCACAAGCACAAGATCGGCTTCAAGGGCGACCTGCTGATCGAGCCCAAGCCCCAGGAACCGACCAAGCACCAGTACGATTACGACAGCGCCACGGTGTTCGGCTTCCTGCAACAGTTCGGCCTGGAAAACGAGATCAAGGTCAACATCGAAGCCAACCACGCGACCCTGGCCGGGCACAGCTTCCATCACGAGATCGCCACGGCCGTCTCCCTGGGCATCTTCGGCAGCATCGACGCCAACCGCGGCGATCCGCAGAACGGCTGGGACACCGACCAGTTCCCCAACAGCGTCGAGGAAATGACCCTGGCCACCTATGAAATCCTCAAGGCCGGGGGCTTCGGCAATGGCGGGTTCAACTTCGACTCCAAGGTCCGGCGCCAGAGCCTGGACGATATCGACCTGTTCCACGGCCACGTCGCCGCCATGGACGTCCTCGCCCTCGCCCTGGAACGCGCGGCGGCCATGGTGCAGAACGATCAGTTGCAACAGTTCAAGGACCAGCGCTATGCCGGCTGGCAGCAACCGTTTGGCAAAGCGCTACTGGCCGGTGACTTCAGCCTTGAATCACTGGCCGAGCATGCCTTCACCAACGAGCTGAATCCCCAAGCCGTCAGCGGTCGCCAGGAGATGCTCGAGAACGTGGTCAATCGCTTCATCTACCCCTGACAACGGGCAATCGTCGGGGCACAGGCGCTGTTACATTCGCGCGACAAATCTGTGCCCACGGCGCGCTGCAACGCTCTACAGTTCTACCCGGTATCACGCTCATCGTCAGGCAGTGTCTTTCAAACAACAATAAAAGGACGCACCACATGAATACATTCAAACGTACCCTGCTCGCCGGCGCCCTCGCCCTGCTCTCGCTTCCGGTCATGGCCGATGCGGCCCATCCGAAAATCGGTTTTTCCATCGATGACCTGCGCCTGGAACGCTGGTCGCGCGACCGTGACTACTTCGTCGCGGCGGCGGAAAAACTCGACGCCAAGGTCTTCGTCCAGTCCGCCGATGCCAACGAGCAGAAGCAGATCTCGCAGATCGAAAACCTGATCTCCCGCGGCGTCGATGTGATCGTCATCGTGCCATTCAACGCCACCGTGCTGACCAACGCTGTCGCCGAAGCCAAGAAGGCCGGGATCAAGGTCGTGTCCTACGACCGACTGATCCTCAACGCCGATATCGACGCCTACATTTCCTTCGATAACGAAAAGGTCGGCGAGATGCAGGCCAGCGGCGTGCTGAAGGCCGCGCCCAAGGGCAACTACTTCCTGCTCGGTGGCGCGCCCACGGACAACAACGCCAAGGTTCTGCGCGAAGGCCAGATGAAGGTGCTGCAACCGGCCATCGACAAGGGCGACATCAAGATTGTCGGCCAGCAGTGGGTGAAGGAATGGAACCCCACGGAAGCCCTGAGCATCGTGGAAAACGCCCTGACCCGGAACAACAACAAGATCGATGGCATCGTCGCCTCCAACGACGCCACCGCCGGCGGCGCCATCCAGGCCCTGGCCGCCCAGAAAATGGCCGGCAAGGTGCCGATCTCGGGCCAGGACGCTGACCTGGCAGCGGTCAAGCGGGTGATCGATGGCACCCAGACCATGACCGTCTACAAGCCGCTGAAGCTGATCGCCTCCGAAGCCGCCAAGCTCTCGGTGCAACTGGCGCGCAACGAGAAGCCGACCTTCAGCTCGCAATACGACAATGGCAGCAAGAAAGTCGACACCATCCTGCTCACCCCCACGCCGTTGACCAAGGACAACATCGACCTGCTGGAAAAGGACGGGTTCTATACCAAGGCGCAGATCGCCGGGCAGTGACTTGGGGGCAACCCTGGAGACCTGTGGGAGCGGGCTTGCTCGCGAAAGCGGTGCACCAGTCAACATTGATGGTGCCTGACATACCGCCTTCGCGAGCAAGCCCGCTCCCACAAGGTCACACCTGCCCCACTGCTGATGTGTGAGCCCTTTTTCATGAGTCCTTGCCATGTCCGACTACCTGCTGCAAATGAACGGCATCGTCAAAACCTTTGGTGGTGTCAAAGCCCTGAACGGCATCGACATCAAGGTCAGGCCGGGTGAGTGTGTCGGCCTGTGCGGTGAGAACGGCGCCGGCAAATCCACGCTGATGAAGGTGCTGTCGGCGGTCTATCCCTACGGCACCTGGGAGGGTGAGATTCTTTGGGACGGCCAGCCGCTCAAGGCGCAGTCCATCAGCGAAACCGAAGCCGCCGGGATCGTCATCATTCACCAGGAGCTGACCCTGGTCCCCGACCTGTCGGTGGCTGAAAACATCTTCATGGGCCACGAACTCACGCTGCCCGGCGGGCGCATGAACTACCCGGCGATGATCCACCGCGCCGAAGCCCTGATGCGTGAACTCAAAGTGCCGGACATGAACGTCTCGCTGCCGGTTTCGCAGTACGGCGGTGGCTACCAGCAACTGGTGGAAATCGCCAAGGCGCTGAACAAGCAGGCGCGGCTGTTGATCCTCGATGAGCCCTCCTCGGCCCTGACTCGTTCGGAAATCGAGGTGCTGCTGGACATCATCCGCGACCTCAAGGCCAAGGGCGTCGCTTGCGTGTACATCTCCCACAAGCTCGATGAAGTGGCCGCCGTGTGTGACACCATCTCGGTGATCCGCGATGGCAAACACATCGCTACCACCGCCATGGCGGACATGAGCATCCCGAAGATCATCACCCAGATGGTCGGACGGGAAATGAGCAACCTCTACCCCACCGAACCCCACGACATCGGCGAGGTGATTTTCGAGGCGCGCCACGTCACCTGCTACGACGTCGACAACCCCAGGCGCAAACGGGTCGACGATATTTCATTCGTTCTCAAGCGTGGGGAAATCCTCGGCATCGCCGGGCTGGTCGGCGCCGGCCGCACGGAACTGGTGTCAGCGCTGTTCGGCGCCTACCCCGGCCGCTACGAAGGTGAAGTCTGGCTCGGCGGCCAAAAAATCGACACGCGCACACCGCTCAAGTCAATCCGCGCCGGCCTGTGCATGGTCCCCGAGGACCGCAAGCGCCAAGGCATCATTCCGGACCTGGGCGTGGGCCAGAACATCACCCTGGCGGTGCTGGACAATTATTCGAAACTGACCCGCATCGACGCCGAAGCCGAACTGGGCAGCATCGACAAGGAAATCGCGCGCATGCACCTCAAGACCGCGAGCCCGTTCCTGCCGATCACCAGCCTCTCCGGTGGCAACCAGCAAAAAGCCGTGCTGGCGAAAATGCTCCTGACCAAACCCCGCGTGCTGATTCTCGATGAACCCACCCGCGGCGTGGACGTCGGCGCCAAGTACGAGATCTACAAGCTGATGGGCGCGCTGGCGGCCGAAGGCGTGTCGATCATCATGGTGTCCTCGGAGTTGGCCGAGGTGCTGGGGGTTTCCGACCGCGTCCTCGTGATCGGCGAAGGCCAGTTGCGCGGCGACTTCATCAACCACGAACTGACCCAGGAACAGGTGCTCGCCGCCGCGCTCAGCCATCCCGATGGCCATAACAATAATGATCGGAAGTCCGCGTAGATGAATCAGGTCAAACAGCTGTTTTCCCGCTACAAAATGCTCGCGCTGGTGATCGCCGTGGCGCTGATCTGGCTGTTCTTCAGTTGGCAGACCGACGGCGGATTCTTGACCCCGCGCAACCTCTCCAACCTGCTGCGGCAAATGTCCATCACCGGGATCCTTGCCTGCGGCATGGTGCTGGTGATCATCAGTGGCGAAATCGATTTGTCGGTGGGCTCATTGCTTGGGCTATTGGGTGGCCTGGCGGCGATTCTCGATGTGGTCTATCACATCCCGCTGCTGGCGAACCTGAGCCTGGTGGCCCTGTGCGGCTTGGTGATCGGCTTGGGCAACGGCTACATGACCGCCTACCTGCGCATCCCATCGTTCATCGTCGGGCTGGGTGGCATGCTCGCGTTTCGCGGCGTCCTGCTGGGAGTCACTGGCGGCACCACCATTGCCCCGGTGTCACCGGAACTGGTCTACGTGGGCCAGGGTTACTTGCCGCACACGGTCGGGACCGGGCTCGGCATCCTGTTGTTCGCCCTGACCCTGTTCCTGACCTGGAAACAGCGGCGCAACCGTGCCCTCCATGGCCTCGCGGCCCACTCCCTGGTGCGCGACGTTTTGCGCGTGGTGGTGATCGGCGCAGTGCTGGCCGGGTTCGTCTATACCCTCAACAGTTACGACGGCATCCCGGTGCCGGTGCTGCTCCTGCTGATCCTGCTGGGCGTATTCAGCTACGTCACCAGCCAGACCGTGTTCGGCCGACGTGTCTATTCGGTGGGCAGCAACATGGAAGCCACGCGCCTGTCCGGCATCAACGTACAGGCGGTGAAGCTGTGGATCTTCGGCATCATGGGCGTGATGTGCGCCCTCGCCGGCGTGGTCAACACCGCACGCCTGGCCGCTGGCTCACCCTCGGCCGGCAACATGGGCGAACTCGACGCCATCGCCGCCTGCTTCATCGGCGGCACCTCCATGCGCGGCGGCTCCGGCACGGTCTACGGCGCCCTCCTCGGCGCGCTGGTCATCACTAGCCTGGACAACGGCATGTCCATGCTCGACGTCGACAGTTATTGGCAGATGATCGTCAAAGGCAGCATTCTGGTGCTGGCGGTGTGGGTGGACGTGAGTACGCGGACGGGGCGGCGCTGACCTGTACTCGTCACTTGCTGGCAGACGCCATCAGCACGCCGAACCCCAGGAAGGTGATGCCCGACAATTTGCCGACAATCCTGGCGCCCTGGCTCGACGAGAGCCAGCCCCTGGCGCCATTGGCCATCAGCGCATAACCGCAATGCACCAGCACCACAAGCACGCTATAGGACGACACCAGCAAGAAGAACTGGCTGTAGTAGTCACCCGCCGGCTTGATGAATTGGGGGAACACGGCGAGGAAGAAAAACCCGGCCTTGGGGTTGAGCAACTGGATCGACAGCGCCTCGCCGAATCGCCGCCACGGGCGCGTGGACGTGACCGTGAGTTCGGGCACGAAGCGTTGGGTGCGCCACATCTTGATGCCCAGGTACAACAAGTACAGCGCGCCGATGTATTTCAAAAGCGTGAAGGCCGTTGCCGAGGCGGCCAGGATCAACCCCAAGCTGCTGGCGCAGATACCCGCCACGATAAACGCGCCCGACGCGATCCCGAAGATGCCCGGCAGTGCGCCGCGCCAGCCATGGCGCAAGGCATTGGAAATCGTCAGCACCACACCGGGGCCCGGGCTGAGCACCGTCAGGGTCGCCAGGATCAGAAAAAGTCCGTAACCGGCCATGCATCACTCCACATTGAAGGCGAATTACTGTGGCCTTCAGGGTGGCGTGGCACCGGGACGCTGACAAACGCTTTAATTGCAGCGCCTATGTGACTAAATTAGACACATGATCACCAACCTCCCCCCGTTGAACGCCGTCCGCGCCTTCGCCGCTGCCGCTCGCCACCAGAGTTTCAGCCGCGCCGCCGAAGAGCTGCACGTCAGCCACAGCGCCGTCAGCCGCCACGTAAAGTTGCTCGAAGAGCGCTTGGGCGTGCTGCTGATCGAACGTCGAACCCGCCAGTCCTTGCTCACCCCGGCCGGTCGGGTTTTCTACGAGCAGGTCAGCGAGGCGCTGACCCAGATCGCCAACGCCGCCAGCGCACTGACGCGCAGCGCTGCCCAGCGCAAAGTGACCATCAACGTGCGCCCCTCCTTCGCGGTGCGTTGGCTGATCCCGCGATTGCCCGACTTCATGGCGCGCCATCCAGACATCAAGCCCGACGTCGTCACCAGCACCCGGCCTCCCGATCCATCACGGGAAACGTTCGACGTGGTCATCCGTCGCGGGCACGCCGGCTGGTCGCCCCATGTACAGCCCACGGTGCTGCTGGAAGACGACCTGCTGCTGGTCGCCGCACCGTCGTTGCTGCGCAGCGTGCCATTGGAAAACGTCCACGACCTGGCCCGGCACACCTTGTTGTCGGGCAGGACGCGCAGCAGCGATTGGCAAGACTGGGCGGAACACGCAGGGATCGAGCCATTGAACAACCTGCCGACCCTGCAATTCGATCACATGCACCTCGTGCTGCAGGCCGCCGTCGATGGGCTGGGCGTAGCGTTGTGTCCGGTTTCGCTGCTGGGCAGGGATTTGTCCAACGGGCGCCTGACCTGTCCACTGCCGTCGTTGCGCCTGCCGTTAGCCCGCTATTACTACGGGGTGTCCAGGGATGCGGTGGCTGAGACGCAGGTTTTTGTTGATTGGTTGTTTTCTCAGATCCAGCAAGATGCAGCCGCCGCGACATCTAGAATCGATGCCGGTTTTTGATGCTCGATTTGTTCAGTCAGATGGATCTCCAATGATTACACCAACGGATGAACTCGCGATACGTCAGATCTCAGCACTTCCCCCGGAAATTCTGCGGCTAGAAGCGCAGGCAATAACGGAAGGTTTCAGGTTTCTCACGCGCCTGATTGCTGATTGGAAAGACGGTTCCAATCGGTTCGATCAACCCGGGGAGGGTCTTTTTGGAGCTTTCAGCAATGGGCAGCTGGTTGCCATTGGTGGCCTGTCAAATGATCCCTATGCCGGGGCGGATATCGGCAGGCTGCGTAGGGTATACGTCTGGCGTGCAGCAAGGGGTCAACATGTGGGGAAAGCGTTAGTGCAGCGGCTTCTTGGGTATGCAGCGCAAAACTTCAGTGTGGTGCGTTTGTCCACGGATACACCGGAAGGCGCAGCCTTTTACCTTCGCTGCGGATTTCGGCCGGTAGAAGATGATTTTGCGACCCATGTCCTATCATTTTCAGATGTTGGGTAATCAGGACGAAAACACGCAGGCTCATCGAGCCTTTCGCCATCGACATCCCCGACAGCGCCCTCGAGGAGCTTCGGCACCGCCTGCTGAACGCAAGGCTGCCTGAGTTGTTGGCGGAGGATATCAGGGCTTTTTTTTCGCGGCTGTCGCTAGAAAAATCTGAAAATACTCGCCGCAAGCCTCCTGTGGGAGCCCTGTTCCTGTGGGAGCAAGGTTTGCCCGCGATGAAGACGACGCGGTCTTCCGGGGAACCGAGGTGTCTGCATCGCGAGCAAGCTTTGCTCCCACAGAAAGCCATGCACTCCAGTGGTAGCGGCAAAAATCGGTCCGAAAATCTCGTAGGAATTTACCTCTGTGGCGAGGGGATTTGTCCCCGCTGGGCTGCGAAGCGGCCCCAAACCAGGCACCTTATTTCGCCAGGCACACCGCAGGCGCCGGTTTTGCGACTGCTGCGCAGCCGAGCGGGAGCAAGCTCCCTCGCCACAGGGGGGGCGTGCGTCCTACAGGTCGGTTGTGGGGGCTGGGATCGACTTCTATAGTTGGGTCGTCGCTGGCTTTGGCCGGTGGCTGGGTTTCGCAGCCCGCGTGAACAAATCTGAATACCGTCAAATGAAATTCAGGCAAACTTGCCCGCGTTCATTTTATGGCGGTTGTGCGCGGGAGACTTTCGGGTCTGCCGAGTTTTTGGATTGGTTCCTCGGTCTGCGAACCCTCGCGCAACTGCCACCCATTTGATTCGCAGCAAAAAGGTGGCGATTCTTTCTATCGAATGAGTGCAACCTTATGACAACGAATCAACCATCCAGCCGCTTCACCCCTCTCACCCAAACCGCCACCACCCACCCCGTCCTGCTGATCGACACCCAAGCGCCACTCCCCGAACTCCACGCTTGCGCCAGCGAACGCCTGCACGCCACGCTCGATTACCTGACCTTGGTGGCGTGCAGCAGCCTGCGTGATTCGGCATCGAGCGACATCAACACCATCACCAACGTCGCCCGGATCCTGGTGCAGGATGTGGCGGATGTGTTTGGCGTGATCGAACAACGCGGGCTCGAAGGCTAAACCGTTGAGACGGCGACGGCACAATTGATCGTTCCCACGCTCCGCGTGGGCATGCATCCTGTGACGCTCTGCGTCACTTTCCAGAAGCGGAACGCGGAGCGTCCCTGGCGGCATTCCCACGCGGAGCGTGAGGAACGATCTCCACAGCCCCCCGCGACCCGATCGTTCCCACGCTCTGCGTGGGAATGCATCCCGTGACGCTCTGCGTCACTTTCCAGAAGCGGAACGCGGAGCGTCCCTGGCGGCATTCCCACGCGGAGCGTGAGGAACGATCTTCCACAGGCCCCGCGCCCCGATCGTTCCCACGCTCCGCGTGGGCATGCATCCTGTGACGCTCTGCGTCACTTTCCAGAAGCGGAACGCGGAGCGTCCCTGGCGGC
>NZ_LHVH01000024.1 GCF_001269885.1 Pseudomonas kilonensis
ACTGGCACACCGCCTTCGCGAGCAAGCCCGCTCCCACAGGGATTTATGGGTATTTTAGATTGATTACATGACGTATCAACTCAAGTACCAGAAGCCTTATTTATCAAACCCTGAGGCATCAATACCCTGAGCTCAACCACCGCCGACACAGGCGCACCGGTTCAACTCAATGTGATCAGGAGTCAATCATGAGTCTCAAAAAAACCGTCATCATTACCGGCGCTTCCAGCGGGATCGGCCTGGGTTTGGTCAAGGCGTTCCTGGGTCGGGATTATAACGTGGTGGGCAATGCCCGCTCCTCGTCCGGCCTGGACGCTGCCGCCGCCGAGCTCGGCCACCCGGCCGGTTTCATCGGCGTGGCCGGCGACATCGCGGACCCGGCTACTTCAACCGCCCTCATCACTCAAGCCGTCAAGGCGTTTGGCGCCGTTGACGGGTTGGTGAACAACGCCGGTTTCTTCCTGCCAAAACCCTTCGTCGAATACAGCCCCCAAGACCTGGACGCGCTGCTGGACACCAACCTCAAGGGCCTCGTCTACGCCAGCCAGGCCGCTGCGGCGCACATGATCGGGCGCCAGCAAGGCTTCATCATCAACATTTCAGCCGCCGTGGCCCTGCAACCGAACATCCAGGTGCCGGCAGCACTGCCGGTGTTGATCAAGGGCGGCGTCAACCAGATGACCCGCGCCCTGGCCCTGGAACTGTCGCCCCACAACATCAAGGTCAACGCGGTCGCCCCCGGCATCATCGACACGCCCATGCACGACCCGGCTCACCGCGAATTCCTCGACAACCTGGCCCCGGCCGGTCGCGTGGGCACCGTCGAGGAAATTGCCGAGGCGGTGTTGTACCTGGCGGGCGCCGATTTCACGACGGGCGCGATACTGCCGGTGGACGGCGGGATGAGCACAGGCAAGTGGTAGAGAGGCAAGTGGTAATAAAGAAAAACCCCGAAGGCAGAACCTTCGGGGTTTTCATGAAACGCGGAACTCAGAGCGTGTAGGAGATGCCGGCCTGCACGGTTCGCGGGGCGCCTGGGTAGGCATAGACGCCACCGAATGCACCCTCTTCGTAGTCGGCGTCAAACAGGTTCTTCAGGTCCAGGTTGAGGCGAATCCGCTCGTTGACCTTGTAGTAACCGAGCAGGTCCACGACGGTGTAGCTGTCCATGGTAAAGGTGCTGGCCGCCGTATTGCCGGCCCGCTCATCGACGTACTTGGCGCCCAGGCCCAGGCCGAGACCTTTGAGGCCACCGTCCTGGAACTCGTAGACGTTCAACAGGCTGAAGGAGTTCTTGGGCACGTTGAGCAGGCGGGTGCCGGACGGGATATTGATGTCCTTGGTCACTTCGGCATCCACATACGCGTAGCCACCGATCACGCGCCATTCTGGCGTCAAATTGCCCGCCACGTTCAAGTCAAAGCCACGGCTGCGCACTTCCCCGGCAGCCACGTTGAAGGTGGCGTCCAGCGGGTCGGGCGTGAGGACGTTGCGCTTTTCAATCTGGTAGATCGCCGCGTCAACGCTCAACTGGCGATCCAGCGCTTCCCACTTGACGCCCATTTCGTAGGACTTGCCCTCTTCCGGCTTAAACCCCTCACCCTGACCCTGGCGACTCGCTCCGGTGTTGGGTTTGAACGAGCGCGCGGTGTTGGCGTAGAGCGCAACGGTATCGGTCAGATCGTAGATCACCCCCAGGCGTGGGGTGACGGCATTTTCAGTCTTGTCCCAGTTACGGCTACCGGGCCGAGCCTGAGGGACGAAGGATTCGTACTCATGCTCGAAATGCTCGAAACGCGCCCCTGCCAACACCTTCAGGCGCTCAGTCAGCGCCACCTGATCCTGGACGAACACACCAAACGTCTTGAGGTTTTCCTGGTCATCGGTGGGCTTGCGCGTCAACGCCGGGCGTGGCTGGCCATGCACCGGGTCGAAGATATCGATCGGGTAGGCACCGGCGGCGCCGGAGGAACGCTGGATGATGGACTGGTAGTCGTAGTCCTCATACTCGATGCCTGTCAGCAACGTGTGCTCGAACCCGCCGGTGGAAAAATGCCCGGTGAGGTTGAGCTGGGTGTCGCGGTCGGTCCATTCCAGCTTGCGGTAGTTGAAGTTGCGACTCAGGGTACGCCCATCGGCGCCGATTCTGTTGCCCTCCACGGCATTGCCCTGCAAGGTGCCGTCGAGCCATTGGGTACCGCCGGCCAGGGTCCAGTCGTCGTTGAGCATGTGCTCGAAACGCACCTGCAGCATGTTGTTGTCGTTGTGCAGCTTGCCGGCGTCTTTTTCGCCGAAGAACGTATCGCGCGACGCGGTGCCGCGCTGGCCGGGGTAATGGGTCAAGCCACGGTCCAGCGGCGCATTGTTGCGCATGAAATCGCCTTCGAAGGTCAGGCGCGTGGTGTCGTTGACCTGCCAGCTCACCACTGGCGCGATGCCGTAGCGCTCGGTCTCGACGTGGTCGCGGAACGTGTCACCACCCTCACCGATCACGTTCAGACGATAAGCCAGGCGCCCTTCCTCGTCCAATGGACCGGAGGCGTCCAACGTACCGCGACGCATCCCCTGGTCGCTGACCTGGCTGCCCAGGGTCACCGTGCGCTCGGCCAACGGCTGCTTGGACACTACGTTGAAGGTACCGCCCGGGTCGCCACGGCCATAAAGCATGGTGGCCGGGCCGCGCAGGACTTCCAGCCGCTCGATGGTGTTGGCGTCCGGCATGTTCGGGTAGCCACGGTTGATCGGGAAGCCGTTGCGGTAGAACTCTCCGGTGGTGAAACCGCGTACGGTGAAGGTGGTCAGGCCCTGGCCGCCAAAGTTGTTGCCCCGGCCTACCCCGCCGGCGTAATCGAGGGCGTCCTGCAGGCGCGTAGCGCCGAGGTCTTCGACCACGTCGCGAGACACCACGGAAATCGATTGCGGGGTTTCATGGATCGCCGTGTCGGTACGGGTGGCGCTGGCCGAACGGGTGGCGTGATAGCCCTTCACTGGACCTTGTGCTGATTCATAGTCGGCGTTACCGACGATATCCGTGGCTTGCAACTCAAGGGAGGCCGGCTTGGCAGGGATTGGCTCTTCGGCCCAGGTGGGAATGGAATAAGCCTGGAGCACACACAGTGAAACGAGAATCCGACGCATCGATGCACAATCCTAATGGAAACAAGCCACCCACATCGGGAGGCTGACAAAAATGTGTCGCGAAAGATACAGTAACTCATTGTCGTTTGATATCTATTCCCATTAACACTGACGTTTTTTGTGACCGGTCAGTCCGTCATCGCGAGCAAGCTTTGCTCCCACAGGGATCTTCAGCGGGAACAAGTCTTGTGGTTGGCCCCTGCCTCACCCTGTGGGAACAAAGCTTGCTCGCGATGGCGCCAGAACAATCACCCCCGACCCTATTGACCCGCCGCAATCGACTCCTGCTCCACCCGCTGGAAGAACACCTGCGCACGATGATCCTGGGTATAAGCCACGTTCAACCGCAACCAATCGCACGCCTCGCCCTGGGGCAGGAACGTCGAGCCTTGGGACAACTGGATTTGCAGCTCCCGGGCGATCTGCTGCACTCGTTGTGCCGCCAGCCACCGCGGCCTGGCCCAGACGAACAGGCCCCCCATCGGCTCGGCAAATACCTCCCAGTGGGCCGGGTCCAATTGGCGCAGCGTGCTCGCCATCTGCTTGTTCAGGCGCTGGCGCAAGCGCTGGATCAGCTTGCGATAAGCACCGTTGGCCAGCAACGTCGCCACCACGTTTTCCGCCAGCAGCGAACAACCGATGCCGGTAATCATCTTGACTTCGGCCAGGCGCTGGATGATCTCGGGATGAGCGACCACGTAACCGATGCGCAGCGAACTGGACAGTGTCTTGGAAAAACTCGCCAGGTAGATCACCCGGTCCAGGGCATCCAGGGAGGCCAGGCGTGAGGTCGGACCGTTCTGGAAATCGGCGTAGATGTCATCCTCGATGAGGCGAAAGTCATGGGCGGTTGCCAGTTGCAGCAGACGATAGGCCACGCTCGGCGCCAGGCTGGTGCCAGTGGGGTTCTGGTACATGCTGTTGATGAAGAAATACGCGGGTTTGTGCTCGCCGAGAAGCTGTTCCAGGCGGGCGATGTCCGGGCCTTGCGCGGTTCTTGGCACCGCCACGGTCTGGACCCCATGCAGTTTCAGCAGATTGAACAGGTTGTAGTAGCCAGGGCTTTCCACCAGCACCAGGTCACCGGGCTTGAGCAAGGTTCGCACCAGCAGGTCGAGGCCCTGGCTGGCACCTTGGGTGGTGATGATTTGCGCCGGGTCGACATGAATATCGATCAGGCCCAGGCGCTTTTGAAGGTGCAGGCGCAGATGAGGCGAGCCCAGCGGGGTGCTGTAGTTGAACAACGCGTGGTTGTCGCTGCGCACCACTTGGCGGATCGCCTGGCCCAGGTCGGTGTCGTCGCGCCAGGCGTCGGGCAGCCAGCCACAACCAAGCTTGAGCTGCGTCGACTCATTGTCGAACAACCGCCACCGCGCGTTATCCATTTCGGGCTCCGGCTCCACGGGCCGGACCAACTGCTGCGCGACAAAAAAGCCCGCACCGTGCCGAGACTCGAGCACCCCGCTGGCGACCAGTTGGTCATAGGCCTTGATCACGCTCGACAGGCTCAGGCTGTTTTCCCGGGCCAGTTGGCGAATGGACGGCATGCGCGCGCCGGGGCGGATGCCATGGGCGTTGATCCAGCCCATGAGGTGCGTCACGAGTTGCCGGATCACGGGCTCGGCAACGTTGCGATCAATCTTCAGGTCCACGGCTGGCACTCTTGGCTAAGTGTTCTCGAATTTTTAGCGAACAGTTAAGCACAAATGGCCTGGGTCTGTTCCTTGTTTGCGCTGTGCCCGGCAGTGATAGTCCCCGGGACTTCATGCACACCCTTTAAGGAACACCCTTGAACCCATCGCATCGACATTCCTGGGGGCTGGCTTTCGGCCTTTGCCTGATCACCCTCGCGGTCAACCTGCAGGCGCCGCTGTACACCACCTACGCACAGTTGTCCGGCTACGGGGCCGGTGCCACGGCGGTGGCGTTTTCCGGTTATGTGCTGGGCGTGCTGCCGGTCCTGCTGGCATTCGGTGGGCTGGCCGACCGGGTGGGACGCAAGCCGTTGATCCTGGTCGCCCTCGGGCTGTCGATGCTGGCGACGCTGGTGACACTGCTCTGGCCGAGCCTCGAGGCGCTGGGCGTGGCGCGCCTGATGATGGGGATCGGCACAGGGCTGGCCTCGGCCACATCAACCGCCTATATGGCCGAGCTCATGGCAACCCGCGATCCCCGCTCGCCGGCCAACCGGGTCACCGCCAGCACCTCCCTGGGCTTTGGCCTGGGCGCGGCGTTGACCAGTCTGTTCCTGTTCGTCCATCACAGCTCCACGCCCGGCAGCTTCTGGTTGCAGCTGATGTTGGCTGCCATCGCGATCGTCGTGGTCTGGCGGTTACCGGACCCGGCGCTGAACATCAAAGACGCACCATTGCTGCGCCTGCCGTTGTTTCCCGCCGGCAGCCTGCCCTACAGTTTTTCCATGCTATTGGCCTGGGCGACCTCGGGCCTGGTCATCGCCATATTGCCGTCAGTGCTGGCGACCCACGACTTGCAGCGTTGGTCTGGCCTGTCGACCTTCACGGTCATCAGTTGCGGCTTGCTCTTCCAGCCCTGGGTTCGGCGCATGCAACCGGCCAGGGCCACGGGCTTGGGCTTGTTGATCCTGCCTGCGAGCTACGCGTTGCTGGCCTGGGGCGCGAGCACCGGCTCCCTGCTCGCCGTGTTGCTCGGAGCACTGGGCGCCAGCAGCGCTTGCTACGGCTTCCTGTACCTGGGCGGGTTATCGGCCGTCACGGCCATGGCCGGCACGGAAAAGGCCCGGGTCAGCGCCGGGTTCTTCCTGTTCGCCTATGTCGGGTTCAGCCTCCCGGTGGTGGTGACCGGGTTGTTGGCTGACGCTTTTGGCGCTGATGTGGCGTTGATCGTGTTTGGCCTGGCGTTGTTGGCGGGGGCGGTTGTCACGGGATGGCGCATAGTCCGGACGCAGGCGTATGTGGCCCATCTGTCCCACGGCTGAACACAAAACCTTGTGGCGAGGGGATTTAGCGAAACGTCGCACCGCCCCGCTGGGCTGCGCAGCAGCCCTAAAACCTGACATTGCGGTGTGTCAGGCAGATAGGATCTGCTCATCTTGGGGGCTGCTGCGCAGCCCAGCGGGGATAAATCCCCTCGCCACAGTTTTCGTATCCTTGACGGCTTCATCGCCTGCTTCAAGGACCGCGCTCGGCAAAGTCGTATACCATATCCCCACCTAAGCCGAACGACCCGCCGCCGTGACTTTATCCAAGTTCAACCTGCCTGACCTGGGCAACACCCCTTCCACCTCGGAAATCATCACCCGCCACCTGCGCGATGCCATCGTGGCCGGGCATTTTGCCGAGGACGAGCCGATTCGCCAGGATGATATCGCCCGGCAGTTCAACGTCAGCAAGATCCCCGTGCGCGAAGCCCTCAAGCGCCTGGAGGCCGAGGGCCTGGTGATGTTCCAGCGCAATCGCGGGGCGATGGTGACGCGCATTTCCGAGGCGGAGCTGGCGCAGATGTTCGAGGTGCGCATGCTCCTGGAAGACAAAGTGCTACGCCTGGCGATTCCCAACATGACCGAAGCCACCTTCGCCCGCGCCGAAAGCATCTGCCAGGAGTTCATCGGTGAAGACGACGTCGGGCGCTGGGCCGAACTGAACTGGCAACTGCATGCCTGCCTCTACGAACCGGCGCAACGGCCCTTCATGGTGAGCCTGATCCGCTCGGTGCACGACAAGCTGGAGCGCTACTTGCGCATGCAAATGAGCCTTTCGGCGGGCAAGGACCGTGCCGATCACGAGCACCGGGCAATCATCAAGGCCTGCCGCGCCGGTGATGTCGAGCAGGCCGTGGCGCTGCTGGACGAACACATCGCCGGGGTCTGCGAGACCTTGTTCAAGTTCCTGCCTTCCAGCCATTGATGGGCCAACGCTGTGCCGATTTCGTCATCGGCGACAGGTAAAACCATCAAGCCGTCGCCCCCTGGCGCGGGCCACGCTTGCCGTCACTCATCTGAACGGACGTGGCCCTCCCATGAAACGCATCACCGTGATCGACTCCCATACCGGCGGCGAACCGACCCGACTGGTCACCGACGGTTTTCCTGACCTGGGCCAGGGCAGCATGGCCGAGCGCAAGCAACGCCTGGCCACGGAACATGATGCGTGGCGCAGCGCCTGCGTGCTCGAACCCCGGGGCAGCGATGTGCTGGTGGGGGCGCTGCTCTGTGAACCGGTGGACCCCAGCGCCTGTGCCGGCGTGATCTTTTTCAATAACAGCGGCTACCTGGGCATGTGCGGCCACGGCACCATCGGCCTGGTGGCGTCACTGGCTCACCTGGGCAGGATCGACCCCGGCGTGCACAGCATCGAAACCCCGGTAGGCACGGTACAGGCAACTTTGCACGAAGACCGCTCGGTCAGCGTGCGCAACGTGCCGGCCTACCGTTACCGCAAGGCCCTGGCCCTGGAGGTGCCCGGCATCGGCCCGGTGGTGGGCGACGTGGCCTGGGGCGGCAATTGGTTTTTCCTGGTCGCCGAACATGGCCAACGCGTGGCCGGCGATAACCTCGACGCGTTGACCGCCTACACCTACGCCGTGCAGCAAGCCTTGGAACAACAGGGTTTTCGCGGCGAGGACGGCGGCCTGATCGACCACATCGAACTGTTTGCCGACGACCCGCAAGCCGACAGCCGCAACTTCGTGCTCTGCCCGGGCAAGGCCTATGACCGCTCCCCTTGCGGCACCGGCACCAGCGCCAAACTGGCGTGCCTGGCGGCCGATGGAAAACTGCAACCCGGGCAGATCTGGCGCCAGGCCAGTGTCATTGGCAGCGAGTTCGAGGCTTCCTACGAGCGCTCGGGCGAGCGCATCGTGCCGACCATTCGCGGTCGCGCCTACATCAGCGCCGAAACCACACTGATCATCGAAGCGGATGACCCGTTCGCCTGGGGCATTCGTCCGTGAGCGAGGGCCATGTCGCCGACGTGATCATCATTGGCGCGGGCATCATCGGTGCGGCCTGCGCCCAGGCGTTGGCCCGACGCAACGTCAACGTGTTGGTGCTGGACGCCGGTTGGCACGGCGCCACGGCGGCCGGCATGGGGCACCTGCTGGTGCTCGATGACAACCCGGCGGAACTGGCCCTCAGTCAATATTCCCTGCAACGCTGGCGCGAGCTTGCCCCAGCCCTGCCCGACGGCTGCGCCTGGCGCAACAACGGCACCTTGTGGCTGGCGGCCAATGCCGAAGAAATGGCGGTGGCCCATAGCAAATACCTGAACCTGCTGGCCCATGGCGAAGCCTGCGAACTGATCGGCCACGCCGCGCTGCATCAGCGTGAACCCGAGCTGCGCCCGGGGCTGGAAGGTGGGCTGCTGATCAAGGGCGACGGCATCCTCTACGCTCCGGCGGCCGCTCGCTGGATGCTGGACGCGCCCAACATTCGCCAGCAACGGGCGCAGGTCAGCGAAGTCGACGGTCATCGCGTGCGCCTCGACGACGGTCGCTGGTTGAGCGCCGAAGCGGTGATTCTCGCCAATGGCATCCAGGCCACTGAATTGTGCCCGGAACTGCCGATCGTGCCGAAGAAAGGCCACCTGCTGATCACCGACCGCTACCTCGCCACTGTCACCCACACCCTGGTCGAACTGGGCTATGTCACCAGCGCCCATAACGCCAGCGGACCGTCGGTGGCGTGCAATATCCAACCACGCCCGACCGGACAATTGTTCATTGGCGCCTCGCGGCAGTTCGGCACCCTTGACCCGCAGGTGGAAGGCTGGATGCTGGCGAAGATGCTCAAGCGCGCCGTCGAATACCTGCCAGGGTTGGCGCATCTGAACGGCATCAGGGCCTGGACCGGTTTTCGCGCGGCGAGCCCCGACGGCTTACCCCTGGTGGGCCAACATCCGCAGCGCAAAGGGCTGTGGCTGGCGGTGGGACACGAGGGCCTGGGCGTCACCACCGCGCCGGCGACGGCCGACCTGCTGGTGGCGCAGCTGTTCGACGAAACCTCACCACTGGCCGCGCAGCCTTACCTGCCGCAGCGTTTTTTGGGAGAACCGGCCTATGCCTGAAGCCCGACACACATCCCCTGTGGCGAGGGAGCAAGCTCGCGCTGGGCACCGTAGGAGCTGCCGAAGGCTGCGATCTTTTGATCTTTCGCTTGAGATTCGAGCTATCAGGGAAAAGATCGCAGCCTCGCTCCGCTCGGCAGCTCCTACAGACCCGGCGCGAGCTTGCTCCCTCGCCACAGGTTTTGGGTGTGCTCAAGGCATCCGCTTAGCCAAGGAGGATTGTCCCCATGCCTGACTTGTTTTTGGACGGCCGCCCACTGTCCGTCGCCAACGGCACCAGCGTCGCGGCGGCATTGGCGTTGGGCGCGGATGGTTGCAGTCGCACCTCGGTCAGCGGCCAGCGCCGTGCGCCGTTGTGCGGCATGGGCATCTGCCAGGAATGCCGGGTGCTGATCGACGGTCGTCGACGCCTGGCCTGCCAGACCCTGTGTCTCGATGGCATGCAGGTGCAGACCCGACCATGAACGAAACCACCGACCTGCTGATCATCGGTGCCGGCCCCGCTGGCATGGCCGCCGCCCTCGCCGCGGCCAGCAGCGGCGCACGCATCGTGCTGTTGGACGACAACCCGCTGCCCGGCGGGCAGATCTGGCGTGACGGCCCCCAGGCCAACCTGCCCAGCGCCGCCCGACGCCTGCGCGAGCAACTGCACACCTACGCCAACGTACGCTGCCATGCCGGTACTCGCGTGGTCGCCTGCGCGGCGGATAAAACCTTGCTGGTGGAAGATGCCGAGCGCGGCTGGCAGATCAGCTACGAACGCTTGATCCTCTGCACCGGTGCCCGTGAGCTGCTGCTGCCGTTTCCCGGCTGGACACTTCCCGGCGTGACCGGTGCCGGCGGGTTGCAGGCGCTGATCAAAGGGGGCTTGCCGGTGCGCGGCGAACGGCTGGTCATCGCCGGCAGCGGCCCCTTGCTGCTGGCCAGCGCCGCCACGGCAAAGCATCAAGGTGCACAGGTGCTGCGCATCGCCGAGCAGGCCCGTCGCGGCGCCGTCGCCGGTTTCGCCGCACAACTGCCGCGCTGGCCGGGGAAGTTTTGCCAATCGTTCAGTCTGTTCGACCGACACTACCGCACCGACACCCACGTGGTGGAAGCGCTCGGTCGGGAACGGCTGGAGGGCGTGCGCCTGCATCAGCAAGGCAAGACGATTGAATTGGCCTGCGACCGGCTCGCCTGTGGTTTCGGGCTCATTCCCAATACCCAATTAGGCCAGGCCCTGGGTTGCGCGGTTGAAGACCAGGCGTTGGCGGTTGACGCCTGGCAAGCGACCACTCGCCATGAACATTACGCCGCTGGAGAATGCACCGGTTTTGGTGGCAGCGAACTGGCGCTGGTGGAAGGCGCCATTGCCGGCCATGCCGCCGTCGGCAATAGCGCAGCTGCCCAGCAGCTGTGGCCGCGCCGCGCGCGTTGGCAGGGTTTCGCCGGGGCATTGAACAAGGCCTTCGCCCTCGATCCACGGCTCAAGACCTTGGCCTGCAGCGACACCCTGGTCTGCCGCTGCGAAGACGTACCGTACGGCGAACTGGTCGGCCACGAGAACTGGCGCGAAGCAAAACTGGCAAGCCGCTGCGGCATGGGCGCCTGCCAGGGCCGAGTGTGCGGCGCCGCCCTGGAACACCTGTTCGGCTGGACACCGCCCACACCCCGCCCACCCTTCAGCCCGGCGCGGATCGAAACCTTGCTGAACCTGGAAGAGACCCCACCCACCTGAACCCGACACACATCCCACTCAGACCTGTACTCATCACAAATCCCCTGTGGGAGCTGAGTTTGCTCGCGATAGCGGTGGGTCAGTTGGTAGAGATGCTGCCTGTGCCGCCGTCATCGCGAGCAAGCTCGGCTCCCACAGGGGATTGCCATAACCCCCAGTTCTGTGAACACACCGGAATCCTGTGGGAGCGAGCCTGCTCGCGATGGCGGCGTGACAGGCACTACATTTTCGACTGACACTCCGCCATCGCTCCCACAAAAAAGACAACGCCGGCCATGTACCCCTCACTCACGTCCCTAGCCCCCTGCGACCTCGATACCCTGCTGCGCAGCCTGCAGCCCATCGCCCCGCTGCTGGACACCCTCGCGGACGTGGTGTTTTTCATCAAGGACAAACAGGCCCGCTACGCCTTCGTCAACCAGACCCTGGCCCGGCGCTGCGGTTTCAAGCACAGCGGTGACCTGCTCGGCCTCACCGCCGACCAGGTGTTCCCCGAGCGCTTCGGCCCGCTGTACACCGAACAGGACCGCCGGGTGCTGGCCAGCGGGCGGGAGTTGGCCGACCAGCTCGAACTGCATTTGTATTACGGTAACCAGCCCGTCTGGTGCCTGACCCACAAGCTCGCCCTGCACGATCCAGACGGTCAGATCGTCGGCCTGGCCGGTATTTCCCGCGACTTGCAACTGCCTCAATCGAGCCATCCGGCGTTCCACAAACTGGCGGCGGTGGACGCCCATATCAAGCAGCACTTCGCCCGCCCCATCAGCCTTGCCGAGCTGACCGCCATTGCCGAATTGTCGGTGGCGCAACTGGAGCGGCACTGCAAACGCATCTTCCAACTCACGCCGCGGCAGATGATTCACAAGGCACGACTGGAAGAGGCCTCGCGGCTGTTACTCGACAAAGACCTGCCGATCACCGAGATCGCCCTGCGCTGCGGTTACACCGACCACAGCGCCTTCAGCCGCCAGTTTCGGGCCCTGACCAGCCTGTCGCCCAGCCAATATCGCGAGAATCAGCGCTGATTCTTGTTCCCTGATGGGGCGTCGGATCCTGTGGCTGCTCCCATCTGTAACACCCCGAATCCAACGTAGCACCCCGCGCTTATGTGTACCGCCCGTCAGGAACGCCTCTAGGTCAGCCCTCCAGCACGATTACTGCGCGCAAGCAGAAACAGGCACGCCGATTGCTTATCTAATATCGTATACGAAATCCTCAATACGATATCTCACCGCATTTATTCGACAGCGAGGCATTTATGAAAAACCCTGCATTGGCCGTAGCCCTCACCGTTGTCCTCACCCCGCTTTTCATCGCCCCCGCCCACGCCGACAAGCTCGATGACATCATCGGCTCCGGCAAGCTGCGTTGCGCCGTGACCCTGGACTTCCCCCCGATGGGCTTTCGCGACGAAAGCAACAAACCGGCGGGCTTCGACGTGGACTATTGCAACGATCTGGCGAAGGTTCTCGGTGTCGATGCCGAAGTGGTGGAAACCCCGTTCTCCGACCGAATCCCCGCGCTGCTGTCCGGTCGCGCCGACGTCATCGTCGCCTCCACCTCCGACACCTTGGAGCGGGCCAAGACCGTTGGCCTGACCGTGCCCTACTTCGCCTTCCAAATGGTTGTGCTGACCCGCGACAACACTGGCATCAACAGCTACGCCGACCTCAAGGGCAAAGCCCTGGGCAACACCAGCAGCACCTACGAAGCCATCGCCCTGGAGAAGGACCAGAAGAGCTGGGGCAGCGGCAGCTTCCGCGCCTACCAATCGCAGAACGACACCTTGCTGGCCGTCGCCCAGGGGCACATCGATGCCACCGTGGTGACCAACACCGTGGCCGCCGCGACCCTCAAGTCGGGCAAGTACAAGGGCCTGAAGATCGCCGGTGATGCGCCCTACGTCATCGACTACGTGTCCCTCGGCGCCAAGCGCAGCGAGTACGGCCTGCTCAACTACCTCAACCTGTTCGTCAACCAGCAGGTGCGCACGGGCCGCTACAAGGAGCTGTTCGTCAAATGGGTCGGCACCGACATCCCGCCGGCCAACCTGACCGTTCCCCAGGTCTACTACTGAGGATCGGCGCATGCCAAGCACGCCTGTCCGTGTGAAAGGCCGCAGCCTGGTGGAGGGTGCCGCCCAGGGCGCCCTGCTGTTCGCCGAGGTGGGGCTGAGTTTCTGGGGCGGGGTCGATCCAGCCAGCGGCGAGGTCATCGACCGCCACCATCCCTTGAGTGGCCAGCGCCTGGCCGGGCGCGTCTTGGCGATTCCCAGCGGACGCGGCTCCTGCACCGGCAGCAGCGTGTTGATGGAACTGATCAGCAACGGCCACGCCCCCGCCGCCCTGGTGCTCGCCGAAGCCGATGAAATCCTGACCCTGGGCGTGCTGGTGGCGCAGGTGATTTTCCAGCGTTCGCTGCCGGTGCTGTGCGTGGGGCACGAGGCCTTCGATGGGTTGCGCGGCCAGGGTTTCGTGCGCCTGGAAGGCGACGTTCTGACCCTCACTGGGCGCCGCCCCAACGACAGTTGGCACGGTTCGGACGCAGCGTCGCAGCCGCCCATGCCTTCAACCCTGGCGCTGAGCGAACAGGACCAGGCGTTGCTCGACGGTACCCACGGCAAGGCCGCCCAAGTGGCGATGCACATCGTGCTGCGCATGGCCGAGCTCCAGGGCGCCACGCAATTGCTGGACGTGACCCAGGCCCACATCGACGGCTGCATCTACACCGGCCCGGCCAGCCTGCGCTTTGCCGAACAACTGGTGCAGTGGGGGGCGAAGGTGCGTGTACCCACCACCCTCAACTCCATCTCCGTGGACCAGCGCCGCTGGCGCGAACTGGGCGTCGATCCAGCCCTGGGCGAGCCGGCCAGTGCCTTGGGCGATGCCTACATGGCAATGGGCGCCCAACTGAGTTTCACCTGCGCGCCCTACCTGCTGGACACCGCGCCAAAGGCCGGCGAACAAATCGTCTGGGCCGAATCCAACGCGGTGGTCTACGCCAACAGCGTGCTGGGCGCGCGCACGCAGAAGTACCCGGACTTCCTCGATATCTGCATCGCCTTGTGCGGGCGGGCGCCGTTGACCGGCTGCCATCTCGACGACCCGCGCAAGGCCCGGCTGATCGTCGATGCGCCGGCGCTGGGTCAGGTGGATGACAGTTTCTATCCGCTGCTGGGCTACCACATCGGCAGCCTGGCGGGCCGGCGCATCCCGCTGATACGTGGGCTGGAACACGCCGCGCCGAGCCTGGACGACCTCAAGGCCTTCGGCGCCGCGTTCGCCACCACCAGCGCCGCGCCGTTGTTCCACATCGCCGGGGTGACGCCGGAAGCCCTCGACCCGGCCGATGTCCTGGAGAGCGACGTCAGCTTGCCGCAGGAACGCGTCGATGCCGCCGGCCTGCTTGCCAGTTGGCGCGAGCTCAACAGCGCCCGGGACAATTGGGTGGACGTGGTGTCCCTGGGCAACCCGCATTTCTCCCTCAGCGAATTCGCCGCTCTCGCGGCTTTGTGCACGGGCCGGATCAAGCATCCCTACGTGGTGCTGGCAATCACCTGCGGCCGAGCGGTACTGGAACAGGCCCGCAAAGCCGGGTACCTGACCGCCATCGAGACCTTCGGCGCGGTGCTGGTGACCGACACCTGCTGGTGCATGTTGGGCGAACCGGTGATCCCGCCCCACGCCACCACCCTGATGACCAACTCCGGCAAATACGCCCATTACGCACCGGGCCTGGTCGGTCGCGGGGTGCACTTTGCCGCCCTCGCCGACTGCGTCGAGGCCGCCTGCACCGCCGCGGCCCGCGGCCAACCGCCGGCATGGCTGCAATCCACCGCCCGCACGGGGAGCCCGACCCATGTTTGACTACAGCTTCCAATGGCGCCCGGCCTTGCGCGCCCTGCCCGACATGCTCGCCGGGGCCTGGGTGACGTTCGAGACCGCCGCGCTGTCGATGATTTTCGGCGTGCTGATCGCCCTGCTGCTGACGGTGATGCGCCAGGCCCCGAATCGCTGGCTGCGGGGCGTGGGCAATGGCTGGGTGTCCATCGCCCGCAACACGCCTTCGCTGTTCCAGATCTACATCCTCTACTTCGGCCTCGGCTCCCTCGGCCTGCATGTCAGTTCGTGGCTGGCCTTGCTGGCCGGGATCACCTTCAACAACGCCGGCTACCTGGCGGAAAACTTTCGCGGCGGCCTCAAGGCCGTGCCCAGTACGCAAATGCGCGCCGCCCGCTCCTTGGGGATGAGCGCCTTCCAGGCGTACCGGATGATCATCGTCCCGCAACTGTTGCGCATCGTCTTCTACCCGTTGACCAACCAGATGGTCTGGGCGGTGCTGATGACGTCCCTGGGCGTGGTCGTCGGCCTGAACAACGACCTCACCGGTGTCACCCAGGAATACAACGTCAAGACCTTCCGCACCTTCGAATATTTCGCCCTCGCGGCGCTGCTGTATTACCTGATCGCCAAGCTGATCGTCGGGCTGGCCCGGCTGTTGTCCTGGCGGTTGTTTCGTTATTGAGGAGGGTGGGTCATGTTTTCTACAAGCCTCAGCGTTAACGACCTGCTGTATTTGCTCGAGGGGGCCAGGGTCACGCTGCAACTGACCGTCTGGTCGATCCTTTTGGGCTCCTTGGCCGGGTTGCTGTTTGGCCTGTCGCGGGCGTTGTTGCCGCGGGCCAGCCTGCCGTTGGCCTGGTTGCTGGACGTGTTCCGCAGCGTGCCGCTGCTGATCCAGTTCGTGCTGTTCAACTCGCTCAAGAGCATCGCCGGCCTGAACCTCAGCGCCTTTGCCGTCGGTTGCATCGTCCTCGGCGTCTACGCCGCCGCGTACTTCACCGAGATCGTCCGCGGTGGCGTGCTGGCGGTGCCGTTGAGCACCCGCCGGGCCAGCCGGTCGCTGGGCCTGAGCTATGTGCAGGACCTGCGGTTCATCGTCCTGCCGATTGCCACGCGGGTGGCCTTTCCCGGCTGGCTGAACCTGGTGCTGGGCGTGATGAAGGACACCGCCCTGGTGATGTGGATCGGCATCGTCGAATTGCTGCGCGCTTCGCAAACCATCGTCACGCGCATTCAGGAACCCCTGCTGGTGCTGTGCATCGCGGGCCTCATTTACTACGTCATGAGCCTGGTGGTCGCCCGCCTCGGCGCACGCCTGGAAAGAAGGTGGCAGGAAAATGATTGAGATCGAAAACGTACACAAATCCTTCGGTGACCTGGAAGTGGTCAAAGGTGTGAGCCTGACCGTGGACAAGGGCGAAGTGGTGTCGATCATCGGCGGTTCCGGCTCTGGCAAGTCGACCCTGCTGATGTGCATCAACGGCCTGGAGCCGATCCAGAGAGGCAGCATCCGCGTGGACGGCATCGAGGTCCATGACCACGCCACTGATCTCAATCGCCTGCGGCAGAAGATCGGCATCGTGTTCCAGCAATGGAACGCCTTCCCCCACCTGACCGTGCTGGAAAACGTGATGCTGGCGCCGCGCAAGGTGTTGGGCAAAAGCAAGCAGGACGCCGAAGCGCTGGCGGTGCAGCAGCTTGAGCATGTGGGCCTGGGGGACAAGCTCAAGGCCTTCCCCGGCAAGCTTTCCGGCGGCCAGCAACAGCGCATGGCCATCGCCCGGGCGCTGGCGATGTCGCCGGACTACATGCTCTTCGACGAAGCCACCTCGGCCCTGGACCCGCAACTGGTGGGCGAAGTGCTGGACACCATGCGCATGCTCGCCGAAGACGGCATGACCATGGTGCTGGTGACCCACGAGATCCGCTTCGCCCGGGACGTGTCCGACCGCGTGGCGTTCTTTTGCAATGGCCGGGTCCATGAGATCGGAGCGCCGGACCAGGTGATTGGCAATCCGGTGCAGCCGGAGACGGCGGCTTTTCTCAAGTCGGTGAAATAGCCGATGGCCTCATCGCGAGCAAGCTCGCTCCCACAGGGGTTTTGTGTACACAGCCCAATCCATGTGTCCACCCCAGAACCCTGTGGGAGCAAGGCTTGCCCGCGATGAGGCCCGACCAGACAACACAAGGATTTGATCCATGCGCTCATCAAAAGTCATCCATGTAATCAGCTGCCACGCCGAAGGCGAAGTCGGCGATGTGATCGTCGGCGGCGTCGCCCCACCACCCGGCGCCACGGTGTGGGAACAGTCACGCTGGATCGCCCAGGACCAGACCCTGCGCAACTTCGTCCTCAACGAGCCACGCGGCGGTGTGTTCCGCCACGTCAACCTGCTGGTGCCGGCCAAGGACCCGCGGGCGCAAATGGCCTGGATCATCATGGAACCGGCCGACACCCCGCCGATGTCCGGTTCCAACTCGTTGTGCGTCGCCACCGTGCTGCTGGACAGCGGCATCCTGCCAATGACCGAGCCCCAGACCCGCCTGGTGCTCGAAGCGCCGGGCGGCCTGATCGAAGCCGTGGCCGACTGCCGCGACGGCAAGGTGCAACGGGTCGAGATCAAGAACGTGCCCTCCTTCGCCGACCGCCTCGATGCCTGGATCGAAGTCGAGGGCCTGGGCTCGTTGCAGGTGGATACGGCCTATGGCGGCGACAGCTTTGTCATCGTCGACGCCCAGCGCCTGGGCTTTGCCATTCGCCCGGAGGAAGCCGCCGAACTGGTGGCCGTGGGCTTGAAGATCACCCGCGCCGCCAACGAACAACTGGGCTTCGTGCACCCGCTGAACCCCGACTGGTCACACATCTCGTTCTGCCAGATCGCCGCGCCCATCGTCCAGGAAAACGGCATCGCCACCGGCGCCAATGCCGTGGTGATCCAGCCCGGCAAGATCGACCGCTCCCCCACCGGCACCGGCTGCTCGGCACGCATGGCGGTGCTGCAGGCCCAAGGGCTTGATGCAGGTCGGCGAGGGTTTTATCGGCCGCTCAATCATCGGTTCCGAATTCCACTGCCGCATCGATTCACTGACCGAGGTGGCCGGACGCCCGGCGATTTACCCGTGCATCGCCGGACGGGCGTGGATCACCGGGACCCATCAGTTGTTGCTCGACCCGGCCGATCCGTGGCCGCAAGGATACCGGCTTTCGGATACCTGGCCGGGTGCATGACTTTTTGAACTGGCTTCGCCCCCTGTGGGAGCAAGGCTTGCCCGCGATGAAGCTGACACGGTCTCCATGGGAACCGTGGCGCCTGCATCGCGAGCAAGCTTTGCTCCCACAAACCCCCTCGCCACAAACCATTAACAACCGGAGACAACCCATGAGCAAACGCATCAACTGGAGCGGCGTCTTCCCTGCCGTCACCACTCAATTCAACGATGACTTTTCCATCAACCTGGAAAAAACCCACCAAGTGATTTCCAACGTCATTCGTGACGGTGTTTCCGGCCTGGTGGTCTGCGGGTCGGTGGGGGAAAACACTTCCTTAAGCGCCGAGGAAAAAATCGCCGTGACCGAAGTCGCGGTAGACGCTTCCCGTGGCCGCGTGCCGGTGATCTGCGGCGTGGCCGAATTCACCAGCGTGCAAGCCGCCAAGGTTGCCAACGCGGTGCGCAAGGTCGGCGTCGACGGGGTAATGCTGATGCCGGCGCTGGTCTACGGCTCCAAGCCCTTCGAGACCGCCGAGCATTTCCGCTACGTGGCCCGTAATGCCGACGTGCCGCTGATGGTCTACAACAACCCGCCGATCTACAAGAATGACGTGACGCCGGACATCCTGATTTCCCTGGCCGATTGCGACAACGTGGTGTGTTTCAAGGATTCCTCCGGTGACACCCGGCGCTTTATCGACGTGCGCAACGAGGTCGGCGATCGCTTTGTGTTGTTTGCAGGCCTCGATGACGTGGTGCTGGAAAGCCTCGCCGTGGGGGCCGAAGGTTGGGTCTCGGGCATGTCCAACGTGTTCCCGCAGGAAGGCGAGACCATTTTCCGCCTGGCCCGCGCCGGACGCTTCGCCGAGGCGATGCCAATCTACGAATGGCTGATGCCGATCCTGCACCTGGACGCCCGCGCCGACCTGGTGCAATGCATCAAGCTGTGCGAAGCCATCGCCGGCCGCGGCAGCGCCCTCACCCGCCCACCGCGCCTGGCCCTGCCGGAAGCGGACCGGGTGTATGTGGAGCAGATCATGGCCAAGGCCCTGGCCAATCGGCCTATGTTGCCGGATGTGGGGCTTTAGGACTGCCCCCTGAGGTAAGGGCGCCCTGTGTGGGAGCGGGCTTGCTCGCGAAAGCGGTCTATCTGATATGACTATGCTGTGTGTGCCGCCGTCTTCGCGAGCAAGCCCGCTCCCACAGGATTTGTGGCGGACATGATAGGGAGGCTTCCCATGAATTACTTCCTGGCCCAGGCCCTGAACAATCAATGGGCCAACCACAGGCTGCTCAGCGCCTGCGCGCAGTTGAGCAAGGCCGAATACGAAGCGCCGCGCACGGGGTTCTTCCCGTCCATCCAAGCCACGCTGTGCCACATCCTGGAAGTGGACCGCTATTACCTCACCGCCCTGGAAGGCGACCGCGATGGCCAGATAAAAGACTTCTCCGAGACCCTGGCCTTTGCCCAACTGAAGCAAAGCCAAACCCAAACCGATCAGCGGTTGGTGGCGTTCTGCGAAGCCCTGCGGGAGGAAGACCTCGCCCGCTCCGTGGAGCTGGTGCGTGTCGACGGCGTGGTGCGCGAACGAATCGACCGGCTGCTGTTGCACCTGTTCGAACATCAGATTCACCACCGCGGCCAGGTCCATGGGATGCTCAGTGGCACCGGCATCAAGCCACCGCAGCTCGATGAGTTCTTCCTCGACTGCGACGGCAGGTTTCGGCAAAAAGAAGCGCAGCCATTGCAACTCAACGAGGAGAACGTCTGGCGGGCCTATCGGCGCGCCAGTTCATGACGCACACATTGCTCGTAGTAGGTTTGCTTGACGGCAGCAGGCTTGAGACGCGAAGCGCTGTTGTAGGTCTGCTCGGTAATGCCCAGGGCGGTCATGCGCATCCAGGGCCGGGGAAACCTGCGTACTTGCAGTTTCTTGCGCGCGCCGTACAGGCTGACGCCGGAAAGCTTCGACGCCTGTGCCCCTGCCGCGATGTCCGAACCCCAGCGGCACACCGACTGCTGGTTTTGCGTCAGCACCCTGGCCTGGGCCTCAAGCGAAACAGCGGCCAGGAGAAACGTCGCCACGACCCACATAGAAATACGCATAGGTTTGTCGCCCAACTTTCTGAAAGGAAAGAAGTTTGACCTTATGTAACTGAGCAAGGGGCCAGCACGGCTGTGCAATTTTTGTGGCTAGGGGATTATCTGTGGGAGCAAGGCTTGCCCGCGAAGCAGACGACTCGGTTCCCGATAGACCGTGCGAACTTCATCGCGGGCAAGCCTTGCTCCCACAGATCCCCTTGCCAATAGCAAGCTCCCCCGCCACAGTCATTGACCTGCCTTCGCCTCCTGCAGCAGTTGCTGGATCACCTGCTCCTGCTCGCCATAGCGTCCTTCGCCAAAATGGCTGTAGCGCACCTGCCCCTTGGCATCGATGAAGTAATGAGCCGGCCAGTACTGATTGTTGAAGGCGCGCCAGATCGCATACTGATTGTCGATCGCCACCGGGTAGTGGATGTCCAGCTTGCGCACCTGCTCGCGGACGTTGTCGATGATCTTCTCGTAGCCGTACTCCGGGGTGTGGACACCGATCACTACCAAGCCGTCCTTTTCATACTTCTTCGCCCAACCGTTCACATAGGGCAAGGTGTGCTGGCAGTTGATGCAGTCGTAGGTCCAGAAGTCCACCAGCACCACCTTGCCCTTGAGTGATTCGCTGCTCAGCGGGGGCGAGTTCAGCCATTGCACCGCGCCGTCCAGCGCAGGCATGGCGCCCTGGGATTCGAGGGCCGGCATGGAACTTGCGCCAGCCTTGCTCACCACATAGTCGAGGGCCTTGGGCACGTTCTCTAGCAGGCTTTTTTCCAAGCTGGCCGATTGTTGGGAGGAAGTCGCCGCCAACAAGCGGTCATCCGCCCCCGTGCCAATCGCCACGGCCGCCAGCAACACCACCGCTCCCGTCCCCCGGCGCAGCCAAGTGGTGATCGGCAGCGAGAGTTTCAGGCGTCCGACCAGTCCGCGCCCGGCCAGGATCAGCGTCCCCAGGGACAAGGCACTGCCCAGGCCATAGGCGAGCAACAGCAGGCTGGTTTGTGCGCTGGCGCCTTGCAGCATGGCCCCGGTCAGGATCACCCCGAGTATCGGTCCGGCGCACGGTGCCCAGAGCAGCCCGGTGGCGACCCCGATCAGCACCGACGCCACAGGCCCGGCCATCCGCCCGGCCCCGGCGTCCAGGCGATTGCCCAGGCTGACCAGCGGCCGCGCCAGCCAGGTGCCGACCCGACTGAAGATCAGCGACAAGGCAAACACCACCATCACCACCAAGGCGACTTGCCGGCCGACGCTGCTGGCGCGCAACACCCACTCGCTGCTGACGACCGCCAGGCTGGAGACCAGGGCAAACGTCAGGACCATGCCGCCGAGGGTCAGCAGCACCGAGCCACGGGAGCGCTCGGCCCGGGCGAACAGAAACGGCACCACCGGAAGAATGCAGGGGCTGAGGATCGTCAGGATCCCGCCGAGAAAAGCGATCAGAAGCATGGCAATACCTCAATGGTAGGTAGATAGAACACACCAAATCGGGCAGCGCCTCTGTGGGAGCAAAGCTTGCTCGCGACGCAGGCGCCTCGATTACTGGCAATCACCGCGTCATCGTTTATCGCGAGCAAGCTTTGCTCCCACAGGTTTACTGTCACAAGTTGGCTTCCACGGCGACTCAGTTACCGTCATTGCAGTTATCGGAAAGCTTGCGATAGTCCAGCGCCTGTTTGTGGCCTGCCGAATCCAGGTAGGTCATGTGGGCGTTGACCACGCCGCAGATCGGCTCGGCGTCTTCGCTAAGGGACAGCACCTTCTGGACGTCCAGGTGGGTGCCGTAGGTGTAGGTTTGCGCCGGCACGTTGCTTTCGGCCCGGGCCGACAGGGTGCAGATGTTCAGTGCGGCGAAAAGGCAGGCGGCGTAGAGGGCTTTGGTGTTCATGGCGATTCCTCGATTCAATGGGGGGTTATCTGCCGAGGCCTGTTGTGTCGCCTCGATGGGTGCCATTGAATGCCGCGCAGGTATCGCACCTGTATCGAGCCAGGTGGCTTTTTGCATCGCTGTGTATCCGTCGCGCGCCAGATACACTGCAATACAAACCGCCGCGAGCCCGGCCGGCCGGCGCCTGTAGACTGCTCACAACGAAACGCCGAGGAGCTGGACACCATGGATCATGTCGATCACGTGTTGATAGTGGATGACGATCGCGAGATCAGAGAGCTGGTTGGCAACTACCTGAAAAAGAACGGCCTGCGCACCACTGTCGTTGCCGATGGCCGGCAAATGCGCGCCTTCCTGGAAACCACCCCGGTGGACCTGATCGTGCTGGACATCATGATGCCCGGCGATGACGGCCTGGTGCTGTGCCGGGAGCTGCGGGCCGGCAAGCACAAGGCCACGCCGGTACTGATGCTCACCGCGCGCAACGACGAAACCGACCGCATCATCGGCCTGGAAATGGGCGCCGACGATTACCTGGTCAAGCCCTTCGCCGCCCGTGAGCTGCTGGCCCGTATCAATGCCGTGCTGCGCCGCACCCGCATGCTGCCGCCCAACCTGGTGGTCACCGAAAGCGGTCGCCTGCTGGCGTTCGGTGGCTGGCGCCTGGACACCACCGCCCGCCACCTGCTGGACACCGACGGCACCATGGTTGCCTTGAGCGGCGCCGAATATCGTTTGTTGCGGGTCTTCCTCGACCATCCGCAACGGGTGCTCAATCGCGACCAGTTGCTTAACCTGACCCAGGGCCGGGACGCCGACCTGTTCGATCGCTCCATCGATTTGCTGGTCAGCCGCCTGCGCCAGCGCCTGCTGGACGACGCCCGGGAGCCGGCCTACATCAAGACCGTGCGCAGCGAAGGCTACGTGTTCTCGCTGCCGGTGGAGATCCTTGAGGCCTCGGTATGAGCCTGTCGTTGCGCTGGCCGCGGACGCTGGCCTCGAGGCTGTCGCTGATCTTCCTGATCGGCCTGATCCTGGCCCAGGGGCTGTCCTTCGGCGTCCAGTACTACGAGCGCTACCAGAGCGCCAAGTCGACCATGCTCGGCAACCTGGAAACCGATGTTTCGACCTCCGTCGCCATTCTCGACCGCCTGCCTGCCGCCGAACGCCAGGCCTGGCTGCCGAAACTCGCCCGGCGCAACTATGCCTACCTGCTCGACGAAGGCCAGGCCGGCCAACCGATGGATCTGGCCGACGCGCCGATCTCGGTCAGTTCAATCCAGGAAGCCATCGGCCAGGCCTATGGCCTGACGTTCAAACAGATTCCCGGGCCAAAAATGCACTATCAGGCGCACCTGCGTCTGGGGGACGGCAGCCCGCTGACCATCGACGTTCGCCCGGCGATGACGCCCCTCTCCCCCTGGCTGCCGATGGTATTGCTGGGGCAACTGGCGCTGTTGATCGGCTGCACCTGGCTGGCCGTTCGCCTCGCCGTCGGCCCACTGACCCGGCTGGCCCAAGCGGTGGAAACTCTAGACCCGAACGCCCACGGTGTACGCCTGGACGAGAAAGGCCCGACCGAAGTGGTGCATGCCGCCAAAGCGTTCAACGCCATGCAGGACCGCATCGCTGCCTACCTCAAGGAGCGCATGCAGTTGCTGGCGGCGATTTCCCACGACTTGCAGACGCCCATCACGCGCATGAAGCTGCGCGCCGAATTCATGGACGAGGGGATCGAAAAAGACAAGCTATGGAGCGACTTGAGCGAAATGGAGCACCTGGTGCGTGAAGGCGTGGCCTATGCCCGCAGCATCCACGGCGCCACCGAGGCCAGTTGCCGGATCAGCCTGGATGCGTTCCTCGACAGCCTGGTGTTCGACTACCAGGACACGGGCAAGGATGTGCAACTGTCCGGGAAAAACGCCGCCGTCATCGACACCCGCCCCCATGCCCTGCGGCGGGTGCTGGTCAATCTGGTGGACAACGCCTTGAAATTTGGCGGCGCGGCGCAGATCCAGGTGCAACTCGCCGACAACGGGCAATTGGCGATCCAGGTCCTGGACCGCGGCCCCGGGATCAACGAGCAGGAACTGGCCGAGGTGCTCAAGCCGTTCTACCGGGTGGAAAGCTCACGCAACCGGGAAACCGGCGGCACCGGCCTGGGCTTGGCCATCGCCCAGCAACTGGCGATCGCCATGGGCGGTTCACTGACCCTGAGCAACCGCGACGGCGGCGGCCTGTGCGCCGAGTTGCGCCTGGCATTCGCAAGCTGACACAGCCCCTGTGGGAGCGAGCTTGCTCGCGATGGCGGCCTGACCGTCGGCTGGGATGTTGTTGATTGAGTACACATCCATTGCTGCGGTAACGGCTGCTTAGGGTTCCGCCCTGACGGCGGGTCACTTTTGGAAGAGCGCCAAAAGTAACCAAAAGCGCATTGCCCCACCACTCGGTGCCTCGCTTAGGCTCGGCATGCCCTCACTCCGGCATTGCTCCGTGGGCCCGCCGCGAAGGGCCATCCATGGCCCAGCGCGGCTATCCCGGCATCCATGCCGGGATACCCACTCCACAATGCCTGCGTTCGGCCATCGTGGTTAACGGGGCGCCCGAGATCAACGTCCACCGCGAGGCGGCCTAGTAGCCGACCTGGCTCTCCCGGTCGTACACCCATCAGATCTGTTTGAGCAGGACCTGTGGGAGCAAAGCTTGCTCGCGAGGCGGCCTGACAGCCGGCCTACTCTCCAGCCGTACCCCAATCCAACTGTGGGCTTGCTCGCGATAGCGGTGTATCTGCCAGCACCTGTTCAACTGACCTGACGCCATCGCGAGCAAGCTCGCTCCCACAGGGGTTGGATTTGGATGCGGGTTTGTATGCCAGTGTGTCTGCGGATGATCGGCATACACAAACTTGCACAGTCCTGCGTTGCGGACACACCCCGCTTACACCTGTTTGAAAGACTCCCCCCTGTTCCCGGCTGCTGTCACGACCGGGTCTCACCATCCAAGGAGCCTTTACATGCCTATCGCAACTGCATCCCCCTTTCGTTATCAGGGCTGGTCGCTGTTCAGCCTGCTCGCCGCCCTGGTGCTGTTGATGACCGGGTTGATCCTGGTGCTCAACCCGGACCTGACCGAAGGCGTGCGCAGCGCCATTCGCGCCACGGCGCGCTCGTCTTTTATCTTGTTCCTGCTGGCCTTCACCGCCTCGGCATTCGCGGTGCTGGTGCCCTCGCCCCTGAGCCGGTCGCTGGTGCGCGAACGGCGCTTCATCGGGCTGGCCTTTGCGTTTTCCCATCTGGTCCATGCCGTGCTGATCTACAGCTACGGCCAGCTCAATCCCGAGTTCTGGCCCGGCCGCACCACCCTTGGCAACGTGCCAGGTACCGTGGGCTACGTGTTCATCCTGCTGCTGGCGCTGACCTCGTTCAAAAGCACCACGCGCCTGATCGGTTTCAGGGCCTGGAAGCGCCTGCACGTCACCGGCATGTGGGTGCTGGCGGCGATCTTTGCTTATTCCAACTTCAAACGCATCCCCATGAGCGCCTGGTATGTGCTGCCCTTCGGCCTGATCTGCGCCGCCACCGCCATCCGCCTGGTGGGCAAGCTGGCCCAGGCCACCCAGCGACGCCAACGGCCGCCACACGCGGCTTGAGCCCAGGGGAATCGATCATGTATTCAAACGCCTTGAAAACGCTGCACCTTCATCTCGATCACGCAGGTGCATGGCTCGCGCCGCTGGGCCTGCGCCTGTTCCTGGCCTGGGAGTTCTTCGAGTCCGGCCTGGAGAAATGGAACGGCGAGAACTGGTTCGCCGAGATCCAGTCCGCCTTCCTGTTCCCCTTCAACCATGTGCCGGCCCAGTGGAACTGGGAACTGGCGATGTGGGCCGAACTGATCGGCGCCATCGCCCTGTTGATCGGCCTGGGTACGCGCCTGTCGGCGCTGGCGCTGATCGTCGTCACCGTGGTGGCGACTGCCGCCGTGCACTGGCCGGCGGATTGGTCAAGCTTGAGCGAACTGGCCCAGGGCTATGGGATTACCAACAAGGGACATGGCAACTTCAAGCTGCCGTTGATCTACCTGGTGGCGTTGCTGCCGTTGCTGTTGCAGGGGGCTGGGAAGTTGAGCGTGGATGCGCTGCTGAAGATCGGTGTACACCAGCGAAACAAGGCCTGACAAAAATCCCTTGTGGGAGCGAGCTTGCTGTGGGAGCAAGGCTTGCCCGCGATACAGACGACTCGGTCAATCAGTCAGACCGAGGGCGACCCATCGCGAGCAAGCTTTGCTCCCACAGCAGGCCCTCACAGGGGTTAGCACTTCAAATGGGCAGATTACTGCTGTACGCCAACAACCCCTTCGTCCTGCATCTGCCGCAGCAGCGCCACCGCGCTGTCCATGAACGCGGATGAATCCACCCCCGCCTCCCGCGCCAACGCCAGCAACTGCCCTCGCCCCGCCAACTCGGGATATTCCTCGATACGCTGCAAAAGCCGCCAGGCCAACGGGCTGAGTTCGGAAAAGCGCACAGCAAACCCAGGTGTTCGCCGCACCAGCAGCAGCGTCGGCTGGGCCGGTGGCGTCAAGGGCTGGTAGCTCGGCGCCAGGCGATGCACCGGCCACTGGTACGCCAGCGGCCAGGCCAGGGGCGAGACACGCAGCGACTGGTCGAGCCAGGAGGCCTCGTCAGGTGTCGGCAACGGCTCGGCCTGGGATTGCAGCAGCGCCATCTCGACCCACTCGTAGTGCGCCAGCTCTGCCACGAACGGCGGCCAATCCGGCGACGAGTGAGCAGCGAGGTAACCGACGAATTCCTCGGCGATTTCACCGAACCGGGGGGTGGCACAGCGATGTTCGCGCAGAAAGCGGCGCACGCAGGCACGCCAGTGGTCCTGCCCCAACACGCTCACCAGCACCGGGAAGGTGCCGCTGAGCAACGAGCGCATGTTCTCGAAAATCAGGTCGCGGTACACCTGCGCCCGCACCGCGTCCATGCCGGCCGGGACCGGGCAGTGTTCAGGGTCGCGCAGGTAACGGGTCAGCGCCTGTTGCTGCTGATGCAGTGTCTGCCGGGGCTCAGCCATGGATCACCGCCTGCCGGGTAACGGTCTGGTGTTGCAACTGACGAATGGTCTGCAATTCGCCCACCAGCGCGGCATAGGGCGGGAAGTTGAAGTCCCGTTCGAGCAAGGTCGGCTGTACGCCAAACCGCGCGTAGGCCTGGGCCAGCAGCGCCCAGACCACCGGCTTGACCGGCGCGCCATGGCTGTCGATTTTCAGCGTGTCGGACTCGTCGTAATGCCCGGCCACATGCATCGCGACCACCCGCCCCGGCTCAAGGCCCGCCAGGAATGCCTGGGGATCGAAGCCGTGATTGATCGAGTTGACGTAGACATTGTTGACGTCCAGCAACAGGTCGCAGTCGGCTTCGCGCAACACCGCCCGGGTGAATTCCAGCTCGCTCATTTCCTGATGGGGCGCGGCGTAATAGGAGACGTTTTCCACCGCCAGGCGTCGCCCCAGTACATCCTGGGCCTGACGGATCCGCGCTGCCACGTGATGCACTGCTTCCTCGGTAAAGGGCAGCGGCAACAGGTCATACAAATGCCCTTCATCACCGCAGTAGCTCAAGTGTTCGCTGTACAACGGCACGTCGAAACGCTCAAGAAAAGCGCGCACCTGCCCGAGAAACGTCAGGTCCAGCGGCGCCGGCCCACCCAGGGACAATGACAGGCCATGGCACGTCAACGGATAACGTTCGGCCAGCCAATGCAAGGCGGCGCCATGGGCACCGCCGATTCCGATCCAGTTTTCCGGGGCGACTTCGAGAAAGTCGAAATCCCCGGCCGGCGCCTGGCGCAGCTCATCGAGCAAGGCCCGGCGCAGGCCGAGGCCTGCTGAGGGTTGGGGTAGATTCAACATGACACATCTCCTGGGGAAACGAGATGTGGTGAGCCTCATGAGACGATCAATCGCACGATAGAAAGCCGAACACCCGTGGCTGGGTCTGTAGGAGCTGTGTAGGAGCTGTCGAGCGAAGCGAGGCTGCGATCTTTCCCCAGACACTTGAATCTCAAGTGAAAGATCAAAAGATCGCAGCCTCGCTTCGCTCGACAGCTCCTACATAGACCTAACGGGTTCTTTGTTCGATGCCGCATCAGTGGGCTGGCATCAACTCATCAGGCTCGCCACTGGGGCCAATCAGGACTCGATAGCCGCCCCGCACTTGCCTTCGCCACATTTACCTTCCGCGCTCTTGGTCTGGGCCGACAGGTATTGCTTGGCTTCCGGCAACGAGATACCGCCGTCACGGTTGGCGTCGATCTTGTCGAACTCAGCGGCGCGCTCCGGGGCCGCGGCGATGAACTCATCACGCGAGACCTGGCCGTCGTGGTTGGTGTCGGTCTTGGCGAACTTGTCTTCGCCGCACTTGCCTTCGGCGGGTTTCTTCACGGTATCGGCTGCCGCCAGGGTGTAGCCCTGGGCCAAGTCATTCATGGTCAAGGCCGAAGCCGCCGTGGACAGACCCAGGCCGCCGACCAGGGCCAGGCCGAGTGCAAGGGATGAGTTTCGGGAGAAGTTGAGCATGGGGTATTCCTCGAACGATCAATACGCCAGTCACCCGCACCGAGGCTCGGTGCCGGCTGGCTGGCGTAGTTAATCGTCGGTGTGTATCGGGCCTGTGTCGCCGGCCCGGGTCTTCGTCAAGCCGGTGTATCCAGGGCCGCGCGGTACACACTGCGATACAAACCCGCCTCGGCCACAGGTCCTTGCTCTTGAGCAAGGAAGCTCTGGACAGCGTGTCCCGACGAACCGTTGCATGCCGTCCCACCTGGCGGCAGCTCAGCCAGGCGCACCATTTGTGATCACGACTAAGTAAATCAGCCCGACAGCCGATATAAGACAGGTGCGGGTGAAATCGCTTTTTTGCTGATGACTTATTTCTATGATTGAAAATGCTGGCAATGACTCGACTGTCCTTTCCCCGGGCTCACCAACCCGTAGTTTCACCCGTCGCACTTTCCCGGCCATCATGCTGCTGCTGTTTGTCATGTCTGCACTGGCGATCGCCGTGCTGCTCAACATCACTGGCGCCCAGGACCAGCGCGCCCGTGAACAGAGCCTGTTTTTCGCCCAGCGGGCCATCGAGGGGATCCGCACGGGTATCGGACGGGATCTGAGTGACTACTCCAAGTGGAGCGACGCCTACCGGCACCTGCATGTCGACGTCGACAAGGAATGGGCCTATGACCAGGAAAACGTCGGCAGCAGCGTGTTTTCGCTCTATGGCTACCAGGCGGTGTTTGTCATCGCGCCCAGCGGCAAGACGGTTTATTCGGTAATCGATGGCCAGATGAGTGAGGTCGATGCCGAGACTTGGCTGACCGGCGACTTGCGAGCGCTGTTGAAAAAAGCCAACGCCGCGGAAAATCACGACGAAGTGGTCGTCGAGATGCTGCATCACGAGGACGCCCCTGCGTTTGTCGCCGCGTCCGTCATCACCATCGGCACGGACAGCAGCGTGCCCGAAATCCCCGGCCCGCCCAGCCTGTTGCTCTTCGTCAAGGTCCTTGATTCCGGAGCCCTGGAAAACCTGGCGCGGGACTTCGCCCTGCCCGATGCCCATATCGCCAGGACACCGGGCCCAGCCGATACCGCCCAACTGCTGCTCGACGACCTGACCCTGGAAGCCTTGGCCTGGCGGCCGCAGACCCCGGGCCAGGATCTGCGAAAATTCCTCCTGCCGTTGCTGGCCGTGGCGTTACTGGTGCTGGGGATTCTGGCCCTGACCGTTCTGCGCCATGCCTTGGCCATGCTCCGCGCCCAGGAACACCAGTACGCCAGCCTGCTGGCCCACCGCAAGGCGCTGGAACGCAGTGAAGAACGTTTCCGCGACATTGCCGAAGTGTCCTCCGACTGGTTGTGGGAGGTCGATTCGACCGGCACCCTGACCTATCTGTCGGAGCGCTTCGAACAAGTGACCGGCTTCAGTCCCACGGAGTGGCTGGGCAAACCTCTGCACCGGCTGCTCCACCCCCATGGCGGCTCGATCTCGATTGCCCAATGGCTGCTCGGCGGCGCCAACAGCGTCTCCTCGGTACCGCTGCTGTGCGAGTACACCGCGCGCAACCAGCGCATCCGCACCTGCAAACTCTCGGTGCGAGCTATCGAAGCTGGCACCCTGGGTTTTCGTGGCACCGCCACCGATATCACCGACGAATTGCGCGCACTGGCCGAGATCAAGCACCTTTCCCTGCATGATCCACTGACCGGGCTGGCCAACCGCAACCGCTTGTTCGATTGCCTGCGCGAACACCTGGGCCGAGCCGATCGTCCGCCCCTGGCGCTGCTGAACCTGGACATGGACCGGTTCAAACCAGTCAACGACTCCCTGGGGCATGCCGTGGGCGATAAAGTGCTCAAGGAAGTGGCGCATATCCTCCAGCAAAACGTGCGCGGCACTGATCTGGTGGCCCGCCTGGGCGGTGATGAGTTTGTCATTGTCATGCCCGACCCGGGCGATGCCGGCGATCTCGATCAACTCTGTGAACGGCTGATCGATTGCATGCAACGGCCCATGCACCTGGACGGCAATACTCTCTACCTGGGGGTGAGCATCGGCGTTGCCTGGGCGCAGCCCGGAGACGAACGTGCCGATGAACTGTTGCGCCACGCCGACATCGCGTTGTATGCGGCCAAGGCAGCCGGCCGCAACACCTGGCGCGTGTATGTAGAAGCCATGGGCAACCTGGCCCGCGACCGGCGGCAATACGAACAGCAACTGCGCGACGCCATGCAACGGGATCAACTGGAACTGCGCTACTTGCCTCGCTTCGACGTGAGCGCCGAGCAACTGCACGGTTTCGAAGCCCAGACCTTCTGGCACCACCCCGAGAAAGGTGAATTGGGTGGGGCCGACTTCATACCGGTGGCCGAAACCTCGGGCCAGCTTGAAGAACTGGGCACCTGGATGTTGATCAACGTCTGTGAAGAGGCTGCCACCTGGCCGAGCGCCGTCAACGTCTCCATCGCAGTTTCACCCCGATGGTTCAACAGCAGTTTCCTGCTCAACCAGGTACAGACAGCCCTCGAAGCGAGTGGCCTGGCACCTCAGCGGCTGACCCTGGAAGTGGCTGAAGGGGTGCTGCTGGCCGACCACAAGACCGTCGCCAGCACCCTCCATGCGCTCAAGGACCTCGGCGTGCGGATCAACATCGACAAGTTCGGCACCAGCATCGCCTCCCTGCGCGAGGTACTGGACCAGCCGTTCGATGGCATCCGCTTCGATCGCAACATCCTGACGCAGCTGGGTCTGGAAGATGACAAGGAAGGCGTCCTGGCGATGATCCGCTTGAGCCGCAGTGTAGGGCTGATGGTCACTGCCGAAGGCATCGAAAACGCCCGGCAATTCAGCCAACTGCGCAACGTAGCCTGCGACCATGTCCAGGGCCCCTACTTCGGCGAGGCCCTGGCCCGCTCGGAAATGGCCTCGTTCTTCACCACCCCGAGGTGGTTATAGCCAACCTCTGTGCCAGCCGATCCTCCGCCTTCGCGAGCAGGCTCGCTCCCACAAGGGAGCCGGTGTTGTGCCCGAAACTTGAGGTCACCCAATAACCTTGTGGGAGCGGGCTTGCTCGCGAAGGCGGTGGACCTGCTGGCATATATGTTGGCTGTGCCGACGTCTTCGCGAGCAAGCCCGCTCCCACAGGGGTTCTGCGATGAATGCAAAACTCATGAGCACCCAGGATTTCTGTGGGAGCGAGCCTGCTCGCGAAGGCGGTGGATCAGCCAACATCACTGCCAGCAGAATTACCCCGCCCCAAACAAACTAGCCGGCAACCTCCCCCTACAAACTCAACCGCCCCCGCTCCTCCTCAGTCAACCGCTGGCGGTTCTGTTCGTCCAAAGGCCCTGCGCCCAGTACCTGGACCGGGCTAGCCGGGTCATAGGCCCGAGGCGCTTCGCGGCTGGCGCCGTCGCGTGATGGGGCCAGTTGCTCGGAGCCAAAACTCACCACCTGCACGGTAAACACCGACGCCTGGTTCTGCCGCGCCGCGTTCTGTTGCTGACGCGCCACGTCTTCAGCCGCCTGCGTCGCCGAAGACGCCGCCGAACTGGCCGAGGTAATGGCCCCAGTGTTCACCGAGGCCGCCAGCGGCACGCCGGAGGATTTGCCCTGGGTCTGGATGTTGGCCGCGTTTACCACGGTCAACGCGGCGATGTTGACGTTGCCCGACACCCTGATCCCCGCCTCGCCCGCATCGATGGTGCCCAGCGGCGCGATCAGGTCGATATCCCCCGGCGCCACTTCGGCAATCGGGTTGAGGGTGGCGATACCCGCCCCGGTGCTCGGCACCGATGGCGACAGGGTCACGTTGCCCCAGGTGTCGTACAAACGCTTGGGCGGCGTGTACACCACGGTGGTCTTCGAACCGCGACCGGCGTTGATATCGCCCTGGGCCGACCAGCCGAGAATCGAACCGCCGAAGGTGGTCATGATCCGGCTCTGCCCCAGCAGGATGCTGTTCTGCGCATACAACTGGATATCGCCCTCGCCCTGGGTGATGACCCCGGCGGTGGACGGCGGTGCGCTGCCCTCGATGCCGAACGTCTGCCCGCCGCCCGGGGTGAGCATCTGGATACTGCCGCCGAAATCGGTGTGCACCCCCGCCCCGCCAAACATGGTGATGTCGCCCTTGTAGGTGATCGCGTTGCCCGCCACATCCTTGCTCGGGAACAACCAGTCGATGGCCTCCCGCCCGCGCAGGTAGCTGCCCTGGCGCACGCCGCCCACTTCGTTGTACTCCCGACCACCGGCCTTGAGTTCGGCGAAGTACACATCCCGGGCAAACACCCGCTGCTGCTCCGCCGGCAATGCCGCGAAGAAGCTGCGGGCCTGCTCGGTGTCGCCGCTGAAGCCGAAGCGTTTCTCCAGCCAATCCACCAGCTCAGCCTCGTAGGTCTTGGCGACCTTGCCGTCCTGGTTCGCCAGGGGCACACCGGCCAAGGCCTGGTTCGCCGGGTCGAGATACGCCTTGACGAAGCGCTCGTAATCCGCGCCATTGAGGCCCGCGCCGGCTTGCAGCACCAGGCTCGCGCCGGGGCGGGAATCCCCTGGCACCACCGCGCCGATACTGGTGATGCTGACTTTGTCGTCCATCAGGATATTGCGCCCGGCGGTGATCTCCAGCAGGCCGGGGCCGGCGACGTTGAAGTTGCTGTAGAGGATGTCGCGCCCGGCTGAAACGATGGAGATGTCGGTGGGGTTGTTGTGGATGAAGAGGTTGCCGTTGCTGGTGTAGTTTCCCGCGCCCCCCATGTTGGGGTCCTCATTCAGTGACCCGCCCAGCGGTATGCCGCTGCTGACAATGTCCCGCCCAGCCATCATCCGTACAGGTCCGGCGCCTTCGTATGCGATTCGCCCCGGCCATCTGCCTGTGGAGACTGAGGTCATCGACCGTCCAGTGGCGACTGCCAGCAAGTCACCTTCAAGCGCATAGAAGCGAGCAGGATCGACATTGAGGGCCCATTCACTTGAAGCGCTGCTGGTGTCGAAGGCAAACAGCGGCAATATGTTCGCACTAGGGCGAGCGGGGTTGCCATCGGCTGAGAGATTGCTGGTCTTTATGACGAAACCATCGACGATACCGGCAAAGGCCGGCCTGAACGGTGTAGCCAGGGCTGCAGACGATGCTCCGGAGCGACTGACCGACATATCACCGCCGTAGATGGAATCGCCGGCCATCAATTGCAGCTCACTGTTGATGCCGGGAGCGAGCAGCAGGGCTGGGCGATTGTTGCCGTTGTAGCCTGCGTCATACAGCTCCGAGGACTTCCCGTAATAAAGACTGCCACCGGCTGCCACAGCCCTCAGAATCGACGGATAGACGACCGCCAGATCCGTTGCGGTGCCGAAGGTGAGAGGCGTCAGGTTACCGCCCGACGACCACAAGTCGACCGCAGTATTGGCCGTCCACAGCGTGAACCAGCTGACGCCCGATCCGTTGGTGTTACCGTCCTTGAAGCGTGAGGCACTCATCATCGGCGCCCGCCCCGGATCGGCGACGTCCATCACCACAAGGTCGCCTGAAGTCGTCAGATCGAAGGTAGCATCGCCCGGCATGAGGGTCAGTCCCCCGGTCGCAAACCCTCGTGTGGATTTGAAGGAATCGTAGGCCCGCGTTTCTCCAGGGGACTGTACTGCGACAGCATTGCCGTATTGAAGGTCGATTCGACCGATGGCGCCGCTGTCGATCTGCGCGTGGCCCCGCAGGTTGATGACCGCGCCGTTGAGATGCCCGCTCACGAACAGGCCCTCGGGATTCAAAGCACCACCCACACGCAGGTTGAGGTCGCCGCCGCCGGTCAGTTGCAGGCTGCCATCAGCGCCCACGCGCCCGGTGCTGCCCACGGCAAGCACCAGTCCTTGGCTGCGGCGGTTGCTGCGCGGCTCAAGAAGACTGCCCGCCAGTTGATCGAGTATTCCGGCATCGCCGGCCACTTGGACGTTCAGATCCCCCCCGCCCAGCGTACCGAAACCGGTAAAACCAACCATCAGGTCAGCATTGATAGGATCCTGCGCAGCGGTGTAACTACCAAAGTTGATCCACCAGGCGGACGGTTGTGCCCCGGTACCCGTGGCAACTGAGCCGTTGCCTTGGCGCCACAGCCAGTTACCAACGTTGACCGTGTCGTAACCGGTATCGAATGGGTTGGGCCGCCCATAATTGCTGCTGGAAACATCCATGGCGTTGCCGATCAAGTCACCACCGACCTTCAGGGTCAGGTTACCGCCAGAGTCAGGGTACCAAGCGCGATAGACACTGTTGATGCCGCCGTCCACAAATTGCTCGTTTTCACCTGTTGCGTCATTCAGCACCGTACCTCCTGCCCCCAACGCCTTGGGCTGATTGTACGGATCGCCAGCGTAGGTCGCGCTGGCCGAACTGCCGGCGGTGTAGACCCCATAAAGGGAGTCCATTTTCAGATCATCTGCCGATAGCAACTCAAGGTCTGCCGTGCCAGTGCGAATGACACTCCAGCGTTGGCTGCCCGGCTTATACCCGGGGGGACCATCCTCTTCACAACGAGACGGGTCGTCGATGCACAGATTAGGATCGCCGAACCCAACGAAGTCCACGGGTTGCCCTACCATGCTGGAGTCACCAAAAAACTCCAGCGATCCGGCTTCGGTCCAGACCATATTCGGCACGCCAAATACACCGTAATGACTGTCAGCCAGATGAAGATCGCCACGGGCCGAGGCAGGCTGCACGACCCGGCTGTCCGCCGCCTGTGTATCGGCGCCCGCCACGAGGCGCAACGACCAGGACTGCGAGCCCTCGGCCAACATCGGTGCGATGGCCCAGTTGCTCCCCGCCACTTCCGGACGCAACTGCACCGACTCGACACCGGCCGGCAGCTTGATGTCGGTACCTGAAGGGATTTTCGAACCCACACTCAGTGCCAGGGGACCGCTGAGACGCAGGACGTTGGTCAAGCCATGGGTCGCGTCCGCAATGCCTGGCAAGGCAACGCCTTTGGGCCAGATCAGGCTGCCTATTGTTGCGCTGCTGCCCAGCAAGCTGCCGGCCCCCAGCACTGTTCCTGCCTCAAGAGTCTGAGTCGAAGCCAACAACGTGCCGGCGGCGAACAACAGATTACCGAAGGCGTCATGCACCGCTGCGGCGAGGACCGTGCCCGCCGGCAGCACCATTGGCTGATCGAGTGTCGCGGCGACCGGCAGGCGCGTTCCCGCCGCCAAGGTAGCGCCCTTGAGCGGCACGTCGAAGTTGAGCACCGAGCCCGCCGGAAACGCCGTGTCGTCCGCCAGGGTCACGCCGCTGCCGGGCACGACGATATCGCCCGCCGCGAAATCAATGCCCGGCAACAGCACCCAGCCTTTGTCATCGTTGCTGGCCGGTGGCTGGGCAAACCCGTCGGTGATGCTGCCGTAGATGTTCAAGTCACCGCCGGCCCGTAGGGTCAGGCTAGCGGATTCGCCGGAGCCGTAGATCCCGCTCAGGGCGTTATGCGGATTGAGGCTCTCATAACGATAGCGCGACAGGTCCAGGTCACCCTGGACCACCAGGTCACCGTCGGCCGTCGCACTCACCACCTCCACACCGGGGCGCAGATGCAACACGTCGCGATAGCGGCTGTTGTTCAACCCGGCGAGTTTGCGCTGCAACAGATCGTTGTTGTCGAGGGCGTTAGTGATAAAAGCAGTGTTGTCGTCATGCACATCCTCCAGCCACGCCTGATTGATGACCTGATAAGGCCGACCACTGGCAGCCGGCACGTTAATCAGCGGCGCATCGCTGTATTGCCACATGGCAACCAGCGCGATCGAGCGGGCGCCTTGAATATCCAGCGCACCACTGGCATCGACAGCCACGTCGCCCCCCGACACGCCACCCAATCGTGGTGCGCTGAGTTGCAACGTCCCGCGAGCACGACCGTCATTCAGGCCGGGCGCACTGCCCAGCGCGACCTCGGTGCCGTGGCGCAGGTCGATGCGGGCGCCGTTGCCCAAGGTCAGGAGGCCTTCCCGAGCAGTCAAGTCGACAATGGCGCGGTTCGGCGAGTCGATGATCTTGCCGTAGCTGTCTACCCGCAGGCGCCGACCATGGGCGTCGAGCACAGCACCGCTGCCCAGGGTCAGGGCATTCTTGGCGGCCAGATAAATGCTGCCGACCCGCTCACCGCTGGCGTCCACCGTGCCGTTGACCTGCAGGCTGCCATTGTCCAGGGACACGTTGATGGATGAGGCCTTGAGTTCGTTGCCGATCACCAGGTCGCCTTGCTTGAGCTGGAAGCTGCGAGAGCCGAACACCTGCCCGTCGTTCAACCGTTGGTTCAACGCCGCGAACTGTTCGCTGAGGTTGCCGCTACCGCCCAGGCGCTGGGCCTGGATCTCCACGCCACCGGCCAAGTACGGCATGGCGGTGCCGCCGGCGTCATATTCGCCGGTGCTGCTACCGAGAATTCGTCCCTGCAAATCAACGATCCCGGCGGCCTCGTCCAGAGCCACCGCACTGAGCCGACCGGCCTGGTTGTGTCGGGCCGAGACGTCGATGCTTGAACCATCCGCCTGGCGGATGTTGCCGCTCTGGCTTTGCAGGATCACCTCGCCACCGGCGCTGTAGCGTGTCACATCGTTGAAGGTGACTGCACGGCCCGCCACGTCGATCAGCGCCTCATCGGACAGGGTCAGGTCGTCCGTCGCGCTCAGGGTCAACTTGCCGCTGGGCAGCACCACCGCGCTGGCAAGGTTGAGGCTCGCGCCTTTGATGGACAACTCGCCCCCAAGCCCGGAGACAGCGCCCGGCTTAGCGGTTGTGCCTGTCACATTGACCGCCCCGCCCGCGGTAATGCGGTTGACCGAACCGGCTTCGCCGGTGAGCAACGGTGTGAGGATATTCAGGTTGCCGCCGCTGTAGGCGTAGCCCGTTTTCGCGTCATAGGCCCCTTGGCTTTGATACACCGCCAGGCTGCCTTTGTGGTTGGCCGTCAGGCGCTCGCTGGCGCTGAGGTTGACGTTGGCGAATCCCAAAGCAAGGCGGTTCAGGGTGGTGACCGAGCTAGGCTGGGCGAAGTCACCGTAGCCGAATTCGATGCGCTGGGCCTGGATGTCCAGGCGACCGGCGCCAGTGCCGGCCCCGCCGGCAATCACCGAACCCGGCGCGCCGACAGCGCCGTTCCAGATCAGGTTGGCGGTGCGAATGGTCGCCACGTCGCTGGCACCGCCAGCGCCATAAATGGCCGGTGTGCTGAGCATCAGGTTATTCAGGCGCGACTTGCCTGTTGTCGGGTCAAAGGTGTCGAGACTGACGGTGCCGTAGAAATTCAGCGCCTGACTGGCCGACAGTTCGAGGGTTTCCAGGGCGGGAGCACCGTATTCGGTGTCCCCGCGCAACAGGCGATCGAGCACGGTCTGGCTCAAGGTCAGACCGGCAGGCAGGACCTGGCGCGTCGCCGCGTTGCTCAGGGCCTGGGCGGTGCCGACGTTGATGTTGCTCAGGGCCAGGGTCAGGTGACGGGTGCCGTAGCGCACCTGGTCGTCAAGCTGCAGGCTGCTGCCGGACGCAGCGACGATGCTGCCTTCGGAGTGAATCCGGGTCACGCCGCTGCACGGCGTCAGGCTGCATCCGCCGATGTTGACTGTGCCGCTGGTGCCTGACAGAGGGGCCAATACATTGAGCAAACCATTGGAGACAGCCAGCAAGCTGTAGTTTTGGTTTTGCACATTGAGGTTATAGATAAAACCATCACGAGCATCGTAAGCGGCCTTGCCCCGTCCTATGGTGTTGATGGCGGCGCCTTGCTCCATCAACAGTTCGCCACCATCGGCCAGGAGGAATACCTCAGGCGCCGACAGAGTCGCACCTTCACGCAGCGCGACACTGCGGGACACGTTTTGCGGCGTGATGTAGTTGCCACCTTGGCCATAGAGCACCGAAAACTGGCCGCCGATCACTTGCCGTGAGGCATTCAATGCATTGAGGCTTTCGGCATTGAGGGTCACCCCCTCGAAGCCGGCCGTGGCCCCGCGTCCTTCGGCGACCACCTCCAGCGCGGTACCATTGCTGGCGACCACCGCGACGGTGCCGCCGTATCCCCCGGTCTGAGGCGCGAACTTGCCGATGCCCTTGAAGGAGAAGGCCTGGTCTCCAGCGCCCTTTGCCAGGTTCAACTTCAACGTCTTGGCATCTACCGGCAACAAAGCCCTGGGAACGCCCAAGCGTGCGGCGTCGGCCACGGCAAACTGGGCATAGCTGGTTTCGTTGTATTGCGAGTAGCGACGCAGCACATCTCCCGAGGTCAGGATGACTTGGCTGGACAAACTGTTGCGCTGCCCGGTATTGGCCACCGACAGCACCCCGGCGGCGGTCCACGAACCGTTGCGCATCTGTTGCGCGCCCGTTGTGACCCCTTGCCCCGCCAAACCATTGACCTCGACTCGGAACGCCCCCGGCAGCAAGGCATAGGTGGACGGCATCAGGGTGTAGGTGCCGGCAGCTAGCCCGGGCACACCGGCACCGATGGTGATTTGCTGCCCTACCCTCGGATCCACCGCACCGCCTTCGGCAGCGACCGGCGCATACTGGCTCTGGTTGCCCGGCACGATGGCGTAGACCGGATTGCTGGACAGTCCCGGCAAAGTGAAACCGCCATTGGCACCGATTTGTACCAGCGGGTTGAAGCGCGCATCGGTGGAGCCGCCTCGGCCAGAGATAAAACCGGCGCCGAGCAGCTCACCGCCCCCGGAAAGATCGAGCACCGAGCCTTCCTGGGCTGCCACCGATTTACCGCCGAGAATCACGCCGATATTCAGGTCACCATTGCCGGCAGTCGCTCCTTGCCCTAGCAACACAACCTTCTTTCCAGCGTACTGATAGCTCTGCCCATCGACAGTGCCGCCATAAGGCAGCAACAACCCCAGGCCGCTGACCGAGGTCAGGCTGCCCGGCAACAAGTCTACTCGAGCCGATACACCCGCCAAGCTGTTGTTTGTGCCGATTTCAAGCAACCCCAAAGGTGCACGGACAACACCACCTTGTTCGATCTTGGCGCTACCCAGTTGCAAGCGACCGAACACCGAATAAGGCACTTGAAGTGCTACCTGGGTGGTGCGTCCGATGACCAGGCTACGCGCCGGATCATAGAGAATCATGCCGCTACCGGGTTCAGTGCCCCAGCCATATCCTGCCAATATCCGTGCGCCGACCCCGGTCGCGGGATACAACTGCGCCGCTTGCAAGATCATGTCCGAAGGGGTCAGCAATTGGGTAGTGAAGCCTTCAGGCATACCGCCGCCAGAGAACCCTGCCAGGAATCGTAAATCACCCCGACTGCTTAGCTGGACCCGGTCGAAACCGGCGCGCTCCAGCTCGACGGTAGTGCCGTCGGCCTGCCTCAGCGTGCCTTTGCCGCTAAATATCACACTGCCCTGTACATCCAGCAGGTCTGCGTTAACGGAAAACACTGCCTTGTTTGCCAACAGCGACACACCGCCGCCCTCGACCGCGGGCCGAGTATACCCGTCCATATTCGGTCGAGCGGCCGCAGGCCCGGACAGCAGCACATGGGAGGCATTGAGTTGGACCCGGGTATTGGCTGGCGCATTTGCACTCGGCCCAAAGCTGCGGGCATACAGACTCAGGCTTTGGCCCAGAGACAGTGACACGTCGCCATCGGCGCTCAACAAGCCATTGCTCAACAAGGCAAGGCTGTCGAAGCCGCCCGACTGCACCTGATCCACGCCCAACCGACCGTGACCGTAGACCAGTGAATCCGCCGAGGTTTCGGCTGTGTCGCCCAGCAGGGTCGCCTGGGCGTTTTGCCCCAGCACCAGCTCACGTACTTGCAAGACCCGATCACTGACCGCATCGTTGCGGTAATAGGGCGTTTCCAGGGCTACTGACAAACTGCCGCCTGCCGCCCCTGTGCCACCCGAACGAGCGCTGAAGTCGCCGTCCAGGTACAAACCATTGGCCGATGCCAGGGAAATACTGCCGCCATTGCTCGCCACCGACGTACGTCCCTGGCCGGGAATATCCAGCACGGCCTGGCTGCCGTCCGCTTGCAGACGCGCACCGTCGCGCACCACCACAAACAGTTCGGATGCGGAAGCAGAACCTTTCGCGGCATCGATCTGACCGCCGATGACAATCTGCCCGCCGTCGCGCACCAGGCCGTAGGTCTGGCCGCGCATATCCTGGGCAGTCACGGCGCGACTGGAGACGTCGATCAGCGCCTGTTCGCCGAGCCAAATGGAACGACCGTGGCCCTGGGCATTGACCCCTTCGCCGTCCGCACCCGAGACACTCAACTCGGTGAGACTGACCCGCCCACCCCACGCATTAAGGGTACCGTTGGCAGTCAGTTGACCAATGCTGCGCACATCGATGCCCTGGCCCGGATCGACGCTGATCACGCTACCCTTGCCCAGGTTCAACACCGTGCTCGCCATGTCGGCGGCGCTGGCGTTCGCGGTACCGGCAGTGAGGCTCAGGCTCGCGCCGCGACGCTGGGTCAGGACGCCTTTGATCGCATCTTCCTGGTACAGCTCCGGCGTCCAGCGCTGCAAAGCCTCGGCCGGCTCTGCATCGCTGCCGGTGCTCAACGCCTGCTCGCCAAAACGGTACACCGGCATCGTCACATCGACCCGGGTCCCGTCGGCCACCGTCAGGCCTTCATTACCGGTGATGTCATAGGCCGAGAAGCCTTTGTCGAAGAAGTCACCGCCCAGTTGCAGGGTGCCCGGTTCAAGTGGCGAGCCGCTGTCGCCGATCAGCACTTTATTGGCCGCCAGCTTCAAGGTCCCGCCACCGCTCACCCCGGTGCCGCGCAGTTCACCGTCCAGGCTCAAGTCGCCGCTGCTTGACGACGCATTGGTCGCTGCCGTCAGCGTCAGGTCCCCGCCCTTACCACCGCGGGTCTTGCCATCGGCCATGACCGCGGCGCCGGAGCTGACGTCGATCAGGCTGCCCTGGCGCACATCGATATTGTCGCTGCGCACGACCACGGCACCGCCGTTGATAAACGGCAGGTTCTCGTGATCGTTGCCGTCAAGCAGCAGGTTGCTCCAGCGGCCAGCGGTGTTCAACGTCACGCCCTCGCCCAACGTGACCACAGCACGCTGACCTGTGGCGGGCGAAAGCACGACATCGCCCATCTGGAAATTATCGGTTCTGATCTGTTTAAGCACGTTACCCAAGGCAATGCGACCGCTGCGGGCCGTCAGGTCGGTGTTCACTTCGACCTGCGGTGCATAAAGCGTGATATCGCCGCCATCGGCTACCTTGAGCGCGCCATCGACCTTGATGCCCTCAAGCGCCGCCACCTTGACCGCGCCGAGTTGGAAGCCGTTGAGCAGATCGTTATCCAGAACCAGTTTGCCTTGCCGATCAGTGCCAACCACCGAGGTCAGGTCAAGGCCCGCGGCAATCTTGTCGGCCACCTTGCCGACGGTGACCTGATCGAGCGTGGGGTTCAAGCCGCTGTTGATCACACCGCTGGCCTTGTCATAGATCGGCGTGTAGCTGCCCACCCACAACTGCGCCCGTCGGGCCACGGCGTTTTGCGATTGCTGGTAGCCGTCGAGGTTGAGGTTCGGCGCCTGGGTCTGGCGTTCGCCCTGGTAGACCTCGCCGACAATCTGGCCTTCCAGCACGGCGTTGCGGGTCGACACCACCAGCTTGCCGGCATCGCGACCGACTGTATAACCCGATTCAAAACGCTCGCGCGGAGCAATCAGCGGGTTGTAGTAGTAATCGGTCTGGCCCCAACGTTGGCTGTGGTCTTCGTAGCCCTTGTAGATGCCGGTATAGAGAATGTCTCCCGGCGCCTTGGACAATTCATACAAACGCCCATTGGGACCCTTGAGCCAGGACTGACGCAGGTAGCCGCTCTGCACATCCAGGGTACCGCCAGACAGGTTCAACTGCGCCGCCTGCTGGGTCACCACGTCGTTGCCGGTGAACGTCAGGGTGCCGCCTTGAGCAGCCCATTCACCGGCGCTGTGGCCTCGGGTCCCCAAATAACCGCCGACTTCCAACAGCCCACCCGCCGTGTACCAACGGTCGGTGGCGTAGCCGTTGGTGCCCGCCGGCACGTAAATCAAGTCACGCACGTCCACCCAGACATCGTTGTTGGTCAGTTTTCCGCCCTCGCGGTTGACCGGTGCGTCGCGCTGCTCGTTGCCCTGCACGTTGACCTTGATGGAGTTCGACTCCATTGCCACCTTGACGCCGATGGCGCCGGAGACATCGATCACCGCGCCATCGCGCACCAGGCTGCGACCGGCGGCGCTGACCGCGACCTGGCCGCCGGTGGCCAGGGTGATGGAGCCGTTCTGGAAGTCGACGCTGCCGCCACTGACGATCTCGACCCGCGACTGATCGCTGCGGTCGACCACGCTGCTGAGGTTGTTGAACTGGCCGGTGATCAGGTTGTTCGGCGTGCCATCCAGGCCGGCCGGTCCGGCATTGCGCTGGCTGTCCAGAGCACTGCCGCCCGCGGCGTCGAGCAGCACCGCCGTGGCGCTGCCCTGCCCCAGGGTCACGCTACCGCTGCTGTCGCTGAAGGCGTTGAGCAGGTGCACGGTGCCACGGGTGTCCACTGAACTGGTGGCGACGGCCACGCCGTTCTGCTGCACATTGTGCCCAGTAAGGGTGATGTCGCCGGTGCTGGCCTGGATCAGGCCGCTGTTGATCACCGTGCCGGCGCTGCTGCCCGGTTTGAGGGATGTCGCGACCTCGTTGCCGCGGGTGGTGGATCGCAGGTTGCCGCTGGTGCCCTGACCACGCCGGATGTAGAAGCTGTCGCCCGCCGCCAGGGTGGTCTGGCCCTTGGCGGTGATGATGGAACCGGCGTTCTCCACTTCGCTACCCAGCAGCAAGGCATAGCCGCCCCCGGCCGTGGAAGTGGCGGCACGGTGGGTTTCGATCAACGCGCCCTGCTGCACTTCGACCTTGCCCGCCGCGTCAGTGAAGGTCGGCTGGGTGCCAGTGGCATCGACGAACAAGCCGCGGTTGCTGAATTGCTCATCGCTGATGTTGGCCGCCACCGCCGCCAGGTTACGCACGTTGACCTGGCTGCTGCCGCTGAAAATGATGCCGTTGCGGTTGACCAGCATCACCGTGCCGTTGCCCTTGATCTGGCCCTGGATCTGGCTTGGTCGCGCTTGAGGGTCGTTGACCCGGTTGAGCACGGCCCAGTCCGACTGCTGCTGGAAATCCACCGTGGTATTGCGCCCGACGTTGAAGGTTTCCCAGTTGAGAATCGCCTTGTCGGCGGTCTGTTCGATCTTCACCGTGGTCTTGCCACCGGCCTGGGTCTGCTGCGGCCCCTTGGCGTTGAGCCAGCCCTGGGTCAGGCTGTTATCGACCTTGAGCCCGCCCTCGCCCAAGCCGTCAGGCACGACCTGTACCTGACCGAGCGCGGCTTGCCGTCCGGCGGCCTGGGCCGCCTGCTGGGCGGCGATGGCGGCCACGGTGTTGTTGAGGTTGGTCAACGAACGCTGCAACTGCGCATTGGCCCGTTGCTGCTGCGCCAGGGGCGGCGGCATGCCTGGCTGCGCCGTCGTGGGCCGCGCCGCGCCACCGGCCTGGGACGCACCCTTGGCGGCAAACCAGGCCGAACTGAACGCCGTCGCCGCCTGGGCATTGCCGGCCACCATCAGCAGGGCAATGGCCTGGGCCAGTGGCTTGAGCCGCAACATCGACAACTCGCCATCGCGACGTGGAGCATTCAGGTTCGTCTGGGGTTTGCAGCGCAGCATCCTACTCATCCTTTCGGGTTCGCTTTAAGGGGTCGCAACGCAGTGCTGTCAGGCTGCCAGCGTTGGTTATAGGGGATAGGCGGTTACAGCCGCTCGGGACCGAACGGTTGTCATGAAAATTTCATGGGGCTGTGTTGGTCGCGGCACCAAAGCAAAAAATCAGCAACGGTTTGCGCCGTTGCTGATCGGTGTTGCGTGTCGCTCAAGCGCGGTGTTACAGCGGACGACCGATGCCGTTGCAGACGTTGGTGTTGCCGATGCTAAGGGTGTTGGTTGCGGTCACGAAGCTGCCGCGAATGGCGTTTTTCCAGGTCAAAGGCAGAGGTACGAAGCGGTTGGCGGTGATGGCTGCGTCGTTGCTGTTCGCTGCCGTGGCGTTGTAGTGACGGTTGAAGAAGTCGCGCACCTGCGTGGTTTGCGCAGCGTCGGCGTAGCACTGGCTGAAGATCACGTTGGTGAAGCCCAGGATCGGATAGCCGGTGGCTGGGTAAGCCACGACGCTTGGATCGTTAGGGTTGGTGGTCGCGGCAAATACCGGCACCCAGGCGTTCGGGTTGGCGCGGTTGGCGGTGGCTGGTACAGGAACAGCTGCGATGGCAGCCGATACGTTGGCGGGTGCTGGGGAAACACCGGCGACGCGGGCAACCTTGGTGGCGTCGTCCAGACCGGCCAGGGTAGTCGCTGCGTAGTCCGGGCTCATGTAGGTGATGCGGCCTTGGGCTGCGTTCACCGCAGTCATCACAGCCTGGCTACCAGTAGCCGCCAGGGCGTTGGCTGGCAGGCCACCGCTGTAGCTGGAGGCGAAGTTGGTGGTGATGGCGAACGTGCCGGTTTCAGTGCACTTGGCATTCAGGAAGCGAGTGAACAGCTCGGTAGTGCCGCTGCTCTCGCCACGGTAAACCACGGTGATCGCGCCGGTACGGCCCGAACCGGTGATCTGGCTCCAATCGGTCAAGCGACCGGAGAACACGCCGCACAGTTGATTAACGCTCAAGTTGACGTTAGCGGTGCCGGTCTTGTTGAACGGAATGGCAACCGAAGTGGCGACCGAAGGCACCTGGATCAATGGACCCCAGGCAGTACCGTGAGCGCTGACGTAACCGCTCAGCTCAGTGGCGTTGAGTTTGGAGTCGCTGCCAGCCCAGTGCACGTTCTTCGGTGGGTTGCTAGTGTCACCTGGCTTGATCTTGGTGTAGTCGTTGTTCAGGAAAGCCAGTTTGCCGTTACCGCTGCCCACACCGAGGTAAGGGGCAAAACCGGCAGTCAGTACACCCGCAGTCTGGTACAGCGGCTGAGGCAAGGTAGCGCCACCGCCATTGACATCAGCCATGGCGGCCTGAGCGGCGCAGAGGCCGGCGAGGGTCAGGGATACCGCGAGAACGTTGCGCTTAAACATGAAGAATCTCCTTTCATCGTGTTCGTACGTAGGTTGGGTGACACGTGCTTGCCGTCATGGCGCTCGGTCCTGTGCCGATGGCGATGGGGTGAGGCCATGGGTTAGAAATTCGCAGCTTCCGGTGACAGATAAAGGAAAAAACCTCGGGAGCTGAGGGCTGTTTTTCGAGTTTTTTCCTCGGGTGTTCGAGGGCTCTGCGCCGTGGGTTCAGGCGGATTTTCCAGGGGGATGGCGAGGGCTGGCCGTGGAGGTGGCGGCGCACGGTTGCCGGGCGGCGGAAGATGACAGAACGAGGAACCCGAGTTTGGCGCGGGCAAGGCTCGGGAGATATCTCAAGCGTTGAAAAAGATTCCGCTCGATCAGCTTTTTTTGTGGCGAGGGAGCTTGCTCCCGCTGGGTTGCGAAGCGACCCCAAACAGGTCGAACGCGATCCATCTGATATACCGGGGTGTCAGGTTTTAGGGCTGCTGCGCAGCCCAGCGGGAGCAAGCTCCCTCGCCACGGTTTTTTGCGCGGTGGGTTTATTGAACCAACTGATTGATCTCGATGATCGGCAACAGCACCGCCATGACGATCACCAACACCACGCCGCCCATGACCACGATCATCAACGGCTCCAGCAGTGCGGTCATGCCCATGGCGCGGCGTTCGATGTCGCGGGACAGGGTTTGCGCGGCGCGTTCGAGCATCGGCGGCAGGCAGCCGGTTTTCTCGCCGCTGGCGATCAGGTGGATCAGCACTGGCGGGAAGACTTTTTCCACCCGTAACGCCGCCGCCAGGTTGACCCCTTCGCGGACTTTGGCCGTGGCATCGCTGACGCTCTGGCTCAGGCGGTCGTTGGACAGCGTCTGGCGTGCGGCCTCGAGGGCTCGCAGCAACGGCACCCCGGCTCCGCCGAGAATCGCCAGGGTCGAGGCAAAACGCTCGGTGTTGAGGCCCAGTACAAAACGCCCGATCAGCGGCAGGCGCAACACCCGCGCGTGCCAACTCAACCGCGCCGCCGGTTTGCGCAGGTACATACGCCAACTCCAGAACCCACTGGCCAGCACACCGGAACACAACCAGCCCCAGGCACGAATGAAATCACTGGCGGTGAGCATCGCCACGGTCAGCGCGGGCAGGTCTTGCCGGGCCTGGGAGAACGCACTGACCACCTGGGGCACCACGTAGCTGAGGAGGAAAATCACAATGGCAACCGACACCAGCCCCACCACCCCGGGGTAGATGAACGCCGTGAGAATCTTGCCCCGCAGGTTGTTGCGCTCCTCGATGTAGTCCGCCAACCGCTCCATGACCTGGGCCAGGTCGCCGGACTCTTCACCCGCGGCAATCAACGCCCGATAGATTTCCGGAAAGTCCCGCGGCCGTGCCGCCAGGGCTTCGGCCAGGCGCATGCCGCTGCGCACATCGGCGCGCACCGCGCTCAGGGTCTGGGCGATGTGCTTGCGCTCGGCCTGCTCCACCGTGGCGCTCAACGCAGCTTCCAACGGCAGGCTCGCGCCCAGCAGGCTCGCCAGTTGCCGGGTGGCCCAGGCCAGGTCGTTGTCCGAGAGCCTGGCGCTGAACAAACCACCGCCGTTGGCTTGCGTCGTGTTGCGCTCGAGCTGCACCTGCAACGCGGTCAAGCCGCGACTGCGCAACAGGTTGAAGGCCGCGCCCTGGCTGTCGGCTTCCAAGTGTCCGGATTCGATCTTGCCCTGGGCGTCGGCGGCCTCGAAACGATAGCGATTCATCAGGCGTCCCGTGTCACGCGCAGGATTTCTTCAGGGGCCGTGGTGCCACTGCGCACCCAACGCTCGCCGTCCTCGCGCATGCTGAACATCCCGGCTCGGCGGGCAGCGGCGCGCAGTGCCTGCTCCCCTGCCCCCTGGTGGATCAGCGTGCGAATGTCATCGTCGATGCAGAACAGTTCATGGATACCGGTTCGGCCGCTGTAGCCGGTCTGGTTACAGGTCGGGCAACCCACCGGGCGCCAGGTGCCGGGCGTGGCCGGATCCGGCTGTTTGCACTGTGGGCAGAGCCTGCGCACCAGTCGTTGGGCGAGCACGCCGAGCATCGACGAAGCCAGCAGGAACGGCTCGACGCCCATGTCGATCAAGCGGTTGACGGCCGACACCGCGTCGTTGGTGTGCAGCGTCGCCAACACCAGGTGACCGGTGAGGGAGGCCTGCACGGCGATTTGCGCGGTTTCCAGGTCGCGGATTTCGCCGATCATGATGATGTCCGGGTCTTGGCGCAGGATAGCGCGCAGGGCCAGGGCGAAGGTCATGTCGATCTTGGCGTTGACCTGGATCTGGCTGATGCCCGGCAGGTCGTATTCCACCGGGTCTTCCACGGTGAGGATGTTGTGCACGCTAGCGTCCAGCCGGGCCAGGGCGGCGTAGAGGCTGGTGGTCTTGCCGCTGCCCGTGGGGCCGGTGACCAGGACAATGCCGTGGGGCTGGCGGATCAGGTGATCGAGCTTGCCCAGCACGTCCGGGTCCATCCCCAAGGTTTCCAGTTGCAGACGTCCGGCCTGCTTGTCCAGCAACCGCATCACTACCCGTTCGCCGTGGCCGGTGGGCACCGTCGAGACGCGGATATCGATCGGTCGCCCGGCCACGCGCAGGGCGATGCGGCCGTCCTGGGGCAGGCGTTTTTCGGCGATGTCGAGCTGGGCCATGATCTTTATCCGCGACACCAGTGCGCCGTGCAGGGCCTTGCGCGGCGAAACCACATCGCGCAAGGTGCCGTCGACGCGATAGCGCACCACCGAATGGCTCTCGTAAGGTTCGATGTGGATGTCGCTGGCCTCATCCCGTGCGGCCTGGGTCAGCAAGGCGTTGATCATGCGGATCACCGGCGCGCCGTCCTGGGTGTCCAGCAGATCGGTGATCTCGGGGATGTCCTGCATCAACCGGTCGAGGTCCACTTCGTTTTCCGCCGCGCCCACGACTGCGGCAGCACTACCAGTGTCGGCATAAGCACTGTTGAGCAACCCGTCGAGTTCCTCGTCGCGCACCCGCTCCAGGCGCACTTCGCCGAACTGACGGCGCACTTCACTGATGGACCAGCCCGGCGTGGACGGGCACACCATCAGTACCGCGCCCTCTTCGGACTGGCGCAGCACTAGGCGTTGGGCCTTGGCCCAAGCGTATGGGAGGGTGTTCATGACAACAGCTCTCGCTCGATACAGTACCTGTGGCGAGGGGATTTATCCCCGCTGGGCTGCGCAGCGGCCCCAAAAAATCCAACAACATCTATCTGACATACCTTGGTGTCGGCTTGGGGGCTGCTGCGCAGCCCAGCGGGGATAAATCCCCTCGCCACAAATGCAGTGTTTCCAGGGTTGATGTTCATCAGCGGGCGCCTCCTTCGACCGGCACCGCCTTGATCACCGCCCTGGGCGTTTGCAGGCTCACCGGCGCGGCCCCCGGGATCGCCCGGGCCGAGGCCGGCAGTTGCGGGGCTTGCATGTCCGGCAAGGCCCAGCTGCGCTCCGGTTGCAGCAGGCCCTGGGCGCGACGCATGAAGTCGTAGCGGTTGAGGGTGATGCCGCGGCCCGCCGCCGTGTCGCGGATGATGTAGGGCCGCAGGAACACCATCAGGTTGGTCTTGGTGATCTGCCGCCGTTCGTTGCGAAACAGCGCGCCGATCCCCGGAATGGTCGACAACCATGGCACCGCGTCATTGCTCTGGCTGTAGCCATCCTGCAGCAACCCACCCAGAACCATGATCTGCCCGTCGTCGAGCAGGATGCTGGTGTCGATGGCGCGCTTGTTGGTGACGATGCCCGTAGTGCTCGAGGCGCGATTGTCGACGCTGCTGACTTCCTGATAGATGTCGAGCTTGACCGTCCCGCCTTCGGAAATCTGCGGCCGGACATTAAGCTTCAAACCCACCTCCTCGCGGGTCACGGTCTGGAACGGGTTGTTGCTGGTACCACCGCCGCCGGTGACATAGCTGCCGCTGACGAAGGGGATGGTCTGGCCGACGAAAATGCTCGCCGCTTCGTTGTCCAGGGTCAGCAGGTTCGGCGTCGACAGCACGTTGGTGCCGCCCTTGCTCTTCAAGGCCCGGGCCAGAACCTTGAGGTCGAGGATCTTGCCGATGCCGGGAATGTCCACCGTGCCATTGACCAGGCCGAGGTTCAGGCCCTGGGGCAACACATCGATGCTGGTCTTGCCGTTGAGGTTGAGCGCCGTGCCGCCGAGATTGACCCCACCGATCACGCCGCTGCCACCGAGGTTGCCGGTCTGCCATTGCACGCCGAATTCGCTGGCGTCGTCCTCGCCGACCTCGACGATCAGGCTCTCGATCACCACCTGGGCCCGGCGCTGGTCCAGCATATCGATGACTTCCCGCAGGTTGCGGTACAGCGGGTCCGGCGCGGAGATCAGCAAGGTGTTGGTGGTGGCGTCGGCCTGAATGGTCACGCCGCCAGCGCTGAAGGCAGTGCTCTGTTCGTTTTTCGGCGAAGCGGAAGTCGCGCCGTTGCTGCCCTGGGCGTAGCCATTGCCGCTGGTCGAAGCACTGCCGCTGGTGGTGCTGCTGGTGCCATCGCCACTGCTGCTCTGCCCGCTCTGGCCGTTGGTGCTGGCGCCCATGCCACTGAGCACCGAGCGCGAGTTGTCGTTGCCCTCGCCTTCGCTTTCCCCGGTGAGCAAGCCGCGCAGGGCCTGGGCCAGTTTGCCGGCCTGGGCGTTGCGCAGGTACACCACATGCAGGTTGCTCGGGTTGTTCTGGGCGTTGTCGAGCTTGTAGATCAGGTTGCGCGCCAGCTCCGTGCGCTCGGGGCTGCCGGCGCGGATGATGATGGAGTTGGAGCGCGGGTCGCCGATCACGTTGATCTTCTGGGTCTGGTCGCCGCCCTGGGTTTCCAGCAGGTCAGAGACCATTTGCGCGATGTCGACCGCGATGCCGTTGTGGATCGGTACCACGTCGGTGTCGATGGCGCTGGGGGTGTCGATGCCTTCAATGAGCTGCGCCACCCGCGACAGGTTTTCGGCGTAATCGGTGACGACAATGGTGTTGTTGCCCGGGTAGGCATTGATCGGGTTGTTCGGCGACACGATCGGGCGCAGCACCGGGATCAGGTTCACGGCGTTTTCGTATTGCAGGCGAAAGGTGCGGGTGAGCATGCCGTTGCCGGCCGGTTTGTCGGCGCTGTAGATCGGCCCACCCAGCAGCTTGGCATCGGCCTCCGGCACCACCTGGGCCACGCCGCCGACGTCGACCACGCTGAAGCCTTGCATGCGCAGCGCGGCCAGCAGCATGTCGTAAGCCTGGTGGGCCGGCACCTGGCCTTCGGACACCAGCGTCAGGTTGCCCTTGACCCGCGGGTCCACCAAAAACTGCTGGCCGGTGGAACGGGACAAGGCCCGCACCACCGCCTGGATATCCGCCTCGACGAAATTCAGCGTCACCGGTTGATCGCCCAAAGGCGTACGCGCCGACGCATTGCTGCGCGGCTCGCGAGCGCGAGCGGTGAGGTCGACCTGATGCCGCACCGCGGGCTTATGTTCACGCAGGTCCTGGGCCCGCTGGCGATCGAGCAATGCATCGCCGCTGCGTTGGGTACTCCCCAACGGAATGCCCAACTCACTGTCCACCAGCAACGGTGGCTGCGACGCGGGTGGCGTGCTGTTGCACGCACTCAACGCGAGCAACAACAGCGGTGCAGCCTTGCGCCAATGACGTGGGTATCTGACCCCTTTCATGAAGCTTCCTTAGCGCCTTGCGCCTGATCCATGCGAACGGTTCCGGACAGTGTGCCGGCGGTGTTGTCGTTGTCGTGGTTGTCGGGATTGGCAAGGGCGGTGCGCTGTAAACGGGCCTCGATCACTTCCAGGGAGAATTGCCGTGGGTTGCCCAATAGCCAGCTGATCACCGCCTCTGCCGGAGCCTTGTCGAACGTGAGCTGCCAAGCCTTGGGCCGCTCGGCGTCGGGCGTTTGCAATTGGTAGTGCTGGCTCAAACCACTGGCGTCCAGGCTCTGGCGCAAGGCGGTTTCAAGGGGCTGGTCGGGTGCAGGCCCAGCGACGTCACGCAACAGCACTTCGAGGGCTTCGGTCTGTGAACGCAGCTTCGGGGTTTCGGCTTGCCAGTAGGCGATGGTCTTGAGCGGCGGCTGGATCAGTGCGAGCCAGACCAGGCAGCCGCCCAACACCAGCGCAGCCAGGGCCACGGCGGCCTGTTCGCGCACCGCCAGCCCCTGCCAGAACGTGCGCAAACGCGTGCGATAGGCTTGCCAACGCCCCCACGCCAGTGCCAGAGAATGCTTATTCATCATCGGCGTCCGGGGTTTCGTCGGGGGTGTCCTGGCTGCCCTGGCCGGCTGGTGCCACACGCAGGGTCCAGCCCTGATCGATGGCGGCGACGTCGATGCCGGCCTGGGCCAGGGGGATTTTCCAATCCTCTTCGGCAGTGGTTTTCTGCGCCTCGGTCACGACATTCAGGCGCAACTCACCGTTCTCGAACACCAGCGCCTGGACATTGCCGCTCATGAACGGCATGGCGCTGCCCGCCTGTTGCACCAGACTGGCAAAGCGTTGAGCCGGGTCGGTCGCCGCACCGCTCTGGCGCGCGGCGATTTGCTGACGCGCCTGTTGCAGCGGGTTGAGAATCACCGGCAACTCGGGAAACGCCTGCTTCACCCGCTGGCTCATCTGCGCCTTGAGCCGTTGACCCTGAGCCGCTTCACGGGCGGCGTAAAGGTTCAGCCCAACCACCCACACCGCCAGCGCTGTCGCACAGATCGCCGCCGCCCGGCCCCAACCGCCGCGCTCGGCGGCGTTGCGTGAAAGGCCGGTATGCAAGCCCCAGCCCGGCGCAGGGCCGGTCCAGCGCTGGGTTTCGGCCAAGGTACTGATCGAAGCGTGCGGCGGCGCTTCGCCCACCCAGTGCAACCCGGGCCCCGTTTCCAACAGCCATTCGTCCAGCGCCTCTTGCTGCAACGGTTGCACCACGGCGTGCTGCAGGCCATGGCGCACCAGCAGATGGTCGTCTTCGATACAGGCCACCGGCCCCGACAGCACCGGCAAGGCGTAGGCCGCCGGATAGAGGCCGCGCAGCTTCATGCCAGCCTGGTGCACAAGCCGGCCCAGGTTGGCGAGGGATTCACGGTCCAGCCAGGCGATCTGCACCTGCCCGTCAAGGTCACGCGGACTGTGGGCCACCTGCATGTGTTCACTGGCACCGAGCATCAGGGCCTGGGCCGCGCACGTCACAGCCGCGGTGATCCTGGCCGCTGGCAACAACGGCAACTCCAGGCGGGTCAGCAAACTGTCGCGGGGATGAAGGAAACACTCCACCGAAAGGTTTTTACCACTCTGGCCCAACCCCCGAAGGCTGCTGCGGCCCTGCTCGCGAACCTGGCCCTGGCGATCCAGCCAGGCAAATGCCACCTCGCTGTCGAGATCCAGGCTGCCCAGCGGCGCCAGGGCGATGCGCAAGCGCGTCATACGCCCACCCTTGACCAGATCACCTGAGGCAAGCGGTCCTGGGTGCGTTGCAGCAACGCCTCCAGTTCGACCCGCCGTTGTCCGCTGCGTGCCTGGCCTCGCAGGCGGAACCAGTCGCTGGTGATGCCGACCTTGACGCTGGCGGTGTCCAGTTCCGGCATGCGCAGGCGATTGACGAAGTCCCCGCGATTGATAAACCAGTGGCCGCCATCACGCTCCCGGACCAGTGCCTCGGCCCGCTGCAGCGACAGCCCCGGCACATAGGCGGCCAGCACCGGGGCGCTGGCGGTGTTGCCATTAAGCCAGGTGTTGGTCGGCAGGATCGTCACGTAAGGCGCCAGTGTTTCCAGCAACCGCACATTGACGCCCTTGACGCTGCGCAAGTCTTGCAAGGTGCGCAGCATCGGGCGGGTCGGTGCCAGCGGCGTGTTGTCGGCCTGCGGCGAGGTGTCCCGGTCGCTGTCGAAGGTATTGGCCTTTGGCGCTTGGTCCGCCCGCCGCGGATTCAACAGGCGCGGATAAGCCTCGACGACCCTTTCGACGATGCGCGTACGGACCGTCGCGGCCACACCAAGCTGCTCGCACAAGCGTTCGAAGGCGCGCACTTGTTCTTCATCCACACGTTCATTGGCGACGAGGTTGCGCAGGTTGAACTTGCCTTGTTCATCTTCCAACTGGCCTTCGAACGGCGTGTCGATCTGGCCCGAACCCGGCATCACGATGGGTTTGGCCCAGGGTTGGCCAAAGCGCGTCAGCGGATCGCGCTGGCGGGCGTCCCAGAGCAACTGGCGACTCAGTTGCAGGCCGCCCTGCAACCGCGCCGAGCCCTGGACGCGCAACTGCTCGGCCTCCAGGCTGCGGGTGAACAGGGTCTGGCGGGTCAGCATGCCGCCGGCGATCACCGCCACCACGGCGGCGATCAGCAAGGCACTGATGACCGCCATGCCGCGCTGCTTCGCCGCAAGGGGCGAATCCGTTTGCATCACGGCCCTTACAACTGCCAGGAGCCAATGTCGGCATTCACGCCGTCGCCGTCAGGCTGGCCGTCGGCCCCCAGGGAAAAGATATCGACTTCGCCATTGGCACCGGGGTTGAGGTAGTTATAAGGACGGCCCCAGGGGTCGTTGGGCAGGCGCTCGAGATAGGAACGCCAGGTGCTGTTTTTCGCATCGGCCGGCTTCTCCACCAACACCTTGAGGCCCTGGTTCATGCTCGGGTAACTGCCGTGGTCCAAGCGATAAAGCTTCAAGGCTTGCATCAGGCCGCCAATGTCCTGTTTCGCCGCCGTTGCCCGCGCCTGGTCGGGACGGTCGAGCACCTTGGGCACCACCATCGCCGCCAGGATGCCGAGGATCACCACCACAACCATGATTTCGATCAGGGTGAAACCCCGCTGCCCGCGAGGGCCTTGGGGACGGGCGTTGTAACGGGCGATCTGCATCTCGACGGTCCTTCGCTGGATTCGATTCGAGGCGCAGTGTTGCAAGAAAATATGTCAGTGATATTGAAATTGCTCTGGAGCTTACGTCGTCAATCGGTCACGAACGCGGGCTAGCCTTGAAGGCTGCCCTCGCCCCCGAGCCCGCGCCATGCCACGCCCTGCTCCGCAAGCCGGCTTCACCCTGATCGAAGTGTTGGTGGCCCTGGCGATCATCGCCGTGGCCATGTCGGCAGCGGTGCGCGTGGCTGCGGTGATGACCCAGAGCAACGGCCTGCTGCGCGACAAATCCATCGCCCTGCTGGCCGCCCGCAGCCAACTCGCGCAGTTACGTCTGGAAGGCCGTTTTGCCCAAGGCTCGAAAGTGTTCGAGTGCGATCAGGGACGACTGTTGCTGCGTTGCGAACAGACCCTGCGCCCGGCGGAAAATGGCCGGCTGCTGCGGGTTGAACTGAGCGTGTCGGACCGCAGTCGCGAAGCACCGCCGTTGGCTCGCTTGGAGACGTGGGTCAGCCGGGAAAAGCCTTGAATAAGCGTGGATGCACACATCACCTGTGGCGAGGGGATTTATCCCCGCTGTGGGAGCAAGGCTTGCCCGCGATGCAGGCGCCTCATTTCCCCGGAGACTGAGTCGTCTTCATCGCGGGCAAGCCTTGCTCCCACAGCGACGGCAAACTCACCGAATCCGGCAACCGAGCCAGGACCAACCGGGTCTGCTCATCGCCACGTTCGATGACCACCGCCTGCGCTTCGATCGCCACCAACCGTACCCCTTGGGCCACCCGTTCACCGACCAGGAAACTGCGCGGCGGTCCATCGTTGAGACTGAGGATCGCCACGGGTGTGTGCGTGCCAGCCATCACACCGCTGACCTTGATGTCCACCGCTGCCGGCTGGTTGGAGAACCATTGCAGCGCCGGGTTATCGGAACGCTCGGCCATGCGTTGCGGGGCGACATCCGGCGTGCGCGACTCGGCCGACGTGAGCAACAGCGAAGACCAGGTTGCCACCCCGGCCAACGCCGCCAACAAGCCCACGGCCTGGACGAGTTGCGCCGGGGACACACGCTCGATGAACGCCATGGCCTGAATCTCCTTTGTTGATTCCGGCCTTCAGCGTACGCGCCAATTCTCTCCGTTTTATTTCACATCCCTATCATCTTCACCGTGCAGGATGGTCCGCACGCAAAGGAGCGCGCTATGACCCGGGGCAAGCAACGCGGTTTCACCCTGATCGAACTGATGGTGGTGTTGGTGATCATCGGCATCGCCAGCGCCGCCGTGAGCCTGAGCATCAAGCCGGACCCATTGAAGTTGCTGCGTCAGGATGGCGAACGGCTGGTGCAACTGTTGCAACTGGCCCAGACCGAAGCCCGCACCGACGGGCGACCGATTACCTGGCGCTGGGACGCCAAGGGTTTTGGTTTCAGTCGCCGCATCGATCAGGGCGCCGGGCTCGATCGCTTCGAGGACGACCCGCAACTGCATCCACGTCGTTGGCAGAGCCCGTCGATGGAGGTTCGCGTGGAGCCCAGGCAGCGAGTCGTGCTGAATGCCGAATGGCTCGGCGAGCCCTTGCAGATCCGCCTGTCGGACGGCCAGAACAGCCTCAATGTGCAACGCAGCGCCGCCGGACGGGTGCAACTCCAATGAGCGCCCGGCAGACAGGCTTCACCTTGTTGGAGGTGATGGTGGCGATCCTGCTGATGGCGGTGGTCAGCCTGATCGCCTGGCGCGGGTTGGACAGCGTGACCCGTGCCGACAGCCACTTGCAGGCCAGTACCGAACAGACCGAAGCGCTGCTGCGGGTCTTGAACCAACTGGAGCGCGACGTCGCCCTGCGCGCCAGCATCGAACTGAGCGAACCGGTAAAACCCGGCGTCGACGACGAGCCCTCGACCGCCCCGCCCGCCCTCACCGTGCGCAGCACCGAAGGCCGGGGTTTGCGCCTGGACGTGATCCGCGTGGCGGCGACCCAGGAGGGCGAGTTGCAACGGGTACGCTGGTGGATCAAGGGCGACACGCTTTACCGCGCCCAAGGCCAGGCCCGCAGTCGCTACCCACTGCCCGCACCCGGCCCGGGCGTGGCGGTGCTCAGTGACGTCAGCGACGCCGGACTGCGGTTCTGGGACAAGGAAAAAGGCTGGCGCAAACTCAGCGGCAACCGCCAGGAAAACCCGATGGGCATCGAAATCAGCCTGACCCGCCAGACACCTCAGGGCGTAGAGAAATATCGACAGGTGCTGGGGCCGTTGGAGTAAGCCGAGCGAATACCCCCCCATGTGGGAGCGGGCTTGCTCGCGAAGAGGCCTGTAGGCTCAATATCAATGTCGACTGTTATGCCGCCTTCGCGAGCAAGCCCGCTCCCACAGGATCTCCGGGTGTTCTCAGATGGTGAGCCCGCCACTAATCCCCTTGTGGGAGCGAGCCTGCTCGCGAAGAGGCCTGTAGGCTCAATATCAATGTCGACTGTTATGCCGCCTTCGCGAGCAAGCCCGCTCCCACAGGATCTCCGGGTGTTCTCAGATGGTGAGCCCGCCACTAATCCCCTTGTGGGAGCGAGCTTGCTCGCGATGTGGCCCGCCCAGGCACCACGGGACTCAGCTCAGCACCACCACCCCACCCGGCAATTCGGTGCATTTGGCGCCGTAGGCATCGCGGATCAACAGCGCTACGCCCGCCAGTTGGTCGAGGCGAAACCGCGCCTGGACCTTGCGCTGGCCCAGTTCGCGGTTGAGTAGCAGCAACATGCCTGGCCGATAGCGGTTGATCTCATCAATGACGCTGGCCAGGGTCGCGTCGTTGAACACCAGGACCTGCTCACGCCAGGCAATGGCGGCCGACACATCGGCACGCTTGGGAGCACCTACCCGGCCAGGGTCGTACGTCAGTTGCATGCCCGGTTCCAGGCGAAACCGCTGGCCTTGCACCTCGACCTGCACCACACCCTCCAGGCAGGTCGCGCAAACGCTCTGGTCGGTGTAGCGGATGTTGAAGCGTGCCCGGGCGGCGCTGATCCAGCCGGCACCGGCCTGGACGCTGACCACCTGGGCACTACGCCCCTGCACTTCAATCTCGCCGCTGAGCAACTCCAGTCCTTGTCCGCCATCGGCCAGCGCGTGGCGGCTGAGGCGGGTCTGGGTGTTGAGCTCCAAGCTGACGCCCTCGGCCAATTCCACTCGGCGCTGTTCGCCGACGTCGGTGACGTAGTCGGCTCCCAACCCGGAAACACCACCGGGCACCGTGGCGCGGATCAACAGCAAAGCCGCCGAAGCCGCGATGGCGCCACCCAACAACGCCCGGCGACCGAAATGCCGGGGCGCCTGCACCGCCGCGACGGCAGGTTGCAGCCCCTGCCACAGCGCCTTGGCCTGTTCGAAGGCCCGGGCATGTTCGGGGCTTTGCCCGCACCACTGGCGCAAGGCCCGGGCATCGGCCACGGTGGCGCGCCCCGAGGTCAGCAGGATCAGCCAATCTCGGGCCTCGCTGGCCAATCGGGCCTGGGGCGTGGCGTCAGGGGAAGCGATGCTGAAGATGTTCAAGCGCACACACACTCACGAAAGGGTCGGGTCTCTACTCTCAAGACGGTTTTCCCGCGCCGGGACCGAACCGCTGAATGACTTTTCTTTCCAGGCGCAGGGCGCAGTGCCCCAGTGCCGCCTTGATTTCCTTCTCCACCATGCGCGTGGAAATACCGAAGCGCTGGGAGATTTCCAGGTGCGGCGCTTCTTCCAGGCGTGCGGCGATGAATATCTTGCGACGGCGCGCCGGCAGTTCATACAAGGCCTTGAGCAGGGTCTGCAGCTCCTTCTGCCCACCCACCACGCGAGCCGGATCCAGCGCTTCATCCGAGACCTGCAGCAATTCCTCGATTTCATCGCCGGTGAGCAGGCGTGCATCGGCCTGTCGGCGGTCGGCGGCGATGTTCAGGGCCATGCGATACAAATAAGCGTTGGGCTGGGCAATCTCCTGGGTATCGACCATGCGATCGACCCGCAGGTAGGTTTCATGCAACACATCGTTGGCCAGTTCCTCGGAGCCCAGGCGTCTGCGCAGGCGCACCTTGAAATCCTCATACGAGGTGAGGAACAACTTCACCAGCGGGCTGCGACCGGAGTCTTTCATTGCCCGGACACCCCTTCCCCTGCTATGCATTCCATGCTTCTTCCTGATGAGTCGGGTAACAAAAGCAGGGTCACCGGCTGGCGCAACGAGCTGGGCGCCGGGCGGTCGATCCTGAGGTTTTGCAAACTGTTGACCAAGGCCTTATCCCGCATCACGTCGCCTGTGGAACTGACCAGGCGGCTGTGCTGGACCACGCCGTCCCGGCCGATCCACACTTGCAGCACCGCCCGGAAACTGCCTGGGCGGGTCAACGGTGAACGACACAAATTGCGCTGGATGACCGCCTGGATCGCTGCCGCGTAGTTGCTGTCACTCAAACCTGGGGTGACGCCGGGAGGCAGTGGCACCTCGCGGACCCGCACCGGCTGCAACGTGAACGCATCCGCCCGGGCATAGTGCGCCGCCAACCCGGTGCCGCTGAGCAACACCCTCAACCCTTCGGAAGGTGTGAACTGCCCCTGGACACCCAGCGTATGGCGCTGGCTCGACAACGGGTGGTCCACCAGCACCGCCATGCCCGTCGCCCGGCTGAACTGCTCCAGCGCCGTGGTCAGTTCCTGGGGCGCGATATCCAGGTCCACCAGGCCGGCTGCCTGGATCGGCCCGGCCAGCAGACACAACAACAGCGTCAGCCAGCCCAAGGGCGCCCTGGTCAATCCACGTCCGCGTCCGCCCCCGGCTCTGCCCTGCTGCACGACTGACGTATCCGTTGAAAACCGTCATCCTGAGGGGAGTTTATGAATGTCGTATGACAACTGATACAAATCCCCCGGGCCGCACTAGACTGATGCCCTGACAGCGAACCGTCCGGTGTGACGGGCCAGGAGGTCGATGATGAAACAGTGGATGCGTATGACAGCAGGCCTCGGCCTGCTCATGGCCCTGCCCTGGGCCCAGGGCGAAGAAGCCCCGGCGTGTATCGAGGTGACCGTCGGTGGCTACAAGACCCCCGACTACAACTGCCTGAGCCGGCAGATGGGCAACGACCCGCAGGCTGCAACAGCCACGCAACGGGCCCAGGACGCCATGAATGTGCCCGTCAACGAACGCGCGCCGAACAGCATCGGCCTGGCAACCCCGGCGGCCACTGGCGTGCGCATGGGCAATACATTTGGCACTTCGGTCAAGCCCCAGCGGCCGCCGGCTCCGGCCAGCAATTCGCCGCTGCCCAATGGAAATAAATAGAGGCAAACGACAGACCTGCTCTGTGGGAGCAAAGCTTGCTCGCGATCCAGGCGACACGGTCCGCCAGATTCACCTCATCATCGTTCATCGCGGGCAAGCCTTGCTCCCACAGTTGGCTTTCGCGGATCAGCCACCCGGACTCTGGCGAAAACTCACCGCCAGCCGGTTCCAGCTGTTGATGGTGCTGATCGCCAGGGTCAGGTCCACCAGTTCCTCCTCGCTGAAGCAGGCCCGGGCCTGGGCATAGACGTCGTCCGGTACCTGGCTCTCAGCCAACAGCGTCACCGCCTCGGTCCAGGCCAGGGCGGCGCGTTCGCGGGGCGTGAAAAAACCGCTGTCGCGCCACACCGCCACCGCGTAGAGCCGACGCTCGGTCTCGCCCTGGCGTCGTGCCTCCACCGAATGCATGTCAGTGCAGAAGGCACAGCCATTGAGTTGCGAAGCGCGGATCTTGATCAGGTGCAGCAACGCCGGTTCGATACTCAGGCGACTGGTCAGGGCTTCCAGGCCGATCATGGCTTTCATCGCCCCAGGCGATGCAGTGTAGTAGTCCAGACGCGGGCTCATGGCGGGCTCCGTGGCATTCGAGACCTTCACGGTAGGCCCAGGGACCGGTCAATGACAGGTCCAATTCGGCGAAAAACCCGGAGGCAAGTCCAATGGGCGGGATTTTCCCCACGCAACTTCTATGCAGTTGCACAATGCGGGTAATCTTGCGCCTTTGACGCTGGCCGCCAACAATCGCCCAGGAGCTTGCGGGTATGGAACTTCATGTTGTCATCAACGGCCGCAAGGACCTGTCGAGCCAGTTGTATCAACAATTGCGCAGCGCCATCGAAAGCGGTCGCCTGGCGGCCGGTACGCAACTGCCGCCCAGCCGCCTGCTGGCCGAACAACTGGGGGTCTCGCGCAAGACCGTCTCCGACACCTACGCCCAACTGACCTACGAAAATTTCCTCACCGGTATCATCGGCAAAGGCACCTACGTCAACGCGCGGCCGGCCAGGATCGTACGCAAGCAGAGCCACCGCGAGCTGGCCGGTGCCGACGTCGTCGAGGCCTGGCGCACCATGCCCGACCTGATGCGCCATCCCACCCTCGAAGGGGCGTTGCGCTACGACTTCATCGGTGGCGCCACCGGCAAGGGCCAGTTTCCGCTGGACGACTGGCGGCGCTGCACGGCCCACGCGCTGCGCCAGATCGCCAGTGCCAAGGGCTTCTACAGCCAGCCCGAAGGCCTGCCGTCGCTGCGCAATGCCATTGCCCGGCACATCGCGTTTTCCCGCGGGGTCAATTGCCAGGATGAAGACGTGGTGGTCTGCAACGGCGCGCAGCAGGCCCTGGACCTGATCTCGCGGGTGTTGACCCGTCCCGGCAGCCTGGTGGCCATGGAGGATCCGGGCTATCCGCCGGCGCGGTTGTTGTTCGGCTCCCAGGGCGCCACGGTGGCCGGGGTGCCAGTGGACGAGCAAGGCATGCGGGTCGACCTGATCCCCGATGGCACGCGGTTGATTTATGTGACGCCCTCCCACCAGTTTCCCTTGGGCATGCCCATGAGCCAGGCCCGCCGCGAGGCCCTGCTGGCGCGGGCCTATGAGCTGGGGGCGATCATCATCGAAGACGACTACGACAGCGAATTCCGCTACGAAGGCCGGCCCGCCGATTCGTTGCAGAGCCTGGATGAGCGCGGGATCGTGGCGTACGTCGGCACCTTCTCCAAGACCTTGTTGCCGGAACTGCGGCTCGGCTATGCGATCCTGCCACCAGCGATTCTTGAAGCGGTGATCCTGGCCAAGCGCCTCACCGACCAGCACACCTCGACCCTGCCTCAGTGGGCGCTGGCGAAGTTCATCGCCGAGGGCTGCCTGCTCAAGCACATCCGCCGCTGCCACACCCTGTATGCCGGTCGTCGCGAGCGAATCCTGGCACGCATGGCCGGGGACTTGTCGCCCTGGTTCGAGGCCGTGCCCACCACCGCGGGCTTTCATATGGCGGTGTTGTGCAAGGTCCCCATGGACCTGGCGCTGGTGATCGAACTGGCGAAAAAAGCCGAAGTCGGGCTCTACAGCCTTGATGGCTTTTTCAACGAGGCCCCGGTGCGGCCGGGCCTGTTCTTTGGTTTCGGCGCGATCGAAACCCTGGACATCGACATCGCCCTCGACCGTTTGCGCGACATTCTGCAGCAGGTGGCCTGAAGATTGGACTGGGCATTTATCTGCCCATTGGCTGTTTGAGCCTCGCGCCGACGGGCCTATCCTGCACGGGTGTCATTGATATTGAGCAACCCCCTGCGACTTGATTCAGGAGCCTGAACAATGTCTCGCCAAGTGATCAATACCGTACAGGTGCAAGCCGCCGCCGGTCGCTCGGAAGAACTGGGCCGGCAATTGCAGCAAATCGTCGAGACCCTGCGTGCCCAGCCGGGCTGCGATGCCTACCTGGTCGACCGTTGCCCGGAGGATGGCGACCGCTGGAGCGTCAGCGCCCGCTGGCAGTCGGAAGCGGCCATGCAAGCCCACTTCAACTGCCCGGAAGTGCAAGGCTTCATCAGCCTGATCGACAACCGCCTGGCCCGAAGCGTCGACTTCAACAGCTGACGCCCCGCGGCTGTAGGAGCTGCCGAGTGCAACGAGGCTGCGATCTTGCCCAATCCAATTGAGTCTCAAGCGAAAGATCAAAAGATCGCAGCCTTCGGCAGCTCCTACAGAGGGTTACCTTTCAAACTGGATGGATCGCGGTATTGGTCTATCCACCTTCCGAAAGATTGGACGTTTGCTTGTCCTACCGTGGGGCTTAGGGTGAATCCATCGCCGCGACAGCGCGAAATCACTCGAAACCACACAGGCCCTACCTTCATGAAAACACTCTGTCTGATCGCCGCCCTCAGCCTGCTGCCCATGACCCAGACCTACGCCCACGAAGCCGCGCCTTCGGAAAAGGTCACGGTGCTGCAGGAGCAATTGCTGAAAAACGTTCCAGGTAAAAAAACCATGATGCTGACTGTCAACTATGCACCCGGCCAAGCGTCCATTGCCCATAAGCATGAGGGCACAGCCATGGCCTACGTACTGGAAGGCGCCATCACTTCCCAGGTCAAGGGTGAACCGGCGAAGACCTACAAGGCTGGAGAGTTCTGGTATGAAGCGGCGGGGTCCGAGCACCTGGTGTCGAAAAACGCCAGCGCGAGCCAACCGGCGAAACTGCTGGTGTTCATGGTGATGGGTGAGGATGAGGCGGTGTTGATACCGCTGAAAAACTGAGCCGCCAAAACGCGATCCTCCTGTGGGAGCGGGCTTGCTCGCGAAGGCGGTGCATCAGTCGAAGCGTTGTTGGCTGATACACCGCCTTCGCGAGCAAGCCCGCTCCCACAATGTCTCCATTTCAAGCCGAACTGGGCATCAAGACAAAAAAAGCCCCGCATCTCTCAATGCGGGGCTTTTTCATTCAACGCCGGATCAGTTGGCCGTCACGACCGCCTGACCGCTCATTGCCACGTCCAACAGCTCGCGGTTGGCGACCGCGTACATGGCGTAGTCGGTACCGCTGGCAGCACGGATGTCCACCAGCATGGCACGCCAGCGCTCGACCATTTCGTGGTGCTGCTCCAGCCACAGTGCCAGGCGAGTTTCCACGTCCTGGGCGCCATCGCCCTCTTGCAGGACCGAGATGGTGATCGCCCGCTGTTGCCAGTCGACATCATCACGGAACGCTTCACGGGCCAGTGCCTGCCAGTTGTTTTCCACCGGCAGTGCGCTGATCTGTTGCAGGTACCAGGTGATGTCCAGGGCGCTGCCCACGGCGAAGTAGGCCTTGGCCACATCGGCGGCGTTCTGGCCAGTGACGTCGGCCGCCTCGATGATCGGCAACAAGGTGTACAGGTGCGTGGTGCCGGCAACCATGCGCGCCAGCAGTTCCGGCACACCGGCGGCCACGTAGGCCTGGTAGCGGGTCTGCCAGCCTTCGCGGGTCGGACCTTCCAGCAGTTCGTCGAGCTTGAGGCCCAACGCGGCCAGGTGCGGACCGAAGTGCGCGACGTCACGGGCAGCGTTCTGCTCGTTGCGGCGGCTGCGCAGGAACCAGCGCGTGGCGCGACGACCCAGGCGCATCAACTCGTCCATCAGCTCCAGTTGCACGTCGGCCGAGACCTGGTGGTCCAGGGCTTCGATCTGACGGAACCAGTGCGGGAGGTGGAAGATGTCACGCACAATCACATAAGCGCCAGCCACGTTCGCCGGGCTCATGCCCGTCGACTCCTTGAGCCGCTGAACGAAGGTGATGCCCATGTGGTTGACCAGGTCGTTGGCGATCTGGGTGCTGACGATCTCGCGCTTGAGGCGATGGCGACGCATGGCCTCGGAGAACTGGCTCACCAGCGTCGGCGGGAAAGCCGTCTCCATGTCACGGGTCAGGTAATCGTCGTCCGGTACCAGGGAGTTGAGCAGCGCTTCCTTGAGGTCGATCTTGCTGTAGGAGATCAGCACCGACAGTTCGGCACGGGTCAGGCCATGGCCCGCCGCGACGCGCTCGTTGATCGCCTCTTCAGCCGGCAGGAACTCGATGGCGCGATCCAGCTTGCCGCGGCCTTCCAGATCGTTCATCAGGCGCTTGTATTCGGCGATCCGCACGAAGGCACGGCGCGCCGCCAGGGACAGGGCCTGGGTCTGCTTGTAGTTGTTGCCCAACACCAGGCTACCGACTTCGTCGGTCATGCTCGCCAGCAACTGGTTGCGTTGCTTGTCGGTCATGTCGCCGGCCTGCACCACTTCGTTGAGCAGGATCTTGATGTTCACTTCGTGGTCGGAGCAGTCCACGCCGCCCGCGTTGTCGATGAAGTCGGTGTTGGAACCGCCGCCATTGAGGCCGAACTCGACGCGACCCAGTTGGGTCATGCCCAGGTTGCCGCCCTCGCCCACGACCTTGCAGCGCAGTTCGTTGCCGTTCACGCGCAGTGCATCGTTGGCCTTGTCGCCGACATCGGCGTGGCTTTCAGTGCTGGCCTTGACGTAGGTGCCGATACCGCCGTTCCACAACAGGTCCACCGGCGCCTTGAGCAAGGCGTTGAGCAGCTCGGTCGGAGTCAGCTTGTCGGCCTTGATGTCGAAGCGTTCTTTCATCTGTGGCGAGATGGCGATGCTCTTCGCGCTGCGCGAGAAGATACCGCCGCCTTCGGACATGATGCTGGCGTCGTAGTCGCTCCAGGCCGAACGCGGCAGGTCGAACAGGCGCTGGCGCTCGGCAAAGCTGCTGGCCGGCTCCGGGTTCGGGTCGATGAAGATGTGCAGGTGGTTGAAGGCCGCGACCAGTTGCAGCTTGTCGGACATCAACAAGCCGTTGCCGAACACGTCGCCGGCCATGTCGCCGACGCCCACCACGGTGATGCTGTCTTCCTGGACATTGATGCCGCGCTCGCGGAAGTGGCGCTGCACGCCGACCCACGCGCCCTTGGCGGTGATGCCCATTTTCTTGTGGTCGTAGCCAGCCGAACCGCCGGAGGCGAACGCATCGCCCAGCCAGAAGCCATAGTCGATGGCGATGCCGTTGGCGATGTCGGAGAAGGTCGCAGTGCCCTTGTCCGCCGCCACCACCAGGTACGGGTCATCGTCGTCATGACGCACGACGTTGGCCGGCGGTACCAGCGCGCCGTCCTTCAGGTTGTCGGTGATGTCCAACAGGCCCGAGATGAAGATGCGGTAGCAGGCGATGCCCTCGGCCGCGATCTCGTCCCGGCTGCCGCCCAACGGCAGGCGACGTGGCAGGAAACCACCCTTGGCGCCCACCGGCACGATCACCGAGTTCTTCACTTGCTGGGCTTTTACCAGGCCCAGCACTTCGGTGCGGTAGTCTTCTTCACGGTCGGACCAGCGCAGGCCGCCGCGGGCAACGTTGCCGAAGCGCAGGTGCACGCCTTCAACCCGTGGCGAGTAGACGAAGATCTCGAACTTGGGCACCGGTTTCGGCAGTTCCGGGATCAGGTGCGGGTTGAACTTGAAGCTGAAGTAGGACTTGTTCTGGCCGTTGGCGTCGGTCTGGTAGAAGTTGGTCCGCAGGGTGGCCTTGATCAGGTCCAGGTAGCGACGCAGGATGCGGTCTTCGTTGAGCACCTGGACGTCGTCCAGGGCCGAGAGAATCGCTTGCTCCAGGCGCAGCTGCTTGTCTTCCAGGTCATCGCCAGTGAGTTTGCGCGCCAGGTAGAAGCGGGTCTTGAACAACCGGGTCAACTCGCGAGCGATGTCGGTGTGGTTGTTCAGGGTGCTGGCGATGTAACCCAGGTCGAAGCCCAGGCGGATCTGCTTCAGGTAACGGGCGTAGGCACGCAGCAGCGCCACGTCGCGCCATGGCAGGCCGGCGGTCAGTACCAGGCGGTTGAACGCATCGTTCTCGGCATCACCACGCACGATGTGGACGAAGGCGTCCTGCAAGGTGTCGTTGAGTTGCTGGATGTCCAGGTCCAGGCCTTCGGCGGCGGTGAACGCGAAATCATGAATCCAGAACTCGCGGCCGTTGGTGTGGCGCAGGCGGTACGGGAACTCGCCCAGCACACGCAGGCCGAGGTTTTCCAGGATCGGCAGCACGTCGGACAACGCCAGCGGCGTGTCGGCGTGATACAGCTTGCAGTGCAGCTCGCGCTGGCCGGAGACCTGGCCCAGCGGCTGGTAGAAGCTCATGACCAGCGGGTTCTTTTCGTTCAGGCTCAGCAGGTGCTGCATGTCGACCACGGCCGAGTGCGCGGCAAAGCGCTCGCGGTAGCCGGCCGGGAAGCCTTTCGGGAAATCCGACAGCACGTTGGTGCCCTGGGCTTCGCCGAAGCTTTCGACGACCAGGCTGGCGTAGTCGTCCTTCCAGCTGCGGCAGGCCTGCACGACTTCTTTTTCCAGCAAGACCGGATCGATGTCGAGACGGTTCTTCGGGTCCACTCGCAGGATCAACTGCACGCGGGCCAACACCGATTCGGAGAAGAAGGTCCAGAATTCGCAGTCCGAGGCCTTCAGGCGATCCATCAGCACTTGCTGGATCTTCTGGCGCACTTCGGTGGAGTAGATGTCACGCGGCACGTAGGCCAGGCAGTAGCAGAAACGGCCATACGGGTCTTTGCGCAGGAACACGCGGATCTTGTTGCGTTCCTGGATCTGCACGATGGACATGACGGTGCTGAACAGCTCGTCCACCGGGGTCTGGAACAGGTCGTCACGGGGCAGCACTTCGACCACCTGGGCCAGTTCCTTGCCCAGGTGCGCCTTGGCCTGGAAGCCCGAGCGACGCTCGATTTCCGCGACCTTGCGGCGGATGTACGGGATGACCCGCACGCTCTCGCCATACACCGAAGAGGTGTACAGGCCCATGAAGCGGCATTCCTTGATGACCTTGCCGTCGGCGTCGATTTCACGGATCGACACGTAGTCCGGGTAGGCCGGACGGTGTACGCGGCTCGGGTGTGCGGCCTTGGCGAACGACAGCGGCGTCGGTTCGCGCAGGTAATTGACGGCGTAGTCTTCGATGCGCAGGTCTTCGGCGGTCAGGCCGGCGCGCAGCAATTTGGTCAGGCCGAGGAACGAATCGGGGTTGTATTCGATGTGGCCACCATCGGCCTCATCGCGAACCACGAACTCTTCGTAGCCCAGGAAGGTGAAGTGGTTACCCACCAGCCATTCCAGGAAGCTCTTGATCTCGCTCTTTTCATCAGCGTCGATGGCGTAGGCGCTGCTGTCCAGGCTGTCGAGGATTTCCTGGACCTTGGCTTTCATCGGTTCGAAGTCAGCCACGGCCACGCGCACTTCGCCCAGCACTTGCTCAAGTTCCTTGCTCAGGACGTTGAGTTCGGCGGCGTTGGCGCAGCGGTCGATCTCCAAGTACATCAACGACTCTTGCAGGATGCCGTCGCCCTGGGTGCCTTTTGGCAGGATTTCCAGCAACTCGCCCTTGCTGCCGCGACGCACGCTCAGCACGGTGGTTTGCAGGGTATGGATGCTGTAGCCACGACGGTTCAGCTCGGTGCGGACCGAGTCCACCAGGAATGGCAGGTCGTGGTGCAGCACTTCCACGGCCGTGTGGGTCGACTGCCAGCCGTGGCGTTCGTAATCGGGGTTGTAGACGCGCACCTGCGGTTGCGTGTGGTCGAAGCGCTCAAGCAGGCGCCAAGCAGACAGGGTGCAGCCGGCAAGGTCGGACAACCGGCGCTGGGTAAGTTCATCGAGGGAAATAATGCCGAAGAATTGTTCAGCGAACAGCGCCACTTGTGGCAGTGCCTGTTCACTGATGTGCTGCGCCAGTGCCGCTTGCAGTTGGTGCTGGAAGTCGGCTTTGCTGGCTGCGGTGAAGAACGCCATCTGTGGTACTCCGCTTGGGCTTGTTATTGATTGAAGCGTCGCGTGCAACCCCTGCGGGGCTGTCGGCCATCCCGTTCCTGATTCTCGGGCAGAGGAAACAGGATGACAGGTGGATGAAGCTGGACAGGACCGGCAGGTCACATCCTTTTCCATGTAATTTCATGTCATGGACACCTGCAAAAACCACTCCGGGGTGGTCTTTGCAGGTGCACATCCGTTGCGCAGCTTAACGAGTGCGACAATGTGCCTGCTTGCAGCGCTGCGACATATTCGGTCATCGGCAAGCTAAACCGCCGGTGCGCACCGAACAACCCTAGCAGGCTGGGGACCAAACGGCACCCCAAGGCGGTAAACCTGCAGAAAATCCTTCAGGCTGGCAGAATCCACTTTTCGCACCCCGCAGGTGCACTCGATCCTGGAGCCATCACCATGCAAATGACCACCGCCCTTCTGATCGCCAACCCGTGCGACGACGAAGAAGACAACATGGCCATGCTCTGCTGCCACAGCGCCCAGGGCGAAATGTTCCTGATGACACGCTACCCCGACGAAGACGAACTGGAAATCACCCTCGATGGCGAGCCTTCGACGCTGGACGGCGTGAAGGTCACGCTCAGCCCTACCCGCTTGCTGATTGAAATTGCCCCGGCGGATGCCGATGCACTGAATGGCGACGACGAGCTGGAAATCACCCATGACACCGATGCGGCGGACCTGGCGGAAGTGGAACTGACGTTGCAGAACATCCTCAAGGGGACGGGGACCTATATAAGCCAGCTCTGACTCCAAAAGCGCCGCACCGCTGTGGCGAGGGGTTTTATCCCCGCTGGGCTGCGAAGCGGCCCCCGAACCAGGCAACTCGGTGTGCCAGGAAGATTGAGTTCACAGCTTTAGGGCTGCTGCGCAGCCCAGCGGGGATAAATCCCCTCGCCACGGGATCAGTGAATCAGCCTTTATTCGTCGTTCTGCACGAGATTGCCATCAGCGTCATAGACCAGGTACTCGTCATCGTTCTTCGGATCCCTCACGTAGTAACGGGCCTCATTGCCGTTATCCGGCACCTTCATGCTGGTGTAGGAGCCCAGTTCCTTGATCACCTTGTTGTTCTGACTGATCAAGACCAGCCCGGAACCACCCCCGGCCCGAATGGCCGCGGCGTAACGGGTCTGGAACGCGTTGATCTGGTTGTAATCCAGCGGGACCTGCAACCTGCCCGCCAAGTCGATGGCGCCATAGCTGCCATCGCGTCCGACCACTGCCATGCCGTTGGAAAACGGTTCCACCTCGTCATACGGTAACTTGATGGGTAACCGTGTCCCCTGGCGATTGATAAAAGCAAACTTCCTGCTTTTAGCGTCCTGCACCAACAGCGGTTGTTGCCCGACAAACCGGCCTATCACGTTGTCACCCTGCAGGTTGATCCGTTTACCGTCCAGGTCGAAAACATCCTGGCGGCTCCGATCGGCAGAGCTGGCGTAGAGCAAACCCGCGCTGTGCTCGATGCCCGAGAATTGCGTCGGCAGGATCTGCTTGCCATCCAGGGTATAGGCACCGTACAGGCCTTCCGTGACATCGGTTCGCATGCCGAGACGGGCGATGAACAGGTTGTCGGTCACGGAGGGGTTGACGAATTTCATCGGCAATACGAAACGATGCCCCTTGGCATCGTAGAGCCCATAAGGTCCGTTGGTTTCCCGCTCCACCAACAGCAGGCCATTGCTCAACGCCTCGGCGATGTTTTCGAACGGCAGGTCCACGAGCTTGTTGCTGCCGGCAGGAAAATAGGCGAGCTGGCTGCGCAACGCCTGCCAGTCCGAGTCCGGGTCGCTGGACTTTTCCGGGGAAAACAACGTGTAGGTATCGGCCACCTGGCTATCTTGCACCTGCACCCAACGGGGCTTGATCAACCACTGGCCGGCCTGGTCGATGAAGCCGTAGCGCTCGGCCTTGCGGTCCAAGGCGATGTACCGCGCTTGTGCTGCCAGGACGTTGTCGACCTGGGTGAACTCAACGCTGCTGTCTTCCATCGGATCGAGCACATGGATGACGATACGTTGTGGGGTGGCCTCGAATTGATAGTCGACCTCGGTGTTTTTCAACGGCCCCACCTGAGCGGCCAGCGCCTCGGTCAAGCGCTCCAGTTGCTGTTGCACCGCTTGGCCGGTCTTGAGCTGCTTGAGATCGTCCTTGGTCTGCAGCAGCGCTTTGTAATAGTCATGCAACGCCGCGATATCGCTGTCGGAGGGAAACGCCCGGGAGTTATTGCCGTTGCTGTAGAGCGCCTTGCCCGCGTCGTCCAGCCCCTGCACCACGAAGGTCGACATTTTCGGCGTACTCAAGCGCACAGAGGCGCTGCCATCACCCAGGGCAGTGAGCTGGAAGGACTGGCCGTCGTCCAGGGTCACCTTCGGATGATCCTTGTCCAGCACCACTTTCCTGAACGCCGGATAGCTGCGGTAAGCGACCGTCAGGCCAAGACTCGCCAGCGGCTTGTTCACCGAAAGTGCAAAGGCATCATGGGACGCGATCATGTCGTCGGACTCGACCTTGGGCGGCGCCTTGAGATCGGCGAAGGTTTTTTCGCTGCCATCGCGAAAACGCAGGCGCTGCGGCAGGTATTGCTCGGTCGTCGGCTCATCCGGCGTCGCGGCGCGCTTCCAGAGCGGATCGAGGCTGCTGGTGTCGAGCCTCACTTCGGAACTGTCGGCGAATAACCTCTGGGCAAAACGCAGGCCCTGGATCGACGCCAGTTCGGTTTTTAGTTGCGCGCTGGTGAACGGGACAAACAGCGGCTCGTATTGCAACGGCTGCTCGTCGGCGGGCCCGGTCGTCTCGACGGTCAGGCTCAGTTGCACATCACTGACCAACTCCAGGGACCTGAGGGTTTCACCGGTGTCCTGAATCAAATAATTGAGGCGTTTCTCCACCTCGGGCGGTGCCAGCGTGCCGATGTCTTCCATGCCCCCTTCGTTCAGTTGCTCGGCGGCGAAACCTTCATCGGCCGGCGCGCCGCTGTGGCGGAACAGGTAATAGGACGTACAGCCCACCACCAACAGGGTCACACTCAGTATCGACAGCAATCTCAAACGAGGCTGGGTAAAGTTCATGGAGGCTTCGGTCGTAAGGGGTTGGGGAAGGCAGGCAGCTAACCACATGGCCTTACGCGCTGCAAATCGCCTGGAGGGGCCGGTTCTGTTACTTCGGCATGCCGACACCCGGGATCAAACCCAGATTCCCACACGCGCATCCTACTGATCATCAAGAACAAGCCTACATCGGCATCGGAAGTTGCACTCTGGCCCTCCCAAAAGCTCACTGCTATTAATTATGCACTTGCGAAATAAACACGCAAATCACGGACGATCGTATCCATCCTATGCAAACGCTCATTAGAACTGCCTGCAAAAAACATACGCCCCTTCTGGTATGCACCCTTGCAACAATCATAGCGCTCAAGCTCATCGCACTCGCCCCACCTTTACTTCTGGGGACCATTGTCGACACCTTGTACGGTGAGAAACACGAAACAGCCAACATATTGCTCGCGCTTACGGCTGGCCTTGCTCTCGCTGGGTGTGTTCAGGCAATTATCAGCCCGCTACAGACCCATTGCCTATCCAAGCTCGTCCAGCAAACTGTCATGGCCGCATCCATTGAGTGGCTGGCAAACCTTATGCGCAAGGAGTTCGCCCGGTTCAATGCATGGCGAATCGGTCATTTCATAAAGTCTGTCGAGCGCGGAATTACCGCTCACGAACAACTATTGACGTTTTTTGTCACCGTCGGACTGCCGTTGTGCTTGGAGTTCTTGATCGTTGGCGGTGCTTTTTTTTACATGGGAGGCAGTGAAGTTTTTGTGAGCATGACTGGTTTAGGAATTATCTACCTGATTGTCGCCCACAAAATTATCAAATGGCGCAGGAAGCACATTGACGCTGTCAACGAGCAGGAAGATGAATTGAGCGCCCATTTGTACAACACGCTCAATGCCGGTAAAGCAATAAAGCTGGAAAACGCCGAGCCTACCGCCACACAGCCGCTAAACGAGGCCTTCAAGCGCTACGCCAATGCTGCGGTGACCGCAGCAACCTCGGGTGGCTTCTTGAGCGCTGCCAAGATTCTGTTCGTCAGCCTCTCCACGGGCGGATTACTGGGATGGGGGGTTGTCGATCAACTGTCGAGCCAGCCCAGCATCAGTGTCGGACAACTGGTAGCCATTTTTTCCATTGCAGGCAGTTACTTACTCAATATCGTCGCATTAACGGAGGGCTATCGCGTGATGGACCAGTTTCTTGCCGACCAGCGTCGACTTCAAAGCCTGCTTTCGCTCCCAAACTTTGACCACTGTGATCGGCAATTGGAAGTCATTTTTCGGGGGGCATCGACATTGACTCTCGATCAGTGCGTAGTCACCGAAAATGGCGACGTTCGGTTATCGATCACACAAAGCCTGAGATTTATTCAAGGTCAATCAGTGGCGATCATCGGTCAGAGCGGTGCAGGCAAGTCTACCCTGCTGGAAGTCCTCGCTGGTTTGGATCAAGAAACGCGAAATCAGTTGAGCATCGATGCAACTCCCGTTTCACAACTGAACCCTCGCCTCCACTTGAATGCATTGCGGTACTGCCCTCAGCAGCCTCGCTTCCTGGAGGGTCCTTTTGAAAAGTCGGTTCTGTTTGGCGCTGAAACGTCACCTCATCTCGATCAGGCAATACGAAAACTGCAGCTACAGGATATTGTTTCTGAGCGGACCATCAGTGAGCACGCCTCGAATATCTCCGGAGGCGAAGCCAAACGCCTATCGCTGCTGCGCCTAATCAACAAGCCCGGAAAATTCAATATGTTCGACGAGCCAAGCGCATCCATCGAACCCAGGCTGACCACGCCCCTTTGGGACCTTTTATTCGACGTTTTTGCCGGGCAGGGGTTGATATGTGTCACCCATGACGTTGACCACCTGCATCGGTTTGACCGGGTCATTGTGATGCATGACGGGGCAATCGTGGAGGATGGCCCGTGGCGGGATCTGATCGATACGCCAGCAATCAGGCTGCTGGTGGATGAGATTCGGATGCAAAATTAGCGAAAATATGAGGTACCAGATCTACTACGGTAATCGCGAGCAGGCTCGCTCCCACACTGGATCGGCGGCGTGCCTTGACCCCGCACCCACCGCCACTCCCTCTGTGGGAGCTGAGCTTGCTCGCGATAGCGGTGGGTCAGGCTGCATTGAAGTTGAAAGTACCGTCGTCATCGAGAGCAAGCTCGGCTCCCACACTGATCTCGGGTGTTCATGGAGTCGGTGTCCACTGCCAATCCCTGTGGGAGCTGAGCTTGCTCGCGATAGCGGTGGGTCAGGCTGCATTGAAGTTGAAAGTGCCGTCGCCATCGCGAGCAAGCTCGGCTCCCACACTGATCTCGGGTGTTCATGGAGTCGGTGTCCACTGCCAATCCCTGTGGGAGCTGAGCTTGCTCGCGATAGCGGTGGGTCAGGCTGCATTGAAGTTGAAAGTGCCGTCGCCATCGCGAGCAAGCTCGGCTCCCACACTGATCTCGGGTGCTCATGGAATCGGTGTTCACCGCCAATCCCTGTGGGAGCTGAGCTTGCTCGCGATAGCGGTGGGTCAGGCTGCATTGAAGTTGAAAGTGCCGTCGCCATCGCGAGCAAGCTCGGCTCCCACACTGATCTCGGGTGTTCATGGAGTCGGTGTCCACTGCCAATCCCTGTGGGAGCTGAGCTTGCTCGCGATAGCGGTGGGTCAGGCTGCATTGAAGTTGAATGTGCCATCGCCATCGCGAGCAAGCTCGGCTCCCACACTGATCTCGGGTGTTCATGGAGTCGGTGTCCACTGCCAATCCCTGTGGGAGCTGAGCTTGCTCGCGATAGCGGTGGCTCAGGCTGCATTGAAGTTGAAAGTACCGTCGCCATCGCGAGCAAGCTCGGCTCCCACACTGATCTCGGGTGTTCATGGAGTCGGTGTCCACTGCCAATCCCTGTGGGAGCTGAGCTTGCTCGCGATAGCGGTGGGTCAGGCTGCATTGAAGTTGAATGTGCCATCGCCATCGCGAGCAAGCTCGGCTCCCACACTGATCTCGGGTGCTCATGGAATCGGTGTTCACCGCCAATCCCTGTGGGAGCTGAGCTTGCTCGCGATAGCGGTGGGTCAGGTTGCATTGAAGTTGAATGTGCCGCCGTCATCGAGAGCAAGCTCGGCTCCCACACTGATCTCGGGTGTTCATGGAGTCGGTGTCCACTGCCAATCCCTGTGGGAGCTGAGCTTGCTCGCGATAGCGGTCTGTCTGAGACGATGCTGCTGGATGTATCGGCCTATTCGCGAGCAAGCCCGCTCCCACACCAGATCCAAACCGATCACAAATCCGCACGCCAGACAAAATCCCGTTAGTCGCCACCCCCCGCCATGCATTAAAGTAACGCCCCCAGCCCCGGCGTTATCCGAACGCCTGGGGCCACCCTTTCCAGGAACAGTCACCGATGGAACATCGTGAAGCGCTGCTTGCGCTGCGAACCTTTCTTTCAACGCAGATTCTCGGCCAGGAAAAACTCATCGAGCGCCTGCTCATCGCCCTGCTTGCCGACGGCCACATGCTGGTGGAAGGCGCGCCGGGGCTGGCCAAGACCAAGGCCATCAAAGAGCTGGCCGAAGGCGTCGAAGCGCAATTCCATCGTATTCAGTTCACCCCCGACCTGCTGCCCGCCGACATCACCGGTACGGAAATCTACCGCCCGGAAACCGGCAGCTTCGTGTTCCAGCAAGGGCCGATTTTCCATAACCTGGTGCTGGCGGACGAAATCAACCGCGCCCCGGCCAAGGTCCAGTCGGCCTTGCTCGAAGCCATGGCCGAGCGCCAGGTCAGCGTCGGGCGCAGCACCTATGAACTGTCGCCGTTGTTCCTGGTGATGGCCACGCAGAACCCGATCGAGCAGGAAGGCACCTACCCGCTGCCCGAAGCCCAGCTCGACCGGTTCCTGATGCACGTCAAGATCGGCTTTCCCGATGCCGCGGTGGAACGCCGCATCCTGCAGCAGGCCCGGGGGGAAGCGCTGAACGGTGAGACCAAGCCCGAACGCCGCGTGAGCCAGCAGGCGATTTTCTCCGCACGCAAGGAAATCCTCGGGTTGTACATGGCCGACGCCGTGGAGGAATACCTGGTGCAACTGATCATGGCCACCCGCAACCCGGCCAAGTTCGACCCGGAAATGGCCGAATGGATCGCCTACGGCGCCAGCCCGCGGGGCTCCATCGCCCTGGACCGCTGCGCCCGTGCCCACGCCTGGCTGGCCGGACGCGACTTTGTCAGCCCGGAAGATATCCAGGCCGTGCTGTTCGACGTGCTGCGCCATCGCATCATTCTGTCGTTCGAAGCCGAGGCCGCCGGCATCGACCAGGACCGGGTCGTGCAGCGGATTCTCGACGTCGTCGCTGTCGCTTGAGCATGCACCATGAATAACCCTCTGGCGCCCGCACCGGGCATCCGCGTCAGCCTTTCGGAGCTGATCGAGATGCGCCATCGCGTGCGCGAGGTGCAGTTGTTCTCGACACCGGGACAGCGCAGTCCGCTGATCGGCCTGCATCACTCCAAGTTGCGCGGACGCGGGGTCGATTTCGACCAGGTGCGGGTCTACCAGGCCGGCGACGACGTACGCACCATCGACTGGCGCGTTACCGCCCGGACCCAGGAGCCCCACACCAAACTGTTCCACGAAGAACGCGAGCGACCGATCTTCATCATGATCGAGCAAAGCCACCGGCTGTTCTTCGGCTCGGGGCTGGTGTTCAAGTCAGTGCTCGCCGCCCAGGCCGCCAGCCTGATCGGCTGGGCCGCGCTGGGGCACAACGACCGGGTCGGCGGCCTGGTGTTCGGCAACAACACCCATTACGAGGTCAAGCCGCGGCGCAGCAAACAGAGCCTGCTGCAATTGCTCAACCGGCTGGTGCGGGTCAACCAGTCGCTGCACACCGAGGCCGAGCCGGACCGCGACTCGTTTGGCATCGCCCTGCGCCGAGCCCGGGAAGTGCTACGACCCGGCAGCCTGGTGATCGTGATTTGCGACGAGCGTGCGTTGTCCGACAGCGCCGAGCAGCAACTGAGCCTGCTGTCGCGCCATTGCGACCTGTTGCTGCTGCCGCTGTCCGACCCGTTGGATCACGCCTTGCCCGCCGCCGGCTTGCTGCGCTTCGCCCAGCGTGGCGCCCAACTGGAACTCGACACCCTGAATTTCGAACTGCGCCAGGCCTATCGCGCCCAGGCCGAGGCGCGCCAGGAGCGCTGGGAATTGCTGGCGCAGAAACTGCGGATCCTGATGATGCCCCTGAGCACCCAGGGCGACATGGTCGAGCAACTGCGCGAATACCTGAACCCCAAGCGGGCCGGAAAAAGCCGATGAGCAGCCTCGATCAATTACAGCCACTGATGGCCCCGCCTCCCATCGGCTTCTGGCCGCCCGCACCGGGCTGGTGGTTGCTGCTGGTGGTGTTGCCGTTACTGGGCCTGGGACTGTGGCAATTGCGCCGGTTCATTCCCATCCAGCGCACCACCGCCCGCAGCGAACAACCCCTGGACCCGGTGCGCCTGGCCGCCCTGGCCGAACTCGCCCGGCTGCCCAAGCCCTACGACGGTGCACCGGCCGGTGCCTGGCTGCAACAGCTCAACGGGCTGCTCAAGCGCCTGTGCCGCAACCACTATCCTTACAGCCAGAGTCACACCCTCAACGGGCGCAAATGGCTGGCCTTCCTGGATAACCGTTGCCCGGCCGCCGGCCTGACGCGCTGGATGATATTGGTGGAAGGCGCCTACAAACCCGAATGCAAGCTCGATGACAAAGCCATCGCCGGCCTGACCCAGGCAGTCGAAATCTGGATTCGCAAACATGTTTGAGTTCGCCTGGCCGTGGGTTTTTGCCTTGTTGCCGCTGCCCTGGCTGATGCGCCTGGTGCTGCCGGCGGCCGACAGCGGCGAGCCGGCGCTCAAGGTCAGTTTCCTCGGGGACCTGGAAGGCCTGGTGGGCCGGCGAGCCCGGGCCAATCTGCCGACCTGGCGGCAACAGTCGCCCTTCATCCTGCTCTGGCTGCTGTTACTGATCGCCGCGGCCCGACCGCAGTGGTTGGGGGAACCCTTGCCCATCGCCGCCAGCGGCCGCGACCTGTTGGTGGCAGTGGATGTCTCGGGTTCCATGGACTTTCCCGACATGCACTGGAAGGACGAAGAAGTCAGTCGCCTCGCGCTGGTCCAGCATATGCTCGGGGATTTTCTCGAAGGCCGCGAAGGTGACCGGGTCGGCCTGATCCTGTTCGGCAGCCAGGCCTACTTGCAGGCACCACTGACCTTCGACCGCCGCACCGTGCGCCATTGGCTCGATGAGGCACGCATCGGCATCGCCGGCAAGAATACCGCCATCGGCGACGCCATCGGCCTGGCCCTCAAGCGCCTGCGACAGCGGCCGGCCCACAGCCGCGTGTTGATCCTGGTCACCGACGGCGCCAACAATGGCGGCGAAATCGACCCACTGACCGCCGCGCGACTGGCCGCCGACGAAGGCGTGAAAATCTACCCGATCGGCATCGGTGCCGACCCGGAACAGAGCGGCACGGCGGGCTTTCTCGGCGTCAACCCGAGCCTGGACCTGGACGAGGCGGCCCTCAAGGACATTGCCCAGGCCACGGGCGGTCGTTATTTTCGTGCCCAGGATGGTGAGCAATTGCTGGCGATCAAGACCACCCTCGACCAGCTCGAACCGGTGACCCAGCAACCGACCCAGGCGCGCCCTGCCCAGGCGCTGTATCACTGGCCCCTGGCCGTTGCACTGCTGTTGAGCATGTTGCTGGTGGCCCGCGCGCGCTGGCCGGACAATCCGTTGCAGCGCCTGTTCAACCAGCCGCTGTTCCAGCCGGCCCAACACACCGAGTGGCGCCAGCGGCTCAAGCGCCTGCGCTTGCGGAGGCGTCGATGATCGCCCTCTGGCCACACTGGCTGCGCCCCTGGTTCGTATTGCTGCTGCCGTTGCTGGGCTGGTTGCTCTGGCAACTGTGGCATCGGCAGAAACGCGTGGGCCGTTGGCAGATGATCTTGCCGCCGGCCTTCCACGCCGTGCTGCTCAGTGGCGGCAGTGGCCGGGAAAGCCGGTTGCCGTGGATTGCCCTGGGGCTGGGTTGGCTGTTGATCGTGCTGGCGTTGCTGGGACCGAGCTGGGCACGGGTCGAACAGACCAGCCAGAAACCCGCCGACCCGCTGGTGGTGGTGCTGGAACTCACCCCGGAAATGCTCGCCACCGATGTTCCGCCGACGCGCCTGGAACAAGCCCGGCGCAAGGTACTGGACCTGTTGCAGAACCGCAGCGATGCCCAGACCGCAATCATCGTCTATGCCGGCAGCGCCCACACACTGGTGCCGCTGTCCGACGACCTGGCCACCAGCGCCAACCTGCTCGAAGCCCTCGCGCCGTCGATCATGCCCCAAGGCGGCCATCGCGCCGACCTGGCCGTCCACAAGGCCATGGCCCTGCTGGACCAAGGCGAACTCGGCCACGGTCGAATCCTGCTGATCGGTTCGTCGTTGAATGAACAGGAACGCCAAGGCATCCGCCAGATCCTCGACGGATCCGCCACGCAATGGCTGATGCTGGGTATCGGGACCCGCGAAGGCGCCCCGGTTGCCCAGGAAGATGGCAGTTACCTCAAGGATGCCCAGGGCGCGATCCTGGTGCCACGCCTGGACAGCCCGGGCCTCAAGGCCTTCGCCAATGAGCTGGATGGCCGCTACCGGCCAGCGCGGCTGGACGACAGCGACCTGCGCGGCCTGGGCCTGCTGGCCGGCCCTCGCCACTTGCGCAGCGACGGACAAACCTTGCGCCTGGACACTTGGGCCGACCAAGGCTATTGGCTGCTCCTGCCCCTGTTGCTGCTGGCCGCCTGCGCCGGGCGGCGAGGCTGGCTGTTTTGCCTGCCGCTGCTGTTCGTGCTGCCGCAAACCGGCCATGCCTTCGAGTTCCAGGACCTGTGGTTGCGCGCCGACCAACAGGGCCAGCACTTGCTCAAGCAGAAGCGTCCCGCCGAGGCAGCCACCCATTTCGAGGACAGCCAGTGGCAAGGCGTTGCCCTGTACGAAGCCGGCCAATACAGCGAAGCTGCCCGGCGCTTCGCCGAAGGCAACGACGCCCGCGCGCACTACAATCGTGGCAATGCCCTGGCCCGCAGCGGTGAGCTGGAAGCCGCACTGGATGCCTACGAACAAGCCCTGGAGTTACAGCCCGACCTGCGCCCAGCCCAAACCAACAAGACCTTGGTACAGAGCCTGTTGAACGAGCAGACACCACCGGCGCAGGAGCCCAAGCCCACCGAAAGCGAGGAACCGGGCCCCACCGAACAAGCACCGGATGCCGATTCACCCAGCCAGTCTTCCGAACCGGGCCAGCCATCCGCCGAGGCAACTGCGACGCCGGACGAATCCCAGCCTCCACGGACGGCACAACCGCCCACCGCCCAGGATGTGCCGGGCAGCGAGCTGCCGGACGAGCAGACCACCACCCCGCCGCTGCGTCCCGCCGCCGGCCAGCGCAATGAAGAAGAACAGCGCCAGGCAACGGAACAATGGCTGCGCCAGATCCCGGATAATCCGGGCGAGTTGCTCAGGCGTAAATTCTGGTATGAACAGCAAAGCCATCAGGCCCAGGGAAAAACCCAATGACCCGCTTCACCGCCTACCTCCTCGTCTTGCTGCTCTGGGCCTCTGGGACCCAGGCTGCACAGCTGACTGCCAGTGTGGATCGCAGCCGCCTGAACTCTGGAGAAACGGTGGAACTGACCCTGGAATCCAACGACGCCACCTTGTTCGGCAAACCTGACCTCGGCCCGCTCCAGGCCTTGTTCGATGTGCGCGGCACCCGCCAGGTCAACCAGTTGACGACCCTCGACGGTGAGAACCGCGCCACCACCCGCTGGATCGTGACCCTGCTGCCGCGCCGAAGCGGCACCGTGGTCATTCCGTCGCTGCAACTGGGCGAAGTAACCAGCCAGCCGATTACCCTGCAAGTGATCGAAAGTGAGACCCGCAACGCCTCGGAGCCCCTGGCGGCGGTGTTCATCGAGGCCAGCCTCGACCAGACCGAAGTGTATGTTCAGGCCCAGGCGATCCTGACCCTGCGTATCTACCATTCGGTGTCACTGTACGACGACAGCAGCCTGACGCCGCTGCACATCCCCGATGCCCGCACCGAACAGCTGGGCGAATCGCGCACCTATGAAAAAGTCATCAACGATGTGCGCCATGGCGTGATCGAACTGCGGTATGGCATCTACCCACAGCGCAGTGGCGAGCTGATGATCCCAGCCCAGGCATTCAGCGCCACCCTGGTCGAACCGGTGACCCAGGACGCCGCCCCTTCGGGCCCCAAACCCGGCCAATTGATGCGGGTCAGCTCCGAGCAACTGCTGCTGAGCGTCAAACCCAAGCCTGCCAGCTACCCGGCCGACGTACCCTGGCTGCCCGCACGCAGCCTGTCCTTGAGCGAAAGCTGGAGCCCGGAACCGACCCACAGCCAGGTCGGCGATTCCCTGACCCGCAGCCTGACCCTGGAAGCCGAAGGCCTGGCCAGCGCCCAGTTGCCACCGCTGCCGGCCACCGAGATCAATGGCTTGCGACGTTACCCGGACCAACCGGTACTCAGCAGCCGCAGCAGTGAGCGCGGGCTGGTGGGCAGCCGCGAAGACCGCGAGGCGCTGGTGCCAAACCGCAGCGGGACCATCGAGCTGCCACCGGTGGAAGTGGTCTGGTGGAACACCCTGGAAGATCACCTGGACCGCACCAGCCTTCCGGCGCGGACCCTGCAGGTGGCGAACAATCCGAGCCTGATGGTGGATACGCCGGCCGGCACGACGCAGATTGTCACGACGGTCGACAGCGAGACCCTATGGTACTGGCAACTGAGCACCTTCCTCCTCGCCTGCACGACACTGCTCGGCTTTGGCTTGTGGTGGCGTGCCCGTTGGCAACCAGCGATCCTGCGCTCGACCCAGGCCGGACCGAGCCCGCGCACCCTGCTGGACGACCTCAAGCGCGCCTGCCTGGCCAACGACTCCCACGCCACCCGCCAGGCCCTCGACGCCTGGGCCCGCCAGCAGCCGGAAACCCTGGCCGACATGGCGGCGCGCTTCGTGCCGCTGTCCGACGCCCTGGACGGCCTCAACGGCGCGCTCTACAGCGAGACCGGCCAGCATTGGCAGGGAGAGGACTTGTGGCGGGCCATCCGCACCATCCCGCCCACCGAAGGGGGGCTGGGCTCGGCGGGTGATTCGGGGTTGCCGCCGCTTTACCCCAAATAAACCCGCTTTTTTTCGTAACCTTTATGGCGAGGGGATTTAGGTGGGAGCGAAACGGGTGGGAGCAAGGCTTGCCCGCGATGCAGGCGATGCGGTCCCTCAGAAATCGAGTCGCCTTCATCGCGGGCAAGCCTTGCTCCCACATAAATCTCCTTGCCACAGGATCGGTGCTCATGGATCCAACGAAGTTGAACAAGTCCTCCCCCCGGTTTCCCAGTAAACTCTCCCTCTTTTAGCCGCCCTTCTCTTCACCGCGGCCATCATCTGTTTCCTGGAGTTCACCTTGCGTCTGTTTCACACCTCCGACTGGCACCTGGGGCAAAACCTGCACGGCCAGGAGCGCGATTTCGAACACGCCTGTTTCCTCGACTGGCTGCTGCGTCAACTGACCCACGAAAAGCCCGACGTGCTGCTGATCGCCGGCGACATCTTCGACACCGTCAACCCGCCGGTCAAAGCCCAGGAGCGGCTGTACGATTTCATCGTCAGCGCCCATGAACAAAACGCCAACCTGACCATCGTGATGATCGCCGGTAACCACGACTCCGGCTCGCGTATCGAACTGCCTGCGCCACTGATGCGGCGCTTGCGCACCCATGCCCTGGGCCGCGTGCTGTGGCTGGACGACGGTCAACTGGACGTCGAGCGCCTGTTGTTGCCGTTGCCCGATGCCAAGGGCAAGGTCAAGGCGTGGTGCCTGGCCCTGCCGTTCCTGCGCCCTGCCGAAGTCACCGGTGCGCAACTGGGCGACGACTACCTGCGAGGCATCGGCCAGGTGCATGAGCGGCTGATCGCCGCGGCCAACAGCAAGCGCAAGAAAGGCCAGGCGCTGATCGCCATCAGTCATGCGCACATGGCCGGCGGTTCGGTGTCCGAGGATTCCGAACGCAGCCTGATCATCGGCAACGCCGAGGCCCTGCCCGCCAGCCTGTTCGGCCCGAGCATCAGCTACGTCGCCCTCGGCCATTTGCACAAGCCGCAGAAGGTCAACGGTGAAGAGCGTATCCGCTACAGCGGTTCGCCGATCCCACTGTCATTTTCGGAGATCGGCTATCAGCATCAGATCCTCGACATCACCCTGGACCGCGAGGCCCTGGTCAAGGTCGAGCCGCGCCTGATCCCACGGGCCGTCAACCTGCAACGCCTGGGCCCGGCGCCCCTGGCCGATCTCCTGGGGCAACTCAAGGAACTGCCCGACATCGACCTGTTGGCCGATGTCCAGCGCCAACCCTGGCTGGAAGTACGGGTGCGCCTCGACGAACCGCAGCCCGACCTGCGTCACCAGGTTGAAACCGCACTGCAAGGCAAGGCCGTACGCCTGGTGCGGATCGGCGCCGAGTACGCCGGCAACGGGGGCGCCGGCAGTGCCGATGACGGCAGCGCGCTGGTGGAGCTGGATCAACTCAGCCCGCAAGAGTTGTTCAGCCGCGCCTGGCAGGACACCTACGGCAACGAAGTGGACGAACAGACCCTCAAGGACTTTGCCGTGCTGTTGCAAGACGTGCAGATGGAGAGCGAGCAGCCATGAAGATCCTCGCGATCCGCCTCAAGAACCTGGCATCCCTGGCCGGGCCGTTTGAAATCGATTTCACCGCCGAACCCTTGGCCAGCGCCGGCCTGTTCGCCATTACCGGCCCCACGGGCGCCGGCAAGAGCACGTTGCTCGACGCCTTGTGCCTGGCGCTGTTCGGCGCCGTGCCGCGCCTCAACAACACCGGCCGCGACGCCAAGGTGCCGGACGTCGATGGCGACATTGCCACCGGCGACCCACGCACGCTGTTGCGCCGTGGCACCGGCGATGGCTTTGCCGAAGTGGATTTTCGCGGCATCGACGGGCGCCGCTATCGGGCCCGCTGGGAAGCCAATCGCGCCCGGGAAAAAGCCGGCGGCAAGTTGCAAGCCAGCCGCCAGAGCCTGCGGGACCTGGACAACGATCAACTGCTGGCGAGCCAGAAAGGCGAATACAAGACCCAGCTCGAAGCGGCCCTGGGCCTGAACTTCGAACAGTTCACCCGTGCCGTGCTGCTGGCCCAGAGCGAGTTCAGCGCGTTCCTCAAGGCCGATGACAACGATCGCAGCGAACTGTTGGAAAAACTCACCGACACTGCCCTGTATACCCGCCTCGGCCGCCGCGCCTTCGATAAGGCCAAGCAAGCCAAGGACAGCCACCGGCAGTTGCAGGACCAGGCCACCGGTGTCACGCCGCTGCCCCCCGAGGCCCGGGCCGAGCTGGACCAGCGTTTCAACGACGCCCAGCAACTACTCAAGGCCCAACAGGCGCAACTCAAGCAACTGGAGCAGCAGCACACCTGGCTGCGCGACCTGGGCCTGTTGCAGGATGAACACGCCAGCGCCGCCGAACAGCTGCAACAGGCCCAGGCCGATTGGAACGCCCTGGCCGACGAACGCCTGAAACTGGTCCGCCTGGAACAACTGGCACCCCAACGCCATCAGTTCATCCGCCAGGCCGAACTGAGCCAACAGCTCGACCCCTTGGCCGTGCAGATCCAGCAGCTTACCCAGCAGCAGCTCAATCTCCATGACCAGCAGGCCGAACTGGAAAAAAGCCTGGGCGCCGCGCAACTGGCGCTGGCTGCGGCCCGGCAACACAGCAGCGACAGCGCGCCGTTGCTGCGCCAGGCCTTTGAAGAGCAAAGCACCCTGGCCCGCCTCGCCAGGGACGCCAGCCAGGGCGCCGAGCGCCAGGAACAGGCGCAACAGGCCTGCACCGAAGGCCAGCGCACCATCGATACCTTGCTCGAACAGCAAAAGCGGGTGGCCGAGCGCTTGCAGCGCATCGCCGGGGAGCTTGAGCAAAGCACGCACCTAGCACCGCTGAGCGATGCCTGGAACGCCTATCGCGATCGCCTCCAACAACTGATGCTGATCGGCAATCGCCTGAGCCAGGGCCAGGCCGAACTCGCCACGCTGGAACAAGGCGCCACCCGCGCCGCCGAGGAACTGGCCAGCCGCCGGCAAGACCTCGAAGTGCTGTACAAGGAAGCTGGCGCCGAGCCGGAGGCTGTGGCCGAACAGATCCAGTTGCTCGGCACCCTGCTGCAAGACAACCGCAAGCAATTGCGTGCCTTCGAAGACCTGACCCGGCTGTGGGCCAGTCAGCAAGAGCTGGACAAACGTGGCGCCGAGCTTGAACAACGCCAGCAACGAGCGTTGCAGGAACGTGACCGGCTGGTGCGCGAAGGCGGCGAAGCCAAGGCCGAACTGACCATTGCCGAACAGACCCTGACCGTCACCCGCGAGCTGCTGGAGCGCCAGCGCCTGGCCCGCAGCGAAAGCGTCGAGCAACTGCGCGCACAGTTGCAGGCTGAACAGCCCTGCCCCGTGTGCGGCAGCGTCGAGCATCCTTATCATCAGCCCGAAGCCCTGCTGGAAAACCTCGGGCGCTTCGATGAAACCGAAGAGGCCAACGCCCGCAAGGCCGTCGACCTGCTCAATGAAAAAGTCATCGACCTGCGGGCGCAATACAGCGGAGTCATCGCCCAGCTCAAGGAACTCAAACAGCAGCAGGAACAGCTTGCCAGCCAGCAACAGAGCCTGACGCCCAGCCTTGAAGCCCACCCGTTGTCGGCGCAACTGCTGACCCAGGACGCGAACAAGCGCGACGCCTGGCTGACCCAGCAAAACAGCCAACTGAACCTGCGCATCAGCCAGGACGAACAACGGCAAACCGCCCTGCTGACCCTGCAGCAAGACGCCGCGCGCATCGCACAGCGGCTACGTGAAGCCGAGGCAGCCAGCCAACAGGCGTCACAGCACCTGGGCAACCAGCAGCAGGAGCTGGCCCGCGACCGCCAGCGCCTGGACGAGGAGCTGAGCCACTTCAGCACCCTGCTACCCGCTGACACCCTACAGGCCTTGCGCAGCGAGCCCGCCGCAACCTTCCTGCAACTGGACCGGCAGATCGCCCAGCGCCTGGAGCAACTGGAACAGCAGCGCGACGAACTGGGCGAACAGCTCCAGCGCCAGCAGACCCTGGAGAAAGAGCAGGACCGCCAGCAGACCCGCCTCCAACAACTGGAAGCGGCCCGCCTGCAATTCAGCGCCCTGAGCGAGCAACAACAGGCCTGCCAGGAGAAACTCACGCAACTGCTCGGCGAGCACACCAGCGCCGAACAGTGGCAGCAACAACTCGACCAGCGCCTGGAACAGACGCGGGATGCCGAGGCGACGGCCAATCAGCAGTTGCAGCAATTGCGCAACGACCTGGTGCAACTGGCCGCCGAACTCAAGGCCCGCCAGGAACAGGCGCAATCCCTGGACCACGAACTTCAGGCGCTGGCCGCTGGTATCGCGCAATGGCGCACCACCCATCCGGAACTGGACGATGCCGCCCTCGAGGCCCTGCTCGGCCTGGACGACCACCATGTCAGCCAGTTGCGCCAGCGCTTGCTCAACAGCGAAAAAGCCATCGAGCAGGCCCGCGTCCTGCTCACCGAACGCGAGCAGCGCCTGCAAAACCATCAGGCCCAACACAACGGCAACCTGGCGCCCGAGCAACTCGCCCAAGCCCTCACCGAACTGCAAGGCCAATTCGCCGCCAGCGAACAGCACTGCGCCGAACTGCGCGCCGAACAGGCCGAGGATCAGCGCCGGCAGAACGCCAACCAGGCCCTGGCCCAGCAGATCGAACAGGCCTACGCCGAATACCAGCGCTGGGCACGCCTCGATGCCCTGATCGGTTCGGCCACCGGCGACCGCTTCCGCAAGCTGGCCCAGGCCTACAACCTCGACTTGCTGGTGCACCACGCCAATGCCCAATTGCGGCAACTGGTACGCCGCTACCGGCTCAAGCGCGGCGGCAGCATGCTCGGGCTGCTGGTGATGGACACGGAAATGGGCGATGAACTGCGCTCGGTGCATTCGTTGTCCGGCGGCGAAACCTTCCTGGTTTCCCTCGCCCTGGCATTGGGCCTGGCCTCGATGGCGTCCAGCACACTGAAGATCGAATCGCTGTTCATCGACGAAGGCTTCGGCAGCCTCGACCCCGAATCACTGCAACTGGCGATGGACGCCCTCGACGGCCTCCAGGCCCAGGGCCGCAAGGTCGCGGTGATTTCCCACGTACAGGAAATGCACGAGCGGATTCCGGTGCAGATCCAGGTGCGTCGCCAGGGCAACGGCTTGAGCACAGTGGAGGTGAAATGAGCCACGCCACGCTCTATTCCTTCCGCCGCTGCCCCTACGCGATGCGGGCGCGCATGGCCTTGCGCTACAGCGCGGTCGAGGTGGCGATTGTCGAAGTCAGCCTGAAGGCCAAGCCAGCCGAGATGCTCGCACTCTCCAGCAAAGGCACGGTGCCGGTGCTGCAGGTCGATGGCCGGGTGATCGATGAAAGCCTGGAGATCATGAACTGGGCCTTGGCCCGGCACGATCCGCAAGACTGGAGGCTACGGGACGATCCCGAAGGCCAGGCGCTGACGGCGGCGTTGATCGAGGAAAACGACCAGGTGTTCAAGCTGCACTTGAATCGCTACAAATACCCCGAACGCCATCCCGAATGCCCGAAGGAACATTACCGTAGCGAGGGTGAAAGCTTTCTGCGCAAGCTGGAGGCCCTGCTTGAAACCCGGCCGTTCCTGGCGGCGCATCACCCGAGCCTGGCCGACGTGGCAGTGATGCCCTTCATACGCCAGTTCGCCCACGTTGATCGCGAGTGGTTTGCCCAGGCGCCCTACCCTCGGCTACAGGACTGGTTGCAGAGGTTTCTGGATGGCGAGCTGTTCGTGGCGATCATGGCCAAGTAACCATTTGCACCCACCCCTGTGGCGAGGGGATTTCTGTGGGAGCAAGGCTTGCCCGCGATACAGGCGACTCGATTTCTGAAGGACCGCATCACCTTCATCGCGGGCAAGCCTTGCTCCCACAAAATATCAATAACTGGCCTGAGCCGATCAGTCACTCAGCAAACTCAATAATCGCTCACGCGCCACTTCCAACTCGCCGGAATCCGGCTGGGCCGCGGAGACAATCGGGGTGGAATAGAGAAACAGCAGCATCACTGCCAGACGCATCGCCATGGTGTCGATCCTTATCGGCAAAGGAGTCAATTTGTCAGCGTCAAATTTAAACACATGGCCAAGTGATATTACAGCAGGATTTCTCTGGAAACGACGAAGCCTGCGATCTTTTCTCTTTCACCTGATATTCAGTGAAGATGAAAAGATCGCAGGCTTCAGTCGTTGCGCGATCGTTCAGTGTTGGGTCTTGTGGTCCAACGCCGCATAGAAGGCGGCGCTTTGTTGCAGGTATTTCTCGGTGTAGCTCTGGGTGCGATTTTTCTTGTCGCTGATCTCGATGCTGGCGCTGGCTGGCAATGCCACCGTGGCGGAGATGGCGGAAGCGGCGATCACGGAGAAGAGATTCAGGTTCATGGCGGTAGACCTCGGATTCAGTTGGCTGACTTGCCCGGTGGGGCCGTGAAGCAAACTTACGCGCCGAGGCGTCCTGCGTTGAAATGCTTTGCATCACTTGCGAATATCAGTCTCGTTGATACAACGACGCAGGCCCCGAAAAACGAGGCCTGCGGTCTATTGACGGACCATGAACTTCAAATCGCTGGGCGCATCCATCGGCATTTTCTGCACGGTTTTACCCAGCAGGCCGGTCTTCGGATCGCGCTCGATCACCACGATCTGGTTGCTCTTCTGGTTGGCAATCAGCAGGAATTTCCCGCTCGGGTCGAGGCTGAATTCCCGTGGATGATCGCCTTCGACCGAGCGCCGCTGCAGCTCTTTGAGCGTGCCGGCGGCCGGGTCGATGGCGAACACCAGCACTTCGTTGGTGGTGCCACGGTTGCTGACGTAGAGGAACTTGCCATCCCTGGAAGCATGCAACGCTGCCGCCGCTTTACCCGGCTGGGGCTTTGCGTCGACCAGATCGACCAACTGGCGCTGGGTCAGGCGACCGTCCTGGTAATCGAATACCGCGACCTGGGCGGTCATCTCCATCGTCAGCCAGGCGTGCCTGCCATCGCCACTGAACAACAGATGGCGCGGCCCGCTGCCCGGCGGCAGTTGCACGAATGGCGGATCGGCAGGCGTCAGCGGCAGTTCGGGGTTGGCCTTGGGGTCGTAGCGGTAGACAAACACCTTGTCCGCCCCCAGGTCATTGGCGAACACGTATTTGCCGTCCGGTGACGGCACCGCGGAATGCACATGAGCGGATTTCTGCCGCTCGGGATTGACCCGACTCGGCTGATGGCTACCCGACTGGACCACCGGCGCCAGCTTGCCGTCCGGCCCCACCGGCAACACCACCAAGGTGCCGCCCGGGTTTTCCAGGACGGAATAGTTACTGACCAACAAATGCTGACCATCGTGGCTCAAGCTGGAATGGGTCGGCTCGTTGCCCAGGGACTGCACCTGGTTGATCAGGCTCAGTTCATGGGTCTTCGGGTCAATGGCGTAGCTGCTGACCTTGCCCACCGGGTCTTTCTGGCCCGGCCCGTTTTCGTTGACCACGAACAGCCGGCTCATGTCCTTGGTAAGGGTCAGCCATGAAGGGTTTTCAGTCTTGATCACTTGCAACGGGTTGGCATCGAGCTGGCCGGTGCGGCTGTCGAACTGCAACCGGTAGATACCCTGGCTCTGCCCGGCGGTGTAGGAGCCCACCAGCAGTTGATGGCGTTCTTCAGTGTCCGCCTGGACGCCCATGGCGCCCAGGCTGCCGGCCATCAACAACGGCCAGAGACTACGCATTTTCATTTTCTTCGTCGTCCTCATCGTCGTGGCCGCTGGTAGCCTCCACGCACTCCAAGTGGTGGTCGCCCGAATCGCTGGTGATGATCCAGTGGTTCAGGGTTTTATCGAAGGTCGCGGCCTGCATCTGCGCCGGCGTGAAACGCCAGTGCTCGAGGGTGCGGCCGTTCATGCACTCGACGTGCAACTGGTCCTGCTCGTCGAGGGAGAAATCGAACGCGTGCAGCCCATCGATAATCAGCATGTCGCAGGATTCGAGGGCGTGCAGCAGGGTGTCGGTTACGGCAGTCATGGCGATCAGTCGTTCATTGGGAAAGTCATCATGATAACCCAATGTGGGCGTGGGCCTTGGGCCATAAGGTTCGAAAGCCATTTCGACTGGTAGATCGCCTTCGCGAGCAAGCCCGCTCCCACATGGGAACGCATTCCAATGTGGGAGCGGGCTTGCTCGCGAAGAGGCCGGCACATTCAACTTGAATGTAACGGCCTTACCGCAACCCTCAGAGCGCCTCGCGCCCCGGCACGCCATCCACCAACCGCAGGATCCCCAGCGGGTTGGCATTCTTCAACGGCTCGGGCAACAGGCTGTCGGGGTAGTTCTGGAAGCACACCGGGCGCAGGAAGCGATCGATCGCCAGGGTGCCCACCGACGTACCACGGGCATCGGACGTCGCCGGGTAAGGCCCGCCGTGCACCATCGAATCACACACCTCCACCCCGGTCGGGTAACCGTTGAGCAGGATGCGGCCGACCTTCTGCTCCAGCAGCGGCGTCAGTTCGCTGAACCGCTCGAAGTCCGCCGGCTCGCCAATCATCGTTGCCGTCAGTTGGCCGTGCAGGCCGCTCAGCGCGGCGGTCAGTTGCGCCTGGTCCGCGACTTCGACAAACACCGTGGTCGGGCCGAACACTTCTTCTTGCAGCACCTCGTCACCGTTGATCAGCAGGCTGGCGTCGGCCTTGAACAACTGCGGCTGGGCCTGGTTGCCCTGCTGTTCGCGCCCGGCCAGGTGTTCGATGCCCGGGTGAGCCAGCAGCTTCTGCAGGCCGTTGCCGTAGCTTTGCAGCGTGCCGGCGTTGAGCATGGTCTGGGGTGCCTGGTCGCCGATCAGCGCGGCCACCTGCTGGGTGAAGGCAGTGAACTGGGGCGAACGAATGCCGATCACCAGGCCAGGGTTGGTACAGAACTGACCGCAGCCCTGCACCACCGAGGCGGTCAGGTCGCGCGCGACGCTCTCGGCGCGGGTTTCCAGCGCTTGGGGCAAGACGATTACCGGGTTGATGCTCGACATCTCGGCGAACACCGGGATCGGCTGCGGCCGTGCGGCGGCCATGTCGCACAGGGCGCGCCCGCCCTTGAGGGAACCGGTGAAGCCCACGGCCTGGATCGCCGGATGCTTGACCAGCCATTCGCCGACACCACCGCCGTAGATCATGTTGAACACACCCGCCGGCATCGCGGTTTTTTCAGCCGCGCGGATGATCGCATCGGCCACGTGCTCGGCGGTCGCCATGTGGCCGCTGTGGGCCTTGAACACCACCGGGCAACCGGCCGCCAGGGCTGAAGCCGTGTCGCCACCGGCGGTGGAAAATGCCAGGGGGAAGTTACTGGCGCCGAACACCGCCACCGGCCCCAGGCCAATGCGGTACTGACGCAGGTCCGGACGCGGCAACGGCGCGCGCTCAGGCAACGCCCGGTCGATGCGCGCACCGTAGAAATCGCCACGACGCAGGACCTTGGCGAACAGGCGCATCTGACCGCTGGTGCGACCGCGCTCGCCCTGGATCCGTGCCGCCGGCAGCGCGGTTTCACGGCAAACCACGGCCACGAACGCATCGCCCAAGGCGTCCAGCTCATCGGCAATGGCCTCGAGGAACTCGGCCCGACGCACCGCACTCAGGCTGCGGTAGGCGGGATAAGCCGCCGCGGCAGCCTTGGCGGCGGCGTCGACTTCTTCTGCCGTGGCCTGGACGAAGTCATGGGGCAAGGCTTCGCCGGTGCTGGCGTCGACGCTCTGCAGGCGAGTCTGGCCGGCGGCGCTGCGCGCCCCGCCGATGTAGTTGTGGCCAAGGATCTGGTTCATCGCAAGTCTCCTTTAAAGTGTGCCGATAGTACCCGGGTTGAACACCGCGTCCACCGGGGCAATGCCGTTGACCAGCGGCGCGCCGAATTCAGCCTGGCTGATTTCGAACACATCCCCCGGCTGCGTGCGGATGCCATCGGCGAACGACAGGGTCGCGGTGCCGAAGAAGTGAACGTGGACATCCCCCGGACGCAGGAACTGACTGTACTTGAAATGGTGGAATTCCAGGTTTTCGAGGCTGTGGCACATGTTCGCCTCGCCGCTGAGGAATTCGTTCTGCCACAGCACTTCGCCGTTGCGCAGGATACGACTGGTCCCGGACAGATGTTGAGGCAGTTCACCCACGCGAAGTTCCGGGCCAAAACTGCAACTGCGCAATTTCGAATGGGCCAGGTACAGGTAATTCTTGCGCTCCATCACGTGGTCGGAAAACTCGTTGCCCACGGCAAAGCCCAGGCGATACGGCTTGCCGTCGTGGCCGATGACATACAGGCCGCTGATTTCCGGCTCTTCGCCGGCGTCTTCGGCAAAGGGCGGCAGCGGGAACGGATGGCCCGGGCGGACCACAATGCTGCCGTCGCCCTTGTAGAACCATTCCGGTTGCACACCAGCCTGCCCGGCCAGGGGCTTGCCGCCCTCCACGCCCCACTTGAAGATGCGCATGGTGTCGGTCATGGCCGCTTCGTCACCGGCCTGCTGGTGCATCTTGTCCCGGGCCGAGGCACTGCCCAGGTGAGTCAGGCCAGTGCCGCTGACCAACAGGTGCGCCGGGTCCGGGTGGTCCAGCGGCGACAGGATGCGCAGGTCACCGAGCAACCGGGCGTAGTCATGGCTAGTCCCCAGGCCCAGGCTATTGACCTGTTGCTCAAGCTTCACGCCCGCTTCGATAGCCGCCAGAGCCAGGTCGCGCACGGTGCGAGCGCCCTGCACTTCGCGCACCTGATCGCCCTCGACCACACCGACGCGGCGTTCGCCGTGACTCAATTCGAACTGAACTAAACGCATGGGTTTTCTCCCTGTAAACAAAACTTGAATTCACCACCGCCCCCTTGTGGGAGCGGGCTTGCTCGCGAAGGCGGCGGCACATCCAACATTGGTGCAAGCTGACCCACCGCCTTCGCGAGCAAGCCCGCTCCCACAGTTGATCGCAGTAATTTCAGGTACGCGTCGCCCCGCGGGCGCTGGCGGCGAACTGGTCCGCCGGCAACACATGCTTGCGCTCCAGCAGGCGATAGACCACGCCGGTCAACACCAGGCCGAACACCATCACACAGGACAGGAAATACAACCCAGAGGCCAGGTTGCCGGTGTACTCCTTCAGCGCACCGATCACGAACGGGCCGATATAGCCACCCAGGTTGCCCACCGAGTTGATCAACGCAATGCCCGCCGCCGCACTGGCGCCGGCAAAGAAACGCCCCGGCAAGGTCCAGAACACCGCCGTGCAGGAAAACAGCGCGAACGCCACCAGGCACAGCGCCGCCAATTGCAACACCGGCACCGACAACCAGGCGCTGAGGAACAGACCGATGGCGCCCAGCACGTACAACACCGCCAGGTGACCGTAGCGGTCGTTCAAGCGGTCGGAGCTGCGGGGAATGATCAGCAAACCGATGATGCCGAAGATGTACGGCACCGACGACACGAAACCAGTCACCAGGTCGCTGCCGCCGAACTGCTTGATCAGCGTCGGCAACCACAGGCCCAGGCCGTAGATGCTCAAGGTCACCGGCAGGTAGAACAGCGCCAGCAGCAAGACACGCTTGTCCTTGAGGGCATGCAGCGGATTGCCGTGGCGGGTCTGGCCGTATTCCTGCAGGTCTTTTTTCAGTTCACCGGTCAGCCAGTCCTTCTCGGCCTGGTCCATCCATTTCACCTGTTGCGGGCCGTCCGGCAAGTAACGCAACACCGGCCAGGTCAACAGCACCGCCGGCAGGCCGATGACGATGAACAGCCACTGCCAGCCGTGCAGGCCAAGGATGCCGTCCATGCCCAGCAAGCCGCCGGACACCGGGCCGGTGATCATCATCGCGATGGGTTGGGACAGAATGAACAGGCCCAGGATCTTGCCGCGATGGCGCACCGGGAACCACTGGGTGATGTAGTACAGCACGCCCGGGAAGAACCCGGCTTCGGCCGCGCCCAGCAGAAAGCGCATCACATAGAAGCTATGCGGGCCTTGTACGAACGCCATGCCGATGGTGATCGCGCCCCAGGTGACCATGATCCGGGCGAACCAGCGCCGGGCACCGAAGCGCTCCAGCATCAGGTTGCTGGGGATCTCCAGCAGGAAATAACCGATGAAAAACAGCCCGGCACCCAGGCCGTAGGCGGCGTCACCAATACCGAGATCGGCGCCCATGTGCAGCTTGGCAAAACCCACCGCAGAGCGGTCCACGTAGGCGATCAGGTACAGCAGGATCAGGAAGGGAATCAGTTTCAGCGTGATGCGACGTATAAGCCGCAATTCCTGGCTCATGGGACCGGTCTCCGATTGTTGTTGTTATGGAACCTCGGGGGATTTCTCTCGCGAATGACCGCCAGGACAATCCCTCCATTGAATCGGACTATATAGTAATACTATTTACCCAACAACACTTCCAAACCGCACAAATAGCGCTTATGTTACCCTTCAGCTAGAACAATATAGTCATACAATAAGAGAATCGATCATGTCTGATAAGAAACCCTTCCTGCGCTCGGCCCAATGGTTTGGCACCGCCGACAAAAACGGCTTCATGTACCGCAGCTGGATGAAAAATCAGGGCATCGCCGACCATCAGTTCCACGGCAAGCCGATCATCGGCATCTGCAACACCTGGTCAGAGCTGACGCCGTGCAACGCGCACTTCCGGCAGATCGCCGAGCACGTCAAGCGTGGCGTGATCGAAGCCGGGGGCTTCCCCGTGGAATTCCCGGTGTTCTCCAACGGCGAGTCGAACCTGCGCCCCACCGCCATGCTGACCCGCAACCTGGCGAGCATGGACGTGGAAGAGGCGATTCGTGGCAACCCGATTGACGGCGTGGTGCTGCTCACCGGCTGCGACAAGACCACCCCCGCCCTGCTGATGGGCGCCGCCAGTTGTGACGTACCGGCCATCGTCGTTACCGGCGGGCCGATGCTCAACGGCAAGCACAAAGGCCAGGACATCGGCTCGGGCACGGTGGTCTGGCAATTGAGTGAACAGGTCAAGGCCGGCACCATCACCCTCGACGATTTCCTTGCGGCCGAGGGCGGCATGTCCCGCTCGGCCGGTACCTGCAACACCATGGGCACGGCCTCGACCATGGCCTGCATGGCCGAAGCCCTCGGCACCTCCCTGCCGCACAACGCGGCGATTCCGGCCGTGGATGCACGGCGTTATGTACTGGCCCACATGTCCGGCATGCGCGCCGTGGAAATGGTCCGTGAAGACCTGAAACTGTCGAAGATCCTGACCAAGGAAGCTTTCGAAAACGCCATCCGCGTCAATGCGGCCATCGGCGGTTCGACCAACGCGGTGATCCACCTCAAGGCCATTGCCGGGCGCATCGGCGTGCAACTGGACCTGGACGACTGGACCCGCATCGGTCGCGGCATGCCGACCATCGTCGACCTGCAACCGTCCGGGCGCTTCCTGATGGAAGAGTTCTACTACGCCGGTGGCCTGCCCGCCGTGCTGCGTCGCCTCGGCGAAGCCAACCTGATTCCCCATCCGAACGCCTTGACCGTCAACGGCAAGAGCCTCGGCGAAAACACCAAGGACGCGCCGATCTACGGCCAGGACGAGGTCATCCGCACCCTGGACAACCCGATCCGCGCCGACGGCGGTATCTGCGTGCTGCGCGGCAACCTGGCGCCACTGGGCGCGGTGCTCAAGCCGTCCGCCGCCACCGCCGAACTGATGCAGCATCGCGGTCGCGCGGTGGTGTTCGAGAACTTCGACGAGTACAAGGCACGGATCAACGACCCGGAACTGGACGTCGACGCCAACTCGATCCTGGTGATGAAAAACTGCGGGCCGAAGGGTTATCCAGGCATGGCTGAAGTCGGCAACATGGGTTTGCCCGCCAAGCTGTTGGCTCAGGGCGTGACGGACATGGTGCGGATTTCCGACGCACGCATGAGCGGCACCGCCTACGGCACGGTGGTCCTGCACGTGGCACCGGAAGCCGCCGCCGGCGGACCTCTGGCAGCGGTGAAGGAAGGCGACTGGATCGAACTCGATTGCGCCAGCGGCCGCCTGCACCTGGACATCCCGGACGCCGAACTCGCCGCGCGCCTGGCCGACCTGCCGCCACCGCAGAACCTGTTGGTGGGCGGTTATCGCCAGTTGTACATCGAGCACGTGCTGCAAGCGGACCAGGGCTGCGACTTCGACTTCCTGGTCGGCTGCCGCGGCGCCGAGGTGCCACGCCACTCCCACTGATCCACCCATCCCCTGTGGCATCCCCCTGTGGCATCCCCCTGTGGGATGCAAGCTTTTGTGGGAGCTGAGCTTGCTCGCGATAGCGGTGTAACAGACAACAGAGATGTTGACTGGAAGGACCTCATCGCGAGCAAGCTCAGCTCCCACAAAAAGCTCACTCCCACAATGGGTCTGTATCTCTCACAATGGGTCTGTATCTCCCACAATGGGTCTGTATCTAAATCAAAAATCGCACTAGCGACCCGCCATCGCCGCGCCTGCTATCATGCGCAGCACTCCCCTCGCACAGGATCGCGCCGCGTCCCATGGATTACCGTAAACCTTCCGACCGCAAAAGCATGCACGCGCGCATCGTCCAGGAACTGGGCATGCAGATCGTTTCCGGGCGCTTCAAACCGGACGATAAACTGCCCGCCGAAGCCTTGTTGTGCGAAGAGTACGCGGTCAGCCGTCCGGTGCTGCGTGAAGCCACCCGGGTGCTGGTCGCCAAGGGCCTGGTGTATTCGCGACCGCGCGTGGGCACGGTGGTCAAGGCCCGGCGGGAGTGGCACATGCTCGATCCGGATGTGCTGCATTGGCTGATGCAGAGCAGCCCGCAGAATGAATTCTTCAACCTGCTGACCAGCGTGCGCAGCATCATCGAGCCGGCCGCCGCCGCCCTCGCCGCACAGTTCGCCAACGAGGCCGACATCGCCTCCATCCGCGAGGCCTACCAACGCATGGAAGCGGCACCGACCCCCGAGGCCGTGCTGCAACCGGACCTGGACTTCCACAGCCGCATCGCCGACGCCACCCACAACGACCTGCTCGCCAACCTCTGCAACATGTTGTCGGTGGCCATCGCCGAGGCGCTCAAGCATTCCAACCAGCGGCCCAACCTGCATGAGCTGGCGATGCCACGCCACAAGGCGATCCTCACCGCCATCGAGAACCGCGACGCCCTCGGTGCCCGCCATGCCACGCTGGTGCAACTGGACGATGCCCGCAGCGCGCTGAATGTGGTGCTGGGCAGCGATCCCGACCAGGCCTGACATAACGCAGGCCCAACGGGTGGTATCTATATACCGCCCGCAGAGCAAGGAAATCCCGACACTTGACTCTCGCCGTCATCCCGACGGCCATGAGTTCAGGAAAAGGACTTCTTATGACCTCGCCCACACCGGCCGACACCCCCTCCGAGTTGGCACAAAACGTCAGCCAGCAATTCGCCAGCCGCCCGACCTTCGAGCAGGTCGCGCAACAAATGCTTGAACAAGCCATCACGGCAAAATACCCCTCGCTGACCATCGACCTCTCCAAGACCCAATTGGCAACGCCGAATGCAGCCGTTCACGCCTGGAACTTCCAACCCTTCATGCCCCTCGTGCTTGACTACCTGGCCCTCGACACACCCGTGGATTTCAGTTCACGGGGTCATCTTGACTGTTATCTTTCCGACTCGATTCCACACCGCCTTTGGTCAGGCGATGAAAAGCTGGACATGCAGGTCATCAAAAAGCTGTTGCTTGAACTGCCCTGGACCCTACCGATCGGGCTGGAGGATGCGCTGACCCGCTATTGGAACACCGACATCAGCCTCCACGCCCAAACCGACACCCATACCAGCCGCTGGCAATGGCTCAGCGACACCCTCAAAAACCTGCTGCATATCCGTGGGCTGCAACAGCCAGGCCTCACGGAACCAGCACGCGAGACCCTGGAGCAGATCGTCCGCTGGCCGGACCGTGAGCAACGCTTCAGCCGCAATACGCCCCCCGTCTACGCCTACAGCCTGGAAAGTACCGTCACCCAGGGCACCTCCAGCACCGTACTGCCCAGCAACGAGATCCTCCTGCTTCATTACACACGCTACGGGCTCATCATTCTGCTTTGCAGCCCCGGCAGCGCCGTGCAGTCCTTCGCATCGATGGACGCCTTCAATCGCCATTGGGGCGAACGGATCGCCAGCCGCTACATTGTCGACACCGTCACCTGCCAACGCTACGAGATCGGCGGCAATGCCTTCGACACCCAGGCCGCCCTGATATTGGAGCAGCAATTGGCCGACCTGAAGGCGGTGCAATTGCCCTCCCGAATTGGCCTGCAAGACCTCAAGACGCTCTACAACGAGCTAAGCGACCCGGCCCGCTATCTGCGCGACGCGCCACGCCTCACGCCTGAAACATCGACACGACTCGAGCCGCTACTACCCGAATGGTTGAAACAGGCGTCCCTGGCCGATCAAACAAGGTTCCAGCGCTACAGCCTGGCGCTGGCCAGTGCCAAGAAACGCGATCAAGGACGAACCTCTCTCAGTGACCTCAAGACTTTTACGGCTGACGCTTTACTCACGCTGATGAGCAAAACCAATGACAGCAGCCCGGCCAAGGCTCCCCCCAGCCAGTTCCAACCCGACGATGTGGCGCTGGTTTTCACCGTCTCCGCGGGGTATCCGGGGACCGTCGGCATCAGTGAGAAAAGAACGATGAGCCTGACTCAGCTGGCCATCGACAATCTCGTTGCACGCCCCAGTGGGCACCTGACACTCAGCCATCGCCTGGGTCTGGCGTTGCCTGCCTGGTTAACGCCGGACTTCATTACCCGCAAGGACGGGCTGATCGAACAGGCGGACATCGGCATGACCTATCCGCGTTATCTGCAACAGGAACTGTTGAGCGACTCGCCTCAAGCGCAGGAATACCAGCGAATGTTTGCCGAACAGCTCCCGGCGCAGTTGCCGCTTGAGGCACTGCAGCAAACGCTCAACGACGAAAACGGCATGACCCGCCAAGGGCTGCGTCTCATTGAGGCCCTGCTGCAACCCGACACGGCTGGTCGGCAGGTTGACGGCCGCCCCGTGGTCATTCGACACCTGGCCTTCCTGCGCAAGCCCCTGGCCCGGCCCGACATCGTGACCAACATGTTCATCGTCGAGGCACAGGACGTCGAAACGGGTCCACACCTTTTGTATCGCCCCCTGTACGCGCCGTCGCTGCTGGCGTTCCCGACGCGCCAGGCCCTGTTGCAGGCCGTCGCCGCCAAAGGGGATTTGCAAGACAGCATCCTGACCTGGATGTCCGACAGCGCACGCCCGGTGTATGCCAATGGTGGTTTCGCGGAGCCACACATTGTGCGTTTTTTCCAGGGTGACGAATTCAATCGTCCCGAAAAACCCGCTCCGGCGACACTCGCCACCCATGGCGCCAACGACGAACTGCTGCAATACCTGCACAAAGGCGAACTGATGCAGTACCTCTATGGCTGCAACGCCCAAGCGCTGGTCACCCAGGCCGACCGCCATTCAGTTTCCAACAGCGAAAGCCGCTGGGCGGTGTTTCTCCAGGGCGGCAGCCTGCTGTTCAATACGCTGCTGTTTCCGTTGCTGCGTGGCCCGGCCATGACCGTCGCCTGGCTATGGAGCCTGATGGCCAGCGCCAGTCATGATATCCCGGCCCTGAGCAGTGAAGATCCGACGACACGGGAACTCGCCGCCGTCGACTTGCTGGTCAACCTTGCCATGCTGGTGAGCCAATTTCCCTCCGCCCGTGCGCCCTCTCGTGCATCCGTGCCCACATCGGTCAAGGAACAAGCGATGCGCTCCCCCGCACCGCGTGTTGTCGAGCAGCAGTGGCCCGCACCCGCCTCGCCGAGAATCTTGGAAGGGTCCGTTGCCTTGCCCGGCGAACAATCCGAAGTCGCCAGCAGGACCCTCGATCTCAGGTACTCCACTCCCCGTTTCAATTTGACGCCGGAGCAACGCACCCGCATAAGGCGCATGCAGGTACTGCGCCCTGCGTCACTGCCTGAGCCGATTCAATATGGTCCTTTCAAGGGCTTGTACGTGATCGGCAACAAATGGCACGTATTCATGCAAGACAGCCTGTATCAGGTCAGCCCGGATCCGGACGGCAGCACCACGATTGTCGATCCGCTCGACCCCGCACGAACGGGTCCTGCGCTGCAATCAGACATTGACGGTAACTGGTCTATGGACCTGCGTTTACGCCTGCTGGGAGGCTCTCCCCCCAAACGCGTGGCGGACCAGCGTCGTCTCAATGCCCAAAGAGCCGCCGATTTGACCGGTGAGTTAACGGAATACCTCTCCCAGGAGTCCGGACGGGGAAAAGCCCTGGACATCGCCCAGCAAGTGATGACGAGGCTCGAAGAAGCAAGCGCTTATACCGAGGAGCAGCGCGCACCCAAACGAAAGGTGTTTTATGACCTGCTCAACGAGCAGACCGACATCTATTTGAAACTGCTGGACAGTGCGCCCGAACGCGCAAGGCTGGGCATTGGTTTGCCTTCCGCAAGCGTCCGCGGGCTGATGGAGAATGTCGTCAACAATGCCCGCAAGGCCTTCCTGATGGTGGAAATGGATCAACGGGCCCTCAATACCGCTCACCCGCAGTTTTTCGGAACGTTTGTGGAAGAAGACGTGGCTCGCGACATGCAGCGCTACGTGGTGTTCCTCGAAGCCATGAGCGACATCAATGATCGCGCCATCCATTGGCTGCAACTCAAGGATGAGTACCTGGAGAAGCTATTGAACCTGGATTCGGTGGGGGCCCAAGCGTTCGACCGCCTGACCCGCGGCCGTCCGCAGAATGAAAGGAATGTCATAGGCACCAAGGCCCTGCAGTTGGCCGCCCTGCCGATACTGGCCATCAAACACCCGGAAACCGACTTGCCCGATAGCCTGTATCGCATCGTCAAGCCATTGGCCGAGCAAGTACGCTCCCACGCTGACCTGCAACTGTACGACCTGAGCGCCTCTGAGCAGCTTGAGGTACTGACCAGCCTGACCGAGCATTATGGCGAAGCCCTCGACGCCTTGCAGGGCATGAAAACCCTTTATGCCGACGATATCAACGACGCCTATTTCGAGAAGCTGACCACGCTGCTTGACAGCCTGTACCAGGATGCGTCCGGCAAACTGGCGGCAGAAGTCAAACCCGAACCGACACCGCGCAAGCGCGCGCCCAAACGTCCCAAAGCACCTTCCGGAAGTCCTCAGAAAAAGGTGATCAAGACCCGCAGGAGTGGCGTTCTGATTGGTGACCTGAAACCGGCCGGCACCTCCTTGCCGATTGAAGTCGTCGAGTTGCGCTCCCAAGTCGACGATCAGGTGCTGTCCACCTATTCGCGTCACGACGACGTCTGGGACGTTGTCGACGTACGCCGACCGGCTCGAGCCCCCAGGACCCGATCGGTCAACGCGATCAAGGGCGATGCGCGAACACTGCTGGAGGAGCTGGAAGAACGTCTTCGCCGCGCTGAAAGCTATAAAAAGCGTTGCCGTCATCCTCAGGAAATCGAAGAGATCATGAACAATGAGGCCAGTCGCTTCCGTACGCTTTCTGAAGAACTCGACAGGGCCTTCTCAGCCTCACAAACGCCACGCACGCCGGCCGATCAAGCGCTGGGCAGGCAGTTGACCGAGGCCATTTCCAGACTGACGTCCAGGGGCAGCGCCCTGCGTGTCGAATTGAGCCTGCACCTGCCGCCCACCGACGGCAACCTCCAGTACCTGTTCGAACAGAACCTGATACAAGTCGCGCGACTGGGTGAGCGCAAAGCGTTGAAAGGCGCCCGCAAGGACTTCCTCCAGGAATATGCCATCAACAACCGTGACGGCTTCCCCCTCTGGTACGCGCATTTTCACTACGAAAAAATCGATACGCCGAAAGCCGACTACAGCGTCGCCCACCTGAAAACCAAGGCACAACGCCGGGAAGACTATCACTCGCTGCTCGCCAAGGCGGATAGTCCCTACGCGGTGGTGAATGTGCATCGAGGGAACATCGGCAAGCTCATGGCGCAGAGCAAGTTCTTGCCGTTGGCGACCTGATGACAACGCAAGCGTAAGGGTTGTGATGCCGCTCACCCAAGGCGGGGTCATTCATTGTGGCTAGGAATGATCAGCGTCTGAGCACCAGAAAAACCTGTGGGAGCGAGCTTGCTCGCGATTGCGCACTGACATTCAACACCTTCATTGACTGTCACACCGCTATCGCGAGCAAGCTCGCTCCCACATTGGGCAGGTTCTATCGTCGATCAATGAGCAAACAATGAATTGCCCTTCTGCCCCGCCAGTTTCTCGGGCTTGATCAGGAACCGCGCCAGCGCCGGCAACAGCCACAACGCGCCGAACATGTTCCACAGCAACATGAACGTCAGCATCAACCCCATGTCCGCCTGGAACTTGATGGCCGAGAAGATCCAGGTGCACACGCCGATCGCCAGGCACAAACCGGTGAACAGCACCGCCTTGCCGGTGGATTTCAGTGTCTGGTAGTAAGCCTCCTGCAACGGCAACCCGGCCCGCAGGAAACTTTCCAGGCGGCTGTAGATGTAGATGCCGTAGTCCACGCCGATGCCCACGCCCAGGGCCACGACTGGCAAGGTCGCGACCTTCACGCCAATGCCCATGAACGCCATCAGGGCGTTGCCCAGCACCGAGGTCAGCACCAGCGGCAGCACGATGCACAGCGTCGCCGCCCAGGAACGGAAGGTGATCATGCACATGGTCGCCACGCAGATGTACACCAGGACCAGGATGGTCAGCTCCGATTCCTTGATCACTTCATTGGTGGCCGCCTCGATGCCGGCGTTACCGGCGGCAAGGATGAATTCCAGGCCATCGCGGTTGTTTTCCTTGGCAAAGTCCTGCACCGCCTTCACCGCACGGTCCAGGGTCTCGGCCTTGTGGTCGTTGAGGAACACCAGCACCGGCGCCAGGGAGCAACTGTTGTTGTACAGGCCATCGGCCCGGGCAATGGAGTTGTTCAGCACGTCAGGGTTGCGCGACAGGGTCTCCCATTTCAGGTTGCCCTCGTTCATGCCCTTGATCATTTGCTTGGACACAGTCACCAGGGAAATCGCCGACTGCACCCCCTCGGTGTTCTGCATCTTCCACATCAGCTCGTCGATGGGGGCCATGGCTTCATAGCGCGAGCAACCTTCGGTCTTGGTCTTGACCATCACCACCAGTACATCGGAGCTGGTGGAATAATTGCTGATGATGAAATTGTTGTCCTGGTTGTAGCGCGAGTCCGGACGCAATTCCGGCGCGCCCTGGTCCAGGTCACCGATCTTCAGGTTCTGGCTGTACCAGAGGCCACCGCCAAAGGCGACCACCGCCAGGGCAATGGACACCGGCGCGACCTTGGCGCTGGCGAAGTTCGACAGCAGGCGCCAGAACGGATGTTCGCGGGTCGCGTCTTTCTTGCTGCGCTCGACCGCACGCTTGCTGATGCCGGCGTAGGAGATCGCCACCGGCAGCAGGATCAAGTTGGTGAACACGATCACCGCCACGCCGATGGAGGCGCCGATGGCCAGTTCGCGGATCACGCCGATGTCGATGATCAGCAAGGTGATGAAGCCCACGGCGTCCGCCAGGATCGCGATCATCCCCGGCAGGAACAACTGCCGGAAGGTACGCCGCGCCGCTGTCAGGGCGTTGTCCGCCTCGCTGGACTGCAAGGCGATGCCGTTGATTTTCTGCACCCCATGGGAGATGCCGATGGCGAAGATCAGGAACGGCACCAGCATCGAGTACGGATCCAGGCCGAAACCGGCCGCATGCATCAACCCCAGTTGCCAGACCACGGCCACCAGGGTGGTGGTCAACACCGCCACGGTGCTGCGCATGCAGTTGGTGAACCAGTACAGCAGGATCAGGGTGATGACGAAGGCCACGCCGAAGAACAGCACCACCATGATCAGGCCGTCGATCAGGTCGCCGACCTTCTTGGCGAAACCGACGATGTGGATCTGCACGTTGGGGTTCTGGGCTTCGAACTTGTTGCGGATCTTGTCTTCAAGCTCGTGGGAGAACTTCTGGTAATCCAGGGCGAGCAACTTGCCCTGGTCCTGCGGGTCGGGATAAGACTCCAGCAGCGGGATGTCGATGATGCTCGACTTGAAGTCGTTGGCCACCAGGCGCCCGACCTGGCCGGACTTGAGCACGTTGTTGCGCAGCAGGTCGAGGCTGTCGGCCGAACCGTTGTAGCTCTGGGGGATCACCTCACCACCGGCGAAGCCCTCCTCCGTCACTTCGGTCCAGCGCACGCTGGGGCTCCACAACGACTTGAGCCCGGAACGGTCGACGCCGGAGATGTAGAAGACCTCGTCGTGGATCTGGCGCAGGGTCTCCATGTAGTCCTTGGAGAAGATGTCGCCATTGGTGGCTTCCACGGAAATACGCACCGTGTTGCCGAGGTTCGCCAGGTCGTTGCGGTGCTCGAGCATCTTCTGGATGAAGGGGTGCTCGAGGGGGATCATTTTTTCGAAACTGGTGGAGGGCCGGATCAGCGTGGCCTGCCAGAACAGGAAAACGCTGACCAACAGGCAAATGATGATCACTGCCGGGCGGTTGTTGAAAATCAGGCGCTCGAGGAACGTCGCCTTGTCTTGGTGATGACTGCTCATGGGTTCCGCCTTCTTGTTTTTGTGCCCGTCTTGCAGGACTGACTCATTTGCTCAGTTCGGCGCCGGTGGACGTGGTGGCACGCACGCCGCCTTGCCCCGCCAGGATCAGGTTGCCGTTGCCTGCCGCCGTGACGGCTGCCACGGAAATCCGGTCCGGGCGGTTGAACACGCTGAAGGTCTCGCCGTCGTCGGTACTGCGCACCACGCTGCCGCCGTTGCCGACAATCACGATGGAACCGTCCGCCAGCAGCGTGGCGCCTGACAGGCCGAACTCCAGGGCACCGCGCGCGGCCTTGAGCTCGACCTGATCCCACGTGCCGCCGAAGTCAGTGGAACGATACAGGTTGCCGCGCAAGCCGTAGGCCAGCAGCGTCGACGGCTGGGCGGTGCCGATGACCCCGAACAGCGAGCCTTCGTACGGGCCTTCGACCTTTTCCCAGGTCTGGCCCCAGTCGGCGGAGCGGAACATGCTGCCGGCCTCGCCGACAATGAACAGCCCGGCGTCTTTCACGGCGGCTATCGCATTGAGGTGGAACTGGTCTTCGTTTTCGAGGCGGTCGCTGGCGTCTTCCCAGTGCTTGCCGCCGTCGGTGGTTTCCAGCAGTGCGCCGTAGGCGCCCACGGCGAAACCGTTGCTGGCATCCTTGAACCAGACGTCCAGCAAGGGTGCTTCGCGGGTAAGGTCTTCGAATTGCTTGGTCCAGGTGCTGCCACCGTCATCGCTGGCGAGGATCTGCGCGTCGTGCCCCACGGCCCAGCCGTGTTTGTCATCGACGAAAAATACCGCGGTGAGCAGTTGGCGAGTCGGCACCTTGGCCTGGGTCCAGGACGTGCCCTGGTCGTCGGAATAGACAATGTGCCCACGGTCACCGACCGCCACCAGGCGCTGGCCGGCGTGGACCACATCGAGCATCAGGGTTTTGCTGGCCTTGGCCGACTCGACGGAATAGATGACATCGGACGTCGACGCCGCAACAGCCATCACCGGTGCCGACAATACCGCAGAGCCCAGCAGCGAGAGCGCCGAAGCCAGCAACGCAACTCTGCGCAGCATCGGCGGCCGGCTGCGGCCCACAGCCATGACAGGCTCATTCATAGACCTTTCCCCCATTATTATTGTTATGGCTTGGTGTGTTGCCAGTCCTGGAGCATAGTCCTGAAACCTGCAATCTAGAGCCACTTCGGAAGCTGATCTATCCTATCGGGCTTTCGAAAGGTCTGACAATCGACACCGCGTTATCTTTTGTTAACCACGGGGCTATTGGCCAAGGGTGAATCAGAAGACATTCGCGAGGGTGATGAATGTGGCGAGGGGATTTATCCCCGTTGGGCTGCGCAGCAGCCCCAAAGCAGTGAACTCAGTTTTCCTGACACACCGAGTTGCATGGTTTGGGGGCTGCTTCGCAGCCCAGCGGGGATAAATCCCCTCGCCACAAAAAGGCAATGCGCAGCCCGGTCACGCCAGGCTCTTGCTCACCACTTCGAACACATCGGCGGAAAGCGCGCCGGAGGCCAGGATGCGCTCCAGCTCGGCTTTCATCAGCGCCTGGCGGGCGCTGTCGTATTTGCGCCAGCGAGTCAGCGGCGCCAGTTGCCGGGAGGCGATCTGCGGGTTGAAGCCATTGAGCTGGATGACCAGGTCCGCCAGGAAGCGATAACCCGAACCGTCGGCGGCGTGGAAGTTGATCAGGTTCTGCCCGGCAAACGCCCCCAGCAGCGCCCGCACCTTGTTCGGGTTCTTGATATTGAACGCCGGGTGCTCCATCAATGCCTTGACCCGCGCCAGGCCACCCGGCAACGGGCTGCCGGCCTGGACGCTGAACCATTGGTCCATGACCAGTGGGTTGCCCTTGAAGTTTTCCGCAAACACTTCCAGGGCCTTGGCCTTCTCGGCTTCGAATGGCGAGTTGACCAGCACCGCCAGCGCGGTCAGGCGCTCGGTCATGTTGTCGGCGGTGTCGAACTGCTCAAGCGTCGCACTCAGCACCTCAGGCTTGCCGGTGAGCATCAGGTACGACAGTGCGATGTTCTGCAATGCGCGGCGGGCGAAATGCTCGGCCTCGGCCACGTAAGGCGTTTTCTTCGACAGGTCGCGGTTGGCTGCATAGCGCAGCCAAAGGGCTTCGAACAGGTTCTCGGCCAACTGCTGACGGGCGAAATCACGGGCGACATGGATCGCCTCGACGTCGGCCACTTCGCTGATCTCCGTCAGGTAGGCTTCGCTTGGCAGCGAGAGCATTTCGGCGACCATGGCCTGGTCCAGGGACTCGTCCGACAGCACGCTGCGCAGCGCACTGACCAGGCGCGGGTCCAGCGTCAGGCTGGCGCCCTGCTGATGCTGGGCGATCAGTTCCTGCAGCACCTGTACCGACAACTGCTGGCCGGCATCCCAGCGGTTGAAACCGTCGCTGTCGTGTTGCATCAGGAACATCAACTGGTCGCGGTTGTACGGGAAGCTCAGCTTCACCGGCGCCGAGAAACCACGCAGCAACGAAGGCAGCGGCTGTTCAGCGACATCGACGAAAGTGAAGGTCTGCTCGGCTTCGGTCACCGAGATCACTCGGGACGTGCCATCTGCCGCGGCTTCACCGACCAGGCGCAGAGGGATTTCAGCACCCTTGCTGTCCAGCAGGCCCAGCTCCACGGGAATCACGAACGGCAGCTTTTCCATCTTGTCCGGGGTCGGCGGGCAACTCTGGCTGAAGGTCAGGCTGTAGGTCTTGGCAGCGGCGTCATAAGACTCGCTCACCGCCAGCCGCGGTGTACCGGCCTGGCTGTACCAGCGCTTGAACTGGGCCAGGTCGACGCCGTTGGCATCTTCCATGGCCTTGATGAAGTCATCGCAGGTCACGGCCTGGCCGTCATGGCGTTCGAAGTACAGGTCACTGCCCTTGCGGAAACCCTCAGGCCCCAGCAGGGTGTGGATCATGCCAACCACTTCCGAGCCCTTTTCGTACACGGTCAGGGTGTAGAAGTTGGATATCTCGATAAAGCTGTCCGGACGCACCGGGTGCGCCATGGGGCCGGCGTCTTCGGCGAACTGGTGGGTACGCAGGTACGCCACGTCCTGGATGCGCTTGACCGTGGCAGAGTTCATGTCGGCCGAGAACCCGGCGTCGCGGAACACCGTGAAACCTTCCTTGAGCGACAGTTGGAACCAGTCGCGGCAGGTCACGCGGTTGCCCGACCAGTTATGGAAGTATTCGTGGGCAACGATCGCCTCGACCCGCTGGTGCGCGGCATCGGTGGCGGTTTCGGCGCGGGCCAGCACGGCGCTGGAGTTGAAGATATTGAGGCCCTTGTTCTCCATGGCACCCATGTTGAAGTCGTTGACCGCGACAATCATGAAGATGTCCAGGTCGTACTCGCGCCCGTATACCTCTTCGTCCCAGCGCATCGACTTCTTCAGGCTGGTCATGGCGTGCTGGCATTTGTCGATGTTTTCCGGCTCGACATAGATGCGCAGCGCTACGGTGCGCTCGCTCAGGGTGGTGAAGGTGTCTTCGACGCACCACAGGTCGCCGGCCACCAGGGCAAACAGGTAGGCCGGCTTCTTGAACGGGTCTTCCCAGGTTGCCCAGTGCCGGCCGTCTTCGCCGGGGCCGCTGGCAATCGGGTTGCCGTTGGACAGCAGCACCGGATAGCTGTGTTGCTCGGCGACCACGGTGGTGGTGAACGTGCTCATCACATCCGGGCGGTCGAGGTAATAGGTGATCTTGCGGAAACCCTCGGCCTCGCACTGGGTGCAGAACATGCTGCCGGATTTGTACAAACCTTCCAGGGCGGTGTTGGCTTCCGGGTGGATCCGGACGGTGGTGTCGACCGTGAAGGCCTGGGCCTTGGGGTGAACGGTCAGGTGACTGTCGTCCAGTTGATAGTCGCCCTGCCCCAGATCGGCGTCGTCGAGCTTGAGCGAGAGCAGTTCCAGGTGCTGGCCATCAAGCACCAGCGGCGGCAGCCCGGCACCGCGCTCGGGGTTGCGGCGCATCACCAGTTGCGCATGGACCAGGCTGTGGTCCTCGAACAACTCGAAGGTCAGGTGTGTTTCGTCGATCAGGTACTCGGGCGCCTGATAGTCCTTGAGGTAAATCATCTTCGGTTGTTCGGTGCGCATGGGTCGAATCCTTCTACTGATGCACGGCGAGCTGGTAGGCCGTGTATTTACGAATGTTGATCACGCCGGTGTCAAAAATCAGGTACTGGCCCTTGATCCCCAGCAGCGTGCCTTCGGCAATCGGGTTCTTGTCCAGGTTGAAGCTGACGATCTTGGCCGGGTATTGCTCCACCGGATAACGGATCTCGATGGGTTCGACGTCCGCTATGGTCTGGATCGCTTGCAGGCCGAATCGTTCCTGCAGGCCCCGCAAACCTTCGGCGCAGCTGTCGAACAGCGCGTCGCGGATCGCCGGCAGGTCCACCGCCACGGCGTCGCCCTTGAGCAAGGCGCGCCAGTTGGTCTTGTCCGCCACCTGGCTGCGGAACAGGTCCTCGACAAACCCCGATTGCTGGCGGGTGGCGACCCGCAGGATCGGCAGCGCCTGGCTGGCGCCCTGATCCAGCCAACGGGTCGGCAACTGCGTGGCGCGGGTGATGCCGACTTTCACGCCCGAGGAATTGGCCAGGTAGACCACATGATCGGTCATGCAGAACTGCTCGCCCCAAGCTGGATCACGGCAGGTGCCGGCGTCGAAATGGCAACGCTCGGGGCTCATGATGCACAGGTCGCACTGGGCCAGCTTGGTCATGCACGGGTAGCAATAACCCTGGCTGAAGCTGGTCTTGGTCCGGCGTCCACAGTGGGTGCAGTGGATCGCACCGAGGTACTCCAGGCGTATCGTGCTGCCAATCAACGGGTTGACCGGCACCTCGACGTCGTCCAGGCGAAAGGCGTATTGAACGGTCGGCCCGTCAAGGCGCGCCGACATCTTGCTGATTGCACCGCGGCCAATCTCGATCAATGGATGGCGTCCGACTTGAACAGGATATTTGGCACTTCGGTCGATTTCGAATGGCATTCCTGCGCGCCCATGTAACCGGTGCGCTCGTCTTCGGGCAGGTTCTGGATTTCCCAGGCGATCATCGCCTGCAGCGACAGCTCGCGCTGCTCGGCGGTGAGTTTGTTGCCATCGGCCCATTTACCGATTTCCACCGCCTGTTTCAGGCTCTGGTAGATGTCGGGGGTGATGTTCTTGATCATTTCGTTGAAGGAAGACATGGGTTCTCCGCGCAATCGCGCATTTTCAAAAGGCACAGGCGCCGGTCAAAGGGCCATTTTACGGCGAGCGAACAGTCCGCCCAACAACCCCGTGAAGCAGCCGACGAGCAGCCCGCCGACGTGAGCCGCATTGGCGATTTCACCGAAACCGATCAGCGAAACCAGCCCGGACAGGCACAGCAGCAACCACACCAGCATCATCACCAGCACCCCACGGGGCAAGTGATAGGCCGGGTTCGGTGCAAGCAGTTGGTAGATCCAGCAATGGCCCAGCAGGCCGTACAGCACCCCCGACAAGCCGCCGAACAACGTCGGGCCGCTGAAAAAGTACTGGGCGAAATTGGAGACGAGGCTGAACAGCAGCGTCAGCCCCAACAAGTTGATACCACCCTGACGCGCTTCGATCCGTCGTCCCAGTTCCCAGTACCACATGCCGTTCATGGCGATGTGCAGGAAGCCAAAGTGAATCAGCATCGGCGTTACCAGCCGCCACCACTGCCCCGCCGCCAGGCTATCGGCCAACGGTGTGAACTGGATGTAGTCGCCAACGATGCGAAATTCGAGGAAGGTCAACCAGCGCAGGGTCTCAAGATTATCCCCCAGCAGGGTGACCGCGCTGACGATCAGGCTCAGCAACAGCACCAGGGCCGTCACTGGACTGCGGGTCAGTTGCTGGACGAACCCCGCTCGCCGAGAAGTGCCACCCGTGTCTGGCAGTTCCAACTGCTGATCGGGATCGCCGGCGGGAAAACGTGCGTACAACGAACGCACATCCTCACTGATTTCATCCGGCACCCAGAGCACCTGCTCGCCCGCCTCTTCGCTGACACGATGGGGGACCTGCATGCGTTGCAGCAGCTTGACGAAGCCGCTCAGGTCGACTGCCAGGGGCAGGCGCAGAACCGCGACGACACTCATTGCAACACCTCCGGCCGCTCGACATCGACCCAGACAAACTTGTGCGGATCCAGGCGGGTTTCCTGGTCGAGGCGGTAGGCGACCAGCTTGCCGTAGAGCACCGCACTGTAATCCAGGCAGGCCAGGTTCGGGCGAATGGGCGCGGGCTTGCCGCTGCGCCAATAGTGGCCGACGAACAGCAACGGTTCATGGACGCCATAGCGCAGCAGGTTGTTTTTTTCATCCGGCGACAGTGGCGTGCGGGCCACCGGTTCCGGCAAGGCGTCGGGCTGGAACACGATGTCGCCGTAGGTCTGCGGGTTGTCTTCCCAGAACTTGGTGCGGAAAAACGAACGGGTCAGGCCATCGCCACCGGTCAGCGTCAGGCCATGGGGCAGGCGCATGTCCGTGCCGCGCAGCAAACGGTCGAACACCGTGCAGGCAAAACTGCCCGGTTGCGCCGAGGCCTGGAGGAAATGTTCGTCGACACAACCATCCGGGAACAGGCCACGCAGCGGTTCGATCAGGCCCGCATCCCAACAGGCATGCACCACCCGGAACCGGCCGGCGTCGACAAACAGCGGCAGTTCATAGAACCACTTGAGAAAGTCATGCCAGTCGCCGGGATGCTGCTCGAACTGGGTCAGGGTTTCGTTGAGCAGGCGGGCGTGGCGTGGCGTGTGTTCGCGCACGTAGCGCTGGCCGCTGCCCGGCAACGCCGGTGTGCTCCAGCCCAAGGCGTTGAACTCGTGGTTGCCCATGATGCACAGCGCCTGGCCGGCCACGACCATGTCGTGGACGATGTGCAGCGCCTCGCGAATCCGCGGGCCACGGTCGATGATGTCCCCCAGGAACACAGCCATGCGCGACGGATGCCGCCAGACCCCGCCCTGCTTGTGGTAACCGAGTCGGTCCAGCAGGTGTTCCAGGGTCAGGGCGCATCCGTGCACGTCACCGATCAAATCGTAACTGCGCGCAGGATCGAGCATCAGTCGCCTCCACCCCCCAACCGACTGCCCCAGCCGAGCTTGGTCCGGCAGACTTCATAGTAATTGTGATCCAGCGGATGGATCAGGCGCAGCTTCTGCGCTTTTTTGCTGACGGTGATGGTGTCACCCGGCGCGCAGGTGAAATGGTTCTGGCCGTCACAGGACACTTGCGGATAGATCTGCATATCCTTGGACACGACGATTTTCAGCTCACTGTTGCCATCGACCACAATCGGTCGCCCAGACAAGGTATGGGGGTACATGGGCACAATCACAATAGCGTCGAGCTTGGGGTGCATGATCGGTCCGCCGGCCGACAGCGCGTAGGCCGTGGAACCGGTCGGGGTCGCGACGATCAGGCCGTCGGCCTTCTGGCTGCAGACGAACTGGCCGTCGATGTACAGCTCGAACTCGATCATGCGCGTGGATTTACCAGGGTGCAGCACCACGTCATTGAGGGCATCGCCCTGGCCGATGGCTTCGGCGTGACGACGGACCTCGGCTTGCAGCAGGAAGCGGTTTTCCACCAGGTAGTGGCCGTCCAGCACCTCGGCGACCTTGGTTTCCAGCTCATCAGGACGAATATCGGTAAGGAACCCCAGGCTGCCCCGATTGATCCCCAGCACCGGGATATTGTGCCGCGCCAGGGCCCGGGCGGCCCCCAGCAGGCTGCCGTCGCCGCCGACCACGATGACCATGTCGCAGACCTCGCCCAGCATCTTGCGCGACGACGTCTGCAGGCCATGGCCCGGCAAGACTTCGGCGATGGTATCTTCGAGGATCACATGCAGGTGCCGCTCCAGGAGGAAACGTTTGAGACGGCGAACGGTGTCCAGCACCTGCGAACTGCCCAGGCGACCGATGATGCCGATATTGCGAAATTGCTCCATGAGGCTCCTGCGAGGGTCTGCGGCGGGCGAAAAACACGATTATGGGCGAAAGCGCTCCATAGACAAAATCCTTTAAGCCTTCGTCGCAGCAGCTATGCTCGCAAAATGATCCTGTTCCCTGAATTGCTGGACTTGCCCCGCCGCCTTCGCCATCCCGAAGTGCGCGACCTCGCGTGGGCGATCATCGCCCCGCCGATGCTCATCGACACGCCCTGGCCCCAGCGCCATCCCCTGGCCGGCAGTGACTGGGTACAGGAGCCTGGTCGACTGGAGCACTGGCTGCGGCAACTGGACCGTGACAGCTACCCACTGCTGCACTGCCTGTCCCAAGGGCGGACACGCCGCCTGGGCCTGTATTACGAAAGGCTGTGGCAGTTTGCCGTGCAGCAGGCCCCGGGCATCGAGTTGATCGCCGCGAACCTGCCGATCCGACGCGAAGGCCATACGCTAGGTGAATTGGACCTGCTGCTGCGTGATCGCGACGGCATCCATCACCTGGAACTGGCCATCAAGTTGTACCTCGGCCCCCAGCACGGTAACGGCCTGGACGCCGCGCAATGGCTGGGCCCGGGTTGCCATGACCGGCTCGACCGCAAGCTGGCGCATCTGCGCGAACACCAATTACCAATCTCGGCCCGCCCGGAAAGCCGCGACGCCCTGGCGGCACTGGGTATCGAGCCCTCAGGCATCGAACTGTTTCGCTCCGAACTCTGGCTGGGCGGGTATTTGCTGTACCCCTGGCCAGGCGAGGCCGAACCGCCGGCCGGCGCCCACCCCAGGCATTTGCGCGGTCACTGGCTGCATCAACGGGACTGGCTTGCGTTCATCGCCCAACATCCGCCGGGTCGCTGGCAACCCCTGCCCCGCGCCGCCTGGCTGGCCCCGGCGCATTATCCGGCCGAGCAGACCTGGAGCACTGCGCAACTGGAGGCCTGGCGACTGGACCTGGACCCGATGGCGCCGGCACAACTGATGGTGCGCCTGACTGAAAATACCGAGGGCGAGTGGGAAGAAGCCGAGCGGGTGTTCCTGGTGGCCGATCTCTGGCCGAATGTGCCGGGTAATGGTTGAGTCTTGTACTGCCTGAACGGCCGTCTTCGCGAGCAAGCCCGCTCCCACATTGGAATGCACTCTCCTGTGGGAGCGGGCTTGCTCGCGAAGGGGCCGCTACGGTTTAGAGTGACAACCGCACCGCCAGCGCCGCCAAGGTCACCAACAACACCGGCAGCGTCAGCACAATCCCGACCTTGAAGTAATACCCCCAGCCGATCTGGATGTTCTTGCGTTCCAGCACATGCAGCCACAGCAAGGTCGCCAGGCTGCCGATCGGGGTGATTTTCGGGCCCAGGTCGCTGCCGATGACGTTGGCGTAGATCATCGCCTCCTTCACCACCCCGGTGGCCTGGCTGGCGTCGATGGACAGGGCGCCGATCAGCACCGTTGGCAAATTGTTCATGACCGACGAGAGCAACGCCGTCAGCAGGCCTGTCCCCATGGCCGCACCCCACACGCCATATTCGGCGAAACCGTCGAGCCATTGGGCCAGGTAGCCGGTCAGCCCGGCATTGCGCAGGCCATAGACCACCAGGTACATGCCGAGGGAGAAGATCACGATCTGCCAGGGCGCTTCCTTCATCGCCTTGCGGGTGGAAATCTTGTGGCCACGGGCCGCGACGGCCAGCAGCAGCGCAGCGCAGACCGCCGAGATCGCGCTGATGGGAATCCCCAGTGGCTCCAGGGCAAAGCACCCCAGCAGCAGGATCACCAGCACCACCCAGCCGGCATAAAACGTTGCCTTGTCGTGGATCGCCGTCGCCGGATCGTCCAGTTGCTCGGGGTCGTAGTCACCCGGAATGTCGCGACGAAAGAACCACATCAATATCGCCAGGCTCGCCGCCACGCTGACCAGGTTCACCGGCACCATGACCGCCGCGTAGCGGTTGAAACCAATGCCGAAGAAGTCCGCCGAGACGATGTTCACCAGGTTCGACACCACCAGCGGCAGGCTCGCGCTGTCGGCAATGAAACCGGCGCCCATCACGAACGCCAGGGTCGCCGCCGGGGAAAACCGCAACGCCAGCAGCATCGAAATCACGATGGGCGTCAGGATCAACGCCGCCCCGTCATTGGCAAACAGGGCCGACACCAGCGCCCCCAGCAGCACCATGAACGCAAACAGCTTGTGCCCGCTGCCCTTTCCCCAACGGGCCACGTGCAAGGCCGCCCAGGCGAAAAAGCCGGCCTCGTCCAGCAGCAGGCTGATGATGATCAGCGCGACAAACGTACCGGTGGCGTTCCAGATGATCTGCCAGACCAGCGCAATGTCGCCGACCTGCACCACCCCGCTCAACAACGCCAGCAGCGCGCCGAGCGTCGCGCTCCAGCCGACGCCAAGCCCCTTGGGCTGCCAGATCACCAGCGTAATGGTCAGCAGGAAAATCAATGACGCGATGAACATGCACAACAGCCTTGGAAGGTTGATTGAAAAGAGGGAGTCAGACGTGACAAAGAACGGTCTGGTGGTGCGACGGGGCGAATATATCCCACTGTGGGAGCAAGGCTTGCCCGCGATGAACGATATCGCGGTTCGACTGTTAAACCGCGGTGCGGCCATCGCGGGCAAGCCTTGCTCCCACAGAACATCACTTCGCCACAGAAGTGATTGGCTTGAAGTTGCGCAAAGGTATCAAACCTTCTTGTGTTGCTCGACCCACTTGCCGTAGGCATCGATGAATTTCTGCAGGATGGGCCGTACCGAGTCCGACAGGTTGCCCGCCTCGTCAAATGCCGTCCCGGCACCGCTCAGGTAGGCTTCCGGCTGCTGCATGCAGGGCACGTCAAGGAATACCAGCGACTGGCGCAAATGGTGGTTGGCACCGAAACCACCCATGGCGCCCGGTGAAGCACTGATCACCGCGCCCGGCTTGCCGCTCAGGCAACTCTGGCCGTAGGGACGCGAGCCGACGTCGATGGCGTTTTTCAACGGCGCCGGCACCGAGCGGTTGTACTCAGGCGTGACGAACAACAAAGCATCAGCCGCACCCACCTGCTGACGGAATGTGGTGTAGGCTGCCGGCGGTGTCACATCAATGTCTTCGTTATAAAGTGGCAACTCGCCGATCTCGACAATGTTCAGCTTGAGGTTGGCGGGCGCCAGGTCAGCCAGTGCCAGCGCGACCTTGCGGTTGATCGATGCCTTGCGCAGGCTGCCCACCAAAACGGCCACTGTGTAGACATTACTCATGAGAGGCTTCTCGACTATCGGCTCAAAGGAGCCTGTAGTTATAGATGATCGGGGTGACAATTGGACCAGTGGAGCGACGAAAACCTGTCGGCTGGACTATTTTTTTCATGTAGGAAAACTTACCACGCTTGACCAGGGTCTACAGAACCGCAAATCGAGTGATTTATTTCCAGAGGTTCTAAGCAATGGCAGCAGTACTTGTCGGACAATTTCATGCGCGGGACGCCGAAGGTCGCGTCTATTCGGTGCATGAGTTCCAGGAATCGACCCCGTCACCCGACGGAAACGGCAAGGAGCCTGTCACCACTTACAAGCTGGCGATCGGTGATCGAGTCAAGAAACTCAACGAGGACGAGTTTGAATTGGTGCAGACCGGCATCAAGTTGACGCGCGAACCCGAAACACAAATAGCGCTATAACCTGTTGGTTATTAGCAGAAGTCATGCCCGGACTTGGGTTAGGATTCAGCCACTCAATGGCTCACCCGCCGAACATGGACTTCTTGCATGCGTTTACGCCACATCGAAGTGATCCAGGCGCTGCTGCAGACCGGTCACCTCGGCACGGCGGCCGAATGGCTGCAACTGCCGGTGACAGAGGTCGAGGCGATCCTGCGCGATGCCGAGGCCCAGCTGGGCTTCATGCTGTTTGCCAGCGTGCGCGGACGCCTGCAGGCCACCCGGGAAACCCTTGAACTGCGCGACGGCATCACGCGGGTGTACGACACCCTCGAACCGGTGCAGCGCCTGGCCAGCAGCCTGAAACACTATCAGGCACCACCCTTGCGCATTATCTGCACCCCGCCACTGGCCCAGCAGTTGTTGCCCCAGAGCATCGCCGCCTTGCGTCGCCGCCATCCGGATGCGCCTTGCACCCTGCTCAGCCAACCGACCCGCGACATCGTCCACAGCCTGCTGTTGCGTGAAAGCGACCTGGGCCTGAGCCTGCACGATCCTGAACACCCCGACATCCATTGCCAGATGATCGCCCAGGGCAAACTGCAATTGCTGGCACCTCACGGCTGGCTGCAACCCCGACAAAAGTACATTTCGCTCCAGGACCTGGCGGGCCAGCCGTTGGTAGGCCTGGATGGCCATGACCCGTTGAGCCCTGCGTTCGAGCATAAATTGGCGGCGCTGCGTCCGGCGCCGATGATCCAGATCCGCGTCCAGACCCATCAGATGATGCGCGCCATGGTCGAGGCCGGCGAGGGCCTGGCCATCGTCGACCCGTTCACCGCCTCGGGTGCCAAGGGCAGTGGCCTGGACGTCTGCCCGGTATCGCCGGCCATTGCGATTGGCCTCTATGCCCTGAGCCTGAACGGCACGCCGCCCTCACCCACCCTCCAGTCGCTGCTGGAACGGGTTACGGAACAAGCCGAGGCGTTGTTGAACCACTGATCGACATGCCCAGCGGATCGTCGAACAGCCGGTACCAGAACAGCGCCACTTCGGCGGTATGCCGGTCAATGCCGCGATAGCGCAGGTGATCGATACCGCCGAGCACGTAACCGCAACGCTCATAGAGTCGGCAGGCGCCCAGATTGTTGTTCTGGGTCTCGAGCATGATGCCCGGCAGTTTTTTCTTGCGGCTCCAGAACTGGGCGACATCGAGCAATGCCTTGGCTACTCCGTGGCGACGGGCTGGGGCGTGTACCGCCAACTCGTCGATGTGGGCATAGCCGTTCCAGTTGGTACTGACCACCAGATGCCCCACGGGCTGATCATCGAGATAAGCCATGAAGATCTCGCTGTCCGGGGCATCGCGGAAGCTACTGAACTCCTCGGGATCGATGCCATAGCACTTGCGATAGGGAACAATAGGTGTCACCGCCCACTGGCTGACGGGCCGGCCGATCTGCGCCGTCCCGTAGTCGTTGACTTCGAAGCTGAAGTCACTGCCCCAGATATAGGCGGCAAAGCCGTCATCGACGACGCGCACCGACAACCCGGGGTGCTTGGGATTCATGACCGGTTGCATACTGGGGAAGGTCCTCATTCCTTGAGACAACCAACGGCGTGGTGCCATCCATTGCCCTTGCCTTTCAAATCTTCACACATCAAGCGGGATCCGTAGCCTGCCCGTTACCTCAGGGTAGAAGGTCGTGGCGATTGTGGCGAGAAATGAACGATGGATAACCTTGCTCGCGATGGTCCCTGTAGGAGCTGGCGAAGCCTGCGATCTTTTGATCTTTCACGCGAGACTCAACTGCCAGGGGAAAGATCGCAGCCTCGCTCCGCTCGGCAGCTCCTACGGAACGACATGGCCTAACAGGGTTTCATCAGTGCGTTGCAGCCTGCGCCTCGGCCAACTGCGTCCACAATGCCGGAGCACCTGCGGACTTGGCGATGGCTTCCAGACGCGCGGCATGTTCGGCCAGGTCGCTTTCGCTGGCGCGGATAATCCGCGATGGCTGGCGCTCAGCGGGCAAACGGCGAATCTCCGAGGCCTGGTTGCCGGAGCCTTCGCCAGTACCGTTGCCGTCCGAGGCGTTGCCGGCCAGGGACAGGCTGGTCTGGCCGCCGGTCATAGTCAGGTAGACGTCGGCCAGGATCTCGGAGTCGAGCAAGGCGCCGTGCAGTTCACGGCCGGAGTTGTCGACGCCGTAGCGCTTGCACAAGGCATCGAGGCTATTGCGCTGCCCAGGGTGGCGTTCCCGGGCCATCATCAGGGTATCGAGAATGGTGCAATGCTGGGTAATGTCGGCCCGGTCGTGCTGGCCCATCAGGGCGAATTCGTTGTTGATGAACCCGACGTCGAACGCCGCGTTGTGGATGATCAACTGCGCGCCCTGGATGAATTCGAAGAACTCATCGGCCACTTCGGCGAAACGCGGCTTGCCCACCAGGAATTCGTTGGTGATGCCGTGGACGCCAATGGCGCCCTCGTCGCTTTCGCGGTCCGGTTGCAGGTACACATGGAAATGGCGACCGGTCAGGCGCCGGCCGATCAGCTCGACACAACCGATTTCAATAATCCGGTGACCATCGGTCACCGGCATGCCGGTGGTTTCGGTATCCAGTACTACAGATCTGTTGGCCATCAGTGTTCAGCTCTCAGCGGGCAGTCTTGCAAAAGCGCGGATGTTAACACGCTCTTGTCGCAAGGGGATTTACCTGGGAGCCAGGCTCTTGCAAGCAAGTGATGAACGAGAGCAAACACTGTGGGAGCCAAGCTTGCTCGCGATGAAGATCATGCGGTCTTTCAGGAAAACCAGGGCGCCTGTGTCGCGAGCAAGCTTTGCTCCCACACAAGCGCCCTGGCCACAGGGGCGCAACCGAGAATCAAGCCTGCTTGTAGCCCCGCACCTCATCGACCCCACGATTGGCCAACTGGTCGGCCCGTTCGTTGCCGTGGTGGCCGATGTGGCCGCGCACCCATTTCCAGGTGACGTTGTGGCGGTTGACCTGTTCATCCAGCAGCTTCCAGAGGTCGGCGTTTTTCACCGGTTCCTTTGCCGCCGTCTTCCAGCCGCGCTTCTTCCAGTTGGCCATCCACTCGTTGATGCCTTTCATGACGTACTGCGAGTCGGTCACCAACAACACATCGCAGGACCGCTTGAGCTCTTCCAGGCCTCGGATGGCGCCCATCAGCTCCATGCGATTGTTGGTGGTATTGGCTTCGCCGCCCCAGAGTTCCTTCTCCACGCCCTTGCACACCAGCAACGCGCCCCAGCCGCCCGGACCGGGGTTGCCCTTGCAGGCGCCATCAGTGAAGAGTTCTACGCTATCGCTCATGCCAATCTATCCAGGAAAAAATGCAAAGGCCCGCCGATCGGGCCCGACAACACCCGCAGCCCATTACCGGCAAGAACCCTCGAAAAAGGTTACGGCTCGATGTGGCGACGATTGACCTTGGCCATTGGCAAGGGAATCAACTTGCCCATCGGCTCGCGTCGCACCTGACGCACCGGGCGCAGTCCGACCGCGATCTTGCGCGCCACCAGCAGGTAGAAACCGCCGCCGGACAGCTGCCAGTCACCGGCCTTGCGCTCCCAGCCGGCCAGGCGCGCCTGCCACTTGGGCGACGCAAGCGGCGGACGATAGCACCCGAAGCGGCGTTTCTCCAGCGCAAAACCCAGCAGGTTGAGCCAGTCACCGACCCTCGACGCCGAGATGCAGCGGGCCTGGCGCAAGGCGTCGTGGGCAAACACATGACGCAACCCCCAAGTGCTCCAGGGGTTGATGCCGATGATCAACAGATGCCCGCCGGGGCGCACGCTGCTGGCGGCTTCACGCAACAAACCGTGAGGTGACAGGCAGAAATCCAGGCCGTGCTGCATGACCACCACATCGGCGGCATGTTCGCTCAACGGCCAGGCCTGCTCCTCGCAGACGATTTCCACCCCGGGCAACGGCGCCCCCAGGCGTACGTTGCGCTGGACTTGCGGTGCCGACGGCGGGGTTTGCGCCGAGGGCCCGTAGTGCACCAGGTAGCCGCCGAAGAACCGGCCCAACTCGTCTTCGAGCATGCGCCGTTCTTCATCCAGCAAAAATTGCCCGACAGGGCCGGACAGCCATTCACGGGCGGCGCTGATCAACGCCAGCCAGTCAGGATCAGCCTGAGCGAACGCTTCATCGGTCATTGCATTCTCCAACGCGTCAGGAAGTTCTAAGATGCGCCTTTGTTTTCCGCTTGGCGAATTCCACGATGATACAGATCAGTGCCCTGCCCGCATTCACCGATAACTACATCTGGTTGTTACAGGACCACGCCACCCAGCGCTGCGCCGTGGTCGACCCGGGTGACGCCGCACCGGTGCAGGCCTGGCTCGAGGCCCATCCGGGCTGGGTCCTGAGCGATATCTTGATCACCCATCATCACCATGATCATGTCGGCGGCGTCCAGGCGCTGAAGAATGCGACGAACGCCACCGTTTACGGCCCGGCCAGCGAAAACATCCCGGCGCGGGACCAGGCCCTGCATGACAACGACCAGGTCAGCGTGCTCGGCTGGGACTTCGATGTCTACGCCGTGCCGGGCCATACCCTGGGGCACATCGCCTACTACCACCACGGCCTGCTGTTCTGTGGCGATACCCTGTTCGCCGCCGGTTGCGGTCGGCTCTTCGAAGGCACGCCTGCGCAAATGCACCACTCGCTCAGTCGCCTCGCCGCCCTGCCTGAAGATACGCTGGTCTACTGCACCCACGAATATACCCTCAGCAACCTGAAGTTCGCGGCCGCCGTGGAGCCCGGCAACCCGGACATCGTCGCCCGCCTGGAAAAAGTCAGCCGGCAACGCAGCGAAGGCATCATGACGCTGCCCTCGACCCTGGCCCTGGAAAAACTCACCAATCCGTTCCTGCGCACGACTGAAACATCCGTTAAACAAAAAGCGGACGAACGGAACGGCCAGCGAAACCAGACGCCGAGTGAGGTTTTTGCGGCCTTGAGGGCTTGGAAAGATACGTTCTAAGGCAGCTATCGATTGATACAAAAATTCTGAAAGGTTGACCTGTTGGGGTGCGCTTCCTAGAATCGGCCGACATTTTTGCCCGGAACTTACTTCCAGCCAATGTCGTCATCTATACGCAGGTCCGTCCAGTCAGACACATTGACCCGCTTGGCTCAAGCCATCGCGGTGGCTGTGTCCGCCACCTTGGCGGGCTGCCAGAGCACGAGCCAGCCGCCGCAGACCGACGCGGCGCACACCCCGAATATCGCCGCTCGCGCCAAACAGAAGCCGGTATGGCTCACCGAGAAACCCAGCCCCCAAGTACCCCAGGACGTCTGGGAACGCATGCGCCAGGGCTTCCAGCTGCAGGAAACAGCCGGCGTCAACCCGCGTATCGAGCAACAGCGCCTGTGGTTCGCCAGCAACCCCTCCTTCCTGGAGAACGCCGGTGAGCGCGGCAGCCTGTACATCCATTACATCGTCGAACGCCTCGAAGAGCGCAACATGCCGCTGGAGCTGGCGCTACTGCCGGTGATCGAGAGTGCCTACAACCCCATGGCCTATTCCCGGGCCAACGCGGTGGGCCTGTGGCAATTCATCCCGTCCACGGGGCGTTACTTCAACCTGCGCCAGACCCGCTTCTATGACGGGCGTCGCGACATCACCGCTTCCACCACGGCCGCCATGGACTACCTGACGCGCCTGCACGACATGTTCAACGGCGACTGGTTGCTGGCGCTGGCGGCCTACAATGCCGGCGAAGGCACGGTCAGTCGCGCCATCGAGCGCAACGAGAAGCTTGGCCTGCCCACCGACTACTGGAACCTGCCGCTGCCCAGCGAGACCCAGGCCTATGTGCCGAAGCTGCTGGCGCTGTCCCAGGTGGTGCTCTCGCCCGATGCCTATGGCGTGAACCTCAACCCGATCGCCAACGAACCCTATTTCCAGGTCGTCGAGATCAACCAGCGCATGGACCTGTCCAAGGTCGCGGCGGTGGCCAACATCGATGAAGACGAGCTGTTCCAGCTCAACCCGGCCTTCAAGCAGCGCACCACCATCGACGGCCCGCAGCACCTGCTGGTACCCACCTCCAAGGCTCAATTGCTGACCGCCAGCCTGTCGACCATGCGCCCGGAAGAGCTGATCAGCCAGCGCTCGCTCAAACCGGTCTTCGAATCGGCCGATGACAGCGACGTGGCAGGTGCGAAGCGCACCTACCGCGTCAAGCGCGGTGACAACCTGGCCCAGATCGCCAAGGCCAACAACGTCCAGACCAAGGACCTGCAACGCTGGAACAAACTCAGCGGCAACAAGCTCAAGGTCGGCCAGACCCTGGTGATGCAGGATGCCAAGGCCAGCAAGACCACCGGCAAGCGCATCAGCACCGTGGTGGCCGCCAATAGCAAGGACCCGAAGAAGCAGACCCAGTACAAGGTCAAGCAAGGTGATTCGCTGTACGTCGTCGCCAAACGCTTCAACGTGGAAATGCAGCACCTCAAGCGCTGGAACCCGCGGATGGGCAAGGCACTCAAGCCTGGGCAGATGCTGACGGTCTATTCCCCGCACTGAGATGACCGGGGAGCTTTGTGTGGTGAGGGGCCCCATCTGTGGGGGCAAGGCATGTGGGAGCAAGGCTTGCCCGCGATGGCCGCACCGCGGTTTAACAGTTGAACCGCGATATCGTTCATCGCGGGCAAGCCTTGCTCCCACAGGTATCCGCTTAGCTGACTGGCATCCCCTCTAAACCCCGCCTTTTTCCTGCCGATACAAGCTGTTACTGTACAGGCCATAAAAGCCCAAGCCGCCTGGATCGGATCTCATACTTGATACGTCCCCTCCTCCTGCTCCTGATCAGCCTGGCCTTGAGCTCTCCCGCCAGCGCAGCCATCAGCGAAAGCCATGGCTATGCGCAGTTCGGCACGCTCAAGTACCCGGCCAGATTCACCCACTTCGACTGGGTCAACCCGCAAGCGCCCAAGGGCGGAGTCTTGCGGGTCATGGCATTCGGCACCTTCGATACGCTCAACCCCTACACGTTCAAGGGCAGCAGCCCGGTTTCCACGCCCAACTTCCTGCAGTACGGCATCAATGAGCTGAACGAACCATTGATGGTCGGCACTGGCCAGTACGCACCGTCTGGTGACGAACCGACGTCGAGCTATGGCCTGATCGCCCAGTCGGTGGAATACAGCGAAGACCGCAGCTGGGTGGTTTTCAACCTGCGCCCCGAAGCGCGGTTTCACGATGGCGTGCCCATCACCGCCTATGACGTGGCGTTCTCCTACAGGACGCTGCTCAAGGACGGCCACCCGCAGTACCGCACCAACCTGCAGGAAGTGCTGCGGGTCGACATTCTCAACCCGCTGAAAATCCGCTTTGTCTTCAAGCGTGCGGGCAATCCGCTGCTGATCCTGCGCCTGGGTGAACTGCCGGTGTTGCCCCAGCATTACTGGAAAGACCGCGATTTCAAGGCGACGACCTTCGAACCGCCCCTGGGCAGCGGGCCGTATCGCATCATCAAAGTGCAACCAGGCCGCCAACTGGTGTTCGAGCGGGTCAAGAACTACTGGGGCAAGGACCTGCCGGTCAATCGCGGCAAATACAACTACGACCGCATGGACGTGGAGTTCTACCGTGACAGCGAAGTCGCCTTCGAAGCCTTCAAGGCTGGCGAGTTCGATATCTACATCGAACACCAGGCCAAGAACTGGGCCAACGGCTATCAATTCCCGGCGGTCAACCGGGGCGATGTCATCAAGGCGCAAATCCCCCACCAGATCCCGACCCAGACCCAGGGCCTGTTCATGAACACCCGGCGCAGCACGTTTGCCGAGGTCAAGGTACGTGAAGCCTTGGGGCTGATGTTCGATTTCGAGTGGACCAACCGCACCCTGTTCAGCGGCGCCTACAAGCGCACCCTCAGTTACTACCCCAACAGCGAATTCTCCGCCACCGGCCTGCCGGTGGGCCATGAATGGCTGTTGCTCAAGCCGTATCGGGAACAATTGCCGCCCACACTGCTCACCGAGCCCTTCAGTTTGCCCAAGACCGACGGGCGCGGCATCCCCCGGGAAACCTTGCGCAAGGCCCTGGGTCTCTTGAAGGAAGCCGGCTGGAGCCTTAGCGGCCAGCGCCTGCTCAATGCCGACAGCCAGCCCCTGAGTTTCGAAATCCTGCTGGTGAACCCGAACCTTGAGCGCATCCTGCAGCCCTACGTCGAAAACCTCGCCAGCATCGGCATCCAGGCCCGGTTGCGCACAGTGGATCGCGCCCAGTACAAACAGCGCCTGGACCAGTTCGATTTCGACATGATCCTGCTGACCTTGGGCCAGACCCTCAGCCCGGGCCTTGAGCAATGGCAGTACTTCCACTCCAGCCAGGTCGGGGTCAAGGGCAGCAAGAACTACGCGGGGATCGCCAACCCGGTGGTCGACCACCTGCTGGAAAAATTGCTCGCCGCCCAGACCCGCGACGAACAGGTCGCCGCCGGCAAAGCCCTGGATCGCGTGCTGTTGTGGCAGCATTACTGCATTCCCAACTGGTATCTCAATTATCATCGCCTGGCGTACCGCAACCGGTTCGCCTTCGTCACCACGCCGCCCTACACCCTGGGCCTGAGCGCATGGTGGCTGAAATCTTCGGAGAAAGATCAATGAAGCCTCTACGTGCCCTGCTTCTGCAGGCCAGCAGCCTGTTATTCGCCGGGTTGGCCTGCGCCGCGCCACAGCACGCCTTGACCTTGTACAACGAGCCGCCGAAATACCCGGCGAACTTCAAGCATTTCGACTACGTCAACCCGGATGCGCCCAAGGGCGGCATCTTCCGCCAGGGCGGCTTTGGGGGTTTCGACAGCCTCAACCCATTCATCAGCAAAGGCGTGCCGGCCGATGACATCGGCCTGATCTACGACACCCTGGCCAAGCAGGGCCTGGACGAACCTTTCACCGAATATGGCCTGATCGCCGAAAAAATCGAGAAAGCCCCGGACAATGCCTGGGTGCGCTTCTACCTACGCCCCGAAGCCCGCTTCAACGACGGCCACCCGGTACGGGCAGAAGACGTGGTCTTCAGCTTCCAGACCCTGACCAGGGACGGCGCGCCGATGTTTCGCGGCTATTACAACGATGTTGCCGACGTCATTGCCGAAGACCCACTCAAGGTCCTGTTCAAGTTCAAGCACACCAACAATCGCGAACTGCCGTTGATCCTCGGCCAACTGCCGGTATTGCCGAAGCACTGGTGGGCCGAGCGCGACTTCAGCAAGGGCAACCTGGAAATCCCCCTGGGCAGCGGCCCCTACAAGGTTGCCGAAGTGAAGGCCGGTCGCTCGATCCGCTATGAGCGGGTGAAGGACTATTGGGGCAAAGACCTGGCGGTCAATCGCGGCTTCTACAATTTCGACGTACTGGTCACCGACTACTACCGCGACAACACCGTCGCGGTCGAAGCGCTCAAGGCCGGTCAATTCGATTTCTGGTTGGAGATGACCGCCAAGAACTGGGCCAATGCCTACAACATCCCAGCCGTGACCGAGGGCCGGCTGATCAAGGAACAGATCCCCAACGGCAACCCCACCGGCATGCAGGGCTTTATCTACAACCTGCGCCGGCCGATCTTCCAGGATGTCCGGGTACGCAAGGCCTTGAGCCTGCTCCTCGATTTCGAGTGGACCAACAAACAACTGTTCAACGGCGCCTACGCTCGCACCCGCAGCTACTTCGAGAATTCGGACATGGCCGCCACCGGCCTGCCCGGCGAAGACGAACTGAAGATTCTCGAGCCCCTGCGCGGCAAGATTCCCGAGCAAGTCTTCACCGACGCCTTCCAGCCTTCAATGTGCGACGGCAGCGGCATGATCCGCGACCAGCAGCGCAAGGCCTACCAATTGCTGCAGGAAGCCGGCTGGCGCATCGTCGACGACAAGATGGTCGATGCCCAGGGCAAACCGGTGGTGCTGGAGTTCCTGCTGGCCCAGACCGAGTTCGAACGGATACTGCTGCCGTTCAAGCGCAACCTGAGCGACCTGGGCATCGAGCTGATCATCCGCCGAGTCGACGTCTCCCAGTTCGTCAACCGCGTACGCTCCCGAGACTTCGACCTGGTGGTGGGCAGCTTCCCGCAATCCAGCTCGCCGGGTAACGAACAGCGCGAGTTCTGGATGTCGGCCGCCGCCGACAAGCCCGGCAGCCGCAACACCATGGGCCTGAAGGATCCGGCCGTGGACCAACTGGTGGAACAACTGATCAACGCCGATTCGCGCAAGAGCCTGGTGGCCCACGCCCGAGCACTGGACCGGGTTTTGCAGTGGGGCTACTACGTGATTCCCAACTGGCACATCAAGACCTGGCGCGTGGCCTACTGGAATCACATCGGTCATCCGAAAATCACGCCAACCTATGACATCGGCACCACCACCTGGTGGGTCAAGCCGGAGGTCAAGCCGGCCGATGAAGTAGAGAAGCAGGTCATCGAGCAGCAAATCGCCGCCCCTGCGAGCGTGGAGTAACAAGATGCTGGCTTATATTTTTCGGCGACTGCTGCTGATCATCCCGACCCTGTTCGGCATTCTGCTGATCAACTTCGTCATCATCCAGGCCGCGCCCGGCGGGCCGGTGGAACAGATGATCGCCAAGCTCGAGGGCTTCGAAGGCGCCACCAGCCGCATTGCCGGCGGCGGTGCCGAAGTGGCGGTGGCCGGCTCCTCGTACCGCGGTGCCCAGGGCCTGGACCCGGCGCTGGTCAAGGAAATCGAGCACATGTACGGCTTCGACAAGTCGGCGCCCGAACGCCTGTGGATCATGATCAAGAACTACGCCCACCTGGACTTCGGTGACAGTTTTTTCCGCGATGCCAAGGTCATCGACCTGATCAAGGAGAAGATGCCGGTGTCCATCTCCCTCGGGTTGTGGAGCACGCTGATCATGTACCTGGTGTCGATCCCGCTGGGGATCGCCAAGGCCACGCGCCACGGCAGCCATTTCGATGTCTGGACGAGCTCGGCCATCATCGTCGGCTACGCGATCCCGTCGTTCCTGTTCGCCATCCTGCTGATCGTGGTGTTTGCCGGCGGCAGCTATTTCGACTGGTTCCCCTTGCGCGGGCTGACCTCCAACAACTTCGACGAATTGAGCATGGGCGGCAAGATCCTCGATTACTTCTGGCACCTGGCCTTGCCCGTGACCGCCCTGGTGATCGGCAACTTCGCGACCATGACCCTGCTAACCAAGAACAGCTTCCTCGACGAAATCAACAAGCAATACGTGGTCACCGCCAAGGCCAAGGGCCTGACCCGCCATCGGGTGCTCTACGGCCACGTATTCCGCAACGCCATGCTGCTGGTGATCGCCGGCTTCCCTTCGGCCTTCATCGGGATCTTCTTTACCGGCTCCCTGCTGGTGGAAGTGATCTTCTCCCTCGACGGCCTGGGCCTGATGAGTTTCGAAGCGGCGATCAACCGCGACTATCCGGTGGTGTTCGGCACCCTGTTCATCTTCACCTTGCTGGGGCTGGTGGTGAAACTGATCGGCGACTTGACCTACACCTTTGTCGATCCGCGCATCGACTTCGAAAGCCGGGAGCATTGAGATGAACCTGTCCCCTCTCAATCGCCGCCGCTTCGAACTGTTCAAGGCCAACAAGCGTGGCTGGTGGTCACTGTGGCTGTTCCTGATCCTGTTCGGACTGAGCCTGGGCGCCGAGTTGATCGCCAACGACAAGCCGCTGGTGGTGCATTACGACGACGGCTGGTTCTTCCCGGCGCTCAAGCGCTACCCGGAAACCACGTTCGGCGGCGAGTTCCCGCTGGAAGCCAACTACAAGAGCCCCTACATCCGCGAACTGCTGGCGACCAAGGACGCCTGGGTGCTGTGGGCACCGATTCCGTTCAGCTACCAGAGCATCAACTACGACCTGAAGGTCCCGGCCCCGGCGCCGCCCTCTTCGGTGAACTGGCTGGGCACTGATGACCAGGGTCGCGATGTCCTGGCCCGGGTCATCTATGGCTTCCGTATCTCGGTACTGTTTGCCCTGACGCTGACCGTGCTCAGCTCGATCATCGGCGTGATCGCTGGCGCCCTGCAGGGCTTCTATGGCGGCTGGGTGGACCTGGCCGGCCAACGTTTCCTGGAAATCTGGTCGGGGTTGCCGGTGCTGTACTTGCTGATCATCCTGGCCAGTTTCGTGCAGCCCAACTTCTGGTGGCTGCTGGGCATCATGCTGCTGTTTTCCTGGATGAGCCTGGTAGACGTGGTCCGTGCCGAGTTCCTGCGCGGGCGCAACCTGGAATACGTGCGCGCCGCCCGGGCCCTGGGCATGCAGAACGGCGCGATCATGTTCCGCCACATCCTGCCCAACGCCATGGTCTCGACCATGACGTTCATGCCGTTCATCCTCACCGGCGCCATCGGCACCCTCACCGCCCTGGATTTCCTCGGCTTTGGCCTGCCGCCGGGCGCGCCGTCGCTGGGTGAGCTGGTGGCCCAGGGCAAATCCAACCTCCAGGCGCCGTGGCTGGGCATCAGCGCGTTCGCCGTGCTGGCCGTGATGCTGAGCCTGTTGGTGTTCATCGGCGAGTCCGCTCGCGATGCCTTCGATCCGAGGAAGTAATATGAACCAGGATAATCTGATCGAAGTGCGCGACCTGGCGGTGGAGTTCATTGTCGGCGAGCGCCGCCAGCGTGTGGTCGAGGGCGTCAGCTTCGATATCAAGCGCGGCGAAACCCTGGCCCTGGTGGGTGAAAGCGGCTCGGGCAAATCGGTCACCGCCCACTCGATCCTGCGGTTGCTGCCCTACCCGCTGGCCCATCACCCCACCGGCACTATCCAGTACGCCGGCCAGAATTTGCTGGGTTTGAAGGAAAAAACCATCCGGCATATCCGTGGCAATCGGATCGCGATGATCTTCCAGGAGCCGATGACCTCCCTCAACCCGCTGCACTCCATTGAAAAACAGATCAATGAAGTGCTCGGCATCCACAAGGGCCTGAGCGGCAAGGTCGCGACCCGCCGCACCCTCGAGTTGCTGGAACTGGTCGGCATCCCCGAGCCCCACAAGCGCCTCAAGGCCCTGCCCCACGAGCTGTCCGGCGGCCAGCGCCAGCGGGTGATGATCGCCATGGCCCTGGCCAACGAGCCGGAACTGCTGATCGCCGACGAGCCGACCACCGCGCTGGATGTCACCGTCCAGCTGAAAATCCTCCAACTGCTCAAGGAATTGCAGGCGCGATTGGGCATGTCGCTGCTGCTGATCAGCCACGATTTGAACCTTGTGCGAAGAATTGCGCATCGCGTATGTGTCATGCAGCGCGGTTGCATCGTCGAACAGGCATCGTGCGAAGAGTTGTTCCGCGCACCGCAGCATCCGTACACTCGGGAGCTGCTGGGCGCCGAGCCCAGCGGCACCCCGGCGAACAACGTTGTCGGCCCGCCGTTGTTGCAGGTCGAGGACCTGAAAGTCTGGTTCCCGATCAAGAAAGGCCTGTTCAAGCGCACGGTAGACTACATCAAGGCCGTGGACGGTATCCGCTTCAGCCTGCCCCAGGGCCAGACCCTGGGCATCGTCGGCGAAAGCGGTTCCGGCAAATCCACCCTGGGGCTGGCAATCCTGCGGTTGATCGGCAGCCAGGGCGGGATCCGCTTCGAAGGCAAGCAGCTGGACAGCCTGACGCAGCAACAAGTCCGGCCGCTACGCCGGGAGATGCAAGTGGTGTTTCAGGACCCGTTTGGCAGCCTGAGCCCACGGATGTGTGTAAGCCAGATCGTCGGCGAAGGCCTGCGGATCCACAAGATCGGCACCGAAGCCGAACAGGAACAAGCGATAATTGCGGCATTGAAGGAGGTAGGCCTGGACCCGGAAACCCGGAACCGCTACCCCCATGAATTTTCCGGAGGGCAACGGCAGCGTATCGCCATTGCCCGGGCCCTGGTGCTCAAGCCGGCGTTGATTCTGCTGGATGAACCGACGTCGGCCCTGGACCGTACCGTGCAACGCCAAGTGGTGGAGCTGTTGCGGTCGTTGCAAACCAAGTACAACCTGACGTACCTGTTTATCAGCCATGACCTGGCTGTCGTCAAAGCGCTGAGCCACCAGTTGATGGTGGTCAAGCATGGCCAAGTGGTCGAACAAGGTGATGCCCGCAGCATATTCGCCGCGCCGCAGCACCCCTATACACAGCAGTTGCTGGAGGCCGCCTTCCTGGCCCCAACAACTGCCGAATAACCTGAAAGAGGAGCAACACATGGGTTTTCTCGCCGGTAAGCGCGTACTGATCGTCGGTGTCGCCAGCAAGCTGTCCATCGCATCCGGCATCGCCGCCGCCATGCATCGCGAGGGCGCTGAGCTTGCCTTCACTTATCAGAACGACAAACTCAAGGGTCGTGTCGAAGAGTTCGCACAGGGCTGGGGTTCGAGCCCTGAGCTGTGCTTCCCGTGCGACGTGGCCAGCGATGAAGAAATCGCCAAGGTCTTCGAACAACTGAGCAAGAAGTGGGACGGCCTGGACTGCATCGTGCACTCCGTGGGCTTCGCCCCGGGCGACCAACTGGACGGCGACTTCACCGAAGCCACCACCCGTGAAGGTTTCCGCATTGCCCACGACATCAGCGCCTACAGCTTCGTGGCCCTGGCCAAGGCCGGTCGCGAAATGATGAAAGGCCGCAACGGCAGCCTGCTGACCCTGTCGTACCTGGGCGCCGAGCGCACCATGCCGAACTACAACGTCATGGGCATGGCCAAGGCTTCCCTGGAAGCCGGCGTCCGTTACCTGGCCGGCTCCCTGGGCCCGGACGGCACCCGCGTCAACTGCGTATCGGCAGGCCCGATCCGCACCCTCGCCGCTTCCGGCATCAAGAACTTCCGCAAGATGCTGGCCGCCAACGAAGCGCAAACCCCGCTGCGTCGCAACGTCACCATCGAAGAAGTCGGCAACGCCGGCGCCTTCCTGTGCTCGGACCTGGCATCGGGCATCAGCGGTGAAATCATGTACGTGGACGGCGGCTTCAACACCACCGCCATGGGCAACATCGAAGAGTAATCTTCACGTTGCAGCAAAAACGCCGCTTGCCCTGGAAAGGCCAAGCGGCGTTTTTTTATGCCCACTACAAATCCCTTGTGGGAGCGAGCCTGCTCGCGATTGCGGTGGGTCAGTTGACATAAATATTGAGTGTGACTCGGTCATCGCGAGCAGGCTCGCTCCCACAGGGATAGGCGGTGGCCTGATCAGTCTATGTTAGCTGCGTAACGCCTGTTTCTGCGTGTACATCGCCGCATCCGCGTCCGCCAGTAGCGTGTCGATCGACTGATGGCGCTGGGCGTCGTACTCGATCTGGCCGACACTGAAACGAATGTCATAGCCACGCTGCAACATCGCATTGCGCTCATCAAGGATTTCCTTGAGCCGCACCATGATCGCCGCTGTCTCGACATGGGAAGAACCGGTGAGCAGTGCCACGAACTCATCACCGCCCAAGCGCCCGATCACGTCACTTTCGCGAAAGGCGATACGCAGCACATCGGCGAAGGTTTTCAGCGCGCTGTCACCCTCGGCATGCCCATAACGGTCGTTGATCGGCTTGAAGTCGTTGAGGTCGAAGAACAGCAACGTCGCCGGCCGCGACAAGCGATCACATACATTCAAGGCATGCTGGGCCAACGTCTTGAAGCCGCGCCGATTGGACAACAGCGTCAGCTCGTCCATGCTCGCCATCTGCACCGCGACCATTTCCTGCTCGGCCATGCGCGCCAGGTCGCGCAGCAGCTCGCGCTCTTCGTCATTGAGCTTGCGCGGCCGGGTGTCGAGCAGGCACAACGTGCCGAGCTTGCTGCCGTCCTCGAGCCCCAGCGGATACCCGGCGTAGAAGCGAATGCCTGGCTTGTCCGTGACCAACGGGTTGTCGTGGAAGCGCTCGTCCTGTTCCGCGTCGCAGATCTCCAGGATCTGATCCTGCAAAATCGCATGCCCACAAAACGAAACGTCCCGCGGGGTTTCGCTGGCTTCCAGGCCGGCGCTGGACTTGAACCATTGCCGGTTGGCGTCCACCAGGGACACCAGGGCGATGGGCACGTCAAACAGGCGTCGGGCAAGGCGGGTCAGGCGGTCAAACCGCTCTTCGGGTGCGGTATCCAGCAGCTTGAGCGAGTGCAGATTCTTGAGGCGATCGGCTTCGTCGTCCGGTTTGCGTGGCACAAGCATCGGAAACTCCATTGGCAGGACTTCATGAAGTCTAGCCCAGGACCAATGCCGTTCAAACCGAACGGCTAAATCCCACGGGCATTTGCCGGCCAGGGCTAATACACTGCCACTCAAGGTTCAAGACGAGGACGCTGACCGATGAAGCACGCCCCCCATGACGACGCCCCACGCTTCTGGCGCGACGCGGCCCTGCCCTTCATCGAAGCCCGGGCCATCGGCGACGGGCGCAAGGTCTGCTACTCGCGCCATTCCCATGACCACTTTTCCATCGGCGCGATCACCGCCGGGCGCAGCACCTACCTTCACGAACGCTCGAACTTCCAGGTGGAGAGCGGCACGGTGGTGCTGATGAACCCCGGCGACGTCCACGCGTGCAACCCGATCGACGATCAGCCGTGGTCCTACGTGATGCTGTACGTCGACACCCAGTGGCTCAGAGACTTGCAGCGCCGTATCGGCTTTGACGAAAACCTGGATTTCCAGGGCTTCGCCACCACGCACAGCCGCGACGTGGAACTGTTTGCCGCGCTGGGGAAGCTGTATGAGCAATTGGTGGACGCGCAACTCGACACCGCCCACAAACACGCCGCCGCCGAGGCGTTTTTCATCGACCTGCAACAGCGGCTCAACCCTGCCGGTCGCCCGGATCGTGGCAGCCATCCGGGGCTGATGAGGGCGGCGCAATTCATCCACGACCATTGCAGCGAAGCCTTGAAGCTCGAAGACATCTGCACCGCCGCGCAACTGTCGCCGTCCTACCTGAGCCGAGCCTTCAAGCGCCATTACGGGATGACGCCCCACGCCTTCCTGGTCAACCGCCGGATCCAGTTTGCCCGGCACCAATTACGCGAAGGCAAGCTGATCGCCGACGTGGCGCTGGACAGCGGGTTTGCCGACCAGGCGCATTTCCAGCGCGCATTCAAGCAACACCTGGCGGCTACGCCCGGGCAATATCGCGGCTGACCACCTCGCTGTTGTGGCTAGGGGGAGTTATCCCGCTGTTGTGGCGAGGGGATTTATCCCCGCTGGGGCGCGAAGCGACCCTAAAACCTGACAACTCGGTGCATCAGATAGATCCAGGGGCTGCTGCGCAGCCCAGCGGGGCGGTGCGACGTTTCGCTAAATCCCCTCGCCACAACAGCGTTCCAACCGCAAGGACGGGTTGGCTCACGGCAACAACAGATACACCGCACTGGCCACCAACAACACCGCCATCGCCCGATTGAACAGGCGCATGGTCGCCGGATTACCCAGCCAGGTGCGCAGAAAACTCCCGGCATAGGCCCAGCAGCCCACCGAGACGTAGCAGATCACCAGGTAGATCGCCGCAAACTGCCACACCAGCCGCGCCTCGCCATCGGCCACGAATGCCCCCATCCCCGCCACGCAGGCCAGCCACGCCTTGGGATTGAGCCATTGCATCAGCGCGCCATAGAACATCGAAGGCGCCCGCCCCTCGTCTTCGCCGCCCAGGTGCCCGCTGTCCATCGCCAGTTTCCAGGCCATGAACAACAGGAACGCCACGCCGCCCAGTTGCACCACTCGTGTGAGACCAGGCCAGCGCTGCAACACTTCATGCAACCCCAGCCCCATCAGCACCAGCAGCAAGACAAACCCGAGGGTGGCGCCGGCCACATGGCGCAGGGCGGCACGAAACCCGTACCGGGCCCCAGAGCTGAGGGCGACGATATTGACCGGGCCGGGTGTAATGGAAGCCACCAAAGCAAAAGTGGCCATGGAAAGTATCAAGCTCATCACTTATCTTCTTCATTCCAGGAAAGAGCCCCCAAGGTAATGGGCCCGGCTCCGGTGGTATTGAAGAAAACTGCCTTGTCGACGAGCGCGACCGCTCATTTTTTTACGCAAACTTTACGCGCCAGTCGATTCACCAAATCGATACTGTGCGGCTCATTGAATCAGGCGTTATTCATGTCCATTGCGGTTCTGCGTCTCATCGGTTTCATCCTCGGCATTTTCCTGATTACCCTGGCGATCAGCATGGCGATTCCGCTGCTCACGCTGATGCTCTACGAGCGCAACGATGACTTGTCGGCGTTTCTCTGGTCGAGCCTGATTACCTTCGTCTGTGGTATCGCGCTGGTCGCCCGTGGACGACCCGAACATGTCCAGATGCGCCCCAGGGAAATGTATCTGCTGACCACCGCCAGCTGGGTTATCGTGTGCGCGTTCGCCGCCCTGCCGATGGTGTTCATCCAGGACATCAGCTATACCGATGCGTTTTTCGAGACCATGTCCGGTATCACCACCACGGGCTCGACCATCCTGACCGGGCTGGACACAGCGTCTCCCGGCCTGCTGATCTGGCGCTCGATGCTGCATTGGCTCGGCGGGATCGGCTTTATCGGTATGGCCGTGGCGATCCTGCCGCTGCTGCGGGTCGGCGGTATGCGGCTGTTCCAGACCGAATCATCGGATTGGTCGGAAAAAGTCACGCCGCGCTCCCATGTCGCGGCGAACTACATCCTGTGGATCTATATCGGATTGACCGCCCTTGCCACCCTGGCCTTGTGGTTGGCCGGCATGACGCCCTTCGAGGCGATCAACCACGCAATGTCGTTGATTTCCACCGGGGGCTTCTCAACCTCCGATGCGTCCCTGGCGCACTGGCCTCAACCGGCTATTCATTGGGTATCAGTCGTTGTCATGATGGCCGGATCGCTACCCTTTACGCTGTATGTAGCGACACTGCGGGGAAACAGGCGCGCGTTGCTCAAGGATCAGCAAGTTCGGGGCTTCATCGGATTTCTGGTCATTACCTGGCTCGTGGTAGGTACCTGGCTGAGCCTGAACAGCGACCATGAGTGGTGGGACGCGGTCCGCATCGTGGCCGTCAACGTTACCTCTGTCGTCACGACCACCGGCGTGGCGCTGGGTGACTACACGTTGTGGGGCAGTTTCGCCCTGTTGCTGTTCTTTTACTTGACGTTCGTTGGCGGCTGTTCGGGATCCACGGCCGGCGGGTTGAAAATCTTTCGCTTCCAAGTCGCCGGGGCGCTGCTGATGGGCAGCCTGAAACAACTGATCCACCCTCGGGCGGTGATCCGAAAAAAATACAACAACCACCCCATCGACGAAGAGATCGTCCGCTCGCTGCTGACGTTTTCGTTTTTCTTCACCATCACCATCGGCGCTATCGCCCTGGGGCTGGCGCTGATCGGCCTGGACTGGACAACCGCCCTGACCGGCGCGGCCACCGCCGTGTGCAACGTCGGTCCCGGACTGGGTACGATCATCGGGCCGGCGGGCAACTTCTCGACGCTGCCGGATTCGGCCAAATGGCTGCTGACCGTTGGCATGCTGCTGGGTCGACTGGAAATCCTGACGGTACTGGTGTTGTTCACGCCGGTGTTCTGGAAGTATTGAAGACTTCGGGCACAAGAACAAAAAAAGCCGCGATGCCCTGAACAGGCGTCGCGGCTTTTTTTTCAAGCGATCAGCGGTCGTTCTTGATCGAAGAACTGGTCGCGTTGGTCAGGCCCTTGGTGTTGTGGGTACCTGGCGTAGCGGTGGAAATCGCCGACGCCTTGGTCAGGCCGCGTGTATCACGGTCCTTGGCGATGGTCGAAGTCAGCGAGGACTTGCTGGTGCGATCGGTGCGGGTGGTGCCGGTGTGCTTGCCGCTCAGGCCATGATCGCGGGTGCGGGTGCCGACATGGTCGCTGGCCAGTCCCTTGCCAAGGCCGCTGGAGTCACTGGACTTGCCATTGCCCTGGCCTCCGCCGATGCCACCACCATGGCCGCCGCCGTTTCCTCCACCGTGACCGCCACCCCCACCATTGCCACCACCGCCACCACCGCCGCCGCCATTGCCTGCGGCATAGCTCGAACCGATAGGCGACAGGTCGGCAGGCAGCAAGGCCGAGGCACCCAAGGCCAAGGCACAGACAGCAACGGCAATGAGGGATTTCTTATGTTTGGACATGATGTCTCCGAAAGACAAAAACAACGGTTGAACCTTTAAGACTCAAAGGTTCCACTTTTGTTCGTGAGCATCCGACCAAGTGCGCGGAAATTCCCTGTCGATTTTTCGGTGGAGTCGTTCCGGGCACGGTTCTATGCTCAGCCCCATGAACCTACACGACTCGCTGCTCCCGCCCCATGCCGAGATGGTCCGCGCCATGCTCGAACGAGACACCGCCTACGAGGGGGTGTTCTTCACTGCGGTCAAGACCACCGGCATTTTCTGCCGCCCCAGTTGCACCGCGCGCAAGCCGAAGCCGGAGAACGTGGAGTTCTTCGCCCATGCCGACGAAGCCATGTCGGCCGGCTACCGGGCCTGCCTGCGCTGCAAACCGCTGGACGCCGCCGCCATCGCACCCGACTGGATCCAGACCCTGCTCAAAGCCGTGGACGCCGAACCCGACCTGCGCTGGACCGACGCCCTGCTACTGGAGCAAGGCATAGAACCGCTGAAATTGCGGCGCTGGTTCAAGCAACACTTCGGCATGACCTTTCACGCCTACCTGCGCACCCGCCGCCTGGGCATTGCCTTGGGCGGCATCAAGGACGGCACGTCCATCGATAATGCCGCGTTCGATTCCGGCTATGAATCGTTGAGCGGGTTTCGTGACGCCTTCGTGAAATCCTTCCACATCACCCCGGGTCGTGCGGCCCTCAGCGAGCCCTTGCTGTTCACCCGCCTGACTACCCCATTGGGGCCGATGCTGGCCATGGCCGAGCGCCGGGGCCTGGTGCTGCTGGAGTTCCTTGACCGCCCGGCCCTGACCAAGGAGCTGGACGAGCTGCAGCAACGCTACGGCTACACGGTTGCGCCGGGCCACAACGCTCATTTGCAGCAAATCGAAACCGAACTGGCCGAGTATTTCGCCGGCAAGCTCACGACCTTCAACGTCCCGTTGCACATGCCCGGCAGCGCCTTCGCCGGGCGGGTCTGGGCTGAACTGCAAAAGATCCCCTACGGCGAAACCCGCAGCTATGGCGGCGTCGCCACAGCCCTCGGCAGCCCTGGCGCCAGCCGCGCCGTGGGCCTGGCCAACGGGCAGAATCGCCTGGCCATTGTCATTCCCTGCCACCGGGTGATCGGCGCGGATGGCTCGTTGACCGGCTATGGTGGCGGACAACCACGCAAGGCGTTTCTGCTGCGGCTGGAAAAAGCCGCCGTGCAGGTGTCGCTGCCCCTGGCGTTTTGAACGCTCCGGAGAACGAACCCCTGATGCCTGTGCCCTACCACGACGCCAGCGCCTTGCTGGCAAGCCTCGATGAAGACTGGCGACGTCACGTCGAGACGATCGGCCCTTGCCTGCTGCAGCCCAAGCCGGCCCGCGATCCCTATGAAGCCTTGGTGCGGGCGATTGCCTACCAGCAACTGCACGCCAAGGCAGGCGATGCCATCCTCGGTCGGCTGCTGGCGTTGTTCACGCCGGGCTCGTTTCCCAGGCCTGAGCAGATACTGGCAACGGACTTTGCGCAACTGCGCAGCTGCGGATTTTCCGCCAGCAAGATCGCGACTATCCAAGGCATCGCCCAGGCGACGCTGGACGCAATCGTGCCGGATTACGCCACAGCACGGGCGATGGAGGACGAAGCGTTGATCGAGCGCCTGATCAGCTTGCGTGGCGTCGGACGCTGGACCGTGGAGATGCTGTTGATCTACAGCCTGGAGCGGCCAGACATCCTGCCGGCCGATGACTTTGGCGTACGCGAAGGCTATCGACGGCTCAAGGGCTTGGCGCAACAGCCCAGCCGCAAGCAGATGGTGGAAATCGGCCTGGCCTGGAGCCCTTATCGGACGGTGGCGGCGTGGTATTTGTGGCGGGTGCCCAAGTGATGTTGCCTGTACCGACGCCTTCGCGAGCAAGCCCGCTCCCACACTGACTGAGAGCGGGCAGAAGATCTATGACCGACACAGATTCCCTGTGGGAGCGGGCTTGCTCGCGAAGGCGGTCGCATGGTCACCTTCAATTCAACTGTCAAGACACAAACTGTCTAGGCTGTACTGAGTCATTTCCAATCCCACTGGAGGTTCCCCATGCAACTAGAAGGATCCTGCCACTGCGGCGTGGTGTCGTTCACCCTCGACAGTGCCCACCCCTACCCTTACCAGCGCTGCTACTGCTCGATCTGTCGCAAGACCCAGGGCGGCGGCGGTTTTGCGATCAACCTGGGAGGCGATGCCCGAAGCCTGAAGGTTCACGGTCGCAAGCACATCTCGATCTATCATGCGCGGCTCAAGGACGAAGGCGATAAGCGCGCCCATCGCAGCAGCGCCGAACGGCACTTCTGTGCCCTGTGCGGTTCAGGACTATGGCTGTTCAGTCCCGAATGGCCGGAACTGATTCACCCCTTTGCCTCGGCCATCGACACACCGCTGCCGGTACCGCCGGAGCACACCCACCTGATGCTCGGTTCCAAGGCACCGTGGGTGGAAGTCGAGGCGCATCCCGGCGACCAGCCGTTCGAGGTCTATCCCGAGGAATCCATTGCCCAGTGGCATGAACGCCTGGGTTTGAGTCGTTAGGTCGCTTCACACTCTTTGACAATTTCCCGACAAAACTGTCAAAGATTGCCCGCCGGCAACTGCCTAGCATGGGCGCATCCAACTTCCATCCGGGTGCTCCCATGTTTCGTTCGCTGTGTCTGTCGTTGACTTCATCTGGCCTGCTTCTGCTCTGCGACTCATCGCAAGCCGAAGACTGGCGTTACAGCTTGCGGGCCGGCGCCGCCAGCGTGCCCCGTTACAGTGGCAGTGACGAACGCGTCGTGGCGCCACTGTTGGGCGCGAAGATCGTCAGCCCCTATGGCATTTTTCTCGATACCGACAAGGGCGTGGGCTGGGTGTTTGACGAAGAAGACTTCGGTTTGCGCGTGTACATCGGTGCCAGCGATGTGCGCAAGGATCGCAAGAGCGGGTTCAAAGGCTCGGATGAACTCAACGGCATGGGCTCGATCAAGTCCAGGCCGGTGCTGGGGCTGGATGGGACCTATCAAATGGGGCCTATCGTCCTTGAGGCCAGCTTCGAACATGCGCTGGAAGAAAATGACGACAACCGTGATACCGGCTCCGCCTGGAACCGGCTGAAACTGAGCATCAGCATGCCGTTTTACGAGGGAAGCCATGGCAAGCTCATGGGCAGCCTCAACAGTCAGTTCGGCGACGGCGACTATGTCCGCACCTGGTATGGCGTCAGCGCCGCCCAGGCTTCGCGCAGTCAGTTCCGGGCCCACGACACCCATGGCGGGCGGGTGAGTCGCGGGGCGGATTTGACCTGGTCATTGCCGTTCAACGAACAGTGGAGCGTATCGACGGTGCTGGCCGTGCAGTACCTGGCCGGCGACGCAGCTCGCAGCCCGATTGTGGCTCGACGGATGCAAGCGTCGTTGGTCGGACAAGTGGCTTATGCCTTCTGAAGAGAAGGCTCCCTCGCGAATGCGCCCGATCTAATCGAGGTGCGACCAGGTCATGCGAAACGATGCTCCGCCCCAGGGCGAGTCCGCCACTTCCACGTGCCCGCGGTGAGATTGCGATACTCGTCGCACCAGCGCCAGGCCCAGGCCAAACCCCCCGGTGCGACGGTCGCGGCTGGCGTCCAGGCGCGCGAACGGCTCGAAGATCTTCTCCCGACCGTCCAGCGGCACACCCGGCCCGTCGTCGTTGACCCGCACTTCATAATGATCACCCGCACGCGTCAATGACACCTGCACTCGCTCATCAGCGTAGCGAATGGCATTGCGCAGCAAATTGATCACCGCGCGAGCCATGAAACGTGGCTCGATACGGACCACCTCGACCGGACACTCGCAAATCAATAGCTGTACCCCGGCGGCCTCCGCCTCCAGCGCCACACTGCCCACCACGCTGTCGAGCCAATCGCGAGCGCGGATGTCCTCCCGGACAATCACCGTGGCGCCCTGTTCAAGGCTGGCGTAAGTCAGCAACTCGGAGACCATTTCTTCCAGCTCGCCGAGATCGGCGTACATGTCGGCAATCAATTCGCAGTTCTGGCTCGGATCGGGCTGCTGCTTGAGTTGATCCAGTTCAAACGACAAGCGTGCAATGGGCGTGCGCAGCTCATGGGACACCGCATTGGTGAGCTCGCGTTGATTGGCGATCAGGCCCTCGATGCGCGCCGCCATCAAATTGAAATGCTCGGCCAGGTCGCGAATGTTCGAACGCTTGGACAGCTGAATACGCACCGACAGATCGTTGCCGCCAAAGCGCTCGGCCGCCAGGCGCAGCTTCTCCAGGTCGCGCCAGTGAGGTCGCACCCAGAAAAACAGCACGAAACCGATCATGATCGCGATCATCAGGTAGGCCACGGCGAGATAGAACGTCATCAGGCTCGGCTCTGCCGGCAGCTTGATGCTCAGCAACTGCGAACCGTCGTCAATGCGCGAGATGAACTGTGTGTACTGCTCACGCATCACCACACGCCCCTGGGCCAACTCGGCTTGCTCCTGAGGGGTCAAGGCCACCTGATCGCGCTCGACCAAGGCCAGGCCCAAGCCGTAGTGAGGCCGCACGGTTTCCAATTGTCGCTCCCGGGCCGAACCGTCCAGGCCACGCAGTTGCTCGACCAATGACCAGGCCTGACCACGAACCGCCTCTTGGTTGTAATGCTGCATCTCACCGTCAAGAAGCGCTGCGAAGGTGCGATCAACCGTTTGCAACGCCAGCACCAAGCCAATCGTCATGACCAGGAACAATCCCAGGAATAACCGCAGCATCTACAGCTCCCACCCAAACGGATTGAACAGGTAACCCTTGCCCCAGACGGTTTTGATCCGCATCGGCTCCCGGGGATTGTCGTTGAGCTTGGCCCGCAGCTTGCTGACATAGACATCGACGCCACGGTTGAGACCATCGAAGGCAATGCCACGCATGCGGTTGAGAATGTCATCGCGCGACAGGATCTTGCCTGCCGCGCTTGCCAGCAGCCACAACAGCTCGAACTCCATGGTGGTCAGCTCGACCAAGTCACCGGCCAGTCGCACCTCCCGACTGCTGCGGTCGAGGGACAATCGTCCGAATTCAAGGGCACCGCGCACGGTGGTATCTGGCAATTGCCGACGTTGCAGCGCCCGCAGGCGGGCCAGGAGTACCGCAGGCTTGATGGGTTTGATCACGTAGTCGTCGGCACCGGATTCCAGGCCGAGGATATGGTCCACGTCATCTTCCTTGGCCGTCAGGATCACGATCGGGGTGTCAGCAACGTTGCGAATCCCGCGGCACACCTGCAACCCACTCTGCCCCGGCAGCATCAAGTCGAGCACCACCACTTTGGGCTCGAATGCCAGAAACGCCGCCAGCGCCAGGTCGCCTCGGTGCTCGATACGCACCTCGAAGCCATGTTGAGAGAGAAAGTGCGCGATCAGTCCGGCGAGCCTTTCGTCATCCTCCACCAGCAACACTTTGCCCGAACCCAGGTTATCCATAACAACCGCCCGCCAACCCATAATTGAAGTGGCCGCATTATGGCGCCAACCGCCCACGGGACGGGTAATGCAGACAGCAAAAACCGGCCTCATGGGCCGGTTCTCAACGAAGTTTCATGTTTTTAAGAGTTTTTAACAATTCAGGCCGCCATCGGCACACCACTGTGAAAACGAAACTCCACGTCCGCTGATTCGATCAGCTCCCGCTCGGCCTCACGGACCTTGTCGATGACCTGGGCAATGTCCTTGGCGTCGCCGTACTGGTAAGCCAGTTTCAGGTACCCCTGGAAATGCCGGGCTTCGCTTTTCAGCAAGCCGAAATAGAACTTGCCCAGCTCTTCATCCAGATGTGGCACCAAGGCCTCGAAACGCTCGCAACTGCGGGCCTCGATGAAGGCACCCACCACCAGGGTATCCACCAGCTTGACCGGTTCGTGACTGCGTACCACCTTGCGCAGCCCCGAGGCATAACGCCCGGCGGAGAGCTGGCGCAAGCCGATCTTGCGCTTTTTCATCAAGCGCATGACCTGCTCGTGATGCACCAGCTCTTCCCGAGCCAGGCGCGACATCAGATTGATCAGGTCGACGTGGGAATGGTACTTGGCGATCAGGCTCAGGGCGGTGCTGGCCGCCTTGAATTCGCAGTTCTTGTGGTCGATCAGTAACGTTTCCTGGTCGGCCAGCGCGGCCTGGACCCAGGCATCGGGGGTGCGGCAACCAAGGAATTCGTGAATTTCGGGAAGATTCATGGGGCTCACGGGAAAAGGTAGTCGAGCGAAGGGCGCCGATTATACCGGCCTGCCCCCAGACCACCAGCTACCGCCGTTGATATGCATCAAGTCGACGACTCACCCACAGCGACTAGACTGCTCCACAACAACTATAGTTGAGCAACGCCAGCCTTTTTATTGCAGGAGAACGCCGATCATGCAAGCCATTCGCAGCATCCTGGTGGTCATTGAGCCCGAACATGCGGAAAGCCTGGCGCTCAAGCGCGCCAAACTGATCGCCGGAGTGACCCAGGCCCACCTGCACCTGCTGGTGTGCGACAAGAAGCATGACCATGCTGGCCTGCTCGGCGTGCTCAAGGCCGCACTGCTGGCCGACGGCTACAGCGTCACCACCGAGCAGGCCTGGAACGAAAGCCTCTACGAAACCATCATCGACGTGCAGCAGGCTGAAGGTTGCGGGCTGGTGATCAAGCAGCACTTCCCCGACAGCCCGTTGAAAAAAGCCCTGCTGACCCCGGCGGACTGGAAGCTGCTACGCCATTGCCCAACCCCGGTGCTGCTGGTGAAAACCGCCGGCTCCTGGAAAGACAAGGTGATCCTGGCGGCAGTCGACGTAGGCAATGCCGACGGCGAGCATCGCCACCTGCACACCACCATCATCGACCATGGCTATGACATCGCCCTCCTCGCCAAGGCGCACCTGCATGTGATCAGCGCCCACCCCTCACCGATGCTCTCGTCCGCCGACCCGACGTTCCAGCTCAAGGAGACCATCGAAGCCCGTTATCGCGAACAATGCCGGGCGTTCCAGGCCGAATTCGACGTCGATGACCAACACCTGCACATCGAAGAAGGTCCCGCGGACGTCTTGATTCCGTACATGGCGCGCAAGCTGCAGGCGGCGGTGACGGTGATCGGCACCGTGGCCCGCTCGGGGTTGTCCGGGGTACTGATCGGCAACACCGCCGAGGCTGTGCTCGATACGCTGGAAAGCGATGTGCTGGTGCTCAAGCCGCAGGAGGTCGAGGACCATCTGGTGGAGTTGGCGGTCAAGGATTGACATACCAAGCTGTGGCGAGGGATTTATCTGTGGGAGCAAGGCTTGCCCGCGATAAAAACGACGCGGTCTCTCTGGAACCGAGGCGCCTGCATCGCGAGCAAGCTTTGCTCCCACAGTGGGGCGGTGTGACGTTTCGCTAAATCCCCTCGCCACAAAAGCTCTCTCTTTCAGCCGCCGAACGCATCCTTCAGGAACCCCGGCGCGATATAGCGCTGGTAATGAGCTTCGGACAGAAGGAAAAACTCCCGATCAATGGCATCGCGCAGATCCGGCAGATCCCAGTCGCGAAACTCCGGCATCAACACCATGCCGTAGGCTTCCAGGTTGTTGATCACCCGCGCGCCGCGGGCAATCAGTTGATAGGCCCAGCAATATTGCGACTGGTGCGGCACAAAGCGGATCTTGCGCGACTCCAGTTGCTGGCGCAGCAATACCGGGTCGAAAACCTCCAGTTTGGCCACCATCACCTGCACCAACAACTGCTCGAGCCGCATCCACACCGCGCGCTTTTCGTCCTCGTTGTAGCCGTTCCAGTGAATCACTTCATGGTGGAACCGCTTGCAGCCGCGGCACACCAGGTCACCGTAGACAGTGGAGCAAAGGCCGACGCAGGGGGTCTTGATGAGCTGGTTGGGCATAAGGAAACGCACACGCAAAAGCAGGACAGGCCGGCATGTTAGCCCTTTGTCTAAGATTGATCACCCCTCAAACTTCCAGGCCCAACTTACCTTTAATTTTTTTTTCCCGTAGAATCAGCCAGCCTTTTAAGGCGCCAATGTCCGTTAGAAGCTGTTTTCAAAGCGTCACGAGCACAGTCGTTCCTTCAGAGCGGTGTTGGCGAAGGGTCTTTCCAGCGGGGAAAGCCCAACGCCAACCCTCATCAGCTCCCCGTTCTGCAGGCGTAAAACTTTGAAAGCAGCTTCTGTGAGGAACGTGCGGAAACTCTGGCGTGGTGGCTCAAAAAGCCGCCGACGCGCATGAGTACCGTGGGTTCCTGGATGAGCGTCCCGGACACCCATTTGGGACCACTGATGAGGGTAATAACTGTGCTTGAAGCCTACCGCAAACATATCGAAGAGCGCGCAGCCCTGGGTATCGTTCCCCAGCCGCTTAACGCCGAACAAACCGCAGGCCTGATCGAGCTGCTGAAAAATCCTCCGGCTGGCGAAGAAGCTTTCCTCGTTGACCTGATCACCAATCGCGTTCCGCCTGGAGTCGACGAAGCCGCCTACGTCAAGGCCGGTTTCCTGTCCGCCCTGGCCAAGGGCCAGGCCCAATCCCCTCTGCTGGACAAGAAGCGCGCTGTTGAACTGCTCGGCACCATGCAGGGCGGCTACAACATCGTGACCCTGGTGGAACTGCTGGACGACGCCGAACTGGCGCCGGTAGCTGCCAAGGAACTCAAGCACACCCTGCTGATGTTCGATGCCTTCCACGACGTGGCTGAAAAAGCCAAGAACGGCAACGTTCACGCCCAGGGCGTGCTGCAATCCTGGGCCGACGGCGAGTGGTTCAAGAACCGCCCTGTGCTGGCCGACAAGATCAGCCTGCGCGTATTCAAGGTCACCGGCGAAACCAACACCGACGACCTGTCCCCTGCCCCGGACGCCTGGTCCCGCCCGGACATCCCGCTGCACGCCCTGGCCATGCTGAAAATGGCCCGTGACGGCATCGTTCCGGACGAGCAAGGCAAGACCGGCCCGATGAAGCAGATCGAAGAAATGCGCGGCCAGGGTTTCCCGATCGCCTACGTCGGTGACGTGGTCGGTACCGGGTCCTCGCGTAAATCGGCGACCAACTCGGTGCTGTGGTTCTTCGGCGACGACGTTCCTTTCGTTCCGAACAAGCGCGCCGGTGGTTTCTGCTTCGGCAGCAAGATCGCTCCGATCTTCTACAACACCATGGAAGATGCCGGCGCACTGCCTATCGAGTTCGACGTTTCGAACATGAACATGGGCGACGTGATCGACCTGTACCCGCATGCCGGCAAAGTCTGCAAGCACGGTACCGATGAAGTCCTGACCACCTTCGAAATGAAGACCCCGGTCCTGTTGGACGAAGTCCGTGCCGGCGGCCGTATTCCGCTGATCATTGGCCGTGGCCTGACCGAGAAGGCTCGTGCCGAGCTGGGCCTGCCAGCGTTCGACCTGTTCAAGAAGCCTGAAGCACCCGCTGAAAGCACCAAGGGTTTCACCCTGGCGCAGAAGATGGTCGGCAAGGCTTGCGGTCTGGCAGAAGGCCAAGGCGTGCGTCCTGGCACCTACTGCGAACCGAAAATGACCACCGTGGGCTCCCAGGACACCACAGGTCCGATGACCCGTGACGAACTGAAAGACCTGGCATGCCTGGGCTTCTCGGCTGACCTGGTGATGCAGTCCTTCTGCCACACCGCGGCCTATCCAAAGCCGATCGACGTGACCACCCACCACACCCTGCCTGACTTCATCATGACCCGCGGCGGCGTTTCCCTGCGTCCGGGCGACGGCATCATCCACTCGTGGCTGAACCGCATGCTGCTGCCAGACACCGTGGGTACCGGTGGTGACTCGCACACCCGCTTCCCGATGGGCATCTCGTTCCCGGCCGGTTCCGGCCTGGTCGCGTTCGCCGCTGCTACCGGCGTCATGCCGCTGGACATGCCGGAATCGATCCTGGTGCGCTTCAAAGGCAAAATGAAACCTGGCATCACCCTGCGTGACCTGGTTCATGCCATCCCGTACTTCGCCATCCAGAACGGTCTGTTGACCGTCGAGAAGAAAGGCAAGAAAAACGCCTTCTCCGGCCGCATCCTGGAAATCGAAGGCCTGGAAGGCTTGACCCTGGAGCAGGCTTTCGAATTGTCCGACGCCTCGGCCGAACGTTCGGCTGCCGGTTGCACCATCAAGCTGTCGAAAGAGTCGATCACCGAGTACCTGCAATCCAACGTCACCCTGCTGCGCTGGATGATCGGCGAAGGCTACGGTGATGCCCGTACCCTGGAACGTCGCGCCCAAGCGATGGAAGCCTGGATCGCCAACCCGCAACTGATGGAAGCCGATGCCGACGCCGAATACGCCGAAGTCATCGAAATCGACCTGGCCGACATCAGCGAGCCTGTGCTCTGCGCGCCAAACGATCCGGACGACGCCCGTCTGCTGTCCAGCGTTGCTGGCGAGAAGATCGACGAAGTGTTCATCGGTTCGTGCATGACCAACATCGGTCACTTCCGCGCTGCCGGCAAGCTGCTGGAGCAGGTCAAGGGCCAGTTGCCAACCCGTCTGTGGCTGTCGCCGCCGACCAAGATGGACGCTCACCAGCTCACCGAAGAAGGCTACTACGGCATCTACGGCAAGGCCGGTGCACGGATGGAAATGCCAGGCTGCTCGCTGTGCATGGGTAACCAGGCACGCGTCGAGCCGAACGCCACCGTGGTGTCGACTTCGACCCGCAACTTCCCGAACCGTCTGGGTGACGGCGCGAACGTCTACCTGGCTTCGGCCGAACTGGCGTCCGTTGCTTCGATCCTGGGTCGCCTGCCGACCGTCGAGGAGTACATGGAATACGCTGGCAAGATCGACAGCATGGCAGCGGACGTGTACCGCTACCTGAGCTTCGACCAGATCGCCGAGTTCCGTGAAGCGGCTGCAAACGCCAACATCCCGGTCGTTCAAGCCTAAAGCTTAAGACGCCCGACTAAAAACGCCGCCCTTCTTGCTAGGGGCGGCGTTTTTTTATGCCTGTCTATTTGAGGGGAAGTGCCTTTTTTTGGGGACATATCCGTTGCTGCGGTAACGGCGGCTTAGGGTTCCGCTCTTACAGCGGGTCACTTTTGGAAGAGCGCCAAAAGTAACCAAAAGCGCTTTGCCCCACCACTCGGCACCTCGCTTAGGCTCGGTGTGCCCTCACTCCGGCATTGCTCCGTGGGCCGCCGCGAAGGGCCATCCATGGCCCAGCGCGGCTACCTCGGCATCCATGCCGAGGTGCCCACTGCGCAATGCCTGCGTTCGGCCAGCGTGGTTTAACGGGGCGTCGAGATCAAGATCAAGATCCAAAGCAAGAGCAAGAGCAAGAGCGGGATACATGCCAGCATCTATGTGGCTGAGCCTCCGCTATCGCGAGCTTGCTCGCGATGAGGCCGGCACATCCAACATCACCGCAAACTGACACACCGCCTTCGCGAGCAAGCCCGCTCCCACAGGAGAAACGCGGTCCCACCAAGAACCAGGTCGGCCGTTAGGCCGCCTCGCGGTGGACGTTGATCTCGGGCGCCCCGTTAACCACGCTGGCCGAACGCAGGCATTGTGGAGTGGGCATCCCGGCATGGATGCCGGGATAGCCGCGCTGGGCCATGGATGGCCCTTCGCGGCGGGCCCACGGAGCAATGCCGGAGTGAGGGCACACCGAGCCTAGGCGAGGTGCCAAGTGGTGGGGCAGAAGCGCTTTGGTTACTTTCGCGCTTTTCGAAAGTGACCCGCCGTCAGGGCGGAACCCTAAGCAGCCGTTACCGCAGAAACGGATATACACACCAACCTCAAAAATCCCGCCCCCCCACAAAAGGCCTACGCCAAGAGGGAATAAACCAACGCCGTAATCGCCACCAAACCCACCAACGTAACGAAGACATTCGAAGCCTGGCCACGATAACGGGCCATGGCCGGAACTTTGCGAATGGCATACATCGGCATCAGGAACAGGATGGCCGCGATAACCGGCCCCCCCAAGGTCTCGATCATGCCCAGGATGCTCGGGTTGAGGGTCGCGACGATCCAGCACACCACCAGCATGAACGCAGCGGTGAGGCGGTCCAGGGTCTTGGGCGCCGGGCGGCGGCCGCTCTTGACGATCAAGCCCTTGAGGCCTTCGCTGGCGCCGATGTAGTGCCCCAGGAACGACTTGGAGATGGCGACAAACGCAATCAACGGCGCGGCAAAGGCGATAGTCGGGTTGCTGAAGTGGTTAGCCAGGTACGACAGGATCGACAGGTTCTGCGCCTTGGCTTCGGCCAGTTGCGCCGGGGTCAGGGTCAGCACGCAACTGAACACGAAGAACAGCACCATCACCACCATCAGCACATGGGCGCGCGACAGGATCTGCGAACTGCGCTCCTCGGCGTTGCCGCCGTAGCGCCGTTTCTGGTCCACCGCAAAGGCCGAGATGATCGGCGAGTGGTTGAACGAGAACACCATCACCGGGATCGCCAGCCACAAGGTATGCAGCAGCGCCGAAGGTTCCGGCGGCGTGGACGCGGTGGTCAGGATGCCGCCGCTCCAGTGGGGAATCAGGAACACCGCCAGGAACAGCAGTGCAACGATGAACGGGTAGACCATCAGGCTCATGGCCTTGACGATCGCCTGCTCGCCGCAGCGGACCACCGCCAGCAGGCCGAGGATCAGCACCAATGACAACACAGCCCGAGGAGGCGGCTGGATATGCAACTGATGCTCCAGGAAACTGCCCACGGTGTTGGTCAACGCCACGCTGTAGATCAGCAGGATCGGGAAAATGGCAAAGAAGTACAACAGCGTGATCAGCGCACCGGCCTTGAGGCCGAAATGTTCCTCCACCACTTCGGTGATGTCCGCGCCGTCGCGACCGGACAACACAAAACGGGTCAGGCCCCGGTGGGCATAGAACGTCATGGGGAACGCCAGCACCGCCAGGATCAGCAACGGCCAGAAGCCGCCCAGGCCCGCATTGATGGGTAAAAACAGAGTACCTGCACCGATGGCGGTGCCAAACAGGCCCAGCATCCACGTGGTGTCCTGGCGACTCCACTGGCTGAGGGTGGCTGGGACTGTCGTTTCAAAGCGCTCTTCGACGCTATTGGCCTGATCATTCATCCGGGCGGATCTCCGTATTCCGGTCACATGCACCCGGCCGGGACGAGTCGGAAAAACCCGACAGGCAGCGCCCTGGCCGAAACAGGGGCGCGATTGTCCGGGATTAGTGAGCAGAAGCAAAGGCTTAGCTGAGGAGCGGTTATGCATATCAGATCGCTGCCATAGAATTATCCCTACACTCCCTGTGGGAGCGAGCTTGCTCGCGATAGCGGTGGGTCAGCTTGCACCAGCACTGAATGTACCGCCGCCTTCGCGAGCAAGCTTTGCTCCCACAGGTCCTGATCAAACAGATCTGATGGGTGTACGACCGGGAGAGCCAGGCCGGCCGTCAGGCCGCCTCGCGAGCAAGCTTTGCTCCCACAGGTCTTGCTCAAGCAGATCCGATGGGTGTACGACCAGGAGAGCCAGGCCGGCTGTCAGGCCGCCTCGCGAGCAAGCTTTGCTCCCACAGGTCTTGCTCAAGCAGATCTGATGGGTGTACGACCAGGAGAGCCAGGCCGGCTGTCAGGCCGCCTCGCGAGCAAGCTTTGCTCCCACAGGTCCTGCTCAAACAGAGCTGATGGGTGTACGACCGGGAGAGCCAAGTCGGCTGTCAGGCCGCCTCGCGAGCAAGCTTTGCTCCCACAGGTTCTGCTCAAACAGAGCTGATGGGTGTGCGACTGGGAGAGCCAGGTCGGCTGTCAGGCCGCCTCGCGAGCAAGCTTTGCTCCCACAGGTCCTGCTCAAGCAGATCTGATGGGTGTACGACCAGGAGAGCCAGGCCGGCTGTCAGGCCGCCTCGCGAGCAAGCTTTGCTCCCACAGGTCCTGCTCAAACAGAGCTGATGGGTGTACGACCAGGAGAGCCAGGCCGGCTGTCAGGCCGCCTCGCGAGCAAGCTTTGCTCCCACAGGTCCTGATCAAACAGATCTGATGGGTGTACGACCGGGAGAACCAGGTCGGCTACTAGGCCGCCTCGGCGTGGACGTTGATCTCGGGCGCCCCGTTAACCACGATGGCCGAACGCAGGCATTGCGCAGTGGGCAACCCGGCATGGATGCCGGGTTAGCCGCGCTGGGCCATGGATGGCCCTTCGCGGCGGCCCACGGAGCAATGCCGGAGTGAGGGCATGCCGAGCCTAAGCGAGGCACCGAGTGGTGGGGCAGAAGCGTTTTGCTTACTTTTGACTGGGCCGGCTTCCGGGCTTCTCAAAAGTGAGTCGCCGTCAGGGCGAAACCCTAAGCAGCCGTGACCGCAGCAATGGATATGTACCCAGCCAGTCAACAAAATCCGAAATGCACATAAAAAGCCAAGCCCCCCTGCCCCCGGCTCCTACAATCAGGTTGAATACTTGAAATCGCCCCAGCGCCCACAGGAGCCCAGCATGACCGCAACCGTTCTGGTACTGGTTGAAACCGTCAATGAATGCCTGCCGATTCTCGAGAAGCAGGGTTACCACCTGGAATTGGCGCCCACGCCTGCCGAACGCAAAACGGCGATTTTCGAACACGGTGAACGCTTCAGCGCAGTGCTGACCCGCGGCCCCCTGGGCCTGACGGAGGAAGAGATCGCCGCCCTGCCCAATCTGAAAATCATCTGCGTGATCGGTGCCGGTTACGAACAAGTAGACCTGCAGGCCGCGCGCCATCGGGGCATCGTGGTCACCAACGGCGCCGGGGTCAACGCGTCGTCGGTGGCCGACCATGCCATGGCGCTGTTGCTGGCGTTGGTGCGCGACATACCCCACTCCGATGCCGCCCTGCGGCGGGGCGAATGGCCAAGGGTTGCGCGCCCTTCCCTGGCGGGTAAGCGGCTGGGCGTGTTGGGCCTTGGCGCGGTGGGCATGGCGATCGCCAAACGGGCCGCCCTGGGCTTTGACATGAGTATCAGCTATCACAATCGGCGGGTGCGCAATGACGTGCCCTACACCTTCTGCGCCACTCCCACGGAACTGGCGCGGGTTTCGGACTTCCTGATCGTCGCCACGCCAGGCGGCCTGGATACCCGGCAATTGATCAACAAACAGACCCTCGATGCGCTCGGCCCAAAAGGGTTTCTGGTGAACGTCGCCAGGGCCAGCGTGGTTGCCACCGCCGATCTGATCAGCGCCCTGGAGCACCGGCGAATCGCCGGAGCGGCCCTGGATGTGTTCGATCACGAGCCCGAGGTGCCGCAGGCGCTGAAAAACCTGCCCAACGTCGTCCTCACCCCCCACGTGGCCGGCCTGTCACCGGAAGCGACCCGCGCAATGGTAGAGCTGGTGGGCCAGAACCTGACCGCGTTCTTTTCCGGCAAACCGGTGTTGACGCCAGTGCCGTGGTCCGACGAGGAGCGTTAGAGAACGCCCAATAACGTCCACAAGCGCCGGGATTCGGCATCGGCACTGATCAGTTCCCCCAGCAACTCGCTCAACGGCTTGTTGCCCCACTCCACGCCGCGTCGGATCAGGTAGGGCACCGGGCTGTGGGGTTCGGTGCGGGCCAGGTAACCGGCGATGACCAGTAATTGTCGGTAGGCCTCTTCACGATTGGCCGGTTCCTGGAAGACCTGGGCAGGTGCCGCCTGCGGCTGGGACGTCGACGTCGTGGACGCCGGGGACGTTTGCACCGGCGCGACGGTGGGTTGCTGTGGGTGCATCGCGATGAACTCCTCTACCAGTGCCAACAAGGCCTGCATCACGTCCTGCAGGGATTTGTAGCCCGGGGCCAGGTTGCCCAGGTAAGCGTCGCTCCAGGCTTCGAGCCGTTGCAGGTGTTGCAGGCTCAACATCAGGCTGCCCTGGCGATGCAACCAGAACGACAAGGGTGTGTTGCGAATCAGTTCGCTGAGCTTCTTTTGATCGTTGCGCGCCGCTTCGGCCGAGGCCTTGGCGTTCTTGCTGTCGTTGACCAACACTTGCTGGCGCTGCAAGCGTTGCCAGTCGTCCAGGCAGAAAGCGGCGAAGGCCTGTTCCCGGCCGTCGAACAACGGCACCCGCGTCAGCAGCACTTCGCTGTAGCGACGGGCCAACCACTCCAGCGGGATCACCCGCCATGACTGGTCGCCTTCCTCGGCCTGGGGGTGCAACTGCTCCGGATAGCGCTCACACAGTCCAGCCACCAGCGCCAGGCTGCCCGGCAACCCTTCCAGCCCAGCCATATGCAGCCAGGCCTCCCCCAGCCAGGCACTGATCATCAGGTCCTTGCTGCGCTCCAGCAGCAACGTGGTCGCGAGCCGTTCCAGGTCCGGCCACAGGGCGCGCTTGATCGAAGACTGCCACACACCGGTGGGCAGGCTGGTGTCGTCCTCCCGGCGCAATTCGCGCAACTGGTCATATTCCGGTTCGTAGCGCAGGTCCGGGCCACAGGGCGATTCGGCACTGATCGGCTCGAGCAACTGGCTGACCAACTCAGGCAAAGGCGATATCGGCAAGCTCACAGGCCCTCCTCACGAGTGGCAATGGCGGGGCTCGATGCGGTCGCCATGAAAGGTGAACGGGGCGCCCGCGTCGGCAGCGGCGGGATCGACAAAGGCAGCTTGGAGCCCTGGCTCATCAACGACAGGCGCATGAACATCAACGTTTGCTGCGCCGTGCGGGCCTGGGTCTGGGCGGTCACCGGCAGTTGCAGGGCCAGGGGGAAATCGGTGTAGTCGACATTCGGCTGGCGCTGACTCGCCACCTGCGAGCGCATCAGGCGCAGCAACGACCAGGGTCCCTGGTATTCCCAACCGGCCTCCAGGTCGCGCACCACCAGGTTCGGTTGCAGCGGGTCGTTGGCCGGACGCTGGTAGCCGTTGCGGGCCCAGCGCAAGGTCAGGCGCACGGGCTGGCCGACCATCCAACGCAGGTTCGGCTGGCCGCCGCCGGGGTAGCTGATCTGTTGGTTGCCGGCGTCCAGGCTCCAGGCGATCACCTGGTCGGCGCCGCGTTCTTCATCGCGATCGGTGCGCCAGCGCACGTCCATTTCCACCCCCAGGATGCCACTCTTGTCGCGCACGAACAGCGGCCCGAGCCAGGTACCGGCCTGTTTCAAACGGTTGAGGAAATCCTCGGCTGCCAGCCGCTCTGGCGTCTGGCTCAACGTCAGCCCGGCCTGGGCCAGGGGCAGGCGCGTGTCGATCAGCTCCAGTAAATGCTGGACCCGCGCCGGGTCGGCATCGCTGGCCCGCACGTCCTGGGAAAACGGAAAGCGCCCGGCCAGGTATTGATTGAAATAGTTGGCCAGGTCATTCCAGGCGGCCGCGGCCTGGTTCTGTTGCAGGTACAGGCACCGTTGCAGGGCGCCCTGCTGCAACGCGACCGTGCGCAGCGCCAGGTCGCCGCGCCCGCCGGGCAAGCTGGCGGTCTGCAAGATTTGCGCGCAGGAGGTGGTGTCCATGGCGATAAAGTCCCGGCTCACCAATTGTTCCAGTTGGGCCGCCGAGCTGGCCGGGTTCTGGTTCTTGTACTTGAGCAATTCATCGTTGAGGGCCATGAAGCGTGCCACCTGGTCGTGTTCCAGGGCCGACAGGTTGTCCTGCTGGACGATCAACCATTCCAGCGCGGGCATTCGCTGCTCGGCGATCTGCAGCATCGCGCCGAATTGCTGGGCCAGGTTCAGCTTCAGGTCTTGTGGATCGCTGGCACCGTAGAGCTGCAAGCCGAAGTTCTTCGAGCCGTCCCAGCGCTGGACATCGGCCCGCTGGCTGAACAGCGGCTGGGCATCGATTTCGTCCAGGCCACTCTTGAGCTGCGCCAATGCCCGGCGATTGAGCAGACGTTGGAAACGCATCGCCAGGTCGCCACGGTGCACGTCCATGAAGGCTTTCTGCAGCGCAACGGCCTGGGTCGTTTGCACATTGAAGCCCATGCCGGGCAGCGCCTCGTCGCTTTCATCCAGGCTCAACCACATGGCCCGGGCCGCGGCGCCTTCAGCGGCCTGCATCAGCGCATCACGGTAATCCGGCGGAATGCGCGGCATTTCTTCATTGGCATAGCTCTTGTAGCTGGTGAAGTAGTTCAGCGCGACGCTGAAATCATCGCTGCCATCGCCCTGGCCCATCGAATCGGAGGTGTTGCCCGACGGATCCTTCTGCATGGCCAGCGCCACGAAATCACGCTTGAACAGCGCCTGCACCGCACCGTCCAGCGCCGTGACATGGTCTTGCAAAACCAGCAGGCCACTGCCCTGTTGCACTAGCAGATTGTCCCCGGAGCCGGTCTGGACGATCCACTGGTCACGAAAGCTCTGCTGCAACTTCGCCGCCTGGCTCTCCAGGTCCTGCTCGATATCCGGCCCCAACAACGTGCTGTGGCTGACCTTGTCCAGCATCTGGCTGTAACCGGGCACCAGGTCCTGGCCCTTGCCCCGGCCCCAGGCCGAGTTGGTCAGGCTGACCAGGGTCTGCAAATCGTCGATCAGCGCCATCAGGTCTTCGAGTTCGCTCAACGAATTGCCACTGCCGGCCTCCAGCCGTTGCAGGTGCAGCTTGAGGTAACCGGCCTGGCGCACAAAGTTGTCCGCCAGGAAGTAATGGTCCAGCCAGCGCTGCATCAGGCCGGTGAAGTTATCGGCGATCACCGGGCGCGCGGCGTTCAGGTCCAGCCCTTTCAAATCGCTGTTCTGGGCATCGAACAGCACCCGGTTGTAGAACCGTGGCCGGCTCAAGGTGCCGGTGTTGAGACCCAGGGACAAGGCGGTGTTGCTCAGTTGCACCAGTTCGTCCAGCGGTGCCTTGGGATCGTTCACCACCTGACTGAACATCTGGTTGTGCTGCTCAAGGCGTACCGCGAGCTCCACCAGTTCCTTGGCCTTCACATAACTCTGCCACTGCGCCGGGTCTTCGTTCTCCACATTGCCCCGCCGCTCGGTGTTGCGGATGGATTTGAGCTGTTCCAGGTCGGAATTGAGCAGGTCCCGCAAGGGCAATATCCAATGGTGCCGAGCCGTCAGGCGCAACCCATTCTCCAGTTGCGTGTCCACGGAAGAGAACCACGAAGTAGGAAACACCACTGAGACGAAGCGCCAGCTCGGGGCCTTTTCCAACACGTTCCAGTAGTTCTGCACATTGTGCCGGGTCGGTTCCAGTTGCGGTTCGTCAGGGTCGACCACGAGATGGTTCTTATGGGCGCTGAGGATCAACCGCGACAGCCCCTCGGCTTGCTCCACCGAATCGTGCCAGACCCAGACCATGCCTCCCAGCCAGACCAGGCCCACCACCAACGCCACCGCTCCGGCCAGCCGATGCCCGCGCTGGCGCAGGCGCAACAGCCGTGGCACAGGCTGGGCCAGGCCACGTTCGGCCATCAGCCGTCGCGACCACAATTGCCGGGCGAACACGGTTTGCCGCTGGGCACTATCGGAAGCGGTCAAACCGTCGCTGCTGACGGCCGGTGCCTGGCTGGCGGTGAAGTACACCCCGCGAAAACGCGGTGCTTCACCTTGGGCGTTGCCCTGGAACACCGGCTCCAGCAGGATCTGCAAGGCCCGCCGCAAACCTTCGAAACGTTCCGGCAACCCATAAAGATCGGTGCTCAATTGCCCCGACAGCGCACCGATCTCGATGATCGACTGCGACAGCGCCGCGTTGACCTGGTCCAGGGCCTGGTCACTCCACTGCGACTGCCAGGCCGCATCCGGCAAATAGGGCGAGGACCAACCCAGCATCGACTCACGCGCCTCGGCGGGCAGCGCACTGACCAGTTCCTGGACCCCGGGCAGTTCTTCCATCCCGGTGATCACCACGTACACCGGCAGGCTGAGGCCGAACCGTTGCAACAGGTCGATAAAGACACGCCGGACCTTGAGGCTCAGCTCGGTGGTGTGCTCGATGTCGTCAAGGGTGCTCAAAGGTACGGTCCAGATCACCGCATCCAATGGCCGCTTGCTGCGCAAGCGCAACATCAGCCCCAGCAGGCGCCACCAGTTGCCCCGTTGCCGATTCATGCCGTCATCGGGCAGGAACAACGCCTGGGGCACCACCAGCACCGAGCCCTCGGCATCGGAAAACCAGCGCCCGAACCAGGCCGCCTTGTCGGTCGGTTGCAAGCGCCATTGGGCGCACAATTGGGCGCCGTCGGTTTCGTTGCCGAGCATCATCAGCCAAGGCATCTGATAGCGGTCCCGGGTGCCCTGCTCCTGCTCCATGCGGCGCACCGCCCCATAGAAACTGCGGATCGCCGCCCCGCCCTGGGTCCGCAGCCACCAGATCAGGGCCGCGATCAACAGCACCATGACGATGGCGAGCACCACCAGGGCAACGATGCTCAGGGTGCTCATGAGTCCTGCTCCTGAACCACCGACTCATTCAGTTGCAGCACCGGCTCGAGTTCCGAACGGATGTCACGCCAGAACACCTGCCCCAAGCCGGTCAGCAGCAACACCATCGCCAGGATCGCCAGCCCCAGGCGAAAGCCGTCCGGCAGCGATTGCTGCACTGGCATGCGCACTGGCGGCGTCGCCGAAGACAGCGCCAGGCGCTGGCTGACGTCGACGTAATCAGGGTCGTGTTGCCAGGCGAAGGTGAACAGCGCCACGCGCCACTTTGCATGCTGGACCTGGCCCGGCTCGCCACGCAATCGCCCCTGGAACCCGAGGATCAGGCATTGCAGATAGACATTCGCCAGGTCCCGGGTGCCGGGCATCTGCTCGTCCAGCAGTTTCTTGATCGCCGCCGGCAAGCGCTCGCCGGCCTGGCGGCTGGCATACATGCGTGACTCGAGGGGGTGCTGCTGCCACGCCAGTTGTCCGGGCCAGGGGCTGAACAGCAAGGTTTCGTCCACCAGAGCCACGAAGGCATAGACCAGCGACTTGACCTGCTCGGTGGCGGCATCGCCGACGGTGGCGAAGGCCACCCGCCACAGACGCTGGGCGCTGCGCCCGGAAAACTCCACCACCCGATTGACCAATACCGCAGGGTCGCTGTCCTTGGGCAAGTCTTGCCACTCCTGGGACCACTTCAACCAGGCCTGGCGAAAAGCGCTGCTCAGCGGCGCCTCATGCAGACTCCGAACCGCCCCGCCACTTCCATCAGGCATACGACTCCCCTTTTGCGATCAGGCACTTTCACTGGCTTGCGCCACGAACAACACCACTTGCCACGGGCTGCTGGCCTGGGCCGATGCCGGCGCCACGATGTGCAGCGGCAATTGCGCGTCGAACCATTGCCCGCTGGCGGCCACCACAAACAAACGGGTGTCCTCGCCCACGCTGTAGGCCACCTGTTCGTTGCGGCTCATGGCCTGGTGGGGCAGACCGCTCATGCGTTGTCGGCTGAGCAGCGGGATGTGCCGCGCCGACGCGATGATCGCCCCGCGCAACCACTCGCCCGCCGCCTGCTCGCTGGCGCCGTTGGGCATGCGCAGGCCGATCACCAGGCGTTGCTCCGGTTGGTCGTCAGGCAACTGGATCGAGAAGACCTGCTCATTGCGTTCGAAGGCCAGGCTGCGATAGCCGGCACGAACCAGTTCCAGGGTGGTTTCCAGCCAGTCGAGCAACGGTTCATAGCCGCGCTGCAATTCGAGGAAATCCAACGGTGCGAAGGCCGGGACGCCCGCCAGCGGATCGAGGGCCGACCAGCTCCCGGCCAGCCCCAGCAGCAAACCGTAGAGCGCCTGGGGCGTTGCCACCCGGGTATTCAGCGCGCCTTCGACTTCCGGCAAGCGCGCCCACAAGGCGGTCAATTGCCGACGGATCTCCATGGCATCGTCCTGGTTGCCGGCCGCCTGGGCCTGACGCAAGCGACCAGCGAGAAACATGCATTTTTCCCGAGCCCGGGCGCACACTCCGGCGACCCGTCGACCGAGGGCCGACTCCGGCAACAGGATCGGCGTCGGCGGGGTGTAGGGCACGCGCCAGAAGCCACCGCCCTCCTTGCGGATGCGCAACAGCGGCAGGCAGATCGAATCGGCCTTGCTCAGTTGCGTGCACAGCCTCGGGTTGGGTCGCCAGACGGTGATCGACTCGGGAAATGCACCGCTGGTGAGGTCCGGCAACGCCTCGCCGACCACCGATTGCAGGCGCCCCTTGAGCGGCACCAATTGCCCGGCGCGCCACAGCGGGCTGACGGCCAGGTACACAGTCACGGTGGCGTCGTCGGTCTTGTCGATCGCCTCACCGATGTCCAGCTCCAAGGTCGGCCCGACGCCGGCCTGCAGGTTGACCGGCAAGCCGTCCGGCAAGGTGCCTTGCAGTTGCAGCAGCCGCACCAGGCCGGCGCTGAGGGCTGAAGGATCGACTTCCAGCTGGCTGACACCCCAGAACCAAGGGTTGCAGGCCCCGGCAAAATACGCAGCCAGGGCCTCGGCACGCAGCCCTTGCAATTGAAAATGCTGGGGCAGCAATTGCATGCCCTCATGCCAGCACACCGCGTCAGGTAACAGACTCATACGACTCCCTTCGACATCCCAATGTCGCCGCGCATGGCGGCCCGCGGTCACTCAAGGCTGGCTGTCATCAGCCCCATCATTCACGAGGGTCATCTCGCGACTGTCGAACTTCAGCCAGGCCTGGCGCTGATCGTCCAGCCGAAGCCGGTGGGCTCCGGGAGTGTTATAGCTGGCGAAGACCAAAAGTCCAGCGGCGCGCCGGCCCTCCAACGGGAAGGGTTGGCGGTCGATGAATTGCCCCGGAACCAGCTCCAGCCCCCACACCGACATGAGTTGACGATAGTCGCGCTGGAACTGTTCGCGCTCGGCGAACCACTGGCTGGCGGTGATGCCCGACAGCTGCTTGAGCAGGTCCGGGTCGTTCACCGCGATGAAATCCACCGCGATCGGTGTGTCGTCATTGGCCCGGGGGGCGACGTCCAGGGTCAGGCTGTCCAGGTCGACACTGGGCGCAAAAAGCGAGCAACCGGTGAGCGCCAGGCTCAAAAAAAATCCGAAAAAAAACCCACGCAAAATGAATCTTCCTTTTCTCAGCGGTCCAAAATTGTTTTTGCTTGCTTTTTTATAGACCTGTTCTAGCGTCTTGGGTAGTTCGACCCACACGGTCGAATGCGCCAGGTTCGTCAAGGGAATGACAGGTTTTCTGCCGTCCATTTGCAACCTGTGGATCAGCAAGGGAATGCGATGAGCGGGACTCCCGATGCATTGCGCCCGCACATGCATCGGAGTCGGCCGCCATGGCAGAAAGTACCCAGCACAAGCTCGACAGAGTCCGTCCTCCCCGCGTCCAGATCACCTATGACGTGGAAATCGGCAACGCCATCGAGAAAAAAGAATTGCCACTGGTTGTCGGCATTCTGGCCGACCTCTCGGGCAAGCCACTGGACCCGCTGCCCAAGCTCAATGAGCGGCGCTTTACTGAAATCGATCGGGATAATTTCAACGAGGTGCTCGCCTCCATCTCCCCCCGCGCCACGCTCCAGGTGAACAACACCCTCAGCGGCGACGACAGCAAGCTCAACATCGAACTCAACTTCCGTCATATCGACGACTTCGACCCGGTCAAGGTCGTGGAGCAGGTCACGCCGCTGCGCCGGTTGTTCGAAGCGCGCCAACGCCTGCGGGACCTGTTGACCAAACTCGATGGCAACGACGACCTGGACAAGCTGCTGCGCGACGTGATCGCCAACACAGAAGGCCTGCAGGAGATCAAGTCGGCCCGGCCCCAGGACGTACCGCCAGAGCTGCCGACCGTGGCCGCCAACGATGACCCTGCCCCGGCCGAACCACAGGCCTGATCGCGCGCATCATTCAAGGGAGATAACGCCATGCCTGCTTCATCCAGCGCTCAAACCAGCGAGAGCACGACCCAGACCCTGTCCCTGCTGGACAAGATCATCGCCGAAGGCCGCATGGCCCACGACGACAGCCAGCAAGACTACGCCCGCGACATGCTGGCCGAATTCGCCACCCAGGTCCTCGACGAAGGCATGGCCATCGACAAGGACACCGTGGCGATGATCAACGACCGCATCAGCCAGATCGACCAACTGATCAGCGCCCAGCTCAACGAAGTGCTGCACCACCCTGACCTGCAGAGACTCGAAGCCTCCTGGCGCGGCCTGCACCTGCTGGTGCAGAACACCGAGACCAGCACCCGGCTCAAATTGCGCCTGCTCAACGTCACCCAGAAAGAACTGCAGAACGATCTGGAAAAAGCCGTCGAATTCGACCAGAGCGCGCTGTTCAAGAAAATCTACGAGGAAGAATACGGCACCTTCGGCGGGCACCCGTTCAGCCTGCTGGTGGGTGACTACACCTTTGGCCGGCATCCGCAGGACATCGGCCTGCTGGAAAAACTCTCGAACGTCGCCGCCGCCGCGCACGCCCCGTTCATTGCCGCCGCCAGCCCGCGGTTGTTCGACATGACCAGCTTCACCGAACTGGCGATCCCCAGGGACCTGTCGAAGATTTTCGAGAGCCAGGAGCTGATCAAGTGGCGCGCCTTCCGTGAAAGCGAAGACTCGCGCTACGTGTCCCTGGTGCTGCCGCACTTCCTGCTGCGCCTGCCGTACGGCCCGGACACGCTGCCGGTGGAAGGCATCAACTACGTTGAAGACGTCAATGGCACCGACCACAGCAAATACCTGTGGGGCAACGCCGCCTGGACCCTGGCACAACGCATCACCGAAGCCTTCGCCAAATATGGCTGGTGCGCAGCCATTCGCGGGGCCGAGGGCGGTGGCGCGGTCGAAGGCCTGCCGGCCCATACGTTCCGCACCAGTTCCGGGGATCTGTCGCTCAAATGCCCGACCGAAGTGGCGATTACCGACCGCCGCGAAAAAGAACTCAACGACCTGGGCTTCATCTCCCTGTGCCACAAGAAAAACAGCGACGTGGCGGTGTTCTTCGGCGGCCAGACCACCAACAAGGCCAAGCTCTACAACACCAACGAGGCCAACGCCAACGCGCGGATCTCGGCGATGTTGCCGTATGTACTCGCGGCCTCGCGTTTCGCCCATTACCTGAAGGTGATCATGCGTGACAAGGTCGGCAGTTTCATGACCCGCGACAACGTGCAGACCTACCTCAACAACTGGATCGCCGACTACGTGCTGATCAACGACAACGCGCCGCAAGAAATCAAGGCGCAGTACCCGCTGCGCGAAGCGCGAGTGGACGTGACGGAAGTGGCAGGCAAGCCAGGCGCCTACAAGGCCACGGTGTTCCTGCGGCCGCACTTCCAGCTGGAGGAACTGACCGCCTCGATCCGCCTGGTGGCGACCCTGCCGCCGCCGGTAGCTGCCTGACGGTTGAAACCTGTGGCGAGGAGCTTGTTGTGGCGAGGGGATTTATCCCCGCTGGGCTGCGCAGCAGCCCTCTAAGCGATCCACTCAATCTGCCTGACACACCGGGTGATCAGATTTAGGGCCGCTTCGCGCCCCAGCGGGGATAAATCCCCTCGCCACAGGTTCGGCGTTCGTCTTTAACGGATCGGTATTGGGTACCGCCCATTTCGTCTTCTTCAGGAGTTCCACACAATGGATGCAATCATTCTCGACCTCGGCGGCGACATCAAGGGCGACAGCCTGCTGGAGGGTTTCACGGACAAGATCGAGGTCATGTCCTACAGCCATAACGTGGCAATGCAGGTCACCAACGACGTCAGCAACTCGGAGCGTACTTCCGGCCGGCCGCACATCGGCGAATTCACCCTGACCAAATTCGTCGACAGCTCCACCCCCTCGCTCAACGAATATTGCTGCGCCGGCAAGCCGATCCCGCAAGCCGTCATCACCATTGGCCGCAACGCCGCCGAGGGCAGCGGCAAACTCATGCCGTTCATCATCTACACCCTGACCAACGTCGTGCTGTCCAACGTCAGTGTCAGCGGCGGCACCGGCGGCAAACCGGTGGAAACCCTGTCGCTGAACTTTACCAAGATCAAATGGGAGCTCACTGCGCAGAAAGACGACGGCACCAAGGAAGGCACGGCGGGCACGACCTGGGACCTGGCCGCCAACAAAATGACCAAGTAAGGAAACCGCACCCATGGCTGGCTTCGGGCTGCGCCCGCCCCTGTTCGAACGCCTGGCCAGCCCGGCGAACGATACCGGGCGGGTGTTCGACCGACAGGCGTTGCAAGACTCGGTGCATGCCGAACTGTCGCGCCTGTTCAATACCCGACGCGGCCCACGGGCGCTGACCGAACCGCCAAGCATCCTGGACTACGGCATCGCCGACTGGACCGCGCTGCAACAGCAGCGCAGCGATGACCGGCGCCAACTGACCCGGGAAATCCGCCAGGCCATCACCCACTTCGAACCTCGCCTGCGCCTGGGCGAGGTCGAGGTCTGCCCGGTGCCGGGCCATCCGCAGCAACTGTGCATACGGCTGCTGGGCGAGCTGCGCGGCGACCTGCATGCCTGGCCCGTGGCCTTTGTCATCGAGCACGCCGGCGACGGCCTTGAGGTACGACATGAGCGACTCGATTGACCCGCAACTGTTGGACTATTACCAACGCGAACTGACCTGGTTGCGGCATGCCGGGAGCCTGTTCGCCGAGCGCTACCCCAAGGTCGCCCGGCGCCTGGAGTTGTCCCCCGGCGAATGCCCCGATCCGCATGTCGAGCGCCTGCTGGAAGGTTTCGCACTGTTGGCCGCCCGCTTGCAACGCCGGCTGGACGACGACTACGCCGAATTCAGCGATGCCCTGCTCGAACAGCTTTACCCGTTGGCCATGCGACCCTTGCCGTCGTGCGCCATCGTGCAGTTCGAGCCCGACCCCAGCAAAGGCAACTTGAACGAGGGCTACCCGCTGCCCCGCGACACACCGTTGTTCGTCACCACGGACACAGGCCAGAGCATTCATTTTCGGACCACCGCCGCTGTGCATTTGTGGCCGGTGGAAATCAGCGAGGCATTGCTGCTGGGCAGCGACGAAACCCAGGCGCTGACCGGAGTGGTCCGGGCCCGCTCGGCCTTGCGCCTGGAGTTGCGATGCCTGGGCGAAAGCCAGTGGTCGACGCTGGGAATCGACTCGCTGCGGGTACACCTGGCGGCGTCACCGATCATCAACGCCGGGCTGTACGATTTGCTGGCCGCGCACGCCATCGAGGTCCTGGCCGGTGCGCCGGGCAGCGCGCCGGAGTCGCTGACAGGCCTGCCACAGATCGTCGGCTTCGCCAGTGACCAGGTCTTGCTGCCGGATGAAGACGGCGTGCACCCCGGCATGCGCCTGCTGGCCGAGTACTTTGCCTTCCCGGATAAATTCGGCTTCTTCGACCTGCCACTGGCCGGTGCCACCAGCGACGGCCCGTCGTTGTACCTGTACATCGTTTTCGACCGCCCTCCCACCAGCCGCCTGCCGCTCCAGGCCAGCGACATCGCCCTGGGCTGCACGCCGGCGATCAACCTGTTTCCCAGGACTTCCGAGCCGCTGCGCCCGGATGGCACCCGCAGCGAGTACCGGTTGGTGGCCGACAGTCATCGGGAAAACAGCGTCGAGATCCACAGCATCCGTGGCATGCGCGCCATGTCCAGCCAGGGCGTGCGCAAAGTGCCGGCCTATTACGGCAGCCAGCATGGCAACGACCAAACCTGTTATTGGCATGCACGACGGGTCAGTGGCATGAGCCCGAACCGATTGGGCACCGACTTGATGGTCAGCCTGGTGGACACCCAGTTCGACCCGCTGGCCGAAACCCGCGACTACAGCCTCACCGCCGAACTGCTGTGCACCAACCGCCACCTGGCCCAAAGCCTGCCGGCCGGCACCCCACTGGGTTTCGAGCGCCCAGGGCCGGTGGCCTGGGCGCGCCTGCGCAACCCACCCAGCCCGCAAAGCCTGCCGCGCCTGGACGGCGAATCGCGCTGGCGGCTGGTGTCGCAATTGACCCTCAACCATTTGTCGCTGGTCGAAGGCCCCCAGGCATTGGACGCATTGCGCGAGATTCTCCAATTGCACAACCTGCGGGACGAGGCCAGCGCCCATCGCCAGATCGAAGGGGTATCGGGACTGGGCTGTGACCGGGTCATCGCCCATGTCGGCGAAGACGCCTGGCGCGGCTGGCGCAACGGCCTGGAGGTGCGCCTGCAACTGGATCCGCAACACTTCGTCGGTAGCAGCGCCGTGCTGTTCTCCGGGGTGCTGGCGCAGTTCTTTTCCCTTTATGCCACCGCCAATCGCTTCGTGCGCACCGTGCTGGTCCAGTCCGACAAGGAGGTGAAGACATGGCAACCCCAAGCCGGCAAACCCCTGGTGCTCTGAACCTGAGCCAGCGCCTGCGACGCGACCCGCAACGCTTCGAATGGCTCCAGGCCTTGCTGTTGCTCGAACGTGAACATCCCCAGGCCGAGCCCTTGGGCAGCGGCACCGCGCCGCACGCCGAAGCCTTGCGCCTGCGCGGGCCCTTGACGCCGCTGTTCGCCGCCAGCGAAGTGGAAAGCCTGGGCCAGGAACCCGGCCTGCCGCCAACCCTGACCACGCCGATCTTCGGCCTCGGCGGCCCCGACGGCCCGTTGCCCTACGCCTACCAGGAATGGCTGCAACAACGGGCACGGGCGAAGGATCATGCCCCGGCGGAATTCCTCGACCTGTTCCAGCATCGCCTGCTCAGCCTGCTTTACAAGGTGATGCGCAAACATCGCATCGCCTTGGGTTTCACTGCCCCGGGATCGTCCGCCGTACACGCGCAACTGCGGGCGTTGACCGGCCTGCTGCCCAAGGCCTTGCAGGAGCGCCAGGCCGCACCCGACTCGGCAGTACTGGCCTGCACCGCGCTGTACGCCGATGGCCGGCGCTCCCTGGACGGGTTCGCGGCGATTGTCCGTGAACAGTTCGGGCTGCCCGTGGAGCTGACGGCTTACGAAGGTGGCTGGCGTGAAATCCCGCCGGCCAGCCGCAGCCGCTTGCAACCGGGCGGGCGCAACCTGTGCCTGGGCCGCAACGCGGTGGCCGGCACCCACGTCTGGGACGAACATGCCGGCGTGCGCCTGACCCTCGGCCCGCTGACCACGGGCCAGGCCAGCGGACTGCTGCCCAACGGCGAAGCCCATCCGCTGCTCGCCAGCCTCTACGCCCTGTACTTCGGCCCCGACCTGGATTGCACCCTGGTGTTGCTGATCCGCGGCGCCGGCCCGCTGCAACTGGACCGCCAGGCAGCGCCACGGCTGAACTGGAACGGTGGCCTGCAACGCCAGCCAACCCTCGCCGTGCAACGGATCGAAACCCGCCTTCGTCAGCCGGAGATTGCCTGAAATGGAACTGGCCAGCCTGATCGGACGCCTCAACCCGGACAACCGCCGCGCCCTGGAACGGGCCGCGCAACGTTGCATGCAGCGCAGCCATCATTACGTGGAAATCGAACACCTGCTGCTGGAATTGCTCGACATCGAGGGCGGCGACTTTGCCTGCCTGCTGCCACGTTTCGGTCTGGAGCGTGACGCGGTGGCCGCGGAAACCAACAAGGCCCTGGACCTGTTCAAATCCGGCAGCACCCGCACCCCCGCCCTGTCGGCGCAAACCATCGGCCTGTTGGAAGACGCCGTGGTCCAGGCCAGCGTGCTGGGCCTGGACAGCATCCGCTCCGGGCTGTTGCTGCTGGCGCTGCTGGACCGTGATGAGCGCCGCAGCCTGCTGCTCAACAGCGCCTCGTCGTTGCTGCGCATTCCCCGCGACGCCCTGCGCGCCCACCTATTGGAATGGACCGAAAGCTCCCGTGAGCATGTCGCTGGCGTGCGCCCGGCCAAACCCGGCGAGCCTTCCCAGAAACAGGACCCTGTCCTGGACCAGTACACCCAGGACCTGACCGCCGACGCCCGGGCCGGGCGCATCGACCCCATCGTCGGCCGCGACGGCGAGATCCGCCAGTGCATCGACATCCTGCTCCGGCGCCGGCAGAACAACCCGATCCTGGTCGGCGCACCGGGCGTCGGCAAGACTGCGGTGGTGGAAGGCCTGGCCCTGCGTATCGCCGCCGGGGATGTGCCGCCGTCGTTGCAGGAAGTCACCCTGCGTGTCCTCGACCTGGGTCTGTTGCAGGCCGGTGCCGGTGTCAAAGGTGAATTCGAACAGCGCCTCAAAGGCGTGATCGACGCGGTACGCCGTGCCGAAAAGCCGATCATCCTGTTCATCGACGAAGCCCATACGCTGATCGGCGCCGGCGGCGCAGAGGGCGGCAGCGACGCGGCCAACCTGCTCAAGCCGGCCCTGGCCCGGGGCGAACTGCGCACCCTGGCCGCCACCACCTGGCTGGAATACAAAAAATATTTCGAGAAAGACCCGGCCCTGGCCCGCCGCTTCCAACTGGTGCAGGTCGAAGAACCGGACGAACTGACCGCCGTGGAAATGCTCCGCGGCGTGGCAAGCAAACTGGAACAGCACCACGGCGTGCAGGTGCTGGACGCGGCCATCCACGAGGCGGTGAAGCTGTCCCACCGCTACATCTCCGGGCGACAGTTGCCGGACAAAGCCATCAGCGTGCTCGACACCGCCTGCGCCCGGGTCGCCCTCGGCCAGCACGACGTGCCGCCACCGCTGGAAAGCCTGCGCCATCGGCAGCACAGCCTCAAGGACGAGGTCGAACGCCTGCGCCGGGAACAGGCGACCGGGCTCGATCACCGTGAACGCATCACCCTGCTCGAAGGCGAATCGACCAGCAACGTGCAAGCCATCAGCGAACTGGAAACCCGCTGGGGCGAAGAGCGCGAAGCCGTGCGCGAACTGCTCGACACTCGGCGCGAACTGCTTGCCCTGAGCGAACGCGCCGACAGTGAAAAAGCCGACACCGAGATCGATAACCGCATCGACCACCTGGCCGCCGAACTGCTGCGCCTGGAGGCGGGCCTGGATGCCATTCGCCAGGACGATCCGCTGGTGCCCGAACAGGTGGACAGCAAGACCGTCGCCGCCGTGATTGCCGGCTGGACCGGCATCCCGGTGGGCAAGATGCTCGCCGACGAAGCCCACGCCGTGCGCACCCTAGGCCAGCGCATGGGCCAGCGGGTCATGGGCCAGAGCACCGCGTTGAACACCATCGCCCAACGCCTGCAAGCCTACCGCGCCGGCCTCACCGACCCACAGAAACCGGTCGGGGTGTTCCTGCTGGTGGGCCCCACCGGCGTGGGCAAGACCGAAACCGCCTATGCCCTGGCCGACGCCTTGTACGGCGGTGAGCGCAACCTGATCAGCATCAACCTCTCGGAGTACCAGGAAGCCCACACCGTCAGCCAACTCAAAGGCGCCCCGCCCGGCTACGTCGGCTACGGCAGCGGCGGCGTGCTCACCGAAGCGGTGCGGCGCAAACCCTATTCGGTGGTGCTGCTGGATGAAATCGAAAAGGCCCACCCGGATGTGCTCGAAGCCTTCTACAACGTCTTCGACAAAGGCCTGATGGAAGATGGCACCGGCCTGGTGGTGGACTTCAAGAACACCGTGATGCTCGCCACCAGCAACGTCGGCGCCGAACTGCTGCTGGACACGCCGACCGCGCAACTGGGCAGCGACGCCTTCAACGAAGCCTTGCACAAAGTGCTGCTGCAAGCATTCCGGCCGGCATTTTTGGCGCGTATGACGGTGGTGGCTTATCGGCCGCTGGATGAAGCGACGCTGGAAGGGATTGTGTTGGCGAAGTTGGAGAAATTGCGCGGGCGCTACAAGGCCGCGACCGGCAAGCAGTTCGAGTTCGATGCGGGGATCGTCAAGGCTGTGTTGGCCAAGTGCAGCGCGGCGGGGGCACGGGATGTCGAGAATGTGTTGATGACGCAGGTGACGGGGAAGTTGGCGGAGTGGGTGTTGGAATAACCTCCGTCGTTGTTCATAGCCTGTTAAGACTTTCTGAGTTGGACCGGAGCACGTTATGAAGTTCTATCACTACACCACCCAGTCGGCGGCCAAATCCATAACTGGCAATCAAATCGGCGTCCCCGCCGTTCAGGAGTGGAAATGCACGATGAATCAACCTCAAAAGTGGGCATGGTTCACTAAACAGCATGAGGAAGGCTTTTATTTGACCACCATACCGCCGTCTGAAATACGAAAGAAAAAAGAAAAACTCGGTATTAGCAAACTTTCAGAAGTCTATGTTTTGTATTTCAACATCACATGGATAAAACCAAAACAGATGAAATCAGTGGATGACTATGTCAATAACGGATCCATCAGGATCAAAAAAGTTGGCGAGCCTGAAAAAATCTGTGCCCAACGTATCGGGGTCAATACCAATCAATTGGACAATGTGCCTTTCCCGGTGGAGTCATGTTTATGGGCAGGCCCAGTCGAAGGATTTCCTGACGATATTTGAGCGTGCCGAGGATGATTAATGCCCCGCTCCACCGACAGCAACACCACCCTCTCCCTCACCGCCACCTCGCTGTCGGCGCTGTACCCTGAATCGCTGTCCGGCGAAGAACGCCTCAACGGCTTGGGCTCGCACATCCTCAACGGCATCAACGATGGCGCCTCGCTGGACCTCACGACGGCCGTCGCCAGCCACGTGACCGCCACGCTGCACAAGGATGCCTTGCTGCGTCCGCTGGATTGGCTGGTGGCCGAGATCCGCCAACTGCCGGCCGACGCCACCGCCGAGCGCTATCAGCTTTTGCTCCGGCCGTGGCTCTGGTGGCTGAGCCTGGCCAGCAACAACCGTGTGTTCCAGAACCTCGCCACCTCGGACATCGTCACGACGATTTTCAAGGGCCACGGCTTCACCGACTTCCAGCTCAAGCTCAGCGGCAGCTACACACCCCGCGAGTACTGCGTGCAATACGGCGAAACCGACCTGGCCTTCGTCTCGCGCCTGCTGGAAGAAGACGGGATTTTCTGGTTCTTCAGTCATGAAGACGGTAAGCACACGCTGGTACTGGCCGACAGCAACGACGCCTTCGCGCCCATCCCCAACGGGCCGACGGTGAATTATCTCGGGCAGAAAATGGGCGAACGAGAACTGCACGGCATCCGCTCCGGACAAGTGTGCCTGCAAGCGGTGGCCGGGGTTTACCAGGCGACCGACTATGAATTCACCACGCCGACAACATCGCTCTACAGCCAGGCCGAAGCTGTGGCCGGGCCGAGCTCGGTGTACGAACATCCAGGCAGCTATACCGCCAAGGCCCAGGGCGATGCGCTGACCAAACAGCGGGTGGATGGCCTGCGCAGCCAGGAGAAACGCTTCGTCGGCGAAAGCGACTGCCGCTGGCTGGTGCCGGGGTATTGGTTCACCCTCGCCGGCCATGAAGACTCGACGCTGAATATCGATTGGGTCGTGACGGCGGTCAGCCATGAAGCCAGCCATGACAGCTATCGCAACCGCTTCGAAGCGATCCCCAAGGCCACGGTCTATCGACCGGCCCGCCTCACGCCAAAACCCCGCATGCACACCCAGACGGCGCTGGTGGTGGGCAAGGCCGGCGAAGAGATCTGGACCGATGAATACGGCCGGATCAAGTTGCAATTCCCCTGGGACCGCACCGGCAAGAACGACGAGACCTCATCCTGCTGGGTTCGCGTGGTCTTGCCCTGGAGCGGCAAAGGCTTTGGCATGCAGTTCGTGCCGCGCATCGGCCAGGAAGTCATCGTGACCTTCATCGACGGCGACCCGGACCGCCCCTTGGTCACCGGCTGCGTCTACAACGGCGACAATGCCCTGCCCTACGCGCTGCCGGCGAACCAGACCCAATCCGGGATCAAGACCAATTCGTCCAAGGGCGGTGGTGGTTTCAACGAGTTGCGCTTCGAAGACAAGAAGGACGCCGAAGAAGTGTTTCTCCAGGCCCAGAAAGACTTCAACATCAACGTGCTCAACGACACCACCGCCACCGTCGGCCACGACGAAACCCTCACGGTGCAGAACGCCCGCACCCGCACGGTAAAGGACGGCGACGAAACCGTGACCCTGGAGAAAGGCAAGCGCAGCGTGACCATCCAGACCGGCAGCGACAGCCTCGATGTGAAGGACACCCGCACCGTCACCGTGGGCTCGGACCAGAGCCACAGCACCGGCGGCAATTACGATCATAAGGTCACCGGCAACTACAGCCTGACGGTGGACGGCAACCTGACCATCAAAGTCAGCGGCACCCTGACCCTGCAAAGCGGCGGCAGCTTCGCGATCAAGAGCGGCGCCGACCTGGCCGCCCAGGCCAGCACGTCCATCAGCCAGAAAGCCGGCACGGCCCTGAGCAACCAGGCCGGTACCTCGCTGGAAAACAAGGCCGGCACCACCCTGACCAACGACGCTGGCATCAGCCTGGTGAACAAGGCGGCGGCCGAACAGACCGTGGACGGCGGCGGCATGCTGACCATCAAGGGCGGCCTGGTGAAGGTCAACTGACAGGAGCGCACCGATGGCCTCGAAAAAACTCGACCTGGAGCGTGGTGACAGCCAACTGAGCGGGCAACTGGTCGATGGTCAGCTCGACGGCCCGCTGCAAATCGAAGAAGCCCAACGCCCGCAAGCAAAACTCAACTACAGCCAAGGTGAACTGCAAGGCACCAGCACCCTGTATCACCCCAATGGCAAGGTCTCGGCGGTATTGCCGTTCGTGAAAGGCAAACTGCAAGGTGTGGCGAGCTTCTATGCAGCCGAAGGCGGGTTGCAACGCCAGGCCACGTACCGCCGCGGGTTGCTGCACGGTGAGGCGAACAACTACTTCCCCGACGGGCAACTGGCCGAAGCCGAGGTCTATCGCGACGGCGTGCGCGACGGCCGCTATCGCCGCCTGCACCCCAACGGCAACCCGGCGGTCGAAGCCCGCTACCTCAACGGCCAACTGCTGGAACCACCCCAGGCCTACGCCGAAGACGGCCGGCCACTGGACGCCGAAGGCAAACCGATCTCCCGAGTGCGCTGGTGGTTCAGGCGCTGGAATGATCCAGCGCAGGCCTGAACACACCACTCCCACAAGAGATTTAGGGCAAGCACAAAACTTGAGGCCACTGAAGACCCAGTGTGGGAGCGGGCTTGCTCGCGAAGGCGGCCTAACAGTCGACATCAATACTGAATGTGCCACCCTCTTCGCGAGCAAGCCCGCTCCCACAGGGGATTGGAGGTGGGCAGCTAGCCTGCGTCCACCGCGCAACCATCAGGGGATGAGCATCTGCACCTGCCCCGGCACGACGATCTTGATCACCCCGGCCCAGGTGCACATCAAGGTGCTGTTGGCATCGATGGCCGGCATGTTGCCCAGCAACAGGGTCGGGGCGCCGCCGGGGATCCAGGGGGCGGCGGTGGCCGGGATGCAGGGCATGGGGGTCAACACGCCGAGTGCCGCCGCGGTGGCGGCGGCCACGGTCGGGTTCGCCAGGCTCATGCACATGCCAAACGTGGTGATGTTCACCAGCGGGATGTGATCCATGATATTCGCCGCCGGCATCCCGCCGGTCAGCAGGCGATTGACCGGCAGCACATTGAGCACCGCCGGGGCAGCGCCGAAGCTGCATTGCAAGGTCGCGGTGCCACAGACTTGCGGGCATCCCATCGCGGTTGCTCCTTTGAAAGCGACAGATCCGGAAACCTTAGCTCGCCCCTACCCAACGCGCACGCCGCCATGCATCAAGCCCGCTGATTATCCGGCAACACGCTAACCTATAAGACCCTGGCGTGCTTGTGACGCCTCCCACGCGCCATTAGATTAGCCAATGATCGATGGCCTCCAAAATAAGCAGAAGGGATAAGCATGGCGTTTACTGATCAGTCCACCCGCGTGCGCGACGGTGAAGAACTCGATGCCAACCTGATCGACCCGTACCTCAAGGCCCACATTCCCGGCCTGACCGGCGTGCCGCAGATCAGCCAGTTTCCCGGTGGCGCGTCGAACCTGACCTACCTGCTGGAATACCCCGAGCAGGAATTCGTCCTGCGCCGGCCGCCGTTCGGCCACAAGGCCAAGTCCGCCCACGACATGGGCCGTGAGTTCCGCATCCTCAATCAATTGCGCGACGGTTTCCCGTACTGCCCCAAAGCCTACGTGCACTGCACCGACGAGTCAGTGATGGGCGCCGAGTTCTATGTGATGGAACGGGTCAAGGGCATCATCCTGCGCTCCGACCTGCCGCCGGAACTGGGTTTCGACGCCGCCCGCACTGAAGCGCTGTGCAAGAGTTTCATCGACCGGCTCGTCGAGCTGCACCGTGTCGACTACAACGCTTGCGGCCTGGCCGACCTGGGCAAGCCCGAAGGCTACGTGGCCCGGCAGATCCGCGGCTGGAGCGACCGTTACGAAAAAGCCCTGACGCCCGATGCGCCGAAGTGGGAAGCGGTCAAGGCCTGGCTCAACGACAAGATGCCGGCCGACCATCCCACTTCGAGCATCGTCCACAACGACTACCGCTTCGACAACGTGATCCTCGACCCAGAGAACCCGATGCAGATCATCGGCGTGCTGGACTGGGAACTGACCACGATCGGCGATCCGTTGATGGATCTGGGCAACAGCCTCGCCTACTGGATCGAAGCCGCAGACCCGGCCCCCGTCCAACTGATGCGCCGCCAGCCAAGCCATGCCCCCGGCATGCTGACCCGCCGCGAGTTCGTCGATTACTACGCCGAGCGCGCCGGGATCCGCATCGACAACTTCGACTTCTATTACACCTACGGCCTGTTCCGCCTGGCCGGCATCGTCCAGCAGATCTACTACCGCTTCTTCCACGGCCAGACCCAGGACAAACGCTTCGCGCAGTTCGTTCAGATGAACACACTGCTGGAGCAGATGAGCCTGCAGGTCATCGACAAATCCACGCTCTGAGCGCACCTATAACAAGGAAACAGCATGTCCAAGACCCAGTTGTTCGACCTCGACGGTAAAATCGCCTTCGTTTCCGGCGCCAGCCGCGGCATCGGCGAGGCCATCGCCAAACTGCTGGCCCAGCAAGGCGCCCATGTGATCGTTTCCAGCCGCAAGCTCGACGGTTGCCAGCACGTGGCCGACGCCATCATCGCCGCTGGCGGCAAGGCCACCGCCGTCGCCTGCCACATCGGTGAAATGGAGCAGATCAGCCAGGTATTCGCCGGTATCCGCGAACAGTTCGGGCGCCTGGACATCCTGGTCAACAACGCCGCCACCAACCCGCAATTCTGCAACGTCCTGGACACCGACCTGGGTGCGTTCCAGAAAACCGTGGATGTGAACATCCGCGGCTACTTCTTCATGTCGGTGGAAGCCGGCAAGCTGATGCGCGAGAACGGCGGCGGCAGCATCATCAACGTGGCGTCGATCAACGGCATCTCGCCGGGGATCTTCCAGGGCATCTACTCGGTGACCAAGGCTGCGGTGATCAACATGACCAAGGTCTTCGCCAAGGAATGCGCGCAATTTGGCATCCGCTGCAACGCCTTGTTGCCAGGCCTGACCGACACCAAGTTCGCCTCGGCACTGGTCAAGAACGACGCCATCCTGAAGACCGCCCTGGCGCAGATCCCCCTCAAGCGCGTGGCCGACCCAAGCGAAATGGCCGGCGCGGTGCTGTACCTGGCCAGCGATGCGTCGAGCTACACCACGGGTGTGGCGTTGAATGTGGATGGCGGGTTCCTGTCCTGACAACAGGCTCCATGGCAGACCTGTGAAATCCCCTGTGGGAGCGGGCTTGCTCGCGAATGCGGTGCGTCAGTCACAGTTGCATTAACTGATCCACCGTATTCGCGAGCAAGCCCGCTCCCACAGGGGGATCCTCAGCAGTCACGGAAATGAATATTTATTCCAGTATTTGCAATTAACGAATATTTATTCCATAAATAGCCCTCCTGAAAATAACAATTCAAAGGGCTCTTTCTCATGCGTGAACTCGGCATCGGTCTGATTGGCACCGGCTTCATGGGCCGTGCCCATGCCTTGGCGTTCCACAATGCCAAGGCGGTGTTCGACCTCCCCCTGAACCTGAAACTGGCGGCTCTGGCCGACGCCGATCCGCAGCGTGCCCGGCAATGCGCCCACAGCTGGGGGTTCGAGACGGCCCACAGCGACTGGCAACAACTGATCGACGACCCGAAGGTCAACCTGGTCGCCATCACCACGCCCAACCACCTGCACTTCCCCATGGCCATGGCCGCGTTGGCGGCGGGCAAGCCGGTCTATTGTGAAAAGCCCCTGGCGGTGTCCCTGGAACAGGCCGAGCAGATGCGCCAGGCGGCCAAGGCAGCCGGGGTGGTGACGCGGGTCGGCTACAACTACCAGCACAACCCGATCATCCAACGGGCGCGGGAGCTGATCCAGCGCGGCGACCTGGGGCGGATCATCAGTTTCCAGGGCGAGTTCAGCGAAGACTTCATGGCCGACCCCGCCTCGCCGTGGTCATGGCGCTGCGAAGCGGCCCACGCCGGCGGCGCACTGGCGGACCTGGGCAGCCACTTGCTGGCCATGGCCCGGCACTTGTTGGGCGATGTCGAAGCGGTGTGCGCCGACAGCCAGACCGTGCACAGCCAACGCCCTGCCAGCGTGGGCAATGCCGAACAACGCGCCATTGCGGTCGATGACCAGGTCCACGCGCTGCTGCGTTTCGCCAACGGCGCCCGGGGCACGGTGAGCAGCAGTTGGCTCAAGCACGGCTACAAGAACCACCTGAGTTTCGAGATCAGCGGCACCCTCGGCACCCTGGCGTTCGATCAGGAACGGCTCAATGAACTGCGCCTGTGTCGCGTCGGCCAGGCAGGTTTCCAGCGCCTGCTGGCCGGCCCGGATTTGCCCGGTTATGCCGCGTTCAGCCCAGCCGCCGGTCACCAGTTGGGGTACAACGAATTGAAGACCCTGGAAGTCCAGGAACTGGTGATGACCCTCGCAGGCGAAGGCGGCAGCGGGACCGACTTCGAAGAGGCCTGGGAAGTGGAGCGGTTGGCGGCGGCGATTCGTGTGGCGGCGCGGGAGGAGCGTTGGGTCAAGGTCAGCAAGCTATAAGCGCTCATTTATGCCCATTTTGTGAATCCCTGTAGAAAGGGGATTTATCCCCATCTGTGGGAGCAAGGCTTGCCCGCGATGAAGATGACGCGGTCTCCCTGGGAACCGAGGCGCCTGCATCGCGAGCAAGCTTTGCTCCCACGCAGCGGGGATAAATCCCCTCGCCACAGGGGGTTCAATTTCAATCTTGGGTTTGCAGTTCAACCAGCCACACCGCCAGCGCCTTAGCCTGGCTCGCCACATCAGTCACAGCAGTACTTTCCCACCACATCCCCCGCAACGGCGGGCCCATGGCGAACAGGCGCTCGGCAGGCTCGCCTCGGGCGTCCAGCACCGCACCGTCAGCACGCGCGGCGATGCCCAGGGCCAGCGGCCCGGGCTGGATCAGCCCCCGGGCCAGCAACTGTTGCGGCAACGGTCGTGCAACCCGGCGCCAGTCATATTCGATGCCACTGGAGTTGATCAGCGCCGCGCCCTGCACCACCGTCAGCCCGGTCTCGCCCCGGCGGCGGATGGTAATACCCAGCGTGCCCTCGGCAGAGGACGCCAGCCCCTTGAACGACGCCGCCCGGATCCGCAACCGCCCTTCTTCGTGCAGACGCGCCACCAGCTCCGCGCTCAACGGCGGCGAGCGATGATGATGACTCTCCCACCACGGCCGCACATGCCGCACGAACTGCCGGCGCTGCACATCGCTGGCCTGGTTCCACAACCGCCCGATGTGCGCGCGCACCGTGTCCAACGGGGCCTGCCAATCGATGCCTTGGGCCTGGGCCTGACGGCATTGCTCGCGCAGGGCCCGCATCAACTGGCGTGGCGACCGCAGGCTGTGATCGTCGGCGAGGAAATCCACCCAGGCGGGGGGCTGGCGGCGCACATGGGGCAACAAACCATGGCGGGAAAACACTTCGATCGGCCCACGGTGCCCGGCCTGCTCCAGGGACACGACGGCATCAACCATGGTCAACCCCGAGCCGATGATCAGCACCGTGGACTGCGGATCGAGCTGGCGCATTGCAGCCACATCCCAAGGGTCCAGGGCCGCGGCATTCAAGCCGCTGGATTCGGTTTGCGGGGTTCGCGCCGCCGGGAACATGCCGGTGGCCAGTACCGCGAAACGGCCGCGCAAGACCTGGCCGTCATCCAGCGTCAGCATTACGGCATCGTCAGCAACCCGCAGGTCCACGGCCTCCCCGCGCACGTGCTCGGCGGTCGAACCGTTTTGCGCGCCTATCTCGCGAGCCTCGGCCAGCCGTTGTTGCACATAGAGGCCAAACATTCCCCGGGGCGGGAACAACTCGCTGATCGGCACGTGCTGCTGATCCGACTCGGGCCAGCCGCCGGCTTCGATGAACGCGGTGAGCCATTGGGTCAGGTCATCGGCGTTGTCCGGGTCGACGCTCATCCGCGCCGCGTTGCCGTTCAAGGTGTGCCCCAGCTCCACGGCACTGTAGGCCTCGCCCCGGCCCAGTTCGCTGCGCGGCTCGACGATCAGTACCTCGCGCCGGCCCGGCAGGCGCAGCAGCTGCGCGGCCAACATGGCACCGCTCAGGCCGCCACCGATAATCAGGATATCGGCCTCCCGGGTGATGCCCTGCTCATGTCGCTCCAGCGCTGTTTCCATATCGCTCTCCAGGAATCAAATCACCACGTTGCGTACGAATCTCGCCGCCACCGGGCCATCGTTGCGATAGGCATGGGGCTGGTTGCTGGCGAACATGAAGAACTCACCGGCGCCTATGCGGCGCTCCTCGTTGCCCAACAGCAGGGTCAGGCACCCCTCGAAGACATAGATCTGCTCACTCCAACCGTCGGCGTCGGGCTCTGAAGGGTAATGCTCGCCGGGCTCCAAGCGCCATTCCCAAAGTTCGACTTCACGGCTGGCGGTGGCCTTGGCGAGCAACACGGCTTTGCTGCCAGCGATGGTGCCGGCCCAGGCCAGCTCGTTGATGCGACTCGAGTCGCGGGCTTCGGGGGCCTGGATCAAGTCGCTGAAGGCCACGTCCAGGGCTTCGGCGACCCGGTCCAGGGTGGTCAGGCTGACGTTCTTTTCCCCAGCCTCAATGGCCACCAGCATCCGCCGGCTGACCCCCGACAACTCGGCCAACGCCGTCTGGCTGAGCTCGGCGGCATGCCGCAGACGACGGACGTTCTGGCTGACGTGTTGCAGGACGGAGGCCCGCTGGCCGGATTCTTTGTGCACTATATTGCTCACATGGCTGGGTTGCGCATTATACTGCCCAACTTCGGACGCATTGTGCGTCCGCCTCAAGTGGCGCGCAAGGTCATGGCATCGGTGAACTCCCCGCAAGCTTCCTCCCGTTTCTCAAGGTTCAGCAAGGCCGAATGCGTGCTGGTGCTGATTACCATGATCTGGGGTGGGACTTTCCTGCTGGTGCAACACGCCATGACGGTCAGTGGGCCGATGTTTTTCGTCGGCCTGCGATTTGCCGCCGCGGCCGCGTTTGTCGCGCTGTTTTCCTGGCGGCATCTGCGGGACCTGACCCTCTTCGAACTCAAGGCCGGGTGCTTCATCGGTGTGGCGATCATGCTCGGCTACGGCCTGCAGACCGTCGGCCTGCAAACCATCCCCAGTAGCCAATCGGCGTTCATTACCGCGCTTTACGTGCCATTCGTGCCCTTGTTGCAATGGCTGGTGCTGGGCCGTCGACCGGGCTTGATGCCCAGCCTCGGCATCATGCTGGCGTTCACCGGGCTGATGCTGGTGTCGGGCCCGGCCGGGGCCTCGCTGAACTTCAGCCCCGGTGAAATCGCCACGTTGATCAGCGCCATCGCGATTGCCGCCGAAATCATCCTGATCAGCGCTTATGCCGGCCAGGTCGATGTGCGCCGGGTGACCGTGGTGCAACTGGCAAGCACCGCGGTGCTGGCCTTCCTGATGGTGGTGCCGACCCAGGAAAAGATCCCGGATTTTTCCATGTTGCTGCTGGTCAGCGCCGTCGGCCTGGGCGCCGCCAGCGCAGCGATCCAGGTGGCGATGAACTGGGCACAGAAAAGCGTCTCGCCGACCCGCGCCACGCTGATCTATGCCGGTGAGCCGGTGTGGGCCGGCATCGCCGGGCGCCTGGCGGGCGAGCGGTTGCCGGCGATTGCCTTGTTCGGCGCGGCACTGATCGTGGCAGCGGTGATTGTCAGTGAGCTGAAGACCCGCGGAAAAGGTGTTGTCGAGGTGGATGAGGAGCTTGAGCAGGAGCAGTGAGGCCGGTAGAAGCTTAGAAGCCGTGCAGGAGCTGTGTAGGAGCTGACGAGTGCAACGAGGCTGCGATCTTTCCCCAGACACTTGAATCCCAAGCGAAAGACCAAGATCAAAAGATCGCAGCCTTCGGCAGCTCCTACACAAGCCCAACGGGAGCAAGCTCCCTCGCCACGGGTGATGTGTAGGGCGCAAAGTAAGAAAACTCCACCTCTCTTGTAGGATTCTGCGACACCCTCGCGGTTGGTGATCGGGAATACGCCACGTATGATCCCTCACAACCTCCCGCCGAATAGAAGCCTATGTCACTGATAGTTCTATTGCTTTTGCCCTTCATCGGCAGCTGTGTCGCGGCGCTGCTGCCGCATAACGCCCGTAACGCCGAATCACTGCTGGCCGGCCTCGTCGCCCTGGCCGGCACGGTTCAGGTGGCCTTGCTGTATCCGCAGATCGCCGACGGCGGCGTGATCCGTGAGCACTACACCTGGTTGCCCAGCCTGGGCCTGGATTTCGTATTACGCCTGGACGGCTTCGCCTGGCTGTTTTCGTTGCTGGTGCTGGGCATCGGCACGCTGGTGTCGCTGTACGCTCGCTACTACATGTCGCCGGATGATCCGGTGCCGCGCTTCTTCGCATTTTTCCTCGCGTTCATGGGCGCCATGCTCGGGTTGGTGATCTCCGGCAACCTGATCCAGATGGTATTTTTCTGGGAACTGACCAGCCTGTTCTCGTTCCTGCTGATCGGCTATTGGCACCACCGCGCCGACGCTCGACGCGGTGCCTACATGGCGTTGATGGTGACCGGGGCTGGCGGGCTTTGCCTATTGGCCGGGGTGATGCTGCTCGGCCATGTGGTGGGCAGCTATGAGCTGGACAAGGTCCTGGCCGCCGGCGACCTGATCCGTGCCCATGCCCTCTACCCCATCCTGTTGCCGCTGATCCTGATCGGCGCCTTGAGCAAAAGCGCCCAGTTTCCGTTCCACTTCTGGCTGCCCCATGCCATGGCCGCCCCCACGCCGGTGTCGGCGTATCTGCACTCGGCCACCATGGTCAAGGCCGGGGTGTTCCTGTTGGCGCGGTTATGGCCGTCGCTGTCGGGCAGCGAAGAGTGGTTCTACATCGTCGGCGGCGCGGGAGCCTGTACGTTGCTGCTGGGCGCCTACTGCGCGATGTTCCAGAACGACCTCAAGGGCCTGCTGGCCTACTCCACCATCAGCCACCTCGGGCTGATCACCCTGCTGCTGGGCCTGAACAGTCCGCTGGCGGCCGTGGCGGCGGTGTTTCATATCCTCAACCACGCCACGTTCAAAGCGTCGCTGTTCATGGCCGCCGGGATCATCGACCACGAAAGCGGCACCCGCGACATTCGCAAGCTCAGCGGCCTGGTGCGGCTGATTCCGTTCACCGCGACCCTGGCCATGGTCGCCAGCGCGGCGATGGCCGGGGTGCCGTTGCTCAACGGTTTCCTGTCCAAGGAAATGTTCTTCGCCGAGACCGTGTTCATTTCCGCCACGGCCTGGGTCGAACTGGCGCTGCCGATCATCGCTACCATCGCCGGGACCTTCAGCGTCGCCTACTCCTTGCGGTTCACCGTGGATGTGTTCTTCGGCCCCACCGCCACCGACCTGCCCCATACCCCTCACGAACCACCGCGCTGGATGCGCGCGCCGGTGGAACTGTTGGTGTTCACCTGCCTGTTGGTGGGGATCTTTCCGGCCCAGGTGGTCGGCTCGTTGCTCGCGGCCGCCGCGTTGCCGGTGGTGGGCGGCACACTGCCTGAATACAGCCTGGCGATCTGGCACGGCCTGAACGCACCGATGATCATGAGCCTGGTGGCCATGTCCGGCGGCATCGTCCTGTACCTGCTGCTGCGCAAACAGCTCCGGCAAGGGCACATCAAGCACCCGCCGTTCATTGGCCGGCTCAGTGGCAAGCGCTTGTTCGAGCGCTGCCTGGTGCTGATGATGCGCCAGGGTCGGCGGTTGGAGCGCAAGATCAGTACCCGGCGCCTGCAAGCCCAACTTTTTTTCCTGGTGCTGGCGGCGGTATTGGCCGGGCTGATCCCGATGCTGCACAGCACGCTCGTCTGGGGCGACCGGCCGAAGATCCCCGGTTCCATCGTCTTCGTCACCCTGTGGCTGCTGGCGATCGCCTGTGCCCTGGGCGCGGCCTGGCAGGCCAAGTATCACCGGCTCGCGGCCCTGACCATGGTCAGCGTCTGCGGCCTGATGACCTGCGTGACCTTCGTCTGGTTCTCCGCCCCCGACCTGGCCTTGACGCAACTGGTGGTGGAAGTGGTTACCACCGTGCTGATCCTGCTGGGCCTGCGCTGGCTGCCACGGCGGATCGAGGACGTCTCGCCGCTGCCCAACAGCGAGCGGCGCGCGCGTATCCGACGCCTGCGGGACTTGCTGCTGTCCATCGCCGTCGGCGGCGGTATGGCGCTGTTGTCCTATGCGATGCTCACGCGCCAGACGCCTAACGACATCTCTTCGTTCTACTTGAGCCGTGCTCTGCCCGAAGGCGGCGGCAGCAATGTGGTGAACGTGATGTTGGTGGACTTCCGGGGCTTCGACACCCTCGGGGAAATCACCGTGCTGGTGGCGGTGGCCCTGGCGGTGTTCGCCCTGCTGCGGCGTTTCCGCCCACCGAAGGAAAGCATGCAGTTGCCAGCGCAACAGCGCCTGCTGGCGCCGGACGTGGTCACCGATCTGGTCAACCCGCGCCATGCCAGCGATACCGCATTGGGCTTCATGATGGTGCCGTCGGTGCTGGTGCGCCTGCTGCTACCGATCGCCCTGGTGGTGTCGTTCTACCTGTTCATGCGCGGCCACAATCAACCCGGTGGCGGCTTCGTGGCCGGGCTGGTGATGTCCGTGGCGTTCATCCTGCAATACATGGTCGCCGGCACCCAGTGGGTCGAGGCGCAAATGAGCCTGCGGCCGCTGCGCTGGATGGGCACCGGGCTGTTGTTCGCCACCGCCACCGGCCTGGGATCGATGGCCGTGGGTTATCCGTTCCTGACCACCCACACCTGGCATTTCGAATTGCCGCTGCTGGGGGATATCCATCTGGCCAGCGCGCTGTTCTTCGACATCGGTGTGTACGCCGTGGTGGTCGGTTCCACCCTGTTGATCCTCACCGCCCTGGCTCACCAGTCGGTACGGGCCCATAAGCCGGGCCTGCAAGCCAAACCCGTCGCCGCCGTCAAAGGAGCCACCGCCTGATGGAAGAAGTCATCGCAATCGCAATCGGCGTACTGGCCGCCTCCGGTGTCTGGCTGGTGTTGCGGCCACGGACCTTCCAGGTGGTCATGGGCCTGTGCCTGCTGTCCTACGGCGTCAACCTGTTCATCTTCAGCATGGGCAGCCTGTTCATCGGCAAGGAACCGATCATCAAGGACGGCGTGCCCCAGGACCTGCTGCACTACACCGACCCGCTGCCCCAGGCGCTGGTGCTGACGGCCATCGTGATCAGCTTCGCCATGACTGCGCTGTTCCTGGTGGTGCTGCTGGCGTCCCGGGGCCTGACCGGCACCGACCACGTGGACGGCCGGGAGCCCAAGGAATGATGTTGACGCCTCATCTGATCGCCGCGCCTATCCTGCTGCCGCTGCTGACCGCCGCGTTGATGCTGATGCTGGGCGAGAAACACCGCCCGCTCAAGGCACGGATCAATCTGCTTTCCAGCCTGCTGGGCCTGGGCATCGCGGTGCTGTTGCTGAACTGGACCCAGGACCAGGCCCTGCCCGCGTCCATTGGCGTGTACCTGCCCGGCAACTGGCAGGCGCCGTTCGGCATTGTCCTGGTGGTCGATCGCCTGTCGGCGCTGATGCTGGTACTGACCGGCATCATCGGCGTCAGCGCCCTGCTCTTCGCCATGGCCCGCTGGGACGGCGCCGGGGCGAGTTTCCATGCGCTGTTCCAGATCCAGCTGATGGGCCTCTACGGGGCCTTCCTGACGGCGGACCTGTTCAACCTGTTCGTGTTCTTCGAAGTGCTGCTGGCGGCTTCCTACGGCCTGATGCTGCACGGATCGGGCCGGGCGCGGGTGTCGTCAGGCCTGCATTACATTTCCATCAATCTGCTGGCCTCGTCGTTGTTCCTGATCGGCGCCGCGCTGATCTATGGCGTCACCGGCACGTTAAACATGGCCGACCTGGCCCTGAAAATCCCGCTGGTGCCAGAGGCCGACCGCGGCTTGCTGCACGCCGGGGCCGGCATCCTTGCGGTGGCGTTCCTGGCCAAGGCCGGGATGTGGCCGCTGAACTTCTGGCTGGTGCCAGCCTATAGCGCCGCCAGCGCACCGGTGGCGGCGCTGTTTGCGATCATGACCAAGGTTGGCGTCTACACGATCCTGCGCCTGTGGACGTTGCTGTTCTCCGGCCAGGCCGGCGCCTCGGCGTATTTCGGCGCCGACTGGCTGGTCTATGGCGGCATGGCGACCATCGCCTGCGCCGCCATTGCCATTCTCGCGGCCCAACGGCTGGAGCGCATGGCGAGCCTGAGCATCCTGGTCTCGGCCGGGATCCTGTTGTCGGCCATCGGCTTCGCCCAACCGAACCTGGTGGGGGCGGCGCTGTTTTACCTGGTGAGCTCGACCCTGGCGCTTTGCGCGCTGTTCTTGCTGGCCGAGCTGATCGAACGCTCGCGCTCGGCCAATGAACTGTCCCTGGACGACGACTTCGACACCTTGCCGCGACCGCTGGAATCCCTGCAACCGCCCAAGGGCATCAACCTCGACGACGAGCAGAAAGCCGTGGTCGGGCAGGTGATTCCCTGGACCATGGCCTTCCTTGGCTTGAGCTTTATCTTCTGTGCGCTGTTGATTATCGGCATGCCGCCGCTGTCGGGGTTCATCGGCAAGCTGAGCCTGCTGAGCGCCTTGCTCAATCCCCAAGGCTTCGGAGCCAGCGGCGGGGAGTCGGTATCAAACCAGGCGTGGGGCCTGTTGGCCTTGCTGATCCTCTCGGGGCTGGCCTCGCTGATTGCCTTTTCACGCCTGGGCATCCAACGTTTCTGGACGCCCCAGGAACGCCCGTCACCGTTGCTGCGGCCGTTCGAATGCCTGCCGATCGTCGTGCTGCTGGGCCTGGGCATCGCCCTGACCTTCAAGGCCGAACCGTTGCTGCGCTACACCCAATCCGCCGCCGATACGCTGAACAATCCGGAACATTATGTGATGTCGGTACTCGCCACCCGCGCCGTGCCCAACCCCGAGACCCGCACCGCATTGCGGGAGGTGCAGCCATGAAGCGCCTGTTGCCCGCCCCGTGGTTGTCCCTGGCGCTGTGGTTGCTGTGGCTGGTGTTGAACCTGTCCGTCAGCGCCGGGCATCTGCTGCTGGGCGCAGCGCTGGGCTTCCTGGCGCCGTTGATGATGCGCCCGTTGCGCCCACGGCCCATCCGTATCCGCCGGCCGTGGGTGGTGTTGCGCTTGTTCCTGCTGGTGGGCCGTGATGTGCTGGTGTCCAACGTGGCGGTGGCCTGGGGGGTGCTGAACGCCGGACGCCGCCCGCCTCGCTCGCGGTTCATCAAAGTGCCGCTGGACCTGCACGACGCCAACGGCCTGGCCGCGTTGTCGATGATCACCACGGTGATCCCGGGGACAGTCTGGTCGGAACTGGCCCTGGACCGCAGCATCCTGTTGATGCACGTGTTCGATCTGGAAGACGAGGCGTCTTTCATCGCGCATTTCAAGGCTACGTACGAGCGCCCGTTGATGGAGATTTTCCAATGAGCCCCCTGCTGTCCAATGCGATCCTGTTGAGCCTGTTCCTGCTCTCCCTGGCGATGGTGTTGACCCTGTGGCGACTGTTCAAGGGCCCTTCGGCGCAGGATCGGGTATTGGCCCTGGACTATCTGTACATCGTGGCGATGCTGATGATGCTGGTGCTGGGCATCCGTTATGCCAGTGACACCTATTTCGAGGCGGCGCTGCTGATCGCCCTGTTCGGCTTTGTCGGCTCGTTTGCCCTGGCCAAGTTCCTGTTGCGTGGCGAGGTGATCGAATGACCGGCGAACTGTCGATGTGGGTCGAAATCCCGGTGGCGATCCTGCTGGTGCTCGGCAGCCTCTTCGCCCTGGCCGGAGCGATCGGCCTGGTGCGCTTGAAGGACTATTTCCAGCGCATGCACCCACCGGCCCTGGCATCCACACTGGGCGCCTGGTGCGTGGCACTGGCTTCGATCGTGTATTTTTCGGCGCTCAAGTCCGCGCCGGTGTTGCACGCCTGGCTGATCCCGATCCTGCTGTCCATCACCGTCCCGGTGACCACCCTGCTCCTGGCCCGGGCGGCGTTGTTCCGCAAGCGCATGGCCGGGGATGATGTGCCGGCGGAAGTGAGCAGTCGCAGGACCGGGCACGACGGCTGACCGCTACCTTAAGGCAAACACCCTTTGTGGCGAGGGGATTTATCCCCGCTGGGCTGCGCAGCAGCCCTAAGTGCAGTCACCTCGGTGTGTCTAGCTAGTTGTGCTCTGCCTTTTTGGGGCTGCTACGCAGCCCAGCGGGGATAAATCCCCTCGCCACAGGCCGGGTGACGGAGTGACTCAAGCCCACGCCACCGCCAGCAACCCGGCCCCAAGCACCACGCACAACGGCGAGTAGACCCAGGTGTCGAGCCTGGCGAATGTCGAGTCCTTGACCTCCTTGAAGAAGCCCACCAGGTTCGACTCGCCAATGGCCCGGGCGAACATCAGCAAGGCAATCGCGCTGATCAGCCACTGCAACGCCCGATGAGTGACCGGCTGCGCCAGCAGGCCGACCCGCAGGCACACCAGCAGCGCCACCATCAGCAGCGCCAGGGCCACCAGCAAGGTCAGCCAGCCCGAGGGATCGAACGCCGGTCGCAGCGCCTCCCCCTGCTTCACCGGTACCTGAGGCACCACAGCCTTGGCCGCCCACCGCCCACCCAGGGCCCAATACATATGAATCAAGCTGATGGTCGCAAACACTGCGACCAGCGACCGAGCCAATAAAAGCGTCATTCGCCAGCCTCCTGAAAAGGGTTGAACAATCATCCTAGCTCGAATTTGGCATTTCGCTGGACGGGCGCAGATTGCCAGTTCCCAGCGAATGATTCATTGCCCAGGATCAAGCGTTCAACCTGCTGGCACGCGAGAACGCCCTAGAGACCGGCAGACACCTTGTCCGCCACCTCCTTGGGCAGCCAGGCCTGCCAGACCTGTGGATGCGCCTTGAGGAACGCCTCGGCGGCTTCACGAGGTGGGATGCGCTTCTCGCTCATGTCGGCCAGAGCCTTGTTCAACGGTTCGATGGGCAAGTCGACCTTGCTGAAGAACTCGGCAATCTCCGGGTATTGCTTCTGGAACGGCGCAGAGACGCCAATCGACAGTTTCGAGGCCAGTGAGCGGGTCGGCTTCGGGTTGGGGTTATCGGCGTCGGTCAGGGTTTTCCAGGCCTCGGCATCGAACGGCGGCTCTTGCAACTGCACCAGCTTGAAGCGCCCGAGCAGTGGCGTGGGCGACCAGTAATAAAACAGGATCGGCTTGCCCCGGCGGATCGTCGAGCTGATTTCCGCATCCAGCGCCGCCCCCGAACCGCTGCGAAAATTCACGTAGCTGTCAGACAGGCCATACGCCTTGAGCTTCTGTTTGTTGACCACCTCGGAGGTCCAGCCAATGGGGCTGTTGAGGAAGCGCCCCTTGTCGGGGCTCTCCGGGTCCTTGAACACATGCTTGTAGCGCGCCAGGTCTTCGACACTGCGCAAATCCGGCGCCAAGGGTTTGATGCCCTTGGCTGGGTCGCCCTTGATGACGTATTCGGGCACCCACCAACCTTCCGTCGCGCCTTTGACCGTATCGCCCAGGGCGATCACCTTGCCTTCGGCCTCGGCCTTGACCCACACCGGGCTGCGGCCGGCCCATTCCTCGCCGATCACCTGGATGTCGTTATTGGCCAGGGCGGTTTCCAGGGTAATGGTGGTGCCCGGCAATGTGTCGGTCTGCAACCCGTAGCCTTTTTCGACGATGATCCGCAGGATATCGGTGATCAGGCTGCCACTTTCCCAGTTCAAGTCGGCAAAGTGGATCGGCGCTGTGGCGGCCGACGTCGGAAGGGGTGAAACCAACACCGCGAAGGTGGCCCAGGCAGCCAGCCACTGTCGAACTCGTTTCATGCTTTGCACCTCATGCCAGATACAGCAATAGCTGAACGGCCCTGCGCAACCGAACGCAAGCCCTGAATAGTTCAGTCAATTGACTGTAGCCGAGGTTCCAGCGAGATCTTGCGAAACGGTCACTCGCTGGCCTTGAAGGTCACCAGTTCGCCCTTGCGCCACTTGGCGGCCTTGGCGGTGACCGCCTTCAAGGTCTTGGTCAAGCCTTCCTGCAACTGTTCGTTGGCCGCAAACACGGTCACCACGCTGTGGCCTTCCTTGAACAGGATTGCCTGACCACCGGGGGTCGTGACGAAAGCGTAATCGCCAAGGCCATAGACCGTCAGCTTGATTTCGCGAAAGCGGATTTCAAACTTGCCACCTTCGCGGCTGGGCAATACCGCCGCGCGAAAATGATCACCGACCTTGAGCTCCAGCCTGGGCTTGTCATCGACCACCAGGGCCGACTCGGTGTCGATTTCGGCGACATAGATACCTTCGGCGGTCTGCTCGGTGATGTAGACGAAACGTGACTGGAAGAGTTTGACCAGTTTTGCCCGCAGGTCACCAAGTACGAATAACGCATGCATGTCGAGATTACTTACTGCCAAGGAAACATCCCCATCATTTGAAAAAGGCCCGTCCTGCACAAAGGACGGACCACGAGAACCCGTACCGACTGTAGTGTCGTAATGGACCTGTAACTGAAATTCGAAGTGAACGGAGCGCCCTGTCCCGGGCCGAGAGCAGACTAAAGGTTGCCGCTCTCGCCGTCTTTCCCGGGGGGTCGCCAGAGGCTGAAGGAAAAAGCCACTCTGAGCATCGGAAAAGATGGGACTACTAACTTTAGGGAAATTTCTCACTTAAAAAAGCATTTTTCTGACATCGAGCCCAAAAAAAATTGCTTTAGATAGGCGCAACCGTCCACACGACACTGCCGATTCTAGAGCAGCCGACAGCGTGGAGACTACTCGAAGTACCCGACAATTCGTCGGTAAACCATAGAAAAGGAATTCACATGGCCACTTTTACAACCCTGCCCCACCCCGTCGCCCCTTGCATCGTCGACACAGATGACACCTTTGACGGGGTCGATTGCTTGCCCATTTCGTTGATTCAACCACGTTATCGGGTCGTTTTGGCCGGCAAGTGTTTTTTTCACATTGAGGAAACATCGACTGGACGAGTAAGAGGTTTCCGAACCGACCATAACGAAGCCTGCTACCTGGCCAGGCGTCTCGAACGCAGCGCCTGAGCCTATATATGCCCGTCCATGACTTAACTCAGCCGCCGACGGGCAACTGCTGCCATACTGCCCGCCCAGCGAAGCCGTCGCCCATCGACGGATTGCGCACCCATAGCATGAGTATGACTTCGAGGAGAAGGCGCGACGTGACGGAATTTGATATCGGCGAATTTTTTATCCGGGGCGAAGCCAGAGAAGTCGAAGGCGAGTTCCAGGCCGTCATCGTTATGCGCGCCAAGCCACCCTTGACCACCGTCAGTTGCCACCAGGTGGAGAAGGATCGCTGGTTCAAGACCGCGGAGATCGCTGCCGAGGCCGCCAGGGAAGCGGCCAAGGCGTTGAAGGCCGCCGTGGATGAAGGGGCCTTGAAAGCCTGAGCCCGATCGAACTCCTGATGAGCGCTTGCCTCAGATAAAGGGAAGCACCGAGGCGCCACGACGGCGCCCCGACCAAAGGAGACTCCCATGGAACAACCTTCCCACGAACTCAAGACCCTGTTCGACCAACTGGGCCTGCCCTCCGACGACAAGGCCATTGACGACTTCATCATCGCCCACCCGCTGGCCCCGGAGATCAAGCTGGTGGAGGCCGATTTCTGGTCGAACCAGCAGAAAGACCTGCTCCGGGAATGGCTGCTCGCCGACGGCGAAGAAGCGGTGCTGGTGGATCAGCTGAACGTGCGTCTGCACGGTGGCAAATAGCCTCAAGAGCCACCAGCGCTTTTTGTGGCGAGGGGGATTTACCTGTGGGAGCAAAGCTTGCTCGCGATGAAGACGACGCGGTTTTCCAGGAAACCGAGGCGCTTGCATCGCGAGCAAGCTTTGCTCCCACAACCACAGCGGTGGCGCATCGCGGGCAAGCCTTGCTCCCACAGCCACAGCGGTGGCGCATCGCGGGCAAGCCTTGCTCCCACAGCCACTCGGTGCTATTGAAGCCTAGCGCGGCTTCTCGGGTTTGTAGCCCAGGCGCAAACCACCCCAGTGACGCCCCTTGAGCATGATCGGTACGGAAAGATCGTGCATCAACTCACCCGTGTCTCGGGTGTAGGTCTGGAGCAGCACTGGCTGCTGGTGGCTGCCGCAGCGGATCCCGGTGCGGTCGGAGAATTTGCGCTTGGTACGGTTATTCAGCGTGTCCACCTGGGGATCGCCGGTCAGCGGCTGGCTGAAGACCTTGTTATGGGTCGGCACGTAGCCCTGCTGGGTGCAGGCAATCGCAAACACCAGGCCCTCATGCCGAGCAAGCAAGGGCTCTTGGATCGCCGGCAGTACCTGGTCGGTGTAACGGTCGAAGCGGGTCTGGAATTTGGCTGGCTGGGTATTGGGGATCGGCTGGTAGTTGCGGTCGAACAGGTCCTCCAGGCTGACACGGCCCTGGTCGATATCGACCTCGAACTGCGCGGCGATCTGGCTCGCCCCTTCGCGCGCCAGGTCGTAGACCCGTTGGTGATAATCGTCGAGGCCCACCTCGGCCAGGCGTTCGCTGATGGTTTCGGCCTGGCCTTCCATTTGCACCGCCGCTTCGGCCAGGCGCTGGGTCTGCTGGTCGCTGATGGACAGGTCGCCGCGCATCTGCTCGATGGCGTGGAACAGGCTGTCGAGTTGTTCGCGATTGGTGTCGGTGCCTTCGGCGATGGCGCTGACCTGGGTTTCGACGCCGGCGGCGAGCCGGGCGATGTTTTCCAGATGCTGGCCGGTGTGCTCGACCTGCTGCACGCCAATGTCCAGGTCAGCGGCCAGTTGACGGATCTGCTCCACCACCTGGGCGGTGCGCTGCTGGATGTCGGCCACCATCACCCCGACCTCGCCGGTCGCTGCCGCGGTACGCCCGGCCAGGCCACGGACTTCATCGGCCACCACCGCGAACCCACGGCCATGCTCACCGGCCCGTGCCGCCTCGATGGCCGCGTTCAGCGCCAGCAGGTTGGTCTGGCTGGCGATCGACTGGATCACCAGGCTGACCCGCTGGATTTCATCGCTGCGTACGCTCAGGGCTTCGATCAACTCACGGCTGTCGTTTGCGCGCTGGCTGAGCTGGTGCATGCGGCTGATGGACTCCACCAGCTCGCTGCGCCCGGCCACACTGCTGCGATGGGCCTCGCTGGCGGCGCTCAGGGCCTGCTGGCTGAGTTGCGAAGTGGCCTGTTCGGTGGCGATCATCGATTCGGCATTGCTGACGATCTGCGCCGCCGCATCGAGTTGGGACTGGACCTTGCCGGCCAGTTGCTTGACCGAATAGGCGACACCGGCCGCTGACAGCGCATTATGGCTGGTGGTGTAGGACAGGTCGCGGGTCAGCTCGGCCAGTGTGTCGGTCGCGGGTGCGGGCGCCGCGGCCACGCGCGAACGCAGGCGCGGTAACCAGACGATGAGCATGACCAGCGGCAGGCCCAGGTACAGCGACCAGCCGCCCAGGGCCATGCCACACAGCAGCAAGGCCAGGGCGAGACTCTGCAAGGTCGGCGTCAGCCAGCGCGCCGCGCTTTTTGTCTCAGGTACCGAGGCCGGCACCGCACCCGCCAGCGTTCCGTCTGTCGCCATGTTCGTCACCCACACTCTCGTTGTTATGAGCGCATTAAACGCCACTACCGAGCCATTATCCATGGTCCATTAGTCGCGTTCTTGCAGCAGATCAACGGGAGTAGACGAACGAGCACGGGCGAAAGCAAAAGATCGCGGCCTTCGTCAAAAGGTCGCGATCTTTTGTTGGAAAACGCGAATCAGGCCTGACGCTGGTGCTTGTCGATCTGTTCGTGACGTTCCTGGGCTTCGATGCAGTATTTGGTGGTCGGGCTGATCAGCAGGCGCTTGAGGCCAATAGCCTCGCCACTGTCGTCGCACCAGCCGAAGCTGTCGTCGTTGATGCGGTCCAGGGCTTGCTCCAACTGAGGCAGCATGCGCTGGTCGCGATCGATGGCATTGACCAGCCAGGTACGCTCTTCTTCTACGGAAGCAGCGTCCGCCGGGTCAGCCGGGGTGTCCAGGCTCTCAATGGCGATTCGGTTCTGTTCGATGCGCTCGTGGGTTTCGACCTTCATGTTCTGCAACAGCTTGGTGAAGAAAGCCAGCTGCTCGGCATTCATGTAGTCATCCGCCGGCATGGCCAGCAACTTTTCCTTTGTCATTGATATCTCTATAAAAAAACGTGCATTAAGGCGAATTATGGAGCGTCCCGCAGCGCAGCTGCCACGCTCATCAGGAAGGCGCCGTCTATTCCAAGCGCCACCCGGCACTCAATTTACGAGGGGCGGCAGTCTAAGGCCGAGTCGAGGCCTCAGCAACTGAAAACATAGGGAAAATGTCCGACAACCCCTTCAAATGTTCTCTGACAGGCTTTTGGCAGTCATCGGAGTGCGTTTATAACAAGAAATTCGGTGCAATAGCTGTATTAAGAAGACAAATGGCAACGCCACGCGGGTCAGGCGTGGCGCTTTGTCGCAACTTCCCGGGTATCAGCGCTTGAGTTTGCGCTTGTTGCGGTACTGGTCGATGACCACCGCCACCACGATGATCAGCCCCTTGATGATGTCCTGGATGTAGGCATCGACCCCGACGAAGGTAAAGCCGCTGGCCATCACCCCAAGGATCAGCGCGCCGATCACGGTGCCGGTAATGCGCCCCACCCCGCCTGCCAGGCTGGTGCCGCCGATCACGGCCGCGGCAATCGCGTCCAGTTCATAGGACATGCCCATGCCCGCCTGCCCGGTCGCCGCCCGCGCCGAGGCCACCACGCCGGCCAACCCGGCCAGCAACCCGGCAATGCTGTAGACGATCACCAGGTGGCGCTTGACGTTGATGCCCGAGGTACGCGCCGCCTGCATGTTGCCGCCGATGGCATAGGTGTACTTGCCATACTTGGTGTAGCGCAGGGCGATGTGGAAGATCACTGCTACCACCAGGAAGATGATCACCGGCATCGCGCCATGCCCAATGGCGGTATAGGAATCGGACAGCATGCTCACCGGTTGGCCTTCGGTGTAGTAGCGCGCCAGGCCACGGGCCGAGACCATCATGCCGAGGGTGGCAATGAACGGCGGAATACCGGTCATGGCGATGATGCTGCCGTTGATCGCCCCGGCCAGCAGCCCTACCCCGAGCCCCGCCACCACCGGTATCCACACCGGCAAGTCCGTCAAGGAGGGAAACACCGCCCGGGCGAAGTCAGAAGTCTGGGCCAGGCTGGCGGCAATCATCGCCGACAGCGCCAGCACCGAGCCGGACGACAGGTCGATACCGGTGGTGATGATCACCTGGGTCACGCCGATGGCCAGCAGACCGATGATCGACACTTGCAGGATCATCAGCACCAGGCGCTGGGAGTTCATCAGGAAACTCTGGTCGCGCATGATCCAGCCGAACATTTCGAAGACCAGGCCGATGCCGATCAGCACCAGGAAGATACTCAGTTCCGTCGGCAGTCGCCGGCGCGCCCTGGCCGGTGCGGCCGCGGGTTTGTTTTCCAGTATCGCGTTCATAACCATTCACCTTTTTTATCTGGACTGACGGGCATCAGGACAGGCCTGAAGCCAATTGCATGACTCGTTCCTGGGTCGCTTCGCTGCGGTCGAGGGTGCCCATCAGGTCGCCTTCGTGCATCACCATGACCCGGTCGCTCATGCCCAGTACTTCCGGCAGCTCCGAGGAAATCATGATAACCGCCATGCCTTCGCTGGCGAGGAAGGCAATCAGTCGGTAGATCTCGGCCTTGGCGCCGACGTCGATGCCACGGGTCGGCTCGTCGAGGATCAGGATCCGCGGGTTGGTCATCAGCCAGCGGGCCAGCAGCGCTTTCTGCTGGTTGCCGCCAGACAACGTGTCGATGCACTGCTCCAGCGACGGGGTCTTGACCCGCAGTTTCTTGCACATGTCCTCACACAAGGCGCGCAGGGCTTTCTGCTGGATGAAGCCGTTGCCCACGTAATGGGGCAGCACGGCCATCTCCATGTTTTCCAGCACCGACAGGCACGGGAACAGGCCACTGAGCTTGCGGTCCTCGGTCAACAGCGCGAAGCCTTTCTCGATGGCCATGTGCGGGTCGCTGATGCGCACCGGTTGGCCGTCCAGCAGGATTTCGCCGCCGGTGCTTGGGGTCACGCCGAAAATCGCCTCGGCCACGTTGGTCCGGCCCGAGCCCATCAACCCGGCGATGCCCAGGATCTCCCCGGCACGCAGGTCGAAGGACACGCCTTTGAAGATGCCGTCCAGGCTCAGGTCGCGCACCGACAGCACCAATTCGCCGATGGGTTGCTCGCGCACCGGGAACAACTGGCTCAGTTCGCGCCCGACCATCATCGAAATCAGGCTGTCGCCATCCATGCTGTCGGCCCGTTGCAGGCCGATGTAGGCGCCGTCGCGAAACACCGCCACTTCATCAGCGATGGCGAACACTTCGTTCATCTTGTGGGTGATGTAGATGATGCCCTTACCCTGGGACTTGAGGTCGGCAATGATCGAGAACAGGTGGGCGACTTCGGTCTCGGTAATGGCCGAGGTCGGCTCGTCCATGATCAGGATGTCGGAGTCGTAGGACACGGCCTTGGCAATCTCCACCATCTGCCGCTCGGCAATGCTCAGGTTGCCCACTTGCTCCTCAGGGTCGAGGTTGATGCGCAGGCGCTCCAACAGCCGGGCGGTGCAGCGATGCATTTCGCCATGGTCGACCATGTGCAGGCCGTTGAGCTGCTCGCGGCCGATCCAGATGTTCTCGGCGATGCTCATGTGGGGCATCAGGTTCAGTTCCTGATGGATCATCGCGATGCCGGCCTGCAAGGCCGCCAGCGGCGTGTCGAACGTCACCGGCTTGCCGCGCAGGCGCAGTTCGCCAGCGTCCGGCTGGTAGATACCGGCGATGATTTTCATCAAGGTGGATTTGCCCGCACCGTTCTCGCCCATCAGGGCCAGTACGGAACCGGGGCGTACCCGCAGTTGTACATCGGACAGGGCCACCACGCCGGGAAAGCCTTTGCTGACATTGACGACTTCCAGCAGATACGGTTCATCAGGTATTACGTCCGGCCGGAAAGTCATCGCCGGGGCGCTCGAAGCAGTCGCTGAAGCGAACATGATCAGGTACTCCCTCGGCAAGATCGGCGTTGCAACCTTGCCTGTTTATTGTTGTGGTGGGACCGGTGCGTCAAACGTCACTTGAACTGATCGACGTTTTCCGGCGTGATCAGGCGATACGGCACCCAGACGGACTGTTCGACCGGTTGTTTCTTGACCATTTTCACGGCTGTATCGATCGATCCATCGGCCTGGCCCTTGGCGTCCTGGAACACCGAGACCGCCATGTCGCCTTTCTTGATCGCGTTCAAGCCGTCCGGTGTGCCATCGACCCCGGCAATCAATACGCTGCCCTTCTTGGTGCCCGCTTGCTTGAGGGCCATGGCGGCGCCGATGGCCATCTCGTCGTTGTTGGACACCACGGCATTGAAATCGCGACCCTGGGTCAGCCAGTCGTTGACCAGGGTCATGCCCTTGTCCCGGGACCAGGTACCGGTCTGTTCCTGCTCGATCTTGATGTTGGGGTATTTGGCCAGCACCTCCTTGACGCCCTTGGTGCGGTTGGCGGTGGAGTTGTTGGCCAGGTCGCCCAGCAGGATCACGATGTCGCCCTTGCCGCCCATCTTGTCGGCCAGGTATTGCATCTGCATGCGCCCGGCTTCCAGGTCATCGGAGGCCACGGTGACCACGCCTTCTGGCAACTTCGGATCGTCCGGGCGGCGGTTGACGTACACCAGTGGGATACCGGCGGCCACGGCGGCCTTGGTGATGCGCTGGGTCGCGGCGGTGTCCACCGGGTTGACGATGAGCGCGTCGACCTTCTGGCTGATGAAGCTTTCCACCTGGCTCAGCTGCTTGACCACGTCACTGCGCGCGTCTTCGAACTGCAGGGTGACGCCGTCCGGCAGGGACTTGGCTTTCTTGTCCATGGATTCGCGCAGGTACGTCAACCAGGTGTCATCGAACTGGGACATGCTGACGCCGATCTTCAGGTCCGCCAGGGCAGCGCCGCTGGTGAGCATCAACGACAGGGCCAGCGAGGCGATACGGGTCTTGGTCTTCATGAACGGTCTTTCTCCACTTTTTTGTTGGTTTTATGGATAAGGCGTGACGGATCAGGAACGGGGCAAGCGCACGATGGGCGCGCCGGGCATGCAACACACCATGGCGCCGTTACGCTGGATACACAGGAATTCGAACAGGGGAAGGACTGCGGACAGGCGCAGCAGATGTGACAGGTGAAACGCAGAGCGGCTGAAGGTTTTCATCGACGGTACCTAGCTGTGTTTCTTGTTTTTGTTTCGTCTATCGTCCGTTCAAGGCTGGCTTGGCGGGAGACAGACAGGATTGTCGGTAACCTGGAATCGACTTTATTGGAAAATATTTTCCATATCAACTCATTTTAGAATTTTATTCGTTTTTTATTCCATGGCCGACAGGCGTGGACAACCGCACCACTTCGCCCTGCTCGGCACTCTGCCGGGCAGCATCAAGGATGCGCGTGGTCGCCAGTGCATCACGGGCCTCCACCGGCAGCGGGCCAGCGCCCTGCAATGCGGTTTGCAGCTGTTGGTAGAACGCCAGCCAGCAGCCACGCTCCGAGGTCACCCGCTCGCGCTCGGTGCCGTGTTCGAACCAGCCCCAGCGCCGATGTTCTTCAGCGCCCCAGCGTTCGCCCTCGGTCGCCGGGCTCAAGCCCGCCAATGCCTGGGCCTCTTGCCCGTCCAAGCCTTCGACGGTATAGCAGCCCTGGGTGCCGTTGACCCGAAAGCGCGGGCGCGCTGCGCTCTGCACACAGTTGCCGCTCAAGTGGGAAATCACGCCGCAGGCATGGGTCAAGGACAGGAAGAAGCCGTTGTCGAACACCTGGTCGGGCTGGCGGTAGTCCAGCTCGGCGTAGACCCGCGCCACCGGTCCGAACAGTTGCAGCGCCTGGTCCACCAGGTGGCTGCCCAAGTCGCGCAGGAACCCGCCACCGCTGCCTTTGCCGACCGAGGTCGGCGAATAGCGCTCGACGCTGGATTCAAAACGAATGACCTGCCCCAGGGCGCCGGACGCCAGCAGCTTGCGCAGGGTCAGGAAATCCGAATCCCAGCGGCGGTTCTGGTACACGCTCAGTGGCACGTTGCGGCGTTCGGCGGCCAGCACCAGCGCCTCGGCCTGGGCTGCATCCCAGGCAAAAGGCTTGTCGCTGACCACCGTCACGCCGAGTTCGATGGCTTGCAGCACAATGGCCGGGCGACCGTCCAGCGGTGTGGACACCACCACCGCATCAACGCCCGCTGCGACCAGTTGTTCGAGGGAGTCAAAGGCTTGGACGTGCGGATAATCACTCGCCAGTTGCTGGCGCCGTTCAGCGGACCGGGTCACCACGCCGACGAACGTAGCCCCGGGCAGACTGCTGATCAGCGGCGCGTGAAAGAACCGCCCACCCTTGCCGTAGCCCACTAGTCCGATTCGCATGAAAACTCCTTGTTGATCACTGAATGAGTGCAATCCCTGTGGGAGCTGAGCTTGCTCGCGATGGCGGCGGCACATTCAGCATCAATGCAAGCTGATCCACCGCCATCGCGAGCAAGCTCAGCTCCCACAGTTTGTTCTCGGGTAACTGCGGGAACTCTGCTCACAACAGATCCCCTGTGGGAGCGAGCAGGCTCGCTCCCACAATTTGACCGCATCCCAAAAGGAGAAATGTGGTCAGCCGTAGAAACGCGGGCGCTCGGGCAGGTCGACCTTGACGATCTGCCCACTCTGCTGCGCTGCCACACAGGCATCCGCCGCCACCGCTGCGGCAAAACCATCCCAGGCCGACGGCCCGCCCACCTGCCCGGCGCGCACGCCGTCGATGAAGGCCTGCAATTCGACGTCGTAGGCTGCGATGAAACGGTCCTTCCAGTCCATCAGGATCGCATTGGACAACTTGGCGCCACTGCGCAGTTGCACCTGGGACGGTTCCGGGAGCTTGGCGATGCCGGTCTCCCCCACCACTTCGCACTGGATGTCGTAGCCGTACTGGCAGTTGACGAACACTTCCACATCGATGCGCGTGCCCCGGGCGGTTTCCAGCAGGACGATCTGCGGATCGCGCAAGTGGGCCAGGGCCTTGCTGGTCTTGCGCGGAAACACCACCTGCACCGACACATAGTCATCGGCCAGCAGCCAGCGCAACACATCCAGCTCATGGATCAAGGTGTCGGTGATCGCCATGTCGGTCTTGTAGTTTTCGCCCACGCTCGGGTTGCGGTGGGCGCAATGCAGCATCAGCGGTTCGCCGATCTGGCCGCTGTCGATCACCGCTTTCAGTGCCCGATAACCTTCATCGTACGGGCGCATGAAGCCAACCTGCACCAGGCGCTTGCCGTGGGCCACTTCGGCCTCGACGATCTTGCGGCAGCCTTCGGCCGTGACCGCCAGGGGCTTTTCACAGAACACCGGTTTGCCCGCCGCAATCGCCGCCAGCACGAATTCTTCGTGGCTCGGGCCCCAGGAGGTGACGAGGATCGCTTCCACGTCCGGCGCCTTGATCAATGCATGACCGTCGGGGTAGACCTCGGCGGTCAACTTCAGATCGGCAACGACCTTGGCCGCTTGTTGCAGGTTGATGTCGGTCACCGCCACCACCTGGCTGTTGAGCAAGGTCTGGCTGCAACGACGGATATGGTCCTGGCCGATGGCCCCGGTGCCGATGACGCCCAGCTTCAAAGACATGTAGAGAACTCCTTTCGTAGGGTTGGGGCAATCAGTATTGACGGGCCTTGGCCAGTCGTTCATTGAGGGTCTTGGCGACCGCATCGGTGCGGGCGCTGGTGGAGACTTGCGCCACGCCAACCCGCCACCACGACAGGTATTTGTGGATCATGGTCTTGGGCAGGACCTTGATGTCGATCAGCGTCGAGACGCTCTGGCGCCGCGCATCGGCCAGGGCCGCATGCAGTTCGTCGAGGGTCTTGACCTTGTAGGTCTTGCAACCGTAGGCCGCGGCGCTCATGGCGAAGTCCACCGGCACAAAACCGCCGTCGAGCTTGCCGGTGTCCGGGTTGCGGAAGCGGAACTCGGTGCCGAAGCTGTCCATGCCGTGTTCCATTTGCAGGTTGTTGATGCACCCGAAGGTCATGTTGTCCAGCAGCACCACATTGATCTTGCGGCGTTCCTGGATCGAGGTCGCCAATTCCGAGTGCAGCATCATGTAGGAGCCGTCACCCACCAGGGCGTAGACCTCTTTGTCGGGCTCGGCGAGTTTCACCCCCAGCGCCGCATTCACCTCATAGCCCATGCACGAATAACCGTACTCGACGTGATAGGTATTCACGCCCTTGCTGCGCCAACTGCGCTGCAAATCGCCGGGCAGGCTACCGGCGGCGGCGACGATGATGGCGTCATCCGCCAGGGTCTGGTTGAGGGTGCCGAGCACGCGGCTCTGGGTCAGGCAGGAACCGGTGAGTTCGATGAATTCGCGAAACACCGCCGGGTCCATGTGATCGTTGATTTCCGGGACAAAATCCTCGGTCTGGAAATCTGCCTGATAGATCCGGTCCACTTCGGCGTCGAGCTGGGCCTTGGCATCGGCGATCTGTCCGCCCCATTCGGCGCGATAGTCGCCCATCGCGGCGGACAGCGCTTCCAGCCCCGAACGGGCGTCCGCCAGCAGTTGCACGCCGTCGAGTTTCAAGGCATCGCACGGGCTGATGTTGAGATTGAGGAACTGCACATCCGGGTGCTGGAACAGCCATTTCGACGCGGTGGTGAAATCGCTGTAGCGGGTGCCGATGCCGATGATCAAGTCGGCTTTCTTGGCCAGCAGGTTCGCCGCCAGGCAACCGGTTTCACCGATGCCACCGACGTTCAGCGGGTGACTGGAGACCACCGCGCTCTTGCCGGCCTGGGTCTCGGCGAACGGAATGTCGAAGCGCTCGGCAAAGGCCTGCAACGCGGCGTTGGCGCCGGAGTAGCGCACACCGCCGCCACAGATGATCAACGGCTGGCGCTTGCCCTTGAGCAGCGCCAGGGCATCGCTGAGCATCGCTTCGGTGGCCGGGCGGCGGTCGATGCGGTGCACACGTTTTTGCAGGAAGTAATCCGGGTAATCGTAGGCTTCGGCCTGCACGTCCTGGGGCAAGGCCAGGGTCACCGCGCCGGTTTCGGCCGGATCGGTCAGTACGCGCATCGCATGGATCGCGGCGGTCATCAATTGCTCGGGGCGGTTGATGCGATCCCAGTATTTGCTCACGGCCTTGAAGGCATCGTTGGTGCTGATACTCAGGTCGTGGAACTGTTCGATCTGCTGCAGCACCGGATCTGGCTGGCGACTGGCGTAGACATCGCCGGGCAACAGCAGCAACGGAATGCGATTGGCCGTCGCGGTGGCGGCGGCGGTCAGCATGTTCGCCGCACCGGGGCCGACCGACGAGCTGCAGGCGTAGATCTTGCGCCGCAGATGCTGCTTGGCAAACCCGATGGCGGCATGGGCCATGCCCTGCTCGTTGCGGCCCTGATGAACCACCAGGTCGCCGCTGTCCTGCTCCAGCGCCTGGCCCAGGCCCAGCACGTTGCCGTGGCCGAAAATGGTAAACACCCCGGCGACGAACTTGCTCTGGACGCCATCGACTTCGATGTACTGGTTATCGAGGAATTTCACCAGGGCCTGGGCCATGGTCAGTCGTGTTGTGGTCATGCTTGCACCTTGTCTGGAATGCAAATTTGGCGGTTTGCTCAATCCCCTGTGGGAGCGGGCTTGCTCGCGAAAGCGGCATGTCAGTCGACATCAATGTTGGATGTACTGCCGCCTTCGCGAGCAAGCCCGCTCCCACAAGGGGATCTTCATCAGGTCGATAACGGGGTCATGCCTGTGAGCTCTGCAAGTGGTTCATGCTCGCCCCCAACGCCTGGCGGATGTCGGCCAGGTCATGGACGCTCTCGGCGAACGGCTCGAAGGACAGGTAGCCCTCGTAGCCACCGGCCCGCAGCGCCTCGATCTGCGCAGCGTTGCCGAGGATGTCGGCCGCGCCCACCAGCACCCGGTGGCCGTCACGGATCGTCGCCAGCGGCGCCTGGGCATCCTCGACACCGGAGATGTGCACCAGCCCGGTCAGCTCGGGAAAGAACTCCTGTTCACCGGCCAAATGATGGTGAAAGGTGTCATGCACCAGGCGGAACACATCCAGCCCGCCAATGCTCTTGATCGCTTCCACCGCCGTGCGCTTGCGGCGCAACGAGCACTCTTCGAAACCCAGGGGCTCGATGAACCCGTAGATGCCAAAGGCGCGCAGGATCGGCGCCAGTTCACTGAGGGCTGTACGCAGCCCAGCCGCGCGTTCAGCCTCGCTGCGCGGGTCGGCGCGGTCGTTGAGCGGGCACATCACCAGGCCCTCGGCGCCGCATTCGCGGGCGTAATCGGCCAACCGCACGGCCTGGGCACGACGCTCTTCGTTCCACACGTCAAAAGGATACAGGGCGTTGATCGACAGCACCTTGATGCCGCGCGCCTCGCACAACTCGCGCACCCGGGCCGGCGGCATACCGTCTTCGATCTCGACGCCCTTCAGATCGTTGCGGATCTCGATGGCGTCGGTTTTCAACGCCAGGGCCAGGTCGATGAAAGCGGGCAGTGACAGGCGTGGCGCAACCATTCGGTTCAAGGCAAAACGCAGGGGCTTGTTCATTGTTGTTCTCCCTCCGGCAGTCATTCAAAAATGAGTTATTGGGCAGTCGGCATGCTGAATTCAGGCCCCTTGGCGATGCTGTCGGGCCAGCGCTGCATCACGCTTTTGTAGCGACTGTAGAAGCGCAGGCCTTCTTCGCCGTAGGCATGGTGATCGCCGAACAACGAACGCTTCCAGCCGCCAAAGGAATGCCAGGCCATGGGCACCGGAATCGGTACATTGATGCCGACCATGCCAACCTTGATATTGCGGGCGAACGCCCGGGCAATGCCGCCGTCACGGGTGAAGCACGACACGCCGTTGCCGAACTCATGGGCGTTGATCAGCGCCACCGCCGTGGCGAAATCCGGTACGCGAACAATCCCCAGCACCGGGCCGAAGATCTCCTGCTGGTAGATGCTCATCTCGGCGGTGACCTGGTCGAACAGCGTCGCGCCGACAAAGAAGCCCTGCTCGGCCCCGGGCACCTTGAAACCACGGCCATCGACGATCAGCCGAGCGCCCTCGGCCACGCCGGCGTCGATGAAACCTTCGACCTTGGCCTTGTGCTCGGCGGTGACCAGCGGCCCCATGTCGGTGCCGGGCTGCTGGCCGTTGCCGATCTTCAGTTGGTCGATGCGGGGTAACAGCTTGGCAATCAATTCATCGCCCACGTCGCCCACTGCCACAGCGATGGAAATCGCCATGCAGCGCTCGCCGGCCGAACCGTAGGCGGCGCCGATCAGGGCATCCGCCGCCTGGTCGAGGTCGGCGTCAGGCATGACGATCATGTGGTTCTTGGCCCCGCCCAGGGCCTGCACGCGCTTGCCGTGTGCCGTGCCCTGCTGGTGGATGTACTCGGCAATCGGCGTGGAGCCGACAAAGGAAATCGCTTCGATGTCCGGGTGCTGCAACAGCGCATCCACCGCCACCTTGTCGCCCTGGACCACGTTGAACACTCCGTCCGGCAAGCCGGCTTCGGTCAGCAACCGGGCCATCAGCAGGCTGGCGGAGGGATCGCGCTCCGAAGGCTTGAGGATGAAGCAGTTGCCGGCAACCAGCGCCAGGGGAATCATCCACAACGGCACCATCACCGGGAAATTGAACGGCGTGACCCCGGCGCAAACGCCCAGGGGCTGGCGCAGATTCCAGTTGTCGATGCCGCCGCCGATGTTGTCGCTGAAATCGGTCTTGAGCAGGTTCGGCGCACCGCAGGCGTACTCGACGATCTCGATGCCGCGGGTGACTTCGCCGTGGGCGTCGGACAGCACCTTGCCGTGTTCACGGCTGATGATCTGCGCCAGTTCGTCGTGGTGCCGGTCCAGCAGTTCCTTGAACTTGAACATCACCCGCGAACGGCGCAATGACGACTGCTCGGACCAGGCCGGGAACGCCGCCAGCGCCGAGGCCACTGCCGCGTCGACGGTGCCCGGCTCGGCCAGGGCCACCCGGGCCTGCACCGCACCGGTGGCCGGGTTGAAGACATTGCTGAAACGCGTGCTGTCGCGGTCCTGCACGTGGCCGTTGAGGTAATGGCCTACTACCGGGGCGTCACTCATTGTTCTTGTTCTCCGTGCGAATGTTGGAAATCAGAGGTCCAGCAGCCAGCTGTGCTGCGGATCGTTATGGAACTGCCAGACCCGCTTCGGGCCGGCCATGACGTTCAGGTAATACGACTCGTAACCGTAGGGCACGCTGACCGGGTGATAGCCCTTGGGCACCACCACCAGGTCGCTGTTCTCCACGGCCATGGCCTGGTCGATGCTGCGGTCGTCGGTGTAGACCCTCTGGAACACGAAGCCTTGGGACGGGTTGACCTGGTGGTAATAGGTTTCTTCCAGGAAGCTCTGGTGCGGCAGGTCGTCGGTGTCGTGCTTGTGCGGCGGGTAGCTCGAGGAGTGCCCCGACGGTGTGCGCACTTCCACCACCAGCAGCGAATGGGCCGGTTCGCTGTCGGGCAGGATGTCGCAGACATAGCGGGTGTTGGCGCCCTTGCCGCGCACGCTGCGCTTCATGCTGTCCGGGCGGATCAGCCGTGGGGCATAACTGTTTTGCGCAGAACCCGGCGCGGCGCACACGGCAATCTGCACATCGCTCAACGCGGTGACCTGGGCCTGACTGCCGGGCGGCAGGTAAGCGGCATAGGGTGACTTGTCCTCGAACACCGACTGGCGATCACCGAGGTTGTCCCAATGGAAAGCGCCCTGCCCCGGCGCTTCGCCCTTGAGGCTGATACGGCCGCTGAGCAGCACCAGGCACAATTCCTTGTCACCGGCGGCCACCGGTAGGGTTTCACCGAGGCTCAGGCGGTAGGCGGCGAACCCGACGTATTCCAGCTCACCTGCCGGCAACTGGACCATGGTCCGGCCGCTGGCATGGCTCTTGATCAACAGGCTCATGACGGGCTCCTTTCTTGCAGCAAGGCACGCAGGGTGTCGTAGCCCTTCTTGGCGTAGGCATAACTCGGTGCTACGGCAGGGTCCTGCTCGGCTTCCACCACCAGCCAGCCTTGGTAATCGGCGGCCAGAAGCACGTCGAGCAACGCGGCGAAGTCGATGTCGCCGTCCCCCGGCACGGTGAAGGTGCCGTTGATGATGCAGTCGGGAAAACTCCACAGGTTATTGCGCGCCAGTTGCACCACCGGTTTGCGCACGTCCTTGAAGTGCACATGGCAGACTCGCTCGATGTGCTTGCGCAGCACCTGCAACGGTTCGCCACCGCCCATGTAGCAGTGGCCCGAGTCGAACAGCAGGCCCACTTCGCTGCCGGTCAGGGCCATCAGCTTGTCGATGTCCGCGGGTGACTCGACATAGGCGCCCATGTGGTGGTGATAGGCCAGGCGCACGCCCCGGGACAAGGTGAAGCGCGCCAGCTCGGTGAGCTTGTCGGCGTAGGCTTGCCAGGCTTCATCCGTATGGAAACGCGGCCGCTCGATCAGTGAAATGCGTTGGCCTTGAATGGAATCGGCGACTTCACCATAGACCAGCACGTTGGCGCCGTTCTGTGCCAGCAGCTCGACGTGGCTGGCGATGGCGTCGATTTCCTCAGCCGCCGAACGCCGGGCCAGGCGGCTGGAATACCAGCCGGAGACCAGCGCCAGGTCATAAGGACGCAGCACATCGCCGACACCCTTGGCGTCCTTGGGGAATTTGCCGTTGAGTTCAAAACCTTCGTAGCCGATTTCCTTGCCCTCGCTCAGCGCCGTGCTCAACGGCGTCTCGCCGCCCAACGACGGCAAGTCATCGTTGCTCCAGGAAATCGGGTTGATGCCAATTCGAATAGCGGGCATGGCTGCACCTTTTATTGTTTTCAAACTGAATATCGAAAACCGTTTGGAATACTTATTGTGGCGAGGGGATTTATCCCCGCTGGGCTGCGAAGCAGCCCCAAACCCAGCAGCTCGGTGTGTCAGGCAAATTGAATTAAACCTTTAAGGGGCCGCTTCGCAGCCCAGCGGGGATAAATCCCCTCGCCACAAGAGCCGGCGCAACATCCATCAAGCACGGGCACTGCGCCACGCCTCGATCAATTCCACAAACCTGCCCTGCACCTGCCGGATCAGCGTTTCATCATCGATTTCCCCAGCCAGCCAGGCCCGGCTCGGTTCCTGGAAGATCGTGCGGCCCACGGCAAAACCGCGGCAGGTGGTGCTCTGGCTGGCCTGGCGGAAGCCTTCGGCCAGGGCGGCGGCCGGGGCGTTGAGGCCCAGCAGGACCACGCCACGGCAATACGGGTCGCGGTGCTGGATCAGCTCATCGAGCTGTTTCCATTCCTCCGCGCTCTGGGCCTCGATCTTCCACCACGCCGGGAAAATACCCAGGTTGTAGAGGCGCTTGAGGGCGCGATAGAGCACGTCCGGGTGGGGTGACGGATGATCCTTGGGCGGAATGACTTCCAGCAGCAATTCATGGCCGCTGACCTGGGACGCCTTGTACAAGCCCATCAATTGCGCTTCCTGCTCCAGGCGCAGCAGTGGTTCGTCGTCAGGGTGAAATTGCACCAGGCACTTGATGATCTGTTCCTGTGGCCAGGCGATCAGATTGCTGCCAATGGAGCGCCCGTGTTCGAACGCCAGTGGCCGCGAGCCCTGCACTTCCACCGGCCGCGCCACCCACCAGCCACGTCCGGTGGCAGCGTTCAGCGAGTCCTGGCCGAAGCGCTGGTCAGCCAGCAGACCGACGTCGGCCTCGACGCCTTGGCGTTGCAGGTCGGCTTCGACCCGCTCCACCGCCTGGATGAACAATTGCTTGAGGTCACCAATGCAGCTCAGGTCGCGGCCGCCCTTCTGCGCCAGTTCCACCAGTTGCCAGCGATGGTCGAACGCAAAGATGAACAGTTGTTTCCAGGTCTTGCGGGGCACGCTGACCTGATGCAGTCGTTGCAGCACGGCATCCTGGTCCGGACGGGTAATCGGCACCGGGCTCTTGAATAAATAGTCGAGCTCGGCCCGGGTCGGCATCGCCGGGGCACAGGCATGACGCGACACCACCAGGCCGCCGCAGGCATTGGCCAACTGACAGCAGCGCTCATCGCTGGCGTCCTGCAGCCAGCCGGCGAGGAACCCCGACATGAATGCATCACCGGCGCCCAGTACATTCAAGACCTCGACCCGGACACCAGGGTAAAGGGCGCCGTCTTCAAGGCGGGCGGGAATGGCGCCATGAATCACCGTGCAACCTTGCGGGCCAAGCTTGACCACCAGGGTCGCCGCCGTCAGCGAGCGCACGGTGCGCAGCGCGGTCAGCAGATCTTCGCTGCCGCCAGCGATGAGGAATTCTTCTTCGGTGCCAACGATCAGGTCGAAACGCGGCAGGATGCCTTGCACATGCTGGCTGACCTTCTGGTCGGCCACAAAACGGGTTTCCCCATCGGCCTTGCCCGCCAGCCCCCAGAGCACTGGTCGATAATCGATGTCCAACACGCATTTGACGTTGTGTTTCTCAGCGTAATCCAGCGCCTGGGTACTGGCCTTGTAGACGCCATCGGTAGAGAAATGCGTGCCGGTGATCAGCAGCGCCTTGCTGGAGGCAATGAAGGCTTCGTCGATGTCTTCGGCGCGCAACGCCATGTCGGCGCAGTTTTCCCGGTAGAACACCAGGGGAAAGGTTTCCCGGTCCTTGATCCCCAGCAGGACCATGGCCGTCAGGCGTTCGGAATCGACCTTGATGCCACTGACATCGCAGCCTTCACGTGCCAGGGATTCCACCAGGAAGCGGCCCATGTGGTCGTCCCCTACCCGGCTCAGCATCGCCGACCGGAGCCCCAGGCGTGCCGTGCCGAAAGCGATGTTGGCCGACGAACCGCCCAGGTACTTGGCGAAGCTTGCGACATCTTCCAGGCGCGCGCCGACTTGCTGCGCGTAAAGGTCGACGCCCAGGCGTCCCAGGCAGATCACATCCAATTGACGCCCACTGGCAAAACGAGTCTGGCCCATGCTGGCTCCTGTTATTTTTATCAGCCTGCGCTTGTCGCCAAAATCGACGCCAGCGCTGTTGGTGAATGCAGACTAAAACGAGCGGCGCGCAATAATCAATAATTATTCTATAAATTTTTTACGTGGAATATTTTTTCCAATACGCTATGAGCAAAGCGAGCCAGGCGCAGTGCATCGTTTCAGCAGATGCTGCAACATTTGTCCGCCCATGATTTTCCCTGCGCCTACGCTGTAGACTGCGACCAGCCAACCTATTGTCGAGGGCCGGCCTTTTTTCGGGCCGCCCTATAAGAACAAGCCAGAAGGATTTTCTATGACCCGCCCTGATGATCTGCCGGCGCCGTCCGAGAGCGCGTCCGAACCCGCCCTCTCGAGCCCACCGATCAATGCCGAGCGCCTGCTGCAACTGATCACCGATGAATACGAAAGCCTGCCGCGCCAGCTCAAACGCATCGCCAGCTACATGAGCCAGCAGAGCGACCGGATCATGGTCGACCGCATCAGCGACATCGCCCGGGAATGCGAAGTGCACCCCTCGGCCATCGTCAGGTTTTCCCAGCGCTTCGGCTTCAGCGGGTTCAGCGAAATGCAGGCGTTGTTCCGCGAGGCCTACACCCACAAGACCACGCCGGTGCAGAACTACCAGCAGCGCATCCGCAGCATGATCGCCAACAAGTCGCAGAAGGCCAGCGGCGGCGACCTGGCCCGCGAGTGCGTCAACGCGACCCTGTCGGGCATCGAGCGACTGGGGTTGGAGCTGGACGACCAGGCGTTCGAAAAGGCCGTGGACCTGGTGGTCAACGCCGACAACATCTACGTGGTGGGTGTGCGCCGCTCGTTCGCGGTCGCCGATTACCTGGTCTACAACCTGCAACACACCAATAAACGCATTCACCTGGTGTCCGGCCTGGGGGGCAGTTACCGCGAGCAGATGCGCAGCGTGCGCGCCAACGACCTGGTCATCGCCATCAGCTTCACGCCCTATGGCAAGGAAACCCAGCACTGCCTGCGCATTGCCCAGCACCACCAGGCCAAGACCCTGATCATCACCGACAGTAACCTGTCGCCCCTGGCCAAACGGGCCAACGCGGTGTTGCTGGTCAACGAAGGCAGTTCGTTCGCCTTCCGCTCCCTGAGTGCCACGTTGTGCCTGTGCCAGGCGTTGTTCATCGCCGTGGCTTACCGACTGGAACTCAAGGTCGATGAAATCCATGAACAGGTCGGGTTCGAGGATTAACGCCCGCAAAGGATTACTCAAGGAGAAGTCATGAAACTGATCGGCATGCTGGACTCGCCCTATGTAAGACGCGTCGCCATTTCCGCCAAGTGCCTGGGGGTTGCCCTGGAGCACGATTCCGTTTCGGTGTTCAGGCATTTCGAACAGTTCCAGCGCATCAACCCGGTGGTCAAGGCCCCGACCCTGGTACTGGACGACGGCAACGTGCTGATGGATTCCACGTTGATCATCGACTACCTGGAGGCCTTGGCCGCCCCGGGGAAAAGCTTGATGCCGACCGACATTGGCCAACGGCTGCGCGCACTGCGCCTGATTGGATTGGCCCTGGCGGCGTGCGAGAAGTCGGTGCAGATCTACTACGAACGCAACCTGCGGCCAACGGAGATCCAGCACGCCCCCTGGGTTGAACGCGTGGAAGGCCAACTGGCGGCGGCTTATGACATGCTCGAACAGGAACTGGTGAAACAGCCACTGACCACCGATGGCACCCTCGATCAGGCCGGCATCACCGTGGCAGTGGCCTGGAGCTTCACCAACCTGGTGGTGCCAGACCAGGTGCAAGGCAAGGCTTTCCCGTTGATCAGCGCATTCACCGCCTATGCCGAAGGGTTGGAGGCGTTTGTCAGTACGCCGATGGAATAACCGGCTGTGAACAAAAAAGCCTGGGGGTAATCAGAGTACCTGTGGGAGCAAAGCTTGCTCGCGATAGCGGTATACCAGTCAACATTGTTGCTGGATGATCCAGCGCTATCGCGAGCAAGCTTTGCTCCCACAGGCTCCCCACAGGCGCACACAGTTTGTTTTCGGGTGACTGCGAGATTTTTGTTCCTCACCGAGTTTCTTCAGGCCAGTTCCATTTCCTGGGGCTTTACTGTCGGCGCCACCTCGAAGCGATCTTCCAGGAAGGGGGTGATGTCCAGCGGCAAGGGTTCGTTGTTCACCAGCTTGTCCAGCAGCACCCCGGTGATGGCCGAGGTCAGGATGCCGGTGCGGAAATGCCCGCAGGCATTGAGATAGCCTTCCACCCCGCGCATCGGCCCCAGGATCGGCAATTCATCAGGTGACCCCGGGCGCAGGCCGGCCCAGGTTCGTTTCAGGTTGATGTCGACCAACTGCGGAATACAGCGCACCGCGCCTTGCACCAGCCCTTCGATCTCGGGATAGGTCGTGGTCACGTCGAAGCCTTTGTCTTCGGTGGTGCTGCCAATGAGGATCTCACCGTTGTCTTTCTGCGCCACGTAGCAGTCGCTGGTGGTCAGGCAGCCGTTGAGGATTTTCGGCATGCGCTCGGTCAACAGGATCTGCCCCTTGACCGGTTTGACCGGAATCCGCACGCCAGTGGCCTGCTCACTCAGGTCCGCCGCCCAGGCACCGGCCGCGTTGATCAGGGTCCGGCAGTTGAACGTCCCCGCCTCGGCGGTTTTCACGCCTGTCACCCGCGTGCCGCTGCGCAGCACCTCGGTCACGCTGGTGTTGAAGAACAGGTCGACACCGTTCTGCCGGGCGCCTTCGGTGTAGGCATCGGCCAGGCGGAACGGACTGACCTGGTGATCGCAGAGAAACTCCAGCGCCCCCAGGGCTTCATGGCTGACACTCGGCTCCGCCTCACGCAGGGCCGCCTGGTCCAGCCAGCGCACCTGGTCCGCCAGGTGAGGAATGCAGGCGACGATGTGCTCGGCGTACAAACGGTCTTCGTCGTCGTAGATCACGAACTTGAGCCCGGTCTCCTCGAACTTGAAATCCATGCCGTGGTTGTCGATCAATTCGCGGTGCAACTGCGGATACATCGCGTTGGACTGCAAGGCGAAATCAAAGAACGACTGGGGCAGGATGTGCGGCGTACTGGCATCCACCGCCACGGCGGCGCCCTGGGTCTGGCGCTTGCGGTTGGCCGACATCATGCGAAAGAAAATCACCCCGCAACCCAGGCCCACCGACTCACCAATGGCCCACAGTCCGCCTGCCGAGGCACGGGTCGCGTTGCCGGGGCGCTTGGCGTCGATCAGGGCGATCTTCAGGTGTTTGCGCTTGGACAGTTGATAGGCACAGGAGGCCCCGATCACACCGCCACCGGCGATGACCACGTCATAATCCTTAATCATGGGAAACGGCCTCCATGCCGACATTCTGGAACGCTGAAAAGGGAATCGGATCGATGGGGAAACGCGGTCGCAGCCAGCCCACGTCGGCACGCCCGGTGGCTTCGCGCAAGCGGTCGCTGCAGTAGCCGACGCACATCCGCCCCTGGCAATCGCCCATGCTCACGCGGGTGCGCATCTTCAGGCTGGCCATGTCTTGCACGCCTTGCTCCAGCGCCCGGTCGATGTCGGCGCGGGTGGCGTGCTCGCAGCGGCAGATCACCGTATCGGCGGCCGGCAACGCGGTTTGCCCGGCGCCACGCTGGGTGTAGCGATCCACGGCGGCGCGAAAGCGAATGATCCGCTCCAGTTGCGCCTGGTAGCGTTCGCGGTGCGCCAGGGCCGTGGACGGATCGAGCACGTTGCGTTGCATCAGGATCGACAGCGCCGCGATGCGTCCACTCAGCATGGCCGCTTCACCGCCGCGAATCCCGCCCATGTCGCCGGCCAGGTGAATGTGCGCTTCGCTGCTTTGTTGCCAGGCATCGGACACGGCCCGCAAATAACCGTCGTCGCTGAAACCGTGCTCCAGGCCCATCTGCTGGCTCAATTGAGTCCGCGGGATAAACCCGTAGCCGACCGCCAGCGTCTGGGCCGGCACCTGTTCCGCGCGTTTGAGGTCGGGTTCCCAGGTCGTGGAATAAGGCGCGACGGTAACGACGCTCAACTCACCCTCGCCGTCAGCCTGCACCACGCCCCAGCCATAACGCACGGGAATGCGCTTGAGCTTGAGGTAAGCCAGCATGCTCAGGCCGTCGAGGAACAGTTGCGGCTTGTTCAGCAACGCCAGGCTTTCCTTGGCGATCCGGCCGAACGCACAGGCCTCATACACCCCCGCCACCGCCACGCCCGATGCGTGCAGTTGGCAAGCCACCAGTGGCAGCAACGGACCGGTGCCAGCGATCACCACCGGGCTCGGCGGCTTGACCACACCGCTCTTGATCTGCAATTGCAGGCCGCCGAGCATCATCACGCCCGGCAGGGTCCAGCCAGGAAACGGCACGCTGCGTTCGTGACAACCGGCCGCCAGGACCAGATGGGAATAGGCGACCTCGCCCAGGCGCTCGTCGGCATCCAGCAGCATCAGCGCCCGGAAGCCTTCGGCACCGATGACCCGGCTGCTCAATCGCACGTCGATCAGGCCGGCGTGTTGCTGGAATTCACCGTGGAGTTTCTCCAGGGCGTCGCTGTAGCGCGGGCCCAGGTAATCCAGGCGCACGCCATCGCGTAACGGTCCGCGATACACCACGCCACCCAGGCGCGGCGCTTCTTCGAGCAAGGTGCAGCGCACGCCGTGGGAGGCCAGTTCAATGGCCGCGGCCATGCCCGCCGGCCCACCGCCGACAATCACCGGATCGAGGCTCATGGCGCCTCCGTTTCGGTGATGCGGTTGACCCGGGTTTCGATCTGCATGCCGGGGCGTACCAGGGTCTGGCAGGCGCGGCGCTTGTGGCGGCCGTCGATCCTGACCAGGCAGCATTGGCACACGCCCATGCCGCAGTAGGCGCCGCTGATCTGGTCGTGGTCGTTGCGGGCCACCTGGCGTTGCCCCAGGGACTGGATGACGGTGAGGACGGTTTCACCGTGGGCAGCACTGACAGCCTGCCCGTCCAGGCGCACCGTCATATCGGCCTGTGCCAGCGGCTGGATATCGAATTTTCGGCGTAGAAGGTCTGAAGGTTGCATCATACGGCTCTTCCTTGAAGATTCTGTGGGGGCTCGGCTCCTTGCGGCACACCATCACCGGTTCGCATCAGTACCCGGCAGCGGCGGTGCGCCAAAGCAGGGCAACAGACGCCACATGATAGTGCGCAAGAAAATTATGTTAGGGATTATTTGTGACCAAGTGTTGATCCAGGCCAGCGAATCGGCTCGTCGGCTCATGAACTTTTTTTCAGAAAGCCGACAGGTATTCTTTGGCAGAATGCTGCGCAATAGCACCAACTTCCCAACACGGTACCGCCCATGAACCGCATCCTGACCATCGAAGACGACGCCGTGACCGCCCGTGAAATCGTCGCCGAGCTGACCCGCAACGGCCTGGACGTCGATTGGGTCGACAACGGCCGCGAAGGCCTGGAACGGGCGGTCAGCGGCGACTACGACCTGATCACGCTCGACCGCATGCTGCCCGAGCTCGACGGCCTGGTGATCGTCACCACGCTGCGCACCATGGGCGTGGCCACACCGATCCTGATGATCAGCGCCCTTTCCGATGTGGATGAGCGTGTGCGTGGCCTGCGGGCCGGCGGCGACGACTACCTGACCAAGCCGTTCGCCACCGACGAAATGGCCGCCCGGGTCGAAGTGCTGCTGCGACGCAACAACGGTACCCGCGAGCCGGAAACCGTGCTGCGGGTAGCCGACCTGGAGCTGAACCTGATCAGCCGCGAAGCCAGCCGCAACGGCCAACTGCTCAGCCTGCTGCCCACCGAGTACAAGCTGCTGGAGTTCCTGATGCGCAACAGTGGGCAGATTCTTTCGCGCATGATGATTTTCGAGGAAGTCTGGGGCTATCACTTCGACCCCGGCACCAACCTGATCGATGTCCACATCGGCCGCCTGCGCAAGAAAATCGACCCGCCGGGCCTGGAACCGCTGATTCGCACGGTACGGGGCTCCGGCTATGTCATTGCTGAACCCCGCTAAGGGCTGGCGCTCCTCCAGCAGCCGTCTGCTGGCGCTGTACAGCTCGCTGTTCGTGATCTGGAGCGCGATTCTGATGGGGGTCATGTATTACGAAGTATTCGGCTACCTCGACAACCTGGCCAAGCACTCCTTGATGCAACGCCAGCACCTGTTCGCCCGCATCCATGGCAATCAACTGGAAGACGCGCTCATGGCCAGCCTGACGCTGGACGAACGCGGCGTCGATGCCTACGGCCTGTTCGATCCGCAATTGCGCCATCTGAGCGGGCCGATCCAGCGCGTTCCCGCTGACCTGCCGCTGGACGGCAAGATCCACATGCTCGGCGGCTGCGTCGATTCCGATGAACCGGGCGTGCCTTCCGACAGCTGCGACGCGGTGGCGACCCGGACCCAGGACGGTCGCTGGCTGGTCCTGGCCCGGGACAACGGCTCGCTGTTCGCGGTGACGCGGATCATCTTGCACGCGCTGTTCTGGGGAGTATCGCTGACGATCCTGCCGGGCATCGCTGGCTGGCATCTGCTGCGCCGGCGACCGTTGCGGCGGATTCGCAAACTGCAGGCCAGTGCCGAAGCCATCGTCGCCGGCGACCTGACCCATCGCCTGCCGCTGTCGAGCCGACGTGATGAACTGGACATGCTCGCGGCGATCGTCAACGCCATGCTCGAGCGCATCGAACGCTTGATGAATGAGGTCAAGGGCGTGTGCGACAACATCGCCCATGACCTGCGCACCCCATTGACGCGTCTGCGTGCCCAACTTTATCGCATCCAGCAGCAAGCGCCGGACGGCTCGCCCGAGGCCTTGCAAATGGACCAGGTGATCGCCGAGACCGACACGCTGATGGCGCGGTTTCGTGGCTTGTTGCGGATTTCCGAGCTGGAAGACCAGCAGCGGCGCTCGGGCTTCGTGCGCCTCGACCCGTTGCAGTTATTGCAGGAGCTGCATGACTTTTACCTGCCGCTGGCCGAGGAAGGCGAACTGAGCTTCACCCTCGAAGTGCCTGATGCGCTGCCCCTGCTCAACGGCGACCGGGCATTATTGTTCGAGGCCGTGTCGAACCTGCTGAGCAACTCCATCAAGTTCACCCCGCCGGGAGGCACCGTGATCCTGCGTGGGGTCGATCAGGGCGACAGCACCCGCATCGAAGTGCTCGATTCGGGCCCGGGCATCCCCGAGGCGGAGCGCAAGGCCGTGTTTCGCCGCTTCTACCGCGCCGAGGGCAGCAGCCAGCACGGCGGATTCGGCCTGGGCCTGTCGATCGTCGCGGCGATCGTCAATCTGCATGGGTTCACGCTGGAGGTGGGCAGCAGCGAACACGGCGGCGCGCGGTTGGTGCTCGATTGCCGGGCGACGTTGTTGTAAACACTGCAGGGCATGAGGTGCAAACACATACTTGTGGCGAGGGGATTTATCCCCGCTCGGCTGCGAAGCAGACGCCAGTCGTTATAACTGATTGGGCCTGCTTCGCAGTCCAGCGGGGATAAATCCCCTCGCCACAATGGATTCTGCTCACTGCTCGATCAGGACTCACTGCGATGCAGCGGAATGTTTTCCAGCTCATAGCGCAGCTCGTCGATCAACTTGGCGATGCTCTCTTCCGAGCGGACGCTGTCGACACTCATGCCACTCACCACCAGGTCCACCTCACCGCTTTCACGGTGATACAGGCGCACAGTGAGGGTGCCGTCACCATTGAGGCTGCATTCACAAGCCAGCGGCGTAAAGCTTTCTTCCAGGCGGGTGCGTAAGGGGGCCAGATGGGTCATGCGATGCACCTCAGCCCCGGGGGCGCAAATGAACGGTGGACAGCGCCGACCTCCTGGTCCGCATAGGCATCCTGTCGCGCTCATACTGGGTTGGTTCGCTGCACATTGTGGCGTATTCCTTGACTGTTTCGTGTGGACGCGACATCACAGACGATGTCGCACACTGACAGCCTAAGGAACCGCCCCCCTCTGCAAAACCCGAATTTGCACCAGCCTGCCCGGTGCATTTGCACTGGCTATCATGGTGCCTTCATTCGCCATTCGTTAGCGAACAAACCCCGCTCCCGCGCCCAGACAATCGCCTCGCTGCGGCTATGGACATCCAGTTTCGAATACAGCGTCGCCACGTGATTGCGCACGGTGTTGGGCGCCAGCTTCAGGCGCGCGGCGATTTCCTTGTCTGCCAGGCCTTCGCAGATCAGCCCCAGCACGTCGCGCTCCCGGGCCGTCAGCTCGGTGAATGACACGCTGGGCACCTGGGCGTTGATGCTCTTCACGTTAGCCAATTTTTCAATCAGGGTCCGGCTGAACCAGGACGCGTCTTTCATCACCTCTTCGATAGCCGCCACCAGCTCCAGCTCCGAGCGCTTGCGCTCGGTGATGTTCATCAGCACCAGCAGATAGCAGGGCTTGTCCTGGATCAACACCGTATCAGCGGCCACCTCACAGTCGATGAGCTCGCCGCCCTTCTTGTGCACCTTGACGTCGATACTCGAGACCGCGGCGGCCTTTTCCAGCCGGGCGAACAGCGCGGCGCTGGCGTTCTTGTCGAGAAAGCCGATTTCCTCCACGGTTTTACCCAGCAGCTCTTCGCTGGCGTAACCGGTGGTCTGGAGAAACGCTTCGTTGATTTCCAGCAACTGCTGTTCGGCGCTGCACACCAGGGTCGGTACGGGCGACAGGCGGAACGACTTGGCAAAGCGCTCCTCGCTCTGGCGCAGCGCCGTTTCTGCCTTGCGTCGCGGCTCCATGTCCATGAAGGAAAACAGCATGCAGTCTTCGTCATGCAGGTCCAGGGGCTGGCCGGCGACGATGACCTGCTTGATGGTGCCATCGGGCAATTTCAACTCGGCCTGCATTTGCGGAATGGTCGCGCCCTGCCCCAGGCGTTCGATGGCCAGGTCGCGCCTTTCGGCGGCTTCAAGCACATCAAGCTCGTACACCGAACGCCCGATCACCTGCTCGCGGCTGTAGCCGGTCATCTCCAGGAACCCCGGATTGACCTTGATGTAACGCAGGTCACTGAGGCGACAGATCACCGCCGGCGCCGGGTTGGCCCCGAAGGTTTTTTCGAAACGCTGCTCGGCGCTGGCCCATTCGGTGGCATCGCTGAGGATCAGCACGAGCAGTTCCGGCTCGCCGTTGCGGTCGGCCAGCACCATGCTGCGGATGCGATGGACCCAGGTGCGATCCGGGTCGGCCTGGGGCGTGACTTCCACCAGCACATCGCTGAACTCATCACCACGGGCAACCCGGGCGATGGGGTAGTTGTCGTCGCTCAGCGGGTGATTGTTGCGATAACGCAGATTGAAACGCCGGGCGTATTGCCTGGCCGTGGTGCCCAGCTCACTGAGGTCCTCGACCCCGTGCATCGTCAAGGCCGCCGCGTTGGCCCAGGCAATGGTCTGGTCGACCTCGATCAACATCACCCCGTCGGACAGCCCGGCAATGATCTGCAGCAATTGACGACGGTTGGTATCGGTGGTCGGGACTTGCTGATTCATTGGGTCTCCATGTGGTCAGTAGGTTTCAAGCATGGATGCGTTGAAGGTTACGACCACATGGGTTTGCAATAGTGCATCGGCCCTTCAAGCCGCCATGCGCCCCTCGGCAATCGCCTGTGAGGCGGCCAGCATCGCTCGCAGCAGCACCGCGCAGCCGGCGGCGAGGTCGTCAGGGGCGGCGTTTTCGATTTCGTTGTGGCTGATGCCGCCTTCGCAGGGTACGAAAATCATCCCGGCCGGGCCCAGTTCGGCGAGGAAGATCGCGTCATGGCCGGCACCGCTGACGATGTCCAGGTTGGACAGGCCCAGCCCCTGGGCAGCGCCGCGTACGGCGTCGACGCAGCCCTTGTCGAAATACAGCGGCGGGAAGTCGGCCGTGGGTTTCAAATCGAAGGTCAGGCCGTGCTGCCGGCAGGTGTCTTCGATCACCTGCTTGACCTCGGCGATCATCGAATCCAGCCGCGCCGGTTCCAGGTGACGAAAATCCAGGGTCATGCGCACTTCGCCGGGGATGACATTGCGCGATCCCGGATAGGCTTGCAGGCAACCGACCGTGCCGCAGGCATGGGGTTGATGACCGAGGGCGGCACGGTTGACGGCGCCGACGATGATCGAGGCGCCCACCAGGGCGTCCTTGCGCAGGTGCATCGGGGTCGGGCCGGCGTGAGCTTCGACGCCGCGCAAGGTCAGGTCGAACCACTTCTGCCCCAGGGCGCCCATCACCACGCCGATGGTCGTGCCCTCGTCTTCGAGGATCGGCCCCTGCTCGATGTGCGCCTCGAAATACGCCCCAACCGGATGCCCACTGACCGGACGCGAGCCAGCATAGCCGATGGCATTGAGCGCCTGGCCCACGCTGATGCCTTCGGCGTCGACCTTGGCGAGGGTTTCTTCGAGGGTGAATTTCTCGGCGAACACGCCGGAGCCCATCATGCACGGAGCGAAACGCGAGCCCTCTTCGTTAGTCCACACCACCACTTCCAGCGGTGCTTCGGTTTCGATGTTCAGGTCATTGAGGGTGCGCAGCACCTCCAGCCCGGAAAGCACGCCAAAGCAGCCGTCGAACTTGCCACCGGTGGGCTGGGTGTCGATGTGGCTGCCGGTCATTACCGGCGGCAGGTTCGGATTGCGCCCCGGGCGACGGGCGAAGATATTGCCCACCGCATCGATGCTGACGGTGCAGCCCGCCGCCTGGGTCCATTGCACGAACAGGTCGCGGGCCTGGCGGTCGAGGTCGGTCAGGGCCAGCCGGCACACACCGCCCTTGACCGTGGCACCGAGCTGGGCCAGGTCCATGAGCGATTGCCACAGGCGGTCGCGGTTGATGTGCTGATGGGTGGATTGCAGAACGTCGATGGCTGCGTTCATGGGGATCTCCTTCAGGCAGTTATCTCATTTCGACGCGGTCCAGTGTGGGAGCGGGCTTGCTCGCGAAGGCGGTGTATCAGCCAGCAGTGATGTTGATTGACCCACCGCATTCGCGAGCAAGCCCGCTCCCACAGGAACCGCATTCATCTGTTATTGCAGCGGTGACTTGGCGACAGCCGGGCTGGCTCCCTGCATACTGCACAACCCGTAATAAATCACCCCACCCAGCGCCGAGCCGGTGAACCAGCCGTAGCTGTAGAACCAACTGAACGCATCGCTGCCCAGGGACAGCAGCGTCAGCACCACCGGCACGCCAAAGGCGATGAAGCCGTTCCAGTTCCACGCTGGGTAAACGTCGTCGCGGTACAACCCGGCCAGGTCCAGTTGCTGTTTCTTGATCAGGAAATAGTCCACCACCATGATCCCGGCAATCGGCCCCAACAGGCTCGAATAACCCAGCAGCCAATTGGAATAGACCGACTCCAGGCTAACCTCGGACACGATCAGGCCGAGTTTTTTCAGCAGCTCGTGGGCCATCAGCGCCAGCCCCACCAGCCCGGTGAGCATCACCGCCTTGGTGCGGCCGATCAGCTTGGGTGCCAGGTTCTGGAAGTCGTTGGTGGGCGAGACGATGTTGGCGGCGGTGTTGGTCGAGAGCGTGGCGACAATGATCAGCACCATCGCCAGGGCCACCCAAACAGGGCTCTGGATGTGCCCGATCAAGGTCACCGGGTCGGAGACGGTCACCCCCACCAGCTTTTCCGAGGCTGCGGTCATGACCACGCCGAGGGAGGCGAACAGGAACATGGTCAATGGCAGGCCAATGATCTGCCCGACGATCTGGTCTTTCTGGCTCTTGGCATAACGGCTGAAGTCCGGAATGTTCAACGACAGGGTGGCCCAGAAACCGACCATCGCCGTCAGCCCGGCGAGGAAATAGCTCGTCACCCCGGCGCCTTCGGGCCGCTTGGCCGGGACCGCCATCAGTTCAGTCAACGAAACGTTGGGCAACGCCCACACCAACAGCCCGACGCCCACCAGTACCAGCAGCGGCGCAGACAAGGTTTCCAGCCACTTGATCGACTCGGCACCGCGCAGCACCACCCATAGGTTGATGACCCAGAACACCATGAAGCCGATCACTTCGCCGGTGCCCCCCAGGCTCTTCCAGCCGTCGAACACCGAGCCGAGAAACAGGTGGATCGCCAGCCCGCCGAACATGGTCTGGATGCCGAACCAGCCGCACGCCACCAGCGCGCGGATCAGGCACGGCACGTTGGAGCCGATGACGCCAAAGGACGAGCGCAACAGCACCGGAAACGGAATGCCGTACTTGGTCCCGGCGAAGGCATTCAGGGTCAGGGGGATCAGCACGATGATGTTGGCAAACAGGATCGCCAGCAGCGCCTCGCCTACCGTCAAGCCGAAATAGGCGGTGAGCACGCCGCCGAGGGTGTAGGTCGGCACGCAGATCGCCATGCCCACCCACAAGGCGGTGATGTGCCATTTGTTCCAGGTTCGCTCGTGCACCTTGGTCGGCGCGATGTCGTGGTTATAACGGGGGCTGTCGAGGACGTCGTTGCCGGCTTCAAGCTCGAACAACCCGTCGCGCTCAGTCACTGTTGATCTGGTCATGTCCGCTCCACTGTTTTCATTATTTTTGCTCATCGACTGGCGATGGCCGGAGTACTTGCACGCGTGCTACCGACCACCCCGCCAGACCACGACGGCACTCAATAACCGTGCCGAATAACGCACCGAGCTGACCAGATGATCGATATAACCTTCTCAAACATTTGATATCTAAAGATTTAAAGCCAATTAACCGCCCTGCTTCACCTCGTGCTTATCAACTTGAGGCTAGATGACCTGTACGTCCTGTCGAGTTGGAGATTCAAAGTGGTGCACCCCGAATCAAGGCGAGGTGTCTGGACCGCACTTCAAGCGCTTTCAAGCCGCTGATTTACCATGACAAATCTCGCTCAAATAACGATCCTGTCAAGTGCGTCAAAATGGTGAGCATGCTCACCATTTTGGTGATTTTATTATTTAACCCTTTAATTTCAATAAGTTAACAATAGCATAAGCTTATAAAAAATTATCTTGCTCATTTCAATAACTCCAGCTAGCGTCTAATCCTGACAGTCGTGACAAGAATATAAATCTGCATGACATCGTCACTTAACAACCGTGATCGATAAAACATAAAGAACCGGCAACAGTCGGTCATGCCTGCGAGGAACTCGGAATGTCTCTGTTGATCCGTGGTGCCACCGTTATTACCCATGATGAAAGTTATCGCGCCGATGTGTTGTGTGCCGACGGTGTGATCAAGGCCATTGGTGAAAACCTGGATGTTCCGGCCGGCGTCGAAGTGCTCGATGGCAGCGGCCAATACCTGATGCCCGGCGGCATCGACCCCCATACGCACATGCAGTTGCCGTTCATGGGCACGGTCGCCAGTGAAGACTTCTTCAGCGGCACGGCGGCAGGCCTCGCCGGCGGCACCACCTCGATCATCGACTTCGTGATTCCCAACCCTCAGCAGTCGCTGATGGAAGCCTTTCATCAATGGCGTGGCTGGGCCGAGAAAAGCGCCAGCGACTACGGTTTTCACGTGGCAATCACCTGGTGGAGCGAGCAGGTCCGCGAAGAAATGGCCGAGCTGGTCAGCCATCACGGCGTGAACAGCTTCAAGCACTTCATGGCTTACAAGAACGCAATCATGGCCGCCGACGACACCTTGGTGGCGAGCTTCGAGCGCTGCCTGGAACTGGGCGCGGTGCCCACCGTGCACGCCGAGAACGGCGAACTGGTCTATCACCTGCAACGCAAGTTGCTGGCCCAGGGCATCACCGGGCCCGAAGCCCATCCGTTATCGCGCCCCTCGCAAGTGGAAGGTGAAGCCGCGAGCCGCGCCATCCGCATCGCCGAAACCCTGGGTACACCGCTGTACCTGGTGCACGTGTCCACCAAGGAAGCACTGGATGAAATCACCTACGCCCGCAGCAAGGGCCAACCGGTCTACGGTGAAGTACTGGCCGGCCACTTGCTGCTGGACGACAGCGTCTATCGCGACCCGGACTGGCAGACCGCCGCCGGCTACGTGATGAGCCCGCCGTTCCGCCCACGCGGGCATCAAGAGGCACTTTGGCACGGCTTGCAGTCCGGCAACCTGCACACCACCGCCACCGACCACTGCTGCTTCTGCGCCGAACAGAAAGCCGCCGGCCGTGACGACTTCAGCAAGATCCCCAACGGCACCGCCGGTATCGAAGACCGCATGGCGGTGCTCTGGGAAGAAGGGGTCAACAGCGGCAAATTGTCGATGCAGGACTTCGTCGCCCTCACCTCCACCAACACCGCGAAAATCTTCAACCTCTACCCACGCAAGGGGGCGATCCGCGTCGGCGCCGATGCCGACCTGGTGCTTTGGGACCCGCAAGGCAGCCGCACGATTTCCGCCAAGACCCACCATCAGCAAGTGGACTTCAACATCTTCGAAGGCAAGACCGTGCACGGCGTGCCCAGCCATACCATCAGCCAGGGCCGGCTGGTCTGGGCCGATGGCGACCTGCGCGCCGAACGCAGCGCCGGGCGCTACATCGAACGGCCGGCGTATCCGGCGGTGTTCGATTTGCTGAGCAAGCGGGCGGAGTTGAATAAGCCAACGGCTGTGAAACGCTGAAATCCAGGCCTTCGGCCTTCGCGAGCAGGCTCGCTCCCACAGGGATCTGCTGCTCACACAGATTTCGCGCCCACCCAAGATCCAGTGTGGGAGCGAGCCTACTCGCGAAGGCATCAGTCCAGACACCGAAAAAACCACTGCCCACCAGAGGCAGCACCTCAAACACCGTGAGGCCCACTCCATGATCCAGCCCTTGAGTCACCTCCCCCATTCCCAGGAAGACCCGGCCACCCTCGCCGCCCGCTTCAGCGACCTGGCGCCGCCACTCAACGCGCGCCAGGCCCACCTGGAAGCGTCCCGGTGCCTGTACTGCTACGACGCGCCGTGTGTGAACGCCTGTCCAAGCGAAATCGACATTCCCTCGTTCATCCGCAACATCCATCAGGACAACGTCCAAGGCGCGGCGCAGAAGATTCTTTCGGCCAACATCCTCGGCGGCAGTTGCGCCCGGGTCTGCCCCACCGAGGTCCTGTGCCAGCAAGCCTGTGTGCGCAACAACGCCCATGAATGCGCCCCCGTATTGATCGGCTCGTTGCAGCGCTATGCCGTGGACAACGCCCACTTCAGCGAACACCCCTTCCAGCGTGCCGCCGCCACCGGCAAGCGCATCGCCGTGGTCGGGGCCGGGCCGGCAGGCTTGTCGTGTGCGCATCGCAGCGCAATGCACGGCCATGAGGTGGTGATATTCGAAGCCCGGGAGAAAGCTGGCGGCCTCAACGAATACGGGATCGCCAAGTACAAACTGGTGGACGATTACGCCCAACGTGAGCTGGACTTCCTGTTGGAAATCGGCGGCATCGAAATCCGCCACGGCCAGAAACTCGGCGAGAACCTGAGCCTGAGCGACCTGCACCAGCAGTTCGACGCAGTGTTTCTCGGCCTCGGTTTGGCCGCCAGCAAACAACTGGGCCTGAGTGACGAACAAGCGCCAGGGCTGCTGGCCGCCACCGAATACATCCGCGAATTGCGCCAGGCCGACGACCTCAGCCAGTTGCCCCTGGCCGAGCGTTGCATCGTCCTCGGCGCTGGCAACACCGCCATCGACATGGCCGTGCAAATGGCTCGCCTCGGCGCCCGGGACGTCAACCTGGTCTACCGTCGCGGCCTTGAAGACATGGGCGCCACCTTGCACGAGCAAGACATCGCCAAGGCCAATCAGGTACGCCTGCTGACCTGGGCCCAACCGCAACAGGTGTTGCTCGATGACGCCGGGCAGGTGCGCGGCATGCGCTTCTCTCGCACGCATCTGGAGAACGGCCGGCTGGTCATCGGCACCGACACCTTCGACCTGCCCGCCGACGCCATTTTCAAAGCCATCGGCCAAGCCTTCGACGACAACGCGCTGGTGGATCCGCTGGCCCGGGAACTCAAGCGCCAGGACGGGCGGATCTTGGTGGACGAACACCTGCACACCAGCATTCCCGGGGTCTACGCCGGCGGCGACTGCACCAGCCTGGACCAGGACCTCACCGTGCAGGCCGTGCAACACGGCAAGCTCGCCGCCGAGGCGATCAACGCTCAACTGATGCTCAACGTGGAGGCTGCGTAAATGGCCGATCTGTCGATTGTCTTCGCCGGCATCAAAGCGCCCAACCCGTTCTGGCTGGCCTCCGCGCCGCCCACCGACAAAGCCTACAACGTGGTCCGTGCCTTCGAGGCCGGCTGGGGTGGCGTGGTCTGGAAAACCCTCGGTGAGGACCCTGCGGCGGTGAACGTGTCATCGCGCTACTCGGCCCACTACGGGGCCAATCGCGAGGTGCTGGGCATCAACAACATCGAGCTGATCACCGACCGCTCCCTGGAGATCAACCTGCGGGAAATCACCCAGGTGAAAAAGGACTGGCCGGACCGGGCGTTGATCGTGTCGCTGATGGTGCCCTGCGTTGAGGAGTCCTGGAAGAACATCCTGCCCCTGGTGGAAGCCACTGGCGCCGACGGCATCGAACTGAACTTCGGCTGCCCCCACGGCATGCCGGAACGGGGCATGGGCGCGGCGGTCGGCCAGGTGCCGGAGTACGTCGAGCAAGTGACCCGCTGGTGCAAGACCTATTGTTCGCTGCCGGTGATCGTCAAGCTCACGCCGAACATCACCGACATCCGCGTCGCCGCCCGCGCGGCCCATCGCGGCGGTGCGGATGCGGTGTCGTTGATCAACACCATCAACTCCATCACCAGCGTCGACCTGGACCGCATGGTCGCCCTGCCCAGCGTCGGTAGCCAGAGCACCCACGGCGGGTACTGTGGCTCGGCGGTCAAGCCGATCGCGCTGAACATGGTCGCCGAAATCGCCCGCGACCCGCAGACCCAAGGCCTGCCGATCTGCGGCATCGGCGGCATCGGCAGTTGGCGCGACGCCGCCGAATTCATCGCCCTGGGCAGCGGCGCGGTGCAGGTCTGCACGGCAGCGATGCTGCATGGTTTTCGCATCGTCGAAGAGATGAAGGACGGCCTGTCGCGCTGGATGGACGATCACGGACATGCCAACCTCCAGGCGTTTTCCGGTCGCGCGGTGGGCAACACCACCGACTGGAAGTACCTGGACATCAACTACCAGGTCATCGCCAAGATCGATCAAGAGGCGTGCATCGGTTGCGGGCGCTGCCACATCGCCTGCGAAGACACCTCACACCAGGCCATCGCCAGCCTCAAGCAGGCTGACGGCACGCACAAATATGAAGTGATCGATGAAGAGTGCGTGGGCTGCAACCTGTGCCAGATCACCTGCCCGGTGCAGGACTGCATCGAGATGGTGACGGTGGACACCGGCAAGCCGTTTCTGGATTGGAATCATGATCCGAGGAATCCCTACCATGTAACGGCTTGAGGGCTGCGGTGTCTGGACTGGCGCCATCGCGAGCAGGCTCGCTCCCACATTGGATTTGTGGCGAACACAAATTTTGTGTTCACAACCGATCCCCTGTGGGAGCGAGCCTGCTCGCGATGAGGCAATCCGCTTCACCACAAACCTCAAGGCGCCCCCCTCGGACTAACAGTTCTGCTAGTAGACACCCCCCGAAAAATACCCGAGCCTGACCCAGCCAAGCCCATCAACAAGAGCCAAGCCCATGTCGACGTCAGCGATGAAGATACTGTGCCGCTACCAATACGACCCCCTGGACCGCCTGACAGGCTTGAAGCCTGCGGAGCACCTGGACACACAGCGCTTCTACCAGAACGACGAGTTGGTCAACGAGATCGAAGGCCAGGTGGAACTCACCCTCCTTCGCCACGAAACCCAGCCCCTGGCGCAACGTATTACCAACGCCAATGTCACCGAGACGACGCTGCTGGCAACGGACCAGCAGCGCTCGGTTTTGCAGACGCTGGCTGGCACTGATACCCAGCCGATGGCTTATACCGCCTATGGGCATCGGTCTACGGAAAGTGGTTTGAGTAGTTTGCTCGGGTTCAATGGTGAACGTCCGGATCCGTTTACCGGGCATTACTTACTGGGACAGGGTAATCGGGCTTTTAATCCGGTGTTGATGCGGTTTAATAGCCCGGATGAGTTGAGTCCTTTTGGGGATGGGGGGATTAATGCGTATGCGTATTGCGGGGGGGATCCGGTTAATCGGTATGATCCGAGTGGGAATATTCCTCTCCGACTTTGGGACATCCCAATGAAAAATAAAATATTTAGGCCATGGGAACAACCAAAGGCGCTGAATCTCTCATCTAAAGCTATTTCCCGAGCCAAACATCAGACAGCAACTGGCCAGGCAATAGCTTCACTACTCCGACCTAGCGTAAGTACATCAGCCCCCACCGTACCCGCCACTCCCAAGCCAATACCCTTCGAGAGAGCCTCCAGCAACATAAAAGTTAGGAGCACAAAAGCAGAAGCTCAAGCACAAACAACACGCAGGGAGAAGGCACGCGCCTACGACGCTCACGTACAAAAAAATCCAAACTTTAAAATAAAAGAAAACAGCACGTTGCGGGCAAACTTTGAAACAGCCAGTTCGCATTATAGTAGTTTTAAACAAGAAAAAGATCATCTAATAGCTGAACTTGGAACTAATGAATACTACAAGCAGTATCGCGACGCATTATCGAGATACCAAAACACTCGAATCACCCTCAAGATCAGCAATCTCTCTATACTTGAAGAAACAATAAAACAAACTCGCAGACAATAGCACGAATAACAACTCACCATTACTTCATACACTAGCGCGCCTACCAATCCTGGCGCGCAAGTTATGGCTCCAACCCAATCCCCCGCAATATCACACTGGTCACCGTCTGCACCGCCCGTTCGAACTGCATGTCCGACAGCGGCTGGTGGTCGTTGAGGATATTGATCTGGTGGTCGAAGTCGGCGTAGTGCTGGGTCGAGGCCCAGATCATGTAGAGCAGGCTTGAAGGCTCCACCGGGAGGATGCGTTTGTCCTCCACCCACTGGCGGATTTTCGCTTCTTTCATCTTGGCCCAGTCATAGAGGCTGGCGTCCAGCGCCTGGCCCAGCGTCGGGGCGCCGTGGATGATTTCGTTGGCCCAGACCTTGGAGCCGTAGGGCCGGCTGCGGGAGTGGTTCATCTTGGCGCGGATGTAGCTGCTGAGTACCACCCGCGGGTCGTCGAACATTTCGAAGCACAAGGCGTCCTGTTTCCAGACCTCCAGCAGGTCGAACAGCACGGCGCTGTACAGCTCGCTCTTGGTGCTGAAGTAGTAATGCAGGTTGGAACGGGGCAATTGCACTTCGGCGGCGATGTCGGCCATGGCGGTGCTGCCGAAGCCTTTCTCGGCAAAGACCTTCTCGGCGGCCAACAGGATTTTCTCGACGTTACTGCGACGAATCTCGATCTTGTGATTGCCCATGAGGGCTCCCTGGCAACAGCGTTGGTCAAGACTAGCATTCACCCAACTTTGAAAACACTGGGGATCCCTGTGGGAAGGCTTTTGTGGCGAGGGAGCTTGCTCCCGCTCGGCTGCGCAGCAGTCGTAAACCGGCTGGCGCGGTATCCCAGGAAAACCGCGTCAGTTGATCGTTCCCACGCTCCTGCGTGGGAATGCCGCCAGGGACGCTCCGCGTTCCGCTTCTGGCAGTGACGCGGAGCGTCACGGGATGCATGCCCACGCAGAGCGTGGGAACGATCAGGTCGCGGGCTGTGAAGGTCGTTCCTCACGCTCCGCGTGGGAATGCCGCCAGGGACGCTCCGCGTTCCGCTTCTGGACGGTGACGCAGAGCGTCACGGGATGCATGCCCACGCAGAGCGTGGGAACGATCAGCGTGCGGGGGCTGTGAAGATCGTTCCTCACGCTCCGCGTGGGAACGCCGCCAGGGACGCTCCGCGTTCCGCCTCTGGAAGGTGACGCAGAGCGTCACGGGATGCATGCCCACGCAGAGCGTGGGAACGATCAGCGTGCGGGGGCTGTGAAGATCGTTCCTCACGCTCCGCGTGGGAACGCCGCCAGGGACGCTCCGCGTTCCGCCTCTGGAGGGTGACGCAGAGCGTCACGGGATGCATGCCCACGCAGAGCGTGGGAACGATCAGCGTGCGGGGGCTGTGAAGATCGTTCCTCACGCTCCGCGTGGGAATGCCGCCAGGGACGCTCCGCGTTCCGCTTCTGGAAGGTGACGCAGAGCGTCACCGGATGCATTCCCACGCAGAGCGTAGGAACGATCACAAGCCTTCCGATCGGGGACATTCGACTAATGTCTTAGACCAGTCATCGCACAACCAAGCGCCCTCCTCGCTATTCTCAAGCCCCGGATGTGCCCGGTGCCACGGCCTGCGATCTTGACCTCGGCCAGCGCCAGCTATTGCAGCGCCGCATTTTGAAGCACCCCCGAGTTGGATAATTCCGATAATGGCCAGTTGACAACGAGGAGCCGCTTCCAAATAATCCCCTCATGTTGTACGACGACGTATGACAAATAAAAACAACAAAAAAGTAAGGGAGCGTCATAGTGAGCACACGTGTCCGTTTTTCGCCCGACAACCGTCCAAACCGCCGTACCCTTCTCAACGCCAGCCCCACACTGCTATTGCTCGGTTGCAGCAGCCTCGCCGCGTTTCTGCCAACGACCGCCAGCGCCGCAGGCTTCGTCGATGACGCCAAGGCCACGCTGAACCTGCGCAACGCCTACTTCAATCGCAACTTCGTCAACGACAACGCCGCCCAGGGCAAAGCCGAGGAATGGACCCAGAGTTTCATCCTCGACGCCAAGTCCGGTTTCACCCAAGGCACAGTCGGTTTCGGTGTGGACATCCTGGGGATGTACTCGGTCAAGCTCGACGGCGGCCGCGGCACGGCCGGTACGCAACTGCTGCCGGTGCACGATGACGGTCGTCCGGCCGATGACTTCGGTCGCCTCGGCATCGCCCTCAAGGCCAAGGTATCGAAGACCGAACTGAAGGTCGGTGAATGGATGCCGGTACTGCCGATCCTGCGCTCCGACGACGGCCGCTCCCTGCCGCAAACCTTCCGCGGCGGCCAGGTGACATCCACCGAAATCAACGGCCTGAGCCTCTACGGCGGCCAGTTCCGTGGCAACAGCCCGCGCAACGACGCGAGCATGGAAGACATGTCCATGAACGGGCGCGGCGCGTTCACCTCCGACCGTTTCAACTTCGGCGGCGGTGAATACGCCTTCAACGAAAAGCGCACCCAGGTCGGCGTCTGGTACTCGGAGCTGTCCGACATCTACCAGCAGCAATATTTCAACCTGACCCATAGCCAGCCCATCGGCGACTGGACCCTGGGCGCCAACCTCGGTTACTTCACCGGCAAGGAAAACGGCAGTGCGTTGGCCGGCGACCTGGACAACAAAACCGCCTTCGCCCTGCTCTCGGCCAAATACGGCGGCAACACCTTCTACGTCGGCCTGCAGAAAGTCGGTGGTGACGATGCCTGGATGCGCGTCAACGGCACCAGCGGCGGCACCCTGGCCAACGACAGTTACAACTCCAGCTATGACAACGCCAAGGAAAAATCCTGGCAGTTGCGCCACGACTTCAACTTCGCCGCCGTCGGCGTACCGGGCCTGACCCTGATGAACCGTTACATCAGCGGTGACAACGTGCACACCGCCACGGTCGACGATGGCAAGGAATGGGGCCGTGAAACCGAACTGGCCTACACCGTGCAGAGCGGCGCGCTCAAGAGCCTCAACGTGAAATGGCGTAACGCATCGATTCGTCGCGACTACAGCACCAACGAGTTCGACGAGAACCGTATTTTCATCAGCTATCCGATCTCGCTTCTGTAACAACAGGACCCATCGCCATGAGCGCATCCCATGGCAACCTGCGGCAGGGACGCCGATCCAGAGCGGTTCGTCGATCAAACGTTGACAAGGTAGAGGAAGGATAAGGATATTCCCTCTCGGTCGTACGACAACTTATAACAACTGTACCTCTCATTGTTTGCTCAGGTAATGCCATGACCACGACACAGATTCGCCACCCCTTCAATCGCCTCCTATTGACCGGTGCCGCTGGCGGCCTTGGCAAAGTCTTGCGCGAGCGCCTCAAGCCTTTCGCCCGCCAGATTCGCCTGTCGGACATCGCCAACATGGCCCCGGCCATCGACGAAAGCGAAGAAGTGGTACCGTGCGACCTGTCGGACAAGCAGGCCGTGCACCAACTGGTCGAAGGCGTCGATGCCATCCTGCACTTCGGCGGTGTTTCGGTGGAGCGTCCGTTCGAAGAGATCCTCGGCGCCAACATCAGCGGCGTGTTCCACATCTATGAAGCCGCGCGCAAACACGGCGTCAAGCGGGTGATCTTCGCCAGTTCCAACCACGTCATAGGCTTCTACAAACAGGACCAGACTATCGACGCCCTCAGCCCTCGCCGCCCGGATGGCTACTACGGCCTGTCCAAGTCCTACGGCGAAGATGTCGCCAACTTCTACTTCGATCGCTACGGCATCGAGACCGTGAGCATCCGCATCGGCTCGTCGTTCCCCGAACCGCAGAACCGCCGGATGATGAGCACCTGGCTGAGCTTCGACGACCTCACCCAACTGATCGAATGCTCGCTCTACACGCCAAAGGTCGGTCACACCGTGGTCTACGGCATGTCCGCCAACCGCGACGTCTGGTGGGACAACAGCCACGCCGCGCACCTGGGTTACCAGCCCAAGGACACCTCGGAAATATTCCGCGCCAAGGTCGAAGCGCAGCCGATGCCGGCCGCCGATGACCCGGCCATGGTTTACCAGGGCGGCGCCTTTGTGGCGGCCGGCCCGTTCGACAACTGATTCGCTGTTTTTCATGGGATACGCACGCACAAAGGAATCACCATGCAAGCCGAATTGATTGTCGATGCACGTAACGCCGTCGGGGAAAGCCCGGTGTGGGTCCCCGAGGAAAACGCCCTGTACTGGGTGAACATCCCCAGCGGCGGCCTGCAACGCTGGAATGCCAGCAGCGGAAAAGTCCAGGGCTGGGAAGCCCCCGAAATGCTCGCCTGCATTGCCCGCCACCAGGACGGTGGCTGGGTAGCGGGCATGGAAAGCGGTTTCTTTCGCCTGCACCCCCATGACGATGGCAGCCTCGACAGCGAACTGTGTGCGAGCGTCGAGCACAGCCGCACCGACATGCGCCTCAACGACGGCCGCTGCGACCGCCAGGGCCGCTTCTGGGCCGGCAGCATGGTGCTGAACATGGGCGCCAACGTCGACGAGGGCCGGATGTACCGTTATGAGGCCGGGCAGCGCAGCCCGGTCGAGGCGCAACTGAGCGGTTTCATCGTGCCCAACGGCCTGGGCTTCAGCCCGGACGGCCGGACGATGTACCTCTCCGACTCGCACCCGTTGAGCCAGCAGATCTGGGCCTTCGACTACGACATCGACAGCGGCACCCCGTCCAACCGGCGCCTGTTCGTCGACATGATGCCCCTGGCCGGGCGCCCGGACGGCGCCGCGGTGGATGCCGACGGTTGCTATTGGATCTGCGCCAACGATGCTGGGCTGATTCACCGTTTCACCCCGGACGGACGTCTCGACCGTTCGCTGCAAGTGCCGGTGAAAAAACCGACCATGTGCGCCTTTGGCGGTAGCCAGCTGGACACCCTTTTCGTGACCTCGATTCGTCCGGGCGACGACAACGATCCGCAGTCCCTGGCCGGTGGCGTGTTCGCGCTGAACCCCGGCGTCAAGGGCCTGGCCGAACCTGCTTTCGGAGGACGGCAACACTCCGCGACCTGATCTGCTTTGCCGCTTCACATCGATAGACATAAAAACAACAACACTGGAGATTGACCATGAATTTCAAACGCACGCTTCTGATCGCAGCCCTGCCCCTGGCCTTCCTGGCCCAGGCGGCACACGCCCTGGACATCAAGATCGCCGACATCCACCCCAAGGGCTACCCGACCGTGGTCGCCGAGGAGTCCATGGGTAAGACTCTGGAAAAAGAGAGCAACGGCGAGCTGAAATTCAAGTATTTCCCAGGCGGCGTGCTGGGCTCTGAAAAAGAAGTCATCGAGCAGATGCAAGCCGGCGCGATCCAGATGTCTCGCGTCAGCCTGGGGATCGTTGGCCCCGTCGTGCCGGACGTGAACGTCTTCAACATGCCATTCATCTTCCGCGACCAGGCCCACATGCGCGCCGTCATCGACGGTGAAGTCGGCGATGCGATTCTCGACCGGATCACCAACTCCGAATTCGGCCTGGTGGCCCTGGCCTGGATGGACGGCGGCACGCGCAACATCTACACCAAGAAACCGGTGCGCAAGCTCGAAGACCTCAAGGGCATGAAAATCCGCGTGCAAGGCAACCCAATGTTCATCGAGATGATGAACGCCATGGGCGCCAATGGCATCGCGATGGACACCGGCGAAATCTTCAGTGCCTTGCAGACCGGCGTGATCGACGGCGCGGAAAACAACCCACCGACGCTGCTCGAACACAACCACTACCAGAACGCCAAGTTCTACAGCCTGACCGGCCACCTGATCCTGCCTGAACCGATCGTGATGTCGAAAATCACCTGGAACAAGCTCACGCCAGAACAGCAGGACATGGTGAAAAAAGCCGCCAAGGCAGCCCAGGCTGAAGAACGCGATCTGTGGGACAAGAAGTCCGCCGCCAGTGAAGAAAAACTCAAGGCCGCCGGCGTCGAATTCATCACCGTCGACAAGAAACCTTTCTATGACGCCACCGCTCCGGTCCGGGCCAAATACGGCGCGCCGTATGCGGACCTGATCAAGCGTATCGAAGCCGTCAAGTAAGGTCCCTCAATCTGTACTCATGAAAAAGGCTGGGCGCGCCCGCGGTTAAAAGGCGCGCCCGGTTACGGTGGAACCCGATGAAGAATTTGCTGCTGCGTATCAACGACACGATCTACATGACTTGCATCTGGGTGGCCGGACTCTCTGTCCTCGCCGTGGCGCTGATGATTCCCTGGGGCGTGTTTGCCCGCTACGTACTCGGTACCGGCTCAAGCTGGCCGGAACCCACCGCTATTTTGCTGATGATCGTGTTCACCTTCATCGGCGCCGCCGCCAGTTACCGCTCCGGCTCGCACATGGCCGTGGACATGGTCACCAGTCGCCTGCCACCGCACTGGCAAACCTTGGCCTCGGTTTTCACCCAGCTCTTGATGGCGGCGGTGTGCATTTTCATGACCATCTGGGGCACCAAGCTGTGCATGACCACCTGGAATCAATTCATGAGCGCCATCCCCACCCTGCGCGTCGGCATCACCTACATGCCGATCCCGGTCGGTGGTTTCCTGACCCTGATTTTTGTCCTGGAAAAACTCTTGCTGGGTGATCAAAGCAAGCGTCGGGTCGTGCAGTTCGACCTTGTTGAAGAAAACGAAGGTGCCGCTTAATGGACGCGCTGATTCTGCTGGGCAGTTTTTTGTTGTTGATCCTGATCGGCATGCCGGTCGCCTACGCGCTGGGCGCTGCCGCCCTGATCGGGGCGTGGTGGATCGATATTCCGTTCCAGGCCATGATGATCCAGGTCACGGGCGGGGTGAACAAATTCTCGTTGCTGGCCATTCCGTTCTTCGTCCTGGCCGGTGCGATCATGGCCGAAGGCGGCATGTCCCGCCGACTGGTGGCATTCGCCAGTGTGCTGGTGGGGTTCGTGCGCGGTGGCCTGTCCTTGGTCAACCTCGTGGCTTCGAGTTTCTTTGGCGCGATCTCCGGCTCCTCGGTGGCCGATACCGCCTCGGTCGGCTCGGTGCTGATCCCGGAAATGACACGCCAGGGCTATCCGCGTGATTACGCCACCGCCGTCACCGTCAGTGGTTCGGTGCAAGCGTTGCTGACACCGCCCAGCCACAACGCGGTGCTGTATTCGCTCGCCGCTGGCGGCACCGTCTCCATCGGTTCGCTGTTCATGGCCGGCATCGTCCCCGGCATCATGATGAACCTGTGCCTGATGGCGCTGTGCCTGGTCTTCGCGAAAAAGCGCAATTACCCCAAGGGCGAAGTGATTCCCCTCAAGCAAGCATTGAAGATCTGCCGGGAAGCCATGTGGGGCATGATGACCTTGTTCATCATCCTTGGCGGCATTCTCTCGGGTGTTTTCACCGCCACCGAATCGGCCGCCATTGCCGTGGTGTGGGCGTTCTTCGTGACCATGTGCATCTATAGGGACTACAAGTGGAGTGAGTTGCCGAAACTGATGCACCGTACGGTACGCACCATCTCCATCGTGATGATCCTGATCGGCTTCGCCGCCAGCTTCGGCTACATCATGACGCTGATGGAGATCCCGGCGAAGATCACCACCGCGTTCCTGACACTGTCGGACAACCGCTACGTGATCCTGATGTGCATCAACGTGATGTTGCTGCTGTTGGGTACCGTGATGGACATGGCGCCATTGATCCTGATCCTGACACCTATCCTGATGCCGGTGATCGTCGGCATCGGCGTGGACCCGGTGCAGTTTGGCATGATCATGCTGGTGAACCTGGGTATCGGGTTGATCACGCCACCGGTGGGCGCGGTGTTGTTCGTCGGTTCCGCCATCGGCAAGGTCAGCATCGAAAGCACCGTCAAGGCGCTGCTGCCGTTCTACGCCATGCTGTTCGTGGTGCTGATGCTCGTGACCTACATTCCCGCCATTTCGCTGTGGTTGCCGCACTTGGTGTTGTAACGAACAAACGACAACAACCCCTTGTGGGAGCAAGGCTTGCCCGCGATGAAGATGATGCAGTCTCCCTGGGAACCGAGGAGTCTGCATCGCGAGCAAGCTTTGCTCCCACAGTGCGGTGCGACGTTTCTCTACATCCCCTCGCCACAACAGGGTTCGCACACAAGAATCCGGCTTTTCCCACATCAGTTTTTTCAACCTTGCAGAACAAGGCCAACATGACGCCGCCTCTTCTCCATCTCGAAGACGAACTCACCCGCCTCACCCTCGCCCCGCACCTGGGCGCCAGTCTCGTTGAATGGACAGTGCGCAGCACCGGTGCTCCCCTGCTACGCCCGCCCGCGCCGCAAGCCGTGGAAAACGGCCTGCCGGGCAAACTCGGCTGCTTCCCGTTGATTCCGTGGTCAAACCGGATCGCCAACGGCGGTTTCGATTGTCCCGGCGGCTGGCTGGCCCTGGAAGCCAACAGCCCCAACGACCCGTTCCCGATCCATGGCAGTGCCTGGCAACAACCGTGGCAAGTGACCGAACACAGCGGCCAGGAAGCCTTGTTACAACTCGACAGCCAATACCCCTTTTCCTACCGCGCCAGCCTGCGGATCCGTCTGAGCGGTGGTCAGCTACAAATCGCCATCCACGTCACCCACATGGCCGAACAGGCCGCGTGGCACGGGTTGGGTTTGCACCCGTATTTTCCGCGCACCGCCAGTACTCGCCTGCAAACCCGCGCCAGCGAAGTCTGGCTGTGCGACGCATCGAAACTGCCAACGGAACTGAGGGACATCCCCGCAGAGTGGGATTTCCAGCACGCCCGTTTACTGCCAGACACGCTGGTCGACAACGGCTTCGGTGGTTGGGACGGACACTGTCTGATCCAGCAACCGGACCTGGGTTATGAGCTGGAATGCCGCGCCAGTGGCAGCGACTATTTCCTGCTGTACTGCCCCGTGGACCTGGATTTTTTCTGCATCGAACCGGTCAGTCATCCGGTCAACGCCCATCACCTGCCGGGGCGGCCAGGGTTGCGTTTGCTGGAGCAAGGGCAGTCGGTGGCGCTGGGGTTTTCGATGCAGTGTCGGTTGCTCTAAGGCCCACTTCCCTGTGGGAGCAAGGCTTGCCCGCGATGAAATGGACGCGGTCCTCCTGGGAAACCGAGGTGCCTGCATCGCGAGCAAGCTTTGCTCCCACAGAGTTTTTGGGTTGCCAATAAATCCGCGGCCAAACGCAGGTCCACTGTGGGAGCAAAGCTTGCTCGCGATAGCGGTGGGTCTGCTGGCATCAATGTTGAAGTGCCGATGCCTTCGCGAGCAGAGGGTCAGGTGCCCAGGGTCAACCCATTGGCCGGCAACGGCAGTGCGGTCTTGTAGCGCACCTGCTTGAGGGCAAAGCTGGAGCGGATGTTCGCCACGCCCGGGACCTTGGTCAAAAAATCCATCATGAACCGCTCCAGCGACTGGATGGTCGGCACCAGCACGCGGATCAGGTAATCCGGATCGCCGGCCATCAGGTAGCACTCCATCACCTCCGGCCGATCGGAGATCGCCTCCTCGAAGTGCTGCAGCGCCTCTTCCACCTGCTTCTCCAGGCTGACATGGATGAACACATTGACGTGCAATCCCAGCAGGTCGGCATCCAACAGCGTGACCTGCTCGCGGATCACTCCCAGCTCCTCCATGGCCCGGACGCGGTTGAAGCACGGAGTCGGCGACAGGTTGACCGAACGGGCGAGATCGGCGTTGGTGATGCGGGCGTTTTCCTGAAGGCTGTTCAGAATGCCGATGTCGGTGCGATCCAATTTACGCATGAGACAAATAATCCTGTTTTTTATCGTTGTGCAGATTTTTTATCTGCAAATGATCTGAACAGCAAGCCAACAGAGAAAAATATTCTTCTTCGTCGAGCCTATGATTGTTGTAGGACAATTTCCCGTACCCGGGGAAATTCGTCAGCTAGCGCGCCCACTACAAGAAATTCACAAGATCGAGCGTAGAAAGCCATGAACCCAGCGTATGAACCACTGCGCCTGCACGTTCCCGAACCCTCGGGCCGTCCCGGCTGCAAGACCGACTTCTCCTACCTGCATCTGTCCGATGCCGGCACGGTGCGCAAACCTTCCATCGACGTCGAACCGTCCGACACCGCCGACCTGGCTCGCAGCCTGATCCGCGTGCTCGATGACCAGGGCAATGCCCACGGTCCATGGGCCGAAGACGTGCCGCTCGAAATCCTGCGCAAAGGCATGCGCGCCATGCTCAAGACGCGCATCTACGACAACCGCATGGTCGTTGCCCAACGGCAGAAAAAAATGTCGTTCTACATGCAAAGCCTCGGCGAAGAAGCCATCGGCAGCGGCCAGGCCCTGGCGTTGAATATCGACGACATGTGCTTCCCCACCTATCGCCAGCAAAGCATCCTGATGGCCCGCGAGGTGCCGCTGGTGGGCATGATCTGCCAACTGCTGTCCAACGAGCGCGATCCGCTCAAGGGCCGTCAGTTGCCGATCATGTACTCGGTCAAGGACGCGGGTTTCTTCACCATTTCCGGCAACCTCGCCACGCAGTTCGTCCAAGGCGTGGGCTGGGGCATGGCTTCGGCGATCAAGGGCGATACCAAGATCGCCTCGGCCTGGATCGGTGACGGCGCCACCGCCGAATCGGACTTCCACACCGCCCTCACCTTTGCCCACGTCTACCGGGCGCCGGTGATCCTCAACGTGGTCAACAACCAGTGGGCGATCTCCACCTTCCAGGCCATTGCCGGCGGCGAAGCCACGACCTTCGCCGGACGCGGCGTCGGTTGCGGCATTGCCTCCCTGCGCGTGGATGGCAACGATTTCATGGCGGTCTACGCCGCCTCGCGCTGGGCCGCCGAACGTGCCCGCCGCAACCTCGGCCCGGCACTGATCGAATGGGTCACCTACCGCGCCGGCCCGCACTCCACGTCGGACGACCCTTCGAAGTACCGCCCCGCCGACGACTGGAGCCACTTTCCGCTGGGCGATCCGATTGCGCGCCTCAAGCAGCACATGGTGAAGATCGGCCAGTGGTCCGAAGAGGAACATGCGGCAGTTACCGCCGAACTCGAAGCCGAGGTGATCGCCGCGCAGAAGGAAGCCGAGCAGTACGGCACCCTCGCCGGCGGGCAGATTCCAAGCGCCGCGACCATGTTCGAAGACGTCTACAAAGAGATGCCGGAGCACTTGAAGCGCCAGCGTCAGCAGTTGGGGATCTGACATGAACGATCACAACAACAATATTGCGTTGGACACCGCCATGACCACTACCACCATGACCATGATCCAGGCCCTGCGCTCGGCCATGGACGTGATGCTCGAGCGCGACGACAACGTCGTGGTGTTCGGCCAGGACGTGGGTTACTTCGGCGGTGTGTTCCGCTGCACCGAAGGCCTGCAGAACAAGTACGGCACCTCGCGGGTGTTCGACGCACCGATTTCCGAAAGCGGCATCGTCGGCGTGGCGGTGGGCATGGGCGCCTACGGCCTGCGTCCGGTGGCCGAGATCCAGTTCGCCGACTACGTCTACCCGGCGTCGGACCAGATCATCTCCGAAGCAGCGCGCCTGCGCTATCGCTCGGCCGGCGAGTTCACCGCACCGATGACCCTGCGCATGCCCTGCGGCGGCGGCATCTATGGTGGCCAGACCCACAGCCAGAGCATCGAAGCGATGTTCACCCAGGTCTGCGGCCTGCGCACCGTCATGCCGTCCAACCCCTACGACGCCAAGGGCTTGCTGATCGCCTCCATCGAAAACGATGACCCGGTGATCTTCCTCGAACCCAAGCGCCTGTATAACGGCCCGTTCGACGGCCACCACGACCGCCCGGTAACGCCGTGGTCGAAACACCCCTCGGCGCAGGTGCCGGACGGTTACTACACCGTGCCGCTGGACGTCGCCGCCATTACCCGTCCGGGCAAGGACGTGACTGTTCTCACCTACGGCACCACGGTCTATGTCTCCCAAGTGGCTGCCGAAGAGACCGGTATCGACGCCGAAGTCATCGACCTGCGCAGCCTCTGGCCGCTGGACCTTGAGACCATCGTCAAATCCGTGAAGAAAACCGGCCGCTGTGTGGTGGTCCACGAGGCCACCCGCACCTGCGGTTTCGGCGCCGAGCTGGTGTCGTTGGTGCAAGAACACTGCTTCCACCACCTGGAAGCGCCTATCGAGCGTGTCACCGGTTGGGACACCCCCTACCCGCACGCGCAGGAGTGGGCGTATTTCCCAGGGCCGTCCCGTGTGGGCGCGGCGTTGAAACGGGTCATGGAGGTCTGAATGGGCACGCACGTTATCAAGATGCCGGACATCGGCGAAGGCATCGCGGAAGTTGAACTGTCGGTGTGGCACGTCAAGGTCGGCGACATGGTGGTCGAAGACCAGGTGCTGGCCGATGTCATGACCGACAAGGCCATGGTCGACATCCCCTCGCCAGTGCATGGCCGGGTCATCGCCCTGGGTGGCGAGCCCGGTGAAGTCATGGCGGTGGGCAGCGAACTGATCCGCATTGAAGTCGAAGGTGCGGGTAACCTGAAAGAATCGGCCCAACAAGCGCCAACGCCAGCGCCGGCTGCGCAAGCACCGAAGCCGGCACCCGTGGCGACACCTGAGCCGGTGCTGGAAAAAACCGCCGCGCCCCGCTGCGCCCCGCAAGCGCCTGTGGCCCGCGACCCCGACGAGCGTCCACTGGCGTCGCCGGCCGTGCGCAAACACGCGCTGGACCTGGGCATTCAATTGCGCCTGGTCCAGGGCAGCGGCCCCGCCGGGCGAGTCCTGCACGAAGACCTCGAGGCTTATCTGGCCCAGGGTCCGTCGACCCAGGCCAAGGGCGGTTCAGGTTATGCCGAGCGCCACGACGAGCAGCAGATCCCGGTGATCGGCATGCGTCGCAAGATCGCCCAGCGCATGCAGGAAGCGACCCAGCGCGCCGCCCATTTCAGCTACGTCGAGGAAATCGACGTTACCGCCCTGGAAGAGCTGCGGGTTCACTTGAATGAAAAACACGGCGCCAGTCGCGGCAAGCTGACCTTGCTGCCGTTCCTGGTCCGCGCGTTGGTCGTGGCCCTGCGCGATTTCCCACAGATGAACGCCCGCTACGACGACGAAGCCCAGGTCATTCACCGCTCAGGTGCGGTGCATGTGGGCGTCGCCACCCAGAGCGATGTTGGCCTGATGGTGCCGGTGGTGCGTCACGCCGAAGCCCGTAGCCTGTGGGACAGCGCGACGGAAATCTCCCGCTTGGCCACGGCGGCCCGCACGGGCAAGGCCAGCCGCGATGAGCTGTCCGGTTCGACCATCACCCTGACCAGCCTCGGTGCGCTCGGCGGCATCGTCAGCACGCCGGTGCTGAACCTGCCGGAAGTGGCGATTGTCGGCGTGAACAAAATCGTCGAGCGGCCTGTGGTGATCAAGGGCCAGATCGTGATCCGCAAGATGATGAACCTCTCCAGCTCCTTCGATCACCGGGTAGTCGACGGCATGGACGCGGCGCAATTCATCCAGGCCCTGCGTGGTCTGCTCGAACAACCCGCCACTTTGTTTGTGGACTAATCATCAATGGAGCAGGCGATGCAAACTTTGAACACGACGCTGCTGATCATCGGCGGCGGCCCCGGCGGCTATGTGGCGGCGATCCGTGCCGGGCAACTGGGCATCTCGACCATCCTGGTGGAAGGCCAGGCGTTGGGCGGGACCTGCCTGAATATCGGCTGTATCCCGTCCAAGGCGTTGATCCATGTGGCCGAGCAGTTCCACCAGACCCGGCACCACAGCCAGGGTTCGGCCTTGGGTATCACGGTAGCGGCGCCAACGCTGGACATCGGCAAGAGCGTGGAATGGAAGGACGGCATCGTCGATCGCCTGACCACCGGCGTCGCGGCGCTGTTGAAAAAGCACAAGGTCCAGGTCATTCACGGCTGGGCCAAGGTGATCGATGGCAAGACGGTCGAGGTCGGTGACACGCGCATCCAGTGCGAACACCTGCTGCTGGCCACCGGTTCGAAAAGCGTCAACTTGCCGATGCTGCCGATTGGCGGGCCAATCATTTCCTCCACCGAAGCCCTCGCCCCCACCTCGGTGCCCAAGCACCTGGTGGTGGTCGGCGGTGGCTATATCGGCCTGGAACTGGGCATTGCCTACCGCAAGCTCGGCGCCGAGGTCAGCGTGGTCGAGGCCCAGGAACGGATCCTGCCAGCCTATGACGGCGAGCTGACCCAGCCAGTGCACGAGGCGCTCAAGCAGTTGGGCGTGAAGCTGTACCTCAAGCACAGCGTCGAAGGTTTCGATGCCCAGGCCAGCACCTTGCAAGTGCGTGATCCCAATGGCGAGACGCTGAACCTGGACACCGACCGGGTGCTGGTGGCCGTTGGGCGCAAACCCAACACCCAGGGCTGGAACCTCGAAGCGCTGGGCTTGGCGATGAACGGTTCGGCGCTGAAAATCGACAGCCGTTGCCAGACCAGCATGCGCAACGTCTGGGCCATCGGCGACCTGAGCGGTGAACCCATGCTCGCCCACCGGGCCATGGCCCAGGGTGAAATGGTCGCCGAGCTGATCGCCGGCCAGCATCGGGAGTTCAACCCAACGGCCATCGCGGCGGTGTGCTTCACCGACCCGGAACTGGTGGTGGTCGGCAAGACGCCGGACGAGGCCAAGGCGGCCGGGCTCGATTGCATGGTGTCGAGCTTCCCGTTCGCGGCCAACGGCCGGGCCATGACCCTGGAATCGAAAAGCGGTTTCGTCCGGGTCGTGGCGCGCCGGGACAATCACCTGATCGTTGGCTGGCAAGCGGTCGGCGTCGGCGTGTCGGAGCTGTCCACCGCGTTCGGCCAATCCCTGGAAATGGGCGCGCGCCTGGAGGACATCGCCGGCACCATCCATGCCCACCCGACGCTGGGCGAGGCCGTGCAGGAAGCGGCGTTGCGGGCGTTGGGGCATGCGTTGCATCTGTAAAAGCTGTGGGTGAGTAACTTGTGGGAGCAAAGCTTGCTCGCGATGCAGGCGCCTCGGTTCACCAAGGACCGCGTCGGCTGTATCGCGGGCAAGCCTTGCTCCCACAATCCCCACAACGACTGCAGGGCTGTTTTTCAACTACAGGATTCATGTAACAGGCTGCGAAACAGCCCCGGAATGAAGTATTGTTGTCCCCATCCAAAAAACGTCAGAAGCCTTGAACCGTTTCGACGGTTGTTAAGAAATAAGAGGGTGTCATGGGTAACGAGAGCATCAATTGGGACAAACTGGGCTTTGACTACATCAAGACCGACAAGCGCTACCTGTCGCACTGGCGCGATGGCGCCTGGGACGCGGGCACCCTGACCGAAGACAACGTGCTGCACATCAGCGAGGGCTCCACCGCCCTGCACTACGGTCAGCAGTGCTTCGAAGGCATGAAGGCCTATCGCTGCAAGGACGGTTCGATCAACCTGTTCCGCCCGGACCAGAACGCCGCCCGCATGCAACGCAGCTGCGCCCGCCTGCTGATGCCGCACGTCGACACCGAGCAGTTCGTCGAGGCCTGCAAGCAAGTGGTCCGCGCCAACGAGCGCTTCATCCCGCCTTACGGCACCGGCGGCGCGCTGTACCTGCGCCCGTTCGTGATCGGCGTGGGTGACAACATCGGCGTGCGCTCCGCACCCGAGTTCATCTTCTCGATTTTCTGCATCCCGGTCGGCGCCTACTTCAAGGGCGGCCTGACCCCGCACAACTTCCTGATCTCCAGCTTCGACCGCGCCGCCCCACAAGGCACCGGCGCGGCCAAGGTCGGTGGCAACTACGCCGCCAGCCTGATGCCCGGCTCCCAGGCCAAGAAGGCCGGTTTCGCCGACTGCATCTACCTGGACCCGATGACCCACTCGAAAATCGAGGAAGTCGGCTCGGCCAACTTCTTCGGCATCACCCACGACAACAAATTCGTCACCCCGAAATCCCCTTCGGTCCTGCCGGGCATCACTCGCCTGTCGCTGATCGAACTGGCCAAATCGCGCCTGGGCCTGGAAGTGATCGAAGGTGACGTGTTCATCGACAAGCTGTCGGACTTCAAGGAAGCCGGCGCCTGCGGTACCGCTGCGGTGATCACCCCGATTGGCGGCATCAGCTACGAGGACAAGCTGCACGTGTTCCACAGCGAAACCGAAGTCGGCCCGATCACCCAGAAGCTCTACAAAGAGCTGACCGGCGTGCAGACCGGCGACGTGGAAGCGCCAGCGGGTTGGATCGTCAAGGTTTGATCCAAGCCCCCTAGGCACTTGAGGGCTTTTTTGTGGCGAGGGGATTTATCCCCGCTGGGTTGCGAAGCAACCCCCAAGTACTTGGGTGAGCCACAAAAACCTTGCGAGCGCTTCGCACTCGAGCGGGGATAAATCCCCTCGCCACAGAGATTGCGCGACCTCAGTAAAAAGCCCACCCCTGCTTCAGGGGTGGGCTTTTTTATACCTGAGTTCAGTTACCCCCGACGCAAAACCGGCCATCGCCCCCAACGCTGGCGAAACCATCCGTAACCGCTGACCAGCAAGATCCCGCCCAGCACCAAAGCCGCGCCAACGATGAAGTTCGGCTCCAGCGGCTCATCCAGCAACCAGACGCCAAAACCGATGCCAAACAGCGGCGTCATGAACGACAGCACCCCCAGTTGCGAAGCGAGGTAGTGGCGCAGCAGCGAGAACCAGATCAGGAAGCTGGCGAAGGACACCAGCAACACCTGGAACGCCATGCTGGCAATGAGTTGTGGCGTGGGGTTGATCGTCGTTTGCCCCAGCGCTATCGACATTCCGATGAGCAACACCCCGGCGCCAACCAATTGGTAAAGCAGCGTCTGGCTGGCCGGCAGATTCGTCAACCGCGAACAGCGTACCGTCACCGTGGTTGCGCCCCACAGCGCACCAGCCAGCAAGCCCATGCCGTCACCGAGCAACGAACTGCCGCTCGCCGCGCCCGAGCCGCCGCTGAAAGCCACCACGATCCCGCCGAAGGCAACGGCGATGCCCAGCCATTGCGCCGGCTTGAGGCGTTCGCTCGGCAGTTTCCAGTGCAAGCCGAGGGCGGCGAACATTGGTGCGGTGTAGAGGAAAATCACCATGTGCGAAGCCGTCGTATGCCGCAGGCCTTCGCCCACCATCACGAACTCCAAGGCAAACAACAGCCCCACCAGCATGCCCGGGCGCCAACTGCCATCGGCCAGGGACAGGCGTTCACCGCGCACCAGCACCAACAACCAGACCAGTACCGCAGCGATGGCCGAGCGCACGCCCAGTTGCAGCATCGGCGCCATGTCGGCGGCGCCGGCCTTGATCGCGACTTGCTGGAAACCCCAAATGGCACAGAGGCCGGTCATCAGGGCGCAGACCTGGCCATCCAGGGCGCGGCGGGTGGTCATGGGAACGGTCCTTGGGCAGAAAGAGATGAAAGGATTGTCTGCCTGACACCTTTGCTGGATATAGTGATTACCCGACAAGCCATCTCGGTAATCCGCCATTGCGGTCGATATGCAGCCTCCAGCCCAACATCTGAAGATACCTCCGTTCGAAGCGGCCCTGCCCTCGCCGATTTTCTTTCGCAGTGCCTGCATGCCGGCCCATGCCACTTACCCCCGGCACCGGCATGCCTGGGGTGAGTTCGTCTACTCCTACAGTGGCGTGATGGAAATCGAGATCGCCCAGCACCATTACCTGGCGCCACCGCAGTACGGCATCTGGCTGCCGCCGGACATGGAACACGTTGGCTTCAATCGGCATGAGGCCTGCCATTGTTCGTTGTACCTGGCGGCCGAACTGTGCGACGCGTTGCCCGCCGTACCCTGCGCGCTGACCTTGAGCCCGCTGATCCGCGCCCTGCTGGAAGAACTGCGCAGCGACCCACCGAGCCAGCCACAGACGCCCGAGCAGCAGCGTTTGCTGCAGGTGCTGGTGGACAAGCTGGCGCAGGCACCCCATGTTGGCAGCTATCTGCCCTCCTCGGATGATCCCCTGCTGGGCCCCGTGCTGCGAGCCTTGGAGGCGAACCCCAGCGACCCGCGTTCCTTGCCACAACTGGCCCGCGCCGCCAACACCACCGAGCGCACACTGATGCGCCGGGCCCAGCGGGACCTGGGCATGTCATTGGTGGAATGGCGCCAGCGCCTGAAAGTCATCGAGGCCCTGGCCCTGCTCGAACGCGGCCAGAGCGTGGAAACCATCGGCCTGGACCTGGGCTACAGCAGCGCCTCGGCGTTCATCAGCATGTTTCGCAAAATGATGGGCACCACGCCGGATGAGTATCGGCGCCGACATATGGCTGGATGATGAGGCGATGCTGGAATCGTCATCGCGAGCAGGCTCGCTCCCACAGGGATTTTGGGTGTTCATGAGCTTTGTGTTCACCACAGCTCCATTGTGGGAGCGGGCTTGCTCGCGAAGGCGGTGGGTCAGCTTGCAGGGATGTGGGATGTGACGGCCCCTTCGCGAGCAAGCCCGCTCCCACAGGGTCTGTCGGTAGCCATCAATCATGGGGTCAGCGCAGGCCCACTGTGGGAGCGAGCTTGCTCGCGATGACGGCGGTGGGTTTGACATCGATTTCGGCACTGACCCCAAACCGCCCCGCCATCTCCCGGCGGCCACTGGCCGTCACCCCCAGCGCCCGGCTGTCCAGGTCCTGGATCACCCATTTGCGCTTGATCGCCACTTGCAGCAACGCCGCGCCCAAGGCACCGCCCAGGTGCGGGCGGCGCATGCTCCAGTCCAGGCAGGGACAGGCGAATCGGCGGCGTTGCGTGGCAAGGTGCTGGACATCGATGCCCAAGCCCTCGAACACCGCCGCCCCGGACTCACTCAGCCGATAGCCATCGCCTTCCACCTCTATCAACCATCCAGCCTCGATCATCCGGTCATGCAGGCGCACCGCCAGAGTGCCGGCCATGTGGTCGTAGCAGGTGCGAGCAAATTGCAGGCGATCCGGTGTGCGCGGGGTGAAGGTCGGTGCGGCGCTCTGGCCGATCACCATCAGCGCCTCCAGAGCCTGGGCGACGCGCGGGTCGGCCAGGCTGTAATAACGATGACGGCCCTGGACATGCAAGCGCACCAAGGCCATCTGCTTGAGTTTCGCCAAATGGGCGCTGGCGGTCGAGGCGCTGACCTCGGCGATGCTCGCCAATTCGGTGCTGGTGCGGGCATGGCCGTCCATCAACGCGCACAGCATCCGGGTGCGCGCCGGTTCGGCAATGGCCGCCGCCACTTGGGACACGCCCAGGTCATGGTGCTCTGCGTTCATATTTCGCTCCCCGACGAATCAAGCCATGCATCGACTGGAGATAGTAGCAACACTTTCTCCATCACGAACAAGGCCGCGCTTCATGGACCCGATCACCGCCGCGACACATTCCGACCCTTACCCTTTTTACGCCGCCCTGCGCGCTGCCGGCGGGCTGGCGTTCGATCCCGGGCTGAACCTGTGGATCGCCAGCAGCGCCGAGGCCGTTTGCGCGGTGCTGCACCATCCCGATTGCCATGTGCGCCCGACCCACGAGCCCGTGCCAAAGGCCATCGCCGAAGGGGCGGCCGGACGGGTGTTCGGCCACCTGATGCGCATGAACGAAGGGGAACGGCAGCGTTGCCCGAGGGCGGCGATTGCGCCGCGGTTGCAGGGCATCGATCCCCGGCAGGTCGAGGCACTGGTCAGGGCCCGCTTTCTCCAAGAGGGCGCCGAAGGCCTGCACCAGGCCCAATTCATCGGGCCGGCCAGCGTGGTCGCGGCGTTGCTGGGTTTCAATCCGACGGACTGTCACCGGGTCAGCGAATTGACCGCAGACTTCGTCGCCGGTCTGTCGCCCTTGAGCCAAGCACCACAACTGGACTTGGCGCACCGAGCCAGCGAGCAACTGACCGGTTTAATCCAGGAGCGGATCGAGGCACAGGACAGCCCTTTGCTGCTGGGCATTGGTCAAGGCTTCGAGGGCGCTGATCCAGACAGTAAAATCGCCAACCTGATCGGGTTGCTCTCGCAAACCTATGAAGCCACCGCAGGCCTGATCGGCAACACGTTGCTGGCGCTGATCGGCGATCCAGCGTTGCGCCGGACGCTGCGGGAGGCCCCCACACAGATCGGCTCATTGCTGGCCGAAGTCCAACGTTTCGACCCGCCGGTGCAAAACACTCGCCGCTTCATCGCCGCGCCCTGCGAAATCCTCGGCACTGCGCTGAACCCCGGGGAGGTGCTCCTGGTGCTGCTGGCCTCAGCCAACCGCGACCCGCAACTCAACCCGCAATCAGACACTCTGCTGCTCGACCGCCCGAACCGCCGCAGCTTCAGCTTCGGCAGCGGGCGCCATGAATGCCCAGGCCAAACCCTGGCCATGGACATCGCCTGCGCCACGCTGACGGCGATTCTGGAGCGCGAACCGCTCCTGGATCAGTTGACCTGGTGCTATCGCCCCTCCGTCAACGGCCGCATCCCGCTGTTCAGCGAGCGGTCACGTACCGACAGGCCATGACACGCTCAGCCATCAATCATCCCGCGTCAGGACTTCCAGCAACTCGATTTCAAAGATCAGGTTGGCGTTGGGCTTGATGTGGGCCCCCATGGACCGCTCACCGTAGGCCAGGTGGGCCGGCACCCACAACTTGCGCTTGCCACCGACTTGCATGCCCATCAGGCCCAGATCCCAGCCCTTGATGACGCGACCGGTGCCGATCACGCATTGGAAGGGTTTGCCGCGACTGTAGGACGAATCGAATTCGGTGCCGTCTTCGAGGGTGCCGCGGTATTGGGTGGTGATCAGCGCACCTTTGACTACGCTTTTGCCGTCGCCCTGTTCCAGGTCGATGATTTGCAGCTCTTCATTCATGGCGGTATCCCTCGTGTGATCCAGGCGCGGGGTTTTCGCAGAAATCCGGGCGCATGGCAAACGTTGTATGCCATGCGGCAGGGAACCGCGACGGCCTCTTCGGTTCACATGGGTATCGTCCCTGCATTTCAGATAAGGATTTTCTGATGTTCGACTCTCGTCCGCTCCACGGTTTCATTCCGCCGTACATCCTCAATCGCATCATCGCCCACGGCTCCGAACAGCAACGCTCCAGCGCCCTCGGCACCTTGACCCACGTGCGCAGCCTGCGACACAACCCCGGGCCGCCCGGCAACCTTCCCGCCGCCGCGAACCGGCCCAAGCCCGGCAAGGCCGGACAGCCGCAACGCAGCGTGCATGACGCCCAGAACAGCATGGAACTGCCCGGCCAGCCGGTCCGCCTGGAAGGCCAGCGGGCCAGTGGCGACCCAGCCGTGGACGAAGCCTACGACGCCCTCGGCGCCACCTATGATTTTTTCTGGAAGGTCCTGGGGCGCGACTCCATCGACAACAAAGGCTTCGCCCTGGTGGGCAGCGTGCATTATGGCCAGGGCTATGAAAACGCCTTCTGGAACGGCGCGCAAATGGTGTTCGGCGACGGCGATGGCGAAATCTTCCAGCGCTTCACTCGCTCCCTGGACGTGGTGGCCCACGAGCTGGCCCATGGTGTCACCGAAAGCGAGGCCGGCTTGATCTACGCCAACCAATCCGGTGCGCTGAACGAGTCCATCTCCGATGTGTTCGGTGTGCTGGTCAAGCAGTTCGTACTTGAACAGACCGCCGACCAGGCCGACTGGCTGATCGGCGCCGACCTGCTCACCGACAAGATCAACGGCGACGGCCTGCGCAGCATGTCCAACCCCGGCAGCGCCTACGATGACCCGTTGCTGGGCAAGGACCCGCAACCTTCGCACATGCGCGAATTCGTCATTACCCGTGAAGACAACGGCGGCGTGCACATCAACTCCGGCATCCCCAACCGGGCCTTTTATCTGGTGGCGACCACGCTGGGCGGATTTGCCTGGGAAAAGGCCGGCCGGATCTGGTATGAAACCTTGTGCGACCGAAGATTGGCCAATGACGCGTCCTTCAGCGCCTTCGCCCGCCTGACCGTCGAGCACGCCCGCCAGCGCTTCGGCACGCGGGAAGTGCAAGCGGTGCAGAACGGCTGGGCCCAGGTCGGCGTCGACCTGACACAGGAGAGCTGATGAAAACCCTTCCAGACCTCGACGACAAGGCGGTGATACGGCTGTCGCGCCAGGGTGGCGTCGCCGCCATCCATGCGCTGACCCGACCACGGGAAATCGAGTTCGCCCAGTGCGACCTCGACCAGCGCACCCGCATCTGCTCGGTCCTGGAGGGCTGCCTGCCGCTGACCTCCTCCACGCCCGGGCGCGGCGACCAGCGTTTTTTCCAGATCGAGGTGCACTATCGCGCCAACGACCAGGACGACGAGATGGTGCTGCAGGTGCCCGAGGACCGGGCACCCGGCGAGCTGGTTCACCTGTGGGACAAAGGCGAAGTGCTCTAACGTGTGGCCGGCACGATCTTGACGATGGCGCCGGACACGGTTTCGACCAGCAAGTACTTGTCGTCGATCTGCACCCATTGCTGCTCGTTTGTCGGTTGCTCGAGTTTCTTCTGTTTCCAGTCTTTCATGGCCCTGTCTGCGCGCTGGTAGTCCGCCGGTACCCGGTCGTTCGCCACCAGCCTGCGGCCATTGCTTGGCGAATGCTCCAGGGCCTCCCCGGTTTTCTCGACCGCTTGCGCAACAGGCCCAAGGGCTCCAAGGCCGGCGATCAGGACCAGGCTGGCGATCAGGGATGGTTTGCGCATAGAAAAAACTCCAGTTATTCGAGGGACTGAATCTGGGACTTCGCGGGCGGCGAATCATTCCTTAATTTCTGGAAACTGTACCCCCTGCTTGCTCCCGCTGAACCCTGTAGGAGCTGGCGAAGCCTGCGATCTTTTGATCTTTTGATCTTTCGCTTGAGACTCAAGTGTCTGGGGAAAGATCGCAGCCTCGTTGCACTCGACAGCGCCTACAGAGCCGAGCGGGAGCAAGCTCCCTCGCCACGGGTTGTGCCTGGCATGGCATAGTGGCAAGCCTTGGCCCAACACCCGCCGGACGGACCCATCATGAGCACCACCGCCTCTTCCCCTGCCCTCAAGGAAATCTTCAACAACGCCCGCCTGGAGCACATCGCTGGCGAAATGCGCGCGGTTTACCCAGCGTTCGATGCCCCGGCGTTTTTGCACATGGCCAACGACGGGCTCGCCGAGTTGTCGGTGATGCAGCGCATGGCCCGGGTCAGTGAGTGCCTGCATGCGGTGCTGCCCCTCGATTACGAAGCGTCGCTGGAAGTGCTGCGGGCCCTGGCCCCGCGCCTGAACAGCATGTTCGTCAGCATGTTCCTGCCACACTACGTGGCGTCTTATGGCCGACATCGCTTCGACGTGTCGCTGGACGCGCTCAAGTATTTCACCCGGTTCGGCTCCTCGGAGTTCGCCGTGCGGCACTTCCTGCGCGACGACCTGGAACGCACCCTCAAGGTCATGCACGACTGGGCGCTGGACGCCAACGAGCACGTACGCCGCCTGGCCAGCGAAGGCAGCCGGCCGCGCTTGCCGTGGTCGTTTCACCTGGAGCCGATCCAGGCCAACCCCGACCTCGCCGCCGCGATCCTCGACACGCTCAAGGCCGACGATAGCCTGTATGTGCGCAAATCCGTGGCCAACCACCTCAACGACGTCACCAAGCAGCATCCCGACTGGGTGCTGGACCAGATCGAAGGCTGGCCGCTGCAGGACCGCCACACGGCGTGGATCGCCCGGCATGCGCTGCGCAGCCTGATCAAACAAGGCAACCCCAGGGCGTTGGGTGTCATCGGGGTCGGCGGCAAGGCACAGGTCCAGGTGCTGGATTTGCAGGTGACGCCTGCGGTGATTCGCCTGGGGGAACAGGTCACCCTGTCCTTCACGGTGCAATCAACCCTTGGGCAGAGCCAACGCCTGGTGATCGACTATGCCGTCGACTACGTGAAAGCCTCGGGCGGCACCTCGGCCAAAGTCTTCAAGCTCAAGACCTTCGACCTGCCCGCCCAGGGTTGCGTCAACCTCAGTCGCTCCCAGCACATTCGCGAGTTGACCACCCGCAAACATTACGCGGGCCGGCATGCCGTGCACCTGCTGATCAACGGCGAGCGGCTGGGCAGCACGGCGTTCGATATCGTGCCTTGAAGTGGCTCAGCCCGCCGCTATCCGTTGCGCCTGGCGAATGTCGTGGATGAACCGCTCGGCCGGCAGCGGATGACCCAGCAGATAGCCCTGCAGCGAATCGCAGCCCAACTGGGTCAGGAAGTCTTGTTGCACATCGGTCTCCACGCCTTCGGCGACGATCCGCAGGCCCAGGGCCTGGCCGAGGGCGACGATGGCCGAGACGATCGCCGCGTCATCGCTGTCGTGTTCCAGGTCACGCACGAAGCCGCGATCGATCTTCAGCTCGTTGGCCGGCAGGCGCTTGAGGTACATCAGGCTCGAGTAGCCGGTGCCGAAGTCGTCGATGGACAGGTCCACGCCCATGTCCGAGAGCTGTTGCAGCACCGTCATGCTCGCGTCCGCATCGCTCATGGCGGTGGTTTCGGTGATTTCCAGGGTCAGGCTGTTGGCCGGCAGCTGATGCGTTTCCAAGGCCTTGGCCACGCTCTGTACCAAACCGGTATGGCAGAACTGCAACGCCGACAGGTTCACCGCAATGCGCCAGTCGGTATAACCGAGCACGTACCATTCGCGCATCTGCCGACAGGCCTCGTTCAGCACCCATTCGCCGATGGGGATGATCAACCCGGTCTTTTCCGCCAGGTCGATGAAGGTGTCAGGCATCAACAGGCCCTGGGTCGGATGGGTCCAGCGCAACAAGGCCTCGGCCCCGACCGGCCGGCCGTTGGTCGCGTCGAACTTGGGCTGGTAATACAGGCTGAACTGCCGCTGCTCAAGGGCCAGGCGCAAGTCTTGCAACAACTGCAATTGCTTGCGGGCGTTGCTGTTCATCGAGGCGTCGAAGAAGCTGTAGCCGTTTTTGCCGGCGCCCTTGGCGTGGTACATCGCCGCGTCGGCGTTCATCAACAGTTCGTCGGCGCTCTGGCCGTTGCCAGGGTAAACGGCGATGCCGACGCTGGCGGAGATCTGCAAGTCATGCTCAGCCACCCGGAACGTGCGTGCGATCAAGCCGACCTGACGTGCCGCCAGTTGCAAGGCATCGTCCGGTTCAGTCAGTTGCACCAACAGCACGAACTCATCACCGCCGATCCGCGCCAGGGTGTCCTGGCTGCGCAGGTCTTCGCGCAGGCGCAGGGCCACGTCCCGCAGCAACAAATCGCCCATGTGGTGACCAAAGGCGTCGTTGACCGGCTTGAAACCATCCAGGTCGATGAACATCAGGGCGAAGCAGCCACCCTGCCCTTGCACACGGTGCATGGCCTGATCGATACGATCAGCCAGCAATACCCGGTTGGGCAGTCCGGTGAGGGGGTCGTGCAGGGCCAACTGGGTCAGTTCCCGGTTGGCCAGGGTCAGCGATTGCGCCAGCTCCGCAGTGCGGGCTTCCAGGCGCGCATCGAGAATCGACGTCAGCAAGGCGATGGCCAGCACCGCCAGGGTGGTGATCAACACCAGATTGTCCAGGCCCTTGCCGCTCAAGCCGTCCAGGGAGCCACAAAAGCTGCCGTCGCTGAACCGCGCGCCGGCCATGCCGGTGTAGTGCATGCCGACGATGGCCATGCCCATGACCACCGCTGCACCTGCGCGAGCCAGACGCACATGGGGGGTGTTCTGGCGCAGGCGAAAGGCAATCCACAACGCCGCCGCCGAAGCGCCGACGGCAATCACCAGCGAAGCCCCGAACAGCGTCGGATCATAGTCGATGCCTGGCTGCATTCGCAGCGCGGCCATGCCGGTGTAGTGCATGGTGCTGATCCCGGCCCCCATGATCAGCGCACCGAAGGCCAGTTGCCACGCCGGCAATCGTGGCTGGCTGACCAGCCACAGGGCAAAACCGCTGGAAAGAATCGCGACCAGCAGCGACAGCGCGGTGATCGATATGTCGTAGCCAAGCTCCACCGGCAAGCTGAACGCGAGCATGCCGATGAAGTGCATGGACCAGATGCCCACCCCCATCGCCAGCGCGCCCCCGGTCATCCATAAATGCGTGGCACGCCCCTGGGCGGTCGCGATCCGCCCGGCCAGGTCCAGCGCGGTGTAGGACGCCAGCACGGCAACAAACAAGGAAATCGAAACAAGGGCGGGGGAATAACTGCCGATGAGCATGGTTTTTTTCTCGTAACTGGAGAACCGGACTGCTTCCATGCCCGGTTGAAGGCCGGCGATTGTACTGAATCGTGACAGGGACGCACGAAGCAAATACCAAAAAGCCATCAACGCTGGGATATTTTCGACGAAAGACACATCGTCGATTTTTCAGAACTCACAGCTATTTTTCAGGCAAGTACGAATTCCCCTTGTGGGAGCGGGCTTGCTCGCGAAAGCGGTGGGCCAGCTTACATTAAAGTTGAATGTCACGACGCCTTCGCGAGCAAGCCCGCTCCCACAGGAATCTGTGTCGTCATGAAGCACGCGACCAACACAAGACCTTGTGAGCGCTTGCGGACAAACACCTGGCCCACGCCATTCAGCTATTATCGAAAAACCACTTCAAGGAGGATTCATTCATGGGCGTTCCCGCCAACCGGGCTTTGACCACCGCGCTGGTAGTAATCGATGTACAGAACGACTTCATCCCCGGCGGCCAACTGGCGGTACCGGGGGGCGATGAGATCGTGCCGCTGATCAACCAGCTCGGCCATTCATTCAGGCACGTCGTCCTTGCGCAGGACTGGCACCCGGCCGGGCACGCCTCGTTTGCGTCCAGCCACCCGGGCAAGCAACCGTTCGACATCGTCCAATTACCCTATGGCGAGCAGAAACTCTGGCCCGACCACTGCATACAGGGCAGCAACGGCGCCGCGCTGCACCCGGCACTCGACCTCGCCCATGCCAAGCTGATCATTCGCAAGGGCTGCAACCCGGACATCGACAGCTATTCAGCCTTCATGGAAGCGGACCACCAGACCCCCACCGGTTTGACCGGCTATCTCAAGGAGCGCGGCATCGACACGGTGTACCTGGTGGGACTGGCCCTGGATTTCTGCGTGATGTTCTCGGCGCTGGATGCCCGGTTGGCGGGGTTCAATGCGGTGGTGATACTGGATGCCTGCCGGGGCATCGATATCGACGGCTCGATGGAGGCGGCAATCCGACGGATGCAGGAAGCAGGCGTGCAATTGATCGAGTCCAGCGCGATAGACGGTCGCCCCTTCGCTTGATCGCTCATACTAGCCGCCTCCCCTCTGGACAGTGAGTCTCCATGCCCTTCCTCGCCCGCACCCACCCGCGTCTGTCCAGCGCCACGGTCCTTGGCCTGGCGGTGGGTATCCTGGTTCCCGTGGACTCGATCATCAGCAAGATCCTGATCGGCTGGAATACCGGCGTCTGGACCTATCTGGTGCTGATGTCCTGGCTGACCGTGCGGGCCAAGGCGCCCGACGTCCGGCGCATCGCCGAAATCGAAGATGAAAATGCCGGGCTGGTCCTGCTGGTGGTCTGCATCGCAGCGCTGGCCAGCCTGGCAACCATCACCCTCGAACTGGCCGGCAGCCGCGACCTGCACGCGGCCGGCAAGCTGTTGCACTACGGCTTTACGGCAATGACCGTGATCGGTTCCTGGTTGCTGATCGGGGTGATCTTCAGCGTGCACTACGCGCGGTTGTATTACACCTGGGAAGGCAAGGAGCCGGCGTTGCGGTTTGCCGAAGGGCTGACCACGCCCAACTATTGGGATTTCCTGTATTTCTCTTTCACCATCGGCGTGGCGGTGCAGACCTCGGACGTGGGCGTCGCCACACGGCAACTGCGCAAGATCGTCCTGGCGCAATCGTTGATCGGGTTTGTGTTCAACACGGCGATCCTGGGGTTTTCGATCAATATTGCGGCGGGGTTGTTTGGGTGAGGAAAGTTGGGGGCCACTTCGTGCCCCAGCGGGGATAAATCCCCTCGCCACAGAGATCGCACCGAGGCTCAAGCGGGTGTTGGCAGCCACAGCCTGAAGCGCGCGCCACCCAGTGGCGAGGCTTCGGCGGTCAGTGTGCCGCCCTGGGCTTCCAGGGCGCGGCGGCTGATGGCCAGGCCGAGGCCGAAACCGCCGGTGGCGCGGTCGCGGCTGCGGTCCAGGCGGTAGAACGGCTCGAACACGCGTTCGCGTTCGCTGTCGGGAATGCCGATGCCATCGTCGTCGACCCAGATCTCACAGCCTTGATCACCCACCCGCACACCGACCTGGATGCGCTTTTCGCAATAACGCATGGCATTGCGCAGCAGGTTCTGCAACGCCCGGGCGGTCAGGCGTGGGTCCAGCACGAAACGCTCCAGCGCCCCATGCAACAGCACGTCGATCACCACGTCTGGCGCCGCCAGGTCTTCGTCGACGCTACCCAGGATACTGTCGATGAACTCGTCCAACGCCACTTCAACCCGATCGGGCAAGTGTTGCAGGTTCTGCAAACGGCTGTAGGACAGCAGTTCCAGCACCAACTCATCCAGCTCGCGAATGTGCGCCACCAACCCTTGCAGGCGCTCGCGACTGGCCGCCGGCAGGTCATCGGACAGCGCCAGGGCCAGGCCGAAGTCGAGCCGGGTCAGTGGCGTGCGCAGTTCGTGGGACACGGCGTTGAGCAGGTCCCGCTGTTGGTTGAGCAGGTTCTCGATGTCCCCCGCCATCGTGTCGAACACATGGGCCAGGCTGCCGATGTTCGAACTGGAGGCAATGTGCGTACGCTCACCCAGATGACCTTTGCCAAAACGCTCGGCGGTGCGCCTGAGGCGTTCCAGGTCACGCCAGTGAGGCCGCAACCAGAGCAACAGGCAGGCCAACATGGTCGCGCCGATCAACACGTTGATGCTCCAGTACAACCAGCTGACGTCGGCCGGGTCCGGCGGCACGACCATCTTCACCGCCGTGTGCCCGTCCAGCGGCGCCGCCGCCAAGGTGCGCCAGGCCCAGTCACCGATACGCACCACGTTCTCGCCGCGCTTGAGACGCGCCTGCTCTTCGGCACTGAAGCCGCCGTCATCGACCGCCGCCAGCTCGATGCGCAGCGGCTCGAACTCCTTGTCCATCTGCGCCGCCAGCGCCGGCCACTGCTCGCTGGGCACGGCGCGGAACTGCTTGACCATCAAGGTTTGCAGGCCACGGGAATAATCGAGGTTGTAGGTCATGAAACGGTCTTGGAACAGGCGGATCACCAGTTCCGGCATCAGGTAGATCGCCGCGCTGTAGGACACGATGGTGACCAGGTAAAGGCGGATCAGCAGCTTCCACATCGGCTCAGCATTCCCACTCGGAACGACTGAACAGATAACCCTTGCCCCACACCGTCTTGATCTTGCGGGCTTCGTCGGCGTTGTCGTCGAACTTGCGCCGCAACTTGGAAATCGCCACGTCCACCGAACGGTCGGTGCCGTTGAACTCGATGCCGCGCAGGCGCTGCAGGATCTGGTCGCGGCTCAGCACTTCGCCGGAATGCCGGGCCAGCACCACCAGCAGGTTGTATTCGCCGCTGGACAGCTCCACCGCTTGCCCGCGCCAGGTTACGGTGCGCTCGGACAGGTCGATGCAGAGGTTGCCCATGAGGATGCGGTCGTTGACCGTCTGCGGCTCGGTGAGGCTGCTGCGGCGCAACAAGGTACGCACCCGCGCCAGCAATACCCGGGGCTCGCAAGGTTTGGTGACGTAGTCATCGGCGCCCATTTCCAGGCCCAGGACCTGGTCGTGGCTGTCGTCCCGGGCGGTGAGCATCAGGATCGGCAAGGTCGCCGAGTCGGCCCGCAGCAGGCGGCAGACTTGCAAGCCGTCCAGCCCCGGCAGCATCAGGTCGAGAATCACCAGGTCCGGCGGATCGACACGCGCCCGTTCACGCACGTGATCGCCACGGCTGAGCACGCTGACCTGATAGCCGTTGCGCTCCAGGTAACTGGCGATCAGTTCGGAGAGTGCGGTGTCGTCTTCGACCAGGAGGATGTTGGGCATGGGTGTTTCCAGAAAGTGCTGTGGCGCCTGGTTGGGCCTCATCGCGAGCAAGCTCGCTCCCACAGGGGCCTGAGTCGCACTAAAGACTCAATGTGGGAGCGAGCTTGCTCGCGAGGGCGATGCCACAGGCGCAGAAAATCTCAAGCTGCCAAGGATATACGCCCTCGCTCATCGACGAGCAAAACCCTTACACAATTTCACACAGCCACTACAAAACGTTACCGCTGGGCCCGCAGCAGCTGCGCCGCACACGAGGCGATCCGTTGGCACGCATCCGTCAGCTTCACCTGATCGACCACCAGCCCGAGACGGATATGCCCTGCCGCACTGGGCCCGAACGCCTCGCCGGCCAACACTGAGACGCCGTAGTCGTCCAGTAGTCGCTCGGCAAATGCCTGGGCATCGAGGCCGGTACGGCGCACGTCGACCATCACGAACATGCCGCCATCGGGCCGCACCGGCTTGAGGCCTGGGCTGTCGTCGAGCATGGCGCAGACCAGGTCCCGGCGCTGGCGATATTCCTCGTGCATCTGCGCCACTTCCGGCAACTCCTGCTCCAGCGCTACTTGGGCGGCCCGTTGCACGAAATCCGGCAGGCCAAACAACATGCACAAGGACAGGTTCGCCAGATGGTCGGCGAGGGATTCAGGGCCGATGACCCAGCCAATGCGCCAGCCGGTCATGGCGTGGGATTTGGACAGGCTGTTGATCGTCGCGGTGCGCTCGGCCATGCCCGGCAGGCTGGCCGGGCTGATGTGTTCGCCGTCGTAGAGCAAGTCGCTGTAGACCTCGTCACTGATCAGCCACAGGTCATGTTCGATGCACAACCGGGCCAATGCCTGCCAGGTGGACATCGGCAGGCTGGCGCCGGACGGGTTGTTCGGGCTGTTGAGCAGCATCGCCCGGGTACGCGGGGTCACAAGACGGGCAACGTCCGCAGGCTCGACCCGAAAACCGTTCTCCGGGCGGACCGCCACCGGCACCACTTTCGCCCCGCAGGCGCCGAACACCGCCTCATAGGTGACATACATCGGCTCGGCGACGATGACTTCGTCGCCAGGGTTGAGCAGGCATTGCGCGACCGCATACACCGCGCACTGCGCCCCCGGCAGTACGACGACCTGTTCGGCCCCCGCAGGCTGGCCGCAACGCAGGCGATGACGCCGGGCAATGCTGGTCCGCAAGGTGTGCAAGCCGCGGATGTCCGAATAATGGGTCTCACCGGCCCGCAGGCTGCCCACGGCGGCGTCGACAATGGCGCGCGGGGTGTCGAAGTCCGGATCACCTACTGACAGCAACAACACATCCATGCCCTGTTCGCGCATGGCCAGCGCCCGGTCGTGAATCTGCCAGGCGGCGGCACCATCGCCGGTGATGCGTTGGGTTAAAGCTGAGAAGCGCATGTATCTCTCCTGATTGCGCGATATCCAGCCTCAACCCTATCTCAAATTCAATCCTGTGTGAGCAAAGGTTGCTCCCACAGGTGCTATCGGGCCGCCACCCGCCAAAGCCGTGCAACGTCCCGGGCGCGCTCGCTCAGCAGGCGCGAGGCGTCGGCGCAGGCTTGCTGCAAGGTCATCGGCCCGCTGGCCAGGGCGAAGGCGGCGTCGATGCCGTGTTCATACAGCGCCTGGTAACCCTCCCCCAGCGTGCCGGCAATGACCACCACCGGTACACCGTGCTGGCGGGCGATGCGGGCCACGCCGAAGGGGGTCTTGCCGCGCAGGGTCTGGGCGTCGAAACGGCCTTCGCCGGTAATCACCAGGTCGGCGCCGTTGACCGCCTCGGCCAGCCCGGTCAACTGGGCGACGACGTCCACGCCGGTACGAAACTGCGCGCCCAGGAACGCCTTGGCCGCAAACCCCAGGCCACCGGCGGCGCCGCTGCCCGGCTCGTCGCGCACATCCTTGTTCAACGCCCGTGCGCAGTGTTCGGCGAAATGCCCCAAGGCCCGGTCCAGCGCCTGCACTTGCTGGGCAGTGGCGCCCTTCTGCGGACCGAAAACCACGGACGCGCCATGGGGACCGCACAACGGGTTATCGACATCGGCGGCAATCTCGAAGCTGACCTGGGCCAGGCGCGAGTCGAGGTCGCTCAGGTCGATGTGCGACAGGTTCGCCAAGGCCAGGCCACCGGGAGGAAGGGGTTGGCCCTGGTCATCCAGTAACACCACGCCCAGGGCCTGCATCGCCCCGGCACCGGCGTCGTTGGTGGCACTGCCGCCGATCGCCAGGATCACCCGGCCGGCGCCCTCATCGAGGGCAGCGCGAATCAGCTCGCCAGTGCCATAGGTGCTGCTGGAACAGGCGTCGCGTTGCTCCGGTGGCACCCGTTGCAAGCCACTGGCCTCGGCCATTTCGATGATCGCGGTGCGGCTCTCGGCCAACCAGCCCCAGCGCGCCTCGACGGCGACACCCAACGGACCGCGGACCCGGGTGCGGCGCCACTCACCGTGACAGGCCGCCAACACCGACTCCACCGTCCCCTCCCCGCCGTCGGCCATCGGGCATTTGACCAACTGCGCATCCGGCCAGACCTCGGCCAGCCCCTGGGCGATGGCATCGGCGACGCCCTGGGCGCTGAGGCTGTCCTTGAACGAGTCGGGGGCGATGACTATTTTCATATTATTCTCCGGTTCCGATGCACAGCATGCTGCCAGTTGACCGCAGCCGTGACGCCGGTCCGCTGCACAAAAGGCACTGGGCATTATTGTTCAAATTCACAAATACCGGTTTTCCAGGAAGATTCAGGTTGAAGCTGCCGGCCTCATCGCGAGCAGGCTCGCTCCCACACAGGCCTGCGTGAACTCAGGATCTGCATACAACACAGACCTATTGTGGGAGCGGGCTTGCTCGCGAAGGTGGTGCATCAGTCGACTTCAAGGCTGCTGACACGACGCCTTCGCGAGCAAGCCCGCTCCCACAGTTTTATATCGGTGTGCTCTCGGTCTGGGGCAATAGTTGCACCCCCAGGTACAACGCCAGCATCCCGTCCAGGCGCAACGGGTCCACGCCGCTGAGTTCGGCGATGCGCTCCATGCGGTAGCGCAGGCTGTTGCGGTGGATGCCCAGGGCGTCGGCGCAGGCCTGGCTCTGGCCGTCGTGTTCGCACCAACTGCGCAGGGTGGCGAGCAACTGGCCGTTGCTGTCCTTGGCGATGACCTTGCGCAACGGGGTCAGCAATTCGTCCAGGGCGTCGTCGCTGCGATGGCGCCAGAGCAGCACCGGCAGGCGATAACGGTTGAGCGCCAGCAAGCGCGATTGCGGCAACACATCACGCCCATAGGCCAGCAGATCAGCCACCCGCCGATAGCAACGCCGCAAGCCCGCCAACCCTTCAGCCTGGCCGCCCACCGCGATCCGCAGGATGTTCCAGCCCAGCCCATCGAGCTTGCCCAGCAGCCGTTCGTTCTCCACCGAGGCGGTGACCGGCCGACACCACAATAAGGAAGATTTGGACGAGGTCAGGCACCAACTGTCCGGGTAGCGCGACATCAACCACGCGCTCAACGTCTCGACGGTCTGCCCGGGCCCATGTTCCAGGCCCAGTTCGAACAGATACGGCACCCGCGACAATTGCGGTTTGAGGCCCATTTGCCGGGCTTCGTCCAACAGCCGTGGCGAATCCCCGGCATCGCCCAGCAGCAACGCCAGCAAGTCATCGCAGCGCTGCCGGCGCCATTGCTGCTCGGCCTGCTGGTTGCGCTGGCCCACCAGCATCTCGGCAGTCATGCGCACCAGCTCGGCGTAGGTACGCAGTTGCGCAGGCTCGCCGGTGATGCCCAGGACGCCGATCAGTCGTTGATCGAGCATCAGCGGCAGGTTGATCCCCGGCTGCACGCCCTTGAGGTGCATCGCGGTGTGCTCGTCGATTTCCACCACCCGGCCATTGGCCAAAACCAGTTGCGCGCCCTCGTGACGGGTATTGACCCGCTCGCGCTCGCCGCTGCCGAGGATCAGGCCCTGGTTGTCCATGACATTGACGTTGTACGGCAGGATCGCCATCGCCCGGTCGACGATGTCCTGCGCCAGATCGTGATCGAGTTCGAACATGGGCGGTGTTCCTTGCAGGCGGCGTGGATTGTTGTAGGCATGGGTTTGGTCAGGCGCACAGGGTCTGCATTCAAACCCTGTGCTCGGGCACAAAGACACGGCCCCCTGGGCTGGCCGAGACTCAAGGGGCGGTCAACGTTACCCCTTGGCTCGCCAAAATCATAATAAAGAGAGACCCGCCATGTCCCAGAGCGCAACAGCCCTCCTGGCTACCCCCGACGAAAAAAACACCGTCTACAAGCGCATCACCCTGCGCCTGATCCCGTTCATTTTCATCTGCTACCTGTTCAACTACCTCGACCGGGTCAACGTTGGCTTCGCCAAGTTGCAGATGCTCGACGCTTTGAAATTCAGCGAAACCGTGTACGGCCTCGGTGCCGGGATCTTCTTCATCGGCTACGTGCTGTGCGGCGTGCCGAGCAACCTGGCCCTGACCAAGTTCGGTCCGCGGCGCTGGATCGCGCTGATGATGATCACCTGGGGCACCCTGTCGACGTGCCTGCTGTTCGTCACCACCCCCACCGAGTTCTATACCTTGCGGCTGTTCACCGGCGCCGCCGAGGCCGGGTTCTTCCCTGGCGTGGTGCTTTATCTCTCGCAATGGTTCCCGACGTTCCGACGGGGCCGGATCATGGCGTTGTTCATGTCGGCCATCCCGGTGTCCGGCCTGCTGGGCAGCCCGTTTTCCGGGTGGATCCTCAACCACTTCGCGGCCGGCCAGGGCGGCCTGGCGGGTTGGCAGTGGATGTTCCTGCTGCAAGGCATTCCGACGGTGATCCTCGGGGCGCTGGCGTTCTTCCTGCTCAGCGACACCTTCGCCAACGCCAAATGGCTGACCGACCAGGAGCGCGACGTGCTCACCGCCGACCACGCCGAAGACCTGGCCAACAAACCAAAGACCGCCACCGACTCGCTGTTGGCGGTGTTCAAGAACCCGGTGATCTGGGCCTTCGGCCTGGTGTACTTCTGCATCCAGAGCGGCGTGTACGCGATCAACTTCTGGCTGCCGTCGATCATCAAGAGCCTGGGTTTTGGCGACAACCTGGTGATCGGTTGGCTGAGTGCGATCCCTTACCTGTTGGCGGCGGTGTTCATGTTGCTGGTGGGCCGCTCGGCGGACCTGCACAAGGAGCGCCGCTGGCATCTGGTGGTGCCGATGCTGATGGGCGCCGTCGGGCTGCTGATCGCCGTCAACTTCGCCACCACCCCGGCCATCGCCATCATCGGCCTGTCCATCGCCACCATGGGCGCCCTCACCGGCCTGCCGATGTTCTGGCCGGTGCCCACCGCAATGCTCAGCGCTGGCGCGGCGGCCGGTGGGTTGGCGTTGATCAACTCCATGGGGCAGATGGCGGGGTTCCTGAGCCCGTACCTGGTGGGTTGGGTCAAGGACGCCACCGGCTCGACCGACGCGGCGCTGTACCTGTTGGCGGGCGTGATTGTCTGCGGCAGCCTGCTGGCGTTGCGCATGACCCGCACCCTACGGGCCTGACACCAATCCCTTGTGGGAGCGGGCTTGCTCGCGAAAGCGGTGTATCAGTCAATATCAATGGCGACTGACACGACGCCTTCGCGAGCAAGCCCGCTCCCACAGTTGATTTGGGGGCGTTTGAGAATTCTATTTGATCCACGCGACGGTTCTGGTATTTGATTGAGCCTTTCCCCATGGATAAAAGGATCTTGTCATGAGCTACCGCACGCTAGGCCATTCCGGGTTGCAAGTCTCGACGCTGACCCTGGGCACGATGATGTTCGGCGAACAGACCAGCACCGAGGATTCGCTGCGGATCATCGACAAGGCCTGGGACCAGGGCATCAATTTCATCGACACCGCGGACGTCTACACCAACGGCCGTTCCGAGGAGATCGTCGGCGAGGCGATCGCCCGTCACCGCCAGGAATGGGTGCTGGCCACCAAGGTCGGCTTCGGCCCGCCGGACGGCATGCCCAACCGCAGCGGCCTGAGCCGCAAGCACATCTTCAATGGTATCGAGGCGAGCCTGACGCGCCTGGGCACCGATTACCTGGACATCTATTACCTGCACCGTGAAGACCACAACACCCCGCTGCACGTTACTGTGTCGGCCATCGGCGATTTGATTCGCCAGGGCAAGATCCGCTACTGGGGCCTGTCGAACTACCGTGGCTGGCGCATTGCCGAGGTGATCCGCATCGCCGACAGCCTGGGCATCGACCGCCCGGTAATCAGCCAACCGCTGTACAACATCGTCAACCGCCAGGCGGAAACCGAGCAGATCACCGCGGCGCAGAACTACGGCCTCGGCGTGGTGCCGTTCAGCCCCCTGGCCCGAGGCGTGCTCAGCGGCAAGTACGCGCCAGACGTGGCGCCGGACGCCAACAGCCGTGCCGGACGCCAGGACAAACGCATCCTGGAAACCGAGTGGCGGGTCGAGTCCCTGCGCATTGCCCAGCAGATCCTGCAATACACCCAGGGCCGTGGCGTGGGCATCGTCGAGTTCGCCATCGCCTGGGTGCTGAACAACAGCGCCGTGACCTCGGCCATCGTCGGGCCGCGCACCGAGGAGCAGTGGGATTCGTACACCAAGGCGCAATCGGTGAAGATCAGCGCGGAAGATGAAGCGTTCATCGATTCGCTGGTGACGCCGGGGCATGCTTCGACGCCGGGGTTCAACGATGTGAGCCATTTCGTGCCGGGGCGGGTACCTGTGGGGAGCAAGGCTTAGTGGGAGCAAGGCTTGCCCGCGATGAACGATAATGCGGCTCACCTGTTGAACCGCGGCGTGACTATCGCGGGCAAGCCTTGCTCCCACAGGTTTTGCTACCGCAGGCCTTGCTCCCACAGGTTTTGCTACCGCAGGCCTTGTTCCCACATGACTCGCTCCCACAACCAACAACCCTGCCACAGGTAAGGTGTTGATTGATCGCCCTCAAGAGAATCACCGTGTCCAAAGGCATCGTTCTATCGGTCTCGGCCTCCGCGCTGTTCGCCGTCATGTACTACTACACCTCGTTGCTCTCACCGCTGACCGGCGTGGAGATCTTCGGCTGGCGCATGCTGCTGACGATGCCGTGCATGACCGCCTTCCTGCTGGTGACGCGGGACTGGCACCTGGTCACGGCGCTGATCCAACGCCTGATCGCCACGCCACGGCTGTTGATCGCGGCGATCGCCTCGTCGGCATTGATGGGCGCGCAACTGTGGCTGTTCATGTGGGCGCCGCTCAATGGCTACAGCCTGGACGTGTCGCTGGGGTACTTCCTGCTGCCGCTGTCGATGGTCCTGACCGGGCGCATTGTCTATGGCGAACGCCTTTCCTACCTGCAGAAAGTCGCCGTGTTCTTCGCCACCCTTGGCGTGTTCAACGAGTTGTACCAGGTGGGTGGTTTTTCCTGGGCAACCTTGCTGGTGGTGATTGGCTACCCGATCTATTTCATCCTGCGCAAACGCATCAAGACCGACAACCTGGGCGGCCTCTGGCTGGACATGACCCTGATGCTCCCCATTGCGCTGTGGTTCGTGCAAAGCGGCGAACAGGGTTTCGACGTGTTCGATCAATACCCGTGGCTGTCGCTGCTGATCCCGGTGCTCGGGGTCATCAGCGCCAGCGCGCTGGTGTCCTACATCGTCGCCAGTCGATTGCTGCCGTTCAGCCTGTTCGGGCTGTTGAGTTATGTCGAACCGGTGCTGCTGCTGGGCGTTGCGCTGCTGTTGGGCGAAAGCATCAAGGCCGGTGAATGGCTGACCTACATCCCCATCTGGATGGCGGTGGCCGTGTTGGTGTTCGAAGGGTTCAAGCACTTGGTGCGACAGCAGCGCAGGGCCTGAGCCTACATCGAACCTGTGGGAGCGGGCTTGCTCGCGAAAGCGGCGTGTCAGGCGCCATTTATATCGACTGATACACCGCTTTCGCGAGCAAGCCCGCTCCCACATTCGGGACTGCATCGGCAACAAAAAAAGCCCGCCCGACATCACTGCCGGGCGGGCTTTTTCATGGCTCTGGCCTTACTCGGTCGCCAGCACACCACGACGCACCTGGTCGCGCTCGATGGACTCGAACAGCGCCTTGAAGTTGCCTTCGCCGAAACCATCGTCGCCCTTGCGCTGGATGAATTCGAAGAACACCGGCCCCATCAGGGTTTCCGAGAAAATCTGCAGCAGCAGGCGCTTGTCGCCCTGCTCGGAAGCACCGTCCAGCAGAATGCCCCGCGATTGCAGTTCATCGACCGGTTCGCCGTGGTTCGGCAGGCGGCCTTCGAGCATTTCGTAGTAGGTGTCCGGCGGCGCGGTCATGAAGCGCATGCCGATGCTTTTCAGGTGATCCCAGGTCTTGATCAGGTCGTCGGTGAGGAAGGCCACGTGCTGGATGCCTTCGCCGTTGAACTGCATCAGGAACTCTTCGATCTGCCCGGCGCCCTTGGACGACTCTTCGTTCAACGGGATACGGATCATGCCATCCGGGGCGGTCATGGCCTTGGAGGTCAGGCCGGTGTATTCGCCCTTGATGTCGAAGTAGCGGATCTCGCGGAAGTTGAACAGTTTCTCGTAGAAGCCGGCCCAGTAGGCCATGCGCCCGCGATAGACGTTGTGGGTCAGGTGGTCGATGATTTTCAAGCCCGCGCCCACCGGGTTGCGGTCCACGCCCTCGATGAACACGAAGTCGATGTCATAGATCGAGCTGCCTTCGCCAAAACGGTCGATCAGGTACAGCGGCGCGCCGCCGATGCCTTTGATCGCCGGCAGGTTCAGCTCCATCGGGCCGGTCTCGATGTGGATCGGCTGGGCACCGAGTTCCAGGGCACGCTTGTAGGCCTGTTGCGAATCCTTGACCCGGAACGCCATGCCGCACACCGAAGGACCGTGCTCGGCGGCAAAGTACGAGGCCACGCTGTGGGGTTCGTTGTTGAGGATCAGGTTGATCGCGCCCTGGCGATACAGGTGCACGTTTTTGGAGCGGTGGGTGGCCACTTTGGTGAAGCCCATGATCTCGAAGATCGGCTCCAGGGTGTTGGGGGTCGGGGATGCGAATTCGATGAATTCGAAGCCCATCAGGCCCATGGGGTTTTCGTATAGATCTGCCATGTCGGCGCCTCATCATTGCTCAATTAACAAAAAACGTTAGTTGCTGGCGATGCTGAGGACACGGGGCGGCGCGCAGGAAATGCCACGAACGCTGCGGGCGAGGAAATCGCCATAGATCAGTTGAAACCCAAGTATCTTCATTGTCGACCCAAGGCTCTTGCGGGCGAGGCTTCTGCTGCCAGAAGACGTTATTCTTATATGCGTAAATCGATTCTACACAGCGTAACCAGGTTTGTCCGCCTTCTGTATCAAATCGCCTTTTCCTTCGACCGCGCAAGGGGTTTGTTGCACAGGAAAATCCCCACCAGGATCACGCCCCCGCCGACACACATCAGGGCCGTGAGCCGTTCGTCCAGCAGCAGCGCCCCCAGCAGTACCGCCGTCAGCGGGTTGAGCGCGATGAATACGCCGGAGCGGGTCGCGCCAATCCGACGAATGCCGTCGTACCAGGCGATATAGGCCAGTGCCGAGCCCAGCACGCCGAGGTACAACAGGCTCAGCCATTGCTCCACGTCCAGACCGCGCAGGGCTTCAACGCGGACTTCTCCCGCCGCCGCGCAGGCCAGCCACAGCATCAGCGTGCCCAGCAGAATCGACCAGGTCACGGTCTGCAAGGGGCCGAGGCAGTCGTTGAGTTTTTTCGAAAACAGCGAATAGATGCCCCAGCCCAGCACGCAGCCAAAAATCAGCAGGTCGCCGATCCAACCCTGCTCTGCGCCTTGCAACAAGGACGGATCACGACTGACGATCACCAGCCCCGCCCCACCGATGCAGAGCACGATGCCCGCCACTTTCAAGCGGCTCAGCCGCTCCTTGAACAACCACCAGGACGCCAGCCCGATCACCGCCGGGTTCAAGGCCACGATCAGCGAGGCCCGCGACGCATTGATGTACTGCAAGCCATAGAAGAAGCACAGGTTGTAGAAAAAGATGCCGAAGAACCCCAGCGCAGCCAACTGCAGCCCCTGCTTCACACTGGGCCTGACCAGCGGGATCCCGGCCAGGGCGAGAAACGCCAGCAGCGCGATACTCGCCAACAGGAACCGCAGGCTGGCGGCAAACATCGGCGCCAGGGCATCGGCAAGGATCCGGCCGGCCACGAAGGTCCCGCCCCAGATCATGGTGACCATGGCGAGCTTCAGGTAGACCGGCAGGTCTGACGGGGTTGGGAGGGTTTGTTCGAGGGTTTTCATGGTTGCACCACGGCACGCTAATGAGAACAACGCAAAACCTGTGGCGAGGGGGATTAATTGTGGGAGCAAAGCTTGCTCGCGATGAAGGCGGCGCGATTCAGCAGGCAAACCGAGTCATCGTTCATCGCGAGCAAGCTTTGCTCCCACAGTGAAATCCCCTCGCCACAAGGTGTTGGATACCTCATTATTTGCCTCATGCCTGATCATCGTAAAATGAGTAATCCCTCATGACCCTCACCCAACTCGAAATCTTCTCCCTGGTCGCCGAGCTGCGGGGGTTCACGGCGGCGGCCACACGATTGGGCATCGGCCAGTCAGCGGTATCCCACGCCATCAAGTCCCTGGAACAAGAATTGGGTGTGGAATTGCTCAGGCGTCATCAATCCCAGGTGGAACTCAGCGACATTGGTCAGCAATTGCTGCTGCGGGCCCGGGCCATGCTCGGGCTGGCCAACACCTTGCGCCAGGAAGCCGCCGATGCCCGGGGTATGCGCCGCGGCACCTTGCGCATCGGCTCGTTCGGGCCAACGTCATCGATGAAACTGTTGCCCGGTATCCTGCGGCGCTATCGAGACTTGCATCCCGGCATCGAAGTGCACATCGACGAAGGACCCGACAGGCAGGTCCTCCAGTGGCTGGACGAACGGCGGATCGACGTCGGCTTCGTGGTGCTGCCCGAGGAGCGTTTCGATACGTTCATGCTGATGGAAGATCAGATGGTCGCCCTGCTGCCCACTCACCATCCCCTCGCCGCCCAGGCCAGCCTGAGCCTCAAGGACCTGTGCAACGAACCCTTCGTGCACACCGAGGCGGGATCATCGGAGCTGGTTTCGCGCCTGTTCAATGCCGCCCGGCTGACCCCGAACGTGCGTTTCCGTTGTTCGCAATTGCTCAGCACCCTGGATATCGTCAGGCGCGGTGAGGCGGTGAGCGTGGTGTCCGAAGGCTCGTTGCCGGAGGGCGAAAGCCTGGGTTTCGTCGCACGCCCCTTGTCGCCGCGAGTGCCACGGCAGATTGGCCTGGCAGTCCTGGACAGCCGCCAGGCCTCGCCCGCCACCCTGGCGTTTATCGAGCTGGCCCGGCAGTCATGAGCCCGGCATCAAACCTGGGGGAGCCTGGCATTGAACCTGTGGGAGCAAAGCTTGCTCGCGATGAAGGCACCTCGGTTCTCCAGGTGGACCGCATGATCGTTCATCGCGGGCAAGCCTTGCTCCCACAGACCTCGCTCCACAGTCATGCTGCGGTCAGCAAGCACCCGGCAAGCCATCTATCATGGTCGGCATCCGACGATTCACCCTCACCCCTTTTCTTCTCAGGTTGTGCCGATGCCCTTGACCGCCACCCGCTCGCACACCCGGCCCCGTCGCTATCTCGTCACCCTGCTGTGCGGCCTGGTACCGATGCTGTCAGGGCTGGCCATTTTGTACATGCAGGCCGAACGGACGCTGGCGCAACACACCCGGCAAACCGCCGAGGAACTGGTCAGGCAGATCGAGCTGATGCTCGACAACACCGCCTTGGCGGCCCGTGAACTATTGCCTCTGGCCGGCCAGCCCTGCGAAGCGGTGAAGCTGGCCTTACGCGAACAAGTGACGCGCCGGCCCTTTGTCCGTTCGACCAACCTTATCTGGGACAACAACCTCTATTGCAGCTCGCTGTTCGGTGCCTTCGAGGAACGCGTCAACCCGAGCGACTACCATCAAGGCAGCTTGTGGCTCATGGGCGGCAACCCGGTCACGCCGGACACCGCGCTGCTGATTTACCGGCTCAACGAGGGCCATCAAGGCGCCTTGGCCACGCTTAACGGGTACCACCTGACGAACGTCTTGCACTTGATCGGCCGCCAGACCCGGCTAAGGCTGCAAGTCGGGACGAACTGGCTGGCGGCGGACGGCAAGGTCCGGCCAGCGCCCATGCCCGGGCTGCCGGTCGCCCAGAATGAACTGGGGTCATCGCGCTATGCCTTCAATGTAGAAGCCGGCTTCGACGAGGGCGAGACCTGGCGCTACATGGCCAGGGAATATCCGCCGCTGTTCAGCTTGCTGATGTTCTTCGGCGTCGTGGCCGGGATCCTCGGGCACTGGCTGCAAAAACGCGCCTCCTCGCCCAGTCGTGAACTGCAACGGGCCCTGGAAGCCGGCGAGTTCGTGCCCTATCTGCAACCGATCGTGCACAGCGACAGCAAACGCTGGGCCGGCGTCGAAGTGCTGATGCGCTGGAACCACCCCAAGGAAGGCCTCGTTCACCCCGACCTGTTCATTCCATTCGCCGAACACAGCGGCCTGATCGTACCGATGACCCGGGCGCTGATGCAGCAAACCATGCACCTGCTGGCACCGCTGGCGCCTCAACTCGAAGCGCCGTTTCATGTTGGCATCAACATCACCGCCCGCCACTGCCAGGATCTGGCGCTGGTGGACGATTGTCGCGAATTTCTCGCCGCCTTCGCGCCCGGTACGATTGCCCTGGCGCTGGAGTTGACCGAGCGCGAGTTGATCGAACCTACGCCCGTTACCCGGCAACTGTTCGACCAGCTGCGGGAATTGGGCGTCAAGATCGCCCTCGACGATTTCGGCACGGGTCATTCCAGCTTGGCGTACGTGCGCCAGTTCAACGTGGACTTCTTGAAGATCGACCAGAGTTTTGTCGCGAGGATCGGTGCCGATACGCTGTCACGGCACCTGCTCGACAGCATCATCGAACTGTCGGGCAAGCTGGGCCTGGACATGGTGGCCGAGGGCGTCGAAACCGTCGAGCAAAGCGACTACCTGAGCGCCCATGGGGTGAACTTTCTACAGGGTTATCTATTTGGTCGACCGATTAGCGGGCAGGCGTTCATTGAGACCTTGACCGACCTTAATGGCAGTTAACCGCCGCCGATCTATTGACGACGATGCCCAACTGATAAAAAATTTTGCTGTTGTTACATAACGAAAAAGTTACGATTTACACTTTCCAGATTAACTACTACAATTTTTCTACCTGTGCCAGATAGCAGGAGAGTCATTAACACCAAGGCGCTCGGCTTATAGCTTTGTTTGCGGTTGGTATCAGCCAAATATTTTGAATGGAGTAACGATTTTGTCCAGACTCGCTGAATTTCGTGCAGCCGAAAAGGCCCTTCAAGAACAGCTCAAGCAGTTGGAATCACTGAAGAACGATGCCGGGCTCAAGAAGGAAATCGAATTCGAGGAAAAGCTCCAGGGACTGATGAAAACCTACGGCAAGAGCCTGCGCGACATCGTCGCGATCCTCGACCCGAACCCGTCCAAGGCGAGCCTGCAATCGAGCAAACCCATCAAGACCCGCCGTGCGCGAGTGGTAAAGGTTTACCAGAACCCGCACACCGGCGAGTTGATCGAGACCAAGGGCGGCAATCACCGCGGCCTCAAAGCCTGGAAAGAACAGTACGGTGCAGCTACCGTCGATTCCTGGTTGCGTGGTTGACAGTGCGTGGTTGACAGCCCCCATGATGCAAAAAAAAGCCCTGAATACACTCAGGGCTTTTTTATGGGCTAAACTTTTGGATTAAACCCCGAGCGTATTACGCTGACGGCGTTATAGTTTCAAACTGTTTCGCACCGACTGTATTTCATCCTGGCTTTCAACAAACACCTGCGCCTGCCCTGCATAGGACAGCACATAAGCCTTGCCCTCATTTAGTGCCGCGACGAGTGCCTGAGACAATACATGTCGTCCGTTTTGCGTGATCGTGCAAGTGGTTTCCAATGCAGTTACGCCGCCCAACATGGAAGCATGGATCTTATTGCACACACTTTGGTAACCGCCCTGGAAAAAATCCTTCTGGATCGATTTGCGCATTTCCAGCAACACGCCTTGCAAGTTGACCTGGTGATCGGGTTCTACGGTGGTCGTGGTCAATTCCATGACCATCACCGCATTGCCTGCCGAATCGCTCTTGGTTGCACGTTGTCGCAAGGGGCCCGGCGCCGCGGCGTCGGCGGGCAGTGGCTCGACAACCCAGCCTTGGGGCCAGGCGATCTGCGGTTCGTCCGCCTGGACGCCGCCGACACTCGCAATGCAGGCAAACAGCAGGACAAACAGCGAAAGGAACGGTCGAATCATTGCGTTGGCACTCAAGGGCGAATCGTAAAGTCTGAAGCCCGAGGCAGAAGCAGGCAATAGCCACACGCGGTTTGGCGACACCGCGCCCCTTGCGTATCATGCTCGCACCTGCAAGGAAGCCGTCTGACGCAAGCCCAGGAACCGTCGCAACCACGCTTGCGACGCCGTTTGCCCCACTTATTTTCCGGAGGGCCCATGAGCCTGCACGAACTCAATACTTTCCCTGGCGTCACCGCACAACCTGATGCCGCCACGACCCAGTTCGTCTTCAACCACACCATGCTGCGGGTCAAGGACATCACCCGGTCCCTGGACTTCTACACCCGCGTGCTGGGTTTCTCGCTGGTGGAGAAACGCGACTTCCCGGAAGCCGAGTTCAGCCTGTATTTCCTGGCACTGGTGGACAAGAGCCAGATCCCGGCGGACGCGGCGGCGCGGACCGAATGGATGAAGTCGATCCCTGGCATCCTGGAACTGACCCACAACCACAGCACCGAAAGCGATCCGGCCTTCGCCTACCATAACGGCAACACCGACCCACGCGGCTTCGGCCATATCTGCATCTCGGTACCGGACGTCGTCGCCGCCTGCGAGCGCTTCGAGGCACTGGGCTGCGATTTCCAGAAACGCCTGAACGACGGCCGCATGAAAAGCCTGGCCTTCATCAAGGACCCGGATGGCTACTGGGTTGAAATCATCCAGCCTGCGCCGCTGTAAAACTCTCCACCGTCCATTGTGACAGCGCGATAGCGGTTTGCCTGTCGACAGTGATGCTGGATTTGAGGGCCTCTTCGCGAGCAAGCCCGCTCCCACACGGTCCAATGTGGGAGCGGGCTTGCTCGCGAAGGAGGCAACTCGATATAACAGGGTGAACACAACGCCTGCCCCACAGACAATGCGCAAACATAAAAACCCCATGAGCCAGGCTCATGGGGTTTTGCTTTTTCAGCTATCGACTTTTCAGGCCGGCGCAGAGGTACGGATCAGGTGGTCGAAGGCACTCAGCGAAGCCTTGGCGCCCTCGCCCACGGCAATCACGATCTGCTTGTACGGCACGGTGGTCACGTCACCGGCGGCGAACACCCCAGGGATCGAGGTTTCACCTCGGGCATCGACGATAATCTCACCCCGCGGCGACAGCTCGACGGTGCCTTTGAGCCAATCGGTGTTGGGCAACAGGCCGATCTGCACGAAGATCCCCTCCAACGCCACATCCCGCACGTCACCGCTCGGACGGTCCTTGTAGCGCAAGCCATTGACCTTCTGACCGTCTCCAGTCACTTCGGTGGTCTGGGCGTTGGTAATCACCGTCACGTTCGGCAGGCTGTGCAGTTTGCGCTGCAATACCGCGTCGGCACGCAATTGCACATCGAACTCCAGCAACGTGACGTGGGCCACGATACCGGCCAGGTCGATAGCCGCCTCGACGCCGGAGTTACCACCGCCGATCACCGCCACGCGCTTGCCTTTGAACAGCGGACCGTCGCAGTGCGGGCAGTACGCCACGCCCTTGTTGCGATACTGCTGCTCGCCCGGCACGTTCATCTCGCGCCAGCGGGCACCGGTCGCCAGGATCACGGTCTTGGCCTTGAGGCTCGCACCGCTGGCGAACTTGACTTCATGCAGCCCGCCGTCCTTGCCTGGCACCAGGCCGTCGGCACGTTGCAGGTTCATGATGTCCACGTCGTACTGCTTGACGTGTTCTTCCAGGGCGACGGCCAGTTTCGGCCCTTCGGTTTCCTGGACCGAGATGAAGTTCTCGATGGCCATGGTGTCGAGCACCTGGCCGCCGAAACGTTCGGCCGCCACGCCAGTGCGGATGCCTTTACGGGCCGCGTAGATCGCCGCCGAAGCACCGGCCGGGCCACCGCCGACCACCAGCACATCAAAGGCATCCTTGGCGCTGATTTTCTCGGCCTGGCGTTCGATACCACTGGTGTCGATCTTGGCGAGAATCTCTTCCAGGCCCATGCGGCCCTGGCCGAAGTTCACACCGTTGAGGTACACACTCGGCACGGCCATGATCTGGCGTTCATCGACTTCAGCCTGGAACAGCGCGCCGTCGATGGCGACGTGGCGAATGTTCGGGTTCAGCACCGCCATCAGGTTCAGCGCCTGGACCACGTCCGGGCAGTTCTGGCACGACAGCGAGAAATAGGTCTCGAAGTTGAACTCGCCCTTGAGGGAGCGGACCTGTTCGATGACGTCGACACTGGCCTTCGAAGGGTGACCGCCCACTTGCAGCAAGGCCAACACCAGCGAAGTGAATTCGTGCCCCATGGGAATGCCGGCAAAACGCAGGCTGATATCGGCTCCCGGGCGATTCAACGAAAACGAAGGCTTGCGCGCATCGCTGCCGTTGTCGAGCAAGGTAATCTGGTGGGAAAGACTGGCAACGTCTTGGAGTAACGCGAGCATTTCCTGGGATTTCGCACCGTCGTCGAGGGAGGCGACGATCTCGATCGGCTGGGTGACCCGTTCCAGGTATGACTTCAACTGAGCTTTAAGATTGGCGTCCAACATACGGGCGATTTCCATTTTTTGAATTCAGAAAAAACAACGCCCGAGCGAATCTCGCCCGGGCGTTTTGTGGGGCGAAGCGGCTTACTTGATTAAGAGCGGATCGCCCTCGGATGACTCACAGACTTAGATCTTGCCGACCAGGTCCAGGGACGGAGCCAGGGTGGCCTCGCCTTCTTTCCACTTGGCTGGGCAGACTTCGCCCGGGTGAGCGGCAACGTACTGAGCGGCCTTGATCTTGCGCAGCAGCTCGGAAGCGTCACGGCCTACGCCGCCGTCGTTGATTTCAACGATCTTGATCTGGCCTTGTGGGTTGATCACGAAAGTGCCGCGGTCAGCCAGGCCGACTTCTTCGATCAGCACGTCGAAGTTGCGCGAGATGACGTGGGTCGGGTCGCCGATCATGGTGTACTGGATCTTGCCGATGGCTGGCGAAGTGTTGTGCCAGGCAGCGTGGGCGAAGTGAGTGTCGGTGGAGACGCTGTAGATCTCGACGCCCAGCTTCTGGAACTCGGCGTAGTTGTCGGCCAGGTCTTCCAGCTCGGTTGGGCAAACGAAGGTGAAGTCAGCCGGGTAGAAGAACACGACAGACCATTTGCCTTTCAGGTTAGCGTCCGATACTTCGACGAATTCGCCGTTTTTGAAAGCGGTAGCGTTGAACGGTTTAACTTGGCTGTTGATGATAGGCATCGATGTTTCTCCATCAGGGTTGGAAGTTGATGGAGAGGATCTTAACCACTCATCCCCAGGCTGGCTCATTGGCAAACCTGATGTGAATGATTGGTTTTGGCTATCAGGAATCTATATAGATAGAAAAAATCTGTAGGAGCTGGCGAAGCCTGCGATCTCTTTTGATCCTTTGATCTTTCGCTTTAGATGCAAGTGTCTGGGGAAAGATCGCAGCCTCGTTGCACTCGACAGCTCCTACACAGCTCTTACGCAGCTCTTACGGGTCGCTTCAGGCGACGGGCGTACGCATCGTCACGAACTCTTCGGCAGCCGTCGGGTGCACGCCGATGGTTTCGTCGAAGTCGCGCTTGGTGGCGCCGGCCTTGAGGGCAATGGCCAGCCCCTGGACGATTTCACCGGCATCCGGCCCGACCATGTGGCATCCCAACACCTTGTCGGTCCGGGCATCCACCACCAGTTTCATCAGGGTGCGCTCCTGGCATTCGGTCAAGCTCAGTTTCATCGGCCGGAAGCGGCTTTCGAAAATCTCGACCTCATGCCCCTCCTCCCTGGCCTGCTCTTCGGTCAGGCCAACGGTGCCGATGTTCGGCAGGCTGAACACGGCGGTGGGAATCATCCGGTAATCCACCAGGCGATACTGCTCGGGCTTGAACAGACGTCGCGCCACCGCCATGCCTTCGGCCAGGGCAACGGGGGTGAGCTGGACGCGACCGATCACGTCGCCAATGGCGAGGATCGACGGTTCAGCGGTCTCGTATTTTTCGTTGACCTGGACAAAGCCCTTCTCATCCAGCGTGACACCGGTGGTTTCCAGGCCCAGGTTGTCGAGCATCGGCCGCCGACCGGTGGCGTAGAACACGCAATCGGTGAGCAACGTTTTGCCATCCTTGAGCTCGACCCTCAGGCTGCCATCGTCCAGTTTTTCGATGGACTTGATGTCAGCGTTGAATTGCAGGTCCAGGCCACGACGGGTCAGCTCTTCTGCCAGGTGCTTGCGCACCGCGCCGTCAAAGCCGCGCAGGAACAGCTCACCGCGATAGAGCAAGGACGTCTGCGCACCCATGCCGTGGAAGATCCCGGCGAACTCCACCGCAATGTAGCCACCGCCCACCACGATGACGCGCTTGGGCAGTTCCTTGAGAAAGAACGCCTCGTTGGAGCTGATGGCGTGCTCGCGCCCCGGAATGTCCGGGATCACCGGCCAACCGCCTGTGGCGATCAGGATGTGCCTGGCGGTGTGGCGCTGGCCATTGATCTCGACCTCGTTGGGCCCGGTCAGCCTGGCATGACCTTCGTGCAGCACAACGCCGCTGTTGACCAGCAGGTTGCGATAAATCCCGTTGAGGCGATTGATTTCCCGGTCCTTGTTGGCGATCAGCGTGGCCCAGTCGAAACTCGCCTCGCCCGCCGTCCAGCCATAGGCCGACGCCTGCTCGAAGTCCTCGGCGTAATGCGCGCCGTAGACCAGCAGTTTTTTCGGCACGCAGCCCACGTTCACGCAGGTCCCGCCCAGGTAACGGCTTTCCGCCACGGCCACCTTGGCGCCGAAACCGGCGGCAAACCGCGCAGCCCGCACACCACCGGAACCGGCGCCAACCACATACAAGTCAAAATCGTAGGCCATTCTCTATCTCCTTCGGCAGGTCATCAGCATACCTGCTGTTTTCACCTGAGGCAGCGTTGCGATGGTTATGGGGGTGGAAAATGGAAAAGCCAGGTGGCCAGGCGCGAGTGCCCTCCTGTAGCGTAATGATTACCTAAGGCCTACCTCATTCCTGTGGCGAGGGGATTTATCCCCGTTGGGCTGCACAGCAGCCCCAAAATCCAGATGCAATCAGCCTGATACACCGCAGTTGCAGGCTTTAGGGCTGCTGCGCAGCCCAGCGGGGATAAATCCCCTCGCCACAGGGTTCTGTGTGTTTTTCGCACTGAGTGAAACTGCTGGAGGGTTTTCCAGATAAAAAAACGCCCCGAACCAGTCGGGGCGTTTTTCAAGGCGTGGCGCAGGCTATCAGTAAGCCTTGCCCGTCTTGTAGAAGTTCTCGAAGCAGAAGTTGGTCGCGTCGATGTAGCCTTCGGCGCCACCGCAGTCGAAACGCTTGCCTTTGAACTTGTAAGCCATGACGCAGCCGTTCTGGGCCTGTTTCATCAGGGCGTCGGTGATCTGGATTTCGCCGCCCTTGCCTGGCTCGGTCTGTTCGATCAGGTCGAAGATGTCCGGGGTCAGGATGTAGCGACCGATGATCGCCAGGTTCGACGGCGCGTCTTCAGGTTTTGGTTTTTCAACCATGCTGTGAACGCGGTAGATGTCGTCGCGGATCATTTCGCCGGCAATCACGCCGTACTTGTTGGTTTCCTGCGGATCGACTTCCTGGATCGCCACGATGGAGCAGCGGAACTGCTTGTACAGCTTGACCATCTGGGTCAGGACGCCGTCGCCTTCGAGGTTGACGCACAGGTCGTCCGCCAGGACCACGGCGAACGGTTCGTCACCGATCAGTGGGCGGCCGGTCAGGATCGCGTGGCCCAGGCCTTTCATTTCGGTCTGGCGGGTGTAGGAGAACGAGCACTCATCCAGCAGCTTGCGGATGCCGACCAGGTATTTTTCCTTGTCGGTGCCCTTGATCTGGTTTTCCAGCTCGTAGCTGATGTCGAAATGGTCTTCCAGGGCGCGTTTGCCGCGGCCGGTGACGATGGAGATTTCCGTCAGGCCCGCATCGAGGGCTTCTTCGACGCCGTACTGGATCAGTGGCTTGTTCACCACCGGCAGCATTTCTTTGGGCATGGCTTTAGTCGCTGGCAGGAAGCGAGTACCGTAACCGGCTGCTGGGAACAAGCATTTCTTGATCATATAAGTCCTTGAAAAGGCGGTGTGTACGAGTTTCGGCGCAGTCTAATCAGGCGACGGGCACCTTACAATGCCCGCACTGGCCAACCGGTGCCATCATAGAGAAATAAAAAACGGCGGATAGTTCAATCGCCTTTCGTTTCGATGGCTGCAGCGGACCCACTGTACGCCAGTAGGCGCTGTTTGCGAGCATTTGACGTATCATGTCGTCCTTGATCACGCCAATGAGGCAGCTAGATGTCGGCAACAAGAAACGCAAACGGTTATTCGGTCAGCCAGGGCAAGGACGGCCAGTGGTGGATTATCAACTACCACGGCGAGCAAGTCGCCGGTCCCTTGCCTAGCAAGGCCATGGCAGTGGAAGTGGCTGCGGTATTCCAGGACGAACGCGCGGCTCCGGCGGCGAAAGAACGCGACACCGCCCCCGCCCGCAGCCCCCGCCGCAAGAAATAACCCCCCAAGCCTCTAGTAAATGCCACCCGGGCATTGAACGAGGCTTGTTTAGCTGTACCGCAATGGCCATTCGCTATAACCTCGCCGTTGCCCTTCCCTTCTCGATGACGATCCCATGAAGACACTTCTGGCGCTGTTTACAGTCCTGGCCCTGGCGGGCTGTGCCTCGGCCGAAAAAACCTACCTGAACAACGGCGAGCAAGGCCTGGCCATCGACTGCTCGGGCGAGGCCAACTCCTGGGCGACGTGCTACGAAAAGGCTGACGCGTCCTGTGCCGGTACTGGCTATCGCATCGTCGGCACCGACGGCACACCCCAGGCCAAGGAAAGCGAGAAGACCCTGGGCGTCGACGTCGGCAATTTCACCAGCCGCAGCGTCGTGGTGGTGTGCAAGTAGTCAAATGTGGATCTCGGCGAACTTGATGCCCAGCCCGCGCAAGGTTTCGATCAGTTCATCGAGACGGGCGAAGGACTCGACTTCGTCCAGGTCATCCACCAGGAAAAAACTGCGCCCGGCGCTTTTCTTGAAGAACACAATCCATTCGCCCGGGCTCGCCGGGTTCTGAATCACATGGGTGGCACAGATAAGACCTTCTGCATGGCGCTCGCGCACCTGCTCGCGTTTCATCGACTGACTCCATAAATGACAATGCCGCCAACGTGAACCGTGGCGGCATTTTTTGTCGAGGGGCAGCAGTTTATCCGATGCCCGGCCCGCTCGTCAGGCGCTGAGTGTGATCAGCCGGAAATGCAGGCGTTGGCCGCATCCTGCACATCGCCCGGGCGCACCGGTACGTTGGACAGGCTTTCGTGCAGCTTGATGCTGCTGCCACTGGAGCGCTCGTCAATGTCGAACACCGCCGCCGGCAGGGTCGACAGTTTGCCCGGGACGATCAGTCGTACGCCGTTCTTGTGCGGCTCCATTTGCAGCGAGCCACGGCTGCTGGCCAGCTTGTCGGACACACACTTGGCATATTCGTGAGGCTTCTTTCCGGAGATGACGCTCATGGTGGGGGGCGTCTGGTTGATGTCCGATACCGATGCACATCCACTCATGGCCAATGCCAACACCCACACGCTGCGCTTCATATGATTCCTCCAATAAAGATCCTCCGACAGTGCAGACGCCGTTTTTCTCCGGTGCCGCACCGCTTTTTTTTCCCGCTTCCTGCGATAAATGAACAAAGCCTGGAGCGCGGGCCGGATATTAACACTCGGGGCTGATAAACTGCGCATCATTGCCCCTTGCTATCGTTTTGATTTTGTAGAAAAAGCCCTTCTGGAGGCGCCCATGAAATTCATTCACCAGCGCGAGCACCTGAACGAAGACGACATCGTCGTCATCGAATGCTCCCAAATGTGTAACATCCGTTTGATGAACGACGCCAACTTCCGCAGCTTCAAGAACGGCGGCCGGCACACGTATCACGGCGGCGCGTTCGACACCTTCCCGGCCCGGATCACTGCCCCTAGCACCGGTTTCTGGAACATCACCATCGACACCGTCAGCCACCGTGCAATCAGCGTCACGCGCAAGCCGACCCTGACCCACAAGATCAAAATCATCCGGCGTTCCAGCTCGAAACTGAGCTGAATCGCCCCTTATTCAAGACAGGCAAAACCGTGGCCCAGACGACCAAATACGTCATCAAGTACAAGCTCAACGACGAACGCCGCTTCGAATTCGCGCAACTGGAAACCGGCACCGAGGAAGAAGCCAGGGCCGCATTGCAAAAGCTGCATGGCCAGACCGACGATGTGATCAGCGACGTCAAGGTCAGCAAAGCGCTGTAACAGCTCATCAAACTGTTTTTGTGCGAGGGTCATCCCCATTGTGGGAGCAAGGCTTGCCCGCGATGAAGGCGCCTCGTTCACCCCGACAGAACGCGTTGCCTTCATCGCGGGCAAGCCTTGCTCCCACAGATAATCCTCTCGCCACAGGGTGACGGGTGTGTCAGCTCAGGATAGGTGAGCGCTCGGCCGTTGACACACCGCAAGATCCGGAGTGCCAGCCGTCAAAGCACTCCCCAGACTGACCAGTCCTTTCTACCAAGGATTGTCATCATGTCCCTACCCTCGCTAATCCAATGCATACACGACCTGGACTGGCCCACCTTGGAGAACAGTCTCGACCAGGACGGCTGTGCAGTCATTCGCAACCTGCTGCCAACAACACAATGCCGGCTGCTGAGTGGTCTGTACGCCAAACCCGGGCTTTTTCGTTCGCGGGTGATCATGGCCCGCCATGGGTTCGGGCGCGGCGAGTATCAGTATTTTCGCTATCCGCTGCCCGACCTCATCCAACAGCTGCGTCAGTCGTTGTACCCAAAGCTGGTGCCGCTGGCGAACCGCTGGAATGAATGCATGGGCCTGGAGGTACGCTACCCCCACGCACACGCCGAGTTCATCCAGCGCTGTCACGCCGCCGGGCAACAGCGCCCTACGCCGTTATTGCTGCAATACGGTCCACAGGACTACAACTGTTTGCACCAGGATCTGTACGGCGAGCAGGTGTTCCCATTGCAGGTGGCGATCCTGCTGTCGGAACCGGGCCGGGATTTTACCGGCGGCGAATTTGTCCTCACCGAGCAGCGCCCGCGCATGCAGTCACGGCCCCAGGTCATCGATCTGAAACAGGGCGATGCCGTGGTGTTTGCCGTGCACCAGCGGCCCGTCAAAGGCGTTCGCGGGTATTATCGGGTGAACATGCGTCATGGCGTCAGTTGCGTGCACAGCGGCAGGCGGCACACCTTGGGAATCATTTTTCATGATGCGCAGTAATGACACACCGCTCACATTGGACCTGTTCGCCGACCAGGCGCCCACCCCGCCCGGCCAGGTCGAGCAGATCGGCCAGCAAGCGTACGTGCTGCGCGGGTTCGCCCTGCCCTGGCTCGAGCGCTTGCTGCCGGCGCTGGACAGCGTCTTGCAGGCGGCGCCGTTCCGGCAGATGGTCACGCCCGGCGGCTTTACCATGTCGGTGGCCTTGAGCAGTTGCGGTGCGCTGGGCTGGACCACCGACCGCAGCGGCTATCGCTACACTGCCCATGACCCGCAGACCGGCCACCCCTGGCCCGACATGCCGACGGTGTTTCGCGAACTGGCCCAGGCCGCCGCCCGGCAGGCGCACTTCGAGCATTTCGAGCCCGACGCCTGCCTGATCAACCGCTACGTGCCCGGCGCGCGGATGTCGCTGCACCAGGACAAGAACGAGCGCTCTTTCGCCGCGCCCATCGTCTCGATGTCCTTGGGCCTGCCGGCGGTGTTCCAGTTCGGCGGCTTCGAGCGCAGCGACAAAAGCCTGCGCATCCCGTTGTTCCATGGCGACATCGTGGTCTGGGGCGGCGTGGACCGGTTGCGGTACCACGGCGTGTTGCCGCTCAAGGAAGGCCAGCACCCGCGCCTGGGCGCCCAGCGGATCAACCTGACGTTTCGCACCGCCGGATGAAGGTGCAGAATTCAACCGCAAGACCCGGAGTGTTGCCATCTCGCAGGCTCGCTAATGTAGCCAAAACGGGCCAATGGAATAACGACCATGAACAGCACTTCGAACACTCTCGCCCCTGAACTGGATCCTCGCTGGGCCGCCGTGCTCGCCCGCGATCCGCGCGCCGACGGCACCTTCGTCTATGGCGTGAAAACCACCGGCATCTATTGCCACCCCAGCAGCCTGTCGCGCCTGCCCAACCCGCGCAACGTCGAGTTCTTCGACACGCCGGAACAGGCCCAGGCAGCCGGTTATCGGCCCAGCAAGCGCGTGGCCCGGGACCAGACCCAGATCGCCGCCCAACAAGCGGCACGGGTTGCCGCCGCTTGCCGGCAGATCGAGGCGGCCGAGGAACTGCCAGGCCTGAATGAGCTGGCAGACAGCGCGGGCTTGAGCCCCTTCCATTTTCATCGGGTCTTCAAGGCCGTCACCGGCCTGACCCCCAAGGGTTATGCCGCCGCCCACCGCTCACGCAAGGTACGCGAACGCCTGGCCGATGGCGGCACGATCACCGAGGCGCTGTACGACGCCGGTTTCAACTCCAACAGCCGCTTTTATGAGGCTGCCGACAAGGTGTTGGGCATGAAACCCGCCGACTATCGCGCCGCCGGGCAGAACACCGACATCCGTTTCGCCGTCGGCCAATGCGCCCTCGGGGCAATCCTGGTGGCGCAAAGCGAGCGTGGCGTGTGCGCGATTCTGCTGGGGGACGACCCGGACGCGTTGGTGCGCGACCTGCAAGACAAATTCCGCCGGGCCAACCTGATCGGTGCCGACCGCGAGTTCGAGCAATTGATCGCCCAGGTGGTTGGCTTCATCGAAGCGCCGGCCCTGGGCCTGGACCTGCCCTTGGACCTGCGCGGCACCGCCTTCCAGGAGCGGGTCTGGCAAGCGTTGCGGGACATTCCCGCAGGCAGCACCGCCAGCTACGCCGAGATTGCCCAGCGCATCGGCATGCCCAAGGCCGTGCGCGCCGTGGCCCAGGCCTGCGGCGCCAACAGCCTGGCGGTGGCGATCCCTTGCCACCGGGTGGTACGCAGCGACGGCAACCTGTCGGGCTATCGCTGGGGCGTGGAGCGCAAGCGTCAGTTGTTGGCGCTGGAACGCTCGTCCGGGGATTGAATGCCAATGTAGATCGCCACCGAGTCGGGGCCGCTGTAGACCTCGAAATCGGTGGTGAAACGGCGCAATGTCTGCGGGTTATCCGCGAAGTACGCCCAGATCAGGCCCCAGGTCTGGATCACGCAGTCGGGCATCGGCCCCTTGGCCGCAAACACCAGGTAGTCCCCGCCCTCGATGTCCACGGCGGGATAGCCTGCGCTGGTCGCATCCACCTGCACCCCGGCCGTCACATCGAAGTGGCCGGTGGCGTCGGACTCGTAATTGGAATACACCCCGTAGACGAACGACTCCGACTGCCGGGCCGGAATCGTGTCGAACAGCCCTTCGTTGAAGAACTGCTGCCACATCGGGCCGATTCGGGCGGTGTCGGGCTGCTGCTCGTCGGTGTTGCGGGTACGCACCTGCAAACCGGCCACGGTGAAGGGTTCGACGGTCTTGAGTTTCACGTCCATGGGTTGGGCTCCTTGATGTATGAAGCCCGCATGGTAACCCTCACGGCGTCGGGATCAAGCGGCGAACGCGGGATTGAAAAACTCGACTGGCCCTCGCCGCCCCACACCTGCTAAAAACGCTGTTTCCTTCTGCCCTCGGAGACCCCGCACATGAGCCAGTGGCCAGACACCCGCATTCTTGACCTGCTCGGTATCGAGCTGCCCATCATCCAGGGGCCGCTGGCCGGGGTGACCGGGCCGGCCATGGTGATCGCGACGTGCAATGCCGGCGGGCTGGGTTCGATGCCGGCGGCGATGCTTGATGTCGAACAACTGCGCCAGGCGCTGACGACCATCGGCGAGCAGACCGACAAGCCGTTCAATGTAAATTTTTTCTGTCACCAGCCGCCGGCCTTCGACGAACAAAGGGCCGCGGCCTGGAAGCAACGGCTCAAGCCGTATTACCAGGAACTGGGCGTCGACTTCGACGCGCCGACCCCGGTGTCCAACCGCACGCCCTTCGATGATGCCGCCTGCCGGGTGCTGGAAGAGATGCGTCCGAAAGTGGTCAGTTTTCATTTCGGCCTGCCGGAAAAATCCTTGCTGGATCGGGTGAAGGCCACTGGCGCGAAAATCCTTTCCTCGGCCACCACCGTCGAGGAGGCCGTCTGGCTGGAACAGCATGGTTGCGACGCGATCATTGCCATGGGCTATGAAGCCGGAGGTCATCGCGGGATGTTCCTCAGCGACGACCTCAACACCCAAGTCGGGCTGTTTGCCTTGCTGCCGCAGGTAGTGGATGCGGTGAAGGTGCCGGTGATCGCTGCTGGCGGCATTGGCGATGCGCGGGGAATCGTCGCGGCATTCGCCCTGGGTGCTTCGGCGGTGCAATTGGGCAGCGCCTACCTGTTCACGCCCGAGGCGAAGATCAGCGCTTCCCATCACCGCGCGTTGCGCACGGCCAAGGAAAGCCAGACCGCTGTCACCAACCTGTTCACTGGTCGCCCGGCCCGAGGCATCGTCAACCGGGTGATGCGCGAAGTAGGCCCGATGAGCCCGCTGGCCCCGGCCTTCCCGCTGGCCGGCGGTGCGTTGATGCCCTTGCGCGCCAAGGGCGAAGCAGACTTCAGCAACCTCTGGGCCGGCCAGGCCTTCCCCCTGGGCCGCGAGCTGTCGACGGCCGAGCTGACGCGGCGGTTGGCTGAAGAGGCATTGGCCCAACTCCACAGGGCGAATGCCTGATCGAACGTCATCGCGAGCAAGCTCGCTCCCACAGGGTTCTGTGGTGAACATGAATCTTGCTGCCACCTCAGGTCCCGTGTGGGAGCCGAGCTTGCTCGCGATAGCAGTAGCACATTCAAAATGGATGCAAGCTGACCCACCGTCATCGCGAGCAAGCTTGGCTCCCACAGGGTTCTGTGGTGAACATGAATCTTGCTGCCACCTCAGGTCCCGTGTGGGAGCGAGCTTGCTCGCGATGGGGCCAGCCCCTGCACCCTCACTCCCCAGGCAAAATGCCGCGTTCCGTTTGTCGGTCATTCGCTATATATTCTGGTATATAGCGAACCTGACCCTACGGAGCCTCACCTATGCGCCCCACCCGCTTCGCGCCGTTGCTGCTGACCACGCTCTTCACCGTTGGCGCCGTCCAGGCCGCTGAGGTGCAGATGGCGGTCGCTGCCAATTTCACCGCGCCGATCCAAGCCATCGCCGCCGACTTCGAAAAAGACACCGGGCATAAACTGATAACGGCTTACGGCGCCACCGGGCAGTTCTACACCCAGATCAAGAACGGCGCGCCATTCGAAGTCTTCCTCGCCGCCGACGACACCACCCCGGCCCGGCTCGAAAGCGAAGGCGACACCGTCAAGGGCTCGCGTTTCACCTACGCAGTCGGCACCCTGGCGCTGTGGTCGGCCAAAGAGGGTTATGTCGACAGCCAGGGCCAAGTGCTCAAGCACAACGACTTCCAGCACCTGTCCATCGCCAACCCGAAAGCCGCACCCTACGGCCTGGCCGCGACCCAGGTGCTGGACAAGCTCGGCTTGAGCGCGCAGGTGAAAAGCAAGCTCGTCGAAGGCCAGAACATCACCCAGGCCTATCAGTTTGTCTCCACCGGTAATGCCGAACTCGGCTTCGTCGCCTTGTCCCAGGTGTACAAGGACGGCAAAGTGACGGGCGGCTCGGCATGGATCGTCCCGGCCGAACTGCACGACCCGATCAAACAGGACGCGGTGATCCTCAACAAAGGCCGGGACAATCCCGCTGCCGTGGCCCTGGTGGATTACCTCAAGGGCCCGAAAGCCGCCGCCATCATCCAAACCTACGGTTACCAACGCTAAATGCCCCTGACCAGCGCCGACTATGCCGCCATCTGGCTGACCCTGAAACTGGCGTCATTGACCACGGTGATCCTGCTGCTCATCGGCACGCCCATCGCATTGTGGCTGTCGCGCACCCGCTCCTGGCTGCGCGGGCCGGTGGGTGCGGTGGTCGCGTTGCCGCTGGTGCTGCCGCCCACGGTGATTGGCTTCTACCTGTTGCTGGCGTTGGGGCCGAACGGCTGGATCGGCCAGGTCACCCAAGCCCTCGGGTTGGGCACCCTCACCTTCAGCTTCACCGGGCTGGTGATCGGCTCGGTGATCTATTCCATGCCGTTTGTGGTGCAGCCGTTGCAGAACGCCTTTGCCGCCATCGGCAGTCGCCCGCTGGAAGTCGCCGCCACCCTGCGGGCCGGGCCCTGGGATACGTTTTTCAGCGTCATCCTGCCCCTGGCCCGCCCCGGTTTTATCACTGCGGCGATTCTCGGCTTTGCCCACACCGTCGGCGAATTCGGCGTGGTGCTGATGATTGGCGGCAACATTCCGGAGAAAACCCGGGTGGTGTCGGTGCAGATCTACGACCATGTCGAAGCCTTGGAATACGCCCAGGCCCATTGGCTGGCCGCGGCGATGCTGGTGTTTTCATTCCTGGTGCTGCTGGCGCTGTATTCCAGCCGCCGCACCCGTGCAGGTTGGAGCTGATCGATGATTCACGCGCGTTTTCAGCTCGACCACGGGGCTTTTTCCCTGGACCTGGATGTGCAATTGCCCGGCCGTGGCGTGACCGCCTTGTACGGGCCTTCCGGTTCCGGCAAAACCACCTGCCTGCGCTGCATTGCCGGGTTGGAGCGGCCGGCCCGGGGGTTTATCGAGGTCAATGGCCAAGTCTGGCAAGACAGCGAGCACGGTGTGTTCGTGCCGCCCCATAAACGGTCGGTGGGGTATGTGTTCCAGGAGGCGAGCCTGTTCGCCCATTTGTCGGTACGGGCCAACCTGGCGTTCGGCCTCAAGCGCATCGCGCCGGCACAACGGCGGGTGGACATGCAACAGGCGACCGAACTGCTGGGCATCGGGCACTTGCTCGATCGGCAGCCGCACAACCTGTCCGGCGGCGAACGCCAGCGGGCGGGCATCGCCCGCGCCTTGCTCACCAGCCCGCAACTGCTGCTGATGGATGAGCCGCTGGCGGCCCTCGATAGCCGGCGCAAAAACGAAATCCTGCCGTACCTGCAACGGCTCCACGATGAACTGGACATTCCGGTGCTGTATGTCAGCCATTCCCAGGACGAAGTGGCGCGCCTGGCCGATCACATCGTGCTGCTCGACGGCGGCCGCGCGCTGGCCAGTGGGCCGATCGGCGAAACCCTGGCCCGGCTCGACCTGCCCTTGGCCCTGGGGGATGACGCTGGAGTGGTGATCGAGGGCAAGGTCAGTGGTTATGACCCGGCTTATCAATTGCTGACCCTGAATCTGCCCGACAGCCAACTGAACGTACGCGTGGCCCACACCGCCCTGGCCCTCGGCCAGCCGCTGCGTTTCAAGGTCCAGGCCCGGGACGTCAGCCTCAGCCTGGCGAACGATGCCCAGACCAGCATCCTCAATCGCCTGCCGGTCACCGTGGTCAGCGAACAGGCCGCCGACAACGCCGCCCATGTGCTGATCCGCCTGGAAGCCGCCGGCACCCCGCTGCTGGCGCGCATCACCCGCTATTCGCGCGATCAGTTGAAACTGCATCCGGGGCAGGTGTTGTGGGCGCAGATCAAGGCGGTGGCGGTGTTGGCGTAGGGTCCATACCAGCGGATCACACTGTGGGAGCTTGGGAGCTGTGGGAGCTGTGGGAGCAAGGCTTGCCCGCGATGCAAGCACCTCGGTGTAGCTGATAGACTGAGGTGATGCTATCGCGGGCAAGCCTTGCTCCCACAGGTTTGTTCCCTCAGGTTTGCTCCCACAGGTTTGCTCCTGCTGGTTTGCTCCTGCTGGTTTGCTCCTGCTGGTTTGCTCCCACAGGTTTGCTCTTGCTGGTTTGCTCCCACAGGTTCGGCGGCAGCATCAGAATCTTGGCACGACCCGAACAGCCTGCGGTCAATGAATTCACAGGCCACCGGATTCGTTGCCAAGGACTCTTTTCATGCCCGACACCCTGCCGCCGGATGCACTGCCGGCCGACCTGCATTATGTCGATGACACGGCCCCGGGCATCACCCGCAAAAAGCAGCGGGGCCAATTCTGTTATTTCGACCCGCAGGGCCAGCGCATCACCGACGCAGCCGAGATCCAGCGCATCAATGCCCTGGCGGTGCCGCCGGCCTACACCGATGTCTGGATCTGCACCGACCCGCGCGGCCATCTCCAGGCCACCGGGCGCGATGCTCGCGGGCGCAAGCAGTACCGCTACCATGCGCGCTGGCGTGAGGTGCGCGATGCGGACAAGTATTCGCGGATGCTGGAATTCGGACGGGCCCTGCCGCGCTTGCGCAAGCGCCTGGAAGCCATCCTCGCCACGCCCGGCTTCAGCCGCGACAAAGTCATGGCCACCGTCATCACCCTGCTGGACGTGACCCTGATCCGCGTCGGCAACAGTCAATACGCCCGGGACAATCGCTCCTACGGCCTGACGACCCTGCGCGACAAACATGTCGAGGTCAACGGCAGCGCCATTGCCTTCCAGTTCCGCGGCAAGAGCGGCATCGAGCACCAGATCACCGTGAAGGACCGGCGCCTGGCGCGGATCATCAAGCGCTGCCAGGAGATCCCCGGACAGAACCTGTTCCAGTACCTGGACGAAGACGGCGAGCGCCACGCCATCAGTTCTTCGGACATCAACGCCTACCTCAAGACCCTCACCGGCGCCGACTTCACCGCCAAGGACTACCGCACCTGGGCCGGCAGCGCAGCCGCTCTGGCCGGGTTGCGGACGCTGCGCTGGGAAACCGAGAGCGAGGCCAAAAGACACGTCGCCGAGATGGTCAGGCACGTCGCCCGCCAGTTGGGCAACACGCCCACCGTCTGTCGTAAATGCTACATCCACCCTGCAGTGGTGGAAGGTTTTCTGCTCGGCGCCCTGAACGCATTGCCCAAACCCCGAGCCCGCAAAGGCCTCAGCGAAGAAGAAGCCGGACTGACGCTCTTCTTGCAGCGCATGACATTAGCCGCCGAGGCGTGCGAACAGGAGCAATCGGTTTAACGCGATTCACCCGCAGCGAGCCAGGAAGGCGGAACATCCGCAAAGCACCGGACTCCCAACTTTACGGCACGACCACTGCGCAGGTTTTCAAAAGGGTGAAATCGACAGGAGTTTCAGATGTCCGAACACATTGTCCATTTTCATTGCCAGATCGATCAGGGCACCACGGAACGCTTTCGCGATAACTGCCTGGAGGCCATTGAGAAAGGCGCCGACTCGCTGATGCTCAATCTCTCCACAGTCGGCGGCAGTACCAACTTCGGTTTCACCCTCTACACCTTCATCAAGTCCCTGCCGGTACCGGTACGTGCGGTGAACGCCGGCAACATCGAGTCGATGGGCATCGTCATGTACCTGGCCGCCAGCGACCGCACCACCACCCCGCATTCGCGGTTCCTGATTCATCCGATGAACTGGTACTTCGGCCAGAAATCCGTGGACCATTCACGCTTGCGCGAGTACCTGTCCAGCCTGGACAACGACGTGGCGCGCTACGTGGAAATCTACGTCAAGGAAACTGCCGGCGCGGCGACGCAGCTGGATATCTTCAAATGCCTGTGCGCCGAAGAGCGAGTGATTCCGGCGGAAAACTCCCTGGCTTTCGGCATTGCCCATCGGGTCGAGCAAGTGATTTTCCCCGCGGATGCCAAGCATTGGAAAGTCAGCGGCGGCGAGGATTAGAAGTGCGGCCCCCGATCAGCCCGCGCTGTAGGCCTGCTTCACCGTCTCGATCCAGCTCGGCTCCAGGCGCGACTGTTCGGTGTCCAGGCCCAGTGCCTGCATCTTCGCCAGGTGCGCGTCGGCCTCTCGCGCCAGGGAGCCCTGGGCGCTGGAGTTGGCGTCCAGCTGATGCATCTGGGCCAACCCCAGGTGATAGAAGCGCAGCAGCTTCATGGCGGTGGGGTCCTGGGCCTGCACACCGGCTGTCACCTGGTGCATCACGTTGGTGATTTTCATCAGGCTGCGCTTGAGCTGCCAGCCGTACACGGCGGCAGCCATCCACGGCTGCGACCAGAAATACTGGCGCATCAGCACAGCCATCGCCAACACCGCGACAATCACCCCGCCGAGATTGAAACGAAAGTTATCGCCTCCAGGCGTCCCCAGCAGCATCACGGCCAGGCTGGACAGCAACATCGCCAGGGCCAGGAACACCACCGCGATGATCAGGGTGCTGCGGCGGGTCTGCTTGCGGTAGGTGTCGCCATCCCACGGTTTGATCTCGAACATCGCGGCGCAATTTCCTTGTACGGCATCAAAAGAGTCACGCATTATCGCCTGCCCGCTCGAATTAGCTATGCTGGGGCTCATTTTGTAGCGCCACCGACTCGCCGGGTCCGGATCAAAGTCCATGGCGATAGCGCAAGGATCGTGCGATCTTTCTGCGTGGACGTTTTTTTTCAAGATGCCGTCGTTGTGTGCATGGCATCGTTTTCAAGGAAAGCTGAATGACTCAAAGACATGTAATCAACGCCTCGGTAAGCCCCAAGGGCAGCCTGGAGACCTTGTCCCAGCGCGAAGTCCAGCAACTGAGCGAAGCCGGTTCCGGCAGCATCTATACCCTCTTCCGCCAGTGCGCCCTGGCCATCCTCAACACCGGCGCCCATGTTGATAACGCCAAGACCATCCTGGAAGCCTACAAGGACTTCGAGATCCGTATTCACCAGCAGGACCGCGGCGTGCGCCTGGAGCTGCTGAACGCGCCGGCCGATGCCTTCGTCGACGGCGAAATGATCGCCAGCACCCGGGAAATGCTCTTCAGTGCCCTGCGCGACATCGTCTACACCGAGAACGAGCTGGACAGCCAGCGCATCGACCTCAGCTCGTCCCAGGGCATCAGCGACTACGTGTTCCACCTGCTGCGCAACGCCCGCACCCTGCGCCCTGGCGTGGAGCCGAAAATCGTCGTGTGCTGGGGCGGTCACTCGATCAACACCGAAGAATACAAATACACCAAGAAAGTCGGCCACGAACTGGGCCTGCGCAGCCTGGACATCTGCACCGGTTGCGGCCCGGGCGTGATGAAAGGCCCGATGAAAGGCGCCACCATCGCCCACGCCAAGCAGCGCATCCATGGCGGTCGCTACCTGGGCCTGACGGAGCCGGGCATCATCGCCGCCGAGGCGCCGAACCCGATCGTCAATGAGCTGGTGATCCTGCCGGACATCGAGAAACGCCTGGAAGCCTTCGTGCGTGTCGGTCACGGCATCATCATCTTCCCGGGCGGCGCCGGTACGGCGGAAGAGTTCCTCTACCTGCTGGGCATCCTGATGCACCCGGCCAACCAGGACCTGCCGTTCCCGGTGGTCCTCACCGGGCCGAAAAGCGCCGCGCCGTACCTTGACCAGTTGCATGCGTTTGTCGGCGCAACCCTGGGCCCGGCGGCGCAACAGCACTATCAGATCATCATCGACGACCCGGCCGAAGTGGCGCGGCAGATGACCCAGGGGCTCAAGGAGGTCAAGCAGTTCCGCCGCGAGCGCAACGACGCCTTCCACTTCAACTGGCTGCTGAAGATCGACGAGGGCTTCCAGCGCCCGTTCGACCCGACCCACGCCAACATGGCCAGCCTGGGCCTGAGCCGCGACCTGCCCGCCCACGAACTGGCCGCCAACCTGCGCCGGGCGTTCTCGGGGATCGTGGCCGGTAACGTCAAGGACAAGGGCATCCGCCTGATCGAAGAGCACGGCCCATACGAGATCCACGGCGACGCCGCCATCATGGAACCCCTCGACCGCCTGCTCCAGGCCTTCGTCGCCCAGCACCGCATGAAACTGCCGGGCGGCGCGGCGTATGTGCCGTGCTATCGCGTGGTGACCTGACCTATCTGAGGACCACTGATCCAATGTGGGTGCAAAGCTTGCTCCCACAGGGGATCTTTAGTGGCCGAAAAATCGAAGACCACCGCAGATCCAATGTGGGAGCAAAGCTTGCTCGCGATAGCGGTTTTAAAGCCAACAGAGGTGTTGTCTGTGACGACGCTATCGCGAGCAAGCTTTGCTCCCACAGGGGTGCTCCCACAGGCGTGCTCCCACAGGCGCGCTCCTACAGGGGATTGTGATTAGGGGATCGTGTGGTTACTGAATCCGCATCAGGCCGGCTTCATCCACTTCAATGCCTAGCCCAAGGTAATCCTTGATCTGCGGATGAAGGGTGACCACCGGGTGCGTATGCGTCGCCGTTACCACCAGCACATCCGCCTCGGCGGCCTCGCCTGCCCGGATGCCCGCCTCGGCGTCTTCAAAGACCAGGCACTCCTGCGGCGTCACTTGCAGGCGCTCGGCGGCCAGGCGATAGCAGGCGGGGTTGGGCTTGCCGTCGCTGACGTCTTCGGCCGTGACCATCACCCCGGGACGCGGGATCCCCGCCGCTTCCATACGACGCAAGGCCAATGCCATGGGCGCCGAAGTCACAATCGCCCAGCGCTCTGGCGGCAGGCTGTTCAGAAAGGCCTGCGCACCGGGCACCTGCACCACCCCTTCGACATCTTCGATTTCCTCGCGGGTAATCTGCTCGGCTTCGGCCTGGGCATCCACCCCTGGCAGGTGCTGGCGAGCGATGGTGTCGATGGCGCGCACGCCATGGATCGTCGGCAGGAACGTCGCCACGTCAACGCCGTGGCGCAGGGCCCAGCGCGTCCAGATCCGCTCGGCGGCGGCGATGGAATTGAGCAATGTGCCGTCCATGTCGAACAGGAAGGCGCGGTAGGCAATGGGGTTGGGGGGACTGGCAGGCATCGGATCCTCGGTGGCGGCGTGGCGGATGACGGCCACTGTAACATCGCCAGGCCCCAATCCCCTGTGGGAGCGAGCCTGTGGGTCAGCCTGTGGGTCAGCCTGTGGGTCAGCCTGTGGGTCAGCCTGTGGGAGCAAAGCTTGCTCGCGATGCAGACACCTCGGTTTCTGAGAGACCGCATCAACTTTATCGCGGGCAAGCCTTGCTCCCACAGCAAGCTTTGCTCCCACAGGCGCACACCCAGGAAATGGTGTTGTGTCACAAAGCGACAATCTAAACGAGGCGCTCGATCGGCTGATGCTGCCACACCAACTTGTAGTACAGCGTCTGCAACAGCAGCATGCTCAAGTAGGCCACCGGGAACGCCATCCACACCCCTTGCAGCCCGAAGTGAGCGTCCAGCAGATACGCCGCTGGCACTTGCACGGCGACGATGCAGAAGATCGAGATGGCGACCGGCACCAGCACCGTGCCGCTGGCGCGCATGATGCCGCCGATGATCGCCTGGAAGCCGAACACCAGCAGGCTCCAGAGCATGATGTGCAGCAGGTGCTCGGCCTGGACCCGTGCCGCCGGGTCGGTGATGAACAGCCCCAGTAGCCAGTGGGACAACAGATAGCCCAGGACCACCAGCCCACCGGTAAGCCAGAGGTTGATCAACAACCCCGTGCGCAGGATCGGCCCCAGGCGCTCCAGGCGTCCGGCACCGATGGCCTGGGCACCGAGGATCGAGGCGGTGATGGCAATCGACAGCGCCGGAAACTGCACGTAGTTGACGATCTGCGTCACCGCGCCGTAGGCCGCCGTGGCCTGGGAACCGTGGCTATTGACCAGCGTCAGGATGACTAACTCGGACAACGAGATCACCACCATCTGCAACCCCGTGGGCAAGCCGATGCGCAGCACTTTGCCGAGGATGTCCTTGTCCAGGCGCATCGCCGCGAACAATGCACGGTCCGGCGCCAGGGCATGCTCGCGGCGGCTCAGGCGCCACGCCAGCATCAGCATCGCTGACGTCGTCCCCACCAGCCCCGCCCATGCCGCGCTCTGGATGCCCATCTGCGGCAACCCCAACCAGCCACGGATCAACGCGGGCGTGAGCAGCAGCCCGACACTGGTGGACACCAGCAGCGCCAACATCGGCGACACCGTATCGCTCACCCCGCGCAGCAGTTGGGTAAACAGCACAAATACCAGCAACATTGGCAGGATCCACATCATGACCCGGGCATAGGAAACGGCGTCCTCCAGCACATCGGCCGGCGTGCCAAGCCCCTGCAACGCCTGACGCGCAAAGACACTGCCAAGCACCGCCGCCGTCAGCCCGATGATGGCCCCCAACAACAACGTCGAACCGGCAATCGCCTTCACCGTGCCGGTTTCTCCGGCGCCGTAGGCCTGTCCGATCAATACCCCCGCCCCCGCGCCGAGGCCGATCACCAATGCGATAAAGAAAAACACGATGGGAAACATGCCCGACACCGCCGCCAAGGCCTGGGTGCCGAGCATCTGGCCGATGTAGATGCTGTTGAGCGTGCCAGACATGGACTGCAGGAAGTTGGACAGGACCATGGGGGCCAGGAACAGGAGATAGGTTTTCCAGAGGGGCTGGGTGGGCATGGGGGCTCTGATGGCAGGTTCGAAAATCCGGGTGCCGGTAATTTAGCGCAATCCAATCATCTGTTTCAGAAGATTCAGCGCGGTTCGCTCTTGTGGCGAGGGGATTTATCCCCGCTGGGCTGCGAAGCGGCCCTAAAAGCCCACACCTCGCTCCATAGGCCGATTATATGCACCGATCTTGGGGCCGCTTCGCAGCCCAGCGGGGATAAATCCCCTCGCCACAGGGGTTCTATGTTGCGGCTTATACCTTCGTCGGGTGCATTCGACATTTCACAGACTGCGTCTAGTCTGAAGTAGCACAGTGCCACGCACCGTGTAGGCCAATGCCTACAGCAATACCGGCATCGGACAGCCGGTCTTAAAGTCCGAGTAGAGGTCGCAGATAACCAGTTATTCGCAAATAACCTGTTAGAAACTCTGTTCAAGGACCGAACCATGACGTCGTACCCACACGGTCATTCCTTCGCCCAACCACCGCGCATCCTCTGGAACACAGTGCTCGTCGCTTTTGTTGCAGCCGTTGGCGTCGTGCTGCTCAACGGTCCAAGTGTACAGAACATCATTCTGGGCATTGCCCTTTTGGCCGTTGGCGTCGGTGCTGGCGTATGGGGGGCGCGTTCGCAACGCCAGCAGTTCGACAGCGCCCTCGCCGCCGCCATGGCCCGCCACGACCAGCAAGCCACCGAGCACCCGGCCCATAACACCCGCAAGCAACTCAACGAAGTCATTCTCGGTGCCATGCCGATCTGGGCCAAGCAAGTCGAAAGCTCCCGGCAGCAGACCGAAACCGCAATCGTCTCGCTGACCAACCGCTTCACCGGCATTTCCTCGCGCCTGGAAGACACCGTGCAAGCCTCGCAACTGGCCGCCGGTGAACTGGCCGGCAAAAGCAGCGGCGGCGCCGTGCAGGTGTTAGCCCAGAGCGAAGGTGAACTGGTCAAGGTCATCGATTCGCTGAAGGCCACCCAGGCCAGCCGCGACGAAACCCTGGCCCAGGTGCGTAACCTGACGGCCTATACCGGCGAGCTGCGGACCATGGCCGCCGACGTCGCGGCGATTGCCGCGCAGACCAACCTGCTGGCCCTCAACGCCGCCATCGAAGCCGCCCGTGCCGGCGAAGCCGGGCGTGGGTTTGCCGTGGTGGCCGACGCCGTGCGCAGTCTCTCGAGCAAGTCCAGCGAGACCGGCCAGCAGATGTCGGCCAAGGTCGACATCATCAACAGCGCCATCACCCAACTGGTGCATGCCGCGTCCAGCGGCGCGGACCAGGACAGCCATTCGGTCACTGCCTCCGAGCAAAGCATCGAGCAGGTGCTGGAGCGCTTCAAGAGTGTCACCGGCCGCTTGGCCGACTCAGCCGACATGCTGCAGCGGGAAAGCTTCGGCATCCGCGATGAACTCACCGAGGTGCTGGTCAGCCTGCAATTCCAGGATCGGGTCAGCCAGATCCTCAGCCACGTGCGCGACAACATCGAGGACCTGCATGTGCACCTGCAGCAGGCCGGTCAGTCGCCCGAACAGGCCGTTTCCATCGACGCCCGCCAATGGCTGGCGCGCATGGAAACCACTTACGCCACCGACGAGCAACGCCGCAATCACCACGGCGACTCGAGCGCGCAACAGACTTCACAGGAAATTACCTTCTTTTAGGAGCGCCGTTCATGGCTAAAAGTGTATTGGTTGTCGACGACTCCGCGAGCGTTCGGCAGGTGGTCGGCATCGCGCTGAAAAGTGCCGGCTATGACGTGATCGAAGCCAGCGATGGCAAGGACGCACTGGGCAAGCTCAATGGCCAGAAAGTGCACCTGATCATCAGTGACGTGAACATGCCCAACATGGACGGCATCACCTTCGTCAAGGAGGTCAAGAAGCTGGCCAGCTACAAGTTCACGCCGATCATCATGCTCACCACCGAATCCCAGGAATCGAAGAAACAGGAAGGCCAGGCCGCCGGAGCCAAGGCCTGGGTGGTCAAGCCATTCCAGCCAGCACAGATGCTGGCGGCGGTATCCAAGCTGATTCTTCCTTGATAGCCGGAGGCTCCCATGCCGTTGCAATACGAGACACACGATGACACCGCCCAGGTGCACATCGACGGCGAGCTGACGATCTACACCGCCGCCGACCTGGCCGCGCAATGGTTGCCGCACCTGGGCGCAACACCGCGGATGGCCCTTGATCTGTCGCAGATCACCGAAATGGACGGCGCCGGCCTGCAACTGCTGCTGATGGTACAGCGCGAGGCCGCCAGGGCCGGCACCCAACTGACATTGACCGGCCAAAGCAAAGCCGTTACGGAAACACTTGCCCTGTGCAACCTGGTTGCCTAGGGCCGTTGCAATACGTCGGACACGACAAAGGATATGAGCGTGAGCATCAATCTCGATCAGGCACAACAGACCTTCATCGTCGAGGCACGGGAACAGTTGGAGGCGATGGAAGAGTCGCTGCTGCAACTGGAAACCGACCCCGGTGACGATGACGCCATTGGCGCGATCTTCCGGGCGGCGCACACGATCAAGGGCTCGGCCGGGCTGTTCGGCCTGGAACCGATCGTCAGCTTCACCCACATCGTCGAAGACGTGCTCGACCGCCTGCGCAACGGCAGCGTCGAAGTGGACGCCGGCCTGATCGCGGTGCTGCTCAAGTCCAGCGATCACATGCTGGAACTGATCAACGTGGCCGCCAACCAGGGCGGAGCGCTGACGCCACCGGCCCTGCAACGGGAAGTGGAACTGTGCCAGATCCTGCAGGAGTACCAGGCGCCCTCGCCCGCTGCGACCCCGACGCCAGCCCCTGAAACCAACACCCGCGAGCCCGGCGAAACGCGCCTCTGGCACATTTCCCTGCGCTTCGGCCAGGACGTGTTCCGCAACGGCATGGACCCGCTGTCGTTCCTGCGTTATCTGCAAACCCTGGGTGACATCGTCGACCTCACCACCCTGACCGACGCCCTGCCCGCCGCCGACGCCTGGGACGCCGAATCCTGCTACCTGGGCTTCGACATCGAGTTTCGCTCGACCGCCAGCCACGGGGCGATCAACGAAGTGTTCGATTTCGTCCGCGAAGACTGCGTGATCGAGATCGTGGCCCTGGATGACGACATCGCGCCCCCGGCCAACACCGGCCTGGTGACCACGTCGCCGGAACCGGCCGAGGAAAGCACCGCGTTGGTCGCCACCGGCGAGTTGTTGTCCGACCAGCGCAAGACGCCGCGCATGCCCGCCCAGATCGCCAGCGACAAACAGGCGGTGACCAGCGACAGCAAGGCCAAGGACGGCACCTATGTGCGAGTCAATGCCGACAAGCTCGACGAACTGATCAACCTGGTGGGCGAACTGGTCATCGCCAGCGCCGGCACCAGCCTGCTGGCCCGCACCTGCAACAACGATCCGTTGCAGGAATCCACCTCGACGGTGTCGTCACTGGTGGAGGAAATCCTCGACGGTGCCCTGCGCCTGCGCATGATCCCCATCGGCGAAACCTTCAACCGCTTCCGTCGGGTGGTGCGCGATGTCAGCCAGGAACTGGGCAAGGACATCGACCTGATCATCAGCGGCGCAGAGACCGAGCTGGACAAGACCGTGGTGGAAAAAATCGGCGACCCGCTCATGCACTTGCTGCGCAACGCCATGGACCACGGCATTGAAACCGCCGAGGCCCGGTTGGCGGCCGGCAAACCGGCCAAGGGGCACCTGCACCTCAACGCCTATCACGACTCGGGCAGCATTGTGCTGGAGATCGCCGACGACGGCGCCGGCCTGAACCGCGACCGGATCCTGGAAAAAGCCCAGGAACGTGGCCTGGTGACACCCGGCGCGAGCCCGACCGACCAGGAAATCTACAACCTGATCTTCGAACCCGGTTTCTCCACCGCCCAGGCCGTGACCAACCTTTCCGGGCGTGGCGTGGGCATGGACGTGGTCAAGCGCAACATCACCCTGCTGCGCGGCACCGTCGACCTGGACAGCCAGCCCGGCAAGGGCACCGTGGTGCGCATCCGCCTGCCGCTGACCCTGGCGATCATCAATGGTTTCTTGGTGGGCATCGGTCAGTCGACTTATGTCATTCCGCTGGACATGGTCCAGGAATGCATCGAGCTGAGCGAAGACGACGGGTTCGCCAGCCGCGAACAAGGCTACCTCGACCTGCGCGGCGAGGTGCTGCCGCTGGTCTACCTGCGCGATCACTTCAGCCACGAAGGCCCGGCCGCGCGCCGGCAGAACGTGGTGGTGGTGCGCTACGCCGAACTCAAGGCCGGGTTGGTGGTGGATGACTTGCTGGGTGAATTCCAGACCGTGATCAAGCCGCTGGGCAAGCTGTTTGGCGCCCTTCGCGGCATCAGTGGCTCGACCATCCTGGGCAGTGGCGCCGTGGCGTTGATTCTCGACGTGCCGGCGCTGCTCACCCAGATCGCCCAAGTGGAAAACCGTTACACACCGACTCAATTACAACAAGCCAACGCTCGCTGACGCTTTAGCAATTCCATGGAGAGGTACTTCCCAATGAAATGGTTCTACGATCTTAGAATCGCCACCAAACTGATCACTTCATTTCTTGTGGTGCTGGCGCTGACCGCCGTCATGGGGGTGTTCTCGATCATTCAACTGGGCCAGGTGAACCACACCGCCCTCGACATCCGTGAAAACTGGATGCCGTCCATGCGCGCAGCCTCGGGTATGCGCTTCTATGCGGCGAGCTATCGCCTCAAGGAAAACCGCCATATTGTCGCCGACTCCGAGCAAGAGCGCGTCACCCTCGAGCAGGAGGCCGAGGAAGCCAAGAAGGCCTTCGAAACACGCCTGGCCACTTACGAAAAACTGCTCTCCAGCGCTGAAGATCGTCAGCTATTCGACACCACCCGCAACGACTGGGCCGCCTATCTGGCGATCAGCAAAGATCTGCTCGCATTGTCCCGGCAGAACCTGACCGAGCAGGCCAATGCGATGCTCAAGGGCGAGTCCAAGCATCGGTTCGACCTGGTGACCGGCGACCTGCAAAAACTGGTCGAACTCAACGCGGCTGGCGCTGATGTCGCCAGTGCACACGGCACCCAGCTGTATGAAAACGCACGCCTGTCGATCATCGCCGTGCTGGTTGCCGCCCTGCTGGTGGGCCTGGGCCTGGCGCTGTTCATCTCGCGCATCATCTCCCGCCCATTGAAACAGGCCGCCGCCGTCGCCGAACAATTGGCCGAAGGCAACCTGAACGCGAAAATCGAAGGTGGCTCCAAGGATGAAACCGGCATGGTGCTCAACGCCATGCAGAACATGGTCGGCAAGCTCTCGCACATCATCGGTGAAGTGCGCAACGCGGCGGACAACCTGGCCAGCGCCTCCGAAGAAGTCAGCGCCACCGCGCAATCGATGAGCCAGGCCACCAGCGAGCAGGCGGCCAGCGTCGAGGAAACCAGTGCCTCCATCGAGCAGATGAGCGCCAGCATCAACCAGAACACCGAGAACGCCAAGGTCACCGACGGCATGGCCAGCAAGGCCGCCAAGGAAGCCACCGACGGCGGCGAATCGGTGCAGCAGACCGTGGTGGCGATGAAGAAAATCGCCCAGCGCATCAGCATCATCGACGACATCGCCTACCAGACCAACCTGCTGGCACTCAACGCTGCCATCGAAGCCGCCCGCGCCGGTGAACACGGCAAAGGCTTCGCGGTGGTCGCCGCCGAAGTGCGCAAACTGGCCGAACGCAGCCAGGTGGCCGCCCAGGAAATCGGCGAGCTGTCGTCCAGCAGCGTCGACATGGCGGAAAAGGCCGGGAGCCTGCTCAACGAGATGGTCCCGTCGATCAACAAGACTTCGGACCTGGTGCAGGAAATCAGCGCCGCCTCCGAAGAACAGGCCGCCGGCGTGGCGCAGATCAACACCGCCATGACCCAGCTCAACCAGGTGACCCAGCAAAACGCCTCCAGCAGCGAAGAACTGGCCGCCACCGCCGAGGAAATGAGCAGCCAGGCCGAGCAGCTGCAACAGGCCATGAGTTTCTTCACCCTGGACACGCCGCCCAAATCTGCCGTGCAAGTTGCCAGGGTCGATAACACCCCAGGTCCGTCCAGCCGAAAACCGGCCCGGGCACCGGCACCGGTCATGCCTAAAGCGTTTGCCTACACCATGGCCAGCGCCCCGGACGAATCGGAATTCACCCGGTTCTGATGGCCCGGTTCCACTGGCTTGCTTAAAGGAGAAAAAGCAATGGGCGCCATCGCGACCACACGTCAAACCGCCCTCGCGGTCGAGGAAGAAGCGCAATACCTGACGTTCATGCTCGGCACGGAGATGTTTGCCATCGGCATCCTGTGCATCAAGGAAATCATCGAATACGGCAACCTGACCGTGGTGCCGATGATGCCGACCTTCGTGCGCGGGGTGATCAACCTGCGGGGCGCGGTCGTGCCGGTAGTCGATCTGTCGGCCCGTTTCGGCCGACCGAATTCGGCGATCAGCCGCCGCAGCTGCGTGGTGATCATCGAGGCGGCCAGCGCCGACGGCCAGGCCCAGGACATTGGCCTGCTGGTGGACACGGTGTCGGCGGTGCTGGAAATCCCGGCCTCGCAGATCGAACCACCACCGAGCTTCGGTGCGAAGATCCGTGCCGATTTCATCAGTGGCATGGCCAAGGTCGATGGCAAGTTCGTCATCGTGCTGGAGGTGGACCGCGTGCTGTCCATCGACGAAATGTCCCAACTCGCCGAAGCCAGCCCAAGCGCGCTGGAAGTGGATGCCCCGTGAACGCCGATACCTGCAAGGAACGCACGCTGAACACCCAGGCGCTCACTGACCGAGAGTTCGGCCAGTTCCAGTCCTGGCTGTACCAGGCCGCCGGCATCAGCCTGTCCGAGGCCAAGAAAGCCCTGGTGGCCGGGCGTTTATTCAAGCGCCTCAAGCACTATGGGCTGGACAGCTATGGCGAGTATTTCAAGCTGATCATGAACGGCCAGCGCACCGATGAGTTGCAGGTAGCGCTGGACCTGCTCACCACCAACGAGACCTATTTTTTCCGCGAACCCAAGCATTTCGATTTCCTGCGCCAACACGTGCTGCCCCACGCGACACCGGGCAAGACCTTTCGCTTGTGGAGCGCGGCCAGTTCATCGGGGGAAGAACCCTACAGCCTGGCCATGACCCTGGCCGAAGGGCTGGGCACCACGCCCTGGGAAGTCATCGGTTCGGACATCAGCAGCCAGGTGCTGGCCAAGGCGCGCGCCGGGCATTATCCGATGGAGCGCGCCCGCACCCTGCCCCAGCCGCTGCTGGTGAAATATTGCCTCAAGGGCACCGGCAGCCAGCAAGGCACGTTCCTCATCGACCGGGCATTGCGCAACCGGGTCAATTTCATCCAGGTCAACCTCAACGACACCCTGCCGGAGCTGGGGGAGTTCGACGTGATCTTCCTGCGCAACGTCATGATCTATTTCGACCAGCCCACCAAAAGCAAAGTGGTTGCCCGCTTGCTCCCCCGGCTCAAGCCCGGCGGCTATTTCATCGTCAGCCACTCGGAAAGTCTCAACGGTGTGTCCGATGCGTTGAAACTGGTGGCGCCCTCGATTTACCGCAAACCATGAACGCCGCTATCAGGGAAGTGGCCGAGGTGTACCTGGCACCCGGGGAGTTTCGTTTCGCCACCTGCCCGACCCGCCTGCGCACGATCCTCGGTTCTTGCGTGGCGATCACCCTGTGGCATCCGGAACGCAAGATCGGCGGCATGTGCCACTTCATGCTGCCCAGTCGGGTGCGCTGCTCCACCGCACTGAACGGCCTCTACGCCGACGAAGCCATCGAACTGTTCATCCACCAGGCCCGGGCCCACCACACCGAACCCGAGGATTACCAGCTCAAGCTGTTCGGCGGTGGCGAGATGTTCCCCGAGCTGCAACGCCACGTGCCCTACGGCGATGTGGCGCGGCTGAACGTCAACGCCGCGCTGGAAATAGCCGCCCTCTATCGCCTCGACCTGATCGCCCAGGACATGGGCAGCACTGGCCACCGCAGCATCATCTTCGACCTTTGCAGCGGCGATGTGTGGGTCAGGCACCAACCTATAAGGACCCGGCACTGACTATGTCAAAAAAGATCAATGTACTGCTGGTGGATGACTCTGCCGTGGTTCGCCAGGTGTTGTTGGCGATCCTCAGCGACACACCGGACATCCACGTCATGGGCGCGGCGTCCGACCCGATTTTCGCCATGGACAAACTGGCCAAGGAATGGCCCGACGTGATCGTGCTGGACGTGGAAATGCCGCGCATGGACGGCATCACCTTCCTGAAAAAAATCATGAGCGAGCGCCCCACACCGGTGGTGATCTGCTCGTCCCTGACACCCCGGGGCGCGGAAACCACCTTGCAGGCGATGGCCGCTGGCGCGGTGGAAATCATCACCAAGCCCACCACCGGCCTGAAGAATTTTCTGTTGGAGTCGGCGCCGGAACTGGTGTCGGCGATCCGCGCCGCCGCCCAGGTCAACGTGCGCAACCTGGGCAAGCGCCCTGCCCCGATCGCGCTGACGCCCGCGACCAAACTCACCGCCGACGCCATGCTGCCCGCCGCCAACGGCCACGCCATGGCGCAGACCACCGAACGCATCGTCGCCCTGGGCACCTCCACCGGCGGCACCCAGGCCCTGGAAGCGGTGCTCACCGCCCTGCCGCGGGTGTGCCCGGGTATCATCATCGTCCAGCACATGCCGGAAAAATTCACCGCCTCGTTCGCCGCCCGGCTCAACAGCCTGTGCCAGATCGAAGTGCGCGAGGCCCGCAACAACGACCGCATCCACCCGGGCCTGGCGCTCATCGCACCGGGCGGCAAGCACATGATGGTGACCCGCAGCGGCGCGTTCTATCACGTGCAGGTGGTGGACGGCCCACTGGTCAACCGCCACCGCCCGTCGGTGGATGTGCTGTTCCGCTCCGTGGCCAAATTCGCCGGCCGCAACGCCACCGGCATCATCATGACCGGCATGGGCGACGACGGCGCCCGCGGCCTGAAGGAAATGCTCGACGCCGGCAGCACCACCGTGGCCCAGGACGAAGCCAGCTGCGTGGTCTTCGGCATGCCCAAGGAAGCAATCAAACTCAACGCCGCACAACGGGTGATGGGGTTGCAGGAGATTGCGCAGGTGATTTTGCATCGGTAACAAAAACCGCCCGTGGCGAGGGAGCTTGCTCCCGCTGGGCTGCGCCTGTAGAAGCTGTGTAGGAGCTGTGTAGGAGCTGTCGAGTGCAACGAGGCTGCGATCTTTCCCCAGACACTTGAATCCCAAGCGAAAGATCAAAAGATCGTCCGAACGCGGCCCGAGCCTTCGCCAGCTCCTACAGAGCCCAGCGGGAGCAAGCTCCCTCGCCACAAAAGCCATCAAAACCACACCGGGCCCATGTGGGCTTGTCGCGCCACAGGTCTTCAGCAGCTTGCCTACACGGGCGAAATCGTCGCCAGCACGCCAATCAAAAGGGTCAGCGCCAAAAACCCACCCAAAAAAATCGCCATCTTCGCCATGAGCACTCCTGGACCCAAAAAATGCAGCACACGGGCCGTCTGATAAGCCCACCGCGTGGTTATTCTGGGGCTGGGCCTGGGTTCATGACAGAGGCACCTGACGCCGGAAAATACGGATCAGACGAAAACACCCCAGCCCCCCACAGGACTCGCCCAATGCAACAACCTGGGCCCGGCCGCGACCAGGAACAGCGCAAGACCGGAAAAACTCAACGAGGTAAATCGCTAACGGTCCTCGATCACGGCTATCATTGCCGCTCGCCCTTCTGACAGGCGATGTCGCAGGCCACCCTCAAGGATCCAGGTATGACTTTTCTGCCGTCACGCTCCACCCTCTTCGTCTCCAGCCTCCTGCTCAGCTCCCTGTGCTTTGCCGAAGGCGAGCCAACCGACGGCAGCCTCATCAAGGACTCGACCAAGGCAGCCGTTTCAACCTTCATTACCGCCGGCAAGAACCTGCTGGGCGGTGTCAGTGAAGGCGTGCTCGATGGCCGCGAATCGGCCCAAGGCACCGACGGTGCCGCGATCATTTCCTCCGGCGAACAAATGAAAGATCGCATCGCCGTTGAAGTGCTGAAGCTCGAACCCGGCGACGACAACGTCAGCATCACCCTCGGCTTCAAGAACAGCACCGACACCCAACTGCGCGTGGTCAACCTCGGCCAGACCGGCGTACTGCTGGCCATCGACCAGGCGGGTTACTCCAACCGCCTCACCGGCCTGGACAACCCGGATGAAGTCACCATTCCGGCGAAGACCGCCGTGCGCCAGAAGTTTGTGTTTGAAGGCATGAACGAAGCGGTCAGTTCGGTACGGATGTGGGGGCAGGATTACTCGGTCAAGAAATAATAGTGCCGCAGCGTGTCTGGCAAACGTGCCTGGTTCTCGCCATGTGCACGCTAGCGGCTTGCGAGTACGGCTCAGAGCCAGACCCGCTAAAAACCGCCCTGCTCGCCGCGCCACCTGAGCTCGTTTTCAAGGGACTGCTTGCAGGGCAGTTTGCTCACCTGGTTGTTCACGATTGTGCGGTTTACAAGATCGAAGACCAGTCAGCGAAAGACATGACCTGGACCGTGGTGCTGGAAACGGAGCCCTACCCTTTTTTCACCAGTTGCGATCGGCAGTCGCTGAGCAAGGGAAAGGAGAGTGTCACGGTTGAGCTTGGGCGTATGGCATTTGGAGCCGGTGGATGCTGCGCCACTGGGGGAACCTACCGCACGAACGATGGACGTGGATGGAAGAAGTTGTAGGCTTGAGACGCAGCCTTACGTTCACTTAACCAATCGCGTATCCAGGCCAAACCTTTCCTGCGAGACAAGCCTGAACTGATCCGCCGCCAAATCGCAGCTCACCAGTAGATTCCAGGAGTGCCGAGTCACCGCCGAAGGAATCAGTACAAAGGGATGCTGCGCCAGCAGCTCGTCAGCAAACTGCTGCTGATTGGGCGACGGTCGAGCCGGAATCAGCCAGTTGGGGTTTGGCACGTCTTCGACCTGAATCACTTTGATAAGCGCCGGATCCAGCACCTCAAAACATGTCAGTAAGTAAGGCACCCTGTCCAACGCGTCGAATCCCAAGTGGGCCGCTACTTCCAAAATGGCCGTAGACGGGTCAGCCGAAGCATAGATAACCCGCCGTCCGGGCGGATTCCAACGGCCACCGGTTCGTTGCGCCCCGATGCCGCTGTCCCATGTATCCTTGTAGACCTCCCGGTCAAGGCGCCAAGCGTGCCATCGTCCGTCCCAGGGCAAAGGATTCATTGATAAACCCCATGTTCAATCCGGGTCAGGTAATCCTCCACCACCTGGAAGCCCAGCGAGTTGTCGATCAGCTCCAATGGCACGTAACCGTCCAGGTACTTGCAGGGTTTCTTCAACCAGTCCTCAGCCAGTTGCTGGCTGCCAAAGACGTTGGTGGCGTGCTCCAGGGTCTGAGCATACTGAAAGGCAACCGTACTCTGCTGCTGGTTCAGGCGTATTGGCTTGGTCTCCTTCGCCAGACGCTGGACGGTCCTGACGGATCTCCCGGTAATGCGTTGAACCAGATCCTGCTCCATGTACAGAGTGGACGTAGAAAGCATGTCCTTGACGTCGCTCAGGTAAAAGCCTTCCTGCGCATACCGGATAATCAGCAAACGCTCATCACCTTTACGGCCATGCAACAGCACCTCCGTAGGCTTTCTGGTTACCCTTGCCTCCATACCAGTTTTTCCGGCGGATTTCACAGCCGGCTTGTCTGCTTGCTTCGCTAGGGACATAACATTGACCTCCGTACGACATTTGACGCAATCATAGCGCCAAATGTCGCGATAGCGGCAACTCAGTTCGTTGGCCTTGACGTATAGGGTTTCAGGCATCGATCTGTCCTCACGATATAAAACAAAACTGAGCGTGCCGGATGCCACACGGAGCACCGAGACAACGCCAGATCGTAAGTGCGGTACTTCCGAAGGCCAACCCTAAAAAGTTGTCAGAGACTTCTGTGATTTATCCCAAAGCGATCGCCTGTCTGTAGGACGGTGTTCCATGGCACTCCGTGTGGCGACAACATCCAACCTCATTGCCTACACCCACAACAGAATCAACCGATTTTCGCCCCACTCCCCGGCTCAAGCCTCAACGCCAGCACGCTCACCAACACAATCACCGCCCCAACAATAACCATCGCTGACGGTCGCTCAGCCAACACCAAAGAAGCCATCAACATCGCCGTGGGCGGTATCAGGTAAAGCGCCATGGAAGCGCGGCTCACCTTGCTGTGCGCCAGCACGTAAGCCCAAGCAAGGTACGCCAACGCGCTGGGAAAAATACCGAGAACCAACACCGCCAGATTCACCGAAGCCGAAGCCTGCCGCGCCGCGCTCAACATCCCCGGCGTAAAAATGAACAACAGAATCGTGCCCGACCAAACGGTGTAGCAAACCAGGGTCAAACCGTCATAACGATGGGCATGGCGCTTCTGCAAAGCGAAATACAAACTCCAGGACAGCGCCGCCAACAGGATCAATAGCCCATGGGCGTCCATGTCACCCAAGCCACGATCCCCCGCGACCACCACGCCAGCGCCAAGCAAGCCGCATAGCACGCAACCCCACTGCCAACCACTGACCCTGTCCTTGAAGACAAAATGCGTCAGCAGCGTGCTGAACAACGGCGTGGACTGGGCCAGCACACTGGCCGCCCCGGCGCTGACGCCCCGCTGGCCATAATTGAGGGCGATGTGGTGCAGGCTGACAGCAAAGAAACCCAACACCGCCAGCAACGGCAAATCCCTGAGACGCGGCCAGGAAATACCCTTCACCATCGCCACAAGGGCCATGAACACTGAAGCGATGAGAAACCGCATCAACGCCAACTGACCCGGCTCATAAGCCTGCAAGCCAATGCGAATACCAATCGGCGAATAGGCCCAGCAAACGATCACCAACAGCGTCGCCAGAATGACTTTCGCACCGGTTTTGCCGGAGGAACCTTCAACCAGCGCAAAACGCGTTTCCATCTAAAGTTCCTGCTCACTGACCGATTTGCCTCGAAGTATCGAAACCACCCAACCTCAGCACAAGTGACTTAAACTCAGCCAATCATTCACTTTTGGTGAGCTATGGAACTGTCCCAACTGCGCATGCTCAAGACGGTCTGCGACACCGGCAGCATCGCCCGCGCCGCCGAAGTGCTGCACTGCGTGCCGTCCAACATCACCGCACGCCTCAAGTCCCTGGAACGAGAACTCGGCACGCCGCTGTTTTTTCGCGAAGGTCGCGGGCTGCGGGTCAGCCCGGCGGGCGAAGTGTTTCTGGAGTACGCGACAAAAATACTGAGCCTGACGGAAGAAGCCCGCCGCGCCGTCGCCCCCAGCCGCGCACCGAGTGGCCCACTGCGCATAGGCGCCATCGAGTCCAGCGCCACCGGGCGCCTGCCTCAGTTGCTCGCCAAATACCACGCGCAGTATCCGCAAGTGTCACTGGAACTGAGCACCGGCACCTGGGCGCAGTTGCTGGACGATATCCAACATCACCGGCTCGATGGCGTGATCGTAGCGGTGGACATCGAACGGCCTGGACTCAAGCGAGCGGTGATGTACCGCGAAGACCTGGTGCTCATCGCCTCCGAATCCCATGGCCCGCTGCGCAGCGCCGCCGATCTGCAAGGCAAGGCAATCTTCATGTGGCCCACGGGCTGTCCGTACCGCTTGGCGCTGGAACAGTGGCTGCTGCGTCATGACCAAGTGCAACCGATCACCAGCATCGCCAGTTATGGCGCCATCGTTGGCTGTGTCAGCGCCGGTGCCGGCGTCTCGCTGGTGCCCCGAGGGATCTATGAGCAATATCGCCAGGGCGCGGGTTGGACGGGGTATGAATTTCCTGAGTTGACGGGCATCGATAACCTTTTCTACTGGCACGAAAACGCCGGCCGACATCCCGCCAGGGAAGCGTTTTTGACCATGCTGCAAACGGAGTTCGAAGACTAATTGCAACACTCTCCCCTGTGGCGAGGGGATTTATCCCCGCTGGACTGCGTGAAGCAGCCCCAATACCGATCATCCTGATAAACGAAGATTCCAATCATTAACAAGGAGTCCGCTTTGGAATTACTCCCCCACTTCATCCTCCACGAAACCACCCACTGGATAGTCAACCACCACCTGGCATCCGCCCTGCCCGGCTACCTCATGCTCGGCTCCAAGCATCACGTAAATTCACTGGCGCAACTGCCCAAACCCGCACTCGCAGAGCTGGGCGGCCTGATGGCAAACATCCAGAGCGTCGTTGAAACACAACTGAACCCCAAATGGCTTTACATCAGCCGCTTCGGCCACGATCCCCGCTACCCCATCCACTTCCATTTCATCCCGGTGTACGACTGGGTCGAGGCACTGTTCTGGAAAGATGCGCGGTACAGGTTGCTGGAAACCTTTGGCACTCAAGAGAACGCCCAGACATTAACCGATGGCGCGGAGCTGACATTGTTCATCTGGCGTGAATTCGGTGAGAGCCCCACGCCGCCAGCGATCCAAGGGCCCTCTATCAGCCAGGTAATTGAACGGTTGCGGCAAGCGTTCAGGACTCAGCCAATACCAAACCCTCCTCCAGCGCGTTGGCCATAATGCCTGCTGCAGGTGCGTTGACCCAGGTCGAAATATCAGTTTCGCCCCTCGACGCAAGCCAACGTCCGACCATTTGATAGCCCAACGAGTAACCGAGCCATTTGGGTTTGTCGCCAAAACCAAAGAACCACTCGTTGTGATCGTAATATCGTGATTCGAGAATTTGCAGCCCAACCGGTGAGCGCAATAGATCGGCAGATGCGATGGCATGCTCCCAAGGCTCCGGATCAGTACCAAGCACATGACGAACAAACTGACCGGCAAGCCCTTCGCTGACCAACGCCTCGCCTAACGTCCAACCATAACCAGGACCGCCCATGCGCAGGCAATGGTGAACCTCATGAACAACATGGCGACGCAGTGCCCCGGTGCGTAGGCTGGAAAAGAAATTCGGATTGTCGGGATCAAGGGTCATGGTAAACATGGAGCTGCGATACGCCCGTCCTACCAGGCCCATTTCCGGAATGGTTTCGCCCGGTAGCCTCTGAATCAGGACATCGAGTCGCGGCGGGGGCATTAGGCGAGCAATAGCCTCGTAAGCGGCGTCAAACTCATCAACCAGCTCACGGCGAAACTCGGCAAAACTCCCCGAGGCCTCCAGCCAGTGCAGCGTCCATTGCTCCATGTCCCTTCTCCTTTATTAATCAAAGCACCTGGCTCGATGACTCCAGGCCGCTCACGACGGTAGATCCCCGCCGGGCAACTGTCCAGTGTCGATCAGGTTTGACTGCGCCTCTGTCTGCCCGGTTATCTCTGGCAAAAAACTGTCTCGATTCCTACAAGACTCTCGGAAACAGGTGCCTTGCCCGTCAAACCTGGTGAAATCTATAGTCATTCCCATCGCCGCAGAATGGCGATCAGGTTTGGCGACCTGAGGATCGAGTGCAAAAGTACTGCGTTTTTTGCGGAGGCTTTGGCACACTTGCACGGCTGCCCGTTACGGCAGTTGTGCGTGGGAGGCCTTCGGGTCTGCCGGTTTCCGATCCCGGTTCGCCAACCTGCGTACAACTGCCACCCAATTGTTTGGCGACGATTGAGTGGCTAAAACCTCATTAGATCGGAGTTTTGAACATGGAAAGATATGTCCCCATCACCGGCATCGACTGCACCCCTGCTTCCCTCCTCATTGATACTCAAGCCCCGCTGGATGTCCTGCATGCAACCGCTGATTACCGCATCCGTGTGGTGACCCAGGTACTGGAGAACATCGCGTTTCGCTCTGAAATTACCAGCGATACGGTGGTGCTTTCAGACTTTGCACAGCTTTTGGTGATTCCGTTACGCGATGGGTGTGATTTGCTGGAGGTGATTGGTCGGCGGCTTCAGGCGCAGGTTGAAAACTGATGGAGTTTAGGGCGTATAAAAGCGCCCTTTTCCGCATTCAGCTCGGTCAGCGGAAGCGATAAAACAGATCAAAAGCGAGGTATAAAGAGAGACGCAGCGATCCTTGATACCCGGAGAGGTAAATGACATGAACGATAAGTTCAACCCTGAGGATATGCCGGTCCTAAACCTCAACACTACGAGTACGACTCGTTATGAGGCTTCGCGCTTTCTCGATCCCCCGGAAGCTATAGCAGCTTATTTGGCTGAATGTATGAAAGCCGATGATACGGAAAGTTTTATTCATGCTTTGGCCGAAGTCGAAAAAACTTTAAGTCACCAAAGAGGTCGGGGTTAATCGCGAAAACCTCTATAAGGTGCTGAAATCTGGACCAAATAAGGGATGTACTATTTTCGAGCAAATAAATCCGCCCCTTTTTTCCCTTGGTAGATGAGACCTGCACGAACAAATCCCACGGCATACATTCGACCTTACCTGTCATTTGCATCAGATTTGACCACCTATGAGCGAATGAGAATGGCTATATACAGACGTTCGACAAGGTCAGCTTTCGGCCAATAGCGGCCCTTCGAGCAGGCCCGCTGCAGGCGCTGCCCCTACTTGAACCCTGTGCGGGTCTAACCTGACACCCTGAACCGAAAAGGTCTGAACGGACTGCTGGGGAAATTGATACGGCTGTAGCCCGGCTGAAAATAGGACTAGATAGTGCCAAGCCGGATTTGATCGATCGGGTGGATGCTTCGATCTCCGCGTTTGAGGGATGCAGACTTGATGATCGGAGGTAGATCGATCACCACGCTGCAGAGATTACCCAGGAAATCAAAGCTCAGATATAGAAGCTTTAACGTCGAAGTTTGAAATAATGGTCGTTAGTGCAGCCAGCCCGATGATTATCATGACGAGAAAAGCGGTCACGGTAGTGCGCTTGATGTTGACCGTCGCTCTGTCGGTTGAATCCTCGCTCAAGGTTTCAGTGTTCATGGGCTGCTCTGCTCTAGGAGAAAATCAAGACCAGGCTGTACTTAGTGCATACTAGGCCGCATTCTCGCGCGCCTCGAACAGATCAGCGAGCCAAAGCCATGCAAGGAAATCCTGCCACCGCAGATCTGCGCCTACAGCAGCTGCGGAGGCGCCGCTCAAAGTGTTCAGAAAGAAAAATCCCCGCCAAGGCGGGGACTGGTTTGGAAGGTGGCCACGTGGACTATTGTTTCCTCTTGGGTGCTACTTTTGCTTTGGCCTTGGCACTTGGTTTTTTGAGCGAAACAAGTAGAGATTCGATGTGTGCGGGAGGCTTGATCGGGTTCATCGTTACTGCCGCATTGGCTCCTTTCTTCGCTTCGGCATCGATCTTCTCATTGATTGCTTTGTAGAGAGCTGCAGCAGCATCAGCGATCGTCTTCGGGTTCTTTGCCATACAGGCACCAATGAAGACGATGAGAGCTGTCACGACTTTAATAGTCTTGATCACCTTCTTGGTGTGTCGAATGAACTCCTGGACGTCTTTACTGACAGCATTGATCGTCTCGAGGTCTTCGGCATTCTTCGCGCCAATAATGACAATTTTGTCTTCTTGGAACTGCCGAAACTCTTCAATCAACTGGCGCCGCTTTTCCCTCAACGAGTCCTTTTCTGCACCCTCTGGCTGGGTGCGAAGGGCCACATTGATATCGGCAATCTGTTCTAGGCAGGTGTCAGCAAGATTCGACTGAGCTTGCTGCATCTCCTTAACCATTGTTTGACTAGCCATCTCATTCTTCTCCTTTTACCTTTTCGACAGCATCAGCAAGTGCCTTCGCCTTAGTGGCGAACTCTTCTACACTCTGAAGAGTCGCGTCTTTGTCCAGTTCTTCGAACTTATCGGCCAACTCTTCATTTGCAACGAGTAGAGCTGAGCCAGCAGTCTTCAATTCCTTTATTGCACCTTCACCTGATTTCAGTCCTTTCCGTTTCTCTACGATGTCATGCAGCAATAAGCGGTGCGGCACCAGGTAGGCCAACGGTAATTTTTCATCAGCGCAGGTAACTGGCTTGCCTGGTTTCTGGGTACAGCTGGTTAGTTTGGCGGTAGGGCTATGTGTCACTGCAGCAAACACTAACTCTGACTCTACCCCCTGGTAAGCGCCATCGAGGAACTTGTGCTCCTTGTCATAAAAATCGTCAGCAAACTTTGTCATGATTGCTATGTGACGGGCTATGAGGGATTTGTTCTCCCGAATGATGCTTAGCGTCTTCTCTTTCACTTTGTGGTTGAGGTAGATTTGTGCGAGGTTCTGCGCGAGCAACGTGGTGAGGTTCACTTCCGCCTCATTGAAAAGAACCGTCCCGTCCCGGCCTTGTAGCTTTTTCACTACTTCGCCCATCTTGGATAACTCACTGTCAAGGTAGGCAGGGTCTATCCCGACAGTGAGAGCTAGCGCTTCCGCGTAACCGCTCACTATCGTCTTACTTATGAGTACGCTTTTGAGGCCCTCGCTGTACTTATCGCAGCGAGCGACCTGTGCTTTTACGCCATCCTCACCGGTGTACTGATCGTCGGCATAGTAGTGATACCGCATGCCTTCTTTGCAGTACTCATCCGTCTTAGCAACTAGATCACCATAACTTTTAGCAAAGCTAGTCGAACTGTCCTTAAAGCTATTGATGGCTTTGACGTTATACCCACACCCGGTAACAACCGTTGCGAGCAGCAGAGCGAGAAACAACCTAATGTTTTTCATGTGGACCACCTCCATATACCAGCCCCATGCTGGCCGGTTCGTTACCAAGGCGGTTTGTCACGCCATCCTTGGAGTGCTGGCAGAATGGCAATCTGCCACTCTGTAGAAGAGAAAAGACCACGCCTATGGAAAAAGCAAATGAGGGGGGCATGGTGCGAAGAGGCAAAAAGCACATCCCGGCGAAAACGACGAGGCCTGGCTTATGGCCTAGCCTCAAACTTCAGGAGGTAGGTGCGGGGGTGTACATTTGCCCCCGCATGGCAGAAAGTCTCGCCGCAGCGTACCGGAGGGATCATTTCGGTAAGGCCTCTTGGATTCGCTTACTCTGTGCCTCTCTGAAGGGGGGAACTGAGGAACTGGGGCAATCCATTGCGTTTCCCTACGGCCGCCATTTTGCTCCAGAGCGTGATTGCTGCTCTTGGGTCATACCCAACCTGGCAGACAGCTCCAATCCTCTGAGATCCGCCTAACCCTCATTCCTGCGAGAGAAGGACAGGCCAAACCCGGCTAGAGCCGCGGCGCCAAGATCCCCCGCAACCTCGAAGCCCGCCCTACTCGATATCTGCTCCCGACGATATTCACCGCCGGCGCCGGCTGTACTTGAGCCTAGGTTGACGACTCGCGCGCTGTGGACAGTCATCATCTCGAGCGGAACCATTTCAGACACGTCCGGGCTGGGTGTGGGGGCTCGAATGTCCGCTTCCGGCCTATTGCTACCTATCGCCAAGGCCTGCAATCGGCCAAAAACGACTCCGCCTCCCTTACGAGACCAAGGGGTTTCAGTCACCGGTATAGGGGACACAATGCGCCCCCTGTACATCCTCATTCCTAGGGCTCGTAGCTGTATTGGCAAAGCGGTCACTGTCCCCTGTTAGCTAGATTGGGTAAAGATCACTTTCCAGCGCGGTCCAGAGGGACTGGTCTGATTTCATAGCGGCCAATATGTCCAAATATTAAGAATTAATTCAACTATTCCAGATCATTAAGCGATTGATTATTGCCGTCATTTCCGTAGCCAACTCCGGCCTAAATGACAGATTCTCCTTGGAGAAAGCCTCACTAAATTTTACCGCCTTATGATGTTTATCTGTGAATTCAGCGGCGCGTGAAAAATTATTACCCCTTAGATAATCCTGCACGTACTCATACTCGCCAATTTGAGGCAAGCCAGACTTCCCATAAACCAACTCAAAAGATTCCTTGGGAATATAATTTTCAATTTCTCGACATCTGGTAACCCATACATACCCACGTTCACTAGCAACATTTAAAAGAAGCTCTGTTACTCTACTCTTCAATTTACCATTTTTATTTTTTCTATCACTGTCGCACGCAAATATAAAGTTTCTATTTATTTTTATAGCACTCACCGCCTCCTGCAAATCCGCCTCTGGAGTACTAGCATCTATATGAGCTAACACACTACCGCCATAGTAAATAAACTGATAATGGTGCCCCTCCTTGTAAGCCCCCTCACCCCACAAATCAATAAATTTATTCAAATAAATTCTATCTGATGGTCCTTCTACCCAGATGATGCCATTTGCCTGGAGTATGTCACTGGCTTTGGCACCTAAATCATCTAGAATGGAATATCCGCGATTTAAGTCATCCAAAATCAGACCAAGAACGTCGCCATTCTGCTTTTTTACATGGAGAATCTGCGCATCATTTTCACCATGAAAAAGGTCAATTGCTACCTGCGAGTGCGTAGTCAAAAAAATATGACAACCCTTCGATTGCGCATAATCTAGTAGAAACGAAAACAAGTTTCTTTGTAGCGAAGGATGCAAATTATTCTCCAACTCTTCAAATGAGAAGATATAATTTGCAATGTCTTTTTTCTCAAAATCCGGGCGCACCAGGAGGTTAAGTAATGTTAATATAACAGTCTTCAGTCCGCTGCCCGATGCTGAAAGTGGGACAAGGCCCTTACCTTCCTCACCAAGATAAATTTCCCATGTGTCAGTATCAAAATGATGCTGCACGACCATCTCTGAAAATACAGCATCAGGCGTAAAAATTACATTCAACGCGGTAAGTAGTCTAACTTGAATCAGATCCCTATCAAGATTAGAGCTATTTATATAACTCTGGATAATATTTGTGGCGCCCTCACCATTACTTTTCAGTGTAAACTCATGTGTATACGGTTCCTTGACAAGATCCCTATCTGCATCAAGCCTAACGTGTCGAAAATTCCTACGTTTACTCGCTGCTACAACCTTGCCAATCCGTGATCTTTCACCTGGTAATAAACTTGCTTCGTACCCCTCAACGCTGAGCACTTCTACGTCTTTTCCCAGTTCCCTCCATACAACACGCTTATCTATAAAATTCTGACCATGCCCCCGCCAGTGATTGTTAGGTAAGTCTCCACCTGCCGTATTGTTACTAAAATATGGCTGCAATTCGGCCTCGGCTAATACCGCTCCAAATTCAATACTTCCACCAATTTCATCTTCGGCTCCATGCTCCCTAAACATATGATCCACAGCAGCAATAAGGCTTGACTTGCCTATATTATTCTTACCAACTATCACATTAACTGGCTTGATCACCAAAAAGCCAGCCCCGCCCTCTTTAAAACCTCTATAATTCCGAACCCAAAAACTAATATCAATAGTCACAATTTACCTAGCCTATCCTTGAAATTAACGTGACAAACCGGACAATACAGCAGCTTCGATTTTCCTACATAAATCAGGGAGCCATGGTGTTATCGGCGGCGTGCTTTAAGCTTTTTTTCAATCCTCTCAACAGCGTCAATTCGGACCTCTCGCATCTCAGCGTGAAGCTGGTCCAATTGAACTTCAGTGATGAGGTCAAAGTCTCGCAACGCTTGAATATAGCCATCCGCAGTTGCATAAAATGCATCGACGCTTTCAACATCAATACTACTAACTCCGATACGTGCAACCTGGTGCTTCGCGGCCTCAAATGGAGTTTCAGACTCTAGCGACATACAAACATCCTTTTACATGGGGGGGGGCGAAGCCCCCTATCTAGTTTTGGCCCGTTTTACGGCGGGCTTTAGTATAACTGCGCGGGAATTCTCCCTTTTAAACCGGCTTACTTAGCAGGCCTATTTTCTTGACCTCTTCTTGGGCTGCCTTGTATCCATCAAACGGGTAAGCAGGCCACTGGGAGGGAGCGTAAAATCCCTTACGTCGCTCCTGCGATGGGAATAGCGCGTGCCATCCATCGTTACGGTCGAAAACCCAGCCGTATAGCCCTGTAGCTTGAAACTGGTCATAGGTGACATCGATGATGAAATCACCGACCTCAAACCATGCGTGCAACGCTTCGCTTTTCATCTGCGGGTGGTGCCGACCGCAAACGTACTCACCTTCATATTGAAGCGTTTCCCAAACCACTCGCCCCACGATGTCGGAAGCAACCCCGCACGCGCCTGACGGGAAGCCATTGAAGGTTGAGCCCTTTGCATCAACAAGGCTCATAAGCCCATTGCGGCAGGCAAGGGCCACCTGTTCCAGCTCTGTCCTATTTGCACTCATAGTCGCTTTCTTTTATTCATAACGTTCAAACGTAAGAGAGAGTCGTCGATATCACTATGCCGGCGCAAGTTCAAATGCACGTCGGACTTCCTGCATATCCACAGCTGGGTAAGGTTTGCTGTGATCCAAGCAGGCGTGCTCAAGAATGGTCTGAACGATCTCGACATAGCTAGTTGCAGCCAAGGCTTTTTGCAGCAAGCGAGTGCCTGCCACTATGGGAGGAGCCCACCAGTGATTTCGCGGCGTTCACGAACAATTACCCAACAGTTGATAGAACATAAGGGATGTGCGAAAAAATAGGTTAGGTTTTTAATTGCCCAATACATAAATCGTGTCGAGCGCGAGCAACTCGTGAGTGAACCACCGCTCCTGGCCGATTTAGCGGTCTTTTGCGAAAGATGCATCTATCTGGATACGGTCGCTCACGAACGACTGCTTTTGGCCGATTGCTGCCTGTCGCAAAGGACAGCAACCGGCCAATAGCTGCCGTTCGTGACCGTTATCAGCCTGGGATGCTGACAGATCAGCAGAGTTGATATCTGGCAGCAATTCCAAGCTATTCACGTTGGCAGATCAGTCGAACAGCTCGCCGCTATATGTCTTGCGGTGATATTCCTGAACTCCTTCCACTGAGTTTAGGTAATCGATTAGCTCTTTAAGAGCGATGACGTAAAACTTAGTTGTTGCGGAGTTTAAAATATGAGTAATACCGTGATAGTCGCGCAAGTGTAGATTATCCAGATCTAAAAGCGAAACGACATCATAATTACGCTGGCATTCTGAGCCTAATTCCCATGCGATGGCAAGGTGGATTTCTTTTTCGCTTTTGTACTCGGACTCAAACTCTCGGATTAGCGCATCAATATTGAATTTATACTCAAGAATTTTTGGAGGACTGGTGTATTCTTTGCTGTACTGAAGCTGTTGAACTCCCAGCGGATTGTTTTCTTTATCATATTCATGATTAGAGAGAGGGTCTCTAATGATAAATTTAAAAACCCCATCATACTGCTGCGTTTGACTGGTGGCTAATAACTTGATGCCTCGGATAACTCCGCCAGCAACTAACTGATTGAAAAGCACAATCACATCCTGCTCTGAGACAGGTTCGGATGTTATTGAGATCTCATTGGTTGGCGCAAAGAAGTTCTTGTTGGTGAGGCTCAGTGGTCGTTCAATTTCATGGGCTTCTTGCGCTCGTACCCAATCATGAAGAGAGCCCTCCCTAGTTATGTCGTTCTTGGCACCTGTATCCGTTCTTAGCAGGCGTCGCCATTTCTGAAAACGCTTCACGATCTCCACTGAAAGCTGTTCTGCAGCTTCTTTCAATTCAGGTTGAAACCCTTTGCGTCCTAAATCTGGATCTGCATCCACGAAGTGGACAATGACGTGGCACTGGTTTTGGTGGCCGATATTAGATGTCAGAGGTATCGTGATCAATTCACCCTGTATCATCTGGTTGTTAGCGAGCTGAAGACCACCTTTCAGGACCCTATACAGCTTTCTTAACTTCGCAAGCTCGTCATTAAATTGATCCCAAATAGACGTAGAGTAAGCAAAGTAACCGTATGCTGATATCTGGTACTGGCTGATTAGCGTGTCAAACTTGTCGTTGGGTGATAACAAAGAAAGCAAATCTTCAGTGCTAAAAAACTCATATATTCCGTTAGCCTTCAGATATTTCATCGGAAGGTCGGATGAATCCTTTCCTTGGGACTGAAGCTTTTTCTGAATTGTCATTACGTCTTTGAGGTTGACGCTTGCACTTAATTTCAAGTGTGGGTAAATATAGCTGCAGCTTTGTTCGGAAAGAGTTGAAATGGCACCTTGTTTGCTTACAACTGTAAGCTGGAATTTAATTTTTGAACTTTCTGATGCAAATGTTATTGCGCCGAGTGGTGTTTTGATAAGTAGTAGGTATAGCCATTGCTCGGCAGTGGTGGCGGAGTACCAGGACAGGTCTTTTGGTCGAGTGCTGTTTCCGCCGAATTTTATTTTAAAAGTCGATCCTCTTGATATTTCCGCGAACGCTGGGTCAGCAATATCCGAGGATGTAACCATGGGTCGCGTCACAATACCGTGAAAGTCTTCAACCCAGTCGCGGCCTTTCAAAAGCTCCCCGTGAAACGTGTGCCCTGGTACTTTTGTGCCAAATTGTAGGTAGTCGAAGCCATAGCCTATGTAGGTAGCTCCAACTCCTTTGTTACCCCTCGTTTGCCCGCCGTTTTTAAAGGAGATATTTGGAGCGAGGAATGCTTTAAATTCTTTTTCGTTGAACCCAATGCCATTGTCAGTTATGGAAAAAGAGTTTTCTTCAAGGTTTATAGTTAACCAAAGCTTTGGAATGTAGTCTGGCTCCTCAAGTTCAGTTGCACGGCGATCCACAGCATCCATAGCATTTTGAATGAGTTCGGAGAAAGAGTCATACATACCAACGTAGGACTTCAAGATGTTCTTGATTTCACGCTTCTTCGCAGCAAACAAAATCTCTGCATCTACATCTTGACCGCTGGTGAGCGGATCCCATGACTCTAGCTTCATTACAGTACCTTTAGATCGGCGTTTGATCGGCTTCGGTGTCAGACCACCCAACACGGGAGTCCTGAATGATTTTTCATTATCAGGACGTTACCAGTGGACTGGAGAATCAACTATTGAATAATTTTATTGAGTAAATGCCATCGATAGAGCCGATCATGAATCGCTGCTGATTTCCTAGACACCATCCAAAAGCAGTCGGTGGACAGACAGCCGTGGGAAACCATGGCCGACTTTTTCAACAGAATCGGCCGAAAGCCGCCGATCAAGAAAACCACCTATCCCCCCATCAACCCATCAACCGACTGGCCTCTAACCGCTTTCATACTGCCGAGTATCCTCCCGGCATCCTGTCAGGGCGGAACCGCGCATAATCCCGGCTGAATTGCGTAGCGCTCTCGTAGCCCACTTCGAAAGCAGCCGCCATGACGCTTTTGGCATTCACCACCATCAGGGTTCTGGCCTGAAGCAGGCGAACCCGCTTCTGGTACAGCAAGGGGCTCAGGCTGGTGACAGCCTTGAAGTAACAATGAACTGCCGAGAGGCTCATTGAAGCGCATAGCGCCAATCACTCAACACCAATGGGCTCGGCGAAGTCGCGACGGATTCATTGGATTGCCAGGTTGATTCGGGCCATCGCGGTATCCGGCGCGGCGATGTCTCGCAACATCCGGTCATGGGGGCCTTGGGTACACGGAAGATAATCTCTCGCTCATAGACGGGAGCCAGGGTCTTTGGAGAAGGGTTCGCCCTGAGCATCGCCGGGCCCGTCATTACCGACCTCCAAAAATGATCAATCCCGAGGCGCACGACCCGACTACCAACGCCCTTGGGCTCAAGCCTCCATTGCACGTTTTACCTCAAACCCTCTCACCGTCACTGACATGAATACCAAGATCGCAACGCCCAGCCGCAAGATGCGATTTAAGCGTCAACGCCGGGATTTCGTAATCGCCGTGATTCTGGCGACGAAATGGCAAGGGTTGATCGCTGAAGAGCGTATCCAAGCGAGCGGCATAGGCCGTGCAAATGGATTGGAACCGGGCGGCGTCCATCTTGCTGGTCTTGTAGATTGGGAAGGCCGGCATGACCGTGAAGCCAGGATAGAAAAGCACCCCATGCTGGATAGGAAATAGCAGGTCATCCAACGCGCCGTTCACCCCTCGGCCACTGTAGTGGGATTCCCAACCGCCCATCGTGACCACCAACATGGCGCGCTTGCCTGTCATGCTGCCTTCGCCGTAGCGATCGCCCCAGTGGTTTTCGCTATGTTCGCCGACACCATAGGCAAACCCGTAGGCGTAGACGCGTTCGATCCAGCCCTTGAGAATCGCGGGCATCGAGAACCACCACAGCGGAAATTGAAAGATGACGGCATCGGCCCAGAGCAATTTGGCCTGCTCTGCCTGGATGTCCGCCGGTTGGCTGTCAGCGGCAAATACACGCTGGGATTCAAGCGCCGGGTTGAAAGGCGTTTCTGCGTCATAACCTGGGGCGTCGTCCGGATCGAGGGATGCTTTCCAGCGCATGCCGTAGAGATCTGAGACTTCGACCTCGTGGCCTGCTGTTTCCAGATGAGTGATCGCAAAATCCTTGAGCGCGCCATTGAGCGAACGAGGTTCGGGGTGGGCGTAGATCAGCAGTATTTTCATGAGGGGCTCCACGTTGAATGTGTCCCTCAGCGTAAGCATGCATCCGCTATGATAGAAATGAATTCCCGAAACACATGGTATTGGCATGCACAATAGCTTGCGCCGTCTGGATCTTAATTTGCTGGTCACATTGGATGCCTTGCTGGCCGAGCAAAATGTGACGCGGGCAGCACGCTTGCTCAATCTCGCGCAACCGACCGTCAGCCTGCAACTGGGCAGGCTGAGGGATCTTCTTGATGATCCGCTTTTGCTGCCTGGCCCCCGAGGGATGTCGCCCACCGAGCGAGCTCGCGAATTGCAGGGCCCCCTGCGTGACGCGTTGGCCGCGCTGGAAAGCGCACTGAGTCCTGTTGCCGCTTTTGAACCCGGACGGTCCCATCAAACGTGGAAGATCGCTGCCAGTGATTATGCGACGACTGCCTTGATCTGGCCGTCGCTCTCGCGGCTCAGGCACCTGGCCCCGTACACGCGGTTGGCGCTTATGAATAAACCGACTGTCGACTATGCCAAGGATCTGGAAAACGGCCTTATCGATCTGGCGCTGCACACCCGCGATGAAGCGCCGCCCAAGTTGCGTCAACGCTCCTTGATTCACGAACGCTATGTGCTGGCGGCGCGGCGCGGCCATCCCGCGCTGGCAACCAAGCTGTCGCTCAAAGCGTTCTGCGCGCTTGAACACGCCGTCATGTCACCTGATGGCGCCGGCTTCGTTGGCAGTACCGACCACGCGCTGGCAGCTGAAGGTCTGGAACGGCGAGTGGTATTGTCCGTGTCCAATTTCAACTCGCTGGTCTCAGCATTGGTGCACAGCGATTTGGTTGCGGTGGTGCCGCAAAGGCTGGTGAAACATGAGCCTGCGCTTCACGTCCAGGCACCTCCGCTCGCCATTCCCGGGTTTGAAATGCTGATGTTATGGCCCGAGCGACTGCATCGCGATCCTGCCCATATATGGCTGCGCGACCTTATCGCTTCGACGTTGGAAACAACCGGCACGCAGAAATAAATGGACCGGACCATGAAACGATGACGACGCCCCCCCTGCCCCGTGTCCCGTTAATAATCTCCAATTCACTCCAAGGAAGAAGCTAATGTCCTCCGATCCCCTATGCCTGGTTTTCGTACCCGCCCTTGCAGCTGTACTCACAGCAGCCGAGTCAAAAAAAGGCACCCCACTCACCGAACTCGAAGTCTGCAACATCCGAGACCAGGCCACCTGCATTGCAGTCACCTTTGCCACCGCGCTGGCGATGGAACAAGAACGGGGCTATGCGGATATCGTTGCCGAGGATTGCTGGAATGAGTGGCAACGGTTACGCCTCTCGATTCAACAAAGCCCACGTTGAGGGGCTGACACCTCAGCCATTGAACACCCCGCCTGGAGCCTTTTATGCCTTCCACCTCACGAGACGACGCCCGTATTGAGCGTCGTCTCATCGCCACCCTGACCGAAGCCTGTGAAACCGCCAAAACTGAAATCCCGGGCTTCGCCTGGCTGACCCACACGGTCGACTATCGCGCCTTTCCCCAAAGCCTGCGCGTGATCTGGATCTTCGACAGCCGCGCCAGCCAGGAACACGCCCTCTCAACGGGGGCAGACAAACGCATGCGTGAGCTGACCACCGCCGCCCTGAACGACGCCGGCGTACACGTCCCCCACATGGCCCGCTGCGTCAGTTTCGACTCCGAAGAAGAATGCCGCCTTCGGCATGGCGGCGACTGGCGCTTGCGCCTTGCCAAGGTACACACGACCAACGCGCCTGCGAGCCATCGATGACCTACTGCCGCGGACTCATTCTCGACGGCACCCGAGAAGACATCCGGCCAGGTCATCTTGCGAACTGGAAGTCAGCTACGCCCGGAGTAACGGGTTGCTTTCGGCCAGAAGCGGCCAAACGATGGCCGCTGGGGCAGCATTTTGCGCCTTCCTGCAAACAGACGGCTAAACCGTTGGTACTGTTCCGCCGTCGATCACAAACTCACTTCCCGTGATAGATGCCGCTCGCGGCGAAGCCAGGAAACCGATCAGGTCAGCAACTTCGGAAGGCGTCGATGGACGGCCGAGCGGGATACCCCCAAGTGCTTTCATGATGATCTCTTTACCACCTTGATAGTCAGTACCTGCCTCCTGCGCGAGTCGCTCGGCTAATGCGACCGACGCTTCGGTTTCAACCCAGCCCGGCGAAACCCGAACCACGCGGATGCCTCTGGGCGAAACCTCTTTCGATAAACTTTTGCTGTACGTCGAAAGCGCGGCCTTGGCCGCCGCATAAGCTGTTGTCGCTTGCGGCAGTGGCAGCCGACTCTGGATGGAGGTGACGTGGATGACGACCCCTTCCTTGCGCTCCAGCATACCCGGGAGCAAGGCGCGGTCGAGGCGCACCGCCGGCAACAGGTTCAGGCTGAGCTCTCGTTGCCACTGTTCCTCGTCCAGTGCAGCAAAACCGCCGCCGGGTGCCGACGAACCACCCAGGACATGGATCATTATGTCCACGCCACCCAGCCGCTGTTGGATCGCGGCGATCAGCACGTCACAACCTTCCCGGGTCGAAAGATCAGCCGCAATCAGAATAGCGCCCGGCATTTCAACGTCCACCTGCCTGGCCGAGGTAATGACCTTCGCGCCCTCGGCCAGTAACAACTCGACGACAGCCTTGCCGATGCCTTTGGTGCCACCGGTGACGAGGACCCGCTTGCCAGTCAAACCTAGATTCAGCATGGCGTGATCTCCAGGGAACGGATTCGACCGCCCTCCAGCGTGAAGACGTGACTCAGTTGAACCGGGCTACCGGGGAAACTCCCAACAAGGTGCGCAATGACAGTCAGTCTGCCCTGCCCTTGCAGGGCATGCAGTGGTTGGACCTGATAGATGAAGGCTCTACGTGCCTCCTGTTGCCAGGCTTCGATGGCAGCTGTTCCTTCGTATGTTTTTCTCTCATCCGAAACCGTGGCGTCCGAGCGGAAGCAGCTCGCAAGTTGCGCTGCATCGCCACCATTGGTGACCGCAAAGTACGCCTGCACGACGTCGGGAAGCTGAAGGGTCATGTTTTCGCTCTCCAGAATCTGGTTGTATGAAGCGATCTTGTGCACTTTTGTACGCGAGCCTGATGCAATGAGGCATCCATCCGGGCCGGGCATCAGGAGATCAACCCCAGTTTCGCTGCCTTGAAGGTGGCGGCCGCTCGAGTCGAGCATTCCAACTTTCGGAAGATGCTTTCCACGTGCGTGCGAACGGTGCTCGGACTTATTTCCAGCAACCTCGCCACTTGCTTGTTGTTGGCGCCAACGCTGATCGCCCTGAGGATGCGACACTCTCGCCCAGTGAGTAATAGCCCACCAAGCTGCTGGGTCTGGCGCTCGCCGTGTGCGGCCAGCCTCAGCAATGCATCACATGCTTGAGGTGGCGAGCATTCAGCAGCACCCCAATCGCTTCCACTGCCGATGTCAAAGTACGTCTCAACAACGCTGACACGCTGAAGGCTCATTTGCTGATCTCCTGGATAGATTTCCTGGAGAGATCTTGCTGCTTGACGGATAGTTTGTTAACTGGGACAAACCCTTATGACCAATCCCGAAAATCAGGACAATCCATGTCACAAGATCGTTTAGGCCTCAGTGAGCTGGACGCTGTTATAGCGGTCGCACGCAGGGGTTCGTTTCGGCAAGCCGCTATCGATCTCGACGTCTCCACCACCGCATTGAGCAACACCATTGCCCAACTGGAAGCCCGCCTCGAATCGCGGCTGTTCAATCGCACTACCCGTAGCGTGGCCATCACCGAAGCGGGCAGGATATTTCTGGAACAGGTGGGGCCAGCCTTGCAGGATTTGCGTGCTGCACTCGATGCAGTGCGATCGCATAACGTCGGCCCCTCGGGCACGCTGCGTATCAATGCGTTCGCCAGCGCTGCCCGATCGGCGCTCCTGCCACTGGTGATGGAGTTCCTGCAGCATCATCCGAAAGTACACATCGACCTCGTAACCGAAGGCCGTCTGGTGGATATCGTTGCTGACGGCTTCGATTTCGGCGTGCGTTCAGCAAGCCTCGTTCCGAACGACATGATTGTGATCCCTCTCGGCCAGCCGCAACGGTACGCTGTGGTCGGCTCGCCGGCGTACTTCGAAAAACACGGCAAACCGCGAACGCCATCCGAGCTGCTCCAGCATCGATGCATCCGCGTTCGACTACCGAATGGGGCGATTTTCCCGTGGCATTTCGAGCGGGACGCAGAAGTGACTCGTCTCGATGTGAGCGGGCCGCTTACGCTGGATGAATCCAGCGTGGTCAAGGTGGCGGTGCAGGAAGGCATGGGGCTCGGCTTTTTCATGGAGCAGGACGTTCACGACGAAATCCGCGCCGGACAGTTCGTGCGGACTCTCGAAGACTGGACACCGCCCAGAGACAAGCTGTGCCTGTACTACCCGAACCGCCGCAACCCCTGCGCGGCAGCCAAGGCATTCATCGAGCTGGCACGTGCCAGTCAAGCCGATCAGGATGGGCTCGCATGATTCAGGCTTGACCCGGACCTGGCTCAGGCAATCAATCCCAATGTCAGTCCCTTCAAGGTAGCGGCTGCCCGGGTCGAGCATTCCAGTTTGCGAAAGATGCTTTCCATGTGCGTGCGAACCGTGCTCGGACTGATGTCCAGCAGCCGCGCCACCTGCTTGTTGCTGGCGCCACGGCTGATCTCCAGCAGGATGCGGCACTCGCGAGTCGTGAGTACCGAAGCCTTCGGTTGACGCATCCGACGCTCGCCACCTGCGGCGGCAATGACTGCTTCGCAAACATCGTTGTCGAACAAGCCACTGCCAGCATCCTGTTTGAGTAGCCTGGCTGCATCCGTTTCGCCGTGGGCCGATCGCCATGGTCTGGCTTCCCTTAGCGCGACCCAGGCTACCGATGTGGCGAACAGGCGATGCTCGGCACACAGCGCATCACCCGCCACGCCTCGAAAATAGCCACTGCCGTTGAGCCGTTCATAGGCATGGGCTGCAATCTCTGCGGGCACGGCCAGTTCAGTGATAGGTCTAAGCGCCTGTTGCGTCCAGTAAGGGACAAGGCGCACCCGCTCTGCAGCGCCGTATGGCAGCGTCCCTGCGGTATTCCAAAGGTGGTTCGAAACGGCTGCCCGGCCGAGACCGTAGATGAGCGCGGACTTACCAATTTCTGTCAAAGTGGGCTCACGCAGCCCCCACAGGCGCGCAGCTTCCACGGCGACATGCGCTACCTGCCGCGAATGCCCTGCCAACCACGGGAGCTTCAAGTCGATTATGTCTCCCACCAACGTCAGTGAGACGCAACGCTGCTCATGCGCGTGGTCAACCGTTTTCGACAGCGTTTCCAAATCCGCCAGCCAGTCCTTTGCGTTCCCCAGAAGCAACGATACTAGCGACGCGGGATAGCGCCGATCCGACTGCTCTCTGATCCAGCGTAGCGCCGCGTCCAGGCCGTGTGCACGACTGAGAATATCCAGATCACCTGCAAGTACTACTTGATAGGCGACCTCCGGAATGTGCTCATGGGTCAGGCCCAGCGGCCGGCCAGTGCCGTCGTAGGTTTCGAACACGCGACACAAGCCCGCCTCGACGGCGGCACCGAGCTGGAGGGTTTTGGCGATTGCTCCAGACACCTCACAGTGCACGACGGCAAGCGGGGTTGCCTGATGCACCGCGTTCATTTGCTCATTGCCCAGCGTCAAATCGAGCATCGCGCGGCGACCATCGACGTCGTCGCCCAGCAGATCAGCAAAGCCTTCGGCATTGGCGGTGCAACCGGACCAGCGCAGCAAGGCAACCTGTTCCGCTACCCTCAGGTGCTCACCGTCGCCATGCTGGGCCTGCGCCAGCATCCGCGCCAGTGCGGCAACACGCCGGGAATGACCGAGTGGTTGTCCCATGCTGAGGTCACCGACCTGGGCGATCGTCGCCAGTGCCCCGCCCAGGGAGATATCCAGTTGCAACACACTATCCATGAAAAATATTCCGGGGTCGGATAATTGACCGATGCCCACAACGCAGGCTAGTCAGCAGAATTTGAGCTCCCGAACAGGAGCTCATCCAATGAAAACATTCAATTCGAAAATCGCTACCGTCGCCTTTGCCCTAGCCGGTACCTTCATCGCAAGCGCCAGTCACGCGCAGGATACAACGCCCTCCGTGGTGATCGTACACGGCGCGTTCGCCGACGGCTCCGATTGGGCCAAAGTGGTGCCACTGCTCCAAGCCCAAGGGGTGGCCGTTACGGTTGTGCAAAACCCGCTCACCTCGCTTGCCGACGATGTTGCCGCTACGCGCCGCGCGTTGAGCAACCAGCAGGGCAAGGTGATTCTAGTCGGGCACTCTTGGGGCGGCACTGTGATTACCGAGGCCGGTAGCGACCCGAAGGTCAGCGCGCTGGTGTATGTCGCCGCCTTCGCGCCAGAGGCCGGGCAAACCAGCGGCGAACAAGGTAAAGGTGCGCCCACGCCCCCTGGCATCAGTCAGATCAAGGCAGACGGCAACGGTTTCCTCTATTTGACGCCGGAAGGCATGGCCAAGGACTTCGCCCAGGATCTCCCGGCAGCGCAGACCGCCGTCATGACCGCCACGCAAGGTCCCATCAAGGCATCTGCCTTCGAAGATAAAACGACCGTGTCGTCCTGGAAGGCCAAACCGTCCTGGTATCTGCTTGCTACAGAAGACCGGATGATCCACCCCGACGTCCAGCGCTCTGCCGCCAAGCGTATCGGTGCCACCCTTGCAGAGGTGCACACCAGCCATGTTCCCCAGCAGTCACAGCCGGCCGAGGTCGCCGCAGTGATTCTTAAGGCAGTGCACAGCGTTGGCGAACAATGATCGCAGGGAAATGACGCCACTGGTAACCGCAAACTCAATCGCTGCATCGATACGGAGCCTCCGCATGAATCATCTGCGTGATCAACACTATGATTTCATTGTGTGCGGTGCAGGTACGGCGGGCTGCGTGGTCGCAGCCCGTCTTGCCGATCAGAAAAGCGCACGCGTCTTGCTGATTGAAGCTGGCGAGGGGTACTCGGGCCCCGAGGTTGCCGAACCGGCGCAATGGCCGATGAACCTCGGTTCAAAGCGCGACTGGGCATTCGAGGGGCAACCCAATCCACACCTCAATGGTCGACGGCTATCCCTGAGCATGGGTAAGGGACTCGGCGGTGGCTCCAGCATCAATGTGATGGTCTGGTCGCGCGGGCACCGCTCCGATTGGGACCATTTCGCGGCAGAGTCCGGCGACCCGGCCTGGGGCTACGATTCGGTACTCAATTACTACCGCAGGATCGAGAACTGGCAAGGCAGCCCTGATACCACTCGGCGTGGTTCAGGTGGCCCCGTGCATGTCGAACAGCCGGCCATGCCTCAACCCCTCGCGTGGGCAACGCTGGAGGCAGCCAGCCGTCTGGGTATCCCCAGATTCGACAGTCCCAATGGCGAGATGATGGAAGGCCCGGGCGGGATCGCTATTACCGACCTGCGCATTAACCAGGGCAAGCGCGAATCCGTTTACGACTCCTACATCCGGCCACGGTTGCACTATCCGAACTTGACGGTTCTGACAGGGGCATTGGTGACCCGCGTATTGCTTATCGGTACACGGGTTATCGGTGTCGAAGCGGTGATCGCAGGCGAACGGCAGTGCTTCTATGCCGCAGCCGAGGTCATCCTGTCCATGGGCGCGGTGCAGACGCCCAAGGTGCTCATGCAATCGGGAATCGGCCCGGAAGAGGAACTGCGAAACCACGGCATCGCACCGACCAATCACCTTCCCGGCGTGGGCCAGAATCTTCAGGACCATCTCGCCTTTGGCTGTACGTGGGAGTACCTGCAACCCCAGGCAGTCGGTAGCGGCGGGTGCGAAACCACCTTGTACTGGAAAAGCGACAGTCGCCTGGAGGTCCCGGACCTATTGCAGTGTCAGCTGGCATTTGCGGTACCCTCTCCGCCTGAGGTCGCGATTGAGCCGCCACAACATGGCTGGACAATGTTCGCTGGGCTGGCCAGGCCTGCCAGTCGAGGACGCTTACGCCTGTCGGGTGCCGGGCCACTGGATGCCCCACTCATTGAGCCGAACTCGTTGAGCGCGCCCGAGGATATGACAGCGGCTTATGCGTCGATCGACCTGTGCAGGGCGCTCGGTAACAGCGAAGCCTTCAACGGGCTGGTCAAACGCGAAGTCGTGCCAGGGCCGAAAGAACATCGCGCTATGGAGCAGTTCATCCGCAACTCTGCCGTGACTTACTGGCACCAATCCTGCACCGCGAAAATGGGCCGAGATACGATGTCGGTGGTCGACCATCAACTGCGTGTGTATGGCATCGATAAACTGCGCATCGCTGATGCCTCGATCATACCGCGAATTACCGTTGGCAACACGATGGCGCCGTGCGTCGTCATCGCCGAACGAGCAGCAGATCTTGTCCTCGCTGCGCATGGTGTGACGGCTGCGGCCACAGCGCTGACCGGTAATTCATAAGAATACTGATACAACCCATGCCCGCTGGCAGAAATTGGCCGATTGCTGCCGCTACGAAGCACAGTTATCGGCCCAAGATCCAAAACGCGGTCAGCACAACGACTTCTGGAAGTAGAGCCGGGTATGCCCCGGTGGATAGTCTGCCAGGCGTCCGAATTCGGAGTAACCCAGTTTTCGATAAAACTCGGGGGCCTGAAAGCTGAAGGTCTCCAGCCAGATACCAATGCAATGTTTTTCTGCGCAACTTCTTCAGCCATACGCATTAGTCGTTCTCCGATACCCTGACCACGCATCGACTCGGGAACGCTGATAAGATCGATGAGCAGCCATCGATAAGAGACCTTGCCATACAGTCCACCAATGACTTCGTTACTGTCGGGGTCTCGTAGCAACAGAGCAAATGTTTCACGGGCGTCGTCTCCACCGTTGGCCAGGTTATGGGCCAGCAACGGGGTCAAAATTCCTAGTCGTTCTGCTTCAGTCGCATTTTCCGAAATTCTGGATTTCTACAGGCAACCCATTCGAGATATCCATATGAAACCCAATCCGACAATCGATAACGTATTACGCGTCGCGTTGGTGACAGGATCCACTTCCGGTATCGGCGCAGCCATTGCACGTGTACTAAGCCGGGCAGGCTATGCCGTGGTGCTCCATTCGCGAAATTCTGCAGATACAGGACGCGCTATGGTTGCCGAAATGAAGCAGGCTATTTACGTGCAAGCTGATCTTGCTTTAGAAGCTGACAGGGTCAGGCTTATTAACGAGGCGATCGCCGCGTGGGGGCAGCTCGACGTATTGGTCAATAACGCAGGTATTAGCAGAGTCATTCCGCACAGCGACCTTGCCTCGGCCAACTCGACGGTGTGGCACGAGCTTAACGAGGTTAATGTCGTGGCGCCGTTCCACCTGGTCGCATTGGCCGAGTCGGCATTGCGCGATGCCGCCCGTTACCGTCGAGCAGGTTGCGTCGTAAACATCAGTTCCCATGCCGGTATCCGTCCTAAGGGCGCATCGATTCCCTATGCAGTAAGCAAAGCTGCGCTTAATCACATGACCCGCTTGCTCGCGGTATCGCTGGGGCCAGAAATTCGCGTAAACGCTGTGGCGCCTGGCTTGGTCGACACGCCTCTGACCGCAGAATGGACAGGTGCCCAAGAGTTGTGGCGAACTCGCGCACCTATGCGCAGGGCCGCGAGCCCAGACGACATCGCAAAAGCTGTTGTCATGCTGGTCGAGTCGGACTACTTGACCGGCGAGATACTCCTCTCAGACGGCGGGTTGAATCTGACCTAGGCTAGCGTGCTCCGGTGTAGCAGGTGAGAAGACGAGTCACTCTGTAATCAAGTTAGCTAATGCATCGTGATCGCTGGGAGGGAACTTGGCACCGAAAGCTATTCTGTTCGATCTGGACAACACGCTCACCCATCGCGCGCTCAGCATTGACCGCTACGCTGAGCGGTTTCTGCATGAGTTCAAGATTGAAATCGCTGAGGCAGACACCCGTCAGATCTCTCATCTGATCGGGCGCATCGACAACGGTGGATATCTGCGACCGGAATCGGAATATTCTTCCATCCGTGAGGCGGTTGGGTACACGTTAGCCCAGGAGCTGAAGTGGACTGGGCCAGTCGATCCCAAGCGATTAATTACACACTGGATGGATCACTTCCCGAGCGCTGCGGTTGAAATGCCAGGCGCTAGCGCGATGGTTCAAGCGCTTCATCGCAAGGGTATTGCCATGGGCGTCATCTCCAACGGCGCCGAGCATTCGCGACGGCAGACTTTGGCGGCACTGCCTTTCGGCGAAACCATTGAAACGATGATTTGCTCTGAGGCGTGTGGCATTGCGAAACCGAGGTCCGAGATATTCCATCTGGGAGCACAGGCGTTGGGCGTTCGTCCTGAACATTGCTGGTTTGTGGGTGATCACCCACAGAACGATTACCTGGGTGCTACAGCCGCCGGAATGCTTGCCGTCTGGTTGAGTGGATTCCATCCGTGGCCAGCGAGCATAACGCCAGCGGAGCGTTCCATTAAAACATTGGAAGGACTCCTGGACATGCTTGCAACCTAGCAGCGGTCCACCGCTTACATCCGGTGATGCTCCAGCAAAAAATCCACAAACAACCGCACCCGCGCCGGCATTGCCGAGCCACCTACGAACACCGCATGAATGGGCTCCCGATCACCAGGGTTCCACTCTTCCAGCAGCCGTACCAGATCGCCGCGCTTTAGGTCCTCGCTCACGGTGAACTCGCCGATACGCGCAATGCCGGCCCCGACTCGCGCAAATTGTGCCAGTGCTTCACCGCTGCTGCATTCGATGTTGCCGCTGACCTTCAGGGAAAACTCTCGTCCGTCGCGGATGAACGGCCAGTTGGGTTCGGCACGTCGGAAGTTGAAGCGTAGGCAGTTGTGCCGGAGCAGGTCTTCCGGTTCCTGGGGGGTGCCGTGGCGCTGCAGATAGTTGGGCGATGCCACCACTACCTGGCCGGTGTCGCCGATCCTGCGCGCGGTCAGCGGGCTGTCGGGCAGATGGCCAAAGCGTACCGCCACGTCGGCCTGGCCGCCGAGGATGTCGACCACTTCGTCGCCGAGGGTGAGGTCGACGACGATGTTCGGGTAACGGGCGCTGAAGGCTGCCACCAAGGGAACGATGGCCAGCCGCCCATGGCCAAGGGCCGCGCTGACCCGCAAGCGGCCCCTGGGTACGCCCTGGTCGGCGATGGCTTCTTCGACCTCGGCCATGTCGGCCAGGATACGCCGGGCACCGCGCAGGAACGCCTCGCCCTCGGCGGTGAAGGTGATCGCTCGGGTGGTGCGCAGCAACAGGCGGGTGCCAAGGCGTTGTTCGGTACGCGCGATGATCCGACTGACCGCCGAGGGTGTCAGCCCCAATGCACGCGCGGCGGCTGAAAGGCTGCCTTCTTGCGCCACGGTGGCGAACACGCTCATTTCACCTGACCTGCCGTTGAAGTCCATTTGTGCCTCTTACGCAAAGGTGATTGCCAAAAAGGCTATCTACCGCCTGGAAAGTTTGGATCGTAGCATTGGCGGCATAGATAAGGAGCCTTCCATGCGTATCAATCCACCACTTGTCGCACTCGCCATTGGTGCCTTTGGCATCGGCGTTACCGAATTCGCCCCCATGGGCATGTTGCCGGGCATCGCTGCGGATCTCGGCGTTTCCATTCCCGCTGCGGGTCTGTTGGTCAGTGCTTACGCCCTGGGCGTGCTGCTTGGCGCGCCGCTGATGACCCTGACCACCGGCAGGATTCCCCGGCGCTATCTGCTGATCGGGCTCATGGCGATTTTCACCCTGGGTAATCTGATGTCAGCCTTGGCGACCGATTACTACAGCCTCATGGTCGCCAGGGTGGTGACCTCACTGAACCACGGTGCGTTCTTTGGCGTTGGCTCGATCGTCGCCGCCAGCGTGGTCGCCCCAGAGAAGCGTGCCGGGGCGGTCGCGGCCATGTTCATGGGCCTGACCCTGGCGACCATAGGCGGCGTGCCGCTGGCCGCCTGGTTTGGTGAACTGTTCGGCTGGCGCACCGCTTTCTGGGGTATTACCGGCCTCGGCGTGGCGACCATGGCCGCGTTGTGGTTCGCCCTGCCCAACCTGCCGGCGCCGCAAGGCGCCGGTGTGCTGGCTGAAATTCGGGTACTGGGCCGGGGTCCGGTGCTGGGGGCGTTGGCCCTGACCGTCGTCGGCTCGGGTGCCATGTTTACCGTCTTCACCTACATCGCGCCGATCCTCAGCAGCGAGACCCACGCGTCCACCGCCTACATCACGGCCATGCTGGTGTTGTTCGGTGTGGGGTTGACGCTGGGCAACATGTGGGGCGGCAAAGCTGCCGACCGCTCGATAGACCGCACCCTGATCATTTCGCTGAGCGTGCTGATTCTTGTCTTGCTGGCGTTCACCGCACTGATGCGTTGGCCGCTGCCGGCCGCCGTTGCCATCCTGATATGGGGTATCGCCAGCTTCGCCCTGGTGCCGCCGCTGCAGATGCGCGTCATGGAGGCTGCCAAGGACGCGCCCAACCTGGCCTCGGCGGTGAACATCGGCGCCTTCAACCTCGGCAACGCGATTGGTGCGGCGCTCGGGGGAGCGGTGATCAATGCGGGGTTGGGGTATCCGGCGATTTCCCTGGCCGGGGCGGCAATGGCGGGGTTGGGGCTGCTGATGGTGTTGGCTTTTGCCTGGCGTTCCAGAGCGATTGCGGCTGCGGTGGTGTGAGGATGGTATGGGGGGACTGTTAGTCACCATTGAGGTCGCTACCCCAAAAAAAGGTGATCCATTTTATAAATCCGTCCCCTTCGCTCCAAGAGTTGCCCGTCTTCGTTGCTTGGCTTCTTTCACTGCGTTGGTTTGGTCAAGGGCTGATGATGGCGAACTCTCTGTACCCGCATAGCGATGTTCAGGCTTGATCAAACGTCGCAGATCACTGCAGCCTGCTCTCGACTCGCGGCGGTCAATCGGCACGCGAGGGTGTGGCGTTACTCTTCAAAATAGGCATAGCCAACAGAGTAAGGCCGCTCAATATCCCTCCATAAACAACACCGCTTCCAATTGGCGGGCGCTGTACGCCAAGCCCGACTGAGCATTAAGCGCCGGCACGATGGCCGCGACAAGACGGTTTGCATCGAGTTGAGCCGCCCATGACAGGTATGCATTGCGCCATACAGCGCGGGTCGCTCGTGGCCGGCTACCGCCACGACCAGCGATCAGACCTAGGTTGGGATACTGCGTCTTGAAGCAACCCAGCTCGGCATCATTGAGCACGGCCTCGGCAATAGCCACCAATGCGGTGGCTACACGCGAGTCGTAAATCACAAAGTCATCGGGGTAAAACATGGCATACAGCTTCGTCCATGCACTGTTCATTGCCGCTGGTTGCTGAGCGTTGCGGTTAGCAGCGCGTTGCAGGTTGGCGACCACCGCGTCGGCATCCTGCGTGGGCAGGCGCACTCCGCCCCACTGGCAGATGGACGCGAATAACGCCAACACCGCGTCGGCATTATCAGCAAGGTTAAGGCTGAGCACCCGTGCCTGCTCAATAAACCCCTGCAACACTTGCTCGGTGGCTACAAAGCTTACCCCCGGCGAGGGCCAGAAGTAGCTACTCAATCGTGCATCCAATCCTTGAACCGCCTGGGCTGGGTACACGTTTCGGCGGCGACGATCGTAGATTTGAAAGGGCTCATGTTCAAGGTAAAAGGCAAAGCGCGCTTCCCAAGGGCTCAAGCTCTGGAAACCCAGGGGCACCGGCATCTCGGCAGCCGACTCGACTTCCGTCGCCAGCTCCTGCGCCTCGTCCAGGCCAAGTAACTCATACATCCCCTCGGCTACCCGCCGGTAACGCGCCACTTGGCCATTGCGGGCCCAGTAACCAGTGTGCTCGCATAGGTTCGCCAGCTGCGAACTGATAGTGCTGGCGGCGAAGAAGTCCAGACCGACGCGATAACGTTCGTTGGCATCGGTGGGGCTAAGGTAGACCCTGCGCTCAGTTGTTTTAAGGTCTGCGGCACGGAAGTGTAGCGGGAGCGCGCCGGCGTGGATTTCAAGGGCGATTGCGTCGTGCAGGGCCATGAGGCTTCCAATGCTGGGGGTAAAGGGGTTTCTTGAAATAGCGGTAGGCTACTCGGCCTCGGGCGCGCAATCCAGCGTGGTAAAAGTACAAGTACAGCTAAGGGCTCAAGCAGATCTGCGCTCGGACCCGAATCGCGACACGTCTGCCCTTATTTGATCAGTCCGCAATCGATCCAGGCTGTGTGAAAACACATTTTGAGAATGATTCGGCCATGGGGCATTTGACCAGGTTTTGAGGCACCATATGGTCTCTAGGAATCCAGCTGCTCGACGCAGCTCGCAAACCAGATCAAGAAGAATGAATGCCTTCCCGTCGCCGCCTCAGTAGCGTGAGAAACGTGTGAAAAAGAGACAAATTTACTTTCGCCTCCATAAAATAAACCTGTCGCCTTTTAGCTATAACGTCAACGCTCCTCAGTTTGTGACGCAACAGTAGTGTGATCGATAGGGTGACAATCATGATACTCATCAGATTTGTATGTACTCGCGCTCTGACCTTCTTGGCCTTGTTGTTCGGACTTGGCTTGGGATGTGCGTCATTCTCTCAGGCTTCGGCGTACGGAAACTGCCCTCCCGATATGAGTAGCCGAGCTGGGTCTTTGCTAGTTGATGCGCGTGGAGATTGGTCATCCCTTTTTAAGCATCAGAGAGTCTTCGCCTCTTGTGATGATGGTGAGCTTGGCGAGGGCTACTCTGAAGCCGTGACGAACCTCTTCGCCCAAAGATGGGATCAGCTCGGTACATTTGTGGCACTGGCAAAAACACACCCTGACTTTCAAGACTGGGCGATACGACATATCGATGCAACTGCCTCAGATGATGACCTGAATAGAATTATATTAAATTCCAATACATGCATTAATAATGCAGCAGTGGAAAAACTTTGCAGGTTTATTCGGCAGAGCGCTGCAAATGCCTTGATGGAGTCCGCACGGATGCGACGATAAACCTGAGGATAGGCTCTACACCTATGTCAGCGGCAGTCCGTCAAGTTACAAAGATCCGCAAGCAATGAAAAAAACGGACAGATTCATTTAAAGCAAAAAAACAAATGATCCGCCCCCTTTCCGACTCAAGTAAAGTCAACGAACTTACCCTTGCCTGACAATATCCACCGAGATCTCCACCGCCGCAATCGTGCCTCTATTCTCAAGCCAGTGCGTGGTGTTCCTGTCCTCGGACCAGCCCACTCCCGGCCCGTAATCCGTGGCGACGCCATTTCGATGGTCGGTGATCGTGCCTTGCAGAATGTAGACGGTGCCTGGTCTGTCTACATGGTTGTGGATCGGCCCGAAGACGCCTCCAGGCTCGAGGGTCACCCTGCGCATCCTGAGTTGGCGCCCTGCCATACCCTCGATCTCAGGCCCCAGATCAATCGTTGAGAGTAACGTCACCGTCACCCCTTTCGTCTCAGGCGCCACCTGTTCGTTGTTCCGCCGAAAAAAGACAATGGACAGCCCCCCCGACGGGGAGATAGCGTCAGCCACTTCAATTCGGGAGCTGCGCCATGGATGCCATTGCCCATTATTCAAACGAACACCACCGGCTTTCCGTCATGCAACTATGGGAAACCGTATTCGGTTACGAAACCGCCCATAACACCCCCAGCCTGGCTATCGACAAGAAGCTGGCCGTATCCGATGGCCTCTTTTTTGTTGCTCTGGCTGGAGATGAAGTTGTTGGCACTGTTCTGGCTGGGTACGACGGCCATCGGGGATGGCTTTACTCGGTGGCGGTGCATCCTGCGCATCGTAGAAAAGGCTTAGGGGCAAACCTGGTCCGTCATGCAGAGGGCGCGTTGACTGCCCGAGGGTGCATGAAGATCAACCTGCAAATTGTCAGCGCAAATGAGCACGTCAAAACGTTCTATGAGTCGCTGGGCTACTCGGTCGAACCACGCATCAGCATGGGGAAGAAAATCGAATCGAATATCGTGATGCCTGGCGGACAGTCCTGAGGGAGTCTCCGCCAGGGGTTCAGAGTGCATTCCCGCTATACCCACTTCGCGTCGATCACTACTTTTGACCTGTGTATCAGGTCCTCAATCTGACACCTCCAACTACTGCGCAACCGCAAAACCGAACGTGTGCTCTTGCAGGCTCGTTTTGATCAACGCGGCCAGTTGCTGGATGGCGGGCGTCGGGTCTTCTCCACTGCTGTGAAGCACATAGCCAAGGCTTGGTACGGCCGGCAAGCCGGAAACGACGGCGAGATGACTCGGCAGCCCAATGCGAGTTCGCAGCGTCAAGCCCAAGCCGGCGGCGACGGCCGCCCAGATACTCGCGACGCTGGGGCTGGTCAGGGCGATTCGCCAGGGAATTTGCGCGGCATCCAGTGCCTGTGTGGCAGCGCTACGCAATACGCAAGGCGCGTCGAACATGATCAATGGCAGCGGTGAGTCAGCAAGGCGGGTCAGTGACGGCATGTCACGGGCCCCGATCCAGTGCATCTGTGTTTCGCCCAGCCGCGTGGCATAGGGCGACGTATGCCCTGTGTCCCATGTCAGGGCCAAGTCCAGAGCAGCACTTTCGACCAACGCAAGCAGTTCGGCGTTGCGCGCGATCCTGACCTCGAGAATCACCATCGGGTACGTCTGGACGAAGCGTCGAAGGATCTCGCTCAGTAAATGTTCCCCAAAGTCTTCTTGAAGCCCAAGGCGAATTGTCCCCGCGGCTTGGCTTTCATGCAGGGCCTGGAAAATGCCGTCGTTCAGTTCCAGTAACCGACGGGCATGACTGAGCAGTGATTCACCTACGGGCGTCAAGACTAACCCTCGACCGGATTTGGCCAGCACCGGAGTACCGATCTGCTCCTCAAGCTTCTTCAATTGAGCGCTCACGGCAGAAGTCGATCGACCGAGACGATCCGCCGCTTTGGCAAAGCTGTTGAACTCCACGCCGGTGACGAAAGTACGCAATACATCAAGATCGAAGGTCGGACGGCGCATTGAATGGTCCACTAATTTGGGATGATCTACCCAATTAAATCTGATATTCGGAACTATCGCGACTTGATAGTTTTCCCCCTGTCGCTTTAGCCATGGGGGTAACTGTTATGCCGTTTTCACGTATTTCACTGCACCGGGGGAAGTCGGCCGAGTATCTACAAGCATTGTCCCAAGGGCTGCACGATGCCTTGGTTGATAGCTTCGAGGTGCCGAAGACCGATCGCTTCCAGGTCATCCACCAACATGAAGTGGGCGAGTTGATATTTGATCCCGACTACCTGGGTGGACCGCGTAGCCATGACTTTGTGCTGATCACGATTACCGCTGGCCGCCCTCGAAGCGTCGAGACGAAACAGCGTTTCTACCGCGACCTGGTCGAGAAATTGGGGCGGGCGCCAGGTCTCAACGCGGAAGATGTAATGGTGGTGATCACCACTACGGCCAGCGATGAATGGTCGTTTGGTGGTGGCCGGGGCAACTAGCCTTCAGGTTTGTGCTGGGTACGACGGCCATCGTGGACGGCTGTACGGTGGCGGTGCACCCTGCGCATCGTCTCCTCCAACCGCAACAAACTTTATCACTCAGATGAATCCTGTGATACTTAATGCGAATCACTCTCACAAGCATTAGCATCTAATGATTGTTCATGTCGACTTGTGCCACCCCACCGCGTCACTTCAACCCTGCCCGCAATCTTCTGGCCATGGCTATCTGCATGATCTCCATGGCCCCCGCCTACGCCGACGACAACAGCCCCACCCCACCCGTCACCCTGGAACTAGACGCAACCGAGGTCTCCGGCAGTGGCCAACTGGGGAGCACCACGGAAGGCACCGAGTCCTACACCACCGGCGCGATGTCGACCGCGACCAAACTCCCGCTGACGATGCGTGAAACCCCGCAAGCCGTCACCGTCATTACGCGCCAGCGCATGGATGACCAGGCGATGACCGACATCAACGACGTGGTCAAGGCGACGCCCGGTTTGTTCCTGGACTTTTCCTCCGGTCCTGGCCGGCAGACCTACAAGGCCCGCGGTTTTGAAATCGACAACCTGATGTATGACGGCATCCCGAGTGGCTACGACGGCGTTAACGTCGGTTCCCAGCCTAACTTGGCGATGTTCGATCGGGTCGAGGTGGTGCGCGGTGCCACCGGCCTGGTGACGGGGGCAGGCAACCCTTCGGCCGCCATCAACCTGATCCGCAAGCGGCCATTGGCCGAGCAGAAACTCACCCTGACCGGTGCTGCCGGCAGCTGGGACGATTACCGTGGCGAGGTCGATGCCTCCAGCCCGCTCAACGACAGTGGCACGCTGCGCGGCCGGGTCGTGACCTCTTACCAGGACGCCAACAGCTTCATCGACAATGTCGAGGAGGATCATGGCCTGTTCTATGCGGTCACCGAAGCGGACTTGAACGAAGACACCACCCTGACCCTGGGGTTTTCCCACCAGAAGGACAAGACCAATTACTTCTGGGGCTCTTCGATGATCGGCCAGGACGGCCATCATCTGGACCTGCCGCGCTCCTACAATCCGGGCACGGATTGGGAGAACAAGGATCAGGAGATCAACACCGTATTCGCCGAAGTCCGTCATCGCCTGGCCAACGACTGGAACCTTCAGGTCAACGCCAATTACTCCGAACAGAACGCGTTGTTCTCCGGCTCTTACCAATCACGCTGGGTCAACAACACACTGGCCCGCACGGTTTACCAGGCCGACTTCGATGAAAACCAGGCCGGCGTAGACGCCTTTGCCAGTGGGCCCTTCGAGGCGTTCGGGCGCAGCCATGAACTGGTGGTGGGCGCCAGCAAGCGCATCTACGACATGACCACCCACAACTACAGCCCGTACGACATGAACTGGCCGATCAATGGGGGTAAACCGAACTTCGTCCACACCAACAACCAGCGCGAAGTGACCACCCAGGACGGCGTCTACCTCACCACACGCCTGAGCCTGGCCGACCCGTTGAAGTTGATCCTCGGCGGACGCCTGGACTGGTACGACTACGATAACCGCGATGGCGACACCGACTACAAGGTCACCCGTAACCTCACCCGTTACGCCGGCTTGATCTACGACCTGGACGACCACCACTCGGTCTACGTCAGCTACAGCGATATCTTCACGCCGCAAAGCTCCAAGGATACTTCTGGCAGCCCGGTCAAGCCGATCGTTGGCAAGAACTACGAGGTCGGCATCAAGGGCGAATATTTTGATGGCGCGCTGAATGCGAGCGTGGCGCTGTTTCGCGTCGACCAGGAGAACCGCGCCGTGCAACTGTTTACGGCAAACTGCCCACAAGCGACCTGCTATGAAGCTTCCGGCGAGATTCGCAGCCAGGGTATCGACTTCGAACTGCAAGGCGCCTTGACCGAAAACTGGCAAGTCGGCGGTGGCTATACCTACGCGCGAACACACACCATCAAGGATGCCGCCAACCCGCAGAACGTAAACAAGCAGTTCGACACCGACACACCGGAGCATCTGTTCAAGCTGACCACCAGCTACCACTTCCAGGGCCCGCTGGAAAAACTGCGTGTGGGCGGTAACGTCTCCTGGCAGAGCCGCCTGTACAACGACATCCCGCTGGCTGATGGCAGCAAGTACCGCCTCGAACAGGGCAGCTACGCGATCACCGACCTGATGGCCGGCTACCGGGTCAGCCAAAACCTGGACTTGCAGGTCAACGCCAACAACATCTTCGACCGCCAGTACTACTCGACCATCGCCAACTCCGTGAGCTACGGCGGTGACTCCTACGGCAGCCCACGCAATATGCTGCTGACCGCCAAGTACAGTTTCTAAGAAGAGCGGATTTGTCTGGTCCTGAATCAGGTTCATGCCTGTTTCAGGGCCAGACCCAGCACCTGAAATCGTCTCTTTCTCTGTCCGGACGAAGGTCTTTCCAGCGGGCTATGAAAGAAGCGCTCTCAGTTGTGCTGGAACGGCGACCACCTCTTTGGTTTCCGGCGAGACACATACATGAGTGACATTTGCCACAAAAGATAAGGGCCCATCAACAACAAACCCTTCGACCAGAAACGTGAATGAATGAACACCCACCTTCGCCACACTGACTTTGATAGATAACTCATCATCCCACGTCAAAGGCACCAGAAACTCCATGGACATGGCGCGTACTGGCGGCAGTATTTCAAAGCCCATGAGTGTTCTAAGCCCGGGCGTGCCCAGCCACTTATCAAGTGCTACGTAGATAGCCTCTACTGAAAAATACGAAAATCGCGGCGTGTACACCACGCCTGCCGGATCACAGTCGCCAAATAAAATCGTTCTACTGACGAAAACCGCATGAGGCATTGGTCTCTTCCCTTTAGTTATTCGAGCCTTGGTAGGTATTTTTGTCGCCGCCATCAAAGCTCAAAGCGTATCCGGCTCTCACGACGCTGTGCCGGTGGCAAATCCTCGCCTAGCCTGACCGCCGCCAGTAGCTGCTCGACACCGACATGTATGGCATCCGCTTGCACATTGGACGGCTTGAAGTCCGGTGCATTATCAAGGCCTTGGCGGTGTGCTTGAATGATCTTCACGTCTTGGCGAATGACGATGCGGGTGTACAGATGGATGAACGGACGCAACATCCGCAGTACCCAACGGGGTAGGCGGAAGCGGTAGGCGATGTAGGTATAGACGCGCGACTGACGTGAATCGATTGGCGTGATTTGACTGATGATCAAAAAAGCCGAACGCTCGCCCCACTGGTAGTCGCAGCGCGTGACGTTGGGCGCAAAAAAACGATCTGTGTGAACCAGCGGTTCGCCGTCGGGATTACTCAGCCAGTTCATGACACCAATCTTGTCCCCGTCATCGTGATAGGTCACTTCAATGCTCCGCGCTTTACACGCGAGCGTGGCGTCCATCGAACGACCGGTGCTGGATCTGAAGATGCCCTCGTGCACGAATACGGTATGCGGCACGTCCATGAAGTTCTGTACCAGGCTGCCTACGTCTGCCTCAAAGGTGTTGATCATGAAATAGCTCTGCCAGCGCTGGTCAGCGTAAGCCGGCAGCCTGAACACAGGCTTGGCCTGCGGGTCACCTGCACCGGTGTATACCCAGATCAAGCCATCAAGTTCCTGCACGGCAAAATGACGCTGTTTGTACCGATACTCGCCTGATGGCGATGAGCACTGTTTATCGCCGACACTGGGGATATGAACCACGTGCCCTTGGGCATCGTAGCGCCAGCCATGGTAGGGACAGACGAGGCAATTATCGGAAATCTTGCCGGCGGACAATCGGGTTCCCCGATGCACGCATTGGTCCAGCAACGCCGCTACCTGCCCATCACCCTGACGAAAAAGCACCAGGTTCAGTCCGAGGATTTTGGCCCGGTAAGGTGTGTTCTTGCGCAGCTCTTTCTGCGCGCAAGCCACATACCATTGTTCGAGGGTTCCATCGCAAGGCGTCTCGAAGGTGGTATTTAAAGATGCCGACATGAGCTTTCCGTTAGCGCGAGAATGGCCTCGGCTGTCTCGAGCCGATTGATAAGAGGGCGAGGTTTGACGTCACCGGCGCGGATACCGCTTAACTCCGCCGCCTGTTGCAGTACTTGAGCCAGCAGATCAGCGCTGCCTTTGAGCAGGCGAACCCGAAGAGGCCCCAACTGCCCAAGCCTGCGTGCCTGGTTGTAATGAAAGGCGTTGGACAGCTCCGACTCGACCGCCAGCGCCAGTGCGCCTGCATCCAGGTCTTCAGGTGTCGCCACCAGCGCGAGGTAATGCGGTGGCATGGCCGAAGCATTGGGGATCAGGCAAGCAGCCCCTGTCGTGGTGATGCAACGGTCAAATATGTTCTGCACGATGTGCTCATCAAGCTTTTCTCCGACCAGATCACTGGTCACCGTAGTCCTCCCCACAAACTCCACACGCGGCGTAGCCCCCAACATGCCGACGACTCGGACCCGGTCCCCCAACGCGTAGCGATACAAACCGCCACCGGTTGTCAGCAGCACTTGCGCGCTTTCGCCCATGCGCAGGGAGTGGGCATTGCGTAGCGAACCGTCTTCGCAGAGAAACTCGAGATAATGGCTGCCAATCGCCAAGGGACACCCCGGCCCGTCACCAAATGGCACGCTCACCACACCTTCGGTGGCAAAAAGACCTTTGGGTAACCATTGCGCCTGAGGGAAGCGTGCCGCCAATTGCCTGTAGTAATGGCGGCTGGGGCCATCCATCCAGCAACTGACGGCTGCCAGCCGTGGCCATAACTCGGTGCAGACACCTTGGGATCGCGCTCGGCGCAACGCAGACCTGCGGGCGGTGGGAAGCGCATTGTCCAGCCACGCAAATGTCTGCTCATGCTCAGCGCTTTCGCCATCGAAAATTGGCTGTAACAGACTGGTCAAGAACGTAGGGCTCCAGACACTGATAAAACTCAAATCAGCGTCCGCCACCAACGCCAGGAGGGTCTGTCTACGCCAGTTGGACAGATCGCCGGCAAACTCCGGAATCAACAAAGTACCGGCCAACCCGGCAATGTTGCTGCCGCTCAAGTACTCCAGGTCACTGGCTGAACCAACGGCAATACCATTGGGGCCCGTCACCGGCACTTGCAAGGGAGGTGACATTGACCAGTAGCCTGAGCCATGGCTGATCCCGGGGACTTGACGGTGCATATCCGCAAGCCAGACGCCTAAAGCGCTGTGCATTTCAGAGAGAAAGTCGCGTGTATAAGGAATCGCTTTGTGCAGCGCACTGCTACCGCTTGTACGCTCAAAGAACAGTGGCGGGCGGGATGTCAAAATCGGTTCCGATTCCTGTTGAGCTCGCTGTATCCAGGGATGCAGTTGCGCGTAAGCGTGAATCGGGACGTTGTCGCGAAACTGCATTGAATCAGCGATACGCGCAAAGTGGTGGGCACGCCCGAACGCACAATCACTGTTGGCCTTTAGCAATCGCTGCAACAGGCGTTCTTGCGTCAGTTCTGGTTGCTCAAGTTGCTCGTGCCACCGATCAAGCGTGGGCTGGGCACTGTCTATGAAACGTTTCCACAGCGCGCGTCTGACGCCATTGTTGGCACTCATCAAAAGTAGGTCTTGTCGAGTTGCGTCACGTCATCCGGTAAACGCTGGGGCGGCAAGAAAACCGTTAGCCAGCCAAACCACAATGGTCGGGTTTCCTTCAGGTTCGAGGCCCGGTGCATCTGCTGCCAATGCAGTTGTGATTGACGATGATGGGTGAGGTTGTAGTTGAAGTTCAAAAATGCCCAGCGGACCAGGCGCGGCGCCCTCATGTTGTAGGCCCCCTCCACCACGTCCAAGGGTGTGCGCATGTGGTAGACCCACTGCAGCGAAGACCAGGAAAAAGCAAAAGCGATGTAGGTCACCAGGACGACAGGCCACTTCCATCCCAACACTGTCCCGGCCGATAACCACACCGCGACACTGGCGATCACTTCCAGCCGGATACGGCTGAAATCGCTTTTTGAAAAGTCCTTGAAGGCGGCCGCATACGTATTGACCTCTGCGGTTTGCGACCACCTGTCCGTGATACGTGCCGGCAGTAGCGGCAACAAAAGACTGCCGATAAACGCTGCGAACCAGATCCCCCCCAGAATCGCGAAATAGTATTCGACTCGTTTGCGCAGCAACGACTCGTCTGCGCTGGCGAAATCAGCCAGTTCTGCTCGGGTGCGATTACGCGTGTGATGCCCCAGATGGTTGATATGGATGAGCGTAGCCGATGCACCAAACAGGGTTGAAGCCCACCACATGACGAAATAATTCAGCTTTTTTTGACTATGGGCCAGCCCATGAAAGGCCTCGTGCATCATCGAAAAGACGCCTTGCATGACCAGGCAAAAAGGTATCAGCACAAGCCACTTGGGCCAACCCGCATCCGTGTGTGACAACCAGGTCAGCGTCGCCCCCCAAACCAATGTCTGCAGCATCAGTACACACAGATTGGCCACGTCGTAACGACTAGAGGGTGAAATGTCACCAGAACTGCGCATAAGAGGTCCCATGGAAAGTCGGATATCCGTTTACACGATCAGTGACAAAAGAGATAGCCTATAGTTTTTCAGGGCCGCACCCGTCGATATGTCGTATCTCAAAGGCCTCTTGTCCTGGTGCTCGGCGGCAAAACCACCTGCCGCAAAAATTCTCCGCCGCAACGTACGCTTTGCTCTCGATGAGCGAATTCCCCGTTATTGGTATCGTGACTGGCCTCACGTCACGCGTTTTTTTGATGGCCTGTCGATCATGTTTCCACTCGGCGAAAAGCTGTTCATTGATAGCGTCACGCACTTTCGTACCGAGATAGAAACCGATCGTTCGCTGTGCAACGCGGTTGAAGCGTTTGTTTATCAGGAGGCGGCGCATATTCGTGAGCACAGGCTGTATAACCAGCTACTCGCGGCACAAGGCGCGCCTGTTGAGGCACTGGAACAACTGCTGCTGCGCCGACAAGAGGTTGGCAATCGATTTACGCCAGCGACTCGTCTGGCCATGACCGCCAGCCTGGAGCATTTCACGGCCATTCTCTCTGATCAGCTTTTGCGCAATCCCGCTGTTCTCAACGGTGCCGATTCGAGGATGGCCATGCTCTGGCGTTGGCATGCCATAGAAGAAACCGAACACAAGGCCGTCGCCTACGACGTGTTGTGCCGGGTTGTGCGCAATCCACTTTGGCGCTACCTGATGCGATGCGGGGTCATGCTGATAATGACCGCGTACTTCGCCGTCGATGTGCTGTATTTCATTTACCAACTTGCGGGGACTGATGGGCAACGCCGTAACTGGCGAGGGTGGGCGCGCTTGCAATGGTGGTTGTTTGTGAATCCTGGCCCGCTGACCCGTGCATTTCCGAGCTGGCTGGCGTGGTTCATTCCTGGTTTTCACCCCGATAAGCTCGACAACAGTGAAGCCTTGGAAGCGGCCCGCCGAAGACTGGATGAATTCGCTGAGCCCAAGCCATGAGGCCACCCGTGCCGGGAAAAAAAACCTGGATACCAGAAGGCTTTGACGATTGGCCACTTCACTTTCCAGCAACGCAATGGGCGAGGCCTGCTGCACACCTTGATTGGACAGAGCAATTTATCGCGTGCTGGCATGCCCCCGTGCCACGTCTTCCTCGAAGTACGTTGGTGGTGCTGGTTGCCGGGCTGTTTTCCGAATGGTTGCCACGTTGTTTTCAAGATTGCGCCCAGACGTTACGGCGCTCGAACTATCAGGTTCTGCGCATGCCCGTGCGCTCTTCGCGTGGGGTGATGGCTCAAGGAACGTCTATCGACAAGGTACTGACTGCCGAACTCAAGCCAGGCCAGCGATTTGTTGTGTTGGCGCACAGTAAGGGGGGGCTCGATGCACTGGCAGCCCTCCGACAGAACAGCGTCTTGAGTGAGGCGTGCGACGGCGTGGCGTTGGTGCAACCACCGGCAGGTCCGTCGACGGTCATGGATGAGGTGCTGGGTTGCAGCACGTGGCAACCGGCCCAACGATATCCTCTGGATCGCCTTCGTCGAGTGTTTGCAAAAATGCCGTGGGCGGCCGATGGCACACGAGACATCAGCCGTCTGCGCGACCCGCACATTGCTCACATGCTCAATCATCTGGCCACGGACCTGCATTGCGCGCATGTCGTCAGTTGGAGTTGCGCGCCCAGCTCTGGTTTTGACACGCATCACGCACGCCTCAATGCACGGCGACCCGGCTGGGCGCATGACGGTCAGTTTTACCTCGACCATCAGCGACTCGAGGGCATGCCGCAGATTTGCCTGCCGCACCTCGATCACGGCCAACCTGTTTTGGGCGGCGGTGGATTTGACGCGACCCGTTTCTGGTTGGCGCTGTTGAACGTCTTGCACGAGACCAAGCCCGGCCGGGGCAATCAGACGAGATAGATCTCAAACCCCGGAATACGCGCCGCCTCCATCGGCGCCAACGCTGGCGCACTGCCGACGCAGGGCGCCGTATACAGGTCCATGGGAAGGGTGACGCTACGATAACGGTTCATGGCGGCCCAAAGCGGGTCATTGTCATACAAGCACATTTGCATCAACGCGTACTGACCGCGAACGCGCACCCAAGCGGCATCCAGCAGCGCAGCGAAAATGTGCGGGTCTCGCTGCCGCACCTGTAGATGAGTCAGGTAGATGTCCTGCAGCGCCTCGCCAGGTGCAGCGATTGCAGGGCGCCCCAAGACTGGCGCACAAGCATTGAAAGCCAGGCGAAGCGCCTGGTGTGACAAGGGCAGCTTTTCCAGCACCACCCGCTTGATACGCCCGGCGTCCCAAGGGGCCACACAACCGAGCACATTGTTACGGGCGTCCAAGGCCAGGAGAAATGACTCGATACCGAAGTCCGGCCAGGTGTCCAGGCGTCGCGAAAACTGCGCTTCACTAAAGACGCAACCAAAGGGCTGGCCTGCCGACTCGCTGTCGAGAAATGCCCGCAGTGCATCCGCATGGGCCGGCTGGGCTCGAACGATGCGCACGTTTTCCAGCGTTCTTGGCGCGCGGCTCCATCCCCGCTGAGCATATACGGAGACATTGCTATAGCCACGCCAGTGCGAAAGCATCAGCGGATTGGCTCGCCGTCCTCCCAGAAGCGAGTGAGCCGCAAGCCTATTGCCACGAATGACACAGCAATAAGCGTGCTGCGCACCGGTTTCCTGGGCCAACGCTTCGAGCCGCACTTTGACCTCGGCCATCCACGACTTTGACAAGCGCCTGTCGGGCACCAGCCGCAGATCCCCCAGATAGGCCACCGGCTCGATACCGCCATTAAGGTAGCCATCGCGGACCACCAGGCTGGCGATGCCTTTCAGTTCGCCCACCTCGCTTTGGGCTATCCAGGTTCGATGATCCGTGGCGTGACAACGATGCAGCGCGAAATAGTCCGGCCCACGGTCAAACCGCATCGGCAAGCCACCCTGCATCGCCCGCTGCGCCTGAAAGTCGAGTAATTTCAGGTTGTCCGCGGCGCTTGCCTGGCGGATCAGCATGGCGATGGTTGAGCGGCAGCAAACAAGCGCAGCACCATCGGCCGTAAATTATTGGGGTGCAGCTCGCACAAACAGACCAACTCATCCCCCGATGCGTAAAAAGGATTTCTTTCCAGAAAATACAAGACGTTTGCCAGACGCAGGTGAGGCGCAGGAACACGTGCCAATTCCGTGCTCAGCCGACCTTGTGGAACCTTGAAGGACAGGACACCCGTTTTCGGATCATAGGCCTCACCAAAACGATCGATCGCCAAGTGGTCCATCAGCGCCTGGACGCCAGAATCCGTCATTGCCCCGACTCGGGGTGAATAGTTCAACGCCATGGCGCCTAAATAACGGTACGTTCGGTGACCCTTGCAGATCAGAAACCAATAGAGAGGGATTTCAGACTGCTCCTGCCAGATTTCCCCCGCCAGTCGCATCCAGGCGAAGGCCAGTTGCTGGCTCCCCCAGTGTTCACGATCAATGATGGTATCGCCCGAAAAAATCACCCTGATCGGTTTGCCAGACCAGGTTTTTTCATAAAGTTTGAGCGTGGTGAATCCGACGATTACTTCACCCGCATCCCGTAATACGATGCAGTGGGTTTTTTCCTTGAAGTCCTGATCAAACCTTGCTCGCGAGGTGTCGTCGTAGGACGCAGAATAGATCTCGAACATCCGATCAATATCATTCAGATGCAGATGGGCGCATTCAACGGAGGTTGCACTCAAACTCATGGAGACCTTCAGCATCGCAAGCAAGGGGGGACGGATATTGGCCAGATCAATCGGCCAATGCAACGTAGACTTCCATTCATCGCCCTCCTCGTTTACCCAGGCGCCTTGATCATGTCATCCACTGTCGCACACCATCCTGTCAATGCCTTACGGGTGACCCGCCCCGTCAGTTGGCTGCTGGCCTACACCGTTGTGACGGGGGTCCTGTATTTTCTCGTCACGCACTTCCCGATGGGGCCGGTACGGGTTATTCAGCCCGGCGGTATCGATGCGCACATTGCGCAACTGCCCTACACACTCCCCTTGTACCTTAGCTATCTATTGATCATGCCCGCGCTCGTGTTTCTAGGGCGTCGCCGCGACTGGCTGTTACCGGTTTTTTTTGCCGGGGCCCTGGCCTCTGGAACCTGCTTGGTGAGCCACCTGTTCTGGCCAACCCTTATTGAGCGCCCGGATAGCCCGTCGCAGTGGCTAACGTGGTTCTACAGCGTCGACTCACCGCTGGCGGCGTCACCCAGTGGACATGTGGCATTGCCGGTGGCTATCAGCGTTGTGCTGGGTTATCTGCGTGTCCGCCAGGTATGGACCTTCGCGCTGTGGAGCCTGATGCTGGTAATCACTGTGTTGACGACAGGCCAGCATGTGCTGCTCGATGCGGTCTATGGAGCAATCATTGGCGGGGCAGCGGGTTTGACAACCATCACGCTGAGTCGCCTCAAGGTGGATTTGCGCACCCTGGCGGCCATCCTGCTTGAATGGTTGTGCATCATCGTGACGTTGCGCATTGCGCTGTATGCCGCGGACTGGCGTTTCTATTGCCTGGCGTTTGTCATCATTGCCGCGCGCCAACATGCACTGTTCATTCTGTACCACGACGCGACTCACTATCACCTGACGCGTCATCGCGGTATCAATGACTTTTTGATCAACGTGGCCATCGGTGTTCCGGGTACGGTGCCCATTGAGTTCTATCGGCCACTGCACCTCGAGCATCATCAGCACACGGGATCAACGAAAGATCCGGAGCGGCGCTTTCTTTATCACCAGCAGCCGTGGAACTTCCGACCACTGTCCGGGAAATTATTGCTCAGGCAATTGCTGGGGGATCTGTTCATCATCAATACGCTGCGCAATCTGCGCGCCTACAGAGAGGCAGGCGGGGCATCACCGAAGATGACCCGGCCGATCGCCGCTGCGGGCATTATCTGGCTCGCCCTCTTGTCGTTCATCACCTGGCAAACCAGCGCCCAGACCATGATGCTTATCGTGCTGTTATGGTTTTTGCCACTTGCCACTTTGGGAACGCTACTACAGAAAATTCGTAGCATCGCCGAACACAGTGGCGGGCCTGATGTAACCCCAGGCTGGCAGCAATGGACTTACGCATGGAAAGTGGGATGTGTCGGAAGGTTTTTCATTTGGCCTTATCACATCAATCTGCATCTGCATCATCATCGCAGCGCCAACCATCCATGGCATGTGCTTCCAAGCCTGCTGAGGACCGACGAGCGTTTAATGGACTCGCGTACGCTGCTTTCCCTGCTCTGGTCTGGGTCGAAGCAAAAAAGCTGATTCAACCCTCTTTCGGCGTCGCGCTTCGGACTTCCCACGCGAACATAGCGGTGCAACAGCAGCCTGATCAGCACTTGCGCCCCTTCTCATGGTCTACCGCAAGCCACCAATGGCACCACCTGCACACATCCACCCCGGAGACACCCTCACATGAGAATGGCTGCCATGTTTGTACTCACCTGGATTGGCTTCACCTCAGCCGGTGCATTTGCCGGTGATCGGAACCAGGACTATCGAGAGGCAAACAGGCGCCACTGGGAACACCAGCGGGAAATGAATAGAGCAGAAGACAGGAAACACCGCGAGCGCCATGAGGAGAGGGAGCGGGACGAGCGCAAGCATTATGAAGAAATGGAGCGGGAAGAGGCCAGGCGTAGGGCGCAGTACTATCAGGAGCGGTAGAAAGCCTCCCCTCAGGGGCAAACCACAATTTGATAACCGTGGCCTGACCCTGATTTTGCATGCCGATCCGGCGCGTTCTTGGACGGTCGAGAACCTTGCCAAAATCGCGGGTGTTTCTCGCTCGACCTTCGCTTTGCGATTCAAGCAAAAATCTGGTGTCACCCCTTTAGAGTACGTCTTGCGCTGGCGCATGCAATTAGCTACGAGATTGTTGAAAACAAACCACACCACCATTTCGTCCATAGCACAAAAGCTGGGCTATGACTCCGACAGTGCTTTTAGCCACGCTTTCAAGCGCATCATGACCTGTTCGCCTCGTGAATACAGAGAGAGCAGCTCCATATCCCCGCAGGAAAATCGGGACCAGACCATAATTTGATAACCATGGCCTGCCCCCCGATCCCCCCCCTTCTTCACGCACGGGTTGCGCCTGCCCATACGTCTGGCTGAAGTTAGCTACAGGCTCATGAGCTCACGTTTTGCGTCGTCTACACTTTGAGGAGTAAGCGTTGTTGCGGAATGAAGAAACGGTCCGCGTGCGACGCCATGCAACAAAGTAACAAACCCTTCCCACTCTGTTACATACTGGTTTAGCCTTATGAAATCCGCAACTTTTGCCGCTTCTGTAGTATTCGCTTCAGAGTAATAAGTATCAAGCCATACCCTTAGCAACCCCCTGACAGCGTCACTGCTCCGCTCGCCAGTTCGACTTGCTATATAATTTCTAACCTCTCGATATGAAAGGCTTTCGACTTCCACCCCCTTTCCTTTGGCGCACTCATACAGGGAAAACACTTGCTCCCTCAATTCTCTCGCATGATCTTCTTGATCTATCCAGCCCTGATCAAATTCAGAAAATTTACTTTGTGCGCAGTACATTGTCAGCAACGTCATGAGGTGTATTTTTTCAGAAAACACATATCTGTAATTATCTTTAATTTTGATTTTTTCAAGTTCGGCCAGAATCTTACGCGCTTGGGGATATGCTCCCTCGAACGCCGCAGGATCTCGCCTCCAGCAGGTTTCTATTGCTGCGTGACTTTTGCCATGTGTTAAGCAAGGGTATTGAGCGGCGAGATCGCTCAACTTCTTATTGGCTATTGAATATTGATCCGATGCTAATCGATTGGTTTCTACAAGGGCAATCTCATTGAGACTCACGCCCTTATCGACCAACTCAAATTTATATGAAGACCTCATTTCATAGCTGTTTGGTTTCTCCCGATGCCTTGCCATAAGGGACAGTTCAGTCGACAAAGTATTCGGCGCCTCCCAGGAAAATTCGCCATTTTTTTTAGTAGTCACTTCAGACATCCCTAAGCCACCGGACGGAGTGTTTTCACTTAAAATAATCACAGCACTATTTTCGGAAGCTCTTTCCGGTGGCTTGAGGGATTTGTAAGAAGGGTAAACAGTAACCCACCCAGTAACTTCAGCCCCCCGTGCGTAGGGGCCAAGACCCAAAGTAAAAACGAGAACGACAACTAACATTTTATCCACAAACACCCCCTTTCAATCTAAATTTTCTTTCCTCGAACTCAGGCTCTGGGTTGGCGTCCGCCCACAGAGTGACCTTATCGGAAGAATCAAGATGACAACCGGTTAACTCGCTCAATGTTGCTCTAATCATAGCCTTGTCATCATCACTAACTTTTGTAGCAGCAGCCTGATCTCTTTCTAACGCGATTACTTGCTCCAAGCTTCTTTTAGTACGCAGCCGCCTAAGACGATCTATACTCGAATATGTTTTTGCGGCCCCAAGAACTGACGCAGCTGCGCTCTCAATGCTTGCCGCATTTTTTTGCTGGGAATCACTTAGCAACGACTGTAGATATAAAGATCGAGACGACACCAATACCGGGACAATTGTTTGCGCGGTTGAAACGGTAACAGTGACGGTTGGAGAGGCTACAACTTGACCTTGGGAAATGACATTTTTTGAAGCAGGATCAAAGGTTCCACTGAACGTATTCCAATACGAACTCGTGCTAATTTTATCTATAGGCCTACTTAGAAGAATAAAGCGCCCTCTCCTCAGCGGCGTAAGGTCTGAGCCGTATGAGTTATTGATAGTCTCGGAAGAGTAAAACTGCACTGTATAGTCAAGAAGCTGTCTGTTATCTCGATTCGAAAGAATCAACCCCGCTGCTTTTACACCCAAGCTAAAGGCAGCTTGATTCACTCCTGACGCTATTGGACTTAACGATTGGGAGATCTGGCTAACTTGGGCCAATGCATCTCGGGCCTCCTGATTTTTTTCAGCGTATACATCTATAACTCTAATGTGAAACAGAGGCGCTATTCGAGCATCCCAGCGCGGTTCAAAATACAGTAATAAATTTGAAAAATTTAGCGCTTGGTCCGGATTAACACCTCTCTGGTACCAAGCGACAATTGGGGTGCTAGTTCCATTATCCGACGCCCCAACCTCTATCACGATAGCAATATCCATCGTCCGGGAGCTATCCGCACGCGGCAATGTGACGCTATCCAAAATTACGGATATTGGGCTGCCATGACTTATATCGGAGGATTCATCTGGACTTAATGTATCCGAACGCGAAAGCTTATAAACATCATTCTCCTTATTTGGCGATACATAAAATACTCTATTATCAAAATAGTCGGGGGTATTTATTACATTTCTGTCACGCTCAGAAAACCCAGACCCCGCAGTACAACCTGCAACAAACAATACAAGCACAATGAGTGAAATATGGTTCATATCACTTCTCCCTGAAGAAACTTGTCTATTTTTATTCTAACCTGTCCATCATGTGCCGAGGGCTGAGGGTGTAGATGAGCTACCAGCTCATTTCCCCATCTTCTGTATAGGTGAGCAGATGACTGCGATTTTCTGAGAGTCGCGCTCTTGACCGACACATACCCTAATATGCAGACGCGCGAGACATATTTCTCTCTCCTGAGACTTTCAGATCAGCCAATAAAACAGCATCGTTTCATCGTGCCGCACAGCCATCTGAACTCCAGACCTTTGCCAATTGCCACCTCTCTTTTCAAAGGAACATTATGTCCCTCATAACCACCTCCCCTTATGAATGCGCTTACTTTATTCAAGCTTCAATTTAGCCAAAGTCAATAGCGCTTCGCCATCGTTCGTTATGAGATTTTATGCAAGACGAATAAACAGTTACTTCGATTTTGTATATCCGAAATTGAATCGTCGGAATTTGAGGAAAAAGTAAAACCGTTTTCGTTTCTAAGCCCCGCGTTGTACAGCGATCCAAATAACATCCCCGCGACAAACTCCACCACTCCCTCTATCCTTACCCGCCCCAAGACATCGCACCACCCTGCCTCCCTCAATGGACTTACCGGAGACATCTGTGCAACGCCCTACTCTTCTCATCGCCTCAGTACTGCTAACCGCCTGCGCCAGCCAACAGCCACCAGCGGATAAGCAAGCCACCCTGCTCGCTCAGCCGTTGACGCCCAACAGCCTGATGCGCGAAGGCGACGTCATCAACTTCCAGGTGTTCGCCCCCCGCGAACCGAACTTACCCTTCTGGCAAACGGTTCAGTTTTCGGCGGCCTGCTCCAGGCCCCAGGTCAACCTGGTTTACTCGTTCATGCTCCGCCGCTCCTACGCCAACAATAGCGGCCGCTATGCCCCGCCAACAGCGTTGCCCGAGCGTTATCACGCCACGCTGATGAACAACCGGGAGTTCACCCAAGCGTGTAAAAATCTCCCCGCTCCGGATTGGCGCCAGGTGATGAAGGGGGACGCTGAACGGTGGCTGTTGCTGGATAACAGCAGCGTGCGCAAAAGCGGTAAACAGGTGCAATTCTGGATGGCGTACGACGAGCCACAGACCCGCCTGAACCCGCTGAGTAACTCTCCTTTCACGCAGACCCGCGAGCAGTACACGCTGGACTGCGCAGCGCGAAACGTCACGCTGTTGGCCCGTTATTACCTCAATGCCAATAACGAGGTCACTGACGGGAAAATCGAGATGTTTCCCGAGGCCAAGGCGATGACATCAGCCGACCAGGATCAGTTGAAGGTGTTTGAACTCGTGTGCAACGCGCCGACGACCATCGCCACTCTGCCGACGTTCAAGTCACGTACCAAAGCACCGATCGCGGCGGATGCCCTGCCCGACATCAACCCCGGAGTGTTGAGGAGCATTGAGCAACTGCACATGCCGGCCCCGGCCAAGACGCTGACTTACATTGAGTTGTCAGGCACCGCCAGTCATTCCCAAGAGAGTTGGCCGGAGCGTACTGAGTATTTTCTGTCCACTGACCCTGTGACCGGGCAGCTGCGCATTGTTCACAAAAGCGAAAACCTCAATGGCCGCCAGATCAACTGGCGCGGCCTGATCAGGCTATCAGGCACAGAGCAGGCCACGCACTCCGAGAACACCGAGGTGGTCGACAGCCTGAGTTTCCGTGGCGATTGGCAGCGTATGCCTGTGGGCGGTCAACTGGGCTTCACCCGCCAGGGCAGCCTCACCAGCAATCTGATCGGCACCGTGGGCAAGGAACCGAAAACCTTCGACTGCACCGTCGACAGTGAAGGGCCAGCCAAACGACTGAACCCAGCCTTGAGCGGTAACGCCAAGGCGTTGAGCTGCCGTGAACAGCGCCCAAGCTCAACAGTCGTGCCGCTGAAGCACTATTACTACTTGGTTGACTATGGGTTCTTCTATCACGCCAGTACTGACAAAAATGACTCGGTATCCATCGACATGCATGTGCAGAGCGTGAAGTGAGTGAAGGTCTGCGGGACCGGCTTTCGCCGGTTCCGCGCGCTCACCGCCCAACCGCCCCCTCATACCGCCGCTGAATCCGCTCCAATTCCCCTGAACGCCGCAACTTCTCCAACGCACTGGCCCACGCCTCCACCACTTCATCGTCACTGTCAGGGCTGAAGGCGATGTACAGCGATGAGCGATACAGCTCGATAGGGATCCGTCGCAAGGTGCCCGGCGCGATGCTCAACTGACGGCTGTAATAGGCCACGCCCGCGTCGGTGTCGCCGATGATGATGTTGGTGCGCCCGGCGAGCAGCATGCGGTAGAGCAGCTTGCTCTCGGTGGCGCTTTTGTCCAGGTTGTTGAAGCCCAGCGACTGCAGCCTCTGGGGCACCAGGCCGGCGTGGCGCGTAGTGATCTGGGGGGCGTTCAGGAGTTGTTCCAAGGTGTCCAGTGGGGGCGTATTGGCCAGTTGATAGGGGTGGATGGACTCTTCCACGATCGGGCCGACCCATTTGTACAACGGCTCGCGCTCCGGCGTGCGAAACATGGAGTACATGATGGTCTTGGGCCGGTTCCTCAGCATCTGGCTCGCTCGCATACTCGGCTGCAACAGCACCTCGAAGTCATTCCCGGTCAGCGCCATGATGGCCCGGACGATCTCGGTGATCATGCCGGTGAGCTGGTTGTTTTCCTGGTAGTTGTACGGTGCCCACTCTTCGGTGACGACTTGATACTCCTCGGCCCCGGCATCAACCGTGCCGAGCAATAGGCAGAGCAGCGCTGCAGCCGGTGTCGAATGTCTCACAGGTTCTCCCGGTGGGTTGTTCGGTGTTTGTGCATGGACGGGCCTGATTCAAGGGGGCAAGGTAAGCATAGACCCAAACACACGCCCAACTGTTGACGCAGTCCACATTCCGCCCCTTAGCAACCCCCAGGCCTTGGTGTACGATCAGCGCGATCCGGATATCGGCCAGCGTACGCGGCGCTTCCCTTTCGCCCTTCTCCCTGTGATCCAGCCCACATGAATCCGATCGACCCACTGTCGTTTCAACGCATCATCACCGCCCATGGCGATTTCGAAGGCGCGGCGTATTTCGACGCTGAGGAAAGCCTCGCCCACGAGGTATTTGCTGACCGCATCGTGTTCCAGACCAACTACCTGGATTACCGCAGCTACGAGGTCGATCTCGCCGAGGGCTGCGTACGGGTGCGCAAGACGCGGCTGGATAACTACCTGCGCGGCCATAAGGCCCAGGTGATCGATGACGACATGGACGATGAGGATTGGGCCGAGCTGGGCAGTCTGTGGCAGCGTTTGAGCCACGACCTGGACACCCAGGGGCAAGGGCCGCAGCCCGATTTGGCCGATACCCTGGCCGATCTGTTTGATTGTTTGTTCGACGAGGCGCGCGCGCAGGCGCTCATTCAAAACATGCCGGCGCCTACCGGGCAGTGGGATTGGGCTTGGACGCAGGTCGAGTCAGCGCTCACCGAGGCCAATCAGTTGGCGGGGTTCGAATGGAAGGAGTGGTCGTCCTACGGGATCGATGCCGTCAATGCCCTCGCCCCGCTGCGGCAGTTGGGCATTGAAATCCCTGCGCCTGAGCGTAAAGCCATCGATGCCATCAACCGCGCCAACGATTGGGAACGCGCACTGCTGCAGTACTTCAACGCCCAGTTGGAGGCCCATGATTTGAAGTTGTTGGCCATCGGCACGCACTTCGATGAATACCAGGCCTTCGCCTGCCTGCCCATGAACGGTCTGGGCCTGATCAACGCCCTGGAGATCATGGGCAGGCTGGGCATCGTCTACAAATATTAAGCGACCGACGCCACGCGCTTTCGGTCCGCTTTTACCAGCCCATAAGGGCTACCCCTCCTTTGAGCCTCGAAGTGACGACATGACAAACTGTGAGCAATGCGGGTCCCTCCTCCCTTACGACACCGCTGCTTGCCCGCGATGCGCCGGGGAATTTCGGCACACGGTAGAGGCACACGCGCCAAGGTCCCAGCCGTCGAAAGGGCAGAAAATCCTGAAATGGGTGCTGATCGGCATTGTGGTCGCAGTGCTGGCAGCAGTGGCGGCGGTCATGTGGATCTTGCACTCGCTGGGACCGATGCCTTCTTTTGGTTGATGGCGACAGATACTTCCCAACCCACGGACGGATGAACACATGAAAACCACTATTGATCACCTCGTCATCGTGGCAACGGACCTCGACACCGGCTGCGCGTTCGTGACTGACGCGCTGGGCGTCGACCTTCAACCGGGCGGCGTCCATTCACGCATGGGCACCCATAACAGACTGCTGCACCTTGGCCCCGGGCTCTACCTCGAAGTGATTGCCGTGGACCCGTCCGCCATACGTCCGGACCGGGCACGCTGGTTCGGCCTTGATCAATTGCCCCCCCATTCGCCGGCACACCTGGCGACTTGGGTAGCACGCACTGATGATATCCACACCGCTCGTGATGCCTGCCCTGGCCTTGTCGGGGATGTCGAACCCATGACGAGAGGAACATTGAGCTGGCAAATAACCATACCGGCTGATGGAAGCCTTCCCATGGATGGATCAGTCCCCACCCTCATTCAATGGGCGCCTGGGCTTCATCCGGCGGACACGCTCCAGGACAAGGGTTGCGCGCTATTGGCACTGGATGTCTTTCATACGGATCCGGAAAAAATCAAAGCGATCCTGACGGCCATGAATTTTTCTGGTCCGGTTCATCTTCACGCACTGCAAGCGCCTTCGGCGCCCTACCTGGTTGCGCATGTTCAAACGCCAAATGGGCTGAAGACACTGCCGCTTTTACACGTGTGAGTCTGTACAGAACAGCCAATTGTGGCGAGGGGATTTATCCCCGTTGGGCTGCGTAGCAGTCCCCTTAAATTTTGGGGTTGCTGCGCAACCCAGCGGGGATAAATCCCCTCGCCACAAGGTCACCATAACCCGCGCCGACCATTCACACGTAACCGAAGCGAAACGCAGCTATCCGATTTTCCCATAGTTGCTATCGATACCAGCGTCGTTCTCGTCCTCGGCCTCTCTCTCTAATCTGCCCACCAACGCGATCGATGACGATCGCTGCAGATCAAACCGACCTTATGGAGAGAGAAACGATGAACACCTTCAACCGCACCATGGCTGTCGCGACCCTGGCATTGGCCACCCTCAGCGCCGAGGCCGCGTCGCCGGTCCAGGCCGCTGCCAGCGCGTCTGCTGTCGGCAGCGTGGTCCAGTCCGCCAGCTACATCACCACCCAGGATGGCGTGCAGCTGTATTACAAGGACTGGGGCCCGCGCGATGGTCAGGTCGTGACCTTCAGCCACGGCTGGCCACTGGACTCCGACAGCTGGGAAGGCCAGATGATGTTCCTCGCTTCGAAGGGTTATCGCGTGGTGGCTCATGACCGTCGCGGCCACGGTCGCTCCAGCCAGCCGTGGGAAGGCAACGACATGGATCACTACGCCGATGACCTGGCGGCGGTGATTGAAGCGCTGGACCTGAAGGATGTCACGCTGGTGGGCTTCTCGACGGGGGGCGGTGAAGTGGCTCGCTACATCGGCCGTCACGGCACCGCTCGAGTGAAGAAAGCCGTGCTGGTGTCCTCTGTTCCGCCGTTGATGCTCAAGACAGACACCAACCCCGGTGGTTTGCCTATCGAGGTGTTCGATGGCCTGCGCAAGGCGTCCCTGGAGAACCGCTCGCAGCTGTACCTGGACATTGCCTCGGGCCCGTTCTACGGCTACAACCGCAAGGGCGCCAAGCCATCCCAAGGGCTGATCCAGTCGTTCTGGGTGCAGGGCATGCAGGGTGGCAGCAAGAATACCTATGACTCGATCGCGGCATTCTCGGCGACCGACTTCCGCGGCGATTTGAAGAAGTTTGATGTGCCGACGCTGGTGATCCATGGCGATGACGACCAGATCGTGCCTATCGACGCTTCAGGCCGGGCCTCGGCAGCGCTGATCAAGGGCGCTCGACTGATCGTCTACCCTGGTGCGCCGCACGGCTTGACCGAGACGCACAAGGATCGCCTCAATCAGGATCTGCTGACCTTCCTCAAGGAATAAAAGCCCAGATCCCTTGTGGGAGCGGGCTTGCTCGCGATGGCGGTGGGTCAGCTTGCCTCAATGCTGAATGGGCCGACGCCTTCGCGAGCAGGCTCGCTCCCACAAGGGGTTTGGGGTGGATTCAGGCTTTGCGGACACCGGGCATAACATTGTGGGAGCGAGCCTGCTCGCGAAAGCGGTGGGCCTGCTTGTATCAGTGCTGAATCGGCCGACGCCTTCGCGAGCAAGCTCGCTCCCACAGTTGTTTTAGGGTGGGTCTCGGCTTCAATGCCGCAACAACTTACGCAATGGAATCTCATCCTTGCGCACCGGTGACTTGATGACGATGTAGCTGAAGTACTTGGAGATGCCGATGTTCTTGTCCAGCAGGCTTTCCATCACGTCCTGATAGTCCTGGATGCTGCGGGTCATGAAGCGCACCAGGTAGTCGTAGCCGCCGCTGATGAGGTGGCATTCGAGCACTTCATCCACCAGGCGGATGTTGGATTCGAACTTGGCGAAGTCCTCACGCTTGTGGTCGCTGAGGGTGACTTCGGTGAAGACCGTCACCGAGTCGGTAATCTTGGCCAGGTTCAAATGGGCCTTGTAGCTGGAAATGTACCCCAACGACTCCAGTCGTTTGACCCGTTGCAGGCATGGGCTGGCGGACAAGCCCACGGCATCGGCCAGGCTGACGTTGGTCATGCGGCCATCTTTTTGAAGCTCTACCAAAATGCTGATGTCGATCCGGTCCAGTTTCGCTAAACCTTCCATCGCATACCTCTTGCCTGCCGTTTGTAAGACAATCTTCTAACAAAATCAGCGTCGTAAGGACAGCTGATGCTGAGCGACCAGATCAGCCATGCTGTTGATACAGTAGTCCGCCGCACAGGGCGCGGGAGACATGTCGGCGTTGCGGCAGATCAGGCAGACAGCCCCGACCGACCGTGGGCGGGCGCCGGGGCGGGTCACCTGGAGAATCGTCTCGGCGCTCAGGCCATTGGCCGCCAGCCAATCGTGATCCTGCAACGGGTCGCTCGCCAGCGAAATAAAATCATCAGGCTCGATGCCCAGGCGCTCGCACAACACGCCCCGGTCCTCGGCATCGCGATCCCCCTGCACCAACAACCGATAGAACTTGCGCAGGTAGAGCATCGCACCCGGCGCATCCTCGAACAGCGTCCAACCGGCAGCCGAGCGGGCGAAGCTCATGCCCTCCTCCCAACTGACCTTGAGCTTCCAGCGCTCGGCCAATTGACGGTGGGCGAAACACAGCAAGCCGCTGAAGCCCAATTCGCCGAAACGCGGGTACAAGGCTTGCAGCACTTCGTCAAAATCGGCGAGCACCTGTGCTTTGTCCAACGGCTCGCCATGGTTTTCCAGCAACGGTTGCAACGCCGCCCAGACGCCGGAGTCCCGATCCACCAGGACCTCATCGCAATCGATCAACAACGCCCGATATTCAGTCAGCCTCATCTGTAAAGCCTCCGATGATGTCCCATCGATCAACGCTCCATTAATCGCCACTGACGCTTGCCCAGGCAAACGTCATGAACGCAGGCATCAGCCGAGGACGCGTGCCAAGGCGTCGTCGAGAATCTGCAACGCTTCGTCGATCTGCGCTTCGCTGGTCACCAGCGGCGCCAGGAAGCGCAAGACGTTGCGGTACACCCCGCACTTGATCACCAGCAAACCGCCGGCCCGGGCTTCGTCGATCAGGCGTTGGTTCAGGTCGGCGTCCGGGGTGCGCGCGTCGTCATGCTTGATCAGTTCGATCGCCAGCATGAAGCCGCTGCCGCGCACATCGCCGATCTGCGGGTAACGGGTTTGCAGGTGCAGCAGGCCCTGGCGCAAGCGCTCACCCAGGACTTCACCACGGGCCAGCAGCTGTTCTTGCTCGTACGCCTCGATCACCGCCAGCGCCGCCGCGCACGACAGCGCATTACCGCCGTACGTACCGCCCAGGCCACCCGGCAGCGGAGCGTCCATGATCTCGGCCTTGCCGACCACACCTGACAACGGCAAGCCACCGGCGAGGCTCTTGGCGACCGTGACCAGGTCCGGCTGGATACCGGCGTGCTGGAAACCGAACCATTTACCGGTGCGACCGAAACCGGTCTGGATTTCATCGAGAATCAACACAATGCCATGCTTTTGCGTCAATGCGCGCAGGCCCTGCAAAAACTCGGCGGGGGCCGACAGGAAACCGCCATCGCCCTGCACCGGCTCGATGATGATCGCCGCGACCCGCTCAGGTGCCACTTGGGTGGCCAGCAGCTCGTCCAGTGCCTGGAGCGCCATGGCGCTGGTGACGCCGCGATAGGCATTCGGATACGGCGTGTGGAAGACCTCCGGGGCGAACGGGCCGAAGTTCTGTTTGTACGGCTGGCTCATGCCGGTCAGCGTGGTGCCGAGCAAGGTCCGGCCATGGAACCCGCCGCGAAAGGCAATCACGGCCGAGCGGTTGGTGTGGGCCCGGGCGATCTTCACGGCGTTTTCCACCGCTTCGGCACCCGAGGTGAAAAATGCCGCTTTATAGGCGTGCTGGCCGCCGATCATTTCACACAGACGCTGGGCCAGGTCCAGGTAAGGCTTGTAGGCCACGACCTGGAAGCAGGCATGGGAGATCTTCTGCAACTGGGCCTGCACGGCCGCGACGACCTTGGGGTGATTGTGGCCGATGTTCAACACACCGATGCCGCCGACGAAGTCCAGGTAACGCTTGCCGTCCACGTCCCATAATTCCGAGCCCTGGGCCCGATCGATCACCAGCGGGTGCGCGGTGACCAGGCCACGTGGCACGAATTGATCACGCTGACGGAGCAAACTTGGGGTTTCTTCGACTTTACTGTTCATTGGCATTTCCCATCGTGAGCCTCGCACCCAGGAAGCGGCTGCGGTGTGTTCACAGGTTAAGCGTTCGACGCGATTGTCTAAGCCGAACTTGGTCGTTGAGAAATTCGGATCGACTGTTTACACCCCGGCAAACAGCAGAATCCTCCAGAGGCATTCCAGCCCCATGGAATCTGCCGCAAGAGGCACCTTGCAACGCAGTGCGATGCTGCTACGCCGGCCCTTTCAACAGATCCTGCTCTGGCGTTGAGGCATGCTAGGGGCTCCTTGATTTCAGGCGAGAAGTGACCCATGGCCCTGCTCTATAAAGCTGACCCGGTACGCGGCGAACACTGGCGGCGCCTGTTCGCCGAACACGCGCCGGACATTGAATGGCGCGCCTGGCCAGACATCGGCGACCCGCGGGATATCCAGTACCTGGCGGCCTGGCAGGCGCCGGACGACGTCGAAACGCTGTTGCCGAATCTGCAGGTGCTGTTCGCCTTGTCGGCCGGCGTGGATCAACTCGACCTTGGCCGCTTGCCAACGACGCTGCCAGTGGTGCGCTTGCTCGACCCCGGCATCAGCCAGGGCATGTGCGAGTACGCCAGTTTCGCCGTGCTCAGCCTGCACCGGGACATGTTGCGCTATCGCCAGCAACAGGCCGAACGCTGCTGGCAAGCGCACCGGCTGGTGCCCGCCGGGCAACGCCGGGTGGGCGTCATGGGTCTGGGTTTGCAGGCACGGCAGATACTCGCCAGCTTGAAGACCTTTGGTTTTGCCTTGTCGGGCTGGGCCCGCAGCGAGCATCACATTGAGGGGGTCGCGTGCTTTGCTGGCGACGAGCAACTGCCGGCCTTTCTCGGTCAATGCGACATAGTGCTGTGCGTCCTGCCGTTGACCGAGCAGACCCGAGGGATCCTCAACCGCCAGCTGTTCCAACACCTGCCCAAGGGCGCAGCGTTGGTCAACATGGGCCGAGGTGGGCACCTGGTGGAAGCGGACCTGCTTGAAGCCCTTGCCGACGGCCAGCTCAGCGCCGCGGTGCTGGACGTGCTGGAGCAGGAACCGGCGCCGATGGATCACCCCTTCTGGCACCATCCACAGATACTGTTGACGCCGCACATCGCGGCGATGACTCAGCCTGAAAGTGCCTTTGGCGTGTTGCTGGAGAACATCCGCCGGCATCAACGGGGTGAATCGATGCTGGGCCTGGTGGATTGTGAGCGCAGCTATTGACCGGAGCCCTGTAGGAGCTGCCGAAGGCTGCGATCTATTGATCTGTCGGTCGTTCCCTCAGGACTCAACTGCCAGGGAAAAGATCGCAGCCTCGTTGCACTCGGCAGCTCCTACACGGCGCCTGCAGGCAGCTACATCTTGGCGCTGAGCCATGAAATCCGACTCGGTATTTACTGCTGGCCAAGCGTCTGATTTGAGCAAGAAATGTGGCCGGCAGGGCCGTTGCTTACGCAAGATACCGAATCGATGTGCCGCCCTTGCCAGACCTGGTGGCAGGTGAGATACAAAGGCTTGCAGCGCACACATCCATCCGCTTTCGTCCCTTATTTTATGGTGATCTGCCATGTCCATTTCGCAACGCCCTACTTACTTCTATCGCGCCATGACCGCCACCGACGTGCCGGCGGCCCATGCCTTGTCCGTGCAGTTGAAATGGCCCCATCGCCTGGAAGACTGGGCGATGTTGCAACGCGTCGCCCAGGGGTTTGTCGTGGAAGACCAGGGTCGTTTGATTGGAACGGCGTTCAGCTGCGCCCAAGGGGACTACGCCACCATCGGCCTGGTGATTGTCGACGATGAGTATCAGGGCCAGGGGATCGGTCGCAAACTGATGGAACTGGCGATCGAGGCTTGCGGCTCGCGGACCGCCGTGCTCAATGCGACGCTGGCCGGTGCCCCGCTGTATGCCAGCCAGGGGTTCGTTGATTTTGGGCATATCCAGCAGCATCAAGGGCAAGCGCTGGTGCCGGCCCTGCAAGAACTGGCCGCCGGCGAGCACTGCCGCGAGCTGGGCGAGGCCGATCACGCCGAGCTGATCAAACTGGCCAATGCCGGGAGCGGCCTGGAGCGGAGCGCTGTGCTCAATGATCTGTTCGAGGTCGTTGAACATTCAGTGGGTATCGAGCGCGACGGTCACTTGTGCGCCTTCGCCCTGCTGCGCCCCTATGGCCGTGGGCGCTGCATTGGCCCGGTCATCGCCCAGACCCTGGAACAGGCCCGGCACTTGATCGCCGTGCTGCTGGCCCACGTGCCAGACGCATTCGTTCGCATCGACACCCCTTCAAACAGCGGCCTGGCCCCTTGGCTGGAAGAGGCCGGGCTCAAGCAGGTCGACACCGTCGCCCAAATGGCACGGGGCACGCCCCCGCAAGCGACCGGCGCGGTTCGGCAATTTGCGCCGGTGACCCAGGCCATTGGCTGAAACCCCCGCACTCCCCTCAACGCTTCCCTGGAGAATCTTCTTCATGCTCGAACCCACTGCAGTGCTGTTGGCACACGCCGATGGCCGTCTTGCCTCAACCCCGTTCACCCCGGGTTCGCTGGGCGCCAAGGATCCGTTCGACCGCCTCATCGCCTATGCCGGGGCGGATGGCATGGCTGCCGGCGTGGTCCGGGCGAGCGGACTGTTCAGCGTCGATGAATACCCCTTCAGTGAGACGCTCGTGGTGCATGCCGGCGCAGTGACGCTGCGCAGCCAGGGGCAGACGTTGCAGCTCAAGCCAGGTGAAAGCGCGGTGATCGGTCGGGGGACGGCGCTTGAGGTCGAGGCGCAACCTGGCTCGCTCTGGGCCTTCTGTGCCGATACCCAGCGCATCGAAACGCACCTTCCCGGGCTAACGGCACTCCCCGCCCACACCCTGCTTTCGCCTTCTGCTGCCCCGGATGACGAGATCCTGCTCAGCCCGCCGCCGCAATGTCGCTCGCACAATTTGTTTGTCGAGCAAGCGAGCAACCTGCGGATCGGTATCTGGGACTCGACGCCCTACACTCGCAAGTCACGACCGCACAAACTGCATGAGCTGATGCACCTGCTCGAAGGCAGCGTCACCTTGCAGGCAGCCGATGGCAGCGACTTGACGGTCAACACCGGCGATACCGTATTCGTCCCGCTGAATGCGCCGTGTGCCTGGAAAAGCAGCGTTTATGTGCGCAAGGTGTACGTCGTCAAGTAATCCGGTGTATGGCAGCTCCACCGCTATCGCGAGCAAGCTTTGCTCCCACAGGGGATTGACGGTGGATGTGAAGTCTGCGGCCAACCGAGAACCCAGTGTGGGAGCGAGCCTGCTCGCGAAGACGGCGGCACATCCAACATCACCACTCGCTGATCCACCGCTTTCGCGAGCAAGCCCGCTCCCACAGGGGATTGGGGCTGGATGTGAAGCCTGCGGCCAACCGAGAACCCAGTGTGGGAGCGGGCTTGCTCGCGATGGCGGCGGCACAGCCAACATCATCGCAAGCTGATCCACCGCTTTCGCGAGCAAGCTTTGCTCCCACAAGGGGGTTTGGCGGGTAGCGTCGGATCAGCAAAAAAAGCCCGCAGTGTGAGCGGGCAAAAGGTGTCGCAGGTTGGATCAAGCCTCAGAGCGCGGCGGCGATGGCCTGGCCAACATCCTGGGTCGAGCCTTGCCCACCCAGGTCGGGGGTGATGGGGCCTTCGGCGATGACTTGTTCGATGGCCTTGAGAATCCCATCGTGGGCCGCGCGGTAGCGTTCATCGCCGTTACCCAGGAAGTCGAGCATCAAGGCGCCGGACCAGATCATCGCGATCGGGTTGGCGATGTTCTGCCCATAGATATCGGGCGCTGAGCCATGCACCGGTTCGAACAGCGATGGGAAGCGGCGCTCCGGATCGAGGTTGGCCGACGGTGCGATACCGATGGTACCGGCGCAGGCCGGGCCCAGGTCGGAGAGGATGTCGCCGAACAGGTTCGACGCCACCACCACATCAAACCGGTCGGGCTGCAAAACGAAGCGAGCGCACAGGATGTCGATGTGTTGCTTGTCCCACTTCACGTCCGGGTACTGCTCGGCCATCAATGCCGTGCGCTCGTCCCAATACGGCATGCTGATGGAAATGCCGTTGGACTTGGTGGCCGCGGTCAAGCGTTTGCGCGGTCGGGTCTGGGCCAGGTCGAAAGCGAACTTGAGGATCCGGTCGACCCCGCGCCGGGTGAACACCGACTCCTGCAGCACGAACTCATGCTCGGTGCCTTCGAACATCTTGCCGCCGATGGAAGAGTATTCGCCCTCAGTGTTCTCGCGGATCACCACGAAGTCGATGTCCCCCGCCTTGCGCCCGGCCAACGGACACGGCACCCCCGGAAACAGCCGCACCGGGCGGATGTTCACGTACTGGTCAAAGTCGCGACGGAACTTGAGCAACGAGCCCCACAGGGAAATATGGTCCGGCACTTTGTCCGGCCAACCCACGGCGCCGAAGTAGATCGCGTCGAAGCCCTTGAGTTGTTCGAACCAGTCGGCGGGCATCATCTGCCCGTGCTCCAGGTAGTAATCGCAATGGGCCCAATCGAGCACTTCGACGTCCAGCGACAACTGCCACTTTTTCGCGGCCTGCTCCAGTACCCGCAGTCCTTCAGGCAGGACTTCCTTACCAATGCCATCGCCGGCAATGGCAGCGATTCGAAATGGTTTGCTCATCAATCATGGCTCCCGGGTGTCGGTTCAAATGACGGTCGCATCACAGCCCACCGATGTGGAAGGCTTTGACTTCAAGGTATTCGTCCAGGCCGTACTTGCTGCCTTCGCGCCCCTGGCCCGACTGCTTGATGCCGCCGAAGGGCGCGACTTCCATGGAGATAAGCCCGGTATTGAGCCCGACCATGCCGAACTCCAGCGCCTCGCCGAAACGCCATGAGCGGCGCAGGTCCTGGGTGAAGTAGTAAGCGCCCAGGCCATACGGCGTGGCATTGGCCAGGGCCAGGGCCTGCTCTTCAGTAGTAAAGCGCATCAGCGGCGCCACCGGGCCGAAGGTTTCTTCGTTGGCCAGCAACATCCCGGCATGGGCCTCGCCCAGTACCGTTGGCTGGACAAACTGACTGTCGCCCTCGGGAACACCGCCACACAGCAGGCGCGCGCCCTGGCTCAACGCATCGTCGATGTGCCGGGCGACTTTGTTCACCGCCGCGAGGTTGATCAGCGGGCCGATCATCACGTCAGCCTCCAGCCCATTGCCGACCTTGAGCTTGCCCACCTCCTCCACCAGGCGCGCGGCGAAGCGTTCGTAGATACCGTCCTGCACCAGGATGCGGTTGGCGCAGACGCAGGTCTGGCCGGCGTTGCGAAACTTGCTGAGCATGATGCCGGCGACGGCCTGTTCCAGGTCCGCATCGTCAAACACGATGAACGGCGCGTTGCCGCCCAGCTCCAGGCTCAAGCGCTTGATGTGCTCGGCGCTCTGGCGCATCAGCAGGCGCCCGACCGCCGTGGAGCCGGTAAAGGAAATCTTGCGCACCGTCGGGTTACCGGTCAGTTCTTCGCCGATACCGGCGGGCATACCCGTCACGACGTTGAACACCCCGGCCGGAATCCCGACCCGCTCGGCCAGCACCGCCAGGGCCAGGGCCGACAAGGGGGTCAGGTCCGAGGGTTTGACGATGACCGGGCAGCCCGCCGCCAGGGCCGGTGCGCACTTGCGGGTGATCATCGCATTGGGGAAATTCCATGGAGTGATGGCTGCACAGACACCCACCGGCTGCTTGAGCGTGAGCAGGCGTCGGTCGCCGCTGGGGGCCGGTATGGTTTCGCCATAGACCCGCCGGGCCTCTTCGGCAAACCATTTGGCGAAACCGGCCCCGTAGCGGATTTCGCCTTTGGCCTCGTTCAACGGCTTGCCCTGTTCACAGGTCATGATCAGCGCGAGGTCGTCGAGGTTGTCCATCATGGCCTGATACCAGCGTTCCAACAGCGCTGCCCTTTCGGCCGCTGGACGCGCGCGCCACGCTGGCCAGGCGCGCTCGGCGGCCTCGATGGCGTGCCGGGTTTCCACGCCTTGCATCGCGGGTACACGGGCGAGCACCTGGCCGGTGGCCGGGTCAATGACGTCAAGGGTGGCGGCGTTGTCGGCGCCGAGCCATTGACCGTCGACGTAAGCGAGTTCTGCCAACAGGCTGGGGTCTTTCAATCGATTCTTGAGCATGGTCGCGTCCTGTTCCGAGGTGATTCCAGTCTAAGGAGATGCCACGGGGCAGGATGCTGAAAGCGGGGTTTGGGCAGTGTTGGATGCTGAAGTTTCGAGGTGGGACGGCAGGCTCTACCGAGCCCCAGGCTAAACACCGAACACTGAACATGAACATGAACATGAACATTGAACATTGAACACTGTGGGAGCAAAGCTTGCTCGCGATGGCGGTGGATCAGGCGACATCGATCAAGACCGTGTCATCGTTCATCGCGAGCAAGCTTTGCTCCCACAGGTGTGTTCCCATAGATGTGCTCCTACAGGTGTGCTCCCACAGGTGTGTTCCCATAGGTGTGCTCCCACAGGTGTGTTCCCATAGGTGTGCTCCCACAGGTGTGTTCCCATAGGTGTGCTCCCACAGGTGTGTTCCCACAGGTATGCTCCTACAGGTGTGTTCCCATAGGTGTGCTCCCACAGGTGTGTTCCCACAGGTATGCTCCTACAGGTGTGTTCCCATAGGTGTGCTCCCACCTTTTGTTTTGTGCAGGGCTTAGATTTTCAGGGAGCCGAGCAACCCTTCCAGAAACCGCTCCCCTGCCTCCATCTGGCTGATCTCGATGAACTCGTCGGGCTTGTGCGCCTGTTCGATGGAGCCTGGGCCGCAGACCACCACGGGTACGTCCAGGCGCTGCTTGAACAGGCCGCCCTCGGTGCCGAAGGAGACCTTGGTGGTGCCGGTGTCCGGGGTGGCGAAGTTTTTCAGGAAGCGCACGGCTTCGACGCTCGGATGAGTGTCGAGGCCCGGATAGACGTTGAGGGTTTCGATCTCGATGTCCGCGACGCTGGAGAGTTTCTTGGCTTCACGAACGATCACCTCGGCGCGCTCGCGCAGTTGCTCCAGGAACAGGTCCAGATCGTCGTCCGGCAAATTGCGCACTTCGAAATCCAGGGTGCACAGGTTCGGCACGATGTTCAGTGCCTTGCCGCCGACAATCTGCCCGACATGCACGGTGCTGTAGGGCACGTCGTAATCCGCATCCTGGGCGCCTTGCTCCTGCAATTGCTGCTGGCTCTGGCGCAACGCCGCGATGAAATCGCAGGCCACGTGAATCGCATTGACCGAGCGCGGTGCCAGCGATGAGTGCGCCTCCAGGCCGCGACAGTAGGTGCGATAGGAACCCTTGCCCTTGTGGCCGAGCACGAACTGCATGTTGGTCGGCTCGCCGATCACGCATAGGAACGGTCGCACCGGCGCCAGGTGCAGCACGTCGAGCAAGCGCCGCACCCCCACGCAACCGATCTCTTCGTCGTGGGAAAGCGCCAGTTGCAATGGCCGGTTCAACGAATGGTCGGCGGCATCGAGCATGGCGTCGATGGCCAGCGCAATGAAACCTTTCATGTCACAACTGCCACGCCCGTAGACCCGCCCATCGCGCACGGTCGCCTGGAACGCCGGAACGGTCCAGGCCTGCCCTGCCGCCGGCACCACGTCGGTGTGGCCGGACAGCAGGACCCCGGGCAACTCACTCGGGCCGGTGCTGGCGAACAGGTTGGCCTTCTTGCCGCTCTCATCCTTGACGATCAGCGACTCGATGCCCTTGCTCAGCAACAGCTCGCGCACGTACTCGATCAGGGCCAGGTTCGATTCTGAAGAGACCGTTTCAAACGCCAGCAGGCGTTCGAAAATGGCTAGCACGCGGGGTTTCATGAGGCCTTGCTCCGTTGCTCGGCACAAAGGGCGAACCGGCGGATGGAAAACGGCTCGATGAAGGTTCGAGTGCTGCCGGTGCTGATCAGTTCAGCCATGACATCGCCAACGCCCGGACCGAGCTGGAAGCCATGACCGCTGAAGCCGAACGCATAGTACAAGCCATCAACGTTGGCGCTGGGCCCCATCACCGGCAGGGAATCGGGCAGGTAGCCTTCGATGCCGCTCCACACGCGGATGATGTTGAGATTGCCGACGCCCGGCAGCAGCCGACGCATCTGGTCCAGTTGGTTGAGGATGCTGCGCGGCTCGACATAGGCCCGGCGGTTGAGCATGTCCGGCTTGCTGCGATAGCCGCCGCCGATGATGATATTGCCCCGGGGAATCTGGCGGAAATAGATCACTTCTTCAGGAATCTTGGTGTACACGCCGATCACCGTCGGCAAGGCATACGGCACCGGTTCGGTGACGGCCATCTGCGGGCCATTGGTCTCCAGCGGCACCGGCTCGCCGAACTGCGCCGAGAGTTTCTGGCCCCAAGCGCCTGCGGTAATCAACAGTTGCGCGGCGCTGAACTGGCGACCATCGGTGGTGCTGATGCTGAACCCGTCACCGACCTTCTGCACCTCGGCCACCTCGGTGCGTTCCTCGATGCGTGCCCCGAGCCGCCGCGCCGCCCGGGCGAACGCCGGGGCTGCCAGACGCGGGTTGGCGTGACCGTCGTGCGGCGCATAGGAGCCACCCTTGACGTCCTTGCCCAGAAACGGAAAACGCGCATGCAGCTCGCTGCCGCGATAGATCTGCAAGTCCAACTGCGCCGCTTCCGGTGCCGCTGCGTAAGCCTCAAGCTCGGGTATTTCATCCTCGCGATAACACACGCGCATGTGCCCGCTGGCGATGAACTCCAGGTCGTCGTCGATCAGCTCCGGCAGGCGTTTCCACAGTGCCCACGAGCGGTTGGCCAGTTCCAGTTGCCCGAGAAAACGCCCCTGGCGACGCACGTTGCCGAAGTTGACGCCGCTGGCATACTGGCCGATCTGGTCACGCTCCAGCAGGATCACCGACTGCCCCCGTTGGCGCAGGAAAAACGCTGCCGCCGAGCCCATCAGGCCGCCGCCGACAATCACCACATCGGCTTTATTTTCCGTCATGGCGTCACCTCCCGAGTGAGCATCGAAAGTGGTTTCACGGGAGCCTGACCACGCTGGCGCCCCACCTCCTGCACCTGGACACCCGCTGCTGCAGCAATCACTTCGGCCCCGGCCTGGGAACAGTAACGGCCCTGGCAGCGGCCCATGCCAACCCGGCTGAACGCCTTGGCCCGGTTGACTTCGCAGGCACCCTTTTCGCTGACCGTGCGACGCAGTTCGCCGGCGCTGATCATCTCGCAGCGGCAGACGATGGCCTCGTCCGGCAAGGCCTTGGCTTGTGCCGCCGGCCAGGGAAACGCCTGGGCCAGGCCGAGGCGAAACGCGTCCATCACCTTGAGCGCCTGGCGCTGTTCGGCGACGAGTGCGGCGTCTACCGGCTGCTGCAGATCGCTCAACAATGCCAGGGCGACCAGGCGCCCGGCGTGCTCGGCGGCATCGGCGCCACGGATCTTCGAACCATCACCGGCGGCGTAGACACCGCTGACCGAGGTCCGTCCCTCTTCGTCCGTGTCCAGCAGCCATTGGCTGGAGGCCTCGTCAAAGCGCAAGCGGCAGCCCGCGAGGTCAGCCAGTTGGGTTTCCGGGCGCAAGTGATAACCCAGCGCCACCGCGTCGCAGGCCACCGTCAAGGTTTCCCCACTGGCGGTACGAACTCGCACGCCACTGACACCGGTGCTCGCTTCTCCCAGAATTTGCAGCGGCGAAATACCCAGGTGCACAGCAATTTTCGCCCGATACAGCTGCGCCAACAATTTCATGCCGGTGAACAGCAAACCCGGGCGCGCCATGAGTTTAGGCAAGGCCTTGATGCGCTGGCCCAGCGGCGATGTGTCCAGCACCGCCGCGACATTGGCGCCGGCCTTGAGGTATTGACTGGCAACCAGATACAGCAACGGCCCGCTGCCCATGAACACCACGCGGTGGCCGATGGAAACCGCCTGGGCCTTCAAGGCGATCTGCGCGCCGCCGAGGCTGTAGGTGCCGCCCAACTGCCAGCCCTCGATGGGCATCAGGCGGTCGGTGGCGCCGGTGCAGAGGATCAGCGCGTCGTAATCCACCGTCGTGTGCTGGCCCTGGCTGACGCAGCACAATTGCCCGGGTGTCAGGTTCCACACCAGGGTGTCCGGACGGTAGTCGATCTGTGGGCGCAAGCGATCGAAACTTTCGTGCAGGTCACGGGCCTTGTCCGCTTCGGTGCCATACAGCGTGACGTAGGTGCGGGTGAACCCTTCGGGCTGGCGCCGGTAGATCTGCCCGCCATCGCGACGGTTCTCGTCGAGCAGGATCGGCTTGAAGCCCGCTGCGACCAGGGTCTGCGCGCAACGGATACCCGCCGGTCCAGCGCCTACAATGACTATCCGCGCAGCGGCCATATCGCCTCCGGTTGTTGAGTAATGATGTCCAGCCCTTCGCGTACTTCATTGGAGCAAGCTCGCAGGCGTTCGCCGCTGCGGGTCCAGACCCAGCAATCCTGGCAGGCGCCCATCAGGCAGAAACCGGCCCGGCTACCCGGATCGAATTCCGACTGGCGCAACGCCGGGCCGTGGGTCAGCAATGCGACCATCAGCGTGTCGCCCTGCAACGCCTCGACCGGGACGCCATCCACTTTCAATTTGACGACGGGCCGGCCCTGTTCGGCCAACCTCACGAAACGTGCGCTCATGCGTAGGCTCCCACGATCATGCTGTTTGAATCCTGTTGGCGCTTGAGCAGCTCGGCACTGTCGTGATGACAGAGCACCTCGCTGCCGCCGTCGATGATCCGCCGGGGCGGCGCGGTGTGGTTGCACAGGCCATCGACCCGCACCGGGCAGCGATTGAGGAAGGTGCACAGCTGCGGCACCTCGGCGCGCGCGCCCAACGCCGGCAGCGTGCCGCACGTCGTGGTGCCACAACTTTCCAGCCAGCCCTGGCGTAACTCCGGCACCGAGTGGATCAACAGGTCGGTGTAGGGATGGAACGGCGCCTGGGCGAACGATTGCCGGCTGCCCTCTTGAACCTTGTGGCCGCTGTACATCACCACGATGTCGTCGCACAGCGCCCGCACCGTGGAGATGTCATGGCTGATGAACAGGTAGGACACCCCCAGCTGCTGGCGCAGGTCGCGCAGCAGTTCAAGGATCGCCGCGCCGACCACCGTGTCCAGCGCCGAGGTCACTTCATCGCACAGGATCAGGTCCGGCTTGGCCGCCAGCGCCCGGGCCAGGTTGACCCGCTGTTTCTGTCCGCCGGAGAGTTCGCTCGGGCGGCGCTCGGCCATGTCCCGTGGCAGACGCACCAGGTCGAGCAATTCGCCGATACGCTCACGCAGCGCCGCGCCCTTGAGGCCGAAATACATCTTCAACGGCCGGCTCAGGATGGTGCTGATGCTGTGCATCGGGTTGAGCGCGGTGTCGGCATTCTGGAACACCATCTGGATGCGTCGGAACTGTTCGTCCGTGCGTTCGGACAGGCTGCCACCCAGTGGCTGGCCGTCAAACGTCAGCCCGCCCAGGGCCGGGGTCAACAGCCCGGCCACCACCCGCGCCAAGGTGGATTTGCCCGAGCCTGACTCACCGATCACCCCGATGGCCTGGCCCCTGCGCACGGTCAGGTCGATGTCTTCGAGCACCCGGATCGCCGGCATGCCGTGCTGGTTCTTGTTGCCGTAGCCGGCGGTCAAGCCCTTGATGGTCAACAGCGGCGTGTCTTCGGCCACGCCGCACGGCGGGCGAATCGTCGTGTCTGGCCGTGCCGCCGCCAGCAGGCTGCGGGTGTAGGCGTGAGCCGGGCCCTTGAGCAGCGGCGCGGTGGCGCTCTGTTCGAAGATCTGCCCGCCGTTGAGCACCACGATCTGGTCGGCCATCTGCGCCACGACGGCCAGGTCGTGGGACACGTAGACCGCCGTCGCGCCACGTTCCCGCACCACCCGCTTGAAGGCGCGCAGCACGTCGATCTGGGTGGTCACATCGAGGGCCGTGGTCGGCTCATCGAGCACCACCAGCAGTGGATCGCTGATCAGCGCCATGGCCGCCATCACCCGCTGCAGTTGCCCACCGGACACTTGATGGGGATAGCGTTGACCGATGCATTCGGGGTTGGGCAGCGCCAGGTCGCGGAACAGTTCGATGGCCTTGGCTTCGAGCACGGCCCGGCTGCCCAGGCCATGGATCAACGCCCCTTCCACCACTTGGTCGATGAGTTTCTTGGCCGGGTTGAACGCCGCCGCGGCGCTTTGGGCGATGTACGACACCCGATTGCCGCGCAGGCCTTGCAGCTCGCGCTCACTCAAGGCGAGCATGTCGTGCTCGCCAATCTGCACCACGCCACCGGCCAGGCGGCAACCGCGCCGGGCATAACCGAGCAGTGCCAGGGCGATGGTGGTCTTGCCCGAACCGGACTCGCCGATCAGCGCCAGCACTTCACCTTTCTCCAGGGAGAAACTCACGCCCTTGACGATCTCCACCTCGCTGCGCTCGCCACAGGCGACCACGCGCAGGTTCTCGACTCGGATCAATTGGCTCATATCAATGGCCTCCCGTACGTCGGTTGCGCCGCGAAGACAAGCGGTCGATAAACAGATTGACGCCAATGGTCAGGGTGCCGATGGCCAGGGCCGGAATCACAATGGCCGGCGCGCCCTGGTTGAGGCCGCCGATGTTTTCCCGCACCAGCGAGCCCAGGTCGGCATCCGGCGGCTGCACGCCCAGGCCGAGGAAGCTCATGCCGCTGAGCAGCAGGACGATGAAACCGAAACGCAAGCCCAGGTCGGTCAGCACCGGGTTGAGCATGTTCGGCAGGATTTCCACACAGGCGATGTACAGCCGGCGTTCGCCACGGGTGCGGGCCACTTGCACGTATTCCAGGGCCTCGATGTTCACCGCCATGCTGCGGGCGATACGAAACGCCCCCGGGGTAAAGCTGAGCACCGCCGTGCAAATCAACAGGGTCACCGACGAGCCGAACGCCGAGACCATGATCAGCGCGAGCATCTTGCTCGGGATCGAAATGAAGGCGTCCATCAGGCGGCTGATCAGTTCATCCAGCCACTTCGGCGAAACCACCGACAGCAGCGCGCAACTGGTGCCCAGCCCACTGGCCAGTACTGCCGCCACCAACGCCAGGCCCACCGTGAAGCGCGCCCCCACGAGAATGCGGCTGAGCATGTCGCGGCCCAAATAATCGGTGCCCAATGGATACGTGGCGCTGAAGTTGTCGAAGACGTTATCGGAGACCACTTCCCCCACCGGGTGGGGTGCCAGCCATGGCCCGAAGATCGCCACCAGCAACCAGATCACGCACATCGCGGCGCCGATCAGGCCGAGCCAGGGGGTTTTGCGCGACACCTTGCCCAAGGCCAGTTCGGGCGCCGCAGGCGGGGATTTCACAATGAGATTGTTCATTGGTTTCTCAGCCTCGGATTGGACAGGATCGCGCACAGGTCAGCCACCAGCACCAACACCAGGTACGCCGTACAAAACAGCATGGTGCAGGCCTGGACCAGCGCCATGTCGCGGTTGGTCACGGCATCGACCATCAGGCTGGCGATGCCGGGATAGTTGAAGATCGTCTCGACGATCACCACCCCACCCAACAGATAGGACAGGCTCAGGGCGATGGCATTGGCAATCGGCCCGATGGCATTGGGCAAGGCATGGCGCAGCACCACCCGCACCGGGCTCACGCCCTTGAGACGGGCCATTTCCACGTAGGGGCTGTCGAGTTGATCGATCACCGCTGCCCGGGTCATGCGCGCCATTTGCGCGACGATGACGCAGCACAGGGTCATCACCGGCAAGGCATAGGTGCGCATGAATTGCAGCGGCGAAGTGATCTCGCTGGAATAGGACAGCGCCGAAAGCCAGCCCAGGTTTACCGCGAAAATCAGCACCGCAAGGGTGGCAACCAGGAACTCCGGTACCGCCACCATCGTCAGGGTGAAGAAGCTCAGGAAGCCGTCGATGCGTCCCCCTCGCCCCATCGCCGAGCCGATGCCCAGGATCAACGCCACCGGCACCGACACCAGCGCCGTGGCCGCCGCCAGCATCAGGGTGTTGGGGACCCGGCCAGCCATCAACTCGCTGACCGGCGTGGCGTTGGAGATCGACACGCCCATGTCACCGCTGAGCAGGCTCATCAACCAGTGCAGGTAGCGCAACACACCCGGTTGGTCCAGGCCCATCTTCACCCGCAGGGCCGCCACTTGCTCAGGCGTGGCGAACTGTCCAAGGGACTGTTGCGCCGCGTCTCCCGGCAACACCGCCGTAATGGCGAACACCACCATCGATACGATCAACAGGGTCACGACCGCAGCGCCGAGGCGCCGGCCGATCAACCAAAGTGTGTTGCTATTCATCGCCCTACCCCTTGTGCCATGTCACGCCGCCAGACCACACGCATCAAGCGTCAAGCCAGACTTGCTCGGCGAACATATAGCCCATGAAACCGCCCAGCGGGTTGGTGCCATAACCTTTGACGCGTTGGTCGACGCCATCGATGTTGCTGATGAATACCGGGATGCCGATGCCGCTGTGGTTATGCACCAGGGTCTGCATATCCGCGTACATCTTGCCGCGCTTGGCTTCATCGGTTTCACCGCGAGCCTGGATCAGCAACTGGTCGAACTGCGGGTTTTTCCAGCCGGATTCGTTCCACGGCGCCGTCGACTGGAAGAACTGCGAGAACAGCATGTCGGCGTTAGGACGCGGGTTGATGTTGCCGAAGCTCAGCGGGTGCTTGGCCCAGTGGTTGGACCAGTAGCCGTCGCTCGGCAGGCGGTTGACGTTGAGCTTGAGCCCGGCCTCCTTGGCCGATTGCTGCAGCAGCACGGCAACGTCGACCGAACCGGTGGCGGCTGGCGAGCACATCACCGGCATGCTGATGCTTTCCATGCCGGCCTTCTTCAGCAGGAAACGGGCCTTCTCCGGATCGTAGGTCCGTTGCGGCAGGTCGGCGTTGTAGAAACGGGCGCCGGGCGCAATCGGGTGGTCGTTGCCGACCCTGGCGAAACCCCGGAAGATCGCCGACTTGACCTGTTCGCGGTCCAGCAGCAGTTTCATCGCCTCGGTGAACTCCGGGCTCTGGCCGGGCAGCTGGTCCTGGCGAATGATCAGGTCGGTGTAGTTACCCGACGGCGAGTCCACCACGCGATGGGTGGTGCTGTCCTTGATGCGCGTGGTCGAGCGCGGGTTGACCTCATTGATGATCTGCACGTCGCCCGACAGCAACGCGTTGACCCGTGACGGCTCGTCACCGATGCCGATGAATTCGATCTCGTCCAGGTACGGCAGGCCAGGCTTCCAGTAGTTGGTATTGCGCGCACCGATGGAACGCACACCAGGCTTGAACTCCTTGACCTTGAACGGGCCGGTGCCGATGCCCTGGTTGAAGTCGCTGGTGCCCTCGGGGACGATCAACAGGTGGGAAATGGCCAGGATCGACGGCAGCTCGGCATTCGGGCCGCTCAGGCGTATCTGCACTTCATGGGTGCCGGTGGCCTTGACCTCGGCAAACTGCTCGGCCAGCGGCAAGACCTTGGAACCGGTGATCGGGTCTTTGTGACGCATCAGGGAAAACACCACGTCGGCGGCGGTGAGGCCCTTGCCGTTGTGGAAGGTCACTTCCTTGCGCAGGGTAATCACCCAGAGCGTGGCGTCGGTGGTGTCAATACGTTCGGCCAGTTCCAGTTGCGGCACCATGTGGCTGTCGAAACGCGTCAGGCCGTTGTAGAACATGTAGTGACGCACGTAGTCCGTGGACGATGAGCCTTTGGCCGGGTCCAGGGTATCGGCGGTGGAACTGGAGATACCGGCGACCCGGATACGCCCGCCGGGCTTGCCTTTGCCGGGGCTTGCCTGCTCATCGGCAAGCAGCTTGCCGGCGGTGCCGAACAGGCTGCCGGCACCCGCTGCGGCCACACCGGCCAGTCCGAGCATCTGCAATGCATGGCGGCGCGACATGCCGCGGTTGAGCCCTTCGAAAACACGCAGACTTTCTGTACCGGTGATCAACTGGTCTTTGATGCCGTTTTTAGTGTCACTCATGTCAGTTCTACCTTTCGGAAAATGATAGGGCTCGATTACGTGCATTAACGCAACGTGGTTGAAACGCCAAACAACGCGGTGAAACTCAGTGCAGGTAGTCCTGCAAGCGGTAATACGCGCCGACCAGCGGCAAAAACCAAGGCTTGCCGAAGTGCCCGGGAATGGCCGGCCAGTCCAGTTCGCGCCAAGGGTTGGCCTCGACCCTGCCGGCCATGACCTCGGCCATGACCTGCCCCATGTGCACCGACATCTGCACGCCGTGGCCGCTGTAGCCCATGGAGTGGTAAACCCCGCCATGCTGGCCGGCCCGGGGCAGGCGATCGGAGGTCATGTCCACCAGGCCGCCCCAGCAATAGTCGATCCGAGTGTTCGCCAACTGCGGGAACATCTGCACCATCGCCCCTTGCAGCACCTTGCCGCTCTTGGCGTCGGACACGCTGTCGGACATGGCGAACCGCGCACGGCCGCCAAACAGCAGGCGGTTGTCCGGGGTCAGGCGAAAGTAGTTACCGATCATGCGGCTGGTGACATAGGAACGCCGGGCCGGCAGCAAGCTGTCGATCAGCGCCTGGGGCAGGACCTCGGTGGCGATCACGAAGCTGCCCACCGGCACGATCCGCCGCCGATACCAGCCCAAACCACCCTGCTGACAGGTACCGGTCGCCAGCAGGATCTGCGAGGCTTGCAGCGCCCCTTTGCTGGTGTTGACTCGATAGCCGCCGGCACTGGCCTTCCAGTCCTGCACCGCCACGCCCTGGAAGATCAACGCACCGTGACGGGCGGCCGCTTGCGCCAGGCCGACGCCGAAACGCCCGACATGCATCTGCACGCCATTGCGCTGCAACAGGCCGCCGTGAAACTGCGCCGAATTGACTTCCGCCCGCGTCTCCTGGGCCGAGAGCAACTCGACCTCGGCATCGACTTCCTTGCGGATCAATTCACAGGTGCGCGCCAACCCTTCGTAGTGCATCGGCTTGGCAGCCAGCTTGAGCTTGCCGTTGCGCTTGAGGTCGCAAGCAATCTGCTCTTGCTCCACCAGCGTCACGACGCTCTGCACGGCGCTTTCATAGGCTTGGTAATACGCCCGAGCCTTGTCGGAACCGAGGCTGGCGGTGAGTGCCGCGTAATCCTGGGCCACGCCGGTACTGCAATGCCCGCCGTTGCGCCCTGACGCCTCGCCAATCACCCTGCCCGCTTCCAGCACCGCCACGCTGGCCCCCTTCAAGGCCAGGGCCCGCGCCGCCGCCAGACCGGTGAAGCCGCCACCGACGATGGCGACATCGACCTGCCCGGGCAATCCGCCGAGCTGAGCACCGGTGAACGCCGGTGCGGTGTCGAGCCAATAGGACTCACTGCCCATGTCTAACCCCTTTCGCCTTCAAGCGTGCGTCGAGACTCAGAGCCCGACCAGAGCGGGCAACCCGCCGATGTCCGGGATCTGGTGGTAGCCAAAGGCTGCGTTGGCCGGGTGTTCATGACCGCGGGCGACGAAGGCTTTGTGCTTGATCTTCATGTCGTGGGCCGACATCAGGTCGTAGCGGAAGCTCGACGACACATGCAGGACGTCTTCCGGTCCGCAGCCAAGGTTATCGAGCATGAATTCGAAGGCGGCCAGGCGCGGCTTGTAGGCCTGGGCCTGCTGGGCCGTGAAGACTTTATGGAAAGGTGCGCCGAGCTTGTCGACGTTGGACATGATCTGCTCGTCCATCGCGTTGGAAAAAATCACCAGGGGGATCTTGTCGGCGATTTTCGACAGGCCCGCCGGTACATCGGCGTGAGGGCCCCAGGTTGGCACGGCGTCGTAATAGAGCTGGCCTTCGCCACGATATTCGACGCCCCAACGCTTGCAGACCCGCATCAGGGAGGTCTTGATGATTTCATCATAGGGCCGCCAGTCCCCCATCACCTGGTCCAGGCGATAAGCGGAGAAATCCTTGACGAACTGGTCCATCTGCCCGGCATCGACACGGTCGGCGAACAGCTCGCGGGTCATGGTGCCCATCTGGAAATTGGTCAACGTGCCGTAGCAGTCGAAGGTGATGTACTTGGGTCGAAGAAAGCTCATGAGTGCGGTCCTGGATTGTTGTTGAAGGCTCGACGAGGCGAACGATGGCGCCTTTCGTGAGGCATCGGTGCAACGCTGCATCACGTTTTCATTACAACACCATGAGACCGTGGATAAATCGTTAAAAATACCGGCCGCTTGGTACAAACCACCGTTTTGCGGGGCTCGCTCAGCAGACTTTGCGGGATGCTCCAGGCGTGGGCGTCGCGCCGTGTTTCTTTGGGTTTGCGGACAGTTATGGTGCGCTAAACGACTCTGCAAAGCGTTGTTTTCGGCAGAATCTACGCTTGGCGCAGCAGCTTCAGCATCCGCGGTGAATGGGCTGCCGTCATCGCGAGCAGGCTCGCTCCCACAGGAGGGATGGTGGTGGACACAGGTTCAAGGACCGCCGCCGATCCTTTGTGGGAGCGGGCTTGCTCGCGAAAGCGGTGGGTCTGCTTGCAGGTGTGGTGAATGGGCTGCCGTCATCGCGAGCAAGCTCGCTCCCACAGGGGGTTGGTGGTGGACACAGGTTCAAGGACCGCCGCCGATCCTTTGTGGGAGCGAGCCTGCTCGCGAAAGCGGTGGGTCTGCTTGCAGGTGTGGTGAATGGGCTGGCGTCTTCGCGAGCAGGCTCGCTCCCACAGGGGGGGTGGTGGACACAGGTTCGAGGAACGCCGCCGATCCACTGTGGGAGCGAGCCTGCTCGCGATGGCGGTGGTTCAGTAGGAACAGTGCCCTATTCAGACCTTCAGTTCGGCCTCCAGGAAGCTCACCAACGCCTGCACCCGCGCGCTGCGCAGTTTGCGCGAGGGCACCAGCAGGTTGATGGGGGCGCTGTCGAATTGCCAATCGGCGAGCACCCGTACCAGGCGGCCGTCGGTGATGGCTTTGCTGACGTCCCATTGCGAACGCAGCACCAGCCCCAGGCCCTGTTCGGCCCAGCGTCGGGCCACGCTGCCATCGTTGCTCAACAAGGCAGGCTTGATCCGCAGGGTCTTGCGCCCGTGCGCATTGCGCAGGTGCCACAGGGTGACATCTTCATCGTTTTCACGAATACAGATGCAGCGGTGCTCGGCGAGTTGCTCCGGCACTAGCGGTGTGCCGTTCTGCTCCAGGTAAGCGGGACTCGCGCACAGCCAACGGTCATTTTGCGTGAGGGGTCGGGCGACCCATTGGCTGTCGCTCAGGTGACCGATGTGAATCACCGCATCGCTGTCATGACGGTCAGGCCAGGGCGTTTCCCGTAGATCCAGATGCAGGCACAGCTGCGGATGCAACCTGGCAAAACGGGCCAGCAGCGGCGCGAGGCGTTGGCGTCCATAGCCGAACGGTGCCGCCAGCCTGAGGGTGCCAGCCAGTTGATCGTCTTGCTGCCTGAACGATTCGGGAAGCGCTTCCAGCTGTTCCAGCAACAGCGCACTCTGGCGCGAGAAACGCTCGCCGTCGGCGGTCAGGCTCAGCCGCCGGGCGTCGCGATTGGCCAAGGTCAGGCCCAGGAGTGTCTCCAGTTTGCGCAAGCGCATGGACAGCGCTGGCGGCGAGACATTGAGGGCCCTGGCAGCGGCGCTCAACGATTCGCAGCGTGCCAGCGTCACGGCCATGCGCAGGTCTTCGAGGCTGATCATTCAGTTCAACTTAATGATTGATGACAGCGCATTGAACCACGGCTTTACGATGACTGAGTAGAGTCGAGCCTGTCTTTTACCCGCGAGCCTCGTTCATGCCAGTCTCAATTGCTTCCCTCGATACCCCGGTCGCGCTCATCGACGTGCCGCGAATGCAGCGCAATATCCAACGCATGCAACACCGCATGGACGCCTTGGGCGTGCGTTTGCGCCCGCACATCAAGACCAGCAAATGCCTGCCGGTGGTTCAGGCGCAGCTTGCAGCAGGCGCCAGCGCCATCACCGTGTCGACCCTCAAGGAAGCCGAGCATTGCTTCGCCGCCGGCATCCACGACATCTTTTATGCCGTGTCCATGGCGCCCGGCAAACTGGCCCAGGCCCTGACGCTGCGGCGTAAGGGCTGCCGCTTGAGCATCTTGACCGACAGCCTGGCGGCGACGCAGGCCATCGTCGATTTCGGCAGGCAGCACGACGAACGTTTCGAGGTCTGGATCGAGATCGATTGCGATGGCCATCGGTCCGGCGTGCGCGTTGAAGACGATGCACTTGTCGACATCGCCCGGCAACTCAGCGAAGGCGGCATGCAGTTGTGCGGCGTCATGACCCACGCCGGGTCCAGCTACGAGCTCGACACCCCCCAAGCGCTGCAAGCCTTGGCCGAACAAGAACGCCACCTCTGCGTCAGCGCCGCCCAACGCATCCGTGCAGCCGGGCTGGCCTGCCCCGAGGTCAGCATCGGCTCCACACCCACGGCACTTTCGGCGCAAAGCCTGGAAGGCGTCACTGAAGTGCGCGCCGGCGTCTATGTGTTCTTCGACCTGGTGATGCACAACATCGGTGTTTGCCAGGCGGACGAGCTGGCCTTGAGCGTGCTAACCACGGTCATCGGTCACCAGCCGGACAAAGGCTGGATCATCACCGATGCCGGCTGGATGGCCATGAGTCGTGATCGAGGTACGCAGCGCCAGCAAACGGATTTCGGCTATGGGCAGGTGTGCAGCGAAGCCGGTGACTGGATCGAGGGCGCGCTGCTCACCAGCGCCAACCAGGAACACGGCATCGTCACCCTTTCCAGCCCCGGGGACATCGATATCACCGAGCGGTTTCCCATCGGCAGTCGCCTGCGCATCCTGCCCAACCACGCCTGCGCCACCGGTGCGCAATTCCCTGATTACCACGCCTGCGATGCCTCGGGCGCGGTGCACACCTGGAGTCGTCTGCATGGCTGGTGAAATCGAGTTGATTCACACAACCCAGGCGGCCGCTGCGGGCGGACATTACGCTCAAGCGGTTTTGCACCAGGGCGTCTTGTACGTGTCCGGACAACTGCCAGTGCGCGCCGATGGCAGCCACAGCGTCGACCAACCGTTCGAAGTGCAAGCCATCATCGCCCTGGACAACCTGATGGCGATTCTCGGCGCGGCAGGTTGCAGCCCCAGCGACCTGCTGAAAGTGACGGTCTATGTCGCCGGCATCGAACACTGGCCGGCTTTCGACCGGATCTACGCCCGCTATCTCGGCGAACACCGGCCTGCGCGCGCGGTGGTGCCCGTCCCGGCCTTGCACCATGGGTACCTGATCGAAATCGAAGCGCTGGCCCGTGCGCGCCCCTTCCCAACGGCATGAGATGAACCTGTGGCGAGGGGATTTATCCCCGCGGGGCTGCGCAGCAGCCTTAAAACAGTGAACTCAATCTTCCTGGCACGCCGAGTCGCCTGGCTTGGGGCTGCTGCGCAGCCCAGCGGGGATAAATCCCCTCGCCACAGGGGGGCTGGGGTTGGGGTTGGGGTTTGGTCAGGTCTTGTATTGCTATTGAATCGCTGTCGAGGATTTTCGAGGGAACATCATGAAGGCACAAAAAAGCGACGTCTTGATTATCGGCGGCGGCATCATGGGGTCGGCGTCGGCGTTTTTCCTGCGCCAGCGTGGGCACTCGGTGACCCTGTTGGAACGCGACCTGATCGGCCAATACGCCAGTGGGGTGAATTTCGGCAACGTGCGCCGCCAAGGGCGATTCCTCGGTCAACTGGAACTGTCGAATCGCTCGTACGGGTTGTGGAAACGGCTCCCCGAGTTGATTGGCGATGACCTGGAATTCATCCCCAGCGGCCATATGCGCGTCTGTTATCGCGAGGACGAAATCGCCGAGCTTGAAGCCTACGCCGCCGCCCCCGAAGCCCGTGAGCTGGACTTGCAGATCATCACCGGCAAGGCGTTGCACGCGCGCTTCCCGTTCCTCGGCGCGCAGGTCAAGGGCGGCTCGTACGCCCCTCACGACGGCCACGCCAACCCGCGCCTGGCAGCCCCGGCATTTGCCCGCGCGGCGACACGGGCCGGGGCCAGCATCCGCGAGCGAACAGAGGTCGCCGCGGTACAAAAGGTGAATGACCAATTCCACGTGACCACCACCGACGGCCAGCTATTCATCGCTGAGCAACTGCTGATCACGGCGGGCGCCTGGGGGGCGAAGCTGGCCGAACAATTCGACGAAGCGGTGCCGTTGGAAGCCAATGGCCCACAGATGTCGGTCACCGAACCGGTGCCCTATGCCTTGCCGACCGTGATCGGCGTGTTCACCAAGATAAAGGAAGAGGTGATTTATTTCCGGCAGATCCCCCGAGGCAACCTCATCATCGGCGGCGGCAACCGCTGCAAACCGGACATGATCAACCGTCGCGCCTACTTCAAGCCCGAGAGCCTGCTCAACCAGATGCAGCAGATGAGCCGCCTGCTGCCCGGGGTGGCGAATCTCAACATTATCCGGGTGTGGAGCGGCATCGAAAGCTATACGCCAGACTCGCTGCCGATCATGGGGCCAAGCGGCAAGGTCAAGGGATTGTTCTATGCCTTTGGGTTCTGCGGGCATGGCTTCCAGCTCGGCCCGGGCGTCGGCGACGTCATGGCCGAGCTGATCAGCACCGGCAGCACCCGCACCCTGATCAGCCCTTTTGATATTCGCAGGTTTACCGAACCGACCGCCCTGACAATGCCTCAGATGAGCACGCCTGGCACCGGCAGACTCATATGACACAAGCGACTGGACGCCCTTTTTGCCTCGGACGGATGCTGCCACTTTTTTTGCCAAGTTAACCCCGCAGATACAGCAGATTCTTCTTTGCCAGGCTTGAGAACGGCATATCCCATCCCGGCCGCTTTGTTAGTTTATCGAGAAGAAAACGGCCTCAGGATCTGTCGCCGGCAGTGCTATCACCGCTCTATGGGAGCCCGTTGGATGACCACCCCCTTTTTGAACACCCCGCCCACGTCCCAGCAGTTTTATATCAATGGTGACTGGCAGTCTCCGGCATACCCGGCCACGCTGCCCGTGGTCAATCCCGCCACCGAGCAAGTCATTGCCGAGGTCGCCCGAGGGTCCGGCGAAGACGTTGACCGCGCCGTCGCGGCGGCTCGCGCAGCATTTCCCGACTGGTCCGCCACTTCGGTGCAAGCGCGCGTGGCGATCCTGGGAAAGATCCATGGGCTGATCCTTGAACGCAAAGAAGAACTGGCCCAGGCGCTCTCGCTGGAAATGGGCGCGGCCATCGGCTTCGCACGGGCCATGCAAGTGCCGCTGGCCGCCGAACACGTTCGGGTGGCCCGCGATGTGCTATCCACTTACACCTTCCAGAAAATTGAGCATGGCACGGCCATTCAACGCGAACCCATCGGCGTCTGCGGCCTCATTACGCCGTGGAACTGGCCGCTGTACCAAATCACCGCCAAAGTCGCCCCAGCGATTGCCGCCGGTTGCACGGTGGTGTTGAAACCCAGCGAACTGTCGCCCCTGAGCGCCCTTCTCTTCGCGCAATTGGTGCATGACGCAGGCCTGCCTGCCGGCGTCTTCAACCTGGTGAACGGCAGCGGTGCCGAGGTCGGCGCGGCCATGGCGGCGCATCCCGACATCGACCTGATCTCCATCACCGGCTCGAACCGCGCCGGCGCACTGGTGGCCCAGGCGGCCGCCCCTACGGTCAAGCGCGTTACCCAAGAGTTGGGCGGCAAGTCCCCGAATGTACTGTTGCCCGACGCCGACTTCGCCAAGGCCGTGCCGCCGGGCGTGATGTCGGCATTTCGCAACGTCGGCCAATCGTGCAGCGCACCGACCCGAATGATCGTGCCAAGGAATCGCCTGGCGGAAGTCGAGGCGTTGGCCGCCGCCACCGCCAACGCGATCATCGTCGGTGTTCCACAATCGGAAGAAACGATCCTCGGCCCCATCGCCAACGAGGCCCAGTTCAATCGCGTGCAAGCCATGATCGAAGTGGGCATGAATGAAGGGGCCAAGCTTGTCTGCGGTGGCCCAGGGCGCCCGGAGGGTTTTGAACAAGGCTTCTACACCCGCCCCACGGTTTTCTCGCAAGTCGACAGCGCCATGCGCATCGCCCAGGAAGAAATCTTCGGCCCGGTGCTGTGCATCATTGCCTATGACACGGTGGATGAAGCCGTCGCCATCGCCAACGACACCGTCTATGGGCTGGGCGCGCACGTCCAGGGCCAGGACCTTGAGCTTGCGCGCGCCGTTGCGTCGCGTATCCGCGCAGGGCAAGTGCTGTTGAACTACCCGGCGTGGAACCCTATGGCACCGTTCGGTGGCTACAAGCGTTCGGGCAATGGCCGTGAGTATGGGGTTCACGGGTTTGAGGAGTATCTGGAGATCAAGGCGATTGTGGGCTTCGAATGACCGCCCTACTCCTCAGCCCGCCCCGTCCCCTCGCGATCATGTTCGTAGTGTCGGGTGAACGGAAACGCCGGCAGCCAGGCCTCACGGCGCACGGTCCAGCTTTCGTAGGTGGGCATCAGTTGATCGGGGGCGTCCAGCGTGCCGAGGTGCACTTCTATTTCGTCACCCGAGCGGGCGAACAGCGACGAACCGCAGCGGGGACAGAAAAAGCGTCCGGCGTAGTCCCGTGTTTCACCTTCGATCGTCACGGCATCCTGGGGAAACACGGCGGCAGCGTAGAAGAGCGCGCCGTGATGCTTGCGACAGTCGAGGCAGTGGCAGAGGCCTACGCGATACGGACGCCCCGAGGCTTGGATACGAACGTTGCCGCACAGGCATCCGCCGGTGAATCGGTCCATGGTGAGTCTCCTCCACAAACGTTTAAACCGTCCAAGTGCCCTCGCAGAGGGCCGTTATCAGTGGTTATGAACATAGCAGCTACACGACCACCGGGAGATCGCCTCTCCATTTTCAAGCCACTTCTTATTTAAGAATCGAATAAACACCCGGTCTGGATAACAAATAAGTCCAAGCCGGCGAAAGCACAAACAGCCCATAAAAACCCAGACATCCAAGACAAATCACACCACGAGACCTTTAAGAGCCAGATCCAGAGATGTACATAAGAATTAGAAAAAGACCATGAAAAGCAACCGAGCCAATGGACAGCCACACCCCAACTTTCTTCAAAGCATTTGCTTTGATCAACACCCCGACAAGCACCAATGCCCCGCCTAACCAGCCGATTTGCGAAAGCGCCAGCAATTCAAAAAGGAATATCACCCAGTTCCAGCTTTCAGGTCCACTTGCATAAATCCAAACAACATAACAAAAAAAGGCAAGCGGAATACTAAAGCCCCATACAAACAACGAAGCGACTTTAGAGGGTTTTACTTTCATGGCAATTAAAATCACCAACAAGCTTACCAACAGCAAACCAAGATAAATTTCACCAATCAAGCTCTCGAGAAACTTCTTTAGCTCCATCATCAACGCGTCCATGCATACTCCTCTCGCAGCGCAAAAAATCCGCTGCCTTCCAATGACGGCGGCAAACTAAGTGAGTAGGTGAAAGAGGTCAAGCGCTCAAGCGCAACGCTAGTGTCCCACCATCGGCACCGCAATCAGCAATATCGCCGTCCCATGGGTAGCGGTCGATGCCACGACGCCGTAGCGCATACGAACGAGCCCGCAAGCCAGGCCTTCAATCAGCGTAAAAAGCAAAACCGTCCAACCGAGTTGGGTAACGCTCAAGGCGAGAAAAGCATGCAGCGCAGAAAACGCCACGGCACTGATCAGCGCTGCTCGCAGGGCGCTGACATGCAGTTCGAGGTAACCCTGCAAGAAACCACGAAACAGCACTTCTTCCAGGGCATTGGCCCCGTAGGCCAGCACCGCCATGCCGAGTAGCCAGGGCCAATAACCTGGAATCGCCGTTTCAGCCCCTTGATAAATCCGCAGCGGCAAACCGATCAGGCAGCCCACGGCGACGCCCATGGCCAGGCCCGCCAGTCGATTGCCTTTGAATAGAACGACCAGTTGCCACAAGTCCGGCAACAGGCGCGCGCTCAACGCGACCAACAGCAGCGACGAAACACCCAACATCACCAGCACGAACGGGTTGGCCAGAAAACCAATCTGCAGATCGCCGTTCAGGGACCACATGCCCAAGGGCGTCATCGCGTCGCGCATCAACACGAATGCCAATAGCACAATCACGATACGCAACGCTGTCTGGGTCTTGGGCGTCAACGCGAACCAGAGGCCGAAGAGCGCCAGGCCCGGCAGCAGATACAGGGTGTAGTCCAGCAGAACAACGAGTCCTTCGGCGATCATCGCGCTCTTCCCTTGGCGTCAACCGGCGCATGTTGCGCCATCAGTTCCACGACCCAATCGATAAACACCCGCAACTTGGCGCTGATGTGCCGGTTCGGGGGATAGGCCACATACAGCGGCATCGGCTCGAGGTGCCAGTCTTCGAACAGCGGCACCAACCCGCCCTGCGCTTCATGAGGCCTGGACATGTACCTGGGCAGCCAGAGCACGCCCAACCCTGCCAAACCGGCCGCGAGGTAGGCGTTGCCGTCGTCGATGGCCAGTGCGTAGCGTCCTTTGACGTGAAGCAGCTCACCGTCACGGCGCATGGCGTAGGGCAAGGATTTGCCGGTGCGTGCCCACAGGAAACCCACGGTGCGATGGTGCGAATCCTCCAGTTCACGCGGGTGCGCGGGCAGGCCAAACCGTGCCAGGTAACTCGGCGCGGCGAAAACGCCGAGGGCGAGATCGCCAACGCGTCGGGCGACCAGCGACTGATCCCTCAACTCACCGCCGCGCACCACGCAATCGACGTTTTCATCGAGCATGTCGACGATGCGATCACTGACGCCCATGTCGATCTGGATGTCCGGGTATCGCGCGTAGAACGCCGGCAAGGCTGGTATCAGGATCATTGTCGCCAGCGGACTCGGCACGTCCACCCGCAGGCGCCCGCGAGGTAACGCCTGGGCACCGGACACGCTGGTCTCGGCATCGTCCATGTCGGCCAGCAGCCGGATCACCCGCTCGTAATAAGCCGCGCCGTCGGCGGTGACGTTGACCTTGCGCGTGGTGCGGTTGAGCAGTTTGACCCGCAACCGTGCTTCGAGCTGCTGCACCAGTTGGGTCACGGTGGTCTTGCTCATGTGCAGGGTTTCAGCCGCCTTGGTGAAGCTGCCCGCCTCCACGACTCGAACGAACGCTTGCATCGCATCAAAACGATCCATTTGTGCCTCGGGTATCGATCCGATTGTTTGGATTTTACAAACAGTGATCGCCAAGGTTGCTCGTTTATCGCCTGGACACAAGCCCCTAGAGTGAGTTCATCGTTTGGAACCCACTCTTTGATGGAGGTATTGATGACACAGCGCGATGTGGTTTTCCCGCCCGGACGCCAGGCACTTTATGAGCGCAATCGCTATTCGCCGGCGATTCGTTCCAATGGTTTTCTGTTCGTCTCGGGACAGGTTGGTAGCACCGAAAACGGTTCGCCAGAGCCCGACCTGGAAGCTCAGGTTCGGCTGGCATTCAACAACCTGAAGGCGATACTCGCCGCGGCCGATTGCAGCTTTGATGATGTGGTGGACGTCACGGTGTTCATGGTCGATCCCGAATCGATCTTCGAACGGGTCTGGAGCGTCGTGCCCGAGTTCTGGGGCAACGCACCGCATCCGACGCTGACGGCGGTGGGCGTGACGTGGCTGTATGGGTTTCAGTTCGAGATCAAGGTGATTGCCAGGGTGCCTGAGGCCACCCTGTAGGTCAGCTTGCATGGTGTTGGCTGTGCCGCCGTCATCGCGAGCAGGCTCGCTCCCACAAGGGGATGTGGACAGGCCGAGCAATCGAAGACACCACAAAACAACTGTGGGAGCGGGCTTGCTCGCGAAGGCGTCGGATCAATCAGCATTGAGGTTGACTGACCCACCGCCTTCGCGAGCAAGCCCGCTCCCACAAGAAAATGATGGTGATGATTCGCCGGCTAGCCTTTCACCGCCGCTTCAATCGCGGCAATGTCGATCTTGGTCATTGTCATCATGGCCTCGAAGGCACGCTTGGCGGCGGCTTTGTCGGGACTGGCGATCGCTTCAAGCAACACACGAGGGCTGATCTGCCATGACAAGCCCCACTTGTCCTTGCACCAGCCGCAGGCGCTCGCCTGGCCGTCGTTGTCGATGATCGCGTTCCACAAGCGGTCCGTTTCGGCCTGGTCTTCAGTTGTAATCTGGAATGAAAAGGCCTCGTTGTGCTTGAACACCGGCCCGCCGTTGAGGCCGATGCAAGGGATGCCGATCACCGTGAAATCCACCGTAATCACATCGCCCTCCTTGCCCGACGGATAATCGCTCGGGGCATGATAAAGGGCGTTCACCGCACTGTCGGGAAAGGTTTTTGCGTAGAATTCTGCCGCTGCCTGGGCGTTGCCGTCGTACCAGAGGCAGATCCTGTTTTTATTATTCATTCCGGTTCTCCGAAAGGGACTGGACGATAAAGTCTAGCAGCCCCCCCGAACGTTGCAGATGGCCGGCCCTCAGGTAAACAGATCAACCCCCAACTGGAACGCAACCCACAACGCCAGGCCTGTGGCAAACATCAGTGCGATGTTTTCGAACAGGTTGTTGCGGTATTCCTTGCCCAGCAGGGACTTCTGGTTGGACATGATCAGCAGGCCCAGGGAAATCACCGGCAAGCCGATGATGTTCAGCGCATTGACGCCGATGGTCAACGTGACGAAGTCCGGCATGCCGGGGAGCGACCAGATCAGTGGCGTCACGAGGATGAACAGCATGAACCATTTGTGCATCGGGTCACGGTGGAACTCTTTGCCGTAACGCTCCCGGCGCCCGGGCCGTACATGCTGGAAGGCGTCGGTGATGAGCATCGGGAACGCCGTGGTCTTGCCGGAGATGCTGGCGAACAGCGTGGCGAACACACCGATGAAGAACACGTACCAACCGATCGAACCGAAGAATATTTCCAGGGCCTTGCCCAAATCGCCCAGGGTTTTGACCTCGATACCGTTGGGTCGCAGGATTTCCGCACCGACGATCCAGATGGCCAGGTTGATGATGATCCCGACAAACACCGCAAACAGCAGGTCGTTACGCTGGATACGCTTGTGTTCTGGCCCCACCCAGCCCTTCTGGCGCATGACATACGGATGAACGAAGTTGGCGATCGAGCCGGCCACCGCACCGATTACCGAGACGGCCACCAGCAGCGCGCCATGCACCCCTTCATCGGGCGGGATACTGAAGCCGATGGTGCCTCTGACGATGCCGGCGACATCCGGGCCGGACATCACCGCCAGGGCCAGGAACGCCAGCGTCATGATCGCCAGCAGCCCTTTCATCACGCCTTCGATCATCGAATAGATATTGCGCCCGACGAGCATCCACACCGCCAACACCACTGCCACCGAACACAGCAGTGGATAGTCGACCTTGAGCAACATGGCCAGGGCTTCGCCAGCCCCCTTGATCATGTAGGCGTTCATCAGGTGCCCCATGAGCAACGCATACACCAGCAGGAACCAGGCGAAAAACGGATTGAGCTGGGCATAACCTTGCAGGATGGTCATGCCCTGGTTATTGCAGAGCTGGAAGCGCGCGATGATGTTGACGATCAGGTAGCGCAGCAGCAGAGAGACCGCCAGCACCCACATCATCGCGTAGCCATAATTCGCGCCGGCCACGGATGAAGTGATCAAGTCGCCGGCACCCAGCCAGGAAAGGACCGCGATGATGCCGGGACCGAGAAGCTTGAGCAGGCGTACGAAACGGCCTTGCGTGGACGCCGCAGCCTGGCCTTCAGCGGAAGGAATGCTCGTCATGGATGGAATCTCCGTTTATTTTTTTTGTGAGAAACGGCCACAGTCGAACATATTAGATACGACGTCGTACAACCATAATTAATGCGCAATTATGTAAAAATGTTTCAAGGCTATCCGCTCCCGAGATACCGCTGTATTCAGGAGCAAATTGCCACTAATCCCTCACCTGCTCGCCGTTATCGACCAGCCAGCGCACCATCCGCGCCAACGGCACCCGATGCTGCTGGATGGCGCACCAACTGACCTGTTCATGGCGATACAACTCGACATAACGGTTGAGCAGCACGTGGCGGCCATCCTCGGCCAAACGCAGTTCAACCTCACGGCAATGCAGCACATCCGGATCGAGCGCGCGCATTCGCCGATGCAGGACCAACACCTCGCTACTCATCAGCAGCGGCTCCATCCTGGCATTGCGGGTCGTCCTGCACCACCGCCCCCAACTTCCCTTGCGCGACAAAATCGGCACGCTGCTGCGCCGTTGCATCGCGTAGCGCCGCGTAGTAATCCGCTTGGGTCTGCAACTGGTTGGTCAGCGGCAATGCCTCGGCGCGGCCATCGACAACGCCGCCGACGGTGTTGATCGTACCCAGGATGTCGACGGTGCTGCTGTTGTCGCCGAACGGATCGACGGCAAAACTCAGCACTTTGCCCGTCGCGTCCCGCAGGTTGGCGCTGCCCAGCAGTGGCAGTTCCACGATGGGGCCGGGGGCGACATTCCAGACGCCGAAGGTCTGGCCAAAATCGGCCTCGTGATGCTCGATGCCCAGCTTGCCCGACACGTCGATCAGCCCGACGATGCCCGCGGTGGTGTTGATGACGAACCGCCCCAGTGTGTTGACCGAGCGTTGTGCGTTGCCTTGCAGCAGGTCGTTGATGAACACCTTGGGCTCGCCGAAGTTCGCCACGAAGTTGTGGACGCCGGCCTGGAACATCTCCGGCAGCTTGAGGTAACCACGGGCAACGGGGGCCAGCGCGTAGTCATCCACGGTTCGGTTGAAGGCGAAGATGCCGCGGTTGACCGGTTCTGCGGGATCATGAACGGTATAGGTCGCGCTTTCACACGACCCCGGCGTTGCTGCCGGTGTGCTGGAGCAACCGCTGGCGAGTGCCGCCAGTACAACCACGACGGTGGAACGAACAAACAACGGAGCGGGCTGGGTGATCGGCATACAGGGTGATCTCGGCGAGGAATGGAGGCGATACCGATCAGCTAAAGAAACGGTGCCGGACACAGCTCTTGTGAAGAGGAGGACGCTTACTGTGGGAGCAAGGCTTGCCCGCGATGCAGGCGACGCGGACTTTCAAATATCGAGGCGCCTGTTTCGCGAGCAAGCCTTGCTCCCACAGAAATCCCCTCGCCACAGGTTTTGTGCAGGGCTGACTCGTTTTTAACTGACTGACATCGAGGGCCATCCTGCCGCCGTTTTTTTGCCCGCAGATTTCCAGAATATTGCCCGAGCGCAACTTTATTGCCGGATTGAAATATATGACGCAGGCCCTGGATTGACCCTAGTATTCCCCCTGTATTCATTACCCTGCGTGCCCACCGTGAGCCATTTACTACTGGTGGACGATGACCTCGAAGTCCTCGCCCTCTTGCGCAAGTTCCTCGAACAACATGGCTACAGCGTGGATGTGGCCGCCGACGGCAACGCGTTGTGGCAGGCGGTACAGCGGCGGGTGCCGGACCTGATCATCCTCGACGTCATGCTGCCGGGCGACAACGGCCTGGTGCTCTGCCAACGACTGCGGGCCGAGCACACGGTCGGCATCATCATGCTCACCGCCATGGGCGAATTGAGTGACCGCGTCGTCGGCCTGGAGCTGGGGGCGGACGATTACCTGACCAAGCCGTTCGACGCCCGGGAGCTGTTGGCCCGGGTGCGTGCCGTGCTGCGGCGCACCGGTGAAGCCAGGGACACGCTGAAGGACTCCTCCCGACCGATCCTGGAGTTCGAAAACTGGCAGCTGGACGTCACCCGGCGCGAACTGCGCTCACCGGACAAGGTCATGATCCCGCTGTCCGCCGGAGAGTTCGAATTGCTGCTGGTGTTCGCCGAACACTCGCGCCGGGTGCTGACCCGCCAGCAGTTGCTGGACCTGGCGCGCGGTGAAACCTTCGAGGCATTTGACCGCAGCATCGATGTCCAGGTCAGCCGCCTGCGGCGCAAGTTGGAGACCGACATCACGGGTACGTCGATGATCCGTACCGTGCGCAACAGCGGCTACCTGTTCAGCCCCCACGTGGTGAAGCGATGAAACCCTCGCGCTCGCGCGCTCAGCGCCCACGGGACACCGTAGCGCGCTGGATCGCCCTGACCACCATGATCGCCATGCTGACCTTGTTGGCCCTCAATGAGCTGTTCAGCCTGCTGGCCGGTGCCTGGGCGCGCCCTCCCCTGATGGAAACCGGCCTGATGGAAAAGGCCACCGCCATCACCCGCATCATTGACTCCGTCGCCCCCGAACAACGCCCCGCGATTGCCAAGGCCGCCAGCGACCAGGCATTCAACGCACAATGGTTACAGCGACGTGAAGAGGCGCGGTTGCCAGTGATCGACGACCCGGAGTTCATTGAGGGCTCGGTGTTGCTGCGCCAGCAATTGAGCCGGCCGGACGCCAGGATCGAAGCCTACGAACCGGGCGACTGGCCGGCCGATCAACCCGACGCACGCTACGCGGTGATCATCGAGTTAGCCGACCATTCGTGGGTGATCTTCTCTGTGCCCTCGCGCAGTTGGGGGCTGGAGGAATGGGCGCGCAACGGGATCATCATCGCCCTGATCCTGCTCTCGACGTTGATCGTCGCGCTGATCGCCACCCGGCACCTGGCCGCCCCGCTGGAACGTTTTGCCGAAGGCGCCCGGCGCTTCGGCGTCGACCACCAGGCGCCACCGATTCCGGTCATCGGCCCCCATGAAATCCGCCAGGCGATCCTCGCTTTCAATGCCATGCAGGCCCAGCTCAAGCATTTTCTACAGGACCGCACGCAGATGCTCGCCGCCATCTCCCATGACTTGCGCGCGCCGTTGACCCGCATGCGCTTGCGCGGGGAGTTCATCGAGGATGCCGAACAACAATCGCGCTTGTTCCGGGACGTGGACGAGATGCAGGCGATGGTCAATTCAGCCCTGGAATTCTTCCGCGACGATGCCCGGCTGGAACATGCCACCGCGTTCGACCTGGCCGAGTTGCTGCACACCATCGTCGATGACCTCAAGGACGCCGGTACCGAGGTCGCGTTTGAAGGTGCCCAACGCTTCGTGTATGTCGGCCGCCCCATCGGCATCAAGCGCGCCTTGGTCAACCTGATCGACAACGCAATCAAATATGGCGGCGCACCGACGGTTCGACTCGAGGCCGACGCCAATCGTGTGGACATTTGCATTCTGGACCGCGGACCCGGCATCGCCGCCCAACACCTTGAGCAGGTCTTCACGCCGTTCTTTCGCATCGAAGGCTCGCGCAACAAGCACACCGGCGGCGTCGGGCTGGGCCTGTCGGCGGCCCGGGCGACGGTGCTGGAGCATGGCGGGACGCTGACCCTGAGGAATCGACGGGCTGGCGGGTTGGAGGCCAGGGTCTCGCTGCCGCTTGACTGAAGCCTCGATGGTATCGATCAGCTCTAAACAATCAGCGCCTTCCTCGGTAGGATGTCCGGTTTTTCCGGCCTGGACCCTGTTCCGGGAAGGCGCTCTTGTTTGTATCGCCCCGCTCCAAGCCACCGCTCGCGCTCACGAAAAACAAGAATCGACGGAGCCAAACCAAGGAATTCACCGATGATTCTTATCATTTATGCACACCCCTACCCCGACAAATCGCGGGTCAACCAGCAGATGCTCAAGCGAGTGTCGACCAACCCGGACGTGGTCATACGTTCGCTCTACGCGCTTTACCCCAACTTCGATATCGACGTCGAGGCGGAACAGCGAGCGGTGGAACAAGCAGAACTTGTCGTCCTCCAGCACCCGATGTACTGGTACAGCACACCGCCCCTGCTGAAATTGTGGATCGATAAGGTGTTCACCCACGGCTGGGCCTACGGTAAAGGTGCCACAGCCCTCAAGAACAAGCGCCTGCTGTGGGCCGTCACCACGGGCGGCGATCAGGCGCATTTTGCGATCGCCGACTACCCCAATTTTGCGGCGCTGGCCCAACCTCTCCACGCCACGGCCATTTACTGCGGCATGCGCTGGCTGGAACCGGTGGTCGTGCATGGCGCCTATGCCGCCGACCCTGAGGCCCAACACGCACAAATCGAACACTATGGCGCTCGCCTGGCCGCCTGGAAGGAAGATTGAAATGGAGACGCACAGCCTGATTGAAATGCTGATCTACCTGGCCTCGGCGACGCTGATCGTACCGATTGCCGTTCGGTTTGGCCTGGGTCCGGTATTGGGTTACCTGCTAGCCGGGTGCATCATCGGCCCATGGGGGCTGAAGCTGATTACCGACGTAAAGGCCATTCTGGAATTTGCTGAAATCGGCGTGGTGCTGATGCTGTTCATCATCGGCCTTGAGCTGGACCCCAAACGGCTCTGGGCCCTGCGCAAGATGGTGTTCGGTGGTGGCGCCCTGCAGATGCTCGCCTGTGGCGCTGCCATTGGCTTGTTCTGCACGGCCCTTGGCCTGAACTGGACGGCAGCGCTGCTGGTCGGCCTGACCCTGAGCCTGTCCTCCACGGCCATCGCCATGCAGGCCATGAGCGAACGCAACCTGACCGCCACCGCCGTCGGCCGCAGCAGCTTTGCCGTGCTGCTGTTCCAGGACATCGCGGCGATTCCGCTGGTGGCGATGATTCCGTTGTTGTCGTCCCACGGCGACACGCCTTCGGGCACGGCGCTGTTGTTATCGATTGGCAAAATCGTCGCCGCCATCGCCATCGTCGTGCTGTTGGGACGCTACGTGACGCGACCGCTGCTGCGCTTCGCGGCACGCTCAGGCTTGCGCGAGATTTTCAGTGCCGTCGCACTTTTCCTGGTGTTCGGCTTCGGCTTTCTGCTGGAAGAGGCCGGTTTGTCGATGGCCATGGGCGCGTTCCTCGCCGGGGTGCTGCTCGCCAGCTCTGAATACCGCCATGCCCTGGAAAGCGACATTGAACCGTTCAAAGGCCTACTGTTGGGTCTGTTCTTCATCGGTGTCGGCATGTCGATCGATTTCGGCACCCTGATCAACGCACCACTGAAAGTCGTCACCCTGACCCTGGGTTTCATCCTGATCAAGCTGCTGGTGATCAAGATGGCGGGCCGGTTCCTCAACGTCCCCGCCGGCCAGCGCTCCTGGCAGGCGGTGTTGCTGGGCCAGGGCAGCGAGTTCGCCTTCGTGGTGTTTGGTGCGGCGACCGTGGCCGGCATCTTGACCGATCAATGGGGCAAGAGCCTGACCCTGGCGGTGGCCTTGTCCATGTGCCTGACGCCTTTGCTGATCGTGTTGCTGGATCGGTTCGAGTCCGTTGCCAAGAAAAACAAACGCGAATCCGACCTCGTCGACCAGCAGAATCCACGGGTGATCATCGCCGGGTTCGGGCGTTTCGGGCAGATCGCCGGACGTCTGTTGATGTCTTGCGGCGTCGAGGTGGTGGTATTGGATCACGACCCTGACAACATCGAGACGCTGCGCAAATTCGGCGTGAAAGTCTTTTATGGCGATGCCACGCGCCTCGATCTGCTGCACGCAGCCGGCGCGGCCCAAGCGGTGGTGCTGATCAATGCGATCGACGATCGGGAAGACAACCTGACGCTGACCCGGCTGGCCCAGGAGCACTTCCCCGCGTTGCAGTTGATCGTGCGGGCGCGGGACATGGGGCACCTGATCACCCTTCGGCAGATGGGCGTGGAGGCGGCTGAGCGGGAAACCTTCGAGAGTGCGCTGTCATTGGGTCGCAGTGCGCTGGAGCACATGGGCGTGGGGGCTTACGAAGCGCGCGAGCGGGCAGACCAGTTCCGCCGGCTGAACCTCAAGATGCTGGAGGAAATCGTCGCCCAGCCGGAAGATGACCTCAAGTTCCGCCACGATGCCTACCGGCGCGCCAATGCGCTGCTCACGGACATGTTCAACGAAGACCGTGCCCGCCCCGTCGACAACTGGCAGGAACACCATCGCAATGAAACCGACAAGACGCCGAGTTGACCCGCGTCACACACGCCCGAACTTGCGCCGGTACGCCACCGGCGTCAGCCCGGTCAGCGCCTTGAACATGCGCTGCAAGTTGGAGCTGCTGCTGAAACCCAGCTCGGCGCCGATGCTGGCGAGGGGCAGCGTCGTCAACGTCAGGCGTTCGCTGACCTGGCTCAACTTGATGCGCCGGGCGTAGGCCGCGACGGTCTGACCCGTTTCACGGCTGACCTTGCGCGCCAAGGTGCGCTCGGACACCGCCAGCTCGCTTGCCAGGGCCTGGACGGTGATCCGCTCGGCCGGCATCTGTTCGATCAACCCATGCAACTGCCGCAACCATCCGCTGGGTTGCTCGATCAGCGCGGTGCCCTGGAACGCCGCATGGGGAATGGCCGGGCGCGGCAGCACCATGAGCCGCGTGATATCGCGCAGTACGTCGCTGCTGACGCTGCGTTCGATGAGTTTTTCGGCGATGGGCAGGTAGCCGTTCACCCCAGACGCGGTCGCCGTGCGCTCGTTGAACACGCAGTTCTGCTCGCTTTGCCAATGGACGTTTCGATACTGCTGCTGCATCGCCTGCGCCAGCCACCAAGTCACCGTCGCGCCCTGCCCGTCCAATCGGCCGGCGGCGGCCAGCAGGCAGACACCGGTGCAATAGGACCAGAGCTGAAGCGATCGGGCATGCTTGGACAGCGCGCTCACGAGGATTGTCTGTTCAGCCAGCAGCGCATTCACCTGCTCGGCCGACTCGGCCCAGAAACCGGGAACCAGGACGGCGTCCAACCCGGCGCTGCCCAACGCCGCTTCCGCCTGCAGGGTCACGCCATGGGCACACACCACCGGCCCGGCCTGCAACGCGATGTAGCGGGCCTCGAACAGCGCCCGCCCTCTTCTGCGGTTGGCGGCATGCAGCAGATCGGCGAACGCGAACAGGCCGGCGGGCATGCAGCCGGGAAACAGGAGCAAACCGATGCGAAGTTTGTTGGTCATGGCCTGAAACGAATCAAAGATGTCAGATCCGGCCATTATGCACACCGGACCGAGTCGGCACCATGAAGCGCTCGCTCAACAGGAACGCCCCATGAACATCCAGCAGATCCGTAACGCCACGATCATTCTTGAATTCGGCCCGTATCGCGTGCTCGTCGACCCGATGCTGGCTGGCCAGGGCACGCTGCCGCCGCTTCGCCTGTTTGGTGCCACGCAACGCAATCCGCTGGTGGCGCTTCCGGCCTCGACAGCGCAGGCCCTCGAGACCGTCACCCATTGCTTGATCACCCACTGCCAGAAAGGCCACTTCGACCATCTGGATCGCGCAGCCAAGCAGTGGCTGAGGGAAAAACAGATCCCGGTCATCTGCACACCCCATGACGCGCCCTATCTCAACAAGCGTGGCTTGAATGTCCAGGCGCTCGCCCAGGCCCATGACCAACCCAGCCCATTCCTGGGCGGCACTATTCGCACCGTCCGGTGCACCCACGGGCTGGGCCTGGTGGGCAAGTTGATGGAGCATGGCGTCGGCTACCTGATCGAGCTGCCCGGCGAACCGAGCGTCTACCTCACCGGCGATACCGTGCTCACCCCCACCGTGTGCGAATTCGTCTTGCGACACCAGCCACAGGTCAGCGTGGTTCCGGCAGGCGGGGCACGGTTCGATCTCGGCGGCGACATCATCATGGGCATCGACGAGACGCTGGAATTCACCCGTTTGGCTCGCGGGACCGTGGTGGCCAATCACCTGGAAGCGATCAACCACTGCCCGACGACACGCAAAGCCCTTGCCGCAGCCGCCGTGAAGGCCGGTGTCGCAGGCCGGTTGTTGATACCGGAAGATGGCGAGACGTTGGTCTTTCGGGCGAGCATTCCTCGGCCAGCCCGAGTATGACGCCCGAGCCAGGGCAAGCCCTGGCTGCCTGACGCCATCGTGAGCAAGCGCGCTCCCAAAGGAATGCAGGAACGCCGCAACAATGGACGGTAAACTGCGGCGGTCCTTTTTCTTTTCCAGCATGAGGCTTTGCATGAGCAACCCAGACATTACGTTTATTCCAGATCCGGATGCGGACTCCATTTCCTCCGACGTCGCCGGCTTCGGCGGCCTGCTGGTTTCCACGCAGATCCCCACCCGCGCCGACGGCAGCCTGGAACTGGGTGACATCACGCTGCAGAGCGAATGCACGCTGCAAGCCCTCAAGACCGCCCTGGAAGGCGCCGGCAGCTCCATGGACCGGGTCCTGCACCTGACCATCTACCTGACCGACATGGCTGACCGCGCCGCTTTCAACGAGGTCTACAAACGTTTCTTCGCCAAGCCTTGGCCGGTTCGCGCCGCCGTGGGCGTGGCCGCGCTGGCGGTTGAAGGGATGAAGGTGGAAGTGACGGCGATGGCGGCGAAGGGTTGAACTGACCAAGCTCCAACAGGTACGACTCCTTTGTGGCGAGGGGATTTATCCCCGCTGGACTGCGCAGCAGTCCCAATGTCTGCCAACTCGGTGTGTCAGCTTGATCACTACCTGCCTTTTTTGGGGCTGCTTCGCAGCCCAGCGGGGATAAATCCCCTCGCCACAAGGTGTGTTCTTAACCCTATTTCCAGTGCAAACAGGCTTGTGTTTATCCAGATGTAGGAGCATTCGGGATCGGGCTACGTTGTCTTGCGCCGTTGCCTACAACTGCGCCAGAATCCGCCGGCTTGTGCGCCTTGGGCCAGGGCTCTATCGTTTCCGGGTCGCTGATTGAATCAGCGATCGGGTTTGGTAGCCCGGCTTTTGACTTGTCGCATAGCCCTTGTCATACAGTCCATTTCGGAACTGTTTTATGGCGGTCATGCGCAGGGCGTCTTCGGACGCGCCGGTTCTCCAAGTCACCGGTCTACCAACCCGCGTATGGCCGCCACCCTTCGTTTGGTAGCGAGAGTGATGGCTCCATTTTTCGATTTGGAGATTCAACCATGTTCAAACCAACACCCAACCCACCGGACACCGATCCAGCCAACTCAAAAGCGTTCGACAAAGCCGCCGACCGCATCCTCGATCACTACCTCAAGCCCAAACCCAACAAACCCGAGGCCGATCCAGGCCAGCTCTTCACCGTCGCCCATGGCGTCGACACCGAAACCCTGCTCGCCAACCTCAGCGAAACCCTGGCCTCGGCCAATGCCATGGTCAGTGACCTGGCGTTCGACCAGGAAGGTCCCAGGCGCCACATTATCCTGGGTATCCAGCAACTGATCGAGCTGGGCGCATTGCTGGCGAACCGCGCGCTGGATAACGTCGAAGCACGCTAGCCCTCATCACAAAAGGCCTGTATTTGATCGTTCCCACGCTCTGCGTGGGAATGCATCCCGTGACGCTCTGCGTCACATCCCAGAAGCGGAACGCGGAGCGTCCCTGGCGGCATTCCCACGCGGAGCGTGGGGACGATCGACTGGAGTATGCCTGGCTATTCCCTGGACAATCCGCTCCCCCAATCCCCGCCTATACTTCTTTGCCAATCCCCCCGGGGCCTGCACTTCCAACAATAAAAAGCAGAGGTGGAACATGGTCTGGCAACAAGTCTACGATCCCTTCGGTAATACGGTGCTGTCGACGCTCCTGGCGGCGGTTCCGGTGGTGGTGATGCTGGCGTCCCTCGCGTTCTTTCATGTCAAGGCGCATCTGGCGGCGCTGTATGCCCTGGCCTCGGCGTTGCTCATTGCGATTTTCGCCTTCGGCATGCCCGCCGGCATGGCCGGGTCTGCGGCGCTTTATGGCGCCGCCAACGGGTTGCTGCCCATTGGCTGGATTGTCCTCAACATCATTTTCCTGCACCGGCTGACCACCGAGAACGGCTCATTCAAGGTCCTGCAGGACTCCCTCGCGCGCATCACCGATGACCGACGCCTGCAATTGCTGCTGATCGCCTTTTGCTTCGGTGCGTTCTTCGAAGGCGCGGCGGGCTTCGGCACGCCAGTGGCGGTGACCGGCGCGATCCTGATCGGGCTCGGGTTTTCGCCCCTGGCCGCCTCGGGCCTGGCGCTGATCGCCAACACCGCGCCCGTGGCGTTCGGTGCCCTGGGCACGCCCATCATCACCCTGGCCAAAGTCACCGGGCTGGATGAGATGGAGCTGTCGATGATGGTCGGGCGGCAGTTGCCGTTTTTTTCGGTGCTGGTGCCGTTCTGGTTGATCTGGGCCTTCGCCGGGTGGCGCAAGATGCTGGAGGTCTGGCCGGCCATCCTGGTGGCCGGTGTCAGCTTCGCCATCCCGCAGTTCCTGGTGTCGAACTACCATGGGCCAATGCTGGTGGACGTGATTGCCGCGCTGATCTCCATGGCTTGCCTCGCCGGGTTCCTCAAAGTCTGGAAGCCGGCCACGGTGCACACTTCGGCGGCGCTGTCGGGCCGGCACGATGACTCGAAAATCGAAGCGAGCGAGCAACAGCAACCGGTCGCAAGCGGCGCTTTCGCCAGCGACAACCGCCCCGCCGTGCTACGGGCCTGGATGCCATGGATCATCCTCACGGTATTCGTGTTCGCCTGGGGCACCCAGGGCTTCAAGAACATTTTCGACACCCGCCCGGCCATCGACCCGCAGACCCAATCGGCCAAGCTCGACCCCCAGGGCAAACCGATGCGCGAGGCCAACCCGATCTTCTCGCCCTTGCTGACCTTCGGCACCATCCACCAGCAGATCGAAAAAGTCCCGCCCGTGGTGCCCCAGCCTAAAACCGAGGAAGCGGTCTACAAGTTCAACTGGTTCACCGCCACCGGCAGCGGCATCTTCCTGGCGGCGATTCTCGGTGGCTTGCTGATGGGCTATTCCATCCCGCAACTGCTGCATCACTACCTGCGAACGCTCTGGGTGGTGCGCTACTCGCTGATCACCATCGTGGCGATGTTGGCCCTGGGGTTTCTCACGCGCTACTCAGGCCTGGACGCGACCATGGGCCTGGCCTTCGCCGCCACGGGCATTTTCTACCCCATGTTCGGCACCCTGCTGGGCTGGCTCGGCGTGGCCCTGACCGGCTCGGACACGGCCTCCAACGTGCTGTTCGGCGGCTTGCAACGGGTGACAGCGGAGCAGTTGGGGCTCAGCCCTGTGCTGATGGCGGCGGCCAACAGTTCCGGCGGGGTCATGGGCAAGATGGTCGACGCCCAGTCGATCGTGGTCGCCTCCACCGCGACCCGTTGGTACGGTCACGAAGGCGAGATCCTGCGCTACGTGTTTTTCCACTCGGTGGTGCTGGCGATTCTGGTGGGCGGGCTGGTGACGTTGCAGGCGTATGTGGCGCCGTTCACGCATATGGTCGTCGGCGGACATTGATAGATAGGGACGTGAGGATGTGCTTTTGTGGCGAGGGAGCTTGCTCCCGCTCGGTTGCGCAGCAACCGCAAAAAACGGGGCCGCTGCGCGCCCCAGCGGGAGCAAGCTCCCTCGCCACAGGTGAACGCCTTCAAAACAGATTGGCGCACCTACCTTGAAAGCACGTTTACTGAACGCTTTTCAGCTTGACCACATCACCGGACACCGAGGTGGTGTAGCCGGTCAGGACCCAAGCCCAGAACCAGTTTTCCTGGACTTGGGTGTTGATCATGGCGTCGCCGCCCTTGGCCTTGATCGCTGCGGTCTGGGCACGCACGAAACGGTTGTTCTGGCGGATCGGGATCAGGCCAAACAGCAGCAGGCCGGTGGCCTTGGCTTCACTGTGGCCGACAACGGTGTATTGGCTGCTGTCGTATTGCTGGGTTTTCATCGCGGTACCGGTGCAACCCGCCAGGGCCAGGCCGAACAGTGCGCAGGCGACAACTTTGCTGATGTGGTTCATTGAATACTCCATGAGAAAACGCCCGGGATCCGTCTCTCGGGCGGCGCGTACTCTAACCGATCAGCAACAAATTGACACACGATAATCCGCCCAATTCAGCGCCTGGAAGGCTCATCGCAGAGCCATCCGTCAGTTGCATCTCCAGCGAAGCAGGCCTTCGTCGATAACATGAAAACTGCGCCACGGAAGGCAGTTCTTGCCTTGACGGCCGATAGGTAACGGCCGGCCCCGTTGGAGGGTTTTATCATGATTGACCTGACTGTCTGGAACATTACCCTGCCCGTGCAAACGCCGGCGCAGGTCGTGGCGACCAAAGCCATGCCGACCCTGAAAAACAAGTATTTCGACAACAACGGCCAGCGGATCGTCTTCTGGGCGCCGGTCACGGGCTCCCATACCGGTAAAAGCGAGTACCCGCGCTCGGAACTGCGGGAAACCGGCAAAGACGGCAAGTTGCGCAACTGGCGCTACAACAGCGGCACCAACACCCTCAAGGGCGAGCTGTCGGTGAACCAGGTGCCTTCCGAAGGCCGCGTGGTGGTGGCGCAGATTCACGCCAAGGATGCGCCGACACCCTTGTTGAAACTGGTGTACCGCTACGAAAAGGGCACCGGCAATATCGACGTGGAATATCGAGTCAAGCCCAAGGACAAAAAGAGCCCGGTGATCTACACCGTGCCCAAGGTACCCTTGAACAAATCCTTCTCGTACACGCTGCAAATGGACAAGCAAGGCCAGCTCTCGGTGCTGATCGGCAACGGTGGCAAACAGGTGAAGCTGGACAAGTCCTGGCAAGGCTACGATTTCTATTTCAAGGCCGGCGTCTACACCTTGGACAACAAAGGCTATTCCAATGAAGGCGGGAAAGTGACCTACACCAAACTGAGCGTCAGTCACAAATGACTGACGCCCAGCCCTGCTTCAGGCCTTTGACGGCGCAACAAGCGCCTGCTGGCCACGGAAGGTAAACAGGAAGCAGACCAACACCAGCAGCGCGAATCCGGCCGGGAACAGCCAGATGCTCTGCCAGTCATGACCGCCGGCCACGACAAAGTGATCGGTCACCTGCCCCGCCACCCAGAAGCCGATCAGCATGCCCACACCGTAGGTCGCCAGGGTAATCAGGCCCTGGGCCGAGCTGCGAAAGCGTTCCGGTGCCTTGGCGTCGGTGTAGATCTGCCCCGAGACAAAAAAGAAGTCGTAGCAGATACCGTGCAAGGCAATGCCGGTGAACAGCATGAACGCCAGGTCGCCGTTATTGCCGTAGGCGAACAACACATAGCGCAGCGCCCACGCCAACATGCCCACCAACAGCGCCAGCTTGATGCCGAAGCGCTGGATGAACAGCGGCAACAGCAGCATGAACAACACTTCGGACACCTGCCCGATGGCCATCTTCGCCGTGGGGTTGGTCATCCCGGTTTCGGCCAGGAACGGGTTGGCATTCTGGTAATAGAACGCCAAGGGAATGCAGATCAGGATCGAGGCGATGAAGAACACCAGGTAGCTGCGATCCTTCAACAGACCCAACGCGTCCAGCCCCAGCAGTTGCCTTACACCACCTGTGCCGGCCTGCTCCTTGAGCGGTGCCGTGGCCGGCAGCGTAAAGCTGTAGAGCCCCAGGACCAGGGACGCGACGGCCGCCATCAGGAAGGTATTGCGCAAACCGCCTGCCGAGATCGCTTCGCGCGAATCCCAGGCGAACACAAAACTGATCACCACGCCAGCGACGATCCAGCCAATGGTGCCCCACACCCGGATGCGCGAGAACTCCAGCGCCGGGTCGCGCATTTGCCGGAACGCCACGGAATTGACCAGGGCCAGCGTCGGCATGTAGACCACCATGTACGCCAGCACGTACGGGTAGAACACGCTGAAATCCGCCGCCGAATACAGCTGATACAGCAACACCGCGCCGAGCAGGTGCAACACTGCCAGGATCCGTTCGGCATTGAAGTAGCGGTCGGCGATCAGGCCAACGACAAACGGCGCAATGATCGCCCCCCACGATTGCGTGGAAAACGCCATGCCGATCTGCCCGCCGCTGGCGCCCAGCGTGCTGGAAAGAAAAGTCCCCAGGGTGACGAACCAGCCACCCCAGATAAAGAATTGCAGGAACATCATCACGCTGAGGCGTGCGTTCATCGTGGTCATGACAGTCACCGTTTTATTGTTGTTCTTGTGAAAAAAACTCACCGCTTTTGTTACAAAAGGACCTCAACTGTGGGAGCAAGGCTTGCCCGCGATGGCCACGCCGCGGTCTAACCCTTGAACCGCGTTTTCGTTCATCGCGGGCAAGCCTTGCTCCCACAATGGGTTTCCTTGCCATTGGGTTTTGGCCACAGGTTTTTGGGTTGAGCCGGCTACCTCAACAGGCCCAACAACCGCCGATTGGAGTCTTCATCCGCCGTGACACTGGCGAAGTCATCGAACGCCTTGCCAGTCTTGCTGATCATGTGCCGCTGGATGAACGCCGCCCCTTCCGCCGCACCCTGTTGCGAATCCTTCAGGCAGCACTCCCATTCCAAAACCGCCCAACCGCTGAAATCGTATTGGGTCAGCTTGCTGAAGATCGATTTGAAATCGATCTGGCCATCGCCCAACGAACGGAACCGCCCGGGCCGATCGACCCAGCCCTGGTAACCGCCGTACACCCCGGAGCGGGCATCGGGGCGGAACTCGGCGTCCTTGACGTGAAACATGCGAATGCGCGCGTGGTAGCGGTCGATGAAGCCCAGGTAGTCCATCTGTTGCAGCAGCAGATGGCTGGGGTCGTAGAGAATCGCCGCCCGTGGGTGATGATCGACCGCCTCCAGGAACTGTTCGAACGAGGCCCCATCGTGGAGGTCTTCGCCGGGGTGGATTTCGTAGCACAGGTCCACACCCGCTGCATCGAAGCAGTCAAGAATCGGCAACCAGCGCCGGGCCAGCTCGGCGAAACCTTGCTCCACCAGGCCCGCCGGGCGCTGCGGCCACGGGTAGAGATACGGCCACAGCAGCGCGCCGGAAAACGTCGCATGGGCCTTGAGACCCAGCCGCTGGCTGGCGCGGGCGGCCAGCTTGAGTTGCTCGATCGCCCATTCGGTCCGCGCCTGGGGCTGGCCGCGCAGATGGACCGGGGCGAAGTCGTCGAACAGCGCGTCGAACGCCGGGTGTACCGCCACCAACTGGCCTTGCAGGTGCGTCGATAACTCGCTGATCTCGACACCGGCCTGGGCACAAGTGGCCTTGAGTTCATCGCAATAATCCTGGCTCTCGGCGGCCCTAGCCAGGTCTATGTATTGCGTGCCCGATGTTGGCAGTTGAATGGCTTTGTAGCCTTGCGAAGCCGCCCACTGGGCGATGTTGGCCAGGGTGTCGAACGGTGCTTCGGCGGACATGAACTGCGCCAGGAAAATGCCTGGGCCGCGCAGGCCGCTCGGTGGTGTGTCGAGGGTATTCACAGCAGGGATGCTCCGGTTTGCACGGTGGTCCACTTCGCGTCGCCACGGTGGTTGAGGAGGACGGCCTCGATGAATGCCATGCCCCGCAAGCCGGTCTCGATGCCGGGCACGCCTGGGGCGTCAGGGCCTTCGACATGGCTGCGAATGGCCTGGGCGAAATCGCCGTAGAGGTTGGCCATGGCCTCCAGGTAGCCTTCGGGATGCCCAGCCGGCAGGCGCATGCGCCGGGTCGCCGCCGCGCACAGCCACGGCTGGCCGACACCACTGCGCAGGATCCGCAGGGGTTGGTCAAAGGCGCGATGGATCAGGCTCGCCGGCTCTTCCTGGCGCCACTCCAAGGCGCCCTTGTCACCGTAGACGCGAATCTTCAGCGGGTTCTCTTCGCCGGTGCAGACCTGGCTCGCGATCAACACGCCGCTGGCACCGCCCGCCATCTTGAACAGCATCGCGGCGTCGTCATCCAATTGCCGGCCCGGGATGTGCGTACCCAAGGCGGCGCATAGCTGTTGGATAGGCTGGTCCGCGACGAACTCGGCCAGGGAAAACGCGTGGGTGCCAATGTCGCCGATGCAACCGCCCAGGCCGGACTGGCCGGGGTCGTCGCGCCACTCGGCCTGTTTATTGCCCTGGGCGGCGACATCCTGGCTGAGCCAGCCTTGGGGGTACTCGACCAGTACTTTGCGCACCTGGCCGATCACGCCCGAGCGCACCATGTCCCGGGCCTGCCACACCATGGGATAACCCAGGTAGGTGTGGGCCAGGCCGTAGAGGCAACGGCTGCCTTGCAGCACTTCCCTGAGGGCCAGCAACTCATTGAGGTCGAGCGCGGCGGGTTTCTCGCTGAACACATGGAACCCGGCTTTCAAGGCCTGGCTGGCAATGGGTGCATGAAGATGATTGGGCGTGACGATCACCAGCAATTCCATACGCTGATCAAGCGGCAGCAGCGCTTCGCTGTCGAGCATCTGCTGCCAGTCGTGGTAGCAACGGGACCCGGCCAGGCCCAGGGCCGCGCCGGTCTGCCGAGTGTTGTGCGGGTCGCGGCTGAAGGCGCCACAGACCAGTTCGAAACCACCGTCCAGACCCGCGGCCTGACGATGGGCCTGGCCGATGAAGGCGCCCTCTCCACCGCCGACGAAGCCCATTCTTATTTTCGGTGCTACAGGATTCATCGCGATTCTCTTCCTGTCAGGATGATGATGTAACCGGTTACATCATGGCGGAAATCTAGGCTCAGTTTTCCTGCGTGTCAAACCCGATGAGGCCATGCATGAACATTTGTGAGGCGCCCAACCTGCGGTAAGCTCCCCAACCGTAGCCCCTGCCCCCTGAGGTGATTTTGTCCAACATTCGTGAAGTGGCCCGGCTGGCCGGTGTTTCGGTGGCCACGGTGTCCAGAACCCTGAAATCGCCCGAACGGGTGCTTCCCGAGACGCGGGACAAGGTCAACGCGGCAGTGGAACAGGCCGGCTATCGGCCCAACCTGATGGCGGTGCAATTTCGCTCCCGGCGCACCGGCAACCTGGTGATCCTGGTGCCGGCCATCGCCAATACGTTTTTCGCCCGGGTGATCAGCGGCGCGCAGCAAGCCGCGCAGGCAGCGGGTTATCGATTGCTGCTGTGCGACACCCAGGGCCGCGCGCAGATCGAGCGGGAATTCGCCGCCCTGGTCTACGCCCACCAGGCCGACGGGGTGATCCAGTTGCGCGCCAGCGATCCTTTCGAATCGATGCCCGCAGGCGCTGAAAGCCTGCCGCTGGTCAACGCCTGCGAAGTGGTCAAGCACGCCCCCTACCCGACCATCAGCCTCGACAACCGCGCCGCCGCCCAGGCCATGACCGAGCATCTGATCGGCCTCGGCCATCGCCGCATCGGCATCATCAAGGGGCCACGCAGCAGCCCGTTGACCCTGGACCGCGTGGCCGGCTACCAGGATGCCCTGAACCAGGCCGGTATCGCCGTCGACCCAAGCCTGATCTGCCATGGCGACTTCACCTTGAAGGCCGGCGACGATGGCGCCGGCGCGATGCTGGAGCAAGCCGACCGTCCCAGCGCGCTGTTCTGTGAAAACGACGAGATGGCCATCGGCGCGCTCAGGCGCATCAAGCAGATGGGCCTGCGGGTGCCCGAGGATATTTCCCTGGTGGGTTTTGACGACATCCCGTTCGCCGCCTATTGCGACCCGCCCCTGACCACCATTTCGCAGCCTGCCGAAGCGTTTGGGCAAAAAGCGGTGGAGATGCTGATTGCCTTGATCGAGAAAAAGCCGATTGCCGAGCGGCATGTGGTGTTGCCGTTTGAGTTGACGGTGCGTGGCAGTACGGCGCCCCTTGCATAACCAGGAACCTGTGGCGAGGGGATTTATCCCCGTTGGGCCGCGAAGCGGACCTGAAACCTGATGCTCCGGTGTGTCAATTTGATTGGGTTGTTCATTAATGGGGCCGCTTCGCGGCCCAGCGGGGATAAATCCCCTCGCCACAAAACCTCCTGACCACGGCTTTACTCGCCATCACCCGCGTTTGAACTACAGTGGAAGAACTCTGCATAAAGCCATAACAAGACGGAGAGGTCCCCCCATGCGAGTCAACAAGCGCTTCACCCTCCTGGCCGCCGCGGCCGCCTTGGCGGTTACCACCGCGGCCCAGGCTGCCCCGGTGTATATCAACATCCTGACGGGAGGCACCAGCGGCGTTTATTACCCTATCGGGGTGGGGCTTTCACAGATCTACAGCAACGGCATCCAGGACGCCAAGACATCGGTGCAAGCCACCAAGGCCTCGGTGGAAAACCTGAACCTGCTGCAAGCCGGGCGCGGGGAGCTGGCCCTGGCCCTGGGCGACTCGGTGGCGGACGCCAAGAACGGCGTGGAAGACGCCGGTTTCAAGGCGCCGCTGACCAAGCTGCGTGCCATCGCCGGCGCCTACCCCAATTACATCCAGATCGTCGCCAGCCAGGAGTCCGGCATCAAGACCCTGGCCGACCTCAAGGGCAAGACCGTTTCCGTTGGCGCGGCGAAGTCCGGCACCGAACTCAATGCCCGGGCCATCTTCAAGGCTGCGGGGCTGACCTACCAGGACATGAAGGTCCAGTACTTGCCGTTCGCCGAATCGGTGGACTTGATCAAGAACCGCCAACTGGACGCCACGCTTCAATCCTCAGGCCTGGGCATGGCGGCCATTCGCGACCTGGCCTCGACCATGGCGTTGAACTACGTATCGGTGCCCACCGATGTGGTGGAGAAAATCGCCAACCCGGCGTACCAGAACGCAATGATCCCGGCCAATACCTACGACGGCCAGACCGACGCCGTACCCACCGTGGCCATCACCAACATCCTGGTCACCCGCGAAGATGTCCCGGATGAGGTGGCCTACCAAATGACCAAGCTGCTGTTCGAGAACCTCACCCGCCTGGGCACCTCCCATTCGGCGGCCAAGGACATCACCCTGAAGAACGCCGCGAAAAACCTGCCAATCGCGCTCCACCCCGGCGCCGAGCGCTACTACAAGGAAGTGGGCGCGCTGTAGCCCGATACGGTCAACGGCGCTCGCCGTCGTTGGCCGTCGTGTTTTCGCCCCTTGGATGTGAACAGAAGGCAGGCACCTCATGAGTGAAGACCAGCACGGCATCGCCACGGACCCGCGGGACTGGCCCAAGACACTGTTTTACGTGGCCTTGTTGTTTTCAGTGTTTCAGATCGTCACCGCCGCGTTTTCTCCGGTTTCCAGCATCGTGCTGCGGGCGGTGCATGTCGGCTTCCTGCTGTGGGTGGTGTTCCTCAGCTACCCGGCCTATGGCAAGCAGCGACCCTGGCAACCCTTGGCCTGGGTCTTGAGCCTGGGGGGCGTGGCGACGGCCGTCTATCAGTGGGTGTTCGAGGCCGACCTGATCCAGCGCTCTGGCGACCTGACCACCGCCGACATGATCATCGGCGTGATCCTGATTGTGCTGGTGTTCGAAGCCGCACGACGGGTGATGGGCATCGCCCTGCCGATCATTTGCGGCGTATTCCTGGCCTATGGCCTGTTCGGCGAATATCTGCCAGGCGACTTGGCCCATCGCGGCTATGGCGTCGATCAAATCATCAACCAACTGTCGTTCGGCACCGAAGGGCTGTATGGCACACCCACCTACGTGTCGGCCACGTATATCTTCCTGTTCATCCTGTTCGGCGCCTTCCTGGAAAAGGCCGGCATGATCAAGCTGTTCACCGATTTCGCCATGGGCCTGTTCGGCCACAAACTGGGCGGGCCGGCGAAAGTAGCCGTGGTGTCATCGGCGCTGATGGGCACCATCACCGGCTCGGGCATCGCCAACGTGGTCACCACCGGGCAATTCACCATCCCGTTGATGAAGCGCTTCGGCTACAAGGCGGCGTTTGCCGGCGGTGTGGAAGCCACGTCCAGCATGGGCAGCCAGATCATGCCGCCAGTGATGGGCGCGGTAGCGTTCATCATGGCCGAAACCATCAATGTGCCGTTCGTTGAAATCGCCAAGGCCGCATTGATACCCGCGTGCCTGTACTTCGGCTCGGTGTTCTGGATGGTTCACCTGGAAGCCAAGCGCTCCGACCTCAAGGGCTTGCCCAAGGACCAGTGCCCCAGCGCCTGGGGTGCGGTCAAGGAGAGCTGGTTCCTGCTGATCCCGCTCGGGGTGTTGGTCTACCTGTTGTTTTCCGGACGCACACCGCTGTTTTCCGGCATGGTCGGCCTGGCGCTGACGGCCATCGTGATTCTCGGCTCGGCGATCATTCTCAAGGTCTCGAACTACGCGTTGCGCTGTGCCTTCTGGATCGCGCTGGGGCTGCTGTGCGTCGGTTTTTTCCGACTGGGCATCGGTGTCGTGTTTGCGGTGATCGGCGTGTTGGTGGTGGCCTGCTGGTTCATGCAAGGCACGCGGGAAACCCTCGTCATCTGCCTGCATGCCCTGGTGGATGGCGCGCGTCACGCCGTTCCGGTGGGGATCGCCTGCGCCTTGGTGGGCAGCATCATCGCGGTGGTCTCGCTGACCGGCGTGGCCTCCACTTTTGCCGGCTACATCCTCGCCATCGGCCGGGACAACCTGTTGCTGTCACTGATCCTTACCATGCTCACCTGCCTGGTACTGGGCATGGGCATCCCGACCATTCCCAACTACATCATCACCAGCTCCATCGCCGCACCGGCCCTGCTGGAACTGGGCGTGCCGCTGATCGTGTCGCACATGTTCGTGTTCTATTTCGGCATCCTCGCCGACCTGACGCCACCAGTGGCACTGGCGTGTTTCGCCGCAGCGCCCATTGCCCGGGAAAGTGGCCTGAAGATCAGCTTCTGGGCGGTACGCATCGCCCTCGCCGGCTTCGTCATTCCGTTCATGACGGTCTATAACCCGGCACTGATGCTCCAGGGCGACAACCTGTGGATGACCGCGTACATGCTGATCAAGACGTTGTTGGCCGTCGGGCTTTGGGGGATGGCATCCACCGGTTACCTGCAACAGAAAATGCCGATTTGGGAACGCCTGCTGTGCTTTGCCGCTGGCGCGTTGCTGGTGGTAGCCCTGCCATTGACCGACGAGATTGGCTTCGTACTGGGTGGGTTGCTGATTTTCCAGCACGTCTGGCGCTCGCGACGTGCCGGGCGGGCCTTGGCGTGATCGGTTTGTGCCTGGGCCTGTCCGGCGTGGTCTGGGCCCAGCTTCCCGTTGCCGACTTCACGCTGGCATGGAACCACACCATCGAAAAGATCCGCTGGGAGGAAGACTATCGCGTCAGCGAACAGGGCCTGGTGCTGGGTGAAGCCAGGGTCAAGGGCAATGGCGCGGGCATGGAGATTCCCGACAATGCCCGGCTGGAAAATGGCAGCTGGCACTATCAACGCCAGGTGCCGCCCCTGCAACCGCTGAAACTGGGGCGCACGCCGCAGGCTGGCGATTATCAGTTGTGTTTCGATGGCGGTTGTCGGGCGATGAGCCATTGGCTGGGGCCGCCGACAGAGGGCCAGCCGACCGTGGAGCTGTGGAGTTGCGAACAATCCTGAACCCATCAGAGGATACCCCACTGAACACACCCTTGTGACTAGGCCGTGGGAGCAAGGCTTGCCCGCGATACAGGCGACTCGATTTCTGAAAGACCGCATCGCCTGTATCGCGAGCGAGCTTTGCTCCCACAGTATCCTCGCCACAATGGAGAACCGTTCACTCAGGCAAACGTCGCCCCCCGTGTATTCACGAACAGCGAATACAACGAGTGGCTGCCGGCCATGAACAACCGATTGCCTTCCCGGCCGCCGAAGCAGACGTTGGGGCAGCGCTCCGGCAGGGAGATGTGCCCGATGGCCTTGCCTTCAGGGTTGAACACCCGCACGCCATCGAGTTTTTCCAGGTCGGCCTTGGGGTCGCCATTGCCACCCCAACCGCACCAGAGGTTGCCGCTTTCATCGCATTTGATCCCATCGATCGCCGCGTAATCCAGGCCTTCGATGTGCTTGCGCCGCTCGCCCAGCGTGCCGTCATCCTTGACCGTGATCGCCCAGATCAAGCGGTTGGGCTTGGCCCGGCCTTCGACCACGTAGAGAGTTTTTTCGTCCGGAGAAAAACACAGCCCGTTCGGCCCCGCCAGGTCATCGATCACCCGAGTGACCTTGCCGTTTTCACCGTCGATGCGATACACCGCGTGGGGCTGGACAGGCGTCACTTTGTGCCCTTCGTAGTTGTTGCCGGTCTGGAACGGTGGGTCGGTGAACCAGACCGAACCATCGCGCTTGCACACGATGTCATTGGGCGAGTTGAAAGGCTTGCCCTCGAAACTGTCCGCCAGCACGGTGAGGGTGCCGTTGTGCTCGGTGCGGGTGATGCGTCGGCCTTCACTGGCGGTGGTGGAGCCTTCGCACACCAGCAACCGGCCCTGGCGATCGCGGCACATGCCGTTGGAGAAATTGGAATTTTCGCGGTACACCGACAGGCTGCCGGTGATTTCATCCCAGCGCACGATACGGTTGTTGGGAATGTCACTGACCAGCAGGTAACGACCGTCACCGACCCACACCGGCCCTTCCGCCCAACGCAGGCCCGTGGCGAGCTTCTCCACGCTGGCGTTGAAGATGCGCAAGTCCATGAAGCTGGGGTCAAGGATATTGATCAGCGGGTCCGGGTAACGCTGGCTCAAGGGTTCGGCCTGGGCAAGACCCGGCAGGTTGCCAAGGGCAGCGGCAGCGGCCGAGACCACCAGGGATTTTTTCAGGAAAACCCGGCGGCCCTGATCGGCGGCGGTTGCAGATTGCGAAGCATCCATCGTGCGTCTCCGTTAATTATTATTGGACGGGACGACAGTTTTACTCTGTGATAAGACATCGTACAAGTATGTGAGACGGCTCGTCCGGACAATTGATCAGTCCGGGTGCAGCGGTATACGAACGGTAAAAGTCGTGCCGACTCGCGCCTTCGAGTGAACCTCGATGGTGCCCTGATGGGCCGATACGATCGCCGAGGCGATGTGCAGACCCAGTCCGAGCCCGGCCGTGGAACCGTACTGCGCTTCACCGCTGCGCAGATTTCGGACCATTGGGTTGAAGATGTTGGCAATGGCCTCTTTCTCGATGGGCTTGCCCTGGTTGTTGATCGCGATCACGGCCATGTCCTCTTCAACGCTCAACGAAACAGTCACCGGCGTGCCTTCGGCGCCATGCTGGACGGCATTACCAATCAGGTTGGCGAACACCTGCTCCATGCGGGCCGGATCGAACAGCCCCTCCACGGCACCGGTCGTTTCAAAGAGGATTTTGCTTTCCGGGTGATAGGCCCGCGCCTCCTCCACCATGCCTTCGCAGGCGGCCACCAGATCGCCATTGAAGCGCTGCACCGGAATACCCGAACCCAGTTGGGTACGGGTGAAATCCAGCAGATCGCCGACGATCTTGTTGGCCCGCTTGACGCTGGTGTAGATGCGCGACGTGATCTTGGTGGCTTTGGCGGGCAGGTCCCCCGCCCGCAGCAGCACTTCGGAACTCAGCAGGATCGCGCCCAAGGGGCTGCGCAGGTCATGCCCGAGAATCCCGAGAAAGATATTGCGCGACGCATCCACCGCCCCCGAGTAACTGACGACGGACTCGGCCAAGGCCTGGTCCACGGCCTCGTTGAATCGAATCAGATCGTCCATGACCTGCTTGTGATCCAACTGCGTGTGCGGCATCCAGAGCATGAGCACGCTGGTGCGCAGGGCCCGGTATTCGGAAACCATTTGCTCCACGGTAAAACCCGAGGACTGGCGGATGACCGCATGGGTTTCGGCGGCGGTTTCGGCATCCGCCGGCGGAGCCTCCCCGTGGGACTTGGCAATTGCCTCCTTGCGCGTTTGCGAGGTGCGCAGGTCAGCGGCGATGGTGCGCAGCATCTGCTCGGCATGGTCGCGCAGGGCCACGGAGTCCATGCCTAGGGACGCAGGGGTTATGGTTTTGGCGAAGTCTTCCCACGCCTGAAGAATCGGCTCGATATTGTCGAGGATGAAATCGGCCAGGCGCATGGGTTTTTCCGCAAGTAGGGCGATGCTGTAGACGACACAGCGGCCTGATTGTTGTACAGCAAAGCACCGCACAATGTGGGTAATGCTGTTCATTTTTATTTGGTGTGTATATCCGTTATTTCGGTAACGGCGGCTGGCGGTTCCGCTCTTACAGCGGCTCACTTTTGAGAAGCGCAAAAGTAAGCAAAACGCTTCTGCCCCACCACTCGGCACCTCGCCTAGGCTCGGTGTGCCCTCACTCCGGCATTGCTCCGTGGGCCGCCGCGAAGGGCCATCCATGGCCCCGCGCGGCTATCCCGGCATCCATGCCGGGATGCCCACTGCGCAATGCCTGCGTTCGGCCAGCGTGGTTTGACGGGGCGTCGAGATCAAAATCCAAAGCAAAGCAAAGCAAGAGCGCGACACGTCCAACATCTATGTAGCTGAACCACCGCCATCGCGAGCAAGCTCGCTCCCTCATTGGCCTGCGGTGAACACAAGACTCATGGACACCCAGAATCACCTGTGCGAGCTTGCTCGCGATGAGGCCGGCACATCCAACCTCTTCATCGACTGTGACACCGCCATCGCGAGCAGGCTCGCTCCCACAATGACCTGCGGTGAACACAAGACTCATGGACACCCAGAATCACCTGTGTGCGAGCTTGCTCGCGATGAGGCCGGCACATCCAACATCACCACAAACCGACCCACCGCCTTCGCGAGCAAGCCCGCTCCCACAATGGCCTGCGGTGAACACAAGACTCATGGACACCCAGAATCACCTGTGGGAGCGAGCTGGCTCGCGATGAGGCCGGCACATCCAACATCACCACAAACCGACCCACCGCCTTCGCGAGCAAGCCCGCTCCCACAGGGGAAACGCGGTCTCCACCGAGAACCAGGCCGGCCGTTAGGCCGCCTCGCGGTGGACGTTGATCTCGGCGCCCCGTTAACCACGCTGGCCGAACGCAGGTATTGCGCAGTGGGCACCTCGGCATGGATGCCGAGGTAGCCGCGCTGGGCCATGGATGGCCCTTCGCGGCGGCCCACGGAGCAATGCCGGAGTGAGGGCACACCGAGCCTAGGCGAGGTGCCGAGTGGTGGGGCATGAGCGCTTTGGTTACTTTCGCGCTTTTCGAAAGTGACCCGCTGTAAGAGCGGAACAGCCAGCCGCCGTTACCGAAATAACGGATATACACACCAAAGCAAGTAAGTACCGAGGCAACCGCACCCATGCACCAGAACCCACAGGTCTGCGCACCTTGTCCCTTGCACCCCACGAGGTAAAAACCTTACAGTCATACGACAACCTATAACCAAAACAGCCGATCCTGGGCCTTTTGCCTTGGCGGCCGCCTTCGAGACACCTGCCATGACCCGCCCCATCGCTGCACCTGACACCCCCACGCCGTTACCCCGCCACCTCGCGGTGCTCGTCCTGCTGTGCATGGGCTGTGCCTTCGCCGGCAACCACGTCGCCGCGCGGGCCGCGTTCGATGACGGTGCCGGTGTGCTGCTGGCGATCCTGCTGCGCTCGGGCGGGACGCTGCTGGTGCTGGCCGCGATGGTGCTCTGGCAACGACAAAGCCTGCGCCTGCCGCCCGGTGCGTGGCGTTGGCAATTGACGCTGGGGCTGTTGATCGGCGCCCAGAGCCTGTGCCTGTACTCCGCCGTGGCCCGGGTGCCAGTGGCGTTGGCGCTGCTGGTGGGCAACGTGTTTCCGATACTGCTGGCCTTGCTGACCTGGGCCCTGGGCGGACCACGCCCGACGGCGCGCACGGCTGCGTTGATGGGCATGATCCTGGTGGGCCTGGTGTTCGTGCTGGAAGTGCCGTCGCGGTTCTCGTCTGGGCAAGGTGTCGGCCCGCAATGGCTGCTGGGGGTGGGTCTGGCCTTTTGCGCGGCTTGCGCCTTTGCCTGCGCACTGTGGATCACCGATCACAAGTTGTCCCAGGTGCGCGGCTCGGTCCGCAGCCTGCTGACGATCTTCATCGTCTTCAGCAGCGTCAACCTCGCTGGCCTGACAGGCGCCCTGCCCGGCGGTTTCGACCTGCCAGCCAGCAACACCGGCTGGTTCGCCCTGGCGACCCTGGTGGTGCTCTATGGCACCGGGTTTACCGTGCTGTTCATTTCCGTGCCCCGACTGGACATGCCGCGCAACGCCCCGGTGATGAACATCGAACCGCTGGCCACGCTGCTGATCGGCTGGCTGGTGCTGGACCAGATGCTCAACCCGGGCCAGGTGATGGGTGGCGCGATTGTGGTGACGGGCATCGTGCTGCTGACCTATCGCAAGGTTGAGCGGGTCAAGCAGCCCCAAGTTCAGCCGACTTCATGAACCTGACACACCGAGATGTCAGGTTTTAGGGCCGCTTCGCGCCCCAGCGGGGATAAATCCCCTCGCCACAATAGTGTTGTGCCAGCCCACAGATAGTCTTCGCCTTCCTGAAACTTGTTCCAAAACCGACAGTCCTACCCCAGCCGTGAAACCCCCGCCGATCTGCAGCGGCGGGTTTTCCAGCTGATCGGCGCCAAGCCTGGCGCTATGGCAACTCCCCCTCTTGAGCCGTTCGCCCCATGCGCCACCCTGTTCGCTCTTGCCGTTTCGTTTCGCTGTGCTTGCTTGCCCTGTTTCCTCTATTCGCCAGCCCCGCCCATGCCCGCGGCGAAAGGCAGCTGGTGGAGGCCATCAACGATTTCCGTAGCCAGTCGCGCCGTTGTGAATGGCGCACAGTACGTGCCACGCCGCCGCTGGTGCTGCGTTCAAGCCTGGGCTTGCCGATCGGCTTTCGCGGTGGCCTGCGGGACACCTTGAAAGACGCCGGCTATCAAGCCCGGGCCGTGCGCAGCATTCGCTTGACCGATGCGCGGGACGCCGAAGAAGCCTTCGACATGTTGGCCGATGAACATTGCGCAGCGCTGCTGGACAACCAGTACGCCGACATCGGCGTCAATCGGGTCGGTGATGAATGGCGCGTGGTGCTGGCGCAGCCCATGGGTGGCACACGGATGAGCGACGCGGGTGCGGCGGACAAGTCGCTGCTGGCCCAGGTCAATGCCGCCAGGGCCAAGCCACGGATGTGCGGGCGCCAGCGCTTCGCGGCGGCCCGGCCGCTGAGCTGGAACGCCGCGCTGGGAACCGCCGCCCAAGGCCACAGCCGGTCGATGGCCCGCGAGAATTATTTCGCCCATCGCGACCCGGACGGTCGCTCCTCTTCCGATCGCGCCAAGCGCGCCGGCTTTCGCGGACGTAAACTGGGCGAGAACATCGCCGCCGGACAACGCTCACCGAGCCAGGCCATGCACGATTGGCTGGCCAGCCCAGGGCACTGCGCCAACCTGATGAACCCGATGTTCACCCAGATGGGCGCAGCTTCCGCCAGCGATTCGCGCAGTGATGCGGGGGTGTACTGGACGATGGTGCTTGGCGCACCGTGATGTGATCCCGACTTGCATACACCATTGTGGCGAGGGGATTTATCCCCTCGCCACAGAGACATCCCCTCGACACAGGTTTAACCATTGGTTTCGGGTCAGAGGCGAATGTCAGCAGCCGCCACCACATCGATCCGCGACACCGCACTGCTCAGCCGCCCCAATCGGTTGTTGTGATTGGCAATGATCTGCTCGGCGGCCATGCTGCCGTTGTCCACCGTGGAGTGGGCATCGGCCGCCAGAACCACGTCGTACCCCAGGGCATGGGCCTGGCGCACGGTGGCGTTGACGCAATAGTCGGTTTGCAGCCCGCAGATCACCAGGCGGTCGATGCCTCGGGCCTGCAACAACGGTTGCAGGTCGGTCTGGTAGAAGGCATCGGGGGTGGTCTTGCGCACCCGCAGGTCATCGGCAGCGGTCAACAGGTCGTCGGCCAGTTGCCAGGCGGCAGAACCATACGTCAACGAACCTTCCAACTCTTCGTGCTGGATCAGGATCACCGTCAAGCCGAGGGCTCGGGTTTTGGCCGCCAGCTCGTTGATGGTCCGGATGATGCGCTGGCTGTCGAAGCATTCCTCTTCGCCTGAGCACAGCGCGTTCTGGACATCGATGATCAGCAATGCGGTGTTCATGACCTTCCCTCTTCAAGCAATATCGGAGCCGTGCGATGACTCAATACCCCAGCGACAACCCGGTGTTGCGACGGGGGTCGTTGGCGCCATAGAAACGGTTCTTGCCCACCGGCTTGCCACCCAACGACGGCGCACCGACCAGGATCGCGGCAATGTGGTTGGGGTCCTGCGGGCCGGCGAACTTGTGCCCCCAGCTCTCCAGCAGTTTCCGGGTATCCGGGCTGGCCGCAAAGGTCTCCAGGTTGGTTTCCTCCGGCATCCATTGCTGGTGGAAACGCGGCGCATCGACCGCCTCCTGGAGGTTCATGCCGTAGTCGATCACGTTGAGAATGGTCAGCAATGTCGCGGTGATGATCCGGCTGCCGCCCGGGGTGCCCACCACCATGACCGTCTTGCCGTCCTTGGTGACAATGGTCGGGCTCATGGATGACAGCGGCGCCTTGCCCGGCGCGATGGCGTTGGCTTCGCCCTGCACCAGGCCATACATGTTGGGCACGCCGACCTTGGCGGTGAAGTCATCCATTTCATCGTTGAGAATCACCCCGGTCTTGCTCGCCATGACACCGGCACCGAACCAGTCGTTCAGGGTGTAGGTGACCGAAACGGCATTGCCCCACTTATCGACGATGGAGTAATGGGTGGTGTTGCTGCCCTCATGGGGCGCCACGCCGGGCTTGATTTTCTGCGAGTCGCCGGCCTGTTGCGGCTCGATCGCGGCCCGCAGCTTGGCGGCGTAGTTTTTATCCAGCAGATGGTCGATGGGGTTCTTCACGAAGTCCGGGTCACCCAGGTAGCTGTTGCGGTCCACGTAGGCGTGGCGCATGGCTTCGATCTGATAGTGCATGCCCTGGGCCGAATGGAACCCCAGGTCCTTCATCGGATAACCGTCGAGGATGTTCATGATCTGGCACAGCACCACGCCACCGGAACTGGGCGGCGGCGCCGAGATGATGTGGTAGCCGCGGTAGTCGCACTCCACCGGAGCCAGTTCGCGGGTCTTGTACTTGTCCAGGTCGGCCTGGGTGATGATGCCTTTGTTGGCCTGGCTGGAGGTGACCAGGGCATCGGCGACCCAGCCCTTGTAGAAGCCGTCGGCGCCCTTGGCGGAGATTTCCCGCAGGGTCTTGGCGAGGTCTTTTTGCACCAGCTTCTGGCCGACCTGCATGGGCTCGCCGTTGTGCAGGAAGATCGCTCCGGAGTCGCGTATGTCCTTCTTGAACACATCGGTGGCAGTTTCCAGCAGATCGACATCGCCCTGCTCCAGGGTGAAGCCTTCGTCGGCGAACTTGATCGCCGGAGCGATCAGTTCCGCCCGGGGTTTGCTGCCGTATTTGCTCAACGCCAGTTCCATGCCGGACACGGTGCCGGGCACACCCACTGCCAGGTGCCCGCGGGTGCTGAGTTCGGGCACGACGTTGCCGTCCTTGTCCAGGTACATGTTGGCGGTGGCGGCCAGGGGGGCCTTTTCACGGAAATCCAGGAACGTCTTGCGGCCATCGGCCAGTTGCAGGGTCATGAACCCACCCCCGCCCAGGTTACCCGCCGCCGGATACACCACCGCCAGGGCATACCCCACCGCCACCGCCGCATCCACGGCATTGCCGCCGTTCTTGAGCACATCGACACCCACGTGGGTCGCCAGGTGCTGGGCGGTGACCACCATGCCGTTCTCGGCAGCCACTGGCGCCTGCGAGGCGGCTTGGGCATACAAACAGCTGAGGGTCAGGGTGGTGGCAACGAGGGTCCGGGCAAAGGATTCGAACTTCATGAGTCGGCCTCTTCTTGTTTTAAAAAGTCGGGGGATCGCATCAAGAGCACAAGTGTCCTGCATCACCTGTGGGAGCAAGGCTTGCCCGCGATGGCATCGCCTCGGTTTTTCAGTCACGCCGAGGTGTTTGCATCGCGGGCAAGCCTTGCTCCCACATTTTTTGACGAGTGGCTGTTTCAGGACATTTCAGTATGGCTGGGTTTGGGTAATTCGCCCATTTCAAGTCAACCGGGTGACGCCACGGCAGCCTTTGGGATAGGCTCCTGCGGTTCATCTTGACTGCATAAGGACATCGCCGATGACGCTGCGAATCGAACGCACGGATACGCCCACCGACCAGGAACGCCAAGCCATCATCGCCCCGCTGCGCGCCTATAACACGGCCAAGACCGGCGGGACGGTGCCAGAACTGGTCGCGTGGCTGGTGCGGGACGAACAGGACGAAATTGTCGGGGGACTCTACGGCCGAGTGTTTTTCCGCTGGCTGTATATCGAGCTGCTGGTGGTGCCGGAACAGGCCCGGGGCCAGGGCACCGGCTCGACCCTGATGCAGATGGCCGAAGAACTGGCCCGGGAGAAAAACTGCGTAGGCATCTGGCTGGACACCTTCGACTTCCAGGCACCGGAGTTCTACCGCAAACACGGCTTCACGGAAATCGGCCAGATCGACGACTACCCGCCAGGCCACCAGCACTTCTTCTTCCAGAAGCGCCTGACTCAGACCAATTGAAGTACTGATCCTGTGGGAGCGGGCTTGCTCGCGAAGGCGGAGAATCAGTCGACAACAATGTTGAATGATTGACCGCTTTCGCGAGCAAGCCCGCTCCCACACTCAATCCGGTTTTCAATTCGAGTTGCTTAAAGACACGTCGCCAACGCCGCCAACCGGCGCTTGGCCACGAAGTCGTCATGCTTGGCGTAATAACTCAACTCGGTGCCCGTCGCACCGGCATGCAAATCGACAAACGATTCGGCAGAGCGGGTGTAGACCGTCGAGCCACCCTTCTTGCCCGGTTGCAGGTAGGCGCCAGCATCGACACCGAACACCGCTTCGTCCTGCCAGGAGAACTGCACGCACTGGGCCACGATCTGTTCGGGTTTGTCCGAGGTCAGGGTCTTGTAAGGGGCCTGGGTCCGGGCCTCGTTCATCGCCGAACCCGCACAGCCGGCCAGCAAGGTTGCGGCCAGGGCCACCGTCAACATTCGCATTGCGTTCACTCATCGAGAAAAAAAACGGACTGTAGCACTGCGACCCGGGCCTTCGTGCTGCTTTACTGAAATTTACACGGGACATCGCCCTGCGATTCGCGCACCCTGTCGCGCCATTGCCACCAGCCACGCGGAACACCCCATGACCCCCAACGCCGAATTCTACAAACCCACCGCCGAATACGCCGACAAACTGATCAGCCAGATCGGCCAGACACCGTCCTGGATCGCCAAGCGCATCGGCGTCACCGACAAGCGGATTCGCTACATCCTCGACGGCGAACGCACCGTCAAGGGCGAAACCACGCCGATCCAGATGACCTACACCGAACAATTCGCCCTCGAATGCCTGGCGGCTGCGGCCAAGGCCAGCAAGAAGCAGTCTGCATCCCCCAAGGAGTGACCATGGCGGCAACCGAACAACAATATGAACGGGCCCTGGAAATATTTCTCGATGAGCGGCCCGAGCTGCGCATCGAGTTGGACCACCTCAACCCGCTGCTGGCCCAGGCCAAGGGCGAGACCGCCGCGCAGTACCGCGCCGAGCGGTTGCATGAAGCCTTCGAAGCCGAGGCCGAGCGCCTGGGCCTGTTTGCCTGGGAACTGACCCTGCAACTGACCGCCGCCTCACCCCAGGAATACCAGGCCCAGCGCCTGGAGGTGCACAGGGAAGTGGCGGAAATGGCCGGGATGGAATGGGCGGAGTATTGCGAGTTGCATGGCCTCAAACCCCGGGACTGAGCACTTTCCCTGTGGCGAGGGGATTTATCCCCGCTGGGCTGAAGCAGCCCCTGGATCTGCCAACGCGATGTATCAGACAGACCGCAATGACTGGAAGAGGGGCTGCTTCGCAGCCCAGCGGGGATAAATCCCCTCGCCACAATGAGCCTGATCCAGATCCTGTATTGAAGCCTCACAATCGCCCCACCGCCCATAAAGCATTATCATGGCCGCAGTTTTGCTGATCGGGTCTGTCATGAAGTTCGCCATCGCGCTGTTTTCCGCCGCCCATGCGCCCTCCTCGCGCCGTGCCTTGCTGTTTGCCCAGGCGGCGCTGGCGGGCGGGCATGAGATCGTGCGGCTGTTTTTCTATCAGGACGGCGTCTATAACGCCTGCGCCAGTGTCGTCACGCCTCAGGATGAACAAGACCTGCCCCAGCAGTGGCGAACCTTTGTCAGCGACAACCAGCTCGACGGCGTGGTCTGCATCGCGGCGGCGTTGCGCCGTGGGGTGTTGAACGAGGAAGAGGCCCAGCGCTACCAGCGTTCGGCGGCCAGTGTCGAGGCGCCCTGGGCCTTGTCCGGGCTGGGCCAGTTGCACGATGCGATCCAGGACGCTGACCGTTTGATCTGCTTTGGAGGCGCGTGATGGCCAAGTCTTTATTGCTCATCAGCCGCCAGGCCCCATGGTCCGGCCCCGGCGCCCGTGAAGCGCTGGACATCGTCCTGGCCGGCGGTGCGTTCGACCTGCCTATCGGCCTGCTGTTTCTCGATGACGGCGTGTTCCAGCTCACGGCCGGCCAAAACGCCAAGGCGGTCCAGCAAAAGGACCTGAGCGCCAACCTGCAGGCGTTGCCGATGTTCGGCGTCGAGGACCTGTTCCTCTGCGCCGACAGCGCCGCCGAACGGGGTATCGCCACCGATACCCTGGCGCTGGGCGACGTGAAAGCACTGACCGCGCCGCAAATCGCCGCGCTCATTGACCGTTACGACCAGGTGATCACCCTCTGATGTCGACTTTGCATGTGTTGTCTCATTCGCCCTTCGGCGATAACCGCCTCGCCAGTTGCCTGCGGGTACTGGGCAATCAGGATGCGCTGCTGCTGTGCGGCGACGCGACGTACGCGTTGCAACCGGGCAGCCCACCGTTTGAAGTGCTGCAGGCCGCTGGCGTAAACCTGTTCGTGCTCGCCGAAGACCTCCAGGCCCGCGCCCTGGACACACCAGACTGGGCCGAAGCCATCAACTATTCAGGTTTCGTCGAGCTGTCGATCGAGCACGACAAGGTCAACACCTGGCTATGAACACGCTGAACGTGGGCAACCGCGCCATCGCGCTGGACAAGGACGGCTACCTGGCCGACCTGGACGACTGGTCGGCCGAGGTCGCCACGGCCCTGGCCACCGCTGAGGACATCGAGTTGAGCCCCGAACACTGGGAAATCCTCGAACTGCTGCGCGGCTTCTACAACGAATTCCAGCTCTCCCCCGCGACCCGGCCGCTGATCAAGTACACGGCCCTGAAACTGGGCGTGGACAAAGGCAACAGCCTGCACCTGAACCGATTGTTCAAAGGCACTCCCGCCAAACTCGCCGCCAAGCTGGCGGGCCTGCCCAAACCGACGAATTGCTTATGACCGACTTTCCAGCACTGACCCTTGAGACCCCGGCCGAACACCCGTTCGCCCAGTTCGTGCGCGCCCTGGGCAAAGGCAAGCGCGGTGCCCGCAACCTGACCCGCGAAGAAGCTCGCGAGGCCATGGGCCTGGTGCTCGACGAAAAGGTCGAGGACACCCAGCTGGGCGCCTTCCTGATGCTGCTGCGACACAAGGAAGAAAGCGCCGAGGAGATGGCCGGTTTCACCGAGGCCCTGCGTGAACGCCTGGTGGTCCCGGCATTGGCGGTGGACCTCGACTGGCCGACCTACGCCGGCAAGAAACGCCATTTGCCGTGGTACCTGCTGGCGGCCAAGTGCCTGGGGGAGAACGGCGTGCGGATCTTCATGCACGGCGGCGGCGCTCATACGGCAGGCCGGCTCTACACCGAACAATTGCTGGGCTTGTTGCAGATCCCGCTGTGCCGGGATTGGCAGCAGGTCGGCAGCGCGCTGGACAACGGCGGCCTGGCCTTCATGCCGCTGGTGGACTGGGCACCGCAGATGCAGCGGATGATCGACCTGCGCAACACCCTGGGCCTGCGCTCGCCGATCCACTCCCTGGCACGCATCCTCAACCCGCTGGCCGCCCGTTGCGGCTTGCAAAGCATCTTCCACCCGGGCTATCAGGCCGTGCACCGCGATGCCAGCGGTTTGCTCGGTGATACCGCCATCGTCATCAAGGGCGACGGCGGCGAGATCGAAATCAACCCGGACGCCGACAGCCACCTGTACGGCACCACCGGCGGCGTCAGCTGGGACGAAGAATGGCCGCGACTGGCCGAGCAGCGCCACGTCAAACCGGAAAACCTCGATCCCGAGCACTTGAAGGCGATCTGGCGCGGTGACGTCGAAGACAGCTACCCGCAACTGGCACTGATCGCCACCATGGCCCTGGCCTTGCGTGGCCTGGGCCTGGCTCGCGAAGACGCGTTCGACAAAGCCCGGCAGTATTGGGATGCCCGGGATCGTTCGATTTAACCGATCATTAGCGCCCAACCTTTGCGCTTTTAGTTCGAACCTATGGGCATAGACTCGTCTCCAATATTTATTGAGCGAGGACATCCAGATGGGTTTGTTGGTCGAGGGCCGCTGGCAGGACCAGTGGTATGAAAGCAAGGACGGCACCTTCCAGCGCGAGCAGGCGCAACGCCGTCACTGGGTCACCGCCGACGGCAGCGCCGGCCCCTCGGGCGACAGCGGTTTTGCCGCCGAGGCCGGGCGCTACCATTTGTATGTCTCCCTGGCCTGCCCCTGGGCGCACCGCACGCTGATCTTGCGCAAGCTCAAGGGCCTGGAAGACTTGATCGATGTGTCGGTGGTCAGCTACCTGATGCTGGAAAACGGCTGGACCTTCGACAAGGCCCATGGCTCCACTGGCGACAAACTCGACAACCTGAGCTTCCTGCATCAGCGCTACACCGCCGACACAGCGGACTACACCGGCCGCGTCACCGTGCCGGTGCTGTGGGACAAACGCCAACAACGCATCGTCAACAATGAATCGGCGGAAATCATCCGCATGTTCAACAGTGCCTTCGACGGCTTGACCGGCAACGACCTGGACCTGTATCCCGAACACCTGCGTCGCGATATCGACGCCTTGAACGAGCGGATCTACCCGGCGGTGAACAACGGTGTGTACCGTGCCGGATTCGCCACGACCCAAGCGGCCTATGAAGAAGCCTTCGACCGGCTATTTGCCGAGCTGGATGGGCTGGAGGCGTTGCTGGGAACCCGCCGTTACCTGGCTGGCGAATACCTGACCGAGGCGGATATTCGCCTATTCACTACGATCATCCGCTTCGACGCGGTGTACTTCGGCCACTTCAAATGCAACCTGCGGCGCATCGCCGATTATCCGAACCTGTCGAACTGGCTGCGGGAGTTGTACCAGTGGCCAGGCATTGCCGAGACCGTGGATTTCGCCCACATCCAGGGCCATTACTACGGCAGCCACAAGACCATCAACCCCAATGGGATCGTGCCCAAGGGGCCGAAGCAGGGCTTTACGGTCGCCCATGATCGGGGAAGGTTGAGTGGGAAAGGGGTTTGGCGCGGGGCTGGGGATTGATCCTGGATCTTTGTTGCAATTGAGGGCCTCTTCGCGAGCAAGCCCGCTCCCACATTGGATCGGCGTAGGCCTTATTCTTCGGCTGAACGCGATAAAATGTGGGAGCGGGCTTGCTCGCGAAGGGGGCGACGCGGTCTTCAGACCTGGCCTTGAGCCCCTTCAAACCACGCCAGCTTCTCGCGCAACTGCACCACTTCCCCAACAATCACCAGGGTCGGCGCATGCACTTCGTGCTCGGCCACCAGCCGTGGCAAGTCCGCCAAAGTGCCGGTAAAGACCCGTTGGTTGGACGTCGTGCCCTGCTGGATCAACGCCGCTGGCGTATCCGCCGCACGGCCATGCTTGATCAGCTCGCTGCAGATCATCGGCAGGCCGACCAAGCCCATGTAGAACACCAGCGTCTGCGCCGGCGACACCAGGTCGGCCCATGGCAAGTCGCTGGTGCCGTCCTTGAGATGGCCGGTGATGAAACGCACCGATTGGGCGTAGTCGCGATGGGTCAGCGGGATCCCGGCGTAGGCCGCGCAACCACTGGCCGCGGTGATGCCCGGGACGACCTGGAACGGGATGCCATGGGCCGCCAGTTCTTCGATCTCCTCGCCACCGCGCCCGAAGATGAACGGATCACCACCCTTCAACCGCACCACGCGCTTGCCCTGGCGGGCCAGGTCCACCAATTGCTGGTTGATCTGGTCCTGGGGCACGGCGTGTTCGGAACGGCGCTTACCGACGTAGATGCGCTCGGCGTCGCGCCGGCACAGCTCCAGGATCGCCGGCGCCACCAGGCGGTCGTACAGCACCACGTCCGCCTGCTGCATCAAGCGCAAGGCGCGGAAGGTCAACAGGTCCGGATCGCCCGGCCCGGCCCCCACCAGATAAACTTCGCCCGGCGCGTTCGGCGCCTGGCCATCGATTTTTTCCCGCAGCAGACGCTCGGCTTCAGCGCCCTGCCCGGCCAGTTGCCGGTCGGCGATAGGGCCCTGGAACACGTCTTCCCAGAACGCCCGTCGTTGCTGCACATCGGGAAACAAGCCTTTGACCTGGCTGCGAAAACGCGCCGCCAGCCCGGCCAGTTGCCCGTAGGTCGACGGAATCCAGGTTTCCAGCTTGGCCCGGATCAGCCGCGCCAGCACCGGCGCGTCGCCGCCGCTGGACACCGCGATCACCAAGGGTGAACGGTCGACAATCGCTGGGAAGATCACGCTGCACAGGGCCGGCGCGTCCACCACGTTGACCGGCACGCAACGCTTATGCGCATCGGCCGAGACCTGGGCATTGAGCGGTTCGTCGTCGGTGGCGGCGATGACCAAACCACAGCCGTCCAGGTCAGCCTCGACGTAACCACGCAGAATGCATTCACCGCCGCTGCCACTGACCAGTTCCCGCAACTGCGGTTCGATGTCGGGTGCGACCACCCGCAGCAACGCGCCGGCATCGGCCAGCAGGCGGGACTTGCGCAAGGCAATCTCCCCACCGCCGACCACCAGCACGCGGCTGCCGCGCAGGTTGTGGAACAGTGGCAAATAGTCCATTTAGCCGATGACCTCGATGCCGCCCATGTAGGGCTTCAACACTTCAGGCACACGGATCGAACCGTCAGCCTGCTGGTAGTTTTCCAGCACGGCCACCAGGGTACGACCCACCGCCAGGCCGGAGCCATTGAGGGTGTGGACCAGTTCCGGCTTGCCGGTTTCCGGATTGCGGAAACGCGCCTGCATGCGGCGGGCCTGGAAGTCGCCGCAGTTGGAGCACGAGGAAATCTCGCGGTACTTGTCCTGGCTCGGGATCCAGACTTCCAGGTCGTAGGTCTTGACCGCACTGAAGCCCATGTCACCGGTGCACAGCGCCAGGGTGCGATACGGCAGTTCCAGCAGTTGCAGGACCTTCTCGGCATTGGCGGTCAGGCTTTCCAGCGCTTCCATGGACTTCGAAGGCTCGACGATCTGCACCATCTCGACCTTGTCGAACTGATGCTGGCGGATCATGCCACGGGTGTCACGGCCCGACGCCCCGGCTTCACTGCGGAAGCACGGCGTGTGGGCGACGAACTTGATCGGCAGTTGCTTGGCGTCGACGATTTCGCCGGCCACGATGTTGGTCAGCGACACTTCGGCCGTCGGGATCAGGTACAGGTCGGCCTCGCCTTCACGGCTGATCTTGAACAGGTCTTCCTCGAACTTCGGCAACTGGCCGGTGCCTTGCAGCGCCGGGGCCTGGACCAGGTACGGCGTGTAGGCTTCTTCGTAGCCGTGCTCGGTGACGTGCAGGTTGATCATGAACTGCGCCAGGGCGCGGTGCAGACGGGCAATCGGCCCGCGCAGCAAGGCAAAACGGGCGCCCGACAGCTTGGCGGCGGTTTCGAAGTCGAGCCAGCCGAATTTCTCGCCCAGGGCCACGTGGTCCTGCACCGGGAAATCGAAGGCTTTCGGCGCGCCCCAACGGCGCACTTCGACGTTGCCCTCTTCGTCTTCACCGACCGGCACCGATTCGTGAGGCAGGTTCGGGATGCCCAGCAGGATCGAATCCAGCTCGGTCTGGATCGCGTCCAGCTCGACCTTGCCCGCGCTCAATTCGCCCGCCATGCGCTCGACATCGGCCATCAACGGCGCGATGTCTTCACCGCGCTGCTTGGCCTGGCCGATGGACTTGGAGCGCGCGTTACGTTCAGCCTGCAGGGCTTCGGTGCGGGTCTGGACGGTCTTGCGCTGTTCTTCCAGCGCTTCGATGCGCGCGACGTCCAGGGCAAAGCCACGGGAAGCCAGGCGGTCCGCTACGTCCTGGAGGTTGCTACGTAACAGTTTGGAATCGAGCATGTCGGTCTCTCGTTATCAAAGTTTGGTCAAGGACAGGCCAGCCCACGTGGCGAGCAGCCCGCCGAATACGCTGATGGCCGCATAGCCCAAGGCCAGCGGCACCTGCCCGCTTTCCAGCAGGCGCACCGTATCCAGTGAAAAGGATGAAAAAGTCGTCAGGCCGCCGAGAAAGCCAACCATCAGCCCGGCACGCACCTCGATGGGCACTTCCGGGCGAATCAAAAACAGACCGTAAAGAACGCCGATCAGCAGACAGCCCACGATATTAACGGCCAGCGTCGCGGTATAGAAGTGCCGGGGCCAATTTGCGTTGATCCAGTTGCCCGTGGCGAAACGCAACAATGTGCCGGCGACGCCGCCAGCAGAAACTGCCAATATCAAGGGGATCACGGTTTTCTCCGCTGCCGTGGGCTCAGGCGATCTAGCTGCGCCAGGTGGTTGAGCTTCTCGCCGATCTTCAGTTCGAGGCCCCGAGGCACTGGCTGGTAGAAGCGCTGGGGTTCGAGCTCATCGGGAAAATAGTCTTCGCCGGCAGCATAAGCGTCCGGCTCGTCATGGGCATACCGGTATTCTTCGCCATAACCCAACTGCTTCATGAGCTTGGTCGGCGCGTTGCGCAGGTGCAGCGGCACCTCGAGGGAACCGTGCTCGGTAGCGCTGCGCATCGCCGCCTTGAAGCCCATGTACACGGCGTTGCTCTTCGGCGCGCAGGCCAGATAAGTGATCGCCTGGGCCACGGCAAGCTCGCCTTCCGGGCTGCCAAGGCGCTCCTGCACGTCCCAGGCCGCCAGGCACAGGCTCAGGGCCCGCGGGTCGGCATTGCCGATGTCTTCGCTGGCCATGCGCACCACGCGCCGCGCCAGGTACAGCGGATCGCAGCCGCCGTCGATCATGCGTGCAAACCAGTACAAGGCTGCGTCGGGGTTGGAACCGCGTATGGATTTGTGCAGCGCCGAAATCTGGTCGTAGAACGCTTCGCCACCCTTGTCGAAGCGCCGACGGGTATCACCCAGCAGGCTTTGCAGCAGCTCGACGCCAATCTCGCTGTCGTCTTCGGCCAGGTCCGAGGCGTTTTCCAACAGGTTGAGCAGGCGCCGGCCGTCGCCATCGGCGGCTGAAAACAGGATCTGGAAGCCTTCATCGCTAAGGCTCAAATGCCGCTTGCCCAGGCCGCGCTCCTCGGTCAGCGCGCGATGCACCAGCTTGCGCATCGCCGCCTCATCGAGGCTCTTGAGCACATAGACCCGCGCCCGCGACAGCAAAGCGTTGTTGAGTTCGAACGAGGGGTTTTCGGTGGTCGCGCCGATGAAAATCAGCGTGCCGTCTTCTACGTAGGGCAGGAACGCGTCCTGCTGGGACTTGTTGAAGCGGTGCACTTCGTCGACGAACAGGATCGTGCGCTTGCCGTATTGCCCGGCCTGCTGCTTGGCCACTTCCACCGCCTGGCGGATCTCCTTGACCCCGGCCAGTACCGCCGACACCGTTTCGAAGTGGGCATCCGAGACTTCCGCCAGCAGTCGCGCCAGGGTGGTCTTGCCCACGCCCGGCGGGCCCCAGAAGATCATCGAGTGCAACGCACCCTGCTCCAAGGCCTCGCGCAGAGGCTTGCCGCGGGCGAGCACATGTTCCTGGCCGACGTACTCATCCAGGTTGGTCGCGCGCAGGCGGGCGGCCAATGGCTGGGCAATCGGGGCGATTCGAAACAGGTCCATCACTACTTATGCAACCTCCACTGAATCCTGGTGCCGATTCTCTCTGCAGAAGCAGATCTATGGGAGCAGACCTGTGGGAGCAAGGCTTGCCCGCGATACAGACACCTCGGTGTATCTGGTAGACCGAGGTGATGCAATCGCGGGCAAGCCTTGCTCCCACAGACCAATTTCCACAGACCAATTTCCACAGACCATTCCTACAGGTCATTTCCCACAGGAGCTTTGGGTTTATTCCTGGATCACGTCCGCACCCTTGGGGATGTCGAACTTGAACTTGGACGCGGCGATCGGCTCGTTGGCCTTGACCCCGGTGAACAGGATATTGGTGCGCTGGCCGACACTGTCGATCAGTTGCATGTCGTTGACCAGGCCGTTGCGGAACGACAGGCGCAGGCTGTCGAACAGGCTGTCCTTGGTCTTGGGCTTGAGGGTGAAGTCAATCACGCCACCGGCCTCCTTGGAGGTGATCTCGAAGCTCTGGCTGATCTCGGAAATGTCACCGGAGAGCAGCAGCGCCGGCGTCTGGGTCAGGCGCTGGTCGAGGGTCTTGATGGTGACCTGTTCCAGGTCCGGGTCCCACAGGGAAACTTTCTTGCCGTCGGAGACCATCAGTTGCTCGGCTGGCGCATCGGTGTGCCAGTAGAACAGGCCTGGACGCTGCAGGGCCATGTCGCCAGCGGTTTCCTGCAACTGGGTACCACTGCCATCGAGGGTCAACTGGGAGAAACGCGCCGTCAGGGTCTGGGAGCCTCCCAGCAATTGGGTCAGGCGAGCCACGTCCTTTTCGCCGGCGTGGGCCGACAAAGTAGACAAGGCCAGTACGGGCAACAGCAACATGCGAATCAGGCGCATGGGAGTCCTCATGAAGTCGTGGGGGTTCGAGCGGCGTGTCAGTTGGCCGCCCGGGTCGTTAGTCGCGCATCGGGCCCGGCGCCAGCACTTCACGCGAGCCGTTGGTGTTCATGGCCGTCACCACCCCAGCCATTTCCATGGCTTCGATCATGCGGGCGGCGCGGTTGTAGCCAATCTTCAGCTTGCGCTGGACAGCAGAAATCGAGGCCCGGCGGCTCTCCAGGACGAACTGCACCGCTTCGTCGTAGAGTGCATCGGTTTCAGCATCGTCGTCACCGCCGCCACTGCTACCCTCGAAACCGCTGCCGGCTTCTTCGACACCGTTGAGGATGTCGTCGTTGTATTCAGGAGCGCCACGCAGTTTCCAGGCCTCCACCACGCGGTGCACTTCGTCGTCGGAGACGAACGCGCCATGCACCCGAATCGGCAGGCTGGTGCCCGGTGGCATGTAGAGCATGTCACCGTGGCCAAGCAGTTGCTCGGCGCCGCCCTGGTCGATGATGGTCCGCGAGTCGATCTTGCTCGACACCTGGAACGCCATGCGGGTCGGGATGTTGGCCTTGATCAGGCCGGTGATCACGTCCACCGACGGCCGCTGTGTGGCGAGGATCAGGTGGATACCGGCCGCACGGGCCTTCTGGGCGATACGGGCGATCAGCTCTTCGACCTTCTTGCCGACGATCATCATCATGTCGGCGAATTCGTCCACCACCACCACGATGGTCGGCAGCTTGTGCAGCAGCGGCGCTTCGTCGTGAATGCTTTCGCGGTGATACAAGGGGTCAGTCAACGGCGTACCGGCTTCTTCGGCTTCCTTGACCTTGGCGTTGAAGCCCGACAGGTTGCGCACGCCCATCTTCGCCATCAGCTTGTAGCGGCGTTCCATCTCGGCGACGCTCCAGCGCAAGGCGTTGGCGGCGTCCTTCATGTCGGTGACCACCGGGCACAGCAGGTGTGGAATGCCCTCGTAGATGGACAGTTCGAGCATTTTCGGGTCGATCATGATCAGCTTGGCGTCTTCCGGGCCGGACTTGAACAGAATCGACAGGATCATCGCGTTCACACCCACCGACTTACCGGAACCGGTGGTACCGGCAACCAGCAGGTGGGGCATTTTCGCCAGGTCAGTGATGACCGGCTTGCCACCGATGTCGTGGCCCAGGGCCAGGGTGACCGGCGACTTGTGGTTGTCGTACTCAGGCGTCGACAGCACTTCGGAGAAGCGCACGATCTGCCGGTCTTCGTTGGGAATCTCGATGCCCACGGTGGTCTTGCCGGGAATCACTTCCACCACCCGCACGCTGGTCACGGCCAGGGAACGCGCCAGGTCCTTCGCGAGGTTGGAGATGCGGCTGACCTTCACGCCAGCGGCCGGCTGGATTTCGTAGCGGGTGATGACCGGGCCCGGGTGGATCGAGTCCACCGAGACCTCGACCCCGAACTCCTTGAGCTTGATCTCCAGCAAATGGCCGACGGCCGCCAGGGATTCGGGCGAATAGTTGAGCTGTTTCTTCTCGGCCGGGTCCAGGATCGAAATCGGCGGCAAGGTGCCTTCCACCGCGCTGTCGACGAACAGCGGCGCCTGTTTCTCTTTCTGGACGCGCTTGCTTTGCTCGGGCGGCTTGGCCGGGGCCATGGTGATGACCGGCGGCACCTGTTTCTCGCGATCGGACATGTGCTTGCTCAGCGCCTGCTCACGCTCGATCAGGCGCTCCTTGACCTTGGCCTGCTCGCGCTTGTCCGGCGTTGTCGGGGCCACCACGTCGTGGACGCGGTCGTCGACTTCACGCAGTTGCGCCACCAGTTGCTTGCGCTCGTTGCGCGCCGCCCACCAGCGGTTCATGGCGCCCTGGATCAGTTCGATCAGGTCGAGGGTGATCTTGCCGGTGACGTCCATGACCTTGAACCAGGACAGGTCGGTGAATACCGTCAGGCCGAACAGGAACAGGGCGATGAACAGCAGCGTGCTGCCCTGGATGTTCAGGGCGTTCCGGGCCAGGTCGCCGAGGCTTTCACCTAGCGCACCGCCCGCCCCGGCCGGCAAGCCGGTGGGCGCATGGAAATGGATATGGGCCAGCGCGGCGCCCGACAACACCAGGAACACCAGGCCGATCAGGCGCCAGGAGAACAACCAGCCGCTCCACTGCCACGGCTCGTGGCGCTGGCGGAAGATCTGGTAGGCCTTGATCGCCAGCAGCAGCGGGAAGATGTAGGCGAAATAGCCCAGCACCATGAACAGGATGTCGGCGCTGTAGGAACCGGCCGGACCGCCGAAATTCTGCACGTCGTCGATCTTGCTGTTATGGCTCCAGCCCGGATCGTCCTTGCCGTAGGTCAGCAGGGCCATCATCAGGAACAGGCACAGGGCACCGATGGCGATCAACGCACCTTCCTTGAGCCGGTAGTGCAATTGCTGGCGCCAGAGCGGAACGACTGGTTTGGGTGCTGCGGTGGATTTCTTCAAAACGCTTCTTTTCCTGCGCCAACGGCGCGTCCATCTGTTGAATGACTATAAAAAACTGCCCATGACGAGCAGGTAAAAAAGTGAATGTGCACAACCGGTACTACTTTTACCACTGTGAGGTGCATCCAGAAAACCGCAGGTGTTGCCGAAGATTTTGATCTTTAGCCCATCCTGCGTTCAAAACTCAAGCATTGTACGGGTTTGTCCGCGCCAAGGCATTGCCTGACAGCATAGCCGGATACAGGGTGTACACGCGCCAATTGGACCATGCATTCTCTTTTGTGACAAAGGCTTATGAGGTGTTTTTTATGAGCGAAGTGAAGCATTCACGCCTGATCATTCTCGGTTCCGGCCCTGCGGGGTACAGCGCGGCCGTCTATGCTGCCCGCGCCAACCTCAAACCCGTTGTCATTACCGGCCTGCAGGCCGGTGGCCAGCTCACCACCACGGTGGAAGTCGATAACTGGCCCGGCGATGTCGAAGGCCTGACGGGCCCGGTACTGATGGAACGCATGCAACGGCACGCCGAGCGCTTCGACACGCAGATCGTCTACGACCATGTCCACACCGCCAAGTTGCAACAGCGCCCATTCGAATTGATCGGCGACAGCGGCACCTACACCTGCGATGCACTGATCATTGCCACCGGCGCCTCGGCCCAATACCTGGGGCTGCCCTCGGAAGAAAGCTTCGCCGGCAAAGGGGTTTCCGCGTGTGCGACCTGCGATGGCTTTTTCTATCGCAACCAGGTGGTGGCCGTGGTCGGCGGCGGCAATACCGCGGTCGAGGAAGCCCTGTACCTGTCGAACATCGCCAGGGAAGTGCACCTGATCCACCGTCGCGACAAGCTGCGTTCAGAGAAGATCCTGCAGGACAAACTCTTCGAAAAGGCCGCCAGCGGCAATATCAAGTTGCACTGGAACCAGAACCTGGATGAAGTCCTGGGCGACGCCAGCGGCGTGACTGGCGCGCGCCTGCGCCACAGCGAGACCGGCGAAACCAGCACCCTGTCCCTGGCCGGCGTGTTCATTGCCATCGGCCATAAACCCAATACCGAGCTGTTCCAGGGCCAATTGAAGATGCGTGACGGCTACCTGATCGTGCGCGGCGGCAGCGAAGGCAACGCCACCGCGACCGATATCGAAGGCGTGTTCGCCGCCGGCGATGTGGCCGACCACGTCTATCGCCAGGCGATTACCTCCGCCGGCGCCGGCTGCATGGCCGCACTCGACGCAGAGAAGTATCTCGATGACATCCCGGCCGTTTGACGGTTAACCTTCCAGGCGGGCGTTCGCCGATGGACGAGGCCCGCCACCTGCCGCCCTCCCCTTCTACTAAACCGGATACCCATGCTGACCTGGTTACAACGCAACACCTTCGAGTTCCCGCCACTGGCAAAAGCCATGCGCGATCCCAACGGGTTATTGGCCGCCGGTGGCGATCTATCCGCCGACAGGCTGATCCAGGCCTATCGCCACGGCTGCTTCCCCTGGTTTTCCGAGGGGCAGCCGATCCTCTGGTGGTCGCCGGACCCGCGCACGGTGCTGTTTCCCGACGAACTGCACATCTCCCGCAGCCTGGGCAAACTGCTGCGCAAGCAGCGCTATAAAGTAACGTTCGATCGGGATTTTGCGGCGGTTATCCAGGCCTGCGCCGCGCCGCGGGACTATGCCGAGGGCACCTGGATCACCGACGCCATGCAAACCGCTTATCTGGAACTGCACCGACGCGGTTTCGCCCATTCGGTGGAAGTGTGGGACCAAGGGGCGTTGGTGGGCGGCCTGTATGGCTTGGCCATGGGCCAGCTGTTTTTTGGCGAGTCCATGTTCAGCCGGGCCGACAATGCGTCGAAATTCGGCTTCGCGAGGCTGGTCCAACACCTCAAGGTCGCCGGTTTCGTGCTGATCGACTGCCAGATGCCCACCGAACACCTGCACAGCCTGGGCGCACGGTCGATCCCACGCAGTGAGTTTGCGGGTTATCTAAAGGCGCATCTGGACCAACCCAACCATGCGACATGGGTTTGCTGAGCGACATTCGCGCTCCTGGCTTACAATTAAATTCAAAGCTTATCCCGAGGGTCGATCATGACCGAGTTGGCGCGTTTGAAGTTCTATGCCACTCAGCCCCACTCTTGCAGTTACCTGCCGGAGGAACAGGCCACGACGCTGTTCCTCGACCCTAGCCAGCCCATGGATGTGCATGTCTACGCAGACCTGTCGGAAATGGGCTTTCGTCGTAGCGGCGATCACCTCTACCGGCCCCATTGCCAGCACTGCAACGCCTGCGTCCCGGCGCGCATCCCCGTGGCGCAATTTTTGCCCAATCGTCAGCAAAAACGCATTTTCAAGCGCAACGCCGACCTGCAGGTCCGCCCGGCCAAGCCGCAGTTCACCGAAGAATATTTCGACCTGTACCAGCGCTACATCGAACAACGCCATGCCGATGGCGACATGTACCCGCCCAGTCGGGATCAGTTCTCGACCTTCCTGGTGCGTGACCTGCCGTTTTCTCGCTTCTACGAGTTTCGACTGGACGGACGCCTGGTCGCCATCGCCGTCACGGACCTGCTGCCCAATGGGCTTTCAGCGGTGTACACCTTCTACGAGCCGGACGAAGAGCGGCGCAGCCTGGGGCGCTTTGCCATCCTCTGGCAAATCAACGAAGCCCGGCGCCTGGGACTGGAAGCGGTGTACCTGGGCTACTGGATCAAGAACTGCAAGAAAATGAACTACAAGACCCAATATCGCCCCATTGAACTGCTGATTAACCAGCGGTGGGTTGTCCTGAGTTAAACCCCTTCGGCTTAAAAGCTAGAACCCCTTGGCTTGAACCCCCTTTTTCGGGCACAATGCACGCCGCTTTTGCCTGGCGCAGTTGCACCGGGCCATTCACTGGATACCGAGGGCTTTACTGCATGTCGAAAGAAGACAGCTTCGAAATGGAAGGCACTGTCGTCGACACCCTGCCCAACACCATGTTTCGTGTGGAGTTGGAAAATGGGCACGTCGTAACCGCGCATATCTCCGGCAAGATGCGCAAGAACTACATTCGTATTCTTACCGGTGACAAAGTGCGCGTCGAGCTGACGCCCTATGACTTGAGCAAAGGGCGCATCACTTACCGCGCTCGCTAACAAGTCAATACAAAACGCCCGGCTGATGCCGGGCGTTTTTGTTTGTGGGAGCCAAGCTTGCTCACGATAGCGGCGGGTCAGCTTGCATCAATGTCGAATGTGCCGCAGCCATCGCGAGCAAGCTCGGCTCCCACAGGGGATTGGCGGCGAAACTCATCTTGTGTCTTGCCCCAGACAAACTGTGGGAGCGGGCTTGCTCGCGATAGCGGTGGGTCAGCTTGCATCGATGCCGAATGTGCCGCCGCCATCGCGAGCAAGCTCGGCTCCCACAGGGGATTGGCGGTGAAACTCATCTTATGCCTTGCCCCAGACAAACTGTGGGAGCGAGCCTGCTCGCGATAGCGGTGGCCCAGCCTGCATCGATGCCGAATGTGCCGCCGCCATCGCGAGCAAGCTCGGCTCCCACAGGGGATTGGCGGTGAAACTCATCTTGTGCCTAGCCCCAGACAAACTGTGGGAGCGAGCCTGCTCGCGATAGCGGTGGGTCAGCGCGCATCGATGCCGAATGTGCCGCCGCCATCGCGAGCTTGCTCGGCTCCCACAGGGGGTTGGCGGTGAAACTCATCTTATGCCTTGCCCCAGACAAACTGTGGGAGCGAGCCTGCTCGCGATAGCGGTGGGTCAGCGCGCATCGATGCCGAATGTGCCGCCGCCATCGCGAGCAAGCTCGGCTCCCACAGGGATTGGCGGTGAAACTCATCTTGTGCCTAGCCCCAGACAAACTGTGGGAGCGAGCCTGCTCGCGATAGCGGTGGGTCAGCTTGCATCGATGCCGAATGTGCCGCCGCCATCGCGAGCAAGCTCGGCTCCCACAGGGGATTGGCGGTGAAACTCATCTTGTGCCTAGCCCCAGACAAACTGTGGGAGCGAGCCTGCTCGCGATAGCGGTGGGTCAGCTTGCATCGATGCCGAATGTGCCGCCGCCATCGCGAGCAAGCTCGGCTCCCACAGGGGGGTGGTATGGGGCTGGATAGCAAAAAGGCGCCTTTCGGCGCCTTTTGCTGTGTTGCAACGAACGGTCAGGCCATTTCGGCCGTGGTTTCGAAGTCGAAGGTCAGTTCGCCGTCCTTGATGTCGATGTGCACCACACCGCCATGCTCGGCCAGTTCGCCAAAGAGGATTTCCTCGGCCAGCGGACGCTTGATCTTGTCCTGGATCAAGCGAGCCATCGGCCGCGCCCCCATCGTCACATCGTAACCACCTTCTGCCAGCCAACTGCGGGCCGCATCGGTGACTTCCAGCAATACACGCTTGTCTTCGAGCTGCGCCTGAAGTTCGGTAAGGAACTTGTCCACCACGCTCTTGATGACTTCATGACTGAGGCGACCAAACTGGATAATGGTGTCCAGGCGGTTGCGGAATTCAGGCGTGAAGCTCTTCTTGATCACTTCCATCGCATCGGACGAGTGGTCCTGATGGGTGAAACCGATCGAAGCGCGAGCTGCGGTTTCGGCACCAGCGTTCGTGGTCATGATGACGATCACGTTGCGGAAGTCCGCCTTGCGCCCGTTGTTATCGGTGAGCGTACCGTGGTCCATGACCTGCAGGAGCAGGTTGAAGACTTCCGGATGCGCCTTCTCGATCTCGTCGAGAAGCAATACGCAGTGCGGTTGCTTGGTGATGGCTTCGGTCAGCAGGCCGCCCTGGTCGAAACCGACATAGCCTGGAGGCGCACCGATCAGACGCGATACGGTGTGGCGCTCCATGTACTCGGACATGTCGAAGCGAACCAGCTCGATACCCATTGCCTTGGCCAGTTGCCGCGCGGCCTCGGTCTTGCCGACACCGGTAGGACCGGCGAACAGGAACGAACCCACAGGCTTGTCCGGCGACTTGAGACCGGCGCGGGACAGCTTGATGGCGGTCGACAGCGAGTCGATGGCCGCATCCTGGCCGAACACCGTCAGCTTCAGGTCACGCTCCAGGTTACGCAGCAACTCCTTGTCGGAACTGGTGACGTGTTTAGGCGGAATCCGCGCGATTTTCGCCACGATGTCCTCGACCTGAGGGACTTCGATGCGCTTGACGCGTTTCTCCACCGGCTGCAGGCGCTGGTAGGCACCCGCCTCGTCGATGACGTCGATGGCCTTGTCCGGCATGTGCCGGTCGTTGATGTAACGCGAAGCCAGCTCAGCCGCCGCGCGCAGGGCTTCATCGCTGTACTCGATGTTGTGGTGCAGCTCGAAACGCCCTTTCAGGCCGCGCAGGATGCCAATGGTGTCTTCCACCGAAGGCTCCGACACATCGACCTTCTGGAAACGCCGGGCCAAGGCACGGTCTTTCTCGAAGATCCCGCGGAATTCCTGGAACGTGGTCGAGCCGATGCAACGGATATCACCCGACGACAGCAACGGCTTGAGCAGGTTCGACGCATCCATGACCCCACCCGACGCTGCACCGGCACCAATAATGGTGTGGATTTCGTCGATGAACAGGATCGCTTGCGGACGTTTTTTCAACTCGCCGAGCAACGCCTTGAAGCGTTTCTCGAAATCGCCGCGGTACTTGGTACCGGCCAGCAAGGCACCCAGGTCGAGGGAATACACCACGCTGTTGGCCAGCAGGTCCGGCACCTGGTTGTCGACGATGCGCTTGGCCAGGCCTTCGGCGATTGCGGTCTTGCCCACACCCGCCTCGCCCACCAGCAATGGGTTGTTCTTGCGACGCCGAGCCAGGATCTGGGCAACACGCTCGACTTCCGCTTCGCGCCCGACCAGCGGGTCAATGCGCCCCTGGCGTGCCAGTTCGTTCAGGTTGCTGGCATAGGCATCCAATGGGTTGCCTGAAGAAGAAGACTCACCGCCCTCGTCGTCCTGCATATCCTGCTCACCCTCGGAATGATCGCCATGCCCCGGCACCTTGGAGATGCCATGGGCGATGTAGTTGACGACATCGATACGCGCAACGCTCTGCTGCTTGAGCAGGAACACCGCCTGGCTTTCCTGCTCGCTGAAGATGGCAACCAGCACGTTGGCGCCGGTGACTTCACGTTTGCCCGAGCTCTGTACATGGAAGACAGCACGCTGCAGGACACGCTGGAAGCCCAGGGTTGGCTGGGTTTCGCGATCCTCGTCATGCACGGGGATCAGTGGCGTGGTGGAGTCGATGAACTCCTGCAGATCATGCTTGAGTTTGTCGAGGTTCGCGCCGCAGGCACGCAAAACGGTGGCGGCAGCCTCGTTATCCAATAGGGCCAGCAGCAGGTGTTCGACGGTCATGAATTCATGACGCTTCGAACGAGCCTCCTTGAAGGCAAGATTGAGGGTGACTTCGAGCTCGCGGTTTAACATAGCTTCACCTCATACCCAAGTGGTCGGCGTTAACCGTCCTTCTCGATTTCACAGAGTAGCGGATGCTGGCTTTCCCGGGCGTACTGGTTGACCTGCATGGCCTTAGTCTCGGCGATGTCGCGGGTAAACACTCCACATACTGCCCGTCCCTCTGTATGGACGGCCAGCATGACCTTGGTCGCCAGCTCCCGATTCAGGTTAAAAAACACCTCGAGCACTTCGACGACGAAATCCATCGGTGTGTAGTCATCGTTGAACAAAACCACCTTGTACATCGGTGGCGCCTGTAATGCGGGCTTTGCTTCCTGAACAGCAATGCCTGCGGAATCGTCGTCGTGTAGATCCGGGCGATCCTGATTGAATGTTAGTCGAATCTGGCTGACTGCATGCATGGAAAGAAAGGTTCGTTTAGTTGGCGAATACAGTGATGGGGGCGCTTGTGGGTGATTTCAACCACGACCACCCGGCCACCTTGACTATCGGCAAAACGGTGTTACAACCAATAGAGCCCATCGTGGGTTAAAAAGGTCCGTGGAATCTATCCTTACTTCAAGATTAGCCTGCGGATGGACTGGATGATACTCCAGTGATGGAGTGCGTTGCAGAGGGAAATGGCTTATGTCGGTCGTCAAGATGAATGGCAAGGTGAAATGGTTCAACAATGCCAAGGGCTACGGTTTCATTATCGCGGCCGGCAGGGACGATGAAGACCTTTTCGCCCATTACTCGGCCATCAACATGGAAGGCTATAAAACCCTGAAGGCCGGACAGCCTGTGACGTTCGACGTCATCCAGGGACCCAAGGGCCTGCACGCGGTCAACATCAGGCTTGTCACCGCCGAAGATGTGCCCGCCCCTGTCAATGTCAGGGTCACCGAGACCCATTGACCGGCCGCCGCACCGGACAAATGAAAATGCCCGACTCGATCACTCGAGCCGGGCATTCGCGCTGAGCGCCGATTCGCTTACATGTGCGAGATCAGGGCATCACCGAAGCCCGAGGACGACACCAGCTTGGCGCCCTCCATCAGACGTTCGAAGTCATAGGTCACAGTCTTGGCCGAAATCGCGCCGTTGGTGCCTTTGATGATCAGGTCGGCCGCTTCGGTCCAACCCATGTGACGCAGCATCATTTCCGCCGACAGGATCAGCGAGCCCGGGTTGACCTGGTCCTTGCCGGCATACTTGGGCGCGGTACCGTGAGTGGCTTCGAACATTGCCACGGTGTCGGACAGGTTGGCGCCCGGCGCAATACCGATACCGCCCACTTCCGCCGCCAGGGCGTCGGACAGGTAGTCACCGTTCAGGTTCAGGGTGGCGATCACGTCATATTCAGCCGGACGCAGCAGGATCTGCTGCAACATCGCATCGGCGATGGCGTCCTTGACGACGACATTCTTGCCGGTCTTCGGGTTCTTGAACTGCATCCACGGCCCGCCGTCGAGCAGGGTCGCGCCGAACTCCTCGGCTGCCACTTCGTAGGCCCATTCCTTGAAGGCACCTTCGGTGAACTTCATGATGTTGCCTTTATGCACGATGGTCAGCGAATCGCGGTCGTTGTCGACAACATATTGCAAGGCCTTGCGAGCCAAGCGCTGGGTGCCCTGCTTGGAAACCGGCTTGACGCCGATGCCGCAATCCTCGTCGAAACGGATCTTGGTCACGCCCATTTCTTCTTTCAGGAACTTGATGACCTTGGTGGCTTCGGCCGAACCGGCCTTCCACTCGATGCCAGCGTAGATGTCCTCGGAGTTCTCGCGAAAGATCGTCATGTCCACGTCGCCAGGCTTCTTGACCGGGCTTGGCACGCCTTCGAACCAGCGCACCGGACGCAGGCACACGTACAGGTCGAGCTGCTGGCGCAGGGCCACGTTCAACGAACGGATACCACCGCCCACCGGCGTGGTCAGTGGGCCCTTGATGGAAACCACGTAATCCTTGACCGCGTCCAGGGTTTCCTGGGGCAGCCAGGTGTCCTGATCGTAGACTTGAGTCGCTTTCTCACCGGCATAGACTTCCATCCAGGAAATCTTGCGCTTGCCGCCATAGGCCTTCTGAACCGCAGCGTCCACAACCTTGATCATGACCGGACTGATATCGACGCCAATGCCGTCGCCTTCGATGAAGGGGATGATCGGGTTGTCGGGAACATTAAGAGAATGGTCTGCATTGACGGTGATTTTGTCACCGACGGCTGGAACCTGAATCTTTTGATACCCCATGCTGAACTCCATTGCTTGGATTGAACATCTGGCTGCGTTCGAGCGTACCCCACTTGAATCGGCGCGCAAACCCTACGTTAGGCTCATCCGGGGTAAAGCGTTGCAGTTCGCGGTGTACAACCCTGAAAACCAAGGGAAAAGCGCCAAACATGAGCATAGTCCGCGCCTTGGGTACTGCGACGTTTAGACCAATGGACGTGTACGGAAGTCTATGAACCATCGGCAGATTGCCAGCTACCTATGTATAATGCCGCCGCTGACCACAGGGTCACACTGGCTGAGCGCTCTATCACAGGACTTTCCGTCAGTTTAAAAGCCGGACCGTTACCGCGGCCCAACCGCTTGACGCTCGACTGATGCACCCAACATCACCGCGAAGAAACCTCGACATTCGGTTCACGGATGACTTTGAACGAACGCGCTTACCCGGCGCCCCTCGAGTTTCTGCGCATGCTTTAGCAAAGAAGAGAGTTAATCCGAATATGCCCACCCGCTCGAAGATCATCTATACCTTCACCGACGAAGCGCCCGCCCTCGCCACCTATTCGCTGCTGCCGATCGTCGAAGCCTTTACCGCTTCGGCCGATATCGCCGTGGAAACCCGCGATATCTCCCTCGCAGGGCGCATCCTGGCCAGCTTCCCCGAGCAACTGGGTGACAAAGCCGTAGCCGACCACCTCGCCGAACTGGGCGACCTGGCCGTTACGCCTGAAGCCAACATCATCAAGCTGCCGAACATCAGCGCCTCGGTGCCGCAACTGCAGGCCGCGATCAAGGAATTGCAGGCCCAGGGCTACGCACTGCCGGACTACCCGGAAACCGTGAGCAGCGACGCCGAGAAAGACGCCCGCGCCCGCTACGACAAGATCAAGGGCAGCGCCGTGAACCCGGTCCTGCGCGAAGGCAACTCCGATCGTCGCGCGCCGCTGTCGGTCAAGAACTACGCCCGCAAGCACCCGCACAAAATGGGCGCCTGGGCAGCCGACTCCAAGTCCCATGTAGCCCACATGAGCACCGGCGATTTCTACGGCAGCGAAAAAGCCGCCCTGATCGACGCCGCCGGCAGCGTGAAAATCGAGCTGATCGCCCAGGACGGCACTGCCACTGTCCTGAAGGAAAAAACCACCGTACAAGCCGGTGAGATCCTCGACTGCGCCGTGATGAGCAAAAACGCCCTGCGTGACTTCATCGCCGCTGAAATCGAAGACGCCAAGCAAAAAGGCGTCCTGCTGTCGGTTCACCTCAAGGCCACCATGATGAAGGTCTCCGACCCGATCATGTTCGGCCAGATCGTTGCCGAGTTCTATAAAGACGCCCTGGCCAAGCACGCACAAGTGCTGGAGCAGATCGGCTTCAACCTGAACAACGGCATCGGCGACCTGTACGCCCGCATCAAGGCCCTGCCGGCCGAGCAGCAGGCGCAGATCGAAGCCGACATCCAGGCGGTCTACGCAGCGCGCCCATCCCTGGCGATGGTCAACTCCGACAAAGGCATCACCAACCTGCACGTGCCGAGCGACGTCATCGTCGACGCCTCGATGCCAGCCATGATCCGTGACTCCGGCAAGATGTGGGGCACCGACGGCCAGCTGCACGACACCAAGGCCGTGATCCCGGATCGCTGCTACGCCACCATCTACCAGGCGGTGATCGAAGACTGCAAGCAACACGGCGCCTTCGACCCAACCACCATGGGCAGCGTGCCGAACGTTGGCCTGATGGCCAAGAAAGCCGAAGAGTACGGCTCCCACGACAAGACCTTCCAGATCAAGGTCGACGGCGTGGTCCGTGTTTCGGACAGCAACGGCCGCACCCTGCTGGAGCAGAGCGTCGAAGCTGGCGACATCTTCCGCATGTGCCAGACCAAAGACGCGCCGATCCAGGACTGGGTCAAACTGGCCGTCAACCGCGCCCGCGCCAGCAGCACCCCGGCGATCTTCTGGCTGGACCCGATGCGCGCCCATGACGGCGTCGTGATCGAGAAAGTCCAGACTTACCTGAAGGACTACGACACTGCCGGCCTGGACATCCGCATCATGTCGCCGGTCGACGCGATGAAGTTCACCCTGGCCCGCACCCGCGAAGGCAAGGACACCATCTCGGTGACCGGCAACGTACTGCGCGACTACCTGACCGACCTGTTCCCGATCATGGAACTGGGCACCAGCGCCAAAATGCTGTCGATCGTGCCGCTGATGAACGGCGGTGGCCTGTTCGAAACCGGCGCTGGCGGCTCGGCCCCCAAGCACGTGCAGCAGTTGCTGGAAGAAAACTTCCTGCGCTGGGATTCCCTGGGCGAGTTCCTGGCCCTGGCCGCATCCCTCGAGCACCTGGGCGTGACCTACAACAACCCGAAAGCACTGGTGCTGGCCAAGACCCTGGACCAGGCTACCGGTGAGTTCCTGGACCGCAACAAATCGCCTTCGCGCAAGGTCGGCGGCATCGACAACCGCGGCAGCCACTTCTACCTGACCCTGTTCTGGGCCCAGGCACTGGCCGCCCAGGACGACGACGCAGCCCTCAAGGCCCAGTTCGCTTCCCTGGCCAAGACATTGACCGACAACGAAGAAAAAATCGTTGCCGAGCTCAATGCCGTCCAAGGCAAGCCCGTGGACATCGGCGGCTACTACTTCGCCAACCCGGAGCTGACCAGCAAGGCCATGCGCCCGAGCAACACCTTCAACGCGGCGATTGCTGCGCTGGTGTAAGGTTGTAGGCAGTACCACGAACCCCGGCCTCGTGCCGGGGTTTGTGTTTCTGGCATTTGGAACCCACCCCTGTGGGAGCGAGCTTGCTCGCGATTGCAATTCATCATTCAATTCAAATATTGACTGACACACCGCTATCGCGAGCAAGCTCGCTCCCACAGTTGGATTGAAGTACAACCGGCAGAAACAGGCCGGCCGTTAGGCCGCCTCGCGAGCAAGCTTTGCTCCCACAGATCTGACGGGTGTACGACCGGGAGAACCAGGTCGGCTGTTAGGCTGCCTCGCGAGCAAGCTTTGCTCCCACAGATCTGATGGGTGTACGACCGGGAGAACCAGGTCGGCTGTTAGGCTGCCTCGCGAGCAAGCTTTGCTCCCACAGATCTGATGGGTGTACGACCGGGAGAACCAGGTCGGCTACTAGGCCGCCTCGCGGTGGACGTTGATCTGGGGCGCCCCGTTAACCACGCTGGCCGAACGCAGGCATTGTGCAGTGGGCATCCCGGCATGGATGCCGGGATAGCCGCGCTGGGCCATGGATGGCCCTTCGCGGCGGGCCCACGGAACAATGCCGGAGTGAGGGCATGCCGAGCCTAGGCGAGGCACCGAGTGGTGGGGCAGAGCGTTTTTGGTTACTTTTGGCGCTCTTTCCAAAAGTGACCCGCCGTCAGGGCGGAACCCTAAGCGGCCGTTACTACAAAAACGGATATGCACTCGATCCCCCCCAATCTGAGCAATGAAGGAACCTTATGAACTGGCACCCCCACATCACCGTCGCCACCATCGTCGAAGACAACGGCCGCTTCCTGATGGTGGAAGAATCCAAGGCCGGACGCGCAGTACTCAACCAGCCCGCCGGCCACCTGGATCCCAACGAAACCCTCATCGAAGCCGCCGTACGCGAAACCCTCGAAGAAACCGGCTGGGACGTCGAACCCACCAGCGTCACCGGCATCTACCTCTACACCGCCCCGAGCAACGGCGTGACCTACCAGCGAGTCTGTTTCGCCGCCAAGGCCTTGAAACACCACCCCGAGTACCAACTGGACGACGGCATCCTCGGCGCCAAATGGCTCACCCGCGACGAACTGCTCGAACAGCGCGAACACTGGCGCAGCGAGCTGATCATCCGTTGCATCGACGATTATCTGGCCGGCCATCGCCATAGCCTGGAGCTTATCCGTCCTTCTCTTTAGCCTTGCGCGCCCGGGCCTGATAGAATCGCGTCCTTTTTCAAGACACTCATTGAATTCCTATGCGTGATCCAGCCTCTTCGAACACTCCCAAGCAACGCGTCATTGTCGGCATGTCCGGCGGCGTGGACTCTTCCGTTTCCGCCCTACTGCTGATCGAGCAGGGTTATGAGGTGGAAGGCCTGTTCATGAAGAACTGGGAAGAAGACGACGGCACCGAATACTGCACCGCCATGGACGACCTGGCGGACGCCCAGGCCGTGTGCGACAAGATCGGCATCAAGCTGCACACCGCCAACTTCGCCGCCGAGTACTGGGACAACGTGTTCGAGCACTTCCTGGCCGAATACAAGGCCGGCCGCACGCCGAACCCGGACATCCTCTGCAACCGCGAAATCAAGTTCAAGGCGTTCCTCGACTACGCCATGATGCTCGGCGCCGACCTGATCGCCACCGGCCACTACGTGCGCCGCCGCGACATCGACGGCCGCACCGAACTGCTCAAGGGCCTGGACCCGAACAAGGACCAGAGCTACTTCCTGCACGCCGTCGGCGGCGAGCAGATCGCCAAGACCCTGTTCCCGGTAGGTGAACTGGAAAAGCCCGAAGTGCGTGCGATCGCCGAAAAACACCAGCTCGCCACCGCCAAGAAAAAAGACTCCACCGGGATCTGCTTTATTGGTGAGCGCCGTTTCAGCGACTTCCTCAAGCAATACCTGCCGGCCCAGCCGGGCGAGATCAAGACCACCGAAGGCGAAGTCATCGGCCGCCACCATGGCCTGATGTACCACACCATCGGCCAGCGCCAGGGCCTGGGCATCGGCGGCCTGAAAGACGCCGGGGAAGAGCCGTGGTACGTGCTGGTCAAGGACCTGGAGCACAACGAGCTGATCGTCGGCCAGGGCAACGACCACCCATGGTTGTTTTCCCGCGCCCTGCTCGCCTCCGACATCTATTGGGTCAACCCGATCGACCTCAGCGAACCACGTCGCCTGACGGCCAAGGTTCGCTACCGCCAGAGCGACCAGCCCTGCACCCTGGAAAAAACCGCCACGGGCTACCGCGCCACCTTCGATGACCCGCAGCGGGCAGTCACGCCCGGCCAGTCCGTGGTGTTCTATGACGGCGAAATATGCCTGGGCGGCGGCGTGATCGAAGTCGCGGAACCCTGGAGCAGCAAGGCATGAGCCCCATCCAGGAACAACTGACGGCATTGGGCGGTGTGTTTCTCGCCGCCGTGCTGGTGGACAGGATCGCCAAGACCGGCCAGGCCACCGAAGCGGGCGTGGCCTGCATGCTCGGCAGCCTGCTGGTTCGCGACCCCAAGGACACCCTGGAAGTCTACGGCGGCGACGACTTGAACCTGCGCGAAGGCTATCGTGCGCTGATCGGCGCCCTGGAGCGCGATCCCAGCGCCCTGCAACGCGAACCGCTGCGCTACGCCCTGTCGATGCTGGGCCTTGAGCGTCAACTGGCCAAGCGTGACGACCTGCTGGAAACCATCGGCAAACGCTTGCCGCAAATCCAGTCCCAGGTGGAGCACTTCGGCCCGTCCCACGAAAACGTCGTCGCGGCCTGCGGCGCGCTGTACCAGGACACCCTGAGCACCTTGCGCCAGCGCATCCAGGTGCACGGCGACATGCGCAACCTGCAGCAACCGAGCAACGCCTCGAAGATCCGCGCCCTGTTGCTGGCCGGGATTCGTTCGGCACGGCTGTGGCGGCAGTTGGGCGGCCATCGCTGGCAACTGGTGATCAGCCGGCGCAAATTGCTGAAAGAGCTTTACCCGTTGATGCGCAACGAATAAGTCGCCTCGACCGTTTTTTTGTAGCAAGGGAGCTTGCCCCCACTGGGCCTGTAGGAGCTGTCGAGCGAAGCGAGGCTGCGATCTTTTGATCTTTTGATCCTTCACTTGAGATTCAAGCGTCTGGGGAAAGATCGCAGCCTCGTTGCACTCGACAGCTCCTACACAGCTCCTACAGGCCCAGCGGGAGCAAGCTCCCTCGCCACAGGTATTAAAAGTTTTATCTCGTTACGCGTAATACGCCGGTCAGTTGGCGACGGACCGGCGATTGTTTTCATGTATGATACGCGCCCCATTTCGTTGCCCGACTGTCCGAGAACACCCCATGCAGCTCTCTTCGCTCACTGCGGTTTCCCCTGTTGACGGCCGCTACGCCGGCAAAACCCAGGCCCTGCGCCCGATTTTCAGCGAGTACGGCCTGATCCGTGCCCGCGTCCTGGTTGAAGTGCGCTGGCTCCAGCGCTTGGCCGCCCACCCTGCCATCCCTGAAGTCCCGGCGTTCTCCGCCGAAGCCAACGCGGTGCTCAACACCCTGGCGGACAACTTCGCGCTGGAGCACGCCGAGCGCGTCAAAGAGATCGAGCGCACCACCAACCACGACGTCAAGGCCATCGAGTACCTGCTCAAGGAGCAGGCGGCCAAGCTGCCGGAACTGGCCAATGTCAGCGAGTTCATCCACTTCGCCTGCACCAGCGAGGACATCAACAACCTGTCCCACGCCCTGATGCTGCGCGAAGGCCGCGATGAGGTGATGCTGCCACTGATGCGCCAGACCGCCCAGGCCATCCGCGAGCTGGCGATTCGCTTCGCCGACGTGCCGATGCTGTCGCGCACCCACGGTCAACCGGCTTCGCCGACCACCCTGGGCAAGGAGCTGGCGAACGTGGTCTACCGCCTGGAGCGCCAGATCGCCCAAGTGGCCGCCGTGCCGCTGCTGGGCAAGATCAACGGCGCCGTGGGCAACTACAACGCCCACCTGTCGGCCTACCCGGACATCGACTGGGAAGCCAACGCCCGCGCCTTCATCGAAGACGAGCTGGGCCTGAGCTTCAACCCCTACACCACCCAGATCGAACCGCATGACTACATCGCCGAGCTGTTCGATGCGATCGCGCGCTTCAACACCATCCTGATCGACTTCGACCGTGACATCTGGGGCTACATTTCCCTGGGTTACTTCAAGCAGCGCACCATCGCTGGCGAAATCGGCTCCTCGACCATGCCGCACAAGGTCAACCCGATCGACTTCGAAAACTCCGAAGGCAACCTGGGCATCGCCAACGCGCTGTTCCAGCACCTGGCGAGCAAACTGCCGATCTCCCGCTGGCAGCGCGACCTGACCGACTCCACCGTGCTGCGCAACCTGGGCGTGGGTTTTGCCCACAGCGTCATTGCCTACGAAGCCAGCCTCAAGGGCATCAGCAAGCTGGAACTGAACGAGCAGAAGATCGCCGCCGACCTGGACGCCTGCTGGGAAGTCCTGGCCGAGCCGATCCAGACCGTGATGCGTCGCTACAACATCGAAAACCCGTATGAAAAGCTGAAAGAACTGACCCGTGGCAAGGGCATCAGCCCTGAAGCGTTGCAGACTTTCATCGATGGCCTGGACATGCCTGCCGCGGCCCGCGCCGAGCTGAAAAAGCTCACGCCGGCCAGTTACATTGGCAACGCAGCGGCACAAGCCAAGCGCATCTGAGCCACGGCTTTACCTTTGAGACGCCCGGCCGCGCCGGGCGTTTTTATTCGCGTCTGAAAAGTATATTTTTTCAATAGGTTACACATGAATCCTGATATTCCTCTGCAACTCCTGGGCGGCATCACGGCACGGGAGTTCCTGCGTGACTACTGGCAGAAAAAGCCCCTGCTGATCCGTCAGGCGATTCCTGACTTCCAGAACCCGATCGATGCCGACGAACTGGCCGGCCTGGCCCTGGAAGAAGAAGTCGAATCGCGCCTGGTGATCGAGCACGGCGAGCGCCCCTGGGAATTGCGTCGCGGCCCGTTCGCCGAAGACGAATTCAGCAAGCTGCCAGAGCGCGAGTGGACCCTGCTGGTGCAGGCGGTCGATCAGTTCGTACCGGAAGTCAGCGAGCTGCTGGAGAACTTCCGCTTCCTGCCGAGCTGGCGCATCGACGATGTGATGATCAGCTTCGCCGCCCCGGGTGGCAGCGTGGGTCCGCATTTCGATAACTACGACGTGTTCCTGCTGCAGGGCCATGGCCAGCGCAACTGGAAAATCGGCCAGATGTGCGACTCCGAAAGCCCGCTGCTGCAGCACGCCGACCTGCGCATCCTCGCCGAATTCGAAGCCACCGACGAGTGGACCCTGGAACCGGGCGACATGCTCTACCTGCCGCCGCGCCTGGCCCACTGTGGCGTGGCCGTGGACGACTGCATGACCTACTCGGTGGGTTTCCGTGCGCCGAGCGCCGCTGAAGTCCTGACCCACTTCACCGACTTCCTCAGCCAGTTCCTGCCGGACGAAGAACGCTACACCGACGCCGACGCGCGCCCTGTAGCCGACCCGCACCAGATCCAGCAGGACGCCCTCGACCGCCTCAAGGGCTTGCTGGCCGAGCACATGAGCGACGAGCGCCTGCTGCTGACCTGGTTCGGCCAGTTCATGACCGAGCCGCGCTACCCGGAACTGGTGGTGGGCCCGGAACTGGAAGAAGACGACCTGCTGGCCAGCCTGGAACAAGGCGCCGTGATCATTCGCAACCCGAGCGCGCGCCTGGCCTGGTCGGAAGTCGATGACGACCTGCTGCTGTTCGCCAGCGGCCAGAGCCGTTACCTGCCGGGCAAGCTGCGCGAGTTGCTGAAAATGATCTGCGCCGCCGACGCCCTGCACATCGAGAACCTCGGTCCGTGGCTGGCCGACGAAGACGGTCGCGGCCTGGTCTGCGAGCTGGTCAAGCAAGGCAGCCTGGGGTTCGCCGATGAATAAAATTCACGTTCGTGTCGCAGACTGGCAAAAGGATAACGCCGAGATCCGGCGCATTCGTGAGACCGTGTTCATTGCCGAGCAGTCCGTTCCACCTGAGCTGGAATGGGATGCCGACGACCAGAGCGCGGTGCATTTTCTGGCGTTTGAAGGTGACTTTCCCATCGGCACCGCCCGCCTGTTGACCGACGGCCATATCGGCCGTGTCTCGGTCCTCAAGGACTGGCGCGGCCTGAAGGTGGGCGATGCGCTGATGCATGCCGTGATCGCCGAAGCCGAGAAACGTGGGCTCCAGCAACAGATGCTCAGCGCCCAGGTGCATGCCACGCCGTTCTATGAGCGGTTGGGGTTTGCGGTGGTCAGCGAGGAGTTCCTGGAAGCCGGGATTCCTCATGTGGACATGGTCCGTCATTCGGCCTGAACACCGCTGGAAGCAGCAACACAATACCCTGTGGCGAGGGGATTTATCCCCGCTGGGCTGCGTAGCAGCCCCCTTGATCAACCTGACACCGCAAGACATCAGCACCGTGTGGGGCCGCTTCGCGCCCCAGCGGGGATAAATCCCCTCGCCACAAAAAAGCATCATGCAACAACATCCTGCAACACCACAAAACGCCCCGCCATCCACCGATGCCGGGGCGTTTTGCCGTCTAACATTCAACTTGCGCCACCCGGGGCCGACAAACTGGCAATATCAGGCCTTTGTCTCACGGAGAAATGGACATGCTTCTACGCACCCTGCTGACCCTCCTGCTGCTTGGTAGCAGCCTGTCAGCCATGGCCGATACGCAAGTCGTGCCGCTGAACTACCGCACCAGCGCCGACCTGCTGCCGGTGGCGCAGAATTTCATCGGCAAGGACGGCCAGGTCAGCGCCTACGGCAACCAACTGATCGTCAACGCCGAGCCGGGCAAGATCGAAGAACTTCGGCAATTCCTCGCGCAATTGGACACCGCGCCCAAGCGCCTGCTGATTACGGTCGATACCAACGAAAACAACCTGCAGGGCGACCAGGGTTACTCGATCAACGGTGCCGCGCCCAGCCAGACCCGCATCATCAACCGCAGCACCGCCAGCCGTGACGGCGGCGTGCAGCAGGTGCAAGCCAGCGAAGGCCAGCCGGCGCTGATCCAGGTCGGCCAGAGCGTGCCCTTCACCAGCAGCCAGACCGACAACTACGGCCGCCTGCAAAGCCAGACCGAATACCGCAACGTCACCCAGGGTTTTTATGTCACGGCGAGCGTCACCGGTGAGACCGTTCACCTCAGTATCAGTACCAACCGTGACCGTATGAGTCAGGAGCGTCCCGATGTAGTGAACGTTCAGAGTACCGACACAACCGTCAGTGGCCGCCTGGGTGAATGGATCACCCTGGCCGGCGTCAATCGCCAGACTCAAGCCGACAAGCAGGGCCTGACCCGCAGCTACTCTACCCAGGGCCGCGACGACATGATTTTGCGGGTCAAGGTCGATACCCTGAACTGAAGCACCAAAAACTGACTGATGAGTCGTATTAGACCAAAGATGTAGTGCCACAAAAAAAGCACTACAAAACGTTTGACGAGCCAAAAAACCAAAGGCATGATGGCCTCGCTCCCGCTAATCAGGGGCCCTGGCAAGGGCCTTCGGGTCGACGCTTGCAACTACCCTGCGAGCCGATTCGTGTCTGTACCGCCCACAAGGTGTGTTTGACGAGGTTGCGACTGGAACGAAGTTGTCCCGAGGGACGGAAGCGTAACTAGGTAACCCGGCATCACTCTGAGTTCGTATGGAGGCCCACGACGCCCGAATGCGCCCGCAGTTCGCCCCTACCTGCTCACTTTCCCCTCGAGCCCATCGTTCATCCCGTCGCCTCCCCGCCTGAACCGACTTGTACGCCAATCCCTGGTCGGCAGGAGCAAGGAATTTTCCACCAAGACCTATGCGACGAGGTTTATCTCCATGGCACTGACACGCGAACAGCAAATTGCAGCCCTTGAAAAAGACTGGGCTGAAAACCCGCGCTGGAAAGGCGTGAAGCGCAATTATTCCGCTGCTGACGTCGTCCGTCTGCGTGGCTCGGTTCAACCTGAGCACACCTTTGCGAAACTGGGCGCCGAGAAGCTTTGGAACCTGGTGACCCAGGGCGCCAAGCCAGCCTTCCGTCCCGAGAAAGATTTCGTCAACTGCATGGGTGCCCTGACCGGCGGCCAGGCTGTGCAGCAAGTCAAGGCCGGCATCCAGGCGATCTACCTGTCGGGCTGGCAAGTGGCCGCGGACAACAACTCCGCCGAGTCGATGTACCCCGACCAGTCGCTGTACCCGGTGGATTCGGTTCCAACCGTGGTCAAGCGCATCAACAACTCGTTCCGTCGCGCCGACCAGATCCAGTGGAAAGCCGGCAAGAACCCGGGCGACGAAGGCTACATCGACTACTTCGCGCCGATCGTGGCTGACGCTGAAGCCGGTTTCGGTGGTGTCCTGAACGCCTACGAGCTGATGAAGAGCATGATCGAGGCAGGCGCCGCCGGCGTTCACTTCGAAGACCAATTGGCTTCGGTGAAGAAATGCGGCCACATGGGCGGCAAGGTACTGGTTCCAACCCAGGAAGCCGTGCAGAAGCTGACCGCTGCCCGCCTGGCTGCCGACGTTGCCGGTGTACCGACCATCATCCTGGCCCGTACCGACGCCAACGCCGCCGACCTGCTGACCTCCGACTGCGACCCGTACGACCAACCGTTCGTGACCGGTACCCGCACCCAGGAAGGTTTCTACAAGGTGCGCGCCGGTCTCGACCAGGCTATCTCCCGTGGCCTGGCCTACGCGCCGTACGCCGACCTGATCTGGTGCGAAACCGCCAAGCCAGACCTGGACGAGGCACGTCGCTTCGCCGAAGCGATCAAGAAGGAATACCCGGACCAACTGCTGTCGTACAACTGCTCACCTTCCTTCAACTGGAAGAAAAACCTGGACGACGCGACCATCGCCAAGTTCCAGCGCGAACTGTCCGCCATGGGCTACAAGCACCAGTTCATCACCCTGGCCGGCATTCACAACATGTGGCACAGCATGTTCAACCTGGCGCACGACTACGCCCGCAACGACATGACCGCCTACGTGAAGCTGCAAGAGCAAGAGTTCGCTGACGCCGCCAAGGGCTACACCTTCGTGGCTCACCAGCAGGAAGTGGGCACCGGCTACTTCGACGACATGACCACCGTGATCCAGGGCGGCACTTCGTCGGTGACCGCACTGACCGGCTCCACCGAAGAAGAACAGTTCCACTGATACACGCCGTAAACGGCCCTTGCGGACCGAGTAAAAGCTAACCGCAAAGCCGATGATCTGACGCCCCGACTGGTTCGGGGCTTTTTTTTGCCGGTTTTCCCCGCTCCGCTTTTCACACCTTGAAGTGACTGACCATCTGCTGCAACTGGTTACCCAGGCGCGCCAACTCGATGCTGGAGGCTGCGGTTTCTTCGCTGGCGGAGGCGGTCTGTTCGGATACATCGCGCACGCTCAGGATACTGCGGCTGATTTCCTCGGCCACCGAGCTTTGTTGCACCGCGGCGGCGGCAATCTGTTGGTTCATGGCCTGGATGCCAGAAACCGCCTGGGTGATGTTGCTCAGGGAGGTGCCGGCTTTACCTGCCAATTCCACGCTGCTGTCGGTCAGTTCGCGGCTGTTTCGCATGATGCTCGACACCTGGCGCGTGCCGTTCTGCAAGCCCGCCACCAGGCTTTCAATCTCTTCGGTGGAATGCTGGGTACGCTGGGCCAATCCACGTACTTCATCGGCGACCACGGCAAAACCGCGCCCGGCGTCACCTGCGCGAGCGGCCTCGATGGCGGCGTTAAGGGCCAGCAAGTTGGTCTGTTCAGCCACCGCCCGGATCACGTCCATGATCTTGCCGATGCGCCCGCTTTCCTGTTCCAGCTCGTTCATGGCTTCGACGGAGCGCCCGACTTCGCCGGCCAAGCGCTCAATCTGAACGATGGCCTGCGCGACCACCTGGTCGCCAATACGGGCGTGGGCATCGGCCTCTGATGCAGCTGCGCGAGCTTGTTCGGCATTACGCGCGACTTCATGCACGGTGACCGACATTTCGTGCATGGCGGTAGCCACCTGATCGGTCTCGGTCTTCTGACTGTTGACCCCGGCACTGGTCTGCTCGGTGACAGCCGATAGCTCTTCGGCGGCACTGGCGATTTGGGTGACGCCATCGCGGATGCCACCGATCAGGTCGCGCAAGGTGGTGCCCATGCGCTCAATACCCTGCTGCAAGACACCCAGTTCGTCACGACGGGTCACGGTCATGTGTTGCGTAAGGTCGCCCGCTGCAATGCGATCGACCACAGCCAATGTGTCCTGCAACGGTCGCGTAATCTGGCGGGTGATGATCAGGGCGGCAAAAATCCCCAGCAACATCGCCAAGGCAGTACAGCTCAGTTGCAGGATGCGAGCCTGGGCGCTGTCTTCGTCGCGGGAGACCAGTTGGCTGGCATACATTTCGTCAGACAGACGAGTGATGGTTTCACCCAAATCGACAGTGTCCTGCACGGCCTTGCCAATGGCCTGATTGCTGGCAGTGAAGTCCAGCACCGAACGGCGGTAAGCGATCAGCGCGGCTTCCAGCTGCTTGATGGTGTCGGCATAGGTCGGACCGAAAGCGCTGTTGAGGGTTTCGATGCCCTTGAGCGCATTTTCGAGCTGGCGGGTGGCGGCGAGCTCGGTGGCGCTGTTGGGGTTGCCGGTATAGCCACGCACTTCATAACGCACCAGTGCCACGTCCTCTTTTGCCTTGAGGATGATCCTGTACAGCTCGAAACGGCGCTCATCCGAGGCAGGCATTGCTTCAACGTCATTGATGACCTTGGCAATCAGCGCGGCACCCTTGACCGCATTGACGCCCATTTCCTTGCGCATGGCGGCGTCATTGCGATAAGCCTCGCGCATCGTATTCAGTGCCACTTGATACTGCGTGCTGGCCTGCTCGATCAGCGCAAGTTTTTTCAGGTTTTCAGGTTTTCTCAACTCGTTTGCGAGGCTTTTCTGCTTGGCGACAAACTGCTCCAGCGACGCCTGGATCAACGCACCCTTTTGTTCATCTCCCCGGTCCAACTGATATTGCAAGCGAGCCCTGCGCAGGTGATCAAGACGATCGCCGAGTTCAGCAATGCTGGCCATTCGATCAGTACGCTGGATCATTTTGCCCAAGCTGACCCAGCCGGTCGCGGCGAGGATAGCGGTCAGAAGCAGCACAACGGCAAAGCCCAAAGCCAGCTTGAGCATAACGCTCATATTCGCGATCCAAGAGTTCATGGCATTCCTTATGGTCATCCGCCGCGAACGATGAAACCTGGCGCGGCTATCTAAGAAGGGGCGTCAGCCTAATCAAGTATTGATATAGATGATTAGATGAATGAGGCACAAAGATAGCCATTTGACATCATTCCTTCAAGGGAAGTCGCGATGTATCGATTAAGCGGGGGGGGGGCTGACGAGCAAAAATCGGCACGAGCCTGGTTTTTTCACCCGTTTTCTTTGAAGCAACCTACGCTGTAAGAGCAAGCCTGCATCTGTGGGAGTCAGGCTCGCCCGCGATGAACGATTACGCTGTCTGCCTCGGGACCGCGTTGCCGGCATCGCGAGCAAGCCTGGCTCCCACAGGAGCAGTCCCCCACGCAGATCCAACCCTCACCAACCCCCTCCCCCACAAAACGTCGGCGCACGGCTAGAAAAATTGATCGAACGCAGTATTGGGCAGTCCGAAAAGGAGTAAAACGTGCGGCGCTGACAATTGCAGTAGCGGCGATGTAAGACAGTCTCTCAGGCACAATACTAAGTGCACCGCAGAAAGGCCGCTACAGATAATAATAATTATCATTTGGAAGTCGTTATCATTGTTACATTCCGCACGAAATATTATTGATGAATAGCCGGCCAACGCCCACCAGGTCTGGGCCGCAGGGTCCTGGAGGTGCGCTATGTCCTTATTCCAATAAATAATTTCGCTATAGGAATTTTACTTGCCCGGTGTTTAGCCATAAAATCACCGCGATTGATTGCTGCGACATATCGTCACTGCGTTATTTCATTCAAGCTCAGAGACCTTTGCTCTCTGTTAAGGATTTCCAGCATGTCCGAAGCGACAGGACTCATGGCCCACAATTGGGGCTTTGCCATTTTCCTTCTGGGCGTTGTTGGCCTGTGTGCTTTCATGCTCGGTGTGTCGAGCCTGCTTGGGTCAAAAGCCTGGGGCCGCAGCAAAAATGAACCGTTCGAGTCCGGCATGCTACCTACCGGTGGCGCCCGCTTGCGGCTCTCAGCCAAATTCTATCTGGTCGCGATGCTCTTCGTGATCTTCGATATCGAAGCCCTCTTTCTCTTTGCATGGTCTGTGTCCGTCCGCGAAAGCGGCTGGACCGGATTCGTCGAAGCTCTCGTTTTCATAGCAATTCTGTTGGCAGGTCTTGTCTACCTTTACCGGGTGGGGGCGCTTGATTGGGCTCCGGAAGCTCGGCGCAAGCGGCAAGCGAAGCTGAAACAATGAGGCTTTGGCAATGCAATACAATCTCACCAGGATCGACCCCGATGCTCCTAACGAGCAGTATCCGATTGGCGAACGGGAAACCGTCGCCGATCCGTTAGAAGATCAAGTCCACAAAAACATCTTCATGGGCAAGCTCGAAGACGTGCTGAACAGCACGGTCAACTGGGGTCGCAAGAACTCCCTGTGGCCGTACAACTTCGGTCTTTCGTGCTGCTACGTGGAAATGACCACCGCCTTCACGGCGCCCCACGACATCGCGCGCTTTGGCGCCGAGGTGATCCGGGCATCGCCACGCCAGGCGGATTTCATGGTTATCGCCGGTACCTGCTTCATCAAGATGGCGCCGATCATCCAGCGTCTCTACGAGCAAATGCTCGAGCCCAAGTGGGTCATCTCCATGGGTTCGTGCGCCAACTCCGGTGGCATGTACGACATCTACTCCGTCGTTCAAGGGGTGGACAAGTTCCTGCCCGTGGACGTCTACGTGCCCGGCTGCCCGCCTCGCCCTGAAGCTTTCCTGCAAGGCCTGATGCTGTTGCAGGAGTCGATTGGCCAGGAGCGTCGCCCACTGTCCTGGGTCGTTGGCGATCAAGGCGTCTATCGCGCCGACATGCCATCGCAAAAGGAACAGCGCCGCGAACAGCGTATCGCAGTCACCAACCTGCGCAGCCCCGACGAAGTCTGATCCAGCTCTGTTCCTCTAAAAGAAACGAGAACCTGGCTTCATTCTTTACGTTGACCGAAAGCGATAAATAACCATGACTACAGGCAGTGCTCTGTACATCCCGCCTTACAAGGCAGACGACCAGGATGTGGTCGTCGAACTGAACAACCGTTTTGGCCCCGAGGCGTTCACCGCCCAGCCGACCCGCACCGGCATGCCGGTGCTTTGGGTTGCCCGCGCCAAACTCGTCGAAGTCCTGACGTTCCTGCGCAACCTGCCCAAGCCGTACGTCATGCTCTATGACCTGCACGGCGTGGACGAGCGCCTGCGCACCAAGCGTCAAGGGCTGCCCGACGGCGTCGACTTCACCGTGTTCTATCACCTGATGTCGATCGAGCGTAATAGTGACGTAATGATCAAGGTCGCCTTGTCCGAGAGCGACCTTAGCGTGCCGACCGTGACCGGCATCTGGCCGAACGCCAACTGGTACGAGCGTGAAGTGTGGGACATGTACGGGATCGACTTCCCCGGCCACCCGCACCTGACCCGCATCATGATGCCGCCGACCTGGGAAGGTCACCCGCTGCGCAAGGACTTCCCGGCCCGCGCCACCGAGTTCGACCCGTTCAGCCTGTCCCTGGCCAAGCAACAGCTCGAGGAAGAAGCCGCGCGCTTCAAGCCTGAAGACTGGGGCATGAAGCGTTCGGGCGCCAACGAGGACTACATGTTCCTCAACCTGGGTCCGAACCACCCTTCGGCCCACGGTGCGTTCCGCATCATCCTGCAGCTGGACGGCGAAGAGATCGTCGACTGCGTGCCTGACATCGGCTACCACCACCGTGGTGCCGAGAAAATGGCCGAGCGCCAGTCCTGGCACAGCTTCATCCCGTACACCGACCGCATCGATTACCTCGGCGGCGTGATGAACAACCTGCCGTACGTGCTTTCGGTCGAGAAACTGGCCGGGATCAAGGTACCGGAGAAGGTCGACGTCATCCGCATCATGATGGCCGAGTTCTTCCGTATCACCAGTCACCTGCTGTTCCTGGGTACCTATATCCAGGACGTGGGCGCCATGACGCCGGTGTTCTTCACCTTCACCGACCGCCAGAAGGCCTACACGGTGATCGAAGCCATCACCGGTTTCCGCCTGCACCCGGCCTGGTACCGCATCGGTGGCGTTGCCCACGACCTGCCACGCGGCTGGGAAAAGCTGGTCAAGGATTTCGTCGAGTGGATGCCCAAGCGCCTGGACGAATACACCAAGGCCGCCCTGCAGAACAGCATCCTCAAGGGTCGTACCATCGGGGTCGCCGCCTACAACACCAAAGAGGCCCTGGAATGGGGCGTCACCGGTGCCGGCCTGCGTTCCACCGGTTGCGACTTCGACCTGCGCAAGGCACGCCCCTACTCCGGCTACGAGAACTTCGAATTCGAAGTACCGCTGGCGGCCAATGGCGATGCCTACGACCGCTGCATGGTTCGCGTCGAGGAAATGCGCCAGAGCATCAAGATCATCGACCAATGCATGCGCAACATGCCGGAAGGCCCGTACAAGGCGGATCACCCGCTGACCACGCCGCCGCCCAAAGAGCGCACGCTGCAACACATCGAGACCCTGATCACGCACTTCCTGCAGGTTTCGTGGGGCCCGGTCATGCCGGCCAACGAATCCTTCCAGATGATCGAAGCGACCAAGGGCATCAACAGTTATTACCTGACGAGCGATGGCGGCACCATGAGCTACCGCACCCGGATTCGCACCCCAAGCTTCCCACACCTGCAACAGATCCCTTCGGTGATCAAAGGCAGCATGGTCGCGGACATGATTGCGTACCTGGGTAGTATCGATTTCGTTATGGCCGACGTGGACCGCTAAGCATGAACAGCACGCTTATCCAGACTGACCGTTTCGCCCTGAGCGAAACCGAGCGCTCGGCCATCGAGCACGAGCTGCATCACTACGAAGACCCGCGCGCGGCGTCGATCGAAGCCCTGAAGATCGTCCAGAAGGAACGTGGCTGGGTGCCCGACGGCGCGCTCTACGCCATCGGCGAGATCCTCGGCATCCCGGCCAGCGACGTCGAAGGCGTTGCCACCTTCTACAGCCAGATTTTCCGCCAGCCCGTAGGCCGTCACATCATTCGTGTCTGCGACAGCATGGTCTGCTACATCGGTGGCCACGAATCGGTGGTCAGCGAGATCCAGGGCAAGCTGGGCATCGGCCTGGGCCAGACCACCGCCGACGGGCGCTTCACCCTGCTGCCAGTGTGCTGCCTGGGTAACTGCGACAAGGCACCGGCGCTGATGATCGACGACGACACCTTCGGTGACGTCCAGCCTGACGGCGTCGCCAAACTGCTGGAGGGCTACGTATGACCCTGACTTCCTTCGGGCCTGCCAACCGCATCCAGCGTTCGGCCGAAACCCATCCCCTGACCTGGCGTCTGCGTGACGACGGCGAAGCGGTATGGCTGGACGAATACCAGGCCAAGAATGGCTACGCCGCCGCGCGCAAGGCGTTCAGCGACATGGCCCAGGACGACATCGTCCAGACCGTGAAAGACGCCGGCCTCAAGGGCCGTGGCGGCGCGGGCTTTCCCACGGGTGTGAAGTGGGGCCTGATGCCCAAGGACGAGTCCATCAACATCCGCTACCTGCTGTGCAACGCGGATGAAATGGAGCCCAACACCTGGAAAGACCGCATGCTGATGGAGCAACTGCCCCATCTGCTGATCGAAGGCATGCTGATCAGCGCCCGCGCGCTGAAAACCTACCGTGGCTATATCTTCCTGCGCGGCGAGTACACCACCGCCGCCAAGCACCTGAACCGTGCCGTGGAAGAAGCCAAGGCCGCAGGCCTCTTGGGCAAGAACATCCTGGGCAGCGGTTTTGATTTCGAGCTGTTCGTCCACACCGGTGCCGGGCGCTACATCTGCGGTGAAGAAACCGCACTGATCAACTCCCTGGAAGGCCGTCGCGCCAACCCACGTTCCAAGCCGCCCTTCCCTGCCGCCGTAGGCGTGTGGGGCAAGCCGACCTGCGTGAACAACGTCGAGACCCTGTGCAACGTGCCGGCGATCATCGCCGACGGCGTGGACTGGTACAAATCCCTGGCCCGTGACGGCAGCGAAGACATGGGCACCAAGCTCATGGGCTTCTCCGGCAAGGTCAAGAACCCTGGCCTGTGGGAACTGCCGTTCGGCGTCACCGGCCGCGAGCTGTTCGAAGACTACGCCGGCGGCATGCGCGACGGCTACACGCTCAAGTGCTGGCAGCCTGGCGGCGCCGGTACCGGGTTCCTGTTGCCGGAACACCTGGACGCCCAAATGTACGCCGGCGGCATCGCCAAGGTCGGCACCCGCATGGGTACCGGCCTGGCAATGGCGGTGGACGACAGCGTCAACATGGTGTCGCTGCTGCGCAACATGGAAGAGTTCTTCTCCCGCGAGTCGTGCGGTTTCTGCACCCCTTGCCGCGATGGCCTGCCGTGGAGCGTCAAGCTGCTGCGAGCCCTTGAGAACGGCGAAGGCCAGGCCGGCGACATCGAGACCCTGCTGGGTCTGGTGGGTTTCCTCGGCCCAGGCAAGACCTTCTGTGCTCACGCACCGGGTGCCGTGGAGCCGTTGGGCAGCGCGATCAAATACTTCCGTCCAGAGTTCGAAGCCGGCATCGCGCCCACCAGCGCCGTCGTCCCGCCTCTGGCAAAGCCGATCGTAGTCGGCGCGTAAACGCTTAAAAAGACGAAGGGTCCGTGCCCTTCGTCTTCTCGTGTGATGACGCCGTAAACGGCTGTGTTGATTCACGCGAATAACAAGATTCCATTAGCCACGCCCGCTGACACCGGGCCAACGAAGAACTTTGAACCATGGCCACTATCCACGTAGACGGCAAAGAGCTCGAAGTCGATGGCGCAGACAACCTGTTACAGGCATGTCTGTCGCTGGGCCTCGACATTCCTTATTTCTGCTGGCACCCCGCCCTTGGCAGCGTTGGCGCTTGTCGCCAGTGTGCGGTCAAGCAGTACACCGACGAAAACGACAAGCGTGGTCGGATCGTCATGTCCTGCATGACCCCTGCCACCGACGGCAGCTGGATCTCCATCGACGACGAAGAAGCGAAAGTGTTTCGCGCCAGCGTCGTCGAATGGCTGATGACCAACCACCCTCACGACTGCCCGGTCTGTGAGGAAGGCGGCCACTGCCACCTGCAAGACATGACCGTGATGACCGGCCACAACGAGCGCCGTTATCGCTTCACCAAGCGCACCCACCAGAACCAGCAACTGGGCCCGTTCATTTCCCACGAGATGAACCGCTGCATCGCCTGCTATCGCTGCGTGCGTTTCTACAAGGACTACGCCGGCGGCACCGACCTGGGCGTATTCGGCGCCCACGACAACGTGTACTTCGGTCGCGTTGAAGACGGCACCCTGGAAAGCGAGTTCTCCGGCAACCTCACCGAGGTCTGCCCGACCGGTGTGTTCACCGACAAGACTCACTCCGAGCGCTACAACCGCAAGTGGGACATGCAGTTCTCGCCGAGCATCTGCCATGGCTGCTCCAGCGGTTGCAACATCTCCCCGGGCGAGCGCTACGGTGAACTGCGTCGCATCGAAAACCGCTTCAACGGTTCGGTGAACCAGTACTTCCTGTGTGACCGTGGCCGCTTCGGCTATGGCTACGTCAACCGCAAGGATCGTCCACGCCAGCCGCAGCTGGCGGGTGGCGCCAAGCTGAGCCTGGACCAAGCGCTGGACAAGGCCGCCGAGCTGCTGCGCGGTCGCAACATCGTCGGCATCGGTTCGCCACGGGCCAGCCTGGAAAGCAACTATGCGCTGCGTGAACTGGTCGGCGCCGAGCACTTCTACAGTGGCATCGAAGCCGGTGAGCTGGAACGCATCCGCCTGGTGCTGCAAGTGCTCAAGGACAGCCCGCTGCCCGTGCCGAACATGCGCGACATCGAAGACCACGACGCGGTATTCGTCCTTGGCGAAGACCTGACCCAGACCGCCGCCCGCATGGCCCTGGCCCTGCGCCAGTCGGTCAAGGGCAAGGCCGAAGACATGGCCGACGCCATGCGCGTGCAGCCGTGGCTCGACGCCGCAGTGAAAAACATCGGCCAGCACGCGCTGAACCCGCTGTTCATCGCCAGCCTCGCTGAAACCAAGCTCGACGACGTGGCCGAAGAATGCGTCCACGCAGCTCCGGACGATCTGGCCCGCATCGGTTTCGCCGTGGCCCACGCCCTGGACGCCAGCGCCCCGGCCGTCGACGGCCTGGACAGCGAAGCGGCCGCCCTGGCCCAACGCATCGCCGACGCCCTGCTGGCGGCCAAGCGTCCACTGATCATCGCCGGCACCTCCCTGGGTTCCAAGGCGTTGATCGAAGCCGCGGCCAACATCGCCAAGGCCTTGAAGCTGCGCGAGAAGAACGGCTCCATCAGCCTGATCGTCCCGGAAGCCAACAGCCTCGGCTTGGCCATGCTCGGTGGCGAATCGGTGGACGCCGCCCTGCAAGCGGTGATCGACGGCAGCGCCGACGCCATCGTGGTGCTGGAGAACGATCTGTTCACCCGCACTGACAAGGCCAAGGTCGATGCCGCGTTGAACGCAGCCAAGGTTGTGATCGTCGCCGACCATCAGAAAACCGCCACCACCGACCGCGCCCACCTGGTGCTGCCGGCGGCGAGCTTCGCCGAAGGCGACGGTACGCTGGTCAGCCAGGAAGGTCGCGCCCAGCGCTTCTTCCAGGTCTTCGACCCGACTTACCTGGACGCCAGCATCCTGGTCCATGAAGGCTGGCGCTGGCTGCACGCCCTGCGCGCCACCCTGCTGGACCAGCCGATCGACTGGACGCAACTGGACCACGTTACCGCCGCCGTCGCTTCGAGCAGCCAGCAACTGGCCGCCATCGTCGACGCCGCACCGTCCGCCTCGTTCCGCATCAAAGGCCTGAAGCTGGCGCGCGAACCGCTGCGCTACTCCGGTCGCACCGCCATGCGCGCCGACATCAGCGTTCACGAACCGCGCACCTCCCAGGACAACGACACCGCGTTCTCGTTCTCCATGGAAGGCTACTCGGGCTCGACCGAACCGCGTTCCCAGGTGCCATTCGCCTGGTCGCCGGGCTGGAACTCGCCGCAAGCCTGGAACAAGTTCCAGGACGAAGTCGGTGGTCACCTGCGTGCAGGCGACCCGGGCACCCGCCTGATCGAAAGCCAAGGCGATGGCCTGAGCTGGTTCGCCAGCGTGCCGCGCGCCTTCAATCCGGCACCGGGCACCTGGCAGGTCGTGCCGTTCCATCACCTGTTCGGCAGCGAAGAAAACTCTTCCAAGGCCGCTCCGGTGCAGGAACGCATCCCGGCCGCTTACGTGTCGCTGGCCAAGTCCGAAGCCGACCGCCTGGGCGTCAACGACGGTGCCCTGCTGAGCCTGAACGTGGCCGGCCAGACCTTGCGTCTGCCGCTGCGCATCAATGAAGAACTGGGCGCCGGCCTGGTGGCCCTGCCGGCCGGCCTGGCAGGCATCCCGCCAGCGATTTTCGGCAAAACCGTCGACGGTCTGCAGGAGGCAGCGCAATGAGCTGGTTCACCCCTGAAGTGATCGCTGTGATCCTGACGGTCCTCAAGGCCATCGTGATCCTGCTGGCCGTGGTGGTCGCAGGCGCACTGTTGAGCTTCGTCGAACGTCGCCTGCTGGGCTGGTGGCAGGACCGCTACGGTCCGAACCGCGTTGGCCCGTACGGGATGTTCCAGATCGCCGCCGACATGATCAAGATGTTCTTCAAGGAAGACTGGACGCCGCCGTTTGCCGACAAGGTGATCTTCACCCTGGCACCGGTCGTGGCCATGAGCGCCTTGCTGATCGCCTTCGCGATCATCCCGATCACCCCGACCTGGGGCGTGGCGGACCTGAACATCGGCCTGCTGTTCTTCTTCGCCATGGCTGGTCTGTCGGTGTATGCGGTGCTGTTCGCCGGCTGGTCGAGCAACAACAAGTTCGCCCTGCTGGGCAGCCTGCGGGCCTCGGCCCAGACCGTGTCCTACGAAGTGTTCATGGGCCTGGCGCTCATGGGCATCGTGATCCAGGCCGGCTCGTTCAACATGCGCGACATCGTCGAGTACCAGGCCCAGAACCTGTGGTTCATCATTCCGCAGTTCTTCGGTTTCTGTACCTTCTTCATCGCGGGCGTGGCCGTGACTCACCGTCACCCCTTCGACCAGCCGGAAGCGGAGCAGGAACTGGCAGACGGTTACCACATCGAATATGCCGGCATGAAATGGGGCATGTTCTTCGTCGGTGAATACATCGGCATCATCCTGATCTCGGCGCTGCTGGTAACGCTGTTCTTCGGTGGCTGGCACGGTCCGTTCGGCATCCTGCCGCAACTGTCCTTCGTCTGGTTCGCCCTGAAGACCGCGTTCTTCATCATGCTGTTCGTCCTGCTGCGCGCCTCGATCCCGCGCCCACGCTACGACCAGGTGATGGACTTCAGCTGGAAATTCTGCCTGCCGCTGACCCTGATCAACATGCTGGTGACCGCTGCGATCGTTTTGATGAACGCGCCTGCGGCCGCGGTTCAGTGAGGATTTGACCCATGTTCAAATATATTGGCGACATCGTTAAGGGTACTGGTACCCAACTGCGAAGCCTGGTCATGATCTTCGGCCATGGCTTTCGCAAGCGTGACACCCTGCAATACCCGGAAGAGCCGGTCTACCTGGCACCACGCTATCGTGGCCGCATCGTCCTGACCCGCGACCCCGACGGCGAAGAGCGCTGCGTGGCCTGCAACCTGTGCGCCGTGGCGTGCCCGGTGGGTTGCATCTCGCTGCAGAAAGCTGAAACCGAAGACGGTCGCTGGTACCCGGACTTCTTCCGCATCAACTTCTCGCGCTGCATTTTCTGCGGCCTCTGCGAGGAAGCCTGCCCGACCACCGCGATCCAGCTCACGCCGGATTTCGAAATGGCCGAGTTCAAACGTCAGGACCTGGTGTACGAGAAAGAAGATCTGCTGATTTCCGGTCCCGGTAAAAACCCTGATTACAACTTCTATCGTGTTGCAGGTATGGCCATTGCCGGTAAGCCAAAAGGCGCCGCGCAGAACGAAGCCGAACCGATCAACGTGAAGAGCTTGCTGCCTTAAGGAAGAAAGATGGAATTCGCTTTCTATTTCGCATCGGGTATCGCGGTGGTGTCCACGCTTCGTGTGGTCACCAACACCAACCCTGTGCACGCCCTGCTCTACCTGATCATTTCGCTGATCGCCGTGGCCATGACCTTCTTCGCCCTCGGTGCACCGTTCGCCGGTGCCCTGGAAGTGATCGCCTACGCCGGCGCCATCATGGTGCTGTTCGTGTTCGTGGTGATGATGCTCAACCTCGGTCCGGCCGCGGTCCAGCAGGAACGCTCCTGGCTCAAGCCCGGCATCTGGGCGGGACCGGTGATCCTGTCCGCCCTGCTGCTGGGTGAACTGCTGTATGTGCTGTTCGCTCACCAGAGCGGCCAGGCCATCGGCCACACCACCGTAGACGCCAAGGCCGTGGGCATCAGCCTGTTCGGTCCGTACCTGCTGGTGGTCGAACTCGCCTCGATGCTGCTGCTTGCCGCAGCCGTCACGGCGTTCCATTTGGGCCGTAACGAGGCGAAGGAGTAATCACATGCCTGCTATCCCTCTCGAGCATGGTCTGGCGGTTGCCGGCATCCTGTTCTGCCTCGGTCTGGTTGGCCTGATGGTCCGCCGCAACATTCTGTTCGTGCTGATGAGCCTGGAGGTCATGATGAATGCCTCCGCCCTGGCTTTCATCGTCGCGGGCGCTCGCTGGGCGCAGCCGGATGGACAGATCATGTTCATCCTGGTGATCAGCCTGGCAGCCGCCGAGGCCAGTATCGGCCTGGCGATCCTGTTGCAGCTGTATCGCCGCTTCCACACTCTCGATATCGACGCTGCCAGCGAGATGCGCGGATGAACCTACTCTTTCTGACTTTCGTATTCCCCCTCATTGGTTTCCTGCTGCTGTCGTTCTCTCGTGGACGCTGGTCGGAAAACCTTTCAGCACTGGTTGGCGTGGGTTCCATCGGTCTGTCTGCCATCGTCACGGCCTACGTGATCTGGCAATTCAACGTCGCCCCACCGGAAGGTGGCAGGTACGTGCAGGTGCTGTGGCAGTGGATGGCCGTTGAAGGCTTCACACCGAACTTCGCCCTCTACCTGGACGGCCTGTCGGTGACCATGCTCGGCGTGGTGGTCGGGGTGGGTTTCCTGATCCACCTGTTCGCCTCCTGGTACATGCGCGGTGAAGCCGGTTATTCGCGCTTCTTCGCCTACACCAACCTGTTCATCGCCAGCATGCTGTTCCTGGTGCTCGGCGATAACCTGTTGTTCCTGTACTTCGGCTGGGAAGGCGTGGGCCTGTGCTCGTACCTGTTGATCGGTTTCTACTACAGCAACCGCAACAACGGGAATGCCGCACTCAAGGCGTTCATCGTCACCCGGATCGGCGACGTGTTCATGGCCATCGGCCTGTTCATCCTGTTCCAACAATTGGGCACGCTGAATATCCAGGAACTGCTGGTCAAGGCACCCGAGCACTTCAAGGTCGGTGACTTCTGGATCGTCCTGGCGACCCTGATGCTGCTGGGCGGCGCCGTCGGTAAATCCGCGCAACTGCCGCTGCAAACCTGGTTGGCGGACGCGATGGCCGGCCCTACCCCGGTCTCGGCACTGATCCACGCCGCAACCATGGTGACCGCCGGTGTCTACCTGATCGCCCGTACCCACGGCCTGTTCGCCCTGGCGCCGGACATCCTGCACCTGGTCGGCATCGTCGGCGGCGTGACCCTGGTACTGGCCGGTTTTGCCGCCCTGGTACAGACCGACATCAAGCGCATCCTCGCCTACTCGACCATGAGCCAGATCGGCTACATGTTCCTGGCCCTGGGCGTTGGTGCCTGGGAAGGCGCGATCTTCCACCTGATGACCCACGCCTTCTTCAAGGCGCTGCTGTTCCTTGCTTCCGGTGCGGTGATCGTTGCCTGCCACCACGAGCAGAACATCTTCAAGATGGGCGGCCTGTGGAAGAAACTGCCGTTGGCCTACACCAGCTTCATCGTCGGCGGCGCGGCCCTGGCGGCCCTGCCACTGGTCACCGCCGGTTTCTACTCCAAGGACGAGATCCTCTGGGAAGCGTTCGCCAGCGGTAACCAGGCGCTGCTCTATGCCGGCCTGGTGGGTGCGTTCATGACCTCGCTGTACACCTTCCGCCTGATCTTCATCGCGTTCCATGGTGAAGCCAAGACCGAAGCCCATGCCGGCCATGGCATTGCCCACTGGCTGCCACTGTCGGTGCTGATCGTGCTGTCGACCTTCGTCGGCGCCATGATCACCCCACCGCTGGCCGATGTGCTGCCGCAAAGCGTCGGCCATGCCGGCGGCGAAGCCAAGCACAGCCTGGAAATCGCCTCGGGCGCCATCGCCCTGGCGGGTATCCTGCTGGCCGCCCTGCTGTTCCTGGGCAAGCGTCGTTTCGTCACGGCGATCGCCAACAGCGGCATCGGGCGATTCCTTTCGGCCTGGTGGTTCGCCGCCTGGGGCTTCGACTGGATCTACGACAAACTGTTCGTCAAGCCATACCTTGCGATCAGCCACATTCTGCGCAAAGACCCGCTCGACCAGACCATTGGCCTGATCCCGCGCATGGCCAAGGGCGGCCACACTGCCCTGAGCCGTACCGAGACCGGTCAACTGCGTTGGTATGCGGCTTCCATGGCGGCTGGCGCCGTGTTGGTTATCGGCGCCATCGTGCTGGTAGCGGTCTGATATGAACCTTGCGAACTTGCGAAAGGAAACGAGCCCGTCATGATTCTGCCCTGGCTAATCCTGATCCCCTTCATCGGCGGCCTGCTGTGCTGGATCGCGGAGCGCTCCAGCTCCACGCTCCCGCGCTGGATTGCGCTGCTGACCATGTCCCTGGAACTCGCGCTCGGCCTCTGGCTGTGGGCGACCGGCGACTATTCATTTGCTCCGGCTCCTGGCGCCGATCCGACCTGGGCGCTTGAATTCAAGCACGTCTGGATCGCGCGCTTCGGCATCAGCGTGCACCTGGCCCTCGACGGCCTGTCGCTGCTGATGATCCTGCTGACCGGCCTGCTGGGTATCCTCTCGGTACTCTGCTCCTGGAAAGAGATCCAGCGTCATGTGGGTTTCTTCCACCTGAACCTGATGTGGATCCTGGGCGGCGTCATCGGCGTGTTCCTGGCGCTGGACCTGTTCATGTTCTTCTTCTTCTGGGAAATGATGCTGGTGCCGATGTACTTCCTCATCGCGCTCTGGGGTCACAGTTCTTCGGACGGCAAGAAAACCCGGATCTACGCGGCGACCAAGTTCTTCATCTTCACCCAGGCTTCCGGCCTGATCATGTTGGTGGCGATCCTTGGCCTGGTGCTGGTCAACTTCAACAACACTGGCGTGATTACCTTCAACTACGCCGACCTGTTGAAAGTGCAGATGTCCAAGACCACCGAGTACGTGCTGATGCTCGGCTTCTTCATCGCCTTCGCGGTGAAGCTGCCGGTGGTGCCGTTCCACTCCTGGCTGCCCGACGCTCACGCCCAGGCGCCGACCGCAGGTTCCGTGGACCTGGCGGGTATCTTGCTCAAGACCGCGGCCTACGGCCTGCTGCGCTTTGCCCTGCCGCTGTTCCCCAACGCTTCGGCCGAGTTCGCGCCGATCGCCATGACCCTGGGCCTGATCGGGATTTTCTACGGTGCGTTCCTGGCGTTCGCCCAGACCGACATCAAGCGCCTGATCGCGTTCTCCAGCGTTTCGCACATGGGCTTCGTGCTGATCGGGATCTACTCCGGCAGCCAGCTCGCCCTGCAAGGCGCGGTGATCCAGATGCTGGCTCACGGCCTGTCGGCGGCAGCGCTGTTTATCCTCAGCGGCCAGTTGTACGAGCGCCTGCACACCCGGGATATGCGTGAGATGGGCGGCATCTGGTCGCGCATCGCCTACCTGCCGGCCATCAGCCTGTTCTTCGCAGCCGCTTCCCTGGGCCTGCCGGGCACTGGCAACTTCGTCGGCGAGTTCCTGATCCTGATCGGCACGTTCGCCAGCGCTCCGTGGATCACCGCCATCGCCACTTCCGGCCTGGTGTTCGGTTCGGTCTACTCGCTGATCATGATCCACCGTGCCTACTTCGGCCCGACCAAGTCGGACGAAGTGCTGCGTGGCATGGACGGTCGCGAACTGATCATGGTGCTCGGCCTTGCGGTGCTGCTGGTTTACCTCGGCGTTTTCCCGCAACCGTTCCTCGACACCTCTGCCGCCACGATGCATGGCGTGCAGCAGTGGCTCGGCACCGCCTTCTCTCAACTCGCTTCGGCCCGGTAAGAGCGCTATGGAATTCACGATTCAACACTTTATCGCGCTTGCGCCGCTGTTGATCACCAGCGCCACGATCATCGTGGTGATGCTGGCGATCGCCTGGCGGCGCAATCACTCACAGACCTTCCTGCTGTCGGTGGCGGGGCTGAACCTGGCCCTGCTGTCGATCCTGCCGGCCCTGAAAGTCGCGCCCCTGGCGGTCACCCCGCTGATACAGATCGACAGCTTCGCCTGCCTCTACATGGCGTTGATCCTGGTCGCCACCCTGGCCTGCGTCACCCTCGCCCACGCCTACCTCGGCGATGGCGGTTCGGGTTACCCGGGCAACCGCGAAGAACTGTACCTGCTGATCCTGATGGCCGCCGCCGGTGGCCTGGTCCTGGTCAGCGCGCAGCACCTGGCCAGCCTGTTCATCGGCCTGGAACTGCTCTCGGTACCGGTCTACGGCCTGGTGGCCTACGCCTTCTTCAACAAGCGTTCCCTGGAAGCCGGCATCAAGTACATGGTGCTGTCGGCGGCCGGTTCCGCGTTCCTGTTGTTCGGCATGGCCCTGCTCTACGCCGAAGCCGGCACCCTGAGCTTCGTTGGCATCGGCCAGGCCCTGGCGGCCACCGGCCTGCCTAGCCCGATCGCGCAACTGGGCCTGGGCATGATGCTGATCGGCCTGGCGTTCAAGCTGTCGCTGGTACCGTTCCACCTCTGGACCCCGGACGTCTACGAAGGCGCCCCGGCGCCAGTGGCGGCGTTCCTGGCCACCGCGTCGAAAGTGGCGGTGTTCGCGGTCATGGTGCGTCTGTTCCAGATCTCGCCCGTGGCCAGCAGCGGTGTGCTGAGCGACGTGCTGACCATCATCGCCATCGCGTCGATCCTGTTCGGTAACCTGCTGGCACTGACGCAAAGCAACCTCAAGCGTCTGCTGGGTTACTCGTCCATCGCCCACTTCGGCTACCTGCTGATCGCCCTGATCGCCAGCAAGGGCCTGGCCGTGGAAGCCATCGGCGTGTACCTGGTCACCTACGTGATCACCAGCCTCGGCGCGTTTGGCGTGATCACCCTGATGTCCTCGCCGTACAACGGCCGCGACGCCGATGCCCTGTACGAATACCGCGGCCTGTTCTGGCGCCGTCCGTACCTGACCGCCGTGCTGACCGTGATGATGCTGTCCCTGGCCGGCATCCCGCTGACCGCCGGCTTCATCGGCAAGTTCTACATCATCGCCACCGGCGTCGAGGCTCACCAATGGTGGCTGGTCGGCTCCCTGGTGCTGGGCAGTGCCATCGGCGTGTTCTACTACCTGCGCGTCATGGTCACCCTGTACCTGATGGAACCGAACCTGCGTCGCCACGACGCCGAGTTGCACTGGGAACAGAAGGCAGGCGGCGTGATGCTGCTGGCCATCGCCGCACTGGCGTTCTTCCTTGGTGTGTACCCGCAGCCGTTGCTGACCCTGGTTCAGCAGGCTGGTTTGACGGGCTGATCGCGTAGCGGTAGCTCGTAGAAAACAGAAACGGCACCTTTGGGTGCCGTTTCTGCGTTTGGGGGATGATGGATTTTCAGAAACCCGTGATCGCAGCCTTTCTTGCTCCAGTTCTTATGCGATCAATCAAACCTTCCTATAAAAGCCCCTTAACCATGGGAACACACGCCAGTTGAAGCCCCGAAGGGGAATGGTAGATCGCAGGTACCTCACCCACAAAACCGCAGCGTCGGTAAAAGTCCGCCGCATTCAAAGTCGCATCAAGCTTGACTTCTTCCAGGCCCAACCCTCGCGCGAGGCATTCGAGATGATCCAGGATTCTCCTGCCGATACCCCGTTGCATAAAATCAGGATGCACAAAGATCGCGCCAATTTCGCTGTTCTCCAGATCAAGCATGCCTGTCGCCACTGGCTCTGCGTCTATACAGCCCAGATAGAAGTGCTTCTCCATCAGTGTGTGATAGCCATCCTCGGCCGCACCCGCCGTCCACGCCAATAGCTGCGTCTCGGTATAGGCGCCGATGCATTGGTGCTGGATCGCTAGACGGCGAATGTCGAATGCCGTCTGGGAATCGCTGTGTCTGGCTCGTCTAATCTCGAACATTTCACTCTCCGTCAGCCATGTTCGGACGGAGAACTAAAAAGCCCCGTCCATCTCTGGCGGGGCTTGGGGTAACACGTCAAATTCTATGCACGCATGACCTCATGGCCCGCCAGAAGCGGTCATGGAGGAACACATCATGTTCATTCGGCGTGTGTAAATCATGGGCAGATAGTGCTGAGGATGGCCAGGCAAGTCAATCTCGAAGCGGCTTTGCGGAACGTGCGCTTTTGGCCAGGTGTCGTGCGCATGTCCCTGCAAGCTTTTGAGTACCGGGAGCATACATCGAGTCCACGCCACACCCACTACCCAAGCAGGGCTATCCTCAACCCGCAACCTGCAAGCCGTGAAGGAGAAACAACATTGAATGTCGATATCGAGTGCGTCGTCGTAGGCGCGGGGGTCGTCGGGCTCGCCGTGGCACGGGAAATGGCCCGTGCCGGTCATGAAGTGCTGCTGATCGAAGCCGCCGAAGCCATCGGCATGGGCATCAGTTCGCGCAACTCCGAAGTCATCCACGCGGGCATCTATTACCCACCGGGCAGTCTCAAGGCGCAGTTGTGCGTCGAAGGCCGGCGACGGCTGTATGACTATTGCGAAAGCCACGGCGTCGCCACCCGCCGGCTCGGCAAGTTGATCGTTGCCACGGATCAGGCGCAGGTGGCCGGACTCGAGACATTGCTTGAGCGGGGCTTGATGAACGGCGTGGACGACCTGCGCCTGCTCGACCAAGAACAGGCGCAGGCTTTGGAACCGGCCCTGTCCTGTGTCGCCGCGCTGTATTCGCCTTCCACCGGTATCGTCGATTCCCACGCTCTGATGCTGGCCTTGCTGGGTGACGCCGAAGCGGCCGGGGCGGACATTGCTTTCCACACGCCTTTGCTGGGTGCTCGCGTCATCACCGGGGGGTTCATGCTGGAGTTGGGCGGCACGGCGCAGATGACCCTGTCCTGTCGCCTGCTGATCAACGCCGCCGGCCTCCAGGCACCCGCCCTCGCCCGCCGCATCGAAGGCCTGGAGTTGCAATCGGTGCCCGAGGACTTTTTGTGCAAGGGCAACTACTTCAGCCTCACCGGGCGGGCACCGTTCCGGCACTTGGTCTATCCCGCCCCGGAAGCCGCCGGCCTGGGCATCCACATGACGCTGGACCTGGCCGGCCAGGCGCGTTTCGGGCCGGACACCGAATGGGTCGAGGGCGAGGACTACCGAGTGGATCCGGCCCGGGCCGAAGCGTTTTACCCGGCGATCCGCAGTTATTGGCCGGGCCTGCCGGACCAGAGCCTGCAACCGGCCTACAGCGGCATCCGCCCGAAGATCTCCGCGCCCGGCGAACCGACCCGCGACTTTGTCATCAGCAGCGAGGCCGAACACCGGGTGCCAGGGTTGATCAACCTGCTCGGGATCGAGTCGCCCGGGCTGACGTCCTGCCTGGCACTCGCCAGCCGGGTCCGACAACGGATCGAACATGTCTAGCCACCAGCGCAAAGTGCAACGCGTTTTGCACCCCGCTCATGCAGCTTGCACGACCCCGGAAATTATTATCCTTTCAACTTATTGTTTTTAAAGGGTTTTAAATCGATCCTCGGCTGGCACAGCTGATGCAATTCAGCTCCTACGCGGCGTTGGCGCTCGAAGCCTGCCCGCATCCGTGTATTGCCGAGGAGCTACCTATGAATGCCATCGATCTGTTGAAAGCCGACCACGAACGCGTCAAAGCCATCCTGACTCAACTGAGCGAGTCGACCGAACGCGCGGTGAAAAAACGTACCGACCTGTTGGCGAAACTGGAAATGGAAATTTCCATCCACACCCGCCTCGAAGAAGAAATTCTTTATCCGGCTTTCAAGCAGGCCGGTGGCAAGGACGAGGCCGAAATGTATTACGAGGCCAAGGAAGAACACCGTACCGTCGACTCGCTGGTGCTGCCGGACCTGAAAGCCACCGATCCCACCCAGCCGGAATTCGCCGGTCGGGTGAAAGTGGTCAAGGAACTGCTTGAGCACCACATCGAGGAAGAAGAAAAGGAAATGTTCCCCCACGCGAAAAAACTGCTGGGCAAGGCCAAACTCGATGCCTTGGGTGCAGACATGGAAACCATGAAAGCGCAGTACAAAAAAGAACTGAGCAGCGCCAACCTCGCCGCCTGATCAAAGCGCCGTAGATGCTTCAGCCGTCATGTGACGGCTGAATGCGTTGCGGCGCTTTATTGCATTTGTTCGCGCAAGAATTCCACCAACGCCTGCACTGGGCGTGCACTTTGTCGATGCTGGGGATACACCGCCGACAGCGCCAACGGTTCGGTCTCGAAGCCTTCCAGGACCTTGATCAGCCGCCCATCCTTCAAGGCATCGCCGAGGATGAAAGCGGGTAGATAGGTGATGCCCATCCCGGCGATGGCCGCGTCCCTGAGCAAATCCCCATTATTGGCGCGCATGCGTCCCGTGACCTCCAGGGTCAACGGTTTGCCAGTCCCCGCAAAACGCCACTGCACCTGACGGCTGTGACCATAGGGCAAGCAGTCGTGATTGCGCAGGTCTTCAGGCCGCGCGGGTGTGCCTCTTTGCGCCAGGTAGGTGGGGCTGGCGCAGTACACCCGCTCGATGGTCGCGATGCGCCGGGCAATCAGCGTCGAATCCTCCAGCACGCCGATGCGCAGTGCCAGGTCATAGCCCTCCCCCAGCAGATCCACCGAGCGGTCGCTCAGGTCCACCTCGACGCTCACGCCCGGATAGCGCTGCAGGAACAGCGGCAGCAGGCTGCCCAGGTGCGCCACCGCGAAGGACAGCGGCGCACTGAGGCGAAGGGTGCCGCGAGGCTCGCTAGTCTGGCCGCTGATGCCCTGCTCCACCTGTTCAACGTCATTGAGCAGGCGCAGCGCCGCTTCGTAATAGCGCTGGCCCAGGGGCGTGACGTCCAGCCGCCGGGTCGAGCGATTGAGCAGACGCACACCCAGGCGTTGTTCCAGTTCCATCAGCTTGCGGCTGACGAACTGCTTGGACAGCCCCAGTTTTTCCGCCGCCGCGGTGAAACTGCCCGACTCCATGACCTGGGCAAAGATGCGCATTTCTTCGAAGGGGTTCATTGTCATTCCTGGGGTGGACAGTCAGGGGGGATTGGCTGGGCATTGTGGTCTTGGTGAGTCTGATTGCCTAGCTGTGGGGATGTGCCACCGTCATCGCGAGCAAGCTTTGCTCCCACATTGGATCTGTGGGGAAACCTGTGGGAGCAAAGCTTGCTCGCGATAGCATCGGCACAATTTGCGAGGCGCTAATGCCAAACAAAAAAACGCCCGCACAAGGCGGGCGTCATTCAGCATGGACCGCTTACTTGGCCGTCAGCGCCGAGTAGCTGTTCATCAGGTTGCGGTAGTTCGGAATGCGCTGGGACAGCAGGTTGCCCAGGCCTTCGATGTCGTTGCGCCAGTCGCGATGCAGCTCACAGGCCACCGAAAACCAGTTCATCATCTGCGCGCCGGCAGCGGTCATGCGTACCCAGGCGGCCTGTTGCACGGTTTCGTTGAACGTACCCGAGGCGTCGGTCACCACGAACACGTCAAAACCTTCAGCCAGCGCCGACAGGGTCGGGAACGCCACGCAGACGTCGGTGACCACGCCAGCGATGATCAGTTGCTTGCGGCCGGTGGCCTTGATCGCCTTGACGAAATCTTCGTTGTCCCAGGCATTGATCTGGCCTGGACGCGGGATGTACGGCGCGTCCGGGAACATTTCCTTGAGCTCCGGCACGATCGGGCCGTTAGGGCCTTGTTCGAAGCTGGTGGTCAGGATGGTCGGCAGTTCAAAGAACTTCGCCAGGTCGGCCAAGGCCAGCACGTTGTTCTTGAACTCGTTGGGCGAGAAGTCCTGGACCAGGGAAATCAGGCCGGTCTGGTGATCGACCAGCAGGACGACCGCGTCGTCTTTGTTCAGACGGTTGTAGGCGGGAACGTTGCTCATGGGATGACTCCTTTGGGATGGATGCTATGAACCCAATGTGGGAGCGGGCTTGCTCGCGAAGGCGTCGTCACATCCGACAACCTTGCAAGCTGACACACCGCTTTCGCGAGCAAGCCCGCTCCCACAGGGGATAGGTGTTTGTACTCAGTCAAAAGGCAAAGCAGGAACAGCCAAACGCGCCCCAGAAGCCTTGGAAATCGCTGACCGGGACGTTCGACAATCGTGCCCGTTCATGGCTGTGGGAATGCACCGTGCACGGACCGCTGCACTGGTGGACCTGAGCCTGCAACGGTGACGTCGGGCGCCAGTGGCCCGGGACCTTGACCACCGGCGACCAGTCGGGCAGCACCGGGACGCTGGCCGGCCCGAGTTTTTCGAAGTCGCCGGCGGCATACACCACCTTGCCGTCGACCACGGTCAGCACCGACTCGATCCACTTGATGGCTTCTTCCTCGACGCTGAAGAAATCCGCGCTCAGGGCCGCCAGGTCCGCCAGTTGGCCAACCTTGATCTGGCCTTTCTTGCCCTGCTCCGACGAGAACCAGGCACTGCCGTGGGTAAACAGTTCCAACGCAGTCAGGCGCGGCAGGCCCTCTTCGTGCAACGAAAGGCCGCCGACGGTGCGACCGCTGACCATCCAGTACAACGAGGTCCACGGGTTGTAGCTGGAGACGCGGGTGGCGTCGGTGCCGGCGCCCACCGGCACGCCTTCGGCCAACATGCGCTTGATCGGCGGCGTGGCTTCGGCGGCCTTGGCGCCGTAGCGGTCGACGAAGTATTCACCCTGGAAGGCCATGCGATCCTGGATCGCAATCCCGCCGCCCAACGCCCGTACGCGCTCGATGTTCTTCGGCGTGATGGTCTCGGCGTGATCGAAAAACCAGGGCAGGCCGTTGAACGGAATGTCGCGGTTGACCTTTTCGAACACATCGAGCATGCGGCTGATGGATTCGTCGTAGGTGGCATGCAGGCGGAACGGCCAGCGCTGTTCCACCAGGTGCCGGACCACCGGCTCCAGGTCTTGCTCCATGCCGGGCGGCAGATCCGGACGCGGCTCGAGGAAGTCCTCGAAATCCGCTGCCGAGAACACCAGCATTTCCCCGGCGCCGTTGTGCCGCAGGAAATCATCGCCCTGGTGCAACTTGACGCTGCCGGTCCAGTTCTTGAAGTCGCTGAGTTCTTCCTTGGGTTTCTGGGTGAACAGGTTGTAGGCGATGCGCACCGTCAACTGCTGCTCGCGGGCCAACTGCTCGATCACTGCGTAGTCGTCCGGGTAATTCTGGAAGCCGCCGCCGGCATCGATGGCACTGGTCAGGCCCAGGCGATTGAGTTCACGCATGAATTGGCGGGTGGAGTTGACCTGATATTCCAGCGGCAGCTTCGGTCCCTTGGCCAGCGTCGAGTAAAGAATCATCGCGTTGGGCCGCGCCACCAGCATGCCGGTGGGCTCGCCCTTGCTGTCACGCACGATCTCGCCGCCCGGCGGGTTCGGCGTGTCACGGGTGTAGCCGGCCACCCGCAACGCGGCCCGGTTGAGCAAGGCACGGTCATACAGGTGCAGCACGAACACCGGCGTATCGGGAGCGGCCTGGTTTAGCTCTTCCAGGGTCGGCATGCGTTTTTCGGCGAACTGGAATTCGTTCCAGCCGCCCACCACGCGTACCCATTGCGGTGTTGGCGTGCGGTCGGCCTGGTCCTTGAGCATGCGCAAGGCATCGGCCAGGGACGGCACGCCTTCCCAGCGCAGCTCCAGGTTGTAGTTCAGGCCGCCGCGGATCAGGTGCAAGTGCGAGTCGTTGAGCCCAGGAATGACCGTGCGGCCCTTGAGGTCGATGAGCTGGGTGCCGCTGCCGCGCAAGGCCATAGCCTCGGCGTCGGTGCCCACGGCAACGAAGCGGCCCTGGCTGATGGCAACCGCACTGGCGCGCGGTTTCTCGCGGTCGACGGTATGGAACTGGCCATTGAACAGAATCAGATCGGCGTTCATGGGATTTCCTTTGACGATAAATGAATCGATAGGCGGCGACATTTAGAGGGATCGCTTCGCGATCCCACGGGGATAAATCCCCTCGCCACAACAGTGCTTGTCACAAAAGTTCGGCGCTGCTTAGGGCTCCAGGTGTTCATGGGCCTTGGACGCTTCCAGCCACGGCGCGAACAGACGGGTCGCCAGCGGCATGCACACGTACACCACCGAAAGCACGATGGTCACGGTGATCAGGAACGTGGCGACCACGTAGTTGGACAGAAACGCGTTGAGTTGCAGCAACGGGCCCCAGAGCAACGGCACCAGCAAGGTGTGCGGCAGGATGACCAATAGCGTCACCACCGATTGTTTCCAGCGCGGCGGTGGCGTGGCGGCATCGGCCAGCGGGGCGAACCAGAATTCCTTATGGGAACCGACCTCAATCTGATCGCCGTCGGCCAACAGTGGCGCGGCCTCGGCCACTAATTCACGCCGCTCGGCGGAGTCCAGCCAGCGCTGCATGGCCTCGGTGGAGCGAAAACGCAGCACGCAGGTAAACAGCGACAACCCATCCTGCTTGCCCCGGACCACATCGACGCCCAAGTGCCCCGGCCACTGACCGGCCACAGTCACGATGCGCCGCAACCAGGCCTCGTAGGCATCGTTCTGTCCAACCTTGATCCGGTGCTTGACCACCAAGGTGACGATTTCATCGAAACCGGGCACTGCCGGGCTTGCGGTGGATTCCAGAGTTCGGGATTCAGACATGGCGAAGCACTCCATCAAAACGCGTGTTCAGCGCCAGGCGTCCAGGGCCGGCAATGAACACGCTGGTAAATACAATCAGCAGCAACCAGCCAAACTGGCCTTCTTCCAGGCTCCACTGCGGGTGCACCAGCAGCAGCGCCACCGCCAGCAGGAACAGGATCGGCAGGCACGCCAGGCGCACCAGCACACCGGCCATGATCAGCAGTGGACACAGCACCTCGGCGAAAATCGCCAGGATCAGGGTCGGCGCCGCGCCCAAGTGAAACGGGTCTTCAATGCGGGTCAGCTCGACGCTGTAGTGCAACAGCTTCGGCAGCCCATGGACCCACAGCAGGAACAGCCCGCCGCTCAGGCGCAGGAACAACAAGCCCAGGTCCTGCAACGGGCGCTCATCGGTCAGGTTCATCGGTGGGCTCCGTCCGGGGCGGCCGAGGCAGCGGCAGCGGCCGGCAATGGTTGGGACATGTGGCTGGCAATGCGCGAGCGCAGCCAGCGCTCGGCCGGGTCGTTGTCATGCACCCCGCTCCAGACCATCGACAGTTCAGCGGCATTGATCTCGAACGGCGGGTCCTCGGCACGCAGCGCGCAGCCTTCCACCAGCGCGCAGGCGGCATAGTCGGGCACGGTGGCGATCAGCTCGGTGCCGGCCAGCAAGGCCCGCAGCCCACTGAATTGCGGCACCGCCAGCACCACTTTGCGGGTCCGGCCGATGCGGGCCAGGTCCAGGTCGATGTTGCCGCTCAGGTCGCCCGAGAACGAGACCATGGCGTGGGGCCGCGAACAGTATTCATCCAGGGTCAGCGGCCCCGGGCGCTTGTCGCCACGCAAGACCTTGCAAGGAATGTCCCGCAGTTTCTTGCGCTTGGCATTGGCCGGCAGATCGGTGGTGTAGCTGACACCGACGCTGATTTCACCGCTGGCCAGCAGCGACGACATCAGCAGGAAGTTGGCCCGGCGCACCACCACGATGATCCCCGGCGCTTCTTCGCGCAGTTGGCTCAGCAATGGAGGAAACAGGCCGAATTCGGCATCGTCGGACAGACCGATGCGAAACACGTCGCAACTGGTGGACGGATCGAACGCCTTGGCCCGGCTGACCGCGCCAGAGATGGTGTCCATGGCCGGTTGCAGCTCTTGCAGGATCGCCAGGGCCCGCGGCGTCGGCTCCATGCCGCGACCGTGGCGGATCAGCAACGGATCATCGAACAGATCCCGCAGCCGCCCCAGCGCCGCGCTCACCGCCGGCTGGCCCATGAACAGCTTTTCGGCGACGCGGGTCAGGTTTTTCTCGAACATCAGCGCCTCGAAGATCACCAGCAGGTTCATGTCGAGACGGCGTAAATCATTGCGGTTCATGGGTGTGAGGTCCCGTTTTAACTGTGGGAGCGAGCCTGCTCGCGATGGCGGTGGGTCAGCTTGCATTCATATCTACTGTCCTGACGCCTTCGCGAGCAGGCTCGCTCCCACAGGTCTTAGCTTGCTTGCGTCAACCCTGGATGAACGCCAGCAGGTCCGCGTTCAGGCGGTCCTTGTGGGTGTCGGTCAGGCCGTGGGGCGCGCCGGGGTAGATCAGCAGCTGCGAGTGCTTGAGCAACTTGGCGGCGGCAATGCCGGCAGCTTCGATGGGGACCATCTGGTCGTCATCGCCATGGACCACCAGGGTCGGCACGTCGATGTTGCGCAGGTCTTCGGAAAGATCGGTCTCCGAGAACGCCTTGATGCAGTCATAGGTGTTCTTGTGGCCGGCGAGCATGCCCTGCATCCAGAACCAGTCGATCATGCCTTGGGAGACTTTGGCGCCCGGACGGTTGGCTCCGAAAAACGCGCTGGCCACATCTTTGTATAGCTGAGAACGGTCGGCCAGGGAGGCCTGGCGGAAACCGTCGAACACTTCCACAGGCAGACCGCCGGGGTTGGCCGGGGTCTTGAGCATCAGCGGCGTCACCGCCGAAATCAGGCCGAGCTTGGCGACACGGGCAGCACCATGGCGGCCGATGTAGCGCGCCACTTCGCCACCGCCAGTGGAGAAGCCGAGCAACACCGCGTCCTTCAAGTCCAGCCGCTCGATCAGCTCGGCCAGGTCATCGGCGTAGGTGTCCATGTCGTTGCCGTCCCAGGGCTGGCTGGAGCGCCCGTGCCCACGGCGGTCATGGGCGATCACCCGGTAGCCATTGGACGCCAGGAACATCATTTGCGCCTCCCAACTGTCCGAGTTCAACGGCCAGCCGTGGCTGAAGACCACCGGTTGACCACTGCCCCAGTCCTTGTAGTAAATCTCGGTGCCATCGCGGGTAATGAAGGTGCTCATGACATGACTCCTTGAGGTGGGTGGATCGCTTTATGGTCCGGCCATGGGGGGCACCTGCGTGAGTTAAACGTTGTTAATTTTTTCGGAACGGCGGTGTTAAAAAAACCAGCGGAGATTGCTTTTGTGGCGAGGGGATTTATCCCCGCTGGACTGCGAAGCAGTCCCAAGGACTGACATTTAGGTGTGTCAGGCTTATTGCAGATGGGGCTTCTGGGGCTGCTACGCAGCCCAGCGGGGATAAATCCCCTCGCCACAGGAACGCGGTGTCTGTCAGGGAGGTGTGAGGGATCTGCACCGTTGCGCTTGACGCCAAACCTGAGGAATATGCTCGGGTAAAGCCCAGGCACCGGGACCAGAACATTGAGAGCAACATGAGCCAATTCCTCAGCCTGCCCGTCGAACAGACGGTGCATTTCGGTCCTTACCGGGTCCATCCTCGCCAGCGCCTGGTGCTCGAGGGTGGGCAACCGTTGCGCCTGGGCAGGCGGGCCGTGGAGATTCTGCTGGTGTTGCTCGAACAGGCTGGCGAGGTGGTGAGCAAGCAGCAACTGATCGCCCGGGTCTGGCCCAGGAGCGTGGTGGAAGACACCAACCTGCGCGTGCACGTCGCGGCACTGCGCAAGGCCCTCGGGGATGGCCAGGCCGGGCAGCGCTACATCGTCACCGTGGCGCAGCGCGGCTACAGTTTTGTCGCGCCGCTGTCATTCGAACCGCTCGACCAATGGGCACACATCCCTCATCCATCTTTGACGCGCAACCTGCCGCTGCAGCGCACGCGCCTGATCGGACGCCAGGCCCTGGTGGAAAACCTGGTGACCCAGCTACCGCGAAAACGCTTCATTACCCTGGTCGGCACCGGCGGCATCGGCAAGACCACCGTTGCCCTGCGGGTCGCGGAACGGCTGATCGGCCATTACCGTGACGGCACCCATCTGCTGGACCTGGCGTCGCTCAACGATGCGGCCATGATCGCCCCCAACCTCTGCGCATTGCTCGACCTGCCACTGCAGGACGGCGATCCACTGGACGCCATCGCCCGGCAGCTCAGGGAGCGGCATCTGCTGCTGGTGATCGACAACTGCGAGCACCTGATCGACGCCATCGCCCAGCTCAGCGAAACCCTGCTACGCGGCGCCCCTCACCTGCACATCCTGGCCACCAGTCGCGAAGGCCTGCGCGCCGAAGGCGAACACGTGCAACGCCTGGACGCCCTGGCGTTCCCGCCTCGGGAGATGCCCATCGAGGGCTATCCCGCCCTGCAATACCCGGCGTTGCAACTGTTTGCCGAACGGGCGATGGCCAGCCGTGACGACTTCGCACTGACCGATCGCGAGGTGCCGTTGGTGATCGACATCTGCCAGCGGCTGGATGGCATTCCCCTGGCCATCGAACTGGCCGCTGGACAACTCGGCCGCTTCACCCTGGAGGAACTTCACCGGCAACTGCAAGACAACGTCGCCCTGCTTCACAACGACACCGACGCCGCACCGCGCCAGCAAACCCTGCGCGCCACGCTGGACTGGAGCTTCGCCTTGCTCACGGCCTGCGAGCAGACCTGCCTGCGGCGACTGGCGGTGTTCATGGGCAGTTTCAACCTGGCCTCGGCCGCCGCGGTGATCGTCGGCCAGCATGTCGCGCCCCAGCAGGTGCTGGTGTCGGTCAGCCAGTTGGTCGCCAAATCGTTGCTCAATGTAGAGATCGGCGATGAAGAGGTGCGTTATCGCCTGCTGGACACCACCCGCCGCTATGCCTTGGAGCAACTGGCCGAGGCCGGGGAACTGGCGACCAGCCAGGAACGCCACGCCGAGCGCTGCCTGGCGCTCATGGGGCAAGCGGAAAGCGATTGGGAAAACACCCCCACCCGACTGTGGATCGCCCGCTACGCCGACTATCGCGACGACATCCGCGCGGCGCTCGACCGAGGCTTGGGCCCACTGGGTTCACACGCCGTCGCGATTCGCCTGACCGCCCGTACCCTGCCCCTCTGGCAGGAGCTGTCGCTGCTCAAGGAACACGGCCTCTACGTCAACAAAGCGCTGCAATTGTTGCGGGCCAGCCCCGCGCCATGCCCGCGCTTGACCCTGGCCCTGGAACTGGCCCACGCCAGTTTCAACTACCACACCGAGGGCGGCACGCCGGCCACTGTTCGCGCCTTCGCCACGGCCCGGCAACTGGCCCGGCAATGCCAGGACCTGGCCGGCGAGCTGCGGGCCGTGTCCGGGCAAATGACCGTCGACCTCAGTTGCGGTGACTACCAACAGGCCCTGGCACACAGCCGGGATTTCGACCGATTGGGCTTGCAGGGCGACCCGACCCTGTCCTTGAGCACCCAACGCCTGCGGGTGCTGGCGTTGCATTTCACCGGCGACCAGGGCGCGGCGCGGCGCGAAGCCGAACAGGTGATCCAGCGCCTGGCCCAGAGCGGTCACCTCAGCCGCTTCAGCCACGGCTTCGGCGTGCAATACGATCAGAGCGTGGCCGCGCTGACGGTTCTGGCGCGCATCCTCTGGCTGCAAGGTTTTGCCGAGAAAGCCCGGCGCACCGCCAACCTGGCGCTGCAGATCGCCGTGCAGATCAACCACGGCATTTCGATCTGCTACACCTTGGCGCTGGCCGGTTGCGTGATCGCCCACTACACCGGCGATCATCCGACCGCCCGAGAAAGGCTCGACCTGCTGAAGCAGCAAGCCAAGAAACATTCGGTGATGCTGTTCCATAACTGGGCCTGCCATTACGACGACGCATTCGATGGCCAGCCCTTGGCAACGCGCCCGACAAACGGCTTGATCCAGGACATCGCCGTCACCCTGCGCAGCGACGTCGTCAGCCCGGCGCAAATCGATCGGGCGCGCAGTGGCGCCGCGGGCTGGTGTTCGGCGGAGATCCTGCGGGCCGATGCCGAGACCTTGCTGGCCCGCAACGAACCGTCTCTTGAAGAAGCAGCCGAAGCGCAACTGCTGGCCGCCCTGGGCATCGCCCGTCGTCACCAGGCCCTGGCCTGGGAACTGCGCAGCGCCACGTCCCTGGCCCGTTTGTGGCAGCGCCAAGGGCAAGCGCATGCCGCGCAGGCACTGCTCGGCCCCGTCTATCGACGCTTCACCGAAGGTTTCGAGACCCCCGACCTATTGGAAGCCGGCGCGTTGCTCCAGGCGTTGACTTGACGATTGCGGCCGTGAACGCCGGACTCCCCAAGCACCTTGCAGCACGTAACGCCGATGAAACACAGGCCACTGACCACTGCGCCGCAGTTTGTCCATGGCATAGGTGCGAGTGGTGTGGAGCAGGTAGAAGCGAACCCCTTCGGCACGCGGCTCGACCATCAGCAGCGACACGCTCGCCAGCCGCGACAGCAGCGGAGGCAATTGTCCGACACTCAGTTCAGCGCAACTGATCACGGCCAGCGCCGCCTTGAGCGTAAACGGCCCTTCGAACACCGCCAGGCGCTGGAATGCGGTTTGTTCGTCAGCGCTCAACCGCTCGAAACTCGAGTCCAGCACCGCCTCCAGGCTGCGATGCCGGGCCACCGCCGTACGCCGTCCGTGGCTCAAGAGTGATAAACCGTGATCCAGTTGTTCCAGGACCCCGGCCACCCCCAACGCATCGACCTGGGCCGCCGCCAATTCCAACGCCAGCGGCAATCCGTCCAGGCGCTGGCAGATCTGTGCAAGGGTCGGCCAGTCGCGGCCACCCGGTTTGAATCCCTGTTGTCGGGCGCCCACCCGCTCGATCAGCAACTGCACCGCTGGGCATGCCTCGATCTGGTGCGCAGGTTCCAGGGGCGACGTCACGGCCAGGCCCGGCAGTGACACAATCCTTTCGTCCGGCAAGTCCAAGGGTTCGCGACTGCTGAGCAGCAGCGACACCCCGGGCGCCGCCGCAGCCAGTGTCTGGACCAGTTCCCGACAGGCATCGAGCATGTGCTCGCAGCCGTCGAGCACCAGCAACATCCGACAGGGTTCGAGGACGCGGCCCAAAGCCCCCTGCTCCACGCCCAGCACACCGGCCACTTGCGCCACCACTTGTGAGGGATCGCTGACGGCCGCCAGGTCAACGAACCAGGCACCGTCCTCAAAGTGTTCGAGCAGCAGCTCCGCCACCCGCACCACCACGGTGGTCTTGCCGACCCCGCCGGGGCCGGTCACTGTGGTCAGTGACTGACGGGGCACTTGCACCAGTAACCGCCCCAGGACGTGGTCGCGACCCACCACCGGGCTCAAGCGCATGGGCAGGTTGTGCCGTTCGGTTTGGGGACTGAAAGGTGACCCAACGCGCTCTTGCACCGCCAGGGGCACCGCAAGGCAATAGCCTTGCCGAGGATGATTGAGGATATAGCGAGCGCCATCGCGCCCGTCACCGAAGGCCCGCCGCAGCGCCGCGATGTGCACCCGCAGGTTGATGGCCTCCACGACGCTGTCCGGCCAGACGTGGGCGATAAGTGTTTGCTTGCTGACGTAGTGGCCGGCGTGCTCCACCAGCACCTGCAGGACATCCAGGGCACGGCCGCCCAGCGCGAGGGGCTGGCCGTCACGGGTGACCAGCCGCTGCTGCCGGCAGAAGGCAAACGGACCGAAGCCCACCGCCGGCTCGCTATCGGGTTTGACGAAACTGTTCATGGGCGATCCAGCGCCGGATAACCGGTGCGGGCGTCAGCGTGCGGATCACCGAACACGTCTGCCCTGGCTCCTGCGCATCCTTTCCAAAGGGTTCGTCGTTATCTTGGCAGGCACAGGCTTCAGGACAATGCTGGCACAGGGAGCGCCACGGACATCACGGTGCCCTGGACGGACACCGATGGCTCAACTGAACTGCTGGCGATACTGCACCGGGGTCAGGCCGAGCTTCTCACTGAACAAAAATCGCATATGCCGCACACTGCCGAAGCCACTGCGAAACGCCACGGTCTTGAGCGGCAGGTCGGTGGTTTCCAGCAACTGACGCGCCCGATCGATGCGCGCGCCTTGCAGGAACTCCATGGGCGTCATCTTCACTTCACGGGCGAAGACCCGGGCGAAATGCCGCGAACTCATGGCGGCCAACGCGGCCATGCGCTCGATGGTGAAGGGTTCTTCCAGATGTTCCATCACATGATTCTGCACCCGGGTAATGGCCGATTCCTGCGTCGACACCGCCACCACCGAGGGGCTGAACTGCGCCTGTCCGCCCTGGCGTTTCATCACCACCAGCAACACCTTCGCCACGTCCAACGCGACTTTACGGCCGTGGTCCTGAGCGACGATGGACAGCGCCAGGTCGATCCCGGCGGTGACACCACCGGAGGTGATCAGGCGCCGGTCCTGCAGGAAGATCTTGTCGGTTTCCACCAGGGCCTTGGGGAAACGTTGGATCAGGCGTTCGGTGTAATGCCAGTGAGTGGTGACGCGATAACCGTCGAGCAAGCCCGCCTCACCGAGCACAAAGGCCCCGGTGCAGATGGAGCCGTAGCGCGTAGCCCGTTGCGCCGCCGCCCGCAACCAGGTGTGCAGCCCCGGATGCTGGTCGTTATAGGCCCCCGGCCCGCCCGGTACCAGCAACACGTCATAGGCCGCCCATGCCTGGTCGATATGGATATCGGCCTGCACCGCCACGCCATTGGACGCCCGCAACGCCCCGCGCTCGGTCCCCAGGGTCAGCAGTTGATAACGCAGATCCCCTGCGAGGTAACGATTGGCGATGGAAAACACCTCAAGGGGCCCGGCCATGTCGAGCAGCAAGAAATCCGGGAACAGCACCATTGCAACGGTTTTCATCGGGAAAGACGCCAAAAAATCCAGGGAAACGGCAGGCAGCAGATGATCCCATGTGGGAGCGGGCTTGCTCGCGAAAGCAGTGTGTCAGTCGATGAGAATATTGCTTGTTACGCCGCTTTCGCGAGCAAGCCCGCTCCCACAGGTTCATCGTCAGGCTAACGATCAGCAGTATGTCGAAGCGAAGCATCTGCCGGTAGGGCTCTCTATTGTCCACCTAAAGCGGACAGTCTTTCGTTTTTCACCTGCTTATTGAACATATGGATAACCATTAACCTTCTTCTGAACCCGGCGAACGGCCCAGCCGTCGCCCACAGACATCAGGAGAATTGATCATGCTGACCCTTCGCAAAGCTTCGGACCGCGGCATTGCCCGCCACGGCTGGCTGACCTCGTTCCACACCTTCTCGTTCGCCAGCTACCGCGACCTCAACGAACAGGGCTTCTCCGACCTGCTGGTCATCAACGACGACCGGGTCGCCGCGGCCAAGGGTTTCGGCCAGCATCCCCACCGGGACATGGAGATCTTTTCCTATGTGCTCGAAGGGGCGCTGGAACATAAGGACACCCTGGGCACAGGCTCGGTCATTCGCCCGGGTGACGTGCAGTTGATGAGTGCCGGCAGCGGCGTGGCCCACAGCGAGTTCAACCATAGCGCGGACGAGTCGGTGCACTTCCTGCAGATCTGGATCGTGCCCAACGTCAGCGGCGCCACCCCGCGCTATCAACAGGAACACTTCAGCGCCGAACAAAAACGCGGTCGCCTGCAACTGATCATTTCCCCGGACGGCGCCGCCGGCTCGCTGCAGGTGCGCCAGGACGCCCGGGTCTACGCTGGGCTGTTCGACGGCGAGCAAAGCGCCACCCTGACCCTGGCCGCGGATCGCTATGCCTACGTGCACGTGGCCCGAGGCGCTGTCGAGCTCAACGGCGTGCCGTTACAGGAAGGTGATGGCGTGCGAGTGCGCGAGGAGCAGGTCCTGACCTTCAGTAACGGCCAGGATGCCGAGGTGCTGGTGTTCGATCTGCGGCCGCAGGAGCTGCCGCAGATGCCCTGACAGCAGTGCCTGTGACCTCCAATGAAACTGTGGGAGCGGGCTGGCTCGCGAAAGCGGTGTATCAGTCGACGACGCTGTTGGCTATGCCGGCCCTTTCGCGAGCCAGCCCGCTCCCACAAGTTCTCATTCGTTTTCCCGCGCAGAAGTATTTACCTATTCGGCGCTGTTCAATACCAGCCGTGGGTTTCAGGTGAAAAATCTAAAAAAAACCCGGCAATCCGGCGAATTCAAGCTTCACTCTCTGAGGCGCAGCCCAGCGGTGTCGAGGAAAACGTTTACCCACTCGCGCCTGTTGCGCATGAACCCTGATCCTCTATAAAGTTCCGCTGGCAATCGGGCTTTCTGACGAACTGTTACCAAGCCGTGCCCGTTGGATTGTTGACTCAATGTTACAAGCCGAGCAAAATGATTTCACTTTGCCACTCCACCCCTTAGCTTCAGCTTTATTTCATGGAAGAAAGCATGAAAACGGTTATATCGATCGCCGTATTTTTCGTAGCGTGCAGCGCCACAGCGGACGTTCAGAAAATCAAATATAACTACGACGATTCGGATGCCGAATATTCCATCGTCTCGTTTGATGAAAGCGGCCCTGCCATTCATGCCACTGTACGAAGAGCGGGGGCCTATTTCACCAGCTATACGAAATTGGAGCTCGACTGCGCCAACCACAATGTCCGTCACACGGGCATGTACAACAGCGTTGAGGCCCTGGAAAACGTTCAGTTTGACGAAATGCAGGGACGAATCGTCGAGGGCACGGTGGCCGATGAAGTAGGGAAAGTGCTCTGCAACGGCTCCACCTTGACCGCCTCGCAGTCCGATGAACTGCCTGCCGAAGAACAACCAGACGACAAGAGCTGATCCCGACATCGCTAGTCTGCGGCGTCGTCTTTCGCCCCCGTGCGAAAACCACTACTAGAGCAAAACGCTCTGACATGGATGTCTTCGTATTTGATGGCGAGGCCTTGCAACCACTCGCCAGCAACTACTGCAAGACCCTTTATTTCTGCACAGACGGAAAAAAGGCAACCTGACCCGATAACCTGAAGCGCCTGCCTACTTTTGGCGGGTGGGGAAGATTCATGCACGCAAAAAAGATATTCGAACTGCTGATGTCGCTGTTGGCCTACGCTGTTGTCTCACTGCTTTGGTTCGCGTATGCCGTTCCAGACATGATCGAGCAAGACTCAGACCTCCTACTGATCATGGCTGCGACCGGGTCGATCATTTGGATGTGTGCCACAGGTTGTATTGTTCTGTACATGATCCAGAAGGTCCGAGCGACCTGATCGAGAGATCGAGCCGCTCGCCGCACGGAAAAACGCGTAACCTCCAGGCCTCACCGCAGCGCGTGTTTTCGCTCAAGCTTGGAACGATAACTGCCCGGTGGAACGCCGAAAAATTCCCGGAAACGCCGCTGGAAGTGCGGGGAGCTGACGAAACCTGTCGCCACGGCGATTTCGGTCACGGATCGATTGGTTTGCTGGATGAGCTGGCGGGCACGCGTCAAGCGCAGCTCCAGGTAGTAGCGGGTGGGGGTCGCACCGAGAAAACTACAGAACCGCCGCTCCAACTGCCGCTTGGAAATCTTCACGCACGCCGCCAGCTCATCGATGGTCAACGGCTCTTCTACGTTTTGCCACATCAGCTCCAACGCCAGCTTGAGGCTTTCCGGCAACGTCGGGTCCGTCTCGACGAAGACCGGCGGCAAATCCGAAGCATCATCGCCTGACTCGTCACAGCGAAGAATTTCCTCGATGGCGCCCACCAGTGCCGCCCCGCCCGTCTGGCGAATCAACTGGAGCATCATGCGCAGCGAGCTATTGGCGCCCGCGCAACTGACTCGCTCCCGGTCAACCACATAGGCCCGGCTGGACACTTTCACGTGGGGAAACACCTCCACCATCATGGCGCGGCTTTCCGGGTGGACAGCGCATTCGAAACCGTCCAGCAGATTGGCATCGGCCACAAAGAAAGCACCGTTCCACAACCCGCCCAGGATCGCCCCGCACGCCGCATTGGCGCGTAGCTTGCGCCGCAGCAAGGGGTGGCCTTGCAACTTCACGCGAAAGCCCCCGGCGACAATCAGCACGTCCTGGTTTTCCGGCATCTGCGCCAGTTCGATGTCCGTCGAGATGACAATGCCCAGGTCGCTCGTCACCTGCCCTCCTGAAACCCCCACCGTCAGCACTTCATAGAGGGGCATGTCGCTCATCAGGTTGGCCGTCACCAGCGCGTCCACCGCACCGGTGAAAGACATCATCGAGAAGTTGTCCATCAATACAAACGCAACGCGGATCGGCGCCTGACTGGCGGGTGCCGATCCGAGTGGCCGATAAGCCATGTTCTTGTTTTTGAGTACGCTCTCGAATGCGCTTGGCATAGGGCCTCGTTAATACATCAAAGACGATGAGGATTGGCTGTACGTAGGTGCCTTGAGCCGCAGGGCGAAGGCGCAGGGCAAACCACGCTATCTTCCAGGCTAATCAAGCCGGCTGCAGTCGCGCCTGCGCCGTCTACCGATCGGTCCGCGCCATGATGGAAAGCCTCAAGTGCCTACGACTTTGGTCGATACACTGACAGTAGGCATGGGCGCTTTTCCCTTCCAGAGACTCGCAACGCCAACCACTGCTGTTTCCGCCGTTCCAACACTTAAAATATTCCGCGGGAGAAGTCATGAATATCAAACAGAAGCTGACATGGGCGTTCGCGGCCATTGCCTGCCTTCCGGTTATCCTGGTGGCGGTGCTTGTCGTGCTGAACCTGCGCGACGCCGCAAAAGCCAACTTCCTGGACAGCAGCGGCCGTGAAATCCGTCAGATCGACAACGGCATGAAGCAGTTCTTCGATGGCATCAGCCAGAACGTCGAACTCTTCGCCAGGGATCCGCGGGTCATCGCCGCCAAGGGCTTGAAAAACTATTCCAGCGCCGACGCCGCACAAGCCCCCTTCCCTGAGATCAATCAACAGCTTCTGGAAATCTTCGAAAGATTCGCCAAGAGCCACCCGACCACCGCCTATCTTTCCGTGGGCATGGATGACGGCGGCTACGCGAGCTGGCCGGACGATCCCAAAATGGCCAAGTACGATCCGCGCGTGCGTCCATGGTACAAGGCCGCCATGGCCGCACCGGGCACGACTGTGCGCACAGACGCCTATTACTGGGCGCCGGATGATGTGTCGCTAATCGGCACCGTACAAACTGTCGCTGACGCCAGCGGTAAATTGGTGGGTGTTGTTTGCCTGGACGTATCGCTCAAGCAACTGACCGAACTGGTCAAGAACATCAAGCTGGGCGAAAGCGGCTACCTGATGCTGGTCGAAGCCAACGGCAACGTCCTGGTGGACGCCGCCGATGCCAAGCACAACTTCAAGCCGCTGGCCGACCTGGGCCCCAACTATGCCGCGCTGGCCAAGAGCAGCGATGGCGTGACCCAGATCGAAATCGACGGCGTGCCCTACATGGCCAACGTGGTCAGCTCCAAAGGGTTGGGCTGGCGCTTCATCGGCCTGATCAAACGCGATGAAGTGATGGCCGAGGCTTCGAGCCTGACTTGGCTGATCGCCGCCATTGCTGCCGTGCTGGCCGTGGTGTTCGCTGTGGTGGGCGCCAGTTTCGCCAGCGTCATCGTGCGGCCGATTCGCGGTGTTGCCAACGGCCTGCAGGAAATCGCCGAAGGTGAAGGTGACCTCACCCGCAAACTTTCCGTGCAAGGCAAGGACGAAACGGCCACCTTGGCCGGCTGGTTCAACCAGTTCCTGGGCATGATCGCACAACTGATGCAGCGCATCGGCAGCGCCTCTTCCGACCTGCAAACTGCCGCAGCCGATACCAGCCACGTGGCCCAGAACATGAACGACGCTGCCGGGCGCCAGCGCCAGGCCGTGGAGCTGGTAAGCACCGCGTTCAACGAAATGGTCGCCACCGCCAACGAAGTGGCCCGCTCTTGCAGCCAGGCCGCCTCCAGTGCGGACGAAGGCTATCGCGACGTGCACGACGGCCAGCATCACATCGGCGAAGCCACCGGCAGTGTGATGAAACTGAGCGACGACCTGCAAAAGTCGACCCAGACCATGCAGGCGCTGGAACAAGACAGCAAGAACATCAACACCATCCTCGACACCATTCGCTCGATCGCCGAGCAGACCAACCTGTTGGCCCTCAACGCCGCCATCGAGGCCGCGCGCGCCGGTGATCAGGGACGCGGCTTTGCCGTAGTCGCCGATGAGGTCCGAGCGCTGGCCCGGCGTACCGCCGATTCCACCGGCGAGATCGACAGCCTGCTGGGCAACCTTGCTCGGCGCACCCAGGAAGTCACCCAGCAGATGCAAAGCAGCCTGCAGGTGTCGCAAACCAGCGTGGAACGCATCCAACAGGCCCGCGACAGCTTCGACAAGATCCGTAACTCGGTGGACTCGATTCGCGACCAGAACACGCAGATCGCCACAGCGGCAGAGGAGCAGCACCAGGTAGCCGAAGACATCAACCGGCACATCGCGCAGATCCATGCCGATGCCCAGTTGGTCGAGGAATTCGCCCACTCGGCGCAGACCGGTTCGGGGCGTCTGACGGATATTTCCGGGCAGCTCAAGGGCTTGGTGGGGCGCTTCAAGTTCTAAACCGGGCTTACTCCACTGAAGATCAAATGTGGGAGCGAGCTTGCTCGGGAATGCGGTGTCACAGCCAATGAATATGCTGGATGTGCCGGCCTCTTCGCGAGCAAGCCCGCTCCCACAGGAATATGCGTTCGATGGAAAACAGGCGGCTTTGGCCAGGAACCAGTAGCCAGATCGCTGGGTATCTGCCAGACCACTACCCTTTCGCTTTGATTGCGTACATGCCACCTGCAATCACCAGACACGCCCCCACCACCGTCCAGGTGTCTGGTAGCTCGCGTTTCTCCCGGTTCATGGCGCTCCCAGTCAACTCTGGCCGTTGCGCTCAAGCATCACCCACCACCGGGACTTAAAGTCGAAGTGCCAGGGGACATTCCCCCGCTCACAATTCCAAGAATAGAGCCACTTCAATGAGCCTGACCAAATCCCTGCCAGCGTGCCTGGCACTCAGCTTCGCGTCATTTGCCGCCCATGCAGCACCAAATCCGAAGACGAAGTGCTGCGCACCTCGGTGTTCTGGGACGTGGGCAGCGTCTATTCCGACAAGTGCTACCTGAGCACCACCCAGGGATGCGACGGGGTCGACCTCGGCCAGATCAATAAATCTCAAAAACAGAGGATAACGGCCGATACCCAGGATAAGACCCCGCGACTGGGGCGCAGGACAGAACGGTAGGTCAGTCATGACAGAGATTTATTTGCTGATAGCGCACGGCACGGACCAGGGCGAAGCTTACGTCCTGGGCTGGTTCGACGACCGGAGCAAAGCCCGGGAAGTGGCCGAGCAGAAAGAATGGGAAGCGTACCGCGCCAGCCTGAAGGAGAAACATCCATGGTCCAGCCACAAACCGCTGGCGCCGGACCAGACGGACTATCGCCGCTACTGGATCAAGACCATTTCAAAATTCGAGCATGTGCCGGTGCCAAGGTCCTTTGCGGTTCATTGATCACCACGCATGAATATTCAACGAAACGCGCGTTATCGGTAGCGGTCTAGACGATTAAGCCCATCCGATGAGAGCGTTTTTATGTTGAAATTCCTTGGCGGTACCGTAGGTATCATTTTCCTGATTGGCCTGATCGTGGTGATTGCGCTGTTCAAGTTCATTTTTTGAGCGTGGCGGCGGCGGTCTTTGGTTTGGCTCTGTAGGAGCTGGCGAAGCCTGCGATCTTTTGATCTTTCGCTTGGGATTCAAGTGTCTGGGGAAAGATCGCAGCCTCGTTGCACTCGTCAGCTCCTACACGGCTGCTACAGGCTCGACGTCGAGCTCGCGGCAAAACTTGTAATCCTTGGCCAACCATCAGACGTTCAAGACGCAATAACATGACTGACATAGAGACGGCTATTGCTGACTGGGAGCCGCTGCAGCTTGAATGGCATCAAGGTTTCGCCTTCGTCGACGGCGTGCTGCTGGGCGACGGGCAAGTACCTGATGTGTACATCATGCTCAACCCCGAAGGTGCACCACCCGGCGAGTTGGCTCAATGTGCCAGCGCTGGGCACTATCCGCCCTCGCCCTTGCTTGCCGATCAGCCGGTTTGGCGACATCGACGCAACCCGTGGATCTTGCGCGACGCGCTGCGCGATTACTACCTGCTTCCAGTCTACCGGGAGCGCCATGGCTACCACGCGCTGCAGGCCCTGCCGTTTCGGTTCGGCATGGGCCTGGAAAGCCTCGGCCACCAGTACTGGCGTGACGCAACCGGCGCCTATTGGTTCGGCGACTACGCGATCAGCCGAATTCCCGAGGCACGACCCGACAGCCTGGCCCTGTTGCCAGCGTCACCAGCCTCGGTGACTTCAGCGTCCGCCCTGTTCAGCGACGGGGTGAATATCTTTTTGCAGGGGCATTTTATCGCCAGCGCCACGGTGCGGGTGCGGTATTGCAACCACCCGTCCTATCGAGTGATCGACGGTCAGGTCTACAAGGGCTTCAAGCCCCTGCACCAGAAGGACGGCACGCCGCTGCCGATCGCAAACCCGTACGACTTCCAGATGCTCGCCCATCGCTGGGGCACCGATGGGCAGTCGATCATCGTGCAAGCGCAGCAAGGTTCGAGCATTTCCTATGAATACTTCTACCGCATCGACAGTGCCGACTTGGCGACCTTCACCGTGCTTAACGAACGCTACGCCAAAGACCGACACCGCGCCTATTACCTGACAGGCAAGAGCATTCGCTACGTTGGCGATTTCCACCTGCTCAAATGCTCGCAGCCAGTGTTTGATGAGTGCGGCCGCGTGGTCAGCGCCAGCGAATACGAGGATGACTATTTTGCCGTGGACGACACGTTCGTCTACGCCGCCGGGACCCGCTTGCGTGATGCCCATGGTCCGAGTTTTCGCCACTTGGGGTTCGACTATTACCGTGATCACCGGCACGTCTACAGGCGCCAGAAACGCCTTGATGTCGACGTAGAAAGCTTCGTAGTGACCCAGCTCTGTCGCAATGACCAGGATTACGCCCCCGTGCTGGTAGGTGACAAGCACGGCCCGCTGGGCTCTGGCGGCATCATTGATGCGGCCATGCAAGAAGCGTGGGCTCCTTACTTCGAAGCCCATCCGCAGTTGGAGGGTTATTGGTGGCACCGTTTGCAGGCATTGCCTGAAGCCGCGCAACCGCACACGGAAACGCAGCCGTTACAGGCCATCGGTCTCGGTTTCGAACTGGGCGACCAGGTGTATTTCCATGGACGCGTGATCAACGGGCTGGACGCGGCGACTTTCAAACTGCTGGACACACACCTGTGCGGCGACGCCCAGGGCTTGTATCTGATCCCGTTTCATAACGCCGAAACCGAGGTACCCGAACGGTTTTCCCAGGAACCCGCGGAGCATTTCCGCTCACTGGGTGCGCCCTACCTGACTGACGGTAAGACCGTGTTCTGTCACCGGATTTTTTACCACCTCCCGGAACCGATTCGTAAGGCGCAAGCGGCCACGTTCGAGTCCTGCGGGCATGGTTGGGCCAAGGATCGGGATGCGGTGTATTACTACGGCGAGGCGAAAAAGCGGCTACATCCCTCGGATACCCGCATTCTCGGCACCTATGCCATCAGCCCTAGCCTGATTCTCTCGGAAGGCAAGCCGCTGGAGGTGGCGTTCGATCCTGAGGAGGTCCGCGTGCCCCATCCCGATTTCCTGCAACTGGGCACGCGCAAGTTGTTCTGCCACCGACGCCCGCTGAGCGCCAAGCGGATCGACCTGGCTACCCTCCAATTCCTGAACGACCGCTACGCCCGAGACCAACATCGAATCTATCACTACGACGGCTATGCAACCCTGACCGAGGTCGACGAAGCGCATTATCGGGAATCCCTCGGCCAGCCGGCGGCGAACGCCTAGAACTGCGTCACGACCGTAACGCCTGCCGTGTCAAACCGATCCATGTTCATGAGCGCATCAATGGATTGTTCGAGGCTGATGGTCTTGCCGACCAGTTTTTCAGGCGCCAGCTTGCCGGACGTGATCATCTCCATCATCGCGCCGTAACGGTGAGCCTGCATGCCATGGCTGCCACAGATCTCCAGCTCGTAGGCAATGACTTTGCCCATCGGAATCGCCGGCGTACTCTGGTCCGCCAGCATCAACCCGACCTGGACATGCCTGCCACGCCGTCTCAGATTATTGATGGAGTTGAAGCAGGTCGTTGGATGACCCAGGGCATCCAGCGAAACGTGAGCGCCACCCTTCGTCATCTCGAGCACCGCCTCGGTCACATCCGGCACCCGGCTTGCGTTGACCGTCGCAACGGCGCCGAGCGACTGGGCAAGCTTGAGCTTATCGTCGCAGATATCGATGGCGATGACGTTCGCCCCGATAGCGTGGGCGATCATCACCGCGGACAACCCCACACCGCCACAACCATGAACCGCCACCCACTGGCCCGCCGTAACCTTGCCTTGATCGACAACCGCGCGAAACGAGGTGACGAAGCGACAACCCAGGCTCGCCGCCGTGGCGAAGTCCATGCTCTCCGGCAGCGCAACCAGGTTCAAATCCGCCTTGTGAATCCCCACATACTCGGCGAAAGACCCCCAATGGGTGAAGCCCGGCTGAAACTGGCTGTGGCACACCTGCTGGTTGCCGCTATTGCATTCCGGGCACGCCCCACAGCCACCGACAAAAGGGACGGTAATGCGATCGCCCACTTTCCATCTTGTGACATCTTTACCGACCTCAGCCACGATCCCTGCCAATTCGTGACCGGGCACATGGGGCAGCTGAATATCAGGATCATGACCTTTCCAGCCATGCCAGTCGCTTCGGCAGACGCCCGTGCCAAGGACCTGAACCACCACACCGTGACGCTCGGGGGTCGGGTCTTCGACGGTCATCAAACGCGGGGGTTGGGAAAAGGCTTCGTAAACTACGGCTTTCATGAGGATCCCTCTACTTTGGAAAAGCGCTATGCCTGAAACCGATAAGCGGCTTGGGCTCAATCTACTATCAGATGGATTGATCACGCAGCACTGATCCGCCCCCTGCCTGACACTCCCATGAAAAACCCAATCTTTTTCAGATTGAGCTGGGCCATTCCGGTATTCGCTAACGGGCCAAAACATCATGGCTCTATGCCACTTATTTCAGCGCCCACGCTTTCAATCGGGCGGTGTATTCACTACATTGAGCATAACCCTGCTCTGTCGACACGGACTGTCATGACTACCCTATCCCCGATCAGCCCTGCCATTCCCATCCAGATCCCGACTCGCTCTGCCGTCGCGGCATCGCCTGCAACAGTGATAGAGAGTGCTGATGTCTTGCCGGCTCGACCATCGGCAACGGTCAGCCTGGGCAACCCCGTGGCCGATGTCGAATCACAGACCTATTCCCGACTCGGGCAACTGCCCGGCCAGGAGATTGTTCGTGTCTGGGAAAAGACCAGTCAGGATGCCGTCACTCGCGTCATGGGGACCAACCCCAGATCGCTGTCGATAGCCAACCGTTTCCACGGCCTGGGCGCAGCCTTGGTGGAGCAGTTCGCCAAGAGTGGTTCGAGCATTTCCCAGTCAGTGCTCCATACCACCACGGACAGGGCTCACAACGCCGCCGAGATAAAATCCGAACAGGCGCTGCTGCACAATAAAGCCGACAACCTGATCACCCTCAGCATCAAGACCGCCAGTGGCAAGACGGTTACCTTCAGCCTGACCAGCCAGGACGATGGACTTGGCGTTCAGGCCACGGTGGACGGGGGCCCGCTGAGCGAGGATGAACTCAAGGCGATTGGTGTGCTTGGCAGCGCCTTCCAGGCCGCTGTCGACGGGTTGACCGCCGAGCCTCCCAAGCTCGACCTGGGCAAGCTGACGCAGTTCGACTCCAGCGTATTGGCATCCATTGATCTGAACGCCAAGCTCAAGGGCGTGGACGGTGAGGACCTGATCCTTGCCTACCGCGCCGACAGTCAGAGGCGCACCACGCAAATGAGTGGTCCGGATGGCGAATTGAACCTGAGCGTGGATCTGAAGAACAGCGCAATCCTGGGCGATGCCAAGCAACAGGCCAACGCACTGAACAGCTACCTCGCCCAGTTTGAGCGAGTGCAGGAGCGTGGCAGCGCCAAGGTTGCCCTGATGGAGATGTTCAAGGACGCCTTCAGCGCCATGAACAGCCACTATCCACAGGGCGTTACCCCGTCACAGTCACTGACCCGTAACGCGACGGACAAAGGCCTGCTGACTGGGCTGGCAGACTTCGAGGCGTCCATCAAACAAACCAACAACGCGTCCAACCCGATGCGCCCGTCAGAAGTCGATAGCTTTGCTTATACCCTGTCGCAGAAAACTGTCGTTGCAGGTTCCATAATGAGCAATCGCAGCGTCGATCAAGTCCAGCAATCGAGTTTATCGGCCAGCTATCACAAGAGCCTGAAGGGCGGGAAAGCACCTGCGATAGGCAAAACGACCGACTCGCAGAACTATCTCTACGTACAAGTGCATGACGAGGCCCGCAGTTCGGCCAGCCTCGCCTACAAGGACGGCCGACTGAGCAAAGCCTCCGTCACGCAAAGCGCCAGCCAGGACACACGGACACAGAAGTACGTCATGGGCAAAATGATTGAAGAGACGGTGGTGCCGAAACAAGCTTCAGCCAGCCGCAGTCACTTGGTATTGCTGGAATACGCCGCCAAGCAAAGCAAGAAGTCCCAGGATGCGCAGGATCAATCCCTATTGAAGGAAGCGCTCGCTACCCTGCACAACTCGGTGCTGCTGCAGGAAAACCCTTCGGCACTGGTGCGTTGAAAGCAAAAGACAGTCGACTCGGCCTTCAAGATAAAAGTGGATAGCGCCTTCTACGCCAAGGCGTATCTGAGGGGGCCAACGCCGTCCTGCCTAGCGGCTTCAACTCGCCTCGGCATGCCTGGGTAAAGCGATGGAAATCAAGGCGGCCAGCAACACGAATGCGCTTGATAGCCAAAGGCATGCGCCCAATCCAAACACCTGGTAAATCCAACCGGAGAGCACGGTGCCGATCAGGCGCCCCATGGCGTTCGACATGTAATAGAACCCCACATCCAACGACACGCCGTCTTCCTTGGCGTAGGACACGATCAGGTAGCTGTGCAGCGACGAGTTCACGGCGAACAACGCCCCAAAAACCATCAATCCACCCAACAGCACGACCTGTTGCGACAGCCCGGTCTTCAGCCCCAGCGCAATGGCCGCGGGCAAACCCGCCAGTAGCAGCGCCCACAAAAACGCCGCTCGACCGTCCGGCACGTGACCTCGTTTCTTTCCAGTGATGTTGGGCGCGAAGGACTGGACGATGCCGTAGCCAATCACCCAGGCAGCCAGGAAGCCACCAACCTTCCAGAAATCCCAGCCGAACACGCTGCTCAGGTACACCGGCAAGGCCACCACGAACCAGACATCGCGGGCGCCGAACAGGAACATCCGCGCCGCCGAAAGGATGTTGATCGCCCGGCTCTTGGACAGGATGTCACGAAACCTGGGCTTGGCTTTGGCCTTGCCCAGGTCCTTCTTCAACAGGATCAAGCTACTGATCCAAATCAGCGTCAGGCCACCTGCCATGGCCAGCAACGCGCCTTTGAAACCGAGCAATGCCAGCAAAGCTCCGCCAAGAAAGAAGCCGACACCCTTGAGCGCGTTCTTTGAGCCAGTGAGGATCGCCACCCATTGGTAGAGTTTGCCCTGTTGCCCATCGGGGACCAGAAGTTTGATGGAGCTTTTGGCGCTCATCTTGTTCAGGTCCTTGGCGATCCCGGACAACGCCTGAGCCCCCATCACCCAAGGGATGGTCAGCCAAGCGACCGGCACTGTCAGCATCAACAGCGCCGCCACCTGGAGGCCCAGCCCGATGTTCATGGTTCGGTTCAGGCCCAGCCGGGCGCCGAGGTAACCACCCACCAGGTTGGTGATCACGCCAAAGAGTTCGTAGAACAAAAACAACGCCGCGATTTGCAGCGGGCTGTAGCCCAACGCGTGAAAGTGCAGCACCACCAACATGCGCAAAGCGCCGTCGGTGAGGGTGAAGGCCCAGTAGTTACCCGTCACGAGCAGGTACTGCCGCACTGACGGCGCAAGGGCTGACAACGCTTTCATGGCCGCTCCTCAGACTGCCAGACCGACCATTCTGGCCAGTTCGACCGTGCGGTTGGCATAGCCCCACTCGTTGTCATACCAGGCGTAAAGTTTGACCTGGGTGCCGTTGATGACCATGGTCGACAGCGCATCGATGATCGATGAACGCGGGTCGGTACGGTAGTCGATGGACACCAGCGGGCGCTCCTCAAAACCGAGGATGTCTTTGAGCTCATTCTCGGCAGCGTCCTTGAGCAACTGATTGACCTCTTCGACGGTGGTGGCCCGTTCGACTTCAAAGACACAATCAGTCAGCGACGCATTGGCCAGCGGCACACGTACGGCGTGACCATTGAGGCGCCCACGCAGCTCCGGGAAGATTTCGGCAATGGCGGTGGCCGAGCCGGTACTGGTTGGAATCAGGCTCATGCCGCTGGCACGCGCACGACGCAGATCCTTGTGTGGCTGATCGAGAATGCTCTGGGTGTTGGTCAGGTCGTGAATGGTGGTGATCGAACCGTGGCGAATGCCCAGCTTTTCATGGATGACTTTCACGACGGGGGCCAGGCAATTAGTGGTGCACGAGGCAGCGGTGACGATACGGTGCTGCGCCGGGTCGAACAGGTGCTGGTTGACGCCCATGACGACGTTCAACGCACCTTTTTCCTTCACCGGAGCGCACACCACCACACGCTTGACCCCCTGGGCCAGGTAAGCCTGCAGCACTGCGACGGTTTTCATCTTGCCGCTGGCTTCAATCACCAGATCGCAGCCCGACCAATCTGTGTCGACGATCGCCTTGTTGGCCGTGACTTTGATCCGCTTATTGTCGATGACGACGCTGTCGCCTTCGGCGCGGGCTTCGTTGTTCCAACGGCCATGCACCGAGTCGAAGTTGATCAGGTGAGCATGAGTGGCCGCGTCACCCGCTGGATCGTTGATCTGCACGAATTCGAACTCAGGCCAACTCCAGGCAGCCCGCAGAGCGAGGCGACCGATACGACCAAAACCATTGATGCCAACTTTGATAGTCATGTTGTTGTGCTCTGTATCTGTTGTGAGTGGGCGTTCGACTGGGTGTCGAACGGGCCGATGTATGCGATATGGGGTCAGATAGAACGCTGATTGACACGTTTCATGAGTTCTTGCGCCGATTCCTTGCGCTCGGAATAACGATCAACCAGATAGTCCTGACGGTCGCGAAGCAGCAGCGTGAACTTCACCAACTCCTCCATCACATCCACGACACGGTCGTAGAACGGCGAAGGTTTCATCCGACCGTTATCGTCGAACTCCATGTAGGCCTTCGGCACGGAAGACTGGTTGGGAATGGTGAACATGCGCATCCAACGTCCCAGTACCCGCAGTTGGTTGACCACGTTGAACGACTGCGAACCGCCGCACACCTGCATGACGGCAAGGGTCTTGCCCTGGGTCGGACGTACCGCGCCCATTGCAAGTGGCACCCAATCAATCTGCGCTTTGAACACTGCGCTCATGTTTCCGTGGCGCTCCGGAGAGCACCAGACCTGTCCCTCGGACCACAACACCAAGTCGCGCAGTTCTTTCACACGCGGATGATCGTCGGGCGCGTCATCGGGCAGTGGCAAACCTGACGGATTGAAAATCCGCGTCTCGGCGCCGAGGTGCTCCAGCAACCGAGCAGCCTCCTCCACCAGCAGACGACTGAAGGAACGCTCACGGGTGGATCCGTACAGCAGCAAAATGCGCGGCTTGTGGATGGAGGTCTCTTCGATACCGAGTTTGTCCGCCGAGGGGAGATCAACCAGCTCAGTATCGAGCTGGGGAATAGGGTCATCAAACATCGTCTTTGTCCTGCGCAATTATTCCGAAGGCGTCGTCGAAGGCGTAATCAGGCGGTCTGGCTTTCGCAGCAAACGGCTGCACGCACAGGGCGATCACCCATTCCATCCAGGCGTTTGGCATCAGGGCTTAACCAGTGCTTGTTGCTTTCCAGCGTCGTGGTCAGCACGTGATGAACCCAATCGGGGAGATTCGGGTGCAGTCGGTAATACACCCATTGGCCTTGCCGACGGTCCGACAACAGGCCGCAAGTACGCAACTGCGCCAGGTGCCTGGAGACCTTTGGCTGACTCTGGTTCAACGCGCAGGTCAGCTCGCAAACACAAAGCTCTCCTTCACGAGTGATGAGCAGCATGGTGCGCACGCGAGTGTCATCAGCCAGGCATTTGAAAACAGTGACGGGTGTCAGATGGTCAGCCATATCGATTCTCAGCGAACAGGACACGCGCTTTGCTGGCCATTGTGAAGCCTCGATTCATATACGGTTTTTCGAATATATGGTTTTGCGAATAATAGATAAACCCCTCCCATCGGAAAACTCGAAAGCTGCCTGCTAAACAGGCACATCGCGAACAAATCGCATCAAGCTGGGCATGATGTAGGCCGCATCCTGGCCGACACCCCTGAGTGTCGCTGAAGCAAAATTCCGTTGTTTCGGCAGACCGACAAAATACAGCCCAGGCAGGTGCTTCGCCTGCCCGTTACGATGAGCCCAATATTCATCGCTTGGGCATTCCAACCCGCTCAAAAATTTCAGGTTCGGGCGAAATCCTGTAGCAAACACCAAACTATCAACCTCAGTGTGCTGCCCATCAGACCAGATCACGCCGGTTGGGGTTATCGCCTCGAACATCGGCTTACGCTCGAAAAGCCTTTGCTTGAGGGCTCGACGATAGATGCCGTCATCAAGCACCGGCGTACTTTGATCACTCAACCAACGGGTCTTTTCCAACCCTGACCACTTCAACCACGTGTGAAAATCCAGGCCGAGTATCTTTTGCGGAAAAAACCGAATGGGCTCCCTGCTTGCCAGCACGACGTTGCTCACATGGGCCAGTTCATAAGCAATTTGAACAGCCGAGTTTGCAGCACCGACCACAACCACTCGCTGCCCACCAAAGCCATCGGCATTTCGATATTCCGCGCTGTGCAAACTGCGCCCAAGAAAGCCCTGAAGCCCTTGAATATCGGGAATGAAAGGCTGATTGAATCCTCCCGTGCAGACGATCAGCGCCTTGGAGCAAAAGTTTTCCCCATCGTCCGTTTGAAGCTGAAACAGCCCGCGCTCTCTGCGTACATGCTGTACGCGGGTGTACTGACGAATTGGCAATTTGAATGCCTTTGCATAGTCTTCCAGATAGCGCACGACCTCATCACGAAGCGGGTAATGACCAGGTTCCGCCGGGAAGCGCATGCCCGGTAATGACGAGTAAGCCGCTGGAGAAAAAAGCTTCAAACTGTCGTAGTAATTGCGCCAATTCCCTCCCGGAGATCGCTCAGCATCCAGAATCAGGAACCTGAGGTTGTGCTGCTGTAAGTGCCAACCGCACGCTAATCCTGCCTGGCCCGCGCCAATCACGATGACATCCAGGACTTCATTCGTTACATTCATATATGCACACTCATGCACACTACAAGGCAAAAAAAATATCAGGACGTACCTGGGCAACAGAACGGGGCCAGGCTTTTCATATGCTCAAGAATGGCTTCGAGGCGGGCCACCACCGCCGGACCATCCACCTCGTAGAACATCTGCCTGCTGACCTTGGTGCCGCGGACGATACCTGCCTCTAACAGCACTTGCAGATGTCGGGAAACAACTGAACGTTCCTGGGGTAATCCTTGGGCAATTTCGGCGATATCGGCGCGCCCCAGTTGCATCACACGCTTGAGCACAGCGACACGCGAAGGCTCGCAAAGTGCCTTGAAGAAAGCGCCATCGAGCGACTCGATGGCGGCGTCAATTGCGCGGGTTCGGTGAAGGATTCGATCAGTCATGCAACCGACTATATGTGCATGCTTATGCACGCGTCAATACTCTGCAATGACATGCCCTCCCCCCAGGCAGTGCGCTTTCTGGAAGGCCTACAGCCTAGGGCGCGAGATGTCCGTACCCGGCTGCACGGGTGAAGTCGGCCAGATGCCAAATATCACCGTTCGCCCCCCAAGTACCATCGACCACATCCTGGATCTGTATTGAGGTCAGCAACTGGCGCTGATCCTCCGTTGTCAGGCTCGATTGTATTGCGCAATGCAATTCACGCACGTAGCGCTGGCGCATCGGCGCATCAAGAACGCCGGCAGGCACCTTGACGATGACAATGCATGGAACGGCCCTGGCATGAGGAGCAACGCCTCCGCACAGCCATTCATCGGCCTGAATTTCCTCAATGAGCACCCAGCACAAAGCACGCTGCTGAGGAGCATCGCCCATGTGTTCATTAAGCATTGCCACGTCGCTCACGCTTCGAAGCAGTTGTTGGCGCTGTGGCTGATTGAAAGCGCCCGTAGGCACCTTGATCAAGATGTTTGGCATGGCGAAACCTCACTGTTAACTGGAAGCGCCATTGGGCCAGTTATCTCTCCACGCCATAAGCGACCGATTCGTCTTCTTTCGGGCATAATCGGACAATGTACGATTTCACTGTTCTAGTCTTTCCCGAGTCGTTCGCCTCAAGCGTCGCGGCCACCCTGGACATCCTCGGCACCGCCGCGACACTTGCGCAGCGCCAAGGCCTTGCCGTGCCACGCTGGCGAGTTTGCGGGCCGCAGCCAGGGCTGATTACGCTAGGGCAAGGCATGCAACTGTTGGTCGACGAACTGACGACAGACGTCGAGGACAACTCCTGCTGGGTCATTCCGGGCCTTGGCATCAGCGACCTCGACGCGCTGCTGCAGCGTCTTGAGCAAGACTGGGTACTGCAGACACTGCCAGCGCTGAGGGCACATGTGAATGAAGGCAAGGAGATTGCCGCCTCGTGCTCGGCTGTCTTTCTCCTGCATGCCGCAGGATTGCTGGACGGTCGAAAGGTAACGACCTCCTGGTGGCTCGCCCCTTGGCTGTCGAGCATTGCGCCTGACTGCATCGTCGACCCCAACGTCATGGTGCTTTGCGACCCACCCTTGACGACCGCCGGCGCAGCCTTCGCGCAAACTGACCTGATGTTGCACCTGCTGCGCAGACGCCTGTCGCCGACGCTCGCCGACTATGTGGGCAAGGCTCTTCTACTCGACGGCCGACAGTTGCAATCCCCATTCATCAACCCAGCGATCATGGCCCGGGGCAATACACTGGTCGCCAACCTCACCGCTTACATAGAAGCCTGCCTGCCCCACCCTCCCAGCGTTCCGAGCCTTGCAGCGTACGTCGGCATGTCTGAGCGAACGCTGTCCCGGCACCTTCGAAAAGCAACCGGCCTTTCAACCCAATATTTGATCCAGCGTGTGCAGCTGAACAGGGCCCGCGTGCTACTGGAAACCAGCAGACACTCCGTTGAATCTATCGCCGAGCAGGTGGGATACCAGGATGCCACGGCCCTACGGCGACTTATGCGCCGCCTGTTGAACGCATCCCCAAGACAACTGCGCCAGTAGCTCAAATGAGTACCGCACGAAGCGCATCTACCTCCGCGAGCCTCTGACCAACGTGCTGGAGCTGGACTTTCCTGCTTCCACACCGCAACCGCCAGCCTGCGCGCCGCTGAAGAGCGAGAGCAACCGCACAGTCTGATGACGAGCCCTAGTCCAAACTGATCTCAATGTCTTCTGGGAATACGAGCTTTCCATACCAGCCGTGCCCGGCCGTAAGAATGGCCGTTTTTATTGGCGCTCGCTGCAATCGAATGCCTACAAGTGCTTACCAAGAGCCAATTACTGGCGCTGGTAAGCGAATATGTGCTGTACGTAATCAGCTTTCCCGAGAGGTACGCCGTTATGACGAAGGATGTTGTATGCCGTGACTAGATGAAAATAGAACTGTGGCGTGACCCAGTTCACCGCGTATTCACTGCCGGTCATATCGAACGTTATGCCATTTGGTAGCGCGATAGCGATTTGTCGCTCTGCACCTTCATCCACCTGGGCACGGTCCACCGAAGCAAGAACCGCCAGAGTACGCTCGATCAGTGCCTTCGCTGCAGCCAAGTTTTCAGGGGGAGCGAGCGATTGCAACGGCTGCTGTGTAAGCCGCAGGACCGCCTCCTGCGCCTGAGTACAAGCATACTGAACTTGTCGGGCTAGATTGTGCATATCCGGTGCAAGCCGAGCTTCAAGCAGAATCTGCGAGTCATAGCCGCGTTCACGAGCGCCAGTCTCGCCCTTAGACAAAAGAGACGATAGAGATCGCAGCATCTGTGCGAAACAGGGGATGGTAACTGAGTAGAGCGACATATCTTTTCCCTAAGTAGTCATTCAAAGCGGGCACAAGCGACCGGCCTTTCTTCCGTCCAGCGGGCTGAATGCTAGCAGATTGCTGCACTTCATCCGCCAACAGCAGCGCCCTCTTCCCCGACACCACCCGAATGCACTCTCCTCCGCGCCCAACGGCGACCAGCGGAAAGGTTCGCGAGCCCTACCCAATGACGTGGGAAGAGCAATCGATCCTCTTCGGGGAATTGCCGGCGCACCTGCAGACAATGGACTTGTTCAAGGTGAACACAGGTTGCCGCGAGCAAGAAGTCTGCAAGTTGAGATGGGATTGGGAGATTCCGGTGCCGGGACTTGGCACCAGCGTGTTCCTGATTCCGTCAGACTTCGGCGGCAGGAACGAGCGGTCGGGTGTGAAAAACGGTGATGAGAGATTGGTCGTGCTTTGAAGAGGAAGCAGGCGTGAAAAATCTAGGAGTCACACAAAAATCACGCACATGAAAAAGGCCAATGCTGTGAACATTGGCCTAAGTCATTGAAAAATATGGTCGGGACGGAGTGATTCGAACACTCGACCCCTAGCACCCCATGCTAGTGCGCTACCGGACTGCGCTACGCCCCGACTAGGCGTGAATCTTGTTCCGCTTCTCAACGGAACGCTCAGGAATATATCGCAAGCTTTTGAAAACTGGAAGTATTTAAAAGCAGAAATTTATTTCTTGAGCACCACCAGTACATCTTCGAGCTCGGCGATCATCTGGCGGATCATCTGTTTGTACTGGGTTGTATCGTCTTTGGCCTCATCACCGGAGAGGCGCAAGCGCGCTCCGCCGATGGTGAACCCCTGATCGTACAGCAGCGCGCGGATCTGCCGGATCATCAGCACGTCTTGGCGCTGATAATACCGACGGTTTCCGCGGCGCTTGACCGGGTTGAGTTGAGGAAACTCCTGCTCCCAATAGCGCAGCACGTGTGGTTTTACCGCACACAGCTCGCTGACTTCACCAATGGTGAAGTAGCGTTTGCCCGGGATGACGGGTAGTTCGTCGTTATGACTTGGTTCCAGCATAAGCCTCAACTCGGGCCTTCAACTTCTGCCCTGGACGAAAGGTGACCACACGGCGAGCCGTGATCGGGATTTCTTCTCCCGTTTTCGGATTGCGGCCAGGCCGCTGGCGTTTGTCCCGCAGGTCAAAATTGCCGAAACCGGACAATTTGACCTGTTCGTTGTCTTCCAGAGCGTGCCTGATTTCTTCGAAAAACAGTTCGACCAATTCTTTGGCCTCCCGTTTATTCAGGCCCAGCTCCTCATACAGACGTTCCGCCATCTCAGCTTTCGTCAGAGCCCCCATACGTCACTTCCTTAACGTGGCGTTCAACCTGGTTTCGAGCGAGGTGAGGATATTCTGCGTTGCGGTATTCACCTCATCGTCATTAAGAGTGCGCGATGGATGCTGCCAGGTCAAGCCAACTGCAAGGCTTTTTCTATGCGGATCAATGCCTTTACCCTGATACACGTCAAATAGCCTGAGGTCCGTCAGCCATTCGCCTGCATTTTCACGAATTACCTCCAATACAGCACTGGAAGCAACGTCACGGTCGGCCAGCAACGCAAGGTCACGACGCACTTCAGGAAAGCGCGATAACTCCTGGAATTTCGGCATTTTCCCCAGTGCCACTTCGGCCAGAACCAGCTCGAAAACGAAGACCGGACGATCAAGGCCCAGGGTTTTCGACAGTTCTGGGTGAATGGCACCGACATAGCCGACTTCACGCCCGTCTCGCTCGATGCGCGCGGTCTGCCCCGGGTGCAGCGCCGGGTGCTTGCCCGGAACGAAAGTGAATGCGTCGAGCGCGCCGGCGAAGCCCAGCACCGCTTCGACGTCAGCCTTGACGTCGAAGAAATCGACGACATCGCGACCTTGCGCCCAGCCTTCCGGCAGGCGGCTGCCACAGACGACACCGGCCAGCATCGGCTCTTGCTTCAAGCCTTCCAACTGACCGACAAAACGCAGGCCGCTTTCGAACAGACGCACGCGATCCTGCTGGCGGTTCAGGTTGTGCTGGAGCGACTTGACCAGGCCTGGCCACAGGGACGAACGCATGGCTGCCATGTCGTTGGAGATCGGGTTGGCCAGCAACAGTGGCTCGACACCCGGATTGAACAGCTCGAACTGGCGTGGATCGATGAAGCTGTAGGTGATCGCTTCCTGATACCCACGGGCCACCAGCAAGCGGCGCAGTTCTGGCAGGTCGCTGCGGGCTTCAGCCTTGGCCTGTGGGGCCAGGCGTGCTTGCGGGTAGCGAACCGGCAGGCGGTTGTAGCCGTACAAGCGGGCCAGCTCTTCGATCAGGTCGACTTCCAGGCTGATATCGAAGCGATGGCTTGGCACTTCGACGTGCCACTGCCCTGCCCCATCGGCGCTGATGTTCAGGCCCAGGGCGCTGAGCAGGCGTTCGACTTCGACCGGGTCCATTTCCATGCCCAGCATCTGGGTGATGCGCTGGGCACGCAAGGTGACCGGGGCAATCTTGGGCAGGTGCTGTTCGCTGACGGTCTCGATGATCGGGCCGGCTTCGCCACCGGTGATGTCCAGCAGCAGGCCTGTGGCGCGCTCCATGGCTTCACGGGCCAGTTGCCAGTCCACACCACGCTCGTAACGGTGCGAGGCGTCGGTGTGCAGGCCATAGGAACGGGCCTTGCCAGCGACGGCGATCTGGTCGAAGAACGCACTTTCCAGGAATACATCGCGGGTCGTGGCGGAGACGCCACTGTGCTCGCCGCCCATCACGCCGGCAATCGCCAGGGCGCGGGCGTGGTCGGCAATCACCAGGGTGTCGCTGCGCAGGGTCACTTCCTGGCCGTCGAGCAGCACCAGCTTCTCACCCTCTTCGGCCATGCGCACGCGGATGCCACCGTTGATTTCGGCGAGATCGAACGCATGCAGCGGCTGACCCAGCTCCAGCATCACATAGTTGGTGATGTCGACAGCGGCGTCGATGCTGCGCACGTCGGCGCGACGCAGGCGCTCGACCATCCACAGCGGCGTCGGCTTGGACAGATCGACGTTACGGATCACACGGCCCAGGTAACGCGGGCACGCGGCCGGCGCGAGGACTTCAATCGAACGCACTTCGTCGTGCACGGCCGGCACGCTCGCAACCACAGGACGCGTCACGGGAGCGGCATACAGCGCGCCGACTTCACGGGCCAGGCCGGCCAGGGACAGGCAATCGCCACGGTTCGGCGTCAGGTCGACCTCGATGCTCGCATCGTCCAGGCCCAGGTATTCACGGATGTCCTGGCCCACCGGCGCATCTGCCGGGAGTTCCATCAGGCCATCGTTGCCTTCGCCAATCTGCAGTTCGGCCTGGGAGCACAGCATGCCGTTGGACTCGACGCCGCGCAGCTTGGCTTTCTTGATCTTGAAGTCGCCCGGCAGTTCGGCACCGATCATGGCGAACGGAATCTTCAGACCCGGGCGCACGTTGGGCGCGCCGCAGACGACCTGGAAGGTTTGCGCGCCATTGCTGACCTGGCAAACCCGCAGTTTGTCAGCGTCTGGGTGCTGCTCGGTGCCCAGCACCTCGCCCACGACCACACCGCTGAAATCACCGGCGGCCGGCGTGACGCTATCGACCTCAAGGCCGGCCATCGACAGGCGAGCAACCAGCTCGTCCCGACTTACCTGCGGGCTTACCCAGCCGCGCAGCCATTGTTCACTGAATTTCATCCTGCTCTCCTAATAGATTCGTTACGGACTAGCGACCTAGCGAAATTGCGCAAGGAATCGCAAGTCGTTGTCGAAGAACAGGCGCAAGTCATTCACACCGTAACGCAGCATGGCCAGGCGCTCGACGCCCATGCCGAAAGCAAAGCCGGAGAACTCTTCCGGATCGATCCCGGACATACGCAGCACGTTCGGGTGAACCATGCCGCAGCCCATGACTTCCAGCCAGCCAGTCTGCTTGCAGACGCGGCAGCCTTTGCCGCTGCACATCACGCATTCCATGTCGACTTCAGCCGACGGCTCGGTGAACGGGAAGTACGAAGGGCGGAAACGCACGGCCAGTTCTTTTTCGAAGAACACCCGCAGGAACTCTTCGATCGTGCCTTTCAGGTCGGCGAAATTGATGTCGCGATCAACCAGCAGGCCTTCGACCTGGTGGAACATCGGCGAGTGGGTGATATCGGAGTCGCTGCGGTACACACGGCCTGGGCAGACGATGCGGATCGGCGGCTGTTGCGATTCCATGGTGCGGACCTGTACCGGCGAGGTATGGGTGCGCAACAGCATGTTCGCGTTGAAATAGAAGGTGTCATGCATCGACCGGGCCGGGTGATGGCCTGGGATGTTGAGCGCTTCGAAGTTGTGGTAGTCGTCTTCGACCTCAGGGCCTTCGGCAATGCCGTAGCCGATGTGGGTGAAGAACTGCTCGATGCGTTCCAGCGTCCGGGTCACCGGATGCAGGCCACCGGAAGTCTGGCCACGGCCAGGCAGGGTCACGTCGATGGACTCGGCGGCGAGCTTGGCAGCCAGATCCGCCTCCTCGAACAACGCCTTGCGCGCATTGAGGACCTCTGTGACACGCTCCTTGGCAACGTTGATCAGCGCACCGACCTGCGGACGCTCTTCGGCTGGCAGGTTCCCCAGGGTCTTCATCACCTGAGTCAACTCGCCCTTCTTGCCAAGGTAGTGAACCCGGATTTGCTCCAGGGCATTGATATCTTCAGCGCTTTGCACAGCCTCTAGTGCTTGAGCGACCAGCGCGTCCAGGTTTTCCATGTACAGACTCCAGATACGAAATAGGGGAAGAGCTTTAAGGCTCTTCCCCTATTTATGACGTTTGACACCTGGGCCCACAGATGTAGGCCCCGGTGACTGCCGGGGGTACTTAAGCCAAGGTGGCTTTAGCTTTCTCGACAATCGCAGCAAACGCCGCTTTTTCGTTCACTGCCAGATCAGCCAGAACCTTACGGTCGATCTCGATGGACGCTTTTTTCAGGCCAGCGATGAAACGGCTGTAGGACAGACCGTTAACACGAGCACCAGCATTGATACGAGCGATCCACAGAGCGCGGAACTGACGTTTTTTCTGACGACGGTCACGGTAGGCGTATTGGCCTGCCTTGATTACCGCTTGCTTGGCAACACGGAATACGCGGGAACGCGCGCCGTAGTAGCCTTTAGCAAGTTTCAGAATTTTTTTGTGACGCTTACGGGCAATGACGCCACGCTTTACACGAGCCATGAGTTACTTCCTCTATTCTTGATCCAAAAATTAACGAAGGCGCAGCATGCGCTCGACTTTTGCCACGTCAGACGGATGCAGCAAGCTGCTACCGCGCAGTTGACGCTTACGCTTGGTCGACATTTTGGTCAGGATGTGGCTCTTGAAAGCGTGCTTGTGCTTGATACCGTTAGCAGTTTTCAGAAACCGCTTAGCAGCACCACTTTTAGTCTTCATCTTTGGCATGTTCGGATACTCCGCATTCAGTTGATAAACATAATCGCAAGGCCTGCCGTGCCCTGGTGATTACTTCTTCTTTTTCGGGGCGATGACCATGATCAGCTGGCGTCCTTCCATCTTAGGATGCTGTTCGACCGAACCGTACTCGAGCAGGTCTTGTTCAACCCGCTTGAGGAGTTCCATCCCCAGCTCCTGGTGGGCCATCTCACGGCCGCGGAATCGCAAGGATACCTTGGCCCTGTCCCCATCACTCAGGAAACGTACCAGGTTGCGCAGTTTTACCTGGTAATCCCCTTCCTCCGTCCCTGGACGAAACTTGATTTCTTTTACCTGAATCTGCTTCTGGTTTTTCTTCGCCGCGGCAATCTGCTTCTTCTTCTCGAAGATCGACTTGCCGTAGTCCATCACCCGGCAAACCGGTGGGACTGCGTCTGCGGAAATTTCTACCAGATCAAGCTTGGCTTCTTCAGCAATACGAAGCGCTTCATCAATCGAGACGATGCCAATCTGCTCGCCGTCAGCGCCAATTAACCGAACCTCGCGTGCCGAGATATTCTCGTTGATCGGGGCTTTCGGTGCAGCTCGTTTATCTTGTCTCATTTCACGCTTAATAATAATTACTCCAAATCTGGGCGACCACGCCGGGAAACCGCTTGCGCGAGAAACTCAGCGAATTCGGCGACGGGCATCGAGCCCAGGTCAGCACCTTCACGAGTACGCACAGCGACAGTCTGCATCTCGACCTCCCGATCTCCGATAACCAAGAGAAAGGGAACCTTGAGCAAAGTATGCTCGCGGATTTTAAAGCCGATCTTTTCATTTCTCAAGTCGGACTTGGCACGAAATCCGCTTTGATTGAGAGTTTTTTCGACTTCGGCGGCAAAATCTGCCTGTTTATCAGTGATATTCATGATCACTGCCTGGGTCGGCGCCAGCCACGCAGGGAACGCACCCTCGTAGTGTTCGATCAGAATCCCGACGAAACGCTCGAACGAACCGAGGATCGCGCGGTGAAGCATGACCGGGTGCTTGCGACTGTTGTCTTCGGACACATATTCAGCGCCCAGACGGATCGGCAGGTTGAAATCGAGCTGCAAGGTACCACACTGCCACACACGACCGAGGCAATCTTTCAGCGAGAATTCGATCTTCGGACCGTAGAAGGCCCCCTCGCCCGGCTGCAGGTCGTACGCAAGGCCCGCGCTATCAAGGGCGGCGGCCAGGGCCGCTTCGGCGCGATCCCACAGCTCGTCGGAGCCAACGCGTTTTTCCGGACGAGTGGACAGCTTCATCTCGACTTCGGTGAAGCCGAAGTCACGATAGACGTCCATGGTCAGTTTGATGAAGGCGGCGGATTCGGCCTGCATCTGCTCTTCGGTGCAGAAGATGTGTGCATCGTCCTGAGTGAATGCACGCACGCGCATGATGCCGTGCAGCGCACCCGACGGCTCGTTGCGGTGGCAGGCACCGAACTCGGCCAGGCGCATCGGCAGTTCGCGGTAGCTCTTCAAGCCCTGGTTGAACACCTGCACGTGGCATGGGCAGTTCATCGGCTTGATGGCGTAGTCGCGGTTTTCCGACTGGGTGGTGAACATGTTGTCGGCGTAGTTGGCCCAGTGCCCGGATTTCTCCCACAGGCTGCGGTCCACCACTTGCGGCGTCTTGATTTCCAGATAGCCGTTCTCACGCTGAACCTGGCGCATGTACTGCTCGAGCACCTGGTACAGGGTCCAGCCGTTCGGGTGCCAGAACACCATGCCAGGGGACTCTTCCTGGGTATGGAACAGGCCCAGGCGCTTGCCGATCTTGCGGTGATCGCGCTTCTCGGCTTCTTCGATGCGCTGGATGTAGGCCGCCAGTTGCTTCTTGTCCGCCCAGGCAGTGCCATAGACGCGCTGCAACTGCTCGTTCTTCGCATCGCCACGCCAGTAGGCGCCGGACAGCTTGGTCAGCTTGAAGGATTTCAGGAAGCGCGTGTTCGGCACGTGCGGGCCACGGCACATGTCGACGTATTCTTCGTGGTAGTACAGGCCCATGGCCTGCTCGTCCGGCATGTCTTCCACCAGACGCAGCTTGTAGTCCTCGCCACGGGCCTTGAAGACTTCGATGACTTCGGCGCGCGGGGTGACTTTCTTGATGACGTCGTAATCTTTCTCGATCAGCTGCTGCATGCGCTGTTCGATGGCCGCCATGTCGTCCGGCGTGAAAGGACGCTCGAAGGCGATGTCGTAATAGAAGCCTTCGTCGATGACCGGACCGATGACCATCTTCGCGCTCGGGTACAGCTGCTTGACCGCATGGCCGACCAGGTGCGCGCAAGAGTGGCGAATGATCTCCAGCCCCTCTTCATCCTTTGGCGTGATGATTTGCAGCGTGGCGTCGCTGTCGATGACGTCACTGGCGTCGACCAGCTTGCCGTTGACCTTGCCGGCCAGGGTGGCCTTGGCCAGGCCCGCACCGATGGATGCGGCGACCTCGGCTACGGAAACCGGGTGATCGAATGAACGTTGACTGCCGTCGGGAAGAGTAATAGTTGGCATGGCGCCTCCTCTCCTAGTGGTGACCCCTACCAAAGGTCACGTGGGTTGGGATGAGCCAGTACAAGATCCAGTCCAGGCCATTCAATGACGAACGCCTGCCTTACAGCGGCAGGAGCCTTGCGGCCAACCGGGAAAACCGAACCAGAGTGACTGGGATTCAAATCAGGGTTATTTCGAACATTTGCCGCCGGGACGAGTTGTCATCCGCAGCCTGGAAATACCCGAGCCCGGCATGCTAGCACAGATGAACGGTCATCGCCGCGCTCGAATTGAAGCAGGCGTAAATCCAGGGTTTTTATGCCAGAGTGCTGAACTGAACCGAGCGCAACGCCTCAGATATCAAGACATCGACCCGAAAGGAGCATCTTCGCATGCGTCTCAATACCCTGTTTGCAGTAGTCGCCCCCCTCGCCCTGCTGCTTCCACTGACCGCCCATGCCGACTGGCCCAAAGGCGAGCGCGAAAAATACATGGCCCAATGCACGGAGGCGGCAACGCCCCAGATCGGCCCGGCCGCTGCCAAGGCTCATTGCGCCTGTGGCGCCGATGCGATCAAGTCCTATCCCGCCTCGGACATCCAGGCCTTGATGGACAACAAGGCCACCCCGGAGCTGCAACAAAAGGCACTGGGCCAGATCGCAAAATGCAAGGCCGACAACAAGACGAAAAAGTGAGAAAGCAGGCTTCCTGAGCGGGCCCGGCAGGGTTGAAAAACACTGATTTCAGGCTTTTTTGAACGATTTATTCAGGTTTTACAGCTTTTTTTATCGTCTTTACTTTCGGCTGAAAGCCTTTAAAACCGGGCCTTTCAGCGGGTAAAGGCAGTAAAGTAAACACGACTGATTGGCAAACAGCGCGTCTGGGGGGGTCCCAAATCGAACATTTCGACTATGATACCCGGGTGTGCCCAGTTGGCCTGAGCAGCACAGTACACTGAAAATATATGTTTCTTGGAGATACACCATGTCTAATCGCCAAACCGGCACCGTTAAATGGTTCAACGATGAAAAAGGCTTCGGCTTCATCACTCCTCAAGGTGGCGGTGACGACCTGTTCGTACACTTCAAAGCTATCGAAAGCGACGGTTTCAAAAGCCTGAAAGAAGGCCAGACCGTTTCCTTCGTGGCTGAGAAAGGCCAAAAGGGTATGCAAGCTGCACAGGTTCGCGCTGAGTAATTTCTCCGCGTACTAAAAAACCCCGTCCATGTGACGGGGTTTTTTATGGGCGATTGAAAACCGGCAATCAGCCGCAGTTCACCCGGTTGACCACCAGGTTGGCATCGGTATTGAGGTTCAGGCGATCGGAGCGGTACTCAAGCGTCACCATGTCGTTGGGCTTGAGGATCCGGGCAATCTGAGCGCCGGCTCGGGTACGGGCCTGCTCCAGCAATTGTGGCGAGGCCTGCTTGCCAATGGCGAACTCGGCGCCCTTTGCTTCGCAGCGGCTGTGACCGGTCTCGGTCGCCACGGGTTCGGGGGTCGATTCCGAGGTGCTGCTGCAACCGCTCAAGACCACGGCGGCCAACAGAGTACTCAATGACGCGAGCTTCCAAGGCATGAAGCCTCCTTTTTTCTATAGGTAAACAGAGAGCGTGCGACAACCCAAACGGCGCTTGGTTTCAACACCACAGCCGTCGGCCTGGCTCATCCGGAAACCGGCAGTTTGCCTGAGCCGCCACTGCTGTTCAGACATGAATCGTGACTGGATATGAACACCGCTCAATAAACGTCGATGTAATCGAACGGGGGATTGGGCCAGTTATCCTTCAGCGCATTGTAGATCTGCATGACCCAGACCTCGTCGCTGGCAGCGACCCGTCCGACGTATCCCGAGCCCTTGGCCCAGGTCTCGAGCCGAAACAGCAAACCATCGATGTCAGCGCCACCGACCACACCCGAGGACAAATAGGCGATACCGCCCTTGGTCACGCGCAGCTGGGTATGCTCGTCATCACTGGCCGAGGCCAGCAATTGACGAACCGCCTCTAGGGTCAGGCCATCCGGAGCGTTCAAATCGATCTGCACGGCGGGGCTCCTTTAAAAACAAAAAAAAGAGTGTCGCACAGCCCTCCTCCAATGCCTAAGTCGCAGTGCCAAACCGGGGGCAAAAATGCTTAACTCCACTTACAGCCCTCCAACTCGCGAGCCCTACCATGAGCACCGTCAGCATCGAAGCCACCATCAATGCCAAATGGTCGGAGGGCCATAGCTCCTATAGCCCGAGCAGCCCCGAGGAATTGGCAATCATCGGCATAGAATTGCTGGTGAGGGAACTGGGGACGGAGGTCGCCCGCAACTTCATCCAGCAGGCATTCGAACGCTACCCGAGCGTCGTCGACACCGTGGACTGATGCTCACGCACCCGCAGGCCCAACCTGCGGGCGCACAGCCAGGCAGGTTACTTGAGGCGCGCCAGGCGCTCGGTCAGCAGGTCGAAGAAGCCCTGGGCATCACCGTTTTCCACCCAGAACGCGTTCTTCGGCGCTTTCAGGCCATCGTACCAGTCGACGATGGTCTGCCCGAACGTCGGGCCCTCGCGACTGTCCACCACGACATTGACCGAACGGCCAGTGAACAACTGCGGCTTGAGCAGGTAGGCAATCACCGTCGCGTCATGCACCGGCCCGCCCGTCATGCCGTAGTGCTCCATGTCGCCCTTGACGTATTCGTTGAGGATATCGCCCACCAGCTTGCTGGCATTGTTGTTCAGCGCCGCGATCTGCTTCAGGCGCGCTTCGCTGGTGAGGATCTTGTGGGTCACGTCCAGCGGCAGGTACGTCAGCTTCACGCCGCTCTTGGCCACCACCTCGGCCGCCTGCGGGTCGGCGAACAGATTGAATTCCGCCACCGGCGTGATATTGCCGCCGTTGAAATGCGCACCGCCCATGATCACCACTTCCTTGATGCCCTGCACGATGTCGGGCTCCTGCACCAGCGCCAGGGCCAGGTTGGTCTGCGGGCCAAGCATGGCAATGGTGATGCTGTGGGGCTTGGCCGCCTTGAGGGTGTCGATCAGGTAGTTGACGGCATTGCCTTCGGCCAGCCCTTTCTTCGGCTCATGCACGGTGACACCCGACAGGCCTTCCTTGCCATGGATGTTTTCCGCGTAGATCGGCGTGCGCATCAACGGTTTCGGCGCCCCGGCATACACGGGCACATCTTCGCGCCCCGCCCATTCTCGCGCCAGGCGAGCGTTGCGCGAGGTCTTGTCCAGGCGCACATTGCCGGCAACGGTGGTCAGCGCGCGGATATGCAGCTCCTCGGGCGACGCCAGGGCGAACAACAGCGCCACCACGTCATCGGCCCCTGGATCGGTGTCGATGATCAGGTCGATCTTTTCCGCCGCCTGGGCGCTCGTTGCGGTGATCAATGACAAAAGCAGCAGACTCCGGATCAGTTGATGCATTTTCTGAGCATAGCGGTGCATGGCGCACTCCTTGTGCAAGGTTGAACAGGGTTAGAACGTCACTCCAGCGACCAGCACGATATTGCAGTACGGAGAGCACTCGCCTGTGCGAATGATCGCCCGCGCCTGTCGGCTGATGACCTTGAATTGTTCATGGCTGACCAGCGCCCGCTCGCCCAGCGCACCCTCGGCATGCAGCGCCTCCAGGGTCGTCAGCGCCGACGGTTGTTTATCGAGGATCTCCTCGGCCAGGACATGGCTTTCCACCTGCATTTCGCTGAGCACCACCTTCAAGGTACTGACGAAGTCAGGAATGCCATGGGTCAGGGCCAGGTCGATCAATTCGACCTGAGGCGGCACGGGCAGGCCGGCATCACCGATGACCACCTTGTCGCCATGGCCCAGGGAAGCGATCAGTCGTGACAGTGCCACATTCAACAACGGTGTCTTTTTCATGATTTGAAAGCCTGTACTTCCAGCAACGTGGGGATTGAAGGCTGCGCGCCCGCGCGGGTGACCGACAGCGCGGCGGCGGCCTGGCCGAAACGAATCGCGTCGACCTCGCTTTTGCCGCTCGCCAGGGCTGCCGCGAAACCGCCGACAAAGGTGTCTCCGGCCGCCGTGGTGTCCACGGCCTTGACCCGCGGGGCCGGGAAGTGCTCGAAGCGGGCACCGTTGGCGAACACCAGCCCCTGGGCACCCAGGGTCACGATCACCTTGCCAGAGCCGGCGGCGATCAGATGCGCCGCGGCGGCTTCGGCGCTTTCCAGGGAATCCACCGCCAGCCCGCTCAAGACCGCTGCTTCGCTTTCATTGGGAATCAGGTAGTCGATGCAGGCGTACCAGTCGGCCGGCAACGTCCGGGAGGCTGGCGCCGGGTTGAGGATGACGATTTTGCCCAACTCACGAGCGCGCTTGAGGGCGTGGCCGACAGTGGCATCCGGCACTTCGAGCTGGCAGATGATGACATCAGCGCCTTGCAGCACTTCATCGACACGGTCCAGGACCTCGGCGGTGAGCGCGCCGTTGGCACCGGCAACGATAACGATCGCATTCTGGCTGTTGTCGTCGACGACGATCAGCGCCACGCCGCTGGCCCCCTCCACCACGCTGACCGCCTGGCAGTCGATGCCCTCGGCCAACAGCCCGCCACGCAATTGTTCGCCGTAGGCATCATTGCCCACGCAACCGACCATCGATACCTGCGCCCCCAGGCGCGCGGCGGCCACCGCCTGGTTGGCACCCTTGCCGCCCGGGATGGTTGCGAACGACTCGCCGATCAGTGTTTCACCACCGCGCGGCAGACGCGGCGCCCGGGTCACCAGGTCCATGTTCAGGCTGCCTATTACCACTACTTTTGCTGGCATACATCACTACTCATCAATTCGGTTCAGCGGTATTGGGCGAATGTACCGGACAGCGGCGCAGTCGACTCCCGCAGGACAATACTCGGCGTCACAATCCGCTGGTCGGTGGCAAGGCTCGGTGTCGCGATACGCAGCAGCAGCACTTCGGCCGCCATCTCGCCGAGCTGCAGGATCGACTGCCCGACCGTGGTCAACGCCGGGTAGACATAACGGCTCATCTGGATGTCATCGAAACCGATGACCGACAGTTCGCTGGGCACGCGCACGTTGCGTTCAGCGGCGGCGCGCAACACACCGATACCGATCATGTCGTTGGCCGCAAAAATCGCGCTTGGCGGCTGCTGTTCAAGCAGTTGCGCGGCGGCGCGGTAGCCACCGGTACTGGTGAAATCGCTCTCGAGCATGCGCCCGACGGGCAGCTCGATCCCAGCCTCTTTCAGCGCACGGCAGTATCCGGCCAGACGCATTTGCGCCACGCTGGTATTGGCCGGGCCACCGATAAAGGCGATATCGCGATGGCCCAGCTCCAGCAGGTGCCGGGTCGCCAGGTAGGCGCCGTATTCATGATCGATACGCACCAGGTCTGCGTCGACGCCATCGAGCCCGCGGTCGACGATCACCATGGGCGTGCGCACGTTGGCCAGCCCCTCGGCCAGGCCGACATCGCCGCCGGCGGACGCGAAAATCAGGCCATCGATGCGTTTTTCCAACAGCACCCGCAGGTAGCTGCGTTGCTTGTCCGGGTTGTCGTCGGAGTTGCACAGGATCACGCAGTAGCCGTTGCGCTCACAATAATCCTCGATGCCCCGGGCCAACTCGGCAAAGTAAGGGTTGAGGCTGTTGGGCACCAGCAGGCCGATGGTCGCCGTGGTCTTGGCCTTGAGCGAGCGGGCCACGGCGCTGGGCACGTAGTCCAGGCGTTCGATGGCCGCTTCGACCTTGAGTCGCACTTCCTCGCTGACCGGCCGCGTCTTGTTCACCACGTGGGACACGGTGGTGTAGGAAATTCCAGCGAGCGCTGCTACATCCTTGATCGTCGCCATGGTTCAGCCCCGCCGACTGGCGCGCTGGCTGCGATAGGTATCGAGCACGACCGCCACCACGATCACCGCGCCAGTAATGATGCGTTTGGTCGGCTCAGTGGCGCCGATTTGCGCCAGGCCCGCCGCCAGCACGGAGATAATCAGCACGCCAAAGAAGGTGCTGATGACCGAACCGCGGCCACCCATCAGGCTGGTGCCACCGATGACCACGGCAGCGATGACTTGCAGCTCAAGCCCCGAACCGGCGTTCGGATCCGCCGCCTCCAGACGCGAAATCTGGAACAGCGCGGCCACACCGGCCAGCAAGCCCATCAGGCTGAACACCAGGATCTTGTAAGGCTTGGGATTGATACCCGCCAGGCGCACGGCCTCTTCATTGGTGCCGATGCCGATCAGGTAGCGGCCGAACACCGTACGGGTCAGCACCGCCTGGGCAATGAAGATCACCAGCAAGGCGATGATGAACGAAGGCGAGATACCAAAGGCGATGGGGTTGGACAACCAGGCGAACGAGTCGCCGATGTAGGCAGTCCGCGAGCCGGTCATCTGGTACGCCAGGCCCCGGGCCATCTCCAGTACGCCGAGGGAGACGATGAACGATGGAATCCGCCACGCCACGGTAATCGAACCAGTGACCGTACCCGCCAGCGCCGCCACGGCCATGCCGAGCAAGGCCGATGGCCAGACGCTCCAGCCCCAGCCAAGCACGGCCACGCTGACCGTCGATGCGGCCAGCGCCAGCACCGACCCCACCGACAGGTCGATGCCACCAATGATCAGGATGAACGTCATGCCGACCGCCAGCACCATGAGGTCCGGAATCTGGTTGGCCAAGGTGCTGAAGGTGTCATAGGACAAAAAATGGCTGCTCAGGGCCGAGAACAGCGCGATCATGGCCAGCAGCGCGCCAGCCAGGCCCAGGTAGGTCCCGAGGCCATAGAAATTGCCACTCGATTTGCCGACGGCAGATGCGGTTTTCATGAAAAATCCCTAGGCGCTGCTTCGTTGAGCAACGCATCACGTTTCTGGTAGCCGGCGAATGCGGCGGCAAGCAAGTCATCCTGGGTCCAGCTGTCGCGCTCGAAGGTGTCGATCAAGCGTCCGGCGGACAGCACGCCGATCCGGTCACAGATCAACATCAGCTCCCGCAGGTCACTGGACACCACGACCAGCGCCTTGCCCTGGCGAGTCAGCTCGCCGAGCAGCGCATAGATGTCGAATTTGGCGCCGACGTCGATGCCACGGGTCGGTTCGTCGAACAGCATGACCGCGCAATCGCGTTCGAGCCAACGCCCGATCACCACTTTCTGCTGGTTGCCGCCCGACAACTCGGACACCAACTGGGTCGGGCTGGAACTGCGGATACGCATGGCGTCGACCTGCCGCTGCGCCAAGGCCAGTTCGGCGCTGCCATTGACCAGGCCGGCGCGGGAAATCTCCGGCATGTTGCCCAGGGCAATGTTGGCGGCGATGGATTGGGTCAGCAGCAGGCCTTCACCCTTGCGGTCTTCGGTGATCAACGCAATGCCATGGGCCACCGCATCGGACGGGGAGCGAATGCTCACGACCTGGGCCGGCGAACCCAGCGCCACCGTGCCACTGTCAGCGGTATCGGCACCGAAGATCAGCCGCAACAGTTCGGTGCGCCCTGCCCCGATCAGACCGGAGATGCCGAAGATCTCGCCACTGCGCACTTCAAAGGACACGTCGCGGACCTTGTCGGAGCGTGTCAGGCCTTTAACGGTCAGCGCCGGCGCGCCGATCTGGCGTGGGCCCAGGTCGATATGCTCGCCCAGCTCCCGGCCAACCATCAGGGTCACCAGTTGCTCGCTGTCGTAGTTGGCCATCGGCTCGACGCAGACCAGGTTGCCATCACGCAGCACGGCAATGCGCTGGGCGACCCGCGCCAGTTCTTCGAGGCGATGGGAAATGTAGATGATCGACACGCCGCGGGCCTGCAAGCGGGTGATCTGCTCAAAGAGCATTTCGACTTCGCGGGCCGTGAGCATGGCGGTCGGCTCATCGAGAATCAGCACATGGCAATCGCCAATCAGGTTGCGGGCGATCTCGACCATCTGCTGGTGACCGATCCCCAGCTCGCCAACCAGCGTGTCGGGATCGATTGCATCGAGCCCCACCTGGGCCATGGCCTCGATGGCCGCCTTGCGCAATTGCTTGCGACTGATCCAGCCGCCGTGGCTGGGCAGGTTGTCGAGAAACAGGTTTTCGGCCACGGAAAGGGTTGGCAGCAGGTTGAGTTCCTGCATCACCATGCGCACGCCCAGCTCTTCAGCCTGGGTCCGGCTGCCAGGGCGATAATCCTGACCTTGAAATTGCATCTGCCCGGTCGTCGGCGTCACCAGCCCGCCGATGATCTTGGACAAGGTGCTTTTGCCGGCGCCATTTTCGCCGGTCAGCGCCAGCACTTCACCGCGCATCAACGTCAGGTTGATGTCGGTCAGTACCGGTTGGGCATAGGTCTTGCCGATACCGCTGACGCACAGGACAGCGTTCGGGTCGCGAACGGACATAACAAACTCTCCAATGCGCTCGCCCGGAGGGGCGAGCACCGTTGTGTCGCCAGGATAACTACTTGGTCACCAGCTCGACCGGAGTTTCGATAACGCCGTGGGTGCCGCTGTCGACTTTTTCGCCCTTGAGCATCTTCAAGGCCGTCTCGATGCCGAAGACCGCTTGCTTGGCGGCGAACTGGTCGGCCGTCGCCAGGACACGACCGTCCTTGAGCATCGGCTTGATGGCATTGATGTTGTCGTAGCCGACCACCTGCACCTTGCCCGCCTTGCCCGCCGCGCGCACGGCCGACACAGCGCCGACCGCCATGCTGTCGTTACCGGCCAGCAGTGCCTTGATGTTCGGGTATTCGCTGAGCATCGACGCGGCAACCTGGTTGCCCTTGTTGATTTCCCAGTCGCCCGATTGCAGGGAAACGACCTTGACCTGTGCCGCTTCCATCGCATCCTTGAAGCCCGCAGTGCGTGCCTGGGCATTGGTGGTGGTGGACACGCCTTCGATGATGCCGACTTCGTCACCGGCCTTGAGTTGCTTGGCCAGGTACTCGCCCACCAGGCGCGCACCCTTGCGGTTGTCCGGGCCTACGAACGGCACGTTGATGTTCTTGCTTTTGACCACGGCCGGATCGAGCTGGTTATCGATGTTGATCACGGTGATGCCAGCGTCGACGGCTTTCTTGATCACCGGCACCATGGCCTTGGAGTCCGCTGGCGCGATGATCAGGGCATCGACCTTGGACACGATCATCTGCTCGACGATGCGGATCTGGTTGGCGGTGTCGGTTTCATCCTTGATCCCGTTGGAGATCAGATCGAAATCGGCGGAGTGTTCCTTCTGATACGCCTTGGCGCCGTCTTCCATGGTCAGGAAGAACTCGTTGGCCAGGGATTTCATGACCAGGGCGACCTTGGGTTTTTCTGTGGTCTGGGCGAATGCCGAGGAGATAGGCAGCGCAGCGGATGCGGCCGCGAGCATGGCAACAGCGAGAAGGCGTCCAGCGAATGGCAACTTCATGGGTTCACTCCGATCTTATGATTATTGTGAGCAAATCAATGCACGGAACGCCGCGCAAACGTTTGCGTGAAGTGAACTATGGTAAGGCTTCGGGGATTTGTCAACGTTGCGGTTTGATCCGCAACGTCGCGGCTCAACGTCCAAGCTCAGGCCGTCGTATTGACCACCGTACCCGAACTGGCGCCCTTTGCCAGCTCCGTGACCAAACGGCCGGTGACCTCCAGCAACGCACCACTGGTGTCGGCGACCTGTCCCTGAATCGCCATGACCGCCGAGGTCTTGGCTTCCGGGGTTGGATAGGTCTGCGCCTGTGCGGCGGCCAGTTGTTGCTGCTGCTCCCTGAGCTGTTGCTGAAGCTCTTGCATCCGCTTGAGCAAAATCTGGACGGCAATGCTCTGGGTGCTGCCGCTCTCTTGCGCCTGATCGGTCGCTTCAGCGCCCGTACCCGTACGGACCTGGCCGGGCGTTGGCGTCTCGCCAAGGGCCTCATCGGCGGCCTCGGTACTCGCCTCGTTCAAGGCCTTCAGGGTGGCTGCGGACTGACCGCCAATGGTCACGGCCGCCGCATTGGGAAAGCCGATAGAAAACGACATGACAAAACTCCATGGATGGGATTCCTACGCAGGACATCGCCCGCCGAGGCAATTTCTTTAGCGCTCGCGCAAATCCGCCACAGGCCAGAGCGGTTGAGCCACCCGTTTATTCCAGACAATAAAAAATTCCTTTCTCCTACACCAAAACGAAAAAAGCGCTGTCAGACGATTTTCTTGAATTTTAAGTAGTTGCGTAAACGCCTACGGTTAAATACTGTATGCACGTACAGCTTAATAAGGATAATCCTGTGGCCCCGCCCTCCGCTGCAACTACCCCCTTAGATTCCTATACACGACTCGGCCTGCGGGTCTCGAAAATCATCAACGCCCCCACCGCGCAAAAAGCCAAGGCAGCCCTGATCTTCCGTCTTCCCGACGAGCCGGTGGATGAGTGGGAGCGCCTGCTGGAAGAAATCGACGAGAACGACAACGTAACCCTCGCCTATCGCGACGATGGTGGTGTGCAGGTTTTCTGGGTTGTGCCGAAGGAAGATTGAGTCTGATGAGTGTTCGCTGTTTAGCTTTTTTGCTTGTGTTTATCGCCATGGGCGCACAGGCCGGTGCGCCGCGCACCTTCAACGAAGCCAAGAAAGTCGCCTGGAAACTCTACGCACCGCAATCCACCGAGTTCTACTGTGGCTGCAAATACACCGGCAATCGCGTGAACCTGGCCGCCTGCGGTTATGTACCGCGCAAGAATGCCAGCCGCGCCGCCCGCATTGAATGGGAACATATTGTCCCGGCGTGGCAGATCGGCCATCAGCGACAATGCTGGCAACAAGGTGGTCGCAAGAACTGCACCCGCTATGACCCGGTCTATCAACGGGCCGAGGCCGACCTGCACAACCTGGTGCCGAGCATCGGGGAAGTGAACGGTGATCGCAGCAATTTCAGTTTCGGCTGGTTGCCGGTGCAGAAGGGTCAGTACGGCTCATGCCTGACCCAAGTGGATTTCAAGGCCAAGAAGGTCATGCCCCGCCCTTCTATCCGAGGGATGATCGCCCGGACCTATTTCTACATGAGCAAGCAATATGGCCTGCGCCTCTCGAAACAGGACCGGCGCCTGTATGAAGCCTGGGACAAGACCTACCCGGTCGAAAGCTGGGAGCGTCAGCGCAACCAGAGCGTGGCATGCGTCATGGGCCGTGGGAACGAGTTCGTGGGGCCGGTGAATTTGAAGGCCTGCGGCTGACCTCGCATTCGTGAACAGCACAAAACCCACTGTGGGAGCGAGCTTGCTCGCGATAGGGGCATGTCAGTCAACATCGACATTGGCTGATCCACCGCTATCGCGAGCAAGCTCGCTCCCACAGGCTTTGTGGTTTGGCTGACTTGTTTGTGCTGCCCGATTACTGGGCCGTCGGGTAATCCACCACCAACGTCTCGATGTTGCGTTTTTTCGCCCGGACCAGGGCAGCCGTCACCTGTTCCTGCTTGGCTTCGGCCTCGGCCTTGGAACTGAAAGGGCCGACCAGGACGCGCACCTGGCCGTTTTCCCGCACCACGTTCGACATGAAGCTGTGTTCGATGAGCCAACCGGTCAGGTCGCTGACTGCTTGCGGCGTCTCGCCGCGAACCTCGACGGCCCACTGCGGGGCGGCAGCGGCGGCCGGTGCGGAGGTCGCTACGGGTTTGGGCTTCGGTGCTTCGATGTCACGCCCTTCACCGCATCCTGCCAGCACCAATACCGCGATAACCCAAGCCAATTTGCGCACAACGTTTCCCCCGGAAGACATGAGGCACGGATTTTAGCACCCGTGACCGTCAAGATCGCCGCAAACAATGCTCAAAACACGAGAATCCTGCCCGGCGTCTCTGTATAGTCGCACCCTGGGAATTAATGCAGCATCTGCACGTCAGAAAGAGGCACCCACATTGTGACACTTAGCACTAATCTATAAGCAGTACCGACATCTGCACTGTCTGAATCAGGTGCCCTATAAAGCAATCAAGGAGAACACCATGCTGATACTCACCCGCAAAGTCGGTGAAAGCATAAACATTGGTGACGACATCACGATCACCATTCTGGGCGTAAGCGGCCAACAGGTCCGGATCGGCATCAACGCCCCGAAAAACGTTGCGGTGCATCGCGAAGAGATTTACCAGCGTATTCAGGCGGGCCTCACTGCCCCCGACAAGCCGCAAACTCCCTGAGCCTTGCTGCAGTCCGTAGCCAGCCCGTTTGCATCGTCGCAATGGCTGGCTAAAGATTCTGGTCGACCGTACCTCACCCTGCCCCCGCCTTTTTTCGTCCAGCCCGTTGAACCGATACTAATGACATGGCGCTTAGCATGGCTGTCAGACGTTTCGTTTTAATGATGACGAAGCAGGCGTTCGCGGTCGGTCAACCCAGGCTCACGCCGCGCGCCATGCCCGTGGCGGCGATCACCATCAAGATCAGCAACAAAGCTTCAATGTGGCTGATCCGTGCAAACCGGCCGGCTTTCGAAGGATCGATCGCAGCCCCTTTGCCCAGGGCCATCCGCCATTTGATCAGGGCGATCATTGGCGCGATCTCAAGCAACAGGATCAGCAGGAACAAAGTCATCTTCAGGTGAAACAGCGGTTGGTGCAGGTAATAATCCGTGCCTTTTTCGTACCCGCCAAACGCCCGCATCCCCCCCGTCACCAACAACACCAGCGCCGACAGGCCCCACAGGTTGTCAGCAACCAAGACACTCCGAACCGCATCCACACCGCTCGCCAGTCGTCGCAGTGCCGTGCCGCGCGTCAGCACCGCCCAGAACCCGAGGGCGAAGGCCAGCAGATGAATTGCCGCGAGAGACCAATGAGCCAACATGGAAGAACCCTGCCAGAGAGAACGTCGAATCGACCTGACAGTACTAGCTCATAAAAGAATGATTGCCAGGGTTGGCATGCAAAAAACTGTGGGAGCGGGCTTGCTCGCGAATGCGGTGTGTCAGTCAACAAATCACTAACTGATACACCGCATTCGCGAGCAAGCCCGCTCCCACAGGGGGTATTGCGAACGCTAAAAGATCTTAGTCCGCCAGACGCCAGGTCGTGCCGCCCTTCCCATCCTCCAGCACCACGCCCATGGCGGTGAGCTGGTCGCGGATACGGTCGGATTCGGCCCAATCCTTGTTGGCGCGCGCAGTCAGGCGCGCCTGGATCAACGTCTCGACTTCGGCGGCGTCCACCCGGCCTTCGGCACCGGCCTGCAGGAAGTCATCGGCTTCGAGCTGCAACACACCCAGTACGCTGGCCAGTTCTTTCAGGCGAGCCGCCAGACCGGCCGCTGCATTGAGATCACTCTCACGCAGGCGGTTGATCTCACGCACCATTTCGAACAGCACCGCGCACGCTTCCGGCGTGCCGAAGTCGTCGTTCATCACTTCGGTGAAACGCGCCACGAACGCTTCGCCACCAGCGGCCGGCACGTTCGGCAGGCCCTTCAACGCGTGATAGAAACGCTCCAGGGCACCCTTGGCGTCCTTGAGGTTGTCTTCCGAGTAGTTGATAGCGCTGCGGTAGTGGCTCGACACCAGCAGGTAACGCACGACTTCCGGGTGGTACTTGTCGAGCACGTCGCGGATGGTGAAGAAGTTGTTCAAGGACTTGGACATCTTCTCGCCATTGATCCGGATCATGCCGCAATGCATCCACGCGTTGGCGTAGGTCTTGCCGGTGGCCGCTTCGCTCTGGGCGATTTCGTTTTCGTGGTGCGGGAACTCCAGGTCGCTGCCGCCGCCATGAATGTCGAAGGTCTCGCCCAGGCAGCAGGTGGACATCACCGAGCATTCGATGTGCCAGCCCGGACGCCCGGCGCCCCACGGCGACGCCCAGCTCGGCTCACCCGGCTTGGCGCCCTTCCACAGCACGAAGTCCAGCGGGTCTTCTTTCGACTCGTCGACTTCGATACGCGCGCCGATGCGCAGGTCTTCGATCTTCTTGCGCGACAGCTTGCCGTAGCCCATGAACTTGGCGACGCGGTAGTACACGTCGCCATTGCCCGGTGCGTAGGCGTAGCCCTTGTCGATCAAGGTCTGGATCATGCTCAGCATGCCAGGGATGTGGTCCGTGGCACGAGGTTCCAGGTCCGGCTTGCGGATATTGAGGCGCGCCTCATCCTCGTGCATGGCCTTGATCATGCGCTCGGTCAGCGCATCGTAAGGCTCGCCGTTTTCGCGGGCACGGTTGATGATCTTGTCTTCGATGTCGGTGATGTTGCGCACGTAGGTCAGGTCATAACCGCTGAACCGCAGCCAGCGGGTCACCAGGTCGAAGGCGACCATGCTGCGGCCATGACCAATGTGGCAGTAGTCGTACACGGTCATGCCGCAGACGTACATGCGGACCTTGTTGCCATCCAGCGGCTTGAAGACTTCTTTGCTCTTGGTGAGCGTGTTGTAGATCGTAAGCACAGGGTTTCCCTTAAGACTTGATCACTGACCCCAGGAATCGCGCAAGGTCACGGTACGGTTGAATACCGGAGCACCGGGTTTCGAGTCCTTGATATCCGCGCAGAAGTAACCTTCGCGCTCGAACTGGAAACGGTCTTCCGGCTGTGCGTTGCCCAGCGAAGGCTCGGCACGACAACCAGTGAGTACTTGCAGGGAGTCAGGGTTGATGTTGTCCAGGAAGCTGGCGCTGTCTTCGGCCTTTTCCGGGTTCGGCGAACGGAACAGGCGATCGTACAGGCGCACTTCGCACTCGACGCTGGCGGCGGCCGGCACCCAGTGGATCACGCCCTTGACCTTGCGACCTTCCGGATTCTTGCCCAGGGTGTCGGGATCGTACGAGCAACGCAGTTCGACGATGTTGCCGTCGGCGTCCTTGATGGCCTCGTCGGCGCGGATCACGTAGCTGCCACGCAGGCGCACTTCGCCGGTAGGCTCCAGGCGCTTGTAGCCTTTTGGCGGCTCTTCCATGAAGTCATCACGGTCGATGTAGATTTCCCGGGCAAACGGCAGGACGCGCACGCCCATGTCTTCTTTCGGGTGGCGCGGCAGCTCGAGGTTCTCGACCTGGCCTTCCGGGTAGTTGGTGATCACCACTTTCAGCGGACGCAGCACGCACATGGCGCGCGGGGCGCTGTGGTCGAGGTCGTCACGGATGCTGAATTCCAGCATGCCGAAGTCCACCACGCCGTCGGAACGGTTGGTGCCGACCATTTCGCAGAAATTGCGGATCGACTTGGGCGTGTAGCCACGACGACGGAAGCCCGACAGCGTCGACATGCGCGGGTCATCCCAGCCGTTGACGTGCTTCTCGTCCACCAGTTGCTTGAGCTTGCGCTTGCTGGTGATGGTGTAGTTCAGGTTCAGGCGGCTGAATTCGTACTGGCGCGGGTTGGCCGGCACCGGCAGGTGCTCGAGGAACCATTCGTACAACGGACGATGGCTTTCGAATTCCAGGGTGCAGATCGAGTGGGTAATGCCTTCGATGGCGTCCGACTGACCGTGGGTGAAGTCATAGTTGGGGTAGATGCACCATTTGTCGCCGGTCTGGTGGTGATGGGCATGACGGATGCGGTACATGATCGGGTCGCGCAGGTTCATGTTCGGCGAAGCCATGTCGATCTTGGCGCGCAGCACCCGAGCGCCGTCCGGGAACTCACCGGCGCGCATGCGGGCGAACAGGTCCAGGTTCTCTTCCACGCTGCGGTCACGGAACGGGCTGTTCTTGCCCGGCTCGGTCAGGCTGCCACGGTATTCCTTGGCCTGCTCGGGGGTCAGGTCGCACACGTAGGCGTTGCCGGCCTTGATCAGTTCCACGGCCCAGTCGTGCAACTGGTCGAAATATTGCGAGGCGTAGCGCACCTCACCGGACCATTGGAAACCCAGCCACTTGACGTCGCTTTCGATCGCGTCGATGTATTCCTGGTCTTCCTTGGCCGGGTTGGTGTCGTCGAAACGCAGGTGCGTGACGCCACCGAACTCCTGGGCCAGGCCGAAATTCACGCAGATCGACTTGGCATGGCCGATGTGCAGGTAGCCGTTGGGTTCTGGCGGGAAGCGAGTGACGATCTGTGTGTGCTTACCCGAGTCCAGGTCCGCCTGGATGATCGGGCGCAGGAAGTTGACCGGCACGGCCGGGCCGGTCTTGGAATTCGAGGTAGGGTCGACAGTGGGCTTGCTCATAGGATCCTTGAACAGACAAGTGCGCGGCCGGGTACGGCCTGATAAATCAAAGCCCGTATCATAGCCGATGCTGTCAAGCACCTGACAGGCCAGGCCGGCAAACGATTGAATTTAATCGACGACCAGATGAAAAACAGCCTCGAAATTCGTGCCCGGCACGCTAAACTGCCCTGCCTGGCCGATTACAGCCAGACCGGTTGCGGGCAGTGAAGCCCCGAAACCCACGAATTCCTTGAAAGAGTACCGATCATGAGCAAAGTCAAACTGACCACCAACCACGGTGACATCGTTCTGCAACTGAACGCCGAGAAGGCGCCGCTGACCGTGGCCAACTTCATCGAATACGTCAACGCCGGCCACTACGAAAACACCGTGTTCCACCGCGTCATCGGCAACTTCATGATCCAGGGCGGCGGTTTCGAGCCAGGCATGAAGGAAAAGAAAGACAAGCGCCCAAGCATCCAGAACGAAGCTGACAACGGCCTGCCGAACAAAAAGTACAGCGTTGCCATGGCCCGTACCATGGAGCCGCATTCGGCCTCCGCGCAGTTCTTCATCAACGTGGCGGACAACAGCTTCCTGAACCACAGCGGCAAAACCACCCAGGGCTGGGGCTATGCGGTGTTCGGTGAAGTGATCGAAGGCACCGACGTAGTCGACAAGATCAAAGGCGTTTCCACCACGTCCAAGGCCGGCCACCAGGACGTCCCGGCAGAAGACGTGATCATCGAGAAAGCCGAGATCGTTGAGTGATATTGCTGATTTCAGACTTGCATCTGGAAGAGGAGCGCCCGGACATCAGCCGGGCGTTTCTGGATTTACTCGCCACACGCGCCCGCTCGGCGCAAGCGTTGTACATTCTGGGCGACTTTTTCGAAGCCTGGATCGGCGACGATGCCATGACGCCGTTCCAGCGTTCCATCTGCCAGGCCCTGCGCGACTTGAGCGACAGCGGCACGGCCATCTTCCTGATGCACGGCAATCGCGACTTCATGCTGGGGCAGGCCTTTTGCAAGGCGGCCGGCTGCACCCTGCTCAAGGACCCGAGTGTCGTGCAGTTCAATGGCGAGCCGGTGCTGCTGATGCACGGCGACAGTCTCTGCACCCGCGACGAAGGCTACATGAAGCTGCGGCGCTGGCTGCGCAACCCGGTCACGCTGTTCGTCCTGCGGCACCTGCCGCTGGGCAGCCGGCAGAAACTGGCGCGCAAACTGCGCAACGAAAGCCGCACGCAGACACGCATGAAAGCCAATGACATCGTCGACGTCACGCCCGAAGAGATCCCGCGGATCATGCAGCAATACGGCGTGAAGACCTTGATCCACGGCCACACCCACCGCCCCGCCATCCACAAGCTGCAACTGGGCGAACACGCCGCCCGGCGCATCGTGCTGGGGGATTGGGACAAGCAAGGCTGGGCGTTGCAGGTGGATGAACAAGGGTTTGCGTTGGCGCCATTTGGGTTCGGTAATGCGCAGTTGGCGTTGCCAAGCACCTAAAGCCCGCAGATCTCCTTTGTGGGCGCGAGCCTGTGGGAGCAAAGCTTGCTCGCGATGAACGATGACACGGTCTTGCAGTTGAACCATGTCGCCTGCATCGCGGGCAAGCCTTGCTCCCACAGGTACGCTCCCGCAGGGTGTTGTGTGTGGATCAGTGCCCCGCCGATGCAGGCCCCGCCTTCGCCGCAAACGGCGGCTTCGCCAGCCACACCAGCACGATCAACCCCATGAACGCCCACCCCAGCAGCGTGAAGTAATCCACGGTGGAGAGCATGTATGCCTGGCTGTTGAGGACCTGCTCAAGCCGGGCATAAGCCGGGGCACTCGCGCCACCGAGTTGGTTGAGTGCTTCGCGGGTGGCCGGCTCGAAAGTGCTGATGCTTTCGCTCAGGTAGGCGTGATGCTGGTCGGCCCGGCGGATCCAGATCCAGGTGGTCAGGGACGCGGCAAAGCTGCCGCCCAGGGTCCGCAGGAACGTCGCCAGCCCCGCGCCGTCGGCAATCTGGTGCGGCGGCAGGTCCGACATCAGAATGCTCAGGGTCGGCATGAAGAACAGCGCCACGCCGATGCCCATGAACAACTGCACCATCGCAATGTGCTGGAAATCCACCTCATTGGTAAACCCGGCGCGCATGAAGCAGCTCAGGCCCATGGCCAGGAACGCCAGCCCGGCCAACACACGCAGGTCGAACCGGTGGGCGTACTTGCCGACGAAGGGTGACATCAGCACCGGCAGGATGCCGATGGGCGCCACCGCCAGCCCGGCCCAGGTCGCGGTGTAGCCCATCTGGGTCTGCAACCACTGCGGCAGGATCAGGTTGATGCCGAAGAACCCGGCATAGCCCCCCACCAACACAATGGTACCGATGCGAAAGTTGCGATAGGCGAACAGGCGGAGATTGACCACCGGGTGGCGGTCGGTCATTTCCCAGATCACGAACACCGCCAGGGCAATGATCGAAATCAGCGCACCGCTAATGATGAAATTCGATTCGAACCAGTCCAGGTCGTTGCCTTTGTCGAGAATCACCTGGAGCGCGCCGACGCCGATGATCAGCGTGATCAACCCCACGTAGTCCATTGGTTGATGGCTGGTGACCACCGGTCGCGCCTTGAGCTGCTGTTGCACGACCATCGCCGCGAAGACGCCGATGGGTACGTTGATGAAGAAAATCCACGGCCAGCTATAGCTGTCGGTGATCCAGCCACCGAGGATCGGCCCGGCAATCGGCGCCACCACCGTGACCATCGCCAGCAACGCCAGGGCCATGCCGCGCCTGGCCGGCGGGTACACGGCTATCAGCAAGGTCTGGGTCATCGGATACAACGGCCCGGCCACCAGCCCTTGAAGTACGCGAAAGCCAATCAGCTCCGGCATCGAGGTGGAAATACCGCACAAGAACGACGCGAGCACGAACAGCATCGTCGCCCACAAAAACAGCTTCACCTCGCCAAACCGCCGGCTCAACCAGCCGGTGAGCGGCAAGGCGATGGCGTTGCTCACCGCGAACGAGGTAATCACCCAAGTGCCCTGCTCCGAGCTCACGCCCAGGTTGCCGGAAATGGTCGGCAAGGCGACGTTGGCAATGGTGGTGTCGAGCACCTGCATGAACGTCGCCAGCGACAGCCCGATGGTGCTGAGCAACAGGCTGGGCGGCGTGAAAGACGCGTTATTGCTCATTGCGAGAATCCTATGAAGCGAAGGTGGCGAAATCCCTTGGGACAAGACCCAACCCCTGTGGGTGCAAGATCCTTAAACCCTGTGGGAGCAAGGCTGTGTGGGAGCAAAGCTTGCTCGCGAAACAGGCGATGCGGTCTTTCAGAAATCAAGGTGACTGTTTCGCGGGCAAGCCTTGCTCCCACAGGGTCTTGCTCCCACACAGCCTTGCTCCCACAGATTTCAGAGGCTGGCCTGCAATTGCGATCAGCGCTGCGCGGTCTTGCTGGCCACCGCGCTGTTGTCATGGATCAGGCGGGCGATCATCGCGTCGGCATCGGCCAACTGCCGGTCGTAGACCTGGGTACTGAACGAGGCTTTCTGCGGTGGCTGCTGGGCCAGTACCGGGCCGCTCTGGTCGTGCAGGTCGACGTTGACCAGGGTCGACAGGCCAATGCGCAGCGGATGCTTGGCCAGCTCCTGGGCATTGATGTGAATGCGCACCGGCACCCGCTGGACGATCTTGATCCAGTTACCGGTGGCGTTCTGCGCCGGCAGCAAGGCAAACGCGCTGCCGGTCCCGGCGCCGAGGCTGTCGATGGTGCCGCTGTACTTCACATCGCTGCCGTACAGGTCGGCTTCGATGTCCACCGGCTGGCCGATGCGCATGTCGCGCAGTTGGGTTTCCTTGAAGTTGGCGTCGATCCACAGCTGATCCAGCGGGATCACCGCCATCAACGCCGTGCCCGGCTGCACCCGCTGGCCGAGTTGCACGGTGCGCTTGGCGACATAACCGGTGACCGGTGCGATCAAGGTACTGCGGGCGTTGGCCAGGAAGGCCTGGCGCAGTTGCGCGGCGGCGGACTGCACGTCGGGATGGGACGACACCACGGTATCGTCCACCAAGGCGCTGGTGGTCTTGAGCTGTTGCCGGGCATTGGCCAAGGCGTTCTGCGCCGAGGTCAGGTCATCGCGGGCGTGAGACAGTTCCTCCTTGGAAATCGCCCCGCCGGCCGCCAGGTTCTTGCGTCGGCTGTAGTTTTCCTGGGCCTTCTGCACTTCGGCCTCTTGCGCATTGACCTGCGCCCGCATGCCATCGACATTGCTGTACAAACCACGCACCTGGCGCACGGTCCGGGCCAGGTTGGCCTGGGCACTTTGCAGCCCGACTTCGGCGTCGTTCGGGTCGAACTGCACCAGCACCTGGCCTTCACGCACCAGGTCGCCGTCGTCGGCCCCGATGCTCACCACGGTGCCGGTGACCAGCGGCGTGATTTCCACTACGTTGCCGTTCACATAGGCATCGTCGGTGCTTTCGCTCCAGCGACCATACAGTTCGTACCAGGCCCAGACGCCCAGGCCCGAAAGAATGACCAGCAGCGTCAGTGTCAGCAGCATGACCTTGCGCTTGCGTGGGTGGCTGTCTTGCGCATGTTCGGATTGAGTCGTTTCGGCAGTCGCCATGACAAGTACCTCGAATCAGTTATTTGGCGTGGTAGCGGCCGGGGTGGCCGCTGCCAGGGTCTGGGCGTCGAAACCGCCGCCCAGGGCCTGCATCAGTTGGATCGACAAATCGATCTGGTCGGCATTCAGGTTCGCCAGTTGGCGCTGGGCCTGGAGCAATTGCTGCTCGATGCTCAACACGTCCAGGTAATTACCGATGCCCGAGCCGTAGCGCTGGACCACCGTGTCGTAGGAGCTCTGTGCGATATCGGTGGCATGTTGCTGGGCGCCGATCTGGCGAGCGATGTCACGCAATTGGTTGATGGTGTCGCTGACATCCCCAAGGGCCGTGACCAGGCTCTTGTTGTACTGCGCCACCGCCAGGTCGTAATCGGCGTCCCGGGCATCCAGGTCCGCCCGCAAGCGGCCGCCATCGAAGATCGGCAGCGACACCGTCGGCCCCACATTGAAGAAGCGGCTGGCCGAACCGAACATCGCATCGCCCAGCAACGACCGGGTTCCGGCGGCTGCGCTCAAGTTGAGATTGGGGTAGAAGTTGGTCTTGCCGGCCTCGATATCCTTGCTCGCCGCCTCGACCCGCCAACGTGCCGCGACCAGGTCCGGACGCCGCCCCAGCAACTCGGCCGGCAGGTTCGACGGCAAGGCGACCGCGCTGGCTTGCAGCACGTTGGGCCGGGCGATTTCATTGCCGCGGTCCGGGCCTTTGCCCAGCAGCACCGCCAGGGCGATCTTGGCGCTTTGCAGGCGTTTCTCCGCGTCGATCAGGGTTGCATCGGCGCTGGCTTCCAGGCTTTCGGTCTGCTGGAATTGATATTCGCTGTCGATCCCGGCAGTGAGGCGGCGCTTGCCCAGGTCGAGCATCTGCCGGGTGCGCTTGAGGTCCTCGGCGGCCAGGTCATGAATAATGTGGGCCTGGCCCAGGTCGCTGTAGGCCCGGGCCACGTCGGCGGCCAGGGTCAGTTGCGCGGCCTGGCGATCGATCTCGGCGGCGCGGGCCTGGCCGAGGGCGGCTTCCCAGGCGGCACGCTGGCCACCCCAGAGGTCGAAGTTGTAATTGAAGTCCACACCTAACGTGCGCAAGGTGCTGTACGCCCCGCCCTGCCCTTGCGGGTCCTGGTCACGGGACAGGCGCGAACGGCTGGCGCCGCCGCTGGCATCCAGGGTCGGCAGGCGCGCCGCGTTGGCGGCGTAGGCGGCGGCACTGGCCTGATGCACCCGGGCACTGGCGATCTGCATGTCCGGGCTATCGCGCAGGGCTTCACGGATCAGGCCGTCGAGTTGCGGGTCGCCAAGGCTTTTCCACCAATCGCTTTTTGGCCACGCGGCCGGAGACAGCGTGACACCGTTCAGGGATTGCCCGGCCTTGAGGCTCTGGGCCTCGAGGCTCACGCCTTCGGTCTTCAGGCCGCTGTAGCTGGCACAGCCCGCCAGGCTCATGGCCAAGACCACCAGGCTTAATCGGGTACGCAAGGTTTTACGCTTCATTTTCCCCCCATTCGCGACACGGCGATGGGATCACCGGCGGCGAGCAGAATTTTCTTGAGAATCTGTTCGAGGGTTTGCAGCTCCTCGGGGCTGATGGCGCAGGCCAACTGGTTCATGGCCTCGGCGCCGATAAACGGCAGGCGATCGGCGAGGGCCTGGCCGGCTTCGGTCAGCACCAGGCGCACTTGCCGGCGGTCCTGGGCGGAGCGTTCACGGGCCAGGAAACCTTTCTGCTCCAGGCGATCGAGCATCCGCGTCATCGAGCCGCTGTCCAGGGACAGGTAGCGACACAGCTCGGCCGGCGTCTCGATGCCGTACTGGGCCATGATGATCAACACCTTGAACTGCGCGGCGGTGATGCCGACGGGTTCCATGTGGGTGTCGATGATCCGGTCCTTGAGCAGCGCGGTACGGCCGAGCAGCATGCCGAGATGGCAGTTGTGAAAGTTGTCTGGGGTGAAATGCTTCATCTGACCACCGTTTGCTGCCTAGGCAGTGAATGTATGTCGAGATATTACTGCTTAGGCAGCGAATGTCAATCAAATAGTTAGCTTGCTATTCACATAAAGTGTGTGGGAGCTGGTCCTGTGGGAGCAAGGCTTGCCCGCGATAGCATCACCTCGGTTTGACTGATAGACCGAGTTGCCTATATCGCGGGCAAGCCTTGCTCCCACAAAAGCTCAGCTCCCACAGGGGGTTGGGGGAAGGGTTAGAAATCGCGCTTGTAGAAGATGTCCAACGAGCTGGCGACGCCGCTCGCGGCCTCGAGGTAGACCTTCTTGCTGAGCTTGTAGCGCAGGGCGATGGTGTTGGCCGGTTCGAACACACCAACGCCGTAGCGCAGGCTGAGTTTTTCCGACAGGTTGCCGCTGGCGACCACGCTGGTGGCATTGCCGCTGCCCTGGGTGTCGAGCTGGAAGTCCTCGATCCCCAGGTTATTGGCCAGGCTGGTGGTCACCCCCGAGCTACCCATCAACCCCAGGCCCAGCGCCGCCTGGGCGAGCATGTTGTTGTCCTCGCCGGTGGTGCTCAGCGGCCGGCCCAGCACCAGGTAGGACAATGCCTGCTCCTGGCTCATGGCCGGTTCCGAGAAGATTTGCGTGGCCGGTTGCTCGGCGCTGCCGCTCAAGCGGATGCCGGCGATCACGTCGTCGGTCTGGCGGATCGCTTCGATGTCCAGGTAGGGCTGGTCGATGGGCCCGGCAAACAGCAGCCGCGCCCGTCGCACCGTCAGCCGTTGCCCGTAGGCCCGATAACGACCGTCGTTGAGCCAGAGCTCGCCGCGGGTGTCCATGTTGTCGCCGATGTGAACCTGGCCCTGCACGTTGGCGGTCAGGCCGAAACCCGAGAACGCGAGTTTGTCCTGGCCGACGATCACGTCGATGTCCATCGCCATGGCCAGCGGCGCCTTGCCCTCTTCGGTCTGGTGGCCGACGATCACCGTGTCATCCGAGACCTTGACGGTGGACGGCGGCAGTTCGCGAATGGTGATCTCGCCTTTGGGTACCAGGACCTTGCCGGCAATGGAAAGCCGCTCACCCTGCATGGTGATGTTGAGGTCAGGCGCCACGTCGAGCACCGCATAAGGCTCGACGGTGACCGGCAATTGCGAGCCCTTGAGGGCCAGGTTCATGGTCAGGGCGTCGCCCCAGCCGATGTTGCCGTTCAAGCTGCCCTGCCCGCTCTTGCCACTTTTCCAATTGCCATTGAGCTGCAGCGCTTCGCCGGTAATCATTGCCCGCATCTGCAAGGCTTCGAGGCTGACCGGCAGTTCCGGACCAGACACTTCGCCATCGCTGAGCAGCAGGTTGCCGTTGACCTGGGGCGCGAGCAAACCACCGGACAAGGTCCCGCTGCCGTTCAGGTGACCGGTGAGGGTTTCCACCATTGGTACGAATGGCCGGGCCACGGACAAGTCCAGGCCTGTCAGGCGGAACGAGCCGCTGATGGGTTTGCTGGCCGGTATGGGGTTGATTTGTGCCTGGAGCATCAGTTCGCCGAGCCTGGCGCCGACGAAATTCAGGTCGGTGTCGATGCGCTTGGGGGTCAGGCGGCTCTTGAGCGTCAGGGTCTGGTACGGGAAGTCCAGCCATTGCGCCTTATCGCCCTCTTTGTCCCGAATCCGTAAAGTACCGCCGCTGGCGTCCACCAGGACCCGGCCATTCGGACCGCTGGCCGGCAGGTCCAGTTGCAGGTCCGCGTTGAGCCGGCCCTGCCAGGCAAAATCCTTGGGCATCCACTGGGCCAGGCTTTCGATGGGGAATTGCTTGAGGTGATAGCGCAGCTTCGGCTCCGGCATCAGTCGCTGGTCTTCACCGCACAGGCTGGCCTCACCGGAACGCCAGCAATGCGCGCCGACGTTGAGCGTGCCATCGGCCAGGCGCTCCAGTTTCGCCGGAGCTTGCAGACGCCAGGCTTGACCGCCGGCCTGCACGTCACCGCTGGCCAGGCGCCCACGCCAATTGCCCTGGTCGAGCGCGCCATCGAGGGCCAGGGTCGTGTCGAGCTGCGGCCCTTGCAGGTCCAGGTTGAGCTTCTGCTGTTTGATATCACCCTGGCCGCTGACCGTCAGCACGCCCAGTGACGTTTCGCCGACGCGGATGCCGCTGGCCTTGAGGTCGAGCTTGCCGCGCTGGGTGCTGTCGAGGGTTGCGTCCAGGTTCAGGCTTTGCAGGCGGTTGTCCTGGAAGGCCAGTTGCGTGCCTTGCAGGCCGAGCTTGCCTTGGGGGGCCTTGAGCGTGCCGGCCACGTCGACACGGCCGACGACTTGGCCGCGCAATTGCGGCCAGAGCTGAGCCAGGCGTGCGAGCTTGATGTCGATCTGGCCGGTCAGCTTCTCTTGCAGGCTGGCACTGCCGTTGATGCGGTTATCCCCCAGGCGAATGTCCAGCGCGCTGAGCTTCCACTGCTCGCCGGCGCCGCTGGCCTTGGCCTGGAACAGCGCTGGCTGGCCACGCAGTTTGCCCTTGAGGTCCAGGTCCGCGTCGAGATCGAGGCGGTCGTTCTTCATCATCCCTTTGCTGCGCAACGGCCCGGCCAGGGTCCCAGGCAACTCGCCAAGCCAATACGCCGGGTTGATGGCCGACAGTTGCAGCGCCGTGTCCCAGGCAATGCCCTCGGCAAATTGCAGGCTCAGGTGCCCTTCGGCCTTGCCCTGTCCCGCCGCGAGCTCGAGCTGCGGCAAGTGGATTTGCGTCAGGTCGCCGCTGAACGGGCTGCCCAGGCTGAAGGCCCCGGCGGGTCCGTCCAGCGCAGCCTGGAAGTTGCCCAGGTATTGGCCATCGGTGTAGGAGACTTCGCCGTCGAAGCGGCGCAGCGTCACCTGCGGCTCGTCGATCAGCGGATAGAGGCGATGCCAGGGGAAATCCAGCCAGGCGACTTTCGCCTCGGCGCGCAGGCCTTCGCGCCAGTCCAATTGGCCGCTGAGCTTCAGGCTTTGCTGCTCGCCAGCATCCAGATCCAGGCCGGCGATCTGCGCGCCATTGGCGTCCACCGTGCCTTGCAGCAACAACGCCACCGGCCCTTTTTCGGCGGGCAGCGTCGCCTTGCCGAGCAGTTGATAGCCGTTTTTCAGATCGCCTTCGCCGGTCAATTCCAGCTGATTGAGCAACAACGTGTCGGGCAGATCGGCACTGGCCTTGAAGCCGTCGGCGCTGATGTGCACCTTGGCGGGCAGGTTGTCCGCGAGCGGTTGCAGTTCACCGCTCAACTGGCCTTGCAGGTAACCGCTGCTGTCAGCCTTGAGGTTGAGGGTCTTGAGCAGGTTGCCGTCGACTTTCAGGTCCAGCGCCCAGGGCGTGGCGCCCGGCGCCGGCAAGGTCAACCGGCCCTCGGCGTTCAACGGCCAGTCGCCGCCCGGTTTCAGCAGGCCGGAGAGTTTCAGGCTCAGCTCATCGCGCTGCAATTGCACCGAATCGATCCGCATGCCCTCGGCGGTCCAATGGGCAACCAATTGCAGGCCCTTGAGCTGCTCGCTGCCGTTGAACGACAGGCTGCCGACCTGCACATCGCCCAGTTCGATGGCGAGCGGCAAGTCCAGGTCCGGCAAGCTGATCGGGCCGCTGCTCGGCTCATCGGCAGAGGCTGGCAATTGCAAGGCGACCTGGTCGGCCTTGAGCTGTTCGATGCACAGGGTCATGCGTGCCAGGCACAGCGGCGACCAGGCGAATATCAGCCGATCCACCTCCACCCGACTGGCGTCCTGCTGCCACAGCAGGTGATCGGCGCTCCACTGCCCACCCAGCCGGCCCTGAAAATTCTCCACGGTCAGCCCCGGCACCAGGCCGAGGGCCCAGCGGCTGCCGAATGCCGTGCCCAGCACAACGCTCAAGGCCAGCACGACCGCCACCAGCACCCCGGCGAGCGCCAGCAGCGTTATCTTCAAAGCACGCATCACAGCTCAGGCCCCATGGAAAAGTGCAAGCGGATGCCACCGTCGTCGTCCATCGCATGGGCCAGGTCGAGGCGGATCGGGCCCACCGGCGACACCCAGCGCACGCCGACGCCCACGCCGGTCTTGAGGCTCGGCAATTCGAGGCTGTTAAACGAGTTGCCCTGGTCGATGAACGTCGCCACCCGCCATTTTTCCGCGATGGAATATTGATATTCGAGGCTGCCGGCGACCATGTAACGACCACCGATACGGTCGCCCTCGGCGTTCTCCGGTGACAGGCTCTGGTAGTCATAGCCCCGCACGCTCTGGTCGCCACCGGCAAAAAAGCGCAGGGACGGCGGGATGGATTTGTAGCCATTGGTGGCGCTGCCACCGATCTGCGCCCGCGCCAGCAAGCGATGCTTGTCGAACACCGTGGTCAGGCCCTTGACCATGGCGGTGCCGTATAAAAGGTTGTTGTCCGAAGCCAGCCCTTCCTTGGCGACCTTGGTGTCGAACTGCAAACGGTAGCCGTTGTGCGGATCGATGCGGTTGTCGCTGCGCAGGTAGGAATAGCTCACGCCCGGCATCAGCAGCGTACTCAGGCCCGCATCGTCGCCGAGGCGGTACTCCTCGCGCTGCCATTTGAGCGACACCACCCGCTGCCAGCCGCTGGGCAACTTGCTGTGCCATTCCGGCCCTACCGTGAGCAGCTTGCTGAGGCTGTCGGTGCCGGCCAGTTCTTCATATTGATAACCGCCGGCGTAACGCATCTTGTCGGTCAGCGGCGGGTCCAGTGGCACGTCGTACCACAGGCCGACGTTCTGCCGGGGCGCCGACACTTCCGCTTCCCAGCCATAGCTGTGGCCCTGGGGGTTGACCCAGTGGCGCGTCCAGTTGGCTTTGGCCCTGGGCCCGACGTCGGTGGAAAACCCCAGGCCCAGACCCATGGTGCGCGGCTTGCGCGTTTCGAGCTTGACCGCCACCGGGATCACGTTATCGGTGGCGGCGGTGGGCGCGGCATCCACGCGCACGCCTTCGAAATAGCCGCTCGATTGCAGGGCCTGATTGAGCTCTGCAATGAGTTCGGAGTCGTACGCCGTGCCGGCCTTGAACGGCACCATGCGCTGCAACAGATCTTCGTCGAACGGCGTGTTGCCCTCAAAACTCACCGGGCCCAAGGCATAGCGCGGGCCGCTGTCGTAAATCAGTTCGATGTCGGCGATGCCCGCCTGGGGGTCAACCGACAGCTTCTGCCGGGTGAAGCGCCCGCTGAAAAAACCATAGCGCGAGGCCTGGTTCTGGATGATCCGCTTGGCGTCTTCGTAACGGCCATGGTTGAGCACCGCGCCGGGCTTGAGGGCGGCGTTGCTGGGTACGCGAAAGGCTTTGAGCGATGCTGCGGGGCCGTCGATGCGCACGGTGACGTTGCGCAAATGCACAGGCTCGCCGGGGTCGATGGTCAGCACCAGGCGTGAGTCCTTGCCGCCCTTGACCTCACTGTCGATCTGCGGCTGGTAGTAGCCCAGCGCCTGGGCTGCCTTGCGCGCCTGCTCCTCGGCGCCACGGCTGAAGCGCAGCAAGGCCTCCTCGTCACGATCACCCACACCGCCGATGTAACCTTCTACGTTGGCCTTGAGTTCATCGTTGGACGGCTTGACCCGTACTTCCAATTCACTGTTTGCCAGCGCCGCGCAGCTGAGGGACAGCAAGAGCGCGCCACTGGTCATTCTTCCTGAGAGGTTCATGGCGCGGATGCTATCACGAGCGTAGGTGCCTGATAGAGCCGGACATTTCGCAAAAGTTCGACCGATTATGCCGTTGCGCTTTGCAGAACCTGCGGGTTGGCGTGGAAGAACACATGCTCGCGGATCGGTCCTACCGCCACTTCGCCGATTTCCTCGTAACCCTGGCGTTTATAAAACTCAAGGTAACGCGGGTTGCCGGTGTCCAGCACCACGCCTTGGGAATGCTCGTCCGCCGCGCACCAGTTATGCACCGCCTCAAGCAACTGTTCGCCGAAATGCTTGCCCTGAAACTGTGGGTGTACCCCCAGCAGCGGCAATACATGGACCGCATCCGACGGCAGGCAGGCCAGCACTGCCGCGTGGTATTCCAGGTAGCGCCGGGTGCAACGAAAACCGGTGCTCAAGACCATGCGCAGGCGCCAGGCCCAGCTTTCGGTGATGCCCAGGCGCCGCTGCGGCGGAGCGATCAGGGCGATGCCGATCAGGCGGTCATTGACCAGCAAGCCGATGGCCGGCAAATCCTGGAGAAAATGCTGCTTGACCAGCTCACGCACCGTGGCCCGTACCCGCTGTTCATAACCGGGACGCTCGGATTCGAACAGGTAGCTGAAGGTCGGCTCGTGGCGATAGGCCTGGTACAGCAACGAACGGGCTTCACGGGAATAACCGCTGTCGAGCATATGGATGTCGGCGATGGCGGTTGCAGTCTCGGGCATGGCGTTGGATCTCCTGGGGCGAGGCTCGGTGAGGCCCTGCTCTTATTGAGTACGAACCCGATAGGGTCGTGATCGTTCCTACATGCAAAGGACATTAGCAGTGCATTTGTCCTACTGCCACGCTGGCCGTGTTCCGACATGTCAGCTAGCATCGCAGTTTTGCCAGGACAGCCGACCATGAAGATCGTCTCCTTCAACATCAACGGGCTGCGCGCCCGCCCCCATCAGTTGGCGGCGCTGATCGAGAAGCACCAGCCGGACGTGATCGGGCTGCAGGAAACCAAGGTCCACGACGAACAATTTCCCCTGGCCGAGGTGCAGGCCCTGGGCTACCACGTGCATTACCACGGGCAAAAGGGCCATTACGGCGTCGCCCTGCTCTCGCGCCAGGCGCCACTGAGCCTGTACAAGGGCTTCGAGGGCGACGACGAGGACGCCCAGCGGCGCTTCATCTGGGGCACCTTCGCCGATGCCAACGGCGTGCCGGTGACCATCATGAACGGTTATTTCCCACAAGGTGAAAGCCGCGACCACCCGACCAAATTCCCGGCCAAGGAACGTTTCTACAGCGATTTGCAGCAATTGCTGGAAAGCCGCTTCAGCAACGACCAGCCGGTGGTGGTAATGGGCGACGTGAACATTTCTCCGGAAGACTGCGACATCGGCATCGGTCCGGACAACATGAAGCGCTGGCTAAAAACCGGCAAATGCAGCTTCCTGCCGGAAGAACGCGAATGGATGGCCCGCCTGAAGAACTGGGGCCTGGTGGACAGCTTCCGTCACCTGAACCCGGACGTCACCGACCGCTTCAGCTGGTTCGACTACCGCAGCCGCGGTTTCGAGGACGAGCCCAAGCGCGGCCTGCGTATCGACCTGATCCTCACCTCCCATGGCCTGCTGCCACGGGTCAAGGACGCCGGCGTGGACTACGAACTGCGGGGCATGGAAAAACCGTCGGACCATGCGCCGATCTGGCTGCAGTTGAGCTGACTGGCGCACACAAAACCCCTGTGGGAGCAAAGCTTGCTCGCGATGAACGATGACACGGCCTTTCAGTTGAACCGTGCCGCCTGCATCGCGAGCAAGCTTTGCTCCCACAGAAACTTTCTGATTCTGCGACCCCATTGCCCTGCCGCGCCTGACAAGTCGCAACCCTGTCACCTTTCAGTAACCTGACTGACTTAATCTTCCGGCACTTCCTCGGGTTCAGCAGGTGTCGGCATGCGGCTGCGCGTTGTCTTTTTCATCGGCCTCTGGCTGCCGTTCATGGCATCGGCCGGCAGTTTGCCCATTCCCGAACAGGGCCTGGCCCTGCGCCTCCAAGGTTCCAACACCATCGGCGCGGCGCTCGGGCCGGCCCTGGTCAGGGGGTTGATGGAAGATCAGGGGCTGCTCAGGGTCAGCAGCGAAATCACCGGTCACGACAACGAACAGCGCATCGTCGGCCAGACCGTCGACGGCCGGCGGGTGGAAGTGGACATCGCGGCCCACGGCTCCAGCACCGGCTTCGCCGCCCTCAAGCAGGGCAACGCCGACCTGGCCGCCTCTTCGCGACCGATCAAGGACAGCGAGCTGAAGGAACTGTCGTCCCTGGGCGACCTGAAAAGTCCCACCGCCGAGCAGGTCATCGCCATTGATGGCCTGGCGATTATTCTTCATCCGCAGAACCCGTTGCGTCAGCTCGATACCGTGCAACTGGCGCGGATATTCAGTGGCGAGGTGAAAACCTGGGAGGCCGTGGGCGGCGTCGGTGGGCCGATTCATCTGTATGCCCGCGATGAACAGTCCGGCACCTACGATACCTTCAAGGAACTGGTCCTCGGCCGACAGGGCAAACGGCTGGATCCTTCAGCACGGCGCTTCGAATCCAGCGAACAGTTGTCCGACGCTGTCAGCCAGGACCCGCAAGGCATCGGCTTCATCGGTTTGCCCTATGTGCGCCAGGCCAAGGCACTGGCGATTGTCGACGGCGCTTCGCAACCCATGCTGCCGCTCAACCACCTGATCGCCACCGAGGACTACCCGCTTTCCCGGCGCCTGTTCTTCTACTTGCCACCCTGGGGAACCAATCCGTGGGCCGAGGCGCTGGTGGCGTTCACCCAAAGCGACAAAGGCCAGGCCATCGTCGCCGCCAACGGGTTTATCGCCCAGACCGTCCAGGCCATGGCCGTCACACCGAATGCGTTGATGCCCGAGGGTTACCAGGCCCTGAGCCGCCACGCCCAACGCTTGACCGTGAACTTCCGCTTCGAAGAAGGCAGCGCCAGCCTGGACAACAAGGCCCATCAAGACCTGGGCCGCGTGCTCGACTATATAAAGCAGCATGGCAAAACCGATCGACGCGTGACGCTGGTGGGTTTTGGCGACGCCAAGGACGACCCGGCGCGGGCCGACCTTCTGTCCAAACTGCGGGCCATGGCGGTGCGGCGTGAACTGGTCAAATACGGTGTGGCACTGCGAGAGGTACGGGGGTTCGGTGCATTGATGCCGGTGGCGGCCAACAGTGAGGATGAAGGGCGGGTCAGGAATCGGCGAGTTGAGGTTTGGGTTTACTGAACCTGGTCAAACGGCGCAACACAAATCCCTGTGGGAGCAAAGCTTGCTCGCGATGCAGGCACCTCGGTTCCCCAGGAGACCGCGTCATCTTCATCGCGGGCAAGCCTTGCTCCCACAGCGGGGCGGTGCGACGTTTCGCTGAATTCCCTCGCCACAAAAGCCTGGATGTTTATCGCATTAATCTCGGCGTAAGACCAAACGGCCTCACCTTGCGCCATTGCCTACAACTACGCCAGAATCCGCCGGCTTGTGTGCCTTGGGGCCAGGGCTTTATCGTTTCCGGGTCGCTGACGAATCAGCGATCGGGTTTGGTAGCCCGGGTAAAACTAAGGCGCACGGCTCCGGCATATTTATTATGGCGGCTGTGCGCGGGGCGCCCTTGGGCGCGCTGGGTTTGCCTTGGTACCCGGTCTACCAACCTGCGTATAGCCGCCACCTAATGTTTGGTAGCAAAAGGTTGCGGCTCCAATTACCAAGGAGTTTCAATCCATGTTCAAGCCAACACCGAACCCACCGGATACTGATCCATCATCAAAAGCGTTCGACAAAGCCGCCGACCGCGCCCTCGACTACTACCTCAAGCCCAAACCCAGCAAACCCGAGGCTGATACAGGCCAACTGTTCACCGTCGCCCATGGTGTAGACACCGAAACCCTGCTCGCCAACCTCAGCGAAAACCTGGCCTCGGCCAACGCCATGCTCAGCGACCTGGCCTTCGATCTGGAAGGCTCAAGGCGCCATATTGCCCTGGGCATCCAGCAATTGATCGAATTGAGTGGACAGCTGGCAAACCGAGCGTTGGACAACGTCGAAGCCCGCTAGCCGACTCACCACATGGAACTGGCCTCTTAAGAACATCTCCAGAGGCCAACGCGAACCCTGCTTTGTGGCGAGGGGATTCATTGTGGGAGCAAAGCTTGCTCGCGATGCAGGCTCCTCGGTTCCCCAGGAGACCGCGTCGTCTTCATCGCGGGCAAGCCTTGCTCCCACATTCGATCCTTAAAGAACGGGCAGCGCGTTAGCGCCCCGCCAGCTCCATGATCATCCGCGACAGCAGATAGATCCTTGGCACCACACTCTCAACCTCAGCGTATTCCTCCGGCGTATGGATGTTGCCACCGACAATGCCGAAACCATCCAACGTCGGCGTACCGACCCCGGCCGACAGGCTGGCATCCGCCGCTCCACCGCTGCCTTCTTCCGTCAGTTTGCGCCCCAGTTCGCCATAGATGCCTTGGGCCATGGCCATCAACCGGTCCGACTCCGCCGTCTGCGGCATCGGTGGCAGGCCGCGCTTGAGGCTGGTGGTGACTTCGGTGTCGGCGATCAACTTGTCCTGTGACACCCGGGCCAGGTCTTTTTCGATGCGGTCGAACTCTTCCGGCACCGCCGCCCGCACATCCGCCTTGGCGCTCGCCTGGTCGGGGATCACGTTGGTCCGGTCGCCGGCCTTGATCACCGTGAAGTTGATGGTGGTTTTCTTTTCCGCGTCGCCGAGCTTGCCCAGTTGCAGAATCTGGTGCGCGGCTTCCATCGCCGCATTGCGCCCCAGTTCCGGCGCGACACCGGCGTGGGACGCCTTGCCCTTGACCTCCACCAGCGCCGTGGCACTGCCCTTGCGCCACACCACCAAACCATCGGCCGGGCGACCCGGCTCGAGGTTGAGGGTCACGTCATGGGCCTTGGCGGTTTTCTTGATCAGGTCGGTGGCGGCGTCCGAACCGGTTTCTTCGCTGGCGTCGAGCAGGAAGGTGATTTGCGCGTAATTCTTGAAGTCGAGGTTCTTGAGGACTTTCAAAGCGTAGATCCCGGCAACGATGCCGCCCTTGTCATCCATCACCCCCGGCCCATAGGCCCGGCCATCCTTGATGTGGAAGGGACGCTCGGCGGCCGAGCCTTCCTTGAACACCGTGTCCATGTGGGCCATCAGCAGGATTCTTGCCTTGCCGGTGCCCTTGAGGGTCGCCAGGATGTGCTGGGTGCCGTCCGAGTTAGGCACCTTTTCGATGGTGGCGCCCAACTTCGTCAATTCATCGATCGCAATATCACCGACCTGGGTCAGCCCCGGCACATAGCCTGAGCCAGAGTCGATATTCACCAACCGTTCGAGCAGTTTCAGGGCCTCGCCCTTGTACTGTTCGGCGTCGTTCAGGACTTGTTGATGGGGCTGCGCGAGAGCAACGGGGGCGAAGGCGCCGAGGGCCAGGCTCAGGCCAAGACTGACGGCCAGACGGGAGCGAAGAGCGGTCATCATCATGATTTCATCCTTGTTCCGTATCGAAAGAGTGCCATAGGCACCCTACCCGACAATGGGCCAAGGCTCTAGACCGCAGGTGGCCACCTCAAGGGGAAATGACCGAGGCCTCCAACACCTGCCGATGCCGGTAACACGTGACCCGGTTGCGCCCGCCGGTCTTGGCCTCGTAAAGCGCCTGGTCGGCATCATTGAGCCAATGGGTCGCATCGCCATAAGCCGGGTTGAAGGCCGCCAGGCCAATGCTCAGGCTCACCTTCAGCGCCGGGTTCTGTTCATAGCTGAGCGTCGCAAAACGCTCGCGCAACCCGTCCATGGCCTGCACGGCATTGTGAAGCGTCAGGTCCGGCAGAATCACACAGAACTCGTCCCCGCCATAACGCCCGACCACATCGGCGGCGCGCAGGTTCTGCTTGAGCATCTTGCCAAGCTGGCGCAACACGATGTCGCCGGCGACATGGCCATAGGTGTCATTGATGGCCTTGAAGTGATCGATGTCGATCAGCGCAATCGCGCCGCGCCCTGCCCCGTCATTCGGGTGACGCTGGCAGCGCTGGAACTCCTCGTTGAGGCGATCTTTCCAGGCGCCATGGTTAAGCAAGCCGGTCAGGCTGTCGGTGCGACTCAGGGCCAACAACTCGCGCTTTTGCCGGCCCAGGATGTAGGCCTGGCGATAGCAGAACCAACCCAGCGCCATTGGGTACAGGCACAGCAACGGCAAACACGCATAGATCTGCGCCGGGCTGGTCATGGGCACGCTGGTCAGCGGAAAGATCAGCACACCCACGATGATGCCCGTCACTTGGGCCAGCACCCCGATAAGCAGGAAACGCAGGCCGCCGATGGCAACGTTGTTCATCGCCATCATCGCCAGCGTGACGGCCGTGGGCAGCGGGTTGAACTGCATCGCCACGACCCAGAAGCCACCGAGCACCGCATCGATCAGTAAATTGAGGTGTTCGACGTAGTACGGCCTCGAACAATGCCGGCCCCACCAGTAGGCCAAATGTGGCCAGAGCAGGCCGTTGAACAGCATGAACCCCCAGACCCACGGCGCCGGTTCGAGGGGAAAGACGGCAACACTCACCAACAGCAACCCCAGCGTCAGGCCCAGAATGCGCGATATATAAAGCCTCCTGGCCAGCGTCCGTCCCTTTTTTCCCGTTTTTTGCATAAGAACCTCTGCACCGCGGGTTTCCCAAGTCATTGGGACGGGGGGTAGCTTGGAGTCTATCAGGGCAGCATCAAATAGCCACCATTGAATGAAGGGGTATTTATTCTCCTTCAAATGTCGGGCCCTGCTGCGGATTTTGGCTATACATGAGTCATCCGGCGGCTGTCATAGCAAGTAGCAAAGCAAATGCGCCATGTCATCGCGATGTGCTCGGGTTTCAGCTTCACTTAACGGTATCTGACCCGTCGGCTCAGACTGGCCGATCACATTCTGTCCTGACCCATGGAGAGCAAAACATGCTGGTGTTGTGGGTAGTCCTTGCCGTGTTTATCGCCTGGAGCTGGTTGACGTATCCAGGCATCGGCCATGTGCTGTACGACATGGGCATGGCGCTGGAGGCACGTCTCTACCGGTTGCACAAGATCACCGTCCCCATCAGCGAGATGACCGTATCGACCTGGCAAGGTGGGCCCTATGAAGCGTCCGGCAGCATCCTGATGCTGCATGGCTACAGCGCCGACAAGAATCTCTGGCTGCGCTTTGCCCGGCATTTTGTCGGCGACTACCGGGTGGTGGTGCCCGATCTGGCCGGCCATGGCGAAACCGGCTTCAAGGCCGGCGGCGGCTATGACATCCCGACCCAGGCCCGGCGGGTGATCGAATTGCTCGACGCCTGTGGCCTGGACAAGGTCCACGTGATCGGCAATTCCATGGGCGGTTACCTCGCCGCATGGCTGGCGGCCACGTCGCCCGAGCGCGTGCTGACCCTGGCGCTGATCGATCCGGCCGGCGTCACTGCCCCCGAAGCCAGCGACATGGAACGCCACCTGGCCGCCGGGCATAACCCGTTCCTCGTCGACTCGCGGGACGATTTCGCGCCGTTCTACGCAATGACCATGGCCTCCCCGCCCTGGGTGCCCAGCGTGGTGCTGGCGGCAATGGCCGAACGTTACGAACGGCGCCGCGATGAACTGGCGGAGATCTTCGTCGATTTTCGCGCCAGCCCGCCGATGGAACCGCGCCTGGCCGACATCAGCGCCCCGTCGCTGCTACTCTGGGGACGCAAGGACCGGCTGATCGACGTCAGCAGCGTGCCGGTGTGGAGCAAGGGCATCGCCGATTTGCGGGTGGAAATCTGGGACGGTATCGGCCACATGCCCATGGTCGAACGACCGGGGAAAACCGCGGCGCTGTACCGGGAGTTTCTCAAGGGGTTGGGGCAGTGACTGCGATGCAAAAATAACAAAATGAACCCTATGTGGGAGCGAGCTTGCTCGCGATAGCGGTGACACATTCAACGTGGATGCAAGCTGATCCACCGCCATCGCGAGCAAGCTCGCTCCCACAGGAATTCGAGCCGAATCAGAGGTATCGACTTCATGAACATCCTCTACGACGAACACCTCGACGGCCCCTTGCCCAAGGTGGACAAACAAGCCCTGCTTCACACCTTGCAGACACAGATTCCAGACCTGGAGATCCTGCACCGCGAGGAAGACCTCAAGCCCTATGAATGCGATGGCCTGTCGGCCTACCGCACCACGCCCCTGCTGGTGGTATTGCCCAGGCGAGTCGAGCAGGTGCAGGCGCTGCTCACGCTCTGCCATGGGCTGAATGTGCCCGTGGTCGCCAGGGGCGCCGGGACCGGTCTGTCCGGCGGCGCCCTACCCCTGGAAAGTGGCGTGTTACTGGTGATGGCGCGGTTCAACCAGATCCTGCACATCGACCCCGACGCCCGCACCGCGCGGCTTCAGCCCGGTGTACGCAACCTGGCGATCTCCCAGGCGGCGGCACCGTTCGGGCTGTATTACGCACCGGATCCCTCGTCGCAGATCGCCTGTTCCATCGGTGGCAATGTCGCGGAAAACGCCGGCGGCGTGCACTGCCTCAAGTACGGCCTGACGGTGCACAACCTGTTGAAACTGGAAATCCTCACCATTGAAGGCGAACGCCTGACCCTGGGCAGCGAAGCCCTGGATTCGCCGGGCCTGGACCTGCTGGCACTGTTCACCGGTTCCGAAGGTTTGCTGGGGGTGATCACCGAAGTGACGGTCAAACTGCTGCCCCGGCCCCAGGTCGCCAAGGTGCTGCTGGCCAGTTTCGATTCGGTGGACAAGGCCGGGCGAGCGGTGGCCGACATCATCGCCGCCGGGATCATCCCCGGCGGCCTGGAAATGATGGACAACCTGGCGATCCGCGCCGCCGAGGACTTCATCCACGCCGGCTATCCCGTGGAAGCCGAAGCGATCCTGCTGTGTGAACTGGACGGGGTCGAGGCCGATGTCCATGACGATTGCGAACGGGTCCGCCAGGTGTTGGAGCAGGCCGGTGCCACCGAGGTGCGCCAGGCGCGGGACGAGGCCGAACGGCTGCGCTTCTGGGCCGGGCGCAAGAACGCCTTCCCGGCGGTGGGTCGCCTGGCGCCGGATTATTACTGCATGGACGGCACCATCCCGCGACGCGCCTTGCCCGAGGTGCTGCAGCGCATCGCCAGCCTCGGTGCCGAACATGGCCTGCGCGTCGCCAACGTCTTTCACGCCGGTGACGGCAACATGCACCCGCTGATCCTGTTCGATGCCAACCAGCCCGGCGAACTGGAGCGCGCCGAAACCCTGGGCGGGAAAATCCTCGAACTGTGTGTCCAGGTGGGCGGCAGCATCACTGGCGAACACGGTGTGGGCCGGGAAAAAATCAATCAGATGTGCACGCAATTCAACAGCGACGAACTGAACCTGTTCCACGCGGTAAAAGCAGCGTTCGATCCCCAAGGCCTGCTCAACCCCGGCAAGAACATCCCGACCCTGCACCGCTGCGCTGAATTCGGTGCCATGCACATCCATGGCGGGCAACTGCCGTTTCCCGAACTGGAGCGTTTCTGATGAGCCGCGAAGCCGACCAGGACGCCAGCGACCTGCTGCTCGAACAGGTCAATCGCGCCCGGGCCAACGCCACGCCGCTGCGTATCCAGGGTTCGAACAGCAAGGCCTTCCTGGGGCGCGAAGTGGCCGGCGAAGTGCTGGACACCCGCGTCCATCGTGGCATCGTCCACTACGACCCCACCGAACTGGTCATCACGGCCCGGGCCGGCACCCCGCTGCGGGAACTGCTTGCCGCCCTCGACGCCGCCGGCCAGCGGCTGCCCTGCGAACCGCCAACATTTGGCGACGACGCCACGGTCGGCGGCATGGTCGCCGCCGGGCTGTCGGGGCCGCGTCGTCCATGGGCCGGTTCGGTGCGTGACTTTGTCCTGGGCACGCGCCTGATCAGTGGCCACGGCACGTTGCTGCGTTTCGGCGGCGAGGTGATGAAAAACGTCGCCGGCTACGACCTCTCGCGCCTGTTGGCCGGCAGTTTCGGTTGCCTGGGGGTGATCACCGAAGTCTCCTTGAAGGTCCTGCCCAAACCCCGTCACAGCCTGAGTATCCGCCTGGAACTGGACAGCGCCGAGGCCCTGGAAAAACTCGCCGAATGGGGTCGTCAGCCGCTGCCCATCAGCGCCGCCAGCCATGACGGCGACTGCCTGCACCTGCGCCTGGAGGGTGGCGAAGGCTCGGTCAGTGCCGCTCATCAGCGTTTCGGTGGCGAGGTGATCGACGATCAATACTGGACGGCACTCAATGAACATCAGTTGGCCTTCTTCGATGAAGGCTTGCCCCTGTGGCGTCTGTCGTTGCCCAACCATACCGGGCCGCTCACCCTGCCCGGCGCGCAGTTGATCGACTGGGCCGGCGCCCAACGCTGGTTGAAAACCGAGGCCGACACGGTGCAAGCCCTGGCCCATGAAGTCGGCGGCCATGCCACCTGCTATCGTCAGGGGGCCAGCGACACACCGTTCCAGCCACTGGCCCCGGCGCTACTGCGCTATCACCGGCAACTCAAGGCCCAGCTCGATCCCTTGGGGCTGTTCAATCCTGGTCGGATGTATCCGGAGTTCTAGCGTGCAGACTCGGTTTAGTGAGGAAAGCAAAAATCTGCCCCGCGCCGACGAAGCCGAACGGATCCTGCGCAGTTGCGTGCATTGCGGTTTCTGCAATGCCACCTGCCCCACTTACCAATTGCTCGGCGATGAACTGGACGGCCCGCGCGGACGCATCTACCTGATCAAGCAGGTGCTCGAAGGCCAGCCGGCGACGGCCAGCACCCAACTGCACCTGGATCGCTGCCTGTCGTGTCGCAACTGCGAAACCACCTGCCCGTCCGGCGTGGATTACCACAACCTGCTGGACATCGGCCGGGAGGTGGTCGATCACGCTGTACCGCGCGCCACCGGCCAACGCGCGCTGCGCCTGGGGCTGCGCAGCCTGGCCGCCAGCCCCGAGCGGTTCAAGGCCTTGCTGCGCCTTGGGACAGTGTTCCGTGCGCTGCTGCCGACGAACCTGACCGCGAAGTTGCCGCGCCCTTCCCCGCCTCACGGCGAGCGCCCGCCTCTGCGGCATCGGCGTACGGTGTTGATGCTCGAAGGTTGCGTGCAACCGGGCCTGTCGCCCAACACCAATGCCTCGGCAGCGCGGGTGCTGGATCGACTCGGCGTTAGCGTGATCCCTTGTGCGCAGGCCGGCTGCTGCGGCGCGCTGGATTATCACCTCGACGCCCAGGCCACCGGCTTGGACCGCGCCCGACAGAACATCGACGCCTGGTGGCCGCACTTGGAAAACGGTGCTGAAGCCATTGTCCAGACGGCCAGCGGCTGCGGCGCGTTCATCAAGGACTACGGGCACCTGCTGGAACATGACCCCAGCTATGCCGCCAAGGCCAGACAAGTAAGCGAACGGGCATTGGACCTGGTGCAAGTGCTCGGCAAGGAACCGCTGGAACAGATCTGCGCGGCCAGGAACCAGCGCATTGCCGTGCATTGCCCCTGCACCTTGCAGCACGCGCAGAAACTCGGCGGCAGCATCGAGGCGCTGCTGACGCGACTGGGTTTCAACCTCACCGAGGTGCCCGACGGCCATTTGTGTTGCGGCTCGGCCGGCACCTATTCGCTGACCCAGCCCGCCCTGGCGCGGCAATTGCGCGACAACCGCCTCAATGCGCTGGAAAGCGGCCAGCCGGAGCTGATCGTCACCGCCAACGTCGGCTGCCAGAACCACCTCGACGGCGCCGGTCGCACGCCCGTGCGGCACTGGATCGAGCTGGTGGATCAGTCCCTGGCAGAATGAAGTCCTGAAGATTCTTCGTTTGCCGGGGCCGGCGAAGGCTGCGATCTTTCGTCCAACTTTCCCACAGCCCTCGCCAGGAATTCTTACGATGAGCTTCGTCAGCCCCGACCTGATCCGCCAACGCTTCTCCAGAGCGATGTCCGACATGTACCGCGACGAGGTGCCGCTGTATGGCGCGCTGATGAAGCTGGTGGAACACACCAACGCCCAAGTGCTGGCCGAAGACCCGGTCCTGGCCGCACACCTGCGCAGCACCGGCGAACTCGAGCGCCTGGACCTGGAACGCCACGGCGCGATCCGCGTCGGCACCGCCGCCGAGCTGGCGACCCTGGGGCGCCTGTTCGCGGTCATGGGCATGCAGCCGGTGGGCTACTACGACCTCACGCCTGCCGGGGTGCCGGTGCATTCCACCGCCTTCCGCGCCGTGCACGAAAGCGCGTTGCAGGTCAGTCCGTTCCGGGTGTTTACCTCGCTGCTGCGCCTGGAACTGATCGAGAACGCCGAGCTTCGGGCCTTTGCCGAGTCGGTGTTGGCCAAACGGCAGATCTTCACCCCCAGGGCCCTTGAGCTCATTGAGCTGGCCGAACACCAGGGTGGCCTGAGCGAATCCCAGGCTGAGGACTTCGTCCTACAGGCTCTGGAAACCTTTCGCTGGCACCACAGCGCCACCGTCACCGCCGAACAGTACCGGCAACTGAGCGCCCAACATCGCCTGATCGCCGATGTGGTGGCGTTCAAGGGCCCGCACATCAATCACCTGACACCGCGTACCCTGGACATCGACATCGTCCAGGCCCGTATGCCCGTGCACGGCATTACCCCCAAGGCCGTGATCGAAGGCCCACCCCGTCGCCAATGCCCGATCCTGCTGCGCCAGACCAGTTTCAAGGCACTCGACGAACCCGTCGCCTTCACCGACCAGACCCAGACCCAAGGCAGCCACAGCGCCCGCTTCGGTGAAATCGAGCAACGTGGCGCGGCCCTCACGCCCAAGGGCCGCGCGCTCTACGATCGATTGCTGAACGCCGCGCGCGATGCGCTGGGGGCGTTTCCCAACGAAGCCAACGCCGAACGCTACAACCAACTGATGGCCGAACACTTTGTCGAATTCCCTGACAACCACGACGAACTGCGCCGACAGGCATTGGCGTATTTCCGCTATTTCGTCACGCCCGAGGGCCTCGCCGCCAAGGGCACCCTTGCACAAGCGGCCTCCTTGGAGCACTTGCTCGAGCAGCAATACCTGCACGCCGAACCCTTGATGTACGAGGACTTCCTGCCCGTCAGTGCCGCCGGTATTTTCCAGTCGAACCTCGGCGATGCCGCCCAGAGTCATTTTGCCGGCCAGTCCAACCGTCAGGCCTTCGAAGAGGCGCTGGGGCGAGCGACCATTGATGAGCTGGGTTTATACGCCCAGACACAACAGCGCTCCATCGATGAGTGCAGGGCTGCATTGGGCGTGTAGGAATAAGCCGAAGGACAAAACGGCAAAAAACTGCCTGATAGGCGTGCGCGCGGCGCGCCTTTCTTGGCCTGCCGACCCGGGTATCGCGGTGTCTGATCGGGTCGCGAGGCGCTGCAATGGGCCGGGCAAGCCTTTGAGCGCTTTCTCGCTTGCCTGCAGGGAGACGCTTCCCGATATAAGATCAACCTATTGATATATATAGGTTTTTAAAAGATGGCATAGCTCTTGATATCCGTGAGGCCACCTCGGGGCGACTCCCGTCCCAGGTCCTATCGTTATCCAGGAAGGAGAGCATCCATTGGCAACTCCCGCGTACATGTCCGTTGAGGGCACCAAACAAGGTCTGATCACCGCCGGTGCGTTTACCGCCGATTCAGTGGGCAACACCTACCAAGAGGGTCATGAAGATCAGGTCATGGTGCAGGCTTTCGAGCACCAAGTGACCATCCCTCGCGATCCGCAGTCCGGCCAGCCAACCGGTCAGCGCATACACAAACCCCTGATCATCACCAAGGTATTCGACAAAGCTTCGCCACTGCTTCAGGTCGCCCTAACGAGCGGCGAACGGCTGAAGGAAGTCAAGATCCAGTGGTACCGCACTTCGGCCGCAGGCAGCCAAGAGCACTACTACACCACCACGTTGGAGGACGCGATCATCGTCGATATCAAGGACTACATGCTCAACTGCCAGAACCCAGAAAATTCACACTTCACCCATCTGGAGGACGTGCACTTCACATACCGCAAAATCACTTGGACCCACGAAGTCAGCGGCACCTCGGGCTCCGATGACTGGCGCTCGCCGGCCGCTGGTTGAATCGGAGGTAACCACTCACGCATCGGCCAATTCTGCGGGTCGATGTGCAGTTGAAAATAATCGATAGTTGTTGATTCAGGGTGGTGTTCGCCCAGTGCGATGGCCTCGGCAATCCATGCACTGGTAAAGAGCCTGACACTGGGCGAACGCGAATAATAATAATGGAACTTTCAGAATATGTCCGCGAGCCTGTTTAAATAATTGTTTAACATTGAAGCCTTTCATATTTCTGTAGGAGCTGGCGAAGCCTGCGATCTTTTGATCTTTCGCTTGGGACTCAAGTGCCTGGGGCAAGATCGCAGCCTCGTTGCACTCGACAGCTCCTACGCAGCGTACACATATCTTCTTCGCATCCAGCGGGCAAGCTCCCAGCCAACAGTGTTTGGATGGCAACTCCTGCGCTAGCGGCGTAAACACTTATACAAAACATGGACAAATACAAAAAAGTTATCCATGCAGGAAAATTAAACAGTCATTAAAAAACTGTTTTTAATGCCGGTCGACGTGACAAACCTCAGCCACGCCGACCGGTTTTCTGTGCATCGGTATCCCCTGCCTCAGGGTCGCCGTGCTGTTGTTTGCGCTTGGCCGGGTCATTGGACCGCAAGGCGTCATTATCGCGTTCCACTTCACCAGGCAATGCCGGGGCGTCGGGGTTTTGCCGGGTTTGGTCGGGGCGTTGCTGCATGGCGAACTCCTTGAATCTTTCAGGCCTGAGGTCAGGCGTCAGGGTCGGCGACTTCTTCAGCGACGTTGGCATCTGGAGAGCGCTGGTGCAGTTGCTCGGCCCTGGTCTTCAAGGCCTGCCACTGCGCCAGGTCGATGGCGCCCTGGCCGAACAGGTCATTGGCCACCCGCATCAGCTCGGTGAAGTGGGCATCGGGGGACTGCTGCCAGTAGGCCTGGTCGTCGAACAATCGCTGCCAATCGGCCAGCGACGCAAGTTTGAGGTCATCGCTCATGACGGGCTCCTGCGAGACGTTCATAAACTATGAGGGTCGACGTTCGCGGGGAGTTCCGGCGATTCTCAGTAGCCGGTCATTTCCAGGTAACCGGTGCCGCCCTGGCTGCCACGCAGTCGCACCGGTCCTTCCCAATAGGGGATGCGCAGGTTCATCCAGGCATTGGGATTGAGCGCGTGGAGGGTGATGTCGAGTTGTTTGCTGGGGATCTTGATCGCCCAGCCTATCGGCATCGAGCGCCCGGCGACCTTGGCGGTGTCCTGGGGCACCAGGCTGATTTCCCCGGCGTGCAGGGTTTGCGCTTGGCCCTGGGCGTCGATCCAGGTGCCGGTGAGATACGGCGCGCCCTCCTTATGGCGCATGCGGTAGAGCATCAGGTGCTCGCCGTTGTCCAGGTGCAGGGAAAACCAGTCCCAGCCGGTCTGGTTTGCGGTCAGGGGCTGGCTGCTCCATTCGCGGTCGAGCCAGGCCGGGCCGCTGACCGTGTAACGCTGGCCATCGATTTCCAATTCACCGCTGGCCTGGAAGAACGGCTGGCTGTAGTAGTACGACGCCTGCCCCTGTTCGGATTTCTGGCTGAAACCTTGCTCGCCCTGCAACACCAGCGGCCGGCTCGACGTCAGCCGCAATGCATAGCTGAAGCGTGGGTCGCGCGCCTTCAATTGCATGTCCGCCAACGGCTCGGCCCCTGAAGCCTGGGTACCGAATTGCCAATCGTCGATCCAGGCTTTGAAGGGCAGCGCCTGCACCCCGGCCTGCCCCACCCCGCCTCGGGCATAACGCTCGGCGGCATGGTGCACGGTGGCGGAGGTGACCGCCGCGTGGCCGAGCCAGATGGTCTGGTTGCGCCAGCCACCGGCCTGGGGCGCGGCATTCAAGGCGCTGCGAAACAACGTCCATTGCACGCCGAACTCATGCCCCTGGGCGTCCTGGAGATTGGCGGTGACGTACCACCACTCGATGCGAAAACCGTCATGAAGGCCATGGTCGGCGGGGAAACTGAACACCCGCCCAGGCACAACCGGCGTGAACGCGACAGCCTGGTCGCCGAGGCCGGCAAAGCCTTTTTGCGCTGGCGCGGAGTCATCACAACCGCTGAGCAACGCCAGCAGCAACAACACGCCGACTCTAATCTTCATGGGCAAAGGTCCTCAGCAAATCCGCCGGCTGCGTGCGGTACAGCGCATACAGCGGCCAGGCCGATGCCAGTAGCGTGGCGAGCATCGCCAGGGCCAGCAACTGCACCAGTTGCAACGGGAACACCCGCAACGGCAGGCGCCAACCGAAGGCCTGCACGTTGATCACCGTGTCCAGGCACCAGGCCAGGGCGATGCCCAGCGGCAACGCCAGGACCAATGTCAGCAACGCCAGCAGCCAGGTCTGGCCGAGGTTGAGCAGCATCAACTGCCGACGCGTCACCCCCAGCGCCCACAGCGGCGCCAACTGACCGAGGCGACTCTGGCTCTGGGTCAGCAGGCTGATGAACAACGCCACGCCGGCCACCGCCAGGGTCAGGCTGTTGAGGGCGGCGGTGGCGGCGAAGGTGCGTTCGAACACCTGGGTCGACCAGCCCTTGAGCCGGGCCTGGTCGACGATGCGGCTGTCATCCAGGCTGAACCGGCCTTGCAACGCTGTCAGTAGCGCCGGGATCGCGGACGGTTCGATGCGCAGGTTGAAACGGTTCGGCGTCAGGTTCGGCCAGTGCGCCAGCAAGTGGTCGGCATTGACCAGCACATGGCCCTTGGGATTGCCGTAGTCGGCGTAGATGCCCACGATGCGCAGTGCCCATGGCCCCTGAGGTGTCGGCAGGGTCAACTGATCACCGATACTCACCTTGAGACGCCGTGCCAGTTGTTCGCTGAGCATGAGGGTGTCGGCGGCGGCCAGTTGCTCCCACGGCTTGTCGCCGGCCGATTCCAGCAGCGGCCAATGCTGTCGATAGTGGGGGTGATCGATGATGCCGTGGATGTCCGTCGGCCAGCCCTGCAACGGGACCGACACTTGCCAGAGGGGAACGACGGCAGTGATCGCCGGTTGCTGCTTGAGCCAGGTGTGCAGTTCGTTTGCCTGGGCCGGGGTTTGCGGGTTGATGTACAACTCGGCGGTCAACCGTTGCTCGAGCCAATTGCTGAACGTCTGGCGAAAACCGGCGGTCATGCTGCCAGCGCCGATGTTCGCCGCCAGCGCCAGCAACAAGGCCATCAACGCCAGGCTCAGTGTCGGCAATTGCTGGCGGCAATCGGCAAGAAACCACTGCCCGAGCACCGAGCGGCTGCGGCTCAACAACCGCTTCAGCGCACTGTTGAGCAACACCGGCAAGGCCAGCGCCGCGCCCAGCAACAAGGCCGTCATCAGGACAAAACCGCTGGCCAGGCTGTCGCCCCAGATCAACGCCGATGCGCCAATCAACACCGCCACTGTCGCCACCCACCCCTGGCGTCGCAGCCAGCGGGCATGGGCCTGATGCCAGGCCTGGGGGTTGGCCAGCGCCAGCAAGGGCAGGCGCGCCGCGCGCAGCAGACTGTCAGCGCCGGCCAGCAGTGCACCGAGCAGGCTCAGGCCGACACCGCTGAACCACCACCACGGGCTGAGGTTCAAGTGCCCGGCCACTTCGGCGCCGTACAAACCCCGCAGGCTCGCCGCGACATCGGGCAACAACACGCTCGCCAGCCAATAGCCGCTGAGCACCCCGGCGATCCCGCCCAGCAAGGCCAACGCGCCCAGTTCGATGGTCAGGCTGGTGACCAGCACCCGTGCACTGACGCCACAGGCGCGCAGGGTCCGCAACAGACTGCGGCGTTGTTCCAGGGCCAGGCCGATGGCCGCGTGAACGATGAACAGACCCACCACAAAGGATAAAAACCCCAAGGCATCGAGGTTCAGGTGAAAACTTTCGGTCAGGCGCGACAGGTTGTTTTCTTCATCAGCGTGCTTGAGTTGCAGGCGACCGTTGAACGCTTGCGGTAATGCGGCGCTGAACGTGGCAGGCAACAACAGTCGAGACAGTTGCTCCGGCAACCCGAGTACCTGTTGGGCAAAACCGATGTCCATCAACAGCACGCCCGGCGCCATGTCCTCCTGGGCATGCAGCGGTGGCAGGGATTGTCCATCGACGCTCTGGGGTCGGTCACCCTCGGTCAGCCCCAGGGCTTGCAAGGTTTGCGGGGCGATCCAGGTACGGCCGGGGTCGGTAAAGAACGCCACCACCTCGGTCATCTCCCGCGCCTGCCCCGCCAGCGCGGCACCGGGCGGCAACGACACCGGGTCGATGCCCATCAGTTGCAGGCGCTGATCCTCGTGGTCCTTGAGCAGCACTCGAGCCTGCAACACTGGCGACACTGGCCAGCCCTGACGCCGCAGCTCGACAAACCATTGCTGGGGGAAGGTGCCGCCACCGGGTGCACTGAGGCTGGCCTGGGGTTCGCCGCCGATCAATTGGCTGGCCCGGGCGTAGCTGTCCCGGGCCTGACTGTTCAGCGCTTGCACGCCGGTGAGCAGGCTGGTGGCCAACCACAGGCCAGTCAGCACGCTGAAGAATTGCACCGGGTGCTGGCGCCAATGGCTGAGCAGGGCCTTGAGGGTCTGGCGAAAAATCATCACCCCTGGGCCACCTGCGCCAACTGCCCGCCGTGCAACACCACGCGCTGGGCCAGGCGAGCCGCCACCCGTGGACTGTGGGTCACCATCAGCAGGCTGGTGGGGCTGCCCTCCAGCAGTTCCAGCAGCAGTTGCAGGACTTCGTCGCTGGTGGCTTCGTCGAGGCTGCCGGTGGGTTCATCGGCCAGCAACAAGGGCGGTCGCGAGGCCAACGCCCGCCCCAGCGCCACCCGCTGTTGCTGGCCGCCGGACAGTTGCTCGGGATAACGCCGCAGCAGCGCTGAAAGCCCGAGCCGCTGCACCAGATGGGCTTGCCACGCTGCGTCATAACGGCCGCACAGACGCGCCTGGAACGCCAGGTTGTCCTCCACCGACAAGCTGCTGATGAGGTTGAACTGCTGGAACACCAGGCCGATTTCCGTGCGTCGCCAATTCGCCAACTGGCTTTCACTCATGCCATCGAGCCGATACTCGCCACTGCGAATGCTGCCGCGATCGACCTTGTCCAGCCCGGCGACCAGGTGCAGCAGGGTGCTCTTGCCGCTGCCTGACTCTCCCATCAGCGCCAGGCTGCTGCCGGGCATCAGCGTCAGGTCGATGCCTTGCAGCACCGGTAATGGGCCTTGGGGCGTGGGGTAGCTTTTGAAAACATCGCGGACTTCAAGCATGAAAAGGCTCGATGGATGAACGTGGGGGTCAGGATAGCGGAGTTGAGGGGCTGGCCCCATCGGCCAATACTGCTGTGCGTCCCCCATGCCGCTGGCGAGCCTTGGTATTTGCTCGTCGGGTGGGGGTGTATATCCGTTGCTGCGGTAACGGCGACTTATGGTTCCGCCCTGACGGCGGGTCACTTTCGAAAAGCGCGGAAGCCGGCCCAGTCGAAAGTAACCAAAGCGCTTCTGCCCCACCACTCGGTGCCTCGCCTAGGCTCGGCATGCCCTCACTCCGGCATTGCTCCGTGGGCCCGCCGCGAAGGGCCATCCATGGCCCAGCGCGGCTATCCCGGCATCCATGCCGGGATGCCCACTGCACAATGCCTGCGTTCGGCCAGCGTGGTTAACGGGGCGCCGAGATCAACGTCCACCGCGAGGCGGCCTTATAGCCGACCTGGTTCTTGGTGGGACCGCGTTTCTCCTATGGGAGCGGGCTTGCTCGCGATGAGGCCGGCACATTCAACCTCTTCATTGGCAATGGAGCCGCCTTCGCGAGCAAGCCCGCTCCCACACTGGATCAAGCAGGCACAAAATCCATGTGCACCCAGTCCCCTGTGGGAGCAAAGCTTGCTCGCGATGAGGCCAGCAAGCCCAACATCCATGTGACTGAGCCACCGCTATCGCGAGCAAGCTTTGCTCCCACAGATTTGACGGGTGTACGACCAGGAGAGCCAGGTCGGCTACCAGGCCGCCTCGCGGTGGACGTTGATTTCGGCGCCCCGTTAACCACGCTGGCCGAACGCAGGCATTGCGCAGTGGGCAACCCGGCATGGATGCCGGGTTAGCCGCGCTGGGCCATGGATGGCCCTTCGCGGCGGCCCACGGAGCAATGCCTTCGTTCGGGCACACCGAGCCTAGGCGAGGTGCCAAGTGGTGGGGCAAGCCTTTTTTGCTTACTTTTTTTGGCGTCTGAAAAAAAGTGAGTCGCCGTAAGGGCGAAACCCTAAGTGGCCGTTACCGCAGCAATGGATATGTACTCAATCAACAAGAGCTCAGCACCAGTCAATGCCCCTCCGCCATCTCAACCTGGCCGGACTGCGGTGTCACGATGTCGCCCAAGTCGATGTGTTTCCAAGCCGGTTTCGCCCCCAACCGCGCATTAAAGCGATAGTTGAAAGTGAAATCATCATCGGTTGGTTGGCTCAGGGATTTCCCATAGGCCGATTCAACCCCGGCCGGCTCGTACCCCATCAACTGCAACAGCGTCGGGAAGATGTTGTAGTGGCTGGAGCGATCTTTGTTCTGTGCCCAGGCTCGGCGCCAGTCCAGGGCATGCAACTGCGCGCCCTGGATCACCACCAACGGCACCAACCCCTCCTCCGCCACCGGGTCACCGCCGCAATGGGTGTTGAGCCCGGGGTTGCCGCGCTCGTGCAAGTCCTGGCCGTGGTCGGAGGTATAGATCAACACCGCATGGCTCAAATCAGCCTGCTGGAAGATTCGCTTGAAGAACTCGCCGACGTTCCACAGCAAGGTGTTCTGGTAGGCGTTGCGGTACAACAGCCAATCATCTTTCTGGCCATTGAAGCCGTCGCGGCTGCCGGTGTCGACCACGTCCTGGAACTGCCCTCGCGGCAAGGCTGGGCGGTAGTTCATGAAGTCGTCGGGGTATTTGTCGTGTACCGGGAAATGCGCCCCCACTTTGTTGACCACCACCAGCTCGGCCTGGTTGTCGCCCAACAGCTCGATCAACTTCGCCGCCGCCGCCATGTCACGGTCGCGCACGCTGGCCTGGTCGAATTGGACGAATTCGTCGATGTCCTGTTTTTCCAGTTCGGTCATCAGGTTCTGCAGGTAGCCGCCGGTGCGCTGGGCGTCGATGTAGACGGTACGCAAACCGGCCTTCTTGGCATACTGCCAGATCGACGGTCGGGTGCTGTTGATGCGCACGTAGTCGGTGCGCGTGCCGCCGTAGCGCAGGGTGACGTTGGTGTCGGCGCTGCAATTGGCGATGGAGGCCGCATAGCCGAAATTGAAGACATCCACGCCCTCGGGCGGCGTCTTCAGGCCGGTGTGCACGCCGAACGGCGTGTTGATATCCAGGTAATTGCCGCCAATGCTTTCATCGATGATCAGCACGATATCCTGCTCGATCATAGACGATCGTCGTACCAGGGTGACCGGCTCCCGGGGGCCGACGGTGTTGTGCAAGGACTCGTAGGCAAACAGATTCAAATAGGCCAAGGGCGTGTACATCACCGGCAGGCCGCGTGCACCCTCGCCTGCCCGCACGAACAACACGCCACTGAGCAACAACACGCCCAACACGGGCGCCGCCATGGGCAGGTAGCCGGGCAACCGCAGCGACCTTTGAGGCTTGAGCGCGATGCCGAACAACAGCAGCAAGCCGCTGATCACCGCGCTGATAATCACCTCGCGGTACTGATAGGCCGCCTCCTGGATAAATCCTCCCGAGTACACCAGCGAAACGAACTGGCTATAGGTCAGGTAACTGTCCGTGACCCGGGTGTACACCTCGAAAAACACCGCTGAAAAAAACATCGCCAAGGCAAACACATGCCTCACCAAGGTCTGGCGTATGTAGGCGCTCATCCACAGCGCCAGCACCAACAGCACAAACATGGTGCCGAACAGCAAGGTTGCCAAGCCCAAGCCCAACGCGTCGAGACGGTCGAGGTAATAGTCGTATCCCTTGAGCAGGTACAGAACCAGCAGCAGTTCCTTGAGGTAACGGGCCATGTTTTCCTCGACCGGATCGCACTGTCGAAAGCGCTTCGTTCCTGCACGTTAGCAGCCGATGTTCAAAGCGCAAGAAATGCTTCACCCGAACCATGCGTCAAAAAAAAGTTACCCCAAAAATGACACGAAATGCCGTCACAAAATGTAAAAATCTATGGATTACTACCGTTTATCGCTTTGTCAAATTCCCGTAAAGCCCAATAAAACAGCCACTTTATTAAGACAGTCAAGGACTTGATATCAAAAGGCCCGACTTCACTTGAATTGCCAACACTGACAACTGTCATTTTGCTGACACGCTTTTCTGAAGCTGCGCTATACCCCTCTAAACAGTTTCATCCGAGTTACATCATTCGGTCTGCGAGGCGCGCCAAAAATGGACGTGAGCGTATTTGGTACGGGGTATGTCGGGCTAATCCAGGCGGCCGCAATGGCCGACGTCGGACACCGCGTTTTGTGCATCGACATCGACCCGAAAAAAATCCAGCAACTGCAACAAGCCGTACCCACCATCAGCGAGCCGGGGTTGTCCAGCTTGCTCGAAGACAACATCAAAGCCGGACGCTTGTCGTTCAGTTCCCAGGCCAGCGACGCGGTCAATCATGGCGAGCTGATTTTCATCGCCGTCGGCACCCCCGCCGATGAAGACGGCTCGGCCGACCTGAGCCATGTGCTGGCCGTCACCCAGCAAATCGCCGACTTCATGGACAGCGACCGCACCCTGGTCATCAAGTCCACGGTGCCGGTGGGCACCGCCGACAAAGTGGCCGAATGCGCTCGCCAGGCACTGGCGCGGCGAGGCCTGAAACAGCTGAACGTGCGCGTGGTGTCCAACCCCGAGTTTCTCAAGGAAGGCAGTGCGCTGGCCGATTGCATGCGCCCCGACCGGATCATCGTCGGCACCGCCGACCCGCTGGCCCGCGACCAGATGACGGAGCTCTACGCGCCCTTTTGCCGCAACCACGAAAAACTGATGTTCATGGACAACCGCAGCGCCGAACTGACCAAGTACGCCGCCAATGCCATGCTCGCCACCCGCATCAGCTTCATGAACGAACTGGCCAACCTCACCGAACGGCTGGGCGCCGACATCGAAGCGGTGCGCAAAGGCATCGGCTCGGACCCACGCATCGGTTATCACTTCATCTACCCCGGCTGCGGTTTCGGCGGCTCGTGCTTCCCCAAGGACCTGCGGGCCCTGCTGCACACCGCCGAGCAAAGCGGCATGCCACTGCGCCTGCTGCGCAGCGTCACCGACGTCAACGACAGCCAGCGGCACATCCTCTTCGAGAAACTGGCGAAACAGTTCCAGGAGGGCCTGGCCGGCAAGTCGATTGCCATCTGGGGCCTGGCGTTCAAACCCAACACCGATGACATGCGTGAAGCCCCCAGCCGCTACCTGATGGAAGCGCTGTGGCGCGAAGGCGCCCGAGTCCATGCCTATGACCCGGAAGCCATGTCCGAATGCCGGCGCCTCTACGGCTATCGCAAGGACCTGAACCTCTGCGCCACCCGCGACGACACTCTGGAGGATGCCGACGCCCTGGTGATCTGCACCGAGTGGAAGAATTTTCGCGTGGTGGACTTCGACCTGCTGGCCAGCAAGTTGCGCGCCCGGGTGATCATCGATGGCCGCAACCTGTACAACCCCGAACACCTGGCCGCCGCCGGGTTGCTGTATCGCGGTATCGGGCTGCGCCACACCGTGCCCGGTACTCCGACACCAGGGCCACAAGCGTGAACATCCTGGTCACCGGCGCAGCCGGCTTCATCGGCGCCCACGTCGTGCTGCGACTGCTGCGCGACGGCCATCGGGTGTGCGGGCTGGACAATTTCAACGACTACTACGACCCGCAGCTCAAGCACGACCGCGTGACCTGGGTAAACGACCAGGCCGGCGATTTTCCCCTGGCGCGGATCGATCTGGCCGACGCGCCGGCCATCGATGAACTGTTCCAGGCCCGGCGCCCGGACGTCGTGATTCACCTCGCGGCCCAGGCCGGCGTGCGCTACTCCCTGGAGAACCCGCAGGCCTATGTCGACAGCAACATCACCGGGTTCCTGAACATCCTGGAAAACTGCCGCCGCTATCCGGTCAAGCACCTGATCTACGCCTCCTCAAGTTCGGTATACGGCGCCAACTCGCGCACGCCTTATTCGGTGCAGGACAACGTCGACCATCCGCTGTCGCTGTACGCGGCCAGCAAAAAAGCCAACGAACTGATGGCCCACAGCTACAGCCACCTGTTCGGCATTCCCTGCACCGGCCTGCGCTTCTTCACGGTGTACGGCCCTTGGGGCCGGCCGGACATGTCGCCGATCCAGTTTGCCCGCGCCATCGCCGAAGACCACGTGCTGCAGCTGTTCAACCACGGCGAACACCAACGCGATTTCACCTACATCGACGACATCGTCGAAAGCATCGCCCGCCTGATCGAACGTGCGCCCCAGGTCACGCCACTGTTGGATCACGAACAACCGGACCCGGCCACCAGCCGCGCGCCCTGGCAGATCTACAACATCGGCGGGCAGCACCCGGTGGCGCTGCGCAGCTATGTCGCGCTGCTGGAAAAACACCTGGGACGAACCGCCCGTATCGAATTGCTGCCCCTGCAAGCGGGGGATGTGCTCAACACCTGCGCCGATGCCAGCGACCTGGCACGGGCCACCGGCTTCAAGCCGTGTATCGAACTGGACGACGGCCTGGGTCGTTTCATCCAGTGGTTCCTCGATTACTACGCAGTACCCATCGCCCATACGCCGTTCGCGGCTGAAGTTCAGCGGAGGAGTCTATGACCCGACATGAGCAAGTCATCGAGATCAACGCCCCGGGACGCGACAAGCGCGTCGATCCGGAGCACCGCAGGCGCCTGGACGCGGCCATCCACCGCCAGGGCCGTGGTTGGTTGACCGGTCGCGACAGCGGCCGGCCCTGGACGGTCTCGCGCACCAACCGCGTAGTGGCCTGCCTCGGCGCACTGGCGATCCTGCTGGTGTTCTGCCCGCTGCTGCTGGGCCTGGCGCTGCTGGTGAAGTTCTCCAGCCCCGGTCCCGTGTTGTTCGTGCAAAAGCGCACCGGGTATCGCGGTCGGGTCTTCGGCATGTACAAGTTCCGCACCATGGTTGCCGACGCCGAGGCTCTCAAGGAGTCGCTGCGCCACCTCAACAAACACGGCGCCGAAGCCATCGACTTCAAGATCGACAACGATCCGCGCATCACGCCCATCGGCCGGTTCCTGCGACGAAGCAGCCTCGATGAACTGCCGAACCTGATCAATGTAGTGACCGGCGACATGCGCCTGGTGGGCCCGCGGCCGACCTCGTTCAACGCCTATCGCTACAAGGACAACCATCTTGTGCGCCTGAGCATCTACCCCGGCATGACCGGCCTTTGGCAGATCTCCGGGCGCAGCAATATCGACTTCGACCAGCGCGTGGAATTGGACCTCAGCTATATCGCTGAACAGAGCCTGTGGCTGGATTTGAAGATCCTGATGATTACCCCCTTCAAAGTTTTCAGCGGCCACGGAGCGAGTTAAATGGACGGTTCAACCAATATCCTGACCATAGCAAGCCCGAGCGAGACCAACCTGACCTCGACCGTGCTCGACCCTTCCCTGCGGATCCTGCTCTTGACGGCCGCCAACACCGGCACCGGCACCAGCACCAGCGCGATGGCGCTGGCCGCTCAACTGGCGCAGATGAGCAACGGTCGCGTGCTGCTGGTGGATGCCAGCCAGTCACCGCGCAACCTCAGCCAGCAGCTGTCGTTGCACAAGGAGCGCGGTTTCACCGACCTGTTGTTCAACAGCCTCGCCCCGCCCTTGTTGCAGGACTGCGTGGTGCAAGCGTCCAGCCTGCCCTTCGACGTGCTGCCCCACGGGCGCCTGGGCCGCAATGCCGAGCACCTGAGCCCCGAGCGACTGCGCCCACTGTTCAGGCAACTGGCGGCGCAGTACCGCTTTGTGGTGATCGACGCCGACGCAGTGTATTCGGCCAGCGACACGCTGGTACTCAGCACCCAGGTAGACGGCGTGGTGCTGGTGGTGCGCGGTGAAGACACCCGCTGGGAAGTGGCCCAGGCCGCTCGCCAACGCCTGTCCCAGGCCGGCGCGAAGGTGGTGGGCAGCGTGTTCAACCGCCGCAAGTACTACATGCCCAAGTGGCTCTACAACAACCTGTAAGCCTGCAAAAGGATGACGAGATGAACGCCAGAATGCTTGTCCTGCTGTTGCTGCCGCTTGCCGGTTGCTCCAGTACCAGTGATACCCGCTCGATGCCGGTGCAGATCCTCACGGCTGCGCCGGCCAATGCCCAGGCCACCGACATGCCCAAGGTCGAACAGACCTTGCGGCCCCAGGATGTACTGGATGTGATCTTCCACATCGGCACGACCTCCTCCCAGGCATATCGAGTGCAACCGGGCGACCAGGTTGCCCTGAACTTCACCGCCGCCAGCCAGCTCAATGGCACGCAACAGGTGATGCCCGACGGCCGTATCGAACTGCCTGGGGCCAACACCTCGGTGAAAGTCGCCGGGTTGACCACCGACGAGGCGCGCCTGGCGGTGCAGCGTGCCTATGACCAGAAGATGCTGTTCCAACCCAATCGCAACCAATTGACCGTCCTGGTGACCAGCCCGCTCTCCGGCGAGGCGAACCTGCGCAACACCCTGACCCACCCGGCCACGGGCATGAGTCGGGAAATCATCGTGGGCCGGGATGGCTACGCCAGCTTCCCGGAAATTGGCTCGGTGCCGTTGCAAGGCATGACCGTCACCCAGCTGGAGACCCTCCTCAACGAGCGCTACGCCCAACTGCCCGGCCACATGACCGTGGATGTGCTGCTCAAGTCCACCGCCGGCAACGAGATCTATGTACTCGGTGAAGTGGCCCAACCCGGCGCCTATGCGATCCGCCGGCCGATCTCGGTTCTCGAAGCCCTGACCCTGGCCCGTGGCACGAACGTCAAGGCCCGGCTCGACTCGGTGATGATCATGCGCCGCAACGGCAACCAGGTCGAAGCCCGTCACTACGACGTGGAAAAGGCCTTGAGCGGCGACGCCTCGCAGATCGCCTACCTGCAGCCGGAGGACATGTTGTACGTGCCCAAGACCGGACTGGCCAAAGCCGGCGAAACGGCCAGGCAACTGGCCGACGTAGTGCTGTTCCAGGGCGTCGGGTTCGGCTTCGGCTACCGCGTCGACAACAAAGGCAGCGACAACTGAAACTCAGGTGACCGATCATGAACCCCAAGGAAAATTATTTGCATGAGTTTTTCAGGATCTTCTTCGCCAACAAGCAGTGGGTGAAGCGCGTTTTCCTGATCTTCGCCGTGATCGCCCTGGTGCTGCCGTTGATGCTCAAGCAGAGCTTCGATATCACCGCCCAGGTGATCGTCCAGTCGAAAAAACTCTCCCAGGGCGACGCCACCACGTCGCTGAACCAAGAGAACGCGACCTTCATCCCGCCGTCCCTGGCGGACATGGAAACCGAGAGCAATATCCTGCGCTCGCCGGCGTTGATCCGGCAGACCATCAGCACCCTGCGCGACCAGGGCGAATACACCCCAAGCCCCGGCATTTTCAACAAATGGGTGAGCGAACCGCTCAAGCTCTACATCACCCGACCGCTGCGCGAGTACGTCATCAACCCGCTGCGCGATGGCCTGGGGCTAGAGGTCGATCCGGTGCGCGACACCGTGCTCGATACGCTGACCGAAGAGGCCATCGAAAACCTGAAGATCGAGACCCTGCCCGGCTCCAACGTCATCTCCATCGTCTACAGTTTCGGCGACCCGGCCCAAGGCACCCGGTTCGTGGCGCAACTGCTGCAGAACTACCTCAGCAGCCGCCAGGACCTGCAATCGATCGAAATGCCGCAGACGTTCTATGAGCAGAAGAAAGCCCAATACCAGACCCGTCTCGACGGCCTGGAAGGCACCCGCCTGGGGCTGCTGGAAAACATCGGTTCATCCGACCCCAAGGAAGAAATCACTTTCCGCCTGAACGCCATCAACACCGAAGAACAGGCCCTGAACCTGTACCAGGATCGCCTGCTGCAAAGCCAACGCTGGCTCGATTACCTCAAGACCAGTCTCGCCGCAGCGAACAGCTCGCGGTTCAACGACTACACCTTCCCGTTCACCTTCACCACCACCGTGGACAACATTGCCTTCGAAGACCGGGAAATCAGGCAACTGGGCGAGCAACTGACCAGCCAGGTCAGCCGCTACATGAATGACCTGGCGATCTTCCAGCCCGGCAGCGAACCGATGCTGCTGGCCCGGGAGCAGATCATCCGCACACGCCAGCAGTTCCTGAAAGTGGTGAACAACCGCATCCAGGAGCGCACCACCGACCTGGCGGTGGTCAGTTCGGTGATCAATCAGAAGATCGAGCGTATCGCCACCTTCAAGGGGCGCATCCACCAGTTGCAGGAAACCCAAAGCAAGCTGCGGCAGATGGACACCGAGATCAACGCCCTGCATGCGGCGTTCTCCACCTATGCCCAGCGTTTCGCCGAAGCCAGCACCGCGCGCTCGCTGGACACCGACCTGTCCAACGCGCGGGTCCTGAGCCCACCGTTCGAACCGACCGCCCCGGCCTTTCCCAAGCCGATGCTGATCATTGCCTTCGGCATGTTCAGCGGCCTGCTGCTGGCGATCGCCCTGGTCTATGTGCGTGAGTTCTTCGACCATCGCTTCAAGCACCCAGCGCAAATCACCCAGCAACTGGATGTGCCGGTGCTGTTGGTGATCAACGAGCAGTCCCCCGACCGGGTCAACCCGCACCGCAACTGGAGCCTGCCCAGCCTTGTCCATTGGGTGCGAAATTGAACGCGCCGTTCGGCCCGACCCGCCACAGCAGCCCCCTGTCGATCATTCATCTGCTCGACAGCGGCGGCTTCTACGGGGCCGAGCGGATGCTGCTCGATCATTGCCTGGCGACGCCCGGCCAGCACCAGGTGCTGTTCCTGGCGGCGCCACCGACCTTGATCACGCGTTTTCGCCAGGCCGGGGTCGATTGTCGTCATTGCGCCAGTTGGGCCGAGCTGTTGCAGCACCTGCGCCAGCGCCGGGACGAGCGACCACTGATCAACACCCACAACTTCAAGGGGCTGTTGTTCGGCTGGTCGGCGGCCACGCTGTTGCGCCTGCCGCTGGTAATCACCCAGCATGGCTTCACGCCGCGCAGCCCCAAGCAGCGTTTCTATACCTGGCTGAGCCTGCAACTGTGCCGCACCGCCTCGGTCAAGCGGGTCGTTTGCGTGGCCGAGAGCATCGCCACGCTGCATCGCCGGGCCAGCGTGCGGGCGGAAAAACTCGATGTCATCCCCAATGGCCTGCCAGCAGCCAGCACGCCGTTGGCCCATCGCGCCGACAAGCAACGCTGGCGGGTCGGCTACGTCGGCCGCTTAAGCAGCGAGAAAGGCCCGGACCTGTTCCTCGACGCCATGATCCCGCTGTGCCAGAAGCATTCATCGCTGCACGCGGTGATGCTCGGCGACGGCCCGGAACGCCAGGCGCTGCTCAAGCGCATCACCGATGCCGGACTGCCCACGCGCATCGAATTGCCCGGCTACCAGACCGACATGAACGCCTGGTGGAGTCGCCTCGACGCCCTGGTGATCAGCTCACGCACCGAAGGCACGCCGATGATTCTGCTCGAAGCCATGCAGGCCGGCGTGCCGGTGGTGGCGTTCGGCGTCGGCGGCATTCCCGACGTGTTGCAGGACCGCCATAACGGCCTGCTCGCGGCACCGGCCGACAGCGCGGAACTGGCGGCGCAGATCGAAACGCTGTTCAGCGAACCGCCCCTGGCGCGGATCCTGGCCGACAACGCGCGCCGCACCCAACGGGACCGCTACGACCTGCGCACGCTGGCCGAACGCTGGTCGCAGCTTTACATCCGCACGGCACGGGAGGCCCGCTCATGATTGTCCCACTCTCGATCATCAGTCTGCTGGGCCTGGTGTGCCTGGCGTTGCTGGCCAGCCCGTATCCGTTCCTGGCGCCGGGCGCAGTGTTCGGTCTGGTCGGCGTTGCCGTGCTGTACCGCAAGCCCATGTGGGGCCTGTTGGGCATTGCCGCCCTGGTGCCGTTCGAAGGCCTGTTCAAGGACAGCGCCTTTTCCGGCAGCAAATTCTTTGGCCTGGCGCTGATCATGATCCTGATGTTGCAGTTGGCCTTGCACCAGATTCCGGGGACGCGCCTGCGCAGCAATATCTGGCGGCCGCTGATCGGCTTCATGCTGCTGTACGGCCTGAGCCTGTTGCTGTCGGAAAACATGGGCCTGTCCACGACCCATTTTCGCGAGCTGACGGTGGGGTTGATCCTGTTCGTGATCACCTTGCTGATCGGTCGTGAATTGAACCTGAACCTGTTCTGCCGACTGATGACCTTGAGCGTCACCACCACCTGCGTGCTGGCGATGTTTTCGGCCAAGTACCAGGACCAGGGCCGCGCGTCCGGCCTGCTGGAAGACCCGAACACCTTCGCCCTGCTGATCGCCTTTACCGTACCGCTGGCGTTGCTGCTGGTGGTGCGCGGCCCAAGCTTGCTGCACCGGTTGTTCTGGGGCGGCTGTTTCATCCTGCTGCTGGGCGGCATGACCAAGACCGAATCGCGCTCGGGGCTGGTGGTGTTGATGCTCAGCCTGATGATCGGCCTGTATCACTACCGCGCGCAGTTGCCGCGTATCCGTCCACGGCACCTGGGCTTCGCCATGCTTGGGCTGGCATTGCTGATTCCCTTGGCAATCGCCGTGATGCCGGCCGGCTATGTCGCGCGCATCCAGTCATTGAGCATCCTCAGTGCCGGCGCCAGCGCCCACCAGGACGAATCCCTGGGCCGCCGTGCTTCGTACATCCTGGTCGGCAGCCAGATGATCCGCGAGAACCCGATGCTCGGCTCAGGCCCCGGGACCTTTCCCCTGCACTACGCGCCCACCGGCTATGCCAAGGCGTTCTCAGCCAACCGCAAACTGAGTGACCTGTATCGCCGGGCCCATAACACCTACCTGGAAATCTTCAGCGAAATCGGCGTCCCCGGCGGGCTGATGTTCGTCGCCATGATCGGCCTTGGCCTGTACAACCTGCTGCACGCCCGTCGGCTCTGGCTGCAGCGGCGGGACTGGGCGCAAGCGGACCTGCTGACGCACCTGGGCATGAGTTTCCTCTCGCTGGCGTTGTTCCTGATGTTCCTCAGTGCGCCGAACCACAAGTTGCTGTGGATCATGCTCGCCCTCACCAGTGTGTTGCGCTACGACGCCGAGCAGGCCGCGCCCCAGGAGGCTCGTCCATGAGCTGCGTCAGCATTGTCATCCCGATGTACAACGAGGCCCGGCACATCGGCCGTACGCTGCAAGCGGCGCAGGAAGCCGCCCGCCAGGCAGGCCTGGCATGTGAATTGATCGTGGTGGACAACGGCTCCGACGACCACGGCCCGCGCATCGCCAACGAGTTGGGGGCACGGGTGTTGATCGTGCCAGGCGTGCACATCGGCGCCCTGCGCAACCGCGGTGCCGCCGCCGCCCAGGGTGACTGGCTGGCGTTCATCGATGCCGACATCGAAATGCCGGCCGACTGGCTCACGCTGCTGCTGGAGCTCGAAGGTCACCAGGGCGACGTACTCGGCCTGGACCTCGACACGCCCCGGCAGGCGCCGTGGTTCGCCGAAGCCTGGCAGCGCCGCAGCCAACGCCCGGGGTCACGCCTCCTGCATCGGGTGCAGTGGCTGCCCAGTGCCAACCTGTTGATGCGTCGCAGCTGGTTCGAACGGGTCGGTGGCTTCGACGAAACCCTGCGCACTGGCGAAGACAAGGACTTCTCCTGGCGCCTGCGCCAGGCCGACGCGCAATTGCTGCTGGTCAACGAAAGCGTGGCCCTGCACTGGGGCTATGAGGGCAGTTGGCGCGAGTGGATGAGCAAGGAACTGTGGCGCCAGGGCAGCCATCTGCAATTGCTCCGCAGCCATGGCCCGAGCCTGCGCCTGCTGCGTTTCCCGGCGCTGTCAGTGGGCGCCTGGGGCTTGGACCTGCTGGCCGTGCTCGCGTTGCTCCAGGGGCAGTTGCACCTGGCGTTGACGTTGTTGCTGGTCACCGCCCTGCCGCCTTTGTTCCTGAGCCTGCGCCAGAGCCGGCGCGAGCCGCGCCTGACCTTGCAATTGTGGGCCTTGCATGGCGTGCGCCTGCACCTGACCGGCGCCGCCCTGCTGCTCAACCTGTGTCATTGGAATGCCAGGAGACCTGCCCGTGGCTGAATTCATTTATTGGTCGTGCCTGTTGCTGCCGGTGTACGCCTACCTCGGTTACCCCTTGATGTTGAGCCTGCTGGTGCCGCTGTTTCCGCTGCGGCGCTACGGCAAGGCGTTGCCGATGGACGTGAGCATCGTCATTGCCGCCCACAACGAGGCGCGGCACATCGAAGAGAAGTTGCGCACCTTGCTGGCCCAGGACTATCGGGCCCATTCGCTGCAAATCATCCTCGCCAGCGACGGCTCCACCGACGAGACGGTGGCCTGCGCGCGCAAGGTGATCGATCCGCGCATCAGCGTGCTCGACCTGCCGCGCCAGGGCAAGGCCGCCGCCCTCAATACCGGTGTCGCCCACAGCAGCGGTCAGATCCTGGTGTTTACCGACGCCGATAACCAATGGGCCAACGACACCCTCGGCCATCTGCTGGCGCCCTTGGGCGATCCCGAAGTCGGCGCCTGTGCCGGGCACATGGAAATCCCGGTGCCGGGCAAGGGCCTGAGCCTGGGCGACAGCCTGTATCGTCATTACGAAGGCTGGTTGCGTCGGGTGGAGAGCCGCACCGGCTGCATGGTCTCGGCCGACGGCGCGCTGTTGGCCCTGCGCCGGGGGCTGTTCCAACCGATACCGGCCCAGGTCAACGATGACTTTTTCCTCAGCACCTGCGCGCCGGCCGCCGGCAAGTCCATCGTCTATGCCCCCCTGGCCCGGGTGACTGACCAGGGCGTGGACGAAGCCGACAAGCAGTTTCGCCGTCGCCAGCGAGTCACCGTCGGCGGGTTGCAGAGCCTGGCCCAGCGCCGGGCGTTGCTCAACCCGCTGCGTCATGGGCTCTACGCCATCGGGCTGATCAGCCACAAGTTGATCCGCCGCCTGGCGCCGGTGTTGCTGCTGCCACTGTTGCTGAGCAATGCCTGGCTGTGGAACGACCATCCGTTCTATCGCCTGAGCCTGGTGGCGCAATTGCTCGGTTACGCCATGGCGCTGATCGGCTTGATGGACGCGCGCCACCGCTTGCCCCGGCCCTTTCGCCTGGCCGCATTCGTACTGGTGACGCTGGCGGGCATGAGCATCGGGCTCTGGCAGTTCCTGCGGGGCCAGCGCTACAGCCAATGGAACCCCGAGCAGAACCGCTGAGGAGAAGGGCCGATGTCGATCAAACAAGTCTTCAAGCGCACCGGCGGCTGGCTCTACCTGAACACGTCCCTGGGTCGCCATCCCCTGCGTGGCGCCGGCGTGATCCTGATGCTTCATCGTGTGTTGAATAACGACCGCGCCGCCGAACTGCCCCATCGCAACGAGTTGTGCGTGGGGCCCGAAGCGTTTGAACATTTGCTGATCTGGCTGCAACGGCATTTCGAGTGCGTGCCGCTGATGAGCTTGTTGCTGGCCGATCCTGAAAACGTCCCGAACCGCCCGCGGGTCGCCCTGACCTTCGACGACGGTTGGCGCGACAACGCCATGAATGCCTTTCCGTTGCTGCGCCAGTACCAGGTGCCGGCGAGTATTTTCCTCTCCACCGATTTCATCGGCAGCCGTCAGCACTTCTGGTGGGAAAGCATCGGCGAAACCCTCTGGGGCAGCCATGGCCAGGTGGCGCGACGCGCATTGATCGAGCACTTGCAGCACATCGGTCGACCGTTGCCGGTGCTGCTCGATGACATCGACGACGAGCGCCGCAGCCTGGCGCTGCTGCATTACCTGCAAAGCCTCAAGAGTCTCGACACACACACGTTGAGCGACCTTACCGACGCCTGCCCACAGGGCGCCCAGCCCCAGGCCCTGGACTGGCCCCAGGTGCGCATGCTCGAAGACTCCGGCCTGATCCGCTTCGGTCCCCATGGCGCCAGCCACGCGATCCTGACCGGGCTGGACGACCAGCGCCTGCACGAAGAACTGACGCGCAGCTGGATCGCCCTGGAAAACGGCTGCGCCCACCCCTTGCCGGTGTATTGCTACCCCAACGGCGATAACGATGAGCGCGTGCGCCAACAGGTGGCGGCCCACGGTTTTGCCTTCGCCCTCGGCACCGAGGCGGGGCTGTATCGCAACGACGGCGACCCCTTGAACGTGCCACGTTTCGGCGTCAGCCAACACAATGCCCATCACCCTGAATTACTGGCCTGGCGCATTCGCCGAGGGGCACGCCCATGAGCCGCGCTCACTACCTCAAGCACCTGGCGCTGAGCATGGGCACGCGCCTGGCGATGATCGGCCTGCGCCTGCTGCGCAACGTGCTGCTGGCGCGGATTCTCGGGCCCAGCGAACGTGGGTTGTTCGCCTTGCTCAGCACCCTGCCGGACCTGATCAGCGCCGCCACCAGCGGTGGCCTGAATTCCGCCGTGGGTTATCAGGCGGCGCAGCAGCGCTCGATGGGGCTGTTGCTCAGCCAGGTGCTGGTCTTCGGCTGCCTGCTGGCCGGGCTGCTGACCTTGCTGGTGGTGGCGCTGGTGCGCGAGTTCGGCGGCGAACTGGACATCGCCACGCAATTGGGATTGCTCGCCTGGCTGTTGTTGCTGGCCGTGCCGTTGACCGTGCTCAAGAGCGGCCTGCTGACACTGCACAACGCCTCCGGTGGCGTGGGTGCCTTCAATGCCTTGCGCCTGATGGAATCCCTGGCGCCGCTGCTGCTGTTCCTGGCCTTGTTCTGGATGTGGAAAGAGGCGGCCCTGGAAGCGGCGCTGATCAGTTGGCTGGCGGGCCTGAGCCTGGTGGTGCTGGCCGGTTGGGTGTGGTTGCGCCGTGATCATGTGGTCACCTTGCGCTGGGATCGCACCCATCAGAACGAACTGTTGCGCTACGGCGCCCGCAGCCATCCGGACTTGTTGTTCCAGCAAATGCTGCTGCGCTCGGACTTCCTGTTCATCGGTGCCCTGCTGGGCAGCACGGCCCTGGGTCACTACGCCATGGCCAGCGCCGCCGCCGAACTGCTGCTTATCGTGCCGGAGGCCGTCACCACGCCGCTGATGAAACGCCTGTTGCAGCAGGACCGCGACATGCAGCGCCTGACGCCATTGGCCTTGCGCCTGACCGCCACGGTGATGCTCGGCGCCTGCCTGAGCATGGCGCTGATCGGCCAATGGCTGATCGTCACCTTGTTTGGCGCCGCCTACCAGCCGGCGTATCCCGCCTTGCTGGCGCTGCTGCCGGGGCTGTTCGGGCTGTGCTACGCGAGCATCCTGCGCCTGGATCTGCTGGGCAAGGACCGACCTGGCACGGTTTCGCTGCTGATGGGCGTGGGGGCGCTGCTGAACCTGGCGCTGAACCTGATCCTGATTCCCCGCTACGGCATCGTCGGGGCCGCCGCCGCGTCGTCAATCGCCTACCTGGGCGTGACCCTGGCGCTGCTGGCCATGTACTGCCGCCTCAGCGGCGTAGCGCTGTGGCAGACACTGATCATCCTGCCCAGCGACTTGCTGCCGATGCGCAAAATGCTGCTTGGGAAATCGGCATGAGTGCGGTTGCCAGCCAAACCGCCATCGCGAGCAAGCTCGCTCCCACAGGGGTTGGTGGTGACCTTGTGAGAGCGCCGAATCAGCTTGCAGTGAAGGTGGATGTGCCGCCCTCTTCGCGAGCAAGCCCGCTCCCACAAAAGCCTGGTGCCGAACACCCTATCCATAACCACCACACCCCCCCTGTGGGAGCGGGCTTGCTCGCGAAAGCGCTGGGTCAGCTTGCATCAAGGTTGAATGTGCCGCCCTCTTCGCGAGCAGGCTCGCTCCCACAAAAGCCTGGTGCCGAACACACTATCCATAACCACCACAAACCCCCTGTGGGAGCGGGCTTGCTCGCGAAAGCGCTGGGTCAGTTTGCATCAAGGTTGAATGAGCCGCCCTCTTCGCGAGCAAGCCCGCTCCCACAAAAGCCTGGTGCCGAACACACTATCCATAACCACCACAAACCCCCTGTGGGAGCGGGCTTGCTCGCGAAAGCGCTGGGTCAGTTTGCATCAAGGTTGAATGAGCCGCCCTCTTCGCGAGCAAGCCCGCTCCCACAAAAGCCTGGTGCCGAACGCACTATCCGCGAGCACCATCGATCCCCTGTGGGAGCGAGCTTGCTCGCGATGGGGCCGGTGCAGCGCTGGTGGAAAGTGGCTGCTGGCCTGTGCCTTTGGAGCCTGGCCTTTTTTGCCCAGGGCGCGGCGATGCAATGGACCGGCATCCGCGACGGCAGCCTGTACCTGCAGACCGACCGCCCGGATTATGTGATCGTGCGCTGGGTACCAGCGTGGCAGGCCAACGCCAATAGTGAGCACCTGTACCTGCTCAACGGCCAGGGGCAACTGGTGGGTGAGCGCTTGATCAAGGCGGCCCAGGAACGTGGCGAGCAGCAGTGGCCCTTGCTGCCAGGGGCCGCCAGCTATCGACTGGAAATTCCCGGCTACAGCTTCCGCCGCTACAACATCGAACACGATGCCCGGACCCGGGCGATGTTTGCCCCGGCCAAGGTGCATTTCAGCGCCGAAACCCACGACGGCGATGAGCTGTATTTCAAGGTCGCACCCGGTGAGCAGGCCGTGCTGGCGGGCAAGTTCCACGGCGGCGTGCGCAGTCTGCAAGCCCGGCGTGTTGCCGATGGCAAACAGGTGCAGTTGAACCTCAAGCCATACCCGGCCTATTGGCAGTTCGATCAAGTCGCCCTGCCCGTTGCCAACGTCGAGCAAACCTGGCGCCTGCAATTGCAGGGCAACGGCAAGGCGGCGTTCTGGCTGGACGGCACGGCGAACCTGTTCGCACAAGCCGCCGAGCATCTGCAACCGCTGCGCCAGGACCCGGGGCAAGCGCACCTGAGACTCTATGGCGATGTCCTGGGAACCACTCCGAGACTGGGCATTTCCCTGCCCTACGTCATGCCCCCGCCCTCGGCCTACCCGGTCATCGATGCCCTCAAGCCCCAGGCCGCCACTTATTACAGTTTTGTCGACGTCACCGCGGCCAAGCCGGACCACGAAGATGCGTTCCGGCGCCTGTATCAGGACCGCTTCGGCATCACCCGGGACATCACCCTGTTGGCCGGTAGCGCACGCAAAGCCGACCTGCGAGCCGACCGCGTCAGTAACAGCGGCTTGCAGGCCTGGCTCAAGTCGACCCGAGCCTTGGGCGGCAAAGGCATCCATTACCTCAGTTTCGCCGATGAGCCAAACCTCAACTACCCGGATTTCGCCAGTTTCCAGCAGGTGTTCGAGAGCATGGCCAGCCAGGTTCGCGCCGTTCCCGACAACGCCCGCGCCGGGGTGCGCATTGCCATACCGGCCAGCTCCCGGTTCACCAACGGCCCCCTGGCGGAAAACGCCGCCGACCGGCGCGGGATCGACTGGGCGCGGCGTTTGCTGGCCGAATCCAGTGACCAGATCGACGCCCTGGCCTGGCATGAATGGATGATCCGCGACCTGCTGGCGACCCGGGTCTATCGCAACAGCGTGCGTCAGGCCGCCGAGCTGGTGGGCCTGGACAGCAACGGCCGGCCGCGCAAGGCCTTGCTGCTGGACCAGACCAACATGTCCAGCGGCTCGAGCCTGAGCCCCTACGACCAGGAAACCCACTACGCCGCCCTGTGGTGGACGTCCGTGGCGATCAATGCCTCGGCGGACGGTTGGCTGGACATGCTCAACTGGTTCCAGTCCGCCGACGAACCGGAGTACCCAAAAGGCATGGTTCGAGTGCTGGACAGCCAGCGCTTCGAACTCAAACCGGTGGGCCTGGCCCAACAGTTCATCCACCAGCATTGGCTGGACCAAGTGCTGCGCCTGGATAACGACGCCTTTGAAGTCGACGTGCTGGCCATGGCCACCGACGCAAGGCGCAGCCTGCTGGGCGTGAACAAAAGCACGCGCCCGCAACAGGTCAGCCTGGACGGCGTGCCCTGCCCCCAGGTGAAAGCCGAGCTGGTGTACTTCGGCCCCGACAACCATAGCCGCAGCGCCCCATTCAACTGCGAGACCGGGCAGATCCGTTTTCTCCTGCCAGGAGAAACCCTGTTTGCCCTGAGCTGGACCGCACCCTCTTCCCCCCAACCCGCCACCCGTCAGGAGGCACCATGAACGCTCTGCAGAAATTGCGTGATCGCATCCAGAAAAAAGGCCTGCGCGCCGTCCTCAAACAGCTGTTCAGACGCTACGTGTTTCTCCACTCGCAACTGGTGTGGCTGGAGCACGATGTGCGAACCCCACTGCCGCCGCATAACCTCAAGCCCTACCCGCCGATGCGCTTGGAGGCCATCACGATCAGCAATGCCGACGCTTTTTCCCGGCATTTTGGCGACCGCGTCGAAACCATGCGCGAGCTGGCAGCCGAAGGCTACGCAGGCTTGATGTACCTGGATGATCAAGGCGACACCGTGGGGTTCGCCTGGGGCAGTACGCGAGACTATTTCGACCGCCATTTCTACCAATGCAACTTCCCGATCAAGCCTGGCGAGTACTTTCAGTTCGGTGGCGAGGCGATTCGTAAATACTGGGGTTCCAGTATATCGGCGGACATGCAGTTGGAGATGTGGAAAGTCATGGCGGACAAAGGGTGCGACACCATGGTCGATGTCTGCGACATAGAGAACATCCCAGCGATCAAGATGCACCTGCGCATGGGCTTCCAGGAACGCGGCAAGATCACCCACATGTATCGCCTGTTCGGTCGCTGGCGGTTCTTCCGCGACACGCTTTACAACGGCTCGGCACTGGACGCCTTCCGTAAACCGGCCCAGCCGGTTGCATCGACTGCAGCGGCCTGACGCCCATGGCGATCCGGTTCCAATGGTGCCGCTCCCTGGGCGCCGAGGACTTTCCCATAACGGCCTATGACCAGCTGCGAACCCAGGTGCCCGACGCTACGCCCTTCAACACCCTGGCCTGGTTGCAAGCGGCGGAGTTCGCCCTGCTGCCGGACCAGCAGTTACAGGTGTTGCTGGGCTGGGAGGACCAGGCGCTGTGCCTGTGCCTGCCCCTGGTATCGGGGCGTGAGCGTATCGGCGGGCTGCGGTTCCGGGTGTTGCATCACTTGGGTTACCCATTGGCCGACCGCATCGCCTTGCTGGTGCGCCTGGACGCCGAGGGCATGGGGCAGGCACTGATGCAAATCCGTCAGCACTTGCCCCACGCGCTGCTGCAATTGAATGAGGTGGTCGAGCCGGTCGGTGAGCAAAGCGTCCTCAGTGCCTGGATGGCACTGAGTTCCACCGGCGAACGACGCCTGAGTTGCCGGGTACCGGTGCATTTGATCAGCGACAGCGACCATCAGGAAATCTCTGGCGACCCACGCTACAAATTGCGCCGCGCACGCAAGCGGATCGCCGCCTGTGGCGCCGAGATCCTCCGGGTGAAACCGGACGCCATCAGCATGGGGCAGTTGTTGCGCAACCTCGCCGAGGTCGAGGCGGCCAGTTGGAAAGGCGAGGAAGGCGTCGGCATCTTCGCCGACCCCAGGCGCCGGCAATGGATGAACCACGCCTTCACTGCCCTCGCCGCCCAAGGCCTGGTACGGGTGGTGATGCTGGAGCTGAACGGCGAATGCATCAGCTATCGCCTCGGCTTGCTGGATCAGGGACGGCTGTATGACTACAACCTGGCGTTCCTGCCGCAGCATGCCGACCTGGGCAGCGGCCGAGTCTTGCTCGAAGAGTGGATTCGCTGGGGGCTGGACGAAAACTGGCGCTGGATCGATGCCTCGCGCGTCAGCCTGGAGAACTCCAGCCATCAGCTACACGAACGCATGACCGGCCAACTGGAACACTGGCGCTGGAGTTTTTACTCCTGGCAGCCCGGTGGCTTGCTCCTGGGGTTTGCCTTGCGGCTATGGAAAAGCTTGAAGCCATGGTTCGGCAAACGCCGGAGCAAACCGACCGCGACGACGGCATCGTCCCCCCCTAAAAACCAGGAGAAGACAGATGCCGCGCCAAGTGATCGTCAACGCTGACGACTTCGGCCTCAGCCTCAGCGAAAACGCGCTGATCCTGCGGGCCTTCGAGACCGGAGTGATCAGTTCTGCCACGGCCATGGCCAACATGCCGGGTTTCGAGCAGGCGTGTGAAATGGCCCGGCAACCGCTGCTCAACGGCCACGTTGGCCTGCATTTCAACCTCAGCTACGGCCCGCCGCTGGGCCAGGCGATCACCTCGCGACCGGTTTTTTGCGACGCCAATGGCCAGTTCGACCTGAACCTGTCGCGTTATTGCCTGCGCCTGGGTTCAAAGGATCTGGCGGCGGTGGAAGATGAACTGCAGGCGCAATGGCAACACTGCCTGGACCACGGCCTGCGACCCAGCCATCTCGATTCCCATCAACATGTGCACAACATCTGGCCCATCGGCGAACTGGTTGCCCGCTTCGCCGCCAGGCAAGGCGTGCCCATGCGCCTGGCGCGCAACCTGGGGGCGAACTTGAACCCGCCCAAGCGCCTATTCAAAACCCTGTTCAACCGGCGCATTCGCAGCCTGTGCGGTGCGACAGCGGACTACGTCTGCACCCCAGCCGACCTGGACTACGCCGCGCCACCGGCCTATGGCTCGCTTGAGGTCATCGTGCATCCGATGCAACTGGACGGGGATTTTGGCGATGCCAGCCTGGGGCCTGGCGAGTCGTTGACCCACGTACTGCACAAGCGCCTGGCGGGCGTGCCCAAGGTCGCGTACGGCCGGACCACGCAGGTATTGACGCTGGTTGAGTACGGGGATGTGCACTGACAGGGGCGCGGTGCATACCTGTGGCGAGGGCGCTTGCTACCTCGCCACGGCCGTCCGAAATCCCTGCGCCGCTTTCGGAGAATCTGCTACAAGGCATCTTCAGTTTCGAGTAGCGAATTGCGTCGATGCCTTTACCTTTATTCTCTCGCCTTCGGCGGCGCTGGCTGGCCTTCCTTGTCATGAGCGCATTGGTGGTCGGCCTGCCGGTGGGCTGTGGTGTGTTGCAGCATAAGGAGCGCGAGCTGGTCTTTCGCATCGAACCGGGGACAGCGAGCTGGTTCCGCGGGCTGCCCAGCGGTGTGCAGGAATTCGATCTCAAGCCCAAGAGCTTCAAGGCCGGGGAAAACATCCACGCCTGGTGGTGGCCGGCCGAACGCAAGAACGCACCGGCGATCCTGTACTTGCACGGCGTGCGTTGGAATTTGACTGGCCAGTTGTTTCGTATCCAGCAACTGAGGGCGCTGGGCTATTCGGTGTTGGCGATCGATTACCGGGGTTTTGGCAAAAGCCATGGGGATCTGCCGTCGGAAGCCAGCGTCTATGAAGATGCACGCATCGCCTGGGAGCGCCTCAAGGTCCTGCAACCGGACCCGGCCCTGCGGCTGATCTACGGTCATTCACTGGGCGGTGCCGTCGCAGTGGACCTTGCTGCGCAGTTGGGTCAGGAGGCCGCCAGCAATGGCGATGCCCAGGTCCGAGGCCTGGTCATCGAATCCACCTTCACCTCCCTGGGCGATGTCGCCACCGCGATGGCGAATACCTCCCTGCCCGTGCGCTGGTTGCTGTCACAGAAATTCGACTCCATCGACAAAATCGGCGAGATCAACATGCCGCTGCTGGTGGTCCATGGTGCTGCCGATCGTTACGTCCCGCCCCGGTTCAGCGAGCAACTGTTCAACGCCGCCCGGGAGCCCAAACGCCTGCTGCTGGTGCCGGGGGCAACACACAACAACAGCATGAGCCTGGCGGGCCAGACTTACCGGCAAGCGCTGGACGCGTTGATGAAAAACAAGCCATCGCCCATGGCCGAACACTCCCAGGTAAGCTCGGCCAAGGCCGGCTAACGCACAGGTCCCCGGCTGACACCCAACACCTTCATTGACTGTCACACCGCTATCGCGAGCAAGCTTTGCTCCCACAGATCTCCCCCACACAGTTCTTTGATTGTTTACAAGATCAGCGTTCACAGCCGATCCCTGTGGGAGCGAGCTTGCTCGCGATGGCGTCAGCCCAGTCAACCTCGCTGCAACTGACCCACCGCCTTCGCGAGCAAGCTCGCTCCCACAGGGGATTTGTGGCGTATGTGAGGTCTGTGAACGACGCGGAAAAATTGTGGGTGCGAGCCTGCTCGCGATGGCGGTGCAAGCGCACGCAAAAAAAACGGCACCTTTCGGTGCCGTTCGTTTTCACGCTTGGGGCTTTACTTGCGTGCCGCTTCCCATGATTTCAACAGCTCGGTGTAGCTCACTGTTTCACCTTTAGGCTTCTCGTTCGCCAGTTTCGGCTTCGGTGCGCCCGGTTGGTCGAACCAGTATTGCGCATCGCGCTCAGGGTTCATCTTAGGTGCGCAGGTGGCTTGGGCCTTGGAGCGTTCCAGACGCGTCATGATCGCGTCCTGGTCCTTGGCCAACCCATCGAGGGCCTGTTGCGGGGTCTTCTCGCCACTGGCCGCTTCGGCGATGTGGCTCCACCACAGTTGCGCCAGGCGCGGGTAGTCCGGCACGTTGGTCCCGGTCGGGGTCCATTGCACGCGGGCTGGGCTGCGGTAGAACTCCACCAGGCCACCGAGTTTCGGCGCCAGGTCGGTCAGGGCCTGGGAGTTGATGTCCGACTCACGAATTGGCGTCAGGCCAACGATGGTCTTCTTCAGCGACACCGTCTTGGACGTCACGAACTGCGCGTAGAGCCAGGCGGCGAGTTTCTGTTTCTCCGGCGTGGACTTCATGAATGTCCAGGAACCCACGTCCTGATACCCCAGCTTCATGCCCTCTTCCCAGTACGGACCGCGCGGCGACGGCGCCATGCGCCATTTCGGCGTGCCGTCGGCGTTCATCACCGGCAGGCCAGGCTTGGTCATGTCGGCGGTGAAGGCGGTGTACCAGAAAATCTGCTGGGCGATGTTCCCTTGGGACGGCACCGGGCCGGATTCGGAGAAGGTCATGCCCGCCGCTTCCGGTGGCGCGTACTTCTTCATCCAGTCCACGTATTTGGTGGTCGCGAACACCGCCGCCGGCCCGTTGGTATCGCCGCCGCGGGTCACGCTGGAGCCGACCGGATGGCAGTCTTCGACGCGAATACCCCACTCGTCCACCGGCAAACCGTTGGGCAGGCCCTTGTCGCCGCCACCGGCCATGGAGAACCAGGCATCGGTGAAGCGCCAGCCCAGGGACGGGTCTTTCTTGCCGTAGTCCATGTGGCCGTAGACGCGCTTGCCGTCGATCTCCTTGACGTCTTCGGAGAAGAACTTGGCAATGTCCTCATAGGCCGACCAGTTCACCGGTACGCCCAGCTCGTAGCCGTATTTCTCCTTGAACTTGGCCTTCAGGTCCGCACGCTCGAACCAGTCGGCGCGGAACCAGTACAAGTTGGCGAATTGCTGGTCGGGCAGTTGATAGATCTTGCCGTCCGGCGCCGTGGTGAAGGAGATGCCGATGAAGTCCTTGATGTCCAGGGTCGGCGAGGTGAAATCCTTGCCTTCGTTGGCCATCAGGTCGGTGATCGATTCGGTCTTGCCATAGCGAAAGTGCGTACCGATCAGGTCCGAGTCGTTGACCCAGCCGTCATAGATGTTCTTGTCCGACTGCATCTGGGTCTGCAGCTTCTCCACCACGTCGCCTTCCTGGAGCAGGTCGTGGGTCAGCTGAATCCCGGTGATTTCGGTAAAGGCCTTGGCCAGCACCTTGGACTCGTATTCGTGGGTGGCGATGGTTTCCGACACCACGTTGATTTTCATCCCGCGAAACGGCTGGGCGGCCTTGATGAACCACTTGAGTTCTTCGAGCTGCTGCTCGGCTGTCAGGGTCGACGGCTTGAATTCACTGCCGATCCATTTTTTCGCGGCGTCTTCATAGGCGTCGGCCCAGGCCGCAGCACTCAACCCGCTGAGTGCCAGCATGGCTGCCAATGAAACGCTATGTCGCAGCTTATTGTTTTTATTGAACATAGAGACCTCCTGTTTGGGTTTAAGAGCCTGATCGGCGAACCTTCGCGACTAGCCCCACCGCATCACTGCCAACAGCCACACCAAAGACAACGCGAACGCTATCCAGATGCTCCAGTCGGTAACGCCGATCACCAGCATGTGCAGGTAGGCGCTACCGAGAAGACCGATAAACAACCGATCGCCACGGGTGGTGGCAATCGGCAGGAAACCCCGCCGAGGGATGCTCGGCGAACGCAGTTCCCACGTGGTCATGCCTGCCAGCAGCAAGGCGATGACCCCAAAGAATGCCGCCGTGGGGGCGGTCCAGTTCATCCATTCCATCATCGACTCCTCAGACCCGGCCCAGGGCAAAGCCCTTGGCCACGTGGTTGCGAACGAACCAGATCACCAGCATGCCCGGCAGGATGGTCAACACCCCCGCCGCCGCTAGCACGCCCCAGTCAATACCGGACGCCGACACGGTACGGGTCATGACCGCCGCGATCGGCTTGGCATTCACCGAAGTGAGCGTGCGTGCCAGCAGCAGTTCGACCCAGGAAAACATGAAGCAGAAAAATGCCGTGACACCGATGCCGGAACCGATCAACGGGATGAAGATCTTGGCGAAGAACTTGGGGAAACTGTAGCCGTCAATGTAGGCAGTCTCGTCAATTTCTTTCGGTACCCCGGACATGAACCCTTCGAGGATCCACACCGCCAGCGGCACGTTGAACAGGCAGTGGGCCAGGGCCACGGCGATGTGGGTATCGAACAAGCCGATGGACGAGTACAGCTGGAAGAACGGCAACAGGAACACCGCCGGTGGGGCCATGCGGTTGGTCAGCAGCCAGAAGAACAGGTGCTTGTCCCCCAGGAACCGGTAGCGGGAAAACGCATAGGCCGCCGGCAACGCGACACCCAGGGAAATCACCGTGTTCAGGCTCACGTAGTACAGCGAGTTGAGGTAACCGGTGTACCAGCTCGGGTCGGTGAAGATCACCTTGTAGTTGTGGAAGGTGAAATCGTGCGGCCACAGGGTCAAGCCACCAAGGATCTCGGTGTTGCTCTTGAACGACATGTTCAGCAGCCAGTAGATGGGCACCAGCAGGAACAGGATGTAGATCAGCAGGGGTATCAGCTTTCTCTTGCTCATGGTGCGGGCCTCAACGGTTGGCGTCGGAGTGCGTCATGGCGGTATAGAACAGCCACGACACCAACAGAATGATCAGGAAGTACACCAGGGAAAACGCCGCCGCCGGGCCCAGGTCGAATTGGCCGATGGCCATCTGCGTCAGGGTCTGGCTGAGGAACGTGGTGGCGTTGCCCGGCCCGCCGCCGGTGAGTACGAACGGCTCGGTATAGATCATGAAGCTGTCCATGAAGCGCAGCATCACGGCGATCAACAGCACGCTTTTCATCTTCGGCAACTGGATGTGCCGGAACACTGCCCAGTTCGACGCCCGGTCGATCCGCGCGGCCTGGTAGTACACATCGGGAATCGCCCGCAGCCCCGAATAGCACAACAGCGCCACCAACGAAGTCCAGTGCCAGACATCCATCACCAACACGGTGACCCAGGCGTCCATGGTGTTGGCCGCATAGTTGTAGTTGATGCCCAGGCCGTTGAGGGTGGAGCCCAGCAAGCCGATGTCGGCGCGGCCGAAAATCTGCCAGATGGTGCCCACCACGTTCCAGGGAATCAGCAGAGGGATCGCGAGGATGATCAACACCAGGGACGACCATTTGCCCTTGGTCGGCATGGTCAGGGCGATGGCGATGCCCAGGGGAATTTCAATCAGCAACACGCACGCCGAGTAGATGAACTGGCGCAGCAGCGAGTCGTGCAGCCGTGGATCGAGCAGCACCTGCCGGTACCAGTCGGCGCCGACGAAGTAGCGGCTGGACTGGTCGAAAATGTCCTGCACCGAATAGTTGACCACGGTCATCATCGGGATCACGGCGCTGAAAGCCACCAGCAGGAACACCGGCAACACCAGCCACCAGGCCTTGTTGTTCTGCACCTTGTTCATGGCTGCACCTCGCTCAACGGCTCCAGCAAATACTCATCGGCATAGACCATCAGCCATTGGGCCGGAAAACTGATGTACGCGGTGCCTTCGGGCACAGGCTTGTCTTCGGCCAGGCGGACCTTGATCGGCGCGCCATCGAGGTTGAGGGTCAGGATCTTGTAGGTGCCCAGGTCTTCGACGTGCACCACGTCAGCCCGCATCGCGTCGTCATAGGGGCCGTCCCAGACATGAACGAATTCGGGGCGGATACCAACCTTCAGGGTTTTGCCCTGGGCCTCGGCAACGCGTTGTTGCAGGGTTTCGGACAGAGGCAGGTGGGTCGAGCCGAAGCCGACGCCACCGGGCTGCGCGGTGACCTCGATCAGGTTCATTCCCGGGCTGCCGATGAAGTAGCCGACAAAGGTGTGGCTCGGGCGCTCGAACAAATCCCGGGGTGTGCCGAACTGCACGATCTGGCCGCCGTACATCACAGCGATCTTGTCGGCGAAAGTCGAAGCTTCCAACTGGTCGTGGGTGACGTAGACCATGGTGATGTTGAACTGCTCGTGGATCTGCTTGAGCTTGCGCCGCAGTTTCCATTTCAGGTGCGGGTCGATCACCGTCAGCGGCTCGTCGAACAGGATCGCCGACACATCGTCGCGCACCAGCCCGCGGCCCATGGAGACTTTCTGTTTTTCGTCGGCGGTGAGGTTGCGGGCCTTTTTGTCCAGCAGGTTCTGCAGGTCCAGGACCTCGGCGATTTCCTGCACCTTGGTGTGGATCCTCGCCTCGGCCATGCCCTGGTTGCGCAGCGGGAACGCCAGGTTATCGAACACCGTCATGGTGTCGTACACCACCGGGAACTGGAACACCTGGGCGATGTTGCGGCGCTCCGGGGTCAGGTCGTTGACGACTTTGCTGTCGAACATCACCTGCCCTTCAGAAGGGCTGAGCAAGCCGGAGATGATGTTGAGCAAGGTGGACTTGCCACAACCTGATGGCCCGAGCAACGCATATGCGCCACCCTGCTCCCAGATGTGGTTCATCTCGCGGATCGCGTAGTCCTCGGGGCCCGCCGGGGTGCTGGTGTAGCTGTGGGCGAGGTTCTGCAAACGAATTTCGGCCATCAGGCAACCCTCGCGATACGCTGCCCTGGGGCTTGGACCAGCTTGCCCTGGGCATCGAAGACAAACAGTTTATGGGTCGGAATGTAGATGCGGATCGGCGCGTCCACGTCGTACTCATGCACCCCTGGCAAGTGCAGCACCAGCAGGAAATGTTCGTTGCGCACATGCAAAAACGTCTCCGAGCCGCTGATCTCGGCCACCTCGACAGTCACCGCCAGTTCAAGGTCGTCGTCGTTGCTCGGCACCAGGGAAATATGGCTGGGGCGCACGCCGAAACGGAACTCACCCTCGCCCACCGGGCGCAGATCGACGTTCAGCGGGAAATGGACGAAATTGGCGAAGCTCACCTCGTTACCGACGATGCGCCCTGGCATGAGGTTGATCGGAGGTTCGGAGAACAATTCGGCGGCCAGCACGGTTTGCGGCTGGTGATACACCGATGAGGATTTTCCGCTCTGGATCACCCGGCCCTCATGCAGGATCGTGGTGGTGCCGCCCAGGGCCAGCGCCTCGTTGGGCTCGGTGGTGGCGTAGACAGCGATGGTGTGGCGGGCCTGGAACAATTCGCGCATTTCCTGGCGAAGCTCTTCACGCAGCTTGTAGTCCAGGTTCACCAGCGGCTCGTCGAACAGAATCAGCTCGGCGTCCTTGACCAAGGCCCGGGCCATGGCGGTGCGCTGCTGCTGACCGCCGGACAATTCCAGTGGATGGCGCTTGAGAAACTTCTCGATCCGCAACATTTTTGCGGTTTCCAGGACTTTGCCCTGGATGACGTCCTCGGACACACCGGCCTGGCGCAACGGCGAGGCGATGTTTTCGAAAACGGTCATGGTCGGGTAGTTGATGAACTGCTGGTAAACCATCGACACGTTGCGCAGTCGCACCGGGCGATTGGTGACGTCGACGCCGTTCATCAGGATGCGGCCGCTGTCGGGCTTGTCCAGACCGGCCATCAGGCGCATGAGGCTGGTCTTGCCGGACAGCGTGCGGCCCAACAGGACGTTGAAGGATCCGGGTTCGAAACTCAGATTGGCATCGTCGATCCAGGTCTGGCCTTCGACGGTGCGACAGATGTGCTCAAGCTTTAATGACATGGCTCGGCCTTTTTATTATTGGAGTCAAGCGACCCGAGCTAGAAAGCGAAAGCCGTGCCATAAATCACAAGCCTTTGATCAGATTGATATTTCCATTGATCCGCTGAAAAAATACGTTCGTTGATGAACACAAGTGAACAGCCATGAATGAACAACTGAACAACACGCGGGTTGACAATGAACAATTTTGAACAACACTGAAAGAACGTTTTCGGCTAGCCTGACTGCGATCCTGTGGGAGCGGGCTTGCTCGCGAAGGCGGTGTGTCAGTCAGTACAAATATCGACTGTCACGACGCTTTCGCGAGCAAGCCCGCTCCCACAAGGGTTTGTGTATGAAGTGGTATTCAGGCCTGCCCCAGCACAAGGAGTCTGTGCGAGACTTGCCACAACAATAAAAACAGCTCCTGCGAGAGTGCCCCATGGCCGCACCTGCCCCAGCCTTGTCCCACGAGGCCATCATCCAGGCCTCCTGGTCCCGTTGCCGCGCCTTCGGCCTGAACCATCAAAGCGTGCCGGCCTTCGACCAGCTGCCCGCCCAAGGCATCGCCCAGTTGCTGGAGAGCCAGCATTCGCTGGTGCAGACCACCCACCAGGAAGTCCTGCCGTATTACGAGAACATCCTGAGCAACTCCAACTGCCTGATCATGCTGGCCGACAACCAGGGCCAAGTGCTGACCTCCTGGGGCACCCAGCGTTTCATCGAGCCGAAACTGGCCCATGGCTTCAGCGCCGGGGCGAGCTGGATGGAGCGCTGCACCGGCACCAACGCCATTGGCACCGCGCTGGCCTGCGAACAGGCGGTGCACATCGAACACGATGAACACTTCCTCAAGGCCAATCGCTTCATGACCGGCTCCGCCGCGCCGATCTTCGATGCCGAGCGCAAGGTCATCGCCGTGCTGGACGTCTCCAGCGACAGCTACCTGCCGCCGTCCCACACCCTGGGCATGGTCAAGATGATGAGCCAGACCGTGGAGAACCGGCTGATCCTCAACCTGTTTCGCGGTGAACACTTTCAACTGACCTTCAACACCGGCCTGAACAACCTCGACAGCCAATGGGCCGGGCTGCTGATTTTCGATGAGAGCGGCCAGGTCCTGTCCGCCAACCGCCGGGCCGACAACCTGCTGGGCCTGAGCCTGTCACGGGTCAGCATCGAAAGCCTGTTCAAGGTCTCGCTGCTGGAACTGCTGAACCAGCCCGACGGCCTGCCGTTCGCCCTGCAAGCGTCTGGCAGCAATCGTTTCCAGTGCTTGCTCAGGCGCCCGAGCCAGGTGTCGATCAAGGCTCGCGTGTTCACCGAAACAGCACCTGCGCCAGCCTCCGCCAGCAACGCTATCAGCCTCAACACCCTGCACTTCGGTGACAGCCGTGTGGAGAAAGCCGTGCGCCAGGCCGAGCGTTTGCTGGAGAAGGACATTCCGCTGCTGATCCATGGCGAGACCGGCGTCGGCAAGGAAGTCTTCGTCAAAGCCCTGCACCAGGCCAGTTCGCGTTGCAAGCAGCCGTTTATTGCCGTCAACTGCGCAGCGATCCCCGCCGAGTTGGTGGAGTCGGAATTGTTCGGTTATGAAAAAGGCGCCTTCACCGGTGCCAACCAGAAAGGCAGCATCGGCCTGATCCGCAAGGCCGACCGCGGCACGCTGTTTCTCGACGAGATCGGCGACATGCCCCTGCCGACCCAGGCCCGGCTGCTGCGGGTCTTGCAGGAACGTTGCGTGCAACCGGTGGGCAGCGCCGAGCTGTTCCCGGTGGACATCCGCATCATCTCCGCCACCAACCGCTCGCTGCGTGAACAGGTGCAACTGGGGCGGTTTCGCGAAGACTTGTACTACCGCATCGGCGGCCTGACCCTGGAACTGCCGCCCCTGCGCGAACGCAGCGACAAGCAGGCCCTGTTCAAACGTCTCTGGGAACACCACCGCGAACCGACCCAATGGGCCGGCCTGAGCCGCGAGGTGTTGGATCTGTTCGAACGCCACCCCTGGCCGGGCAACCTGCGACAGGTCAGCAGCGTGCTGCAAGTGGCCCTGGCGATGGCCGAGGAACAGCCGATCCGCCCGGAACACCTGCCCGACGATTTCTTTGTCGACCTTGAAATGGAACCGGTGGAAACGCCTGAGCCGCTGACGGTGGACCTCAACGATGCCGAGGACCTGAACCGTCAGTTGCAGGCCGTGGGCGGGAATATTTCACACCTGGCGCGACGGCTGGGGGTCAGCCGCAATACCTTGTACAAACGGCTGCGGCAACTTGAAAGCTGATGCGAAACCTGTGGGGGTGGGTGGGCTTGCTCTTGTTGATTGAGTACATATCCATTGCTGCGGTAACGGCCACTTAGGGTTCCGCCCTGACGGCGGCTCACTTTTGAGAAGCGCAAAAGTAAGCAAAACGCTTCTGCCCCACCACTCGGCACCTCGCCTAGGCTCGGTGTGCCCTCACTCCGGCATTGCTCCGTGGACCCGCCGCGAAGGGCCATCCATGGCCCAGCGCGGCTATCCCGGCATCCATGCCGGGATGCCCACTACGCAATACCTGCGTTCAGCCATCGTGGTTAACGGGGCGCCGAGATCAACGTCCACCGCGAGGCGGCCTAGTAGCCGACCTGGTTCTCCCGGTCGTACCGCCATCAGACTTGTTTGAGCAGGACCTGTGGGAGCAAAGCTTGCTCGCGAGGCGGCCTGACTGAGCCGACCTGGTTCTCCCAGTCGTACTCCGATCCAGTTGTGGGAGCGAGCCTGCTCGCGAAGGCGGCGGCACAGCCAACAGCATCGCAAGCTGACCCACCGCTTTCGCGAGCAAGCTCGCTCCCACAGGGGATTTGTGCTGAATGTAATACCCGAGAACAACCCGGAAAAACTGTGGGAGCGAGCCTGCTCGCGAAGGCGGCGGCACAACCAACAGCATCGCAAGCTGACCCACCGCTTTCGCGAGCAAGCCCGCTCCCACAGGGGATTTGTGCTGAATGCGATACCCGAGAACAACCCGGAAAAACTGTGGGAGCGAGCCTGCTCGCGAAGGCGGCGGCACAACCAACATCATCGCAAGCTGACCCACCGCTTTCGCGAGCAAGCTCGCTCCCACAGGGGATTTGTGCTGAATGCGATACCCGAGAACAACCCGGAAAAACTGTGGGAGCGGGCTTGCTCGCGAAGGCGGCGGCACAGCCAACAGCATCGCAAGCTGACCCACCGCTTTCGCGAGCAAGCTCGCTCCCACAGGTGTTTTGCTTAACTGATTGGCATTACTCCGACTTAGTCGAACGCGCCATTGAGCACTTCATAGATGATGCCAGTGGCGATCGCCACCAGGATCAGGTCCGTGCCGACCTGTTGCCACTCATAACCGTCATAGTGCGGCAACCGCCCCAGCAGTCGCCCATCAAGCTTCTTGGCGATACCGGGTGGCAACGGCTTGCCCCGTGCAAGATTTTTCTGGATGCCTGGCGGCAACGCCGGGCCGGGGCTCCAGTAATCGCGATAACCGCCAATCACACCGAGGATGCCGCCGCGGTCAAGGCTCGGGCCGTTATGCCAATCGCCACCGCCACCGCCTTGGTTGCCTTTGCCGCCCTGGTTGCCCTTGTTACCGGGATTTCCTTGACCGCCCTTGTTGCCCTGTCCGCCTTTGCCTCCCTGCCCTTGACCGGGACCTTGATCGAATTGAGCATTTCCCTTGCCGTTGCCCGGGTCCGCGACAACAATGCCAGGGCCAGCCGCCAGGGCGAAACAGGTCACTGCAGCAATCAACGAGCGCGATTTGAACATGGCAGTTCTCTCAAAAAAGGGGTGACCCCTGTAAAGATATAGAGACTAACGGTGATATTAGTTCCATATCACACTGCGCGCCGCTTGCCTGGACCGGATACACCTGAACACAGCAATCAAGGAGTTTCATGCGCAAGGATTACCTGGCTTTTTTCGTCTCTATGTTCCTTTCCCGGTTGGCCGACCAGATTTTGCTGTTCATCGTCCCGCTGATTGTTTTCCAGACCACCAACAGCGTCTCCTGGGCAGGCCTGGCCTTCTTCGTCGAATCCTTGCCACGCTATCTGGCGTTCCCCATCTGCGGCGCGCTGTGCGACAAGTTCTCGCCGATTCGCATCCTGCACATCAGCCAGGTCTATCGCGCCGTGGCCTGCGGGGTGGCGGTCGTGCTTTATGGCGTCTTCGGCGGGATCTATTGGATCGTCGCGCTCTCGGCCCTGTGCGGCGTGCTGACCACCCAGGGCATCATGGCCCGCGAAGTGGTGATGCCGTACATCTTCAAGCACTACACCTACACCAAGACCCTGTCCTACTCGCAAATCGCCGACCAGACCGGCTTGGTGCTGGGCCCGCTGATCGCTGCGCTGCTGCTTGAGGTGTGGGCGTGGCACTGGGTGGTGCTGGCGATTGCCGGGCTGTTCCTGCTCGCGGACCTGGCGATGCTGTATTGGCAACGCATCAGTTCGGTCACCCTGGAAACCTTCGAGCAGCATCACGACCTCTGGCTGAACCCGCTGCGCATCGCCTTCGGCCACATTCGCAACCTGGCGGAACTGAAAAAGATCATCAGCCTGGCGGTGGGCGTCAACCTGATCATCGGCGTCACCCTCGCCACCTCAGCGGCCATGGTCATCGGCCATTACGGCGCCGGCAAGGATGACTACGCAGGCTTGCAGGCCGCCGGTGCCGTGACCACCATCCTCATCCTGTTTCTCCTGGCCCGGGTGACCTTGCCCTTGAAACTACTGGGCGCCCTCTCCTACACGCTGATTGCCGTCGGCGCCTTCATCACCGCCCTCAGCCCGAACACAGGGGGCTACGTCGTCGGTTTCTTGCTGATCGCCGGTTTCGACAAAATGTTCAACGTCTACTTCCGCACCCTCCGCCAGCAAGTGATTCCGCCCCAGGACTTCGGCAAGACCGTCGGCGTCATCACGCTGCTCAACAACCTGTCGCAACCGCTCGCGGGCCTGCTGGTCGCGGTGCTCGCCGCGCCGGTTGGAACGCAGCAGGTGATTCTGTTGTTGGCGGTTGTCACCAGCCTGATCGGAGCCGGGGTGGTTGTGGTGCACAGGCATTCGACACACCGGTCAAGCGCCTACAGCGCCGAGACCGACTGACCCTGCCGGGGAGCGGTTTGTATTATCAGTGACTTATTGTTGAGGCATGGTTGCAACGTTGCCGGCGTCAATACACGTCTGCCCCGCCATTCGTCACCTGTCGAGTGTCGGGGCCAACAAGCGGCCACGTCTGGCTCAGGGTTTGCACTGGCCTGTCTCAGCAGCCAAGAACGACGTAATTCTGACGCGGCGGCAAATTAATCAATGCTTGGTCAGCAAACGGAGATGTACCGTGTCAACTCTCAACGAAATCGCAGCGAATCACGCGAGAATGGCAAAGTTAAAGGAAGAAGAGTCGATGCGGCTGAGTGCGCTTCAGGGTCAGGTGGTGGGGAGTTTTGAAATTCCACCCATCGAGGCACCACAGGAGATGTCGCTGCACTTTATGGCAGGGGTACAGGATCACTCGTTTGGGGAAGCGGCGGCGCTGAGTTTTTGACCTGGGTGTTGATGGGGTTTCGTCGCTCGCTTGTTCGCGGGCGACTCGACCTTTCAGAACTGCCTGGCTAAAGCCGCTGCAAGTATGCCGGCCGCAATTGCCGGCAACGGTTTTTTCAGTGTCAGCATAACGATTGCCGTGGTCAGCAAAGCCAGGCGTGCGCCGTTGTCACCTTTAACCGCCAGCGGAGCCAACACCGCCACCAACACCGAACCGGACATGGCCGTGATGAACTGCTGCACCCGATAGTTGATCGGCACGAACGACATCACGAAAACACCGCCCCAGCGAGTCGCCAATGTCACCGCAGCCATTATCAATATGACAACCAAGGTGCCATAACCCGCCGTTTCAATACTCATTGTTTTTTCTCCATCCACAGCGCGCCCAGAATGCCCCCCGCCAAAGCGCCGACCACGACATGACTGTTCGCCGGCAAGTACCAGTAGGCCAACAGCGATGAGCAGGCCGCCACGGTCCAGATGATGAACATGCGCAGGTTTTTCTTCCCGCCCACGACCATCGCCAACAAGAAACAGCCCATCACCATATCGAGCCCGAAACTGACCGGGTTCTCAATGGCGCTGCCAAAATGAAGCCCCAGCCAACTGCCCAGGATCCACGCGACCCAGAGTGCAATGCCGCCGCCGAATAAAAGCCCGAGCCCCGGCTTGCCCCGACTGAACGCCTGCATCGCCATGGCCCAGTTCGCGTCCGAAACAACCAGCATGACACCGTAGCGTTTGGCAACGGGCAGCTCCCGCAGCCACGGGTAAAGCGTCGCGCCCATCAACAAGTGCCGGGCGTTGATGGCGAAGACGGTGATCATCAGCGGAACGACCGGCACTTGCTGCCCCCACAGATCCAGCGCGGCAAATTGAGAAGCGCCGGCAAAGACCAGCGTGCTCATGAGCACGGCAGACGTATCACTCAAGCCCGTTTGCGCAGCCGCCAGGCCGAAAGCAACGCCGAACACGACGACGAAAAGAGAGATGGGGATCAGCTGTTTGAAACCGTCGTAGATGTGATTCAACGTCAGCGCGTGCAGGTGGGGTTCAACATTCGACAAAACTGGGCCTCTTCTGGGTATCAGCGGTGCAAAAACCGAGAGTATGGGGCTGAATCTCCATGTCGAAAACTTTTTGGCGGATCAAAGGGCAACTCAACCCGCCGAGCCTTAGAGATTGCGCGTGGCAAAACCGCCAAAACAGGAAAACGTCAAATCCTTGCACAACCCTTCCAGATCGCCATAAACCAGCTTTGAACCGACGTTCATCAGCAACAGCTCGGAAAACAGCGTTGCCACGCTCTGTTTCTTTATGATGATTTTGTGCGCCTCAGACGCTGGAAAACTGTCCTCTACCTCATAGCCGATGCTAAACAACCCGCTTTGAGACCTGAGCCGGTCATTCATATAGTTCGGTGTGTAAAAACAGAAGCCGTCCTCACGAGCATCGGGGACGTTCGAAAAAACGTCTTCCGGCAAGGCGTTGGTTTCCACCCACGTGTGGTCACCTCCTTGTCCGCGAGGTGTCACCACATACACCGCCGCGTCATTTTCAACGACGCCAACCCTGTTATCCATATCGACAGGAATCGTATCGTTTTCATTGTAATCAGCCATCAAGCCAGCACTTTCGATCAGAGGAATCCGTTTGTACCTCACGCCGTCCAGTGCGAAAAAAAGCGCAACCAAGGGCGACAACGACCAATCCAGTAAGCGAGTGGGCATACCGTAGTGCTGCGCAAGCGCGAGCACATCCCAATCATTGTGGGAGGACAGTTGATGGTAGGCGTGACGTTCGGCGTTGAATTTTCTGAAGGCCTTGGTAGCCCTGGAGATCAAATCCCCTGATCTGGTTTTGGGGCTGCGGGCCAGAGAAGTCATTAATTCCCAGTTCGCGTTGCCTTGGCCTCGATAAACCGAGCCGTGGACCGTACCGGATTCTTTATTGAGTTTCTTAACTGCGTCGATGTACTCAGTCAGACTCGACACAACAACCGTGGTTTTATACACAACACTTCACTCCCTGAATAAAAGTCAACCACTCACCTGCAAAGGTAAACAGTCGTAAAGCCCTCGCCAAACGCGTACCTTGCCCCATTTCCCTATTCAAAACGGCGTCATTCAACCCGAAATAGCATCATATTGCCATCACAGCATAGATGGATGTCGTGAGCGCTCTTGAAAGACAAATAGAGTGAAACACGTCACAGACCAGGCGACCGCTCAAGCGGCCAGTGCGGAATGTTCCACACCAAGGGCCATAAAACGGCAAAATAAGCACCTCAGGCGATTCACTCGCGCCCTTCGTCAAAGATCAAAGCAATCAATGCGCTAGAAATAGAGCACAGGATTTCTTGGAAGAAAGAAAAATTACTAATGGAAAGCAGGAGCCTTGCAAAATGAGCACAACTGAACAAGTACAAAGCACGGGTAAATACAGCGCCAAGTGGCAGGAACGCTTTGATTTCTTTGAAACCTATGGCGCGCCAAACGACCCGCGCTACAAGGAAGCCGTCAAGACGCTGCCTGGCGCCAAGAAGAAAATCCTCATCAACGCCAACGTGATCGCGTTTTTCTTCGGCCCTATCTACCTGTTCGTCCTGGGCCTCTGGAAGAAGAACCTTGCCCTGCTGGGTATTTTCCTGGCGATCAATATCGCATTGAGCGTAATTTTCGCAATCATCGGCATGGAGTTTCCCCGGCCGTTGAGTACAGGCCTGAGCATCGCCCTGTCGATGATGTACGCGCTCATGACCAACTACGCCTACTACCTCAAGGAAGTGAAAGGCGAGCAAGGCTGGAACCCGTTCAAAGGCATGCGTCTCTGATTGCAGGCTTGGGTCATCAACAGCCCGCACCTCGTCATGAGTGTGCGGGTTTGTTGTTTCTGAGTCGTGGGAATTTGGATAACCCAGCCTACGGACCTGCGAAGTCTTCGGGCGGGTCCGATTAGTTCCGAGTCGGTTCTTCAGCAAACACGGTATACGGCAGTATTAGCGTATCGGCGACCAAGCTGAACGGCAGGTCAATCAATGCCAATGGCACCAAGGCACGAAGCACTCCGGCGTTTTCATCCGTTGCGGCCTTGATCACTTCAATATCGGTGGAGGACCCGCAATACGGATGGGGACCACAACGTGGACGATCATCGAAGGTTTCAGAGAGCGTCGAACAACCTGCCAGCAGCACAACGGCCAATATGCCTGGGAACAATTTCATGCGTTCACTCACGAATACGGGCCGGAAGAAGAGCGATCCGCACTCTACTCCAAGCCCTGTGAAACGGGCGACATAAGTTACATGTCTTGCATCAGTGCGCCGTACTCCCGTCAGAAACAACGACCCGAACGTCAGTCACGGCCCGGTAGCGCCAGACCTTTATCAAGGCACTGTCACTTGGCGTCATGCGACCGATGATGGCTGTGACCTCGGAAGGACTGTTCACCGCCGCACCGGCGATCTCCAAAATGATATCCCCCGCCAAGAGCCCCATTTTCGCGGTATCGGCACCTGCTTCCGGGCCAAACACCAGCACCCCTTTCTCGGAAGGCAAACCGAAGCTTTTTACAACAGCAGGTGTGACCACGCCGAGATGCGCCCCTAAATGTCCAGCCGCAACGGGCACGGGAGCGGCAATGCTTTTGGCAGGTATCGGGGCAGGCGCGGCCGTCGCAGTGGGAGCAGGACTGGCGGCGATGCTTGGCTGGGTTGCGCTGCTGCGGGAGCAGTCTCGCTGAGCGACCACTTGATGAATCACTTGCCTGATTTTTTCTGTTCGAGGCGTGGGGTACTGGTCATAGCTGTCCCGAGTAATCAACAACGTATTGCAGTCCATCGCCTCATAGGTCGCAGGAGACTCGGTAGCACGATGATATTCGGCATACTTCGCCTTTTCCTCTGCTCCCATGGGCAGAAAGATACAGCCCACAAGCAACGGGGAGACGGCTGCCATTAGCGAAACAAGTCTGAGCGACATAGCCATCCCTGATGGTGGAGTTTTTGAGTTGGGATTAAAAGCTACTGTTTTGCCATGAGTCTGTCCAATCCACCCTCTACTCCTCTCCACAGCCAGGCATCTGGGAAACTGGGCACAGACCACTAGAAACTGAGTAAATGCCTGCGGCCCTCCCCAATCCTGATTCTATCGAGTGCCCTGCCTAAAGCATCCAAGGCATCGACTACTCTCACCATTTTTCAGTTGCTGATCATCACGGTGAACACCAGCCCAAAAAGAAACTGGCGGATGTAGTCGCTGGTCGCAAGACCGCCAAAAGTCTTGGCGAAAAATGAGTGCATAAGAGATCCCTCTAGAATGCTGATTTAAACGAGGCGCCCCAAATGGGTTCAACCGCGAATGCGGCGCTCAATGAAGTCATAATCTTCCTGACAATCGCCGGAAGGGTCTGACGCCAAACTTACGTAACGCACCGTGTCGACATCGGTCAACTTGTACGTGTAGACATCTGGCATACGCACGCCATCGGTTCTCAATTCATTCTTGCCATTGGCAGCGGACCAGGTGCCATGTTCGGTTTGAATCGGCTGAGTCTGCTGGGCATCCCGGAAAAAGGTGATGGTGAAACGACCGTCGGGCTTGAAGTCATTTTTCCAGGAGAGGAACTGGCATTTGCCGTTTTCTGCCCGTAGGCCTTTCCATGAACCCCGCTCTGGCAGTCCGTCGAGGGTCAACTCATCTCTGGAACGAGGTGACTCATGAACGTCAGGTTTTCAATGGCGTACATATACCCAGAGAATCTCGGATCTCCATCGTTGAACGCCTTTGCCGCTTTTTGTGCGTTCTCAAGACTGTCCCACACGGCTAAATCCACGAAGACTCGATCGTCGTCCATAGGGCAGTAGGCACGGTACTCGATCAAACCAGGAAAGGTCTTTAACGTTTCACGAAGCCCTGCACGGAGCCCAGGCATTTGCGCAACGCATTCCTGTTTGACCTTGAAAATGGCAAGTTCGAGTACATGAGACGAGTGCTGCATAGGAATGACCTTCCGCGTGTTAAGGAGTCCCCATTATTAGTGGCTCATACTGACAGCGTAGTGTCAGTAGCGATGATCGCTTTCCACTGACTTGCCTGGTGCTTCATATACGCTTGGAGGTCCAGGGCAGGATTGTCGGGTGGCGGTTGTTGGGCAACAGCGATGGAGGTGATGCGATCGACCCGAAAATCGCGGTAAGCCACCCTGGTGCAACACCAGCTTCCAACTGTCCACTTTCCTCCCCAGTAGAAAAGGCCAAGGGGGCAAATGAGGCGTTGCGAAACCGCACCGTCCAAACGGGTATACGTTATTTTCAGTGTCTGAGTGTTTTCGATGGCATTTCGAAGCGTTGCCAGATGACCACGCGTGGAGGAAGGTGTTGTTCCAAGTGCCCTGATTTTTGCCGTGCTGGGGTCAACCTTGTGATGGACCAGAGACGCTGAGATTTTGCTCAACAACATCCTTGCAGCAGCACTCAGATCGTTATCGGCGGAGGCTGAAAGCATTTCCATACCGAGCATCAACGCATCCAGCTCGAGCCTGTTCAACGTTAAAGGCGGCATCTCGAAGTCGGCATCCAAGGCATATCCCACACCGGCGGTCCCATAGATTGGGATTCCACTGAAGGAAAGGTCATCGATGTATCGATAGATCGAGCGAACGGAAACGCCAATTCGGTTCGCCAGTCGTTCAGCAGAGATTGGCTGATGGACACGAATCAGATTCACCAATTGAAATAAGCGATCAGCTTTACGCACCTGGTGCGCTCAACTGAGAGCTCTTTGCAAACTCAATGGCCGCGTTAATGGCAGCCCGAGCCTGGGGGCTATTCTTCCAACAAGTCGAACCCACTGCAGCCGATGCCTGAGCCAGGATGTCACAAACATTCGCTTTGCCGAGCACCGCGAGCGAATCAATGCCCATCTGCTCAAGGCGAGCGATAACGGCCGGCCCTACGCCTTTTAGGGCCAACAAGGCATTCTGTTCCATCAGTGGAAATGGCATCCGTAAACTCCTGTTATCGGCCAATGAAGCGACAGGAGTTTGCCCCACGGGAGAGTGCATCTCAATAGATGGACTCCATCACCCTGAGCGTGGCCATCAGGAAGGCAGGTTCGGCAGACGTCTACGAAGAAACATCAGCCGAAGCTCAACTGCCTCAACGACCTGAATGTTGTTTTTTTACACTACTTTCAGCCTTCCGCTCAAAATAGGCATGAACAAACCACAGTGCCATGGCAAACCCGGCAAAGCCAAAAATGAAGAGCAATACCTCTATTGCAGCACCTTCATGAGAAAACATTGTGTTCACCTCATCCTTAAGTGGGTTGACCAAAAATCGCCACGCTTGAAACTTCTCGTAACAATCCAAACATTTTCAGGGTAGTCGCCAACAATCTGTGTGGCAACCCTTAGCCCAGCATAAACCCCCGGTCTAGACAAGTCGCCGACCAATGACACCCTGCCCCGGCGGACCCATGTGTGGTTTCATAACGGTCGATCCAGACCCTCCAAGGAGCAGTGGTGAACACCCAGGACGAATCAACCGCAACCCCGTTACACGAAGAGATGATCGCGAAACTGCCGAGCGGCTGGCGGGAGCGCTTCAAACATCACAGCTGGCGCCCAATGACCGTCGGCTGTTCGGATGCCGCGGTCTTTCGCCTGGATGCCCCCGGCGCCCCCGCCCTGTTCGTCAAGACGGAACCTGCCGGAGCGCTAAGCGAACTACGCGACGAAGCGGCAAGGCTGCGTTGGCTGGCCTCTACCGGCACCCCTTGCGCCCATGTCCTTGATGAAGCCCACGAAACAGATCGGGACTGGCTGTTGTTAAGCGCCGTGCCGGGGGTGGACCTGCTGTCGGCCCCCATCGACGAGGCGGCCAAGGTCAACGTCATGGCCGACGCCCTGCGCCAACTCCATCAACTCGACCCGGCCGATTGCCCCTTCGACCATAGCGCCCGCCATCGCATTGCCAAGGCCAGAGCCCGAATGGAAGCCGGGCTTGTCGATCAGGAGGAATTGGACGAAGAACACCAGGGACTCGCCCCCGCCTTACTCTTTGAAAAATTGCTAAACCGTCAACCAGCCGAACAAGATCTCGTCGTGACCCACGGCGACGCGTGCATGCCCAATATCATCGTCGATAACGGTCGTTTTACGGGTTTCATTGATTGCGGTCGGCTGGGCGTCGCGGATCGATATCAGGACCTGGCGCTGGCAACTCGGGACATTGCCGAGGAGTTGGGCGAACAATGGGTCGCGCCGTTTCTGCGGCGATATGCAGTGCTCGAAGCCGATCAGGATCGAATTTATTTTTATCGGCTTCTGGATGAGTTCTTCTAGCACCGGCGCCCGCTGGTGACTGACGATCAGCAACAACCAGGCGCAATGTCACGTTGTTCATGAAGGCCGGGAAGCTGCTACCACAGAACTGGCTCTCTGCCTGACGCTCTCAACGTGAGGGTGCCCTTGCATTAGAATGACCGCTCAACTCATATGGAACAGGACTGATCCGAATGGAAGCGCGAGCGACTTTTTCCACCAAGAACTTCAAACCCACTGACCTGACGCCCACGCCCAACATTGCAACAGGCTTACCCGTGTCGATCAGCTTCATGGAAAAGTCCTATACGGGAGCTATCGATGGTATTTCTTCAACATCCTTTACTGCGGCGTTCGACCAAGCGTCAAGAAGGGGCAGCTACATCGCACTGGAGAGCTTCAAGGGCACGGTGAATGGCGTAGAGGGTTCCTTTAACTTTATTCATTCCGCCTCCACTACCGGAACTGATCGTGCAGACGAGTTTTTCTGCATAGTTGGAGGCAGTGGTACGGATGGTTTGGAAGGAATATCCGGGTCAGGAGGGATCACGATTGACACCGACGGAACGCACCATCTCTGGTTGGCTTACCACCTCGAATAATTTAGCAAGCCTAAAAGGACACCACCCCTGATGCACATCAGGGAGGCGCCTCGCTGGGTGCTTACTGCGGGAGATGGGCAGCGGCCATGAGTTTGATCCAGTCTGCATGGACGACTGAATGGTCACGACCCGTATGTGTACCTGAAGGAGGTTCTCGCGCGCCCGTCGACGCAGCGGACGAGTGAATTACGTTCAAGCTGGACTGGTGATTACAGCGTCTGGAATAAAGCCGCGCCAAGCGATGGGGGACAGCAGGAATACAAAGATAAGGAACGCCACCTGGGACAGGTAGAACGGCTCCAGCCACTGCTGCTTCAATGCGACGTATAAAGTGTTGTGAGCTACGTCGACCAAGATGATCGCAGCCGTAAGCACGATTCCGACTCTTGGCTTGAGAAACAGGAGCAGAGCTGCGAGCGGGTCAAAAAATGTAAGTGCTCCCCAAAAAATACGGCTCGCCAAATAAGCGCCAGGTCCGTATCCGTAGTCCCAGAGCAAACCATGTAAAGCAGCTGCACAGATGTGATTAGCCGTGGCGACAAGAAGGCAACATGCAAACAACACTCTGACGAAGAATGACAACCTTTGCATAGTTTTATCTACAGTCGCGATCCAAGCCCTGTGAAAGGTGTCGAGCCCTTAGGGAAACAGGGCACCGACCGTGATTATGAATTTACCCATAATCATGGTCGGTTCACGTTTGCCCTACCCACACCAGTTTTCAACTGCAAACGCGTTGAGCTATTGACCTATTCAACGACCGAACGGCTGTTGCGCCAGAACAGGTACGCCAACCCCACCGGCGCTACGAAAATCGCGAACGACCAGCACATGGCCATGGTGAAAGCCTTCACCATCAGCATGAACAGTGCATTCACGAAAAAAACATTGTTGCCCATGATGTAGCCGACAACGCTTTCGTAGACGAACCGAGAATACGGATAAAGCAACGTGTTGATGATCGCCAACACGATCAACCCAGGCTTCGCACCGATTCCTGCGGGGCTGTTGGCCGCCAGGGAGATGATCATCACGGTGAACACCAACCCAAAAAGAAACTGGCGGATGTAGTAGCTGGTCGTAAGACCGCCAAAAGTCTTGGCGAAAAATGAGTGCATAAGAGATCCCTCTAGAATGCTGATTTAAACGAGGCGCCCCAAATGGGTTCAACCGCGAATGCGGCGCTCAATAAAGTCATAATCTTCCTGACAATCGCCGGAAGGGTCTGACGCCAAACTTACGTAACGCACCGTGTCGACATCGGTCAACTTGTACGTGTAGACATCTGGCATACGCACGCCATCGGTTCTCAATTCATTCTTGCCATTGGCAGCGGACCAGGTGCCATGTTCGGTTTGAATCGGCTGAGTCTGCTGGGCATCCCGGAAAAAGGTGATGGTGAAACGACCGTCGGGCTTGAAGTCATTTTTCCAGGAAAGGAACTGGCATTTGCCGTTTTCTGCCCGCAGGCCTTTCCATGAACCCACCAAGGATGGGTCGTTGGCCGGCTTGTTGGCGGCGCAGCCACCTAGCGTTATAGCCAGGACGACAAGAGCCAGGGAGAAACTCCGTTTCACGTAGGACTTCCTTATTCAACTGAAATGCAGCGCGTTGCGAATACCCCGCGTCGAGCCGAATTGTAACGACTTTCGGCCAGGAAAGGCTCATCTGGTGAGCTGCCCCTAGCTCAAATGTGAGCAATGGCGTTCTTGGTGTAGCCTTTGTCGGACGATGACTTTTCTACAGCAGGGAGAGCTGATGAAATTCCACCCATTTCGATTAGAAGCTCGAGACTTAAGCTTGGCCCTTTTTGCCGTCAGCCTCATGCTGCCAGCCATCAACACTCGAAATGAAGTATGGGAATTTGAGAGCGTCACCTACGGCTACGAAGCGCTCTGCTTCGGATTTCTAGCACTATTGCATGGCAGTGCCGCTTGGCTGGCCAATCTATTCTTCATCGTGGCATTTTTCTCAGACAAGAGGGCGAGACGACGCCTGATCAGCGCCTTGTGCGCCACACTCCTCGGTCTGTCGTCGTACCTGTATACGAACATGTGGAATGATGGAGACGGACGCGTGACTGTCACGGGCTACAGCTACGGATTCTATGTATGGCTGCTCTCTTTTTTATGGCTGGTGCTATTAGCGACTCGAAAGACAATAAGGGACAGCCAGGCAGGTGCCAACCTGGATTCCCGTTAACGTTCCGCCCGTACATGTTCATGCCAATGACTCAGCGGGTGCTAGAGGCAGCCCCCTGATCGGCCTGCGCCGAAAGCGGAACATCAAACACTCGATCAAACCCCCATTGAAAAACCAGCGCGTAAAAAAAGAAAAACACGAACAACCCCAGGTTGGTCACCAGCGCCAGCCACAGGCTGATGCCCAGCCACGCGCCAATCACCGGAGTCAGGATCAGCGTCAAGCCGCCTTCAAATCCCAGCGAATGGAGCAGTCGTCGCAGCCAGTTACGATGGCGGCTGCGCTGGCGACGTTCCCACCACTCGAACAGGCCATTGAAAAGCATGTTCCAAGCCAGCGCGACAGCGGAAATCACCAGCGACAGCAGGGTTGAATAGCCCATACCCTGGCCGTAGGTCAGCGCCAGCGCCGGTGCCACGAACAGCACACCGCCGGCTTCGTAGAGGATGGCCTGAAGGATTTTACGGGGCGTGCCTTGCATCGGTGGACTCCTTCGCGGGGTTGGAAAACCACAGCCTGGCAAGTTGAGCCACCGCGCACAATTGAGCTAAATTGAGCCACGCTCAACCTGAGTAACCTCCCCCCATGTTCGCCAAACTGCCCCTCACCGCCTTGCGCGGCTTCGAGTCCGCTGCACGGCTGGGCAGCTTCAAGGCAGCGGCCCAGGAACTGAATGTCAGCCCGGCAGCGATCTCCCATCAGGTCAAAAGCCTTGAAGCCTTCCTTGGCGTGCGGCTGTTCGAACGCTCCAGCCAAAGCGTGCGCCTGAGCGCCGACGGCGAGCGCCTTCAGCCTTTCATGCACCGTGCCCTGCTTGATATCCAACAGGGTCTGCAGGTGCTGTCACCGCCTTGTGCTGCACAATCGCTGGTGGTGAGCACGACGCCGGCATTCGCCAGCCTGTGGCTGATACCGCGGCTCGGGGACTTTCATCGGTTATACCCGGATATCGACGTCAGGCTGCATACCAGCAACGACGTGGTCGACCTGCAGCGTGACGCCAGCATCGACCTGGCGATCCGCGCCCTCTTCACGCCTGACCCTCAGCTGTTCGAACAGCCTTTGCTGGACGAGTACTTTGGCGTTTATTGCCACCCCGGCTGGCAACCGCCTGCAGCAGGCTCGCCCGTCGAGCTGATCGACGTGCCGTGGCTGAGCAGCGCAAAAGTGGCGGTCGACTGGCCTGCATGGTGCGCCAAGGCCGAGACCCTGGGCTGGCTGGAGAACGCGCGTTTTCGGCGTTATGACGAGGAACAACATGCCCTGCAGGCGGCGATCGCCGGGCACGGGCTGGTACTCGCCAGCAATGTGCTGGTTGCTGAGGCTGTTGCGCGTGGGGAGCTGGTTGATTATCGCCCTGAGGTTCGCTTGGCGGGTGCGCGGTATACGTTGGTGTGTGTACCGGGGCGGGAGCGGCAGGCGGCGGTGCGGGGGTTTAGTGAGTGGTTGTTGGGGCGGAGTATTGGTTGAATGAGTTCTGCCTACGTCCCGACGAATCGGGACGCTTGCAGCCTAGGGTACGTTGTTAGCTAGTGGTTTAGACTCTGCAAGTTTCTGCCCACGCTTCCCAGCCCCCAAAACCACTACGGCTGGAGAAAAAAATACTTGTAAGGTGGCACAATGATAAAGCCTTTTCTTTTGTCAGCTCTCAAATTACTTCCGATCATATCGTGCATATCCACTAGCACACGCGCCGAACTACCATAGTTTGAATGCCCAAGAAGATCATCAACACCTCCCGCACGAGTTATATCAACAGAGTCAATTCCGGGAAAGAAAAATCCTTCAGGGCCACTAAAGCCAAGCATTCCTCGATCAGCAAGATAGGTGCTAGAGGAAGCTTTGAGCGCCTTATCCTCCGACGACATATAGATTGTCGCACGGCCAAACTTACTAAACGCGGCCTTATATTTTAGAATAAACGTCTCCCTGGGAAAGTCAGGTGCAGCCAGTATGATATTACCCAGTTTCTTATCAAACAGTTTTGGATGAGTAGAATAGAGTCTAGCCAGTGCAGGAATGACTACTTTTGACCCCATGCTATGAGCCAGGACATGAACTCTCTTTCCCTGCGTAGAGGCCACCAGCTTTAACATGAATTTTTCGAAGTCATCAACGGAGTCCAACGCCCTACCAAAATCGCGATTGTACTTTAACGGATCCCCAATAGAAGGCCAGCTGAACACCACCGGTTGCAAATCAGGATTAATATCGTAAGAAACTTGAGCTGCACGCTTCACAGCGTCTTCAAACTTCACATTAAAGCCATGTACGAAAAGCAATACATCACCGCTTTTAAAACCTTTCGCTGGTTTGAACTGCTTAAAGAAGTCAGCCTCAGTCAACGTTAGCGAGCTGTCATTAAGCAAGGTGATAATTGGATCATCCTGCTCATCCACGAGCCCAAACTCCATTAACATCTTAAATGCAGGGCTATGTGAGTCTTTAAAGCTTCCTAGATCCCGTTTAAAAGGAATCAGAACGGTCTCCTGACCATAAGACAGGGGGTCACCGGACACATTCAACTCAGGTAATAGACTGCCATCCGGCGCTTTTCTTCTATTTGTTGCATAGCTGACCTTCACTGGCGCAAAAACTTCAGTCCTGTATTCCGGGGTGGGATAAGGTAGCTGCTCAGAACTGTAAGTTGGAGCCGGATACGAAACTGAAGATGCACACCCGGCAAAAAACACGCTGAATGATAGAAGCCAGATACCACCCAACAAAGAAAACTTCATTATTTTTCCATCCTTTGATTTTATTTAACGCGAGCACCAAAACAGAAAGCAATCCACATTTTTTTCAGTAAAAAGACCGTCTACCTCAAACCTCACAAAACGAATAGCGTCAATTTGCCACTAGCCAAGAAATTTGGCGACTAATATTTTTCAAGACTTGGGTCACGGTGCGGATGGGGTAATCGGCGGTTTCAGAAAGGAGTCTAAAGCAGAAACCGCAAGAACGATCAAATCCTGTCCCCCTCCATTTGATAACGTTGCTTCAGCACTCATGGAGATTCGTCATGCTGAGTATCGAAAGGGCCCTGTGGTATATCGAGCTGGAGCTGGGATCCCAACTCGATCTGGGACGTGTCGCGCGCCATTGCAACATGTCTCCCTTTGCCTTGGCCCGTTTGTTTGCGCTGTCGACGGGCTGGTCGGTGATGCGTTACATCCGCGCACGGCGTTTGAGCCAAGCGGCATTGACCTTGCGTCGAGGTGCGCCGGATATCCTGCAAGTAGCGCTGGATGCTGGCTACGGCTCCCATGAAGCCTTTACACGCGCCTTCTGCGATCTGTTTGGGTTCACGCCGAAGCAGGTGCGTGGGCACGAGGATGAACATCTCTCGCTGGTAGAGCCTTTACGTATGAAAGAAAGGAAGCTCATAACACTCTCTGAACCTCGCTTTGAAACTAGAGCAGAGTTTGTCATCGCGGGCCTGGGGGATCGCTTTACCTTCGATAAGAACGAAGGCATCGTCGGTTTGTGGCAAGCGTTCTCCCCCTACCTGGGACAGGTACCCAATCAGGTCAACAACGGGAGCTATGGCCTGTGCTGTAATCCTGAACCGGATGGTAGTTTTGAGTACATTGCCGGCACCGAGGTGTCCAGCGTCGACGGTCTTGCTCCGGCTTTTCGGTATTTCAGGGTGCCGCAGCAAAACTATGCCGTGTTTCGACACCAAGGCCATATCTCGACGATCCATCAGACGTTCTTCACCATTTTCACTCACTGGTTGCCTGAATCCGAATACGAGCTTGCCGACGCGCCTGAGTTCGAAGAGTACAGTCCTGATTTCGAACCCTCCCGAGGGAAGGGCTACGTGGACGTGTGGATACCGCTTGCAAGACGCCAAGCCTCCCATGCCATGAATTGATAAATCAGACCACCCAGCATGGAGCCCGCCCCATGAGTTTTAATTGGCACAGCGAGCCGCTCACAAGAGATACGAGCGTTTGCAAACATTACCGAAACACACAGAATGTCCGCAGATTCATGCTGGAGCACTGCGGCGCGAAGTTTAAATTTGACCGAGGCTTTATGGCCTGGATAGGTAATGGCGTACCTAAAACGCTCGGAGAAGTCGTCGATGAGTGGCTGCAGCGCAATCGCGATGGCCATTGAACAAATAATCTGGTGAGAAATGTGATTAATATTCGTGAAGCAACTACAGCCGACCTAGATGTTCTACGTGAAATCGGCTGTGAGACCTACCAAGAGCACTTTTCGGACATCTGGTCCCTCTCTGGCATGCAGGTCTTCCTTAATCAAGACTTTTCTCCTACCTCGCTCGGCAAATCACTCGAATCCTCCGCTTGCCATTTGTGGCTTATAGCCTCTGACGAAAGCGGTAGGGTCGTAGGATTTTCCAAAGTTAACTGGTCAACGCCTGCGCCTTTAACTGGCGAATTGGGCGCGGAGCTTCAAAAAATCTACTTTCTTAAGTCCGAAGCAGGACGAGGATATGGGAAACAACTCCTGCACTTCATTTGCCGCCGAGCGATAGAGCGCGGAGAACGCTTGCTGTGGCTTGACGTACTCAAGACCAACTCAAATGCGCGGCGATTCTATGAAGGTTTCGGTTTCCAAGAAATCGGTGAAATCCCTTTCAAAACTGACCGGGTTGAAATTGGAATGGTAGTAATGGCATGCGAACTTTCCCGATAGGCATATTCGATGACCGCCCTGTCGGTTGGTTGTCATAACGACAACGCGGAAAAAGCCAGATGGCTTACCGGACACGTACGGTGATCCGGCCTTGAGCTCGCGATCCTCGACCGGCGGAGCACAAAGCTCAGCGGATCGTGCTGAAGGACGAATCGAAAAGCTGGGGACCCCGATTCCAGGCTCAGCTGTAATCGACCCGTCTCATAAACGTGATCTGCCTCCGTTTTTTTGAATCTGTGGCCGTCCCGAGCATAACCGCCCCCCGTGACGCCTTCAGCGCGGAAGAACAGAGGAAATCGCCCCGCCCTTTCCTTCCGCTTCCCCCGGCTGACAGCAATTCCAAAAATTCCGCCGCCTGCGCCCGCAGTCGTCTTCCAATCACATCCATGACATCACCACCATCGCGTAACGATGTCGTCAGCAATTTACAAAAATCAGTCAGCACACACCGTGTCGATTGATGATCATCGCGACCGCTTGCACCGGAGAGATCAGAGCTGTGTCTATGCAAAACGTAGCTTCATCCCACGGCTCATATTCGTGATCCAGTACCGACTGCCAGGTGGGTGGCGTCAGCCCGGGAATATCAACCATCCTTGTTTCGACCCGGCGCCGATGTTCATCTTTATCGGAGCAAATCACGTGGATGTTTGCCAATCGAATACCAGCCTGTGAGGCGATTTCGCTCCACGCGATTCGGCTTTCGAGAACGGGATTGACACAATCAACGATGACTGTGCGGCCCAAACGAAGATTACTCCGCGCAAGCTCATTGGCGACCATGTAACCACTGCGCCCTACGTCTCGCGCAAGAGCGCCCGAGTTTCGAATCGCCTGCTCAATCGTATCGATCCGCAGGTACACGGCGCCTGTTGTAGCGGCGAGATCATTGGCGATAGTCGTTTTTCCGGTGCCGGGAAGGCCGCTGAAGACGATGAGCATTCCATGTCCTTCGATGAGTGAGCTATCCAGTGTAGGCAGCCGCCGGTTATGCGGTAGCGATTGCTCGATCTCACTCGCTCGCCGCGTCGACAGCTGGATCAACATTTCTTTAATGAAACCAGGGACAGACACGATATTAAAACTCGTACTGAACGCAATCTTTCACATCCCTTTCACAGCCGAGCGCCTATGGTCATCTCAGCTCCTAGTGAAACCCTTTTAGCCCGGCCTCCCCAGTCGGGCTTTTCTTTGCGCGCCAAAGGTTCGCCGACTCCGTTTTCCTCACTTTTCCTTCAAACCTCAATGAAGAACCCTGCGACTTTCCCCAATCCTGATCCTGTCGAGCGCCCTGTTTAAAGCATCCAAGGCGTCGAGCAGGGCTTTCGCCTCAGCTTCTCGACCGTCGCCCCAGAGGCGTTCTGCCATCTTGTTCAGTGCCTGGATAGAGCGCTCAATGTCAGCAGCAGTCGCTGCTTTGCTTTCCTGAAGTTTCTTTGGCATTGATTGCCGCTCTTTGCTGAGACTGGGGACAGATTATGATTTTGAACTCACTGGAGGACACAGGGACAGACGTCAATTTGAGCTCATGATCACTTTCCAACCCACTGCAACGCCACCCTAGTGAGGCTCGCTCCCTGCGGGCTCGGCTCGTGAGGAAGGCACGGAAACGGCGGAAAAGATTTAAATTGGACCAAGCCATATCCAAGCGTGCCTGCACCATCTCATTTTTCGCCTGGACGATCTGCCCTGCCAAACTTAGCGCCCTCTTTTTGAACTCCCTGTGAAGCGCCTGCTCCTCGGTCTCGTTTCCCAGTGGCTTAACCGTCATCTCGGAAAATGTGAAAAGAACTTTGTCGCTGAGCACATAAAACGTGCCGCGACATTTTTGTATACCGCCCTGAAAAATAAAATCGACCGAACTGAACGCATGTTCGTCCATGTTTATGTAATACAGCGGCTCACCCAGGAGGTTTCGAACTATTCCGTCCTGGTGAATCCGGCCCAAGGGCGCCCCATCGCTGCCCCGGCCTTTGAAGACCAAGTACCGGCCGTTCGTGTAGTTGTACGGCATTAACGGTCCTCATCCCGAATAGACATCGGAACACATGGTTTGGCCATTCGCGGCCCCCACCCATGACCCGTCCACAACGCTATCAGGTCAGGACTCCCCATGCTCATTTCTTCTCATGACCTAGACCGCCAAGGTGGAAGAGCCCCTTCGAAAAGCGAAAAGGCTCGATGCATGAAACGGTTGAAGCGAGCGGCATCACGCCGCAGCCCTGCCTGTTGCCCCCCAATCAGGCACAGGTGGGCCACCTGCCCCATCACTTCTGCTTCGCCTGGCCTATGGGCCAAGCGGCGGCACGTCCGTACCGCGAAGTCCAACCGTCGTGTGTCAACACGCTGCTGAAACTCGCCTACCAACGGATCGTGCAGCGACCAGGCTCGGATGGAAACTTCCCGTCCGGGTTGTTTCTCAGCGGCAATACTCAAGTAGCGTTTCAAGATTTCGCCCGCGCTACGACCCTGCGCCGCAAAAGCGAGCATGCGCTCCGTGTAGTCTTCTTCCCAAGCGGCCAACAAGGTGCGGACAAAATCTTCGCGATTGCGGAAATGGTGATAGAACGATCCGCGGGTCACATTCAATCGGCGCGATAGACTCTCGGCTGACACGCCAATATGCCCTGTCTGGTCGAGGGCCTCAAAACCAGCCGCGATCCAATGGTGACGCGTTAGTTTTTCCATCCGTTATTTCGCTCCCTATTTTGCGCCATACAGACTGTGTATGGCGCGCAACCGATCGATACGCTGCGAACACCAGCAAAGATGGCCGTTGCGTTTTGCACGCCAGCACTTTTCATGGAGCTCGCCTTGAAGAAAATCGTTCTGGTTGCTTTCGACCAATTCACCGATATCGACCTATTCCTGATGTGGGACATCTTAGGCCGCAACACGGAGGACTGGCACGTCCGAATATTGGGTTCCAGCCCTGTCGTACGATCGGCCCACGGCCTGCCTGTTTCGGTGCACGGTCCGCTTTCCGAGGCCAATAGTGCCGACGCGGTATTGTTCGTCAGCGGCAAGGAAGGAGTACCCGCTGCACTGGCCGCCCCGGATTTCCTGCCGTCGTTTGAACTTGACCCCAGACGCCAGCGAATCGGCTCCCTATGCGCCGGCGCTTTCATCCTTCAACGGCTTGGGCTGCTCAGCGGCCGAGCAACGACACACCCCGATGCACGATCGGGCTTGCAAGCGCTGGGACTTGAGCCCGTGGACCAGCCTCTCGTATGCCAGGGCAACGTTGCAACTGCTGGCGGATGCCTTTCGGCGCTCTATCTGGTGGGATGGTTGGTTGAATCCTGGTTCGATGCCGACAAGCGCCGTGCGACGTTGCTCCCTGTTCTGCCCGCCGGGCAACAAGCGTTCTATGATGTCTTGATCGGGCTCAGTATCCGACAAGGAGACATTGGCGCCGCCCAACAAGAAACGCGACATGGCAGGTCGTCTAATTGGTAGTTAGAACTCAGGAGAGATCCCCGATGCCCCGAGAATTTGAGCTTATTAAGTCCGTGCCGGTCCCCTCGAGGTCCGGCGTCACCCACCTTTACAAGTCGACGAACCTGGCGGACGCTTTTGCGATTCAGCTCCCTGCGGGCACATCCAGCGACCCAGACTTGCTTGCGCGATTCATCCTTTCCCACCAGCCATCCTGGATCGGATGGCTCATGAAAGTCCGAGACACTGTCGTTGCCTGTTTTGGTCTCAAGACAGCCAGACATCTGGCGACACTTGCTCATCGGATTCAAATCTTCAAGGTCTACAGCACGAACCAGACTGAAATCGTGTTGGGAGAGGACGACAAGCACCTCGACTTCCGGATATCGATCCTGTGTTCTGAAGAGGCAGAGCCAGAAGGCAGTCGCCAACTGGTTTTTTCAACCGTGGTCCAGTGCCACAACCGACTGGGCCGGACCTACATCTTCGTTATTGCCCCGTTTCATCGTTTGGTTGTTAAGGCGAGCCTGCGCCGTGCAGCGCGCATTGGTTGGCCTTTGGCTGCCTGAGCCGCGACGCCACAAAACCCGTGGCGAGGGAGCTTGCTCCCGCTGGGTGGCGAAGCCGCCCCAAAAAGGGCCTGGGTGATGTGAAACCTGTCGGTGATGGTATTTCAGAGTTGCGTGTGGATGTAGGCGCTGGGTACCGGGTCTATTTCACCCTGCGCGGTGGAGTGGTCATCGTGCTACTGGCTGGTGGTGACAAGTCTTCACAGAATGCTGATATCCGGCGAGCGAAGAAATTGGCAAAGGAGATTTGAACATGAGCCAACACCTGACAACATTTGACATGGCGGCACTGCTCGATAGCGACGAAGCCATCAGCGAATACCTTTCTCAAGTGCTGGCTGATGGTGATAGCGAGGAGTTTCTCCGGGCGATCGGCTATGTAGCCAAGGCCCGAGGCATGGCGCAGATCGCTAAGGACTCTGGCATGGGGCGAGAAAGCTTGTACAAGGCGTTCGCACCCGGATCAAAGCCGAGATTCGATACCGTACTCAAGGTTATTCATGCGCTAGGCATTGATCTTCATGCGCAGCCTGGGCATGCGGCTGATCATTCACCAGCCTGAGTGTGGGTTCCTTTCCACGGTCTTTGACTTGGCCTCTTCTTTACCCATGCCCTGCAGTCAATCGGGACACACATGCCCTACCCTCTTGAATTTTCTCCCAAGCTTTATGAAACGGGCGACTGATTAGTCGCCCGTTTTCATTATTCCGCCACCTGTGCCCGCAATCGTCGCCCGATCACATCCATGACATCACAGCCATCGCGTAACGATGTGGTCAGCAATTTACAAAAATCAGTCAGCACTACCGTGTCTGAGCTGATGTCCGAGCGAAACGCGATATTTTCCAAGACTTGGGTCACCGTGCGGATGCGGTAATCGGCGGTTTCGAACAGGACGTCTAGAGGGGCCTCAGTGTCGATGAGCAGGGTTGCGGGGATGCAGTCGATGCCGGTGATGGGCATGTATCGGGTCATGAGTAGTACCTTCATTCAATTGATAAGGACTACCACTCAAACGTCGCCAAACGAATGGGGTGGCAGCTGTGCTCGGGTTGGCGAACCGGGAATGAAAGCGAACCGGCAGACTCGAAAGTCTCCCGCACACAGCTGCCATAAAGCAGTCTGCAACTGCAAAAAAGCCCCGCAGTGTAGCAGGAGCTTCTGCGCTTCATTCAATCGAGTCGCCAAACCCGAATCGCCATCTGGGCGACAGAGAGACAATAAGTTGCCTTTCCAGATGCTGCAATGCGCTGGTTTCCGAGGTTTGTGTAGGAATTTGCGTCAATGCCTCTCGCGGAAACTGAGAGCAGCCACGATATTGAGTTCACTTACGATCGGCCAGCTTCGTAACCATGGTCTGCCCCGTTTTCTGACCATCCCTAGAGCGCACGAGCGATCATCTTACGCAACTGGTACATGGGACGGTCTCGCCGAAAGCTGAAGCAACTGCTTAGCTCGTGTTCATTTTTGATCTTCGTAAAAACTGGCCTGCCCCTGAGAAAACTGCCTGCATGGGTGAGTGAGAAGGCAGTCCTATCGAACGATCTCTAGGGCATGCTCGAGGACGCATTGGATCACCTTCATGAAACGCACGAATCCTCGAACACCGTCAGATAGAAATAGTCGGGAAACCGACAGTCCAATACGTTGACCATGGGGGCTCAACCACCCGACAGAGAAAACTTTATGAGAAAGTTTGCAGAAGCAATCCTCGCTATTGCCCAAGTGGCAAACCGCAGGTCCAGAAATCGCTTCTTCCGTGAGTGCGACATATGGAGCAACCGTCTATTTCAGCTCGACTTGATCAATCTTAATCAAAGGCAAGAACTGCGACGACAAATTGCGGAGGCATATCTAGCCACTTTGATGTGATCCCTCAGCTCATTGCAGGGCATTTACAGGGCGCCGAATTGACGTTCTGAGGTGGATTTTGCAAAAGCTTTGCAAATCGCAGACAACAAAAAGGGCCTACCTTTCGGTGAGCCCTTCTAGACCGCCTAGCAGAGCGGATTTTATTTGGTAGGCGCGATTGGACGCGAACCAACGCGCCCACCATGTCAGGAGGACCACTAGAGTTACATCAGCGACTGGCTGGATTACCCAGCTCCGCAGGAGTTTCCTCCGTGGCTTAAAAGGGGTTCAGAGGGGATGAGAAGCTCGCATCCCCCCTCAAAACACTAGATTGGTGAAAAGTGAGACGGATTTTCTCAACAGTCTCGCTCGCCAGCCAACTGCGAGTTCGGATGCACCAAAACAATATCGTAGTGGCTATTACCTTGGACGCTATAATCCCTAATATCGCCATTACCATATGAAATGGTTACAGTTTTGCATCCTGCACATGAATTATATAGCCGTGCCGAACCAAATGGTGCACCAAGGATGTACCTACAGCAAGTTAGCCTACCGGCACCTCCGCCATCCGGCTGGGGCAGCTCGATATCCGAAGATAGCCCTGTAGATAGCCCGTCTTCAGATATAGTCTGATAGGTATTCCCAGAGCCAGAATCAACGCAAAGCCTACCTGACTCGACCCACCTCCCTCCTTTAAATATTTTTTCTTTTCCCTGCTCACATAAAAGGTCGCCATCAACTGGTTTATCTTCCTTATTTATAATTTCTGACATTAGAATTCGCCCGTCATGATGTATGGTCGATTGACCGAACCTCAGCGTAGCCCAGATTCGTGCTTTTGATAGATAGCACAGGCCAGCGCCCTTACTGGGTATGAGGGAGTGGCAGTAGGCCAGAGCCCGTGGGGCAGGACAGTCTGATTGCCGAGCTATACCAGTGCCTGAAGGTATTTGAAGGTGATGGTCTTTCTGATTCAGAACCGGGCGGAATCTATCTGAGCAGAATTGGACGGAAACCGGGGACAGAGCACGATTTGAGTTCACTTGTAATCGGACCGTACCACAATCGTGGTCTGTCCCCGTTTTCCTTGGCGCCGGAGCGCTCAGCGCTACCTTGGCTCCCTCCTGGCCGTCTCTGTCGCTCTTAAACTGTTTGGGCATCCAGCTTGGATAAAAATCCAGTATCGAGCGAACCTAACAAGTAGTAGCGTTAAGCCTCTATTGGCCCATTCGGGAAAATGGCTACGGAGCTGAGAAATGGAATTTATAGAACGCTTGAGCGCAATGTCGGCGAAGGTAAATCAGCTAGCCTCAACAATCCAAACTGAGGAAGCAACTAAGACCGCTTTTGTAATGCCATTCATTCACACAGTGCTTGGCTATGACGTTTTCGATCCATCTGAAGTCGTGCCCGAATATATATGTGACATTGGTACAAAAAAAGGTGAGAAAATTGATTACGCGATCCTAAAAAATGGCCAAATTCAGATTCTTATTGAGACTAAAAAAGTTGGCGAATCGTTGAACATAAATCACGCGAGCCAGTTGTTCAGATACTTCCATGTCACTACCGCCAGAATATCAATCTTAACGAACGGCAGATTCTACAGATTCTTCACCGATTTAGACGCGCCCAACAAAATGGATGAAAAACCATTTTTGGAGATAGACCTTTTAGATATCGACGAACACGTGATACCAGAGCTGCAAAAGCTCACCAAATCAGCATTTGACGTTGAATCAATCATTAACGCAGCAGGTGAATTAAAGTACGTAGGGCAGATAAAAAGGGAAATGGCCTCCCAGCTCAGCCAGCCCGACGACGATTTTGTGCGTTTCTTTGCTTCTCGAATCTATGAAGGTGTGATCACTCAAAAAGTAAGAGAGCAGTTCGCGCTTCTTACCAAAAAAGCCGCATCTCAGTTCCTAAACGATCAAATCAACGATCGTTTGAAGTCCGCAATCAGAGGCGTTCCGCTACCGACTCCAGCTGAGCGGGTTGTATCCGAGAGTCAGCCCGAAACAAATGATACGCCTGAGGATAGAGTCCTTACTACGATGGAGGAGCTGGAGGGTTTCCATATCATAAAGGCGATAGTGCGCACAGTAATCGACTCGAAACGAATCGCGCACAGAGACACTCAGAGCTACTTTGGGATTTTATTGGACGATAATAATCGAAAGCCTATTGCAAGGCTCCACTTTAATAGAACCCAAAAATATCTAGGCATTTTTGATAAAGAAAAAAACGAAACTCGATACCCTATCAATTCGCTCGATGAGATTTATGAATTCTCAGACTCTCTCAAAGAGACAATCACCTTCTATCAAGGACAGGCTTGAAATAATGGACTCCAGTCTTTTGCCTAAAAAACCAAAGACTGGAAAATATACGAGAAACTTGGGGGCAGGCCTAGACATTCTATTTGCTACCCCATCTTCACATTGTGATCCGTACCCGTTTTATCCCGAATGGAGCAACAGACTTGATTGAAGATTTCACTACAACTATCAAAGCACAGCTTTACGAGCGAGTAAGCAGCCCACTTTTGAGCTCTTTCATTATCTCCTGGTGCGGCTGGAACTACAAATTCCTACTTATACTTATATCAAACCTACAGACCCACGAAAAAATAATCTACATCGATTTAAATATATTTCCAAACACTCAAAGCATAGTAATCCATGGCATTGCACTCCCACTAATAACGAGCCTCCTCTTGATATTTGTATACCCCATACCAGCAGAGTCCATTTATAGACATGTGAAAACGACACAGCGCCGCCTAAAAGAAATCCAACAATCTATCGATGATGAAAGTCCTATTTCAAAAGAGCAAGCTCGTAAAATTCGAAGAGAGTCTCTTGAAAATCAACTAAAATACGAATCTGAGATTGATTCAAAAACCCTAGAAAACACAAGACTGAAAGAAATAATTTCAGAGCTACAACCAAAAAACAACAACCCCACCACAACAAAAACACTGACCGACAATCCAAGCAATGACTTCGACGACAACCCAACCAACATTGATTCAAAAATCTCCGTAGCCGAAATAATAGCAGACGTAGCAAGCAATAACACAAACCCCGAACAACGCGTAAAAAAAGAAACCCGTATCAAAATAGAAACACCCAATAAACAATCTAACGACACCCTTAACACCCTCCAAAATATTGATACAACCCCTCTTGACAATTTCATCAAAGAAAGCATTCTTGAGTACATTGCAGAATTCTTTCCACTCCTCAACTCAGCGTTTAACGTAACAGCAAAAAATGGCAAATTAAACATAGATATCTCGAACAATACAGATACGACGGCAACCTATATTACTGCCAGCTACACTTTCGAAACAGCAATAGAGGTTCTTGAATCATGCAAATCGGCTCTTGCTGCGGATCGAGCACGAGATAAACAAGTCAAAAAAATCGGGGATAATCCACGGAAAAACTAGGGACAGACCACAACCTGAGTTCATCTGTAATTAGCCCACCCCGTAATCGTGGTCTGTCCCCGCTTTCCCACTAGGAGTCGAAAAGCTTAGCTTCCGGCTGATCATTTTGCGGTTTTCAAGGCGATCACCAAAAGCTCTCGCATCGATAAAATCGCCCTTTATAACAAGCTCCGTGTGTCGATCCATAACCCACGAGTTAAAGATAAGCGTCTCTGCTCGGCTAAGCGCTTCCGTGATGAGGTGAGAGGTGAGAGGTGAGAGGTGAGAGGTGAGAGGTGAGAGGTGAGAGGTGAGAGGTGGAGGGTGTCTTGCTAGCAACCCTGAGTCGCGAGGCATTCTGCAAGGGTCTCCAATAAGCGCCCTCCTATCCAACATTTACATGCTGGAGTTCGACCTCGCCTTACTTTAAAAATTATCCTTGACAGAGGCAATTTTCTATCGCCACTGCGACGACGTACTCATCATATGTGATTTGGAAAAGGAAGATGAGATCTATGAGTTTGTGTATGATGAGATTAGAAGGCTGGGACTAAATCTACAGGAGAAAAAAAACCGAAATTCGGCAATTCAAAATTGACGCCGATGGTAAACCTCAAGCTGATAAGCCGGTTCACTACCTGGGCTTTTCGTTTGATGGACAACGGGGTACATATTCGCTCAACCTCTATAACTAGATATTATAAAAACTTCGCAAGCGTATCTGGGCAAGTAAGAAAGCAATGGATCGTTGCAATAAACTCCGAGCCGAAAGGGGGGAGATTCCCCGAGAGCTATTCCTGCGTACTATCTATCGGGGTTATAGCTACCTTGGGCGCAGGAACTTCATTTCCTACGGATTCAGGGCTGCGAACATTATGGATTCCCAGTCAATAAGGAAACAGTTGCGCTCCCATTGGAAAAAACTCAACAAGTTGTTGGCTGATGCTAGATCCAGTAGCCGATAAAGAGTTTGACTAGGACACGAAGGTGTATCTCATTAAATGAGCCCGAGCGGTCGGACCGGACCGACGAACGGGAACAGATTTATTTTTACAAATCAGTTGCTAATCGCCACCAGAATCCTACGCCTTCTTCCATAAGAGTTTTCAGAGCAGCATAAACTAATCTGTTCCCACTTATCACACAGAGGTTAGGTAAGATCCATTCCCCCAAAGAACCGCAACAATGGACCTCTCAACGCTCATGAGCAATCATCAATAATTCTCGTCCTGAAATAGTAGCCCAAAAGTCGGGGAGCCGACGATAGTCGCCGAAACCAGATTATCGCCCTTAAAGGCCCCAAGCATATAAAGAGATACGGCCCTGCTATTACGGAAGGCATCCTGTATATCGTCAAAAACTCTGTCAGCCTCCTGGGTCTTATACAAATCAACCTTGATAAAACCATATGCATCATGCTGAAAAAGAATCTTCCACTTGGTATCGGTGGTTTGAAGTTTTTTGACGAGAAACAAGTCATCAATACGTCGCTTTTCCGTCGAAGAGCGTTTTCTTTTGGTAAGACTCTCAATTTCCGCACCGTCAAGCGTTATACCTCCGATACGCATGAAATTAGCGTCATGCGCGCCCTTGACGACTGTGAGCATCGCTTTATTTAAGTCAGAGTTCACCTGACTCAGCTTAACGTTCTGCTCAACTATATCTTTCGCGAAATCGTATTTTAGTTTTTCGGATGCAAGCTCCGCATTGCACTTCAATTTTGACAGCCCTAACTTTGTTAGCCCTATGATCAAGGCAACACCGAGCACAGCTATAACCAACTCAGTTCCCGACATAGTTAACATTGCCTGCTCCGCTATTGTCCAAAGTTGATCGGGAATTAAACTAGATATATCAGAACTACCCTCCGACACCTCAAAAACAACCTCGAGATTTTGACGCTCACTTTCCGAGATAGACTTAGCTGTTGGGTGATCTCCCAAGAGAGCAAAAGCGCGATTAAGCACTCCTTGATACTCAATGAGACCTTTCATCACTCCGGTAGGAAGGGTGCTGTTGTAGCGACCACCCTTAATATTTATATCAAGGCGAGGCCAGTTATTAAATTCGAAGGAGACGTCCCTCCCAGCAAATTCGCCATTACTTGCGAGCTTCAAGTAGTGAAATGCATCTTCTTCCGAGCCAATTACCAGTACCACTTGGTCTTTATCTTCCATGTTCGCTCGAAATTTATCTAATAGTGATGGGCATTCTATCAGCCCAAAAAGCTTGAAATCGCCTGCATCGCGATCGCGCGCAAATCGATATAAGGTTAATTTACGATCAATTGGCCATCATGGTCAAGCACCTACAAAGACTTCTTCTCGGCCGAAAATAGGCCGCATGAGCTCCCCAGCAGCTCAAGCGGCTTACACTTCTTGCCGCACCCCATTGCGTCGAGTGTATTCTGGCGCACCAGACGGATCCCGATGCAGTAGAGCTCAGTCGACACTACAATAATTTCGGCGAACCCTTGCCTGCCTGAATTCTTTCAGTTTCGGAATGATCCGGCGGCTGGTAGGTAACGGTCAGTCAGACGAGTAGAGATCAGACTATGCACGTGGGTTGCTATTTCAAGGAAAGGCGGGAAAGCAGAAAGGCAAAAGGTCCAGGCCATCCCGAGGGTTACCCCTGCTAAGGTAAATCGGAGTGCTCCCCTGCCCTCCGCGGGTTTCAAACTACATTGATCAGTCGTGTCACCGACCAGACTCTACCAAGGAGTGAGTTATGCCAGATGTACGTAATTTTGAAATTAGCTACACCAAAGACGGTGAAAGAAAGACCTTCGTAGAACAAGCCGATCACTTCTATGAAGACGATGAATGGCTATTAGTTGCGCAGAGATTCAACATTCCACTAAAGGATCAGCCTTTGGGCGACAGAACTCCGCAGACTTTTAAGACATTGTGCATTGGCTCGGGTTACACCGATGTGAGCTACATCGAGATTCCATAACGGTGTCTAGTCCCGGCTTTCTCACTCGAAGTACCTTGGAGAGGCTTTAGCACGCGTTGCGAGCAGAGGTACATCAAGAGGCGCGGGTATTGGAGTAGATTTGTGGGGATCCCTCAGGGTCTGTTCCCATTTTCCCCCGCGGCCAACGCCCTGGCCACGCATCCAGCGTGGATGGAATACCAGTAGAATGAATGGATCCAATCGTAGTAGCCTACAGCCACCAGGCACCCGCTTGGTATGTCTCTTACGGGTAATCAATAAAATGCGTATCAAGCGAGAACACGAGCTACAGCTCGTGAACTACATCAAGTCTCATAAAGACTTCAAGAGCGAGAAGGCCATCCAATATGGCGTTCAGTACAATGTTAATGAGGTGATGCTGAACATCCATTACTCCGAGAAAGACAAAACAACCTTCGCTTTCACCATTCAAAACACCACTGCAGACACAGAGTTTTCGCAACTGATCGAGAATTTTGCTAGTGGGATTGCCATCTAGATCGCTTGATCGTCTAAGGCAAGTGCCCCGGTCCTTTGCCTGCAAGCCTAAGGACTGGGATTGCGCCAATTTCGGCGCGTCTATCACCGAGGAGGTCTATGTGGCTTATCAAGTTAAACCGTTTGAGCAAGGCGTACTCATGGCACTGCTTTCGCTGACCCATGCACTTAAGCAAACGCCGGGGTTCAATGAGGAAGCGCTGAAACGTGCTGCAAAGTTCTTCATAGAGGTGCCGGCGGGCGGATGTGAAGGTGGCGAAGCTAAAGACGCCTATGAATGGCCGCTTGAAGTGATTTTGAAGGATGTTTCATACATCGAAAAAATGCTCGAAAACAAAGGCAACTAGCCCTTGGTAAGCCGCCAGATCGGTTCGCCGCTGGCGTTTTTTGTTGCTGACTCGATTACACTTCTCATTTTTCTCGCGGCCAAGAAAAAACTGGAGAAACTGGAGACAGACCACGATTTGGGCTCACTTGTAATCGATCCGTATCATAATCGTGGTCTGTCCCCGTTTTTCCCCTTTTTCGCAGCATCGACGGGATGCAGACCTTGCCTGCTCCGTCAGGTGAGATTGAGCAGCTACTTCCGCATCAGGCGCCTGCATTCATTCCGTCATCATCAGCGCTGCCGCGAGCTCTAAAGATAATTATCTTCTGGTGCGATGCTTCGTGTTTAGCACTTAAAAAGTACATTGCACCGGGTACACCACCCTTCAGCTGCGCTCCGGTTCATTAGAAAACGGAGGGGAGGATGACTTGTATCGGCAACCGTCAAAACCAGTGAGAATCCTATGAATCTACGCCGAATCTCGTCGGCTGGAACGCTCATGCCCGCCCCATCGACTATTTGAAGAACCCCGCCCGACACCCTGCTGTCAATCCGTTGCCACTCACACTGCCAGCCTGTTACCCACGTGAAGTCTCGAATTTGATAGTCGCCGGTGGCGCTTTGGCATTGAGCGAGTTTCTTGTTGGAGAGGTCAAAGGCAAGAAATATGGGGCTTGGATAGCCGAGCAACTGAGTATCGTCAAGGCTCAGGCCTTCTTTTAGGTTGATGGATGCTACAAGTGCTTTTGCTCGTCTCTTGCGCCGTATCAAGTGCCATATGGCGAGGCAAAAAATAGAAACAGAAGCCAGGAAGAGCTGACGTCCTTCGACTGTAAGCTTACCGGACGAAAACTCTATCATGCCCCACAAGAATCCTATCGTCGCAAGCCCCGATACCCAAGCGGCGGGGATCACTACTCTGTTAGCGAGGCTAGCTCCGAGCGTCCTCAAACAGCCTGTCATAACTGTATCCAATATCATTTATAGAAGAGCTCGTAGGTTATCACTCACAGAGCGTTAACTTATAGGACTTGGCCCATAATGCGCGTGAGGGTTCACTTAGTCGACCCATTTCAGAAACTCAGCAAAGTTGCTTGCCACGATTTCTATGCTTGCATCTGGATCCACGCCATCAAACGTAACTATCGGCCAGGGCAACGACCCACGCAGATCGAACGCGAACAATTGTCCTCCGCCATCGCTTCCAAAAACAAATAGACTAGGCGCGATTCTATCAAGAATAGCTATCAGCTCAGCGTCCGAGGCAGTGTCCGCCGAATCAAGGCAGAAATTGAAGGGAGGGGCCGAACACGGGCACTCTCCTCCATCGCTGAACGCTAATAGCTGGTAATAATCGGCAGGCAAGTGTCGAGGTGCCGCCATACGAAGAGCTTCGAGCGCTTCCGCAGAGGCTTCCATGTTACCGATCCACTCCGAGAGAATTTTCGTTAAAACGTCTCCTTGCTGCTGCCTGGACGTAACCGTCCGGCCAACACATTTTCCTGATCCCCGTAGGCTACGGGGTCTGCCTTTGTCGATGTCAGCTACGCGGATCGAGCTTCGACTCTAGATAGATCTACGGAAGCTCTGATGGCATCAATTGCGTCTTGAGCGAGCGCCATAACTGTCGTTGTACTGATTTCAATCCGACTGATAATGTCTTCTCTCGGGCCTTGCTTCCAGGCAGCACTTGCGTAAAAAGCATCTTGAGATACTTGGCGATGGCTCTCGCTTTCATAGGAACGAATCAGGTGATAGCTGTCACAATCATGTAATGAGTTGCCATAAGAAACGACATCTATGCCAGCTTCTAGGTGAAGCGGAACACTTACAGTCTGCATTATTTGATGAAAGCCCAATCCCGATCCTGGCTTTAAGGTGTACATCAAGATTTCAATAATTCGAGTCATTCCAAGTCTTCCATGTGGAGTTTCAACGTGAGTATCCGTACATCCCAGCTTACGTTATTCGGGGGGACTCCAGCTATGGCGGCGGTTGCGTAATCTCACTTGCTCGCTGCGTCGGCAGACGCGTAAGGACGTCATTCAAATAAGCAGACGGTTCATGCCCGTTGAGCCGCGCAGACTGGATTAAGTTCATGATCGCCGCGGCCCGTTGTCCGCTGCGTAGCGACCCAGCGAAGAGGCAGTTCTTGCGTTCAAGAGCCCACAGCCGGATCTGATTCTCTGCCCATTTATGGAAAAAAGGGGATTTATTTTCGAGCCGGTTGCCAGTTGATCCAAGCGAATCCATTCGATGGAAGTTCGCAGCACAGCGAAGCAAAAATAAATCCCCTTTTTCTTATGTTTCCAAACCAAATCCTGACGCTATGGGATGCGGATGAACAATATGACCGCCAAGGAGGAGAACGCCGCGAAGTCTGGGGTCAGGTCGGCATCGGAACCAGCGCTTACATGGCAGCCATTCGCGCCATCAAGGGTCATGTCACAGTTGATGAGGACGCTTCAACTATCTGAGGTAGAGGAGCACTAATGATTAAGGAGGGGTCCAGGCTACGAATCCTATTCTCCATATGGTAGGCACCGCTCTCGGTGTAGCGTAAGAAACAGCGACCGCAAATAGAGCACTCAGAAATCTTGCATAGATTGTAGGGAAAGTAGAGCGGTGCAATCGGAGCATCCAACGACCAGTAATTAGTATCACTCGGATGATACTCGGTGAGTGTCATCACTTCCTCGACGTCATACATGAGCGTGCCAATATCGACTAACAGGGTCTCTGGCAGGGAGATCAGAGGACTTTCCCACCCTACCAGTATCTTTTTCGTGCAAATGCAAACATCACGAACGGAATGGGAGCGTTCTGCTAACGCATAAAGCTCTGAATGACTTAGATATTTGAGAGTATTCAAGGTCGACCCTTTCCTAGCAATGGTTCAAAAAGCCAACGGCTACTTATTACTCAGCGACGGTGATTTTGAGATACTCAGTGTGCTCCAGGCTGTGCAAACCAGCGCAGTTAGAGTCATGATTATCAACACGCTCCATCCTGGCAAATAACTATGAGACCAGTCCTTCAGGAAACCCAATGCGGGTGGCATTATGACAATCGCAACTTGATTAATTGCCATGGCTAAACCTAGTGCGAATCCAGTCTTATCCGGTGGCGCGGAATCAGCAACGTAGGCTACCCATGGACCATACCAGCCAAAACCGAAGAATCCGAGCCAGCCAACTAATATGCTCAACATCCAGAAAGAACGCAAAGGAGACCAAGCGAGAATGATTAAGCCGAAAATAACGGCGAGCATACAGATCAACACAGGGAAATACCGACCCGATTTACAGCGATCACTCCAAGCGGCCAAGATGATTCGCCCGGCTATGCCCGCTCCCTGGGCAATCAACAGTAATGTGGCAGCGGCAGTGATGCTCAAATCGAGCAGATCATAAAGATAAAGTGCTGTGAATATCAAAATCCCATACTGGACCGAAACAAGGCTAACACCCGAGAATATAATATTCTTCATCGCGGGGTCGCTGAGCATGGATAATCTTGAAGCCAAAACGGCTTTTAGTTGCTTTTTATCAGATTTCACCGGAGGGGGCTTGTTAGGATTGGCAGAGCGATAAAAACTTAAAAAAGTTAGAGCCCCAAACAATGCGACAAGTCCGCCCGCTAAAAAGGAGTACTGCCACCCCCAACGGGTGGCAATGTAGGGGAGTATCGCCGCTGAGAGCGCACCTCCCAAAGGCAAGCCCGCCTGGCGGATACCCATTGCAAATCCTAACTGTTTTTTTGGAAACCAGCTAGAAACAGATTTGCTGCCGCCAGGTTGCGCAGTGCTGTAGCCAGCACCGACCACGATCAAAAACATAAGCAATGATAGGTAACTGTTAGCAAGCGTTGAAGCGCAAAGTGCGACCGCAACGATTAGCGTCCCCATACCAACAACTATGCGCTCTTCAAATCGATCTAGTAACTCGCCAGCAACTAGCAAGCCGAGGATAGGGACTAATTGGGCAGCTGAGACCAATAATCCTATTTGCATCGTGGACAGGTTCCAATCCTGTTGGATGAAAATAGCAATAGCACCGATACCTTGTACAAAGAAACAGGCGCTCGCTTGGGCCACCGTGGCGATTAAAAGAATAATCCAGCGATAATTGGATTCTTGGCGCAAACTGCTTACATCAGTCATTGAAAAGCTCCAGCATTTTCTGATATGCCAAGAGGTCTTTGACGTTGTGCGATGAGATGTTCATCCCTGACAATATCGAGCCCCATACGGTTAATGATAGCTTCTGGATTAAGCTCAGGCGCTACATTATTATAGCTAATTTCTTCAAGCACATACTCCATGAGTTGTCGGTTGTCACACATATGCACTTCTCCCCCCTCGCCCACACCGTAGGGTGTATCTTCCATGCCTACACGTAGAATATCTACGCCGCTTCCCGGCTGGCAGGCGTATGTAGCAAGTCTCCTTAAAGCACACATTTCTGTTCCTTTCCGTGGACCAACGTCCACCGCCTGGTAATGCAGATGTGCTTGCTGGGGAATAATCGCGGCACCGACAGTGATGGTTATCTTACGCTTCTTATAATCCGGATTGGAAATATCAGATTCCAAGCTCTTGGCCACGTTAATTATGTTGCAAAACTCGTCATATGATGACGGAAACGGAAGACGACTGGAGAACCCGAATAATAGGATGATATTTAGCTGGCCGGAGCTGCCCAGCTGCAAAGATGGATGCTCAACGGCGAACCGCGTCATGCCGTAGCTTCGAGCAAGTTGAACCCATTCTACCTCATGAAACAGCCCTAGTTGTCTGCGAGCTGAAATCGCACTCCTGTATACCTGGAACTGTATCGACGGTGAAGTACTACCATAGTCGGCGCCTTTACTCGTGGAATTTGTTTCCATGGTGGCCTGCGCAACACGTGCAGACGGCACGTATTTGTTTATGTCTTCGAGAAAAGCAGAGCTGTGCATATACTCAAAATCGAGTTTTTGCGTTTTTTTTTCCAACTCGCATATGATCTGTAGCTCTATCGCGGCTTGAATGGTGACAAAGTGAGCTCCGCCGAAATGTAAAGGTAAAGCGCATTGGCTAACCCGCTCCCATTCACCAAACGCCTTAATGTTTTCTTGAACCTCTTTACCGTTGCGACTAGCCCCGAAACTCAATAAAACGTCTTTGCAGGAGCGCTGTATATTTCGGCTCACCGCTTGGTAGATGTCATTGTCGGTTGTTTGTTCCTGCGTTATCGGATTTCGCGCATGATAGTGATAGTAACGGCATCCGAGATCGTAAAGTTCGATTGCTTCTTTAACGATGGCGTCTTGGTCTCCCTTAATAGTCGCGCCTGTACAAATCGAATCGAGAAGCTTATCCCCAGTGAGATAATGGTTGCGGGGGGTAAATTTTGCACCCGTGGACGCGCACCCTAAGATAAGAGTGTTCTGTGGATTACTCATATTACTTCCCTGTCAAATGGTTAAATACCCTTTAATCGACTGTGCCGGTACGCTGACTAGTACCTTGTCAATATCGGTGTCGGCTGGGCTTTGACGTTTTATCAGTTTGCCAATTTCGCACGTTGCGGATTAAGCAAGTTTTTTTGACAAAACCTCATGTCATAGCGGTTTTTTTGACTTTCAGACCCTTGGTTGCGCATGTCATGATACGACCACCACAAAATTGCGAGATCAGCAAGATGACGGATTTTCGAACCTTAAAGGATTTTATCGTGCTGGCCCGCGTTCGAAGCTTTTCCCAAGCCTCGATACATTGCAATGTGACAACCTCTGGCTTGAGCCGTAGGATCACCGCTTTAGAGGAATGGTTAGGTGCTTCGTTGTTTGATCGTGCACGCCACCAGCTAGAGCTTACCGATGCGGGTGCCGAGTTCCATGTTGCTGCTGTCGAAATCGTAGAGCTTTTAGAAAAGACGAGAAACTCGGTTATCCGTACCCAAGAGAAATTCAGGCGGCAAATTTCTATTGTTGCGCCACATATCATGTCGAGAGCGTTTTTTCCGGCTTGGTTACCGAGGGCGAGTAAGCAATTAGAGGCAACTCGCTTCTCCATAGACTTCGCTAATCTTCCTGAATGTTTCAAGCATCTAACTAATCGCTCAGTGGATTTTGTTATCGCTTTTGAAGACAACCATAATGGTATTAATGAACATCTTAATAAAATATTTTCCCCAGGGGAACTTGAGTGTTTGAAAATTGGCCGCGAGTGGCTAGTTCCTGTGAGCGCACCTAATTTGCTGGGAGAACCTTTAAATAGCATTGGTTCACCTAGAGGTGAAATATCGTACCTTCATTACCGCCAGGATTGTTCTTTAGGTTGGGCGCTTGAAAAATTTCTAAAGGTCAATCCAAGTTTGCCAGCACTTCGTAAAATTCATGATAGCTCTCTGGCCGACGGCCTTCGCTCTATGGCGATAGCTGGGCTAGGCGTTGCATGGCTTCCTTTGGAGATCGTTCGGAACGATCTGGAAAGGAAAGATTTGGTTCGTGCAGGCAATACAGAATTTGATATAGCCTTAGAAATTAATATTTATCGTCGCAAAGAAAAGCTAGGCGCGAATGCTGAGATTTTATGGGACAATCTTAGTAGCATGACAAATGATTCCAGATTGACCGTAGCCAGCCTCGATACCTCGTATACTTCACTAAGCTAGCTAATACGCCGTTTATCAGGACCAATCATCGCGCCATAAAAACGAAAAGCTAGTCTACAGTTCATTACCTGTGTCAGTACTAAGCTCACATTCGTAATGATTGTCCTTGGCGAAAGCTACCGTTCCTGAAGAGCCGTTTTTGGCCGACTCTGTTGAAAAAGTCGGCCATGGTTTGCGCAGCTGAAAAGTACGCGTCCGACATTGAAATCTCTACTTTCGGCTGAGGTGTCCAGAGGCAGATTTCACGGGGCGATGATCAGGTAGTTTTTGATGACCGAGTTTTTCAACAGAATCGGCCTGAAGCTGCTCTTTGGTGACGTCAGCTGTCAGCCCATCAGGAGCCAGCGCCATCAGCGTTGCTAAAAACGATCTCGTAGGTGTCCCGTCCTGAATAAGGTTTACACCTCCTGATCTGTTTTCAGGAGGGCGTAATGGAATCAGCAAACGCGGCTAGGCGCGTTCACGTCGCTATAGTCGACTCTATTGCCGACCGTACTTCCAGGAGCCTTTTCCCAGTGTCTGACATGTCGACCAACTTCGCTTACACAAAACGCTTCAACGCCGTCCTCGCCTACATTGATGAGAATCTCGAAGGTGATCTGTCGGTGAATACGTTGAGCCATGTGGCGAACTTTTCGGCATTTCACTTCCATCGACAATTCACCGCGTTCGTAGGCGTGCCTGTTTCACGTTATGTGCAACTGATGCGATTACGACGCGCGGCGCATCGCCTAGCCGCCGTCGCTGATCACTCGGTACTGGAAGCAGCACTTGGTGCCGGCTTCGAAAGCCCGGAGGCATTTTGCAGGGCGTTCAGGCGGGCGTTCGGTATGACGCCGAGTGCGTTCAGGAAAGAGCCGAACTGGCAGGTCTGGAATGCGGTGTTCGCAATCCCTCATTTTTCCAGGACTATCATCATGCAAATACGAATCGTGCAATTCCCTGAAGTCAGGGTCGCAGCATTTGAACACTGCGGGCCTGCCGGGCTCGTCAATGAGAGCGTGCGCAAGTTCATCGAGTGGCGTAAGCAGAGCGGACAGTCGCCGGTGGCGTCGAGTCGCAGCTTCGGCATTCCCTATGGCAACCCCGATACGACACCTGCGCAAGCATTCCGCTTCGCAATCTGCGGCGAGATTCACGAGGCCGTGGCGCCGAATGAGTTCGGCGTGCGCGAAATCGTCATTCCCGGCGGTCGCTGCGTCGTGGTACGACATGTGGGGTCACCGGATCACATCGGCGAAACGATCTATCCGATTTACCGCGATTGGCTTCCAGCCAGTGGAGAGGAACTTCGTGACCAGCCGCTGTTCTTCCATTACCTGAGCATCTATCCCGAGACACCGCAGGATCAGTGGCAAACTGATGTGTATGTTCCGCTGCAATAGCGGGGTAAGCAGTTTTCGATCCTGAACTGACGTCGGATGGAAAAGTGGAAAAGCGGAAAAGGGGACGGATTTATTTTCTCGCAAAACCCGCTCGACGGCGGGCTGCGCTTATCAGTTTTTGCAGACCACCTGCGGAGCCGCAGCATGCGTCAGCTTTTGGGGAATCACAATCGAAGTGCCAGGCAAAGTGGTAAGTTCGAGAACCGCCAACATGCAAATTAGCGCTGGCTCGCCATCTTTGCTTGGTCTGCCATCCACCCCTACCACCGCTTCGTAGTCTTTCCCTGGTTCCAGCTTGTAAACGAGCGCCTGGCCACCACAGGTCCGGTAAGAGCTGCCGTTGCCCGCAATGGTCGCGCCCCGGGTTGCAATTTGGAATGGCAGATCCGCCCTGACGCGATACTCGGTTACGACCTCTTTGTAAGCCCCTTCCCCCATCCGAATTGCAGGGATGTACTGGATAAGGCTGGGCCAAACTCTTTTCGGTACGCCAACGCTCGCCGACTTCAGGGGATACTGCGGATAGTTGATGCTCGCCGTACCGTCCTGCCCGAAACGTCCGGCTTCAGCCATTTTATGCCGGGTAGCAGGAGCACAACTGCCGACGATGCTATCGCCATACACGTCAGCGTTCGTGATAACGCGAACACGCGCCATTCCCTCTGATTGAGCAGGCTCTTCGTATGGAACTGAAGGTATTCCAGAGCAACCAGCAAGTGCTAAAGCAAGAAAAGTTAGGGAAGTGACAACCCGCATGACCATGTCCTTATGTGTACGCCAACAAAAAAGGGCCCACCTTTCGGTGAGCCCTTCTAGACCGCCCAGCAGAGCGGATTTTGTTTGGTAGGCGCGATTGGACTCGAACCAACGACCCCCACCATGTCAAGGTGGTGCTCTAACCAACTGAGCTACGTGCCTGCTGTGAGGCGGCATTCTACGGAATTCCGGAGGGGTGTCAACACCTTTTTTTCACCTAACCCTATGAATATGCAAAATATTTAATTTCGCCAAGGCAACGAAGATTTTGCGGTGGCTGGCGGCCGATTTTTATCTCGGGTAGGATCGCTGCATTCGTAAAAAATATAAAACAGAGGTTGCAGAATGGCGAACACATCCTATCCAGCGTCCTATTACGCCGCGTCGGCCAACCCGGTTCCTCCGCGCCCTGCCCTGCAGGATGACGTCGAGACGGATGTGTGCGTGATCGGCGCAGGTTACACCGGCCTGTCCTCTGCGCTGTTTTTGCTGGAGAACGGTTTCAAGGTCACCGTGCTTGAGGCGGCAAAGGTCGGCTTTGGGGCTTCGGGTCGCAACGGCGGGCAGATCGTTAACAGTTATAGCCGCGATATTGATGTGATCGAACGCAGCGTCGGTCCTCAGCAGGCGCAATTGCTGGGCAACATGGCGTTCGAGGGCGGGCGGATCATTCGTGAGCGAGTGGCGAAGTATCAGATTCAGTGTGATTTGAAGGACGGTGGTGTATTCGCCGCCCTCACCGCTAAACAGATGGGCCACCTGGAGTCGCAGAAGCGTTTATGGGAGCGTTTCGGGCATACCCAGTTGGAGTTGCTGGACCAGCGGCGTATTCGCGAGGTGGTGGCTTGCGATGAGTATGTGGGCGGCATGCTGGACATGAGCGGCGGGCATATTCATCCGCTCAACCTGGCCTTGGGCGAAGCGGCGGCTGTGGAGTCGCTGGGCGGGGTGATTTATGAGCAATCGCCAGCGGTGCGCATCGAGCGTGGTGCCAGCCCGGTTGTGCATACGCCACAGGGTAAGGTCAGGGCCAAGTTCATTATCGTGGCGGGCAATGCTTACCTGGGCAATCTGGTGCCGGAGCTGGCGGCCAAGTCGATGCCTTGCGGTACACAAGTGATCGCCACCGAGCCGTTGAGTGATGAGTTGGCGCATAGCCTGCTGCCTCAGGATTATTGCGTCGAAGACTGCAACTACCTGCTCGATTACTACCGACTGACGGGCGACAAGCGGCTGATCTTCGGCGGCGGCGTGGTGTATGGCGCGAGGGATCCGGCGAACATTGAGGCGATCATTCGTCCGAAGATGCTCAAGGCATTCCCGCAGCTCAAGGATGTGAAGATCGATTACGCCTGGACCGGAAATTTCCTGCTGACGCTGTCGCGTCTTCCGCAGGTCGGGCGGCTGGGGGATAACATTTATTATTCCCAGGGCTGCAGCGGCCATGGCGTGACGTATACGCACCTGGCGGGCAAGGTCCTGGCTGAGGCGCTGCGGGGTCAGGCTGAGCGTTTTGATGCGTTTGCGGACCTGCCCCACTACCCTTTCCCAGGCGGTCAGTTGATGCGTACGCCGTTTGCGGCGATGGGGGCTTGGTATTACGGGTTGCGGGATAAGCTTGGGTTCTGAGATTCGCGATTCGTCACCCGCTGCCGGTTAACCCTGTTATCGATCCTTGCGGGTATGCCACAGGCGCAGCAGGTAAACGGTGGAATCTATTATTTCGTAACGCATCTCATAATGGCCGATCTGAATTCGGCGCACATCCCGTGGCTCGAACTCTTCAAGGCGTTCGCCTATACGCGGGTTAGTCAGCAACGTGATCGGTGCCGCGGTGAGCTGCTGCACCGTTCGTGCTGCAGCAGGCTGATTCACTGCCGCCAGAAACTCGTAAAGCCGGGAGATATCAGAGAGCGCCTTGCTCGTCCACTTCAACTCCATCAGCGCGGCACCGGCAACGGAGTGTCAGTACTAAGGCTATCAGCCCAGGCTTGGACAGCTTGGTGGTCAATCACCCGACCGGCGTCAACATCAGCCAGGGCCTCATGAGTCAAGCGACTACGCTCTTCTTCCTGATCAATCCAAGCCGACAGCGCCTGTTTAACGATCCAATTTTTGGAGCGCTCCAGACGCTCCGCCATCAAATCGACTTTTTGGGCCAACTGTTCAGGAACGTGAGCGGTGACAGATCGGGTTTTCGTGGTGGTAGCCATGTCGGGATTGCTCCAAATCGTTACTGCTTTTTGAGTTCAGGTCGCCTGATTCTACGCAGCTCTCGGCGATTCGATTTAAAGTCAATCATACTGAATAAGAATGCATCGTCAAACGTGCCGTCAGATTGGCAAAGGGCGCGTGAGAGGGGATAGAAAAACCCAAACCACAAAAACAAAAAACCCCGGTCTTTCGACCAGGGTCTTTGCTATCGACTAGAAGTAGCTTTGCAGCTTGCTTCTTAGCTTCAAGGCGTTCAGTGGGCCTCGAAGCAGATATGGCGCAGCGGACGGGACTCGAACCCGCGACCCCCGGCGTGACAGGCCGGTATTCTAACCGACTGAACTACCGCTGCGTATCGCTATGGACTTGCGTCCAGTTAACTCGTCTGATCCAAACCCTTGGGCTTGAATCTCGAACCAGGCGAACCTGCTTCGGAAAATATGGCGCAGCGGACGGGACTCGAACCCGCGACCCCCGGCGTGACAGGCCGGTATTCTAACCGACTGAACTACCGCTGCGCGTCGGTGGAGGCTTTTGACAGCTTCCGTCTTGCTTTCGCAAAACTCTCGTAAAACATGGTGGGTGATGACGGGATCGAACCGCCGACATTCTGCTTGTAAGGCAGACGCTCTCCCAGCTGAGCTAATCACCCTTTGCTTCGTTGAGGCCGCGAAATTTACGCAGGTACCGAAGCTAAGTCAATAGCAGGGTTGAAGTTTTTTCAAAACAGTTTCAAACGGCACCCGCAACCGCACTTACGTATAAATCATTTTCTTGGTCATGCCGCCGTCCACGACGAACTCCTGCCCCGTGACAAAACCGGCATTGCGCGACAACAGCCACGCCACCATCGCCGCCACGTCCTCTACCGTGCCTACCCTGCCCGCTGGATGCTGGGCGTGATCGGCGTCGGTCAGCGGCTGTGCACGACGCTGGGAGGGATCGCGCGCGTCGATCCAGCCAGGGCTGACGGCGTTGACCCGGATCTCCGGCCCGAGGCTGATGGCCAGGGCATGGGTCAGGGCCAGCAAGCCGCCCTTGCTCGCCGCATAGGCTTCGGTGTCGGGTTCCGATTGCGCAGCGCGGGTCGAGGCCAGGTTGACGATGGCGCCGTTGTGAGCGCGCAGATACGGCGCGCAGTGCTTGGCCAGCAGCATCGGCCCACCCAGGTTCACCGCCAGGACCCGATTCCAGTAAGCCAGGTCCAGGCTTTCCAGGGTGATGTTGTGCGGATCGGCGATGGCTGCGTTGCACACCAGCGCGTCGAGCCGCCCGAACTGCCCGAGCACCTCGGCGATACCGGTGGCAACCTGCGCCTCGTCCGCCACGTCCATGGCGATGAACCAGGCATTGTCGCCCAGGGTCTTCGCCACCTTGGAACCGCGTTCGCGGTCCAGGTCGGTCAGCACCACCTGCCAGCCTTCACAGATCAACCAGGCAGCGATGCCCAGGCCGATGCCCCGTGCGGCACCCGTAACCAGTGCAACCCGGCCATGAGTGCCGCTCGGCGGCGTAGCCAGCTCGATCACAAGGCCGCCAACCCGCGGGCCAGGTCGGCTTGCAGATCGGCCACGTCTTCCAGCCCGACCGCAACGCGGATCAGGCTGTCACGAATACCCGCCGATTCACGTTCCTGGGGCGACAGGCGACCGTGGGACGTGGTGCTCGGGTGGGTGATGGTGGTCTTGCTGTCACCCAGGTTGGCGGTGATGGAAATCAACCGGGTCGCGTCGATGAAGCGCCAGGCGCCCTCCTTGCCCCCCTTGACCTCAAAGCTCACCACCGCGCCGAAACCGCGTTGCTGACGCAAGGCCAGATCATGTTGCGGATGGCTCTTGAGGCCGGCGTAATGCACTTTCTCGATGCCGTCCTGTTGCTCCAGCCACTCGGCCAAGGCCTGGGCATTGGCGCAATGGGCCTTCATGCGCAGGCCGAGGGTTTCCAGGCCCTTGAGGAAGATCCAGGCGTTGAACGGGCTGAGGGTGGGGCCTGCGGTGCGCAAAAAGCCCACCACTTCCTTCATCTGCTCGCTACGACCGGCCACCACGCCACCCATGCAACGGCCCTGGCCATCGATGAACTTGGTCGCCGAATGCACCACCACGTCCGCACCCAGCTTCAGCGGTTGTTGCAGCGCCGGGGTACAGAAGCAGTTATCGACCACCAGCATGGCGCCCTTGGCGTGGGCGATTTCCGCCAGCGCGGCGATGTCCACCAGTTCGGCCAGGGGGTTGGAAGGCGATTCGACGAACAGCAGCTTGGTATTGGCCTTGATTGCCGCATCCCAAGCGGACAGGTCCGCCAGGGGCACGTAATCGACTTCGACGCCAAAGCGCTTGAAGTACTTTTCGAACAGGCTGATGGTCGAGCCGAAGACGCTGCGCGACACCAGCACGTGGTCGCCAGCGCTGCACAGGCTCATCACCACGGCCATGATCGCGGCCATGCCGGTGGCAGTGGCCACGGCTTGCTCGGCGCCTTCCAGGGCGGCGATGCGCTCCTCGAAGGCCCGCACGGTCGGGTTGGTGTAGCGCGAGTAAACGTTGCCCGGCACCTCGCCGGCAAACCGTGCGGCTGCATCGGCAGCGGTGCGGAACACATAGCTGGAGGTGAAAAACATCGGCTCGCCATGTTCGGCTTCCGGTGTACGGTGCTGACCCGCGCGAACCGCCAGGGTATCGAACGCTACGCCTTCAAGGTCGCTGTCCAGCCGACCGGCATCCCAATCCTGACTCATGCTGTCACTCCTGAAATCGGTTAAAACGCAAACCGGCCCCTCAGGGCCGGTTGGTTAATCAATTGTTGTACAGATCGATGATCGCGCTGACCGCCTGAGTCTTGGCCTTGGACGCATCGTTACGTGCGTTCTCGATCTTGTTCAGGTAGGCCTCGTCGATGTCGCCGGTGACGTACTTGCCGTCGAATACCGCGCAATCGAAGTGCTCGATCTTGATCTTGCCGCCCCCGACCGCTTCGATCAAGTCCGGCAGGTCCTGGTAGATCAACCAGTCGGCGCCGATCAGGTCGGCCACATCCTGGGTGGTACGGTTATGAGCGATCAGCTCATGGGCACTCGGCATGTCGATGCCGTAGACGTTAGGGTAGCGCACGGCCGGGGCCGCAGAGCAGAAATACACGTTCTTGGCGCCGGCTTCACGGGCCATCTGGATGATCTGCTTGCACGTGGTGCCACGCACGATGGAGTCGTCCACCAGCATCACGTTCTTGCCGCGGAACTCCAGTTCGATGGCGTTGAGCTTCTGGCGTACGGATTTTTTCCGTGCAGCCTGGCCCGGCATGATGAAGGTCCGGCCAATGTAGCGGTTCTTCACGAAGCCTTCGCGAAACTTGACGCCCAGGTGGTTCGCCAGCTCCAGGGCCGCGGTGCGGCTGGTGTCCGGGATCGGGATGACCACGTCGATGTCATGGTCCGGACGCTCGCGCAGGATCTTGTCGGCCAGTTTTTCACCCATGCGCAGGCGGGCCTTGTAGACCGAGACGCCGTCGATGATCGAGTCCGGACGCGCCAGGTAGACGTGTTCGAAGATGCATGGGGTCAAGGACGGGTTGGTCGCGCACTGACGGGTGTGCAGCTTGCCGTCTTCAGTGATGTAGACCGCTTCGCCCGGGGCCAGGTCGCGAATCAGGGTGAAGCCCAGCACGTCCAGGGACACGCTTTCGGAGGCGATCATGTATTCGACGCCTTCGTCGGTGTGGCGCTGGCCGAACACGATCGGGCGGATACCGTGGGGATCGCGGAAACCGACGATGCCGTAGCCGGTGATCATCGCCACCACCGCATAACCGCCGACGCAACGGTTGTGCACGTCGGTCACGGCGGCGAACACGTCTTCTTCGGTAGGCTGCAGCTTGCCGCGCTGGGCCAGCTCATGAGCGAAGACGTTGAGCATCACTTCCGAATCGGAATTGGTGTTGACGTGGCGCAAGTCAGATTCGTAGATCTCCTTGGCCAGTTGTTCGACGTTGGTCAGGTTGCCGTTGTGCGCCAAGGTGATGCCGTACGGCGAGTTGACGTAGAACGGCTGGGCTTCAGCCGACGTCGAGCTGCCCGCGGTCGGGTAGCGCACGTGGCCGATACCCATGTGACCGACCAGGCGCTGCATATGGCGCTGGTGGAACACATCACGCACCAGGCCGTTGTCCTTGCGCAGGAATAACCGGCCGTCATGGCTGGTCACGATACCGGCAGCGTCCTGGCCGCGGTGCTGGAGCACGGTTAGCGCGTCATACAGCGCCTGATTGACGTTCGACTTACCGACGATACCGACGATGCCACACATGCGACGCAACCCCTACTTAATGGATCTGAACTGAACAACACTTACTGCGGCGTTTTGGCCATCGGCAAGAGGTGTTCCTTGAACGGTATTTCAGCGGGTACGCTGATACCGCTGGCAAGCCACTGACTACTCCAACCCAGGATCAGGTTTTTGGACCAGTCTGCGACCAATAGAAATTGTGGCACGAGCCGGGACTCCTGCCACCACGTATCCTGCTGTACCGGCCCCAGGCTCAAGAGCCCGACGGCCACGACCACCAGCAACGCGCCACGCGCCGCGCCAAAGGCCATGCCCAGGAACCGGTCCGTCCCGGAAAGCCCGGTGACGCGAATCAGTTCGCCGATCAGATAATTGATCATTGCGCCAACCAGCAAGGTGGCGATAAACAAGATGGCACAGCCCGCGATCACGCGAGCCGACGGAGTTTCGATGTATCCGGCGAGGTACTGGGACAGCGAACCACCAAACATCCAGGCTACGACTCCCGCGATGATCCAGGTCAGCAGCGAGAGGGCTTCCTTGACGAAGCCGCGGCTCAGACTGATCAATGCGGAGATGGCGACGATCGCAACGATCGCCCAGTCAACCCAGGTAAATGGCACGGTGCAGCCTACAGACGGATAAGGCGGCGCATTTTAGCAGAGCGCAGGGCTGTCGGTAAGCTGCGTGATTCAAATCAGCTAAATCGCTGTCAGCCGCGCTCTGGCTGGAAGCGCACCACGAAACCCTTGAGGTTCTGCTGGCGGCTGAGCAGGTCACGCAGGCGGTCAGCCTCGGCACGCTCGATCAGCGGCCCGACAAACACTCGATTCTTGCCATCGGCGGAACGAATGTAGGCGTTGTAGCCCTGGCTACGCAGGGTTTTCTGCAAGTTCTCGGCACTTTCGCGACTGGTCAGGCTGGCCAATTGCACCGACCAACTGACGGACAGGCCATTGGCATCCACACGACTCTGGGTCGTGTCCGGCCTGGTGGGCGCCGCAGTGATCGGCTGGCTCGGGGCCGGCTTGATAGCCGGTGTTGCTGGAACAGGCACCGGCGCGACAGTCGGTTTGCTTGGCGCGGCGGGGGCAGGCGTGGCAGGTGCAGGTGCAATCGGCGTAGAAGGCACCGCAGGTTGCTCAGCCAATTCCTCGTCGCTTGGCACAGGTTCCTGAGGCAACGCCTGGGGCTCGGGCACGACCACTGGCTCAACCTGCACAGGCGGCACCGAAGGCGCCTGGGGCGCGGCCGGCACGTCGACCGTGACCTGACGCTGCTCGTCCTGACGGGAAAACAGCATCGGCAGGAAAATCACCGCCAGGGCCACCAACACCAGGGCCCCGACCATGCGCTGCTTGTACGCCTTATCCAGCAATGCCATCTGCAGCCTCCTCCGTGGAGCGCCGGGCCAACCATTGAAGGGCCTCGGCAACACAAAAAAATGATCCGAACAGCAGGATTTCATCATCGGCCGTCGCCAGGGCGCACTGCCCTTCCAGCGCGTCAGCCACGCTAGCGTAGGCTTGCACGGAAGCACCGCGGCGCTGCAAGGCTTCCTGCAACTGCGCCGCGGTACGCGAGCGCGGCGAATCCAGTGGCGTCACCGCCCAATGCTGGACACTAGCACCCAACGCCTCGACAACGCCATCCAGATCCTTGTCGGACAGTAGCCCGAATACCGCCAGGCGCCGCCCCACCACCGGCCGCCGTGCCAGACGCTCGGCCAGGTACTGCGCCGCGTGGGGGTTATGGCCGACATCCAGCAACAGGTTCAGGCGCTTGCCTTGCCAATCGAACTGACGACGATCGAGGCGCCCGACCACGCGGGTCGCCTGCAGCGCCTGGACGATTTGCCCGGCATCCCATGGCAAACCCAGCAACAGGTAGGCCTGAAGCGCCAGCGCGGCGTTTTCCATCGGCAGGTCCAGCAAGGGCAGATCGTGCAACTCCAGCGGATTGCCCTGCAGGTCGCTGCCGCGCCATTGCCAGTGCTGCTCGGTCATCGCCAGGTCGAAATCCCGCCCGCGCAGAAAGAACGGGCAGTTCAATTCGCGAACTTTGTCCAGCAACGGCTGGGGAGGATTGAGATCGCCGCAAAGCGCAGGCGCGCCCTGGCGAAAGATGCCGGCCTTCTCGAAGGCCACGGATTCGCGGGTATCACCCAGGTAATCGGCATGGTCCACGCCAATGCTGGTGACCAGTGCAATGTCTGCGTCCACCAGGTTGACCGTATCCAGCCGTCCGCCCAGGCCAACTTCCAGCACGACCGCATCGAGACCGGCACGGGCAAACAACCAGAACGCCGCCAGGGTGCCCATCTCGAAATAAGTGAGGGTTGTATCGCCTCGCCCGGCTTCCACCGCGGCAAAGGCTTCGCACAGCTGGGCGTCAGTGGCTTCGACGCCGTTCACTTGCACCCGCTCGTTGTAGCGCAGCAGGTGCGGCGAGCTGTAGACACCGACACTCAGCCCCTGGGCCCGCAGCAGCGAAGCCACGAAGGCGCAGGTCGAACCCTTGCCGTTGGTGCCGGTGACGGTGATGACCCGGGGCGCCGGCTTGGCCAGTCCCATGCGGGACGCTACCGTTTGCGAGCGCTCCAACCCCATGTCGATGGCCGATGGATGCAACTGCTCGAGGTAGGCAAGCCAGTCGCCCAGGGTGCGTTGGGTCATAGCCCGGCAGGCACTGGCGGAACCACGATCGGCTCGATCGGTGCGGCGACGAATTTCGGCGTCGGCAGACCCATCAGTTGCGCCAGCAGGTTGCCCAGGCGCGGACGCAGCTCCTGGCGATGAATGATCATGTCGATGGCGCCGTGCTCCAGCAGGAACTCACTGCGCTGGAAGCCTTCCGGCAGTTTCTCACGCACGGTCTGCTCGATCACGCGCGGGCCGGCAAAACCGATCAGGGCTTTTGGCTCGCCGACGATCACGTCGCCCAGCATCGCCAGACTGGCGGAAACACCGCCGTAGACCGGGTCGGTCAGCACCGAAATGAACGGAATGCCTTCTTCGCGCAGACGCGCCAGCACCGCGGAGGTCTTGGCCATTTGCATCAGGGAGATCAGCGCTTCCTGCATCCGCGCACCGCCGGAAGCGGCAAAGCAGATCATCGGGCAACGGTTTTCCAAAGCGTAGTTGGCAGCACGAACGAAGCGCTCACCGACGATGGCGCCCATGGAGCCACCCATGAAGGAGAACTCAAAGGCCGAGACCACCACCGGCATGCCCAGCAGGGTGCCAGTCATGGATATCAGCGCGTCTTTTTCGCCGGTCTGCTTCTGGGCAGCGGTGAGGCGATCCTTGTATTTCTTGCCGTCACGGAATTTCAGGCGGTCCACTGGTTCCAGGTCGGCACCCAGCTCCACACGGCCTTCAGCGTCCAGGAAAATATCGATACGGGCACGCGCGCCGATGCGCATGTGGTGGTTGCACTTGGGGCAAACGTCCAGGGTCTTTTCCAGCTCGGGACGGTACAGCACCGCCTCGCAGGACGGACACTTGTGCCACAGACCTTCAGGCACCGAGCTTTTCTTCACCTCGGAACGCATGATCGAAGGGATCAGTTTGTCTACTAACCAGTTGCTCATGCTTTCTTTCTCCAGTACCGGCGGCCCGAACGCTCTGGTTCGCGGCCCCGCGTATGCCCTTGAGCTAAATTCATTGTGCGGCGAGTCGAGGGGCCGCCACGGTCAGTGCAAGACATGACCTGCGTGCAACCCAACCTTCCTCAGCCATCCCGGCAACCGCACGGCGGCTACCACTTCGCTATCGGCCCACCCGGAGGCGGCGCCTGCCTGTTTTGTACAGTGCTGGTATGGACGGCGGCAGTCTGCCAGCCGTCACATTGACGACTGGCTACTGCGCACAGCGGCCATGAATGCACGAATCTTTGCCGGGTCCTTGATGCCCTTGCTCTGCTCCACCCCGCCGCTCACGTCCACCGCGTAAGGGCGAACCTGGCGAATGGCCTGAGCCACGTTGTCCACGGTCAGGCCACCGGCCAGGATAATCGGTTTGTCCAAGCCCTGAGGCACCAGCGACCAATCGAACGCTTCGCCGGTCCCTCCGGGAACGCCTTCCACATAGGTGTCCAGCAAAATGCCGCTGGCACTGGCGAACGCTGCGCAACTGGCGGCAATGTCATCCCCGGCCTTGACCCGCAACGCCTTGATGTACGGACGATGCCAGCCTTCGCAATCGGCTGGGGTCTCGTCGCCATGGAACTGCAACAAGCCCAGCGGCACCGCATCGAGTATTTCGCCCAGCTCGCAACGACTGGCATTGACGAACAGGCCCACGGACGTCACGAACGGCGGCAAGGCCTGGACGATCGCCCTCGCCTGCTGCACCGTCACCGCGCGCGGGCTCTTGGCGTAGAACACCAGCCCGATGGCATCGGCCCCGGCCTCGACCGCCGCCAACGCGTCCTCGACGCGGGTGATCCCGCAAATCTTGCTGCGAACGACCGGCATGATGGGTAAAACCTCAGGCAAATCCGTGAAAGTCCCGGATGGTAGCAAATGCTGCGGAGGGCGTCAGCCGTCGAGTTCCGAGAAGCCGGTGAGGAAATGTGGCCCGATGTAACGCTCCGGCAGTTCGAACTCATCCCGATACTCGACCTGCACCAGGTACAAGCCAAACGGGTGCGCCGTGACGCCACCGGAGCGGCGGACACGACTGTCGAGCACTTCCTTGATCCACTCCACCGGCCGTTCGCCAGCACCAATGGTCATCAGCACGCCGGCAATGTTGCGCACCATGTGATGCAGGAACGCGCTGGCGCGGATGTCGAGCACGATCATCTTGCCGTGACGAGTCACGCGCAGGTGATGCAACTCTTTGATCGGCGACTTGGCCTGGCACTGGCCGGCACGGAAGGCGCTGAAATCATGGACGCCAACCAGGTATTGCGCGGCCTCGGCCATGCGCTCGACATCCAGCGGGCGGTGATTCCAGGTGATCTCTTCGTTCAGGTGCGCCGGACGGATCTGATCGTTGTAGATCACGTAGCGATAACGCCGGGCAATGGCCTTGAAGCGCGCGTGAAAATGCGCCGGCATCACCTTGGCCCAACTGACGCTGACGTCGTGGGGCAAGTTGATGTTGGCACCCATCACCCAGGCCTTCATCGAACGCTCGACCTGGGTGTCGAAATGCACCACCTGGCCGCAGGCATGCACGCCGGCATCGGTACGACCGGCGCAATGCAGCGACACCGGTGAGTCGGCGACTTTGGACAGGGCGTTTTCAAGGGTTTCCTGCACCGTCAATACGCCGGACGCCTGGCGCTGCCAGCCACGGTAGCGCGAGCCTTTGTATTCAACGCCCAAGGCGATCCGGAAAAAGCCGTCGGCCGCCATTTCGGCGGCCGGGTTGTCTATGTTTGCCAAGGAATTACAGCCTGCTGAGGTACGCAAAGGCGGGCATTATAAGGCCGATGGCTTGGGATGCCAGTCCGACGGGTGATCCTGTGTTGAATGGGCTGGCGCCATCGCGAGCAAGCTTTGCTCCCACAGCGATTCTCCAGTGCTCACGAGTTCCACGCCCACCGCAAATCCTCTGTGGGAGCCGAGCTTGCTCGCGATAGCGGTGGGTCAGCTTGCATTGATGTTGAATGCACCTCGGTCATCGCGAGCAAGCTTTGCTCCCACAGCGATTCTCCAGTGCTCACGAGTTCCACGCCTACCGCAAATCCTCTGTGGGAGCCGAGCTTGCTCGCGATAGCGGTGGGTCAGCTTGCATTGATGTTGAATGTACCTCGGTCATCGCGAGCAAGCTTTGCTCCCACAGCGATTCTCCAGTGCTCACGAGTTCCACGCCTACCGCAAATCCCCTGTGGGAGCCGAGCTTGCTCGCGATAGCGGTGGGTCAGCTTGCATTGATGTTGAATGTACCTCGGTCATCGCGAGCAAGCTTTGCTCCCACAGCGATTCTCCAGTGCTCACGAGTTCCACGCCTACCGCAAATCCCCTGTGGGAGCCGAGCTTGCTCGCGATAGCGGTGGGTCAGCTTGCATTGATGTTGAATGTACCTCGGTCATCGCGAGCAAGCTTTGCTCCCACAGGGATTCTCCAGCCCAAACACCCGCAAATCCCGCCGCAAAAAAAAACGGCAGCCTCACCGGCTGCCGTTTTTGTTTAATCGCTGACTCACGCCAGGCGCGACAACATCTCCTGCGCTTCGCTCTTCTGGGTGGCGTCGCCTTCGCTGAGGACTTCACCGAGGATGTCGCGGGCGCCGTCGTTGTCACCCATGTCGATGTAGGCCTGGGCCAGATCGAGCTTGGTCGCCACTTCGTCGGTACCGCTAAGGAAGTCGAAGTCCGGCTCGTCTTCAGCACCAACCAAGGCATCTTCGGCAGTAAACGTCGGCTGGCCCAGCGTGTCGGACAGGCGATCCAGCTCGGCGTTTACATCGTCCAGCTCGGACTCGAAGGCATCCTTGGGCGCATCGTGCGCGTCCATTTCGTCAGACAGGGACAGATCGAAATCCGCCGGCAGCTCAAGATCGTCGGCCGGGATGTCGGCCACGGCTGGCGTTTCAGCCGCAGGCAAGTCCAGGCCCTTGAGGTCGTCATCGAGGTCCAGCAGGAAGTCTTCATCGTCGAGCGCCGGGATCGGGGTCGGCGCATCGGCGCCCAGGTCCAGGTCGAATTCCGACAGGTCGTCCAGGCTTTCGTTGGCTTCAGTCTGTTGTTTGAGCACCGACTCGAAACTCAGGTCGTCGTCTTCCGGGAACGCATCCAACTCCGCGACAGGCTCTGGCGTCGGCGCGACCGGGGCCGCCTCCAGGTCATCCAGGCTCAAGTCAAAGGCGCTGTCCAGCTCCTCGTCGGTCGGCGACTTGTCTTCCAGCAGGTCCTTGACGTACTGCGCGTCCAGCTCTGCTGCCACTGTCGCGGCGGCCAAGCCTGCGGCGGTGGCGACCACCATGGCCGGGAAACGGCTTTTCAGCTGTTCGACCTGGGCGAAGTTGTCGCCATTGGCCACCAATTGGCGTTCCTGGGCGACAAAGGCGTCGCGGTCGCCCTGCTGACCGTAGACTTCCATCAGCTTCAGGCGCAGGTCGCTGCGCTGGGGCTCGGCCTTGATGCCTTGTTCGAGCAGGTCGGCGGCCTGGTTCAAGCGGCCGCGATCGATATGGGACTGGGCCTGGGGCAGCACGTCGTCGGAGCGCTCGGCAGCCGGAGCCACCAATGGCGCCGCGATAGGCGGTGTGACCACCACAGGCGCGACCACCGGAGCCGGCTTGGGTACTGGCGCAGGAGCTGGTGCAGGTTTTGGCTCGAGTTTTACACTAGGCGATGGAACGTCAATGCCCTCGAAGCTGCTCGGGGGCAGATCGAGCTCCGGGGAGAAGTCAGCCTCCTCCTCGAGGGCCCGCGCCATGCGCAAGTGCTTTTCCGCTTCCTGTTGGGCCTTGCGGCGACGGGCAAGCAACAACAGCAGCAACAGCAGGAGCAGCGCGCCGCCACCCACCAACCCCAGCAGGATCGGATTGGTCAGCAGGTCGTTGTATTTTTGCGCGTTGGACGCGGCAGGCGCCGGCTCGACCGCAGTGGCAGGCGGCGTCGCCTCTGGGGTCGCTTCTGGCGCAGGTGCAGCCGTCGGAGCTTGAGCCGCTGGCGCAGGGGTCAGCTCGGCGGACATTGCAGGAGGCGCCTCGCCAGCAGGCGGAACGGCGACACCTTCGGCCTGCATCTTGGCCAGTTGATTGTTCTTCAGCTCGATCAGGCGCTGCAGTTTGTCCAACTGGCTCTGCAGATCCGCCATGCGGCTTTTCAGTTCTTCGTTATCCCGGCGAGCCGAATCGAGGCTTTCCTGGGTGACCGCAAGCTTGTTGGAGAGCGCCTGGGCATCGCCAGCAGCCCCCTTGCCCTTGCCGCCCGCCTTCGCCGAGTCAGCCGACACCAGGCTCAAGTTGTCGCGACCGGCAGCCTGTGCCGGCACACCTTCACCACGGCCACGCTTGGTGGCATCCAACTGCTGCTTGCCAGCACCCGCCACGCCACGACGACCCGAGCGCCAGGCGGCGTTCTGCGCGGCCACTTCAGCGATGGCCTGGGGTTGCGGCAATGCAGTGCTTTGCACCGGGTCCGGCAGGCGCAACACCTGACCGGTCTTGAGCAGGTTGATGTTGCCGTTGATGAACGCGTCAGGGTTCAACGCCTGGATCGCCAGCATGGTTTGCTGGACCGACCCACCGTTGCGCGCCTTGGCGGCGATTTCCCACAGGGTATCGCGCGGCGTGGTGGTGTATTGCGAAGGCTTGGTGGCACCGGTGACCGGCGTGGACACGACCTGAGGCGGTTTCGCCCGGGCGGCGTCGGCGGCCTGTGGCGAGAATTTGGAGGGATCGAGCAATACGCTGTAGTCGCGCAGCAGACGGCCGTTGGGCCACATCACCTGCACCAGGAACTTGACCATCGGCTCGGACAGCGGCCGGCTGGACGTTACCCGCAGGACGCTCTTGCCATTGGCGTTGATCACCGGGGTGAAGCTCAGGTCATTGAGAAAGGCCTGGCGGTCGACACCGGCCTTGGCGAAGTCATCGGGCGAGGCCAGGCTCGGCACGACTTCGGCGGCGGTCAGCTGCTGGACGTCGAGCAACTCGATCTCGGCGACCAGAGGCTGGTTCGGCGTCGACTTCAGGGTCAATTCCCCGAGCCCGAGCGCTTGCGCCATACCGGAGGACAGCGCCGAGGCGGCCGCTATTGCTAACACCAGTTTGCGAACTTGAACCATAGCCTCTTCCTTTGTTTGAACATTCCTCGGCCAGCGAGAAGGTATTGATGCCGCTGCCGTAAGGCATTGCGCGCAGCCCCGATGTGACGGTGCGCGCGATCATTTCACTCATGCCCCGGGAAAGTCCCCCAGAGGGATGTTCGCCTTCAGCACTCCGGCCAAGCATAGCGCCCAGCTAGAATCATTCGACAAATTGATGCCAAGTATCTTTTACAGCAAGTCTTTTATCAACAACTCAGCCACCTGCACGGCATTGAGGGCCGCGCCCTTGCGCACGTTATCTGACGTCAGCCACATATTTAGTTCCGCCGGATCGTCGATCCCACCGCGCACACGACCAACGTAGACCACATCCTGCCCCACCGCATCGCCCACCGCCGTCGGGTAATCACCCGCGTCCACCAGCTCGATACCGGGTGCCGCTTCCAACGCCGCGTTGACCTTGGCCAGGTCGATGGGGCTCGCAGACTGCACAGTCACGCTAAAGCTATCGCCAAAAAACACCGGGGCTTGAATGCAAGTTACGGAAATCTTTAACAAAGGTTGATTCAGCACCTGGCGCAACTCGCGGACCAGGCGCTTTTCCAGCTGCGTATGACCCTGCTCGTCCGGGGTGCCGACCTGGGCCAGCAGGTTGAACGCCATCTGCCGATCAAAGAATTTCGGCTCCAGCGGACGGGCGTTGAGCAGCTCGGCGGTCTGGCGCGCCAATTCGCTCACGGCCACGCGGCCCTGGGCCGACACGGCGAGGCTGGCGGTCAGGCTGATGCGCTGCAAGTCCAGGCATTCGCGCAGCGGCGCCAGCACGACCGCCAAGGCCGTGGCCGACGCGCTGGGGCTGCTGACCTGCAACGGCTTGCTCAAACCGGCGAGCACCTGGGCATTGGCTTCCGGCACGATCTGCGGCGCCTGTTCGGGCGGCAAGGCGCCGGACAGGTCAATCAACGCACAGCCAGCCGCCGTGGCCCGCGGGGCGAAACTCAGGGTCACCGCCGGGCCGGCGGCGAAGAACACCAGTTGGACTTTGCTGAAATCGAATTCGTCGACTTCGCGCACCCGCACGTTTTTGCCGCGGAACATCACCGAGCTGCCTGCCGATTCGCTGCTGGCCAGCAGGTGCAGGTTACCGACCGGGAAGTCCCGTTCTTCGAGAATCTGGACGAGGGTTTCGCCGACAGTACCGGTGGCGCCGATCACGGCAATATCAAAGGACTGGCTCATGGGTCTACCTCAGGTAAAACGTGGGGAGCGGCACTTTACCGGGTGGTGGGTATGCAGGCAATTGGCCGGAGGGTTTGCAGTGCCTGGGCCGACCTCATCGCGAGCAAGCTCGCTCCCACAGGTTTTGTGACCACTGAACATCCAATGTGGGAGCGGGCTTGCTCGCGAATGCGGTGTGCCAGCTAAAAACTAGTGACTGACACTCTGCTTTCGCGAGCAAGCCCGCTCCCACAATTGATCCCATGCATCCAGCTCCATAAAAAAACCCGCACCTCTCACAAGGCACGGGTTCTTTCACCGCAGCAATCGATCAACGCTCGAGCAGGATCCGCAGCATGCGACGCAGCGGTTCAGCCGCGCCCCACAGCAGTTGGTCGCCGACGGTGAAGGCACCGACGAATTGCGACCCCATGTTCAGTTTGCGCAGACGGCCCACCGGTACGTTCAGGGTGCCGGTGACCTTGGTCGGGCTCAGCTCCTGCATGCTGATTTCGCGGTTGTTCGGCACCAGCTTGACCCAAGGGTTGTGCTGACTGATCAACCCTTCGATGTCGGCGATCGGCACGTCTTTGTTCAGCTTGATGGTCAGCGCCTGGCTGTGGCAGCGCATGGCGCCGATGCGCACGCAGATGCCGTCCACCGGGATCGGGCTCTTGAAGCGACCCAGGATCTTGTTGGTTTCGGCCTGGGCCTTCCACTCTTCGCGGCTCTGGCCGTTGGGCAGTTCCTTGTCGATCCAGGGGATCAGGCTGCCGGCCAGTGGTACGCCGAAGTTCTCGGTCGGGTAGGCATCGCTGCGCATCGCCTCGGCGACCTTGCGGTCGATGTCGAGGATGGCGCTGGCCGGGTTGGCCAGGTCATCGGCGACGGCGGCGTGGGTGGCGCCCATCTGCTTGATCAGCTCACGCATGTTCTGCGCGCCGGCACCGGACGCCGCCTGGTAGGTCATGGCGCTCATCCACTCCACCAGACCGGCTTCGAACAGGCCGCCCAGGCCCATCAGCATCAGGCTGACGGTGCAGTTGCCGCCGATGTAGTTCTTGGTGCCCGCGTCCAGCTGCTGGTCGATGACCTTGCGGTTCACCGGGTCGAGGACGATCACCGCGTCGTCCTGCATGCGCAGGCTGGAAGCGGCGTCGATCCAGTAACCCTGCCAGCCGGCTTCACGCAGCTTGGGGAAGACTTCGCTGGTGTAGTCGCCACCCTGGCAGGTCAGGATCACGTCGAGGGTCTTGAGCTCTTCGATGCTGTAGGCATCCTTGAGCGCACCGGTGTCCTTGCCCACGGACGGGCCCTGGCCACCGACATTGGAAGTGGTGAAAAACACCGGCTCAATGAGATCGAAATCCTGCTCTTCCAGCATTCGCTGCATGAGCACGGAACCGACCATGCCGCGCCAACCGATCAGACCTACACGTTTCATCGCAACTACACCTATACAAAAGTGGGCCACCGTCGGAGCGGTGGGCCCGAAAGATTACAGATTCCGCAGCGCGGCGACTACTGCATCGCCCATTTGCTGCGTACCGACTTTGGTACAACCTTGCGACCAGATATCACCGGTGCGCAAGCCTTGGTCCAAGACCACACTGACGGCTTTTTCGATCGCGTCGGCGGCATCGTTCAAGTTGAAGCTGTAACGCAGCATCATCGACACCGACAGGATGGTCGCCAACGGGTTGGCAATGCCCTGCCCGGCGATGTCCGGCGCCGAACCGTGGCACGGCTCGTACATGCCCTTGTTGTTGGCGTCCAGGGAGGCCGACGGCAGCATGCCGATGGAACCGGTGAGCATCGACGCTTCGTCGGACAGGATGTCGCCGAACAGGTTGTCGGTGACGATCACGTCGAACTGCTTCGGCGCACGCACCAGTTGCATGGCGGCGTTGTCGACGTACATGTGGCTCAGCTCGATGTCCGGGTAATCCTTGGCCACCTGCTCGACCACTTCACGCCACAGTTGACTGGAAGCCAGTACGTTGGCCTTGTCCACCGAGCACAGCTTCTTGCCACGCACGCGGGCCATGTCGAAGCCAACCCGGGCGATACGGCGGATTTCGCTTTCGCTGTACGGCAGGGTGTCGTAGGCCTGGCGTTCGCCATTATCCAGCTCACGGGTGCCACGCGGGGCGCCGAAGTAGATGCCGCCGGTCAGCTCGCGGACGATGAGGATGTCCAGGCCCGCGACGATTTCCGGCTTCAGGCTCGATGCATCGGCCAATTGCGGGTAGAGAATCGCCGGACGCAGGTTGCCGAACAGGCCCAGTTGCGCACGAATCTTCAGCAGGCCGCGCTCAGGACGGATGTCGCGTTCGATCTTGTCCCATTTCGGGCCGCCCACGGCGCCCAGCAGCACGGCATCGGCTGCACGGGCACGGTCCAGGGTTTCATCGGCCAGGGGCACGCCGTGCTTGTCGATGGCCGCGCCGCCGATCACGTCGTGGCTGAGTTCGAAGCCCAGGCCGTACTTGTCGTTCGCCAGCTCCAGGACCTTGACCGCTTCGGCCATGATTTCCGGGCCAATGCCATCACCTGGGAGAATCAGAATCTGCTTGCTCATGCTTTCCTCGTTTGCTCTGTCGGCACATGCCTGGGCTTCGTACCCAACGCCTGGCCGGGAAAAATGCTATCGCTCGGCCCACAGCACCAGTACATCTGTACTGAACGAACCATCGGCCTCAATCTCAAAATATTCACGCACTTCATCGCCCATCGAACGCTGCAGCTGGAGAATCGCCGCCCGCATCACCTCGGGGGTGCGCATGCGCTCGACCCAGGAGCGATATTCCAGGCGCAGGCGCTGGCGCGAGGTGCTGCGGGTGTGCAACCCCGCTTCGCTGACCTGGCGCAACCACTCGCCGGCAGAATAATCGCGCACGTGGCTGGTGTCGCGCAGCACTTCGATGCTTTGCAGGTAGGTGTCCAGCAATGGCGTGCCTGGCGACAGGATATCGATGAACGCCATCACCCCGCCCGGCTTGAGCACCCGGCGCACTTCCCGCAACGCCAGGCCCAGGTCGCTCCAATGATGCGCCGAATAGCGGCTGAACACGAAGTCGAACTCAGCGTCGGCGAACGGCAAGCGCTCAGCGGCGCCGCATACCGTGCTGATATTGCCCAGGCCACGCTCGGCAGCCGCCGTGGCGACCACGTCGAGCATTTGCTGGGACAAATCATAGGCCACCACTTCACCGGCCAGCGGCGCCACGTGGAAACTCACATGGCCGGCGCCACACCCCAGGTCCAGCACCCGGGCATCGCCACGACCGGCCAATGCAGCCTGTAGCAGCGCGAATTCAGCGCCCTGGGCGTGCACGGCACTGCTCAGATAGGCCGAGGCCTGTTCACCGAATTGCTTTTGTACAACCTGACTGTGGGCGGTGCTGGTCATGGGGACTTCCTTTTTAGGTCTCGCTTTGTATTGCCAGTGCCGCCGTCTTCGCGAGCAAGCCCGCTCCCACAAGGGGTTTTGTGAACGCCGCAAATCCAGTGTGGGAGCGGGCTTGCTCGCGAAGGGGCCAGCACTGACTACATCAATTTCAGATCAATCAAGCATCGCGAAACAACCAAGGCTGGCTCGCCCGGTGCTTGGCCTCGAACGCGGCAATCGCCTCGCCGTCCTGCAAGGTCAGGCCGATGTCATCCAGGCCATTGAGCAGGCAATGCTTGCGGAACGCGTCGATCTCGAAACCCAGCACCTTGCCGTCGGGACGGGTCACGGTCTGGGCGGCCAGGTCGACCTGCAGTTGATAGCCGGGGTTGGCCTCGACCTGCTGGAACAGCTCATCCACGTCAGCATCGCTGAGGATGATCGGCAGCAAGCCGTTCTTGAAGCTGTTGTTGAAGAAGATGTCGGCATAGCTCGGCGCAATGATGCTGCGGAAACCGTACTCTTCCAGGGCCCATGGCGCGTGCTCGCGGCTCGAGCCGCAGCCGAAGTTCTCACGGGCCAGCAACACGCTGGCGCCTTGGTAACGCTCGGCGTTGAGCACGAAGTCCTTGTTCAACGGCCGCTTGGAGTTGTCCTGGTACGGCTGGCCGACATCCAGGTAACGCCATTCGTCAAACAGGTTCGGGCCGAAACCGGTGCGCTTGATGGACTTCAAGAACTGCTTGGGAATGATCTGGTCGGTGTCGACGTTGGCACGATCCAAAGGCGCGACAAGACCGGTGTGCTGGGTAAAAGCTTTCATGCTGCGCTCCTTCAGATCAATTCGCGGACATCGACGAAACGGCCGTTGACAGCCGCCGCCGCGGCCATGGCTGGGCTCACCAGGTGCGTACGGCCACCGGCGCCCTGACGGCCTTCGAAGTTACGGTTGGAGGTGGAGGCGCAATGCTCGCCCGACTCCAAACGGTCCGGGTTCATCGCCAGGCACATCGAGCACCCCGGCTCACGCCATTCGAAACCGGCCTCGAGGAAAATCTTGTCCAGCCCTTCCGCTTCCGCCTGGGCCTTCACCAGGCCCGAGCCCGGCACCACGATGGCCTGTTTGATGGTCGAAGCAACCTTGCGACCCTTGGCGATCACCGCCGCGGCGCGCAGGTCTTCGATCCGCGAGTTGGTGCAAGAGCCGATGAACACACGGTCAAGCTGAATGTCAGTGATCGCCTGGTTGGCGCTCAAGCCCATGTACTTCAAGGCGCGGACGATGGAGTCGCGCTTGACCAGGTCCATTTCCTTGGCCGGATCCGGTACGTTCTGGTCCACCGCCAACACCATCTCAGGCGAAGTGCCCCAGCTGACTTGCGGCTTGATCTGCGTTGCGTCGAGCTCGACCACGGTGTCGAACTTGGCATCGGCATCGGAGACCAGGTCTTTCCAGGCCTCGACCGCCATGTCCCATTCCACGCCTTTTGGCGAGAACGGACGGCCCTTGACGTATTCCACGGTTTTTTCATCGGCGGCCACCAGGCCAACGCGGGCACCGGCCTCGATGGACATGTTGCAGATGGTCATGCGGCCTTCGACGGACAAGTCGCGGATCGCGCTGCCGGCGAACTCGATGGCATGGCCGTTACCGCCGGCGGTGCCGATCTTGCCGATCACCGCCAGGACGATGTCCTTGGCCGTCACGCCGAACGGCAACTTGCCCTCGACGCGCACCAGCATGTTTTTCATTTTCTTGGCGACCAGGCACTGGGTGGCGAGCACATGCTCCACCTCGGAGGTGCCGATGCCATGGGCCAGGGCCCCGAAAGCACCGTGGGTCGAGGTGTGCGAGTCGCCGCAGACCACGGTCATGCCCGGCAAGGTCGCGCCCTGCTCCGGGCCGATGACGTGGACGATGCCTTGGCGCACATCGTTCATCTTGAATTCGACGATGCCGTATTCGTCACAGTTATCGTCGAGGGTCTGGACCTGCAAGCGCGAGACCTGGTCGGCAATGGCTTCGATGCCGCCCTTGCGCTCCGGGGTGGTCGGTACGTTGTGGTCCGGGGTCGCGATGTTGGCATCGATACGCCACGGCTTGCGCCCGGCCAGGCGCAGGCCTTCGAAGGCTTGCGGCGAAGTCACTTCGTGGATGATGTGACGATCGATGTAGATCAGCGCCGAGCCATCGTCGCGCTGCTTGACCAAATGCGAATCCCAGAGCTTGTCGTAGAGCGTTTTGCCGGCCATCAGACGGTTCCTCATCAGCTTGTTTCTATGCCCCGGGCCTTGACCGAATCAATAACCCCTTGGCTTGTGAGGCTGATCCTATGGGGTTACATTAAATAACTCAAATTCATATTTTTCATACTTTGCATAACCAATTGGAATTCGACCGGAACCGCCATGGACCTCGCCAACCTCAATGCCTTTATAGCCATCGCCGAGACGGGCAGTTTCTCCGGCGCCGGCGAACGCCTGCACCTGACCCAGCCAGCCATCAGCAAGCGCATTGCCGGCCTCGAGCAACAGCTCAAGGTGCGCCTGTTCGATCGCCTGGGCCGTGAAGTGGGCCTGACCGAGGCCGGTCGAGCCCTGTTGCCACGGGCCTATCAGATCCTCAACGTGCTGGACGACACCCGTCGCGCCCTGACCAACCTGAGCGGCGAAGTGACCGGGCGCCTGACGCTCGCCACCAGCCACCACATCGGCCTGCACCGCCTGCCACCGTTATTACGGGAGTTCACCCGACGCTACCCCCAGGTGGCGCTGGATATCCAGTTCCTGGATTCGGAAGTGGCCTACGAAGAAATCCTCCATGGCCGGGCGGAACTGGCCGTCATCACCCTCGCCCCCGAACCCCACACGTTGGTACGGGCCACGCCGGTGTGGGACGACCCCCTGGATTTCGTGGTCGCCCCGGAGCATGCGCTGCTGGAAAACGGCGCGGTCAGCCTGGCGGACATTGCCTTGCATCCGGCGGTTTTCCCGGGGGGCAACACGTTTACCCATCACATCGTGCGACGGCTGTTCGAAGCCCAGGGCCTGACGCCGAACATCGCCATGAGCACGAATTACCTGGAAACCATAAAAATGATGGTCTCCATCGGCCTGGCCTGGAGCGTTTTGCCGCGCACCATGCTCGACGAACAGGTGGCGCGCATTCCTTTGCCGGGCATACAACTCAGTCGCCAGCTAGGCTATATCTTGCACACCGAACGGACGCTGTCGAACGCCGCACGGGCTTTCATGGCCTTACTGGACGCACAAATCGATTTGCCAGGGACAAGGGCATAGGTTGTGCCGCGCCTGTAGGGCCTGACGCCTGTGCTTTATGCCCTAACCCGCTCAAGGCTCGCTAGATAATGCCCAAACCCGCTGACCACCTCCCGCCCTTGCCACGCATCCAGGCGCTCGACCCGAAACGGTCCGAGCAAAGCTGGGACAGCGCGCCGCAGTTGTTGGCCGCCCTGAACGGTGCGCGACTGGGGGCCTGGTCGTGGGACATCGAGACTGGGAAGATCAGTTGGTCCCGGGGCACCCAGGCACTGTTCGGCTTCGATCCGCGCCAGCCATTGCCTGCGGATGTGGATTATCTGGACCTGTTGCTGCCCGAAGACCGGGACCGGGCCATGCGCGCCTTTCACGCGGCAGTGGCCGGGGCGCCGCTGGAACAGGCCATGCACCACCGCATCGTCTGGCCCGATGGCAGCCTGCATTGGCTGGAGATCAGCGGCAGCGTGCTACCCGACAAGCACGGTCGCCCACGCATGATCGGGGTGATCCGCGAGATCACCCATCAGCGCGAGCGGGAACAGGCGCTGCGCAGCTCGGAAAAACGCTTCGCCACGCTCTTTCACCTGTGCCCGAACATGGTTTTGCTGACCCGCCAGGAGGACGGGCTGATCAGCGAGGCCAACCAGTATTTCGGAAGCCTGTTCGGCTGGCCGCTGCACGATGTGATCGGCCGCACCACCCTGGAACTGGGCTTGTGGGTTGACCCCGGACAACGGGCAAAACTGCTGGAAGCCATCAAGGCCAAGGGCGAACTGGCGAGCATGGAGGTGGAACTGCGGGCGAGCAATGGCCAGATCCACACCGGCCTACTCAGCGCGCAGAAAGTCGAGCTGGAGGGCCAACCCTACCTGTTGAGCGCCTTTCTCGACACCACCGAGCGCAAACTCGCCGAACAGGCCCTCAAGGACAGCCAGGAACGCCTGGACCTGGCCCTCGACTCGGCGCAACTGGGCACCTGGGACTGGCACATTCCCAGCGGCATGCTCTACGGCTCGGCCCGGGCCGCGCAGCTCCATGGCCTGGAGCCCAAGCCGTTCCACGAATCGTTCGATGCGTTTTTCGAAGGCGTCCCCATGGAAGAGCGCAACAACATGCGCAACGCCTATCGCAGCCTGCGCGAAGGTCCGGCGGGTAATTATCAGTTGACCTACCGCGTGCAACTGCCGGACGGCAGCTCGCGCTACCTGGAAAGCCGCGCCCGCCTCTACCGCAACGACGACGGCAGCCCCTTGCGCATGGCCGGCACCTTGCTCGACATCACCGACCAAGTGGAGCGCGAACAGAGCCTGGCCGCCTCGGAAGAAAAATTCGCCACGCTGTTCCAGGTCAGCCCCGACCCGATCTGCGTCACCCACCTGGACAGCGGCCGGTTCCTGGAGATCAACTCCAGTTTCACTCAGACCTTCGGCTGGACCACCAGCGACGTAATCGGCCTCGACGCTGACGAAATCGGCCTCTGGGACGCCTCGGGCAGCAGCCTGCAACGCATCGAACGGGTGATCCGCGAACAATCACTGAACAATGTCGCCATCGTCGTTCACCATAAGAACGGCCAGCCGCTGACCTGTGTGATTTCCAGCCGGCAAATCAACGTCGGCAACCAGCCCTGCATCGTCACGACCTTGCGCGACATCACCCAGCAACAACGCTCCGAAGCCGCCCTCAAGGCCAGCGAAGAGAAATTCGCCAAGGCGTTTCATTCCAGCCCCGACGCCATCACCATCACCGAACTCGAAAGCGGTCGCTACCTTGAGGTCAACGACGGCTTCTGCCGGCTGACCGGCTACCGCGCCGACGAAGTGATCGGGCACACGGTCTACGAAGTGGGGATCTGGGCCGAAGAAAAACAGCGAGCCGCCTTGCTGGCCGAGCTGAAACTCAAGGGCCGCGTAGTCCACCAGGAGATGCTCGGGCGCAATAAACAGGGGGAAATCCTGACGGTGGAGGTCTCGGTCGAGCCCATCACCCTCAATGAAACGGCGTGCCTGCTGCTGACCGCCCGGGACGTAAGCCTGTTGCGCAATGCCGAAGCCCAGATCCGCCACCTGGCCTACCACGACTCGCTGACCAACCTGCCCAACCGCGCCTTGCTGATGGACCGGCTGAGCCAGCAGATCGCCCTGCTCAAGCGCCACAACTTGCGCGGCGCCCTGCTGTTTCTCGACCTGGACCACTTCAAGCACATCAACGACTCCCTCGGTCACCCGGTGGGCGACACCGTGCTGAAGATCATCACCGCGCGCCTCGAAGCCAGCGTGCGCCTGGAAGACACCGTAGCGCGGCTGGGTGGCGACGAATTCGTGGTGCTGCTCAGCGGCCTGGAAGGCTCGCGCAACGAAGTCAGCGAGCAAGTGCGGACCCTGGCCGACACCCTGCGCGAACTGCTTTCGGAGCCGATGTTTCTCGATGGCCAGCGCCTGCAGGTCACGCCGAGCATCGGTATCGCGCTGATTCCCGACCACGGTTCCACGCCCACCGATTTGCTCAAGCGCGCCGACATTGCGCTGTACCGCGCCAAGGACTCAGGGCGCAACACCTCGCAGATGTTTCACACCACCATGCAAAAAGCCGCCAGCGAACGGCTGCGCATGGAGACCGACCTGCGCCTGGCCCTGGCCCGTGGCGAGTTCAGCGTGCATTTCCAGCCTCAGGTCGATGCCCGGGACAACCGCATCATCGGCGCCGAAGCCCTGGTGCGCTGGCATCACCCGGACCTGGGCGCCCAATCGCCCAACGAATTCATCAAAGTGCTGGAGGACAGTGGCCTGATCCTGGAAGTCGGGACCTGGATCCTCGATGAAGCTTGCGACGGCTTCAAGCAACTGATCGCCAAGGGCAAGATCGACCCCCAGCGATTCAGCCTGTGCGTGAACATCAGCCCACGGCAATTTCGCCAGAGCGACTTTGTCGAACGCATCGAAAACAGTCTCCTCTCTCACGGCCTGCCCTTCTCCCTGCTGAAACTGGAGATCACCGAAGGCATCGTGATCCAGAACCTGGACGACACCATCGCCAAGATGCGCCGGCTCAAGAAGCTGGGGGTGAGCTTTGCCATGGATGATTTCGGCACCGGTTATTCGTCGCTGACCTACCTCAAGCGCCTGCCGGTGGACACGCTGAAAATCGACCAGTCATTCGTGCGCGACGCCACCAGCGACCCCAACGACGCCGAAATCATCCGCGCCATCGTCGCCATGGCTCGTAGCCTCAACCTGATCATGATTGCCGAAGGCGTGGAGACCCTGGAGCAATTGCAGTTCCTGCAAGGGCTTGATTGCCATCTGTACCAGGGTTATTTGCATAGCCGGCCGTTGCCGCTGGAGGCGTTTGAGCGGTTGTTGCCCTAGCCTGTGCAGCTAGGCACGAGGCTTTTGTGGCGAGGGGGGTTTATGTGGGAGCAAAGCTTGCTCGCGACTGCAGGTGACTCGGTTTCTGAAGGACCGCATCGCTTTTATCGCGGGCAAGCCTTGCTCCCACAGTCCCCTCGCCACATAAATCTTCCACTGATATCCAAAAAATGAAAAAGGGCGCCATTTGGCGCCCTTCTTCATTTGCGCTGCATCAGTTTTGCAGCGCGGGTTGTTGCTGCGCTCCGTTGATCGGGATGCGCTTGGCCTTGGCCTCTTCCGGGATCACCCGCAGCAGGTCGATGCTCAACAGACCGTTGCTCAGGCCGGCGGATTTGATCTCGATATGATCGGCCAACCGGAAGGACAGCTTGAACGCACGCTGGGCGATGCCCTGGTGCAGGTAAGTGACGCTGTCGTTACTGGCTTCACGTTTGCCGCCACTGATGGTCAGCACACCTTTTTCCACTTGCAGGTCCAGGTCTTCTTCCTGGAACCCGGCGGTGGCGACCACAATGCGGTACTCGTCATCACCATGTTTTTCCACGTTGTAGGGTGGATAGCTGCTACCCGGTTCGTTGCGCAGGGCGGTTTCGAACAAGTCGTTGAAACGATCGAAACCTACCGAGGAACGGAACAGCGGGGCCAGCGAAAATGCAGTACTCATGATTCAAATCTCCTGAAAAAATCAGCAAGTTTTTTTGTCTCCGCGACCCGAATTCGGCATCGCGTAATCCCTATCTAGGGACCGCCAAAAACTTTTCAAGAGCTTTTTCTGAAATTTTTTCAGGCCGCTTCGGTGCGCTGCACACCCAGCAAATGGCCCACCGCGTCCAGGTCGGTTTCCCGGCGCAAAGCGGTAAACAGCGCCACCGCTTCGGGGTAATTGCGGGTCAGCATCGCCAGCCATTGCTTCAACCGGCCTGGAGCCTGGCGTGGTGTCAGTTGCTCGACCACCTGCACCCAGAAGTCCTGGAGCATCGGCTGCAGCTCGGCCCAGGACATCTCGACCACCTCCTCACCGGCCCGGGCGGCGGCGATCTGCCGGGCCAGATCAGGGCGGGAAACGAGACCGCGACCGAGCATGATGTCTTCGACACCGCTGATTTCGCGGCAACGGCGCCAATCCTCAACGCTCCAGATATCGCCATTGGCGAACACCGGCACCTTGACCACTTCCTGCACCCGGGGAATCCACTCCCAGTGGGCAGGAGGCTTGTAGCCATCGACCTTGGTCCGCGCATGCACCACGATGTGCGCCGCACCGCCTTCGGCCAGTGCCGTGGCACACACCAGCGCACCGTCCGGGCTATCGAAACCCAGGCGCATCTTGGCGGTGACCGGAATGTGCTTTGGCACCGCACGACGCACGTGCTCGACGATTTCGTTGAGCAGTTCCGGCTCCTTGAGCAACACCGCCCCGCCCCGGGATTTGTTCACGGTCTTGGCCGGGCAACCGAAGTTCAAGTCGACAACCTCCGAGCCCAACTCGCACGCCAACGCCGCGTTTTCCGCCAGGCACACCGGATCGGAACCGAGCAACTGCACCCGCAACGGCACACCGGCAGCCGTCTGGGCACCGGTCAGCAGTTCAGGGGCGAGCTTATGGAAATAGGCCGGCGTGAGCAGACGGTCGTTGACACGGATGAACTCGGTGACACACCAGTCGATCCCGCCAACACGGGTCAGGACATCCCGCAGGATGTTGTCGACCAACCCCTCCATGGGCGCCAGGGCAATTTGCATGGAAACACACACTCAAACGAAAAAACGTGCGGCAGTTTACCGGATTTTGCCCACAACATCGGAATTCACCAGCAATCCCTGTGGGAGCGAGCTTGCTCGCGATTACGGTGGATCAGTCGATGAGGATGCCGGATGGCTTCAGCGCGGGACCATAACCTTCGATGAATTCCGGCGGCATGCGCTTGGGCCTGCCGGTGGACAATTCGATGCAGACGAAGGTGGTCTGGGCCCGCAGCAGCGTGGTGTTGTCGCTGGGACGGACCAGTTGGAAATGCCGGGTCATTTTCAGGCGCTGGTCCCAGTCGACGATCCAGGTCGCCAATTGCAGCTCATCGCCTTCATAGGCGGCCGCCAGGTAATCGATTTCATGCCGTACCACTGCCATGGCCCGGTCGAGGCGCCGGTATTCCACCAGATCCAGGCCCAGGCGCTGGGAATGGCGCCAGGCGCAGCGCTCGAGCCAGGTAACGTACACCGCGTTGTTGGCGTGCCCCAGCCCGTCGATGTCTTCGGCATTGACCTGAAGATCAATAATGAACGGTGTTGCGCGATCCCAGCCCATGCCCCTCTCCTGGTCGAATTTGGATCGGGGCAGTGTAACGGATCCTAGCTCGACCGCCATCGCGGGCAAGCCTTGCTCCCACAGTTCAAGCCGATTGCCGCGCCTGCAGGCTGCGACCGGCCAGCAGTGATAACACCCCATCAATGACACGAGGATCGGCCAGCACCCGCTGATGCCCGCCCTGTGGCAGTCGCAGCAAACGACTGTCGAACCAGGCTTCATGGATCAACTGCGACTCCTTGACTGAAACCGACGCGTCGTCCTCGGCATGGACGATCAACCCCGGCACGTCCAGTTGGTAATGCGCGACGTCCATCTTCGAAGCGGGCATGCCCACATCGCTTTCCACCTGGCGAATGAACGCCGAACGCGCCTTGGGCGGCAGGCCCATCATCCGGGAGAAACCGCGCAGCACCCCCAGAATGCGGGCGGGTGCGGCGATGCTGACCAGCGTCTCGGTACGCAACCCCAACTGGACGGCCAACAGGGCACTGGCGCCGCCCATGGAATGCCCGATCACGGCCTGCAACGGCGGCAGCTCAGCGGCGGCTTCGAGCATGGCCCTGGCAAACAACAGGACATTCGCCTCGCGACCCGGTGAGCGACCATGGGCTGGACCGTCCAGCGCCACCACCGTGTAACCGGCGTCCACCAGGGCCGTGATCAGCGCCGCGAACTGCGTCGGCCGCCCTTCCCAGCCATGCATCAGCAAGACTGCCGGGCCTTTGCCCCAGCGCAAGGCCGAGAGACCGAAGCGCAAGGTGATACGTTCGGACGAGGCCAGCAGCGGCAGTTCCCAATCCCGCGGTGGCAAGTTGCGCGGGCGCATGAACAGCGAACGCATCTGTTTGGCCACCAGGCGCGGAGCCACCCAACCCAGCGTGCCATTGACGCTACGAATCCAGCTCAACCTGTTCATCGCTCATCTCCAGGGCTTGCGCCTTAGCTCATCGCACCGCCGACTTGGCGGCGCGCAGCAAACGATCCGATAACTCTCCAGGGCCCAAGGCTCGTGCCAGGGCCAAGCCGCCCACCATCAAGGCGATATCGGCCAGGGCCTTGTCGGCGTCCTCCGGGCTGGCCGCCAATTGCGCGACCATCAACTCGATATGCTCATTGAGCACTTCACGAAACGCATCCGGCAGCCGGCCGAGCTCGCCGACCGACGCAGGGATCGGGCAGGCGTGTTCGGTGGAGTCACGGTGCTTGCGGGACAGATAGAACGCCGCCACCAGAGCGCGCCGCTCTTCGCCTGTCAGCTCGCCATCCATGTCGGCGATCAGGCCGCGGCGCCGATTGAGCAATTGCTTGAATGCCTCCAGCATCAAGGCATCCTTGCTTTCGAAATGGGCATAAAAACCGCCCACCGTCAGCCCGGCCGCGCCCATCACCTCGCCCACGCTCGGCTCAGCCGGCCCACGCTGGATCAGCGCATCGCTGGCGGCCTTGAGAATGCGTTCACGGGTTTGTGCCTTTTTATCGCTCATCGTCGCCTCCGAATATTACGATTGAAATATTATTCCTATAATAATTTTCCGCAAGCGGAAATTTTGACCGCTGGTCAGAAGACTTTTTCAAGGATAGGGAATTGGCCGAACGCCAGACAAACAAAAGGGTCATTCAAGAATTGAATGACCCTTATAAAATCCCGCAGAGCGGGTAATCGTGGCGTCCCCTAGGGGACTCGAACCCCTGTTACCGCCGTGAAAGGGCGGTGTCCTAGGCCACTAGACGAAGGGGACACAAACCTTCTGACTTGATCAGCGCTGAGAACTGATCGATTCAAGGACGGTGTGGCCAGACCTTGAACCTGTAATTGGTGGAGCTAGACGGGATCGAACCGTCGACCTCTTGCATGCCATGCAAGCGCTCTCCCAGCTGAGCTATAGCCCCAGGTTTTTCGCCTCGCGGCGGAGCGACATCTTGCAACATCGCTTCTGTAAAACTGGCGTCCCCTAGGGGACTCGAACCCCTGTTACCGCCGTGAAAGGGCGGTGTCCTAGGCCACTAGACGAAGGGGACGCAAACCCTTCTGTACAACTGATCAACGCTGAGTGTTGATCGCTTCAAGACCGGTGTGGCCAGGCCTTGAAGTGTAAATTGGTGGAGCTAGACGGGATCGAACCGTCGACCTCTTGCATGCCATGCAAGCGCTCTCCCAGCTGAGCTATAGCCCCTCATCGCTGAGGACGGGGCGAATCTTAAGGGCGTATCGGAGGGCTGTCAAATTTATTTTCAACAAATTTGAAAATTTTTTGCCGGGATAACAATCACTTACCGACAAACCCCGGAAAACCGGGGTATGTCCTGCCTCATTGAACGCTTACGCGATCGCGCCCAGCAGTTTTTCCCACTCCTTGTTTTCCTTCTTCGACACACCACCGAGCAGATCGATGGCCTGGCGCAGGCGGAAACGGGTCAGGTCCGGCCCGAGGATTTCCATCGCATCGAGCACCGACACCGAGCTGGCCTGGCCGGTAATGGCGGCGAACATCAGCGGCATGGCATCGCGCAGTTTCAACTCCAGCGACTCGACCACGGCCTGGATGGTCGCGGTGATGCTGTCCTTCTCCCACTGGCGCAGGCTTTCGAGCTTCCACAGAATCAGTTGCATCAACTGGCGCACCTGGTCGCCCGAAAGCTTCTTGGATTCGAACAACTTCGCATCCGGCGTCACGCCACCGGCGAAGAAGAAGCCGGCCAGCGGGGCGATCTGGCTGAAGGTCTCTACCCTGCCCTGCACATGGGGAGCGATCTTCATCATGTACTCAGGGTTCAATGCCCACTTCTGCACACGTGCGGCGAATTCTTCCACCGGCAGGTCCCGCAGCCACTGGCCGTTGAGCCACGACAGCTTCTCGACGTCGAAGATCGGCCCACCCAGGGACACCCGCGACAAATCGAAATGCTCGACCATTTCCTGCAGCGAGAACTTCTCGCGCTCGTCCGGCATCGACCAACCCATGCGTCCCAGGTAGTTGAGCATGGCCTCGGGCATGAAGCCCATGCGCTCGTAGAACGTCACCGAGGTCGGGTTCTTGCGCTTGGACAGCTTGCTCTTGTCCGGGTTACGCAGCAGCGGCATGTAGCACAACTGTGGTTGTTCCCAGCCGAAGTATTCGTAGAGCAGGATCAGTTTTGGCGCCGATGGCAGCCATTCTTCACCGCGCAGCACGTGAGTGATGCCCATCAGGTGATCGTCCACCACGTTCGCCAGGAAGTACGTCGGCAGGCCGTCGGTCTTCATCAGCACTTGCATGTCCATGCGATCCCACGGGATCTCGACATCGCCACGCAGCATGTCCGGTACCACGCAGACGCCTTCGGTCGGCACCTTCATGCGGATCACATGGGGCTCGCCGGCCGCCAGGCGACGGGCGACTTCTTCCTTGGACAGCAGCAGCGCCCGGCCGTCGTAGCGCGGGGTTTCGCCACGGGCCATTTGCTCGGCGCGCATCTGGTCCAGCTCTTCGGCGGTGCAGAAACACGGGAACGCATGGCCCATGTCCACCAGTTGCTGGCAATACTGCTGGTAGATGTCACCACGCTCGCTCTGGCGGTACGGACCGTGCGGGCCGCCGACGTCCGGGCCTTCGCTCCAGTCGATCCCCAACCAGCGCAGGGCGTCGAAGATCTGCTGTTCGGACTCGCGGGTCGAACGCAACTGGTCGGTGTCCTCGATCCGCAGGATGAACTCGCCGCCATGCTGCTTGGCAAAGCAATAGTTGAACAAAGCGATGTAGGCGGTGCCGACATGGGGATCGCCAGTGGGCGAAGGCGCGATGCGGGTGCGGACGGTGGTCATGGCATGTCTCGGAAAGAATATAAAAGCGAAGATCGAACAGGGGGCGAATGGTAACAGGCGATGGCGGGCGGGCTCCAGTGAGAGCGGGATTTGTGTCGCCAGACGTCAGACCGAGTCGCCTCATTCGCGAGCAAGCCCGCTCCCACAGTGGAACGCATCCAGCCTGGACGACGCGGTCAACTGTGGGAGCGGGCTTGCTCGCGAAGAGGCCATCGAAGCCACAGCAATACTCAGACAGCCAGCAACCGCTCACGCAACTTGCCAATCTCATCACGCAACTGCGCCGCCGCCTCGAACTCCAGGTCCCGGGCCAGCTGGTACATTTTTTCTTCCAACTGCCGGATGCGCTTGGTGATTTCGCTCGGCGAGCGCAGTTCGGCCTCGTAACGGGCGCTCTCTTCGGCCGCCTTGGCCATGCCCTTGCGCTTCTTGCTGCGCGAGCCGGGCACGGTGGCGCCTTCCATGATGTCGGCGACGTCCTTGAACACGCCCTTGGGGGTAATGCCGTTGGCCAGGTTGAAGGCAATCTGCTTGTCGCGACGGCGCTCGGTCTCGCCGATGGCCCGCTCCATGGAGCCGGTGATGCGGTCGGCATACAGAATCGCCCGGCCATTGAGGTTACGCGCCGCGCGGCCGATGGTCTGGATCAACGAACGCTCGGAACGCAGGAAGCCTTCCTTGTCGGCGTCGAGAATCGCCACCAGCGACACTTCCGGCATGTCCAGGCCTTCGCGCAGCAGGTTGATGCCCACCAGCACGTCGAAGGTACCCAGGCGCAGGTCGCGGATGATCTCGACCCGCTCCACCGTGTCGATGTCCGAGTGCAGGTAACGCACCCGCACGCCATGGTCGGCCAGGTAGTCGGTAAGGTCTTCGGCCATGCGCTTGGTCAGCGTGGTGACCAGCACCCGCTCTTCCAGTGCCACACGCTTGGTGATTTCCGAGAGCAAGTCATCCACCTGGGTCAGCGCCGGACGCACTTCAATCTGCGGGTCGACCAGCCCGGTCGGCCGCACCAATTGCTCGATGACCCGCCCGGCATGCTCGGCCTCGTAGTTACCAGGGGTGGCCGAGACAAAAATCGTCTGCGGGCTCACGCTTTCCCATTCGTCGAAGCGCATCGGTCGGTTGTCCAGCGCCGAGGGCAGGCGGAAGCCGTACTCCACCAGGGTTTCCTTGCGCGAACGGTCGCCTTTGTACATGGCGCCGACCTGGGGCACGCTGACGTGGGATTCGTCGATGACCAGCAAGGCATCGGCCGGCAGGTAGTCATACAACGTGGGCGGCGGCGCACCCGCCGGACGGCCCGACAGGTAGCGGGAGTAGTTTTCGATGCCGTTGCAGTAGCCCAGCTCCAGGATCATCTCCAGGTCGAACCGGGTCCGCTGCTCCAGGCGCTGGGCTTCCACCAGTTTGTTGTTCGAACGCAGGTATTCCAGGCGCTCCTGCAACTCGACCTTGATCCCCTCCATGGCGTCCAGCAGGGTTTCCCGGGGCGTCACATAGTGGCTCTTGGGATAGAACGTGAAGCGTGGCAACTTGCGGATCACTTCACCGGTCAGCGGGTCGAACGCCGAGAGACTCTCCACTTCATCGTCGAACAGCTCGATGCGGATCGCTTCCAGGTCCGATTCCGCCGGGTAGATGTCGATCACATCGCCACGCACCCGGAACGTCGACCGGGCGAAATCCATGTCGTTGCGGGTGTACTGCAAGTCCGCCAGGCGCCGCAGCAAGGCGCGCTGGTCGAGTTTGTCGCCGCGGTCCACGTGCAACACCATCTTCAGGTAGGTTTCCGGGCTGCCCAGGCCGTAGATGCACGACACCGTGGTGACGATGATCGCGTCCTTGCGCTCGAGCAAGGCCTTGGTCGCCGACAGTCGCATCTGTTCGATGTGGTCGTTGATCGAGGCATCCTTCTCGATGAAGGTGTCCGACGACGGCACGTAGGCCTCGGGCTGGTAGTAGTCGTAGTAGGAAACGAAGTACTCCACGGCGTTATTCGGGAAAAACGCCTTGAACTCACCGTACAGCTGCGCCGCCAGGGTCTTGTTCGGCGCCAGTACCAGGGTCGGGCGCTGAATCTGGGCGATCACGTTGGCAATGCTGAAGGTCTTGCCCGAGCCGGTCACACCGAGCAGCGTCTGGTGCGCCAGCCCGGCCTCGATACCCTCGACCATCAGGCGGATGGCTTCCGGCTGATCGCCGGCGGGCTGGAAGCGGGTGACTAGCTGGAATTCAGACATGACATAACCTCTGGATTCACCCCTGTCGGCCAGCCGACAGGAACGAGAAAGACCGAAACGACTGATGTCGCCCGAGGAAAAAACTGGAATGCACACAATGTGGAGGTGAATGCCTTCGCTTTCAAGACGAACGTCCTACACGCCTTGAAGACTTTGACGCGCCGAGAGGACTAACGGTCGAAAAAAATCGTAAAAACTTAGCGTAAAAACCGAATCGCCTGTCGCCGTGCCGGGTGATGGCCTCTATACTAGCTCCCCGTTTGTGCACCGCTCTAGTGCATTCGGCTGGAGCGCCACACGTCCCCTCATTCTCCATTCAGAGCCGCGCACTAATGAGCCTGTTTTCCGCTGTCGAATTGGCACCCCGCGACCCCATCCTGGGCCTCAACGAAGCTTTCAACGCCGACACCCGTACCAATAAGGTCAACCTGGGTGTAGGTGTTTACTGCAATGAAGAGGGGCGTATTCCACTCCTGCGTGCCGTTGTCGAGGCCGAGACGGCTCGCGTGGCTCAGCACGTTTCCCGTGGTTACCTGCCAATCGACGGCATTGCCGCCTACGACCAGGCCGTGCAGACCTTGCTGTTCGGCAAGGATTCACCGCTGATCGCTTCCGGTCGCGTCATCACCACCCAGGCCGTGGGCGGCACCGGTGCACTGAAGATCGGTGCCGACTTCCTCAAGCAACTGCTGCCTGACGCCGTCGTCGCCATCAGCGACCCAAGCTGGGAAAACCACCGCGCCCTGTTCGAAACCGCCGGCTTCCCGGTGCAGAACTACCGCTACTACGACGCCGCCACCCACGACGTGAACCGCAGCGGCCTGCTGGAAGACCTCAACGCCCTGCCCGACCGCTCGATCGTTGTGCTGCACGCCTGCTGCCACAACCCGACCGGCGTGGACCTGAGCCCGGAAGATTGGAAAAACGTGCTGGCCGTGGTCAAGGCCAAGAACCACGTTCCGTTCCTGGACATGGCTTACCAGGGCTTCGGCACCGGTATCGACGAAGACGCGGCGGCCGTGCGCCTGTTCGCCGAGTCGGGCTTGACCTTCTTTGCCTCCAGCTCGTTCTCCAAGTCGTTCTCGCTGTACGGCGAGCGCGTCGGCGCCCTGTCGATCGTCAGCGAATCGAAAGAAGAAAGTGCCCGCGTGCTGTCCCAGGTCAAGCGCGTGATCCGCACCAACTACTCCAACCCGCCGACCCACGGCGCCAGCATCGTCGCCGCCGTGCTCAACAGCACGGAGCTGCGGGCCCAGTGGGAAGCCGAACTGGCCGAAATGCGCCTGCGCATTCGCGGCATGCGCGTCCAGATGGTGGACATGCTGGCCAAGGCCGCCCCGCACCACGACTTCAGCTTCGTTGCACGCCAGAGCGGGATGTTCTCCTACTCCGGCCTGACCGTTGAACAAGTGACGCGCCTGCGCACCGAGTTCGGCATCTATGCCCTGGACACCGGCCGCATCTGCGTGGCCGCGCTGAACCAGAACAACATCGATGCGGTGACCAAGGCCATCGTTCAGGTGATCTGACGCCTCGGCGCCGGATGAAAAACGGGAAGCCATTGGCTTCCCGTTTTTTTTGAGTGTGTCGATCAGGTCGGGTAGACCCCCAACCTGTGGCGAGGGGATTTATCCCCGCTGGGCTGCGAAGCAGCCCTGAAATCAGCAACCCGGTTTGACAGGCTCATTAACTTCGACCACTTGGGGCTGCTACGCAGCCCAACGGGGATAAATCCCCTCGCCACAAAAGCAAGGCCACAAAAGCACCAGACACAACACTTTTCGTCGAGGCTACAACTCCGTCGCCCGCTGGCTAGCCGCATCGTCATAAATGACATACAACGACTCGGCCACCTGGCTCTTGATCGCCTTGGTGCTTTCCAGCCCCAGGACAAAGCCCTCGGCCTTGCCGCCGGCACGGTTCAACGCTTCGGCGGTGCTGGCCTGGGTGATGGCGTCGTACAGTTTCTCGGCATGAGGCCCCACGCCCTTGGGCAAGCTGATCTGGGCGGTACTCACAAGAGCACCTCGGCGCGGCGGGCTGTGTGAAGGGGTAACAGGTGGTTCATGGCGCGTACCTTAATGTCGGCGAATGGCCGGCAGCGCGTCCTGCCACTTCCGGATGACCATGGTAGTCCTCTCCTGCCCTGGCGGTAACTGCCAATCGTTGATTGACCGTCAAAGGGCACCAGGAATGCGCCGTCCGGCAATGGACGCTTGACTTCTCTTTTCCAATCAGTAACATACGCGCCATTCCGCGATAGCTCAGTTGGTAGAGCAAGTGACTGTTAATCACTGGGTCCCTGGTTCGAGTCCAGGTCGTGGAGCCAGACAAAGGGTCCAGAGAAAGCTTTCAAAATCTCTGCCCCCCCCGAAAAACCCGCCTCCAGGCGGGTTTTTTCGTTTTAGCGCTGCCGATATACAGGATGGCGACGACACAGCGCCACCAACTGTTCGCGTACATGATGCGCAACCTGCTCGCTGCCGCCGGATTCCAGCGCGTCCAGCACGTCACACAGCCAACCTGCCAGTTGCTCGCACTCTGGCACTCCAAACCCGCGAGTGGTCACGGCCGGCGTGCCGATGCGCAGCCCTGAGGTCACGAACGGCGAACGAGGATCGTTGGGTACCGAGTTTTTGTTGGCCGTGATGTAGGCATTACTCAGGGCGGCATCGGCGTCCTTGCCGGTGTAAGGCTTGTCGGACAGGTCGATCAACATCATGTGGTTATCGGTCCCCCCGGAGACAATCCTGTAACCACGCTGCTGCAGCACGGCAGCCATGGCCCGGGCATTGATGACGATCTGCTGCTGATAGGTCTTGAACCCGGGCGCCAGCGCTTCCTTGAAGGCAACGGCCTTGGCGGCGATCTGGTGCATCAACGGACCGCCCTGGACACCAGGAAATACCGCCGAGTCGAGCTTCTTGTAAAACGTATCGTCCTGCCCCTTGGACAGGATCACCCCGCCCCGTGGGCCACGCAGGGTCTTGTGGGTCGTACTGGTGACCACATGGGCGTGGGGCAACGGGTTCGGATACTCGCCCGCTGCCACCAGACCGGCGACGTGGGCCATGTCGACCCAGAAAATCGCCCCGACCTTGTCGGCAATGACCCGCATCCGCGCCCAGTCCTTGTAACGCGAGTAAGCGGAAAAACCACCGATCAGCATCTTCGGTCTGGCTTGAAGGGCGATGCGCTCCATCTCGTCATAGTCGATCAACCCCGTCTGCGGGTCGAGACCGTAGGGAACGATCTTGTAATGGCGGCCGGAGAAATTGGATGGGTTGCCGTGGGTCAGGTGACCACCCTGGGCCAGGTTCATGCCCATCACGGTGTCGCCAGGATTGAGCAGTGCCAGGAACACGGCGGCGTTGGCCTGGGCACCAGCATGAGGCTGGACGTTGGCGTAATCGCAATCGAACAGCGCCTTGACCCGCTCGATGGCCAGGCGCTCAGCCACATCGACATACTCGCAACCGCTGTAGTAGCGCTTGCCCGGGTAACCTTCGGCGTACTTGTTGGTGAATACCGAGTTCTGTATCGCCATCACCAATGGGCTGGCGTAGTTCTCGGAAGCGATCAGCTCGACGTGGTCTTCCTGGCGGCATTCTTCGTTGTGAATCGCCTCACATAGCTCGGCGTCGAACGCTTCAAGGGTCAGGGATGAGTCGTACATGATGATGGGGTCCTGTGGATTGGGAAAATGAGACGGCCGCACTGCCTGACGATCAGCGACGGCAGCAGTCGGCCCCGAGCGGCTCTTTCGGCTCGGACTGGTCGTGACTGCCCGGCCGGGCATCAGCCGTAGGCCAGTAATAGGTGACCTCTTCAATAGAGACTTGCATCAGTTGGCGGCTCCTTCGCGGGTAATAGCGACGGACAAAGTCTACGGATAAACTGGCCTGCCAAATAAGGCCAGTTTTTTCATATAGAGCAGACCGCATGGCAAAAACCTTCGAGCTCGAAACGCTGAAGATGCGACTCAACGATGCCGAATTTCAGATGCTGGATCTGCATCAGCGGATTCAGCGCGCCCTGCGCGCACTGATCCTCGATGGCGCCCTTGACGCTGGCCTGAAGCTGCCGGCAACCAGGGTCCTGGCCAAGACGCTGGGCGTTGCCCGTGACACGGTGGAGAACGCCTATGTGCAATTGCACCGGGATGGCTTCATCGTGCGGCGCGAAGGCTCGGGCAGCTATGTATCCGAGACGGTTGGCACCCAATTGCGCGGGGCTGCGCGTCGGCGCATGAAATCGCAAGACACCCAGCGCAGCGAGGCGACGCCAGGATCGGGCTTGAGCCAGCGCGGCCGGATGATTTTCGACAGTGGTGGCGTGGCCGATCAACAGGTCATCAAGGCCTTCGCCACAGGGCTGCCGGAAACCCGCACCTTCCCCACCGATCTGTGGGAACGCCTGCAACGCCAGGTCATGAAGGACTACCGGGGCACCATCCTGCTGCACGGCGACCCGCAAGGCGCCGAGCCTCTGCGCAAGGCGATCGCCACCTACTTGAACCTCGAACGCGGGGCCAAATGCTCCCCCGAGCAGATCCTGGTGTTGAGCAGCACTCGCCAATCGCTGTTTCTGTGCGCGCAGTTGCTCGTGGATGCCGGCAAACCGATCCTGCTGGAAAACCCGGGCTACTACGGTGCCAGGAAGGCCTTTGAAACGGCAGAGACCAAGGTCGTGCCCATTGACGTCGATGCACTGGGCATACGCACGGACCTGCTGCGGGCAGACCGCAGCGGCGCCCCTTGCGTCTATGTGACGCCTTCGCATCAATACCCCACCGGGGCAACCTTACCGTTGGAACGCCGACTCGAACTGATCAACTGGGCGACCGAGCATGGCAAGTGGATCATCGAGGACGACTACGACAGCGAGTTCCACTACGACGGGCTGCCGACCGCATGCGTGCAAGGCCTGGACAAATACCAGCGCACGATCTACCTCGGCACCTTCAGCAAAACGCTCTATCCGGGGTTGCGGATGGGTTACATGGTGCTGCCTTTCGAACTGGTCAAAGCCTTCACCTACGCGCGCAGCATCATGGACGGCCACACACCGCAGATCCTCCAGTTGACCCTGGCACGCTTCATGGAAGACGGTCACTACAACGCTCATGTCCGGGCCATGCGCAAACTCTACGCCGGACGCCGTACCACCCTGCTCGATGCCATTGGCAGGCACCTGGACGGAATCGTTACCGCCTTGCGTCCCCAAGGTGGGCTACAGATTCCCTGCCTGCTGAGCGATGGTTGGTCGGAAGAGAAGACCCTCCGCCAAGCGGCCAGCGCGGGGGTGCAGCTGCCCGGCCTCAGCCGGCTGTACGCCGGCGAAGAAAAGAAACAAGGCTGGCTATTGGGGTACTCGTCCTTGACCGCCCATGAAATCGAAGCGGCCATGGGGCGGCTGGCCAATGTGCTGAGCAAAAAATAGGGCAACACATGAAGCTCGACGCTCAAACGCATGCCTTCTTTTGTGGGTAACTAAACCGTTGGATGGCCGTATAAGCCTGCCCGAGGTCGCTGCCGGAACAATAATCCGGCGCCAAAAAGGCATTATGGTCCGGATCCTGCTTTCTTTTTTCCAACAACCCAAGCTGTCACGTCAGCGTCATGACCGGGCCGCAAACTGGCTCTGTCCGCCAACAACAGCTTCATAAAAACAAGGACGAAGGTATGCCCACGCAAAATCCCCATCGCATCGTCGGCCTGTGCACCTCCAGCAAGGTGTACAACGTGCTGACCGAACTCAAGCAACTGGAAGGCCACCGCAACGCCAAGTTCCTTTCCCTGCTGGCGGAAAACCTGGTGCGCAAGGGCCTGCTCAGTGAACAGGAAGTGGTGCACATGCTCGATCTGGTCGTCGATTGAGCGACATCGATTCCTACTATTGAGCCGGTTGATTTTTCGTTACCCCCACTGAGTCGTAAGGTAACCCCATCGATTGATGGAGGTGTCCCATGCCCAAGGTTCAAATCATGTCTGTCATTGGCAGCGCCGTCCCCGCCCCACTCCGGGAGCTCGGGTTGCTGGCCTGCTGGTATCTGGTGCAGGACGGCGTGACCATCAGCGGCCCGCTGACTTCATTGCCCGCCGCCCAGGCCCTGTCGCAACGTATCGGCCCCTATCTGCTGAGCGCCTAAGGCAGCTGCACCCGCGGTGTGCTTTCGACAAACAAGGCCCAACATGACATGAACAGCGCGGCGATCAGCGGCCCGATCACGAAACCGTTCAGCCCGAATACCGCCAGCCCGCCCAGTGTCGAGACCAGCACCATGTAGTCGGGCATCTTGGTGTCCTTGCCGACCAGGATCGGCCGCAGGAAATTATCCACCAGGCCGATCACGAACACCCCGAACAGCGTCAGCACCACGCCTTGCCAGATCGCCCCCGAGAGCAGGAAATACACCGCCACCGGTGCCCAGACGAGGCCCGCCCCCACCGCTGGCAGCAACGACAGGAACGCCATCAGCACCGCCCAGGGCAACACCGTCGGAATCCCCAGGATCCAGAAGATCAACCCACCCAGCGCACCTTGGCTGATGGCGACCAGCAGGTTGCCTTTTACCGTGGCGCGCACCACCCGATTGAACTTCAACTGCAACCGACGCTTTTGGTGTTCCGCCAAGGGAATGGCCGTGCGCACTTTGCGCACCAGTTCCGCACCGTCGCGCAGAAAGAAGAACAGCAGATAGATCATCACAAAGAAGCTGACCAGGAACTGAAAGGTACCCTGGCCGAAACTGAAGGCCTGGGTGGCGAAAAACTCACTGCCCTGCATCGCGCTCTTGACGATCGTGTCGCGCAAGCCGTTCAGGTTGCCCAGGCCAAAGCGGTCGAGCAGATTCTGGAAGTACAGTGGCAAGGCATCCTTGAAGCGGGCCAGGTAATCGGCAATGTCCAGTTCGCCGCTTTCCAGGCTCTTGTACAACGCAGCACCTTCCTGGACCAGCAAGGTGCTGATGATGATCACCGGTAAAATCGCACTGACCACGCAGATGCTCAACGTGACCAGCGAGGTGACGTTGCGGTGCCAACCGAACTTCAATTGCAGGCGCCGCTGCATCGGTGCAAAGACGATGCCCAGGATCACCGCCCAGAACACCGCACCGTAGAACGGCAGCAGAATCCAGATGAACGCGATGGTGACCAGCACCAGGAGCAACATCTGGGCTTTGTTTTGCAGCATCTTTCGATTCATCAGCTTTCCATGTCCAAAGGCGGGATAAACATTAGTCAGCCAGGACTCGTGGGAGTGCCTTCTCGTTTGCGCCGTGCATTGATTCAGATCAATGAGGCCTGGCCGACCATAGGCTACCCTCGCCGCCTTTTGCGATCCGACGCCATCATGACCCTCGCCGCCCCCGAACTGCTGGCGCCCGCCGGCACCCTGAAAAACATGCGCTATGCCTTCGCCTACGGTGCCGATGCGGTGTATGCCGGCCAGCCGCGCTACAGCCTGCGGGTGCGCAACAACGAATTCGACCATGCGAACCTGGCCTTGGGCATTGCCGAGGCCCAGGCCATGGGCAAGCGCTTCTACGTGGTGGTCAACATTGCCCCGCACAACGCCAAGCTGCGCACCTTCCTCAAGGACCTCGAGCCGGTGATCGCCATGGCGCCAGACGCGCTGATCATGTCCGACCCGGGGCTGATCATGCTGGTGCGCCGGCATTTCCCCCAGATGCCGATTCACCTGTCGGTGCAGGCCAACACGGTGAACTGGGCGAGCGTCGAGTTCTGGCAGCAGCAGGGCTTGAGCCGGATCATCCTGTCCCGGGAACTGTCCCTGGAGGAAATCGCCGAGATCCGCGAGCAGGTGCCGGCCATGGAGCTGGAAGTGTTCGTCCACGGCGCGCTGTGCATGGCCTATTCCGGGCGCTGCCTGTTGTCCGGCTATTTGAACAAGCGCGACGCCAACCAGGGCAGTTGCACCAATGCCTGCCGCTGGAAGTACTCGGCGCAGCCGGCGGTGGAAAACGTCGTGGGCGACATTGTGCAGAGCTATCAGCCCGGGCCGACCCTGGGCCTCGGCGCGCCCACCGACCAGGTGTTTTTGCTCCAGGAAGCCAACCGCCCGGAAGAATCCATGCCGACCTTCGAGGACGAGCACGGCACCTACATCATGAATGCCAAGGACCTGCGGGCCGTGCAGCACGTCGAGCGCCTGGCGCGCATGGGTGTGCATTCGTTGAAGATCGAAGGCCGGACCAAGTCGCACTTCTATTGCGCGCGCACCACCCAGGTGTATCGCCAGGCCATCGATGACGCGGTGGCCGGCCGGGAATTTGATCGTGGCCTGATGACCGACCTGGAGTCCCTGGCCCAGCGCGGCTACACCGAAGGTTTTCTAAGGCGCCACGTGCATGATGAGTATCAGAACTACCAGAACGGCAGTTCGGTATCAGAGCGCCAGCAGTTCGTCGGCGAACTGACCGGCGAACGGCGCGAACGCCTGGCCGAAGTGCGGGTGAAAAACCGCTTTGACCTGGGGGACCATATGGAACTGATGACCCCAAAAGGCAACTTCCACTTCGACCTGCATCAGTTGCAGAACGTCAAAGGCCAGGGCATCGAGGTGGCACCGGGGGATGGACATGTGGTGTACGTGCCGATCCCGGATGCGGTGGATCTGCGGTTTGGGTTGTTGATGCGCGATGTGCGCGAGCCATAGTCGCCACCGAACAAATGTGGGAGCGGGCTTGCTCGCGAAGGCGGTGTGTCAGAAGTGAATATATTGGCTGACACACTGCATTCGCGAGCAAGCCCGCTCCCACAGGGGACTTGTGGTGGACACAAGATACAGCATGCCAAAAATCTTTAGCTCCCGGCAGGAACTGCCGAAGGCTGCGATCCTTCTTTCTCGATAAGACCCGGTTGCCCAGGTAAAAACATCTGGATCGAGAGCGAAAGATCGCAGCCTTCGGCAGCTCCTGCCGCGGTGGGATCAGATCCGGAACTGCCCCACCAGCTTGCCCAGGCGCTGGCCCAGGTCGGCCAGGCTGCGGGAGGTCTGGGCGCCGAGTTGGGTTTCGTCGGCGACGCTGTCCACGGCCACGGCGATCTGATGCACGCTGCGGTTGATTTCCTCGGCCACTGCGGTCTGTTCTTCGGCAGCGCTGGCGATCTGGGCGTTCATCGAGTTGATGGTGCCGATCAGTTGCGCCATGGTGTCCAGGGAGGCACCCGCCTCATTGGCCCGTTCCGAGGTGCCGTCACCGGCCTCACTGGAACGGCGCATCGCCTCCACCGCCGCGTGGGTGCCTGATTGCAGGCGGTCGATCATGCCCTGGATTTCCTGGGTGCTCTGCTGGGTCCGGCTGGCCAGGGCCCGCACTTCATCGGCCACCACCGCAAACCCACGCCCCGCCTCGCCGGCACGCGCAGCCTCGATAGCGGCGTTGAGGGCCAGCAGGTTGGTCTGCTCGGCAATCGAACGAATCACCCCGAGCACACTGACAATCGAAGCCACGTCCTGCTGCAGGCTGTCCAGGGACACACCACTGCTGCGAATATCGTTCACCAACGCATGAATCTGCTGGATGCTGCCGGCCACCACGCGCTTGGCCGATTGCCCTTCCTCGTCGGTCTGCTGGGCCGCGACGGCGGCGCCCTGGGCGCTGCGGGCGACTTCCTGGGCCGCCGAGGACATCTCGTTGATCGCCGTGGCGACCTGATCGGTTTCGTGGCGCTGGCGCTCCATGGCCTGCTCGGAGCGCTGGGCCTGCTCGGAAACTTGCGTCACCAGGCCGGTCAGTTGCGAGGTCATGTCGGTGATCTGCCGCACCAGGCCGTGGATCTTGTCGACGAAGCGGTTGAACGAACCGGCCAACTGGCCAAGCTCGTCCTGGCTGGTGATGGCCAGGCGACGGGTCAGGTCGCCCTCACCCGCGGCGATGTCATCGAGGTTGTCCTTCATCAGGTTCAAGGGACGCAGGATCGTGTTGGCGAGCACCAGGCCCACCACCGCGATCACCAGCAACACCACCGCGGCGATCCCGACGATGCTCAAGATCACGCCTTGCAGACGTTCATGAACCTTGGCTTCCACCAACGCCACCTGGCCTTCGATGCCGTCCAGGTTGACCGAGCTGCCGACTGCCAGGTCCCACTTGGACAAGTATTCGGTGTAGCCGAGCTTGGGCACCAGGTCTTTGCTGTTGGGCAGTGGCGAGCTGTATTCGAGGTAGTGAGTCCCGTCCTTGGCGACTTTCACCAGGTCGCGGTTGACGTAGACCCCGTTCGGGTCGCGGTTGTCCTTGAAACTCTTGCCCACGCCATCGGGACTGTTGGCCTTGAACAGACGAATGGTCTCGGAGTCGTAGCCGAAGAAATAGCCGTCCTTGCCGTAGCTGATATTCGACAACAGCTTGATCGCCTGGGCGCGCGCTTCGTTATCGCCAGGCGCGGCGGCATCGTAGAGCGGCTTGATGGCGGTCAGGCCCACCGCCACATAGTTCTGCAGCGTGGCCTTGGCCTCGCTGAGCAAGCGTTCGCGGGTCTGCTGGACCTCTTTACTCGCTTGCTCCTTCAAGATGAAAGCCGTGGTCAGGCTGATGATCACGGCGGACAGCAATACCGGCAGTATCGCAAGGGACAGGACTTTAGCCTTCAGGCTCAGGCGCATGCTGTTCACTCTTGTAGGTGTTATTGGCGTGGTTAGCTGTATTAACGGCACCGCACGGCAAAACTGTAGGACAGGTTTAACCGGCTATCGCGAACGATCAGCAACTTCTTCGCTGGATTCAAAGGCCTCTTCGCGAGCAAGCCCGCTCCCACAAGGGATCGCTGGTGTACACATATTCTGTGTTCACAGCAGATCCAGTGTGGGAGCGGGCTTGCTCGCGAAGGGTGCGACTCGGTCCTTGAGCCTTGTTGAATCAGCCTTACAACACCATCGCCGCCACCCAACCAAACGCCAGCAGCGGCAGGTTGTAGTGGATGAAGGTCGGGACCACGGTGTCCCAGATGTGATGGTGCTGGCCGTCGATGTTCAGGCCGGAGGTCGGGCCCAGTGTCGAGTCCGAGGCAGGTGAACCGGCATCGCCCAAGGCGCCGGCGGTGCCGACAATGCAGACGATCGCCAGCGGGCTGAAGCCCAGTTGCAAGCACAGCGGCACGAAAATCGTCGCCAGGATCGGCACCGTGGAAAACGACGAGCCGATGCCCATGGTCACCAGCAGCCCCACCAGCAACATCATCAGCGCGCCAATGCCCTTGTTGTGGCCAATCCAGGCCGCCGAAGACTCCACCAGGCTCTGGACTTCACCGGTGGCCTTCATCACTTCGGCGAACCCTGAGGCAGCGATCATGATGAAGCCGATCATCGCCATCATCTTCATGCCTTCGGTGAACAGGTCGTCAGTCTCGCGCCAGCGCACCACCCCCGACAGCGAGAAAATCAGGAACCCGACCAGAGCGCCGATGATCATCGAGTCCACCAACAGTTGCACCGCAAACGCCGCCGCCACCGCAAACCCGGCCACCATCAGGCTCAGCGGGTTGTAGCGCACGGCCACTTGCTCGACCCGGGCAATTTTCTTCAGGTCGTAGACGCGCTTCTTGCGGTAGGAGAACAACGACAACAGCAGACCAAACACCATGCCCAACGCCGGAATGCCCATGGCGTGGGTGACGTTGATGCCGCTGACGTCCACACCGCTGCGGGCGATGTTGGCCAGGAGGATTTCGTTGAGGAAGATATTGCCGAAACCCACTGGCAGGAACATGTAGGGCGTGATCAGGCCGAAGGTCATGACGCAGGCGATCAACCGGCGATCCAACTGCAACTTGGTCAGCACATACAAAAGCGGTGGCACCAGCAACGGAATGAAGGCGATGTGGATCGGAAGAATGTTCTGGGAAGCGACCGCGACCGTCCCCAGCAAACCGATCAGCACCCATTTGACGCCCGAACCACCCGCGGCATCCTGGCGATCCACCAGGGCCAGGGCTTTATCCGCCAGCGCGTGGGCCATGCCAGACTTGGCAATCGCCACGGCAAAGGCACCGAGCAAGGCGTAGGACAACGCCACCGTCGCACCGCCACCCAGGCCGGCGTTGAACGCCTTGAGCGTCGCTTCGATCCCCAGGCCGCCCGTGAGGCCACCCACCAACGCGCCGATAATCAGCGCGATCACCACATGCACGCGGGCCAGGCTGAGCACCAGCATGACGCCAACCGCGGCAATTACTGCATTTATCATCATTACCTCAAAGCACAGCGATGGAAAGCCACCGGACAAAAAGGTCGCGACTTTGCAGCAAGCGGCGGCAAGCTGCAAGGGCCGTGGGGCGGGTTTTCAAGTCTCGTAATATTTGCAGCCATCACTCCCCCTGTGGGAGCGAGCCTGTGGGAGCAAAGCTTGCTCGCGATGACATCGTCACCTACAACATCTGTGCCGGCTTTAAAAATGCTATCGCGAGCAAGCTTTGCTCCCACAGGCCCGCCCCACCCACAGAGGCTCGCCCTACAGAGAGGGGTGCCATGAAATAGATTTCAGCGTTTGGGCAGTTCGATCACCACCTTCAACCCACCCCACTCACTGTCGTCCAACGCCAGCAGGCCACCCCAGGTGTCGACGATGTCCCGCACGATGCCCAGGCCCAGACCGTGTCCATCGGTCTGTTCATCCAGTCGCGTGCCGCGGCTGAACACCTGGTCGCGGCGATCCTTGGGGATGCCCGGGCCGTCGTCCTCCACAACCAGGCTGAACCCTTCGGCCGTCTCGGTCATGGTCAGGCGGACCTCGGCGTCGGCCCATTTGCAGGCGTTGTCCAGCAGGTTGCCCAACAGTTCCAGCAGGTCTTCACGATCCCAGGGCAGGTGCAGGCCTGGCGGGGCGACGTAGCTCAGGTGCAGGTGTTCGCCGTGAATCATGTTCAGCGTGGCCAGCAACCCCGGCAGCTCGGCGTCGCAGTCCAGGTGCGCGCCAGGCAAGGCATCGCCGGACAAGCGGGCGCGGTTGAGTTCGCGGTTCAGGCGCTGGCGGACCTGCTCCAGTTGATCGAGCAACAGTTTGCGCAGCTCGGGATACGGGGCGAGCTTCTCGTTCGACGCCAGGCTTTGCAGCACCGCCAGGGGGGTTTTCAAGGCATGGCCAAGGTTGCCCAGGGCGTTGCGTGAACGCTTGAGGCTGTCTTCGGTGTGGGCCAGCAGATGGTTGATTTGCGTCACCAGCGGTTCCAGCTCCCGTGGCACCTGTTCGTCGAGTTGCGAACGTTGCCCGCGCTGCAGCTGGGCAATCTGCTCCCGCGCCCGGTCCAGCGGACGCAAGGCACGGCGCACGGTGATGCGTTGCAGCAACAGAATCAGCAGCAGCCCCGCCACCCCCAGCCCGAGGCCGATCTGCTGCATTCGGCGAAAGCTGTCGCGCACCGGCGTGTAGTCCTGGGCCACGCTGATGGAAATCGCCTGACCCAACCGCCGATAGTCGGTACGCAGCACCAGCAGCTTCTGACCTTCGGGCCCCAGTTGCAGGTTGCTGTGCAGGCCCGGGTGGTCGAGCCGGGGCAATTCCTGGTCCCACAGGGAACGGGAGCGCCAGTGCACGTCGGCAAAATCGATGCGGAAATAATGCCCGGAAAACGGTCGCTGATAGGCCGGCGACAGGCGTCGCTCATCCAGTTGCAAGCCCTGTGGACCGCGCACCAGGGCCACCAGCAGGTTCTCGCTGTCGTTACGCAGCCCGGCTTCCAGGTAACGCTGCAAGCCCAGCTCGAACAACCACAGGCTGGTCTGTGCCAGGACCAGGCCGACCACCACCATCACACCGATCAGGCCCAGGCTCAGGCGCCGCTGGATGGATCTCACTGCGCCTGCCCGCCGAACAGGTAACCCTGGCCGCGACGGGTTTCGATCACGCTGCGTCCCAGCTTGCGCCGCAGGTGATTGACGTGGACTTCCAGCACGTTGGAATCGCGCTCGGTTTCACCGTCGTACAGGTGTTCGGCGAGATGACTTTTGGAGAGGATCTGCTCGGGATGCAGCATGAAATAGCGCAACAGGCGAAATTCAGCCGCCGTGAGCTGGATGTCGGTGCCGTCGCGAACCACGCATTGCCGCCCTTCATCCAGGTGCAACCCGGCCGATTTCAGCGTCGGCTGGTTGACCTGGCCGTGGGAGCGGCGCAGCAACGCCTGGATCCGCAACTGCAGCTCTTCAGGATGAAAAGGCTTGGTCAGGTAATCGTCGGCCCCGGCCTTGAGGCCTTCGATGCGCTCGGCCCAAGACCCGCGTGCGGTAAGGATCAGCACCGGCGTGCTCAGGCCACCGGCACGCCATTGGGCCAGCACCTCGAGCCCCGGCACACCCGGCAGGCCGAGATCGAGGATGATCAGGTCGTAGGGTTCACTGCTGCCCTGATACACCGCGTCGCGACCGTCGGCGAGCCAGTCGACGGCGTAACCTTGGCGCGCAAGCCCGGCCATCAGTTCGTCGGCCAGGGGCACGTGATCTTCCACCAGAAGCAGGCGCATCAGTCTTCCTTATCTTTGAGTAGGCGGCCGGTCGCGGCCTCCAGGTCCAATTCGCGCACGACGCCGTCGGTGTCCAGCAGCTCGACCTCATAAATATAGACGCCGTGTTTCTCCTCCAACTCGGCTTCCAGCAGTTTGGCGCCGGGGTGCAGGTCCAGCGCCTGTTGCAGCAGTTGTTCGAGCGGCAGGATCACACCCTGCTGGCGCAGTTGCAGGGCCTCGTCCTGATCCAGGTCCCGGGCCACGGCCAGCGAACAAAACGCCAGCAGCGCCAGCGTCCATCGACTATGGGCGCGTAGATTAAGCTTCATTACGTATCCTGATGATTCTTGAGCACCTTACCGTTGGTGGCGTCCAATTCCAGATCCCACTCAATGCCCTTCGTATCGCGCAGATCCACCTGGTAAATGTACTTGCCGTACTCTTCGTCCAGCTCGGTATCGGTCAAGGTGGCACCAGGGTGCTCGGCCAGGGCGGCGGCGTTGAGTTTTTCGAAGGACAGGATGGTACCAGCGTCTTGCAGTTTGCGGGCTTCGTCCGCGTTCAGGTCTCGTGCATGAGCCAGGCTCGTACCGAGTACCATGAGGGTCGCGATGATAAAGGCAGTCAGGCGGTTCATGGGTTATCTCCTTTTTATAATCTTCATCGGGGGGGGGACTGTATCGGGGTGAACTTAACTGAAACTGAATGGCCATCATGGAAGCTACATCAATGTGGGAGCGAGCTTGCTCGCGATAGCGGTCTATCCGTTGATATCGATGTGACAGAACTGACGCCATCGCGAGCAAGCTCGCTCCCACAGGGTTTTGTGTCGCTATAATCAGCCGCTTAGCCGTATTCGAGGCCGGTATGACCGCCATCCACATCAAGTTTCCCGCCCTCACCCTCAAGGCCGGCCCGCGTGCATTCGAGAGGATTCGCCAAGCCGGCTTGAACGCCGCCGACGTCGGCATCCTGCCGGGTGCCGCCGGTGGCCCCAAGGCCTTGGGCATCCAGGGGCTGGACCTGGCGCTGTTCGGCGAGTGGCTGCCCGCCGCGCCCCGGGAACGCTCGCTGATCGGGGCCTCGGTGGGTGCCTGGCGCTTCGCCAGCGCCTGCCTGCCGGACGCCGCCGAGGGCATCCGGCGCCTGGGCAGTTTGTACAACGAACAAAGCTTCGCCAAAGGCGTGACCATGGCCGGGGTCAGCCAGAGCTCGCAACGCATGCTCGAAGACTTGCTCGACGGCCGCGACGCTTCGATCCTCGATAACCCGCGATACCGGCTCAACATCATGGTGGTCAAGAGCCACGGCCTGCTGGCCCAGGATCATCGCGGCCGGCTGGGGCTGGGGTTGTCGTCGGTGATCGCCGACAACCTGCGAGGCCGCGCGCGGCTGTCGCGGCATTTCGAACGGTTGATCATCCATGACCCGCGCCTGGCCCCGCCGCTGCATCCGTTGAATGACTTTCCGTCGCGCTTCGTTCCCTTGGCGGCCGGCAACCTGCGCCAGGCCCTGCTGGCCTCGGGCTCGATCCCGATGGTCATGGAAGGCGTGCGCGACCTGCCGGGCGCCGGGGCTGGCACCTACCGCGACGGCGGCTTGCTGGACTATCACCTCGACCTGCCCTACAGCGGCGAGGACATCGTACTCTATCCGCACTTCACCGACCGGGTCATTCCCGGCTGGTTCGACAAGGGCCTGCCGTGGCGCCGAGGCAACGTCGACCGCCTGCAGGACGTGTTGCTGCTGGCACCGTCCCGCGAATACCTGGCGCGCCTGCCCTACGGCAAACTGCCGGACCGCAACGACTTCAAGCGTTTCATGGGCGATGACCCGAGCCGCCGCCAGTATTGGCGCACGGCGATGGACGAGAGCCGCCGGCTCGGTGATGAGTTCCTGGAGCTGACGGCCAACGGCGGCTTGGGCGAGCGTTTGCTGACCCTTTAGTCAGCACGGTCGCGCACCGCCGTTATCAAACTGATAAACTGCGCCGCCTGCCTCGCGACCGCTATCTAAAGAGCCCGAACCTGTGGAAATTTTCAAAGAGTTTACCTTCGAATCCGCCCACCGCCTGCCCCACGTGCCAGACGGCCACAAGTGCGGCCGCCTTCACGGCCACTCGTTCAAGGTGGCGATCCACCTGAGCGGCGATATCGATCCGCACACCGGCTGGATTCGCGACTTCTCGGAGATCAAGGCGATCTTCAAGCCGCTCTACGAGCGCCTGGACCACAACTACCTCAACGACATTCCTGGCCTGGAAAACCCCACCAGCGAAGTGTTGGCCAAGTGGATCTGGAATGAATTGAAGCCGTTGCTGCCGGAACTCAGCGCCATCCGCATCCACGAGACCTGCACCAGCGGTTGCATCTACCACGGCGAATAAAACCTGTGGGATCCGCCTGTAGGGTCCCACCTGTGGGGTTTGCCTGTGGGAGCAAAGCTTGCTCGCGATGAAGTTGACACAGTCTCTCTGGAACCGCGGCGCCTGCATCGCGGGCAAGCCTTGCTCCCACAAAATCTAGCACCACCATTGGGGTTACCCTACCCCGTCAGCATTGGCCTATGCTTGGTCCCCTGAGCCATTTTCAGGGGAGTATCGAGCATGACCCACTGGCCGCTGGATCAAACATACGACTTCAACGGACACTCCATCCGCTACGCCATCCACGGCGATGGCCCGCCGCTGGTGTTTGTCCATGGCACACCCTTCTCTTCCTACGTGTGGCACCGCATCGCCCCGCTGTTCTTCGCCACCCACACAGTGCATTACTTCGACCTGCTGGGGTATGGCCAGTCCGCGCAACCCGATGCCGATGTGTCCCTGGGCGTGCAAAACCAGCTACTCGCGCAACTGCTGGAGCATTGGCACCTGGACTGCCCGGACGTGGTGGCCCATGACTTTGGCGGCGCCACGGCCCTGCGCACGCACCTGCTCAATGGCAAGGACTACCGCAGCCTGACCCTGATCGACCCCGTGGCGCTGTCGCCTTGGGGTTCATCCTTTGTGCAGCATGTACGCCAGCATGAAGCCGCCTTCAGCGGCCTGCCCGACTACATTCAGCGAGCCATCGTGCCGACCTATATCCGCGGCGCGATCAAACGGGACATCCCGGACGCCGAACTGGCGCCCTACGTGCAGCCGTGGCTTGGCGAACCGGGCCAGGCGGCGTTCTACCGGCAGATTGCGCAGATGGACGAACGCTACACCCGCGAGGTCGAGGGCTTGTACCCGAGCGTGCGTTGCCCAACCCAGATCCTCTGGGGCGAGGATGACCAGTGGATCCCCATCGAGCGCGGGCGGGCCCTGCATAAGCTGATCCCGGGGGCGCAATTTCACCCCGTTCCGAACGCCGGACACCTGGTCCAGGAAGATGCGCCGGAAGCCGTCGTCGCGGCGGTGTTGCGATTCCTGGCGTTGCCCCCCTCCTCCTGAAGAAACCGCATCCCCCTGTGGGAGCGGGCTTGCTCGCGAAGGCGGTGTATCAGTTATGAATACATTGGCTGACACTCCGCCTTCGCGAGCAAGCCCGCTCCCACAAGGAAACCGCATAGGGCAGTGGGATCTGTGTTCCAACTTGAATCACCGCCGCACCGCTTTCGATCCCTGCACCCACCCAATCCCCAGGATTGTCTATAAATAACCTCGCGATCACTCGCTTGGCACGGCCGCTGCACGCTTGCGACATCCCTCATCCGCAAGGACCGCCACATGACTCAGAACGATCCGGGCAATGACTACCCCTTGAGCGAAGTCCCGATGCACGCTCGCAAAGGCCTGGCCTCCACAGCCATGGTGCTGCTGGGTTTCACCTTTTTCACCGCCACGATGTTTGCCGGCGGCAAGCTGGGGGTGGCGTTCGGTTTTGCCGAGATGCTCACGGTCATCATCATCGGTAATCTGCTGCTGGGCCTGTATGCCGCTGGCTTGGGTTACATCGCCTTCAAGAGCGGGCTCAATTCGGTGCTCATGGGCCGTTTCTGTTTCGGCGAGGTGGGCAGCAAGCTCAGTGACTTGATCCTCGGGTTCACCCAGATCGGCTGGTACGCCTGGGGCACGGCGACGGCCGCGGTGGTGCTGGGCAAATATTTCGAATTGAGCGAAGGCACCGTGCTGGGGTTGATGGTGCTGTTCGGCCTGGGATTCTGCGCCACGGCCTACATCGGCTATCGCGGCTTGGAAATTCTCTCCTACATCGCCGTGCCGGCGATGATGCTGCTGCTGATGTTGTCGATGTGGGTCGCGACGGTGAAGGTCGGCGGTCTCGATGGCTTGCTGGCGATCGTGCCGACGGGCAGCCTCGACTGGTCCACCGCCATCACGCTGGTGTTCGGCACCTTCGTCAGCGGCGCGACACAGGCGACCAACTGGACGCGGTTCTCCCGCTCGGCGAAGGTCGCGGTGCTGGCGAGCCTGATCGGCTTCTTCCTCGGCAACGGCCTGATGGTGCTGATCGGCGCCTACGGAGCCATCGTCTATCAACAGCCGGACGTGGTCGAAGTGTTGCTGCTGCAGGGCTTCGCCATGGCGGCGATGGCCATGTTGCTGCTCAACATCTGGAGCACCCAGGACAACACCATCTACAATTTCGCCGTGGCCGGTTGCAACCTGCTGCGCACCCGTCGGCGCAAAACCGTGACCCTGGGCGGCGCGGTGATCGGCACGCTGCTGGCGCTGCTGGGCATGTACGATTTGCTGGTGCCGTACCTGATCCTGCTGGGCACGGTGATCCCACCCATTGGTGGGGTGATCATGGCCGATTTCTTCTTCCGCTGGCGTGGTCGTTACCCGCGCCTGGCCGAGGCGCAACTGCCGGCGTTCAACTGGCCCGGGCTGTTGGCCTATGGGGTTGGCACCGTCGCGGCGTTCAATTCGCCATGGGTCGCGCCACTGGTAGGAATCGCTGCCGGCGCGCTAACGTATGTGCTATTGATCGGCGTAATGGGTGCTCGCACCGCTGACGCGCCCCTACAAGACCTCTAAAGGATTCGCCCGATGCACATCATCAACGCCCGCCTGCGCAACCGCGAAGGCTTGCATGAACTGCACCTGGAAAACGGCCTGATCACCAACATCGCCCGCCAGACCGAAGCCCCCAGCCTCGGCCCGGAAGACCTCGATGCCGGCGGTAACCTGGTGGTCCCACCCTTCGTCGAACCGCACATCCACCTGGACGCCACCCTCACCGCCGGCGAACCGCGCTGGAACATGAGCGGCACGCTGTTCGAAGGCATCGAGTGCTGGGGCGAACGCAAGGCCACCATCACCGAAGAAGACACCAAGACCCGCGCCAAGAAAACCATCCAGACCCTCGCCGCCCATGGCATCCAGCATGTGCGTACCCACGTCGACGTGACCGACCCCGAGCTCACGGCGCTCAAGGCGCTACTGGAGATACGCGAGGAAAGTCGCCACCTGATCGACATGCAAATCGTCGCGTTCCCCCAAGAAGGCATCGAGTCCTACCGCAACGGCCGCGAGCTGATGGAAGAAGCCATCCGCATGGGCGCCGACGTGGTGGGCGGCATTCCCCACTTCGAGTACACCCGCGACCAGGGCGTCAGCTCGGTGAAGTTCCTCATGGACCTGGCCGAACGCACCGGCTGCCTGGTGGATGTGCATTGCGACGAAACCGATGACCCGCACTCACGGTTCCTCGAAGTGCTCGCCGAAGAAGCCCGCAGCCGCGACATGGGCGCGCGCGTCACGGCCAGCCACACCACGGCCATGGGCTCCTACGACAACGCCTACTGCGCCAAGCTGTTCCGCCTGCTCGGGCACTCGGGCATCAGCTTTGTCTCTTGCCCCACCGAAAGCATTCACCTGCAAGGGCGCTTCGATAACTTCCCCAAACGCCGCGGCGTCACCCGGGTCAATGAACTGCTCGAGGCCGGGATGAACGTGTGCTTCGGCCAGGACTCCATCGTCGACCCGTGGTACCCGCTGGGCAACGGCAATATCCTGCGGGTGCTGGAAGCCGGGCTGCATATCTGCCACATGCTCGGCTACCGCAACCTGCAAAGCGCCCTGGACCTGGTCACCGACAACAGCGCCAAGGCCATGGCCCTGGGCGAGCGCTACGGCCTGGAACCCGGGCGCCCGGCAAACCTGCTGATCCTGTCGGCGGACAGTGACTACGAAGTGATCCGCAGCCAGGGCTTGCCGCTCTACTCGATTCGCAACGGCGAAGTGCTGATGAAACGGCAGATGCCGGTGGTGGAGTTTGCGCAGCAGCCAGGCTGATTTCCACAACCCCTTGCTCGCGATGGCGGCGGGTCAGTTGCATTGATGTTGGATGTGCTACCGCCTTCGCGAGCAAGCCCGCTCCCACAAGGGGATCCTCAGTGGACATGAATGTTGTGTCCAACACCGATCCACTGTGGGAGCGGGCTTGCTCGCGAAGACGGCATCGGCCACACCGCAAAACTTCCAGAAAGCTCTAGGGCACAGACCGCGCCGTCCCAAACAACCTGACCCGCAGCAACTCACCCGCCTCCTCTTCCAGCAAAATCGGCGCAGTCCCCCCCGGCATCACCACACTCACCGCCCCCGCCTTCACCCAACCTACCCGCCACGCAGCACTGGCCACCGCGCTGGCGCTGGTGCCCGAGGACGCGGTGGGCCCCTCGCCCCGCTCAAACACCCGCGCCGCGATTCGCCCTTCGGCTTCCAGACTGGCCCATTGCAGATTCACCCCCCTCGGGCACGGAACACCGGCCCCAACGGGCGTCGCATAAGCGATGCGAGTCAAGCTTTGCGACAGCGCCGTAGCACGCATCTGCGAATTGCTCGGCAACCCTTCGGCACCGGCCACCAGCGTCACGCAATGAGGATTGCCAATGTTCACGAACTGGCTGTTGCCCCATGCCGGGTTCAACCGTTCAAGCGCCGCCACACGGCTAACGTCGCACTGGTTGAACAGCACACTCTCGACCTCCTGGGCGCCAACAACCTGGGGCCCGAACAGCGGTTTGCCCAGGTCCAGCCAGAAGCCTTGCACCCCTTCGAATCCAGCGGCGCGAACCGAGGTTTGCAGCGGTGACAAGCCGTCGGGTCTATCGTGATGGACCTGCAGCACGCAATCACCAGCCCCCGCCATCAAGCCCTGAGCTTGCAACGCCTGGGAGAAAATCGTCAGGCCATTGCCGCTGCGCTCGGCCAGTGTCCCGTCGGTGTTGACGATCAACAGATCAAAGGGCGGTTCGCTCTGGAACGGGCCAATCAACAGACCGTCACTGCGATGAGCCTTGGCGTCCGGTGCTGCTTCGCCCGGCGCCCAACTGCAGAAAGCAAGCACGGCAGCCGAGGCCCAGGACTCGCGCCGCTGTGCAGCCAGGGCGGCTGACGGCGGCAAATCAATGCCGTAGTCACGCACCTGTTTCGGCGAAACGACGCCATAGATATTGCCGCGTGCATCATAAAACTGCGTCATGGACCAGACCCGAAATCAGCCAGCTAGGGCCGGTACTTTATGCTGGCGAAGGCTGAGGGAGCAAAGCCCACGCTTTAGCCAGCACCTTGGGGTCGCGGTGCGGTCAGTGGATATGCAAGCATAGGCCCCTACCCGCCGCACCGCACCGCACGACAGCCAAGGACGTTTCATGACTGCCATTACGCCCCCGCCCACCTTTATCCCCGGACGCCTGGAACAGATGTCCACCCGCATCGCCTACCTCATCGCCGGCATCGGCATCGCCGCCTGGGCGCCGCTGGTGCCGTATGCCAAGGCGCGGGCGAACCTGGATGAAGGCACCCTCGGCTTGCTGCTGTTATGCCTTGGCGTCGGGTCGATCCTGGCGATGCCGATTTCCGGTGCGCTGGCGGCGCGGTTCGGCTGCCGACGGGTGCTCAGCGGTGGCACGATTCTGATCTGCCTGGCGTTGCCGTTGCTGGCGACGATGACCTCCCTGCCCTGGCTGGTGGCCGCCTTGTTCCTGTTTGGCGCCGGGCTCGGCACCGTGGACTCGACCGTGAACCTGCAAGCGGTGATCGTCGAGCGGGCCAGTGGCAAGACCATGATGTCGGGTTTCCACGGCATGTTCAGTCTCGGCGGGATCATTGGCGCGGCGGGTGTGAGCGCCCTGCTTGGCCTGGGGCTTTCGCCGCTGGGAGCGACGCTGGTGGTCAATGGGGTGCTGCTGGTGGCGCTGTTCAAGGCTGCGCCGCACCTGCTGCCCTACGGCAGCGAAAGCTCGGGACCGGCGTTCGCCATTCCCCACGGCGTGGTGCTGTTTATCGGCATCCTGTGTTTCATCGTGTTCCTGGCCGAGGGCGCGGTGCTGGACTGGAGCGCGGTGTTCCTGACCACCGAGCGCGCGGTGGATACCGCCTATGCCGGGCTGGGTTATGCCGCCTTCGCGCTGACCATGACCGTCGGCCGGCTGACCGGCGATTCAGTGGTGCATCGCCTGGGGGCCAAACGCGTGATCATCTATGGCGGATCGATCGCGGCCGCCGGGTTCCTGTTGGCAACCCTCGCACCGATGTGGCAAGCCGCACTACTGGGTTATGCGTTGGTGGGCGCCGGGTGTTCGAACATCGTGCCGGTGCTGTACACCGCCGTCGGCAAACAGACCCTGATGCCGGAAGCGATCGCCGTACCGGCCATCACCACCATCGGCTATGCCGGCATCCTTGCCGGCCCGGCGCTGATCGGCTTCGTCGCCCATGGCAGCAGCTTGAGCATTGCCTTCGGGCTGATTGCGCTATCGCTGGTGGCGGTGGCGGCCAGTGGCAAGGTGTTGAAGGTCTGAGTTCTCTACAGACCTTGTGGGAGCAAGGCTTGCCCGCGATGAAGATGACGCGGTCCTTTTTGAGACCGAGGCGTCTGCATCGCGAGCAAGCTTTGCTCCCACAGCGTAAAGCTCACTCAACCCTTGACCCGATCAGAACCCCACACTCGCCTGCACAAAGAACGTGCGCGGTGCGCCGACATAAATGCCTGAGTTGTTGTCGCTCGAGCGGGTGTAGTACTGATGATCGAACAGGTTCTTCACCCCGGCACCGACTTTCAGGTTCGACAGCTGCGCACCGAAGTCATAGCCGGCGCGCACGTTCCAGAGCACGTAGCCCGGCATGTCGCCGTACTGCCCATCGGCGGTGCCATCGGTGATGTAGTCGCCGCTGAAGCTGCCATCGGCGTTCACGCTGTTGCCCGGTGAGCGCTGCTTGGACTGGGCGAAGGCGTCGAGGTTGTAGGTCCAGCGGTTGACGTCATAACGCAGTCCCACGTTGGCCACCTGGCGGGAATAGAACGGCAGGTCACGGCCCTTGAAGCTCGGGATCTGGCCTTCGTAAGTCGCCCGGGTGTAGGTGAAACCGGCGTTGGCGGTGAGGCCTTCGAGGCGTGGGTCGAGCGCGGCCATGTCGTAATGCACCGAAGCCTCCAGCCCCTGATGCTTGGTCGCGCCCATGTTGGTCCAGCCCACGTCATTGCTGATGTACTGCAACTCGTCGTCGAAGTCGATGTAGAACAGCGTCACTTCCCCGCCCCACACGTCATCGTTGTAGCGCGTGCCGATCTCATAGGTCTTGGCCTTTTCCGGGCTCAGGCCGTTGGCGGTGTTGTTGCCGTCGCCGCCCTGGCCGAGCTGGAAATACTGCAGGCTACCGAACGAGGTCTCGTAGTTGGCGAACAACTTCCAGGCATCGGACAGGTGATACATCACGCTCAGGGCCGGCAGCGGTTCGTTGCTGTCGATGCTGCGGCGTTTTTCCTGCACCGGGCGGCCGGCGGTATCGAGCACCGGGCGGTCGTGCCATTCGGTGCTGATGCTTTCGAAGCGGATGCCCGGGGTGATGGTCCACTGGCCGACATCGATCTTGTCATCGATATACACCGCGTGGGCTTCAGTGCCACCGGTGCGATCCTGGTAGACGTGACCGTCGGAACCCGGACGCACCACCGGCTCGTTATTACGCAACGCCAGGCGGCTGGCCTCTTCGTGCATGCCTTCCTTGAGGTAGCGATAACCGACGCTGGCCTCCTGGGTGGTGGCGCCCAGGTCGAACACGTGAGACACCCGAGGCTCGATGCCGAAGGTGTAATAGGTGCGCGGGTAGGACACCAGGTTGCGCTGGTCCCGGGAAGCGATGGTGCTGCCACGGTAGCTGTCGGAGTAATAAGTCAGCACCTCGGCCTGGGTGCGCTCGTTGATTTCACGGATCCACTTGAACGACACGTCCTTGCGCCGGCCGCTGAAGTTGTCCCAGTCGCGGTCGGACTGGTAAGGGTCCGCGTCGTATTGGGCCTGGGTCAGGCCGCCGGGCATGTCGGCCTTGGCGTCGTAGTAGTGGAAATTCAGCGAGAAGTCATCGACATCGGTCGGCGCCCAATGGGTCTTGAGAATCACGTCGTCGATGTCGTTGCCCTGGTTGCTCCGGCGATACCCGTCGCCGTTGACACCCGAATACAGCAGCGCCACGCCCAGGCCGTTGTCGGCGGTGCCGCCAAGGAACGCCGTGTCGATGTGCTTCCAACCGCCGCGCTGGGAAGTTTCCAGGGTGCTGCCGATTTCACCGGTGGCTTTTTCCGGGATCGCGCGGGTCACGAAGTTGATCACCCCGCCGACGTTCTGCGGCCCATAGCGTACGGACCCGGCACCGCGCACCACGTCGATGCTGTCCAGGTTGCCCGAGGAAATCGGTGCCATGGACAGTTGCGGCTGGCCGTAGGGCGCGAACGCTGCCGGCACGCCGTCGATCAACACCGTGGAGCGTGGCGACAAGCGCGAGGTGAGGCCGCGCACGCCGACGTTCAGGGAAATGTCGCTGCCGCCGGTGCCGTTGGCCTCTTGCACTTGCACACCTGGCACGCGCCGCAGCACGTCGCCGACGTTCATCGCGCCTTGCTCCACCATGGCTTCGCGACGGATCACCGTACGCGCGCCGGGGTGGTTCTGCACCACCTCGGCGTTGGCATCGCCGAGCCAGTCGCCAACCACCTGGATTTCAGTGGCGCCCAGCTCCAGCGGGCCGGCGTTGGGGGCCGAGGGCGCCGGCAACACGGTCGCTGAACCGTCATCGATCTGGTATTGCAGGCCGCTGCCCTGCAGCAATTGGCGCAAGGCCGCTTCCGGGGAGAGGTTGCCGTCCACCGCCGGCGCTTGCTTGCCGGCCACCAGCTCGGGGCTGAAGAACACCTGCAACGCGGTCTGCTGACCGAGCTGGCTCAAGGCTTGGCCCAACGGCTGCGCCTGGATGTGAATAGCGGTGGCGGCCTGGTCGGCGAACGCCTGGGGCAGTGCGGTGCTGAGCGCCAGGGTCAGCGCCAGTGGCAGCCAGCGTGCCGGGGTACGGTTGTTGTTTTTGGCGAGGGTTTTCACGTCGAACCTTGTCCTGTTGATCGCAAGAATACGCGTCTGTTAATGCAAACCAGTTGCAGTTGGACAAGAAGACGATGAGCTCGGAAAAAACCTGAATCTATCGTGCGATTATTTCCTGGCTGCCGTCATCCAGGTTCCGCACTGCCACCGGAAGAATGTTCGGCAGCGCCTTGAGCAATGCCTCCGGATCATCGGCGCGGAACACACTGGTCAGGCGCAGGTTGCCCACCGCCGCGCTGCCGACCCGCAGGGGATGGGCGCGATAGCGGGAGACTTCTTCAGCCACTTCCTTGAGCGGTGCGTTGTCGAACACCAGTTTGCCGTTGCGCCAGGCGGTGAGCGCCTCGGCGTTGACCGCGTAAGGTGTGGCAACTTTGCCCTGGGCATCGATCTGGGTGCCGAGGCCCGCCGTCAGGCTGACGAATTGAGCCAAGGGCGCGGCGCGGCCCTGGACCTTGACGCTGCCCTGCTCCACCACCACCCGGGTCTGGTCGGCATCGCGACGCACGTCGAAGCGCGTCCCGGTCACCGTCACCTGGCCGTTGCCCGCATCGACGGTGAATGGCCGACCGGCATCATGCTCGACCGTGAACAAGGCCTCGCCTTCGGCCAGTTCCACCCGGCGTTGATGGTGTGCGAACTCAATACGCAGGCGGCTGCGGCTGTTGAGGTCGATCACCGAGCCGTCCGGCAAGGCGATATGCCGACGCTCACCGAGGGCGGTGGCGTATTCGCCGCGGTAGTCGGTGGAAGAACTCAAACCGCTGAACAGCCCCAATCCCAGTGCCACCGCGAACAGCCCCGCGGCGACGGCATAGCGCAACAGCGGTCGGTGCTTGGGACGTTCGGCTGGCGGTTCGCACAGCGCTTGCAGGCGTTCCTTGGGCAACAGGTCGGTGGCGCTCCAGATGCCCTGCAGCAATTGGACTTCGTCGCGGTGATTGGGATGTTCGTCCAGCCAGGCTTCGAAACGCCGGCGCTCCTCGATACTCATGGCGTGCGCTTGCAAACGCACGAACCATTGCGCCGCCGCGTCGCGAACCTTGTCCTGCCCGCACGGGCATTCACGGCTATCCATCATGGAAGGTCCTGTGGTTCAGGTGAAAGAAGGCGACGGATCATTGGCCAGGCCCGTCCAGACGATCGCGCAGATGCCGCAGGGTGCGGATCATATACTTTTCCACCATGTTCTTTGACAGGCCCAGGCGCTCGGCGATTTCCGCCTGGGTCAGGCCTTCGATCTTCTGCCAGACGAACACCGTGCGGCAGTTGGCCGGCAGCTCGGCAAGCGCCTGCTCGATGGCGTCGGCCAGTTGGATCGCGTGCATGAAGTGCTCCGGGTCGCCCGAAAACGACTGACCAGGGTCGATGACAGCCTCTTCCATGGCCCCCCGTCGATCTTCGCGCCGATAGCCATCCACTGCAATGTTGCGCGCCGTCTGATGCAGGTAGGCCCGCGGCTGCTCGACCGCGCTCGAATCGGACTCAAGCACCCGCACGAAGGTGTCGTGGGCCAGGTCCTCGGCCTGCTGGCGATTGCGCAGGCGACGGGTCCAGGTGCCGATCAACTCTTCGTAATGCTCGAAAAAGCCGGGTCTGCGGGGCAGCTTTGGGGTCATCACGGCGCGCTGTGGGAACGAGGCGCGAATAGTAATGCTTCCTATTAATGTGAAGCAAACCGATTAAATCCGTGTGGGAGCAAAGCTTGCTCGCGATGGCGGTGTGTCAGTCAATGGGGCATGGACTATTGGACCGCTATCGCGAGCAAGCTTTGCTCCCACAGGTGTGCTCCCACAGGCTCACCCCCACAGGTATTTTTCTGCTGACTACGCTTCAGGCATCTTGCGAAAGCCCACTGCCAAGCGGTTCCAGCCGTTGATGGCGTTGATCGCCACGGTCAGGTCGACCATTTCCTTGGGGCTGAAATGCTCGCTCAGCAAGGCATAGTCGGCGTCCGGCGCGTGGGTGTCGCTCAGACGGGTCAGGGCTTCGGTCCAGGCCAGTGCCGCGCGCTCACGACCGGTGAAGAACGGTGCTTCGCGCCAAGCGGTCACGGCGTACAGCCGACGTTCGGTCTCGCCGTCCTTGCGGGCATCGGCGGTGTGCATGTCGATGCAGAAAGCGCAGCCATTGATTTGCGAGGAGCGCAGCTTGACCAGCTCCAGCAGGGACTTCTCCAGGCCCAGCTTCGAGACGGCGGTTTCCAGGGCCAGCATGGCTTTGAAAGCGTCAGGGGAAGCGGTGTAGAAATCGATACGCGGTTGCATGGTGAACTCCAGGACAATTGGGTGTAGCGCTACGTTAGCCGTGCGGTGGCGCGGTACAAATAGCCAATTGTTGGGAAGTTCGGGTGGCCAATGGCAGACCGATGCTAATCCTTTGGGAAGAACACGAATCTATCGTGGCGAGGGAATTGTGGGAGCAAGGCTTGCCCGCGATGGGTGCGATGCAGTCCTTCAGAGATCGAGGCGCCTGTTTCGCGAGCAAGCTTTGCTCCCACACAGCGAGGGAGCGCGGTTCAAGCCCGGCTGCGCAACCATTGCAAAAAGCGTTTCTTGGCGATGGGCTTGGGGGCTTCGCGGGTCAGGTTCTGGGCCAGGTGCATGCGTACGTCCAGCAGGTTTTTCATCGCGTCGTTGATGTCGCGACGGGCCTCGAGGCATGGCTTGAGGTAGCTGTTCTCGATGCGGTACAGGGTGCAGAAAGTCTTGGCGGAAAAATTCGCCAGCGCCGCCTGCTCGGCGACGATCCCGGCTTCGCCGATCACCTCCCCCGGCCCCATGCGCCCGCCCTCGAGTGGCTGGCCGTTGCGCATGAGGGTCACGCTGACCACCCCGGACTCGATGATGAACAGATGATCGCTGACCTCCCCGGCCGCCAGGATCACGTCACCCGCACGGAAGGTCTGCAGGGTCATGTTCTGGCTGAAGGTGTCTTTCTCGTCCTGGCGCAGGGTAGAGAAAATGTTCGAGCTTTCCAGCAACGCCCGGGGCCGCGACACCGCCTGGGGAGCCGCGCTTTCACTGGTGGACAACAGGCTCACGCCCGACGCCTGCAAATGCCGGAACGCCAGGTCGAACAGCTGGTTGCGCACCGTGCGTTTCTGGGCCATGGAGGCAACGAACCCGCTGATCTCGTACTCCGCGCCGCCACTGCCGCTGCTTTTGAGCGTCACGCAGGGGGCCGGGCTGGCGAGCAAGGAACGACAGCCGATCATCGCCCGCTCCAACGCGTCGATCACGGTTTGTGGCCGCGCATGAGGGCTGACCTGGATGCTGATGGACAAGCCATGGACATCGCTGGGTCGACTGAAGTTGATGACCTTGGCCTTCGCCGCCAACGAGTTGGGAATCACCGCCATGCTGCCCTGGGCGGTCTGCAAGCGCGTGGCCCGCCAATCGATGTCAGTGACCCGGCCTTCGGTGCCGTCGATGGAAATCCAGTCATCGAGCTGATAAGGCTTGGTGGTGTTGAGCACGATCCCGGAGAACACGTCGCTGAGGGTGCTCTGCAAGGCCAGGCCGACGATGATCGCCATCGCGCCGGACGTCGCCAGCACGCCTTTGACCGGCAAATCCAGCACGTAGGCCATTGCGGCGATGACGGCGATCAGGAAAATCACCGCGCCGAGCAAATCCTGCAGCAACCGCCCGGTATGGCCGACCCGTTGCATCATCGCCGCGCCGATCAGCACCGTCAGGGTTCGCGCGGCAAACAGCCACCAGGTGATCTGCAAACCGGTAGCCGCCAGGTGCCGCGGCACATCGTCAACCCACTGCGCCGGGACCATGGGGTTGAGACCCTCGTTGAACAGCAGCACGCTGAACAACGAAAAAATCACCAGCCTTGCGCCGACTTTCCAATAGATCCGAGCCGCACTGACCAAATGCCACATCAGTAGGTCGAGCACCAGCAGCGCCAGGGCACAGAGCAGCGGGTGCTCGGAGATCAGAGACAGCATCGGGACAGCTCCAGGAAGGCGATTGGCGAAGATTGGCACAGATTGACCAGGCTGTAGAGATCCCCACAAAACTCCTGTGGGAGCGGGCTTGCTCGCGAAGGCGGAGTGTCAGTGAAGTAAATGTCTGCTGACACAACGCCTTCGCGAGCAAGCCCGCTCCCACATTTGGATCGGAGTGGCTGTTGTTTTCGCGTTCAGTCGTCCATCCGGCCAAAGCGCCCGGAGTGGAAGTCTTCGAAGGCCTGGTGGATTTCCTGCTCGCTGTTCATCACGAACGGACCATGGCCGACGATGGGTTCGTCGATCGGCTCGCCACTGAGCAGCAGCACCACGGCATCGTTATTGGCTTGCAGGCTCAATTGGTCGCCAGCCCGGTCGAACAGGGCCATTTGCCCGGCCTCGACCCGTTCGCGGCCATTGGCCTGGACCGAGCCTCGCAGCACCACCAATGCGGTGTTGTGGCCCTCGTGCAGGTCAAGGATGAGGTTTTTCCCGGCATTCAAGCGGATGTCCCAGACGTCGATGGGCGTGAAGGTCCTGGCGGGGCCTTGCTGCCCTTCGAAGCGCCCGGCAATCAGGCGCAGGCTGCCGGCGTTGTCCTTCAAGGCGATGTTCGGAATGTCGCCCTTGAGGATCGTCTGGTAGCCGGCCGGGGCCATCTTGTCCTTGGCGGGCAGGTTGACCCACAACTGGACCATCTCCATGAACCCGCCCTGCCGGGCGAAAGCTTCGGAGTGGAATTCTTCATGGATGATGCCGGAAGCAGCGGTCATCCATTGCACGTCGCCGGGACCGATCTTGCCGCCGCTGCCGGTGGAGTCACGGTGCTCCAGTTCGCCCTGGTAGACGATGGTCACGGTTTCGAAACCGCGATGCGGGTGCTGGCCGACACCACGACGTTCGGTGGTGGGCGTAAATTCAGTCGGGGCGGCGTGGTCCAGCAGCAGGAACGGGCTGACGTGCTTGCCCAGGTTGTCATAGGAAAACAGCGTGCGAACCTGGAAGCCATCGCCGACCCAATGGGGCCGTGGACTGGTGTAGAGGCCGATGATGTTTTTCATGCTGCGTCTCCAAAAATCAGGTGCTGCGATTTAATGGAGACAGCTTAGAACCGACACCTTTGCAGCACTAGACTGCAAAAATCGGCTTTAGCGTTCTATCCAGAGAACGATTGAGCATTTAGAAAAACTTCAATGTCACCACAGTTCCCCTGTGGGAGCGGGCTTGCTCGCGAATGCGGAGTGTCAGTGAAGTAAATGCTGGCTGACACACCGCATTCGCGAGCAAGCCCGCTCCCACAGGTTTGGGTGTAACTCATTCAAATATGATTGCGCTTGGCAAATTCCGACAGCCCCACCAAGGATTGCAGGCCAAGCTTTTCCAGCAGCCGAGTCTTGTAGGTGCTGACGGTTTTTGGACTCAGGAACAGGCTTTCGGCGATGTCCTTGCCGCGCATGCCCATGGCCAGCATGCGCAGGATGGACAACTCGCGGGTGGAGAGGCTTTCCAGCGCCTGTTGTTCGCTGCGCTGCTGAAAATCCAGCCTGACGGACATCTGCGGAAAATAGGCATAACCGGACTTCAAGGCCTGGATGGCCTTGGTCAGCTCCTTGAGGTCGCTTTTCTTGGTCACAAAGCCCCGCGCACCGGCCGAGATGCAGCGGTTGCAGAAATGCTGCGCATCCTGGGCCGTGAACACCAGCACGCTGCACTCAGGGAACTGGGCCATGATCCAGACCAGCAGGTCCAGGCCATCGAAACCGTTCATCACCAGGTCCAGGATCACCAGGTCTGGCGCACACTCCTTGATGAGGGCCCTGGCATCGGCCACACCGCTGGCGTCCCGGATATGGGTGAATGCCTCATTCTGGCAAATAAGCCGCAGCGCCCCTCGTATGACAGGGTGGTCATCCACGATCAACACGTCTTTCAAGGCAATTCCCCAGGTCATTACAAACGGCACCGGCGCCATGACTGCACCGGACTCTTGCACAAGCCCCAAGCCCTGCCACCTGTCAGATCCGACAGTGCAGACCAGCGGTCTTCCTCAGCGTCCATGGCCCTGCCTGAGAGGGTGGGTCCACGGTTGCAGCGACTCACTGGCATGAGGGTCGACCCGCTCCATCAGGCGTCGCAGGGAGGCAAGGTCAGGCAGTGGCGCCTGGCTCAGGTGCAGGCTCGATCGACGCGCAACGGGCACCGGCGACCGACTGGCCGGTGGCGCGTTGTAAATCATTCCGTGACGAACCTGTGGGTTATAGATAACAAAATCGTGCAAGTCCAACGCCCCGCTTGCCAGCCCGGCATTGACGACAATCAGGTCGAAGGGCTCGCTGCCGTACTCCACCAGCGTCAGCAACTCTTGCACATGGCTCACGGGGACAATCCGGAAATAGCCCTGTTGATTGAACAGGCGCTCCAGCACGATTCGATGAGCGTGGTGTGGGTCGGCAATCAGGATACGGAGTGCTTTGTTCGGCATGGCAAGCTTTCCAATAGCAACGCGCCAGGTAGAAACCGGCTCAGAACATTAAGGGCCGTCAGGCTAGAGGAAGCGTTTGAAAGACGATGTAGGACTATTCCTAAAATGAAGCCAGACGAAGCCCTTGTTAGGTCTTCAGTTGCTCCGCCAGGTGCTCGATGGCTTGGCGAATATCTTCCACGGTTTGGGCGAGCAGCAACGTGTCGCCGCCCCGACAAGCGCTTTCCAGCGCCTCGCAGGCGGCGATCAGGCGTTGCGCCTGGACGATCCGCGCCCCACCCTTGATCCGGTGCGCCAGGTCCGCCAAGCCCGGCAAGTCGTGTCGGCCGGACAGGTGCAACAGTCGCGCTAGATCGTCGGCATTGCTGCTGACCAGTTCCTCCAGCAGCGCCCTGATGGCGGTCGTGTCGCCGCCGGTCAGTTGTTCCAGGCTGGTCAAATCAAAGCCATCGCTGGGCTGAGGCGCCGCCGCGTGCGGCGTGACCGAAGCCAGGCACGCATTGAGCTCCCGAAGGCCGATGGGTTTGAACAGGCAATCGTCCATCCCGGCCTCGGCGCAGCGGTCCTTTTCCTCAGGCTGGGCGTTGGCCGTGAAGCCCAGGATCACCCCGGGCGACAGGTTTTGCGCACGCTCTTCGTCGCGAATGGCCCGTGCGAGTTCGTAGCCGCTCATCAAGGGCATGTTGCAGTCGGTGATGACCACATCGAAGTATTCGCTGCGCCAGGCCTGCAGACCCTCGACACCGTTCTGCGCCTCCTGGACACGATGGCCCAGGTAGCCCAGTTGCTGGGACAGCAGCAAGCGGTTGGCCGGGTAGTCGTCGACCACCAGGATACTCAGCGCCCGGTCCGGCACCGGCGCCTCGGCCTCGACAGGTGGCGCGGTCGGCAAAGCGTCGAGCAGGGGCAGGTCCAGCAGGATCTCGACCTGCGTGCCCGCCCCCGCCACGCTGCGCAACGTCAGGGTGCCGCCCATCATTTCGCACAAGGTGCGGCTGATGACCAGCCCCAGCCCGGAACCGCTGCGGGCCGACTGGGTCGTGTGGCTGGCCTGGGTAAAGGGGCTGAACAGGCGGCGTTGGTCCTCAGGCGAAATACCGCAGCCGGTGTCCTCGACGCGCAGGCAAACGCCCAGGCGTCCGTGTTCAACGTCCAGCTCGCCGCGCACACTCAGGCGCACCTCACCCTGTTCGGTGAACTTGATGGCGTTGCTCAACAGGTTCGAGACGATCTGCTTGAAGCGCAACGGGTCGATCAACACGTCACGGTTGACCCCGGCATCCAATACCCGTTGCAGGCGCAGGTGTTTCTGCCGGGCCAGGCCCTCGAAAATCCGCACCACCGACTCGGTCAATTCGTGCAGATTGGCCCGCTGCGGCGCCAGCGACAACTTGCCCGACTCGATGCGGGCGATGTCGAGGATGTCGCCGATCAAGTCCAGCATGCCATGGGCGGCCCCCGACGCGACCTCGATGGCGAAGCGGTCCACGATGCCTTGGTCGGCTTTTTTCAGGGCCAGTTCCAGCAGGCCGATCACCGCATTCATCGGCGTACGGATCTCATGGCTCATGGTCGCCACGAAAGTGGTCTTGGCCCGATTGGCGTCGTCGGCGCTTTCCTTGGCGACGCGCAATTGCTCCAGCAGGCGCCGCAAGTAAATGACCCAGCCCAAGGTCACCAGCAACAGCAGCGCAGCGACGGTGAACCCTTGCAGAATCGTGGTGCGGTTGCGCAGCCAATAACTGTCGTCGATCACCACCTCACTGCGCCAGCGGTTGGTCAGCTCGTCCATCTCTTCGGGAGAAATGCTCAACAGCGCCTTGTCGAGAATCGAATAAAGCTCCAATGCGCCCCGGTTCGTCGCCAACGCAACGCGCGCGGGCAAGGTGCCGACGGTACTGGTGACCTGCAACGTGTCGCGGTACTGGCGGGAGATCATGTAGCGGGCGCTGATCAGCGGATTGATCGCAGCGTCCGCCGTGCCGGCGGCGACCATGGCCATGGCGTCGGCGGTGGTTTGTGCCGTCACCAACTGCACGCGGGGGAATTGCTCCAGCAGGAACTCGCGCAACACGTTGCCGCGCACCAGCGCCAGGCGCTTGCCGGCCATCTGGTCCAGGGTTAGCGGGCCCTTGGCCCGAGCGGGCACCACCAGCACGAACGGGTTCGTCAGGTACGGTCGGGTAAAGCGCAACTCGTCTTCAAGTTCGGTGCTGGGTATGGCGGTCGCCAGGACATCGGCCTTGCCGCTCTTGATCTGCCCGATCAAATCGTCAACCGAACCGCCACGCTGCACATCGAATTTCAAACCGGTGCGCAAACTGATCCTCGCCAGCACATCGGCGCCGATGCCGCGCAAATGGCCTTGTTCATCGAAGAACGTCAGCGGCAGGAAGTTTTCGTTGGCGGCGACTTTGATCCGTGGGTGGGCATCCAGCCAGCGCTGCTCCTTGACGCTGAAATGCAGCGCCTGCTGACCCGGCATGCTCGCGCCGCCGGCACTCCAGCGCCTCAGGATGCTCATGTGTTCGCTGGCGGGAATGGCTTGCAGCGCGGCATTGACGATGCGCAACAGCCGCGCGTTATCGCGGCTGACCGCAAAGGCGAACGGCTGCACTTCCATGCGCGAGAAATCGGCCAGTTGAATATTGTTCAGGTAATTCTTGCTGATCAGGTAGTTGGAACTGATCGAATCCCCCAGATAAACGTCGGCCTGACCAAATGCCACGGCGCCGATGGCGCTCAAGGTCGAGGGGAACAGCTGCAAGGAGGCTTCGGGATAAAACGCCTCGACCGTCTCCGGCGGCAAGTAGTGATACAGCATCGCCACGCGCTTGCCCGCCAGGTCGCTGGGCAAATCCTGGCTGTCGTCGATGCGGGCCACGAGGGTGGGCAGGTCATCGGCATAGGCCTGGGACATCGCCAGGTCCGGATCGGCGGCTTCGAAGCCGTTGGCGGTGCCGAGCATATCGATCTCGCCGCCACGCAGGGCCTGGAGCGATTCGGCACGGGACGGATAGCGCTGGACCTGCACCTGGATGTGCAAGAGTTGCCCGAGCAATTGTGCGTAGTCGGCGGTCAGGCCTTCATAGTCGCGACCATTGCCGGTGATGCTGAACGGCGCGTAGTCCGGCGCCGAGGCGCCCAGCTGCAACGTGCCCTTTTGGCGCAGCCAGGTCCAGTCGGCATCGTCCAGGGACACCGAATAATCGCTCACATTGGAGCGCCCGAGCACCTGCAGCGCCTCGGGCGCCGCGCCCACCGGTGGCGCCACACTCAATGAGCCCAACAACAGCGCCACCAGGCCTGTGCGTAGAAGCAGCATCATCTGATCAGGGTGTTTCGTTTGGCGTAGTCGGCCCGGCGCACCGTCGACTGCACGTTCAGTCAGGGTGGACCGGCTGAGGGGTTCAGACTGCCAATACGAGGGAACAGCGAACCAAGCCTTTCAAACAGCAGGAGGCTGTGAAGTGAGTGTAGGAAATTTCTGAAGAATTTCCTGATTGGCTTGCGGTTGTTTTGTAGGAGCTGTCGAGCGAAGCGAGGCTGCGATCTTTTGATCTTTTGATCTTTCACTTGGGACTCAAGTGTTTGGGGAAAGATCGCAGCCTCGCTTCGCTCGACAGCTCCTACACAGCTCCTACACAGCGGCCAACCGCAAATCAGGCACCGGACGCGCCTGCCCGCGATGGTTCCCGTGTTCATACAGCGAGCCGGCGATTTCATCGGCGCGCACCGGCAGGATCGACAGCAGGGTGTCGCTCAGGCCATGGCTGGCCTGGCAGAAGCCCTGCATGTAGATCGCCGCCTTGCAGCGCTCGTCGGTGATCAGCTTGTAGTTGCGATCCACCTCGAAATCCCCCAGGTATTGCGCCAGGGGTTCCAGCAAAGTGCGGTGCATCTGCCGCTCATAACCGGTGGCCAGCACCACGGCGTCATAACGGCGCACGGTCAGCTCTCCCGTGGCGTTGTTGCGCACTGCCAACTCCACGCCGGCGTCGCTGGCCGTGGCTTTCTCCACCGTCGTGAGGGTGCGGAACGCATGGCGGGCGACGCCAGAGACTTTCTGGCGATAGAAAATCCCGTAGATGCGTTCGATCAGGTCGATGTCCACCACCGAATAGTTGGTGTTGTGGTATTCGTTGACCAGGCGCTCGCGCTCGCTGTGGGGTTGCTGGAACACCAGGTCGGTGAATTCCGGCGAGAACACTTCGTTGACGAACGGGCTGTCATCCGCCGGCTTGAGGGCCGAGCCGCGCAGGATCATGTCGACCTGTACCGAAGGGAAGCTGTCGTTGAGGTCGATGAAGGCCTCCGCCGCGCTCTGCCCACCGCCGATGATGGCGATGTTCATCGGTTGGCCCTTCACGCATGGTTGGCCGGCCATGCGTTCCAGGTACTGGGAATGGTGGAATACCCGCGCGTCATCCTTGAACGCCTTGAACGCCTCGGGGATGCGCGCCGTACCGCCAGCACTGACCACCAGCGCACGGGTGGTGCGGACGAACTCTTCGCCCTGGGCATCACGGGAAATCACCCGCAGCGCTTCGACCTGCTGGTTGTGCAGCACCGGCTCGATGCGCAGCACTTCTTCACCGTAGCGACTCTGTTCGGCGAACTGTGCGGCCACCCAGCGCAGGTAGTCGTTGTACTCCATGCGGCACGGGTAGAAGGTGCCGAGGTTGATGAAATCCACCAGGCGACCGTGGTGCTTGAGGTAATTGACGAACGAATACGGGCTGGTGGGGTTGCGCAGGGTCACCAGGTCCTTGAGGAAGGAAATCTGCAATTCGCTCTGGGTCACCAGGGTGTTGCCGTGCCAGCGGTAGTCGGCCTGCTTGTCGAGGAACAGCACGTCCAGTTCACCCTGGACCGGCCCCCGCTCCTGCAGCGCGATGGCCAACGCCAGGTTCGAAGGGCCGAAGCCAATGCCGATCAAGTCGTGAACGATGGGCGATGCAATTGCCTGTGTCATGTCCAGTGTCCTCTGGAAAAGCCCCTCAACAGGGCACGAAAAGCCTGGGGAACCTGACCGGCGTTCGAGGCGCCGGCAAGTCGTCTGTTGAGAGGAACGAGGACAATGAAAAAAAATTTACCGCCGGGTGACCGGTGACGACCGAATCAGGGCGCGTCCCACTGTCGCACGCGAACGCGGCAGTGCTTCATGGCGTTGACGATGTGTTTTTCCACCAGCGCCCGGGAAATGCCCAGGCGCTCGGCGATTTGCGGATGGGACAGGCCTTCGAGCTTGCGCAGCAGGAAACTCTCGCGGCACAGCGGCGGCAGCTCGGCCAGGGCGCGCTGGAGCATGTCCAGGCGCTGGCCATGGTCGAGACTGGTGTGGGGCGACGGCGTGAAGAAGCGTTCTTCGTTGTCCAGCACCTCCAGGGATTCAACCTGGCGCAGGGTATTGCGCCGATGCCCGTCGATCACCAGGTTCAGCGCCGTGCGGTAGAGAAACGCCCGCGGTTGCTCGATGGGGACGTCGCTGGCACGCTCCAGCACCCGCACATAGGCGTCATGCACCACATCCTCGGCCGCCTGGCGGTTGCCTAGCCTGGCGTTCAGGAAACACACCAGCTCGCGATAGTAGTTTTCCAACATGACTCCCGTGCGCAATGACTGCGACCGCTATCCCTGTGCCCACTCGGCATGCCCGGGACAGGCAATGGCACGATAGTGGCAGATTCAATCGCGTAATTTATAGTAATTCTCATATAGATTTAAAGCTTTGGTTTGTATCCGGGCTGATTCGTTCATTTCCAGTGGTGCCGAGAACCGCTGTTGTGGCGAGGGGATTTATCCCCGCTGGGCTGCGAAGCGGCCCCAAAACCTGTTACTCGAACCATCTGGCACACCGAGTGCTTGGCGATGGGGGGCTGCTGCGCAGCCCAGCGGGGATAAATCCCCTCGCCACAGATAAATCCCCTCGCCACCACATCACCTGACTTGGTTATTGCGTTGCCCTTCCGCCAACTGCTACCAAGTGTTTCACACCAGTAAATTCCCGCCCGGAACGCTCGTTTACCAGAACAGCCTCCCATCCCTGCCCTTCCTCGGACGGGCCCGATATCACCGGCCGGAACCCTGCATGAAACGTCCCCGCCCTACCCGACGCGCCTGGCTTCTCACCTTCGCCCTGCTTCCGGCCGTGGCCTTCGCCGCGTGGCAAGCGGTGGCGCCAAGCCGTGCGCCCCTGGTCACCGCACCCGTCATCCGGGGCGATATCGAAAACAGCGTCACCGCCCTGGGCACCCTGCAACCGCGGCGTTATGTCGACGTCGGCGCCCAGGCGTCCGGGCAGATCCAGAAGATTCATGTGGAAGCCGGCGACGAGGTGCGTGAAGGCCAGTTGCTGGTGGAAATCGACCCGTCCACGCAAAAAGCCAAGCTCGACGCCGGACGCTTTTCCATCGAAAACCTCAAGGCCCAGCTCCAGGAACAGCGCGCCCAGCATGACCTGGCGCAGCAGAAATCCCGCCGCCAGCAGCAACTCAAGGCCGGCGGTGCCACCCGCGAGGAAGACGTGCAGACTGCCCAGGCCGAAGTGCGGGCGACCCAGGCGCGCATCGACATGTTCCAGGCCCAGATCCGCCAGGCCCAGGCCAGCCTGCGCAGCGACGAGGCCGAGCTGGGCTACACGCGCATCTATGCGCCGATGAGCGGCACCGTGGTCGCCGTCGGTGCGCGGGAAGGCCAGACCCTCAACGCCCAGCAGCAAACCCCGTTGATCCTGCGCATCGCGCGCCTGTCGCCAATGACCGTCTGGGCCGAAGTCTCGGAAGCCGACATCGGCCACGTCAAACCGGGCATGACCGCTTACTTCACCACCCTGGCCGGCGGCAACCGGCGCTGGAGCAGCACCGTTCGCCAGATCCTCCCGGTGCCGCCACGCCCGCTGGAAGCCAGCCAGGGCGGCAGCCCCACGGGCGGTCGCAGCGGCAGCGAGCGGGTGGTGCTCTACACCGTATTACTCGACGTCGACAACGCCGACCGCGCGCTGATGACCGACATGACCGCCCAGGTGTTTTTCGTCGCCGCCCAGGCCAAGAACGTGTTGACCGTGCCCATCGCCGCCTTGCAGGACGCCAGCCAGGTGCGGGTGCTGGCCGACAATGGCGATGTCCAGCCGCGCAGCGTTCGCACCGGCGTCAGCGATCGGCTGCGCACCGAGATTGTCGACGGCCTGAGCGAAGGCGACCGGGTGCTGATCGGCCCGGCCACCGGCAGCGGAGGCTGAATGAACACGCCCCTGATCGAACTGCGGGACATTCGCAAGGCCTACGGCGGTGGCGACAGTCCTCGGGTGGAGGTGCTGCGCGGCATCGACTTGGCCATTCACGCCGGGGAATTCCTGGCGATTGTCGGCGCGTCCGGCTCCGGCAAATCCACCTTGATGAACATCCTCGGCTGCCTCGACCGCCCCACCAGCGGCGAGTACCGTTTCGCCGGCGAAGACGTCGCCAATCTGGGCAGCGATGAATTGGCCTGGCTGCGGCGCGAAGCGTTCGGCTTCGTGTTCCAGGGCTATCACCTGATCCCCTCCGGCACCGCCCAGGAAAACGTCGAGATGCCAGCCATCTACGCCGGCACCTCGGCCGCCGAACGCCACGCCCGGGCCAGCGCCCTGCTCGACCGCCTGGGCCTGGCCAGCCGCACCGGCAACCGCCCCCATCAATTGTCCGGCGGCCAGCAGCAACGAGTGTCGATAGCCCGGGCCTTGATGAACGGCGGCCACATCATCCTCGCCGACGAGCCCACCGGCGCCCTCGACAGCCAGAGCGGCATCGAGGTCATGGCCTTGCTCGACGAACTGGCGAGCCAGGGCCACGTGGTGATCCTGATCACCCACGACCGCGAAGTGGCGGCCCGGGCCAAGCGCATCATCGAGATCCGCGACGGGCTGATCATCAGCGACAGCGCCACTTCTTTGCCAACTGACGTGCAAGCCAATCCAAAGGCACTGCAAGCCGTGGATCTGCGCCAGCGCCTGAGTGCCGGCAGCGAACACAACGGCGCCTGGAAAGGTGAGCTGGTGGACGCGGTACAGGCGGCGTGGCGGGTGATGTGGATCAACCGTTTCCGCACGGCACTGACGCTACTGGGCATCGTCATCGGCGTGGCCTCGGTGGTGGTCATGCTGGCCGTGGGCGAAGGCAGCAAGCGCCAGGTCATGGCCCAGATGGGCGCCTTCGGCTCGAACATCATTTACCTCAACGGCATCGCGCCCACCCCGCGCGCCACCAAGGGCATCATCAGCGAGTACGACCTGGCCGCCCTCGCCGCGTTGCCCGAGGTGCAGCGGATCATGCCGGTCAACGGTGCCGAGGCCAGCGTGCGTTTCGGCAACCTCGACCACACCAGCTACGTCGGCGGCAACGACACTAATTTCCCGATCATCTTCAATTGGCCGGTGGCCCAGGGCAGCTACTTCAGCGAGGCCGACGAGCGCAGCGCGGCGGCGGTGGCGGTGATCGGCCACAGGGTCCGACAGAAACTGCTCAAGGATGTCGCCGACCCCATCGGTCGCTACATCCTGATCGAGAACGTGCCGTTCCAAGTGGTCGGCGTACTGGCCGAAAAAGGCGCCAGCTCCGGGGACTCCGACGCCGACAACCGTGTCGCGGTGCCCTACTCCGCCGCCAGTGTGCGGCTGTTCGGCACGCGTCATCCCGAGTACGTGGTGATTGCCGCCAAGGACGCAGGCAAAGTCCAGCAGGCCGAGCAAGCCGTCTCGCGGACGCTGTTGCGCCTGCACGACGGCAAGCAGGATTTCGAGCTGACCAACAACGCCGCGATGATCCAGGCCGAGGCCCGCACCCAGGGCACGCTGTCGCTGATGCTCGGGGCCATTGCGGCGATTTCGCTGTTGGTGGGCGGCATCGGCGTGATGAACATCATGCTCATGACCGTGCGTGAACGGACCCGCGAGATCGGTATCCGCATGGCCACCGGCGCCCGCCAGCGCGACATCCTGCGCCAATTCCTCACCGAAGCGGTGATGCTCTCGGTGGTCGGTGGGGTCACCGGTATCGGCCTGGCCCTGCTGGTGGGCGGTGCCTTGCTGCTGGGCAAGATCGCCGTGGCCTTCGAATGGCTGGCGGTGTTCGGTGCCTTCGGCTGCGCGCTGGTCACCGGCGTTGTCTTCGGTTTCATGCCGGCCCGCAAGGCCGCCCGCCTCGACCCGGTCGCGGCCCTTACCAGTGAATGAACCCCACGCTATGAAAGTCCACCTGACCCTCCTGGCCGCCAGCCTGTTGCTGGCGGCCTGCGCCACCCCTGCGTCGGCCCCGGACAGCGGCCTCCAACCGCCACCGGCCTGGCAGAACCTCGATACACCCAACGCCCGGGCGGATAACCAGCAGTGGTGGACACACTTTGGCAGCCCGCAATTGAACCGCTTGATCGAGCAAGCGCGCCTGGACAGCCACGACCTGGCCGCCGCCATGGCCCGGGTGCGCCAGGCCGAGGCCAGCGCCGTGATCGCCGGCGCGCCGTTGCTGCCAGCGGTCACGGCCGGGCTCAACGGCAATCGCCAGGAATTGCTACGGGGCAAGGGCTACAGCCAGCTGGATGTGGATCGGAACAACCGCACCATCGATTACTACGACGCCAACCTCAGTGCCACTTATGAGCTGGATTTCTGGGGCGGCAAACGGGCGGCCCGGGACAGTGCGTTGAAGACGTTGTCGGCCAGCCAGTTCGACCGCGCGACGGTGGAGTTGACCCTGCTCAGCGGCGTCGCCAACAGCTACACCCAGGCCTTGTCCCTGCGCGAGCAACAGCGCATCGCCGAACAGAACCTGGGCAACGCCCAACGCGTGCTCGACCTGGTGCAGACCCGCTACGACGCCGGCAGTGCCACAGCCCTGGAACTGTCCCAGCAAAAAAGCCTGGTGGCAGCCCAGCAACGCCGGCTGCCCCAAGTGCAGCAACAGGCCCGCGAAGCCTTGATTACCCTGGCGACGCTGCTGGGGCAACCGGTGCAGTCGGTCAGGCTCGACGACGACAGTTTCGACCGCCTGCACTGGCCCGCCATCGACGCTGGCGTGCCCAGCCAATTGCTGAGCCGCCGCCCGGACATCGCCGCCGCCGAAGCCCGCCTCGCCGCCGCCCAGGCCGACATCACCGTGGCCCGCGCCGCCATGCTGCCCAGCGTGACCCTGGGCCTGAGCCTCGCCAGCGGCGCCGACATCGCCAACCAGTTGCTGCGCAACAACGTCTACAACCTCACCGCCGGCCTGGCCGCGCCGATCTTCAACAACGGCCGCCTGAGCGCCGAACGCGACCGAGCCACCGCGCGCCAGGAGGAACTGCTGGAGCTCTACCGCGCAGCCATCATCAACGGCTTCGCCGACGTCGAAAAAGCCCTGAACGGCATCAACGGCCTGGACCGCCAACGGCAATGGCAAAGCGAAGAACTGCACCAGGCCCAGACCGCCTTCGACATCGCCCAACGCCGCTACCAGGCCGGCGCCGAAGACCTGCTCACCGTGCTGGAAACCCAACGCACGCTGTACGCCGCACAGGACATGAACGTGCAACTGCGATTGGCGCGGGTGCAGGCGAGTGTGGCGCTGTACAGGGCGTTGGGTGGGGGTTGGCGGGTGATGTAAGCCTCAAACACACCTTCAAAACCAAGTAATACAATGTGGCCAGGGTTATCTCCTGTGGGAGCAAGGCTTGCCCGCGATGCAGGCGACGCGGTTTCAGGGGGACCGAG
>NZ_LHVH01000025.1 GCF_001269885.1 Pseudomonas kilonensis
CGCGATGCAGGCGACGCGGTTTCAGGGGGACCGAGGTGCCTGCATCGCGGGCAAGCCTTGCTCCCACAGATAAGTCCCACACTTCATAAACGGTGTCCGGCTTGGGCTCTGTTTATCGGGCCATGTAGGACTCCCGAGCGAGGCTACGCTGCCTTGCGTCATTGCCTACAACTACGCCAGAATCCGCCGGCTTGTGCGCTTGGCACCCCATCGATAACTTGTTTCCCGTCACTGCCCATCAGTGATCGGGTCTGCAAGCCCGACGAAATACCAGGCGCATAGCCACAAGCCAATCGACACACCCGTGTCGCTCAATGGCGGCTGTGTGCGGGAGACCTTCGGGTCTGCCGGGTTCCTGGTTTCCCGGTCTTGCAGACCCGCGCATAGCTGCCACCCATCATCTGCAAGTGATGTCTGGCAGCGCCTCATAAATAACCAGGAGCTGCACAATGTTCAAGATCACCCCCAATCCCCCCCGAAGACGAATCCAAAAAACTCAACGAAGCCGCCGACCGCGCCCTCGCCTTTTACCTCGATCCAAAGCCTGAAAAACCCACTCCACCACCGGGCCAGTTGTTCACTGTCGCGCAAGACGCGGACCTGGAATGCCTGCTGGCCAACCTCAGCGAAACCCTCGCCTCGGTCAATGTCATGGCCAACGAACTGGCCTTTGATTTGGAAGGCGCGCAACGGAGTTTTGCCCTGGGGATCCAGCAGATGGTCGAGCTGAGTGAGTTGCTGGCGAACCGCGCCCTGGACATCGCTGCGCCGCGATAAGCGCTCCCCTCCCTTCAAGCCAAGTGACAAATGAAGGAGAGGGAAACTTATCCCCTGTGGGAGCAAGGCTTGCCCGCGATGAAGGCGACACGGTTTCAGGGGGACCGAGGTGCCTGCATCGCGGGCAAGCCTTGCTCCCACAAATAAATCCCCTCGCCACAATGATGTTCATCCAGCTAGGAAGGGTTAAACCGGCTTGGATTTGAGATTACGCGCATACCACGGCCGCTGCGGCACGCGGCGGAACAGTTCGGAGAGCTTTTTGTCATCGCTGCCGAAGGTGATGCGCAGGGCCAGTTTCATGGTTTCCGGGTCCATCTCCACCGAGCGCCCAACCTGCAGCCCCGGCGTGGTGCTGCAACCGTGGGTGTCCGGGCCCAGCCAGGGGTCGCCGATTTCGACCCAGCGGCCCGGGGCGTACCAGGGCACGCCGTTGACGTCGAGCCGGCTCACTTCGCCCGGGTGGAAACGTTCGTGGGCGCGGAACCAGTCTTCGAGGCGGTCGTCGATCCAGCCGTGGAACGCCCAGAACACCGGGCTCACGTGGGAGGAAAACGGATCACCGAGGAAGTCGTTTTCCGCGGCGTACCAGCGCGCGGCGAAGTCGTCCGGGTCACGGGCGAACGGCACCGGGTGACCGTTGGAAGGGTCACGCGGCACCGAGGCCCAGCGCATGTGCAGCCAGTCGTGCAGGCCCAACTCCACTTCCGAACCGAACTGGCCCAAGGTCAATTTCGACAGGTAGCGCGGGTCGCGGTAGCGCGATTCCCAGACCTGGAAATTGCTGTGGTAGGTCTCGGCGGTCTTGATGTCGCTGACCCACTGGGCGTACTGCTCGTCGCCATCGGCCAACCAGGTCGGCGGCAAGGCCGTGCCATCGTGGTTATCGAGGTAGCGGGCAAACCCAAGGCGATCGCGTTCCAGCTCCGGTTGCGGCAAGGGAAAGCGCGGCCACGACGGCAGCGGCTGGAACGAACGGGCCGTGCCGAGCATGTGCCGGTGCATGAAAAAGAAGTCCACGCCCGAGCCGTTGCGATCCTTGCGCGGGCCGCGGGCATCACGCTCCTGGTCCCGTGGGCCGGGCTGCCAACCGATGCCGCGCAGGGCATTGCGTTTGTCCTCGTCCAGGGTGTGCCATTTGTCCCGCGTGGCGTGCCAGAGCTGGTGGAACAGCCGATGCTCGGGCGACACCAGCCAGGCCAGCAACGGCGGGCTCAGCGGCGTGCGCTCCCGGGCCTCGGGGAAGCGTTGCTTGAGGGCGATGAAATGATTGTCCTGTTCAGGCAGTGCCATGGGGCGGTCCAGGCGCAACACACGACCGCTGAGGGTGGCGCTGCCGGCATTGCCGAAACCGGCCCAGACTTCGTCCAGGGTCATGATGAACTCGTAGTCCGGCGCGTCCTGGCGAGCACTCATCAGCCGCCAGCTCAGTTGCTTCGGGTCGGTGCCGGCCAGGTCGCCCAACACCCGATAACGCGGCTCATCGGTAGCGCGCAAGCCTTCGGCGCTGTCGAGGTAGCCCACCAGGCCACGGCCCCTTTGGCCGATATCGAGCAATAGTTGCAGACCGTCCTGGGGCAAGCCTTCGAGACCGGCGTCGCGGCCGGTGAAACGGATCGTCCAGATGCCCCGCAACGTATCGGCCCGGCGCTGGCCCTCTACGTCAGCCACGTCGAACGAGGCCTCGCCGGGGGTAATGGTCGGGTCCGGCCGGGTCAGTTCGCGATGCCCGTAATACACCGCAGGCACGGCGGCACCGGTCAGCGCCAGGCCTGCCATGAACCATCGTCGAGAAATCGTCATTGCCTTACCTGTGTCCAGCCCTGGAGCGGGCTTTATCCAAGCTAGAACGATGGGTGGGCTGACAAATTTATAGGCAGATGTGAGGGCCTCATCGCGAGCAAGCTTTGCTCCCACAGGGGATCTGAATACATTCGCAAGAGATGGGTTGGTTTCAAGCAAGCTTTGCTCCCACAGGTGGAGCCCATTGCAGTTGCACTGTGGGAGCAAAGCTTGCTCGCGATGGCGGCCTCGAGAACACCTAAATTTCCCCGCCGATCACTCGTTCTCCCCAGATAGCAAAGGCCCCCGCGCCTGTCCTTCCAAGGCGAACCTGACTGAGATCGGCAATGACAACACCTCGTTCGAAAAAGGCTCTTTTCATCGGCCTGCCCCTGGCCCTGGCGTTGGCCGTCGGTGCTGGCGTCGCGGCTTGGGATCACTGGTGGCGGGACAATCCCGGCTACCCGGTCAAAGTCATGAACGAAGCCAGGGAGCTGCACGAACGCCTGCTGTCCTTCGACAGCCACATCACCGTACCGCTGGATTTCGGCACCGCGGGCAATGAAGCCTACAAGGACGGCAGCGGCCAGTTCGACCTGGTGAAAGCCAACCGCGGGCAGTTGTCCGGCGCGGCCCTGACGGTGTTTGGCTGGCCGGAGTTGTGGAACGGCCCCAACGCGCCGCACAAGCCCACCGCCGGCTTCGTCGAGGAAGCGCGCAACCAGCAGGAAGTGCGCTACAAAATCATCACCGGCCTGGTCCGCGACTTCCCCAACCAGGTCGCCATCGCCTACACCCCGGATGATTTCCGCCGCCTGCACGGCGAAGGCAAGTTCGCGATCTTCATCAGCATGCTCAACGCCTATCCCCTCGGCCACGACCTGAGCCTGTTGGACCTGTGGACCGCGCGAGGCATGCGCATGTTCGGCTTCAGCTACATCGGCAACAACGACTGGGCCGACTCCTCCCGTCCGCTGCCGTTCTTCAACGACTCGCCCGACGCCCTCGGCGGCCTGTCGGACATCGGCAAGCAAGCGGTGACGCGCCTGAACGACCTAGGCGTGATCATCGACGTGTCGCAGATGTCGACCCAGGCCCTGGAACAAGTCGCGCAACTGAGCCGCACGCCGCTGGTGGCCTCCCATTCGGCGCCACGGGCGATGGTCGACATTCCACGCAACCTCAGCGACAAGGAAATGCAACTGATCAAGGCCAGCGGCGGCGTGGTGCAGGTCGTCGGTTTCTCTCAATACCTGCGGCCGCTGACGCAAAAGACCCAGGACAAGCTCAACGCCCTGCGCGAACGCTTCGACCTGCCGCCGCTGCCCAACCTGGCGATGGCGCTGATGCCCGGCGACCCGATCATCGCCGCCTGGCCGGAACAGAAATTCGGCGAATACGCCGGCCAGCTCTACGGCATCCTCGAAGAAGAGCCCAAGGCCAGCCTCAAGGACCTGGGCGATGCCATCGACTACACCGTGCGCAAGATCGGCATCGACCACGTCGGCATCAGCTCGGACTTCAACGAAGGCGGCGGTGTGGAAGGCTGGGAGAACGTCGGCGACATCCGCAACGTCACCGCCGAACTGCTGACCCGCGGCTACTCCGAAGCCGACATCGCCAAACTGTGGGGCGGCAATTTCCTGCGGGTCTGGGACCAGGTCCAGAAAGCCGCCCGCCCCGCCCTCGCCTCGACCCAGAAGGCCGTCCAGCCATGAACGAGCGTCGCACCTTCCTGAAGCAGGCCGGGATCCTCGCCGCCGGCCTGCCGCTCGCTGCCAGCCTGCCCGTCACGGCCAGCGCCGATCCACTGCCACCGCTGTCCAAGGACAAATGGGTACAGTTGCGCTCGCTGTTCAACCAGGACCCGGACTATCTGCACTTCTCCAATTTCCTGGTCACCACCCACCCGCGCCCGGTGCGCGAGGCCATCGACCGGCACCGCGCCGCCCTGGATAAAAACCCGGGGCTGTTGATGGACTGGGACCTGGGTGTCACCGAAGAACGCGAGGAAAACGTCCGCACCTGGGCCGGCCGTTACCTGCAAGCGAGCCCGAAGCAGATCGCCCTCACCGGCAGCACCACCGAAGGCCTGTCGATGATTTACGGCGGCGCCCATGTCGCGGCCGACCAGGAAATCCTCACCACCGTCCACGAACACTACGCCACCCACACCATTCTCGACCTGCGCACCCAACGGACGGAAACACGGGTGCGCAAGATCAAGCTGTTCGACAACGCCCACGACGCCAGCCATGAACAGATCCTCACGGCCATCGACCGCAACATCCGCCCCGAGACCCGGGTGCTGGGCATGACCTGGGTGCACTCGGGCAGCGGTGTGAAACTGCCGATCGACAAGATCGGCGCCCTGGTGGACAAGTACAACCAGGGCCGCAGCGATGAACAGCGGATCATTTATGTGGTGGACGGCGTGCACGGCTTCGGCGTCGAAGACCTCAGTTTCCCCGCCATGAATTGCGACTTTTTCATCGCCGGCACCCACAAGTGGATGTTCGGCCCACGCGGCACGGGCCTGGTGTGCAGCCGCAGCGAAGAGCTCAAGTACGTCACGCCAATCATCCCGACCTTCTCCGAAGCCACGGCGTTTTCCACCACCATGACCCCAGGTGGTTATCACGCTTTCGAGCATCGCTGGGCGGCGGACGAGGCGTTCAAGTTGCACCTGCAATTGGGCAAGGCCGAGGTGCAGGCGCGCATCCATGCCCTCAATAGCTATTTGAAAAAACAGCTGCTGGCACAGCCGCAGATCGAACTGGTCACCCCGCTGAGCCCAGACCTGTCCGCCGGTTTCACCTTCTTCCGGGTCAAGGACCGCGACAGCGACGAGGTCGCCGCTTACCTGATGAAGAACCGCGTAATCGCCGACGCCGTGCATCGCGATGCGGGGCCGGTGGTCCGCACCGCGCCGGGGCTGCTCAACACCGAAGCCGAGATCGATCGCTTCATGGGCTTGCTGGGCAAGACACTCTGAACCTGACTTATCGAGAGAGATGGATGAACAGTTTTTTGTTGAAGCTATTCCCGGCACTGGCCGTCGCCGCCCTGCTGCCCTCCGGCGCCCAGGCGTCTCAAGCGGGCCAGGTCTTTCGCGACTGCAAGGACTGCCCGGAAATGGTCGTGCTGCCCACCGGCACCTTCCAGATGGGCACCCCGGAAGACGAAGTAGGCCGCGAGCCCGACGAAGGCCCGATGCACCCGGTGACGTTCGCCAAACCGCTGGCGATCAGTCGCTTCCAGGTGCTCAAGGGCGAATGGTTCGCCTACCTGCGCGATACCGGCTACACAATGCCCGACGGCGATGAGCGCCCCGGCCGGGCCTGCAAGGCCGGCATCCCCGACTACCAGGGCAGCGACCCACGCAAGCAATACACCGACCGGCACCCGGCGGTGTGCATGGACTTCGCCGAGGCCAATGCCTACGTCGCGTGGTTGTCGAAAAAAACCGGCAAGCAATACCGATTGGTCAGCGAATCCCTGCGCGAGTACGCAGCACGCGGCGGCAGCACCGGGCCGTTCCCCTTCCCGTTCGACGAGGGCAAGGAATACAGCATCGCCCAGCACGCCAACACCTACGGCGCGGCCGACGGCTACAACTTCACCGCCCCGGCCGGCAGCTTCGCACCCAACGCCTTCGGCGTGTATGACATGCACGGCAACATCTACGAATGGACCGCCGATTGCTACAACGAAAACTACGTGGGCGCCCCGAGCGACGGCAGCGCCTGGCTGACCGGCAAGTGCGAATTCAAACGCATCCGCGGCAACGACTGGGGCGAGGCGCCAGTGTTCTCCCGCTCCGGCAACCGCAACGCACTGGTGCCAGGCGACCGCGGCGACTGGATCGGTTTTCGGGTGGCGCGGGATATGTAGGCGCCCCCTGTGAGAGCAAAGCTTGCTCGCGAAGAGGCCGGCACATCCACCCTCTTCATCGACTGTAACCCCGCCTTCGCGAGCAAGCCCGCTCCCACATTGGATCTTCAGCAGCCACAAACTCCGTGTACACCCGGAGTCCTTCTGTGCGAGCTTGCTCGCGATGAGGCCGGCACATCCAATATCTTCATCGACTGTAACCCCGCCTTCGCGAGCAAGCCCGCTCCCACATTGGATCTTCAGCAGCCACAAACTCCGTGTACACCCGGAGTCCTTCTGTGCGAGCTTGCTCGCGATGAGGCCGGCACATCCAACATCTTCATCGACTGTAACCGCGCCTTCGCGAGCAGGCTCGCTCCCACATTGGATCTCCAGCAGCCACAATATCCGTGTGCACCCGGAGTCCTTCTGTGGGAGCGAGCTTGCTCGCGATGAGGCCAGCACATCCAACATCGTCGTTGACTGTAACCCCGCCTTCGCGAGCAAGCCCGCTCCCACATTGGATCTTCAGCAGCCACAATATCCGTGTGCACCCGGAGTCCTTCTGTGGGAGCGAGCTTGCTCGCGAAGAGGCCGGCCATCCACCCTCTTCATCGACTGTAACCCCGCCTTCGCGAGCAAGCCCGCTCCCACATTGGATCTTCAGCAGCCACAAACTCCGTGTACACCCGGAGTCCTTCTGTGCGAGCTTGCTCGCGATGAGGCCGGCACATCCAACATCTTCATCGACTGTAACTCCGCCTTCGCGAGCAAGCCCGCTCCCACATTGGATCTCCAGCAGCCACAAACTCCATGTGCACCCGGAGTCCTTCTGTGGGAGCGAGCTTGCTCGCGATGAGGCCAGCACATCCAACATCGTCGTTGACTGTAACCGCGCCTTCGCGAGCAGGCTCGCTCCCACATTGGATCTCCAGCAGCCACAATATCCGTGTGCACCCGGAGTCCTTCTGTGGTGGAGCTTGCTCGCGAAGAGGCAGGCACATCCACCCTCTTCATTGACTGTAACGCCGCCTTCGCGAGCAAGCCCGCTCCCACAGAAAAAACGCGATACCACTAAGAACCAGGTCGGCTATCAGGCCGCCTCGTTTCGGACGTTGATCTCGGGCGCCCCGTTAACCACGATGGCCGAATGCAGGCATTGCGCAGTGGGCATCCCGGCATGGATGCCGGGATAGCCGCGCTGGGCCATGGATGGCCCTTCGCGGCGGCCCACGGAGCAATGCCGGAGTGAGGGCATGCCGAGCCTAAGCGAGGCACCAAGTGGTGGGGCAGAAGCGCTTTGGTTACTTTCGCGCTTTTCGAAAGTGACTCGCCGTAAGGGCGAAACCATAAGCCGCCGTTACCGCAGCAACGGATATACACACCCCCCCATCCCAAAAAAACCCAAAAAAAACGGCGCGTCCCATTTCTGAAGAAGCACCGTTTTTGAGTGACCAACACTACCCACAAGGCGGGTCTCTTTCATTCCCGCAAGAATCAGAACTCCGGGGTGTACTTCACCGAGAACATCAGGTTCCGCGGATCACCGAAGTTATTGTTGCCATCGAGCTGGTTGTAAGCGGACGTTATGTACGTCTTGTCAAACAGGTTGTTGGCATTGAGCGCCAAAGCAATTTCCGGCGTCAGCTGGTAGCCAATACGAGCATTCCACACGGTATAACCCGGTATGTCGGTCTTTTCTTGGTAAACCAGTGTGTGGCTTTGGGTGGTAAAGCCCAGGCCAGCGCTGACGCGGCTCCAATCGCCGGTCAGTTGGTAGTTACCCCACACCCGCAGCATGTGTTTCGGCGTCCAGCTACTGAAGACAACACCTTCCTTCCCCGGCTCCTCCAGGTACTTGGTGGTGTTGTAGGTGTAGCCCGCGAACAACTGCAGATTGTCTACCACTTCACCACTGATTTCGGCATCGAAACCCTGGCTGCGCACTTTCCCCGAGGCAGCCGAGCAATACCCGCCCTCACATACCATCCCTCCGGCGGTGTCTTCGATAGCACGGTTCTCGTGATCGTAACGGAAGATGGCCAGGGAGGTATTGACCCGACCGTCCATCAGCTCACCCTTGAGGCCGACTTCGTAGTTGGTGCCAACGATGGGCTTGAGCACCGAACCGCTGGTATCGACCTCGGTCTGGGGCTGGAACACATCAGTGTAGCTGGCGTACACCGCCCACTCACGGCTCAGGTCATAGATGATACCGCCGTAGGGCGTGACCACTCCGGTTTCAGTTCCGGTGCTTGCCGTGTATGGGGTAATACCGGCTGAGTCTTCGGTTCTCGATTTGTAGCTGAAGTCATACCAGCTGACCCGGGAACCCAGCACCAGCGTCAGATCATCGATAGGCTTCACGCGCCAGGTGCCATACACACCCTTCTGGCGGATATCGTATTTGCTGAGGGTGCCCCGCCCGCCCGCAGCGATCAGACTCTCGTAGCTGATGTCCGGCCGGTCATTGTTCAGGTCGAAGATGGAGTCGCTGGTGGGGTTGAATGTACGGGCGAATTTATCATCCGTCTCCAACTGCGAGAAGTTGCCGCCGAGCATGACTTCCTGCTCCATCGACAAGGCTTCGAACTTGCCGGTCAGGTTCATGTCCAGACCGGACTTCGTGGACTGGAAATCAGTCACGAAGTCGGCATATTGCACGCCACTGCCATCAGGGTTGAGACCGCCAAGCCTTTGCACTCGCTGGTTTTTCGCCTGGTTGTCTTCGGTCATGTACACGGCACCCACCTTGAACGCCCAGTCCTCGTTGAACCGATGCTCCAGGTCGGTGTAGTAGGTAGTGACCTCGATTTCCGAACGGTTCCAACGCGCGCCCGTATAGGTCGAACGCGACACGTCCGGCATCGAACCGTTGGCGTAGCGTGGCAGGCCACGGATGTTGCCGCGCGATTCGCCATTCGATTGGCTGACCGCGAAGCCCAGGGTGGTGTCTTCGCTCAGATCGACGTCCAACGCACCGTACAGCGAGTGGGTCTTGTTCCACGCATAGTCGACAAACGAGTTGCTCTGGTCTTCATCGATGACGACGCGGCCGCGGATGTTGCCGGCCTGGTTCAGTGGGCCGCCAGCGTCCAATTGCAGACCGTAGTGATCCCAGGAACCGGCCTTGCCGGTCAGGGTAACGGTCGGTGCATGCTGGCCACGCTTGCGCACCAGGTTGACGGCACCACCGGGGCTGCCAGTGCCTTGCAGCAGGCCGGCCGCGCCGCGCATGATTTCCAGGCGGTCGAAGAAGATCAGGTCCTGGGTCGCCCAGTTGCCCAGCGAATAGTTGTTACGCAGGATCGGCACACCATCGTATTGCCAATCGTCGATCTGGAAACCGCGTGACGACAGGATCATGCCTTGGCCGACGCCCTGCAGACCGACGATGCCGGTGGTCTGGTTGACGGCGTCCTTGAGGCTGACCAGGTTCTGGTCATCCATCTGCTTGCGCGTCATCACGGTGATCGACTGGGGAATTTCCTTGAGGGTGTGAGTCCCCTTGCCAATGGTCACGGCGTTGCTGGTGTATGAGTTGCTGCCTTCGGTGGTCGCGTCCACCGACGCGGCACTGATGGTGGTCGCACCCAGCTCAAGGCCTCCCGTGGCAGGGCCGCGCATCAGCATCAGGGTATTGCCCTCGAGGCTGTAGCGCACGCCAGTGCCCTTGAGCAATTCGGCGATGGCCGCCTGCGGGCTCATTGTGCCGCTGACGCGGGTGCTTTTCAGCCCGGCCACGTCGCCAGCGTTGTAGATCACTTGCTGGTTAGTCTGCTGACCGAACGCTTGCAGTGCCTGCGGCAGCGGTTGCGCAGGAATGTTGATGCTGACGTCTTCTGCCATCACCTGAGCGCTGAGGGGCAGTACGCAGACCAACCCCAGACCGGCCAACACCCGCCGCGAGCGCAGGCCGCGGGACATGACGAGTGCCTTGAACAGAGGTTTCAACTCATGAATGGATGACATCGTGCTCTCTATTATTGGTCGAAGTAAAAGTCCATGGGGCCTAAGGGCCCGCCGCTCGCCAGCACCTGTGAACCCGAACGGTCGATTGCCTCAGGGCAATGTGTCAGTGCGTGGCCGACCCGATTTGCCCACATACCTAAGTAAGACGCAGCGTCTGCCAAAACCGGAATGACTTTACTTATCATTCGCGAAAAAGATAAAAAAAGGCCGGCTCTGTTAGGCGCCGGCCTTTTTAATCCTGGATTCCATGAACACAGCCAATACCAGGGTTGCGAACACAACGGTGGCGAGGGAGCTTGCTCCCGCTGGGCCGGTCCGACGCTTCGGGCGAAGCGGCCCCAAGATTTTGCGGTCGCTGCGCAACCGAGCGGGAGCAAGCTCCCCCGCCACAATAATGTGTGTCAGGCAGCTCCTCGCTAAATCCCCTTCCCATCCAATCGTTCTACAGGTGGGCGCGCTCCAACCCGGCGTGCCGCCGTCCTCCAGCCCATGCGGTGAATGCCCCGCGATGGCGTTCGCCCTTTTCATCTAGCAGGAAACCTCCATGAGCCAACCAAAACGCGGGGTGATCAATGAATTGTTCACCCTGCTCAAACCCTTCCGGCTGATTGTCATCGGCGCCATCCTGCTGGGCATGGTCGGTGGCCTCAGCGTGACCGTGCTGCTGGCGACCATCAACAAGGTGCTGCATGCCGAAAGCGGGCTGAGCCACACCGTGGTGGGGGTGTTCGCCGGGTTGTGCCTGCTGGCTCTGGTCAGTTCCATCTGTTCCGACATCGGCACCAACTACGTCGGCCAGAAGATCATCGCCAAGCTGCGCAAGGAGCTGGGGGAAAAAGTCCTGTCGGCGCCCATCCAGCAGATCGAACGCTACCGCAGCCATCGCCTGATCCCGGTGCTGACCCACGACGTCGACACCATCAGCGACTTCGCCTTCGCCTTCGCCCCGCTCGCCATTTCTCTGACCGTCACCCTCGGTTGCATGGGTTACCTGGCGATGCTGTCGTGGCCGATGTTCCTGATGATGGTCGTGGCAATCATCATCGGCACCGTGGTGCAGTACATCGCCCGCGGTCGTGGGATCAAGGGCTTCATGGAGGCTCGCGATTCCGAGGACGAATTGCAGAAGCACTACAACGCCATCGCCGAAGGCGCCAAGGAGCTGCGCATCCATCGCCCCCGTCGGCACCGCATGTTCGTCTCGGGCATCGAGCACACCGCCAACAAGATCTGCGACACGCAGATCCGCTCGGTGAACATTTTCGTGATCGCCAAGACCTTCGGCTCGATGCTGTTCTTCGTGGTGATCGGCCTGGCCCTGGCCCTGCAGTCGCTGTGGCCGAGCGCCGACAAAGCGGTGATGAGCGGTTTCGTGCTGGTGTTGCTGTACATGAAAGGCCCGCTGGAACACCTGATCGGCACCCTGCCCATCGTCAGTCGTGCGCAGATCGCCTTCCGTCGCATCGCCGAATTGTCGGAACAGTTTTCATCCCCGGAACCGCACTTGCTACTCAACGACCAGGGCCAGCCGAAAACGCCGGTGCAGACGCTGGAACTGAGCAATGTGGCCTACAGCTTCCCGGCGGTGGAAGGCGCCACGCCGTTCCGCCTGGGGCCGGTGAACCTGAAGATCAACCAGGGCGACATCGTCTTCATCGTCGGTGAAAACGGCTGTGGCAAGACCACGCTGATCAAGCTGCTGTTGGGCCTCTACGCGCCGCAGCAAGGGGAAATCCGTCTCAACGACCACGCCGTGACGGCCGTGACCCGCGATGACTATCGCCAGTTGTTCACGACGATTTTTGCCGACTACTACCTGTTCGACGACATCGTCCAGGGCGACACCCATATCCCGGACGACGCCAACCAATACCTGCAACGCCTGGAGATCGCCCACAAGGTCAGCGTGCGCGACGGCGCCTTCACCACCACCGACCTGTCCACCGGCCAGCGCAAGCGCCTGGCGCTGGTCAATGCATGGCTGGAAGAGCGTCCGGTGCTGGTCTTCGACGAATGGGCCGCCGACCAGGACCCGACCTTCCGGCGGATTTTCTACACGGAGTTGCTGCCGGATCTCAAGCGCCTGGGCAAGACCATCATCGTGATTTCCCACGACGATCGTTACTTCGACGTGGCCGACCAATTGGTGCGCATGGAAGCCGGCCGCGTCATCACCGAACTGCAACCCGCGTAAATAATCACGATTCTCATTCTGGTTTTTCTGGGGTGGTGCGTCCTAATTAAGAATTGATCACAACTACACCCTATTAAAACTAAAACCTGCAAGAGTGAAACACATGCCAGCAACTCCGGGGATTCCACGTTTTACCAAGGCACTGATCATGCGCCGCCTGTTGCAACCAGGCTTCAGCGCCACCGCGTTCAGCCTGGCACTGGCCATGCCGTTCAGCGCGCAGGTCCAGGCACAGGAAGTCGATCTGAACATTGCGGCGCAGTCGCTGGCGAGTGCCCTGCAGGCGTTGAGCAATCAAACGAACATGCAAGTGCTCTACAGCGCCGATGATGTCCAGGGCCTGCGCAGCCAGCCGGTCAGTGGCCGGTTGTCGCCGGCGCAAGCGTTGTCGCAGATGCTGGTGGGGACCGGCGTCATGTTCACTATCCAGGGCAACACGGCCAGCGTGCGCGCCAGGACGGCGGGCGATTCGCTGGAACTGGGCGCCACCACCATCACCGGTAAATCTGCGGAATCGGCCTACGGCCCGGTGGACGGCTACGTCGCCACCCGCAGCGCCACCGGCACCAAGACCGACACACCGATCCTGGAGATCCCGCAGACCATCAACGTGGTCACCGCCGACCAGATCGCCGTCCAGGGCGCACGCAACCTGACCCAGGCCTTGCGCTACACGCCGGGCCTGGACACCAGCGGCTTCACCGACCGCAACACCATCGCCGATGAAATCACCAGCCGCGGGTTCGCGCCGACACAGCTGTACCTCGACGGTGCCTACCTGCCCTATGCCGGCAGCCTGGGCGGCGCGCCGCAAATCGATCCGTATACCCTGGAGCGCATCGAAGTGCTCAAAGGCCCCTCATCGGTGCTGTACGGACAGAACCAGCCCGGCGGCTTGATCAACATGGTCTCCAAGCGACCGACCACTGAACAGCGCAGCCAGATCAAACTGGGCGCGGGCAGCTACGACCGGGTCAACGGCGCGTTCGACACCAGCGGCCCAATCGACGATCAAAAGGAATTCAGCTACCGCGTCATCGGCGTGGCGAAAAAAGGCAACCAACAAGTCGATCACACCCACAGCGAACGCATGCTGCTGGCGCCAAGCCTGACCTGGGCACCCAACGAAGACACTTCGTTGACGGTGCTGGCGCAGATCCAGCGCGATGACGGCCTGGAGGACTATCAAGCCCTGCCGATGATCGGCTCCCTGAAGCGCGGCCCCAACGGCCAGCGGATCGACCGGGACTTTTTTTCCGGCGACACGCGGTGGAACGACTACAAGCGTGAGCAGTTCGTTCTCGGCTACGACTTCAGCCACAACCTCACCGATGACCTGACGTTCCGCTCCACGGCTCGTTACACCGATGTGCGTGACCAGTATCGGGGCTTCTACCTGCGTGGTTTCGTTGGGAATGACCAGACCCAGGCCACTCGCAACAAACTCGACTGGCAGCAGCACAACACCGCCTACACCGTCGATAACAACCTGGAATACAAATTCAACACCGGCGCCCTCGAGCACACCACCCTGGCGGGCGTGGACTATCGCCACTTCAACCGTAAATACAAGGGCTACAACATCACAGGTGCGCCAATCGACCTGTACGGCAATAACAACAACTACGACACCAGCGACGTGACCCCGACGCTGGACACCCAATGGGACAACACCGTTCGCCAGACCGGCGTCTACCTGCAAGACCAGATCAAGCTGGACAAGTGGATCCTGACCGTGGGTGGCCGCCAGGACTGGGCCGAAGTGGACAACAAGGACCTGCTGGCAGGTACTGTTTCCTCACTGCGTGACAACAAGTTCACCGGCCGGATCGGCCTGACCTATGTCACCGATTTCGGCCTGGCGCCCTACATCAGCTACTCGGAATCCTTCCTGCCGACCACGGGCACGGACGCTAACAGCAATGTCTTCAAGCCGACCGAGGGTGAGCAATACGAAGTGGGCGTGAAGTACCAGCCGTTCGACAAAACCCTGATCACTGCCTCGGTGTTTCAGATCGAACAGAAGAACGTGAAGACTCAGGATTTGGACAACCCTGGGTACGAGTCTCAGACAGGTGAGATCCGCTCCCGCGGCGTTGAGCTGGAGGTCAAATCCGCGATCAACAATATTGATGTGATGGCTGCCGCGACCTACCTCGATTCGTTCTATACCAAAGATCAGTGGGGCTACCAGGACAACCGCAGCGAACAACAGGCTCCTGTCTCCGCCACCTTATGGGTTGACTACCACTTCATCCAAGCATCGCTCAATGGTCTGACCTTTGGCGCGGGGGTCCGCTATACCGGGCGTAAACCTGGCGACGCGGACAACTCGTTCGACGTCCCAGCCTACACCGTGTTCGACACCACCATCAGCTATGACATGGGCAAGGCCACCTCGAGCCTGCGTGGCGTCACCACCAGCCTGAACGTGCAGAACGTCTTCGACCGCGAATACGTGTCCAACTGCAACTACTCGTTCGGCTGCTACTACGGCCAGGAACGCGTGGCCTCGCTGGACGTGACCTACGACTTCTAAGCAACACCGCACACAAAAAAACCGGGCCTGGCCCGGTTTTTTTGTGCCTACCAATACGGTACATGGGCAATACCCTGTGGGAGCGAGCCTGCTCGCGATGCGGTGTTTCAGTCACTTCAGATGCCGGCTGCCCCACCGCTTTCGCGAGCAGGCTCGCTCCCACAAGGGATTTGTGGCGTATGCAAATCCTCAGACCACCCAAACACAACTGTGGGAGCGGGCTTGCTCGCGAAGACGACAGCACAGTCAACATCGATGTCGTTTGACCCACCGCTTTCGCGAGCAAGCCCGCTCCCACAGGGGGGCTGTGGCGTGACCCCACAGGGAATGGTGGGCCCTCAGGCGGTCAGTGCAATCCGCAGCGCCTGGCTCAACTGCCCATACACCTCGTCAATCTCCGGCACCACGCTCTGCAAGCGCAGGTAGTCGTGGATCAGGCCGGTGTATTCGATCAGTTCCACGCTCACCCCCTGCGCCTGCAAACGCCGGGCGTAGGCGCGACCTTCGTCGAGCAGCGGGTCATGGCCGGCCAGGGCGATCAGGGCCGGGGCCAGGCCTGGGCAACCGGGCGCCAGCAAGGGCGAGAAACGCCAGTCCAGGCGATCGGTGGGCTCATTGGCGTAGTGCCGGTAGAACCACTCGAGGGTTTCGCTCCCCAGCAGATAACCTTCGCCGAACAACTCGGTGGACGGGCTGCTGGCGGACGCATCGGTCACCGGGTAGCAGAGCAATTGAAAGCACGGCTTGACCGCCAGCAAGGCGGGTTCCAAGGCCGATTGCAGCGCCAGCACCGTCGCCAGGGTCGCGCCGACGCTGTCGCCGCCGAACGCCACGCGGCTCAGGTCCAGGCCTTCGGCGCCTGCCTTTCGGGCCAGCCAGTCGAGGGCGTCGGCGCCGTCGTTCAGCGGGGTCGGGAAGGTGTGTTCCGGGGCCAGGCGATAGCCCACCGACAACACCGCGCAGGGTGTCCGGGCACAGAATTCGCGGCAGACGCCGTCGTGGGAGTCCAGGCTGCCGACCACATAACCACCGCCGTGAAAGTACACCAGCACCGGCAGCGCCTGGGTCGAAGCCGTGGCGGGACGGTACAGCCGCAGCGCCAGCGTCGCGCCGTCACGGGTCGTGAATGAGTGCGCGGCGCACTGCACATCCGCCGGAGCGTTCCAGCGCAATTGTACCGTGGTGCGCTCGAACGCCTCACGGGCCTGGGCCGGCGTCGACAGGTAAAACGGCCCGGGACCCTCGGCCTGGCTTTCTTCGGCCAGGTCGAGGAAGGCATTGAGTTCCGGATGCAGGGACATCGCAGGGGTTCCTTATGAAAATCTCGGACGAAAGAACAATCGATGGAATCTGTGAAATGACACAGAACCCTGTGGGAGCGAGCTTGCTCGCGATAGCGTTGGTCCAGCCAACATCGAGTTGACTGATGCACCGCCATCGCGAGCAAGCTCGCTCCCACATGGGAATGGTGATGGGGCATGGCATGTGTAACTCCCACAGCCCCACCCCAAGGTTTAAGCCGCCTGCGCCACGCAGTGCTCGATCAACGCTTCCAGTTCTTCCTGGTACGCACGCATCAAGCCCTCGACAGTCTCGGCACGGTAGCGGCGGGTGCTGAAGATGCAACGCAGCGCCAGGCGCCCGTCGTACACCTGCCCCACCACTTCCAGCCAGTTGCCCAGCGCGGCATGGGGGCTGTAGCAACTGCCGTAGCTTTCCGCCGCCGGCACCAGCAATGCCTTGTCATCGAAGCTCTGGTCGAACTGCCCCAGGTAGTTGAACGTCACCCGTGCCTGAGGCGCACGCCCCAAGGTGGCGGCCATTGGCTCGCCGCTCATGTAGCGCAACACGCCGTAGCCCAAGCCCTTGTTCGGCACCGCGGCCAATTGCCGTTGCACCGCCCGCACCGACGTGCCGATATCGGCTTCAGGGTTCGGGGCCAGGCGCACCGGGAACATGCTGGTGAACCAGCCCAGGCTGCGGCTCAGGTCGATGTCCTTGAGCAGGTCCTCGCGACCATGCCCCTCCAACTGGATCAGCACCGAAGGCTGCTGGCTCCAACGGCACAACACCCGGCTCAGCGCCGCCAGCAACACGTCATTGATCTGCGTCTGGTAGACCGCCGGCACTTGTTTGAGCAACTGCTGGGTGTGCTGCTCCGACAGGCTCATGTGCGCGACCGACTGGTACTGCACCTGGTTCTTGCCCCGCAAGTTGTCACACGGCAACTCGCTGCCCGGTTGGTCGATCTGTTCCAGCCACCAGGCTTTTTCCTGCGCCGGATAATCCAGCGCATAGGCTTGCAGGCCCTCGGCCCAGGCCCGGTAGCTGCTGGTGCGAATCGGCAGGTTCGGCGCCTGGCCTTCACTGTAGGCCGTATAAGCCGTCTGCAAATCCTGCAGCAGCAAACGCCACGACACCGTGTCGATGACCAGGTGATGAATGACCATCAGCACGCGAATTTCACCGTTGCCCAAGGTCACCTGTGCCGTGCGCCACACCGGGCCGTTGTGCAGATCGAGGCTGCGTTGCACCTGTTCGGCGTACAACTCCAGCTCGGCTTCATCGGCCACGCTGTGCTGCCACAACAAGGGTTCGCTGGCCCACTGCGCCTGCATTTCTGCCAACGCCTGGTAATGCTGCAGATGACGCCCGCCAACTTCGCTGAAGCGCAGGCGCAAGGCGTCGTGCTGCTGCATCATGCCGCGCAATGCCAATTCCAGTGCCGTCAGGTTCAACCCCTGGCGGGCCCGCAGCATCAGTGCCTGGTTGTAGTGATGGGGTTCGTTCATGCGCTGGTCGAACCACCACTGCTGGATCGGAATCAGGTTGAACTGTCCTTCGGCGGCCACCTGGGTCACATCCTCGGCCGTCATGGCGAGCGTGTTCGAACGCTGGTCGAAAATCGCCTCGATGGTCTGGCCGCGCATCAGGTCCCGCAGCTTGAGCTCCATCTTCAGCTCGCCATGGTTGCGCACCCGCGAGACCACTTGCAGGCTGAGGATCGAGTCACCGCCCAACTCGAAGAAATTGTCGGTGATGCCCACCCGCTCGACTTGCAACACATCAGCCCAGACCTCGGCCAACAGTTGCTCATCGCGGTTGCGCCCCGGCACATACTCGGCGCCCTTGAACTCCGGCTCCGGCAGGGCCTGGCGATCGAGCTTACCGTTTGGCGTGACCGGCAACGCCTCCAGGCAGATAACCTGGGCCGGCACCATGTAGTCCGGCAATTGCACCCGCAGTTCAGCCTTGAGCCGATCGCCGATGGCCACACCGTCGGGGGTGACCACGTAGCCGATCAGTTGCTTGCCCGAGGCGCTGTCGCGGGCGATCACCAACGCATCGCTGACATCGTCCAGTTGCCGCAGGCTGGCCTCGACTTCCCCCAGTTCGATGCGGAAGCCCCGCACCTTGATCTGGTGGTCGATACGCCCGACGTAATCGAGCACGCCGTCGGCGCGCTGGCGCACCAGGTCGCCGCTGCGGTACAGGCGATCGCCCGGCTGGCCGAATGGGTCCGGCACGAAGCGCTCGGCACTCAGGTCCGGGCGACGATGATAACCACGGGCGATGCCCGCGCCACCGATGTACAACTCGCCGGCAATGCCCGGCGGCAACGGGTTGAGGTGGTCATCGAGCACATACAAGGCGCGCTCGCCCACCGCACGCCCGATCGGCGCGTAGGCGGCTTCGCAACGTTCGCTGGCCGGCACCTTCCACAGCATGGGGGTGACCACGGTTTCCGTCGGGCCGTAGCCGTTGGTGAAGAATTGCGGACGCAGCGCTGCCTTCACCTGCTCGAAGGTCTGGTCCGGCACCGCATCGCCACCGAAGCAGTACACCCGCACTGGCGGTGGCGCCAGTGGGCTGTTGGCGGCGAATTCGGCCAGTTGCTTGAGGTAGGCCGGCGGGAAGCAGGCGATGGTAATGCCATGGCGGTGCAAGGCGTCGAAGGTCTGCTCCGGCGTCCACAGCGCGCCGTCGCGAATCACCAGGGTGCCGCCGCGCAGCAACGTGCTCAACCAGCGTTCATGGGCGCCGTCGAAGGCGAACGACATGAAATGCAGCTCACGAGTGTGCTCGTCCATGTCATACAGCCCGGCGATGGCCTGGCAATGCATGCTCATCGGCCCGTGCGCCACGGCGACGCCTTTGGGTCGACCGGTGGAACCCGAGGTGTAGATCAGGTAGGCCAGGTTGCCGCCGAGCAAACCGCTACGCGGCGGCTGATCGCTGTAGCCACGGCTGTCGAAACCGTCGATGGCCAGGCGCGCCAAGCCGTCGAGATCCGGCAAGCGCCCCTGTACCCGGCTGTGGGTCAGCAACAGCGCCATGGCCGAATCTTCGATCATGAACGCCAGGCGCTCGGGTGGATAATCGATGTCCAGCGGCACATACGCCGAGCCGCTTTTCATCACTGCCAGCAGCGCCACGACCATGTCCACCGAACGCTCCAGGGCCACGCCGACCACCACTTCCGGGCCGGCGCCGAGTTCGATCAAGCGGTGGGCCAGGCGGTTGGCCCGGCGCTCCAGCTCGCCATAGTCCAGCGCGTCGTCGCCACACACCAGCGCCGTGGCCTGCGGACGCGACTGGGCATGGCGGCCAATCAGTTCCGGCAACAGCTGCGGCTGATAGTCGCCTTTCGGCGCCGCGCTCCATTGTTCGAAGGCCTGCCACTCTTGCACCGACAAACGTTGCAGATTGCCCAGGCGCGCGTGGGGTGCATGGATCATCGCTTCCAGGGTGTCTTCCATGGTCCGGCGGATGCGCTCCACCGCTTCGACGCTGAAGGCGTTGCGCAGGAACAGGTACTCGATGGACAGCGTTTCGCCCAGGTTGACCGCCAGGTCCATCGGGAAGTTGGTCACGTCATGATTGCGCGACTCGCCGAAGCTCAGGCCGGTGTCCTGCTGGTCGCCCAGGCGTTCGTCGATGGGGTAGTTCTCGAACACGATGATACTGTCGAACAAGCCCTGCCCGCCCAGGCCCGACCAGCGCTGGATGTCCGCCAGTGGCGCATGGGAATGCTCACGAAGGTCGAGGTTGTAGGCCTGCAACTGTTGCAGCCATTGATCCAGTGGCTGCTCGGGGTCCAGGGTCTGGATCACCGGCAAGGTGTTGATGAACAGGCCGAGAATGTTGTCGGCGTTGACCAGCCCCGCCGGACGCCCGGCGACGGTGGCGCCGAAGACCACGGTGTCCTGCCCGGTAAAGCGTTGCAGCAACAGCAGCCACGCCCCTTGGATCAAGGTATTCGGGGTGATCTGCAAGGCGCGACAGGCCTGTTGCAGGCGAGCGGTCTGCGTCACGTCCCAGCGCGAATACAGCGCCTCGTGCCCCGGCAATGCCTCGACATGCCGTGGGAACATCGCCTGGTTGAGAGAGGTCGCCTGTTCCAGGGCGTCGAGGCGGCTGCGCCAGAAGCGTTCCAGCGCACCCTGGTCCTGGCGTTGCAGCCATTCGATGAACTCGCGGTAGCGACCGTTGCGGCTGGGCACCTGCCCGTGGGCGTAGAACTGCAACACTTCACCGAACAACCGCGAACTGCTCCAGCCATCCATGAGGATGTGGTGGCAGGTCCAGATCATCTGATAGCGATCATCGTCCAGGCGCAGCAACAGCACCCGTTGCAGGGGCGCGCGGCTCAAGTCGAAACCGGCCAGGTAATCGGCAGTCGCCCGGGCGCTGATCGCCTGCTCGCTGATGTCCTGTCCACGCCAGTCTTCGACCTGCAACGGCAACTCAACCTGGCGATGGACGATTTGCACCGGTGCGCTCAAGCCATCCTGCCAGTGGAAACTGGTGCGCAGGATGTCCTCGCGCTCGATCACCGAGGTCCAGGCCCGGGCGAAACGCTCCGTGTCCAGGCCATGCACCGGCAGGCAGATCTGGTTGATGTACAAGCCGGAGCTGTCGTCGGCCAGGGTATGGAACAGCATGCCGTCCTGCATCGGCGACAGCGGATAGATGTCCTCCACCTGCGCCACCGGCACCGGCAGGCCGTTGAGTTGCGCCTGGCTCAGGCGCGCCAGCGGGAAGTCGGAAGGTGTCAGGCCCAAGTGCCCGTCGGTGCAGCAATGGTCGATCAGTTGCTGCAACGCCACCGCGTAGGCATCGGCCAACTGCTGGAGCGTGGCCTCGTCGAAGACATCGCCACTGAAGGTCCAATCGAGGGACAACTGACCATTGAAGATCCGACCATCGATGGTCAGCCAGTTGCCCAGCGCCACATCATCGCCATGCCCTGCGCCACTGCCCTCCTCACTCGGCACGAACAGCGCCTGCTCATCGAAGCTCTGGTCGAATTGCCCCAGGTAGTTGAAGGTGATGCGCGCTGGCGGCAGTTTTGCCAACCGCTGTTGGACCGCTTCGGCACCGAGGTAACGCAGCACGCCATAGCCCAAGCCCTTGTTCGGCACTGCGCGCAGTTGTTCCTTGACCCGCTTGATCGACTCGGCAGGATCGCTCGCCGGCGTCAGCAACACCGGGAACAGGCTGGTGAACCAACCGACGGTGCGGCTCAGGTCGATGCCCTCGAACAGTTCTTCGCGGCCATGGCCTTCGAGTTGCACCAGGCAGGCCGGTTGCCCGGTCCATTGGCAGACCACTTGCGCCAGTGCGCTGAGCAGCAAATCGTTGACCTGGGTGCGATAGGCCGTCGGCGCTTGCTTGAGCAAACGCTGGGTCTGGTTGGCATCCAGGCGCGTGCTCACCGAACGACCATGGGCCGCGGCCTGGCTGCCCTCGGGACGGGCCCGTGGCAACGGCGGCAAGGGCTGGTCCAGTTGCCCGACCCAGTAATCCAGTTCCTTGTTCAGGGTTTCGCTGTGGGCGTAGTCCTGCAACCGGGCGGCCCAGGCCTTGAACGCCGTGGACTTGCCCGGCAAGGCCGGCGCCTGGTTCGCCCGCAGTTGGCGATAGACGTTTTGCAGGTCTTCCAGCAGCACCCGCCACGACACGCCGTCCATGACCAGGTGATGAATCGCCAGGTGCAGGCGCGAACTGCCGTCCTGCACCGCGATCAGGCTGCAACGCAGCAACGGGCCGTGTTGCAGGTCGAGGCTGCGTTGCGCCTGGTCGGCGATGGCAATGATCCCGGCGGCGTCCTGCGCGGTGCGCTGCCAAATCTCCAGGGGCTGCTCATCCATGGCCTGATGGCTGGCGTGCCATCGGCCATCGTCGGCCTGGGTGAACCGCAGGCGCAGGGCATCGTGATGGGCCACCACGTGAGCGAGGGCCTGTTGCAGGTGCGCGATGTCCAGCGGTTCGCGCGGGGTCAGCAGGACCGATTGGTTCCAGTGGTCGCGGTGCGGGATATCGCTGGCGAAGAACCCGTGCTGCATCGGCACCAGCGGGCTGTCGCCGGTGACCGGCTCCTGGTCGATCAGCGCTTCATCGGCCGCCGTGGCGACCCGCGCCAGGGCCTGGATGTTCTGGTGCAGGAACAGGTCCTTGGGGGTCAGGCCAATGCCTTGGGCACGTGCCCGGCTGACCACTTGGATCGAGTTGATCGAGTCGCCGCCCAGGGCGAAGAAGTTGTCGGCGGTGCCCACCCGCTCGACGCCGAGCACCCCTTGCCAGATCTGCACCAGCGTCCGCTCGATGGCGTTGACCGGTGCGGTGAACGCCTCCTGGCGCTCGGCCAGGTCCGGCGCCGGCAGCGCCTTGCGGTCGAGCTTGCCGTTCGGGCTCAGTGGCATGTGTTCCAGGCGGGTCAGGTGCGTCGGCACCATGTGTTCCGGCAGGCTCAGGCGCAAATGGGCCAGGAGCGCTTCACGCAATTGCGTCCAATCGCCGATTGCCTCGGCCTGGGCGACCACGTAGCCGCTCAGCACCTTGCCACTGCGGCTGTCCTGGGCCACCACCACCGCTTCGCGCACCGCCCCGTGTTCGAGCAAGCGTGCTTCGATTTCCCCCAACTCGATACGGAACCCGCGGACCTTCACCTGATGGTCGATCCGACCGATGTAGTCGATCACCCCGTCCGGACGATAGCGCGCCAGGTCACCGGTGCGGTACAGCCGCTCCCCGGCCACGAACGGGCTGGCGACGAAACGCTCGGCCGTCAGTTCGGGACGACGGTGATAACCGCGGGCCAGCCCCTGGCCGCTGAGGTACAGCTCGCCGTTGACGCCGCTCGGTACCGGGTTCAGCTCATCGTCGAGGATGTAGGTCATCAGGTTGGCAATCGGCTCGCCAATCGGCACCGCATCGCGCCCTTCGTCACGGCAGGTCCAATGGGTCACGTCGATGGCCGCTTCGGTCGGACCGTAGAGGTTATACAACCGGGCATTGGGCAACTTGGCGAACACCTGTTGCTGGGCATCCACCGGCAAGGCTTCGCCGCTGCAGACGATGCGAGTCAGGCTGGTGCAACGGCTGACGTTGGCGTCGAGCACGAACGCTTGCAGCATCGACGGCACGAAATGCAGGGTGGTGATGGTTTCCCGTTCGATCAGGCTGACCAGTTTTTGCGGGTCACGATGATCGCCCGGTGCCGCGACGACCAGGCGCACGCCGGTCATCAACGGCCAGAAGAACTCCCAGACCGACACGTCGAAACTGAACGGTGTCTTCTGCAGGACGCTGTCACCGGCCCCCAGGCCATAGGCCTGTTGCATCCAGCACAAGCGGTTGGTCAGCGCGCCATGGCTGTTGCCAGCGCCCTTGGGCTTGCCGGTGGAGCCGGAGGTGTAGATCACGTAGGCGAGGTGTTCCGCATCCAACCGCGTCACGGGCGTCTCGCAGCTATAGCCGTCGAGCCAGTCGCCCTCCTGGTCCAATACCAGCGTGTTAACGCAAATTCCTGTGGGATCGAGCCTGTGGGAGCAAAGCTTGCTCGCGATAGCATCGGCACACCCACCATCACAATTGACTGAACTACCGCCATCGCGAGCAAGCTTTGCTCCCACAGGCTCGCTCCCACAGGGTGCCGAGAATTGATTGAGCAATGAGCTCTGGGTCAGCAGCAGCTCGATGCCACTGTCCTCGATCATGTAGGCCAGGCGTTCCGGCGGGTAGTCCGGGTCCAGCGGCACGTAGGCGCCACCGGCCTTGAGGATCGCCAGCAGGCCAACGACCATTTCCACGCTGCGCTGCACCGAGATGCCCACCAGCACATCCGGGCCGACGCCGCGGGCGATCAAGGCGTGGGCCAACGGGTTGGCGCGGGCGTTGAGCTGGGCATAGCTCAGCGACTGCCCTTCGAATACCAGCGCCTCGGCGTGGGGGTCACGCTCGACCTGGGCTTCGATCAACTGATGCACCGGGAGATGGTTCGGGTAATCGGCGTAGGTGCGGTTCCAGTCCTCGACGATCAAGCGCCGCTGCGCCCCGTCCAGCATCGGCAGTTCGGCGATGCGCTGCGTCGGGTTGGCAACGATGGCGCGCAACAGGTTCAGCCAGTGCTCGCCGAGGCGGGCGATGGTGCTCGGTTCGAACAAGTCGCTGGCATAGGTCAGCGCGGCGCTGAGGCCATCGGCGTATTCAAAAGTGTCCAGGGTCAGGTCGAATTGCGCAGTGCCTGAGTCCCAGGTCAGTGGCTCCAGGCTCAGGCCCGGCAACGCCGACAGGTCCCGGCGGGCATCGCTGGCATGGTTGAACATCACCTGGAACAACGGCGTGTGGCTCAGGTTACGCGCTGGCTCGAGCCGTTCCACCAATTGTTCGAACGGCAGGTCCTGGTGGGCCTGGGCGCCGAGGGCGCGTTGCTTGACCTGATCGAGCAACTGGTCGAACCGCAGGTTGCCGTCGATGTCGGCCTTGAGCACCTGGGTGTTGACGAAGAAGCCCAGCAGGCGCTCGGTTTCCACCCGGTTGCGGTTGGCGATCGGCACGCCGACGCGGATGTCGTCCTGGCCGCTGTAGCGGTGCAGCAAGGTCTGGAAGCCGGCGAGCAAGAGCATGAACAGCGTGCTGTTGTGCTGCTGGGCCAGGCGCTTGAGGCCTTCGGCCAGGGCCGGTTCGAGGGCGATGGGCAGCCGGGCGCCACGGTAGCTTTGCTGGGCCGGGCGCGGATGGTCGGTCGGCAGTTCGAGAATCGGTTGCTCGCCGCCCAACTGCGCGATCCAGTAGTCGAGTTGACGCTGCTGCTCCCCCGCCGCCAGCCAATGCCGCTGCCAGTGGCCGTAGTCGGCGTACTGGATCGGCAGCGGCGCCAGTTCCACCGCCTGGCCCTGGCTGAAACCTGCGTACAACTGCAGCAGGTCGTCGACCATGATCTGCATCGACCAGGCATCGGAGACAATGTGGTGCTGGGTCAGGATCAGTACATGGTCATCAGCCCCCAATTGCAGCCACTTGACCCGCAGCAACGGACCGCGCTGCAAATCGAACAGTTTTCGGGTTTCGGCTTCGATCAGGCTACGCAAGGCCTGTTCATCGATCCCGGCCTCGACCGATTCGGTCGCCAGGGCCAGCGGTGCCGGTTCGTCGATCACTTGCAGGGGGCGCTCGTTATCGAGCACGAAGCGGGTCCGCAGGCTCTCGTGACGTGCCACCAGTGCATCGAAGCTCCGTTGCAACGCGCCACGGTCGAGGGCACCGCGCAAACGCAGCGCTGCGGGAATGTGATAGGCGCTGCTGGTGGGTTCCAGTTGCCAGAGGAACCACTGCCGTTGCTGGGCGAACGAGAGCGCCAGCGGCTGGTCGCGAGCAATGCGTGGGATGCTCGCTTCATCGTGCGCCGATGCCGTGCCCATGGCCTCGACAAACGCCCGCAGGCTGTGATGGGCGAACAACAGGCGCAACGGCACTTGGATACTCAGTTGCTGGCGAATCCTCGACATCACCTGGGTGGCGAGCAAGGAATGGCCGCCCAGTTCGAAGAAGTTGTCGTCCAGGCCGACCCGCTGGACCTTGAGGATATCGGCCCAGATCGTCGCCACCGCCTGCTGCGTGGGCGTCTGCGGCGCGACATAAGTTTTCTGCCACTGGCTGGCATCGGGCTTGGGCAACTGCTTGCGATCCAGCTTGCCGTTGGGCGTCAGCGGGAAGCGCGGCAACAGCACCACGTGGGACGGCACCATGTAGTCGGGCAGGTTGACCTTGAGCCGTGCGCTGAGGCTGTCGCGCAGGCCGCTCTGGGCGGCGGCGTCCAGGTCATTCAGTTCGGCGACTGGAACGATGTACGCCACCAACGCCTGGCCGCCTGGCGCGTCCTGGGCCAGCACCGCCGCTTCGCGCACGCTGTCCTGTTCCAGCAGGCGCGCCTCGATCTCTCCCAACTCGATGCGAAAACCGCGGATCTTCACTTGATGGTCGATGCGCCCGAGGTATTCGAGGAGGCCGTCGGCACGCTGGCGCGCCAGGTCACCGGTGCGATACAGACGCTCGCCGGCGACAAACGGATGGGGCACGAAACGTTCGGCGGTCAGCGCCGGGCGCTGGAAATAACCACGGGCCAAGCCTTCGCCGCCGATCAGCAATTCCCCGGCCACGCCATAAGGCACCGGCATCAGGTCGGCACCGACAATGTACAGCGTGGTGTTGTCGATGGGCCCGCCGATCCACGGTTGTACGGCCTGGGTCTGCAACGGGTGCAAGGCCGACCAGATGGTGGTTTCCGTCGGGCCATAGAGGTTCCACACTTCACCGCCGAGGGCGAGCATGCGCACGGCCAGTTCCCGGGGCAACGCCTCGCCACCGCACAGGCATTTGCAGCCACGCAGACCCTGGGCGTTTTCATTGTCCAGCAACATGCGCCAGGTCGACGGCGTAGCTTGCAGCACATTGACCTGCTCGGCCGCGATCAATGCCAACACCGCGTACGGGTCCTGGGCGACGTGCTGGCCGGTCAGCACGATGCATGCGCCGACCATCAGCGGCACGTAGATCTCCAGGCCGAAAATATCGAACGAGAACGTGGTCAGCGACAACGCCCGGTCCTGGGCCGTCATGCCCGGTGCCTTGGCCATGCTCGCGACGAAGTTGGTCAGCGCGCCGTGGCGCACCATTACGCCCTTGGGCTTGCCGGTGGAGCCGGAGGTGTAGATCGCGTAGGCCAGGTGCTCCGCATCCAGGCGCGTCGCCGGCGCCTCGCAGCTATAGCCGTCGAGCCAGTCACCCTCCTGGTCCAACACCAATGTCTTAACGCCAACCCCGGCCCCTGTGGGAGCGAGCCCGTGGGAGCAAAGCTTGCTCGCGATAGCGTCGGCACACCCACCATCACCATTGACTGAACTACCGCCATCGCGAGCAAGCTTTGCTCCCACAGGCTCGCTCCCACAGGACAGCGGTAGCTGGTTGAGCAACGAGCTTTGGGTCAGCAGCAGCTCGATGCCGCTGTCTTCGATCATGTACGCCAGGCGGTCCTGGGGGAACGCCGGGTCCAGCGGCAGGTAGGCGCCGCCGGCCTTGAGAATCGCCAGCAGGCCCACCAGCATGTGCGCGCTGCGCTCCACGGCAATGCCCACAAGGACATCGGAGGTCACACCAAGGCTCTGCAGTTTCCCCGCCAGTTGATTGGCCCGGGCATTGAGTTGACCGTAGCTCCAGCGCTCGCCGTCGATCACCAGCGCCGGGGCGTCCGGGGTCCGCGCCGCTTGCCTTTCGAACAGTTGATGGACAAAACCCGCCTCGGGCGCTGGCGCCGCGGTGCGCTGGCTGTCGTCGAGCAGGGCCAGGCGCTCGGCCGCGTCGAGCAGCGGCAATTCACCGATACGCTGCCCCGGGTCGGCCACGATGGCCCGCAACAGGTTCTGCCAATGCCCGGCCATGCGCGCCATCGTCTCGGCGCCAAACAGGTCGGTGGCATAGATCAGTGCAGCCGAAAGGCCTTCGCCATGCTCGACGGTTTCGAGGGTGAGGTCGAATTGTGCCGTGTGAGAATCCCAGCTCAGCCCCTCGACTTTCAAGGCACCGACCGGCCCCTCGCCCGCCGGGCCTTGGGTCCGGTGGTTGAACATCACTTGGAACAGCGGGCTGTGGCTCAGGTTGCGCTCAGGCTGCAACGCTTCGACCAGTTGCTCGAACGGCAGCTCTTGATGGGCCTGGGCGCCCAGGGCTGTCTGTTTCACTTGTTGCAGCAAGGCGCCAAACGCATCCTCGCTCCGCACATCGCTGCCCTGTACCTGGGTGTTGACGAAAAAGCCAATCAGGCGCTCGGTCTCGACCCGGTTGCGGTTGGCCGTCGGCACGCCGACGCGGATATCGTTCTGGCCGCTGTAGCGATGCAGCAGCGCCTGGAACGACGCCAGCAAAATCATGAACAGGCTGACGCCCTCGCGCTGGGCCATGTGCTTGAGGTCGCCGGCCAGTACCGCGTCGATGGCGAGTTCCAGCCGCGCGCCGCGATAGCTCATCACCGCCGGACGGGGGAAGTCGGTCGGCAATTCCAGCACCGGTTGCTGGCCACCCAAGCGTGCGGTCCAGTATTCCAACTGGCGCTCGCGCTCACCCGCTTCCATCCAGTGCCGCTGCCAGATGGCGTAGTCGGCGTACTGGATCGGCAGCGCCGGCAGTTCCGGTGCGTGGCCCTGGCTGAAGGCGGCGTAGCCATTGACCAGTTCCTCGACCATCACCTGCATCGACCAGCCATCGGCAACGATGTGGTGCAAGGTCACGATCAGCACGTGATCATCCGCCGCCAATCGCAGCAGGCGCGTGCGCAGCAGCGGCCCCTGTTGCAGGTCGAAGAGCTGGCGGGTTTCTGCCTCGATCAACTGGCGCAGCTGCGTCTCGTCCGGCAATTGTTCCAGGGTGTCTGCCTGCAAATGCACTGGCGTCGCCGCGTGCACTTGCTGCACGACCTGCTCGCCTTGGATCTGGAAGGTGGTGCGCAGGCTCTCGTGACGCGCCACCAACGCCGTGAAACTCTGCTCCAGCGCAGCGATGTCCAGCGGCCCGCGCAAGCGCAGGGCCGTGGGCATGTGATAGGCCGCGCTGTCGGGGTCCAACTGCCAGAGGAACCATTGTCGTTCCTGGGCAAACGACAGCGACAACGTGTCGAACTCGGCACTGACAGGCGCAATGGGCAGGTTCGCCGGGGAAACGTTCTCTTCGAGCATTTTCTGCAAGTACAAGCGACGTTTTTCCAGCGGCAGCGTTATGAAGCGCCTGGCAATACGTTGTGCGACAGCGGTGTCCATCAAACCTCCTCAAATTCATCGAGCAGCGCTTCAAGCTTGCTCAATTTCGACGTACTCATGGGTTCGCCGGCAGGCTCGAGTTGCGCCACGAACGCGCCGAGCACCGGGAATTGGAAAATCAGTTGCGGGGTCAAGGTCAGGCCCAGTTCCAGTTGCAGGCGCGAGACCGCGCTCACCACCAGCAGCGAATGCCCGCCCAGTTCGAAGAAGTCGTCGCCCAGCCCGACCTGCTCGACCTTGAGCACGTCCTGCCAGATCGCCGCGACCCGGCATTCCAGATCGCTCTGCGGCGCCAGGTAAGCCGATTGCAGGGCACGGGTGTCCGGTGCCGGCAAGGCCTTGCGATCGAGCTTGCCGTTAGGGGTCAGCGGCAAGCGGTCGAGGAAGACCCAGTGGGTCGGCACCATGAAGTCCGGCACCTGGGCCGCCAGTCGCGCCTTGAGTCGGTCGCCCAGGCTGGCCGAGTCCAGGGAGCTGTCCTGGCCGACCAGGTAGGCCACCAGGTTCGGCCCGCTCACGTCGTCCCGCGCCAGCACCACTGCATCGCGCACATCGGCATCGGCTTGCAGGCGCGCTTCGATTTCCCCCAGCTCGATGCGCAAGCCACGGATCTTCACTTGGTGGTCGATCCGGCCGAGGTACTCGATCACACCGTCCGCGCCATAACGCGCCAGGTCACCGGTGCGATACAGGCGACCGCCCGCAACGGGGGCGAACGGATCGGGAATGAAGCGCTCGGCGGACAGTGCCGGTCGCTGGTGGTAACCACGGGCCAGGGAATCACCGGCGATGTGCAACTCGCCGACAGCGCCCACGGCGCAAGGCTGCAACGCCGCATCCAGCACGTAGGTGCGCACGTTATCGATGGGACGGCCGATGGCGATGATTCGCTCGGCGTCGTCTTCGCTGTCGCGCACCACGGCATGGCTACTGGTGTCGATGGTCGCTTCGGTCGGGCCATACAGGTTGCGCAGTTCGCCCTCGAACAGCGCCATGACCTGGCGCGACAGGTGCGCGCTGAGGGCTTCGCCACCGCACAGCAGCAGGCGCAGGGAGACCAGTTGTTCGCGGGTCGCCAGTGGCAGCAAGGCCTGCAACAGCGACGGCGCCATTTGCAGCACGCTGATGCGCCACCGCGCCACGTCGGCCCAAAGGGTGGTCAGGTCGAGGTTCAGGTGCGGGCTGGCGAGCACCAGCTGCGCACCGCTCATCAACGGCAGCCAGAACTCCCACACCGAGGCATCGAAACTGATCGCGGTTTTTTGCAGGACGCGGTCGGCGGTCGTCAGTTTCAAACAACCTTGCATCCACGCCATGTGGTTGCTCAGGGCGGCATGGCGCAAGGTCACGCCCTTGGGCTTGCCGGTGGAGCCGGAGGTGTAGATCACGTAGGCGAGGTTCTCGCCGTCGATGTCCACGCCAGGGTCGCGCTCGCTGTAGCTGGCCAGCCATTGCTCGGGTTGATCCAGCAGCAGCGCGGCCACGGCAGCGTCGCCGAACAGCGGCAGCACAGCGGTTTCAGTGAGCAGCAAGGCGATGCCGCTGTCCTCGACCATGTACGCCAGGCGATCCCGCGGATAGGCCGGGTCCAGCGGCACGTAGGCACCACCGGCCTTGAGCACCGCCAGCAAGCCGACGACCATCTGCACGCTGCGCGACAACGCCAGGCCCACCAATACATCGGGGCCAATGCCGCGTTCGATCAAGCCATGGGCCAGGCGATTGGCCCGGGCATTGAGCTCGGCGTAAGTGAGCGTTTCCTGTTCGCTGACCAGGGCGACCGCGTCGGGGCAGCGTTGGGCCTGGGCTTCGATCCATTGATGCACCAGGCGCCGAGGCGGCTCCACCACCGAAGTGGCGTTCCAGTCGCCCAGCAGCCTGTCGCGGGTCAGCGCATCCAGCAGTTGGATGTCGCCCACGCAACCGCCGGCCGGCAGGCTCACCATTTGCGCGAGCACGTGTGCCACCTGCTCAGCCAGGCGCTCGACGGTGTGTGTAGGGAAAGCAGCATGGGCATAGGTGAAGTGCAGGCTCAGGATGTCAGTTAGATTGACGGCCAGGGTCAACGGGAAATTAGTCTGTTCCTGGCTGGCCACGCTGCCGAAGCTCAAGCCCGAGGGTGCCTGCTCTTGCAGGGCCTGGGACACGGGGTAGTTTTCGAACACCAGCAAGGTGTCGAACAAACCGTCGCCGCCCTGCCCGGCCCAGCGCTGGATCTCGAACAGCGGCGTATGCTCGTGCTCGCGCAAGGCCACGTTCTGGCCCTGGACCTGTTGCAGCAGTTCGCTCAGCGCTTGCTCCGGACGCGGGCTGGCGATGACCGGCAAGGTGTTGATGAACAGGCCGATCTGCTGTTCGACCCCCTTGAGCTCACTCGGACGTCCCGACACGGTGGCGCCGAAGGCCACGGCGGCGTGTCCGGTGTAGTGCTGCAGCAGCAACAGCCAGGTCGCCTGGACGACGGTGTTGAGGGTGACCTTCTGCTGGCGGGCGAACTCGCTCAGGCGTTGGGTCTGCTCGGGCGTCAGGTCGTGATAGTGGCTGGCGTGGCCGCTTTCCAACGTCGATTGCAGCGGCGCGAAACGGGTCTCGGCCAGACGCGTCGGCGCCTCCAGCGGTTGCAGTTGCGCCAGCCAGAAGGTTTCGCTGGCCTGGGCGTCGCGGCCTTGCAGCCAGGCAATGTAGTCCCGATAGCGCCCGGCCGGGCGCGGCAGGGCCTGGCCGTCAGAACGTTGCAGCACCTCGCCGAGCAACTGCGAGTTGCTCCAGCCATCCATCAGGATGTGGTGATGGGTGTAGATCAGGTGATAACGCTGCTCACCCGTGTGCACCAGCACCAGGCGCAGTAACGGAGCGCAGGCCAGGTCGAAGCCCTGCTCGCGTTCGGCATCCGCCCGCACGTCCAGGGCCTGGCGGGCATCGGTGCGGGCGCTCCAGTCCAGCGAAGCGAACGGCACACGCACCTGCTTGTGCACCACCTGCACCGGACGCTCGCTGCCCTGCCAGATAAAACTGCTGCGCAGAATGTCATGGGCATCGACCGCCGCTTGCCAGGCTGCCTCGAACCGCCGTGGGTCGAGGCCTTCGATGTCCAGGCGCATCTGGTTGATGTACTGGCCGCTGCCCGCCTCGTAGAGGCTGTGGAACAACATGCCCTGCTGCATCGGCGCCAGCGGGTAAAGGTCTTCCACCCCGCGCGCCGACAGCGCCAGGCCATCGAGTTGCGCCTGGGTCAGGCCGGCCAGAGGGAAATCCGTTGGCGTCATGCCCTGGCTCGTCGGCTCGCAGCAATGGGCGATCAATAGCGCAAGCTCGCTGGCGTAGTCATCGGCCAATTGCTGGATGGTCGCCGGCTCGAACTGTTGCGCACTGAACGTCCAGCCCAACCGCAGCGCGCCCTCGAACACCTGGCCGTTGAGCGTCAGCCAGTTGCCCAGGGTGGTCAGCGGGCTTTGCTCGTCACCGGCGCTTTCACTGGCCGGGCTGAACAGCGCGCCTTGGTCCTGATCGAAACTGCCGTCGAACTGACCGAGGTAGTTGAACGTGATGCGCGGCACCGGCAGTGCTTCCAGGGCTGCCCGGCTGGCGTCGTCGCCCAAGTAACGCAGCGCACCGAAACCCACGCCTTTGTCGGGAATCGTCCGCAACCCTTGCTTGATCGACTTGATCGAGTCCGCCAGTTCGACGGCCGGCGACAACCGCACCGGGAACAGGCTGGTGAACCACCCCACCGTACGGGTCAGGTCGACATTGGCGAACAGCTCTTCGCGGCCATGGCCTTCGAGCTGCAGCAACAGGCTGTCGTGGCCGGTCCAGCGGCAGATCACCCGGGCCAGGGCCGTGAGCAACAAATCGTTGACCTGGGTGCGATAGGCCGCCGGCGCCTCTTGCAGCAACTGCCGGGTCACGTGCGCGTCGAGCCGTGTATGAACGGTGACGGCCTCGCGGTTTTGCGCGATCGCTTCGGGGTCGAGGCACGGCAGGTCGGTCGGTGCGTCATGCAGTTGCCCTTGCCAATAGGCCAATTGCTGCTGCAGTTCCGCGCTGCGGGCGTGGGCTTGCAACTGCTCGGCAAAGGCCTTGATCGAACTGGTCTTGGCCGGCAATTGCAGCGCTTGGCCGGCGAGCAACTGCTGGTAGGCGATTTGCAGGTCGTCGAACAGAATCCGCCACGACACACCGTCCACCGCCAAGTGATGAACCACCAGCAACAGGCGCTGGCTGCCATCGGTCAAGGTCGCCAGGACGCCGCGCAACAGCGGCCCGGCGTGCAGGTCGAGGCTGCGCTGGGCCTGATTGGCGAGGGTTTCCAGCGCGCTGGCATCGGCCACGTCACGCTGCCACAACAAACCGTTGCTTGCCCAAGCTTGCTGTTGCGCCGCCACCTCACGGTGCTCGGCGCGCCAACCTTCGGCGGTTTCACTGAAGGACAAACGCAAGGCGTCGTGGTGCAGCACCAACGCCTGCAAAGCCTGCTCCAGCACGGGCGCTTGCAGCGCACTGGCCGGTGTCAGCAGCACCGACTGGTTGTAGTGATGACGCTGGGGAATCGCCTCGGCGAAAAACGCCTGTTGGATCGGCAGCAGCGGCGTCGATCCTTGGCTCGGTGTCTGATCGACTGCCGGCGCCTGCCCACCGCTCTGGGCGACGCTCGCCAGCGCCTGCACGGTCTGGTGCTGGAACAAGTCCTTGGGGGTAAAGCGGATGCCCACCTGACGGGCGCGGCTGACCACCTGGATGGAGACAATCGAGTCGCCGCCCAACTCGAAGAAGTTGTCGCTCAAGCCGACCCGCGCCACCTTGAGCACGTCCTGCCAGATCGCGGCGATCTGTTGCTCCAGCTCACTTCGCGGCGCCACGTAATCCTGCTGGACCTGGCTGGCGTCGGCGGTCGTCAGGGCCTTGCGGTCGAGCTTGCCGTTGGCGGTCAGCGGCCATTGTTCGAGGAACAATAGGTGCGTCGGCACCATGTAGTCCGGCAGGTCGGCCTTGAGCTGGGTCTTGATCTCATCACGCTGGCCGGCCGGGTCCTCGCCGATGTGCGCCGGAATGACATAAGCCACCAGTTGCTGGCCACTCGGTCCTTCCTGGGCCAACACCAGTGCTTCGCGCACCGACGCCAGGTCGTTCAGGCGCGCTTCGATCTCGCCCAGTTCGATGCGGAAACCGCGGATCTTCACTTGATGGTCGATACGGCCGACGTACTCGATCACGCCATCGCTGCGGTACTGCGCCAGGTCGCCGGTGCGGTACAGGCGGGCACCGCATTCGCCGAACGGATCAGGGATGAACCGCAATGCGGTGAGGTCGCCGCGATTCAGATAACCACGGGCCAGGCCGGCGCGGCCGACGTACAGTTCACCGATGCAGCCTTTCGGCACTGGGTTGAGGTCGCCGTCCAGCAAGTACCACGACAGGTCGGCAATCGGTTCGCCGATGGGGCTGCTGGCGTCCTGTTCCAGGTCCGCCACTGACAGCGGACGGTAGGTCACGTGCACAGTGGTTTCGGTGATGCCGTACATGTTGATCAACTGCGGCGCCGCATCGCCGAAGCGCTCGAACCACGGGCGCAAGGACTTGACGTCCAGCGCCTCACCGCCGAACACCACGTAGCGCAAGGCGTTGGCCCGGTCATCGGTGCAGGCTTCGTGCATCAGTTGCTTGAACGCCGACGGTGTCTGGTTGAGCACCGTCACCCCGGCATCGCAGAGCAATTCGTGGAACTGCTGCGGTGAACGGCTGATGTCATACGGCACGATCAGTAACTCACCGCCATGCAGCAACGCGCCAAAGATTTCCCAGACCGAGAAGTCGAACGCGTAGGAATGGAACAGGCTCCAGACATCCTGCGCGCCGAAGCTGAACCAGGATTCGGTGGCCTCGAACAGGCGCAGCACGTTGTGGTGCGGCAGCAAGGTACCTTTCGGATTACCGGTGGAGCCGGAGGTGTAGATCACGTAGGCGAGGTTCGCAGCGTCCATTGCTACGTGCGGATCGCTGTCGGTGAAAGCACTGACATCAGCGTCCAACAGCAGCGTCTGCACGCCATCCGGCACTGGCAACTGATCGACCAGGGCCGCTTGGGTCAGCAGCAGTTGAATGCCGCTGTCCTGCATCATGTAGGCCAGACGATCCTGGGGGTAGGTCGGGTCCAGCGGCACGTAGGCGCCGCCGGCCTTGAGGATCGCCAGCAGGCCGACCAGCATGTCGAAGCCCCGCTCGACCGCCAATCCCACCAACACATCCGGGCCGACGCCGTGGGCGATCAACTGATGGGCGCGGCGGTTGGCCTGGGCGTTGAGTTCGCCGTAGGTCAGGGTTTGGGCGTTGCAACGCAAAGCGATGGCGTCGGGACGCAAGCGCGCCTGTTCGGCAATCCGCTGATGCAGGCACGCCTCGCCCGGGAAGCTGCGCGGCGCCGGGTTCCATTGGATGATGTGTTGCTGTTGCTCGGTGGCCGTCAGCAACGGCAGTTCGCCGATGGATTGGCGGGGATTGGCAACGATGCCGTGCAGCAGGTTCAGCCAGTGTTCGGCCAGGCGCTGCACCGTGCCGGCGTCGAACAAGTCAGTGGCATAAGTCAGCGCCGCACCGAGTTCACCCTCGGCTTCCAGGGTGTCGAGGGTCAGGTCGAACTGGGCGGTCTGGCTTTCCCATTCCTGGGCCTTGATCACCAGACCTGGCAACGCCGGCAGTGCCTGGCGAGCCACGCTCTGGTGGTTGTACAACACCTGGAACAACGGGCTGTGGCTCAGGTTGCGTTCAGGCCGCAGGGCTTCGACCAGTTGTTCGAACGGCAGGTCCTGATGGGCCTCGGCGCCGATGGCCGCCTGTTTGACCTGCGCCAGCAGTTCACTGAAACGCTGCTGCGGATCGACCTCGGCCTTGAGCACCTGGGTGTTGACGAAGAAGCCGATCAGGCCTTCGGTTTCCACTCGGTTGCGGTTGGCGATGGGCACGCCGACACGAATGTCCGACTGGCCGCTATAGCGGTGCAGCAAGGCGTGGAACGACGCCAGCAAGACCATGAACAGCGTGCTGCCTTCGCGCTGGGCCAACTGTCGCAGCTGTTGGCCCAAGGCCTGCGGCAAGTCGATCGCCAGGCGGGCGCCGGCAAAACTCTGCCGGGTCGGGCGCGGCCGGTCGGTGGGCAGTGCCAGCAACGGCTGCTCGCCCCCCAGCACCTCGGTCCAGTAGGCCAGTTGCCGTTCCCGCTCGCCGGCGTCCATCCATTGACGTTGCCATACCGCGTAATCGGCGTACTGGATCGGCAGCTCGGCCAAGGCCAAGGACTCACCCTCGCGGCACGCGGCATAACCTTGCATCAGTTCCTGCACCAGCAATTGCATCGACCAGCCATCGGAGACGATGTGGTGCTGGGTCAGCACCAGCACATGCTCGTCAGCCGCCACCCGCAACAGGCCGACCCGCAGCAGCGGGCCGTTTTGCAGGTCGAATGGCTGGGCGATCTGCTGGCGGACGAAGGCTTGGATCTGATCGTTGCCGCCGTCGAGCATCTGCGCAATTACGACCGGATTCATCTGTGGGTGAATGACCTGGAACGCTTGCTCATCGACCTGGACGAAGGTGGTACGCAGGCTTTCGTGGCGCTGCACCAGGGCGGCGAAACTCTGTTGCAGGGCCTGCAAGTCCAGGTCGCCCTGAATCCGCAGCGCCGCTGGAATGTGGTACGCCGCGCTGTCGGGCTCCATCTGCCAGAGGAACCACTGGCGTTGCTGGGCGTAGGACAACGGCAACGGTGCCGGGCCCCGGGAAAGACGCGGGATGCTCGCCGGCCGTGCCACTTCGCCGTCCATCAGCGCCGCCACACAGGCTTCAAGGCTGGCGTTTTCAAACAACTGGCGCAGTTGCAGGTTCAGGCCGAGGGCCTGGCGAATGCGCGACACCATCTGCGTCGCCAGCAGCGAGTGGCCACCCAGTTCGAAGAAGTTATCGCTCAAGCCGACCCGCGCCACCTTGAGCACGTCTTGCCAGATCGCGGCGATCTGTTGCTCCAGTTCACTTCGCGGCGCCACGTAGTCCTGCTGGACCTGGCTGGCGTCGGCGGTCGGCAGGGCCTTGCGGTCGAGCTTGCCGTTGGCGGTCAGCGGCCATTGTTCGAGGAACAATAGGTGCGTCGGCACCATGTAGTCCGGCAGATCGGCCTTGAGCTGGGTCTTGATCTGGTCGCGCAGGCCAGCTTCATCCTCGCCGATGTGCGCCGGAATGACATAAGCCACCAGTTGCTGGCCGCTCGGCCCTTCCTGGGCCAGCACCAACGCTTCGCGCACGGAATCCAGGTCGTTCAGGCGCGCTTCGATCTCGCCCAGTTCGATGCGGAAACCGCGGATCTTCACTTGATGGTCGATACGGCCGATGTACTCGATCACGCCATCGCTGCGGTACTGCGCCAGGTCGCCGGTGCGGTACAGGCGGGCACCGCTTTCGCCGAACGGGTCGGGGATGAACCGCAACGCGGTGAGGTCGCCACGATTCAGGTAACCCCGGGCCAGGCCGGCGCGACCGACGTACAGTTCACCGATGCAGCCTTTCGGCACTGGGTTGAGGTCGCCGTCCAGCAAGTACCACGACAGGTCGGCAATCGGTTCGCCGATGGGGCTGCTGGCGTCCTGTTCCAGGTCCGCCACTGACAGCGGACGGTAGGTGACGTGCACGGTGGTTTCGGTGATGCCGTACATGTTGATCAACTGCGGCGCCGCATCGCCGAAGCGCTCGAACCACGGGCGCAAGGACTTGACGTCCAGCGCCTCACCGCCGAACACCACGTAGCGCAAGGCGTTGGCCCGGTCATCGGTGCAGGCTTCGTGCATCAGTTGCTTGAACGCCGACGGTGTCTGGTTGAGCACCGTCACCCCGGCATCGCAGAGCAATTCGTGGAACTGCTGCGGTGAGCGGCTGATGTCATACGACATGATCAACAGCTCGCCACCGTGGAGCAACGCGCCAAAGATTTCCCAGACCGAGAAGTCGAATGCGTAGGAATGGAACAGGCTCCAGACATCCTGCGCGCCAAAATTGAACCAGGATTCGGTGGCCTCGAACAGCCGCAGCACGTTGTGGTGCGGCAGCAAGGTGCCTTTTGGATTACCGGTGGAGCCGGAGGTGTAGATCACGTAGGCGAGGTTCGCAGCGTCCATTGCTACGTGCGGATCGTTGTCAGTGAAAGCACTGACGTCAGCGTCCAACAGCAGCGTCTGCACGCCGTCCGGCACCGGTAATTGTTCGACCAGGGCCGCTTGGGTCAGCAGCAGTTGAATGCCGCTGTCCTGCATCATGTAGGCCAGACGATCCTGGGGATAGGTCGGGTCCAGCGGCACGTAGGCGCCGCCGGCCTTGAGGATCGCCAGCAGGCCCACCAGCATGTCGAAGCCCCGCTCGACCGCCAATCCCACCAGCACATCCGGGCCGACGCCGTGGGCGATCAACTGATGGGCGCGGCGGTTGGCCTGGGCGTTGAGTTCGCCGTAGGTCAGGGTTTGGGCGTTGCAACGCAAAGCGATAGCGTCGGGACGCAAGCGCGCCTGTTCGGCGATGCGCTGATGCAGGCATGCCTCGCCCGGGAAGCTGAGCGGCGCCGGGTTCCATTGGGTGATGTGTTGCTGTTGCTCGGCGGCCGTCAGCAGTGGCAGTTCGCCGATGGATTGGCGGGGATTGGCAACGATGCCGTGCAGCAGGTTCAGCCAGTGCCCGGCCAGGCGCTGCACGGTGCTGGCGTCGAACAGGTCGGTGGCGTAGCTCAGGGATGCGGCCAGTTCACCGTGGGTCTCGTGGGTGTCGAGGGTCAGGTCGAACTGGGCGGTATGGGAGCTCCAGTCGAGGCTCTCGACCTGCAACCCCGGCAATTGCAGGGCTTGGGCCGTGCCGCTGCCCTGGTGGTTGAACATCACCTGGAACAGCGGGCTGTGGCTCGCCTGCCGCTGGGGTGCCAGTGCCTGCACCAACTGCTCGAACGGCAGGTCTTGATGGGCTTGCGCCCCCAGCGAAGCCTGTTTGACCTGCGCCAGCAATTGCTCGAAAGGCAGGTCGCCGCGCACCTGGGCATTCAGCACTTGGGTGTTGACGAAAAAGCCGATCAGGCCTTCGGTTTCCGGGCGATTACGGTTGGCCACCGGTACGCCGACACGGATGTCCGACTGGCCGCTGTAGCGGTGCAACAAGGCCTGGAACGACGCCAGCAAGACCATGAACAGCGTCGAGGCTTCGCGCTGGGCCAGTTGCTTCAAGCCCTGGGTCAGCCCGGCGTCAACGGTCAGGTCCAGGCGTGCGCCGCGATGGCTCTGCACCGCCGGGCGCGGCCGGTCCGTTGGCAACGGCAGGACTTCGCCGCCATCGCCCAGCCGTTCGGTCCAATAGGCCAGTTGCCGCTCCAGTTCGCCGGCTTCCATCCATTTGCGCTGCCAGATCGCATAGTCGGCGTATTGGATCGGCAAAGGCGCCAGGCTCGGCGCTTGGCCGCTGCGGTGGGCGGCGTAGAGCTGGACCAGGTCATTGACCATGATCTGTGCGGACGCGCCATCGCAAATGATGTGGTGCTGGGTCAATACCAGTACATGGTCGCGCGCAGCGAGTTGCAGCAGCTTGACCCGCAGCAGCGGCCCCTGTTGCAGGTCGAACAATCCAGCGATTTCATCATCGACCTGGGCTTTGAGCGCAGCCTCATCCGCTGGCCCCGACACCACCTGGGGCTCGATCGCCAGGCTCAAGTGGGCCTGCACCACTTGTTGGGGGCCTTGCGGGCTGTCGATGAATACCGTGCGCAGCACGTCATGACGGGCCAGCAAGGCGTCGAAGCTGCGTTGCAGCGCCGGCAGGTCGAGGGCGCCGCGCAAGCGCAGCGCCGTGGGCACGTGGTAGGCCGCGCTGTGGCGGTCCAGTTGCCAGAGGAACCACTGGCGTTCCTGGGCGTAGGACAGGTCGAGCATCGCGAACTCGTCACGCATCGCCGGGATCGGCAACGTCGCCAGGCTCATGTTCTTGCTGTGCAGCTTGTGCAGGAACGCTTGCCGTTGGGCGAGCGGTAAACGGATGAATCGCTGAACCAGAGACAGGTTATCGAGCTGAGTCATTCAAAGGGTCTCCAGGTCTGCCAGGAAATCATGCATCTCACTCAGGTCGTCGCTGGAGTGAGGGGTCAGGTGGACCGCCAGTTGGGCGGCGTAGTCGGCCAGGGACGTGGTGCTGAACAGCAAGTCCAGGGGCACCGCGGCGCCTTGCTGCATTTGCAGGCGCGCCGTCGCTTGCGTCGCCAGCAGGGAATGCCCACCCAGTTCAAAGAAGTTGTCGTCGCGCCCTACTCGCTCGAGCTTGAGCACGTCTTGCCAGATGGCGGCGATGCCCTGCTCCAGCGCGCCCTCGGGCGCCACGTAGGCACGCAGCAGTTGCTGGGCGTCCGGCAGCGGCAAGGCCTTGCGGTCGAGCTTGCCGTTGGGGGTCAGCGGGAAGCGTTCGAGCAACAGCCAGTGCGCCGGCATCATGTAGTCGGGCAGCAACGGCGCGAGCTGGGCCTTGAGGGCTTCGCGCAGGGCCGCCGGTTCCGCTGTCTCTGGATGGGCAGCGATCAGGTACGCCACCAACTGCAGGCCGCCCGGCCCTTGCTGTGGCACCACCACCGCTTCGCGGATCGACGCCTGGGCCAGCAGGCAAGCTTCGATTTCCCCCAGCTCGATGCGGAAGCCGCGGATCTTCACCTGATGGTCGACCCGGCCGATGTACTCGATCACGCCGTCGCCACGCTGGCGCGCCAGGTCACCGGTGCGGTACACCCGTGCGCCGTTGCCGAACGGGTCCGGCAGGAATCGCTCGGCGGTAAGCGCCGCCCGCGCGTGGTAACCCCGGGCCAGGCCGTCGCCGCCAATCAGCAGTTCGCCGATTAACCCGACCGGGTTCGGCGCGAAGTGATCGCCGACGATGTACAGCGCGGTGTTGGCAATCGGTCGACCGAGGTACGGCAGGCGCTGCTCGGCGGTCAAGCGGTAGGCCGCCGACCAGATGGTGGTTTCGGTCGGGCCGTACAGGTTCCAGACTTCACCGGCGACAGCCAGCAGCCGCTCGGCCAGGTCCTCGGCCAACGCCTCGCCACCGCACAGGCATTTGCGCCCGGCCAGCAAGGCGGACGCCGGATGGTCGAGCAACATGCGCCAGGTCGATGGCGTGGCCTGGACCACGCTGACCTGCTGCCTATCGATGGTCTTGAGCAGCGCTTCGGGGTCGTGGGCGCTCTGCTTGTCCACCAGCACCACGCAGGCACCACTCAACAGCGCGCCGTAGAGTTCCAGGCCGAAGATATCGAACGAGAACGTGGTCAGCGAGAGCACTCGATCACTGGCCACGATGCCCGGTTCGCGGGCCATGCTGGCGACGAAATTCACCAGCGCCCCATGCCGCACCATCACGCCTTTGGGTTTGCCCGTGGAACCCGAGGTGTAGATGGCGTAGGCCAAGTGCTCCGCATCCAGGCGCGTCGCCGGCGCCTCGCAGGCATAACCGTCGAGCCAGTCACCCTCCTGGTCCAACACCAATGTCTTGACGCCAACCCCGGCCCCTGTGGGGGATAGCCTGTGGGAGCAAAGCTTGCTCGCGATAGCGTCGGCACACCCACCATCACCATTGACTGAACCACCGCCATCGCGAGCAAGCTTTGCTCCCACAGGCTCGCTCCCACAGGGTGCCGCGAATGGGTTGAGCTGCGAACGTTGGGTCAGCAGCAGTTCGATGCCGCTGTCTTCGATCATGTGCGCCAGCCGGTCGGCCGGGTATTGCGGGTCGAGCGGCACATAGGCGCCGCCGGCCTTGAGGATCGCCAGCAAGGCGACAATCATCTCCACGCCACGCTCCAGCGCGACGCCGACCAATTGATCGGGCCCCACGCCTTGTTCAATCAAGCGATGGGCCAGGCGGTTGGCCCGAACGTCGAGTTCGGCGTAGCTCAGCGCCTGCTCGGCGAACACCAGCGCGGTGGCATCCGGCGTTTGGCGGGCCTGGGCCTCGAACAGCCGGTGCACGCAACGCTCGTCCGGATAGTCGGCCGCGGTGGCGTTCCAGCCTTGCACCTGCTGGCGGGTTTCACCGCCGTCGAGCAAGCTCAGTTCCCCCAGGGGTCGTTGGGTACCGTCGGTCATTTGCAGCAGCAAGCGCCGCAAATGCACGCCGATCTGCTCGACCGAGGCCGGGGCGAAACTGGCGCACTGGTAGCTGAACTGCACCGCCAGCTCGGCACCGAGGCTGACCAGCAGGGTCAGCGGGTAGTGGGTCTGTTCCAGGTTATCCACGGTACCGAAACGCAAGCCTTCGGGCGCACCGTGCTCCAGGGCTTCGGAAATCGGGTAGTTCTCGAACACCAGGATGTTGTCGAACAACGCTTCGCCGCCCAGGCCGGCCCAGCGCTGGATGTCGAACAGCGCCGTGTGCTCGAACTCGCGCAAGGCCAGGTTCTGCGCCTGGACGCTGTGCAGCCAGTCGCCCAGCGCCTGTTCCGGACGCGGGCTGGCGATGACCGGCAAGGTGTTGATGAACAGGCCGATCTGGCCCTCGACACCCACCAGGTCCGCCGGCCGCCCCGCCACCGTCGCGCCGAACGCCACGCTGGCCTTACCGGTGTAGCGCTGCAACAGCAGCAGCCAGGCCGCTTGCACCAGGGTATTGACGGTCACTTTGGATTCGCGGGCGAACTCGGCCAGGCGTTGGGTCTGCTGCGCATCCAGTTGCACAAGATGATGACCGTACAGATTCGCCGAGACGTCCTGGGCCGGGCGCGCAAACACCTGGGCCAGGCGCACCGGCTCATCCAGCGTGCGCAATTGTTGCGTCCAGAACCTTTCGCCGAGGCTCGCGTCCTGGCGTTGCAGCCAGGCGATGTAGTCGCGATAACGTCCAGCCGGACGTGCTACCGCGTCGCCGCGGTAGTGCTGCAACACTTCGCCGAGCAACTGCGCACTGCTCCAGCCATCCATCAGGATGTGATGGTTGGTGTAGATCAGGTGATGCCGATCAGTCGCCGTGCGCACCAGCACCAGGCGCATCAGCGGTGCCTGGGTCAGGTCCACGCCTTGGTCCCGTTCTTCATCGGCGAGGGTTTGCAGGGCGCCATCAATATCAGCCCGCCCGTTCCAGTCGAGCATACGGAACGGCACCTCGACCTGACGCTGGACGATTTGCACCGGCTGCTCCAGGTCACCCTGCCAGAAGAAGCCGCTGCGCAGGATGTCATGGGCATCGACCACCGCTTGCCAGGCCGCGCGGAAACGCTGCGGATCGACGCCTTCGACGTCGAGGCGCATCTGGTTGATGTAGTCGCCGCCGCCCTGCCCGAGCAAGGAGTGAAACAGCATGCCCTGCTGCATCGGCGACAGCGGGTAGATGTCGTCGATGGCCTGTGGTGCTTGGACCAGGGTGTCCAGTTGCGCCTGGGTCAGCCGCGCCAGCGGGAAATCCGACGGCGTCACGCCACCACTGTGGCTGTCGCAGCAATGGCCGATGAGCGCAGTGAGCTCTTGCACGTAGTCATCGGCCAGGTGCTGGATGGTCGCGGTATTGAACAGCTCGCCGCTGAAGGTCCAGCTCAAGTCCAATTCACCGCCGAACACTTGGCCGTCAAGGGCCAGCGGGCTGCCCAGCGGACCTTGCAGGTTCACTTCCTCGCCACCGCGCTCTGTGGTCGGCACGAACAAGGCATCGGCGGCCGCATCGAAACTGCCGTCGAACTGACCAAGGTAATTGAAGGTCAGTTGCGGTTTCGCCAAGGCCTGCAGGGCTTCACGCGCAAGGTCATCGCCCAGGTGCGCCAAGGCCCCGAAACCGATGCCCTTATTGGGGATGGCGCGCAGTTGCTCCTTGATCTGCTTCAACGAAGCACCGAGGTCGGCGACCGGCGTCAGTCGGGCCGGGAACAGGCTGGTGAACCAGCCTACGGTACGGCTCAGGTCGACATGGGCGAACAGATCCTCACGGCCGTGGCCTTCGAGTTGCACCCACACACTGTCATCGCCGGTCCAGCGCACCATCACCCGCGCCAGCGCCGTCAGCAGCAGGTCGTTGACCTGGGTGCGATAGGCCGCCGGGGCTTGCTGCAGCAATTGCCGGGTGAGGTTTTTGTCCAGTGCCGTGCGAATCGTCACGGCTTGGCCCTGTTGCTGCCCGCCCTGGGGGTTGTCCCACGGCAAACCGGCCGGGGCGCCGTGCAACTGCTGCTGCCAGAAGCCCAGTTCGGCCTGCAAGGGTGCGCTGGCGGCATAGTCCTGCAACGCGGCGGTCCAGGCGTTGACCGCGCTGGTCTTGGCCGGCAGTTGCACCGCCGCGCCCGCGAGGGTCTGGCGATAAGCGCTTTGCAGGTCTTCGAACAGTATCCGCCAGGACACACCGTCCACCACCAGGTGATGGACAACCAGCAACAGCCGCTGCGTGCCATCGGCGAGGTTCGCCAGCAGCGCGCGGATCAGCGGCCCGCCCTCCAGTCGCAGGCTGCGCTGGGCCTGGTTGCCCAGCACTTGCAGTGCGGCGAGATCGTCGACGTCGGCTTGCCAGAGCAGCGTGTCGGCGGCCTGCGCCTCGACGTCACGGTAACGCGCGGTCCAGCGTTCGCCCTGCTCGATGAAGTCCAGGCGCAAGCTGTCGTGGTGCACGACCAGTGCGCCCAAGGCCTGTTCCAGCGCCTGCGCATCCAGCGCCTGGGTCGGCTTGAGCATCACCGACTGGTTCCAGTGATGGCGGTCGGGGATCGGCTGGGTGAAGAACCAATGATGAATCGGCAGCAGTGCGGTTTCGCCGGTCGCGGGTTGCTGGTCGATCAATTGCAGCGGCGCGCCCGTCTGTACCACGGCGGCCAGGGCCTCGATGGTCTGGTGCTGGAACAGGTCCTTCGGCGTGAAGTGCATACCGACCAACCGAGCACGACTGACCACCTGGATCGAGACGATGGAGTCGCCGCCCAGCTCGAAGAAGTTGTCCCGTAGGCCCACTTGCGCGAGCTTGAGCACGTCCTGCCAGATCGACACCAGTTGCTGTTCCAGCGTGCTGCGCGGGGCCACGTAGGTTTGCTGCAATTGGCTGACGTCGGGCTTGGGCAGGTTCTTGCGGTCGAGCTTGCCGTTGGGGGTCAACGGCAGGCGTTCGAGCAGCAGCAGATAAGCCGGGACCATGTGTGCCGGCAGGGTCGCCTTGAGCTGGTCACGCAAGTGCTCGGCGAAATCCTTTGGCACGGTTTCATTGGCCACCACATAGGCCACCAGGCGCTTGCCGCTGCCAGCAGCACCTTCCTGGGCTACGACAACCGCTTCGCGCACGCCTTCAAGGGCTTGCAGGCTGGCTTCGACTTCGCCCAGTTCGATGCGGAAGCCGCGGATTTTCACTTGATTGTCGATGCGGTCCAGGTAATCGAAAGTGCCATCGGCGCGTTGGCGCACCAGGTCGCCGGTGCGGTAGAGCAAACCGCCGCTGCTGAACGGGTCAGCGATAAATCGCTCGGCCGTCAGGCCCGGACGGTTCAGGTACCCCCGCGCCAGGCCGCTGCCGCCCAGGTACAGTTCGCCGGCCATGCCCTGGGGCAACAGGTTCAAATCAGCGTCGAGCACGTAGGCGCTGCGGTCGCCGATGCGGCTGCCGATGGGCGCATAGGCGGCGCCACACGCCACGTCGCGGCCAGCCTTCCAGATCAGCGGCGTGACCACGGTTTCGGTCGGGCCGTAGCCGTTGATGATGTAGTCCGGGTCGAGGGCGCGCTTGACCCGTTCGAAGCTGGCATTGGGCACCGCATCGCCGCCAAAGCAGTAGATGCGCACCTTCGGCGGGTTGCCCTCGCGCTCGGCGTGTTCGGCCAGTTGTTGCAGGTACACCGGCGGGAACGCCACCACCGTCACACCGTGTTCGCCCATGGCGTTGTAGGTCTGTTCCGGGGTCCACAGGCTGTCATCGCGAATCAGCAGCGAGGCACCGTGGGTCAGGCTGGTAAGCCAGCGTTCATGGGCACCGTCGAAGGCGAACGACATGAAATGGAATTCGCAATCGCTGTCGCGCATTTCATAGCGCTCACCGATGGCCTGGCAGTGCATCGCCAGCGGACCGTGGGCCACGCTCACGCCTTTCGGGTTGCCGGTGGAACCGGAGGTGTAGATGACGTAGGCGAGGTTCTGCGGATCGACGGTGATCGAAGGGGAATCGGCCGATTGCAGGCTCAGGTCCAGGTGATCGAGCTCCAGCACCTGGTTGGCGCCTTCCAGCGGCAGTTGCGCCGACACCCGGGAGTCGGTGAGCAACAGCGCCAGCCCGGAATCCTCGATCAGGTAGGCCAGGCGTTCCCGTGGGTAGCTGGTGTCCAGCGGCACATAGGCCGCGCCGGCCTTGAGCACCGCCAGCAGTGCGACGATCACCCCTTCACTGCGCGGCAGGGCCACGCCAACGCGGGTTTCCGGGCCCACGCCACGGGCAATCAGGGCGTGCGCCAACTGGTTGGCCCGCCGGTCGATCTCGCCATAGCTGAAGCGCTGGCCGTCGAAGATCACCGCCGTCGCGTCGGGCTTGTGCGTCGCCAGATGGGCGATGCGTTGGTGTACGGCCATGTCGGTCGGGTAGGACTGCGGGTGGTTGGCAGCCTGTTGCGCCCTGTGCTCCTCGTCATCGGCCAGGGCAATCTCGCCGAGGCGACGCTCGGCGGATTCGGCAAACCGCTCCAGCAGGAGCAACAGTTGCGCACTCAAGCGCTCAATGGTTGCAACGCTGAAATGCGCCTGGTCGAAACTCATGTGCAGCGCCAGCGTCTCGCCCAAGGTCACGCCCAGGGTCAGCGGGTAGTGGGTCTGATCCTGGTTGGCGACTTCGCCGAACACCACGCCTTGGGCGGTGCCGTGTTGCAACGCCGCGGAAATCGGGAAGTTCTCGAACACCAGCAGACTGTCGAACAGCGCTCCCCCGCCCTGCCCAGCCCAGCGCTGGATGCTCGCCAGCGGCGTGTGCTCGAACTCGCGCAGGCTCAGGTTCTGCGCCTGTACGGCGGCCAGCCAGGCCGCGACGGTCTGGTCCGGACGCGAGCCGGCGATCACCGGCAAGGTGTTGATGAACAGGCCGACCTGTTGTTCGATGCCAACCAGCTCCGCCGGCCGCCCGGCCACGGTGGTGCCAAACGCCACGCAGTCGCTGCCAGTGTAGCGCTGCAACAGCAGCAGCCACGCCGCTTGCACCAGGGTGTTGACGGTGACTTTCTGCTGGCGGGCGAACGCGTTGAGACGGCCAGTGCCCGGCGCATCCAGGTGGTAATGCCTGAGCGCATGAGCGCTTTCGCTGCGCACCTCGCCACCCGCCGCAGCGGCGTTCGCCAGTACCGTCGGCTCCTGGAGGTCGGCCAGTTGCCCCAGCCAGAACGCTTCGCTGAGGGCGGCGTCCTGGCGCTGCAACCATTGGATGTAATCGGCATAGCGGCTGACCGGTCGCGGCGGCTGCTGACCGGCATAGCGCTGCAGCACTTCACCGAGCATCTGCGCACTGCTCCAGCCATCCATCAGGATATGGTGGTTGGTAAAGATCAGGTGATGACGCTCATCGCTCAGTTGAATCAGCGTGACCCGCAGCAGCCCGGCCTGGGTCAGGTCAAACCCCATGGCCAGGTCAGCGGCAATGAAATCCTTGAGGGCCTGGGCGACGTCATGGCGTGCGCGCCAATCGAGCACGGTGTAGGGCAGCGCCAGACGGCGGTGGATGATCTGCAACTGTTGCTGCAACTCACCCTGCCAGATGAAGCCGCTGCGCAGGATCTCATGGGCGTCCAGGGTCGCCTGCCACGCCGCGCGGAAACGCTCGGGGTCCAGGCCATCGACATCCACGCACAATTGGTTGATGTAGGCACCGGTACCCTGCTCGTACAGGGTATGAAACAGCATGCCTTGCTGCATCGGCGACAGTGGATAAATGTCTTCGATGGCGGCAGCGGGCACCGGGATCGCGTCCAACTGCGCCTGGGTGATGCGCGCCAGCGGGAAGTCCGACGGCGTGGTACCCATGGAATGGGCCTGGCAACAATGGCCGATCAGCGCTTCCAGTTCGCGGGCATAGTCATCGGCCAGACGGGCGATGGTCGCCTCGTTGAATTGCTCAAGGCTGAACGTCCAACGCAAGTCGAGCTCGCCGTCGTAGACCTGGCCTTCGACACTCAGCCAGTTATCCAGTGGCGCATCAAGGCTCTGCTCGCGCCCGGCGCTTTCCCCCGCCGGGCTGAACAGCGCACCCTCCCGGGCATCGAAACTGCCGTCGAACTGGCCGAGGTAATTGAAGGTGATGCCCGGCAATGGCAAGGCCTTGAGACAGGCTTGCGCCGCATCGTCGCCGAGGTAGCGCAGCACACCGAAACCGATGCCCTTGTTCGGGATCGCCCGCAGTTGCTCCTTGATCTGCTTGATCGCGGCGCCCACGCCATCGGCCGGGGTCAGCCGCACCGGGAACAGGCTGGTGAACCAGCCGACCGTGCGGGTCAGATCGACGCCTTTGAACAACTCTTCGCGGCCATGGCCTTCGAGCTGGATCAAGGTGTCGGCGTGGCCGGTCCAGCGACAGATCACCCGCGCCAGGGCGGTCAGCAGCAGGTCGTTGACCTGGGTGCGATACGCCGCGGGAGCCTGTTGCAGCAGCTGTTGAGTGAGGGTTTTGTCGAGACGGCTGTGCAGCACTTTGGCGTAACGGCTTTGCCGGCTGCCTTGGGGGTTATCCCACGGCAGATCCACTCCCGCGCCTTGCAGTTGTTGCTGCCAGAACGTCAGTTCGGCCTGAACGTTTTCCGTGCTGGCGTAGGCCTGCAGATGTTCACCCCAGGCCTTGTAGGCGCTGGTCTTGGCCGGCAGCTTGATGGCGGTGCCGGCGCTGGCCTGTTGATAAGCCCGTTGCAGATCTTCCAGCAGGATGCGCCACGACACACCGTCCACGGCCAGATGGTGCACGGCCAATAACAGACGCTGGCTGCCATCGGCCATGCTCGCCAGCACCGCGCGCAGCAGCGGGCCATTGTGCAGGTCGAGGCTGCACTGAGCCTTGGCACACAGGTCTTGCAGCTCAGCGGCGCTCAGGTTGTCCGCCGTCCACAACAACTCAGGGTCGACCACCATCGGCACGACCTCGGCCCGCCAGCCTGCCGGGGTTTCGACGAAGCGTGAACGCAAGGCATCGTGATGCGCCAACACGGCGTTGAGGGCCTGCAGCAGCGCCGGGGCCTGCAACGGTAGATGGCTGCGCAACAAGACGGCCTGGTTCCAGTGGTGACGCTGGGCAATGGCGTCCTCGAAAAACACCTGCTGGATGGGCAGCAACGGCTGTTCGCCGCTGACCGGCCCCTGATCGATCTGCAGCCCGCTGCCGCCCTGTTGCGCGACGCTCGCCAGGCCTTGCACGGTTTGATGCTGGAACAGGTCACGGGGGGTGAAATGGATCCCGGCCTGCCGCGAGCGGCTGACCACCTGGATCGAGATGATCGAGTCGCCACCCAGCTCGAAAAAGTTGTCGGTCAAGCCGACCTGTTCAAGCTTGAGCACGTCCTGCCAGATGGCCGCGATGCCTCGCTCCAGTTCGCTGCGGGGGGCGATAAAGGCCTGCTGCAGTTGACTGGCATCCGCTGACGGCAAGGCCTTGCGGTCGAGCTTGCCGTTGGGGCTCAGCGGCAATTGCGCAAGGAACACCAGCTGGGTTGGCACCATGTAATCCGGCAGATGCTCCTTGAGTTGCGCCTTGAGGGTTTCCCGCGCAGCGCCCTGCTCATCAGCCGAGGCCGACACCAGCGATGCATCCTTGGGCACCACGTAACCCACCAGTTGCAAGCTGCTGCCACCCTGCACCGCCAGTACGACGGCTTCACTGACCGCCGCCAGTTCCAACAGGCGTGCTTCGACCTCGCCCAGCTCGATGCGCAAGCCGCGGATCTTCACTTGATGGTCAACGCGGCCCACGTATTCGATTTCGCCCAAGGCATTGAAGCGCGCCAAGTCGCCGGTGCGATACAGGCGCGCACCGCGGGTGGAGAACGGATCGGGGATGAAACGTTCGGCGGTCAAGGCCGGGCGTTGAAAGTAACCACGCGCCAGCAGCTCGCCGCCAATCAGCAGTTCGCCAGTCACCCCCACCGGCGTGGGCGCGAGGTGCGCATCCAGTAGATAGGTATGCCGGCCTGGAAGCGGTTGACCAATGGGCAAGGTCAGCGGCAGCGGCCGGCGATTGAAGACGTAATCGCTGCAATCAAGGGTGGTGGCCGTGACCGTGGCTTCGGTCGGGCCGTAGGTGTTGAGCAGCTTGACCTGCTCCAGCCCGGCCCGGCGCCAGGCCTGCACGCCTTCGGGCGGCATGGCTTCACCACCGCTGTGCACCTGGCGCAGCGCCGCATAGTCACGCGGCCCGACAGCGGCGAACTCCTTGGCGATCATGTTCCAGTAGGCGGTGGTCAAGTCCATGACCGTGATGCCCTGCTCGACGATCTGGCGGTACAGGGTTTCGCTGTCCCAGACCTCGTTGCCGCGCAGCACCACCGAGGCGCCGCAGGTCAGCGGGCCGAACAGTTGCTCGCCAAAGGCATCGAAGTTGAACGTCGCGAATTGCAGCACGCAGTCAGTGCTGCTCAAGCCGTAATAGTACTGCGAGGCGAACGCATGCTTGCTCAGCGCGCCGTGGCTGATACCGACGCCTTTCGGCCGCCCGGTCGAGCCGGAGGTGAACATGACGTAGGCCAGGCTGTCGGCCCACACCTTGCGCTGCAGGTTGCCTGGCTCGGCGTTTTCCCAGGACTCGGCCTGATCCAGGCACAGGCAACGCACGCCGTCGGGCACAGGCAGTCGTTCAAGCAAATGGCTTTGGCTCAGGAGCAAACGGCTGGCGCTGTCTTCGATCATGAATCGAAGGCGATCCACCGGGTACTGGGGGTCCAGCGGCACGTAGGCACCGCCGGCCTTGAGCACGGCAAGAATGGCCACCACCAGGTCCAGGCTCCGGTCGACAGCGATGCCCACCAGCACGTCAGGACCGACCCCCGCCGCCACCAATGTGCGCGCCAGGCGGTTGGATCGGGCATTGAGCTGGCCATAGCTCAATCGTTGTCCATCGCAGATCAAGGCGACGGCGTCCGGGCTACGTTGAGCTTGGGCCTCGAACAGTTCATGCACCGGGCGCTCACTCGGCCAGCTCGTGTCGTGGCGCGCCCACTCTGTCACCACCTGCCGATAGTCGGCCGGCGCCAACAACGCCAGCTCGCCGACGCGCTGCTGCGGGTCGTTGACGATGTTGCGCAACAGCAACGTCCAGTGCCGAGCCATGCGCTCGATGGTGTCGTGGCTGAACAAGTCACTGGCGTAGGTGAACGCCGCATGCAAGTGCCCGCCCTTTTCGTAGGTGTCCAGGCTCAAGTCGAACTGGGTGCTGCGGGTTTCCCACTCGATGACGCCCAACTCCAGACCGCTGCCGACTTTCAGCGTGGTGACGTCGGCCACTTCCGGCTGGTGGTTGTACATCACCTGGAACAATGGGTTGTAGCTCAGGCTGCGCTCAAGCTTCAGCGCCTCGACCAACCGTTCGAAGGGCAGGTCCTGGTGGGCCTGGGCGCCGAGGGCGGTTTCCTTGATGTCACGCAACAGGTCGCCGAGGCGAGTCTGGCCGTCCAGTTGCACCCGCAATACCTGGGTGTTGACGAAGAAACCGATCAGCCCTTCGATTTCCCGGCGGTTGCGATTGGCGATCGGGACGCCGACCCGCAAGTCATCTTGCCCGGTATAGCGGTACAGCAGGATATTGAAAGTCCCCAGCAACAGCATGAACAACGTGACCCCATGCTGGCGGGCAACGCCGCGCAGTTGCTCGACCAGCACGGCGTCCACCACCTGCTCCAGGCGGCGACCGCGATAGCTCGGCAGCACCGGGCGCGGATAGTCGATGGGCAGCTCCAGCACCGGATGCTCATCGCCCAGCTGCGCTTGCCAGTAATCGAGTTGACGCTGCAGCTCGCCCGCTTCCAGCCAGCGCCGCTGCCACAGGGCGTAGTCGCTGTACTGGATCGGCAAGTCGGCCAACTGAGGTTCCACGCCCGCTTCATGGGCGTCATAGCAGCGAATGAACTCGTCGATAAGCACGTTCATCGACCAACCGTCGGAGACGATGTGGTGCAAGGTCAGCAGCAGCACGTGCTCCTGATCATCGAGCTTGAGCAGTTCGACCCGCAGCAAAGGGCCGCTGGACAGGTCGAAGGGCCGCAGTGATTGTTCCTCGGCGGCCCGACGCACCGCTTGCTCGCGCTCGGCTGCCGGCATGGCGCTGAAGTCCCTGTGCTCGATCACCAGCGGCGTGTCGGTCGGCACTTGCAGGAGGCTGTCGTCGGCCTGGCGCTGGAACACCGTGCGCAGGGTTTCGTGACGGGCCACCAGGCTGGCGAAAGCTTGCTCCAGCGCTGGCAGGCTCAGCGCGCCCTTGAGCCGCACCGCTCCCGGCAGGTTGTAGGCACCGCTGTCCGGCTCCAGCTGCCAGAGAAACCACATGCGCTGCTGGGCATAGGACAACACCTGGCGATCCTCGGCCTCGACGCCCCGGGGGATGGGAAAACCGCTGAACTCCACGCCCTCCTTGTCCAGCGCGGCCAGGAACATCCGGCGCTTTTCCAGGGGCAACCCGATAAACCGGCGAGCAAGTTTCAAGGCGTCTTCAGCATTCATTTCTGGGGTATCCGGAATCAGTGGGCACAAGGCACAAAGGCAAGTCGTCCCTATGAAACGAATGCAAACCGGAAAAATTAGCGTTTGAGAACAAGTGTCAGGAAGAGCTTCCCGACAGGCAGGACAGTCACATTGTGGCGAGGGGATTTATCCCCGTTGGGCTGCGAAGCAGCCCCAAAAACCGAGGCGGTATTGCGTCAGGTAGTTTGAATGGGACCGCTTCGCGCCCCAACGGGGATAAATCCCCTCGCCACAGTGGCCAACCCATGCCGCCGATGATGCACGCTCAACTGATCCTTGATCAGCCGCAGCACCTTGGCCTCGTGCTCATGAATGAAGAAGTGCCCGCCCGCCAGCATGTCCACCGAAAAGCTGCCCGTGGTTTCCTGGCGCCAGCCCATCAGTTGCTCCGTGGTGGCCTTGTCGGCCGTGCCGCCGAACACGTGCACCGGACAGTTGAGCAGCGGCCGCGGCCGCGGCTGGAAATGTCCGCACAGCAAAAAATCGGCGCGCAGGACCGGCAAGGTCAAGGCCATCAGCTCTTCATTGGCCAGGATCTCCTCGCTCGTACCGTTGAGGGTGCGCAGTTGCTCGATCAACTCGGCGTCGGTTTTCGCCTTGGCGAAACCGCGGTCGTAGTCGGCCCGCATCGTCGGCGCCGCGGTGCCGGATGCAAACAACGCCACCGGTTCCGGGCAGCCAAGTTCACGCAGGGCATGGGCGATTTCACAGGCCAGCAGCGCGCCCAGGCTGTGGCCAAACAAGGCGTAAGGGGCCTGGAGCGACGGACGCAGCTCCCGCGCCAGCTGCATCGCCAACGGGCCCATGTCGGTATGCAGCGGCTCGTCGAAGCGCGCTCCGCGCCCCGGCAGTTCCACCGGTTGCACGTGCAGCCATTGCGGCAACGTGCGCCGCCAGCGGCTGTACACCATCGCGCTGGCGCCGGAATAAGGCAGGCACAGCAGGGTCAGTTGGGTCACTGCGGTTTTCTCCGATCGGTCGTGTAGGGAAGATAACGAAATCGTAACCCATGGAATTAGTCAAAACCGTGACGTTCGCCACGAGATGCCTGCCCCTTGTGGGAGCAAGGCTTGTGGGAGCAAGGCTTGCCCGCGATGAACGATAACGCGGTTCATCCTCCCACACGACCTTATACTGGCGGCACCTCGACTCACCGCACTGCACAGGAGAACGCCATGAGCTGGTCCGCCAAGCAATACGTCACCTTCGAACAGGAACGCACCCGTCCGTCCCGGGACCTGCTCGCCGCCATCCCCCCGACACAGGCCGGCTCGGTGATCGACCTGGGGTGCGGCCCGGGCAATTCCACCGAGCTGCTGGTGGAACATTTCAACAGCGCCACGGTGCGCGGCCTGGACAGTTCCAGCGACATGGTCGACGCCGCACGCAAACGCCTGCCCGCCGTGGCGTTCGACACTGCCGACATCGGCCAATGGGATGAGCCCGGGCCGTTCGACGTGATTTTCGCCAACGCCGTGCTGCAATGGCTGCCTGACCACGCCACCCTGCTGCCCTCGCTGGTGGGCAAGCTCGCTCCCGGTGGCAGCCTGGCAATCCAGATGCCCGACAACCTGCACCAGCCCTCCCACCGCTTGATGCGGGAAATCGCTGCCAACGGGCCTTGGGCCAGCCAACTGGCCGCGGCGGCTGATTCGCGTACCGAGATGGCGGATGCCAGCGCCTATTACTCGATCCTCAAGCCCCACTGCAGCCGCGTCGATGTGTGGCGCACCACCTACCATCACCCCTTGGCCGGCGGTGCCGCAGGCGTGGTGGAATGGTTCAAGGGCAGCGCCTTGCGGCCGTTTCTCGAGCCGCTGGACGAGGCGCAACGCGAGCAGTACCTGGCCCGCTACCTCAAGGCGATCGAACAGGCTTATCCCGCCCAGGACGATGGGACGGTGCTGCTGCCGTTTCCCCGGTTGTTCATGGTCGCGACGCGCTAGGGCGACGGTCGATGACGCAGCGACGGGGCCTAAATTTCTGATCCGGGCCCTCGTTACCTGCTAAGACCAAAAACCCGCAAGAGTGACCGCCGTGGACCTGCACACCATCCTGGGCAAGCTGTTCGCCAATGCCGGCGCCGTTGGTATCGAAGGCGTCTTCCAATTCGTGTTCGGCCCGCACCAGGCGTACTGGTCCGAGGTCAAGGCCAGCAGCCGCACCGAAGCTGGCCGCCACAGCAGCCCTGACGTGACCATCGAGGTGGCGGAAAAGGACTTCCTCGGGATCATGGCCGGCATGGCCAATGTCGAGGAACTGTTCGCCAGCGGGCGCCTGAAGATCGGCGGCAACATGGGCCTGGCGACGTTGCTGCCGCAGATCATCGACCATGCCCGGCATGGCGGTGGCGTGGTGGAAAAGGTCGACATGAACAAGCGCTACCCCACCCCGTCGCGCTTCAGCGAAAAACTCACCGCGAGCCTGCCGCCCCAACGCAGCGTGGAACGGCGGCCTCGCAGCGAGCTGTCGGTGCAGGAGTTTCAAGCGCGCTATTTACCCCACGGCATTCCGCTGGTCATCAGCGATGCCTTGCAGGACTGGCCGTTGTTCAAGCTCAGCCGCGAAGAATCCCTGGTGCATTTTGCCGAGCTGCAAGGCATCACCCGCCACGGCGACTACGTGAAGAAGACCTTCTCCACCGAGCGGGATTTCCGCTCCACGTCCATGGCCGACTTCATCGCCGCCCTCGACAGACCGGCGACCAAGGGCGCCGACGGCGAACCACCGGCCTACATGGGCAACAACATCCTGCCGGCGCAACTGATGGAGCAGATCAAGTACCCGCCCTACTTCGCCCCCTCGCTGTTCATCCCGCCGCGCATCTGGATCGGCCCCAAGGGCACCCTGACGCCGCTGCACCGCGACGACACCGACAACCTGTTCGCCCAGGTCTGGGGCCAGAAAACCTTCACCCTCGCCGCGCCTCACCACCGCGAAGCCCTGGGCACCTGGTCCACGGCGCCCCAAGGCGGGCTGGACGGTTGTGATTTCAACCCGGACGCGCCGGACTACCAACGCTTCCCCCACGCCCGCGACGTGACCTTCATGCGCGTGACATTGGAGGCTGGGGATTTGCTGTTTTTGCCTGAGGGTTGGTTCCATCAGGTGGAGTCGGTGTCTACGTCGTTGTCGGTGAATTTCTGGGTGAATTCGGGGCGGGGTTGGTAACAGCCGACCTGAAGCAAAATTCTTTGTGGCTGGAGGATTGTGGGGGCAAGGCTTGCCCGCGATGAAGGCAATGCGGTCTTTCAGAAATCGAGTCGCCTGTTTCGCGAGCAAGCTATGCTCCCACAGTCCCCTTGCCACAGGTTTGTGTTTGGACCTGGAATATGAAGACCGCTTCACCCAACTGAACTCTGCACGCCTCACGCCAGTCAGCAGGTAAGGCCCTCCATTCAAGGTGCTAGACCATGCAGATATCCCTCGCCCGACAGGTTGCCCTGGTCACCGGCGCCAGCTCCGGCATTGGCGCAGGCGCGGCCAGGGCGTTGGCAGACGCGGGTGCCGCAGTGGTGCTCAACTACCACTCCAGCGCCGGCCCGGCGCAAGACCTGGCCCGTGAAATCAACGCCAACGGCGGCCGCGCCATCGCCGTCGGGGCCGATGTGTCGAAGGAGCCGGACGTCGAGCGGCTGTTCGCCCAGACCCTCGAAGCCTTTGACGCGCTGGACATCCTGGTGGCCAACTCCGGCCTGCAAAAAGATGCCGCCACCGTCGACATGCGCCTGGAAGACTGGAACACCGTGATCGGCACCAACCTCACCGGCCAGTTCCTCTGCGCTCGCGCCGCCCTGCGGATTTTCACCCGCCAGGGTATTCGCCACGGCGTGTCCCGGGCCGCAGGCAAGATCATTCACATGAGTTCGGTGCACCAGCGCATTCCCTGGGCCGGCCACGCCAATTACGCCGCGTCCAAGGGCGGGGTCGATCTGCTGATGCAGAGCCTGGCCCAGGAAACCAGCCACCAGCGCATCCGCATCAACAGCATCGCCCCCGGCGCCATCCGCACGGCCATCAACCGCGAAGCCACCGAGGGCGAGCAGGAACAGAAACTGCTGGAGCTGATTCCTTACGGTCGCGTCGGCGCTGTGGAGGACGTCGCCAACGCGGTGGTCTGGCTGGCCTCGGACTTGTCCGATTATGTGGTGGGCACCACGTTGTTCATCGATGGCGGGATGAGCCTTTATCCGGGGTTTCGCGGCAATGGCTAACGATCACGAACCACAGAGCCCCATCGAGAACCACGGCATCATCGGCGACATGCGCAGCGCCGCGCTGGTCAATGACCAAGGCAGCATAGATTTTTTCTGCTGGCCGGAATTCGACAGCCCATCGATCTTCTGTTCGCTGCTGGATACGCCCGAAGCGGGCATTTTCCAACTGGCCCCGGACCTGCCGAATGCCCGCCGCCAGCAGATCTACCTGCCCGACACCAACGTGCTGCAAACCCGCTGGCTGAGCGACGGCGCCGTGGTGGAAGTCACCGACCTGCTGCCCATCGGCGACAGCGAGGATGATTTACCGGTGTTGATGCGCAAGGTGCACATGACCGTCGGCAGCGCGACGTTTCGCATGCGCTGCGCGGTGCGGCATGACTACGCCCGGGCCGCCACCACGGCGCGCCAGGACGCTGCCCACATCTGTTTCGAGGCGCCGGGGCAACCGAGCCTGCGCCTATGCTCCGACCAGCCCATGACGCTGGACGGCAATGCGGCGGTGGCCGAGTTCACCCTGGCGCAGGGCCAGAGCGCCGAATTCCTGCTGGGTGGCATCGACGACCCGCGCCTTCAGGACGATGTCAGCGCGATTTGCCTGGAACGCACCCTGGCGTTCTGGCGCGGCTGGATCGGCCAGTCCACCTACCGGGGACGCTGGCGGGAAGTGGTCAACCGCTCGGCCCTGGCGCTGAAGCTGCTGACCTCGCGCAAACACGGCGCCATCCTCGCCGCCGCCACCTTCGGCCTGCCGGAAACCCGCGGCGGCGAACGCAACTGGGATTATCGCTACACCTGGATCCGCGACTCTTCCTTTACCGTCTATGCGTTCATCCGCCTGGGCTTCGTCGAAGAAGCCAACGCCTACATGCGCTGGCTGCGCGGCCGGGTCAGTGACTGCTGTGATCAACCGATCAAACTCAATATTCTCTACGGTCTGGACGGCAGGCAGGAGCTACCGGAAACCGAGTTGCCACACCTGAGCGGCTTCGGCAACGCCCGACCGGTGCGCATCGGCAACCTGGCCTACAAACAGGTGCAGTTGGACATTTTCGGCGAGCTGATGGACGCGGTGTACCTGGTCAACAAATACGGCGAAGCGATCTCCCATCAAGGCTGGAAACACACCGTCGAGGTGGTCGACCAGGTGTGCAAGGTCTGGCAGGACAAGGATGTGGGTATCTGGGAAATGCGCGGCGACAAACAGCATTTCCTGCATTCGCGGCTGATGTGCTGGGTCGCGGTGGATCGCGCCATCCGCCTGGCCGAAAAACGCTCCCTGCCCGCCCCGTTCGCCCGCTGGGACGAGACGCGCCAAGCCATCTACCAGGACATCTGGACGAACTTCTGGAACGACGAACACCAGCACTTCATCCAGCGCCTGGGCAGCACCGCCCTGGACGGCTCGATGCTGTTGATGCCGCTGGTGCGCTTCGTCAGCGCCCGCGACCCGCGCTGGCTCTCGACACTCGACGCCATCGAAAAAAACCTGGTGCGCGACGGCATGGTCTATCGCTACCGCAACGACGACAACCCCATCGACGGCCTCAGCGGCATCGAAGGCTCATTCGCGGCCTGCTCATTCTGGTACGTCGAATGCCTGGCCCGCGCCGGCCGCGTGGAAAAAGCCCAGCTGGAGTTCGAACAACTGCTGCGCTACGCCAACCCGCTGGGGCTGTACGCCGAAGAATTCGACAGCCACGGCTACCACCTGGGCAACACTCCCCAAGCCCTGACCCATCTTGCGCTGATCAGCGCGGCGAGCTTCCTGGACCGCAAGTTGAGCGGGGAGAAAACTCATTGGCAGCCGTGAACTAGGCTTTTGTGGGAGCAAGGCTTGCCCGCGATGAAGGTGACGCGTTCATTGTGATCGTTCCTCACGCTCCGCGTGGGAACGCCGCCAGGGACGCTCCGCGTTCCGCTTCTGGAGGGTGACGCAGAGCGTCACGGGCTGCATTCCCACGCGGAGCGTGGGAACGATCATGGTGTGCCGGCTACCGCGCTGAGTCGGCCAGCTCGAGGTCATCCAACGCACGGTTGGCCAACAACCTGGCCAGCTCGATCAGTTGCTGAATCCCCAGCGCAACATGCCGCCGGGAACCTTCCAGATCGAACCCCAGGTCACTGACCAGCGCATCGGCCGAGGCCAGGGTTTCGCTGAGGGTGGTCAGCACCGATTCGGTGTTGAGGCCGGGGACCACGGTGAAAACCTGGTCGTCCCGGGTGTCGGGTTTAGGCGGCGTGGGCGACAAATGGATATTCAGCGCCCGGTCGGCGGCTTCGCGGAGTTTTTTTGTATCGAGGGTGGTGTAGGCAGAGAGGTCTTCGGCGCGTGGAGGGTTGGGGGTGATCTTGACCATGATGTGAATCTCCATTCGAAAGTGGAGTTCGCCATTTCCGCGACCAAGCAGAGGGGTGGCGAACTGTACGCAGGTTGGTCGACCAGGGAATGGAAACCCGGCAGGGCCCGAAGCCCTCCCACGCACAGTCAGCCATAAAGCAGACAGCCGCTCGCGCGGCACCGTGCGCCATTCTAAACCCGGGCGACCAAACCCGGTCGCTGATTTCGCAGCGACGAGCAAAGCCTATCCCCGCTATTTCCTAACCGGCAACCGCCGCGACTCGTCAGAAAATTCCGGTTCACCTATTTTTTTGTAGGAACACCGCACCACTGTGGCGAGGGGATTTATCCCCGTTGGGCTGCGAAGCAGCCCCCTTGTAACCAGCACCTCGGTGCATCAGGCAGATTGAGTTGGCTGTTTAGGGGGCTGCTTCGCAGCCCAACGGGGATAAATCCCCTCGCCACAGATAAATCCCCTCGCCACAAAAACTAGTTACGTCCCGTTTCGAGTTGCCAGCCCCCCAAACCCCTCCTAAGATCGTTGCTCTCACGGGTGCAGCGGAGCTGCCCGATAAAAACCCGACTCAAGGACCTGACATGACCCATATCAAACGCCCCATCACCACCCCACCCCGAAGAGGCCTGACCCGCGAAGACCTCTGGGAGGGCCAGGACCGGGGCCTGATCAAATGCTGGGAAATCGGCCGCGACCGCGCGGTGAAGTTTCCCGAACTGGCGCAACGCTGCCTGGCCGGTGAGTTGCCGGTACTGGGGTGGAAAGGTGGCGTCAGCCGCAGCCTGAAGAAAAACGAAAAATTCGGCTGTCTCAAGTACCTCGCCCAATGGCAGGGCCTGCGCGGTGAAGACCTGGACATCGACTTGACCCAGGAGCGCACCCTGACCTGCTCCAGCACGAACATGATCGTGACGTTCACGCCGGATCGGGCCAAATACGTGAACCAGGAACCCGCCTGACCGCAACCGAGCAATGCCGGAGGCCAACATGAACCTCGATCCCAAGGTCAACTTCGCCGTGACGCCGCTGTTGCGCATCGCCTACGAAGAACACGGTCCCGCCAGCGGCGAGCCCGTCATCCTGCTGCACGGCTTTCCTTACGACCCCAGGGCTTTCGATGAAGTCGCACCCGCCCTGGCCGAGCGTGGATATTGGGTCATCGTGCCCTACCTGCGCGGCTACGGCCCGACCCGGTTCAACAACCCGGCCATCCTGCGCTCCGGCCAACAAGCGGCACTGGCGCAGGACCTGCTGGACCTGATGCACGCACTCTCCATCCCCCAGGCCGCGCTGTGCGGCTACGACTGGGGCGGTCGGGCGGCGTGTATCGTCGCGGCGCTGTGGCCCGAGCGCGTTCGCTGCCTGGTGACTGGCGACGGCTACAACCTGCAGGACATTCCCCGTTCCACGCAGCCGCTGGACCCGGAAACCGAACATCGCCTGTGGTACCAGTACTATTTCCACACGGCGCGGGGCGTCGAGGGCCTGACCCGGAACCGACGTGAACTGTGTGAGTTGCTCTGGCGCCTGTGGTCACCGACCTGGAAACGTGGCGCCGAACGGTATCCCCTCAGTGCTGCGTCGTTCGACAACCCGGACTTCGTCGACGTGGTGATCCACTCCTACCGCCATCGCTTCATGTACGCACCGGGCGACCCGACGCTGGAGTGGATGGAGGAACGGCTGGCGGCACAACCGGCCATCAGCGTGCCGAGCATTTCCCTGTGCGGCGCCGACGACGGCGTGGGGCCAGCGCCGGAACATGATGAAGACGCCGAACATTTCACAGGTTTTTACGAGCGCCGCGTGCTGGTCGGTGTCGGCCACAACATCCCACAGGAAGCCCCCGAGGCCACGCTCAAGGCATTGCTGGATCTGCTTGAGGGCTGACGGCGAACCGCTCGCGATAGGCCTGGGGTGTCACCCCCATGGCCCGCAAAAAGCTGCGGCGCAAGGTTTCCTCACTGCCGAAGCCACATTGCACCGCCACCCGCTTGATCGACACAGCGGTGTCGGACAACAGGCGGCGAGCGGTTTCCACGCGAATCAACTCCACCGCCCGCGCCGGGGTCTGACCGGTGTCGGCGCGGTAGTGCCGCACAAAGCTGCGTTCGCTCATACCGACCTCGGCGGCCAGGCTCGACAGGCCCAGGTCGCGGGTGAGGTTTTCGGCGATCCAGGCATGCAGGTCATCAAACCGACTGCCCTGCTTTTGCAGCGACAACGTCACGCTGAACTGTGATTGCCCACCGGGACGCTTGAGGAACACCACCAGCTGCCGGGCGACCTCCAGCGCCACCGCGCGGCCCAGGTCTTCCTCCACCAGCGCCAGGGCCAGGTCGATGCCGGCCGTGACCCCAGCCGAGGTCCAGACCGGGCCATCGTTGATGAAAATCGGATTGGGTTCGACCCGCAACTGCGGATGCTGCTCGGCCAGTTGTTCGCAGCGGGTCCAGTGCGTCACCACACGCCGCCCGTCCAGCCAACCGCTGGCAGCCAGCAGGAACGCCCCGGTGCACACCGACGCCACCCGTCGCGAACGCCGGCCGTGCTCCTTGACCCAGGCCACCAGTGCCGGATCCTTCGCCGCTTCGTACACGCCCCAGCCACCAGCGATCAACAGCGTGTCGCTGCCTTCGCTCGGCAGCGGTTCGGCTAACAGCGCCAACCCTGCCGAGGACATCACCGCCCCGCCACCCACAGCGATGACCGTGGGCGTGTAGGGCAACGGCAAGCCTTGCTGGCGAGCCAGGTCGTTGGCCGAGGCAAACACCTGCAAAGGCCCGGTGACATCCAGCACTTGCACGTTGGCGAAGGCCAGCACATGAACGGTTTTCGGTGGTTTGGGCATATTGGCGTGATTCGTGGGTTTATTGGCGTATACGCCAGAGCCTACGGATCTAAAGTAAAACCGTCCACCCCTCGGGCATCATCCAAAGGAGCACGCGACATGACGCTGCAGATCGGTTTGCTGTTATTCCCCCAAGTCCAGCAGTTGGACCTGACCGGCCCTTATGACGTACTGGCCTCGTTGCCAGACGTGAAGGTCCACCTGATCTGGAAGGACCTGGCGCCGGTCACTGCCAGCACCGGGCTGGTGTTGCTGCCCACTACCACGTTCGAGGACTGCCCGAAGCTCGACGTGATCTGCGTTCCCGGCGGGACCGGCGTCGGCCCCCTGATGGAAGACGAGCAGACGCTGGCCTTCATCAAGCGGCAGGCCGCCGAGGCGAAATACATCACGTCCGTGTGCACTGGTTCGCTGGTGCTTGGTGCGGCGGGCCTGTTGCAAGGCAAACGCGCCACCACCCATTGGGCCTATCACAGCCTGCTGCAAACCTTGGGCGCGACACCGGTCAAGGATCGCGTGGTCCGCGATGGCAACCTGCTCACCGGTGGCGGCATCACGGCCGGGATCGATTTTGCCTTGACCCTGGCGGCCGAACTGTTCGACCAGGACACCGCCGAACTGGTCCAGCTGCAGCTCGAATACGCCCCTGCCCCGCCGTTCAACGCCGGCAGCCCGGACACCGCACCAACGCGCGTGCTGGAAGAAGCCCAGCGGCGTGCGGCCGAGTCGTTCCGGGTGCGCTCGCAGATCACCCAGCGTGCTGCGGCGCGGTTGGAGCGGGTGTAGCGATAAGCCCCCAGCCAGGCATAGCTGGGCTGGGCTGTGGGAACTGAGCTCATCTGTGGGAGCAAAGCTTGCTCGCGAAACAGGCGCCTCTGTTTCTGGAAAGACCGCATCGCCTCTATCGCGGGCAAGCCTTGCTCCCACACAGCAGGGCCCGCCACAGAGCTCAGGTTTCCCTCATGGCGATACCACTCGCTCATGAGGGTTCTCCTGTCGGGTCAACTCGATTCAAAACGGGCTGGCGGTGGGGCGCACGATCAGTTCGCTGACGTCTACGTCCGCCGGTTGTTCGATGGCGTAGGCGATTGCCCGGGCGATGGCTTCGGCGGGAATGGAGATCCTGCGGAACTCGCGCATTTCGGCACGGCCACCTTCATCGGAAATGCTCTCGGCCAGTTCCGATTCGGTCACGCCAGGGGAAATCACCGTCACCCGTACATCACCCCCGACTTCCTGGCGCAAACCCTCGGAAATCGCCCGCACGGCAAACTTGGTGGCGCAATACACGGCGGCCGTCGGGCTGACGGCGTAGGCACCGATGGACGCGATGTTGATGAACTGGCCGCTGCGCTGGCGCTGCATCAGCGGCAGGCCGGCGGCGATGCCGTGGAGCACGCCACGGATGTTGACGTCGATCATGCGGTCCCACTCCTCGACTTTCAGCGCCTCGAGCTTGGAGAGCGGCATGACCCCGGCATTGTTGATGATCACGTCGACCCTACCGAAACGCTGGACAGCGAAGTCGATCAGGTTCTGGACGTCGTCGCGACGGGTCACGTCCACCGCTTTGCAGACCGCCTGCTGGCCGGCGGTTTCGAGTTCCTGCACCAGTGTTTGCAGACGATCGATGCGCCGGGCGCCAAGCACGACACGGGCACCGCGAGCCGCAAGCAACCGCGCCGCCGCTTCACCAATCCCGCTGCTGGCGCCGGTGATGACCACTACTTTGTTTTGAATATCGGACATGATGGTTCCCTCGTCTGGATGTGTTGCCCCGGTGGGAGCGTTTTGACAGGTCCAGATTAGGGAACCGACCACGGCCTGGGTTAGCCGGATCCTCCTGCGCACTTGCACGATCCTGTGGCGATAAAACCGACTCTGGCCGACAGCCGCGCAATCGGCTTTACTAGCGCGGTCCACTCAATTTGGCCTGGGAGATTGATCGGCATGTCGGTATCCACGTCCATCCACATTGCGCCAGACGACGGCGTCAGCCAGCGCCGCGCCGAACTGGCGAGCCTGATGAAGCGCTTTGCGCCGGAATACGGCGTCCACCCTACGGCCATCGAGGCCTTGCACCTGATCCGTAGCGACCAGCCGACCGAAGCCCTGCACACCGTGCACAAGCCTGGTTTATGCGTGATTATCGAGGGACGCAAGGAAGTGCGCCTGGCGGACGAATGCTACGTGTATGACCCACTCAATTATCTGGTCGTCTCGGTGACCCTGCCGCTGGCCGGCCAGGTGATTGAAGCCAGCCCGGAGCACCCCTACCTGTGCATCCGCCTCGATATCGACCCGGCTCAGATCTGCCGCCTGATTGCCGACGCCAGCCCTATCGGCGTGCCGGCCGAAAGAACCGGACGCGGGTTGTTCCTGGACCGTATCGATACGCCATTACTCGACGCGCTGTTGCGCTTGTTGCGGCTGTTGGACAGCCCGGACGATATCGCCACCCTCGCGCCGTTGGCCCAACAGGAGATTTTCTACCGGCTGCTGCGTGGTACCCAAGGCCAGCGCTTGCACGAAATCGCCATTCCCGACACCCAGACCCATCGCATCAGCCGTGCCATCGAGTGGCTCAATACCCATTACGCCGAACCGCTGAGCATCGACAGCCTGGCACAAATGATCAATCTCAGCCCTTCGGCGCTGCATCACCGCTTCAAAGCCGTGACCGCCATGAGCCCGCTGCAATACCAGAAACAACTGCGCTTGCAGGAAGCTCGACGGTTGCTGCTGGCAGAGAACAGCGACGTTTCGTCAATTGGCTACAAGATGGGGTATGAAAGCCCTTCGCAGTTCAGCCGTGAATACAGCCGTCTATTTGGCGCCTCCCCGAGCAAGGACATCGCTCGTTTGCGTGCCCAGGCACTGCAAGCCAGTAGCGCCTGATCCTGCACACAAACAGGATCAGGCAAAACCAGGACAGTATCCGTCTAACGCCCGCCCCGCCTCGCCCCTAATCTGAACCCATGCAGCAAAGACAACCGTCGCCGCTGCAACGGGTTCAGCAGATCACGACATCTGAACGACCCGGCACTCAACCCTTGATATGACCGGAGTCTTTACCATGAAAACGTTCAACACCTTGATCGCCGTTACCACCTTCGCCCTGAGCGTCAGTGCGTTTGCCCTGCCGAGCCAGCAACAAGACCGTTTCTTTACCCAGGCTGGCGATTACCAGCAGCCAGTGGCCGCTGATGGTACGGATCGGACGCCGGGAGGGCAGACCTTGGCTGCCGATGGTGCCGACCGGACGCCTGGAGGTCAGACTCTCGCTGCCGATGGCGCGGACCGGACGCCTGGGGGCCAGACTCTCGCTGCCGATGGCGCGGACCGGACGCCTGGGGGTCAGACTCTCGCTGCTGATGGTGCGGACCGGACGCCGGGAGGCCAGACCTTGGCTGCCGATGGCTCCGACCGCACCATGACCCGGCGCCTGGCATGATCAGGCCACTTTTTCACAGACGAAAAAAAACCCGCCTAGGCGGGTTTTTTGAGGACCAATTTGACTCCCTGTCCGGCATTCCATGCCTGGTCCAATCATCCATGACCCCGAGCACTCCCTGTACCCAGTGGATGAACATAGATTAGGCCCATCGGTATTGTGGAAAAAGACGACAAAGCAGCAACGGTGTGTAAGCGTTTCGCTATAGGGCGCTTTCCTGACTTTTTAACGGGCGAAAAAAAACCCGCCGAAGCGGGTTTTTCCAAGACCATTACGACTCCCTGTCGATAGCCAATCCTTGCATGGTCGATCGTCCCTGATCCTGAGCACTTCCTGTGCTTCAGTGGATGAGTCCAGATTACGCCTCGGATCCAAAATGAAATAGACGACATAGCTACCATTTCATGTAAGACATTCGCTATACCTACCCTTCCGAAACCCCTTAGCCCCATCCGCCGGCCAAGCTCAAGACTTGTTCAGGAACGCTTCAATGTTGGCCATCTGCTCGTCCCAGCCACGACTGTCCATGCGAAAAGCCTTGAGCCGGCGAGCTTCAGGAATTTTGTTGAAACCTGACTCCACGACTTTGAGTAAGGTGCCGCCGTCCATGTCTTCGAGTTCGAATTGCACCCGGGTTTCGGACTCTTGGGAATAATCCGTCTGCGGCTCGACAGCGTACGGGTGCCAGCGAAACGAGAAGACCCGCTCGGGCTCCACCCGCTCCACCGCTACGTCCCAGATGAGGTGTTCGTAACCTGGGTAAGTGATTTGCCCTTGGGTACGCTCCCCTGCCACAAACCGTTTCCCCTCAAGGGCGACACCGAACCATTGGCCGAAAGCTTCGGCATTGGCCAGGGCTCGCCAGACATGAGAGCGCGGAGCCTTGAGCAGGATCTTTCTTTCAATGCGGTCGGATGAATGCATGGGTCACCTCCTGTGTTTCAACAGTAGGCTTGTAAGACCACAAGGCCAACCAGAAAGTTGTATCAGGACCGCCTTCTTTAAAACTGCATGGAGCAATGTAAACTCACCCGGCGTTTTCACCCCCCTCAAGGAGAGACCAAACATGTCCCCGCGCTTGCTTCTGGCCCTGATGCCGCTGCTTTTCGTCACTGTTGCCCAGGCCGACGACTGCGCCGACGCCACCACTCAAGGCGAAATGAACCAATGCGCAGCCAAAGAAAACAAGGCCGCCGACAACGAGCTGAACAGCTTGTACAAGCAGATCACAGCACGCCTGAAGGACAACCCGGAGGCCAAGCAGATGCTGGTCAAGGCGCAGCGTGCCTGGATAGGTTTCCGTGATGCCGAATGCAATTTCTCCGCCTCCGGGGTCGAGGGCGGTAGCGTCTATCCGCTGATCTACAGCAATTGCATCACCGCCCAGACTAAAGCCCGGGTCGAGGCATTCAAGACCTATCTCAAGTGCAAGGAAGGGGATCTGAGCTGCCCAGTACCCGAGGCTTAAGGGCCTGGATGCAAAAAAGGATGACCTCTACAGGTCATCCTTTTTTTGGCCAAAGCTTTTTATTGCAGGCAAAAACAAAACCCCTACCTGCATCAGCAGAT
>NZ_LHVH01000026.1 GCF_001269885.1 Pseudomonas kilonensis
AAGGAGTTTTCCGTTTCGACTGCGCCGGAAGTGGGGCGAATTATAGACTTCCAGAATCTGCCGTCAACCCTTAATTTGATTTTTCTATCTTGAGCCCGACACCACACTTAAATCTGCCCGGTATATAGACGGAATCGTCGCACATGCGCAATATACTGCTCAACGCAGCCTCCCCCGCCTTTATTCTGGACGACACTTCGTAATGACACCCCCTCCACATCGCAGCCTGGCCTCCACCCTGTATCCGGTTGCCCTGCTATTAATAGCCATGGCCTCCATCCAATCGGGAGCCTCCCTCGCCAAAAGCATGTTCCCGGTAGTGGGCGCACAGGGCACTACGACGCTGCGACTCATTTTTGCCAGCCTCATCATGCTGTTGTTGCTACGCCCCTGGCGCGCCAAGCTCACCGCCCAATCCCTGCGCACGGTGATCGTTTACGGGATGGCGTTGGGCGGCATGAACTTTCTCTTCTATATGTCGGTTCGTACCGTTCCACTGGGTATTGCCGTGGCACTGGAGTTCACCGGGCCTCTGGCAGTTGCCATTTACGCCTCACGCCGGGCAATCGACTTTCTCTGGATCGCCCTGGCAGTCGCTGGCCTGCTTCTGCTTATACCGACCGGAGCGACCAATGCCGGTATTGACCTGCTTGGAGCCGGCTATGCGCTGGGCGCAGGTGTTTGCTGGGCGTTGTACATCCTGTTTGGCCAGAAGGCTGGCGCGGACAATGGTGTGCAAACCGCCGCACTGGGGGTAATGATCGCGGCCCTATTCGTCGCACCGATTGGGATTGTGCACGCAGGCGCCGCACTGCTCACACCGAGCCTGATTCCAATCGCCATCGGCGTCGCCATTCTGTCTACGGCTCTGCCCTATACCCTGGAAATGATCTCCCTGACCCGAATGCCAGCCCGCACTTTCGGCACTCTGATGAGCGTCGAACCGGCAGTCGCGGCCCTGTCGGGGCTGGTCTTTCTGCAGGAGTACTTGTCCCTGGCCCAATGGTTAGCCATTACCTGCATCATCCTGGCGTCGGTTGGCGCAACGCTGACCATGGCCAACACCGCGAAGCCTGCCGTCGCGGCAGATTGAAGCAGGATTTAACGAAGGTCTGGTATTTGCCGCGCATTTAGGCCATGTTTAGGCCAGTAACCCAATGTCAGACATGGATTTTTTCATACAGGACGTCATGAACGCTTCACGCCAGAGCGAACACAATCGTACGTGGACACAAGATCCACGACGATCATAAGGACGGGAATGAAACGAATTTTGATACTGATCGCCGTACTTGCAGTAGCGGGCTGTGCGGCAACATCGAAAACTGAAGTCAAGCGCGGTAAAAAAGGCCTGCACATCAATTGCTCCGGCCTGTCCTCATCCTGGGACCAGTGCGCCGCCAGTGCCGCCAACTCATGCGCGCCCAAGGGTTACAAGGTCATTGCAAAGTCCGGCGACGCCGTCGAAGAACCCGGGGATTATCCCTTCGGGCTCAATCCCGCCGGTTATACCAGCCGCAGCATGATCGTCATCTGCAAATAGGCCACGTCAGTCGAGCCCTTGCTCGGCCATTCGGCGCCTAATCTCCTCATGACTGGACTTGAGGACGTCACGCTGGACCTGCGGCGTGACCAGCATCCGCGCAACAACCAACGCCCCCACGCATTGAGACAGGATGGCCCAGGCCAGACTGTCGCTTCCCAATATCCGCGCCCAGCTTTCGTGCAAACGACAGATCCACGTTTGCGCCGCCTCCCTCACCTGGACATCCGATCGCGCGATCTCGGCACCCAGCACCGGCAACGCACACCCGGCTTCGGGCTGCTCAACGTGGCTCATGCTCAGGTACTGCTTGAGGCAGCGCTCCAGCTTCATTGAGTCCATGGCACCGTCGCCACTCAGACGATCCAGGCTTTGGGCCAATTCCCGCTCGACAATGGCCTTGAAAAGCTCATCCTTCGATGAGAAGTGGCTATAAAACGCACCGCCGCTCAACCCGATCGCTTTCATCAAGCCATCGACACCGACCGTGGAGAACCCCGACTTCTTGGCAGAGACGGCACTGCTGGCGAGCAGTTTCTCGCGGGTTTCCATTTTGTGATTGGCTGAATATCGCATGGTCCTGCCCCTGATTGCTCACCTTGACGCTTGCCGGATCTTAGCATAACGTCCGTTTAGCTAACGATCGTTTACCAATGAGGCTAACCATGAATAACAAGAAGGTCGTACTGGTTGTTGGCGCGGGCGATGCCACCGGCGGAGCGATTGCCAAACGCTTTGCGCAGGAAGGTTTTGTTGCCTGCGTTACCCGCCGCAGCGCCGACAAACTCGAGCCTCTAGTGGCTGGAATCCGCGCCCAAGGCGGCGAAGCCCACGGGTTTGCCTGTGACGCGCGCAAAGAAGACGACGTGATCGCACTCATCGAGCAAATCGAGAACCAGATCGGCCCGATTGAAGCCTTTGTGTTCAACATCGGCGCCAACGTCCCCTGCAGCATCCTTGAAGAAACCGCGCGCAAGTATTTCAAGATTTGGGAGATGGCCTGTTTCTCAGGTTTTCTCAATGCGCGGGAAGTGGCCAAGCGCATGGTCAAGCGCCAGCGCGGGACGATCCTGTTTACCGGGGCAACGGCGGGATTGCGCGGCGCTTCGGGGTTCGCCGCATTCGCAGGCGCCAAGCATGGCATCCGGGCATTGGCCCAGAGCATGGCCCGTGAACTGGGGCCGCTGAATATTCATGTCGCCCATGTGGTGGTGGACGGCGCCATCGACACCGACTTCATCCGCGATAATTTCCCGGAAAAATATGCCACCAAGGATCAGGACGGCATCCTGAACCCTGAACACATCGCCGACAATTACTGGTACCTGCACAGCCAACCCCGCGACGCCTGGACCTTCGAACTGGACCTGCGGCCCTGGAGCGAGCGCTGGTAAACCCTCCCCTCACAACAACAAGAGAGCAGATCCCATGAGCAAATCGGTGGAGTTTTACTTCGATTTCGGCAGCCCGACCACGTACCTGGCCTATACCCAGTTGCCGACGCTGTGCGCGCAGACCAACAGCCAGCTGATCTATCGTCCGATGTTATTGGGCGGCGTCTTCAAGGCAACCGGCAATGCATCACCGGCGACAGTGCCGGCCAAGAACCCTTACCTGTTCAAGGATCTGAATCGCTTCGCCAAGCGCTACGGCGTTGCGTTCCAGTTCAATCCACACTTCCCCATCAATACACTGCAACTGATGCGCGCGGTGACTGGCATGCAGTTGCGCCAACCTGAACGCTTCGAGGCCTTCGTCGATTGCCTGTTCCGTGCCTTTTGGGTGGACGGCCGCAATCTCAATGACCCGACGACTGTCGCAGCGGTCCTGAACGAGGGCGGCTTCGATGCCGACTATGTGCTGGCCTTGACGAACAACGAGCAGGTCAAGCAAGCACTCAAGACCACCACTGAAGAAGCCATCGCACGGGGCGTGTTCGGCGCCCCGAGCATGTTTGTCGGCAACGAGTTGTTCTTCGGCCAGGATCGGTTGGACTTCGTCCGTGAAGCCCTCGCCTGATCCTCTACTTCAAATTGCCATCGTTCGCGTGTTGAGCCATTGCAGTGCGTCACCGTCCAGCAACGGGCTCAAGCGACGCTGAACCTCGGCGTGGTAGGCGTTGAAGCAATCTTTTTCGTCCTGGGTCAGCAGCGAAGGTTCCAGGCAGCGGGTGTCGATCGGGCACAGGGTCAGGGTTTCAAACTCAAGGAACTCGCCGAACTCGCTGCTTCCGGCTTCACGATTCAACACCAGGTTCTCGATGCGCACCCCCCAGCGACCGGGACGATAAGTGCCCGGTTCGATGGAGGTGATCATGCCTGCCTGCATCGCCGTCTGCGGCGCGGCAGCGGCTTGATAGGCAATCACCTGCGGGCCTTCGTGGACATTGAGGAAATAGCCGACGCCATGGCCGGTGCCGTGGCCGTAATCCACCTGCTCCGCCCAGATCGGTGCACGGGCGATAGCATCCAGCAACGGCGAAAGAATGCCCCGCGGGAATTTGGCCCGGGACAGGGCAATCACGCCCTTGAGCACGCGCGTGCAATCACGTTTCTGCTCAGCAGTGGGTGTGCCAACCGGTACCATGCGAGTGATGTCGGTGGTGCCCCCCAAGTACTGGCCGCCGGAATCGATCAGCAACAAGCCATCACCTTCGATGACCGCATGGGCTTCTTCCGTGGCGTGGTAATGAGGCATCGCGCCGTTGGCGTTAAAGGCGGCGATGGTGTTGAAACTCAGGGAGACGAAGTCCGGCCGGCGCGTGCGGGCGGCGGTCAGGTGCTCGTCGATGGTCAACTCGGTGATGCGCTCGCGTCCCCAGGCCCCTTCCAGCCAGGCGAAGAACTCACAGAGCGCCGCGCCATCCTGCTCCATGGCCTGACGGATGTGTTCGGCATCGGCCAGGCTTTTGCGAGACTTGGCCAGCGTCGTTGGATTGAGACCTTCGACCAACTTCACGCCGCTGCCCAGGTTATCCAGCAAGCCGACCGTCACTCGCGCCGGATCGATCTGCAGGCTCGCGCCGGCCGGCACTTCACGCAATGCAGCGCCGGCTTCGCTGTAATCGCGCAGGGCCAAGCCGTCCTGTTCAAGAACGGCACGCAGCGCTGCGTCAACCTTGTCCAGGGCCACGAACAGCGTTGCCTGTTGCTGGCTGATCAAGGCGAAGGAGACGAACACGGGGTTGAACGACACATCCGCGCCGCGCAGGTTGAACAACCAGGCGATGTCATCCAGCGTGGCGATGAAATGCCAGTCGGCACCGCGCTCCTTGAGGGCTTCGCGCAGCTTGGCGAGTTTCTCGACCCGGCTGACGGTCGCCTGGGGAGGCAAATGGGCATAGACCGGCTGATCCGGCAAGCTTGGGCGATCGCTCCAGACTGCCTTGAGCAGATCGATGTCGGTACGCAACCGCGCGCCGCGTTCCGCAAGCTTGCCGCCCAGGGTGCGAGCCGACGCCACGGCCATGACCGCACCGTCAACGGCGACCACTCCACCCTCAGGCGTTTGTTCCGCCAGCCAGTCCAAGGGGCCGGGCTGGCCGGGAATGAGCTTGACCAGCTCGATACCACTGCCCTCCAGCTCCTTGGTGGCCTGCTCCCAATAACGGCTATCGGTCCAGACGCCGGCGAAACTGTCGGTCACGATCAAGGTACCCACCGAGCCATGGAACCCCGACAGCCATTGCCGTCCCTGCCAATAGCCCGGCATGTATTCGGACAGATGCGGGTCGGCCGATGGCACCAGCAGCGCATGAATGCCCTCTCGGCTCATCAGTTGGCGGATTTGGGCCAGGCGCTGGGGAACCAGTCCATGGGGCAAAGGCTCGGTGCTCATTGTTTCTCCTACTCATTGATATTGTTGTTCGATGCCGAAGACGGCTTATGGGGTCGTGGCCCAGAACGCCGGCGCAGTCGCGCACGCCGCCTGGATCAGCCGCACCGCCTCGTCGATATCCTGCTCGGTGGTAAAACGGCCCAGGCTCAAGCGAATGGTCCGCCCGGCCGCACGCGCATCGTGCCCCAGGGCCAGCAGCACGTGGGACGGGGTGTTGTGCGCCGAATTGCAGGCCGACGTGGCAGAAAATGCAATCGATACGCCTAATGCTACCGGGTTGAAGTCACCTTCGTTGAAGGTCAGGCTCAGCGTGTGGGGAATCCGACGGCTCGCACTGCCGTTTATACGCACACCGGGCAAGGCCAGCAGCGGCTCCAGCAAACGATTGCGCAACCGGGCGATTTTAGCGAGTTCTTCGTCGAATGCCTCGGCCGCGAGTTCGAATGCGGCGCCCATGGCTGCGATCTGGTGGGTCGCCAGGGTCCCGGAGCGCAAACCGCCTTCATGCCCACCGCCGTGAATCTGCGCCGACAACCGTGGCCGGGCACGGTCGCCGACGTAGAGCGCACCGATGCCCTTGGGGCCGTAGATCTTATGCGCGGAAAAAGACATCAGGTCCACCGGCCAACGAGACAGGTCGATCTGCACCTTGCCGGCGCCCTGGGCTGCGTCCACATGAAACAGCGCGCCGTGCTCGCGAACAATCTCGCCGATGGCGATGACGTCGTTGACGGTGCCCAGCTCGTTGTTCACCAGCATCAGCGACACCAGGAACGTGTCTTCACGCAACGCCTCGCGAACCGCTTGCGGACTGATCAGGCCCTCGGCGTCCGGCGCCAGCCAGGTCACCGCAACGCCGATCTCTTCAAGCTGGCGCGCCGTGTCGAGAATCGCCTTGTGTTCGATCAGACTGGTGATGACATGGCCGGCGGAACCACCGCGCGCCTGGGCCACCCCTTTGAGGGCCAGGTTATTGGATTCGGTAGCGCCGGACGTCCAGACGATCTGTTCGGGCTGAGCCCCGACCAGTTGCGCCACCTGCTGGCGGGCACGTTCCACCGAGCGCCGGGCCTCCTGGCCGAAGGCATGGGAACTGGAAGCCGGGTTGCCAAAGTTGCCGTCAAAGCCCAGACACTCGACCATGACCCGGATGACCCGCTCATCCACCGGCGTGGTGGCGGCGTAGTCGAAATACAAAGGACGTTTATTCATAGGAAACTCGCAGAGCCTGCTCCGGGATCAGGCGCCCTCGTTGGGTTCGAGACTAGCAATACCTGATCAAAGACCTTAAAGAAGTCGGACTTCGTTTAAAAGTGCGTAGGAACGCTCCTGAACAGCGAGCTTAGCAGGCATCGCGGCGAAGCTCAGCCCTCAACTGATGCTTTCGAGCAACAACGGATACAGCGAAGCGACCAACAACAGCGCCATGCCCCAGTTGAACAGGCGCAGCCAGCGACGATCACGCAACAGGTTGCGCAACAGGCTGCCGCACACCACCCACAGGCTCACGCTTGGCAGGTTGATCAGGGCAAACACCCCCGCAATTACCAACACGTTGAAGAAATAACCCTGGAGTGGCGTGTACGTACTGATGGCACCGATGGCCATGATCCAGGCCTTGGGATTGACCCATTGGAACGCCGCGGCGCCCCAGTAGCTGATCGGCGTATTGTCCCCCGGCTGGCTTTCCGAAACCGGGCCGGAGTGGGCTATTTTCCACGCCAGGTACAACAGGTACGCCGCGCCGATGTAGCGCAGTGCGGTATAGAGCAGTGGATAAGTCTGGAACACCGCGCCGAGACCAAGGCCCACCGCCAGCACCAGGGAAAAGAAGCCGCAGGTAACACCCAGCATGTGAGGAATGGTGCGGTTGAAACCGAAATTGACACCCGAGGCCAACAACATGGTGTTGTTAGGGCCTGGCGTGATCGAGGTCACCAGGGCAAACAGGGCGAAGCCCAGCAGCAGGTCAAGCGAAAGGGTCATGTCAGGTCAGTCCATCAGGGCAGGTCAGTCAAGCCATGACCCTACCCCACGCCTTGGCGCAAACCCACGGACAGTTGGGCAAAACTTTAAGCGGTACAGTCCCTCAGCTTGACCGGCCTGGCTGTTGCACGACCCGCTCGGCACTCATTTGGCCCTGATCGTCGAAACCCACGTTTTTCTGCGACGAACCGAGCAGCTCGGCTTTTTTCGCGTGGTACTCATCGAACGAAAGGCCACGGCGATTCAAGGCTTCAAGGGCCAGTTCGCGGGTCTCGTCGGCGGTGTAGGGGCGCAGCTCCGGGGAAGAACTGGCGCAACCGCCCAGGAGGATGGCGGTCAACAGCAGCAAAACAGCAAAGGTACGGTTCATGGCAAGTGTCCGGTGTTCTGGAGTGGGGCGATAAACAAAGGCTACCCGCCAGCCCCGCGCGGCAGAAATCAACCCTCTCGATAGTGGCTATTGCCTTTGCAGATCAGCCGCTGCATTCAGCCGACCAACTGGCAATGCAGCGCGTTGTCCAGGCTGCGCTCGATGTTGCGCAGCACTTGGAAGGAGCCGAACGTCACGGCTTTGGCTCGATGAGCCTGGATCAGCCGCCAGAAATCCTGCTCGCCACTTTCGAAGCTTTGAAGCGCCGCCTCGCCTGCCTCGCGGGTTTGCCACTGCAAATAGTTGAGCACCCGCCGACCATCCTCGCTGGCCTGGATACTGGCACTCAGGAACCCCTGGTGGTCCCGAGCCAGGCGCTCGGTTTGTTCCGACAAGGCGGTTACCAGCGCCTGCTGCCATTGCGGTTCGATATCGAATTCCATCAACTGGGTGAAACTGCGATTGTTCCTTGGTGATTGCATGAAAGGTCCCCTCTGCACGTAAGGCGGATCTTGCGATCCGAACGCGTGCAGGGTAAAACCTAAAGTTAACTTTAGGTCAAGCAGTGAATTGAGGCGATGGCACAGATCGATGTCCACAAGGAACTCACCGTCGGCCAAGTGGCCGCCCGCAGCGGCGTGGCAGTCACGGCCCTGCACTTCTATGAATCCAAGGGGCTGATCAAAAGCACGCGCAACCAGGGCAACCAACGTCGCTACTCACGGGCAGTCTTGCGCCGCGTGGCGCTGATCAAGGTTGCCCAGCGCCTGGGCATTCCCTTGGCGGAAATCGGCGAGGCGTTGAAAAACCTGCCGGACAACCGTGCACCAACGGCCGCGGACTGGCAGACCTTGTCGGCGCAGTGGAGCCGGGACCTGGACGAGCGCATCAACCAATTGGTGACGCTGCGCGATCGACTCAACGGCTGCATTGGCTGCGGATGCCTGTCGATGGAAGCTTGCCCGCTGCGCAATCAGGGCGATGTGCTGGGCAAACACGGGCCAGGGGCTCACCTGTTGGAGCCGCCGTGAAGCGTTCGTCGGGACATGAGCCCGCCCACGGCGGCTGACCTATAGTGGATGGGCGCAAAACCGACGAAGACTCTCTTCGCCTCCCATAACAACAAGGAGAACCGTCATGGGCGTCAAAGCCATTCCCGAAGGTTTCCATAACATCACGCCCTACCTGGGCATTCAGAAAGCTGCCGAAGCCATCGACTTCTACAAAAAAGCCTTCAATGCCACCGAGGTCATGCGCCTAGCCATGCCCGACGGCGGCATCGGGCATGCCGAACTGCGGATCAACGGTTTTCCGATCATGCTCGGCACACCTTGCGACCAAGGCCCACTGAGCAACCCGGACCCATCGCCATCGGTCGGCCTGCATTTATATGTCGAGGATGTGGACAGCGCCTTTGCCCGGGCCATTGCTGCCGGTGGCACAGTGATTTCAGAGGTCAAGGACCAGTTCTACGGCGATCGCACCGGTACCTTGAAAGATCCCTATGGGCATCTGTGGTTCCTGGCGACGCACAAGGAAGATCTGAGCCAGGAACAGATCGAGCAACGGGCCAGGGAGATGTTCCAACAGCAAGGCTGATTTGCCCTTGCTCCCGCGGGGTTACGCCCCGTCGGAGCTGTGTAGGAGCTGTGTAGGAGCTGTGTAGGAGCTGTGTAGGAGCTGTCGAGTGCAACGAGGCTGCGATCTTTCCCCAGTCACTTGAACCTCAAGCGAAAGATCAAAAGATCAAAAGATCAAAAGATCAAAAGATCAAAAGATCAAAAGATCAAAAGATCAAAAGATCAAAAGATCAAAAGATCAAAAGATCAAAAGATCAAAAGATCAAAAGATCAGAAGATCAAAAGATCAAAAGATCGCAGCCTTCGGCAGCGCCTACCACGCGAAACATTTTCTTTCATCTTCCCCTTCAGGATTGCGATCGCTCGTTCGTCTTAATTAGATGCAGTAGGCCGCGTCGGCAAAAGCCACGGTCTGCTTTTTTGCGGTTCACGGTATTGCGAAGCCCGTAATACCGAACCTTTCATCGAATCAAGACGTTCAATCATGTCGAAGAAGTCCCGCTCCAAACTCTGGTTCCTGGTCCATAGCTGGCTGGCATTGCCCATCTGGTTTTTCGTGCTCATCGTTTGCGTCACTGGCACCCTCGCGGTGGTCAGCCAGGAGATTGTCTGGCTGGTCAACCCGGAAATGCGCGCCAGCAAGCCCTCGGACGATGCCCAACTGCTCAGCTATGACCAGGTGATCGCCGCGATCAAGCACGCCCAGCCGCAAACCCAGGTGCAAAGCATCGTCCGCCCGGACGAGTCGCACTTTGCCCTGGAGGTCGGCGTGACCTACCCCGACGGACGCCCCGACACGGTCTACGTCAACCCCTACAGCGGCGTCATCCAAGGCTCGGCGCCGACATTCAACTTCCAGGCCTTCACCCGCGCCCTGCATGGCTGGTGGCTGGTGCCATTCACCAATGGCTACAGTTGGGGCTGGTACCTGGTGTCGTTCCTGGGCCTGCCGTTGCTCGCATCCCTGGTGACCGGGCTGGTGGTCTACAAGCGTTTCTGGAAAGGCTTCTTCCGTCCGACCCTGCGAATTCGCCATGGCGCGCGGATTTTCTGGGGTGATTTCCACCGGCTCAGCGGGATCTGGTCGATCTGGTTCATCGCGGTCATCTCCGTCACCGGCACCTGGTTCCTGATCCAGGCCTTGCTGGGCGACAACCAGATCTCCATTTCCAGCGAACCGGTCATCCCGGTGGTGGCCCGTGAAAACGTGCCGTTGTCCGTCGACGGCCTGCCGCCCCCGCAGTTGAACCTGGACCGAGCCATCGAAATCGCCCAGCAACGCATCCCGGGATTGGAAGCAAGTTTCATCAGCCTGCCCGGCAATGCCTACAGCCATCTGGAGGTCGGCGGCCGCGGTTGGTATCCGCTGATGTTCCAGACCGCCACCATCAACCCCTACAACGGTGACGTGGCCGCCTCGCGACTGCTGTCCGACCGCACGACGCTGGAGTTCGTCACCGAATCCATGCGCCCCTTGCACACCGGCGACTTCGGCGGCCTGTGGATCAAGCTCATCTGGTTTTTCTTCGGTTTGGTCCTGAGCATGATGGTTCTCAGCGGGCTGTTGATCTGGACCAAACGCACGGCCCTGGCCACCGCCAATGCCTTCAAGCGTAGCCAGAAACCCAGCCGTGAAGCCCGAATCGCACCGGCATTGCAGCCGTCCCTCCACCGTGAATCGTCGGAGGGCAGCCTGTGAATCCGTCCAATACGGCCTCATCACCGTCACGCCTGGGCCTGTTCTGGCATAAATGGCGCTTCCACCTCAACGTGCTGTTGCTGCTGATCCCCCTCGGGTTCATGCCCAAATACTTCTCCGAAGCCGCACTGTTGCGCGGTGATGCCGGGCTTGGCGAGCGGGAAGTCGGCGAAGTCCAGGTCGGCCCCTGGAGCCTGCGCCTGGCGGAATTTCGCAACGAAGCCCCACGCGTCCAAGGGCCTGCCGGCCCCATGAAACATTTCAACGCGGCCCTGTGCGAACGCTGTATCGGCCAGGTCAAGGCCACCTACCTGCGCATCGGCAAACCCCGCAGCCTACGGGCCGCCGGAGTCATTTTCTTCGGCTCGCCCTATCGCATGAGCGCCTTGTTGCCGGTCCCGCCAAAGACCCAGCCCGATGCCGAACTGTGGATAACCCTCGAGGGTTGGGACGGTTCGATGCACCAGGCCTCCATTCCCCTGAGCCAGGCCTCCCCGGCCACCGTCGCCTGGCTGAAGAACCAAGGACCCAAACCATGACCCTCCGCGCCTTATTCAACGGCCTGGCGTTGCTGTTCTGCGCCGGTGCAAGCACCAGCGCCCTGGCTCACAACCCGATGTGCGAATGCAAAGCCATCGACGCCGAGCAGATCCAATGCACCGGCGGTTTTTCCGACGGCAGCGGCGCGCCCGGCGTGACCCTGGACGTAATCGGCTATGACGAGACCATCCTTGTCCCGGGCAAGCTCGGTGCCGATTCGAAGCTGACCTTCAAGAAGCCGGACGCTGAGTTCTACGTGCTCTTCGACGCCGGCCCCGGCCACGTGGTGGAAATCGACCAAGCCGACATCGAGGCCCCATGACCAACGCCACGACTCAAGTCATCCGCCCCGCTGGCGCGGGCCATGAAACCCTGTATGTGTTGCTGCTGTGCCTGGTCATCGTGCTGGTGGCCGGATCGGTGGTGGCCTTGCATGGCAAAGCCGAAGACACCACGCACCTGGCCTCGAACCAACTCGACGCCCGCCGCGACCTCAGCGCCGCCGAGCAGGGCATCTACGCCGACCTGCGGGTGACCCTGGATGAAATCCGCTTGCTGCGCGAAGACCAACCCACCCTGCCCGGCCCGCAAACCCTGGCCGAAGAAGGCTTCGCGCCGTTCGCCCAGGACGCCAGCGCTGTCAGCCGGGGCGGCCACGCCTGGCAACAGCTGCAGGACCAGGCCTATTTCGGCGCCAGTGCCAATTCTTCCGTCGCAGGTTCGTTTCTGATGCGCATCGGCGAAGCGTCCGACGCCGCGCCGGACATCTGGCTCAACCGCAGCAACGGCCTCGCGACACCTACCGCGCTGGACGACGCCGCTTTGTCCGCCGCCGGCTGGCAACAGATCGTCGCGCAATTCGATGCCGGCGTAACCCGCCAGCACCGGCACTGACCCCACGCCTTCATTCGAGAGAAGACCGTTTGCCCATGCCTATTGCATCCCAACGCCGCCCCTTGCTGCGCCTGCTGCTGATCGGCCTGCTGGCCTGCCTGCTCACCTCGCAGGCGTACGCCGAAACAGCCAAGCGCCTGCGCATCGGCATCACCCTGCACCCTTATTACAGCTATGTGGCCAACATCGTCGGCGACAAGGCCGAGGTCGTGCCGCTGATCCCGGCCGGTTTCAACCCCCACGCCTATGAACCACGGGCCGAAGACATCAAGCGTATCGGCGGCCTCGACGTGATCGTACTCAACGGCGTGGGCCACGACGACTTCGCCGATCGCATGATCGCTGCCAGCGAAACCCCGAACGTGAAGGTGATCGAGGCCAATGAAAACGTGCCCCTGCTGGCTGCCACCGGCACGGCGGCCCGTGGCGCAGGCAAGGTGGTGAACCCGCACACGTTCCTGTCCATCAGCGCCTCCATCGCCCAGGTCAATAACATCGCCCGGGAGTTGGGCAAGCTCGACCCGGACAATGCCAAGGCCTACACCCAGAACGCCCGCGCCTACGGCAAGCGCCTGCGGCAGATGCGCGCCGCTGCCCTGGCGAAGCTGACCCAGGCCCCCAATGCCGAGTTGCGGGTCGCCACGGTGCATGCCGCCTACGACTACCTGTTGCGCGAATTCGGCCTGGAAGTGACCGCCGTGGTCGAGCCGGCCCACGGCATCGAACCGAGCCCCAGCCAGTTGAAGAAAACCATCGACCAACTGCGCGAGCTGGACGTGAAGGTGATCTTCTCGGAGATGGATTTCCCGTCCACCTACGTCGACACCATCCAGCGTGAATCGGGCGTGAAGCTGTACCCGCTCTCACACATTTCCTACGGCGACTACAGCCCCGAGAAATACGAAAAGGAAATGGCCGGTAACCTCGACACCGTGGTCCGGGCCATCCAGGAGTCTGGCGCATGACCGTCCAGGAAACCCTCACCCTGCAGCGCGTCGGCCCCTTGATTGAGTTCGCCGACGTCAGCCTGAACCTGGGCCGCACCACCATTCTCGACAGCGTGGCATTCCAGGTGGAACCCGGCAGCATCCATGCCTTGGTGGGCCCCAATGGTGGTGGCAAGAGTTCGCTGATCAAGACGTTGCTGGGGCAGATGCCGCACCAGGGACGCTTGAGCCTGCAATGGCCAGGCGAGCCCGGTGTGATCGGCTACGTGCCCCAGGCGCTGGAGTTCGACCGGGGCCTGCCCATGACGGTGGACGATTTCATGGCGGCGATGTGTCAGCGGCGCCCCGCCTTTCTCGGCTTGAGCAAGCATTACGCCGGCGCCATTGGCCAGGCCCTGGAGCGGGTCGGCATGCAGGACAAGCGCAAGCGACGCATGGGCGCGCTGTCCGGTGGCGAGCGGCAGCGAGTGTTGTTGGCCCAGGGGTTGATTCCCTCGCCGCAACTGCTGGTGCTGGATGAACCGATGTCGGCCCTGGACGAGGCCGGTATCCAGGTGTTCGAGCAGTTGCTGCAGGACTGGCGCCAGGCCGGGATCACCGTGCTGTGGATCGAACATGATCTGGAAGCCGTCGGGCGCCTGGCCGACCGTGTCACCGGCCTGAACCGCCGAGTGCTGTTCGACGGCCCGCCCCGCCAGACCCTGACTCCAGAACGCCTGCTGACGCTGTTTTCCACCCATCCGCGCACCAACGGGAGCGCTGCCTGATGAGTTATGAAGCCTTTCGTCTGATGGTCCAGGGCTGGGCTTCGGCCGGTTATCTGCCCGAAGCGCTGGCCTATGGGTTCGTGGTCAATGCCTTGCTGGCCGGGTTGTTGATCGGCCCGGTGCTGGGCGGTCTCGGCACGCTGGTGGTGGTCAAGCGCTTCGCGTTTTTCTCCGAGGCGGTGGGCCACGCGGCGCTGACTGGCGTGGCCATCGGCATCCTGCTCGGCGAACCCTACACCGGGCCATACGGCAGCCTGTTTGGCTACTGCCTGTTGTTCGGCATCCTGCTCAATTACCTGCGCAACCGCACCGGCCTGGCGCCCGACACGCTGATCGGCGTCTTCCTGTCGGTGTCCCTGGCCCTGGGCGCCAGCCTGCTGTTGATCCTGGCGGGCAAGATCAACGTGCACATCCTGGAGAACGTACTGTTCGGCTCGGTACTGACGGTCAATGGCAATGACCTGCTGGTGCTGGCGGTGGTCGGCTCATTGGTGATGGCCCTGGCCTTGCCGCTGTACAACCGCATCATGCTCGCCAGCTTCAACCCGCAACTGGCGGCGGTGCGCGGGGTGGCGGTCAAGACCCTGGACTACTTGTTCGTGGTGCTGGTGACGCTGATCACCGTGGCGGCGGTAAAAGTCATTGGCGCCATTCTGGTGGGTGCGTTGCTGGTGATCCCCGCTGCGGCGGCGCGCCTGCTCAGCCAATCATTGAAAGGCTTTTTCTGGTGTTCAGTGCTGATCGCCACCGTCAGCACCTTGTGCGGGATTCTCGCGCCAATTGTGTTCGACCTGCCGATCCCGTCCGGCGCTGCGATCATCCTGGTGGCCGGCATCGCCTTCGCCCTGAGCGCCATCGCCCGCGGTGTCGTCCCCAGCCTCAAAGGGAATCTTGGATAAATGGTTTTTTCATTGCGACAACTGACCCTGGCCGTGGCGTTGTGCGGCGTGGCCGTCACCTCATCATTTGCCAGCGAAAAGGTCCGGCTGCTGGCATCGTTGCCGGTCACCTACGGATTGGGCGAGGCCTTGCTCAAGGGCACCGAGGTCAGCCTGGAGCGGGCCGCGCCCGCCAACTTGCCCGGCACCCGGCAGAGCGCCTACTTCAGCGGCCGTGGCGCGTCGGCGTTGAGCAAACTGGCCAGCGATGCTGACGGGGTGATCGGGCTGCGCTCGCTATGGCCGGACGATCCGCTGTACCCCATGGCGCGACGCAGCAATATCCGCATCGTCGAAGTCGATGCCGCGCGCCCGGTGGACGGTGCCCTGCCCGGTATCGCCGTGCAACCGGGCATGGCCGACGGCCTGGCGAGCCAGCCGTGGATGGCCAGCCATAACCTGGGGCGCATGGCCGACGTGATCGCCGCCGACCTGGTGCGCCTGGCCCCAGCGGACAAACCGAAGATCGACGCCAACCTGGCGACCCTCAAGCAGCGCCTGCTCAAACTCAGCGCCGACAGCGAAAAACGCCTCGCCAACGCCGATAACCTGAGCGTGATCAGCCTGAGCGAGCATTTCGGCTACCTGATCAGCGGGCTCAACCTGGACGCAATCAGCACCGATACCCGGCCCGACGCCGAATGGACAACCGAAACCCTCAAGCAGTTGAGCGCGACGTTGAAAGACAATGACGTGGCGCTGGTGCTGCATCATCGCCAGCCTTCGGATGCGCTGAAGGCAGCCATCACAGAGGGAGGTAGCCGGTTGCTGGTGTTGGGCACCGATGGGACCGATCCGGTGGCGGAGTTGGAAAGCAATGTGGGACTGGTCGTCACAGCGCTGACGGAAGGCTGACAACAATCCCCTGTGGGAGCGAGCCTGCTCGCGATGAGGTCAGCACATTCAACATTGATGTGGACTGACACACTGCTTTCGCGAGCAGGCTCGCTCCCACATTTTGATCTGTGACAGATTGAGATTCCGGATCCACTGAAAATCCCCTGTGGGAGCGGGCTTGCTCGCGAAGAGGCCGGCACATCCAACATTGACGTCGACTGATACTCCGCCATCGCGAGCAAGCTCGCTCCCACAGGGTTCAACTCAGTTCAGGACATCCCCCGGCACCCGCACAAACCCTTCCATCAACACCCGCGCGCTACGGCTCATGATGGCTTTTTTCACGGTCCATTCGCCGTTGACCTGGCTGGCCTCGGCGCCGACGCGCAGGGTGCCGGAGGGGTGGCCGAAACGCACCGCGTTGCGCTCGATGCCGCCAGCCGCGAGGTTGACCACGGTGCCGGAAATCGCCGCGGCGGTGCCGATGGCCACCGCTGCGGTGCCCATCATGGCGTGGTGCAGCTTGCCCATGGACAGCGCCCGTACCAACAGGTCAACGTCGCCAGCCGTCACGGCTTTTCCGCTGGATGAAACGTAGTCCGCCGGCGGCGCGACGAACGCCACTTTCGGTGTGTGCTGGCGCTGGACGGCTTCGTCCAGGTGCTTGATCAAGCCCATGCGCAGAGCGCCGTGAGCGCGAATGGTTTCAAACATGGCCAACGCCTTGGGATCGCCGTTGATGGCGCCCTGCAGTTCGGTGCCGGTGTAGCCGACGTCCCGGGCATTGATGAAAATCGTCGGGATCCCGGCGTTGATCAGCGTCGCCTTGAAGGTGCCCACACCGGGCACTTCCAAGTCGTCCACCAGATTGCCGGTGGGAAACATCGAACCGCCACCGCCCTCTTCCTCGGCGGCCGGGTCCATGAATTCCAATTGCACTTCGGCCGCCGGAAAGGTCACGCCGTCGAGTTCGAAGTCCCCGGTTTCCTGCACCGCGCCGTCGGTGATCGGCACATGGGCGATGATGGTCTTGCCGATGTTGGCCTGCCAGATCCGCACCACGGCCACGCCGTTTTGCGGGATACGGCCAGGCACCACCAAGCCACTGCTGATAGCGAATGAACCGACCGCCGCCGACAGGTTGCCGCAGTTGCCACTCCAGTCCACGAACGGCTTGTCGATGGACACTTGGCCGAACAGGTAATCGACGTCGTGGTCGGCCCGGGTGCTCTTGGACAGGATCACAGTCTTGCTGGTGCTGGACGTCGCGCCGCCCATGCCATCGATCTGTTTCTCGTACGGGTCGGGGCTGCCGATCACCCGCAGCAGCAGGGCATCCCGTGCGGCGCCTGGGACGCGGGCCGCTTCGGGCAGGTCTTGCAGGCTGAAGAACACGCCTTTGCTGGTGCCGCCACGCATATAGGTAGCGGGAATTCTGATTTGCGGTGCGTGAGCCATGATGCTCCTCAAGCGGACACGCCGGGTGTCCGCAGCTGTGATTTAGACGGCAACCGCCGATTCAAGGAAGTCCTGGGCAAAGCGTTGCAGCACGCCCCCGGCTTCATAGATCGACACTTCTTCAGCGGTATCGAGGCGGCAGGTCACTGGCACTTCGACGCGCTCGCCGTTCTTGCGAGTGATGACCAGGGTCAGCGTCGCCCGCGGGGTGCGCTCGCCGATCACGTCATAGGTTTCACTACCGTCGATGCCCAGGGTCTTGCGATCGGTGCCGGGCTTGAACTCCAGCGGCAACACGCCCATGCCCACCAGATTGGTGCGGTGGATACGCTCGAAACCTTCGGCAGCGATCGCCTCGACACCGGCCAGACGCACGCCCTTGGCCGCCCAATCCCGGGACGAACCCTGGCCGTAGTCGGCGCCGGCAATGATGATCAGCGGCTGCTTGCGCTCCATGTAGGTCTCGATGGCTTCCCACATGCGCATGACCTTGCCTTCCGGCTCGACCCGGGCCAGGGAGCCCTGCTTGACCTTGCCGTTTTCCTGGACCATTTCGTTGAACAGTTTCGGGTTGGCGAAGGTGGCGCGTTGCGCGGTCAGGTGGTCGCCGCGGTGGGTCGCGTAGGAGTTGAAGTCCTCTTCCGGCAGGCCCATTTTCGCCAGGTATTCACCCGCGGCGCTGTCCAGCATGATGGCGTTGGACGGCGACAGGTGATCGGTGGTGATGTTGTCCGGCAGCACCGCCAGCGGGCGCATGCCCTTGAGCGGCCGCGCACCGGCCAGCGCGCCTTCCCAATACGGCGGACGACGGATGTAGGTGCTTTGTGGGCGCCAGTCGTACAGCGGCGTCACTTTCGGCCCGGTGTCTTCCTGGATGGCGAACATCGGGATGTACACCTGGCGGAACTGCTCCGGTTTCACCGAGGCCTTGACCACCGCGTCGATTTCTTCGTCGCTCGGCCAGATGTCCTTGAGACGGATCTCGCGACCGTCCACCACGCCCAACACATCCTTCTCGATGTCGAAGCGGATGGTCCCGGCGATGGCATAAGCGACCACCAACGGCGGCGACGCAAGGAACGCCTGCTTGGCGTACGGATGGATACGCCCGTCGAAGTTGCGGTTGCCCGACAGCACGGCGGTGGCGTACAGGTCGCGGTCGATGATTTCCTGTTGGATCACCGGGTCCAGCGCGCCGGACATGCCGTTGCAGGTGGTGCAGGCGAACCCCACCACGCCGAAGCCCAGCGTCTCGAGTTCGGACGTCAGGCCCGCCTCATCCAGGTACAGCGCCACGGTTTTCGAACCCGGCGCCAGGGAAGACTTGACCCACGGCTTGCGGACCAGGCCCAGGCGGTTGGCGTTGCGCGCCAGCAGGCCGGCGGCGATCACGTTGCGCGGGTTGCTGGTGTTGGTGCAACTGGTGATGGCGGCGATGATCACCGCACCGTCAGGCATTTGCCCCGGCACATCGTCCCACTGCCCGGAAATGCCTTTGGCAGCCAGATCCGACACCGCGACACGGGCGTGCGGGTTGCTGGGACCGGCCATGTTGCGCACCACCGACGACAGGTCGAAGGTCAGGCCCCGCTCGTATTGCGCGCCCTTGAGCGTGTCGGCCCACAGGCCGGCCTGCTTGGCGTAGGTCTCGACCAGTCGCACCTGGTCGTCTTCGCGCCCGGTGAGTTTCAAGTAATCGATGGTTTGCTGGTCGATGTAGAACATCGCTGCCGTGGCGCCGTATTCCGGGGCCATGTTGGAAATGGTCGCGCGGTCGCCCAAGGTCAGGGCACTGGCGCCTTCGCCGAAAAACTCCAGCCAGGCACCGACGACTTTTTGCTTGCGCAGGAATTCGGTCAGCGCCAGCACCATGTCGGTGGCGGTGATGCCCGGTTGCAGCTTGCCGGTCAGCTCGACGCCGATGATCTCCGGCAGGCGCATCCACGAGGCGCGGCCGAGCATGACGCTTTCGGCTTCCAGGCCACCGACGCCGATGGCGATCACGCCCAGGGCATCGACGTGGGGCGTGTGGCTGTCGGTGCCCACGCAGGTGTCGGGGAACGCCACGCCGTCACGCTGCTGGATCACCGGGGACATCTTTTCCAGGTTGATCTGGTGCATGATCCCGTTGCCCGGAGGAATCACGTCGACGTTCTTGAAGGCCTTCTTGGTCCAATTGATGAAGTGGAAGCGGTCTTCGTTGCGCCGGTCTTCGATGGCGCGGTTCTTGGCGAAGGCTTGCGGGTCGGAACCACCGCTTTCCACCGCCAGGGAGTGGTCGACGATCAGTTGGGTCGGCACCACCGGGTTGACCTGCGCCGGGTCACCGCCCTGCAAGGCGATGGCGTCGCGCAGGCCCGCCAGGTCCACCAGCGCGGTCTGGCCGAGAATGTCGTGGCACACCACGCGGGCCGGGAACCACGGGAAGTCCAGGTCGCGCTTGCGCTCGATCAGTTGCAGCAGCGACTCGCCCAGCGTGGCCGGGTCGCAGCGCCGCACCAGGTTCTCCGCCAGCACGCGGGAGGTGTACGGCAGGCCGTCGTAGGCGCCGGGGCGAATGGCATCCACGGCCTCGCGAACATCGAAATAATCCAGCGAAGTGCCGGGCAGCGGTTTGCGAAATTCTGTGTTCATCGTCAGGACTCGGGTCACGGTGGTTTCAGAAGGGTGGCGCAACCATTGAAGTCAACACATTCCCCTGTGGGAGCGGGCTTGCTCGCGAATGCGGAGTGTCAGTCGACATCAATGGTGAATGTCAGTCCGTCTTCGCGAGCAAGCCCGTTCCCACAAGGGGTTCTCGGTTCCTTCAGTTGCAGCGCCAGTGCCCTCCAGCTCAGCGTTGTTCGATTGGCACGAACTTGCGCTGTTCGACGCCGGTGTATTCGGCGCTCGGTCGGATGATGCGGTTGTTGGCGCGTTGTTCGAACACGTGGGCGGCCCAGCCGGTCAGGCGCGAGCAGACGAAGATCGGCGTGAACAGCTTGGTCGGGATGCCCATGAAGTGGTAGGCCGAGGCATGGTAGAAATCGGCGTTGGGGAACAGTTTCTTCTGTTCCCACATGGTCTTGTCGATGGCTTCGGAAACCGGGAACAGCACCGTGTCGCCCACTTCATCGGCGAGTTTTTTCGACCAGCCCTTGATCACCTCGTTGCGCGGGTCGTTGTCCTTATAGATCGCGTGACCGAAGCCCATGATCTTGTCCTTGCGCGCCAGCATGCCGAGGGTGCCTTCGATGGCGTCCTGCGGTGAGCTGAAGCGCTCGATCATTGCCATCGCCGCTTCGTTGGCGCCGCCGTGCAGCGGGCCGCGTAACGAGCCGATGGCGGCGGTGATGCAGGAGAACAGGTCCGACAGCGTGGAGGCGCAGACCCGGGCGGTGAAGGTCGAGGCGTTGAATTCGTGCTCGGCGTAGAGGATCAGCGAAACATTCATCACCTTGACGTGCAGCTCGCTCGGCTTCTTGCCGTGCAGCAGGTGCAGGAAATGGCCGCCGATGGAGACTTCGTCGGTCACGCATTCGATGCGCTGGCCTTCGTGGCTGAAGCGATACCAGTAGCACATGATGGCCGGGAACGCGGCCAGCAGGCGGTCGGTCTTGTCGTGCTGCTCGGAAAAGTCTTCCTCGGGTTCCAGGTTGCCCAGGAACGAGCAGCCGGTGCGCATGACGTCCATCGGGTGGGCGTCGGCGGGAATGCGCTCCAGCACTTCTTTCAAGGCTTGGGGCAAGTCGCGCAACTGGCGCAGTTTACCGGTGTAGGCGTCCAGCTGTGCCTGGGTCGGCAGCTCGCCGTACAGCAGCAGGTAGGCCACTTCTTCAAATTGTGCATCTGCCGCCAGGTCGCGAACGTCGTAGCCGCGATAGGTCAGGCCGGCGCCCGACTGGCCTACGGTGGACAATGCGGTTTGCCCGGCCACCTGGCCGCGGAGCCCGGCGCCACTGAGTACTTTTGCTTCGGCCATTTGCTGTCTCCAGTTTTTAGATTTGTAGAGAATGGGGGGGGAAGATCGCAGCCTCGTTGCACTCGACAGCTCCTACACAGCGCCTACGCGGCCCCACCCTGTAGGAGCTGTCGAGCGAAGCGAGGCTGCGATCTTTTCATTTTTTCGCCGCGAACAACGCATCGAGCTTCTGCTCGAAGGTGTGGTAGTCGATGCGATCGTAAAGCTCCATGCGGGTCTGCATGGTGTCGATGACATTCTGTTGGGTGCCGTCGCGACGGATCGCGGTGTAGACGTTCTCGGCCGCCTTGTTCATGGCCCGGAAGGCCGACAACGGGTAGAGCACCAGGGACACGTCGGCACCGGCCAGCTGTTCGGTGGTGTACAGCGGGGTCGCGCCGAATTCGGTGATGTTGGCCAGGATCGGCGCTTTTACGCGGCTGGCGAACAGCTTGTACATCTCAAGCTCGGTGATGGCCTCCGGGAAAATCATGTCGGCACCGGCCTCGATGCAGGCCGCGGCGCGGTCCAGGGCTGATTCCAAGCCTTCCACCGCCAGGGCATCGGTACGGGCCATGATCACGAAGCTGTCATCGGTGCGGGCATCGACGGCGGCCTTGATGCGGTCGACCATCTCTTGCTGCGAGACGATTTCCTTGTTCGGGCGATGGCCGCAACGCTTGGCGCCAACCTGGTCCTCGATATGGATGGCCGCCGCGCCGAACTTGATCATCGACTTGACCGTGCGCGCCACGTTGAACGCCGAGGAACCGAAACCGGTGTCCACGTCCACCAGCAGCGGCAGGTCGCACACGTCGGTGATACGGCGCACATCGGTCAGCACGTCATCCAGGCCGGTGATGCCCAGGTCCGGCACGCCGAGGGAGCCGGCCGCCACACCGCCGCCCGACAGGTAGATCGCCTTGAAACCGGCGCGTTTGGCCAGCAGCGCGTGGTTGGCGTTGATCGTGCCCACCACTTGCAGCGGATGCTCGGTGGCGACCGCATCGCGGAAACGCTGGCCTGGCGTGCTCTTGCTGGAACTCATGACTCACCTCGTTCAGTGGCGGCGCTGTCCTGGAAATGACGCGCAATGTTGCGTTTGGACGCACCGATGTGCCGGCGCATCAATAATTCAGCCAGTTCGCCGTCACGGTCGGCGATGGCGTCTAGAATCCGGTGGTGCTCGGCAAAGGCCTGGCGCGGACGGTTGGGCGTGGTGGAAAACTGGATGCGGTACATGCGCACCAGTTGGTACAGCTCGCCGCAGAGCATCTGCGTCAGGGTGCGGTTGCCGCTGCCCTGGATGATCCGGTAATGAAAGTCGAAATCGCCTTCCTGCTGGTAATAACCGACACCGGCCTGGAACGCCGCATCGCGCTCGTGGGTTTCCAGCACCCGGCGCAGTTCGTCGATTTCTTCCAGGGTCATGCGTTCGGCCGCCAGGCGGCAGGCCATGCCTTCGAGGGATTCACGGATTTCGTAGAGTTCCAGCAACTCGGCATGGCTCAGCGACACCACCCGGGCACCGACGTGAGGCACCCGCACCAGCAGGCGCTGGCCTTCCAGGCGGTGAATCGCCTCGCGCAGCGGTCCGCGGCTGATGCCGTAGGTGCGCGCCAGCTCAGGCTCGGAGATCTTGCTGCCGGGGGCGATCTCGCCTTTGACGATGGCGGCCTGGATACGTCGGAAGACGTTCTCGGACAGGGTCTCCGAATCGTCCTGGGCCATCACCGGGGTTTCGAGCTGATCGAGCATATTGTCGACACCTTTCAAATCAATACGGCAAAAACTAACCAATAGCAGCGTTAAGGTCAAAGTAAAAATCAATATTGTCGACAATCGTCTAATAAGCCCACCCGACATAACCGCTCGTTTGAATGCGTCGTAGCCTCCGGCCAGCGGTGGCGTCAGAAAACCACCGTGCTAGAATGCCGCGCGATTTGCCGCTCTCCTTTTATATAGGGAAGGCTGCCCAGGGAGCTTGTGCAGTAATGCCAGGGCCTGAACCGATAAACGGAACGCTGCGCACCAGGATCTATGACACTCAAGCCCTTCACCGCTGTTCTTTATTTCATGTGCCTGCCGGGGCTTGCCGTGGCGGGTGAAAAAACCGTGTACGGCCTCAACGAATACGCCGCCCTGCAGGGCATCGACCTGGAGGTCGCCGCAAAGCTGGACACCGGCGCCAAGACCGCGTCCCTCAGCGCCCGGGACATCAAGCGCTTCAAGCGCAATGGCGAATCCTGGGTGCGCTTTTACCTGGCCATTGACGCGGCCCACTCGCACCCCATCGAACGTCCGCTGGCCCGGGTCAGCAAGATCAAGCGCCGCGCCGGTGACTACGACCCGGAAGAAGGCAAGAAATACACGGCCCGACCGGTCATCGAACTGGACATCTGCATGGGCTCGGCCCTGCGCAGCATCGAAGTGAACCTGACCGACCGTAGCGCCTTCCAATACCCGTTGCTGATCGGTTCCGAGGCGCTCAAGCGCTTCGACGCGCTGGTCGACCCCAGTCTTAAATACGCTGCCGGCAAACCCGCCTGCGCCAATGCCGCTCAAACCGCAGAGTAATTCCAATGCGCTCCCTTACCCTCCATCTGAAAATGCTGATCGCCATCCTGGTGGTGCTGGGCCTGTCGGTGACGGCCTATCAGATTTTCGTGCTCGGCATCCCGGTCACCGAAGACGCCACCGACGACTTGTGGAACATCGACGCCAAGGTCGAGTTCGTGCCCAACGCCAAGGATCCGGTGAAGATCCAGATGTTCGTGCCACCGCTGAGCCGCGACTACGTGAGCCTCAACGAGAGTTTCATTTCCAACAATTACGGCGTGGCGGTAAACCGGGTTGACGGTAACCGCAAGGTGACGTGGTCGGCCCGTCGCGCCAAGGGCAACCAGACCCTGTATTACCGCCTGGTGCTGACCAAGCGCTACAGCGCCGAGAAAACCAAGGTCAAGGGCCCGACCTTCCGCGACAGCATTGCCGTCGAAGGCCCGGAGAAACTCGCCGCCGAAGCCCTGCTCGCACCGATCCGCCAGCACTCGGCCGACGTCGAGACGTTCATCAGCGAAGCCATCAAGCGGGTCAACAACCTCAACGACGACAACGTCAAGCTGTTGCTGGCCGGTGATCCTTCGTCGGCCAACAAGGCACGCATCGTCGAACTGGTGCTGTCCATCGCCCACGTGCCGGTGGAAAAGGTCCACACCATCCGCCTGGTGGCCGACCAACCGCAGGCCCCTGAACTGTGGCTGCGCAGTTTCAACGGCACCGACTGGCTGTATTTCAACCCGGACTCCGGCGAACAAGGCCTGCCCACCGACCGCCTGTTGTGGTGGACCGGCGATGAAAACCTGATCACCGTCGATGGCGGCAAGAAAGCCACCGTCACCTTCAGCATGAACAACAGCGAAATGAACGCCATTCGCCTGGCCAAGCTGACGGACGAGAACACCGACGCCAACTTCCTCGAATACTCGCTCTACGGCCTGCCGCTGCAGACCCAGCAAACCTTCATGATCATGGTCATGATCCCGATCGGCGTGCTGGTCATCCTGATCCTGCGCAACCTGATCGGCCTGCAAACCCTCGGGACCTTCACCCCGGTGCTGATCGCGTTGGCCTTCCGCGAAACCCAACTGGGCTTCGGCATCATCCTGTTCACGGTGATCACCACGCTGGGCCTGTCGCTGCGTTCGTACCTGGAGCACCTCAAGCTGCAAATGCTGCCCAGGCTCTCGGTGGTGCTGACGTTCGTGGTGGTGCTGATCGCCGCCATCAGCCTGTTCAGCCATAAGCTGGGCCTGGAACGCGGCTTGTCGGTAGCGCTGTTCCCGATGGTGATCCTGACCATGACCATCGAACGCCTGTCCATCACCTGGGAAGAACGCGGCGCCGGCCACGCGATGAAAGTCGCCATCGGCACCTTGTTCGCCGCGTCCCTGGCGCACCTGATCATGAGCGTGCCGGAACTGGTGTACTTCGTGTTCACTTTCCCGGCGATCCTGCTGATCCTGGTGGGCTTCATGCTGGCCATGGGTCGTTATCGCGGCTACCGCCTGACCGAGCTGGTGCGGTTCAAGGCCTTCCTCAAGGCAGACTCCTGATGTTCGGCTTCTGGAAGACCTGGAAGGCCCTGGAAGCCCGGGGCATCATGGGCATCAACCGGCGTAACGCCGACTACGTGCTCAAGTACAACAAGCGCAGCCTGTACCCCATCGTCGATGACAAGATCATCACCAAGGAACGGGCCATCGCCGCCGGCATTCATGTGCCGGAGCTGTACGGGGTGATCTCCACCGAAAAGGAAATCGACAAGCTCGACGAGATCATCGGCGGGCGCACCGACTTCGTGATCAAGCCGGCCCAGGGCGCTGGCGGCGACGGCATCATCGTCATCGCCGACCGCTTCGAAGGCCGCTATCGCACGGTGTCCGGCAAGATCATCAGCCATGAGGAAATCGAGCACCATGTCTCCAGCATCCTCACCGGCCTGTACTCCTTGGGCGGGCACCGTGACCGGGCGCTGATCGAGTACCGCGTGACGCCGGACCAGATCTTCAAGAGTATCAGCTACGAAGGCGTGCCGGACATCCGCATCATCGTGCTGATGGGCTATCCGGTGATGGCCATGCTGCGCTTGCCAACCCGCCAGTCCGGCGGCAAGGCCAACCTGCACCAGGGCGCCATCGGCGTGGGCGTCGACCTCGCCACCGGCCTGACCCTGCGCGGCACCTGGCTGAACAACATCATCACCAAACACCCCGACACCACCAACGCGGTGGACGGCGTGCAACTGCCCTACTGGGACGGTTTCATGAAGCTGGCCGCCGGTTGCTATGAGCTGTGCGGGCTGGGCTACATCGGCGTCGACATGGTGCTGGACCAGGAAAAAGGCCCGTTGATCCTGGAATTGAACGCCCGGCCAGGCCTGAACATCCAGATCGCCAACGACTGCGGCCTGACCTTGCGCACCCATGCGGTGGAAGCCCACCTGGAAGAACTCAAGGCCCGCGGCGTTACCGAAACCGTGGAAGAGCGCGTGGCGTTTGCCCAGGCGTTGTTTGGGCATATTCCGCCGGTTGAAGGCTGATCTCGTTCCCTGTGACCTGGAACATAGCGGACCTTGTGGCGAGGGGATTTATCCCCGCTGGGCTGCGGAGCAGCCCCAAAGCCTGACACCTCGGTGTATCAGAGAGATTGAATTCAATTGTCCAGGGGTTGCTTCGCAACCCAGCGGGGATAAATCCCCTCGCCACAATTAAAACTTCGCCAGAAATAGCTTCGGTAGCCACAGGCATGCCCATCTCCGACATCCCTCTAGGAGCAAATCCTACAGAGGGATTACAATCGCTCCCCCGCCTGAACGGCTGACCTGCCCCGCCCATGCCAACCTGCTCCGTACACCCGCTGCCCTACCGCGCCAACCCTGCCGAGTATTTCGCGGCGATCCGTCATGCCCCTGGCAGCGTGCTGCTCGACAGTGGCCGGCCGAGTGCCGAGCGCGGGCGTTACGACCTGCTCAGCGCCTGGCCGCTGGCGCAACTGGCGGTGTTGCCGGACGAGAGCGGCAGCGACTTCCTGCAACGCCTGCGCATTCAACTGACACAACTGGGCGACGCGGTACTGCCGGCCACGGTGCAATTGCCCTTTGCCGGAGGGCTGATCGGCTACTTGAGCTACGACTTCGGCCGACACCTCGAAACCTTGCCGTCCCACGCCAAGGACGACCTGCAACTGCCCGACGCGCGTTTTGGCGTGTACGACTGGGCGCTGGTCAGCGACCACCAGGCGGGCACCAGCCAACTGGTGTTCCACCCCCATTGTGGCGAAGGCGAACGCCAGCGCCTGATCGCGCTGTTCAGCCAGCCGAGCGCGGCTCCCGCTCCCCCGTTCAGCCTTGACGGACCGATGGCGCCAGACCTCAGCGCCGAAGCCTATCGACAGGCCTTCGAGCGTATCCAGGCGTATATCCAGGCGGGTGACTGCTACCAGGTCAACTTTGCCCAGCGCTTTCGCGCGTCCTGCCAGGGCGATGCCTGGGCCGCTTACCAAGCGCTGCGGGCGGCGTGCCCAACACCATTTTCCGGCTTCCAGAGCCTGCCCGATGGCGGCGCGGTGCTGAGCCTGTCCCCCGAGCGCTTCGTCAAGGTCAGCGAAGGCCAGGTGGAAACCCGGCCGATCAAGGGCACCCGGCCCCGCGGCACAACACCCAGCGAAGACGCGGCCCACGCCGCCGAGTTGCTGGCCAGCCCCAAGGACCGGGCGGAAAACCTGATGATTGTCGACCTGCTGCGCAACGACCTGGGCCGCACCTGCCGCATCGGCTCGGTGCGGGTGCCGGAGCTGTTCAGCCTGGAAAGCTACCCGAACGTGCATCACCTGGTCAGCAGCGTGACCGGCGAGTTGGCTGAGGATAAAGACGCTCTCGACCTGATCGCTGGTAGCTTTCCCGGTGGCTCGATCACCGGCGCGCCGAAAATCCGCGCCATGCAAATCATCGACGAACTCGAACCGACCCGACGCGGCCTGTATTGCGGCTCGTTGCTGTACCTGGACGTGCGCGGGGAAATGGACAGCTCCATCGCCATCCGCAGTTTGCTGGTCAAGGATGGGCAGGTGTGCTGCTGGGGCGGTGGCGGGATTGTCGCGGACTCGGACTGGGAGGCCGAGTATCAGGAGTCGATTACCAAGGTGAAGGTGTTGCTGGAAACCTTGCAGAACCTCTAAAGCATCGCGGGCAAGCCTTGCTCCCACAGGCTGGTGTGGTGCCACCTGTGGGAGCAAGGCTTGCCCGCGATGACGGCGTGTCAGTCAACATTACTGCCGGCTGGGCCATCGCTTTCGCGAGCAAGCCCGCTCCCACAGGGGGTTGGGTTTACAAACTGAGATTGCGGTTCGAAGCCTTGAGGAATTCCTGCTTCAACTCGGCAAAGCTGTGCACCGCCGGGAACTGCGGGAATTCACGGATCACGTTCTCCGGCGCATGGAACAGAATCCCGGCGTCGGCTTCGCCCAGCATCGTGGTGTCGTTGTAGGAATCCCCCGCCGCAATCACCCGGTAGTACAGGCTCTTGAACGCCAGGACCGACTGGCGCTTGGGATCTTTCTGACGCAACTGGTAACCCGTCACCCGTCCAGCGTCATCGGTAATCAGCCGATGGCAGAGCAACGTCGGGAAGCCCAACTGGCGCATCAACGGCTGGGAAAATTCGTAGAACGTGTCGGACAGAATCACCACCTGGAAGCGCTCACGCAACCAGTCGACAAATTCGATGGCGCCGTCCAGCGGCTTGAGGGTGGCGATGACTTCCTGGATGTCGGAAAGCTTGAGGCCGTGTTCATCAAGGATGCGCAACCGTTGCTTCATCAGCACGTCGTAGTCGGGAATGTCCCGAGTGGTTGCCCTGAGGGCGTCAATCCCGGTTTTTTCAGCGAAGGCGATCCAGATCTCCGGGACCAGTACACCTTCCAGGTCGAGACAGGCAATTTCCACAAGACACTCCCATTTTTTCTGATGTTTATTGGTTGAGCGAACAAAAGGCTTGCCGACTCTAGCCATTCGTCGAAGCCTGCGCAACGCACAGGAACGCGCCAGCCCCGACAGCTTTTGTTACCATCAGCCCTATATAGAGCGCCCAGCGCCACCGACCTGTAGGAAACCGCCCTGATGAGCCCATCGTTTGACGTCGTGGAACTCGCCACGACCTATGCCAACAAGTCCCCGCAGGACATCCTCAAACTGGCCTTCGCCGAATTCGGCGACGAGCTTTGGATATCTTTCAGCGGCGCCGAAGACGTGGTGCTGGTGGACATGGCCTGGAAGCTGAACAAGAACGTCAAGGTGTTCAGCCTCGACACCGGCCGCCTGCACCCGGAAACCTATCGTTTCATCGACCAGGTGCGCGAGCACTACAAGATCGACATCGAGCTGGTTTCGCCGGACCACACGAAACTTGAACCCTTCGTGAAGGAAAAAGGCTTGTTCAGCTTCTACAAGGACGGTCACGGCGAGTGCTGCGGCATCCGCAAGATCGAACCATTGCGGCGCAAACTGACCGATGTCCGCGCCTGGGCCACCGGCCAGCGCCGCGACCAGAGCCCCGGCACCCGCAGCCAGGTGGCGGTGTTGGAAATCGACACGGCGTTTTCCACCCCGGAGCGCACCCTGTACAAGTTCAACCCTCTGTCGCAGATGACCAGCGAAGAAGTCTGGGGTTACATCCGCATGCTGGAGCTGCCTTACAACAGCCTGCATGAACGCGGTTTCATCAGCATCGGCTGCGAGCCCTGCACCCGCCCGGTGCTGCCAAACCAGCACGAGCGCGAAGGCCGTTGGTGGTGGGAAGAAGCCACGCAGAAAGAATGCGGGCTGCACGCCGGGAACATCATCGCCAAATCCAAGACCGTCTAAGCGTCCGCCGCACCCTGTACACAAAAATGTCACTACAAGTGGCATTTTTGTGTGCACTTATTACGTTACTGCCCCCAAAGGTGACACACACCTTCCCGCCTCGCCTGCCCTTCTAACCTCCCTGGCGTTCGCCAAAATATAAATACCTGTTTAAACGGTCAGTTTTAAATCACGGTATTTCAGCTAGTTACGCAATGATCATAACGAAACGAAATTAGCGCTTCTTCGGATATATCTGTAAGTGGCATAGATTTGGCTTTAGTCGACACGTGCTTTGTATACAACTTATATAAAACATACACACACTTTAGATCCGCAAGCCTGAAGCGCCCTATCCCGTACAGGCTGCAGATGCCCCGTAATCAATGATGCTCGCCCGCCGCGACGAAGATTTGTCGAGCCCCGCGCTCATGCACAGTCATCGCTGCGCCGAGAATCAGGAGCCTGCCGGAATGCGTACAAGTCTCTCCAATAACATCGCGCTGGATCTGCCCTCCACCACCACGGCCCTCGACGACAAGACTGCCGCGTCCCTGGCCCTGAGCCCGAGGCTGCACAACAAGGACCTGGCGCCGACCAAGGCCGAAGGTCGACGCTGGGGTCGCTACAGTATCTTTGCCCTGTGGACCAACGACGTGCACAACATCGCCAACTATTCCTTCGCCATCGGCCTCTATGCCCTGGGCCTGGGTGGCTGGCAGATCTTGCTGTCCCTGGGGATAGGCGCGGCGCTGGTGTATGGCTTCATGAACCTGTCCGGCTACATGGGCCAGAAAACCGGGGTGCCGTTCCCGGTGATCAGCCGGATCAGCTTCGGGATCCATGGCGCGCAGATTCCGGCCTTGATCAGGGCGGTCATCGCCATTGCCTGGTTCGGTATCCAGACCTACCTGGCGTCGGTGGTGTTCCGGGTGTTGCTGGTGGCGATCCACCCGGGCTTCGCCGACTACGACCACGACTCGATCCTCGGCCTGTCGAGCCTGGGCTGGGTGTGTTTCGTGGCAATCTGGTTCGTGCAACTGGTGATCCTGGCCTACGGCATGGAGATGGTGCGCCGTTATGAAGGCTTTGCCGGCCCGGTGATCCTGGTGACCGTCGCGGCCCTGGCCGGTTGGATGTACACCCAGGCCGACGCCACCATTGCCTGGTCGATCCGCGAACCGCTGACCGGTGGCGAGATGTGGCGCAATATCTTTGCCGGTGGCGCGCTGTGGCTGTCGATCTACGGCACCTTGATTCTCAATTTCTGCGACTTCGCCCGCTCCTCGCCGTGCCGCCGGACCATCGTCGTCGGCAATTTCTGGGGCCTGCCGGTGAACATCCTGGTGTTTGCCGCAATTACCATCCTGCTCTGCGGTGCGCAGTTCCAGATCAATGGACAAATCATTGAAAGCCCGACCCAGGTGATTGCCTCGATCCCCAACACCTTCTTCCTCGTATTGGGCTGCCTGGCCTTCCTGATCGTCACCGTGGCGGTGAACATCATGGCCAACTTCGTCGCCCCGGCCTTTGTGCTCAGCAACCTGGCGCCCAAGTACCTGACCTTCCGCCGCGCCGGGTTAATCAGCGCCGCCATTGCCGTGCTGATCCTGCCGTGGAACCTCTACAACAGCCCGCTGGTGATCGTGTATTTCCTGTCCGGCCTCGGCGCCCTGCTCGGGCCGCTGTACGGCGTGATCATGGTCGACTACTGGCTGCTGCGAAAAGGCCGCATCAACGTGCCGCAACTGTACAGCGAGGACCCAAACGGTGCGTATTTCTACAGCAACGGGGTCAACCTGCGCGCGGTGGCGGCGTTCATTCCGGCGGCGCTGATCGCGATCATCCTGGCGCTGGTGCCGGGTTTCGACAGTATTTCACCGTTCTCCTGGCTGATTGGCGCTTCGATTGCAGGGCTGCTGTACCTGATCATCGCCAAGCGCCAGCCGTATTACGAGGACGTCAGCGGCGAATCCATCGCTGTGGATAACGTCAATCATTGATCGCCCAAACGGCCCGCCAGGTCCGGGCCGCTTACTTTTATGTGTTAAGGAGGACAGCTCATGCGAATTCTTGTGGTCAACGTCAACACCACCGAATCCATCACCCAGGCCATCGCCCGCCAGGCCCAGGCCGTCGCCGCGCCGGGCACCGAGATCGTCGGGCTCACGCCGCATTTCGGTGCCGACTCCATCGAGGGCAATTTTGAAAGCTACCTGGCGGCCATCGCGGTGATGGACCGAGTGATGTCCTACGACCAGCCGTTCGACGCGGTGATCCAGGCCGGCTATGGCGAACACGGTCGTGAAGGCTTGCAGGAACTGCTCAACGTGCCGGTGGTGGACATCACCGATGCCGGCGCGAGCACCGCCATGTTCCTCGGCCACGCTTATTCGGTGGTCACCACCCTGGACCGCACCGTGCCGCTGATCGAAGACCGGCTCAAGCTGTCCGGCCTGTTCGACCGCTGCGCCTCGGTACGGGCCAGCGGCCTGGCGGTGCTGGAACTGGAGCAGGATCCGCAACGGGCGGTTGAAGCCATCGTGCAGCAGGCCGAACTGGCAGTGAGCCAGGACAAGGCCGAAGTGATTTGCCTGGGTTGCGGCGGCATGGCCGGGCTCGACGAGCAGATCCGCCAGCGCACCGGCGTGCCGGTGGTCGATGGCGTGACGGCGGCGGTGACCATTGCCGAAGCGCTGGTGCGACTGGGGTTGTCGACGTCGAAAGTGCGCACCTACGCGACGCCTCGGCCCAAGACCATCATTGGCTGGCCGGGGCGGTTTGGGCGGTGAGTTCACGGCTTGAGACCGAGGCGCGGCCTTCGCGAGCAAGCCCGCTCCCACAGGCGATCTGTGTCGTACACAAACCTTCTGATCAACACAATCCAATGTGGGAGCGGGCTTGCTCGCGAAGGCCGCGCCTCGGTCTGGAGCCAAGCTCAAACCGCACTAAACCGCCGCGCCAACCCCTGCTCGGCAAACTGCTCGATGATGAAATCCACAAACGCCCGGGTCTTGCCTGGCAACAGCTTGTGTTCGGCGTAATAGATGGAGATGTTGCCATCGTCGACATACCAGTCCGGCAGCACCCGCTGCAGTGCCCCGCTTTCCAGGAAGGGAACGGCGATCGGCATGCTCACCAGGCCGATGCCAAGCCCTTGGGCGGCGGCCGCGCAGTCGGCTTCCGAATCGCTCATGGTCATGCGTGTCTTGAGCGTCAGCGGGCTGTGCTCCCGATTGCGGCTGGTCAGTTGCCAGGAACGCACGCGCCCGGTTTGTGGGGAACGAATCAGGATGCCTTGATGCTGTGACAGATCTTCCGGTTCCGTCACCGCGGCATGGGTTTGCAGGTAGTCGGTCGAGGCAACCAGCACTCGATGAGCCACCGTCAATTTGCGCGCCACCACCCCCTGGGGCAGCTCGAAACCGCCGCCGATGGCGGCATCGAAGCCCTGGCCGATCAAGTCCACCTGGCGATTATCGAAATGCCAGTCCGGGTTGATCGCCGGATAACGTCGCAGAAATTCCCCCAGCAACGGCACGACATACAATCGACCGAACGCCGTGCCCATGCTCACCTTCAGCGTCCCCGCCGGTTGCCCGCCGGCGCTGGCCAGGTTGGCGACGGCGTTCTGGATGGTGTTGAAGCTGCTGCCGACTTCCCTCAAGAACAACTGTCCGGCTTCGGTCAGCCTCAGGCTGCGGGTGCTGCGCTGAAACAGGCGTACGCCCATTCGCGCCTCCAGCTTGGCGACGCTTTTACCCACTGCGGCCGGGGTCACGCTCAGACGTCGCGCCGCCTCGGCAAAGCTGCCGACTTCGGCGCTGCGCACGAAGCATTCGATACTGTTGAAGGTCTCCATGAGCCCCACTCTAAACTTTTGGTTTAGACAGACTATAGCAATGACGGTCTACACAGCCCACCGCACCTTCTTGATACTCGCTCCATCACCGCGGCATCTCGCCCCGGCACTTTTTGGAGATCATCATGAGTAACCCAGCACTGAGCGGTAAAGTCGCCTTGATCCAGGGCGGTTCTCGCGGCATCGGCGCCGCCATCGTCAAACGCCTGGCAGCAGAAGGCGCCGCCGTGGCCTTCACCTACGTCAGCTCTGGCGCAAAATCTGAAGAACTGCAGAACAGCATCACCGCAGCAGGCGGTAAGGCCCTGGCGATCAAGGCCGACAGCGCCGACGCCGAGGCCATCCGTAACGCCGTCGCGGCCACCGTCGAGGCTTTTGGCCGGCTGGACATCCTGGTCAACAATGCGGGCGTACTGGCGATGGGGCCGCTGGATGAATTCAAACTCGAAGATTTCGACCGGACCCTGGCCGTCAACGTGCGCAGCGTGTTCGTCGCCACCCAGGCCGCTGCGCGGCACATGGGCGAAGGGGGTCGGGTCATCAACATCGGCAGCACCAACGCCGACCGCATGCCCTTCGCCGGCGGCGGGCCTTACGCCATGAGCAAGGCCGCACTGGTGGGCCTGACCAAGGGCCTGGCCCGTGACCTCGGCCCGCGCGGCATCACCGTCAACAACGTGCAGCCCGGCCCGGTGGACACCGACATGAACCCGGCCGACAGCGACTTCGCCTCCAGCCTGATGTCGCTGATGGCCATCGGGCGCTACGGCAACGTCGATGAAATCGCCAGCTTCGTCGCTTACCTGGCAGGGCCGGAAGCCGGTTACATCACCGGCGCCAGCCTGACCATCGACGGTGGTTTCGGCGCCTGATCCAGGCATGAAAAAACGCCGGTCATGGTTTTAACCATGGCCGGCGTTTTGCTGCGTAGCGCGACAGTGTCAGGCCCACTCCAACTCCGGCAAACCGCAAAGGCTCGGCTGGAACATTTTCAAGGAGCGGATGATCCCGTCGGCGTGGGCGTATTTTTCATCCGCCATGGCCGAATCCGGAATGGCAATGGCGGTCATGCCGGCGGCTTTCGCGGCGGTTACGCCGAACGGGGAATCCTCGAACACCAGGCAGTCGCGCGGCTCGACACCCAGGCGCCGGGCAGCGGTGAGGAAGATATCCGGCGCCGGTTTCGCCGCACCGACTTCAGGGTCATCCGCCGTCACGATGAAGTCGAACAGCGCGAACCAGTCCCGGTGCAAAGTGGTTTTCAGTGCGAAGGTCGGGCTCGACGAACTGGTGCCCACCGCAATCGGAACGTTGTGGGCTTTCAAATGCCGCACCAGCTCCTCGGCACCGGGCATCCCCAGGGCATGAGGAAAGCGCTCGCGCATCAAGGGCTCGCGGATGACCAGGAACTCTTCGGGGGTGATCGGCAATTCCAGCGCCTGGACGACGTAATTGGCCAGGTCCGTGGCCCCGCGCCCGATGATGTTCTGCTTGACGCTCCAATCGAACGTGCGCCCGTAGCGCTCGGCGATGATGGACGTGACCTCGGTGTAGATCCCCTCGGTGTCCAGCAACAGCCCATCCATGTCGAAAATCACAGCCTTGATCGGGCCAAACTCTTTCAGGGGTGCATTCATCGCATCTGATCCGTTATCAACACAACATTCCAGGGATGGCTCAGGTGCGGCCAGGGCAGCGTGTTCGCCTTAAAGGATTCAGCAGGATAACGAAGGGGGCTTGGAACCGGCAATGGGAAATCCATGGACGGGGTCCGTGGCGAGGGTGCCGCTGAATCGACAGGCGGGCCTGCGATCAGCTCGGCTTGCCGGAGGCATCGTCACCGGCGATGTCCGGGTCATCCGGGGTCGCTTCGATCTCCTCATCGTCGCTGGGTACCTGCTCGACGCCCGCATCGTCATCGGGTGGACGCTGGTCGCGGCTCAGGGAGTTGGTGGGCGAAGGCAGCGGGTATTCCGGGGTTTCATTCTCCTCGCTCAAGGGAACCAGGGCGTCATCCATCAGGGAACCGGGGTCTTCATTACCTGGGTCATTGACAACAGGCGTGCCCGAGGAGTCGTTCTCGTCCTTGTCTTGCGTTTGCGGCGTCATGGTACACCTCGCAATATTTGATGGATGTATGAGTTCGAAGCGGGGGGATGGCAATCGTTCCGGAGATTTTGATTTGCCGTTTTTTTGGGGGGTTAGGGTTTGAGTGTATATCCGTTTTTGTGGTAACGGCCGCTTATGGTTCCGCTCTTCCAGCGGCTCACTTTTGAGAAGCCCGGAAGCCGGCCCAGTCAAAAGTAAGCAAAACGCTTTTGCCCCACCACTCGGTGCCTCGCCTAGGCTCGGTGTGCCTGAACACAGGCATTGCTCCGTGGGCCACCGCGAGGCGGCCTGATAGCCGACCTGGTTCTCCCGGTCATACACCCATCACATCTGTGGGAGCAAAGCTTGCTCGCGATGGCGGTGGCTCAGTCACATGGATGTTGGGTTTGCTGGCCTCATCGCGAGCAAGCTTTGCTCCCACAGGTGATCTTGGGTGTTCATGAGTTCTGTGTTCACTGCGGCCCAATGTGGGAGCGAGCTTGCGCGCGATGGCGGTAGTGCAGTTGCATAGCGGCTGCTCTTGCCTTGGGTACTTAGCCCGCCAACCAAAAGAAGCCCAAAAAAAACGGCGCTTCCCATTTCTGAAAGAAGCGCCGTTTTTTCCAAGCGAACAGCATCACGGCACAAGGCCGGGGCTATTCATCCAAGCATGGGCTTAGCGATGCTTTTTCTTGTGCTTGTGCTTCTTGCCACCGGAGTGACCGTCGTTGTCGTTGGACAGGTTGCTGCCCAACGCGCCGCCCGCCGCGCCGCCAATGCCTGCGCCGATGGTGGAACCGGTGGAGCCGCCCAGGCGGTTACCGACAATCGAACCACCGGCCGAACCCAAGCCACCGCCAATGGCCGCTTCGGTGCGGCTGCCCTTGCGAGCGCCCACCGCACTGCCGGCTGCGCCGCCGACACCCGCGCCAATCGCGGCGCCGGTGCTGCCGCCCATTTGCTGGCCGACCACGTTGCCCAATACACCGCCCAGACCACCGCCGACCGCGGCGGTACCGTCGCCGGCAGCCATCGCGCCCTGGGCAACCACCAACCCCAGTACCAAGGTGGACAAAGTCAAACGCATGATAGAAACCTCAAAAATGCCGCATCGGGGAGAAATGGCCGGTGCGCGCGGGCGCGAGTTTACGCCAGACAGCGTCAGCCATGATGGTTGGACAACGAAACGGCGGTTTATTTTATGACAGGCAAAAAAAAGCCCGCTGGGGAAACGGGCAGGTACTGCTTTCTAACGGATGAGCTGAGAGTACGTACCTGCTTGTGAAAGAAACGTGAAAGAAAACGCCAGTTGAGAAAAGATGAAAAATATTTATGTAGAAGCCCCCGAAGCGGAACGCGAAGCGTCCCTGGCAACGATCAAAAAAAGGGCTGCTATGCAGCCCGGCGGGAGCAAGCTCCCCTACCACGATCCACGTCACTTTCTGACCGGGACCCTGGGCAAGAACTTGGCCTTCTCCCCTCGCTGTACTTTGGCCACCTTCGTCCTGATGGACTTGATCGGCTCGTCACCGAAGTCCGCATGATAGGCCGACTGGCCGCACTGCAACCCTTCATTGATCGGATACGCGGCAGTGTTCTCCTCGCTGTACGGTGCTCCCATTGCCTTTCCCCTTTCATCGAGGCCCATACCGGCAACAACCGGTTGCCTGACAATATCGACCTTCACGACAATGAGACTAGTCGGTCATCAACAGACTGTTGATTCAACAACGCCCTTGGCCGACGAATGGAACTCACTGTTTCAAAAAGGAAACACTCATTCAGCCCCCAGTATCGCCCGGTTTAGAACCCGGGAAACCTGATCGGCCGAATAGGGTTTGGACAAGAATTCAAAGCCCTCATGGCCGCTGTGGGCCAACTCTTCGCTGTAACCAGAGGTCAGCACCACCGGCAAATCCGGGCGCCGCTGACGCAGTTCCCTGGCCAGGGCAATGCCGCTGATGCCGGGCATCACCACGTCAGAAAATATCGCGTCGAACGCCATCGCATCCGGGCCGACCATTTCCAGCGCTTCTTCGGCGTTGGTCGCCCAGGCGGTTTCGTAGCCCAGGTCCTGGAGGATCTGGTTGGCAAAACGCCCCACCTCCAGGTTGTCTTCCACGATCAACACCCGACGCTTGCCCTTTTCCGGCAGCAGATGCGGGTGTTCTTCCGGGACAGGCTCGTGGTTTTTCTCGGGCGCCACCTCCGGCAGGTACAAGGTGAACACCGTGCCCTCGCCCACCACGGTCGAAACATCGACGTTGCCACCGGACTGCTTGGCAAAGCCAAACACCTGGGACAAGCCCAGCCCCGTGCCCTTGCCCACTTCCTTGGTGGTGAAGAAGGGTTCGAAGATGTGCTCGAGCACTGGCGAGTCAATACCGGTACCGGTGTCCGCCAGGGTAATGGCAGCAAAGGATTGCCCGGCCCCGGCATGACCACGGATCGGCGGCATGCCACCGCCGCAACTGAGCCGAAGCCACAGCGTGCCCTGGCCATTCATGGCATCCCGGGCGTTGAGGGCCATGTTGATCAGCGCCGTCTCGAACTGGCTCAAATCCGCGCGGATATAACAAGGTCGGTCGCACAACTCGACGTTGACCTGGATCCGCGCCCCGGTGACGGTTTGCAGCATGTCCCCCAGGCTCTGCACTTGCTTGCCCACATCGATGACTTGCGGCTTCAACGGCTGGCGCCGGGCAAACGCGAGCAACTGACTGGTCAACTTGGAGGCGCGCTCCACGGTTTCGGACACCGCCGTCATGTAGCGTTGCCGGCGCTCCTCGGACAGGCTGGGCATGCGCAGGAAGTCGACCGAAGAACGAATGATCGTCAGCAGGTTGTTGAAGTCATGGGCCACGCCGCCGGTGAGCTGGCCGATGGCTTCGAGCTTTTGCGATTGGCGCAGCGCCGCTTCGGTCTGTTTCAAACGCGTGGTGCGCTCCTCGACCCGTTCTTCCAGCGTCGCGTTCAATTCGGCCAGGGCCGCCAGGCCTTCACGCACGGCAGCGTCGGCACGGGCGCGCTCGATGTGGGCCCAGGATCGCTCGGTGACCTCCATCAGCAACGCCAGGTCGTAGGATGACCAGACCCGCGGCGTTTTATCGTGGATCGCCATCAACGCGGTCAATCGCCCGCCCTTGATCAACGGCACGCAGATGGTGGCCGCGATGCCAATGGCCTGGAACGTCGCCGCCTCCTCCGGCGCCAGTTCCTTGAGGTTATCGTTGATCACCAGCGGCTTGCCGGCCCGCAGGTTGGCGACGGCCAGCCGACCGAAATCAGCCAGCCGATAATGCCCAAGGATATGTGGCGAACCTAGCCTGGCCCAATCGCCGCGAATGGTGAAGCCGTCCTCGTCCTCATCCATGTCCGCGTAGGCACAGTTGGACAGGTTCAGGTGCGCCGCCAGGATCCGCGTGGTGGCTGCCATGATGCTCTGCGGGTCGGAGGCGTTCGCCACGGCATTGCCGATAGCATCGAGCACCGCCAGTCGCTGGGTCATGAACACCGTGGACGTGGTCTCGGTGACCGTATCCAGCATGCCCACCACCTTGCCGAACTGGTCACGGATGGGGCTGTAGCAGAACGTGAAATAAGCCTGCTCAGGACCGCCGCCGCGCTCAATGACCAGGGGGAAGTTCTCTATATAAGTCGCTTGCCCATCGAAGGCGCCCTGCACGATCGGCCCGATATCGCTCCAGACCTCCTGCCACACCTCATCGAACGGCCGCCCCAGCGCCTCGGGCTTGCTGCCGAGTATCTGCAGGAACGCGTCGTTGTACAGCGTGATCAGGTCCGGCCCCCATACGATGGCCTGGGGAAAATGCGAGGCGAGGCTCAGCGCCACGGTGGTCTTCAATACATCAGGCCAGTGGGCAAGCGGCCCGAGCGGCGTGTCCTCCCAAGGATGGCGGCGAACCCGCTCAGCCATTTCTCCATAGCTCTGGAGCCAATCTGTCATTGCGTTCGATCCTTCTGAGCCGCCAATACCAACGAGGGGGAAAAGCTTGTGACCCCTAGCAGGACCGTATTATCCCGTGTGGGGTGGGAATGCGCGATGGGATTGTGGGATGCGTCGGGGGGCAAATGGGGGGTAACGGGTAGATAAGGGCGATGAGGCTACAGAAATATCCTACATATCGTTGGGATTTGGCCTGATGTCAGTGAGGGGGTTGCTGAGGTGTAAGACATAAAGCTCGAATGCTTACGACTATGGCAATGTCCTACATATGATTGGGAATCCCCTTCCCTATCAATCCCTTGCGTATTTTTTGCGGTGACGTCTATAGTCTTGGCGTCGCCCAGATGGCGACCGGGTTTGGCGACCCGCAGTGGGCAAAACTATCCAGTGGAGCTTACTTATGAATCAATACATGGGCCTTACCAGCAACGCCGACGACCAACCCCTCTACGTCGACACCACCGCCCCACTACACATCCTGCTCGACTCAGCCGCCTACCGAATCCGTGCCGCTACCCAATTCCTGGAAAACTTGGCGATGCGTGATGAACAGACGATCGACCCCGCGACCTTGCAAGACTTGGCGCAGCTTTGCTGCATCCCACTGCGTGATGGGTGCGACGTGATGGATGTGATTGCACGACGATTGGATGCGGCACCGGCAGGTTCCACTCTATAAGCCTGCCAACCGACAACCTGTGGCGAGGGAGCTTGCTCCCGCTTGAACTGCGTTGTAGGAGCTGTCGAGTGCAACGAGGCTGCGATCTTTTCACTGCCAATTGAGTTCGGAGCGAAAGATCAAAGGATCGCAGCCTCGTTGCACTCGACAGCTCCTACACAGCTCCTACAGGGCCCCTGACTCATCAAGGGCTGGTGGTCCCACTTTGGTTTGCATACTAGCCTTCCAAAGGCTCGCACAAGGACGTCGAAAAACCATGCCTGACCGCAAACAACTCCACCAAGACGGCTACGCCCTGCTCCGTCAAGCGATCCCGACCGAGTGGCTGGCCGACCTTCGTGCCGTGTTCGATGCGGGCGTGAAACCGTCGGACCAATGGCCAGTGCCTCGCGGCATGGACTGGCGCTATTCGATGTTGGACGATGATTCGAAGATTCAGGCCGTATGTCGTCTACCCCAGCTACTGTCGGTGGCAGGTGAGTTGATCGGCGAGCGATTCTTCCTCTCCCAAGTGGAAGGCCGCGAGCCCCTTGCCGGTGGCGGCCACCAACAACTGCACCGCGACTTGTCAGCCCAACGGCCAGGCGACATCGCCATCGCCCTGGCTTTTTTCGACGACTACGGCCCCGAGAACGGCGCGACACGGATCGTCCCCGGTAGCCATCGACCTGAGCCGGACGCCCCACCCTTCGACTTCAATGACGAGTCACGCGCCGTACAGCTTTCAGGCTCTGCCGGTGACATCCTGGTGTTCGATGTCGATCTGGTGCACGCGGGCAGCCTGAACGTGATCGGCGCACGCCGTCGTTCCATTCTGATCAGCTATTTCTCGGAGTCGCTCTACGCGTCACACCTGGAAACCGTGGCGCTGCGCAATATTCGTATGGACACCCGCGACCGATTCGCCCCTTCGGAGTTTGCTTTCGGGGGCTAGGTTTTTGGTCGATAAAATTGTGCGCAGCGGTTCGAATCTGAGCTTTAATGCCCGTGCTTATCGACAACCCCATTCGTCTAATCAAGGAAGAAACGACATTGAAAACAGCTTTCGGCGCCCTGTTGTTGGCCTGCCTGACGACCACCGCATTTGCTGACGAAAACCCCGTCGGTTTCCAAACTTCCACCCTGCCGGATCCGCACAATGGCCGCGCACTGGAGATGGTCGTTTGGTACCCCAGCGCAACGACCGAAACCCCACAACTGATCGCCGATAACGCGGTGTTTGTCGGCGCCGCTGCCGTGCGTAACGCACCGCCCGCTGCCGGCGAACACCCATTGGTGGTGCTCTCCCACGGCTACCGGGGCAACTGGAGCAACCAGATCTGGCTGGCCAGTTCCTTGGCTCAGAAGGGTTACATCGTCGCCGCTATCAACCACCCCGGCAGCACCACCCATGACCGCAGCCCGCAAGCAGCGGCGCAGTTATGGCAGCGGCCCGTTGACCTGCGCCGAGCCATCGATGGCGTCACGACCCAACCTGAAAAGTTTGGCCGGGTCGCCCATGGCCGAATTGCAGCCGTGGGCCATTCACTCGGCGGCTGGACTGTCCTGGAAATCGTTGGCGCTCGCTTCGACCCAGAGCGCTTCGCCCAAGACTGTAAAACCCACCCGCAGCTAGCCAGCTGCACCGTTTACGAACAGATGAACCCTGCCAGCACCGCTGAATCAAAGGCCGAACTGGCCGCCGATTGGCGCGATAAACGCGTCACGGCGGTGGTGACATTGGACCTGGGCCTTTCACGGGGCATGACCGATAAAAGCTTGGCCGCGCTGCCTGTCCCCGCCCTGGTGATCGCGGCTGGCGTACCGTCGCGAGAGCTTCCCGCCGAGTTGGAGTCTGCCAACCTGGCCAAGCGCCTGCCCTCGACGACAAGCCGCTATGTCGAGATCAAAGACGCAAGCCATTTCAGCTTCATGTCGATGTGCAAACCTGGTGCGCAGAAAATCCTCGAAGAGCACGTGCCGGGGGATGGCATTATTTGCCGAGATGAGGATGGCGGGCGTGCTCGCGGGGTGATTCAGCAGCAAGTTGCATCGCTGATAGCGGAGTTTCTGGCGCAATCACCTGCAGACAAAAAAGGCAGTTTGTAACCGATGGTACTGACTCGCTGCGGCTTAACGAAAATGCCGTGGTAGGCATTTGGCATTCATGGAGGATTCTGACTGATGGCACGCGTGGGTTTGATACTGACACCCGGTTTTGCGGACTGGGAATATGCTTTCATCGCTGGAACTGCGTCCCCTTTTTACGGGATCGACGTCAGGTTTTTCGCGCCTGCTGCGGGGCAGTTCCGCTCCCAGGGTGGATTGGCCGTAACGGTTGATAGCGGTTTGCAGGAATGCCTGGAGTGGAAACCGGACGTTGTCGTGGTCATTGGTGGAATGGTCTGGGAACGTGCAGAGGCACCCGATATTGGCGATTTCCTTCAGGCGAGTCGATCACGTGGAGCGACAATTGCCGGTATCTGCGGAGGAACGCTGGCACTGGCCAGGGCCGGGCTTCTCGACACGGTTCCTCATACCTCGAACAGCGCCGACTTCTTGCAAAAGAATGCCGTGGGTTATGAAGGCAATGAGTTTTATCGAAGCAGCCCAGTAGCTGTGGTTGCGGACCGCATCATCACGGCTCCAGGCCCTGCCCCCGTGAGCTTCACCTGCGCAGTGTTCGAAGGTGCCGGGTTATCTTCAGAGATCATTGCTCAGTTCAGGTCGATGTTGGCAGCGGAACATGGGTAAGCGCTTCGCCCTACGTGAGCGTCTGTCGAAGTCACATGCCCGACCCGGCCGGATTTGTTTTATGGAAGTAAAAGCAAATCCCCCTTTTCCATCCCTTTTCCCACAGGCGCGCTCGGCACATTAAGCCCGACTTTCACACGGTCCAGCGCCACGATTGTCTTGAACCAGGTCACGTTGGAATTTTCGGCAAACAATCGCCGCGCCAACGCCTGGTATTCGTTCATGCTGGCAACGGTCAACACCAGGACAAAATCCACTTCGCCGGTGACGTAGTAGCATTGCTGAACTTCGGGCACCGCGAAGTGTGCCTTCATCGCCTCCAGTGCCTCGATGCTGGTGCGCTCTGCCATCACTTCCACAATGATCGTGATCGGCCGTCCTACGGCGGTGGGGTCCACGATGGCTACGTTGCCCGTGATGACGCCCCCCGCTTCCATCCGCTTGATGCGGCGCTGAACGGCGGCCGTGGAAAGATTGACCTGCTCGGCCATGAGGCGCAGCGGCGTCGTGTTGTCGCGCTGGACGAGGTCCAGGATGGCCCGGTCGAATTTGTCCAACGATTCAAGTGCTGCGTCGTTTTTGGCCATGGTAAACCCGTGAGAAATTTTCTCGAAAACTAACAGAAAACCGCACCCCTTTATCTAGCCAAGAGAAATATTATCTTGCCAGCAGTCTGCGTACGCAGCCTTAGTCGCAACACACACAGGATATTATTGGCATGCTCGCACTGTTCCATCTTTCCCCAGTCCTGTTGGTTACAGCCATGCTCGTCGGGCTGCGCCGGCCACCCATGCACGCCGCCATTGCAGGCACTGCATTAGTCTTGGTGCTCTGGCTCGCCGGCGCTGCCGACGCGTGGCGCCTGGGCAGTATGGTGGCCGCTGCTCAAGATACGGCCGTGCTGTTTGCAAGTACGGCTTTCGTGATCGTTCCAGGTCTGGTCTTCGTGATTTTTATCGAGCGCATGGGCGTGAACCTGGCGCTTAGCCAATGGGTGCGGTCGCTGGGGCTTGGACGCGGCGATCAAGTCGTGTTTATCGTTCTTGGACTGGCACCGTTGCTCGAAGCGATGACCGGCTTCGGCGTGTCGTTGATTGCCACGGTGCCCCTGCTGCTCAGTCTCTTCGAACGTCGGGTCGCGCTACGAATAGCACTGACCGGCATGGCAATCATGCCCTGGGGAACGCTGGGCCTGGCATCGGTCATTGGTGCTTCGTTGGTTCACCTGGACGCACCTGCGCTGGCGTCGACCTCGGCACTGACCAGCGCACCGGTTTTTTTGGTCCTCAGTGCAATCGCGCTATTTCTTGCAGGCGTTCGTGACTCGCGGGAATGGAGGGCGTTGGGGGCTTTCTGGCTGCTGTTTGTGGGCGTGCTTTACAGTGCCAGTCGCTGGCTGGGCCCCGAAGTGGCCGGCGTGGCCGCGGGCCTGGTGACGGCCGCAGCGGTACTCTCTGCCGGGCTGTGGCGCCTGCACCGCAACGACAGCGAGCGCGGTGCGGTGCAATGGCCGCGTCAGGCATGGCCGTATCTGGTGCTGATTGTCTGCATTGTCGCGTTGAAGATGGTGTGGGCGATCACCTCTTGGCAGGATCACTGGGTTGTACAGGGCGCCCAGGTCACCTGGAAGCCACTCGCCTCACCCGGCCTGGCACTGGTTCTGGTGCTGATCGGGCTAGGGTTTCACACGCGCCACACCCAACGCCAGACAGCACTCGACGTCAGCATGCCTGCTGCGCTGGTGGCGCGGGCGAAGCGACCACTGTTGACCATTTTCTTCTTCCTCGCGATGTCGCAGATGATGGTGAAGGCCGGCTTCCTCGCGGGTTTGATGCAACTGCTGGCGGGCCTATCGCCCGCCGCCGCGACGTCGCTGGTTGCCCTGTTTGGCGCGCTGTCAGGCTACATGACCGGGTCGAATGTTGGCGGCAACGCGATCTTCATGCCGGCCATCGCGATGTTGCCCGAATCCTCTCGCCTGTTGCTGGCTGCCGTCCAGAACAGCTCGGCAGGGCATGCAGCGCTGGGCTCGCTGTCGGTTGTCATGCTGATCCTGGGACTTGCCAAGACCCAGGCCAAGGAAGAAGGCGAACTGGTAAGGTTTGGCTTCACGCTGGTCTGTCTCAATACCGCGTTAGTCGCGTTGGGCGCGGCGTTGCTGAGTGGATGGTTTGGATAGCAAGGTATTGGCAGATGGGCGCCCCTTTCTGCCATTGTTCGAGTCCCCTTTTTTCTCTTTCCCAAGAGTTTCTGACTTAACTATCCTACGCCCCTACCCCAAACGGATTCGCCACGATGTATCTGCGTTCAAGCGTGTTGTGCCTGTGCCTTTTCAGCAGCCTGAGCCAGGCCGCTGTTAACTGTTCGGCCCTGGCGGAAAAGATCTCCGGAACGGTGCCTGAGTTTCATCCGTCGGTGCAAGGCAAGGTCATTGGCACCGGGCGCCTGCATTTCCACGAAGCGCCGGATGAAGCCTGTGCCAATAAGAAAATTTTCGTAATTCCCGGCGACTCCCTCACCGTTTACTCCAGCCTTGAGGACGAATCATGGCTGGAAGTGAACTTCATCGCCAAGAGCGGCGACGACTACACCGGTTGGGTAAAGGCAGACCGAGTTGAGATTGGCGCACCTTACGGGGCGCCAGCGGACGATGCCCAATAATTCGAAATGGGTGTCGCCTTTTTCATTTTTGAAGCGCAGGAGAAACAATGACGGGTTCGCCAGAAGAGAACGGTCAATTCCCGGCCAGCCCACAGGGCGACCTAGACGCAGCTGACGTCACGGGTTTCGACGCCTGGGCTCGCGTCTGGGCGGAGCTTGGCGTCGGATGCGCGTCACGAGAAACGTACGAAAAACTCATTCGACACTACTGCGAGCCGCACCGCGCCTACCACAACCTCCAGCACCTGAAGGAATGCCTTCAAGCGCGCCGATGCGTCAACGCGGCCTGCCAGGCTCCCGCAGAAGTCGACCTCGCGCTGTGGTTCCATGACGTGATCTACGACCCCCTTCGCAGCGACAACGAGCTGCGCAGTGCGCAATGGTTGGACGACGTGGCACGAGATAGCGGCCTGGGCGATGAAACGCGACGCAGGCTTTACGATCTGGTGATGGTGACGCGACACGACGGCGCCCCGGCGTCGGCAGACGAAGCGGTATTGGTGGACACGGACCTGGCGATCCTTGGGGCATCGTTCGAACGGTTCGAGGAATACGATCAACAAATTCGCCGCGAGTACCAGTTTGTGCCTCTGCCTGTGTACCGCCAGAAGCGGCGCCAGGTCCTGGAGGGATTCCTGGCGCGCGGGCGGATCTATACGACCGCAGCGTACTTCGACGCATTCGAGCAGCAGGCACGCGCAAATCTTGCTCGCGCCATCGAGCGTCTCGACTGAGGACTGGATTCAAGCGGCGAAGGGATGACTTACTCCCCTGACTGCACTCGCTTCATGGCTTCGAGAAGCGGGCCCTCAAAGTACTCGCTCCCCATCTCGTTCCTGCTCTTTTCAGCGTGTTCTAGATCGATGGTGACTCAGACATCTCCACCAGCAGTTGCCCAAATGCATTGGCCGCAGGGGTCTTTCCTGTGACACTCCATATCAGTCTGAAATCAGCCTCCAGCAGCGGCGGCAGGCCATGTTGACCGTCAATCACCACCATGCCGGGCTCTAGATCTCCTAGCGGTAGAGCGGTGACGGCAAGCCCCGCCAATACCGCCGCCCGCAGTCCTTGTTGACTTGGAGAGGTAAAGGCGACCCGCCAATCCACGGTGGAACGCTCCAATGCTTCTACGGCCACCTGGCGGTGCACGCAGGGCGCTGGTGCGAACGCCAGCGGCAAAGGGCAATCGCCGGTAAAGTCGAAACTCTGCGCCGCGGCCCAGACAAACCGGGTTTCGCGCAGCACGGTACCGCCAACCTGACTGCCCGGCAATGCCATGACCACGGCCAGATCGAGCCCATCGGCCTCGACCAGCGCGCGCAGGTCGAGGTAAGTGCCGACGGTTACATCAAGACGTACGGCGGGAAATTGTCTGGCGAACCGAGTCAGTAACGGCGGCAGGCCATCGCCGATAAAATTTTCTGGCACACCGAAGCGCACGGCCCCGGATACCGATGACGCTTCGAAACGCCGGGAGAGGGCGTCTTGCGCTCTGAGGACGTGTTCGGCATGGCGCAGAAAATCTTCGCCATCTTCTGTCAGCATCAAACGTCGGGTGGTGCGCACCAGTAGCGCGGTACCGGCCTGTTCTTCCAAACGCCGGATCTGATGACTGATCGCTGACTGGCTCAAATGCAGCCGCTCTGCGGCACGAGTGAAACTACCGGTCTCCTTGATCGCGACAAAAGCACGCAACAGAGCTGGGTCGAAGTCCATTCAGTCCACTCATGATGAATATTAATGAAACTTACGAAATTAAATCATTTCTGTCATTTTTTAATTGCTTCCAGAATGCCGCCGGTCACTTGGAGTTATGTCTGGTGACGCTGGTGAGGCGACCGCACCAACGCCCCTCAGGGCGGTCTTGCCAGTGCCCATCAACTTGATCTGGAAGATCACGATGCAGTTCTCTTCTTCGCGAAAAGATGTTTTCACCATAGCCGCCGTTTGCCTGGCCGCGCTGATGTTCGGCCTGGAAATCTCGAGCGTACCGGCAATCCTGCCCGCTCTTGAATCGGTTCTGCGCAGCGATTTCAAAGATATGCAGTGGATCATGAATGCCTACACCATCGCCTGCACCACGGTGCTGATGGCCACCGGCACACTGGCGGATCGGTATGGGCGCAAGCGAGTGTTTGTCATTAGCCTGGTGCTTTTCGGCATGACCTCTCTGGCCTGTGGATGGGCTCAAAGCGCCAGCGTGTTGATCGCCAGCCGATTCCTGCAAGGTATGTCCGGTGGTGCCATGCTGATCTGTCAGGTGGCAGTGCTGTCTCACCGATTCCAGTCGGGAGCTGCGCGCGGCAAAGCGTTCAGTGCCTGGGGGATCGTCTTCGGCATTGGCTTGGGGTTCGGTCCGATTATCGGCGCAGGTATTGTGGCGTTGTCGAGTTGGGAATGGGTGTTCCTGGTGCATGCGCCCATTGCTGTGCTCGCGCTGGTGCTGGTGATCGCTGGTGTCGATGAATCACGGGATCCGCAGCGTCGCAGGCTGGATGTGTTGGGCATTATTTCGCTGTCGCTGGCAGTGTTGGGCCTTTCCTGGTTCATCACTCAGGGAGCGGGGACGGGTTTCTCCAGCGGTTCGGCCATCGCCAGCCTGGTTGTGGCAATGGTCAGCTTCATCGTCTTTGTCGTCGCGCAGCGACGCTATGCCGATCCCATGTTCGACTTCTCGGTATTGCGTATCCGTCGCTTCTCGGGTGCCTTGCTAGGGTCGGCGGGCATGAACTTCAGCTTCTGGCCATTCATGATCTACCTGCCTCTGTACTTTCAAAACAGCCTGGGCTACGCCAGTGTCGGCACCGGTCTGGCACTGCTGGCCTATACGCTGCCGACGCTGGCTATCCCCCCGTTAGGCGAACGGCTGGCGCTGCGCTATCGACCTGACGTGGTGATTCCCGCAGGCTTGTTCACCATCGGTCTGGGGTTCCTGCTGATGAAATGGGGTAGCAGTGTCACGCATGCCAGCTGGCTGACAATGCTTCCAGGCTGCCTGATCGCCGGGATCGGACTGGGGCTGACCAACACGCCTGTGACCAATACCACCACCGGATCGGTGCCCAGTGAGCGTGCGGGCATGGCATCGGGCATCGATATCAGCGCTCGTATGATCAGTCTTGCAATCAATATCGCGCTGATGGGATTCATCCTGGTGGAAGGCATTCTGTCTTCCCTGCGCAACCAGTTATCTGGCTCGCCCGATGAGGTGCAACTGAGGTTGCTGGCGGAGAGTATTTCAGCTGGCAACTCTGCCGTGTTGGCGCAGGCTGGCCAGGGGACTACGATCCCGATCGATGTCGCCAACGCAGCTTTGGCCCATGGGTTTGGCTGGGTGATGCTGTATGGCGGTATTGCCGCGTGGGTGCTGGTGGCGGCGAGTTGCCTGGTCTTTCGTTCGGGCAAAGCCGTTCATACTCAGCAGTGACTGTAATCCTACACCAGGACAATACGTTTCAGCTTGGCGTTCAGTGCGGCGAACGCCGCTTCGGTACTGGCCTTGTGGTTGGTGATGAGCACGTCGATGCGTTCTGGCGGGCAGAAAGCGACGCGGCTCTCCACGCCAATCTTGCTGTAATCGGCGAGGATGACTACGCCTTCGGCATTGTCGGCCATGGCGCGCGCCACTTCGGCTTCGCGGTGGTCGTAGTTGCTGGCACCGCGCTGGGCGTCGATGCCGACCGGCGACAACAGCGCCAGGTCGGCCCGATAGCGGGCAATTTCCGCCACCGTGGTGCTGCCGACCGTCGCCGGCGCACGATCGTCGAGTGAACCGCCCAGTACGAGCACCTCGTTGTGCCGACCGCCCGACGCGGCGGGGTTGCGCAGTTGCAGTGCCACGTTGAACGAGTTGGTGATCACGGTCAGCCCTCCCAGCTTGGCCAACTCTTCGGCAAGGATGACGGTGGTGGTGCCCGCGTCGATGAACACTGTCTGCCCATGTGACAGCAGACTGACCGCGGCGCGCGCGAGGTCACGCTTGAACTTGACGTTGCTTTGCGCCCGCTCGGCGATGGGCGCTTCGTCCTCAACGCGGATGGCGCCGCCGTGTATCCGCTTCAACTCACCCTGTTCTTCCAGAGCGACCAGGTCGCGCCGCACTGTCTCGCGAGAAACATTCAGGTCCGTGACGATGCGGTCGGTGGTGACGCGCTGCAAGGTCGATAGCAGTGCGCGGATCCGCTGGTAACGCTCTTCTTGCCACATACCGTGTGTCCCTGCTGTTCGAGCACGCATTGTGGAGGGGCGTCAGTCGCTGTCAAGTTTGGCGCGGCCCCAGGATCAATGCGTTGACACGGTCTGCGCGGCATGCTTGTGTAATATTGAGGCAATATTGTTTTTTTGTGTATTTGGAGCTAGCCTCGTGGCCGGACGGTCTCTTCCCCTCGTCCGTATTTCGAAACACGCTTTCGCCATCGCCTCGGTTGCAACCTCTCGTCTAGAAGTAGGAGCTATGCCATGCAGCGTCGCCAGTTTCTGAACACCCTCGCCACCGTTTCCGTCGTCTCTCCACTGTTGTTGTCATCCCGCATAACGCAAGCCGCCACGCCTGCGGCCACACCGAGTGCACTGGACCCAGCGCGCTGGTCGCCGCTTAACCAAAAGCGTCTGCAAGCAGTGATCGATCAGCACGGCGTCAAAAGCGCGTCCTACCGTCCTGACCAGCGCCCATACGCGGTGTTCGACTGGGACAACACCTGCATCATGAACGACTGTGAAGAAGCGCTGCTGGTCTACCAGATCAATCATTTGCAGTACAAGCTGACGCCTGATGAGTTCGCTGCTGTGGTGCGTCAGGACGTGCCGAACGGCGCGTTCATGAAGGACTACACCACGGTGGACGGCAAGCCGGTCAAGATGGAAGACATCGCCAGCGATGTGGAAGCGAATTACCGCTGGTTGCACGCCAACTACAAGGGACTCGCTGGCAACAAGAGCCTGGAAGAGATCCAGACCAGCGAGCAGCACAAGGATTTTCGCGCCAAGCTCTACTTCATGTACGACGCGCTCTGCGAAAGTTACCCGGTGGAGATCGGCTACAAGTGGATTCTGTATTTCTACAAGAACATGACCACGGCTGAGTTGCAGGCGATGGCCGAGGCTTCCAACAACTACGCCATCGGCGACGCGCTGCGCAAGGTCAAGTACGAGAGTTCACGCACATTACCGGGCAAGGCCGGGGTGGTGGCCGCTACCCACTTCCATGGCATTCGTATCCATGAGGAGATTCGTGGCCTGATGCACACGCTGCGCGCCAACGGCATCGACGTCTATATCAGCACCGCCTCGATCGACGATGTGGTACGCGTGTTCGCGGGCAATCCTCATTACGGATACGGCGTGCCGCCTGAGAACGTGATCGGCCTGCGCATGGCGATGGAAGACGGCAAGTACACCACTCGTTATCAGCCAGGCTGGCATTTCAATTACGGTCCGGGCAAGACCGTCGGCATCAAGAACGTGCTGGTTAAACAGAAAGGCTATGGCCCGGTGTTGGTGGCTGGCGACAGCGATGGCGATGCCTGGATGCTGCGCGACTTCAACGATACGGCGGTGGGGGTGATCGTCAACCGCATGAAGAAGGGCGAGATCGGCGCCGACAGCCAACAGGCCGCGACCCAACTGGGCAAGCCGGACGCCCGCTTCGTCCTGCAGGGGCGCGACGAGCACACCGGCCTGATGATTCCAGACGAGAAATCGCTCAAATACGGTAAAGACGAGCTTAAGCTGCTGGCTTGATGGCACTGGCTCGCGGGTGGCCGGCGGCCATCCGCGAGCAGCAGTGCAACTCGCCTTGTATCTGCGGGAATGATGATTCTGCGTCGAAAAATCGCTACCACTGCCGGCCCGAGGGAGTCTGTAAGTAGGACACTACCTTGGGGCTGGCACACTCGTCCCGTCTCGCACCTGCATCAGCGCAAACCCCAGCAGATTCAAGCCTTTCCACAGATTCGGATTGTTCGCATCCGCGTTGTCCTGTGCGAGCCCTATACCCCAGATGTTATCAACCGGGCTGGCTTCGACAATAACGCTCGAACCGGTTTGTAGAAGGTATTCGTTCAACTGCGGATTCTGAGAGAACTTGGCCTGGTTCGCTCGAACGACGATGTCGTATCGGTGTTGCAGCCAAACCTTATCATTGAAGCCGCGCACGTTGCGGCCAAGTGCTTTGGCGGCATTAGGAGTAGGAGCGTGGAGCACCTGCGCACGAATGTCCTGATCGTCGAACAAGGCCGCTTTTTCGGCCATCATGAAGTGTTCGGCTGTCGGGTAATGCTGCCCCTCGACAATGAACCCGGCCTCGAACCATTGGCTGAAGCACGAAGCCGTAACGGCAATTTTGCTGCGCTGGTGCCCCCAGAAAAACGTAAATTTCAGATGTTCTCCAGAGTTGAAACGGGCGCACAGTTCTTTCACATGTTCAGGGTCGTTCAATGAGATGTCCTTGCTGACTGAAGATCGAAGTTACAGCTACTGTGCTGACCAAGGCCGCTTCGTGTCTATAGCGCCCACTTGCATCGCTCATAGCTTACGAAATGGTGGCGACGGCTTGGGAAGTAGAGGTAAACAGCCTCCAGGGGACAAGACCGGAATTCATCCACCCAATCAGCCTTCAAATCAACCGATCCACAACCCTCGCATTCCACAATTCCCGATACCGCTCCCGCCACCCCGGACTTCCCTTATCCAACCACTCCAACGTCGCCTCAATACTCTCAGGGCTGATCATGAAGTGATTGATATGCTCCTCGATCCGCTCTTGCGATAAATGCAGCGAATCCAGATAGCCATTGAAAGTATCCGCCAACACCACGTACTCATCGCCCTGCTGACGGCGCCCAGTCCAGGCAGGCAAGCCCGCCACCATCGCCGCCACGTCCTGGCGCCCTTCCCGCAGGTCCAGCAGCAAGATGCTCGCGCCGCCGTCGCGACCGATCGGCAGTAATCCCGTTGCGGGGAAGCCGGGCTGGGCCCGCAGTTGCTCCAGTTCGAAGGGGTTGGATTCATACGCTTTGTCCGGGTCCAGCCCGTACAGTGAAAAACTAAGCAGTTCCTCGTCGCCATTGGCCAGGGTCGCCAGCACATCGTATTCCACGTAGGCGCCGTTGCAGGTCTTGAGGAATTGGCGATAGTCGTCCGGCAAGCGAGCCCCCAGGCTGCTTTCCAGTTGCGCGATGGCACGCTCGGTGGCGCCTTCACGGGTGTCTTCGAGGATGAGTCCGCGGTAGTCAGTCATTGATGTCTCGAAAAGGTATGGGGTCCTGGAGGTTTTGAAACACGCCGCGCCGCACAATCAGTCCGACACGTCGATAACAAGTGCTCCGCTCACGCGCTGGCCAGATGTCTCTCGATCAGCCTCGCCGCCTCATCTGCGTGAGTAAAGCCCAGGCTGTGATCGGCGCCAGGGAAAACGTGCAGTTCAGCGCGGGGCAACAGTTGGGCAAGGTACTGGCCGACGCGAACGGGGCTGATCGGATCAGCGTCGCCCCAGAGCAGCAGGACCGGCATGCGCAGCTCGACCAGGCGGGACGTGAGGTCGGTGCGGTCGTCGAGAAACCAACTCGGCAGTGTCGAGTTGGCCGCCGCAAAATCCGGGCGCCAGTCCTGCGCGCCCAGCGCCGACATGTCCACCCCGCCCGAGGTGACGGTCAGCACAAGGTGGGTGATCAGCTCAGGGCGTTCAAGTGCTGCGAGCACAGCGACGATACCGCCCATGGATTGCGCCACCAGCGCTGTGGGTCGGTCGATCTCGGCCAGCACACGCGCCACCAGGTCGCTCATGCCGGTCACGCCGGGAACGGGTGGCGTGTCTCCAAAACCGGGCCAGCCGATGTGTACTTGCTGTGCCGGGTGGGCCAAGCGCTCGGCGACCGGATGCCAGAACTGGGTGTTGCCTGAGGCGCCGGGCAAGAAGATGAGTTTGGCGGGGGATGCGGTCACGGGTTCGTCCTTGAAGATGGGATTGAAAGAGTCAGCAGGAGGCCGCCAGGTTCGATGACCGGCTCCAGCCTCACACCACACTCGCCCGATGCAGGCTGCTCATATGCCCAACACCCGCCGCCTTCAAACGACTCACCAGATCCTCCCGCGCCGCTCGCCCTCCCGAACGCACGTACTCCAGCTCCGCCGCCGTAATCAAGACCACCGGCACCAATCTGACCGGAGACAAGGGCATGTCATCCAGTTGGGTAGGAAAATCCGGTGTCGGCGCGCCGAGCAGAACGCCGGTGGAGTCGTCATCGGTCACGAAGAGTTTGGGCAGTTGATCGCTCATGTGATGCGATTGGCTGAGCCCGGGCAGTTCAAGGGATAGCGTCCCGTACTGGTCGAGTTGGTGGGTGATGCCGCCAGCGTCGGCCACCGTTTTGGCGACGTGCTCCAGCAGCTCGAAGGCCCAGCTGCCTTTGAAAGGATCGACCTCCCCCACGGGGCCATAGGCGTGCTCGGGGATATCCGCGGTTTCGACGAACAATTCCATCTCGAAGCCGTTGCCCATGCCTTCCGCATCATCGAATGGATCGGACAGGCCTTCAGTGGCGAGAATGATCGTGTCGCCACGGCGAACCACACGGTAGGCCTGGCGGGTCGAAGGCCAGTACGGGCCGCCGGAAAAGGTCGGGCTGATCAGATAGGCCAGGACATCCCGCTCGACCGTGCCGACAGCGCTCCAATGACGATCCAGGCACGCTGCGCCGGCTTCCCGGACGGCCAGATTGGCGGCTTCAGCCTCGGTCAGGTCGCCAAGCTCGTGGGATTGCGGCGCAGGCTGGTCGTCTTGGGTTTCAGGGGGTTTCGATGAACCGAAGAGCTTCTTGAAGAAATTCATGGGCGTTCCTTGCTGGTTTTTCGCTGAGCCTCACCTGTGTCAGCTCTCGCTGATCCGATGGCAGGCGTTGGGCGCATTGTGGCGTGTTGGCGTTGATATGAAAACGCGGGCAGGCACTTGCGGGCAGTTTCGACGAAAGGCGTGACAATCAGGCTATACACCGTCAGGTAACGCTGGTGGTCCTGTTCTCCGGTGCCGAAACGCAAGTGCTCGGGCTGCAAGCGGGTGACATAGAGCGTGCCGAACATCCAGTCCCACAGCGACAGGTTGACGCCGAAATTGCGGTTGAAATGACGCGGTGCATCGCTGTGGTGGATCTGGTGCTGGGCCGGACTGTTCAGCACATGTTCCAGCACCGGGCCAAAGGACAGCCAGACATGGGTGTGACGCAAGTTGGCCGCCAGGCTATTGAAGATGAACACCAGGTACGTCACGCCGAACAACGTGTAGCGGCTGATCTCACCACCACAGGCGTACCAGAAACCACCCGCGAAAAGGCCCAGGCAGGCAGTAGCGCCAAGCTTCTCGACGATCTTCTCCACAAAATGCACCCGACTGGCCGTAGCCGGCACCAGCACGGGCGCCGAGTGATGAACCTTGTGAAACGCCCAGAGCCAGCGCGAATGAAACGCCCGGTGCGCCCAGTAGTGGACGAAATCCTTCACCAGGAACACCCCTAGCCCATAGAGCAAGGCGAGCGAAAGATTCTCCCCCAGACGCGGACGCGCGCCCCAGAGGTTGCTGAAAAAAGCCAGGTAATCCCCGGAGCGCAGGATGTACGGATCGACCAGATGAACAATGGGCAACACCAAGGCAATCTTGAGAATCGCCCGGACGAAGTAGTAGCGATAGTCCAGCAGTGCCGAGCGATGCAGATGCACCTGGCTGCCGCCTATGAATTGCCAGAACGAACGAGCGTCAGTCAGGCCGCGGTGTTTTCTGTAGCGGAACAAGCCATAGGCGACGCTGTAGGAAGCGCAGAGAAACAGGATCCCGAGGCGGCCGTTCAGGTTGAAAATGCCGAGGAACTGCTGGGTGACGGGTGCGATTACCCATGCGCTCAGGTGTTGATAGACAAGGGAAAACGCATCCACGAAAGGCCGGTCTCTGTCGAAGGAACGGCATTGTAAATCAGTCGCGTTGGGCTGGGCTTGGGTTTTCAGGCATTTCTGGGGGTGGCCGCTCAAAAAAATCTAGAGGCGGCCCGATCTAACACGACGCATATGGATGAGTGCGGTTCTCCGATTATCTGGAGAAACTCGCTCTTCTATAGCAAAGGGCAAAAAGCCCAGCTTTGGATAAAGCAGCAAGCCTGCCGTGTTTTCATTGAAACACGATACCTGCACCTCAGTGGCGTCATAGCGGTCGAACGCCAGGGCCGTCATCGTTTCCACGAGAAAACTGGCAACGCCTTTACCTCGAGCCTCTTGGGCAACGATGACATTACCGATACAGCAAACCCCGCCCGTTTCAGCCCGATAGAAGTTAGCAAAACCAACGACACGGTTCCCAGCCTCGATGACCGTCGAATCGAATCGTTGAGCGATAGCCTCAGACAGCTGAGCCTCAGTCAGAGGGTATTGGGCTTTCGGGAACATATAGAACAGTTCCCGAGCGTCCTGCGCAAAGCTACAGAGGGTCTTGATGTCATCAGCCATCACTGGCCTGCTTTGCAATTGCATTGGGCGTCCTTGAGATCTATGCACTTGGTGCGCGAAAAGTGATCAAGCTCGCTGGCCGTGGCTCAGGATCATCGAGAAATGATGCAAATCTCCATAGTCCTGTGGCGAGGGAGCAAGCTCCCTCGCCACGGAGTGTGTATCTATTCAAACCATGTTGTAACTTGCTGCCGCCTTCGCGAGCAAGCTCGCTCCCACAGGAGATTGGCGGTGGGTACCCGTTCTGTGAAGCGCAGCCTGAACGCGTTAAAAGCTGCTGCGAGCTAAGAGAAATCCGCAAACTGACTCAAATGAAGACTTTCTTGACGCACTGAATGTCCTGCAAATCCCTGCTCCAGGATTGAAACACCTACCGACTCAGCCTTGACTCATCGCCCCCGAAAAACTCGCCTCCACCGGCCCGATAAGAAAGACCGCGCCCACGCCATCCCATTGAACCGTCACACTTCCACCATCACATTCAACCTCGACGGTGCTGTCCAACAAACCACGACGAATCCCATTAACAACCGCGCCACACGAGCAAGAACCTGAACCCAGAGCAATACCCGCACCGCGTTCCCAGATGCGCAACCGAATATGCGTGCGATCAATTATCTGGACGAAATGAACGTTGGTCTTGAGCGGAAATAACGCGTTGGTTTCAATAGCCGGGGCAATCGTCGCGATATCAACGGTTGCCAGATCATCGACAAAATAGGTGCAGTGCGGATTTCCCATGCTGCACGCGGCTGGACTGCCGGCCAGTGGCAAGGCGGCGGTGTCCAATGCGTGCGCCAAAGGAATGTCCGACCAGCCAAAAAGCGGCATTCCCATATCGACGGAAATGTCGCCCGTCGGAGTACGTTTGCACGTCAGCAGACCGCGGTTAGTGCGCAACGCAACCGAAGCAACATTTGCTTCGCGCATCAGCATATCCGCCGCCCCCCGCGTCGCGCTGCCGCAAACATCCAGCGCGGAGCCATCCGCGTTCCAGAACATCACGCGCGCATCGGCATCGTCGCAATCGAGCAACACCGCGAGTTGGTTGAAGCCCACACCCCAGTTCCGATCCCCCATTCGCTGGGCCATGGCGCTCGTCACCGGGTTGGCCGAATGTCGCGAATCGACAATAACGAAGTCATCGCCATTGGCATGCATCTTTTGAAAGTTCAGCTGCATGCAAACGCCCTGCTGGAGATGGAAATGGAATTACCGTCGGGGTCTTTGGCGTTGGAAAAAGAATAACCATCCGCCCTGTGCGTAGCACCAAACCTCAGGCCTTGGGCCAGGCACTTGGCCTTGAAACCCTCAACGTCCTGAAGATCAAAGACAAGCTTCACGGTGACTTGCCCTGTTTTAACGGCCTTCCCTGCCGGGTGAACCATCAGGATCGCGCCACCGTTTGCAGGGCTCAATTCGGTGACGCGGTCATCGACTTTTCTTTCACTGGTAAAACTGAAATGACGCTCATAAAAATCGCAGGTCGCTTGAACGTCCCGGACATACAACATGATTCGATTGAGTGACGGTTGCATGTGTTCTTCCTTGATCATTATTGGTGTTGCGCCTGCTCATATGCCTTAGTCATCACCCCCCAGGTCTTCGCGTCGGCAGGAATCAGATGCTCGATACGCAATGAGCTCATCGTGATGTCGAGCGGCATGCCGAAGGTGGTGAACGTTGACATGAACTTCAGCTCCCCATGGGGAGACTCGACTCGCGTCAGCAACAGCGGAGGCAGCTCGTTAACCAGCGCTGCAGAGCTGTATGGGGCCGGCAGGCTCTTCAGAATCTCAGCCAACGCGGGATTACTCAAGGCTTCCCGAGAGGCCCGTTGCCAGGCCACTAATCTTATTTCCTCGGCGTTACTCAAATGATCGCCCAAGCCACCGGGTTGCAGCAGTGTCACCAAGAGGTTGAGCCCATCGGCTGCATCCCTGGCAAGACCCACCAGATCGAACAGAACACCCGCGCTGGTGTTGGCTGCCAGGATGTCCCATTGGGCACCCAGAACAATCGCCGGAGCGGGGTTATTGGCGTGAAGTACATGATTAATGGCATCACGTACCACTTCCATTGACGAAGACGTGAGCGGCGTCGTTTCGTAGCGAGGGGCATAGCCACTGGCGATGAAGATGTCGTTGCATCGCTCCAAAGGTACATCCAGGGCAGTCAATAAGTTATGCAGAGTGCCGGGGCTTGGCTTGGCGCGCCCCGTCTCGATGCAACTAAGATGACGCTGAGAGATCCCCGTGATCAGTGCACAGTCCAACTGACTCAGTCCGGCCTGTTGGCGCAAGTGACGCAGTTGCGCACCGGCTGAGGTTGGTGGCGTTGTTCGAGAAAAAGGTCGACTGGTCATCCGTTGACTCTGGCATTGCGGGGGAGCGGCGTCGATGACCTCTGAGGTCATTGAAACCATGACGGTCAAATCACTAGCCTACCTCCACTGATCAATGAACTTGTCCAAGGAGGCAACGTGAAGAAACCTTACATCGCACTTGTCACGCTGTTGTTTTTTTCCGTGTACACGGCGAGTACTTTGTTTCTCGCCGAGCAATCGCTCCTGGCGTTCGGCCTCGGGCTCATGTCCCGCCCAGACACCGCGCAGGTAGTCATTGATCTCTATTTGCTCGCTTGCATGGCGTGCATCTGGATGTACCGGGACACCCGTGCGAAAGGTAGGTCGCTCACATCGCTGCTGCCTTACCTCGTGATCACGGCCATCTTCGTATCAATCGGTCCACTGTTGTACATCGTCGTTAACGGATTTGGACGTCAATCGCCGGTGACAGGTACTCATGATTACCCACCTCCTTAAGCAACGCACCGCAGAGGACGATTACAGCTCAAGGCCAATCAACGAGCACCGCTTTCGGATCTCCCTGACGCATCTGGGCCAGTTCAGCATCCCCCTAGCTGAGCACCAGAAAAGATGCACTGGCTCGAACCACGCGCTCCTCTCCAGCGCTGATATAGGTATTGGCAAACACCAATCGACTACCGGTTTTTTGAATATCTACGGCAGCCTCCAACCAATCGCCGATCTTAGCGGAGCCAGCGAAATCAGTAGTCATCGTGGTCGTCACGAGCTTAAGGGGCGGATCTTTCGAGAACGCAGCGCTGTAGCCCAGCGCGATATCAGCCAGCGCCATGAACAATCCTCCGTGAGCGAGTCCACGCGCATTGGTGTGTTTCTCTTCCACCCGAATCCCAACGGTAAAACCTTCGGAGTTTTCCCGATAATAAAAGGGACCGAGTAAGTCAAGAAAAGGGCTGCTACGAAATAACGGCCTGAAACCCTGTGGAATATCCATTTCACATTCCTTTACCCGTTAACCCGACAGATAGATCCTGGCGACGACCGTGGTGAATTGTCGTTCACAGGCGACTTGACCCATTTGACTCTGCTCAATTCGATTCCAACGCGGCCTTTTTCTCAAGCCAATTCCCACGCGTCATTTCCCAGATTTCCTTAAGCAACTTCCCACAGACAAACTCCCCCTGCTGCGTCGCAATCAGGCGCATGCCTTCATGCTCCGAAACTTTGCGCGAAGCCTCGTTGCCCACCGCCTTGGGCACCTGCATGACGGGGCGCCCCAGGGTTTCAAACCAATAGATGTTGATCGCCTCGCACGCTTCGCGCATGTAGCCTTTCCCCTGCCACTGCGGCGACAACCAGAAACCCCGGTTGTTGCCAGGCTGGTCGTAGAGGCTGATGCTGCCGATGCTCTGTGTCGGCTCTTCGGCAATACGGATCATCCAGTGCCACTCGCGTCCGGCTGCAATAGCCGGGAGTGCATGATCGCGCACGTACGTCAGCGCGCCGTCATCCGGGTAAGGCCAGGGCACGCGGCTGTCCAGGTAACGGACCACTTCCCAATGGGGAAATAGCTGTTGGATCGCCGGTGCATCCGTCAGCTCAAGGGGTGTGAGGATGAGGCGGTGGGTTTGGAACGTGGGGATGGGGTTCATGATGAAACTCCTTTTTCAACGTTATGGCGTCCTTGGAAAACCCTCCACGCTAAAAGTTATCCGTCGCCCTGCACAGTTTGCTGTCCTTCAAGAATGAACGGGGAAGTTGCGTCGTTGCCGTGGGCAGTTGCTTGAGCCTCACCCCACACTCATAACGCCCCGCAGCGTCCAGTTGGTAATCCTCCCCTGCCTTAGGGACAAAACTGAACATGTTGTAGCATTGAGCACCGATGTAATGAAAAGCAATGGGCTGCCCGGCAGGCACCAGCAACTCAGTCATCACCGTGGAGGATGAGTGTTTGTCGTCATCTGGCATGCCCAGGCTTTCGCCGTTGCGATTGGCGTAGCCATCGCGGTACGCCACCATGACGCCCGCGCCCGGCAGGCGGAAGTCCACGCAATCGGACTTGGGTACGGCCCTGACCATGCCATCGCTGATCACCCGCAAGCGCGCGGTCTCGCCACCGTCAGGCGTTGAGTAAGGGGTGGAGAAAGAACGGACATCCGACAGCGCTCCGCAGCCGGTGAGCAGGGTCAGTAAAGTGAAGTTCCAGGCATGTCGCAGGACGCGGGACGTCGTGCGCGGGTTAATGTCAGTTTGGGCGTTGAGGGGGCGTGGCGATTGGCTCACGATGATGCTCCATGCGGGTCAGATATCCAGGGCCAACGACGGTCGAGAGGAACGCGATGTCAGCGCGAGATTTTATAGAGGGTTCGGGGATTGACTGCAATGGCCGATGTATCGGGGCGCGTGTCATCCTGAACTTCCGTGAATCGACAACCAACCCCGCCCCTTGATCAGCAGATGATTGCCCTACCCCTTATCCGGCTCTTTGGCTATCTTTCTGCGGCCGTTCGACGTCACCACGTTGTATTCACTGGCACCGGCCTCTTCAACTGAATATGCGACCGGAGAGCCCTCGTGCAAAACGTAATGAGCTGAAGTGTTACTAACGGAAAGAGGGACAGTTTCGATATGAGCCGTCACCTTTGCTGAGGCCGCGGTCAAGAAAGCACTCGGCTCCATCGCAAACCGCAGAAGCTGCAGACGGATAGCACCATCAACTTTTCTAAGCTCCTTGAGTGCCTTCGGATCCCATTCGACATCGTAATCAACGCCCATTGACGATATCAGCCTCAGCCTCGCCAATAAGCTCGTCAAAAGACACCCGAACAGGTGTTTCGTTGGCCTCGATGCGTGCCTTGACCACTTGCGCCAATTCCAGTTCTTCCAAGCGATCAACCATCGCCTCGTAGACACTAGCCGGGACCATGTAGCCCATGACCCGGTTATGGTTCAACACCGCCACCGGCGCGCCGTTGGCGCCGTTAAGGACGGATGATGGGTTTTTTTTGAGTTCGGATACGCTGACGGCCACATCAGCCAAAACGATTTGCATGGAGGCGGCTCCCGCTTAAATAGGTCGTTATTTGGTCTTTATTGACTGATCGAGCAAGCACAGCCATCGCACACCTGAGACCTACCTGCCGCCCCCTAGCTCAACAGAGCACATCCATCAATTTGACCGCAACGCCGCAACTCTTGCGCCTCACCCCGTCACACCACCCTGCGGCACCTTCCCAGCAAAACTATCCACCAGACTCGCCACCACCATCTCCCCCATTCGCGTGCGGGTCTGCAACGTCGCGCTCGCGCGGTGGGGTTGCAGCACCACCTGTTCATTGCCAAACAATGCCTCAGGCACATGCGGCTCATCGACAAACACATCCAGCGCCGCACCGGCGATTTCACCAGCGGTCAGCGCCGCGACCAGGTCGGCCTCGTTGACCAGTTTGCCCCGGGCCACATTGATCAGATACCCGCCCTGGCCCAAGGCGCGCAGCACCTCGGCATCGATGATGGCTTCAGCCTTGTCCGCGGCGGCCGCGAGGATCAGCGCGTCGCTGTCGCGGGCCAGTTGCTTGAGGTCGGCGACGAAGGTGTGGTTCACGTCGCTCATGGGTTGCAGGTCGGTGTAGCTGATCGGGCAACCGAACGCGGCGGCGCGGATTGCCACGGCGCGACCGACCCGGCCCATGCCGACGATGCCGATGCGCATGCCGGACACCTGCCGGGCCAATGGCAGCGGGGCCAGTGGCGTCGGGCTCTGGGGCCATTGGCCGGAGCGCACGTAACGGTCACCGGTGCACAGCCCGCGACACACGGCAATCAATAGGCCAATCGCGAGGTCGGCGACATCTTCGGTCAGCGCGCCGATGGTGGCCGTCACGCGGATTCCGCGATCCCTGGCGTAGGCCAGGTCCACGGCATCGGTGCCTACGCCGTTGACTGCCACCACTTCCAGCTTGGGCAGCTGGGCCATGAGCGCCTGGCTGATGCCGGTATGCCCTCCAGTGATCACACCGCGAATATTGGCACCGTGTTCTTGCAGATAGGCTTGTTTGTCGGCCTGCTCGAAATAGCGCCGCACCGTGAACAGCTCGTTGAGCCGGGCGTTGATTTCAGGGATCAGGATCGGGCTGAGTTGCAAGACTTCTGGCTTCATGTAGACCTCGTAACAGAATTAAAAAGACTGGCTCAACCACGACCGGCAAACGGCATGGCCGTGGCCATGACGGTCATGTTCAGGACGTTGGCCGATAACGGCAGGCCGGCGATGTAGCGCACCGCGTCGGCGACGTGCTTGACGTCCACCATCGGCTCCACCGCGATGCTGCCGTTGGCCTGGCGTACGCCCTTGGTCATGCGCACGGACATCTCGGTGAGGGCGTTGCCGATGTCGATCTGGCTGCAGGCGATGTTGTATTCACGTCCGTCCAGGGCCAGGGATTTGGTCAGCCCCAGCACCGCGTGTTTGCTGGCGGTGTAGGCGCTGCTGAACGGTCGTGGGGTGTGGGCCGAGATCGAACCGTTGTTGATGATCCGTCCACCCTGGGGCCGCTGCCGGCGCATCAGGCCGAAGGCGCCACAGGCGCAAAGGAAAACGCCGTTGAGATTAGTGTCGATCACGTTTCGCCACTGCTCGAACGTCAGCTCATCCAGTGGCACGGCGGGCGCGTTGACTCCGGCGTTGTTGAACACGACGTCCAGGCGCCCGTAGACCTCGGCGATGGTTGCAAACAACCCATCGACACTGACCGGATCGCGTACATCAGTGGGCACCGCCAAAGCTTCGCGACCCTGGCTGGCCGCCAACTCGGCCAATGCCTGCAAGGGCTCTGGCCGGCGACCGGCCAACACCAACGTGTAGCCGTCTTCCATCAGGCCCAAGGCCACCGCACGGCCAATCCCGCTGCCAGCGCCAGTCACCAAAGCCACTTTCAATGTGTTGGACATGTGGGTTCTCCTTTCTCGAAATCAGTAAGACAAACGCGGACCGACGCGCATTTCCAATTCGCCAACGCCATCGATGCCAGCCGTGATGACATCACCCGGCTGCAACACATCGACGCCTGCCGGACTGCCGGTCATGATCAGATCGCCGGCCCGCAGCGCCACCGATTGGGAGATGCGGGCGATCACTTCACTGACCGACCAGATATGGCTGTCGAGGCTGTCGCGCTGGCGCTCCTGGCCGTTCACGTTCAACCACAACTCGCCATCGGGGTGCCCCGCCCGCGAGACCGGCACGATGGCGGTCATTGGCGCGGCGCCGTCGAACACCTTGGCGCCCTCCCATGGCAAACCGTTGCGCTTGGCCATGCGCTGGACATCACGCCGGGTTAGATCCAGACCCGCCGCGTAGCCCCACACATAAGCCAACGCCTGGCTCTCAGGGATGTTGGCGCCGCCCTCACCGATGGCCACGACCAATTCGATTTCGTGGGCGAACTCCTCGGTCACCGATGGAAACGTCACCTCACCGGCCGCTTCCACCACGCAGTTGGCAGGCTTCATGAAAAACACCGGTGGCACTCGGGATTCACCCTGGGTATCGGGCCAGGGATAGTTGCGACCCACGCAAAAGACCCGGCCGACGGGAAAACGCTGCGGGGTGCCGACAACCGGCAAGGTCACTGGCAGGTCCGGGGTAAAGACATACTCGGGCATGTTCATCCTGGTAAAAGTCCTGTTGGAAGCGTCAGCGTACGGCGGCAATCCCTGGCGAAGTTGGAGGAATGCCGCCTCGTGTTGGAGAAAAACGGTTTTTTCCGAGTTCAGCGCACCTTGAGTTCAATGCGATACAAACGGCCAAGCAGCAACGAATAGGACAAGGTGCCGATCAGCGCCACGCCGCCGATGAACCAGAAGGCCAAGGCGAATGAACCGGTCTTGTGGACGATTGCGCCAATCACGATGGGGGTGACAATCCCGCCGATGTTGGCCGCCAGGCTGGTGATCCCGCCGGTCAGTCCGATCAGCTCCTTTGGCGCCACTTCCGATACCGCCGCCCACGAGGACGAAGCGATGCCCTGGGCGAAAAAGGCAATCGTCAGCACGGCGATGCAGATCACGTTCGAATCGGTGAAATTCACCAGGACGATGGACATGCCCAGCATCGACCCGACCACCAACGGCAACTTGCGGGCGAAGGACAGCGAGTAGCCGCGACGGATCAGCAGGTCGGACACGATCCCGGCGAGCAGGATGCCCACCGTCGCACCCACGAACGGCAGCACGGCGAAGATCCCGGCCTTGATCATGGTCAGTTGACGCTCTTCGATCAGGTACGTGGGGAACCAGGTGAGAAAGAAGTACAGCGCCGACGTGCTGGCGAACTTGCCGATGCAAATCGCCCAGACCTGCCGATAGCTGAACAGCTCGGCGATCTGCCGCCAGTTGAAGCGGGTGCGCTCCTGACTGCTCTTGACCAGCCCTCCCCCGGCTTCGATGTACTTGAGTTCTTCCTTGCTGACTTTCTTGCAGTTCATCGGGTCGCGATACAAGAACAGCCAGGCCACACCGAAGACGATGCCGAGTGCGCCGGTGCTGTAGAACACATGGCGCCAGTCATAGGTGGTGGCCAGCCAAAGCAGCGCTCCGGTAAACAGCGCCGTGCCCAAGTACTGGCCGCAGACATAAATGCTACTGGCCAGGCCCCGCTCCCGCGCCGGGAACCACACCGTGACCGCCCGGCTGTTGGCCGGAAACGCCGGCGCTTCCATCGCGCCGACGGCCAGGCGCAGACCGAACAGTGAAGCGAAGCCCGTGGCCAAGCCCTGGCACACGGTGACAGTCGACCAACTGATCAGCGATACCCCGTAGGTGAACCGGGAACCGAAGCGATCGGCGATGAAGCCGGCCGGCACCAGCGCGATCGCGTAAGTCCAGGCAAACGCGGAAAAAATCAGGCCCATCTCGATCTTGTCCAGGCCCAGGTCCTTGGCGAGGAACGGCGCGGCAATCGAGATATTCACCCGGTCGATGTAGTTGATGATCGTCGCGATCAACAGCAACGACAGCATGAACCAACGCCGCCGCGACGGCAGACGCTCTGGCACTGCGGCGTCCCGGGCGCCGGCAACCACCGGTGCGGCGGCGGTCTGGGAGGTATGGGAATTCGACATGAGTGGACCTCGTTATTGTTAGAAGCGTCGAAATGTTTACGAGCAGCCGAAATCAATGCCCTCGATGCCGGGGCAGAACAATCGCTACTGGAATGAGAGGTACGAACAGCCGGTGTCAGGTGTTCGAAGACGCCTTGCAACAGGATCTGTTGCAGGAGCGGTCGGGAGGGTCAGCGTGAAGCAGGAACAGGTTCATGACGTGCGCACCTTTTGATTGTTTTTGGATGGAGGGTCGGGTTGCGTGGCTCAACAGTGGTCGTACAACAACTCAAAATCAACTGAACTGTTAGATCATTTTTCCCGTTTAAAACCGCGTCCAAGGAACCTGTCCAAAAAAATCAGATTGGTGAATTTTTTCAGAATCTTTATAAGATCAACTTAACTATTTGTTTTTAAAACACAAATTAACAAACTAGAACTTATCGTTTTTTGGACAAGCGCCCTCCATTGTCGAGAGGCAGAAAATTCACGCCAACAGCTTTGTCATCGTATGACTTCTTGAAAATCATCCAGATGCACCGTCACAATCGTCATCACCGTCATGCACCGCAAAGGATTCCCAGGAGATGTCATCACCGAGCCGAGTCCCCACCTACGTCATGCAGCAACGCAGCGAATTGACGGATTTCTACATCCGCGACAAAAAGGGCCGGCGCGCCGAAACCAGCCCGCACCGCCACGAATACTTCCAGATCCAGATCAACCTTGGCGGCGACACCGTGCAACACATTGGCAACGTCGAACGTCCGTTTCCGCGCAACACCCTGGCCTTCATCCTGCCCCACCGCGTGCACGTGATTCCGCACCCGGCCGAGAGCAACTTCATGGTGATCAATTTTTCCCAGACGTTCCTGCTGCCGCATCTGCAGTGCGATCCGATGGACCTGGAAGAGGTCTCGATTCTGCTGGCGCCGGAACTGTCGCCGTTCCGTTTCCAGGAACACCTGGACTTCATTCTGGGGGATGAGGATTTCGCCGAAGCCTGCGCGCTGATCGAGCAGATGCGTGGCCTGGACCAGAACCGTCAGTTCGGCACCCGCGAGATGCTCAAGGGCTTGTTGCTGCAACTGATCGGCAGCGTTTGCGCCTTGTACGCCGAGCCGCTCAAGCGCTTGGCCGAAGAGAACGCCGCCGAAGTCAGCCGACGCGATGCGCTGGGCCGGATGTCCGAGTACCTGCGCAAGAACATCGCCGACCCTGACCTCAACCTGATCAAAGTGGCCGCGGCGACTTACTTGTCGCCGACGTACCTGACCCACTGGCTGCGCAAGGAAATCGGCAAGACCTTCACCGAACTGGTGCTCGAACGCCGGATGCATGCGGCGCGAAATTACTTGCTCAATGGAACACGGCCAGTGGGCGAAGTGGCGAGGTTATGCGGGTTTGCCGACGAGGCATATTTTTCCAGGCGTTTTCGCCAGATACATGGACAGCCGCCGGGGCAGTTCAGGCGCCAGCAGTTGAATCCGGACAGTCCGCAGTTGCCGTTGAACAATGGCTAGGTACTTCCGACGCGATGAGCCGGCATCGTCAGGTTATCTATACTGGCTTCCCGGATGAAAATCAGAGCGTGAACAATGGCCCTCACCCCCAAGCAAAACCCTCCCGTCATTCTGGTCCCCACTCAACAAAGCGACTCGGAGGATCTGGCCGGCATTCGAATCGAGGCCATGCGCGAAAGCCTTGAGCGTGTGGGGCGATTTGATCCGGTGCGGGCGCGCGAGCGGTTTCTTGGTGGTTTCCAACCCTGCCATACACGCCACATCGAGGTGTCGGGAAAGAGGGTCGGGTTCGTTGTGGTCAAGCCTTTCAGCCATGAACTCTTGCTTGACCACTTGTATATAAGGCCCTGCGCGCAAGGATCAGGAATAGGCGCTGCTGTTCTCGATCATATTTTCAACGAAGCGGATGCGGCCGCGCTCCCGCTCAGGGTCGGCGCCCTTAAGGAAAGCGCGTCGAATCGCTTTTACATCCGCCATGGCTTCCAATTCGTCGAAAGCAGCGAGTTCGACAACTATTATGTTCGGCAGAGCGGCACGACGGGCCCGGCTAGCTAGCCAATCGACACAGTCACCGCAGAATCAACACCGCGGCCACCGCAATCACGGCCACAACACCAAAGACCATCCGCGCGATCCAGGGCGCGGTGAGCCAGACGCCGGTCACCCCGGCAATCTGCCCCACGTTCTTTTCGGTCAGGCGGAAACTCGGCTCCCGGAAAGGATTGCCGCAATGTGGGCAGGCGTAGGCCTTGTCGGAAATTCGGGAAGCGCATTCAGGGCAATCGATCAGACTCATTGTGCGACCTCAGGGAGAGACGAACTTGGGGTACTGACAAAGACCACGCATTTCCGGTTTTTGTTCTGAATCGAGTCAACCTTTTGAAGAGCACGCTACGCAAAAGCGAACTGCTTCACAGCCAACAAGATAGCCCAGCCACTACTGTGGGGGTTTTACGCGCCGCATAAGATCGTTCAACACGTAGGTGTCCAGGAAGGCTGTGACTTCAATGATCTGACCATTCTTGAAGGTCATGTGCCACAGGTAGGTGTTGTTGTAGGGTTTGTGATCAAGCGCCGTGGCGGTTCCGTTCCACAGAACAACCACGACATCATTCTGAGCAACGATGCTCTGCACCGTGGGGACAATCGGTGTTGCCAGTCGCGCAGTAATCGGCCGCACAACTTGGGCCAGCTCAGCCTTGCTGTTATAGACACCGGAAACAGGACTCGTCCCGGCCACGGTCCATTTCGCATTGGGCGCCAGCAGATCGAACACCGTGCCTTTGCCCTGCTGCCAGTGAGTGAACGCCTGGCGGACCAGAGTCGCATTCGCGTGCTGGGTGTTTTCCGAAGCCCAGACGTTGTTCGTAAAAAATATTAAAGACAGTGCAAGCGCCTGGACGCGCCAAGCGAAATTCACCCATCTGGTCATGATGTTCTCTCACAGCAATGCAGTTGATAAGACGCTCTTCCAGGAGAACCTTAACGGCATGTGCCCAGAAACCTTTGCCCGATACTGCTGTGAGGTTGCCTGATGCTATTCAGTGGCGAGGCTCCACGAGCAGCCGTTCATCAAGCAATTTACCGTGCCTTTCTGCCTTCAGTCTTAGCGACCTTCTTGCCCCAGTGTTCAAACTCCCACTCTCACCGGGAAGCTATCGCCCGCCAGGGGAGAATTTTTCATTCCGAGAGAGAGGCTGGTTTCCAGAATCGCCCGGCCAGCCAGCGACTGACACTCAAGGCCCAGGCAAACAGAGCGATCAATCCGACACTAAGCAGCATCCCATTCACGCCCATGCTGCTGATGAGTTTGCCGGCAATAAAGGGAAAACCGAACACGCCAATGAAGTAGGACAGGCTGAAAAGCAAAAGTGCCTGGGCGGTCAGTCCAGGTGGCGCCTCGTTGGCAGCCAAGCCATTAATGACCGAATAGTTGAGACCGTAACCGACCCCAAGCAAGGCGGCGGTCAACCCATAACTCAGACTGTCATGGACCCACACACCGAACCCCGTTACGGCGACCAACATCAGGGTGGTCAACAGGCAAGAGGTCGCGAAAGGGTCACGGCTGACCACCCACCCGGCAATCAGCAACCGACAAGCGATAGCCGCCCCCATGAAACCGACGAAAAACAGGGAGTAGTCAAGCCCCTGACTGGCTGCATAACTGGTCTGGAAACTGCCCAAGCCGCCGAAGATCGCGCCTCCCAGCCCCACCATCAAAATGGACAACGCTGAACGCGAGCGCAGCACACCCGCCGCCGATTTCAGCCCCATCCGAGCCTTATCGCCAGAACGGCGCTCCACTTCGGCAAAGCCCGTTCTCAGCCACCAAAAATACAGCCCACCCAGCAATGCCGCAGCGGCGGCAACGAAGAAAGCTGTCTGGATGGGTAACCCAACAGAGCTGGCCAACTTGCCTGAAAGAGGGCCGCTACCGATCCCCGTCAACATGCTGCCCGACAAAAGCGCGAAGCAATGAGTCCGCCTGGCTGGCTCGACCATCGCTGCGACCATGATGGGCCCAACCGTGTAAAACAATCCCCACCCGATCCCCAGCATCAAACCGCAGGCCAATAAACCGATGCCCAGGCCCGATAGCAGCGCAAACCCCATGGACGCAATCACCAGAAATACAGCGCCTAGGGCCATGCACGATGCAGCACCTACGCGCTGCATCAAATGCCCCGAGGCGACCACCGCGACCAGGGTACTGATCATGGCAACGGCAAAGACTTGCCCAGCATCGCGCTCAGTTCCCCCCAGGGAGGACACCAGCAGCGAGACCAGGAAAGTGGCGCCATAAGAAATGGACAGCAGAAAACTGGCTACACAAAACAGGTCGAAACGATTGGAGGGCCTGCCGTTGGAGAGCGGTGGCATCGGAATTTTTCCACGCGTTGAACAGGTCTTTTTGTAGCACGGCTACATGCGGGGATAGTCATTTGGGTGGCGGAGTCAAGGTTAGGAAATTCGCACCTTTTGCGCTGACGGCGTATCACCTGGGTGCCATTGCCCCTATCGTCATTTTTTTAAGACGGCAGAAACCACAAAACCCCTGGTTTTCTTGGAGAACCAGGGGTTTTGTGTGTATCGAATTTGGCGGTGAAGGAGAGACTAAAAACCACCCGATTGCGTTTTCGGCGAGTAAGGTCCCGGTTTACACGGGTATCAGAGTGATAGTTTGCGCGCAAGCGTTCCCATGGCAGTTCCATGGAATCTGTGGGGCACTTGGTTCTATGAAATCAGCCGAAACCAATTTGAATTACACACGCGCCGAGATTGAGTAGAGTCTGCATCCATCATTTGGGGGCTTTGTTCTGACGCTGCCTGGCGCGACATGCCTGAGCGCTTCGGCACAAAGCCGGGTCCTAGATCGCTATGAGCGGTACCACTTTCGTCGCTCACCCGGACTGGGTTGGGCTAGGGTTGACGGGGACGCCACCGTATAGCTAATCGATATACGCGCATATACAACAGCTATACATTGATATAGTGTTAATCACGAAGCCGACTCAACGGCCTTGAATCTCAATCGATAGATATTTCCAACGACTGATCACATAAGCGAAGCACTGAGGCATCTCCAAGGCGGGAATCAACATGACCGTAAGTATTGAAAGATCCAAGCCCGTTCCCATCAACATGAGGGCGGATGAAAAAAAACGGAACCTGATCGATCTGGCAGCTGCCATGTCCGGTCGTGATCGAACCAGCTTTATCTTGGAAGCTGCTTGTCAGAAAGCAGAGGAAGTCATCCTTGATAAGCGGCTGTTCCTTCTCGACGACGTTGCATTTGACGCATTTGAACAGGCCATGGAAGCCAATCCGATTCGAGGTAACAAATGTCTACTTCAACTTCTCGAAAGGCCCAAACCGTGGAGCTGAGAGCTCCAGAAAAGTTGAACGACGACCACGTCCTGGACGAATTCGATTCAGGCGTGGCGTCGATCAACGATTATCTTCAAAAAACAGCACGTAAAGCTCAAGCCGCCAAGCAAGCCATTGTGTACGTTGTCTGTCGCAAGGACACATCGGTCGTCATGGGTTATTACACCCTGTCGAGTGGATCGATCGCTCGAGAGAATGTCGTTCCGAAAAGCCGTCAGCGCAATTCTCCGAGTGTGCACCCAGTGACCTTGTTGGGACGCATGGGCATCACTGAAACAGCACAGGGCCAGGGCTTCGCTATCGGCTTGCTTCAGGATGCGGTTGAACGAGCAATTATCGCGTCTGAAACCATCGGTTCTACTGCAATGATTGTTCACCCGCTTAACCAGCGTCTGTCAGACTTTTATGCCAAACACGCAGGATTTATTCCGTGTCCTGAGCTTTCGCCTATTACGTTGATGTTGCCACTCCGATAGCCTTTTGATGTGCCCCTGAAACCGTCGACTCGCCCCGTTCCGAGATCCATTGCAGATCGACGGCGCAACCGGGTTCGTCCACCGCGCACCAGTTTCCAGGGATCCAGTCCCACGGTGGTCCCATGGGAGCGTTTCTTGGACACCAAAAACCACAAACCCCCGACTTTCTCTAGGAAAATCAGGGGCTTGCGTTTGTAGAATGTGGCGGTGAAGGAGAGATTCGAACTCTCGATACAGTTTCCTGTATACACACTTTCCAGGCGTGCTCCTTAAGCCACTCGGACACTTCACCGTATCTCGGCAAACTGTTCAGTCTGTCGAGGCGCGCTAATGTAGTCGAAAGCTTTTCCGATGGCAAAGGTTTTTTTCAGAATTTTCATGCGGTTAAGCTTGGTCGGGCATTTCAAACGCACTTAGGCATGGCAAACCGGCCAATCTTCGGGACTATGCAGGCGCTGCTCTATAGATGAAGGCGAAGCGGGATGGGCGGGACAGGCTGTTTGCGGGGCTTGGAGCTGACCGGTGAGTCAGTCACGGCGCTTTACCTGGCCTGCGGCGGTGAGTAACGTCTGCGTCACTTCTCTTACAAGGAATAGCGTCATGAGCGACTTGATTGCCTACCATCTCGAAGACGGTATCGCGACCCTGACCTTGAACAACGGCAAGGTCAATGCCATCTCGCCGGATGTGATTGCCGCGTTCAACGCTGCGCTGGACCAGGCGACGGCGGATCGGGCGGTGGTGATCATTACCGGGCAACCGGGGATTTTGTCGGGTGGTTACGATCTGAAGGTGATGACCGCCGGTCCCAAGGAAGCGGTGGGCCTGGTCACGGCCGGCTCGACCCTGGCCCGTCGCTTGTTGTCGCACCCCTTCCCTGTCGTTGTCGCTTGCCCGGGGCATGCGGTGGCCAAGGGTGCGTTCCTGCTGCTCTCGGCGGATTATCGCATCGGGGTGGAAGGGCCGTTCAGCATCGGCCTGAACGAAGTGCAGATCGGCATGACCATGCACCACGCCGGTATCGAGCTGGCCCGTGATCGCCTGCGCAAGTCGGCGTTCCACCGCTCGGTAATCAATGCCGAGATGTTTAACCCACAGGGCGCTGTGGATGCCGGCTTCCTCGACAAGGTGGTGTCGGCCGAAGAACTGCAGGGCGCGGCCCTGGAAGCGGCGCGTCAGTTGAAGAAGATAAACATGTCCGCCCACAAGAACACCAAGCTGAAAGTGCGCAAAGCCCTGCTGGAAACGCTGGACAGCGCGATTCTGCTGGATCAGGAGCATATGGGCTGAGGCTTGTAGGAGCTGTCGAGCGGAGCGAGACTGCGATCTTTTGATCCTTCGCTCCGGACTCAATTGGTAATGGAAAGATCGCAGCCTCGCTCCGCTCGTCAGCTCCTACGGGCCCAGAGAGAGCGAGCCCTCACCTGGAGTCGGGCTTTTTCCTACGCGCGTCGCTTAAAAGTCCGCAACCGCTCTACACCGCTTCTGTCACGCCATGTGGAAACATGCGCTTAAACATCGTCCATTTCCTACCTCTATAGGGGCAATTGCCGAAAACAGTGCACATCCGTACACTGCGCCACCTTTTGTCCCGATGGGGCCTGTAGATGCTGTTTGTACTGCGTATGTTGTTGATGGGCCTGCATTTTGTATTGGCTGGCGTGCTCGGGGTGATTCTGGGCCTGTGCCGGCCGTTCAACCCGGACAACAGCCGTTTATGCGCACGATTTTACGCATTGCCGGCGATGTGCATTTTGCGCCTGCGGGTCCGGACGCAAGTCGACACGCTGGTGAATAAGCCCAACGGCTGCGTCATCATCGCCAACCACCAATCCAACTATGACCTGTTCATGTTCGGCAACGTGGTGCCGCGCCGTACCGTGTGTATCGGCAAGAAGAGCCTGAAATGGGTGCCGCTGTTCGGGCAATTGTTCTGGCTGGCGGGCAACGTGTTGATCGACCGCGGCAATGCGATCAAGGCGCGACAGTCGATGCTGACCACCACCCATACCTTGCAGCACGAGGACACCTCGATCTGGGTTTTCCCGGAGGGCACGCGCAATCTCGGTGAGGACCTGCTGCCGTTCAAGAAAGGCGCCTTCCAGATGGCAATAGCCGCCGGGGTGCCGATTGTTCCGGTGTGCGTCAGCAGCTACATCAAGCATATGCGCCTCAATCGCTGGCGCAGCGGTGACATCCTCATACGCTCATTGCCGGCGATTCCTACAGCCGGGTTGAGCATGGATGACATGCCCCGGCTCATTGCCCAATGCCGTGAGCAGATGCGCGAGTGCATCGCGACAATGGACCGGCAGCTGCAAACCGCCTGAATGGAAAACCCGCCCCCTCGGCGGGTTTTCTTTTACCGCCGAACTCCGCAGATTTTGCTGACTCTCAAGCTACAGGGCGCGCTAAGCTGAACGCTGCCTGCCACTGCCATTTTCCAATAAGAAGTGAACCACCATTATGGGTAGAGTCGTTGCTGCTGCGGTCTACAGCGCCGGTAAGAAAGTCACCAATATCACCCTCGACGAAGGCAGTGCCTGGGCTGCCAAACCTGGTCATTTTGTATGGATCGGTCTCGAAGAGCCCAGCGCCCTGGAGCTGACCAACCTGCAGCGTCAATTCAACCTGCACGAATTGGCGATCGAAGACGCCATGGAGAAACACAGCCGGCCCAAGCTGGAGACCTTTGGCGATGCGCTGTTTATCGTCACGTATTCGCCGATACGCAAGGACGGCAAACTGCTGTTCATCGAAACCCATATCTTTGCTGGCAAGGGCTACATCATCACGGCTCGCAACGGCCACTCCGCGTCCTACGCCCACGTCCGGCAGCGCTGTGAGGCACGTCCGCTTTTGCTGAAACATGGGGAAGATTTCGTCCTCTACGCCATCCTTGATTTCGTGATTGAAAACTACCAGCCAATGGGTGAGGCCATTCACGCCGAAATCGATGAGCTGGAACACAATGTCATGTGCAGCTCCCTGAACGAACGGGACATCCAGAACCTGCACAGCTTGCGCCGCGACGTATTGCGCCTGCGCCGTTACGCGGCGCCAATGGTGGAGATCAGTGAAGAGTTGCAGAAACTCGACTTCCCCTTTATCGACAAGAACATGAGCCCGTATTTCCGCGATGTGCAGATTCATGTCACGCGGCAAATGGAAGACCTGGCCACCCTGGCCGACATCGCCAGCCAGACCATCGAAGTCGGCGTGCTGCTCGAAGCGTCGCGCCAGAGCGTGGTGCAGCGCAAGTTCGCGGCTTGGGCGGCGATCCTGGCGTTTCCCACAGCCGTGGCCGGGATCTATGGGATGAACTTCCAGGACATGCCGGAGTTGAGTTGGCAATACGGGTATTTCGCGGTGCTGGGGGTTATTGCGGTGGGCTGCTCGTCGCTGTGGTGGAGCTTCAAGCGATCGGGGTGGTTGTAGGCGAACAGTGGAATTAGTGTGAGATTCATCGTCGGAACGCCGCCCGGAGCAAGCTCGCTCCCACATGAGTGGTGAACTTTAGCCTTGGGTGGCTTCAGCCTGCGGCTTGTGAGCGACGAAGCGCATCATCCACTCCGCCACCGTGGTGCCGTGGTGCTCGTGGGCAAGGCTCGCCACACCCTGGCTATAGATCTGCTCGCCGAGGTGCTGCTGGCGAATCTCCAGCAAGGCCCGGGAATAATCGTGGATGAACTCTGGGTGCCCCTGGAAGCACAGCACCTGGTCGTTGATGTGGTAGGCGGCGAATGGGCAGAAATCGCTGGAGGCGATGACGGTCGCGCTTTCGGGCAGTTCGGTGACCTGGTCTTGATGGCTGATCAGCAAGGTCAATTCTTCCATCACCGGGCTCATCCAAGGCGCCTTGGCGGCGAGTTTGTAGCGATGGGTGCCGACGCCCCAACCTTGGGTGGCGCGTTCAGTCTTACCGCCCAGCAACAACGCCAACAGCTGGTGACCAAAGCACACACCGAGCAATTTATCGCCGCGCTGATAGCGCTCCAGCAGGTAAGTCTTGAGGGTTTGAATCCAGGGGTCGGTGCCGAAGGAATCAGCCTTGCTGCCGGTCACCAGATAAGCGTCGAATGCCTCCTCAGCGCCGGGGTAATGCCCCGCCATCACGTTGTACACGACGAATTCGGCCGCGATGGGCTGCTGCGAAAACAGGCGCTGGAACATCTGCCCGTAACCCTGATATTGGTCGACCAGTTCCGGACGCAGGATATCGGTTTCCAGAATGCAGATGCGTAGCGACATAAAAAATACCTGACACGATGATGGGAATATTGCACACCCCAGAGCCTGCCCTGAAACACCGTCCCAAGGCAAGCCCCTTCCCGGGTCTGTCAGAACAGTTCGTGGCGGGCGGCCTTCTCCAACAACAAGGCCGGCGGTGAGAAGCGCTCGCCATATTGCTCGGCCAGATACTGGGCGCGACCTATAAAGTCCGGCAGGCCGTATTGGTTGATGAACTGCAGCGCACCACCGGTCCAGGCGGCGAAGCCAATACCGAAGATCGAGCCGACGTTGGCGTCGGCCGTCGAAGTCAGCACCCCCTCCTCCACGCAGCGCACGGTTTCCAGGGCCTGGATGAACAGCAGGCGATCACGGATATCCTGCGGGGAAATCTGCCCGTCGGCTTTCTCGAAGCGGCTTTTGAGCGCCGGCCACAGGTACTTTTGCCCATCGGCCGGGTATTCATAGAAACCGGCACCGGCGGCCTTGCCCGGGCGCTTGTATTCGTTGAGCAACAAGTCAATCACAGCGAACGCCGGGTGCTCAATCGGCGCTTTCCCTTCTGCACGCAGGTCCTTGGTGGTTTGCGCGCGGATATGGCTCATCAAGCTGAGGGAAACTTCGTCAGAGATCGCCAGAGGCCCGACCGGTATGCCGGCCTTGCGCGCTTCGGTCTCGATCATCGGCGCACTCACGCCCTCGCCGAGCATGGCGATGCCCTCATTGGTAAAGGTGCCGAATACCCGCGACGTGAAGAAACCGCGACTGTCGTTGACCACAATCGGCGTCTTGTTGATCTGCAGGACAAAATCGAACCCCCGGGCCAGGGTCGCGTCACTGGTGCGCGCGCCCTTGATGATCTCCACCAGGGGCATTTTTTCCACCGGGCTGAAGAAGTGCAGGCCGATGAACTTCGTCGGGTCTGGCACAGCCATGGCCAGGCCGGTGATGGGCAAGGTCGAGGTGTTGGAAGCGATCACCGCATCATCGCCCACCACCGCCTGGGCGGCGGCCGACACTCTGGCTTTCAGGGCGCGATCTTCAAACACCGCTTCGATGATCAGGTCGCAGCCGGCCAGGTCGGCGTTGCTGTCGGTCGTGTGAATCCGCGCCAGCGTGGCTTCGCGCTGCTCGGCGGTGAGTTGACCGCGGGCGATCTTTTTATCCAGCAACGCCGCCGAACGGGCCTTGCCCTTCTCGGCCGCCGCCAGATCGACATCCTTGAGTACCACTGCGATGCCGGCCACGGCGCTGACATAGGCGATACCCGCCCCCATCATGCCCGCGCCGAGCACGCCGACTTTTTTCGTCAGATAAGGCGCAAAACCCTGTGGGCGAGAACCACCGGCCTTGATCTCGTTGAGCTGGAACCAGAAGGTACCCATCAGATTCTTCGCCACCTGGCCGGTGGTCAGTTCGGTGAAGTAACGGGTTTCGATCAGGTGCGCGGTGTCGAAATCTACCTGGGCACCCTCCACCGCTGCGCAGAGGATTTTCTCCGGTGCTGGCAGGCAACCCTGGGTCTTGTTGCGCAGGATCGAAGGGGCGATAGCCAGCATTTGCGCAACTTTCGGGTCAGACGGCGTGCCGCCCGGCAGTCGATAGTCCTTTGCATCCCAGGGTTGGATGACGCTGGGGTTGGCAAGAATCCAGGCTCGGGATTTGGCCAGCAGTTCGTCACGATCCTTCGCCAGCTCATCGATCAAACCGGCCTGCAGCGCTTGTTGCGCATTGACCTTCTTGCCCTCGAGCAGATACGGCAAGGCCTTTTCCAAACCGAGCAGGCGCACCATCCGCACCACCCCGCCACCGCCCGGCAACAGGCCAAGCGTGACCTCCGGCAAGCCGAGCTGCACCGACGGCAGGTCCAGGGCCACGCGATGATGGCAGGCCAGGCAGATTTCCCAACCACCGCCGAGGGCCGCGCCATTGATGGCCGCCACCACGGGTTTGCCCAAGGTCTCCAAGGCTCGCAGTTGCGCTTTAAGCCGCAGGACCATGTCGTAGAAAGCCTTGGCCTCGGGCTTGCCGACCTTGATCAATTCGTTGAGGTCACCGCCGGCGAAGAAGGTGTGCTTGGCCGAGGTGATGATCACACCGGCAATCGAGTCCTTTTCAGCCTGCAAACGGGCGACGCAGGCGGCCATGGCCTCACGGTACACCGCGTTCATGGTATTGGCGCTCTGGCCCGGCATGTCCAGGGTCAGGACGACGATCCGGTCCTGGCCAGTTTCGTAACGAATGGCATCGGTCATGAAAAAGTGTTCCTTGAAGTCGGGGCTCAGAGGCGTTCAATGACGGTGGCAATGCCCATACCGCCGCCGACACAGAGGGTCGCCAGGCCATAACGCAGGCGACGCACCTCCAATTCGTCGAGCAACGTGCCGAGAATCGCGCACCCCGTGGCGCCCAAGGGATGCCCCATGGCGATGGAGCCACCGTTGACGTTGACCTTGGCCGGGTCGATGGCCATGTCCTTGATGAACTTGAGCACCACCGAGGCGAAGGCCTCGTTGACTTCGAACAGGTCGATGTCCTCCACCCGCAACCCGGCCTTGGCCAGGGCCTTGCGGGTAGCCGGCGCCGGGCCGGTGAGCATGATGGTCGGGTCGGTACTGGTGACTGCGGTGGCGACGATCCGCGCCCGGGGTTGCAGGCCCATGGCGCGCCCCTTGGCTTCGGAACCGATCAACATCAGTGCCGCACCGTCGACGATGCCGGAACTGTTGCCCGGCGTGTGCACGTGATGGATTCGTTCGACATGGCTATAAACGCGCAGCGCCGTGCCATCGAAGCCCATCTGGCCCATGGCCTCGAAGCTTGGCTTGAGCTTGCCCAGGCCTTCGAGCGTGGAGTCGGCGCGGATGAATTCGTCGTGGTCCAGCAGCACGATGCCATTCTGGTCCCGCACGGCGACCAGGGATTTATTGAACGAACCGTCAGCCCGGGCACGCGCCGCTTTTTGCTGGGAATGCAGCGCATAGCCGTCGACATCCTCACGGCTAAAGCCTTCCAGCGTGGCGATCAGGTCGGCGCCGATGCCCTGGGGAACGAAGTGGCCGTGCAGGTTGGATTGCGGGTCCAGCGCCCACGCGCCGCCATCGCTGCCCATGGGCACCCGGGACATGGATTCGACGCCGCCGGCCACCACCAGGTCTTCGAAGCCGGAACGCACTTTCATGGCCGCCAGGTTCACCGCCTCCAGGCCCGAGGCGCAAAACCGATTGAGTTGCACACCGGCCACGCTGACATCCCAATTGGCCACCAGCGCAGCGGTCTTGGCGATATCGGCCCCCTGTTCACCCACCGGGGTCACGCAACCGAGCACGATGTCATCGACTTGGCTGGTGTCCAGATCCATACGCTGTTGCAAGACGCTGAGCAGGCCACCCATCAGATTTACCGGCTTGACGCTGTGCAAGGCACCATCGGCCTTGCCCTTGCCACGGGGCGTGCGTAATGCGTCGAAAATCAAAGCTTGGGTCATGACGTCCTCGAAACCACGGGGTAATGCGATGCCTTCAACCATAAGCCCAGTGGCGCCGGATTCAATGACCACAGCGCTCAATGGCGTTGACGGCCACGCTCAGACGAACGGTAGCGAGCTATCGGGTTAACCGATTCAGGAGGGCAAGCTGTCTAGCAAAAGGGCCGGCAGGAAGGTGGCAATAGGCCTCATGCCTTTTTTAGAGCAGCCTGTACCAAGCTGATATGAATTGGATCTAAGCCAAGGCCGCCGCGGCCCCTAATGTAATCCTTGTACAAGAAAGTCGTCGGGTTTTGCCGAGGCGCTTGTCGGACAGGAAGTGCAACGCCAGCCGCCATGGATATGCAGGCTGGCTTTTAGGAAATAACAATAAAGGCGGGTCAGCCATGTTCAAACATTCGAAAGTTCGCCAAGCCGGACTCATTCTCTTTGCCACGACGCTGCTGTTGATTTTGCCGAATATCACCAAGGTGATTGGCTGAATCCTGCGCGAGGGCATCTGCATCATTCATTAGTTGTGTCGCCAAAAAATGTGACGGGTTCTCTGTTCGAGCCGCGATGGCTGTGCCAACCTTTGCGGCCCCCCTCGACATGGAAGGCGATCGACTTGAAAGCTCTTATTGTGTTCGGGGCGTTGCTGCTCAGCACGCCCCTTTACGCCGCGCAACTGGTGCTGGAGTTGGGCGCGGATACGCGCACCTGGCAAACCGAAGAACTGCTCAAGCGCCCGGACGCTCAAACGGTCCAGATCGCTGATGACGTTTCCTACAAGAAACCGATGAGCTATCGAGCCGTGCCGCTGACGGCACTATTGACGGGCGTCCAAGCGGAGGACCACCTGCAAGCCGTTGCCCTGGACGGCTTCGCTGCCGAAATGCCTGCGGCGCCGTTACTCAACAAGAGTGGGGCCCGGGCCTGGCTGGCGATCGAGGACCCGGCCAAGCCCTGGCCGTCGCTGGGGGAAGGCAAGCACAGTGCCGGGCCTTTCTACCTGGTCTGGACCGATCCGCAGGCTGGCCACATCAGCCCGGAGCAATGGCCCTACGCGGTGGCGACCATCAAGCGCCTGTCGGCCGTGGCCGAACGCTTCCCCGCCCTGCTGCCGGCGCCCAGCCTGACCAAGGACGACCCGATCAATAAAGGTTTCGAGCTGTTCCAGAAAAACTGCCTCGCGTGTCATCGGCTCAATGGCGCAGGCGACGCGCAGTTCGGCCCTGACCTGAACATTCCCTTCAACCCGACCGAATACTTCTCCGGGGATTTCCTCAAGCGCTACATTCGCGACCCGCAAGCGCTGCGTCGCTGGCCCCAGGGCAAGATGCCCGGGTTCTCGGCTGCGGTGCTGCCGGATTCGGAGCTGGATTTGCTGGTGGGTTATTTGAAGCATATGGCGGGACGCAAGCAGCCATTGGCCCCGTGAGATTGCTTTTTTTGTGGCGAGGGAGCTTGCTCCCGCTGGGCTGCGCAGCAGCCCCTTAATAAAGCTTGCGAGCGCTTCGCACTCGAGCGGGAGCAAGCTCCCTCGCCACAAAAGCTCGCTCACCAAGCGGTTATTGTTGTTGCACCGTGATCACTGGCGCCGGTGGCACGACCAGCTTGGCATGCATCTGCTCGCAACCACCGCCACGCCGCATGCCACGCACCGGGCAGGCGTCCAGGTAATCCAGGCCTACGGCCAGCTTCAGGTGGCGCTCCGGACGGGCCAATTGGTTGGTCACGTCGAAACTGTACCAGGCGTCGTCAAGCCAGGCTTCTGCCCAGGCATGGCTTGCCAGGTGTTCGCTCGCTTCGCTGAACAGGTACCCCGACACATACCGCGCCGGCACTCCCAGGCTGCGGGCGCAGGCCAGGAAGGCGTGGGTGTGATCCTGGCACACCCCGCTACGACCGGCAAAAGCCTGGGCCGCACTGGTCTCCACTTCAGTGGTGCCAGGGGTGTAGATCATGTGCTGGTTCAGCCCGTGCATCAGGTCGATCAGCGCCGTGCGATCGCGACGCTGCTGGCACTGCTGCGCAGCGAAGGCTCGAAGGGCCTCGTCCGCCTCGGTCAGCCGGGTGAAGCGCAGGAACGGCAGCGCTGACTGGCTCTCGTGCTCGGCTTCACGCGACGGATCGATATCCACCTGTCCGCGGGCGCCGATGATGACCGTTTCGTGGGGTTCGTCCAGGGTCAGTACATGAAGGATGTTGCCGAACGGATCCAGCTGCGCCCGCACCGGCCGTGGCAGATCCAGTTGCCAGCTCAGCACATGCTGGCGTTCGCTGTCGTGGGGCGTCAGGCGCAGGTACTGGATGCTGGCGCGCACCTGATCTTCATAGTGGTAGGCCGTTTCGTGGCTGATCGAGAGTCTCATATGACCTCCAGGTAGGAACTGTGAATGGCATTGCCCAGTTCACGGACCAGTGGGATGAATTCGGTGAGCCAGGCATGCAGGCCCCCGTCGAGGATTTCGTTGATGCCGGTGTAGCGCAGGCGTGCGTCCATTTCCGCCGCCAGCCGTTGTGCCTGCCGGCCGTTGGTGCCCGGCAGGCTCGCGAGGATCTGGTTGATTTCTTCGGTACAGGCGCGCAGCGAACGCGGTACGTCGGCGCGCAACAGCAGCAACTCGGCCACATGGCGAGCGCCCGGGGCGTCACGGTAGATCTCGGTGTAGGCCTCAAAGGACGACAAGGCCCGCAACAAGGCGCTCCATTGGTAATACGCGTGGGCCGTGCCATCGCTGACCGTGTCGGCCTGGTCGCCGGCCATTTCGTAGCGGGCGTCGAGCAAGCGCAGGGTGTTGTCGGCCCTTTCGATGAAGGTTCCCAAGCGAATGAAGCGGAATGCGTCGTTGCGCATGATGGTGCCGTAGGTTGCGCCACGAAACAGGTGGGATCGCTCCTTGATCCACTCACAGAAACGGCTCATGCCGTAGCGATTCAAGCCTTGCTCGGCGATACCGCGAATTTCCAGCCAGGTGGCGTTGATGTTCTCCCACATGTCGGCGGTGATTCGCCCACGTACCGCGTGGGCACTGGCTCGCGCGGCGCCGAGGCAACTGTAGATGCTGGCCGGGTTGGCCGCTTCCAGGGCAAAGAAATGCAGCAGGCGCTCGGCGTGCAGCTCGCCGTGTCGCTCCCGGTAATCATCCAGCGTGCCGGTGATCAGCAATGGCATGGCCAACTCGTGCAGGCCATCGCCACGCCCGTCCTGGGGCATCAGCGACAATGAATAACTGACATCGAGCATCCGTGCGAGGTTTTCCGCACGCTCCAGGTAGCGCGACATCCAGTACAGGTCCGAGGCGGTTCTACTCAGCATGGCAGCTCCTCAATCCTCGACCACCCAAGTGTCCTTGGTCCCACCGCCCTGGGATGAATTCACCACCAGGGAGCCTTCGCGCAGCGCCACCCGTGTCAGCCCGCCAGGCACCACGCGGGTCTCGCGGCCGGACAGCACAAACGGCCGCAAATCGATGTGGCGCGGGGCGATGCCGTTTTCGACAAAGGTCGGACAGGTCGAGAGCGACAGCGTCGGCTGGGCGATGTAGGCGTGCGGCTTGGCCTTGATCCGCTCGCGAAAGGCATCGATCTGCGCTGTCGTCGCGGCCGGCCCCACCAGCATTCCATAACCGCCGGAGCCCTGGGTTTCCTTGACCACCAGATCGGGAAGATTCGCCAGCACGTGGGAAAGCTCGGCGGGATTACGGCATTGCCATGTAGGAACGTTCTTCAGGATCGGCTCTTCGTCCAGGTAAAAACGGATCATGTCGGTGACGAACGGGTACACCGATTTGTCGTCCGCCACGCCCGTGCCGATGGCATTGGCCAGCACCACGTTGCCGGAACGGTAGGACGACAACAGGCCCGGTACGCCGAGCATCGAATCCGGATTGAAGGCCAGTGGATCGAGGAACGCGTCGTCGAGGCGACGGTAGATCACATCCACGGCTTTCGGGCCGTCGGTGGTGCGCATGAACACTTTGTCATCGCGTACGAACAGGTCGGCGCCTTCCACCAACTCCACGCCCATCTCCCGGGCCAGGAACGCGTGCTCGAAGAACGCGCTGTTGAAACGCCCCGGCGTGAGCACCACGACACTGGGATCGTCCAGCGGGCTGGAGCTTTTCAGGGTGTCGAGCAGCAGGTTCGGATAATGGTCGATGGGGGCGATGCGCTGGGCGGCGAACAGTTCGGGGAACAGGCGCATCATCATCTTGCGGTCTTCGAGCATGTAGCTGACGCCGCTGGGCGTACGAAGGTTGTCTTCGAGCACGTAGTACGTGCCGTCACCGTCGCGCACCAGATCGACACCACAAATGTGGGCATAGATGTCACGGTGCAGGTCCAGCCCCTGCATCGCCAGTTGGTATTGCTCGTTGGCCAGCACCTGCTCGGCGGGAATGATGCCGGCGCGGATGATCCGTTGTTCGTGGTAGAGGTCGGCCAGGAACATATTCAGCGCCTTGACCCGCTGGATGCAGCCACGTTCGACCACCCGCCATTCACTGGCCGGGATGCTGCGCGGGATCGTGTCGAAAGGGATCAGGCGCTCGGTCCCCTGCTCGTCGCCGTAGAGCGTGAACGTAATGCCAGCACGATGAAACAACAGGTCGGCTTCGCGCCTGCGTTGCGCCAGCAGCTCGTCAGGCGTTTCAGCCAGCCAGCGGGCAAACGCCTGGTAATGCGGACGGACCTGGCCGTTGGCATCGTACATTTCATCAAAACCGCTGCGGATCATGCCGTACTCCTTGTCACCCTGGCAGCAAGGCTTCGCAAGCCCCGTGCCATCGGCATAAACGCTTTATGATCAACGGGTTGGATTCTCCTCTGACAGGCCGTGCACTTTTCTAGTGCAGCAAATACCCCCACCCCGCTGCCCCCCGCTTCATTGCGACGCAGGGGCGTCGCTCTGCTGAGCATAGCCCTGGAAAAACGACGCGGCTTGATCTGGATACAGTTAGGTACAAAACCTGGCGGTTGTGGTGTTGGCAGGGGACATGCTCACCTATTCGGCGTCCGCCACAAATCCCACAGTAATGTTCAATGTTCGGGTAGTTCACAGACATGAAAACGGCCGACACAAAGGTCAGCCGTTGCTGTGGTTGCGGTGAGTAACTGTCAGGCCTGCAGGCGCCGGATCTCTTGCTTGACGCCCCAGCCCTCGATAACACCACCCAAGGGTTCGACGACTGCCTCAAAGTCTTGCTCGAAGTCTCCTATGTCATCGTAAGTGGCGTACATCACCCGGCTCAGTTCCAATGACCAAGCCCCGTCGTCCCGTGCACTGATCTGCGCGTTCAGCGACTCTCCCCGAAAATGACCTGCCGCCCTGCGCGCCCGCTCCTCGTCCGGGAAAATGGCGTAGAACTCAATGGGATGGAATCGGGAAAAATCGAAACCGCCTTCTTTCATGCGGCGCAATACGCTGGTGCTGATGTCTTCTTGATAGGCTGTGCTCATGAAACGTCCTCCTGAAACCAATGGATAGACTTTCCGTCTTCCCGTGCGTGAAGCCCTCAGGCTGCAAGCGGTACGGCATCAAATGGCCGTCGGGACACAAGCATGTAGCTGACAAGACCGGACCTTGGCGATCCTTTCGCTGATCTCAATTGCAGAGTAGCCGTAAGTGGTGGCCACTGCCAAGCGAGACCAGGCAACGTTTCATGAAATCGGTTTAATGCTGAGGATTTCAATGCTGTGCTGGGACTTGAGGTTCTTGACGGTGGGATCTTCAGTGCGACCTTCCAGGTCGTTGAGGTCCAGTAGGTCGGAAACGGGCAGCATTTTTTTACGAATCAGTTGTGCAGCCTGCTCCATCGTAGGCTCCTGCTCGTAGTCGAACTGCTCGGCGATGGCTTCGCCATGATCATCCACGAAAGTGATTTCCCACTTTTGCATCAGTGTCTCCTTGATCAATTCAGGGCCTGGCTTACCTCTATCTCGACATTGAGGGCCGGACAATCGTTCCACTGGGCGGGCGGACGGCACACATGAAAAGACCGCCTCTGGGGCGGTCTCTTGCTGTAAAGCCGTGGCCGATCAGTTTTCGGCGCGTTCCTTCAGGGCTTTCAAGGTGTTGAACGGCGCATCCACCACGAACTTGTTCGCCAACCAGGACGGCACGTCACCACCCGGTTCGGTGTGGACCTGATAAACGACTTCGATCTGGCCCGCGCCTTTTGGCGTGAACGTCCAGAAACCGTCGACCTGGGTTACTCGCACAAAACCTTGCTCGTCAGGCGCGTATTTCGGCACCCCCTTGAGCCTGCGGGTCAGGCTGCCATCGGCGCCCTCCTCGGTGGTGACTTCCAGCACCGAGTCCCGGGGCGTGACCGGCCATGGTGTGTTGAATTGAGTATAGGTCCAGCTCTTGTCGCCTTCGTGCTTGAGCAGTTTCTGGCTCTTGCATTCATGAATCCATGCGCAAGCACCGGGAACGTCTTCCTGCAGGGCCCGCAGCTTGGCCATGGTGGTTTTCATCACCGTCACGCCACGGTAGGCCTTGTATTTGGAGCCCGTCACCTCACTGAGGGAAACCTTGATACCGTCCTTCTCCTTGGCAACCTGCCAGTCCTCTGCCTGAGCGGTGGCCGTTGCCAGCAATACGGTCAACCCACACAACACAGCCATACGATGCAGCGAACCCATAGTTCTTTTCCTTATTGTCCAAGTTCGTTCAGTTAGGATCCATTCATGGAATCATTACGCTGCCGTGACTTGCTCCCACCAACCGATCAGCCGGATGGCCTCTTCACTGCTGCTGCCGCACACCTCGATGTCGGCGTCGAACGCCGAGCACACTGCCGGACGTTCCGGCTGGCCGAAGATCCGGCACAGGTTATCGACTGACAATTGCACGCAACGTTCTCCCGCCGGTTTGCCTTGAGGCATGCCAGGGATCGATGAGCTGATGGAAGGGGCGATGCAACAGGCGCCACAGCCTTCACGGCATTTCATGACGGCGACATCCTCACGACAGTAATGGTTAGTAACAGAACACAGAGTACCGGCTAAAACACTCGTTTTAAATTACCGTCTGCGTGTTTTTTTGCCCATGGCGGGATGACCGAATGGTCAACGACGAACTGCAGGCCTGTCGAAGGTTTATTGCTTGAATTCGAAGTCCAGCGCCGCGCCTTCCACCTCATTGCGCTCCTGGTTGCGCAGTGGCAGCTGCATTTCATTGCTCAACAAACGGCCATTGAGCTGAAACGGCCCGGGTTTCTCGCCGAACATCGACGGCAAGAGCGGCTCACGCTTGGACTGCACCACCTTACCCGGTGGTTGCAGTTCCTCGACCATCTCACGAGGCAGGCTCAGATCGAGCTTGGCCGGCGGCAATGGGGTCTTGGCGACCTCGCGGGCGGATTTGCTCTTGGAAGCGATGGGCGCGCGCTTTTTCTTCGCGGGAGCTGCCTTTTTAGTGGAAGGCTTCTTGGTCACTGCCGTTTTTTTCGGCGTATCTTTCGTGGCACTGGCGGCCGGTTTTTCCTGCGCTGGAGTTGCCGCGACGACGCCTCCCATGTGGAAGGCGCTCAACAGGCCGATCAAAACCCAGGCAGCAGGAACAATGGCTTTCATAGACACAACGGCACTGACGACAGGGACCCCCATGCTCGCCTGATAATGAGGCGCTGACAAGCACATCGAGCTAAGCCACTGGCGCCTAAAGAAATCCGTTGGCCGTCTCTTGGCACAATTGAGTGGCCAACATCCCCAGTGTCATCAAGGCCCGCTCCGCCTCACGGTTCCAGGGAGTGCCACAGTTCAAGCGAATGCAGTGGTTGAACTGCTCGGTGTTACTGAAAATCAGCCCTGGCGCGATGCTGATGCCTTGTTGCAACGCCCGCACATGCAACTCCTGGGTATTGACCCGCCCCGGCAGGCTGACCCACAGGATGAAGCCTCCAGTGGGACGACTCATCTGCGTGCCTTCGGGGAAGTACTGCTGCACCGCCAGTTGAAAGGCGCTGAGGTTCTTGCGGTACTCCTGGCGGATATAGCGCAAGTGCCGGTCATAGCCGCCGTTTTCCAGGTACGCGGCGATGCCCATCTGCGTGACGCTGCACGCGGAGTGGGTGCTGAAGGTCTGGAGTCGCTGGATTTCCTGCTGGAATTTACCCGCGATCATCCAGCCGATGCGCACGCCCGGCGACAACGTCTTGGAAAAACTCGAACAGTAGATGACCCGGTCCAGCCGGTCGTAGGCCTTGAGGGCCTTGGTGCGCCCCTGTTCGAACATCAACTCGCCATAGATATCGTCCTCGACGATCTGGATGTCGAAGTCCGAAGCCAGGCGCAGCAATTGCTTTTGCCGCTCTTCAGGCATGGTGCCGCCCAAAGGATTGCTCAGGCGCGTGGTCAGCACCAACGCCTTGATCGACCATTGGTTGGCCGCCAACTGCAAGGCCTCCAGGCTCATCCCGGTGACCGGGTCGCTGGGGATTTCGATGACCTTGAGGCCCAACAGATCCGCCAGTTGCAGCAAGCCGTAATAGGTCGGCGACTCGGCGGCGATCAAGTCCCCCGGCCGCGTCAGCACTCGCAAGGACATTTGCAGTGCATCGACGCACCCGTGGGTGATCACCACCTCGGAAGGGTCTACCACGACGCCGGCATCGCGCATGCGAATCGCCACTTGACGGCGCAATGGCTCGAAACCCGGGCTGAACATGTAGCTGAACGCCCGTGGGCTGTGGAAACGCGTGACCTTGGCCAATTGCTGATGCAGGGCCCGGACCGGCAGATAGTCGACGCTCGGCACCGCAGCGCCCAGGGGAAACACCCCTTCGCGGCGCGACTCGACCAATACTTGCTGGATGATGCTGCTGCGCGTCACCAGCCCCGGACGCTCGACCCGGGCAATGTCCGGCGTCGGTGCCGTCAGGGCCGGCGTCTGGTGCACGTAGTAGCCCGACTGCGGCCGCGCGCGGATCAGCCCCTGGTCTTCAAGGTTGGCGTAGGCCTGCAGCACCGTGGCATGGCTGACGTTGAGCTGCGAGCTCATCTTGCGCACCGACGGCACGCGCTCACCAGGCTGATACACACCGCGCCGGATGTCTTCAGCCAGCTGTTGAGCAATACGTTGATAGAGCAGAAGGTTGGTCATGACGCAGCACTCGATTTCACGGGCATTTTATTCTTGTCGGAAACGATACCGGAACAGTTTAGAAGTGTACTGGGACAGTTGCCAGATTACTCGACAGTACAGTGGAGTGACAGCTCTAACTGTACTCATCGTGCATCGATTGCAGGGCCAAAAAAACCCGGCGCCTTTTACAGGGGCCGGGTTTTCCAGTGACGCAGCCCTCAGCGGGCGGCGCCGAGCTGGCCTTTTTCGTCGGAGAACACAATTTCAACGCGACGGTTCTGTGCCCGGCCACGCTCGGAAGCGTTGACGTCCACAGGGTATCCATCACCGTAGCCTTCGACCTGGATACGCTTTTCGTCGATCCCCAGGTCCACCAGCACATCCGCTACCGCTTGCGCGCGGTCACGAGACAGCTTGAGGTTTTCCTGCTTGCCGCCGGTGCTGTCGGTGTACCCCTCGATACGCACCACGCGCTTGGGGTTGAGCTGCAAGAACTGCACGATCTTGAGCACGACCCGGTTGGCCGAGTTTTTCAGTTCCGCTTCGCCGGTGTCGAACAGCACGTCACCGAGGGTCATCACCAAGCCGCGATCGGTTTGTGTGGTCGCCATTGCCATGATCTGTTCTTCGAGCCATTTGCCCTGCTGCTGCACACTCAACAACTTGGATTCACGCAGGGCCAATTGCAGGCGCTGGCGCTCCAGTTCGAGCTTCGCCGCGCGCTCTTCGTTGAGCACCTGGTTGCTGTGCTCCCGGGCGATGGCACTGTAGCGCTGGCTCAGGTAGGCGTAATGCTGCACATCTTCGCCGCTGCCCCAGTAGCTGGATAACCGATCGGCACGGGCCAGGGACTCACCCGCGCGGATCACGTCCCGGGGGGCGGCACGCAGGACGTTGGCGTCCTCCTTGACCTTCTGAAAGTCGGTGCTGGCCTGCTCGAGCGCCGCTTCGCTGCGCTGGCCGGCGCAGCCATACAAGCTGGCCAGGCCGGCGAGGACCAGACCGCCCAATACGTGGGAGTGCTTCATTGTGCATCCTCCCGCAACTGTTTGCGCAAGCGCTTGATGCGGGTGTCGAGCACGTTCAGTTGCTCCTGGCTCTTGAGGGTCAGCACGTTCGCTTCGGCCAGGCGGGCGTCGAGTTCGGCCTGTTCGGCCCGCATGCGCGCCTTCTTGTAGGATTCGTCGGCCATGTTGGATTTGGCGCGGGCGAACTTTTCTTCAGCCAGTTTCAATTCGGGCACTTCGTCGGCAGTGGCGCCAACGGCCCGGGCTTGGTTCAGTGCCTGTTCGGTCAGGCGGATCTGTTCATTCGGCGCCGGATCGGCTGCGCAGCCCGCCAGAGCCAGAACGGCCAGGGCAGCGAAAAGAGGTCGAATAGTCACTAATGTTCCCTACTGTTTTGGGGCACTGACAGGTAGCTGCAACTGTGTTCTCCAGCGCTCGAGATTGCGCTGCAACACAGCCTCCGTCAGACCGGACGCGGCCAATTCTGTCATCTTTTGCGCCAGCTGTCCGCGTAACCATGGGTCATTGCAGGCGGAGTTATGAGAGATCGCGAGAAACAACCCCGGTTTGTCCACCGGTTGCGGTGCGGCTTGCAGGTCGTTGGCCATTCCCAGTGTCTGCGCCATTGCCAGGCCCGAGTAGCGCCCCGCCAGGACATATTCCACCTCGCCCAGCAGCAATTTCTGAAAGGCCTGGGTCAGGTTGGGCGTGCGCACCAGGGACAATTGCTGCTCGGCAAAGACGCCGAATCCCTGGGTCATTGAGGCCTTTTCCGACAAGGCCCCGGGATGACCGTGAAGGTCTCCGGGCTGGTTGATGACCAGCGTCGAGTCGTTGCGGGTCCAGACCAGGTAATCGTTTTCGAGCAAGGGCGGATGAACGTAGTCCAGCACTTCAAGCCCGGTAACGGTCAGCGGAGCGTCGGTGAGCAGGTCCATGCGGCCACTGCGCACTTCGTCCAACGCCTGGGCGCGCTTGCCGGCATACAAGAGTTCGATCTTGATCCCCAATTCTTGCGCGACGTGCGCCAACAGGTCGGCACCGGCGCCAATCAAGTGCTTGGGGTCCTGAGGGTCTTGCCAGAGATAGGGCGGCGCATCCGGGCTGCCGGTGGCGATCAGTCGTTCACATTTGCCGGCGGCGACAGACAGGCCTGGCACGAGCGCCAACGTCCACAGCAACGACCAGCCAGCCAAACGGCGCAGATCCATGGCAATACGCTCCTCTGATGCGGAAATAAAAAGCCCGGCCAAAGGGCCGGGCTCTTTATAAGTGAAGACGCCGGATTAGACCAGCTTCTCCAGCTCAGGGATGGCTTCGAACAAGTCCGCGACCAGGCCATAGTCGGCCACCTGGAAGATCGGTGCTTCTTCGTCCTTGTTGATCGCAACGATCACTTTGGAGTCTTTCATGCCCGCCAGGTGCTGGATCGCGCCGGAGATACCGACGGCGATGTACAGCTGTGGCGCAACGATCTTGCCGGTCTGGCCGACCTGCATGTCGTTGGGTACGAAACCGGCGTCGACCGCGGCGCGGGAAGCACCGACGGCAGCGCCGAGCTTGTCGGCCAGGGCGTACAGGTGCTTGAAGTTGTCACCGTTCTGCATGCCACGCCCGCCGGAAACGACGATCTTGGCAGCGGTCAGTTCCGGACGATCGGACTTGGCCAGTTCTTCGCCGACGAAGCTGGAAATGCCGGCGTCGTGGGCAGCGCCTACGGCTTCAACGGCAGCCGAGCCACCTTCGGCGGCAACCGGGTCGAAACCGGTGGCGCGAACGGTGATGACCTTGACCGCAGCAGTCGATTGCACGGTGGCAATGGCGTTGCCGGCGTAGATCGGACGCTTGAAGGTGTCGGCGCTTTCTACCGAGATGATTTCGGAGATCTGGTCGACGTCCAGCGCAGCGGCCACGCGCGGCAGGATGTTTTTGCCGTTGGAGGTGGCGGCAGCCAGGATGTGGCTGTAGCCCTTGCCCAGCTCGGCGACGAGCGGAGCAACGTTTTCCGGCAACTGATGCGCGTAGGCGGCGTTGTCGGCCAACAGTACTTTTGCCACGCCAGCAATTTTCGCAGCGGCTTCGGCCACGGCGCCAGCGCCCTGCCCGGCCACCAGGACGTGGACATCACCACCGATTTTGGCAGCGGCAGCAACGGTGTTCAGCGTGGCCGGAGCCAGCGCCTTGTTATCGTGTTCGGCGATTACGAGGAGAGTCATGATCAGATCACCTTCGCTTCGTTTTTCAGTTTCTCGACCAGTTCAGCCACCGACTTGACCTTGATGCCCGCGCTGCGTGCAGCCGGCGCTTCGACCTTGAGGGTCTTGTTGGTGGAGGCGGTGGAAACGCCCAAAGCGTCAGGCGTCAGCACTTCAAGCGGCTTCTTCTTGGCTTTCATGATGTTTGGCAGCGACGCATAGCGCGGCTCGTTCAAACGCAGGTCGGTAGTGACGATGGCCGGCAGTTTCAGGGAAACGGTCTGCGCGCCGCCGTCGATCTCGCGGGTCACGGCAACGCTGTCACCGGACACTTCGACCTTGGACGCGAAGGTGCCCTGACCGTAGCCGCTCAATGCCGCGAGCATCTGGCCGGTCTGGTTGTTGTCGCTGTCGATGGCTTGTTTGCCGAGGATCACCAGCGATGGCTGTTCCTTGTCGACAACGGCCTTGAGCAGCTTGGCCACGGCCAGCGAGGTCAGGTCTTCGGCGGATTCGACGAGGATGGCGCGATCGGCACCCAGTGCCAGCGCGGTGCGCAGTTGTTCCTGGGCGGTGGTCGGGCCGATGGAGACGACGACGATCTCAGTCGCCACGCCTTTTTCTTTCAGGCGTACGGCTTCTTCTACGGCGATTTCGCAGAAAGGGTTCATCGACATCTTGACGTTGGCGAGGTCGACGCCGGAGTTGTCCGCCTTGACGCGAACCTTGACGTTATAGTCGACCACTCGTTTGACAGCTACAAGAACCTTCATGGATTCCTCGTTACTCTCCGGTGAAAAAAAGTCGCCTAGGCGAACCTGGCGGTTGATGCTCATGGGCGCAAGGGCACCTCTAAAAACGCCGGCATGAACCACACATGACCCAGCTCACGGGAGTGAAGACCATTCGTCAGTGATGACCGATGAGTCATTCATTATCGCGGCGTGTAAACTGCGCGTCTGAACCACGCAATGCGTCACTTTGTGCTGCCTTCGCCCTGTCTTTAGAGGTGCTCTTGAAACCAACAGTCAGCCTACGGCGAGCGCAAAACCGCCCGTATCTTGACCGGAACGCCTATTCCGGTCAATACGGCAAAATGGTCAGTCATAAGCCGTACGTCAGTGATTTATCTGGGCTGCGGCAATTTCAAACAAACGTTTGTATTGGACCCTGAGAGTGGTGTAGATATAATGCGCCGCTTAAGAGAGACACGCGTTTCATCCATTGCCGCTTTCGTCGCTTTTCGCGAAGGAAACAACGGATGCAACGCCAAACCTCCAATTAGAAAAAACTGTGAGCCTTGAGTAGGAGATAGCCCTGTGGAACGCGAATACATGGAATTCGACGTGGTCATCGTCGGTGCCGGCCCCGCTGGCCTGTCTGCCGCTTGCCGACTGAAACAGAAGGCCGCCGAAGCCGGTAAGGAAATCAGCGTCTGCGTGGTCGAAAAAGGCTCCGAGGTCGGTGCGCACATCCTCTCCGGTGCGGTGTTCGAGCCCCGCGCCCTGAACGAACTGTTCCCGGACTGGAAAGAACTCGGCGCCCCGTTGAACACGCCCGTCGTGCGCGATGACATTTATGTCCTGAGAAACGCCGAGGCCGCGAGCAAAATCCCTGACTTCTTTGTGCCCAAGACCATGCACAACGAAGGCAACTATATTATTTCCCTGGGCAACTTGTGCCGCTGGCTGGCCCAGCAGGCCGAGAACCTGGGCGTGGAAATCTACCCGGGTTTCGCCGCCCAGGAAGCGCTGTTCGACGAGAACGGCGTGGTGCGCGGGATCATCACCGGCGATCTGGGTGTCGACCGCGAAGGCAATCCGAAGGAAGGCCTCTACACCCCTGGCATGGAACTGCGTGGCAAGTACACGCTGTTCGCCGAAGGCTGCCGTGGCCACATCGGCAAGCAACTGATCAAGCGCTTCAACCTGGACAGCGAGGCTGACGCCCAGCACTACGGCATCGGCCTGAAGGAAATCTGGGAAATCGACCCGGCCAAGCATCAACCCGGCCTGGTGGTGCACACCGCCGGCTGGCCGCTGGACATCATGGGCACCGAGAACACCGGTGGCTCCTTCCTCTATCACCTGGAAAACAACCAGGTGGTGGTCGGCCTGATCGTCGATCTTTCCTACAGCAACACCTTCCTGTCGCCGTTCGACGAATTCCAGCGCCTCAAGCATCACCCGGTGCTCAAGCAGTACCTGGAAGGTGGCAAGCGTATTAGCTATGGCGCCCGTGCATTGGCCAAGGGTGGTATCAATTCGCTGCCGAAAATGGTCTTCAAGGGTGGCGCATTGATCGGCTGCGACCTGGGCACCATGAACGTGGCCAAGATCAAGGGCAGCCACACCGCCATGAAATCCGGCATGCTCGCCGCCGAATCGGTGGCTGAAGCGTTGCTATCCGGCGGCGAAGGCGGTGATGAACTGACCAGCTACGTCGACCGCTTCAAAGCCAGCTGGCTCTATGAAGAACTGTTCGCCAGCCGCAACTTCGGCCCGGCGATGCACAAGTTCGGCCCGATCATCGGTGCCGGCTTCAACTGGTTCGACCAGAACATCCTTGGCGGCAAAATGCCGTTCACCCTGCACGACACCAAACCCGACTACGCCTGCCTCAAGCTGGCAGCCGATTGCAAGAAAATCGACTACCCGAAACCGGACGGCAAGATCAGCTTCGACAAACTCAGCTCGGTGTTCATCTCCGGTACCAACCACGAGGAAGAACAGCCCTGCCACCTGAAGCTGACCGACCCGAGCATCCCGATCAGCAAGAACCTGCCACTGTACGACGAACCGGCCCAGCGCTACTGCCCGGCCGGCGTGTACGAAGTGGTGACCAAGGAAGACGGTGAGAAGCGCTTCCAGATCAACGCCCAGAACTGCGTGCACTGCAAGACCTGTGACATCAAGGACCCTTCGCAGAACATCACCTGGGTATCGCCGGAAGGCGCTGGCGGACCGACTTACCCGAACATGTAAGCCGTTGCGCTGAACATCAAGGCTCCCGTAATGGGGGCCTTTTTGTTGCCTCCGATTCAAGCAACACAACAGTCCAAATGTGGGAGCGGGCTTGCTCGCGAAAGCGGTGTGTCAGTCGACAAAAATACCGGCAGATATGCCGCTTTCGCGAGCAAGCCCGCTCCCACAAGGGATTTTCAAAGACTCAGGCAGCGCGCTCTTCCCCGGGGTTGCGTTCAAAGTAGCGCTTGTACTCCCGACTGAACTGCGACGAGCTCTGATACCCCACCTGGTGCGCGACCTGGGCCACGCCCATGCCCTCGGTGAGCAGCAGTCGCTGGGCCTTGAGCAGGCGCAAGCGCTTGAGGTACTGCACGGGCGACAGCAACGTGCTGCGCTTGAAATGCTCATGGAAGGTCGAGGCGCTCATGTTCGCGCAACCGGCCAAGGTCTCGACGTTCAGCGGCTCAGTGAAGTGCGCATGCAAATGGCTCAGGGCCGCGGCAATCCGGGCGAATTGGCCTTGCTGCTCCACCAGCGCCCGCAGCACATCGGCCTGGGGCCCGCGCAACGCGACGAACAGCAACTCCCGCAGCCGCGCCTGGCCCATGACCTGGCATTCCAGTGGGTCGTGCAAGCAACGCAACAAGCGTTCGACGCACCCACGCATGGCGTCATCGAGCACGGCGCAGGTCATCGACTCCGGCGTCTGCGGCGCCAGGTTCCGTCCCGGCACCAGCCCCATGGCCAGTACCAACTCCCCCAGCATCGCCCGATCGATTGCAACGGAAACCCCAAGCAGCGGAGCATTGGGCATGGCGTAGGTTTCGCATTCGAATGGCACCGGCAAGGCCTGGATCAGATAATTCCCGGCGCCATATTCCAGCGTGCGAGGTCCCAGGTACGCCAATTTGCTGCCCTGGGCGATGATCACCAGGCTCGGCTCGTAGAGCTGCGGGCCACGGGCGACGTCCTGGCTGGCCCGAAGCGCATGTACGCCAGGCAGTGGCGTCGGGACGAAGCCGTCGCGGGTCGCCAGGGGTTCTATCAATGAAACCAGCGTGGCGTTGGCATCGAGATGGCGGGTCAACAACATGGGCGAAAACTTCACGAAAAATGGGATGAAACCATCATCGCAGGTCTGGCGTCACATAGGATCAGATCCTGGCCAAGACCGGAGGATTAGGCATGACAGGCGGAGGAATCGCCATCGCCGCCGGCCGCCAGGACTCCCAGAATGGAACCCCTCACCGTTCACTGCTTAGCGAGGTCCATCATGTACACAGCCATCGGATATGCCGCCCAGTCGGCCACCACTCCCCTCGCCCCCATGAAGTTCGAGCGTCGCAGCCCGCGAGCCGACGACGTGGCGATCGACATTCTCTACTGCGGCGTCTGCCACTCCGACATCCACCAGGCCCGCAATGAATGGGGCATCGCCGTTTACCCGCTGATGCCCGGCCATGAAATCATCGGCAAAGTCACCGCCGTCGGCGCGAATGTCACCCGCTATAAAGCAGGCGATTTGGTCGGTGTCGGCTGCATGGTCGACTCTTGCCGCGAGTGCGAAGCTTGCCGCGCTGACCTGGAGCAATACTGCCTGGAAGGCATGACTCAGACCTACGCCAGCCCGGACCGCGTGAGTGGCGGCCACACCATGGGCGGTTACTCCAACAGCATCGTGGTCAGCGAGCACTTTGTGCTGCGCATTCCGGCAGCACTCGACCCGGCCAGCGCCGCGCCACTTCTCTGCGCTGGCATCACCACCTACTCGCCCCTCAAGCACTATGGCGTGAAGGCTGGCGACAAGGTTGGCGTGCTGGGCATGGGCGGCCTGGGCCACATGGGCATCAAGTTCGCCAAGGCCATGGGCGCAGAAGTCACGTTGTTCACCCGCTCGGCGAGCAAGGCCGAAGAAGCCCGTCGCCAGGGCGCGGACCATGTGATCGTGTCCACCGACGCCGAACAGATGGCCGCCGCAGCGGGACGATTCCACTTCCTGCTGGACACCATTCCGGTGCAGCACGACCTCAATCCCTACCTCGACACGCTGCGTTTCGACGGCGTGCACATCATCGTGGGTCTGGTCGAGCCGATCGATCCGCCGGTACACGCGGCAAAACTGATCATGGGTCGTCGTGTCCTCGCCGGCTCGCTGATCGGCGGTGTCGCAGAAACCCAAGAGGTGCTGGACTTCTGCGCCGAACACCACATCAGCTGCGACATTGAAATGCTCGACATCCGCCAGATCAACGAGGCCTACAGCCGCATGATCGCCGGGGATGTGAAGTACCGCTTCGTCATCGACATGGCCACGCTCAAGGCCTGACGTTCGTCAAACCTTGGCGCCCAGTTCCGCCGACAGCCGGGCAGTGACCCCTTTGACCAGGGGAATCAGCTCGGCCATTTTTTCCAGCGGCATGTACGGCACGGTGCTGGCGATGCTGATACCGGCAACAATGCGCTTGCCGGCGTCACGGATCGGCGCCGCCACACAGCGAATCGACGGTTCGTTGTCTTCCAGGTCGAAGGCATAGCCTCCCGCCACATACTCCACCATCCGTTGCTGGAACTGTTCCCAGGATTGCTCCTGATGCTGGGGCCAGAACTGATTCTTCCCACCCGCTGGCAGGCTGATTTCATACAGCCGCTTCCATTGTTCCTGCGAGTCATCAAGCATCAGCGCCTTGCCGATCCCAGTGCGCGCCAACGGCATGCGATGGCCTACGCGCGAGCGCATTTCCGGGCCGTTGCGCCCTGGATTCTTCAGCAGGTACAAGACTTCGTCACCTTCACGAATCGCCAAGTGCACGGTGTCCCCGGTGAGCGCCGACAGCTCGTCCAGGTAAGGCCCCGCCAGGCTCACCAGTGGCAACTCTTCCCGGGCCTGAAAGCCCAACTCAATCAATTTCGGCCCCAGCAGGTAGCCCACTTGCGGCACCACGCGCAGGTAACGTTCATCCACCAGGCAACTGGCCAGGCGATGGGTGGTGCTGCGGGTGGTGCCGATCAGCCGGGCGATTTCCTTCAAGTCACGGGCGCCGCTGGCGACCGCCTGGACCACACCCAAGCCACGCAACAATGTCTGCGTGCCTGTGGGCGCGGCGTCCTTGGTGATTTTTGGATCGTCTTGCAGCATAGCCGGCCTTCAACAGTGAGCGGGGAACGGGCGGCATTATGGTCGCCCGCCCCGTCGGACTACAACTCGATGCGCTCGACCTTCCCGACCAGCAGGATGTAGGACAGCGCGCCAGCCAGTGCCAGGACAGAGATATAGGTGATGGCCGGGGCAAACGAATCGCCGCTGGCGAGGAAGCCAATCACGATCGGCGTGGCGATGGCCGCCAGGTTGCCGATGAAGTTGAACACCCCTCCGGTCAACCCGAGCAGTCGCGCCGGCGCCAGTGTGGAGACCAGCGACCAGGTGATCGACGCCAGGCCATTGCCGAAGAACGCCAAGGCCAGGAAGGCGATCACCAGCGGCGTCGACTCGACGAAGTTGGCGCCGATGATCGAGGTCGAGATCAGCAACCCGCCAATGATCGGCAGCTTGCGCGCAAACCCCACGGTGGCGCCGCGGCGAATCAGCCAGTCGGAGAAGAACCCGGAGCACAGCACGCCGACAAACGCCGCGAGAAATGGCAGGGACGCCAGTAGGCCAGACTTGATGAAGTCCATGCCGCGATATTTCACCAGGTAGGTCGGGAACCACGTCAGGAAAAACCACAACGTGGAGTTGAGGCAGAACTGCCCCAGGTAAATGCCCCACAACTTGCGTTGCGTCAGGACGATGCCCAGGTCGGTCCAGCTGAATTTCGCCTTGCCCTTGGCGGTATCGGCCTGGATATCCACCAGCCCACCGCCTTCGCGGATCAGTTCGATTTCAGCGGCGTTGGCGCCTTTGAAATCCCGTGGCTCGCGATACACCGCGTACCAGATCGCCGCCCAGAGAATGCCCACCGCGCCCGTGGCGACGAACACCATGTGCCAACCGAAGGCGTGTTGCAGCCAGGCCAATACCGGGGTCAGGAAGGCCAGCCCGACAAATTGTCCGGAGGTATAGAAACCGATGGCCGTGGCCCGCTCGCGCTCAGGAAACCAGGTGGTGACCACGCGGCTGTTGATCGGATAAGCCGGCGCTTCCAGGGCACCGACCGCCATGCGCAGCACGAACAGCGCGATGAAACTGGCGGCAAAACCCAGCATTACCGTGGCCACCGACCACAACAGCAACGCCACGCTATACAGAATGCGCGGCGGCACCCGGTCCACCAGCCAGCCACCGGGGATCTGCATGGCGGCGTAGGTCCAGCCGAACGCCGAGAAAATCAGCCCGACATGGATCGGATCGATGCCCAGGTCGCTGGTCAATGCGGGGGCGGCGATCGAGAGGTTGCTGCGGTCCAGGTAATTGATCACCACGGTGATGAACAGCAGGACCATGATGAAAAAACGCTTGCGGCTGGGCGTCACCAACGACGCCTGCGCGCTCAGGGTGTGCGCTTGCATGTGAGGTGCCTCTTTTTATGTTTGTCGAATACGGCAAGGATTGAGCAAGACCCTGTGGGAGCAAGACCTGTGGGAGCAAGGGGTTCTGTGGGAGCAAGGCTTGCCCGCGATGCAGACGATGCGTTTTCCAGTCAAACCGCGTCATCGTTCATCGCGGGCAAGCCTTGCTCCCACAGAACCCCTTACTCCCACAGGGCCTTGCTCCCACAAGATTCTTTTGCTCCTGCGCAGTGATCAGCCGCAAATCACCACTCGGCAAAACTGCCATCGGCATGCCGCCAGATCGGGTTGCGCCAGCGGTGGCCGATGGCCGCGCGTTCGATGACGTATTCCTCGTTGATCTCAATGCCCAGGCCCGGGCCATTGGGGATTTTCACGAAGCCCTTGTCATAGTCGAACACCTGCGGATCCTTGATGTAATCCAGCAGGTCGTTGCTCTCGTTGTAGTGGATGCCCAGGCTCTGTTCCTGGATGAAGGCGTTGTAGCAGACCGCGTCCAGTTGCAGGCACGCCGCCAGGGCGATCGGGCCCAACGGGCAGTGCAATGCCAGCGCCACGTCATAGGCCTCGGCCATGTTGGCGATCTTGCGGGTCTCGGTGATGCCGCCGGCGTGGGATGCATCCGGCTGGATGATGTCCACGTAGCCTTCGCTGAGTACACGTTTGAAGTCCCAGCGCGAGAACAAGCGCTCGCCCAGGGCGATCGGGGTGCTGGTCAGCGGCGCCAATTCCTTGAGGGCTTCGTAGTTTTCGCTGAGCACCGGCTCCTCGATGAACATCAGCTTGTAGGGGTCGAGTTCCTTCATCAACACCTTGGCCATCGGCTTGTGCACGCGGCCGTGGAAGTCCACGCCAATGCCGACGTTCGGTCCTACCGCATCGCGCACCGCCGCGACATTGGCCAGGGCCAGGTCGACTTTTTCAAAGGTGTCGAGAAACTGCAGCTCTTCGGTGCCGTTCATCTTCACAGCGGTGAAGCCCCGTGCCACGGCTTCTTTCGCCGCGCGAGCGGTGTCCGCCGGCCGGTCGCCGCCGATCCACGAATACACACGGATCTTGTCGCGCACCTGGCCGCCCAGCAGGTCGCTGACCGACACGCCCAGGGCCTTGCCCTTGATGTCCCACAACGCTTGGTCGATGCCGGCCAGGGCGCTCATGTGAATGGCCCCGCCGCGGTAGAAGCCGCCGCGATAGAGCACGGTCCAGATGTCTTCGATGTTGCGTGGGTCTTTGCCGATCAGGTAGTCGGACAATTCCTCGACAGCTGCCGCCACCGTGTGGGCACGGCCTTCGACCACGGGCTCGCCCCAACCGGTCACGCCCTCGTCGGTTTCGACCTTGAGGAAGCACCAGCGCGGCGGAACGATAAACGTGGTCAGCTTGGTGATTTTCATCTTGTTGTCTCTCTTGTCAGATGCAGCGCACGGGGCGCTGGAAAAGTCTTCAGTTCAAGGCGTTCCATGCGGCCACGTAGGCCTTGGCGCGCACCGCCACTTCATCCGCTGTCAGGCCCGGCTTGAACAGCCCGGAACCGAGGCCGAAACCCTTGACGCCGGCTTCGAGGAACACCGCCATGTTGTCCGGGGTAATCCCGCCCACCGGCACCAGCACGGTCCCGGCCGGCAGTACCGCAAGCCAGGCCTTGACCACCGCCGGGCCCATTTGCTCGGCGGGGAACATCTTCAGTACATGGGCGCCTTCGTCCAGCGCGGCAAAGGCTTCGGTGGGCGTGGCGACGCCTGGCGACAGGTACAAGCCCGCCGCTTTCGCCGCGCGCAGCACCTTCGGATCGCTGTGGGGCATGACGATCACTTGGCCGCCAGCGGCTTTCACCTGCTCGACCTGTTCCGGCGTGAGCACGGTACCGGCACCGATCAGGCAATCGGCGGGCAAGGTACTGCGCAGGATGCGGATGCTTTCGTACGGCTCGGGGGAATTGAGCGGTACTTCGATGACGCGAAATCCGGCGCTGTACAGGACTTCGCCGATGGCTGCTGCCTCTTCGGGACGCAGACCACGCAGGATCGCGATCAGCCCGTTGTGCGCCAGTGCTTGTGTGAGCATGTCAGACCTCCAGTCAGGTTCAGGGGGCGGTGGAATCGAGCAACCCGGCCGCTACGGCCAGTTGCCACAAACCGCGTTCGGTGGCCTGTTCGGCCAGGACCACCCGGGAGAAGCCGCAGGCGTCGAGGGCCCGTTGATAACGGACACAGAGTTGGGAGTTGCCGATCAGCACCACCGTCGGCAGATGGAGGCTGTCGCGTCGCCGACGCTGCACCTCGGCCAGCGCCGTCAGCTCATGGCCGATCAGCAGGCCCGAGAGGTAATCGGCCTGGGCGCTGGCCTCCAGTTCACCGGTCAAGCCCAGGCTGCGAGCGCTGAACACCGTGGACAACGGACCGATCTGGCCGTCCACCGACAACGCCACCTGTACGCCACGATCAAAGGCCACGCCATCGAAGGTCGTACTCCGTTGCTGGGTGCGACCGAGAATGCTGTGGTCACTGAGCACGGCGAAGATCTCGCCGGTCATGAAGGTGTCGAAATGCACGATGCAGCCATCGGCCACTTCCACCCATTTCGAATGACTGCCGGGCAAGCCGATCAGCACCGCTTCGTCCGGTAGGCTGTGCAAGGCGCCGAGCACCTGGGTTTCTTCACCGCGCATGACATTGGGCAAGCGTGAACGCTGAATCACGCCGGGCACGATGTGCACATCGACACCGCGAAGGCTGCGAACGGTTCGTAGGGAATGTCCGAGATTGGCGACGTTGGCGGGTGTGTCGCAGTAAGGCGCTTCACGCCAGCCCTGAGCACTGCCGACCATGCCACAGGCGATCACAGGCAAGCCTGGCTGAGCATCGAGCCAGTCGCCGCAGGCCTCGTCGAAGGCCAGTTCGAAACCGTCGATGCACACCCGGCCGGCCACGGTTCGCGGCCCGGAAGGCAACTGCATGATCCCCGATGACAGCGAACGCTGCTCGAGCACCTCGCCATCGGCTGCGAGTTTGTAAGCCCGTAATGAGGTGGTCCCCCAATCGAGCGCGATCAATTGCGCCTGCATCCGCTTCACCTGTTCTGTTTTTTGGCAGTGAGTGGAACGGACTATAAACCTGGGCGCGACAAAATCTCAATATATAAATATCACTCCCATATATTGGGACTTCATAGGTCAACCACAAAGCCAATCGCCATCCGTCCAAGACCCTGCTACGTTTCTGAGCGGACGCCAAACAACTCAGGGAAAAAGTGATGGGACAACAGCTGAAAATCCTCGGCCGCACTTCCTCGATCAATGTCAGGAAAGTGTTGTGGACCTGCCAGGAACTGGAAATCGCCTACGAGCGCGAAGACTGGGGCATTGGTTTTTCTTCGACCCAAGACCCGGATTTCCTGGCCTTGAATCCCAATGCCCAGGTGCCGGTGATCATTGATGAGAACGGTGTGCTCTGGGAGTCGAACACCATTTGCCGCTATCTGGTGGGCAAGCATGGGCGCAACGATCTGCTGCCTGTCGAGCCTGCCGCCCGGGCGCGCATTGAACAGTGGATGGACTGGCAAGCCACAGAGCTCAACCCGTCATGGGGCTACGCATTCCACGCCCTGGTACGCAAGAATCCGGACTTCCAGGACCCACAGCGCATCGCCGCCGGCGTCAAAGGCTGGAACGAGAAGATGGGGTTGCTGGAGCAGCAGTTGAACCGCACCGGCGCCTACGTGGCCGGTACGGCGTTTTCCCTTGCGGATGTGCTTATCGGCCTGTCGGTGCACCGCTGGCGCCAGGCGCCCATGGAGCGTCCCGACTATCCGGCCGTGGCAGCCTACTGCAAACGCCTCGAACAGCGACCGGGGTTTGCCGAGTACGCATCCGCCGCGCACTCATGAAGTGCTCAGTTGCCGTTAGCGAAATCCCGTAGCACCTTGCCGTCCATTCGGTAGCGCACCCACTCTTCCTGGGGTTGCGCGCCGAGGGATTTGTAGAACTCGATGGCCGGCGTGTTCCAGTCCAGCACACTCCATTCGAAACGCCCGCAATCGTTGTCACAGGCAACTTTCGCCAAATGGCGCAGCAACGTCTTGCCCGCCCCGCCACCGCGCTGGTCAGGCGTGATGTACAAGTCTTCGAGGTACAGGCAGTTGCTGCCCAGCCAGGTGGAATAACTGAAGAAAAACACCGCGAAACCGATCGGCACGCCATCACGCAGGCAGATCAACCCGTGGGCCGTTGCGCCTTCGCTGAACAGGCTGCGCTCGATGTCCGCCACACTGGCGATGACTTCGTGGCGGGCCTTTTCGTAATCGGCAAGCTCAGTGATGAAGGCAAGGATTTGAGGCGCATCGCTGGGTTGCGCAGGACGGATCTCGATGGACATGAACAGGCCTTGTAGCCAATTGAAAGCGCCATACTAAGCCGCCACGGGGCGCTCGTCACATATGAAAATGAACATCATCCACGAACCCTCGAAGTACTGACATACAAAGGATCTGTCATGACCGCTGCCGCCTTTGCACCTTTTCAAACCGTCGCAGCCCAGTTGCTGCCTCATACATTGGAGCCATCGGAGGATGGCGCTCACGATCTGTCACACCTGCAACGGGTCTGGCACAACGTACGCTTGCTCCACCGTCATGAAGGCGGTGACCTGCTTATCCTGCTGGCGGCAACATTGCTGCATGACTGCGTGGCGGTGGAAAAAAATTCACCGCTGCGCGCCCAGGCCTCCCGCTTGGCAGCGGATAAGGCATCGACACTGTTGTCGACACTGAACTGGCCAAACGAAAAAATCAGCGCCGTTGCCCATGCCATCGAGGCTCACAGTTTTTCGGCCAATATCGCAGCGATCACACTCGAAGCCAAAATTCTCCAGGACGCCGACCGCCTAGACTCATTGGGCCTGCTCGGGGTGGCGCGCACATTCTATGTGGCCGGACGCATGGGCAGCGCACTCTATGACCCTCAGGATCCGCAGGCCAAGTCCCGGGATTACGATGATCGACGTTTCTGCCTCGATCATTTCCAGACCAAATTGTTGCACCTGGCCAACGGTTTCCAGACTGCCACCGGGCAACACATGGCGCTGACCCGTCACGAAAAACTAAAAAACTTCATGGAGCAATTCATCGAAGAAGCCGGACTCGACGGCTAGACCATTCGTCGCACCCGAGGCACCAACCCAAATCCAGCGAGGCCCAAGATCAGGTAAGCATTCTGAAAAATGGAGGCGACACCCATGATCACTTCAAGGCTGACCGCATTCACCTTCGCCGCGTTGCTGTCCTCGGTGGCCTTCGCAGCTTCCACCTCCGGCACCGGGCCGACCGATCCTGTGCAAGCACCCAACTCTCCCGCAACCCAAGGCCTGCCCAAATTGAACACCGACGGTACTGGCGGCGGCCTGAACAATGGCCAGCCACCCGCCACCGGCACCGATCCGCGTGTGCAGGGTAATGACACGGGGCGCCAGGGTGGGATGAATACACCGGACTCGACAGCGCCTGATAACGCCGAGACCGGGGTGGGCTCAAAGACCACGACCGGTGGGTCGGGCTCCGAAGGTGGCGCCGCCAGCCAATAGCCTCTGCCCGGACATTTGAGGAGGAACTTCCCATGCCTCGTGGAAGCAAAGACAAATACACCGCCGAACAAAAGCGCAAGGCCGCACACATTGAAAAAAGCTACGAGAAAAAAGGTGTGTCCGAGAACGAAGCCGAGGCACGCGCCTGGGCGACCGTGAACAAGCAGTCCGGTGGCGGCGAACGCTCCGGTGGTTCAGGCCAGGAAAAGCCGGCGGCGGCCAAGAAAACCGACCGCAAGGAATCGGCCCGCCGCGCCGCCAAGACCCGCGAAGGTCACCCGCGCACCAGCAAAGCCTCCCATGGAACCCAGACAGTGGACAGCCTGATGAAGGAGGCCCGGGCGAAAAACATTCCCGGGCGCTCGAGGATGCGTAAGCAGGAGTTGGTGGAGGCGTTGCGCAAGGCGGGGTGATTGTCGGCGTCTGGGTGGACGCCTTCGCGAGCAGGCTCGCTCCCACAGGGGATCTGCGGTGTGCAGGGGGTCTGAGCCTCCCACATTGGATCTGCGCCGTGCCGAAGTTTCTGCGCCTGGCACGACACCTGTGGGAGCGGGCTTGCTCGCGAAAGCGGTGGGTCAGCGAAGGAGGTGTTGGATGTGCCGACGCCTTCGCGAGCAAGCCCGCTCCCACACTGGCTCTGTGCCTGTGCCGGGGTTCTGCGCCCTGGCACAAAAACCTGTGGGAGCGAGCTTGCTCGCGATGGCGGTAGATCAGTCGCCAGTAATCCTGCCGTCTAGCGTTGTTTCAAGCGGTCAATCACCACCGCCAGCAGCAGGATCGAGCCGCGGATGACGTATTGGTAGAAGGTGTCGATGTTCTTCAGGTTCATCGCGTTTTCGATGATCGCCAAAATCAGCACGCCGGCGATGACGTGGCGGATCATGCCGATACCACCGCTCAACGACACGCCACCCAGCACGCAAGCCGAGATCACGGTCAGTTCGAAGCCTTGGCCGATCATCGGTTGGCCGGAGGTCATGCGCGATGCCAGGATCACCCCAGCCAGGGCGCCGATCACGCCATGCACGGCGAAGATGATGATCTTGGTGCGATCAACGTTCACCCCCGCCAACAACGCCGCTTCCTGGTTGCCACCGATGGCCATGGTGTTGCGCCCGTAGGTGGTGTAATTCAGCAGCCAACCGAAAAACAGGAAGCAGGCGATGGTGATCAGGATCGGCACCGGTACGCCGAACAATTGGCCATTGCCGAACACGAAGAACGATTCCTGCGACACACCCACCGCTTTGCCGTTGGCAAAGATGTAGGCCAGGCCGCGGACGATCTGCATCGTTGCCAGGGTGGTGATCAACGCGTTGACCCGCAGCTTGGCGATGACGATGCCGTTGATCAGGCCAACGATCAGCCCCATCACCAGCGCCGCGCTGACGCCGAGGAACACGCTGTTGGTGTCGCGCATCACCACCGCCGCGACGACGCCGGCACAGGCAATCACCGAACCGACCGACAGGTCGAAGTGCCCGGACGCCAGGCAATACAACATGGTGCAGGCCGCGATGCCGGTGGTGGAAATCGCCAGGCCCAGGCCGCGCATATTCAACGGCGACAGGAAGTTGTCGATCATCAGGGTGCAGAGCACGAAGATGCCGACGGCCGCCAGCAGCATGACCCAGTCATCCAGGAAACGGCGCAGGTCCAGGGGTTTGCGTGCCGTTGGCAGTGCATTGTTTTGAATGGTCATGATTTACCTCTCAGTTCGCCGCGTCGGCAACGCGTTGGCGCGGCAGCGCCAGTTGCAGCAGGTTGGATTCGTTGGCCTGGTCACGCGACAGCTCGCCGCGCATGGCCCCTTCGCAGAGCACCAGGATTCGGTCGGAAATGCCCATCACTTCCATCAGGTCGCTGGACACCACAATTACCGCGATGCCGTCGGCCGCCAGGTTGTGGATGATCTGGTAGATCTCCGCCTTGGCGCCGATGTCGATGCCGCGAGTGGGCTCGTCCAGCAGCAGGACTTTCATCGGCATCGACAGCCAGCGACCGAGAATCGCCTTCTGCTGGTTGCCGCCGGACAGGTACATGATTTTCTGGCTGGCCGCCGGGGTCTTCACTTTCAGCGACTTGATCTGCTTGTCGGCATTGCCCCGCTCCCAGTCGCCACGCAACAGGCAGCCGAGCGTGGAATGAGACGAGCGCGCACTGATGTTGATGTTCTCGCCCACGCTGCCCAACGGAATGATGCCTTCCTTCTTGCGATCTTCCGGGCAGAGCAGCACGCCCGCGGCGATGGCATCCCTTGGTGAACGCAATTTCAGTTCCTTGCCGTGCAAGACGAGACTGCCCTCGCGCTGACGCTCCAGGCCACTGAGCAAGCGAAAAAGCTCGGTACGACCGGCGCCGACCAGCCCGAACAAGCCGAGGATCTCGCCCTTGTGCACCTGGAAACTCACTGGTTCGCGCAAGCCCGGCCCCAACAGGCCCTTCACTTGCAGCGCCACATCGCCGCGCTCCCGAGGACGGTAGTCATAGATGTCCTGGATATCGCGACCGACCATGCACGTGACGAGTTGATCATGGGTCAACTCGCTCATGTTCTCGAAGGTCCGCACGTAACGACCGTCCTTGAACACCGTCACCGCGTTACAGATACGGAACACCTCCTCCATGCGGTGACTGACGTACAGCACCACTTTGCCCTCGTCCCGCAGGCGGGCGATGATCGCCATCAAACGGTCGATTTCACGGGCCGACAGGCTACTGGTGGGTTCGTCGAAAGCAATGACGTGGGCACCACGGGACAAGGCCTTGGCGATTTCCACCAATTGGCGCTGGCCGAGGGACAGGCGACCGACTTTTTCCTGCGGGTCGATTTCGTCGGCCAGGCCCTTGAGCAGCATCAGCGCCTGCTGGCGCAACACGCCACGATTGACCAGGCCGAAACGCGCCGGCAAATGGCCGAGAAACAGGTTTTCAGCGACGGTCATTTCCGGCACCAGGTGCAGCTCCTGGTGAATCACCGCCACACCGCTGGCGATGCTGTCGGCAGTGCCCTTGAACGCCATCGTCTGCTCGCCGATCTGCAAGTCGCCGCTGCTCGGGATGTAGGCACCGCCCAGAATCTTGAGCAGCGTGGACTTGCCGGCGCCGTTTTCACCCATCAAGGCATGGACCTGCCCCGGATGGGCAACGAAACTGATATTGGCCAGCGCCTGCACGCCGGGAAAGGACTTGCCGATCCCGTTGAATCGCAAGCTGCCGCCGATGTTGTGTTGCCGTGTCGCTGTTTGCGCTTGCATAACCACCTCGAACTTACAGAGATCAAGCGACCCCGCCACTCAAGTGACCAGGGCCGCTTTTGAATCAACCGGCCGTCAGTTCCACAGGCCGATCTTTTCCAGCTCTTGCTTGAAGTTCTCCCGGGTGATCAGCGTCACCTCGTCCATGGCGGTGTACTTCGGCGGCTCCTTGCCGGTGGTGATCCACTCGTACATCATCGCGGCGGTGTTGTAGCCTTCGAGGTGCGGGCTAGGCAGCATCGAACCGAAGAAGCCGCTGTTGGGTTTTTTCAACTCACCGATGGCGTCAGTGCCGTTGATGCCGATGCCGATCACATTGGCCGCCTTGAACCCGGCGGCTTCGGTGGCGCGCACGCCGCCCAGCACGGTGTTGTCATTCATGCCACCGATGATCAGGTTTTTCGCGGCGCTTGGCAGTTTCACCAGGGCCGAGTTAGTGGAGTCCATGCTGCCGGGTACGTCGAGGGTTTTCAGGGCGGCTGTAAGGATGTGATCTTTCGGCATACCGGCATCTTCAAGAGACTTTATCGAACCGTCGGTGCGCTTCTTGCCAGTGTCCAATTCGTTGTAGGTGTTGATCACCGCGTAGGTGTCCTTCCAATCCCAGCCGCGTTTTTTCGCTTCAGCGGCCATGGCGGCGCCCTGCTTCTGGCCCACCTCGAACGCGGCCATGCCCAGGTACGGCACGTCTTCCATGAACTTGCCGCTGGCGTCGACGAAACGGTCGTCCACGGCAATCACCTTGAGATCGTTGAGCTTGGCCTTGGCCATGATGGCCGGGCCGAGGGACACGTCCGGCGGGCAGATCACGAAGCCCTTGGCCCCGTTGGCGGCCAGGCTGTCGATGGCCGAGAGGGTTTTCTCGCCGTCGGGCACGGCGATCTTGATCAACTGGAAGCCTTTATCCTTGGCCGCCTTCTCGGCAAACGCCCATTCGGTCTGGAACCAAGGCTCCTCGGCCTGCTTGACCAGGAAACCAATTTTTACCGCATCGGCCGCCAGCAAGTGACTGCTGAGACTGACCGCGGTAACCGCCAGGGCGGCGCGACACAGGGAACGGATCCCACGACGATGTTTCATAGTTGACTCCTTGTTTTTTTTATTGAAAGCCAAACGTCCAGGGTTCTGCTCCACCGTCGGTGGAAATGCGCAGGCTGGGCGGTTACATCAAGTTGCTACACAGCATAGGCCTGAATAGTCATATCGTATGATGATTGAATTACAGGCGAAGTTTCCCACTGCAATCCAAGAATATTCAGTCGTGGTACATGACCGAACGTCCCCCATCGATGGTGATACATGAGGCATTGATAAACGGTGCTTCGTCACTGGCCAGGAACACGGCCGTCATTGCCACTTCAATCGGTTGCCCGACGCGCCGTGGCGGGTGCAGATCCAGCGCACGCTGGCGTTCGGCATGGGGATCGGCAAAGCCGTTCCAGTAGTCGACGTTCAGTTGGGTTTCGATATAACCCGGGGCGATGGCGTTGACGCGTACCCCTTTTGGCGCGTATTCGATGCCCAGGGCGCGAGTCAGGCCGAGCAGGCCATGCTTGGCCACCGGGTAAGGGAAACAGCCGGGAATGATGTGGGACGAATGGACCGAGGCAATGTTGATAATGCTGCCCACGCCCTGCTCGATCATCTGTGGCAACACGGCCTTGCAACCGTACCAGGCGCCGTCCAGATCGATGGCGAAGCAGCGACGCCAGTCCTCCTCGGTCATTTCCAGCGGGTCACGGAAGACATTGACGCCAGCGCAGTTGACCAACACATCGATACGACCGTGCAGCTCGACCGCGCGCCGGGCCATGGCCTGCAAGTCCTGCTGCTTCGACACATCGGCCTGCAGCGCTTGCACATCGGCCCCGCGTTCACGCCAATGGGCGGCCACCGCCTCAACCTTCTGCGCCTGGATATCACTGATCACCAACCGGGCCTGTTGCGACGCGAACGCCGCGACGATGGCCTCGCCAATGCCCTGGGCGGCACCGGTCAACAGCACGACCTTGTCTTTCAGGCGCTCGCCCTTCGGTGGCTCCGGCACGGGGGGCAAGACCAAGGGCTCAGCCATGGTTCAAGCCTCCTGCGCGCGGGCACGAGAAAAACCGGGCATCCACGGATGACCGGCGCAAAGGCGCTTGAAAGAACAGTGGCCGGCGTACGCCGCCGGGGCGTACGGGGAAAGATCGTTGCATCACTTCACCTGTTTTGTTTTTTTAGTGTGAGTGCGTATTGCCGATGGAGCCGACTATAAACCCGGCCGCCAAATAATCTCAATATATATATTTACATCCCATATTTTGGGATTCAGCCTGCAAACCTTGTACACGCCACGCCAGGCACGTCGACACGCATCGACAGCACGGCACCGTCCAGCGGATGACCCAATGGGCTCGCCGCGCTGGTGATGTACAACGTCTTGAGGTCTTCGCCGCCGAACACACAACTGGTCGGGCGGCTGACGGGCAGTTCGATCACCCGATCGACCTGCCCGTCCGGATTCAGCCGCAACAAGCAACTGCCGTCCCAGCGGGCGTTCCAGATATAGCCCCGGGCATCCATCGCCGAACCATCCGGGCCGCCACGGGGATGGGGGCCGAACCAGACTTCGGCAGGCGCCAGGTTGCCTTCCGGGTAGATAAAGTGCCGATACAACGTGCCATCCAGGCTGTCGCCGAAATACACCGTGGTGCCGTCGGGGCTCCAGAGCAACGTGTTCGGAATACCCAGCCCGCGCAACAAGGGCATGACCCGGCCATCACCGGCGACGCGAAACAGTCCGCCGGAGCGCCGCTCGATGGGCAAGTCCTCGCCTTCGTCACCGATGTTGTTCTGCATGGTGCCGAGCCAGAGTTGACCCTGGGCGTCGCAACGGGCCTCGTTGGGACGATTGCCTGGCTGGGGATCGGCCATGCACAGCAGCGTCAGGCGCGGTTCCAGGCCCGGAGAATCGAGATCAAGGCGGTAGACCCCACTGCTCAGGGTCACCAAGGCGTCGCCACTCTGGGTCGGAATGAAAGCGGACACATGCTCGGGCATCTGCCAGATCTGTACGTTGGCGCCAATCAACCGCAGTGCCTGCTTGCCGGCGATATCGACCCAATACAACGCCTGGGTCGGCTCGTCCCAGAAGGGCCCCTCGCCCAACTTCGCCCGGTGTTCCGTCACAGCCGTCCACTTCATTGAAATCTCCCGTTCCCGGCTTGCCCGGCAGCGTCTGTTCGACCGGCCATGACATTGGGGTAAAAGCGTTTGATGGCCAGGTCAGCGTTATCGATCAGGGTCATGCAGGCCCAGACGCCCCGCGCCGCGTCACGGGCGGCGATGGCGTCGGCGATGTCCTTGTGGATGGGCAAGGTGCGGCGCAGCTCATCCGGGTCGGCCGCCGATACTTCGAACGACACCGCCAGCAGCGCCCCCAGGGCCGGAACCATTTGCTCGATGAACTGATTATGGCTGGCAGCGAGGATGCACTCATGGAAAAACTGGTCGGCACGGTTGTAATCGGCGCCGCTGTCCACAGCTCGCTCCAGCGCATGGTAGGCCAGGCGAATCGCCTGCACCTGATCGGCCGTGGCCCGCTCGCAGGCCCAGCGCACCGCCATCGGCTCGATGGTGCGACGCAGGTCCAGCAAGTCGTCGACAAAGTTTTCCGGCAGGCCGCTGCGTGACAGCCAGCCCACCACTTGAGGGTCGAACAGGTTCCAGCGCCGCACCGGCAACACCCGCGTGCCGACTTTCGGCCCGACTTCCAGCATGCCTTTGGCCACCAGGGTCTTGATCGCCTCGCGAATCACCGTGCGACTGACGCCCAGTTGCTCGCCCAAGTCCGCTTCGACCTTGATGGTTTGCCCAGGCTTGACCTGGCCGGCGGCTATCCAGCCCCCCAGCCAATCGACGGTCGATGCATGAAAACTGCTGGACATGAAAACCCCGCGGGCCACTCTTATTGGAGACCCACGCTAATCATCATATGATTGGGTGTCAATTTGAATTTTGCATACCCCTGTGGGAGCGAGCTTGCTCGCGATAGCAGTCGTCCAGCCGACACAGATGTTGGGTCAACCATCACTCCCGCAAGGGGTCAGGGCTCCAGGCCGATAGGGAAAAACTCGCCGCCGCTCCACACGCCCAACCAGCGCTGTCCGTCGATCTCGCGGCTGACCGCCAGCTCCACCAGTTGGTAGAACACATTACGATGGATCAGTGCTTCGAGATTGCTGCGCACATGCACGTAGGGCGCGGGTTCCTGGGTCTGGGGATCGATCACCACCCGCAGCGGATGCTCGGCACCGGCCTCAGTGGTTTCCTCGACATTGGTGGTGAAGCGCAACAACTGCCCTTCCCCCTGCCCTTCGACCTCAAGGGTCACGGCCACGAACGGCGCGTCATCGACCTTGATGCCGACTTTTTCCACAGGGGTAATCAGGAAGTAATCATCGCCGTCGCGGCGGATGATGGTGGAGAACAGCTTGACCATCGGCTTGCGCCCGATGGGCGTGCCCAGGTAATACCAGGTGCCGTCCCGGGCGATGCGCATGTCGATGTCGCCGCAGAAGTCGGGGTTCCACAAGTGGACCGGCGGCAGGCCTTTGGTCTTGGGGATCTGCCCCAGCAAGTCATTGGCTTTTTGCGGTCCGCTCATGGTGACTCCTTACATTTATTCGTTGCTCATCCCCAGCAGGCTGCGGGCATATTCACGCAAAGGCGGGGCGATGAGGTCTTGTGGCTGCTTGTCGTGCAACGTCAGTAAACCGCCACGACTCTTGATCCGTGCAGTATCAATCAAATACTGGGTGCTGGTCTCGATCAACATGATTTGAATCACGCTGGTATCGACGCCCAGACGATCCACGGCTTCTTCATCCTGCCATTCGTCAGTGTTGCCAATGCGGTTGTCGGCCTTGGCGAAGCGGGTGTACAGCAAATAATGGGCGCCGGCGGAACGGGCTTCGCCCATGGCCTGGTCGAGGCCTTCGGGAACACGGGCGCGACGGACCATGGGGAAATATTCGATGAAGCCATTGAAGGCTTCCTCGGCCACGACGTTGGGACGCGGATAGGCACTGCCTGGCGGAGCAAAGGCGCCCTGGGCAATGTAGATGAACGAGTCTGGCTGAATACGCAGGTTGTTCACACGACGGCTGTCGCTATGGTCCAGCAGGCCAGCGTCGCTCATGTGGTAACGAACACCCTCTCCCATGTCGCTGACATTCATGCAGCCACCAAGCGCCAAAACGGCCAGCAGCAAAACCAGGCTACGCATCCTACCCTCCAAAAACCGGTGTCGGAAAACCGGCGAATGGTCGTGGGATGCAGCTTTTGCGCCAGCTCATCGAGATGGGGGGCAGATGTATCCAAGTGAATGGAAAATTGCTATCGCGGGCAAGCCTTGCTCCCACATGGTAAGCGTCGTACTTGTGGGAGCAAGGCTTGCCCGCGATAGCAATAGATCAGCCGCCGATGATTTTCATGATGGTCGCGCCGCCGGAGAATGCCACTTCCTGCTTGTCCCCCAACGCCTTGACCAGCAAGCGCTGAAGCGCCGGCAAGGCCTGGTGACGGGGCTTGTCCAGCAGGTCGCCGACGAAGTGACGGTTACTCGACGACAGGCAGCCGTGCAGCCAGCCCGTGGAAGACAACCGCAGGCGCGAACAGGTACGGCAAAACGGCACGCTTTCGTTGGCGATCACGCCAAAGTGACCCAGCCCCGGTATCTCATAGCGCACCGCCGTGGCATCCACCGGGGCGTCGGCTTGCAGGTATTCGTATTGATCGCCAATCAGGCTCAGCAACTGTTGAAGGCTGACGAACTGCTGCAAAAATGCGTTGGAATCGCTGGCCAGATGGCCCATGCGCATCAACTCGATGAAACGCAACTCATAGCCACGTTCCAGGCAGTATTCGAGCAAAGGCATCACCTGGTCCAGGTTCTGCCCGCGCAACGGCACCATGTTGACCTTGATCTTCATCCCGGTGGCCCGGGCCTGCTCCATACCATCAAGCACGGTCGCCAGGTCGCCGCCACGGGCGATACTGCGAAACGCGGCAGGGTCCAGGGTGTCGAGGGAAACATTGATACGACGGATACCGGCGTCTACCAGCAACGGCAGCTTTTTCGCCAGCAACTGGCCATTGGTGGTCAGGCTGATGTCCTCCAGCCCCATCTGCCCCACCGCCGTCATGAAACGCTCGAGCTTGGGGCTGACCAACGGTTCGCCGCCAGTGATGCGCAGCCGCTCGATGCCGGCGGCCTCGATCAAATAGGCTACGCCACGCGCCATGGCCTCGGCCGACAGTTCATCCTGCGCAGCCACCAACCGCTTGCCGTCAGGCACGCAGTAGGTACAGGCGTAATTGCAGGCGGAGGTCAGGCTTATCCGCAGATTACGGAAACGCCTGCCTTGACGGTCAACGATCATGGATCACTCCGGCACGAGAAAAATCGGACTCGCGAAAATTGACCTAGAAATCAAGATTCCGCAAGACCCAAGCCTGAGTATATTACTGGGACACTGCGCCATGTAAGCGGACATGGCGCAATAAGACAGCTGAATGTCTTGGCCTGTGCGGCCTTAGCTGCTCGGGACGTCGGTATCGCGCTTGCGCTTGTTGCCCATGCGCACGCCGATGTCCATCAGGAACTGGAAGAAACCTTCCTGGTCTTCCAGCACGTTGCTCCAGAACGGCGAGTGATACAGCGCCACCGCACCGTGCACCAGCGCCCAGGCAGCGCAGTAATGGAAATAAGGCGGCACGTCTTCGAGCTTGCCTTCGCTGATCCGGCCCTTGATCAGCAGGGTCAGGCGTTCGAAGTTCGAGGCGCGGATCTTGTGCAGCTCCTCGACCATTTCCGGCACCTGGTTGCCCTTGACCACCTTCTCTTCCAGGCGATCGAACAAGCGGTAGCGCTGCGGGTCGCGCATGCGGAACTCGAAGTAGGCCCGGGACAGGGCCTCCTTGTCCTTGTCCACATCGGCCGAGTGCAGCAGCTCGTTCAAATCGCGTTCGTAGTCGAGCATCAGGCGCAGGTAGATCTCCGCCTTGGATTTGAAATGTTTATAAATCGTGCCTTTGCCGATACCCACGGCATCCGCAATCATCTCGACGGTGACACTGTCTTCACCCTGGTCGAGGAACAACTTGAGCGCGGTGTCGAGAATTTCCTGCTCGCGGCGGCGAAACTCACGGACCTTACGGGGTTCTTTGTGCATAAGAAAAAGGTCTGAAGGGTCAAAATTCGAAGCCGGGTATTATGCCTAACTTACGCAAAAATGCACGGATCATCCGTTCTCGGCCACTGTTCTTCACAAAACCGTACCCACCCGGCTCGCCGTTTCTCACGCCAATGCGCCGCGCCTGCGAGCTTTGGCGACAGTGAGAACTTATCCGAAGCGAGCGTATTCCAAATTTGTTTAAAAACCGCCCCGGCCAGACTGGACGGGTTGGCATACTGATCAATACTTGAACTGTCGGCGCGACATCTCCCCCAAGTGACGCGCTGATGAAGGTACCAACGGACCGCGTACCTTTGTTTTACTCCTAATGGTCTTAACCCGGATTCACCCCCCAGAACCCGGGTTTTTTTTGCATGGAATTCAGGCTTGCGCCGGACGCACATGAGCCAGCGGAAACAATTGCTTAAAATTTTCCGTCGTCTGCTCGGCAAACCGTTCGTAGGACTCACCGCGCAGCATCGCCAGAAACTCTGCCACTTCCCGTACGTATTGCGGAAGGTTCGGCTTGCCACGATAGGGAATGGGCGCCAGGTAAGGCGAGTCGGTCTCCACCAACAGCCGATCAGCCGGCACCTTGCTGGCAACGTCGCGCAATGCATCGGCATTGCGGAACGTGACAATCCCGGACAAGGAAATGTAATAGCCCATGTCCAGGGCGGCCTTGGCCATGTCCCAGTCTTCGGTGAAGCAATGCAGCACCCCGGCCTGGGGCAGCGCGGCGTCACGCAGCAAGGCCAGGGTGTCGGCCCGGGCGCCACGGGTGTGGATGATCACCGGCTTGCCGGTTTGCCGGGCGGCCTCCAGGTGCAGCCGGAACGACGCCTGCTGCACGTCGGCGGCTTCCGGTTCGTAGTGATAGTCCAGGCCGGTTTCGCCGATGGCGACTACCCGTGGATGGTCCAGCTCACGCAACAGCCAATCGAGCGCCGGCGCGGCGTCGGGCTGGACATCCAGCGGGTGGACACCGACCGAGCAATCGACATCGGCATAACGTTCGGCCAGCGCCTTGACGTCGGCGGCGTTGTCGACGCTGACGCCAATGCACAGGAAATGACCGACACCCCGTTCACGGGCCGCGTCCAGCGCAGCATCCAGGGAGCCGCCATGGGCAGCGAGGTCGAGACGGTCAAGGTGACAATGGGAATCTACAAGCATAAAAGGCCGGGCTACATCGTATGGGTGGGACGGTCGGACTTCAGGGAGCCGGCCAAGTGGGTTTCGATCTGATTGCGGGCGGAATTGTCGCCGTCGCTGAATTGCACACCGACGCCGGCGGCCCGGTTGCCCTGGGCGCCTTTGGGAGTTATCCAGATCACCTTGCCGGCGACCGGGATCTTTTCCGATTCATCCATCAGGCTCAAGAGCATGAACACTTCATCGCCCAAGCGATAACTTTTGTTGGTCGGAATGAACAGGCCGCCGTTCTTGATGAAGGGCATGTAGGCGGCGTAAAGCACCGATTTGTCCTTGATGGTCAGGGACAGGATGCCGTTGCGTGGCCCGGGACTGACAGGTTCGTTCATGCTGATCTCCGCTGCGATTGAGCTGAGTTTAGGCGGTACCTGTCAGTTTCGACCAGGCAAACTCGCCCACTGCACCAACAGCGCCTCGAGCAACAGCACCCGATTGAGGTTCGCTTTGCCCAACACCTTCTGACGTTGGGCAAGAATCCAGTCCTGAATGTTCAAGATTTTATCCTGGCTGCTTTTTTGCGCCAGGTACTGGATCACCTTGCGCATGTCCGCCAACCCCAGGCCGGCCTCGTCCTCGGTCAACTGGTAACGCAGGATCAGGCTCGACCAGTCGCAGAACCAGTCAAACAGCAGGAGTAACGGGATGGCGTTCCAGCCCTCGGCCAATTGCGTGGGGGATTGTTGCTGCTTGAGCAGTTTCTTGACCCCGTCCACCACCAAGGCCCGCTGCTCACGCACGCCCTGGGCCTGAAGGCTGACAGCCGCCAGGGGCGAGCCGGCCGCCAGGGTCAGCAGCTCGACACGCTCTTCGTCGCTGCTGTCGGGCAAGGCCTGGGCCAGCCACTGCAAGCTCATCGCCTCGCTCGGCAGCGGGCAGGCCTGTTGCACGCAGCGACTCTTGATGGTCGGCAGCAAGCGACTCGGCTGGTGGCTGACCAGCAACAGCACGGTGTCGCCAGAAGGTTCTTCGAGACTTTTAAGCAAGGCGTTGGCAGCGTTGATGTTCATCGACTCGACGGGCTCGATCAGCACCACCTTGCGCCCGCCCATCTGTGAGGTCTGGACCACGAAGCTGACCAGGTCCCGAACCTGGTCGACCTTGATCGCCTTGTCCGCCTCTTCCGGTTCCAGCACATAATTGTCGGGATGGCTGCCGGCCCTGAGCAGCAGGCAGGACTTGCACTCGCCACAGGCGTTCGAGACACCCGGACGCTGGCACAGCAGGCTGGCCATCAGGCGCTCGGCCAGTGCCCGCTTGCCGATGCCGGCCGGGCCATGCAACAGATAGGCATGGGCATGCTGGGCACGACCGGCCAGTTGCTGCCAGAGGCTGTCTTGCCAGGGATAGGCTTCAGCCACGGACACGCTCCAGCAAACGCGGCAGCAAGCCGTCCAGGGACTGTTGGACCTGAGCCAGCGGTTGCGCCGCATCGATCAGCAGGTAACGCGCCGGGGCGGCCTTGGCGCGACTCAGGAAGGCACTGCGCACGGCGTTGAAGAAAGCCTGGCCCTCAAGCTCGAAACGATCCAGCCGGCCACGGGCACTGGCGCGGGCCAGGCCGATTTCCACCGGCAGGTCGAACACCAGGGTCAGGTCTGGTCGCAGGTCACCCTGGACGAAGGTTTCCAACGCGGCGATGCGCTCCACGGACAAGCCCCGGCCGCCGCCCTGGTAGGCATAGGTCGAATCGGTAAAACGATCGCAGAGCACCACCGCGCCGCGGGCCAGCGCCGGGCGAATCACCTCGGCCAGATGCTGTGCCCTGGCCGCGAACACCAGCAACAGCTCGGTGTCGGGGTTCATGACCTCTTCAATGGGTGCCAGCAGCACCTCGCGAATTCGCTCGGCCAGCGGCGTACCGCCCGGCTCGCGGGTCAACACCACCTCGATGCCGGCAGCCCGCAGGCGTTCGGCCAGGTATTCGCGGTTAGTGCTCTTGCCGGCGCCTTCCGGGCCTTCCAGCGTTATAAACAAGCCAGTCACAGGCGATCCTTAATCAAAGTCATTACGGGCTCGGCGGCTCGCTGGCATCCGGTTCGGGAGCAGGCACTTGGGGCGGCACCTGGGGTACAGCGTCGGGCGCCGTGTCGGGTGACGCCGCGGGAATGGGTGCCTGTTCGTCCGGCGTTGCCGGGGCCGGGCTGGAGCGGTAATCGGCACGGCGCTTGAGTTGGAATTCACGCACCGCGTTGTTGTGCGACTCCAGGTCATCGGAAAACACGTGGCTGCCGTCACCGCGCGCGACGAAGTAAAGGCTGTTGCCCGACACCGGGTTCAATGCCGCATGAATCGCTTCGCGCCCCACCATCGCAATCGGCGTCGGCGGCAAGCCCGGGATCAAGTAGGTGTTATAGGGGTTCTCTTCTTTCAGATGGGCGCGGGTGAGTTTGCCGGTGTAGCGCTCGCCCAGGCCATAGATCACCGTGGGGTCGGTCTGCAGCAGCATGCCCAGGCGCATGCGCCGCACAAAGACGCCGGCAATCTGCCCGCGTTCCTGGGGCACACCGGTTTCCTTCTCCACCAGGGACGCCATGATCAGCGCCTGATATGGCTGGGTGTAAGGCACATCGGCGGCACGTTGCGCCCACTCTTTGGCGAGCACGTCTTCCAGGCGGTCGTAGGCTTTTTGCAGCAGGTCGACATCCGAGGTGCCGCGCACGAAGCGATAGGTGTCCGGGAAGAACCGGCCTTCGGGAAATATCCCGGAGTGACCAAGACGGTCCATGACCTGGCTGTCGCTCAGGCCGGTGAGGGTCTGCTGGAGCTTTTCATCCTTGGCCAGTGCGGCGCGCACCTGGCGGAAGTTCCAGCCCTCCACCAGCGTTACGCTGTACTGCACCACTTCGCCGCGCTTCCAGACACCGATCAGACCTTCCATGGTCATGCCCGGCACCATCCGATATTCACCGGAGTGCAACGGCTGGCCAGCGAGATTGAAGCGCCAATAGATCCGCAGCCAGAAAGCGTCCTTGATCAGGCCATCGGCTTCGAGGCGCTTGAGGGTTCCGGTCGGGGTGGTCCCGTTGGGCACGTCCAGCAATTCTTCCTGGGTGATGTTCAGCGGCTGTTGCAGCGCCGAATGAATCTTCCAGGCCGAAGCGCCCAACAACAGCCCTGCCAGAACCAGTCCGGTCTCCAGCAGCAGCAAGAATTTACGTCTCACGAATCAAACATCCAATAGCGCACGGGCAAGGGTTTGCAGTTTACGGGTGAGCGGGCCAACCGACCAGCGCGCCGAACCGCATCCGCGTACCGGCCACACGCCATAAACGCTGTTGCAGACGAAGACTTCATCAGCCTGGTGCAGCTGTTCGAGACTGATGTCCGTGATTTGCGTGGCGATGCCCAGGGACTTGGCTTGAAACAATAATTCTGCGCGCATCACGCCGGCCACGCCGCAACGGCTCAGGTCCGCCGTGAACAACACGCCATCGCGCACCAGGAACAGGTTGCTGAACACACCTTCGATCACCCGCCCGGAGGTATCCAGAATCAGGCCTTCGGCGTACTGCCCATCGCTCCATTCGGCACGAGCCAGCACTTGTTCCAGGCGATTGAGGTGCTTGAGGCCGGCGAGCAAGGGCTGCTCGGACAACCGCACGCTGCAAGGAAACAGCAGAACGCCTTGTTCGGCATGGGCGGCGGGATAAGCGGCTGGTGGGTTCCCTTGCAGGATGCGCCGGGCCGGGGTCGAGGGATCTGCGGCATAACCGCGCAGACTGTCGCCACGGGTCACGATCAGCTTCAGCACGCCGGCGTCCAGGCACCGGGCATAGGTATTCAGCTCGGCGCTCAACGCGCTCATGTCGACGTTGATCGCCAACCGCCGGCAACCGGTTTCCAGGCGTTGCAGGTGACGCTCCAGCAACACTGGCGCGCCATCGTGCACGGCGAGGGTCTCGAACAACCCATCGCCGTAAGCCAGGCCGCGATCTTTCAGCGACAGGACGTCGGCCGGCTGACCGTCGACCCAGCTTTCCATCAACCGGCGAACCGGCGGAACACCAGCGAACCGTTGGTCCCGCCAAAGCCGAAGGAGTTGGACAGCACCACATCGATGTCCATGCTGCGGGCAGTGTGCGGCACGAAGTCCAGGTCGCAGCCTTCGTCCGGCTCATCGAGGTTGATGGTCGGCGGCGCTGTCTGGCTGTTGATCGCCAGGACGCTGAAGATCGCTTCCACCGCCCCTGCCGCACCCAGCAGGTGACCGGTCATGGACTTGGTCGAGCTGACCGCCAGCTTGTACGCGTGCTCGCCGAACACGGTCTTGATCGCCTGGGCTTCGGCCAGGTCGCCGGCCGGGGTCGAAGTGCCGTGGGCGTTGATGTACTGCACCTGCTCGCCGTTGAGTTTCGCATCACGCAAGGCGTTGGCGATGCAACGGGCAGCACCGGCGCCATCGGCCGGTGGCGACGTCATGTGGTACGCATCGCCACTGGTGCCAAAGCCGATCAGCTCGGCATAGATGGTCGCGCCGCGCGCCTTGGCGTGCTCCAGCTCCTCGAGCACCAGCGCACCGGCACCGTCGGACAGTACGAAGCCATCGCGGCCCTTGTCCCACGGCCGGCTCGCGCGGGCGGGCTCATCGTTGCGGGTCGACAGCGCGCGGGAAGCGCCAAAGCCACCCATGCCCAGGCCGCAAGCCGCCATCTCGGCGCCACCGGCGATCATCACGTCGGCTTCGTCGTACATGATGTTGCGCGCGGCCATGCCGATGCAGTGGGTACCGGTGGTGCACGCCGTGGCAATGGCGTAGTTGGGTCCCTGGGCACCCAGGTGGATGGACAGGAAACCGGAAATCATGTTGATGATCGAGCCCGGCACGAAGAACGGAGAAATCCGTCGCGGCCCCGATTCGTGCAGCGTGCGGCTGGTTTCTTCGATATTGGTCAAGCCGCCAATACCCGAACCCATGGCCACGCCGATGCGTTCACGGTTGGCGTCGGTGACTTCCAGCCCGGCGTTGCGCACTGCCTGGAAACCGGCTGCCAAGCCGTATTGAATGAACAGGTCAAGCTTGCGAGCTTCCTTGACCGACAGGTATTCCTCGACATTGAAGCCCTTTACCGAGCCGCCAAAACGGGTGGAATAGGCAGAAAGGTCGGTGTGTTCGATCAGACCAATGCCACTGCGGCCAGCCAGAATGCCCTGCCAACTGCTCGGCACATCCGTGCCCAGTGGCGACAACATACCCATACCGGTGACTACGACGCGTCTACGCGACACAGCACTCTCCTTTTTCTAATGACGACTTTGCATCAGGCCTAAAGAAAAAACCGCACGCCGTGATGGCAGTGCGGTTTTTCCATGACAGCTAGCGACGACTAAAAACGATTACGCCTGGTGGCTGGTAACGTAGTCGATAGCAGCTTGTACAGTAGTGATCTTCTCAGCTTCTTCGTCAGGAATCTCGGTCTCGAATTCCTCTTCCAGAGCCATCACCAGCTCAACAGTGTCAAGGGAGTCGGCACCCAGGTCTTCAACGAAGGAAGCGGTGTTCACAACTTCTTCTTCTTTAACGCCCAGTTGCTCGGCAACGATTTTCTTGACGCGCTCTTCGATGGTGCTCATACCTTGTTTTCACTCCTAATGGACAAATTCAGGCAGCTGGCCAGTGGGTAAGTGTATAGAAGAACTTTTCGGTTTTTCAACCGAAAGCTTCACTCCTCAAACCCTGCGGCCCGCCGTCTATAAATTGATTGCAGCTTTATAACGGATTTTAGACAGCTCGTATGACATTTTTTTGAAGCAATCCGTCACATTTAACTCATGTACATCCCGCCGTTTACCGGGATTGTAGCCCCGGTCACGTATGCCGCACCGTCCGACGCAAGAAAAGCGACCACGGACGCGATTTCTTGAGCTTGCCCCAGACGACCCAGCGGAATCTGCGTCAACAAGGCTTCACGCTGTGCTTCTGGCAGTTCACGGGTCATGTCGGTGTCGATGAAACCCGGTGCAACCGAGTTTACCGTAATCGAGCGCGAACCCACTTCACGCGCCAGCGCACGGCTGAAACCTTCCAGACCGGCCTTCGCCGCAGCATAGTTTACTTGGCCTGCGTTGCCCATGGCACCCACAACCGAACCGATACTGATAATTCGACCCCAGCGAGCCTTGGTCATGCCACGCAAAACGCCCTTGGACAGCCGATACAGACTGTTCAGGTTGGTGTCGACGACGTCGAACCATTCGTCATCTTTCATGCGCATCATCAGGTTATCGCGGGTGATACCGGCATTATTGACCAGGATCGCCGGCGCACCGAACTGCTCCTGAATGCTTGCCAGCACCGCCGCAACGGATTCGTCGCTGGTGACGTTCAGCTCAAGGCCGGTGCCTTGGATGCCGTTTTCCTTCAGGGTCGCAGCGATACGCTCGGCGCCCGAAGCGGACGTCGCGGTGCCGATAACGATGGCGCCTTGACGACCCAGTTCCAGGGCGATGGCCTGGCCGATGCCACGGCTTGCACCGGTCACCAGTGCAACTTTACCTTGCAGACTCATGCAAGCTTCTCCTGTTCAGGCCTGCGCTGCACGGGCGGCAGCGAAGGCGTCTGGGGTGTTGAGGTTGGAAGTCGACACGCCTTCGGCGCAGCGTTTGTTCAGGCCTGCCAGCACTTTGCCAGGGCCGCATTCGACCAGCTCGGTCGCGCCCTTGGCCGCCAGGGTCTGCACCGATTCGACCCAGCGAACCGGCTTGTAGAGTTGCTCCAGCAGATCACGCTTGAGGGTCTCGAGATCCGGCGCCACGCTGGCACTGACGTTCTGCACCACAGGGATCTGCGGGGCCTTCCAGTCGATGGCGGCGATGGATTCGGCAAAGCGCTCGGCAGCCGGACGCATCAGCTCGCAGTGCGACGGCACGCTGACCGGCAACGGCATGGCGCGCTTGGCACCACGGGCCTTGCAGCCCTCGATGGCACGCTCGACAGCGGCCTTGGCGCCGGCGATGACCACTTGGCCCGGGGAGTTGAAGTTCACCGCACTGACCACATCGCCTTGCGCCGCTTCGGCACAGGCGGCCAGCACATCGGCGTCTTCCAGGCCGAGGATCGCGGCCATGCCGCCCTGCCCGGCCGGAACCGCTTCCTGCATCAACTGGCCACGACGCTCCACCAGTTTCACCGCGTCGCCCAGGCTCAGGCTGCCAGCGGCTACGAGGGCGCTGTATTCGCCCAGGCTGTGACCGGCAACGAATGCCGGGCGCGCGCCGCCTTCAGCCAGCCACAGGCGCCACAATGCGATCGAGGCGGTCAGAATGGCTGGTTGGGTTTTATCGGTTTGATTGAGGCGCTCTTCCGGCCCTTGCTGGGTCAGTGCCCAGAGGTCATAGCCGAGCGCAGCGGAAGCTTCTTTGAATGTTTCGAGGATCAGCGGGTATTGCGCGCCCAGCTCGGCCAGCATGCCGAGGGACTGCGAGCCCTGTCCTGGAAAGACGAATGCGAGGGAAGCAGACATGAAAACAAAGCCCCTAATGATCTTGTCGTCAAAAATTGACGCCCCTGGGGGCGTTAGCAAACTGAAAGTTGGATGGCGGCTTGAACCGACCGGTCACATTTAAGCATTGTCGGACGAAAACGCCTAAGTTAACAAATCCTCGAGGCGACCACGCAAGCGCTCCGGCAGGTTTTCCTGGATCTCGATCACTGCCCGGTTGATCGCGCTCTGGAACCCCTGCACGCCCGCCGAACCGTGGCTCTTGATCACGATTCCCTGCAACCCGAGAAAACTCGCACCGTTGTGCCGCGCCGGCGCCAGGTCGGCCTGCAACCGACGCATCAACGGCAGTGCCAGGGCGCCAACTACCCGCGAGGCGAAGCCCTGCTTGAACAAGGCCTCGATGCGCTGGCCGATCATGGTCGCCAGGCCTTCGCTGGACTTGAGCAGGATATTGCCAACGAAGCCATCGCACACCACCACATCGGCCTCGCCACGGTACAAGCCATCGCCTTCGACGAAGCCGATGTAGTTGATGCCGCGCGCGCCCTGCAGCAGCGTGGCCGCCAGCTTGACCTGCTGGTTGCCCTTGATGTCTTCGGTGCCGATGTTCAGCAACGCCACACGAGGGCGCACGATGCCCAGGGTTTGCGCCGCGACCGAGCCCATCACCGCAAATTGCAGCAAATGCTCGGCACTGCAATCGACGTTGGCCCCCAGGTCGAGCAACTGGCAAAACCCACGCTGAGTCGGAATCGCCGCCACCATCGCGGGTCGGTCGATCCCCGGCAAGGTCTTGAGTACGTAGCGCGACAGCGCCATCAGCGCACCGGTATTGCCGGCACTGACACATGCCTGGACCTTGCCATCGCGCAGCAGCTCAAGGGCCACCCGCATCGAGGCGTCAGGTTTGCCACGCAGGACCTGGGCCGGTTTTTCGTCCATGGTGATGATTTCGGACGCCGGGGCAATCGTCAGGCGCGCGCGATCGACAGCCGATTGGCCGCTGAGCATTTCTTCCAGGAGGGAGGGTTGACCGACGAGGGTCAGGTGCAGCGAGGGTGTAGCATTCAGACAAGCAAGGCTGGCCTGAACAATGCTGCGGGGACCGAAGTCCCCGCCCATTGCGTCAATCGCGATGACTTGAGCGGACAAGTGATTACTCGTCGGCGCCCTTGTCGATCACTTTACGGCCACGGTATACGCCTTCTGGCGATACGTGGTGACGCAGGTGAACTTCACCAGTGGTTTTTTCTACGGACAGGGTGCTAGCCTCGAGAGCGTCGTGCGAACGGCGCATGTCACGGGCAGAGCGGGATTTTTTGTTCTGCTGAACAGCCATAATTGATTAACTCCTAAACGTTTGGGTCACGCTTTAACTGCGCCAATACACTGAACGGGTTGGACCGCGTTACCTCGTCCTCGCTCGGTTCGGGCTCATCTGCTCCCGCCGGCTGCTGGCATTCTTCCGGATGATGAGCAGGCACAATGGGCAAGGCGAGCAGAAGCTCCTCCTCGATCAGTGACTGCAGATCCAATGGATCTTCGCCCAGTTCCAGCACGTCATAACCTTTCGGCAACGACTGGGTATTCGCACCCTCCTTCACCACGGCGTAACTGCATTCGCTGTGGATCGGCAGGGTGACCAGCTCAAGACAACGCTGGCAAACCATTTTGACTTCAGTGTCGATAAAGCTGTGGATTACCACAGATTTACGTTCATCTCGTTCAAAAACGAATTTGGCCTGGACCGTACCGACATCGTCGGAAAGCGGGTCGCAGAGTCTCTTCAAATTGGCCAGCAGCAGTTCACCTTGAAGGGTGGTGCCACGGTCAGCCAATTTGCGCGGGTCAACGTGAGGTGGAATCGGGTCATTCAACATAGGCGCAGCATTATAGGGATGCCCCCGGCCATGTCAAAGGAAATTCAGCCCTGTCCGTCACTTGCGCGCCTCGCTAGAATTCGCCCCTGCCTTTTGGAGCCGCCCATGCTGCCTTTATTACTTGCCTCAAGCTCGGTCTATCGCCGGGAATTGCTTGCCCGATTGGGACTGCCGTTCGTCTGCAGCTCACCCGACATCGACGAAAGCCATCGCCCCGGCGAGCCCGCCCTTGAACTGGTCAAGCGCCTGGCCCGGGAAAAAGCCCTGGCACTGGCCGACAGCCACCCGGCACACCTGATCATCGGTTCAGACCAGGTCGCCGTGCTCGGCGAACGCATCCTGGGCAAGCCTCACACCTTCGAGAACGCTCGCGAGCAACTGCTGGCTGCCAGCGGCACCAAGGTCACGTTCCTGACCGGCCTGGCACTGCTCAACAGCCAGACCGGCGCCTGCCAGGTCGACTGCATTCCGTTTACCGTCAACATGCGTACCCTGGACCCAGAGCGCGTCGAGCGCTACCTGCGGGCCGAGCAACCTTACGACTGCGCCGGCAGTTTCAAGGCCGAGGGACTTGGCGTGAGCCTGTTCCAGAGCACCGAAGGGCCGGACGCCACCAGCCTGATCGGCCTGCCACTGATTCGTCTTGTGGATATGTTGCTGGCCGAGGGCGTGCAGGTTCCCTGAGCCAACATACAACATGTGGCGAGGGGGGCTATTTGTGGGAGCAAGGCTTGCCCGCGATGCAGGCGCTGCGATGGTGCAGGCCAGCCGAGTTATCGTTCATCGCGAGCAAGCTTTGCTCCCACAGCAAATTTCCCCGCCACAGAAGATCGCGCGAAACAAGGAGCTAGCGCAGTGCAGGCCCCTGGAAACCCATCCACATCGCCAGATGCTCGGCAATGCTTGCCCCCAGCTTTTTCGAGAAACGATCGAACGGTGACTCTTCGATCGTGAAGTCCACCAGGTCCTTCTGACCGATCACATCCCGCGCCACCGAACTGGCACTGCCCAAGCCGTCGATCAGGCCCAGCGGCAATGCCTGCTCCCCCGACCAGACCAGCCCGGAGAACAACTCCGGATGCTCCTTGTCCTTCAGGCGCTCGCCCCGCCCCTTCTTGACGCTGGCAATGAACTGCTTGTGGGTCGTGTCGAGCACGCTCTGCCAAAAAGCGGCCTCTTCAGGCTTTTGCGGCTGGAACGGATCAAGGAAGGATTTATGCTCGCCGGAGGTATACACCCGACGCTCCACACCCAACTTCTCCATGGTCCCGACAAAGCCATAGCCGGCCGCCGTCACACCGATGGAGCCCACCAGGCTGGCCTTGTCGGCATAGATCTGGTCCGCCGCACTGGCAATGTAATAGGCACCGGAAGCACCGAGGTCGGAAATGACCGCATACACCTTGGTATTGGGGTGCAATGCGCGCAAGCGAACGATCTCGTCGTAAACGTACCCCGACTGCACCGGGCTACCGCCTGGACTGTTGATGCGCAGCACCACGCCCTTGACCTTCGAGTCCTCGAAGGCGGCCCGCAGGCTACCGACAATGTTGTCGGCACTGGCAGGCTCTTTGTCAGCGATCATGCCTTCGATATTGATCAAGGCGGTGTACGCCGAGCCGGCGACAGCGCTTTTTTCCATATCCATCAGCGGCGTGAACAGCGCCAACGCAACAAAGAGATAAGTAAAGGTCAGCAACTTGAAGAAGATGCCCCAGCGACGGGAGCGACGTTGTTCCTGCACGCTGGCGAGCAAGGTTTTTTCCAACAGCTTCCAGCTTTTGCCATCCTCGCTCTCGGCGCTCGCCTTGACGGGTGCTTTCCATTCATCGGTCATGCGTGAATCCCCAGCGAAACTTAAAGGGCCCGCCGGCTCAGCCAGGCGTGCAACTCAGGAAAATGATCAATGGCCAGTCGCGGCTCGAACGCCCGTAGCGCCTCGATCGTTTGCGCCCCGTAGCTGACCGCCACCGAACCCATGCCGGCGTTGCGCGCCATCTGCAGGTCGAATGACGAATCCCCCACCATCAGCGCCTGATCCGGTCGCACGTTGCAGTGCGTCAGGATCTGCTTGAGCATCAACGGATGCGGCTTGCTGGCGGTTTCGTCTGCGGCACGGGTGATATCGAAATAATCCTCCCAACCATAGGACTTGAGCACTCGATCCAGTCCGCGACGAGCCTTGCCGGTCGCGACAGCCAGGTGATAGCCCTCGGCCCGCAGAGCCTCCAGCGTAACCGCCACGCCATCGAACAATGGTGAAGGCTCGGCGTCCAGCGCGATGTAGTGATCAGCGTAATGCTGGCGGAAAACCACCAGCTCATTGTCGTCAATGTCCGGGTACAGGCTGCGAATGGCTTCTGGCAATCCGAGACCGATGATGCCTTTCACCGCCAAGTCGTCGCATCGGGCAAACGCCATGCGGTCCGAAGCGACATGCATCGCCTCCACGATCCGACCAATGGAGTTGGCCAGAGTGCCGTCCCAATCGAAGATCAGCAACTTGTAGTCAGGATGCACTCAACCGCTCCACGGTCTTGGCCCACATGTCATCCACCGGAGCCTGCAACTTCAGTTCGCCACCATCGGGCAGCGGCACGGTCAGCATATAAGCATGGAGGAACAGGCGCTTACCGCCCAGGTCGCGGATTTCCTTGGTGAAATCGTCATCGCCATATTTACTGTCACCGGCAATGCAATGCCCGGCGTGCAAGGTGTGGACACGGATCTGGTGGGTACGCCCAGTCACGGGCTTGGCCTCGATCAGGGTGGCAAAGTCGTCGAAGCGACGCAGCACCTTGAACACCGTCAGCGCCTCCTTGCCCTCCTCGTTGACTTCGACCATGCGCTCGCCGGAACGCAGGTTGCTCTTGAGCAACGGCGCCCGGACTTGCTTGATGGACGTTTCCCAGCGGCCACGCACCAGCGCCATGTAGCGCTTGTCGACGCCGTCGCCGCGCAATTGCTCGTGCAGGTGACGCAACATGCTGCGCTTCTTGGCGATCATCAGCAGGCCGGAGGTGTCGCGGTCGAGGCGATGGACCAGTTCCAGCTCCTTGGCGTCCGGACGCAACTGACGAAAGGCTTCGATCACACCGAAATTCAGGCCGCTGCCGCCGTGAACCGCAATGCCCGCAGGCTTGTTGATCACGATCAGGGCTTTGTCTTCATAGACAATCGATGCTTCAAGGCGCTGCAGAAGACCCTGGGCCAGGGGCACCGGCTCATCGCGCTCGGGCACGCGAACCGGCGGCAGGCGCACGATGTCACCGGCCTGGAGCTTGTATTCGGGCTTGATCCGACCTTTGTTCACCCGCACTTCGCCTTTGCGCAAAATGCGGTAGATCAAGGTCTTGGGCACGCCTTTGAGCCGGGCCAGCAGGAAATTATCGATTCGTTGGCCGGCATATTCCGGCGAGACCTCGAGCAGTTGAACGGCTGGGGTCGAAGGGGCAGTAGTTGTCATGGCGGCGATCATAACAATTTTTTATGGAATTGAAGCACTTAATCATTGCTGCTATAGTCGCGAACGCCGCCAAAAGTGGCTGGACAGTGGACTAACGGTCAAAAACCGGCCCTGACCAACGCAATTCACGAGGACGAGAGGCCGTCCTACGGGGCTTTCGCTACGTAACGGTAGAGTTTTCAGGTGTAACGAGCGCAGGTGACATGAGGCCTGAAATACGCCGCAAAGCAGAGTTTTGACTCGCCTTGCGCGCCACATTCACGGCCAGTTCACAAAGTGCAGTCAGCTGCGAACGACCCCGAGCGAATGCTTCGGAAACAACGCCTAAATTAGCCATGATGCGTGACCTCCCCTTCCGGAGCTCACGGTAAATGCCAACCCGCTGCGGATTCTGCGCGCGGCAGCACCCGAATTATCAGGGATACGTGTAGGGTGGAGATGTACAACCGTCGGACTGTGTAGCACTAGGCTTATATTTAGACGCTTCATCTCGTCCACAGGCGCCGGTTGATTCCTCCTCCTGACTGAGTGCTTGAGTACCAGCAAGCAGGACGCGTCCGTCGCGACTTCGCCATCATTGGGTCGAACTCGCTGGACACTGGAGTGGCCTTGCCATCTCCAGGACGCACCTGACACCGACCGTGAGAAGTCGTGTGTGCCGAACGCCGTTTCCGGCAGCCCGGAAACCGACGGTACTACATGAAAAGAATGCTGATTAACGCAACTCAACCCGAAGAGTTGCGTGTTGCACTGGTAGATGGCCAGCGCCTCTACGACCTGGATATCGAATCCGGTGCACGCGAGCAGAAGAAGGCCAACATCTATAAAGGCCGGATTACTCGCATCGAACCAAGCCTTGAGGCTGCCTTTGTCGATTTCGGCTCCGAGCGCCACGGCTTCCTGCCCCTCAAAGAAATCTCCCGCGAATACTTCAAGAAGGCCCCTGAAGGCCGCGTCAACATCAAGGACGTCCTGAGCGAAGGCCAGGAAGTCATCGTTCAGGTCGAAAAAGAAGAACGTGGCAACAAGGGCGCCGCCCTGACCACCTTCATCAGCCTGGCTGGCCGTTACCTGGTCCTGATGCCGAACAACCCGCGTGCCGGCGGCATCTCCCGCCGCATCGAAGGCGAAGAGCGCAACGAACTGCGTGAAGCCCTCAATGGCTTGGTCGCACCTGCCGACATGGGCCTGATCGTGCGCACTGCCGGCCTGGGCCGCAGCAGCGAAGAAATGCAGTGGGACCTCGATTACCTGCTGCAACTGTGGACCGCCATCAAAGAAGCCTCGCTGGATCGCTCCGCGCCGTTCCTGATCTACCAGGAAAGCAACGTGATCATCCGCGCCATCCGCGATTACCTGCGCCAGGACATCGGCGAAGTGCTGATCGACAGCGTCGAAGCCCAGGACGAAGCCCTGACCTTCATTCGCCAGGTGATGCCGCAGTACGCCAGCAAGATCAAGCTCTACGAAGACAGCGTTCCGCTGTTCAACCGTTTCCAGATCGAAAGCCAGATCGAGACCGCTTTCCAGCGCGTCGTCGAACTGCCGTCCGGCGGCTCCATCGTCATCGACCCGACCGAAGCCCTGGTGTCCATCGACATCAACTCGGCGCGCGCCACCAAAGGCAGCGACATCGAAGAAACCGCCCTGCAGACCAACCTTGAAGCGGCCGAAGAAATTGCCCGTCAGTTGCGCCTGCGCGACATCGGCGGCCTGATCGTCATCGACTTCATCGACATGACCCCGGCCAAGAACCAGCGCGCCGTGGAAGAAAAGGTCCGTGAATGCCTGGAAGCCGACCGCGCCCGCGTACAGGTCGGTCGCATCTCGCGCTTCGGCCTGCTGGAAATGTCCCGTCAGCGCCTGCGTCCATCCCTGGGCGAAAGCAGCGGTATCGTTTGCCCGCGTTGCAACGGCACCGGCATCATCCGTGACGTCGAGTCGCTGTCGCTGGCGATCCTGCGCCTGATCGAAGAAGAAGCCCTGAAAGACCGCACCGCCGAAGTTCGCGCCCAAGTGCCGATCCCGGTGGCCGCGTTCCTGCTCAACGAAAAACGCAACTCGATCACCAAGATCGAACTGCGTACCCGCGCCCGCATCGTCATCCTGCCGAACGATCACCTCGAGACGCCGCACTTCGAAGTGCAGCGCCTGCGCGATGACAGCCCGGAAGCCCACACCAACCAGTCCAGCTACGAAATCGCTGCTGCCGCTGCCGAAGTGGAAGAAGTCCAGCCGGCCGCCGCCGCCACTCGTACCCTGGTTCGCCAGGAAGCCGCGGTCAAGACCGCTCCGGCCCGCGCCAATGCTCCGGTTCCGACCGAAGTGGCCGCTCCGGTTGCCGCCCTGGCCGCTGCACCAGAGCCAAGCCTGTTCAAAGGCCTGGTGAAGTCGCTGGTCAGCCTGTTCGCCACCAAGGAAGAACCTGCTACCCCAGCCGTCGTCGCCAAGCCTGCCACCACCGAGCGTCCTGCCCGCAACGAAGAACGCCGTAACGGTCGCCAACAGACCCGCAACCGCAACGGTCGTCGCGACGAAGAACGCAAACCTCGCGAAGAACGTGCTCCGCGTGAAGAGCGTGCGCCACGTGAGCCGCGTGAAGAGCGTCAGCCGCGCGAAGCCCGTGAGGAAGCGCCAGCCGTAGCCCGCGAAGAACGCGCACCGCGTCCGCCGCGTGAAGAACGCCAGCCGCGCGCACCGCGTGAAGATCGCAAGCCACGTGGCGAGCGTGAAGAACGTGTTCGCGAACTGCGCGAGCCACTGGATGCCGCCCCGGCTGCTGCCGCCGCCACCGCTGAAGAGCGTCCGGCCCGCCAGCCTCGTGAAGAACGTGCACCGCGTCCTCCACGTGAAGAGCGCCAGCCACGCGCCGAGCAGGCAGCCGCCGCTGCCAGTGAAGAAGAAGTACTGAACACCGAAGAGCAGTTGCAGGAAGACGGCCAGGACACCGCCGAAGGCGATCGTCCACGCCGCCGCTCCCGTGGCCAGCGTCGTCGCAGCAACCGTCGTGAGCGTCAGCGCGATGCCAACGGCAACGTGATCGAAGGTTCGGAAGAGTCCGAGTCCTCCGAAAACGCCGAAGCGCCAAGCGCTGCCGACCTGGCCGCCGGCCTGGCCGTGACTGCGGCCGTAGCCAGCAGCGCGATCAGCGCCCCGGCCGAAGCAGAGGCTCACGAACAAGCCGAACGCGCTACCGCTGCCGTGGAAAGCACGCCGGTTGAAGCGCCTGTGGTCGAAGCCACTACCCCGGTAGAAGCCACTGCTTCGCCAGAAGTGGAAGTCGCCCCGGTCCGTGAAGCCCAGGTTGCTGAAACTGAAGTGGTCGCCGAGCCTGCACCGGTCGTCGAGCAGCCAGTGGTAGCCGCTGAGCCAGCCTTCGAAGCACCGGCCGAGGAAAAGGCACCAGAGCCTGCCCGCGAGGAGCAGACTGCGTTCAACTGGACCGCCGAGCCAGCCGCACCGGCACCTGTTGTCGAGCCTGAACCGACACCAGAGCCCGTGAAAGCGGTCGAGCCAGAAGTGGTCGAACCTGCTCCAGTGGTTGTCGAAGCACCTGCCCCGGTTGAAGAGCCAGCACCTGCCAGCGCCCTGACCGAGAATGGCCGCGCGCCGAACGATCCGCGTGAAGTGCGCCGTCGCAAGCGTGAAGCCGAGCGTCTGCAGAAGGAAGCCGAACAAGCCGCCGCTCAAGCGCCTGCTGCCGAGCCAGCTCCAGTCGTGGAAGAAGTCGCCGAGGCAGCCCCTGCCCCGGTCGCCGAGACCCCGACTGAATCGGCTCCGGCATTCGACGAACCTCAGCAAACTGCTGAAGAAGTCGCGCCGCGTCACACTGAAGCCCTGGAAAAAGAGCACGAGCCTAAACCTCACGCCTGATTCCACCGCCCAGTAAAAAGCCCCGCCTGGTCATGCCAGGCGGGGTTTTTTTATGCCTTCATACTTATCCACAGTGGGTCTGGGGCCAGGCACAAGACTTATGCCAACTGAAAATCCAATGTGGGAGCCGAGCTTGCTCGCGATGGCGTCGGCTCAGCTTGCATTAATGCTGAATGCCAGACCGCTATCGCGAGCAAGCTCGCTCCCACAGGGGACTGGGGTCGGGTACAAGATTTATGCACCACTGAAGATCCAATGTGGGAGCCGAGCTTGCTCGCGATGGCGGTGGGTCAGCTTGCCTCAATGCTGAATGCCAGGCCGCTATCGCGAGCAAGCCCGCTCCCACAAGGGACTGGGGTCGGGTACAAGATTTATGCACCGCTGAAGATCCAATGTGGGAGCCGAGCTTGCTCGCGATGGCGCCGGGTCAGCTTGCATCGATAGTGAATGTCAGACCGCTTTCGCGAGCAAGCTCGCTCCCACACAGGGTTCGGCGTCGTTTGTTATTTAAAGGCCAGTGCCTCTGGCACATCGACATCCCAGGTCACGCCTGGGTCATCCACCGGCACTTCGACCACTTGCGCCCCGGCAAACAATACCTTGGCCCCCCGATCGCCGGTCAATGCCATCAGTTTCGGCCCAAACCCACGACCGAACCCCACCGGATGCCCGTACTCACCCGCAAGGACCGGCACACTGATGCCATCCGCACGGATCCCTGCCACCACCTGTTCGATGCTCGACGGCAGGATAAAGGGCATGTCGCCCAACACCATCAGCCAGCCATCAAGATCCGGGCAGGCCTGGACGCCTGCGGCAATGCTGTCGCCCAGGCCGGGTGAGTCCAGTTCCACGAAATCGCAGCCATAGGCCTGGGCCATGCGAATGGCTTGCGGCCGCTCCTTGCTCGTCACCAGCACGCGCTTTTCCAGGGCGGCTGGCAGATTCACCAGCACCTGCTCGATCACCGACCGCACGGCACCGTCACGCCCGGTGCAATCAGCCAGCAATTTATCCTTGTCCGGGCCTGCAATCCGGCGGAAACGGCTGCCCGATCCGGCCGCCAGAATGATCACGCCAATCGACTCGCTCATACGCCCTCCTTGCCCACGGCTTACAGCGACTTTTTCTGCCGCAGTTCAACGCCATTCTTGATGGCCACGATTTCGGCCAGCAGCGACAAGGCGATTTCCGCCGGGGTGTGGCTGCCGATGTGCAAGCCGATGGGGCCATGCAAGCGTTCAATGGCCTCTGCTGACAAGCCTAGCTGAGCCAGGTTATCCCGACGCTTCTGGCTGTTGACTCGCGAGCCCAGGGCGCCGACATAAAAAGCCTTGGAATCCAGGGCCGTGAGCAGCGCCATGTCGTCCAGGCGTGGGTCATGGGTCAAGGCCACAATGGCGGTGCGCTCGTCGGTCTGGATGCTCAACACCGCTTCGTCGGGCATCCCCGAGACGAAGCGGCCGTGCTGCTCTTCCCAACCATAGACAAACTCCTTGCGCGGATCGCAGATCAGCACTTCGAAGTCCAGCAACCGGGCCATTTCCGCCACGTAGCGCGACAGTTGCCCGGCGCCGATCAGCAGCAGCCGCCAACGCGGACCGTATATGGCCCGCAGGACCTGCCCATCGAACACCAGGGCGTCGGTCTTGCTGGCCCGGGTCAGGACCACGTTGCCGCTGGCGACTGTCAGCTCACGGGCGACGATTTCATGGGCCTCGCAGCGTTCCAGCAATTGCGCGACCCAGTGTGGGTCGCCCACCCGCTCTTCGGTCAGACGCAGGGTGCCACCGCACGGCAGGCCGAAGCGCGCCGCCTCTTCGCGGGTGACGCCATAGGTGATCAGTTGCACCGGCGGACCGTCCGCCGGAATGCGACCGTCGTGCAGCCGAGCGATCAGGTCATCCTCGACACAACCGCCCGACACCGAACCAATCACCACGCCATCTTCGCGCAGGGCCAGCATCGCCCCCGGCGGCCTTGGCGCGGTGCCCCAGGTCTGGACCACAGTGAACAGCACCACCCGCTGCCCGGCGCGGCGCCACTCAAGCACGCTGCGCAGGACGTTCAGATCAACGCTGTCCATCAGGCCTTCGCCTGCTGCCAGCCCTGCAGCTGATAGCGCACGGGCAGGCTACGAATACGCTTACCGGTGGCGGCGAAAATCGCGTTGCACAGCGCCGGCGCAATCGGCGGCACGCCTGGCTCGCCAACACCGCCCAACGGCACCTCACCTGGCGGCGTGACCAGATGCACCGCCACTTCCTTGGGCGCCAGGGACATGCGCGCCACTTCGTACATATGGAAATTGTCCTGCTGCACCTTGCCGTCCTTGAAGCTGATTTCACCGACCATGGCATTGCCCAGGCCCATGACGCAGGCGCCTTCGAACTGGGAGCGGATGCGTTCGGGGTTGATCTGCGGGCCGCAATCCACGGCGATGTCCGCCTTGTGCACGATCACCGTGCCGTCGTCCTTGACCTCCACTTCGATCACCGCCGCCACGTAAGTGACGAAGCTGTAGTGCACCGCCAACCCCAGACCACGGCCCTTGGGCAGCTCCCGCCCCCAACCGGCGGCCTTGGCAGCGGTTTCCAGCACCGTGCGAATCCGCGCGGTATCAATCGGATAACGCTCGGGGGATTCGCCATAGTTCCATTCTTCGCTCAAGGTACGCGGATCGATCTTACGGTCCGGCCCGAGCAATTTGACCTGGTACTTCAGCGGATCCTGGCCGGCCTTGTGGGCCAATTCATCGATGAAACTCTGGATCGCGAAACCGTGGGGGATGTTCGACACCGAGCGATACCAACCCACCCGGGCATGGGCCACCGCTTCGGGATTCTCCAAGCGCAGGTTCGGGATGGCATAGGCCATGTTGGTCACGCCCATGCCTATTTCGAACGGCGCCTCGTGGGTCATGCCCGGCGCAAACAGTGCGGTGATGCTCGGCGCTACGGTGCGGTGCAACCAGCCGGACGGCATACCGTCCTGGTTCAGGCCGGCCTTGAGGTATTCGGCCGACACGGTGTGGAAATACGAATGATGGATGTCGTCCTCGCGGGTCCATTGCACCCGTACAGCCTGGCCGGGAAATTCCTTGGCGAGCACGGCCGCTTCGACGACAAAGTCGGGTTTGGACTTGCGTCCGAAACCGCCGCCCAGCAACGTGATGTTCACCGTGACCTTCTCGAAAGGAATGCCCAGGCGTTCAGCGACACGTTCACGGGTCACCTGCGGGGCCTGGCTCGGTGCCCAGGCCTCGCAGTGGCCGTCCTTGAACCGGGCAACGGCAACCATCGGCTCCATCGGTGATTGGGACAGGTGCGGCAAGTAATACGATGCTTCCAACGTCGAATCAGCCTTGGCCAGCGCGTCGTCGAGATCGCCGCTGCTGCGCACGACTTTTCCGGGCTTGAGGGCCGCCGCTTCCAGCTCCTTGCGATAGGCAATGGAGTCATAACCGGCATTCGGGCCATCGTCCCATTGGATTTTCAACGCTTCGCGGCCCTTGATCGCCGCCCAGGTGTTCTTCGCCACCACCGCCACGCCGCCCAACGGCTGGAATTCCGAGGGCAGCGGGCGCCCTTCGATCTGCACCACCTTGACCACGCCCGGTACCTTGAGCGCCGCGCTGCTGTCCACGCTCTTGACCTTGCCACCATAGACCGGCGGACGCGCGATGACGGCGTAGAGCATGCCGTCGAAATGCACATCGGCACCAAACACGGCACGACCGTTGACGATGTCTGCGCCATCGATGGCCCGGCTCGCCTCCTTGCCGATGTAGCGGAACTCCGAAGGCGACTTGAGGCGCAAGCTGTCACGCCCCGGCACCGGCAAGGTACTGGCAGCAGCGGCCAACTCGCCATAGCCCAGTTCACGCCCCGAAGGCTGGTGCAGCACTTTGTGCAGTTGCGCACGGCATTCACTCACCGGCACCTTCCACTGCGCAGCGGCGGCCAGTTCCAGCAGGGTCCGCGCAGCGGCACCGCAACGGCGCATCGGCTCGTACCAATGACGCATGCTGCGCGAGCCGTCGGTGTCCTGGTTGCCGAAGCGCGCCTCATCGGCCGGCGCCTGTTGCACCTTCACACGCGCCCAGTCGGCCTCCAGCTCATCGGCCACGACCATGCTCAGGCTGGTGCGCACACCCTGGCCCATTTCCGAACGGTTGCAGATCACGGTCACGCTGCCATCGGCGGCAATGCTGACGTACACCTTCGGGTCGTCGACCGCGCCATGGGGCATGCCCTCGGCGCCGAATTTCTTTTCCTCGGCAAAGGCCTCCGGCAGGCCCCAAGTGGCCGCCAGCACCAGCACACCGGTGGCGCTCGCGCCCTTGAGGAAGCCACGGCGGCTGAGGTTGCTCAGCACGAAATCATCGGGCAAGCGGCTCATGCCTTGGCCTCCTTCAGGTGGGTGGAGGCTTGGCGGATCGCGGTCTTGATCCGGTTGTAGGTGCCGCAGCGGCAAAGGTTGCCGACCATGGCTTCTTCGATCTGCTCATCGCTGGGGTTGGGGTTGGTCTTGAGCAAAGCGGTGGCGGACATGATCTGCCCGCCCTGGCAGTAACCGCACTGGGCCACGGCAGTCTCGAGCCAGGCCTTCTGGACGACCTGCCCGACCGGGTCAGTGTGCAGCCCGTCGATGGTGCTGATGTCCTGCCCCTTCACCGAGCCGATGGGCGTGATGCAACTGCGCGCCGGGGCGCCGTCGATGTGGATGGTGCAGGCGCCGCACAGGCCCATGCCGCAGCCGAATTTGGTGCCGTTGTAACCGGCCACATCCCGGATAGCCCACAGCAGCGGCATGTCCTCTGTCACATCCAGTTGATGGTCTTTTCCATTGAGTTTCAGGGTAATCATGGGCACGCCCGCATAGTGATCGAGTTATGGGGTCGAGCAATCTGCCGCCGGGTTGACGGTTCGGTTGTCGCAGACTGACTCAGGCTGATCGGGCTCTCTTATGCCGGCGCACGCAGGCGTCTGCATCGGGCCTTTAGGATGCGATGGTCGCATCGTTAGGAGGCTAAATTAACCCAGGATCACGCAAAACGCCCTGCACAATCCTGCACAAATGCTTGTGTGCAGGGTGTGCAGAGCGTTTTTCAGGCGCTTGCGTGAAAGTCGCTCAGTACCGATTGGGTTCCATTTCCAGCTCGACCTGGAAACGTTCGGCAATGTCTTTCTGGATGCGCAGGGCCAGGTCCAGAAGTTGCGGGCCCGTGGCGTTGCCGTAGTTGACCAGCACCAACGCCTGCAACTTGTGCACCCCGGCATCACCTTCGCGAAAGCCCTTCCAGCCGGCCCGTTCGATCAGCCAGCCGGCAGCGATTTTCATCTGCCCTTCAGGCTGTGGATAAGCCACCAGGTCAGGGTATTGCAGCTTTAAGTGCGCCACATGCGTGGCCGGCACCAGCGGGTTCTTGAAGAAGCTGCCGGCATTGCCCAGCACCGCCGGGTCCGGGAGTTTTTCGCTGCGGATGCTGCAAATGGCCCGGCTCACATCGGTGGGTGTTGCCTGCTCGATGCCCTGCTCGGTCAATCGCTGGCGAACCGGACCGTACTCCAGATGCAAGTGCGCGGCGCGGCTGAGGGCAAAACGCACCCGCAGGATCAACCAGCGACCCGCTTGCTGTTTGAACAGGCTGTCACGATAAGCGAACCGACAGTCTTCAAGGCTGAAATCGCGCAGTTCACCGGTCTGGCGATCCAGCGCGGTGAGGCCGGCGAAGACGTCCTTGATCTCCACACCGTAGGCGCCGATGTTTTGCATCGGTGCCGCGCCCACAGTGCCGGGGATCAGGCTGAGGTTCTCCAACCCGGACCAGCCCTGCGCCAGTGTGTGCTGGACGAACGGGTGCCACGGCTCCCCTGCTTCGGCTTCGACCACTACGCGTTCGCCGTCATCGCTGAGCAGGCGAATACCGTGGCTGGCCATGCGCAGCACCAGCGCGTCGATGTCGCCGGTCAGCAGCAGGTTGCTGCCGCCGCCGATGACCAACAATGGCACGGCATGCTCGGTGGCATAGGACAGCGCCTGGCGAACATCGCCATCGCTGTGGGCTTCGGCGAACAGCCGGGCGCTGACGTCCACACCGAAACTGTTGAAGGGCTTGAGGCTGACGCCCGCCCGCACCTGCAAGGTCATAACCGCCCCTTCAATTCGATCACCAGGCGATCGGTAGCGCGCTCGATCAGGTCCAGCACTTGCTCGAAGCCTTGTTCGCCGTCGTAGTACGGGTCCGGCACATCGTCGAGCTCGGCTTCGTAGCGCCGCAGGAACAGGTCCAGCTCGGCCCTGCCATTGGCCGGTTGCAGGGCCTTGAGATTACGCAGATTGCTGCTGTCCATCGCCAGGATCAGGTCATAGGCGGCGAAATCAGCGCGGGTCACCTGTTGCGCGCGTTGGGCCGACAAGTCGTAGCCACGCTTCAGGGCCGCCGCCTGGCTGCGCTTGTCAGGAGCCTTGCCGACGTGCCAGTCACCAGTGCCGGCGGAAGCGACTTCCACCTGGCCGGCCAGCCCGGCCTCACGCAACTTGTGGCGCAGGATGCCTTCGGCGGTGGGCGAGCGGCAGATGTTGCCGAGGCAGACGAACAGGACCCGCATCAAGCCTCCAGCAGGCGACGAACGCGCTCGAGGTCTTCGGCGGTGTCGACACCGGTCGGCGGGGCGATCAGCGCATCGGCGACGTGGATCCGCACGCCGTGCCACAGGGCACGCAGCTGTTCCAGGGCTTCAGTGTTTTCCAGCCAGCACGGGCCCCAGGCGACGAAGTCCTGGAGGAAGCCGGCGCGGTAGGCATAGATGCCGATGTGGCGGCGGTATGGCACGCCTTCCGGCATCACGTCACGGCTTTGGGCGAATGCGTCCCGCGCCCAGGGCAACGTCGCGCGACTGAAGGTCAACGCCAGGCCATTGAGGTCGCTGACCACCTTGACCACGTTGGGGTTGAACAGCGTCTGCACATCCTCGATCGGCTCGGCCAGGGTGGCCATGCGCGCCTCGGTGTGGGCCGCGAGGTTGGCGGCGACCTGATCGATCACGCTCGGCGGGATCAACGGCTCGTCACCTTGCACATTGACGACGATCGCGTCGGCGGCAAGACCGAGTTTCGCCGCGACCTCCGCCAGGCGGTCAGTGCCGGAATTATGGTCTTCACGGGTCAGGACGACTTCGGCGCCAAAGCCTTTGCAGGCCTCGACGATGCGCGCATCGTCAGTCGCCACCACCACTCGCTGGGCGCTGCTTTTGCAAGCCTGCTCCCAGACGTGCTGGATCATCGGCTTGCCGGCAATCGACAGCAACGGCTTGCCGGGCAGCCGCGTCGAAGCGAAACGCGACGGAATGACAACGGTAAAGGCTGCGGTCATTTATCCAGGCGCTCGTCGGTGGTCAGGGTGCGGGCTTCGCTTTCGAGCATCACCGGGATGCCGTCGCGAATCGGGTAGGCCAGGCCGGCGCCCTTGCTGATCAGTTCGGTCTTGTCGGCGCTGAGCTTGAGCGGGCCTTTGCAGACCGGGCAGGCCAGAATGTCGAGCAGTTTGGTGTCCATGGAATTCCCCTGGATAAAAGGTTTTAAGACAAGAGCCGATCCGGCAACAGGCGCATCAACTGCGTATCGAACCAGGCCGCGAAGGCCGGTGACGGCGCGGCGTCTACCGCCAGGTACCACCAGTCGGAGGCGGCGAAGGCACGGCATTTGACCGCGTCTTTTTCCGTCATGACCACCGGCAGCGATGGCGTGAAATTCAAGGCCTGGGCACTGTATTCGGCGTGGTCGGCAAACCAGTGCGGTATTGGCCGCCAGTGTAGCGTTTCGAGGGTCTTGAAGAAACGCTGGGGATTGCCGATGCCGGCCACGGCATGCAGGGCCTGGCCGGGTGGAAAATGGTCGAGGGGGCGCCGTTCGCCGCTGACCAGGTTCACCAGCTCGGTGGGGCGCAATTGGAAGGCAAAGCCGTCTTCGCGGTCGGCACTGGCGCCGTTGTATAGCACGGCGTCGACCGATTGCAGGCGCTCGACCGGCTCGCGCAACGGCCCGGCGGGCAGGCAACGGCGGTTGCCCAGGCCGCGGGCGTTGTCGATCAGCACCAGTTCAAGGTCCCGGGCCATTCGATAATGCTGCATGCCGTCGTCGGACAGTATCAGGTCCAGCGGTTCGGCCTCCAGCAGCGCCTGGACCGCGCGACTGCGATCGGGGTCGATCATCAACGGCACACCGGTGCGCTGGACGATCAACAGCGGTTCATCACCCGCGACGTCGGCGCCCTGCTCGGCCGTTACCCGCCAAGGCAGTTGCGGCGGCTTGGCGCCGTAACCCCGGCTGACCACCCCGACCCGCAGGCCACTGCGCTGGCAGTGCTGGATCATCCACAGGATCAACGGCGTCTTGCCGGTACCGCCAACCGTAATATTGCCGACCACCACCAACGGCACGGGGGGCTGGTAGATCTGGCCCTCACCCGCCAGGAAACGCTCGCGCTTGCCCACCACCACCCGGCGGTACAACCACTCCAGCGGCCGCAGCAGGGTCAGGGCCGGGTGGCCTTCGTACCACGCGGCAAGCAATCGATCGGACATGGCCATCAGGGTGCGGGGGCCGCCTCGACCGTGGTCATGCGCAGATGGCTGAAACCGAGCTTGCCGGCCGCGTCCATGGCGGTAATCACTGATTGATGAGGGGTCTTGCCGTCGGCGCTGATGGACAGCGGCAGGTTGGTGTCGCCGCCAGACTCTTTCTGCAGGGCCTCGATCAGGCTCGCCAGGTCGCTCTTGGGCAGCAATTGGTTATTCACCGAGAACGCCCCTTCGGCGCTGATGGTGATTTCCAGGTTCTTCAGTTGCTGGTCTTCAGCCGGCGAGCCGCTGATGGCCTGCGGTAATTCAACCTTGAGCTGGGTTTCCCGGGTGAACGTGGTGGTCACGACGAAAAACAGCAGCAGGATGAACACCACGTCGATCAGCGACGCGAGGTTGATCTCGATGTTTTCCCGTGGCTTGCGGCGGAATTTCACTTCTTGCCCCCAGCCAGGTCCACGTCACGGTCACCTTGCACCACCTCGACCAGCTTGATCGCTTCCTGCTCCATGCCCACCACCAACTCGTCGACGCGGCGTTGCAGGAACCGATGGAAGAACACGGCCGGAATACCCACCATCAGGCCGGCGGCGGTGGTGATCAGGGCCTTGGAAATGCCCCCTGCCAGTACCGCGGCGTTAGTGGTCATGCCGGAGCCGGTAAACGCACTGAAGATGTCGATCATGCCCAGCACCGTACCCAGCAGGCCCAGCAGCGGGGACATGGCGGCGATAGTGCCCAGGGTATTGATGTAGCGCTCCAGCTCATGGATGACCCGGGCGGCAGCTTCCTCGATGCACTCCTTCATGATCTCGCGACCATGCTTGGAGTTCGCCAGGCCGGCGGCGAGGACTTCCCCCAGCGGTGAACTGGCTCGCAGCTCCTTGAGCTTGTCCTTGTTCAGCTGCTTGTCCTTGATCCAGACCCAGACCTGCCCGAGCAGATGCTCCGGGGTCACGCGGCTGGCCCGCAGGGTCCACAGGCGTTCGGCAACGATACCCAGTGCCGCGATGGAACTCAGAATGATCGGCAACATCATCCAGCCGCCGGATTTGACCAATTCCCACACAGTGACTGCCCCCTCGAAAAAGTGCGCCACTTTATCACACAGACTCGCCTTGCAGACCCGCCCCACCGATAAGCGCATCACCCGGTTGCGCTGGGTCAATATTGCCCCGGTGGCCCGACGGCTGGCGGATCGCGCCAGTAGCGGCGGTGCCCGGCCTCGGTGCGCGGCAGCTCGAAAGCCCCCAGTTGCAGACGAATGGCGCCCTGCTCGGCGCTGTCGTAGACCGCCAGGCCCGAGCGTCGATACCGGGCCATCACCTGGGGATGAGGGTGGCCGAACGCGTTGCCCTGCCCTCGGGAGATCAATACCGAATGCGGCTGGAGACGTGACAGCAACGCCATCGACGACGAACTGCGGCTACCGTGATGCGGCGCGGCCAGCCACTGGATCGGCACCGCCAGGGACTCGTCGAGCAAGGCCCGCTCGGCATGGGTGTCGATATCGCCAGTCAGCAGCAGGCGTTCGCCGCCGGCCTCCACCAGCAGGACGCAGGACTTCTGGTTGCTTTCAACGGCAGAGGCCCACCGCCACAGCTCGAACCTGACCCCGTCCCATTCCCAACGCCGACCGCTTTCACAAGGTCCGGCCAGCAGCTCGGCGGGCAGCGCGTCGGGATCGCCGCTGATGACTTCCATCGTCGGCAGCCCATTGCGCACGGCGCGGGCCCCACCAGCGTGATCGGCGTCGGCATGGCTGAGCAGCATCAGGTCCAAATCGCGCACCCCCAGTTTGCGCAACGTCGGCAATACGACGCGTTCGCCCACATCAGCTTCGCCAAAGCGCGGCCCGGCGTCGTAAAGCAGGCTGTGATGCCGGGTCCGTACCAGCACCGCCAGCCCTTGTCCCACGTCCAGTTGCCAGATCTCGGCGTGCCGTTGGGGCAGGTGCTCTCGCGGTGGAAACACCATCAGCAACACCATTGGCCACCCCAGTACACGTAGCGGCACACCTTTGGGTAGCAGCAGCAAAAAAGCACCGAAGGCCGCGATAGCCAAGACCCAGGGCGGGACCGCAGCAGGGACCCAGGCCGGCATTCGTCCGGCAACCAGCGTCAGCCCCTTGAACAGCAGATCAAGCAGCCCGCCAGCGATCCACAACAGGCCTTCGCCCAAGAGCGGCACCGGCAACAACGCCGTGCCGAGCAACGCCGGCGGCAAGACCAACAGGCTGATCCAGGGCACCGCGACCAGGTTCACCAGCGGCCCGCTGAGGCTGACCGGCAAGCCTACGATCAACAACAACGGACACAGGCCGACCGCGACCAGCCACTGGGCACGGGTCCAGGTTTGCCACCAGCGCCACGGCCCCAGGCGGCCGCCAAAGGTGAACATCAAGATGGCGACGGCCGCAAACGACAACCAGAACCCCGGCCGCAGGCTGGCAAGCGGGTCGAACACCAGCACCCCGACGAAGGCCAGCAGCCAGGCCCACCACGGATCTGGCTGTTTGAAACGCAAGCGCCACAACAGCACCAGGCCGATCATCGCGCAGGCTCGCCGCACCGGCACCTCGAAGCCGGCGAGCAAGCCGTAGCCCAGGGCGGCGCAGAAGGCCAGCGCACAGGCCCAAGGCAACCAGGCCAGACCGACCGGCCACAGGCCATAACGCGCCGCACCGGCCACCAACAGGTACACCAGGCCGGCGAGCAAGCCGATGTGTTGCCCGGAGATCACCAGCAAGTGGACGGTGCCGGTGTCTTGCAGCACCTGCCAATCCTCGCGACTCAGCCCACCGCCGTCGCCCAGGACCAGCGCCGCCAGCGCACCGGAGCGGCCGTGGGCATCGACCTGTGCCAGCGCCTGGCGCACCTCGTCGCGCCAGGCGCCCCGGGCCGCTTGCAGGAGACGACCGTCCTTGATCGTACCGGTCGCGCCGATACCTCGGCTCAACAACCAGGCGGCATAGTCGAAGCCGTGTGGGTTCAGCAGCCCGGCGGGCCGTTTGAGCTTCACCGCCAATCGCCAGCGTTCGCCGCTATTGATGGGCGGGCCACCGAACCAGGCGAGGCGCAGCGTTGTCGGTAATCGGGTACGACGTGAATGGGCATCGGCCAGTTCGAAGCGCACCACGCCATCGCCCTGTTGCGGCAAACCGACGACGCGCCCCTCGACCCAGCGGGTTTCGCCGTCGAGCGCGGCGGGCAACCGATCGTCCAGCGCACACTGCGCCGACAGGCAGGCCCAGGCCAGCCCGAACAGGAAAAAACCCAGCGGGTAGCTTCGAAACGGCAACGCCATCAGCGCCAGCACCGGCATGACTGCAATCAGCCACAGCGGCGGCAGTGCCGGTAAAAAAATCGGGGCCAACAGCCCCAGTGCAAACGCGACTAATCCTGTGCGCATAACCCGTCCTTGAGAGTGCCCTGTTCAGGCATAGACGGTCAGCGGCACCGCTGGCGTTATCAATTGTCACAAAGTCTGAATCTGTCAGCCGTAGAATCCAGACATACTTGCGGCCTTACTGCGTTGAACCGACCGAGAAGCCTTATGCCCCGGCGCCTATTCAAACGTTACATGCCAGACCCAGAGAGCATTCGGGAACATAAATCCTTACGTTTTCTCGGCACCCTGCTGCACGACCCCAACCTTTGGCACCTCAATCGACACTCTGTGGCCCGGGCAATGGCCGTCGGTCTGTTTGCCGCGTTCTTGCCGATCCCGTTGCAAATGCTGCTGGCCGCCGCACTGGCCATCACGGTGCGCGGCAACATGCCGATTGCGGTGAGCCTGGTGTGGCTGACCAATCCGATCACCATGCCGGCGGTGTTCTTCTGCACTTATCAGACCGGCGCCTGGCTGATGGACGTGCCCGCCCGGACACTGCCCGAAGAACTGACCTGGGAATGGATCAGCGGCCAACTGTCCACCTTGTGGCAGCCGTTCCTGCTCGGTTCGGTTGTAACCGGCCTGGTACTCGGCGCCCTCGCCTACTTCGTCACCATGAGTTACTGGCGCTGGTGGGTAGCCCGACAGTGGAGGCGGCGCAAGAAAAGCCGGATGTGAGATGCAAAAAGGCCTCCTGGGAATGGAGGCCTTTTTTTGTGGTGTTCTTACTGGCCTCTTCGCGAGCAAGCCCGCTCCCACACTGATCTATGTCGAACGCTAATCTTGCGTTCACTGAATATCGAGTGTGGGAGCGGGCTTGCTCGCGAAGAAGGCGACGCGGTCTTGTCAGGTACGCATCCCGCGCCCGCTGACCAGCAACCGCGCGCAACCGAGGTAAAGCACCACGGTCGCCACCAGCATGAAGGTAATCGCGATGCTGATCTTGATGTCCGATACCCCGAGGATGCCGTAGCGAAAGGCGTTGACCATGTGCAGCACCGGGTTGGCCAGGGACACGGTCTGCCAGAACGGTGGCAGCAAGGAGATCGAGTAGAACACCCCGCCCAGGTAGGTCAGCGGCGTGAGCACGAATGTCGGGATGATGGAGATGTCATCGAAGTTGCGCGCAAACACGGCGTTGATGAAACCCAGCAGCGAAAAGATCGTGGCCGTGAACACCACCACCAATACCGTTACCCCCAGGTGATGCACCTGCAAATCGGTGAAGAACAACGACAGCAGGGTCACGATCAGGCCCACCGCCAGGCCGCGCAGCACACCGCCCAGGGTATAGCCGATGAGGATCGTATGGGGCGACACCGGCGAGACCATCAGCTCTTCGATCGAGCGCTGGAATTTGCTGCCGAAGAAGCTCGACACCACGTTGCCGTAGGAGTTGGTGATCACGGACATCATGATCAGCCCCGGCACGATGTAGTCCATGTACGTGAAGCCGCCCATATCGCCGATCTGCCGGCCGATCAGGTTACCGAAGATCACGAAGTACAAGACCATGGTGATGGCCGGTGGCAGCAGCGTCTGCGGCCAGATCCGCATGAAGCGCCGAACCTCACGGTAAACGATGGTATTGAGGGCGATGAGGTTGGGGCGCAGCTCGGAACTCATGCTCATACCGCCACCTTCGCCAGATTTTTCTCCACCAGGGACACGAACAACTCCTCGAGGCGATTGGTTTTGTTGCGCAGGCTCTGCACTTCAATGTTCTGCAGGGCCAACTGGGCGAACAGCCCGGTGATACCCACGGCTTTGTCCACCTGGACTTCCAGGGTGTGACTGTCCACCAGGCGAGCCGGATAGCCAATGAGCTGCGGGACCACTTGCAGATCATTTTTCAAATCCAGCAGGAAGGTTTCCACATGCAGTTGGCTGAGCAACTGGCGCATGCTGGTGTTCTCGACGATGGTGCCGTGGTCGATGATGCCGATGTTGCGGCACAACTGCTCAGCCTCTTCCAGGTAATGGGTGGTGAGGATGATGGTGATGCCTTTCTGGTTCAGCTCGGTCAGGAAACTCCACATCGAACGACGCAGTTCGATGTCCACGCCGGCGGTCGGTTCGTCGAGGATCAGCAGGCGCGGCTCATGCACCAGCGCGCGGGCAATCATCAGGCGCCGCTTCATGCCGCCGGACAGTGAACGGGACGGCACATCGCGCTTGTCCCACAGGCCCAGTTGGGTCAGGTACTGCTCGGCGCGCTCGTTGGCGATCTTCGGCGGGATGCCATAGTAACCCGCCTGGGTCACAACGATGTCGAAGGTCTTTTCGAACTGGTTGAAGTTGAATTCCTGGGGCACCACGCCGATGCAACGCTTGAGAGCGGCGGGCTCGCGGTCCAGGTCATGACCGAAGATGTTCACCGTGCCGCTGGTCTTGTTCACCAGCGTGGAAAGAATACCAATGGTGGTGGATTTGCCGGCGCCATTGGGGCCGAGCAAGGCAAAAAAGTCACCTTCGGCGACGTCCAGATCGATACCACTCAAGGCCTGGAAACCGTTGCCGTAGGTTTTGGTTAGCTGCCGGATGGACAGAGCGGAACTCATATCGGATTACGCACCAAGAAGGGAGGGAAGAAAAGAATAGATAAGGGCGGGCGGCGAGCAATACAACCACGGCGCACGAAGGCAATGGTGCTTGGCGTCGCCGCACAAGTACAGTCAAGTGTGTCGATAGTAAGTATTAAGTCAACGCGCTCATGACAGCCTTGCGGTAGGCCGCACGCTCCTGCAACCGCGCGTACCAGGCCTGCACAGCGGGCAGCTCGGCGCGCTGGATGGGCATCTCGAACCAGGCATAAATGAAACTGCCCAGGGGAATGTCACCCATGCCGATTTCATTACCCGACAGGTAGGGCTGCTCACTCAAGGTCTGCTCGACCATCGCCAGCAAGTCGTTGCACTCCTTGATCGCCGCGTTGATGGCCGCCCAGTCCTGTTGCTCGGTCGGGGTGCGCAAGACGCCCCAGAACACGGTGCGAAACGGTGCGGCAAAACTGGAAGTGGTCCAGTCCATCCACTTTTCAGCCTGGGCCCGTGCCTGTACGTCAGCGGGATACCAGGCCGAACCCGACGCATGGCGAGCTGCCAGGTAACGCACGATGGTGTTGGATTCCCAGAGCACGAAGCCGTCATCCTCGATCATCGGGACTCGGCCATTGGGGTTTTTCGCACGGTACTCGGGCGTATCCACCACACCGAATGCCCCGCCCGCATCAATGGCCTCGTAGGCCAGCGCCAACTCTTCTGCGCACCACAACGCCTTGCGCACATTCGATGAATTTTTCCGGCCCCATATCTTCAGCATCACGGCGTCCTCGATGGATAAATGCCGCAGCAGCATACGCCGGATCAGGCACGACTCAAATCGCCCTGCATGTCGCCGAGCAAGAGTGGCACCTGCTCGCCGAACAGGTGCGGGTAGCATTTCTCCAGGTGTTCGAAGAAGAACGCCTCGGGCACATCGGCGAATGGGCCGTGGTCGGTAACGTACTCCATCAGCTTTGCCCCTTGTCGATTGAACGGGTGGAAAACGCTGTCGTGGCGACCGTCGAATTCCAGCGGGGCCACGTCGAACAACTCGCACAGCCCCTGGTTGAATGCCGGCGTGGCCTTGACCCAGCGGTCGTTCAGGTACAGCTCGGTATAACCGTGCATGGCGAACACGTCGCTCTTGAGCAATTCCAGCAGGCGCGGCGTAGACAGGTGATTGCGCACATCCGCCAGGCCGATGCGCGCCGGGATGCCGCAATGCCGGGCGCAGCCGGCCAGCAAGGTAGCCTTGGGCACGCAGTAACTTTCGCCTGCGGCCAGCGCGTAGCTGCCGCGCAGGGTCGCCGGGTCGCGACTGAAGGTATAGGGGTTGTAGCGCACCGCCTCGCGCACGGCGTAATACAGGCTGACCGCCTGGGCCAGCGGGTCGCGGTCGGTGCCACGGTGGGTTTCGGTGAACGCGATGACCGCAGGGTGATCGCTGTCGATGAAGGGGCCGGGGTTCAGGTATTGCTGCATAAAAGGAAGACCTCTCAAAAAACATCACCACCCGTAGGAGCTATGTAGGAGCTGTGTAGGAGCTGTCGAGTGCAACGAGGCTGCGATCTTTCCCCAGACAATTGCATCCTGAGCGAAAGACCGACAGAGCAAGATCAAAGAGCAAGATCAAAAGATCGCAGCCTTCGGCAGCTCCTACGGGGGGCTTGCCTCGAGTTTATCCGCAGCCCCCGGCCAGCGATAACGGCATTCCGGCCAAACAATGGCGTTTTCTCACCTTGTTAACGAACGATTTCCCACGGCTGTTGCCAACCAGACTGGCGCAATGCACCCAGGGTTTCCCACGAAATCAATCACATCGCGCTGACCGCCGGTTTTGCAGATGCCGTCTAAGCTCTGAAGGTCGGTTTTGCCTTGGTTCACGGAGGATTACATATGCTGTTGTTGTGGATACTGGTCCTGGTCGTCGGGATCGCCTGGCTGGCGCACCGGCGCACCGACCCGCTGCCCGCGCTGGGGATCGTCTCGGTCTATCTGTTGGCCATGGGCATTTTCAGCCATGCGCCCGGCTGGCTGCTGCTGATCCTCTGGGTGGTACTCGCCGCCGTCGCGGCCCCGCTGCTGCTACCGGACCTGCGCCGCAAGTATTTCAGCGCGCCGATGTTCGACTGGTTCCAGAAAACCCTGCCGCCCATGTCCGAGACCGAGCGCGACGCCATCGATGCCGGCACGGTGTGGTGGGACGGCGAACTGTTTAGCGGTCGCCCGGATTGGGACTTGCTGCTGGCCTACCCCAAGGTGCAACTGACCGAGGAAGAGCAGGCGTTCCTCGACGGCCCCACCGAAGCCCTCTGCGCAATGGTCAGCGACTGGCAGATCGGCCAGGCCATGGACCTGCCGCCGGAAGCCTGGGCTCATATAAAGGAGCACGGGTTCTTCGCGCTGATCATTCCCAAGGAATACGGCGGCAAGGGGTTCTCCGCCTATGCCCACTCCCAGGTGGCGATGAAACTGGCCACGCGCAGCGGCGACCTGGCCTCCACCGTGATGGTCCCCAACTCCCTCGGCCCGGCAGAACTGCTGCTGCACTATGGCACCGATGAACAACGCGACCATTACCTGCCGCGACTGGCCCGTGGCGACGACATTCCCTGCTTCGCCCTGACCGGGCCGTTGGCCGGCTCCGACGCCGGGGCGATGCCCGACACCGGCATCATCTGCAAGGGTGAATGGGAAGGCCAGGAAACATTGGGCCTGCGCCTGAACTGGGAAAAGCGCTACATCACCCTTGGCCCGGTGGCCACCCTCCTCGGCCTGGCCTTCAAGGCGTATGACCCCGACCACCTGCTAGGTGAGGAAGAAGACCTGGGCATCAGCCTCGCCTTGATTCCCACCGACACCCCTGGCGTGCATATCGGCCGCCGTCACCTGCCCCTTGGCGCCGCGTTCATGAATGGGCCGAACTGGGGCAAGGACGTATTCATCCCGCTGGACTTCCTCATTGGCGGCCAGGACATGCTCGGCAAGGGCTGGATGATGCTGATGAACTGCCTGTCGGTCGGGCGCTCGATTTCCCTGCCGGCGGTGGGCACCGGTGCCGCGAAGTTCACCAGCCTGGTAACGGGCCAGTACGCCCAGGTGCGCGAGCAATTCAATGTACCGTTGTCGGCGTTCGAAGGTATCCAGGAGGCCATGGCGCGCATCGGTGGCAACGCCTGGATGATGGATGCTGCACGCATGCTGACCGCCAACGCGGTAGACCTGGGGGAAAAGCCTTCGGTGCTGTCGGCCATTCTCAAGTACCACCTGACCGAACGCGGCCGCGAATGCATCAGCCACGCCATGGACGTGCATGGCGGCAAGGGCATCATCATGGGCCCGAACAATTACCTGGGTCGCAGCTGGCAAGGTGCGCCGATCTTCATCACGGTCGAAGGCGCGAACATCCTGTCGCGCAACCTGATGATCTTTGGCCAGGGCGCCATTCGCTGCCATCCGTTCGTGCTCAAGGAAATGGCCCTGGCAAGCCGTGAAGACAAGGACCAGGCGCTGGTCGAGTTCGACGCCTTGTTGCTCAAGCACATTGGTTTTGCCGTGAGTAACGCCGCCAGCACCCTGGTGCTCAACCTGGGCCTGGGGCATTTCGAGAAGGCCCCCGGCAATGCCTTGAGCCAGGGATATTTCCGCGCCCTCAACCGGCAGGCAGCGGCATTTGCCCTGCTGGCGGACTTGAGCATGATGCTGCTGGGGGGTGAACTCAAACGCCGTGAACGCTTGTCGGCCCGCCTGGGCGACGTCTTGAGCAACCTGTACCTGGCGTCCGCCGCGCTCAAGCGCTATCACGACCTGGACTCGCCGGACCACATGAAGCCGCTGTTCACCTGGGCCATGGAGGAAAGCCTGGGCCAGTCGGAGCGTGCGCTGGATGAACTGCTGAGCAACTTTCCGAACCGGGTGCTGGGTTGCCTGTTGCGGCTGGTGGTGTTCCCCTTCGGTCGTCGTCACAAGGGCCCGAGCGACAAACTCGACGCCGAGGTGGCGGCGGTCATCGGCCGGCCCAAGGGTGACCCGACCCTCGAAGAGTTGCTGCAGGGCTGCTATCGCCCGCAATCGATCGACGACCCGGTGGGCGCCCTGCAACACGCCGCCGACCTGCTGGCCGCCGCCCATCCGCTGCACAAGAAACTGCACGTCGCGCTCAAGCAGGGTCAGCTCAACCCGGCGCCGGGCGAGCCCCTCATCGACGCGGCCCTGGAAGCGGGTGTGCTGCAAGCCGGTGAAGCGCAGACCTTACGCGCGGCCGAGGCGGCGCGGCGCAAGGTCATCGATGTGGATGACTTCGATAAGGAGGAGTTGACGCTGGCGCAGGACAAGGTCCGTTGATCGTGACGGCGAGGTACGCCGTCACCTATAGCTGGTCACCTATAGCTGGTCACCTATAGCTCTTCACCTATAAAAGCAGGCGCAAGGGCTTTATACTCCTGCGCCCGTTTTGCTCTTGAGGACTTATCTCGTGTCCAATGTCGTTGCCGATCACCTTGTCTTGCTTGACCACTTGCGCAGCATCCTGGTCGCCGTGGGTGAGGCCGAACAGGTGCCCGAAGAAAGCCATGCCCTGTTTCTGGAGCGCTTCGACGAGTTGCGCGCGCAACTGCCCGTCGACCCGATCGAAAGCCAGTACCTGGGCCAGGACCTCCTCTGCCAGGTGATCGTCCGTTATCCACAGATCGCCCACCTGGTGCCTCGCGACCTGCTCTGGTACTTCGCCGGCGACTGCCTGCACTACATGCCCGACGAAGAAATCGCCCTGTACCAGGCCCTGGAGGAGCGTCGTTTCGAAGCCGAGCAAAACGACGAGCCTTTCGACTGGAACCAGGAAAAACAATTGCTGGCGATGTCGGAGCAGGACAGCAAGCACTGATTGCGATCCGTCATGCAAAGGCCCGCACGGTTAACCCGGCGGGCTTTTTTTTTGCCTAGCCAACGTGTGTCGCCTGGACGGGCCTCATCGCGAGCAAGCTTTGCTCCCACAGATCGGAAGGGTATACGACCGCAAGAGCCAGGTCGGCTATCAGGCCGCCTCACTTTTGCTTTTGATCTGGAGGCCCCGTTAACCACGATGGCCGAACGCAGGCATTGTGGAGTGGGCAACCCGGCATGGATGCCGGGATAGCCGCGCTGGGCCATGGATGGCCCTTCGCGGCGGGCCCACGGAGCAATGCCGGAGAGAGGGCATGCCGAGCCTAGGCGAGGCACCGAGTGGTGGGGCAAGCCTTTTTTGCTTACTTTTTTGGCGTCTGAAAAAAGTGAGCCGCCGTAAGGGCGGAACCCTAAGTAGCCGTTACCGCAGCAACGGATATGTACCTGGTCAACAAAATCCATGTCGACTGACACCCCGCCATCGCGAGCAAGCTCCCCACTGGTTTGTGGTTGATCATAAAATTCATGTACGCAGCGGCTTCTGTGGGAGCGAGCTTGCTCGCGATGGGGCCGGTCAAAACAACCCATCACTCTCCGGCAACTCATAACCTGGCGCGACCTTGCTGGGGCCACTCTCGCCGCCCACCGTGCTCAAGGTCGGCTCCTTCTCCAGGCACGCCACCAGATAATCAATGAACACCCGCAGCTTGGGCGGCAGGTAGCGGGTCGGTGAATGCAGCAACCACAAGCCACCGTGGTAGGAAGCCAGGAACGTCCAGTCGGCCAATACCTGCACGATCAAGCCTTGTTCCAAGGCATGACGGGCGGTGAAGTACGGCAGGCTGCCAATGCCGATGTGCTGCAAGACGGCCCCCAACCGCACGCCCGTGTGATTGGCCGCGTAGCGCCCATGCACGCCGACAGTGACGGGCTTGCTGCCTTTCTTGAATTTCCAGCGCGCATCGTTCGGGGTTGCCCCCAGGTAAATGCAGCTGTGTTCCAACAGGTCGTGAGGATGCGTGGGCGTACCGTGTTCGGCCAGGTATTGCGGCGTGGCGCAGAGCAGGTGATCAATGGTCAGCAACTGACGCCCCACCAGCCCGACCGGAGGTTGATCGGTAATCCGGATGGCCAGGTCGACATGATCGTCGATCAGGTCAACCTGCCGATCTTCCAGAAACAACTCCACATCGACCTTCGGATAACGACGCAAGAATTCGGGCATGTGCGGATGAATCACGAAACGCCCCACCGCCTTGGGCACGCTGACGCGGATGCGGCCTTCAGCCTCCTGAGTGAACTGCCCACTGATTTCCATCACCGACCGAGCGGCGGCGACCATTTCCTGACAGCGCTTGAACACCTCTTCCCCGCCATCGCTCAAACGCAACTTGCGGGTGGTGCGTTGCAGCAAGCGGGTCGCCAGGGCTTTCTCCAGGCGAGAAATACTGCGGCTGATGGCCGACGGGGATGAGCCTGACTGGCGGGCCGCCTCGGAGAAGCTGCCGGTCTCCACGACCTTGACGAAGATGGCCATTTCGGCCAGCAACGGCAACGGTAGATTTGTGCTCATGGCGCAACAGTCCTTTGAAATTTGAACGGATTATCACCCTTTTACGCCCTCCCTATAATCCCGTCACAATTTCTGATGTGGATATGGCACATGACGCTTCGCCTCTTTTTCCATAGCGATGACCTCAAGGCCAACGTGGAAGTCCTGGATTGCAGCCCCCGGGAACATGAGTTTGCCGTGGTGCTGCACGCCACCCTGTTCCACCCCCAGGGTGGCGGGCAGCCCTGCGACACCGGATGGATCGGTGAAAGCCAAGTGCTGCGCGTGGTCCAGGATGGGCCACAAATCGTTCATTACGTCGACTGCCCGGTGGCCTTGGGCATGGCTGAGATCCGCGTGGAGGCGCAGCGCCGACAGTTGAATGCGCGCCTGCATTCGGCTGGGCACCTGATCGGCCATTTCGCCGAGACCCGTGGCTGGACGCCGATCAAGGCCCATCATTGGCCCGGCGAAAGCCGCGTGCAGTTCCAGCCGGGGGAAAATCCTAAGGAACTGGACATCTCGATCATTCAGCAAGGCATCGACGAATGGATTGCCGACGACCTGCCGCGCCTGATCACGTTACGCGAAGGCCTGCGCGAAGTCGGTTTCGGTGAACTGGCCGCCTACGGTTGCGGTGGCACTCACGTGCCGCGCCTGCAGGAACTTGGCGCTGTCACCATCACCTCGCTTTCGCAAAAGAAAGGAACACTGTCAGTGCACTACCACTTGACCTGATATCCGCCAGCCCCTGCGACCAGGAATGGCTCGCAGGCCTCGCCTCCCGCAGACAGATTTGCTCCTGCGAATCCCCCTTCACAACACAAAAAGACAAATTATTGACGCCTGCTTGAGCGAACTTTTTCCTTCCGTCACTTTTTAGTCATTTTTTTGATTCCTGGCGTGGCGCTTTGCCATGCTTGAACTACCGTCAAACAGAAGCAAGGACGGGGTCGGTAAAACGCTCCTGAAGCGACTTGATCGACACCGTCACTGCCTTCGAAAATCCCGGAGATCCCGGGTACCGAAACGTTGTTTGCAAGCAGCCTGTCGTTCAGTCAGGCCGGTGAAATGCGCCCGTTTGCTTATAGCGACGAGGCCTGAAACCGGCATCAATGAACGGTCAGGCGAGATGGAAAGGGGCAGCCCGGGCCTCTTAAGTGATCCGAGGCAAATAGTTAAGCCTAGGGATGGTCTCTTCATCGAGGATCACTTCATGACCCAGCGCACTGCACCCGTTTTAAAACATTTCATTCATGGCCTGTTCTGGATGGGTCTTGGCTTGGAGGCGGCCCAGGCCGCAGCGGCAAACTGTTCGCAACTGGACAGTTTGCCGGCAACCTTCGAGGTCGGCCAAGGGCTCCAGAGCGAACTGCGCATCCTCGCCCCCGTGACGAAGTTGGCAGTCGGCGACCCGAAAATTGCCGATGTGCAGCCCAGTGGCAGCGATGCCTTCATCCTCACAGGCCTGGCGCCCGGCGCCACCAGCCTGATGGTCTGGACCGACTGTTCGAAGATACCGCGCCAGAGCATGGTGTTTGTCAAAGGCCGGGCCACTGAGGCGCTGACGGGCGCTGCGAACATGCCTTCCGAAGACCCGATGCTGCTCGCCCAGGTGCAGACTGACATTCGTTTCGTCGAAGTCAGCCGGACCAAGCTCAAGGAAGCCTCGACGTCGATTTTCGGCAGCCGTGGCAATTTCCTGTTCGGCTCACCAAGGACCTTGCCCACCATCGGCGGTGTTGTCCGGCCTTCATTGCCGGTCAACAACGACATGTTCAACCTGTCTTTCGCCACCGGTAAGACCCTGTTGATGATCAACGCCCTGGAAGGCAGCGGTTTTGCCTATACCCTGGCGCGGCCGAGCCTGGTGGCCCTCAGCGGGCAGAGCGCGAGTTTCCTGGCCGGGGGCGAAGTGCCGATCCCGGTGCCCAGTGCCGGCAGCGACAACGTGTCCATCGAGTACAAGGAGTTCGGTATTCGCCTGACCCTGACCCCCACCGTCATCGGCAAGAATCGCATCGTCTTGAAGGTGGCACCGGAAGTCAGTGAGCTGGATTTCACCAACGCGGTGAACATCGCCGGGACATTGGTGCCAGCACTCACGGTGCGCCGTACCGATACCAGCATCGCCCTGGCCGATGGCGAAAGTTTTGTCATCAGTGGCCTGATCAGCACCCGCAACAGCTCCCAGGTAAACAAGTTTCCTGGGCTGGGCGATGTGCCGATTCTCGGCGCGTTCTTTCGTGACAATTCCATCAACCGCGAAGAGCGCGAACTGCTGATGATCGTCACACCGCACCTGGTCCAACCGTTGGCGGCCGACGCGCAACTGCCGACCTTGCCGGGTGAACAGCTGCGCAATTACGACCCGAATTTCTACCGCATGTACTTCCTTGAACATGGCGAGTTTGACAACCGCAGCGGGCTTTCCCAATGAGCCGGCGCCTGATGTGCAAGGCGTCCGGTGTCCAACGGTTTGCCAAGGGGTATTCAATGAAAGCAGTGATCGCATTAGCGGCAACCTTGATGCTCGCTGGTTGTGCCAGCAATGGCGTGGTGGTTTCTCGCTCGGCCGATTGCGCCAAGCCCGGGGCCGACCAGGAGCTAGCCTTGAACATGGCGGAAGACATGGCCAACGAGGGTCGTTTGTACGCCAGCCTGGCGAACCTCGAACGCTTGCCTGAGGACTTGGTCCAGGTCCGTCTGCGCAAGGCCCGGGTGCTGCGCCTGATGGGGCGCAACGAGGCCACTCCGTTGTACCAAAGCCTGCTCGGGACGTGCCTGGCCGCAGACGGTGAACATGGCCTTGGCCAGTTGGCGGCTGCCAAAAATGACAATGCCGCCGCCACCCAATACCTCGAACGCGCAGCGAAAATGGCCCCGACCGACGGCAAGATCCGCAATGACCTGGGGGTTGTCTACCTCAATCAACGACGCGTTTCAGAAGCCCGTTTCGAGTTCATGACCGCCATGGAGCTCCAGCAGTCAGACACGCTGGCCGCGCTCAACATGGTGACCCTGCTGATCTACCAGGACAACTGGAAGCAGGCCGCCGAGCTCGCCAACATGGCCAAGCTGAGCCCCCAGCAAGTGGCAGATGCCCAAGCCCGTGCGGAAAAAATCAGGGGTTCGGCTCCTAACGCAGTGAAGTCGCCCGCCAACCGCCTGACCGAGGTCGTCGATGCTTCAACCGGCGCGGTCAAGTAGAGCGTTACGAGGAGTTCAAGAAATGATGACCAAACAATTGATGATCGTGTGCATGGTGAGCCTTTCCAGCGGCGCCTGGGCCATTGAGCCTGGCCCCTCTTCGCCAGCACAGCAAGGCACCGAGAGCTGGATGCAACTGCAGATTCGCGGCGTAGTGGCCTCCACCAACCTGCAAACCGCCTCTGCCGCCGAACGCGAGATGGCCATGCAGCGTTGGCTCAACAGCTTCAACTACCCGATCCCGGAATTCTTTGACCAGGACTCGGCAGGAGAAATCACCAGCAGCAAATGAAGCACGCTGGAAACGAAAAGACCGCAGCCCTCGACAGCGCCTACATTTGATCCGATGTAGGAACTGCCGGGGGCTGCGGTCTTTTGGCTGACCGCCGAAAAAACCTGGGGGAGCAAGCTTGCTCGCGATGTCGGTCGCACACTCAGCACCTTCATTGACTGTCACACCGCTATCGCGAGCAGGCTCGCTCCCACAATGGGCCTGGGGTGAACACAAGACCCATGAACACCCAAGATCACCTGTGGGAGCGAGCTTGCTCGCGAAGGGGCCTTCATATCCAACATCCATGCAAACTGACCCACCGCTATCGCGAGCAAGCTCGCTCCCACATTAATTGGATCGGGGTACGACCGGGAGAGCCAGGTCGGCTGTCAGGCCGCCTCGCGAGCAAGCTTTGCTCCCACATATCTGATGGTCCCCACAGATCTGATGAGGTGTACAACCGGGAGAGCCAGGTCGGCTACTAGGCCGCCTCGCGAGCAAGCTTTGCTCCCACATATCTGATGGTTCCCACAGATCTGATGAGGTGTACAACCGGGAGAGCCAGGTCGGCTACTAGGCCGCCTCGCGAGCAAGCTTTGCTCCCACATATCTGATGGTCCCCACAGATCTGATGAGGTGTACAACCGGGAGAGCCAGGTCGGCTACTAGGCCGCCTCGCGAGCAAGCTTTGCTCCCACATATCTGATGGTCCCCACAGATCTGATGAGGTGTACAACCGGGAGAGCCAGGTCGGCTACTAGGCCGCCTCGCGAGCAAGCTTTGCTCCCACATATCTGATGGTCCCCACAGATCTGATGAGGTGTACAACCGGGAGAGCCAGGTCGGCTACYAGGCCGCCTCGCGAGCAAGCTTTGCTCCCACATATCTGATGGTCCCCACAGATCTGATGAGGTGTACAACCGGGAGAGCCAGGTCGGCTACTAGGCCGCCTCGCGAGCAAGCTTTGCTCCCACATATCTGATGGTCCCCACAGATCTGATGAGGTGTACAACCGGGAGAGCCAGGTCGGCTACTAGGCCGCCTCGCGGTGGACGTTGATCTCGGCGCCCCGTTAACCACGATGGCCGAACGCAGGCATTGCGCAGTGGGCACCTCGGCATGGATGCCGAGGTAGCCGCGCTGGGCCATGGATGGCCCTTCGCGGCGGGCCCACGGAGCAATGCCGGAGTGAGGGCATGCCGAGCCTAGGCGAGGCAC
>NZ_LHVH01000027.1 GCF_001269885.1 Pseudomonas kilonensis
CCCCACAGATCTGATGAGGTGTACAACCGGGAGAGCCAGGTCGGCTACTAGGCCGCCTCGCGGTGGACGTTGATCTCGGCGCCCCGTTAACCACGATGGCCGAACGCAGGCATTGCGCAGTGGGCACCTCGGCATGGATGCCGAGGTAGCCGCGCTGGGCCATGGATGGCCCTTCGCGGCGGGCCCACGGAGCAATGCCGGAGTGAGGGCATGCCGAGCCTAGGCGAGGCACCGAGTGGTGGGGCAGAAGCGTTTTGCTTACTTTTGCGCTTCTCAAAAGTGAGTCGCCGTCAGGGCGAAACCCTAAGCAGCCGTTACCGCAGCAATGGATATGTACTCACTCAACAAAATCCAGGCCAACTGTCAGGCCGCCTTCGCGAGCAAGCTCGCTCCCACAATGGGACTGGGGGTGAACACAAGACTCATGAACACCCACACTGACCTACATATTCCCGAAAGCCCTGAACACACCGATCATGGCCGGACCAATGGCAACCAGGAAGAAGCTCGGCCACAGGCAGAAAATCAGCGGAAAGATCAGCTTGGTGCCAATCTTGGCGCCCATTTCTTCCGCAGCCTGGGTACGCCGGTCGCGAAACTCATCGGCGTAGATCCGCAGGGTATCGGCCACGCTGGTGCCGAATCGGATACTTTGCGCCAGCAGGCTGACCAGGCCCTGGATATCCTCCAGGCCAGTACGCACGGCCAGTTGCTTGAGGGCCTCGGTGCTGGTGATGCCCGCCCGGATCTGCGCATTGACCAGCGCCAGTTCCTCGGCCAGTTCGACCTGGCTGACCGACATCTCTTCAGCCACCCGTTCAATCGTCGTAGGCAGGGCCAGGCCCGACTCGACGCAAACCACCATCAGGTCCAGCGCATCCGGGAACGCGGCGCGCAGCCGGCCTTGGCGTGCCTGCTTGCGCTTGCCGACGTAGATCGCCGGCAGCAACCAACCGATGCCCGCCACGAGGGTCACCCCCAGCAAGCCGATAGCCACTGACACCTTGACCATCGGCAACAGCAACAACGCAACACCGACCAGCAACAGCGGCAGCATCAGGCGCACGGCCCAATACATCTGCACCGCCGAAGCAGAGCGGTAACCGGCGTGGGTGAGCAAGGTCTGGGTGGCCGACGCGTGGGCCTGGTCGGTCGAGGCAAAGCGCTGGCCGACCCGCTCCAGCAAGAGCTGCAGGTTACCGGGTGCCTCCTGCCCTGCGGTGTTGCCAGCGTAACCGCGCTTGATCAGCGCCAGGCGCCGCTGCACCGGATCCTGCAGGCCCAACATCAACAGCAGGAGCGCGACGGCCGCCAACACTGCACTGAGGCCAATCGCGGCGATGAACAACACGCGTGCCAGTTCTTCGTTGCCGGTAAACCGACTCAACAATCCGAGCAAAAAGTCCATGACTGATACCTCTCGGCGCGACAGCGCTTAAACCTGAATCCGGATGATCTTTCTTATCCAGAAAATCCCGATCAACATGGCGCAGAACGCGCCGATGATCAGCTTGTGCCCTATGGGGTCATTGATCAGCACCGGCATGTAGCTGGGGCTGGTGAGCACGATGGCGATCGCCAGCACGAACGGGATCGCCACCAGCACCCAGGCCGACATGCGCCCTTCGGCCGACAGCGTCCGAATCTTGCGCTGGAAACGAAAACGCCCACGAATCAAGCGGCTCAGGCGCTCCAGCACTTCGGTCAGGTTGCCGCCAGTCTCGCGGTGGATAAGGATCGAGGTCACCAGCATCATCACCGTCATGCTCGGCATGCGCTCCAGCAGGCCGAGCATGGCCCGGCGCACATCGTTGCCATAGTTGATGTCGGAAAACGTCATGCCGAATTCCTGGGCGACCGGCCCCTTGTGCTCTTCGGCGACCAGACGCAGGGTTTCGTTGAACGGATGGCCGGCGCGCAGGGCCCGGCACATGGCGTCCAGCGCATCCGGCAAACCCTCCTCGAACGCAGCGAAACGCTTGTTGCGGTCACGCAGGATTTTCAACACCGGCACCCAGGTCACCGCGAATGCCGCCAGCAGCGCCATCCACCAGACGGGCGAGACCATCAGCACCAAGGCACCCGCCGCCACCCCCAGGGCCAGACCGAGCAGCATGACCCGATAAGCCCGGTATTCATGCCCGGCCTGCTCGATCAGTTGGGTCAGGTTGGCCATGAATGGCAGCTGTTCCAGGCGCGCTTCCAGGGGGGACAGGCGCGTCAGGTATTTCTGCCGCAACACAGTCTGCATGTTGGGCAAGTGGTTGGCTTTCTCCAGTACATGCAGGCGCCCGCGAATGCGCTTGCGCATCCTGCCGGCCTCGCCGAACACCGGCACCACCACGCCCTGGGACAGCAGGAATACGGCGATGAACACCATGCCAAGGAACATCAGGATGAATTCACTGGGGATATTGCTCATGACGTCCGGCCCTCCATCCACTCAGGGCGAAACAGAGTCAGCGGCAGTTCGATGCCGCGCTTGGCCAGCACATCGCGGAAGGCCGGGATCATCCCGCTGGGCCGATAATCCCCAAGCACCTCGCCATGCTCGCCGATGCCCTGGCGCACGAAGGAGAAAATCTCGGTCATGGTGATGATGTCCCCTTCCATCCCGTTGATCTCTTGCATGCTCACCACGCGTCGCTTGCCGTCTTCTTGACGCTCCAGTTGGATCACCACATCGATGGCCGAGGCAATTTGTTGACGCATGGCCTTGATCGGAAAAGTCGCCCCGGTCATCGACACCATGTTCTCGACTCGCCCCAACGCATCCCGTGCGGTGTTGGCGTGAATGGTGGTCAGCGAACCGTCGTGGCCGGTGTTCATCGCCGTGAGCATGTCCATCGCCTCGGCGCCGCGCACCTCGCCAATGACAATGCGGTCCGGGCGCATCCGCAGGCTGTTGCGCACCAATTCCCGCTGGCCCACCTCGCCGCGCCCCTCGATGTTCGAAGGCCGGGTTTCCAGGCGTACCACGTGGGGCTGTTGCAGTTGCAGCTCGGCCGAATCCTCGATGGTGACGATGCGCTCGTTGTGGGGAATGAAACTGGACAGCACATTGAGCATGGTGGTCTTGCCGCTGCCGGTGCCGCCGGAGATCAGCACGTTCAGGCGTCCGCGAACAATGGCCTTGAGCAGCAAGGCAATGGCCGGGGTCATGGTGCCGACCTGGATCAGGCTGTCGGTGTTGAGCAGGTCCACGGCGAAGCGCCGGATCGACATGCTCGGACCGTCGATGGCCAGCGGTGGAATGATCGCGTTGACCCGCGAACCGTCCTTGAGCCGGGCGTCCACCAAGGGCGAGGACTCGTCGATACGCCGCCCCAGGCTGGACACGATGCGGTCGATGATGTTCAGCAAATGCTGGTCGTCGCGAAAACGCACGTCGGTGCGTTGCAACTTGCCGAAGCGTTCGACGTAGACCGAGGCAAAGCCGTTGACCAGGATGTCGGACACGCTATGGTCAGCCAACAACGGTTCCAACGGCCCGAGGCCGAGCACTTCATCGGTGATCTGCTTGATGATCAATTGCCGGCTGGCCGTACTCACCGGTGCCGAATGTTCCTCGAGCAGGCGCTGGCAGATATCGCGTATCTGCCGAGTGGCCTCGACGTGTTCGAGGGCATCGAGCAACGACAGGTCCATGACCTTGAGCAGTTGCTGGTAGATCTTCTCCCGCCATTCGGCCTCCACCGGCGTGACCTGGCTGCGGGTTTCGTAAAGCACGTCGGGGATGGCCTGCTCCCAGGCCATCAACGCGTCGGTCGGGTCCGGCAGGCCGTCCTCGGGCTGGGTGCCCGCTGAGGCGGCGGATTTGGCGGGCTGTTTGCGCAAGCGGTTACGAAAGTCGCTGATCATGGGTCATCCCCCGAAAAAACGGTTGAAGGCACGTTTAAGCAGGCCCTTGTCTGTGGCCATCTGGTGACCGACCAGGTCTTCGGTCAAATCGCGCAGGGCGGCGGTGATTGCCGCCTTCGGCGCATGCAGCCCCAACGGCACGCCAGTGTTCTGACTCTGGCTGACCAGGTTGAAGTCATTGGGCAATTTCAACAGGTTCGGGCAACGCAGGGCCTCGCCGATGTCCTTGAGGCTGACAGCGGCGTTTTTGTCATAGCGGTTGATCACGATCTGCAATTGATCCCCGCGCACGCCCAGGTCTTCGCGCAAGATCCGCACCAGGGCGCTGGCATCGCGCAGGTGGCTGACGCTCTGTTGCACCACCACGTACACCCGGTCCACCTGTTCCAGCACCGAGCCGGTGAGGTGATCGATCTGCCGCGGCAGGTCCACCACCACCCAGTCATAACTGGCGCGGGCCAGTTGCAACAGGGCGTCGAGCTGTTCGGGCTGGGCATCCTGGGGCAGGCACAACTCACCGGCCCGACCACCCAGCACATGCAGGGTCGGGCTGAAGTGGCTGCAAAAGCCCCGCAGCGCGACGCTGTCCATGTCGTCGACCTGTTGCAGTACTTCCAGATGACTGTGGGACTGCGCGACGTCCAGGTAATGGGTCACGCTGCCAAATTGCAGGTCCATGTCCAGCAGCAAGGTATTGCCTGCCCGGGCGCTGAGTTGCTGGGCCAGGTTGCACGCCACCAGGGTTCCGCCGGAGCCACCCTTGGCGCTGATCACCGCGATCAGCTTCCCTTCGTTGCCGCTGCCGAGGCGGACTTCCGTCACCAGGCGATTCAGGGCCGCCACCAATTCTGTATCGGCGATGGGCTCGGGCAGCACGTCCCGGGCGCCGGCCTGCATCGCCAGGCGCATGCCCTCCTGCTCACCCAAGGGACCACACACCAGCATTGGCGGACGTTCATGGGCCGGACGTTGCAGCAAGGCTGACAATTCTTCGCGCCACAGGTGGCTGACGCGTAGCAGCAACAGGTCGGGCATACGGTCCAGACCGTAGAGCGGGTCGACATGCCCGTTGCTGACCAGCCGCGTGCTGACCTCAAGGCCAGGCATGCGCTGGCAGACGCATTGCAGGTCGCGCAGGGACGTGGCATCGCGGCTGCTGATCAGTATCCGCAGCCCGGCTCTGCCAGTCGCGGTCGAAAGCGGAGTTTCCCTAGTGTTCAGCATGGTGTGATCTCCCCGGAATCGGAATGACGCCCAAGGCTTTCGCGTGGCAAGGTTGCCCTGAACGTGGGCAAGGTAATGGGCACGCCTAAGCCGGGAATGAACAGGTTGAAAACGAAGTTCTGCACGCTCAGCTGGACATAGCGGATGGCTCGAAAGCCGGTGGTGCCTGTGGTGTTGGCCGGGTTCGCCACCACGGCGCCATTGACGTCCAGGTAGGTCAGGGCCAGGTTAGACGTCGCCAGGTTGCTGATCAGTTGACTGGTGCCGGCGTCCGTCGCGGCGTTGAAGATGGCCCGGCGCAACACCACCGGGTCGCTGACATTGCACACCGCCGCCAGGCGCGCACCGCGCCGCGCGGCTTCATCCAGCGCGTTGACCGTGAAGTACAGCCGGCCCATTTCCACCACGCCGAACAGCAGGATGAACACCAGCAAGCCCACGAACGAGAACTCCACGATGTAGGTGCCGCGCATGTGTTTGTTATTCATCACAGCGCCCTCATGACGGTGGTTGCGACCAACTGGATGCCCAAGGGAATGGCATTGCCGAAAAATCCTGGAATCGAACCCGTGCAGTTGCCCGCACCAATCACCGGGCAGAAGGTGTAGGTAATCGTGACGCGCACATGATCGATGCCCTCGGCAGCGACCTGCACGTTAGCCGTGGTCAACCCTGACACCACGGCGGTGCCGGTAGCACTGGGCACGCCATACACGGCAACGTTTTTTGTCTGGGTCAGCAGCGTGTTGTTCAGCGTGATGCTGCCTAGGGTGGTGTTCCACGCCTGACTGGCGACGAAGCGGTCGGCATCGCGACTGGCCTGCAACAGCACGTTGTACTGGTAAAGCATGCGACCGAACTCGCCGAAGGCCAGCAGCAACAACAGCAGCAATGGCAACACCAGGGTGAATTCCACCAGCGCCACGCCTTGCTGGGCTTGCGCTGGTTTGAAATGAGAAAGTCCCATGACGCCTCCTACGAGTCAGTGCTCGGAGTGCCGCTGCCGTTGAGATAGGTTTTGTAGAGCTGGATGATCTGTGGGCCGGAGTCGGTGGACGGCGTCGGGCCAGGTACGTTGTCGCCCTCGCATTCCTGGACGAACTGGCCAAAGATGATCGACTCCGAACCACCGCCGTTCACCGGCTGCAGGACGAAATAGCAGCCGAACCCCAAGACCGGAATCGACGTCGAGCCGCTCAGTTTCCCGGCGCAATCGCCAATCACGATCTTCAGCATCCGGCGCTCGAAAACCCCGTTGCTTTCACAGCCGCTGGCGCCCCCCGCCACGCAGGCGGCGACCTGGGCCCGCCAGTCGTTATAGTCTTGTACCGCCTCGCCACCCGCCGAGAGATCGCCGTTGCTGGAGGTGATGAGCTGGCCTTTATATTGCGCCTGGGAGAGCGAATCGTTGTAGGTGATCGCCGGGGTGCCTGAGGACGTGACCAGGTCCGGTGGATAGTCTGAAGAACTGACCGGGCCGTTGTAGATACCGAAGCGCGTATTCAAGCCTTGGGAAGTTGGACCCGCTTTATTACCTGGCGCGGTCTGGACGTTGTCGCCGACGCTGCGGCAGACCGAGCCACCGCCGGCCAGATCCTCGCGGACTGCACTGCCACCTGAGCCAAAATCGAGCAATTGGAAGTTGCCCGGACCGATGGGCGAGGTGTTCCCCGCCGCCGTCTTCAAGACTTCCAGGTCGCCAAATTGATACCCCCAGAAATTGCCGGCGGCCGGGTTGTATTGAGTGGGATCGCCACAGACCATCAACGGCGCCAGGTCACAAGGAGAGGTGGGGCTGGGACCGGCAGTGGCAATCGCGGCCACGCGCTTGTTGCCCAAGCCGGTGCTGCCCATCGTTTGCACGAAGCTCCAGAAAAAACCGTTCAGTTGATAACTGGCCACCGACACCCGTACGTATTTGGCATCGGCAGGCCCGGGATAGGAGAACGGACCGTAGACGCTGCTGGACAGCTCCACCACGGCCAACGCACCCGGGTTGCCGGCGACCGCAGTGGCCAGCTCGGTGTTGCCCAAGGCATTGGCATTTCTGTTGAGCGTGTCCAGGGCCGCCGCGCGGGTGGTGCTGGCCATGTTGACGCCGCCACTCACCTGGCTCAGGGTCTTGGCACCGCCCAAGGCGGCGGCATCCACCGCATTTTGCAGGCGCGTCTTGTTCAGCAGCATGTGCCCGCCATCGAGGGCCAACGCCGCCATCATGGAGATCGCCACCAGGGCAATCACCATCAGTACACTCACCGCCCCTCCCTGGCGCCGGATATTGGCATTCATCATCGAGCCCTCATTTACAACGTTTGAGGATCGGTATCGCCGCGGCCCGCAAGGGCCTGGCATGGAGGGTGTTACTCAGCGGACATTGATCACACTGCTTTCAACTCCGCGGATCAGCGTGATCGCCCCGCCTTGCGGCTTGGCACTGCGCTGCACCGCAGGTTTTGGCGCCGGGGCGGCCGCCATGGCGATGACTGGCGCGGGGGCTGGCGGTGCAACGGCCACGGCCTTTTTCTCCAGGTTCAACGGGTTGCGCAAGGCCAATTGCAGTTTGCCCTCGGTCTGCGCAGTGACCAGCGCTTCCGCTTCGGTGGCCGACATTTCCAGCGTCACCGCCCGCACCACGACCGGCTGGGTCTTGTCGGTGCCCGCCGTCTGGTCCACCGCCAGCACCCGCAGGTTTTCCAGGATGGTCCGGGAGGTCGCGCTGTTGCTGCCGGCGCTGGTGGTCTTGGTGGCCAAGACATCGACCCGGTTGCCCGGCAAGAGGAAGCCGCCCACGCCGACCACATCATCCACGCGTACCGATATGGCGCGTTTGTCCGGCGCAATCAGCGAAGCCAGGGTGCTGCCACCCAAGTGCTCGCTCAGCCGCGCACCCCGCACGATGTCGCCACGCAGGATGTCGAAGGTGGCGATCTTGCCCACGGCCTGTTCGCTGGCATCGAAGGCGTCGTCCGGGATCGTATCCATGGGCATGCGCACGGTCGTGACTTGCTGGGCCTCGACCATTTGCCCGAAGGGGATTTCCACCGTGGCGACCACCACGCTTCGCAAGTGGTCATCGGGGGTCGCGTTGAGTCGCGCGCTCAACCAGGAGTCGGCCATCCATGCGGCACCAAGGCCCATTACCAGGGAAACGCCTATCAGGGGAAGCGTACGAGAGCTCATGTCGGTATCTCCAGATCAAAGGAAGTCGAGCTGAACGAAGTAGTTGTGCCAGGCCCATTCCAGCTCTTGCGGCGACAGGGGCCCGGAACCGCCCAGGTAACGCTGGCGGTCAAGCGCCATGTTCAACAGGTCACGGGGATGGCAAGGCACCAGCGGCATGCCTTCGCCTGCATACAGCCGCTGCAACACATAACGCACCAGCAGCGGGTCATACGGGATGCCCAGGCGTTCGCACTCCTGCCGCCAGATTTGTTCGTATTCCTCAGGCTTGAGGTAGCCGAACTGCACTTTGTAGCCAATGCGCCGCAGGAAGGCCTCGTCGGCCAATTCGAGGGGATTGAGGTTGGTGGAAAACACCAGCACCAGGTCGAACGGCAGCTCGCAATGCCGGCCGCCGCCCAGGTTGATGAAGTCGCGCTTCTCCTCCATGGGCACGATCCAGCGATTGAGCAACTCGGCTGGAGCCATGCGCTGGCGCCCCATGTCATCAATGATGAACAGGCCGTTGCTGGCCTTGAGCTGCAACGCCGCCTGGTATTGCCGGGTGAAGGGGTCGTAGCGCACGTCCAGCTGTTCCATGCTCAGCTCACCGCCGGTGATGACGATCGGGCGTTTGCAGCACAGCAGCCGGCGGTCGATGCCTTCGTTGAGCATGAGGTTGTTCGATTGGCCGTTGTCATCCAGGCGCTGGTGCACCTGCGGGTCGTAGATCTCGATCACCGACTCGTTGATGACGATGGCATGGGGCACCCAGATCGCCTCGGCGAACAGCCGGATCAATCGGCTGCTGACGTAGGTTTTGCCCGTGCCCGCCGGGCCGTAGATCATGATTGCCCGCCCGGAATTCAGGGCGACGCCCAACTGGTCGAGCATGCCTTGGCTCAGTACCAGGCCGGCCAGGGCCTGGTGCATGTCCTTGGCGGTGATGCGACCATGGTGAATGGTCTGGATCTTGATCAGCGAGCGATAGGTGCTCACCGGGAATGGCGCTGCGCCGATGTAGCCGCTACGGGACAGGGCGTCACGCGCCGAACTGCGGCCGCGCTCGGTCAGGCCATAACGCAGCGTCTGTCCGCCCGATTGCCCCAACTGGCCCAGTACTTCGACGCGACCGTCCTTGCGCAGGAACGCCAGGACTTCTTCCAGCACCGCGCCGGTCAGGGCCAGGCGCTCTACCAGCCGCGTCATGTCCAGCACACCGGCGTCGTGCAGGTGCTTGCACACCAGCTCTCCGAGGAAACTGTCGCTCAGGCCGGTGTCGCGAATGGTGCAGGGCTGTGGCGCCAGGCGTTGTACCGCTTCCCGTTCGCTGGGGTAGGCATCGCTATCGTTGATGACGTGCATGACTAGACTCCCCAGCCGCCGGCAACCAGTTGCCAGTAGACGCTGTTCAAAGTACCGATCAGGATCGCAATCGAATAAGGAAAGGGTTTGCCGGCCACTTCATCGGAAGTCGGCGCCAGATAGGACTGGGCTCGCACAATCAGCCAGTAGCGCCCCAGGGTCTGGAGCAGTTGGCCACGGGCCAGGACGATCAGGAAACCGCACACACCGCCGGCGATCAGGCTGAACAGCGCCGCCCACAGTGCGTAATGAAAAGGCAGGAAGCTGCCGACCATGGTCATCAGCTTGACATCACCGGCAGCCATGCCACCGACCGCATACATGGGCAGGAACAACCCGAAACAGATCAGCATGCCCAACAGGCTGTCGCCCAGGCCGCCGAGCCCACCGGTATAAACCTGGCCGGCCAACCCCAGGGCAAGGCCCAACAGGACCAGCGTGTTGGGGATGCGGTGGCGACGCAGATCGCTCACCACCGCCACACCCAGCAGTCCTACCAGCAGTACCGTCGACACCAGCAATTCCATGGACATGATGCGTCTCCCTAGTGTGGTTATTGTTAGCAGGCGACGTTGCCATTGGCGGCTTGGCACAGCGCCCGGATCTTGGTATCCACCACACCGCCCAGAAGGACGAATGCGGCGGCTACCAGCACCGTGATCAAGCCACCCGCCACCGCGTATTCCACAATGGTCAGGCCGTCTTCATCTTTGGCGAACTTGCTGATCGAAGTTCTTATTGTCTGGAAAGTCATTTCATGAACCTCACGCTGATAAGAAGTACTGCTAAAAACCTGGTGGGAGGGGACAGCGCAAAGTCCATTTGATTTATTCGTTGTACTCACTGCTAAAGAGTCGCAAGCGTTATTCCTTGAGAGTGACCGTGTCCCCTTCACTGCAAGTTACCGCTGTCAGCAGGCAACGTTGCCGTTGACCGCCTGGCACAGTGCACGGATCTTGGTATTCACGGCACCGCCCAGAAGAACGAAGGCTGCCGCCACCAATACGGTGATCAACCCACCGGCCACGGCGTATTCCACAATGGTCAGGCCGTCTTCATCTTTGGCGAACTTCAGTACCGAAGCTTTGATTGTTTGAAGAGTCATTTCGCACACCTCATCGGGATTGTTTTCTCAAGGGGCAGTGCATTGCGAACTGCCTGATGCAACCCTAGTCAGCAGGTGGTCATAGCCGTTAGGAGGATTTTGCACATCGCTAGGATTTTTTTGCGGGGATGGAAAAGGCGCCAGGGGGCGGGAAATACATCCGTGCCGCAGCGCAAACGGGCGCTCGCCGGCGTTCCGTGACGGGGGTGGCGCTAAAAGATCGAATTTTTATAAGAAATTATTCGGCGAAGTGATGGCACAGTGACAATACTGCTAGCTAAAGGGCAGTAAGCACCTGTGAGTAGTCGTCCTATGACGTTCAATCCGACTGGAAAGCCAAAGCTGTTATGGTTCGATCTGACCCATGATCGGTCCACCAAGGAACTCGCCTCCCAGTTTCAGGACACGTGCGACTGCACGCTGGCAAAAAACGCCATGCTGCCCAGCGGGGAACAGGTCGACATGATCTGCATCCACTTCGATCGCCCGGACACACCAGGCTTGCGGCGCCTGCTGGAGATCAAGCGAACCGTTCCGACCATCCCCATCACCATGTTCACCGTGCAGCACTCCGAAGAACTGGCGGTGTGGGCCATGCGCTCCAGCGTCTGGGAATACATGGTGCTGCCCCTGACTGCCGCCGAGAGAAAGCGCTACCTGACAGCCGTGGTGCAACTGTGCGAGCTGCGCCGCAATACCCATGGCCGGGGAAAGACCTCGCAGATCGACCACTCCCCGACCCTGCCGGACAGCATTCGCCTGACCTCCGGGCACCAGAAGCACCAGGCCCTCAGCCACATCATGCTGTACATCGACCAGCATTTTCGCGAAAGCATCGATCAGCGCGATCTGGCCAAGCGCTGCGGCATGACGACATTTCGCTTCAGCCGGGTGTTCAAGGAAGCCAATGGGCTCGGCTTCACCGACTACGTGCTGAACAAACGCATGAGCTTTGCCAAGGAACTGCTCGACAACAGCCAGATGCCCATCACCAGCATCGGTTATGAGGCTGGCTTCAAGGACCCGTCCTACTTCGCCCGCGCCTTCAAGCAATACGCCAGTTGCACCCCCAGTGAATACCGTCTCGCGTACCAGATGCGCAGCGCAAGTCCTGCACCGGCGCCTGCGGATGAGGCGGCTCTGGAAGCGATTGAAAACCTGGTGCACAGCCTTGAGGGGTGAGCGTGTTCAGCAAAGCACGTAGTCAGTGCGCAGCCCCCAGGCTCATGGGGCGAGTTTTCTTCTCTCGATAGGAATGGACAGGACAATGCTGGTACGCGTCTCTCCGTACGCGTTGATTTTCGCAATAATGTCTTCGATCTCAGCCATGGATCTGGCGTAGATCCGGATCAGGTAGGAGTCGTTTCCCGTGATGTGCAGGCACTCAACGACTTCGGGTATGTCGGTGAGCGTCGCGATCAGTTTGGATTTCGCCGGCTTGAGGGTGGTGATGCCGACGACAGCCGATATGCCGTACCCCAGCTTGGTGGGATCTAACTGAGCGCAATAGCCCTTGATGACCCCTGAGTCTTCCAGTTTGCGCAACCTGTCATTGGTGGCAGGAATAGAAAGACCCGCGTGCTTGGAAAGCTCTGTGATGGAAATGCGACCACAGTCCTGTACCTTACCCAGGATTTTGACGTCTATACGATCCATGTGCGTTTTCCCCGGTTAAAAGTATAAATTTTAATGAAAAGACCGCGTTTTTCATTAAAAAAAGCATGCACCAAAATAAAGCAGGACGCTAGTCTATTTCCAGCCTGAAAGCCTGAGGGCAATCAATAGCCCTGCTCTTTAGCGTGACGCACTCATAATAAAATATTCTCTCCAGGGATGGTATTCGCATGGAAGATGAAAAGATAAAGTGTGAAAAAAAGTCATACTCTTTCGCCCAGCACATTGGCACGCAAGTACTAAATCTTCGCCGTTTCAAGAAGGACCAGATCCTGATGTACTTGACGGGTGTCGGTTTCTTTTCGCTGGGTGCCAAGTGCTTCATCATCAGTCAACTGGGCACCGATCCATTAGACGTCTTGATCATTTCTATCGATAAAATACTTATGCTTGGCATGGGCATTTGTTCGGCTATCGTGTCCCTCTTCTTCCTCACATGGTGGATGCTCTGGAACAAAAAATACCCGCCGATAAGTCCCTTTATTACAACAACACTGACCGGTCTATTGATTGATCTCTGGTCATGGTTGGGGCTCGGAGAGTATTTGATCGCGAGAATGAATGAGTACACGTTATTGGCGACGGGGCTGATGTTATGTGCCTACTCCTCCGCGTTGATCATCATGAGCGGCATTGGAATCAGAATCATGGACCTCGTGGTCCTGACCATGGTCTCCAAGTGGGGCTGGTCATTCACCAAAGCCAAAATGATCATTGAAATCGGCATCTTTTCGAGCGGATGGCTTTTAGGCGGCCCGTTCGGCGTGGGAACGATTGCATTCCTGCTAGTGATCGGCCCGCTTATTCAACCCTTCATGAACATGAATGCCAAGCGCTTTTCTCTCAAGAACTATGGATTGATTCGCGCTTCATCCGCCTACTAATACCCATAAAGATAGCTGCCATCCATGGCAGCCGGATTGTTTCGCCTCGACTTTTTCAACCGTTGATATTGATAGCAACTTCCGTGATGAGGAGTGAGAAAGATGGACACTACAAAAAATAAAAACTGGACCTTGGAAAGCAGCCCGGCAAAACTGGAAGAAATACTTCCGGGGGGCGTCGTCAAGTGTCATCTCTCCCCGCGAAATTGTGTCATACAGGAGGGCAAGGTAGGTTTTTGCAAAGTGCGCGGAAACCGCGGCGGCAGACTCGTTACATTGAACTATGGCAAAGGCGTTCACAGCACAGAAGAAACGATAGAAACCGAAGCCGTTTTCCACTTTGCCCCTGGAGAGCGGATCCTGTCCCTGGGCAATATCGGCTGCATGCTCAACTGCGGTTATTGCCACAACTGGAAGACCTCGCAAGCCAAGTACGTCACCGACAAAGACGTTTACTACTACACCCCTGAACAAGTTGTGGAAACCGCACTCAAGCACGGAATACGCGTCATTTCCTGGACGTATAACGATCCGGTTGTCTGGCATGAATTCATTCTCGACACGGCAAAGCTGGCCAAGGAAGCGGGCCTGATCAACCTGTATAAATCGGCGTTCTTTATCAGTGAAGAAGCCATTGATGAATTATTGCCGGTCATCGATATTTTCTCGATTTCGCTGAAATCCATTTCCCCGGAATACTACCGCAAGGTCACCACCGGCTGGGTAGAGCCAGTCCTCGCCGGCATCAAGAAAGTCTATGACGCGGGCAAGTATGTTGAGGTCAGCACCTTGATGGTGACCGACATCAGCGACGACGAGGAAACGGCCAGGAAGATCAGCCAGTGGGTCCTGGATGAACTGGGCCCGAATGTGCCGCTGCACTTCGTCAGGTTCCACCCCGATTACAAGATGAGCAACAGCATCCGCACCCCTGTGGACCGTCTGCTGAAGGCTCGGGACGTTGCTCGGAGCATGGGCGTTGAGCATGTCTACCTGGGCAACGTGAATGACGTCGAGGGAACCAATACCAGCTGCAACAACTGTAACGCCCTGCTCGTCACCCGTTATGGCTTGAACGCTGAAATCATCGGGCTGGACAGCAAGGGTTGCTGCTCTCAATGCGGGCACGACGCGCATTTCAAATTACTCGGCGAGCATCAGGCGAACGCCCCTGTCGAGCTGCGAGAGGACGCGCTGACCGCTTACGAGAAACGCAAGTTCGAGTGGCATGGCGATATCGTGTCGCTGCATGCCCAAGTGCTCAATACCGAAGATTTCGAACAGACCGTCTACCTGCGGCGCAATTATACGGACGGGCACAACAGCGATTGGAAATCACTGACGCTGCGGCCGCATGAAAGCTATCGATTCATTATTGCCAAGGCACGCATCGATGAAACCGGTCCTGAGGTCTGGCTTCCCAACGGCGTGAACTCGAACCTTCATGAAGTATTCGACAGGGCTCACTTCCCGACGGAGTCGATTGAAGAGATTGGTATTTCGCAAAATGACATCACCCCGACCATTGGTTATGAGGGCAAGCAGAACATGTATGAACAGGTCATCAAACTGGTCAGCCAAGCATGAAAGTGTCTACTGAAATACTTCATATCAAGGTCGATGACCGGGACGCTCGCCCTTCGGTAACGCCCATTTACCAGTGCAGTGCTTTCAGTGCTGACTCAGCCTTCTTCTACTCAAGGAAGGCCAATCCCAATGTGACTGAACTGGAGCAGGTCGTCGCCTCCCTGGAGGGCAGCGAATATGCCCTGGCCTACAGCACCGGGATGAGCGCCATCTACATGGTGTTGGAACTGTTGAAACCGGGTGCTTCGCTGGTCATCAACAAATACATCTATGGCTGCTCTTATAAACTGTTCCAGCGGTATGCGGCACGCATTGGCGCAGACCTGACGATTCTGGATCTCACCACGGCAGACGGGTTGAAGGCATTGCCGGCGAACGTCGACATGGTCATTTTCGAAACACCGACCAATCCGTTCCTCAAAGACATTGATATTCATGCGGTCAGCCGGGCCGTCAAGCAAATCAACCCGCAGGCGCTGGTGGTCGTTGACAATACCTGGGCCACGCCGATATTCCAGAAGCCGTTGAATTTTGGCGCCGACATTTCCCTATACAGCGCAACCAAATACTTCTCTGGGCATAGCGATGTCATGGGCGGCCTGGTGCTGGTCAACAACGAGAAGATTTATAACCGCCTGCTTGAAGGCCGCTTTTATTCAGGCACGATATTAACCCCCAATAGCGCATGGCTGCTTCGCAGAAGCATGCAGACATTCAACCTGCGCATGGAGAAACACAGCCAGACGACATCCAGCATGCTCAACTATCTGCGCGAGCTGCCTTTTATTGAGCATGTCTATTACCCACGCGTGGATGGCAAACAGCTGACCGGTTATGGCGGCATTGTGTTTGTTGATATTCGGCCCGATCTGGTTCCCTTCTACAAAACGTTCACCAGCGCGCTCAAGTGGTTTGGCACAGGCACCGGAATGGCCTGCGTGACGTCAATGGTTGCCCAGCCCTTCAGTGGCAGCCATGCCTCGATGACGGATCAGGAAAAAGCGGACATGGGCATTGAGAAAGGCCTGGTTCGATTGTGCTTTGGCCTGGAGGATCTGGAAGACCTCAAGGAGGACCTGCTGCAAGCATTCGAAGCCACGGAGAGCCAGGTCGATCAAGAACGCTCACTCGATCCTGCGTAGCGGGTGTTGATCATGAGCAACGAGCCTTCAATGGCTCGTTGCTTTTTTTATGGAGAAGCGAAGTGTCCAGCGCATTCGAAAACACGATATTCGACGACCCCATCCTGAACGTCATCCACCTACTAAACTCCATTGCTCAAGAAAACCCGGAGGCCATTTCACTGGCCTCCGGTCGACCCGATGATGAGCAGTGCGACCCTTTGCTCATCGACAGGGGCCTGGCCCGATACAAGGATCACGTTGCCGGCACCGAACAGTCACTGGCGACGCTGCTTTGCCAATATGGAAAAACCTCTGGGATCATCAATGAAATAATCGCCAGCCATTTGCAGGTGGATGAAGCGATCAACGTATCCAACCCTGAAAGCATTGTGGTGTGCATGGGCTTTCAAGAAGCCTGCACCTTGACGCTCCTGTCCATTTTTGACGGCGGTGGGGTTTTATTGGTACCTGACCCGGTGTTTTCCGGGATCACGGGGATCGCAAAATTGCTGGGGATAAAAATAGTCCCCGTCCCCATGACGGTCTTTCTTGATCCAATCGCCCTGCGCAGGCTCATCGAAGCACTGGAATCCAGAGGTGAAAGAATCAAGGCGCTTTATGCAATTGCGGACTTTAGCAATCCTACCGCCGACAGCCTTTCCCATGACGGCAGGAGAGCCATGCTCTCCCTGGCCGATGAAAAGAACTTTTTCATCCTCGAAGACACTGCCTACCGTTACTTCAGGTACGAAGGCGATGCCATTGCGTCCATGAAGTCCATCGACAGCCGTCGGGTGTTCTTGCTGGGCTCCTTTGCCAAATCGATTTTCCCGGGCTTGCGCATGGGCTATGTGGTCGCCCCAGAGGGCGCTGGGGTCATGTCCTTCAGCGGCCGATTGTGCAAGGCCAAAAGCCTGATCACGGTGAATACCCCGGCCCTGTGCCAAGCGGTTGTCGCAGGCTTGCTGATCGAGCACGACTACTCGTTGAAAGGGCTGAACCAACCCAGGGTGTTGTCTTACACAAAGAAAAGAAATCACATGCTTGAGTGCCTTGAGCGCGAATTCCCATTCAAGGTCGGCGCCCAAAGAGCGGTCAGCTGGAATCATCCGGCAGGCGGCTTCTTCATCAATGTGCAGCTGCCTTTCGTCTTTGGATATTCTGAAATGCGCGAATGCGCCAGGCTGTTCAAGGTGATTGTATTTCCCACCAGCTTGTTTTCGCTGATGAATGAGGCCACCACCCAGGTCAGGCTGTCGTTCAGCAATGCAACCACCTCGCAAATCACCCAGGCGATAGGCCGTTTCAGGGCGTACGTCGAGTTCAGGTTGCAATAAAACGTCTGCATGCATTGCAGGGGATACCAAGGCTTATGCCTCGCTCAGCGAGGCATAAGCTCCGGGTCAGGTTGCCGTGGCCAGCATGACGCCAGTGGCGACCTGGTAGGCCCCCAGGATGGTGATGGTTGCCCCTGAAAAGTAGTTGATCAGCCTTAGCTTTGATTCGGCAATCCGCGCCTTGAAAATGGAGGAGAACCCACTCAACCCCAGCCACCAGGCAGCCGAGCCCAGGAAGATACCGGTCACCATCGGCAGCAAGGCGTGCTGGCCGCCTTGGTCACTGGCCATACCATCACTCAACGCGGCAAATATCGCGATAAACGACAAGATGGTCATGGGGTTGGACAGGGTCAGGAACAGCGTCGTGGAGTAGGCTTTGAACATATTGGCCCGCTCGCCCGCCATGGCCGTCGAGCCGCCCTTCGATCGTATTGTCTGATAGCCAATGTAGGCGAGGAACAACCCACCAAAAATACACAACCAGGGTTTAAAGCTGATAAGCGTCGCAATGATGGCCGTGACACCCAGGGCACCGATGAATCCATAGATCGAATCGGCTGTGGCCGCGCCCAATCCCGTCGCGAAACCGGCTCTCCACCCAAGCATCAGACTTCGCTGTATGCACAACAGTCCAATGGGTCCTACAGGGGCTGCAATGCACAGCCCAATGACCATCGATTTAACGAAAATCAGCATAAATGCATCTCCAGAAGGGGTACTGGAAGGTTAGGAGAAGTGCATTTCTTTAGGAATGAACTATTAATCTTCCTGAGCGTTTTCCCTTAAGTTTTGCAGGAAGTATTCTCCACTCCCCTTCAATATTAAGGAAAATCGTCTCCAGCCCCCTCAGACAAGGCAAATCGCTGGTTAAAGGCCCTTGGGCGCCGGATACATAACCTTGGGCATTGAGATGGCTTTTTTACGCGCATAAAAAAACGCCGCTCAAATGAGCGGCGTTTTTTTGAATTTGGAGCGGGAAACGAGACTCGAACTCGCGACCCCGACCTTGGCAAGGTCGTGCTCTACCAACTGAGCTATTCCCGCAAATGGCGTCCCCTAGGGGACTCGAACCCCTGTTACCGCCGTGAAAGGGCGGTGTCCTAGGCCACTAGACGAAGGGGACACGCTGCCCGGAACACATGGTGTGTGTTCCAGTGCCCAGATCCACCTCCGAAGAGTGGGTTCTGGTTTCACTCAGCCCTGCCCGAAAGCAACGCTGTTTAAAATTGGAGCGGGAAACGAGACTCGAACTCGCGACCCCGACCTTGGCAAGGTCGTGCTCTACCAACTGAGCTATTCCCGCATTGGCGTCCCCTAGGGGACTCGAACCCCTGTTACCGCCGTGAAAGGGCGGTGTCCTAGGCCACTAGACGAAGGGGACACACGTACAACATTCACTGCTTATAGCGTTTGGCTGAGTGCTTTACGCTGTAAGTGGCGCGCATTCTATGGATGGATTGAAGGGTCGTCAACCCCCAGATATAAATTTATTTAAATCAATGACTTCGCCCGGTTTGGGAGCGATCCGGACATTTTGCCCGCTCGGTCTCTGACGCCTATATTCTGTCACCCGCCGAGACGCTATAGTCGCGCCCGGCAAATGATGGCAATGTGCACTCACCCGGTTATGCTTCCTATAAACAGCACGACGCCCGTCTAATCGCGTCGCTCGGGCCTATGCGCTTAAAAGCCAAGCCACTACACTCATGACATGCGTACCACAATAAAGAGGTCTTACCGGTGACACCACTCATGATCACCCTGCTCGTCGTAGCCGGGATCGCCCTGTTGATCGCCATTGGCTACATGAACCACGTGGTGGAAAACAACAAGCTGGAAAAGGCCCGCACCAAGGTGGAACTCAACGACCGCATGCGTCGCTGTGGCGAGCTCACCGAAACCTTCCCCGGGCAGTTGATGACCCCTGCCCTGAAGTTGTTGATGACGCGCCTTGAGATGAACGTCTGTCAGCGCCTGCTGAACCTGGAGAAAACCAATCCTGCGGTCAAGGCACGCCTGGACGAATTGAGCGCACTGGCCGCCCAAGGTGAATCGATCCCGGTGAACAATCCACCGGCACCGATCCTGACCGAAGCCAAGGCCAAGGACGTACGTTTTCTGCTCGAGGCCTTGCACGGCCAGATCACCCGCGCTGCCCAGGACGGTTTCCTGCCGTCTAACGAAGCCAAGCGCTGGATTCGCGAAGTGCGGCACATCCTGGTGCTGCTGCACATCGAGTTCTTCAACAACCTCGGCCAGCAAGCCCTGCAGCAAGAACAACCCGGGCAGGCCCGCCTGGCCTTCGAGCGCGGCGTGCAGTACCTGCGCAAGCAACAGGAACCCCAGGTCTACGCCGAACAACTGGCCTACCTGGAGAAACTCCTGGCCCGCGCCAATGCCCAGGTCCTGGCCAGCACCCAGCCGGTCGAAGGCGAGGTCAACCAGTTGACCGAAGGGCTGAAGGACGCCGAAGTCAACGACGAGTGGAAGAAGAAGAAGGTTTACGACTGAGGATTCTTTGTCGGATACACCGCCCCGCTGGGCTGTACCCTGTAGGAGCTGCCGAAGGCTGCGATCTTTTGATTTTCGACTCAAGCGCCGGCGCAAAGATCGCAGCCTCGTTGCGCTCGTCAGCTCCTACAGCCCAGCGGGGCGGTGCGACGTTTCGCTAAATCCCCTCGCCACAAGGGTTTGCGTCGTCTTCGTCACAACTTGAAATGCCCCACCATCCCTTTCAGCTCAACCCCCAACTGCGCCAGCTCAATGCTGGAAGCGGCATTGCCGCGCATCGCCAGGGACGATTGATCGGCGCTGGCGCGAATGCTGGTGACGCTGCGATTGATCTCCTCGGCCACCGAACTCTGCTGCTCGGCCGCCGCCGCGATCTGTTGGTTCATCTGTTGGATCAGCGATACCGCCGCCGCAATACTGCCCAAGGCGCTTTCGGTCTGCAGTGCATCGCTGACCGCCATCTTCACCAACTCGCCGCTGCTCTGGATTTGCTGCACTGAAGCCTGGGCCGCTGAACGCAAGGCGCTCACCAGTCGCTCGATCTCCTCGGTGGACTGTTGCGTGCGCCTGGCCAACGCCCGCACCTCATCGGCCACGACCGCAAAGCCCCTGCCCTGCTCACCGGCCCGGGCTGCCTCGATAGCGGCATTGAGCGCCAACAGGTTGGTTTGCTCGGCCACGCTCTTGATCACACTCAGCACCGTGCCGATGTTCTGGATCTCGGCGCTGAGGCTTTCGATGCTGGAACTGGCCGACGTGGCCGAATCGGCCAATTGCTCGATGCGCACCATGCTCTGACGCACCACCTGTTGGCCGCTTTCGACCTTGTCGTCGGCAGTCTGGGCCGCTTGTGCGGCTTCTTCGGCGTTGCGTGCCACATCATGCACGGTGGCCGTCATCTGGTTCATCGCCGTGGCGACCTGCTCGGTTTCTTCTTTCTGGCTGCTGACTTCCAGGTTGGTCTGTTCAGTCACGGCCGACAGCGATTGGGCCGAATTGGCCAATTGCTCGATACCGGCCTGCAAGCCGCTGACGATACTGCTCAGCCCCGCGCCCATCTGTTGCATCGCCTGCATCAACTGACCAATTTCGTCCCGGCGCGTCACCTCGACCGTAGCGCTCAAGTCGCCCGCCGCAATCTGCTGGGCCACGCGAATGACACTGCGCAGCGGCGTCACGATCAGCCGGGTTATGACCCATGCCGCGATCAATCCCACCAACAACGCCAAGGCCGACGAACCGATGATCAGCAGCGAATTCTTCTTCAGTTCGGTCTGCATGGCATGGTCTTCGGCACTGAAGGCCTGGTCAACCCGCGCCACCACTTGATCGGCCCGCTCGTGCAGTTGCTGGTAGACGACTTTTTCCTTCGCCAGCAGGCCGGTGTATTCGGCCAATTGTTCATTGAACCCGGCAATATGCCCGGCCACCTCATTCAGCACGGTCTGGTAACCCGGGTCCTTGACGGTGGTCTTGAGCACGTCGGCCTGTTTCATCGCCTGCTCGGCCTGTTCGATGTTGCCTTCTCCGGCACCTTCAACATTGCCTTTGCGGCTCTGGTCCAGGCGGACCCGCGCTTCGTTCATGGCCTGCAACATCAACCGCGAGACTTCGCTGACCTGGTTGGCCTGCTCGATGAACTCGGCCCCCTCCTTGCCTTCGGTGTCTTTCAAGGTATAGGCGCCGTCATCCGCCAGCCCGGCCTGCAACACGTCCAGGTTATTGGCGACGCTGGACACCGACCAACTGGCCATTTCCAGCGCCAGGTCCTTGCTCTGGCTCAACCCGACAAATTCGTCGAACGCCTTGCGATACGCGGCCAGCGCCTGCTCCACGTCGTTCATCACCGGCACGTTGGCAGCCGACTGCACCTTGAGTTCGTTCGCCTGGGCCACCAGCCCATCGACGCCCTGGCGCAAAGCATCGGCCGTTTTGGGATCGGAGCGCGAGGCATACTCCTGCTCCAGCAGCCGGACCTTGAGCAATCCGCTGTTGAGGGCCGACATCTGTTTCAGGCCATCGAAGCGATAGCTGATGGTCTGCAGGGACCAGACACCGATGGCAGCGACCACGGCGGTCAGCAGCAGCACCAGGACAAATCCGATACCCAGTTTCTTTGCCATACCCAGGTTGGCAAAACGTCCTTGCACGGCCGAAATCATTGCGCTCAGTCCTCTGCCAGTGTGTGTTGATTGCAGATTCGCAACGAGACGCCCTGCAACACAAGATGCTGGCGTCGGAATAATGGCAAAAAGCTACAGCCGCGTCGTTTTCAGGACACTCGAGGTCGATCCAGAGCCGCGGCCCGGAAGAACGCCAGCGCCCTGGGGTCACGGGCATAGGCCACATTGATCCGTAGCCAGTCGCTGTCGGCGCCCGAAGGGCTGAACGCGGTACGCGAAGACAACAGCACGCCGAACCGCCTGGCCAGACGCTGTACTCCAGCGTAGTCACACAATGGCGGTCTTGCCCAGATGAACAGCCCCCCTGCCGGTTTGCCAAAGACCTCCCAATCGGCATCCTCCAGTACCTGCAACAACGCCGCCATATCGGCGCCCAGACGCTGCCGCTGGCGCTGTACCAGCTTGCGATAGGCGCCATTGGCCAGGAGGCAGGCAAGGACCGACTCACAGAACCGCGAGCCACCCATGCTGGTAATGCCCTTGACCTCACTCAGGCGCGCGATGATAGACGGCCCGGCCACCACGAAACCGACGCGCAACGAACTGCTCAGGGTTTTCGAGAAGCTGCCCACGTAGACCACCTCGGGATCCAGTGCCGCCAGCCGGGTCCGTGCCGAGCTCTGGAAATCGCCATAGGCATCGTCTTCGATCACCCGTACGCCGTGTTCCTTCGTCAATTGCAGCAGCCGTTGAGCAACGGCCGGAGCCAGGCTGCTGCCGGTCGGGTTATGGCAGGCGCTGTTGACGAACAGCGCAGTGGGCCGGTGCCTCGCCAGCAGGTCTTGCAGCGCGTCGACGTCCGGACCGCGCGGGGTCCTGGGCAGTTCGATCATGTCGATGTTGTGCAACCTGAGCAGGTCGAACAGGCTTGAATAACCGGGACTCTCCACCACCACGCAGGAACCCGGCGGCAACAGGGTCCGTACGATCAGGTCCAGCCCATGGGTCGCCCCGGTGGTGGTCAGGATCAGGTCTTTACCGGCCTCGATATTGAATTGCTTCAGGCGCCTGGACAGTTGCTCACGCAGGGCGGGCAACCCCAACGGCGTGCTGTAGTTGAACAATCCCGCCATGTCGGTGCGGGTGACCTGACGGATCGCATAGCCCAGGTCATCGCTTTCACGCCAGCTCTCGGGCAGCCCGCCACACCCCAGTTTCAATTCCCATTGCGGGCTGTCGCCCCCTTCAGCGAGCGTGTCCTGCTGTCGATTCTGATCGGTGGGCTCGGGCCCGGGCGGAGGGGGTGGGGCGACAAAAAAGCTGGAGCCATGGCGGGACGCCAACAGGCCTTGGGCGACCAGGCGTTCACACGCCTCATTGACGCTGGACTGGCTGAGCAGGTTCTCCCGCGCCAGTTGGCGGACGGACGGCAGCCGAGTCCCCGGTTGCACCGCATCCTGTCGGATCCAGCCGGTCAGCGCGTCGACGATTTGCTGCACGACAGGCACCAGGGCCTGTCGGTCGATTCTCAACTCCATGAGTAACCAAACTCCTAAGCGTTTGTTTTATTTCCGGAAACAGTTAAGCACAGGCCGCTAGGAGACGATGTACGCCAACGCCGCCAAAACCGCCGATTCTCACCCTTTGAAACACAATGAGGGGCCGTTCCGAGGCTTTTTCGGCCCCACACGAAAAAGCCCGCAACCAGTACGGGCTTCGTCCTACAAGCTGAGGGGCATGTCCTCAGAACGCTGTGACGCCGCCGTCCACCGCCAGGGAATGGCCCGTGGTGAAGGCCGCGCCATCGCTGCACAAATACAGCACAGCGCTGGCGATTTCCTCGACTTTGCCGATACGCCCCACCGGGTGCATGGCATTGGCGAACTCGCCTTTTTTCGGGTCCGCCTCATAGGCACGACGGAACATGTCGGTGTCGATCACCGCTGGACAGACCGCGTTCACGCGGATTTTTTTCTTGGCGTATTCGATGGCGGCCGATTTGGTCAGGCCGATCACCGCATGCTTGGACGCCGCATAGATGCTCATCTTCGGCGCGGCGCCCAGGCCAGCCACCGAGGCCGTGTTGACGATCGCGCCGCCGCCCTGGGCCAGCAGCAATGGCAACTGGTACTTCATGCACAACCAGACGCCCTTCACATTGACCCCCATGATCGCGTCGAACTCGTCGAGGGTACCGTCGGCCAACTTGCCCTTCTCGATCTCGATCCCGGCGTTGTTGAAGGCGTAGTCCAGGCGACCGTAGGTCTTGATCACTTCGTCCATCAACTGCTGCACATCGCTTTCCAACGTCACGTTGCAACGCACGAACACCGCTTCGCCGCCCGAATCACGAATCGATTGCACCGTGCCCTCGCCGCCCGCCACGTCGAGGTCGGCCACCACCACTTTCAGGCCCTCTGCCGCGAACGCCAAGGCAGTGGCCCGGCCGATGCCAGCGGCAGCGCCGGTAACCACGGCGACCTGTCCGGAAAACGTCATGCTCATTGTCTGTTCCTCGAAGAATGCGGGAGATGACGCCAGTCTAGTCACAGGTCCCGGGGACGCGGCAGCACTATCCAATTGCCGTTTGAGCATTCATGGGCGCCAGTGATAAAGCCACTGGGCGAACTATCACTGTGTTGGATCGAACTGCATTCGCTATGTCAGCAAACCTTGCGACAAGCGCTTCGAAGGTCTATCAACAAGACTTCATTCATCTTGAGTGCCCGTCATGACTGCCCAGACCAATCGCCAGTTCCTGCTCGCCAAACGCCCGGTAGGCGCCGCGACCCGCGAGACTTTCACCTATCAGCAAGTACCGGTGGGCGAGCCAGCAGCCGGCCAGATCCTGGTGAAGAACGAATACCTGTCCCTGGACCCGGCCATGCGCGGCTGGATGAACGAGGGCAAGTCCTATATCCCACCCGTCGGCATCGGCGAAGTGATGCGGGCATTGGGTGTCGGCCAAGTGATTGCCTCGAACAACCCGGGGTTCGCAGTCGGGGACTACGTAAACGGTGCGTTGGGGGTGCAGGATTATTTCCTCGGCGAGCCAAGAGGTTTCTACAAGGTCGACCCGAAACTGGCACCGTTGCCCCGTTACTTGTCCGCACTGGGCATGACGGGCATGACGGCCTATTTCGCCCTGCTGGACGTCGGCGCACCCAAGGCGGGCGAGACGGTGGTGCTGTCAGGTGCCGCTGGTGCAGTGGGCAGCATCGCCGGGCAGATCGCCAAGATCAAAGGCTGTCGCGTGGTGGGCATTGCCGGCGGGGCCGACAAATGCAAATTCCTGATCGATGAACTGGGCTTCGACGGCGCCATCGACTACAAGAACGAAGACGTCCACGCCGGCCTCAAGCGCGAATGCCCCAAGGGCGTTGATGTGTATTTCGACAACGTCGGGGGCGACATCCTCGATGCCGTGCTCAGCCGCTTGAACCTCAAGGCCCGCGTGGTGATCTGCGGCGCCATCAGCCAGTACAACAATAAAGAAGCGGTAAAGGGTCCAGCCAACTACCTGTCGCTGCTGGTCAATCGGGCGCGCATGGAAGGCTTCGTGGTCATGGACTACGCCGCGCAGTTCGCCGCCGCTGGGCAGGAAATGGCCGGCTGGATGGCCAAGGGGCAGCTCAAGAGCAAGGAAGACATTGTCGAAGGACTGGAGACATTCCCCGAGACACTGACCAAATTGTTCAGTGGGGAGAACTTCGGGAAGCTAGTGCTCAAGGTCTGATACACATCAGCTGTGGGAGCTGACCCTCAAGGCCAGACACAAAACAACTGTGGGAGCGGGCTTGCTCGCGAAGGCGGAGTGTCAGGCACCATTTATGCCTGCTGACCCACCGCATTCGCGAGCAAGCCCGCTCCCACAAGGGGTTATCAGTGTTTGCTCAGGCCAGTTCGGCCACGACCGCCGCCAGCGCCTTGGCCGGATCGGCGGCCTGGCTGATCGGGCGGCCGATCACCAGGTAATCGGAACCGGCATCCAGCGCCTGGCGCGGGGTCAGGATGCGACGCTGGTCGTCCTGGGCGCTGCCCGCCGGACGAATCCCCGGGGTCACCAATTGCAGCGCCGGGTGGGCCGCTTTCAGGGCGCCGGCTTCCAGCGCCGAACAGACCAGACCGTCCAGGCCGGCCTTTTGCGCCAGCGCCGCCAACCGCAGCACCTGCACTTGGGGCTCGATGTCCAGGCCGATCCCGGCCAGGTCCTCGCGCTCCATGCTGGTCAACACGGTCACGCCGATCAGCAACGGTTTCGGGCCGTTGCGCTGATCCAGCACTTCACGGCAGGCCGCCATCATGCGCAGGCCACCGGAGCAGTGCACGTTGACCATCCACACGCCCATCTCCGCGGCAGCCTTGACAGCCATGGCGGTGGTGTTGGGGATATCGTGGAATTTCAGGTCCAGGAACACTTCGAAACCCTTGTCACGCAGGGTCCCGACAATTTCCGAAGCGCAACTGGTGAACAGTTCCTTGCCGACTTTGACCCGGCAAAGCGTGGGGTCCAACTGGTCGGCCAGCTTCAGGGCGGCGTCACGGGTGGGGAAATCCAGGGCGACGATAATGGGCGTCTGGCAGGCGGACATGAGCGGGCTCTCAGGCAAGTCGAAATCGGCGCGCATTGTAGCGGAACGAGCGCCCGTGCGGGACCCGATGATCGGTAAATCTCATCGTCCCTGTGCAGCATGGACGATACCGGTCTTTGTGTCGAAGCCGATACACTCATGACATGCGTACAACACGTCGACACGCTACCGTCCGCCACCGCACCCCGCCCTTTCAGCGCTTCACGCCCCGCGGCACGACGCCTATGCTGAAGCCTTACCCTCGCCGCCTTCTTTGCGGTTGGCAGCCTACCTGGCAGATGATGCATCCATGCAGAACACCCCTGTCGCAAATTCTGACGATCAAAAAGTCCCCGACGATGACAAGCGCTGGAGCACCCGCGCACTGATCGTCGATGACGACGTGCCGATCCGCGAGCTGCTGATTGATTACCTGGCCCGTTTCAGCATACGGGCCAGCGGCGTGACCGACGGCGCGGCCATGCGCCAGGCGATGCAGGCCGAGCACTTCGACGTGGTCGTGCTCGACCTGATGCTGCCGGGTGAAGATGGCTTGCAGTTGTGCCGCTGGCTGCGCGCCGAATCGGACATCCCGATCCTGATGCTCACCGCCCGCTGCGAGCCCACCGACCGCATCATCGGCCTGGAGCTGGGCGCCGATGACTACATGGCCAAGCCGTTCGAACCCAGGGAACTGGTGGCGCGTATCCAGACCATCCTGCGCCGGGTGCGCGACGACCGCAGCGAGCAGCGGGCCAATATCCGTTTCGACAACTGGCGGCTCAACAGCGTGCTGCGCCAACTGATCTCCGCCGACGGGCTGGTGGTGCCGCTGTCCAATGCCGAGTTCCGCCTGTTGTGGGTCTTCATCGAACGGCCACGCCGGGTGCTCAGCCGCGAACAACTGCTGGACGCGGCTCGCGGGCGCTCCATCGAGGCCTTCGACCGCAGCATCGACCTGCTTGTATCACGCCTGCGCCAGAAGCTGGGCGACGACCCCAAGGCCCCGCAACTGATCAAGACCGTGCGCGGTGAGGGCTATTTGTTCGACGCGCGAGACATCGGTTGATGCAACTGCGCCTCGACTCCCTGTTCGGTCGCCTGTTTGGCGTGCTGCTGCTGGCGATTGTCCTGGCGCACCTGTTGGCGTTTGCCTGGTTTTCTCACTACGACAGGCCGCCTCCCGGGCCTGCGCCGGAATTTTCCCGACAGGCCGAAGGCCCCCCGCGCTTCGGTCCGCCCCCCAACCGCCCTCCGCGGCCCTGGTTCGGCGGCCCGGTGGTGCCACTGACCTTTCAGTTCGTGTTCCTGATTATCGCAGCCTGGTACGGCGCCAAGCTCCTGACCCGACCCATCCAGCGCTTGAGCGATGCCGCCGAGCGCCTGAGCGAAAACCTCGACAGCCCGCCGCTGGATGAAAACGGCCCCCGTGAAGCGCGGCAGGCGGCCCATACGTTCAACCTGATGCAGAAGCGGATCCGCGAGCAGGTACAGCAGCGTTCGCGCATGCTCGGCGCGGTGTCCCATGACCTGCGCACGCCGCTTTCGCGGCTCAAGCTGCGCCTGGAGCAGATTGATGACATCAAGCTGCAAGGCCAGATGCGTCAGGATCTGGACGACATGATCGGCATGCTCGACGCCACCCTCACCTACTTGCACGAACAGCGCACCAGTGAAGCGCTGCAATGGATGGACGTGCAGGCCTTGGTGGAGTCGTTGAGCGAAAACGCCCAGGACCAGGGCGCCGATGTGCAGGTCAGCGGTACCTGCGCGCCGCTGCAGGTGCAACCGATGGCGCTGCGTTCGTGCCTCAACAACCTCATCGACAATGCCCTGCGCTACGCCGGCCATGCCTTGATTAGCCTGGAAGACCAACACAAGCAGGTGCTGATTCGAGTCATCGACCATGGTCCCGGTATTGCGGCGGACAAACGCGAGGCGGTATTCGAGCCGTTCTTTCGCCTGGAAGGCTCGCGCAACCGCAACTCCGGCGGCGTCGGCCTGGGCATGACCATCGCCCGGGAAGCCAGCGAACGCCTGGGCGGGCAATTGACCCTGGAAGAGACACCAGGGGGTGGGTTGACGGCGGTGATCAGCCTGCCTCGCACCTGAACCCCACCGATTTCCCTTGTGGGAGCGGGCTTGCTCGCGAATGCGGTATGTCATCCAACCTTGTATCGACTGAACCACCGCATTCGCGAGCAAGCCCGCTCCCACACTCGAAACTGCGCCGGGACCAAGTTTGTACACCCGCCGGTACAAACTCCACACACCCACGACAACTGCCCCGCCGAGGCTGCATAAGCCGGTGCACCCACCGGCTATCCCAGCCCAAGGAGAGCGCCCATGATTGGTAGCGTCAGCAGTTACTCGACCTATACCAGCACCAGCAGTACCACCACCAGCAGTGCCCGTAGCCAGCAGTTTCAAAAGGAACTGCTGAGCAAGCTCGACAGCGACGGCGATGGTTCGGTCAATCAGGAAGAGTTGAGCAGCGCCCTGTCGCAAAAAAGCGACGATGGCATCCTGGTCAGCCTGAGCGACAACTTTAGCGACCTGGACAGTGACGACAGTGGTGACCTGAGCAGCGAGGAAATGGCCGCGATGGCACCGCCGCCTCCGCCGCCTCCGCCGCCACGGGACCAGGCGCCGAATACAGAACTGGCCGATGCGCTGCTCAGCGCCCTGGACGCCGACGGTGACGGCGTGGTCAGCAGCGATGAGTTGAGCAACGGCCTGGCCAGCACTGGCAGCGATGCCGACAGCCAGCAAGTGTTCTCGGCGCTGGACAAGAATGAAGACGGCACCGTCAGCCTTGACGAACTCGCCGCCAGCCTCGCACCACCGCCACCGCCGCAACAGGCCTCCAGTGAAGAGCTGTTCAGCCAGCTCGATGCCGATGGCGACGCCACCGTCACCGCCAGCGAACTGAGCAGCGCCTTGCAGGCCAGCGACAGCAGCGCCACGAACACCGACCAGGCCAACGTCAGCGAAGCGTTGAACAGAATGATCGCCAACCTCAGCCGGCAATACTCGCTGGATAACGTCGCCACCGTGGGGAAACACCTGAACGTGGCGACCTGATTCACCGGTAAGCCTGGCCTTTCAGAGCCAGGCTTACCTGCCTGGATCGACGCTCACTTTGTGGCGAGGGGATTTATCCCCGCTGGGTTGCGCAGCAGCCCTAAAATCAGACGACCCGGAGTGTCAGGCTGACCGAGCCGGCAGTTTTTGGGGTCGCTTCGCAACCCAGCGGGGATAAATCCCCTCGCCACAAAGGTTTGTGCTCGCCTCAGGAGGGGGTTACCGCGCCTGGCTTTTGCTCCAGTCCGTCAACAGGCTGTACGCCACCGCCAACAGGGTCGGGCCGATGAACAGGCCGATGAAACCGAAAGCGATCAACCCGCCGAACACCCCCAGCAGCACGATGACCAAGGGCAGGTTTCCGCCACGGCTGATCAGATAGGGCTTGAGCACATTGTCCACGCCGCTGATGATGAACGTGCCCCAGATGCCAAGAAACACCGCCATCCCGTACTCACCCTTCCACGCCAGCCACGCCGTGGCGGGGATCCACACCAAGGGTGGCCCCATGGGGATCAGGCTGAGCAGGAATGTGACGATGCCCAGCACCAGCGCCCCCGGCACCCCGGCGATCAGGAAACCGATCAGCGCCAGCACGGCCTGGGCCGCCGCGGTGCCAATCACGCCGTTGACCACTCGTTGCACGGTACCGGCCACCAGTTCGATGTAGTAACCGGCACGGTCGCCGATCAGACGCTCCAGCAACCCGTGGACGAACACCGCCAGGCGCGGGCCGTCGCGATAGAAAAAGAACACGAACACGATGCTCAGGGTCAGCTCGAGTATGCCACCGCCAATCTGCGCACTGCGCGCCAACAGCCAGTTGCCGACTTGCCCCAGGTACGGCCTGATGGACACCATCATTGCCGCACCCTGCTGGTCGATGCTGTTCCAGATGCCGACCAGCCGCCCGCCCACCAGCGGCACGCCGGCCAGCCAGTCGGGGGCTTGCGGCAAGCCGTCGACCTGCACATCCTTGATGAACGCCGTGGCATCGCGTACATGGTCGGCCAGGTTGAACCCCAGCCACACCAGCGGCACCGCCACCAGCAGCATCCAGCCCATCGTCAGCAATGCCGCCGCCAGGGATTCGCGGCCATTGACCCAGCGGGTCAGCAGGCGCATCAGCGGCCAACTGGCGAAAGCCAGCACTGCCCCCCAGAACAGCGCCGACCAGAACGGCGCCATGACCCAGAGGCTTGCGCCGAACAACACCAGGAGCAGGATCTGCACCAACAGCCGATCGTTATTGAGCATGTAGGGTCTCGAAAAAATGAACAGGACCGGGGCAACCGTGTGAACCCGCTGCCCCGAGACAGCTTAGCGCAGCAGCTCCAGGTGCAATCCCGGCGCCTCGCCGCTGGCGGCCTCCATACGCGCCGCCCGGACGCCCTGGCCCGCCAGCGCCTCAAGCCAGTCCTCGGCCCGGGGCCCGGCGATACTGACCCGCAGGCCCGTGTCCAGGTTCAGCGCCCGGGACAATAGACGCAACCAGCTGTCGTCTGGCTCGCCGGCAAGACGCGGCAAATCCAGGACCCCGGTGTCCTTGAGCTGGCGCAACAGCGTGGCCGATGTCGGCAGCAAGTCCCCCAGCGGTGCGTTCGCCTCGAACTGCTCGACATGCAGGTAGGCCTTGCGATTGCCGCGGGTGATGGCATACAGCGCAACCAGAGTGTTGTCCGCCGGTGGCGCCAGGCGCAGCAACAGGAAGGCCTGGCCGTTGTCGGCGCCATAGAGCTTGGCATTGCCGAAGACCTCGTTGGCCCACAGGCTGCTTTCGCCGCAATCGCGGGCCTGGCACCAGAACAACAGCTCGGCGCCCTGTTTCTGCAGCGCTTCGCGCGCCGCGGTGAAGGCCTGGGTGGCGGAATGTTCCGGCGGCAGTTCGTAGGTGACCGACGTGACATTCCCACGGGCATCGACCTGGCCGTCGAAGCGCAGTTGGCCGCTGATCTTGCGGATCGAGCCCATGGGGTAGACGCGTTCCAGGTCGCTGGTTTGCCGGTAATCGACAATCTGCGCGTCGGGCATGCGCGGCACACGCTCCAGATCGCGACTGCCCGCTACATCGACGGCGAACGACGCCAGGCTGAAGCAGGCCAGCACCAGCAGGACGAGTGAGTGAACGGATAATTTCATCGGATCGGCTTGGCCTTGGAAGCTTGGACGCAACGGGCGCCGTCGATGCACCGCGAGGCTGGCAAACAGAGGTCTGTCATGGTTGTCTCCCTTTCAACCCGCCCAGCCTCGACAGTTGCCCGACACAAGTCAAGGAGCGGTGAAGAACCGATTGAAACAGTCTGCTACAAGCGCGGCGCCGACCTCATCGTTCAGGTGTAGATGATGGCCGCCGGGCAACTGCTCATGACTGAAGGGTAGACGCTCCAGCAACTCCGGGTGCTGAGCCAGCATGCCGTCGGCTGCCACCACCAGATGCGCCGGACAAGCGACCCGCGCCACGAACGCCATGGCCTGTTCATCGGTCAGGCGCAAAGGCGATGGCAGGGTCAAGCGGTTGTCGGTGCGCCAGGTATAGCCCCCGGGCACCGGCATCAGGCCGCGCTGGGCCAACAATTCGGCGGCCTCGCGGCTGACCGCCACCAGCCCTTTCATCCGCGCTTCGATGGCCCGCTCGAGGGTTTTGTAGACCGGCTTGCGTTTTTGCTGCAGATCCAACTGGGCTTGCAGGGCCATGCCCATGCGTTCGGCCGCGTTATCGCCTTTGGCTGTAGGAGGAATCACCCCGTCGATCAAACCCAGGTGCGTCACCCGCTCCGGCAGAGAGCCGGCCAGCACCAGCGAGACAATGGCGCCCATGGAATGCCCCAGCAGGGCGAAACGCTTCAAGCCCAGTTGTTCGGCGACTTGCAGCACATCGTGGGCGTAGTCCCAGAGGGCATAACCGGCACCGGGCGGCCGATGCCCGGAGTGACCGTGGCCAGCCATGTCCAGGGCAATCACCCGCAGGCCCTCGAGCCTGGGCGCCAGGCGGGCGAAGCTGTTGGCGTTGTCCAGCCAACCGTGCAGGGCAATCACCGGCAGTCCGTCTTCCGGCCCGAACAGGTGGGCCGCCAGTTCGATGTGCGGCAGGCTCAGGCGGACCTCCTCGACCCCACTCATGCGCTGCGCCCTTCCCAACGCTGGAACAGGTTCTTGAGCAGGTTGGCGGTGTCTTGTGGGCGTTCAAGGGGGAACATATGGCCGCCGGGCATGCTCAGGGATTCGCCATGGAGCATACGCCCCACTGAACGGGTGTGATGCCGCATCACCACGCGACTCTGCCGGCCGCGCACCACGGCCAGCGGCACCTTGAGCTTACGGGGCCGGCCGGGGCTGGTGTGCGGCACGCCACGGTAGATGCTGATTTCAGTGGCCGGGTCGAAGCGCAGCCGCAGCCGGTCGCCGACTTGTTGCAGGCCGTGTTGCAGGTAGGCGTCGAAGCAATCCGGATCAAAACCGCGGAACAGGGTTTTGCCAGCAAAATACTGCCGGGCCGATTCCAGGTCAGCAAACTCTTCACGCCGCCCCAGGGTGCGGCCCGCCGGCGTCAGGCGGTCGATGAAGCCCAGGCGCTTGGCGGCCAGGATCACCCACTGGTCGGTACGGGTCAGCAGCGGCGAATCGAGCATGACCACGCCACGATACAGCTCGGGGCAGCGCAACGCCGCGTGCAGGTGCAGCACGCCGCCCAGTGAGTGACCGACGCCCCACACCGGCGCCGGTTGCTGCTCCAGGTGATGGATCAGTTCGTCCACCAGGTTGTGCCAGTTATCGTCCACCGGGAAACGCGGGTCATGGCCGTGCAACTCCAAGTGCGCGACCTGGTACTGCGGCGCCAGCGCGGCGAACAGCTTGCCGTAGGTGGCCGAGGGAAAACCGTTGGCGTGGGCGAAGAAAATCTGTTGCGACATGACAGCCGATCCATTGGGGGAACTGGGGCAGATTGTCCGCAGAACCCGACGGCACGGCAATGACCGTAACTGACAGGAATGATGACAGTCGGGCTTGGGCTATGGGTTTATGAAACTGTGAGCACATACCCTCCATGTGGTTAGGAGATTTGTGGGAGCAAGGCTTGCCCGCGATGGTGGCGATGCGGTCTTTCAGAAATCGAGTCGCCTGTATCGCGGGCAAGCCTTGCTCCCACAGAGAATCCCCTCGCCACAGGGGCCGGGGTCAACCCCATCTCAACGCGCCGGCGGCTGCTCGCCCAGCGGTACCACGGCCATGGTCAGGCGCGACACGCAGTTGACCTTGCCCTCATCATTGACCAGGCGGATGTCCCAGACCTGGGTGGTACGGCCCAGGTGAACCATCCGGGCCGTGGCGGTTACCCGTCCGCTGCGCACGCCGCGCAGGTGGTTGGCGTTGATCTCCAGACCCACGCAATAGAACTTGCTGGCATCGACGCAGAGATAGGCGGCCATGGACCCGACCGTTTCGGCCAGCACCACCGAAGCACCGCCATGCAGCAGGCCGAACGGCTGGTGGGTGCGATGATCGACCACCATGCTGGCGGTCAGGGATTGGTCGTCGAAAGACTCGAAACGAATGTCCAGCACTTCGCTGATGGTGTTTCTACCGGCGGCGTTCAGTTGCTCGATGTTGGGGGTGGTGCGCCACAGACTCATCGTTGCCCTTCCTGTGTGATTATTGTTTTGCCCAGTCCTGCAACCGACCGGTTCAGGGATGCCTGATCCCTTTGAGCTTCAGCGCCCCGGCCAGCGGCATGTCGCCTTCCAACTCGGCCAGGCCGGCGGTTTGCACTTGCTCGGGGTGCTGCAGGTGGCCGTGCTGCAGAAAGCCCAGCAGGCTGCCCACCAACGGGTTATGGCTGACCAGCAGCACGTTGTCCTGATCCTCGAGGCGTTCCAGGACTTTTTGCGGCCGGGTTTCTGGCGTGAGCCAGTCAACCGTTCTCAACTCCGGCTCGAAACCCAGCGCTTCGCGCACCAGTTGCGCGGTCTGCTGGGCGCGCAGGTAGGGGCTGACGTAAATGGCGGTCAGGGGCTGGCCGATCAACTGCGCGGCACTGCGCAACACTTCTTCGCGACCGTGAGCCGTCAGGGCCCGCTCCGGATCGGGACGGGAACCGTACGGCTCGGCCTCACCATGACGCAACACCCACAATTTCATAGCTTCGGCTCCTCGTCCCGGACAGGATGCGCGGCCGGCGCCACGGCGTGAGGCGCTTCACCTTCCGGCGTGCGCGGGGTCGGCCAATCGGCGAACGGCCAGGGTTTCTGGTCGCTGTGGAAGGTGCCGAAACGGCCGATCTGGGCCAGGAACTGACTCAGGCTGTCGCCGAAATTCATCAGGCTGGCACTGGGTGCGCCGTAGATCAGCCGATAGATCAACTGCACCAGCACCACGGCGCCGAGGATGAATTGCGCCACCTGCCAGACCAGCAGATAAATCACCATCCACAGCACACGCAGCAGGATGGATTCGTATTGGGGTTGCCCTTGCGGATCGTTCATGGCTCGCTCCTGCTTGCGGTCAATAGCGGTTCAGTTGAAACCGCTGGTGGAAATGAAATCGACGTCGGTCTTCGGTTCGCCACGCATCAACAACTCGATCACCTGCTCAAGCGTGCGCCCTTCGAACAGGATCGCATGCAGCCCGGCGACCAGCGGCATGTACACCCCGGCCTCCTGGGACTTGGCCTTGAGCACCTTGAGGGTATTGACCCCTTCGGCCACTTCACCCAGGCGCGACACGGCCTCCTCAAGGCTCAAGCCTTGGCCGAGGGCAAAACCGACCTGATAGTTGCGGCTCTTGGGTGAGGAACAGGTGACGATCAGGTCACCCACGCCGGCCAACCCCAGGAAGGTCATCGGATTGGCGCCCTGGCTGACGGCAAAGCGGGTCATTTCCGCCAGCGCGCGAGTGATCAACATGCTCTTGGTGTTCTCGCCCATGCCCAGCGCCACCGCCATGCCGGCGATGATGGCATAGACGTTCTTCAGCGCCCCGCCCAGCTCCACACCGAAACGGTCAGCACTGGCGTAGACCCGAAAGGTGCGGCCATGCAGCGCCGCCTGGACCCGTTGGCACAGTTCCTCATCTTCACTGGCGACCACGGTGGCGGTCAGCGCGTGCTCGGCGATTTCCCGCGCCAGGTTCGGCCCGGAGATCACACCGATCCGAGCCTTGGGCGCGATTTCTTCGAGAATCTCGCTCATCAGCTTGAAGGTCTGGGCTTCGATGCCCTTGGTCAGGCTCACCAACAGCTTGCCGCTCAAGCGCTCGGCGTAGGGTGCCAGCACCGAACGCAAGGCGCTGGACGGCAAGGCAACGAAGAACAGGTCGCTGCCCTCCAGGGTTGCCTGCAAGTCAGTCACCGGTTCCACTTCCGGGCGGATCTTGATGCCCTTGAGGTAACGCGGATTCTCGCGGTTGACCCGGATGGCCTCGGCCTGCTCCGGGTCACGCATCCACTGGCGCACCGGGTGACCATTCTCGGCCAGCAGGTTAGCCACGGCGGTACCGAAACTCCCGCCTCCCAGGACCGCAATCGGGCGCTGTTCAGTCATATGCAATCCGTTCTTCCATACCAAGTGGCAATGCGGGGCATTATACGGAGCGGCCAGAGCGCGACCAGCCCCGGCAACAATTACCACCAGCTGTAGCAAGCTGACCATCAATTCCTAGGAAAATGCTGTCAACGTAAATGGAAAAGTCGCTCAGCTCGGTTAACATGCCCGCCATCCACCCCTTCTCAAAGGCTGTGCCGTGTCCATTGGCCCTTCCCGTCCAGGCTCGTCCCTGCTATTGGCACTGATCATCAGTCCGCCATTGCTGGGCGACGATCTGTTCGTGGACAGCCAGTCCATGCCCCAGGTGCTGACGGCCACGCGCCTCAAGCAATCACCAGCGGCAGTGCCAGGCAGCATGACCGTGCTCGACAGCGAGTTGATCAAGGCCAGCGGCGCCCGCGATATCAGCGAACTGCTGCGCCTGGTGCCGGGCATGATGGTTGGCAACATCAGCGGCAACCAGGCCGCTGTGAACTACCACGGCACCAACGCCAGCGAAGCCCGCCGCATGCAAGTGCTGATCGACGGCCGCTCGGTGTACCGCGCCGGCCTGGCCACGGTGGACTGGAGCGATATTCCGGTGGCCATGGAAGACATCGAGCGGATCGAGGTCTTTCGCGGCCCCAACACCGTCAGCTACGGCGCCAATGCGCTGATGGCGGTGGTCAACATCATCACCCGCGCCCCGGCCGACAGCCACGGCACCCGGCTGAAAATCACCCGTGGCCAGCGCGGCATCAGCGACTGGTACGCCAGCCAGGGCAGCGGCTGGGAAGGCGGCGACCTGCGGCTGTCGTTGTCCGGCCAGGAAGACGATGGCTTTGACAGCGACCGCAACGGCGCCGATTACCGCGACAGCCGCCGCCTGAACCGCTTCAACCTGTCCGTCAGCCAGACGTTGAACGAGCAGCAAAGTATCGACTGGCAATTGAATGCCAAGGACGGGACCAATCAGCGGCCCTACACCTACCACCCGGTGTTCGCCGGGATTACCGCCGCCGGCGACAACTCTGACGTCATCGCCAAGGACTATGCCGGTTCGCTGCGCTGGAACCTGGACCTGGACCCCAACCACAGTCTTTATGTACAGGGCTCGATCCAGCACTGGGATCGCCAGCAGACCTGGCGCGCCTGCGACGCCGAGGTGTCCTTCAGCCCGCAATTGACCGATCTGTGGCAGCTCAACCCCTACTATGCCGAGAGGCTGGCACGCAATATCCCCAGCTACGTCAGCAGCGGCGCGCCAGCCGGCACGCCACAGGAACAGGCGCTGGCCAATCAGGTGCTCGACCAGTGGCGCAACGGCGCCTCGCAAACCCTGTGCGGCGACATCGACCAGAGCGCCCGGGAATCGCGCTACGACCTGGAGATCCAGGACACCCTGAGCCTGTCCGACAGCCTGCGACTGGTCACCGGCGCCAACTATCGTTATGACCGGGCTGACTCGCAGACATACTTCAACGGCACCCTGGACGACACCACCTGGCGCCTGTTCGGCCAGCTCGAATGGCGGGCCACCGAACATTGGTTGTTGCAGGGCGGCGCGATGTTCGAAGACACCCGCCTGACCGGCAGTTCGCTGACCCCGCGGGTCGCGGTCAACTACCTGATCACCCCGCGCCACGGCCTGCGGGCGGTGTACTCCGAAGCCGTGCGTTCCCCGGACATGTTCGAGAACAACGTCAACTGGAGCTATCAGGTCACCAACGTGCAACCCGCCGCCTTCGGCCAGAGCAGTGCCCGTTATTTCGTCCGGACACGCGGCCCGGGCAACCTGGAACAAGAGCACATGCGCTCCCGGGAACTGGGCTACAACGGTTATTTCGTGGACCTGGGGCTGGCGGTCGACGTGAAACTATTCCATGACGAAATCACCGGCATGATCAGCGAACCGTTGCGCAACAATCAGTACATCGCCAGCAACAGCAACGAATCGCAATTCTCCGGGGCCGAAACCCAATTCGACTGGCGTGTGACCAGCGCCGACCGCTTGCGCCTGACCTATGCCTATGTCGACGCCCAGGCCAGCAACCCCCTCGACGAACAACTGACCGCCCGCAACAGCGGTTCGGCTGGCTGGCTACGGGACTGGGGCCAAGGCTGGAACAGTGCGTTGTTCTATTACGCCGCCGACGCCCTCAATGGCTATCGCTACGAACGGGTCGACACCCGTCTCGCCCGGCGCATTGCGCTGGGCAAGGCCAGCCTGGAACTGGCGGGCGTCCTGCAGCAGCGCCTGGACAACCAGCCCACCACCTTTATCGACAACCGCTACGACTCCCGCCATGTCGTGTATTTCAGCGCGGAGTTGTCTTTCTAGATGTCCCGACGCCCACCCCGCAAGACGCCATTTCATGGCCGCCTGACGCTAGCCTTATGCCTGGTGTTTGCCGGTTGGCTGGCGACCATCGAGGCTCGGGCCGCCGAGGTCCTGTTGACCGGTGCCGAGGACAGCCCCGGCGTGCAATCTTTCACCCAGGCCCTGAAAACCCTGCGCCCCGAAGACAGCGTGCGGTTTACCCCGCTGGCCAACCTGCCGGCGCCGGACAAGTTGCCAGGCAATGTCCGCCTGGTCCTGCTTGACCTGCCCAGCCTCGACTGGCGCCTGCAAGACGCCCGGGGGCCGGCCACCCTGGTGCTGCGCATCAGCCGCCAGCAAGCCCACGATCGCCTGGGCGAAGCAACGCCTGCGCACCTGAGCCTGCTGTGGAGCGATCCGCCGATGGCGCGGCAATTGCGGCTGATCCGCACCATCCTGCCGCAAGTGCGACGGGTCGGCGTGCTTTACGACACCCACAGTGAGTTCCTGCTCAAGGACATTCAACAGGCCGCGGCACCGCTGGGCCTGGCCATCGTCAGCGAACGCTGGGACGACACCAACGACAGCCGTCCCCTGCAAAACCTGCTGGGCCAGAGCGACGTACTGCTGGGTCTCGATGACCCCGACTTGTACAACCCCAAGACCGTGAAGAACCTGTTGCTCAGCAGCTACGCCCGGCAACGCGCCCTGATCGGGCCCAGCGCCGCGTTCGTCAAGGCCGGTAGCTTGGCCAGCACCTATAGCGACCAACAAGACTGGCTGGCGATTCTCGACGAGCTGCTGGACCGCCCCGCCACGACCTGGCCGCGCACGCTGTATCCGGACCGTTTCAAGGTCCTGGGCAACCGGCAGGTCTCCCGCTCACTGGGGATCGAACCGATTGACGCCGAATCCGTCGCGGCAATGTTGGCCGAAGGAGAACACCGCCCATGACCTTGCGTCGCCGTTGGGACATCAACACCCGTACCCAGCTCATCGCCCTCGGCCCGGCGTTGCTGCTGACCGTGCTGCTGATCAGCTTCTTTACCTTCGTACGGATCCAGGACCTGCGCCAGGAACTCAATCACACCGGGCAGCTGATCGCCAACCAACTGGCCCCCGCCACAGAATACGGAGTGATTTCCGGCAACAATGAAGTGCTGGAAAGCCTGCTCACCGCCACCCTGGCGACCCCGCACGTGCGCTTCCTGGAGGTCCAGGACAGCACCGACAAGGTCCTGGTGTACGTCGAACAACCCGAGCAAACCCGCAGCCGTGCCCAGCAGATCGAAGTCTTCCAGGCCCCGGTGCGCCTGCAGCGCATTGCCCTGAACAATGACTTCCTGCAAGGCAACACCACCTCCGGCGAAGCGGCCGGCGAAGATTACCTGGGCCGCGTGATCGTCGGCATGTCCAGCGACGCCTTCAGTCAGCGGCAGCAGGAAATCCTGTTCAAGGCCGCGATCCTGGCGCTGTTCGCCCTGCTGTTCACCTTCCTGGTGGCGCGCCGGCTGGCGACCAACCTGTCCCGGCCGATCCGCGACATCGGCAACGCGGTCAAGGCCATCCAGCAAGGCGACTACAGCACCCCGCTGCCCATCGTCGATGATGCCGAACTGGGGGCCTTGTCGCGGCACATCAACAACCTGGCCGGCGGTTTGGAACAAGCCAGCCGCGAACAGCACCAGGCCATGGCGCAGTTGATCAAGACCCGCGAAGAAGCGGAAAAAGCCAACAGCGCCAAGTCCGAATTCCTGGCAATGATGAGTCATGAACTGCGCACGCCCATGAACGGCGTGCTGGGCATGCTGCAGTTGCTGGAAACCACCCGCATGACCGACGAGCAGCACGAGTACACGGCGCTGGCGTCGGAATCCACCGAACACCTGCTGAAGGTGATCAACGACATCCTCGACTTTTCGCGCATCGAACGCTCGGCCCTGGAACTGGAGCACATCCCGTTCAACCTGGCCGAGCTGGTGGGCAGTTGCGCGCAGTCGTTCCAGCACAGCGCCGCGCAGCGCAAGCTGGGCCTGGACCTGCTGGTCCCGGACGACATGCAGGCCTTGCAGGTCCAGGGCGATCCGACGCGGATACGGCAGATCCTGGTGAACCTGATCGGCAATGCACTGAAATTCACCGAGCAAGGCCGTGTCACCGTGCAATGCCAGTGGCAAGCCCTGGACCACGAACTGCTGTGGTTCACCTGCACGGTGCGCGACAGTGGCATCGGAATCCCGGCCGAGAGCCTGGAGCGCATGTTCGACGCCTTCCAGCAAGCCGACAATTCGATCTCCCGGCGCTACGGCGGCACTGGCCTGGGCCTGCCGATCGCCCGTACCCTGGCCGAGCGCATGGGCGGAACACTGCGGGCCCAGAGCGAAGAAGGCCAGGGTTCGGTGTTCACCCTTGAGATCCCGCTGGCCCTGTCGCGCCAGACGCCAGCGACCCTGGCGCCGCGCCTGTCTATCGGCAGCGGCAGCGGCGATGGCGGAGGCCGCAACGTATTGCTGGTGGAAGACAATCCGGTCAACCAGACGGTGGTCGAAGCCATGCTGCGCAGCCTGGGCTTCACCGTCAGCATCGCCACCGATGGCGCCCAAGCGGTACGCAGCGCCGAAAGCCTGATTTTCGAAGCGATCCTCATGGATTGCCGTTTGCCCATCATCGATGGCTACGAAGCCACGCGGCAGATTCGCCAGTTGCCGGGCTGCGGCGAGGTGCCGATCATCGCCCTGACGGCCAACGCCTTGCAGGGTGACCGCGAAGCCTGCCTCGCGGCGGGCATGAACGATTACCTGGCCAAGCCGTTCAAAAGGAACGACCTGCAGCAGATTCTGCAGCGCTGGGTGAATTAGAACAGGTCACTGGACCATCTGTGACTGGCGTGAAAGGCGAAAGTGCGGCAGTCTTAGGCACCCGAACAAGTCTCGATTGGGGCTTGAATAAAAATTTCAGTGCACAGGTGTACATTCATTTCCCGTGTGCTGTGACTTTCACTACAACGCAATAGTCTATGAGTAGGCTGTCGACTCGAGGCATGAACGCTTCGGTCGGCCGGGAAGATTTGCCCCACCCTGCCGCATGGGACTATTGAGGAGCTCGCATGACCAAACAAAACGCCTTTACCCGGGAAGATCTGCTGCGCTGCAGTCGCGGTGAGCTGTTCGGCCCAGGTAACGCGCAACTGCCCGCCCCGAACATGCTGATGGTGGATCGCATCACCCATATCAGCGAAGAGGGTGGCAAGTACGGCAAAGGTGAATTGGTCGCCGAGCTGGATATCACTCCGGACCTGTGGTTCTTCGCCTGCCACTTCGAAGGTGATCCGGTCATGCCGGGCTGCCTGGGCCTGGACGCCATGTGGCAACTGGTCGGTTTCTTCCTCGGCTGGCAAGGCCTGCCGGGTCGCGGTCGCGCCCTGGGCTCGGGCGAAGTGAAGTTCTTTGGTCAGGTCCTGCCGACCGCCAAGAAAATCACCTATAACATTCATATCAAGCGTGTCCTCAAGGGCAAGCTGAACATGGCCATTGCCGATGGTTCGGTCGCCGTGGATGGTCGCGAGATCTACACCGCCGAAGGCCTCCGGGTTGGCGTTTTCACCTCCACTGACAACTTCTAAGGGTTATCCGCATGCGCCGCGTCGTTATCACTGGTCTGGGCATCGTTTCGTGCCTGGGCAATGACAAAGAGACCGTCTCCGCTAACCTGCGTGCAAGTCGCCCTGGCATCCGGTTCAATCCGGAATATGCCGAAATGGGTCTGCGTAGCCAGGTTTCCGGCTCCATTGACCTTCCCCTCGAAGAGCTGATCGATCGCAAGATCTACCGTTTCGTCGGCCATGCGGCGGCTTACGCCTACCTGGCCATGAAGGACGCCATCGCTGACTCCGGGCTGACCGAAGAGCAGGTTTCCAACCCGCGCACCGGCCTGATCGCCGGCTCCGGTGGCGCCTCCACCTTGAACCAGATGGAAGCGCTGGACATCCTGCGCGAAAAAGGCGTCAAGCGCGTTGGCCCGTACCGCGTCACGCGGACCATGGGCAGCACCGTTTCCGCCTGCCTGGCCACGCCGTTCAAGATCAAGGGTTTGAACTACTCGATCTCCTCCGCTTGCGCCACCAGTGCCCACTGCATTGGTAATGCGGTCGAGCAGATCCAGATGGGCAAACAAGACATCGTGTTCGCCGGTGGCGGCGAAGAAGAACATTGGAGCCAGTCGTTCCTGTTCGACGCGATGGGCGCCCTGTCCAGCAAGCGCAACGACACCCCGGACAAGGCTTCCCGCGCCTACGATGCAGACCGTGACGGCTTCGTCATCGCTGGCGGCGGCGGCATGGTGGTGGTCGAGGAGCTGGAACACGCCCTGGCCCGTGGCGCCAAGATCTACGCGGAAATCGTCGGCTACGGCGCCACTTCCGACGGCTACGACATGGTCGCACCCAGCGGTGAAGGCGCCGTGCGTTGCATGCAGATGGCCATGTCCACCGTTGACGCACCGATCGACTACCTGAACACCCACGGCACCTCGACTCCGGTCGGCGACGTCGCGGAAATGAAAGGTGTGCGCGAAGTGTTCGGCGACAAGGCCCCGGCCATCAGCTCCACCAAGAGCCTGTCGGGTCACTCCCTGGGCGCCGCCGGCGTTCACGAAGCGATCTACTGCATGCTGATGATGGAAGGCAATTTCATGGCCGGTTCCGCCAACATCGACGAACTGGATCCGGAAGTGGCCGACCTGCCAATCCTGACCAAGACTCGCGAAAACGCCACCATCAATACCGTGATGAGCAACAGCTTCGGCTTCGGCGGCACCAACGCCACCCTGGTCATGCAGCGCTGGCAGGGCAAGTAAGCCCCGCCGCTACGCCACACACAAAAACGCCCCGACTGGTTCGGGGCGTTTTTTTGCCTGGCAAATATGCCTGAGTTCATTGTGGGAGCGGGCTTGCTCGCGAATGCGGTGGGTCAGCTAGCAAATGTGCCGTCTGACTCACCGCATTCGCGAGCAAGCCCGCTCCCACATGATATCTAAAGTGGGTGGAATTCAGCGCACGACAAACCGCTGCTGCGTCAGCAGCCGATCACCCTGGAACACCATGAACCGCCATTCCCCCGGCACCACTTCGTGGCTTTCGGTGAATTCGTAGGCCATGACATCCTGAGACGCGCCGGGCACCAGCTTCTGGATGACCTCGAACTTATCGTGGCGCACGCCATCGGGGGTGCGGATGCCGGGGGTGAAATACAACAGGGTCAACGGCTGGTCGTCCGCGATCTTGCCAGCCAACTGATAGCGCATGCCGAACTTGGTGCCCAGCTTCGCCGGCACGCTCTCGGTCTGGCGGATCTGCTCGTTGCTGCGCCGCAGGACCCGCTCTCCCGATTGCAGCTCGGCTTGCGGCCCTTCGAAGACGCCGTATTCCACCGGGCCTTCGACACGGACTTCGGCCTGTGCCAGGCCGCAGGTCAACAACAGCGCGACCAGTGCGCTTGAACGGGTGAGGTGCATAGTGCGCTCCTTGATTGAGATGAGCGCGAGGGTATGACGCGGGAGTGACAGGCTGATGACAAAGCGATGTTGGTCTGTGGGAGCAAAGCTTGCTCGCGATGCAGGCACCTCGTTTCCCCGGAAGCCGGCGTCGTCTTCATCGCGGGCAAGCCTTGCTCCCACACAACACCGCCAGAAAGTTATCCCGCGCCACCTTCCGCGCCACGTCTTGCGGCAAGGCATCGAGAAACGGATCGAAGCTGCGCAGCTCCTTGCCCAACTTGTTGAACCGCCCGACGACATCCGACCCCACCATGAAGCGCTCAGGAAAGCGCTCCACCAGCTTTACCCACTCATCCCGGGGCTTACCCGCCTCGTCCAGCAAGTACGGCGTGAGCACGCTCCAGGACAGGTCTATGTACAGATTGGGGTAAGCCTCGAGCATGCGGGTCAGGGTCGGCAACAGAAAATCCAAGCGGGTCTGGTGGCGATGGATTTCCATGCTGGTACCGGCGTGGGCCCAGATGAAGCGCGTGTGCGGGTGATTGCGCAACGGCTCCTCGATTTCTGCCAGGTACAGCGGATTTTTCTCACGCTTGGAAGTGATGTTGGAATGCAGCATCACCGGCAGGTCGTTCTCGGCCGCCAGGTGATAGATCCGCGTCATGGCTTCGTTGTTGGCCCGAGGGGTGTCGCCCGAGGTCAGCGCCGTCAGGTCGTCATGGCGGGTGAAGACTTCGCCGATGCCTTGCCACAACCCCGGGTAGAGATCGAGCATGCGCTGGATGTGGGCGGCGGAGTTCTTGTCGTTGGGGTTGAAGCCCGACAGGAATGGATGGAAGTGCCGGCGTTGTTCGTCGGTCAGCTTGCTCACCGCTGCAGCGACAATCACGTCGGTGGCGCTGTACCAATAGGCATCCGCGTCGTCACCGGCGTAATAGCGCGGACGCTTGGGTTCGTCCTCATGCCATTTCTTGGCCACCGGCACACCGGAAATCATCACATGTTCAATGCGATTGTCCGCCATTGCCTGGAGCAGCTTGGGCATGCCGGCGGTTTCCTGAAAGAAATCGACGTAATGCAGGTGCGCATCGCTGTAGGCATATTCGCGGGCCACGGCGCCGCTACTCGAAACGACCAGCAACCAGGCGAAGATCAAACGGGTCAAGGGCACGGGCAGTCTCCAAAAGCCATGAACACCGTAGACCCCAACCGTCCCGCTCGGGTTCAAGGCGCATCTGCCGCGCCTGCCGGCGGCGGGTTATGCTTCGTGCAACCGTTGTTCAACCTGGAAGACAACATGACCACTCCCCTGACCATTCGCCCCCGCGCCGAAGATGTCGAAGGCCAGCCGATTCTTCGCCCGCTGCCGTCCGCCAAATGCCGCAGCGTCGGGCCTTTCGTGTTCTTCGATCACATGCTGCAAACCACCTACCCGGCCGGCAGAGGCATGAACATCCGCCAGCATCCGCATATCGGCCTGTCCACCCTCACTTACCTGTTCGAAGGAAAACTCCAGCACAAGGACAGCCTGGGTTCCGACCAGGTAGTGAACGCCGGGGATGTCAGCTGGATGACTGCCGGCAGCGCCATCGCCCATGTCGAGCGCACCCCTGAGTCATTGCTGGGCAGCGCTTTTGTCATGCACGGGTTACAAGTCTGGCTGGCCTCACCCCAGTCCCACGAACAGGGCCCGGGGCACTACAGTCATCACCCGGCACACAGCCTGCCGGTCAGCGAGAACCTGGGGGTCAGCATCCGCATGATCGCCGGGTCAGGCTTTTGCCTGGAATCGCCGGTGCCGGTGCTGTCGCCGACGCTTTATGCCGAGTTGAACCTGCAAACTGCAACGACCTTGCTGATTCCCACCGAGCATGCAGAGCGGGCCCTGTATGTGTTGAGCGGCGAGGCGTTGCTGGACGGCGAGCCGGTGCAGGCTCACTCCTTGGTGATATTGCCGACAGGGGAAGAAATGACGCTGTTTGCCGACAGTGACTGCCATGCCGTGCTGTTCGGCGGTGCGCCCCTGGACGGGCCGCGACGGATCAACTGGAATTTCGTTTCCAGCGACCCGGCCCGGATCGATGAAGCTCGCCGGCGCTGGGCGGCTGGAGACTGGCCGACGGTGCCGGGGGAAAGCGAGCGGATCGAGTTGCCCTAGACCCAGGGTCACCTGTCAGGCAGTCATCGCGAGCAAGCTCGCTCCCACACTGGATCGGTGCCATTCACAAACGTTGTGAGCACCTAGGTCAAATGTGGGAGCGAGCTTGCTCGCGATGGCTTTGTAGCAGACAACAGAGATCCAGTCCCAACCTCAGCCCCTGAACACTTCATCCAACAAATTATGCATCGACCTGAACGCTCGCCCGGCCACCTTGGCGTCGTACATCATCTTGCCCGGCACATTGGCCTGCGGGTCGGTGAACGAATGCACCGCACCGCCGTAGCTCAGCAGTTGCCAATCCACCCCGGCGGCGTTCATTTCCGCTTCGAAAGCCGGTAGCTGCTCTTTCGGCACCAGCGGGTCGGAGGCGCCATGCATGACCAACACCGCGCCCTTGATGTTCTGCGCATCGGCCGGGTTCGGTGTATCCAGGGTGCCGTGGAAGGAAATCGCCGCCTTCAGCGGTGCGCCGCTGCGGGCCAGTTCCAGGGCGCAGCAGCCACCGAAGCAAAAGCCGAACGTGGCCAGCCTGGAAGCGTCGACCTGCGCTTCGCCCTGGCTCTGCAGTTGCTCGAGCGCCGCCTGCATGCGCTTGCGCAACAACGCCCGGTCGTTCTTGAGGGGCATCATCGCCGCTCCCGCCTCATCGGCATTGCTCGGGCGGACCGCCTGCCCGTACAGGTCGGCGATCAACACCACATAACCGTTGGCCGCCACCGATCTGGCGATGTCCTCGGCCCCCACCCCTACGCCCATCCAATTCGGCGCCATCAGCAAACCCGGGCGCGAGCCCTGTTGGCTGATGTCGAAGGCCAGGCGACCTTCATAACTTTGACCATCGATCTGATAGACCAGCGAACGAACCGTAACCTGACTCATGGCGGACTCCTCTTGAACGGAACACCAGAAATGAAAAAACCCGCCGAAGCGGGTTTTTCCTGCACTTGCTTAAGCTGACAGTTCAACCAGCAGCTTGTTCAGGCGACGTACATACGCCGCCGGATCCTTCAGGCTGTCGCCGGCCGCCAGGGCCGCCTGGTCGAACAGGATGTGCGACAGATCGCCGAAACGCTCTTCGCTCTGCTCGTTGTCGAGTTTTTCCACCAGCGGGTGGGCCGGGTTGAATTCGAAGATCGGCTTGGAGTCCGGGACTTTCTGGCCGCTGGCTTCGAGGATCTGGCGCATTTGCAGGCCCAGGTCCTGCTCACCGATGGCCAGGATCGCCGGGGAGTCAGTCAGGCGGTGCGAGACACGCACTTCGCTGACAGCATCGCCCAGGGCCGCCTTGATCCGCTCGACCAGGCCTTCCTTGCTCTTGGCGACTTCTTCGGCGGCTTTCTTGTCTTCTTCCGAATCCAGGTTGCCGAGGTCCAGGTCACCACGTGCCACATCGACGAAGCTCTTGCCGTCGAACTCGCTGAGGTAGCTCATCAGCCATTCATCGATGCGGTCGGTCAGCAGCAGCACTTCGATGCCTTTCTTGCGGAAGACTTCCAGGTGCGGGCTGTTCTTGACCTGTGCATAAGTTTCACCGGTCAGGTAGTAGATCTTGTCCTGGCCTTCCTTGGTACGGGCCAGGTAATCGGCCAGGCCAACGATCTGCTCGCCATCGTCACCCTGGGTCGACGCAAAGCGCAGCAGGCCGGCGATCTTCTCTTTGTTGGCGAAGTCCTCGGCCGGACCTTCTTTCATGACCTGGCCGAAGTTTTTCCAGAAGCCCTTGTACTGCTCGGGCTCGTTCTTCGCCAGTTTTTCCAGCATGTCCAGCACGCGCTTGGTCAGTGCCGACTTCATGGAATCGATGATCGGATCTTTCTGCAGGATTTCCCGCGAAACGTTCAGCGACAAATCGTTGGAATCCACCACGCCCTTGATGAAGCGCAGGTACAGCGGCAGGAACGATTCGGCCTGGTCCATCACGAACACGCGCTGCACGTACAGCTTCAGGCCGCGTGGCGCTTCGCGCTGGTACAAATCGAAAGGTGCACGGGCCGGCACGTACAGCAACGAGCTGTACTCCAGCTTGCCTTCGACCTTGTTATGGCTCCAGCTCAGCGGGTTCTCGAAGTCGTGGGCAATGTGCTTGTAGAACTCCTGGTATTCCTCGTCTTTCACCTCGGTGCGCGGACGGGTCCACAAGGCACTGGCGCGGTTGACGGTTTCCCATTCCACTTCAGGCTTTTCTTCGCCTTCGGCAGCGGTGACTTCCTTCGGCAGCTCGATCGGCAGCGCGATATGGTCGGAGTACTTCTTGATGATGTTGCGCAGGCGCCAGCCATCGGCGAACTCGTCTTCGCCGGACTTGAGGTGCAGCACAATGCGGGTGCCGCGATCAGCCTTGTCGACGGTGGCGACTTCAAACTCACCCTCGCCCTTGGACGACCAGTGCACGCCTTCGCTCGCCGCGAGGCCGGCACGGCGGCTGAACACTTCGACCTGGTCGGCAACGATGAACGCGGAATAGAAACCGACGCCGAACTGACCGATCAGGTGGGAATCTTTCTTCTGATCGCCCGACAGGTTCTTCATGAAGTCGGCGGTGCCGGACTTGGCGATGGTGCCCAGGTGCGTGATCACCTCTTCGCGGCTCATGCCGATACCGTTGTCTTCGAGGGTGACGGTTTTCGCGTCCTTGTCGAAGCTCACACGGATTTTCAGCTCAGCGCCGCCTTCCAGCAATTCAGGCTTGGAAAGGGCTTCGAAACGTAATTTGTCGACAGCATCAGAGGCGTTCGAAATCAACTCGCGAAGGAAAATTTCCTTATTGGAATACAGCGAGTGAATCATCAGGTGCAGCAGTTGCTTCACCTCGGTCTGGAAGCCCAGGGTTTCCTTTTGAGTTTCCACGCTCATGGTCATCAAACTCCAAGTGGATGGTGGTGTCCGCCTCGCTGAGATTGGCGGCGGGATGTCCTCAAGGTGGGGGCAACGCTGGTGATTTCAAGGGCGATCCGGTTTTGACGGCTCCTGGATCTTGAAATGGGCGCGGACGATGGCGATGGGTTGGGCCTCGACGTCTTGCCAGGCGGTGATCGCAACGTTGGCCACCCGCCTCTGGCACCTGGCCGGGTACTGATGGAAATGTGTTGCGAAGAAATTGCCTGAGCCACGGATAATCGCTGCTTTAATACCCGACGGCGGTTCACGAAGAACAATGGCCGAGTAAAAAGGAGCGTCAATGCATCAGGTAAAGCTGCCATTAGGTGGAGCATTATGGATGGCAGCAAGCCTGCTTTCATTCATAGGCATGGCCGTCGCGGCCCGAGAGCTTTCCACGTTCATGTCGATCTTCGAGATCCTGTTTTTCAGGTCCTTGGTCGGACTGATCATTATTTTTCCGGTTATTTACCAACAGCGCGCCAAGCTCAAACAAGCCCGTGACCTGGGTCTACAGATTGGCAGGAACGCAGTTCACTTCGCCGGACAATATGCCTGGACCATTGGCGTGGCATCGCTTCCGTTGGTTAAGGTCTTTGCCCTGGAGTTCACCACCCCGATATGGGTTTCCCTCCTGGCGTTTTTATTCTTGAAGGAAAAACTCTCCACCGCCAGGGTACTCGCCGCCATCGGCGGTTTCCTGGGCGTCCTGGTCATTCTAAGGCCCGGCCTTGATAGCATTGAACCCGCCGCGTTTATCGTTCTTCTGGCCGCCATGGGCTACGCAACATCCATCATCATGGTGAAAAAACTGACGTTGACCAGCAGTCCCGCCATCATCGTGATCTGGATGGTGCTTCTACAATTGCCCTTGGGCCTTGGTCTGTCCCTGGCACAATGGCGTACCCCTACGCTCGCCTGCCTCCCCTGGATCCTGCTGTTGGGCATAACGGGTTTAAGTGCACACTTCGCCATGGCCAAGGCACTGAGCGTCATGGAAGCCTCCATTGCCATCCCGATTGATTTTTTCAGGGTGCCACTCATTGCCGTCGTTGGTTTTTTTCTCTACAGCGAGCCTCTCGAAATCTGGGTATTGGTCGGCGCAGTGATTATCTTCGCCTCAAACTATCTGCCCTTCCGGGTCGAACAAAGGAACATGCCATCGTCAACTTCACCGAGCTCCGAGTGATCAGCTCAAGGGCGATCCGGTTTTGACGGCTCCTGAATCTTGAAATGCGCCCGGGCGGTGGCGATGGGTTGTGCCTCGACGTCTTGCCAGGCGGTGATCGCGACGTTGGCGACCCGCCGGCCCTGGCGCCAGACCTGGCATTTGGCGTAGGTGTCGCGAAACTGTCCGGTGCGCAGGTAATCCAGGGAAAAGTCGATGATTTTCGGTATGCCTGGCGTGCCGGTGGCGATCAACAGATGCACGGCAGCGGCCAGTTCCATGAAACCGGCGATGACGCCGCCATGGATGGCCGGCAGTAAAGGGTTACCAATGTTGTCTTTGTTGGCCGGCAGGCGAAACACCAAGTCGTCGCCCTGGCGCGTGCATTCGACGCCAATCAGTTGCGCATAGGGGATCGAGGCGAGCAGCAGCGCGTAGTCGCCCTGCTCACAGGCGCGGCGCAGTTGTTCCTGAGTGGTATCGGTCATGGCTGGCCCACGGCGGTCATCGGGCTGGCCTTCCCCATGCCCCTGGCATGCTGGCCCAGGCGCATGAAGGTGCCCACCGCATGCGCAATGGGTTGCTCGGGGTCGTCCTGATAGGCGAAACCCCGGCTGAAGATCACGTCCGGGGTGACCCGATAGCATTGCGCGAAGCCGTAGACATCCTTGTGGGGCTCGGCGGCGTGCATGTAGTCGATACGCAGGTCGAGGGTGGGACAGACTTCGAATTGCGGCAGCACACATAGGGTCGACATGCCGCACGCGGTGTCCATCAATGAGGTCAACGCGCCACCGTGGATGATGCCCGTCAGTGGATTGCCGACGATTTGCGGGCTGAACGGCAGGATGACCGTCAGCCCGTCACGGCTGGCGCTGTGCAGCTTCAAGCCCAGCACCTGGCAATGCCTGAGTGCGGATAAAAAGCGTGTCGCACGCTCAAAAACGGGGTCTTCGGCCATTTGATTAACGCTCCAGTGAGTGACGAGACCTGACGACAGGCGCGATCCACAAAGTTCCGTTGCAGTGCAAAGTTATATATCTGTTATGCAACAGGAACTTAATCCGAGGGGTGGCGTTCAAAAGGCCAGTAGTTATTTCCATAAGGAGAAACACCCCATGCGTAAGACTTTTGCTATTGCCTTGATGTTGGCCGCTTCCCTCGGTCTCGCTGCCTGCGATAAAAAATCCGAGGACAAAGCTCAAGATGCCCAACAACACGCTGAGCAAGCTCAGCAAGACATGAACAAAGCACAGGATAAAGTGAACGACGCGGCGAAAGAAAACGCCGAAGCCGCCAAAAAGCAGGCTGAATCGAACGAAGCGGCCGCGAAAGAAGCAGCCCCAGCTACTCCAGCTACTCCAGCTAAAACCAACTGATACGGTTTTAGCGGCAAAAGAAAACCCGCCTGGTGCGGGTTTTCTTTTGCCTGCGATTTGGCGGCGTCGCCTGTCAGGCCGCTTCCTTGCCCACCTCGGACACTGGCGCTTCGGTGGGGGTATAGACCATCACGTCCAGCACATCGGAGTGAAACTCGCGCTGGTACAACACAAACACCACGCCGGCACTCATCAACATGAATAACCAGGGGCTGACGAACCACGCCAACATGGTCATGCCGAAGTAATAGGCACGCAGGCCGAAGTTGAACTGGTTGGCGGCCATGGAGATCACTCGCGCCGCTCTTAGTGCAAAGGCCTTGCGCTCTTGCTCCGACACATGGCGCTCGCCGATCATCGGGGCCGAGCCAATCAGGACCGCCGCGAAGTTGTACTGGCGCATGCACCAACTGAACGTGAAGAACGCATACACGAACACCAGTGCCAGGCACAGCAACTTGACCTCCGCCATGCCCTGGGAAGCCTGCTGCACCATGGGGATGTCCGCCAGCAACGACACCGCCCGATCGGACGCCCCGAGTACTGTCAGGATACCGGCCAGGATGATCAGTGTGCTGGAGGCGAAAAAGGATGCGTTGCGCTCCAGGTTGCCGATCACGCTGGCATCGGCGATACGGTTCTCACGCAGCAGCATGCGGCGCATCCAGTCTTCGCGGTACAGGTGCATCACACTGGCCAGGCAGGCCGTGTCGCGCGCCTTCCAGGTGGCATAACGGGTGTAGCCCGCCCAGCAGATGATGAACCAGGCGGCGGCAAGCAGATGGATCAGGTTGGCTTGGATGAATGACATTCGATTTCCTGTGACGAAACAAAATCTGTGGCAATAGTATCAGCGAACCCTGTGGGAGCGAGCCTGCTCGCGATAGCGGTATAACGTTCACTTCGATGTCGGCAGCTCCAACGCTATCGCGAGCAGGCTCGCTCCCACAGTCCACGGAAAAAGACACTGCACTCAAAAAAAATGCCCCGTATCGATTGATACGGGGCATTTCGGGTTTTACCAGTGGACCTGTCGATCGCCGCTTAAGCCAACGCTTCGCTGCGTTTGCCCAGCAGGCGATCGCACACCACCGCGACCGCCAGGGTCATCACCGAAGGCACCAGCCAGGCCAGGCCTTGCTCGCTCAGCGGCAGATGGGCCAATTGCGTCGGCATCCAGTCCGCCAGGCCGGCGCCCTTGAGCGCATCGATCAGGCCAAACAGGAATGACACCAGCATCACCGGGCCAACGATGCGCCCCTGCTCGTGCCAGAAGTCCTTGCAGAAGCTCAGGGCCACCAGGGCGATACACGGTGGGTAGATCGCGGTGAGGACCGGAATCGAGAAGGCGATCAGCTTGGTCAGGCCCAGGTTGGACACCAGCAGCGAAAAGGCCGCCAGGATCACGACCAGGGTCTTGTAGGACAGCGGCAGTACGCGGCTGAAGTACTCGGCGCAGGCGCAGGTCAGGCCGACAGCAGTCACCAGGCACGCCAGGGAGATCAGCACCGCCAGGAAACCGCTGCCCAGGCTGCCGAAGGTGTGTTGCACGTAGGCATGCAGCACAGCCGCGCCGTTGGTCGCGCCCATGGCCACTTCATGGCTGCCCGAACCCAGGCGGAACAGGCTGACGTAGACCAGCGCCAGGCCCACCCCGGCAATCAGCCCGGCGATGATCGCATAGCGGGTGATCAAGGCCGGCGACTCGACGCCCCGGGAACGGATCGCGTTGACGATGACAATGCCGAACACCAAGGCGCCCAGGGTATCCATGGTCAGGTAGCCATTGATGAACCCTTGGGAGAACGGTGCCGCGATGTACTCGGGGGTGGCCACGCCGATATCACCCGTGGGCAAGACAAACGCCGCGATGCCGAGCACGGCCAGGGCGATGATCTTCAGTGGCGCGAGGAAGCGTCCGACGGTGTCCAGCAGGCGGCCCGGGTAGAGCGAGATGAAAAACACCAGCAGGAAATACGCTGCGCTGTAGAGGAACAGCGCCAGCGGGCTTTCACCGGTCAACGGCGCCAAGCCGACTTCGAACGAAACGGTGGCGGTACGCGGCGTGGCGAACAACGGGCCGACGGCCAGGTAGCACACCGCCGCCAGCAAGCCGCCGGCGACCTTGCCGATGGGGCTGCTCAAGGCGTCCATCGCCCCGCCCACCTTGGCCAGTGCAACGACCGTGATGACCGGCAGCCCGACCGCCGTGATCAAAAAGCCCAGCGCCGCCATCCAGACATGAGGCCCGGACTGCAAACCGACGATAGGCGGGAAGATGATGTTGCCGGCCCCGACGAACAGGGCAAATGTCATGAAACCGAGCGCCAGGATGTCCTGGCCTTTCAACACTTTCATTAAGGAAACCACACTACTGAATCGGAATTTAGAGAGGGATTTCCCTTATGGGTGAGGGAAATGCTGCCGATCCGTATGGGACCGACCCGTTTAGCGCGGCGCTTCCTTGTGGGCAGCGGTCGCAAAAATGGCTGCTAGCCTAACGAATTTAGCGAGAGAACGCACTGTTAAGGGGCGAACTATCCGATGCACGACGTTCGTGTGTCGCGTTTACGTATCTATTTTCCTGCGAAGGCCCTGTGGCAAGGGCCTTTATCTGTGGAGCAAGGCTTTGTGGGAGCAAGGCTTGCCCGCGATGGCGTCAGCGTGAACTTGACAGATAGAACTGGGTCGCCTGCATCGCGGGCAAGCCTTGCTCCCACAGGGCCTTGCTCCCACAGAGTGGACTGCACCCCAAAAACCTTGCCCCTACGGCCCCAGAAACGACAAAGGCCACCCGAAGGTGGCCTTTGTTGCTGGAACAAAAAAGTCAGCCGAAGCTTACTTCTTCATTTCCCAGCCAGTCAGCTCGGCCAGGGCCTTGCCGATGTCTGCCAGCGAACGCACGGTTTTCACGCCTGCGTCTTGCAGAGCAGCGAATTTCTCGTCTGCAGTGCCTTTGCCGCCAGAGATGATTGCGCCAGCATGGCCCATGCGCTTGCCCGGAGGAGCAGTCACACCAGCGATGTAGGAAACAACCGGCTTGGTCACGTTGGCCTTGATGTAGGCAGCCGCTTCTTCTTCAGCCGAACCGCCGATCTCACCGATCATGACGATCGCTTCGGTCTTCGGGTCTTCCTGGAACAGCTTCAGGATGTCGATGAAGTTCGAGCCTGGGATCGGGTCACCGCCGATGCCGACGCAAGTCGACTGACCGAAACCGGCGTCAGTGGTCTGCTTCACAGCTTCGTAGGTCAGGGTGCCGGAACGGGAAACGATACCGACCTTGCCTGGCAAGTGAATGTGACCTGGCATGATGCCGATCTTGCATTCGCCTGGAGTGATCACGCCTGGGCAGTTAGGGCCGATCAGGGTGATACCCAGCTCGTCGCACTTGACCTTGGCTTCCAGCATGTCGATGGTCGGGATGCCTTCGGTGATGCAGACGATCAGCTTGATGCCGCCGAACGCTGCTTCAAGGATGGAGTCCTTGCAGAAAGGAGCTGGAACGTAGATCACGCTGGCGGTGGCGCCAGTGGCGGCTACAGCGTCTTTCACGGTGTTGAACACTGGCAGGCCCAGGTGCTCGGTGCCGCCCTTGCCCGGTGTTACGCCGCCAACCATCTTGGTGCCGTATTCGATGGCTTGCTGGGTGTGGAAACTACCTTGCGAACCGGTAATACCCTGGCAGATAACCTTGGTGTCTTTATTGATCAGGACGCTCATTATTTGCCCTCCGCAGCTTTGACAACTTGTTGAGCAGCGTCGGTCAGGCTGGTAGCAGCGATGATGTTCAAACCGCTTTCTGCCAGTACTTTAGCGCCCAGCTCAGCGTTGTTGCCTTCAAGGCGAACAACAACCGGGATTTTCACGCCAACTTCTTTCACGGCGCCGATGATGCCTTCGGCAATCATGTCGCAGCGAACGATGCCGCCGAAGATGTTGACCAGTACTGCAGCGACGTTGGTGTCGGACAGGATGATCTTGAACGCTTCGGTTACGCGTTCCTTGGTAGCACCGCCGCCCACGTCGAGGAAGTTGGCTGGCTTGCCGCCATGCAGGTTGACGATGTCCATGGTACCCATGGCCAGGCCAGCACCGTTGACCATGCAGCCGATGTTACCTTCCAGGGCTACGTAGTTCAGTTCGAACTTGGCAGCGTGCGCTTCGCGCGGATCGTCTTGCGACGGATCGTGGAAAGTCTTCAGCTTAGGCTGACGGTACATGGCGTTGGCGTCGATGTTGATCTTGGCATCGAGGCAGTGCAGGTCGCCGTCGGCCTTGATCACCAGCGGGTTCACTTCCAGCAGCGCCAGGTCGTGATCCTTGAACAGCTTGGCCAGACCTACGAAGATCTTGGCGAACTGAGCAACTTGCTTGCCTTCCAGGCCCAGCTGGAATGCCAGCTCGCGACCCTGGAATGGCTGTGCGCCAACCAGTGGATCGATGGTGGCCTTGAGGATTTTCTCAGGGGTATCGTGAGCGATTTTCTCGATGTCCACGCCACCTTCGGTGGAAGCCATGAACACGATGCGGCGGCTCGAACGGTCAACGACAGCGCCCAGGTACAGCTCTTTAGCGATATCAGTGCACGATTCAACCAGGATCTTGGTCACTGGCTGACCGTTGGCGTCAGTCTGGTAAGTCACCAGACGCTTGCCCAGCCACTGCTGTGCGAAGGCTTTGGCGTCTTCTTTGCTGCGAACCAGCTTGACGCCGCCCGCTTTACCGCGACCACCGGCGTGAACCTGGGCTTTGACAACCCATTCGCTGCCGCCGATTTTGTCGCAAGCTTCTGCTGCCGCTTCCGGGGTGTCTACCGCGTAACCGGTGGATACTGGCAGGCCGTACTCAGCGAACAGCTGCTTACCCTGATACTCGTGAAGATTCATGCTTATTACCGTCTTCGTTAGGTACTGCGCATTCGGTGCTGCACCGTTCTGGTGCCGCACCACCTGTGACTGCTGCTTGCGTAGCGTTCCAGTTAACCGGTTCGGCTACGCAAGGCTGCGTCCAGCGGATATTCCGCGGTGAGTCTTGCTCGCAAGGCTCACGACGGGCCATACCGCCGTGGTTTCTTATTGTCTATTAACGCTTCTTGCGGTTGGCCACGTGAATGGCGCCGCCATTTACGGCCAGGGCCGCTTCGTGCAAGGCTTCGGACAGGGTCGGATGGGAGAAGACCATCATGCCCAGATCTTCAGCGCTGGTGCCGAATTCCATGCCGATCGCGCCTTGCTGTACCAGCTCGGCAGCGCTTGGGCCAATGACGTGAACGCCCAATACGCGATCCGTCTTGGCATCGGCGATGACTTTCACGAAACCACCGGTATCGTTGGCTGCCATGGCACGGCCACTGGCTGCAAACGGGAAGGTGCCGACGTTAACTTCAACGCCTTCGGCTTTCAAGGCCTGCTCGGTCTTGCCAACCCATGCGATTTCCGGGTGGGTGTAGATAACCGAAGGGATCAGGTCGTAGTTCATCTGGGCTTTGTGGCCCTTGATGCGCTCGACAACCATGATGCCTTCTTCGGATGCCTTGTGTGCCAGCATCATGCCGCGAACCACGTCACCGATGGCGAAGACGCCCGGAACTGCGGTTGCGCACTGGTCGTCGACGGCAATGAAGCCGCGCTCGTCGATTTCCACGCCGCTGTCGGCAGCCAACAGGTCGGTAGTCACAGGACGACGGCCGACCGCGACGATCAGCTTGTCGAAGGTGATGGTCTGTTCGCCGTTGGTGTCGGTGTAGGTCACCACGACTTCTTCGCCGTTGACCTTCGAACCGGTGACGCGAGCGCCCAGCTTGATGTCCAGGCCCTGTTTGGTCAGGGTTTTCAGCGCTTCCTTGGAAACCGCAGCGTCAGCGGCCATCAGGAAGGTATCGAGGGCTTCCAGTACGGTCACTTGCGCACCCAGGCGCGACCATACCGAACCCAGCTCGAGGCCGATCACGCCAGCGCCGATCACGCCCAGGCGTTTTGGCACGGTCTGGAATTCCAGGGCACCGGTGGAGTCGACGATCACGTTCTGGTCGACCGGAGCCGGTGGAATGTCGATCGGACGCGAGCCTGGCGCCAGGATGACGTTCTCGGCTTCGATCACTTCAACCGAACCGTCTGGCTTGGTCACTTCGACTTTCTTGCCCATCAGCAACTTGCCGTGGCCTTCGATGGAGGTCACGCCGTTGGCCTTGAACAGGGTGGCGACACCGCTGGTCAGGTTCTTGACGATGCCAGCCTTGCGGCCAACCATCGCGGCGACGTCCATTTTCACTTCACCGGTAGAGATACCGTGAACGTTGAAGCTTTCTTTCGCTTCCTTGTATTTCCAGGAGCTGTCCAGCAGCGCCTTGGAAGGAATGCAACCGACGTTCAGGCAAGTACCGCCGAGGGCCAGCTTGCCCTCCTTGTCGGTGTATTTCTCGATGCAGGCAGTGGTAAGGCCCAGTTGCGCAGCCTTGATGGCCGCTACGTAGCCGCCAGGGCCCGCACCAATCACTACCACGTCGAATTTCTGAGTCATGAGTCATTCCTTTTCGAATCAAACCGGACGATCACTTGTGATGACCGTCGAGGGACGAAACCGGTTGTTTCAGCAAGAGGCCGGTCAAAACAGACCGGCCCTCGCGGCGAAAATCAGATATCCAGCAGCAGACGAGCCGGATCTTCAAGCAGGTTCTTGATGGTTACCAGGAACGTCACGGCTTCTTTGCCGTCGATCAGGCGGTGATCGTAGGACAGTGCCAGGTACATCATCGGACGAATCACGACCTGACCATTGATCGCCATAGGACGCTGCAGAATGTTGTGCATGCCCAGGATAGCCGCTTGTGGCGGGTTGACGATCGGGGTCGACATCATCGAACCGAATGTACCACCGTTGGTGATGGTGAACGTACCGCCGGTCATCTCTTCGATGGACAGCTTGCCGTCACGGGCCTTCTTGCCGAAGGTGGCGATGCCGCCTTCGATTTCGGCCAGGCTCATCAGTTCGGCGTTACGCAGTACCGGAACCACCAGGCCACGGTCGCTGGAAACAGCAACACCGATGTCGGCGTAGCCGTGGTAGACGATGTCGGAACCGTCGATCGACGCGTTGACGGCCGGGAAGCGTTTCAGCGCTTCGGTGGCAGCCTTGACGAAGAACGACATGAAGCCCAGGCGTACGCCGTTGTGGGACTTCTCGAACAGATCCTTGTACTTCGAACGCAGGGCCATGACTTCGGTCATGTCGACTTCGTTGAAAGTGGTCAGCATCGCCATGTTCGACTGGGCTTCTACCAGACGCTTGGCCACGGTAGCGCGAACGCGGGTCATCGGAACGCGTTTTTCAACGCGGTCACCGGCAGCGAACACCGGAGCGGCAGCGGCAGGTGCGGCAGGCTTGGCTGGCGCGGCGGCCGGAGCGGCTTTCTTGGCGGCAACGGCTGCAACCACGTCTTCCTTGGTCACGCGACCACCCTTGCCGGTGCCGGCAACGGAAGCGATGTTGATGCCATTCTCTTCAGCCAGCTTGCGAGCAGCAGGGGCAGCGACTGGATCGTCTTCGCCACCAGCGGCTGGAGCAGCAGCCTGGGCGGCAGCCGGTGCAGCGGCGGCTGGAGCGGCGGCAGCAGCGCCGCCCTCTTCGATCGAGCCCAGGACCTGGTTCGACAGAACGGTAGCGCCTTCCTCGGCAATGATTGCGCCCAGCACGCCGTCAGCTTCGGCCAATACTTCCAGCACGACCTTGTCGGTCTCGATGTCGACGATCAGGTCGTCACGCTTGACGGCCTCGCCTGGTTTCTTGTGCCAGGTGGCAACGGTGCCATCGGCAACCGATTCCGGGAATGACGGGGCTTTGATTTCGATAGCCATTATCTGTGGGTCCTTAAAATTCGGTTTCAGTCAGCGCGAAGGCGTTAAACAGTGAAGGCATCTTGCAGCAGTTTTTCCTGCTGCTCGGCGTGCATCGACGCATAACCACACGCAGGTGCAGCAGAAGCATCACGGCCGGCATATTCCAGGCCCAGGGCCTTGTTATGGTTGCCGATGCTGCGACGCAGGTGATGCTGGCTGCTGTACCACGCGCCTTGGTTCATCGGCTCTTCCTGACACCACACCGCATGGGTGAGGTTGGTGTAAGGCGCGATGGCCTCCATCAGGTCTTCTTCCGGGAACGGGTAAAGCTGCTCGATACGCACGATGGCGATGTCTTCGCGGCCTTCGGCACGACGTTTTTCCAGCAGGTCGTAGTAGACCTTGCCGCTGCACATGACCAGGCGAGTGACCTTCGCCGCGTCCAGAGTGTCGATTTCCGAAATAACGGTCTGGAACGAGCCTTCGGCCAGATCCTCGAGCGTGGAGATCGCCAGTTTGTGACGCAGCAGCGACTTCGGTGTCAGCACGATCAGCGGCTTGCGCAGCGGACGGATGACTTGACGACGCAGCAGGTGGTAGATCTGTGCCGGCGTGGTCGGTACGCAGACCTGGACGTTGTGCTCGGCACACAGTTGCAGGTAACGCTCCAGACGTGCCGAAGAGTGCTCCGGCCCCTGCCCTTCATAACCGTGTGGCAACAGCATGGTCAGACCGCAGAGACGGCCCCACTTGTGCTCGCCGCTGGTGATGAACTGGTCGACAACCACCTGGGCACCGTTGGCGAAGTCGCCGAACTGGGCTTCCCAGATCACCAACGCCTCAGGCGTGGTGGTCGAGTAACCGTATTCGAACGCCAGCACGGCTTCTTCGGACAGGAACGAATCGTACAGGTCGAAACGTGGCTGGCCCTTGTACAGGTTTTGCAGCGGGACGTAGGTACCCGCGTCCTTCTGGTTGTGCAAGACAGCGTGACGGTGCGAGAACGTACCGCGACCGATGTCCTGACCCGTCATGCGAATCGGGTGACCTTCGAACGCCAGGGTCGCGTACGCCATGGTTTCGGCGTAACCCCAGTTGATCGGCAGGCCGCCGGCTTGCATCTTCTGCCGGTCTTCGTAGATTTTCGCGACCTGGCGCTGAACCACAAAGCCTTCCGGAATTTCCAGCAGCTTGGCGGACAGTTCCTGCAAGGTTTTCAGATCGAAGCGAGTGTCGTGACGCGCGGTCCAGGCGTGGCCCAGATACGGACGCCAGTCCACGAACAACTCTTTGTTCGGCTCTTTGACCAGGCTTTTTACCACGTGCAGACCGTTGTCCAGCGCGTTGCGGTATTCGTCGACTTTCGCCTGAACACGCTCAACGTCCAGCACACCGCTCTGGGTCAGATGATCGGCATACAGCTCACGGGTGGTGCGCTGTTTGGTGATCTGCTGATACATGATTGGCTGGGTGCCGCTTGGCTCGTCGGCCTCGTTGTGGCCGCGACGACGGTAGCAGACCAGGTCGATCACCACGTCACGCTTGAACTGCATGCGGTAGTCGATGGCCAGCTGGGTCACGAACAACACGGCTTCCGGATCATCACCATTCACATGGAGGATCGGCGCCTGGATCATCTTCGCAACGTCGGTCGCATACTCGGTGGAGCGCGAGTCCAGCGGGTTGCTGATGGTGAAACCGACCTGGTTGTTGATCACGATGTGCACGGTACCGCCGGTCTTGAAACCGCGGGTCTGCGACATCTGGAAGGTTTCCATGACCACGCCTTGACCGGCGAATGCCGCGTCACCGTGGATGGAGATCGGCAGTACCTTCTCGCCGGTAGGGTCGTTACGACGATCCTGACGGGCGCGGACCGAACCTTCGACCACTGGAGAAACGATTTCCAGGTGAGACGGGTTGAACGCCATGGCCAGGTGCACTTCGCCACCTGCGGTCATCACGTTGGACGAGAAGCCCTGGTGGTATTTCACGTCACCGGAACCCAGCTCGACCTTCTTCTTGCCTTCGAACTCGTCGAACAGCTCGCGCGGGTTCTTGCCGAAGGTGTTGACCAGCACGTTCAGGCGACCACGGTGGGCCATGCCGATCACGATTTCCTTGGTGCCGTAGGAACCGGAACGCTGGATCAACTCGTCGAGCATCGGAATCAGGCTCTCGCCGCCTTCCAGACCGAAACGCTTGGTACCCGGGTATTTGGTCCCGAGGTATTTTTCGAGGCCTTCGCCGGCGGTGACGCGCTCAAGCAGGTGGCTCTTGATGTCGACAGAGTACGTCGGACGGCCGCGCACGCTTTCCAGACGCTGCTGGAACCACTGGCGCTGCTCGGAATCGGTGATATGCGTAAATTCAGCGCCGATGGTGCGGCAATATGTCTGCTGCAACGCTTCGTGAATTTCGCGTAGGCTCGCTTCCTCTTTGCCGATGAACAGGTCGCCGGCACGGAAGGTCGTATCAAGATCGGCATTGGTCAAGCCGTAGTGAGTGATCGACAGGTCTGCAGGTGCAGGACGCTGCCACAGCCCCAGCGGGTCAAGCTGGGCTGACTGGTGGCCACGCATCCGGTAGGCCTGGATCAGTCGCAGCACTTCAACTTGCTTCTTCTCGTGTTCACTGCTCACGCTGCCGGCAGACACCGGTTGAGCGCGGCGCTGGTTCTTTGCCAGCAACACGAAATGATCGCGAATCGTCGAGTGCGAAACATCAGTGGCAGAGTTACCGTCAGCCGGCAACTTCTGAAAGTAGGTGCGCCATTCTTCTGGCACAGCGTTAGGGTCGTGCAGGTAGAGCTCGTAAAGCTCTTCCACATAGGCAGCGTTACCACCGGAAAGGTGGGCACTGTTCCACATGCGCTGCATCACGCTTTCTTGCATGCTTGGTCACCCTCGATTAGGGGAACACCATCGGCGAAAACACCGAGCAAACTTGCAGAAGTCCGAGTGCAGCGACTAAAACAAGCCACTTAGGATCACGCTGATAGTCCGGGTACCAGCCCGGATGCCCCTGCTTGTCTCATTTCTTCAAAATAAGAACCGCCGCTTTGTAAGCGGCTGTTCTGGTTATAGCCTCAGCGCGGGTTGAAGCCCGCGCCTGGCCTTCTACGGGTAAAGCGGTCCTACGGGTACAGCAGCTGAATCACACGCCGCTCTGCAGCAGCATGTTACGTACGTGACCGATGGCCTTAGTCGGGTTCAGGCCTTTCGGGCAGACGTTGACGCAGTTCATGATCCCGCGGCAGCGGAATACGCTGAACGGGTCATCCAGTGCAGCCAGACGCTCGGACGTCTTGGTGTCACGGCTGTCTGCCAGGAAGCGGTACGCTTGCAGCAGGGCGGCCGGGCCCAGGAACTTGTCCGGGTTCCACCAGAAGGATGGGCACGAGGTCGAGCAGCAAGCGCACAGGATGCACTCGTACAGACCGTCGAGCTTCTCACGCTCTTCTGGGGACTGCAGACGCTCGATGGCCGGAGCCGGCGTGTCGTTCTGCAGGTATGGCTTCACCTTCTCGTATTGCTTGTAGAAGATGCTCATATCGACGACCAAGTCACGGATAACCGGCAAACCTGGCAACGGACGAACGATCAGCTTGTTGCCCTTGACCACCGCAGACAGCGGTGTGATGCAGGCCAGGCCGTTCTTGCCGTTGATGTTCATGCCGTCGGAGCCGCAAACGCCCTCACGGCAAGAGCGACGATAGGAGAAACCCTCGTCCTGCTCTTTGATCAGGGCCAGCACGTCCAGCACCATCAGGTCTTTACCACCGGTATCGACCTGGAAATCCTGCATGAACGGCGCAGCGTCCTGATCAGGGTTGTAGCGATAAACACTGACTTGCAACATGGCGGCCACCCTTAATAAGTCCGAATCTTAGGTTCAAAAGTCGGAACAGTCTTCGGCGAGAAGTTCACAGCACGCTTGGTCACGCGCTTGTCACCCGGGAAGTAAAGGGTGTGGCACAGCCAGTTTTCGTCGTCACGATCTTCGAAGTCTTCACGGGCGTGAGCGCCGCGGGACTCTTTACGTACTTCGGCAGCAATGGCGGTAGCTTCAGCCACTTCCAGCAGGTTCTGCAATTCCAGCGCTTCGATACGGGCAGTGTTGAACGCCTGCGACTTATCGTTGATCTTCACGTTGGCGATTCGTTCACGCAATTGCGCCAACTGGGCAATACCCTTCTGCATGTATTCGCCGGTACGGAATACACCGAAGTAGTTCTGCATGCAGTTTTGCAATTCGCGACGCAGGGTCGCCACGTCTTCGCCTTCGGTACGCTCGTTCAGAGCGGACAGACGCGCCAGGGCAGCTTCGATGTTGGCGTCGGTGGCATCGTCGTATTCGATACCGTCGGACAGGGCTTTTTCCAGGTGCAGGCCAGCAGCGCGACCGAAGACCACCAGGTCGAGCAACGAGTTGCCGCCCAGGCGGTTGGCACCGTGGACCGATACGCAGGCCACTTCACCCACTGCGAACAGGCCAGGGATGATTTCGTCCACGCCTTCGGCGTTCTGGGTGATTGCCTGGCCATGAATGTTGGTGGCAACGCCGCCCATCATATAGTGGCAAGTTGGAACTACTGGAACTGGCGCAACGACCGGGTCGACGTGAGCGAAGGTCTTGGACAGCTCGCAGATGCCTGGCAGGCGGCTGTGCAGCACTTCCTCGCCCAGGTGGTCGAGCTTGAGCATCACGTGGTCGCCATTCGGGCCACAGCCGTTACCGGCGATGATCTCTTTAACCATCGAACGGGCAACCACGTCACGACCGGCAAGGTCCTTGGCGTTCGGAGCATAACGCTCCATGAAACGCTCGCCGTGCTTGTTGATCAGGTAACCGCCTTCACCGCGGCAACCTTCGGTGACCAGTACACCGGCGCCGGCGATGCCGGTTGGGTGGAACTGCCACATTTCGATGTCTTGCACCGGTACGCCTGCACGCAGGGCCATGCCGACGCCGTCACCGGTGTTGATCAGGGCATTGGTGGTGGAGGCATAGATACGACCTGCACCGCCGGTCGCCAGTACGGTGGCCTTGGCGCGGATGTAGGTGGTTTCGCCGGTTTCGATGCAGATCGCGATCACGCCGACAAAAGCGCCATCCTGGTTCTTCACCAGATCGACAGCGTAGTACTCGTTCAGGAACACGGTACCGGCTTTCAGGTTGCCCTGGTAAAGGGTGTGCAGCAGTGCGTGACCGGTACGGTCGGACGCTGCGCAAGTACGTGCAGCCTGACCGCCCTTGCCGTAGTCCTTGGACTGGCCACCGAACGGACGCTGGTAGATACGACCTTGCTCGGTACGCGAGAAAGGCATGCCCATGTGGTCCAGCTCGTAAACGGCAGCCGGGCCTTCCTGACACATGTATTCGATAGCGTCCTGGTCACCGATATAGTCGGAACCCTTGACGGTATCGTACATGTGCCAGCGCCAGTCGTCGTTCGGGTCGGCCGAAGCGATGGCGCAGGTGATGCCGCCCTGGGCGGAAACAGTGTGCGAACGGGTCGGGAAGACCTTGGTGATCACGGCAGTCTTGTGACCGCCCTGTGCCAGTTGCAGCGCCGCGCGCATGCCGGCACCGCCACCACCAATGATGATGGCGTCGAAAGAAATCGTTGGAATGTTAGCCATGGATCAGATACCCCAGAGAATCTGCACACCCCAGACGAAGTAAGCGAACATCGCAACGCCGCATACTGCCTGGAAGAGGAAACGTACGGCAGTCGCCGATTTGCCGAACGCCATTGGCGTCAGGTAGTCGGTCGCGATGGTCCACATGCCGACCCAGGCGTGAGCGCCCAGTGCGACAAGTGCCAGCAGACTGAAGATGCGCATCCAGTTGTTTGCGAACAGTTCATGCCATTGGGCGTAGCCAATGCCAGGGTTTGCCACGACATATCCGATCAGGAAAATGAAGTAAGCCGCGAGAACGACCGCAGACACACGCTGGGCCATCCAGTCGTAGAGGCCCGAACGCGAAAGGTTCGTGACGTTGGTTACCATATCCAGACTCCTGCCAGAACGATCAGCACCGCAGACACGGCGATAATGATTTTCGAGCCCAGCTTGCCGCCTTCCAGCGTCTCACCGATGCCCATGTCCATGATCAAATGGCGCACACCGGCAACCAAGTGATACAGCAAGGCGGACAGGATGCCCCAAATCACTAGCTTGGCTAGCGGACTGGTCAGACACGCTTTCACCTGACCGAAGCCTTCTTCCGAATCGAGCGACTTGTCCAATGCATAAAGCATGATGGCCAGGCTGACGAAGAGGATGACACCGGAAATACGGTGAAGAATGGACGTGTAAGCAGTGACTGGGAGTTTGATGGTCCTTAGGTCTAGGTTTACAGGTCGTTGGCTTTTCACGGCTTTTTTTTCACACTGAAGAGCCCCTAACAATCAGGGCAAAGTTGTTGGGGCGCGCACTGGTCAGGTACTCACCACCCAGGGAGTGACGACCCCCAAGAAAGCAGGCCCAAAAGCCCCTGGCGGTCGGTGGCCGAGTATAGACAGTTAGGCTACTAATGACAACGCGTTCACCTTCCCCTAATAGCGCATTGCACATATGGCGTAAAAGGCGTAAACGGCAGGCAATTTCGCGGAAAAAGTCCGGTTAAAGCCTTCTGGAGCAAGACTTTAGGCAAATTGACTTTCGGATTTATCTCACTATAGTGGTGCGGGCCCTGCGTGGGGGGTCTGTCTGATGATTTCAAGCATTAATAGGAGGCCACATGGCTGACAAAAAAGCGCAGTTGATCATCGAGGGCGCAGCCCCCGTCGAGCTGCCCATTTTAACCGGCACCGTTGGTCCCGATGTAATCGACGTACGGGGCCTGACGGCCACGGGCCGTTTCACCTTTGACCCAGGTTTCATGTCGACCGCCTCGTGCGAGTCGAAGATCACCTACATCGACGGCGACAACGGCATCCTGCTGCACCGCGGCTACCCGATCGAGCAACTGGCTGAAAAATCGGACTACCTGGAAACCTGCTACCTGCTGCTCAATGGCGAGCTGCCAACCGCAGAGCAAAAGGCCCAGTTCGTCAGCACCGTGAAGAACCACACCATGGTTCACGAGCAGTTGAAGACCTTCTTCAACGGCTTCCGTCGCGATGCCCACCCGATGGCCGTCATGTGCGGCGTTGTCGGCGCCCTCTCGGCCTTCTACCACGACTCCCTGGACATCAATAACCCCCAGCATCGCGAAATCTCCGCGATCCGCCTGGTGGCGAAGATGCCGACCCTGGCAGCCATGGTCTACAAGTACTCCATGGGCCAGCCCATGATGTACCCGCGCAACGACCTGACCTATGCAGAGAACTTCCTGCATATGATGTTCAACACCCCGTGCGAGATCAAACCGATCAGCCCGGTGCTCGCCAAGGCCATGGACCGGATCTTCATCCTCCATGCCGACCACGAGCAGAACGCCTCCACGTCCACCGTGCGCCTGGCCGGCTCCTCGGGTGCCAACCCGTTCGCCTGTATCGCCGCCGGTATCGCCGCGCTCTGGGGCCCTGCCCACGGCGGTGCCAACGAAGCGGTACTGACCATGCTCGATGAAATCGGCGATGTCTCCAACATCGACAAGTTCATCGCCAAGGCCAAGGACAAGAACGATCCGTTCAAGCTGATGGGCTTCGGTCACCGGGTCTACAAGAACCGCGACCCGCGCGCCACCGTCATGAAGCAGACCTGCGACGAAGTGCTCAAGGAACTGGGGATCACAAACGATCCGCAACTCGAACTGGCCATGCGCCTGGAAGAGATCGCCCTGACCGACCCATACTTCATCGAGCGCTCGCTGTACCCGAACGTCGACTTCTACTCGGGGATCATCCTCAAGGCGATCGGCATTCCAACCAGCATGTTCACCGTGATCTTCGCCCTGGCGCGGACCGTCGGCTGGATTTCCCACTGGAAGGAAATGCTCTCCAGCCCGTACAAGATCGGCCGTCCGCGCCAGCTGTACACCGGCTACGAGTCGCGTGACATTACTCAGCTGGAAGACCGCAAGTAAGGCCTGCCTTGCCATAGGTTCCACGCTGCACTGAAACAGCCCCTGCTTCTTATATAAGAGCAGGGGCTGTTTTGTTTAGGCCCTCTTTGATATCTGCGGCGACTGGTCCGACACCTTCGCGAGCGAGCTCGCTCCCACATTGGACTCTGTGTACGACGCAAATCCCCTGTGGGAGCGTAGTGCTGTTCACTTAAGGAAACGGCGCTTTTCCGAGGGAGCGCCGCTTCCTTTGGGGTTGGGTTGGATTGGATTGGGTACATATCCGTTGCTGCGGTAACGGCTGCTTAGGGTTCCGCCCTGACGGCGGCTCACTTTTGAGAAGCGCAAAAGTAAGCAAAACGCTCTTGCCCCACCACTTGGCACCTCGCTTAGGCTCGGTGTGCCCTCACTCCGGCATTGCTCCGTGGGCCGCCGCGAAGGGCCATCCATGGCCCAGCGCGGCTATCCCGGCATCCATGCCGGGATGCCCACTGCGCAATGCCTGCGTTCGGCCAGCGTGGTTAACGGGGCGCCCCAGATCAAGATCAGAAACGAGGCGGCCTGATAGCCGACCTGTCTCTGGCGGCTGTGCTTCAATCCAACTGTATGGGAGCGAGTCTGCTCGCGAAGGCGATGGCACATGCGTTGAAGATGCTGACTGCTCCGACCTCTTCGCGAGCAAGCCCGCTCCCACAGGGGAAACGCGGTCCCACCAAGAACCAGGTCGGCTATCAGGCCGCCTCGCGGTGGACGTTGATCTCGGCGCCCCGTTAACCACGACGGCCGAACGCAGGCATTGCGCAGTGGGCACCTCGGCATGGATGCCGAGGTAGCCGCGCTGGGCCATGGATGGCCCTTCGCGGCGGCCCACGGAGCAATGCCGGAGTGAGGGCACACCGAGCCTAGGCGAGGTGCCGAGTGGTGGGGCAGAGCGCTTTTGGTTACTTTTGGCGCTCTTCCAAAAGTGACCCGCTGTAAGAGCGGAACCATAAGTAGCCGTTACCGCAGCAACGGATATACACCCTTACCCCAATCCACAGCCTTAAGTGAACAGCATTACCTGTGGGAGCGGGCTTGCTCGCGAAGGCGTCATCACTCAAACCGCAGTTATCGCACACAAAAAAATACCCCAGCCTCTCGACCGGGGTATTTCTTCAAGCACTTATCTCTACATCAATGGTTAACCGCCCCACTCGCCCCCAGGCCAGTCTGCGAACGCACGAACTGCGGGAAGAACAGCGCCCGCTCGTTGGCACCTTCAGTCGACTTGTCGGTGATGGAGAAGAACCAGATGCCGACAAAGGCAATGGCCATCGAGAACAGCGCAGGGTATTCATACGGGAAGATCGCCTTCTCGTGACCCATGATCTGCACCCAGATGGTCGGACCGAGCACCATCAGGCCCACGGCACTGACCAGGCCCAGCCAGCCGCCAATCATGGCGCCACGGGTGGTCAGCTTCTTCCAGTACATCGAGAGCAGCAGTACCGGGAAGTTGCAGCTCGCCGCGATGGAGAACGCCAGGCCCACCATGAACGCGATGTTCTGCTTCTCGAACAGGATACCCAGGCCGATCGCCAGCACCGCCAGGGCGATGGTGGTGATTTTCGAGACGCGAATCTCGTCCTTCTCGTTGGCCTTGCCTTTCTTGATCACACTGGCATACAGGTCATGGGACACCGCCGAAGCACCGGCCAGGGTCAGGCCCGCGACGACCGCCAGGATGGTGGCAAAGGCTACCGCCGAGATGAAGCCCAGGAAGATACTGCCGCCCACAGCGTTGGCCAGGTGCACCGCCGCCATGTTGTTGCCGCCGAGCAAGGCACCTGCCGCGTCCTTGAAGGCCGGGTTGGTGCTGACCAGCAGGATCGCGCCGAAGCCGATGATGAAGGTCAGGATGTAGAAGTAACCGATGAAGCCAGTGGCATACAGCACGCTCTTGCGCGCTTCCTTGGCGTCGCTCACGGTGAAGAAGCGCATCAGGATGTGCGGCAGGCCAGCGGTACCGAACATCAGCGCCAGCCCCAGGGAGAAGGCCGAGATCGGATCCTTCACCAGGCCGCCTGGGCTCATGATCGCCTCACCTTTAGGGTGAACCTTGACCGCCTCGGCAAACAGCATGTTGAAGTCGAAGTTGACGTGCTTCATGACCATCAGGGCCATGAACGAAGCCCCCGAGAGCAACAGCACCGCTTTGATGATCTGTACCCAGGTGGTGGCCAGCATGCCGCCGAACAACACGTAGAGGCACATCAGGATACCGACCAGGATCACCGCAACGTGGTAGTCCAGGCCGAACAGCAGCTGGATCAGCTTGCCGGCACCGACCATTTGCGCGATCAGGTAGAACGCCACCACCACCAGCGAGCCGCTGGCAGACAGGGTGCGGATCTGGGTTTGCCCCAGGCGGTAGGATGCCACGTCGGCAAAGGTATATTTACCCAGGTTACGCAGGCGCTCGGCGATCAGGAACAGGATGATCGGCCAGCCCACCAGGAAGCCGATGGAGTAGATCAAGCCATCGTAGCCCGAGGTGAACACCAGCGCGGAAATCCCCAGGAAGGACGCCGCCGACATGTAGTCGCCGGCAATGGCCAGGCCGTTCTGGAAGCCGGTGATCTTGCCGCCGGCCGCATAGTAGTCGGCCGCCGAGTTGTTTTTCTTGGACGCCCAGTAGGTGATATACAAAGTCGCGCCGACGAAGGCCACGAACATCAGGATAGCCGCGACGTTGAGGGGTTGTTTCTGCACGGCGCCGGTCAGGGCTTCAGCCGCCCAGGCGCCCGGGGCGAACGCTGCGATGCTCAATAGAGCCAGTAGACGCCGGATCATTGCTGAGCCTCCTTGAGAATCGCATTGTTCAAGTCGTCGAACTCGCCGTTGGCGCGCCGTACGTAGATACCAGTCAGGATGAAGGCCGAGAGAATCAGGCCGACACCGATGGGAATGCCCCAGGTGATAGTGGACTCAGGCGAGATCTTGGCCCCGAGAATGTGTGGCCCGTAGGCGATCAGAAGAATGAAGCCGGAATACAGCCCAAGCATGATCGCCGAGAGAATCCAGGCGAACTTTTCCCTTTTTCTCACCAGCTCCTTGAAGCGCGGGCTGTTTTGAATCGAGAGGTAAATGCTGTCGTTCATTGTTTTTATCCTCGCAGCACAGATTTAATTGGAACAACCCTACTCTATGCGGCTCAAGGCCAGGTTCCAGACGACCTTAGTATTAGAACGACATGACGGTGTTGCCCGTTTCCTTCACATTTTCCGCAGTTCCCTTTGTGGGAGCGGGCTTGCTCGCGAATGCAGTGTGTCAGTCAACACATGGTTAACTGAAAAATCGCATTCGCGAGCAAGCCCGCTCCCACAGGGATTTGTGCAGGACCAAGGATCTGCGGGCACAAAAAAAAGCCGCATGACACAAGTCATGCGGCTTTTCGGAACAGCTAAACCAGGCCGATTACTTGCCGGTCCACTCCTTCACGCGATCCGGGTGCTTGGCGACCCAGTCCTTGGCAGCAGCGTCAGGCTTGGCACCTTCCTGAATCGCCAGCATGACTTCGCCGATCTCGTCTTTCGAAGCCCACTGGAACTTCTTCAGGAACTCGACCACTTCCGGCGCCTTGGCCTCCAGGCCCTTGCTGCCGATGCTGTTTACAGTCTCAGCCGCGCCGTAGACGCCTTTCGGGTCTTCCAGGAAGCGCAGTTTCCACTTGGCGAACATCCAGTGCGGCACCCAACCGGTAACGGCGATGGATTCGTTTTTCTTCTCGGCACGGGTCAGCTCGGCAATCATGCCAGCGCCGGAACTGGCCTTGAGTTGATAACCGGTCAGGTCGTAATCCTTGATAGCCTGTTCGGTCTTGAGCATCACGCCAGAACCGGCGTCGATGCCGACGATACGCTTCTTGAAGGAGTCGTCGGTCTTGAGATCCTCAAGCGACTTGGCCTTGACGTACTCCGGCACGATCAGGCCGATTTTCGCGTCCTTGAAGTTGGGGCCGTAATCGACCACCTGGTCCTTGTTCTTGGTCCAATAGTCGCCGTGAGTCACTGGCAGCCAGGCCGAGAGCATCGCGTCGAGTTTACCGGTGGCCACGCCTTGCCACATGATCCCGGTCGCGACCGCTTGCAACTTCACGTCATAACCGAGTTTCTGCTTGATCACTTCGGCGGCCACGTGGGTGGTCGCGACGCTGTCGGACCAGCCGTCAACGTAACCGATGCTCAGGGTTTTGGTTTCGGCGCTGGCCAAGGTGGAACTGATGGCCAGTACCAGTGCGGCACCTGCGCCCAAGAGTCGTCGCATCTTCATCGTTACTTCCCCGAAAGTGCTGCGCCCGACGGATGCCGGGCGGCGTCAACGTATAGTTATGATGCTCAGCGCCCCCATCACGCTCGCCCTCAAACCGGCCTGAACGCCAGTGGAGTACTGACTCGCTGATCATCAACCTGCGCCGATCCGGAACCTGCTCTGTCTGCGACGTCGAGGCAACGAGAAACGACATCAGAACGCCAGCTCTCAGTTCAGGGCATTTGTAGCACCGCCACACGTGAGGTTTAGCCGTCATATCCGGCAAACGCCAGATAACTAGCCGCCGCCGCGCACGACCGTGTATCGTCCCGCTACTATCGCACCCCGTCCGTGCCTGTTTTGTGCCCATCATGGCACTTGGCTCTGCTTCGGTGGTCATAGCCTGCGAACCTCATTCGGCACCTTCCTTTAAGGGATCCAGTCATGCTCCGTTCCTTGCGCTTCGCTGCCCTTCTCGGCGGCCTTATCCTGAGTGCGTCCGCGCTGGCGGCAGATATTGACGCCGCCAGCTATGGCTACCCCTTGACCAACCCGTTCGAGGCGACCATCGCCACCACGCCACCGGACCTGCGTCCGGAGTTGCCGCTGATCGAAGACATCAACCAGGCGGACCACAGCCTGACCCTGCGCCCGGAACGCGAGTTCATCCTGCCGGACAACTTCTGGCCGGTGAAAAGCCTCACCTACCGCATGGCCACCCAGGACAAACCCGCGCCGCTGATCTTCCTCATCGCCGGCACCGGTGCGCGCTTTGACAGTAGCATTAATGAATACCTCAAGCGCCTCTACTACAAGGCCGGCTACCACGTGGTGCAGTTGTCATCGCCCACCAGCTTCGACTTCATGAGCGCCGCTTCACGCTTCGCCACGCCAGGCATTTCCAAGGAAGACGCCGAAGACATGTACCGGGTGATGCAGGCCGTGCGCGCGCAGAACCCCAAGCTGCCGGTGACCGAGTATTACCTGACCGGTTATAGCCTAGGTGCCCTGGACGCGGCCTTCGTCGCACACCTGGACGAAACCCGGCGCAGCTTCAACTTCAAGAAGGTGCTGCTGCTGAACCCGCCAGTGAACCTCTACACCTCGATCACCAACCTGGACAAACTGGTCCAGACCGAGGTCAAGGGCATCAACAACACCACGACCTTCTATGAGCTGGTGCTGAACAAGCTGACCCGCTACTTCCAGCAAAAAGGCTACATCGACCTCAACGATGCGCTGCTCTATGACTTCCAGCAGTCCAAGCAACACCTGAGCAACGAGCAGATGGCCATGTTGATCGGCACCTCGTTCCGCTTCTCGGCGGCTGACATCGCGTTCACCTCGGACCTGATCAACCGGCGCGGCCTGATCATCCCGCCCAAGTTCCCGATTACCGAAAGCACCAGCCTGACGCCATTCCTCAAGCGTGCATTGCAATGCGATTTCGACTGTTACCTCACCGAGCAGGTGATCCCGATGTGGCGCGCGCGCACCGACGGCGGCAGCCTGCTGCAACTGGTCGACCAGGTCAGCCTGTACGCGTTGAAGGATTACCTGCACGACAGCCCGAAGATTGCCGTCATGCACAACGCCGACGACGTCATTCTCGGCCCGGGCGACCTGGGTTTCCTGCGCAAGACCTTTGGCGATCGCCTGACGGTTTATCCACTGGGCGGCCACTGCGGCAACCTTAACTACCGCGTCAACAGCGACGCCATGCTGGAGTTCTTCCGTGGCTAAATATCTGCTGCTTATCGCCGCGTTAATAAGCGCGGGCATGGTCCACGCCGACAACAGCAAGGCCAATGCGCCAGTGGTGGTGGATTCGGACGGTTTCAAGGAACCGTTGACCAAGCTCAAGTTCAACCCGGGGCTGGACCAGCGCGAGTTCGAGCGCTCGACCCTAAACGCCCTGAACGTCTATGACCCGCTGGAGTCGTGGAACCGCCGGGTCTATCACTTCAACTACCGCTTCGACCAGTGGGTGTTCCTGCCCGTTGTCGATGGCTACCGCTACATCACCCCCAGCTTCATGCGCACCGGGGTCAGCAACTTCTTCAACAACCTGGGGGACGTGCCTAACCTGATGAACAGCCTGCTGCAATTCAAGGGCAAGCGTTCGATGGAAACCACGGCACGACTGCTGCTCAACACCACCGTCGGCATCGCCGGCCTGTGGGACCCAGCCACCGCCATGGGCCTGCCGCGCCAGAGCGAAGATTTCGGCCAGACCCTGGGCTTCTACGGCGTGCCTGGCGGCGCGTATTTCGTGCTACCGATCTTCGGCCCTTCAAACCTGCGCGACACTTCGGGCCTGCTGGTGGACTACACAGCCGAATCGGCGATCAACTTCCTGAACGTCTCCGAAGTCAGCTCCAACCACCCGGAGTTGCTGCTCCTGCGCGGTGTGGACAAGCGCTACCAGACCAGTTTCCGCTACGGGCAACTGAACACGCCGTTCGAATATGAAAAGGTGCGCTACGTGTACACCGAGTCGCGCAAGTTGCAGATTGCCGAATAAACCAACGCCTGACGCAAATCCCAATGTGGGAGCGGGCTTGCTCGCGAATGCGGTGTGCCAGATGACATGTTCGTCAACTGACACACCGCATTCGCGAGCAAGCCCGCTCCCACAGTGGTTATGAGTTGTCAGTTTTAGCCTTTGAGCGTCTTCCAGACCTTACTGACAGCCAGCACCCCGACCAACACCACCGCCCCCGCGACAATCCCCGCCACCGCATTGAGCAACATCGGCACGATAAACCCGGCCCCGCCAGCGCTGGCCGTCACGCTTTCGATCCAATGATGCACCGCCGGCACGCCATGGGTCAGGATGCCACCGCCCACCAGGAACATCGCTGCGGTGCCGATCACCGACAAGCTTTTCATCATATAGGGCGCTGCGCGCAGGATGGCCCCGCCGATGCTTTTGGCGACCTGTCCTGGCTTCTGCGTCAACCAGAGCCCCAGGTCATCGAGCTTGACGATGCCCGCCACCAGGCCGTACACACCGACGGTCATGACAATCGCAATACCCGACAGCACGATCACCTGTTGAGTCAGCGGCGCATCGGCGACGGTGCCGAGGGTGATGGCGATGATTTCCGCCGACAGGATGAAGTCGGTGCGTACCGCGCCCTTGATCTTGTCCTTTTCAAAGGCCACCAGATCGACCGCCGGATCAGCCACCGCCTCGACCAGTTGCGCATGTTCGGCCTGATCTTCGGCCTTGCTGTGAAGGAACTTGTGGGCCAGTTTTTCGAACCCTTCGAAACACAGGTAGGCGCCGCCCACCATCAACAACGGTGTCACCAACCAAGGAACGAAGGCGCTGATCGCCAGCGCCGACGGCACCAGGATCAATTTGTTGATGAACGACCCCTTGGCCACCGCCCACACCACCGGCAGTTCCCGCTCGGCACGCACACCTGACACCTGCTGGGCATTGAGCGCCAAGTCATCGCCGAGCACACCGGCGGTTTTCTTGGCGGCCATTTTGGTCATCAGCGCAACATCGTCGAGCACGGTGGCGATATCGTCGATCAGTACCAGCAAACTGCTTCCGGCCATGAAGGGGCTCCTTGAATAATGATGCCGCGAAGCATACCGCGAGCCGTGGTGCCTTGGGGCATTCTTGAGCGCCGCGCGAGGCCGGTGCTACCATGCGCCACCGCCAGAACAGGCAAGGAACCCCTGGGTTTATGAGCACTATCCGCGAGCGCAACAAAGAATTGATCCTGCGTGCCGCCAGCGAAGAATTTGCCGACAAGGGCTTCGCCGCGACCAAGACCAGCGACATCGCGGCCAAGGCAGGCCTGCCCAAACCCAACGTCTACTACTACTTCAAATCCAAGGAAAACCTCTACCGCGAGGTCCTGGAAAGCATCATCGAGCCGATTCTCCAGGCTTCGACACCGTTCAACGCCGACGGCGTGCCCGGTGAGGTGCTGAGCCACTACATCCGCTCAAAGATCCGCATCTCCCGCGACCTGCCCTTCGCCTCGAAAGTCTTCGCCAGCGAAATCATGCACGGCGCCCCCCACCTGAGCCCCGACCTGGTGGACCAACTCAACGCCCAGGCCCGGCACAACATCGACTGCATCCAAACCTGGATCGACCGCGGCCAGATCGCCCCCATCGATCCCAACCACCTGATGTTCAGCATCTGGGCCGCCACCCAGACCTATGCCGATTTCGACTGGCAGATCAGCGCCGTGACCGGCAAGGCCAAGCTGGATGAAGCGGATTACGAAGCGGCGGCGCAGACGATTATTCGGTTGGTGTTGAAGGGGTGTGAGGTGGATCGCTAGGCTCAGGACCCCATCGCCTTTATCGAAAGCGGTGGGTCAGTTTGTGAATATGCTGAACATGCCGCCGTCTTCGCGAGCAAGCCCGCTCCCACAGGGTCCCCAGTGTTCACTGATCCAATGTTCGCCACAGATCCCTTGTGGGAGCGGGCTTGCTCGCGAAGGCGGCGACTCGATTTCAAGTCAAAGCCAGATGGCATCCCACAACGGATAGTCGCCAAGTCGCTCTACCAGACCTGCCCGCAGTGGATTTGCCACAACATAGCGAGCCAGCTTTACCAAATCCTCTTCCCGCCGCAGCGCTCGATCATGGTAACCCGGTTGCCAAAGGCTGCCAGCCCTACCAGCCGCCTCGTTGACTCCCTTGGCACTGATGGACTTCACCCGACACATCAACTGCCCCAAGGACCCACGGTGCAGTTGAATCAACCAATGAACATGATCAGGCATGACGACAAAAGCCAGGGAGTCAGCAATGCCCTGCTCCTGTACCGCCCGGAATTGACGGATAACAGTTCTGCCCAAGCCATAGTCTTTGAAGACCGGTTCGCGCTCTAGTGTATTGGCGGTCAATAAGTAGATGCGGTTCTGCTCTGCATAGCGACCGATACGCAAGCGATGTGAAGCTGAGCGTACAGGCATTCCGTCGCCCTCCTTTCCCAATGAAGTCCTAAAAGGCTAGCGCTGTGAATACAACATCATGGTCAGACTCTTTAGCCGGATGTGTCTGGTCGATTGCCTTCGCGAGCAAGCCCGCTCCCACAGGGGATGTGCAATGTTCACACATTTTGTGTCGACAACCAGATCCAGTGGGAGCGAGCTTGCTCGCGAAAACGCCAGTCAATTCACCGCAAAATCAAACAGTAACCCCCACATCCGCCCTCAACCGCAGCGCCTCCACCGCCCTGACCGCCACCTGCTCATCCACATCCGAAACATCACCACTGACACCAATCGCCCCCAGCACCTTCCCATCCTGATCCCTGATCAACACCCCACCCGGTGCCGGTACGACGTTGCCCTGCCCCAGCCCGTTCAATGCCGCGAAAAACGCCGGGCGTTGCTGGGCGTCCTGGGCCAGCAGGCGTGAGCCTTTGCCCAGGGCGATGGCGCCCCAAGCCTTGCCGATGGCGATCTGCGGGCGAAGCAGGCTGGCGCCGTCTTCGCGCTGCAAGGCAACCAGGTGCCCGCCGCTGTCCAGGACCGCGACGGTCAGGGGCGCAGCGCTGATTTCACGACCGGCGGCAAGGGCTTGCCCGGCCAGGTTGACGGCGATTTTCAAGGTTAGAACGCTCATGGGTGCTGTCCTTCTTTTGTTATGGGAGAGCCTTGTGGGCTTCACTTTCAGCAAAACCGAACACAACAAATAGAACACAACAATACATATTTTTGTATACAATAATTTTCACAAAGCACCTTAATCGATGGAAGGCCGTAGCAAAACCTGGCCTTCCGACGAATGAAACAGATGCTTGAGGAAATGGATTGACCTGCGCCGTTTACCGTGAATACACTCTGCGCAAAGCCATTTGTATACAATTACAAAACGTAAGAGGCACAAAACAATGAGCAAAATGAGAGCAATCGAAGCCGCCGTTCTGGTAATGCGCCGTGAAGGCGTGGACACCGCCTTCGGTATCCCGGGTGCCGCGATCAACCCGCTGTACTCCGCCCTGCAGAAGGTGGGTGGCATCGATCACGTCCTTGCTCGCCACGTTGAAGGCGCCTCGCACATGGCCGAGGGCTACACCCGCACCAAGGCTGGCAATATCGGCGTGTGCATCGGCACCTCGGGCCCGGCCGGCACCGACATGGTGACCGGGCTCTACAGCGCCTCGGCCGATTCGATCCCGATCCTGTGCATCACCGGGCAAGCCCCCCGCGCCCGTCTGCACAAGGAAGACTTCCAGGCTGTGGATATCACCAGCATCGTCAAACCCGTGACCAAGTGGGCAACCACCGTGCTGGAGCCCGGCCAGGTGCCGTATGCCTTCCAGAAGGCGTTCTTTGAGATGCGCTCCGGCCGTCCGGGCCCGGTGCTGATCGACCTGCCGTTCGACGTGCAGATGGCCGAGATCGAATTCGACATCGACGCCTACCAGCCACTGCCCCTGGCCAAACCCGCGGCCAACCGCGTGCAGATCGAGAAAGCCCTGGCGATGCTCAATCAGGCTGAGCGTCCGTTGCTGGTGGCCGGTGGCGGCATCATCAACGCCGATGCCAGCGAACTGCTGGTGGAGTTCGCCGAACTGACCGGCATTCCCGTCATCCCTACCTTGATGGGCTGGGGCACCATCCCCGACGATCACCCACTGATGGTCGGCATGGTCGGCCTGCAAACCTCCCATCGCTACGGCAACGCCACCTTGCTCAAGTCGGACGTGGTGCTGGGCGTCGGCAACCGCTGGGCCAACCGTCATACCGGTTCGGTGGACGTCTACACCGAAGGCCGCACGTTCATTCACGTGGACATCGAGCCGACCCAGATCGGCCGTGTCTTCACGCCCGACCTGGGTATCGTCTCCGATGCCGCCTCGGCCCTGACGGTGTTCATCGAAGTGGCCCGTGAATGGCAAGCCGCCGGCAAGCTGAAAAACCGCGACGCCTGGTTGCAAGACTGCCAGCAACGCAAGGCCAGCCTGCAACGCAAGACGCATTTCGACAATGTGCCGGTCAAGCCACAGCGCGTGTACGAAGAAATGAACCAGGTGTTCGGCAAGGACACCTGCTACGTCAGCACCATTGGCCTGTCGCAGATCGCCGGGGCGCAGTTCCTCCATGTCTACAAGCCGCGCCACTGGATCAACTGCGGTCAGGCCGGCCCCTTGGGCTGGACCATTCCGGCCGCGCTGGGGGTGGTCAAGGCCGATCCGAGCCGCAAGGTCGTGGCGCTGTCGGGCGACTATGACTTCCAGTTCATGATCGAAGAGCTGGCGGTGGGTGCGCAGTTCAAACTGCCCTACATCCATGTCGTGGTGAACAACTCCTACCTGGGCTTGATTCGCCAGGCCCAGCGCGGGTTCGACATGGACTACTGCGTGCAGCTGTCCTTCGACAACCTCAACGCCCCGGAACTCAACGGTTATGGCGTGGATCACGTTGCCGTGGCCGAAGGCCTGGGATGCAAGGCCCTGCGGGTGTTCGAACCGTCCGGCATCCAGCCGGCCCTGCGCCAGGCCCAGGCGATGATCGAGGAGTTCAAGGTGCCGGTGATCGTCGAGATCATCCTGGAACGGGTGACCAACATTTCCATGGGCACCGAGATCAACGCCGTCAATGAATTTGAAGATCTGGCGCTTGTGGGCAACGATGCACCGACTGCCATTTCGCTACTCGATTGACCTGTGGGAGCGGGCTTGCTCGCGAAGACGGCTTCAGATCCAACAAAGATGTCGGCTGATACACCGCTTTCGCGAGCAAGCCCGCTCCCACAGAGGGGTTTGCCAAATACTTACAGGAGACCACCATGCCGCGTTTCGCCGCCAACCTGTCCATGCTGTTCACCGAGCAGGATTTTCTCGCCCGTTTCGAAGCCGCCGCCAAGGCCGGTTTCAGTGGTGTCGAATACCTGTTTCCTTATGACTACAGCTCCGCCGAACTCAAGGCCTTGCTCGACGCCAACGGCCTGACCCAGGTGCTGTTCAACCTGCCGGCCGGTGACTGGGCCAAGGGCGAGCGCGGCATTGCCTGCCTGCCGGACCGGGTCGAGGAGTTCCGCGCCGGTGTCGACCTGGCCATCGCCTACGCCCAGGTGCTGGGCAACACCCAGGTCAACTGCCTGGCCGGGATTCGCCCGCAGAACTGCAGTGAAACCCTGGTGGAGAAAACCTTCGTCGCCAACCTGAAATACGCCGCCGAGAAGCTGCAGGCCAACGGCATCAAGCTGGTAATGGAAGCCATCAACACCCGTGACATTCCCGGCTTCTACCTGAACAACACCGCCCAGGCCCTGTCGATCCGCGAGCAGGTGGGCAGCGCCAACCTGTTTCTGCAGTACGACATCTACCACATGCAGATCATGGAAGGTGACCTGGCCCGGACCCTGTCGGCGCACCTGGGCGAGATCAACCACGTGCAACTGGCGGACAACCCGGGCCGCAACGAGCCGGGCACGGGCGAGATCAACTATCGCTTCCTGTTCGAACACCTGGACCGCATCGGCTACACGGGTTGGGTCGGCTGCGAATACAAGCCGCTGACCACCACCGAAGCGGGTCTGGAGTGGCTGAAAACCCATAACGCGACCTGAACACCTTCCCCTGTAGGAGCTGCCGAGTGCAACGAGGCTGCGATCTTTCCCCTGACACTTGAGTCCCGGGCGAAAGATCAAAAGATCGCAGCCTCGCTTCGCTCGACAGCTCCTACGAGCAGCGATAACAACAAGAGGATTTCCCCATGGCTAAAATCGGATTCATCGGCACCGGCATCATGGGCCACCCCATGGCACTGAACCTGCAAAAGGCCGGTCACAGCCTGTTCCTGTCCCAACACCATGACCCGGCCCCGGCCGACTTGCTGGCGGGTGGCGCGGTGGCGCTGGCCAACCCGAAGGAAGTGGCCCAGGAAGCCGAGTTCATCATCGTCATGGTCCCGGACACGCCGCAGGTCGACGACGTGCTGTTCCGCGCCGACGGCGTGGCGGCGGGCGTGGGCGCGGGCAAGGTGGTCATTGACATGAGCTCGATCTCCCCCACCGCCACCAAGGCGTTCGCGGCGAAGATCAATGAAAAAGGCGCGCAGTACCTCGATGCACCGGTGTCCGGCGGAGAAGTCGGCGCCAAGGCCGCGACGCTGAGCATCATGGTCGGTGGCGACAGCGCCGCCTTCGAGCGGGCCCTGCCGCTGTTCCAGGCCATGGGCAAGAACATCACCTTGGTGGGCGGCAACGGCGATGGCCAGACCGCCAAAGTGGCGAACCAGATCATCGTTGCCTTGAACATCCAGGCGGTAGCCGAAGCGTTGTTGTTCGCCTCGAAAAACGGTGCCGACCCGGCCAAGGTCCGTGAAGCGCTGATGGGCGGTTTCGCTTCGTCGAAGATCCTCGAAGTACACGGCGAACGCATGATCAAGGGCACCTTCGACCCGGGCTTCCGCATCAGCCTGCACCAGAAGGACCTGAACCTGGCGCTGCAAGGCGCCAGGGAACTGAACATCAACCTGCCCAACACCGCCAACGCCCAACAAGTGTTCAGCACCTGCGCGGCCATCGGCGGCAGCCACTGGGATCACTCGGCGCTGATCAAGGGGTTGGAGCACATGGCCAATTTCTCCATCCGCGACAACTGACACACCAAAAAACCCTTGTGGGAGCGGGCTTGCTCGCGAAAGTGATCGATCTGCCAATGAAGTATTGACTGACACACCGCCTTCGCGAGCAAGCCCGCTCCCACAGGGGTCTGCGTTGCCCTTCAAATAACAAGAATCCCGGGAGCCCGCCATGTCGGTCGATCCGCAACAACTGCTGCGCGAGCTGTTTGCCACAGCCATTGACGCGGCCCATCCGCAACACGTCCTTGAACGCTACCTGCCCAGCGACCGCAGCGGCCGAGTGATCGTCATCGGTGCCGGCAAGGCCGCGGCGGCCATGGCGCAAGTGGTCGAGCGCTGCTGGCAGGGCGAAGTGTCTGGCCTGGTGGTGACCCGCTACGGCCATGGCGCGCCCTGTCAGAAAATCGAAGTAGTGGAAGCCGCCCACCCGGTGCCTGATGCCGCAGGCCTGGCCGTGGCCCAGCGGGTGCTGGAAATGGTCAGCAACCTCAGCGAAAACGATCGGGTGATCTTCCTGCTGTCCGGCGGCGGTTCTGCCCTGCTGGCCTTGCCCGCCGAAGGCATCACCCTGGCCGACAAGCAATCGATCAACAAAGCCCTGCTCAAATCCGGCGCGACCATCGGCGAGATGAACTGCGTGCGCAAGCACCTCTCGGCGATCAAGGGCGGGCGCCTGGGCAAGGCCTGCTGGCCGGCGACGGTGTACACCTACGCGATCTCCGATGTGCCCGGGGATCTTGCCACGGTCATTGCCTCCGGCCCTACCGTGGCCGACCCCAGCACGTCGGCCGAAGCCCTGGCGATTCTCCAGCGCTACCAGATCGAGGTGCCAGCCTCGGTGCGCAACTGGTTGCAAAGCCCGGCATCGGAAACCGTCAAGCCCGGCGACCCGAGCCTGGCCCGCAACCACTTCCAATTGATCGCCCGCCCCCAGCAGTCATTGGAGGCCGCGGCAGTGAAGGCGCGCCAGGCCGGTTTCAGCCCGTTGATCCTCGGCGACCTGGAAGGCGAATCCCGGGAGGTGGCGAAAGTCCACGCTGGCATCGCCCGGCAAATCGCCCTGCACGGCCAGCCACTGGCGGCGCCGTGCGTGATCCTCTCCGGCGGCGAAACCACCGTCACCGTGCGCGGCGACGGTCGTGGCGGGCGCAATGCAGAATTCCTGCTGAGCCTGACCGACAGCCTCAAGGGTCATCCCGGCATCTACGCGCTGGCCGGCGACACCGACGGCATCGACGGTTCCGAAGACAACGCCGGTGCCCTCATGACCCCGGACAGCTATCGCCGCGCCGCCGAATTGGGCCTGAGCGCCAGCGACGCGTTGGACAACAACAACGGCTACGGCTACTTCGCCGCCCTGGATGGGCTGATCGTCACCGAACCGACCCGCACCAACGTCAACGACTTTCGCGCCATCCTGATCCTTGAGAACCCCGAACATGACGCCTGATAAAAAGGTCAAGATCCTCGCCACCCTAGGTCCCGCCACCCGCGGCATCGATGACATCCGCGCGCTGGTACAGGCCGGCGTGAACATCTTCCGCCTGAACTTCAGCCACGGCGAGCATGCCGACCACGCCCAGCGCTACCAGTGGATTCGCGAGGTCGAGCAGCAGCTCAATTACCCGCTGGGCATCCTGATGGACCTGCAAGGCCCGAAGTTGCGGGTCGGCCGGTTCGCCGACGGCAAGGTCCTGCTGCAACGCGGCCAGGCCCTGCGTCTGGACCTGGACCCGACGCCCGGCGATCAACGCCGGGTCAACCTGCCCCACCCGGAGATCATCGCGGCCCTGGAGCCCGGCATGGACCTGCTGCTGGACGACGGCAAGTTGCGCCTGCGCGTGACCGCCAGGCACTGCGACGCCATCGACACCGAAGTGCTCAACGGCGGCGAACTGTCGGACCGCAAAGGCGTGAACGTGCCCCAGGCCGTGCTCGACCTGAGCCCGCTGACTGCCAAGGACCGGCGCGACTTGAGTTTCGGCCTGGAGCTGGGCGTGGACTGGGTGGCGCTGTCGTTCGTCCAGCGTCCCGAGGACATCCGCGAGGCTCGCGCGCTGATCGGCAACCAGGCGTTCCTGATGGCGAAGATCGAGAAGCCGTCGGCGGTGGCCCAATTGCGGGAAATCGCCGAGTTGAGTGACGCGATCATGGTTGCTCGCGGTGACCTGGGTGTCGAAGTCCCGGCCGAGAGCGTGCCGCAGATTCAGAAGAACATCATCGGCACCTGCCGCGCCCTCGGCAAACCGGTGGTGGTGGCGACGCAGATGCTCGAGTCGATGCGCTTCTCCCCAGCACCCACCCGCGCCGAAGTCACCGACGTGGCCAACGCCGTGGCCGAGGGGGCCGATGCGGTGATGCTGTCGGCGGAAACCGCTTCCGGGGACTACCCCCTCGAAGCCGTGCAGATGATGAGCAAGATCATCCGCCAAGTGGAAAACGGCCCCGACTACCAGGCGCAACTGGATGTCAGCCGGCCAAAAGCCGAGGCCACGGTGTCGGATGCGATCAGTTGCGCGATCCGTCGCATCAGCAACGTGCTGCCAGTGGCGGTGCTGGTGAACTACAGCGAATCGGGCAGCTCCAGTCTACGGGCGGCGCGGGAACGGCCGACGGTGCCGATCCTCAACCTCACACCGAACCTGCAGGCCGCTCGCCGCCTGACGGTGGCCTGGGGCGTGCACTCGGTGGTCAACGATCGGTTGAAGCAGGTGGATGAAGTCTGTTCCACCGCCCTGGAAATCGCCCAGGCCCAAGGCATGGCCCAGCGCGGCGATACCTTGCTGATCACCGCGGGCGTGCCGTTCGGGCAGCCGGGGTCGACCAATTCGTTGCGCATTGAGACGTTGATCTAATTTTCTGTGACCAGAGTTGTTTCTGTAGGAGCTGGCGAAGCCTGCGATCTTTTGATCTTGATCGTTCGCTCTCGACTCAATGGGTAGGGGAAAGATCGCAGCCTCGTTGCACTCGACAGCTCCTACACCGCTCCTACACAGCTCCTACGGGGCTATCTCTGGCCACAGTGCTCTCTTACCTCTGACCCATCATGCCCAACCATTCTTCCACCACCCACTGCCCCGACTGGGCCACCGCCCTGCTCAACGGCTTCAGCCAGATCTTCCTCCAGCGCCATCCGTTGTGCGGCCTGCTGTGCCTGCTGGCGATCCTGCTCACTGCGCCCGCCCTGTTCGGCGGTGCGTTGCTGGGCGGGGTGGCCGGGTTGCTCACGGCCCAGCGACGCGGTTACACCAAGGCCGACCGGCAAGCCGGGCTGTTCAGCTACAACGGCATCCTGCTGGGCTTGCTGTTGAGCCTTGCGTTGCCCTGGTCCGTCCTGTTGCCACCGTTGATCATCGCCGCAGGCGGTCTCAGCGCGATGCTGACCCAGCAATGGCTCAAGCGCAGCCGAGGCCCTCGATGCCTGCCCGCCTACACCGCGCCTTTTGTCGGGTTGGCTTGGCTGCTGATGAGTTTCACCCTGCCGCCGCCCCCAACCACCACGATTGAAATGACGATACCCAACCTGCTGGCCGCGCATTTGAGCGGGCTGGGCCAGGTCATGTTTCTCGGCCATCCGGCGGCCGGTGCGCTGATCGCGGCGGGCCTGCTGCTGGCCGACCGTCGCGCTGCCGGTTGGGCATTGTTCGGTTCCGCCGCCGGCCTGGCCTTCGCCTTGTCGCAACATGAAAACGCAACCGCCCTTTGCGGCCTTGGCGGTTACAACCCAGTGTTGGTGGCTCTGGCCCTCAGCCAGCAGCGCCGCCAACCCTGGCTGCCACTGGCGGGCATTCTCCTGGCGGTCATGCTTGCCCCAGGTTTTATCGCCCTCGACCTTCCCCCACTGACGGCACCGTTCATCCTCGCGTGTTGGCTGATCCAGGCCAGCGGCCGGGTGTGGCGCCAGGCCAGCCTCGACAACGCGCCTTGCGCTCTGCAGGGCAATCGCCCTAGGCTTCGCTGATTCCGGTTCAGGCGACGATTATGCAAAGCAGCAACAATTGGCGCGAACGCCTCTACGTGATCATTTTCCAGACCGACACCGTCGCCGGCCGGCGCTTCGACAGCACCTTGCTGTTGATCATCCTCGCCAGCCTGGTGATCGTGATGCTCGACAGCATCGACAGCGTGCACAAAAACTACGCGGCCCTGCTGGCCGGTATCGAGTGGGGCTTCACCTTCATCTTCATCGTCGAGTACGGCCTGCGCCTGTACTGCTCGCCCAAGCCGCTGCGCTATGCCTTCAGTTTCTACGGGCTGGTGGACCTGCTGGCGATCGTGCCGGGGATCCTGGCGCTGTACTACAGCGATGCCCAATACCTGTTGATCATTCGGATCATCCGCATGCTGCGGATTTTCCGTGTGCTCAAGCTCAGCCCTTACCTCAAGCAGGCCAACTACCTGATGGCGGCACTGCGGGGGAGCAAGCAGAAAATCATCGTGTTCCTGGTCAGCGTCTCGACCCTGGTAACGGTATTCGGCACGCTGATGTACGTCATCGAAGGCCCTGGGAATGGCTTTACCAGCATCCCCAAAGGCATCTATTGGGCTATCGTGACACTGACCACGGTGGGCTTCGGCGACATCGTGCCCAAGACGCCACTGGGCCAGGTGGTGTCATCCCTGGTGATGATCACCGGTTACTCGATCATCGCCGTGCCAACGGGTATTTTCACGGCGGAACTGGCCACGGCCATGCGCGGCGACCAGCTCCAGCACGATTGCCCGGTGTGCAGCAAAAACAACCACGAACACGGTGCCGCTTTCTGCTCCCGTTGTGGCAATGCGTTGTTTAAGAAATTGGAATAAGCAAAGCACTTTTTGATGCTTGAAGGTCTATAGGCTTGCAGCTAGTGTGCTGGCTAATTGCCCGGAACCCCCGTTGATAAAAAGGAATTCGCAGTGAAGAACTTCTTTGGCGCCTCTCTTCTCGCCGTCGGCCTGACCTTTGGCAGCCTGGCCCACGCCGCCCCGACCCTGCTCAACGTTTCCTACGACGTGATGCGCGATTTCTACAAGGACTACAACACCGCCTTCCAGAAACACTGGCAGGCCGAGCACAACGAAAACATCACCGTGCAGATGTCGTTCGGCGGCTCCAGCAAGCAGGCGCGTTCGGTGATCGACGGGCTGCCGGCGGATGTCATCACCATGAACATGGCCACCGACATCAACGCCCTGGCGGACAACGGCAAACTGGTGCCCGAGAACTGGGTCACCCGCTTGCCGAACAACAGCGCGCCGTTCACCTCGGCCACGGTGTTCATCGTGCGCAAAGGCAACCCGAAAGCCTTGAAAGACTGGCCCGACCTGCTCAAGGACGGTGTGCAGGTGATCGTGCCCAACCCGAAAACCTCCGGCAACGGTCGCTACACCTACCTCTCGGCCTGGGGTTACGTGCTGAAAAATGGCGGTGACGAGAACAAGGCCAAGGCCTTCGTCGGCAAACTGTTCAAGCAGGCACCGGTACTGGACACCGGCGGTCGCGCCGCGACAACCACCTTCATGACCAACCAGATCGGCGACGTGCTGGTGACCTTTGAAAACGAAGCGGAGATGATCGCCCGCGAATTCGGCCGCGACCAGTTCGAAGTGATCTACCCGAGCGTGTCCGCCGAGGCCGAGCCACCGGTCAGCGTGGTCGACAAAGTCGTCGAGAAAAAAGGCTCCCGCGAAGCCGCCGAGGCCTACCTCAAGTACCTGTGGTCGCCCGAAGGCCAGGAAATCGCCGCTGCCAACTACCTGCGCCCACGGGACCCGGCGGTACTGGCCAAATACACCGACCGCTTCCCGAAAGTCGACTTCCTGTCCGTGGAAAAAACCTTCGGCGACTGGCGCACGGTGCAGAAGACTCACTTCAATGACGGTGGGGTTTTCGACCAGATCTACAGCGGGCAATAAGGTAGAACAAGCTGTACGCGAGCCTGTGGCAAGGAGATATGTGGGAGCAAAGCTTGCTCGCGATGAAAACAGCGCGGTGCCTCTGGAACCGAGGTGCCTGTATCGCGGGCAAGCCTTGCTCCCACACAGGCTGGCCCCGACCACACAAGCTTTGCTCCCAGAGATCCCCTTGCCACAAAATCTCCCCAGCTTCCTTGTGCGCCCCATCATCAACTGCAAGCATGTCTGATATCAATCGCAAGCCCTGTTCCAGGGCCCCCTAACGCTTTAGCCTCGCGCCATCTTTCCTGTTCACTGACGAGATTGCCATGAGTGCTCATTCCCCCACGCCCGGCAGCACCTTGACCCGCGGCATGGTCCTGCTCTTCGCCTTCTGCTGTGGCGCCATCGTCGCCAACATCTACTACGCCCAACCCATCATCGAACTGATCGCACCCGACGTCGGCCTGAGCAGCACCATGGCCAGCCTGATCGTCTCGCTGACCCAGATCGGTTATGCCCTGGGCCTGTTTTTCCTGGTGCCGTTGGGTGACTTGCTGGAAAACCGGCGGCTGATGATCATCACCACCGTGGTGGCGATCGCCAGTTTGTTAGGGGCAGCGTTCACCGATCAACCGAACGTATTCCTGCTGGTTTCGCTGTTGGTGGGGTTCAGCTCGGTGTCGGTGCAAGTCCTGATTCCGCTGGCTGCACACCTGGCGCCGGAGGAGACCCGGGGCCGGGTCGTGGGTGGGATCATGGGCGGCCTGCTGCTGGGGATCCTGCTGGCGCGGCCAGTCTCCAGCGTGGTGGCCGATCACTTCGGCTGGCGGGCCATGTTCATCATCGCCGCCGCGTTGATGGCCGCCATCAGCATCGTCCTGGCACTGACCGTGCCCAAGCGCCAGCCTGACCACAGTGCCTCTTATGGCCAACTGCTGGGCTCGCTCGGCACCCTGCTGCGCCAACAACCGCTGCTGCGGCAACGGGCGTTCTACCAGGCTTGCCTGTTCGCCACGTTCAGCCTGTTCTGGACCGCCGTGCCACTGGAACTGTCACGCAACCACGGCCTGTCCCAGACTGAAATCGCCTTGTTCGCCCTGGTCGGTGCCATTGGCGCCATCGCCGCCCCCATCGCCGGTCGCCTGGCGGATGCCGGCCATACCCGCAACGCCTCGTTGCTGGCGATGTTGTTCGCCAGCCTGAGTTTCCTGCCGGCGTTCATCCATCCGCTGTACAGCGTGATCGGCCTGGCAGTGACCGGCGTGGTCCTGGATTTTTGTGTGCAGATGAACATGGTCCTGGGCCAGCGCACCATCTATGCCCTCGATGCCAAGAGTCGCAGCCGGCTGAATGCGCTGTACATGACCAGCATCTTCGTCGGTGGCGCCTTCGGCTCATCGATTGCCAGTGCGGTGTACGAACACGGCGGCTGGTTGTGGGTGGTGATCGTCGGCAGTGCCTTCCCACTGTTGGCCTTGCTGCGCTTCTTGAGCACCTCGCGCAAGCCGTCCCTGGCCACGGCCTGAAGACCCCACGCCTAAAAAAGCCCGGTCGCCTTCAGCGCCCGGGCTTTTGGGTGGAGCGTGTCAAATCCGCACGTTGCCACGCGGTCCGGCAATCGCCCAGATGATCAGGCCCAGTACCGGCAACAGCAGGATCAGCAGCACCCAGAGGATTTTCATCCCGATTTGCGCGCCACTCTTGAGTACATTGATGATCGCCCAGATATCGAGCGCCAGGATGATCAGGCCGACCAGGCCGTTGAAAGTGGAACCCATGGTGTCGCTCCCAAATGGTGATGTGCACCCTTAGGATAGCGGGCGCCAGGCAAGGGTTCCGTTTTATTGCTTCAGACGTGGACCGCGACCTTGAGGGCTTCCAGGGCCGGCGCGGCGGTGATGCCGACTTCGGCACACAACTCCAGCACCCGCGGCACGTCGTTGCCGTACACCAGCACCATTTGCAATTCATCGTCGAGCAATTGGCTGAAGTTCATCAGCACGTAGCCGCCGTTTTCCTTGTTCAGGCTGCTCATCTGGATCTGGATGCGGTTCAGCGCGGTCAGGGCTTCGGTCTTCGCCAGTTGCTTGGGCTTGAGGTTGAACGCCACGCCGGGGCCGAACGAGGCGACGATCTGTTCGAACAGGTCCACGTAGGTGTCGGCCTGGAACAGCACGGTGTCCGGCAGGCTGCCCACCACTACCCACTCACCCAACGGGATGGGGAACGTGTCGTCGTAGTTGATATCGGGGTTGGCCGCCAGGAAAACCGTCGGATCGGCGTAGGCCTGGGCCGCTTCGTCAGCGATTTTCGCGATGTCCGCCTCGCCGAGGCAGCCAGAGCTGATTTTACCGATGAGTTCGATGAGGGCGGCTTTCATGGGGTGAATCCTGTGGCGAAGGGTGTTTTGAGGGCGGGCAGGATAGCGCATTCGCATGCAGATTAGGATTGGAGAAGGACCTGTGGTGAACGAGCATTTTGTGGGAGCAAGGCTTGCCCGCGATGAAAACAACGCGGTCTCTCTGGAACCGAGGTGCCTGTATCGCGAGCAAGCTTTGCTCCCACAGCCTTTCAGCCCAACAACTTTTCCAACTGCGCCGTGGTGTCCACCGCGCCCATGGTCTTGGCGGCATCGAGGGCCGAGACGCCGTTGGCATCCTTGGCTTTCGGGTCGGCGCCTTTGCCGATCAGGTAGTCGACGATTTCCACGCGGTTGAACATCGCCGCCATCATCAGCGCGGTACGGCCATCGAAAGAGGCGCCTTCCACTTGCGCGCCGCCATCCACCAACGCCGAAACCACTGCCAGGTCGCCCTTGAACGCCGCGCCGGCAATCGGGCTCTGGCCGTTGTCGTTGCGGATTTCCGGATCGGCCTTATGCTCCAGCAGCACTTTCACCGTTTCCACATGCCCGTGGTAAGCGGCCAGCATCAACAAGGTGTCGCCCTTGTGGTTACGCAGGTTGGGTGGCAGGCCCTTGCTCAGCAACGCGGCCATCATGGCCGCATCACCCTGGCGTGCGACGTTGAACACCTGCTCGGCAAACTCCGCAGCCTCTTCCGGGGTCATCTGGCGGCTTGTATCGGACATGGGAAACTCCACTCGGGTCTTCGCAAAGCGGCTAGTTTCCCGAGGGACCCGGGCGCTGTCATCCCTTTTTTCACTGTGCCCGTCATAGTCAGAATCAATAACGCAATTGTCCGCCCTGAATCCGAACGGCCAGCTGCCGATCCACCCGCACGTAAGTATCGGTGCCCGGCAGCCAGGCGAAGATCGGCTCATCCCCGGTGACGCATGGGTCGAACGCTTCGGCCTTGAGGCGAGTCTTCTGGTACTTGAAGGTGCCGGTGGTGTCCATTTTTACCTTGATACGCAGGAACAGCGGCACGGCATAGGCAGGCAGCTTGCCTTGCAAAAACTGCAACAACTCGCTGAAGTCCAGGGTCGCCAGGGATTCGGACGGAGTGATTGCCGCCATGCCGGCACGGCCATTGGTGCCATTGATCTCCACGCCATAAGCCACTGCCTCGGCCACCTGCGGATGTTGCAGCAGCACATTTTCGACTTCCGTGGTGGAGACGTTTTCGCCTTTCCAGCGATAGGTATCGCCGAGTCGATCAACGAACTGCCCATGCCCGAAACCAATGTTGCGCAACAGGTCTCCGGTATTGAAGTAACGATCACCCGGCGCAAAGACATCCCGGCAGATGGTTTTTTCGGTCAAGGCCTGATCGGTGTAGCCATCCAGCGGCGCCTTCTCGTCGATCCGCGCCAGCAACAGGCCCGGTTGGCCCCTGGGCACTTTTTGCATGCGACCTTGCAGGTTGCGCAACGGCAGGCCGCTGGCATGGTCGTACTGCACCAATTCCCAGCCCATCAGGGAAAACCCGACGGTGTTGTCGAAATTCAGGATATTGGTGAAACCGATATTGCCGTCGCTGGCCGCATACAGCTCACAGATGTGGTCGATGCCAAACCGGGTCTTGAAGGTCGACCAGGCACCGGGCCGCAGACCGTTGCCGATCATTTTCTTCACACCGTGGTGACGGTCATCGGCAGCGACAGGCTGGTCGATCAGGTAGCGGCACAACTCACCGACATACCCCAGCGTGGTCGCCCGATAACGGCGTACGTCGTTCCAGAACTGGCTGGCGCTGAACTTGCGCCGAATCGCGAAGCCCGATGCACCACAGATCGCTGCGCCCCAGCACACGCACAAGCCCGTGGCGTGGTACAGCGGCAACGTGCAATACACGACATCGTCGGGCTGCATGTCCAAGGCGATCAGGCCGAAGCTGGTGGACGTGCGCATCCAGCGACCATGGCGAAACACCCCAGCCTTGGGCAGCCCGGTGGTGCCCGAGGTGTAGAGATAAAAACACGGGTCGTTGCAGAACACCTGCTGGCTGCACGCCGGGTTATCGCTTGGGTAATCCTCGCTGCCAGCCATCAGGTCGATGAAACCGGACGGGGCATCGGACGGGATATCGGCGCTGTCCTGATCCGCCAGCCACCAGGTCCTGCTGCTCGATAGAGTGGTTCGCTCTCGTATGTCGTTGAAGGCCGCGACCCGTTCATCCCCCACCACCACCGCGACCGGGTTGACCAGGGCCAGGCTGTGCACCAGCGCGTCGCCGGTTTGCGAGGTGTTGAGCATGGCACTGACCGCGCCAACCTTGGCCATCGCCAGCACGCTGATCAACAGCTGTGGCCGGTTCTCGATGAATATCGCCACGCAATCGCCCTTGCCGATGCCCTGGGCCAGCAGGTAATGGGCGATGCGATTGGCCTGCGCGTTGACCTGTGCATAACTCAACACCGTAGCGCCGCACAGCAGTGCCGGGCCCTGGGGATTGCGTTGCGTGGCCTGCTCGAAACACCAGCCCAGGCCGCAAGGCTGGGTCGGGTCCTGGACGTTGGCCAGCTTCATGCCTTTGACGATCCGGGGGACGGCTCTGGCAATGGCTGGCAGCTTGCGCAGCATCATGCCCCAGGTAATCGCGTCGCTGGGTGTACGACTCATGGTGATCTTCCCCGTTCGACCTCGTGGGTCTCGGTTCTTGTTATCGGGCAGGAGGTGATTTGGCTCGAAAGTACGCTGGCAATTGCGGCGCTGTACACGCGGTTTTTGCAATGTTTTGTATCCGCTGCCCGAGACAGGCGAAGCGTGAGCGCCGCAAAACGATTTGGTTCCAAAAATCATTGCCCGACCACGCAAAATGCAGGATGCACGATGGCGATTCATGCAAGATGCACGAAATCAAAAATACAGCAAAAACATAACTATCTGTTTTTAAAGGATTTTATATAAAGCCAAATGCTGGCACAGACAGTGCAACCTCTTCTCCACGGTTTGCCATACATGGAGCAGTCAACTATGAACATGATTCAAGAAAAGTTTGCGTCCCTGTTTTCCAACTACGAAGTGACCACCCAGCCCCGCCCGGATGGCGGCATTTTGCTGACCTTGCGTAATAGTGACGGCAAGCTGTTCAAACGCACGATTTCCTATGCTCAATTGCATGCGGGGGATCAGTTGTCCTGGGCGATCAGTGCGATTCGTCGTGACCTGGCTGAACAGGCTAGCGAGTTGCCACAGATCACCTTGTTGCAGAGCCAGCATCGGTTTGCTTTGCCGACTTACCATAGCGCGTGATTTTGCTGGAAAAACGCGGTGCTGCTTGCTAAAAAAAACGGCGCTTCTTTCAGAAATGGGAAGCGCCGTTTTTTTTTGCGCCTTCTTTTGGGGTGTGTATATCCGTTTCTTCGGTAACGGCTGCTGACGGTTCCGCTCTTACAGCGGCTCACTTTTGAGAAGCGCAAAAGTAAGCAAAACGCTCCTGCCCCACCACTCGGCACCTCGCCTAGGCTCGGTGTGCCCTCACTCCACAATGCCTGCGTTCGGCCAGCGTGGTTAACGGGGCGCCGAGATCAACGTCCACCGCGAGGCGGCCTAACAGCCGACCTGGCTCTCCCGGTCGTACACACGTTAGATCTGTGGGAGCAAAGCTTGCTCGCGATGGCGGTGGCTCAGTCACATGGATGTTGGGTTTGCTGGCCTCATCGCGAGCAAGCTTTGCTCCCACAGGGGATTTGGGTGTTCATGAGTCTTGTGTTCACCGCAGCCCCATTGTGGGAGTGAGCTTGCTCGCGATAGCGGTGGCCCAGCCACATAGATGCCGGCCTGTGCCCTGCTCTTGCTCTTGCTCTTGCTCTTGCTCTTGCTCTTGCTCTTGCTTTGGATCTTGATCTGGGCGCCCCGTTAAACCACGCTGGCCGAACGCAGGCATTGCGCAGTGGGCAACCCGGCATGGATGCCGGGTTAGCCGCGCTGGGCCATGGATGGCCCTTCGCGGCGGGCCCACGGAGCAATGCCGGAGTGAGGGCATGCCGAGCCTAAGCGAGGCACCGAGTGGTGGGGCAAAGCGCTTTTGGTTACTTTTGGCGCTCTTCCAAAAGTGACCCGCCGTCAGGGCGGAACCATAAGCCGCCGTTACCGAAATAACGGATATACACCCCCCCTAAGAACGCAGGTCAATCCTCCAAACGAGGAAACCGCCGAGCAATATCATCCCCCGTAACCTCAGCAACCACCCCCTGCAAATCACCAGACAAACGAATCGTAACGAAATGCGGCCGCTCCCCCCTGTCAAACCAATGCGGCATACCAGCAGGCACCGTTATCAAGTCGCTCCTTTCACACAGCACCGCATAGACATAATCCCCAACGTGCAGGTTAAACAAGCCACGACCAGCAACGAAAAATCGCACTTCATCCTGACTATGGCGATACTCATCGAGCTCCCCAGCCTGTTCCGGCTGATCACTGCTGACACTGACGACATCGACCGCCACATAACCGCGCTCAGTCATCAACCCATCGATCTGAGCCTGGTAAGCCGCAATGATCTCTTCCTCACTGGCACCCGGCTGGATTTTCACCGCCGCTTCCCAACGGGCAAAGTGAATACCTTGTTCAGCCAGGGTCGCGGCAATGTCCTCAAAGTGGGTCAACACCTTGTTCGGAATATCAGGGCTCGAGACGTGATAGACGGACAGGCTGCTCATGACAATGGCTCCAGAAAATTAACGGTTCGAAGGCTCATGGCCGGTCCTCTTGCATACGTGTGGCAATGATAACGGCTGCCGCGAAAGCCGCGAGGCTGGCGAGACTGAACGTCCAACTGGCACCCAAGGTGTTCCAGCTATAGCCGGAATACAACGCGCCCAAGGCCCCGCCCGTGCCGGCCAGCGCCGCATACAGCGCCTGCCCCTGACCTTGCTGGCGAGGCCCGAAGCTGCGTTGCACGAAATGGATGGCAGCGGCGTGAAAGCTGCCGAAGGTCGCCGCATGCAGCACCTGGGCGAACAACAATACCCAGAGAAACTCGGCCAGCGAACCCAACAACAACCAGCGCAACGCCGCCAGCAGGAAGCTCGCCAGCAGCACCCGGCGCACGGAAAACCGCGTCAGGATCCGGCTCATCAGCAGGAAGACCAAAACTTCCGCCACCACGCCAAGGGCCCAGAGCAGGCCGATCAACCCGCGACTGTAGCCCAGGTGTTCGAGGTGCAAGGTCAGGAAGGTGTAATACGGCCCGTGGCTCACCTGCATCAGGCCCACACAGGTATAGAACGCCAGCACGCCAGGGTTGCGCAGTTGCCGCAGGAAGCCCTCCCCCGAAATGCGCGGCCCCTGCAGTGGCTGGGCGTTGGGCACCCAGAAGCTGGCGAGCACGATGCCGGCCATGATCAACACCAGCGCCACCGGGTAGATGTCCAGGCTCAGCCATTCGAACAAGCGGCCGAGCACCACCACGGTGATGATGAAACCGATGGAACCCCATAGACGGATCTGGCTGTAGCGCGAGGCCTGCCCACCCAGATGGGCCAGGGTAATGACTTCGAACTGCGGCAACACCGCGTGCCAGAAGAACGCATGCAGCGCCATGACCATCGCCAGCCAGGCGTAGCTTTTATCGATGAAGATCAGCGAGAAGGCCAGCAGCGTGCAGATCGCGCCGAAACGCACGATCGCCAGGCGCCGGCCGGTGTAATCCCCCAGCCAGCCCCAGATGTTCGGCGCCACGCAGCGCATCAGCATGGGAATCGCCACCAGCTCGCCGATGCGCGCCGCGTTGAACCCCAGGTGATCGAAATACAGCGCCAGGAACGGCGCCGTCGAACCGAGCAGCGCGAAATAGAACAGATAGAAACTGGAGAGCCGCCAGTACGGCAGTGCCGCCACGGCCGTCAGGCCACGGCGGTCGGCAGGCCAACCATCAAAGCTGCCCCAGCACCGGGGTGCTGACGCGAACGTCGGCGTTCTGGCCGCGATGACGCAGCAGGTGATCCATCAGCACGATCGCCATCATCGCCTCGGCGATGGGCGTGGCACGGATGCCGACGCACGGGTCATGACGGCCCTTGGTGATGACGTCCACCGGGTTGCCATGGATGTCGATGGAGCGGCCCGGCGTGGTGATGCTGGACGTCGGCTTCAAGGCCAGGTGCGCCACGATCGGCTGGCCCGAGGAGATGCCGCCGAGGATGCCGCCGGCATTGTTGCTCAGGAAACCTTGCGGGGTCAGTTCGTCACGGTGCTCGGTGCCGCGCTGGGCGACACAGGCGAAACCGGCGCCGATCTCCACGCCTTTCACCGCGTTGATGCTCATCAGCGCGTGGGCCAGCTCGGCGTCGAGGCGGTCGAAGATCGGCTCGCCAAGGCCCGGCATCACCCCTTCGGCGACCACGGTGATCTTCGCGCCGACCGAATCCTGGTCCCGGCGCAGTTGGTCCATGTAGGCCTCGAGTTCCGGCACCTTGTCCGGGTCGGGGCAGAAGAAGGCGTTCTGCTCCACCGACTCCCAGGTCTTGAACGGGATTTCGATGGGGCCCAACTGGCTCATGTAGCCACGGATGACGATGCCCTGACTGGCCAGGTACTTCTTGGCAATCGCCCCGGCTGCCACACGCATGGCGGTTTCCCGCGCCGAGCTGCGACCGCCGCCACGGTAGTCGCGCTCACCGTATTTGTGGTGGTAGGTGTAGTCGGCGTGGGCCGGGCGGAACAGGTCCTTGATGGCCGAGTAGTCCTTGGACTTCTGGTCGGTGTTGCGAATCAACAGGCCGATGGCGCAGCCGGTGGTGCGCCCTTCGAACACGCCGGAGAGGATTTCGACTTCATCGGCTTCCTGGCGCTGGGTGGTGTGGCGGCTGGTGCCGGGCTTGCGCCGGTCCAGGTCACGTTGCAGGTCGTCCAGGGAAATCTCCAGGCCCGGCGGGCAGCCGTCGACAATGGCGACCAACGCCGGGCCATGGCTTTCGCCCGCGGTGGTGACAGTGAACAGCTTGCCGTAGGTATTGCCGGACATGCAGGGTGCTCCGTGAAATCGCTGAGAGACTCAACCTTGGATTCGTAATGCGCGCCAGTATACGCAGGCTCCCCGCGTAGTTCATCCTCGAACCTTATCGGCGGCCACCAGTCCAACCGGCACCTTCGCAACTAATGGCGTGATGATGTTAAAGCTGCTTGCCTTAAGCCTTACCTTGTTCACCGGCCTGTTTTGCAGCCTGGCCCAGGCCACGGTGCTGCAACGCCCGATCAGCCTCGACACCGGCAGTGGTGAGCTTTTCGGCTCGTTGCTACTGCCCAAGTCCGACACACCGGTGCCGGTTGTCCTGATCATTTCCGGGTCAGGTCCTACGGATCGCGACGGCAACAACCCCGAGGGCGGGCGCAACGACAGCCTCAAGCGCCTGGCCTGGATCCTGGCCAAACACAACATCGCCAGCGTGCGCTATGACAAACGCGGCGTGGCCGCCAGCCTCGCGGCGACACCGGACGAGCGCAACCTGAGCGTCGAGGCCTATGTGGCCGATGCCGTGGCCTGGAGCCGCAAGCTCGCCGCCGATCCGCGCCTGGGCCCGTTGATCCTGCTGGGCCACAGTGAAGGCGCGTTGATCGCCAGCCTCGCCGCGCCCCAGGCCAATGCAGCGGCGGTGATTTCGCTGTCTGGCAGTGCCCGGCCGATCGACCAGGTGCTGCGCCAACAACTGAGCAACCGCCTGCCACCGCCGCTGATGTTGCGCAGCAACGAACTGCTCGACAGCCTCAAGACCGGTCGACTCGACGACAACGTGCCGGCACAACTGCAGGTCATTTTCCGCCCCAGCGTACAGCCCTACCTGATCTCGTTGTTCCGCCAGGACCCGGCCCGGGCCTTCGCGGCGTTGAAGATGCCGGCCTTGATTATCCAGGGCAGCAACGATATCCAGGTCAGCGTCGATGACGCCAGGCAGCTGAAAGCCGCCAAGCCCGACGCTGAATTGGCGCTGATAGAGGGCATGAATCACGTGATGCGCATCGTGCCCAACGACGTGAAACGGCAACTGGCCTCCTACAAGGATCCCAACCTGCCCCTGGCGGCCGAGCTCGGTGCGCGAATTCTGCGTTTTATAGGCTCGTTAGCCACCCGTTGAGCGGTTTTAGTGGCAACTGGCCCTCCAGTCCTGGCAAAAACGGCCGATAGCCCGGTGTCGGGCAGCGCTACAGCTGCCGACCAGCCGGCCAGGACAGGATTTTGCCGTTATGACTGAAACTCAAGCTTCCCCCGACACCGCCGCCGAAGCCCCCGCCTCGCCTGCGGTGGAGCTGCCGTGGGCCGACGTGCATGCCGAGCATCACAAAATGCTCCGGCTCGCGCCGCTCAAGACCGACCGCGCCACCGGTGCGCGGCCATTGCGGTTTGTCGAGTTCAGCTATGCCGAGCGCCACAGCAAGGAACGCAGCCTGCTGCGCATGAGCATCCTGTTGCCGAACCAGCGCGTGCGCAAGGAACAGAATCACTTGGACGTCTGGGCCGACCACGTCGAGAAACGCTTGTTTTTTTCCCCGGACAACCTGCAAGTCGAGCCGTTTAACCGTGGCATCGGCCGTTTCCTCGCGGCCCAGGGCATTACCTGGGCCAAGAAACGCTGGTCGGCCTACCGGGTAGACGGCACCGACCTGGATAACAAGGACGCCCTGAACGAAGACACTCGCCTGCGCCGCGACCGTTTTCTCAAGGCCCAAGGCTTTGAGGTGGTCTACGCCGACGCCCAGCACCTCAAGGGCAGCGTCAAGCCAACCCACGTTGGCGATCTGCTGGGGGACTGGAACACCGAGAAGCTGCAGTTCGTGGAAATCCTTGAAGCGGCGCAGATGCTGCAACAAGCCGAGCAGAACCTGGCGGAACAGGAAGTCAAACTCAAGCAGCAGGAAGAGAAGGTCAACAAGTTCAAGCGCGAAGACACTGGCTTGCGCTTCACCATCACCTGCCTGGTGGCCTTCGCCATGTTCCAGGCGGGGTTGCTGATCTGGATTGCGACGCGGCACTGAACAGTGCGAGTAACCCTGTGGGAGCGAGCTTGCTCGCGATAGCGGTGTAGGAGCTGGCGAAGCCTGCGATCTTTTGATCTTGATCTTGATCTTTCACTTGAGACTCAAGTGTTAGGGGAAAGATCGCAGCCTCGTTTCACTCGACAGCTCCTACACAGCTCCTACAGGCCCAGCGGGAGCAAGCTCCCTCGCCACAAAAATGGTCGCAGCGATCAAACCCGCGAAGCAAACAACCCCTGGTGCTGACGGCACTGTTCGGCGCTGAGCATGAACACGCCATGGCCGCCGCGTTCGAAGTCGAGCCAGGCGAAATCGACTTCCGGGTACAGCGCCTCGACGTGCACCTGGCTGTTGCCCACCTCGACAATCAACAATCCCTTCTCGGTCAGATGTTCGGCCGCCTCGGCCAGCATCCGGCGCACCAGGTTCAAGCCGTCATCGCCACAGGCCAGGCCCAGTTCCGGCTCGTGCAGGTATTCCTGTGGCATGTCGGCGAAATCTTCCGCATCGACGTAGGGCGGGTTCGACACGATCAAATCGAAACGTTGCCCCGGCAGACCTTCGAAGCCATCGCCCTGGACCGTGAACACGCGCTCATCGACGCCATGGCGCTCAATGTTCTGGTTGGCCACTTCCAGCGCTTCGAACGACAGGTCGGCCAGCACCACCTCGGCCTCCGGGAACTCATAGGCACAGGCAATGCCGATGCAGCCGGAACCGGTGCACAGATCAAGAATCCGCGCGGGTTCCTGGCCCAACCAAGGCTCGAAACGCTTTTCGATCAGCTCGCCGATGGGCGAGCGCGGAATGAGCACTCGTTCGTCGACGATGAACGACATCCCACAGAACCAGGCCTCGCCCAACAAATAGGCGGTTGGCACCCGCTCTGTGATACGCCGACGCAGCAGGCGCTGCACATGAACCAGCTCTTCGTCTTCAAGGCGGCAGTCCAGGTAGCTGTCGGCAATTTCCCATGGCAGGTGCAATGCGCCCAGCACCAGTTGCCGGGCTTCATCCCACGCATTGTCGGTGCCATGGCCGAAAAACAGATCCTCCCCATGGAAACGGCTGACGGCCCAACGGATATGGTCGCGCAGGGTACGGAGACGGGAAGTGATCACGGCGGCAAACTCCAGAAAAATCGACGGGCGAGTCTACCAGCCAAACGCGGCCCCACCCAAACACGCCCCGATGACGAACGAAAAACCCCGGACCAATCGTAGGAATTATCCGTTTTTTGATCCGCCTATTGAACAAGACGAGCATCTTGACAAGGCTGTAGGCCAGCAACGGCGGCCCTTGCGATGGAAGCGATTCACAGAACCGCTCAGCCAGAGGACAATGTCGCAAAAGCCCCACTCGAAGGAGCCCCAGAATGTCCGTTCCAAAAACGATGTTTCAACTCAGCGGCCGTGGTTATGCAGCGGCCAATCTGAGTCAAGCGACCCTGATCATCATCGATGCCCAGAAAGAATACCTCGCAGGCCCCCTGGCCCTGAGCGGCATGGATGCAGCCGTCGCGAACATCAAGCAATTGCTCGGTGCGGCCCGTGCAGCCGCTCGGCCGATCGTGCATGTGCGCCACCTGGGCACCCATGGCGGGCTGTTCGATCCGCAAGGCGAGCGCGGGGAGTTCATTCCCGGCCTCGAACCCCAGGGCGACGAAACCGTGGTCGAAAAGCTGCTGCCCAGCGCGTTCCACGGCACCGAACTGAAAAAGCGCCTGGAAGACTTCGGCCCCCTGGACCTGATCGTGTGCGGGTTCATGAGCCATTCCAGCGTCAGCACCACCGTGCGCGCCGCCAAGAACCTGGGCTTTCGCTGCACCCTGGTGGAAGACGCCTGCGCCACGCGCGACCTGCCGTACAAGGGCGGCGTCCTCAGTGCCGAACACGTTCAGCAGACCGAAATGGCGATCATGGCGGACAACTTCGCCACCCTGGCGTTGACCCGTGACTTCATCTGATGTCCTTCGATGAGCGGCCCGTGACGCCGCTCATCCGCAAAAGCCTCTCATTTGCCGCAATTACCGGAGTATCAGGAACAACCCGAACATCTTCCGGTCGAAGGGCCGATACCCATTGAGGAAGGTCGGAATGAAGTTATCCGATGGTTTTGACGCACGTCGCTTGCGGCCCAAGGGCCCGAGCAACTGGCGGTTTCGTTTTGGCGCGGCGATCGCTGCGCTATTGGCAACACTCGGTGTACTGCTGGCCATGGCCGGTGCCGCCAGCCTGCTGGGCCGCCCGCCCGCACTGGGTGAGTTGAATGCCACACCAATGGGTTCGGCGATCATCCTGGCAGTCGGTCTTTTCGTGTTGTTGCTGGGCGTCTGGCTCTGGCGCCGCTGCCGCCGTCGTGCCCGCCAATCCCTGGAGCTGGCCATGGCTCCGCACCTGATGAAAAAGCACGACTGACCCACCATCCGACGTTTTGTCGCGCCTGATCCCGCCAGAGTTGGGTAAACTGGCCGGCTTCGCGGAGGCTGACATGCAAGACGATGACTTTTCCCTGTTCAAAAGTGCGATCCAGGGCGTAAAACCGATCAAGCACGACCGCGCCGAGACCGGCAAGCCCAAGGCCGATCGCGCGCAAATCGCCAAGCTGCGCCAGGCCGCCACCGTGCGTACCGACGCCACGACCGTGGATGGCTTGTCCGATCAGTTCGTGATCGACGTCGGGCCGGAAGACGAGTTGATGTGGGCACGCGACGGTGTCCAGGAAAGCCAGATGCGCAAGCTGAAGGTCGGCCAGATCCCCTTCGAAGGCAGCCTCGACCTGCACGGCATGAGCGTCGAAAAGGCCCGGGAAACCCTGTGGGCATTCCTGGCCGAAGCCACCAAGTTCGAAATCCGCTGCGTGCGCGTCACCCATGGCAAAGCCGTGCGCCTGGACGGCAAGCGGCCGATGATCAAGAGCCACGTCAACACCTGGCTGCGCCAGCACCCGCAAGTGCTGGGCTTCACCTCCTGCCAGGCAAAACACGGCGGCGCCGGGGCGGTCTACGTGATGCTCAAGCGCACCATGATGGAAGGCCGCGACGAATAGCCCTCGCTTGCCGAGCTTGCAGCGCCGTGTCCGCCACCGTACCCTTGCCCTTTGCGTAAAATCCCACAGGTAGTTTCATGTCTCTGGAACAGAATTACACCGCGATTCTCGGCCAACTGGGCGAGGACGTTTCCCGCGAGGGCCTGCTCGACACGCCCAAGCGCGCTGCCAAGGCCATGCAGTACCTCTGCCGCGGTTATGAACAGACCCTGGAAGAAGTCACCAACGGTGCCTTGTTCAGCTCCGACAACAGCGAGATGGTGCTGGTCAAGGACATCGAGTTGTACTCGTTGTGCGAACATCACCTGCTGCCTTTCATCGGCAAGGCTCACGTGGCCTACATCCCGAGCGGCAAGGTGCTGGGGCTGTCGAAAGTCGCGCGCATCGTCGACATGTATGCGCGTCGCCTGCAGATCCAGGAAAACCTCAGCCGCCAGATCGCCGATGCGGTCCAGCAAGTGACCGGCGCCCTGGGCGTGGCGGTGGTGATCGAGGCCAAGCACATGTGCATGATGATGCGCGGCGTGGAAAAGCAGAATTCCTCGATGATCACCTCGGTGATGCTCGGCGAGTTCCGGGAAAACGCCGCCACTCGCAGTGAATTCCTCAGCCTCATCAAGTAATCCGTCGCACGAAGAAAACCGGCATTGATCGCCGGTTTTTTTTCGCCTGTGAAAAATCAGGTAAGCTGCGCGCCCTCTTCTTCCCTGCCGCGAGGCTTAATACCGTGATCGTCAAAGCGCTTCGAGTTGGCTTGGGCCAGCTCATCATCTTCATCGACTTCATCACCCGCCCGGGCAAGCAAAAGCGCCCGGCCGAGGCCCAGGCGCAGGTCGAGCAGGCCGCTCGCAGCCTGACGCTGTATCAGTTCCACGCCTGCCCGTTCTGCGTGAAGACCCGCCGCACCCTGCGCCGCCTCAATGTGCCGGTGGCTCTGCGCGATGCGAAAAACAATGAGCAGGATCGCCAGACGCTGCTGGAGCAAGGCGGCCGGATCAAAGTGCCGTGCCTGCGGATTGAAGAGAATGGCGAGACCACCTGGATGTATGAGTCCAAGGTGATCATTGAGTATCTGGATAAGCGGTTCTCTGCAGCCTGATAGTTTTCTGGTGTGGCGACTGGCCTCATCGCGAGCAAGCTTTGCTCCCACAAGGGGCCTTGGTGAACACTGGATTTGTATTCACCACTGTCCCTGTGGGAGCAAAGCTTGCTCGCGATGGGGCCAGTCCAGTCACCACATAAGTCAGGCTGCTTTTGCAGCCAACGCCTCCCGCACCACCCCCGCCAACCGCTTGAGCCCTTCATCCAGCCGCGCCGGGTCGATGTGGCTGAAGTTCAAGCGCAAGTGCCCCGGATGCTGGTCCGGCTCCGGAAAGAACGGCTCCCCCGGCATGAACGCAACGTCGGCCGCCAGCGCGGCGGCGAGCAAGGTGCGGGTGTCCAGCGGCTGCCTGAGGGTCAGCCAGAAAAACAACCCGCCCTGGGGCACGTTCCAGTCCGCGATATCAGAGAAATGCTTTTGCAACGCCGCCTGGAACCGATCGCGACGGTCCCGATAGAAATCCCTCAACTCACTCAAATGGCTGCGGTACTGCTCGGTGCCGATCCATTGCAGCGCCTGCCACTGACCGATGCGATTAGTGTGCAAATCCGCCGACTGCTTGAGTCGCAGCAGGTGCGGGAACAAATCCGGGCTGGCGATCAGGTAGCCCACCCGTAGCCCCGGCAACAGGGTTTTCGACACGGTACCGGTGTAGATCCAGCTGGCCTTCCTCAAGCGACTGACAATCGGCGTGGCACTGCCGCCATCGAACGTCAGCTCGCGGTAGGGTTCGTCCTCGATCAGGGTCACGCCAAACTCGTCCAACAGCGCCGCCACCGCATCGCGCTTGGCCTCGCTGTAGCGCACCGCCGAGGGGTTCTGGAACGTCGGAATCAGGTAGATGAACGCAGGCCGATGCTGCTCCAGCCGGGCCCGCAGCTGTTTCAGGTCAGGGCCGTCGGCCTCCAGGGGCACGGTGATGCAGTCGGCGCCGAACAGCTGGAAAATCTGCAGTGCCGCCAGATACGTCGGCGCTTCAAGCATCACTTGCGTGCCGACGTCGATGTGCAGCTTGGCCGCCAGGTCGAGGGTTTGTTGGGAGCCGCTGACCACCAGCACCTGACTCGCCTCACAGGCCACACCCAGCGCCCGCGCCTGGGCCGCCAGGGCTTCGCGCAGGGCGGGCTCGCCTTCGCTCATGCCGTACTGGCCCATGGACAACGGCATGGCCGCCCATTCCACTTTCGGCAGCATGGCTTCGGCCGGCAGGCCGCCGGCGAACGACATCACTTCAGGGCGCTGCGCCGCCGCGAGGATTTCTCGAATCAAAGAACTGTTGAGGCGCGAGACACGTTCGGAAAAAGCCATGGGTCACCTGTAGCGGGTCGCTGGAGGAATGAGTCAAACTGGTTGACCGAAATTACTCCGCCTTCTCTGGATACGTCAATATGCTTGACCTTAAAAACCCGACTTCCCAACAGATGGCCATGGAAGCGTTTTTCTTCGGTTACCAGGCGTTCACCGCCAAGGCCGATGAAATGCTCGAGCGCCGCGGGTTGAGCCGGGTGCACCAGCGCATCGTTTTTTTCATCGCCCGCTACCCGTCATTGAGCGTGAAGGAGTTGCTGGCATTGCTCGGGGTGAGCAAGCAGGCGCTGAACATGCCGTTGCGGCAACTGATGGAAATGCACCTGGTGAACAGCGTCGCGTCCGAGACCGACAAGCGCAAGCGGCTGCTGGAACTGACAGCCGAGGGCGAACGCTTCGAGCAGGCGTTGCGGCGTGAGCAGGTGAAATTGCTGGAGCGGGTGTTTGCCGAGGCCGGGGAAGCGGCGGTGGATGGGTGGCTGGCGGTGAACCTGGCACTGGGGAAGGGTCAGGTGGCTGTCGACTGAGTTTCCTCTGCAAGCTGTGTATTGCCCGGTCTATCGCCATCGCGGGCAAGCCTTGCTCCCACAGAGGGTCTCAGCGGACACCTGCTGGAAGCAAAACTGTTCCCACAGAGGGTGTGGACGCCCGCCGTGGGAGCAAAGCTTGCTCGCGATAGCGCCCTCAAGGTCGATATACCCCTATCGCCCGACATTTCGTCGACAACATAGAAAACATTATTTGCTTTATTTGTATACAAAAGCATAATTCGCTTCGTGCGAGTTCCTGACCAACAGGTCAACATACTTCGCCAGCCTTACCTGCCTCAGCGCATCGCAGCCACCCCCAGGGCGTGTGCGGTGCTGGAAATAACAATAAGACTCTTGAGGAGTACTCGCTGTGGAAAGCCGCAAACCCGAAGCCCAGACGCTGGACCTCTCGCCGCCACTACGCAGTGGCTGGCTGGAACGCCTCTTCAAACTCAGCTTGCACGGCACCACGGTGAAGACCGAGCTGATTGCCGGCCTGACGACCTTCATCACCATGGCCTACATCATCTTCGTCAACCCCAACATCATGGCCGACGCCGGCATCGATCACGGCGCCGCATTCGTCGCCACCTGCATCGCCGCGGCCCTGGGTTGCCTGCTGATGGGCCTGTACGCCAACTGGCCAGTGGGCCTGGCGCCAGGCATGGGCTTGAACGCCTTTTTCACCTACACCGTGGTCGGCACCATGGGCTACAACTGGGAAACCGCATTGGGCGCGGTGTTTATCTCCGGTGTGCTGTTCATGGTCCTGACCCTGTCACGAGTCCGTGAGTGGCTGCTCAACAGCATTCCGGTAAGCCTGCGATTCGCCATGGGCGCGGGGGTCGGGTTGTTCCTCGGGCTGATCGGCCTGAAAACCGCCGGGATCATCGTCGACAGCCCCGCCACCCTGATCAAGCTCGGCTCGTTGCGTGAGCCCGGGCCGCTGCTGGCCGCGGTGTGCTTCCTGATGATCGCCGTGCTCAGTTATCACCGCGTGTTCGGCGCGATCCTGATCAGTATCATCGCCGTGACCCTGGCCGGTTGGGGCCTGGGGTTGGTGCAGTACAACGGCGTCATGTCGACCCCTCCGAGCCTCGCCCCGACCTGGATGGCGATGGACGTGGCCGGTGTGTTCAACGTCAGCATGATCAGCGTGGTGCTGGCCTTCCTGTTCGTGCACATGTTCGACACCGCCGGCACCCTGATGGGCGTTGCCCAGCGCGCTGGCCTGGTGAAAGCCGATGGCAAGATCGAGAACCTGTCCCGCGCCTTGAAAGCCGACAGTGCCTCCAGCGTATTTGGCGCCATGGTCGGCGTGCCGCCGGTGACCAGCTACGTGGAAAGCGCCGCTGGTGTGGCGGCAGGTGGCCGGACGGGGCTTACCGCCGTGACCGTCGGTGTGCTATTTATTGCCGCCATGTTCTTCGCACCGCTGGCCGGGATGATCCCGGCCTACGCCACGGCCGGGGCCTTGATCTACGTTGCCATGCTGATGATGGGCGGCATGGCCCACATCGAATGGGACGAGGCGACCGACAGCATCCCGGCCATTGTCACGGCCATCATGATGCCCCTGACGTTCTCGGTCGCCGACGGTATCGCCCTGGGTTTCATCACCTATGTGGTGCTCAAGGCCGGCACCGGTAAACACAAGGAAATCTCCGTCAGCCTGTGGGTGCTCTGCGCGATCTTCATCGCCAAGTTCATCTTCTTGTAAGCGACAACATATCCACCCGCCTCACCCCTTGGGTGAGGCTTTTGTACATCAGGAGCAAAGCAATGAATCTGGAAACCTGGCTGTTGTTCAGCGGTGCCGCCTTGGTGGTGATCCTCATCCCCGGCCCGTTGTCGTTGTTGATGATCGGCAATAGCCTGAACTACGGCCTGCGCCGCTCGTATCCGGCATTCCTGGGTGGGGTGATCGCGTCGATCTGCCTGCTGAGCGCCTCGGCGCTGGGGCTCGGTGCGTTGTTGATGGCGTCGGAGCAGTTGTTCAGTGCCCTGAAAATTGTCGGTGCCCTGTACCTGTTTTACCTGGCCTGGCAGAGCTGGCAGCAATCACGCCAACCGTCCCAAGGCGCCGAGGTGCCTCAGGCCGCCGCCGTCCCGCGCTTTCGCGCCCTCTTTGGCCGGGCGTTCGTGTTGGGCGCCAGCAACCCGAAAGACATCCTGTTCTTCGCCGCTTTCCTGCCGCAATTCTTGAGCGCCGAACAAGCGTTCCTGCCACAACTGCTGATCATGATCGCCACCTGGACCGTACTCGACCTGCTGTGCAAGCTGGCCTACGGCTTCGGCGCCCACGGTGCGGCGCGGTATCTGCGTACGGGTAACGGCCAGGGTTGGTTCAACCGGATCAGTGCCGGGTTGTTTGGCGGTGCGGGGGCGGCGTCCTTGTTGAGCCGCTAAAAAAGCAAAAGCTTCGCGAGCAAGCCCGCTCCCACAGGTTTTTGTGAACGACAAAAATCCAGTGTGGGAGCGGGCTTGCTCGCGAAGGCACCCTCCCAGACACCCTATTTTCATGGACAAAAAAAAGCCCGCAGTGTGAGCGGGCAAAAAACCAAAGAAGCGCCATGCGCAGTCGCTTCCAGGACAAGGCAGCCGCTTGGGGTCAGCTGCCTCGATAGGTGGAATAGGCGTAAGGTGAAATCAGCAGGGGCACGTGGTAATGATCCTGCTCGGCCGAAATGCCGAAGCGCAGCACCACCACATCCAGGAACGCCGGGTCGGACAACTGGACACCACGGGCGCGGTAGTAATCGCCGGCATGGAATTGAATCTGATAGACGCCCGAACGGTAGTCATCCCCTTGCAGCAGCGGTGCGTCGCAGCGACCGTCGCTGTTGGTCAGCGCGCTGGCGACCAGCTGCAGTTGCGAACCTTCCACACGGTACAACTCGACCTTGATCGAGCTGCCCGGGCAGCCGTGTGCAGCATCCAAAACGTGAGTAGTCAAACGTCCCATTGATTGTGCGCGCCTCGCTGCTGTGCAGTCCGGCCCGACGCCTCCTGAATCAGTTGAAAGACAGGCCGCACCGTTTCGGAGCACGAAACGCCACGGCAATGAACGAATTAAGACATTTTAAAAGAAAATTGTACACAATAAAAAACAGATATTTAGTCCACGCGCGTTCCGACAAAGGCTTCTGCCCAATCTTAAGCCACACCAACGGATACGCCATTCTTCCAGCCATTAATTGACCAGATGGGCAGGTTTCTTGCAGTGTAGACAAACCGGGGACAGCGGTGAAAAATGCAAAAAATCAGGCTTACAAATCGCACATAAAGTTGTATACAATCACTCCATCGTCGTGACGCCAGCCTATGATCCATCGCCAGGGCGCCACCCACATGGTTCGAACAAGAAGGAAAACTGCAGTGAGCGCTGACTACCCACGCGACCTGATCGGTTACGGCAGTAACCCTCCCCATCCCCAGTGGCCGGGCAATGCCCGCATCGCCCTGTCCTTCGTGCTCAATTACGAAGAAGGCGGCGAGCGCAACATCCTGCATGGCGACAAGGAAGCCGAGGCGTTCCTCTCGGAGATGGTCGCGGCGCAACCGCTGCAGGGCGAGCGCAACATGAGCATGGAATCGCTGTACGAGTATGGCAGCCGCGCCGGGGTCTGGCGGGTCCTCAAGTTGTTCAAGGAATTCGATATCCCGCTGACCATTTTCGCCGTGGCCATGGCCGCCCAGCGCCATCCGGACGTGATCCGCGCCATGGTTGCCGCTGGTCACGAAATCTGCAGCCACGGCTATCGCTGGATCGACTACCAATACATGGATGAGGCCCAGGAGCGCGAGCACATGCTCGAAGCGATCCGCATCCTCACCGAAATCACTGGCGAGCGTCCGCTGGGTTGGTACACCGGTCGCACCGGCCCCAATACCCGCAGGCTGGTCATGGAGGAAGGCGGTTTTCTCTATGACAGCGACACCTACGACGACGACCTGCCCTACTGGGAACCGAACACACCCAACGGCAAGCCGCACCTGGTGATCCCCTACACCCTCGACACCAACGACATGCGCTTCACCCAAGTGCAGGGTTTCAACAAGGGCGACGATTTCTTCCAATACCTCAAGGACGCCTTCGACGTGCTGTATGCCGAAGGCGCCGAGGCGCCGAAGATGCTCTCCATTGGGCTGCACTGCCGGTTGATCGGCCGCCCTGCCCGCCTGGCCTCACTCAAGCGCTTCCTTGAATATGCCAAGGGCCATGAACACGTCTGGTTCAGCCGTCGCGTCGACATCGCTCGCCACTGGCAGCAAACCCATCCGTATCCGGAGGCTTCGAAATGACCGCCTTCCAAACCCTCAAGCCCTCGACCTTGAGCCGCGAAGCGTTCGTCAAAGCCTTCGCTGATATCTACGAACATTCGCCATGGGTCGCCGAAAAGGCCTTTGACCTGGGCCGGGATCCCTCGATCGACGAGATCGAGACCCTGCACCAGCGCATGAGCGACATCCTGTTGAGTGCCGATCACGCCAGCCAACTGGCACTGATCAACGCTCACCCGGACCTGGCCGGTAAAGCCGCCGTCCAGGGCCACCTGACCGAAGCCAGCACGAACGAACAGGCCGGCGCCGGTATTCACCAATGCTCGAGCGATGAGTTTCAGCGCTTCACCGAGCTGAACGACGCCTACAAGGCCAAGTTCAAGTTTCCCTTCATCATGGCGGTAAAAGGCAGCAACCGGCATCAGATCCTCTCGGCGTTCGAAACGCGCATCCATCACTCGGTAGACACCGAATTCAAATGCGCGCTGGCAGAGATCAACAAGATCGCGTTGTTCCGATTACTGACCCTTTAGCGAGCAGCCCTGCTACCCCAGGTCCTGCAAGCATCCCCAGCCAACCTATTTAAAGGCAGACAAGAAGAATGAAAGCTTACGCCGTACCTTTCGAGAAGTTCGTCAACCTGGCCGACGCCCGCCTCGGCACCAAGATCATTTCGGTCACCGATGACTGGTTCGCCGACGCCAACCGTTTGTTCCAACCGACCCCAGCCGTATGGAAGGAGGGCGTGTTCGATGACAACGGCAAGTGGATGGACGGCTGGGAATCGCGGCGCAAGCGCTTCGAAGGCTACGACAGCGCGGTGATCCGCCTGGGTGTGGCCGGCTCGATCAAAGGCGTGGACATCGACACCTCATTCTTCACCGGTAACTACCCACCGTCGGCCTCCCTGGAAGCCTGCTTCCTGACAGAAGGCGAGCCAGACGAAAACACCCAATGGACTGAAGTGCTGTCGGCCGTCGAGTTGCAAGGCAACAGCCACCACTATCACGAAATCAACAACGACCAGGCCTTCAGCCACCTGCGTTTCAATATCTACCCCGATGGCGGCGTGGCCCGGTTGCGGGTCTACGGCATTCCGTACCGCGACTGGTCGGCCGTGGGCGACAACGAACAGCTCGACCTGGCCGCAGCCCTCAATGGTGGCCGTGCCCTGGCCTGTTCCGACGAACACTTCGGCCGCATGAGCAACATTCTCAACCCGGGTCGTGGCGTGAACATGGGCGACGGCTGGGAAACCGCCCGTCGTCGCACCCCGGGCAATGACTGGGTCATCATCGCCCTGGGCCATGCCGGCGAAGTCGAGAAAGTCATCGTCGACACCCTGCACTTCAAGGGCAACTACCCCGACAGCTGCTCGATCCAGGGCGCGTTCGTCAAGGGCGGCACCGACAGCCAGATCGAAACCCAGTCGCTGTTCTGGCGCGAGCTGCTGCCCAGCCAGAAACTGGAAATGCACGCCGAACATACCTTCGCCGAGCAGATCAAGGCCCTGGGGCCGATCACCCACATCCGCCTGAACGTGTTCCCGGATGGTGGCGTGAGTCGCCTGCGGGTGCTCGGTAAGGTAGCGAAGTAAGCGGCGCGCCCTTCGCGAGCAAGCCCGCTCCCACAGGGGAATGCATTCCAAATGTGGGAGCGGGCTTGCTCGCGAAGGCGCCAGAACAAACAACACAGAATTTTTGGATAAGAAGACCAGCATGCGCACACTCAAGATCGAACCGTTGACCAAAGAAGCCTTCGCCCCGTTCGGTGACGTGATCGAAACCGACGGCAGCGATCACTTCATGATCAACAACGGTTCGACCATGCGCTTCCATCGCTTGGCGACGGTGGAAACCGCCACGCCGGACGACAAGGCGATCATCAGCATTTTCCGCGCCGACGCGCTGGACATGCCGCTGACCGTACGCATGCTGGAGCGCCATCCGCTGGGCAGCCAGGCCTTCATTCCGCTGCTCGGCAACCCCTTTCTGATCGTGGTCGCGCCACTTGGCGATGCACCTGTATCAGGCTTGGTCCGCGCCTTCGTCACCAACGGCAGGCAGGGCATTAATTACCATCGCGGCGTCTGGCACCACCCGGTGCTGACGATCGAAAAGCGGGATGACTTCCTGGTGGTTGATCGCAGTGGCACAGGCAATAACTGCGATGAGCATTTTTTCAAAGAGGATGAGTATTTGATCCTCGCCCCCCACCAATAAGAGAAGGTCCGATCACGCGAAAACAAGCGTGACGGGCGAGAGGTAAAGACTGTGGAAGCACATATGCTGGAATGGCTGAACCTGAGCGTACGCTGGGTTCACATGATCACTGGCGTGGCCTGGATCGGCGCGTCGTTCTACTTCGTCTGGCTGGAAAACAACCTCAATCGCGTCAACCCCAAGAGCGGCCTGGCCGGCGACCTGTGGGCCATCCACGGCGGCGGCATCTACCACCTGGAAAAATACAAACTCGCGCCACCGTCCATGCCGGACAACCTGCACTGGTTCAAGTGGGAAGCCTACTTCACCTGGATGTCGGGCATCGCGCTGTTGTGCGTGGTGTTCTATTGGAACCCGACCGTCTACCTGCTGGCTCCCGGCAGCAGCCTGAGTGGTCCCGAAGGCGTCGCCCTGGGCCTCGGTTCGTTGCTCGTCGGCTGGTTCGTCTATTCCTTTCTTTGCGACTCAGCCCTGGGCAAGCGCCCTGCCCTGCTCGGCGTGATCCTGTTCGTACTGTTGATCGCCGCGGCCTACGGGTTCAGCAAGGTGTTCAGCGGTCGCGGCGCCTACCTGCACGTCGGGGCGGTCATCGGGACGATCATGGTCGGCAACGTGTTCCGCATCATCATGCCGGCCCAGCGTGCGCTGGTGGCGGCCATCGCCGAGAACCGCACGCCCGATCCTGCACTGCCGGCCAAGGGTTTGTTGCGTTCGCGCCACAACAACTACTTCACCCTGCCAGTGCTGTTCATCATGATCAGCAACCATTTCCCGAGCACCTACGGCAGCCAGTACAACTGGCTGATCCTGGCCGGGATCGCCGTGGCGGCGGTGCTGGTGCGCCACTACTTCAACACGCGCCATGACAGCAACCGGTTTGCCTGGACGCTGCCGGTCGGTGCCCTGGCGATGATCTGCCTGGCGTATGTCACAGGGCCCAAGCCCATGCCCACCACACCGGAGGTGGCCAAGGCAGCCGGCGTGATCGAGTACCAACCGTTGCCGGAAACGGCAGTGGGGGGTGGCGCGAAACCGGCGCCGGCCCCCGCCGCACCGACAGCGGCGCCCACCCAGGCCGCCAACGCCCAGGGCCCTTCGTTCGAGAAGGTCCACAGCGTGATCCAGGAACGCTGCTCGGTCTGCCATTCGGCCAAGCCCACCAGCCCGTTGTTCAGCGCCGCGCCAGGTGGAGTGATGTTCGACACCCCGCAGCAGATCCAGCAACAGGCCGCGCGCATCCAGGCCCAGGCCGTCACCAGCCAGATCATGCCATTGGGCAACATCACCCAGATGACCCAGCAGGAACGCGATCTGATCGGCGCGTGGATCAACCAGGGCGCGCGGACCAACTGAACCTCGCGCGCCAATAGCGTCACATGTCATACCGCTGACAGGCCGACCGGCTCACCACCGGCCGCCCGTCAGCGACTGCCTGCGCCTCAACAATAAAAACAAGAGGAAAGCACCCGATGACCCAGCCCCTCCATCACGCCCCAAATTCGCCGCGCATGCGCCGTTGCAGGGCACTTGAGGCCTGTGGTGCAAGCCCGCACCCTGCGCGGCCGTTCGAAACCGGCCGACACAAAAAACCCCTCCGATCTTGACCGCTCCGCCAACTTATCCAGGCGTCGGCGGATAGAATAAGCGCCCTTCTGAACACATCTCTTTCGACTGTTCCAAACAGCTGGATGAGTCTTTTTCCGGGTTTCCCCCGGCCTTGGCTCAGCTCTTGCTATCAGCATTCGCCACGCTCAAAAAGCTGACCGAACGGATGTTTTTTCATCCATGGAAAAAGGCGCCACACCAGAGCGCTGACCTGAAAAAAAAGCGGTACCACTTACCTTTGGGAGCAAACCGAATGAAACGTACGTGCACCAGCCTGATACTCGCGGGATCCTTGCTGGCCGGGGGCCAAGCCATGGCCGATGACCTGTTCCAGTGGCAGAACAACAGTCTCACCTACCTGTACGGCAAGGATTTCCAGGTCAACCCGCGCATCCAGCAGACCGTGACCTTCGAACACGCCGACGCCTGGAAATACGGGGACAACTTCTTCTTCCTCGATCGGATCTTCTATAACGGCCAGGACGACAGCCAGTCCGGCCCGAACACCTACTACGGCGAGTTCAGCCCACGCCTGTCGTTCGGCAAGATCTTCGACCAGAAGCTGGAGCTGGGCCCGATCAAGGATGTGCTGCTGGCCATGACGTATGAGTTCGGCGAAGGCGACAACGAGTCCTACCTGATCGGCCCGGGCTTCGACCTGGCGATTCCCGGCTTCGACTACTTCCAGCTGAACTTCTACAACCGCCAGACCGAAGGCCCACGCGCCGGCGACAACGTCTGGCAGATCACCCCGACCTGGGCCTACACCCTCCCGGTGGGTTCATCCGACATCCTGATCGACGGTTTCATCGACTGGGTGGTGGACAACGACACCAACTCCAAGGGCACCTACCACGCCAACCTGCACATCAACCCGCAGATCAAATATGACCTGGGCAAGGCGTTGAAGCTCGGCGCCAAGCAGTTGTATGTGGGTGTGGAGTATGACTACTGGAAGAACAAGTACGGGATCGAAGACAGCGACGGGTTCAAGACCAACCAGAGCAATACCAGCTTCTTGCTGAAGTACCATTTCTGATCTGATTCATTGGGATCCAGAAGTCACCGCACAGCTTTTGTGGGAGCGGGCTTGCTCGCGATAGCGGTGGGTCAGCCTGAGTCGATGCTGGATGTGCCGCCGTCATCGCGAGCAGGCTCGCTCCCACAGTGGATTTATGTCGTACACAGATTTTGTGTCCACTGAAGATCTACTGTGGGAGCGAGCCTGCTCGCGATTGCGGTGGATCAGTTACCCCTGCTCCAACCCCAGGAACCGACTCAACGCCTCACGCTGCGCCAACGCATCCTGGCGTCCCAGCTCGATCAGTTCGCTGCAATACCCCGCCTCGAACAGCAAGTAGCTCAGCACCCCCGCGCCGCTGGTCTTGGTCGCGCCCGGCCCGCGCAAGAATAACCGCAACGCACGGGGCAGTTCCTGGCGATGGCGGGCGGCGATTTCGTCGATCGGCTGGCTGGGTGAGATCACCAGCACATCTACTGGTGCCGCGCCGAGGGCGTGGGCCGGTACGTCATCAGGCAACAGGTGACTGAAACCGTTCAGGCGCTCAAGCAACTCGATGTCGCTTTCCAGGCTGTCAATGAACGTGCTGTTGAGCATATGGCCGCCGATCTGCGCCAAGGTCGGTTGCAGACCGGTGTAGCTGCGCTCGGAGGGATCCTGCCCGCCGGCGCCACGGGGGTTGCCGCTGACGCCGATCACCAGCACGCGATTGGCCCCCAGGTGCAACGCCGGGCTGATGGGCGCCGACTGCCGCACCGCGCCGTCACCGAAGTATTGCGGGCCGATCCTGACCGGCGCGAACAGCAACGGAATCGCCGAGCTGGCCAACAGGTGCTCCACCGACAACTGCGTCGGCACACCAATACGCCGGTGGCGCAGCCAGGCATCAATGGTCCCGCGCCCCTGATAGAAGGTGACGGCCTGGCCGGACTCATAACCGAACGCCGTCACCGCCACTGCCCGCAATTGCTGCTCGGCGATGGCCTGCTCGATGCCCGAGGCATGGAATTGGGCCTGGAGCAGTTCGCGCAACGGCGAACTGTCGATCAGCGCCACCGGCAACTTGGGCCCCAGGCCCAGCAGGCTATGAATGATGAAACGCCTGGCCTGGGCAATAACGCCCCGCCAGTCGCTGCGCATGACCTGATGGCTGCGCACCGTTTGCCAGAACGCCGTCAGCCGCTCGATGGCGGTCTTGAAGTCCATCGCCCCGCTCGCCAGGCTGACCGCGTTGATCGCCCCCGCCGACGTGCCGACGATCACCGGAAACGGATTTCGCGCCCCGTCCGGCAACAATTCGGCGATGGCCGCCAGTACGCCTACCTGATACGCCGCTCGAGCCCCGCCGCCGGAAAGAATCAAACCTGTAACCGGTTCAGCTGGGGTCATCGCAATGCTCCGTGCTCAAGGTGCTGCTGAAAAATGGCGGACTGCTGGCTCAATCGCGCTTGTCGTACAGCTTGGGCTCGCCCGGCGGACGGCTCTTGAAGCGCCGGTGGGCCCAGAGGTATTGCTCGGGACAATCACTCACCGACTGCTCGACCCACTGGTTGATGCGGATGCAATCGGCTTCCTCGGTCTCGCCTGGGAAATCCGTCAGCGGGGCCTGGATCACCAGGCGATAACCACTGCCGTCGGCCAGGCGTTCCTGAATGAAGGGCACCACCAGCGCCTTGCCCAGGCGGGCGAACTTGCTGGTAGCGGTGACCGTCGCGGCCTGGACGCCGAACAGCGGTACGAACACGCTTTGCTTGGCGCCGTAATCCTGGTCCGGCGCATACCAGATCGCACGCCCGGCCCGCAGCAGCTTGAGCATGCCGCGCACGTCGTCACGCTCCACCGCCAGGGAATCGAGGTTATGCCGCTCGCGGCCCCGGCGCTGGATGTAGTCGAACAGCGGGTTCTTGTGCTCGCGGTACATGCCGTCGATGGTGTGCTGCTGGCCGAGCAAGGCCGCGCCGATTTCCAGCGTGGTGAAATGCAGCGCCATCAGGATCACACCCTTGCCCTCGCGCTGGGCCTGCTTGAGGTGCTCCAGCCCTTCGACATGGGCCAGTTTCGCCAGCCGCGAACGCGACCACCACCAACTCATCGCCATTTCGAAAAAGGCGATGCCGGTGGAGGCAAAGTTATCCTTGAGCAGCCGCTTGCGCTCGGCAGCGGACTTTTGCGGGAAACACAGTTCCAGGTTGCGACGGGCGATGCGCCGTCGGTCGCCGGCCACCCGGTACATCAGCGCACCCAATGCACGTCCGACCCGCAGCAGTAACGGATAAGGCAACTGGACGATCAGCCACAACAGCCCCAGGCCGCACCACAGCAGCCAGAAACGCGGATGAAAAAATGCAGTTCGAAAACGCGGGCGATCCATTACAGCTTCCATTAAGACATGGGCCGCGCATTCTACATTGTTCGACCCGGGTTGCGGCTGGCGGACGATCTCGTTATAAGTCTCGGCACTTTTAGTGACAAGCCGTTGTACGCCGACCATGAGCCAAACCGAACCGCTAGACCAAGATCCCGTGTTCCAGCTGAAGGGCAGCATGCTCGCCATTACGGTGCTGGAGCTGGCCCGCAACGACCTGGACAGCCTTGACCGGCAACTGGCGGCGAAAGTCGCCCAGGCCCCGAATTTTTTCAGCAACGCCCCACTGGTGCTGGCCCTGGACAAACTGCCGGCCGGCGAAGGCGCGGTGGATCTGCCAGGCCTGATGCGCGTTTGCCGCCAGCACGGTCTGCGCACGCTGGCGATCCGTGCCAGCCGCATCGAAGACATCGCCGCTGCCATCGCCGTGGACATTCCGGTGCTGCCGCCGTCCGGCGCCCGGGAGCGCGTGCTTGAGCTGAGCCCGGTCGAAGCGAAGAAAGCCCCGGAAAAACCACCGGAGCCCACCATCAGGCCGACGCGCGTCATCACTTCGCCAGTGCGCGGCGGGCAGCAGATCTATGCCCAGGGTGGCGATCTGGTCATCGTGTCCTCGGTCAGTCCGGGGGCGGAACTTCTGGCCGATGGCAACATCCATGTATACGGCCCGATGCGCGGTCGAGCGCTGGCCGGCGTCAAGGGGGATACGAAAGCCAGGATCTTCTGTCAGCAATTGAGCGCTGAACTGGTCTCCATCGCCGGACAGTACAAGGTCTCCGAGGATTTGCGCCGCGATCCGTTGTGGGGGGCCGGCGTTCAGATCAGCCTGTCGGGCGACGTGTTGAACATCATTCGGCTTTAACGGATACTGCCGCATTTTCCAAGCATCTCTAAAACGAGCGAAAACGGCTTAAACGACGTAGGAAAAAGGATCAGGCAGTGTTTACCGGAGGTAAACCCCGCCCGACATCCGATTCCAGCCAAGCCTGTCCAATTGCAGCAGTTTTCCAGAGATGTTTTTCAGGGACTGACAAAGTCCTTTTTCCTTAGGGGTGAAACACCTTGGCCAAGATTCTCGTGGTTACATCCGGCAAGGGTGGTGTGGGTAAGACCACCACCAGCGCCGCTATCGGTACCGGCCTCGCTCTGCGCGGCCACAAGACAGTCATCGTCGACTTCGACGTCGGCCTGCGTAACCTGGACCTGATCATGGGGTGCGAGCGTCGCGTGGTCTATGACTTCGTCAACGTAGTCAATGGCGAAGCGAACCTGCAACAAGCCCTGATCAAGGACAAGCGCCTTGAGAACCTCTACGTGCTGGCCGCCAGTCAGACCCGCGACAAAGACGCGCTGACCCAGGAAGGCGTGGAAAAAGTGCTGATGCAACTCAAGGAAGACTTCGAGTTCGTGGTGTGCGACTCCCCGGCCGGTATCGAGAAAGGTGCCCACCTGGCCATGTACTTCGCTGACGAAGCGATTGTCGTGACCAACCCGGAAGTGTCGTCGGTCCGTGACTCCGACCGCATGCTGGGCCTGCTGGCGAGCAAATCCCGTCGTGCCGAAAAGGGCGAAGAGCCGATCAAGGAACACCTGCTGCTGACCCGCTACAACCCGCAACGGGTCAGCGATGGCGAAATGCTCGGCGTCGAAGACGTCAAGGAAATCCTCGCCGTCACCCTGCTGGGTGTCATTCCGGAATCCCAAGCGGTACTCAAGGCTTCCAACTCTGGCGTGCCGGTGATTCTCGACGACCAGAGCGATGCCGGCCAGGCATACAGCGATGCCGTTGATCGCCTGCTGGGCAAAACCGTGGAGCATCGTTTCCTCGATGTAACGAAGAAGGGTTTCTTCGAGCGCCTGTTTGGAGGTAGGTAATGAACCTTTTTGACTTCTTTCGTGCCAACAAAAAGCCCAGTACCGCCTCGGTCGCGAAAGAGCGTCTACAGATCATCGTGGCGCACGAACGCGGCCAACGCAGCACCCCTGACTACCTGCCGGCCTTGCAGAAGGAACTGGTGGAAGTGATCCGCAAATACGTCAACATCGGTAGCGATGACGTGCATGTGGCACTGGAAAGCCAGGGCAGCTGCTCGATCCTGGAACTCAACATCACCCTGCCGGATCGCTGATAGATCCTGCGGTAGCCACGGCGGCTCGGGCCCCAAAGTTCTTCACCCTGTGCTCCCACAGGGTTAGGAAAAAAGGGCCCGAGCCGCCGTTGGCGTTTGTAACGAGACTGTTTTCAATGCCCCTGTCCAACATCCGCATCATTCATCAGGACGCCGCTGTCCTGGTGGTCGACAAGCCGACCCTGTTGCTCTCCGTGCCCGGCCGGGCCGACGACAACAAGGACTGCCTGATCACCCGTCTGCAGGAAAACGGCTATCCGGAAGCGCGAATCGTGCACCGACTGGACTGGGAAACCTCCGGCATCATCCTGTTGGCCCGCGACCCGGACACCCATCGCGAACTGTCCCGGCAGTTTCATGATCGCGAAACCGAAAAGGCCTACACGGCGCTGTGCTGGGGCCAACCGGAGCTGGACAGCGGCAGCATCGACCTGCCCTTGCGCTACGACCCGCCGACCAAACCTCGGCATGTGGTGGACCATGAGCACGGCAAACACGCCCTGACCTTCTGGCGCGTGCTGGAACGTTGCGGCGATTGGTGCCGGGTCGAACTCACGCCGATTACCGGGCGCTCGCATCAACTGCGCGTGCACATGCTCTCCATCGGCCACCCCTTGCTGGGCGACGGGCTCTACGCCCACCCGCAGGCCCTCGCTGCCTGGCCGCGCTTATGCCTGCACGCCAGCATGCTGAGCTTCACCCATCCGCAAAGCGGCGAGCGCCTGCGCTTCGAGTGCCCTGCGCCGTTTTAGGCTGACGTCTCAAGCGACTCTATGGAGTCAACGAGCAAGCCTTGGGCTGTAAAAATTCCTACAAAAAACAGTAAAAAATTTACACTTGGAATTAAGAATTTAGAATGATGCTACTTCCCACTCAGGCAGGATGCCCGTGCCATACCTCGCGATGCTTCAGCAGAACTACCCTTTCACCTTTCGTTTTTTGAATACCGATCTACATTTTCGGCAAAAACCTTGTCACCACATCGAGCACTCGCTGCGGCAGTTGATCACCAATCGCCGCAAGTGTGCCGAGACGCGCACGACAGCGATCATCCCAGGCAGCGAGCAATCATTGTTCGCCAAGGTACAGCGCCTGGACAGCTTTAAAAGCAAAGTTCGCATCACCTTGGGTACGCCCCAGCGCAACGGACGCTTCGACTGGCCATTGGAAGAATTGCAGAACATGCTGCATGCCGAGGAACGAGGCATTGAGACGTCGGCGCTGCTGGGGTTTGGCTACACAAGGAGTGGACTGGGCCTGGCTCAGGATTACTTCCTTATTACCCAGTTGCTGGAAGACCACATAGACGGCAAGAAATGGTTGGCCGAACACCCCGGGCAAATCGAAACATTCATCCGAAAAGCTTTCCAACTTCTGGATTCTCTAACGAGCAGGAACATCAGCCACATGGATTTCTGGGTGGGCAACCTCATGCAGCCTACTGATGGAAAAGGGCCACTCAAGGCCATCGATTTTGAGAATTGCTTCTCACGGTCGACGCCATACCTCAGTGAAACACTTGGCTTCCAGCTCGGTTTCCTTTATCACCGTGAGATTTACAAGCTAATCACCGAAGCCCGTTATGACAGCCTGGTGAGGGAATTTCTCAGGCAGAAGCCAACGGTGTCGATGGATAACTTCAACGAGGTGTACCAAGTCAGCAAGCACAGTCACCTGGGCCGCAAGGAACGTCGTGAGTTTTTTTTGCAAGGCCGGCTTATGCTCGGCTGACCCATCCGGGGCGCGGCATTGGTCCTGCAATGTCGTTAATTGATAGGGTAGACTCCCGGCCATTGCTGTCTGGAGATAAAGGCTTCACATGCAGGTTATTAATTTTCAGGGAACACCCGTCAAAAAAGTTCGTCATCAGTATCCTGACGGCCCTTGCTCATGGTAATCCATCCACCCTTCCCAGCATCAGGATCCTGACCGACCGGCCTGAGGATTACCTGGGCTGGCCGGTCGAGACACTCGCGCTGTCTCCCCAACTGCTAAGCGAGTGGCAAGGCAACAACGGTTACATACATCGGCGCAAAGCCTGTGCCATAGCGTCAGGCCTGAAGCTGGCGGAAAAAACCCTGTTTGTCGACACCGACACGCTATTTTTCGCCGACCCCGACCTGCTATTCAAGCAAATCGAGCCAGGGCAATACCTGATGGACCGCTTGGAATACAAGTGGGATTACGTCTGCAAGCGAGAGAGTTACCAAACGTTGGGGACGCACCTGCGCGCCCACGGCATCACTCCGAGCAGTAGCTTCAATCTCTACAACAGCGGCCTATGCGGCGTGACCGACAACGACGCTGCGCTGCTTGCCCAGGCCATCGGACTGATCGATGAATGGACCGAGGATGGCTTCGACATCCATACCATCGAACAGATCGCGATTTCGTTCGCGCTGCACACCAAGACCGTTAAAGAAAGCAAAAAATTCGTTTATCACTACTTCGGTGAGAAACGCTTTTTCCACACCATGCATGCGCATTTCTTTGCCCAACACGGCGAGGCTTTCAGCGCGCAGTTGGTCGAGCGCAGCCATGACGTACCACGCACCCGGCCATCCCCATCGACCTGGCGGCGCCTGAAGATAAAATGGCAATTGCGCGGTCAGCGCGGCGCCTTGAACAAGATCGGTCGCGACCTGTTGTATGGCAGCGCGGCGCCAGAGAATCCTTACTTCGACCTTAGCCGGCACCATTGGTGGGATTCGGCATCAAGGGAGATTCTTCGGCTGAATCCGGAGCTCCGGCAACAGCTGTTCGGCCAACTGGAGCATTGGCCGCAGCACCTACCGGAGCCATCCAAGGCTCAAGACAAGACGTTGATCATGGCGCACCTGCGCAAGCGAATCATGGCCTCGGGCTGATCGATATATCGAGGCCGCACAACAATCCATGACGGAGAACAGCTCTGCAACGCGGGCTGCCAATACGGTAAACTCCCGCCCATTGCTGTCTGGAGTTATTTATGCGCGCAGAGTTGAACCAGGGCCTGATCGACTTTCTCAAGGCCTCCCCTACCCCGTTCCACGCCACCGCCAGCCTCGCCAAGCGCCTGGAGGCGGCAGGCTATCAGCGTCTTGACGAACGCGAGACCTGGGCCACCGAGGCCAACGGTCGCTATTACGTCACGCGCAACGACTCCTCGATTATCGCCTTCAAGCTCGGCCGCAACTCCCCGTTGCACGACGGCATCCGCCTGGTCGGCGCCCACACCGACAGCCCCTGCCTGCGGGTCAAGCCGCAGCCGGAACTGCAACGCCACGGGTTCTGGCAACTGGGTGTGGAAGTCTACGGCGGCGCGCTGCTGGCGCCGTGGTTCGACCGCGACCTGTCCCTGGCCGGGCGCGTGACCTTCCGTCGCGACGGCAAGGTCGAAAGCCAGTTGATCGATTTCAAGGCGCCGATCGCCACGATTCCGAACCTGGCCATCCACCTCAATCGCGAAGCCAACCAGGGCTGGGCCATCAACCCGCAGAATGAGCTGCCGCCGATCCTTGCCCAGTTCGCCGGTGACGAACGCGTTGACTTCCGTGCTGTGCTCACCGATCAACTGGCCCGCGAACATGGCCTGAATGCCGACGTGGTGCTCGATTACGAGTTGAGCTTCTATGACACGCAAAGCGCTGCGGTCATTGGCCTGCACGGCGATTTCATTGCCGGCGCGCGCCTGGACAACCTGCTGTCGTGCTACGCCGGCCTGCAAGCCTTGCTGAACGCCGACACCGAAGAAACCTGCGTGCTGGTGTGCAACGATCACGAGGAGGTCGGCTCGTGCTCGGCCTGTGGCGCCGACGGTCCGATGCTGGAACAGACCCTGCGTCGCCTGCTGCCTGAAGGTGAAGAATTCGTCCGCACCATTCAGAAATCCCTGCTGGTTTCAGCGGACAACGCCCACGGCGTGCATCCCAACTATGCCGACAAGCACGACGCCAACCATGGCCCCAAGCTCAACGCCGGCCCGGTGATCAAGGTCAACAGCAACCAGCGCTACGCCACCAACAGCGAAACCGCCGGGTTCTTCCGCCACCTGTGCATGGCTGAAGAAGTGCCGGTGCAGAGCTTCGTGGTGCGCAGCGACATGGGCTGCGGTTCGACCATCGGCCCGATCACCGCCAGCCAGCTGGGCGTGCGTACCGTGGACATCGGCCTGCCGACCTTCGCCATGCATTCGATCCGCGAACTGTGCGGCAGCCATGACCTGGCGCATCTGGTGAAGGTGCTGAGCGCGTTCTACGCCTCTCGCGAGTTGCCATAGTTGCCCCGAAGGCATGATGAGCCCTGTGGGAGCAAGGCTTGCCCGCGATGAAGGCGACTCTATTTCTGGAAAGACCGAGTTGCCTTCATCGCGAGCAAGCTTTGCTCCCACACAGCTTTGCTCCCACACAGTTTTCTTCCCACACAGTGTTTGCCTCGGGAATGAGGGCGATGTGACATACATCAGCACACCCCGACAAAACCCCAACTAGACTGGCCTTATCCTTCCCCGACAAGGCTGTCGCCATGATCTCGATGTCTTCGTTCAACGCCATGCTGGTGCCCATCATTGCCGGCATGATCCTGCTGGCCATCGGCTTCAACTTCCGTGACAAGAACGTCGGGGTCTTTGCCATGTGGATCGGCATGTTGTTGATCCTCGCCACGGTGGTGATCAAGATCCTGAGCAAGCTCAACGAGTCGCTCTGACCCTGTCTCAGGCTGTCGGCGATTGTTCCGGCTCAGGTTGCTCCGGCACATCCACGCCGACATGGATCGCATCGTGTCGCCAGAACTCCAGGTCGCAATCGATCAGCCGCTGATGCTGGTCATAGTTGACCCGTGCAATACGAAGCCCGGGGCTGCCCACCGAAACCTTCAACGCCGCTGCCGCTTCCGGCTGTAGAGAGGTGGGCACGATTTCAAACTTCACTCGGCCGTAGTGCAGGTCGTAATGGCGGGCGTACAGCTCGGTGATGGACTGGTTGAGGTCGAACCCCAAGATGTCCGGAAAATACTGCGGGTTCAGGTAGTGCTCGACGTACAGCACCAGCCGCTCGTCGATACGCCGCACGCGGCAGATCTGGATCACGCTGGACAACGCCGGCAACTGCAACCAGGCGCACACCGCCGCCGAAGCGGGTTGCAGACGCGCCGAAATCACTTGGGTAGAAGGCACACGCCCCTGGGCCGCGACCATGGCGTGGAAATGGCTGCGCTGCATCAGGTTGTAGGCCAGGCGCGGCGGCGAGACGAACCAGCCCCGGCGCTCCTCCCGATAAATCTGCCCCTGGGCTTCGAGCTGCAACAACGCCTCACGCACGGTAATGCGCGTGGTCCCGAACAACTCACTGAGCTTGCGCTCGGCCGGCAATTTGCTGCCGGGCGCCAGCAACCCGTGGTCGAGCTGCTCTTGCAGGACCTGTCCGATGGCTGTCACCGCTTTGGTTGCATCGATGCGCATCAACGTTACCTATCTGGACTAGACCAGCACTGTTTCGGGGCAAGATCGACGGTTCATCGACCCGTTTCTGGGTCCAGCAAGCCTAGGCACTGCACATGACTGGCAGATGACAGAGCCGCCGAACGGTCGTTTTGCAAGCGTGCAAATTAACGGCCAAGTCCTTGCAGATCAGCTGTTTAACCATGGTCTACGCTTAATTCGCAGCCAACCCTCACGAGCCTGACATTTCCCGGGAGATCCTGAACCGACATCAAAATGTCACAGGGCTCGCCTACATTGGCTCAGGTATTGCTGACCTAGACCAACACAACCGCAATCGCAGCGTTGAAAACGCCCATAGGAGCTTCGGATGAAACAGCTTTTCCTGGCATCACTGTTAGGCTCGACCATTGCCATGTGCACCGCCGCCATGGCCGCTGACACCGATCTGAAAACGTTGGAAGCCGCTGCGAAAGCGGAAGGCGCCGTGAACAGCGTCGGCATGCCCGATGACTGGGCAAACTGGAAAGGCACCTGGGACGACTTGGCCAAGCTCTACGGCCTGAAACACATCGACACCGACATGAGCTCGGCCCAGGAAATCGCCAAGTTCGCCGCCGAGAAAGACAACGCCAGCGCCGACATCGGCGACGTCGGTGCGGCGTTCGGCCCGATCGCGGTCAAGCAGGGCGTGGTCCAACCCTACAAGCCAAGTACCTGGGAACAAGTCCCTGCCTGGGCCAAGGACAAGGACGGCAACTGGGCATTGGCCTACACCGGCACCATCGCGTTCATCGTCAACAAGAAGCTGCTGCACGGCTCCGAAGTACCGACCAAGTGGGCGGACCTGAAGACCGGCAAATACAAAGTCTCCATCGGTGACGTGAGCACCGCTGCCCAAGCCGCCAACGGCGTGCTGGCAGCCGCCCTGGCCAATGGTGGCGACGAGAAGAACGTCCAGCCGGCACTGTTGATGTTCGCCGAGATCGCCAAGCAAGGACGCCTGTCCATGGCCAACCCGACTATCTCCACGATGGAAAAAGGTGAAGTCGAAGTCGGCGTGGTCTGGGATTTCAACGGCCTGAGCTACAAGGCCAAGATGGCCAACCCGGATGACTACGTTGTGCTGATTCCGTCCGACGGCTCGGTCATCTCCGGCTACACCACCATCATCAATAAATACGCCAAGCACCCGAACGCCGCCAAGCTGGCCCGCGAGTACATCTTCAGCGACGCCGGCCAGATCAACCTGGCCAAGGGCAACGCCCGTCCGATCCGCGCCGAGCACCTGACCCTGCCGGCAGAGGTCAAGGCCAAGCTGCTGCCGAACGAGCAGTACAAAGGCGTGACCCCGATCAAGGACGCGGATGCTTGGGAGAAGACTTCCAAGGCACTGCCGCAGAAGTGGCAGGAAGAAGTGATCATCAACATGCAATAAGGCGGTCGCTCCCGCTCGGATATCCACTGGGCACCCAACTGTGGAGCAGTCCCTGTGGGAGCAAAGCTTGCTCGCGATAAACGATGACACGGTCTTGAAGTAGTACCGTATCGCCAGCATCGCGAGCAAGCTTTGCTCCCACAGGCCTGCTCTTACAGTGGAGCTTGGGGGATTCGAGTTTTCTGGTATCTGCCCGGAGTCCCGGTACCCATGAAGCACAACGTCATCCTGGTGGTGCTCGACGGTCTCAACCATGAGGTCGCCCGGCATGCCATGGGGCATTTGCAGGCTTACGTCGGCGCAGGACGCGCGGCCCTCTACAAACTGGAATGTGAGTTGCCCGCCCTGTCCCGTCCGCTCTACGAATGCATCCTCACCGGCGTCGTGCCCATCGACAGCGGGATCGTGCACAACAACGTCTCGCGCCTGTCGAACCAGCGCAGCATTTTCCACTACGCCACCCAGGCCGGCTTGAGTACGGCGGCCGCGGCGTATCACTGGGTCAGCGAGCTCTATAACGTTTCGCCCTTCGTGGCCGGTCGCGATCGTCACACCGACAACCCCGACTTGCCGATTCAACACGGGCATTTCTATTGGAATGACCATTACCCCGATTCCCATCTGTTCGCCGACGCCGAACACCTGCGCCAGCGCTACTTGCCGAACTTTTTGCTGGTGCACCCGATGAACATCGACGACGCCGGCCATAAGCACGGCCTCGACACCCCGCAATACCGCAACAGCGCCCGCTCCGCCGACATCAACCTGGCGGTCTACCTGCAAGCCTGGCTCGACGCCGGTTACCAGGTGCTGGTGACGTCCGACCACGGCATGAACAACGATCGCTCCCATAACGGCCTGCTGGCCGAAGAACGGGAAGTGCCGCTGTTTGTCCTGGGCAGCGGCTTCAGTTTCGATCCCGCCGCCACGCCCCGGCAGACCGAACTGTGCGGCACCATTTGCCAATTGCTCGGCGTCGACCACGACAAACCCTACTGCCAGGAGTTACTCAAGTGAACGCCATGACGCGCGGCAAATGGCTGGCAGCGTTGTGCCTGGTGCCCTTCGCGATTTTCTTCATCGTGTTCCAGATCGCCCCGCTGCTCTGGGTGCTGGTCAACAGCCTGGAATCGGAAGAGTTCGGCTGGGGCCTGGCCAACTTCAGCAAGATCTTCAGTTCCAAGTTCTACCTGCAAGCGATCCAGCACAGCCTGGAGATCAGCTTCTGGTCCAGTGTGTTCGGCATCGTCATCGCCGTGCTGGGCAGCTACTCCCTGCGCCGGGTGGATTCGCGGCTGCGCAACTTCGTCAACGCCTTCGCCAACATGACCAGCAACTTCGCCGGCGTGCCCCTGGCCTTCGCCTTCATCATTTTGCTCGGGTTCAACGGCAGCATCACGATCATGCTCAAACAGGCGGGGATCATCGAGGATTTCAACCTGTACTCGAAAACCGGGTTGATCATCCTCTACACCTACTTCCAGATCCCCCTGGGCGTGCTGCTGCTCTATCCGGCCTTCGACGCCCTGCGCGAAGACTGGCGCGAGTCCGCCGAGCTGCTGGGCGCCAACGGCTGGCAGTTCTGGCGACACATTGGCTTGCCGGTGCTGACCCCGGCGCTGCTGGGCACCTTCGTGATCCTGCTGGCCAACGCCCTCGGCGCCTACGCCACGGTCTATGCGCTGACCACCGGCAACTTCAACGTGCTGCCGATTCGCATCGCCGCCATGGTCTCTGGCGACATTTCCCTCGACCCGAACATGGCCAGTGCCCTGGCCGTGATATTGGTGGCGTTGATGACCGTGGTCACCATCGTCCATCAGTTGCTGCTCAAGAGGAGCTACCATGTCTCGCGCTGAACCGGGCTCCGTCGGGCTCTATCATCGGGTGGTGGTGTACCTGCTGTTCGCCATCCTGCTGCTGCCCCTGGCCGGCACGCTCGTCTACTCCATCGCCAGCAGTTGGTCGGCCACCGTGCTGCCCAGCGGCTTCACGTTCAAATGGTATGTACAGTTGTGGAGCGATCCGCGTTTTCTCCACGCCTTCGGTCAATCGCTGCTGGTTTGCGTCGGTGCGCTGGTGCTTTCGGTGGTGCTGATCCTGCCGTTGCTGTTCGTGGTGCATTACCACTTCCCCAAGCTCGACGCCCTGATGAACATCCTCATCCTGCTGCCCTTCGCGGTGCCGCCGGTGGTGTCATCGGTGGGGCTGTTGCAACTCTACGGCTCCGGGCCGCTGGCGATGGTCGGTACGCCGTGGATCCTGATCGGCTGCTACTTCACCGTCGCCCTGCCGTTCATGTACCGGGCGATCACCAACAACCTGCAAGCCATCAACCTGCGCGACCTGATGGACGCCGCCCAACTGCTCGGCGCCAGCACCTTCCAGGCCGCATTCCTGGTGGTGCTGCCGAACCTGCGCAAGGGCCTGATGGTGGCGCTGCTGCTGTCCTTCTCGTTCCTGTTCGGCGAATTCGTGTTTGCCAACATCCTCGTTGGCACCCGCTATGAAACCCTGCAGGTGTACCTGAACAACATGCGCAACAGCAGCGGTCACTTCACCAGTGCGCTGGTGATTTCCTACTTCCTCTTCGTACTGGTCCTGACCTGGGCGGCCAACATCTTGAGCAAGGACAAAAGCCAATGAGCTACGTCAGCGTCCAACACCTGCAAAAAAGCTACGCCGGTACGCCGGTGTTCAGCGACATCAATTGCGAGATCCGCAAGGGCGAATTCGTCACCCTCCTCGGCCCTTCCGGTTGCGGCAAATCCACGCTGTTGCGCTGCATTGCCGGCCTGACCGCGGTGGATGCCGGCCAGATCATCCTCGACGGGCAAGACATCGTCCCATTGAGCCCGCAGAAACGCGGGATCGGCATGGTCTTCCAGAGCTACGCCTTGTTCCCCAACATGACCGTGGAGCAGAACGTCGCCTTCGGCCTGCGCATGCAAAAAGTCGACGCCTCGGACAGCCGCCAGCGTGTGCTGGAGATCCTGCGCCTGGTGGAGCTGCATGATTTTGCCGCGCGCTACCCCCATCAACTGTCCGGCGGCCAATGCCAGCGCGTCGCCCTGGCCCGCTCCCTGGTGACCCGGCCGCGCCTGTTGCTGCTGGACGAGCCGCTGTCGGCCCTGGACGCACGGATTCGCAAGCACCTGCGCGAACAGATCCGACAGATCCAGCGTGAGTTGGGCCTGACCACGATCTTCGTCACACACGACCAGGAAGAAGCCCTGACCATGTCTGACCGGATTTTCCTGATGAACCAGGGAAAGATCGTACAAAGCGGCGATGCCGAAACCCTTTACACAGCGCCAATCGACGTCTTTGCCGCCGGTTTCATCGGCAACTACAACCTGCTGGATGCCGACAGCGCGACCAAACTGCTGCAACGGCCGGTGAGTGGCCGTATCGCCATCCGCCCGGAAGCCATCGAGCTGAGCCGCAATGGCGAGGCCGATGCGCTGATCCGCAGCCACAGTCTGCTGGGCAACGTGATTCGCTACCGGGTTGAGGCCCGTGGCGTGGAATTGGTGGTGGATGTGCTCAATCGTTCGGCCGCCGACCTGCACCCCGATGGCGCACGGTTGTCACTTTCCATCGATCCGTCGGCGCTGTGTGAGGTAGCCTGACGGCTTTGTTGATTTTGAAACTGATTTTGAAAAGGAAACGCGCTGATGGCCCTGGCAATTTTTGATCTGGACGAAACCCTGATCCACGGCGACTGCGCCACCCTCTGGAGCGAACAGATGGGACGCCTGGGCTGGGTTGATCCCGAGTCCTTCATGCGGCGCAACAACGAGCTGATGGACGCCTACAGCCACGGCAAGCTGCGCATGGAAGCGTACATGGACTTCAGCCTGGAGCCGATGATCGGTCGCACCCCCGAGGAGATCGAGCACCTGGTGGCGCCGTGGGTGGAAGACTTCATCGAACCGATCATCTTCAGCGACGCCACCAAGACCATCGCCGAACACCGCAAGGCCGGTGACCGGATCCTGGTGATCTCGGCCTCGGGCACGCACTTGGTCAAGCCAATTGCCGAACGCCTGGGTATCGACGAGATCCTGGCGATCGAACTTGAAGTGACCCATGGGGTGTACAGCGGCCAGACCGTGGGCACCCTGACCTACCGCGAAGGCAAGATCACCCGGCTGCTGGACTGGCTGGATGCCGAGGAAGAGAACCTGGAAGGCGCAAGTTTCTATTCCGACTCGCGCAATGACCTGCCGCTGCTGCTCAAGGTCGATTACCCGCATGTGGTGAACCCGGACCCGGTATTGAAGGCCCATGCCGAATCGGCCGGGTGGCCAATCCATACCTGGAAATAAGCAGCCTCATGTGGGAGCGAGCTTGCTCGCGATAGCGGTGAATCAGCCGGCATTGATTTATCTGATACACCGCCATCGCGAGCAAGCTCAGCTCCCACAGGTTCAAGATTCAGGTTCAGCCCAGCAGCAGCCACAGGCTCCAGCCGAGCAACACCACACCGCAGAGACGACTGAGCCAGAGTCCCTGCGGCAGGTTTTTCTCCAGCAGGATGAAGGCACCGATCACTGCCACCCAGAGCAGGTTCATCACACCGACCACGAACAGCAGGCCCATCAGGGCCCAACAGCAGCCCACGCAGTAAGCGCCATGGGCCAGCCCCATGCGCCAGCCACCGAGCACGTCGGGGCGCCAATAGCTGAGCAGAAAATGCAGCGGCCCGCGACAATGCTCAAGGCAGACCGCCTTGCTTGGCAGCCACTGATAAACACCTGCGACCAGCAGCAGGCCGGCGCCCAGGGCGGTGCTGGTACTGCGCATCCCCGGACTGAGCAGGGCGAGCTGCTCGAGCGCCCATTGCAACGCCGTGGCGCCCAGGGCGAAACCGGCCCAGACCAGAACATAGGCGCTGCAGAACAGCAGCAGGGCCAGGTGTCGCTGCGGCGCCGGCATGCGCTTGTGCAGCATCTGCTGGTAGATCAGCAGCATGGGTAGGGCGCTGGGCAGCATCATGCCGATCATCATCACCACCCACATGACGAACATCAGCAGAGCATCGCTCAGGCTCCAGGGCATGAGCATGCCGGCCATTGCCACATCGGCCATGCCGCCCGGTGCACTCATGTCGCGGGCCATGCGCAACAGCAGCAGCCAGGCCAGGGCGGTCAGCGCGAGCAGGCAGAGCAGGAGCAGCCACTGCTCGCCTGTCAGTCGCTTGCTCGGCGTCACCGCCTGAGGTTCTGCCATTACGGCTCTATGCCATGGCCGGTGAAGTGCACGTGGGCGAGGTGGCTATGACTGCCCTGGGATTGTAGTTTGAGGGCTGAATGCGTCTGGTAGCTGCCGCTGGCCACTTCGGCCTCAAGGAACTCGAAGCCGTTGGGCAGGGACAGCCGGACTCGATGAGGTGAGCCGTCGATCGGGCTGCGGATCGGCTCGCCACTGGCCTGCAACACGCCTGGAATGTCCAGGTGCGCCAAGCGCTGGTCGACATCGATGGAGAGGGTGATGGGCACGAACAGCGGTTCGAACGCTTCACTCATGGTGCTGCTGAACACTTGAAACACATTGGCCCCGGGGTCGCTCTCCAGTCCAGAGAGGATGGTCAGCAAGGACTGGCGTTGCGCCTCGTCGGCGCGCTCGTCGATGAACACCTGACAACTGCCGTTGCCCTCATGGATGGCGCCCGGCCAAGCGAAGGTGGCGGCCCAGCACAAACCGTCCAGCGCTACCTGATTGAAATACCCGTGTTCCACTCGCATCGACGCCACCGCCTGGCAGTGACCATGGGTCGGTGGCGCATTGAATTGACAGGGGCAGCCCCAATTGCAGTTGCAGGCAATGAATTCGACGCCCTGCATGCGCCATTCGGCGATGGCCATGATCAACCTCTTCACCTGGCGGGTGAAATGAAAGTTGCGGTTGCCCCATCCCCCATTAGTTAACGCTAGCAGGGCGCGCGCATCGGATACGGGCTGCCGACCGAAGGTCAGCTTGCCCGTGGTCGCTGGTGAGAGTTGCAAGCCACCGTCGATAGGAGGCCTTGGCTCAGCTCCCACAAGGAGTTTGGGGTGAACACCGGCTCTATGAGCCCCCGAAGTCTCATGTGGGAGCAAGGCTTGCCCGCGATGGCGGCCGTACATTCAGCATCAATGCAAACTGATCCATCGCTTTCGCGAGCAAGCTTTGCTCCCACAAGTCCGCACCCTGCTCCGGGAATCAGCTCAGGCTTTCATCGATCACCAACACAAGCTTCCCGGACACCTGGTTGGTCGCCAGCTCCGCGAACGCTGCTTCGGCGTCCTTGATGGCGAAGGTCCGGGCCAGTTGCGGGTTCAGGCGTTTGTCGGCAAACAGCGGCCACACCTGTTGGCCCAGCTCGCTGATCAGGTCGGCCTTGAACTGCTCGTCACGGCTGCGCAAGGTCGAACCGAGCAATTGGATGCGTTTGCCCAGCACCTGCGCCAGATCGAGTTCGGTAGAGCGCCCGCCCATCAGGCCGATCAACACCCAGCGGCCGTCAACTGACAAAAGTTTCACGTTGAGTTTGGCGTAGTTGCCGCCCACTGGATCGAGGATCACATCGAAGGGACCGAGGTCGTTCAAACTCTCCAGGCCGTCGGTGCGCACCACGCCACCCTGGGCGCCCAGGGCCTCGCAATAGGCCAGCCGCTCGGTCGAACCGACACTGACCCAGCACGGGTTGCCAAAGGCCTTGCACAGCTGGATAGCGGCCGAACCAACGCCGCTGGCACCGGCGTGCAGCAGCACTTTTTCGCCCGGTTTGAGCGCCGCCAACTGGAACAGATTCAGCCACGCGGTGCTGTAGACCTCAGGCAGCGCGGCCGCTTCAGCCAGTGACAAGCCCTCCGGCACCGGCAGCACATGCCGGCCATCAACCACCACCTCCTCGGCCATCCCGCCGCCGGCCAGCAATGCGCAAACGCGGTCGCCCACCTGCCAGGACGAGCCCGGCCCCACCTCGCTGATCACCCCCGAACACTCCAACCCCAATACTTGGCTGGCGCCGGGTGGCGGCGGGTAAAGTCCGGCTTTTTGCAACAAATCGGCCCGATTCAGGCCGGCGGCCGCCACACGGATGCGAACTTGCCCGACATCACATGCCGGACTTGGCTCATCAGCCCATACCACTTGGCCTTCAACGCCTTGCAATGCTTTCACGGTGCCTCCATAGTGAGTCTCGACTGGGCCCGCTGCTTCAACGCCGGGCTTTCTTGCATTATGCGCCCGGGCCACATGGAACCGGCGACTTCAAAGACGGCCTAATATGCGTTATCAATTGTCCCTGCGTCGAATCAGCATGAAGCACCTGTTCCCCAGCACCGCCCTCGCGCTCGTCATTGGCCTCGGCCTGTTACCGTTGTCGAACGATACGTTCGCAGCCAACAGCTGGGACAAGCTTCAGCCCGATCGCGACGAAGTGATTGCCAGCCTTAACGTCGTCGAATTGCTCAAGCGCCATCACTACAGCAAGCCACCGCTCGATGATGCGCGCTCGGTCATCATCTATGACAGCTACTTGAAGCTGCTCGATCCATCGCGCAGTTACTTCCTGGCCAGCGACATCGCTGAATTCGACAAGTGGAAAACCCAGTTCGACGATTTCCTCAAGAGCGGCGACCTGAACGCCGGGTTCACCATTTACAAGCGTTACCTGGACCGCGTGAAGGCGCGCCTGGACTACACCCTGGCCGAACTGAACAAAGGCGTCGACAAAATCGACTTCAATGCCAAGGAAACCTTGCAGGTCGACCGCAAGGACGCCCCTTGGCTCAAAAGCACGGCCGAACTCGATGACCTATGGCGCAAGCGCGTCAAGGACGAAGTGCTGCGCATGAAGATCGCCGGCAAGGACTCCAAGCAGATCCAGGAAACCCTGACCAAGCGCTACAAGAATCAGTTGGCGCGCCTGGACCAGACCCGCGCCGAGGATATTTTCCAGGCGTACATCAATACCTTCGCCATGTCCTACGACCCGCACACCAATTATCTGTCGCCAGATAACGCGGAAAACTTCGACATCAACATGAGCCTGTCCCTGGAAGGCATCGGTGCGGTGCTGCAGAGCGATAACGATCAAGTGAAGATCGTGCGCCTGGTACCGGCCGGGCCTGCCGACAAGACCAAGCAGGTCAGCCCGGCGGACAAGATCATCGGCGTCGCCCAGGGCAACAAGGAAATGGTCGACGTGGTCGGCTGGCGCCTGGAGGAAGTGGTCAAGCTGATCCGCGGCCCGAAAGGCTCGGTGGTGCGCCTGGAGGTCATCCCGGCCAGCAATGCGCCGAACGACCAGACCAGCAAGATCGTGTCCATCACCCGTGAAGCGGTGAATCTGGATGACCAGGCAGCGAAGAAATCGGTCCTCAACCTCAAGCAGGATGGCAAGGACTACAAGATCGGCATCATCGAGATCCCGACCTTCTACCTGAACTTCAAGGCGTTCCGCGCTGGCGATCCGGACTACAAGAGCACGACTCGCGACGTCAAGAAGCTGCTGACCGAACTGCAGAAGGAAAAGGTCGACGGCGTTGTCATCGACTTGCGCAACAACGGCGGCGGCTCCCTGCAGGAAGCCACCGAGCTGACCAGCCTGTTCATCGACAAGGGCCCGACCGTGCTCGTGCGTAACGCCGATGGCCGAGTGGATGTGCTGGAAGACGAAAACCCGGGCGCGTTCTACAAGGGACCGATGGCCTTGCTGGTCAATCGCCTGTCCGCGTCGGCCTCGGAAATTTTCGCCGGTGCCATGCAGGACTACCACCGTGCGCTGATCATCGGCGGCCAGACCTTCGGCAAAGGCACCGTGCAGACCATCCAGCCGCTCAACCACGGCGAACTGAAGCTGACCCTGGCGAAGTTCTACCGGGTTTCCGGCCAGAGCACCCAGCATCAGGGCGTGCTGCCTGACATCGATTACCCGTCGATCATCGACACCAAGGAAATCGGTGAAAGCGCCCTGCCCGAAGCCATGCCATGGGACACCATCCGGCCTGCGATCAAACCGGCCGTGGACCCGTTCAAGCCGTACCTGGCCCAACTCAAGTCCGACCACGATGCGCGCTCGTCCCAGGACGCGGAATTCGTGTTCATCCGCGACAAGCTGGCCCTGGCGCAGAAGTTGATGATGGAGAAAACCGTCACCCTCAACGAAGCCGAGCGTCGCGCGCAGCATGCCGATATCGAGACCAAGCAGCTGGTCATGGAAAACCTGCGTCGCAAAGCCAAGGGCGAAGAACCGCTCAAAGAGCTGAAGAAAGAAGACGAAGACCTGATCACCGAGCCGGAGAAAACCAAGCCGGAAGACGATGCCTACCTGAGCGAGACCGGACGGATCCTGCTGGATTACCTGAAACTCAACACGGCGATCGCCAAGCACTAAAATGATGGCCATTTAATGGTGATGCTCGTCGGAGTGTCATCAAACTGACATCAGTCTGTCGTGAAATACAGGACTGGGTGCCGCGCACCCGGTCCTTTTTTTATCGCCAGAGATTGCCATGACCACGACAGAGCAGCTGAGTGCCTTGAGTTCGATCCTGGCTCAAAGCGGTTTGCACAGCCTGTTCCAACCGATCATCTGCCTTTCCGAACGGCGCATCGTGGGTTATGAAGCCTTGACTCGCGGCCCCTCCAACAGCCCGTTGCACTCCCCCATTGCGCTGCTTTCCGTGGCCCGCCAGGCCGGCCGCCTCAGCGAATTGGAACTGGCCTGCCGCCGCAGCGCCTGCCAACGCTTCAATGAGCAAAAGTTACCGGGCAAGCTGTTTCTCAACGTCTCACCCGAATCCCTGCTCGAATCCGCGCACCAGACCGGGCGCACGCTACAACTGCTGCAGGACCTGGGCATCGCGCCCAGCCAGGTCGTGATCGAACTGACCGAACAAACCCCCATCGATGACTTCCAGCTCCTGCAAACCGCCCTGCATCACTACCGGGCCATGGGTTTCTCGATTGCCCTGGACGACTTGGGCGCCGGTTATTCGAGCCTGCGGCTGTGGTCTGAATTGCGGCCCGATTACGTGAAGATCGACCGGCATTTCATCGACGGCATCCATCAGGACGCCCTCAAGCGCGAGTTCGTCGGCTCGATCCTGAAAATCGCCCGGGCCTCCCGCGCCCAGGTGATTGCCGAGGGAATCGAACTGCCGGAAGAACTGGCGGTGCTGATCGAAATGGGCGTCGACCTGGTCCAGGGTTATCTGCTGGCACGGCCTCAAGAACAACCGTCACGCGATGCCAGAGCGCTGATGCCCAAGCAGGACAGCGGAGTGGCGGCGTTGAGCGATGAGGTCAACGACCTCAGTGCGCTGCTCAACGAACAACCGGCAGTGGCCCACAACACTCCGACAGCCACCGTGCTGGAAGCATTTCGTCGCCAGGCCAACCTCAACTCCCTGGCGGTGCTGGACAATCAGAACCAGCCTTGTGGCATCGTTCATCGCCATTCGCTCTCGGATGCCTTGCTCAAGCCCTTCGCCACCGACCTGTTCGCCCGCAAACCCATCAGCCGCTTGATGAGCGATGACTTTCTCGCGGTGGAGTTGAACCAGTCGCTGCAACAAGTCAGCCGCCTGATCACCAGCCGCGCCCGACAACGCATCGAAGAAGACTTCATCATCACCCTCAACGGCGGCTACCTGGGCCTGGGCCGGGTAATCGACGTGCTCAAGCTCATCACCGAACTGAAAATCCAGCAGGCCCGCTACGCCAACCCCCTGACTCTGCTGCCGGGCAACGTCCCGATCCAGCAATGCCTCACGCGCCTGCTGCAACAACGGCAGGAATCGGTGATCTGCTACGTGGACATCGACAGTTTCAAACCCTTCAACGACATCTACGGCTACGGCCGCGGCGACGAAGTCCTGCTGTGCCTGGCCCAATGCCTGAACGAACGCATCGACCCCAGCCGTGACTTCGTCGGCCACATCGGCGGCGACGACTTCCTGCTGGTCCTCGGCCCGGAAGACTGGCGCAGACGCCTGGACCAGCTACTCAGCGACTTCCAGACCCACTGCCGCCGCTTCTACCGCCCCGAGCACTTGGAGGCGGGATGTTTTACAGCGTTGAACCGACAGGGCGTTCGACAGGAGTTCGCGTTGTTGTCATTGTCGATTGGCGTGGTGCACCTGCGCGCCGAGGCCTGTGAGGAATTGGATGCCAGCCAGTTGGCTGAGCTGGCTTCGCAGGCCAAGCATCATGCCAAGGACATTTTGGGGGGGAGTGTGTACTTGATTAATGGTGCGATCGAGCAGGCACCGGTCCTGGAGTTGGGGCTGTCGGTGTGAAAGTGGGTTGCCTTCACCCCAACGGAATGGCAGCTACAAATCCTGTGGCGAGGGAGCTTGCTCCCGCTGGGCTGCGTAGCAGCCCCTCATTTGGATAACGCGGTGTGTCTGGTTAATTGCGTAGGCTGTTTTTAGGGCTGCTTCACAGCCCAGCGGGAGCAAGCTCCCTCGCCACAGTAATGCAATCTGGAATCAGCTCGACTTATCGGATATCAAAGAGGCTTTGTTTGCAAGGTAGTTCCACCATCAAATATTTTTCTTATCCGAATTACCAGGTTGCTGGGTCTTCCTGGTTGGCCCTATCAAGATCCCCGCCCCACTCTTCCGCTAAATATTTATAGATATCCTCAAAGAAAATTCTGAAATCTTGCATTTCATCCCACTCCGGCGGAAGGGCTGAATGTGAAACCACTTCGTGTTCGAACAGCGCATTAAAATCATACTTCGGATCATCGAGCGCAATTGCGAGCACACAAAAAAACAAGAATTTGTGTCGATAACTTAGATTTCTAAAGCGATGCACTACGTACTTATAAATCAACACCTTCCGATCTTCAGCACTATTGAGATCGAACTGCGACAGTTCCTCACCCAAGGTCTCTTCGCAATCATATACCTCGAATCCGCCTAGAAAATGACCGATCTGAGGATCATAAGGACGATCAAGAAACGGATGCATCAACATCAAAACCTCCTACAGGATAATAAGCGACCGGACGTAGCGTTTCGTAATCGAACCTGACTTCAACTAGGTTAATTTCACTTTGAAATATTGGATTCTCTCGATCATTTACGTTGGGTATGTATCCCTGCCCAACCTTGGGCATATACATGCGCACGATTGGATTGCCTCTCTTGTCTTCACCTGTGAAGCGTGGCAGGCCTCTCGCCTCTCGGGTTAGCGCCTCATTTATGGCTTGGTGCTGTATTAGAAAACTATTGAATTTGGTGCTGCAATTGGCTCTCCACTTCCTCGGCCTCGGCGACTTCACATCGCTGGCGTGAACATCCAATGAACGCTCTTTCGGCATATACGAGCCATATCGCCTAGACTTTATCAAAATTCAATACTCCATGATTTACGATTCCGAAACACTTTCTAGTTGATAGCACCTAAGGCAATTCAACAGCACTTCCATAAAATGTCGCTGATCGTAAATTTCCTGATCAAAATACGTATCCATATCTTCAAACAAATCATCAAAGCTGTCACCAGCCTCCAGATAATAACTGATTACTTCAATATATTTATCCTGAGCTCCGGGCGGATAACGCAAAAACTCAGGCTTAAGCAAAACATCAAACAACTCAGAAAGCTCAGAGTCGATATTTATGTTTTTTGAAACTATTATCTCTTCCCGCTTCTCGTCGCTAACATTTTCAATATTAAATACAAACAACAACCCGATCAGCGGCATCATGCTTGGTTTGGGTTTCATTTTTTCGGCCCTGTATAAGCTGTTATTGGATCACCATTCGCCTTCAAAATCACTATCGCATGGTCGTATGTATTGTATTGTAAACCGTCTCGCTTATACCCCTCTCCAATCCTTCGCCCAAAATCGATCGGCTTGGTACTTTCAAACAAATCATTGCGCCTGAAAACGAGTTTCGCCCTATATATGGCATTCAATTGATCTCTATGGCTTATGAAGCGTGTCGCTGCAGAGGGAATCTTCGGCTGACCTATATTATTGCCGTGGGTATAAACGTCTATTTCGCCTGTCCCAGGATTTCGCCCTGTCGTAACGCGCTCCAACTGAGCCTCCGCCGTAGTCTGAGCACCATGCTTCTCTAGGAAATGCGCGCCTGGGATCGATCGCTCCATCTCATCCAACCGCCGATAAGCATTCGCCTCCGCCAACTCATCAATCCGCACCCGCCGCTGCTCCGCCGTCATCGGCAGCCGCGGCTCACCCTCATCCACTCCAGCCTTAACCGCCGGATCCTGCTCCCCAACCGCCGGCCTACACCCACCCTTCCCCGGACAATCCACCAACCCCAACGGATCCACCCACCCCGTCGGGTTCAGGGTGTACCGATACCCATTGAGCCCACCCACCAACTTGCTCGGGTCGGGCGTCAGGTAACGGCCAGTCTCGGGATTGTAGTAGCGGTGCCGGTTGTAGTGCAGGCCGCTTTCCAGGTCGTGGTATTGCCCCTGGAAGCGCAGCGGTTGCTCAAGCTGTTCGCCGCCACCGTGCGTGAGTTCAGTGAGTTTGCCGTAGCCGTTGTAGCGCGCCGACCAGACGATCTGGCCGCTGTAGCTGGTCAGTTCCTGGGGCGTGCCCAGGTGGTCGAGGTGGTAGTAGAACGGCGTGGCTTTTTCCGGGCCTTCGCCATCGAGCATCGCCAGCGGGCGGAAGGTGCCGGGTTCGTAGACGTAGCTGCGGTGGTGGCGCGGGCTGTTTTCGGCGACAACCTGGTCGCCTTGCCAGAAAAACTCCGTGGTCAGGCCGTCCACGGTCTTGCTGATGCGTCGGCCAAAGGCGTCGTAGCGGTAGGACGTTTCGCGGCCATCGGCCGTGGTGACGCCAATCAGGCGGTGCTGGCTGTCGTAGCGGTAGGCGCTGACCAGGGCCTGGTCGCGGCGTTCGTGGATCAGGTTGCCGAAGGCGTCGTAGTCGTAGTGGCGGTCGCCCTCCTTCAGCAGGCGGTTGCCCTTGAGGGTGGTCGGGCCGGGACGGTCCTGCATCATCAGGTTGCCGGCCGGGTCGTGGCAGAAGTGTTCCGGCGGTTCGCTGTGGGAAAAGTCGATGCGGGTCAGGCGATCCAGCGGGTCGTACTGGTAGCTGCGGCGGTTTCGGTTGTCGGAAAGGGTTTGCAGGTTGCCCTTGGCGCTGTAGGCATAATCGCGCCAGAACAGTTGCTGCTGTTGGTTCTGCCACACGGTCTGGGCCTTGAGGCGGCCCTGTTCGTCGTAGTCGTAGTCACTGAGCAGCCGGCCTTGCTGGCGTTGCCGTTCGCGACCGCCGACAAAGCGGTGTTCGGTCAGGCGCGAGCCGTTGAGGTCGATGGCGGTCAGTGCGCCACCTGGGGCATGGTGGTAGTCGAGCTGGCTGTCGTCCGGCAGGCGCAGGTGGTTGAGGCGCCCGCAAGCGTCGTAGCGATAACGCAGGGTGCCCCAGCCCTGGTGCTCGCAGACCAGCCGGTCCTGGGCGTCGTACTCGAAGGCCAGCGGATGATCGCTGCCGTCGTTGACGTGGACCAGCCGGCCCAGTTCGTCGTAGCGGTATTCGATGGCCTGGCCGTCGGGCAAGGTCTTGACCCGCAGCCGCCCAGCCGCGTCGCGCTGGTACTGGGTGAGCCGTTGCGAACCGTCCTCGCCGTGCTCGGTTTTTTCCAGCAGGTGGCCGTTGAGGTCGTAGGCGTAGGCGGTGCGTTGGCCGTCGAAGCCGACTTGCTGTCGGATCAAGCCGTTGGGCGTGTAGTCCAGCTGATATTTTTCGCCGGATTCGTTTTCGATTTCGGTCAGCAACAGCCGCGCCGAGTCGTAGCGGTACTTCAGCTCGCTGCCGTCGGGGTTCAGGCGGCGGCCGACCAGGTGCAGGTCGTCGGCGTATTCGTAGCGGGTCAGACGGCCCTGTTCATCGCGCTCGGCGGTGACCTTGCCGTAGGCGTTGTAGCGCCAGGTCCGGGTGGCACCGTTGGGCAAGGTCACCTGCAGCAGGCGGCCGACGGCGTCCCATTGGTAGTGCGTGAGCGCGCCGTGTTCGTCCTGGCGGCTGAGTAAACGCCCCAGGGCATCGTAGGAAAAACACCGGCGACTGCCGTCGGGCAGGATCTCTTCGGTCAGTTGGCCCAGGCGACTCCAGGTGAAGCGATGTTCGCCACCGTCCGGGTCATACGTCGCCAGCAGTTGCCCATGGGCGTCGTAGGCATATTCCGTGCGCCGGCCGTCCGGGTCGATGAGGACGATCAACTCGCCCCGGGCATTGCGCCGGTAGCTCCACACGGCCTTGCCGCGCGCACGGCTGCGCAGGAAACCGTTGCGGTATTCGTAGGACGTCGGCGTCTCGTCCGGGGGAAGCAGCGCTACCAGCCGTCCGACGTCGTCGTAGCGGTATTCGGTCACCGCGCCCAGCGGGTCCTGCTCGGCGATCAAGCGACCTTGTTCGTCATAGGCCTTGAGGTGCTCGCCGCCGTCGGGCTCGACCTTGCGCACCAGCCGCGCCCGGTCGTCGTGGACATACACCTCCTGGCTGCCATCCAGGTGCCGGACCGTGACGCTGCCGTCTTCGCCCCAGGTGTAGCGACTGTCCATCTGCGCAAACGAGGCCCAATGCCGTACGCAGCGGGACGCCGGTCCGACGCCTTGCCATTCCCAATAAAAGCTCGCCCCGCCGGCCAGTTGCCGCTGGAGGATGACGTGTTGGTCGTCGTAGTCGTAGCGCTCGCTTTCACCGGCGGCATTGGTCGCTTCGATCAGTCGGAAACGTCCGTCGTAGCGGTAGGAAACCAGCGTCTGTTCGGTCCGCCAGGCTTCGTCGAGGGTGATGGCGGGATGGAAGCTCTGGTAGTCGACGGCGATCAGGTGGCGCTGCTCGTAACGCAGGCGCAGGGCGCGCCCGGCGCCGTTGTCCAAACGGCAGATGTCGCCATGGATGTTGCGCTGGAGGGTCAGGCGGTTGTCGTAGCGGTCGCTGAGGGCGCTCAGGTGGCCGTCGCGAAAGTGCAGGAATGCTGCGTTTTCGCCGGGCTGGGCGACGATCAGTTCGTCCGCCTCGGTGCCCAGGTAGATCGCCGCGCGAGCCAGGCTGTTGTGGATCGCCGGACGCTGGGTGCTGGGCAGTGGAAAGGTCGTGCGGCGGTTTTCCTGATCGACCCAGGTGACCTGCTCGCCGTCGAGTTCCAAGCGATGGGCCAGGGCATGGCTCCAACCACGCCCGAGGCCGACGTCCAGGTCAGCGGCGCTGGTGCGGTATAAACGGGTGAAGACAAACGGCAAGCGGCCATCGAGGGTGCCGTCGTCGAGGGTCAGCAGTTCTTCGCCGGTGACCATCGACACCGGGCAGCCGCTGGTCTGGGTCTGGGCCGCGGTGTCGGCGGGGTCGCCGTTGGGGTTTTTCGACTGGGTGGGGGCGTCGTCGTGGGGTTCGTGTCTTTTCAGCGTGGTGTTGCGCTGTGCATCCCAGCGCAGTTGCATCCGACCTTTCTTTATCCCCGCCGCAATGCCGCGCGCCGCCACGGTTTTGTAGCGGTCCACGTAGCTCATGAAGCCGTTTACCACTGCGAAGATCGCACGGATGAAACGCTGCATGGCGTTCAGCAGGGTTGCGCCGTGCCTGGCCAACCGCATCGACAAGTAGGCAATCCCGGCCCCCGCCCCGGCAAAGGTCAAGACCACGCCGATCAGCAAGTCGATCACCAGTTGCACCGCCACGGTCGAGAGCCCTTTGGCCGTTTCGCCAGCGACTTCACTGGGCGGCAACATCTCCAGCCAGAGGCTGGCAGTGCGCACCAACAGGCACAGCGCCGCTTCGTCGCTGGCCAGCAGTTGCAGCTTGGCCATCACTTGCGGCGTGTCCTGAGCCAGTTTTTTCAACTGATCAGCGCTTTCGCCCAACCGATCAACAAACTGACCGGGATCCTTGAGGATGTCCGAGAGCAAGCTGATGCTGTCCCACACACTTTCAATCGCCGCCCAACTGCCGGCGAGCAACCCGTTCCCCACAGCTGCTGCGGAAGTCGCCAAGGACTGCTGCGCCCATCGCGGCTTGAAACCCTGCCACTCACCGCGCAACCAGTCCGTCAGATCGGTGGTCAGGCCATCGTAGGAAGAAAACAGATTCGCGATTTGCCTGGCGGACACCTCGCCCTGAACGTGAACCCGATAGGACTTGCCCGCCTCCCCCGTGAAGGTCCCCAGGCCTTGGGCATCCAAGGTCACCGGCGTGACCTCGCCGCTGGCCACATCCACCACATCCACCACGATGTCGCCCAGCGGGATGTCGTACACCGACTCGAACTTGCTTTCGATCGTCATCGGCCCGCCCTTGGGGCACTGGACGACCGTGGAGAGGAAGTCATCGTCACCGGTGCTGACAGCGGTGGTGCTGTCGCCAAAGCGGATCAGCCGCTCCATGCCCATCAATGACGGTAGGTCAGCGGCATGGCTGGCACGGTCCGCCGCTCGGCTGTACCAGCGCTCGAGCTGCTCGCGGTAGACCGACAAGGTGCCTTTGAAGCTGTCGAGTTCCTGCTCGATTCGGCTCACCTGATCCATCAGGACAGGGCTCGCTCAAGGGCCGGCAGGAAAAAACGGTCGAACATGGGCAGACGTCTCGCAGCACTCAGGGAGCGCGAGACTTTGCCGGGGATGACAGGGGAATTAAGTCAGGGGAAGGAGACAGAGCGCGTAGGGCGATTCGCTAAATTCGTCCGAGCTGCACAACGAATCGCCTGTGGATAACCCTAGATATCGCGAGTTTCAAGTGATTTGAGCTTGATTTCGGCCAGCGGGTGCCCGGCTTTCGCCGCCAAGGTCCACCAACGTGCCGCTTCCACCGGGTCCGGCGCCTTGCTGGTTGTACCGGCCAGGCTGATCACGCCGACCTGGTAGGCGGCCTTGCCATCACCGGCCAATGCCGCCAGCCGCAACAGGCGAACCCCTTCTTCACGGGCGCCCAGCCCTTGACCTCGGAAGGTGAGGATGTGCCCGTAGAAACTCTGCGCACCGACATCGCCCAGGTTCGCCATGCGCGAGAACTGACCCTCGAGCCAGGTCCAGCCACGCGGCTGGCGGACGAACCAGGACCAATGAAACAACCGACGCGCCAGCCAGTAACCGGCCCGCGCCTTGAGTCGCCAGAGCACTCAGGCCTCCGCCGATTCGGGGTACTCGTATTCAAATACCCGAACCACTTCCGAAGCGTGCCAGGAGGCGGCGGCCACGCCATCGGAAGGCCCGGAAAAGCGGCCCAGGCGTTCAACGCACTCAAAGAACCCCGTGCGCGGCAACCGACTGGCGCCCTGGCTGATCACCAACGAACTGCGTAGCGGCTGTTCCGCCCGTGCGTCCAGCGCCGCCAGGTGTTCAAGGGCCGCGGTCAAGGTCTGCATGGCCGGGCTGGGCAGTTGCAAGCGCTCGAGCAAGGCGCGGTAGGTCAATAAATGGCGCTGGCGGCGCGCCTGGTCCAACTCACCCAACAACCCATCCCAATGCTGCCGACTGATGCGTACGCTCACGATTCTTCCCTCCAACCCGGCACCGTCAACTCCCAGGCCAGACTGCGCCGAATCGCGGCATCGGGCTGACGCTCGCCGCTCTCGATCAAGGCCAGATAAGACGGGCTGATACCTACCGTGCGGGCCAGCGCCTCGATGGCGATGCCCTTCCCTTCGCGTAAACTGCGTAATTGATCCAGGCCAGGGAGAACCTGGCCCGGTGCCGCCGCGTGACGGACTGTCGCTTCGCGCGGCGGAGCTTGATCGATGCCTGCTGCCTTCAACAACGACTGGTACTGATCCCACGGCAAAACCGCGTATTCGGGCTCTCCGTCACGTGTGATTATTTGAATATCCATGTCTACCCCGTAGGACAACAACACTTAGCGAGTCAGCCTTTTTTCTGGGAAGTGTAATCCTAATACCGGCTAAGGTCGCGGGGCGATGAATTCTCTGGGGTAAGTGCTACCGAATCAGGTTTTTTTCTGACCTTGGAGTTGGAGTTGTTCCGGGGTATCGGGAAGCCTTTCGACCTGTGCAAGCTTCTCGGGCGATTGCCGATAACGCCAGGCGCGGAATGCCTCGAGTTCAACGTCGAGGGTTTTCATGATCCATGCCAGCACCGCGATGTCGTCGAACATGCCAAACATCGGCAAGATGTCTGGAATCGCATCCAGGGGACTGAGGAAATACATCAGCCCTGCCACCACCGACAGCATCGACTTGGCGCTGACAGCACGATATTCGCCTCGCCAGTAGGCCAGGCACAAGGCCTGCAACAGACGCAGGTCCTCCTTGAGCTTGCCCAGCCGTCCACCCTCCCGGGCACCTTTGCTGGCAACGGCGAACAGCAACGTCGGCAATCGACCGCGGGCCAGCAGGCGGCCTGCCAAGGGCAGAAATCGCGCAAAATTCCACGGGGCCTTCATTTTTTCTCCCACTGAAATGTTATCCACACAAATTGTGGATAACCTTGTGAACAGAGCTGCATTTCACCGCTGAAGCCCCCGTTTCATAAGGGCCCGGCTTAGATCGGGCGTTTTTTACTCACATAAAAAAACCCAATATTTCATTGACTTGACCGGCTGACTGCGTCTAGCACAGCGCCTGTATTGCCTATGACTATACCCTGCATCGTGCGTTCGGTTTTTTTGCCATTTTGCCGAAGCCCAGATGCGACAACGCCCCGCATAAGCGAGGCGTTGTCGTTATAGCAGACGCGATTACTTGGCTGCGCCTTCTTTTGCCGGATCCTTGATCGCCAGCAGTTCCAGGTCGAACACCAGGACCGAGTTGGCCGGGATGGCCGGGCTCGGGCTCTGGGCGCCGTAGGCCAGGTCGCTCGGGATGTACAGCTTGTACTTCTCGCCGACGTGCATCAGTTGCAGGCCTTCGACCCAACCCGGGATCACGCCGCTGACCGGCAGGTCGATCGGGCTGCCACGCTCAACGGAGCTGTCGAACACAGTACCGTTGGTCAGCTTGCCGGTGTAGTGAACAGTCACTACGTCGGTCGGCTTAGGCTGTGGACCGTCGGCTTTCTTGACCACTTCGTACTGCAGGCCGGAAGCGGTGGTGGTGACACCGGTTTTCTTGCCGTTTTCTTCGAGGAATTTCTTGCCGGCAGCTGCCGACTCTTCGCTCATCTTGGCCATGCGCTCTTCGGCACGCTTTTGCAGCGCGGCGAAGGCTTCGACCAGTTCTTCGTCTTTCAGCTTCTGTTCTTTCTTGCCGACGGCATCTTCGATGCCCTGGGCGACCGCTTTGGAGTCCAGGTCATCCATGCCTTCCTGAGCCAGGCTCTTGCCCATGTTCAGGCCAATACCGTAGGAAGCTTTCTGCGCCGGGGTCTTCAGCTCTACGCTGGTCTGCGAGTCGCAACCCGCGAGTACCAGGCCAACCAGGGCCACCGCCGCCGCCAACCGATGCTGTTTCATGCTATTTCCTTGTTCATGCGCCTAAAGGGCAATCGAATAAAGCCGCGAGCTTATCAGGCGGCCACGACCAATGGCTACCGGCATGTGAGCCACAAAGTAATGATAAGTTCAGGTCTGCAAACGCTTTTTAAGCCTGGACGAATGAAGCATCTGTCATCTGTTACGTACAGGGGCAAATTGCCGCTCCTCCACAGGCCAGGGTAATGGCCACTTGCCCGACGCGCAGCACTGAGGCATAAGGGCTTATCAAAAAAAACAAGGACGTTACCGTGCGCCTCCTCTCTCGCATTCTCTTGCTGCTCCTCGCGCTGCTGATCGTTGTCGTGGCCGTGGTGCTTTATTACGTCGCCAATCCTCGCTTGCCGTTCTATACGCCCATCGAACAGGTGCACTACCTGGATCAATGGAGCGCCGCCGAGCGCCAGACGTATTACTTCACGCCCCAGGGCACCCAGGTCAAAGGCTTGCGCTACGACTGGTTCACCGCCCTCGAACTGCCGTTTTCGCAACAACGCTTCGCATCGCCGGAGTACCTGGCGCGCTTCGGCTTCCTGATCGATCCGGCGCAGAAAGCCTCGCCCGGCAATCCCGGCAACTTGCCGGTAGGGTTTGCCCGGCACCAGAATCCGGGCAGCACCGACCAATACCTCGATATCACCTGCGCGGCGTGTCATACCGGCGAATTGCGCTTCAAGGGCCAGGCGATACGAATCGATGGTGGCTCGGCTCAACACGTGCTGCCTTCCAGTGTTCCTACATTGCGCGGTGGCAGTTTCGGGCAGGCATTGGTCGCCAGTCTGGCGTCTACCTACTACAACCCTTGGAAATTCGAGCGCTTCGCCCGCCAAGTACTGGGCAAGGACTACGACGCCCGCCACGAGGAATTGCGCAAAGCGTTCAAGGTTTCCCTGGACACGTTCCTGCGGGTGGCCTGGAACGACACCCATCGCGGCCTCTACCCCACCGAAGAAGGCCCTGGCCGCACCGACGCCTTCGGTCGCATCGCCAATGCCAGCTTCGGCGACGCCATTTCGCCGCAAAACTACCGGGTGGCCAACGCACCGGTGGATTACCCGCAGTTGTGGGAAATGTGGACATTCGACTGGGTCCAGTGGAACGGATCGGCCCAGCAACCGATGGCCCGCAACGTCGGTGAGGCGCTGGGGGTCGGGGCCACGCTGAATTTCTTCGACGCCCAAGGCAAACCGCTGCAAGGCGATGCGCGCTACCCCTCCAGCGTGCGTGTGCGCGACTTGAACAAGATCGAAGAGACCCTACAACTGCTCAAGCCGCCCGTGTGGCCGGAAGCGCTGCTGGGCTCGATCGACAAACCGCTGGCGGCCAAGGGCCGGACCCTGTTTACCGAAAACTGCGCCGGCTGCCATGTGCCCAAAGTGGTTCAGGGGCCTGACAGGCCGGTCCAACAACTGCACATGCTCCCCGTACAAGTGATCGGCACCGACCCGGGCACCGCCAATAACATCGCCGACCACCGCTACGACCTGACCAGCCTGCAATGGGATCCGGCCGAGCTGGCGAAGCTGGACGTGCAACTGCACCCGACCCCGACGGAGCCGCTGGACTTGAGCCAACTCTCGGTCGCCAAAGGCCTGGCCTATGTCACGGCATTCGTCGAAAACCGCGCTTACCGCGACGCCGGCGTCACCCCCGCCGAGCGCCCGGCCCTGGACGGTTTCGGCTTGCCCATCGGCGTACGTGAATTGCGCGCCTACAAGGCCCGGCCGCTGGCGGGCGTCTGGGCCACGCCACCGTTCCTGCACAACGGCTCGGTGCCGACGATCTATCAACTGCTGTCCCCCCAGGACGAGCGCGCGACCACGTTCTATAAAGGCAATTTCGAATACGACCCGCGTCACCTGGGCTATCGCACCGAAGCCTTCACCAACGCATTTCTCTTCGATACCCGGATCACTGGCAACCACAACAGTGGCCATGAATTCCGCGCGGGCGAGCGCGGCAACGGCGTCATTGGGCGTCTGCTGCAACCGCAGGAACGCTGGGCGTTGCTGGAGTATTTAAAGGTGCTGGGCGGGCCACTGGAGTCGCAACTGTAATGATGAACCCCACCGGTAAAAGGAAGTTTCAATGTTGATCACGCTCTGGCTGCGCCTCGGTGCCTTTTTGGGCAAGACGCTCCTGTGGCTGCTGGGCATCGGGCTGCTCGGCTGGGCACTGTCCACGGCCTGGTTTGCCTGGCAACACAAGGGACCGGTCCCGGACAAGGAACAGGTTGCGCCCGGCGAAGCGGCCATGACCCAGGACATCATCCAGACCGCTATTCGCATCGTCGAGCAGCACCGCGAAAGCACGCGCTACCTGCGCGATGCCCATGCCAAAGCGCACGGGTGCGTCATGGCCGAAGTCCAGGTGCCGAGCGACCTGCCGGCAGCGTTGCGCCAAGGGGTATTTGCCGAACCGGGGAAGGTCTGGCAGGCGACGATTCGCCTGTCCAACGGCAACGCCTATCCGCAATTCGATAGCCTGCGCGATGCACGAGGGATGGCGATCAAGCTGATGAACGTACCGGGCAAGCAACTGCTCGCTGACCGGCAATCACAGGGTGAGCAGGATTTCGTGATGTTCAATCATCCGAACTTCTTCGTCAGTGATGTCGCCGAGTACCGTCAGAATGTGGCCGCTCAGGCTGACGGGAAGAAGGCGATGGCTTTCTTTCCAAGCCTGGACCCGCGCAGCTGGCAGATTCGGCATTTATTCATCGCCCTGGCGACCCTCTCGCCGGCTCCGGCCAGCCCGACCCAGACCACTTACTTCTCGGTATCGCCTTACAAGTTCGGTGAGGCCAACGCCAAGTTTCGCGTCGCACCGGACCCGGACAGTTGCCCAAGCTACACCTTGCCTCCGCAGAACCAGGACCTGCCGAATTTCTTGCGTAGCGCATTGAACCAGCAGTTATCCACCGACCGGGTGCCGGCGTGTTTTGTCTTGCAGATCCAGCGTCAGGATCCGAGCAAGTACATGCCGATTGAAGACACCAGTATTGAATGGCAGGAAAGTGATGCGCCGTTCGAGACCGTGGCACGGATCAAGGTTCCAGCTCAGGATTTCGATACGCCCAAGCTGAATCTGGCTTGTGATAATCAGTCGTTCAATCCTTGGTTTGGGATTGAGGCGCACCGGCCTATTGGTGGGATCAATCGCTTGCGTAAGGCGGTGTATGAGGCGGTCAGCGATTATCGTCATCGGCGGAATGCTGAGCTGTAGAGGTTGGATTGGGGTGTATATCCGTTTTTTTGGTAACGGCTGCTGACGGTTCCGCTCTTACAGCGGCTCACTTTTGAAAAGCGCAAAAGTAAGCAAAACGCTCTTGCCCCACCACTCGGTGCCTCGCCTAGGCTCGGCATGCCCTCACTCCGGCATTGCTCCGTGGGCCGCCGCGAAGGGCCATCCATGGCCCAGCGCGGCTAACCCGGCATCCATGCCGGGTTGCCCACTGCGCAATGCCTGCGTTCGGCCAGCGTGGTTTAACGGGGCGTCGAGATCAAAGTCCAAAGCAACAGCAACAGCAACAGCGGGACAAATGCCGGCATCTATGTGGCTGAACCACCGCTATCGCGAGCAGGCTCGCTCCCACATTGGATCTTTGGCAGACACAAAATCCATGTGCACCGCAAAACCTGTGGGAGCTTGCTCGCGATGAGGCCAGCCCATCCAACATCTTCATCGACTGTGAAACCGCCTTCGCGAGCAAGCTCGCTCCCACATTGGATCTTGGGCAGGCACAAAATCCATGTGCACCGCAAAACCTGTGGGAGCGAGCTTGCTCGCGATGAGGCCTGCCCATCCAACATCTTCATCGACTGTGAAACCGCCTTCGCGAGCAGGCTCGCTCCCACATTGGATCTTTGGCAGGCGCAAAATCCATGTGCACCGCTCCCACAGGAGAAACGCGGTCTCACCAAGAGTCAGGTCGGCTACTAGGCCGCCTCGCGGTGGACGTTGATCTCGGCGCCCCGTTAACCACGATGGCTGAACGCAGGCATTGTGGAGTGGGCATCCCGGCATGGATGCCGGGATAGCCGCGCTGGGCCATGGATGGCCCTTCGCGGCGGGCCCACGGAACAATGCCGGAGTGAGGGCACACCGAGCCTAGGCGAGGTGCCAAGTGGTGGGGCATGAGCGCTTTGGTTACTTTCGCGCTTTTCGAAAGTGACCCGCTGTAAGAGCGGAACCCTAAGCAGCCGTTACCGCAGCAACGGATATGCACACCACTCCAAAAACAAAGAACAAAAAAAAACGACGCTCTTCCCTCGCAAAGGAAAAGCGTCGTTTCTAGTAGTCACCTGGCGTTCAGCATTCCAGATAACCGAATATGGCGCAGCGGACGGGACTCGAACCCGCGACCCCCGGCGTGACAGGCCGGTATTCTAACCGACTGAACTACCGCTGCGCGTAACACTGAAAGTTTGGTGGGTGATGACGGGATCGAACCGCCGACATTCTGCTTGTAAGGCAGACGCTCTCCCAGCTGAGCTAATCACCCTTCACTTTCGATGCGGGGCGCATTCTCTCACAGTTTTTTGTAACGTGCTGATTTAATTAGCAAATTCAGCAAAAAAACATGAGCAACGCACACCGCAGGAACTGCAAACAGCAAAAAGCCCGCGTTAGCGGGCTTTCCGTGGTGACCTGGCGTTCAGTGTTCCAGGTTACCGAATATGGCGCAGCGGACGGGACTCGAACCCGCGACCCCCGGCGTGACAGGCCGGTATTCTAACCGACTGAACTACCGCTGCGCGTAACACGTTGAACGAATGGTGGGTGATGACGGGATCGAACCGCCGACATTCTGCTTGTAAGGCAGACGCTCTCCCAGCTGAGCTAATCACCCTTCGCTTTCGGTGTGGCGCGCATTCTACGGAGCACTCTTTAAGCTGGCAAGCACTTTTTAAATTAATTTTTTCAGGCCTTCCAAAGGCTTAGCGAAGGGTTGGCCTATGGCGCCGCGAAGAGAATAATGCCCCCCTTTGTATAAAGGAGAGACTCACCCCATGTGGTTCAAAAACCTGCTTATCTATCGCCTGACCCAAGATCTGCCTTTTGATGCCGAGGCGTTGGAAACTGCACTGGCCAGCAAACTGGCGCGTCCATGTGCAAGCCAGGAGTTGACCACTTACGGTTTCGTCGCGCCGTTTGGCAAAGGCGAAGACGCACCGCTGGTGCACGTCAGCCAGGATTTCCTGCTGATCGCCGCGCGCAAGGAAGAACGCATCTTGCCGGGCAGCGTCGTACGCGATGCCCTGAAGGAAAAGGTCGAAGAGATCGAAGCCGAGCAAATGCGCAAGGTCTATAAAAAGGAACGGGACCAGCTCAAGGATGAAATCATCCAGGCGTTCCTGCCGCGTGCGTTCATCCGTCGTTCGTCCACTTTCGCCGCCATCGCGCCGAAACAGGGCCTGATCCTGGTGAACTCGGCCAGCCCGAAACGCGCCGAAGACCTGTTGTCCACCCTGCGCGAAGTCATCGGCTCGCTGCCGGTACGCCCGCTGACGGTCAAGATGGCCCCGACCGCCACCATGACCGACTGGGTCAAGACCCAGAAAGCCGCAGACGATTTCTTCGTGCTGGATGAATGCGAACTGCGCGACACCCACGAAGACGGCGGCATCGTACGCTGCAAGCGCCAGGACCTGACCAGCGACGAAATCCAGCTGCACCTGAACACCGGCAAGGTGGTGACGCAACTGTCCCTGGCCTGGCAGGACAAGCTGTCCTTCGTGCTCGACGACAAGATGGTGGTCAAGCGCCTGAAGTTCGAAGACCTGCTGCAGGACCAGGCAGAGCAGGACGGTGGCGACGAAGCCCTCGGCCAACTGGACGCCAGCTTCACGCTGATGATGTTGACGTTCGGCGAGTTCCTGCCGGCGCTGGTTGAAGCGTTGGGCGGGGAAGAGATTCCGCAGGGGATCTAAAGACTGTTGATCTCTAGTGTGGGAGCGGGCTTGCTCGCGAAGACTGACTGACATTCAACGATGATGTTGACTGACACTCCGCTTTCGCGAGCAAGCCCGCTCCCACATTGGGTTTTGTGGTGTTCTTAATAATAAGGATCAGGCCATGCGCGCACTGGCTGCATTGAGCCGCTTTGTCGGCAACACCTTCGCTTACTGGGTACTGTTTTTCGCGGTACTGGCATTCCTGCAACCGCAGTGGTTCGTCGGCCTGAAAATCGCCATCGTGCCGCTGCTGGGCCTGGTGATGTTCGGCATGGGTCTGGCACTCAAGCTGGAAGACTTCGCCGAAGTGGCCCGTCATCCGGGACGCGTAGCCTTGGGCGTGGTTGCCCAATTCGTGATCATGCCCGGTACGGCGTGGCTGCTTTGCCAAGTGTTCAGTCTGCCGCCGGAGATCGCCGTCGGCGTGATCCTGGTGGGTTGCTGCCCGAGCGGCACATCGTCCAATGTCATGACCTGGCTGGCTCGCGGTGACCTGGCCCTGGCCGTGGCGATTTCCGCCCTCACGACCCTGCTTGCCCCTCTGCTGACCCCTGCACTGATCTGGCTGCTGGCCTCGGCCTGGTTGCCGGTGTCGTTCTCGGCGCTGTTCTGGTCGATCCTGCAAATCGTACTGGTGCCGATCGCATTGGGCATCGTTGCCCAACGCCTGTTGGGACCCAGGGTTCGCCATGCCATAGACGTGCTGCCGCTGATATCGGTGGTGAGCATCGTGATCATTGTGGCGGCGGTGGTAGCGGCCAGTCAGGCGAAAATCGCCGAATCCGGCCTACTGATCATGGCCATTGTGATGCTGCACAACAGCTTCGGTTATCTGCTGGGGTACTTCACCGGGCGTTTGTTCGGCTTGCCGTTGGCCCAGCGCAAAACTCTGTCATTGGAGGTGGGCATGCAGAACTCCGGCCTGGGCGCGGCATTGGCGAGCGCGCACTTTTCGCCACTGGCGGCGGTGCCCAGCGCGCTGTTCAGCGTCTGGCACAACATTTCCGGCGCCCTGCTCTCGACGTACTTCCGGCGCATGAGCGAAAAACAGGACCGTGAGCTACTGGCCCGTCAAGCGGCAGATTGAAGGACAATCTTGACCGAATCGTCAGCATTGGGCACTCTTGCGCCCAATGCGGGGACGACCTCGCAACGCCATAGCGTTCATTATCCGGGGACGACCCCACCCATCGATGAGGTGCGTGATGTCCTGGATCATTCTGTTTTTTGCCGGCCTGTTCGAAGTCGGCTGGGCTGTCGGCCTGAAATACACCGACGGCTTCAGCCGCCCTCTCCCCACTGCACTGACCATCGCCGCCATGGCGATCAGCCTCGGCCTGCTCGGCCTGGCGATGAAGGAACTGCCGCTGGGTACGGCCTACGCGATCTGGACCGGGGTCGGTGCCGTGGGCACGGTGATCGCCGGAATCATTTTGTTTGGTGAGTCGATGGCGCTGGTGCGCCTGGCCAGCGTGGCGTTGATCGTTGCAGGGTTGATCGGGCTCAAGGTCAGCACCTGAATTTTCCTGCAAGAGCCAAACCTATGGGAGCAAGGTCTGTGGGATTAAACCTGTGGGAGCAAGGTCTGTGGGAGCAAACTTGTGGGAGCAAAGCTTGCTCGCGATGGCGTCCTTGCGATCGCTATCGCGGGCAAGCCTTGCTCCCACAGACCTTGCTCCCACAAGTTTAATCCCACAGAACTTGCTCCCCACAGGTTTTAATCCCACAGGGCTTGCTCCCATAAGCTTTTTGCTCCCACAGTTTTTCGTTCTAGCGGACAGTCCCACGCAACTCCCCCACCAACGCCTGCAACTTCGCCGGCTCAGCCACTTCCACCGCCACAGCCGAACCCGCCACCAGCGTCACCCGCGACCAGAACCGGCGAAACAGCCCTTTGGCCGGGTCGCGACTGAAAAAGCTGCCCCACAAACCCTGCAACGCCAGGGGAATCACCGGCACCGGGGTTTCCTGGAGGATGCGGGTCAGTCCGCTCTTGAACTCATTGATCTCACCATCGCCAGTCAGTTTTCCTTCAGGGAAGATGCACACCAACTCACCGTCCTTCAGGTATTGGGCGATTCGCTTGAAGGCTTTTTCGTAGATGTGAATGTCTTCCTGGCGCCCGGCAATCGGGATCGTCCCGGCGGTGCGGAAGATGAAATTCAGCACCGGCAAGTTGTAGATCTTGTAGTACATCACGAAGCGAATCGGCCGACGCACCGCGCCGCCAATCAGCAAGGCATCGACGAAGGAAACGTGGTTGCAGACCAATAGCGCAGCGCCTTCATCGGGTATCGCCTCCAGGTTGCGATGCTCCACGCGGTACATGGAATGACTCAGCAGCCAGATCATGAAACGCATGCTGAACTCGGGGACGATCTTGAAGATGTAGGCATTGACACCGATGTTCAGCAACGACACCACCAGGAACAGTTGTGGAATCGACAGTTTTGCCAGGCTCAGCAACACGATGGAGACGATGGCCGAGACCACCATGAACAACGCGTTGAGAATGTTGTTGGCGGCAATCACCCGCGCCCGCTCGTTCTCCACCGTGCGCGACTGGATCAAGGCGTACAGCGGCACGATGTAGAAACCACCAAAGATGCCCAGGCCCAGGATGTCGATCAACACCAGCCAGGCGTGACCGAAACCGAGCACTTCAAGCCAACCGTGACCCTCGACGCTGTCGGGGATTCCACCGGAATGCCACCACAGCAACAGACCGAATACGGTGAGCCCGAACGAGCCAAACGGCACCAGGCCGATCTCGACTTTGCGCCCGGAAAGCCTTTCACAGAGCATCGAACCCAAGGCGATCCCCACCGAGAACACCGTCAGGATCAAGGTCACCACGGTTTCGTCACCGTGCATCCACTCCTTGGCATAGGCGGGGATCTGCGTCAGGTAGATCGCACCGACGAACCAGAACCAGGAGTTGCCGACAATCGACCGGGACACTGCCGGGGTTTGCCCCAACCCCAGTTTCAGGGTGGCCCAGGATTGGCTGAAGATGTTCCAGTTCAAGCGCATTTGCGGCGAGGCCGCCGCCGCGCGCGGAATGCTGCGGCTGGCCAGGTAACCGAGCACGGCAACGCCGATGATCGCGGTGGACACCACGGGTGCGTATTGCGCCGAGGACATCATGATCCCGGCGCCGATGGTGCCGGCCAGAATCGCCAGGAAGGTGCCCATCTCCACCAGGCCGTTGCCGCCGACCAACTCCTCCTCACGCAAGGCCTGGGGCAGGATCGAATACTTCACCGGGCCGAACAGCGCCGAATGCGTGCCCATGGCGAACAGCGCCACCAGCATCAGCGATAAGTGATCGAACAGAAACCCTACTGCGCCGACTGCCATGATGGCGATTTCGCCGAGCTTGATCAGACGAATCAACGCGTCCTTGGCGAATTTTTCCCCGAACTGCCCTGCCAACGCCGAGAACAGAAAGAACGGCAGGATAAACAGCAGTGCGCAGAGGTTGACCCAGATCGAGCGGTCGCCCTCGATGGTCAATTTGTAGAGGATGGCGAGGATCAGCGACTGCTTGAAAATGTTGTCGTTGAACGCGCCCAAGGACTGCGTGATGAAGAACGGCAGGAAACGCCGCGTGCGAAGCAAGGTGAACTGCGAAGGGTGACTCATCTTCCATGTTCCTGAGTGGCGTGGACGCTTATTGGAATGAACGTTTTTCGATCCAGGCCACACATTACCTGTCTTTAGCGATTATTTCGCCAGCCCTGCAATACAGGGCGACACAAACAACTCACCGTGCCAGGCGCCCAGCACCGTACGCCGCCCGACGATCAGCCACATCACCACCAGCATCGCCACCAGCACAGCCCCGAACACGCTGAAAAAATCCAGGCCCAGCAGGTCCGCAAGCTTCAGCGTGGTCAGCGCGTACACACCCAGGGGAAAGGTAAAGCCCCACCAACCGAGGTTGAAGGGAATGCCTGCACGCAGGTAGCGCGCGGTAATCAACAGCGCCATCAACATCCACCACAAACCCAACCCCCACAGCGTGATGCCGGCCACCAGCCCCAACCCGGCGGCGATTTCGCCTACGCCGGGCAGGCCATTGGCGGCAAAAATCAGCGGAGCATCGTTGCCCAGCAGCAACATGCCCAGGGCGCCGGTGCCGATCGGGCCGAGGGCCAGCCAGCTCGAGGCGGCCATGTTTTCGTGAGGCAGTTTGTGCAGCGCCATGCGCAACAGCAAAATCGTCAGGATGCTGAACGCCACCGGCAGGGAAAAAGCCCAGAGTACGTAGCTGGTCACCAGCATGACCCATTGCCCATGAGCGTCGGCCAGATGCGGCGCCAACAGCCCGCCGCTGGCGGCTGCGACTTCGGCGGCCACCACAGGCAACAACCACACGGCGGTCATCTGATCGATCCGGTGTTCCTGGCGGGTGAACATCAAGAACGGGATCAGCACGCCACAGGCCAGCGACATGGCCACGTCGATCCACCATAACGCCTCAGCCACCGCCACCACGCCCTCCCCCCAGCGCGGCAGCCCAAAAACCAGAAAGCCGTTGATGATGGTCGCCAGCCCCATGGGGATGGTGCCGAAAAACATCGAGACTGTTGAATGGCCGAAAATCCGTCGCGCTTCGTCGAAGAACAGCACCCAACGGGCCGTGTACATGAGGGCGAACACCACGAACAACAGCGTGTTGAACAACCACAAGCCTTCGCCCAGGGCCCGCAGGCCGGGCATCGACGCCGGCCATTGCGCCAAGGCCAGCGCCAGCACGCCGGTGCCCATGACCACGGCAAACCAGTTAGGCGTGAATTGGCGAATGGCCTCCAGCGGCCTGGGCAAATGGCTCAATGGACGCAAGCGGTTTTTTGCAGCGCAGCATGTCATGGCGAACTCCCGTCCTCGGATGAGGTGACGCCATGCTAGAGCCGGATCGAATATCTATATAACGGGTATTTTCTCTATGTCTTATCGGTTTCACAGATAGCTATCAGACGCTGCCTTCGGTCTCGATCACCAGGATTCGCGCTTCGCCCAAGGGCCTGGCCACATGCTCGGTGCCCACCGATGCGTAGAAAATGTCCCCGGCCTCCAGCAAGGCCTCCTTTTCGACACCCTCTTCCCGATAGCACATCCGCACTTGCCCATCGAGCACCACGAAGACCTCCTCGCCGTCATTGACGTGCCATTTGTACGGCTGATCGGTCCAGTGCAGGCGCGTGGTGATGCCGTTCATGTTGGCGATATCCAGCGCCGCCCAGGCGCGGTCCCCGATGAAGGATTTGCTGCGAATGATTTTCAAGGGATCGTCCGGAAAAAGGCTGAGGCGCCAAGACTAACCCACTGCCAGCAGCGCCTGCATGCTTGGTTTCAAGACCGCGCGCCATCGCTGACCGGTCTCATGGATTGACGCAACCCCAACAACGCGACGACACACAGCACAATCAACACCGCGCCATAGCCATCGGTGGTCGGGATCAGTCCGAACACCCGTGTCAGGTTCCCCGCCAGCAGCGACGGCAGGCTGAAGGCCAGGTAACTGAGGACATAGAACGCCGACATCAAGCCGGCTCGTTCGTGGGGCAAGGCCAGCGGCATGATGCTGCGCAGCGCGCCCAGGAATCCTGCGCCAAAGCCGCCACCGGTGACCAGCGTGCCAATGAAGAACAATGGCAAGCTAGCGCCATGCACCGCCACCAGCACCCATGCCAGGCCAATCACCAGCAAGCTCGCGGACAGGCGCAACATTTTGTCTGCGCCTTGGTTGCGCAAGAGGTAGATGGATAACGCGCCGCTGAGGGTCAGCGCCGCCACCAGCGCGCCACCGATCAGATTGGAGGTCGATCCGGTTGCCGTCCGCACCAGGGACGGTGCCAGTGACAGGTAGAAACCGCCCACGGCCCAGGCCGCCAGGTCCAGTGGCAGGACCCGCCACAAGGCTTGCCGCGCCTGGGGCGGCACATGCAGGGTTGGCCGCAGGGACCGCCAGGCACCCGGTTGCGGGCTGACGCTTTCCGCCAGGCGCCAGAGGTAAACGGCCTGGGCCAGGAACAAGCCCAACAAAAGCCAGTACGTCAGTTGCAAGGGCAACGGCGCGAACTCAGCCAGCAGACCACAGCCCAGCGCCCCGCATGCCATGCCCAACAGCGGCGCGACACTGGTGATCAGCGGGCCTTGGCGACGGTCGAAATCCAGCAAGGCTGCCCCCAGCACGCTGGTGGCCATGCCGGTGGCAAATCCCTGGATCAACCGAGCACTGATCAACCAGGCAACGCTGTCGGCACTGATGAACAGCAGCATCGCCAGCATGTTGAGCAACAATGCCGCGAAGATCACCGGTTTGCGGCCCAGGTAATCCGATAGCGAACCCACGGTCAGCAAGGCCGCCAACAGACTGAAGGCGTACACACCGAAAATCAGCGTCAGGACAGCCGGGGAAAACTGTAATTGTTCCTGATAGAGGTGATACAACGGCGTCGGCGCGCTGGACGCAGCGAGAAAACCGAGCAAGGTGAGCGCCAGGAATATCAGGCTGGCGCGGGTCGAAGCTGGACGGGACATGGGCACGCTCCACAGGAGTACTCGCAAAAGCTAATTTTTTGCTTTTGCGAAGTGTGCTACCGGCGTGCGCTTAAAGCAAATTCTTTGTGTTAAGGTCTGACGCATGGCTATTAAAGAAGGTTTACGCCCCGGCGGCAGAAGCGCCCGGGTCCAAGAGTCGATTCATTCGGCGGTCCGCGACCTGCTGCAAGAGCAGGACCGCGCGACCCTGACCGTGCCGCAAATCGCTGCGCGCGCCGGGGTGACGCCGTCCACCATCTACCGGCGCTGGGGCGATCTGCCCGCGCTACTGGCCGACGTCGCCATCGCGCGCATGCGCCCTGACGGCGAACCAGCCGACACCGGCAGTTTGCGCGGCGACCTGCGCGCCTGGGCTGAGCAATACCTGGACGAAATGAGCTCCGAGCCCGGTCGCAACATGATGCGCGACATCCAGGCCTGCGCCACGCCGGGGTATTGCGTGGGGATCCTCAGCCGTCAGTTGCAGATCATCCTGGATCGCTACCCCGATGAGCCCAATCCAGGCGTCGAACGGCTGATCAATGTGGTGGTGGCGCCGACGGTGTTCCGTATCCTCTTTGCTACCGCGCCGTTAGCGGGTGAGGAGTTGTATCGGCTGGTGGATATCGCGTTGGCTCAGTAAGGCCGCCTTCGCGAGCAAGCCCGCTCCCACATTGGTTCTGTGGTGAATACAAATATTGTGTCCACCGGAGGTCCAATGTGGGAGCGGGCTTGCTCGCGAAGAGGCCCGAAAGAACACCCAATAACCTGAGCATTCCCCCCACCCGCGACACCCCACCACGCCTCGACCTTGGTCGACACTGACGAACCCGTGCGGGCATGCGAGACTGTCCTGCCGGGCTCAAGTCCCGGTGTCTTCGTCCGGGAGTTTCCATGTCGTTGTCCAGCGGGCTGATCGCCGTTGTCGCCCTGGCCTATATGGCCATCATGTTCGCCATCGCCTTCTACGGCGACCGGCGCAGCACACCGCTGCCGCCGCGGGTGCGGGCCTGGGTCTACAGCCTGTCGCTGGCGGTGTATTGCACCAGTTGGACGTTCTTTGGTGCCGTCGGCCAGGCGGCCGAACAGCTCTGGTCATTCCTGCCGATCTACCTCGGGCCCATCCTGCTGCTGGTGCTGGCGCCGTGGGTCCTGCAGAAAATGGTGATGATCAGCAAGCAGGAGAACATCACCTCCATCGCCGACTTCATCGCCGCCCGCTACGGCAAGTCCCAATCCCTGGCAGTGGTGGTCGCGCTGATCTGCCTGGTCGGCGTGCTGCCGTACATCGCCTTGCAACTCAAGGGCATCGTGCTCGGGGTGAACCTGTTGATCGGTGCTGGCGCCGATGCCATGGGCACCCGCGCCCAGGACACCGCGCTGATCGTCTCGCTGATCCTGGCCTTGTTCACCATCGTATTCGGTACCCGCAACCTCGACGCCACCGAACACCACCGTGGCATGGTGCTGGCGATTGCCTTCGAATCCCTGGTCAAGCTGTTCGCCTTCCTGGCGGTCGGTGCGTTCGTGACATACGGCCTGTACGACGGCTTCGACGACCTGTTCAACCAGGCCATGCTCGCCCCACGCCTGGAGCAGTACTGGAAAGAAACCATCAACTGGCCGTCCATGGTGGTGCAAACCGGGGTGGCGATGATGGCGATCATCTGCTTGCCGCGGCAGTTCCACGTGACCGTGGTGGAAAACATCGAACCCCAGGACCTGCGCCTGGCCAAGTGGGTATTCCCCGCCTACCTGGCCCTGGCCGCGCTGTTCGTGGTGCCCATCGCCCTCGCCGGGCAAATGATGCTGCCCAGTTCGGTACTGCCGGACTCGTTCGTTATCAGCCTGCCGCTGGCCCAGGCCCATCCGGCCCTGGCCGTGCTGGCGTTCATTGGCGGTGCCTCGGCGGCCACCGGCATGGTGATCGTCGCGAGTGTGGCGCTGTCCACCATGGTTTCCAACGACATGCTGTTGCCGTGGCTGTTGCGCCGCAACAACGCCGAACGGCCCTTCGAAGTGTTCCGCCAGTGGATGCTCTCGGTGCGGCGGGTGAGCATCGTCGTGATCCTGTTGCTGGCCTACGTCAGCTACCGGCTGTTGGGTTCGACGGCGAGCCTGGCGACCATCGGCCAGATCGCCTTCGCCGCCGTGACCCAACTGGCCCCGGCCATGCTCGGCGCGCTGTACTGGAAACAGGCCAACCGCCGCGGTGTGTTCGCCGGCCTCGCCACGGGGATCTTCCTGTGGTTCTACACTTTGGTGTTGCCGATTGCCGCCCACAGCCTGGGCTGGTCGCTCAGTAGCTTTCCGGGCCTGGCCTGGTTGCATGGCAATCCCTTTAACCTGCCGATTACCCCGCTGACCCAGGGGGTGGTGCTGTCCCTGGCCGGCAACTTCACGCTGTTTGCCTGGATCTCCGTGCTGTCGCGCACACGCGTTTCGGAACACTGGCAGGCCGGACGCTTCATCGGCCAGGAAATCAGCGCCCGCCCCAACCCGCGCTCAATGCTGGCGGTGCACATCGAAGACCTGTTGCAACTGGCCGCCCGCTTCGTCGGCGAGGAGCGGGCGCGGCAGAGCTTCATCCGTTTTGCCTACCGCCAGGGCAAAGGCTTCAACCCGACCCAGAACGCCGACAGCGAATGGATCGCCCACACCGAACGCCTGCTGGCCGGTGTACTCGGGGCCTCTTCGACCAGGGCTGTGGTAAAAGCCGCCATTGAAGGTCGGGAGATGCAGCTCGAAGACGTCGTCCGGATCGCAGACGAAGCGTCGGAAGTGCTGCAGTTCAACCGTGCGCTGTTGCAAGGCGCCATCGAGAACATCAGCCAGGGCATCAGCGTGGTCGACCAGTCCCTCAGGCTGGTGGCCTGGAACCGGCGCTACCTGGAGCTGTTCAAGTATCCGGACGGCTTGATCAGTGTCGGCCGGCCCATTGCCGATATCATCCGCTACAACGCCGAACGTGGCCTCTGCGGGCCGGGCGAAGCCGAAGTTCACGTCGCCCGACGCCTGCACTGGATGCGCCAGGGCCGCGCCCATACCTCTGAGCGACTGTTCCCCAACGGCCGGGTGATCGAGCTGATCGGCAACCCGATGCCCGGTGGCGGTTTCGTCATGAGTTTCACCGACATCACCGCGTTCCGCGAGGCCGCACAAGCGCTGACCGAAGCCAACGAGGGGCTGGAGCAACGGGTGGCCGAACGCACTCGGGAATTGTCACAGCTGAACCTGGCCCTGACCGAAGCCAAGAGCACCGCCGAAGCGGCCTATCAATCCAAGACCCGGTTCCTGGCGGCAGTCAGCCACGACCTGATGCAACCGCTCAACGCCGCGCGGCTGTTCTCTGCCGCGCTGTCCCACCAGCACGAGGGTTTGCCGAGCGAGGCCCGGCAACTGGTGCAGCATCTGGACAGTTCGCTGCGTTCCGCTGAAGACCTGATCACCGACCTGCTGGACATCTCCCGTCTGGAAAACGGCAAGATCAACCCCGACCGCAAGCCATTCGTCCTCAACGAGTTGTTCGACACCTTGGGCGCCGAGTTCACGGCGCTGGCCCAGGAACAAGGCCTGAAATTCCGAATGCGCGGCTCACGGCTGCGGGTGGACAGCGACATCAAGTTGTTGCGGCGAGTTTTGCAGAACTTCCTGACCAACGCTTTCCGCTACGCCAAGGGCCCGGTGCTGTTGGGGGTACGTCGGCGCAACGGCGAGTTGTGCCTGGAAGTCTGGGATCGTGGGCCGGGCATCGCCGAGGATAAGCTGCAGGTCATTTTCGAAGAGTTCAAGCGTCTGGACAGCCACCAGACCCGCGCCGAAAAAGGCCTGGGCCTGGGCCTGGCCATCGCCGACGGGCTGTGCCGTGTGCTGGGCCATACCTTGCGCGTGCGTTCCTGGCCGGGACGCGGCAGCGTATTCAGCGTCAGCGTCCCCTTGGCCCATACACAAGCCGTCGTACCGAGCCCCGTGGTCGAACCCAACGGTCATTTGCCAAGCGGCGCGCTGGTGCTGTGCGTCGATAACGAAGACAGCATCCTGATCGGCATGAACAGCCTGCTGACGCGCTGGGGTTGCCAGGTGTGGACAGCACGCAACCGGGAAGAATGCGAGCGCTGGCTGGCCCAGGGCGGCCGACCGCAACTGGCGCTGGTGGATTTTCATCTGGACGACGGCGAGACCGGCACCGAACTGATGGCCTGGTTGCGCACGCGCATGGGGGAACCGGTGCCGGGGGTGGTGATCAGCGCGGACGGCCGACCTGAGATGATAGCCCAGGTGCATGCCGCAGGGCTGGATTACCTGGCCAAGCCGGTGAAGCCGGCGGCGTTGAGGGCGTTGTTGAGTCGGCATTTGCCGTTGTAATGGGCAGAGGGACACGCGGTTCCCTGTGGCGATGGAAAATCTTGTGGGAGCAAGGCTTGCCCGCGATGGCGGTCTCAAGGATGCCATCGCGAGCAAGCTTTGCTCCCACAAGATTCCATTGTGGGTAAGCTCTTGCTGGCCCGGGCGCCGAGTAGCTTGAGTTGTTCGCTGCGGCTGATCAGGTTGCCAAGCCGGTGAAGCCGGCGGCGTTGCGGGCGTTGTTGAGTCGGCATTTGCCGTTGTAATGGGCAGAGGAACACGCGGTTCCCTGTGGCGATGGAAAATCTTGTGGGAGCAAGGCTTGCCCGCGATGGCGGTCTCAAGGATGCCATCGCGAGCAAGCTTTGCTCCCACAAGATTCCATTGTGGGCAAGCTCTTGCTGGCCCGGGCGCCGAGTAGCTTGAGTTGTTCGCTGCGGCTGATCAGGTTGCCAAGCCGGTGAAGCCGGCGGCGTTGCGGGCGTTGTTGAGTCGGCATTTGCCGTTGTAATGGGCAGAGGGACACGCTGTTCCACTGTGGCGATGGAAAATCTGTGGGAGCAAGGCTTGCCCGCGATGGCGGTCTCAAGGATGCCATCGCGAGCAAGCTTTGCTCCCACAAGATGACCTCGCCACAAGTTTCTGCTTCAGCCTTGGGATCTGCTTCAGCCCTGGGTTTTCTCGCTGGCTTCTTCCGGCAACTCAGGCAGCCCATCCGCATCGGTCATCGCCCGTTCGAGCAATTCGCTGGGCAAGCTCTTGCTGGCCCGGGCGCCGAGCAGCTTGAGCTGTTCGCTGCGGCTGATCAGGTTGCCGCGCCCTTCCGTCAGCTTGTTGCGCGCCGCGCTGTAGGCTTTGTCCAGCTGCTGCAAGCGACTGCCGATCTCGTCCAGGTCCTGGATGAACAAGACGAACTTGTCATACAGCCACCCGGCCCGCTCGGCGATTTCCCGGGCGTTCTGGCTCTGGCGTTCCTGCTTCCACAAGCTGTCGATCACCCGTAGGGTCGCCAGCAATGTGGTCGGGCTGACGATCACGATATTGCGGTCGAAGGCTTCCTGGAACAGGTTCGGCTCGGCTTGCAGGGCGGCGGAAAACGCCGCTTCGATCGGCACGAACAACAACACGAAATCCAGGCTGTGCAAACCGTCCAGGCGTTTGTAGTCCTTGCCGGCCAAGCCTTTGACGTGGGCGCGCAACGACACCACATGTTGCTTGAGGGCGAGTTGGCCAATGGCGTCATCTTCGGCGGCCACATATTGCTGATAGGCCGTGAGGCTGACCTTGGAGTCGACCACCACCTGCTTGTCGCCAGGCAGATAAATCAACACGTCCGGCTGGAAACGCTCACCGTCCGGGCCCTTGAGGCTGACCTGGGTCTGATACTCGCGGCCCTTCTCCAGGCCGGCATGTTCAAGCACCCGTTCCAGAATCAGCTCACCCCAGTTGCCCTGGGTCTTCTGGCCCTTGAGCGCGCGGGTGAGGTTGGTTGCCTCGTCGCTCAAGCGCAGGTTCAGTTGCTGCAGGCGCTCCAGCTCCTTGCCCAGGGAGAAACGTTCCCGGGCCTCGGCCTGATAGCTTTCTTCGACGCGTTTTTCAAAGGACTGGATGCGCTCCTTCAGCGGATCGAGCAACTGACCCAGGCGCTGGTGGCTGGTCTCGGCGAAACGCTGCTCACGCTCATCGAAGATTTTTCCGGCAAGCTCGGCGAACTGTGCCCGCAACTCGTCGCGCGAACCTTGCAGGTCATCCAGGCGTTGCTGATGGCTTTCCTGCTGCTCGCGCAGTTCGGCATGCAACGACGCCGCCTGGGCATCGAGCCGCCGCAGTTCCGCTTCCTTGTTGGCGCGCTCCAGGTTCCAGGCGTGGGCCGCATCCCGGGCATTGTCGCGCTCGATCTGCAACAACTCGACTTCACGACAGGCCGCGGCGAGCTCGGCTTGCTTGGCAGCGTTGGCCTGGCTCAGGTCGCTGATCTCATCGCGGCAGGCATCGAGCTGGGCATTGAGGCCGTCGTGGGCCATGTGCGCGGTGGCCAGGCGTTCTTCCAGCAGGGCCTGTTCGGTCTGCGCAGCGCCTGCCTGGCGTTGCAGGTGCCAGGCCAGTGCCAGCAACGGCACCGCAGCGCCTGCCAGGCCAAACAACAGGCTGGTCAAATCCATAGCCATGACAATTCCTGCCGATCAAATAAAGCCCGAAGGTTAACCAAGCGGCCGGGGGTTGCCCAGCGCGGTCTTCGTTTTCAGCCTTCGATTTCACCGAGGGCCCGGCGGGCTCGATCATCGCCGGCCCGCGCGGCCTGGCGCAGCAGGTCATGGCCGATGCGTCGATCCCGGGCGTTGCCGCATTCACGGCACATCAACTGCCCGAGGCGACTTTGCGCGGCCACCACGCCTTCACGGGCCGGTTGCTTGAGTAAACGGCCGGCCAAGTGCTTGACGCTGGGGCTGTCCCCCAGTCGCGGGCTGTCGAGCAACCACTCAGCCACCCGCATCGAAATACGCTTGGGTGGGGTAACACCAGGGGGTGTGGAGGTAACAGGATTTGATACTGAGCGAAACTTCATAAAACACTGTGGGGCAGATCGGAAGGCGCGCCACTCTACTCCTTTTTTCGCACGGGTAAAGCCGAAAAAAACCAGCACGCCCGTGCTAGAGCAAGCGCTTGGGACAATCCACAGAAGCTGTGGATAACTCAGTGGACAACCCACCCTGAACTCGCGCAAAGCCCTGTGGAACGGGGCCTGCGCTTAAACTGACGATTTTTTCACCAGCAAAAAAAAGCGATGTTTTTCATTGACTTAAATTTTGGATACAGGCACCCACCCCGGATTGTTTCGACATGACAGTACAGTGACAAGTGGTGTAGCGAGTGTGCACAAGTAACAGCCGAACTGGTTATAACGCTGCGATTTTTTGGCGCATCTGGCGGTAAAACCTGGGGATAACCCGTGGCGAGGGAGCTTGCTCCCGCTGGGGCGCGAAGCGGCCCTGTTTTGGGGCTACTACGCAGCCCAGCGGGAACAAGCTCCCTCTCCACGAGAATATTACTAGGCTGTTCTCTTAACTAATCGGCATCAGGGTGAGGCCCTATTTGAATATTTTTTAACCAATGCCCTTCCTTTCACCCGTTCGATCCGTTACTATCCGCGGCGTTAGTACCAAGCTGAAAGTCAATTCCGGGTCGAACACATCTCCACGGTCAGCCATCCTTCAAAGGACGCCTCACCGAAAAAAAGAGACCGGCCCCCTCGATGGTTTCCAGGTAAACCTTGCGCCAACACAGCCTTTGATCGAATGCAAAGGGTGTTGCCAGGCTCATTACTCTGACCGAACCAACCTGCAAATTGATCAGGATCTTCACCCTGGGCCCAGAACCTTTGCCCTTGATGTGCTGCCTGCCCTCCTAAGTACCTACCTGCCAGCCCAAGCGCGCACTTCATATAGCGCTCAAACTGGCTGCTTTGTTCCAGTCGGGTTCTTCGTTCGACCAATGGTGGTCGACGTTACTGGAACGTTTTAACGTTGCACGGTTCTTAACCGTGTCATTTGTAGGAACACCCATAACATGTCTACTCAAATCCACGCACAGGATGCTATCCGCACCCTCACCAACGCTTTTGCCCCGATGAACTGCCTGATCATGGCCGCTCGCAAAGGCTGCTTCAGCTTCACCCTGGTCAACGAACACGGCATCGCCCGTCACAGCGAACGCCTGTACCCCGATCAGTACTCCAGCGCCGAACCGCTGCAGGCCGTGATCGAGCGTACCCGCCAGGCACTGGTTGCCTGACACGCCAGAAAGGCTGAAAACCCAAAAACCCCGCCTAGAAAGTGGGGTTTTTTATTGCCTGGAATTTCTCGCTCAAGCGAAACGGCGTAAGTACCAAGGGATATAACAGTTATAACCGTTCGTTGAAGATGTTTTAAAAACAGTCCTTTACAGCGCAAATATGACACTACACTTCAAGTCAAGCGGCATGATCCGCTTCCGGCGGGGCCTGGACCGATCCACCGCTGCCAAGCCCACACTCTTCAGGCCCCGCCCATTCACACTTCGAGGGTTTTATGGGTATCGCTGCCAGCGAACTGTGTCGATATGTGATCCGCCCGACGCTCCTCTACCTTGAGCGTCATAGCGCAACCGCGGAATCCTTGTTGCTGGGCATTGCCGCCAGCCAGTCCGCCCTCGGTTCGGCCCTGCATGATCGCCGCGGGCACGGCCTGTATCGCATTACCGAACCCCGACACCAGGCACTCTGGGATCATTACCTGGCGCTGGACCCGGAGCGTGCCAGCCTGGTACGCGGCCTGGCCAGCCAGCACGCCTTTCTCAGCGGCCCGCACCTGGAGTTGACCGTCAACCTGCGCTACGCCACCGCCATTGCCTGGCTGCTGGTGGAGGAACAGAACACCCCGCTTCCCGAAGCCGATGACCTGCTGGGCATGGCCCGCATCTGGCGACAGACCTTTCACCCCCAAGGACGCCTGCGAGATTTCACCTGTGCCTGGCGAAGCTACGTCTCGCCACTGAACCAAGTCGCTTGCTGACGGGAAATTTGGAAACTTCCTACAACGGTCGCGAATTTGGTCTGATTGTCCTACAAAACCACTCTAAATCAAGCGATAAAGGCTATAGCGCTTGGCCGAAAATGTTGGTAATTTTCGCCCCGGTGATCACCAGGAGTTCTAACAATGAAAAAAATGATGCTCAAAACCACCCTTGGCCTTGCCGTTACCTTGGCATCCACTCAACTTTTCGCCAGTGGCTTTGCCTTGAACGAACAAAGCATCAGTGGCATGGGCACTGGTTTCGCAGGTCGTTCTTCCGCTGCCGATGACGCCAGCACCGTGTTTGGCAACCCTGCCGGCATGTCGCGCCTCAAGCGCCAGCAAGTCACCGGTGGCTTCGCCGCCATTGATGCCTCCACCGATATCGACGATGCCAGCGGCACCCAGTCCGGCACCAACAAGGGCGACATGGTCCCGCTTACCGGCGTTCCGATGGGTTATTACGTCAAGCCTATCGATGATCAGTGGGCGTTCGGCCTGGGTGTCTACGCACCGTTCGGCTTGATCACCGATTACGAAAATGGCTTCCAGGGCCGGAGCTTCGGCAGCAAGAGCGAAGTGAAAGTCGTCACGTTCCAGCCAACCGTCAGCTATGCCTTCAACGACAAGGTATCGATCGGTTTCGGCCCAACCATCAACCGTATTTCCGGCTCCCTGGAATCGAAACTGGGCGTACCAGGCCTGCCCGAGGCGGGCGTGGAGATCAAGGGTGACGACATTGGCTACGGCTACAACATTGGCGTGCTGGTCCAGGCAACCGACACCACTCGTGTCGGCCTGACCTACCATTCCAAGGTCAAGTACAAGCTTGAAGGCCACACCGAAGTGAACCCAGGTGCAGGCACTCCTCCTCCCGCACTGAGTAGCGCACGCTACGACGCTTCGCTGGACATCACCACGCCTGAGTCGGTGGACTTTTCGGTCACCCAGCAAATCAATGATGCCTGGACCGTCTACGCCGGCAGCACCTGGACTCGCTGGAGCCGCCTGAAAGAAATTACCGTAAACAACGACGTAACGAGTGGTGGTGCCCTGAACCCGCCCCTCTTCGGTACCATCACCGAAGAGCAAAACTGGCACGACACCTGGGCCTACGCCATCGGTACCTCCTACCAGTTGAACAAGCAGTGGGTACTGCGTACCGGCCTGACCTTCGACCAGTCGCCGACCAACAACCAGGACCGCTCGCCACGCATTCCGACCGGCGACCGGACCATCTTCAGCCTCGGTGCCGGCTGGAGCCCGACAGAAGACCTGACCATCGACGTGGCTTATTCCTACCTCAAGGAAGAAAAAGTCAAAGTCGGCGGCAGCAATGCGCTCGGCCAATCCTACAACGCTGAATACGAAAACAGCGCCAACGGTTTCGGTGTCGGTGCAACCTACCGCTTCTGATGTTTCACGGCGAACCTGAACCACTCGCCACCTGAAGCGAAAAAAGCCCCGCACTCTGCAAAGAGGCGGGGCTTTTTCGTGGTCTGCGATCAGGGCTTGGAAGCAATGGCCGCTTCGACCGCCTTGATGAAATCGGGATCATCAGGCTTGATCCGGCTGGAAAAACTACCAACGACCTTACCCTGGCGGTCCACCACGTACTTGTAGAAATTCCATTTCGGCGCGCCGGATTGTTCAGCCAGGTGCTTGAACAACGGTATCGCATCCGCGCCGCGCACCGGTTGTGGTTCGGTCATGGTGAAGGTCACACCGTAATTGACGTAGCAGACCTTGGCGGTTTCAGCACCGTCCTTGGATTCCTGCTTGAAGTCATTGGACGGTACGCCCAGCACTTGCAGCCCTTGGTCCTTGTAGCGCTGGTTGAGCGCCTCGAGGCCTTTGAATTGCGGGGCGAACCCACAGAAGCTGGCAGTGTTGACCACCACCAGCGGCTTGCCGGCGAAGCGCTGGCACAAATCAATGGTTTCCTTGGCCCGCAGCTTGGGCAACGACCCCTCCAGCAACGGTGGGCAATCGGCGGCCCAGACTTGCCCGGTCACAGCCAGCAACAGGGCGGGAACAGCAAACCAGCGCATCAACATGTCGATTTTCCTTAAAAGCACGTCAGACCACGACGTTACTCGCAGCGTCCGATGCCGTCCATTGTTCAGCAGTTGCCCATGCCCAGTTGCATCAAAGCCAGCCCGCCCTGATGCCAGCCCCACCAGGCGAACGCCAGCAGCAGGCCGGCGCCGGCAGCGATCAACCACGGGCCGATGCGGCTCATGCTGCACTGGCCTGGACTTGCAGGCGCGCCACCGGACGTTCACGTACGGGCCAGTTCAACGCCGCCGCCAACAGGCTGAGCAGGATCGACACCTGCCAGATCAAGTCGTAGCTGCCGGTGCGGTCGTACACCACCCCGCCCAACCAACCACCGAGGAAAGAGCCCAACTGGTGGAACAGGAACACGATCCCACCCAACATCGAGAGATTTCGTACACCAAACAGAGTCGCCACGGTGCCGTTGGTCAACGGTACCGTCGACAGCCACAGCAAGCCCATCGCCATGCCGAACAAGTACGCTGTCGTGGTCGTCACCGGCAGCCACAGGAACAAACCGATCACCACCGCCCGCAACAGGTACAACCCGGTCAACAGGCGCGGCTTGGACATGCGCCCGCCCAGCCAACCGGCGGTATAGGTGCCGAAGATATTGAACAACCCGACCAGGGCCAGCACGGTGGTGCCGACGCTGGCGGGCAGGTGCTGGTCCACCAGGTACGCCGGCAAATGCACACCAATGAACACAACTTGGAACCCGCAGACAAAAAAGCCCACCGCCAGCAGCCAGAACCCGGAGTGACTGCACGCCTCGCGCAAGGCTTCGCCCAGGGTTTGCTCATGGCCGGCGACCGGCAATGGCGCGTCCTTGAGCATGCTCACCAGCGGCACGATCAACGCCACCAGCAGCCCCAGCGCCAACAACGCCGCCGACCAACCGAGCCAGCCGATCAGCCCCAGCGTACCGGGCAGCATGGCGAACTGGCCGAAGGATCCGGCGGCACTGGCGATACCCATGCCCATGCTGCGTTTTTCCGGCGGCACGGCCCGTCCGACTACACCCAGAATCACCGAGAACGACGTGCCCGACAGGCCGATGCCAATCAAAAGACCCGCGCTCAACGACAAGGACCATGGCGAGTCGGCCATGCCCATAAACACCAGGCCGACGGCATAAAGAACACCGCCGATCAACACCACCTTCGCCGCACCGAAGCGGTCGGCCAGCGCACCGGTGAACGGCTGCGCCAGGCCCCAGATCAGGTTCTGCAAGGCAATGGCAAAGGCGAACACCTCGCGGCCCCAGCCAAACTCGCTACTCATGGGCGCCAGGAACAGGCCGAAGCCATGCCGCACGCCCAGGGACAACGCCAGGATCAGCGCGCTGCCCACCAGGACCCAACCACAGGTACGCCACATCGATGTCATTCTTATTCTCCGCTCGCGGGTATATACCCACTTATCATCGAACGAACCGGCTTCATGCCAGTTCATCCAGCAAGGCTAGCAAGGTCGCGCGCTTTTCCGCGCCCAGCTTATCGATCAGTTTCTGCTGCGCCGCTTCCCAGGCCGGCAACGCCGCCGCCAGCCGGGCCTGCCCCGTTTCAGTGAGCACGACAATGCGGTTGCGCAGGTCGTCACCCTCGGCCAGCGCCACCAGCCCCTCGCCTTCCAGCACCCGCAGGTTACGCCCCAGGGTGCTGCGGTCCAGGCCCATGGCCTCGGCCAGGGAAGAAATACTCGGCTGGTCCAGGCGCGCCAGGTTGCTCAGCAAAGAATACTGGGCGACATTGATCCCGAAGCCGTCGAGGGCGCCGTCGTAATACCTGCTGACGCCACGGGCGGCACGACGCAGGTTGATGCACAAACATTGGGAAGGAAGCATGGTGCGTGTATATACCCGGGGTTGGCGGAATGCAAATTTAAATGAGGCGTTTCGGTCTTGCTCATTTAAGGATTGATTGAATCCGTGACGAGAGAGCTTGCTCCCGCTTGAGTGCGAAGCACTCATCAAAGAGGGGCTTGCTCGCGATAGCGGTGGGTCAGCTTGTAGTGATGTTGACTGTGCCGCCGCCTTCGCGAGCAAGCTCGCTCCCACAGTTTTTCCCGGTCGTGCACAGAACTCGCATGCGCCACAAATCCCCTGTGGGAGCGAGCTTGCTCGCGATAGCGGTGGGGCCGTTTGCAGTGATGTTGACTGTGCCGCCGCCTTCGCGAGCAAGCTCGCTCCCACAGTTTTTCCGGGTCGTGCACAGACCTCGCAGCGCTGCGTCCTTCCCGTCATCCGTTCTTGCGCTTTTGCTCGCGGCCTCATGCGCATAGAAAAAAGCCATGATTATCAAAGGCTTTGGCCTAAAAGCCGTTCCGATAACCCTTGATGGACATTCACCACCTGTAATGTCTGACAGGTTTCAGGTGGCTTGAATCGAGATATAACGACCCCGTGCCTCCAGCCCTGCCTCAGGGCTTGAAGACGGGTCGTGTGAACCATGCCATCAAGAAGTAGGAAGATTCCGCCGCCCCCACGCCATCATTGATGATGAATGGGAGTTTCAGTCATGTACCACAGCACCGCGATTTCTGGACGTTCGTCGCCATATCAGGGCCCTCTCCATTCCACGGAGAGCAACCCACCCCAAGCGATTCGACTCACCAAACGTGAAAAGGAATTCCTGCAGTGGAGCGAAGCCGGCAAATCTTCCTGGGAGATTTCCATGATCGTCGATTGCAGCGAAGCCAACGTCAATTATCACTTCAATAACATCCGCCGAAAATTCGGCGTCAGTTCGCGGCATCTCGCGGGGAAGATTGCGCGGGAATGCGGCTTGATCTGAGCGTTCTGAAACCATCATCCGACAAAAGCGCACCGCCATGATCAGTTCGGACCTGGCCATGACGGTGGGATGGTGACGTTTGCTCTTTTTTATTGAACTCAGCTCAAACGGAGTATCTGCGCACGCCAACTAGCCAGATCGTTAGCACTTATATCGCTTTCCCGTTTACTGTTCATCATTTTATCTATTCTCTTTTGCAAAGCAGCTATCTTCGCTTGATTGGGGTTTGTCCTAGGCACATCTGGTATAGGTGCAACTTGCTTAGGCTGGATAGGCACCGGATCAGGTGCCGACCTCGATGCGTCTGGAAGAGGCATTGGCTTTCGTCGTGAATGATCGATGAATCCTGGAGGTCTGCGGTTTCTTGCGAGATCAGCAATACTGCCTGTTTCAAAATTTTGATTCCTGGGTCGGGCAATGTAGCGTCTTTCTTTTGGAAGCTCAGATATATAGCCGGTTTCAACAACTAGGCGGCTGGGCTGGCTGGTAGTCGACGGAAGAGCGCCACCGGACACCTCTGACACGTTGGCGGTACCGGATGCGACTCTAGTGTTTAATGCCTTAACCGGACTTTTGACCAATTGGGGAGGCACTTTGATTGGCGTCATAATCTTGGGGGGCGCGAATAGCCGACCTATCACATGCCCCGTCGGATCCGTAAAACTAATCGGATCCCCCAGGCAATAGGTGTAAGCATTCAGCCCCCCATCCCCAAACGGACTCCAACTGTCCGGGCTATGAAACCTCATCAACACCGGATTGAACGCCCGATAGCCCTTCCCCAGCAAGTACCAACCCGTTTGGGTTTCCCGCCGCTCGCCGTTGTAACCCAGGTGGCTGCTGACCGACGCTTCATCCACGCGATGGCCGTACGGCGTATAGACAAACTCCTGGGTTGCATCGCGATCGATTTCCCACAGCACGCTGTTCTTGTCATCACCGGCCAACAATAACGACTTTGGGTCAGCACCCGCCTGGTGCTCGGCGAGCACGACACCGTCTGCGCGTAGGAAACTGCTGCTGCTGGCACCTTTGACCAGGCTCGTCAATTCACCGCCCTGGTAAAAGCGCTGCTCTTTCCCACTCCCATCATCCAGGCCGGCCAGCGTGTCCAATGGGTCGTAGCTGTAGCCGGTATCCCCCCCTCCCGACGGATCACTGACGGAAACCAACCGACCGAGAGGGTCATATTCGAGCCTGCGGTTTTCTTCGTCGCGGATCAGATGGCCGTCGGCGTCATACTCGAGCACTATTTCGGGTGGGTAACCGGGGACTCCTGTATTGGTTATTCTGCGCAATTGCGTCGGGTCCTTCGGGTCGTCATAGATATAGACAGCCACATTGATACCTTCAGGAGACGTGGTATTCACTCGGATCAGATTGTCCAGCGCATCGAATCGGAACAGCTGACTGAGAATGACTTTACCGTAGGGGTCCACTGGCGGTTCGCTGCCTTCACAGGTGTAGAGCACCAAGCGCCCACGCGGGTCGTATTCGTAAGTTTCCTTGCGCAACAACGTCTCGCCTTTGGACAGGGTTCGCTCGATCAATGCATCAACGCTGTTATATACCTGGGTCAGTTGCTGCTCGACACCGTCAAGGTCGAAGTTACGCTGTATTTCACGCCCCAACCCGTCGTAATGCAGGCTGATTGTCACGCCCTGCCCGCCGACGCGGTCCAGGGTGCTGACTGAACTGAGCTGCCCCAGGCTATCGAACGTAAAATCCGAAGAGAGCGTGTTACCAAGACGGGTTTGTTCGAGACGGTTCGCCTTGTCGTAGGTATACGACTGGGTCTGTTCCAGCACATCGGTATAGCTCAGTAAAAGACCCAATCGACTGTGCTGGTAGTGCATCGCATAAGTGTCTTCCCCTTGTACCCGCGTCTCGCTTTTCAGCTCGCCGGTCGTGAAATAATCACGGGAGAGCTCCAATCCGCCTTCCTTGCAACTGACAAGTCGAGCATTTTTACCGTCTCGTACATATTCAGCCGTGACGCCTCCTGGTAGGCTCCGCTGGCTGGGTTCTTCACCCAATTGAGGTTGATAGACATAATTGATCAGCTGATTGCTGGCGGTGGTCAGGGTCGCCGGTTGGGTTTGCCCCGAATCGTAGGTGAACGTTTGCTTGCGTCCCCCCGTAGTCGACTCGACCTTGCGTCCCAATCCATCGAAAACCTGCTGGCCCAATTCAATACCGTTGACACTTATTTCCGTCGGAAGGTCTTCCGAACTATGCAGTGCATAGCTGCGTCGAACCGTAGCACCACCGGGAAGAACAGTGGTCACCATACGGTCAAAGATATCGTAGGTGTACTTTGTAGTGGCATCGCGAGCGTCAGTTTCCTCGACAGTTCGCCCGAGCCCGTCATAACCATAACGGTGCCGACTAATCAGCGTTCCGTCGGTCTCGAAGCGCTCCACATGATCGGGCTTCTCCAACAAGTTCAAGTAGGTCACCGTTTTACCGCTGACCTTCGCCTCAGTGTCGGTTCCTTCCCGCCAAGCGGTCTGGATAGGGCCTTGCCATAGCTCAGAACCAATCGGATTCGTCTCTTCGTAGACCTTGATCCCGTCCGGTCCGGTGACACTGCGCTGCGCGCCCCACCCGTCGTACTCGTAGGTGGAGGCCAACGCCGCCTGCTGCTCATCGCGCCAGTCGTATTGAGTTTCCTCGGTCAGGTCCCCAAACACGTCGTAACTCGCCGAATACGTCTGACGGAACTCTTCGGCACGCACAAGGTTATCGGCGTCCTGGCGTTCTGCATACACCGGACGGTTAAGCCCATCGACCCGTGTCCGGGTCTTCACGCCCTTGACGTCAGTGACCAATTGCTCGGCCCGCTGTCCATCCAGGGCGGTCAGTAGGTACGAATACTGACGCGTTGCTTCGAACTCCGGTTCGTCCGGCGCGACGGTTTCGGTCACGACGCGAGTCAGGGCGTCGTACGTGTAGCGAATTTTCACTTCATTGTCGTCGCGAGTCAGCAATGGCTGACCGTGAAGCAATGAGTCTTCACTGACGATCGTTTTTCGAACCTCGCCATCGGGCGCGTCATCGTAACCGATGAAGGTTTCAGTGGTTTCCAACACGGTTTCACCGGTCAACACGCTCGGCAGCGTCTTGTATTCATACAAGGTCGTACTGGTCGTGCCATTGAGCAGGGTTTGCTGGCTGGCCAGGCGGCCATGCAAGAACGCGTTCCCAATCAACTCGTGGTAAGTGCGCAAGGTCTGCTGCAAGGTGGTTTCGTTGGCGCCCTCCACCTGCATCAGGGTTTCGCTGTCCATCGCCAGCCAATCGTCCACCCCGCTGCCGTTCAGCGGCTTGTGCGCGCTGTAGCGCAGACGGGTGCGCAGCGTCGGCGCGCCCGGCTCGCCTTGGGATGATGGGTACACCGTGGTGTCTTTGAGGTTGCGTTCGAAACGGTCCGCCGGGCAACCGTCCTCGCCGTTCTTGGAATAGTAGGTGTAGACGGTCCTGATACCGTTGGGCTCAACCTGTTCGATATGGTTGCCCTGGTCGTTGTAGACGCTGCGGGTGATTTCGGCGCGGTATTGGGTCGCGTCGTTGTCCAGCTCCCAACGGGTGGTGACTTCCTTGGGGAACTGGAACTGCGGGACCTGGCGCTCGAACGGCACATCCTCGGCGTAATACTGGGTGCTGACACGCTTGACGCAATGTTCCTGTTTGGTTTTTTCTTCCACCAGCAAGTGAAAACGGTTGTAACTGCGTTCGACTGTGCGCGCCACCTGGCCGCCGACCATCAAGCGGGCGGTGCTGCCGTATTCATAACGGGCCTGCAGTTTGTACAGCGGGTCCATCCCGTCTTCCCAACTGACGGTTTCACCGGCGCCGAGGAAGTTATGGCTGGTGTAGCTGAATTGCACCTCGACCATCGTTTCATCGGCGTTTGGCTGGCCAAAGTCGGGGTAGCTGCGATGGCGGGTGACCCGCGGCAAGTTGGGGCGCACAACGCCGCCCGGATAAGGGTGCCCGGTGTCGGCATAAGTGAGGATTTCCCGACCGCCAACCGGTGTTTTGATTTCGTGCAGGCACAGGATGTTGCGGATCGGCCCGTTGCCATAGCCAAAACGCCAGGAGCCCTTGTCGGGCGTGGGCAAGACGATCTCGGTGACCCAGCCGCTGGCATTGAGCTTCATTTCATAACGCGCCAGCGCGGTGCCATTAGGGCCGTCGTAGGGCCGCACGAGGATCTCCACCCACTCATCGTTGGCCTGGCGGTTGATTTGCAGCAGTTCGCCCTGGGCATCGCTGATGCTGTGCAGGCACTGTCCGCCACGGAACGATGCATAGGCAAGTGTGAGGCTGTGGCCGGCAGGCGACTTCACGCTCACAGGCAAGGCGACCCGGGTAAGATCGCCGCCGACTTGAAGCTCTTCGACCATCCCCGACTTATGCAACACGCGGTAGCGGTTGCCGCCCAGATTTTCGAAATGGAAAGTGTCGAGTTTTTTTTCCTTCATATCCGGAAGCGAACCGCTGCCGGTGACTTTGAAGGTTTCCCCGGTGCTCAAGGCCAAAATGTTGTTGGAGGGCGTGAACTGGCTCAAGTTCAAGTTCCAGCCCACCCCGAAGCCGGAGTCCAGGATATTGATCGGACTGAAAGTCAGGTTCAAAGGGAAGGCCGGGCCGCACAGCCAGTTACTTTGGACCTCGGGCAGGTCGATGGAAACGGTGTATTGCCCGGTGCGCGGGTCAACACCGCCTTGTACGTAGCTCATGAAGCCGAAGGCTTGGGAATGTACGGTACTGGAAGTGGTCATGGTCAATCCCTCGTTACTAAGATCAAGGAGTTGAAAATTAAGGCGAAGGAGGTACGGCTGAAGTTTGTATTCGGATACAAGAGAGCTCGTCTCTGAATGAGCTATTTACTTGCAGATCGACCATTTGCAGTCCAGGTTCGATTATCTGGTTTTTTTGAAAGGTGGTGAGGTATTCAGTTTCAATAATCGACGTGCTGGTTTGTTTCTTTATTGTTTTTAGTGATATCCATGTGTTTTTACTGTACTTTCCGCAATCTCCGCTATCGCCTAAAAAAATGGTGGTGGCTGAAGGCAATTCAGCCAGTTGGATTGAACGGGTTTTGTCATTCCAGCCAGAGCACCCTGGCGGGGTCGGGGGGTTAACGAAGCTGTAAGTTATGGCTGTACCCGGTTCTGGCACAATCAGTCTGCAAATACCATTGTCCTTGTCCCTAAGTACAATTGTGCCGGTTGCCTTGTTTTGTTCGGGGGAACTGGTCGCTTTTTTATTGTTGTCGTTGGACCGGGGGGGAATAGAAGGGCTGGTCTCCGAAAATGCAACGACTGAGTAGATAAGATTGTTAGCCAACAATAAGCTGAAAGCGATCGCCTTGACGGGGTTCATGGTCACTGTCCCATATCGAGTGGTGGCTGATGCGGAAAACTAAACATAACGTTATCATCGAAATGAGCCCTTGAAACCTAACAGTTCTGTTAGTAGACAGCGTTCCCCCACGAAACCTACAGTGTCATCGCTGATGTTCTCTTGAATTTGAATACTCAAGGAATAAGTCATGGTGGACTCGAACTTACGCCCAGAGCTCCCAGCCCAGCAGCCGGGGGATTCTGATGAAAGAGGGCCAGAATCGCTTCGAGCATTCTGCTACGCAGGAAAACATCTCCAAGTCAGCAAGCTGCCGGTCCCGCACATAAAGGAATCTCACGACCGGTCGGTGAAAACCGCCGATGTCACTTCAGCAGGCGCCACGGCTGTGGTACCGCCCTATCAGGCCATGCGTGTCGGGGATGAGGTCATCTTCAGTTGGCAAGGCTACTTCCAAGGCGTACCGGAAACTGTGTATCAGGAGTCCAAAGAAATCAGGGCTGAGCACTTGCACCAGCCGTTGACGTTCACCGTGCCCTATATCGAGATTGGTTCTATTGAGGGTGAATATGCCGATATCAGCTATCGCGTTGAGTATGCTGAACAGCCCGCACAGCCCAGCGAGTCCGAACAACAGCGGATTGACATCGTCGATCCCGGTTCCGCTTTGTTGCCTTCTATCACGGTCAAAGGCCATACCGCAGGCCCAATCAACCCGGGACATTACCCTGATGGCCTGACCTTGCAAGTCAAACCGTTTCATCCGGACCTCCAGGATAACGATTGGGTGCTGTTGTATTGGACCGGTAGCGAGAAAATCAAGAGTGTTACCAAGGCCCTGCGGGTCGATCGTTCGACATTGGATAGCGGTCTTTTCGAGTTTTATATCGAGCCGCACTGGCTGACAGTAAACAGCAACGCCCAGGTAAAAGTGCTTTATCAGTACGCCCGGGCCGGTGTTGCCCTGTCGGCTGAGCCTTTACTGCTGGATATCAGCAAGCCACTGCACCTGCCCGCCCCGATTATTGAAGATGTCACCCCGGGTGCGGACAACCATGGGACCTGGGCAGCGACTACCAATGGGGCTTATGTCAATGTGCCCGATACGGCGGAAATCGGATCGGGCAGCGTAGAGGTGCATTGGCAAGGGCATCCAAATGGTGGGCGCCATGTTGCGACTGATCCTGTTTCGGGCAGACGTTTTCACATTCCATCCACTGCTATTGCAGCCAACATGTCGACCGTCGCACAGGGACGTTATTTCCCGGTGTTTTATTGCGTCGACGGTGAACCTTCTGTCCGTTTCAACCTGCTTGTCGAGCCGTTGCCTGCGACACGCTACCCGTCTACAACCTCCGTGCACATCTCGGGCGGTCAGATGAGTCTGGCCGCAGTGCCGTTTAGCGGCGCGGATTTGATCATCGAGTCTTCGGGTTTCGATGCTTGGCCATTCATGGCAGTAGGGCAGCTGTTGATGATGGAAGCCACTGGCGTCGACGGCAACGGTAATACCTCATACCCCGTACGTAATGCGCTGCCGGTTACAGACGCTGAGTTCAGAAACAAAAAAGTAACAGCAAAGCTGCCAAAGCAATTTTTGGAAACACTCATGCTTGGTGAACCGTTTTCACTAAAAGCACGCGTCAGCTTTGACGGTGGTGAAACGTTTACGAGCTTTAAAGATACCACTGCAACGCTGGTTCGCTAAACCGGAGTACAAGCCGCCGGCGCTATTATCGGTGAGAGAGGTTGTCATGGAAATCAATTCTGTAGATACGCTGTTGGACTGGCTCAAAGTGGAGCCTCGGACATTGGGCTGGGGTGCGGTGCTGGCCTATGGACGCAGTGAGACCAATAAGGTGTTGTTGCAGGAATACATCACCCGATTCGGCACTGAGCATTACATGCAACCGATCACCGAAGAAATTCGGGACAACACCACACCGACGCAAAAGGATTTTCTGCATAACTACCAAATGGACGCGCCGCGACTGTCCTTCATCGGCGCTAACTTGCAGACGTCGGCAGCGAAATTAACAATGAAGGAGGTCGGTGGTACCCACCTGTCTTTCACCAAACAGGAAGGTGCCCAACAATGGTCGCTGACTCGAATTTCCGAGAAAAACGTACTGGATGGTCCAGGGTTGAAGTTTGATATCAATCTTATGGAGAGCACGGGGTCGGTTACCTCGGCGGGGCGGGTGGAGCTCGATATCTCGAAGGGTACGAATTATCGGTTGATTGACATGCCGTCCGAGCACTTGCAAAGGGTGGCGGGTGAGCGTTTCAAGACACGCTTCAGGGCGTTGCCGGAAGACCAGAAAATCTTTGTGCTGAACGAATTGAAGTTTGAGCCGGATCAATTTCTAAAGCCTTCGAAATTCGTTATTCGCACTCATAATAAACAGGGTGCCGGTGCCAGGTTGTTGGCCAATGAAGATGAGGGAGAGGGGGCGGTACTGGTTTTTGTCGCCATGGAAGGAGATGATAATGGGACGGCACCTATCGATAATGCGGACCTGAAGTATTTGTTGCCGGATGGCCATTCGGCTACAGCGTTGTTGGGTAATGATATGCTGTTTAAAAAAATAATTAGGGAAGGGGTTAGGAGAGCACACAACCTAGAGAATCCGTTTTGGGTTGAGTTCGATGTTGTCAATGGCTTCGCTGAAGCTACTGGCTATGGAGGGAGGGGGGCTTACCAGAGAGTTTTTTATAGAGCACCTCCTACTGAGGAGCAGTATCTTGATGAATTTAAGTTGATATCTTTAATTACGAATTTCTCAGATAACTCGGGAGCGCCTACACCAGGAGTGGCGAATTTTGTGGTTCGAAACCTGGCTGGGGAGCTTGCATTGGCGTGGAGTGGTGATAAGGAACAGCCCTGCATTGCTTATTATCGGAATCCTTTATCCGCCAAGGTAGGTAATTTATGGACTGCATGGGATTTGTTATGGAGGTTTCAATTTGAGACAGAGCCGGGAACTGGGAGCATCCTCCTTAAGGTTAGCTCTAGAAATGAGGTTGTAAATGGAGGCATAGGAACATATCAGCATCCACCTCTAGTGCAAGAGTTTCCGAAAATAAAGCCGGAACTCGAAAAAGAGCTTCGGACGGTGTTGGGTCCAACGGTCGAACAAATCATTAGTCCTGTGACGGAAATTAACGTTTTTACCCTTAACAGCTTACTGTTCCGCAGCAGCGATTCAGTAAAATTCGACAGCGTTTATTTTCCTGGCGATCTGGCCGCATTCGGCCACGTCAGCCCCACACAAACGGCCTTCAGTATCACCGACCTGGAGCCGATCATCCCCCACACGGTGCCGTGGCAATTCAACACCGAACCGGCTCGCACCAATTTGACCTGGTCGGTGCGCAATATCCTCGGCGAGACCGTGCCCAAGGGAACCATCACTAATACGGGTCGGTATACCCCGCCCACCGCCGCCGAGATGCCACGCAGTTCCATCCGAGTGGTGGTTACGGCCACCGACGGTACCCACACCAGCTCGGCGCTGGTCGGCATCACGGCCCGAAGTCTTGCCGTCAACCCGTTGATCATGATTGCCACAGCCGGCGACTCCCTGGCCCATGACGTGTCAGCCGGCGCCGTGGACGGCGGCGCCTTGACCTGGTCCATCCAGGATCCGACCTCAGGTGCCGTTGTGAGACCGGACCCGGCCGCCGACAAGGACCACAGCTATGTGCCTGGGCCGCCGATCGCCAAGTCACCGCCCACCGTCGATACGATCGTGGTGACCAACCCCCGGACGGGGTTGAGTGAAACGACGAGAGTGTTGGTACTGCATCGTGCGCCAACGATTGAAGTGGTGATCAATGATGCGGTGAGTTTGCCGGAGAACCAGCTCCAATTGTCGATCATGGGGGAGGACGGCCCCATCAATCCCGGCGATTGGGGCGAGGAATGGCAGGTATTGCTGGGCAGCGGCTCGGCGCAAATGAATGCCGCCAGCGGTGTGCTGACGTTGAACCCTGCCGGGCCGGACAAGTTTGTGGTCATTACTGTCCTGGTGCCCCCTGCAAGACCAGGAGGGGCTTCGGAGGACGGTTACATCGTCCTGCCGTTACCGTTATTCAGCGTGCCCGAAACGATCCGGATGTTCCGTGCCGATGGTCAGTAAGTTGCCCGGGCCCTAAACCGTGAGAGTCAGGATTTGGAGGGTGAGTTCATTCTCAACCAAAGGATTACTACCATGGAAATCAATTCTGTAGATACGCTGTTGGACTGGCTCAGAGTGGGGCCTCGGACATTGGGCTGGGGGGCGGTGCTGGCCTATGGACGCAGTGAGACCAATAAGGTGTTGTTGCAGGAGTACATCACCCGATTCGGCACTGAGCATTACATGCAACCGATCACTGAAGAAATTCGGGACAATACCACCCCGACACAAAAGGATTTTCTGCATAACTACCAAATGGACGCGCCGCGGCTGTCCTTCATTGGCTCCAACTTGCAGACGTCCGCAGCGAAATTAACGATGAAGGAGGTCGGTGGCACTCACCTGTCTTTTACCAAGCAGGAAGGTGCCCAACAATGGTCGCTTATTCGAATTTCCGAGAAAAACGTACTGGATGGTCCAGGGTTGAAGTTTGATATCAATCTTATGGAGAGCACGGGGTCGGTTACCTCGGCGGGGCGGGTGGAGCTCGATATCTCGGAGGGTCGTAACTATCGTTTGATTGACATGCCGTCCGAGCACTTGCAAAGGGTGGCGGGTGAACGTTTCCAGACACGCTTCAGGGCGTTGCCGCAAGCGCAGAAATTTTTTGTGCTGAACGAATTGCAGTTTGAGCCGAATCAATTTCTTAAACCTTCAAAGTTCGTTATTCGCACCCATAATAAACAGGGTGCCGGTGCCAGGCTGTTGGCCAATGAAGATGAGGGAGAGGGGGCGGTACTGGTTTTTGTCGCCATGGAGGGAGATGCTAATGGAACCACGCCCATCGATAATGGAGATCTGAAATATCTGTTGCCGGAGGGATACTCAGCAACGGTGTTGTTGGGTGATGCCATGCTGTTTAATAAAATAATCGCTGAGGGGGCGAGGCGAACAAATACTATAGAGGATGCGTTTCGCGTGGAGTTTGAGGTTGTCAATGGTCTGACTGAAATGATTGGTTATGGAGGGAAGGGGGTATATGCTAAAAGATTTTATGAGGGAACACCTATTGATGGGCGTTATATTGAGTTCATTCAAGTAGTATCGTTGATTACCAATTTTTCTGACCAAGGGGGAGGGCCGCAGCCAGGTTTAGCGTCATTTCGTATTCGACGCATGCCGGGGGAGATTGTCCTGGATTGGCGTGGTAATAAAGAGCAATCATGCATCGTGTTCTACAGTCTGTATCCAGGCACCGAGGATGGTAACTTGGGGTCGGCATGGGAGTGCGTGTGGAGATTTCAGTTCAAGATGGAACCGGTAACCGGAAGGGTCGTCTTGGAAGTTGTTCGTGAGAGCGACCAGATAAGCGTTGAGGTAAACATAGGGACATTACAAAATCAGCCACTTGTAGTGCGAAATTTTTCGCAGATAAAAGCAAACTTTGAACAAGAGGTTGCAGCACTATTGCGTCCGACTATTGAAACGTTTATTAGTCCGGTGACGGAAATTAATATTTTTACACTTAACAGCTTATTATTTCGTGGTGACAATTCGGTAAAAATCGACAGTGTGTATTACCCTGGCGACCTGGCAGCATTCGGCCACGTCGGCCCTACACAAACCGCCTTCAGTATCACAGATCTGGAACCGATCATTCCCCACACGGCACCGTGGCAATTCAATACCGAACCACCTCGCACCAATTTGACCTGGTCGGTGCGCAATATCCTCGGCGAGACCGTGCCCAAGGGAACCATCACTAATACGGGTCGGTATACCCCGCCCACCGCCGCCGAGATGCCACGCAGTTCCATCCGAGTGGTGGTTACGGCCACCGACGGTACCCACACCAGCTCGGCGCTGGTCGGCATCACGGCCCGAAGTCTTGCCGTCAACCCGTTGATCATGATTGCCACAGCCGGCGACTCCCTGGCCCATGACGTG
>NZ_LHVH01000028.1 GCF_001269885.1 Pseudomonas kilonensis
ACCGGGCACCCTTATCCGGGCGGCGTTGTGCGCCCCAACTTGCCGCGGGTCACCCGCCATCGCAGCTACCCCGACTTTGGCCAGCCAAACGCCGATGAAACGATGGTCGAGGTGCAATTCAGCTACACCAGCCATAACTTCCTCGGCGCCGGTGAAACCGTCAGTTGGGAAGACGGGATGGACCCGCTGTACAAACTGCAGGCCCGTTATGAATACGGCAGCACCGCCCGCTTGATGGTCGGCGGCCAGGTGGCGCGCACAGTCGAACGCAGTTACAACCGTTTTCACTTGCTGGTGGAAGAAAAAACCAAACAGGAACATTGCGTCAAGCGTGTCAGCACCCAGTATTACGCCGAGGATGTGCCGTTCGAGCGCCAGGTCCCGCAGTTCCAGTTCCCCAAGGAAGTCACCACCCGTTGGGAGCTGGACAACGACGCGACCCAATACCGCGCCGAAATCACCCGCAGTGTCTACAACGACCAGGGCAACCATACCGAACAGGTTGAGCCCAACGGTATCAGGACCGTCTACACCTACTATTCCAAGAACGGCGAGGACGGTTGCCCGGCGGACCGTTTCGAACGCAACCTCAAAGACACCACGGTGTACCCATCATCCCAAGGCGAGCCGGGCGCGCCGACGCTGCGCACCCGTCTGCGCTACAGCGCGCACAAGCCGCTGAACGGCAGCGGGGTGGACGATTGGCTGGCGATGGACAGCGAAACCCTGATGCAGGTGGAGGGCGCCAACGAAACCACCTTGCAGCAAACCTTGCGCAGTTACCATGAACTGACCGGCGATCCATTCTTGCATAGCCGCCTGGCCAGCCAGCAAACCTTGCTCAATGGCACCACCAGTACGACCTTGTATGAGTACGACAAGGGCCCCAGCGCGCTGGCCGGTGAAACCGTGTTGGAAACACGCGAGTTATTTACTGGTTTTGACGGCATCGAAAAAACGATGTCCCAGGAAAATTCGCTGATCACCGGCGAAGCGGTGCTGACCACCGACGTCGATGGCGTGGAACTGCTTCGCCAGTTCGATGTTCTGGGTCGAGTCACCAAGGAAATCGTCTCACCTAAATCGCCCGACGTTCGAGCCGAACGCGTTTATCGCTATACCTTGATCAGTACAGACGGGCAATACGCTTCAGAGAGCGTGACGGGGGTCAGCGGCGTAACGACCCATACCCGCTTCGATGGTATGGGACGAGTGGTTTATCGAGAGAGGGTCGAGAAGGCAAAGGCGCCGCGCCAGGTCTACGCGGCCAGTTACGACAAACTGGACAACCTGATCGAAGAGATCCGCTACGACTGGCTGGAAGATAAATCCATGCCCTTGCGCCAGCGCTTTGAATACGACGCCTGGGGTATCGCCCATCGCACGACAATGCCCGATGGCGTTGTGAGCCGTTACCTCTGGTCGCCTTTTGGCAGCAAAGGGCCGGTCGAGCACCAATGGCTGGAAACCCCGGAGACTGAAACGACAACACTTATCAGCGGCCTGACTGTGGGCAAGTACAACGATTTCGGCAAGCTTGACCGCTTCGAACGATTGGACGCACAGCCCTTGATCGATCTGTGCCACCAACAACCCGAACGCCCGGTCGCAGAGCATCTGCGCCACCTGCTTGAAACGACAGGGCTGCCGACCGTTGGCGCGGTTGAATACACCTATGACGGCAAGAACAACTGTGTACAACAAATAGAATTGTATGACGGGCAGGAACGCAGGACGCGTTTTGCCTATGACCCGTGGGATCGAGTGAACGCCACCACCCTCCCCGACAATACGGTCGCCAGCCGGGAGTTTGCCGCGCACAGTTTAGGTGAACAAACCACCAGCATGAGCGTGAAACCCAGCGCCAAGCCGTCGATCACTGTCGGCCAACAGTCATACGACAGCCTCCAGCGCATGACCGAACGTCGTGTCGGCTCAATGGTCAATCCGCAGATCGAGGAGTTCAAATACACCGGCAGCCAGATGCAGCTCAGCCAGCGGATCACCCCGGCCAAAGAAGTTTTCGATTATGAATACAAACCAGAACTGACCCAGCAGCCTTTAAAGATCACCACCTCCAAAGATGAATCGACAACTTACGTGTATGACCTCAAGACCGGAGCAATAACCGGGGCGCAAAATAATCAAGGCCAGCGTGAATATCGATATACCGATACCGGCGAGCTGGAATACGAAAGCTGGACCGATATCGACGGCAAAAAGATGGAGACCACCTACCAGACTTCCCTCCAGGGGCGGCAAATCAGTCGAAGCCATACCGACGGCCTGGATACCGTTTACACCTATGACGATTGCGGACGGGCCAAAACAGTCGTCCAAGGCGCGCTCAGTGCCGACTTCGACTACGACACACTCGGCCAACTGTGCCGCACCACGACACGCAGCCCGACGTCGACATTGGTTGCCGAGGTCAAATACGACCCGCAGGGCCGGGAAATCGAGCGGACACTGACCCTCAATGGTCAAGCCCCACGAGTCATTACTCAAATCTGGCAAGGCGACAACCAACTCAAGAGCCGACACGTGTTCCTGAACGAGGAGAGCTTGCTCGATGAGGCGTTTGTGTACGACTCGCGCAACCGACTCGTTCATCACACCTGCACGGGCAGCGCCCTGCCCAAGGACGCCTACGGCAATAGCATCCTCAGCCAGTTATTCAGGTTCGATGAGCTGGATAATATCGTGCGAGTCACCACTCAATTCGATGGCGGTCTCAGCGACATTGCCGTATTCACCTATGATCCCGACGATCCTTTTCAATTGAAAAAGATTACCCATACCTATACGGCCGGCGGCTATCCAGCGCTGCTTGAGTTCGAGTACGACGCCAATGGCCATATGCTCAATGACGAACTCAATCGACGCTTGATCTACGACGATCATGGCCGCCTGGTTGCGGTAAAGGATGCGCAAGAGCAGCTTGTCGTGAGCTATCGCTACGACGGGCATAACCACTTGGTGGGCGTTCGTCAAGGCAACGAGCCGGAAACACTACGCTTCTATCAGGGCTACAACCTGAGCCACACGCTGCACAATGGCATCGGCACGCAGTATTTGTTCCATGAAGAACGCCCTTTGGGGCAGCAGCAAATCGACAACCATGAGCAGACCCTCTTGCTGATGACAGACGCCAGCCCCAGCGTCATAGGAGAATGCGTGCAATCGGACGTGCACGCAGTAGCCTACAGCGCCTACGGTATTCGTAGCAGCGAGGAAGCCTTGCAGAGCTTAATCGCGTTCAACAGCGAGGTGTGCGAGAACACGAGCCACTGGTATCTGCTGGGCCGTGGCTACCGGGTGTACAACCCTAACCTGATGCGCTTTCATAGTCCGGATTCGTATAGCCCGTTCGGTTCGGGCGGGGTCAACCGCTATGCGTATTGCCTGGGCAATCCGATTACGTTCCGTGACCCGACCGGACATCGGGCCAACTATCGTCGGCCGGATGATAACCCTGGGTATATCGACCCCATTCCAGAGCCCGAAAAGTCTAAGTTAGGTTTTTGGGCGAAACTCGGGATCATCGTAGGGGTAGTTGTTGCGGCGGCTGCCGCGATAGCAGGAGCCGTTTTTACCGGTGGAGGCTCTCTAGCGATTGGTGCTGCTGTGATAACGACATTGGGCGCGATACTAGTCACAGCGGGCGCTATAACAAACAATGAGACATTGATGAGCATTGGAGGCATTTTGGTTACTGTGGGTGGGGCTTTAAGTCTCTTCTCGTATTTTAAAGGTAGACCCGGTGCAGGCGCTCCAGGCGCTTCCAGCACCCCCAGGGGCAGCACTGCTGTATATCCAAATGCCCCGAGGAGTAGAACCACTAGCATTAACCCCGGAAATCAACCTGGTACTGGTGATGAGGCAGGTTCATACTCAAACCTACGAACTGAGCGCTCAAATCGCTCTCTCTATTTCGAACAAACTGAGACCATTAATACATCAAATAATAAAGTGCGAACACCACCGCCGGACTATAGCGACGACGAACAACCGAATTTAAATAGACAGATATTTAATAATACAGCTAATGCCCCCTCCCAACCTACGCCATTCAGCTCAGCGTTACTTGAGTCCAATCAAAGTTATCGGGATTTTCTGGAACGAGAGAACAAAAAACAGCTACTTGAAAAGTATATATTATAAAACCAGCAACAAACGCTTAAATACCAACTCCTGCAAACCAAGTATGTGATCGCTACCAGATCGCATACTTGGCCTTCTTCCTTGATCAATTAAAATATAAAATCACCCCACACCTAGCGCAGTGCTCCACTATTGAAAAGTGTAGGATAAACCTATGGCAGCCAGCTTTTCACTCGACCAACGTCAATTGCAACAAAGGGAAATTAGGCGATGCCAACGGCGGCCAAGTTTTCCCTCCGTCAAAACTGACATAGGCTTTGCCCGTCAATGGCGCATTACGTCGTAGCGTATTCAAAAACGCCTTAGACACCCTGACCTCAGTACCAAAACCAATGCCGGCAAAAGTCTCCTGCTCAGTGACCGCACGCTTGTTCACGGCCGGGAATACCCAGTCCTGGCCTGAAGAAGAGTTGACGCCAGTCATCGTGATCATGACCCAATGATCGGTTGTGATGAGCGGCCATTTTTTCAGCGTCAGTCGTGCGCCCTCCGGTGCCACCGAGTTATAGCTCAGATATCCGCCGGAAAGGCCCTCGCACTGGACGGCTTCGAGCCGGTAACTTGGGAGGGTTAGTACCTGGAGCCGACGTGGGACAGAAAGATGCTCCTGATCCATCGCATCGATGACACCATAGGAGACCGGCAACACCCTGCCGATTTGAGCCGCCAGGTACTGCATTTCCACCCGAAAACGACGTGAGCCTGAACTGATGGGCTGTTCGACCCGAGTAGCGCCCAGGGTGCCAGGCTCCCCCCATTGCACCCAAACCTTCTCTTCCGGGTAGATAACGGCGGTGTCCGGCACTTGCACAATAACAACGCCGCCAGCAGGCACCAACGGATCCAACGTTTGTAGCTCCCCCGTCCCAACCGCGCCGTCAATAGAGGACCAAGGCAAATCACGGGGAATCGGCGTGGCATCGACATCCAATACAACCGCCACAGACCTAGGGCTGACATTACCCGCACGGTCCTGCACCTCATACCACACATACCGGGACCCATCGCCCCTGTCCTGTATTAAATCAGCGCTGATCGTAACCACGACGGGATCAGAAAAATTCTGGTCATCAAGTTCGATGACACCGCCTTCATCCTGGGTGCCCGGTGTAGATCCCCAGTACCAGGTGATCCGATCCCAGGGTCGGGGGTCCGTGTATCCCGGGAGATTGGCCTTGACCTCATCATTGTTCTGCTCAAGGTAGCGGGCAGTGAGTTTATTGGGCGGAAGGACTTCGGGAGGGAAAACCAGCTTGCTGTCAGCAGCAAGGACAGGCGGCGTCGTATCGAGGGTAATCTCCAACTCGGCAGAGTCATCAGACTCATTGTTATAAGCCGTCGCCCTGTAGTGCAACCGATGAAGCCCGTCATTACCACGCAGTAGTCTTTGGGGCAACGTCACATATCGGTCTGACGGCTCTATGAAAGCGTTCCAAGTTCGGCGATCTACCCAATTCGGGGCACCGTCAAGGAACAGCTCAACCGACTCCTCACCCAACGTCGGATCAGAATTGTCCCATAACACGAACCAAACCTTTAGATCATCATGCGTGGCGGCTTCGGGAAGCAGATTGATTTCACCGCCCGGAATGTTATCTAACAGTTCATCTATGCGGGGTGGAAGTAATTCTCTAGGGTTATCGGAAGACGACTTATCTGCTGACTCGCTCATGAACAAGACTCCTCAAAGAAGCACGAGGACAATGGCCGCAGCCGTTATCCTCGCATCGTGTAAAGAACATTGAACGTGCCGTGCAGCGTCAGCCCATTGAATTACCAGAGATAGCGCACGCCCACGTTGGCCCCCCACGGTTGCTCGATCTTATTGCCGTTGCTGTAATCGAAATCGGCGTGGACCGACACTTTGTCAGTCAACGTCATCGCCACACCCGCACCCAGCTCACCGCGCGAACCGGAGAGGTCATTGCTGAACTTGTTATCGTTGACCTGCACGTCGTTGTTATTGGCGAACTCGTGCACATACGCGGCACGCAGGTACGGCTGCAGCACGTTGCCTTCACCCAGGTCAAAGTTGCGCCCGACCGTCGCACCGACCTTGCCCAGCAACGAGTGCGTGCGGTCGCCTTCGGCGGACAAGCCATTATCCAGGCGATAGTCCTTGCCCTCGATGATCACGCCCGAAAGCTGTGTATAAGGTTCGACGAAGTAGTCGTCTTCCAACTTGATATGACGACCGAACTCCAGGGAGCCACCGACGCCGTGGCTGTCGTAGCTGCCCTTGGCCTTTTTGCCATCGCTCAGGCGGACGTCGGATTCGTTCTGGAAGCGGTTGAACTTGAGCACACCGTCGAAGTAATAGCCGCTTTCCTCGTCCAGCCACGTGGTGTAGGCACCAAGGTAGAAACTGTCGATTTCACCGGTGGTACCGCGACTCAAATCCAGGTCGGACTTGCTGTAGCCACCCATCACCCCCACCAGCCACTGCCCGTCACCGACCGGCAACGGCGCATCGGCACCCAACGACAAGCCCTGCTGGGTTTGCTTATAAGCCACGCCGGAACTGGCGCTGACATCGAACTTGTTACCATAAGCACGCATCCAACCACCGGCCTTGCCTTGGTCCCGGCGCACTTCGCCCATGCGGCTGCGCAAGGTGCTGAGTTCGCCGTACCAGACCGTGGGTGCGGCATTGAACAGTGCCATCACCGATTGGGTACCGGGGCTGATGATTTTCGAAGCGGTGTTCAGGTACCAATCATTGTCGCCTTGCTTGATCAGGTTGTAGGAGTAGGCCCCCAAGTCCACCTCACCACCCACCAGGGAAAACTGGGCATCGCCACCGCCGATGTGAACCACCGGGATGGAAGCGGCGGCGCCGGGTTCCGAGCCACTGCTGTCGAGCGCCACCAGGTGATTGCCGGTGGCTGTCCCGGTCACCGTCAAGGTGTCGACCTGGCCAGTGCTGAAGTTGGTGTGCATGAAGAAGGTGCCGTTGCCCGACAGCTCGCCCACCGTCAACTTGTAGAACTCGCCCGGATTGCCGAACTGGATGCCACCGCCGTTCATGGAGAGTTTTTCGACCTCGCCATCGCCGACCATGATCCAGCGGGCTTCGTTGTTGACGGCCAGGCTCTCGACGTTTTCCAGGCGACCGGTGAGCGTGGCGAAGTTATCGAACACCACGTTGGCGCTGCTGCCATCTTCCACGATGATGTCGCCGACCAGTTGACTGTTATCGGCGCTGAAATTCGCCGAAGAGCCATTGACGACTTCCAGCAGCGTACCGTTACCGCCCACCAGGGTAGAGCCGTTGTTGACCTGGATATTCACCCGTTCGGTGTTGGTCTGGGTCTGGCCGTCGACGATGATCGCCGAGCCGGCCAGCCCTTCGACACGGGAATTGTCCAGGATCAACGCGTTGTCGGCGGACAGGTTGAGGTCGGCGAACAGGTACACACCGTTGAGCCCACCGATGATGGTGCTGTCGGTGGCGGAGATCTTGCCGCCGAAGCTACGCACGCCAATGCCATCGGCGTTGCTGCCAGTGACGGTGGAACCGGCCTCGAGTATCAATTGGCTGCGAGCACTGAGGGTTGCCCCCACTCGTCCACCGATGATCTCACTGTCGCTGACCACCGCGGTAGATCCGCCGCCGGCTGATGTTGCCAGTTGCAGCCCGGTGTTGCTGCTGACGACTTTGCTGCCATTGGCGATGGTCGCGTGACTGCCGGCTAGATCGACTCCGTTGGCATTGCCTTGGGCGGTGACCTGGGTATCACTCAGATCGATCGTCGACCCGCCGGACGCACGGATCTGGTAAGTCGTGGCGCCGTTGGCCGTCAGCTTGCTTTCGGTCTCCACCAGATAATCGTCGGGCGTGGTGGCGGCGTCGATGGTCTTGGACGCACCATTTTCGATGAGTGTCTGCGCCAGACCGGTGGGGCTGAGCAACAACAATGGCGCGAGGGTCACGAGTTTGAGAAAACGCGCAAGCGGTGTGATGGAGAATGAGTGGCTAACGGGCATGGATAACTCCTGGATAAACAAGCTGTCTGGCAACCGTCGAGCCTGGCGTTTACCGTCTGGGTCCGAACGATCAAAAGGCGGCAATCCTAAGCACTCGCTTCCTGGATATATGTAGGATTTATCCTTGTGTTTGTGAGACTTTTCTTATTACTTCCGTATGAAATATCAATGTAGGCGCCTTTCCTATGAACCCGCATCGACCTGCACTCCCGGGCGAAAAACGCCCGGGTGCCAGCTCAAAGGTCAAGGCGTTGGTGGCCTTGGGATCTCGCACGGCTCGTTCGGTCGGTGGAAGGCGGTGGTGGTTGTGAACGGTGTCGAATCAAGTGTTTCCGAGCCGTCATCATGGAAGTACTGGATCTTCGCCCGGCCCCTGCGACCCGTTGCTGCGGTCTCGTTATAAAGCGGCAGGATATGAGTCGTATAAGGTTCCACCCGAATGGTGAAACCGGTGAGAGGTGTACCGGTAGCGCCCAGCACGTAGTCCCGCTCAAACTGCGCCCCGACGATCGGATCTTCGGGATCGCTCAGATACTCTCCTCTCATGGGCGTGAAGACGAACTTGATTTCGTCGCCATCCTTGAGCACTCCGGTGAGGTCAGGGATGTCGACCCTGAGCGCGCCATCGTCATCAAGAACCCTGCAACCTGGGTACGGGGTCGTCACTGGATCAATGGTGGGGAAACTCGCAGGCGGCAGCTCAACCGCAATGGCGTTGACATTGACCTCGGTTGGAGTGGATTCCAGATCATTCTCAATGCCTGTCGCGCTCAATTGATAGTGCACCGGCACCTTCAGGCCATTGCCGCCGTCCTTGATGTAGATCCAAGGGATGTCGACGGTTTGATCCTGGCCAGGTACGTGCTCAGGATTTGTATCATCGAAGGTTATCTGGGCCTCTACGACACGAGTGCCATTCCAGAAAAAATCGATGATATGGCCGTCAACCGCCTCGGCGTACCAGGTAAAGGTAAATTTCGCGTCCTTGTCTTTGTCGGCCCGTGTCAACTGGTTGGTCCGGTTATCATCCCAATTCTTGACTACGCCTACCGTCAAGCTTGGATGCACCGGATCCGGCCAATCGGGAGATGGCCAGGGAACCCAGGGGATCGGCACCTCGAAATTGACCTCGATATCGGTGTTTTCAGGTCCGAATAGCCGACCTTTACGCACGACGTGATAACTGACGTTGGTCGTCTTGTTGCCAGTGGTGTTTTGACCGTATTCCTCAAGCATGAGGAGTTTCGGTTCCACCGGAACCACGATTTGGGTCGGTGGGTTAGGCCCTATGGGATAGTCGTCGTCCAGCGTCGTATTTCCCCACTTCAATCGAATCTCATCACTGTTCTTGTGATTGTCATACCGGGGAATCCAGACACTCACCCCCGACAAAGCATGCTCAACCACCAATGGGCCTGGTTTTGCCTGGGGGACTTCCGGCGCTTGTAAATTAGTCGGTAGCGGCCCGAAGGTGAGGCTTATTTTCTGCCAAAGCGACAGAGCGCTGGGATTGGTCGCCTTGTCGATCAGGACGTAGATGAACACGCATTCGGCATCGCCAAACGCACGAATACGATCGCCGTCGATTTCGATCGGAGTGTCTGAGGTGCCCGGGGGGGGAACATCGTTGAAGAAAATCGGGGAGAGTCCATCCAGGTCCTCGGGAATGTCGGCGGCATCCACCAGGTAAACGGCGATTTTATCCGTCGCTTGCCAATCAGCATAACCAGGAATCGTGGCAGTCAATTTGCTGCCAGGCGCCAGGTTTGTGTCGTCGAGGTACACCTCCGAAAACTTCAACGCCTCTGGCGGGTCGTGTCTATAAGGTGGCTCTTGATCGCAAATGAGCGGAGTGATCGGAGATTCATCTGCATCTGTTGCGTTATAGGGGTAATGGTCATATCTCACGCGGCATGGAGAGCTTTGCGGAAGGTCACGGGCCTCAATGAGCATTGGGTAGGGGAAGGTCTCTGGAAAGTCAGTCCCCCCCAAAGGTATTTCAAATTCATGTTCTGCCACAACCTCAAAACGGCCATTGCCGCTACGATCGAACATTACCTGGATCTTCTCCGGTGCGCCCGGGGGTGGCAGGTTATCCCACTTGGGAATCTCTACACTCAATCCGCTCTTCAGACTGGGGCCGTTGAGCAGACCAGTGTTGATGTCTACCATAGGATTCTTAATGATTATGAATTTGTCGCCCAACTTCGACTGATGCTCGGTACGCATCCGAAGATAAGCGCTGTTCGCCTCACGCCGCTGCTGTTTGATATCCGCATTCGCCATGCTATCGCTCTCCCATTGATAACGTTCAGCCGCTGAGACGCCAACGGCCATCCAATTTTTCTGGCAGATCGATAACACCGGACACGACACAACGCTTCCCATCGCTCTGCGCGGCAGCTGAGGCCTTGAGCGAATTAAGCACGCGTTTTCAATGACGCGATACTGTCAGAGTTGACAGGTCGCCGGGACAAGATCAGGACAAACTCAGCGCAACACCACCCCCACCAACATCGCCATCTCAAGCAATTCCAGCAATGCCCCGGCGGTATCCCCGGTGCAGCCCCCTAGCCTGCGCAGCATCATCTGGCGCAAGCCGATAAAGACCGCCGAGGCGGCCAACAGGGCAACGACGCCTGCCCAACCCGCCACCAGCAAGACCCCCAGCGCGCACACCCACAACACCTGCCAACCCGCACGGCGGGGCAGATGATCGGCGAGGGCCTGGCCCAGGCCGCCGGCACGCACGTACGGCGTGGTCAGGAACAGGCCAAGCAACGCGGCACGCCCCAGCACCGGCACGACGATCAAGGTCAACGTCTGTCCCTGCTCGATCAACGCCAGCAGCGCGGTGAATTTGAGCAGCAGCACCAGCACCAGGGTGATCACCGCGATCGGCCCACTGCGCGGGTCTTTCATGATCAGCAACGTACGCTCGCGGTCGCCGAAACCGCCCAGCCAGGCATCGGCGCTGTCGGCCAGGCCATCGAGGTGCAGGCCGCCGCTGAGCAACACCCACGCGCTCAGCAACAGCGCGGCGTGCAGCAGCAATGGCGTGTCCAGCAGCAGTGCATTGAGCAGCCACAGCAAAACACCGAACAACAGCCCCACCACCGGATAGAACAACAGCGAACGGCCCAGCTGTTCAGGCTCGGGCATGCCGGGCAGGCGCACCGGCAGGCTGCTGAGAAACTGCAAGGCGATCCAGAAGGGCAACATCGTCAATCCGCCTCTTCGAGCACTGAACCTGCCGACACCGTCAGGGAAAACAGCGCGCCATGGCCGACTTCGACATTGAGCAATTGCTCCCGAGGCAAGCCTCGGGCCTGGGCCAGCAGCAGGCGCATCACGCCGCCATGGCTGACCAGCAGGACCCGCTGCCCGGCATAGGCCGCGTGCAGGCGTTCGACCGCCGCCAGGACGCGGCTGGAAAACGCCAGCACCGGCTCGCCTTCAGGGGGCGTGAAGGCATAGGGATCGGCCCAGAACTGGCCCAGTGCCTCGGCGTCGGTGCCCATCAGCGCTGCTGCGCTACGGCCTTCCCAGGCGCCGAAATGCAGCTCTTGCAGGTCTTTGTCCAGTTGCACTGGCACGCCGAGTCGGGCACCCAGTTGCTCGGCAAAGCGGGCGCAACGCTGCAACGGCGAACTCACCAGGCGATCCCAGGGGCCACCTTGCTCGACAGCCGCGTGCATCTGCTCCCAGCCCCTGGCCGTCAAGGCATCGTCGAGGCTGCCGCGCAAGCCGCCGCCCAGTTCGGTTTCGCCGTGACGCAGCAGGTCCAGGCGCAAGGTCATGCCGGACGATCCGCCACGGCCGCTTCGGCAAACGTCGCCATTTGCCCATGAAGGTCACAGGCCAGGCGCAACAGCGGCACTGCCAACGCCGCGCCACTGCCCTCGCCCAGGCGCAGACCGAGGTCCAGTAGCGGTTCGGCGCCGAGGGTTTCCAGCACGTGGCGATGACCCGGCTCGGCGCCGCGATGGCCGAACAGCAACCATGGCCGGCACGCGGGATTGATCCGCACCGCCACCAGGGCCGCAACGCTGCAGATGAAGCCATCCACCAACACCGCGACGCCCTGCTGGGCGCAGGCCAGGTACGCACCGACCAACGCGGCGATTTCAAAACCGCCGAGGTTGAACAGGGTCTGCAACGGGTCGTGGCCCTGGGCCGCGTGCAGCGCCAGGGCCCGTTCGATCACCTGGGCCTTGCGGCTGACACCCGCCGCGTCCAACCCGGTACCCGGCCCGACCAGATGCGCCACCGGGCATTCGAGCAAGGCGCAGGCCAAGGCGCTGGCGGCCGTCGTGTTGCCGATGCCCATCTCGCCACCAATGAACAAGTGCGTCCCGGCCGCGACCGCACGCGCCACGCTGTCGCGGCCGGCGTGCAAGGCCAGTTCGCCCTGGCTCACGGTCATTGCCGGGCCCTGGGCGAAATTCGCCGTGCCCGGCCCAACGTTCAGGTGCCGCACACCGGGCAGGTCCAGCGAAGGCGTGACGGTGCCCAGGTCGACCACTTCCAGCGACGCGCCCAGTTGCCGCGCCAGGACGCTGATGGCCGCGCCACCGCTGACGAAGTTGAGCAGCATCTGCCCGGTGACTTCCTGGGGATAGGCGGATACGCCTTCGGCGACCACGCCATGGTCACCGGCAAAAATCGCGATCCATAGCTGATCGAGGCTCGGCTTGACCTGCCCTTGCAGGCCAGCCAGTTGCACCGCCACCGACTCCAGCCGGCCCAGGGAACCCGCCGGCTTGGTCAGTTGTTGCTGACGGGCCGTGGCCTGCTCCAGGGCCTGGCTATCGACGGGCTTGCACGGGTCCAGCCACCAGCAGTGATTCATAACGCAGTACCTTTGAGAGTCAGGGGCAGGCCGGCGACGGTCAGCACGACGCGCTGACAACGTTCGGCCAAGGCTTGATGCAGCCAACCGGCTTCATCGACGTAACGGCGCGTCAGCTCGCCCAGCGGCACGACACCCATGCCGGTCTCGTTGCTGACAAAAATGATGTCCCCGGGCAACGCGGCCAGGCAGTCCAGCAGCGCTTCGCGCTCGGCGTTCAGTTGCTCGGGATCGTCGAGCATCAACAGGTTGGTCAGCCACAGGGTCAGGCAATCCACCAACAGGCATTGCCCGGGGGCGGCGTTTTCCCGCAGCACCCGCGCCAGGGCCAGGGGTTCTTCCACTAGCGCCCATTCGGTCGGGCGCCGCGCGCGGTGTTGCGCGACGCGCGCGGTCATCTCGCCGTCCAGGGGTTGGCTGGTGGCGATGTAGGTCACTGGCAATTGAGTGTCTGTGGCGAGTTTTTCCGCCAGGCGACTCTTGCCGGAGCGGGCGCCGCCGAGGATCAGTTGCAGCATGGGTCATTACCTTTTATTTGGCGGTGTGGCGCCTGGCCTCTTCGCGAGCAAGCTCGCTCCCACAGTTGATCCAGGGTGTACATGAATTCGGTGATCATCAGAGATCCAATGTGGGAGCGAGCTTGCTCGCGATGAGGCCAGCCCAGCCACCCTAAATCCCACAGAACCCACACTAAATCTGCTGAGCACACAAATCCCCTGTGGGAGCGAGCCTGCTCGCGATGAGGCCGGTACAGCCACCTCAAATCCCACAGAGTTCACGCAACAACCGAGTATCCAAATGCTGTTCCACCAGATCCGCCAACCGCTCGATGTCCCGCTCGCGCAACCCGTGGTAATCCACCGCCTGCACATCCTGCAACCCGGCCCAGCGCAACAACGCGCTACTGGCCGCCGGCGATTCAAAGAGCCCATGCAGGTAAGTGCCGAACACCTGCCCGTCGAGACTCTGGGCGCCGTCGCAACGGCCATCCTCCAGATGCACCGCGGGGTTTTCCAGGGCCGAGCCAGTGGTCACGCCCGCGTGGATCTCGTAGCCGCTGACCTCAGCCTCTTCCAAGGCCAGTCGCCCGCGCACATTGCGCAATTGCTTCTCGTGTTCCAGCGTCGTTTCGAAATCCAGCAGGCCCAACCCGGCACTGGAACCGGCCGCACCTTCGAGGCCCAACGGGTCGTGGACCTGCTGGCCGAGCATCTGCAAACCACCGCAGATGCCCAGCAGCTTGCCACCGTAGCGCAGGTGACGATTGATCGCCGCTGCCCAACCGTTGGCGCGCAAGTAGGCCAGGTCGCTGCGCACGCTTTTCGAACCGGGCAGGATGATCAGGTCGGCCGCCGGGATGGGCTGGCCGGGGCCGATGAATTGCAAGTCGACCTGCGGGTGCAGGCGCAGTGGATCGAAATCGGTGTGGTTGCTGATGCGCGGCAACACCGGCACCACCACCTTGAGCACCTGTTCAGCCTTGTCGGTTTGGCGCTGGTCGAGGCCGTCCTCGGCTTCCAGGTGCAGGTCCATCACGTACGGCAACACGCCGATCACCGGTTTGCCGGTGCGCGCTTCCAGCCAGTCCAGGCCCGGTTGCAGCAAGGCGATGTCACCGCGAAAACGGTTGATGATGAAGCCCTTGACCCGCGCCTGTTCGCTGGGCGAAAGCAACTCCAGGGTACCGACCAGATGAGCGAACACGCCGCCACGATTGATATCGGCGATCAGCAGCACCGGGCAATCCACCGCCTCGGCAAAGCCCATGTTGGCAATGTCGCCGGCACGCAGGTTGATCTCGGCCGGCGAGCCGGCGCCCTCCACCATCACCACCGGATACGCCGCGCTCAAGCGCGCGTGGGAGGCCAGCACGGCTTGCATCGCGATGGCTTTGTAATCGTGATAGGCCACGGCATTCATGGTGGTCACGGCACGGCCATGGATGATCACCTGGGCGCCAGTGTCGCTGTTGGGCTTGAGTAGCACCGGGTTCATGTCGGTGTGCGGTTCCAGCCCCGCCGCCTGGGCCTGCACCGCCTGGGCGCGACCGATTTCGCCGCCGTCGGCCGTCACGGCGCTGTTGAGGGCCATGTTCTGCGGTTTGAACGGCACCACGCTTACACCCTGGCGTCGGACCCAGCGGCATAAAGCCGTGACCAAGGTACTTTTGCCGGCATCGGACGTGGTGCCCTGCACCATCACTGTGGTCATCGGGTGTCCTTGGCGTAGGCCTCTAAGGCCTGTTCGAGGCGCAGGAATTCGCTGTCATCGGCCGGCAGCCCGAAGCGCAGGCTGCTGGTGTTGGTAAACAAGCGCAGGAGAATGCCGCGATGGGCCATGAAATCATGAAGCCCCAGGGCGTGTTCGGTGACCAGCCATTGGAACAACCCGCAGCCGCCCTGCGGCTTGAAGCCGTGGCGTTCGAGCATCAGCGCCAGGCGTTGGCTGGTGGCTTCGCAGCGTTGGCGCTGGTATGCGTGGGCATCAGTGTCCAGCAGGCACGCCTGGCCCAGCACCCGGGTCGGCCCGCTGACGACCCACGGCCCGACCTGTTCGGCGAGCAACTTGAGCAAGCGGCGCTCGGCCAATACAAACCCCAGGCGAACCCCGGCCAGACCAAAGAACTTGCCGAACGAGCGCAGCACGATCAACCCGACCAGATGGGTGTGCGCCGCCAGGCTCAGCGCCGGCGTGACGTCCATGAAGGCCTCATCCACCACCAGCCAGCCACCGCGCTGGGCCAGGCGCGCATGCCAGTCCAGCAAGCGCTCGGGCGCCAGGCTCAGGCCCGTGGGATTGTTCGGATTGACCACCACCAGCACGTCGAGGCTGTCGAGAAAGAAATCCACCTCCGACTCCAGCACTTCGCGCACGATGTAGCCGCTGCGGCGCCAGGCTTCGGCGTGCTCGGCATAACACGGCGACAAGACACCGACCTTGCCGGCCCGGCGCAGGCGCGGCAACAGCTGGATGGCCATCTGCGAACCGGCCACCGGTAGCACATTCAGCGCGCCGTAATAATCGCAGGCGGCCTGTTCCAAGCCGTCATCGGTTTCCGGTAAACGCGCCCAGGCCCGCAGGGGAATCGCCGGGACGTTGAACGGCCAAGGCGCCAGACCGCTGGACAAGTCGAGCCAATCCGCTTCGGCAATGCCGTATTGCCGGGCTGCGTTGCGCAAACGGCCACCGTGCTCAAGCATAAAACTCAGCTCCCAGGCAGAGAATCAGCAGCCATAACCATACGCCGCGCTGGACCAATTGCCAGCCGCGATCAATGGCGTCGGCACTCGCCGGCACGCCTTCGCCCAGCGCTGGACGTTGATGCAGCTCGCCGTGATAAACCGCCGCCCCGCCCAGCTCGACACCCAGCGCTCCGGCACCGGCGGCCATCACTGGTCCGGCGTTGGGGCTGTCCCAGGTCGGCCCCTGGGTGCGCCAGCACTTGAGCGCCAGGCGGGTTTTGCCGAGCAGCGCGTAGGTCAATGCCACCAGGCGCGCCGGAATATAGTTGAGCACATCGTCGATTTTTGCCGCCGCCCAGCCGAAGCGCTCGAAGCGTTCGTTGCGATAACCCCACATGGCATCGAGGGTATTGCTCAGGCGATACAACACCACGCCGGGCGCGCCGGCCACGGCGAACCAGAACAACGCGGCGAACACCGCGTCGCTGCCATTTTCCAGCACCGATTCGGTGGCGGCGCGGGCCACGGCGGTTTCATCCAGCTCAGCCGTTTCGCGGCTGACCAGATAGCCGACACGCTTGCGCGCCTCCTCCAGATCGCCACTGCGCAACGCCCGCGCCACCGGCTCGACATGTTCACCGAGGCTGCGCAGGCCGAGGGCACAGTACAGCGCCAGGATCTCCACCAACCAGCCCACCATCGGCGCCCACGAAAGGGCCGTGGCGAGCAAGGTCAACGGCACCACGGCGATGATCCACGCCGTCACCCCATGGCTGCGCCAACCACGTCCGCCGGAATTGAAGCGCTGTTCGATGCGATCGGCAAAGCCGCCGAACGCCACCAGCGGATGCCAGCGCCGGGGCTCGCCCAGCAAAGCATCCAGCGCCACTGCGGCAGCACTGAGCAACGCCACACTCATGGGCTCACTCCCCAATGGTTTTCATACAGCAGTTCATTGAGCGGACGCGGTTGCGCCCACCCTTCCAGGGCGAGCATCGGCGCCGGATAAAAACCCTCGACCGGGCCCAGGCAGAGGATCGCCAGCGGCTTGGCCCCGGCGGGCAGGCCCAGCAGGTCGGCCAGGGCCTGGGGTTCGAACAGCGACACCCAGCCCATCCCCAACCCTTCGGCACGGGAGGCCAGCCACAGGTTCTGGATCGCGCAGGACAGCGAGGCCAGGTCCATTTCCGGCAAGGTCCGCCGACCGAAAATGTGCCGCTCGCGATCCTCCATCAACGCCGCCACCAGCACTTCGGCGCAGTCGTCGATCCCTTCGACCTTGAGCTTCATGAATTCATCGCTGCGCTCACCCAGGGCCTCGGCGGTGCGAATGCGCTCTTGCTCCACCAATTCGCGGATCTGTCCACGCAAGGCGCGGTCACTGATGCGGATGAATCGCCACGGTTGCATGAGGCCGACGCTGGGGGCCTGGTGTGCGGCTTCCAGCAAGCGGCGCAGCAAGGCCGGCTCAACCGTGCCACCGCTGAAGTGGCGCATGTCGCGGCGTTCGGCGATGGCGCGGTAGATGGCGTCGCGTTCGGTCTGGGAGAAAGCGGTGTCGGTCATGGCCTCTTCGCGAGCAAGCTCGCTCCCACATTGGCTAGCGTTGCACTTGAGATCACGGGGTCCCCTGTGGGAGCGAGCTTGCTCGCGATAGCGGTCTCAGGATCAGGCGCAAACAACGCAGCAATCGCCTTGGGATTGGACGGGAAATAAAAATGAACATAGGAAGCCGTCATCCGCCCCTGCCGGAACACCGCTTCCGCCCCACGCCCGCCATTGGGGCTATGGCCACGGGCAATCGGTTCAAGCTCGGTGCTGGTCAGCGAATGATGATAGGTATGCCCACGCAAGGTGCCTTCCGGCAAATCCACCGCTTGCAGCGCCAGGGCTGCCAGGCGTTTTTGCATCTGCGCATCACCGGCCAGCAAACCCAGCAGTTCGGCGCGCACGCCTTCGACGTCGGTCAATGAATCGAGCAGATACAACATGCCGCCGCATTCGGCGAACAACGGTTTGTCGGCGGCCTGGTGAGCACGGATCGCTGCCAGCATCGGCGCGTTCCCAGCCAAGGCAACGTGGTGCAGTTCCGGATAACCGCCAGGCAAATAAAGGCTGTCCGCCTCGGGCAGTTCGCTGTCATGTATCGGCGAAAAGAAACACAACTGCGCGCCCATGGCCCGCAGCAGATCAAGGCTGGCGCCATAGGTGAAGGCAAACGCTTCGTCACGGGCCACGGCGATGCGCACCCCGGCGAGCCACGGCTCAACAGCGATCACCTCAGGCGCGGCGAACTCCACCGCTGGCGGCAGCGCCACTTCGCAACTGCCGGCCAGGGCCTCGGCGGCCGCGTCGAGGCGCGCGTCCAAGTCGTTCAACTCGCTGGCCTGGACCAACCCGAGATGACGACTGGGCAATTCGATGCCGGTTTCCCGGGACAGCGCGCCGTACCAGCGCAGGCCTTCGGTCAGGCTGCCTTCAAGCAATTGCGCGTGGCGCAAGGTGCCGACCCGGTTGGCCAAGACCCCGGCGAATGGCAGGTCCGGTTGATAACGGGCCAGGCCCAGGGCCAGGGCGCCGAAAGTCTGGGCCATGGCCGTGCCATCGATCACCGCCAACACCGGCACGCCAAAATGCCGCGCCAGGTCGGCGCTCGACGGGGTGCCGTCGAACAGCCCCATGACCCCTTCGATCAGGATCAGGTCCGCTTCAGCAGCGGCTTCCCACAACAGTCGGCGACTTTCCTGCTCACCGACCATCCACATGTCCAATTGATAGACCGGCGCGCCACTGGCCCGCTCCAGGATCATCGGGTCGAGAAAATCCGGGCCGCATTTGAATACACGCACCTTGCGTCCCTGGTTGCGATGCAACCGGGCCAGCGCCGCAGTGACGGTGGTCTTGCCTTGGCCCGAGGCCGGCGCTGCGATCAGCACCGCCGGACAGTGGCGGCGAGTCATGGCGGGATCGCTCACAGTTCGACGCCTTTCTGCGCCTTGATACCCGCTTGGAACGCGTGCTTGATCATGCCCATTTCAGTCACGGTGTCGGCCAGCTCGATCATCTCGGGCTTGGCCCCACGACCGGTCACCACCACGTGCTGCATCGGTGGGCGGGCCTGCAGATCGCTCAGCACCTGATCGAGGTCGAGGTAACCGTGCTTGAGGGCAATGTTCAACTCGTCGAGCACCACCAGGCCGATGGACGGATCGCTGAGCAACTGGCGCGATACCGCCCAGGCGGCTTCGGCGGCAGCGATGTCGCGCTGGCGATCCTGGGTTTCCCAGGTGAAGCCTTCGCCCATGACGTGAAAGCGCACCTGCTCCGGGAAGCGGCGCAAGAACAGCTCTTCACCGGTGCTGTTGCGCCCCTTGATGAACTGCACCACGCCGCACTGCATGCCGTGCCCCATGGCCCGGGCCAGCATGCCGAACGCCGAGCTGCTCTTGCCCTTGCCATTGCCCGTCAGCACCAGCAACAAGCCGCATTCATTCGGCGAGTTGGCGATGCGCTCGTCGATCACGGCTTTCTTGCGCAGCATGCGCGCCAGGTGGCGTTCGTCGCGATCGGACGTGTCGGTGACGAGGGAGTCGGTCATGGGAAGCCTCCGTTTGGGATTGGATAACGGCGGGCGGGCACAAAAAAAGACGGCAACAAGCCTGGCATCGCCCACCGTGATGCCGTTGGATGAATCAGGCCGGTCTCCGGGCTCATGAGCGGCGTGGTGCCTGGCTGCGCGCCTTCCCATGTCTGCGACACAGTGGTGAGTGGCCTGTGTGGCGAGTTCTGTCAGTCAACTTCGGCGTCAGAAGTCCATATCCTGCGTTGCTGCTCCTCGCCATAGCGGGCTATGACTCGTCGCAGCGCCTTGGCTATGGACTTCTGACATCCGAATTTGAACTGACGAACTCACCACACAGGCCACAAGCGCAGCGTTGACTCATTTACCGTTGCGGGGGCAGCGCCGGGTTCGTGTGCACTCACCGGCTTCCCTGTTTCACTCTGTCGACCACAGCCACAGAGCACCTGAAACAAGCGGCGAAGGTTAGAGGGTTGGGGGTGGAGCGTCAATTAAAGCCGCCTGTCGGGGCGATCATTGGCGCCGATCAATAAAATGACGCCAATCTTGTGGGATTCTGCGGCAAGTGATATCAAAGCGACATTACGACCCGATATCACAAGAACAAGAGGGCAAAAGCATGCAAGGCATGATCATCAGCAATCCAAAATTGGAATTCCTGCGCCCGGCGCTGGAACGCTGGTTTGACTGTATCGACCGCTACAACGCGGTGCGTGGCGATAACGACACGCCTTATTGGTTCGATGAAAAAGCCAACCTCGGCTTGCTGTCGGCCGCAGCCTGGATGGCTGAGATGGTCACGCTGCAGAACGCCCCGACCCGCAAGCAGAATGAAGAAGGCGAACGCAACGTCAGCGCCGATCTGTTCATCGCCAGCACCGAGGAGCGCGCCTTCATCCAGGCCACCCAGCGCTGGCCCAAGGTCAGCAACCTGAACCTAACCCAGCCGCTACTGGAAGCCACCAGCGATGCCAAGCGCATCAGCTACGCCAGCGACCTGAAGCTGGGCTGCCTGTTCGTCTCGCCGCAAAAAGCCCAGCAAAGCGCCACGCCCGAAGAATTGCAGGACATGATCGACGACCTGCAGAAGGAAAACACCTGCGCCGTGGCCTGGTACTTCCCTTACGCCTACCGCAAGTTGCGCAACGAAGCCGGGCATTACCACCCTGGCATTGCGGTGCTGTTCAAGCAGGCTCATGGTTGATTCATTGCACACTGGGAACTGTGGAAGAAACTGTGGGAGCGAGCTTGCTCGCGATAGCGCTGTGCCAGTCAACATCAACGCAGGCTGATGCACCGCCATCGCGAGCAAGCTCGCTCCCACACTGGATTTTCAGCAGACACAAAATCCATATGCATCACAGGGACCTGCCTGGCTGACAGTCCTACCCACGGTTGAACCATCACGCGTCTATGCTCCTCTATGATTAACTACATGCATTCATAGGGAAGCCCGCATGCTCAAACCCACCCATCTTTTGATCGTCACCGTTGCCGCAGGACTTGTCGCTTGTGGCGAGTCGTCCACCTTGCAAGTCTCCGACGGCACCGGCCCAGCGCCGAAACTGCCCGAACCGAACAAGACCCTGATCCCCACCCTCAACATCGCCGAAGCCGTCGGCTGGCCGCAAGGCGCCAAGCCAACCCCGGCCCCGGGCCTGCAAGTGGGCGCGTTCGCTGAAGGACTGGACCATCCGCGCTGGCTCTATGTACTGCCCAATGGCGATGTGCTGGTGGCCGAAACCAACGCCCCGCCCAAGCCGGACGACGCCAAGGGCATCCGGGGCTGGGTGAAGACAAAAGTCATGGACCGCGCCGGCGCAGGCGTGCCCAGCCCCAATCGCATCACCCTGTTGCGTGACGCCAATCACGACGGCATCGCCGAAACCCGCACGGTGTTCCTGGAAAACCTCAACTCGCCGTTCGGCATGACCCTGGTCGGCAATGACCTCTACGTGGCCGATACCGACCGGCTGATCCGCTTCCCCTACAAGGACGGTGATACGCAAATCCAGGCGCAGCCGACCAAGGTCGTTGATCTGCCCGGGGGCACACTCAACCGTCACTGGACCAAGAACGTGATTGCCAGCCGCGACGGCAGCAAGCTGTACGTCACCACCGGTTCGAACAGCAACGTCGCGGAAAACGGCATGGAGGCCGAAGAAGGTCGCGCCGCCATCTGGGAAGTGGACCGTGCCAGCGGCAATCACCGCATCTTCGCCTCAGGCCTGCGCAACCCCAACGGCCTCGCCTGGGAGCCCCGCAGCGGTGCGCTCTGGACAGCGGTGAACGAGCGGGATGAGATCGGCAGCGACCTGGTGCCGGACTACATCACGTCGGTCAAGGACGGGGCCTTCTATGGCTGGCCCTACAGCTACTACGGGCAGAACGTCGATGTCCGGGTCGAACCACAGAACCCGGCCCTGGTGGCCAAGGCCATCGCCCCGGACTACGCTGTCGGCCCTCACACCGCCTCATTGGGCCTGACCTTCGCCGAGGGCAGCAGCTTGCCTGCACCGTTTACCGAAGGGGCTTTCATCGGCCAGCACGGCTCGTGGAACCGCAAGCCCCACAGTGGTTATAAAGTGATTTTCGTACCGTTCAACGGCGGCAAGCCGGTGGGACAACCCGTGGATGTGCTCACCGGCTTCCTCAACGCCGACGAAAAAGCCCTGGGGCGGCCAGTGGGCGTAGTGATCGACAAGCAGGGTGGGTTGTTGGTGGCCGATGATGTGGGGAACAAAATCTGGCGTGTTTCAGGTAAATAAGACCGACACACCTGTGTGGCGAGGGGATTTACTCCTGACCTGTGGGAGCAAGGCTTGCCCGCGATGAAGGCGATGCGGTCTTTCAGAGATCGAGGTGCCTGTTTCGCGAGCAAGCTTTGCTCCCACAGATCAGGGCAACAACAACTCAGGGATTGCGCGCCAGGTGTTCCGGCTGCAACACACGCTTGGCGCCCAGATAGGCCTTCTGCCAATAAGCCTTGGACAGGCTATCGAGCTTGACCGTACCCCCCGTGGCCGGCGCGTGGACGAAACGCCCCTCGCCGACATAGATCCCGGCATGGCTGACCTGGGAACCGCCGTTGGTGGCGAAGAACACCAGGTCACCGCTCTGCAGCGCGTCCTTACCCACTTCAGGGGCCCGCATGCTGATCATTTCCCGTGTGGAACGTGGCAGGGCAATACCCGCAGCGTCGCGGTACACATAGCCAATCAGGCCACTGCAATCAAAACCCGAATCCGGCGTGTTACCACCCCAGCGATAAGGCGTGCCCACCAGGCCAAGCGCCCGGAAGAGTACATCTTCGGCGGCCGGAGAAAAGGGTTGCGCGGGAGCAAAGACTATCGGAGCCCGCACTGGAGCAGGCGGCGGTGGAGTGCGGCTGGCGCACGCGCTGAGCAGCACGGCGAGAAACATGAGAGCGAGGCGGGCCGACGTCGACATATGCAGAACAATCCTGATCTGGATGCGGCTTTTCTGCCGTGGGCATGAAAACAAATCCGCCTGCGGAGTACGCAGGCGGATTGCCATCAAACAATGATCAGGATTCTAGCGACTATATGGCAAACTTCAAGTAAGACTTTAAGTTTGCCTTACAAACTGTGTGCTTACTTGCGGGCAGTAACCACAGTCGGTGCCATGGCGAGGGCGCGCTTGGCTTCGATGAAGGTCTTGTTCCAGTAGCTGTCGCCCAGGCTGTCGATCCGCACGCCACCGCTGCGGCGGCTGCTGGAATGGATGAACTGGTTGTCGCCCAGGTAGATACCGGCGTGGCTGACACGACCGCGACGACCGTTGGTGCTGAAGAACAGCAGGTCACCGGGTTCCAGTTGGTTGCGAGCCACCAGTGGGGCGTTCACGTTGATCATTTCGCGAGTGGAACGCGGCAAGTTCATGCCGGCCTCTTCGCGGAACAGATAACCAATGAAACCGCTGCAATCGAAGCCGGCTTCAGAGGTACCACCAAAACGGTAGCGGGTACCGATCAACGACATGCCGCGTTCCAGGATGCTGTCAGCCAGTACTGGAAGCTGGTAAGGCTTGCTGCCGGCGAAGGCTGCGAGCTCTTTGTCGGAGGCCATTTCTTCCTGGAACGCAACGGAGGAAGACTGGGCGGTAACGGTATTCTTGACCTGAGGTTGTGGCGCTTGCTGGGTCACTGGAGAGTGGGCAGCGCAACCAAACAACAGGGTAACGAGTGCGAGAGGCACGAGGGGTGCGAAGCGATTTAGCATGGGCACGACCGTGGCTGAAGTAGTAAAGATGGCGAGACTATGCCTTCTATCAACCTCATTTGCAAATTCAATCGATGCAAATGTGACTTCTCGGTTTTACGTTTACATCTAAGCGCTTAAGCCCATTTTGAACGTCTCGTGGCCTGCCGCCCAGCAGGACCGCGGGTTTCGCCGCGTCCAGAGCAGGCGAAGAGCCACTACTTGCAACGGTTCTACCAGCCCAAAGTTTCTTTCAAAAAAGGAATAGTCAGCTTGCGCTGGGCCTGGAGTGAGGCCTGGTCGAGGCGTTCGAGCAGCTCGAACAACGCGCTCATGCTGCGGGTGCCCCGGGTGAGGATGAAATGCCCGACTTCGTCGGTCAGGTGCAGGCCACGCCGGGACGCGCGCAGCTGCAAGGCACGAAGTTTGTCTTCGTCGGAGAGCGGGCGCATCTGGAAAATCAGCGCCAGGGTGAGACGGGACTTGAGGTCCGCCAGCTTCACCGGCAGCTCCCGTGGCGACGTCGACGCGGCGATCAGCAAGCGCCGACCGCTGTCGCGCAACCGATTGAACAGGTGAAACAGCGCTTCTTCCCAGTCAGCCTTGCCGGCCACGGCCTGGAGATCGTCCAGGCAGACCAGTTCGTACTGTTCGAGGTTGTCGAGGATTTCAACGCCGCGATCGAGCAACTCGGCCAACGGCAGGTACACCGCCGGTTCGCCCAATTGCTCGAACCGCAGGCACGCGGCCTGCAACAGGTGCGTGCGCCCTACCCCGTCCTTGCCCCACAGATAGATCAGGCTTTCGGTCCAGCCGGCGTCGGCTTCGCAAAGCCGCTCAACATAGCCGAGTGCTGCGGCATTGGCGCCTGGGTAGTAATTGATAAAGGTGGCGTCATCACGCAGACGCACACCTAGGGGCAGCTGAATCGGTTTCATGCTGACTGAACAGTTCCCAAGGAACCGTTAGTGGCCTCTGTGTAAAGTGCGCAAAGTTTATACCCGTGGCGCGGACCGCACAATGCGCCGGACCACGAGCAAAATCAAAGGTTTGCAGCGGTAAGACAGCGGAGCGGCGGTTTCCCTGACGCTCCGCCCGACATTCGCCCTACAGATCAGGGTCTTCGGCGCCACTATAGATGTCCGAATCCTTGTACAAATCGTGCATATGACGCACCAGCACCATGATCACCGCCGCCACCGGCAGCGCCAGCAGGATCCCGGTGAAGCCGAACAACTCGCCCCCCGCCAGGATCGCGAAGATCACCGCCACCGGATGCAGGCCAATGCGGTCGCCCACCAGCAGCGGCGTCAGCACCATGCCCTCCAGGGCCTGACCGACCATGAACACCGCGACGATGCCCACCATCGGGTACAGGTCGCCGCCGAACTGGAACAATCCGGCGATCAATGCCGCGCCAATACCAATCACAAAACCCATGTACGGCACGATGGCGGCCAGGCCGGCGATCAGGCCGATCAACAGGCCCAGCTCCAGGCCCACCAACATCAGCCCTGCCGCGTAGATGAAACCCAGGGCCACCATCACCAGCAGTTGCCCGCGCACGAACGCCCCCAACACTTCGTGGCATTCGCCGGTCAGGGTCATGATGCGTTCTTCACGGTGACGCGGCAGCAGACTGCGAATCTTCGCCATCATCAGGTCCCAGTCCCGCAGCAGATAGAAGGCCACGACCGGAATCAGCACCAGGTTCGCCAGCCAGCCGATCAACGCCAGGCTCGAGGCCGTGGCCTGGCTCAACACCACGCCGACGATATCGGTGGTCTGGCCCATGTGCTCGCTGATGGCCGCCTTGACCTTGTCAAACTTCCAGAAACCGTCCGCCAACCCCAGCTTCGACTGCACCCACGGCACCGCGCTGTGCTGCAACCAATCGAGCATCTGCGGCGCCAATTCGTACAGGCGCAGCAGTTGCTTGGCGAGCATCGGGATCAGCACCAGCAACAGCGCGCCCACGATCAAGGTGAACAGCGCAAACACCGCCACAACGCCCCAGGTTCGCGACAGGCCGAGTTTTTCCAGGCGATCCACCACCGGGTCGAACAGATAGGCCAGCAGCAGCGCAACCAGGAACGGCGTAAGGATCGGATGCAGCAAATAGATTAGCGCAATCAGCAGGGCAACCCCGCCCAACCAGAACCAACGCCGCGTATCGCCCATGAACCACTCCTAGCTATATAAAGAAAGAAAACCTACCAGCGGAACCGCAGATTGGCTGCCGGCGCCGGCACAGGTGCTGCAACCGGGGCCGAGCCATCGGCGGCGGGCGGCGCCACTGGCACTGGCGCGACGGCCTCGCCGGGCGGGATCTCCTGCAGTTTCGCCAGGGCCAACTGCGCCTTCAGTTGTTCGGCACTGCCGTTGACCCGATAGACGATCCGGTCGCCTTCGACCCGCTGCAACTGCCCACCAAATGGTTCGAGCAAACGCCCAAGCGCCGCATACCGCTCAAGGTTCATGCCCTGCACCTCCAGCAACTGTTCAGTCGCCACGCCCGGCTTGGCGACGAAGCGTGGCGCCAGGCGCTGGTTCACCGCCAGCATCACCGCGTCAGCCAGTGCGGCCGGATCGGCGCCCTGGGCAGTGCCCTGCTCACGCTGCTCGCCCAGCCACAAGCGCCAGGTGCCGTGCCACTGTCCACCCTCTTCCTTGGCATGGACCGCCAGCAAGGCGTCTGTCGCGTAGCGCTCCGAGGCATCGCGCAAAGGCGCCGGGTCGCTGCCTTCCAGGTTGGGTGCGGTGGCAACGATCTGCTCGCTCAAGTCCGCCAGCGGCAGGTGCAATGCCAGCCCCCGATGCTGGGCGGCACGCCGCAATGGCGTGGCGCTGGCCTGGCCATCGCCCACCAGGCTGGAGCCCTCGGCTGAGTCGTTCAGCCACCAGCCCAGGATCGATGGCCGGTTCGCGCTCCACAGCGACAAACCTGCCGAGCGCAATGCCCGGTCGGTGCTCGCCGGGTCGAAGTCCACCTTGAGGCTTTCCGGCGGGCCGGCGTCGTAGCCATATTGAAGAATGATCTGCTGCGGGTCCTGGCGCAGCGCCGCCAAGCCGGGATTCTGGGCAGCCTTGGCGTCGCCGGTCAGGCGCAGCACCAGCGTGTCCAGGGCGCGTAGCGTCGCCTGGTTGCGCTCCTCCGGCGTCTGGCTGGTGACCGGTTCGAGCACTTGATAGAGGCCATTGACGGTTTCGGCATGGCTCGCCAGGCTGATCAGCGATAAGCAGCTCACGGACAAGAATTTGAACAAACGCATGGAAGATTCCCGGACATAACGGCTGGAACAGGCCGTGTGAAGAAGATTGAGCATGGCTGTGACCACAGCAACCGGCAAAACATTCACACGCCCGGTGGAAGTTTCGCACGGTCATCACCATAACCGGTTACCGCTACACCTTATACAGACGCGCTACGCAGTACCAATATAAGAAATATCGGTTTTTTTCCGTGGATATGTCCCTGCCCGTCGGCGCGAGGATGGCCGCTGCCCCTCAAGCCTGATAAAATCGCGCGCCTTCGCAGACCGGCAATGGCTGGGCTCCCGGAATAATTCGTACAACGGTTATTCAATGGCCCCGGCGTCGGTCGTTACCCAGAAATCCCCCCCCTAAAGGCCTGGATCATGAGCAAGCAACCCTCCCTGAGCTACAAGGACGCCGGTGTAGACATCGACGCCGGTGAAGCATTGGTCGAACGCATCAAGAGCGTCGCCAAGCGCACTGCGCGTCCGGAAGTCATGGGCGGCCTGGGCGGTTTCGGCGCCCTCTGCGAGATCCCGGCCGGCTACAAGCAACCGGTCCTGGTCTCGGGCACCGACGGCGTCGGCACCAAGCTGCGCCTGGCCCTGAACCTGAACAAGCACGACAGCATCGGCATCGACCTGGTGGCCATGTGCGTGAACGACCTGGTGGTCTGCGGCGCCGAGCCGCTGTTCTTCCTCGACTACTACGCCACCGGCAAGCTCAACGTCGACACCGCCGCCCAGGTCGTGACCGGCATCGGCGCTGGCTGTGAGCTGTCCGGCTGCTCCCTGGTCGGCGGCGAAACCGCTGAAATGCCTGGCATGTACGAAGGCGAAGACTACGACCTGGCCGGCTTCTGCGTCGGCGTCGTGGAAAAGGCCGAGATCATCGACGGCTCGAAAGTCGCCGCTGGCGATGCCCTGCTCGCCCTGCCGTCCTCCGGCCCGCACTCCAATGGCTACTCGCTGATCCGCAAGATCATCGAAGTTTCGGGTGCCGACATCGAAAACACCCAGCTCGACGGCAAGCCACTGGCCGACCTGCTGATGGCCCCGACCCGCATCTACGTCAAGCCGCTGCTCAAGCTGATCAAGGACACCGGCGCCGTCAAGGCCATGGCCCACATCACCGGTGGTGGCCTGCTGGACAACATCCCGCGCGTGCTGCCAAAAGGCGCCCAGGCCGTGGTCGACGTGGCGAGCTGGACCCGCCCGGCGGTGTTCGACTGGCTGCAAGAGAAAGGCAATGTCGATGAAACCGAAATGCACCGCGTGCTGAACTGCGGCGTGGGCATGGTCATCTGCGTGGCCCAGGAGCACGTCGAGACGGCCCTGAACGTATTGCGTGAAGCAGGCGAGCAGCCTTGGGTCATCGGCCAGATCGCTATCGCGGCCGAAGGCGCTGCACAGGTCGAGCTGAAAAACCTTAAGGCGCACTGATGTCCGCAACCTGTGACGTGGTGGTGCTGCTGTCCGGCACCGGCAGTAACTTGCAGGCCTTGATCGACAGCACACGGACCGGCGACAGCCCGGTCCGTATCCGCGCGGTGATTTCCAACCGCGCCGATGCCTACGGCCTGCAACGCGCCAAGGAGGCGGGTATCGACACCCGCGTCCTGGATCACAAGGCGTTCGAGGGCCGCGAAGCTTTCGACGCCGCGCTGATCGAGCAAATCGACACCTTCAATCCGCAACTGGTGGTCCTCGCTGGCTTCATGCGCATCCTCAGCGCTGGCTTCGTGCGTCACTACCAGGGCCGCCTGTTCAATATCCATCCCTCGCTGCTGCCCAAATACAAAGGGTTACACACTCACCAGCGGGCGCTGGAGGCCGGAGACACGGAGCACGGCTGCTCTGTGCACTTTGTCACCGAGGAACTCGATGGCGGACCACTGGTCGTACAGGCAGTAATACCGGTAGAGTTGCACGACACGCCGCAAAGCCTGGCGCAACGGGTTCACACCCGCGAGCACCAGATCTACCCGATGGCCGTGCGTTGGTTTGCCGAAGGAAGGCTGACCCTCGACGATCGCGGTGCCTCACTGGACGGCCAGTTGCTCGCCGCCAGCGGCCATTTGATTCGATACTAGGAGATTTTATGCGTCGCGCCCTGCTCTTCGCTTGCGCTCTGCTTGCCTTGCCCCTGGCACAGGCCGCAGACCTTCAACCGTTCTCCGCCAGCTACACCGCCGACTGGAAACAGTTGCCCATGAGCGGCACTGCCGAGCGCAGCCTGACCAAGGAAGCCAACGGCACCTGGAAGCTGAGCTTCAAGGCTTCGATGATGATCGCCAGCCTGACCGAAGAAAGCACCCTGACCCTGGACAAGGACACCCTGCTGCCGCAGTCCTACCACTTCGAACGCGGTGGCCTGGGCAAAGCCAAGAAGGCCGACCTGGACTTCGACTGGAACACCAAGATGGTCACCGGCACCGATCGCGGTGACGCGGTCAAGCTGCCGCTCAACCGTGGCATGGTCGATAAATCCACTTACCAGTTGGCCCTGCAGCACGACGTGGCGGCAGGCAAGAAAAGCATGAGCTATCAGGTCGTCGATGATGGCGAAATCGATACCTATGACTTCCGCGTGCTGGGATCGGAAAAGGTCGACACCAAGGCCGGCCAGATCGAGGCGATCAAGGTCGAGCGCGTGCGCGACCCGACACAAAGCAAGCGCATCACCGTGCTCTGGTTCGCCAAGGACTGGGACTACCTGCTGGTGCGCCTGCAACAGGTCGAGACCGACGGCAAGGAGTACAACATCATGCTCCTGGACGGTACGGTCAACGGCAAGGCTGTGAAAGGCAGCTGATTGACGCCGATAACAAGAAGCCCCGCCGATGCGGGGCTTTTTATTTGCCAGGACTTCATGACCACCCAATGACCCTGTGGGAGCGGGCTTGCTCGCGAAAGCGGTGTGTCAGACAAAGCAGCTCCATCTGATACACCGCTTTCGCGAGCAAGCCCGCTCCCACAGGGGGCTTGCGCTCACTCAAGGCTTGCCGCTGCAACATGAAACCTTTTTCATGAACAACACCTGCGACCGAATGCCGCGCACTGCCTGGCCTGCAGGATTGCTGCGCTTTCCATGAAAATTTCTTAACACGCCGAAGCATTTACTTAGCACGCTACCAAAATCTATAACAAAGCCCTGCACACGCCTTGCTGCAGATAACAGAGATTGGAGCTTGCAAGATGACTGTGAAAGTAACTGAACGCGACGACGCTCACATGTCCCACGAAGGCATTGCCGCCGGTATCCGGATCTGGGATGTGCATCAACAGGATTTACTGGTGGGGATGTTCCACTCCGAAACGGACGCCCACAGCTACAAGGCCGAGCTGGAGTGTGAGGAGCGGCAGCGCTCGCGTGAGATAGCAGAATCCTGAACAACACAAACCCCTATGGGACTTGTGCCTGTGGGAGCAAAGCTTGCTCGCGATAGCACTGTGTCAGACAGAAAAATATTGCCTGATACTGCGCTATCGCGAGCAAGCTTTGCTCCCACAGGCTCCCACAGTTTTTCTGGAGGCCTCTGCAGATGCTCCAAGTTGTGCGTTTAGCTTACAGCCCCGCTTACCACATCAAATCATCAGGAATCTGATACGCCGCGTACGGATCATCGGCATCCACTTCTTCGGTCTGGGTGTTGAGCTGGACGATGCGCTGGGGGTCGCGCTCCTGGATCTTCAGGGCCGCCTCGCGCGGGATCACTTCGTAGCCGCCGGCATGGTGGACAATCGCCAGCGAGCCACTGCTCAGCTTGTTGCGCATCAGCGTGTTGACCGAGATGCGCTTGACCTTCTTGTCGTCGACGAAGTTGTAATAGTCCTCAGTGGTCAGCTTCGGCAGGCGCGAGACTTCGATCAATTGCTTGATCTGCGCGGCCCGAGCCTTCTGCTCGACCTTTTCCTGCTGCTGACGGTTGAGTTCCTGGTCGCGCTTGACCTTTTCGGCCATCGCCTCCTGGGCGGCACGCTGCTGGGAGTCATCCAGTTCGATCTGGCCTTTATGGGCCAGGCGTTGCTGCTTCTGTTTCTCTTTGCCGACCTGCTTGGCCTGCTTTTGGTTGACCAGCCCTGCTTTGAGCAACTGGTCGCGAAGGGAAAGGCTCATGGTGCTTACTCACTTAGGCAACGGCCTCAGCCACAGCTGGGCAAATTCTTTTCCTGACGTTTGGCTTCGCCCCACAAGGCGTCCAACTCTTCGAGGGTGCAATCTTCCATGGGACGGTGGGTGTCGCGCAATGCCTGTTCGATAAATCGGAACCGCCGCTCGAATTTTCCGTTGGCGTCGCGCAGGGCGGTTTCCGGGTCGACCTTGAGGTGGCGAGCCAGGTTCACCACGCTGAACAGCAGGTCACCGATCTCGTCGCTGATGGCCACCGGATCATTGTCGGCCATGGCTTCGAGCACTTCGTCCAATTCCTCCCGGACTTTGTCGAGCACCGGCAACGGGCCTGGCCAGTCGAAACCAACCTGAGCCGCACGCTTCTGCAACTTCGCCGAACGGGACAACGCCGGCAGCGCCCCCGGCACATCGTCGAGCAACGACAACTGCTCGGGCGCCGCGACTTTCTCGGCCCGCTCCTCTGCCTTGATTTCCTCCCAGCGCTGCTTGACCTGTTCTTCGCTCAGGCGCGGGATATCCACAGGCGCATACAGGTCACCGGTAGGAAACACATGGGGATGGCGACGGATCAGCTTGCGGGTGATGCTGTCGACCACGCCGGCGAACTCAAAGCGGTTTTCTTCCCGGGCCAGTTGGCTGTAATACACCACTTGGAACAACAGGTCGCCCAACTCGCCCTGCAAGTGATCGAAGTCGCCGCGCTCGATGGCATCGGCCACTTCGTAGGCTTCTTCCAGGGTATGAGGGACGATGGTCGCGTAGGTTTGCTGGATGTCCCACGGGCAGCCGTACTGCGGGTCCCGCAGGCGGTTCATCAGGTGGAGCAGGTCTTCAAGGCTGTACATTAAATCCGTCTCATCACACAAAGCCCTGTGGGAAATAATCCATAGGAGCAGCCTGTGGTGAGAGAGCCTGTGGGAGCAAAGCTTGCTCGCGATTGGGGCTGTGGACCCAACCCATATAGAGGCTGACCCACCGTTATCGCGAGCAAGCTTTGCTCCCACAGGTCAGCTCCCACAGGCTTTCTCCCACATTAGTGGTTAGGGATCACCCCGGCGTCCGGTTACGCCGGGTCTCGATGATGTTCGGCAACTGGGAAATCCGCCCCAGCAACCGCCCCAGCGCATCCAGCCCCGGAATCTCGATGGTCAGGGACATCAGCGCGGTGTTGTCTTCCTTGTTCGAACGGGTGTTGACCGCCAGTACGTTGATCCGCTCGTTCAGCAACACCTGGGACACGTCACGCAGCAGACCGGATCGGTCGTAGGCGCGGATGACGATGTCCACCGGGTAGGTGAGCACCGGCACCGGGCCCCAACTGACCTGGATGATCCGCTCCGGCTCGCGACCGGCCAGTTGCAGCACCGAGGCACAGTCCTGGCGGTGAATGCTCACGCCACGGCCCTGGGTGATGTAGCCGACGATCGCATCCCCCGGCAATGGCTGGCAGCAGCCGGCCATCTGGGTCATCAGGTTGCCCACGCCCTGGATCTGGATATCGCCGCGCTTGCCTGGCTTGTAGCCGGTGGCCTTGCGCGGGATCAGCTCCAGTTGCTCGTTGCCCCGCTCCGGCTCCACCAGTTGCTGGGCCAGGTTGACCAACTGCGCCAGGCGTAGATCGCCGGCACCGAGGGCGGCGAACATGTCCTCGGCGGTTTTCATGTTGGCTTTTTCGGCCAGCTTGTCGAAATCCACCTGCGGCAGGCCCAGGCGCCCGAGTTCACGCTCGAGCAAGGTCTTGCCGGCGGCGACGTTCTGGTCGCGAGCCTGCAACTTGAACCAGTGGACGATTTTCGCCCGTGCCCGCGAGGTGGTGATGTAGCCCAGGTTCGGGTTCAGCCAGTCGCGGCTCGGCGTACCGTGCTTGCTGGTGATGATCTCGACCTGTTCACCGGTCTGCAGGCTGTAGTTGAGCGGTACGATCCGCCCATTGATCTTGGCGCCACGGCAGTTGTGGCCGATCTCGGTGTGGACCCGGTAGGCGAAGTCCAGCGGCGTCGCGCCCTTGGGCAGGTCGATGGCGTGGCCGTCGGGGGTGAAGATATAGACCCGGTCCGGCTCGATATCGACCCGCAGCTGTTCGGCCAGGCCGCCGATGTCACCCAGTTCCTCATGCCACTCGAGCACCTGGCGCAGCCAGGAGATTTTCTCTTCGTAATGGTTGGACCCGGACTTGACGTCGGTGCCCTTGTATTTCCAGTGGGCGCAGACGCCCAGTTCGGCCTCCTCGTGCATGGCATGGGTGCGGATCTGCACTTCCAGTACCTTGCCCTCGGGGCCGATCACGGCGGTGTGCAACGAGCGATAGCCGTTTTCCTTGGGGTTGGCGATGTAGTCGTCGAACTCCTTTGGAATGTGCCGCCACAAGGTATGGACGATCCCCAGCGCGGTGTAGCAGTCGCGCATTTCCGGGACCAGTACGCGAACGGCGCGAACGTCGTAGATCTGGCTGAATTCCAGGCCCTTGCGCTGCATTTTTCGCCAGATCGAGTAGATGTGCTTGGCCCGGCCACTGATGTCGGCTACCACGCCGGTGGCCTGCAACTCTTCGCGCAGTTGGGTCATCACATCGGTGATGAAGCGCTCGCGATCCAGCCGCCGCTCATGCAACAGCTTGGCGATCTGCTTGTACTGATCGGGCTCCAGGTAGCGGAAGGACAGGTCCTCCAGCTCCCACTTGATGTGACCGATGCCGAGACGGTGGGCCAGGGGTGCATAGATGTCGAACACCTCCCGGGCGACGCGATTGCGTTTTTCGTCATCGGCAGACTTCACGGCGCGGATGGCGCAGGTGCGTTCGGCCAGCTTGATCAGCGCGACGCGCACGTCGTCGACCATCGCCACCAGCATCTTGCGCAGGTTTTCCACCTGGCCCTGGGTGCCCAGCACCATCGATTGGCGCGGGCTGAGGCTGGCACTGATGGCGGCCATGCGCAGCACGCCGTCGATCAGCTTGGCCACCACCGTGCCGAAACGCTGGCTGACCACCGGTAGCTGGATCTGCCCTTCGCGCACGCCGCGGTACAGCACCGCCGCCACCAGGGAGTCCTGGTCGAGCTTGAGGTCAGCGAGAATTTCGGCGATCTCCAGGCCCGTCTGGAAACTCGAGGTGCCTTCGGACCACAGGTTCTTCGCCGCGTTGTGTTGCTGCTCCGCCTCGCGAGCGAACTCGCAGGCGGCTTTCAAGGCTTCGCGATCCAGTGCCATGTCGACGCTGACCGCATGATCGAGCCAAGCCTCGAGATTGATACTGCCGTCAGTGTTGATCGGCTGGTGTGCTCTCACCTGTACCATCTTTACTTACCTTCCCTACGACGCAGATTCAATGCGTCAACTTCGCTGACCTTCATGCCCGTGTTTGCGCCCAGGACTGTGGCGGGTTGGCACGAACGGGTCAGTCGGACAAGCCATCCTGGCTCGCTTCAAATAACGCCATGGCCTCGACATGTGCCGTTTGAGGAAACATATCGAGAATCCCGGCACGTTTTAACCGGTAGCCCTGCTTGATCAGTTCGACCGTATCCCTGGCCAAAGTTGCCGGGTTGCACGATACATAGACCAACCGCTTGGCACCCAGGGACGACAGCTTGCGCACCACCTCGAAAGCACCGTCACGGGGTGGGTCCAAGAGTACCGCAGAAAAGCCTTCGCCGATCCATTCGGCATCGGCCAGAGGCTGGGATAAATCAGCCTGAAAAAAGGCAGTGTTATTCAAATTGTTGCTGACGGCATTGGCCGCCGCACGGTCCACCATGGTTTGCACGCCTTCGACGGCCACTACCTGGCGCACGCTTTGGGCCAGCGGCAAGGCAAAATTGCCCAGCCCACAGAACAGATCCAGCACCCGTTCCTCGGGGCGCGGCGCCAGCCATTGCAAGGCTTGGGCGATCATCGCTTCATTGACCCCGGCGTTCACCTGGATGAAGTCCCCCGGCCGGTACGCCAGCTCAAGGTCCCAGGCATCCAGGCGAAACCCCAGGGCCTGCCCGGGCTCGACCGGTTGCGGTTCACCTTCACCGTGCAACCACAACTGGGCTTCATGGAAAACGCAGAAGTCCTTGAGGATCGTCAGGTCGGCCTCCGACAGCGGCGCCATGTGGCGCAGCAATACCGCGAGGGACGAACCGGCGAACAACTCCACATGCCCCAGCGCCTGGGGTTTGCTCAAGCGACGCAGCATCTCCGGCAGGCGGCTCATGATCGGCTGCAAGGGCTGTACCAGCACCGGGCAATCACCGATGGCAACGATGTCCTGGCTGCCGACGGCACGGAAACCGACTTCGAGTTTTTTCGCCTTCTGGTCCCAGCGCACCGCCACCCGGGCGCGACGCCGATAACCGAACTCCGGCCCGCTCAGGGGAGCGGCCCATTCCTCTGGCACCACCCCGGCCACCCGCGACAACTGCTCGGCGAGCATGCGCTGTTTCAGGGCGAGTTGTTCGTCATGGGGCAAATGTTGGACGCTGCAACCGCCGCAGCGACCGGCATGAACACACGGCGCCGCACGCCGCAGCTCACTGGGCAGGAACACCCGCTCGGTGCGCGCCTCGACCACTTTGCCATGGGCACCGAGCACCCGCGCCTCGACTTCTTCGCCGGCCAGGGCGCCGATGACAAACCAGGTGCGCCCCTCGACAAAGGCGATGCCGCGGCCATCGTTGGCCAGGCGCTCAATGGTCAAGCGCTGCTTTTTACCGGTGGGCACTTGCGGGGCCCGGCTTCCGCCGCTGGGCTGGAAGCGCAAGCCTCTTTCTTGTTTGGCCATCAGTTGGGCGCGTCGAAAATGCCGGTCGACAGGTAACGGTCGCCACGGTCGCAGATGATCGCGACGATCACCGCATTTTCAACTTCCTTGGACAGGCGCAGCATCCCCGCCACGGCACCGCCCGAAGACACGCCGCAGAAGATGCCTTCTTCGCGAGCCAGGCGACGGGTCACGTCCTCCGCTTCGCTCTGGGCCATATCAATGATGCGATCCACGCGCTCGGCCTGGTAGATCTTCGGCAGATACTCTTCGGGCCAGCGACGAATACCGGGGATGGCCGAGCCTTCCATCGGCTGCAGGCCGATGATCTGCACGTTCGGGTTCTGTTCTTTGAGGTAGCGCGAGGTGCCCATGATGGTGCCGGTGGTGCCCATCGAGCTGACGAAATGAGTGATGGTGCCGTCGGTCTGGCGCCAGATCTCAGGGCCGGTGGTGGTGTAGTGGGCCTCGGGGTTGTCGCCGTTGGCGAACTGATCCAGCACCTTGCCACGGCCCTCGGCCTGCATGCGCTCGGCCAGGTCCCGGGCGCCTTCCATGCCCTCCTCCTGAGTCACCAGGATCAACTCGGCACCGTAGGCCGTCATCGCCGCCTTGCGTTCGGCGCTGGAGTTGTCGGGCATGATCAGGATCATCTTGTAGCCCTTGATCGCCGCCGCCATCGCCAGGGCAATACCGGTGTTGCCGGAGGTCGCCTCGATCAGCGTATCGCCGGGCTGGATCTGCCCGCGCAATTCGCCACGGGTGATCATCGACAGCGCCGGCCGGTCCTTGACCGAACCCGCCGGGTTATTCCCTTCGAGCTTGAGCAAAAGCGTATTGGTGGTCACGCCGGGCAAGCGTTGCAAACGGACCAGCGGAGTGTTGCCGACGCAATCGGCGATGGTTGGGTACTGCAGAGTCATGGCGTATTCGCAATCCGGACTGCGGGGGCGCCTATCATACCGGCAAACCTGGCGCGGCCATATCACGCAAAGTAAGGGGGTTATGGCTTATGGGAATAAGCGAGGCGTGTGCTGCGTTGCGGGGGAGCTTGTCTACTCGCCACCGGATCCTCGCGAGCGCCTGATACTCAGGCCCATGTAGTCGATTCGGTACTCCACAGAATGCTTTTCCTACAGATCTGAACGGTCAAATCGTGCATGCATATCTGTTGTAAGCACCGTCTGTAAGCACTCTTCCTGCCTGTTTGTGGGTTCGTTCCTTTTGTATTGGTAACCAAGCGGTCAAGGCTATCTGGCTTTACACCGTGTTCTTTACAGTCGCACCGCTAAACGTACGAGCAAGATGCAGAGCAATAACGATGGTCAACGCGAAACAAAAAGATCCACAGACCAGCGCCCGACAGGCCTGCGGGCAACGCTTGCGCAACCTATTGGAAGAGTACGACATCGCCCCGTCGGCTTTTGCCGAGGTACTACGTGTTAGCCCTCAATGCCTGACGAACTGGAGCGTGCGGGGTGTGCCTCGGTTGCGGATGGCGCAATTGGCGCGCTTGCTGAGTGTCAGTGAAGTTTGGCTGGCGATTGGGGAGGGAGAACGGACATGTGACCTCCATCGGGAGGTAGAGCAGGATCGAACGGGTTTCCAGGGTTGAGACTGGTGATGCACGGCGGACACGAATTTTACAAAGATCCCCCGCCCGCAAATCGCTACACTGCGCAGGTAATGCGTGCCGGATGCGCGCACCGCTCAATCAGACGCTGGATGCAGGAGACAAGTGTGCTCAAGAAACTGGGAATCAAAGGCCGCGTGCTGTTGCTGACCCTGTTGCCGACCAGCCTGATGGCGCTGGTCCTGGGCGGCTATTTCACCTGGATGCAGCAATCGGACCTGCACGCCCAGTTGCTGCAACGTGGCGAGATGATCGCCGAACAACTGGCCCCGCTGGTCGCCCCGGCCATGAGCCGCCAGGACACCGATCTGCTGGAGCGCATCGCCACCCAGTCCCTCGAACAGGCGGACGTGCGCGCCGTAACCTTCCTCGCCCCCGACCGCATACCGCTGGCCCACGCCGGCCCGACCATGCTCAACCGGGCGCCGGAGGGCAACAGCACGCAGCTACTGCAACGCACCGGCAACGACGCCACGCGCTACCTGCTGCCGGTATTCGGCAAGCACCGCAACCTGGCGGGCGAACTGATTCCCGAAGAAGCCGACCGCCTGTTGGGCTGGGTCGAGTTGGAGTTGTCCCACAGCGGCATGTTGCTGCGCGGCTATCGCAGCCTGTTCGCCAGCCTGCTGCTGATCGGCGCCGGCCTGTGCCTGACCGCGTTGCTGGCCCTGCGCATGGGCCGCACGATCAACCGTCCACTGAGCCAGATCAAGCAGGCCGTGGCGCAACTCAAGGACGGCCATCTGGAAACCCGCCTGCCGCCGCTGGGTAGCCAGGAGCTGGATGAACTGGCCTCGGGCATCAACCGCATGGCCAGTACCTTGCAGAACGCCCAGGAAGAATTGCAGCACAGCATCGACCAGGCCACCGAAGACGTGCGCCAGAACCTGGAAACCATCGAGATCCAGAACATCGAGCTGGACCTGGCTCGCAAGGAAGCCCTGGAAGCGAGCCGGATCAAATCCGAGTTCCTGGCGAACATGAGCCATGAAATCCGCACGCCGCTCAACGGTATCCTCGGCTTTACCCACCTGTTGCAGAAAAGCGAACTGACCCCGCGCCAGCTCGACTACCTGGGCACCATCGAGAAATCCGCCGACAGCCTGCTGGGGATCATCAACGAGATCCTCGACTTTTCGAAGATCGAGGCCGGCAAGCTGGTGCTCGACAACATTCCGTTCAACCTGCGCGACCTGCTGCAGGACACCCTGACCATCCTCGCCCCCGCCGCCCACGCCAAGCAGCTGGAACTGGTGAGCCTGGTCTACCGGGACACGCCGTTGTCGCTGGTGGGCGATCCGCTGCGCCTCAAGCAGATCCTCACCAACCTGGTGAGCAACGCCATCAAGTTCACCCGCGAGGGCACCATCGTCGCCCGGGCCATGCTCGAAGACGAGCACGAAGACAGCGTGCAGTTGCGCATCAGCATCCAGGACACGGGTATCGGCCTGTCCAACCAGGATGTGCGAGCGCTGTTCCAGGCGTTCAGCCAGGCCGACAACTCGCTGTCGCGGCAACCGGGTGGCACCGGGCTGGGCCTGGTGATTTCCAAGCGCCTGGTGGAACAGATGGGCGGGGAAATCGGCGTCGACAGCACACCGGGCGAAGGTTCGGAGTTCTGGATCAGCCTGCGCCTGCCCAAGACCCGTGACGATGCCGAAGACCTGCCAGGCCCGCCGCTGCTGGGCCGGCGCGTGGCGGTGCTGGAGAACCACGAACTGGCCCGCCAGGCGTTGCAGCACCAGCTCGAAGACTGCGGCCTGCAAGTGACGCCGTTCAACACCCTGGAAAGCCTGACCAACGGCATCACCGTCGCCCACCAGACCGATCAGGCCATCGACCTGGCCGTGCTGGGCATCACCAGCAACGACATGCCACCGGAGCGCCTCAACCAACACATCTGGGACCTTGAGCACCTGGGCTGCAAAGTGCTCGTGCTGTGCCCCACCACCGAACAGACCCTGTACCATCTCTCGGTGCCCAACCCTCACAGTCAGTTGCAGGCCAAACCCGCTTGCACCCGCAAGTTGCGCCGCTCGCTTTCCGACCTGGTCAACCCACGCCCGACCCGCAGCGAACCCCATGAACCGGTTTCCAGCCGCGCCCCGAAAGTGCTGTGCGTGGACGACAACCCGGCCAACCTGTTGCTGGTGCAGACCCTGCTCGAAGACATGGGCGCCAAGGTGCTGGCGGTGGAAAGCGGCTATGCGGCGGTCAAGGCCGTACAGAAGGAAACCTTCGACCTAGTCTTGATGGACGTGCAGATGCCCGGCATGGACGGGCGCCAGAGCACCGAGGCGATCCGCCAGTGGGAAAGCGAGCGGCACTGCACGCCGCTGCCGATCGTCGCCCTCACCGCCCACGCCATGGCCAACGAAAAGCGCGCCCTGCTGCAAAGTGGCATGGATGATTACCTGACCAAACCCATCAGCGAGCGGCAACTGGCCCAGGTGGTGCTCAAATGGACCGGCCTGGCCCTGCGCAACCAATCGCCGGAGCGCGGCGGCGACGCCCAGGGCAGCAGCGAACTGCTGGTGCTCGATCACGAAGAAGGCCTGCGCCTGGCCGCCGGCAAGGCCGACCTGGCGGCGGACATGCTGGCGATGCTGCTGGCGTCCCTGGAAGCCGACCGCGAAGCGATCCGCCAGGCCTGCGAGGCCAACGATCACAACGCGCTGATTGAACGCGTCCACCGCCTGCACGGCGCCACCCGCTACTGCGGCGTACCGCAATTGCGGGCGGCCTGCCAGCGCAGCGAAACCCTGCTCAAGCAACAGGATCCCAAGGCCGCCGCCGCCCTGGAAGAATTGGAGCGGGCCATCAACCGCCTGGCGAGCGAGGCGCGTATCAGCGCCTGATCCAGGGCAATACCCTTGGAACCGGAATCGCTGAAAATCCATGCTCCGACCCCGGACCGTAGGAGCTGCCGAGCGAAGCGAGGCTGCGATCTTTTGATCTTTTGATCTTTCGCTTGCGACTCAATTGTCAGCGTAAAGATCGCAGCCTCGCTTCGCTCGACAGCTCCTACAGGCTAGTTTTTTCTGCCAGGAGGCCGCCATGCGCGTGATTTTTTTCAGCAGCCAGACCTACGACCGCGACAGTTTCACCCAGGCCCCGACGCCCGCGGGCCTTCAATTGCAATTCCAGCCCGCCCGCCTGAACCTCGACACCGTGGCCCTGGCCGAACGGCATGAAGTGGTGTGCGCCTTCATCAACGATGACCTCAGTGCCCCGGTGCTGGAGCGGCTGGCCGAAGGCGGCACACGGCTGATCGCCCTGCGTTCGGCCGGCTACAACCATGTCGACCTGCTCGCCGCCCATCGCCTGGGCTTGAGCGTCGTCCGGGTGCCGGCCTACTCGCCCCATGCCGTGGCCGAACATGCCGTGGCGTTGATCATGGCCCTCAATCGCTGCCTGCACCGCGCCTACAACCGCACCCGGGACGGCAATTTCAGCCTCCATGGGCTAACCGGGTTCGACTTGGTGGGCAAGACCGTCGGAGTGATCGGCACCGGGCAGATCGGTGCTACCTTCGCGCGGATCATGGCCGGCTTCGGCTGCCAGTTGCTGGCCTACGACCCCTACCCCAACCCGCAGGTCGAAGCCTTGGGCGCCCGCTACCTGCCCTTGGCCGATCTGCTCGCGCAAGCGCAGATCATCAGCCTGCATTGCCCGCTGAACGAACAGAGCCGGCATCTGATCAACGCTCAATCGCTTGCCGCGATGCAACGCGGCGCCATGCTGATCAACACCGGACGCGGCGGCCTGGTGGACACACCGGCCTTGATCGAGGCGCTGAAAAGCGGCCAGTTGGGCTACCTGGGCCTGGATGTCTACGAGGAAGAGGCCCAGTTGTTTTTCAAGGACCGCTCCGACCTGCCCTTGCAGGATGACGTGCTGGCACGGCTGTTGACCTTTCCCAATGTGATTGTCACCGCCCACCAGGCGTTCCTGACCCATGAAGCGTTGGCAGCGATTGCCATGACCACCCTGGACAACATCGCCGCCTGGGCGGCCGGCACGCCGCAAAACCTGGTAGACAGCTGATCCTCCCAGTCCCCCCTGTGGGAGCGGGCTTGCTCGCGAAGGCGGTGTTTCAGTTAGCCTATGTGTTGCTGACACACCGCCTTCGCGAGCAAGCCCGCTCCCACATTAGGGATGGAGTTTCGTCGGCAAGATTCGTGGTTGACCATCCCAACCCATGCCCCGTGCTAGCATGTCGCGCCTATTTGGAGGACCCATGGCCGAACACGATTTCCGCTACACCCTGATGAACCCCCAGCACACCTTGACCGAAGTCCGCGCGCTGGCGCCGGGCCGCTACCAGGTCACCGGCAATGGCGGTTCGATCCAGGCCAATGATGTGTTGCTCGTCACGCTCAAGGGCAGCAAGGACTTGTCCATGCGCCTGACCGTGGACACCGTGCGGCACCTGCTCAAGCCCATGGGCCAATGGACCGCCATGGCCACCGGTCCGGTGTTCGGCGAACTGGCGATCCACACTTGGCAGGTCAACTGCGATAGCTGCGCCAAAGAATTGAGCTTCGAATTCGCCGTTGATGCCAAGCTCGGCGTCAAGGCCCAGAAACCGGCCGCCACCGCACGGATCGCCGAACTGGGCTGGACCACCGTGGGTGAAAAACACCTATGCCCGAAATGCCAGGAAGCCGCCTGATGAAACGTCTGGCCCTGTCCGCGTCGATCGGCATGAGCCTGATGGGGTGTGCCGCTGAACCTGTGCAGTTGCAACACAACCGCAGCTACATCCTGGAGTGGATCGGTGAACGACCATTGATGGACTACAGCCACCTGACCATCACCCTTGGGGATGACGGTCGTGCCTATGGCAACGGCGGCTGCAACCACTGGTTCGCGCCCTACACCCAGGAGGGCCACCGCTTGAGCTTCGGCAAGATCGGCAGCACGCGCAAACGCTGTGCCCCGGCGGTGATGGAGCAAGAAACGCGCTTCTTGCAGGCCCTGGAAAAGGTCGAACGCTGGGACATCTCGCCCATCGACCAAATGCGCTTCTGGCCGGCCCAGGGCAAGCCGCTGCGTTGGTGGCTGGAAGAGGGCTGAGCACCGGCCCCACTTGATCGTTCCCATGCTCCGCGTGGGAACGCCTCTGGGGACGCTCCGCGTTCCGCTTTTGGGACGCAGAGCGTCCCGGGCTGCATTCCCACGCAGAGCGTGGGAACGATCACAGCTCCTACAGCGCCTGCAACGCCTCAAGCTTGGCCATCACCCCCGCCGCCGTCTGCTCCCCCAGCAACTGCTCGCGCACCTTGCCTTGGTTATCGATGATGTACGTCACCGGTAGCCCTTCGCTGCGAGGCAGGTCGAAGATCTCGGCCGGATCCCGGGCCAGCACCGTGAAGCGAATCCCCATCTTGTCGCTGGCACTCTTGAGTTCTTCGCCCTGTACCTGGTCGAAGTTGACCCCGAACACACCGATGTTGCGGCCCTTGAGCTGTTCGGCCAAGGCATTGAATTCCGGGATTTCGGTACGGCACGGCGCACACCATTCGGCCCAGTAGTTGAGCACCACCCATTGTTTGTCCAACCGCTGCGAGGCAATGGCCTGGCCGTTCTGGTCCACGCCGTAGTCGTTCCCACAACCGGAGAGCAACAAAATGCCGATGAATGTCAGTGCCGCCGTCAATCGCCTTGCCATGTGCCAATCCTTGTCTGAATGTGAACGCTGCTGCGACCCGTCGCCTGTCTAAGGTGCTAGGGACTTCGCGGCACAGTAGAATAGCCGCCACCTTACGCAAGATGCGACCCGCTCATGACCGATCTGACGCTTTATCACAACCCGCGCTGCTCGAAATCCCGCGGTGCGCTGGAACTGTTGGAGGCCCGTGGCCTGACGCCCACCGTGGTCCGCTACCTGGAAACCCCGCTCGACGCCGCGCACCTGGAACGCCTGCTGGGCAAGCTCGGCATCACCGCCCGGCAATTGCTGCGCACCGGCGAGGACGAATACAAAGACTTGAACCTGGCCGACGAAAGCCTCAGCCAGGCCCAGTTGATCGCCGCCATCGCCGCCCACCCGAAGCTCATGGAACGGCCGATTCTGGAAGCCGGGGAAAAGGCCATGATCGGCCGTCCGCCGGAGAAAATCCTGGAGATCCTGCCGTGACCACGCCGTACATCCTGGTGTTGTATTACAGCCGCAGCGGCTCCACCAACGAAATGGCCCGGCAGATCGCCCGTGGTGTCGAGCAGGCCGGGCTGGAAGCCAGGTTGCGTACGGTCCCGGCGATTTCTGCCGAGTGCGAAGCGGTTTCCCCGGACATCCCGGAGCAAGGCCCACTCTACGCCAGCCTCGATGACCTGAAGAACTGTGCCGGCCTGGCCTTGGGCAGCCCGACCCGGTTCGGCAACATGGCCGCGCCGCTCAAGTACTTTCTCGACGGCACCAGCAACCTGTGGCTGACCGGCGCGCTGGTGGGCAAACCGGCCGGGGTATTCACCTCCACCGCGAGCCTGCACGGCGGCCAGGAAACCACCCTGCTGTCGATGATGCTGCCGCTGCTGCACCACGGCATGCTGATCACCGGCCTGCCCTACAGTGAATCGGCCTTGATCGACACCCAGGGCGGCGGTACGCCCTACGGCCCGAGCCATCACGCCGGGGCCGACGGCAAAAGCGGCTTGAACGAACATGAGGTCGCCCTGTGCCGCGCCTTGGGTTTGCGCCTGGCGAAAACCGCCCTGTTGCTGGAGAACGGCCGTGGCTAAGAAGCCGAAGATCCTGCCTTCCATCCAATGGCTGGAACCGCGCGTACGCCTCGCCCGCGTCCTCAGCCTGCTGTGCTTTTTCGGCCTGGTGGGGTTGCTCAGCGCGTACTACCTGCTGATCGCCGATCTGCACGGCGCGCGCCCCTGGGTGATTCTGCTGATCGAACTGGTGCCGCTGCTGCTACTCGCCCCCGGCATGCTCACCGGCAGCGCCCGCGGACACTCGTGGATGTGCTTCGTGGTGAATTTGTATTTTATCAAGGGCGCGCTGGCGGCCTATGACCCGAACCGGCAACTGTTCGGCGTGCTGGAAATGGCGGCGAGCGTGGCCGTGTTCTGCTCGGCGTTGCTGTATGTGCGTTGGCGGTTTCAGTTGAATCGGCGGTTGGCGGGAGAAGGTGAACCCGCCATTGCCTGATAGGCCGCTATCGCGAGCAAGCTCGCTCCCACACTGGATTTTCGGCGTTCACAAATCCAGTGTGGGAGCGGGCTTGCTCGCGATGAATTCACCACGGTTTCAATGATTAACGGTGTAAGCCAGCATCATCGAAATCTGCGACATCGGCCGCCCCCCACTCTCTTCATGCCACTGGTTGAAGGCATTTTGCACCGTCGCCAGGTCCCGCAGGCTGGTGGGGACCTTGTCGATGATCTCCTGAGCATTGAGCGCGGCCACGACGTCATAGCTGGGCACGAAGGTGTCCTTGCCCATCATCCGCAAAAAGCGCGGCGCTGAGAGGCCGCCCAGTTGATGGCCGTGCTTTTTCAGGTAGGTCCACAGGCCGACGATGTCGGTCACCGGCCAGTCGGCGACCAGCGCGCCGAAGCTGCCCTTTTCATGGGCCACGTCCAATATCAGCTGCGCGTTGCGCGGCACGCTCTTGAGCTTGCCCAGGTGGCGGATGATCCGCGCGTCCTGCATCAACCGCTCCAGGTGCTCGGCGCTCATCAGCACGACTTTCTCCGGGTCGAACTTGAAGAACACCTCTTCAAAGGCCGGCCACTTGGCGTCCACCAGGCTGTGCTTGAGCCCGGCGCGGAACACCCGCAGCGCCATGGTCGAGAGGTAACGGTCGTCGCCGATCTTGCGCAGTTGCGCCGCAGTCTTGGGCACCGGCAGGTGGGCTTCCAGCTCAGCCGCCGAACCGAAGCGGTTCAGACAGTACTCGTGCAGCCACTTGTAATCGCGCATGCCCTCTCCTGGGGGTTAAAAATGAAAACGGCGCTTGAAAGCGCCGTAATAACTATCGGTAGAGTCAGAGGTTCACCACATTGACGAACCGCGGCGTGGCGTTTTCGTCGATGCGCAGGTTGGTGAAGTCGAACAGGTTGCGGTCCGCCAGTTGCGACGGAATGACATTCTGCAAGCCGCGGAAAATGCTCTCGGTACGACCCGGGGTCTTGCGTTCCCATTCCTGGAGCATCTCCTTGACCACCTGGCGTTGCAGGTTTTCCTGGGAGCCGCACAGGTTGCAGGGGATGATCGGGAACTGCTTGAAATCCGAATAGGCCTGGATGTCTTTCTCGTTGCAATAGGCCAGCGGGCGGATCACCACGTTGCGCCCGTCATCGGCGCGCAGCTTGGGCGGCATGGCCTTGAGCGAGCCGTTGTAGAACATGTTCAGGAAGAAGGTCTCGACGATATCGTCGCGGTGGTGCCCCAGGGCCATCTTGGTTGCGCCGATCTCATCGGCGAAGGTGTAGAGCGTTCCGCGCCGCAGGCGTGAGCACAGCGAACAGGTGGTCTTGCCTTCGGGGATCAGTTCCTTGACCACCGAATAGGTGTCTTTCTCGACGATGTGATATTCCACGCCGAGCGACTCAAGGTAGGCCGGCAGCACATGCTCGGGGAACCCGGGCTGCTTCTGGTCCATGTTCACCGCGACGATGTCGAACTTGATCGGCGCAACTTTCTGCAGATGCATCAGCACATCGAGCAAGGTGTAGCTGTCCTTGCCGCCGGACAGGCAGACCATGACCTTGTCGCCGTCCTCGATCATGTTGAAATCGGCGACCGCCTCACCGGCCAGGCGGCGCAGGCGCTTTTGCAGTTTGTTCTGGTTGACCGTAAGAGTGCCCATGACGCGAAATCCGTGAGGTGTGACGAAAGGCCGGCATTTTACGCAAAAACCGGCTTTCGGCGAAGAGTTGATGCACCACTGTTGTGGTCAGGGTTTGTGGGAGCAAAGCTTGCTCGCGAAACAGACGCCTCGGTTTCTGAAAGACCGCATCGCTTCCATCGCGGGCAAGCCTTGCTCCCACAATCGCCTCGCTACAAGGTGAATTTCTTTGCCAAGGGTTGTGTACAGACCCATCGGCGATTAGCACCACGGCCGACAGCGCGATTTGCTCTAAGCCCCCCATCCCCCTCGGGGTGACTCCTTTCTATACTGCGACATAAGGTCGCACACACTTACAGACCTTCACTTACCCGGCCATTTGGCCCGTAGGCGCTCCGTTGGGGGGCGATGGCAATAACAAAGGAGTGACTGACTATGATCCATCATGTCGTGGGGCTCTTTACCCACCCTGATCAAGAATGGAAAGAAATCCGTGGCGATCAGGAGGAAAGCATCAGCCACATGTACCTCACCCACACGCTGATCCTGGCGGCTATTCCCGCGGTATCGGCATTCATCGGCACCACGCAGGTGGGATGGGTCATCGGCAATCGTCCGCCGGTCATGCTCACCCAGGAAAGTGCGCTGTGGATGACCGTCATGTCGTACCTGGCCATGTTGGGCGGGGTGGCAGTGATGGGCGCCTTCATCCACTGGATGGCCCGTACCTACGACGCCAACCCGAGCCTGGCCCGCTGCGTCGCATTCGCCACCTACACCGCGACACCTTTGTTCATCGGCGGCCTGGCGGCGCTCTACCCGCACATGTGGCTGGGAATGATCGTCGGCACGGCGGCGATCTGCTACACGGTCTACCTGCTGTATGTGGGCCTGCCGACGTTCATGAACATTCCCCAGGACGAAGGTTTTCTGTTTTCCAGTTCGGTACTCGCCGTCGGCCTCGTGGTGCTGGTGGCCATCATGGCGTTCACGGTCATCGTCTGGGGGCTGGGCGTCGGCCCGGTCTATACCAGTTGAAGGATTGAAACCGTCCCGATAGTACCCTCCAATAAAAAAGCAGGATCTGCCGACACAGGCCGCCGCAAGGCGGCCTTCCTGTGTTTGAGCCGCGCGAAACGACCACTGAGCGCCTGGACGATTCGCAACGGCCGACGCTTGCGGCATACTCGGGCTTCTGGAGACCCGTAAAGCATGCTCGAGCAACTCAATACCCGCGTCGAAGAGTGTTACCAACAAGCCGAATCCTTTTTCAAACGTCCTTTCAAACGCCCGGTGGTCAGCTTCAAATTGCGTGGCCAGAAGGCTGGTGTCGCGCACCTGCATGAAAACCTGCTGCGCTTCAATCCACAGTTGTACCGGGAAAACGCCGAAGACTTCCTCAAGCAGACCGTCGCCCATGAAGTCGCGCACCTGATCGCCCATCAACTGTTTGGCGAACGCATCCAGCCCCATGGCGAAGAATGGCAACTGATCATGCGCGGGGTCTACGAACTGCCGCCCAACCGCTGCCACACCTACGAAATCAAACGCCGCAGCGTGACCCGCTACATCTACAAATGCCCCTGCGACGGCAGCGACTTCCCGTTCTCGGCCCAGCGCCACAGCCTGGTGCGCCAGGGGCGGCGGTATTTGTGCCGTAGTTGCCGTAATACCTTGGTGTTCAGTGGGGAGACCAGGGTGGAATAGCAGGTTTTTGTGGTAACTGGGCTGGCCCCTTCGCGAGCAAGCCCGCTCCCACACTGGATCTTCGGTGTTAACAAATCCCTGTGGGAGCGGGCTTGCTCGCGAAGAGGCCCCAAAGGGCACTACAAAATCACCTTGGCATCCCGCAATTGAGCGATCCGCTGCGCACTAAACCCCAACGCCCCCAACACCTGATCCGTATGCGCCCCCACCCCCGCGCCAATATGCCGTGGCTCGGGCAACCCTTCGGAAAATCTCAACGGGCAAGCTATCTGCGCCTGGCTCGAACCATCGCCCCGGGGCACCTGTGTCACCAGCTCTCGAGCCTGCAACTGCGGATGCCGCAAAGCCTCCTCCAGGCTCAGCACCGGCTCGACGCACGCATCGATCCCGGCAAACACCCTGCACAGCTCGTCAAAGTCATGTTTCTCGAACTCGGCCTGCAGTGCCTGCTTAAGAGCGTGTTGTTGTTCAGGCTTGGGGGACAACCCCTGGGCCGCCAGCTCCGGACGCCCCAAGGCCCCGCACAACGCCTGCATGAACACCGGTTCCAGGCTGCCCACCGACATCCAGCGACCATCGCGGGTGCGGTAATAGTCATAGAAGCTGCCGCCGTTGAGCATCTGCTTTTCCCAACCCGGCTCGACACCGCAGGCCAGGTAACCGGCACCGGCCATGGCGTTGAGGCTGAACACACAGTCAGTCATGCTCACGTCCAGGTGCTGACCCTGCCCGGTTTGCTGACGGGCGATGACCGCCGCCAACAGCCCGATCACCCCGTGCAACGAACCACCGGCGATGTCCGCCGCCTGGATCCCCAGCGGCAACGGACCGCTGTCGGCACGACCGGTGTGGCTGGCCAGCCCCGCCAGGGCCAGGTAATTGATGTCGTGACCGGCGCGGTCCTTGTAGGGCCCGGTCTGGCCGTAGCCGGTGATCGACACATAGATCAGCCGCGGATTGATCGCCTTCAAGGCCTCGTAACCCAGGCCCAGTCGCGCCATCACGCCGGGGCGGAACTGTTCCAGCAGGATGTCGTAGTCCGCCAGCAGCTGCGTGACCACCGCCAACGCTTCCGGCTGCTTGAGGTCCAGGGCCAGGCTGCGTTTGTTGCGGTTGAGGTAGGCGTGGCTGGCCGATACCCCCTGGTCATGGGGCGGCAGTACCCGCAGCAGGTCCTGGCGGGTCGGCGACTCGATGCGCAACACCTCGGCCCCCATGTCCGCCAGCAACAGCGAGGCGAACGGCCCGGGCAGCAGGGTCGAGAAGTCCAGAACCTTGAGCGATGCCAGTGGGCCTTGCATGAGCGATCTCCAAGAGGGTGATGGTTGAAGACTAGGCAGGGATGGGGGGTGGGGCAATTACCGCAGGTGTCACTTCGAATGACGATTGCGCTCAAGGCTGGCGCAGATCCTTTGTGGCGAGGCTGGGCTGTGGGAGCAAAGCTTGCTCGCGAAACAGGCGCCTCGACTTCTGAAAGACCGCATCGCCTGCATCGCGGGCAAGCCTTGCTCCCACAAAGTGTGGGATACATCCCCTCGCCACAAAAAGCATGTCCGTCTTGAAATTGAGTGCAAAAAAAACCCGCCGAAGCGGGTTTTTCATTACAGCCTGAAGATTACTTCACAGCGCCTGGAGCAGAGGATTCAGCCGCTGCAATCTGCGCCGCCGCAATCTGCTCGTCATCTTCACGGACATCGGAGATACCACGACCACCGGAAGCCAGCTCGGTCTGCAACTGGTCTTCGTCCAGTTCCTTGACCCACTTGGCCACCACGATCGTGGCGACGGCGTTGCCCACCAGGTTGGTCAGGGCGCGGGCTTCGGACATGAAGCGGTCGATACCCAGGATCAGTGCCAGGCCGGCCACCGGCAAGGTGCCCACGGCCGACAGGGTGGCCGCCAGTACGATGAAACCACTACCGGTCACGCCAGCAGCACCTTTGGACGACAGCAGCAGCACCAGCAGCAGGGTGATCTGGTGAGTCAGGTCCATCGGGGTGTCGGTGGCCTGGGCGATGAACACCGCGGCCATGGTCAGGTAGATCGAAGTACCGTCGAGGTTGAACGAGTAGCCAGTCGGGATCACCAGGCCTACGACCGACTTCTTGGCACCCAGGCGTTCCATCTTGATCAGCATGCGAGGCAGGGCCGATTCCGACGAGGAAGTACCCAGCACGATCAGCAGTTCTTCACGGATGTAGCGGATCAGCTTGACGACGCTGAAGCCGTGGGCACGGCAGATGGCGCCCAGGACCACCAGCACGAACACCACGCAGGTGATGTAGAAGCAGATCATCAACTGGCCCAACTGCACCAGCGAACCGACACCGTAGGCGCCGATGGTGAAGGCCATGGCACCGAACGCACCGATAGGCGCCAGTTTCATGATCATGTTGATGATGATGAACATGACGTGGGCGAAGCGATCGATGAAGTCCAGTACCGGCTTGCCGTAGGCGCCCAGGCGATGCAAGGCGAAACCGAAGAGCACCGAGAACATCAGCACCTGCAGGATGTCGCCGTTGGCGAACGCACCGACAATGGTGTTCGGGATCACGTTGAGGACGAAGGCGATGATGCTCTGGTCTTTACCGGCATTGATGAAACCGGCGATCTTGCTGGTGTCCAGGGTTGCCACGTCGATGTGCATGCCGACGCCCGGCTGCACGACGTTGACCACGACCAGGCCGATCAGCAGGGCGATGGTGGAAACGATTTCAAAGTACAGCAGCGCGTAGCCGCCAGTCTTGCCGACCGACTTCATGTTCTGCATGCCGCCGATGCCGCTGACGACGGTACAGAAGATGATGGGGGCGATGACCATTTTGATCAGTTTGATGAACCCGTCGCCGAATGGCTTGAGGGCAACACCGGTCTGCGGGTAGAAGTGGCCGAGCAAAATACCGATGGCAATGGCTACGATCACCTGGAAATACAGGGATTTGTACAGTGGCTGACGAGTCGTCATGGCAAACCTTCCTCAAGAGTCCCGTTTGACGACATCCACCTGTCGTCCACGGCACCTCAATTGCGAACCCTCCTGCACTGGAGGGATTTGTTTTTTGTCGGCTGCACGCGGCAGACCTGTGTGCTGTATCGCAAGGCTCGTGCCATTTTTCAGAAAAACCCTACAAGCACTGTTGCAGAAGGGTCCTGGAACTATTCACGGGTTAAACACCGACGTGGAATATGGCGGATTTCCGCCCACGGGGCGTTTATCACTCCGGGATTTGGCGGATATCCGCCTTGTCGGGCTGCAGTGCCCTGCTACCATCGCCCGCTAAACGGACGGACTTCAGCCATGCGTCAACGCACGATCGCCAGCCACTTCGCCCGCGCAGCCCTGGGCGGCGCGCGTCGGCAAGGCTTCGACTATGTTCCTCTGCTGCAACAGCTGGGCATCAGCCCCGAGCTGTTGGATGAGCCGCGCGCGCGGATTGCGCCCGAGCAGTTCGCCCGCCTGTTGCAGGCGCTGTGGCTTGCATTGGGGGACGAATACCTGGGGTTCGGCAGGGCGGCGAGTAAACCCGGGACGTTTGCCATGATGTGTCACGCGTTGATCCACTGTCGGACCCTGGGCAAGGCCCTTCAACGCGGCTTGCTGTTCTACAGTTTGTTCGCCGACGCCCCGCGCCTGACCCTGGAAGCCGAAGGCGAGCGAGTGCGGCTGGTGCTGGACGATTCGACGCTGCGGGACCCGGATCACTTCCTGACTGAAAGCCTGCTGGTGGTCTGGCATCGCCTCGCCAGTTGGCTGATCGGCCAGCGTATCGGCCTGGAACAGGCGACCTTCGGCTACGCCAAACCCGCCCACGGTGCCGAATACGACCTACTGTTTCCCTGTCCGCTGATGTTCGAAGCGCGCAGCAGCAGCCTGTTGTTCCACAGCCGTTACCTGGATATGCCACCGCTGCAGGACGAACGCACCCTCAAGCATTTCCTCGAACGCTCCCCCGCCGACCTGCTGTCGCGCCCGGACGATGGCCACAGCCTGAGCAGCCAGCTGCGCCGCTTGCTCAGCCGCGACACCGCGCGCTGGCCCGACCTGGACACCGTCGCCGCCCATTTGCACATCAGCCCGCAGACCTTGCGCCGGCACTTGCGGGAGGAAGGCACCAGCTTCCAGGAACTCAAGGATCAGCTGCGGCGGGATATCGCCATCTACCACTTGGGGCGTGCGGACTTGTCGTTGCAGCAGATTGCCGAGCAGTTGGGGTTCTCAGAGCCGTCGGCGTTTCACCGGGCGTTCAAGAAGTGGACGGGGCTGACGCCGGGGGCTTATCGGGAGTTGGAGAGCTGAGTGGTGACATCCAACTTCTGAGGTGTGCTATCCCTGTGGCGAGGGGATTTATCCCCGCTGGGCTACGCAGTAGCCCCAAAGGGGTGGAGGTGGTGTGTCAGACAGGATGCAGGGGGCCGCTTCGCGGCCCAGCGGGGATAAATCCCCTCGCCACAAAGGCCCGCAAACACATACCGAAAAATATTCCAGTCAGACCACCGGAAAATGAATCCGGAACGCCGCCCCGCCCAACTCTGAGTCCCCCAGGGTCAACTTGGCGCCGTAGCTATCGATGATGTCTTTCACCACCGCCAGGCCGATGCCCTGCCCCGGATGCTGGCGATCCAGTCGCTCGCCCCGCTGGAGAATCCGCGCACGTTGATCCGGTGGCACGCCCGGCCCGTCGTCCTCGACACTCAACTCCGTGCCGCCGAGGGTCTGGTGCACACTGATGCGCAACTCGCCCAGGCACAGCCGATAGGCGTTCTCCAGCAGGTTGCCGAGCATCTCCAGCAAGGCACCCTGTTCGATCGGCACCTGGCAGTGCTCCGGCAAATCGAAACTGACATTGACCCGTTTGTCGCGATAGACCTTGTCCAAGGTGTCGCACAGGCTTTGCAGCACCGGGCGCAAGGGCACCTGATGGCGTACCAGCCCGCTTTTGCGCAGACTGGCGCGCTGCAACTGGTAACCGATCTGCTGACTCATGCGCTCGATCTGGGATTGCAGCACCCAGGCCTGTCCACGGTCCTCGGGGCGCCGGGCCATGTCCTCGCTGACGCCCTGCAACACCGCCAGCGGGGTCTTCAAGCTGTGGGCCAGGTCATCGAGGGAGTCGCGATAACGACTGCGCTGCTCGCGCTCGCTGTACAGCAAACGGTTGAGGGAACCGGTCAGGCGCAGCAGTTCCCGGGGATGCTCGGTGCTCAGGCTTTCCCGGGCGCCACTTTCGATTTCGTCGAGCTCCTGGCTCAGGCGCCGCAGCGCCCGAAGCCCCCAGGTCAGGCCGATCCACAACAGCGCCAGCAACACCAAAAGGGCCGCGCCAAAGCCCAGGTAGAGATTGTCCCGCAGCCCCTGCAGGGTCACTTCGTAGTCGCGCACCGGTTGCAGGGTGACGATGCTGAACGCCGCGCTCTGACCGCCGAGCAACTTGATCTCGACGTCATAGACAAAAAACTCCTGGCCGTCGTTTTCGCGAATGCGCGCGAACTGGTTGCCCTGGCCGTCATAGCGCGGCGTGTAGTTGATGTTTTCTTCCTGGGTGGCCTTCGACCGCCAGACCAATCGCCCCTCGCGATCATAGATGTAGCCCAGCAGGCGGGCATCGGCGAGGTTGAAACGCTCATCGGGCAATTGCGCCGGCATCTTCAAGCGGTTGTTTTCCACTCGGGCGGCGGAAATCAGCGTGGTCACGTCCGAAGCCAGGCGTTGCTCGATGGATTCCTGCAACGCCAGGCTGAACGCGCCTTGCATGGCCGGCAACAAGGCCAGCATGAACAGCACCGCCAGGGTCATGGCAGCCAGCATCAGCCGCAGGCGAAGCGAACGAATCACTGGCAGCGCTCGTTGAACAGGTAGCCCAGGCCACGCACGGTGTCGATGGGTTTGAAGCCGGCCGGGGCTTCCAGCTTACGGCGCAGGCGCCCGACCAGCACTTCGATGACATTGGGATCACGCTCGTCGTCATCGGGGTAAAGCTGCTCCATCAAGCGGTCCTTGGCCACCACTTGCTGGTGATGGCGCATGAGGTATTCGAGGATGCGGTATTCGTAGGCGGTCAACGCCAGCGGTTCCTCATCGAGGGACGCCTGCTTGCGATTGAGGTCGAGCAGCAACGGGCCGGCGACGATGGTCGACTGGGTAAAGCCGCTGGAACGACGCAACAAGGCGTTCAACCGGGCCTCCAGCTCTTCGAACTGGAACGGCTTGACCACGTAGTCATCGGCACCGGCGGCCAAGCCTTCGACCTTGTCCTGCCAGTTGCCGCGGGCGGTGAGGATCAGGATCGGAAACGTCTTGTCCTGTGAGCGCAGCCGGCGGATCAGCTCCAGCCCGCTGATGCCCGGCAGGCCCAGGTCGATCACCGCCAGGTCATGGTTGAATTCCCGGACCTGGTACAAGGCCTCTTCGGCATTGGCCACGGCCTGCACCACATGGCCGCTGTCGGTGAGGCGGGTTTGCAGGTGGTGACGCAACAGCGCTTCGTCTTCGACGACCAGTAATTTCATGGAGCCTCTCCCCAGGCAAATCAAACAATCCAGTGCGGCGCACCTCAACGAAAGGCGCCGGATCGTCTTCGACCGATCCGGCTGGATACGCTCACCATCGACCGCTTAGAACGTGTAGTTCGCGGACAGGTACGTCTGGGCGCTGCTGGTCAGGTCCAGCGAGCCGACCTTGTCGCCACCGTGCGGGCTCATCTCGGTGCTGGCGTTGCTGCGCAGGTAACGGTAACCCAGTTCAACCGAGGTGTTTTGCGAAATTTGTTGCAGCACGCCCCCTTGCAAGCCCACGGCGTAGCCGATGTCGCTGTCGCGGCTGAAGCCAGGAGAATCCTGGGTCAGCTTGGTCAGGCCCGCCGTACCGCCACCGAACAGTTTGGTGCTGCTGGTGACCGGATAGAACACATCGTAGCTGCCCAGCAGGTTTTCCTGGCGCAACTTGATGCCGTTGTGGCTGCCCGAGACATTGTCGTAGGTAGCGTAGTAGCGGCCCTGGTCGTTTTGCTTGCCCAGTCGCAGGCCATACGTGGTGTCCTTGCCGATGATGCCGTCGGCGTTCGGGTGGTTCAGGGCGCTGTCCAAGGCGTCGGATTTCTTCACCTTGTCGCTGGTCTGGCCGAGGGTCAGGCTGGCGAAGTTGTCATCGGCGTGGGCCATGGCGCTGGCGCCCAGCACGGTGAAAGCCAACAGCAGTTTTTTCATAGCAGTCATGGTCAAGTTCCTTTGCAGCGTGGATGTTTTGTGAAGTCGTGGTCACCTTAACCAGCCGTCCCTGAACACCCCTTGAACGTTCTCTGAACCTGCGCTGAATGAATCGGCTAATCTGTGCGGACCACTTTTATAAGGAGATCCGTCATGCGCAGGCTGCTTGCTGTTGTACTTCTGGCCATGAGCGGCGTGAGCCACGCCGCCATCCAGACCCAGGAACTCCCCTACACCAGTGCCGACGGCACCCAGCTGATCGGCTATTACGCGTATGACGACGCCGTCAAAGGCCCGCGCCCAGGCGTGGTGGTGGTGCATGAATGGTGGGGGCTGAACGACTACGCCAAGCGCCGTGCCCGTGACCTCGCCGGCCTGGGCTATAGCGCCCTGGCCATCGACATGTACGGCGACGGCAAGAACACCGAACACCCCAAGGACGCCATGGCCTTCATGCAGGCGGCGCTCAAGGACGGCAAGGCGGCCAGTGCCCGCTTCCAGGCCGGTCTCGACCTGCTGAAGAAACAGCCTCAGACCGATCCGGACAAACTCGCTGCCATCGGCTACTGCTTCGGCGGCAAGGTGGTGCTCGATGCGGCGCGCCAGGGTGTGCCGCTGGCCGGCGTGGTGAGTTTCCACGGTGCGCTGGTGACCAACACCCCGGCAACGCCGGGCAGCGTCAAGGCCAAGATACTGGTCGAGCATGGCGCCCTGGACAGCATGGTCACCCAGGACAACGTCACCGCGTTCAAGAGCGAGATGGACAAGGCCGGCGCCGACTATAAATTCGTCAACCTCGAGGGTGCCAAGCACGGCTTCAGCAACCCCGAGGCCGACCGCTTGAGCCACGGCGAACATGGCGGGCCGGACATTGGCTACAACAAGGAAGCCGATGAAAAGTCGTGGGCGGATATGCAGAAGTTCTTCAAGAAAATCTTCTAGTACATCCCCCTGTGGCGAGGGGATTGTGGGAGCAAAGCTTGCTCGCGACCCAGGCGACTCGATTTCTGGAAGACCACATCGCCTTCATCGCGGGCAAGCCTTGCTCCCACAGCAAGCTCCCTCGCCACAAAAGCCGGCTTCTGCTCCCTACACACGCCCCCCACTACCCAGCCTCAGGCCAACCCGGCAAAATGCCCGGCATGAACACACTCCCTACCCTGCCCGCCTGCTGCTCGCCTTTGGATGAACATTGGCTCTTGCCCGATGCCCTGCCCGATACGGTGCTGCTGAGCACCCGCTTCGACCCGTTGTTGCTGGTGAACGCCGACTTCTCAAGCAGTGCCATCGAGCCCCCGGCGAGCATCCAGCGCTCGGTCGCCAAGCGCCAGGCAGAATTCCTGGCCGGGCGGATCTGCGCCCGGGCGGCCTTGCAGCGGCTCGACGGCCAGGCCTGCGTGCCGGCCATCGGCGAAGACCGCGCCCCGGTGTGGCCGGCGCATGTCAGCGGTTCGATCACCCACAGCACCGGTCGGGCAGCGGCCATCGTCGCGAAAAAAGATCACTGGCAAGGGCTGGGCATGGACGTGGAAAACCTCCTCGACCCCGAGCGCGCCGAACGCCTGGCCGGCGAAATCCTCACCTCGCCAGAGTTGCAGCGCATGACCCGTCTCACGCACGATGACCGGGCCTTGCTGGTGACCCTGACCTTTTCCGTGAAGGAAAGCCTGTTCAAGGCGCTGTATCCGATCGTCAGGCAGCGCTTTTATTTCGAGCATGCCGAGGTGCTGGACTGGACACCCGATGGACAGGTGCGCCTGCGTTTGCTGACGGACCTGTCGGCCGAGTGGTGCCATGGCAGTGAACTGCAGGCGCAGTTTGGGGTGAAGGATGGGCAGCTATTGAGCCTGGTGGGGATCAAGGCCTGAGAGCTGTGCTGCTTTTCAGGGCCTCATCGCGGGCAAGCCTTGCTCCCACAGCAAACCACACTTAAATCAGGGAGCACTGATCTGTGGGAGCAAGGCTTGCCCGCGATGGCGGTCGATCAGGCACCCCACCTATCAAGACCTGTCCTGATGCCGCGGCCAACTCAAGCTGAAGCACGCCCCACCCAGACTCTTGCTCTTGCCGATCAGTGCCCGACCGTCGTGCCAGTGGATGATCCGTCGCACGATCGACAACCCCAGCCCATGGCCGCCCGAAGCCCGGGCACGGCTGTCGTCCAGGCGCAGGAAGGGCTTGAAGATCCGCTCCCACGCCGCTTCCGGCACACCAGGCCCGTCGTCTTCCACGTCCACCCGGCAGCGCAACTGGCCCACCTGGTAGCTGACGGTGACTCGGGAACTGGCGTGGCGCATGGCGTTGCCCACCAGGTTCTGCAGGGCGCGATGCAGAAAGCGTGGCTCGGCCTCGACCCAGGCGCCGTCGCAATCGGCGGCCGACAGGCATAGACCGCGCTCGACCGTGATCCCGGCCCGCAACGGCCCCAGCTCATCGATCACTTGATTGACCAGCGCATCGAGGTCCACCCGCTGGAAATTCAGGGCCGGCGACCCCTGTTCCAGCCGCGCATAGGTGAGCATTTCGTCCACCAGCCGATCCAGGTCTTCGATGTCGTGGTCCATGCCCGCCAGGTATTTGTCCCGGGCCTGGGACGTGGTGGCGCTGCCGAGCATTTCCAGGCCGAAGCGCAGGCGCGCCACCGGGGTACGCAATTCGTGGGACACCGCCCGCACCAGCTCACGCTGGATCGCCAACAGTTGCTGCAGGTGCTCGGCCATGCCGTTGAACGCCGCGGCCAGTCGCCCGACCGAGTCGGCGCCTCGGGCCGGCACCCGGGTTTCCAGGCTGCCCTGGGCGATCTGGGTAGCGGCCGACTCCAGGCCACGCAAGCGCCGCTCCAATTGGCGCACCAACAGGTAGACGATCAAGCCGATCAGGCTCAACCCCAGCGCCGCGATCAACACCAGCCATTGCGGCGGATAAGGGTTCATCTGGTACAGCGGACCGATCTCCAGCACCCACGGCGTGCCGACCATCCCGGCGAAGACCCGGATGGAGTCGCCGCCCTTGCCCAGCGCCATCACCGTATCGCCCTCGGACACACGACGGCGCTGGTCTTCGTCCATGTCGGCCTGCTCGGCGGTCATGAGCCGCAGGTCGAAACCGAAACCTTTTTCCTGCGCCAATTGGGCGAGCCGCTGGGGTTGATCGGCTACCGGGTAACGCACCAGCTCGTCGGCCAACAGGTAGATGGTCGCGCGGGCCAGTTGTTCGCTGATCTGCTGGACTTCCCCCACCAACATCAGTTGTTCGCCATCGCTGACCAGCCGATAGACTTTCGCCGCGTGCGGCCCGGTCTGCTCGACCAACGCCTGGCCGCGCAGTACGCGGGTGCGCTGGCCAAGGTCGAGGTCGGTCTGGGTGAAGGTCTGCAACGCCAGGGGAATGCCCAGCAGGCGCTCCCACACCAGCAACGCCCGCCGCCGTTCGGTGTCGTTCATCGGCCGCAGGTTGTCGGCCATCAACGAAAACGTACCGTGGGCCAGGCGCTCGCGGTATTGCTCGCTGCGGGTCTGGTTGAGCAGGTGCAAGGCCAGCACACCGAGGACCGCCACCAGCACCAGTGCCGCACACATACCGCCATAAATACGCAGGAAGATCGAATTCACGGTGCGAGGTCTACGCAGGCTTCAGGAACGAACAGGTAGCCTTTGCTGCGAATGGTCTTGATCAACCGTGGATGGTCCGGGTCGTCGCCGATCTTGGGGCGGATACGTGAAATGCGCACATCGATGGAACGGTCCTGGCCGTCATAACCAATGCCGCGCAGGGCGGTAAAGATTTCTTCCCGAGACAGGATGCGCCCGGCATTGGACACCAGCAGCCACAGCAGGTCGAATTCGGCGCTGGTCAGCTCGATACCGTTGCCCTGCAACCAGGCTTCGCGCAGGGCGTCGTCGACCACCAGCGGGCCGAATTGCAGGCGTCGCGGCTTCTGCGCGACGTTCGGCTCCGGTTCGCTGCGCCGCAGCAGGGCCTGGATGCGCGCCAGGAGCAAACGCGGGCGAACCGGCTTGCAGACGTAATCATCGGCGCCCAGGTCCAGGCCCTGGATCTGATCGGTGTCGTCGGTGCGGGCGGTGAGCATCAGGATCGGCCCGTCATAGTGCTCGCGCACCTTGCGACAGATGCTCAGGCCGTCTTCGCCGGGCAGCATCAGGTCGAGGACCACCAGGTCCGGCTGCTCGGCAATGATCCGCGCCGCCGCCACCGCGCCGTCGCCTTCGATGGCGACACGCAATCCGTTGCTTTCGAGGTATTCCCGGGTCAGCTCGGCCAGACGCTGGTCATCCTCGACGATCAATACCTGCCAGGCTTCTTGTTCCACTGGGGCCTCGTCTTGCTGCGAATATAAAAGGAAGGATCAGCACAAACCCCTGTGGCGAACACAAAACCCTGTGGCGAGGGGATTTATCCCCGCTGGGCTGCGCAGCAGCCCCACATTGGCAACCGTGCGTGTCAGACAGAACGCAGGGGGCCGCTTCGCGACCCAGCGGGGATAAATCCCCTCGCCACAAGTGTCCGCTTCGAATACAGCCCCCGTCTTTTTGTCATGTTAAAGGAGGATAAACACACCCACGCATGGGCCGATTGTATAAACGTCGCCTGCGCGGAAAACAAGCGGACAAATGCGTTTCGATCGGCTGGGTTTTATGTGGTAATGTCCGCGCCCGCAAAAACCACCGGGCTGTTTTCGGATCGTCGAAATCGACGAAAAAAGGTCCACTCCAGCTAGGTCGCGGCCTACAGAGCAGTTCCACGTTTCGCACACAAATTACGCACAGGCTTATCCACAGGTAGTACGTTGCATACCCCCCAAAAACGCATTATCTTGTAGCCCGCCGCGCAAAAAACCCTACATGTAGGGTTTCAGGCCAAAAACCAAACACAAGTCGGGCAGAGAATTCAAGCGCTTTTCTTGCTTCTGTCCAGCTGAAACACCGAATTCCCCCAAGCCCAGACCGCCCCTGCGGATGGCAACTGTTTCAAGGTCGAAAACGACCGAAACGGTACGGGTGTTGCAGTCAATTGCTGCCACCCCGTCAACCCGGTTTCGAGCCTCGCTCGCAACCTGAGAACTTCGGATGGAAGCGGCATTAAACGCCTGCTTCCTACTGTCCCGAGGTTGTTATGCCCGGCGCCAGTCGGTTGTAGTGCTTCAGGACGGAACGGTGGGCACCGTGATGGTGCCCAAACAAACATAGAGAACGTGGAGACACCCATGCACACCGACACAACTCGCGAGAACCCGCAGGGCACCGCGCCGCTGGCCGCCGATTCGAACCCGGATCTGTCCGCCACCGCGCCGGGCCAACTGCGTGTGATCAAGCGTAACGGCACTGTCGTTCCTTACACCGATGACAAGATCACCGTCGCCATCACCAAAGCGTTTCTCGCAGTTGAAGGTGGCACCGCTGCCGCTTCGTCGCGAATCCACGACACCGTGGCCCGCCTGACCGAACAGGTCACCGCGACCTTCAAGCGTCGCATGCCCTCGGGCGGCACCATCCATATCGAAGAAATCCAGGACCAGGTCGAACTGGCCCTGATGCGTGCCGGCGAGCAGAAAGTAGCCCGCGACTACGTGATCTACCGTGACTCCCGCGCCAAGGAACGTGCTATCCGCACCCCGGCCGACGCACCGGTCCAGGCCCACCCATCGATCCGCATCGCCCGCGCCGACGGCAGCCTGGCGCCGCTGGACATGGGCCGCCTGAACACCATCGTCACCGAGGCCTGCGAAGGCCTGGAAGAAGTCGATGGCGACCTGATCCAGCGCGAAACCCTGAAGAACCTCTATGACGGCGTCGCCCTCAAGGACGTCAACACCGCGCTGGTGATGACCGCGCGGACCCTGGTGGAACGCGAGCCGAACTACTCCTTCGTGACCGCCCGCCTGCTGATGGACACCCTGCGTGCCGAAGGCCTGAGCTTCCTGGAAGTCGCCGAGAGCGCGACCCACCACGAAATGGTCGACCTGTACGCCAAGGCCTTGCCGGCCTACGTCGCCAAGGGTATCGAGTTCGAATTGCTGAACCCGGTCCTGGCCGAATTCGACCTGGAAAAACTCGGCAAGGCGATCAACCACGAGCGCGACCAGCAGTTCACCTACCTGGGCCTGCAAACCCTGTACGACCGTTACTTCATCCACAAGGATGGCGTGCGTTTCGAACTGCCGCAGATCTTCTTCATGCGCGTGGCCATGGGCCTGGCGATCGAAGAGAAGCAGCGCGAAGACCGTGCGATCGAGTTCTACAACCTGTTGTCGTCCTTCGACTACATGGCCTCGACCCCGACCCTGTTCAACGCCGGTACCCTGCGTCCACAGCTGTCGAGCTGCTACCTGACCACCGTTCCAGATGACCTGTCGGGCATCTACGGCGCGATCCACGACAACGCCATGCTGTCGAAATTCGCCGGTGGCCTGGGCAACGACTGGACTCCGGTTCGCGCATTGGGCTCGTACATCAAGGGCACCAACGGCAAATCCCAGGGCGTCGTGCCGTTCCTCAAAGTGGTCAACGACACCGCAGTCGCGGTCAACCAGGGCGGCAAGCGCAAGGGCGCGGTCTGTGCCTACCTGGAAACCTGGCACATGGACATCGAAGAGTTCATCGAGCTGCGCAAGAACACCGGTGATGACCGTCGTCGTACCCACGACATGAACACCGCCAACTGGATCCCTGACCTGTTCATGAAGCGCGTCTTCGATGACGGCAAGTGGACCCTGTTCTCGCCATCCGAAGTGCCAGACCTGCACGACCTGACCGGCAAGGCTTTCGAAGAGCGCTACGAGTACTACGAAGCCCTGACCGAGTACAACAAGATCAAGCTGTTCAAAGTCGTCCAGGCCAAAGACCTGTGGCGCAAGATGCTGTCGATGCTGTTCGAAACCGGCCACCCATGGCTGACCTTCAAGGACCCGTGCAACCTGCGCAGCCCGCAGCAGCACGTGGGCGTGGTCCACAGCTCGAACCTGTGCACCGAGATCACCCTGAACACCAACAAGGACGAGATCGCGGTCTGCAACCTGGGCTCGATCAACCTGCCGAACCACATCGTCGACGGCAAGCTGGACACCGCCAAGCTGCAACGCACCGTGAACACCGCCGTGCGCATGCTCGACAACGTGATCGACATCAACTACTACTCGGTGCCACAGGCGAAGAACTCCAACTTCAAGCACCGTCCGGTCGGCTTGGGCATCATGGGCTTCCAGGACGCCTTGTACCTGCAGCACATCCCGTACGGTTCCGATGCCGCGGTCGAGTTCGCCGACAAGTCCATGGAAGCGGTCAGCTACTACGCGATCCAGGCTTCCTGCGACCTGGCCGACGAGCGTGGCGCCTACGAGACGTTCCAGGGTTCGCTGTGGTCCCAGGGCATCCTGCCGCTGGACTCGCAACAGATCCTGATCGCCCAGCGCGGCCAGAAGTACATCGACGTTGACCTGAATGAATCCCTGGACTGGGCACCGGTTCGTGCCCGTGTACAGAAAGGCATTCGTAACTCCAACATCATGGCCATCGCACCGACCGCCACCATCGCCAACATCACTGGCGTGTCGCAGTCGATCGAACCGACCTACCAGAACCTGTATGTGAAATCGAACCTGTCGGGCGAGTTCACCGTGATCAACCCGTACCTGGTTCGCGACCTCAAGGCCCGTGGCCTGTGGGACTCGGTCATGATCAACGACCTGAAGTACTACGACGGTTCGGTGCAGCAGATCGAACGCATCCCGCAAGAGCTCAAAGAGCTCTACGCCACTGCGTTCGAAGTGGACACCAAGTGGATCGTCGACGCCGCCAGCCGTCGCCAGAAGTGGATCGACCAGGCTCAGTCGCTGAACCTGTACATCGCCGGTGCTTCGGGCAAGAAGCTGGACGTGACCTACCGCATGGCCTGGTACCGTGGTCTGAAAACCACTTACTACCTCCGTGCCCTGGCCGCGACCAGCACCGAGAAGTCGACCATCAACACCGGCAAGCTGAACGCTGTTTCCAGCGGCGGCAACCACGGTGACGATTCGGTCCTGGCTGCTCCAGCAGGCCCAGCGCCAGTGCCAAAGGCCTGCGCGATCGACGAGCCGGATTGCGAAGCTTGCCAATAAGCTGAGCGGGTGGGCACGTAAAAGCGCCTGCTGAAAGAAGCCCCCGATAGACTGCTGGTTTATCGGGGGTTTTCTTTTGCCTGGAGAAAAGTCGGTGCCTGGACTGGCCCCATCGCGAGCAAGCTCGCTCCCACAGGGGTAAGCATTCCAATGTGGGAGCGAGCTTGCTCGCGATGGGGTCAGGCCAGGCACCACAAAAATCACCGCCCATGAAAAAGCCCCTCTTGCGAGGGGCTCCTTGTGCAGCCTTCAAACAACCATCGACATCAAGCCATCTGAATGATGGTCTGCATGATGGTGCTCTGTGTGGAGATGGTCTTGGCGTTCGCCTGGTAGTTGCTTTGCGCCTTGATCAGCTCGACCAGTTCGTTGGTCAGGTTGACGTTGGACTCTTCCAGGGAGTTGGAGACGATCGAACCCAGGGTCCCGGTTTCCGGAGCATCGTAGCCCGGGATGCCCGAGGCGAAGGTTTCTTTCCAGCTGGTGCCGCCTACCGGCTGCAAACCCTGCTCGTTGGTGAAACTGGCGAGGGCGAGCTGACCGATCGGCTTGGTCTGGTTGTTGCTGAAGTTGGCCAGCAATACACCGCTGCCGTCGATGGTCAGGTTGGTGATCTGGCCAGTGGCGTAACCGTTCTGAGCCGGGATCGAACGCGCGGTGTCGGCGTTGAACTGGGTGGTATTGCCCATGGAGATCGTGATGGTTGGTGCACTGGCGGCGCCGTTGGCGGTCCATGTCCCGTTGGTCACGGTGCCAGGAACCCAACCGGTCAATACCAGATCGCTATTGACCGTCGCTGGCGGAGTGGTGACCGTGGTCAACCTGCCGCTCGAATCGAAGTTCATGGTCGAAGGAACAGGCGCGGTCACACCGGTCGTGGTCGGCGCGGTGCCGTTGAGGTTACGACCATCGATCAAGGTATAGACGTTCCAGGTGTTGCCGGCAGTCTTGACCATGTACTGGTCCATGGAATGCTGGTTGCCTTGGGTGTCATAGACCGGGGTGGTGAATTGCTTGGTGAACGTGGCGGTGTCGGCCGGATTGAACGCCGCGGTGATCGGCGTTGCCGTCGAGTTCAGGTTGATCGTCGAGGAAACCAGGCTGGTGGCATTCGGCGGCAGGTTCGAGGTGTCGATGCGCAGGTCGGTCAGGATACCGTTCTGGATCTTGCCGTTGGCATCCACGCCATAGCCTTGCAGGCGCGAAGTGCCGTCGCTGTTGGTGATGAAGCCTTCCTTGTCGGTCTTGAAGGTACCGGCACGGGTGTAGCTCAGGGAGCCGTCGTTGCTCAGGACAAAGAAGCCCTGGCCCTGGATGCCCATGTCCAGCACGTTGCCGGTGTTGTTCACGTCACCCTGGCCGAACTGCTGGGAAACGTTGGCCAGGCGCACGCCGTTGCCGACGGTCTTGCTGCCCGAACCCAGCTTGGTGGCCGAGTAGACGTCTTCGAATTCCGCGCGGGACGATTTGAAACCGGTGGTCGCCACGTTGGCGATGTTGTTGCCGGTCACGTCCAGCTGTTTGTTGGCTGCATAGAGACCGCTAAGGCCGATGTTGAAAGACATGTTGACTCCTTTTGCCGGTTAGTCGGCTCTACATACCAATAGTTTGTACTTTGGACAGGGCAATGCTGCCCAGTCCGGCCAGGTTGAGCATCAGTTCACCGCCCGTCTGGCTGATCGTCACGCTGCTGACCGTGGCCGGCAGGTTGGTGATCAACGACGTGGCCTTGCCGTCGATGGTGGTCGAGGCCGCGAAGGTGTAAGTGCCCGATTCAACGACCGTGCCCGCATCGTTCTTGCCATCCCAGATGAACGCGGAATTGCCGGCGTTCTGGCTGCCCAAGTCGATGGTACGAACGGTCTTGCCGTCCTTGTCCACGATCTTGACGGCGACAGAAGACACCGATGTCGGTACCACCACCGTGCCGTTGAGGCTCTTGGAGGTATCGACCACCGCCTTGTCACCCGGGGCAATGACCGAGCGGCCCACCAGCGACGAGGCCTGCAAGGCCTGGGACGAGTTGTAGTTGCCGGCGATGCCGCTCACCGTCTCGTTGAGGGTGGTGATGCCTTCCAGGCTGCTGAACTGCGCCAACTGGGCAACGAACTCACCGTTATCCTGTGGCTCCAGCGGGTTCTGGTTTTTCAGTTGGGTCACGAGCAACTGCAGGAACGCATCCTTGCCCAATTCCTTCTTGCCGGTCGCCGAACCAGTCACCGTGCCCAGGGAATCAGTCGTGGTGTTGGTCTTGACCGAGGAGTTGGCCAGAATCTCGTTGAGGCTCAAACCACTTGTCGTATTGGTAACGCTCATGTGACTCGCCCCTTATCACTGACCGAGGGTCAGGACCTTCTGCATCATGGTTTTGGCGGTGTTCATCATTTCGACGTTGGTCTGGAACGAACGGCTGGCGGAAATCATGTCGGCCATTTCTTCGACGACGTTGACGTTCGGGTAGTAGACGTAGCCCTTGGCGTCGGCAGCCGGATGGTTTGGCTCATAACGGGCATCGAGGTTGCTCTGGTCTTCGACCACGCCAAGCACTTGTACGCCCTGCCCGGCCGCGTCCTGCTCCTGGAACAGCGAATCGCTGCCGCCGGACTGGCCGCCCTGGAACATGGTGGCGAATACCGGGTGGCGGGCGCGGTAGGTCTGGTCGATGCTCGACGAAACGGTCTCGGCGTTGGCGATGTTACTGGCGACGGTGTTCAGGCGAGTGGTCTGGGCACTCATGGCACTGCCGGCAATGTTGAATACGCTAGCAATCGACATGGCTTACTCTCCGCGCAGGGCCGATACCAGCCCTTTGAACTTGCTGTTGAGCAGGGTGAAGCTGGCCTGGAAGTTCACGGAGTTTTCCGTGTAGTTGGACTGTTCCAGTTGAGCGTCCACGGTGTTCTGGTCGATCGACGGCTGCATCGGCGTGCGATACATCAGCGATTCGTCGCCATTGCCCAGGCCTTCGGCTTCGATATGACGGGTGTTGGTCATGTTCAGGGCGAAGTGGCCGTTCTTGGTCTTCTCGCTCTGCTCGGCGAGCACCTTGGAGAAGTCCAGGTCACGCGCCTTGTAGTTCGGGGTGTCGGCGTTGGCGATGTTGTTGGCCAGGACTTCGGCACGCTGGGCGCGGAAGCTCAGGGCCTGTTCGTGGATACCGAGCGCTTTATCGAAGCTGATGCTCATGGCGGAAACCTTTGGGTGACCAGAATGTACGTACGACGGCTAAAGCAAGCGCCGTGCCATTTTCAGAAACCCCATAAACCGGGGCTTTGCGGGCACCGGCAACGCGGCAATGCCAGAAAAGCGGCAACGGGTTTCCGCCGGCTGCCGCTTTTCTGCCGCTTTTCAAGGGCAGTGATATTCCAAATGTGGGAGCGGGCTTGCTCGCGAAAGCGGTGTGACTGTGACAGTTATCTTGACTGACACACCGCTTTCGCGAGCAAGCCCGCTCCCACAGGGGATTGGTGGTGAATGGAGGAAAAACTGGCAGGCAAAAAAAACGGGAGCCCTTTGGGACTCCCGTTTTTTTGACAGCTCAAGCCAATCACTTTGCCTGGTAGATGATCCCCGGGCTGCATTGGACCATCTGGTAATGATCCGGCAAACCGTTCAACGCCTCGGAGGCGCCGAGGAACAGGTAACCACCCGGCTTGAGCGTGCTGTGGATGCGCAGCAGGATGTCTTTCTTCACTTCGGCAGAGAAGTAGATCAGCACGTTGCGGCAGAACACGATGTCGAACTTGCCCAGGCTGGCATAGCTGTCCAACAGGTTGAACGAGCGGAACTCCACCCGGCTCTTGATCGGCGCCTTGACCACCCATTTACCCGGCCCTTTCGGATCGAAGAACCGTTGCAGGCGATCCGGCGACAGGCCACGGCCGATGGCCAGGCTGTCGTACTCGCCGGTCTTGCAGTTGTTGAGCATGGTTCCGGACAGGTCGGTGGCGACGATCTGCACGCCGCCTTTCAACTGGCCGAGGTTGGAGCGTTCGAACTCATCGATGGACATCGACAGCGAATAGGGTTCCTGCCCCGATGAACAGGCCGCCGACCAGATTCGCAGGCGCTGGCCCGGGCTGGCCTTGATGGCTGCCGGCAGCACTCTGTTCTTCAGCACCTCGAACGGATAGGTGTCACGAAACCACAGGGTTTCGTTGGTGGTCATGGCGTCCACCACCATCTCGCGCAAGCCGCTGCGCGGTTGGGTCTGGATACGCTGCACCAGCTCGCCCAATGACTTGAGGCCCTGTTGCTCCATCAATTTATTGAGACGGCTCGACACCAGGTACTGCTTGTTTTCACCAAGCAAGATGCCACAGGCTTTTTCCAGGAAGACCCGGAACTGTTCGAAATCCAAATTACCCGTAGACAAGATACCGCCTCTTTCATCGTGTTGACTTGCCGGGCGCACCACGCGCCCGACCTTTACTTTATTCTGCTGCCTTGATCCGATCGACGACCCGGGAAGCCAGGTCATCGGGGCGGAATTTCGCCAGGAAATCGTCGGCACCGACCTTCTTGACCATCGCCTGGTTGAAAACCCCGGACAACGAAGTATGCAAGATGATGTGCAGCTTTTGCATGCGCGGGTCGCTGCGGATTTCCGAGGTCAGGGTGTACCCGTCCATCTCCGGCATCTCGATGTCGGAGATCATCATCAGAAACTCTTCTTCCGGCTTCTTGCCCTCGTCGACCAGTTTGCGCAGGTAATCCAGCGCCTGCCGTCCATCGTTCAAGGCCACCACCTCGACGCCGATCGTTTGTAGACAACGGGTGACTTGCTTACGTGCCACCGAAGAATCATCAACGGTCAGTACGCGCAGTGAAATCGCCTTGTGCTGGGTTTCGGCATCGACCACGCCCAGGGAAATGGTCTCCGTGGTGGGCGCCACTTCGGCAAGGATCTTCTCCACGTCGATGATTTCCACCAGTTGGTTATCGACCCGGGTCACCGCCGTCAGGTAGTGATCGCGGCCGGTGCCCTTGGGTGGCGGATGGATCTCCTCCCAGTTCATGTTGACGATCCGCTCCACCGAGCGCACCAGAAAACCCTGGGTCTTGGTGTTGTACTCGGTGATGATCACAAACGGATTGCTCTGGTCCAGCAGCCGGCCGGAACCCGTCGCCATCGCCAGGTCGAGAATCGGGATGGTCGCCCCGCGGATATTCGCCACGCCGCACACGACGGGATTGGACTTGGGCATCAGGGTCAGCTTGGGGCATTGCAGCACCTCGCGAACCTTGAATACGTTGATCCCATACATTTGTTGGCCGTCGAGACGGAACAACAACAGCTCGAGGCGATTCTGACCGACCAGCTGAGTGCGCTGGTTTACCGAATCCATTACTCCCGCCATGCCCTGACTCCTACATAACGCTAATGTGTCCGACGCGCATTCATCACTAAACGGCACGGGGCTTGCTATTGAACCGGCATGAACGCACAAACGACATTTTCTCGACGCCTGACCACTCACTGCCGCCACTGGCTCGGTGCACTGCTGGCTGTCTGCTTGTTCGCTTCGGGCGGTCCTGCCCTTGCTGCAGTTCCGGTTACCTTGCCTGATCTACTTATCGGCGTCACTCAGGGCTTTCTTGAATTCACCGTAGAAGACTATCTGGCTACCAGTCAAACCGAAGGTCGTTACGAAATCGAAGTCAACCAGCTCGACCCACGCTTGCGCATGCCCATGTGTGACAAGGAATTGACTGCTTCGCTGGAGAGCCCGGCCCGGCCCCTGGGCCGCGTCACGGTGAAGGTTCGTTGCGACAGCGCCGCGCCCTGGACGGTGTTCGTGCCCGCTCAAGTGCGCCTGTTTCGAGACATTGTCACCACCACTCGTCCGCTTAAACGGGCCGGGATCGTCGAGCCCCAGGACGTGATATTGCGCGAACGGGACATCAGCCAGATCACCCAGGGCTTCCTGACCTCCGTCGACCAGGCCATCGGGCAGAAACTTGTCCGACCAATGGTCGCCGATCAGGTCGTGACACTGGTGCACCTGGAGCAGGCCGAGGTGGTCCGCAAGGGCGACCAGGTGGTCATCACCGCCCGCAGCGGCTCCCTGGCCGTGCGGATGCCCGGCGAGGCCCTGTCCAACGGCGGCATGCGTGAACAGATACGGGTAAAAAACCTCAACTCCCAGCGCGTGATCAAGGCGCAAGTGATGGCCCCTGGCCAAGTGGAAGTGGCGATGTAGTGATTGGGTAGAGGAGGTAGAAAGCTGGCGCTTGATCCCGGTGTTCCCTAGACTGTGCCTTACACAAAGGCAAGCGCAGACGTGCGCACGCTCATTGTATAAATGAGCCTAAAGTTTTTTGGGGGATGGCCGAAAACATGGCAAGCGTCCAAATACCCAGAGGTTTTTTACCATGGTCATCGATTTCAATCGTTTAAACAGCTCTTCACCGCTGACAGGCACTACGCGTACCAGCGCCACCAAGGAAACCGCCGAAGCCGGCAAATCCGCGCCGCTGCCTACACCCGCCGAACAAGTCAGCAACGGGGAGTCGGTACACCTCAGCACTGAGGCTCAGCAGTTGCAGAAGGTCACTGACAAGCTGCGCGATCAACCTGTCGTCGACAACGCCCGCGTGGCCGAGTTGAAAGCAGCAATCGCCGATGGCAGCTACAAAGTCGACAGCAACCGCGTAGCCAGCAAACTGCTCAACTTCGAAGCCCAGCGCTAGGCCACCGCCTGCGCCAGGCTTTTGGACGCTAAGACCCAAGGCCAGCCATGCACGACACTCATTTATTGCAACTGATCATCGACGACTTTGTTCCAGCACAACAATTGCTGGAATTGTTGCAGGCCGAATCCGTGGCACTGCACGGTCGCGACATGCCTCTGCTGGAGAATATCCTGGCGCAGAAACAGGCATTGATCATCTTGCTTGACCAGCATGGCCGCAAACGCAGCGAGATCCTCGCCAGCCTCAACCTGCCCGCCAATCATGACGGCCTTGAGCAGTTGGCCAGCCAGTCGACCCTCGGCGATCAGTTGCTGTCCCAGAGCAACGTGCTCAACGACCTGCTCGCCCAATGCCAGGCGACCAACGCCCGCAACGGCCAGTCGATCCTGATGCAGCAGGCCGCCACCGCCAACCAGTTGCGCATTCTCAACGGTGGCGAGATCCCGACGCTGTATGACGCTAGCGGTTCAACGGCCCGAATGGTCAAGCACCGCCCGCTCAGCCAGGCATGAAACGAACAATGCCTTCGCTCTATCAACGCGCGATACATGCTGGCAAAATGCCCGCCTTTCGTAGTCGTATTTTGCCTGGAGATTGACTCACCGTGTTCAATGCCTCAAACGCGGATGATGCTCCGCAGCCGCCCAAGGTCCTCACCACGCCCCTGGAAATCTCCGGCAACCTGCGGATGCTGCAAGAGAGCCACGACCCGCTGATCATTACCTTCCACGAACGCACCCAGCGCTTCCAGAGTTATCTGGTCAACGTCGATCGCGAGACCAACTCCATTGCCCTGGATGAAATGATCCCCCGGGACGGCGAGCGTTTCCTGCTGGCCGGCGAGCCGTTTCGTGTCGAGGGTTTCCATGACGGCGTGCGTATCGCATGGGATGGCAAGGGCCCACTGACCATCGATGAATCCAGCGACGGTCGCTGCTATCGCGGCGCCCTGCCCGACGAAGTGGTCTATCACCAACGTCGCAACGCCTTCCGCGCCGCCCTGAAACTGGCACAACTGGTGAGCGTTGAACTGGGCGGCGACAAGATGAAGTCCCCGGTGGATGGCAAGCTGCTGGACATTTCCGCCACCGGTTGCAAGTTGCGCTTCGAGGGCGACATCACGGAGCGTCTGCAATTGGGCCAGGTGTACGAGCGCTTCATCGCAGCCCTGCCGTTTGGCAACATGACCGCGCCAGTCGAGCTGCGCTACCTGCATTTCGAAGAAAGGATCAACACCACGTTCGCCGGTGTACGCTTCCACAACATCAGCGGCCTGGTGCAACGGCAGGTCGAGCGGTTCGTCTACCAGCTCCAGCGAGAAGCCCGGCGCTTCGATAAAGACGACCTCTGATTTTCGAGGCATAAAAAACGGGCAGTCCCTTGCGGTGACTGCCCGTTTTTTTATGCCTGCTTCAAGGCCTGGCCTGGGTAAAACTCGGTATCTCAGGCGCCTCGGTTTCTGTTTCAGCCTCGGCCGCAGCCTCAGTGGTCGGCTCAGGCTCCACGTCCGGATTGGCCGGCGACTGCATCTGCTCCTGCACCACCTGCTCATCCACCCGTGGATCAAGACACGCCACCAAAGGCGAACTCGACATGCTGTCCGGCATTGCCACGTGATGCAGCGGTGCGTCATCGACCTGATGCAGGTTGGTCACCGCTTTCGGCCGGATCCGCCACACCAGCACCAAGGCGAAGAAAGCGAAGAAGGCGTAGAGCATCTGGCTGCCGAACATCTTCATCAGCACACCGGCCACCAGCGGCCCGATACTGGCGCCAACACCATAGGTCACCAGCAGCATCGCGGTCAGGGACACCCTTCGATCAGCTTCGACGTGGTCGTTGGAAAATGCCACCGCCAGCGGATAGAGGCAGAACTGCACCAGCGAACAGAAGAATCCCGCGACGAACAGCACCTCCAGCGGCACCGTCGGAAGAATTGCCAATGGCAGCGCACAGATCGTCAGGACCAGCGCAAAGCAGCGGATCAACAGCGCCCGGTCATAACGGTCGGACAGCCACCCCAGCGGCCACTGCACCAGCAATCCGGCGAAGATGCAGCTACCCATGAACAGACCGACCTGCTCGGTCGACAGGCCCTGCTGAGAGGCATACAGGGGCGCCAGGCCATAGAACGAGCCGACGATCAACCCGGAACCCAGCACCGTACTCAATGACTGCGGCACACGCTTGATGAAGAAACGCGGCTCCATGGGCGCCGGATGCAGCGCCGCCGGGTGAATTCGCCGGGTCAGTGTCACCGGCACCAGGCACAAGGCGAAGCACAGCGCCACCAGCATCAACAGCTCAGGCCCCAGGGCCGGGTGCATGACCAGGATCAACTGGCCCAGCACCAGCCCCAGATAGGAGGCAATCATGTAGCCGCTGAACACCACGCCACGCTGCTTGGCGTCGGCCTGTTCGTTGAGCCAGCTCTCGATGACCATGTACTGGCACATCATCCCGAGGCCGACGATCATCCGCAGCACGATCCAGGCCGGCAGCCAGTCCACCAGGCCATGGCCCAGCACGGCCGCCCCGACAATCCCGGCGCAGGCCGAATAGGCGCGGATGTGGCCAACGCGGGCGATCAACCGGTGGCCGATCTTGCCACCCAGCACCAGGCCGAAATAGTTGGCGGCCATCAGCGCACCGACCCAGAGGCTGTCCACATGGTCGGCGGCCAGGCGCAAGGCCAGGTAAGTACTCAAGAGGCCCGAGCCGATCAACATCATCAGCGAGGCGAAATAAAGCGCTCGAAAAGGTTTCCAGATTTGGCGCATCGGCGTTCCGAGCGGCTCCTTGAGGTGAGTAAGGGCTACCTGTTGAAGATAGCCCGAATGCGACGGTTCGTTATGCCTGGGCCGCGAGGACACGCCGCTCCCAGGGCGTGATTTCATCGAAGAAGCTGGTCAGTTCCAGGGTCTTGGAGGCGATGTAGCCTTCGATGAACTCCGTACCGAACAGTTCCTTCGCCAGATGACTACGCTTCAGACGCTCCAGGGCAGCATGCAAGGTACATGGCAGCGACAGATTATCCGGCACTTCGAATTCGCCCTGGATCGCCGCGCTCGGCTCCAGGTGATGTTCGATCCCATACAGCCCGGCGGCCAGGCTGGCAGCAATCGCCAGATAGGGGTTGGCATCGGCCCCCGGCAAGCGGTTCTCGACCCGCCGGGCCACTGGCGAACTGGCGGGAATCCGCAACCCGGCCGAACGGTTGTCATGGGACCAACAGGCATTGTTCGGTGAGGCGAACGGGTGGCACAGGCGCTGGTAGGAATTCACATTCGGCGCGAACAACGCGGTGAAATCCGCCAGGCATGCCTGTTGCCCACCGATGAAGTGCCGGAAAGCGGCCGTCGGTTCGCCTGCCTCGTCGCTGAAGACGTTGCGACCGCTGTCCGCCTCGACGACGCTCTGGTGGATATGCATCGAGCTGCCCGGCGTGTGGGCCAGGGGCTTGGACATGCAGACCACGGTCAGGCCGTGCTTGAGGGCCACTTCCTTGAGCAGGTGCTTGAACAGGAACGTCTGGTCGGCCAGCAACAGCGGATCGCCGTGCAGCAGATTGATCTCGAACTGGCTCACGCCCATTTCATGCATGAAGGTGTCGCGAGGCAGGCCCAGCGCCGCCATGCAGGCATAGACTTCACTGAAGAACGGGCGCAGGCCGTTGTTGGAGCTGACGCTGAACGCCGAATGGCCGTCTTCACGACGCCCATCCAGGCCCATCGGCGGCTGGAACGGCTGGGTCGGGTCCGGGTTGGGGGCGAACACGAAGAATTCCAGTTCGGTCGCCACCACCGGCGCCAGGCCAAGGGCGGCATAGCGAGCGACAACGGCCTTGAGCTGGCCGCGCGTCGAGAGCCGGGAGCTTTCACCGCTCAGCTCGTCGGCGTCGCAGATCGCCAGGGCACGGGGCTGTTGGCTCCAGGGCAGGCGGTGGATCTGTTTCGGATCGGCCACCAACGCCAGGTCGCCGTCGTCGCTGCCGTAGAAACGCGACGGCGGATAACCGCCCATGATGCATTGCAGCAGCACGCCCCGCGCCAACTGCAGCCGCCGGCCTTCGAGGAAACCCTCAGCGGTCATTACCTTGCCCCGCGGCACGCCATTCAAATCCGGCGTGACACATTCAATCTCATCAATGCCCGTCAGTCGCTGCGCGAGTGAACGCTGGCCATCGGTCGTCATGACGCAATCCTTGTTATGTGCGAGCCGCGAACGGCAACCCGTACAAAATAGGCTTCAGCTGTTCGGAATATCAAGCACCCGGAGGCAATAAACACCGAGTGCGGGAAATGTGGGAGCGGGCTTGCTCGCGAAAGCGGTGTATCAGTCAGCAAATGTATGACTGATACACCGCTTTCGCGAGCAAGCCCGCTCCCACAGGGGGTATGTGTTGGCAGGGAGATTTATGAAGCGATTGCTCAGGGCAGATAAAGCCGGAACACCCCACCACCCAACACACCGCCATTGGCAATCTCGGTGCGCCCGCTCACCCCGCCGCGCTGATGCAGCCCGGCGATCCGCGCGGCGAAGTACAGGCCCAGCCCGGTGCTGCCGCTGCTGTGGTTGATACCCTGCACATACTCGGCCTGACGCTCGATCATCTCTGGCGGGTAACCTTCACCGTCGTCGTTGATGGTCAGCACCAATTGCCCGGCCTCATCGCTGACACTGATCAGCAGCGCCTGGCGCGCATGGCGAATGGCGTTGTTGATGCAATTGTCGAGCACCGACGCCACCAGCTCACGGTCGAAAAAGCCCAAGGGGCTGAGCGGATCGACGTCATAGGTGACCATGATCCCGCGACTGCGGAACACATCCTGATGGCCGGCCAGTTGCGCCTCGATGAAGTCATCCAGCTCATGGTAGGCCGGGTGCAGCGGCAATTGGTTGACGCCGAGCTTGTACAGCCCCAGCAACTGCACCATGAGGCCATTGAGATGGGCGAACTCGAACTCGATGACGCCCTGCTCCGAGGTTTGCCGCTCGGATTCGGGCAAGCGTTCGAGCCATTGCCCATGCGCCTGCATGAGCAAGGTCAGGGAGTTTTTCATGTCGTGCACGGTCGACGCGATCACCGTGGAAAAATCGAGGGCCTGTTCGCTGTCACTCATCGCCAAATGCCTTGCTTCGCAGTTTTTGATAACGCGCAAAACGCGCATCGGTGTCGGGCATCATGCCCACCAGTTTCAGGCAGGCGCGGCACTCCTGCAGCAGTTCCGACTCCACACTGGTGTCGGTGCCATGCAGCAGCGATTGCGCCATGTTCAGGGCAATACTGATGTTCTTCGGTTGCATCTTCAGCGCGCGGCGGAACAGCTCCCGCGCCTCCGGCAACGCGCCGGTCTTGTAGACCCGCACGCCTTCGCGGTTCAACTCGGCGGCGGCATTGCCCTGGTTGAGGATGTTCGGGTCGTCGGTCAGCTTGGCGATGCCTTGCATCACCGTCGGGTCATCACCGTAGATTTCCGCGCAGTTCTTGAGCATCGACTCGCCGGCGCTGGTCTGGCCAAGCATTTGCAATTGCTTGGCCACCAGCAACGCAGCCTCGGCGCTCATGAACTGCTCCATGCCATCGAGGCGCTGCAAAGCCTGTTCGGTGAGCTTCTCGGCGGTTTCGGCATCGTTGAGCAACAGGCTGGTGGCCTTCATCAGCCGCGCCCGAACCTGCAACCCCGGGTCGTTGAGGTTCTCCTTCGCCACGGCGCTGAGAGTCGTGTTGATCTCCAGCCGGGTGCGGGTGTCGAGGCCTTTTTCGCTGCCCTTGCTGATCAACGCATGGGCCAGGCCGAGGTTGCTTTCCGGGTCCTTGAAGCGCGACTGCGCGCCCTGCCCGACCGCCTGGCGATAGGCCCGGGAAGCCGTGTCATAGTCTTCGTTGGTCATCGCCAGCTTGCCCAACAACGATTGGCGGCGCACCGCCAGCGGCGACAGGCGCACCGCCTCTTCCAGCACGTGCTGCGCCTGTTTGGTGTCACCTTCGGCCACCAGCACGTCGGCCATGCCGTCGTACAACGCCGGCATCATTGGAAAGACTTTCAGGGCCTTTTCATAAACGGCCTTGGCCTGCCCCACCTGACCACGCTTGAACATCAACTTGCCCAGCCCCACGTAAGCCCACGGCAACGGGCGATCCGCGATGATCGAGTTGTACAGTCGTTCAAGGGCCTCGTTCTGATTCAGGTCGCGCAACGCATCAGCCCGATAACGCAGGCACAACGGCCCGTAGCGCGGGTCCTGCTTGCACAAGGCGATGCAGGCATTGAGCACTTCCATCGGCTTGCCACGATCGAGGGCCTGCAGGATTGGCTTGAGCAGGGTCTTGCGCTGCTCGAGCCGCTCCAGCCGCTGGGCCAGGCCGGAGCGGTTGAACGGTTTGGTCAGGTACGCATCAGGCTCATGCTCCAAGGCACTGAGCACCATCGCCTGGCTGGTCTCAGCGGTCACCATGAGGAAAACACTTTCATGGCTGATCAACTTTTCGACCATCAGGTCTTCAAGCACCTGCTGGCCATTCTTGCGCCCATCGCCCAGGTGATAATCCTGCAAGATGAAGTCATAGCGTTTCTGCGAGCACATGCGCAGCGCCACTTCACCGGTGTCGGCGGTGTCCACGTCCTTGACGCCCAGCTCACGCAGCATGGAGCGGATCGAACTGCGAAAATCCGAGAAATCATCGACGATCAGAAAACTTTTTTGGTGGTACGCCAGCATCGAGGATGTCCAGGCAAGTAAGAAAATAACCCAATGGCATAACAACGAAACGCCGTGTCACAGCCCCGAAGCGCGCAGATGATAGCCACCAACCAGCAACGTTCAAGGGATTTCAGCAACCGCTTGGCCTGGCTGAGTCGTGACGCACATTGCGAGCCGAAACGCAGAAGACAACCGGGCTCATCGGGTTATCGGCAGGCGATGGCGTTCCGTTAAGGGGAAACGCGTGGCAGAAACCGAGTGCGAAGGATCAGCTAAACACAGAACCCGTGGCGAGGTTGTTGATCGTTCGGGAGATGGGGACGCGAGCAGGAAAAGTCAGCGGCAATTTCGCTAACCCATTGTTTATAATGGTGTCCCAGGGCAGGTTCGAACTGCCAACCTTCCCCTTAGGAGGGGGATGCTCTATCCAATTGAGCTACTGAGACACGAGTCGACCACGAGAGACGCGGTGCGCAGGACGGCGTGCATGTTAACGACCTGCCCTGCGTTTGTCATGTCGCCCATGGCTTTTTAAGTGTAGGCAAATAGTACTCCCTGTAAGGCTGACAGATCCTGGACGCCGAGCTTGGGCCGCCATTCATCTGTCCTGGCTCACTTATCCTAGTAAATCGGCCATTTGCCACTATCCTGTACAAGACAGGGACGGCACAGGTTTTTGTCCATTTCCGTTATCCGCCAGACGGTATGGCACATAGACACAATCCGACGGTCACAGATGCGAACCTGTTGTTTTTTACCAACCAGTCCGCATTTTTTGATGAAGGGTACTGGCAGAACGCCTTTACCCGGATCAGAATTTGTCACAGAATTGGCGCCAATGATCTGGCAATTTTGAGGCATGATGCGGGCCTCTTAACAATTCAGGTTGAACATTTGGCAATGGAGCTTGTCCTATCGACATCCTGCGGCCAATCCCGAGAACCGCTCCCCTGAACTAACCGGTTAAATATATGCGCCCATTGAAACAGGCAATTTATTCCAGCCGTACGGCTGACAAGTTCGTCGTACGTCTGCCAGACGGAATGCGGGAACGCATTGCCGAAGTGGCTCGCAATCATCACCGCAGCATGAACTCTGAAATCATCGCGCGTCTTGAGCAAAGCCTTATTCAGGAAGGCGCGTTGGGTGAAGAGTTGAGCATGCGCCTGGACAGCCCGGAGCTGTCATTGCATGAGCGCGAACTGCTTCAACGCTTCCGACAACTCTCCCATCGCCAGCAGAACGCCCTCGTTTCGCTGATTGCCCATGACGCAGAAATGGCCGCAGACGCGACCTGATAGCCCCCAAATACTCAAGCCAGCCTCGTGCTGGCTTTTTTTTGCCTGGCGTTTGGCCCAAACCTGCATTTCAAGCGCTCATCAGAGCCATCGAATCAGCACCACTGCCGATCCATGGCAGTGATGCTAAATTGATTCGCTAAAAGCATGGGCCCGGAGGCCTGCATGACAGGTCACGCATTCAAGATCCAAAGAATCCCAGGGTTGGGCGTGGAAATCGTCGAGGCCGATTCAGATCGAACGTTTGTCCGGCATATGCACGAACATTTTGGTATTGGCTTGCTTGTGCGCGGGGCGCAACGCTCAGCCAGCGGCCGAGGCCAGGTAGAAGCGACGGCTGGCGACCTTATATCGGTCAATCCTGCCGAAGTGCATAACGGCGCGCCCATTGGAAACGGAACGCGTCGTTGGCAAATGCTGTATTTCGACCCGCCGCTGATTGCGCAGGCATTCAAGGATATGGCGAACGACGGGGGCAGCTGTGCCCAGGAATTCGCTTACCCGGTGCTGCAAAGCCCGCGTGCGGCAGCATTGTTCCGCACTTTGTACCAAGCCGTCGCTCAAGCCGAGGAGTTTGGCGATCACCTGAAGATCGAAGAAACGCTCACGCTTTTGCTCGAACATTTGCTGGATCGCTCCATGCCGATATCGTCTTTGCCGGAGGTCGCGGCAAACCGTGCGAAAGCCTTGATCGACGACGATCCACAGTCGCCCATGTCGCTTGCCCTGCTCGCCAGGGAGGCCGATTTAAGCCGCTTTCAACTGGTGCGCGCCTTCACCCGCCTGACCGGTTTGACACCCCACGCCTATCTGCTGCAACGACGCATCCACCGAACACGACAACTGATCGCTGCAGGCATGCCGCTGGCCGACGCGTCCCTGGCCAGCGGTTTCGCCGATCAGAGCCATATGACCCGATGCTTCGTGCGCAGCTTTGGATTTTCACCGGGCATGTACGCCCGGCAAGGACACCCGTAGCGACCTGCAATTTCGTTCAAGACGCTCCTCCTCACCGCTGGCAGGCTGGAGACTTCATAACTGCCAAGGTCGGCGTCGCATGAACCTCGATTTTTTTATCACTTCCCTGATCGTGGCGGCTTCGCCTGGCACTGGCGTGGTCTATACGGTTGCAGCTGGCCTGGCCCGGGGCTGGCGCGCGAGTGTGGTAGCCGCATTGAGTTGCACCCTGGGGATCGTGCCGCACATGCTGGCAGCCATCACGGGCCTCGCTGCACTGCTGCACACCAGCCCATTGGCCTTCGAGATCACCAAGTACCTGGGCGTCGCTTACCTATTGTGGATGGCATGGAGCACGCTCCAGAGCCATGGGGCATTGCATATTGATCCGCACAAGACTCCGCGCTCGAATGGCGCGGTGATTTTTTCGGGCATCTTGCTCAACCTGCTGAATCCAAAGCTGTCGATTTTTTTCCTGGCCTTTCTACCGCAATTTCTCGCGCCAGGAGAAACGGATGCCATGTGGCGCATGCTGCAACTGAGCTTCATCTTCATGGCGATCACCTTTGCCATCTTCGTCATCTATGGCGTGTTCTGCGCATCGATGCGCCACCATGTTCTGGAGCGTCCATCCGTGTTGCAGTGGATACGCCGACTATTCTCGGCAGCTTTTTTGTTACTGGCGGCGCGATTGGCGTTGATGCAGTGATGCGTGGGGGGGGGGGATTTTGCGGGGGCAGGGTTGGTGTGTATATCCGTTGCTGCGGTAACGGCTGCTTAGGGTTCCGCTCTTACAGCGGCTCACTTTTGAGAAGCGCAAAAGTAAGCAAAACGCTACATGCCCCACCACTCGGTGCCTCGCTTAGGCTCGGCATGCCCTCACTCCGGCATTGCTCCGTGGGCCCGCCGCGAAGGGCCATCCATGGCCCAGCGCGGCTACCTCGGCATCCATGCCGAGGTGCCCACTGCGCAATGCCTACGTTCGGCCAGCGTGGTTAACGGGGCGCCGAGATCAACGTCCGCCCCGAGGCGGCCTTATAGCCGACCTGGCTTAGGGTGATCGCGTTTCTCCTGTGGGAGCGGGCTTGCTCGCGAAAGCGGTGGTGCAGCTCCATAGAGGCTGGACCTGCCTGCTGCTCTTACCTTGAGTTCTTGACGCCCCGCAAATCAAAAGAAGCCCCGAAAAAAAACGGCGCTTCCCATTTCTGAAAGAAGCGCCGTTTTTCTATGTGGACAATATTACGCCAAACAGGCGGGTTTCTCGATGAGCGACTCAGAGCAGGAAAATCGTCGCCAACCCCAGGAAAATGAAGAACCCGCCACTGTCAGTCACGGCCGTGATCATCACACTGGCGCCCATGGCAGGGTCACGGCCCATGCGGGCCAGGGTCATGGGGATCAGGACCCCCATCAATGCCGCCAACAACAGATTGAGCGTCATCGCGGCCGTCATGACCACCCCCAACGACCAGCTGCCATAGAGCAGATAAGCCACCACGCCAATTACACCACCCCAAATCACGCCGTTGATCAGGGACACAGCCAGTTCCTTGCGCATCAATCGCGATGTGTTGCCGGTGCTGACCTGGTCCAGCGCCATGGCACGGACGATCATGGTGATGGTCTGGTTGCCGGAGTTGCCACCGATGCCGGCGACGATGGGCATCAGCGCCGCAAGCGCCACCAGTTTTTCGATGGAGCCTTCGAACAGGCCGATGACCCGGGAAGCGACAAACGCCGTGATCAGGTTGATCGCCAGCCAGGCCCAGCGGTTACGCAGGGATTTCCAGACCGAGGCGAAGATGTCTTCTTCTTCGCGCAGACCGGCCATGTTGAGGACTTCGCTTTCGCTTTCCTCACGAATCAAGTCGACCATTTCATCGATGGTCAGACGGCCGATCAGCTTGCCGTTCTTGTCGACCACCGGCGCCGAAATCAAGTCATAACGTTCGAACGCCTGGGCCGCATCATAGGCGTCTTCGTCCGGGTGAAAGCTCACCGGATCGCTGGCCATGACCTCGGCCACCTGTTTTTCCGGGTCGTTGACGAGCAGGCGCTTGATGGGCAGCACGCCCTTGAGCACGCCGTCGTAGTCGACCACGAAAAGCTTGTCGGTATGCCCCGGCAGTTCCTTGAGGCGACGCAGGTAGCGCAAGACCACTTCAAGGCTGACGTCCTCGCGGATCGTCACCATCTCGAAGTCCATCAGCGCACCGACCTGCTCCTCGTCGTAGGACAACGCCGAACGCACACGCTCACGCTGCTGGCCGTCGAGGGCTTCCATCAGTTCATGGACAACGTCCCGCGGCAGTTCGGGCGCAAGGTCGGCGAGTTCGTCGGCGTCCATTTCCTTGGCCGCCGCCAGCAACTCATGATCATCCATGTCGGCGATCAGGGTTTCGCGAACCGAGTCCGACACTTCGAGCAGGATGTCACCGTCGCGATCAGCCTTGACCAACTGCCAGACCGTCAGACGTTCTTCCAGTGGCAGGGCTTCAAGAATGTAGGCGACGTCGGCGGAGTGCAGATCATCGAGCTTGCGTTGCAGCTCGACGAGATTCTGCCGGTGGACCAGGTTCTCGACCCGGTCATGATGCGGACCTTCCTGGCGATGCGTCAGGTCTTCGACGACCCGCTGGCGATGCAGCAGCTCAATAACTTGAGCGAGGCGATCCTGAAGGCTTTCCTGCGTTTTTTTTACTTCTACTTGGGTCATAGGCGAACTCCACTCCCAGCAGTGGAGCACGCCGGAAGGATCAATCAGTCAATTCATGATTGGCAAAACTAAATATTGAGTAACTACTGGGTAAGTCCATGGAGATATTCCAAAGCCCCGGCGGGGCTGACGGGCGCAATCATACACCGCTTGACGCTTTAAAACGCTAAAAAATCATGGCAAGAACAAGCGCTTGCGAGACAAACCTGAACCCAGGCTGAACCTGTTCCTTTACGACGACTTATCCAGAAAAGAAAACACACGCCGCGGCAGAAATGCGGCGACTACCCTTCTCTTCTGCACCGTCAAGGAGGACGACCGGATGCACCTCAACCACTGCCTGTTCCTGCTCGCCTGCTTGCCCTGCCTGCCTTTATGGGCTGCCGGGCAGACCGTGCATCGCTGCGAAAGTAATGCAGGACACGTTACATTCACCACCCTGAGCTGCGGCCCGGGAGAAACCCTGTCGCTACAGCAGATCCATCCGTACCGCCCAGGTTCGACCGAACCGACGAGCGAGGCGATGCTGCCCGAAGCGGAGCGCTGGCAAACATCCAGCAACAAAACCACACGCAAGGAACCGACCGTGGTTGGTCAGTTCCAGGACCGCTGCGGGAACCTCATCGACGCCAGGCAACGCCGCGACGCCATCCTGGACCGACGCATCATCGCCGGCATGAGCCAGCAGGACGTAGAAAGCGCCCTGGGCAAGCCAGACTCGATCAAAGTTCGGAATTCGAGCACGCGGTATAGCTACAAGGCGAAGAAAGGCCGCAGCGCAGAGGTCGTGTTCGATGAGAGGGGATGCGTAAAAGGCAAATCGTAGACAGCAAAAAGCCCGCGTAAAACGCGGGCTTCTTGGTGTTTGGTGCACTCGACAGGATTCGAACCTGTGACCGCTCGGTTCGTAGCCGAGTACTCTATCCAGCTGAGCTACGAGTGCAAGTTGTGGTTTTATACCAGATCACAACTGGTTGAAGCCAAGTTATTTGCATTGCTGCAAACAACTCTTAAATGGTGCACTCGACAGGATTCGAACCTGTGACCGCTCGGTTCGTAGCCGAGTACTCTATCCAGCTGAGCTACGAGTGCATTTGTTGCCGCGCATTATAGGTCGTCAATTCCTTTTGTAAAGCGCTTTTTTCAGTAATTTCAAGCACTTACTGATCGAGCCAGGTTTTGACGCACTAAAAAATAATGGCGGAGAACGGGGGATTCGAACCCCCGACACCCTTTTGAGGTGTACTCCCTTAGCAGGGGAGCGCCTTCGGCCACTCGGCCAGCTCTCCGCAACACGGGGCGTATATTAACCACCTTCATCCCCGTTTGCAAACATAAAAATCGATAAAAATTAATGGCTTGGTTCGTCGTCCTTCTCTTTCTTGATACGCAGGTAAATTTCCTCGCGGTGTACAGCAACCTCTTTCGGGGCGTTGACGCCGATACGCACTTGGTTTCCTTTGACGCCGAGCACGGTCACGGTGATTTCGCCATCGCCAATAATCAGGCTTTCTGCACACCGACGGGTCAGAATCAGCATACCTTTCTCCTCACGCAATTCACTTAAGGGACAACAGTCTGCAAAAAAAAGGCATTGGACCTACAACCGAAACGGTCGAAGCCTACAGGCCTAGTATTGACCAGCGCGGGCAAAAGAACAGTTTTGGGACGCGCCATTCAGAAAAACAAAGGGCGCGGTCCAGCCGCGCCCTCCAGACAACGCTTTACTCGCCCGGTTGGGCAGCAGCGTCGAGTTCGAAAGCCGTGTGCAGGGCGCGCACGGCCAGTTCCAGGTACTTCTCTTCGATCACCACGGAAACCTTGATTTCCGAAGTAGAGATCATCTGGATATTGATGCTTTCCTTAGCCAGGGATTCGAACATGCGGCTGGCCACGCCTGCGTGGGAGCGCATGCCGACACCGACGATCGAGACCTTGGCGATCTTGGTATCGCCCACCACTTCCCGGGCACCGATCTCGCCAGCGGTTTTTTTCAGTATCGCTTCGGCCGACTGGTAGTCGTTACGGTGCACGGTGAAGGTGAAGTCAGTGGTGTTATCGTGCGAGACGTTCTGCACGATCATGTCGACTTCGATGTTCGCGGCACTGATCGGGCCGAGAATCTTGAACGCCACGCCGGGGGTGTCTGGCACGCCACGGATGGTCAGCTTGGCTTCATCGCGGTTGAAAGCGATGCCGGAAATGATCGGCTGTTCCATGGATTCCTCTTCATCAATAGTAATGAGGGTGCCCGGACCCTCTTTGAAGCTGTGCAGAACGCGCAGCGGAACGTTGTACTTGCCGGCGAATTCGACCGCCCGGATCTGCAACACCTTCGAACCGAGACTGGCCATTTCCAGCATCTCTTCGAACGTGATCTTGTCCAGGCGCTGGGCCACAGGCACCACGCGTGGGTCAGTGGTGTAGACACCGTCCACATCGGTGTAGATCTGGCATTCGTCAGCCTTGAGGGCCGCTGCCAGCGCTACGCCCGTGGTGTCGGAACCGCCACGACCGAGGGTGGTGATGTTGCCCTGCTCGTCCACGCCCTGGAAACCGGCGACGACCACGACACGGCCAGCCTTCAGGTCGCCGCGAATCTTCTGGTCGTCGATCTGCAGAATACGCGCTTTATTGTGCGCGCTGTCCGTCAGGATACGCACCTGGTTGCCGGTGTAGGACACCGCCGGCACACCACGCTTGATCAGCGCCATGGCCAGCAAGGCGATGGTCACCTGCTCGCCAGTGGAAACGATCACGTCCAGCTCACGGGGAACCGGTTGCTGGTCGCCGCTGATTTGCTTGGCCAGATCGATCAGACGGTTGGTCTCGCCGCTCATTGCCGACAGCACAACCACCAGGTCATCGCCCGCCTCGCGGAATTTCTTAACCTTGTCGGCGACTTGTTCGATTCTCTCGACAGTGCCGACCGAGGTGCCTCCAAATTTCTGTACGATCAAAGCCATTTCAAAGCCGCCTCTGCCCATGAAGGGCGCCCAATAAATCACTCAAACAGCGGCTGGGCTCGTCACTAGACCACGAGCCCAGCGGCGCTGCCTTAAATACCCTGCTCTACAAATGCAACGGTCTGGGCCAGTGCCGCGTCCAGTGCGCCGACGTCGGTACCACCGCCTTGCGCCATGTCCGGACGACCACCGCCCTTGCCGCCCACTGCCGCAGCGGCTTGCTTCATCAAATCACCGGCTTTGAGTTGGCCAGTCAGGTCTTTGGTCACGCCTGCGACGAGAACGACCTTTTCCTCATGGACACTGCCGAGCAGGATCACTGCGCGGCCGAGTTTGTTTTTCAGTTGATCGACCAGCGCCAGCAGCGCCTTGCCATCCTGGCCGTCCAGACGCACGGCCAGCACGTTCACGCCCTTGACGTCCACGGCCTGGGCCGACAGATCGTCGCCCGCGGCGCTGGCGGCCTTGGCCTGCAACTGCTCGAGTTGCTTTTCCAGCAGGCGGTTGCGCTCCAGCACAGCCGACAGCTTGTCGATCAGGTTATCGCGGCTGCCCTTGATCAGGGTTGCCGCTTCCTTGAGTTGTTCTTCGGCCGCGTTGAGGTACGCCAGGGCCGCCGCGCCGGTGACCGCTTCGATCCGGCGCACGCCGGATGCCACGCCACCTTCGCTGATGATTTTCATCAGGCCGATGTCACCGGTGCGGTTGGCGTGGATACCACCGCACAGCTCGACGGAGAAGTCGCCCATGCTCAGCACGCGCACGCTGTCGCCGTATTTCTCGCCGAACAACGCCATCGCGCCCTTGCGCTTGGCGGTCTCGATGTCGGTTTCTTCGGTTTCCACCGGGGTGTTCTTGCGAATCTCGGCGTTGACGATTTCTTCCAACGCCTTGAGCTGCTCAGGCTTGATGGCTTCGAAATGGCTGAAGTCGAAGCGCAGGCGCTGACTGTCCACCAACGAACCCTTCTGCTGGACATGCTCGCCCAGCACCTGGCGCAACGCAGCGTGCAGCAAGTGCGTGGCGGAGTGGTTCAGCGACGTGGCATGCCGAACGTCGGCGTCGACATGGGCGGCCACCGGGGCGGCGATCATCAGGCTGCCCGAAGCCAGCACGCCGTGGTGCAGGAACGCGCCACCGGTCTTGGTGGTGTCACGCACGTCGAAACGCGAACTGCCCGCCTGCAGGTAACCGCTGTCGCCGATCTGGCCGCCGGATTCGGCGTAGAACGGGGTCTTGTCCAGCACGATCACGCCTTCCTGGCCTTCGCTCAGGATGTCGACCGACTGCCCGTCCTTATAGATGGCAACGATCTTGGCCGAGCCGGTGGTGCCGGCATAACCGGTGAACTCGGTGGCCACGTCAACCTTGACCAGGCTGTTGTAGTCCATGCCGAAGGAGCTGGCGGAACGCGCACGCACCCGCTGGGCGTCCATCTCACGCTCGAAACCTTCCTCGTCGAGGGTCAGGTTGCGTTCGCGGGCGATGTCGCCGGTCAGGTCCATCGGGAAACCGTAGGTGTCGTACAGCTTGAACACCACATCGCCCGGAACCACGTTGCCCTTGAGCTCGGCCAGGTCCTGCTCGAGGATCTTCAGGCCTTGCTCCAGGGTCTTGGCGAATTGTTCTTCTTCAGCCTTGAGCACGCGCTCGATGTGCGCCTGCTGGGACTTGAGCTCCGGGAAGGCTTCGCCCATCTCGGCCGCCAATGCCGCGACGATCTGATAGAAGAAGCTGCCCTTGGCGCCCAGCTTGTTGCCGTGACGGCAGGCGCGACGGATGATCCGGCGCAGCACATAACCGCGGCCTTCGTTGGAAGGCAGCACACCGTCGGCGATCAGGAAACCGCAGGAACGGATGTGGTCGGCCACCACTTTGAGCGACGCCTGGTTGTCGTTGGTGCAACCGATGGCCTGGGCCGACGCGCTCAGCAGGCTCTGGAACAGGTCGATTTCGTAGTTGGAGTGAACGTGCTGCAGCACCGCACTGATCCGCTCCAGGCCCATGCCGGTGTCGACCGACGGCGCTGGCAGCGGATGCAACACGCCATCGGCGGTGCGGTTGAACTGCATGAACACGTTGTTCCAGATCTCGATGTAGCGGTCGCCGTCTTCTTCCGGCGAGCCGGGTGGGCCGCCCCAGATGTCGGCGCCGTGATCGTAGAAAATCTCGGTGCACGGGCCGCACGGGCCGGTGTCGCCCATGGTCCAGAAGTTATCGGAGGCGTAAGGCGCGCCTTTGTTGTCGCCAATGCGCACCATGCGCTCAGCCGGGACACCGACCTCTTTGGTCCAGATGTCATAGGCTTCGTCGTCGGTGGCGTAGACCGTTACCCAGAGCTTCTCCTTGGGCAGGTTCAGCCACTTGTCGGAGGTCAGGAAGGTCCAGGCGAAGGTGATGGCGTCGCGCTTGAAATAGTCACCGAAGCTGAAGTTACCCAGCATTTCGAAGAACGTGTGGTGACGTGCGGTATAACCGACGTTTTCCAGGTCGTTGTGCTTGCCGCCGGCACGCACGCACTTCTGGCTGCTCACCGCACGGGTGTAGGCACGCTTTTCCTGGCCCAGGAAGCAGTCCTTGAACTGGTTCATCCCCGCGTTGGTGAACAGCAGGGTCGGGTCGTTGCCCGGAATCAAAGAGCTGGAGGCTACTCGGGTGTGGCCTTGCTCTTCGAAGAAGCGAAGGAAGGCTTCACGGATTTCTGCGCTTTTCATTAGGTTCTTCCACGGAGGCTGCGGCCAAAGGCCTGTGCAAAACGTCAACAGACGAAGCAACGGCAAAGGGCCGCATTATATCGGCCCTGCGCGTGGGGTACAGCGTGTTTATGCGATAGAAACTGTCAATTGGCCCGGTTGACGGGTCAGTGGCGGGAAAAATCGACGAAAGCGGCGATCACCTGGTCGATTTGCGCCGCGCTCACGTCCATGTGCGTCACCATTCGCAGACGTGGCGCCGCGCTGAGCTTGACGCCCCGTTCATCGGCAAATGCCTTGATCGCCTCGGCCCGCTCGCCCATTTGCACGTAGACCATGTTGGTCTGCACCGGCTCGACCTCGTAACCCGCCGCGCGCAAGCCCTCGGCGAGCCGCTGGGCATTGGCGTGGTCATCGGCCAGGCGCTGGACCTGATGTTCCAGGGCATACAGCCCAGCTGCCGCAAGGATCCCGGCCTGGCGCATGCCGCCGCCGACCATCTTGCGCAGCCGGCGGGCCTTGCCGATCAGCTCGACGCTGCCGCACAGGACCGAGCCCACCGGCGCGCCGAGGCCCTTGGACAGGCACACCGACACCGAATCGAAATATTGCGTGATCTGTCGGGCATCGACATTCAGCTTGACCGCAGCGTTGTACAACCGCGCCCCGTCCAAATGCAGGGCCAGGCCATGTTCCTGGGTGAAACGCCGGGCCCGGGCCAGGTATTCCAATGGCAACACCTTGCCCTGCATGGTGTTTTCCAGGGCCAGCAGGCGAGTGCGAGCAAAGTGGAAGTCATCGGGCTTGATCGCCGCCGCGACGTGCGCCAGATCCAGGGAACCGTCCGCCTGCACCTCAAGGGGCTGGGGCTGGATCGAACCGAGCACGGCCGCCCCGCCGCCTTCGTATTTATAGGTGTGGGCTTGCTGGCCGACGATGTATTCGTCACCGCGCTCGCAGTGGGCCATCAACCCCAACAGGTTGCTCATGGTCCCCGTGGGCACGAACAGCGCTGCGGCAAACCCCAGGCGCGCGGCCAGTTCAGCCTCGAGGCGATTGACGGTCGGGTCTTCCCCATACACGTCATCGCCGGTCGGCGCGCTGGCCATGGCATCGAGCATGCCGACGGTAGGTTGGGTGACCGTGTCGCTGCGTAGATCGATAACGCTCATGAATCTGGCCTCGGGTGCTGGAGGGGGAATTCCCTTTCGAAGGGCAATTACTGCGGGCATGGCGAGGAATAATCAAGCCCAGTCGACGGAAAGGGCAACAACCCCCTTGTGTGCCGTGGGAGCAAAGCTTGCTCGCGATGGCGTCAGGTCAGGCAGTATTGATGTTGACTGACCCACCGCCATCGCGAGCAAGCTTTGCTCCCACGGCTCGCTCCCACAGTGGGTTATGTGTTAAAAATTGTCCGCCGTCACACAGCGTGGCGGCAAAACGTTCTCAGGGCGGGGTGTAATTCCCCACCGGCGGTAATTGCACGCAACGTGCATAGCCCGCGAGCGCTTGGTGGTGCACCGCTTTTTGGGGTGTAGCGACAAGGTCAGCAGACCCGGTGTGATTCCGGGGCCGACGGTCATAGTCCGGATGAAGAGAGAACGGGATTGGCACCCAAGGGCCGACTGCGACTGTCCGTGCGCGGCGTACCCTCGAATCCCCTTCGATTCATGACGCCCTGTTTTTCACACAAACAGGAACCAGAACATGCAACCCACTGCAATCGACAGCAAAAGCAAAAGTCATCCGGGCGAGCGCGTCGCGTTCATCCAGGCCTGCTGGCACAAGGAAATCGTCGACCAGAGCCGTAAAGGCTTCGTCGCCGAAATGATCACCCAGGGTTACCAGGAAAGTGATATCGACTTCTTCGAAGTCGGTGGTGCCTTCGAGATTCCGCTGCACGCCAAGCTGCTGGCCAAGTCAGGCCGCTACGCTGGCATCGTCGCCGCCGGCCTGGTGGTGGACGGTGGCATCTACCGTCACGAGTTCGTCGCCCAATCGGTGATCAGCGGCCTGATGCAGGTCCAGCTGGAAACCGAAGTGCCGGTATTCTCGGTGGTGCTCACGCCGCATCACTTCCATGCAGGGGAAGAACATCAGAAGTTCTTCTTCGAACATTTCGTGCACAAGGGCCAGGAAGCAGCGAAAACCTGTGCCGATACATTGCACAAGACCCGGGCGTTGCGCCGTAGTGAGCAGCGGGCGGTAGCGGTTTAAATCCAAACGCAGATCCAAATGTGGGAGCGGGCTTGCTCGCGAATGCGGTGTGTCAGTTAA
>NZ_LHVH01000029.1 GCF_001269885.1 Pseudomonas kilonensis
ATGCGGTGTGTCAGTTAACAATAATGTCACTGACACACCGCATTCGCGAGCAAGCCCGCTCCCACAATGGTTCGATGTGGGTTTTAGATCAGGTTTTCATCGGTCGCCGGCACGATCAGGATGCCAGCCCGCAAGCCATTCTTGACCTTGGGGTTCGGAAAGATGATCCGGGCGCCCTCCTCTTCGATCACCCAGCGGGTCTGGGCGATGTCTTCGGCCAGCACGTAGCCTTTCCCCAATTCCGAGAAATTCTCGATGTCCGCCGGCAGGTTCAGGCGGAAGCTGTCGCTGTGCTTGATGATTTCCCGGGCGACGCTGAACAGCTGCAGGCCATCGAGCCCTTCATCCAGCTCCGGCTCGTTGCCCTCGATGATCTGTTGCAGGCGGGTTTCCAACAAGCTGACGTTGACGCCGTCGTTCTGCCCGAATGGCCGGGCCTTGCCCAGTTCCAGGGTGAAGGACTCGGCACCCAGCTGGTCGTAGGTGTAGGCGCTGAACACAATGGACGGTTTGTTCTGCAGCAACACTGCCTCCATACCCCCGGCACGCAGGCGTGCCAGTTCACGGCGTGAATGCTGGCGACCTTCTTTCCACGGGTAGAGGGCGAACTGCTCGATCTTCGAGCCGCGGATGGCGGTGTGCAGGTCGTAATGCAAGCGACTGCGTTCTGGCCGGCTGAAGAAACTGGCGGCCAAGCGCTCCAGCTCGCAGGCCCGTAGCGCCTCAGGACCGCCGCTCAGCTCATGGCGGCCATTGAACAGGCGGTTGACGTCCTGTTCGACGAAACGCTCACCGCGCCGGATGGCCTCGGGATTGCCGAACAGGAACAGAATGCGTGCCCGCGGCTTCAAATGGCCACGGGCGATGTCATGCAGCAAGCGGTCGAGCAACTCGATCGGCGCGGTTTCGTTGCCGTGGATACCGGCCGACAGCAGCAGGTCCAGGCCGTTATCCCGGGCTTCGGGCGGCTTGACCTCCAGCGCGCCCTCGCTCAACCAGCGCATCCGTACGCCTTCGACAGTCAGTTGAGTCTTCTCCGCCGGTTCACGGCCGGCGAGGGTCAGTTCAAGCAGTTTGCCGAGGGCGAGCATAGCGCGGTTTCCTTAATGGTCGTGGCCGCAATCCGGGCCATGGACATGGTCATCGTCGCCGACGTCCGCCGGTTCCATTTCCAGTTGCAGGCTGACCAGGTTGGTCGCCAATGGACGCAACAACAGGTTGGCGTATTCCTCGTCCCCTTCTTCGACATCGACGCCGATCAGCAACTGACCGCGGCCATCCTGCTGGATCCACAACTCCTTGCCTTGCCACATCACCGCGACGCGGGTGCAGGAAGTTTCCAGTTGGGTGCCGTCGGTGTCTTCAAGGATCAGCTGCAGGGTATCGCTCATGTCTTTACATTCTCGTCTGGGGATAAGGCAACGCGCCCTGCTTTGACTGTAGTCAGGTCGCGCGCGCTTTCAATTGATCTGGAAAGGATAAACCGAGCCAAGTTTAAGGATTTGTGTCAGTTCATCCAGTGCCGCACGGCATTCGAGCAGCAACTGCGGGTCTGCCAGATCGTTTTCGGTCATGCGGTCGCGGTAGTGCCGCTCGACCCATTGGGTCAGCGAATCGTACAGCGGCGCGGTCATGATAACCCCTGGGTTGACGGCCGCCAGCTCGGTTTCATTGAGCGCCACGCGCAACCTCAGGCAAGCCGGGCCGCCACCGTTCTGCATGCTTTGCTTGAGGTCGAAGACCTTCACTTCGCGAATCACCCCGCCAGTGCCCGTCAGGCCTTGCAGGTAGTGCCAGACACGTTCGTTGCTACGGCACTCTTCCGGCACGATCAAGAGCATTGAACCGTCGGGACGCGACAGCAACTGGCTATTGAACAGGTAGGAACGTACCGCGTCATCGACGGTGACCGCCGAACGCGGTACGCACACCGATTGAAATTTCCCACCGACCTTGGCGAGTTTGCTGCTCAATTCAGCCAGCATCTTGTCGGTCTCGAGAAACGCGTCCTCGTGATAGAACAGCACTTCGCCATTGCCCACCGCGATCACGTCGTTGTGGAACACACCCTGGTCGATCACCGATGGGTTCTGTTGGGCGTACACCACGCCCTCCTCCCTCAGCCCGTGCAGGCGGGCAACAGCCTGGGAAGCTTCCAGGGTCTGGCGCGCCGGGTATTTCTGCGGCGCGGGATAGCGGGTGTCAAAAGCGCTGCGACCGAACACGAAGAACTCGACACCGGCCTCACCGTAGGCGCGGCAGAAACGGGTGTGGTTGGCCGCGCCTTCATCGCCGAACTGCGCCACCGCCGGCAAGGCGGCGTGGTGGGCGAAGTGGTGCTGGTTGGCGAACATCGCCCCCAGCACGCGACTGGTGGTCGGGTGCTCGATGCTGCGGTGATATTTGCAGTTCAGGTTGGCGGCGGTGAAATGCACGCGGCCATCGGCCGTGTCAGCGCTCGGGCTGACCGTGGCGGCGTTGGCCACCCACATGCTGGAGGCCGAGCAACTGGCAACCAGCAGCGGCATCGCTTCTTTCGCGGCCTGCTGGATGACTTGGGCATCGCTGCCGGCAAAGCCCAGCCGGCGCAGGGCCGCCACGTCCGGGCGCTCCTGCGGCGCCAGCACACCCTGCTGGAAACCCATGTCCATCAGCGCTTTCATTTTCGCCAGGCCCTGCAACGCCGCTTCCTTGGGGTTGGAGGACTGCTGGCTGTTGCTCTGGGACGCGACGTTGCCGTACGAGAGCCCGCCGTAGTTATGGGTCGGCCCCACTAGACCGTCAAAGTTGACTTCATAGGATTTCATCAGCGAGGCTCCACGAGAATCTGTTTTTTATAGGCATCAATAACAACCGAGTCACGGCTATCGCGGGCAAGCCTTGCTCCCACAGGTTTTGCATAGCTCCTGTGGGAGCAAGGCTTGCTCTCACAGATTTGGCATAGCTCCTGTGGGAGCAAGGCTTGCTCTCACAGATTTGGCATAACTCCTGTGGGAGCAAGGCTTGCTCTCACAGATTTGGCATAACTCCTGTGGGAGCAAGGCTTGCTCTCACAGATTTGGCATAACTCCTGTGGGAGCAAGGCTTGCCCGCGATGGCGGTCTCAAGACATGCGCACACCGGGAGTGAGGGCAGCCGGCATCACAAGGCTTGGTGTCTCCAGGGAAGCCACCGGATAAGCGCAATAATCGGCCGCGTAATAAGCGCTGGCGCGATGGTTGCCCGAGGCGCCGACACCGCCGAACGGCGCGCTGCTGGCGGCACCGGTCAGCTGTTTGTTCCAGTTGACGATACCGGCGCGGCTTTGCAGCCAGAACTGCTGGTAACGCGCCTGGGAATCGGACAGCAACCCGGCGGCCAGGCCATATTGCGTATTGTTGGCCTCGGTGATTGCCGCTGCGAAATCTTTGTAGCGGATCACTTGCAGCAACGGCCCGAACAGCTCTTCATCAGGACGCTCGGCCACGGCCGTCACGTCCAGGATACCCGGCGTCAGCAATGCGGCCTGGGCCTGCGGTTGGGTCATGCTCAACAGCGGCACCGCGCCTTTGCCCAGCAAATGGTTTTGCGCATCCATCAGCGCCTTCGCCGCGGCCAGGGAAATCACCGAGCCCATGAACGGTGCCGGTTGCTGGTCGAAGGCACCGACTTCAAGGGTCGAGCTGACCGCCACCAGGCGCGCCAGCAAGGCATCGCCCCAGGCGCCTTCCGGCACCAGCAGGCGGCGCGCACAGGTGCAGCGTTGCCCGGCGGAAATGAAAGCGGACTGAATAATGGTGTAGACCGCCGCATCGACGTCCGCCACTTCATCCACCACCAGCGGATTGTTGCCGCCCATTTCCAGCGCGAGGATCTTGTCCGGACGCCCGGAAAATTGTTGGTGCAACAGATTGCCGGTGCGGCTGGAGCCGGTGAAAAACAGCCCATCGATGCCTGGGTTCGCCGCCAGGGCGATGCCGGTTTCCCGCGCCCCTTGCAGCAGGTTCAGTACGCCCGCCGGCAGACCGGCCTCGATCCAGCACTTGACCGTCAGTTCGGCAACTTTCGGCGTCAGCTCGCTCGGCTTGAACAACACGCTGTTGCCGGCCAGCAGCGCTGGCACGATGTGGCCGTTGGGCAAATGACCAGGGAAGTTGTAGGGACCGAACACCGCCACCACACCGTGGGGCTTGTGGCGCAGCACAGCGGTGGCGTCGCCCAGGGGGCCGCTCTTCTCGCCGGTCCGCTCGCGGTAACTCTGCACCGAAATGGCGACTTTGTTGACCATGCTGGTCACTTCGGTCGCCGCTTCCCACAACGGCTTGCCGGTTTCTTCACCGATGCACTGGGCCAGTTCGTCCGCGTGATTTTTCAGGGCAGCGGCAAAGGCTTCCAGCACCTGGATGCGTTCATCCAGCGAGCGCCGAGCCCAATCCGGGAACGCCTGGCGCGCGGCCTGCACCGCCGACTCCACTTGCGCCGCCGTGGCGCCGTTACCCGACCACAATACCTGCTGGGTCACCGGGTTCAACGACTCAAAGAGGTCGCCCTGGCCTTCCAGCCAGCTTCCTGCGATGTACAGCGAGTTCATCATTTCGACTCCCGGGCAGCAGACAACGCGACGGCACGTACCTGATCACCGGCGTTGAGTTGAAGACGTTTGGCGGTCAGCGGATCGACCACCAATGTGCCGGCGGCAAAGCGCGCCGGTGCGGCGGTAATGCGGCAGTCTTCGCGCTTGCGGTTATGGATGAGGAACGGCGTGGCATCATCGCCCGGCGTGCCGATGGCCAGCACCAGCGCCTGGCTGTCACGAATCGCGCGGATCTTGCCGGTTTCGCATTCAACCGCCGGGCCGGCGTCGAAGATGTCGACGTAACCCTGGTAGCTGAAACCTTCGCTCTTGAGCATCGACAGCGCCGGCTCGGTGTCGGGATGAACCTGGCCGATCACGGCCCGGGCATCTTCGGACAAGAAACAGGTGTACAGCGGAAACTTGGGCATCAGCTCGGCGATGAACGCCTTGTTGCCCACGCCGGTGAGGTAATCGGCCTGGCTGAATTCCATCTTGAAGAAGTGCCGGCCCAGGCTTTCCCAGAACGGCGAACGACCGTTGTCGTCGGACATGCCGCGCATCTCGGCGATGATCTTGTTACCGAACAACTGTGGGAATTCGGCAATGAACAACAGCCGCGCCTTGGCCAGCATCCGGCCATTGAGACCACTGCGGAAATCGGCATGCAGAAACAGCGAGCACAGCTCGGAATTGCCGGTCAGGTCGTTGGCCAGGAACAGCGTCGGGATTTCCCGATAGATGTTCAACTCCTGGGACGCGCTGACCGTCAGGCCGACCCGGAAGTTGTACCAGGGCTCACGCAGGCCCACGGCGCCGGCGATGGCAGAGATGCCCACCACGCGACCGTCGTCGTCTTCGAGCACGAACAGGTAGTCCGCGTCACCGCGCCCGGCTTCGCCGCGAAAGGTCTTCTCGGCCCAGCCGACCCGATGGGCCAGGCGCTCTTCGTTGGCCGGCAGGGTGGTCAGGCCGGTGCCCGTGCTGCGGGCCAGGGCGATCAGAGCGGGTAAATCGCTGCTGCGTACGGGACGAACGATCATGCTATCTCCTCAAACGGGTCGCTCACGCCACCCGCGAAACTCAGCGGTAAAGCGTTAAACGGCTACCAGACGCACGCTGGCGCCTTCGCCGACGCCCAAGGCTTCGGCCGCTTCCATGTCCAGCGTCACAGGTTTGCCCGGCGCGTAATCGAGATCGAGCAGCACGGCGCGGTAATCCTGCAATTGGGCATTGGCCACCAGGTATTGGCGGCCGGCACCCTTGACCGGTTCGCCGATCTTGACCGGCACCACGCGGCTCTGGGCAATCGAGCGGATGCCCGAGACACGAGCATGCAGGGTCGGGCCACCGTCGAAGATGTCGATGTAGTGATCGGTCTCGAAACCCTCGCGCATCAGGATGTCGAAGGTGATCTGCGCCCGCGGATGGACCTGGCCCATGGCTTCCTGGGCGGCATCCGGCAACAGCGGCACGTAGATCGGGTAATGGGGCATCAGCTCGGCGAGGAACGTACGGCTTTTCAGCCCGCACAAACGCTCGGCGGCGGCGTAGTTGAGGTCGAAGAAGTTGCGACCGATGGCGTCCCAGAACGGCGAGTCGCCATTCTCATCGCTGTAGCCGACGATTTCGGTCACCACCGAATCGGCAAACCGTTCCGGGTGGCTGGCGACGAACAGCAGACGCCCTCGGGAATTGAGTTCCGACCATGGCGAGCCCACCAGTTCCGGCACCACGTAGAAACTGGTCAGCAGGCTGTTGCCAGTCAGGTCGTGGCACTGGGAGAGCACGTGGATCTTGTTGTGGATCTTCAGTTCACGGGAGGCGTGAACAAAGGTCTCGTTGCGAAAGCTGTAGAACGGTTCGGAATAACCGGCCGAAGCGACGATGGCCGAACAGCCCGCCAGTTTGCCGGTCGCGGTGTCTTCGAGGACGAAGAAATAGCTCTCTTCGCCATTGAAACTGACTTCGGCGGCGAACGAGGCTTCGCTTGCGGCGATCTTGTCGCTCAGGCGTTCCACGTCATCCGGCAAGGAAGTGACACCGATCGGACTGTCCGCAGCCAGACGCTGTACCTCGCCCAGATCAGCCATTTGCGCGGGGCGCATCACCAGCATGGTGTCACTCCTTAACTTGAAATAAAGGGTTCGACCGTCAGGTCGATACACAGAGAATAAAAACCGGACCTGCTCCCCACTGACTCAATATGGGACCAGGTTTGTAGGAGCAAAGCTTGTGGGAGCAAGGCTTGCCCGCGATGCAGGCGACGCGGTCCTTGGTGAACTGAGGCACCCGCATCGCGAGCAAGCTTTGCTCCCACAAACCTGCACCCACATAAGTCCGGCTCCCACAATGGAGCCGGTCAAGTCTGAAATCAGGCTTGGCTCAACTTCGCCGCAGCCCGCTCGAAGCGGTCCAGGCCTTCGTCGATGTCGGCGTCTTCCACCACCAGGCTCGGAGCAAAGCGAATCACGTCCGGGCCGGCTTGCAGGATCATCAGGCCTTCCTGTTCGGCGGCGTTGAAGATGTCCTTGGCCTTGCCTTTCCAGGCGTCGTTCAGCACGCAGCCGATCAGCAAGCCCAGGCCGCGCACTTGGGTGAACAGGCCGTACTTCTCGCCGATCTGCTCCAGGCGAACCTTGAACTTGTGATGCTTGGCTTTGACACCCGCGAGCACTTCAGGGGTATTGACCACATCGATCACTGCTTCGGCCACCGCGCAGGCCAGCGGGTTACCGCCATAAGTGGTGCCGTGGGTGCCGACGACCAGGTGCTTGGCCAGCGCTTCGGTGGTGAGCATCGCCGCGATCGGGAAACCACCGCCCAGGCTCTTGGCGCTGGTGAGGATGTCCGGGACCACGCCGTAATGCATATAGGCAAACAGGTGACCGCTGCGGCCCATGCCGGTCTGCACTTCATCGAACACCAACAGCGCGTCGTGGGCATCGCACAGGTCGCGGGCGCCTTGCAGGTAGGCCAGTTCGGCCGGCAGCACACCGCCCTCGCCCTGGATCGGTTCCAGCACCACAGCGCAGGTCTTGTCCGAAATGGCGGCTTTCAAAGCAGCCAGGTCGTTGTAAGGAACGTGGGTGATGCCAGTAATTTTAGGCCCGAAGCCGTCGGAGTACTTCGACTGCCCGCCGACGTTGACGGTGAACAGGGTACGACCGTGGAAGCTATTGAGTGCGGCGATGATTTCGTATTTTTCGCTGCCGAAACGATCGAACGCGACGCGACGGGCCAGCTTGAAGGCGGCCTCGTTGGCTTCGGCGCCGGAGTTGCAGAAGAACGCGCGCTCGGCAAAAGTCGCGTTGACCAACTTATGGGCCAGGCGCAGGGCCGGCTCGTTGGTGAAGACGTTGGACACGTGCCACAGCTTGTTGGCCTGTTCGGTCAGTGCACCGACCAGTGCCGGGTGGGCATGGCCCAGTACGTTGACTGCGATACCGCCAGCAAAGTCGATCAACTCACGACCGGATTGGTCCCATACGCGGGAACCGGCGCCACGCACAGGTATGAAGGCAGCAGGTGCATAGTTGGGAACCATAACCTGGTCGAAATCGGCGCGTTGTACCGCGGCTTGCTCAACGGACATCGGAGTCTCCTGATGAGGAACACCCGCCTGGAACTGGCGGGCTTGGTAAGGATTGTAAGGACAGTTTTCAGCCCGGCCTTGCCGCCAAGCGACAACTTCTTATAGCGCCAACCCACGTTTTTCGCGGGTTTACGGCAATGCGACAAATAGCGTCGCAAAGGCGCAGTTTAAACGTTGCCGGTGTATTTGAGGGGCTGGCTTCCACATTTCCCTCGGCCATGCAAAACACTTGTGGCGAGGGGACTTATCTGTGGGAGCAAAGCTTGCTCGCGATACAGGCGCCTCGGTTCACCAAGGACCGCATCGCCTGCATCGCGGGCAAACCTTGCTCCCACAGAAGCGTGTTGTGCCACTTAGCCGCGCTCGGACGGCACCGAGGACAATTCGAACGGGCTGCTGCTGCGTCGCTGGTTGCGGTCTTCCCGCGGTGTGGCGCCGAAGAAGTTGCGGTAGGCGCTGGAGAAGTGCGGCCCTGAGGAGAAGCCGCAGGACAGGCCGATCTGGATGATGGATTTGCTGGTCTGCATCAGCATCTGCCGCGCCTTGTTCAGGCGCAGCTCCAGGTAATACTGGCTAGGCACGCGATTGAGGTATTGCTTGAAGATCCGCTCCAGCTGCCGACGGGATACACAGACATGCTGGGCGATCTCGTCGGTGGTCAGCGGCTCTTCGATGTTGGCCTCCATCAGCAGCACCGCCTGGGTGAGCTTTGGATGGCTGGAGCCAAGGCGGTTCTGCAACGGGATGCGCTGACGCTCGCCACCCTCGCGAATGCGCTCGACCACCAATTCTTCCGACACCGCACCGGCCAGTTCCGCGCCGTGATCACGAGCCAGCACCGCCAGCAACAGGTCGAGCACCGACATGCCGCCGCAAGCGCTCAGGCGATCGCGGTCCCAGTCAAACAGATGGCTGGTGGCGATGACCTTGGGGAAGCGCTCGGAGAAATCGTCCTGCCAGCGCCAATGCACGGCGGCACGGTAACCGTCGAGCAAACCCAGTTGGGCCAGGGGATAGACACCGGCAGACAAACCGCCAATCACACAACCGGCACGCACCAGTTGCTTGAGGGCACTGCTCAGGGGCGAGGCCAATGCAGTCGGTGGCTCATCGGCCAGCAGGAACAGCTTCTGGAAGCCTTCGAGCTTGCCGGCCCAGGGCTCGCCCGGCAGTTGCCAGGCGCCGTCGGCCGGCGGTTCGGCCTGCAAGAACGACAGTTCGTAGACCACATCCGGATGCACCCGCTGAGCAACACGCAAGGCCTCCTCGGCCAGCGCCAGCGTCAAGGCTTTAGTGCTGGGCCAAATCAGGAAACCTATTCGATGGGCAGTCATGGCGGGCAATCCGAAGCGAAAACAGTGTTAAAGCCAAAAGCGGCTGCAACCAAATTAGACCATCTGGCGCGCGGTGCGCAGCATGACCCAAATCAGGTGCGTCACGGGAGCGATTACTTGAGGCTGCCCGAAAGAAATTGTTGCAGGCGCTCGGATTGCGGATTGACCAGCACTTCGCGCGGGTTGCCGCTTTCTTCGACGATGCCTTTGTGCAAGAACACCAGTTGGTTCGACACTTCACGGGCAAAGCCCATTTCGTGGGTCACCACCACCATGGTCCGGCCTTCCAGGGCCAGGGCCTGCATCACCTTGAGCACGTCACCTACCAGTTCCGGGTCCAGAGCCGAGGTCGGCTCGTCGAACAGCATCACCTCCGGTTCCATCGCCAGCGCACGGGCAATCGCCACACGCTGCTGCTCGCCGCCGGACATATGGCCCGGGTAGGCATCCTTGCGATGGGCCACACCAACCTTGTTCAGGTAGTGCTCGGCCTTTTCCCGCGCTTCAGCCTTGGCCACGCCCAGTACATGCACCGGCGCTTCCATGATGTTTTCCAGCGCAGTCATGTGGGACCACAGGTTGAAATGCTGGAACACCATCGACAACCGCGAACGCATGCGCTGCAGTTGCTTGGGGTCCGCGGCCTTCAACGCGCCGTCCTTGCCGGCGACCAGCTTCAACTCTTCATTGTTGAGCAGGATCTTGCCGGCATGGGGTTGCTCAAGCAGGTTGATGCAACGCAGGAAAGTACTCTTGCCGGAGCCACTGGAGCCGATGATGCTGATCACATCGCCAGCGGCGGCTTTCAGGGACACGCCCTTGAGCACTTCGTGACTGCCATAGCGTTTATGCAGGTCTTGGACTTCAAGCTTGTACATGCGGTCGGTTCTCACAAAACGTCAGTCGTTGAGCAGTCGATCGGATCGATGCGTTATCAGTGCTTGCGCGGGGCCAGGTAACCCAGCCAGCGGCGCTCGGCCAGTTTGAACAGGCGCACCAGGATGAAGGTCAGGCACAGGTAGAAAACGCCGGCCGTGATGTAGGCCTCGAACGGCAAGTAGTACTGCGCGTTCACCGTGCGCGCGGCACCGGTGATGTCGATCAGGGTCACGATGGATGCCAGGCTGGTGGTCTGCAACATCATGATCACTTCGTTGCTGTATTGCGGTAGCGCCCGACGCAAGGCCGATGGCAGCAGGATCCGGCGATACAGCTTGTAGCGCGACATGCCCATGGCCTTGGCCGCTTCGATCTCACCGTTGGGCGTGGCCCGCAGGCTGCCGGCGATGATTTCGGCGGTGTAGGCGCTGGTGTTGATAGCGAACGCCAGGCACGCACAGAAGGTCGCACTGGACAGCCACGGCCAGAGGAAGCTTTCACGAACGATCGCGAACTGCGCCAGCCCGTAGTAGATCAGGAACAACTGCACCAGCATCGGCGTGCCGCGGATCACGTAGGTGTAGAGCCAGGCCGTCATGTTGACCGCCGGCTGCTTGGACACCCGCATCAGCCCCAGGGGCAACGCCGCCAGCAGGCCGAAGAACAGCGACAGGGCCAACAGCTTCAGGGTGGTCAACAAGCCACTGAAGTACAGCGGCAAGGCTTCATAGATGACGTTGTAGTCGAAGATCATAGATCAGCCGCCCTTACGCCTACCGAGTAGCGCTTCTCAAGGTGACGCAACGCCAGCAACGAGACACTGGTGATCACCAGGTACATCGCCGCCACTGCGAGGAAGAACGTGAAAGGCTCGCGCGTGGCATCTGCCGCCTGCTTGGCCTTGAACATCATGTCTTGCAGGCCCACCACCGAAATCAGCGCGGTAGCCTTGGTCAGCACCAGCCAGTTGTTGGTGAAGCCCGGAATCGCCAGGCGAATCATCTGCGGCACCAGCACCCGGAAAAACACCTGGAACCCGTTCATGCCGTACGCCATGCCGGCCTCGGCCTGTCCCTTGGGGATCGCCATGAACGCGCCGCGGAAGGTTTCCGACAGGTAGGCACCGAAGATGAAGCCCAGGGTGCCGATACCGGCCGCCAGCGGGTTCAGGTCGATGTAGTCGTCATAGCCGAGCATCGGTGCCACGCGGTTGAGCAGGTCCTGGCCGCCGTAGAAAATCAGCAGGATCAGCACCAGGTCGGGAATGCCGCGAATGACCGTGGAATACAAGTCGCCCAGCCACGCCAGCCAGCGCACCGGAGAGAGGCGCAACGCAACGCCGATCAACCCCAGGACGATGGCCAGGGCCATGGACGACAAGGCGAGCTCAAGCGTCAACCATGCGCCATCGAGGATGACAGCCCCGTAGCCTTTCAACATGATTCAGGTCCTCGAAAGTGGGATGAAAAAATGGCGCAAACCGCAGAGATCCTGTTGCTTGCGCCATTTCGCACGAGTGGCGGGACGTCGTTACTTGCCGTAGATGTCGAAAGCGAAGTATTTGTCCTGGATTTGCTTGTACTTGCCGTTCTCGCGAATGGCGGTGATCGCGCCATTGATCTTGTCTTTCAGGGCATCGCCCTTGCGAACCGCGATACCGATACCGTCGCCGAAGTATTTCTCGTCGGTAAAGGCTGGACCTACAAATGCGAAGCCCTTGCCGGCATCGGTCTTGAGGAAGCCGTCATCCAACAGCGTAGCGTCTGCCACGGTGCCGTCGAGACGACCAGCGGACACGTCCAGGTAAATCTCGTTCTGCGAACCGTATGGCTTGATCTCGGCACCCAGCGGAGCCAGCACTTCACGGGCGAAACGCTCGTGGATCGAACCACGCTGCACGCCGATGTTCTTGCCCTTGAGCTCGGCCAGGCCGTCGCTGACCTGGGTACCGGCCTTCATCACCAGACGGGCCGGGGTGTTGTAGTACTTGTTGGTGAAATCAACCGATTTCTTGCGATCTTCGGTGATCGACATGGACGACAGGATCGCGTCGATCTTGCGGACCTTGAGCGCCGGGATCAGGCCGTCGAACTCTTGCTCGACCCACACGCACTTGACCTTCATCTCTTCGCACAGCGCATTGCCGATGTCGTAGTCGAAACCGACGATGCTGCCATCCGGGGCTTTCGAGGCGAACGGAGGGTAAGCCGCTTCGATACCAATCTTCAGGGGCTTCTCATCAGCGAAGGTCGGCAGGGACAGCACGGACAGTGCCAGGGCGCCAAGCAGCACAAGTTTCTTCATCTTGGGACTCCATCGGTAAAGGGCAAAAACGGCAGAGTGAGCAACAGCCCAATATGCGAATGGGTGAAACGAACTTTGGTGCTGCGTCCTAGGAAGCTCACGTTTTATTCAACACGAGCCACGACGAGCGAGTGTTCGGCATTCTAACGACAGGCCCGAAGCCGATATTTCTTCAATGCGACAACAAATTACAGAAGCACCGAGAAAGCGGTTCGAGCGCATTGACAGCCCCGCAATTTCATGCAAGAGCAAAAGAAGTGAAACCGATCTATGCTGCAAATAGCGGGCCCATTATTCGCAAACCCTTCTAATCCGGCAAGCACAGCGTGTCGGCTTATTTGGGCAGACGCCTGGAACCGCCCTGTAGCGGGGCTTGGCGTTTCACATCGCCCCGTTGTGGCGCCTTTGGTTACACATTTCGAAACATCGGTAACGTTCAGACACTTCCTACTTTAAACGCCGATATTTATTCATCCACCGAACCTGTGGCGAGGGGATTTATCCCCGCTGGGCTGCGAAGCGGCCCTAAAGCCAGGCAACTCGGTGTATCAGAAAGAATGAGTTGGGTGACTTGGGGCTGCTTTGCAGCCCAGCGGGGATAAATCCCCTCGCCACAAAAGTGAGCGCCGCAGGCCTATATAAAAAAAGCCCCGCCCGGCAAACGCCGAGCGAGGCTTTTTGGTGTTACACGCTACCGTCAGGCAACGTTCATCGTCTTGTGCGTCTCGATCAGGTGCGCCACCACACCCGGGTCGGCCAGGGTGGAGATATCACCCAACCCGTCGTACTCCGCCGTGGCGATCTTGCGCAGGATGCGGCGCATGATCTTGCCAGAGCGGGTTTTTGGCAGCCCCGGCGCCCACTGGATCACATCCGGCGAAGCAATCGGACCGATCTCCTTGCGCACCCAGTTCTTCAGTTCCAGGCGCAGGGCCTCGCTGGTTTCTTCGCCGGCATTGAGGGTGACATAGACATAGATGCCCTGCCCCTTGATGTCGTGCGGCACACCGACCACCGCCGCTTCGGCGACTTTCGGGTGGGCGACCATGGCGCTCTCGATCTCGGCCGTGCCCATGCGGTGACCGGACACGTTGAGCACGTCATCCACCCGACCGGTGATCCAGTAGTAGCCATCCTCGTCGCGACGAGCGCCGTCGCCGGTGAAGTACATGCCGCTGAACGTCTTGAAGTAGGTGTCGACAAAACGGTCATGGTCGCCGTACAGCGTACGCGCCTGGCCTGGCCACGAATCGAGGATCACCAGGTTGCCTTCGGCGGCGCCTTCGATCAGGTTGCCCAGGTTGTCCACCAACGCCGGCACCACACCGAAGAACGGACGCGTGGCCGAACCTGGCTTCAATGCCGTGGCGCCTGGCAGTGGGCTGATCAGCACGCCACCGGTTTCGGTCTGCCACCAGGTGTCGACGATAGGGCAGCGTTCCTTGCCGACATTCTTGTAGTACCAGCCCCAGGCTTCCGGGTTGATTGGCTCACCCACCGAACCCAGCAAGCGCAGGCTGCTGCCGTCAGCACCTTCGACGGCGGCGGTGCCCGAGGCCATCATCGCGCGGATCGCGGTCGGCGCGGTGTAGAGGATGTTGACCTTGTGCTTATCGATGACCTTGGCCACCCGGGTGATGTCCGGGTAGTTCGGTACGCCTTCGAACAGCAGCGTGGTCGCGCCATTGGCCAGCGGGCCGTAGACGATATAGCTGTGGCCAGTGACCCAACCCACGTCGGCGGTGCACCAGTACACCTCGCCCGGCTTGTAGTCGAACACCCGCTCATGGGTCAGCGCCGCGTACAGCAAGTAGCCGGCCGTGGTGTGTTGCACGCCCTTGGGCTTGCCGGTGGAGCCGGAGGTGTAGAGGATGAACAGCGCTTCCTCGGCACCCATTTCCTTCGGCGCGCAAACGGTGCCGGCCACTTTCATCAGGTCTTCGTACCAGATGTCACGGTGCTGGTTCCACTTGATGCCGCCACCGGTGCGCTTGCAGACGATGACTTTCTGGATGCTGCTGGTTTCCGGGTTGGTCAGCGCGTCATCGACGTTGGCCTTGAGCGGGATCTTCTTGCCGGCGCGAACGCCTTCGTCGGCGGTGATCACCACTTTGGATTTGCAGTCGATGATCCGACCGGCCAGCGCTTCAGGCGAGAAACCGCCGAACACCACCGAGTGAATCGCACCGATCCGGGCACAGGCCAGCATCGCGACCACGGCTTCAGGGATCATCGGCATGTAGATGGTCACCACATCGCCGCGGTGCACGTCTTGGCCGCGCAGGGCGTTGGCGAACTTGCAGACTTCTTCATGCAGCTCGCGATAGGTGATGTTGCGGCTCTCGGCAGGGTCATCGCCCTCCCAGATAATCGCAATCTGATCGCCGCGCTCGGCCAGGTGACGGTCGAGGCAGTTGTAGGAAACGTTCAGGGTGCCGTCGGCGAACCACTTGATGTCGACGTGGTGATCGTCGAAGGACGTCTGCTTCACCGTGGTGAAAGGCTTGATCCAATCGAGGCGCTTGGCCTGCTCGCGCCAGAAGCCGTCCGGGTTGACGACCGACTGCTGGTACATGGCCTTGTAGGTCGCCTCGTCAGTCAGCGTATTGGCCGCAACCTCGGGACGAACGGGATACACAGAAGCCGCACTCATCTTTCTTACCTCGGTGAATAGTTGTTTTTGTATGATCCCGTTGTAGCCCGGGGCGGGCCTATAGAACCATTCGACGATGGTAGTAACAAGTCCCTACAAAATGTCGGTACTAGTGGGAGCCGAGCTTGCTCGCGATGGCGGTGGATCAGCTTGCATTGATATTGACTGGCACACCGCCTTCGCGAGCAAGCCCGCTCCCACAGTTGAATTTCAGTGAACACCTATTTTGTGTCCGACACAGATCCCCTGTGGGAGCGGGCTTGCTCGCGAAGACGGCGGTAAGTCCAACACAGATGTAACAGACAGCCACCGACTCCCAGTCGATTATTACCAGATCAACCAACAGTGTTTATCAAAACCGAGTCTGTTTACCCCCACCCTCACCTTCTAAAATCCACCTCGCCAACCGGCAAACACGATTAGCGCAACACAGCCCCCACGAAGGCCGTTAATCCAACTTCCAACATCAGCTCCACACGCAACCCCAAAAAGGTTGCGTGACCCCACTCGACCTCAAAAAAGGTGAAATACAGATGAAAGCTTTATGGGTTCTGGTCCTCGGCAGCCTTTGCGCCACCGCGATGGCAGACGAGGTCCCGACCGATGTTGCACAGCAAAAACCGGCCATTGAGGAGTACACCTACTCCACCCACCTGGACATCGCCAAAGTCATCTCCATGAGCGCCATCCCGAACGTCTGCGAAGTGGTCCCGGCGAAGATGGAGTACGACGATTCCAAGGGCCAACGCCACATCCTGCGCTACAGCGTCATGGGCAACGGCTGCTCCAACGGCTGACTGACTTGATAAAGGAATTTGGAGCAACCACCATGAAAACCCATCTGATCCTGGCCCTGACCCTGTCCGTACTGGCCGCCAATACCTTCGCCGCCGACGGGTTTGATCGCACCGGTAGCGCCGTCGCTGAAGACGGCTACGACCACACCGGCTCCGCCACTGTCGCGCAAGACGGCTACGACCGCACCGGCTCTGCTACCGTTGCCGCCGATGGCTACGATCGCACCCGTTCAGCCCGCATCGGTTGATCATTACTGACATTTTCCACGGCCCGGTTTCGATCGGGCCTGGTTGTGTCTAGAACCGCTTAAACCCCTCCGAAAACACAACATGTAGTGCAAACCCGCAAAAAACGCTCGTTTTTTGATCAAAAAAAACCGCGATACGATCCATGCAAAAAAAATCTTCAGCGGCCAAAGCCTTGTAAACCCTCGCTCCCACGCGGATATACCACCCGCTACCCCTTCTGTGAGCTATTTCGCCGCAGCACGTAGGCAAAAAAGTCCTTATAATGCCGCCTTAAACGGGCCTGCAATATTCCCTTACAGGGGATCACGCCAGCCTGGAGCCCACGCAGAGGCCAATCGCCTCCTCGCGTTCACAGCCGCTCCGGAATGACCCGTACATTTTTCTGTTTATTGCCTGCGTCAGCTGCTGCAACAAACGATTTTTCCAAGATCCACCGCGGCCAGTAGGCCTTCATCGGGCATCTGGCCCTCACGCAGGAGACGACACGTCATGCTGAGCTGGGACGAATTCGACAAAGAAGACAGCGGCGAAGTCGCTGTAAAAGGCGCCAACGCCGGCCACGCTTCTGAAGCCAACATGGACCGCCTCGACAGCGCCGGCGGTGCCGCCGCCCTCGAAGCGCGGGCCGTGACAGCCAGCGACTCGGCCGCGATCATTCGCGCCAAGGCCGCCCTCGACAAACTCGACGTCGCCGAAGGCCTCGCCGAACTCGAAGGCGCCGCCGCCCGTGTCGCCGTCGATGAAAAGCGCATGATCAACTGCCGCGCCGACCTCAACCAGCTCGTGCCGTTCAAATATGACTGGGCCTGGCAGAAGTACCTGGACGGCTGCGCAAACCACTGGATGCCGCAAGAAGTCAACATGACCGCCGACATCGCCCTCTGGAAAGACCCGGAAGGCCTGACCGACGACGAGCGCCGCATCGTGATGCGCAACCTGGGCTTCTTCTCCACCGCCGACTCCCTGGTTGCCAACAACCTGGTCCTGGCCGTGTACCGCCTGATCACCAACCCGGAATGCCGCCAGTACATCCTGCGCCAGGCGTTCGAAGAGGCGATCCACACCCACGCCTACCAGTACTGCATCGAATCGCTGGCCATGGATGAAGGCGAGATCTTCAACATGTACCACGAGATCCCATCGGTCGCGAAAAAAGCCGCCTGGGGCCTGAAATACACCCGTTCGATCTCCGATCCGAAGTTCGAAACCGGCACCCCGGACACCGACAAAGAGCTGCTGCGCAACCTGATCGCTTACTACTGCGTCCTGGAAGGCATCTTCTTCTACTGCGGCTTCACCCAGATCCTCTCCATGGGCCGCCGCAACAAAATGACCGGCGTCGCCGAGCAGTTCCAGTACATCCTGCGCGACGAATCCATGCACCTGAACTTCGGCATCGACGTGATCAACCAGATCAAAATCGAAAACCCACACCTGTGGGATGCCGAGATGAAGGAAGAAGCGACCCAGATGATCCTGCAAGGGACCCAACTGGAGATCGAATACGCCCGTGACACCATGCCTCGCGGCGTACTGGGCATGAACGCGGCGATGATGGAGGACTACCTCAAGTTCATCGCTAACCGTCGCCTGTCGCAGATTGGTCTTAAGGAAGAATATCCAGGGACGACTAACCCGTTCCCTTGGATGAGCGAGATCATGGACTTGAAGAAAGAGAAGAACTTCTTTGAGACGCGCGTGATTGAGTATCAGACGGGTGGGGCTTTGAGCTGGGATTGATTTGAAAGAAAAATCCTAGGCTCCACGCGTAACTAAAAACCCCGTGAAAACGGGGTTTTTGTATTTCTACAGGACCAAAACTGCGTTTAACTCTGGGACCGGCACACTACCTTTACCCTACGAAAAACTCAGAATCTTTCCGCATTGACGCCGTATCGTCTCGTTACCTATCTTAGTCGCAGGTGCCTAAGAAACGCCCAACGTAGTAGCTAATCGCCAAACATAGAACCGCGTACTGTCTAAGGACATTTGCAACTCTGTGGAGAAAATAGCTAGTTGGGATTTCTCTTACATCCTCTACGTCGGGCTCGCGCCGCTAACCTTCGAACGTAGAGGTGGTTATGCCCACAAGAACGCTGCTCTGCTCTCCGTATACCTCGGAGCCCCATCATGCCTGATGCTTACATTCCGGCGGTTTTCACCCGTCACAACCTCCATCTGCATACCCTCTTGGTTGAAAACCAAGCTTGGTTCAGCGCCTCGGATTTGGGGCGTTTTATGAGCAAGCACCTCGATGAACGCATGACCCGCAAGCTTGACCCTGACCAGCGCCGGATGATGTTCGTGCATGTCCACGGTCTGACCGAAGAGCGTCTGATGCTGAGCGAGTCGGGCGTCTATGCATTGCTGGTTTATCACTACTGCCCTGAGTATCGATTGCTGCGTGAGTGGATCACGCATCAGGTGGTGCCAACCCTGCGGGATGAACGCTACTCGCACAAGGTGGAACGGCCTACGTTGAGCGTGCTGGATTGGCCGAAGATGTCGCTCTGCATGCTGCACTGGCAGGATGAGCCATGGATTCGCTTGCGGGATATGCCGGCGGTCTTGGTGGATGATCCGTTTAGCCAGCATGAATCCTGGTGGCGGAAAGCTTCTCGGGTTTTGCGAGGTTTTTGAGATTCAATCAGGGGCCGTCGTCCGTTGTTCGGGCGGCGGTTTTTTGTTGGGAATATTGAATTGGGGCTGCTGCGCAGCCCAGCGGGAGCAAGCTCTCATGGAACATTTTAAGGCTGAAAATACATATCGATCGTTCCCACGCTCCTGCGTGGGAATGTCGCCAGGGACGCTCCGCGTTCCGCTTCTGGAAGGTGACGCAGAGCGTCACGGGATGCATTCCCACGCAGAGCGTGGGAACGATCAAATCTGGGACCGTAAAAGGGGCCGCTTCACGCCCAGCGGGAGCAAGCTCCCTCGCCACAGGTTAGTGTCAGGGCGCAGGTGGGTGGCAGGCTTGATGGTTGGGTTGGTTTTGGGAATCGCGAGCAAGCTCGCTCCCACAGGGGGTTTGTGGTGTGTTGAAACTTTGGGTGCAGCCCGCCGCGTCCTTCGGTATTAATACATTTCCTCTCATGGACCCGAGCCCCGATGAAATTCGATACCGCCTACTGCCTCAGCCTTGATGCCAAGCTTTCGATCTATGACGTTCGGGATCTGAATTTCGACGAGACCATGGCCTTCGATTCGGCCAAGGAGCGCTTTCAGTGCCCCAACGATGCCTGTCGGGTGGCGTTTGATGAGGACAATCGGCTGACGACGTTCAACGCCAAGAACGTCAATTACATCCGCACGCCACATTTCAAGAATCAGCCAACGACCCAGCATATCGAGGGCTGCCCTTACGTCAGTCCGAAAACGCCGGGGTTGGGTGTAGAGAGTGGCGAAGCGGAAACGGATGACGACCGTGAAGAGCATTTTCCATCGGAGCTGTTGCTGACTCGGCGTCAGTACGTACGCAAGCCGTCCGATCCGTCGAAGGACGTTGAAGCAGCGACTCGGCCTACGTCGCCTACCCTATCGTCCCACGGTGATGACGTTCATTGCGCCCATGATTCGACACCCGACAAGACCAGTGTCTTTGCCCACCCGGTGGAGTGTTTTGTGTCGAACTTCGCGGACAAGGACCTGCTCAAGCGCAAGCTGTTGAAGATTGGCGAGCACACGGCGCCCTATGGATCGTTCTTCAAGAAGATCGAGTATTTGCAGGACAACAAGGGCTTGATTTACTGGGGCAAGATCAAGGAGATCAAGGATTACACGCAAAGCTTTCGCATCGATTTCGAACCCAAGGTCTGGTTCAAGCAACCGGACGAGGCGAAGAAGAAGCCTTACTCGGTCAACGTTTACCTGAGCAAGAAGCTGATCGATAACTACCGCAAGCGCAAAGCGTTCCTGGAAGAGATCAAGCATGCCGTCGACAGTGACGCGCCGTTGTATTGCTTCTTTTATGGCGTGACGCCGGAGTTGAAACAGGTACCGAGCAAGAAGAACCCCGAACAGACGTTCGGGGTGTTCAGTGCCAATATCGAGAACCTGGATCACTTCGTTATTCGGGAAGCGCCCGGGTTGGCTGAGGGTTAGTCACCAGTCCCGGGCAATTGAAGTTTGACCGCACCGGGGTGTTGTTTTACGACTGCGTACGGCAGCACCGACCAGCCGGGGTCATCACAAACGCGTTGCGCGCGGACGAAGAACGGTCCCAGGTACAAACCTTTTTCAGTGAAGTACCAATTGGAATATCCCCAGACGCCTTCATCGGTGTAGTCGCAGCTGTCTTCATCCGCTGGCTTCAGCATCTCGTCGGGGTACAGCGTGGTGAGTTGCTTGATCAGCCATGGCGCGAATACCTCGCGTTGGTAAGTGTATCGCGCCTGGCTCTCTTCATCGGTCAACGGAACATCACCCGCGTCGTTGTGGCCGGCGTACAGCGGTGGCTTGCCTGTGCCAACCCAGAGCACATCTTCCAGCGACAAACTGTGGCCGGTGTGAGCATCGAGATTGAGCGGCGAATTGCCAAAATCCGGATGCACGCCGCCGCAGTAGTAACTTGTGGAAATGTTCAGGCTGATCACATCGGGCGATAGGAATTTGGGCGCGACACCTTGGTCGAACTCGGCATTATCCGCGCCCTGCAACAGACAGCCGTGGTAGCTGATGACTTCGGTCCAGAGCCGTCCCAACAATTGCCGATTGACCCGTTGTAGTTCGTCTTTCGAGTAGCCGGACTCGACGCTGAACATGGAAATACCGGAATCTGGCTCCGTCCACCATTGCAAGTCATGCCCCATGAAAGATTCTTTCTTGCCCGGCTTGAGTTTCAAGCCTTGCAGGCGGAGATACTCATAAGGATCACTTTTTTGCAGCTCAGCGATAACGGGGGAAAGATCAGCCCCAGGTGCCGGGAGCCTGGCCTCGGTCAACTGCACGGGCAGAACTTTGCCCTTGAGACTTTTCCATTCACCCTGCCAGCCGTTGGCCGTTTTTTGCAGCGTCAGGGTTGGCAGCGATTGGCCGTCGTCGTAACGGGTACCGCCCTCGACCATCGTCAGGGTCTTTCCTTGCAGCGAGCCGCTCAATCCCAAGTCACGATGGTATTTCTCATAGAAATAACGACCGATGACCTCGTCCTCTTGAGCAGTGTTGAGTCCCAGCACAATCGGCATCTTGCCCAAGGTGCCGGTAAAGACGCCACTACCACCATCGGCACTGGCTGTCGAACAGAGCGCGATAAGGCACACGGCGCTGGATGCGAGGAGCAACAGTCCTTTGAACATGGAATCTTCCTGGAAAAAGCGAGCGTCAGCTCACGAAATGAGTGGCGCGAAGTATGACGAATCAGCCTCATAGAATCGATATGCCCCCCTCTCCCACAAAATGTTGAGCAATGCCACGCAGCAACTTACCGCACCGATATGCCCAACATCACGACGATCAACAATCCGATATAAACCCCGGCGTGAAATCGATCCGGTATCCGCCCGATCCATGGCGTAGCTAATCGAATCCCCACTAACGAGCCCAGTGTCAAAACCGCAAACGCCTGCAAATCCACATACCCCACAAACCACGGCCCCAAATCAAACTCGGTAAACCCGGCCATGGCCATGTAAGTCAGCGTCCCGGCCACCGCCACCGGCAAACTCAGCGGGTTAGCCATGGACGTCGCGCGCGACATGTTCAGCCCGCAACGACGCAATAATGGGACCGTCATGACACTGCCACCCACGCCCAGAAAAGTGGCGATGGCGCCGATGCTGATTCCGCCTGCCGAGACCTCTGCCCTACCCAACCGCCGTGGGACTACAGCGTCAGACTGGGTCAGAAAACCGCGTCTGAACAAACAGTCCAGAATGGTCACGCCCAGGTAAACGATGAAGGCATAGCGAATGACTTCGCTACTCGCCCACATCGCGGCAACGGCTCCAACGATAGCGCCCAGGCCGATGAAGCCGCCCAACGGCCACACGTAGTGGCGAATGAGGTTACCGGCGCGGTGATGCTTGGCGGTGGCGATCAGCGCGTTGACGATCATCACGCAGGTCGAGGTGGCCACGGCGATGTGCATCGCCGATCGGCCGATAGGGTCGTCAGCGCCGTGGCTGGCGGTGAGCATGCGGTATAGCAAGGGCACCACGACAAATCCGCCGCCGAAGCCGAACAACACGGCGGTGACGCCAGTCATGCAGCCGAAAAGTGCCAGCAAGAGGTAGAACATCGCGCAGCATCCATAAATTGAGAGAGGCCGACGATAGAGCGATGGGGCTTGGCCTGCCTCAGCAAGTAGGCCAATAATGTTTGTGTTTACGCCAATCACTGGATACCGCTCGATGCGCAATGTTTCGATTGACCTGCTGGACGACACGCCACGGCCAGTAGTGGCTATCGGCACGGATTATCCCGACGGTCATCGATTGCCGCGCCATACCCACCGGCGGGCGCAGTTGCTCTACGGCGCCACCGGAGTCATGCAGGTCAGCACGGCAGACGGCAATTGGGTGGTGCCGCCGCAACGGGCAGTGTGGATCCCGCCCGGGGTTGCCCATGAGGTGCTGATGCTGGGCGTCAGCACGCGAAGTTTGTATATCGAACCGGCTGCGGTAACGGCCATGGACGCCCGTTGCCAGGTCATCAGCGTGTCGCCGCTGATGCGCCAGTTGCTGATGGAAGCCGTGGAGCTTGCGCTGGACTATGACGAGGCTGGACGCGATGGTGCGCTGATCGATCTGCTGCTGCACGAGTTGCTGCGCAGCACCCATCTGCCCCTGCACCTTCCACTGCCCCAAGACCCGCGCCTGCTCGGCCTGTGCCAGGCATTTCTGAAACACCCGGACGCCCACGTCTCGCCCGTGCAATGGGCGGCGCAGTTGCCTATCAGCTTGCGCTCGTTCAATCGCCTGTTCAGCCAGCAAACCGGGTTAAGTTTCAGCCAATGGCGACAACAAGCCTGCGTGATGTCGGCATTGTCCCGGTTGGCCGTCGGCCATTCAGTGACCCGAATCGCCCTGGACCTGGGCTACGACAGCCCCGCGGCATTCTCCACGATGTTTCGTCGCGTACTGGGTCACGCCCCGAGCGCCTGGCTGGAGAAGACCGCCGGTCATTGATCAAAAAAATGAGATTGATCGGGATTCAAAACAACTGTACAAAAACACAGTGTTTTTAATCCCACAGCTTTGGAGCCCCCCATGGCCTCTCTCGCAATCAAAACCACCCTGGAACGCATCGCTGTCTATCAATTCACCCCTGCTCACAGTGCACAGGCTCGAGCCATGCTGGGTTGGAGTGTCGAGGAGCTGTCCCGTCAATCCGGCGTCTCGGTCCAGGCCATCCGCCGTTTCGAGGCCGGCGGCGAGTTGCTCGATGTGACTCGCCTGGCCCTGGCGTTTCGCCTGGAGGCCGAGGGCCTGGTGTTCTTCCCCGGCTTCGCACCGGGGCGCGGCATGAACATCAAGGGCGCGACGCCGGACCCGATGGGGCGCTCCGATTACGCCATGATTGAATAACGCCAATCCTGTGAGTGCTAGGCGATACCGGCCTGGTCCTGGTACGCCGAGGGCTCCACGTCCAGCCACCAGGCGCGGCCACGTTGCGGCTGCGTCAGGGTGAATGCTTCGCCCATTTGCGGCGTGGCAATGTGAACATTGCGTTCCCAGGCCAGGGCCAGGATGCGGTCGAAGGGTTCATACCAGGCATGCATCGCCAGGTCGAACGTACCGTTGTGGATCGGCAGCAGCCAACGGCCCTTGAGATCGATATGAGCCTGTAGGGTCTGCTCTGGCTGCATGTGGACGTGGGGCCAATCGACGTCATAGGCGCCGGTTTCCATCAGCGTCAGGTCAAAGGGACCATATCGCTCGCCGATGCGTTTGAAACCCTCGAAGTAGCCAGTGTCGCCGCTGAAGAAAATTCGCGTAGCGCCGTCGATCATCACCCACGAGGCCCACAAGGTGCTGTTGCTGTCAAACAGGCCGCGCCCGGAAAAGTGCTGGGAGGGCGTGGCAACGAACTCGATACCGTCCACCTCGGTACTTTGCCACCAATCCAGTTGACGCACCTTGTTGGCGTCGACGCCCCATTTGATCAGGGTGTCGCCCACGCCAAGGGGCGCCAGGAAGTGGCGGGTCTTGGCCGCCAGCTTGAGGATGGCCTGATGATCGAGGTGGTCGTAATGGTCATGGGACAGGATCACCGCTTCGATCGGCGGCAATTCTTCCAGGCTGATGGGCGGCTGATGAAAACGCTTCGGGCCGGCCCATTGCACGGGTGAGGCGCGCTCGGCGAACACCGGGTCTGTCAGCCAGAATTTATCCCGCAGCTTGAGCAATAGGGTGGAATGGCCGAGACGGAATACGCTGTTGTTCGGCGCCGCCAGCAGCGCGGCGCGCGTCAGCGCTTGAACCTCGATGGCGCCCGAAGGCCGAGTGGTGCGCGGCTTGTGGAAGATCATGTTCCAGATGATGCGCAGGGTAGTGCCAAAACCTTCCCTAGGGGTGAAGGCATGATTGCGATACTTGCCCTGTTCATGCCGGGATGCGTCATGGGCGGACGGATTGTCGGTCGAAAGAGAGGGAATGGTCATGGTGCGATAACTCCAAGGGCGTCGGCGCAATTGCGCTTCGCCGTTGTGGGACGCTGGATGGCCGTTGCATGCACGCTCAGCCGCTTGACTCAAAACTACACCACTCGGTGTAGTTTCTAGATTGCATGAATCCCGGGAGCAAGTAAACTGCCGAGTGTAAGTTCTCTCATCTCAACCGACGAATTGCCCATGACCGTACCGCAGCGCCTTACCGAGCGAAAACGCGAAGCCATTCTCCAGGCCGCGATTGCTGAATTCCGTAGCAGCGGTTTCGAGATCACCAGCATGGACAAGATCGCGGCGACTGCCGGCGTATCGAAGCGCACGGTGTATAACCATTTTCCGAGCAAGGAAGAATTGTTTGCCGAAATTCTGAATCGGTTATGGAACAGCATTACCGCAGAGCAGGACATGCCCTACAGCTCGCAAAAGCCGCTGCGGGAGCAACTGCAAACGTTGCTGCAAGCCAAACTGCACATGCTGGCGGACGAGAACTTCCTCGACCTGGCGCGCATCGCCATCGCCGCCACCATTCATTCCCCCGAGCGAGCCCAGGACATGGTGTCGCGCATGGGCCAGCGGGAAGAAGGCCTGACGACCTGGATTCGCCAAGCCCAGGCCGATGGCCGGTTGAAACCCGTGGAGCCGGCATTTGCCGCCCAGCAAATGCATGGGCTGCTCAAGACGTTCGCCTTCTGGCCGCAGGTTTCGATGGGGCAACCCAGCCTGACCCAGGATGAGCAGGCCCAGGTGATCGAATCGGCCCTCGACATGTTCCTGAGCCGTTACCAAACCTGATCAAGAAATCCCGGAATGAAGGGCTACTGCACCGACGGGTTATGCACGACCTTCTGGTGCATTTCAGTGGTCAAGTTGTCGATACGCTCGGTCAATGCCTTGGTCATTTCCGTCAGGCGGGTGTTCTGCTCCAACAATTCGAGCAACTGCGCCGTATTCTGCGCGGCCTGGGCCTGGCGCTCGCTGTTGGCGATGGCCAAGGCTTCACGATGCAGGGCATCGGCTTCCGCCTGGGCTTTGTCCCGAGCGGCCTGGCGGGTTTGCGCCAGCAAAATCAGCGGCGCGGCATAGGCCGACTGCAGGCTGAACGCCAGGTTCAGCAAAATGAACGGGTAGGCATCGAAATGAAAGACCCCCACCAGGTTCAGGCTGATCCATAGCAGCACGATCAAGGTTTGCGCGCCGAGGAACATCGGCGTCCCGAAAAAACGCGCGAACGCCTCCGCTCTCAGCGCAAAGCGGTCATTGCCAAAGGTCGGCGCCAGATGCGCGTGAGGGCGGTGAAAACGCAGGTGGTCAACGGGCGCGGAAGGTGTGGGTTGGGAAGACTTCGTCATCGTGATGTTCTCGGCCAAGGGCTGGTGCTCAAGGCACTATAACCGTTGGGGAAGCGCCATCCATTGAGCCATGTACACCCTCGCCGTTAAAACTCAGCGCCAGCGCAGATTGCGCCCCAGCTCATCGAACAAGGTCACCACCGAGCGCAAGGCCCGGCAGTCGGGGCGGGTCAGGAGCCACAGGGCTGTGTCATACCCCCCCAGCGGTTCGCCAAGGGGCATCAGGCCCTGGTGTTCATCGATCAGAAAGTCCGGCAGCGCCGCCACACCCAAGCCGGCTCGCACCAGTTCGGTGACCGAGAGCATGCTGTTGCAGCGATAGGCGGGCACCACGCCGGGTAGACGCTGGCGGCGCCAGGCTACGGTGGGGTGATCCGGGAGGAAATCGTCCGGTGCGATCCAGGTCATGGAAGCCAGGTCATCCACATCCACCGAGCGCAGATACGTGGCACTGGCACATACCCGGTAAGCCACATTGCCCAGGTTTCGACCAACCAGGTGTTCCGGCGGCGTACGGGTCAGGCGTAACGCAATGTCGGCATCGCGGCGGCTCAGGTTGGCGAAGTCGTTCGAGGTGCTCAGCTCAAGGGTCAACGCCGGGTAAGCGGGCATGAAGCGCGCCAGCGCAGGCAGCAGCAACGCTTGCAGGACCGAGTCGCTGCACGTCAGGCGTACCGTCCCGCTGATGACCGCACCGCCCTGCTCCACGCCTACCCGCGCCGCCTCCAAGGCCTGTTCGGCGCGCTCGGCTTGCTCGGCCAGTGCCTGGGCCAGGCTCGTGGGCAAGTACCCGGAACGGCTTTTTTCGAACAAGGGCTGGCCCAGGGCCGCCTCCAGCCGACGTACCGAACGAAACACCGTGGACACGTCCACCTGCAGCAATCGAGCGGCCCGGGCCAGTGAGCCGCCACGGACCAGTGCGAGGATCAGGGACAGGTCGGGATAGTCCAGACGATAGTGCGCTGCTGCATTGATCACTTGGATAAACGCCAATATTGATTGCGTGAACGCCAATCTATAGTGGCGACCAGGAATCAACAAGCGGCGAGTCTCTCATGGAAAAACAGCGTCCTTTACACATCGCCCTGGTCGGCGACCACGACCCACACATCACCGCTCACCGCGCGATCCCCATCGCACTTGAGCTGGCCGCTGGGCAAGTCGGCCATGACATTCGCGTCCAATGGCTGGCAACGCCGCTCATCGCCGACAACGCAGTGCTGGAGGACTTCGACGGTATCTGGTGCGTACCGGGCAGCCCCTACCAAAACGAAGCCGGCGCCTTGCAAGCGATTCGTTTTGCCCGCGAACAGCGTCGCCCTTTCCTGGGCACCTGCGGTGGTTTTCAACATGCCGTGCTGGAATACGCCCGCAACGTGATGGGGTGGGCCGACGCCGCCCATGGCGAAACCGATCCAGAGGCTGAACGGGCACTGCTGACGCCGCTGAGCTGTGCCTTGGTCGAAACCATCGACAGCCTGCAGCTCGATGCGGGCTCGTTGATTGCCAAGGCCTATGGTCGCCAGAGGGTATTCGAGGGCTACCATTGCCGCTTCGGGATCAACCCGGACTTTGAAGAGGACTTGCTCAATCAACGCCTGCACGCCGTGGCCCGGGACTCGGCCGGCGGCCTGCGAGCGGTGGAGCTGCAAGACCATCCGTTCTTTGTCGCCACGCTGTTTCAGCCCGAACGTGCCGCACTGGAAGGGCGCGTGCCGCCGCTGGTCAGTGCGTTTGTCGAAGCCTGCGCCAGGAAAGCGTCATGAGCGCCCACTACTACGCGGTGATATTCACCTCCCTGCGCACCGAGGGGGACCAAGGCTACGCCGAAGCCGCCGAACGCATGCTGGCCCTTGCCCGGGAGCAGCCCGGATTTTTAGGCGTCGAATCAGCCCGTGGCGACGATGGTTTGGGGATTACCGTGTCCTATTGGAGCGATGAAGCTGCAATCCTGGCCTGGAAGCAGCATCCTGAACACAGCGCGATCCGCGAGCGCGGCCGCTCCACCTGGTATACCCATTGCCATACGAGGGTGTGCAAGGTCGAACGCGACTACGCCTTCCAACGCCAAACCTGATGCCAGGATACAAAACCTGTGGGAGCGAGCTTGCTCGCGATAGCGGTGGGTCAGCTTGCAGCGATGTTGAATGTGCCGCCGCCATCGCGGGCAAGCCTTGCTCCCACACTGAATCTCGGAGTGTTCACAGATCCCGCCTTCACCAAAAATCCCCTGTGGGAGCTGAGCTTGCTCCCACACTGAATCTCGGGTGTTCACAGATCCCGCCTTCACCACAAATCCCCTGTGGGAGCTGAGCTTGCTCGCGATAGCGGTGGGTCAGCTTGCAGCGATGTTGAATGTGCCGCCGCTATCGCGAGCAAGCCTTGCTCCCACACTGAATCTCGGGTGTTCACAGATCCCGCCTTCACCACAAATCCCCTGTGGGAGCTGAGCTTGCTCGCGATAGCGGTGGGTCAGCTTGCAGCGATGTTGAATGTGCCGCCGTCATCGCGGGCAAGCCTTGCTCCCACACTGAATCTCGGAGTGTTCACAGATCCCGCCTTCACCAAAAATCCCCTGTGGGAGCTGAGCTTGCTCGCGATAGCGCTGGGTCAGCTTGCAGCGATGTTGAATGTGCCGCCGCTATCGCGAGCAAGCCTTGCTCCCACACTGAATCTCGGGGTGTTCACAGATCCCGCCTTCACCACAAATCCCCTGTGGGAGCTGAGCTTGCTCGCGATGGCGATGGGTCAGCTTGCAGCGATGTTGAATGTGCCGCCGCCATCGCGGGCAAGCCTTGCTCCCACACTGAATCTCGGGTGTTCACAGATCCCGCCTTCACCACAAATCCCCTGTGGGAGCTGAGCTTGCTCGCGATAGCGGTGGGTCAGCTTGCAGCGATGTTGAATGTGCCGCCGTCATCGCGGGCAAGCCTTGCTCCCACACTGAATCTCGGGGGTTCACAGATCCTACCTTCACCACAAATCCCCTGTGGGAGCTGAGCTTGCTCGCGATAGCGGTGGGTCAGCTTGCAGCGATGTTGAATGTGCCGCCGCCATCGCGGGCAAGCCTTGCTCCCACACTAAATCTCGGGGTGTTCACAGATCCCGCCTTCACCAAAAATCCCCTGTGGGAGCTGAGCTTGCTCGCGATAGCGGTGGGTCAGCTTGCAGCGATGTTGAATGTGCCGCCGCCATCGCGGGCAAGCCTTGCTCCCACACTGAATCTCGGGTGTTCACAGATCCCGCCTTCACCACAAATCCCCTGTGGGAGCTGAGCTTGCTCGCGATAGCGGTGGGTCAGCTTGCAGCGATGTTGAATGTGCCGCCGCTATCGCGAGCAAGCCTTGCTCCCACACTGAATCTCGGGTGTTCACAGATCCCGCCTTCACCACAAATCCCCTGTGGGAGCTGAGCTTGCTCGCGATAGCGGTGGGTCAGCTTGCAGCGATGTTGAATGTGCCGCCGTCATCGCGGGCAAGCCTTGCTCCCACACTGAATCTCGGAGTGTTCACAGATCCCGCCTTCACCACAAATCCCCTGTGGGAGCTGAGCTTGCTCGCGATAGC
>NZ_LHVH01000003.1 GCF_001269885.1 Pseudomonas kilonensis
ATGCGGTGTGTCAGTCGCCACCTTCTTAACTGACACACCGCATTCGCGAGCAAGCCCGCTCCCACAAGGGATCAGCGCTGTTCCGACGCTGACCTGCGAGTCAATAAAACCGCCACTTCACCACAAATGACAGATGGTCGGCGAAAGTGCGTTTAACGCACCATTTTCGGTATACTGCCCGGCCTTCGGTCGGTTCGCCCGGCCATAATTCGTACAACAAGCCACGCCGGTTTCCTGCGTGGCTTGTTGTTTTTTGACGCGCCTGCGGGCGCCCAGAGAGAAGAGGCACGACGATGAGTGCACTGGTTGGCGTGATCATGGGCTCCAAGTCCGATTGGTCCACCCTTAGCCACACCGCCGATATGCTGGAAAAGCTCGGCATCCCTTACGAGGTGAAAGTGGTCTCCGCCCACCGTACCCCGGACCTGCTGTTCCAGTACGCCGAAGAGGCCGAGGCGCGTGGCATCGAGGTGATCATCGCCGGTGCCGGTGGCGCCGCCCATTTGCCAGGCATGTGTGCGGCCAAGACCCACCTGCCGGTGCTGGGCGTGCCGGTCCAGTCTGCGATGCTCTCGGGCGTCGATTCGTTGCTGTCGATAGTGCAGATGCCGGCCGGCATCCCGGTCGCGACCCTGGCCATCGGCAAGGCTGGCGCGATCAACGCGGCCCTGCTGTCGGCGAGCATCCTGGGCGCCAAGCACCCACAATTTCATACCGTGCTGAAAAAATTCCGCGCTGAGCAGACAGACAGCGTCCTGGACAATCCAGACCCACGCATTGCCTGAGGTTGTTGACGAAATGAAGATCGGTGTAATCGGTGGCGGCCAGTTGGGTCGCATGTTGGCCCTGGCAGGTACACCGCTGGGGATGAACTTCGCTTTCCTGGACCCGGCGCCGGACGCCTGCGCCGCGGCACTGGGTGAACACCTGCGGGCCGACTACGGCGACCAGGATCACCTGCGTCAATTGGCTGATGAAGTTGACCTGGTGACCTTCGAGTTCGAAAGCGTCCCGGCCGAAACCGTGGCCTTCCTGTCCCAGTTCGTCCCGGTCTACCCGAGCGCCGAAGCCTTGCGGATCGCCCGTGACCGCTGGTTCGAAAAGAACATGTTCAAGGACCTGGGCATTCCCACGCCAGCCTTCGCCGACATTCAGTCCCAGGCCGACCTGGACGCTGCCGTCGCTGCCATCGGCCTGCCCGCCGTGCTCAAGACCCGCACCCTGGGTTACGACGGCAAGGGCCAGAAAGTCCTGCGCAAGCCTGAAGACGTGGTCGGTACGTTCGCCGAACTCGGCAGCGTGGCCTGCCTGCTGGAAGGCTTCGTGCCATTCACCGGGGAAGTCTCGCTGATCGCCGTGCGTGCCCGTGACGGTGAGATCCGTTTCTACCCGCTGGTGCACAACACTCACAAGGACGGCATTCTCAAGCTGTCCGTCGCCAGCACCGACCATCCGTTGCAGGCCCTGGCCGAAGACTATTCCAGCCGGGTGCTCAAGCAGCTCGATTATGTCGGCGTGATGGCGTTCGAGTTCTTTGAAGTGGACGGCGGCCTCAAGGCCAACGAAATCGCCCCTCGGGTCCACAACTCCGGGCACTGGACCACCGAAGGCGCCGAGTGCAGCCAGTTCGAAAACCACCTGCGGGCGGTGGCCGGGCTGCCACTGGGGTCGACCGCCAAGGTCGGTGAAAGCGCCATGCTCAACTTCATCGGCAAGGTGCCGGACAGCGAGAAAGTCCTGTCGATCGCTGACTGCCATCTGCATCACTATGGCAAGGCGTTCAAGGTCGGGCGCAAGGTCGGCCACGCCAACCTGCGCTGTGCTGACCGGGCGACGCTGGCCCAGCAGATCATCAAGGTCGAGACGCTGATCGCCGAGCAATAATCTGCAGCATCGGTGGAACCATTCGTCGGCGAATCTCTCTCATGGCTAAGTGCCAAAGCCTGTCTAGGCTTTGGCATAGCTATCCAACCAGAGGGCAATGCCATGGGAATCATCGGAACCATTTTTATCGGCTTGATCGTTGGCCTGCTGGCACGCTTCCTGAAACCGGGCGATGACAGCATGGGCTGGATCATGACCATCCTGCTCGGTATCGGCGGTTCGTTGGCGGCCACTTACGGCGGCCAGGCCCTGGGCATCTACCAGGCCGGCCAAGGTGCTGGTTTCATCGGGGCCCTGGTGGGCGCGGTGGTATTGCTGGTGATCTACGGCCTGATCAAAAGAAACTGATTCAAATGCAATAAAGCCCTCTCTGCCTGGCGCGCAGAGGGGGCTAGAATGCTCGGCGGTTCACTTTCCACTCATTGCCGAGCCCTTTCATGCGCCGTCTAGTGTTGACCCTTCTTCTGCTGGGCAGTGGCCTGGCCCATGCTGCCGAGCTGCCGGAAACCGACTGGCTCGAACTGATGCCCAAGTCGGACCAGAAAGCCCTCGAGGCCATGCCCGAGATCGACCACGACTCCCCGGAAGCCAACGGCACCTTCACCGAAAAAGGCGGCCTGAAGCAAAGCAAAGGCTTGCCGGCGGTGATGTATTCGACCAAGACCGTGGCGGCCATGAATGACAAACACATCCGCATCGGCGGTTACCCGGTGCCGCTGGAAACCGACGCCAAGGGCCGCAGCACGCTGTTTTTCCTGGTGCCCTACCCCGGCGCCTGCATCCACGTCCCGCCACCGCCGCCTAACCAGTTGGTGCTGGTGCGCTTTCCCAAGGGCCTGAAGCTGGACGACATCTACACACCGCTGTGGGTGACGGGCACGTTGAAGATCGAAAAGGTCGACAATGATCTGGCGAGTGCGGCGTATGCGCTGGAGGCGGAGAAGGTGCGGGTGGTGCAGGAGGCTGATTTGTAATAGGCCGCAGATATGGCGTAGATCCAAATGTGGGAGCGGGCTTGCTCGCGAAGGCGGCGTGTCAGTCAAATGAGTATCAACTGATACACCGCCTTCGCGAGCAAGCCCGCTCCCACAGTCGATTTTATGGTGTGGCTTAGACTTAGAGCGGCTTGCTGCCGATGCTCACGCCCAGGGTATGGCTGGCTTCTGGCAACAACGTCACCACATCGTCCATCACATTGGCTGTCTCGATGCACAGCATGCGCTGCCAGCCATCGTCGGCCATGTCACTGAAGGCCTTGGCGCGTTCGGTCCAGGGGTTCCAGATCACCGCCGAGCGCGAACCACTGCTGGTCAGCTCGATCCGTCGTTCCCACAGCGGGTCAATGATGCTCAGCTTCGGTGGGGTATCGAGATAAATGCGGTCGGTCTCGCCGGCAAAGTGCAGGTTGCCGGCCTGGGTGACGGTTTTCCAGTCGTCCAGGGTCTCGATGTAGCTCAAGCCGTCCACCCCTTCGACCTGCACGTTGCGCACGTCGCTCACGGCAAAGTAGCTGTGAAGCGCCTGGCTGAGGCTGACGGTTTCGCTGCCACGGTTATGGCTGGTGAGGCGGATGTGCAGTTGCTCGTCCATCACGATGGTCAGCGTCAGGTCGACCTGATGAGGCCAGCCAGGGAGGCCGTTCTCGGGGTAGGGCAGCACGAATTCCACCTTGAGGCTTTCGCCTTCGGCTTCGATGCCCTTCAACGACCAATCCATCGCCCGCACCAGGCCGTGGGCGGTGGCCGGGTCGTTGCTCACGCGCATGGCCTGTACGCTGTCGGGGTTGCGCGTCAGGTTGCCGAACCACGGCCAGCACACCGGCACGCCCGCGCGGATGCTCTTGCCGGCCTTGAAGGTAGCCTGGTCGTTGAGCCAGATCAGCGGCGGCTGGCCGTCCACTTGATAGCTGAGGATATGCGCGCCTTGTTGGGCCACCAGCAACTCGGCCTGACCGTGGCGGATGCGCCAGGCGTTCAGTTCATCCAGTTTGACGGCTTCGACGTTGGGCGTAGGCATGTTGCAAATCTCGCTCGGGAACAGGGACTGCAATGGACCGCAAAACGGCCGTCGTGTTTAACGGGCGCGCGGCGGAACCGAGCGGGTGCGACCGCTGCCGTCGATGGCGACGAAGACAAATACCGCCTCGGTCACCTTGCGCCATTCACTGGACAGCGGGTCGTCGCTCCAGACCTCGACCATCATCTGGATCGAGCTGCGGCCGATTTCCAGCGCCTGGGTATAAAAGGAAAGCTGCGCCCCCACTGCCACCGGCACGAGGAACGCCATGCGATCGATCGCCACAGTGGCCACGCGTCCGCCGGCCACTTTGCTGGCCATGGCGGTGCCGGCCAGGTCCATCTGGGACACCAGCCAGCCGCCGAAAATATCGCCGAAGCCGTTGGTCTCGCGAGGGAGCGCGGTGATTTGCAGGGCCAGGTCGCCTTGCGGGATTGGATCTTCTTGTTCGAGCTCTATCATGCCGGGGGTGCCTCTGACCCGTAACGCTGTCTTGTACTTCAGGTGAATAGCCGTCTTTGTAAAAAACGATTCAGCCCGAACATACTGCGTTCGTCACGTTTTTCGTAAAGGCGTGCCAAAGGGAAACTCTGCGAAACCGGCTGGTTCTGGTACTACACCACCAACGACGTTTTCGCACAGCAACCCCTTACAGAGTACTGCAAGGTTGCGAGTATATCGGGCGATAGACGTCGAGACGACCACTCGGTTCTGATTTTGACTATCAAATACGCACCTCTATGTGCTTTTTCGAACAATTTGCTATCGTGCCGGACCTGCCCAGGCCCCCAACCCGTGTTAACAGGGTTGCAGAACCAACTATAAGAGAAGTCCTTGCCATGACCATTGCGCCTTCGAGCACGGCGACGCCCGCACAACCGGCACGTCCACTGACCCGCAACGATTACAAGACCCTGTCGCTTTCTGCCTTGGGTGGTGCGCTGGAGTTCTACGATTTCATCATTTTCGTGTTCTTTGCCACCGTGGTCGGCAAATTGTTCTTCCCTGCCGAAATGCCCGAGTGGCTGCGCTTGATGCAGACGTTCGGCATTTTTGCCGCCGGTTACCTGGCCCGGCCGCTGGGCGGGATCGTCATGGCCCACTTCGGCGACCTGCTGGGGCGCAAGAAGATGTTCACCCTGAGCATTTTCATGATGGCGGTGCCGACCCTGATCATGGGCCTGCTGCCCACTTATGCGCAGATCGGCATGTGGGCGCCCATCCTGCTGTTGCTGATGCGGGTGATCCAGGGCGCGGCCATCGGCGGAGAAGTGCCGGGCGCCTGGGTATTCGTTTCCGAACACGTTCCGGCGCGCCACATCGGCTATGCCTGCGGCACGCTGACTTGCGGCCTGACGGCGGGAATTTTGTTGGGTTCGCTGGTCGCCACGGCGATCAACAGCATTTATACACCCGTGGAAGTGGCCGATTACGCCTGGCGGATCCCGTTCCTGCTGGGTGGTGTGTTCGGGCTGTTTTCGGTGTACCTGCGCCGCTGGTTGCACGAAACCCCAGTGTTCGCCGAGCTGCAACTGCGCAAGGCCCTGGCCGAGGAAGTGCCGCTGCGGGCCGTGCTGCGTGATCATCGCGGCGCCATCGCCATTTCCATGCTGTTGACCTGGCTGCTGTCGGCCGGCGTCATTGTGGTCATCCTGATGACACCGACTGTGCTGCAGACGGTGTACCACTTCAGTCCGACCACCGCGCTGCAGGCCAACAGCCTGGCGATCGTGTTCCTGAGTTTCGGTTGCATCGGTGCGGGTGTGCTGGCCGACCGTTTCGGCGCCGGCCGGGTGTTTGTCTTCGGCAGCGGTTTGCTGTTGATCACCTTCTGGACCTTCTACCACTGCCTGTTCGATCACCCCGAGTGGCTGTTCCCGCTGTATGCCTTGAGTGGCTTGCTGGTGGGCACCATCGGCGCGGTGCCCTATGTGATGGTCAATGCCTTCCCGGCCGTGGTGCGTTTCAGCGGCCTGTCATTTTCCTACAACCTGGCCTATGCAATTTTCGGCGGGTTGACGCCGATGATCGTGACCCTGCTGTTGAAAGAGAGCTCGATGGGGCCGGCGTATTACGTGGCGGCCATCTGTGGGATCGGGATTGTGGTGGGCGGTTATCTTTGGAAGAAGGGGCGCTAGGTCCGATTTTTTCACTGACTGCACGGGCCTCATCGCGAGCAAGCTCGCTCCCACAAAGGTTCTGCGTTCGCCGCAAAGCCCCTGTGGGAGCGAGCTTGCTCGCGATGGGGAGCGCCACGAATCATTTTGTAAAACTCGATACTGGCCTTTCATCCAATTGTCATATTTCAGCCATAGAGTGTTCACACGGCTTACCGATACTTGGCCGACTTAACACACCCTATCTGCTAGGAGTAAGGCATGAAACTGAAGCGTTTGATGGCGGCAATGACTTTTGTCGCTGCTGGCGTTGCGACTGCCAACGCGGTGGCCGCTGTTGACCCTGCGATCCCGAGCTACACCAAGACCACTGGTGTATCGGGCAACCTGTCCAGCGTCGGCTCCGATACCCTGGCCAACCTGATGACCTTGTGGGCCGAGAACTACAAGAAAGAATACCCGAACGTAAACATCCAGATTCAGGCCGCCGGTTCCTCCACCGCGCCACCTGCGCTCACCGAAGGCACCTCCAATCTGGGCCCGATGAGCCGCAAGATGAAGGACAACGAGCTGCAGGCTTTCGAAACCAAATACGGTTACAAGCCTACCGCCATCCCGGTTGCCGTGGACGCCCTGGCGGTATTCGTACACAAGGACAACCCGATCAAAGGCCTGACCATGGCTCAGGTTGATGCGATTTTCTCCTCCACTCGTCTGTGCGGCGCCAAGGCTGACGTCAAGACCTGGGGCGACCTGGGCGTGACCGGTGACCTGGCCAACAAGCCAGTCCAGTTGTTCGGTCGTAACTCGGTGTCCGGCACCTACGGCTACTTCAAAGAAGAAGCCCTGTGCAAAGGTGACTACAAGTCCAACGTCAATGAACAGCCTGGCTCGGCCTCGGTTGTGCAGTCGATCAGCAGCTCGCTCAACGGCGTTGGCTACTCGGGTATCGGCTACAAGACCGCCAGCGTGAAAACCGTTGCCCTGGCCAAGAAAGAAGGCGGCGAGTTCATCGAAGACACCGAAGAAAACGCCCTGAACGGCAAGTACCCGCTGTCGCGCTTCCTCTACGTTTATGTCAACAAGGCACCGAACAAGCCTCTGGCCCCGCTGGAAGCCGAGTTCGTGAAGCTGATCCTGTCCAAGCAAGGCCAGGAAGTCGTGGTCAAGGACGGCTACATCCCGCTGCCAGCCAAAGTAGCCGCCAAGGCACTGGCTGACCTGGGTCTGCAAGAAGGCGGCAACGTCGCCAAGAAGTAATACCTGAGCCCGGGCCAACGCCCGGACTCCTGTGGGAGTGAAGGTTGCTCCCACAACCCAAATTCCTGTCCGCTGCCGCTTTCTGCTGGCGGCGGATTTGTTGCGTCACTGCATTGTCATCTTTCTGTCATACAGGATCGCTAGGGTGTGCGCATGAATGATCTGGCCAATTCCACAATGACTACGACTTCCCCTCCCAAGCGCATTGACTTCAATACGCCTGAGCTGCAACGCAAGCGCCGCATTCGCGCGCTCAAGGATCGCCTGACCCGCTGGTACGTGCTGGTCGGCGGCCTCGCCGTCCTCGCCGCCATTACGTTGATCTTCTTCTTCCTGGCCTACGTCGTGCTGCCCCTGTTCCAGGGCGCGGACCTGGAGGCCAAGGACTCGATCACCCCGGCCTGGATGCAAGACGCCGGCAAACCGCTGATGATTGCCATCGAAGAACAGAACCAAGTGGCCATGCGGGTTTCCGACAAGGGCCAGGCGCTGTTCTACGACCTCGACAGCGGTGCCGAACTGCGCCGCGTCGACCTGCCGATTCCGGCTGGCGCCAGCGTGACGGCCATTGGGGAAGACCAGCCCGGCAGCCCACTGGTGGCGATCGGCCTGTCCAACGGCCAGGCTTTGGTATTCCGTCACACCTATAAGGTCAGCTACCCGGACGGCAAGAAAACCATCTCGCCCGCCGTCGAATACCCTTACGGCGAGACGCCGATCGCGTTGAACGAACAGGGCTTGGCCCTGGAACATGTCAGCCTCAACGCCACCGATTCGACCCTGCTGCTGGCCGGTTCCAGCGGTGCCCAGCTGCAAGTGCTGTCGCTCACCAGCGAAGAAAACATGATGACCGGTGAGGTCACCAGCGAGCAGACGCGTATCGACCTGCCGCAGATGACTGAGCCGGTGAAGAACATCTTCGTCGACCCGCGCCAGCAATGGCTGTATGTGGTCAACGGACGTGCCCAGGCCGATGTGTTCAGCCTGCGGGACAAGAGCCTCAATGGCCGCTACAAACTGCTCGAGAACGCCGACGCCCAAGTCACCGCCGCCACCCAGCTGGTGGGCGGGATCTCGCTGATCATCGGCGACTCCAAGGGCGGCCTGGCCCAGTGGTTCATGGCCCGCGATCCGGACGGCGAGTTGCGCTTCAAACAGATTCGTACCTTCCAGATGGGCAGCACGCCCATCGTCGAGATCAGCGCCGAAGAACGTCGCAAAGGCTTTGTTGCGCTCGACGCCGCCGGCAAGCTTGGCGTGTTCCACAGCACCGCCCACCGTACTCTGCTGGTGGACCAGGTGGTCGACGGCCAGGGCCTGTTCGGCATGTCGCCACGGGCCAACCGCCTGATCGTTGAACAGGGCGGCAAGCTGCAACCCTTGACGCTGGACAATCCGCACCCGGAAGTGTCGTGGAGCGCGTTGTGGAGTAAGGTCTGGTACGAAAACTACGACGAACCCAAGTACGTCTGGCAATCGACCGCCGCCAACACCGACTTCGAACCCAAGATGAGCCTTTCGCCGCTGACCTTTGGCACCCTGAAAGCGGCGTTCTACGCGATGTTGCTGGCTGCGCCGCTGGCCATTGCCGCCGCGATCTACACCGCCTACTTCATGGCCCCGGGCATGCGCCGCAAGGTCAAACCGGTGATCGAGCTGATGGAAGCGATGCCGACGGTGATCCTCGGGTTCTTCGCCGGCCTGTTCCTGGCGCCGTACGTCGAAGGGCACCTGCCGGGTATTTTCAGCCTGCTGATGTTGCTGCCAATTGGCATCCTGGTCGCCGGTTTCGTCTTCAGCCGGCTGCCGGAATCCATTCGCCTGAGAGTGCCGGACGGCTGGGAAAGCGCCCTGCTGATCCCGGTGATCCTGTTCGTGGGCTGGCTCTCGCTGTACATGAGCCCGTACATGGAAGCCTGGTTCTTCGGCGGCGACATGCGCATGTGGATCTCCCATGACCTGGGCATCACCTACGACCAGCGCAACGCCCTGGTGGTCGGCCTGGCGATGGGCTTCGCGGTGATCCCGAACATCTACTCCATCGCCGAAGACGCCGTGTTCAGCGTGCCGCGCGGCTTGACCCTGGGCTCCCTGGCCCTCGGTGCCACGCCGTGGCAGACCATGACCCGCGTGGTGATCCTCACCGCCAGCCCCGGCATCTTCTCGGCGCTGATGATCGGCATGGGCCGTGCGGTGGGCGAGACCATGATCGTGCTGATGGCCACCGGTAACACGCCGGTCATGGAAATGAACCTGTTCGAAGGCCTGCGCACCCTGGCGGCCAACGTGGCGGTGGAGATGCCTGAGTCGGAAGTCGGCGGCAGCCATTACCGCGTGCTGTTCCTGTCGGCCCTGGTGCTGCTGTTGTTCACCTTCGTCATGAACACCCTCGCCGAGCTGATCCGTCAGCGTCTGCGCAAGAAATATTCGTCGCTTTAAGAAAGGTAGAAGTCTGTGAAACAGAACTCCCTGAAAGGATGGTTCAAGAGCGGCGCCCCCGGCGTCTGGATCAGCGGCGGCGCGGTGTCCATCGCGGTCATCATGACCATTGGCCTGCTGGCGGTGATCGCCGTGCGCGGCCTGGGCCACTTCTGGCCGGCGGACCTGGTCCACGCTAGCTACAACGTGCCGGGAATGCCTGCGCACCTGGTGGTCGGCGAAGTCGTGCAGAAGGAAGAAGTGCCTCGTGAGCGCCTGAAAAGCGCTGGCCTGCCGGTGCCCGACGAAGGCCCCGAGTTCATGACCCGCGAACTGATCAAGGTTGGCAACCGGGACCTGAACGGCACCGACTTCACCTGGATCGTTGGCGACTGGCTGACCAACCAGACCACGCCGCCGGAGCTGATGGCCATCGAGCGTCGTGAGTGGGGCAACTTCTACGGCTACCTGGTCAACGTCAAGGAAGACGGCAAGGTCATCGCCGAAGGCGAGGCCGCCTGGCCGCAACTGCAGGCTCGCGTAGAGCGCGTCAACCAGTTGGCCTCCGAGCTCAAGACCCTGGAAAAAGTCGACATCGGTGCAATCAACGCCGGCCTGGAACGCATCCGTCTGCACGGTCGCAAACTGGAACTGGACGGCAAGCTCGACGCTTCTGCCCAGGCGGACCTGGAAAGCGAGCGTGCCGAACTCAATGCCCGCTACAAGGATATCGAAGCGCGCCTGGCCGACCTGCATGCGCAGTTCAATCGCGACAGCCTGACCGCCCGCGATGCCAACGGCAAGGAAGTGGAAATCGAAATCGGCAAAGTGGTGCACGCCTACCAGCCAAACGGCATGGGGACGTTCACCAAGATGGGTTTCTACGTCAGCAAGGTCTGGGAATTCCTCAGCGACGACCCGCGTGAAGCCAACACTGAAGGTGGCATCTTCCCGGCGATTTTCGGCACTGTGATGATGACCCTGATCATGGCGATGATCGTGACGCCGTTCGGCGTGCTGGCGGCGGTCTACCTGCGTGAATACGCCCGCCAAGGCCCGATGACCCGCCTGATCCGCATCGCGGTGAACAACCTGGCGGGTGTTCCGGCCATCGTCTACGGTGTGTTTGGCCTGGGCTTCTTCGTCTACGTGCTGGGTGGTTCGGTCGACCGCCTGTTCTTCCCCGAGGCCTTGCCGGCGCCGACCTTCGGCACCCCGGGCCTGCTTTGGGCATCCCTGACCCTGGCGCTGCTGGCGGTGCCGGTGGTGATCGTGGCCACCGAGGAAGGCCTGGCGCGGATCCCGCGTACCGTGCGCGAAGGCTCCCTGGCCCTCGGCGCGACCAAGGCCGAGACCCTGTGGAAAATCGTCCTGCCCATGGCGAGTCCGGCGATGATGACCGGGATGATCCTCGCCGTGGCCCGTGCTGCCGGTGAAGTGGCGCCGTTGATGCTGGTGGGCGTGGTGAAACTGGCGCCGTCGCTACCGCTGGACGGCAACTACCCGTACCTGCACCTGGACCAGAAGATCATGCACCTGGGCTTCCATATCTATGACGTGGGCTTCCAGAGCCCGAACGTCGAAGCGGCGCGACCGCTGGTGTACGCCACGGCGCTGCTGCTGGTGCTGGTGATCGCCACGCTCAACCTGTCGGCGGTGTGGATCCGTAACCACCTGCGCGAGAAGTACAAGGCACTGGATAGTTGATTACACATTGATTTTCTGTGGGAGCGAGCCTGCTCGCGATGGCATCACCTCGGTTCAAAGCCAGACCGAGTCGCCTGAATCGCGAGCAGGCTCGCTCCCACACAGACACATACACAGATTGGCATGGCCGCTCAGTGGCCAACCGAACCGAATTTGTTAGCACAGGGAGCCTCCCATGCAACACGAAGCACACACACACGGCATCAACATGTCGGCCCTGGGCCGCGACAAGCAGAGCCTGGACCTGGCTCAGGAAACCGTCGCCATCGAAGTGCCCGGCCTGAACCTGTTCTACGGCGACAAGCAGGCGCTGTATGACGTCAGCCTGAATATCCCGAAACAGCGCGTCACCGCGTTCATCGGCCCGTCGGGCTGCGGCAAGTCGACCTTGCTGCGCACCTTCAACCGCATGAACGACCTGGTGGACGGCTGCCGTGTCGAAGGGGAAATCAACCTCTACGGCAACAACATCTACCGCAAGGGCGAAGACGTGGCCGAGTTGCGTCGTCGCGTGGGCATGGTGTTCCAGAAGCCCAACCCGTTCCCGAAAACCATCTACGAGAACGTGGTCTACGGCTTGCGCATCCAGGGCATCAACAAGAAGCGCATCCTCGACGAAGCCGTGGAATGGGCCCTCAAGGGCGCGGCGCTGTGGGATGAGGTCAAGGACCGTCTGCATGAATCGGCCCTCGGTCTGTCCGGCGGTCAGCAGCAACGTCTGGTGATCGCCCGCACCATCGCCGTGGAGCCGGAAGTGCTGCTGCTCGACGAACCTTGCTCGGCCCTGGACCCGATCTCGACGCTGAAAGTCGAAGAACTGATCTACGAGCTCAAGTCCAAGTTCACCATCGTCATCGTGACCCACAACATGCAACAGGCGGCGCGGGTTTCCGACTACACGGCGTTCATGTACATGGGCAAACTGGTGGAATTCGGCGATACCGATACCCTGTTCACCAATCCGGCCAAGAAACAGACCGAGGACTACATCACCGGTCGTTACGGCTAGTCGAGGCTGCTGCATAGCCGCACTGCGCTATCAGGATCAACATTTAACTGCTTGAAGCTTGCAGCTTGAAGCTTGCAACTTTCGCGGAGCGAACAAGATGATTTCGAAGGAAGGCCTTACTCACCACATTTCCGCACAGTTCAACGCTGAGCTTGAGGAAGTGCGCAGTCACTTGCTGGCCATGGGCGGGCTGGTGGAAAAGCAGGTCAACGACGCGGTGACCGCGCTGATCGAGGCCGACTCCGGCCTGGCCCAGCAGGTGCGTGAAATCGATGACCAGATCAACCAGATGGAGCGCAACATCGACGAGGAGTGCCTGCGTATCCTGGCCCGTCGACAGCCGGCGGCTTCTGACCTGCGCCTGATCATCAGCATCTCCAAGTCGGTGATCGATCTTGAGCGAATCGGCGACGAAGCCACCAAGATCGCCCGTCGTGCCATTCAGTTGTGCGAAGAAGGCGAGGCGCCGCGCGGTTACGTCGAGGTTCGCCACATTGGCGACCAGGTGCGCAACATGGTCCGCGATGCACTGGACGCCTTTGCCCGCTTCGACGCCGACCTGGCACTGTCGGTGGCCCAGTACGACAAGATCATCGACCGCGAATACAAGACCGCCCTGCGCGAGCTGGCGACTTACATGATGGAAGATCCGCGCTCTATCTCGCGGGTGTTGAGCATCATCTGGGTGCTGCGTTCTCTCGAGCGTATCGGCGATCATGCGCGCAACATCTCGGAACTTGTCATCTACCTGGTGCGCGGCACCGATGTGCGGCATCTGGGGCTCAAGCGCATGAAGGAAGAAGTTGAGGGCACCCCGTCCGAAACTGCTAATGTTCCGGGCGAAACTGACGATAAGTAAGATTGCCAAGAAAAGCGCCCGGCCTTCTGGTCGGGCTTTTTTTTGGGTTTTTTTTAATCGAAAGCAGCACCCCGCGAACGAAAAGTCCCGGCGTGACTGAAGGTTTTTGGCAATGTGCCATCAGTAAAAGCGGTATGCTTGCCGGGATTTTTTAGAGGTGTATCTGGATGAGTAAGGTCAGTGTGTTGGTCGTGGACGATGCTTCGTTCATTCGTGACCTGGTGAAGAAGTGCCTGCGCAACTACTTCCCGGGCGTGCGCATCGAAGACGCGGTGAACGGCAAGAAAGCCCAGGCCCTGCTGGCTCGAGAGGCGTTCGACCTGGTGCTGTGCGATTGGGAAATGCCGGAAATGTCCGGCCTGGAACTGCTGACCTGGTGCCGCCAGCAGGACAACCTCAAGGGCATGCCGTTCGTGATGGTCACCAGCCGCGGCGACAAGGAAAACGTGGTCCAGGCGATCCAGGCCGGCGTCTCCGGTTATGTCAGCAAGCCGTTCACCAACGAGCAGCTACTGACCAAGGTCAAGCAGGCCCTGCATAAGGTCGGCAAGCTCGACACGCTGATGAACAGTGCCCCGACCAAGATGAACTCGGCGTTCGGCAATGACTCCCTAAGCGCCCTGACGGGCGGCAAGGCTGCGGTGGCGGCGGTCGCTTCGGCGCCTGTGGTGAATCCTTTTGCCAAGCCGGCTGCTGCCCCCGCTCCCGCCGCTGCTGCCCCGGCCCGTGGCCTGCTCAACAGCCCACCCGTCAAGGCACCGGTAGCCGCCGCTTCGACGACCAACCGTGGCCAAGGCCAGTTGCGCCTGTCCAGCGGCACCCAGCAATGCGTGATCAAGGCCCTGAGCCTCAAGGAAGCGCTGCTGGTGGTCAAGCGCAGCGAGACCCTGCCACAAGTGCTCGAAAGCGCAGTGCTGGACATGGAGCAGGGCGACAACGCCGAAACCGCGCGTCTCAACGGCTACCTGCACGCCATCGTCGCCCATGAGCAGACGCCCGACAGCGAGTGGCTGCAATTGACGTTCCGCTTCGTCGACAAAGACCCGCAGAAACTCGACTACATCTCCCGCCTGATCGCCCGCGGCACCGCGCAGAAGCACTTCGTACCTGGCGCCTGATTCGGCCATGCAGATCGTTCCCATGCTCCGCGTGGGAATGCCTCTACGGACGCTCTGCGTTCGGCGCTTGAGGGGACGCGGAGCGTCCCTGGCTGCATTCCCACGCAGAGCGTGGGAACGATCATCAACACCGATCGTTGATCCAATTTTGAAACATCCGTCGACTACGCTGGTCCATCCCAGCTGCTAGGCTGCTGTGCAGGCCTTCATTTTTCGACAGAACCCTTACCCATGCTCGCTCCCCTGCTGTTTGCCTGTGGTCTTGTCCTGGCCTCCACCTCGGCCGTGGCCATGACGATCTACAAATCCACCGATGCCAATGGCGTGGTGTCCTATAGCGACCGCCCCAGCAAGGGCGCCCAGGTGTTCGTGTTCCGCGACCGCATGGTCGAGCGCCTGGAGCGACAGGTATTCCTCGATATCAAGAAACAGAACGGCGCGGACGCGGTGTTCGTGCGCAACGATTTGTATGCGCCGGTGGAGATCGAGTTGAGTTTCGCCGGGCTGCGCAACGTCAGCGGGACGCCGAGCCGGCCGATTCGTCGGGTACTGCCGGCGCGCAGCAACCTTCGCCTGGCGCTGCTCACGGCCACTCGGCCCGGGAGGCCGCTGGTGTATACCCCAAGGTTCGAATATTCCCTGGGCGACCCCGCAGGCGCGGCACAGGCCTATCAGTACCCGTTGCCGTGGCGTGGCGGGCCGTTCCGGCTGAGCCAGGGTGCCAACGGCCAGTACAGCCATTACGGCCCGAAGAACCGCTACGCCATGGACATTGCCATGCCTGTGGGCACGCCGATCATCGCGGCGCGGGGTGGCGTGGTCATCAAGACCGAAAACGAGCAGACCGGCCGCGGGGACGACCCTTCGGGCAACTTCGTGCGGGTGCTGCACGATGACGGGACCATGGGCGTCTACCTGCACTTGCAGAAAGGTTCGGTGAGCGTACGGGAAGGGCAGCGGGTCGGGGTGGGCGCGCCGTTGGCGTTGTCGGGCAATACCGGCAACAGCTCAGGCCCGCACCTGCATTTCGTGGTGCAGCGCAATACCGGCTTGGGGCTGGTGTCGATTCCCTACCAGTTCAATCAACCGGTGGGCGACCTGCCCAACTTTGCGGTGGGCAAGCAATAGCTTCTGCAGATGCGAAGGAGCTTTTGTGGTGGAGGGATTTATCTGTGGGAGCAAGGCTTGCCCGCGATGAAAGCGACTCGGTCTTTCAGAATCGAGTCGCCTGTATCGCGAGCAAGCTTTGCTCCCACAGCTTTGCCACCGGCTCGCCGGAACGGGTTGACACTCAATCGAGCATCAACACCTTCGCCAGAATGATCTTCGGCCCTTTCATCTTCTTGATGATGATCCGCAGGCCTTCGACTTCCAGTACTTCTTCCTCTTCCGGCACGCGCTTGAGGGTTTCATAGACCAGCCCGGCCAGGGTTTCGGCTTCGATGTGGTCCAGGTCGATCCCCAGCAGGCGCTCGACCTTGAACAGCGGTGTATCACCGCGTACCAGCAGCTTGCCCGGCTGGTAGGCCAGGATGCCGCGTTCGGCCTTGCGGTGTTCGTCCTGGATGTCGCCCACCAGCACTTCCAGCACGTCTTCCATGGTCAGGTAGCCGATGATGTTGCCGTCGGCTTCCTCGACCAGGGCGAAGTGCGAGCCGCCCTTGCGGAACTGCTCCAGCAATTGCGACAGCGGCATGTGTCGCGACACGCGCTCCAGCGGCCGGGTCAGTTCGGCCAGGTTGAACGACTCGGGAATGTGATCCAGGGCCGCCAGTTCCAGCAGCAGGTCCTTGATGTGCAGCAGGCCGACGAACTCCTGGCGCTCGCTGTCATACACCGGGTAACGGCTGAACTTGTGGCGACGGAACATCGCCAGGATTTCCTTGAGCGGCGCGTTGAACTCCAGCGTCACCAGGTCCTCCCGGGAGTTGGCCCAGTCCACCACTTCCAGCTCGCCCATTTCCACGGCCGAGGCCAGCACGCGCATGCCTTGGTCGCTCGGGTCCTGGCCACGGCTGGAGTGCAGGATCAGCTTCAGTTCTTCGCGGCTGTAATGGTGTTCGTGATGGGGGCCGGGCTCGCCTTGGCCGGCGATGCGCAAAATGGCGTTGGCGCTGGCGTTGAGCAGGTAGATCGCCGGGTACATGGCCCAGTAGAACAGGTACAGCGGCACGGCGGTCCACAGCGACAGCAGCTCGGGTTTGCGAATGGCCCAGGATTTGGGCGCCAGTTCACCGACCACGATGTGCAGGTACGAAATGATGAAGAACGCGGTGAAGAACGACACGCCTTTGATCACTTCCGGCGACTGTACGCCGACAGCGCCCAGCAGGGGCTCGAGGATGTGGGCGAACGCCGGCTCACCGACCCAGCCCAGCCCCAGGGAGGCCAGGGTGATACCCAACTGGCAGGCCGACAGGTAGGCGTCGAGCTGGCTATGAACGGTGCGCAGGATGTGCCCGCGCCAGCCGTTCTGCTCGGCAATGGCTTCGACCCGGGTCGAGCGCAACTTGACCATGGCGAATTCGGCCGCAACGAAAAAACCGTTGAGCAAAACCAGGATCAGAGCAAAAAGAATCATGCCGAATTCGGCGAAGAGTGTAACGAGGGACAAGCCAGGGGAAGGGTCCATGATGGAGTTTTGCGGGTTCCGTATAGTCGTAGGAATTGAAAATGAGCGCCTGAAAAGGCAGGCGCAAGTCAGCCAATGTAGCGGCTGACTCGGCGATTGCCTAGGGGGCGGGCTTAATCAGCGGGGCGGGCGAGGCGTGCGCGAACCACCTGGGTCGGAGCGAAATGGCAGGTAAAAGTGCTGCCATGGCCGGGTACGCTGCTGATTTCCATGCGGGCGCGATGGCGCAGCAGGACGTGTTTAACGATGGCCAGGCCCAGCCCGGTGCCCCCGGTATTGGAGTTGCGGCTGGAGTCGACACGGTAGAAGCGTTCGGTCAGGCGCGGCAGGTGTTTGCTGTCGATGCCAATGCCCGAATCGCGCACGCTCAGGTGTGCGCCTTGCTCATCGCCCCACCAGCGCACATGGATCCGGCCTTGCTCCGGCGTGTATTTGACCGCGTTGAACACCAGGTTGGAAAACGCACTGCGCAGTTCCGCCTCGCTGCCTTTGAGCTGCACGGCCGCGTCGGCTTCCAGGGTGATGGTCTGCTGCTTGGAGCCGGACAGTTCCTGCGCATCTTCGACAATGGTTTGCAGCAGGTCGTCGATGGGCACTGGCTGGTTGTCCGACGGGTAATCGGTGGCTTCCAGCTTCGCCAGCAGCAACAAGTCGTTGAGCAGGGTCTGCATGCGCCCGCTTTGCTGGTGCATCTGTTGCAAGGCCCGGCTCCAGCGCGGGTTCACCTCCTCGACGTTGTCGAGCAGGGTTTCCAGGTAACCACAGATCACCGTCAACGGCGTGCGCAGTTCGTGGGAAACGTTGGCGATGAAGTCCTTGCGCATCTGTTCCAGCTGATGGATACGCGTGACGTCGCGCACCAGCATCAAGTGCTCATTGTTGCCATAGCGAGTGATGTACAGCTGGATGCGTAGCCGATCATTGGTGGGCGAAGGGATCTCCAGCGGCTCGGCGTAATTGGCCTGCTCGAAATATTCCTTGAAGCGCGGATGACGCACCAGGTTGGTCACCGGCTGGCCGCTGTCCTGTGGCGTCTTGAGGCCCAGCAGGGTCTCGGCGGCGCGGTTCCACCACTCCAGGTTGCCGTCGCTGTCGAGCATGATCACCGCGTCTTTCAGCGCGGCGGTGGACTCCTGGACCCGGTCGATCACCGCCTGCAGGCGCCCGCGAACGCGCTGGTCGCGCCGTTGCAGGTGGTAGATGCTGTCGAACACCTCACCCCACAGGCCATAGCCGTCGGGCGGCGCTTCGTCGGGTTGGTGCAGGCGCAGCCATTCATGCAGGCGCAGCAATTGCTTGAGTGTCCAGGCCAGGTAAAGCCCCAGGCCCGCGGCCAGGCTCCAACCGTAATAACCACTGATCAGGCCGATCAGCAAACAGCCGGTCACCAGCAACAACATGTGGCGAATCAGGGTGCCATGCCAGTTTTGGTTCACGTGACGCGCGTCCTTGTCAGCTTTGTCGGGCGGTAAGGGCTCGGATCAGGCCTTGGTCGAAAAACGATAACCGGTGCCGCGCACGGTTTGTACCAGATTTTCATAGGCATCGCCGAGGGCCTTGCGCAGGCGCCGGATATGCACGTCCACGGTGCGCTCCTCGACATAGACGTTGCCGCCCCAGACCTGGTCCAACAGTTGGCCCCGGGTGTAGGCACGTTCCTGGTGAGTCATGAAAAATTGCAGCAAGCGGTATTCGGTCGGGCCCATTTCGGCGGGTTTGCCGTCGATGGTCACGCGATGGCTGATCGGGTCGAGCAGCAGGCCACCGACTTCGATGGGGGCTTCGCCATCCGTCGGTCCGGCGCGTCGCAGCACGGCTTTCAGACGCGCCACCAGCTCCCGTGGGGAAAACGGCTTGGTGATGTAGTCGTCGGCGCCGACTTCCAGGCCCTGGATCTTGTTGTCCTCTTCGCCCTTGGCGGTGAGCATGATGATCGGAATATCGCCGGTCAGCTCGTCGCGCTTGAGCCGCCGCGCCAGTTCGATGCCCGAAGTGCCGGGCAGCATCCAGTCCAGCAGGATCAGGTCGGGCTTGCGGTCGACGATGATGGCGTGGGCCTGTTGAGAGTTTTCTGCTTCCATGCAGTCATAGCCGGCCATCTCCAACGCAACGGCGATCATCTCGCGGATGGGCGCCTCGTCGTCGACGATCAGAATGCTCCTGCCAACCATGGGGTAATCCTCTTGTCATTTAACTGTCTTGCGCCGCATTAGATAACGGAATTATTGCAGTCGTGTGACAGTTATTTCGGGGGGCGGCAGTGAAAGGGATCCTGGACTAAGCTTCTCAGTCCGAATTCTGACAACTACAAAGGAAGGTTTCCATGAAACAAATGACTGTTTCTTTCAAAGCCCTGCTGATGGCTGCTGCCCTGACGCTGCCTGGATTGGCGATGGCAGCCGATCCTGCGATGGAAAAGGACGGTATGTTCACCGACCATAAGGGCATGACGCTTTACACCTTCGCCAAGGACTCGGCCGGCAAGTCGGCGTGCAATGACAAGTGTGCCACCAATTGGCCGCCGCTGATGGCTGAGGCAGGTGATAAATCCATGGGTGACTGGACCGTGATCAAGCGTGATGATGACTCAATGCAGTGGGCCTATCAGGGTATGCCGCTGTATACCTTCGTGATGGACAAGAAGGCCGGAGACATGACTGGCGACGGCAAAATGGACGGTGCCTGGAAGGTCGCCAAGCCCTGACTGAAATATTTCCACCAAGGTAACGACAGATCATCTGTGGCGAGGGGGTTTATGTGGGAGCAAAGCTTGCTCGCGAAACAGGCACCTCGATTTCTAAGAGACCGCAGCGCCTTCATCGCGGGCAAGCCTTGCTCCCACATAAATTCCCTCGCCACAAGGGGAATCAACGCAACGCGTAATCCAGCACAATCCCCACGAAAATCGCCAACCCGGCCCAGTGGTTGTGCAGGAACGCCTTGAAGCAGCGCATCCGGTCCCGGTCACGGGTGTACCAGAACTCCCAGGCGAAGCACGCGGCAGCGGCCACCAGCCCCAGGTGGAACCAGCCGCCGAGTTGGAATTTCGACCCGGCCAGCAGCAGGCAGCCCAAGGCCAGGCCTTGCAACGTCAGGATGATCACCCGGTCGGCATCGCCAAACAGGATCGCCGTGGACTTCACGCCAATGCGCAGGTCATCGTCCCGGTCGGTCATCGCGTAATAGGTGTCGTAGCCCACCGTCCACAGCAGGTTGGCGATGTACAGCAACCAGGCGGCGGCCGGCAGATGACCGGTTTCGGCGGTGAACGCCATCGGCATGCCCCAGGAGAACGCCGCGCCCAGGACTACTTGCGGGTAGTAGGTATAGCGCTTCATGAACGGGTAACTGAACGCCAGCGCCAGGCCACCGAGGGAGAGCAGGATAGTCGGGGCGTTGGTGCACAGCACCAGCAGGAAACTCACGCTCATCAGCACGGCGAAGAACACCAGCGCCTCTTTCGAACTGATCTTGCCGCTTACCAGCGGGCGCTGCTCGGTGCGCTTGACGTGACCGTCCACCTTGCGGTCGGCCCAGTCATTGATCACACAGCCGCCAGCGCGGGTCAGCACCACGCCGAGGACGAAGATCACCACGTTGGCGATGGACGGCGAGCCTTCACCGGCAATCCACAACGCCCACAACGTCGGCCACAGCAGCAGGTAGATGCCAATGGGCTTGTCCATACGGGTCAGTTGCACGAAGTCCCACGCCCGTGGATTCAGGCGGTTCAAGGATTTGAGCAGTTGCACGTACATCAGAAATTCTCCGAATAGGCGCGGGCGACGGTCCACAGGCGCGGCAGGAAAATTTCCGCCACTAGCACGCTCAACGCACCGCGGTCGAAACGTGAGCGGCGACCCCACAGCCCGCTGGCGCGCACTTCTTCCGGCAACCCGGCGTCGGGGTAATGGCAGACCTCGATGGCTCGGCGCTGGAACGCCTGGTCGCAAAACAGCAACTCCCCCAGGGAACGGCTACCCAGTTCGTCCATCTGCAAGCCGTCACCCTGCAAGGCGCTGCGCGCCGCCACACTGCGGGCGAACACCCAAGGCTGGTCGCGGCCGCGCAGATACACCTCGCGCACCCAGCCCTCGCTGCCCTCGGCCAGGTCCAGGGCCGCGCATTCGTCGGTGCGCAATGGCTGCCAGCCTTCGAACAACGGCGTGACGCTGAAATGGCCGTCCGACAGGCGCGTGAGGCGCCGGGTCAGGGAGCCTTCGTCGAACAGCCAGTCGAGGACACCTGCATCGGGCCGGGGCGACAGCAGGGGCTGGGGCAGCCATTGGAGTGTAGGAAATATCGAATTTGTATGCGGCACAGAGGTCTTGAATGGCAGCAAATGAGGGCGCGAGCTTACCATGTCGGTCGGTGATTTTGACTGGCCCGGCCGCCTGCCCTGCTGATCGTGCTTGCATCTGTCGCGACCGATCAGTACAAAACGGCCCTGAGCCGGAAAATACCGGCCAAGGCCTGACATCTTGAGGAAGTATTGGAATGAAGAAGTGGCAATGTATCGTCTGCGGCCTGATCTACAACGAAGCTGACGGCTGGCCTGAAGATGGCATCGCGCCCGGCACTCGCTGGGAGGACGTACCGGCAGACTGGCTGTGCCCGGACTGCGGCGTCGGCAAGATGGATTTCGAAATGATCGAAATCAACTGATCGTTCCTCACCTGCATGGAGAGCATCAAATGGAGAGCAACATGAGTGCACCTGTCGTCATCGTCGGTACTGGGCTGGCCGGTTACAACCTGGCCCGGGAGTTTCGCAAGCTCGATAGCGAAACCCCGTTGCTGCTGATCACCGCGGACGACGGTCGCTCGTATTCCAAGCCGATGCTCTCCACAGGTTTTGGTAAAAATAAGGACGCTGACGGCCTGAGCATGGCCGAACCGGGCGCGATGGCCGAGCAACTCAAGGCCGAAGTACGTACCCACACCCGTATCAGCGGTATCGATCCGGGCCACAAACGGCTGTGGATCGGCGAAGAGGCGGTGAGCTACCGCGACCTGATCCTGGCCTGGGGCGCCGAAACCGTGCGCGTACCGGTGCAGGGCGATGCGGCGGAGCTGATCTTTCCCATCAACGACCTGGAAGACTACGCACGCTTCAGGGCCGCGGCCGCTGGCAAGCGTCGAGTGTTGTTGCTGGGTGCCGGCCTGATTGGTTGCGAGTTCGCCAACGACCTGAGCCTGGGTGGCTACGAAGTGCAGCTGGTGGCGCCGTGCGAGCAAGTGATGCCGACGCTGTTGCACCCGGCCGCTGCCGCAGCGGTCCAGGCTGGGCTGGAAGGCCTTGGCGCGCGTTTCCACCTGGGCCCGGTGCTCAACCGCTTGCAGAAGGTCGCCGACGGGCTGGAGGCGCACCTGTCCGACGGCCAGGTGATCGCCTGCGACCTGGTGGTTTCGGCCATCGGCCTGCGCCCACGCATCGATCTGGCAGCCGCGGCGGGCCTGGTGGTCAACCGCGGCGTCGTGGTCGACCGCCACCTGAAAACCTCCCACGCCAACATTTACGCCCTGGGTGACTGCGCCGAGGTCGATGGCTTGAACCTGCTGTATGTCATGCCGCTGATGAGCTGTGCCCGCGCCCTGGCCCAGACCCTGGCCGGCAACCCGACGGCCGTCAGCTACGGCGCCATGCCGATTACTGTAAAAACCCCGGTGTGCCCACTGGTGGTGTCGCCACCGCCGCGAGGCAGCGAGGGCGTGTGGAGTGTCGAAGGGCAGGGCGCGGATATCAAGGCACTATGCCGCGACGCTCAAGGCAATCTGCTGGGCTACGCGCTGACAGGTGCGGCGGTGATGGAGAAACTGGCACTGAACAAGGAACTTCCACCCCTGCTGGCGTAAATACTGGTCGTTCTGTCGCAAAAACCCTACTTTTGGTCCCACAAAGGTCGCCCGGCCACTGGCGCCGTTTTCGGCACCGTGCCATCCTCACTCCCGTCTGCCGCAGAGTAGAGCCTGCGGCGCCTTAGGGGCTGTTCCAAAGAGAACGGCACGGACATAACAACAAAAAAACCGTCAAAGGGGCTTCATTCATGCGTAAACCAGAACTCGCCGCCGCCATCGCGGAAAAAGCAGACCTCACCAAAGAACAAGCCAACCGCGTCCTCAACGCCGTCCTCGAAGAAATCACCGGTGCCCTGCATCGCAAGGACAGCGTCACCCTGGTGGGCTTCGGCACTTTCCTGCAACGCCACCGCGGCGCCCGCACTGGCAAAAACCCACAGACCGGTGAGCCGGTGAAGATCAAGGCCAGCAACACCGTTGCCTTCAAACCAGGCAAATTCCTGAAAGACAGCGTCAACCCGTAATTGCTGCGGAGTACCTCGGCTAGGGGGAAGAAAGCGGCAATCAAAAAGGGCATACCGATGAATCGGTATGCCCTTTTTTGTGCTGGGTTGTCCGTGGCGAGGGAGCTTGCTCCCGCTGGGTCGCGAAGCGGCCCTAAAAGCGACGACTGCTGCGCAGCCGAGCGGGAGCAAGCTCCCTCGCCACAGGATTTGGAGATGCCCCTGTGGGAGCGAGCTTGCTCGCGATGACGTCCGCCTAGTCAGTAGACGTCTTCGGCGCTGCCAACGCCTTCAAGGCCGCTTTGCGCTCGTCGATCGGCAATTTTCCGAGCTTTTCCACCGCTGCGTAAAACCCGATCCAGTCCCCGCCCTCCTGCTTGAACAGCGCCGCAAACGCCGGCACCCACTGGTCATATAGTCCGAACGGCAGCAACCGCGCGTTGTTCAGTGGGGCATAGACCCAGGCATCGTAGCGTTTGTCGCCGGCCCATTGAGTGTCGCGCAACTGCTCATAGTCGGTGCGCAGGCGTTCGAATGCCTGTGTCTTGCGTTGGCGCATCTGGTCGGTCGGCAGGGGGTGGGCGTAGAGCTTTTCCAGGCGCTGGCGGGTGTCGAGGATCAATTGGATGAATTGGTCGCGCTGGCGCACCTGCTTGCCGTTATCCGGCGCCAGCCCACGACTGGCGCGCCATTGCCGGCTGCCTTCCTGCTCGACGAAGGTGGCGAAGGACTCATTGAATTCGGTGTCGTCCTTTACATAAAAGCGCTGGTGCGCCAGTTCATGAAAGATCAGCGTCGCCAGGCGTTCGTCGCCCCAATGCATCATCGAACTCAGGATCGGATCATTGAACCAGCCCAGCGTCGAGTAGGCCTCTACACCACCGATCGACACGTCCATGCCCTGCAAACGCTGCAATGCGGCCTCGCCACGGGCGGCGCCCTGGCTGTAATAACCGCGATAAGCCACGCAACCGGCAATCGGGAAACAATGATTTAGCGGCGCCAGGGAAAACTCCGGCGTGGCGAAGACATTCCAGACGACGAATGGCCGGCCAATGTCCGCATACAGGCGATAGCTTTGATTGTCCGGCAAGTGCAGGTGAGCGCTGGCGAACGCCCGTGCCTCGCGCGCCTGGGTCAGGTGCGCCTTCAGTTGGGCATCACGAGCAGGGTCGGCAATGACCTGGTCGATAGGCTCCCGGGCCTGCAACAACCGCAGTTGCCCACCGACGAGCTGGCTGTAGTAACCGGCGCTTGTGCAACCGTTCAGTAACAAAAGCAGGAGGCCTGGAAACAAAGTCTGGAAAACGCGGTCGAGTAACCGATGGCTTGAACGCGGCCTGATCAATTGGAATCACCCTGGGAAGTCTGTCCACAAGACTATCTCGCTTGCCTGGAGCTTCGCTATGCGCGTGTTGATGCTGACGAGCGGCCTGTTGCTGCTGACCGGTTGCGCCGGTTTGCCTGATCCTGATCCATCCCAAGCGTGGATCGACCTGGGAAACCAGCAGGACACCGCGCTGCAAGCGTTAAAAGTCGATGACAGGACGTCCATCGACCGGCGCTATTTCGAAGTGCAACCCGGCAGCCATGAACTGACGGTGCGTTATCAATTTGCCGTCGAACCCGGCAACATCGGCCCGGATGCCGAGCCGCTGTGGCGTGATTGCCGGTTGAACGTGAAATTCAAGGACTTCAACGCCGGCCAACGTTACCAGCTGCAGGCCGGCAGCATTGGTTTCCGGCCATGGGCCAAGCTTTACGATCAGCAACGCAAAGTGGTGGGGCAAGGTACGCCGGCGGGCTGCCAGCAAACGTGATTGGCGCTATGCTCAGGGTCTGATTTCAGGAAATTCACCATGCGCTTACCTCTGCTGTTACTGGTCCTGGTCTCCATGAGCAGTTGTGCAACGAGCCCACTGCCCCAGGTCGATCCGAACATGGCGTGGATCGATTTCGCTACCCCCATGCCGGGCGGCAAAATGCTGATGGCTGAAAGCCTGGATGGCCAGCGATTGCGAGACGGCCGGTTTTTTCAGGTTTCGCCGGGCAGCCACGAACTGAAAGTGCGCTTCGACTTCGAAGTGTTTAGCGGTGGTGGGTTGGGCATGCAAGCCGAACCGCAAGAGCGGCTGTGCTACATGCTCGTGCGTTATGATCATTTCGAGGCCGGCCAGCGCTATCGGCTGGAGGCTCGCAACCTGGCGTTCACGCCCAGCGCCCGGCTCTATGATGCCAAGCGTCAAATCGTGGCCGAAGAGCGACAAATCAATTGCGTTCCGTAGAGCGTCCTAGCGGTCGTTCTTCTGGTAGATGATCTTCTTCGTGCCGCCTTCGCAACTGCCCACCACCATGTTCTGGTCGTGAACTTCGTCATTCGTGACGATTTCCAGGGTGTAGGACGACACGTTATTGGCTTGGATCTTCGCTTCGATTTCCGCTTTCAGCTCTTCGCAGGATTTGGGTGCTGCAAGGGCTGATGCAGTGAATGCGCAACCGATGACCACCAAGGCTGCTCGTTTCATGTTCGAATTCCTCATGGCAGCGCGCACTGCCTGTGCGCTGAAACTGCAGGCTTCATTCGATCACAATTGCGCCAGGGTAAACAGCTCGACTGTATTCAAGAAATCGCAGCCTTCGGCAGCGCCTGCGAAGGCTGCGCCCCTTTCACGCGTCAGTTCAACAGCGTCGCATCCAGGGTGATCTGGGCGTTCAATACCTTGGAAACCGGACACCCTTCCTTGGCCTTCTTGCTCAGTTCGTCGAATTGCGCCTGGCTGGCGCCGGGGATTTTCGCCTTGAGCACCAGCTTGACCGCCGTGATCGCGAAACCGCCATCGACCTGGTCCAGGGTCACTTCAGCATTGGTGTCGATGCTGTCGGCCTTGAGCCCGGCATCGCCGAGGATCATCGAAAAGGCCATGGAAAAGCAGCCGGCGTGGGCCGCGCCGATCAATTCCTCTGGGTTGGTGCCCTTGCCGCCTTCGAAGCGCGCCTTGAAGCCGTAGGGCGCTTCGCGCAGCACACCGGTTTCCGTGGAAATGGAGCCGATACCGGTTTTCAGGTCACCTTCCCAATGAGCCGATGCTTTCTTGATGATAGCCATGTCTGCCTCCTGAAGATCCGGCGCGAGAGCGCGCCTGGGTGTTTTTTTAACTGTCTGGGTTGTGAGGATAGACCGCCCGGAAAAGTTCACCTTGTCGATTAGCCGACGAATTTAGTAGGAAAATTCTTCGCGGCTATTGAAACTCGGGTATATGCCCACATTGCATGGAACACACCTTTAGAAACGGCAGGCTTTTGCCCTCGGGAAAAGCCCGGAACGCCGTTGGAGATCCCGGCCCATGAAACAGCTGTCCGAAGTGAAATTCTCAACCCTCGACCTGGTGCCTGTCCGCGCCGATGGCAATGCCGCCCAGTCCTTGCGCAACTCGCTGGACCTGGCGCAGCACGTGGAAAAATACGGTTACACCCGCTTCTGGGTGGCCGAACACCACAACATGGACGGTATCGCCAGTTCCGCGACGGCGGTGCTGCTGGGTTATCTGGCGGGGGGGACTTCGACCATTCGTGTCGGCTCCGGAGGCGTCATGTTGCCCAATCACGCGCCGTTGATCATCGCCGAACAGTTCGGCACGCTGGAAAGTCTCTACCCGGGTCGAATCGACCTGGGGTTGGGGCGTGCGCCAGGTTCCGACCAGATGACCGCCCGGGCGCTGCGTCGCGAGCGCTCCGGCAGCGCGGACGATTTCCCCGAAGACGTGGCCGAGCTGATGCGTTATCTGGGCCCACGCACCCCGGACCAACGCATCATCGCCATGCCTGGCACCGGCACCAACGTGCCGGTGTGGCTGCTGGGTTCGAGCCTGTTCAGTGCGCAATTGGCCGGTGAGCGCGGTTTGCCCTACGCGTTCGCCTCCCATTTCGCACCGCGCTACATGCACGAGGCGATTCGTATCTACCGTAACCATTTCAAACCGTCGGCAGTGCTCGACAAGCCTTATGTGATGCTCGGCGTGCCGCTGGTGGCGGCGGACACGGATGAACAGGCCGATTACCTGGCGACGTCGGTGTACCAGCGGATCCTGGCGCTGATGCGCGGCCAGAGCCTGGTGCAGCGTCCGCCGGTCGACACCATGAACGGCCTCTGGTTGCCCCATGAAAAAGAAGCGGTTGGTGATTTCCTGGGACTGGCCATGGTCGGCAGCCCGCAGAAGATTCGCGCCAAGCTCGACGTGTTGATCGAGCAAACCCAGGCCGATGAGCTGATTTTCACCAGCGACCTGTACGAGCATGCCGATCGTTTGCACTCATACGAGTTGCTGGCGCAGGTCATGAAAGGCTGAATGACGCGCATAAAAAAGCCGACGCACTGCGTCGGCTTTGACGTTCGAAAAGAATCACTTTTTATAGACGATTTCTTTCGTACCGCCCTCACAGGTGCCTACGACTTTTCCGTCAGCCGCTGCGCCCTTATCGACGATTTCCAGCGAATAACCTGACACCCCCTTGGCATCCAGCTTCGCCGCGATTTCGCTTTTCAGCTCCTCGCAGGGCTTGCCGGCCGCAAACGCACCACCGGCAAGGCTCAGCAAACCCAGGGCTACCATCAACTTTTTCATCGCTCGCACTCCTTGGTCGGATCAAATAGGGCAGGTATTGGAAAAACAGGATGCGCACACCATAGCGCATCGCCATTCCCTATGGCACTCCGCCAGCGTGCAAGTTCACCGCCCCTCAGCTATTGGCAATCCGGAAGCCGACTTTGATGGTCACTTGGAAGTGCGCTGCCCGGCCGTTTGCGATGTGGCCGCGGGTTTCCGTGACTTCGAACCACTCCAGGTGCTTGAGGCTTTTGCTGGCCTCGGCCAGGGCGTTGTTGATGGCGTCTTCAATGCTGGTGGGAGACGAGCCGACCAGCTCGACTTTTTTGTAAGTGTGATGATCACTCATGAGGTTCTCCTTGGTTGTTTTTAACAGCCTAGCAGCGATTTTTCGTCATACGTGTGTCGCCGTTTGCGCGCTGAAGTTCAGATTTACTGCACTTTCAGAAACGTCCGCAGTCCCAATTCACACACGCCACTCAACCACTGCAGGAGAGAGCCACCATGGCCAGCAATTCGTTACGCAAAGCCTCGTTGCAAAGCATGGAAGCGGAGATCGAGAGTCTGCTCAAGTCGTTGGAAAGCCTGAAGGACGACGCTTCGGACGAGTCGCGTAAGACCCTCAAGTCGCTCAAGGCCAATGCCGAGAACGCCCTGAAACATTCTCGCCATCTGCTCAGCGACGCGTATGAAGAGGTCAAGGTGAAAACCCGTGAAACCGGGATCGCCACACGCGACTACGCGCAGGAACACCCATGGACCACAGCGGGTGTCGCGGTCGGTGCGCTTGGTTTACTGGCGGCTTACTTGCTGTGCAAACGCGGTGACTGAGTCGGTTGGCTCAGCTCATGCCTGAGCCACTGGGCCAATTGCCGAGCGCGCCCGTCTGCGGCGCGCTTGGGTAGCCACAACGCCAGGCGCGCCGCCGTCTCATCGAAACCCCACGGCGCGACCAGGCGACCGGCGCGCACGTCCTCAGCCACCAGCGGCTCGGGCGCGATCGCCACGCCGAGCCCCGCTACAGCGGCCTCCAGCAAATAATACAAATGCTCGAATCCTTGCCCGAATTTCAATGCCCGGGGATCAAGGCCGTTTTGCTGTGCCCAGGTCGGCCAGGCCTGTGGGCGGGAGGTGGTGTGCAGCAATGATTCGTCCAGCAACGCGCTGGCCGGTGCGGCCTGCAGGCGGGCGAATCCGGCGTAGTTCGGGCTCATCACGGGGCCGATCCGCTCGCTCACCAGTTCATACACCTGCATGTCGGCCGGCCAGGGTGGTTCGGCGAATACCAGCAAGGCGTCCAGTCCCGGTCGCCTGGGGTCCAGGTCGCCCTCGCCAGCAGACAGGTGCAGGCGCAAATCCGGCAGGTCGGCATTGAGCCTGCCCAGGCGGGGAATAAACCAGCGTGCCAGCAAACTTCCCGAGCAGCCCAGGACAAACGGGGCATCGGCCGTGCTTTGGGTCAGCTCTGCACAAACACCACGCAGTCGCTCGAACGCATCGGCGCTGACATCCCGCAGGCGCAGGCCGGCATCTGTGAGTTTCAAGCCGCGTCCATCCTTGACGAACAGGCTGACACCTAAATGCTCTTCCAGTACCTTCAGCTGTCGACTTACAGCGCCATGGGTGACGTGCAGCTGTTCGGCCGCCTGGCTTACGCTGTTCAGGCGGGCGGTGGCCTCGAAGGCGCGCAAGGCGTTGAGGGGGGGAAGGTCGTGGCTCATGTGATCTGTGAGTTTTTCTGACAGGTTGTGGCGATCTTATCGGTTTTCAGTCGGGGATGTCAGGGGTAGAGTGAACCTCATTGTCTTTCAACGCATTTGCTTGGAGCGCCCGATGACCCAGTCCACGACCCCTTTCAACCTGCGCAGCGGTCCCGATGCCAACGGCCTGTTCGGTGCGTTCGGTGGCCGCTATGTGGCCGAAACCCTGATGCCGCTGATCCTCGATCTGGCCCGCGAATACGAAGTGGCGAAGGAAGATCCGGCGTTCCTCGAAGAATTGGCCTACTTCCAGCGCGATTACGTCGGTCGTCCGAGTCCGCTCTACTTCGCCGAGCGCCTGACCGAATACTGCGGCGGCGCCAAGATCTATCTCAAGCGTGAAGAGCTGAACCACACCGGCGCGCACAAGATCAACAACTGCATCGGCCAGATCCTGCTGGCGCGGCGCATGGGCAAGAAACGCATCATCGCCGAGACCGGCGCCGGCATGCACGGTGTGGCCACCGCCACCGTAGCCGCGCGTTTTGGCCTCGATTGCGTGATCTACATGGGTACCACCGACATCGAGCGCCAGCAGGCCAACGTGTTCCGCATGAAGCTGCTGGGCGCTGAAGTGATCCCGGTGGTCGCTGGCACCGGTACCCTGAAGGATGCAATGAACGAGGCCCTGCGTGACTGGGTCACCAACGTTGATAGCACGTTCTACCTGATCGGTACGGTGGCTGGCCCGCATCCGTATCCGGCGATGGTGCGTGACTTCCAGGCCGTGATCGGCAAGGAAACCCGCGAGCAGTTGCAAGCCCAGGAAGGTCGCCTGCCGGACAGCCTGGTGGCGTGCATCGGCGGCGGCTCCAACGCCATGGGCCTGTTCCACCCGTTCCTGGACGACAAGAGTGTCGAGATCATCGGCGTCGAAGCCGCCGGTTATGGCATCGAGACCGGTAAGCATGCGGCGAGCCTGAACGGCGGCGTCCCCGGTGTACTGCACGGCAACCGCACCTTCCTGTTGCAGGACGACGACGGTCAGATCATCGACGCCCATTCGATTTCCGCAGGTCTCGACTACCCCGGTATCGGTCCGGAACACGCCTGGTTGCACGACATTGGCCGCGTCCAGTACACCTCGGTGACTGACGCCGAAGCCCTGGAAGCCTTTCACAAATGCTGCCGACTGGAAGGGATCATTCCTGCATTGGAAAGCGCCCATGCCCTGGCGGAAGTGTTCAAACGCGCACCCAACCTGCCGAAAGATCACCTGATGGTGGTCAACCTGTCCGGCCGTGGCGACAAAGACATGCAAACCGTGATGCACCACATGGAACAGTCCCAGCAGGAGAAACACTGATGAGCCGCCTGCAAACCCGTTTTGCCGAACTCAAGGAACAGAACCGCGCCGCCCTGGTGACTTTCGTCACGGCTGGCGACCCGAACTACGACACCTCGCTGGCGATCCTCAAGGGCCTGCCGGCGGCCGGTGCCGACGTGATCGAGTTGGGTATGCCGTTCACCGACCCGATGGCCGATGGCCCGGCGATCCAGTTGGCAAACATCCGCGCCCTGGGGGCCCAGCAGAACCTGGCGAAAACCCTGCAGATGGTTCGTGAGTTCCGCAAAGACAACAGCCAGACACCGCTGGTGCTGATGGGGTACTTCAACCCGATCCACCGTTATGGCGTGCAGCGTTTCATTGGCGAGGCGCTGGAATCTGGCGTGGATGGCCTGATCGTTGTGGACATGCCGCCCGAGCACAACAGCGAACTGTGCGAACCGGCCCAGGCAGCTGGCCTGGACTTCATCCGCCTGACCACGCCAACCACCGACGACGTGCGTTTGCCGACGGTGCTCAACGGCAGTTCGGGCTTTGTATATTACGTGTCGGTGGCGGGTGTGACCGGTGCCGGTGCCGCGACGCTGGAGCACGTGGAAGAAGCTGTGGCGCGGCTGCGTCGCCACACCGATTTGCCGATCAGCATTGGTTTCGGTATTCGTACGCCGGAGCAGGCGGCGGCCATCGCACGATTGGCTGATGGGGTGGTGGTGGGCTCGGCGCTGATCGACCATATCGCCAGTGCCGATACGTCGGAGCAGGCGATTGATGGCGTGTTGAGCTTGTGTGCCGCCCTGGCTGATGGTGTGCGCAAGGCGCGTCTAGGCTGATTTTGATTCGACTCGCAGGCACAAAAAAGGGTTCAGAACTAAGTTCTGAACCCTTTTTTATTGCGCATGAAATGCTTGGCGGTTGATGTCTGAGGCCTGGCTTTTGTGGCGAGGGGATTTATCCCCGCTGGGGCGCGAAGCGGCCCCAATTCAGCTCCATGCAGTATCGACTTCTCGGGACTGCTTCGCAGTCCAGCGGGGATAAATCCCCTCGCCACAGGTTCATCATGTCGCCTGTCTTAACATGTGGCAGGGAGATCAGGGCAACTCCAACCCGCCCCCGGCCTTGTGCAGTTTGCGCAAATGCTCGCCGATCGCTTTCACATTGGCCTCGCTGGCAGCAATTTCAGCCGCGCGACTCGGCTCAAGCAATGCCCGGACTTCCTTGTCCAGGTCGCCTGTCAGCGTTTGAAGCTGTTTCTGACGCAAGCTGCTTTCCGATTCCAAACGTTGCCACTCGCTGGGTTGCGGCAAGCCGTAGCCGCTGCTGCCCAACAACTCGGCGGGACGGCTGAGGAAGCCGCTGTTGGCGAGGATCTGCTGCAACGTCGCGTTAGCCCTTTCCATACCGCCATTCTGCAATTCACGGGCTCCGAGGTAACGCTGTTTGACTTCATCCTGCGCCAACAGCAGTTGCCGACGATAACTGGCCTGTTCCAGCAGCAACAGCGCCGCGCTGGTGCGCAGGTCGGCCTTTTCGAACCAGACGCGGCGTTCGGCGGCGTCCAGGGCCAGCCAGTCTTCCACCGTTTGCTGCTTGATCGGCAGATACTTCTTCAGCACATCGAACATCGCCTGATACCGCTCACGGAATGAGTCGAAGCGGTAGCCCAGGCGCAAGGCTTCCTTGGGATCATCCAGCACGCTGGTGTCCGCCAGGCCTCGGCCCTTGAGGACTTCCAACAAGCCGTTGGGCAGGATGCTGTCCAGGCCGTTGAGCTGCGCGTTATTGCTGCCGCTGCGTAGCAACTTCAAGCTTTCCACGGCGCAGTTATTGGACAGGAAGTAATAGTTGCCGTCGTAGCTCCAATGCATTTCGGCGGCGTGCTCGACCGTCTCCTCGATCTCGGTGCGCGACAGGTTCAGCGGCACCGATGCCAGGCTGCGCAGTTCGGTCTTGGTGTATTCATCGATCACTTGGGCCAACGGCAATACGAACAGGCGCGACGGGTATTTGCCGACCAGCCCATCCCAACTCGACAGCTGCACATCGCCGACGAAGGCGCGGTATGACAGCACCAGGTGTTGGTCCAGATCCAGTCGGCAGTCCGGGCCACGTGGACGACCCGGTGCGCAGATTACCAGCCGGAGCATGCTGTGGCCCCAGCGGCTCACCCAGTTCTGGTTGGCTTCGGCCAGCAGGTAATCAATGGCATAGACCCGCTCGGGATCAACTTTGCCCAGTGGCGTCTTGGCGAAGTCGTTGCCGGCGTTGAGGAACGCGAACGATTTGGCGCAGGTGTCCTTGGCTGCGGGTGCCCAGTCGAAGTGTTCCTGGTAATAGCGATACAGGGCGGGGCGTCGGCAGGCGTAGCTCGGGTCGAGGAGAAAGTACTCCATGTTGACCGCGACGAACTCCTTGGGGCTGCTCGTTTCATAGAGATCCGGGCTGCGGGCGACTTGGCGGTTGTGCTGTTCCCGCTCACCGCGCCGGCCGACGTATTGTGGCCAGCCGGCGAGGTCCAGCAACCGAGGATCATCGCTGAGGGTGAAGCGGCGGTCGTTCTGGCCCCGGCATTCATCGGGAAGGCCGATCAACCCGGCGCTGCTGTTGCGTCGAGTGCAACGCTGGATCAGCGCACGCTCGGCATCGGGCCATAGACGCGAGCGGTCATAAATGTGGGTCAGTTCGTGCAAAACGGTGGCGAGCATTTCCCGTCGCACGGTGCCGTGGGGGCGATGGGTCTTTTGCGTCGCGGCGCTGCCGTCGACAAGGCTGTCGAGCAGGTTGCTGTTGAGGTCCAGTTGCGACACCAGCGAGGCCTGGCCGTAGGCGTTGGCCGGCATCTGGTCGGTCCAGCCGACATCGATGCGTCGGTCCAGCCGCTCGATGAATCGCGGCGGCAGCGCCTGCATGGCTTCATCGAGCAGCGCCTGGCTGGCCTGCTGTTGCGCCGGGCTCAGTCCTTCGACGTTGAGGTGCAGTTGCAGGCCGGCCTGGGCCATGCTGCCCGTGAGCAGCAAGACCCCGGCCGCCAGCCAGGCGGCGAATCGCCTCACAATGCGAGGATGGCTTCGGCGAGAACCTGGTCACTGGCGTCGCGGGCTTCCGGCATGCGGGTGCGCAAGGTGTCGAAGGCGGCCTCGAGATGAGCGCCACGAATCTCACCATTACTGGCGACAAAACTGGCCGCATCGTCATGGGCTTCGCGGACGATTTTTGAGTCACGGATGGAGGTGGTGGTGTCGGAAGTGAAATCAATCGTGCGCTGGGATGCGCGAACGATGATGTTACTGGTGGCTACCAGGGTATGTGCCTGGGCCACATCGGCCAACACCAGCAGGCCTAGGGCGGCAGCAATCAGCGGGCTACGCATGGAACGACTCCGGAGAAATAAGGATAACTATTGGACGAGAATTGCCTGTGCCAGTTCAAGGTCGCTGACGTGAAGTTTTGGCTGGGTCCGGCGCAGGTAATCCAGGGCCGATTCCAGTTGTGCACCTCGCAACTGCCCGTCGCTGGCAATGAAGGCCGCAGCGTCATCGTGAGCGGCGACGATCAGTTTATGGTCGAAGGGCGCGGAGGTCACCATGCTCGTGGCATAGCCGCTGACCACCACTTGCTGGGTGGACACATCGAAAGCATGGGCCGGAACAGACCAACAAAAAACGACGAAGAAAGACGCGATGAACAGATCTGAGTAAAAACGCATGGGGCTCGACGGTTGATGGCGAGCCTGAAGGCTAGCGCAAACCTGCGGGCCAGAGCCAGCGCTGAAACATCGGAACACCATTTGGTGCCCGATGTTTCATGTTGCATCAGATCACCAGGATAGCCTGGGCCAGCTGTGCATCGGTGGCGTTGAGCTGTGGTGCCTGCTGGCGGATGTAATCCAGGGCACTTTCCAGTTTCACACCCCGGATGGCGCCTTCGCTGGCCACGAAGCTGGCGGCGTCATCACGGGCGGCTTGAACGATCTTGTTGTCCCGCAGTGATGAGGTTGCATCGGAGGTCACGTCGGACGTGGCCTTGAGTGCGCCGACGATCGAGTCAGTGGTAACGATAAAGCTGCTGGCGTTGGAGTGGGCGGCTACGGCCAGCAGGGCAACTGCGCTGAGCAGGCGAAGACGGATCATGAGGAAACTCCTTGAAGGATGAGGTGATGCCGGTGCGTGTAGCTGGAAGAAGAGACGCATGCTCGACTCGCTTCGCCACGTTCGTATCGATATTAGGACAGAACGCGTTGGCTGACAGCCCTTTGCAACAGTCATCGGCAGCATGATGCCCGCATTGGGCGCTACGGCTCAAGATTAACTGTACTGGTATGTTTTTGATTGTCAGAAAACTGTTATGTCTCTCCGGTCTTCAAAAAAACGGGCCCGGAAACGACAAGACCCGTCGCGGTTTCCCGCGACGGGTCTTGTTTGTTCAATTCGGTGCTGGCGGTGGACCCGGTGGGTCAGGGCCAGCGACGCTGAGTTAGCGCCAGAACGGCTTGCTCAGCTCTTCGTAACGTTGTGCTTCGCTGATACCGGCGTCAGCCAGCAGGCGCGAATCCAGACGAGCCAGTTGGTGGCGGCTGGCGATGCGGCGCTGCCACAACATCAGGTTAGCGATAACGCGAAGAGGCAGGGAAGCCTGGTTTTTTTCAGCTTTGTCTTCGAAAAACAGCTCGGAACTGAGTGTACGTTCCATGGTTGACATCCTTCCGCTTGTGGCGGGATTAGGTAGTGGTTTAACTGGTGCCCATGATCCTCTCGTTTGGCCAGTCTCTCTAGATACAGTTCACCTGTATTGTGAGAGACCAGTTAACTGTTAAAGAGCGGTGTACTGGTCAATATTGAGGCAACTGTACCTATCAGCACTGTATTGGTGCGTTTTAGGTGGTTGCCTAATGTTTTGTGGGAAAAGACTGTAAGAAAACACCGGTACAGCAGTACAGTTTTTGTCGCGTCAGGCTTGAGTGCCAGCCTCCAATCAAAACTGTATTTGCGATAGCGGTGATCCAGCTGTATCAGACGGCCAACATGCGCCCGGTTTCTTCGAGGTTGACGTGCCAACTCAGTGCATTGCGCAAGATATGCGGGGTATGCCCACCTAGAGCGCACGCTGCTTCGAAATAATCATTCAACGCCTGGCGGTAGGACGGGTGCACGCAGTTGTCGATGACCACTCGTGCCCGCTCCCTTGGCGCCAGGCCACGCAGGTCGGCCAGGCCGATCTCGGTCACCAGGATGTCGACATCGTGTTCGGTATGGTCCACATGGCTGACCATCGGCACGACACTGGAAATGGCGCCGCCCTTGGCAATCGACTTGGTGACGAAAATCGCCAAGTGGGCGTTGCGGGCGAAATCCCCCGAACCGCCAATGCCATTCATCATCCGAGTGCCGCAGATGTGGGTGGAGTTGACGTTGCCGTAGAGGTCGAACTCCAGCGCGGTGTTGATACCAATGATGCCGAGGCGGCGTACGACTTCGGGATGGTTGGAGATTTCCTGCGGGCGCAGGACCAGTTTGTCCTTATACCTTTCCAGATTTCCGAATACGTCGGCGTTACGTCGACTCGACAGCGTGATAGAGCTGCCGGAGGCGAAGCCCAGCTTGCCAGAATCGATCAAGTCAAATGTCGAGTCCTGCAGGACCTCGGAATACATGGTCAGGTCTTCGAACGGGGAATCGATCAGCCCGCACATCACAGCGTTGGCGATGTTGCCAATCCCGGCCTGCAACGGCCCGAGCTTGTTAGTCATGCGCCCGGCTGCAACTTCCTGCTTGAAGAAGTCGATCAGGTGATCGGCGATGGCCTGGGTGTCGCTGTCCGGAGGCGCGACGGTCGAAGGCGAGTCCCCTTGGTTGGTGATGACAATGGCGGCAATTTTTTCCGGCGGGATCGGGATGGCGGGGCTGCCAATACGGTCGTCGACTTTCACCAGGGGGATCGGGGTGCGGGTCGGGCGATAAGTCGGGATATAGATGTCGTGCAAGCCTTCCAGGTTCGGGTTGTGGGCCATGTTGATCTCGATGATCACTTGCCGGGCGAAGATGGCGAAACTGGCCGAGTTACCTACCGATGTGGTCGGTACGATATGCCCTTGCTCGGTGATGGCCACCGCTTCGATCACGGCAATGTCGGGCAGCTTGAGCTGGCCGTTGCGCAGTTGCTCAACAGTTTCCGAGAGATGCTGGTCGATGAACATCACCTCGCCTGCGTTGATCGCCTTGCGCAACGTGCTGTCGACCTGGAATGGCATACGTCGCGCCAGCACGCCGGCCTCAGTGAGTTCCTTGTCGAGGTCGTTACCCAGGCTCGCACCGGTCATCAGGCTGATTTTCAGCGGAGTGACCTTGGCGCGCTCGGCCAGGGCGTGGGGCACTGCTTTCGCTTCTCCGGCGCGGGTAAAGCCGCTCATGCCGACGGTCATGCCGTCCTGAATCAACAAGGCTGCTTCGGCAGCGCTCATCACTTTATTCAATAACGAAGGCAAGCGGATGCGATCACGGTACATAGGTTGTTATCTCGGGCTGGAAAGCAAGATGCGCAGTCTAGTGAATTCGCGCGGTGCCCGACCCGCTACAAAGGTCGCATTTGAGGCCTCTATTACGGGGGTTTCAGGCAAAACATTATTACCGGATCGGTAACGTTCGGCCTTGATACAAATCAAAACGCCCCGACAAGTCGGGGCGTTGATGGTGAAGCCGTGAGCGTTATTCCACCGCTTTGACCATGTCTTCGATGACCTTCTTGGCGTCACCGAACACCATCATGGTCTTGTCGAGATAGAACAGTTCGTTGTCCAGGCCCGCATAGCCGCTGGCCATCGAGCGCTTGTTGACGATGATGGTCTTGGCCTTGAAGGCCTCGAGGATCGGCATGCCGGCAATCGGCGACTTCGGATCGTTCTTCGCCGCCGGGTTGACCACGTCGTTGGCGCCCAGCACCAGCACCACATCTGCCTGGCCGAACTCGGAGTTGATGTCTTCCATCTCGAACACCTGGTCGTAAGGCACTTCGGCCTCGGCCAGCAATACGTTCATGTGCCCGGGCATGCGACCGGCCACCGGGTGGATCGCGTATTTAACGGTCACACCGTGGTGGGTCAGCTTCTCGGTCAGCTCTTTCAGCGCGTGCTGCGCCCGTGCCACCGCCAGGCCGTAGCCTGGGACGATGATCACCGTGTCGGCGTTGGTCAGCAGGAAGGTCGCGTCGTCAGCCGAGCCGGATTTCACTGGGCGGGCTTCTTTGGAGCCTGCCGGGCCAGCAGCATCTGCTGTGTTGCCGAAACCGCCGAGCAGCACGTTGAAGAACGAGCGGTTCATCGCCTTGCACATGATGTACGACAGGATCGCACCGCTCGAACCCACCAACGAACCGGCAATGATCAGCATCGAGTTGTTCAGCGAGAAACCGATACCCGCGGCGGCCCAACCGGAATAACTGTTGAGCATCGAGACCACCACCGGCATGTCCGCGCCGCCGATCGGGATGATGATCAGCACGCCCAGAACAAAGGCCAGGGCCAGCATCAAGGCGAACGCGCCGAGGTTGCCGGTGAACATGAAGGTCAGGCCCAGGCCCAGCGTTGCCAGGCCCAGGATCAGGTTGAGCTTGTGCTGGCCACCAAACTGTACCGGTGCGCCCTGGAACAGACGGAACTTGTACTTGCCGGAGAGCTTGCCGAAGGCGATCACCGAACCGGAGAAGGTAATTGCACCAATGGCTGCGCCGAGGAACAGTTCCAGGCGGTTACCGGCCGGAATCGAATCACCCAGTTGCTTGACGATGCCCAGGGATTGCGGCTCGACGACCGCCGCGATGGCAATGAACACCGCCGCCAGGCCGATCATGCTGTGCATGAACGCCACCAGCTCGGGCATCTTGGTCATCTCGACGCGCTTGGCCATGATCGAGCCGGCGGTACCGCCGACCAGCAGGCCGACGATGACGTAGCCGATGCCAGCAGTGGCCAGCTCAGCACCGAGCTTATAGATGAGGCCCACAGTGGTGATCACCGCCAGCGCCATGCCGAGCATACCGAACAGGTTGCCACGGCGAGAGGTGGTGGGGTGCGACAGGCCTTTGAGGGCCTGGATGAAGCAGATCGACGCGATCAGGTAGAGCGTCGTTACCAGGTTCATGCTCATTACTTGGGCGCCTCTTCTTTTACGGCTTTCGGGGCTTTTTTCTTGAACATCTCAAGCATGCGGCGCGTCACCAGGAAGCCACCGAATACGTTGACCGCGGCCAGGGCCACGGCGAGGGTGCCCATGGTCTTGCCCAGAGGCGTTACGGTCAGCGCAGCGGCGAGCATGGCGCCGACGATCACGATCGCCGAAATGGCGTTGGTCACCGCCATCAATGGTGTGTGCAGCGCGGGTGTTACGTTCCAGACCACGTGATAACCGACATAAATTGCCAGCACAAAGATGATCAGGTTGTAGATACCGGGGGAGATAAGCTCTTCCATTGTCTGAATCCCTGCTTAGGCGTTTTTGCGGATGACTTGGCCGTCGCGGCACATCAGGCACGCGGCAACGATGTCGTCTTCCAGGTTCACGTCGAACTGACCTTCCTTGGTGAAGACCAGCTTCAGGAAGTCCAGCAGGTTGCGGGCGTACAGCGCCGAAGCGTCTGCCGCGACTTCACCGGCCAGGTTGGTCGGACCGCAAATGGTCACGCCATTCTCGATCACGACCTGGTCGGCCACGGTCAGCGGGCAGTTACCACCCTGGGCTGCCGCGAGGTCGATGACCACCGAGCCGGGTTTCATCTGCGCGACGGTTTCGGCACTCAGCAGTGTCGGTGCCTTGCGGCCCGGAATCAGTGCGGTGGTGATGACGATGTCCGCCTGCTTGGCGCGCTCGTGCACCGCTTGGGCCTGGCGCTGCATCCAGCTGGCCGGCATCGGCCGGGCGTAACCACCGACGCCGACGGCGCATTCACGCTCTTCGTCGGTTTCGTAAGGCACGTCGACGAACTTGGCGCCAAGGGATTCGATTTGTTCCTTGACCGCCGGACGCACATCCGAGGCTTCGATCACCGCGCCCAGGCGCTTGGCCGTGGCAATCGCCTGCAACCCGGCCACGCCTGCGCCGAGAATCAGCACGCGCGCCGCTTTCACGGTGCCTGCGGCGGTCATCAGCATTGGCATGAAGCGCGGGTAGTGGTGGGCGGCCAGCAGCACGGCTTTATAGCCGGCAATGTTCGCTTGAGACGACAGCACGTCCAGGCTTTGGGCGCGGGAGGTTCGTGGCGCGGCCTCAAGGGCGAAAGCGGTAATACCGCTTTCGGCCAGCTTGGCGATGGTTTCGTTGTTGAACGGATTGAGCATGCCCACCAGAACGGTGCCGCTCTTGATCAGCGCCAGTTCGCTGTCGCTGGGGGCAACCACCTTGAGGATCAGCTCGGCCCCGAATGCATCACTGGCACTGCCAATGCTTGCGCCCGCCGCCTCATAGGCACTGTCGATAACGCTGGCCTTGATGCCGGCGCCGCTTTGAACAGTGACTTTATGGCCTTGGCCGATCAACTTCTTGATGGTTTCCGGGGTAGCAGCAACCCGTGTTTCACCCGTTTGGGTTTCGAGGGGAACACCAATGTGCACGTCAAATCTCCTGCGTGATCTTATTGAGTAAACCCAGGCACTTCGGATGGTGCGGCTGGGGCGGCCGATCAGCACGATCCCGCCAAACCAGGCGGGGCGCGGCATTTTGCAGGCGAAAATTCAGCCCTTCAAGGGATTATGACGGGTGACGGAAAATTAACTACAAGTCACCCTGTGACCGAATGTCGCAATTATCGATCGGCATCCCTTGTAGGCCGTGCTTTCCAAGGATTCAGGTTCAAATTGACAACTTTTCCCATCGGTCAGATGAATAGGCCCTGATGCGCTGCGCAATATGGCTCAAAGCCATGTATTTAAACGCTTTGGAGACTACTGCACGGGCTTCATAACAGATTGACTGAATGCGACATAAACTTATATCTGTAGCGTCTTCTGTTAGTTGACTACCTAAGTCTGTTTTAAGTTTTTCTTCATTAATCAAGGTGATAGTTGCTTGCTTGCTTCACGAGCCAATCGCGAAAAGCTCGAAGAGAGGCGGATTCGACCTTTCGCTCTGGAATCATCAGGTAGTAGGCCTTGATGCTCGATAGCGCGCTGCGGTTGGCCACGACCAGTCGTTTCTCTGCCAGCTCGCGCTGGATCAAGAAGGGCGGAATCAGCGCAATGCCCATGTCGTGCATGGCCGCTTGGGCAAGCATGGAGAATAGTTCATAACGCGGGCCTGTCAGGTCTCGTGCAATGTTCAGGTTCTGGGCGTTGAACCACTGGCGCCACGCATACGGGCGAGTGGTCTGCTGGAGCAGGGGCAATTCGGCGATGGCCTCAGGTGTCAGGCTCGTCCGGCCTCCCAGTAAGGTAGGGCTGCATACCGGCATCGGATTTTCGCCCATCAGTTTGTGGGATTCGGTACCGGACCAGTCCGCATCACCAAAATAGATGGCGGCGTCAAACTCTGTGTCCGCAAAGAGAAAGGGCCGCGTGCGGTTGGTCAGGTTGACGGTGACTTCCGGATGCTGCTGCTGGAAGTCCTTGAGGCGTGGCAGCAGCCATTGGGTGCCGAAGGTCGGCACGACGGCCAGTTCAATCACGTTCGCACCGGTGTGGCCCATTACTGAAAGCGTGTCGCGCTCGACGGCATCCAGTTGGGTGGCAACTCGACGGCTGTAGGAAAGGCCGGCTTCGGTCAGTTTGACGCCTCGACGTGAGCGTCGGAAAAGCTCCACGCTGAGGAAGTCTTCCAGGCTGGCGATCTGTCGGCAGATAGCGCCTTGCGTAAGAGAAAGCTCGTGCGCCGCCTTGGTGAAGCTCTCATGGCGTGCAGCTGCTTCGAAACTGATCAGGGCGGTGGTGCTGGGGATTTTACGGCGCATGTACGCAAGCCTCACTCAATATCGACATAAACTGGGTTTATGGCGTTTACGGAGTGAGAAATTAGCACAAGATAGTGCGCAATCCTCGTTTGCCCTTGTAGGAAAGCGCGCCTAGGATCAATCCACGATTTCCATTTAATTGGCGAGGACTCTTTCATGGCCGGTAAAGCGAGCTTCAACTGGATCGATCCATTGTTGCTGGATCAGCAGCTCACCGAAGAAGAACGCATGATCCGCGACACTGCCGAGCAGTTCGCCCAGCAGAAGCTCGCGCCGCGGGTGCTGGAAGCGTTCCGCCATGAGAAGACCGACCCGGCGATTTTCCGCGAGATGGGTGAGGTGGGCCTGTTGGGGGCAACCATTCCTGAACAGTACGGCGGCAGTGGGCTGAACTACGTCAGCTATGGCCTGATCGCTCGCGAAGTCGAGCGCGTCGATTCCGGTTATCGCTCAATGATGAGCGTGCAGTCCTCGCTGGTCATGGTGCCGATCAATGAATTCGGTACCGAGGCGCAAAAACAGAAGTATCTGCCAAAGCTGGCGTCTGGTGAATGGATCGGTTGCTTTGGTCTGACCGAGCCGAACCATGGTTCTGACCCGGGCGCGATGATTACTCGTGCGCGCAAAGTGGAAGGCGGCTACAGCCTGACGGGTAGCAAAATGTGGATCACCAACAGTCCGATCGCCGACGTCTTTGTCGTCTGGGGTAAGGATGATGCGGGCGATATCCGCGGCTTCGTGCTCGAGAAGGGCTGGAAGGGGCTGAGTGCGCCGGCTATTCATGGCAAGGTCGGCCTGCGCGCCTCCATCACTGGCGAAATCGTGATGGACAACGTATTCGTTCCGGAAGAGAACATTTTTCCCGATGTCCGCGGCCTGAAGGGCCCGTTTACCTGCCTGAACTCGGCGCGTTATGGCATCTCCTGGGGCGCTTTGGGGGCGGCTGAGTTCTGCTGGCACACCGCTCGCCAGTACACGCTGGACCGACAGCAGTTTGGGCGTCCGCTGGCTGCCAATCAGTTGATCCAGAAGAAGCTGGCCGACATGCAGACCGAAATCACGCTGGCCTTGCAGGGATGCCTGCGTCTGGGGCGTATGAAAGATGAAGGCACGGCAGCGGTCGAGATCACCTCGATCATGAAGCGCAACTCCTGCGGCAAGTCCCTGGATATCGCTCGCATGGCGAGGGACATGCTGGGTGGCAACGGTATTTCCGATGAGTTCGGTATCGCTCGTCATCTCGTGAACCTGGAAGTCGTAAACACCTACGAAGGTACTCACGACGTTCATGCGCTGATCCTGGGGCGTGCTCAAACCGGTATCCAGGCGTTCTATTAATAGGAGAACGTTCATGGGCGCGCTTTCGCATCTGCGGGTACTGGATTTATCGAGGGTCCTGGCCGGGCCGTGGGCCGGACAGATCCTGGCGGACCTGGGGGCTGATGTCATCAAGGTCGAGCGTCCCGGCAATGGTGACGACACGCGCGCCTGGGGGCCGCCGTTCCTGAAGGATGCCCGAGGCGAGAACACGACCGAGGCGGCTTATTATCTGTCGGCCAATCGCAATAAGCAGTCGGTGACCATCGATTTCACGCGTCCAGAGGGGCAGCGGCTGGTGCGAGAGCTGGCGGCCAAGTCCGACATCCTGATCGAGAATTTCAAGGTGGGCGGGCTGGCGGCTTATGGCCTGGACTATGAGTCGCTAAAGGCGATCAATCCGCAATTGATCTATTGCTCGATCACTGGGTTTGGCCAGACGGGCCCTTATGCCAAGCGTGCCGGGTATGACTTCATGATTCAGGGGCTGGGGGGGCTGATGAGCCTGACTGGCCGCCCTGAGGGCGATGACGGGGCGGGGCCGGTGAAGGTGGGGGTCGCGCTGACGGATATCCTCACGGGGCTGTATTCGACTGCTGCTATTTTGGCGGCGCTGGCTCATCGGGATCATGCCGGTGGCGGGCAGCACATCGATATGGCCTTGCTGGATGTTCAAGTGGCTTGCCTGGCCAACCAGGCGATGAATTACCTGACCACAGGTAATGCGCCGAAGCGGTTGGGCAATGCCCATCCGAACATCGTGCCCTATCAGGATTTTCCTACCGCCGATGGCGATTTCATCCTTACGGTGGGTAATGACGGCCAGTTCCGAAAGTTCGCTGAGGTTGCCGGTCAACCGCAGTGGGCTGACGACCCGCGTTTTGCCACAAACAAACTGCGGGTGGCGAATCGGGCGGTGTTGATTCCGTTGATTCGCCAGGCGACGGTGTTCAAGACCACCGCCGAGTGGGTGACTCAATTGGAGCGGGCGGGTGTGCCGTGTGGACCAATCAACGACCTTGCCCAGGTGTTTGCCGACCCTCAGGTGCAGGCGCGTGGATTGGCGATGGAATTGCCTCACGTACTGGCCGGTAGCGTGCCGCAGGTGGCCAGTCCGATTCGACTGTCCGAGACACCGGTGGAATATCGCAATGCGCCCCCTTTATTAGGGGAGCATACGCTGGAGGTGCTGCAGCGAGTGCTGGGCTTGGATGAGGCCGCGGTGAAGGTGTTCAGAGAGGCGGGGGTTCTTTGAGCGTTCTCTTCTATATAGAGGAGCGTTTTAAAGGGCGATCTCCAGTGCTGCGCAACTTATTGATAGAAAAGCGAAATTAAGGGTTGACGGCAGATTCTGGAAGTCTATAATTCGCCCCACTTCCGGCGCAGTCGAAACGGAAAACTCCTTGAGATTCAATGAGTTAAGTAAGTTTCGAAGGTGTTGGGCTTCAGGTCATCGAAGCCCGGAAGGAGCAGATAGAGCGGTGTTGTTTGGCTCTATCGGCGATTCGATCTTCTCGGTCGAAAGCGGTGAAAAAGAGGTGTTGACAGCAGCGAGTAACGCTGTAGAATTCGCCTCCCGCTAACGAGAGATCGGAAGCGCAAGTGGTTGAAGTTGTTGATGTTTCCGAAG
>NZ_LHVH01000030.1 GCF_001269885.1 Pseudomonas kilonensis
TCGCGGGCAAGGCGTGCGTCCACACTGAAGATCGGGGTGTTCACAGATCCCGCCTTCACCAAAAATCCCCTGTGGGAGCTGAGCTTGCTCGCGATAGCGGTGGGTCAGCTTGCAGCGATGTTGAATGTGCCGCCGCCATCGCGGGCAAGCCTTGCTCCCACACTGAATCTCGGGTGTTCACAGATCCCGCCTTCACCACAAATCCCCTGTGGGAGCTGAGCTTGCTCGCGATAGCGGTGGGTCAGCTTGCAGCGATGTTGAATGTGCCGCCGTCATCGCGGGCAAGCCTTGCTCCCACACTGAATCTCGGGGGTTCACAGATCCTACCTTCACCACAAATCCCCTGTGGGAGCTGAGCTTGCTCGCGATAGCGGTGGGTCAGCTTGCAGCGATGTTGAATGTGCCGCCGCCATCGCGGGCAAGCCTTGCTCCCACACTAAATCTCGGGGTGTTCACAGATCCCGCCTTCACCAAAAATCCCCTGTGGGAGCTGAGCTTGCTCGCGATAGCGGTGGGTCAGCTTGCAGCGATGTTGAATGTGCCGCCGCCATCGCGGGCAAGCCTTGCTCCCACACTGAATCTCGGGTGTTCACAGATCCCGCCTTCACCAAAAATCCCCTGTGGGAGCTGAGCTTGCTCGCGATAGCGGTGGGTCAGCTTGCAGCGATGTTGAATGTGCCGCCGCCATCGCGGGCAAGCCTTGCTCCCACACTGAATCTCGGGTGTTCACAGATCCCGCCTTCACCACAAATCCCCTGTGGGAGCTGAGCTTGCTCGCGATAGCGGTGGGTCAGCTTGCAGCGATGTTGAATGTGCCGCCGCTATCGCGAGCAAGCCTTGCTCCCACACTGAATCTCGGGTGTTCACAGATCCCGCCTTCACCACAAATCCCCTGTGGGAGCTGAGCTTGCTCGCGATAGCGGTGGGTCAGCTTGCAGCGATGTTGAATGTGCCGCCGCTATCGCGAGCAAGCTCGCTCCCACAGGGTTTCTGTTCAGTTCAAGATTGAGGCTCAGCCTGTCACCAACTGCCGCACCGCGACGATTTCCGGCAGGTCGCTGCGGGCCATGTACACCCGCAAAGGTTCGCAAAGATTGATCCGGTCGTCGATGTTCTGGTCCAGCAGCAACTGGATGCGCTCGCGACTCAAGGCCATGGTGCCGTCTGCCACAGGGGCCCAGACAAATTCGCAGGTGGGGATAATGCCGTCGTCGGCCACGTCCATGCCGAAAGCGTCTTCGCTGAACCGCACGATGTATTGGCCGGTCTTGCGGTTCAGGCCAACAAAACCCTTGAGCTGGTCGGCGGCCTGGCAGATGAATGTCGAAGTGGTGCGCATGGTAAACCTCATGGATACGTCCCTCGGGACGTCTGATCGATGGTTTACACGCAGGACAAGCGAACACAGAATTTAAGGTCTCCCTCTGCCGGGGAAACTGATGCGACCGAGATTACCGTAGACCTGCTTGAAAAGCATCACAACAGAGGTATCCGTCGCAGTTTCGATTAATCGAGCTTGATGAACCGGGCAGAGTCGAAAGGAGATCGACCGGCCCGGACCATCAGGTTGATACCTCGTTATGGCCTGAAGATTGGATGGACCAGTTCTAATGAGGCTTGCTCATAGGCATAGGCAAACCCCAACAACCCGGCGTCTCCCCACATGGAACCGATAAACAATATAGAAGTTGGCTCACCGCTCTGCTCCACACCGGTCGGTACGGTGATAATAGGATAGCCAGCAATTGCCGTACTCGGCTGGGCTATACCGTCAAGGTCAGCCACCATGGCATCCAGCGTGTGATCGCGGAATTGTGTGTCAATCATATTTTTAAAACTGACCTGTATCGGCTGCCATAGAGCATTGATTTCCTCTTCATTCAACGTTTGCGCATTGATTTGCTCAAGCATCCGCTGGCCATAGTTCTCTTGCACCGGATTTTGCTCGTTGAAATCAATCAAATGGTCAATAGTCGCAATTGGCAAACCGCTACGCGTATTCAAGTAAGCCTGCAATTCGAGCTTCATCCCCGCCATCATCACCTGAAAATAATTACTAATATCCGGCAAACTTAAAGTCACCGGGACCAGAGTAGCTCCATTACCCTGAACGGTTTTCAGTGCTGCGCAAAATTGAGGGCTGAGGTCGTGCACCATCCCGTTACCTAAATCACATTGCGAACGATCCAGGGTCCTTATAACGGGGGGTAACAGTGGAAAAGTACCACTGAATCTTTGTCCCTCATCCAAAACCACGCCAATCCGTTTCCCTTGCAACGCCTCGGTCGTTAAAGCGCTGGTGTAATCGGTGCCTTGCGGAGCATCCGCGGTAGGTGGGTCGGTGGGGTCGGTGCCTGCCAACTGGTTCAATAGCAAAGCGACATCGTAAACCGTGCGGGCCATCGGCCCCGGGGTATCCTGCCGCCGGGTAATTGGAATGACACCCGAGCGACTCACTAACCCAAGACTGGGTTTGAAACCAACGACCCCATTGGCGGCGGATGGGCAGATGATCGAGCCATTGGTCTCGGTGCCCACCGAAATCGGCGCAAAACCTGCAGCCAGGCCGGCAGCCGAGCCGGAGCTGGAGCCACACGTACCTGCGCTTAACACGTGGGGGTTGAGTCCTTGTCCACCTCGGCCGCTCCAACCCCGCGGCGCTCCCGAGTCCCTCATGCCAGCCCATTCGCTCATGTTCGCTTTGCCCAGGATAATGGCGCCGGCGTCGCGTAGCTGCTCGATGACGAACGCATCTTGCGCGGCCGGCACCCCTACCATCGCCAGTGAGCCGGCGGAAGTCTGCATCTGGTCCGCCGTGTTGATATTGTCTTTGATTAATATAGGTATACCGTGCAATGGACTTCGAACGTTACCGCTCGCACGCTCACCGTCGCGTAACGCGGCATCTGCCAAGGCTTGGGGATTCAGTTCAAGGACAGCCTTGAGATGGGGGCCTTCTTTATCCAGCGCCTGGATCCGGTTGTTCAGATAATTCACCAGTTCCACTGAAGTAAGCTGATTGTCAGTCAATCGTTGATTGAGTTCCGTGACGCTCAAGTACTCATACGCCTGCCCGGCATCTTCCGTTGTTTTCGCCTGGGCGTGGACAGCGCACGCGATCAACGATAAAAATCCGAGCTTAGCCATCCACAATGTGCATCGTATAGTCATGTTAGTCCTTGATATGGAGAATACGAGCGAGCCGTTTCGCTCTGCTGCTCATGGTAAGAGCCGAAAACAACAGAGACACCGTTAGAACTGTTAAGGCGTATTGCTTGTTTTTAGCCACGTCAGACAAACCGGGAAACTACAGCTATTCACGGCAGTTTCTGCGAGCTAATCGCTGCGGACCAGGAAGTGTCTTGTAAATATTTAGAAAGTCGCCGCAGGCGCTCGCCGCTTTCGATGCCAGAAAAAATCCGCTGAGACAAACGGTCTGCATAGCCGCCAAAGGCGAGGAAAAAATCTGCTTCGAGAAAGATTATGTCGGTCTAGCGATAGCGCCGAATGCGTTCAATTGTTAAAAGAGAGGTCTTTGCAAATCACGAAAGGATTTCGAGTATGCCTGTCACCTTCACCCGCACCGCCTTGATGCTGAGCCTGTTGCTCGGCTTCGGCCAGGCCCAAGCGTCCGAGGCCCCGAACCCCAAGGCCTTGGCAGCCCTCCAGGGCATTCCGCACCCCGCCGTGATCGCCCACCGCGGCGCCTCGTTCGACGCGCCGGAATCCACCGCTGCCGCCTACAAGCTGGCCCGCGACCTGGGCGCCGACTACCTGGAACTGGACCTGCAACGCAGCAAGGACGGCGTGTTGTTCGTCCTGCATGACGACAGCCTGCTGCGCACCACGGATGTCGCGGTCAAATTCCCCGAGCGCAAGGGCAGCACCGCCAACGAATTCACCATGGCAGAGCTCAAAACCCTCGATGCCGGCAGTTGGTTCAACACCGCTTACCCGGACCGCGCGCGCCCTTCGTTCGCCGGCCTGAAAATCCTGACCCTCGATGAAGTGATCAATATCGCCGAGGGCAACCCGCAGCAAAAACCCGGGCTGTACATCGAAACCAAGGCGCCGAAGCTGTTCCCCGGCATCGAGCGCGACCTGAAGGACAAACTGCAGGACCGCGGCTGGCTGAGCCCGGCCGGGTCGAAACTGGCCAAGCGGGCCACGGGGGTCGGCCAGGGCAAAGGCAAAGTGGTCTTGCAGACCTTTGAAAAGAGCAGCCTCGAACTGCTGCACAAAGAGATGCCGAAGGTGCCGAAGATCCTGCTGTTGTGGGTGGGCGAAGGCAACATCGAGCCCAAATCCAAGGTGCCTTTCGCCGAGTCCGGCGAAACGGACAAGGCCGCCTATTACGCCAAGCAGGAACCCAAGGACAAGGCTGAATTCGAAAAATGGATTCAGTACGCCAAAGCCCAGGGCGCCATTGGTACCGGGCCATCCGCGGCGTTGACCCATGGCGGCAGCCAGAGTTACGCGGACCTGGTGCAGCCGTGGATGAACCAGTACACCCATGACCAGGGTCTGCTGGTGCATGTCTACACTGTTGATGAGCCGGTGGACTTCAAGAAAGTGATGGATGCCGGCGTGGATGGCATTTTCACCAATCGGGCCAGTGAGTTGCTCAAGTACTTCAAGCGTCCCGAAACAGGCGGTGTGGCGCAACTATTGGAGAAGAACGGTTACTGAAAGATCAGGACCGGGTCGGTGCAGTCGCTGCAAGTTTTCCGAATTAAGGGTGAATTAAGTTGCCACAGATAATCTGAGCCCACTTAAACGAATCACCCTTTAACGACACCAAGGAAAGACCTATGAAAACGTTGACTGCCCTGTTTACCGCTGCCGCCCTGACCCTCACCGCTGGCCTGGTCCAGGCGGATGTTCGCGTCGATCAAATTCCTCAACTGGTCAAGGAAGGCAAGATCAAGTCCCTTGAATCGATGAACGAAGAAGCCCTGAAGTTGCACCCGGGCGCGACCATCACCGACACCGACCTGGATAACCACTTCAACGGTTATGAATATGAAGTCGAATTGAAAACCGCCGACGGCAAAGAGTTTGATGTTGATTTCGATGCCACCACCGGCAAAGTCTTGAGCAACAAGCAAGACACTTGATCCATCAGCAAAAAAAGAGCCGCGCAACCTTAGGGTTGCGCGGCTCTTTTGCGTTTATCAATACCTGTCGCGAACGACCGTCAGGCACTCAACCGCGCCGTCACTTCATTCAACTGTCCTGACAAACCGTGCAAATCCCGACTGGCCGCTTCGGTGCGCTGCACATTGTCCTGGTTAGTGCTGGCAATGCAGGTGATTTCAGTCAGGTTGCGGGAAATGTCTTCGGCCACGGAAGTCTGCTCTTCGGCTGCAGTGGCGATCTGGCGATTCATGTCGCGAATCGCTTCGACAGCCTGGGTGATGCGTTCGAGCATCACACCGGCCTGGGTCACTTGCTCCACACTTTCTTCACTGCGCGACTGCCCGCTCTCAATGGCATGGGCCGCGTCCACCGCACCCGTTTGTACAGTCTGGATAATCTGGTTGATCTCGATGATCGACGAGGCCGTGCGCTGGGCCAGGCTGCGTACCTCATCGGCGACTACCGCGAAACCGCGCCCCGCCTCCCCCGCCCGCGCGGCCTCAATGGCAGCATTGAGGGCCAGCAGGTTGGTCTGTTCGGCGATCCCGCGGATCACCTCCAACACCTTGCCGATGCGCCCGCTGTCGGTTTCCAACTGACGGATGACCGTGGCTGTGTTGGCGATCTCGCCGCGCATCCGGGTGATGGTGTGGATGGTCCCCTGCATGACCTTCCCGCCCTGTTGCGCCGATTGATCGGCGTCATCGGCCGCCTGCGCCGCGTCGGCGGCATGACGGGCCACTTCCTGGGCCGTGGCGGACATTTCGTTCATCGCCGTCGCCACCTGATCGGTGCGTTCGAATTGCTCGCTGGTGCCCTGGCTCATCAGGCTGGCGATGGAGTTGAGTTCACCGCTGGCACTGTCCAGTTCCGTGGCACTGCGTTGCAGGCGGGTAAAGGTTTCGGCAAGGAAATCACGCAACGTGTTGGCCGCTACCGCCAGATTGCCCAGCTCGTCCTGACGGTTGCTCGTCACACGCTCGGCGAAACGCCCCTGACTGAGTCGGGTCACGTAGTCGATCAGGTTACGGATCGGCTGAACCAGGTTGCGATTGACCAGCCACAGGCTGAACAACCCGATCAGCACGCCCGACACCAGCATGATCACGGTGCCCAGCATAATCGTGCGATCGGCACCGGCACTGATCAGCGTCGATTGCTCGGTGCCCAGCTTGCGCAGCTCCACCACCAGCGCGCTCATTTGCTCACTGGCCGCACGGTCCACGCCCTTGACCGCCGCATCACCCGCCGCCGCATCGCCACCGGAGGCGACAAATGCGTCACGGCCCTTTTGGTAGGCGACGCCCAACTGACGATGTTCATCGCGCAGGGTCTCGATACGCGTCTTGATCGGCGCCGGCACGCCTTCACGCCCGCTCAACTCACCAAGGAGGCCTTGGACATCACGCTGACGCTCCTCGAACTGCTTCCAGTATTTATCCAGGTCCGCCGGCTGCTTGCCGCGCAGCAGGACGTTTTTCCATTCCTGCACCTGCACCTTGAACTGCAGGTTGGCCTCGTCAATCAACTGCGAGGCACGCAACGGCCCATCGATCAGGTTGCGATAGTTCTGGACACCATTGGAAAGGAAATGAAAGGACGCCAGGGCGATCAGCAATATCGCCAGCAGGCTGCCGCTCAACAGGGCGAGAATCTGGGCTCGAAGGGATTTTTGTAGAATCATGGGGAGCAATCTCTAAGCAAGGAGAACAGGAACGACGTCCCGACCTCCATGTCCGCAACACACCGCGTCGCCCCCCCAATACGGGGGATATGCACATACCATCGGCCTGCGCGGGGCATTCTTGAACCTTGGCGACGGCCGGTAGCGCCAGCTTGGCAGTGCGAAAGGAACTGTCACAAAACCATCAAGAAAGCTTGCGAAGATGGCGTTCAAGTGAACCTGTAGCCGCCACAGGCACTTCCCGCCAGCGAGACTTCATGAACCACAGCATCGATCAAAGCCACCGTGATCCGGACCTGTTCGGCCTGCTTTACGGGTTCCGTTTCCGCCCCGGCGAACGCGGGCAGGAGATCGATTCGGCCCAGGCCTTACGGAGCCTGCAACACCCGCAAGACTCGGATGAGTTCCTCTGGCTGCACTTGAACCTGGCCCACGCTGCGTGCGAGCGCTGGATGAAAGGTCACCTGGCCCTGCCCCAGGAGTTTTTCGAAGCCTTGCACGAAGGCTCGCGCTCGACCCGCATCGAGCATGTCGACTCGGCGTTGCTGGCCGTGGTGAACGATGTCGTGTTCAACCTCAGCAACATGGTGTCCTCGGATGTCTCCACATTGTGGGTTTGCGTGCACAGTCGATTGATCGTCAGCGCGCGGCTGCAACCCCTGCACTCGGTCGACAAGCTGCGCTCGTCGGTGAAGGCCGGCGAGTGCTTTCGCTCGCCAGTGGAATTACTCGTGCACTTGCTGCGCGACCAGGGCGAAGTGCTGACCCAGATCGTGCGCAAGACCAGCCTGAGCGTCGATCAGGTCGAAGATCAGTTGCTGTCCTCGCGCCTGTCCACCAACCGCGCCGAGCTGGGCAGCAACCGCCGGGTGCTGGTGCGCTTGCAGCGCTTGCTGGCCTTGGAGCCGGGTTCATTGCTGCGTCTGCTCAACCGCCCGCCGCAATGGTTGCAGAAAGAAGACGTCAAGGAGCTGCGCAAATCCACCGAGGAGTTCGCCCTGATCATCAACGACCTCACCGCGTTGAGCGAACGGATCAAGCTGCTCCAGGAAGAAATCGCCGCCAACCTCAACGAACAAAGCAACCGCACCCTGTTCACCCTGACGGTGGTCACGGTATTGGCGTTGCCCATCAACATCATTGCCGGTTTCTTTGGCATGAACGTCGGTGGCGTGCCGCTTGCCGGCGATCCCGAAGGCTTCTGGATCCTGGTGGCGCTGGTGGCAACCTTCACGCTAATTGCCGGCCGCTGGGCATTTCGCAAGCGACGTGACTATTGAACATGACGTGTCTAGACAATCCCTTTTGTCGGCCCAACGGGATTTAAAAGTCTTTTTGTCATTTCTCCTGCTGTATCCTGCCCAGGCTTTGTAAAAGCGCGGATCTACCAGATCTATCCACAGACTTTGCGAGGAGCGCGATATGCACGAGATCCCTAATCTCCCCTTCCCAAGCCTGCACGACACTGAGCAGACGACCACGCTACGAGCCGCAGGGCAACCAGACGCCCAGCAACCCGAGCCCAAAGAAGCCACTGAACGCCGCCAGGCCGACAGCGAAGACTGATTGACCCGCACCACCAGACCGTGTGGAAAGCGCTAAAATGCGCTTTCCACACGGCCTGAATCCCGAGCCCTCCATGACCGATGACACCCCTCCCTTCAGCGAAGCCCAGGCCAGCGTGCTGATCGGCACTGCCGAAAAAATGGTCGAGATCTGGACCCGCCTTCCTGCCGAGAAACAAGCGGCCCTGCTGGCGCGCTTTGGCAGCGAAGAAAACGCCATTGCCGCACTGGTGACCACACGCCTGGTCAGCGGTGAGAACGGCAACTGAACCACCGTTGGGCAAATAGTTTTACTTTTCCCCGCCCTGATCCCACGGTCACCGTTATCATAAGCAGCCTATCTATCCTGCTGCTCCGTGGACCTTTACCCCATGTCAGATTCCCAGCGCCCCCTGGCGGTCACGCTGCAAGTCGTTTCCATCGTCCTGTTCACCTTCATCGGCTATCTGAATATCGGCATTCCCCTGGCCGTGCTGCCCGGGTTCGTCCACGGCGAACTGGGCTTCGGCGCGGTGATCGCCGGGTTGGTGATCAGCGTGCAATACCTGGCCACCCTGCTCAGTCGTCCTTACGCCGGGCGAATCATCGATAACCTGGGGAGCAAGCGCGCGGTGATGTTCGGCCTCGCCGGCTGCGGGCTGAGCGGTGTGTTCATGCTGGTGTCTGCCTGGACGTCCCACCTGCCCACGTTCAGTCTGATCAGCCTGCTGATCGGTCGCCTGGTGCTCGGCAGCGCGGAAAGCCTGGTCGGTTCCGGTTCGATTGGCTGGGGCATCGGCCGAGTCGGCGCGGCGAATACCGCCAAAGTGATTTCCTGGAACGGTATCGCCAGTTACGGCGCGCTGGCGATCGGCGCACCGCTGGGGGTATGGCTGGTCAATGCGCTGGGACTGTGGAGCATGGGCGTGAGCATTATCTTGCTCGGTTTGCTGGGGTTGGCATTGGCCTGGCGCAAAACCGCCGCGCCCATCGTCACTGGCGAACGCCTGCCGTTCATGCACGTACTGGGACGTGTGCTGCCACACGGCTGCGGCCTGGCCCTGGGTTCCATCGGGTTTGGCACCATCGCGACCTTCATCACCCTGTACTACGCCACCCAGCACTGGGACAACGCCGTGCTGTGCCTGAGCCTGTTCGGCGCCAGCTTCATCGGCGCGCGCCTGCTGTTCGGCAACCTGATCAACCGTCTGGGTGGCTTTCGCGTGGCGATTGCCTGCCTGTCGGTGGAAACCCTGGGCCTGTTGCTGTTGTGGCTCGCACCGGATGCCCACTGGGCCCTGGCGGGCGCGGCGTTGAGCGGTTTCGGCTTTTCCCTGGTGTTTCCGGCGCTGGGCGTGGAAGCGGTCAACCTGGTGCCGGCCTCCAGCCGCGGGGCGGCGGTGGGCGCTTATTCACTGTTCATTGATTTGTCGCTGGGGATCACCGGACCGCTGGCCGGTGCGATTGCCGCCGGCTTCGGTTTTGCCTCGATCTTTCTGTTCGCCGCACTCGCGGCCCTGGGCGGGTTGGCATTGAGCGTCTACCTGTACCGACAGGCGCCGAGGCATCGCCAGGAACGGGAGAAAAGCTAGAAGTCCACCTTGCCGCGCCCGGCCTTGATCGAGCCGCGCTTGGTCTTGGATTCCAGGCGACGCTTTTTCGAACCCAGGGTCGGTTTGGTCGGACGGCGCTTCTTTTCGACCTTGGTGGCGCTGAGGATCAGTTCGCTCAGGCGCTCCAGGGCATCGGCCCGGTTCTGTTCCTGCGTGCGGTATTGCTGGGCCTTGATGATCAATACACCGTCGCTGGTAATGCGACTGTCGCGCAGCGCCAGCAGCCGCTCCTTGTAGAACTCGGGCAGCGACGAGGCCGGAATGTCGAAGCGCAAGTGCACGGCGCTGGAGACCTTGTTGACGTTCTGCCCCCCTGCCCCCTGGGCGCGGATGGCCGTCAGCTCGATCTCGGCGTCCGGGATGTGCACGGTGTTGGAAATGACCAGCATGGAAAGTGTCCGGTATCAGGACCCACAGGATACCCGAAACAGCTGGAATGAAGATTGCGAGAGCCTGACCTGTGGAATTGGTCTGTGGGAGCAAGGCTTGCCCGCGATGCAGTCACCTCGGTGCAGCTGATGGACCGAGGCGATGCCATCGCGGGCAAGCCTTGCTCCCACAGACCTTGTTCCCAGAGTTCTTGCTTCCAGAGTTCTTGCTTCCACAGGATTTGTGTCTTGCCTGAAACGACAAACCCGGCACTTGGCCGGGTTTGTTGTATTTCAGGCTGGCTTACTTGGCAGCAGCCGCCACCGCCAGTTCATGCCGGGCACTGCGCTTGTTCTTGATCACGTAGCACACCCACATGAACACCACCCACACCGGAATCGCATAGACCGATACCTGGATGCCGGGGATCAGCAGCATCACGCCCAGGATGAACACCACGAACGCCAGGCAGAGGTAGTTGCCGTACGGGTACCACAGCGCCTTGAACAGCGGCGTCTGGTGGGTCTGGTTCATGTGCTGGCGGAACTTGAAGTGCGAGTAGCTGATCATTGCCCAGTTGATCACCAGGGTCGCGACCACCAGCGACATCAGCAACTCCAGCGCATGTTGCGGGATCAGGTAATTCAACAGCACCGCCACCAGCGTGACCGCCGCCGAGGCGAGGATCGAACGCACCGGCACGCCGCGCTTGTCGATCTTGGACAAGGCCTTGGGTGCATCGCCCTGCTCGGCCATGCCCAGCAACATGCGGCTGTTGCAATAGGTGCCGCTGTTGTACACCGACAGCGCGGCGGTCAGCACGACGAAGTTGAGGATATGCGCCGCGGTGTTGCTACCCAGCATCGAGAACACCTGCACGAACGGGCTGCCGCTGTAGGCGTCGCCGGAAGCGTTGAGTGTGGTCAGCAGGCTGTCCCAAGGGGTCAGGGACAACAGCACCACGAGCGCACCGATGTAGAAAATCAGGATCCGGTAGATCACCTGGTTGATGGCCTTGGGAATCACGGTTTTCGGTTTATCGGCCTCGGCGGCGGTGAAACCGAGCATTTCCAGGCCACCGAAGGAGAACATGATGATCGCCATGGCCATCACCAGCCCGCTGACGCCGTTGGGGAAAAACCCACCGTGGGACCACAGGTTGGTCACCGACGCTTGCGGCCCGCCGTCGCCACTGACCAGCAAATAGCTGCCCAGGGCAATCATGCCGACAATCGCCACGACCTTGATGATCGCGAACCAGAACTCGGCCTCGCCAAAGACTTTGACGTTGGCCAGGTTGATGACGTTGATCAGGATGAAAAACGCCGCCGCGGACACCCAGGTCGGAATGTCCGGGGCCCAGTAATGGATGTACTTGCCGACTGCAGTCAGTTCGGACATGCCCACCAGGATGTAGAGAATCCAGCAGTTCCAACCCGACAGGAACCCGGCGAAACCGCCCCAGTACTTATGGGCAAAGTGGCTGAAGGAACCGGCCACCGGCTCTTCGACGATCATTTCGCCCAACTGGCGCATGATCATGAAGGCGATGAAGCCGCAGATGGCGTAGCCCAGGATCATCGACGGGCCGGCTGATTTCAGCACCCCCGCCGAGCCGAGGAACAGGCCGGTACCGATCGCGCCACCGAGGGCGATCAGTTGAATGTGGCGATTTTTCAGGCCGCGTTTCAGCTCGCCCGAATGGGTATTTTCTACAGCGGTCATGCGTCACCTATTTGTTTTTATCTGTGACGAAATCGAACCCGACACGTTTGTGGCGTGGCGGAGTGAACAAGGCGGATAACCTTGAAAATGCGTGGGTACGCGAAGGGTCACAGTAAAACGCCGCGCATTGTACACTGCGGCCCTCCTGCTGCCAGACACCACCGGATCAGCGTCTCCCCCCGCACTTCAGGTATGGCCCGCATCTGACCCTTCCCGTTGGCCTGAAACAAGCGCTGCGAAGTATCAAAAAACGCGTCAAACCGGGGCCCTCGGCAGCTTTTTCTTACAGCCACCCTAAACGCCGATAGCGGCCCGTTCACAAGGCAAAAATCGTCAGCATTCCTTTACGGTGCGTAACGCAAACTTTCCAAAGAGGAAATTTCCGTAGGCTGACTGCAAATTGACGGTAGGTAGCTACCTATTTAAAAAAACACCCAGGCGGCTGTTTTTGAATGAGTAATGTTGTCACTGAAAATGGAACAAAAAGTTCATACAAAAAAAATAAAAATTATTTTTTTGCAATCCAAAAAACCCTCGACTAGGTTTCCACCGACTTGCCAAGGCATCGTGCCGACAAGTTCTGCGGTGCCGTTGCCGGCCTGTTTCCATTCGCCGAATCGACCCGCAAATTTCCGTAAAAGTCATCTAGGAGATTCACTATGCAAGCACTGGACAAAGACTTGGAAACCGAACTGCAACTGGACGAATGGTTTGAAGCCCCAACCCATGAAGCCGCCGTTGAAATGATGCAGGCCGACGCCGTCGTTCCGTTCGGCACGGCGATGTGGCCTCTGTAGGCACCGCCCGGCGGAGGCGATCCGGCCGGTCGACTCCGCCACTAGTTGCCGGCTGTCAGGGACGTTAAATGAACTTGTCAGGGAAGAAAAAGCATGGACACACAACGAGCCATCTCACATTTCCTTTACTACCTCGAACACCATCCCGCCCTGGCCGGCATCCAACCCGCCAAGGTGTTGCTCGGCCATACCGCTGACTACGAAGCGCTGACCGGCGCCATTGCCGAGCAGGCGGGCAGCGGCTCGCCCTTCCGGTTCAGCGCCATGCGCCTGGACCTTGAACCCACGGAACGCCTGTCCAAGGCCATTGCCGACAGCGATCTGTATATTTTCTTCTACGACTCCTCCACCTTGCCCAACCCTCGCCCCGACGGCCCGGACTTTGTCCGCGCGCTGCAAGGCGTGATGGCCGACAACTGGAAGAAATCACTGCTGTTCAAGGACTACGGCGACTACTTCTACGACACCTTCAGCGTGATTCCCCAGCGTATCGCCGGGCTCAACAGTCACCTGATCCGGCGCATGTCCCAGGCGACGACCTTGAGTTTCCAGGATGACCACGGTTCGTATTTCGACACCGCCCTGGGCGGCGTGAAAAAATGGACCGACATCAACGGCCTCGGCAACTACGACCTGGCCCCCGGCGAAATCGCCACCCACAGCGACACCATCAATGGCCGAGTGAATTTCGTCGGCACCTTCCTGAGCACCATCCCGTTCGCGCGCAAATACGGCGTGCTGCAATCGCCGCTGGAGCTGTGGATCGAAGACTCCACCATCCAGAAAATCGCCACCGACGTACCGGGCCTGGAGCACGACTTCAACAAATACCTGGACGCCAACCCGTCCAACCGCCGCATCGAGGAACTGGGGATTGGCACCAACGAAGGGGTCAAGAGCCTGTACGCCCGCAATGCCGGTTTCGAAGAACGGCATTGCGGCCTACACCTGGGGCTCGGCGGCGGGGCCAAGGGCAGCCATCACCTGGATCTGATTTTCGAGAAGGGGATGTTGGCGCTGGATAATGAGCCGATGTTTGATGGGCGGTTTGTGCTTTAGAGGTGGCTGCGAGGCTACTGGCCTCTTCGCGAGCAGGCTCGCTCCCACACTGGATCGCCGGTGATCACAAATGCTATGTCCACTGAAGATCAAATGTGGGAGCGGGCTTGCTCGCGAAGGCGGACTCACCTGCGCCCCATCACTAAAGCCTGCTCAAAAAAAACGCCAACCCGAAGGTTGGCGTTTTTCATGGGCGGCTGCCGATCACTCCGGCTTACGACGCCCAAACCCCGGACGCTGTCCCGAACCTGCCGGTGCACCACGGCGTTTACCCGATGGCGCATCGCGGTCGGCCAGGATGATACCCGGGCGTTTTTTCGGCGCTGGCTTGGCCGGGCGCTTGGTGTCGACCGGGCGATCGGCGACTGGCGTACCGCGACCAGCCGGGGCACCGCGACCTTCGCCGCGCTCAGTGCGACCATTGGCCGGACGCGGCGTGCGTGGACCCCGCTCGCCGTCCTGACGGGGTGCAGGCTTGCGGGCCGGGCGTTCGCCTTCGATCTGCGGCTCGCGCGAAGGACGCGGGCCAGTCGGCGCACCTTCAGCAGCCGGACGCAGCGTACGCACGCGCTCGGTCTTGCCCATCGGGCGCGAGGATTTACGCTGCATCCGCTCCAGCTTGTCCTTGCTCTTGGCGGTCATCTGCGGCATTGCCACCGGCTTGAGGCCCACTTCGGCCGCCAGGATGTCGACTTCGTACTGGCTCATTTCGCGCCAGCGGCCCATCGGCAGGTCGGAGTTGAGGAACACCGGGCCGAAACGCACGCGCTTCAGGCGGCTGACCACCAGCCCCTGGGATTCCCACAAACGCCGCACTTCACGGTTACGGCCTTCCATCACCACGCAGTGGTACCAGTGGTTGAAACCTTCACCGCCAGGCGCCTGCTTGATGTCGGTGAAACGCGCCGGGCCGTCTTCCAGCACAACGCCGGCCTTGAGACGCTCGATCATCTCGTCGTCGACTTCGCCACGCACACGCACGGCGTATTCGCGGTCCATCTCGTAGGACGGGTGCATCAAGCGGTTGGCCAGTTCACCGTCGGTGGTAAACATCAGCAAACCGGTGGTGTTGATGTCCAGGCGACCGATGTTGATCCAGCGGCCTTCTTTGGGACGCGGCATCTTGTCGAACACCGTCGGACGGCCTTCCGGGTCGTCACGGGTGCAGATCTCGCCGTCGGGTTTGTTGTACATGATCACGCGGCGCACCGTTTCGGCGGCCTCTTCGCGCTTGATCACCTTGCCATCGATGGTGATGGCGTCGTGCATGTCGACACGCAGGCCCAAGGTGGCATCTTTGCCGTTGACCTTGATCCGGCCCTGGGTGATCCAGGCTTCCACGTCACGGCGCGAGCCGACGCCGATACGGGCGAGGACTTTTTGCAGCTTCTCGCCTGCTGGGCCGATTTCCTGGCTGTCGTTCTGGTCTTGGTCTTTCATTCTGGGCACCTCCCGGTGTGGTCGGGTCAGGCTTGGCCTGACGCTTTGAAAACGGGTCTTCGACGAAGGGATCGCCAAAGGGTCGCGAATCATACGCTCGTTGAGGCGATTGCGCATCAGAGACTAGCTGATCAACCAGCGCCCGGCGCTTTTTCCGCCGACCGGTGGCTCCCGGTTGGCGCTCATGATGCATTGCATCATCCATGTGGGAGCGGGCTTGCTCGCGAAGAGGGCGTGTCAGGTTAATCAGTGCTAGCTGACCCACCGCCTTCGCGAGCAAGCCCGCTCCCACAGGAGTTGTGGTGAATCAGCAATATCGGCGACAAAAATCGGATCAATCGTCGAACTGGCGCCGTTCGTTTTCAATCGCTTCAGCCAAGGCCCGGGCTTCGGCTTCTTCGTCGCTCAGTTCCGGCTCGGGTTCGCGTGGTTCAAGGGCGGCGACGGCGGCCAGCAGTTTTTCCCGGGCTTCGGCAACGCCGAGGATATCTTCTTCCGGCTCTGGCTCAGGTTCCGACTCGCTGTCAGGCTCTGGCAACTCATCCGACTCATCCTCAGGCCCCGGCCCCTCACGCAGCAGGTCATCGAAATCGGTCTTCAAGCCCTCCTCCATGGTGTCCAGCTCCAGCAACAACGAGTGGAAACTGGTCTCTTCCTTCGGTTCCTCAGGCTCGGCACTGGCATCGGCCAATTCCTGCAGACCCTGGGGCACCGGGGCGTCGTCGAACTCCAGCATCGGTTCGGGTTCCAGCTCCCGCAGTTCGGCCAGCGGCGGCAGGTCATCCAGGTTCTTCAGGTTGAAGTGATCGAGAAAGGCCTTGGTGGTGGCGAACATCGCCGGTTTGCCCGGCACATCGCGATAGCCGACGACGCGGATCCACTCGCGCTCCAACAGCGTCTTGACGATATGGCTGTTGACCGCCACGCCGCGCACATCTTCGATCTCGCCGCGGGTGATCGGTTGGCGATAGGCAATCAATGCCATGGTTTCGAGCATGGCGCGGGAGTAGCGCTGCGGCCGCTCCTCCCACAGGCGCCCGACCCATGGCGCAAACTTCTCGCGGATCTGCAGGCGATAACCGGACGCCACTTCCTTGAGTTCGAAGGCCCGCCCCTCGCAGGACTTGCCCAACAGCGTCAGGGCTTTCTTGAATACGGCCGGCTCAGGCCGCTCGCCTTCTTCGAAAAGTTCGAACAAGCGCTCCATTGATTGCGGCTTTCCCGAGGCCAACAGGAAAGCTTCAAGCAAGGGGGCCAGCTCGCGGGGTTCAGTCAGATTCATTGATTTGCTCGTTATTCGGCTCGTGCCCGCACGTGGATCGCTGCGAACGGCTCATTCTGCACCAGCTCGACCAAGGATTCCTTGACCAATTCCAGGACCGCCATAAACGTCACCACCACCCCTAAGCGTCCTTCCTCGGCGGTGAACAGCTCGACGAACGGCACAAAGCCGCCGCCCTTGAGCCGCTCCAGCACATCACTCATGCGCTCGCGGGTGGACAGCGCTTCGCGGCTGACCTGGTGACTTTCAAACATATCGCCCCGGCGCAGGACCTCGGCCATGGACATCAGCAACTCTTCCAGGCTCACATCCGGCAGCAACTTGCGCGCCCGTGCCTCGGGGGCATCGAGCTTGGGCACCACCACGTCGCGCCCGACCCGGTTCAAACCATCGAGGCCTTCGGCTGCGGCCTTGAAGCGTTCGTACTCCTGCAAGCGGCGGATCAGCTCGGCCCGAGGATCGTCTTCTTCCTGTTCGACCTCCGCCGAGCGCGGCAGCAACATCCGCGATTTGATCTCGGCGAGCATGGCCGCCATCACCAGGTACTCGGCCGCCAGTTCCAGGCGCACCGACTGCATCAACTCGACGTAGCCCATGTACTGGCGGGTGATTTCCGCCACGGGGATGTCGAGGATGTTGATGTTCTGTTTGCGGATCAGGTACAGCAGCAGGTCAAGCGGGCCCTCGAAGGCTTCGAGGAACACTTCCAGCGCATCGGGCGGAATGTACAGGTCCAGGGGCATTTCCATGACCGCCTGGCCATAGACCATGGCGAACGGCAACTCCTGCTGTGCGCCGGCCTGGCTGTCTGCACTGTCCACGGCGGTTTCCACGGCGGACATTCAGGCCTCGACCATGAACGGCGTCGGATCGCCACAACCGACGCGCACCACCTGGGGCTCGCCATCGGCCAGATTGATCACCGTAGACGCCGACATGCCGCCGAAACCGCCGTCGATGATCAGGTCCACCTGATGCTCGAGGATCTGGCGCATTTCATAGGGATCGGTCAGCGGATCGGTCTCGCCGGGCATGATCAGCGTCACGCTCATCAGCGGCTCACCCAGTTCCGCCAGCAGCGCCAGGGCAATGGGATGGCTCGGCACCCGCAGGCCGATGGTGCGTTTTTTCGGGTGCAGCAACAGCCGCGGGACTTCCCGCGTGGCATTGAGAATGAAGGTGTACGGCCCCGGCAAATGCGCCTTGAGCAAGCGGAAGGTGCCGGTGTCGATCTTGGCGAACAGGCCCAACTGCGACAGGTCGCTGCAGATGAGCGCGAAGTTGTGCTTGTCGTCCAGTTGACGCAGGCGTCTGACACGCTCAACGGCATTCTTGTCGCCGATCTGGCAACCGATGGCGTAGGACGAGTCGGTGGGATAGACCACCACGCCACCGCCACGAATGATCTCCACGGCCTGTTTGATCAGGCGCGCTTGCGGGTTTTCCGGATGAATCTGGAAAAATTGACTCACGTGTTCTACCTGTTCAGACGGCGGCGGTAACGGGATCATGTTTGAATCTACACCAGAGTGGTGGCAGATCTTCCGGCAACGGGCGGTATTCGCCAATCTCGGACCAGCCCCCAGGGCCATGGAAATCACTGCCGGCGGTGACCAGCAGGCCGAACTCACGGGCCAGGATCGCCAGGCTGCCAACCTGCTCGGCAGGCTGATGGCCGTTGACCACCTCAATGGCATGGCCCCCCGCTTGAATATAGTCGGCGACCAGACGGCGGCGCTTGCTGCGAGTGAAGTCATAGTGCCATGGATGTGCCAGGCTGACCCAGGCGCCAGCAGCCCGCAGGGTGCCGACGGTTTCTTCCAGCGTTGGCCAGTGCTGCTTGACGTCCCCCAGCTTGCCGGCCCCCAGCCATTTGCGGAACGCTTCGGCGCGGTCCTTGACGAACCCTTCGCGCACCATCCAGTCGGCAAAGTGTGGCCGAGCCGGTGCGTTGCCACTGTCGCCCAGTGCCTGCTGGATCTGCCGCGCGCCGTCCAGCGCACCGGGCATGCCCTTGAGGGCCAGCTTGCGGCTGATCTCTTCGGAACGCAGCCAGCGCCCGTCGCGCAGTTGTGCAATGGCCTGGACCAACGCCGGCGCATTCACATCAAAGCCGTAGCCCAGCACATGGATGGTCGCCCCGCCCCAGGTACAGGACAGCTCGACCCCATTGACCAGCTGCATGCCCAGCGCCGTGGCGGCACTGCGGGCCTCGTCGAGGCCTTCGAGGGTGTCGTGATCGGTCAGGGCCAGGACTCGCACGCCGTGCTCGAACGCCCGCGCCACCAGAACCGCAGGCGCCAGGGCGCCATCGGAGGCCGTGCTATGGCAGTGCAAATCAACATTCACGAGAGTTTGTTACCTCAAATCAGCTGGCCCTATCGCGGCCAAGGATGTTTGTTATTATGCCGCCACATCCTGCTTCTGGCTGCCACTGTGAAACAATTCATCGACTTCATCCCGCTCCTGCTGTTTTTCATCGTCTACAAACTTGATCCCCGGGCCGTCGACTTCGCCGGTCATTCCTTGACTGTAGGCGGTATTTACAGCGCCACGGCAGTGCTGATCATCAGCTCCCTGGTGGTCTACGGCGCACTGTTCGTGTCCCAGCGCAAGCTGGAGAAGAGCCAGTGGCTGACCCTGATCGCCTGCCTCGTGTTCGGCAGCCTGACCCTGGCCTTCCACAGCGAAACCTTCCTCAAATGGAAGGCCCCGGTGGTCAACTGGCTGTTCGCCCTCGCTTTCATCGGCAGCCACTTCATCGGTGACCGCCTGCTGATCAAGCGCATCATGGGCCATGCCATCAACCTGCCGGAACTGATCTGGACCCGGTTGAACATCGCCTGGATCGCGTTTTTCCTGTTCTGCGGCGCCGCCAACCTGTTCGTTGCGTTCACGTTCCAGGAGTACTGGGTCGACTTCAAGGTCTTCGGTAGCCTGGGCATGACGCTGTTGTTCCTGATTGGCCAGGGTATCTACCTGTCCCGTCATCTGCATGATGCCGACCCCACCACGCCAAAAACCGAGGACTGACATGCTCTACGCAATCATTGCTACCGACGTCGCCAACTCCCTGGAAAAACGCCAGGCCGCTCGTCCCGCGCACCTGGAGCGCCTGCAAAAACTCCAGGACGAAGGCCGCGTAGTGCTGGCCGGCCCGCATCCGGCGGTGGACAGCAATGACCCGGGCGCCGCGGGTTTCAGTGGCAGCCTGATGGTGGTCGAGTTCGACTCCCTGGCCGCTGCGCAGCAGTGGGCCGAGGCCGACCCGTTCGTTGTGGCCGGCGTCTATGCCAATGTCGTGGTCAAGCCATTCAAGCAAGTCATGCCGTAAATCCCCCTGGCGCGATGAGCCTTCAGGGCTCATTGCCCCCAGTTGCTCATCTTTCTCATTTGCCTGCCGACAACCTGTCTAATCTCGATTGGAATTCAGGAGTTGCAATGCGCAAAGGTCCGTTGTGCCTGTTATTGGTCACGTTGACGATCGGGGCACCCGCCCATGGCCAGGAGAGCACCGAGGGCAGTCATTCGGCGCCCTTGTCCCTGAGCGCCGGTGGCCAGATCGCCGAACTGCAGCAACGCTTGAAAGACAGCGAACGCCAGCGTGAAGAACTGAGCAAGCAATTGCAAAGCGCTGACAGTGCACGCGAGAGCGCATTGCTGGCCAGGCTGCGCCAGGAAAACCAGCGACTGAAGCTGCAACTCAAGGAAGCCCAGGCAAGCCCGCTGCCACGCCTGTTGACCGATCAACAGCAATGGTTTGTCATTGGTGCCGGGGTAGCGCTATTGGCCCTGCTGTGCGGTATCTTTGCCAGCGGTGGACGTAGACAACGTCGGCAATGGCTAAATTGAGTGAGTCATGAGCGAGCTGTTACTGATAGACGATGACCAGGAGCTGTGTGAGCTCCTCGTAAGCTGGTTGAGCCAGGAAGGTTTTCAGGTCCGGGCCTGTCACGATGGCCAAAGTGCCCGCAAGGCCCTGGCCGAAACCTCCCCGGCAGCCGTGGTACTGGACGTGATGCTGCCCGACGGCAGTGGCCTGGAACTGCTCAAGCAATTGCGCAACGATCACCCGGAGCTGCCGGTGCTGATGCTGTCGGCCCGGGGAGAACCGCTGGACCGTATCCTCGGCCTGGAACTGGGCGCCGATGACTACCTGGCCAAGCCCTGCGACCCCCGCGAACTGACCGCCCGCCTGCGCGCCGTGCTACGCCGCAGCCACCCGACGGCGGTGTCCAGCCAGATCGAGCTGGGTGACCTGACTTTCAGCCCGGTGCGTGGCGTGGTCAGCATCGATGAACAGGAACAGACCCTCACCGTTTCCGAAAGCCGCCTGCTCGAAGCGTTGCTCAAGCAGCCGGGCGAGCCGCTGGACAAGCAGGTACTGGCGCAGATCGCCCTGGGCCGCAAGCTGACCCTGTACGACCGCAGCCTCGATATGCACGTGAGCAACCTGCGCAAGAAAATCGGCCCCCACCCCGACGGCCGCCCGCGCATCGTGGCGCTGCGTAGCCGGGGCTATTACTACAGCCTCTAAGCACGACACTGATCCCTTGTGGCGCCGCCCTGCTGGGCTGTGGGAGCAAAGCTTGCTCGCGATGCAGGCGCCTCGGTTCCCTCAGAGACCGCGTTATCTTCATCGCGGGCAAGCCTTGCTTCCACAGGGTTTAGTGTTCGGCCCTGCAGATTTGTCAGGTCCGCACCAAACCGTCTTTACCCAAGCTTTACCCTCCCCTGACCGCCGCTGACCTTGATCTCCGTAATCTGCACTCATCCGGAACTGACCGGGAATGAGACAAGGAGACACACCATGCGCAAGACCCTTATCGCTCTGATGTTCGCCGCCGCCCTGCCGACCGTCGCCATGGCCATGCCCGAAGGCGCCGGCCCGATGGGACCAATGGACGGCCCACGCCACGGCGGCCAGATGCACGACAAAGGCCCGTACAGCCAACTGGACCTGAGCCGCGAACAGCGCCAGCAGATTCGCCGGATCATGGGCGAACAGCGCCACGAACAACGCGAGCTGGTAGACAAGTACCTGGCCAAGCTGTCGCCAGCCGACCAGAAAGCCATGCAGGACGAAATGCAAGCCCGGCATCAGAAGATCGATGCCCAGATCCGCGGGCTGCTGAAGCCTGAACAGCAGAAAGAGTTCGACGCGATCCAGAAGAAACAGGCCGAGCGTCGCGCCGAGTGGGCTGAGTTCAAGGCCTGGAAAGCGCAACAGCCGCAAAAAGCGCAATAATGCACTGAAGCCCCCAGCCCAACGGCAAGTCGCCGTTGGGCTTTCTTTGTTTTCGAGGATTTACCGTGCGTTCATTGTTCTGGCGCATCCTGGCCAGTTTCTGGCTGGCCATCGCCCTGGTTGCAGGCCTTTCACTCTTGATGGGCCACATGCTCAACCAGGACGCCTGGATCCTCAGCCGCCATCCGGGCCTCAATACCCTGGCCGCAGAGTGGACGCAAACCTATGAAAGCCAGGGCGAAGAGGCCGCCCAGGACATCCTGCAACAGCGCAAGCGCCAGTACCGCATCGACGTCCAGGTACTCAACGAGAGCGGTGACCCGGTGGTACGCGGCACCTTCCCACCTCGCGCCGCCGCCTTCGAGGCACGACAAAAGCGCCTGCCCTGGCGGCGGCTGACCGACGAGTTCACCAGCGCCAAAACCGGCGACACTTACCTGTTCATCTACCGTATTCCCCATCCTGAACTGGACGCCTGGCACCGCGAGAGCCTGCTCTTGCCCCTCAGTGCGCTAGGGATCGCGTTGGTGGTGCTGACCCTGTTCAGCTTGTTGGTGACCTTCTCCATCACCCGGCCACTGAGTCGCCTGCGCGGCGCCGTGCATGACTTGGGGCAAGCCACCTACCAACAGAACAGCCTTGCCAAACTGGCCAACCGGCGGGACGAATTCGGTGTACTGGCCACTGACTTCAACCGCATGGGCGCGCGCCTGCAAAGCTTGATCACCAGCCAGCGACAACTGCTGCGCGACGTCTCCCACGAACTGCGCTCGCCCCTGGCCCGGCTGCGCATTGCCCTGGCATTGGCTGAACGGGCCAGTCCTGAGGAGCGTGAGAAGCTCTGGCCACGCCTGACCCGCGAATGCGATCGCCTGGAAGCACTGATCAGCGAAATCCTGGTGTTAGCCCGGGTCGATGCCGACAACGCCAGCGCCGAAGAGGTGGAACTCAACGGCTTGCTGGTCACCCTGCAAAAAGATGCGCAACTGGCCTCACCGGAACAAACCGTGCAGCTCGAAACCGAGGCGGACCTGACCCTCAAGGGCTGGCCAACCATGATCGAGCGAGCGGTGGACAACCTGCTGCGCAACGCCCAGCGCTTCAATCCGGCCGGGCAATCGATCGAAATGCGCGCGGCGCGCCAGGGCGAACGGATCATGATCAGCGTGCGCGACCACGGGCCAGGCGTGGAGGCCGAACACCTGGGGCAATTGGCCGAGCCGTTCTACCGCGCCCCCGGCCAGACCGCCGCCGGTCACGGACTGGGCCTGGCCATCGCACGCCGTGCCGCCGAACGCCATGGCGGCACGCTGGTGCTGGGTAATCATCCTGGCGGCGGGTTCATCGCGACGCTGGAGTTGCCGTTGGTGCCGGGGGCTGTCGTCCAACCGTAAGCGTTGCAAATACCCCCTGTGGCGAGGGGATTTATCCCCGCTGGGCTGCGCAGCAGCCCCCTGGTTTTATCTGATACACCGCGGTGGCAGACACATTTGGGGGCGCTCCGCACCCCAGCGGGGCGGTGCGACGTTTCGCTAAATCCCCTCGCCACAATGGGTCAGACCATCCTTGAGTGGCCCTCTGATCAAAGCAGCTCTCATCAAACCAAACGATAATTCCTCTTATTCAAACTGCCCCGCCCTGTTAGACTTTGCGCCCTCGTTTTCACTCATCTCCCAGGACGCCCGATGCCGTCGTTGCCTCTTCGTTTATGTGCGCTGTTCATGGCCCTGGGCCTGAGCGCCTGCGATGATGCCCCGCGTTTTACCCAGGCCGAACCCGGTGAAGCCCGTTCCGGTGGCGCTGCGACGGTACGCAAGACGGATCAGAACGCCTTTTCCCTGCCCTCGGCCAACCTGCCGCCCTCGCGGCGCGTGGATTTCAGCGTCGGCAACAGTTTTTTCCGCAGCCCCTGGGTGATCGCTCCCTCGACCACCACCGCCCGCGACGGCCTCGGGCCTTTGTTCAACACCAACGCCTGCCAGAACTGCCACATCAAGGACGGTCGCGGCCACCCGCCCGCGCCGGACGCGAGCACCGCGGTATCGATGCTGGTACGCCTGTCGATCCCCGACGCGCCGCCTTACGCCAAGGTCATCGAGCAATTGGGAGTCGTGCCGGAACCGGTTTACGGCGGGCAGTTGCAGGACATGTCCGTGCCCGGCGTCGCCCCCGAAGCCAAGGTGCGGGTTGATTACACATCGGTCCCGGTGCGTTTCAAGGACGGTACCGTCGTGGAGCTGCGCAAGCCGAACCTGCAGATCACCCAACTGGCCTATGGACCGATGCACCCGGACACGCGCTTTTCCGCCCGCGTCGCCCCGCCGATGATCGGCCTGGGACTGCTCGAAGCCATCCCTGACGAAGCCATCCTGGCAAACGCCGAGGCCCAGGCCCGGGAGAAAAATGGCATTGCCGGGCGTCCCAACCAGGTCTGGGACGATGCCCAGCAAAAAACCGTCCTGGGACGCTTCGGCTGGAAGGCCGGGCAGCCCAACCTCAACCAACAGAATGTCCACGCGTTCTCCGGTGACATGGGCCTGACAACAAGCCTGCGGCCCTTTGACGACTGCACCCAGACCCAGCTCGATTGCCAGCGCGCCCCCAGCGGTAATGGCCCGGACGGCGAACCGGAAGTCAGCGACAACATCCTGCGACTGGTGCTGTTCTATAGCCGCAACCTCGCCGTACCGGCCCGTCGCGAGGTGAATTCACCCCAGGTACTGGCGGGCAAGAATCTGTTTTTCCAGGCCGGTTGCCAGTCCTGCCACACACCGAAATACACCACCGCCGCCAACGCCGCCGAACCAGAGTTGGCGAACCAGGTCATCCGCCCTTACACCGACCTGCTGTTACACGACATGGGCGAAGGCCTGGCGGACAACCGCAGCGAATTCAAGGCCAGCGGCCGTGACTGGCGAACCCCGCCGCTGTGGGGCATAGGCCTGACCGAAACCGTCAACGGCCACACCAAGTTCCTGCATGACGGTCGGGCCCGCAACCTGCTCGAAGCCGTGCTGTGGCATGGCGGCGAAGCACAAGCGGCGCAGCGACAGGTCTTATCGTTCAATGTCGAACAGCGCGCTGCGTTGCTGGCCTTCCTGAATTCCCTTTAAACACCTTTTCCAGAAGTGGGAGCACAACATGTTCCGTCCCAAGCTGTTGTTCACCAGCCTCGCCGCCATCGCCCTTGGCGCCTGTTCGCCCCAGGATCCACAAGCCGTTACCTCGGCCGCCATCGCCAAGCAAGTGATCCTGCCGACCTACAGCCGCTGGGTCGATGCCGACCGGCAACTGGCGACCAGCGCCCTGGCGTTCTGCCAAGGCAAGGAAAACCTGGAAACCGCCCGCGCCGATTTTCTCAAGGCACAAAAAGCCTGGGCCGAGCTGCAACCGCTGCTGATCGGCCCACTGGCCGAGGGCAACCGCGCCTGGCAGGTGCAGTTCTGGCCGGACAAGAAAAACCTGGTGGGCCGTCAGGTCGAGCAACTGGTCAATAGCCAGCCACAGATCGACGCCGACGGCCTGGCCAAGTCCAGCGTCGTGGTCCAGGGCCTCTCGGCCTACGAATACCTGCTGTTCGACGCCAGGATCGACATGGCCGACAGTGCGCAAAAAGCCAAGTACTGCCCGCTGCTCACCGCCATCGGCGAACGCCAGAAGCAACTGGCCGAAGAGATCCTGTCGGGCTGGAACACCAACGACGGCATGCTCGCCCAGATGAGCAAATTCCCCAACCAGCGCTACGCCGATTCCCACGAGGCCATCGCTGACCTGCTGCGTGTCCAGGTCACCGCCCTGGACACGCTGAAGAAAAAGCTCGGCACACCGATGGGCCGTCAGAGCAAAGGCGTGCCCCAACCGTTCCAGGCCGATGCCTGGCGCAGCCAGTCATCGTTGCAAGGCCTGGAGGCCAGCCTGAGCGCGGCCAGGACCGTCTGGGCGGGCGTGGACAACAAGGGCCTGCGCGGCTTGCTGCCAAGCGACCAGAAGCCACTGGCCGACAAGATCGATGCCGCCTACGATGCCTCGTTGAAATTGTTCGCCAGCAGCCAGCGCTCGCTGACCGAAATGCTCAACGACGATGCCGGGCGCCAGCAACTCAACGATTTGTATGACAGCCTCAACGTCGTCCATCGCCTGCACGAAGGCGAATTGGCCAAGGCGCTGGGCATTCAACTGGGCTTCAATGCCAACGACGGTGACTGATCATGTTTCGACGTCAGGTTCTGGCACTGGGCAGCTTGCTGCTCGGCGCCGTCACCCTGGGCGGCTGGACGCTGTTCAAGCAAAAGGACAAGCACCCACTCCTGCTGTCGGCACGGGACGATGGCAACGGCAAGCACTACGCCGTCGGCTATCGGCTGGACGGCACGCGGGTGTTCGCCACCCAGGTCGGCCAGCGTTGCCATGACATCATCAATCATCCGACACAGCCGATTGCGCTGTTCGTCGCCCGTCGTCCAGGTACCGAAAGCTACCTGATCGACCTGCGCGACGGGACGCTGCTGCAAACCATCACTTCGTTGCCGAACCGGCATTTCTACGGCCACGCGGTGATCCACAAAAGCGGCGAATGGCTGTACGCCACCGAGAACGACACCACCGACCCGGGACGCGGCCTGTTGGGCGTGTACCGTTTCGAAGGCGAACGACTGGTGCACAGCGGCGAGATGTCCACCCATGGCATCGGCCCTCACCAGGTGTCATGGATGCCCGATGGCGAAACGCTGGTGGTCGCCAACGGCGGCATTCGCACCGAGGCCGAAAGCCGGGTCGAAATGAACCTCGACGCCATGGAGCCGAGCCTGGTGCTGATGCAGCGCGATGGCACCCTGCTGAGCAAGGAAACCCTCGCCCAATCGATGAACAGCGTGCGCCACCTGGGCATCGCCAGCGACGGCACCATCGTCTCCGGCCAGCAATTCATGGGCGCTGCCCACGAGTCGTCGCAACTGCTGGCGATCAAGCGGCCAGGGCAGCCGTTCCAGGCGTTCCCGGTGTCTGAAGAGCAATTGCAGGCCATGGGGCACTACACCGCCAGCGTCGCCGTGCACAGCGACCTGCGCCTGGTGGCCCTGACCGCCCCCCGTGGCAATCGCTTCTTCATCTGGGACCTGGACAGTGGCGAAGTACGCCTGGATGCGCCGCTGCCGGACTGTGCCGGCGTGGGCGCGGTGGCCGACGGTTTTGTCGTGACGTCGGGCCAAGGGCGTTGCCGCTATTACGATTGCCGACAGACACAACTGGTTGCAAAGCCTCTGGATCTGCCGGCAGGGCTCTGGGACAACCATTTGCATCTGGCCTGAGCCAGGGAGCGAAGCCCCTCGGGGCCGAGCGCCCTGATTTTTCGGAAAAATCCCACGCACCTCCAGCCCGCCAGCATCTGGAATAGCCCGCACACTCAGGGTAATGTGCCCGCCTATCTGTATTTTCTCTCAGCTCTTTTCCAAGGAAGTGGAACATGCTGCGACGCCGCATGCTGATCATGTTGGGTGTTGTCCTGCTGGTGGTGCTGTTGCTCGCCGGCTACAAGGCCTTCTCCGTCTACCAGCAGATCCAGATGTTTTCTGCACCCAAACCGCCGGTCAGCGTGGCCGTGGCCACGGCCGCCCGGCAACCCTGGCAAGCTCGCCTGCCCACCGTTGGCAGCCTCAAGGCGCTGCAAGGCGTGGACCTGAGCCTGGAAATCGCCGGGACCGTGCAGAAGCTGCAGTTCCAGTCCGGGCAGAAGGTCAAGGCTGGCCAGCCGCTCCTGCAACTGGACAGCGAAGTCGAAAGCGCCCTGCTGGAAACCGCCGAGGCCGACCTTGGCCTGTCGCAACTGGATTTTGGTCGCGGCCGACAACTGGTGGGCAGCCAGGCGATCTCCAAGGGCGAGTTCGACCGGCTCTCGGCGCAACTGAAAAAGAACCAGGCCACGGTCAATCAGCTCAAGGCTTCGCTGGCCAAGAAACACATCCTGGCGCCGTTCAGCGGCACCATCGGCATTCGCCAGGTGGATGTCGGCGACTACCTGGCCAGCGGCACGGTGATCGCCACCCTGCAGGACCTCAGCAGCCTTTACGTGGACTTCTACGTCCCTGAACAAACCGTGCCCAGGCTCGCCGTTGCCCAGCCGGTCAACGTCAGCGTCTCGGCCTACCCCGGGCAGAACTTCGTCGCCACCATCAGCGCGATCAACCCCAAGGTCGAAGACAGCACCCGCAACGTATTGGCACGTGCCACCCTGGCCAACCCCGACGGCAAGCTGCTGCCAGGCATGTTCGCCAACCTGGAGGTGATCCTGCCGGACGTGGCCGACGGAATCGTCGTGCCGGAAAGCGCCGTGACCTACACGCTCTACGGCAACTCCATGTACGTGGTGACCCAGAAGAAAACCGCCGACGGCAATGTTGAGAAAAACGACAAGGGCCAGCCGGTCCTGATCGCCGAACGGCGTTTCGTGGAAACCGGCGAGCGACGCGACGGGCAGGTGCTGGTTACCAAAGGCGTGCAGAGCGGCGAGCAAGTCGTGACCGCCGGCCAGCTCAAGCTCGATAACGGTACGCCGATCGCCATCAGCGACGACAAGACCCTGACCGAACAGAACAGCCCGCCGCGCGCGGACTGATCAAGGAACCCCCATGGCCTTTACCGATCCATTCATCCGCCGTCCGGTGCTCGCCACCGTGGTCAGCCTGTTGATCGTGCTGCTGGGCTTCCAGGCCTGGAGCAAGCTGCCCCTGCGCCAGTATCCGCAAATGGAGAACGCCCTGATCACGGTGACCACCGCCTACCCCGGGGCCAACGCCGAGACCATCCAGGGCTACATCACCCAGCCGATGCAGCAGAGCCTGGCCAGTGCCGAGGGCATCGACTACATGACCTCGGTCAGCCGCCAGAATTTCTCGGTGATTTCGGTCTATGCCCGCATCGGCTCCAACAGCGACCGGCTCTTTACCGAACTGCTGGCCAAGGCCAACGAGGTCAAGAACCAACTGCCCCAGGACGCCGAGGACCCGGTCCTCAGCCGCGAAGCCGCCGATGCCTCGGCACTGATGTACATCAGCTTCTTCAGCAAGGAACTGAACAACCCGCAGATCACCGACTACCTGTCACGGGTGATCCAGCCCAAACTGGCGACCCTGCCAGGCATGGCTGAGGCGGAGATCCTCGGCAACCAGGTCTTCGCCATGCGCCTGTGGCTGGACCCGGTCAAGCTCGCCGGTTTCGGCCTGACTGCCGCCGACGTGACCAACGCCGTGCGCCAGCACAACTTCCTCTCCGCTGCCGGTGAAGTGAAAGGCGAATACGTCGTCACCAGCATCAACGCCAACACCGAACTCAAGTCCGCCGAGGCCTTCGGCGCGATTCCGCTCAAGACCGACGGCGACAGCCGCGTGTTGCTGCGGGACGTGGCTCGCGTGGAAATGGGCGCCGAGAACTACGACACCATCAGCTCCTTTGGTGGCACGCCCTCGGTGTACATCGGGATCAAGGCCACGCCCGGTGCGAACCCGCTGGATGTGATCAAGGAAGTGCGCAAGATCATGCCGGACATGGAGGCCCAGCTCCCGACCAACCTCAAGGCCGAGATCGCCTACGACGCCACCCTGTTCATCCAGGCCTCCATCGACGAAGTGGTGAAAACCCTGTTCGAGGCGGTGCTGATTGTCATTGTCGTGGTGTTCCTGTTCCTCGGTGCCCTGCGTTCGGTGGTCATCCCGGTGGTGACCATCCCGCTGTCGATGATCGGCGTGATGTTCTTCATGCAGTTGATGGGCTACTCGATGAACCTCCTGACCCTGCTGGCCATGGTGCTCGCCATCGGTCTGGTGGTGGACGACGCCATTGTGGTGGTGGAGAACATTCACCGGCACATCGAGGAAGGCAAGACCCCGTTCGATGCGGCGATAGAAGGTGCCCGGGAAATCGCCATGCCGGTGGTCTCGATGACCATCACCCTGGCGGCGGTGTACGCGCCGATCGGTCTGCTCGAGGGCCTGACGGGCGCTTTGTTCAAGGAGTTCGCATTGACCCTGGCCGGGGCGGTGGTGATCTCCGGGATCGTCGCCCTGACCTTGTCACCGATGATGTGCGCCCTGCTCCTGCGCCACGATGAGAACCCCTCGGGGCTGGCCCATCGGCTGGACATGGTGTTCGAACGCTTGAAGAGCCGTTACCAGCGCATGCTTCACGGCACGCTCAATACCCGGCCGGTGGTCCTGGTGTTCGCGGTGATCGTGCTGCTGCTGATCCCGGTGTTGATCATGTTCACCAAGTCCGAACTGGCTCCCGACGAAGACCAGGGCATCATCTTCATGATGGCCACCGCTCCGCAACCCACCAACCTCGACTACCTGAACACGTACACCGATCACTTCATTACCATCTTCAAGGAGTTCCCGGAGTACTACTCCTCGTTCCAGATCAACGGCTACAACGGCGTGCAGTCGGGCATTGGCGGCTTCCTGCTCAAGCCCTGGAACGAACGCAGCCGCACCCAGATGGAAATCCTGCCAGAGGTCCAGGCCAAGCTGGAAAGCGTGCCTGGCTTGCAGATCTTCGGTTTCAACCTGCCCTCGCTGCCGGGCACCGGCGAAGGCTTGCCATTTGCGTTCGTCATCAACTCGCCGAAGGATTATGCGACGCTGCTGGAGGTTGCCGACCGGGTCAAAAAGCGCGCATTGGAATCCGGCAAGTTCGCCTTCATGGACATTGACCTGGCGTTCGACAAGCCCGAAGTCGTGGTGGATATCGATCGCGCCAAGGCCGCCCAGATGGGCGTTTCGATGCAGGACCTGGGCGGTACCCTGGCGACACTGCTGGGTGAAGCCGAGATCAACCGCTTCACCCTCGAGGGACGCAGCTACAAGGTCATTGCCCAGGTCGAACGTCCCTTCCGGGACAACCCGGACTGGCTGAACAACTACTACGTAAAAAATGCCAAGGGTGAATCGCTACCGCTGTCGACCCTGATCAAGGTCAGCGACCGGGCACGGCCACGACAACTGAACCAGTTCCAGCAGCTCAATGCGGTGACCATTTCGGGCTTCCCCATCGTGAGCATGGGCGAGGCCATCGAGACCGTCCGCCAGATCGCCCGGGAGGAAGCGCCGGTGGGGTTCGCCTTCGATTATGCAGGGGCTTCGCGCCAGTTCGTACAGGAAGGCAGTGCGTTGTGGGTGACCTTTGCCCTGGCCCTGGCGATCATCTTCCTGGTGCTGGCCGCGCAGTTCGAAAGCTTCCGGGACCCGCTGGTGATCCTGGTGACCGTGCCACTGTCCATTTGCGGAGCCTTGATCCCGCTGTTCCTCGGCTGGTCGAGCATGAACATCTATACCCAGGTGGGCCTGGTGACGCTGATTGGCCTGATCAGCAAGCACGGGATCCTGATTGTCGAGTTCGCCAACCAGCTGCGCAGGGAACAGAACCTGACACCGCGCGAAGCGGTGGAACAAGCCGCGTCGATTCGTCTGCGGCCAGTGCTGATGACCACTGCGGCGATGGTGTTCGGCATGGTGCCGCTCATCTTCGCCACAGGCGCCGGGGCGGTGAGCCGCTTCGACATCGGCATGGTGATCGCAACCGGGATGTCGATTGGCACCTTGTTCACGTTGTTCGTGCTGCCTTGCGTCTACACGCTGCTGGCCAAGCCGGACAAGGCCTGAAATAGACACCTGTGGCGAGGGATAGTGTGGGAGCAAGGCTTGCCCGCGATGAAGGCGGTGCGGTCTTCCAGGAATCGGGGCGGCCGTTTCGCGAGCAAGCTTTGCTCCCACAATCCAACGGGGATAGATCCCCTCGCCACAATGGTTGATTTGACAGTCCACCAAAATAATAAAGGCCTCGCACAAGGGAGACCTTTATCTTGGTTTCAGGGCTTTAACTTTGCGGCCTCATCCCCTGGGACAGGCTGAACATGAACAGCAGCAGATCATCGTTCGGTTGGATCGCCTCGCTGGTCTTTGCCACGCGGGGCAAAGGACAATGCGCATCAGCATTCGAAGCACTGAGGATCTGCGAGCGCGGCTGTTCCCACACAGCCACCGCCATCGATGCAACTGCCAGGGCTCCGACTAAAAACAAACCTCTAGCAATTTCTAGTTTCATCGCTATAAACCCTTGATAGCGCTGCCAAACGCCGCCTCATAAAAGTAGACGAGTTTTTTCCAATCAACATCGCTGAACGACGAATGGCGCCGCAGCTGTTTCATGTCATGGGAGGCCGCCCACCGGGCAGTCAGGCGCCGGCGACACTTCTCCAGAGGCTCCATGAATGATCGGCCCCACTTTATGAAACGGGATGTCATGTCTTTGTGAAAACAACGTCACGTAAATGCCCTATTGTTTAAAAGACTTTTCCATACCTACGCTTAGCCCCTTGGGTTCAGTTCCACCTCGAAATGGCAACCGTTGGGCTCCATCGTACTGAGGCTCACTGTCCAGCCCTGGTTCTCGCAAATGCGCTGCACCAGGGACAACCCCAATCCCAATCCCTCGCCGCGCTTTTCACTGCCGCGCACGAACGGCTCGAACATCGCCTCGCGCTTCTCCTCGGGAATGCCTACGCCACTGTCCTCGACCACGAAACCGGTGGCGGTCAGCGAAAGGCGGATGAACCCCTGATCGGTGTAGTGCAGGGCGTTGCGTAGCAAATTGCCCATCACGGCAGTCAGGAACGTGGCGTTATACAGGGTGTCGACGGTTTGCCCGGGATCGAAGATCAGCGTCAGGCCTTTGGATTCGATGGGCACGCGCCACACGCCGAGGAGGTTCTCGGCCACCAGCCCCAGGGGCAGCCGAGGCGACATGCCGTTGTCTTCGCGTTCGGCCCTGGCGAGCATCAGGAAGGTCTGCACCAACTCGCGCATCTCTTCACTGGCTCGATTGATGCGCTCGACCTGGGTACGTCCGCGCGGGTCCAGTGCCGGATTTCCCAGCAACAACTCACAGGAGGTCGCCAGGACCATCAACGGTGTGCGCAACTCGTGGCTCACGTCGCTGGTAAACAAACGCTCGCGGGTCAAGGCCTGGCGCAAGCGCCCCAATGTGGCGTCGAATGCCACGGCCAGTTCACCCACTTCATCGGCGGCATAATCCGGGGCCAGCGGAGGAGCCAGACCCAGGAGCTGGTCGCGATGGCGCACTTGCCGCGCCAGGCGGACCACTGGCGCCATCACCCGGCGTGCCAGGACCCAGCCCAAAAATACCGCCAGTGCCAGGCTGAGCACAAAGCCCACCAACACCACGGCGAACAGTACCCGCTCGCGCTCCTCGAAGTCACTCTGGTCCTGCAGCAACACGTAGTGCCGCCCATCAACGATCTCGACCATGGCGTGATAGGACAACTGCCCGCGAAACACCTCGTGGAAACCACGCTCCAGATGGCGCAGGTCCTTGGGCAACTCGAAGTCACCTGGGCCGCCGCTGAAATAAAACAGTTGGTCGGGTTCCGGCCGGTGGTTCCAGTCCGAGACACTGTCCATCAGCAGCAAGCGTTGCAGATCGCCGCCAAGCCCGGCGGAAATCAGTTTCTCTTCCACCAGATGGACCGTCGCCACGATGCCCATGGCGAATGCGCCAGCCACCAATGCGCTCATCAGCGCAAAGGCGATGATGATCCGTTGGGCAAGGCTCTGCTTAAACTCCATCGCGGCCCTCGGCCAGGCGATAGCCGACGCCGTGTACGGTGTGCAGCAACGGTTTGTCGAACGGTTTGTCGATCACCTGGCGCAATTGATGGACGTGACTGCGCAGGCTGTCGCTGTCCGGGCAATCATCGCCCCACAACGCTTCTTCGAGGATTTCGCGGCGCAACACGTGAGGGCTTTTCTGCATCAATACCGCCAGCAGCTTGAGGCCTACGGGGTTGAGCTTGAGCAGCTTGCCTTCACGCGTCACTTCCAGGGTATCGAGGTCGTAGCTCAGATCGCCGACCTGCAAGGCTCGGCGGCCACCGCCCTGGGCCCGACGCATGACGGCTTCGATCCGCGCGGCCAGTTCTGACAGGGCAAACGGTTTGATCAGGTAGTCATCGGCCCCGGACTTGAAGCCCTGCAGACGATCGTCCAACTGATCCCGGGCGGTGAGCATGATCACCGGCGTATCGCGCCGGGCGTCTTCGCGCAGGCGCTGGCACAAGGTATAGCCGTCGATGCCCGGCAGCATGATGTCGAGCACGATCAGATCGTAGTGTTCGGTCGCGGCCAGGTGCAATCCTGACAAACCGTCCTGGGCACAATCGACGGTGTAGCCCTTGAGCTCCAGGTAATCGGCCAGGTTGGCCAGGATGTCGCGGTTGTCTTCGACCAATAGAATTCGCATGGGCACCTCTGCGTACACAGTTAACGGCCATCTTGGCCCGCGCAGCTTACGGCCAAGTCTGGCTCACGGCTAGGATTGTATCCGCTGTGACAGCACATGCTTATGTGGGAGCGGGCTTGCTCGCGAATGCGGTGGCCCAGCCGCCATCAATGTTGAATGTACCGACGCTTTCGCGAGCAAGCCCGCTCCCACATAAGTCGAGTGAGCCAAGGAACAGGACTGCGCGGGCATTGACGAGTTTTTCACCCAACATTCACACCGCCCCGACGCAGCGCAGACCAGACTGTGCGACACCGCTTTATGCCCTCCCCCCATCAAAGGTAATGCCATGGTCCCCACCGCCACCCGCCCCGTTTCCCGGCCCCTGAATTTCTGGGTTGTCCTGGGCCTGCCTGCCGTTGTCGCAGCGACGCTGGTGTTGCTGGAATTGACCACGCTGGACATGGACGTGGCCAAGCTGTTTTACGACCCGATGGCGGGTGGATTCATCGGCCGGCACAGCTTTTTCCTGGAAGACATCCTGCACGATCGAGCCAAAGAGGTGGTCATCGTGTTCTCCGTGCTGGCGGTCCTGGGATTCATCAGCTCGTTCTTCATCGCCCGGCTCAAACCGTTCAAGCGCGAGCTCGGTTGCCTGGTGCTGTCCCTGACACTGGCGACGTCCTTCGTCACCCCGATGAAAGCGGTGACGGCGGTGCAATGCCCCTGGAGCCTGAAGGAGTTCGGCGGCAAGGAAACCTATAGCGAACTGCTGAGCCCACGCCCGGCCACGGACAAACCCGGTCGATGCTGGCCCGGCGGTCACGCCGCTACGGGGTTCACGTTGTTTGCACTATTCTTCGTCCTGCGCGACCGCCGCCCGCGCCTGGCCCGCCAGGCCTTGGTACTCACCTTTACGCTGGGCACGGTGTTTTCCCTGGGGCGGATGATGCAAGGGGCGCACTTCTTTTCCCACAATGTGTGGACAGCGGTGTTCTGTTGGCTGATTTGCCTGGGGTGTTACTACTACATTCTGTACCGACCGGCCGTCATGACTGATCGCGCAGCGTTGAGCCAGCCCGCCAACGCCTGAAAGCGCCTTGGACAAACCCTGTGGGAGCAAAGCTTGCTCGCGATTACGATGGCAGCTTCAACATCCTGGCAAGCTGACCCACCGCAATCGCGAGCAAGCTTTGCTCCCACAGAGACAGCCGGGCCCTACTCAATGCTGGGGCAAACCCAAGGCAATAAAAAACCCCGCTTGCTTTCGCAGGCGGGGTTTTTCGCTACAGGGGTAAGGCTGGCTTACATCATGCCGCCCATGCCACCCATGCCGCCCATGTCTGGCATACCGCCGCCAGCTGGAGCGTCTTCCTTGATTTCAGCGATCATCGCCTCGGTGGTGATCATCAGGCTGGCAATCGACGAAGCCGCTTGCAGAGCCGAACGAGTCACTTTGGCCGGGTCCAGGATACCCATTTCGATCATGTCGCCGTATTCGCCGGTAGCAGCGTTGTAACCGTAGTTACCCGAACCCTGCTTGACCTTGTCGACCACAACGCTTGGCTCGTCGCCGGAGTTGGCAACGATCTGGCGCAGCGGTGCTTCTACAGCGCGACGCAGCAACTGGATGCCGACGTTCTGGTCATCGTTGTCGCCTTTCAGCTCGGAGATAGCCTGCAGAGCGCGAACCAGTGCCACGCCGCCGCCAGGTACCACGCCTTCTTCAACGGCTGCGCGGGTCGCGTGCAGGGCGTCTTCAACGCGGGCTTTCTTCTCTTTCATTTCAACTTCGGAACCGGCGCCAACCTTGATCACTGCAACGCCGCCGGACAGCTTGGCCAGACGCTCTTGCAGTTTTTCACGGTCGTAGTCGGACGAAGTGTCGGCCACTTGCTGACGGATCTGCAGAACGCGAGCCTGGATGTCAGTCTCAACGCCGGCACCGTCGATCACGGTGGTGTTTTCTTTCGACAGGATCACACGCTTGGCATTACCCAGGTGTTCCAGGGTAGTGCTTTCCAGGCTCAGGCCGATCTCTTCGGAGATAACGGTACCGCCAGTCAGAACAGCGATGTCCTGCAGCATGGCCTTGCGACGGTCGCCGAAGCCTGGAGCCTTGACGGCCGCGACTTTAACGATGCCACGCATGTTGTTCACGACCAGGGTCGCCAGGGCTTCGCCTTCAACGTCTTCAGCCACGATCAGCAGTGGGCGGCCGGCTTTGGCAACGGCTTCCAGCACTGGCAGCATTTCGCGGATGTTGGAGATCTTCTTGTCGACCAGCAGGATCAGTGGACCGTCCAGCTCGGCAGTCATGGTCTCTGGCTTGTTGACGAAGTACGGGGACAGGTAGCCACGGTCGAACTGCATGCCTTCTACAACCGACAGTTCGTTTTCCAGGCCCGAGCCTTCTTCAACGGTGATCACGCCTTCTTTACCGACTTTTTCCATGGCTTCGGCAATGATGTCGCCGATGGAGTTGTCGGAGTTGGCGGAGATGGTGCCGACCTGAGCGATTGCCTTGGTGTCAGCGCATGGCTTGGACAGGGCCTTGAGCTCTTTGACAATGGCGATGGTCGCCTTGTCGATGCCGCGCTTGAGGTCCATCGGGTTCATGCCGGCAGCGACGGCCTTCAGGCCTTCGTTGACGATCGATTGAGCCAGGACGGTAGCGGTGGTGGTGCCATCGCCGGCGTCATCGTTGGCACGGGAGGCAACGTCTTTGACCAGTTGCGCGCCCATGTTTTCGAAGCGGTCTTTGAGCTCGATTTCCTTGGCAACGGAAACGCCGTCCTTAGTGATGGTCGGAGCGCCGAAGCTCTTCTCGATGATCACGTTACGGCCTTTCGGGCCCAGGGTCGCTTTTACTGCGTCAGCCAGGACGTTGACACCGGCGAGCATTTTCTTGCGGGCGGAATCGCCGAATTTTACTTCTTTAGCAGCCATGATCGATATTCCTTAAATACTTTGTAGTCGCGGGAAAATGAGCGGGGAATCAGCCTTCGATAACAGCGAGGATTTCGCTCTCGCCGATAACCAGCAGGTCTTCGCCATCAACTTTCACAGTGTTGCTACCGGAGTAAGGGCCGAACACAACCTTGTCACCCACTTTCACGGACAGCGCACGTACTTCACCGTTTTCCAGTGCCTTGCCCGGGCCTACAGCGAGGACTTCACCCTGGTTTGGCTTCTCGGCAGCCGAACCTGGCAGGACGATACCGCCAGCGGTTTTCTTTTCTTCTTCGCTGCGACGGACGACGACGCGGTCATGCAGAGGACGAAGCTTCATTGTCGATCTCTCCTAATTGTGGTTTTCATCGGCCGGTGTAGTCCCGGCGGGTTTAACAAAGCCGGCGGAGCCGGGTGCGGTTCGTCAGTCGAACCGCGGAAGTCTGTCCGGTGTCACCACCGGAAACCTTGCGGTGACCGTTACATAAGGGCGCACAAGTGGATTACAAGGGCGGGAGCAGATTTTTTTTACTTTGCGCAGCCAAAACGAACACGGCGCCCGAAGGCGCCGTGCTGATGGTTTTACTTGGAATCGCGGTGTTCGAATTCGCCTTCGATCACGTTGGGCTCGCGGCCCACAGGCTCGCGCGGCGCCGGACCGCCACGGGGTTGGAGGTCATCGGCGAAGGCGCGTTGACGCATCGCCTGCTCTTCGGCGCGCTGGCGCATTTTATTGGCCAGCAGCCTCCGGGTGAACGGCAACAGCATGACCAGGCCCAGCACGTCGCTGATAAAGCCGGGCAGGATCAACAGACCGCCACCCAGGGCCAGCATCAGGCCTTCGAGCATGGTCTGGGCGGGCAGCTCGCCACGGTTCAGGCTTTCACGGGCCCGCAATGCCGTGGCGAGGCCGGCAATGCGCAGCACGAACACGCCGAGCATCGAGCCGAGAATGACCAGCAGCAGGGCCGGGAAAAACCCGATCGCACCGCTGACCTTGACGAATACGAACAGCTCCAACACCGGGAACAGCAGAAAGAGCAACAAAAAAGGGCGCATCAAATGGTTCCTCAACGCAAGAATGCCTTGCTATGAAAACCTAAATGACGTCGCCCTTTCGTGAATTCAAGCGTCGACTTCCGCATTTTTTGGCCATTGCTCGGCGTGAGCCAGATAAACCAAGGCTTCGCGCACTTGTGTCGGCGTGTTGCAAGGCGTCGCAAACGCCAGCCAGTGCAGGCCCTGGCCAATGCGCAAGTGCATGCCCTCGCTGTCGATGCCCGCCAGTTGTGCCGGTTCGCTTTTCGGCAGGCCGGTCAATTCCACGTAATGGGCGATGGCCTTGGCGTGATCGGCATTCATGTGCTCGACCATGCTGGCTTCGGCCTTGCCGGCGAAGGGATTGGCCAGGGTGAGCTGGTCGATCCAGTGGATGGCGCCAAAGCCGCCAATGTAGCGATGGCGCACCGGCTCGAGCACCCAGAAATCGAAATCATGGGCCTTGTGGTAGTTCTGCGAGTCAGGGAAATAGCGGTAGTAACGCTCGGCGGCAGCCTCGATGGCGCCACTGTCTTCGAGTTTGCGGGCCTCGGCCAGGTAGGTCAGGCGCCCCACGGCCTGCACATCCTCGGCACCGCGCTCGCCCACCAGCATCGAACACTTGGGGTCTTTTTGCAGGTTATGAGTGTGCTGGGCGATACGGCTGATCAGGATCAGTGGCCGGCCTTGTTCGTCCAGGCAATAGGGCACCACGGAGCCGAACGGAAAGCCGGGCATGGATTTGGAATGAGTGGCGAGCACTCCACGGTATTCCTTGAGCAGCAGTTCCCGGGCATGCTTGGCAGCTTCAACGCTCAACTTATGACTCCTTTTATGAAAACCGTCTAGAAAACGGTCAGGTGACTGGAGTAATGTTCCGGTACGCCTATGGGACAGTTCTCGTGTGCAGCCGGGCTACACCGTCGCCAATCGAGAGACCTCCCAAAAGGCCCCCTCCACCGCTGCGCCATCTGGACATGAGCATGCAACTCACTGACAAAGTAATCATTATCACCGGCGGTTGCCAGGGCCTGGGCCGCTCCATGGCCGAGTATCTCGCGGGCAAAGGTGCGAAGCTCGCCCTGGTGGACCTCAACCAGGAAAAACTCGACCAGACGGTTGCCGCGTGTATAGCCAAGGGCGTCGAAGCCCGGGCGTACCTGTGCAACGTTGCCAATGAGGAGCAGGTCAGCGACATGGTCGCCCGGGTCGCCGAGGACTTCGGCGCGATCCACGGCCTGATCAACAACGCCGGGATCCTGCGTGACGGCCTGCTGCTCAAGGTCAAGGATGGCGAAATGACCAAGATGAGCCTGGCCCAGTGGCAGGCCGTGATCGACGTCAACCTCACCGGTGTATTCCTGTGCACCCGTGAAGTGGCGGCGAAAATGGTCGAGCTGAAGAACAGCGGCGCCATCATCAATATCTCGTCGATCTCCCGCGCCGGCAATGTCGGCCAGACCAACTACTCGGCCGCCAAGGCCGGTGTGGCCGCCGCCACTGTGACCTGGGCCAAGGAACTGGCGCGCTACGGCATCCGTGTCGCCGGCATCGCACCGGGCTTCATCGAAACCGAGATGACCCTGGGCATGAAGCCCGAGGCCCTGGAAAAAATGACCTCGGGGATTCCGCTCAAGCGCATGGGCAAGCCTGAGGAGATTGCGCATTCGGCGGCGTATATCTTCGAGAACGACTATTACACCGGTCGGATCCTGGAGATGGATGGCGGGTTGCGGATCTAAACCCACCGCCTAACAAAATGTGGGAGCAAGCCTGTGGGGGGCAAAGCCTGTGGGAGCATAGCTTGCTCGCGATGACGGCGTCACACCCAACATCTCTGTTGGCTTTAAAACCGCTATCGCGAGCAAGCTATGCTCCCACAGGCTTTGCTCCTACAGGGTTTGCTCCTATAGGGTTTGCTCCTACAGGCTTGCTCCCCACATAGATCGCAGTTCAGCCGATCAATCGTCGCTGACAGTGATGTTCGGCATCGCCGGCATGGCCGCTTCCTGCAACACGATCCGCGCGCCCACGTGGCGGGCCAGTTCCTGATAGACCATGGCGATCTGGCTGTCCGGTTCGGCGATGACCGTCGGCTTGCCGCCGTCGGCCTGTTCGCGGATCAGCATCGACAGCGGCAGCGAAGCCAGCAATTCGACGCCGTATTGGGTCGCCAGTTTTTCCCCGCCACCTTCGCCGAACAGGTGCTCGGCATGCCCGCAATTGGAGCAGATGTGCACGGCCATGTTCTCCACCACACCCAGCACCGGGATGTTGACCTTGCGGAACATCTCCACACCCTTGCGTGCGTCCAGCAAGGCCAGGTCTTGAGGCGTGGTGACGATCACCGCACCGGCCACCGGGACTTTCTGCGCCAGGGTCAGCTGGATATCGCCGGTGCCCGGTGGCATGTCGATCACCAGGTAATCCAGGTCGCCCCAGGCGGTTTGCGTAACCAGTTGCAACAGGGCACCGGAAACCATCGGCCCACGCCAGACCATCGGCGTGTTGTCATCGGTCAGGAAGGCCATGGACATGACTTCCACGCCATGGGACTGGATCGGCACGAACCACTTCTGGTCCTTGACCTGCGGTCGGGTGCCCTCGGCAACACCGAACATGATGCCCTGGCTCGGGCCGTAGATGTCTGCATCGAGAATCCCGACCTTCGCCCCTTCACGGGCCAGGGCCAGGGCCAGGTTGGCCGCGGTGGTGGACTTGCCCACGCCGCCCTTGCCCGAGGCCACGGCGATCACATTCTTGACGTTCGCCAGCCCCGGCACCTGCGCCTGGGCCTTGTGGGCGGCGATCACGCTGGTGATGTCGACTTTGGCGGCGCTCACCCCGTCCAGGGCCTCGATCGCCATTTGCAGCATCTGCGCCCAGCCGCTCTTGAACAGGTCGGCGGCGTAGCCGATTTCCAGCTGGACGCTGACGCGATCGCCCTGGATGTCGATGGCGCGCACGCATCCGGCGCTGACCGGGTCCTGGTTCAGATAAGGGTCGGTGTACTGGCGAAGGACGGCTTCCACCGCTGCGCGATTGACGGCGCTCATGGGCAACTCCGATAGCAAGACTTGAAAACAGGCCGCTATCCTACGCCGCGCATGCTGTTGTGGCGACCCGATTAAGGGCGACGAATGCGCTTGTGGCGAGGGAGCTTGCTCCCGCTGTGTGGGAGCAAGGCTTGCCCGCGATGCAGGCGATGCGGTCTTTCAGGAATCGAGGCGCCTGTTTCGCGAGCAAGCTTTGCTCCCACAATCCCCTCCCGCAACTTGTACCTGGCTTAATCCTTGCGCCGCTCCCAGCAATACATCCCGAAACAGCCCCGAAGGGTGAAAAAAAGCCGCCAGCGCTTTATAGTGGCCGACCTCCGTTTCATCAAGTAGCCGAGCCCCATGTCCGAGCCACGCAAGATCCTCGTCACCAGCGCCCTGCCCTATGCCAATGGTTCGATTCACCTCGGCCATATGCTGGAGTACATCCAGACCGATATGTGGGTGCGCTTCCAGAAGCATCGCGGCAACCAATGCATCTATGTCTGCGCCGACGACGCCCACGGTTCGGCCATCATGCTGCGCGCGGAAAAGGAAGGCATCACCCCGGAAGAACTGATCGCCAACGTCCAGGCTGAGCACAGCGCCGACTTTGCCGAGTTCCTGGTGGACTTCGACAACTTCCACTCCACTCACGCCGAAGAAAACCGTGAGCTGTCGAGCCAGATCTACCTGAAACTGCGTGACGCCGGGCACATCGCCACCCGTTCGATCACCCAGTATTTCGACCCGGAAAAGAAAATGTTCCTGGCCGACCGCTTCATCAAGGGCACCTGCCCGAAATGCGGCACTGAAGACCAGTACGGCGATAACTGCGAAAAATGCGGCGCCACCTACGCACCGACCGACCTGAAAGACCCGAAATCGGCGATTTCCGGGGCGACGCCGGTGCTCAAGGACTCCCAGCATTTCTTCTTCAAGCTGCCGGACTTCCAGCAGATGCTGCAAGCCTGGACCCGCAGCGGCACCCTGCAGGACGCCGTCGCCAACAAGATCGCCGAATGGCTCGATGCCGGCCTGCAGCAGTGGGACATTTCCCGCGATGCGCCGTACTTCGGCTTCGAGATCCCCGACGAGCCCGGCAAGTATTTCTACGTGTGGCTGGACGCTCCGATCGGCTACATGGCGAGTTTCAAGAACCTCTGCAACCGCACGCCGGAGTTGGACTTCGACGCGTTCTGGGGCAAGGACTCCACCGCCGAGCTGTATCACTTCATCGGCAAGGACATCGTCAACTTCCACGCACTGTTCTGGCCGGCAATGCTTGAAGGCGCCGGTTTCCGCAAGCCGACCGGCATCAATGTCCACGGCTACCTGACCGTCAACGGCCAGAAAATGTCCAAGTCCCGCGGCACCTTCATCAAGGCCCGGACCTACCTGGACCACCTGTCCCCGGAATACCTGCGTTACTACTACGCGGCCAAGCTCGGCCGCGGCGTCGACGACCTGGACCTGAACCTCGAAGACTTCGTGCAAAAGGTCAACTCCGACCTGGTGGGCAAGGTCGTCAACATTGCCAGCCGTTGCGCCGGGTTCATCCACAAGGGCAACGCCGGGGTCCTGGTCGCCGGCAATGCCGCGCCGGAACTGACCGACGCCTTCCTGGCGGCCGCGCCAAGCATCGCCGAAGCCTACGAGTCCCGCGACTTTGCCCGTGCCATGCGCGAAATCATGGCCTTGGCCGACCGCGCCAATGCCTGGATCGCCGACAAGGCGCCCTGGTCGCTGGCCAAGCAGGAAGGCAAACAGGACGAAGTCCAGGCGATCTGCGCCCTGGGCATCAACCTGTTCCGCCAACTGGTGATTTTCCTCAAGCCGGTACTGCCGCTGCTGGCCGCCGATGCCGAGGCGTTCCTCAACGTCGCGCCACTGACCTGGAACGATCACCAGACGCTGCTGAGCAACCATCAGTTGAACGCGTTCAAGCCGTTGATGACCCGTATCGACGCGACCAAGGTGCAAGCCATGACCGACGCCTCCAAGGAAGACCTGGCCGCCAGCCAGACCGACACCGGCGCGCCTGCCGGGAACGGCGAACTGGCCAAGGACCCGCTGTCGCCGGAAATCGAATTCGACGCCTTTGCCGCCGTTGACCTGCGCGTGGCGCTGATCGTCAAGGCCGAGGCCGTCGAAGGCGCCGACAAGCTGCTGCGCCTGACCCTGGACATTGGCGACGAGCAACGCAACGTGTTCTCCGGCATCAAGAGTGCCTACCCGGACCCGGCCAAGCTCGAAGGCCGCTTGACGATGATGATCGCCAACCTCAAGCCGCGCAAAATGCGCTTTGGTATCTCCGAAGGCATGGTGATGGCGGCAGGCCCCGGCGGCGAGGAAATCTACCTGTTGAGCCCTGACAGCGGCGCCAAGCCGGGCCAGCGGATCAAGTAACGCGACCGCTTGCTGTACCGATCCCACAGCCGCCTTGCAGGTGGCTGTGGGATTTTCATATCTGGCCCACGCCCCCGGCGTGCCGGATAATGCCTAATCTTGTAACAGGTCCTTTGTCGCCAACACACCCATGACCGAAATCGTCCTCACGCTGTTCAGCGCTGCCCTGATCAACAACCTGGTGTTGCACTGGCCGCTGGGCGTCGATCCGCTGCTGGCGGCCAACGGTAGGGGGCAGGTACACGCCGTGGGCCTGGCGACGGCATGCCTGATGCTGATCGTCGGCACCCTGGGCCATCTGATCGATCATGGGCTGCTGGCACCGACCAACCTGGTCTCGCTGCGCCTGTTGGCCTGGCTGTCCTTGAGCGTGTTGCTGATCGGCCCCTTGCTGCGCCTGCTGGCACGCTGGCGGCCGGCAATGCCGTTCGAGGGGTTGTGGCCGCTGTTGCTGGGTAATGCCGGCATACTCGGGGTCACGCTGCTCAACGGCCAGGATGACCGAGGCCTGGGCCACGCCATCGCCCTGAGCCTGGGTGCCGGGCTGGGGTTCTGGCTGGTGCTGAGCCTGTTCGACGATCTGCGCCAGCGCACCTTCAATAATGATATTCCCCTGCCCTTTCGGGGCCTGCCGATTCAGTTGATCAGCGCCGGACTGATGGCAGTGGCCTTTCTCGGATTGCGTGGGCTGGTCAAAACATGAGCCTGATTCAACGTATCGACGCCCTGCTGCCGCAGACCCAATGCGGCAAGTGCGGCCATCCCGGGTGCAAGCCCTACGCCGAAGGCATCGCCCAGGGCGAGCCGATCAACAAATGCCCGCCCGGGGGACGCGAAACCATCGCCGCCCTGGCCGAGCTGATGAAAATACCGGTGTTGGAGCTGGACACCAGCCGCGGCGTGGCCCCGGCGCAAGTCGCCTTTATCCGTGAAGCCGAATGCATCGGTTGCACCAAGTGCATCCAGGCCTGTCCGGTGGACGCGATTGTCGGCGCCGCCAAGCTGATGCACACCGTCCTCATCGACGAATGCACAGGCTGCGATCTGTGCGTGGCGCCCTGCCCGGTCGATTGCATCGAAATGCGTCCTCTGCCGACGGCAAACGTGCTGCCGATCGTCGGCGGCCTGGCCTTCAGCACCGAAGAACACCAGGCGCGAACCGCCAAGCGCAATCATGCCCGGCGCCGCTTCGAACAACGCAATGTGCGCCTGCGCCGCGAAGAAGAGCAGCGCCAGGCCGAACGCCTGGCTCGAACCCAACGGGCGGCGCAGGCCCAGGCTCAACCCCAGGACCTGGCACTCGACCCCGTACAAGCCGCACTGGAGCGCGTACGCGCGCAAAAAGCCGCCACTGCCGATGCCGCCTTGAAAAAAGCCAAGGTCGACCTGGCCATGAGCCGGGCGCAGCTGAACAAATCCTTGAAAGCGTTCGGCCACCCGCCAACCTTCGAGCAGCAGTCGCAACTGATCGTGCTGCAACGCCAGTTCGAAGCGGCCGAACAGGCGCTGAGCCAACTGGAAAACGCCGCGCCCGCACCCGCGGCTGCGCCAGCCCCGGCACCGACGCAAAACGCCGAGCTGAAGCGAGCCAAGATCCAACTGGCGATGCGCCGCGCCGAACTCAGCAAAGCCCGGGCAGCTACAGCATCGGCTGAACAACTGCTGGCATTGGAACAAGCGGTGAAGGATGCCGAACGCCAGGTGGACGCCCATGCCGCCTCTTGAGCCAGTGGACGAACGGCTGCGCCAAGCAATGACGCGCGTGTTGCTGGCGACGCTGCCCGGCGTGCTGGCGTTGCTGTGGTTCCATGGCTGGGGCGTGGCGCTCAACCTGCTGTTGTCCGGCGTCACTGCCCTGGCAGTCGAGGCGTTGGTGTTGCGTTTACGCCGCCGGCCACTCAAACCCGAGCTGAACGATGGCAGCGCGCTGGTCAGCGCCACGCTGCTGGCCCTGGCCTTGCCGGCCTATTGCCCCTGGTGGCTGACCGTCACGGCGGCCGCCTGCGCCTTGCTGTTGGGCAAGCACCTGTGGGGCGGCGTCGGCAGCAACCCGTTCAACCCGGCAATGCTCGGGTACGCCCTGGTACTGGTGGCGTTTCCGTCCCAGATGAGTCACTGGCCGGCACTCCACGGCGTGGGCCTGTCCGAAGGCTTGCAACAGGTGTTCGGCGCTCATCCGGCGCCCGATGCCTGGGCCGGGGCGACCGCACTGGACAGCCTGCGAATCAACACGAGCCTGACCGTCGATGAACTGTTCGCCAACGATCCGGCGTTCGGGCGTTTCGGTGGCCGGGGTGTCGAATGGGTCAACCTGGCCTTCCTGGCGGGCGGTCTGTTTCTGCTGCAGCAACGGGTGTGCAGTTGGCATGCACCGGTGGGGATGCTGGTGAGCCTGTCCGTCGTCAGCCTGCTGTGCTGGAACGGTTCGGGCTCCGACTCCCATGGCTCGCCGCTGTTTCATCTGTTCAGCGGCGCAACCATGCTCGGCGCATTTTTTATCGCGACCGAACCGGTCTCGGGTGCCAAGGCTCCTCTCGCCCGCCTGCTGTTTGGCGCGGGCATGGGATTGCTGATCTATCTGATACGCACCTGGGGTGGCTACCCCGACGGCGTGGCGTTCGCGGTGTTGCTGATGAACCTCGGCGTGCCGGCGCTGGACCGGTTTGCCGAGGCGCGACAACGGCGGCCACTGACATGAACAACCCCGTCGGCGTGGCAATCCTGACCGTGTTGATCGGCCTCGGTATCGGTGCCACTTACCTCACGCACCTCGGCACCGCCGGGCGTATCGAGGCCCAGCAGCAAGCGCTGGCGAACAGGGCCTTGCTCGAGGTGCTGCCCACCGACCACTACGATAACCAGCCGTTGGCGCACCCCGTTGTCACAGCCTCGGTGCCCCTGGCCCATAGCACGCTGCTGGGTGGCTACCTGGCGACTCGCAGTGGCCAGCCCAGCGCCGTGCTGCTGCGTAGCCAGGCGCTGGGCTATGAAGGCAGCATCGAATTGCTGGTCGCCATCGATCCACAGGGCCGGTTGCTGGGCGTCAAGACCCTGCGCCAATCCGAGACACCCGGGTTGGGCGCGGCGATTGCCGACTGGCCGAACGCCTGGTTGCAGACCTTCACGGGTAAATCACGCCAGGCGCCTGATGACAGCGGCTGGGCCTTGAAAAAGGACCAGGGCCAGTTCGATCAACTGGCAGGCGCGACAGTGACGTCCCGAGCGGTCCTCCAGGCTGTTCACGATGCGCTGCGTTACTTCGACGAGCACAAGGCTCAGTTGACGGGGGTGGCGGCCAATGAATAAACCATGGGGACTGACACACGGCCTGCTGCTCGTTCCATTGATTGGCGCGAGCGATTCGCTGGTTGGCGCGCTGGGGTTATGGCTGGCCTGGGCCCTGGTTCTTTTCAGCCATGGCTTGGCAATGGGGCTTGTGCGGCAACACCTGGCAGCCTGTCAACGGCTGCTCGCCTCCATCGTATTGGCCACTACCCTGACCACCTGCATTGGCCTTGTCGTCCAGGCCTGGGCGCTGGAACTGTATCGACCGTTGAACCTTTACGTTGGCTGGATCGCCCTGAGTTGCGTAGCGCTGGAGCAGGAAGGCTTCTTCGTTGAAGCTCGCTGGCCCGAACGCCTCAGGCTGGCCGGGCTGTTTGGCCTCTTGATGATCAGCCTGGGCGCCGTGCGTGGGCTGATCGGCAGCGGCCTGCCCCTGGCCCTGCTCGCCCCCGGCGGGTTCATTCTGCTCGGACTGCTGTTGGCAGCCCGACAAGCCTGGACGGCCGCCAAACCCCATTCATCCGTTGAGGAAACGCCGCGCCCATGAATGCCGCAAAACGCCTGGAAATATTTCGTCGCCTTCACGAGGACAACCCGGAACCGAAAACCGAACTGGCCTATTCCTCGCCGTTCGAGTTGCTGATCGCGGTCATTCTGTCAGCCCAGTCCACCGACGTCGGCGTCAACAAAGCCACGGCCAAACTGTTCCCGGTGGCCAATACGCCGAAGGCGATCTACGCCCTGGGCGTCGAAGGACTGTCCGAATACATCAAGACCATCGGGCTGTTCAACAGCAAGGCCAAAAACGTGATCGAGACCTGCCGTCTGCTGATCGAGCGCCACGACAGTGAAGTCCCGCAGACGCGCGAAGCGCTGGAAGCCCTTCCGGGAGTCGGCCGCAAAACCGCCAACGTCGTGCTCAATACCGCGTTTCGGCAGTTGACCATGGCGGTCGACACCCACATTTTCCGCGTCAGCAACCGCACCGGGCTGGCCCCCGGCAAAAACGTGGTGGAGGTCGAGAAGAAATTGATGAAATTTGTTCCCAAGGAATTCCTGCTGGACTCCCATCACTGGCTCATCCTGCACGGCCGTTACGTTTGCCTGGCGCGCAAGCCCCGCTGCGGCAGCTGCCGAATCGAAGATTTATGCGAATACAAGCACAAGACCTCCGACGATTGAGGCGCTATTGCTTTTATCGATCCATCGATTGAAAAAATCTTTTTTACCCGCCCGTGGTTTATCGATATAAGGAGCGCCAATGGCAGTCTTAGCCTGGAGTCGAACCCATGAGTGCTGGCAAAGAACAACTGGATGTAGAAGACGAATTCATCGCCGTTGAGTCCGACGACGTCGAACCTGTGGTCGTGGAAGTGGCGAAAACCAACCTGAGCAAGCGCCGCACCATTGATAACCTGCTGGAAGAGCGCCGTCTGCAGAAGCAATTGGCCGATTATGACTTTGACCTCTGACACGTAAAAGCCTCCCTGATGGAGGCTTTTTACTGAGTACGCGTAACCCGAAAACTCACACCAAGCCATTGCGCTGCGCCAGTTCGATCAGGTCGACCAGCGAACGGGCATTGAGCTTCAATAACAGGCGCGTCTTGTAGGTACTGACGGTCTTGTTGCTCAAGAACATCCCATCGGCGATTTCCTTGTTGGTCTTTCCGCGCGCCAGTTGTTGCAAGACCATCATTTCTCGCCCCGATAATCGATCAACCATATCGGACTCACTGGCATTGCCCAGACTCGACCGCACCGTATGCAATGCCTGGTTGGGAAAGTAACTGTAACCGGACAGTACTGCCTTGATTGCACTCAGTAACTCAGTAAGATCCTGTTGCTTGCATACATACCCGGCTGCCCCTGTCTGCATACAGCGCATCGAAAAATGTCCCGGTGCCTGGGAAGTCAGCACCAACACTTTCATGGGCGAAGGAATGGTCGTCAGGCGGGCAATGACCTCCAACCCGTCCAGCTTCGGAATACCAATATCGAGAATGACGATATCGGGCATAAGTTCGCGAGCAAGTTGTAACGCATCGACGCCATTATCGGTTTCGGCAAGGACTTCATAACCGTGACGCTCCATCAGCAAACGTACAGCAAGACGAATGACGGGATGATCATCCACGATCAGCACTTTATTCATGAGCAAATCCAACTTCGCTGTTCGAATTTTTAGAGCACGCACAATAGCCTAGTCATTTCTACCTTGGCATGCTGCCCCCCCCTGAACGCTCGCACCGAGAGACAGAACCTACAAGCTATACAGAAAATTCCTACAATTCGCCCCGGAAAAAATGTGTCATGGATTTTTTTACAGAGAAGGAATGACCTTTCTTAACAATCCGGTAACCCTATGAACAATGCGCTCTTTCACCGCCACACCCACCCGTGGACAGCCCATTGAAAAGCTCTTCACTCATAGAAAGTAACTGAATTATTTGCTGTTAAAACTGCCATTCACTCACTTAAGGCAGGAAAATTCATATATAAAACTCACTCCGGCGCCCGATATCCAATATGGGCAGCCATTGCGACTGCGCCTATATTTCATTCGGCATGGACAACCACTTTTCAAGCCACTCACCGAGCACAAGTATTCCATGAGTATTAACCATGAACAAACCTTTGAAGACTATAACCAACCCCATGACCCTCATCGCCATATTCGCCACTTTATCCGAAACTTCCGCAGCGATTTCCCTGCCCTTTCTGGATGACCAGGATCGTGAATACTATCTGTGGTTCCTGATCAGCTTTCCTTTTTATCTATTGCTGCTTTTTTTCATAACGCTCAACTTCAATTATCGTTCCTTGTATTCACCTTCGGATTTTCGCAAGAACAAACACTTCATAAAGACCATGGATGATTCGCCCTGTCGACGCAAACGACAGCTACGTCGGGCGGACGACGTCAAGGAACTGCTGGTGATACGTCTTCATCGACGCAGGCGCGAACCAGACACCCTTTGTATCGTATGCAGCCAATCGAAACGTCCGATCGAAACCTGTCGATCAAGACAGTTGAAGCACGCCGGCATCGTCGTGTACGTCATCTACAGCAACACAGGCCTGGCAACGCACGGGCAGGATGAATGAGCGATCGAGGGCAGCGCCGCAGCAAAGGCCACACAAAAAAAGGGCAAAAAAAACGGCCTGCTCATGGCAGGCCGTTTTCATATCGCCAGGGTCAGAACAGCTTGCGACCCTTGTTCGCCGCGATGCGCATGCGCAGGGCGTTGAGCTTGATGAAGCCGGCCGCGTCAGCCTGGTTGTAGGCACCGCCGTCTTCTTCGAAGGTCGCGATGTTGGCATCGAACAGCGACTCGTCGGACTTGCGCCCGGTGACGATCACGTTGCCCTTGTACAGCTTCAGGCGTACCACGCCATTCACGTGAGCCTGGGAGGCGTCGATCATCTGTTGCAGCATCAGACGCTCTGGGCTCCACCAGTAGCCGGTGTAGATCAGGCTGGCGTACTTGGGCATCAACTCGTCTTTGAGGTGAGCCACTTCGCGGTCCAGGGTGATCGACTCGATCGCCCGGTGGGCGCGCAACATGATGGTGCCGCCCGGGGTTTCGTAGCAGCCGCGGGACTTCATGCCCACATAGCGGTTCTCGACGATGTCCAGACGACCGATGCCGTGTTCGCCACCGATGCGGTTCAGGGTCGCCAGCACAGTGGCCGGGCTCATCTCAACGCCATCCAGTGCGACGATATCGCCGTTGCGATAGGTCAGTTCCAGGTATTGCGGGGTATCGGGAGCCTTCTCCGGGGAGACGGTCCAGCGCCACATGTCTTCTTCGTGCTCGGTCCAGGTGTCTTCCAGCACGCCGCCTTCATAGGAGATGTGCAGCAGGTTGGCATCCATCGAGTATGGGGATTTCTTCTTGCCGTGGCGCTCGATCGGAATCGCGTGCTTCTCGGCGTAGTCCATCAATTTTTCACGGGACAGCAAGTCCCATTCGCGCCACGGGGCAATGACTTTCACGCCTGGCTTGAGGGCATAGGCGCCCAGTTCGAAACGCACCTGGTCGTTGCCCTTGCCGGTGGCGCCATGGGAAATGGCGTCGGCGCCGGTTTCGTTGGCGATTTCGATCAGGCGCTTGGCGATCAACGGACGGGCGATGGAGGTACCCAGCAGGTACTCGCCTTCGTAAACGGTGTTGGCGCGGAACATCGGGAACACGAAGTCGCGGACGAATTCTTCGCGCAGGTCATCGATGTAGATCTCTTTGACGCCCATGGCCTGGGCCTTGGCGCGTGCAGGCTCGACTTCTTCGCCCTGCCCCAGGTCAGCGGTGAAGGTCACCACTTCGCAGTTATAAGTGTCCTGCAGCCACTTGAGGATCACCGAAGTGTCCAGGCCGCCGGAATACGCCAGAACGACCTTGTTTACGTCCGCCATGCCATCACTCCACGGGTTGTACGGAAAGCCGGGAAGTCTAACGTCCAGCGCGGATAATTTACAGGGGCGCGACAGCTTATGACGACGAAGCGACAGATTATGTCGATTGCGCGACGATCCGGGCGGGATCAGGAAGTGCGCGCAGCCGCCGTAGCAGGCACCGCCGCCTTGGGCGGGGCAACCGGCGCCGCCGTCTTGCCCGGCGCAGCAGCGGGCGCCACGGCAGGCGGCGCGGCAGGCGGCGCGGGTGTTGCCGCGGGTGTTGGCGGCTGTGGAGCCGGGGCCTGGGTGGCCGCCACCCGCTCCAGTTTTACGACGACACGACGGTTCTTGGCCCGATTGGCTGCGTTGGTATTGGCGACCAGCGGATAACGCTCGCCGTGGAAGCGCACGGTGAACTGGGACTCCTGGAAACCGTTGGCCTTGAAGAAGTCCATGACGGCCAGCGCACGGCGGCGCGAAAGCTCACGGTTGGTCAGGCGGTTGCCACTGTTGTCGGAATGGCCATCAAGTTCGACATGATTGACGCTCGGGTCTGCCTTGATGAAGTCGAGCATGACCTGCAACTGAGCCTTGGCCCGAGCGTCCAGCTCAATCCCCTCGCCGGGGAAGCCGATCTGGGTTTGCTTGATCTGTTCGAAGTTCTTCGGCAACAGTTTCGCCACGCAGCCCTGGTAATCGTTGAACGCCTTGTTGAAGCGCACGGGCAACAGCCGGACTTCAGAAACACGGCCATCCTCGGTGTTGCGTCGAACCACGGGGCTGCGACCTTCCATCAATCCGCTGATCAGTCGGCCTGCCTGTACCTGGGAACTGTCGAACAGCACATCGCCGCTGCCGATCCTGACCGAGCCCAGGTTGATATCGCCCCGCCCCGGTTGCCACGGTGCGGCGGCCGCCAGCAAGGTGGCCGAACCGCCGCCCAGCATCGGGTTATAGCTCTTGAGGCGGAACGTGGCCTGCTCGCCCGCCCGGCGCACGAATTCACCGCTGCCGAAATCGGTAATCGGCTGGCTCAGCCGGCACTCGAACTTGTCGCCTTCGACCGTCCACTCAATGCTCTCCAGACGGGTCTGGAAAGTGAGCGCCATGGCGGGGAGGCTGGCAAACACACTGAGCAAGGCTAGATAACGCTGGCGCACGGGAGGCTCCACTGACTTTTATACAAAGATCGACGCATACCAGGGGCATGACGCCTGTCCGGGGCACTGCACGGATTCGTGGCACACCTGTAGGAGCTATCGGTAAGTTGCGGCAGAACTTGATAGCGGGTGCCTGAATCGGTCTTTTCCGGTAGCATTCCCACAGTTTGACCCGCCTGGAAGCCCCCCAATGTCCGACCGCCTGACCCTGCTGCGTCCCGACGACTGGCATATTCATCTTCGCGATGGTGCTGTGTTGACCCATACCGTCGCCGATGTCGCGCGCACCTTCGGGCGCGCAATCATCATGCCTAACCTGGTTCCGCCAGTGCGCAACGCCGCCGAGGCCGACGGCTATCGCCAGCGCATCCTCGCCGCACGCCCGGCTGGCAGCCGCTTCGAACCGCTGATGGTGCTGTACCTCACCGACCGCACCCAGCCCGAAGAGATCCGCGAGGCCAAGGCCAGCGGCTTCGTCCACGCCGCCAAGCTGTACCCGGCCGGAGCGACCACCAATTCCGATTCCGGCGTCACCAGCATCGACAAGATCTTCCCGGCGCTGGAGGCCATGGCCGAAGTCGGCATGCCGTTGTTGATCCATGGTGAAGTCACCCGGGGCGACGTCGACGTGTTCGACCGCGAGAAAATCTTCATCGACGAGCACATGCGCCGCGTCGTGGAGCGCTTCCCGACCCTTAAGGTGGTGTTCGAACACATCACCACCGGCGATGCCGTGCAGTTCGTCAACGAGGCCCCGGCCAACGTTGGCGCGACCATTACCGCCCATCACCTGCTGTACAACCGCAACCACATGCTGGTGGGCGGGATCCGGCCGCACTTCTATTGCCTGCCGATCCTCAAGCGCAATACCCACCAGGAAGCCTTGCTGGACGCCGCCACCAGCGGCAGCGCCAAGTTTTTCCTCGGCACCGACTCGGCACCCCACGCCCAGCACGCCAAGGAAGCGGCCTGCGGTTGCGCTGGTTGCTACACCGCCTATGCCGCCATCGAGATGTACGCCGAGGCATTCGAACAGCGCAACGCGCTGGACAAACTCGAAGGCTTCGCCAGCCTGCATGGCCCGCGTTTCTATGGCCTGCCGGTGAACACCGATCGTATTACCCTGGTCCGTGACGAATGGACCGCCCCCGTCAGCCTGCCCTTCGGCGAGCAGACCGTCATCCCGCTGCGCGCCGGTGAAAAACTGCGCTGGCGCCTGCTGGAGGAAAACGCGTGAGTGAAGATCATTTCGACGACGAACTGGACGGCAACGGTGGTTCGGGCGGCGCCCGTCACCCGATGGCCGCCCGCTTCCGTGGCTACCTGCCGGTCGTCGTCGACGTAGAAACCGGCGGTTTCAACTCCGCCACCGACGCCTTGCTGGAAATCGCCGCGACCACCATCGGCATGGACGAAAAAGGCTTTGTGTTCCCTGACCACACCTACTTCTTCCGTGTCGAACCGTTCGAAGGCGCCAACGTCGAAGCCGCGGCCCTGGAATTCACCGGGATCAAGCTCGATCACCCGTTGCGCATGGCAGTCAGCGAAGAAACGGCCCTGACCGACATCTTCCGTGGCGTGCGCAAGGCGCTCAAGGCCAACGGTTGCAAGCGAGCGATCCTGGTCGGCCATAACAGCAGCTTCGATTTGGGCTTCCTCAACGCCGCCGTCGCGCGCCTGGACATGAAGCGCAACCCGTTCCATCCGTTCTCCAGCTTCGACACCGCGACCCTGGCTGGCCTGGCATACGGCCAGACCGTCCTGGCCAAGGCGTGCCAGGCGGCCGACATCGATTTCGATGGCCGTGAAGCCCACTCGGCCCGCTACGACACCGAGAAGACCGCCGAGCTGTTCTGCGGCATCGTCAACCGGTGGAAAGAGATGGGTGGCTGGCATGATTTCGACGACTGACTAGTAGAGCCATTGTGGCGGCCCGTGGGAGCAAAGCTTGCTCGCGACACAGGCGACTCGGTTTTTGAAGACCGCATCGCTGCCATCGCGGGCAAGCCTTGCTCCCACAGATAAATCACCTCGCCATAAGGTTCTGTGTTTCAGCCGACAAGTTTGAAACACCCATAAAAAAACCGGCCCATGATGGGCCGGTTTTTTTATGCCTGGGTGCGCTTACAGCTGGCCGCCGTGCTCGGTCAGGTAAGCAGCCACGCCTTCAGGCGATGCGTCCATGCCCTTGTCGCCTTTTTTCCAGTTGGCCGGGCAGACTTCGCCGTGCTCTTCGTGGAATTGCAGCGCGTCGACCAGGCGGATCAGTTCTTCCATGTTACGGCCCAGTGGCAGGTCGTTGATGATCTGCGAACGGACAACGCCTTTGTCGTCGATCAGGAACGCGCCACGGAAGGCCACGCCGCCTTCGGACTCAACGTCATAGGCCTTGGCGATTTCGTGCTTCATGTCGGCAGCCATGGTGTATTTCACCTGACCGATACCGCCATTGTTGATCGGGGTGTTGCGCCAGGCGTTGTGGGTGAAGTGCGAGTCGATCGAAACAGCGACCACTTCAACGTTGCGCGCCTTGAAGTCATCCATGCGGTGATCCAGTGCGATCAGCTCGGACGGGCAGACGAAGGTGAAGTCCAGTGGATAGAAGAACACCAGGCCGTATTTGCCTTTGATGGCCGAGGACAGGGTGAAGCTGTCGACGATTTCGCCGTTGCCGAGGACGGCTGGAACGGTGAAGTCTGGGGCTTGTTTGCCTACGAGTACGCTCATTGGATATCTCCTGATGTAATAGCGTGAAAACAAGGTCCGGGCCAGCCTGCCACCCTCAGGCGACAGCCCTGTGACACGAACCCGCTTGCAAGGGCCGATCATCATACACCGCGCATTTGGACTGTCTTCAACGGTTTTTCGGTGGCATCGAAAAATCGCCGTCCGGTTTCATGCCGCATCAGTCGTCCTGGATAAACCGTTCGTCAGCCCGGCAACGCTCTGGCGCAAGACCTTGAGAAACCACTTTGACAATCATTCTCGTTAACATTAAGATCCGTCCCAATTGAGTCACAACCAGCGACGGTTCTCACTTATGTATGTATGCCTCTGCACTGGCGTCACCGACGGGCAAATCCGCGAAGCGATCTACGAAGGTTGCTGCAGCTATCGCGAAGTCCGCCAGGCCACCGGCGTAGCCAGCCAATGCGGCAAATGTGCCTGCCTGGCCAAGGAAGTGGTTCGTGAAACCCTCGCCAAAGTGCAAACGGCACAGGCCTCGATCCCCTACCCGGTAGAATTTACCGCGGCGTAATAGACAGTTTTCAAGGAACCGGACTCAATGTCCGGTTTTTTTATGCCTGCAAATCAAATGCTTAGCGTCCAGACGCGGAACACAAACATTCTTATTCCGATTAATTTTCATTTATTATTCAATAACTTAGGTTTGACACTCGTAAATGCGCGGCTCAAACTCGGCCTTATACACAGCTATTACAGGGCAGGCCTCATCATGAAAGGCGACATTACAGTCATCCAGCATCTCAACAAGATCCTTGCCAATGAGCTGGTCGCGATCAACCAATACTTCCTGCATGCGCGCATGTACGAGGATTGGGGCCTGAACAAGCTGGGCAAGCACGAGTACCACGAATCCATCGACGAGATGAAGCACGCGGACAAGCTGATCAAGCGCATCCTGTTCCTCGAAGGCCTGCCGAACGTCCAGGACCTGGGCAAGCTGCACATCGGCGAACACACCCGCGAGATGCTTGAGTGCGACCTGAAAATCGAGCGCGAAGGCCACAAGGACCTGAAAGTCGCCATCGCCCATTGCGAAAGCGTTGGTGACTTCGGCAGCCGTGAACTGTTGGAAGACATTCTCGAGTCCGAAGAAGAGCACATCGATTGGCTGGAAACCCAATTGGGCCTGATCGACAAAGTCGGTCTTGAGAACTACCTGCAATCGCAGATGGGTGAAGAGTAAGCTTCCCCGAAAGCAAGCCACTAAAAAGCCCCGCCCTCTTTCGAGAGGCGGGGCTTTTTATTGCCTGGGTTTCCAGGCCCACCTAAATCCACTGTGGGAGCGAGCTTGCTCGCGAAAGCGTTGTATCAGAAACATCAATAGCGACTGACCCACCGCTTTCGCGAGCAAGCCCGCTCCCACAGTGTCCGCATTCAGTCACAACCGGCGTGGTGAATACGGATGTGTAGATCAGGCTTCGGTCTTGTTCGCCGCTGCTGCTTCCACAGCTGCCTTGATCGTGGCCTGCAGAGAGCCGTCGGCGGCCATCTCGGTCATGATGTCGCTACCGCCGATCAGTTCACCACCCACCCACAGCTGTGGGAAAGTTGGCCAGTTGGCGTACTTGGGCAGGTTGGCGCGGATTTCCGGGTTCTGCAGGATGTCCACGTAGGCAAACTTCTCGCCACACGCCATCACCGCCTGAGCAGCCTTGGCCGAGAAACCGCACTGTGGCGCGTTCGGCGAGCCTTTCATGTAAAGCAGGATGGTGTTGTTGGCAATCTGGTCTTTAATCGTTTCGATGATATCCATGGAGCACCTCGGCTTAAAACTTTTGCGACTTAAGTTGTCGACACGGTGACGCATTGTAACGGAAAGCCGAACCTGCTCCAGAGACAATTTTACGCAGCCGCCACCTTCACCGGTACGCCGTTAAGCGCCGCGTTGCCGGACAACTCATCGAGCTGACAATCATCGGTCAGGTCGTTGGCGCTGGAGCCCGGCTGTCCGCTGGCAATGGTCATCTGCACGCCCGGCCGGGCATGGCCCCAGCCATGGGGCAGGCTGACCACGCCTTTCATCATGTCCAGGCTGCCCAGCACCTCGACTTCGATGACGCCCACCCGCGAACTGACGGTCACGCGTTGCCCGTCGACAAGGCCGCGACTGGCGAGGTCATCCGGGTGCATCAGCAACTGATGACGCGGCTTGCCCTTCACCAGTCGATGGAAGTTATGCATCCAGGAGTTGTTACTGCGCACATGGCGACGGCCAATCATCAGCAACTCGTCCGGTTTTGGCGCCTGCAACGCGGCAAAGCGCACAAGGTCGGCAAGAATCACCGCTGGCGCAGCCTGCACACGTTGGTTTTCGGTTTTCAGACGCGCAGCCAGGTTGGGCTTGAGTGCGCCGAGGTCGATGCCATGGGGATGGTCGAACAGGGTCGCCAGGGACAACTTGTGCGTCGAGGCGTCGCCATACGCCCCGCTGCGCAGGCCAAAATCGATCATTTTCGCGGGGGGCATGGTCGGCTTGAGCTCCTTGCCGGTCCGGGCAGCGAAGGCCTTGGCCAGGCCGACAAAGATTTCCCAATCGTGCAGCGCGCCCTCGGGCTTGGGCAGGATCGCCCGGTTGAAACGGGTCACGTTGCGCACCGCGAACAGGTTGAACGTGGTGTCGTAATGATCGTTTTCCAGGGCCGAGGTCGAGGGCAGGATCAGGTCGGCATAACGCGTGGTTTCGTTGATGTACAAATCGACGCTGACCATGAACTCCAGCCCATCCAGGGCCTGCTCCAGTTGCCGCCCGTTGGGTGTGGACAGCACCGGGTTGCCGGCCACGGTGACCAGCGCACGAATCTGGCCTTCGCCCTCGGTGAGCATTTCCTCGGCCAGGGCCGACACCGGCAACTCCCCTGAGTACTCGGGACGCCCGGACACCCGGCTCTGCCAACGATTGAAATGCCCGCCCGAGGTGGTAGCGACCAGGTCCACCGCCGGTTCGGTGCACAGCGCCCCGCCCACCCGATCAAGATTGCCGGTGACCAGGTTGATCACCTGGATCAGCCAATGGCACAGCGTACCAAACGCCTGGGTCGACACCCCCATCCGCCCGTAGCACACCGCTGACGGCGCGCCGGCGAAGTCCCGGGCCAATTGCCGGATCTGCGCTGCTGGCACCGCACAGAGCGGGCTCATGGCTTCAGCCGTGAACGTGGCAACGGCCTCACGCACCTCGTCCAGGCCGTCCACCGGCAGGTGACTGTCACGGGTCAAGCCTTCGCTGAACAATGTATTGAGCAAACCAAACAGCAGCGCAGCATCGCCGCCGGGTCGTACAAAGACATGCTGGTTGGCAATGGCCGCCGTTTCGCTGCGGCGCGGATCGACCACCACCACCTTGCCGCCACGGGCCTGGATCGCCTTGAGGCGCTTTTCCACGTCCGGCACGGTCATGATGCTGCCGTTGGAAGCCAGCGGGTTGCCGCCCAGGATCAGCATGAAGTCGGTGTGGTCGATGTCCGGAATCGGCAGCAGCAGGCCGTGACCGTACATCAGGTAGCTGGTCAGGTGATGGGGCAGTTGGTCCACCGAGGTCGCCGAGAAACGGCTGCGGGTTTTCAACAGGCCCAGGAAATAGTTGCTATGGGTCATCAGCCCATAGTTATGCACGCTGGGGTTGCCCTGGTAGACCGCCACCGCGTTCTGGCCGTGGCGCGCCTGGATATCCGCCAGGCGCTCGGCCACTAACGCAAAGGCGTCGTCCCAGGCAATGGGTTGCCATTCATTACCAACGCGCTGCATGGGCTGGCGCAAGCGATCCGGATCGTTCTGGATATCTTGCAAAGCCACCGCCTTGGGGCAGATGTGACCGCGACTGAAGGTGTCCAGCGTATCGCCCTTGATCGAGGTGATCGCCAGGCCCTGGCCGTCGGTTTCGGTGGTTTCGAGGGTCAAGCCGCAGATGGCTTCACACAGATGGCACGCACGGTGGTGGAGAGTCTTGGTCATGGCCAGTCTCTGTTTTATTCGTGGCGGGCGTTTTCGGCCGCGGGAACAAAACTATGGCGCGTGATTCCCGGCAGCGCCAGCGACGTTCGTCCTGTGAATTGCCGGGCATCAGGCCCACCGATGACCGGGCGTCAAGGCTGGTCGGGAGGCGGCGCCAGCAGCTGGATTTCTTCGACGGTTTCCACCTGTTCCTGGGCAATGGGCACACCCGTGAGTTCGCCGATCAGCCGCCAATGCTCGTCGAGCCCGTTACTGATGGTGGCCATGCGATCGATCATCCGGCGACCCGCGGCTTTGGTCACCTCGTCATCGCTGCGCAGCAATTCGAATGACATGGAAGTCACCGAAGCCGTCAGGTGCGTCAGCGAGCGTGCAGTCAGCCCCAGCAATTCCATCAATTGTTGCTCTTTCGAATCCATTTCGGGCTCCTGTGCCGCTGTGGCTCATTTATAACCCAGGCCTTTGCATTAGGAAATGTTTCACAACCACCAGCAGACAGGCGAAAGGCTGGGGGCCACGGTGCAAACCACCCCTCATCCATGGCGCGCCCGCCACGCTTGATTGCCAAGCCCAGCAACGCCAGTGTACAAATGGGTCGCTGCTGTCAGGAAACCGGCCACAAATATGCCATCGCATTCGCGTGATGGCCTCGCTGAAATCCCCAAAAACCGTAGCCCTATTGGTAAGACGCGACATTTAATTATAAGATCGCGCCTTCCCCTATTTCGTCGCCCCGTGCGGCTTTTGCCGCAGGTCTCGCCCGTTTTTTCATTAAACAAGGCTTTGAGCATCTGCGGTCAGTTACAAAAAGGTAGTCAATCATGAGCGCAAGGCACTTTCTCTCCCTGATGGATTTAACGCCCGATGAGTTGCTCGGCGTGATCCGTCGAGGCGTGGAGCTCAAAGACCTGCGTAACCGCGGCGTACTGTTCGAGCCCTTGAAAAACCGCGTGCTGGGAATGATCTTCGAGAAGTCATCGACCCGCACCCGTATCTCTTTCGAAGCCGGCATGATCCAACTGGGCGGCCAGGCGATCTTCCTGTCGCCCCGTGACACCCAACTGGGCCGCGGCGAACCGATCAGCGACTGCGCCATCGTCATGTCGAGCATGCTCGACGCGATGATGATCCGTACCTTTGCCCATAGCACCCTGACCGAGTTCGCGGCCCATTCCCGCGTACCGGTGATCAACGGCCTGTCCGACGACCTGCACCCCTGCCAGTTGCTGGCCGACATGCAGACCTTCCTCGAGCATCGCGGCTCGATCCAGGGCAAGACCGTGGCCTGGATCGGCGACGGCAACAACATGTGCAACAGCTATATAGAAGCGGCGCTGCAATTCGACTTCCAGCTGCGCATTGCCTGCCCTGAAGGTTTTGACCCCAATGCCGAACTGCTCGCCAAGGCCGGGGACCGGGTGACCATCGTGCGTGATCCGAAACAGGCCGTGGCCGGCGCGCACCTGGTGAGTACCGACGTCTGGACCTCCATGGGCCAGGAAGAAGAAACCGCCAAGCGCCTCGAGTTGTTCGCGCCGCTGCAGGTCAACCGGGCCTTGCTCGACCTGGCGGATGCCGAGGTGCTGTTCATGCACTGCCTGCCGGCCCACCGCGGCGAGGAGATCAGCTTCGATTTGCTCGACGACCCGCGTTCGGTGGCCTGGGACCAGGCAGAGAATCGTCTCCATGCGCAAAAGGCGCTGCTCGAGTTCCTTGTCGAGCCGGCGTATCGCCACGCATGAGCCACTCGCTGCTGCTGAACTTGCAAAACCTGGCCTGCGGCTACCAAAACCAGCGGGTCGTGCAGAACCTCAACCTGCACCTCAATGCCGGCGATATCGGTTGTCTGCTCGGTTCGTCCGGGTGCGGCAAGACCACCACGTTGCGCGCCATTGCCGGCTTCGAACCGGTGCACGAGGGTGAAATCCAACTGGCCGGGGAAACCATTTCCCGCGCCGGTTTCACCCTCGCCCCGGAAAAACGCCGTATCGGCATGGTGTTCCAGGACTATGCCCTGTTCCCCCACCTGAGCGTGGCCGAGAACATCGCCTTTGGCATTCGCAAGCATCCGGACAAGGACCGCGTCGTCGAAGAGTTGTTGGAACTGGTCAACCTCAAGCACCTGGGCAAGCGCTTTCCCCATGAACTGTCCGGCGGCCAGCAACAGCGTGTGGCCCTGGCCCGCGCGCTGGCACCGGAACCACAACTGCTGTTGCTTGATGAGCCGTTCTCCAACCTCGATGGCGAGTTGCGACGCAAGCTCAGCCATGAAGTGCGAGACATTCTCAAGGCCCGCGGCACCAGCGCGATCCTGGTCACTCACGATCAGGAAGAAGCCTTCGCCGTCAGTGACCATGTCGGGGTATTCAAGGAAGGTCGACTGGAACAGTGGGACACGCCCTACAACCTGTATCACGAACCGCTGACGCCATTCGTCGCCAGCTTCATTGGCCAGGGCTACTTCATTCGCGGCCGGCTCGACAGCCCGGAATCGGTGCAGACCGAGTTGGGCACCCTGCGCGGTAACCGTGCCTACACCTGGCCCATCGGCGGCGCGGTGGACGTGTTGCTGCGCCCGGACGATATCGTCTACGCACCGGACAGTCCGCTCACCGCCAGCATTGTCGGCAAGACCTTCCAGGGCGCTTCAACCTTGTATCGCCTGCAATTGCCCACAGGCGCGCAACTGGAATCGATCTTCCCCAGCCACGCCGACCATCAGCTTGGGGACCGTGTCGGCATCCGCGTGGCGGCTGAACACCTGGTGCTGTTCCAGGCCTCGGGCAGCACCGCGGCGCACATCCCTCCGATGGACAGCGGTGTGCGGCGCCATAGCCTGTAGGAGCTGTGTAGGAGCGGTCGAGTGCAACGAGGCTGCGATCTTTCCCCAGCCACTTGAATCTCAAGCGAAAGATCAAAAGATCAAAAGATCAAAAGATCAAAAGATCGCAGGCTTCGCCAGCTCCTACTGGGCGCAAACCAGCGGGGAATGCCATCACCCCAGCATCAACGTCCCACTGGCCACCAACGTCGCATTCCCACCGATCTTCACCCGCTCCCCCTCCAGCCGGCAAAACAGCGCCCCGCCCCGGGCCGAGCATTGGTAAGCCGTCAGGCCGTGCTTGCCCAAGCGCTTGGACCAATAGGGAATCAGGCTGCAGTGAGTCGAGCCGGTCACCGGGTCTTCGTTGATGCCGATCGCCGGGGCAAAATAGCGCGAGACAAAATCATGCTTGCTCCCCGGCGCGGTGACGATAGCGCCGGGCCAGGGCAGTTTTGCCAGGGCCGCCATGTCCGGCTTGCAATCGAGCACCGCTTGCTCCGACTCCAGCACTACGAACAGTTCGTTGGAACTCAGCACATCCACCGCTTCGACGCCCAAGGCATTCTGGACGGCCAAGGACGCGCCCAACTCGGCAGGCACGACGGCCGGAAAATCCAGCCACAGCCGATCACCCTCGCGCGTAACGCTCAATGAGCCGGACTTGCAGATGAAATCCAGTCGTTCGACGGTTTCGTGGTAGACCTCGAACAGTACATAAGCGCCGGCCAACGTAGCGTGCCCGCACAGCGGGACTTCGGTGGTGGGCGTGAACCAGCGGATATGCCAATGCTGACCTTCACGCACCAGAAACGCGGTTTCAGCCAGGTTATGTTCGGCGGCGATCTTCTGCATCAAGTCATCGGCAAGCCAGCCGTCGAGCCGATAGACCATCGCCGGGTTACCGCCGAACGGCCGGTCACTGAACGCATCGACCTGATGAAACGCAAGCTGCATGACACTTCTCCTTTTTATGATGCGCCAGCATGCGGTGCAGCGGCACGGGTTATCCAGTGACAGATCAGCAGAATTTTCACCCTACAGCGCAGGCCATCTCTGAAACTCCAGACTTACGCCCCTGTGGCGAGGGAGCTTGCTCCCGCTTGGCTGCGCAGCAGCCACCCGGCTATCAAGCCCGCCCAATATCGGCAAACGCCGCCCCGGTATGCTCCTTCAAAACCGAAGGCGCCAACTCGACTTCCAAGCCGCGGCGTCCCGCACTGACAAACATACTGGCGAGCGGCTGTGCGGAATTGTCGATGAAAGTGCGCAAACGCTTCTTCTGCCCCAGCGGGCTGATCCCGCCAAGTAAATAACCGGTCGAACGCTGCGCGGCCGCCGGGTCGGCCATCTCGACCTTTTTCACCCCGGCGGCATGGGCCAGGCCTTTCAAGTCCAGGCTTCCGGCCACGGGCACCACCGCCACCAACAGTTCACCCTTTTCGCTGGCCGCCAACAACGTCTTGAACACCTGCGCCGGATCCAGCCCGAGCTTTTCCGCCGCTTCCAGGCCGTAGGACGCGGCCTTGGGATCGTGTTCATAACTGTGGATGCGATGTTCGGCGCGCACTTTCTTAAGCAGATCCAACGCGGGTGTCATGACTGCTCCTGACAAGGAAATGAAAAAAAGAGTGGCCGGATTCTAAGCCATCGTCAGCGAAAAGGCTTGGGAGGGCGTCGCGTGTTCCGGTGATCCACCGCCAATGGAAGAGTCATTCACGCCACGAATAGTTGAAATGTGACCGACGGTTCACTTTCGACCTTTGACACCAGCGTTTCTTGTCTATATTTTTTCGAAACTGAAAGTCATATCGCAGGTCTCAAGCAACAACACGAGATCAGGATGAGGATCCTGCTTCGGTGGAGATCGCGCCATCGAGCTTTATCGAAGGCGCAGCAAAACAACAAAAACCCGAGGTTTGAATGACAACTGCTTTACAACAGCCGTCCCTGTCCAGCCAATGCCTGGCTGAATTCCTGGGCACTGCCCTGCTGATTTTTTTCGGCACCGGGTGTGTCGCGGCGCTCAAGGTTGCGGGTGCCAGCTTCGGCTTGTGGGAAATCAGCATTATCTGGGGCGTTGGCGTCAGCATGGCGATCTATCTGAGCGCGGGCATTTCCGGCGCCCATCTCAACCCCGCCGTCAGCATTGCCCTGTGCATTTTCACTGACTTCGAAAAGCGCAAACTGCCTCTCTACATGCTTTCCCAGTTGGCCGGTGCTTTCTGCGGTGCCCTCCTGGTCTACACGCTGTACAGCAACCTATTCTTCGATTTCGAACAGTCCCGACAGATGATTCGCGGCACCGAAGCAAGCCTCGAACTGGCCTCGGTGTTTTCCACCTACCCGCACGCAGCGCTGTCCACCGGCCAGGCCTTCCTCGTGGAGGTGATCATCACGGCCATCCTGATGGGCGTGATCATGTCCCTGACCGATGACAACAATGGCTTGCCTCGCGGCCCATTGGCGCCACTGCTGATCGGCCTGCTGATTGCCGTGATCGGCAGCTCCATGGGGCCCCTGACAGGCTTTGCGATGAACCCGGCGCGGGACTTCGGTCCTAAACTGATGACTTTCTTCGCTGGCTGGGGTGAAATTTCCCTCACGGGTGGACGCGACATCCCGTACTTCCTGGTTCCGATTTTTGCACCTATCGTGGGTGCCTGCCTCGGTGCTGCGGCCTATCGCGGGCTGATTGCCCGCCACCTGCCCAGCGCCACAACGGCTACAAAGGATGCAAAAACGGCCATTGACGGCAAGCCCAGAACATCCTGAAACAGTCGGTGCAGGCTCTTGCCCATCGAACCTGCGCCGTGGCTTCTTCCTTTTACGTCCCAAGGCAATCGACATGACCGATATCCAGAACAAGAACTACATCATTGCCCTCGACCAGGGTACGACCAGCTCGCGGGCGATCATCTTCGATCGCGACGCCAACGTGGTCTGCACCGCCCAGCGCGAATTCGCCCAGCATTACCCACAGGCCGGCTGGGTCGAACACGACCCGATGGAAATCTTCGCCACCCAGAGCGCGGTCATGGTCGAAGCCCTCGCCCAGGCTGGCCTGCACCATGACCAGGTGGCCGCCATCGGCATCACCAACCAGCGTGAAACCACCGTGGTCTGGGACAAGACCACCGGCCGGCCGATCTACAACGCCATCGTCTGGCAATGCCGCCGCAGTACCGAAATCTGCCAGCAGCTCAAGCGCGATGGCCACGAGCAATACATCAGCCAAACCACCGGCCTGGTCACCGACCCGTACTTTTCCGGCACCAAGCTCAAGTGGATCCTGGACAACGTCGAAGGCAGCCGCGAGCGTGCGCGCAACGGTGAACTGCTGTTCGGCACCGTCGACAGCTGGCTGATCTGGAAATTCACCGGCGGCAAGGTCCACGTCACCGACTACACCAACGCCTCGCGCACCATGCTCTTCAACATCCACTCGCTGGAATGGGACGCGAAGATGCTCGATATTCTCGACATCCCTCGCGAAATGCTCCCGCAAGTGAAATCCTCCTCGGAGATCTATGGCCGCACCAAGAGCGGCATCGCCATCGGCGGCATTGCCGGCGACCAGCAGGCGGCCCTGTTCGGCCAGATGTGCGTGGAGCCGGGCCAGGCGAAAAACACCTACGGCACCGGCTGCTTCCTGCTGATGAACACCGGTAAAAAGGCCGTCAAATCCAATCACGGCATGCTCACCACCATCGCCTGCGGCCCGCGCGGCGAAGTCGCCTACGCCCTGGAAGGTGCGGTCTTCAATGGCGGTTCCACGGTCCAGTGGCTGCGCGATGAACTGAAGATCATCAACGACGCGCTGGATACCGAATACTTTGCCAACAAGGTCAAGGACAGCAACGGCGTGTACCTGGTGCCCGCCTTCACCGGCCTGGGCGCACCCTACTGGGACCCCTATGCCCGCGGCGCGCTGTTTGGCCTGACCCGCGGCGTACGCGTCGATCACATCATTCGCGCAGCGCTGGAGTCGATTGCCTACCAGACCCGCGACGTACTCGACGCCATGCAGCAGGATTCGGGTGAACGCCTCAAGGCCCTGCGCGTCGACGGTGGCGCGGTGGCGAACAACTTCCTGATGCAGTTCCAGGCCGACATCCTGGGTACTCAGGTCGAGCGCCCGAAAATGCGTGAAACCACAGCCTTGGGCGCGGCGTACCTGGCCGGCCTGGCGTGCGGCTTCTGGGGCAGCCTGGAAGAACTGCGCGGCAAAGCGGTGATCGAGCGCGTATTCGCACCACAACTGGACGAGCAGGCGAAGGAAAAACTCTACGCCGGCTGGCAGAAGGCGGTCAGTCGCACCCGTGACTGGGAACCCCATGAAGACGCTGAATAAGGCCTGATAAGGTTCTGAAACTGGTCGGGAGTGGATTCCTGCGGCATCATGGGCAAATTTTGTACGGCAGCCCAAAGGAAGCCCCATGAATCTGCCTCCCCGCCAGCAGCAAATCCTCGAACTGGTCCGCGAACGCGGCTATGTCAGCATCGAGGAAATGGCGCAGCTATTCGTCGTCACCCCGCAAACCATTCGCCGCGATATCAACCAACTGGCGGAAGTGAACCTGCTGCGTCGCTACCACGGCGGCGCCGCCTACGACTCAAGCGTGGAAAACACCGCCTACGCCATGCGCGCCGATCAGATGCGCGACGAGAAGCAACGCATCGCCGAAGCCATCGCCGCCCAGATCCCCGATCATGCCTCGCTGTTCATCAACATCGGCACCACCACCGAATCCATTGCCCGGGCGCTGCTCAATCACAACCATCTGAAGGTCATCACCAATAACCTGCACGTGGCTTCGATCCTCAGCGCCAAGGACGACTTCGAAGTCCTGATCGCCGGCGGCAACGTACGGCGAGACGGCGGCGTGGTGGGTCAGGCCAGCGTCGACTTCATCAACCAGTTCAAGGTCGACTTCGCCTTGGTGGGCATCAGCGGGATCGATGAAGACGGCAGCCTGCTGGACTTCGACTACCAGGAAGTGCGGGTCTCCCAAGCCATCATCGCCAACGCCCGGCAAGTGCTGCTGGCGGCGGACTCCAGCAAATTCGGGCGCAACGCCATGGTCCGCCTGGGGCCTATCAGCCTGATCGACTGCCTGGTGACCGACCAGCAACCCGTGCCGGCCCTGGCGCAATTGCTGAGCCAGCACAAGATTCGGCTGGAGGTGGTTTAACGCCTTCTCCAATACCCTGTGGCAAGACTAATGCTGTGGGAGCAAGGCTTGCCCGCGATGAAGACGACACGGTTTCTACAAAGAACGAGGCGCCTGTTTCGCGAGCAAGCTTTGCTCCCACAAATCCCCTCGCCGCAACTGCCTCCCTGTCGGCTTCAATCTCTCTTCGTGTTCGAAAATTTTCCTTTTAGCTTCCTTTGATCAGTATTTTCAATCGAAGCCCGCTGGCTGTTGCGTTGTTTATGGGCTAGTATTTTCGCAAATGAACATTTATGTTCGAATTCAAATATTGCGAAAAAGAGCCCGAGGCCAGCCGATGCCCACTTCTACCTTGCCTACGCCCCCTCTCGCCGAGATTTACGACGTCGCCGTCATTGGTGGCGGTATCAACGGCGTGGGGATTGCCGCGGACGCTGCCGGTCGCGGTCTTTCGGTGTTCCTTTGCGAAAAGGACGACCTGGCCAGCCACACATCGTCGGCCAGCAGCAAGCTGATCCACGGTGGCCTGCGCTACCTCGAACATTATGAGTTTCGCCTGGTGCGCGAAGCGCTGGCCGAGCGCGAAGTGCTGCTGACCAAGGCCCCGCACATCGTCAAGCAAATGCGCTTCGTGCTGCCTCACCGCCCGCATCTGCGCCCGGCCTGGATGATCCGCGCCGGCCTGTTCCTCTACGATCACCTGGGCAAGCGTGAACAGCTCGCCGGCTCCAAAAGCCTGAAGTTCGGTGCCGACAGCGCATTGAAAAGCGAGATCACCAAAGGTTTCGAATATTCCGACTGCTGGGTCGACGATGCGCGGCTGGTGGTACTCAACGCCATGGCCGCCCGGGAAAAAGGCGCGCATATCCACACCCGCACGCGTTGCGTGAACGCCCGTCGCAGCAAAGGCCTGTGGCACTTGCACCTGGAACGTGCCGACGGCAGCCTGTTCTCGATCCGCGCCAAGGCATTGGTCAACGCCGCCGGCCCGTGGGTCGCCAAGTTCATTCGCGATGACCTGAAGCTGGAATCGCCCTATGGCATCCGCCTGATCCAGGGCAGTCACCTGATCGTGCCGAAACTCTACGAAGGCGAGCATGCACACATTCTTCAAAACGAAGACCAGCGCATCGTGTTCACCATTCCGTACCTGAACCAGTTCACCCTGATCGGTACCACTGACCGCGAATACACCGGTGACCCGGCCAAAGTGGCGATCACCGAGGGCGAAACCGATTACCTGTTGAAGGTGGTCAATGCCCACTTCAAGAAGCAGATCAGCCGCGACGATATCCTGCACAGCTATTCCGGCGTGCGTCCGCTGTGCAATGACGAATCCGACAACCCGTCGGCCGTGACCCGCGACTACACCCTGGCGCTGTCGAGTGACGGTGAAGAAGCCCCCTTGCTGTCGGTGTTCGGCGGCAAGCTGACCACCTATCGCAAACTGGCCGAATCGGCGATGGCGCAACTGGCCCCGTATTTCATGCAAATGCGTGCGAGCTGGACCGCCGTAGAGGCCCTCCCCGGCGGCGAAAACATGACCACCCCGCAGGCGCTTTGCTCGGCGATCCGCGACAAGTTCGACTGGCTGCCAACCGACATTGCCCGCCGCTGGGCCACCACCTACGGCAGCCGTACCTGGCGCATGCTCGAAGGCGTGCACAACCTGAGCGACCTGGGCGAGCACATCGGTGCCGGCCTCTATACCCGTGAAGTCGATTATCTGTGCAGCGACGAGTGGGCCGTCGATGCCCAGGACATCTTGTGGCGCCGCAGCAAGCTGGGCTTGTTCACCACCCCGCTCGAGCAGGAGAAACTGCAGCAGTACCTGGACAAGGTCGAGCACAACCGCCGCAAGATCGAAGCGGCCTGAACGATCGCCCGCTGAACCCAAGGCCCCTGAATCCTGCGATTCAGGGGCTTTTTGCTGTCTGAAATCCGCCACAGAACCCTGTGGGAGCGGGCTTGCTCGCGAAGAGGCCGGCACATTCAACATCAATGTGGCTGACACACCGCTTTCGCGAGCAAGCCCGCCCCCACAAGGATTAATGAAGCTCCAAGCCATTCGGTTTTCCGAACACGACCCGCCAGTCAGTTCGGCTAACCGGATAAAACAGCCCGCATAAAACCTGAAACAAAACATTAATTACCATCTAAAACAACAAGTTAACCAGATAACCCTGGCCTGGCACGACTCATGCTCTACACTCCTGGAGACGAATGCCTGTAAGCCAACACACCAGGAGCTGCCAGGCACTTCGAAGTACTCAGGGCCGACAAACCGGTCGAAATAAAAAAAACAATGTCGAGGAAACATCGATGCGTATCGTTCCCCATCTCCTGGGCGCAGCCATTGCTGCCGCTCTGATCAGCACTCCGGTTTTCGCAGCCGAACTGACCGGCACATTGAAAAAGATCAAAGAGTCCGGCGTTGTCACGCTGGGCCATCGCGATGCTTCCATTCCGTTTTCCTACATCGCGGACGCTTCCGGCAAGCCGGTCGGCTACTCCCACGATATCCAGATGAAAGTCGTCGAAGCACTGAAAAAAGACCTGGACTTGCCCAACCTGCAGGTCAAATACAACCTGGTCACCTCGCAAACCCGTATCCCGCTGGTGCAGAACGGCACCGTGGACCTGGAGTGCGGCTCCACCACCAACAACGTCGAGCGTCAGCAGCAGGTTGACTTCTCCGTTGGCATCTTCGAGATCGGCACCAAGCTGCTGTCCAAGAAAGATTCCAAGTACAAGGATTTCGACGACCTCAAGGGCAAGAACGTCGTGACCACCGCCGGCACTACGTCCGAGCGCATCCTCAAGGCGATGAACGCCGACAAGCAGATGGGCATGAACGTCATCTCCGCCAAGGACCACGGCGAATCCTTCCAGATGCTGGAATCGGGTCGTGCCGTTGCGTTCATGATGGACGACGCCCTGCTGGCCGGCGAAGCCGCCAAGGCCAAGAAAGCCGATGACTGGGCCGTGACCGGTACCCCACAGTCCTACGAAATCTACGGCTGCATGATGCGCAAAGGCGACGAGCCGTTCAAAAAGGCTGTCGATGACGCCATCAAGGCCACCTACGCTTCGGGCGAGATCAACAAGATCTACGAAAAATGGTTCATGCAGCCTATTCCGCCAAAAGGCCTGAACCTGAACTTCCCGATGAGCGAAGAACTCAAGGCACTGATCGCCAAGCCGACCGATAAAGCGGCTGACGACAAGAAATCCTGATTTCTGACTAACCTTATCTCCTGAAGGGGCCCGGCCCTTTCAGGAGATGGTCACTCCCTGCTGGCAACTCTGGAAACACTCGAACCGGTGGCTGTCGAGCCGATCGCGTGTGCCTGGCCTCCAAGCCGGGCGGGAACGGAGTTTCCCCAGGCAGGCATTTGTACATCGAACGATCTGAGGGGAGACCCTAATGAATTACAACTGGGACTGGGGCGTGTTCTTCAAGTCCACCGGCGTGGGCAGCGAGACTTATCTCGACTGGTACGTGGCCGGCCTGGGCTGGACCATCGCCATCGCCGTCGTCGCCTGGATCATTGCCCTGCTGCTGGGCTCGATCCTGGGTGTGATGCGTACCGTGCCGAACCGGCTGGTGTCGGGTATCGCCACGTGCTACGTGGAGCTTTTCCGTAACGTACCGCTGCTGGTTCAGCTGTTCATCTGGTACTTCCTGGTCCCGGACCTGCTGCCCGCCGATATGCAGGAGTGGTACAAGCAGGACCTGAACCCGACCACCTCGGCCTACCTGAGCGTCGTGGTGTGCCTGGGCCTGTTCACCGCCGCCCGGGTCTGCGAACAGGTGCGTACCGGCATTCAGGCGCTGCCGCGTGGCCAGGAATCCGCCGCGCGCGCCATGGGCTTCAAGCTGCCGCAGATCTACTGGAACGTGCTGCTGCCCCAGGCCTACCGGATCATCATTCCGCCGCTTACTTCGGAATTCCTCAACGTCTTCAAGAACTCTTCCGTGGCCTCGCTGATCGGCCTGATGGAACTGCTCGCGCAGACCAAGCAGACCGCCGAGTTCTCCGCCAACCTGTTCGAAGCCTTTACCCTGGCGACGCTGATCTATTTCACCTTGAACATGAGCCTGATGCTGCTCATGCGCATGGTCGAGAAGAAAGTCGCGGTGCCCGGCCTGATCTCCGTGGGGGGTAAATAATGGAATTCGACTTCACTGGCGTCATCCCGGCCATTCCCGGCTTGTGGAACGGTATGCTGATGACCCTCCAACTGATGGCCCTTGGCGTGGTCGGCGGGATCATCCTGGGGACCATCCTGGCGCTGATGCGCCTGTCCCACAACAAGCTGGTCTCCAATATCGCTGGCGCCTACGTCAACTATTTCCGCTCGATTCCGCTGCTGCTGGTCATCACCTGGTTCTACCTGGCGGTGCCGTTCGTGCTGCGCTGGATCACCGGCGAAGACACGCCGATCGGCGCGTTCGGCTCCTGCGTCGTGGCATTCATGATGTTCGAGGCAGCGTACTTCTGCGAAATCGTGCGGGCCGGCGTACAGGCGATTCCCAAGGGCCAGATGGGCGCCGCCCAGGCACTGGGGATGAATTATGGCCAGGTCATGCGCCTGATCATCCTGCCCCAGGCGTTTCGCAAGATGACCCCGCTGCTGCTGCAACAAAGCATCATCCTGTTTCAGGACACCTCGTTGGTCTACACGGTCGGCCTGGTGGACTTCCTCAATGCTTCGCGGGCCAATGGCGACATCATCGGCCGCTCCAATGAGTTCCTGATCATCGCAGGTCTCGTGTACTTCACAATCAGCTTTGCCGCCTCGCTGCTGGTCAAGCGTCTGCAAAAAAGGTTCGCCGTATGATCTCTATCAAGAACATCAACAAGTGGTATGGGGACTTCCAGGTACTGACCAATTGCAGCACCGAGGTCAGCAAGGGTGAGGTTGTGGTGGTGTGCGGGCCGTCCGGTTCGGGCAAATCCACGCTGATCAAGTGCGTGAACGCCCTGGAACCGTTCCAGAAAGGCGACATCGTGGTCGATGGCACGTCCATCGCCGACCCGAAGACCAACCTGCCGAAGCTGCGTTCGCGCGTGGGCATGGTGTTCCAGCATTTCGAACTGTTCCCGCACCTGACCATCACCGAGAACCTGACCATCGCGCAGATCAAGGTGCTGGGCCGCAGCAAGGAAGAAGCCACCACGAAAGGCCTGCAACTGCTTGAGCGCGTGGGTCTCTCGGCCCACGCCCACAAGCACCCGGGCCAGCTCTCCGGCGGCCAGCAGCAGCGCGTGGCGATTGCCCGTGCACTGGCGATGGACCCGGTGGTGATGCTGTTCGACGAACCGACCTCGGCCCTTGACCCGGAAATGGTCAACGAAGTGCTCGACGTGATGGTGCAACTGGCCCACGAAGGCATGACCATGATGTGCGTGACCCACGAAATGGGCTTCGCCCGCAAAGTGGCGAACCGGGTGATCTTCATGGACCAGGGCCAGATCATCGAAGACTGCCCGAAAGAAGAGTTCTTCGGCGACATCAGCGCCCGCTCCGAACGCGCGCAGCATTTCCTTGAGAAAATCCTGCAGCACTAAACAACACCACTCCCCACTGTGGGAGCGGGCTTGCTCGCGAAGAGGTCAGCACATTCAACATCAATGTGGCTGACACACCGCCTTCGCGAGCAAGCCCGCTCCCACACAGGGATCGGAGTTGGCTTGTCGATTTGTGTTGTGGTTGACCCAAGGCTTCTGTGATGAAATGCGACCCCACCCTTTATCGCGCCGCGCCGCCATCACTCGCCGTGAAACCCCGCCTGATCCGCCATCTGTTCCTGCCGCCACTGGTCATCGCCCTGATGATCGGCCTGGGTTACCTCGGCTTCTGGATCAGCGAGCACTATGGCGTACGTGGCCTCGCCGAGAATGGCGAACGCCAGTTGGAGCTGCACGCCCGTGCGGTCGAAAGCGAGATCAGCAAGTACACCTACCTGCCCAGCCTGCTGGAACTTGAATCGAGTGTCTCGCAACTGCTCGACGACCCGACGCCCGAGCACCGCAGGACCGTCAATGAATACCTCGAAGGCCTGAACCGCCGCAGCCGCAGCCGGGCCATCTACGTGATGGACACCACCGGCCGGGTGATGGCCACCAGCAACTGGCGCGATGTCGACAGTTACCTGGGCGAAGACCTGTCCTTCCGCGCCTATTTCCAGAACGCCGTGCGCGGCCAGCCGGGGCGTTTCTACGGCATCGGCAGCACCAACGGCGAACCCGGCTACTACCTGGCCCATGGCTTGGAGCAACAAGGCAAGATCATTGGCGTGGCCGTGGTCAAGGTGCGCCTCGAAGCCCTGGAGGAGCGCTGGCAGCGAGCGCGGCTGGAGGCGTTTGTCAGTGATGAGAACGGCATCATCATCCTGTCCAGCGACCCGGCGCGGCGGCTCAAGTCGGTTCGCCCCCTGAGCGACGACACCAAGGAACGCCTGGCCCGCAGCCTGCAGTACTACTGGTTCCCGCTCAATGAACTGGTGCCACTGGCCCGGGAACGCCTGGCCGAAGGCATGGAGAAACTGACGTTCCCGGCCAACAGCGAACTGGTGCCCGACGAGCGCGCCATCAGCTACTTGTCGCAGACCCGGCCCTTGAGCGATACACCGTGGAATTTCACCCTGCTGACCCCACTTGAAGACCTGCGTCGCCAGGCGATCAACCAAGGCATCCTGGTGGCCGTGGCCTTCGCCCTGGTGGCGTTCCTGCTGATTGCCTGGAACGAACGACGCAAGGTCATCGCCACCCGTCTCGCGGCCCGGGAAGCCTTGCAGCAAGCCAACAACCAGCTCGAGCGTCGGATTACCGAACGCACCACCGACCTGCGCGCCAGCAACGAACGACTCAAGGGCCAGATCCGCGAGCGGCGCCAGGCCGAAGAGACCTTGCGCCGGGCCCAGGACGAATTGGTCCAGGCCGGTAAACTGGCGGCCATCGGCCAGATGTCCACCAGCATCGCCCATGAACTCAACCAACCGCTGGCGGCGCTGCGCACCTTGTCCGGCAATACCGTGCGCTTCCTGGAACGCGGTCAACTGGACATCGCCAGCACCAACCTCAAGACCATCAACGAATTGATCGACCGCATGGGCCGGATCACCGCCAGCCTGCGCTCCTTTGCCCGGCGTGGGGACGACCAGGGCCAGGCCAGCCTCGGCAAAGGTATCGAGGCCGCGCTGCAACTGCTGGGCGCTCGTCTTGAAAGCTTGAACATCCAGATTCATTCCAGTTTCGACGACGTCCAGGTGCAAATTGACCAGACGCGCCTGGAGCAGATCCTGGTGAACCTGATCGGCAATGCCCTGGACGCCATGCAGACGCAACCCGAACCGCAGCTGTGGCTCGAAGGCCAGGCCGGCGATGGCAAATATCGCCTGCGTGTGCGAGATAACGGCCACGGTATTGACCCAGAAGCACGCAAGCATCTGTTCGAACCCTTCTTCACCACCAAACCCGGCGAACAAGGCCTGGGCCTGGGCCTGACGCTTTCCGCCAGCCTGGCCGCCGCCACGGGCGGATACCTGGGCGTCGAGCACCCGGTCGAGGGCAGTGGAACCACCTTTGTCCTCAGTTTACCGTTGGTAAGCCTTTCACCTGTCGAGCCGCTATGAACCACGACCTGAGCGTACTGATCGTCGAAGACGACCCCCACGTCCTGCTGGGCTGCCAGCAGGCCTTGAGCCTGGAAGACATTCCCTGCATCGGCGTGGGCAGCGCCGAAGAGGCCCTGGAGCGTGTCGACGATAACTTTGCCGGCATCGTCATCAGTGACATTCGCCTGCCGGGCATCGACGGCCTGGAACTGCTGACCCGCCTCAAGGCACGGGACCGCAGCCTGCCGGTGGTGCTGATCACCGGCCACGGCGACATCTCCATGGCCGTCGGTGCCATGCAAAAAGGCGCCTATGACTTCATGGAGAAACCCTTCTCTCCTGAACGCCTGGTGGACGTCGCCCGCCGTGCCCTGGAGCAGCGCAGCCTCGCCCGGGAAGTGTCATCGCTGCGTCGGCAATTGGCCGAACGCGATTCCCTGGAAGGCCGGATCATTGGCCGCTCGCCCGCCATGCAGCACCTGCGCGCGCTGATCGCCAACGTCGCCGACACCTCGGCCAACGTGCTGATCGAAGGCGAAACCGGCACCGGCAAGGAACTGGTCGCCCGTTGCCTGCACGACTTCAGCCGACGCCACGACAAGCAGTTCGTCGCATTGAACTGCGGCGGCCTGCCGGAGAACCTGTTCGAAAGCGAGATTTTCGGCCACGAAGCCAATGCCTTTACCGGTGCCGGCAAACGCCGGATCGGCAAGATCGAACACGCCGACGGTGGCACGCTGTTTCTCGACGAAGTGGAAAGCATGCCCCTGCCCTTGCAGATCAAGTTGCTGCGCGTGCTGCAGGAACGCACCCTCGAGCGCCTGGGTTCGAACCAGAGCGTGGCCGTGGATTGCCGGGTGATCGCCGCCACCAAGTCCGACCTGGACGAAATGGGCCGGACCGGGCTGTTCCGCAGCGACTTGTATTACCGCCTCAACGTGGTGACCCTGGAACTGCCGCCACTGCGCGAGCGGCGCGAAGACATCCTGCAACTGTTCAAGCACTTTCTCCAGCAGTCGTCCCTGCGCTTCGACCGCACGGTGCCGGAGCTGGACAACCAGACCCTGTCGAACCTGATGAGCCACGACTGGCCGGGCAACGTACGCGAACTGCGCAACGTCGCCGAGCGTTACGCCCTGGGCCTGCCGGCGTTCAAGCGCGCCGGTGCCAGCGGCGGTAACCAGGGCCTGGCCTTCGCCGAAGCCGTCGAAGCCTTCGAGCGCAACCTGCTGGTGGACGCCCTGCAACGCAGCGGTGGCAACCTGACCCAGGCCAGCCTGGAGTTGGGCATGGCCAAGACCACGCTGTTCGACAAAGTCAAAAAATATGGCCTGAGCCATTAACTGGGCGGGAAACCTGTGGATCTGATTTTCAAGGCGGCGCTCGGTGCAGCCGTGGTGGTCATCCTGGCGATGCTGGCCAAGACCAGGAACTATTACATCGCCGGGCTGGTGCCGCTGTTCCCGACCTTCGCCCTGATCGCCCATTACATCGTCGGCAAGGGCCGCTCGGTGGACGACCTGAAGACCACCATCGTGTTTGGGATGTGGTCGATCATTCCGTACTTCGTCTATCTGGCAACGCTGTACGTGATGGTCGACCGCATGCGCCTGGAGGCGTCCCTGGCCGTAGCGGCGGTGGCGTGGCTGATGGCCGCGACGGTGCTGGTCAGCGTCTGGGTAAGAATCCACGGTTAATCCCTGTAGGAGCTGCCGAGCAACGCGAGGCTGCGATCTTTCCTTGGACACTTGAGTCTCTAGCGAAAGATCAAAAGATCGCAGCCTCGCGTTGCTCGACAGCTCCTACACAGTTCCTACACAAACCTGTGATCAATAACCGACGGTAAATCGCGTGCGCGAAAACTGCGGCGTTTCCACTTCATCGATCATCGCGATAGCGTAGTCGGCAAAGCTGATCCAGCTACGCCCGGCATCGTCGAACAGCAGGTGATTCTTGCCGAGGCGAAACTGCTCCGTGCGTTCGGTTTCGACGAACTCTGCCGAAGGCGAAAGGAAGGTCCAGTCCAGGTCTTGCTCCTGGCGCAGCACATCGAGGAACAATGCTCCGGCGCTGGCTTCGGCCAGGTATTCCTCCGGGAAGCCATCGCTGTCGATCACACGAGAGCCGTCCGGAAGCAACAACGAACCGGCCCCGCCGACCACCAGCAAACGCTTGACCCCAGCGGCTTTCACCGGCGCGATGAGCTTGTCGGCCGACACGCTGGCAAAGTGGGCCGCGCTGATCACCACATCGTGATCGGTCACCGCCGCCGTCAATGCCTCGCTGTCCAATACATCCAGTTGCTTGCTGACCACCCCGGCCCTTTCACCGATTTTCGCGGTGTTGCGGGCAATGGCCGTCACGCTGTGACCACGGCGCAGGGCTTCTTCCAGCAATTGGCTGCCGGCGCGACCGGTGGCGCCGATGATTGCGATTTTGCTCATGGTGTTCTCCATTGGTTAGCGATGTTAGAAATGCATGCTCTTGTGGCGAGGGGATTTATCCCCGCTGGACTGCGAAGCAGTCCCAATGCGCCATTGGTGATAAACCTGATGTAACCCGTTCAGCCTTTTTAGGGCCGCTTCGCAGCCCAGCGGGGCGGTGCGACGTTTCGCTAAATCCCCTCGCCACAAAGGAGTACCGCCCCCAAAATTTGTGTCTCACCACTTCATCTCGCCCTTCGCCACCTTGGCACTCAGTTCCAGGGAACTGTCTTCACCCAGGTTCGGGTAGCGTTGCTTCATGGCGGCGATCAGCGCGGCGGAATCCTTGGCCTTGGCGGTTTCTTCATCGAAGGCCTTGATATAGCCGGCGGTGAATGTCACCGGGGCCAGGGACCGGGCGCTTTCACCCAGGTAGTGGCCCGGGATCACGGTGTTCGGCTGCAGCTTTTCAATACCGGCGAGGGTCGCCAGCCAGTCCTTGTGGGACTGCGGCGTCTGGGTGTCAGCCATCCAGACATGAATGTTCTCGGCCACCACCACACCGCCTACCACGGCCTTGATCGATGGAATCCACACGAAACTGCGGTCCGGCTGTGGGCCATCGAGGCCGACGATCTGCAAGCGCTGGCCTTCCAGGGTCAGGCTGTCGCCCTTGAGCACCTGGGGCACGATGGCTTTGGCCGGTGCATCGGTCTTCAGAATCGGCCCCCAATATTTCAGCTTGCCGTCCATGGTGTGTTTGATGTGCTCGACAGTCGGTGCGGACGCCAGCACCTTGGCCTCAGGGAACGCGGCGGTGAGGGTTTCCAAACCAAAATAGTAGTCTGGATCGCCGTGGCTGATGTAGATCGTGGTCAATCGCTTGCCGCTGGCGCGGATTTTTTCCACCACCTGGGCGGCCTGGGTCTTGCCGAACTGGGCGTCCACCAGGATTGCCTCTTTTTCACCGCTGACTAAAACCGAAGTCACCGGGAAAACCGCCGCCGCGCCGGGGTTGTAGACGTCCAGCGTCAGGCCGGCGGCCCAGGTCTGGGCGGTGAAGGCCAGGGCGGCGGTTGCCAGCAGCAGGCGCTTGAGTGGGATAAGTCCGGTCATGGTGTGCTCCGTTGTCCAAAAACCCGTCAGGGGAATGGGGATTGAGCTTAGTTACCTTACTCGTTACAAAAAATGCGATGCTGGAACATAGTTTGTTTCTGAAATCGGGCAAATCATGGATCGTCTACAAGCAATGCGGGTGTTCGTCACGGTGGTGGACCTGGGCAGCCAGTCGGCGGCGGCCGAGCATCTGGACCTGTCGCGGCCGGTGGTGTCACGCTACCTGGCGGAGCTGGAGGACTGGGTCGGTGCCCGGCTGATGCACCGCACCACTCGCAAGCTGAGCCTGACGGCCGCAGGCACGGAGATCCTGCCGCGCTGCCGGCAGATGCTCGAGCTGTCCGGCGACATGCAAGCCGCCGTCAGCACCCCGGACGACGCGCCGCGGGGCATGTTGCGCATCAGCGCCAGCACCTCGTTCGGCCAAGCCCAACTGGCGAGCGCCATGGCCGAATACGTCAAGCGCTACCCCGGGGTGAGCGTCGACCTGCAAATGCTCGACCGCACCGTGAACCTGGTGGATGAGCGCATCGACCTGGCGATCCGCATGAGCAACGACCTGGACCCGAACCTGATTGCCCGTCGCCTCACGGTCTGCCGCTCGGTGATCTGCGCTTCGCCACAGTATCTGCGCGAGCACTCGACACCGCTGCGCGTGGAAGACCTGAGCCGGCACAACTGCCTGACCCACTCCTACGTCGGCAAGAGCCTGTGGCATTTCGAGCAGGACGGCGAGCAGGTCTCGGTGCCGGTGCAAGGTAATATCAGCGCCAACGAAGCCAGCACATTGCTTCAAGCAACGATAGCCGGCGCTGGCGTGGCCATGCTGCCCAGCTACCAGGCCGGCGCCCACATCAAGAACGGCGAACTGATCCGCCTGCTGCCCCACGCCGAACCCCGCCGGATGAACATGTACGCGGTGTATGCCTCACGCAAACACATGCCGTCGGCACTGCGCAGCCTGCTGGATTTTTTGGTGCTCAAGTTTCCCGAGATGCCCGAGTGGGATGTGGGGCTCTAAGCGATAGCCGCCTCACCGCCGACCGCCACTGTGGGAGCGGGCTTGCTCGCGAAGGCGGAGTGCCAGCCAATCAAATGTCGACTGGTACACCGCTTTCGCGAGCAAGCCCGCTCCCACAGTGGAGGTCGGTGTATTCCTTGTCTCTTCGCCAGGATTTCACCAACAGCCCGCCCCAAGGCATACTGGCCACCCTCCGCACTCCAGAACCCAAAACCGCCCCATGCGTATCCACGTCAGTTTCATCGACCGCGTCGGCATCACCCAGGAAGTCCTGGCCTTGCTCGGTGGGCGCAATCTCAATCTGGATGCGGTGGAAATGGTGCCGCCCAACGTCTACATCGACGCCCCGACCCTCAGTCCGCAAGTGCTCGACGAGTTGCGCGAGGCGCTGTTCAGCGTGCGCGGCGTGCAGGCGGTCACCGTGGTGGACATCCTGCCGGGCCAGCGTCGGCACTTGCAGCTCGATGCCTTGCTCGCCGCCATGACCGACCCGGTGCTGGCCCTGGACAGCGCCGGCAAGGTGTTGCTGGCCAATCCGGCGCTGATTGCCCTGTACGGGCGTGAACCGGCCGGGGAAAGCGTGGCCGAGCTGTTCGGTGACGAGGCCTTGCTGGACGCCTTGCTGGAGAACGGTTTCCGCTTGCCGCTGCGGGAAATCACCCTCAACGGCCAGACCTTGCTGCTGGACGCCACGCCCATCACCGATGCCGGCGCGCTGCTGACGCTGTATCAGCCGAACCGCATCGGCGAGCGCCTGTCGGCACTGCATCACGATCACGCCGAAGGCTTCGACGCGCTGCTGGGCGAATCCCCGGCGATCCGCACCCTCAAGGCCCGGGCCCAGCGGGTCGCGGCGCTGGATGCACCGCTGCTGATCCAGGGCGAAACCGGCACCGGCAAGGAACTGGTGGCCCGGGCGTGCCATGCCATCAGCGCCCGTCATGGCGCACCGTTCCTGGCCCTGAACTGCGCAGCATTGCCGGAGAACCTGGCGGAAAGCGAACTGTTCGGCTATGCCCCCGGCGCCTTCACCGGAGCGCAACGAGGCGGCAAGCCGGGACTGATGGAGCTGGCGAACCAGGGCACGGTATTCCTCGATGAAATCGGCGAGATGTCGCCGTACCTGCAAGCCAAGCTGCTGCGCTTCCTGAACGATGGCAGCTTCCGCCGAGTGGGCGGCGACCGGGAAATCAAGGTCAACGTGCGGATCCTCAGCGCCACCCACCGCAACCTGGAAAAAATGGTCAGCGAGGGCTCGTTCCGCGAAGACCTGTTCTATCGCCTGAACGTGCTCAATGTCGAAGTCCCGCCGCTGCGGGAACGCGGCCAGGACATCCTGCTGCTGGCGCGTTATTTCATGCAGCAGGCCTGCGCGCAGATCCAGCGCCCGGTCTGCCGCCTGGCCCCCGGCACTTACCCGGCCCTGCTGGGCAACCGCTGGCCAGGCAATGTGCGGCAATTGCAGAACGTGATCTTCCGCGCCGCGGCCATCTGCGAAAGCAGCCTGGTGGACATCGGCGACCTGGACATCGCCGGCACCTCCGTGGCGCGCCAGGGCGATGTGGAAGTCGAAAGCCTGGAACAGGCCGTGGAAAGCTTCGAGAAGCACCTGCTCGAAAGCCTCTACGTCAACTACCCCTCCACCCGCCAGCTCGCCAGCCGCCTGCAAACCTCCCACACCGCGATTGCCCATCGGTTGCGCAAGTACGGGATCTCCAACAAGCCCTAGTTTTACTCGGTCCATGTGGGAGCGGGCTTGCTCGCGAAAGCGGTGTGCCAGTCGACATCCAATTAGCTGACACACCGTCTTCGCGAGCAAGCCCGCTCCCACAGGGATTCTTGTGTTGCATTCGAAAGTAGCGTCAAAAACGACCTCCACCTGTACTGAAAGCGCTACAGCGGAACGATATCGCTACACTCATCGCTAAGCAGCGCTGCGCAAGGCTTTGATCCCACAACGATTTTTTCCAGCCTCCCATCTGTAGCGATTTCGCTACAGCGAAGTTGGTCCAAGCTTTGACAAAACCAGTCAAGACATTGATATATAAGCAATTATTAAGATTGGCCGCATTCTTGCTATGGGTATTAGCATTCGGCCGGGCCAAGCCCCGTGCCTTTCTTCGCGTCCACCAGACGATTCTGGCCCCAGGAGTTTCCATGAGCGAGTTGCGTTTCACTGAAGATCACGAATGGCTGCGCACCGAAGCCGACGGCAGCGTCACCGTAGGCATTACCGCTTTCGCGCAGAACGCATTGGGTGACGTGGTTTTTGTGCAACTGCCTGAACTGCAGGCCTATGAAAAAGGCGCCGAAGCCTCCACTGTGGAGTCGGTCAAGGCCGCCAGCGGTGTGTACATGCCACTGGACGGTGAAGTGCTCGAAGTGAACAACAAACTCGACGGCAGCCCGGAACTGGTCAACGAAGATCCGATGGTCGAAGGCTGGTTCTTCCGCTTTAAACCGACCGACGTCGACGCAGTGGCTAAGCTGTTGGATCAAGACGCCTACGATCGCCTGATCAAAGCCAACGCCCAAGCCTGAGGAGCGCCATATGACCGTTAATCTCGGCACTGCCAACGAATTCATCGCCCGCCACATCGGCCCGCGTGCCAGCGACGAGCAAGCCATGCTCGAGCGTCTGGGCTACGACTCCCTGCAAGCCCTGAGCGCCAGCGTCATCCCGGAAAGCATCAAGGGCACCAGCGTGCTGGACATGGGCGACGGCCAGAGCGAAGCCGACGCACTGGCCTCGATCAAGGCCATCGCCGCCAAGAACCAACTGTTCAAGACCTACATCGGCCAGGGCTACTACAACTGCCATACGCCGGCACCGATCCTGCGCAACCTGCTGGAAAACCCGGCCTGGTACACCGCCTACACCCCGTACCAGCCAGAAATTTCCCAGGGCCGTCTCGAAGCGCTGCTGAACTTCCAGACCTTGATCAGCGACCTTACCGGCCTGCCGATCGCCAACGCGTCCTTGCTCGACGAAGCCACTGCCGCCGCCGAAGCCATGACCTTCTGCAAGCGCCTGAGCAAGAACAAAGGCAGCAACGCGTTCTTCGCCTCCGTGCACAGCCACCCGCAAACCCTCGACGTGCTGCGCACCCGTGCCGAGCCCCTGGGCATCGACGTGGTGGTGGGCGATGAGCGCGAACTGAGCGACGTCAGCGGTTTCTTCGGCGCGCTGCTGCAGTACCCAGCCAGCAACGGTGACCTGTTCGACTACCGCGAACTGACCGAACGCTTCCACACCGCCAACGCCCTGGTGGCCGTGGCTGCTGATCTGCTGGCCCTGACCCTGCTGACCCCGCCAGGTGAATTCGGCGCCGACGTGGCCATCGGCAGCGCCCAGCGCTTCGGTGTGCCGCTGGGCTTCGGTGGCCCGCACGCGGCGTATTTCTCCACCAAGGATGCGTTCAAGCGCGACATGCCGGGCCGCCTGGTCGGCGTTTCCGTGGACCGTTTCGGCAAGCCGGCCCTGCGCCTGGCGATGCAGACCCGCGAGCAACACATCCGCCGCGAGAAAGCCACGAGCAACATCTGCACCGCCCAGGTGCTGCTGGCCAACATCGCCAGCATGTACGCCGTGTACCACGGTCCCAAGGGCCTGGTGCAAATTGCCAATCGCATCCATCACCTGACCGCGATCCTCGCCAAGGGCCTCGGCGCGCTGGGCCTGAGCGTCGAGCAAGAGCGCTTCTTCGACACCCTGACCCTGCGCACCGGCGCGCAAACCGCGGCCCTGCACGACAAGGCCCGCGCACAGCGCATCAACCTGCGTGTGGTGGACGCCGAACGCCTGGGCCTGTCCCTCGACGAGACCACCAGCCAGACTGACGTCGAAGCCCTGTGGAACGTGTTGGCCGACGGCAAGGCGCTGCCGGACTTCGCGGCACTGGCCGCCAGCGTGCAAAGCCGCATTCCGGCCGAGCTGGTGCGTCAATCGGCGATCCTCAGCCACCCAGTGTTCAACCGCTACCACTCCGAAACCGAGCTGATGCGCTACCTGCGCAAGCTCGCCGACAAGGACCTGGCCCTGGATCGCACCATGATCCCGCTGGGTTCCTGCACCATGAAACTCAACGCCGCCAGCGAAATGATTCCGGTGACCTGGGCCGAGTTCGGCGCCCTGCACCCGTTCGCCCCGGCCGAACAGAGCGCTGGCTACCAGCAACTGACCGACGAGCTCGAAGCCATGCTCTGCGCCGCCACCGGCTATGACGCGGTGTCGCTGCAACCCAACGCTGGCTCCCAAGGCGAATACGCCGGCCTGCTGGCGATCCGTGCCTATCACCAGAGCCGTGGCGAAGACCGTCGCGACATCTGCCTGATCCCGTCCTCGGCCCACGGTACCAACCCGGCCACCGCCAACATGGCCGGCATGCGCGTGGTCGTGACCGCCTGCGATGCCCGCGGCAACGTCGACATCGAAGACCTGCGGGCCAAGGCCATCGAGCACCGCGAACACCTCGCCGCGCTGATGATCACCTACCCGTCCACACACGGTGTGTTCGAAGAAGGCATCCGCGAAATCTGCGGCATCATTCATGACAACGGCGGCCAGGTGTACATCGACGGCGCCAACATGAACGCCATGGTCGGCCTCTGCGCCCCAGGCAAGTTCGGCGGCGACGTGTCGCACCTGAACCTGCACAAGACCTTCTGCATTCCCCACGGCGGTGGCGGCCCGGGCGTCGGCCCGATTGGCGTCAAGTCCCACCTGGCACCGTTCCTGCCGGGCCACGCCAACATGGAACGCAAGGAAGGCGCGGTGTGCGCGGCGCCGTTCGGCAGCGCGAGCATCTTGCCGATCACCTGGATGTACATCCGCATGATGGGCGGCGCCGGTCTCAAGCGCGCTTCGCAACTGGCGATCCTCAACGCCAACTACATCGCCCGTCGCCTGGAAGAGCACTATCCAGTGCTCTACTCCGGCAGCAACGGCCTGGTGGCCCACGAATGCATCCTCGACCTGCGTCCACTCAAGGACAGCAGCGGCATCAGCGTCGATGACGTGGCCAAGCGCCTGATCGACTTCGGTTTCCACGCGCCGACCATGTCGTTCCCGGTGGCCGGCACGCTGATGATCGAGCCGACCGAAAGCGAATCCAAGGAAGAACTGGACCGTTTCTGCGACGCCATGATCTGCATCCGCGAAGAAATTCGCGCGGTGGAAAACGGCAGCCTGGACAAAGACGACAACCCGCTGAAGAACGCCCCGCACACTGCGGCGGAAATCGTCGGCGAGTGGACCCACCCTTACAGCCGCGAACAGGCGGTGTACCCGGTGGCGTCGTTGATCGAAGGCAAATACTGGCCGCCTGTGGGCCGGGTCGATAACGTGTTCGGCGACCGCAACCTGGTCTGCGCCTGCCCGTCGATCGAAAGCTACGCTTGACCTGTGAGGGGGTGGGTTTGCTCGCCCCTCTTTCAATAACACCGCCTACCCCCTGTGGGAGCGGGCTTGCTCGCGAAGGCGGTGTATCAGTCAACATCTACTTGGCTGACACACCGCCTTCGCGAGCAAGCCCGCTCCCACAAGGGGATCTACGCCAATCTCGAACTCATAAAAAGAAACCGGAGAAACACCATGTCGTTAAGCGTGTTCGACCTGTTCAAGATCGGTATCGGCCCTTCCAGCTCCCATACCGTCGGCCCGATGCGTGCCGCTGCCCGTTTTGCCGAAGGGCTGCGTCGCGATGACTTGCTCAATTGCACCACCAGCGTCAAGGTCGAGCTCTACGGCTCGCTCGGCGCCACCGGCAAGGGCCACGGCAGCGACAAGGCCGTGCTGCTGGGCCTGGAAGGCGAGCATCCCGACACCGTGGACACCGAAACCGTCGACGCCCGCCTGCAAGCGATCCGCAGCAGCGGTCGCCTGAACCTGCTCGGCGAACACTCCATCGAATTCAATGAAAAGCTGCACTTGGCGATGATCCGCAAGCCGTTGGCCTTTCACCCCAACGGCATGATCTTCCGCGCCTTCGATGCCGCAGGACTGCAAGTGCGCAGCCGCGAGTACTACTCGGTCGGCGGCGGCTTTGTCGTCGATGAAGACGCGGCTGGCGCCGACCGCATCGTCGAAGATGCCACGCCCCTGACCTTCCCGTTCAAGAGTGCCAAGGACCTGCTGGGCCATTGCAGCACCTATGGCCTGTCCATCAGCCAGGTGATGCTGACCAACGAAAGCGCCTGGCGCCCCGAAGCCGAGACCCGTGCCGGCCTGCTGAAAATCTGGCAGGTGATGCAGGATTGCGTGGCGGCGGGCTGTCGCAACGAAGGGATTCTGCCAGGCGGGCTGAAGGTCAAGCGCCGGGCCGCGGCGTTGCACCGCCAACTGTGCAAGAACCCCGAAGCCGCACTGCGCGACCCGCTGTCGGTGCTGGACTGGGTCAACCTGTACGCCTTGGCGGTCAACGAAGAAAACGCCTATGGCGGGCGCGTCGTCACCGCACCTACCAACGGGGCGGCGGGTATCGTCCCGGCCGTGCTGCATTACTACATGCGCTTTATCCCCGGGGCCAGCGAGGATGGCGTGGTGCGGTTCCTGCTGACCGCCGCCGCCATCGGCATCCTGTACAAGGAAAACGCCTCCATCTCCGGCGCCGAAGTCGGTTGCCAGGGTGAAGTGGGCGTGGCCTGTTCCATGGCCGCCGGCGCCCTCTGCGAAGTGCTTGGTGGCAGCGTGCAGCAAGTGGAAAACGCTGCCGAGATCGGCATGGAACACAACCTCGGCCTGACCTGCGACCCGATTGGCGGCCTGGTGCAGGTGCCATGCATCGAACGCAACGCCATGGGTTCGGTGAAGGCCATCAACGCGGTACGCATGGCCATGCGCGGCGACGGGCATCACTTCGTCTCTCTCGACAAAGTCATCCGCACCATGCGCCAGACCGGCGCCGACATGAAAAGCAAATACAAGGAGACCGCCCGCGGCGGTCTGGCGGTCAACATCATCGAATGCTGATGCGGCCTCACTTCTACATTTTTTCCAGGAGCTGATATGTCCACCGAACAACTGCTGAAGACCCCGCTGCACGCGCTGCACCTCGAACTCGGCGCCCGCATGGTGCCGTTCGCCGGCTACGACATGCCGGTGCAGTACCCTCTGGGCGTGATGAAGGAACACCAGCACACCCGTGATCAGGCCGGGCTGTTCGACGTGTCCCACATGGGCCAGATCCGCCTGACCGGCGCAGGCGTCGCCAAGGCCCTGGAAACCCTGGTGCCGGTGGACATCATCGACCTGCCGGTGGGCATGCAGCGCTACGCCATGTTCACCCAAGAGAACGGCGGCATCCTCGACGACCTGATGGTCGCCAACCTGGGCAATGACGAACTGTTCCTGGTGGTCAACGCGGCCTGCAAGGACCAGGACCTGGCCCACCTGCGGGCCCACATTGGCGCGCAGTGCAGCATCGAGCCACTGTTCGAAGCTCGTGCCCTGCTTGCCCTGCAAGGCCCGGCCGCCGTCACCGTGCTCGCACGCCTGGCGCCGGACGTGGCGAAGATGACCTTCATGCAGTTCCAGCGCGTCACGCTGTTGGGCATGGACTGCTTTGTCAGCCGTTCGGGCTACACCGGTGAAGACGGTTTCGAAATCTCGGTACCCGCCGCCGATGCGGAAAAACTGGCCCGCGCCCTGCTGGCCGAGCCGGAAGTCGCGGCCATCGGCCTCGGTGCCCGTGACTCCCTGCGCCTGGAAGCCGGCCTGTGCCTCTACGGCCACGACATGAACACCGAGACCACGCCAATCGAAGCCAGCCTGTTGTGGGCGATTTCCAAAGTACGTCGTGCCGACGGCGCCCGCGCTGGCGGTTTCCCCGGCGCTGAAAGCGTGTTCGCCCAACAACAGGGCGGCGTGAAGCGCAAACGCGTCGGCCTGCTGCCCCAGGAACGCACACCGGTGCGCGAAGGCGCAGAGATCGTCAACGAAGCGGGCGAGATTATCGGGACGGTGTGCAGCGGCGGTTTCGGCCCGACCCTGGGCGGTCCGTTGGCGATGGGTTACCTGGACAGCGCCTATGTCGCACTGGATACGCCAGTCTGGGCCATCGTGCGTGGGAAAAAGGTGCCTTTACTTGTAAGCAAAATGCCATTCGTCCCACAGCGCTACTACCGCGGTTGATTGACTGTTTCTATAAGTAACGCGATTGCGTTATACGTGCACTAATGTGTAACGCAACCGCCATAAAAAGGTGCATATCTTTAGACATTGAACAACGCTTATAACGGTCGCTAACAATTGAACTAGCCTATCGAATAAGCTCCGCCCGGTGGTGTATGTAAATGCTTGCAAGCTGAGCAAATACGGGGCTTCCCCGGGGGGTTGTTTTTTCATTCGTAGTTGGCGTAGAGTTTGGTCACTGTGTTTGCATGGGTCGCTTGGAATCGTGACCTGGGCAGTAGCTTATGAAGTTCGCTACATCCCGTTCGACGTCTCTTACTTTCCTGCAACCCAGCCCCAGTACTCTTTCATGCGAAAGAGGCTGTCATCAATTTTAGCGTCAAAGGAAATAAGAAAATGTCTCAACGTCAGAGCGGTACCGTCAAGTGGTTCAACGACGAGAAGGGTTTTGGTTTTATCACGCCTGAAAGCGGTCCGGACCTGTTCGTGCATTTCCGCGCCATCCAGGGCAACGGCTTCAAGAGCCTGAAAGAAGGCCAGAAAGTCACTTTCGTTGCTGTGCAAGGCCAGAAAGGCATGCAGGCTGACGAGGTTCAAGCAGAAGCCTAAGGCTTTCGCACACTAAAAAGCCCCTGATTGATATCAGGGGCTTTTTTATGGGCGTAAATCCGTAAAATGGCTTCTTTTTTCGTCCGAGGCCGTCATGCCGAAACACCTGCTCACCCCCCAGGGCGACTTTCCTCCCGCCGGCCTGGGCCGTCGCCTGGCCGCGATGTTCTATGACTTCTTGCTGTGCACGGCGCTGCTGATCGTCACCAGTGGCGCCTACAAGATGATCCAGATGGCGATCATCGGCGAAGAAAAAATGCGTGCCCTGACCGAAGCTGGCGCACTGGACGGTGACCCGCTGCTGTCCACCGTGCTGCTGTTCGTGCTGTTCGGCTTCTTCGCCAAGTTCTGGACCCACAACGGCCAGACCCTGGGCATGCAGGTGTGGTGCATCCGCGTACAGAACGCCGATGGCACGGCCATCAGCCTGTGGCAGGCGCTGTTGCGGTTCGTGGTATCGATTGCGTCACTGCTGCTGGTGGGGCTGGGCTTCATCTGGGCGCTGTTCGACAAGCGCAAGCGCAGCTGGCATGACATCTACTCGGATACGCAGTTGGTGCGGATTCCCAAGAAGAGCAAGTAAGAACACCACGTCAGTGGGTTTGATCGTTCCCACGCTCTGCGTGGGAATGTAGCCCGGGACGCTCTGCGTCCCAAAAAGCCGAACGCGGAGCGTCCGCAGAGACGTTCCCACGCAGAGCGTGGGAACGATCAAGCTCACGCCTCCAATCAGGCATTGCCCGCCAGCTTCATCCGCGCCGCCTGGGTGAAGTCCAGCATGCGCTTGAGCGGGCGAATCGCCTGGGGAATCAGCGCCGGGTCGACGAATATCTCGTTGGCACCCTCCTGCAAGCTCTTGAGCGTGCGCTCCAGGGTATTCATCGCCATCCATGGGCAGTGTGCGCAACTGCGGCACGCCGCGCCGTTGCCGGCGGTAGGGGCTTCGATGAAGACCTTGTCCGGGCACAGCTGCTGCATCTTGTAGAAAATGCCCCGGTCGGTGGCGACGATCAGCGTCTTGTTCGGCAGGGTCTGGGCCGCGGCGATCAACTGGCTGGTGGAGCCCACGGCATCCGCCAGTTCGATCACCGACGTCGGCGACTCCGGGTGCACCAGGATCGCGGCGTCCGGGTACAGCGCCTTCATGTCCTCCAACTGCTTGGACTTGAACTCTTCGTGGACGATACAGGCACCGTCCCAGAGCAGCATGTCAGCGCCGGTCTTGCGCTGGATGTAAGTGCCCAGGTGCTTGTCCGGGCCCCAGATGATCGTCTCGCCGTTGTCCATCAGGCTCTCGACGATTTCCAGCGCGCAACTGGACGTCACCACCCAGTCGGCCCGGGCCTTCACTGCCGCCGAGGTGTTGGCATACACCACCACGGTGCGCTCCGGATGCTGGTCGCAGAACGCCGAGAACTCGTCCACCGGGCAGCCCAGGTCCAGGGAGCAGGTGGCTTCCAGGGTGGGCATCAGCACACGTTTTTCGGGGTTGAGGATCTTGGCGGTCTCGCCCATGAACTTGACCCCCGCCACCACCACGGTCTTGGCCGGGTGGGCATTGCCAAAGCGGGCCATTTCCAGGGAGTCGGACACGCAACCCCCGGTCTCTTCGGCCAGGGCCTGGATGATCGGGTCGCAATAGAAGTGCGCGACCAGCACCGCGTCCTGAGCCTTGAGCTCGGCGGCGATGGCGGCGCGGTACCAGGCCTCTTGCTCGGCGGTCAGCGGCTTGGGCTGCTTGGCGTCGAGGTGGGCCTGGACCAGAAGGCGTTCGGAAATTTGCGTCATGTTCGCAAGACCTGCAAGCGCGTTTAGCGCGAAAGTCGAGTATACACCCGGCTCCGGACCACTCGGGTACCGCCGGGAAAGTGGGTATCAATCAGGCACGGGACAGCGTGAAGCCGGCAAGGCTACAGAATATCCCGTCGATGCAAAAGATCATTCTGACCTGTGCCCGACCAACCTGTCACAGGCAACTGAGTCGAACACAAACCTTGTGGCGAGGGGATTTATCCCCGCTGGGCTGCGCAGCAGCCCTAAACCCTGACACCGTGGTGTATCAGGCATGTTGCATTCACCTTCTTTGGGGCTGCTTCGCAGCCCAGCGGGGATAAATCCCCTCGCCACAGGTTTTGCGTTAGCCAAGGCAATAGTGGCTTCTGCCTCCGGCAAGCTGACCGAAATGTAATCACCTGCCCGGCCGGCTTATGTCATCTTCTTTTCAAAGCGACACCGGGGGATTGCCCCCGTGTTCGCTGCGAATCGACTGACGGACTTCCATCGCATGCAAACAAAAACTTCCCGGCGAACCTTCGTAAAGGGCCTGACTGCCGGCGGCATCCTTGGCGGCCTGGGCTTGTGGCGCGCGCCTGTCTGGGCGGTCACCGGCCCGGGCCAGCCCAACGTCCTGAGCGGCACCGAGTTCGACCTGTTCATCGGCGAAAGCCCGGTCAACTTCACCGGCAACCCACGTACCGCCCAGACCATCAACGGCGGCATTCCCGGCCCGCTGCTGCGCTGGCGTGAAGGCGACACCGTGACCCTGCGGGTGCGCAATCGCTTGAAGGACACCACGTCCATCCACTGGCACGGCATCCTGCTGCCAGCCAACATGGACGGCGTTCCGGGGTTGAGTTTCAAAGGCATCGAACCCGACGGCATGTACGTGTATCAGTTCAAGGTCCGGCAAAACGGCACCTACTGGTACCACAGCCATTCCGGCTTCCAGGAACAATCCGGGGTCTACGGCCCGCTGGTGATCGACGCCAGGGAGCCGGAGCCCTTCCAGTACGAACGGGACTATGTGGTGATGCTCACCGACTGGACCGATGAAGACCCCGCCGACATCCTTCGCAAGCTCAAGAAACAGTCGGACTACTACAACTACAACAAACGCACCGTCGGCGACTTCATTGACGATGTGGGCAAGAACGGCTGGGCCAGCACCGTGGCCGATCGCAAGATGTGGGCCGAGATGAAGATGAATCCCACTGACCTGGCCGACGTCAGTGGCGCCACCTACACCTACCTCATGAACGGCCAGGCGCCGGATATGAACTGGACTGGCCTGTTCAAGCCTGGCGAACGTCTTCGCCTGCGCTTTATCAACGGCTCGGCCATGAGCTATTTCGACGTGCGCATTCCTGGCTTGAAGATGACGGTGGTGGCGTCCGACGGCCAATACGTCAAACCGGTGAGCGTCGACGAGTTCCGGATCGCCGTGGCCGAAACCTATGACGTCATCGTCGAACCGACCCAGGAGGTCTACACCCTGTTCGCCCAGTCCATGGACCGCACCGGCTATGCCCGCGGCACTCTCGCGGCCAGGGCCGGGTTGTCGGCACCGGTGCCGCCCCTGGACCCGCGGCCATTGGTGACCATGGACGACATGGGCATGGGTGGCATGGACCATGGCTCGATGCAGGGCATGGCGGGAATGGACGACAGCTCGATGCAAGGTATGGATCACAGCCAGATGCAGGGCATGGGCGACATGGCCGGTATGGATCACGGTGCCATGCAAGGCATGGACGGCATGCAGTCGCATCCCGACACCGAGAACGACAACCCCCTGGTGGACATGCAGGCCATGAGCGTCAAGCCCAGGCTCGACGACCCGGGCATGGGGCTGCGCGACAACGGCCGCAAAGTGCTGACCTACTCAGACCTGCGCAGCACCTTCCCCGACCCCGACGGCCGCGAGCCGGGCCGTACGATCGAGCTGCACCTGACCGGGCACATGGAGAAATTCGCCTGGTCGTTCAACGGCGTGAAATTTTCCGACGCCGCGCCGCTGCTGCTCAAGTACGGCGAGCGACTGCGCATCGTGCTGATCAACGACACCATGATGACCCATCCCATCCACCTGCACGGCATGTGGAGCGACCTGGAGGATGAGAACGGCCAGTTCATGGTGCGTAAGCACACCATCGACGTGCCGCCGGGCACCAAGCGCAGCTACCGCGTCACCGCCGATGCCCTCGGGCGCTGGGCGTACCACTGTCATCTGCTGTTTCACATGGAGATGGGGATGTTCCGTGAAGTTCGGGTGCAGGAATGAGGAGCCGACCATGACCACTGTTTTTCACTACCCCATGGCACTCATTGCCAGCCTGACCCTCGGCGCCACCTCGGCCTGGGCGGCGGGCAACTACATGCAAGGCATGGATCACAGCCAGATGCCCGGGATGGACCATAGCCAGATGCAAGGCATGGACTCGATGCAGGGCATGGAACCCATGCAATCAGCGCCGACCAGCAGCCGCACGCCGATCCCGGAACTGACCGCCGCCGACCGCGCCGCCGTCTACGAGGATCATGGCGGACACGCGGTGCATGACAGCGCCATCCATTCGTTTTTCCTCATCGACCAGCTGGAGTGGCAAGACGCCGATGACGGCAGCGCCCTGAGCTGGGACGCCTCCGGCTGGATCGGTGGCGACATCGACCGCTTGTGGCTGCGCTCCGAAGGTGAACGCCTCAACGGCAAGACCGAAGAGGCAGAGCTTCAAGCCCTATGGGGCCACGCCATCAGTCCTTGGTGGGACGTGGTGGCCGGCGTACGCCAGGACTTCAAGCCAGGCGATCCGCAAACCTGGGCCGCCTTCGGTGTGCAAGGCATGGCGCTGTATAACTTCGAAGCCGAAGCCACCGCATTCATCGGTGAAGGCGGCCAGAGCGCGGCGCGACTGGAAGGCGACTACGACATCTTGCTGACCAATCGGTTGATCCTGCAGCCCACCGCCGAGGTCAACTTCTATGGCAAGAACGACCCCGCCCGCGGTGTCGGCTCAGGGCTGTCGGACACCGAACTCGGCGTACGGCTGCGTTATGAAATACGCCGCGAATTCGCACCCTACATTGGCGTCACCTGGAACCGGGTCTACGGCAACACCGCCGACTACGCCCGGGAAGAAAGCGAAGACCGCAGCGAAGCGCGCCTGGTGCTGGGCGTGCGCATGTGGTTCTGAGCCACTGACCTGTTTCACTCAAAACTAAAAAACCGAGCTGTAGGAGTCCTTGCATGTCATTCATCAAAACCGCTGTTGTCGCCGTTGCCTTATCCACCGGCCTGTTGGTCAGTGGCCTGGCCCAGGCCCACCCGAAACTGCTGTCCTCTACCCCTGCCGACGGTGCAGACGGGGCGGCACCGGCAAAAATCGAGCTGCATTTTTCCGAAAACCTGCTGACCAAGTTTTCCGGCGCCAAGCTGATGATGACCGCCATGCCCGGCATGGCGGCGCATTCGCCCATGCCCATGCCAGCCAAGGTTTCCGGCAGCGATGACCCGAAAACCATGGTCATTGTCCCGAATGGTCCCCTCACCGCCGGCACCTATCAGGTCCAGTGGCGCGCGGTGTCGTCCGACACTCACCCGATCACCGGTAACGTCACGTTCAAGGTGAAGTGAGTTGATGAGCGACTCGATCAACATCGCCCTGCGTTTCGCCCTGTACCTGGATTTGATGCTGTTGTTCGGCCTGGCCGCGTTCGGGCTCTATAGCCTGCGAGGCCAGGAGCGGGTGTCGGGCGCGCAGTTGCCTTTCACGCCGCTGCTGCTGACCACGGCGGTGCTGGGCGGGTTGCTCTCCTTCGCCGCCATGGCGTGCATGGCCTGGGCCATGAGCGGCGTTGCGGACTGGGCCGAGCTGTGGCCGCACGTTGAAATGATGGTGATGGAGACCGATTTCGGCTTGAGTTGGACGCTGCGGATAGCGGCGCTGCTGCTGGCCGGCTTCGCCGTGACGCTCAATACACGTTGGCCGACCGCCAGCCTGGGCCTGGCGATGCTGGGCGGGGCGGTGGCCTTGGCGACGCTGGCCTGGGCAGGGCATGGCGCCATGGACGAAGGCACACGCCGCAACTGGCACTTCATCACCGACTTCCTGCACCTGTGGGCGGCGGGAGGCTGGGTCGGCGCCTTGGCTGCGTTCGCCCTGCTGCTTCGCCAGACCGAACCGCAGTTGGCGGTACTGGCCCGGACGTTGACCGGGTTTGAAACCGCCGGGGCGGTGATCGTGGTGGTCATCAGCGTGACGGGGGTGGTGAATTATCTGTTTATCGTCGGCCCAAACGTCGCAGGCTTGTTCGACAGTACCTATGGACAGTTGCTGGCGCTCAAACTCATCTTGTTCGCGGCCATGCTGGTGTTCGCCGCGCTGAACCGTTTTCACCTGAGCCCACTGCTGGAGCAGGCCCGAAAGACCGGCGAGCACGGGGTCGCGGTGAATGCCCTGCGGCGCAGCATGGTCCTGGAGTTCACTGTCGCGGTGATCATCCTGGGGTTGGTGGCGTGGCTGGGGACGCTGAGCCCGGGGATGGAATAAACGACTAACGCCCCACTGAATCCGTGGCGAGGGAGCTTGCTCCCGCTGGGGTGCGTGTAGGAGCTGTCGAGTGCAACGAGGCTGCGATCTTGTCCCAGACACTTGAGTCGTGAGCGAACGATCAAAAAATCAAAAGATCGCAGGCTTCGCCAGCTCCTACAGAGTCAAGCGGGAGCAAGCTCCCTCGCCACAAAAGCGAGCAACATTTAATTATTAAATAAGCCTCACCAGTTTTCAGTTTGCCCATCGCAAGGTGCCCTGGCCTAAATGGGGCTTTATCCAGCCAAGGCCCTGTTATGGAAAACATTCGAACCTCAAGCACCCACGCCGTCTGGCTGATGGTCAGCATCGTCTTGGTCGCGCTGAACCTGCGGCCCTCGATGGCGGCGGTCGGGCCGTTGTTGTCGGCTATTCGCGGCGAGGTGCCCTTGAGTTTCAGTACCGCCTCGCTGTTGACCATGTTGCCCGTCATGGCGATGGGCCTCGCGATGTTCCTGGGCATGCGCATCGCCCTGCGCATCGGTGAACACCGCACCATCGTGCTGTCGCTGTTGATCATTGGTCTCGCCACGGCCTCGCGCTTGTACCTGGACAGCGCCGCCGGGTTGATCGCCAGTGCGATCGTGGCCGGGCTCGGGATCGCCTTGATCCAGGCGGTGATGCCGGCACTGATCAAATCGCGCTTCGCCGACAACGTCTCGCTGTTCATGGGTTTGTACGTCACCTCCATCATGGGCGGGGCGGCGCTTGCCGCATCGTTTTCACCCTTTGTCCTGACGCAGACTGGCAGTTGGCGCGTCGGCCTGGCGATCTGGGCATTGTTGGCACTGGTCGCCCTGGGCTGCTGGTACGCCCAGCGCTCGAACATCACGCCCTTGCCCGAAGCAGCGTCCCGGCATCACGAAGCGTTTTCCAGCAACGCCCGGGCCTGGCTCCTGGCGATTTTCTTTGGCCTGGGCACCGCCTCCTACACCTGCGTGCTGGCCTGGCTGGCGCCGTACTACGTGGAAAAGGGCTGGAGCGAACAGCACGCTGGCCTGCTGCTGGGGTTCCTCACGGCAATGGAAGTGTTGTCCGGCCTGATCACTCCGGCGATTGCCAACCGCAGCCGGGATAAACGCCTGGTCCTGACCGTCCTGCTAGCCCTGATCATCGGCGGCTTCTGCGGCCTGATCCTCAGTCCGGAACGCTTCAGCCTGCTCTGGGCCTGCCTGCTGGGGCTGGGTATCGGCGGCCTGTTCCCCATGAGCCTGATCGTATCCCTCGACCACCTGGATAACCCACGTCGGGCCGGTGGCCTTACCGCGTTCGTGCAGGGTGTCGGCTATCTCATCGCCGGGCTCTCGCCATTGATTGCCGGGATGATCCGCGACCAATTGGGGAGTTTTGAGTGGGCCTGGTGGTCGCTCACGGCGGTCATGGCGTTGATGATGGTGATGGTATTGCGCCTGGACCCAAAACATTACGGACAGCACATCCGCTGAATTTCCAGTAGGAGGACTTGATAGGTTGAAGATTTAGCGGGTGCGACTTGGCGTTACTATACCTGCCAGGATTTTTACCTCGTAAGGGAGCTACGCCTTGTCCGTCATTCCTGACAGAACCTTCGCTGAAGTGCTAAAGCGAACCATCAAACGCATTCTTTCCTATTGGACCCAAATCACCGTCACGTTAGGCCTGCTCGCGACAGGGCTTGGGTTCATCACGCTGTATCTCTATACCCGCACGATTGGACGTATCGACCTTTTCATGCCGTCGATCGATGTGAAGTCTGCGCTGTTGGTCTGGGTCGTGCTGGTCCTGCTGCTGATGCTTTCGTATTTGTTCATCCTGGGGGCAACAACGTGGATGTTCGGCTGCTCGGTTTCGCTTTTTTCAAACATGAAGGACCACCAACCGAAGATTGTTTTCTATCTGGTGTTCCCCACGGTTGTGGGATTTAGCGCGTTCATCTGGGCCACCTTCTTCTTGCCCACTTTATTGAACCACTGGGCGACAATGGCGGCGTTACTCCTGATCGTCTTCGTTGCGTGCTTTCTCATGTACGCATTCACGCCGTTCAAAAGAATCATCAGGAAAAGCACACTTGTCCAAGCCAGGCTGGATCGAGCCCGCTTGAAGCGCCTGGCAGCCCATCAACAAATAAAGCGGAAAAAATTGCAGCACAAGGCAGCCCCCGCCCAGAAGACCTGGTCGCAAGAATGGCTCACCTATTGGCAGGCACTCAAGAACAAGACGACGCCAGCGTGGCTCTGGCTAAAAGAAAAATGGCAGCGGCTACAGTCGTGGGTATGGGCTCGCAAAGAGTTCTGGCTCGTCACCCTGCTCTCGATCTCCATATTCGTCACCGTGATCTTCGCCGCCTTTCCAATCCTGCTGACGATACGTTCATATATGGAGAGGGAAACGCCTGACACCGTCCCCTACGTGGCGGGCCTGTCCTGGCTGACACTCATCTTCACCCTGCTACCGGTCGTCATATTTTATTGTTTCAAGGGGGATATCTACAGGCGGACCTTCAATGGCCTGGTCGCAATGATCTTCGCCTTTTTCGTCTTCACATTGCTCTCGCCGGGCAGTTTGAGCCAGATCACCTACATCGCAGCAGGCGGCTTATCGGTTCGCCAACAAACGGCGGAGCGATACACCTTGCCAGAGGATATAAAGCTGCAGGACCTGAGCGCCACCCTGTGGAAAACACGTCAGGTTGCTGCGCAAAAAATAGAAGTCGAGGCGTTCCAGTTATATTCCTTTGGGGACGTACTGTTACTGTGCCCAAAAGACATGCTGTCACTTGAACTCAAAGAACTGAAAAACTACTCGAAGTTCTGTGTGAGCACGCTCAATAGCAAGGTTGTGCGCAAACCTCGGCTACCGGTATTCGCCAGGAAACCACAGAACGAATGGTCCTGTCGGGTGCCCTCATGGCAGATCCAGGCAGGACGTTGGCTCGCGTGGGAAGCGCTGGTTCCTGGCGTTCATCGCTCCGCGTCGGGCGAGAAAAAGGGCTGAAGGCCCTGGCAGTCGTGAGCATGGCGACGGCTCTACAACAGGACTGCTGACTCCCTGCCCTTGGGCGGGGGGACACTTAATTTCAGGCAAAAAAAAATCCGGAAATCCTCACTTTCGTGGGCCTTCCAGACTTTTAAAACTGCAAAAAATGGTGGGTCGTGTGGGATTCGAACCTACGACCAATTGGTTAAAAGCCAACTGCTCTACCAACTGAGCTAACGACCCGCTGTGTGGTGGCGCGTATAATACTGATTTTTAAGGACTATTCAACACCTAATTTGAAATAAATCAAAAATAACGGGTTGGATCGCTCACACCCGCCGCGGCAAAGCCTTCTGCGCGCAGGCGGCAGCTGTCGCACTTGCCGCAAGCACGGCCCTGATCGTCGGCCTGATAGCAGGAAACAGTGAGCCCGTAGTCCACGCCAAGCTTCACACCGGCCTTGACGATGTCGGCCTTGCTGAGATTCTGCAACGGCGCCTGGATGCGGAAACCCAGCCCTTCTACGCCGGCCTTGGTCGCCAGGTTCGCCATGCGCTCGAAGGCTTCGACGAACTCCGGGCGACAATCCGGGTAACCGGAATAATCCACGGCATTGACGCCGATGAAAATGTCACGGGCGCCCAGCACTTCGGCCCAGCCCAATGCCAAGGACAGGAATACGGTGTTACGCGCCGGCACATACGTCACCGGGATGCCTTCGCCAGGCGCCTCCGGCACGTCGATGGAACTGTCGGTCAAGGCCGAGCCACCGATGCCGTTGAGGTTCAGGCCGATCACTTTGTGTTCCACCACGCCCTGGTCCCGGGCCACTCGCTCGGCGGCGTGCAGTTCTGCGCGGTGGCGCTGACCATAATCGAAACTCATGGTGTAGCAGCGGTAACCCTCGGCATGGGCCATGGCCACGACGGTGGCCGAATCCAGGCCGCCGGACAACAGGATGACCGCACGTTTTTCTGCAATGTTCGAATGTTCTGTCATATCAGCGCCCCGGCTCGTCGTTCCAAAGATATTTATGCAGCTGCAGTTGCAGGCGCACCGGCAGGTTATCCGCCACCACCCAGTCCGCCAGGTCCCGGGCGCTCAAATCGTGATGGCTCGGCGACAACAATACTTCGCCGGCCCGCTGGTCGAGTCCGTACTGGATCAGCTTGGACACGGCCCAGTCGTAATCTTCCCGGGAACAGATCACGAACTTGACCTGATCGTTGGGCGTCAGCAGTTCGATATTCTCGTAACGGTTGCGGTGCGCTTCCTTGGAACCTGGAGTCTTCAGGTCCACAACGCGACTGACACGCGGGTCGACGGCCGAGATATCCAAGGCGCCGCTGGTTTCCAGGGAAACCTGATATCCGGCATCACACAACTGCTTGAGCAAGGGAATGGCGTTGGGTTGCGCCAATGGCTCGCCGCCCGTGACGCAGACATAACGCGGGCGATAACTGGCCACTTGCTCCAGGATATCGTCGAGGGTTCGCAAGGTGCCGCCGCTGAACGCGTAGGCACTGTCGCAGTATTGGCAACGCAACGGGCAACCGGTGAGGCGCACAAATACTGTGGGCAGCCCAGCCGTCCGCGTTTCACCCTGCAACGAGTAAAAAACTTCGGTGATTCTCAATGTGTCTTGCATAGTCGCCACGGGCGTAACAGCTAAACAGGCTGTCCGCCTCCGTCAGGCACTTCAAGGAACCCCGCCAACGCGCAGATCCCAAAAAGCGTGTTTCATAAAAAGGGCGTGAATTCTAACGAAAAAACCCGCGACAGGCGCGGGTTTCTTCAAAACAGGTCAAGCCAGCTTACATGCGTTGCAGATCACGCTGGGCCAACTGGGCGGCGGATGTACCCGGATATTGGGCCACCACCTGCTGCAGAATGCCTTTTACCTTGTCGGTGTGACCGAGGCGGCGCTCTACGTCAGCCAGCTTGTACAGCGAATCCGGCACTTTGGCGTGCTTGGGATACAGTTGCGAAACCTTGGCGAACGCCTGGCCAGCGCCTTGCAGGTCACCCTTGGCCAGGTTCACTTCGCCCAACCAGTATTGGGCATTACCCGAGTACTGGCTGTTTGGGTATTTGCGCAGGAAAGCGCCAAAGGCCTGGCTGGCCTTGTCGAAATCCTTGGCCTTGATCAGGTCGAAGGCAGCATCGTAATAGAGCTTTTCCTTCGCCGGATCAGCCGGCTCGCCACCGGCGGCAGGTGCTGCGGGAGCGGCTGCCCCCGCGCCTGCGGCTGCACCGGGGGCGTTCAAGTCGCCACCGGCTGGAGAATTCTCGGGAGTCGCGGCAGGTGCAACGCCGGATCCTATGCGCCGATCAAGATCCTGGTATCGCTCCAGGTTTTCCTGCTTCATGCGCGAAATATCATTCTGCAGAACTTCGATCACGCCTTGCTGGCGCGAAAGCTGATCCTGCATTTGCTGGAGCTGGTTGAACAGCTCGCCCTGTGCCGAGACAGGGGCCGAAACCCCTCCCCCGGCATAGGCGCCGTTCGTACCGTAACCTGCAGGCGGATAGCTGCTCCCGCTATTGTTATAGCCGGCATCGTTATCGACCACAGGAACCGCAGCCCACGCCGCAAGCGGCGCGAGGCTGAGAGCCAGAACAGTTACAGCACGACGGCACGTTCGCATGACGAATTACTTACGCAGTTCGACGCGACGGTTTTGAGCCCAGGACTGCTCGTCGTTGCCGGTAGCAACTGGACGCTCTTCGCCGTAGGAAACCAGTTCCAGCTGAGCTGGGGAAACACCTTGCAGTACCAGGTAGCGTTGAACGGCTTTCGCACGACGCTCGCCCAGTGCCATGTTGTACTCACGAGTACCACGTTCGTCGGTGTTGCCTTCCAGAACAACGCGAGCGCCGTTCGACTTCAGGTCTTTGGCGTGAACGTCCAGAGCGCGCATGGCTTCTGGCTTCAGGTCCGAGCTGTCGTATTCGAAGTAGAAGGTGGTGATTGCGCGCAGAGCAGCTTCTTCGCTCAGGGAGCCGTCAACTGCACCGGTGTTAGCGCCGTAACCAGCGTTTGGATCAACAGCGCCTTCACCGGCATTGTCGCCGCCTTTGGACGAGCAACCTACAGCTACAGCCATGGCCAGAGCCAGCGCAGCAAATTTACCAAACTTCAGCATTTCCATCGTGAAACTCCTAATGAACCCCAGTGTGTTAAGTAAAACGTATAGCGCCGCGTCAGTTCAGGTAAGGGGACCAGGACGGTTCTCTGACTTCGCCTTGAGCGGTAGGAAGCGGGAGCCTCACGCGTCCGTTAATGGACACGAGCATCAAGACTCCCCGGCCCTGCTGGCGGGTGGCGTAGATTACCATGGTGCCGTTGGGCGCAACAGTGGGTGACTCGTCCAGAGTGCTATCAGTGAGGATTTTTACGCTACCGCGCTGCAAATCCTGGGCCGCCACCTTGAAATTAGTGAAACCATCCTGGCGATGGATCATCACCAGGGTCTTTTCATCTGCCGACAGTTTAGGGTTGGCGTTGTAGTTACCGACGAACGTCACGCGCTCGGCACCGCCACCACCGGCACCGGTCTTGTAGATCTGTGGCTTGCCGCCACGGTCGGAGGTGAAGTAGATGGTCGAGCCATCCTTGCCCCAGAACGGTTCGGTGTTGATGCCCGGGCCATTGGTGACGCGGGAGATCGAACGCGAAGCCAGGTTCATCACATAAATGTCCGGGTTACCGTCCTTGGACAGCACGAACGCCAGGCGCGAACCGTCCGGCGACCAGGCTGGCGCGCCGTTCAGGCCTTCGAAGTTGGTGATCTGCTCACGACGACCGGTGTCGATGTGCTGCACGAAAATGCGCGGACGCTTCTGCTCGAACGAGACATAGGCGATGCGCTTGCCATCGGGGGCGAAGCGCGGCGACAGGATCGGCTCGCGCGATTGCAGCAAGGTCACCGCACGCGCGCCGTCATAGTCGGAACGCTGCAGGGTGTAGCGGGTGTTGTTCTCGGAGAAACGCTCGGCCGTCACGTAGAGCATGCGGGTAGAGAACGCGCCCTTGATGCCGGTGAGTTTCTCGAACGACTGGTCGGCGATGTAGTGCGACATGTCGCGCAGCTGATCGACACTGCCCGACACGCTGCCGGTCAGCACTTGCTGTTCGGTGGCGACGTTGAACAGGGCGTACTGCACCTGCAGGCGACCGCCAGCCGGAACGATGCTGCCGACCATGATGTACTGGGCGCCCAGGGCCTTCCAGTCACGGTAGATGACTTCGCTGGCCTGGGTCGGCAGGCTGATCATGTTCTGTTTCGGAATCGGCGCGTAGTAACCCGAGTTGCGCAGGTCGTTGCCGATGATTTCCGCCATGTCGTCCGGCAGGACGTTACCGCCCTGCCAGCCGAACGGTACGACGGCGATCGGGGTCGCCCGGTCGCTGCCGCTGGTGACCAGAATGTTCTTTTCCTCTGCTACCGCTATCCCTGCCAGGCAGCAGATAACGACCAGCATTGATCGAAGAAGGTTTCTCACAAGGCTAGATCCTCAGGTGTGAATGTCATCTTGAATGAACGATAGGGAGCAAAGTCGCTCGGTTTCATTCCTTGCATTTCCGTCAATCGCCCAATGTTCTTGACCGCTGCGACCGCCGAAGCGTCGAACGGGCCGTCACCACTGGACTTGGCGACGCTGACCGAGGTAACCGTACCGTCGGGCAACATGCCGATTTGCAATACTACCGTCATGCCTTTACGCGCCGAAGGTGGACGAGCCCAGCCTTCTGCCGCTCGGGCACGAATCAGATCATCGTAGCTGCCGGCGACTTCATCGCCCTGCTCATCGGCCAAGGCCTGCTGGCGCTCCGGCGTGTCGGAAAGCAAATCTGCCAAGGCCTGGGCCTTTTTGTCTTCGGCGGATTTACGCGCTGCGTCCTGGGCCTTTTTCTTGGCGGCGTCGGCGGCGGCTTTCTTCTTCGCGTCTTCGGCGACTTTCTTTTTCGCCTCGTCAGCTTCAGCTTTCTTCTTGGCGTCTTCGGCTGCTTTTTTCTTCGCGTCCTCGACGATCTTTTTCTTCGCTTCTTCAGCGGCCGCTTTCTTGGCCTCTTCTTCAGCGGCTTTCTTGGCTTCTTCTTCGGCTTTCTTCTTGGCTATATCAGCCAATTGTTTCTCTTCTGCCTTTTTGGCCTCGGCGGTTTTCTTCGCTTCGTCGGCTTTCTTGGCTTCGTCAGCCTTTTTCGCCTCGTCCGCTTTCTTCGCCTCATCGGCCTTCTTGGCTTCCTCGGCCTTTTGAGCCGATTCCTCTTTCTTTTGTTCCGCGGCCTTTATCGCTTCCTGCTCGACCTTCTTCTGTTCCATCTGCTCGACTTCGGTCTGGCGCGCGGCGGATTTTTTCGCCTCACCGGCAAGCTTCTGGTTGGTCTGCGTGGTGGCCTGGCTTTTCGACTTGAGCTGGTACAAGGTCGCCTGCACGATCGGCTTGGCCGGCGGCAGCTCCGGGGTCATGGCAAAACTGACGAACAGCATGCCGAACACCAGCACATGCAAGCCGATGGCCAGGACACTGGGCCAGAAGTAGCTTTCCGAGGCGGACGGCTCTCGCTGTTGCTGCATCAGGGGGCCTCGGTGATCAAGCCAACATTACCGACCCCGGCTTTCTGCAGGCCGCCCATGGCGCCCATCACGGCACCGTAGTCGACGGTCTTGTCGCCGCGAATGAAGACCTGCGTGCGCTTGCCGGCATCGTTGCCGACACGAATGATCTTGGTCACCGCATCGGTCATCTGCGGCAAGGTCATGGCCCGGTCCTGCTGCTTCTCGGTGTCCACTTCACTGCCAAGGTTCCAGTAGTAGGTCTTGTCAGCCTTGATCGAAATGGTCAGTACCTGGGTGTTGTTGTCCTGCGGCAAGGCTTCGCTGGAAACCTTGGGCAGATCGACCTTCACGCCCTGATTGAGCATCGGCGCGGTCACCATGAAGATGACCAGCAGCACCAACATCACGTCGATGTAGGGCACCACGTTCATCTCGGCAACCGGCTTGCGCTTTTTTCGGGCTCGAGCGATTAAAGCCATTGGGAAATACCTGCTTATTCTTCGCTGGTGTGCACTTTGCGGTGCAGGATCGCCTGGAATTCATCGGCGAAGGTGTAGTAACGGCCGGTCAGCATTTCGCTGCGGGCGGCAAAGCGGTTGTAGGCGATAACGGCCGGGATGGCCGCGAACAGACCGATGGCGGTGGCGATCAGTGCCTCGGCGATGCCCGGGGCCACGGTGGCCAGGGTTGCTTGCTGGGCAGAAGCCAGGCCACGGAAGGAGTTCATGATCCCCCACACGGTACCGAACAGACCGATGTACGGGCTGACCGAACCGACGGTGGCCAGGAACGACAGGCCTTGTTCGAGCTTTTCTTCCTCGCGGGAAATGGCCACGCGCATGGCACGGGCCACACCTTCCATCACCGCTTCAGGGTCGACGCCCGGCTGCTGGCGCAGGCGAGAGAACTCCTTGAAACCGGCGCGGAAGATCTGCTCGACGCCCGAATCCGGGTCCGGATTGCTGCCAGCCTGGCGATAGAGCTTGGACAGGTCGATACCGGACCAGAAGCGCTCCTCGAAGCTCTCCAGGGCACGACGACCGGCGCGCAGCATGTTGCTGCGCTGAAAGATCATGATCCATGAGGTCACCGATGCGGCTACCAGGGTCAGCATTACCAGTTGCACCACGACGCTGGCATTGCTGACCAGGCTCCACATGGAGGAATGGTCGACGACGTTAGCTTCCACGCTTTATCTCCTGCTCTGAGTGTGTACCCGCGCCGCTCACGCCGGCAAAGGCCGCACGTAGAGCTTCGGGAATGGCCCGGGGTTTCAAACTATGGGTGCGCACACAGGCCACCAAAAACTGCCCTTCGCAGAGCAGCACATTATCCGTAGCCCGCCTGACCTGCTGCTTGAAACGCAGGCTGACACGGTTCAATTCGATGACATCGGCACTTACCACCAGTTCGTCGTCCAGTCGCGCCGGCGCGTGGTAGCGCGCTTCGCTGGAATGCACGACGAATAACAGGTCCTCCCCTGCCAGCGCGGATTGGGCAAAACCCAGTTCCCGCAGCCGTTCGGTTCGAGCCCGTTCCATAAACTTGAGGTAATTGACGTAGTAGACGATGCCGCCAGCATCGGTGTCCTCGTAATAAACGCGACAGCGATGTGCGAACGACTCCAGCCCGTTTTGCGCGCGCATACTCTAGTGCTTACTCCTCAGGTTGCCAATCGGCCAGGCAACTGTTTTTTCATTCTCGAACGCATTGACGCTCCAGGCGTCGTCTGGGACAGCACGAACTGGAAAAAAGTCGGCGTACAGAGCGCGTTCAATCGTCCACGGCATCGAGGAATTCGTCTACCACTGGCATCTCACCCATTCGTGTCGGGATGTTTAAGCCAAAATGCAGATAAGCATGGCGGGTCACCACGCGCCCGCGAGGGGTACGCATGATGTAGCCCTGCTGGATCAGGTACGGTTCCAGCACATCTTCAATGGTGTGGCGCTCTTCGCTGATGGCCGCGGCCAGGCTGTCCACGCCCACCGGGCCACCGTCGAACTTCTCGATCATGGTCAGCAGCAGGCGCCGGTCCTGGTGGTCGAAGCCACGCTCGTCGATGTCCAGCAGGTTCAACGCCAGGTCGGCAATCGGCTTGGTGATGTGGCCCTTGGCCCGGACTTCGGCAAAATCCCGGACCCGGCGCAGCAGGCGGTTGGCGATCCGCGGCGTGCCCCGGGCACGCCGGGCGATCTCATACGCACCGTCCGGGTCCAGCGGCAACCCGAGGATGCCCGCCGAACGACTGACAATCGTCGCCAGGTCGGCGTTGTTGTAGAACTCCAGGCGCTGGACGATACCGAAACGGTCCCGCAACGGGTTGGTCAGCATGCCAGCGCGGGTGGTGGCGCCCACCAGGGTGAAGGGCGGCAGGTCGAGCTTGATGGAGCGTGCCGCCGGCCCTTCGCCGATCATGATGTCGAGCTGGAAATCTTCCATGGCCGGGTACAGCACTTCCTCGACGATCGGCGACAACCGATGGATTTCGTCGATGAACAGCACGTCATGGGGCTCAAGGTTGGTCAGCAGCGCCGCCAGGTCGCCCGGCCGCTCGAGGACCGGCCCCGACGTGCTCTTGATCGAGACGCCCATTTCCTGGGCAATGATGTTGGCCAGGGTGGTCTTGCCCAGGCCCGGCGGGCCGAAGATCAAGGTGTGGTCCAGCGACTCGCTGCGCCCACGGGCCGCCTGGATGAACAGCTCCATTTGCTCGCGCACGGTCGGCTGGCCGATGTAGTCGGCCAGGCTGACAGGGCGAATCGCGCGGTCCTGGATTTCCTCGCGGTCACGGGGCGCGCCCGTGGCGGCGATCAGGCGGTCAGCTTCAATCACTTAAATCATTCCCTTCAGGGCACGACGAATCATATCTTCAGTGCTCAGGCCTTTTTCCTTGATGGCGGAAATCGCCTTGCTGGCTTCCTGCGGCTTGTAGCCCAGGGAGATCAGCGCGGTGACCGCATCGTTTTCGGCGCTGACCGCTGGCGCCGGCGCGTCCGGCTGGTTCGGTTGATTCGGCACTAAGGCGAACATCGCCGGCACCGCCTCCCAGGCCTTGAAACGGTCCTTGAGCTCGACCAGCAGGCGCTCGGCGGTTTTCTTGCCCACCCCCGGCACCTTGGTCAGGGCCGAGGTGTCCTGGGACTGCACACAACGCACCAACTCATCGACCTCCAGGCTCGACATCAAGGCCAGGGCCAGTTTCGGGCCGACGCCATTGAGACGGATCAGCTCGCGGAAGAAATCCCGCTCGCGCTTGCCGACGAAGCCATAGAGTAACTGCGCATCCTCGCGCACGACCAAATGGGTGTGCAGGGTCAGCGGCTCGCCGACCGACGGCAAGCGGTACAGCGTGGTCATGGGCACTTCCAGCTCATAGCCCAGGCCGTTTACATCCAGAATCAGGTGCGGCGGCTGTTTTTCAGCCAGGGTGCCGCGCAAGCGTCCAATCACGTTTCAGATCCTTGGGTGTTGGCCAACCTGCTGGCTGGCGAGTAACAGCCCGGGCATAAAGGCCGACGACACAGGCGCAAGATGCTCGGGCTCACGAAAGATTGCGCTGATGCTATCAGAGACGCAGGCGCCCGCCACGACTGCGTGCGGTCCCCAGGCCATGAGGCAACAGGCTGGAACGGGTGTGGGCATGGCAAATGGCGATGGCCAAGGCGTCGGAGGCATCGATCTGCGGCTTGCTGACCAGTTTCAACAGGTGCATCACCATCATTTGCACCTGCTCCTTGTTCGCCGCCCCTGTGCCGACGACCGCCTGCTTGACCTGGGTCGCGGTGTACTCGGCGATCTCCAGGTTTTCCTCGGCGCCAGCCACGATGGCCGCACCCCGGGCCTGCCCCAGCTTCAGGGCCGAATCGGCGTTGCGCGCCATGAAGACTCTTTCGATACCCATGGTCACCGGCCCGTAGGTCTGGATGACTTCGCGAACGCCGCGATAAACGATCTGCAAGCGCTCAGGCAGCTCACCCGCGCCAGTGCGGATGCAACCAGACGCGACGTACACGCAGCCGCGCCCGGTATCGCGAACCACACCGTAGCCGGTGATGCGCGAACCAGGGTCGATACCAAGGATTAAAGTCATAGCGCCTGCGGTTTGAAGGGGGTTACCTGAACTTGTGGGAGCGGGCTTGCTCGCGAAGAGGTCGTCACATTCGACATCGATGTCGACTGATGCACTGCATTCGCGAGCAAGCCCGCTCCCACCCTGATAATCATGCGCCTCAATAGAAGATCATTAACCCAGCTGTTCAGCCACCGACTCCGGAATGTCGGCGTTGGAGTAGACGTTCTGCACATCGTCCAGGTCTTCAAGCATGTCGATCAGCTTGAGCACCTTCTCGGCACCTTCCAGGTCCAGTTCGGCACTGGTGGTCGGCTGCATGACGATCTCTGCGTCGGCGGGTTTGAAACCGGCCGCCTCCAGGGCGTTACGCACGGCATAGAAGCTGGCGAACGAAGTGAACACGTCGAACGAGCCGTCTTCGTGGCTGACCACGTCATCGGCGTCGGCCTCCAGGGCGGCTTCCGTCAGGGCATCTTCATCGAGACCCGGCGCGAAGCTGATCTGCCCCTTGCGCTCGAACAGATAGGCCACGGAGCCGTCGGTGCCCAGGTTGCCACCGCATTTGCTGAACGCGTGACGCACGGCTGCCGCAGTGCGGTTGCGGTTGTCGGTCATGCATTCGACCATCACCGCCACACCGCCCGGGCCGTAACCTTCGTAGGTCAGCTCTTCAACGTTGTCAGCCTCGGTCGCACCGGCGCCACGGGCGATGGCCCGGTCGATGATGTCGCGGCTCATGTTGGCACCCAGCGCCTTGTCCAGGGCCAGGCGCAAGCGCGGGTTGGAACCCGGATCGCCGCCGCCCTGGCGGGCCGCGACCGTCAGCTCACGGATCCACTTGGTGAAGATCTTGCCTCTCTTGGCATCCTGACGTTCTTTGCGGTGCTTGATGTTCGCCCACTTGGAATGACCTGCCATAACTCGCTCCGTTTCTCTTTGGAACATTGCCCGCCCTGCGCGTACGCAGTGGCCGGCAATCAGAAATATCGACCCCAATGAAAAGGCGCATCCGAAGATGCGCCCTCTCAGGTGCCAGCCTTACTCAGCCTTTGGCTGTTCACGCAGACGAATGTGCAACTCGCGCAATGCCTTGGCATCCACCACACCCGGCGCCTGGGTCATGACATCGGCCGCGCTCTGGGTTTTCGGGAACGCGATCACTTCACGGATCGACTGGGCGCCGGTCATCAGCATCACCAGGCGGTCCAGGCCGAAGGCCAGGCCACCGTGGGGCGGCGCACCGTACTTCAGGGCGTCGAGCAGGAAGCCGAACTTCTCTTCCTGCTCGGCTTCGTTGATGCCCAGCAGGCGGAACACGGCCTGTTGCATTTCCTTGCGATGGATACGGATCGAACCGCCACCCAATTCGGTGCCGTTCAGGACCATGTCGTAAGCGCGCGACAGAGCGGTGGCCGGGTTGGCCTCCAACTCTTGCGGCGAGCACTTCGGCGCAGTGAACGGGTGGTGCAGCGCGGAGAAGCTGCCGTCGTCGTTTTCTTCGAACATCGGGAAGTCAACGACCCACATTGGCGCCCATTCGCAAGTCAGCAGCTTCAGGTCGTGACCCAGCTTGATGCGCAGCGCGCCCAGGGCTTCGCTGACGATCTTGGCCTTGTCGGCGCCGAAGAACACGATGTCGCCGTCAACCGCGCCCACGCGATCGAGGATCACATTGAGGTTGGCTTCAGGGATGTTTTTCACGATCGGCGATTGCAGGCCATCAACACCCGCGGCGCGCTCGTTGACCTTGATGTAGGCCAGGCCCTTGGCACCGTAGATGCCGACGAACTTGGTGTAGTCGTCGATCTGCTTGCGCGGCATGCTGGCTCCGCCAGGAACGCGCAGGGCCGCGATACGGCATTTCGGGTCGTTGGCCGGGCCGCTGAACACCTTGAAATCCACTTCCTTGAGCTGGTCGGCCACGTCCACCAGCTCCAGCGGGTTACGCAGGTCTGGTTTGTCGGAACCGTAGCGGCGCATGGCCTCTTCGAAGGTCATGTGCGGGAACTCGCCGAATTCCAGACCCAGCACTTCCTTGAACAGGTTGCGGATCATGCCTTCGGTCAGGCCCATGATGTCTTTTTCGTCGAGGAAACTGGTCTCGATGTCGATCTGAGTGAACTCAGGCTGACGGTCGGCACGCAGGTCTTCGTCACGGAAGCACTTGGCGATCTGGTAGTAGCGATCGAACCCGGCGACCATCAGCAGTTGCTTGAACAGCTGTGGCGATTGCGGCAAGGCGAAGAAGCTGCCGGGGTGGGTACGGCTCGGCACCAGGTAGTCGCGAGCGCCTTCCGGCGTGGCGCGGGTCAGGATCGGCGTCTCGACGTCGAGGAAGCCGTTCTCGTCCAGGTAACGACGGATGCTGGTGGTCATGCGCGAACGCAGGCGCAGCTTCTCGGCCATTTCCGGGCGACGCAGGTCGATGAAGCGGTAGCGCAGGCGGGTTTCTTCGCCCACGTCGGAGTATTCGTTGAGTGGGAACGGCGGGGTTTCCGATTCGTTGAGCACTTCCAGCTCGTAACCCAGCACTTCGATCATGCCAGACGCCATGTTGGCGTTGCCGGCGCCAGCCGGGCGCAGACGCACCTTGCCGGTGACCTTGACCACATATTCGCTGCGCACGCGGTCGGCGGCGGCGAAGGTTTCAGCGCGGTCCGGATCGAACACCACCTGGGCCAGGCCTTCACGATCACGGATATCGAGGAAAATCACCCCGCCATGGTCACGGCGACGATGGACCCATCCGCAAAGAGTAACTTCCTGACCTTCCAGGCTTTCGTTCAGTTGGCCGCAATAATGGCTGCGCATCATGGTAGTGGTTTCACTTCTCGTAATTCGAAATTCGGTTGGAGGACCTGCCCGTGCAAGCACTCGCGCGTGTTCAACTCAATCAGCTTTGTCGCCACCGGCCAGATTCTTCTTGGCGCCGGTCTTGAAGTCGGTTTCATACCAGCCTGTGCCGCCGAGGCGGAAACCAGGCATGGACAGCATCTTTTTCAGTTCCGGCGCCTGGCAGGCAGGGCAGTCGACCAGCGGTGCCGCGCTGATCTTTTGAATGGCTTCCATCTGATGACCACAGGAAGCACATTGATAGTCGTACATCGGCATGGGGTTGTCTCGGCGATCAGGTTACTCGCGCAAAGGCTGGGCTTTGCGGCAAAGAGCGAGATTATATCCATTAAATGCGGCCTGTGCAGCCGTAAGACCGCGCGTAGGAGCTGACGAGTGCAACGAGGCTGCGATCTTGCCCCAGAGACTTGAGTCGCAAGCGAGAAATCAAGATCAAGATCAAAAGATCGCAGCCTTCGGCAGCTCCTACGCCCCACCATGATCCATCCCGGCTTCCTTCAAACTGTGCACCACGCAAACCACACGCACCAGTGCGCTGAAATTGCGCACCCCGCCATGGCGCAGGTGCACCTCCCTGTCGACATGGGACAGCAACGTACTGATGGAGCAGCTGTTGAGCTGGGCCATGTCACCGAGGATATCCCAATAGACCTGCTCCAGCCGCAGGCAGGTGGCGAACCCGTTCAGACGAATGGATCGGGCCAGGGGACGCGCCAGCTGCATGTCGAACCCCCTGACGAACGGATCGACGCGGATGGACTGAAAGCGCCCACGCACACCCTCCCCCGGTTCTTTTCCTTGAATCATACCGTTGACACTCCTTTGCCATACGAACCTCTCAGTTGGAACACTCCATCTGTGGCTCTATGGAAGCTCAACGGCATCGCCAGTTCCAGACGACTTTATGACCGTGGACGTAGGACAAGCCAACAGTAGGCAGGCGACGAATTACGCCGTCCTACACGCCGCACGCTGGGAATGTGGCCCACGCCACGTCATCACTTGCCGGATCATGTCTTCGGCACCCGGCACACCTTCCTCTTATTTAATAGAAGACAGGCGCGCATACACCGAGTAAGCACCGGCGGGGCTTTTCTGGCCGACGAACAGCGCGGTACGCGCCCGTAACGCGTTTGAGAAGGCCGGGGCTTTGCTGTTAAATAGGCAGTGTGTCGCTACGCCTATTTTTCCGGGCGTAACGCATAGGCTGATTCGGGTACGTGTCCAACGCCTCTCATTGTTTCGAAGCGAACCGTCCCCGACCCGCTCTTCCTTGTGATCTGTCTTAACCGTGAGCCAATCAAAATGTTGAAAATCGTCCACTTGCTAATGGGCGCAGCTGCCCTGCTGCTGTCCTTCATCCCTAGCCTGGGTTCCGAAGCCACACCTTACCTGCAACACCCCGATGCACTGTACCTGGCCTTTTTCGGCCTGCTCAACCTGACCCTTGCACCCGTCATCCCTTACTGGAACAAAGGTCCACGTCACCAACTGCAAAACCTGGTCAGCGCCCTGCTGGTGCTGGCCGTTGCCCTGCAAACCCTGGCCCTGCTGGCGCCTATGCCGGAAATCGGCGGTCAACCTGCCATTCTGTTCAGCCTGGGCGCAGCACTGCTCGCCGTGGCACTGCACCTGGCCGTCAGCTTCTACAAGAAGTCGTCGCCGGCCGCCGCTGCGCAGAACTACGACATGTCCAACCGCGATACCGGCACGGTGAAGTGGTTCAACACGTCCAAAGGGTTCGGCTTCATCTCCCGCGACTCCGGCGATGATATTTTCGTGCATTTCCGGGCCATTCGTGGCGAAGGCCATCGCGTCCTGGTGGAAGGCCAGCGCGTGGAGTTCTCCGTAATGAACCGCGACAAGGGCCTGCAGGCCGAAGATGTGATCGCCGCGCTGCCGCGCCGCTGATCCAAGCGTAAAAAAACCGCGATGCAGCCTGGCTGCTCGCGGTTTTTTATTGCCCGTCAATCGGGAATCGGGCAAGTCAGTAGTGAGGCGGCGGCGCCTCTTCTTCGAACGACTCGAACTGCCCGACCATCTCTTCCTGGCGCTTGAGCAACGCCGCCATCTGCAGCTGCAGACGCTCGACGACCCGCTGCTGCTCGACCAGCACATCGTTCAACGCCTGGATGGTGTCATCCTGAAACGCCAAGCGGCTTTCCAGATCGGTTACACGGTCTTCAAGGTTCATGGTTCAGCCCTCCAGAAACTTGAAATCATCGGTCAAGGCCACTCGCAACCGTTCACGAATAGCCGTGACCTGCCCTGCATTATAAGGCTGGGCCGGGTGCTTGCCCCAGACAGGCGCAGGCCAGGCGGCGTCATCCCGTTTGCGCACGATGACGTGCATGTGCAGTTGACTGACAACGTTACCTAAGGTTGCAACGTTCATCTTGTCGGCATCGAACGAATCCTTGAGGGTTTCGGCCAGCGCCGTGGTTTCTTTCCACAGTTGCTGTTGATCAGCGTCATCCAATTGAAATAATTCGCTGATATCTTCCCGCCGCGGCACGAGGATGAACCACGGATAATTCGAATCGTTGGACAAGAGCAACCGGCACAGCGGGAAATCGCCGATGGGCAATGTGTCTTGTTGCAGTCGTGGATCTAAAGCAAACACCGCGCGTACTCCTCGCTCGTTATCGGTTCTGCCCGGTTTGGCGGCCCGCAGGCCTGCATCGGACTCAGGTGCGCAGCATACCCGCGAACGCCGAATCGATCACGGCGTACCGTCCTGATGCTCGGTCTTCGAATGTTTTTCAACACACCGCATCAACCTGTGCAAGCTGACGCACCAACACAGCGCAGGCGGCACCACACCGTCCTGACAGGACCGTGCCAGGGGCCCAGGCAAGGCTTCGACGTTGTAAGATTTTCGTACAACCGGAAAATTTTCTGCACCAAAACAGCACAGTGCGTCTACGCTCAGTGCACAGAGCATCCGTGATTTACTCACTGGGTAGGGTGAACCGGTAACGTTTTTGGTGGTCTCGCCACGTTTACGGGCGTTAATCACGAGAGCGGTACACGAGTCAACCCTATTTAAAACAAGGCCTTTGGAGCCCGGTTTCATGAGGTTTCACGGCGTCAACCGGTCAAATGTGAAAAAAATGTAAACAAAATTCGGGTTTGAGCATGCTTGTTGCAAGCATACTCGCACTGTCCAAAGGTCTCGCCGGAAGCGAGAACCTGCCGACATACAAATTAAAGTGGCAAGGCTGCCCACAGGAGCTTCAAGCGCGGTAATGACGGACTCTTTACACCGATGCCGGAAAAGAAAAAACAACATTAAAGTTGTGAATACGGTTGCGTCGGAACAGCTGAAATGCGACATGGATCGAGCCATTGGCGACACGGTCGTAAAGAAGCTGAAAGGTTGAATGGGCAAGTATCGCCAAAGAATGTCGACGTGATATAAGTTTGCGCCGACACAAAAAGAAAGAGCCGCCCAGATAAAAAAACAGGTGGGACGGCAGTACTCTTCTAAAAACCAAAGGAGCAAATCACGATGCGCGTGATGAAGTGGAGCATGATCGCACTGGCTGTATCGGCCAGTACCTCGCAGTTCGCAATGGCCTCTTCCCAGGAAGAATCCAAGGGCTTTTTTGAAGATCAGAGCTTGAATGTTCTGAGCCGCATGCTGTACATGAACCGCGACTTCAAGAACGAAATAAGCACTCGTCAAAGTTATCGTGAAGAAGCCGGCCTTGGCGTACGTGCCACGTACGAATCGGGCTTCACCCAAGGTACCGTTGGTGTAGGCGCCGATGCCTTCGCATTCGGCTCCGCCCGTTTCGACGGCAGTGCTGGTCGTGCCGGTAACGGTCTGTTCGCCCAGCAAGACGATGGCGACCTGGAACACACCCAATCGAAGGCTGGCGGCGCGGTTAAGTTCCGTCTGTCCGACACTGTCTTGAAATACGGTAATCAAGTGGTTGCCAGCCCGGTTTTCTCTACTGACGACAGCCGTCTGCTGCCAGAAGTTGCTACCGGTACGCTGATCACCAGTAAAGAAATCAAAGGCTTGGAGCTGAGCGCAGGTCATTTCAACGCCATCAGTTCGCAAACTGGCATGGGTGATGACGGCCTTGGCCTGACATCCGCTGATATCGTCGGCGCAACCTACCAGTTCACCGACAATTTCGTAGCCGGTGTAGCGGCTTCCGATGTTGAAGATCACTACAAAAAGAAATACATCAACCTGAACTACACCCTGCCGATCAACGAAGATCAGTCCCTGAACTTCGACTTCAACGGCTATGACAGCCAGGACCAAGGCCAGAAGCTCAGCGGCGACGTTGACAACCGCATCTGGTCCCTCGCAGCAGCCTATGCCATCGGCGCCCACAAATTCACCCTGGCTCACCAGCGCTCCACCGGTGACACCGGCTATGTGTATGGCGTTGACGGCGGCGGTACCATTTTCCTCGCCAACTCCATCCAATACTCCGACTTCAACGGTCAGGACGAGCGTTCCTGGCAGGCGCGCTACGACCTGAACATGAAAACTTACGGCGTTCCTGGCCTGAGCTTCATGACCCGTTATGTCACCGGTGACAACATCTCCACCGCTGACGGCGAAGCAAAAGAGCACGAGTGGGACTTCGAAACCAAGTACGTTATGCAAAGCGGTCCAGCCAAAGACCTGTCGTTCCGTGTTCGTAGCGCGTTCTACCGCGCTAACAGCTCTTATTCCGACAGTACCGGTAACCGCGACAACAACGACTTCCGCTTCATCGTCGAATACCCACTGAGCATCTTGTAATTCAGTGCTAGTTCGATAGCTGCACCCGCAACAAACAAAAACCGCTCACCTGATCCAGGTGAGCGGTTTTTTTATGTCCATCGCATGTCAGCTTTAACACAACTCGTTAAATAGCAAGCTAACTAAATATAACCTGACCCCAGCGCCAAGTTATAGTCGAATCATTACTGCGCTGGCCCTTCCTGAACAACCCGAATCACACGTTGCGGAAACGGAATATCAATGCCCGCGTCCTTCAAGCGATCCCGCGCCTGTTCATTGAGCATGAACATCACATTCCAATAATCCGCTGTCTTGACCCAAATGCGCAGCGACACCGTGATGGAACTGTCGCCCAGGGTGGAAATTACCGCCTCAGGCGCCGGGTCAGCCAGCACGCGCTCATCCTTGGCCAGTTCCAGCAACACTTCCCGGGCCTTTTGCAGGTCGGCCTGGTAATCCACGCCGACATCAAACACCACCTTGCGGGTCGGCTGGCGGTTGGTGTTGGTGATGATGCCGTTCGACAGATTGCCGTTTGGCACGATCACGGTCTTGTTGTCACCGGTGCGAATCACAGTGTGGAAAATCTGGATGCTGTCGACCGTACCGGCCACACCCTGGGCTTCGATCCAGTCACCAATGCGGAATGGGCGGAACAGCAGGATCAGTACGCCACCGGCGAAATTCGCCAGGCTGCCTTGCAAGGCAAGGCCAATGGCCAGGCCGGCGGCACCGATGGCGGCGACGAACGAAGTGGTTTCTACACCGATCATCGAAGCGACGCTGACGATCAGCAAAATCTTCAGGATGATGTTGGCCAGGGTACTGATAAACCCTTGCAGTGCCAGGTCGGCGTTACGCAAGGCCAGCAACGCACCCAGTTTCTGCGTCACTTTGTTGATCAACCACCAGCCGATGGCCAGGGTGATGACCGCCAGCAGCACGCGGCTGCCGTATTCCATGATCATGGGGATCCAGGTCTGGGAAGCCTTGACCAGGTTGTCCACTTCAGCATTCAAATCCATCTTTCTCTCCTATTCCTGTTGCACGCGGCATTTTGTGGCGAGGGGATTTATCCCCGCTGGGCTGCGCAGCAGCCCTAAATCAACTCAATCTTCCTGGCACACCGAGTTGTCTGGTTTGGGGGCCGCTGCGCAGCCCAGCGGGGATAAATCCCCTCGCCACAGTATTTAATGCAACCCAGTATCAGTCGCGGAAGTTGTTGAATTGCAGCGGCATGCCGAATTCCTTGCCGCGCAGTGCGGCAATGGCTTCCTGCAAGTCGTCACGCTTCTTGCCGGTGACCCGCACTTGCTCGCCCTGGATGGCGGCTTGCACCTTGAGTTTGGCGTCCTTGATATGAGCGACGATCTTCTTCGCCAGTTCCTTGTCGATGCCTTCCTTGAGCACGGCTTCCTGTTTCATCAGCTTGCCGGAGGCATAGGCGTCCTTGACCTCAAGGCACTGCACGTCGATCTTGCGCTTGACCAGCGCCAGCTTGAGGATCTCGATCATCGCCTCGAGCTGGAAATCGGCCTCGGCGGTCAGGTTCACGGTCAGGTCTTTTTCCTTGAACTCGAAACTGCCCTTGCCCTTGAGGTCATAACGACGGTCGAGTTCCTTGACGGCGTTTTCAACCGCGTTGGTGACTTCGTGTTTGTCCAGTTCGGATACCACGTCGAATGACGGCATGTAGTGTTCTCCAAATAAAAAGGCGCGCCAGTATCAACGGCGCGCACTTGGCTTGTGGTTAAAATCGGGCTCATTATAACGGCTCTTTTCCTGCCGACACTGCGAGCCCTCAGATGCCTGCGCCAATCCGAGTAAAAAACTGATGTCCACTACCTGGCATGTCCTCGGGGCCGGCAGTCTCGGCACGTTGTGGGCCACGCGCCTGGCCCGGGCCGGGTTGCCGGTGCGGCTGGTGCTGCGCAACGAAGCCCGCTTGCAGGCCTACCGCAGCGCCGGCGGCCTGACGCTGGTGGAACAGGGACAGGCGCAGAGCTACCCGATACCTGGCGAAACGGCGGACAGCCCGGAACCGATCAGGCGCCTGCTATTGGCCTGCAAAGCCTACGACGCGGAAGCGGCCGTGGCCTCGGTGGCCCATCGCCTGGACGCCGAATCGGAACTGATCCTGTTGCAGAACGGCCTCGGCAGCCAGGACGCAGTAGCCAACTGTGTGCCCCAGGCCCGTTGCATCAGCGCTTCCAGCACCGAAGGCGCGTTCCGCGACGGTGATTGGCGCGTGGTGTTCGCCGGCCACGGCTACACCTGGTTGGGCGACCCCGCGCACCCGGTGGCACCGTTCTGGCTGGACGACCTGAGCGCCGCCGGCATTCCCCACGAATGGAGCGCCGACATCCTCACCCGGCTCTGGCGCAAACTGGCGCTCAACTGTGCAATCAATCCGCTGACCGTACTGCACCACTGCAAGAATGGCGGCTTGCAGGAACACCGTTGCGAAGTGGCGACCCTGTGCGTGGAACTCACCGACCTGCTCGAACGTTGCGGCCAGCCTGCGGCTGCCGAAGACTTGCAGCCGGAAGTCGAACGGGTGATCCAGGCCACGGCCGCCAATTACTCCTCGATGTACCAGGATGTCGCCAATCGGCGCCGCACCGAAATCAGCTACTTGCTCGGTTACGCCTGCAAGGTCGCCCAACGCCACGAGCTGACCGTGCCGCACCTGGAGCAACTGCGCCAGCGACTGATTGCCCACTTGCACAACCTCGCATTGCCCAGCGACTGAGCAGCGGCTACGCTGGCCCTCGTGTTCCTTTTTAGCGACGAGTCTGATGCCATTGCGCCAGCGCCTTGAAAACCTCCCGGTCGGCCAGAAACTGCTGGCTGCCCTGTTGGTGTTGTTGACCACTGTCCTGCTGGTGGCCAACCTGACCTTTATCAGCGCCGCCTACTACATCTCCCAGGAAAGCATGGCGCCCCAGGCCCTGCAGACCATTGGCCGACTGGTGGCCAATCCGAGCCTGATCTCCGACGCCCTGCAATCGCCACAAAATGCCCAGCGCTTGCTCGATGAGCTCAACAGCTATGCACCGCTGCGGGCGGCGGCGCTGTATGACGGCCAGGGCGAACGCCTGGCACAACTGCAACAGGGCGAAAAGCTCAAGCTGCCGGACCATTACCGCAACATACAGGCCTGGCAGGCCGGTGAGTTTCGCAGCAACCAGGTCATTACCCTGCCCCGTCCCGGCACGGCGCCTGGCCATCTGTTGCTGGTGGCCAGCAGTGAATTGCCGACCGCGTTCTACACCGGCACCCTGACCGCCAGCCTCGGCATCCTGATTTTCAGCGTGTTGCTGTGGTTGATCATTGCCCAGCAGATCAAGCGCCTGATCACCCAGCCGATTCATCAGCTTGAAGAGCTGTCACGCCAGGTCACCCGCGAAGAGAACTATGCCCTGCGTGCCGCACGCGGCAACCACGATGAGATCGGCAGCCTGGCCGAGGCGTTCAACACCATGTTGTCGCGGATCGAAGCCCGGGAACAGCAACTCAAGCGCGCGCGGGACGACTCCCAGGCCGCCTACGACCAGGCCCAGGGCCTGGCGGAAGAAACCCGCCATACCAATCGCAAGCTGGAGCTGGAAGTCCAGGTGCGCAGCAAGATCGAGAAAAAGCTCACCGGCTTTCAGAATTACCTCAACAGCATCATCGACTCCATGCCCTCGGCGCTGATCGCCCTCGACGAGCAACTCTACGTCACCCAATGGAACCAGGAAGCCAGCGCCCTCTCCGGCACACGGCTGGACGAGGCGCTGAACCAGCCGATCTTCCTCGCTTTCGAACCGCTCAAGCCGTACCTGCCCCAGCTCAAGCAGACCGTCGAGCAGCACACGGTGGCCAAGATCGAACGCGTCACCTGGACCAAGGACGACGAAGCCCGCCACTACGCCCTCACGTTCTACCCACTGATGGGCGGTGCCGGACGTGGCGTGGTCATCCGGATCGATGACATCACCCAGCGCCTGTCGCTGGAAGAAATGATGGTGCAATCGGAGAAAATGCTCTCGGTCGGCGGCCTCGCGGCGGGCATGGCCCATGAGATCAACAACCCCCTGGGCGCCATCCTGCACAACGTGCAGAACATCCGCCGACGCCTGTCGCCGGAATTGCCGAAGAACCTCGAACAGGCCGAACAATTGGGTATCCCGTTGGAGGAGGTCAATCGCTACCTCCAGGGTCGGGAGATCCCGCAGTTGCTCGACGGCATCCAGCAAGCCGGCGCCCGAGCGGCAAAAATCGTCACCCATATGCTCAGCTTCAGCCGGCTCAGCACGCGGCAGATGGCACCCTGCGACCTACCGGCGCTGATCGACCAGGCGGTAGAAATCGCCGGTAACGACTTCGACCTGGCGATCGGTTTCGACTTCAAGGGCCAAGCGATCATCCGCCAGTTCGATCCGAACCTGGGCCCGGTGCCCGGCACGGCCAACGAACTGGAACAGGTGCTGCTCAACCTGCTGAAAAACGCCGCCCAGGCGATCCATCAACGCCAGGACGACAGCGAACCGGGACGCATCGTCCTGCGCACACGGTTGAACCCGCCATGGGCGGAAATCCAGGTCGAGGACAACGGCATCGGCATGAGCGAGAACGTGCGCAAACGCACCTTCGAGCCATTTTTTACCACCAAGGAGATCGGCCAAGGCACAGGCCTTGGGTTGTCGGTCTCGTACTTCATCATCACCAATAACCACAAGGGCCAGATGGAAGTGCAGTCGGCGCCGGGCCAAGGCACCTGCTTCACCTTGCGCCTGCCGCTGGCCGGCACGTCGATGGTGCCGCCGGAACACAAACAATTGGAGCGCTGAGCATGGGTTTTCGCCTGTCGAAGATTTACACCCGCACCGGCGACAAGGGTGAAACCGGGTTGGGCGATGGTCGCCGCGTGGCAAAGGACCACCCACGGGTCGAGGCCATCGGCGAAGTGGATACGCTGAACAGCCAGCTGGGCTTATTGCTGGCCGGGCTCGCCGCTGAAACGGCCCGATACCCGGCGCTAAAGGAAGTCAGTGAAGTGCTGGGGCCTTGTCAGCATCGCTTGTTCGACCTCGGTGGTGAACTGGCGATGCCGGCCTACCAGGCCTTGAACGTGGCGGAAATCGAGCGGCTGGAAGCGGCGATCGACGTGTGGAACGAGGAATTGGGGCCCCTGGAAAACTTCATCCTGCCCGGTGGTTCGACGCTGATCGCCCAGGCCCATGTCTGCCGCAGCCTGGCCCGCAGCGCCGAGCGCCGTTGCCAGCAACTGAACGCGGTGGAACCGCTGGCCGGGCCGGGGCTGGCCTATATCAATCGATTGTCGGATCTGCTGTTCGTGGCCGCACGGGTCATTGCCCGGCGGCAAGGGGTGGCGGAAGTGCTTTGGGTGGCGGCGGCCAAGCCTGGGATTTGATCAGAGAGGTGTATCGCCTGTCAGGCCGCCTTCGCGAGCAAGCCCGCTCCCACAGGGGATCTGCGGCAGGCACACATTCTGTGCCTGGCAGAAATCTACTGTGGGAGCGGGCTTGCTCGCGAAGAGGCCAGCAGTCACACCACACCATCAAGCCTCAGGCCAAAACGCCCGAATCCCCGCCACACCCTGCGCCCCGGTCTCCCAGGCTTTTTGCCGCTCGCCGGGCCCGACCCCACCCAACAGATAGACCGGCCTGTTGAAGCCCTCGATCAACCGCGCCGCCTCTGCCCACCCCAACGGCTGTGCGTCAGGATGGGTCTGGGTCGGTTGCACCGGCGAGAGCGTCACGAAGTCCACGTCCATCTGCTGCGCCAGGGAGAGTTCCTCGGTGTTATGGCAGGAGGCCGCCAGCCAACGGTCCTTGCCGAACGGGCGACCGGCCGCAGCATGCTTGCGCAGTTGCGCGGCGGTAATGTGCCAACCGGCGGAGGGAAAATCCCCCAGCCATTCGAACGGCCCCTTGAGCATCAGTTGGGCCTTGCCGGCACACAACCCCACCGCATCCACCGCCAGATCGCGGTATTTCGGGTCGTAGCCACCGGGGGCACGCAGTTGGACCAACTTGATCCCGCCGGCAATCGCCTTCTGCATACCCCGCAGCAAGGCCGGCGTCTCAAGGCCTTCAGGGGTAATCAGGTACTCACCCGGCAAACGGGCCGCCGCGACGATCGGCTGATTGGCCGCCGGAAACGCATAGTTCGTCAGGTCGCGGGCCGTCACCCAGGCCAACGGCTGCCCTTCGGCACCGTGGGGCTCGCCAGTGAAGGCCGAGACTTCCCAGACATCCAGCAACACCTGTTTGTCCGGGTAGTCGTGACGCACCTTGATCAACGGCCGGGCGGCACCGACAACGATACCCAGTTCCTCATGAAGCTCGCGGGCCAGGGCGGTTTCGACGGACTCGTCGGCCTCGACCTTGCCGCCAGGAAATTCCCACAGGCCGCCCTGGTGCTGGGTGTCGGCCCGTCGGGCGATCAGGATTTTACCGGCGGCATCGCGGATGACCGCTGCCGCCACATGGACTCGTTTCACCGCGCAGTGTCCTCCAGGCCAGCCTGTTGCCACGCCTTGAACGCTGGCCATTGATATAGGGTTTCGACGTAGGCCTCATCGACCTCGGACAGTTTCACCTGATAAGTGCGCAAGCGCACGGCAACAGGGGCAAAAAACGCGTCGGCCAGGCTGATGCGGCCAAACAGGTAGGGACCGGCTTCGGTCGCCGCGGCACGGCATTCGGCCCACAGCGCCAGCATCCGCTGGATTTCCGCCTGCACATCAGATGGCATCGGCGACAACGGCGCATCGTGCAGCAGGTCCATGGGCATGTGGCTGCGCAGGGCGAAAAAACCGCTGTGCATCTGTGCACAGGCCGAGCGTGCCTGGGCCCGGGCGGCCACATCCTTGGGCCAGAGATTGGCCTCGGGAAACTGTTCAGCCAGGTATTCGGCAATCGCCAGGGAATCGGCGATCACGCCGAACTCGGTCTTGAGTAACGGGACCTTGGCCGTGGCCGAATACTTGAGCAGCTTCTCGCGGGTGTCGGGCTGGTCGAGCCTGACCAGCTCTTCGGTGTATTTCGCGCCGGTCAGCGCCAGGGCCAGCGCGCCGCGCAGGGACCAGGAAGAAATGCGTTGGTCGCCGATGATCAGGTGCAGGCTCATGTCTGGATTCCTTTCTTGTGGTTTTGTAGAGGCCGTACTGGCGCCTTCGCGAGCAAGCCCGCTCCCACAGGGGATTGGTGGTGTGAGCACTTTCTCAGTCACCCAGCAAATCCCCTGTGGGAGCGGGCTTGCTCGCGAATGGGACGACTCGGTTTAAGTCCGGTACTCAGCGTTGATCTTGACGTACTCGTGGGACAGGTCGGTGGTCCAGATGGTTTCGCTGCAATCCCCACGTCCCAGCTCGATACGGATGGTGATCTCTTCCTGCTGCATCACAGCCGCGCCCTGGGCTTCGGTGTAGGTCGCAGCACGAGCACCTTGGCTGGCGATGCAGACTTCGCCGAGGAACACGTCGATCTTGCTCACGTCCAGCTCAGGCACGCCGGCACGGCCCACGGCGGCGAGGATGCGGCCCCAGTTCGGGTCGGAGGCGAACAGCGCGGTCTTGATCAGCGGCGAGTGGGCCACGGTGTAGCCGACATCCAGGCATTCCTGGTGATTGCCACCGCCATTGACCTGCACGGTCACGAACTTGGTCGCGCCTTCGCCGTCACGCACGATAGCCTGGGCCACTTCCATGCACACTTCGAACACCGCCTGCTTGAGGGCGGCGAACAGCGCGCCGCTGGCCTCGGTAATCTCCGGCAGGTTGGCCTGGCCGGTGGCGATCAGCATGCAGCAATCGTTGGTGGAGGTATCACCGTCGATGGTGATGCGGTTGAACGACTTGTTGGCACCGTCGAGCATCAGGTCTTGCAGCACCTGGCGCGAAACCTTGGCGTCGGTGGCGATGTAGCCGAGCATGGTCGCCATGTTCGGACGGATCATGCCGGCGCCTTTGCTGATACCGGTGACGGTGATGGTCACGCCATCGTGCTCGAACTGGCGGCTCGCGCCCTTGGGCAAAGTGTCAGTGGTCATGATGCCGGTGGCGGCCGCAGCCCAGTTGTTCTCCGACAGGTCATCAAGGGCGGCTTGCAGCGCGCCTTCGATCTTCTCGACCGGCAGCGGTTCGCCGATCACGCCGGTGGAATACGGCAGCACCTGGCTGGCGTCAACGCCGGTCAGTTCCGCCAGCTTGGCGCAGGTGCGCTCGGCGGCTGCCAAACCTGGCGCACCGGTGCCGGCGTTGGCGTTACCGGTGTTGGTCAACAGGTAACGCACCGGCCCCTGCACGCGTTGCTTGGCCAGGATGACTGGAGCGGCACAGAAGGCGTTGAGGGTGAACACGCCAGCCACCGTCGAGCCTTCGGCGCAACGCATGACCACGACGTCCTTGCGCCCGGGGCGCTTGATGCCCGCCGAGGCAATACCGAGTTCAAAACCGGCAACCGGGTGCAACGTTGGCAACGGACCAAGACCAACAGCCATGAATGCGCTCCTAAATGAGATGTCTATCGACGCCGTCCTCATCGGGACGGCGATTGAAAATGGCAAAACGCCGCGACGGATAGAATCCGGTCGCGGCGCGGGTGGTTCAGCGTTGGAACGGGTTTATTGGATCTGCCCGTGGCAATGCTTGTATTTCTTGCCCGAACCGCAATAGCACAGTTCGTTACGGCCCAGCTTCTGCTCGTTGCGCACCGGTGCGGTCGCCAGGGCGACATCCACATCGACGCCCTCTTCGGCGACCACTTCCAGGCCCGGGGCCTCGGCGTGTTCGAACTGCATGCGGGCAGCCAGGGCTTCGGCTTCCTGACGCAGGCGAGCTTCTTCTTCGGCCGGGTCTTCGCGGCGAACCTGAACGTGGGACAGCACACGGATCGAGTCGCGCTTGATCGAATCGAGCAATTCGGAGAACAGCGTGAAGGACTCGCGCTTGTACTCCTGCTTCGGGTTCTTCTGGGCGTAACCACGCAAATGGATACCGTGACGCAGGTGGTCCATGGTCGACAGGTGGTCTTTCCACAGGTCGTCCAGTACTCGCAACACAATCTGCTTCTCGAAGGAGCGCAGCGCCTCGGCGCCCGCCTGGTCTTCCTTCTCGTTGTAGGCAGCGATCAGTTCGGCCAGCAGTTTCTCGCGCAGGGTTTCTTCGTACAGGTGATCGTCTTCGTCGAGCCATTGCTGGATCGGCAATGCCACGCCGAAGTCGCTCTGCAAGGCGGCTTCCAGGCCGGTGACGTCCCACTGTTCCGGCAGCGACTGCGGCGGGATATGGGCGCTGACGGTGGCGTTGAGCACGTCCTGGCGGAAATCGGCGATGGTTTCGCCAATGTTGTCGGCGGCCAACAAACTGTTACGCATGTGATAGATCACTTTACGCTGTTCGTTGTTGACGTCGTCGAACTCCAGCAGTTGCTTGCGGATATCGAAGTTGCGGCCTTCGACCTTGCGCTGGGCTTTCTCGATGGCGTTGGTCACCATGCGGTGCTCGATCGCCTCGCCTGGCTGCATGCCCAGGGCCTTCATGAAGTTCTTCACCCGGTCAGAGGCGAAGATGCGCATCAGGCTGTCTTCCAGGGACAGGTAGAAACGGCTGGAACCGGCGTCGCCCTGGCGACCGGCACGACCACGCAACTGGTTGTCGATACGACGCGATTCGTGACGCTCGGAAGCGATCACCTGCAAACCGCCGGACTCGAGTACCTGCTGGTGACGCTTCTGCCAGTCGGCCTTGATCTGCGCGATCTGCTCAGGCGTAGGGTTTTCCAGGCTGGCGACTTCCACTTCCCAGTTGCCGCCCAACAGGATGTCGGTACCACGACCGGCCATGTTGGTGGCGATGGTCAGCGCACCCGGGCGACCGGCCTGGGCGATGATCTCGGCTTCCTTCTCGTGGAACTTGGCGTTGAGGACCTTGTGCTCGATGCCTTCCTTGTTGAGCAGGGCGGACATGTGCTCGGAGGTCTCGATGGTGGCGGTACCCACCAGGATCGGACGGCCCTGGGCCATGCATTCCTTGATGTCGTTGATGATCGCCGCGTATTTCTCATCGGCGGTCAGGAACACCAGGTCGTTATAGTCTTTACGGGCCAGCGGCTTGTTCGGTGGAATCACCATCACTTGCAGGCCGTAGATCTGGTGGAATTCGAACGCTTCGGTGTCCGCGGTACCGGTCATGCCGGACAGCTTGTTGTACAGGCGGAAGTAGTTCTGGAAGGTGGTGGAGGCCAGGGTCTGGCTCTCGGCCTGGATGTTCAGGCCTTCCTTGGCTTCGATGGCCTGGTGCAGGCCTTCGGACAGGCGACGGCCCGGCATGGTACGACCGGTGTGTTCGTCCACCAGCACGACCTGGCCGTCCTGCACGATGTATTCAACGTTGCGATGGAACAGCTTGTGGGCACGCAGGCCGGCATAGACGTGGGTCAAAAGGCCCAGGTTATGGGCCGAGTACAGGCTCTCGCCTTCGGCCAGCAAACCAATACGGGTGAGCATTTCCTCGACAAACTGGTGACCCGCTTCGTTGAGCTCGACCTGACGGGTCTTCTCGTCAACGGTGTAGTGCCCGGCCTGGGTCACTTCGCCTTCGACTTCCTCGACGTGCAACTTGAGCTGCGGGATCAGCTTGTTGATCTCGATGTACAGCTTGGAGCTGTCCTCGGCCTGACCGGAAATGATCAGCGGGGTACGGGCTTCGTCGATGAGGATGGAGTCGACTTCGTCGATCACGGCAAAGTTGAGTTCACGCTGGAATTTTTCTTCCATGCTGAACGCCATGTTGTCGCGCAGGTAGTCGAAACCGAATTCGTTGTTGGTGCCGTAGGTGATGTCGGCGGCGTAGGCGGCGCGCTTCTCTTCCGGCGGCTGGAACGGCGTGACGACGCCGACGCTCAGGCCGAGGAATTCGTAGAGCGGGCGCATCCAGTTGGCGTCGCGGCGGGCCAGGTAGTCGTTGACCGTCACCACATGCACGCCCTTGCCGGACAGCGCGTTGAGGTAGACACCCAGGGTCGCCACGAGGGTCTTGCCCTCACCGGTACGCATTTCGGCGATCTTGCCTTCGTGCAAGGTCATGCCGCCGATCAACTGGACGTCGAAGTGGCGCATGCCCATGACCCGCTTGCCGGCTTCACGGGCGACCGCAAAGGCTTCGGGCAGGAGTTGGTCAAGGGTTTCCCCCTTGGCGATGCGGTCCTTGAATTCGGCAGTCTTGGCGCGTAACTGATCGTCCGAAAGGGCCACCATTTGCTCTTCGAAGGCATTGACAGTCTGTACCGTCTTGAGCATGCGTTTGACTTCACGCTCGTTCTTGCTTCCAAAAAGTTTCTTTAACAAAGGCGCAAACATATCGGCAGGATCTTCCACACTAAAGGGATGGAGGGCGGCCCCGTGAGTCGCCCGTGCAGCCCTCATGGCCGCATGCGAACGAGCATTCTACCCGGAAACGATGGAGAGGAAAGTGGCGTTATTCCACGATGCTGGCACAGCGCTGTGACGGGGCTTGCTTAAAATAAGGGCTTTTGCGCGAACTTCAACCCACAAAGCGCAGAAGTTACTTATTGATTGTGCAGCTAAAAGCCACTGGGCGAGAGGGTCGAGGCGCATCCGGCGCTTTCTGCTACCATGGCGCCTCTGTCACTTGCGGTATTCATTCATGGCCTTTCGCCCTCTTCCAGCCAAGGCGCCCGCCGTTCTGCTGCGCGAAGCCAAGCCGCTGAAAGCCATCTTCGGCCACGCCAAACGCCTGGGTCACCTGCAACGCCTGCTCGACAGCCAGTTGCAACCGGCCGCGCGCGAGCATTGCCACGTGGCTTCCTGGCGCGAAGGCAGCCTGCTGCTGATCGTCACCGACGGCCACTGGGCCACACGCCTGCGCTACCAGCAAAAACGCCTGCTGCGCCAACTCCAGGCGTTCGAAGAATTCGCCAACCTGACGCGGATCCTGTTCAAGGTACAACCGCCCACCGTCCAGGTCGGCGCCAAGGGGCACACGCTGGATTTGTCCACCGACGCCGCCGCGACCATTCAAGCCACGGCGGATGGCATCAGCGATCCCAACCTGCGGGCGGCGCTGGAGCGGTTGGCGGCGCATGCGCGGCCCAAGGATTGAGATTTTCGGCGCCTGTTGAATCGCTTTCGCGAGCAAGCCCGCTCCCACAGGGGATCTAGGCGAACACAAATTTTGTGTCTGGCAGAAACCCACTGTGGGAGCGAGCCTGCTCGCGATGGCGGCAGATCAGCCAGCCTATTTTTCGCCTGCTAAACCGTCTTCGCGAGCAAGCCCGCTCCCACAGGGGATTTGCGGCGGGCACACATTCTGTGTCTGGCAAAAATCTACTGTGGGAGCGGGCTTGCTCGCGAAAGGGGCGACTCGGTCCTGACTACCGGCGCTTGCTGCCCCCCAGCAACGACCCCATCAACCCACGCACCAATTGCCGGCCCAACTGATTGGCCGCCTGGCGCATCGCCGATTTAAGCGCCTGGCCGGCCGCGGTGCCGAGGAACTCGCCGGCTTTTTCGGTGAAGCTCGGTTCTTCCGCCGCCGGCTTGCCCGGCGCCTCTTCGGCCTGCGGTTCCAGCCCTTTGCGGCCCATCAGCACTTCATAGGCCGATTCACGATCAATGGGTTTGTCATAGCGCCCTTGCAACGGCGAACTGGCGATCAACCCGGCGCGCTCGGCTTCGCTCAGCGGCCCGATGCGCGATTGCGGTGGCGCCACCAGCACGCGCTGGACCACTTCCGGCGTGCCTTTTTCCTGCAAGGTGCCCACCAGGGCTTCACCGATGCCCAGTTCGGTCAGCACCGCCAGGGCATCGAATTGCGGGTTGGGCCGGAAACCGTCAGCCACCGCCCGCAGGGATTTCTGCTCCTTGGCCGTAAAGGCCCGCAACCCGTGCTGGATGCGCAAGCCCAACTGCGCCAGCACGTCATCCGGCAAGTCGCCCGGCGACTGGGTCACGAAATACACCCCGACGCCCTTGGAACGGATCAGCCGCACCACTTGCTCCAGGCGCTCCTGCAAGGCCTTGGGCGTCCCGGCAAAGAGCAGGTGCGCCTCATCGAAGAACAGCGCCAGCAACGGTTTGTCCGCATCACCGCGCTCAGGCAACTGCTCGAACAGCTCGGCCAGCAGCCACAACAGGAATGTCGCGTAGACCTTCGGCGCTTCGTGGACCAGGCGGCTGGCGTCGAGCAAGTGGATGCGGCCACGGCCATCGCTGGCCGGTTGCAGGATGTCTTCGAGCTGCAAGGCCGGCTCGCCGAACAACGCATCCGCACCCTGCTGTTCCAAAGTGGACAAGCGTCGCAACAACGCCTGGCTGGAGCCCGTGGTCATCAGCGCCGCGTCGTCCCCCAGCAACTCAGGGTTGTCCTTGAGATGGTTGAGCAGCGCTTTCAGGTCCTTGAGGTCCAGCAGTAACAAGCCTTCGCGGTCGGCCACCTTGAACGCGGCGTAGAGCGCCGACTGCTGGCTGTCCGTCAGTTCCAGCAGGCTGCCGATCAACAACGGACCCATTTCACTCAAGGTGGTGCGCAGTGGATGACCGGACTGGCCGTGGATATCCCACAAGGTCACCGGATAAGCCTGGGGCTTGTGGTTGAGCCAAGGCATGCCGGCGATACGCTCGGCGATCTTGCCTTGGGGGTTGCCGGCCGCGCCGAGGCCGCACAGGTCACCCTTGATGTCCGCCGCGAACACCGCCACGCCGGCATCGCTGAACATTTCGGCCAGGCGCTGCAAGGTGACGGTCTTGCCGGTACCGGTGGCGCCCGCCACCAGACCATGACGATTCGCCAGGCGCATGGCCTGGGCGATGGGCTGGCCGCTAAGGTCGGCGCCGATAATGAGTTGCGATGAGTCAGGCATGTGGTCACCCGTGGTGTTTGCGATATGACGCCATTTTGCACGCTTATATAAAAGCATGCCTGGGGCATTAAGGCTTGAATGCACAGTCAACACTGTATTTGGCCGGACCTATGTGGCGAGGGGATTTATCCCCGCTGGGCTGCGCAGCAGCCCTAAAGCAGCGTACTCCATCATCCTGGCACACCGAGTTGCATGGTTTGGAGCCGCTTCGCGGCCCAGCGGGGATAAATCCCCTCGCCACAGGAATCTGCATGACCGCTACGTCACCACAACCCCAACCGAACATCTATTCTTACTAAAGGTCAACACAGGAGAACACTGACCGGAGGGACGTTCATCGTGCATATAGCGGACATAACCATGTTCTACGCCCCCGCCAGCGGAGGCGTGCGCACTTATCTGGATGCCAAGCACCGGCGCCTGGGCGATCGGCCCGGTATTCGCCACAGCCTGCTGATTCCCGGCGCGCATTTGAGCGTGCATGACGGAATCTACAAGGTTCCAGCCCCTGCACTGCCGTTCGGCAAGGGCTACCGCTTCCCCCTTCGCCTGGCCCCCTGGCGCAATGTCCTGCGCGATCTACAGCCCGATCTGATTGAAGTCGGCGATCCCTACCTCACGGCCTGGGCCGCGCTGGATGCCCGTCGCCAGCTCGACGTCCCCGTCATCGGTTTCTATCACTCCGACCTGCCACTGCTGGTCAGCAACCGCATGGGCAACTGGTTCACCCCCAACATCGAAGCTTATGTCAGCAAGTTGTACGGCAATTTCGACCGGGTCCTGGCGCCGAGCCAGGTCATGGCCGACAAACTGACCGGGTTGGGGGTCAAGAACGTCTTCGTGCAACCGTTGGGCGTCGACCTGCAAACCTTCAACCCGGCCGCCCGCGACCCGGAGCTGCGCGCCGAGCTGGGCATCGCCGAGGACACGCGCCTGCTGATTTTTGCCGGGCGCGGCTCCAAGGAAAAAAACCTGCCGGTGCTGCTCAAGTGCATGAAACGCCTGGGCGAGCGCTATCACCTGTTGTTGGTGGGCTCGTCGATGCCCGCCGTGGTGCCGGACAACGTCACGGTGATCGATGAATTCTGCCCGGCACCGCAAGTCGCCCGGCTCATGGCCAGCGCCGATGCCCTGCTGCACGCTGGCGACCAGGAAACCTTCGGCCTGGTGATTCTCGAAGCCATGGCCAGCGGTATTCCGGTCGTGGCGGTGGCGGCCGGGGCTTTCACTGAGGTCGTCGATGAAGACTGCGGCCTGCTGTGCACACCCAACAATCCACAGGCCATGGCCAATGCCGTGCGGCAACTGTTTGCCGAAGGCTGCCAGCGCCGTGGTGTGCTGGCGCGCCAGCATGTGGAGCAGCATTACGCCTGGGATACCGTGGTCAACAGCTTGCTGGGGCACTACTACGCCGTGCTCGGCGGGCAGATGCCACTGCTGGCCAATGGTTGAGGTGAGGTCCGTGTCGATGAACCGCTCGTCCAGTGTCCTGTTTCGCAAATACGTTTCTTTCTTGGCGAGTGGCTGTTGTCGTCAGGCAAGGCGCCGCGACGAGTCATAGCCCGCTATGGCGAGGAGCGGCAACGCAGCATGACGACAACAGACACCGTCAAAAAGGAACAGTATTTGTGATACAGGACACTAGCGTGCTCCTGGTGCTGCACGACGTGGCACCGCAAACCTGGCCCGACTACCAGCCCTTCGTCGAAGCCGTTGACGCCCTCGGCCAGGTGCCGATGACCTGGTTGGTGGTGCCGGACTTTCACCGCAACAATGCCTTGGAGGCTGACCCCGGCTTTCGACGCCTGCTCGACAGCCGGGTCGAGCGCGGCGACGAACTGGTGTTGCATGGCTACTACCATTGCGACGACGGCCCTGCCGCCCGCCACCCCAAGGAGTGGTTCATGCGCCGGGTCTATACCCATGAGGGGGAGTTCTACAACCTGTCCGAGGCCGCCGCCCTCGCCCGCCTGCGCGCCGGTATCGAAACCTTTGAACGCTACCACTGGCCACTGGAGGGTTTCGTCGCCCCGGCCTGGCTGATGAGCGAAGGCACGCGCCAGGCCTTGCGCCAGTTGCCGCTGAGCTACACCAGTGACACCCAACACCTTTATCGCCTGCCTGACTTCACCGCCATCGATGCGCCGGGGCTGGTCTGGAGTGCCCGCAGCGCCTGGCGCCGTGGCCTGTCGAAAGTCATCAGCGACCAACGCGAACAGCGCTGGCGCCAGGCCCCGGTGATTCGCCTGGGCCTGCACCCGGTGGACATGCGCCATACCTTTTCCCGGGACTATTGGCTGCGCACCCTCCAACGCCTGCTCAACGACGGTCGCATACCCATGACCAAAGTCGACTGGCTGGCGACCCAGGGGCTGCGGGTCAGCAGCGCCGCATGAAACGGCTGATCTGGCTGGGTGCCGCCCTGCTCACGGCGCTACTGGTGCCGCTGCTGGTCGGCGGCGGGGAAATGTGGTCGCGGGTGCAGCGCTTTCCGTTGTCGCTACTGCTGGCCATGCTCGGCATGATCGTGCTGTGCTGGGGTTTGAACTCCGTGCGCTTGCGCCTGCTGCTGGGGGAGCACCGTGGGCGCATCGGCGGGCTGAAAAGCATCGGCGTGGTGATGTCCACCGAGTTCGCCATGTGCGCGACGCCCGGTGGCAGTGGCGGCCCGCTGACGCTGATGGCCCTGCTGGCGCGCAACGGCGTGCGCCCGGCCCATGGCAGCGCGGTGTTTGCCATGGATCAGTTGAGTGACTTGCTGTTCTTCCTCTGCGCCTTGGTGGGCATTCTGTTTTACGCGCTGTTCCAGAACCTCAGCCAGCGCATGGAGTGGATGCTGGCGTTAAGCGCGATTTCATTGTTTGGCGGGTTGTTCGGCTGTGTGCTGGTGGCCCGGTATCACCGCAGATTGATTCTGCTGGGTGCTCGACTGCTGCGCCACCTGCGCGTAAAAGCCGTCACCCGTCGACGCTGGGCGCGCAAGATCCTGAGCTTTCTGGCGGCGTTCACCGACACCTTGAAGTTGCCGCGACAGACACTGCTCCAGGTCTTCGGCCTGACCTGCCTGCATTGGGCGCTGCGCTACAGCGTGTTGTACCTGGCATTGAGGGGACTGGGGGCGGATTTGCAGTGGGCCTGGAGTTTCCTGATCCAGATGCTGTCCCTGAGTGCGGGACAGTTCAGCCTGCTGCCGGGCGGCGCCGGGGCGGCCGAATTGACGTCGGCGGCGCTGCTGGCACCCATGGTGGGCAAATCCACCGCAGCGGCGGCGATCCTGATCTGGCGGGCGGTGACCTATTACTTTTATCTGGTGGCCGGCGGGCCGGTGTTCTTCCTGATGGTCGGGCGACCGTTGCTCAAGAAACTGATCAGGCTCAGGCAGGCCTGACGTATCACGGCTTCTGTTCGGGCTCGTCCTGGGGATGCAGTTGCTCCCACAATTGCGCAGCATCGGGAAACTCAGTGCCGTCCTCCGGGCCCAACGCATCTGGGTCATAGCGGCTGAGGCAGCCCTCGCCCAGGGTCGCCGGCGCCTTGGAGGTGGCTTTGTCCAATGGATCGGTCATGGCGCGAGCGTCTCCCTTGAACTGTATGAGTTCCTGTGGCGAGGGGATTTATCCCCGTTGGGTTGCGGAGCAACCCTAAAGCGGCGAGCTCAATCTGGCATACCGGGTTGCCTGGATTGGGGCCGCTTCGCAGCCCAACGGGGATAAATCCCCTCGCCACAGGGACATCATTGCTCTTCAGAAAAAAGGCCTGGCGATCGCTCGTCCAGGCCCTTTGCAGTGCAGTCAGAACACCACGGTCTTGTTGCCGTGCACCAGCACCCGGTCTTCCAGGTGATAACGCAGGCCGCGGGCCAACACCATCTTCTCTACGTCACGGCCGAAACGCACCATGTCTTCGATGCTGTCGCTGTGGCTGACGCGCACCACGTCCTGCTCGATGATCGGGCCGGCATCCAGCTCTTCGGTCACGTAGTGACAGGTGGCGCCAATCAGCTTCACACCACGCATCGACGCCTGGTGGTACGGCTTGGCCCCGACGAACGACGGCAGGAAGCTGTGGTGGATGTTGATGACTTTATGGGCGTATTCGCGGCACAAGGCCGGCGGCAGGATCTGCATGTAGCGGGCCAGCACCACCACCTCGGCATCGTGCTGCTTGACCAGCCGCGAGACTTCGGCGAACGCCGGCTGCTTGTCTTGCGCGTTGACGGGTACGTGGTAGTACGGGATGCCGTGCCACTCCACCATGCTGCGCAAGTCGTCATGGTTGGAAATCACACAGGCGATGTCGCAATCGAGCTCATCGCTGTGCCAGCGGTGCAACAGATCGGCCAGGCAGTGGGACTCACGACTGGCCATCAGCACCACGCGTTTTTTCTGCGCGGTGTCGGTGATACGCCAGTCCATCGAGAACTCTTCGGCGATGGGGGCGAACGCTTCACGGAAGGCTTCGATACCGAAGGGCAGCGAGTCGGCACGAATCTCGTGACGCATGAAAAACCAACCACTTTGATTGTCCGAGTGATGGCTTGCTTCGGTGATCCAGCCGTTATGGGACGCCAGAAAGTTACTGACTTTAGCAACGATGCCGACGCGGTCCGGGCAAGCAATCACCAGACGAAAAGTGCGCATTAGGGAAACTCCAGAACTTCGCAAAGGCGGCCATTCTAGCCATTGCGCGGCAAAACTGCAGTATCGATGACACGCCAAACCCTCCGCGACGGCCTATCGCTGCGATCTGCGTGGCCTGGGGAAGCAGGCTATATGTGTGAAAAGATGTGAAGACTCTGTCGCGGCATTTAACTGCAACAGGCGTTTTTGTGGCACAGCACTAATTAATTAAATAAAACACCGGTTAAATGTTTACTTGATGAAACTGTCTGATTACTATTGCCGCACTGTGTCCTTGTCACCCGCGTCCTACATAAGGTAGTCCACATGTCCTTGATCAATGAATACCGCGCCACAGAAGAAGCCATCAAAGAACTGCAAGCTCGCCTGAAAAACCTGTCCCAAGACGACAAACTGCAAACCGAGCTTGAATTCGAAGGCAAACTGCGCACTCTGATGGGCGAATACTCCAAGTCGCTGCGCGACATCATTGCCCTGCTGGATCCAGAAGCCAAGTCGAGCAAAGCACCCCGTGGCGCCGTGAAAACTACCGGCACCAAACGCGCTCGCAAAGTTAAGCAATACAAGAACCCGCACAACGGCGAAGTCATCGAAACCAAAGGTGGCAACCACAAGACTCTGAAAGAGTGGAAAGCCAAGTGGGGCGGTGACGTGGTTGAAGGCTGGGCAACCCTGCTGGGCTAAGCCTCACCGGTTCGCACCGTTCTTAGCGAACAAAAAAACGCCAGCGATTGCTGGCGTTTTTTATGCCTGTCATCTTTTTACTTCATCACGGCTCAAGGCTTAAACGTTTGCGCAATTGCTGGCTGTAGCCCTGCCACTCCCTGAGTACTTCTTGCTGCACGGGTGTAGACAGAGCCATCCACTCTCCCATCGCCGCATCAAAACTTTCCAAGGTATTAGGCGCCCCCCACTCCGGGGATGACAGCCGTTGTTGACAGAAAAGTCTCCAACGCGCCTGCTCTTCAGGACTCAACGTGTCTGGAAAGTTGCGCGCGCGATATCGGAACAATAGTTCTGGCAAACGCTCATCATCGAAAGGCCAGCGTTCTTGAGCCAATTGCGCGGGGTCAGCCATGCGCACTTGTTCACATAAACGTCGATCGCGATCCCCCAGGAAGCCCGCGTATAACTGTTGTTCGGGATCCTCGCTGGCGGTGAAATCCTCGCGCCCATAAATAGCCTGAAGTTTATCTTGCCAAACTTTCTGTGCGTCAGTTAGCCGCAATGCCCGCTGCTGATAGCCCTCCATGTCCAGTTCCAGTCGCTGCTGGTCCGCGGCACGCAGCACCGACAATGGCGCGATCACCGGGCATTTGTTGATATGGATAAGCTTGAGCGGCACCGGCAACTCACCTTCGAGCAATTCTTCACGGCGGGTATACAAACGCTGGCGCAGGCTTTCGGCATCGTCGTCCAGCAGGCCCTGGGGGTCCAGATGCAGGTCGCAGACGATCAGGGCGTTGCGGTTTTTCGGGTGCCAGGCCAGCGGCAGGACCACACCGATGTAGTTGCGCGCCGCCGAGAAGCGACCGGAAATATGCACCATGGGCTGCAACAGACGGATCTGGTCCATCACCTTCTGTTTGCTGCGCAACTGGAACAGCCAGTCGTAGAGCCGGGGCTGCTGCTGACGGATCAGCCGGGCCAGGGCGATGGTCGCGCGCACGTCCGACAACGCATCATGGGCCTGGCCATGGTCGATGCCATTGGCGGCGGTCAGGCGCTCGAGCTTGAGGGTCACGCGACCGTCCTCTTGCGGCCAGACAATGCCTTGCGGGCGCAGCGCATAGGCCGCGCGCACCAGGTCGATCAAATCCCAGCGACTGTTGCCGCCCTGCCATTCCCGCGCGTACGGGTCGAAGAAATTCCGATAGAGGCTGTAGCGGGTCATTTCATCGTCGAAGCGCAGGGTGTTGTAGCCGGCGCCACAGGTACCGGGCGCGGCCAGGTGGCCGTGGACACGGGTCATGAAATCGGCTTCGCTCAAGCCTTTTTCGGCCAGGCATGTCGGGGTGATACCGGTAATCGCACTGGCCGCCGGATGCGGCAGGATGTCATCGCCGGGCTGGCAATACAGGTTCACCGGTTCGTCGATTTCATTGAGTTCGAAATCGGTACGGATACCCGCCACCTGCAAGGGCCGGTCGCAACGCGGGTTGATGCCGGTGGTTTCGTAGTCGTACCAGAAAATGGAAGTCACGGGCTGTTCCTGAACTGAAGACTGGCGAAGTCTAGGCGCTCGAACCCGCCTGCGACCAGCAGTCCTGTAACTTTTGAATGCCGACACGGGGGTGGATATTGGATCTGTAAACACCCGAGAACCCATGTGGGAGCGGGCTTGCTCGCGAAAGCGGTGGGTCAGCGACATCGATGTTGAATGTACCGCCGTCTTCGCGAGCAAGCCCGCTCCCACAAGGATCCGTGAACACTGAGGGGGCGCAGAATGATGCAGACAACGTTCACGCGCTCAATCCTGTTACAAACCATGAAATGACACACACAGCTCTATCGTTTGCCCGCACGAAGACTGCTAGCATCTGGGCCGAGATTGAACGTTCGGTCTGGCCCATCACAGGTTGCCCATGCTCGAGACACCAGCACTGCAAAGGAACGCGACGCTGCCCGCGCCCCTGGACACGCGCTATCAGGTTGAAACGCCCGAAGGCATCGACCTGCCGCTGCGCCCGGCGGGACTGATGCCGCGTGCAATCGCCTTCGCCATCGACCTGGGCATACGCGGGCTGGTCCTGGGGCTTTTCTTCCTGGTCCTGGCGTTTTTCGGCGAACTGGGGATGGGCCTTGGGTCCATCCTGCTGTTTGTCGTCAGTTGGTGGTACATGGTGCTGTTCGAGGTGCTCAACCAGGGGCGCTCTCCCGGCAAGCAGATCATGGGGCTGCGCGTGGTGCAGGACGATGGCCGGCCCATCGGCTGGTCGGCGTCGTTGATCCGCAACCTGCTGCGTTTCGTCGACATGCTGCCCTTCGGCTACACCTTCGGGGCCATCAGTTGCCTGCAGCATCCGGCGTTCAAGCGCTTGGGCGACCTCGCGGCCGGCACGCTGGTGGTGTATCGCGAACAGCCGGTCAAACGCCCCGCCTTGCCGATGGCCCCGCCGATACGCACGCCTTTCACCCTCAGTCTGAATGAGCAACGCGCCGTGCTGGGCTTCGCCGAACGCCAGGCAGAACTGTCCCAGGCGCGAGTCAACGAACTGGCTGCCATCCTGGCCGCGCCACTGAACGTCCAGGTGCCAAACGCCGCGGCCGAACTCAATGGCGTCGCCCGCGGCCTGCTGGGGCCAACATGAAGCAAAGCCTGTTCGAAAGCCGTCACCAAGGGGAATGGGAGCACCTGACCCGGCAACTCGACCAACTGGAGCGCAGCCGCAGCGTACCCCAGAGCAGCGACTTCCCTGCCACCTACCGACGGCTTTGCCATCACCTGGCACTGGCCCAGGCCCGGGGCTACAGCAGTTTGCTGGTCGACACCCTGCAACAACTGGCGCTGCGCGGTCACCAGCAACTCTACCGGGATCGCAGCCGGCCCTCGGCCAGTCTCTCGGCGTTTATCCTGGTCGGTTTCCCCCGACTGGTGCGTGAACAATGGCGATTCGTGCTGGCCGCCAGCCTGATGTTCCTGGGCAGCCTGGTGGGCATCGGGCTGCTGGTCTATCTGTTCCCGGAACTGGTCTACAGCGTGCTGGGCGCTGACGAAATCAGCCAGATCCGCAGCATGTATGACCCGGCGTCCGGGCACCTGGGGCGCTCGGTCGAGCGGGCCGCCAGCGAGGACTGGGTCATGTTCGGTTACTACATCATGCACAACATCGGCATTGCCTTTCAGACCTTTGCCAGTGGCTTGATGTTTGGCCTGGGGAGCGCGTTTTTCCTGTTTTTCAATGGCCTGACCATCGGCGCGGTGGCCGGGAACCTGACCCAGATCGGCTCCGGGGGAACGTTCTGGTCGTTCGTGATCGGCCACGGCGCCTTCGAACTCACCGCCATCGCCCTGGCCGGGGCCGCAGGCCTGCAACTGGGCTGGGCCTTGATTGCGCCGGGACGCCTGACCCGAGGCGAGGCCTTGCGGCTCGCGGCGGGCAAAAGCGTGCTGATGATCGGCGGCGTGATGCTGTTCCTGCTCATTGCCGCGTTCATCGAGGCCTACTGGTCTTCCAGCGCCGTGACGCCCGCCACCAAATACACGGTAGGCGCCTTGTTGTGGCTGTTGGTGATCAGCTATCTGTCGCTTGCCGGACGGGTCCGCCATGCGCCTGAGTGACGCCACCGTCGTCATCCGCCCACGCACCACCTGGGAAGCCATGGACCTTGGCGTGTTGATGAGTCAGCAGCATCGACGCCTGCTGATGACCAGTTGGGCGATCATCACGTTGCCGGTGTACCTGTTGCTGACCCTGCTGCTGTGGGACTCACCGTCGCTGGTGGTGATGCTGTTCTGGTGGTTGAAGCCGGCCTTCGACCGGCTGCCGCTGTACATTCTGTCCAAGGCACTGTTTGGCGAAACCCCCACCTTGCGGCAGGCGTTGCGCCAGTGGCCTGCGCTGCTCAAGCCGCAGTTGCTGGCCAGCCTGACCTGGCGCCGGTTGAGCCTGAGCCGCAGTTTCCTGATGCCGGTGGTGCAACTCGAGGGGCTTAGCGGTGAGGCCCGGGCGCAGCGCTTGCGGGTATTGCAGCAACGCAACCGCGGCGCGGCGCAATGGTTGACCGTCATCGGCGTGCACCTGGAAACCGCCTTGTGGTTCGGCCTGATGGCCCTGTTCTATCTGTTCGTGCCGCAACAAGTCGAACTGCAATGGGATTGGGAGACGCTGGTGTCAGCGGCCGAGCACGACTGGTTGTGGTTCGAACACCTGGTCAACTTCCTGTACCCGCTGCTGCTGATCTTATGGGAGCCGATATATGTCGCCTGTGGCTTCAGCCTCTACCTGAACCGGCGCACGATCCTCGAGGCGTGGGACATCGAGCTGGTGTTCCGACGCCTGCGCCAACGCCTGAGCGGCGTGGCCCCGGTGCTGATGCTGCTGGTGTTCATGCTGCTGCCGCTGGCGCCCCCGGCGTTTGCCGATGAGGACCGCAGCGGCCCCGACAGCCCCCGACTGCTCAACCAGCCCCTCACCAGCGAAGCCTCCCGGGACGGTATCAAGGCAATCCTCGACGCCCCGCCGTTCAAGAACCCCGAGACCGTCATTCGTTATCGTTTCGGCGAAGAAACGGCCGAATCCCCCGAGTCCGAGACCGAAACCGAGGCCAAACCGAGCTGGCTCAAGGACCTGTTCAAATGGCTCGGCAGCCAACGTTTCGACATCGCCGCCGCACTGATCCAGGTGGTGCTGTGGGCCTGCCTGGTGGCGGCGATCGTCTGGCTGGCCTGGCGCTACCGTGAACGACTCAAGGCCCTGGCCAATCTCCGACCGACGCAGCGCCTGCCGGTGGAACGCGCCGTACCGGCGCGCATGTTCGGCCTGGATATTCGCGAAGAGAGCCTGCCCGCCGACGTGGCGGCCAACGTCGAGCAACTGTGGGCCACGCAACCCCGTGAAGCCCTGGGCCTGCTGTACCGGGCGCTGCTCAGCCGGTTGCATCATGACTTCAAGATCCCCTTGAAACCGGCCGACACCGAAGGTCAGGTGCTGGAACGCGTCGAACAGCTCAAGCAGGACAACCTGCTGGGCTTCAGCAAAAACCTCACCCTGCATTGGCAGAACATTGCCTATGGGCATCGCCCCCCACCGACACACCTGCAACAGGAACTGTGTGACGGCTGGCGCGCGCTGTTCGGTCCGGGGGCGTCTCGATGAGCCGGCACGCGGGATGGCTGATCGGCGCCGTGCTGGCCGCCGTGGTGTGCGCATTCGGTCTCTACCTCTACACCAAGGCCGTGCCCTATGAGGAGGTCGTCGAGCACGACCCCTCCCCTGAGGCCCAGGCCAATCCTTACCTGGCCGCCGAGCTTTTCCTGCGCCAGAAGGGTATCAACATCGAGCACGCCAACAGCCTGGATGTGCTGCCCACCCTGGAGCCTCGCCAGCACAGCCTGCTGTTGCTAGGCGAACGAACCCACATGACGCCACGGGAAGTCGAGCAGTTGATGAACTGGACCCGGGCCGGCGGGCGCTTGCTTTTCGTTGCCGAAGCCTTGTGGGACGACAGCACCGGCAACAGCGGCGACCTGCTGCTCGACCGCGTGCGCCTGCGCCAATCCTTGAGCAAGGACCTCAAGGAACCGGCGCCCAAACTGATCAAGGACCGTTACCCGGAACTGACCAAACTCTATCTGGAAGACGAAGAGGCGCCGGCGTATGTCGGCTTCGACACCGACTTCCACCTCGAGGACCCGCATGACCTGGCCCAGGCCTGGGCCAACAGCGCGCTGGCGACCCACATGATGCAATTGAACCTCGGCCTCGGCTCGATCACCGTGATCACCGACGCCGAGCTGTGGAAGAACGAGAAGATCGACCAGTACGACAACGCCTGGCTGCTCTGGTATTTGAGCGCCGACACGGACGTCACGCTGCTGTTCAACACCGACCACGACAACCTGCTGACCCTGCTGCTGCGCTATTTTCCCCAGGCATTGGTGGCACTGCTGGCCTTGATTGCCCTGTGGTTCTGGCGTTCAGCGGTGCGCCATGGCCCACTGCAACAACCGGCCTCCAAGGCGCGGCGTCAGTTGGAAGAGCACGTGCAGGCCGGCGCCGGTTTCCACCTGCGGCACAACGGCCAGGAGTACCTGTTGCATGCCTTGCAACAAGACGTGCTGCGCCGGGCACGTCATCTTCACCCAGGCTTCGAACAACTGGCCGTCGCCGAACAATGGCAGGTACTCGCCCGCCTGACCCGACAACCGACGCGGGCCATCAGCCAGGCCTTGAGCCCACGGCCGAAACAGCGCCTGTCCCGCGCCGAGTTCTGCCGCCAGGTTGCCCATTTGCAAACCCTTAGGAATGCCTTATAGATTCTTTCCGCAGAAAAATCCGCAAAAACAGCGGAAACAATCTATCGTACGGTATCGCCAAACCCAGTAATTACGGGCTTTATCGACCGTTTTATTTTCCGCATAAATTTCCGCAGGAATTGCCCAACCAATAGCCGTTTATGTTCGCTGGAAGCAAAACGATGATCACCTCGAAAACGTACCTTGATCCCGTACTGCCAGAAAGTCTGCCCGACTCGATCATTCAGGCTGCGGATCAATTGCCACGCAAGGCAACCTTTCTGGCCGGACGGCTGGCCGATGAGACATCCAAGCAACTGGCGGGCCTGTTGCGCATCACCAATACCTACTACTCGAACCTGATCGAAGGGCATCGAACCGAGATCGCCGACCTCCAGGTTGCTCGCACGACACCGAAACGGGAAAGAAAAGAGCTCAAAGAGCTTGCCGTGCAACACATGACGCAGCAGGAGGTGATGGAACGACTGCTTCGCATGCGGCCAACGGACAGTTTCTCTGCCGTGTTCGATCCCAAGTTGATCGCGGCCATCCATCGTCGACTGTTCAAGGACGCCTCTAAGCAGGAGTTGACCCTGGGTGATGGTCGCATGATGGAACCCGGCAGGCTGCGGGCCGAAGAGAACGAGCAGGTCCAGGTTGGCGCCCATGTCGCTCCAGCGGCGGCTGTTGTATTGCCCATGCTTGAGCATCTGCAGTTGCACTACGGACGAATCAGGGATCCGCGACGCCAATTGATCGCGGCCCTGGCAGGCCATCACCGAGTGGCGCTTGTTCACCCCTTCCTTGACGGCAATGGTCGAGTGATTCGGATGCTCACCCACCTGCAGCTTGTTCACCTTGGGCTGAAACCTTTTCTCTGGTCACTGTCTCGTGGCCTGGCTCGCAGGCAAGATGAGTACTATCGCTTTCTGGCCTTGGCTGATCGCCCTCGCGAAGGTGACTATGACGGGCGCGGCCAACTCTCACAGCGTCACTACTTCAACTTCATCGAGTTCATGCTCGATGTCTGCCACGACCAGATCGAGTACATGACGACCTCGCTAAACCCGGCCAAGCTGCGCGAGCAGGTTGTTCATGTGTTTTCAACCGATCCTGAGCTTCGCCGTGCCGGCATCCGGCCCACCAGTGCAGCCGCCGTGCTGGCGCTTCTCACCCAAGGTGCGATGCCGCGTGCGGAGTTCAAAGTGTTCACAGGTTTGAAGGATCGGCTTGCAACGGAAGAACTGGGCCGCTTGATCGAAGCGGGGATCGTGGTCAGCAGTACCCCCAGATCCCGAACGGTGGAAGCGGGTTTGCCCGCACGCTTCGCCGGATTGATCTTTCCAAACCTGCATTTTCAAATGGGCTAAGGTGTGCAGCGACTCAGTTGTCAGCGCCCGGCACTGCACCATGTCGCGAGTCATAGGATTTAACCGTTAGGAGAACGCCAGAATTGACGACTGAACAGAACGAACCTGTCGACGGCCAGGCCCACGCCGCCCAACAGCGCCAGCGCGCCAGTCAGTTGGCCCAGGCCATCCGCACCGAGCTGCGCAAAGCGGTGGTTGGCCAGGGCGCAGTGATCGACGATGTGCTCACCGCGCTGATCGCTGGCGGGCATGTGCTGCTCGAAGGCGTTCCCGGGCTGGGCAAGACCTTGCTGGTGCGGGCCCTGGCCCGGTGTTTCAACGGCGAGTTCGCGCGTATCCAGTTCACCCCCGACCTGATGCCCAGCGACGTCACCGGGCACGCGGTGTACGACTTGCAGACCGAGCAGTTCAAGCTGCGCAAGGGCCCGGTGTTCACCAACCTGCTGCTGGCCGACGAGATCAACCGCGCACCGGCCAAGACCCAGGCCGCGCTGCTCGAAGCCATGCAGGAACGCCAGGTCACCCTCGAAGGCCGCGCCCTGCCCATCAGCCAGCCGTTCATGGTCCTCGCCACCCAGAACCCCATCGAACAGGAAGGCACCTACCCGCTGCCGGAAGCCGAGCTCGACCGCTTCATGCTCAAGGTGCGCATGGACTACCCGGACGCCGACCAGGAGCTGGACATGGTGCGCCAGGTCAGCCGCTCGACCCGCGCCGACATGCTCGACGTGCAGCCGCTGCGCATGGTGTTGCAGGCCAAGGACGTGCAAGCACTGCAACGCATTGCCAGCGACCTGCCGATGGACGATCAGGTGCTCGATTACGCCGTGCGCCTGGCCCGCACCACCCGCAGTTGGCCGGGCCTGACCCTCGGCGCCGGCCCGCGCGCGTCGATTGCGCTGGTACGTTGCGCCCGGGCCCGGGCGTTGTTGCGCGGCGGCGAGTTCGTCGTGCCGGATGACATCAAGGGCTGCGCCCTGGCCGTGCTGCGCCATCGCGTGCGCCTGGCGCCGGAACTGGACATCGAAGGGCTGTCGGTGGACCAGGTGCTGGGGCAACTGCTCGATCAAGTGCCGGCGCCGCGGTTGTGAGTCACACCAGCATGATGAGGGGATTTATGTGGGAGCAAGGCTTGCTGTGGGAGCAAGGCTCCCACAGCAAGCCTTGCTCCCACATAAATCCCCTCACCACAAAAGCCCACTCTGCATTTCTTCTAAAGGGAATGTGTCGATGAAACCCTCGCGCCTGCTGCTGACCTGGCTCGCCGTGCTGCTGGCCGTGAGTATCGTGCTCGGCGCGCTGCGGGCGTTGGGCATGGCGGTGCCATCGGCGCTGCTGTCGATCAACTGGGCGCTGCTGTTGGCCTTGCTGGCCCTGGCGCTGCTCGACGCGGTGCGCGTCAGGCGCCTGCCCTCGCCGCGGGTACAACGGCAGATGCCCGGCAGCCTGGCCCTGGGTCGCTGGGGTGAAATCCGCTTGGACATCAGCCATGACTTTGCCCAACCGCTGCACGTGCAGCTCTTCGACCATGTACCCGATGGCCTGGACTTCGAAAACCTGCCGCTGTCGGTCGAGCTGCAACCCGGCCAGCGCAGCCAGGCCGGCTACCGCCTGCGCCCGCTCAAGCGCGGTCACTTCACCTTCGCCCGGTGCGAAACCAGCCTGCCAAGCCCGCTGGGCCTGTGGACCGACAGACGCCTACTGGACGCTGTCGACCACACCCGCGTCTACCCGGATTTCGCCAGGCTCTACGACGGTCAACTGCTGGCGGTGGACAACTGGCTGAGCCAGCTCGGCATCCGCCAGCGGCAACGACGCGGCCAGGGCCAGGAATTCCATCAATTGCGCGAATTTCGCGAGGGCGACAGCCTGCGCCAGATCGACTGGAAGGCCACGGCCCGCCATCGCACGCCGATTGCCCGGGAATACGAAGACGAGCGCGACCAACAGATTATCTTCATGCTCGACTGCGGCCGGCGCATGCGCAGCCAGGACGGCGAACTGTCGCACTTCGACCACGCCCTCAACGCCTGCCTGCTGCTCAGCTACACCGCGCTGCGCCAGGGCGATGCCGTGGGCCTGAACACCTTCGCCAGCGATCAGACCCGCTACCTCGCCCCGGTCAAAGGCACCGGCCAGCTCAACGTCCTGCTCAACACCGTGTACGACCTCGACAGCAGCCAACGCCCCGCCGACTACCAGGCCGCCGTCACCCAGCTGTTGGCCCGGCAAAAACGCCGGGCCCTAGTGGTGCTGGTGACCAACCTGCGGGATGAGGACGACGCGGATCTGCTCGCGGCCGTCAAACGGTTGGGCCAGCAGCATCGGGGGCTGGTGGCCAGCCTGCGGGAAGAGGCCCTCGACCGGTTGCGCCAGGCGCCGGTGCAAACCTTGCCCGAGGCCTTGGCCTACTGCGGGACGGTGGATTATTTGAATGCCCGGGCCGAACTGCACAAGCAGTTGGCCGCCCACGGCGTCCCGGCCCTGGATTCGCGTCCTAGTGAATTAGGTGCGGACCTGGTGACCCAATACCTGGCCTGGAAAAAGGCCGGGACCGTCTAGGTCCTACAGCGAGCCAGCAAAACTCCGGCTGACTACAACGCCTTGCGCAACGGACTACAGATCCGCCAGAATCCGCCGGCTTGTGCGCTTTGACGTCGCCCCGTAACTTGATTCGCGTCGCTGATATCCAGCGATCGGGTTTAGTCGCCCGGCTATGAAGTGATGTGCACAAGCGTCATCCAGTCGGGTTCCCCTATCCCCGCACTTGATGGTGGCTGTGCGCAGGGCGCCCTCGGGCGCGCCGGTTTCACTTCTCACCGGTCGACTAACCTGCGTCCAGCCGCCACCCCTCGTTTAGTCGCGAGCCGGATGGCAGCACCACCAACGAGAAGTGAATATGATCAAGCCAACTCCAAATCCACCCCACGAAACCCTCGACCCCGAAAAGCTCGACGAAGCCGCTCAAAGAGCCCTCGACTACTACCTCAAGCCCAACCACGGCCAACCCGACAAAAAGCCTTACAAACAACCGGACTACTTCATCGTCGCCCCCGACGCCGATCCCGAAGGCATGCTCGCGCACACCTACGAAACCTTCTGCTCGGTGAGCACGCTGATCCTGGATTTATCGGAAGACCTGGAAGGCGCCCCGCGCAACCTGGCCCTGGCGATTCACCAGATGGGCGAGATGGGGGTGTTGTTGCTGGAGAAGATGCTGGATAACGAGGCGAAGGTTCAGCGCTGAAGCTTTGGACTGTTTCTGAGTAACCTGTGGGAGCAAAGCTTGCTCGCGATGGCGTCCGTGGAATCGCCATCGCGAGCGAGCTTTGCTCCCACAGAGGTATCAACCAGGCTGGTTATTCCATAGCCCGATCTCAGGCCGATTCCGGCAACGGATAAAAACTGAAATATTGCTGCAACGCGCTGATCAGTTGCCCGTACTCCGGCGGCGCCCATTTCAGGCTGAAACCGGCGTCGAAATGCTGCGGCGTCACGTCTTCGCGGCACCACAGGCAATTGGCCCTGAGCACAATGTTCTGCTGCGGTCCCTCATCGGCAGGGATTTTCAGGAGCAGGTCAAAGTCCGCGCCGACCATCAACGGTAAATGGCTGATCAGCATCAGGCCATCTGCAGAAACGTTGCCCAAAAAACCGATGGGCTTGCCGTTGACGCCATTGAACACTCTCAGGAAACACGGCAGCTGATGCCGTTCGATTCGCCGTTTTTTGTACATGTCCTGTATCGCTTTTTGAACGACCCCGAATCGGGGCAACCTAATACTTCGGAACGAGCACACGTCAGCTCGCTCTCCCCGATCCCGGTGCCAGACGCTCGCAAGCGTTCAGGCCCTAGTGCTGCCGGTCACAGGTGCCGCTTGAAGTTAGAGATTTAGCTCTAATGACGATTTGTACAAATATAGCTCAAGGTGGTGTGGCGGCCAGTCCTTGCGCAAACCTTTCATAAACAAAAACACGCCAGGCGCTTGTGGCCGGGGATCGCCCCGGCCAATGGCTTGGTGAGCCTGTCAGGACGCCGACGGGCGGATCGCCGACGCGCTGCGGGTCGGGTAATGGCCCAGGCTCTGCAGGGTCTCGAGCCGAGCGCGGGCGCGGAAGGCGTATTCACTGTTAGGGTATTGCACGATGATGAACTGGTAGGTCTGCGCCGCATCGACAAACAGCTTCTGCCGTTCCAGGCACTGGCCGCGCAGCATCGAGACTTCCGGCTGCATATAGCGGCGGGCACGGCTGGCGCGGTCGACCTGGGACAGTTCGAGCATGACCTGCTCGCAATTGCCGCGTTCATAGGCCTTGTAGGCCAGGTTCATGTGATGGTTCATCGACCAACGGGTGCAGCCCGTGACGCTCAGGGCCAGGGCAACAAAAAGCACGAATCGCATGGGAGGTTCTCCTGTCTTGAGCTCTGTATCGACCTGGCTGGGAAAATCTTCAGCCTGAAAATGGACCGGACGCTGTCCCTCTGGCAAGGGGAATGATGAGCTATGGGAACTGGATGGGAATGATGGCCTGGGGAGCAGAGATGTGAATGAAGACCTGTGGGAGCAAGGCTTGCCCGCGATGGCACACTCGAGATCGCCATCGCGAGCAAGCTATGCTCCCACAGATCATCCACCACACCAGCAAGCCTTGCTCCCACAGATCATTCCAGCTCACCACCAAGCTGTACTTGAAAGCTCATCCAAGGCGCAAAAATTTTCAGGAATGTTCATTTCGAAAAACAAACGAAAAAGTAGTGCATATGAACAATGACTACACCCAAAGAGCATAGTAGCCTTCGCTGGCGCTTGAACTTGAGGAGTCTTGCATGTCCGTCCGTCGCACCAAAATCGTCGCTACCCTTGGCCCGGCCAGTAATTCGCCGGAAGTTCTCGAACAGCTGATTCTGGCTGGCCTGGACGTTGCCCGCCTGAATTTCTCCCACGGTACCCCCGACGAGCACAAGGCTCGTGCCAAGCTGGTGCGCGACCTCGCCGCCAAGCACGGCCGCTTCGTTGCCCTGCTGGGTGACCTGCAAGGCCCGAAGATCCGTATCGCCAAATTCGCCAACAAGCGCATCGAGCTGAAGATCGGTGACGCCTTCACCTTCTCCACCAGCCATCCGCTGACCGAAGGCAACCAGCAAGTGGTCGGCATCGACTACCCGGACCTGGTCAAGGACTGCGGCGTGGGCGACGAGCTGCTGCTCGACGACGGTCGCGTGGTGATGCGCGTCGAAACCGCCACCGCCACTGAACTGCACTGCATCGTGATCATCGGCGGCCCGCTGTCGGACCACAAAGGCATCAACCGTCGCGGCGGTGGCCTGACCGCACCGGCCCTGACCGAAAAAGACAAGGCCGACATCAAGCTGGCCGCGGAAATGGAAGTCGACTACCTGGCCGTGTCCTTCCCGCGCGACGCCGCTGATATGGAATACGCCCGTCAACTGCGCGACGAAGCCGGCGGTACTGCCTGGCTGGTGGCCAAGATCGAACGCGCCGAAGCGGTGGCCGACGACGAAACCCTCGATGGCCTGATCAAGGCGTCCGACGCCGTGATGGTGGCCCGTGGTGACCTGGGCGTGGAAATCGGCGACGCCGAGCTGGTGGGCATCCAGAAGAAGATCATTCTGCACGCACGCCGCCACAACAAAGCGGTGATCGTCGCGACCCAGATGATGGAGTCGATGATCCAGAACCCGATGCCGACCCGCGCCGAAGTGTCCGACGTAGCCAACGCCGTACTGGACTACACCGACGCCGTGATGCTCTCGGCCGAAAGCGCCGCCGGCCTCTACCCGCTCGAAGCGGTGCAGGCCATGGCACGCATCTGCATCGGCGCTGAAAAGCACCCGACCAGCAAGACCTCCAGCCACCGCATCGGCAAGACCTTCGAGCGCTGCGACGAGAGCATCGCCCTGGCGACGATGTACACCGCCAACCACTTCCCGGGCGTGAAGGCGATCATCGCCCTGACCGAAAGTGGCTACACGCCGCTGATCATGTCGCGCATCCGTTCCTCGGTGCCGATCTACGCGTTCTCCCCGCACCGCGAAACCCAGGCGCGCGCGTCGATGTTCCGTGGTGTCTACACCGTGCCATTCGACCCGGCCGCCCTGCAACCGGGCGAAGTCAGCCAGGCGGCGGTGGATGAACTGGTCAAGCGCGGCGTGGTGCAGACCGGTGACTGGGTCATCCTGACCAAGGGCGACAGCTACCACACCATCGGCGGCACCAACGGGATGAAAATCCTGCATGTTGGCGACCCGATGGTCTGAGTGACCGAGCGCTGAAAAACAAAAGCCCTGCCATGTGAATGGCGGGGCTTTTTGGTTTTTGCCTGCAAGAAATGTGGCACTTGGACTGGCCCCATCGCGAGCAAGCTTTGCTCCCACAGTTCGGCCGGCGTACACATCTCACCTGTGGGAGCGGGCTTGCTCGCGAAGGCGTCGGCCCATTCAAAATGGATGCAAGCTGACCCACCGCTTTCGCGAGCAAGCCCGCTCCCACAGGGGTTTTGTGTTGAACACATTATTCGTGAACACCACAGACCTACTGTGGGAGCAAAGCTTGCTCGCGATGGGGCCAGTCCAGGCGCTGCAAAACCCAATGCCTGTTGATAAACCCCGACAACGCGGCTACCTGCCTGCCCTCTTCTTCAATCACCTTGCGCAACTGTCCCCGGCCTGGAAACGCTCAACCACGGGGCAGGAAGACGTCGGCCAGCAGTTGATTGCGCGGCAAGCCCGCCAGGTACAAGCGCTTGGCAAAGGCCTCGACCCGGTCGGGGTGGCCGCAGAGTAAGGCTTGGGTTTGCCGTGAAACAAGCCGCAGTTGCGCCAAGGCGGACGGCGCCTCGGCTGCGCTCAGCAGCTCCACGGTGAGGTTTTGATGCTTGGCCGCCAGCGCCGCCAGGGGTTTGGCCAGGTAATGCCCGGCCGCATCATGGGCCACGTGAATAAGGCGAATCGCGCCTTGATGCTGCTGGCGCAACGCTTCGCGCAGCAAGCCAAACAACGGCGCCAGGCCGGTGCCGGCGGCGAGCAGCCACAGCGGCCTGTCGTGCCAGTCGGGGTCGTAATGCAGGGCACCGCCGCGCAACTCGCCCAGACGGATCGGGTCACCGGCCTTCATCTGCCGGGCCGCATCAATGAATTGGCCGGGCTCGCGGCAATCGAGGTGGAACTCCAGGAACCGGTCTTCCTCGGGCAGGCTCGCCAGGGAATACGGCCGGGCCACGTCACCAGCCCACAGCACCAGGTGCTGCCCGGCCTGATAACGCAGCGGCCGCTCGGGGGTGACGCGCAGGCGCAGCACCTCGCCACCGAGCCAATCCACCGCGGCTACGTGAGCGGCCTGGCCGTCGCGTTGCGGGTCGAAGGTGTGGATCTGCACATCCTCGACCACCTGGCATTGGCAGGCCAGCCGCCAGCCCTGGTCGCGTTGCACCGGGTTCAAGGCGTCGGGACGACTGTCGCGCACATCACCGCCCACACACTGCACCAGGCACGCGTGGCAGCTGCCGGCGCGACAACTGTAGGGCACCGCCACACCGGCGCCGTTCAACACGTCCAGCAGGTTACTGCCCGCCGCCACCGTCCATTGCCGACCGGCGACTGTCAGTTCAGGCATCGACGTTCTCCCAGGCGGCGGCGCACCGATTGCGGCCGTCTCGCTTGGCACGGTACAGGGCCTGGTCGGCACGCTGCAACGCGTTGTCCAGGTCATCGCCCATTTCCAGCATCGTCATGCCCGCCGACAAGCTGAGGGCGCCGACCTGCAGGCCGATCAGCTCGACTTCAGTGAACGCCAGCCGCAGCCGCTCGCAGCAGGCCGTCAGGCGCTGGGGGTCACAAGCAGGCAGCAGCATGACGAATTCCTCGCCGCCATAACGGGCCAATACATCGCCCTCGCGCAGGCACGCCGTGGCGACCGCGGCAAATGCCTGCAGCACCTGGTCGCCAGCAGCGTGGCCGTGCAGGTCGTTGATGCGCTTGAAATGGTCGAGATCGATCAGGGCCAGGCCATGGGCGATGCCGGGCCTGAGGGTGTTGAGTTCGCGCGAAGCGAGGCGCAGGAAGTGCCGGCGATTGAACAGCCCGGTCAGCTCATCGGTGGCCACCAGGTCTTCGAGCTGGCGCATCATCCCGCGCAAGGTGTCCTGGTGCGCCTGCAGGGCAAACCGCCGCTGGCGCATGCGCTGACGTGAGGTCTGGACGTAGCGGGCGTAGAACACCAGCCACACCAGCACGAGAAACAGCACGGCCACCTGCAACCCGGCCAAGGTGGGGTCCGGAAGCCGGAAGAAGTAACCGTCCCACAGGGTAATAGCGGTGAAGCTGATAAACACCAGCGTCGCGCAGCGCACAAAGGCCCGGCGTGACAGGTGAAACAGCCCGAACAGCAGGATCAATACATAAAACACCAGGAACACGCCCCGAGCCTGGTCCAGGTGCGCCATCATCCAGGTTTGCCAGCCCAGGCCGATCAACACCTGCGCTTCGGTAAGGCTGGGGTCGGCGAAGCGCAGGTTACGGTCGGTGATAAACAGCGCGAACAGTCCGGCCTGGCACAGCACCACCAACACGCTGCCGATGATGACATCGCGCAACGAATCGAGGTAATGACCACTGAAAAATGCCAGCCACAACAAAACCAGTGCCAGCGCGTACGTCGCGGCCGCCAAAGCGAAGCGTTTCAGCAAAAGACGTTGAATGGCGTTATGGGTCAATCGTTGACTCACCATGGGAAAGGAAACTGACAGGAGGCGTCCTACGCTACAGGCCAGACGCCACTTTAGTGGCGTGTAGGACAAATGACCATTCAATTCTGGAGCAGAAAAATGGCGTCAAAGCAATGGCCTAGATTGACGCAGTGGTTTGAGGCCTGACACATAGCCTGCACATCGCCCTGTTGGGCTGTGGGAGCAAGGTTTCTGTGGGAACAAAGCTTCTGTGGGAGCAAAGCTTGCTCGCGATGCAGGCGCCTCGATTCCCCGGGAGACCGCGTTGTCTTCATCGCGGGCAAGCCTTGCTCCCACAGAAGCCTTGCCCCCACAGAAGCTTTGCTCCCACAGCCTTGCTCTCACAGCTCGCTCCCACAGGGGGCCGGCCTGCGATATACTGCCGCGCCTTTTTAGCGTCGCGCCAGCATGCCCGGCGTGCCTTATAGAGGTGCCGTCCGTCGACCGATGCACCCAAGCGGCCGGCACCTTATTGAATGTTCCCGTCTTTAGAGAGGAGCGCGACTCATGACCGTGATCAAGCAAGATGACCTGATACAGAGCGTTGCCGACGCTTTGCAGTTCATTTCCTACTACCACCCCGTGGATTTCATCCAGGCGATGCACGAGGCCTATCTGCGCGAAGAATCGCCGGCAGCCCGTGACTCCATGGCGCAGATCCTGATCAACTCGCGCATGTGCGCCACCGGCCATCGGCCGATCTGCCAGGACACCGGCATCGTGACCGTGTTCGTGCGCGTGGGCATGGACGTGCGTTGGGATGGCGCGACCATGAGCCTGGACGACATGATCAACGAGGGCGTACGTCGCGCCTACAACCTGCCGGAAAACGTCCTGCGTGCCTCCATCCTCGCCGACCCGGCAGGCGCACGCAAAAACACCAAGGACAACACCCCGGCGGTCATCCACTACTCCATCGTCCCGGGCAACACCGTGGAAGTGGACGTGGCGGCCAAGGGCGGCGGCTCCGAGAACAAGTCGAAGATGGCGATGCTCAACCCGTCCGACTCCATCGTTGACTGGGTGCTGAAAACCGTTCCGACCATGGGCGCCGGCTGGTGCCCACCGGGCATGCTCGGCATCGGCATCGGCGGCACCGCCGAGAAAGCCGCGGTCATGGCCAAGGAAGTGTTGATGGAATCCATCGACATCCACGAGCTCAAGGCTCGCGGCCCGCAGAACCGTATCGAAGAGATGCGCCTGGAGCTGTTCGAGAAGGTCAACCAACTGGGCATCGGCGCCCAGGGCCTGGGTGGCCTGACCACCGTGCTCGACGTGAAGATCATGGACTACCCGACCCACGCCGCCTCCCTGCCGGTGTGCATGATCCCCAACTGCGCCGCCACCCGTCACGCCCACTTCGTGCTCGACGGCAGCGGCCCGGCGTCGCTGGAAGCGCCACCGTTGGACGCCTACCCGGAAATCGTCTGGGAAGCCGGCCCGTCGGCCCGTCGCGTCAACCTCGACACCCTGACCCCGGAAGACGTGCAGAGCTGGAAACCGGGCGAAACCGTGCTGCTCAACGGCAAGATGCTCACCGGCCGCGATGCCGCGCACAAGCGCATGGTCGAGATGCTGAACAAGGGTGAAACCTTGCCGGTGGACCTCAAGGGCCGCTTCATCTACTACGTCGGCCCGGTCGACCCGGTAGGCGAAGAAGTCGTCGGCCCAGCCGGCCCGACCACCGCCACGCGGATGGACAAGTTCACCCGTCAGATCCTCGAGCAGACCGGCCTGTTGGGCATGATCGGCAAATCCGAGCGCGGCCCGACCGCCATCGAAGCGATCAAGGACAACAAGGCTGTCTACCTGATGGCCGTCGGCGGCGCCGCTTACCTGGTGGCCCAGGCGATCAAGAAATCCAAGGTCCTGGCGTTCGCCGAACTGGGGATGGAAGCGATCTACGAGTTCGAGGTCAAGGACATGCCGGTGACCGTTGCGGTCGATAGCAAAGGCGAGTCGGTACACATCACCGGTCCTGCCATCTGGCAGAAGAAGATCAGTGACAGCCTGGCGGTCGAAGTGCAGTAACAGGCATTTTGGCGCGGTGAAAAAGGCCGGTGGGGCGACAAGCCCACCGGCCTTTTTTTATGCAGGCACCAAAGCCATACCTACACAACCCTGTGGCGAGGGAGCTTGCTCCCGCTGGGCTGCGTAGCAGCCCCAAACCAGTCAACCCAGTACTCCAGGAAAAATCGGCCGACTGGTTTTACGACTGCTGCGCAGCCGAGCGGGAGCAAGCTCCCTCGCCACGATGGTTTATATCCAGCATTCAAGTAACTGACCCACCGCCAATTCCCTGTGGGAGCGGGCTTGCTCGCGAAAGCGGTGGGCCAGCCGACATCAATGTTGAATGTGCCGGCTTCTTCGCGAGCAAGCCCGCTCCCACAGGATCTGCGGCAGGCTCGAAGTACATGATCGCTTGACGCAACCGCCATGCTATCGTGCCCGCCCGACTTTCCACTGGTTTACGCCAGCATGCTGCCGACTCCCCGTACCTTGCGTCTGTCGTTGTACACCTTGCTGATCCTCATCGGCGCGGCCGTTGCCGCCACCCTCGCCGTGCGCCATGCCGAACGTGCGGCCCTGGAGGAAGACGCCGGTCGTGCCAACCAGCAGTTGGCGCTGTACGCCACTTCGCTGCACACCCTGATCGAACGCTACCGCGCCCTGCCCGTCGTGCTGGCGCTGGACCCGGAGTTGCGCTCGGCCCTCAAGGGGCCGGTCAGCGCGGCGCAGCAGGACGCGTTGAACCGCAAGCTGGAACAGATCAACGGCGCCGCCCAGTCATCCACCCTGGAATTGCTCGACCACACCGGCCTGGCCGTCGCGGCCAGCAACTGGCGCCTGCCCAGCAGCTATGTCGGGCACAACTATGGCTTTCGTCCGTATTTCCTCCAGACCCGCACCCAGGGCACCGGGCGTTTTTATGCGGTGGGCGTGACCAGCGGCATCCCGGGGTACTTTCTCTCCAGCGCCGTGACGGGCGACAACGGCGAGTTCCTCGGCGCGATGGTGGTCAAGCTGGAATTTCCGGAGCTTGAGCGCGAATGGCGCCAGGGCAGCGACACGCTGTTGGTCAGCGACGCCCGGGGCATCATCTTCATCGCCAACCGCCCGGGCTGGCGTTATCGCCACTTGCAGCCGCTGAGCGACAGCGACCGCGCCGAGCTCAAGGCCACCCGTCAGTACGACAAACAACCGTTGCAACCGCTGGCCTATGAAGCGCTGCGACGCTTCGACGACAATAGCCATCTGGCCCGGGTCGAGACCCCCGATGGCTCGGCGGACTACCTGTGGAAATCCTTGCCGCTGACCGCCGAAGGCTGGACGCTGCACTTGCTGCGCCGTCCGCAGATTGCCTTCGAAGACCGACGTAATGCCGGGCTCGCGGCTGCCGGGTCGTGGCTGGCGCTGGTGTTCCTGCTGCTGTTTCTCAACCAGCGCTGGCGCCTGGCAAAATTGCGCCAGCGCAGCCGCGAAGAGCTTGAACGGTTGGTCGAAGAACGTACCCGGGATCTGCGCACGGCCCAGGACGGCCTGGTGCAATCGGCCAAGCTGGCAGCACTGGGGCAGATGTCGGCGGCACTGGCCCATGAAATCAACCAGCCCTTGACCGCCCAGCGCATGCAATTGGCGACCCTGCGCTTGCTGCTCGATCACGGGCGGGTCGATGACGCCTACAAGGCCCTCAAGCCGGTGGACGACATGCTGACGCGCATGGCCGCCCTCACCGGCCACCTGAAGACCTTTGCCCGCAAAAGCCCCAGCGGCCTGCGCGAACGCCTCGACCTGGCGGCGGTGGTCGACCAGGCGCTGCAATTGCTGGACACACGCCTGCGCGACGAACAGATCAGCACCGTGCTGCACGTGACTCGACCGGCCTGGGTGCGCGGCGATGCGATCCGCCTCGAACAGGTGTTGATCAACCTGCTGCGCAACGCCCTCGACGCCATGGCCGACCAACCCCTCAAGCGCCTGGAAGTGCGCCTGGAAGCCGATGAGCAATTGTGGCGCCTGACCGTCAGTGACAGCGGCACCGGTATCGCCGAGGAACACCTGGCCCAGGTGTTCGATCCGTTTTTCACCACCAAGGCGGTGGGCGACGGCCTGGGCCTGGGGCTGGCGGTTTCGTTTGCAATCATCCATGAATCCGGTGGACGGCTGACGGCGGACAACCATGAGCACGGCGCGGTATTCTGCGTGACCTTGCCCATTGATCAGGAGCCGCAACTGCATGCTTGATTCAGTCATGGTTGTGGATGACGAAGGCAGCATTCGCAGTGCCGTCGAGCAGTGGTTGAGCCTGTCGGGGTTCCAGGTGCAGCTGTTCAGCCGCGCCGATGAATGCCTGGCCCGGTTGCCGGAGCATTTCCCCGGGGTAATCCTCAGCGATGTGCGCATGCCCGGCCTCAGCGGCCTGGAGTTGTTGGCCGAAGTGCGCCGCCGCGATCCCGACCTGCCGGTGATTCTGTTGACCGGCCACGGCGACGTGCCGATGGCCGTGGAAGCCATGCGCGACGGTGCCTACGACTTCCTGGAAAAACCCTTCAGCCCCGAAGCCCTGCTCGGCAGCCTGCGCCGGGCCCTGGACAAGCGCACCCTGGTCCTGGAAAACCGTCGCCTGCATGAACAGGCCGACGCCCGGACCCGTCTCGATGGGACGCTGCTGGGGGTTTCCCGTGCGTTGCAAAACCTGCGGCGCCAAGTGCTGGACCTCGCCGCACTGCCAGTCAACGTGTTGATCCGCGGCGAAACCGGCAGCGGCAAGGAACTGGTCGCCCGTTGCCTGCACGACTTCGGCCCGAGGGCGAGCAAACCCTTCGTCGCGCTGAACTGCGCAGCCATTCCCGAAGCGCTGTTCGAGGCGGAGCTGTTCGGCCATGAAAGCGGCGCCTTCACCGGCGCCCAGGGCAAGCGCATCGGCAAGCTCGAATACGCCGACGGCGGCACGCTGTTTCTCGACGAAATCGAGAGCATGCCCCTGGCCCAGCAGGTCAAGTTGTTGCGGGTGTTGCAGGAACAGAAGCTCGAACGCCTGGGCTCCAACCAGAGCATCCAGGTGGACCTGCGCATCATCGCCGCCACCAAGCCCGACCTGTTGGACGAAGCCCGGGCCGGGCGTTTCCGTGAAGACCTGGCCTATCGCCTGAACATCGCCGAGCTGCGCCTGCCGCCGCTGCGAGAACGGCGCGAGGACATTCCCTTGCTGTTCGAACACTTCACCCACAGTGCGGCCGAACGCTTGGGCCGCTCCGCCGCGCCCCTGAGCGGCCCGCAGTTGAGCCACCTGCTCAGCCACGACTGGCCGGGCAACGTGCGGGAACTGGCCAATGTCGCCGAACGCCAGGTGTTGGGGCTCGACCAACTGCCCGCCCTGGAGACGGAGCCGGGCCAGTCCCTCGCGGCCCAGCAGGAAGCCTTCGAAGCCCAATGCCTGCGCGCCGCCCTGACTCGGCACAAAGGTGATGTGAAAGCCGTGCTCGAAGAACTGCAACTGCCGCGCCGCACCTTCAATGAAAAGATGCAGCGGCATGGGTTGAGTCGGGAGATGTTTTTGTAGGGCCGCGAATTTTGCGGCCGATCGTTCCCACGCTCTGCGTGGGAACGCCGCTACGGACGCTCCGCGTTCGGCTTCTAGGGACGCGGAGCGTCCCAGGCTGCATTCCCACGCAGAGCGTGGGAACGATCCTCTTGCATAAGCGGATTCCCGCCCACACCCCCAGCCACAATGAGCGGAGTTCCGCTCACGCAACACCACAAACCCCTCTAAACCAGCCTTCTGCCACCTGGCACAGCTCCTGCTATAGCCCTGTCAGGCTGCGTCCACACGCGCTCCACAAAAACAATTAAACGAAGGATCCTTCAATGGACAACTCCAACGCCCTGCCCCTTGGGTCGGCTGCCGTGCCCGCCCGTGAAAGAACCACCGCCAGCCGCATCAAGTCGATCTTCAGCGGCTCGGTCGGCAACATGGTCGAGTGGTATGACTGGTACGTCTACGCCGCGTTCTCGTTGTACTTCGCCAAAGCCTTCTTCCCCAAGGGCGACACCACCGCCCAATTGCTCAACACCGCCGCGATCTTCGCCGTAGGCTTCCTGATGCGCCCGATCGGCGGGTGGTTGATGGGCCTGTACGCCGACCGTGCCGGTCGCAAACGTGCGTTGATGGCCTCGGTGTACCTGATGTGCTTCGGCTCGCTGATCATCGCCTTGAGCCCGAGCTACGAAACCATCGGCGTCGGCGCACCGATCCTGCTGGTGTTTGCCCGCCTGCTCCAAGGCCTGTCGGTGGGTGGCGAGTACGGCACCTCGGCGACCTACCTGAGCGAGATGGCGACCAAGGAACGTCGCGGCTTCTTCTCCAGCTTCCAGTACGTGACCCTGATCTCCGGCCAGCTCATCGCCCTGGGCGTGTTGATCGTGCTGCAACAGACCCTCACCACCGAACAACTGTATGCCTGGGGCTGGCGCATCCCGTTCGCCATCGGCGCGCTGTGTGCGGTGGTGGCGCTGTACCTGCGACGCGGCATGGAAGAAACCGAGTCGTTCACCAAGAAGGAAAAAGCCAAGGAAAGCGCGATGCGCACCTTGATGCGCCATCCAAAAGAGCTGATGACTGTGGTCGGCCTGACCATGGGCGGCACCCTGGCCTTCTACACCTACACCACCTACATGCAGAAATACCTGGTGAACACGGTCGGCATGAGCATCTCCGACTCCACCACTATTTCCGCCGCCACGCTGTTCCTGTTCATGTGCCTGCAACCGCTGATCGGCGGGCTGTCGGACAAGATTGGCCGCCGGCCGATCCTGATTGCCTTCGGCATCCTCGGCACCCTGTTCACCGTGCCGATCCTCACCACCCTGCACACCATCCAGACCTGGTGGGGCGCGTTCTTCCTGATCATGGCCGCGCTGATCATCGTCAGCGGCTACACCTCGATCAACGCCGTGGTGAAAGCCGAGCTGTTCCCCACCGAAATCCGCGCCCTGGGCGTCGGCCTGCCCTACGCACTGACTGTGTCGATCTTCGGCGGCACCGCTGAATACATCGCCCTGTGGTTCAAGAGCATCGGCATGGAAACTGGCTACTACTGGTACGTAACGGCGTGCATCGCCGTGTCGCTGCTGGTGTACATCACCATGAAAGACACCCGCAAACACTCGCGGATCGTTACCGACTGACAGCCACGTCGGACAAACAGAAAGGGGCGCACCTGAACAGGTTCGCCCCTTTTTTTCGCTCCCGGTCTAAAGATTTATCCGACATTAATCTCTGGTTAATGCCCGTCTTCCATCCTCACGCTCAACAGAACGCCATTCGATACGCCGGTAATGGGCCTCATTGACCGTTCTGTGGCAACCGACAACAAATCGATTTAATCGATACGTTTAAGCATTTATTTGCGCTTTTTAATCAAATTAACGAGCGTAATATGAACTCCACACCCAAGGCGCCTAACGCCAAACATTCTGGAGCACGACCATGAAAACCAAACTGATCATCGCCCTGACCCTGTCCGTACTGGCCGCCAACACCTTCGCTGCCGACGGTTTCGACCGCACCAGCTCGGCCATCGCCGCCGACGGTTATGACCGTACTAGCGCTGCCACTGTTGCGGCTGATGGCTTCGACCGCACTAACGGCGCCACCGTCGCTGAAGATGGCTTCGACCGCACTAACGGCGCCACCGTCGCTGAAGATGGCTTCGATCGCACTGGCGGCGCTACCGTTGCTGAAGATGGTTTCGACCGCACTGGCGGCGCTACCGTTGCTGAAGATGGTTTCGATCGCACTAACACTGCTGCCATCAGCTAATCCGATAACGACACCCTTACAGCCCGGCTTCGGCCGGGCTTAGTTATTTATGGAACATGGAAAAAGGAAGACCGCCGCTGGTTCTGTTGTCGCCACTCATCAGATTGTGGGAGCGGGCTTGCTCGCGAAGACAGTGTGTCAGTCGACATCTATGTATCTGTACCACCGCATTCGCGAGCAAGCCCGCTCCCACAGGGCCCCAAGGTGCTGACAAAAACAGTGAGGCCCTGCACTATCTCAAAATCCCTCGAAACTCCACTGCAGGACCTTCTTCAGCCATGCCCGATGACATCCATTTCTACGAACCCGCCAACGGCCACGGCCTGCCCCATGACCCGTTCAACGCCATTGTTGGCCCGCGCCCCATCGGCTGGATTTCGTCCCAGGATGCCGAAGGCCGCCTGAACCTGGCGCCCTACAGTTTCTTCAATGCGTTCAACTACATTCCGCCGATCATTGGGTTCTCCAGCGTCGGGCGCAAAGACAGCCTGAACAACATCGAACAGACCGGCGAATTCGCCTGGAACCTGGCCACCCGCCCGCTGGCCGAGCAGATGAACCAGAGCTGCGCGATGGTCGCGCCAGAGGTCAATGAGTTCGAACTGGCGGGTTTGACGACCGCCCCGTCACGGGTGATCCAGGTGCCGCGCGTCGCCGAAAGCCCGGTGTCCTTCGAATGCAAGGTCACGCAGATCATTCAATTGCAACGGGCGGACAAAGGACTGGTGCCGAGCTGGCTGATCCTCGGCGAAGTGGTCGCCGTGCATATCGCCCAGTGGCTGTTGAAGGATGGGGTATACGACACTGCCGCCGCCGAGCCGATCTTGCGCGGTGGCGGGCCGGCGGATTATTTCCAGTTGGGGCCTGAGGCGTTGTTCAAGATGCATCGCCCTCGATAGAAGGTTGCACACTGCACCTTGTGGCAAAGCACTTATCTGTGGGAGCAAGGCTTGCCCGCGATGCAGACACCACGGTTCCCAAGACAGACCGCGTTGCCTGCATCGCGGGCAAGCCTTGCTCCCACAGTATTAATCCCGTGGGTTCCAGACCAACCCGCCCTCGTCGTCGACACCCTTGAGGTGGGTCAGCTGCAGGGCTGCCGCTTCATCGGCTTTGACGGCGGTCTCGAAGGTCTGCTCTTCAAGGATCTTGTTGAAGCGCGGCGCACCTGAGCCGCCGATGGCCTTGGTGGCAATGGCGGCATGGTAGCCGCCGCCTTCCTTGGGAACGACTGCAGAAACAGCTTCAAAGGTTTCAAAGGCTTTACGTGCCATGTGTTGTGCATCCTGGCGGTGGAAAATGACGCTCATTAAACCTTCAACCAACCCGTTTGTGTACCTGCGCCCGACACCCTTCGGTCGCCTGGGCGGCGGAGACTTCCCGGAAGGTGTGGAAATCCAGGCTGCTCACCACCAGGTCCTGCACCAGCTCGGCGAAAATCGCCATGGCCGGTGAATTGAAGTAGGCGTCCATCGACGGCTGATTGACCCACAGCCCGGACACCAGCCACAAATCAGCGTCGCATTGCGATTGCTGCAAGGCAAAGTGCAAGCAACCGGGAGCCAGGCGCGAGGGCGCGATCAGCGTACTCAGGCGCGCCCCCAGTTGCCTGGAGCAACCGGCACGGGCCCGGACGAAAGCCATGTGGCTGACGGGGATCTGTGTAGTCATGTTCAACCCTCCCAGGTAATCCGTTGTGCAGCCGGGGACAGGCTGCGACAGGATCAAAGGTTAAGCGCCACGACGCCAGCTTCGTTAGTCGGATCCTGCCGACCCATTGCACAATCCTGCGCATCGACGTCACAAAATTCGACACGAACAGGGCTGGAACCGAGGAAGTTGAAACAAAAGGTTTCAAGCAAGTTTCCACAGCATTGCAGCGTCATGGCCCCTTGCGCCGTGCAGGATCAGGCAAGCTTTCAACAGGATGTTGCTACCGCTGCGCCTTGCACAAACATAAGCTTTTGTTCATCGCTCCCTATCGCCTGAGGATCCCGGCATGTCGCCACTCGACCACGCCCACGTCCCGCTGGACACGTACCTGGAACAACAGCGCGCCGAACTGGCGTCGATCATCGACCGCAACACCAGCGAAGACGGCAGCTACGCCACGGCTATCGGCTCACTGAACCTGTCACGGCACAGCCAGCCGCATAAGTTCGCCCCGGTGTTGGCGCAACCGGCGCTGTGCATCATGGCCCAGGGCAGCAAACAGGTGCGCCTGGCGGATGAGTTCTTCAACTATGACCCGCTCCATTACCTGGTGGTCTCGGTGTCGATGCCGTTGAGTGGTTGCATTGCCGACGTTTCGCCCGAGCAGCCGATCCTGGCACTGCGCCTGGACATCGACCCGGCGGAAATCACCGCGTTGATCGCCGATGCCGGCCCCTTGGGCGTGCCGACCCGCCCCGCCGGGCGCGGGCTGTACGTCGAACGCCTGGACACGCCGATGCTCGACGCCGTACTGCGCCTGGCGCGACTGCTCGATACGCCGAAAGACATCGCCATGCTCGCCCCGCTGGTGCGCCGGGAAATCCTCTATCGCCTGTTGCGCAGTCCCCAGGGCTATCGGCTGTACGAAATCGCCATCGCCAACAGCCAGAGCCATCGCATCAGCCAGGCGATCAAATGGCTCAACGGCCATTTCGAACAGCCGCTGCGCATCGATGACCTGGCCCGGGAAGTGAACCTCAGCGTCTCGACCCTGCATCACCGCTTCAAGGCCATGACCGCCATGAGCCCGCTGCAATACCAGAAGCAACTGCGCTTGCAGGAAGCCCGCCGGCTGATGCTCGCCGAAGGGCTGGAAGCCTCGGCGGCGGGGTATCGGGTGGGTTATGAAAGCCCTTCGCAGTTCAGCCGCGAGTACAGCCGGTTGTTCGGCGCACCGCCGTTGCGGGATCTGGCGCGGTTGCGGATGACCGTTTGACCTGAAGTGTGTGTAGCTTTTTCCGGCCTCTTCGCGAGCAAGCCCGCTCCCACATTTGATCGGTTGTGAACAAAGAATCTGTGTTCACTGAAGATCCCCTGTGGGAGCGGGCTTGCTCGCGAAAGCGCCAGTCAAGACAACTTATCTCTCAAGATGATGAACTCAGGCACCGAGCAACCGACACGCCTGCGCCGGTATGGTCACCGACACCGTATGCCCAATCCCCAGGTCCATGCCCTGGCAAGGCGTGCTCAGCGCCGTGAACGAGATCCCAGAACATTCCACCGTGGTCTCGACGGTCGCGCCGATGTCGCGCACGAACGTCACCTTACCCTGCAACCGGTTACCCGCCGTGGCCTGGGGCGAGGACAGTTGCAGGTCTTCGGGGCGCACCAGCAACTTGATCTTCTCGCCAGCGATGACGCTATGGCTGGCCGGCACGTCCAGCGTGTCCCCGCCCGGCAGCCCGACCCGTCCGTTGCCCAGGGTGGTTGCCGGAAAAATGTTGCCTGAGCCGATGAAGTCGGCGACGAATTCATTGGCTGGGTGCCGGTAGATCTCGATCGGCGTACCGACCTGTTGCACCCGATGTTCCCCCAGCACCACGACGATGTCGGCCATGGTCATGGCTTCGCGCTGATCATGGGTCACCAAAATGGTGGTGATGTTCAACCGCTGTTGCAGTTGGCGGATTTCCACTTGCATCGACTCGCGCAACTTGGCGTCCAGGGCCGACAGCGGTTCGTCCAGCAAGAGGATCTTCGGCCGGGCGGCAATGGCCCGGGCAATCGCCACACGCTGGCGCTGGCCGCCGGACAGTTTCGCCACGGGCCGGTCGATCATCGCCTGGAGCTGGATCAGTTCCAGCAACTCCACCACCCGCGCCTGTTGCTCGGCCTTGCCCACGCCCCGCAATTTCAGCGGATAGGCAATGTTCTCGCCGACGGTCATGTGGGGAAACAAGGCCAGTGATTGAAACACCATGCCGAAGTTGCGCAGGTGCGCCGGGGTGTGGCCGATGTCTTGGCCATCCAGGCGGATTTCGCCGCCGCTGAGGCTTTCCAGGCCGGCGATCATGCGCAGCAAGGTGGTCTTGCCACAGCCCGAAGGCCCGAGAAAACACACCAGTTTGCCCTCGGGCAAATGCAGGTTCACGTCCGTGACCGCGCAGGCCGAGCCGTAATGTTTCTCGACGTTTTCCAATATCAGTCCAGTCATGTCTTCACCTCGAAATCAAAAGGAAACGCCGCCCTCGCCCACCAGTTTCTCCAACGCCCAGATCAGCACGAAGTCGATCAGCACGATGAGCACGGCAAACGAAAAAACAGTGGGGTCCAGCGACGACACGGTGCGGCTGTACATCCAGATCGGCACGGTCATGACATCGATGGTGTAGAGGAAATAGGTCACGGTGAATTCGTTGAACGAGACAATGAACGCCAGCAGCATCCCGGCAAGGATCCCCGACTTCATCAACGGCACGACCACATCGACGATGGCCCGCCGTGGTGTCGCCCCAAGCATTCGCGCGGCTTCTTCGACTTCGCTGCCGATGCCGAGCATGGCGGCGGTGCAGTTCTTCACCACGAACGGCAAGGCGAGGATCACGTGGGCAATGACCAGCCGCGAGGTGGTTATCTGGAACGGCAGGCTGTCGAACACCAGCAGCAGCGCCAACCCCAACACCACCATGGGAAACACCAGCGGCAGCGACATCAGTTGCAACGCGACGGCCTTGCCACGGAACTCGCAACGGGTCAGCGCGTAGGCCGCCGGCACCGCGATCAGCGTGGCGAATATCATCGTCAGGCACGCCACCCACAAACTGGTGCCCATGGCCTGGCCCAGGCTCAGCACGTCGCTGGCATCCGGCGATACGAAGGTGTGCCAGGCCGCCCGATACCATTGCAGGCTGTAACTGCTCGGCGGAAAGTCCAGATTCGCCGCGCCGCTGAAGGACATGACGATCATGGTCAGGATCGGCAGCACCGCCAGCAACAGGATGAAGCCCGACAGCAGCCCCACTGTGCGTCCGGTTTCACCGGGCAACAGCGCCTGGCGTTTTTTGCTCAACGCACTCATTGAGAAGCCTCCAGCATCCGCCGACGACGGCCAGTGAAATATTCGGACAGGGTCATGATCATCAGCGTGGTGACAATCAGCACCACCCCGGCGGCGGACGCGGCGGGCCAGTTCATCAACGGGGCAATCTGGTCGTGGACCATCACCGCCAGCATCGGCACCCGCCGACCGCCCAACAGCAGCGGCACGACAAAGCTGCTGGCGTTGTAGGCAAACACCAGCGTCGCGCCAGTGATAATGCCCGGCAGGCTCATGGGCAGCACCACTTGGCGAAACACCTGGAAGCGGCTGGCGCCGAGGGTGGCGGCGGCCTCTTCATAACTGCGAGCCACGCCACGCATGGCGCTGGCGATAGGCAGCACGGCCAGCGGGAAGGCCGTCTGGACCAGGCCCATCAACACACCATTCTGGTTGTACAGCAGCATGATCGGCCGCTTGATCAGACCCAGGCCCATGAGTGCCTGATTGAGCATGCCGGCAGGGCCGAGGATCACCAGCCAGCCATAGCTTTGCAGCAACAAGTTGACCAACAGCGGCAACAGCACCGCGGCCAGGAACACCCGCCGCAACAACGGCGAGGCCAGGCGCGACATGGTGTAGGCCACGGGGATCGCCAGCAGCACGGCGATCACCGCGCTGATCAATGCAAGGCGCAAGGTCAGCAGCAGGGACTTGAGGTAATAAGGCTCCAGCAACTGCCCGTAGCTGGCGAGGCTGAACCCACTCCACTCCGCACCCTTGGTGCCGACGCTCATGCGCAGCACCAACAGGCTGGCAGCGATCAGCACACCGAGAAACAACATCGATGGCGACAGGAACAGCCAGGCTCGGCGGGTAGGGGAAATCTCCCGGGGTGGACGCATAGGCGCGACACTCTGGTGATGGGTTAACGGTAGGTGTTCCATGGCAAGATCTCGTCAGTGGAAAACGACAGAACAAACACAATCTCAAAACAACCCAATTCCCTGTGGGAGCGAGCCTGCTCGCGAAGACGGCACAGCCAACATCTCCATCAACTGAACCACCGCTATCGCGAGCAAGCTCGCTCCCACACTGGGTCTCGGGTGGGCCGAAAGACCCATGCACACCCCAATTCCCCTGTGGGAGCGAGCCTGCTCGCGAAGGCGGCGGCACAGTCAGCATCTCCAGCAACTGAACCACCGCTATCGCGAGCAAGCTCGCTCCCACACTGGGTCTCGGGTGGTCACAGAGGCCGCGTACCCCTCAATTCCTTATGCCGGGCGGGCGGTGTCCAGCAGTTGTTTCAGGAAGAGAAGATTTCCGTGTACCGGCGAATCCATTGGTCATGCACCGTCGCCAGGAAGGCGTTGTCGTGCATGATCGCTTTGTCGGCGATTTGCTCCGGGGTGAGGATGTAGGGGCTCTTGCGCGCCTCGCTGGAGATGATGGCCTTGGCGTTGACCGGGCCGTTGAAGATGTCTTCGGCCATCTTGCCCTGCACCAGCGGGTCAAGAGAGTGGTCGATGAAGGCGTAGGCCAGGTCGGTGTCGCCCGGGCGGTTTTTCGGCATGACCGAGAGCATCAGGTCGGTGTAGAAACCTTCCTTCATGCCGAACGTCGCCCCCAGGCTGTAGGCCGGGTCGCGGATCTGCTTGGGGAAAAACGCCGGTGCGTACAAGCCGCCCATGTCCAGGGAGCCGGTGCGAAACAACTCGGCGATCTGGTTCGGGTTCTCCCCCAGGGTTATCACCCGGTCCTTGAGCTCGGCGAGTTTCTTGAAGCCGGGCTCGATGTTGTGTTCATCACCACCGGCCAGCTTGGCGGCGATGATGATCAGGTCCATGGCCTCGGTCCAGTTCGGCGGCGGCAGGAAGATGTTCGGCGCCAGCTCCGCATCCCACAGCGCGGCGTAACTGTCCGGCGCCTGATTCAAGGTCCGGGTGCTGTAGACCAGGCTGTTGCACCACAGCAGGTAACCGATGCCATGGCCGCCGGCGCCGGTGCGGTATTGCGCCGGCACGTCGGCCAGGTTGGGAATGCGGTTGAGGTCGGGTTTTTCCAACAGCCCGGCGGCGGCCAGGCCCTCGGCGCCGACGCCGGCCAGGGTGATGATGTCGTACTGCGGCCGGTCACCACCGGCCTTGAGCTTGGCCACCATCTCCGAGGTACTGCCGGTGCGGTCGGCAATGACCTTGGCCCCGGTCTTGGCCTCGAAGGTGGCCGCGATGTTGCGCAACGCCGCCAGCCCGGTGTCATCGGACCAGGTGAGCAGGCGCAGGGTCTTGCCAACGAACCGCGTATCGCTGGCCCGGGCGCTGATGAAGGGCACACTCATGGCGGCCGCCGCTACCGAAACCACACTTGCAGTCTTGATGAATTGACGTCTGTTCAGATCATGCTCGCCCATGTAGGACTCCCTTTATTCTTTTAAGTATGAGGTGGGTAAAAACCGTTGCGCCCGCACCGTTCGACGTCGAGCAAAGCCCCGTACCACAAGGGCTTGACCGCCGCCTGCGGCCATCCTGAGGTTGTGCAAAATCCCTGACTATCGAAAAAAACTCATTGGAGCCATGTTCCTGGCGCATGCCTTTTTTCGAGGCATGCGTGACCTGATAACGTGCCGTCAGACCGCCCGGATCACATGCTTGATTTCCTGAAACGCGGCCAGTCCCCAAGGCCCCAATTCGCGACCCAGACTGCTCTGCTTGTAACCTCCCCACGCCGCCTGGGGAAAAATCACCTGAGGCGCGTTGATCCACACCAGCCCTGCCTGCAAAGTGTTGGCCACCTCTTCGGCAGCCGTCGTATCACGGCTGACCACGCTGGCCACCAGGCCGAAACGACTGTCGTTAGCCAAGGCGATCGCCTGCGCCCGGGAGCTGAAACGGCGTACGCACAGCACCGGCCCGAAGATCTCTTCGCACCACAACGCACTGTCCAGGGGCACGTCGGTGAAGATTGTCGGCTGTAAAAAAAAGCCGCGCGGCAGATGCGCGGGCCGCTGCCCACCGCACACCAGCGTCGCTCCGGCGCTCAAGCCTTGGTCGATGTGCCCCAGTACCCGCTGGTATTGCGCCTGGTTGACCAGCGCGCCCATCTCCACATCCGGGTCAAACGGGTCGGCCACGCGGATCGCCTCGGCGCGAGTCTTGAGCCGTTGCAGGAACTCATCGGCCAGTTCATCGGCGACCAGCACACGACTGGTGGCCGAACACATCTGCCCGGCATTGAAGAAACCGCCGCCACAGGCCAGCTCCACTGCCAGGTCCAGGTCGGCATCGGCCAGCACCAGCAAAGACGATTTGCCGCCCAGTTCCAGGCTCACGCCCTTCACCGTTTCCGCCGCCCGCTGCATCACTTGCACGCCCACCGCATTGCTGCCGGTGAAAGAAATCTTTGCCACGCGCGGGTCCGCCGCCAATGGCGCCCCAACGGCCAGGCCCGTGCCGCAGACCAGGTTGAACACCCCGTGGGGCAAACCGCATCCGGCGATGATCGAGGCCAGTTCCAGCTCCGGCAACGGCGTGACCTCCGAGGGTTTGAGCACCACGCAGCAGCCGGCAGCCAATGCCGGGGCGAGTTTCCAGGCCGTGGTGACCATCGGGAAATTCCACGGCACGATCAGGCCGACCACGCCGCAGGGTTCGCGGCGCAGGCGTGCGCTGAAATCAGCGCTGGGCAATGCCAACGGACTGTCTTGCCGGGCGTCCAGGCCTTCGGCCAACTCGGCGTAATACTCGAAGGTGGCGACCACATCGTCGACATCGATGGTCGCTTCGAACAACGGTTTGCCGTTGTTGCTCGATTGCAATTGCATCAACCGCTCGCGGCCGGCCTGCACCCCGGTGGCAATCCGGCGCAGGATCGCGCCACGCTCGGCGCCGCTGGTGCTCGACCAGTGCGTGAAAGCCTGGGTCGCGGCGTTCAACGCCTGATCGACGGCGCGTTCATCGCCGCCATAAACGGTGGTCAACAGCGCTTCGGTCGCCGGGTTGATCACCCGCAGCGGTTGGTCACCGGCCAACCACTCACCATTGATGTACAGCCCGTCTTGCGTCGTAGGGAAATTCATTTCGACACCTGCGCCATCCAGGTTGCCTGGTCGATTTCGATCAGCGTCGGCCCCTGCCGGTCGCAAGCGGCGAGCAACGCATCGTGCAGTTGCGCGACGCCGTCGATGGCTTCGGCAGCGCAGCCCAAGGCCTTGGCAACGCCGATGAAATCCGGGGTGTAGATGTCCACGCCCACCGGTTCGATGGCGCGGTTGACCATGTATTTCTTGATCTCTTCGTAGCCCTGGTTATTCCACAGCAGCACGATCACCGGCGTGCGCGCTTCCACGGCGCTGGCCAGTTCCGGCAGGGTGAACTGCAACCCGCCGTCGCCAATCAAACACACCACCGCCGGGCGACCATGGCCCTGGTCCTTGCCGCCGAGCCAGGCACCGATGGCCGCCGGCAGGGCGTAGCCGAGGGTGCCGTAGCCGGTGGATGAATTGAACCAGCGGCGCGGTTGCTCCAGGTTGAAGGTCAGGTTGCCGGTGTACACCGGTTGGGTGGAATCGCCAACGAACACCGCCTCTGGCAGCGCTTGCAAGACGGTGTCGAGAAACAGAGTCTGGGCGCGGGTCGCGGCATCCCAACTGCCTTGAAGATCCGCGCGCAACCGGGCGGCACGCGTCGTGCCCCAATCGTCACGGCGCTCGGCCAAGGGGTGCTGGCTCAAGGCGTCGAGCACGGCCTGGGCGGCGACACGGGCGTCGGCCACCAGCGCCAGGTGCGGCGGGTAGTTGCGCACGGTCTGGTCCGGGTCGATGTCGATGCGCAACAACGTGCCAGGAATCTCGAAGCCGCCAGCGAAAGTAATGTCGTAATCGGTCTCGGCCAGTTCGGTGCCGATGGCCAGCACCACATCCGCCTCGGCCACCAAGGCGCGGGTGGCGACCAGGCTCTGGGTGGAGCCGATCAGCAACGGATGCTGGGACGGCAACAGGCCTTTGGCATTGATGGTCAACGCCACGGGCGCGCCGAGACGTTCGGCCAGTTCGGTCAATTCAACCGCTGCGTCGATGGCCCCGCCACCGGCCAGGATCAAAGGCCGCCGAGCCGTCGCCAGCAAGCCGGCCATTTGTTTGACCGCACCCGGCGCGGCACCGGCGCGGTTGATGTTCACCGGCACGCTGGCGAGCAAGGCATCGGCGTCTTCGACCAGCACATCCAGCGGAATTTCAATGTGCACCGGCCGCGGGCGCCCGGCCTGGAACACGGCAAACGCCCGGGCCAGCACGCCGGGCAATTCAGCGGCGGACATCAGCGTGTGGGAAAACGCCGCCACCCCGCCCACCAGCGCGCTCTGGTTCGGCAGTTCATGCAGCTTGCCGCGTCCGCCACCCAACTGGCTGCGCGACTGCACGCTGGAGATCACCAGCATCGGGATCGAATCGGCGTAGGCCTGGCCCATGGCGGTGGTGATGTTGGTCATGCCGGGGCCGGTGATGATGAAACACACGCCGGGTTTGCCGCTGACCCGGGCATAACCGTCGGCCATGAAACCTGCGCCTTGTTCATGACGCGGGGTCACATGGCGGATGCTGGAACGGGCCAGCCCGCGGTACAACTCGACGGTGTGCACGCCAGGAATGCCGAACACCTGCTCCACGCCATACGCTTGGAGTAACTTGACCAATACTTCGCCGCACGTCGCCATTGCCATTGCCTTTTTCTTGTCGTGTAAAGGGCCTCGCACAGCCTGCGGCGGGACCCTTTTTTGTCTTGGGAATGGCGTTATTGGAACGGTCCGACCATAGCGGCAACAATGGATAAAAAGTCATACTCGCCATGTCCTCACGTCATGGCTTGGATCCGAAATGAAACGACTTCCTCCGCTGCCGGCGCTGCACACGTTTCTGATCACGGCCCAATGCTGCAACTTCACCCGGGCCGCCGAACAACTGCACATCACCCAGGGCGCGGTGAGCCGGCAGATCGCCGGGCTGGAAGATCATCTGGGTTATGCGCTGTTCCAGCGCCAGGCACGCGGCCTGAGCCTGACTGCCGAAGGCCAGGCGTGGCTACCCCGGGTGCAGCAGGTGTTCAGGCTGATCGGGGACGCGGTCGAGCAGGTCGGCGAAAAACGCCAGACCCTGCAACTCAAGGCCCCGACCTGTGTGATGCGCTGGCTGCTGCCGCGCCTGTTGCAGTGGCAGAAGGAGCGACCGGACGTGCCGGTGGAGTTGACCACCACGGTCCGGCACGGCGTGGATTTCCAGCGCGAAGCCTTCGACGCCGCGGTGGTCTATGGCCCACCACCCGACGCCTCGCTGGCGTGCCTGCCTCTGTTCGATGAACAACTGACGCCCGTCTGCTCCCGCCCGGTCCTGGAAGGTCCCGTGCCACTGCGTGAACCCGCCGACCTGCAACACCACCTGCTGTTGCACCCGGCCCTTGACGAGCGCGACTGGAACACCTGGCTGAAGGCAGCCGATGTGCACTTGAGCAATGTCAGCAAAGGCCAGCATTTCGAAACCCTGGACCTGGCGATGTCCATGGCTTCCCAAGGCACGGGCGTGGCGATTGGCGACTGGTCGCTGATCGGCGACGACTTGAGCGCCGGCCGGCTGGTGATGCCATTCGAGCTGAAGGTCAAGACCGGGCTGGGTTATCACCTAGTGCACCCGCACAAACCCCAGGTGTCAGGGCCGTTGCAGGAATTGATGGGGTGGTTGGTGGAGCAGGCACGGGCGCGGTCCTGTGGGAGCAAGGCTTGCCCGCGATGAAGGCGACGCGGTCTCTCAGAGATCGAGGTGGCTGTTTCGCGAGCAAGCTTTGCTCCCACAAATCCCCTCGCCACAAAAGCCGGGCAGGCCTCAAGCCATCAGGGTTATCAGAGCAGATTAGGCGCCTGCACCGGTTCGATCTGCGCCCAGTGCGACGTGTCCTCGCGGTGCTGCTGCAGATACGGCAACACGGCCCCCAGCAACGGCGCCTTGAACGCCTCCTGGAAACGATGGGCCAGGCCCGGGATCAGCTTCAACTGGCTGCCTTGGATGTGCGCCGCCAGATGCACGCCGTGCATCACCGGCAGCAAAGGGTCGGCGGTGCCGTGGACCACCAGGGTCGGCACCCGCAGTTGATTGAGCAGTGCCACCCGACTCGGCTCGGCCATGATCGCCATGATCTGGCGCTTCACGCCTTCAGGGTTGAAGGCCCGGTCGTAGGCCACGGCGGCCTGATGCAGCAATACCTGGCGATCATCCGCCACCATCGGACTGCCCAACGCGGCCAGCAGATCGGCCTGTTGCTGCAAGGCCGCTTCGCGATTCGGTGCACTGCGCCGCGACAGCAACTGCACCAGTGCGGCGCTGGGTGCGGGCAAGCCTTCGGCACCGGAACTGCTCATGATCAGGGTCAGGCTTTCGACCCGCTGCGGCGCCATGGCGGCCATGTGCTGGGCGATCATCCCGCCCATGCTCACGCCCAATACGTGAAAGCTGTGCACCTGCAAGGCATCCATCAACCCCAGCCCGTCGTCGGCCATGTCGGTCAAGGTATACGGCGCAGCCACGGGCAAGCCGAGTTTGTAGCGCAGGGCTTCGAAGGTCAGGTTGGCGCTGCCGGGGGCCTGGCGCCACGTGGACAGGCCGACGTCGCGGTTGTCGTAGCGAATCACCCGGAAACCCTGCTCGCACAGGGCGACCACCACTTCGTCCGGCCAATGGATCAACTGCCCACCCAGGCCCATCACCAGCAACAGCGCCGGATCCGAGGCACGGCCAACGCTCTGGTAGGCCAGGCTCACCTGATCCAGATCGACCCGCTGGGTCGCAACATTGATGTCACACCGAGAAGCCGCCATCGACGGCAGGCCGAAAAACAACGCGGCCAGGAAAATGAATACACGCATGAAGAAACACCGAAACGCAGAACCCCAGTAGAGCGCGAGTCTGATGAAGTTTGTTCAAGCGCGCTGCCACAGTTGCGTGACAGTTTGATGAAGATTGCCGAGTGGTCTCCTGCGCGAAGGATGTATCTGTGGGAAAGGATGTATCTGTGGGAAAGGATGTATCTGTGGGAAAGGATGTATCTGTGGGAAAGGATGTATCTGTGGGAAAGGATGTATCTGTGGGAAAGGATGTATCTGTGGGAAAGGATGTATCTGTGGGAAAGGATGTATCTGTGGGAAAGGATGTATCTGTGGGAAAGGATGTATCTGTGGGAGCAAAGCTTGCTCGCGATACAGGCACCTCGATTCCAGAGAAATCGCGTTGGCTTCATCGCGAGCAAGCTTTGCTCCCACAGATCCCCGCTCAAGGCGTCAGCTTCAGGCCAGTTGGCTACGCAACTGCCGCGCCGCCGCCACCATGTTCACCAGTGCCGCTTCCGTTTCCGGCCAGCCCCGGGTTTTCAACCCGCAGTCGGGGTTGATCCACAGCCGCTCGGCGGCGATCCGTTTTACCGCCTTGCTCATCAGCGCAACCATCTCGGCGGTGTCCGGCACCCGTGGCGAGTGGATGTCGTAGACGCCCGGGCCGATGTCGTTCGGGTAGTCGAACGCCTCGAAAGCCTCCAGCAACTCCATGTCCGAACGCGAAGTCTCGATGGTGATGACATCGGCGTCCATGTCGGCGATGGCCTTGATCACATCATTGAATTCGCTGTAGCACATGTGGGTATGGATCTGGGTTTCATCCGCCACCCCCGACGCGCACAAACGGAACGCGTCAACCGCCCAGTCCAGGTAGGCCTGCCATTGTCCGCGACGCAACGGCAACCCTTCGCGGAACGCCGCCTCGTCGATCTGCACGATCTTGATCCCGGCTTTTTCCAGGTCCAGCACTTCGTCGCGCAGGGCCAGGGCCAGTTGTTGCGCCTGGACCTGGCGCGACACGTCTTCGCGGGGGAACGACCACATCAGCATGGTCACGGGGCCGGTGAGCATGCCTTTCATGACTTTGTCGGTCAGGCTTTGCGCGTAGCGGATCCAGTCGACGGTCATGGCGTTCGGCCGACTGATGTCGCCATAGATAATCGCCGGTTTCACGCAGCGCGAACCGTAGCTCTGCACCCAACCGAAACGGGTGAAGACATAGCCGTCCAGTTGCTCGGCGAAGTATTCGACCATGTCGTTGCGCTCGGCTTCACCGTGCACCAGCACGTCCAGGCCCAGGCGTTCCTGGATCTGCACGGCATGGCGGATCTCGGTGTGCATGGCGTCCTGATAGTCGTTGGCCGACAACTTGCCTTGTTTGTAGGCCTGGCGTGCCAGGCGAATCGCCGGGGTCTGCGGGAAGGAGCCGATGGTGGTGGTGGGAAAGGCCGGCAGTTTCAGACGGGCGCGCTGGCGTTCGATGCGCTTGGCAAACGGCGAACGCCGCTGGCTGTCCTGTGGCCCGATTGCCGCCAGGCGCGCCTGGACCGCGGGTTTGTGAATGCGCGCCGAACTGGCGCGACTGGCCTGCACCTCGCGGCTGTCGGCCAAGGCCTGCTGCACAGCGGGGGCCTGTGGATCGTTCAGGGCATCGCGCAGCACCGCGACTTCACCACACTTCTGCACGGCAAAGGCGAGCCAGCTTTTGAGTTCCGGATCGAGGCGGTCTTCGCGCTCCAGGTCCACCGGGCTGTGCAGCAGCGAGCACGAGGTGCTGACCCAGAGGTTGTCGCCAAAGCGTTCCTGGGCCGGTTGCAATTGCGCCAGCGCCTGTTCCAGTTCACAGCGCCAGACGTTGCGACCGTTGACTAGGCCCACCGAGAGAATCTTGTAGGTCGGCAGGCGGTCCAGCACCTGGCCCAGTTGTTCCGGGTCACGTACCGCGTCGATGTGCAAGCCGTCCACCGGCAGGCTCACCGCCAGGCCGAGGTTGTCTTGCAGGCCACTGAAATAGGTGGCCACGAGTTTTTTCAACGGCGAGTACTGGAGGATGTGATAAGCCCGCTCGAAAGCGTTCCTCCAGGCTTGAGGCAAGTCGAGTGTGAGGATCGGTTCGTCGATCTGCACCCATTCCACACCTTGGGCCTTGAGGCGGTTGAGGATTTCCCCGTAGACCGGCAGCAGGCGCTCCAGCAGGTCGAGCTTGTCGAACGCCGCGCCCTTGGCCTTGCCCAGCCACAAGTAGGTCAACGGACCGATGATCACCGGCTTGATCTGGTGGCCCAAGGCATGGGCCTCGTCCACTTCGTCGAACAACTGTTCCCAGCTCAGGGCGAAGGTCTGGTCGGCGGAAAACTCCGGGACCAGGTAGTGGTAGTTGGTGTCGAACCACTTGGTCAGTTCCTGGGCGTATTGCGCCTGGCCATGGTCGGCACCGCAGCAACTGGCCGTGGCGCCACGGGCCATGGCGAACAAGGTGTCGAGGGTCGGCCGGCCCTGGGCATTCAAGGTGCTGTGGAAACGCTGTGGGACGGCGCCCAGGGTCAAGGAGTGGCTGAGCACCTGGTCGTACCAGGCAAAGTCGCCGACGGGCAGCAGGTCGATGCCGGCGTCTTTCTGCAGTTGCCAGTGCCGGGCCCGCAGTTCGCGCCCCACCGCTTGCAGCGCGGCCGGGGCCAGGTCGCCCTTCCAGTAGGCTTCGAGGGCTTTCTTCAGTTCGCGGTCGGCGCCGATGCGGGGAAAACCGAGGGTGTGGGCCAGGGCCATGGTGTGCGTCCTCCTATAAAAGATGGCGCCATTGTCGACAGTTGACCCTACATGAGACAAACTCAACTTTTTCGTGTTGATCACAAGTTTTACTCATGGAGCAACTCCGGTGCTTGAACTCCGTCACCTCAAGACCCTGCACGCCCTGCGCGAAGCCGACAGCCTGGTCGAAGCCGCCGAACGCCTGCACCTGACCCAGTCCGCCCTCTCCCACCAGTTCAAGGAACTGGAAGAGCGCTTGGGCATGCAGTTGTTCGTGCGCAAGACCAAGCCGGTACGGTTCACCAGTGCCGGCCTGCGCCTGTTGCAACTGGCCGATGCCGCCCTGCCCTTGCTGCGCGGCGCCGAACGGGACATCGCCCGCCTGGCTGGCGGCACCGCCGGACGGCTGCACATGGCCATCGAGTGCCATAGCTGCTTCCAATGGTTGATGCCGACCATCGACCAGTTCCGCGATGCCTGGCCGGAAGTCGAACTGGACCTGGCCTCGGGCTTCGCCTTCGCGCCGTTGCCAGCCTTGGCCCGCGGCGATCTCGACCTGGTGGTGACCTCCGACCCGCTGGAGTTGGCCGGCATCACCTACGTGCCGTTGTTCACCTACGAGGCGATGCTCGCCGTGGCCAACCAGCATCGACTGGCGGGCAAGGCGTACATCGTCCCCGAGGACCTGATCAGCGAAACCCTGATCACCTACCCGGTGGAACGCGACCGGCTGGACATCTTCACCCGTTTCCTGGAACCGGCCGACATTGAACCGGCCCAGGTGCGTACCTCTGAACTGACGGTAATGATGATGCAACTGGTGGCCAGCGGTCGCGGCGTGTGCGGCATGCCGCACTGGGCCCTGCATGAATACAGCTCGCGTGGCTACGTGAAGGCCAAGCGGCTGGGAGAGAAAGGCTTGTTTGCCACGCTGTACGCGGCGGTGCGCACCGACATGCTCGACGCGCCGTACATGCGCGATTTTTTGCTGACGGCCAAGGACACGTCGTTTTCAACCCTCGACGGCGTCAGTGCCGTGCGCTGATAGCTTCTGTGGGAGCAAGGCTTGCCCGCGATGGCGATTGCGAAAACGCCATCGCGGGCAAGCCTTGCTCCCACAGAAGCCCATACACAGGAAATCGCGGAGGGATCACAGTTCGAGCCACATATGGATTTTGTCGTGGTATTCGTCGCCCACGCAGATCGCCATCGGCTCAAGGCCATACAGGACGAAGCCGCAGCGCTGATAGAGCTTGAGCGCCGGCTCGTTGCCGGCGGTGACGGTCAGTTGCACCAGACGCAGGAAGGGATGACGCCGGGCTTCGGCGAGGGCGGCTTGGACCAGTTGGTAGCCGAGCCCGCGATGGCGCTGTTCATCGGCGACATACATGCCGAACAGCAGCGCCTTGTGCCGGGCTTTTTCCCGGGGCTCCAGGGCCAGGCCGACGATACCGACCAACTCCTGTTCGACAAACGCCCCCAGCAGCACATCGAGCCGGCTGCCCAGGCGTGACTCCCACCAGTTGATAGGCAGCTTGGCCCGCTCGGTGACGCTGGAGGTGAAGGCCTGCGGATGCAGTGCGTACGCCTGGAGCATCAGCTGGCGATACGCCTGGGCATCGCCGGCCCTCAACCGTCGGATGCTCACGCCGAACGCCGTTGCTCAAACATCAGGCGCAACGCCAGCGCACCGAGGACAAACCCCATGAAGTAGCGCTGCGCCGCCAGCCAGGTCGGGTTATGGACGAACCACGAGGCAATACCGGCGGCGAACAGGGCGATCAACAGGTTGACGCTGAAACTGACGCTGATTTGGGTCAGCCCGAGGATGATGCTCTGGGTGAACAGCGAACCGTGTTCCGGGCTGATGAACTGCGGGAACACCGACAGATAGAACACCGCGATCTTGGGGTTCAGCGCGCTGGTGAGAAAGCCCATGGTGATCAGCTTGCGCGTCGAGTCCGCTGGTAACTGCTGGGCCTCGAAAGGCGAACGCGCGCCCGGCTTGACGGCCTGCCAGGCCAGCCACAACAGGTACAGCGCACCGGCCCATTTCAATACTTCATAGGCCACGGGCACCGCCAGGAACACCGCCGTCAACCCGGCGGCCGCGGCGAACATGTGCACGAAGAACCCCGCCACCACCCCCAGCAGGGAGGTGACGCCGGCCTTGCGGCCCTGGCAGATCGAACGGGAAATCAGGTAGATCATGTTCGGCCCGGGCGTCAGTACCATCAGCAACGCGGCGGCGGCGAAAATCAACAGGTCCGGCAATGGAATCATGAGCATCAGTCCTTGAGGCGTGAATCAGCAGGTAGCGAGAAGTGTCGCTCGATAAAACGGCAGGATCACCTCGCCTGTCAACGGTGCCAGCAAAAGATTGCTGTCGCCGGCCGGGTCGATCCAGCACACCTCTTCAATTTCGGCTGCCGGTGAAACCGGGGCGTCGATGCTCAGCAAAAACACCTCGGCCTGCACGGTAAACCCCGGCTCGTTGGCCGCCGGCGCGCTGAACACGCCCAGGTAATGGGCCTGTGCCGGGTCGATCTGCAACCCCAGTTCCTCTTCCAGCTCACGGGCGAGCGCCTGCACCGGTTGTTCATGGGCCTCGATCTTGCCGCCCGGCTGCATGAAGGCCCGGGTGCCGCGCTTGCGCACCAGCAGGGTTCGACCGTCGGGCCCGAGCAACAGGGCGGCGGCGATGCGGATCAGGGAGGTGGTCATGGGTGATCGAAGCCTTGGCCGAGAAAGTGCCGGGAGATTACAGCGCGTAGGGGTGGGAGCAAAGCCTGGTGCTGGACTAAAAATCAGCGCAGTTCCTCTGTGGGAGGCTGATGCTGTTCACTTAAGGTGTGTATATCCGTTTCTTCGGTAACGGCGGCTGGCGGTTCCGCTCTTACAGCGGTTCACTTTTGGAAAGAGCGCCAAAAGTAACCAAAAACGCTCTGCCCCACCACTCGGCACCTCGCCTAGGCTCGGTGTGCCCTCACTCCGGCATTGCTCCGTGGGCCCGCCGCGAAGGGCCATCCATGGCCCAGCGCGGCTAACCCGGCATCCATGCCGGGTTGCCCACTGCGCAATGCCTGCGTTCGGCCATCGTGGTTAACGGGGCGCCCGAGATCAACGTCCACCGCGAGGCGGCCTAGTAGCCGGCCTGGCTCTTGCGGTCGTACACCTCATCAGATCTGTGGGAACCATCAGATCTGTGGGAGCAAAGCTTGCTCGCGAGGCGGCCTGACAGCCGACCTGGCTCTTGCGGTCGTACACCTCATCAGATCTTTGGGAACCATCAGATCTGTGGGAGCAAAGCTTGCTCGCGAGGCGGCCTGACAGCCGACCTGGCTCTCCCGGTCGTACTCCGGTCCAATTGTGGAAGCGAGCCTTCTCGCTTCTGCGCGCGGTGTGGTCAGGGTTGTGTATTGACGTTATCCAGCATCCGATTCGCCAATAAAGCGCCCAGCTCGATCAGTTGCTGAATGCCAAGGGCAACATGGCGTCGCGAGCCTTTAAGGTCGAAGGCAAGGTCGCTGACCATGGCATCGGCTGAGGCCAAAGTTTCGCTGAGGTTGGCCAGCAGGCTTTCGGTGTCGACACCGTCCACGACGGTGAACAGTTGACCTGAGGGCTTTTTCTTTTTGGCTTGAGGCTTGGGGTCGAGATAATGGTCGATGGCGCGCTTGGCGGCTTCATCGAGTTCTTGGGGATCGGTTTCGGGGGGATTGGGTGTGGCTTTGAACATAGGGTGACACTCCGTCTACAGGTTGGAGCTGCCACGTTCGTTTCCAAGCGAGGGGTGGCAGCCGTACGCAGGTTGGAAAACCGGGGTAAACGAGCCCGACAGACCCGAAGGTCTCCCGCGCACAGCCGCCATAACGAAAGCATGGTCAAAAAACGACCGTAAGCATACGTCATGAAGGGCGCTTTCGCGCCGTCTACTTATCGGATTTCCAAGCCCGGCCGCTGAATTTGCAGCGACGGGAAAAGACTAGCGACAGCCCTTCCCACCCGGCAACCGCCAGAGTTCGTCGGAAAAATCTGCTGCAACCCGGAGGATTGTCCGACCATTCCCACAATCCTGGTCGGCTGTCAGGCCGCCATCGCGAGCAAGCTCGCTCCCACACAGGTTTTTGGTCGTTTATAAGATCCGTGTCCACCGCCGATCCCTGTGGGAGCCGAGCTTGCTCGCGATAGCGATGGGTCTGCTTGCATCCATGTTGAATGTGCCGCCGTCTTCGCGAGCAGGCTCGCTCCCACAATGGGATCGGGGTACGACCGGAAGAATCAGGTCGGCTGTCAGGCCGCCTCGCGAGCAAGCTTTGCTCCCACAGATCTGACAGGTGTACGACCAAGAGAGCCAGGTCGGCTACTAGGCCGCCTCGCGAGCAAGCTTTGCTCCCACAGATCTGACAGGTGTACGACCAAGAGAGCCAGGTCGGCTACTAGGCCGCCTCGCGAGCAAGCTTTACTCCCACAGATCTGACAGGTGTACGACCAAGAGAGCCAGGTCGGCTACTAGGCCGCCTCGCGAGCAAGCTTTGCTCCCACAGATCTGACAGGTGTACGACCAAGAGAGCCAGGTCGGCTACTAGGCCGCCTCGCGAGCAAGCTTTGCTCCCACAGATCTGACAGGTGTACGACCAAGAGAGCCAGGTCGGCTACTAGGCCGCCTCGCGAGCAAGCTTTGCTCCCACAGATCTGACAGGTGTACGACCAAGAGAGCCAGGTCGGCTACTAGGCCGCCTCGCGAGCAAGCTTTACTCCCACAGATCTGACAGGTGTACGACCGGGAGAGTCAGGTCGGCTGTTAGGCCGCCTCGCGAGCAAGCCTTGCTCCCACAGATCTGACAGGTGTACGACCAAGAGAGCCAGGTCGGCTACTAGGCCGCCTCGCGAGCAAGCTTTGCTCCCACAGATCTGACGGGTGTACGACCGGGAGAGCCAGGTCGGCTGTTAGGCCGCCTCGCGAGCAAGCTTTGCTCCCACAGATCTGACAGGTGTACGACCARGAGAGCCAGGTCGGCTACTAGGCCGCCTCGCGAGCAAGCTTTGCTCCCACAGATCTGACAGGTGTACGACCGGGAGAGCCAGGTCGGCTATAAGGCCGCCTCGCGGTGGACGTTGATCTCGGCGCCCCGTTAACCACGATGGCCGAACGCAGGCATTGTGGAGTGGGTAACCCGGCATGGATGCCGGGATAGCCGCGCTGGGCCATGGATGGCCCTTCGCGGCGGGCCCACGGAGCAATGCCGGAGTGAGGGCATGCCGAGCACTAGCGAGGCACCGAGTGGTGGGGCAGGAGCGTTTTGCTTACTTTTGCGCTTCTCAAAAGTGAGC
>NZ_LHVH01000031.1 GCF_001269885.1 Pseudomonas kilonensis
GGTGTACGACCGGGAGAGCCAGGTCGGCTGTTAGGCCGCCTCGCGAGCAAGCTTTGCTCCCACAGATCTGACGGGTGTACGACCGGGAGAGCCAGGTCGGCTACTAGGCCGCCTCGCGAGCAAGCTTTGCTCCCACAGATCTGACAGGTGTACGACCGGGAGAGCCAGGTCGGCTGTTAGGCCGCCTCGCGAGCAAGCTTTGCTCCCACAGATCTGACGGGTGTACGACCGGGAGAGCCAGGTCGGCTGTTAGGCCGCCTCGCGAGCAAGCTTTGCTCCCACAGATCTGACGGGTGTACGACCGGGAGAGCCAGGTCGGCTACTAGGCCGCCTCGCTTTTGATCTTGATCTGGGGCGCCCCGTTAACCACGCTGGCCGAACGCAGGCATTGTGGAGTGGGCACCTCGGCATGGATGCCGAGGTAGCCGCGCTGGGCCATGGATGGCCCTTCGCGGCGGGCCCACGGAGCAATGCCGGAGTGAGGGCATGCCGAGCCTAGGCGAGGCACCGAGTGGTGGGGCAAAAGCGCTTTGGTTACTTTCGCGCTTTTCGAAAGTGACCCGCCGTCAGGGCGGAACCCTAAGCCGCCGTTACCGCAGCAACGGATATGTACCCAATCCAATCCAATCCAATCCAATCCAACCCAGAACCCAGTCACCCCAACATCGGCTTCGGCACCGAAGGGTCGGCCTCCTCCTCGGGGATCTTGACGAACACGCTGTACCGCGCGCCCTCCATCGCCTCGAAGGCAATGAGTTTTTCGATCAACGGCCCGCTCAGGACTTTGCCAGCGTTGAGCAGCAACATGCCGTTGTCGGCATTGAGGTTGCGCGCCAGGATCATCCCGGGGGTCAACTCGCGCGTGGTGGAGACTTGCACCGTCGGGTCCGACAGGGTCACGTCTTCCAGGTATTCGGCACACGCCTTGATGAAGTCCTCGATCATGTCCGGGTCGTACAGCTTGCCGGCGTATTTGCGGATGTAGACCAGCGCTTCGTCGCTGTTCATCTGCCGCTCCAGGATCAACCCGCGCTGCAGCTCGATGAAGTCCACCGCCAGTTTCAACAACCGCGAACCGAACGGAATGGCGTCGCCCCGAAGGTGCTCGGGGAAACCGCTGCCGTCCCAACGCTCCTGGTGATGGCGGATGATCCGCGCCGCGTCCTTCATCGGGTCCAGGGTCATCAGCAGCGATTCGCTCTGCTTCGGATAGGCCCGATAGAGCTCAAGTTCCGTGTGGTGCAGCATGTCGGCGGGCGTGACCATCATGTTGTCGGTCCAGCTCAGCTTGCCGATGTTGTAGAGCGCCGCCGCCATGGTCAGGTCGCGGTCGGTGGACTCATCGAGGAAATGCAGCCGGCTGTAGACCCTGATCAACTCGATGATCTGCCGGTTGGTCTGCTTGGCCTTGGGCAGGCGCAGGTTGGCGATCAGCGAAAACACTTCAGTGCTGGTCACATAACTGCGCTTGAGCTCGTCATAAGCCAAATCGAGCATGTCGGCGGTCTGCTGCAGCTCGGAGGTGCGCGACGCCACGCGTTTTTCCAGGGTGGCGTTAAGGGTCTTGAGTTGCTGGTTCTGCTCGCGGTTCAGCGCTTCGAGGCGCTGACGCTCGCTTTCGGAATGCTGGTGGGACAGGGCCTGGCGCAAGGCCTGGACCAATTCCTCATCGTTCCAGGGCTTGCTGAGGTAACGATAGAGCTGCCCCTCGTTGATGGCCTTGGTCATCATGTCCACATCGGCATAACCGGTGAGCAGGATGCGCAAGGTCGATGGGTACAGCTTGCGGATCTCGGCCAGCAGCGTGGCGCCATCCATGTTCGGCATGCGCGCGTCGGTCATTACCAGGTCGACCGGCCGCTCCTTGAGAATTTCCAGGGCCTTGGCGCCACTGTCGGCCAGCAGGATCTCGTACGGCTGGCTGCGCAATAGCCGACGCAGGCTATTGAGGATCGACTCTTCGTCATCAACCAGCAGCACTGCCGGTTTCTTTACCGGAACGTCCGGCGATTGATCTTCCATTTGAAACCCCCCTCCTAGTCACGACAACCGTTCTACCTTACCCCCGAAATACAGGCTAGTAGATTGCGAACATTTAGACACATTTGCCATCACTGGCCGAGCGTATCCCGATCAGACGACTATGCTCTACCCCATGAAGGGCCAAGTACAGGCCGAATACTCATGCCAGCGAAAGGGATATCAGATGTTTCCAGGGTTCTATAGTCAGCATCAGAACGGTGCACGGCCATGAGCCTGCCATTGGATAAAACCAATCGGCGGATCCTGATCGTCGACGACACGCCAACCATCCATGAGGATTTTCGCAAGATCCTCAGCCCCCAGGCGAGCGCCAATGACAGCCTGAGCAGCGCCGAAGAAGCCCTGTTCGGCTCGCCTGTGGCGGTCTCCGGCACGAGTTTCGTGCTCGATTCGGCGTTCCAGGGCATGGAAGCCTTGAACAAGGTCGAAACGGCACTGGCCCAGGGGCAACCCTTCGCCATGGCGTTCATCGACATGCGCATGCCACCGGGCTGGGACGGCCTGGAAACCATCGAACGGCTTTGGCGCGCCGACCCCAAGCTGCAAGTGGCCCTGTGCACCGCTTATTCGGACTATTCCTGGGAAGACATCGCCGATCGTCTTGAACTGGGCGACCGCCTGCTCATCCTGAAAAAACCTTTCGATGCCATCGAAATCCGCCAGATGGCCAGCACCTTGACCGTCAAATGGCAGATGACCGAGGAGGCGGCGCTGAAAATGGACATGCTCGAGCGCGCGGTCGAGGAACGCACCCGGGAACTGGCCGACGCCAACATCATCGTGCAGAACAGCCCGACCATCCTCTATCGCCTGCGGGGCGAGCCGCCGTTCCCATTGATGTACATCTCCCACAACATCACCAAATTCGGCCATTCCGCGGCGCAACTGACCAACGCGCCGGACTGGGCGCAAACCCTGATCCACGCCGATGACCAGGACAAAGTCCATGAGGCCATGGTCCGCGTCCTGGACCGTGATTCCGCAGGGGCCTCCATCGAGTTCCGCATGCGTACCGGCGACGACACGTTCCGCTGGGTGGAGAACCGCTACATCCCGGTGCGCAATGAGCATGGCCTGTTGCTGGAGATAGAAGGCATCATCCTCGACATCACGGAACGCAAGCTGGCCGAAGAAAAAATCTCCCTGCTGGCCCGCACCGACGGCCTGACCGGGCTGGCCAACCGCGCCACCATGATCGAGCGCCTGCACCAGGCCTTCGCCGCCGCTCGTCGCGGGGCCGCGCCGTTTGCGATGTTCTATCTGGACCTGGACCACTTCAAACGGATCAACGACACCTTGGGTCATCCCATCGGCGACCTGCTGTTGCAGGAGGTCGCCGCTCGCATCAAGGCCTGCACCCGGGAAAACGACGTGGTGGCGCGCCTGGGCGGCGACGAGTTCGCCCTGCTGCAATTGGACGTCCATGAAGCGACCCATTGCGCCGCGCTGGCGGGCAAGATCCGTGATGCGCTGGTGGCGCCGTACTCCCTGGACGGCAACGACGTGCGGATCTCGGTGAGCATCGGCATCGCCCTGTACACCCCGCAGAGCCTGAGTGCCGATAGCCTGATGGCGCAGTCCGACATGGCCCTGTACCGCTCCAAGGAAAAGGGCCGCAACCAGTACCATTTCCACAATGAAGAAATTAACCAGGAAGTCACCGACCGGGTCGCCCTCGCCAACGACCTGCGCCAGGCCATCGAGAACAACGAACTGCACCTGCACTACCTGCCGGAAGTCGACCTTGGCACCGGCAAGATCCTCGGCATGGGCGTGCAAGTGCGCTGGAACCACCCTCAACGTGGCTGGCTGGAACCAGCGGCCTTCATGCCCGCCGCCGAGAAAACCGGGATCATCATTGGCCTGGGGCATTGGGTACTGGACCAGGCTTGCCAACAAATGCGCCAATGGCGTGACCAGGGCATGGCGCCCCCGGTGATCGCCATCGACCTGTCCCTGACCCAGCTCAAGACCGGCCCGGAACTGATCTACGATGTGCTGCGCACCACCGCGCGCTGGGAACTGGCGCCCTGGGACCTGCGCTTCGACGTCACCGAAGCCACCCTGGCCCAGACCAAGTGGACCCACAACGACGTGCTGCCGCGCCTCTGCGAATTGGGCGTGCAGATCGCCATCGATGACTTCGGCACCGAGTACTCCTCGTTCGATTACCTCAAGACCTACCGGGTCAATCACCTCAAGCTCGCCCAGCGTTTCCTCGACAGCGCCAACGCCGACCCCGAAAACGCCACGACGTTGCGGGCGATCATCAACTTCGCCCGGGACGTGGGCATCGGGATCATTGCCGAGGGTGTCGAGACCCAGGAGCAACGCACCACGCTGATGTCCAGCGGCGGGGACATGCAGGCCCAAGGGCACTACTTCAGCACCGTGGTCGACAGCGGCCAGGCCGCCGAGTTGCTCAAGGCCGGCACCATCGTCCCGGCGACAGACCACTGGACCCGCCCAGCGAGCCAGCTATCGGAGAGCAATCCATGAATCCAATGGCGGTACCTGCCAACCGGCGAATCCTGGTGGTGGACGACACGCCGGCGATCCACCAGGACTTTCGCAAGATTCTCAGCCCCAGCGCCGGCAGTGATGACTCGCTGGACGACACCGAGAGCCTGCTGTTCGGCACCCCGCAGGTCAATCGGCTGCAATTCCAGATCGACTCGGCCTACCAGGGAGAGGAGGCGCTGGAACTGGTCAAGCGCGCCCAGGCCGAAGGCCAGCCCTATGCGCTGGTGTTCGCCGACATGCGCATGCCACCGGGCTGGGACGGCCTGCAAACCATCGAGGCGCTGTGGGAGGCCGACCCGCGCCTGCAAATCGCCCTGTGCACGGCGTTCTCGGACTACTCCTGGGAAACCATGTCCGAACGGATCGAGTTCGACGATCAGTTGCTGATCCTCAAGAAACCCTTCGACACCCTGGAAATCCGCCAGATGGCCAGCGCCATGACCTGGAAATGGCAGCTGGCCCAGGATGCGGCGAGGAAAATGCGCAGCCTGGAACGCACGATCGAAGAGCGCGTCCAGGAATTGCTCAAGGTGTCCCACCTGCTGCAATACGACGTGCTCACCGAGTTGCCCAACAGCATGTTGCTCGGCGATCGGCTGACCCAGGCCATGGCCCAGTGCCGTCGGCATGACCGGCAACTGGCGGTGATGTTCATCGGCCTGGACCGCTTCAAGCGCATCAATAACGCGCTGGGCCATCCGGTGGGCGATGAAATGCTCAAGCGCGTGGCCCGGGCACTGGCGACCGTGGTGCGCGAATCCGATTCGGTGTTTCGCTACGGTTCCGATGAATTCGTGGTGGTGCTGGGGGACGTCATCGACCCGCAGCAGACCAAAGGCGTGGCCGACAAACTGCTGGCGGCCATCAGTTCCCCACAGCCCATCGACGGCCATGACCTGAGCGTCACCGCGAGCCTGGGCATCAGCGTGTACCCGAACGACGGCTTCGACGCCGTGGCGCTGATCAAGAAAGCCGAGACGGCGATGCGCAACGTCAAGGAAACCGGCCCCAACGACTACCGGTTTTTCACCGAAGACATGAACCGCCGGGCGCGGCAGCAGCAGACCATCGAATCCGGCCTGCGCCTGGGCCTGCTACGCAAGGAGTTCGTGCTGCATTACCAACCCAAGCTCGACCTCAAGAGCGGCAAGGTGGTCGGTGTCGAGGCGCTGGTGCGTTGGGACAGGCCGGATCATGGCCTGGTCTATCCCTCGGATTTCATTCCGGTCGCCGAGGACAGCGGCCTGATCGTCCCGCTGAGCCAATGGGTGCTTCAGGAGGCCTGCCAGCAGGCCTGCCGCTGGCAAGCCCAGGGCATGCGCCCGCTGTACCTGTCGGTGAACGTCTCGGCCATCGATTTCCGCCAGCGCGGCTTCGTCGAAGGCATTGCCCGCACCCTCAAGGAAACCGGCCTGGACCCGACACAGTTAGAACTGGAGATCACCGAAAGCGTCCTGATGCAGAACGTCGATACCACGGTCGCCGTCCTCAAGGCCATCAAGCAACTGGGGATACGCCTGGCCATCGACGACTTCGGCACCGGCTATTCAAGCCTGAGCTATCTGCAGAAATTTCCGGTGGATGTGTTGAAGATCGACCAGTCGTTCGTCGGTGACCTGAGCATCGACAGCAACGACGCCAAGCTGGTGAGCACCATCATCAGCCTGGGCAAGAGCCTGAACCTGCACATCATTGCCGAAGGAGTGGAAACCCTCGAGCAGTTGGAATTTCTCAAGAAACACCACTGCGAGGAGGTCCAGGGTTATTACTTCAGCAAGGCCGTGGAACCGCAGGCCTTCGTCGACTGGATGACCGAGTGGGAAAAACGCCAGAACCCGTTTTCGTGAACACCTGAGTGTCATCAACCAAAGTTTCAAGGAAAACATCCCATGGCGTCACATGGACTGATTCTGGCTCTCGGCCTGCTCGTGGGAGCAAGCGTGACCGCTCACGCCGAACCACTGGACGAACCCCTCAAACCCCTGCCCCCGATTCCGACCCTGGACCCCAAGCGCGTCCAACTGGGGCTGCGGCTGTTCAATGACCCTCGCCTGTCGGTCAACAACACCCTGTCCTGCGCCAGTTGCCATCGCCTGGACAAGGGCGGCGCCGACGATAAGCCGTTTTCCTTAGGCTTCGACGGCAAGCCGGTGGAGGTCAACACCCCTACCGTGTTCAATGCCAGCCTGAACTTCCACCAGTTCTGGGATGGCCGCGTCGACACGCTGGAAGAGCAGGTCCATGCGGTTGTGACCAGCCCGGTGGAAATGGGCAGCACCTGGGAATCGGTGGTCAAGCGCATCGCCGATGACCCCGGCTATGCCAAGGACTTCAAGGACGCTTACCCCGACGGCGTGACCAAGCCCAATATCCAGGGCGCACTGGCCGACTACGAACGCACCTTGCAGACGCCCAATTCGCGCTTCGACCAGTACCTGCTGGGCAATACCGACGCCCTCACACCCCGGGAAAAGTTCGGTTACCAGCGCTTCAAGGAATACGGCTGCATCGCTTGCCACCAGGGCGTGAACATGGGCGGCAACATGTTCCAGAAATTCGGCGTCTTGGGTGACTACTTCGAGGACCGGGGCAACCCCACCCGAGCCGACGAAGGGCGTTTCAACATCACCGGCGATGAAGCCGACCGCCAGGTTTTCAAGGTGCCCAGCCTGCGCAACGTCGCCGTCACCGCCCCGTATTTCCATGACAGCTCCGCACCGAACCTGGAACGCGCGGTGGAGGTGATGTTCAAGTACCAGTTGGGCCGCGAGCCCCTGAAGAACGATACCCAGCTGATCGTCGAATTCCTCAAGACCCTGACCGGTGAGTGGGAGGGCAAGCCCCTATGACAGTCCTCCGTCGCCTCGGCCTGACCTTCATCGGCGTCTTGCTGGCGGGCATCCTGTTGTTCATGTACATCAATTCAGGCGCCCAGCAGGCCGCCTCGTACATCGAGTCCCGGGACCTGATCCGCCTGCTCAAGCAACAGGACGCCATCTGGGACAACGAAGTCCTCAAGTCACGCATCGCCCTGACCCACAACTATGACCCGCTGGTCTCCCCCCTGCACGAGATGGCACGCCTGTGGCAGCGTCTGGACGCCATTGAATCGGAACCGGGGCGCCACGGGCCGTCACTCTGGGAAGCTCAGCGCGACGAATACCTCAAGCTGGTCAAGGAAAAGACCCGCCTGGTGGAACAATTCAAATCCCATAACGCGGTGCTGCGCAATTCCCTGGCCTTCCTGCCCACCGGCGAGGACGACATCCAGGGCCAGTTCGCCCGGCTGCCCGACACGTACAGGCTGGAGTTGCAGAACGTTGCCATCGACACCTACGACCTGCTCCTCAGCAGCATGGAGTTCGCCCAGCTCAGTTCCCCTGATATAGCGGCCGAGGTCCTGCTGGGGTTGAACCAGCTGGAGGTCAACAAGGAGCGCCTGCCTGAGGGGCTGCTCAACTCTGTCGAAGTCCTGCGCAGGCACATCGGGGTGATCCTGCGCGAACAGCCAAGGGTCAATGAATTGTTACTGGGAATCGAAGCGATCCCCGTGGCCGATCGCCTGGACACCATCACCCAACTGCTCGAGAAAGACCAGGCAAAAGCCGCCGCCCAGTACGAGCGCAACCACGTTTACCTGCTGGTGTTCGCCACGCTGCTGGTGCTGATCCTGATCTGGCTGGCGATCCGGCTGGTACGCAGCTTCGCCGAGATCAAAAGGGTCAACAACGCCCTGCAAACCGCCAACGATGAACTGGAACAGCGGGTTGAAGAACGGACCCGCCAGCTCAAGGACACCCAGAGCGAATTGATGGACACTGCCCGTCAGGCCGGCATGGCGGAAATCGCGACCAACGTGCTGCACAACGTCGGCAACGTCCTCAACAGCGTGAACATCTCCGCCGACCTGGTCAGCCGCAAAATACGCAGCAGCAAGGCCCAGGGGCTGGGCAAGGCCATGCAACTGATCAACGAACACGCCGATGACCTCGGGCACTTTTTCACCGAAGACGCGAAAGGCAAACTGTTGCCTGGCTACCTCAACCAACTGGTCGAAGCCATCGCCGTTGAGCAGCAGGGTCTTACCGACGAGCTGGCCCAGCTGAGCAAAAGCGTGGACCACATCAAGGATATTGTCTCCACCCAGCAATCCTATGCCGGGGCCAACAGCCTGCTGGAACCGTTGGTGGTCAGTGAACTGCTCGAAGACGCCCTGCGCATGAACTCGGGCGCCCTGACCCGCCATCATGTTACGGTGATCAAGGAATACGGCGAGGTGCCGCGGATCATGGGCGACAAGCACCGCTTGCTGTTGATTCTGATCAACCTGATCAGCAATGCCAAATACGCCATGGCGGGGGTTTCCAATCATGCGCGGAACATGACCCTGAAGGCCGCCGTCATCGATGGCGAAACCCTGCAAATCAGCGTCAAGGACGAAGGCGAAGGGATCGCGGAGGAAAACATGACGCGCATCTTCGCCCACGGCTTTACCACGCGTAAGGACGGCCACGGCTTTGGCCTGCACAGCTGCGCATTGGCGGCCATTGAAATGAACGGCCACCTCACCGCCCACAGTGAGGGGCCAGGAAAAGGGGCGACCTTCGAATTGCAGGTGCCCCTGAAACTTGCAGAAGGTGAGCCATGAATAGCATGAGTAACCGCCGCATCCTGTTGATCGACGATACACCCGCCATTCATGAAGATTTCCGCAAGATCCTCACCCCGGAGGATGACAGCAACGCTGACTTGCTGGACATGGAAAGCGCGCTGTTCGGCGATGCGCCAAAACCTGTCGCCACGGTGTTCGAACTCGACTCGGCCTATGGCGGGCAGGAAGGCCTGAACAAGTTGCTGGAGGCATCGGCAAAAGGGCGTCCTTATGCCCTGGCCTTTGTCGACATGCGTATGCCCGAAGGCTGGGATGGCGCCAAGACCATCGAAGAACTCTGGAAGCGCGACCCGTTGCTGCAAGTGGTGGTCTGCACGGCGTATTCGGATTACTCCTGGGATGAACTGCTCGACCGCCTGAACGGCCATGATCGCTTGCTGATCCTGAAAAAACCGTTCGACAACATCGAAGTCCAGCAGATGGCCAACACCCTGACCACAAAATGGGAAATGACCTCCCGTGCGCAACTGAAAATGAACAAGCTCGAAGACCTGGTGGAACAACGCACCCAGGCGTTCAAACAGGCCAGCGAGCTGCTGCAAATGGAGATCGACGAACGCAAGATGCTGGAAACCCAGCTGGTGCAATCGGAAAAACTCGCCTCGCTGGGCCAGTTGGCGGCCGGGGTGGCCCACGAAATCAACAACCCGATCGGCTTCATTTCTTCCAACCTGGGGGCGTTGGACGGTTACTTTGGCAAACTCCAGGAAATGCTCAGCGCCTACGGCAGCGCCGAGGGGGCCATCGCCTCGCCGGAGCTGGTGGTGCACTTGCGCAAGCTGCGCGAACAGGTGGAACTGGACTTCCTTGTCGAGGACATCCCTTTGCTGATCAAGGAATCCAAGGATGGCATCGGCCGGGTCGGGCAGATCGTCAAGGACCTGAAGGACTTCTCCCGCGTCGACTCCAGCCAGGAATGGCAGATGGCCAATTTGCAGCAGGGCATGGATTCGACGTTGAACATCGTCGCCAATGAAATCAAATACAAGGCCGACGTGGTCAAGGAGTACACGCCGTTGCCGGAAGTGGAATGCCTGCCGTCGCAGATCAACCAGGTGATCATGAACCTGATCGTCAACGCCGCCCAGGCCATCGGCCCCGAGCGCGGCACCATCACCCTGCGCAACGGCGTCGGTGACGAATCCGTATGGATCGAAGTCGCCGACAACGGCTCGGGCATCCCCCCCGAAACCCTGCAGAAAATCTTCGACCCGTTCTTCACCACCAAGCCCATCGGCCAGGGCACAGGGCTCGGGCTGTCGTTGTCCTACGGCATCGTGAAAAAACACCACGGCGAGATCACGGTACGCAGCGAAGTCGGGGTCGGCACTACCTTTCGCGTGGAATTGCCGGTGCGGCAGATGAAGCAGGCGAGCTGAGCAGCTCCTGGGGTGGGAACACTGTAGAAGCTGTGGGAGCTGTGGGAGCAAGGCTTGCCCGCGATGGAGACACTCGGTATTTCAGAAACCGAGGCGCCTGTATCGCGAGCAAGCTTTGCTCCCACAGTTTTGCTCCCAGACAGCTTTGCTCCCACACACCCTTGTTTCCATGACAATCCCCTCGTCATAGGGTTGCCCGTCGTTTTGCCGTCGGCGCAGAATGCCTGCGCTACCCCTCCCCCAAGGAAACCGTATGAGCCTGTCTCTGCTGAGTCGTTACGCCTTCTTTGCTGGCTGTGTCATCTTCACCCTCGCCAGCCTGCCGTTCCTGCAATACGACTGGCTCTGGCCGATCACACTGGTGACCGGGTTGCTGAGCCTGCTGGGGCTGTTCGACCTGCTGCAAAGCCGCCACGCCGTGCGTCGCAACTATCCGATCCTGGGCAATATCCGCTACCTGGTCGAAGGCATCCGCCCGGAGATCCGCCAATACCTGCTCGAATCCGACAGCGATGCCCTGCCCTTCTCCCGGGCCCAGCGCTCGCTGGTGTATTCCCGGGCCAAGAACGAAAGCGCCGACAAACCGTTCGGCACCTTGATCGACGTGTACCAGACCGGCTTCGAATTCATCGGCCACTCCATGCGCCCAGCCCCGCTGAGCGATCCCAGCGGTTTTCGCGTGACCGTCGGCGGCCCGCAATGCACCCAGCCGTACTCGGCGTCGGTGTTCAACATCTCGGCCATGAGTTTCGGCTCCCTGAGCGCCAACGCCATCCGGGCGTTGAACCAAGGAGCCAAGTTGGGCAACTTCGCCCACGACACCGGTGAAGGCAGCATCAGCCCCTACCACCGCGAACACGGCGGCGACCTCACCTGGGAGTTGGGCAGTGGCTACTTCGGTTGCCGTACGCCTGACGGGCGCTTCGACCCGGAGCGTTTCGCCGCCCAGGCGCAGAACCCGCAGGTGCGGATGATTGAAATCAAGATGAGCCAGGGCGCCAAACCCGGCCATGGCGGGATCCTGCCCAAGCACAAGGTCACTCGGGAAATCGCCGAGACCCGGGGCATCCTCATGGGCGAGGACTGTGTTTCGCCTTCTTGCCACAGCGCGTTTTCCACGCCGATCGAACTGATGCAGTTCGTCCAGCAACTGCGCGAACTGTCCGGTGGCAAACCGGTGGGCTTCAAGTTCTGCCTGGGGCATCCGTGGGAGTTCATGGGCATCGCCAAGGCCATGCTGGAAACCGGGATCCTGCCCGACTTCATCGTGGTCGACGGCAAGGAAGGCGGCACGGGCGCGGCGCCAGTGGAGTTCACCGACCACATCGGCGTGCCGTTGCGCGAGGGCCTGCTGTTCGTGCATAACACGCTGGTGGGCCTGAACCTGCGGGACAAGATCAAGCTCGGCGCCAGCGGCAAGATCGTCAGCGCCTTCGACATCGCCAGTGTCCTGGCCATCGGCGCCGACTGGGCCAACGCCGCGCGCGGCTTCATGTTCGCCATCGGCTGCATCCAATCGCAAAGCTGCCACACCAACAAATGCCCCACCGGCGTCGCCACCCAGGACACCCTGCGCCAGCGCGCCCTGGTCGTCCCGGATAAAGCCCAACGGGTCTACAACTTCCACCGCAACACCCTCAAGGCCCTGGCCGAAATGCTCGCCGCCGCCGGGCTTGAGCATCCTGCGCAATTGCAGCCCAAGCATCTGGTGCGGCGGATGTCGGCCACCGAGGTGAAGTTGTTTTCCCAGTTGCATGTGTTCCTCAAACCGGGGGAATTGCTGACGGGAGAGGTCAATGGGGCGTTTTATTCGCGGATGTGGCAGATGGCGCGGGCGGATAGTTTTGAGCCGCGGGAAACAGCGGCGGCGTAAACATCAGCTATTCGCGGGTGCGCACAAACTCCTGTAGCGAGGGGATTTAGCGAAACGTCGCACCGCCCCGCTGGGCTGAAGCAGCCCCAAAAACAGACGTCGCGATGCAACAGCCAGACCGAGCCAGTCGGTTTACGACTGCTGCGCAGCCGAGCGGGAGCAAGCTCCTCGTCACGGTGATGCGCTGTGGCTACCGCGGATCGGCTAAGTCCAGTGCCCGTTTACCAGCGGTCCAGATGTTGGTTTGATTGCCCACTTCAGTTGAGGACGGAGTTGCTTTGATAATGTATAGGGAAGCAGTCATTTCCTCGGAAACAAAAGTAAGAACTTGCTCCCATTTGCCTTTTGCGCTCGGCCAGACGCTGGACTTATGGGCTATCCACCAGACCCTTGCCCCGGGACATTGCAAAGTATCCACGTCACTCAAATAAGGGTCTTTAAAGCCATCTGAAATCAACGCGTAATGATTACGGCCAGCCTCTTCAGGAGACACTTTAAGATAAAGCTTCGGTTGCACTCCTGTTTTATTGTAATAGCTAAAGACCAGATATGAAAAAAATGTATCAACCACTATATCGTCTGCCAGCTTAATTTCTTGCTTGACTTTGTTTGCCAACACATCAATTTTCATCTCTCTACGAAAACCAATGCCACTCAAGTTATCTGTTTGCTTATACACCGCTCTCAACCCTTGCACCTCTACAAGAACAATGAATATTAAAGCCATCATCACAACACAAGACCGCCGCTCCCAAGAGTCCAAGCACACTGCAATGACTAATGACAAACCGATCGCAGAAAGCAACAGATACCTGGGAACAAAAACCGGAACAAAAAGCGACACCAGAGCGACAGCAAAAATAGGAACCAAAAAACACCCTCCAAGCAAAGCATTGAAACGATATGCGGTCCCCCTCCAGAAACTTATCGATATCGCACATATGCCCAGCATCAAAGGCAACGGATACAAATACACCGATTGAGCCCACCTGCCGTTCAACATAATGAACTGCCAAAACAAACTAAATACTCCCTCCACCGTGATAGCCGGTATCCATTCAATCCCTCGATTGCCTAACAAGTATCGAGTGGAATAAAAGGCCCAAGGCGCGAGCAATCCTAAAATCGCACCATTAGCCAGCATCCATGCTCCCCTTGGCAGCGCGGTCTGAAATACACTGCATCGTCCTGTCCACCAATAAAACCAATGGACAAGCACACCCAGCGCCGCAAAGTAGTGTGTGTAGAAAGCGGCTGTCATTAAACATATATAATAGATCGGAAAATTCTTATTCTCTGGATCCTTGATCCAATACACCAATGCTACGGTCGCGCCCATCAGCCAAAAGCTGAGCAAGGTGTACATACGCGCTTCTTGACTATAGCGGACCGAGATCGGCAGTAACGCCAGCAGTAATGCCGCAATCCAGGTTGCCCTTCGCGTGGCCACCAAACTCATCAGTTTTATGCCCAGCAAAACTGTGCCAACGTCTGCGACGGCGCTAAGCGATCTCACGGCCAAAACCCCATCGCCAAACACCACCATCCAGTAATGCAAAAAGAAGTAATAGAGGGGCGGATGAACATCCCTTGCCGTAATGGACCAGATCTGCCAAGGCTCGTGCCTGGCAAGCAGTACGCTGAAAGCCTCGTCAAACCAGATGGTCGGTATCGTGATTTCGTAAAAACGCACACACAGCGCAAGCAGCACCACGGTTGCCAAGGCTGAGCCGTCGATATACCGGTTTGAAAGCTTGCCTGGATACGCGTGAGAGTCAGTCATAGACGATCCCCGATCAGCTCGTGAAAGGTCTCGTCGGTTTCTCGCATGCCCAACTCTCCTCGGATTATTTCCCTGATGACATATCTCGGCCGATGTTTCGTCTCCAGATAAATCCGCCCAATGTACTCACCCAACACACCAATGCCGATCAGTTGAACCCCACCCAAAAACAAAATCGCCGTCATCAACGATGGATAACCGGGAAGATCATTCCCAAAGAACAGCTTGTCCAACACCATGTACGCGGCATACAGCAGCGATAAAAACGAGATGCAACCGCCGACATAAGTCCACAACCGCAACGGCACGGTGCTGAACGAAGTGATACCTTCCAGCGCCAGGTTCCACAATTTCCAGCCGTTAAATTTACTGCGGCCAGCGGCGCGACCGGCGCGGTCGTATTCAACGATGACGGTATTGAACCCAGCCCACGACAACACGCCTTTCATAAATAACTGATACTCGGGAAGGGTCTTGATGACCTCCACCACCTTGCGGTCCATCAGCCTAAAATCACCCACGTTCCGCTCGATATGGGGATAGGCAATACGATCGAGCAAACGATAGAACAGCGCAGCGCATCCACGCTTGAGATAACTATCGGATGAACGATCACGACGCTTGGCCAGCACCACCTCGGCGCCCTTCTCCCACTCCGCAATCAACCTGGGAATAACGTCGATGGGATCTTGCAAATCCACGTCCATCGGGATCACCACATCGCCGCTGGCGTGCACGATTCCGGCAAACAACGCCGGCTCCTTGCCAAAATTTCGAGAGAGATCAATGAACACGACCAAGTTATCGACCAGCGCAATGTCCCGAGCCAAAAATCCAGTCTGGTCAGCGCTGCCATCGTTGATAAACACGATCTCGACGCTGTAGTCGACCAGCGCCGGATGCTGGCGAACGCTCTTGTAGAACAGCTCAAGGGTCTGCTCTTCATTGAACACCGGCACAACCAGTGAAATTTTCATGGGCGGTGCCCACGAAACACTACGAACCGAGAGAGCAGAAAACCGAACACCAGACTCAGCAGGGAAAATACCGCCACCGTCAGTAACCCATGGAGCCGCCAGCGGTCTCCCAGATAACCCACGGCATAACTGAGCACGCCCATGACACACAGGAATACCACATACCCCGTCACCGAGTGTTTGGCCTCGAAGGTATAGAGCGCATTGAGGTAATAGGAAAAGGAAGCCGCCACACAGAACGCAGCAAGATTGCTGGTCGACTGATCGAGACCGATCGCTACGCGAAGCACGAAAAATATTTGCCAATGAAGCAGTGTGTTGGCCAGCCCGACCAGTGCGTAAGTGGAAAAGCCGCTCCATATCGCTTTCATGCTCGCTCCCGAACTTGTCGGTGCTTCACTTGCTGAAAGACGGTCATACCCGCTGACGACCACGAAGCAACTTGAACCGGAAAAAGCTGTACCCCATCGTCAGGTTCAGCAAGAAATACAACGCCACCGTCTCCCATCCAGGCAAATTCAGGGCATCGCCGATCGAACCGATACCGTAGCTCACGGCGGCCATCGTGCAATTGAGCAGGAGATAGCCACTCCATGACTGCTGGGGCCCGAAGATGAAAAGCGCATTCACATAAAACGAAAACGCCGCCGCCACACAAAACGCCGCGAGGTTACTGGTTGCCTGAGTCAGGCCGACGGCGCCATACAGCAAGAAAAAAACCTGACAATGGATCAATCCATTGACCAGCGCGATCACTATCAACGCAGAGAAGCCCTTCATCATGCCTACCTTGCCATTCGCCAATTGGCGGGCTTCCAAGCTAGGCCACGGTGTTGCGAGGATCTACTGTCAGAACTTACAGGTCGAACACCTACTCCGACGAACGGCCAGGTTCATTCCTACGAAAAAGCCCCAGTCATTCCGACTGGGGCTCTTGTTTTACAGCGCTATCACCTCACGAAACCGAACGCACACCGCCCCGCACATCCCCAGTCGGTTGCAACTTGAAGGTATAAAACAACACCGTCAGCAACACCAGGAACGCCGGGCCGACATACAACGCCACGCGGGTATCCGGGAAGTACGCCATCAGGCCCACCACCAGCACCAGGAAGGCCAGCGCCAGGTACGAGCTGACCGGGTACAGCCACATGCGGTACTTGAGGGCCGCACGCTCGGAAGCGCTCAAGCCTTGGCGGAATTTGAGCTGGGCCAGCAGGATCATCACCCAGGTCCAGATCGCGCCGAACGTGGCAATCGACGTCACCCAGACGAAGACTTTCTCCGGCACCAGGTAATTGAGCAGCACGCCCAGCAGCAATGCGGCGATGGACAACAGCAATGCGCGGCGCGGTACGCCGTTGGCCGAGGTCTTGGCGAAACCGGCCGGGGCCTGGCCGTTCTGCGCCAGGCTGTAGAGCATCCGCCCGGTGCTGAAGATCCCGCCGTTGCAGGACGACAGCGCGGCAGTGATGACCACGAAATTGATGATGCCAGCGGCGGTCTTGATGCCCAGGCGCTCGAAGGTCATCACGAATGGGCTGCCCTGGGTGCCGATTTCGTTCCACGGGTAGATCGACAGGATCACGAACAGCGCGCCGACGTAGAACAACAGGATCCTCCAGAACACCGAGCCGATGGCGTTGGGGATGGTTTTCTGTGGGTTCTTCGCCTCACCGGCGGTCAGGCCGATCATCTCCACGCCCAGGTAGGCGAACATGACCATTTGCAGGGACATCAACACGCCGGACACACCGTTGGGCATGAAGCCGCCATGGGCCCAGAGGTTGGAAATGCCCAGGGCCACGCCGTCATTGCCGAAGCCGAAGGCGATGATGCCGACTCCGCCGATGACCATGGCGATGATGGTCACGATCTTGATCAGGGCGAACCAGAACTCGAACTCACCGAAAGCCTTGACCGCGATCAGGTTGATCGAGCCCATGCTGACCAGCGCGGCCAGGGCCCAGATCCAGCGGGGCACGTCGGGGAACCAGATGCCCATGTACACCGCCACCGCGGTGATTTCCGCCACGCAGGTCACCAGCCACAGGAACCAGTAGTTCCAACCGGTCAGGAAACCTGCCAGTGGGCCGAGGTAGTCCTGGGCATAGCGGCTGAACGAACCGGCCACCGGGTTATGCACGGCCATTTCACCGAGGGCGCGCATGATCACCAGGATCGCCAGGCCGCCAAGGATGTAGGACAGCATGATCGCCGGACCGGCCATTTCAATGGCCTTGGCCGAGCCGAGGAACAGCCCGACACCGATGCAGGCGCCGAGCGCCATCAGGCGGATATGCCGCTCACCGAGTTCACGTTTGAGCGGACCGCCCTGAGCGGTCTCGCCATGGGGCAGATGATTGCCGACAGGCATAGGGATACAACCTCGTCTTGTTATTGGATTAGCCACCGAGTGTCCAAAGCCACAGGCCGATAGGCCTGCCACCTTGCCGAAACCGGGTCTGTCTTGTGGGCAGACCGTCCTGTGGAACCACAACCTCAGGATCAGCGGGCCATGCAGTATAAAAAGCCAGGGATAGAGAGTTTCACTGTAAAACCCGGGAAATTCAGGGATAAGCCTGCGCCACAAGTGGCTTTTGGAGAGGCGTTGTCTGGGATTACAGGTCATACGGAAACGGCACCGAGTATTGCACAGCATTGGTGCAGCGTCATGTTTGGGCATGGAGCGAGGGCTCTAGTGCAAGCTTTTCAGCCCCCATGTGGTGAGAGAAATCATCTGTGGCGAGGGGATTTATCCCCGCTGGGCTGCGCAGCAGCCCCCAAAACAGCAACCCGGTATGTCTGGACAATTGAGTGGCCTGCATTGGGGCTGCTGCGCAGCCCAGCGGGGATAAATCCCCTCGCCACAGATAAGTCTCCACAGGTAAATTCCCTGGTCACAGGGAGCATGAGACGCCTCAAAGCCATGCGGCGTCCCAGAGAGGGTAATCGCCAATGCGATCCACCAACCCCGCCCGAAGCGGATTGGCGATGATGTAGCGGGCGGAGGGCTTCAGATCCTCGTTGTCGCGGATCGCGCGGTCATGGAAACCGCTTTGCCAAAGCGGGCCAGAGACTCCGGTTATGTTGTTGACACGATGGGTGCATCGAGCTTTGGTGGCGCCGATGACACGACTCAGATGGCAATCGTGAACTTGCAGCAACCAATGGAAATGATCCGGCATCACCACCCAGGCTAAAGAGTTCACCTGGCCCGAATCATGAGCACGTTTGAATTCGGCGACCAATAGCCGTCCAATCTTCCAATCGGAAAAAACCGGCCGCTGCTGATGAACAACAACAGTCACCAGATAGGCTCGTCCTGGCTCTGAGTAACGACCTCGACGCAAGCGATGAGAATTGGGGCGTGAATGCATTCCTTGCTTCCTTTGAAAGGGTTTGAATGCAGCCTAGCCATGCAGCTAGTTTTTCGATGCGGAAAAGGTCGAGCGAATATTCCGAAGCTTGCGTAGTACTTGTGGCGAGGGGATTTATCCCCGCTGGGCTGCGCAGCAGCCCCCCCCAAAACCGCAACCCGGTATTGTCTGGACAATTGAGCTGCCTGCATTGGGGGCTGCTGCGCAGCCCAGCGGGGATAAATCCCCTCGCCACAGGAACCTCGCCACCTGTTGGTCTCACATTGATGCCCACAATTTCCCCGCCCCCCACGCCAACCACCGTCTAAGCTTCAAGCAAGTCCGATCAATCTGCGTGAATGGATCAGTCGACTATGGGCGCTTTGTGGCAAACCGATTCGAATGAACCTGTGGTCCCGACTGAACGTATGGAAGAAGCGCCTTTACCTCAAAAAAAACGCCGCGCACGGCATGGCTGGCGGGCATTCTGGTTGTTGCTGCTGATTATCGTGGTGGTGGTCGGCCTGGCGGTGGCCAAGGAAATGCGCACGTCGCGGTTCCAGGCCCGGGAGCTCAGCAAATACGCTGAGTCCCTGAGCTATGCGGTGCAGCCGGGGCCCAGCGATGCCATCGTCTATCCGGGTGCAGGCCCGTTCGACCGGCGCTTGGGCTACAGCGCGCTGGGGGAATTCCTGCCGCGCCTGCTCAAGCGCGACTACGTGATCCAGGCCCAGGCGCGGTTCTCGCCGGCCTTGATGGGCTACGTCGAAAAAGGCCTGTTCGTGCCCTACGCGGAAAAGATCCAGGCCGGGCTGACCATCACCGACTGCCGCGCCGCACCGGTCTATCAGTTCAAGTACCCGCAGCAACTGTATGCGAACTTCGAAGCGATTCCGCCCGTGGTGGTGCAAAGCCTGTTGTTTATCGAGAACCGCTTTCTGCTCGACCCCAAGCAACCGCTGGCAAACCCGGCAGTGGACTGGCCGCGCTTCGGCATGGCGGCCTGGTCGCAAGTCGCCAAGCTGTTGAGCTTGCCGGGACAGTCCGCCGGGGGCAGCACACTGGCGACGCAACTGGAAAAATACCGGCACTCCCCCGAGGGCCTCACCGTGTCGGGCGGGGAAAAAATCCGCCAGATGATTTCCGCCAGCGTGCGGGCTTATCAGGCCGGCCCGCAAACCCTCGAGGCGCGACAGCGGATCATCCGCGACTACCTCAACAGCGTGCCGCTCTCCGCCGTGCCGGGGCATGGTGAAGTCCATGGCATGGCTGAAGGCTTGCGAGTCTGGTACGGCGCCGATTTCAAGCAGGCCAATGAACGCCTGTCCAGTACCGCCAACGACCCCAAGAGCCTGGCAGAAAAAGGCCTGGCCCTGCGGGAAATGCTGTCATTGATGATCGCCCAGCGCCGGCCGTCCCATTTCCTCTCCAAGGGCCACGATGAACTGGCACGCCTGACCGACAGCCACATCCGGCTGTTGGCGCAGAACGGTGTGATCGATGCGCCGCTGGCCGCGGCGGCCCTGGCGAGCAAGGTCAGTTATCGTGACTGGGTCAAGGATCCCACCGTCCAGCCCAACGAAACCAACAAAGGCATCAGCGCCGCCCGCAGTCGCCTCGCCGCCCTGCTCAATCGTCCGCTGTACGACCTCGATCGCCTCGACCTCTCCGCCACCAGCACCTTGCAAAGCGACTTGCAGGCCCAGGCCACCGACTACCTCAAGCGCTTGGCCGACCCGGCCTTCGCGACCGAGATCGGCCTGATGGGCGAACGCCTGCTGACCCCCTCCAGCACCACCCAGGTGCGCTACAGCTTCACCCTGCTGGAACTGACCCCCGATGGCTCACGCGTGCGGGTGCAGACCGACAGCACCGACCAGCCCTTCGACATCAACGAAGGCAGCAAGCTGGAACTGGGCTCCACCGCCAAGTTGCGGGTGCTCACCACGTATCTGCAGATCATCGCCGAGCTGCACGAGCGCTATGCCCAGCAAACCCCGGCGGCATTGAAGAAAGTCGACATCGCCGAGCCGGACCACCTCTCCCGCTGGGCCGTGGACTACCTGATCCAGAACACCGACCGCAGCCTGCCGAAAATGCTCGAGGCCGCGCTGGACCGCACCTATTCAGCCAGCCCCGGCGAGGCATTTTTTACCGGCGGCGGGCTGCACACCTTCCACAACTTCCGTAAAGAAGACAACGGCCGCATCCCCACACTGCGCGACTCCTTGCGTGAATCGATCAACCTGCCGTTCATCCGCCTGATGCGCGACCTGGTGCGCTACGCCACCTATGCCGGCCCCAATAACAGTTCCGAGCTGCTCAAGGACGACAAGGACCCGCGCCGCCAGGAATACCTGGCCCAATTCGCCGACCGCGAAGGCACCTCGTTCCTGCTCAGGTTCTGGAAGAAGTACCAGAAAAAGGACACCGGCCAACGCCTGGAAACCTTCCTCGACGGCATGCGCCCTACGGCGATCCGCCTGGCCGCCGTTCACCGTTATTTCTTTCCCAACGACAGCCAGGAAAATTTCAACCGCTTCGTACGCGCGCACTTGAAATCGGCCAAGAGCGCGGAAAAACTCACCGACGAACGCCTGGAACGGCTCTATCAAAGCTATGGCCCCGGCGCCTATGACCTGCCGGACCAAGGCTTTATCGCCAAGGTCCACCCGCTGGACCTGTGGTTGATGGGTTACCTGCTGAACAACCCCGACGCCAAGTTCAGCCAGATCGTCAAGGCCAGTGAGTTCGAGCGCCAGGAAGTCTACAGTTGGCTGTTCAAGAGCCGGCACAAGAGCGCCCGCGACAGTCGCATCCGCACCATGCTGGAGATTGAAGCCTTCCTGGATATTCACCAGCGCTGGCAGCAGGTCGGCTATCCGTTCGACCACCTGGTGCCGTCGCTGGCCACCGCCATCGGCAGCTCCGGCGACCGTCCCGCCGCGTTGGCGGAACTGGTGGGCACCATCCTTAACGATGGCATCCGCAAGCCCGCGCTGCGCGTCGACAGCCTGGACTTTGCCGTCGGTACGCCTTACGAGACACGGCTGGTGAGCAATCCGGATAACGGCAAGCGCGTGATGCCGGTGGAAGTGGCCCAGGCCTTGCGCGGTGCGCTGTCCCAGGTGGTGGATGCCGGCACCGCGAAACGCGTGGCCGGCAGTTTCAAGTTGGCCGACGGTACACCGCTGGCCATGGGCGGCAAGACCGGTACCGGCGACAACCGCATCGAAGCGATCGGCTCCGGCGGGCGGGTGATCAGTTCCAAGTCGATCAACCGCACCGCCACCTTCGTGTTCTTTATCGGCGACAGCCATTTCGGCACCCTCACCGCCTACGTCCCGGGGGCCTCGGCGCAGAACTTCAAATTCACCTCGGCCTTGCCGGTGCAAGTGCTCAAGGGCATGGCGCCGTTTCTCTCGCCCTACTTGCAGCCGGGGACTCATACCCAGTGCAAGCCGTTGGTGGCGAGGCAATGATTTGCACAAGGGCTCTGGATTACAGGGTCACGCGAGGGACTGCATCGAAGATGACAGTGAAGCTCCCGGTGTATAGGCCTGGTTCTTCTCCACCAGGACGACTGGATGGATAGATAAGCATCTCGACCTGGGTGCCTGGCGTGGAGGAAGCATCATCCACCACCTCCTGAGGCACACTGCTCAGCATCGTCCGGTTGAATGCTACCCACAGGTCAATCTGACTTGTCCCGTTGCTCAGCCAAGCCCGACCTTCCTCGATATAGGCATGCACGGAGCCTTCCGTGTTTTTTACATCAAAGGTCTGGCGCACAATACTCAGACGTTGTGTCACAGGGTTGTAGTGCATCACTTCGTTCCTGCCAAACTCCGGATCCCGCGGCTGCACATGAAACTGCTTGTTCGGAATGTTGGCGGTGATGTGAATGGACGAGCGTGCATCATCGGCCGCCATTACCCACGAAGAATTCAAGGCCGCGACAGCCAGAGCAGTCACGAACACCCTCTTTTTAAACATGTTTGACTCCTTTTTTATAGTTAATAGCACCTGTGGCGAGGGAGCTTGCTCCCGCTGGGTGGCGAAGCCGCCCTCGCTTTTCAACCCGCTGAAAAACGCTTCAGCCATGCCACCGTTGCGACTGCTGCGCAGCCGAGCGGGAGCAAGCTCCCTCGCCACAGAGCTTCATGCAGATGCTCCACTCCATGAGCCTTACCACTCCATGCACTTGCGCTGGCTCGCTCTACGGCGCAGTCGCATCGAACACCATGTGCACCGTGCCGTAGTAGTCGCCGGGCTTGTAGTCGTCAGCGGGTTTGATGGCGGCGATTTCCAGCGGCACCTGGCGCCCAGGACGGGCTTCGGTGGCCGAGACCACCTGGGCCGAATCCAGGGTCAATACGACGTTGTTGAACATCACCCGCAAGTCAATGCGCTCACGGCCATTGGACAGGTACGCCTCTTCCCCCAGACGTGCGCCGATGGCGCCGTTGCTGTTCTTCACCTCGTAGGTCGCCCGCAAGGGGCTGAGGTCGGTGGTGATGGTGCTGAAGGGCAGGCGCTGTTCGCGTTGGACCAATTGCGGATCGAGGGGCAACACGTAGAAGTCGGCCGTCGGGATGGTCACGTAGACTTCGAACGTTTCCCGCTCGACCGCGCCCCAGGCCGCAGCCCAGGGCAACGTCAGGGCAGTCAATGCGAGGGGGGGTATCAATGCCTTGAACATTTTGGTCTTGAACATTTTGATTACCTCTGGCACCCACGACGGCTCGGCGACGGCGGCCATCAACCTTTGATCTCGACGTTCTTTTTCTGGTTGCCTTCGACCAGGGTGAAGCGGTACTCACGCCCCGCTTCCTTGTCGAACGCAAAGCTCTGGCCGCTCTTGACGTGATGCTTGGTGGTCGGCTTGCAGTCGTTGTCTTTCTTCGCCACGCAGTCCTTGAACTCATCGATCACCAACACGGTGTTGCCGTTGTTACGCAATTGGTAGCGGCTGGCGCTGTCCTCGATCACTGTCTCGTAACGGGTGTCCTTGGGCCGCACGAAAAACACGGTGCCGTAACCCGCCAGGATCTTGACCCCGGCGGCCACGCGTTCCTTTTTATATTCCTCGCGTTCTTCGGCGCTGATGGCGAACTCGTCTTCGGCTTCCGGCACTACCGGCACAAAACGCACCCGGAAGTAACGCTCCTTGTCGCGGTTGCCCATGAACAGCAACCGCGTGCCCTGCACCCCGTTGGCCGGTACGATCAGCCGCGCCGGGCTGGCCATCAGGCCGTCCTTGGCCTGGGCACTGGCCTGGTTCTGCAGCGGCACTTCCTGGTAGGTGCCGTCCTCGTTGTAGATGATTTCCAGGATATTGACCTTGACGAACGCCGTGGACGTCCCGCCGTTGAATACCCGTTTCATGTAGGTGCTTTTGTCGCCGTCCAGGTAGTCGTAGACCACCCCGACACCAATCTGCGGCCCGGCCTGGGCCATGCCGCAAAACAGATAGAACCCAACCCATGCCCATAAATGCTTCATCACTTTTTCAACCTCATGCATTAAACGTAATTCACTGAATATGGCTGGCCTCAAGGCCGCTCAGACTTCCGAATCCCAGATCACCGTGACGTTGCCGGTATAGGCCTTGGCGCCGCTGTCCAGCATCTCTTCGACGCTGCTACGGGCCACTTCAAAGTGCAGGGTGCCCGGCCTACGATCGACGTAGAAACCCGGCTGGAACAGTTCGGTGCCGCTGCCGTCACGCAGCAACCGGCGACGGTTGGCCGGTTGCCCGGAGCTGTCCGTCAAGCCGTCGGGCAGGGTCACGCTGACGTCCACCGGCACGGCGTGGCCGGTGCCGGTTTCGGCGATCGCACAGGTATTGCCACTGGTGTGCTGGCATTCGATGGCCATCTTGAAACGTGACGAGGCCGAGATATGGAAGCGTTGATCGCGAAACAGCCGAGCCGGTTTTCGCCCACTGTTCAGCCAGGCTTGCCAGCCTTCCGGGGGCACCAGTTCGACGCGGTTGCCGCCGGGGGGCACTTCGACCTTGAGGGTGTGCTCGACGTCGAGTTTGAAATTGAGGGTAATCACCGAGTCATTGGGGAGCATGACGTCACCCATATCGAAGTCCTGCCCCGGCCCGACGCCATAGCTCACCGAGCCCCGGTATTGACCGGACGACATCTTCAAGGGGTTGGGTGTGCGCAGTTCGTAGGCGAAGTCCAAGTAGTGGTAGGCAATGCTGGGGATCAAGTAGGCGGCCTTTTTGGCACACACCCCCTCGGTTGGCGTCTTCCAAAAGAAGTTATAGATGTACTCGTTCATGGTCCCGAAATGGGTGGACTGACAGGGCGAAGGCGCGTACTTGAAACTGGAGCCGCTCCATAACCTGTTATGGGCGGTTGTGAGATCCACACCGCCACCCACCAGACTGATGACGCTGACAGGGAGTCGGTAGCGCGAACCGATGCCGGAGACACGAACTTGAACGATTTCAGTTTCGCCCGTATCGGTATGGATCACCTGTGCCAGGCGCCAAGTGGCGGGCACATCAAACATCGCCCCTTGCCGGGAATCCCCATGATTGGCTTGAATGGGACCGGTAGACTCGAAGGCAATGGGCAGCTGGATGCTGAACATTTTTTCCCTCTCACAGACCGCCGGATACAGCGCGCAATAACCCGAGACCGGGGTCGTGTTGAGAAAGGTGTTTTCATTGGGCTTCGAGGGATCGGGCCTGAATATGGCGCTGACATCCTTGCTGACGGCATGAGCCGTCGATACACCGGTCAACACCATCACCGATACCATGCCTTGCACTGCCATTGGTAACTGCTTCATCTCTACCTCACCCTCAAATCGGCCCGGACTGCCCAAGCCACTCCTTTTTAAATTTCCGAATCCCAGATCACCGTGACGTAACCGGTGTAGGCCTTGGCGCCGCTGTCCAGCATCTCTTCGACGCTGCTACGGGCCACTTCAAAGTGCAGGGTGCCCGGCCTACGATCGACGTAGAAACCCGGCTGGAACAGTTCGGTACCGCTGCCGTCACGCAGCAACCGGCGACGATTGACCGGTTGCCCGGCGGCGTCGGTCAAGCCATTGGGCAGGGTCACGCTGACGTCCACTGGCACGGCATGGCCGGTGCCGGCTTCGGAGATCGCGCAGGTATTGCCGCTGACGGTTTGGCATTCGAGTGCCATCTTGAAACGGGAAGAGGCGGAGATATGGAAGCGTTGGTCGCGGAACAACCGCGTGGGTTTGCGGCCGCTGTTCAGCCAGGATTGCCAGCCTTCCTGGGGGACCAGTTCGACCCGGTTGCCGCCGGGGGGGACTTCGACTTTGAGGGTGTGCTCGACGTCAAGCTTGAAGTTGAGCGTGAGCGCCGAATCGTTGGGGATCATGACATCGCCCATATCAATGTCCTGCCCGGGCCCGACGCTATAAGTCAGCGACCCGGTGTATTGGCCGGAGGACATTTTCAGTGGGTTGGGGGTGCGCAGTTCGTAGGCAAAGTCCAGATAGTTGTAGCTCATGGCAGGGATCAAGTATCGGGCCGTTTTCCCACACACACCTTCTGTCGGCACCTTCCAGAAAAAGGCATAACTCGTAATGTTATAGAGTGAAACACCGCTGTATTGACATGGCAAAGGCGCATACACCCATTCAAGACCGCTCCATAACGCCCGGTGGGCTCCCCAAACGCTCGCGCCGCCACCTACCAATTCGATCACACTATTGGAGAACAATTGTCTCGACCCAAAGCCGGACCAGCGCACTTCAACAGTTTCTATTTCGCCCGTCCCCGTATGGGTAACTTGTACCGGACGCCAACTGGCAGGCACTTTAAACATCGCACCTTGCCGAGGATCTTCATGATTCGCCTGGATAGGACTGATCGTATTGGCAGAGAGACGTAATCGAACGCTGAACATTCCTGTCGCCCTGCAGTCCGACGGTCTATCTGCGCAGTAACCACTGATAGGCGTGGTATTGAGAAAGGTATTCTCATTGGGTTTCGATGGGTCAGGCCTGAACAGAGCGCTGATATCCTGGGTCAAGGCATTGGCCGCAGGCACGCACGCAAACAACAACACCGAGACCACGCTGCGCACTGCAACCGATAAGGGTTTCATTTATACAACCTCATACAATCAAGACAAATCGCTGCAAATAGGTAGGTGAGCAATTCACTTGTGGGAGCAAGGCTTGCCCGCGATGCAGGCGCCTCGCTCTTCAGGTGAACAGCGTTATCGTTCATCGCGAGCAAGCTTTGCTCCCACAGTTTCAGGAGCAAGCTTTACTCCCACAGTCTCAGGAGCAAGCTTTGCTCCCACAGTTTCAGGAGCAAGCTTTGCTCCCACAGTTTCAGGAGCAAGCTTTGCTCCCACAGTTTCAAGAGCAAGCTTTGCTCCCACGGTCTCATGAGCGCTGTTTCGCACTGTCAGCCTCGGCCAGCGTCGTGTCGGCCAAGGTATCCGGCGTACACCGCAAATCACCGATCATCAGCACATCGCCTTCGCGGCTCGCGTTGTCCGGGTCGAGGCGGAACCGGCAGAACAACTCGCTGCCATAACGCACTTCCAGGGTCGGCGAGCCGGCATTCATTTCCATGGAGAAGAACCCGTCCGCCTCGCTGACACCGCGACTGGCGTGGTTGATCACGTGATGGCCCTTGAGCGGTTCCCCCTGTTCGTCCAACAGACGACCCAGCACGGTCACTGTTCTCAACACACTGATCTTGCGGTAATCCACCCCGCCCTTGTTCAGGTGATAACGGGTGCGGGACGGCTCGATGTTCGCCGCCGGCGGATGCACGCCGTCGAAATCGAAGGTCACCATGCTGTTCTTGTAGGCGGTGATCGGCACGAAATTGCGGCCCGGGTGCAAGGTGGTGCTGCCGCCGGTCAAGTCGTCGGCCCGCAGGATGATGTCGTCCAGGTCGGTTTCCACGTCGACGATCATGCCGGCACCGCGCCCCTGGGGCACGCCGGTGAAGGCGGCTTTCTGCCCGCCCACCGCCACCGTGCTGCTCAGGTTCAAACCGCCGGTGAGGTTGTCGTTGTAGGAGGAACGCTGGATGAAGCCATCGCCGTACATCGACTCGGTCATGAAGCTGGCGATACCCGACAGCCCGACGCCATAGGTGTCGGCCAGCGCCGTGGCGGAGACGCTTTGCAAGACGTGGTCTTCCAAGTCGCGGCGATACGAAACCGAGGCATTGTTGTCCCGCGCGCCATCGCGCGAAGTGCGGGTGCCAACGCTGCCCGACCAGTATTCGCCCGGCCCGCCCAAGGCGACGCTGAGGCTCAGGTCCAGGCCACGGTTGCGCTTGTCGGCGGTGCTCGAAGTGCCGGGGCGGTCGAACACCGACAGCCGCCAGTTGGCATCGCTGCCACGCAGCGTGGTGCGCTGGGTCCAGCCCAAGTCCAGGCCGGTGCCCTGGACGTTGCCTTCGCTGTAGGCCAACCGGCCGTTGATGGAGTTCTTGTTGCTCAAGCGATGATTGACCGACAGCGATGAATTGCTGGTCTGGCCGACGTAGACGTTGCGCTGGCGGATACGGGTGCCGTCCGACAAGGTTTCGTAGGTGTTGCGGGTGTCGAGCCAACTGCGGTTGTGACTGGCGACGATGCTGCCATGGCCGTAGCTGTACAGGCCTTGCAAGTCCATGCCGGTGCCGTACTGCTGGGTCTGGTAGACGTTGGCGTACAAGCTGGTGTTGCTGGCGAGCGTCCAGTCGATCGAAGTGCCCACTTGCAGTTTGTCCTGCACCTGGCGCGTGGACGCACCGAGGATCACCCGTGGGTGCAGCAGGTAGTTGACGCCGATGCCGGCGGTCGTGAAACCCGAGGGCTGATCTTCCCAGTTGCTCCACAGCCGGGTTTCGCGACCGGCGAACAGGTTGTAGCGCCAGCGGTCCTCGGTACTGTTCCAGTTGTTGGGCTTGTAGACCAGCTCCTGGCTGGTGGCGGTGGTTTGCCCATCTTCAATCAGCCGCACTTCCACTTCATAGATACCGCCGGGCAACGGGCGGGTGTCCAGGCTCTGCAAGCCAGCGCTGACGGCCTGGGTATTGATCAGCAGGCCGCTGCGATAAATTTCCACCGACGCCTGGCGGCTGGCGGTGACATAAATGGGGTAGACGCTGGGCTTGGGATTGTCGATCACCAGGCTGTCGGAGCTGCCGTACATCACCCCCAGCGCGGTGTCCGGGTTGGCGCCGAACGAACGGATCTGCCGATTCAAGCCATCGGAACCGGGCGTGAAGTAACCCAGGCGGAAGAAATTGCCTTCCATTTCCCGTTGGGTATAGAGCTCATGGACGGCGTGGTAGAGCTTGTCGTCCGGCCCGCCAAGACGCGAGAGCTGAAGGTCCAGCGACTGGCTCCAGTTGCCCACGCTGGAACTGGCGTTGAGGCCATACCGCCCACCGGTGTCCTGTTTCTGGCCACCGTTGATATTGAGTTGGTTATTGAAGATCAGGCCGAGGCTGCCGCCTTCCGGCTGATCGTAGAAACGCTTGGCTTCAGTTGCGCGCTCGACATCCTGGGTCAGGATCGACACCAATGAATTCTCGAGGCTGTAATGCACGGCCAACAGCCCGCCGGTGCAGTTGGTTTCACACGCGCCCAGCACTTGTCCCTGCTTGAGGCGTTGCTCCCATTGTTCGCGCTCGACGGCCTTTATCGTGCTGTCTTGCGTTTCGGTGAATTCCAGCAAGGTAATGCGATCATCTCGCGTCAAGACCACCATGGCTTCGCCGAGATACTGCTGATTGAGTTCTATACGAACCGCGAGTGGCACATCGAAGAAGTGGGCTTCAAACTCCGCCGGCAGGCCCTTGGCCTGGGACAACAGGCTTCTTGGCGTCGTACCGGGGGCGATTGGCGCGGCCAATGCTGTCGCGCACAAAAATAGCGCGAGCGCACCTGCGATGGGTGTCATCGGAAACATCAACGGATTCTCATATTCAGCGTGCTATCGGGGCGTTTCAGGTACAGGCCGACCGGCTGGGGAGGGCCGGCCGGCCTGCGGCGATGCCCATGGGCGAGGAGAGACTCACCGGGCAGCGAATGGCCTTACGGGCGCGGCACGGCGTCGAAGATGACGGTCATGTCAGCGGTGTACAGGCCGTTCTGGGTGTCCAGGGGCCTGGCCGCGACGATGGTCATGTCGGCCTGGGTGCCTGGCGTGGAGGTCGCATCGTCCACCACTTCCTGCGGTATGGCGGTCAGGGTGACGCCGTTGAAGGCGGTGGTCAGGGCGATGGAGTTGCTGCCGTTGTACAGCGCGGCCGGGCCGCCTTCGATATAGGCGTTTACCGAACCTTCGGTGTTTTTCACGTCGTAGGTCTGGCGCAACGAAGTCAAGGTGCCGCTGACCGTGTTGTAGCTCATGACTTCGTCTTTACCGAAGTCAGGGTTGCGTGGCTGCACATGGAACTGCTGGGTCGGGATGTTCGCAGTGATGTGGATCGACGAGCGAGCATCATCGGCAGCAAATGCCAGCGAAGAACCCAGGGCGGCGGCGACCAGGGCAGTACTGGATACGAGTTGTTTGAGCATGTTGTTAACACCTGTTCTTAGCAATAAAGAGAAAAGGTTGAAATTTGCAAACCAAGCGCAATTTGGCTTGCCCTCCAACGCCGAGCATGATCGGCGCTCTTTAACTAAAAAAAAGCAGGAAGATTCCTATAGGCTTGTAGTAAATCCAATATACGAAAGAGCGAAAAATACGCAGTTTTCGATAAAACATAAGTTTGGATGTCAGAAACAGCCCACATTTTAAGCCTACGCCACTTTTATCATTACAAATGTATGCCGCCGCATCCCGCATACATTGAGCATTCAGGTAAGGTCCTTTCCTGAACCCAAGTAACCCGCCGCCAAACCAAGATGTATCTTAGTTTGCGAAAAACAATCAAGTTAAAAGATATATCTTTTATTCAAGATATATCTGAGTGCTATCTATATGCAGAACGGAGACAGCATATGAACGCCCTTTATTCTCATTCCGACTCTTCCTCCAAACGCGAACACGACGGTTTCGAACGACGCCCGACAGGTTCGCGTGGCAACCGGGCCCCCCGGGTCTTCGCCGCCGGTGATTTGAAGGTGTTGTTGCTGGCGCTGATTGCCGAGCAGCCATGCCACGGCTACGACCTGATCCGCCGGATAGAGCACATGTTCGAGGGTGCCTACAGCCCCAGCCCCGGTGTGATCTATCCGACCCTGACCTTCCTGGAAATGAACGCGATGATCAGTTGCGGCGTCGAAGACGGAAAAAAGTGTTACAGCGTGACCGATGCCGGACGTCTATCCCTGGAGAAGCAGGCCGAAGTGCTGGATGAGGTGCGTACGCGCATTGAAATCAGCAAGCGCACATTGCGCGGCCATGATCGTCCCCCGGAGATCCATGAAGCGGTGTATAACCTGCGCCATGCCCTGCAAAAGCACCCTGGCCACTGGAGCCCGGAAGAAATCCGGCGGGTGCGCGACCTGCTCAACGACACCGCCAAAGCCATCATCGACGGCCCCGACCGTCCACCTGTCTCGGAGTCAAGCCAATGACCGAAGTCGATCCAAACACTATTCATCGTGTCAGCCATGAGATCAAACGCCGTCGCCTGCAAGTGTTGCGGGTGCAGGACCTGACCCCACGCATGCGCCGCATCACCGTCGGCGGGCCGGAACTGGCCGGGTTCGCCAGCCTGGGTACGGACGATCATGTGAAATTGCTGTTCCCGCAGAACGCCGAGGAACACGCTGCTCTGGAAAACTTCAGCCCCAGCATCGACAAGGCCCAGGGCCCGATGCCCGAGATGCGCGACTACACCCCGCGCCGCTATGACCTCGATACCCTGGAGCTGGACGTCGATTTCGTGCTCCACGGCGACGGCCCCGCTGCAACCTGGGCGGCCCAGGCAACGCCCGGGCAATATCTCTACATCGCCGGGCCACGGGGCTCGATGATCGTGCCGGACATCTTCGACAGCTACCTGCTGATCGGCGACGAAACCGCCCTGCCCGCCATCGCCCGTCGCCTCGAAGGCCTGGCGCCCAACCGGCGTGCCCTGGTGGTGGTGGAAGTGGAAAACGGCGCCGAGCAGCAGATTCTCCAAAGCCCGGCGCAGGTGCACGTGATCTGGGTGCTGCGCGAGGGGCGCCAGGACAACCTGCTGCGCACCGTGCAACAGCTGGACATGCCCGGCGGCAAGCTGTACGCCTGGGTCGCGACCGAGAGCAAGGTGTCGCGGCAGATTCGCAAGGTGTTGCTGGAAGAGAAAGGCCTGGACCAGGACTTTGTGAAGGCGGTGGGGTATTGGAAGCTGGATGACAGTGAGGACGATTGAGGGACTGGCGGTGGCTGAAGTACCCTGCACCCGCTGACTGAACACAACCCTCTTTGGGAGCAAGGCTTCTGTGGGAGCAAGGCTTGCCCGCGATGAGGACGATGCGGTCTTTCAGAAATCGAGTCGCCTGTTTCGCGAGCAAGCTTTGCTCCCACAGGGCCATCGCTGTCCTTTAATGTCTTGATCAACCTTCCACCAGGTACCCCGCCCCATGCTTTTCCTGCTCGCCTACATCAGCAGCGTCGTGCTGATCAACTTCGCGTTTTCCGCCGCGCCGCACCTGGACATCATCTGGTCGGCCTGGGGCGGCCTGGTGTTTATCCTGCGGGACATGGTGCAGACCCGTTTCGGCCACGGCGCCATCGCGGCGATGCTGGTGGCGCTGGTGTTGTCCTACGTCACCTCGGACCCAACCATCGCCCTGGCCAGCGCCACGGCGTTCGCCGTGTCCGAATGCATCGATTGGCTGGTGTTCACCATCACCAAGCGCCCACTGCATGATCGGTTGTGGATCAGTTCGGCCCTGAGCATTCCCCTGGACACGTTCATCTTCTTCGGCCTGATCGACGCCCTGACGCCCGCCGTGGTGATCACCGCCCTGCTCTCGAAATTCGCCGGGGTCACCGCCGTCTGGCTGATCATGGCCTGGCGTTTACGTAAACAGGCCATCACCGGGCGGTTCATGTAAAATGCCGCGCTTTCTCCCATGGGAAGCTCGCCCGGCGCGCAACCCGCGATGATCCGCTCCTGTTTGAGGACCTTCAGATGACCCGTATCGGAACCCCATTGTCGCCCACCGCGACCCGCGTTTTGTTGTGTGGCAGCGGTGAGCTGGGCAAGGAAGTGGTAATCGAACTGCAGCGCCTGGGCGTCGAGGTGATTGCCGTGGACCGCTACGCCAACGCGCCGGCCATGCAAGTGGCCCACCGCAGCCATGTGATCAACATGCTCGACGGTGCTGCCCTGCGTGCGGTGATCGAGGCCGAGAAGCCGCATTTCATCGTGCCGGAAATCGAAGCCATCGCCACCGCCACCCTGGTGGAACTGGAAGCCGAAGGCTTCACCGTGATCCCCACCGCCCGCGCCGCGCAACTGACCATGAACCGTGAAGGCATCCGTCGCCTGGCCGCCGAAGAACTGGGCCTGCCGACCTCGCCGTACTTCTTCGCCGACACCGTGGAAGACTACCGCAAGGCCGTGGAAACCCTGGGTTTCCCGTGCGTGGTCAAGCCGGTGATGAGTTCCTCGGGCAAGGGCCAGAGCCTGCTGCGCAGTACCGATGACGTGCAAAAAGCCTGGGACTACGCCCAGGAAGGCGGCCGTGCTGGCAAGGGCCGGGTGATCATCGAAGGTTTCATCGATTTCGACTACGAAATCACCCTGCTCACCGTGCGTCACGTCGGCGGCACCACCTTCTGCGCGCCGGTCGGCCACCGTCAGGAAAAGGGCGACTATCAGGAATCCTGGCAGCCACAAGCCATGAGCCCGGTGGCCCTGGCCGAATCCGAGCGCGTCGCCAAGGCAGTGACCGAGGCCCTGGGTGGTCGCGGCCTGTTTGGCGTCGAGCTGTTCATCAAGGGTGACCAGGTGTGGTTCAGCGAAGTCTCGCCACGCCCACACGACACCGGCCTGGTGACGCTGATCTCCCAGGACCTGTCGCAATTCGCCCTGCATGCCCGCGCCATTCTCGGCCTGCCGATCCCGCTGATCCGTCAGTTCGGCCCTTCGGCCTCGGCGGTGATCCTGGTGGAAGGCCAATCGACCCAGACCGCTTTCGCCAACCTGGGCGCGGCCCTGAGTGAACCGGACACCGCCCTGCGCCTGTTCGGCAAACCGGAAGTCAACGGCCAGCGCCGCCTGGGCGTGGCCCTGGCCCGCGACGAATCCATCGAAGCCGCCCGTGCCAAGGCGACCCGCGCCTCGCAGGCCGTCAAGATCGAACTGTAAACAAGATCGCTTGCCCATGGTGACCTGTGGGAGCAAGGCTTGCCCGCGATGAACGATAACGCGGGCCACCTGAAGACCAAGGCGTCAGCATCGCGAGCAAGCTTTGCTCCCACGGTTAACTGGGGTGACATCCGGGTATTAAAAAAGGCGACACCCGCAAGGGTGTCGCCTTTTTCATGGTCGCCGGTTGAGCTTAATCCGGCAGTTTGTAGGCAATCACATAATCGCCCTGCTTGGTGCCCAGGGAACCGTGACCACCGGCAACAACCAGCACGTATTGCTTGCCGTCCTTGCCGGTGTAGGTCATCGGCGTGGTCTGGGCGCCGGCGGGCAGGCGGCCTTCCCACAGTTGCTTGCCGTTCTTCACGTCATAGGCACGCAAGTACTGGTCGAGAGTGCCGCTCAGGAACGCCAGGCCGCTGGCGGTGGTGAAGGGGCCACCCAGGCTCGGGACGCCCATGCTCAGCGGGATCGGTACCGGCGAGCTGTCGCGCACGGTGCCGTTCTTGTGCTTCCACAGGGTCTTGTTGGTGGTCAGGTCCACGGCCGCGACATAACCCCACGCAGGCGCCTGGCAAGGCAGGCCCATTGGCGAGAGCAGCGCTTCGAGGATCACCCCATATGGCGCGCCCTTGTTAGGCTGCACGCCTTCGGTTTCGCTCTTGCGCCCCGGGCCACCCGCCACTTCGGCCGCTGGCACCAGTTTCGACTTGAACGCCATGTAGCTCGGATTGACGAAGGCGATCTGGCGCACCGGGTCCACCGAAATGCCGCCCCAGTCGAACACGCCGAAGTTGCCTGGGTAGACGATCGAGCCTTGCAGCGACGGCGGCGTGAACATGCCGTCATAACGCAGCGACTTGAAGTCGATCCGGCAGAGCATCTGGTCGAACGGGGTCACGCCCCACATGTCGCTTTCCTTGAGGACCGGCGGCACGAAGTTCAGGTCGGACATCGGTTGGGTCGGCGAGGTGTGGTCGCCTTCCACCGCGCCTTGCGGCACAGGGATTTCCTTGATCGGCACGATCGGCTGGCCATTGCTGCGGTCCAGCACATAGATGCTGCCCTGCTTGGTCGAGGCCAATACAGCGGGTTTCACGCCATCGGCGGTCTTCAGGTCCATCAGGGTCGGTTGACCGCCGACGTCCATGTCCCACAGGTCGTGATGAGTGAACTGGAAGTACCAGCGCACCTTACCAGTGGCGATGTCCAGGGCGGTCAGGCCAGCGGCGTATTTTTCCGATTCCGGTGTGCGCAAACCACCGAACTGATCGGGGGTCTGGTTGCCCATCGGCAGGTAGAGCATGCCGAGTTTTTCATCGACGCTGAACATGGACCACATGTTCGGGGAGTTGCGGGTGTAGGTCTTGCCTTCGGCAATCGGCGTGGTGTCGTCCGGATTGCCGCTGTCCCAGTTCCACACCAGCTTGCCGGTGTGCACGTCGTAGGCACGGATGACACCGCTGGGCTCGTCGGTGGAGACGTTATCGGTGACGTGGCCGCCGATCACCACCAGGTTCTGGGTGACCGCCGGTGGCGACGTGGAGTAGTAACCGCCGGCGGTGAAACCACCGATGTTGGCGGTCAGGTCGACCTGGCCCTTGTCGCCGAAGTCTTCGCACATCTTGCCGGTGTCGGCGTTGAGGGCGATCAGACGGGTGTCGGCGGTCGGCAGGAAGATCCGCCGTGGGCATACGTTGCTGGCCGGCGTGGTGCTGGCGGCACCGGTGGGGCTCTGCTCGGCAGAGGCGTACGCGGCGTCATCGTGATAGGTCACGCCACGGCAGGTCATGTGGGCCCAACCCTTGAAGTTCTGCGCTTTTTGCGTGGAAAGCTTCGGATCGAAACGCCAGATTTCCTTGCCGGTTTCAGGCTCCAGGGCAATCACCTGGCTGTGAGGCGTGCACACGTAGAGCATGCCGTTGGCCTTCAGCGGGGTGTTTTCGGCAGTGGTTTCACCCGGATCGTTCGGCCCTGGCAGGTCGCCGGTGCGATAGGTCCAGGCCGGCACCAGTTTGCTGACGTTCTCGGGGGTGATCTGCGCCAGCGGCGAATAGCGGTCGCCATGGGCACTGCGCCCGTAGGAGTTCCAGTCGCCGTCCGGCATGACCGGTGCGGTGTTGGCCATGCCCGGCACGCTGTCGCGGTCCAGTTGGCCCTTGATTTCACCCGGGTTGGTGAACTGGCTGGCGAGCGCGGCAACACCGGCGATGACCACGGCGGCGCCCAATGCGCGGGTACCCATGGACGAGGCATCGGCGGTCAATAGCGGGCGACGGAACCACGGCAGCAACATGACGATGCCCAAGGCAAACAGCATCGCCAGGCGCGGCACCAGTTGCCACCAGTCCAGGCCCACTTCCCACAATGCCCACACGGTGCTGGCGAACAGCACCAGCGCGTACAGGCCCAGGGCCGCGCGACGGGCCATGATCAGCAGCACGCCGGTCAGCGCCAGGCCGAGACCGGCCAGCAGGTAGTACAACGAGCCGCCAAGCGTGCTCAGCTTGACTCCCCCGGCCAGCAGGACCAGGCCCATCAATAGAAGCAGAATGCCGAGCAGACTCGGTAGCAGACGGCTTCGACTCAAAGCACCCTCAGTGCTCATAGTGTGTTTCTCCGTGACGTTTTAAGGAGTCCCGCGCAAGTAGTCACTGTAGATGACGATCTTGCGGGGGCATGGTTCAGTTGAAAAAGGTAATTGGGTGTACGCGGACCATTGTGGGAGCGGGCTTGCTCGCGAAAGCGGCATGTCAGGCGACTTTTATGCCGGATGTGAAATCGCCTTCGCGAGCAAGCCCGCTCCCACAGAAAGTCGTTCGTCATACGCCAAAAGACAGCGCTGTCTTTCGGAGTCTGGACATCGAGCATTCTTAGATTTTTCAGCAGGTAATAAACTGGACGCAGAGGCTTCGGCACAACAGAAGAAGCGTTTCAGCAGGCGGCGCAAGGATAATGTCCTGCTCTCAATAGAGAAAGAGCTTTTGCTGACATGAATCATCTCGGATTCGGTAACAGTGCGCCTGGCGCTGACGGCCATGATGAAGGCTATGCTTCCACCAAAGGGGCACCTCGGCTAAGGTGCGCGGCTTTACACCTTTAGCGCGAAGGCCTCCCATGACCGAACCCAACAACAACCCGCTGCACGGCGTGACGCTGGAGCAGATCCTCAACGCCCTCGTGCAGCACTACGAATGGTCGGGCCTGGCTGAACGCATCGACATCCGTTGCTTCAAGAGCGACCCGAGCATCAAGTCGAGCCTGACTTTCCTGCGCAAGACGCCGTGGGCACGGGAGAAGGTCGAGCGCCTGTACATCAAGTTGATGCGCACTAAACGGCCGGTCTGAGTCATGGGGATTGACAAGGGTCGTCAGCGCTTCGTATCGGTGACGGCACTGCTGGGCTGGGTGGGATTGAGCATCCAGCTGTACCTGATCCTGCTGGGTCGCTGGAAACTGGACGCGAGCCTGCTGGGCGGGCTGGTGAGTTTCTTCAGCTTCTTCACGGTACTGACCAACCTGTTGGTGGCGGTCGTTCTGACCTGGGAACTGACCCACCGCCAATCCCCGACCCGACGCTGGTTCCTACGGCCCAGCACACGCAGCGGCGTCGCCGTGAGCATCGCCCTGGTCGGCCTGGCCTACAACCTGCTGCTGCGCCACCTCTGGCAGCCCGAAGGCTGGCAGTTCGTGGCCGATGAGTTGCTGCACGACGTGGTGCCCTTGCTGTACATCGCCTATTGGTGGCTCTACGTGCCCAAAGGCGGCTTGCGCCTGGGCCACATCGGGCTTTGGGTGATCTACCCCTTGGTGTACTTCGCCTACGTCCTGCTGCGCGGGGATCTATTGGCGGCTTACCCCTACCCTTTCATCGATGTGGCGAACCTGGGTTATCCACAGGTGTTCATCAATGCCGGGGGGATATTGCTGGGGTTTATCGCGATTGCGCTGGGGATGGTGGGGGTCGATCGGTGGGCATCGTTGAAATAGAGGCCTGCAGAGCACATAGCTGTGTGAGCCAAACCTGTGGGAGCAAGGCTTGCCCGCGATGACTGTGGGAGCAAGGCTTGCCCGCGATGAAGATCACGCGGTTTACCTGAAGACCACGGCACCCGCATCGCGAGCAAGCTTTGCTCCCACAGATAGGTGTCCCACAGATAGGTGTCCCACAGGTAGGTGTCCCACAGGTAGGTGTCCCACAGGGATTTTGTGTTCACAGGTGGAGATCACCGCCTAGCCGGCAACATCCACACCAACCCACTGGCCTTGGCCCGTTCATGACACAACGCCAAGACACCGCGGCGCTCCTCGTTGTCCATCCGGCTCCACCGGGTGATCTCCGCCACGGTGCGCTGGCAACCGGTGCAGATGTCGTCATCGTCCAGCGCGCAGATGTTCACGCAGGGCGAAGGCACCGGGCGTTCAGGGGCGCTCATGGTTCCTGCTCGAACAGGTCGCGGGCGTAGCGCTGGGCATTGTGCACATAGTGCGCGGCGCTGGCCTCGAGCATGTTCTTCTGAGCCTCGGTCAGTTCACGCACCACCTTGCCGGGCGAGCCCATCACCAGCGAGCCGTCGGGAATTTCCTTGCCTTCGCCGATCAGCGAGTTGGCGCCGATGATGCAGTTCTTGCCGATCTTCGCGCCGTTGAGAATCACCGCGTTGATGCCGATGAGGCTGTAGTCGCCCACCGTACAGCCATGGAGCATGGCGTTGTGGCCGATGGTCACACCGGTGCCGATGGTCAGCGGATAGCCCATGTCGGTGTGCATCACCGTGCCGTCCTGCACGTTGCTGTTCTTGCCGATCAGGATCAGTTCGTTGTCACCGCGCAGTACGGCGTTGAACCAGACATTGGCGCCCTCTTCGAGGCGGACCTTGCCCACCAGCGTGGCGTTGGGCGCGACCCAGCTCTGTGGGTGGGTTTCGACACGGGCATCGCCCAGGCGGTATTTCATGAGGGTCCTCGGGTCATCAGGTATTGATGTAGCTTTTGGGCGGTGTGTGCAGGTCGATGTCGGCGTCGTACAGCAGGTTGACCAGTTCGACGATCATGATCGCCGTCAGGCCCCAGATCTTGTACTCGCCAAATCGATAGCTGGGCACGTACCAACTGCGGCCCTGGTAATCGATACGGTGCGTGTGTTCACGCGGATCCTTGCGGAAAAACTCCAGCGGCACGCTGAATACCGCAGCGATCTCGGCATCGTTGGCCTGGTATTCGACGTAGTCCGGAATCACCCCGACATACGGTGTGACCTTGATGCCATGCAGCGAGATCAACGGGCTGAGGGGGCCGATCACTTCCACCAGGCCGGGCGGCAGGCCGATTTCTTCCTCGGCTTCGCGCAGGGCGGTGAAGATCAGGTCCGGGTCTTCCGGGTCGCGGCGCCCGCCGGGGAACGCCACCTCGCCGCCATGGGTCGAGAGCCCGCTGGCGCGCAGGGTCAGTACCAGCTCCGGTTCATCGCTGCGGGTGATCGGCACCAGCACCGCGGCTTCAGGGAAACGTTGGTCGGCCTGCAGATCGTGCGGGGTATGGTTGCTTACTCGATGCAGTAGCTCGTCCAGCATGAGACTTCTCGATTTATTCGCTACCTTGCATCATGCACCAATCGTTCAAGCGGCCCAACCCCCGCACCACGTCGTGTCGCGAAACGACAACTTGCCGCACCGGCCTACGCACGCCAAGATAGGCGCAGCATTCAGGAACCCAAGCATGAAATTCTGTAGCCAGTGCGGTAACCCGGTGACCCAGCGCATACCCGAAGGCGACTCGCGCCTGCGTTTTGTCTGCGACACCTGCCACACCATCCATTACCAGAACCCCAACATCGTGGCCGGTTGCGTACCGACCTGGGGCAGTAAAGTCCTGTTGTGCCGGCGCGCCATCGAGCCGCGGCGCGGTTACTGGACGCTGCCGGCAGGCTTCATGGAAAACGGCGAAACCATCGAACAGGCCGCCGTGCGCGAAACCGCCGAAGAAGCCTGCGCCCGGGTGCGAAACTTGAGCATCTATACGCTGATTGACGTACCGCATATCAGCCAGGTACATGTATTCTTCCGCGCCGAGCTGATGGATGAGGATTTCGCCGCCGGGCCCGAGAGCCTGGAAGTGAAGCTGTTCGAAGAAGCGGAGATTCCCTGGGACGAGTTGGCTTTCCGTACGGTGGGCCGCACCCTGGAATATTTCTATGCCGACCGCCGCGCCGAGGATTACCCGGTGCGATCCGAATCGATTCCACCGTTGGCTCAGCCGGCCAACACCTGAAAAACCAATCAATATAGTCGCGACACCTCTAGGGATATCGTTTCAATGCGCTGGTTGCTTGTCCTGTTCTGCTTGTCGTTCACAACGGTGTCCCAGGCCTCGGCGGTGGGAACCTACAACGGCAAGGTCATCGAAAAAGTGCTGGTGCTCAAGTCCGCCCATCAATTGCAATTGATCAACGACGGCAAGCCGCTCAAGACCTATCGCATCTCCCTGGGCAAGGGCGCCAAAAAAGGCCCCAAGCTGATAGAAGGCGACAAGCGCACCCCCGAAGGCTTCTATTGGCTGGACTGGCGCAAGACCAGCGACCGGTTCTATCTGTCGATGCACATTTCCTACCCCAACATCAGCGACGCCGCCCGCGCCCGCCGCGAAGGCGTGGAACCGGGGGGCATGATCATGATCCACGGCACGCCGGATTCGGAAGAGAACCCTGAGCAGTTGTTCCATACGCTGGACTGGACCGATGGCTGCATCGCCATGCGCAATGTGGACATGCGCGAGGTGTGGAGCCTGGTGCCGGATGGGACGATGATCGAAATCCGGCCGTAGTACCCGACCACACATGAGATCCCTGTGGCGAGGGGATTTATCCCCGTTGGGCTGCGCAGCAGCCCCCCTAAACAAACAACTCAATTTTCCTGACACACCGAATTGCCTGGCTTGAGGGCTGCTTCAGCCCAACGGGGATAAATCCCCTCGCCACAGGGAACGGTGTCGACCAGCCTTTTGTTACAAGTCCAAGAACCGCAACGCAATCCCCTCCCCCAGCCTTGATCTACCCTCAGAACTGATGCGGTGGTTCGGCTCGCTGTGCCCCGCAGAATCCAAAGTGAGACGTGTCACGTCGAAGCATAGGTAGTCATGACGTATGTGATTCGACAGGGCTTCACCTGCTCCAGATGAGACATCAAATCATGACAACTCATAACAGTTTTATACGGACGACAGCGGTTGCGGTGGTGGCGTTGACGGGTGTGTGGCAACCGGGCTCCGACGCGTGGGGGGCCGATGGAAAAGAGGAGCCGTGGTATACCGCCTGGCTTCAGGTCGCGGCGGATTCGAGCGTGCCGATCCGCGATACCAAGCCATCGTTGCATTGGCGTACCGACATGGGCACGCTCTATCGAGGAGACACTACGGATCAGGGACTCGGGGCCTTCCAAGACGGGATCTTACCCAAAGCCGCAGGCTTCCCCATACCCGAGTGGATGTATGACTGGTGGAGCCACGGAGCTGGGGCAGGGAAATCAGTCTACAGCAGCACAACCCGCGATCAGGGGCTCGCCCAGCGCTTCGCCAAGGAATGGGTGTATGAGATCAAAGCCCCTCATGGTATTGACCAGGATGCATCTGGTGGAGCTGTCAGCGAGCAGGAAATCAGCTTTCCGGGGGGAGTCAAGCGCGAGTTCATCAGGCAAGCATGCAAGAAAGACAACCTTGCCGATTGTGAAGCGAACCAGAACTACCGCGAGCCGACCGGCCATGAAAGCCCACTGGAGGTCGCGGCGGTCAGCATAGAATGGAGCCGGATCACGCCTCCAGAAGGTCTGGCGTGGGTAAAAAGCAAAGAGTCCCTCTGGGCGGTCGGTTCCCAGACAATCAATCCAGTACAGGGGGCGGCTGCGCTTGCCCAAGGGTTACGGGGCAGGAGCTCGCTGCCACCCATTCTCAGATGGGCCAGCCAGCCGGAGTCCCCCTACATTCAATCGGTCGTTGTGGCATTTCGCGACTATAGCGAAGCCAAGGTCTGGGCTGTCGTGGAAGCACAAAACGGTGGATGGGTATATGAAGTCAGACCCAACAGCGTGGCAGTGGATCTATCAGGGCGTAACACCGGCGCACGCGAAGGCGCCTTCGCGTTCATCGGCGGTATCAAGGGAGGCCTGTTGATGAACGCCCGCCGTTTCGAGAAAGGCGTGGGCGAACCGGTCGAGTGCATTGGCATCGAAAAAGAAGCTTGCCGCCTCGAAAACCGCCATCAATAGTTTTCGCAGTGCAGGCTGGCTAATGCTAACTCCCACAATGGTGTTGTGAACGCCACTAACCACTGTGGGAGCGAGCTTGCTCCGGGCGGCGATCCGACGATGGGGCCGGCACTTATGGCATCAAGTCCGAAGCTCTACCCGGTCCAAGGCTTTGTTCGCCAACAACGTTCCCAGCTCGATCATCTGCGCCACCCCCAACGCCACATGCCGCCGCGAACCGTCCAAGTCAAACAGGAGGTCGCTAAGCACCGCATTGGCCGAGGCCAGGGTTTCGCTGAGGTTGGCTAGCAAGGTTTCGGTGTCAACGTTGTCCGATACGCTGAACAACTGCACCGAGGGTTTGGGTTCTGGTTCGCTGTCGTCAGGCTTGAGGTAATGATCCATCGCGCGGTCGGCGGCTTCTTTCAGCTTTTCGGGGGCGTAGTCGCCGTAGGGGAAGGTGGAGGTGGGTTTTGGCATGTCAGAATTATTTTTCAATTGAAGCTCCTTTAAATTAATGGAGCCCAGGACAAAACGTCCGGGCTTGTTGCCCCTTGATTTTTTTCGGACGGTCAAACCCGGTCGCTGAACTGGCAGCGACACCCAAAGGCTAGAGCCCTACCTTCCGAGGGACAACCTTAAAAACATGTCGGAAACTTCGGTGCGTCTGACAGACCAGCCATCTGATCAGAGATGTTTCAGACAAAATTCCAGATAGGATTTTTTTGGATTGAATTGGGTACATATCCGTTGCTGCGGTCACGGCTGCATAGGGTTCCGCTCTTACAGCGGGTCACTTTCGAAAAGCGCGAAAGTAACCAAAGCGCTTTTGCCCCACCACTCGGCACCTCGCCTAGGCTCGGTGTGCCCTCACTCCGGCATTGCTCCGTGGGCCCGCCGCGAAGGGCCATCCATGGCCCAGCGCGGCTATCCCGGCATCCATGCCGGGATGCCCACTCCACAATGCCTGCGTTCGGCCAGCGTGGTTAATGGGGCGCCCGAGATCAACGTCCACCGCGAGGCGGCCTAGTAGCCGACCTGGTTCTTGGTGGGACCGCGTTTCTCCTGTGGGAGCGAGCTTGCTCGCGATGAGGCCAGCAGCCCAACATCCATGTGACTGAACCACCGCCATCGCGAGCAGGCTCGCTCCCACATTTAATCTCCAGTGAACACAAAATTTATGCCCAACACAGAACCACTGTGGGAGCGGGCTTGCTCGCGAAGAGGCCTGCAGCCCAACATCCATGTGACTGAACCACCGCCATCGCGAGCAAGCTTTGCTCCCACAGATCTGACAGGTGTACGACCGAGAGAACCAGGTCGGCTGTTAGGCCGCCTCGCGGTGGACGTTGATCTCGGGCGCCCCGTTAACCACGATGGCCGAACGCAGGCATTGCGCAGTGGGCCCACGGAGCAATGCCGGAGTGAGGGCATGCCGAGCCTAAGCGAGGCACCGAGTGGTGGGGCAATGCGCTTTTGGTTACTTTTGGCTGGTCCGGCTCCCGGCTCTTCCAAAAGTGACCCGCTGTAAGAGCGGAACCCTAAGCAGCCGTGACCGCAGCAACGGATATACACACAAAACCCACACCCAATAAAAAACCCGCTGATCCAATCAGCGGGTTTTTCATTTAAGCGGAGAAGATCAAAAATCCTCCAACCGCCACACCTCATACGCCGGCGTCTCATAGGGATGGCTGAGTTTCAAAACCTCCACCACCGCACGAATCAACTCATCAGCAACGACAAGCTCCACCTTCCATTCCTCGACCTGCTCAACCTGCCCCGCCTCACCAATGAACGGCTGGCTGCCGTCCAACGGGCGAAACTGGCCCAGGCCCAACACTTGCCAGGCACAGTGGTCATAGTCGCCGATTCGCCCGCCACCGGCAGCGAATACGGCGCTTTTGACCACGTCCAGATGGCTGGCCGGGACGAAGAAGCAGAGCTTGTACACCGCCTTAGTTCACCCAGACGCGCGCGTTGCGGAACATGCGCATCCATGGCGCGTCTTCGTTCCAGTCGTCCGAACGCCACGAGTTCTGCACCGCGCGGAACACACGCTCCGGGTGCGGCATCATGATCGTGACGCGGCCGTCGCGGCTGGTCAGGCCGGTGATCCCGCGCGGCGAGCCGTTCGGGTTGGCCGGGTAGGTTTCGGTGACCTTGCCGTGGTTGTCGACAAAACGCAGCGACACGCAACCGGACAAGTCGGCTTCGAGCAGCGCTTCTTCGCTTTCGAATTCCGCGTGGCCTTCGCCGTGGGCGATGGCGATCGGCATGCGCGAACCGGCCATGCCTTGCAGGAAGATCGAGTTCGACTCCTGCACCTGGACCATCGCCACGCGGGCTTCGAACTGCTCGGAACGGTTACGCACGAAGTGCGGCCAGAACTCGCTGCCCGGGATCAGCTCGTGCAGGTTGGACATCATCTGGCAACCGTTGCACACGCCGAGGGTGAAGCTGTCGGTGCGTTCGAAGAAGCCCTGAAACGCATCGCGGGCGCGGCTGTTGAACAGCGCCGACTTGGCCCAGCCTTCACCGGCACCCAACACGTCACCGTAGGAGAAACCGCCACAAGCGACCATGCCCTTGAAGTCGTTCAGGTCGACACGACCGGCGAGGATGTCGCTCATGTGCACGTCGATCGCGTTGAAGCCGGCGCGGTCGAACGCTGCCGCCATCTCCACCTGGCCGTTGACGCCCTGCTCGCGCAGGACCGCCACTTGTGGGCGAATGCCTTTCTTGATGTAGGGCGCGGCCACGTTTTCGTTGACGTCGTAGCTGAGCTTGGCGCTCAGGCCCGGGTTGTCTTCTTCCAGCAGCGCGTCGAATTCCTGCTCGGCGCAGTCGGCGTTGTCGCGCAGGCGCTGGATCTGGTAGCTGGTTTGCGCCCACTGGCGCTGCAACAGGCTGCGCTGGCCTTCGAAGACGGTGTCGCCGTTGAAGGTGATGTTGATGTGGGCGTTGTTGATCGGCTGGCCGATCACCGAGACGCAGTCGGCCAGGCCGGCTGCGCTGAACTGGGCGAGGATGTCCGGGGTGGCGTCCTGGCGAACCTGGATCACCGCGCCCAACTCTTCGTTGAACAGGATGGCCGGGATTTCGGCGGTGGACTCGGCAACGCTGTCGAGGGTCAAGCTCAGGCCACAATGGCCGGCGAAGGCCATTTCCACCACAGTGGTCAGCAAACCGCCGTCGGAACGGTCGTGGTAAGCCAGCAGGTGACCGTCGGCGTTGAGGCCCTGGATGACGGCGAAGAACGCTTTCAGGTCTTCGGCATCGTCGACGTCCGGTGCTTGCGAACCGAGCTTGCCATGCACCTGGGCCAGGATCGAGGCGCCCATGCGGTTCTGGCCACGGCCCAGGTCGATCAGGATCAGGTCGGTGGTGCCCTTGTCCATGCGCAGTTGCGGGGTCAGGGTCTGGCGGATGTCGGTGACCGGGGCGAAACCCGTCACGATCAGCGACAGCGGCGAGGTCACGCTCTTGTCCACGCCTTCGTCGTTCCAGCGCGTGGCCATGGACATCGAGTCCTTGCCCACCGGAATGGTGATGCCCAGCTCAGGGCACAGCTCCATGCCGACCGCCTTGACGGTGTCGTACAGACGGGCGTCTTCACCCGGGTGACCGGCGGCGGACATCCAGTTGGCCGACAGCTTGATGTCGGAAATCTTGCCGATACGCGAAGCCGCGATGTTGGTCAGGGTCTCGCCGATCGCCATGCGGCCCGACGCCGGGGCGTCCAGCAGTGCCAGCGGCGTGCGCTCGCCCATCGCCATGGCTTCACCGGTGTAGACGTCGAAGCTGGTGGCGGTCACGGCAACGTCAGCCACCGGCACCTGCCACGGGCCAACCATCTGGTCACGGGCCACGAGGCCGGTGATGGTGCGGTCGCCGATGGTGATCAGAAAGCTCTTGCTCGCCACGGCCGGGTGATGCAACACGCGCTCGATGGACTCGGCGACATCGAGTGTCGACGGATCGAAATCGTCGCCCAGCTCGGCTTCGCGAACGGCCGAGCGGTGCATGCGCGGGGCCTTGCCCAGCAGCACTTCCAGCGGCATGTCCACCGGGCTGTTGCCGAAATGGCTGTCGGTGACGGTCAGTTGCGGCTCGGCGGTGGCTTCACCCACTACCGCAAACGGGCAGCGCTCGCGCTCGCAAATGGCCTGGAAACGTTCGAAGTCGGCCGGACCGACCGCCAGGACGTAACGCTCCTGGGATTCGTTGCTCCAGATTTCGTGCGGGGCCATGCCCGGCTCGTCGTTCGGAATGTTGCGCAGTTCGAAGCGGCCACCACGGCCACCGTCGTTGACCAGTTCCGGGAAGGCGTTGGACAGGCCGCCCGCGCCGACGTCGTGAATGAAGCTGATGGGGTTGTGTTCACCCAACTGCCAGCAACGGTCGATGACTTCCTGGCAACGGCGTTCCATTTCCGGGTTTTCCCGCTGGACCGAGGCGAAGTCCAGGTCCGCCGAGCTGGTGCCGGTGGCCATGGAGGAAGCGGCACCGCCACCCAGGCCGATGAGCATGGCCGGGCCACCGAGGACGATCAGCTTGGAGCCGACCAGGATCTCGCCTTTCTGCACGTGTTCGGCGCGGATGTTGCCCATGCCGCCAGCCAACATGATCGGCTTGTGGTAACCACGGACTTCCTCACCACGCGGGGTGGTGATGGACTGTTCGAAGGTACGGAAGTAGCCGGTCAGGGCCGGACGGCCGAATTCGTTGTTGAACGCCGCGCCCCCCAGGGGGCCTTCGATCATGATGTCGAGGGCGTTGACGATGCGCTCAGGCTTGCCGTACGGCTTTTCCCACGGCTGTTCAAAGCCCGGGATCTGCAGGTTCGACACGGTGAAGCCGGTCAGGCCGGCCTTGGGCTTGGCGCCGCGCCCGGTGGCGCCTTCGTCACGGATCTCGCCACCGGAACCGGTGGACGCGCCCGGGAACGGGGCAATCGCGGTCGGGTGGTTGTGGGTCTCGACCTTCATGAGGATGTGCACCGGCTCCTGGACCGCACCGTACTGGCGGGTCTCAGGGTTCGGGTAGAAACGACCGGCAACGCTACCGACGATCACCGCCGCGTTGTCCTTATAAGCCGACAGCACACCTTCATTGTGCATCTGATAGGTGTTCTTGATCATGCCGAACAGGCTTTTTTCCTGGTCCTGGCCGTCAATGTCCCAACTGGCGTTGAAGATCTTGTGGCGGCAGTGCTCGGAGTTGGCCTGGGCGAACATCATCAGTTCGATGTCGTGGGGGTTGCGCTTCAAGCCCTGGAAGGCGTTGACCAGGTAATCGATCTCGTCTTCGGCCAGGGCCAGGCCCAGCTCGACGTTGGCTTTTTCCAGCGCGGCACGGCCGCCGCCCAGTACGTCGATAGCGGTCAGTGGCTTGGGTTCGGCGTGGCTGAAGAGGCCGGCGGCCTGCTCCAGGTTGCCCAGGACGACCTGGGTCATGCGGTCATGCAGGCCTTCGGCGATCAGTTGGGCCTCGGCCTCGCTGAACTCACCGGCGACATAAAAGGCAATACCGCGCTCCAGGCGCTGGATTTTCGCCAGGCCGCAGTTGCGGGCGATGTCGCTGGCCTTGCTCGACCACGGCGAAATGGTGCCGAAACGCGGCAGTACCAGGAACAGGCGACCGGCCGGCTCCTGGACAGGAACACTGGGACCGTACTTCAGAAGGCGCGCAAGCACCTGCTGTTCGTCGCCGGTCAAACCGCCGGTGACTTCGGCGAAGTGAGCGAATTCAGCATACAAGCCACTGACAGCCGGAACCTTCTGGCTCAGTTGCTCAAGGAGTTTGCTGTGGCGAAAGGCAGAAAGGGCAGGAGCGCCGCGCAGGATCAACATCTTCGGGACAGCCTCGGGAAGGGGTGTGCTTTGAGGCCGTGCATTCTAGCCTAAACCGCCGGCAACGGCACCCGAAACGGCACGCGCGATGCTGGCCGAATGTCGGTCTTTGCGCGCACGGCGGTATTGGACACCCGCACCAAGGTTTTCGCAGAGTTATTTTTCAGCGACGCAAAGCCCTGCGCGCCCCGGCCGGCTGGTGCTGCGGACATGTTTTGCAATGGCTAGCAGACTGGCCTTTTGCTGTCGAGATATGGCGGTAGGGGCCGTTTGCGTATACTGCGCAGATGTTTTCCCCAACGGCTTTGCGTCCGCGATATGCCAGATGGCTGATCGCAACCGGACTCTTCCTGGTGCTCGGTGGTTGTGTTGAGAAACCCAACACACTGGAGCGCGTAAAGGAGGATGGCGTGCTGCGGGTGGTTACCCGAAACAGCCCTGCCACCTACTTCCAGGATCGCAATGGTGAAACCGGCTTCGAATACGAGCTGGTGAAGCGCTTCGCCGACGATTTGGGCGTGGAGCTGAAGATCGAGACCGCCGACAACCTCGACGATCTGTTCAACCAGATCGGCAAGCCCAACGGTCCGGTACTCGCGGCGGCGGGCCTTGTCAGCAGCGAGCAGCGCAAGAAGCAGGTGCGGTTTTCCCGCTCCTACCTGGAAGTCACCCCGCAAATCATCTACCGCAACGGCCAATCACGCCCCACCGACGCGGCGGCCCTGGCGGGCAAGAAGATCATGGTGCTCAAGGGCAGCACCCACGCTGAACAACTGGCCCAACTGAAACAGCAGTATCCAGGCATCGAGTACGAAGAGTCCGACGCGGTTGAAGTGGTCGACCTGCTGCGCATGGTCGACGAGGGCCAGATCGACCTGACGCTGGTGGATTCCAACGAAGTGGCGATGAACCAGGTGTACTTCCCCAACGTGCGCGTGGCGTTCGACCTGGGCGATGCCCGCAGCCAGAGTTGGGCGGTTGCCCCTGGCGAGGACAACAGCCTGCTCAACGAGATCAACAGCTACCTGGACAAGGTGCAGAAGAACGGCACCTTGCAGCGCCTCAAAGACCGTTATTACGGGCACGTTGACGTCCTTGGCTACATGGGCGCCACCACGTTCGCCCAACACTTGCAGCAACGACTGCCCAAATACGAACAACATTTCAAGGCCTACGCCAAGAAAGAGAAAGTCGACTGGCGCCTGCTGGCCGCGATCGGCTACCAGGAATCGCTGTGGCAACCGACGGTCACCTCCAAGACTGGCGTGCGCGGCCTGATGATGCTGACCCAGAACACCGCCCAGGCCATGGGCGTATCCAACCGCCTGGATCCGAAGCAAAGCATCATGGGCGGCGCCAAGTACCTGGCCTACATGAAGGAGCAGTTGGACGAAAGCATCGAGGAGCCCGACCGCACCTGGTTCGCCCTCGCCGCCTATAACGTGGGCAGCGGTCACCTGGACGACGCCCGCAAACTGGCGGCCAAGGAAGGGCTGAACCCGAACAAGTGGCTGGATGTGAAGAAGATCCTGCCGCGCCTGTCGCAGAAACAGTGGTACAGCAAGACCCGCTACGGCTACGCCCGGGGCGGCGAGCCAGTGCATTTCGTGGCGAACATCCGTCGCTACTACGACATCCTGACCTGGGTCACGCAACCGCAGCTCGAAGGCAACCAGGTGGCCGAGGGCAACCTGCATGTGCCGGGTGTCGACAAGAGCAAGCCTAACCAGGAATCCCCGCAGCTATAACAGCCGTACACAACCCTTAATGTGGTAGCGGACCTGTGGGAGCAAACACTCCTTAATGTGGTGCCTGTGGGAGCAAAGCTTGCTCGCGATAGCGGTTTGACTGTCAGTCCGCTATCGCGAGCAAGCTTTGCTCCCACAGGCTAGCTCTCACAGGCTACCTTCCGCAGGGTGTGGTGGCAGGGTCAGGGTTTGGCGGCAGCCAGGATCAGCGCTTTCATTTCCGACACAGCCGACTTGAACCCGACGAACAACGCATGGGCCACCAGCGCGTGGCCGATGTTCAGCTCGTTGATGCCCTTGATGGCCGCGACGGCTTCGACGTTGTGGTAGTGCAGGCCATGGCCGGCGTTGACGATCAGGCCCTGGGCCAGGCCGAAGGCGACGCCATCAGCGACTCGCTGCAGCTCATCGGCCACATCAGTGGGCGTCTCAGCATCGGCGTAACGGCCGGTGTGCAGTTCGATGGCCGGCGCGCCAACACGCTTGGACGCCTCGATCTGCCGTTCGTCGGCATCAATGAACAGCGATACCTCGGCGCCAATCTTCGACAGGCGTTCCACCGCCAGGCTGATCCGCGCCTCCTGCCCGGCTACGTCGAGGCCGCCTTCGGTGGTCAGCTCCTGGCGAGTCTCCGGCACCAGGCAGATGTGCGCCGGGCGGATGAGCTCGGCGAACGCCATCATTTCTTCGGTCACGCCCATTTCGAAGTTCATGCGGGTTTGCAGCACATCCTTGAGCAGCAGCACGTCACGCTCCTGGATGTGGCGACGGTCTTCACGCAGGTGCACGGTGATGCCGTCGGCACCCGCCTCTTCCGCGTCCAGTGCGGCCTTGACCGGATCCGGGTAACGCGTACCGCGGGCCTGGCGCAGGGTGGCGACATGGTCGATGTTCACGCCGAGAAGAATGCGATTGCTGGTGCTCACGAAAAGGCTCCTGAATGGACGAATAGTCGGCCCACAGCATACGGGTTGATCAGGGCTTGCGAAACAGCTCGCGACTGACCAGTGGCCGCCCGCCCAGATGCACGGCCAGCGCCTGGCGCATCAGCCGCTTGGCCGCCGACAAGGCGCCCGGCGCACTCCAGTCGGCCTCGGCCATGGCCAGCAGCTCGGCCCCGTTGAACAGCCCCGGTTGCAGCAGGTAGACCTGCTCCAGGCCGGCATCCACTTGCAAGCGGTACAGGCCATCGGCGGCGATGGGCTCGCCGTGCAGGTCAGTGTTCAGGGCGAAGCCATAGCCCAGGTCATCCAGCAGCCGCCATTCGAAGGAGCGCAGCAGCGGCTCCAGCGGACGGCCTTCGGCCAGGGCCAGCAGGGTGGCGGCGTAGTGGTCGAAGACAGCCGGGTGGGGATCTTCGGCCGGCAGCAGGCGGATCAGCAGCTCATTGAGGTACAAGCCGCTGAACAGCGCCTCACCGTTGAGCCACGCGGCGACGCCATTGCTTTCCATGCGCCCGACATTTTTCAACTCGCCCCGGCCCCGGAACTCGACTTCCAGCGGCACGAACGGCCGCGCCAGCGTCCCGGCCTTGCCCCGCGCCCCACGCAATACCGCCCGCAACCGCCCTTGCGGCGTGAGGAAGTCCACCAGGGCGCTGCTTTCGCGGTAGGCGCGGCTGTGGAGGACGTAGGCGGATTGGCCGGTGGGTTGGGTTGGGGGCATGGAAACGAAGTCTCACTGACGGAGCACAATTTATAAACAACCCGAAACCAATGTGGGAGCGGGCTTGCTCGCGAAGGCGGTGTGTCAGTCGACATCATCGTTGACTGACACACCGCCTTCGCGAGCAAGCCCGCTCCCACAAGGTCGGTGGTGTACCGCTGGACGCTTTACAGGTCGCCGTAACCCAACGAACGCAACGCCCGCTCGTCGTCGGACCAGCCGCCCTTCACCTTGACCCACAGGTTGAGCATGATCTTGGAGTCGAACAGCAGCTCCATGTCCTTGCGCGCCTCGGTGCCGATGCGCTTGATGCGCTCGCCCTTGTCGCCAATGATGATTTTCTTCTGGCCGTCACGTTCGACGAGGATCAACGCATGGATGTGCAGGGTCTTGCCCTGTTGCTTGAACTCTTCGATCTCGACCGTGATCTGGTACGGCAGCTCGGCACCCATCTGGCGCATGATTTTCTCGCGCACCAGCTCGGCGGCGAGGAAACGGCTGCTGCGGTCGGTGATCTGGTCTTCGGGGAAGAAATGATCGTTTTCCGGCAGGTGTTCGGCAATCACCCGCTCCAGCGCGTCGAGGTTATGGCCGTGCTGGGCAGAGATCGGGATGATCTGGGCGTTCGGCAACTGTTCCTGCAACCAGGTCAGGTGCGGCATCAGTTCAGCCTTGTCTTCGATGCGATCGGTCTTGTTCAGCGCCACGATCAAGGGACCGGTCACGTACTGGACGCGCTCGAGGACCATCTGGTCTTCTTCGGTCCACTTGGTGCGGTCAACCACGAAGATCACCACGTCGACGTCTTTCAACGCCGCCGAGGCGGTCTTGTTCATGTAGCGGTTCAGGGCCTTTTCGCCGCCCTTGTGCATGCCAGGGGTGTCGACGTAGATCGCCTGCACGGCGCCTTCGGTCTTGATGCCCAGCATGTTGTGGCGGGTGGTCTGGGGCTTGCGCGAGGTGATCGCCAGCTTCTGGCCCAGGATGTGGTTCAGCAACGTGGACTTGCCCACGTTCGGCCGACCGACAATGGCGACGTAGCCGCAGCGGGTGACGGTTGTATCAGTCATTGCCATTCTCCACACCCAGGGCAATCAGTGCTGCGGCGGCCGCTACCTGTTCGGCAATACGACGACTCACACCCTGACCCCGGCTTTTTTCGTTCAATAGGACAACTTCGCATTCAACGAAGAAGGTACGGCAATGCGGCTCACCCTGGATATCCACGACTTCGTAGCGCGGCAACTCGCAACTGCGTGATTGCAGGAATTCCTGCAAACGGGTCTTGGGGTCCTTGTTGGTGTCCACCAGCGTGAGGCTGTCGATCTCGGAGGTCAGCCAGGCCAGCACGCGTTCGCGCGCCATTTCCATGCCCGCATCCAGGTAGATCGCGCCAATCAACGCTTCCAGGGCATCGGCCAGGATCGACTCGCGACGGAAACCGCCGCTTTTCAACTCACCGGAGCCCAGGCGCAGATAGTCGCCCAGGTCGAAACCACGGGCCAATACGGCCAGGGTCTCACCTTTTACCAGTCGTGCGCGCAAACGCGACAACTGGCCTTCGCGGGCCAGCGGGAAACGCTCGAACAGCGCCTCGCCGGCCACGAAGTTGAGGATGGCATCACCGAGGAATTCCAGGCGTTCGTTATTGCGCCCGGCAAAACTGCGGTGAGTGAGGGCCAGGAGCATCAGGTCCTGGTCCTTGAAGGTGTAACCGAGCTGACGCTCGAGACGGCTTAGAGAAACGCTCACGGTTTACCCACGCTGAGTTCGTGGCTGGATTCCACCGCCACGGCGGCAAGGCGCCGTTGGCTTGGGACAATTAACGCTGTGTTCAAAAATACGTCCTGACTATCGTTGGCTTCATGCCTTCGGGCAACCTTGCGCAGGCTCCAGAAAAGCATTCGGCGCTGTGTTCAACAGCGCCGTGTGGGATTACTTGATCAGGCCAACCCGCGAGAAATTCGGCAGGTGACTGAGTTTGGGTTCCGGCCAGCTCATCCAGACCGCAAAGGCCTTGCCGACGATGTTCCGGTCCGGGACCATGCCCAGCAGGTTCTTGGGAATGTTCGGATCATCCCAGTAACGGCTGTCGTTGGAGTTGTCGCGGTTGTCGCCCATCATGAAATAGTGCCCCGCCGGCACGGTCCATGAACGGTCCGGCGTTGCGCGGTAGCGACTCATTTCCTTGCGAATCAGGTGTTCGGCCTCGCCGAGTTTTTCCTGGTAGAGCTCGGCACTGCCCAGTGTACCCGGCTCGGAGCCAAGCAACTGTTCGGCCACCGATTCGCCATTGACGAACAGGCGCTTGTCGGCAGTGTAGCGGACCGTGTCGCCCGGCAGGCCGACAACACGCTTGATGTAGTTGACGTTCGGGTCGCTCGGGAAGCGGAACACCATGACATCGCCGCGTTGCGGATCACCGACTTCGATGACTTTCTTGTCGATCACCGGCAGGCGAATCCCGTAGGAGAACTTGTTCACCAGGATGAAATCGCCCACGTCCAGGGTCGGCTTCATCGAGCCGGACGGGATCTGGAACGGTTCCACCAGGAACGAGCGCAACACCAGCACGATGAACAGCACCGGAAAGAACGACTTGCCGTATTCGACCAGCAGCGGTTCCTTGTTGAGCTTTTCGACCACCACACCATCAGGCTGGCTGACGCTGCCCTGATAAGAGGCGATGGCCGCCCGGCGCCGAGGCGCCAGGAACAACAGATCAAGCAACGCCAACAGGCCGCAGACAAACACGGCGATAACCAGCAACAGCGGGAAATTTAGCGACATAGGACCTAACTATCCAACCTGAGCACCGCAAGGAAGGCTTCCTGTGGAATTTCCACGTTACCGACCTGCTTCATGCGTTTTTTACCGGCCTTCTGCTTTTCCAACAGCTTGCGCTTACGGCTGACGTCGCCACCGTAGCATTTGGCCAATACGTTCTTTCTGAGCGCCTTGACGGTTGTACGCGCCACAATCTGCCCGCCAATGGCGGCCTGGATTGCCACATCGAACATCTGCCGCGGAATCAGTTCCTTCATCTTCTCGGTCAATGCACGACCTTTGTAGTGCGCGTTGTCACGGTGCACGATCAAGGCCAGGGCATCGACTTTCTCACCGTTGATCAGCACATCCAGCTTCACCAGATTAGCCGATTGGTAACGATCGAAATGATAGTCCAGCGAAGCATAGCCGCGACTGGTGGATTTGAGGCGATCGAAGAAGTCCAGCACCACTTCGTTCATCGGCAGGTCGTAGGTCACCTGGACCTGCGTGCCAAGGAACAGCATGTCGTGCTGCACGCCGCGCTTCTCGATGCACAGGGTAATGACGTTACCCAGGTGCTCCTGAGGCACAAGGATGTTGGCCCGCACGATCGGCTCGCGCATGTCCTCGATGGCCGACAGGTCCGGCAGCTTGGACGGGTTGTCGACGTAGATGGTTTCGCCGCTCTTGAGCAACAGCTCGAAAATAACCGTCGGCGCCGTGGTGATCAGGTCCAGGTCGTACTCGCGCTCCAGGCGCTCCTGGATGATTTCCATGTGCAACATGCCCAGGAACCCGCAACGGAAGCCGAAGCCCAGGGCGTCGGAGCTTTCCGGGGTGTATTGCAGGGACGAGTCGTTCAGGGTCAGCTTTTGCAGGGCTTCGCGGAAATCCTCGAAGTCGTCGGAGCTGACCGGGAAAAGGCCGGCATAGACCTGCGGCTGGATGCGTTTGAAACCTGGCAGCACATCGACGTCGGGGGTGGTGCTCAAGGTCAGGGTGTCGCCGACCGGCGCCCCATGGATGTCCTTGATGCCGGCGATGATGAAGCCCACTTCACCGGCCTTCAGGTCTACGGTGGCAGTGTGTTTCGGGTTGAATACACCGACGCTGTCCACCAGGTGGATCTTGCCGGTGGACTTGACCAGGATCTTGTCGCCCTTCTTCACGCGGCCATGGCGCACGCGAACCAGGGAGACCACGCCCAGGTAGTTGTCGAACCAGGAGTCGATGATCAACGCCTGCAGCGGATCTTCGATGTTGCCGGTCGGCGCGGGAATGGTATGCACCAGGCGCTCGAGCACTTCGTCCACGCCCAGGCCGGTCTTGGCGCTGCAGGTGACCGCGTCGGTGGCATCGATGCCGATGATTTTCTCGATTTCTTCCTTCACGCGGTCCGGATCGGCCTGGGGCAGGTCGATCTTGTTCAGTACCGGCATGACTTCCAGGCCCTGCTCGATGGCCGTGTAGCAGTTGGCAACCGACTGGGCCTCGACGCCCTGGCCAGCATCGACCACCAGCAATGCACCTTCACAGGCCGCCAACGACCGGCTGACTTCATAGGTGAAGTCGACGTGGCCCGGGGTATCGATGAAGTTCAGCTGATAGGTGATGCCGTCGCGGGCCTTGTAGTAGAGGGTAACGCTGTGGGCCTTGATGGTGATCCCGCGCTCACGCTCCAGGTCCATGGAGTCCAGGACCTGGGCTTCCATTTCGCGCTCGGCCAGGCCGCCGCACATCTGGATGAAGCGATCGGCCAGCGTCGACTTGCCATGGTCAATGTGGGCGATGATGGAGAAATTGCGGATATGACTCAAATCACTCACGGATCAACACTCAAAAAGGCTGCAGGCATAGCCCGCCGAAAAATAGCCGGGAATTGTACCTGATACACCGCGCAAGTGGGAGCAAAGCTTGCTCGCGAAACAGTCACCTCGCTCTATGAAAGACCACAGGGCCTTCATCGCGGGCAAGCCTTGCTCCCACAGCTTGCTCCCACAGCCCTCTCGCTACACGAGCAATCAACCGGCCCGACGCAACAGCCAGAGCCCGGCCAACGCGCAGACACCGGCCGGCACCAGCACCGCAAACAGCGGCGAGAAGCCGAACACCAGGCTCGACGGCCCCAGCAGGTCCTGGGCGATACGGAAAGTGAAGCCCACCAGCACGCCGGTAAACACCCGCTGGCCGAGGGTCACCGAACGCAGCGGGCCAAAGATGAAGGAGATCGCCATCAGTACCAGGGCGGCAGTGACCAACGGTTGCAACACCTTGACCCAAAAAGCCAACCAGTAGCGGCCGTTATTCAGGCCCTGGTCCGCCAGGTAGTGGATATAACTCCACAAGCCGGTAATCGACAGGGATTCAGGTGCCATCACCACGGTACTGAGCAACTGCGGGCTGATCGACACATCCCAACGTTCCTGCGGGGCGGCGACCACCTCGGTGCGCTTGTCATGGAACACGGTGGTGGTGACATCATTCAGTTGCCAGTGATCCTCGGCGAATTTGGCGCGCTTGGCGAAGCTCGACGACAGCATGTGCCGCTGCTCGTCGAAGCGATAGCGGGTCACGCCATACAGAATGCCGTTGGGCTGGACCGAGTTGATGTGGATGAACTCGTCGCCCTGGCGGTGCCACAGGCCGTGCTTGGCGCTTTGCGCATCACCGCCGCCCTGGGCCAGGGAACGGTTGGCCTGGGCAGTATTCTCGGTGGCCGGGGCGATGTATTCGCCAACCAACACACCCACCAGCATCAACACCAGCATCGGCTTCATCACCGCCCAGACGATCCGACCAATGGACACGCCGGCGGCGCGCATGATGGTCAGTTCACTGTTGCTGGCCAGGCTGCCCAGGCCGATCAGGCAACCAATCAGCGCGGCCATCGGCAGCATGTCATACAAGCGCCGCGGCGCCGTCAGCAGCACGTAGCTCGCCACGTCCACCAAGGTATAGGTGTCGCTGACGTCGCCCATTTCATCGATGAAGGCGAACAGGGTCGCCAGGCCAAGGATGATCCCCAGCACTGCAAGGATCGCCATGAACACACTGCTGCCGATGTAGCGATCGAGCTTAACCACGGGCCACCTCCAGCGCGCTGCGGCGACTGGCCAGCTTCAGGCGTAGCGGCTCCCAGTAGAGCAACCCCAGGCCGATGGCCAGGAAGATCGAGTGCACCCACCACAAGCCCAGGGCTGGCGGGATCTTGCCTTTCTCCAACGCACCGCGGGCGGAAATCAGGATGGTCAGGTAAGCCATATAGAGAAGAATCGCCGGCAGCAGCTTGAGGAAACGCCCCTGGCGCGGATTGACCCGCGACAGCGGGACCGCCATAAGGGTCACGATGAACACCAGCAGCGGCAAGGACAGGCGCCATTGCAGCTCGGTACGGGCACGGATGTCTTTGTTGCCCAGCAGGCTGGCGGTGGACATCGCGTCGCGGTCGGTGACTTCGTCGCTGACCTCGGGCTTGGGCAACAGCACGCCATAGGTGTCGTACTTGATGGCCCGGTAATCGGCCTGCCCCGGCTTGCCGTCATAGCGATAGCCGTTTTCCAGGATCAGGTAGCGGTTGCCGTCGGGGTTGATTTCCTGCCGGCCCTTCTCGGCCACCAGCACGGAAATGCCACGGTCTTTCTTGGTATCCGAAGACAGGTTCTTTTGTGTAATGAAGACACCGCCCAGGTCGACCCGGTCCTCCGAGAGCTGTTCGGTGTAGGTCACGCGCGTACCGTCGCGCAGGGCCTGGAAACGCCCCGGCACCAGGGTGTCGAACTCGGTCATGGCGTCCTGCTGGTTGATCAGCAGTTGAAACTGGTTGGCGCCCTGGGGGGCCAGGCTCAGGCTCAGCCAGGCCACCACCAGCGCCACCAACGTGGCCGGGAACAGCGTCATGCGAAACAGGCGCTGCTGGCTCATGCCGGTGGCCGACAGCACGGTCATTTCGCTGTCCAGGTACAAGCGCCCGTAGGCCAGCAGGATGCCGAGGAACAACCCCAGCGGCAGGATCAATTGCAAGAAGCCCGGCAGGCGGAACCCCATGATCAGGAACAGCGAGCCCGGGTCCAGGGCACCGGAGGCTGCCTGGGCAAGGTATTTGATGAAGCGCCCGCTCATGATGATGACCAGCAGCACGGCGCTGACCGCGCTCAGGGTCAGCAGGACTTCGCGGGATAAATAACGGAAGACGATCAAACCAGACACTCCAGGATTGTCAGGCTAAGGCGGCCAAACAAGAAACGTATCGAGCCAGCTCATGCCGCGAGCCGCCAAAAAAAGAGCCGCATTATCCTGTGATTGGAGGCGCCTGTCACTGCGCACGCTTTAAGCAGAGGCTCCACAGTCAAAAGTTAACGGCTCCCAGGGTTGTCAGGCTCGGCCGCCGGGGTTCAAACTGCGGCCCTTGTCGCCGGCAAGTCCCGGCGCTTCTCTTATATAGAAGACAGCTGCTCAGCGCGCCACTGTCTCGGCGCCTGGCCTCTTGACCATTGACTCAGGGATCCGGACATGGAACTGGTTGTAAAAAGCGTCAGCCCAGAAACGTTGAAAACCGCCACACTGGTAGTCGCCGTCGGTGAAAACCGCAAGCTCGGCGTGGTCGCCACCCAGCTCGACACCCTGAGCGGCGGCGCCATCAGCGCCGTGCTCAAGCGCGGTGACCTGGCCGGCAAGGTCGGCCAGAGCCTGTTGCTGCACAGCCTGCCCAACCTCAAGGCCGAGCGCGTGCTGCTGGTGGGCGTGGGCAAGGACGCTGAACTGGGCGATCGTCCGTTCCGTAAAATCATTGCCGGCGTGCTGGGCACACTCAAGGGCCTTGGCGGCGCTGAGGCCGCCCTGGCGTTGGACGAGCTGGTGATCAAGGGCCGCGACAGCTACGGCAAGAACCGCCTGCTGGCCGAAACCCTGGTGGACGGCGAATACCAGTTCGACCAGTTCAAGAGCCAGAAAGCCGAACCCCGCGCCCTGAAAAAAATCACCGTGCTGACCATCAAGGCCGCCCAGGCTGAAGTCCAGCGTGCCGTGACCCACGCCACCGCGATTGCCAACGGCATGGCGTTCACCCGCGACCTGGGCAACCTGCCGCCGAACATATGCCACCCGACGTTCCTCGGCGAACAAGCCAAGGCACTGGGCAAGGAATTCAAGGGCCTGAAGGTCGAAGTCTTCGACGAGAAGAAGATCAAGGACCTGGGCATGGGTTCGTTCTACTCCGTCGGCCAGGGCAGCGCCCAGCCGCCACGCCTGATCGTGATGCAATACAACGGCGGCAAGAAATCCGAGAAGCCGTACGCACTGGTCGGCAAGGGCATCACCTTCGACACCGGCGGCATCAGCCTCAAGCCGGGCGCTGGCATGGATGAGATGAAGTACGACATGGGCGGCGCCGCGAGCGTGTTCGGCACCCTGCGTGCCGTGCTCGAACTGCAACTGCCGATCAACCTGGTGTGCATCCTGGCCTGCGCCGAGAACATGCCCAGCGGCACGGCCTCGCGTCCGGGCGACATCGTCACCACCATGAGCGGCCAGACCGTGGAAATCCTCAACACCGACGCCGAAGGCCGCCTGGTGCTGTGTGACGCCCTCACCTACTCCGAGCGCTTCAAGCCGCAAGCGGTGATCGACATCGCGACCCTGACCGGCGCCTGCATCGTCGCCCTCGGTTCCCACACCTCGGGCCTGCTGGGCAACAACGACGAACTGATCGGCCAACTGCTCAGCGCCGGCCAACAGGCCGACGACCGCGCCTGGCAGTTGCCACTGTTCGACGAGTACCAGGAGCAACTGGACAGCCCGTTCGCCGACATCGCCAACATCGGCGGCCCGAAAGCCGGGACCATCACCGCGGCCTGCTTCCTGTCGCGCTTTACCAAGAACCTGAACTGGGCGCACCTGGACATCGCCGGCACGGCGTGGACCAGCGGCGGCAAGGACAAGGGTGCCACCGGTCGTCCGGTGCCCCTGCTGACCCAGTACCTGCTGGACCGCGCCAAGGCCTGACACCAATGACCGCCGCTGGCGTCGCCGTCGGGCGGCGTCATCGGCGGCTCAGGAACCGCAATGACCAAAGTCGATTTCTATATCCTGCCCAGCGCCGATCCGTCGGCGCGGCTGGATTTCGCCTGCAAGCTCGTTGAAAAGGCCTGGCGCATGGGGCACCGCATCTACCTGCATTGCAGCGATGCCGCCCAGCGCGAGGACCTGGACGCACGCCTGTGGGCTTTCAAGGGCGAGAGCTTCGTGCCCCACGGCCCGGCCGAAAACGAACCCGAAGGGTTGATCGTGCTGGGGCTGGGGGATGAATGCGGCCAGCACCAGGACCTGCTGGTCAACCTCGACCTGAAAGTACCGGCCTTTGCCCAGCGCTTCGCCCGTGTGGCGGAAGTGGTGGTCGAAGACCCGGCCATCCGACAAGCCGCGCGGGAGAGTTTCCGTTTCTACCGCGAACAGGGCTATCCTCTGCAAGACCACCGTTTACAGCGACTCTGAGCCCTACGATGGACACTCCAAAACCGCCACAAAAGCCTGCGCACCTGCTGGATGACCTCGAGTCGATCCGCCAACTGCTCGGCGACGACAACCTGCAACCGCCGCTGCTGACCGACACGGTCGTGCACGAGCCGGTGCATGACGAACAGATCCCCCTGCTGTTCGACCCGATCAACGGCCAGCCCGAACCCAAGCCGGCTGCCAAGACCGAAACCAAGGGCCCCGACGCCCTGCTGCACCTGGACCGCGAATTGCGCGCTGCCGCGCAGTTGATCATGCAAGACGTCATCGACGACTTCGCCCCGCACATCGAGACCGAGATCAAGCGTCGGCTGGATGCGCGGATGGAGCGGTTGCTGAGCCAGTACGAATAGCGTCCCCTCCCTCATTGTGAACATCCTGTGGGAGCGAGCCTGCTCGCGATAGCGGACTGTCAGTCAACATCAATGTTGAATGTGATGGCCTTATCGCGAGCAGGCTCGCTCCCACAGGGGTCAACTGTCCCCGCATTCAGCTTGCTGCATGTGGCTTGCACCAGCCCCGCCCGCTATACTTCCCGGCTTTTCCTGAATAAATGCCAATAGGGTCCCGCCGCGCATGGATAAGACCTACCAGCCGCACGCCATTGAAACTTCCTGGTACAACACCTGGGAGTCCGAGAATTATTTCGCTCCGCAAGGCGCGGGCGATTCCTACACCATCATGATCCCGCCGCCGAACGTCACCGGCAGCCTGCACATGGGCCACGGTTTCAACAACGCGATCATGGACGCACTGATCCGTTTCCGGCGCATGCAAGGTCGCAACACCTTGTGGCAGCCGGGCACCGACCACGCCGGTATCGCCACGCAGATGCTGGTGGAGCGCCGCCTCGAAGCCCAGGGCCAGAATCGCCATGATCTGGGTCGCGAGAAATTCCTCGAGAAAGTCTGGGAATGGAAAGACGAGTCCGGTGGCAACATCAGCCGCCAGATCCGTCGCCTCGGCTCGTCCGTGGACTGGAGCCGCGAGCGCTTCACCATGGACGACGGTCTCTCGGAAGCGGTGAAGGAAGCCTTCGTGCGCCTGCATGAAGACGGGCTGATCTATCGCGGCAAGCGCCTGGTCAACTGGGACACCAAGTTGCACACGGCCATTTCCGACCTCGAAGTGGAGAACCACGACGAGAAAGGTTTCCTGTGGAACCTGAAGTACCCGCTGGCCGACGGCGCCAAGACCGCCGAAGGCAAGGACTACCTGATCGTCGCCACCACGCGCCCGGAAACCATGCTGGGCGACTCCGCCGTGGCGGTGAACCCGAACGATGAACGCTACCAGGCGCTGATCGGCAAGTTTGTTGAACTGCCGCTGGTTGGCCGTCGCATCCCGATCATCGGCGACGACTACTGCGACCCTGAATTCGGCACCGGCTGCGTGAAAATCACCCCGGCCCACGATTTCAACGACTACGAAGTCGGCAAGCGCCACAACCTGCCGCTGCTGAACATCTTCGACAAGAACGCCCACGTATTGCCGGCAGCCCAGGCATTCAACCTCGACGGCACGCTGAACGAAAGCGTCGACGGCCAGATCCCGGCCGAATACGCCGGCCTGGACCGCTTCGAAGCACGCAAGCAGATCGTCGCGGCATTCGATGCCGCCGGCCTGTTGGTCAGCGTCGACGATCACGCCCTGAAAGTCCCGAAAGGCGACCGCTCCGGTACCATCATCGAGCCGTGGTTGACCGACCAGTGGTACGTGTCCACCAAGCCGCTGGCCGAGCCTGCGATTGCCGCCGTGGAAGACGGCCGCATCCAGTTCGTGCCCAAGCAATACGAAAACATGTACTTCTCGTGGATGCGCGACATCCAGGATTGGTGCATCAGCCGTCAACTGTGGTGGGGCCATCGCATCCCCGCCTGGTACGACGAGTCGGGCAAGGTCTATGTCGGCCGCGATGAAGCCGAAGTCCGCGCCAAGCACAACCTCGGCCCGGACGTGGCGCTGCAACAGGACAACGACGTCCTCGACACCTGGTTCAGCTCGGGCCTGTGGACCTTCTCCACCCTGGGTTGGCCGCAGCAGACCGAGTTCCTGAAGAAATTCCACTCCACTGACGTGCTGGTCACCGGCTTCGACATCATTTTCTTCTGGGTCGCCCGGATGATCATGATGACCATGCACCTGATGAAGAACGAAGACGGCACGCCGCAAGTGCCGTTCAAGACCGTCTACGTCCACGGCCTGGTGCGCGACGGCCAGGGCCAGAAGATGTCCAAGTCCAAGGGCAACGTCCTCGACCCGCTGGACATCATCGACGGCATCGACCTGGAAACCCTGGTGCAGAAACGCACCTCCGGCCTGATGCAGCCGAAACTGGCGAAGAAAATCGAGAAAGCCACCCGCGAAGAATTCGCCGAGGGCATCGCCAGCTACGGCACCGACGCCCTGCGCTTCACCTTCTGCTCGCTGGCGTCCACCGGTCGCGACATCAAGTTCGACATGGGCCGCGTCGAAGGCTATCGCAACTTCTGCAACAAGATCTGGAACGCCGCGCGCTACGTGCTGGACAAAGGCGAAGACTGCGGCCAGAACGGCGAAGCCTTTGAGCTGACCCTGGCCGATCGCTGGATCATTTCCCAGTTGCAGCGCACCGAAGCCGAAGTGACCCGCCAACTCGATCAGTTCCGTTTCGACCTGGCCGCACAAGCCTTGTACGAATTCATCTGGAACCAGTATTGCGACTGGTACCTGGAGCTGTCCAAGCCTGTGCTGTGGGACGAAAACGCACCGGTCGAACGCCAGCGCGGCACCCGTCGCACCCTGGTGCGCGTACTGGAAGTGGCCCTGCGCCTGGCGCATCCGTTCATGCCGTTCATCACCGAGGAAATCTGGCAGCGCATCGCACCGCTGGCGGGCATCCAAGGCAAGACGATCATGCTGCAACCGTGGCCGGTGGCCAACGAAAGCCGCATCGATCCGGCGGCCGAAGACGACATCGAGTGGCTCAAGACCTTCATGCTCGGCCTGCGTAACATCCGCGCCGAAATGAACATCGGCCCGGGCAAGCCACTGGCCTTGTTCCTGAAGAACGCCAGCGCCGAAGACCTGCGCCGCCTCAACGAAAACGAGGCGCTGCTCAAGAAACTGGCGAAGCTTGAATCGGTGACGGTCCTGGCAGCCGGCGAAGAAGCACCACTGTCGGCCACCGCCCTGGTTGGCGAGATGGAAGTGCTGGTGCCGATGGCGGGCCTGATCGACAAGGCCGCGGAACTGGCGCGCCTGGACAAGGAAATCCTGCGCCTCAAAGGCGAAGTGCAGCGGGTCGGCGGCAAGCTGTCCAACGCCGGCTTCGTCGACAAAGCGCCGGCCGAAGTCATCGAGAAGGAACGAGCCAAACTGGCCGAGGCCGAACAGGCCTTGGGCAAGCTGGCCGAGCAGCATGCGCGGATTGCCAGCCTGTAACGGCGGTTCGCAATGAAAAGGGAGGTCCTATTGGACCTCCTTTTTTATGCCTGTCACTTTCCTTCCAGGTATCGCCCCCCCTGTGGGAGCGGGCTTGCTCGCGAAAGCGGCGGGTCAGCCAACCCATATGCCAACTGACACACTGCTATCGCGAGCAAGCTCGCTCCCACAATTTGGTCCGCGCTACCATCAAGACCGGGTTGGATGTGGGACAATGCCCGCCACTTTTTGAGCCATCCCCGAATCGACCCGCCCATGACCGCCCCCCGCACACCCAAACCAGCCCGCCAGAAGCCCAAGCCCGCCACCGAGGCCAAAGCCGTGGCACCGCGTGAGAAGGCCAGCCTGCATCCGCGCAACCGCCACCAGGGTCGCTATGATTTCCCGGCGTTGATCAAAAGCACGCCGGAACTGGCCAAGTTCGTGATCATCAACCCCTACGGCAAGGAAAGCATCGACTTTGCCAGCCCCGACGCCGTGCGGGTGTTCAACCGGGCGTTGCTCAAAGCTTTCTATGGCATCGCCCACTGGGATATCCCGGCCGACTACCTGTGCCCGCCGGTGCCGGGTCGGGCGGACTATGTGCACTTTCTCGCCGATTTGCTCGCCAGCCACAACGAAGGTGAAATCCCCCGCGGGGCGGCGGTCAAGGTGCTGGACATCGGCACCGGCGCCAATTGCGTCTATCCGTTGATCGGCCACAGCGACTACCGCTGGCACTTCCTCGGTTCGGAGATCGACCCGACGGCCATCGCCTCGGCCAAGGCCATCGTCCAGTCCAATGGCTTGAACAAAGCCATCCAGTTGCGCCAGCAAGCCAACCGCAAGCAGATCCTCCTGGGCCTGTTGGAGGATGGCGAACGGTTCGACCTGACGATGTGCAACCCGCCGTTCCACGCCTCCCTGGAGGAAGCGACCAAGGGCAGCCAGCGCAAGTGGCGGGCATTGGGCAAGGCCGATCCGAAGCGCAAGCTGCCGGTGCTGAATTTTGGCGGTCAGGCTGCGGAGTTGTGGTGCGAGGGCGGGGAAGCCCGGTTCGTGACGCAACTGATCGGCGAGAGCGCGCAGTTGGCCGGGCAAGTGCTGTGGTTCAGCACCCTGGTGTCGAAGGCGTCGAACCTGCCGGCGATTCAAACCGCACTGAAAAAGGCCGGGGCGCTGCACAGCCAGGTGGTGGAGATGTCCCAGGGCCAGAAGCAGAGTCGTTTCGTGGCCTGGACCTTCCAGACCGAAGCGCAGCAACAAGCCTGGCGCCAGTCGCGTTGGGTTCGCAAGGATTAGAAAGACGCTGCTCTACTGTAGGAGCTGCCGAGCGAAGCGAGGCTGCGATCTTTTGATCTTTCACTTGAGATTCAACTGCCAGGGGAAAGATCGCAGCCTCGCTTCACTCGGCAGCTCCTACAGGTGGTTTCCAAGGCAACAAAAAACCGTGCCCGGATCGCTCCGAGGCACGGTTTTTTTTACTGCGGTCTTACTTGTTGACCGCGTCGGTCAGGCCTTTGGCCACAACCAGCTTGATCACTTTCTTGGCAGCGATTTCGATGGCAGCGCCAGTCGAAGGGTTACGGCCGGTACGGGCAGGACGCTCGGAGACTTTCAGCTTGCCAACACCTGGCAGAGTGATTTCGCCGCCATTTTCCAGCTGATCAGCCACGATTTGGCCCAGTTGGTCCAGCAGAGCACGCACAGTAGCTTTTGGTGCGTCTACAGCTTCAGACAAATCGCCGATCAGTTGGTCTTTAGTAAGAGCCATGTAGTGTTCCTTCCCTATCAAATTCATATGGATTGCAGAGTGCAGTGTCAGCCATCGAGCCCGATCTCTCTTGATCAGGCACCCTCGGCAATCACCGCGACGGATCGGGGTAATAGATGCCGAAAACCGGGTTTGGTTCGACCTGACAGATGCTGAATGCACGCTTAACGCAGTGACTTCGCGTAAGACCGGGCAAAACTAGCACAACGCCTCTGAAATATCCGCCTCTAGCTACCCATTTGGTCAGCTTTCTTGCGCTAAAACGTTAAAAAAATGCATATAGGGTGTCGGACGGGTCTGAAAGGGCCTTTGCCGGGTTCCAAAACCAGTGATTGCGGTACACTGGGCCCTTTTTCGGGGAGCACGCCCTCCTCTCTTTCCACAGCCGAGAAATCCATGCCGATCCGTCATTGCATCGTCCACCTGATCGACAAAAAACCCGACGGCACCCCTGCTGTGCTCCATGCCCGCGACTCCGAACTGGCAGAGTCCTCGGCCATCGAGAACATGCTCGCCGACCTCAACGAAAGCTATAACGCCAAGCAAGGCAAGGCCTGGGGCTTTTTCCATGCCGAGTCGGGGGCGCATCCGTTCAGCGGCTGGCTGAAGGAGTACCTGGACGGCGGCAAGGACTTCACCGCGTTCAGTCGCGTGGCGGTGGAACACCTGCAAAAGCTGATGGAAGAGTCCAACCTGTCGGTGGGCGGCCACGTGCTGTTCGCGCATTACCAGCAAGGCATGACCGACTACCTGGCCATCGCCCTGCTGCACCACAGCGAAGGCGTGGCGGTGACCGATGAGCTGGACGTGACCCCGTCCCGTCACCTGGACCTGGGCCAGTTGCACCTGGCGGCGCGGATCAACGTGTCGGAATGGCAGAACAACAAGCAATCGAAGCAGTACATCTCGTTCATCAAGGGCAAGAACGGCAAGAAGGTCTCGGAATACTTCCGTGACTTCATCGGCTGCCAGGAAGGTGTCGACGGCCCCGGCGAGACCCGCACCCTGCTCAAGGCCTTCAGTGACTTCGTCGAAAGCGAAGACCTGCCGGAAGACGATGCCCGGGAAAAGACCAAGACTCTGGTCGACTACGCCAGCAGCCAGGCCAAGCTCGGCGAGCCGATGGGCCTGGAAGAACTGTCCGAGCTGATCGACGAGGATCGCCCGAAAGCCTTCTACGATCACATCCGCAACAAGGACTACGGGTTGTCGCCGGAAATCCCGGCGGATAAACGCACCCTCAACCAGTTCCGCCGCTTCACCGGCCGCGCCGAGGGCTTGTCCATCAGCTTCGAAGCGCACTTGCTGGGTTCCAAGATCGAGTATGACGAAGAGGCTGGGACGCTGATCATCAAGGGGTTGCCGACTTCGCTGACTGATCAGCTCAAGCGCCGCAACTGATGCTCGGCAGAGTGCGAGTTCGATAGGGTGCTGTCCGCGATATAGATTTGAGGGCCTCATCGCGAGCTTTGTGGGAGCAAAGCTTGCTCGCGATCCAGGCGCTGCGGTACTCAAGAGACCGCGGCGCGTTCATCGCGGGCAAGCCTTGCTCCCACCAAGCTCGCTCCCACAAGGTCATTCGTTGTTCATCGAGCCTCGATCCGGAAGCCAAACCGCGGAAAGTGCACATGCACCACCCCGCCCCGCTCGTCTTCGCGACGCAGAATCAATTCTTCGCTCCCGGCAAACACCAACTCCCCGGCCACCGGATCGACGCCATAGTCGGTCGCGGCGATGGTCACCTGCTGCCCTGCCGTGAACCCGTTCGGCTCATCGAATGCCTCATCCGGCAGCGCTGCCGGTGTAGCGTTGCGGGCAACCTCCAAGGCTTCTTCGGAACTCATCCCGTTCGGCGCACCATGGCCGAAACCCAACACCCGCGCCAACCAGGCCGAGACAGCCGGATACGCATCCACCAGCGACGAGGTCACCGGAGTGCCCTTGAGGAACCACAGCGGATGGGCCATGGCGAAGTCGGCAATCGACGGATCACCCAACAGGAAATCACCCTCCTCGCGCTGCAACTGTTGCTCCAGCCGGGCCATGATCGTTGGCCATTGGTGCTTGGCCTGCTCGGCAGCCAAACGCGTAGTCGTGCCGCCACTGAACAGCCCGGCACGATCGCTGATGAACGCCTTGATCGCTTCGGGCGATAGCTTGGCGAACCGCACCGCCACCGATTCAGGCTGGAACACCAGGCTCACCGCATGCTGGAACACCACCGAATCGGCCCAGGCGGCAAAGGACGCGGCCAGCATTTCCCGGCCTTCGGGGAACAGGGCCGGCGAGGCTTTTTCCTGCTCCAGCCGGCGGGCCATCAGCGACGTATCGCAATAGATATCCGCGCCGATCTGCAATACCGGGGTCTTGCGATAGCCGCCCGTCAGTGCCGTCAGGTCAGGCTTGGGCATCATCGGCGGGATGCTCACCGAACGCCAGGACAGCCCCTTGAAACCCAGCAACAGCCGGGCTTTTTCCGCGAAAGGAGACGTTGGGTAATGATGAAGGATCAGCTCTGACATGAGATTAGCCACTGCAGGAATGATGTCTTGCAGCTTAGCGCGCCTGAGCGGGTCAGCCTACCGGCCTGATAGAGGCCTATCAGCCCGGCTGATGAAGCGACAGCGCACTGGCCACCAGGCATTCCTTGGCGCTTTTCTTGAGTTTTTTGATCAGCCGCTCCTGGCGCAGGGCCTCGCCCTTGTCGCGACAAGCCTCGGTATACACCAGGGCCACTGCCGGGCTGGAAAGGAAGAAGCGCGCGCCCTTGCCGCTTTGATGCTTGGCAAAGCGCCGCACCGGGTCATCACTGATGCCGCAGTACAGCGAGCCGTTGGCGGCCCGCACCAGATAGACGAACCAGGGTTTGTCCGCTTCGGTGGGGCCTTGTGCAGGCAGATCGGGAGAGGGGGCAGCAGTCGTCACAAGATGTTCAACAGATCGGCAAAGACAAGCCGCGATCTTATCAGCGACTGGCCTGGAACGCCCGCAAGCCCTTGATGGCCTGGGCCCTGACGGCGTTGCGCACCAGCGGCGTCCAGCCCAGCAACAGGCCCTTGGTGCCCAGCGCCTGGCGGGACCAGCGCCACAGGTCGAAACTGTCATGGTGCTCGCAGATCTTGCCATCGCGAAAAACGAAGCGCGCCTGAATGTCATTGATCACGATGTTGCCGGTCTGGCTGAACAGGTACGTCGCCACCCAATGAGCACCACCGGTACGCTCATCGCTGCGCACGTTATCGAAGGTCAGGGAAAAGTCCTTGGCCCGGGTCGTGAGCATGCGCCACATGTCACCGGCATCGCGCCCGCGCAGTTCGCCGAACGCCGGGTCGCTGAACAGCACGTCGTCGGTGTAGCAGGCGCTCATGGCTTCGGCATCCAGGCGCTGGAAGGCCTGATAGAAACGGGTGATCAAGGCGTTGTGGGCATCACTCATGGACAGGCTCCGAAAAACGTTTCAGTAGGCCAGCACGATAATCTGCCGCCACCGGGAAGACTATCGTCATTCGCCATGAAAATGATATCAACGAAGGTCAGTGACCCTTTCGCTGCTGACCCCGACGTACAACGCCCGGCCCGCGCCGATGCCGGCGATGATCGCCCCCAGGCCAACCAGGCCGAAGATCCAGCCCAGGGCATTCCAGCCGCCGGTCAAGTCGTGGACCACACCCACCGCGAACGGCCCCAGCGACGCCAGCGTATAGCCGAAGCCCTGGGCCATGCTGGACAGGTTGGCGGCCACGTGGGCGTCCCGCGAACGCAGCACGATCAGCGTGAGCGCCAGGCTGAATGATCCGCCCTGCCCCAGGCCCAGCAAGATCGCCCAGCCCCACAAGCCATCGAGCGAAGCGTAGAGGCAACCGAACAACCCGCCCAGGACCATGAGCATGACGATCACGATGGCCAGGCGCTGGTCCTTGCCACGTGTTGCCAACCAGGGCGCCGCGAGGGAACTGATCAACTGCACGATGACCGAACCGGACAGCACCAGCCCGGCCTGGGTCGGCGTCAGGCCGCGTCCAATCAGGATCGACGGCAGCCAGCCAAAGACGATGTAGGCCAGGGACGATTGCAACCCCATGTACAAGGTCACTTGCCAGGCCAGGGGATCTCGCAGCAAGCCGCGGACCCGGTACGCCACTTGGTGGGCACCGTGTTTCTCGCCCACTTGCGGTAACCAGAACATCGCGGCCAGCAGCGCCGGGACCACCCAGAAGCCCAGGCCCAGGGCCCAGCTGTGGCCAAGGTGTTCGCTCAACGGCACCGTCGCCCCGGCCGCCATCGCCGCGCCCAGGCACAGCGCCATGGTGTAGACGCCGGTCATGGCGCCGGCCTGTTTGGCGAAGTCACGCTTGACGATGCCCGGCAACAGCACGCCGATCACACCGATACTCGCGCCGGCCAGGATGCTGCCGACAAATAGCCCGACCTGACCGAACGCACTGCGCAACACAATCGCGCCCGCCAGTGTCAGCAAGATCCCCAACACCACGCGCTCAGCACCGAAGCGCCGCGCCAGCACCGGCGCCAGCGGCGCAAACAGGCCCAGGCAAAGCACAGGCAATGTGGTCAGCAAACCGGCCTGGGCAGCCGACAGGCCTAGGCTTCTTGATACTTCGCTGAGCAACGGCGCCATGCTCGACAACGCCGGACGCAGGTTCAGCGCCACCAGGATCAGTCCGAGCAGCAACAACCAAGGCCGGCGCACCAGCGGAGGGCGCTGCTGGGCCTGCTCGTCATCGGCTTCGGCATCGATCAGCAATTCTTCGAGTTCGGCGGCGCGTTTGGGCGCCGTCAAAGGGGTGCGGTCAAACGGATCGCGGGACATGGAAAGCTCTGCTTCAGGGTTCATTGATCAACTGCCGGCACAGGGCCTTGGCCTGCTCCGGGTCTTGGCGTTCGACGGCTTCGAGGATTTCGACGTGCAGGTCGAACACATGTTGATGGCGGGGAATGATGTTGAGGCTCTGGCGCAACTGTGCGCCGATGACGCTGGAAAAGTAGCGATAGAGTTCGCTCAGCGCAGGGTTGTGCGCGGCGTCCACCAACAGGCGATGAAACACCAGGTCGCAGGCGATGTAGTGCTCCAGGTCGCCGTGGTAATGCTCGCCACTGGTTTTCAGCGCCTGGCGCAAGGCCAATACATCTTCATCGGTGCGCCGCAGCGCCGCCAGGCCAATGGCCTCTACTTCCAGGATGTGCCGGGTTTCCCGGGCCTGTTCCAGCGAACAGCGCGACAGCACCTTGAGGGTATCCAGCGGATCGACCACCGCCCGCACGTAGCTGCCGTCGCCCTGGCGGATCTCGATCAGTCCAGAAAACGCCAGCACGCGCATGGCTTCGCGCACGGTGTTGCGGCTGATCCCCAGCTCCGCCACCAATTCCGGCTCGGTGGGCAAGCGCTGGCCGACGGTCCATACCCCGTCACTGATACGCCGACGCAATTGCTCCAAGGCCTGATCGACCAGGGAGCGTTTCATTAATGGAGAAATATCTGACATAGAGTCCACCCTTTCATCCAATCATAGGATGAATTTTCTGACATGTTAGTCAGCTTCGCGTAGGACGGCAATTGCCTAGGGTCAATGGGACGGAAAAGGAGCGAAATTTTCGATTAGTCAATATTACCCTTTAAGGGTAATTTTAAGGACAAGGCACACCGTTCCATGGAAAAGAACACACCCCATTACGCCTTGGTGGCGATACAGGCGGATGTCAGGCGGCTTAAAGGGAAAGCTTTCACCAGCACTGCGAAGAACACTGCTCGGACGCTCGGTTTAAACGTCTCGGACATGCAGCAGCTCATCCATGGGCTTGAGCGAAAACAGTTCTACAAATCGATGACTACCTATGACGATCATCGAGTCTGGCATGACGTCTATCACGCCCATTCACACGGTCTGGAGATTTACCTGAAGGTAACGTGCCACCCCAGTGGAGGCCCACCGGTAATTTCCTTCAAGGAGAAAAACTCATGAAAAATCAGCAGTGCTTCAGCTGTGGTGCCCAGGAGGGCATGTTGCATTTCGAAGGTCGCGGCGAAACCATGAGCGTCAAGGGACTGGAACGCCGGGTCGATGACTTGTCTGGCTGGGAATGTCAGATGTGCGGCGAAGTCGAGCTCGATTCAAGCTGCTCGGATCGCTACGACCACGCAGGTGATGAGCTGGTCAACGCGGCCAGGAGAATGATTGGCGAAGAAATGAAACGCATACGTCGCAAACTGCATCTGTCGCAAAAAGAAGCGGTTTCGTTTTTGTCAGGTGGCGGGCACAACGCGTTTTCCCGCTATGAGCGCGGTGAGGTATTGCCACCAAAAGCGTTGATGCTGCTGATGCGCCTGCTTGATCGCTACCCGCATTTGCTTGCAGATGCACGAACCCTGGCTGAAGGCGCGGACTTGAGAGGATTCAAGACGACGGTGCACAAGGAGCACGAAATCCTCAAGACTTCCTGAGCAGCCGAAGCAGAAAAAAATAAACCCGGACAAGTCCGGGCTTATTTCACTGCCTAAGGCCGGATCAATGCAGGATCTGGCTCAGGAACAGCTTGGTACGATCATTCTGCGGGTTATCGAAGAAGTCGTTCGGCGCGGCCTGTTCGACGATTTCACCCTTGTCCATGAAGATCACGCGGTTGGCCACGGTGCGGGCGAAGCCCATTTCGTGGGTCACGCAGAGCATGGTCATGCCGTCTTCGGCCAGACCGATCATGGTGTCCAGCACCTCTTTCACCATTTCCGGGTCGAGGGCCGAGGTCGGCTCGTCGAACAGCATGATTTTCGGCTTCATGCACAGGGCACGGGCGATGGCCACACGCTGTTGCTGACCGCCGGAGAGCTGGCCCGGGTACTTGTGCGCCTGCTCTGGAATGCGTACGCGCTCCAGGTAATGCATGGCGATTTCCTCGGCCTTGCGCTTGGGCATCTTGCGTACCCACATCGGCGCCAGGGTGCAGTTCTGCAGGATGGTCAGGTGCGGGAACAGGTTGAAATGCTGGAACACCATGCCGACTTCACGGCGGATCGCTTCGATCTGCTTGAGGTCGTTGGTCAGTTCCACGCCGTCGACCACGATGCGACCCTGCTGGTGCTCTTCCAGACGGTTGAGGCAGCGGATGGTGGTGGACTTGCCGGAGCCCGACGGGCCGCACAGCACGATACGCTCGCCCTGCTTGACGTTCAGGTTGATGTCTTTCAACACGTGGAACTGGCCGTACCACTTGTTGACGCCCTGCATCTGAATAATGCCTTCAGGGCTCACAGGCTGTTTGATCGCTTCACTCATAAACTACGCTCCTAACGCTTGTGGCCAGTGTCCAGCTTGCGTTCCAAATGCATGGAATAGCGGGACATACCAAAACAGAAAATCCAGAACACCAGGGCGGCGAACACATAGCCTTCAGTGGCCATGCCCAGCCATTTCGGGTCGGCGGCAGCTTGTTTCACGCTGTTGAGCAGGTCGAACAGGCCGATGATGATCACCAGGCTCGTGTCCTTGAACAACGCAATGAAGGTGTTGACGATACCCGGGATCACCAGCTTCAGGGCTTGCGGCAGAATCACCAGGCCCATGCTGCGCCAGTAACCCAGGCCCATCGCCGCGGCCGCTTCATACTGGCCCTTGGGAATGGCTTGCAGGCCGCCGCGCACCACTTCGGCCACGTAGGCCGACTGGAACAGGATCACCCCGATCAGTGCGCGCAGCAGCTTGTCGAAGTTCATGCCTTCGGGCAAGAACAGCGGCAGCATCACCGACGACATGAACAGCACCGTGATCAACGGCACACCGCGCCAGAACTCGATGAAGGTCACGCAGACTACACGGATCGCCGGCATGTTCGAGCGCCGGCCCAGGGCCAGGACGATACCCAGCGGTAATGCGCCGACGATACCGACGGTGGCAATCACCAACGTCAGCATCAGGCCGCCCCACTGGCTGGTCGCTACGGTATCCAGACCGAAAACGCCACCGTGCAGCAGGCACCAGGCAATGATCGGGTAAAGCACCAGGAAGCTGAGGCCGTAGATCGCCTTGCGCGGGAAGCGCGAGATGAACAGCGGCGCCACACCAAGCACTGCCGCCCACACGGTCAGGTCTACGCGCCAGCGCAGGCCCGTCGGGTAATAGCCGTACATGAACTGGCCGAAACGCTGTTGGATGAACACCCAGCAGGCGCCCTCCTTGGTGCAGTCGGCCTGGGTGGTGCCGACCCAGTTGGCATCGAGGATCGCCCAACCGATGATCGGTGGAACTATCAGGTAGATCAGGTAGAACGCGAACAATGTCAGCAAGGTGTTGAGCCAGCTGGAGAACATGTTCGCGCGCATCCATGCCACCGGCCCGAACACTTTGCTCGGTGGCGGCATATCAGGTTTGAAAGTATGGGATGTCATGCGCTTTTCCTCACCGCTCGATCAGCGCAATGCGCTTGTTGTACCAGTTCATCAGCAAGGAAATGCTGATACTGATCGCCAGGTACACACTCATGGTGATCGCGATCACCTCGATGGCCTGACCGGTCTGGTTCAACACCGTGCCAGCAAACAGCGAAACCATTTCCGGGTAACCGATACCGGCGGCCAGGGACGAGTTTTTCGCCAGGTTCAGGTATTGGCTGGTCAACGGCGGGATGATCACGCGCAAGGCTTGCGGGATGATCACCTTGCGCAGGGTCGGACCGTTGCGCAGGCCCAGCGAGTGGGCCGCCTCGGTCTGGCCATGGCTCACGGACTTGATGCCCGAGCGCACGATCTCGGCGATGAACGCCGCGGTGTACACGGTCAAGGCCAGGGTCAAGGCCAGCAGCTCCGGGATCAATACCCAGCCACCGACGAAGTTGAAACCCTTGAGTTCCGGCATTTCCCAATGCACAGGCGCACCGAAGATCGCGGCGCACAGTGCCGGGATCACCAGGAACAGCGCCAGGCCCACCCAGAATTTGTGGAACGGCTCGCCGGTCGCTTCGAAACGCTTGTTGGCCCAGCGGGTCATCAGCACGATGGCGACGATCGCCAGCACGACACTGGCCACGAACGGCCAGAACCCTTCCGCTACCAGCGCCGCCGGTATGTTGAGGCCGCGACTGCTGACGAAGAAGGTGTCACCGAAATTGTGGGCAGCCCGTGGTCCCGGCATCGTCAGGAATACGGCGAAGTACCAGAACAGGATTTGCAACAGCGGTGGAATGTTACGGAAAACCTCCACATAGACGGTCGCCAGCTTGGAGATGATCCAGTTCTTCGACAAGCGTGCGACGCCGATGATGAACCCCAGGATGGTCGCCAGAATCACGCCAATGAAGGTCACCAGGAGGGTATTGAGCAAACCGATGACAAAGACGCGGGCATAGCTGTCCGCTTCGGTGTAGTCGATCAGGTGTTGGGCGATGCCGAACCCGGCGCTGCGCTCCAGAAAGCCGAAACCGGAAGTGATGCCCCGGTGTTCCAGGTTGGTCTGCGTGTTATCGAACAGAAACCAGCCCAGCGAAATAACCGCCACGATGGTGACGATCTGAAATACCCACGCACGCACTCGTGGATCGCTGAGGCTGAGCCTCTGCTTAGGTGCGCCGATTGAATTTTGCATGAAGTGCCCCGCAAAGAATGGAACAGAACATCACCCGGTGGTTGGCCCACCGGGTGATAGAACCATCAGCGCACTGGTGGTGCGTATTGGATGCCGCCTGCGTTCCACAGCGCGTTCAGACCGCGATCGATCTGCAGCGGGGTGTCCTTGCCGAGGTTGCGCTCGAACATTTCGCCGTAGTTGCCGACTTGCTTGACGATCTGCACGACCCAGTCCTTCGGCAGCTTCAAGTCCTTGCCGTACTCGCCGTCAGCACCGAGCATACGAGCAACGTCTGGGTTCTTGGTAGCCTTGGCTTCAGCCTCGACGTTTTTCGAAGTGATGCCGGCTTCTTCAGCATTGAGCATGGCGTAGCCAGTCCAACGCACAACGGCCAGCCACTCGTCGTCGCCATTACGCACGACCGGGCCCAGTGGCTCCTTGGAGATGGTTTCCGGCAGAACCACATAGTCCTTCGGCGACGCCAGCTTGCTGCGCTGGGCGAACAGTTGGGACTTGTCGGAGGTCAGCACGTCGCAACGGCCGGATTCCAGCGACTTGGCGCTTTCATCGGAGGTGTCGAAAGTGATCGGGGTGTACTTCAGGCCATTGGCGCGGAAGTAGTCGGACACGTTCAGCTCGGTAGTGGTACCGGCCTGGATGCAGATAGTCGCACCGTCCAGTTCCTTGGCGCTCTTGACGCCCAATTTGCTGTTAGCCAGGAAACCGATGCCGTCATAGTAGGTGATGAAGCCAGGGAACTTCAGGCCCATGCCCGCATCACGGGAGCTGGTCATGGTGGAGTTGCGCGAGAGCATGTCGATTTCGCCCGACTGCAGCGCGGTGAAGCGCTCCTTGGCGTTCAACTGGCTGAACTTGACCTTGGTCGCATCGCCGAATACCGCAGCGGCAACGGCACGGCAGAAGTCAGCGTCGATGCCGACGATCTTGCCGGTCGAATCAGGCACCGAGAAACCCGGCAGGCCATCACTCACACCACATTGCACAAAACCTTTCTTCTGCACGGCATCCAGGGTTGCACCCGCCTGAGCGAACCCGCTGACACCGAGTACTGCAGCTGCAGTCACGACTGCCAGGGTGGATTTCAGTAACTTCATTCAAACCTCCAGTTTTGCTCTTGTTGTGTCGGAGCTCGAGCCCTATCGCACCCTTTTGGGGCATTGCCGACCCTTGTTGGCTTTTTTTAGGGTCAACCGACGTCTGGACCTTCGCTATGAGTCTAATAATGAGGATGTCCGTAAACAGTGGTCATGCCCATCTCTCACCAATCGGCCGAACGGGCTGTAGCCCTTCACGTTCGCGATGCCCGTAACGGCTGTTGGCGAACATTCATCACCGGATTTCTGATATCCCATGCGGCGCGGCGAACTGATAGTGTTACCGCACAGCGTAAGAATCATCACTCAGGTACACCCATAGCAAAGCCCGTACCAGACCGCTGCGCTTAGGCCATGTAAAACTCGTCAAGACAAAAACTTTCAACTTTGCGACATCTAATTAACTGAGACACCGGGAACGCACTGTAATCACGCACTGATTGAGCGCACCCGCACAGATTTGGAGCACAGCCATGACCGACCCCCTGATTCTCGAGCCCAGCAGCACTGTCGACGCGTGCGTTATCTGGCTCCACGGCCTGGGCGCCGATCGTTTTGATTTCCTGCCGGTCGCCGAAATGTTGCAGCAAAGCCTGCTCACCACACGTTTCGTTCTACCCCAGGCACCGACCCAGCCGGTAACGATCAACGGCGGCTACGCCATGCCCAGTTGGTACGACATCCGTGCCTTGAGCCCGGCGCGGGCCATTGACGAACAGCAACTCGAAGCCTCGGCACAACGGGTCATCGACCTGGTCGAAACCCAGCGAGCCAGCGGAATAGACGCCTCGCGGATTTTCCTGGCGGGCTTCTCCCAAGGCGGCGCGGTGGTCTATCACACGGCATTCGTGAAATGGCAGGGCCCGCTGGGCGGCGTGATCGCGCTGTCTACTTATGCACCGACTTTCAGCGATGAGCTGCAATTGTCGGCCAGCCAGCAACGCATTCCGGTGCTGGCGCTGCACGGGCAATACGACGAAGTGGTACTCAACCCCATGGGCCGGACCGCGAAAGAGTATTTAAAGCAGCATGGTGTCACCGTGACATGGCAAGAATACCCAATGGGCCACGAAGTGTTACCCGAGGAGATTCGCGACATCGGCACCTGGCTGGCCGAGCGGTTACGCTAAGAGGCCGATCGCCACGCCGGTCCTTTGACGATCACACTACGCCGCGCCCGTTTCTTGCATTACACTGGCCGGCGTACATTCCTTAACCAATCGATGAGATGACCGTGCTCAAAGCACTCAAGAAGATGTTCGGTAAAAGCGAGGCCGAGCAACTCGCGCCTGGCTCCACAGCGCCGACCCACGGCCCGAGCCATACCGATGCGCAACAACCGCGCCGGGCGGCCCCTGTTGCACAGGCAACAAAAGAACCCGTCGCCCAGCCTGTTACGGCCCCCGCGCCCGAGAAACCACGCAACGAAGCCCCCAAGCCACGCCGCGAGCGCGCACCGAAACCGCCGGTCGTCGCCTGGAAGCTCGAGGACTTCGTCGTAGAACCCCAGGAAGGCAAGACCCGCTTCCACGACTTCAAGCTCGCCCCGGAACTGATGCATGCCATCCAGGACCTGGGGTTCCCGTATTGCACGCCGATCCAGGCGCAGGTGCTGGGCTTCACCCTCGCGGGCAAAGACGCCATCGGTCGCGCCCAGACCGGCACCGGCAAGACCGCCGCGTTTCTGATCTCCATCATCACCCAGTTGCTCCAGACCCCGCCGCCCAAGGAACGCTACATGGGCGAGCCACGGGCGCTGATCATCGCGCCGACCCGCGAGCTGGTGGTGCAGATCGCCAAGGATGCCGCCGACCTGACCAAGTACACCGGCCTGAACGTCATGACGTTCGTGGGCGGCATGGACTTCGACAAGCAGCTCAAGCACCTCGAAGCCCGCCACTGCGACATCCTGGTCGCCACCCCGGGCCGCCTGCTGGACTTCAACCAGCGCGGCGACGTGCACCTGGACATGGTCGAAGTGATGGTGCTGGACGAAGCCGACCGCATGCTCGACATGGGCTTCATCCCGCAAGTGCGCCAGATCATTCGCCAGACCCCACCGAAAAGCGAACGCCAGACCCTGCTGTTCTCCGCCACCTTCACCGAAGACGTGATGAACCTGGCCAAGCAATGGACCACCGATCCGTCCATCGTCGAGATCGAGGCGCTAAACGTCGCCAGCGAAAACGTCGAGCAGCACATCTATGCCGTGGCCGGTGCCGACAAGTACAAGCTGCTCTACAACCTGGTCAACGACAACGGTTGGGAACGGGTGATGGTGTTCGCCAACCGCAAGGATGAAGTGCGGCGTATCGAAGAACGCCTGGTGCGCGATGGCGTCAACGCGGCCCAGCTCTCGGGCGACGTGCCGCAGCACAAGCGCATCAAGACCCTCGAGGGTTTCCGTGAAGGCAAGATCCGCGTATTGGTCGCCACTGACGTGGCCGGTCGCGGCATCCACATCGACGGCATCAGCCACGTGATCAACTTCACCCTGCCGGAAGTGCCGGACGACTACGTGCACCGCATCGGCCGTACCGGTCGCGCCGGGGCCGCCGGGGTTTCGATCAGCTTCGCTGGCGAAGATGATTCCTACCAGTTGCCGTCGATCGAAACGTTGCTGGGCCGCAAGATCAGTTGCGAAATGCCCCCGACCCACCTGTTGCGACCGGTCGAGCGCAAGCGCCCTTAGCATCGAGACGGACGCAGAGCGTCCATCGAGGCATTCCCACGCAGAGCGTGGGAACGATCAGCGCAGCCAAAACAGGCTGCGCTTTTTTTTGCCTTGGATATTGCTCGATTAAACTAAAAGTCCATAATGGACAAATTAGTTTACAAGCAGCTTCCCGGAGCCCTCCATGTCCAGCACGCCCTATGTGATGACCCAAGCCCAGGCCCGAGAACTGCTCGGGCAAATCGACGTACCGCACATCCTGCGCAAGCTGTTCCGCGACCTCGCCGCCGGGCAAGCGGTGCAGCCGCCCCAGCAACTGGTGGTGTTTCCCCAGGGCGCCGGGGACTTCATCAACTACCTCGGGGTGCTGGCTGAAGACCAGGTCTACGGGGTCAAGACCTCGCCCTATATCGTGCGCGAGCAAGGCCCGCTGGTGACCGCCTGGACCTTGCTGATGTCGATGCAGACAGGCCAGCCGCTGCTGTTGTGCGATGCCGCCGAGTTGACCACCGCTCGCACCGCTGCCACCACGGCTGTTGCCGTCGATGCCCTCGCCCCGCACAACGCCCGGCGCCTGGCGATCATCGGCAGCGGTGCGGTGGCGCGGGCGCACGTGCAGTACGTCAAGGGCCTGCGGGACTGGCAAACGATCAGCCTCTATTCACCAGGTCTGAAGACCAAGTCAGCGCAAGCACTTGCCTCCATCACCGGCCTGGACCCACGCCTGCACATCGCCGACTCCCTTGAAGCCGCGCTGCATGACGCCGACGTGGTGATGCTCTGCACCTCGTCCGCCAAAGCGGTGTTCGATCCGCAGACCCTGGGCAAACCGGCGCTGATCACCTCCATCAGCACCAACGCCCCACGCGCCCATGAAGTCCCCCCTCAAAGCCTCAACGACATGGACGTGTTCTGCGACTATCGTCAGACCACCCCGGGCTCGGCCGGTGAGATGCTGATTGCCGGCGAACTGCATGGCTGGGACGCGTCGCGCATTGTCGGCGATTTGCCCGAATTGCTCAGCGAACACGTGGCGCGTCCCGACTACCAACGCCATGTGTTCTTCCGCTCCATCGGTCTGGGCCTGGAAGATGTTGCGCTGGCGAATGCGCTTTACCGGTTGCACCACCACTGACACAACTCGATTCCCTGTGGGAGCGGGCTTGCTCGCGAAAGCGGTGCGTCTGCCACATCAATGTTGAATGTGCTGCCGCCTTCGCGAGCAAGCCCGCTCCCACAGGTTCCGCGAACGTCCGGCAATGTGCTCGACAGGAGAGCTTCATGACCTCAGCAGACTTCATCATCATCGGCGGCGGCATTGCCGGTGCATCCACCGGTTACTGGCTCGCCCCCCACGGCCGGGTGATTGTGCTCGAACGCGAATCCCATCCGGCCTACCACTCCACCGGACGCTCGGCGGCGTTGTATACCGCCGCCTACGGCACCCCACAGGTGCGGGCGCTGACCCAGGCCAGCCGGGATTTTTTCGACGCCCCGCCGGCCGGTTTCTGCGAACACCCCTTGCTGACCCCACGGGGCGAAATGACCGTGGACTTCACCGGTGACCCGGCCGAGTTGAACAACCAGTACCTCAGCGCCAAGGCCACCGTGCCGCAGATGCAACTGCTCAGCGCCGACGAGGCCTGTGTGCGGCTGCCGATCCTGCGACGGGACAAGGTCCACGGGGCGATCTACGACCCCACGGCCTGCGACATTGACACCGATGCACTGCACCAAGGCTACCTGCGCGGTATTCGTCGCAGTGGCGGTGAAGTGCACACCGACAGCGAAGTGCAGCAATTGAGCCGCGATGATCAGGGGCTGTGGCAGGTGAAAACCGCCAACCAGACGTTCACCGCACCGGTTCTGATCAACGCAGCCGGCGCATGGGCCGATCACATTGCCGAAATGGCCGGCGCTCGAAAGTTGGGGTTGCAGCCCAAGCGGCGTGCCGCGTTCATTTTTGCCGGGCCCGAGGGCGTGGATATCCATGACTGGCCGATGCTGGTGAGCCTGGACGAATCCTTCTATATGAAGCCCGACGCTGGCATGTTCCTCGGCTCACCGGCCAACGCCGATCCGGTGGAACCTCACGACGTGCAGCCCGAAGAACTCGACATTGCCATGGGCATCTACCAGATCGAAGAAGCCACCACCCTGACCATCCGCCGCCCGACCCGCACCTGGGCCGGGTTGCGCAGTTTCGTGCCCGACGGTGATTTGCTGTCCGGCTTCGATCCACAGGTGCCCGGACTGTTCTGGGTCGCGGCCCAGGGCGGCTACGGCATCCAGACCTCGCCGGCCATGGGCCAGGCCAGCGCGGCACTGGTGCGTGGTGAACCGCTGCCCGAGGCCCTGGCCCGTTTCGGCCTGAGCATCGCCATGCTGTCACCCGAGCGCCTGGGCTGAGCCACCTTGAGGTGACGCATCGCCGCGATTGCGGCACACTCCCCCGCGCCCCTGTTTCACGGGGCGCTGACGCTGCCTGGAGCCCTGTCATGACTGCCTCGCCACCCGATCCGGTGCTGGACAACTTCCGCACCATCGCCGATGCCATCGCCACGCTGTTCTACCCTCACGCCGAAGTGGTACTGCACGACCTGCGCACCCAGAAAGTCGATTACATCGCCAATAACCTGTCCAAGCGCGAGATTGGCGATGACTCGTCCCTGGAGGACATGCTCAGCGAGGACGTCAGCGAACGTAACATCGGGCCCTACGAAAAATTGAACTGGGACGGACAGAAGATTCGCAGCCTCAGCAGCGTACTGCGCGACGCCAACGGGCATCCGCTGGCGGTGCTGTGCATCAACCTGAATATTTCGCTGTTCGAGAATGCCAAGGCCGCACTGGATCTGTTCCTGTCACCCGGCAAGTTGATTCCTCAGCCGGACTCACTGTTTCGCGATGACTGGCAGGAGCGAATCAACACCTTCCTGCATGCCTGGATGCGCGAGCGTCAGCTGAGCCTGAACCTGCTGACCCGCGACCACAAACGCGAGCTGGTGCTGGCGCTGCATGCCGAAGGCGCGTTCAAGGGCAAGAGCGCGTCCAACTATGTGGCCAATGTGCTGAACATGGGGCGGGCGACGGTGTACAAGCATTTGAAGGAGTTGAAGGGCTAAGATTCTTGTTGCCTGGCCTGACGCCTTCGCGAGCAAGCCCGCTCCCACAAGGGATTTGCGCTGAACACAAGATTTATGTCCGACGAAGATCCAATGTGGGAGCGGGCTTGCTCGCGAAGGCGATGTTTCAGTCGCCGTAGATGTCTGACTTGAAATACTTGCCCTGGATCTTCTGATACTCCCCATTGGCCCGAATCCCATCGATGGCCTTGTTCAAGTCCGCCACCAGTTGGGTATTGCCTTTGCGCACCGCGATACCGGCGCCTTCGCCGACGTATTTGGGGTCCTTGAGCTCAGGGCCGACAAACGCGTAGCCCTTGCCACGAGGCATCGACAGGAAGTCTTCCAGCGGGATGGTGTCGGCGAAAATCGCGTCGAGGCGACCGGACGCCAGGTCCATGTAGATTTCTTCGTTGTTGCTGTAGCGCTTGACCGTCACGCCCTTGGGTTCGAAGACTTCAGTGGCGAAGCGGTCCGTGGTGGTGGCCCGTTGCACACCAACGGTCTTGCCCTTGAGGCTGGCGTACTGGTCATCGACCACCGCCCCTTCCTTCATGACCAGGCGCGATGAGGTGAAGTAGTACTTGTGGGTGAAATCCACCGACTTCTTGCGCTCTTCGGTGATGGTCATGGACGACAGCGCCAAGTCGATCTTCTTCACCTTGAGCGACGGAATCAGCCCGTCGAACTCGCCTTCGATCCACTCGCACTTGACCTGCATCTGCGCGCACAGGGCATTGCCGATGTCGTAGTCGAACCCCTCGATCTTCCCTTCCGAGGTCTTGGAAGCAAACGGCGGATAAGCCGCCTCGATGCCGATGCGCAAGGTTTTCTCAGCGGCGAACAGACTGCTGGAGGCCAACAGGCTCAAGGCCAGGCCGGTGATGAGGGGAAGTTTCTTCATGATCGATCTCTCGCGGGTTGTTGTTGGTTTGGCAGAGAAAGGTGGGGCAATGATTTTTATGTACTTATAAATCCATACTGGACTTTAATGTACATATCGTCAATTGGGGAAACAAGGGAATGTGATGGGAGGCTGCTGGCCCCTTCGCGAGCAAGCCCGCTCCCACAAGGATCTGTGCCGAACACACATGCTGTGTACAACACAAATTCCCTGTGGGAGCGGGCTTGCTCGCGAAGACGGACTTATGGGCTGCGAAAAAACAACAGTTTGCTTGCTGCTTACTGCTTCCAGCGATCCGCCGCCGCATGATCACTGTCCCGCCCTTCGACCCAGCGCGGGCCGTCGATGGTGTTTTCCTTCTTCCAGAACGGCGCTCGGGTCTTGAGGTAGTCCATGACAAAGGCGCAGGCGTCGAACGCCGCCTGGCGATGGGCACTGGCGGCACCGACGAAGACGATCGGCTCGCCCGGCTCCAGGGCACCGATACGGTGCAGCACCTCCAGCTTGAGCAATGGCCAGCGCTGCTCGGCCTCGGTGGCAATCTTGCCCAGGGCTTTTTCGGTCATGCCCGGATAATGCTCCAGGAACATCCCGGACACATCGAGGCCGTCATTGAAGTCACGCACGTAGCCGACAAAACTCACCACCGCCCCCACGCCGACATTAGCCGCGTGCATCGCGTTGACTTCGCCCCCTGCGTCGAACGGTTCGACCTGCACACGAATCGCCATGGCTCAGCCTCCGGTCACGGTGGGGAAAAACGCCACTTCATCGCCGTCCGCCAGCGGTTCGTCGAGCTGGCACAGGTCTTCGTTGCGCGCGCACATCAGGTTTTGCTCCTTCAGCACCTCGGCCCCGTCACGCTGGGCAAGCAGCACGCGCACATCGTCGACCGTGGCGAAATCACCTTCCACCTTTACCGAATCCACACCAAGCGCTTCACGGTAACGGGCAAAGAACTTCACGTTGATTTTCATGACGCATCCGCCTGGAAATGGCCGCTCTTGCCGCCGAGTTTTTCCAGCACCCGCACGCCTTCGATGGTCATGCCACGGTCGACGGCCTTGCACATGTCGTAAATGGTCAGCGCGGCGACGCTGGCGGCGGTGAGGGCCTCCATTTCCACGCCGGTCTGCCCCGACAGTTTGCAGCGGGCAACGATGCGCACCCGGTCCTCGCCTTCGGCATTGAGCTCGACCTTGACGCTGGTGAGCAGCAGCGGGTGGCAGAGCGGAATCAAGTCGCTGGTTTTCTTGGCCGCCTGGATGCCGGCAATGCGCGCGACGGCGAACACATCGCCCTTGGGGTGACCGCCGCTGACGATCATCTGCAGCGTGTCGGGCAGCATGCGCACAAAGGCCTCGGCCGTGGCTTCACGGAACGTCACGGCCTTGTCGGTCACGTCGACCATGTTGGCGCGACCTTGGGAATCGAGATGAGTCAGCACAGGGATACTCCTGATCGGGAGTGTCGATTGTAAACCTGTGGGTCAGATTCCGGCAGGGCTGATTGTCGCACCTGCAATTTGCAAAACACCGCATTTACCTGTGGGAGCGGGCTTGCTCGCGAAGGGGGCGTGTCAGGCAGCATATATGTCAACTGATACACCGCCTTCGCGAGCAAGCCCGCTCCCACAGGAGTTATGTGTCAGGCATGAAAAACCGGGCGACCATAGGGTCGCCCGGTTTGTCTGGGGTTACAGGTGGGATTCGGCGTATTCGGCCAGGATCGAGCGCGGTACGCCCTGCAGGGTGATGTGGACCCCGTTGGGGAAGTCCTTGAAGCGTTCGGTCAGGTAGGTCAGCCCGGAGCTGGTCGCGGACAGGTAAGGGGTGTCGATCTGCGCCAGGTTACCCAGGCACACCACTTTGGAACCGGCACCGGCACGAGTGATGATGGTTTTCATCTGGTGCGGGGTCAGGTTCTGGCATTCGTCGATCAGGATCAGGCTCTGCTGGAAGCTACGTCCACGAATGTAGTTGAGGGATTTGAACTGCAACGGCACTTTGCTGAGGATGTAGTCGACGCTGCCATGGGTGCTTTCGTCATCCATGTGCAAGGCTTCGAGGTTGTCGGTGATCGCCCCCAGCCATGGCTCCATTTTCTCCGCTTCGGTACCGGGCAGGAAACCGATTTCCTGGTCCAGGCCCTGCACGCTGCGGGTGGCGATGATGCGCCGGTAGCGTTTGCTGACCATGGTCTGCTCGATGGCAGCGGCCAGGGCCAGGATGGTCTTGCCGGAACCGGCGGCGCCGGACAGGTTGACCAGGTGGATATCCGGGTCGAGCAAGGCGAACAACGCCAGGCTCTGGTAGATGTCACGAGGTTTGAGACCCCAGGCTTCCTGATGCAGCAAAGGTTCCTGGTGCAAGTCGAGGATCAGCAGCTTGTCGACCTGGATTTCCTTGATCCAGCCGACGAAGCCTTGTTCGTCGATGATGAACTCGTTGATGTGCACGGCCGGCAGGTTGTCGATCAGTTGCACCTGGTGCCAGGTGCGGCCGTGGTCCTGGCGGGTCTCGACCTTGCTCACACGGTCCCAGAATGAGCCGGTCATGTTGTGGTAGCCGTTGGGCAACAGCGAGACGTCGTCGACCAGTTGGTCGGTGCTGTAGTCCTCCGCCGCGATCCCGCAGGCGCGGGCCTTGAGGCGCATGTTGATGTCTTTGGTCACCAGCACCACGGCCTGGTCCTTGGTGCGCGCGTGCAGGTCGATCAACTGGTTGATGATGATGTTGTCGTTCAGGTGTTCAGGCAGCACCAGGTTGGGTTCGGTGCGCTTGCTCATCAGGATCGAAAGCAGGCCCTTGGGACCACTTTTGCCGCGCTGGATCGGCACGCCGAGCTCAACGTCTTCCGGGGAGGCATCACCCAGGGTCTTGTCGATCAGGCGGATCGCCTGCCGGCATTCGGCCGCAACGCTGTGGTGTCCGCTCTTGAGCTTGTCCAGCTCCTCAAGCACGGTCATCGGGATGGCAACGTGGTGTTCTTCGAAGTTCAGGAGCGCGTTTGGATCGTGGATCAATACGTTGGTATCGAGTACATAGAGGATTGGCTGGTTGGAGGAAGGGCTACGTCCGTGGTCATCCATACTCGGTCACCTATGTGGGGGCCATTCGACGCAATACCGTGACAGTGCTGCGCCTCGAGGTAGCCACCGAATTCACCCGCGAGGATTCAGGTGAACTGCACACAATCTGGGTCTTGGAAGACGCCACCTGTGTTGCAGGTTTCGGCGGTCTGACTTCTTGATACTCCAAAAACCATGACAGGAAAAAGCACTTTGACGCTTTTTTGAAGTTTATTTTTCAGAGTGACGAATAACCCTTGGCGTACCGCCGTTGCGCCGTTAAAGTCGGAAGTCCGGTTGTCATGAATGTGTACCGGTTTTTCCGCCTTCCCCAATGTTTCCGGGCCTTTACAGGTTTCAGCGAAACGCTTCCTGACAGCCTGCCCAACCGATTCCGCTTTGCGCCGTCTGCGTCATGAGCCAGGGCATCGCCGTTTTCACCCCATCCTGCTTGGCATTGAAATTGATCACCCCGTGGCGCCACAGCAGCATCAGGGTCAGCACTCGCTGGGCGCTTTGCTCAGGCTTGAGCCGATTGTTGCTGTCCTGGGAGTCGATGTCCCACAGTGCCACTTGCAAGCCTTGCTGGCGGAAGAACGCTTGCGCATCGCCACGACGCTGGCCTTGGGGCGGACGGAACAGCGGCACGTAATTCTCTGGCAGCTTGCCCTTGACCAGCTCGACACTGCGCCGGACCGAGTCTTGCCAGTCCTGCCAATGGCTGTGGGAACGAAACTCCCAGCCCTGTACACCCACGCACTGTTGCGAATACAGCGCCTGCAGGTTGTTGACCGAGCGGTCTTCCAGCCGCGCCTGGATGTCCTTGCCCAGCACGAAGAAGGTGCCGTTCATGTTCGCCTTGCGCAGGTATTCGGTCAGCCATGGGGTGTTGTCCGGCACAACGTTGGCGGCGCTGTCGAAGGTCAGCAGGAACAGCCGGTCGTTCATCTCCTCGCCGTTGCGCTCGTAATCGCCGAAACGTGCAATTTCGCTACTGGTTTGCGGAAAAAGCGCAGCTTTACGCAGCAGTTCATCGCGGTACTGGGTATGAAAAATCTGGCTCGGCGCAGCCCACTTGATGTAGTAGGAGTTGTCATCCAGATGGAACCTGCGCGCCTCTTCGCGCAGGGTCGCCATGTCCTCGACCAGGTAACAGAAGGAAGCGTCCTGATCGCAGCTGCGCTGGGCAACGTTGTAGTTGGCCAGCAACCGCTGCCACAGCCGGGCGCGAAGCGCGTCGATCGCAACCATATTGACCGTGCGCAGCCCCAAGTACTGCTTGAGCGCTATTTCGTCCATGGCATCGACGTCCAGCAGGGCTCGGGCGAACATCAGGATCTCGGCCCGCGAGGCCACGTCGAACAGCGTCGGGCTGGTGAGTTGTTCCGGCCAGGTGCTGCGATCCAGGGTGGCGACGTCGTTGGGCGCGGCAATGGCGCCCAGGCTCAACAGCCAGGCCGATAACAGAAGGGCGATACGCAAAAGGGATGTCTCCATAACGAAACCCGCGCGGCATCATAGCCGATCCTGGCCCAATACCCTTGTGGTCAGCGGACTTGGGGAGCAGACACCTGTGGGAGCAAAGCTTGCTCGCGATGCAGGCGACAAGGTCCATCTGCAAGATTGCGTCATCGTTCATCGCGAGCAAGCTTTGCTCCCACAGACTTTGCTCCCACAGCTCCCTCGCCACAAAAGCACCACCACCGATCACCTATCACCCCAATAGCTGGAGTCCACCCGGCCAACCCCCTAGAATCGCCCCACCTTAAAGGAGACGACTTCATGCTGATGGTGATTTCCCCCGCCAAGACCCTCGATTACGAAACACCGCCGGCCACCGAGCGCTTTACCCAACCGCAGTACCTGGATCACTCCCAGGAGCTGATCGAACAGTTGCGTGAACTCTCGCCGGCACAGATCAGCGAGCTGATGCACGTCTCCGACAAGATCGGCGGCCTCAATGCCGCGCGATTCGGCAGCTGGACACCGGCATTTACCCAGGCCAACGCCAAGCAGGCGCTGCTGGCCTTCAAGGGCGACGTGTACACAGGCCTCGATGCGCAAAGTTTTGGCGACGCCGATTTCGACTACGCCCAACAGCACCTGCGCATGCTCTCTGGCCTCTATGGCCTGCTGCGCCCATTGGACCTGATGCAACCCTATCGCCTGGAAATGGGCACGAAGCTGGCCAATGCCCGGGGCAAGGACCTTTATGCCTTCTGGGGCACGCGCATCAGCGAATGGCTGAACGAAGCCCTCGCCGACCAGGGCGATGATGTGCTGCTGAACCTGGCTTCCAATGAATACTTCTCGGCGGTCAAGCGCAGCGCACTGAAAGCGCGCGTCATCGATACCGAATTCCGCGACCTGAAAAATGGCCAGTACAAAATCATCAGCTTCTACGCCAAGAAAGCCCGGGGCCTGATGAGTCGTTTCGTGATTCAGGAACGGATCAACGACCCTGCGGCACTCAGCCAATTCGATGTACAGGGCTACCGCTTCAACGCCCAACAGTCGAGCCGGGACAAACTGGTTTTCCTGCGTGATCACGCCCCCGAATAAAGCATGACCTTATACCGCCCCCTGATCGGGGGCTTCGATCATCTCCCTATTTGTCATCTTAGTTCCTCGCCCACTTCGCCAGTTTCATGGCGCCAATAAATCGCACCACCCCTGCGCTAACTTTTCTTTCACTCGACACTCGTCAGTTTTTTGCGTAGTGGCACCGATTTTTTTCATCGGTAGTGGCACAAAACTATCTACCCCTGCTAACTCCCCATTAATAAAGGCCGAAACGGTAAGTGCCATCATATTGAGGTCAGTGCCATCTTCGATAATATTTCGAAAAATTTCGAAAATCGCGATGAGCGGATCGGAACTATGTGAAATTGCATGGCTCATACCATCCGTAACGATTCTCGGCGAGCGTGTACGAGATAACTTACAAAGGACATCGAACGGATTAACCAAGTTGTCACGTCAACTTAGCGAAACGGTCGTCTAATTGGATCCACCCTTAAAAGGATGGGAGATAACGCACCATTGCTATCCCCTACAAGGCCAAGGCTGCGCCCCTATAACGTGCTCACCCGAGCACACAAGCTTCTGATTTTGTGGGCTTTTGCCAGGGATCAGAGGTGAGAGACTTTTTGCACGAGCGTTCTTGATTTACAGGGACTGGCTGCATAACAGGGCAGGTCATAACAACTAGGCCACATTGCGCACAACTTGAGTGCATTTATTTAGACACTCGGAACTTAGTATGCCTGCACACGGCACTGTGGCGCCTGCATTCCACACTTCCGAGTGCTCGATGACCGCTGAACACTATTAACTCCGGCCATTTAATGGCATGAAAACAGAGGTAAATGCGATGCGCATTAGCATATTTGGTTTGGGTTACGTCGGTGCAGTATGTGCCGGTTGCCTGTCTGCACGGGGCCATGATGTAGTTGGCGTAGATGTCGCCAAAGACAAAATCGACATGATCAACGCCGGCAAATCGCCAATCGTTGAACCGGGTCTTGGTGAGCTGTTGGCGCAAGGCATTCAAACAGGCCGACTGCGCGGCACGACCAACTTCGCCGAAGCCATTCGCGATACTGACTTGTCGATGATTTGCGTCGGTACACCGAGCAAAAAGAACGGCGACCTGGAACTGAACTACATCGAGGCCGTGTGCCGCGAGATCGGTTTTGTCCTGCGTGACAAGACCACCCGCCACACCATCGTAGTGCGCAGCACCGTATTGCCGGGCACCGTGGCAAACGTTGTCATCCCGATCCTGGAAGACTGCTCCGGCAAGAAAGCCGGCGTCGATTTCGGTGTCGCAGTAAACCCTGAGTTCCTGCGCGAAAGCACCGCGATCAAAGACTATGATCAACCGCCGATGACCGTTATTGGTGAGTTCGACACCGCCTCCGGTGACGTTCTGCAGTCGCTGTACGAAGAGCTCGATGCGCCGATCATCCGCAAGGACATCGCCGTCGCCGAGATGATCAAGTACACCTGCAACGTGTGGCATGCCACCAAGGTGACCTTCGCCAACGAGATCGGCAACATCGCCAAGGCCGTCGGCGTCGATGGCCGTGAAGTGATGGATGTGGTCTGCCAGGACAAGACTCTGAACCTGTCCCAGTACTACATGCGCCCAGGCTTTGCCTTCGGCGGTTCCTGCCTGCCCAAGGACGTTCGCGCCCTGACCTACCGTGCCGGCTCCCTGGACGTGGAAGCGCCGCTGCTCAACTCGCTGATGCGCAGCAACGAATCCCAGGTGCAGAACGCCTTCGACATCGTTTCCAGCCACGACAAGCGCAAAGTCGCCCTGCTGGGCCTGAGCTTCAAGGCCGGTACCGACGACCTGCGTGAAAGCCCGCTGGTAGAGCTGGCGGAAATGCTGATCGGCAAGGGCTTCGACCTGAAGATCTACGACAGCAACGTCGAATACGCCCGTGTCCACGGTGCGAACAAGGACTACATCGAGTCGAAGATTCCTCACGTCTCGTCCTTGCTCAACGCCGACTTCGACTCGGTGATCGACAGCTCCGACATCATCATCCTGGGCAACCGCGACGAGAAGTTCCGCGCGCTGACCGAGAACGTACCGGAAGGCAAGCAGGTCATCGACCTGGTCGGCTTCATGTCCAAGGCCACCAACCCGAGTGGCCGGACCGAAGGCATCTGCTGGTAAGTCTGTTTGCCGGCCGGGGCACGCCCCGGCCGGCCTTTCGCCTGCCTTAACCCATCGGGCCGCCCACAAGGCCCGCCCGAGATAGAGACGGATGCAGATTATGCACAGGCTAAAGCACGGCCTGCTTCAGGCCGCCGGTTGGCTGTTTTACTTGAGTTTATTGATGGGCATCGCCATGGCGCTGCCCACGTCCACGTTCGACTCCGATTCCAAGGACTTCATCTTCCTGATCGGCGCCGTGGGCATCTGGCGTTACTCCATGGGAGCAACGCATTTCGTGCGCGGCATGATCTTCCTGTACATCGTCTACCCGCACCTGCGCCGCAAGGTACGCAAGCTGGGCAAGGCGGCGGATCCGTCCCACGTGTACCTGATGGTCACCAGCTTCCGGATCGATGCGCTGACCACCGCCCAGGTGTATGGCTCGGTGATTCGCGAGGCCATCGAATGCGGGCTGCCCACCACCGTGGTCTGCTCCATCGTGGAAATGTCCGACGAACTGCTGGTCAAGAGCCTCTGGGCCCGCATGAACCCACCAGCGCGGGTCAAGCTGGACTTCGTGCGTATCCCTGGCACCGGCAAGCGTGACGGCCTGGCCTTCGGTTTCCGCGCCATCTCCCGCCACTTGCCGGACGACCGCGCCGTGGTGGCGGTGATCGACGGCGACACCGTGCTCGCCGAAGGCGTCGTGCGCAAGACCGTGCCGTGGTTCCAGCTGTTCGGCAACGTCGGCGGCCTGACCACCAACGAGTTCTGCGAAGTGCGCGGCGGCTACATCATGAGCGAATGGCACAAACTGCGCTTCGCCCAACGGCACATCAACATGTGCTCCATGGCCTTGTCCAAGCGCGTGCTGACCATGACCGGTCGCATGTCGGTGTTCCGCGCCACCGTGGTCACCAACCCGGACTTCATCGCCGACGTGGAAAGCGACTCGCTGCAACACTGGCGCCTGGGCCGCTTCAAGTTCCTGACCGGCGATGACAAATCGAGCTGGTTCAGCCTGATGCGCCTGGGCTACGACACCTTCTACGTGCCCGATGCGGCGATCAACACCGTCGAGCATCCGCCGGAGAAGAGCTTCATCAAGGCCAGTCGCAAGCTGATGTTCCGCTGGTACGGTAACAACCTGCGGCAGAACTCCCGGGCACTTGGCCTGGGCATGAAGCGTCTGGGCCTGTTCACTTCGGTGGTGCTGTTCGACCAGCGCGTGTCGATGTGGACCTCGCTGCTGGGCCTGACCGTGGCCCTGATCGCCAGCTTCAAGTACGGCACCGCGTTCATCCTGGTGTACCTGCTGTGGATCGGCATCACGCGGTTGCTGCTGACCCTGTTGCTGTCGTGCTCCGGACACCGGATCGGCCCAGCCTACCCGGCGATTCTCTATTACAACCAGATCGTCGGTGCCCTGGTGAAGATCTACGTGTTCTTCCGCCTCGATCAACAGTCCTGGACCCGCCAGCCCACCCACCTGACCCGTGATCTCGCCAGCTTTCAACGTTGGTTCAACACTTGGTCGTCTCGGACCATGACCTTCTCCGCCGGCAGCATTTTTGTCGCCGTGCTGCTGACGATGGTCTGACCGGACTTGAATGAATTAACTAGGAAATCGCCCCTATGAACACCGCCGTGAATGTCAACGTAGTGCATGAATCCGAAGCCCAGCGCCAACACGCCAGGGTCAAAATCCCGGCCAAGCTGCGCTTCTTCGGCCCTGACCGTACGCCGATGGAAGTCAAGGTCCTGGACCTGTCCGCCGGCGGCCTGAGCTTCAACGCCGGCCAGATGCCCCTCAAGACCGGGGAGTCCTACAAGGGTCGCCTGCAATTCGTCATCGACAACCTTGGCCTGGCCATGGACGTGGAATTGCAGATCCGTTCCTACGACCGCCAGACCGGCCGCACCGGTTGCCAGTTCCAGAACCTGGAGCCTCGGGACATCTCGACACTGCGTCACATCATCACCTCGCACCTGGCCGGCGACATCGTCGGTGTCGGCGATGTGCTGGCGACCCTGCAGCGCGATAACTTCACCAAGGCCCGCAAGCAGAAAGACGAAAACGGTGGCATGAGCGCCTTCGGTCGCCTGCGCGCCGTGACCTTCAGCCTGGGGATCTTCCTCGTTGGCCTGACGGCGTTCGGTTTCATCTTCAAGTCGGTGTACGGCATGTACTTCGTCAGCCACGCCCAGGCAGGCCTGGTGAACGTACCGGGCATGGCCATCACCATGCCGCGTGACGGCACCGTGCAGAGCCTGGTCAAGGCCGACGGCGTGGCCGCCAAGGGCGCCCCGCTGGCGACCTTCAGCACCAGCATGCTCGACGTGCTCAAAGGTCACCTGGACGACAACCAGTTGCAGCCGGCCAAGGTCGAGGAACTGTTCGGCAAGCAGATGACCGGCACCCTGACGTCTCCGTGCGACTGCATCGTGACCCAGCAGTTGGTGTCCGATGGTCAGTACGCCAGCAAGGGCGACGTGATCTTCCAACTGGTCCCACGGGGCACCGAAGCCAACGTCGAAGCGCGTTTCTCCTATCGCCAGTTCGGCGACGTGCGCCCAGGCACTGCGGTCAGCTTCCAGGTCGCCGGCGAAGACACCACCCGTACCGGCAAGATCGTCAGCAGCACCAGCCTGAAAAGTGCTGACCTGTCCTCCGATATCCGTGTCCTGATCCAGCCTGACGAACCCCTGGACAGCTCGCTGGCCGGCCGTCCGGTAGAAGTCACCAGCGACCGTGGCCCGAACCTGAACTGGCTGATCGACAAAGCCATGGCCGTCGGTATTTAAGTCGAGGATATGCCCGTGATCACTCCACAAAACAACAATGCACCGCATTCCCTGTGGGAGCGAGCCTGCTCGCGATGGGATCGACGCGGTCTGTCTGGTACACCGAGCGGCCTGCATCGCGAGCAGGCTCGCTCCCACACAGGTTATGCGTTGTGTGCGCTGGCGCTGGCAGTCAGTCTTAGCGGTTGCGCCGGCCTGCCCGATCAACGCCTGGCCAACGAAGCCCTCAAGCGCGGCGACACGGCGCTGGCGCAGCAGAACTATCAGCAACTGGCAGACCTGGGCTACAGCGAAGCCCAGGTCGGCTTGGCCGACATCCAGGTGGACAGCCACGACCCCGAGCAGATGAAAAAAGCCGAGGCGACTTACCGCGCCGCGGCCGATATCTCGCCACGGGCCCAGGCTCGCCTGGGTCGCCTGCTGGTAGCCAAGCCCGGTTCCACCGAAGCGGAAAAACACGAAGCCGAAGGCCTGTTGAAGAAAGCCTTCGCCAATGGTGAAGGCAACACCCTGATCCCGCTGGCGATGCTGTACCTGCAATATCCCCACAGTTTCCCGAACGTCAACGCCCAGCAGCAGATCAGCCAATGGCGCAGCGCCGGCTACCCGGAAGCGGGCCTGGCGCAGATTCTGCTCTACCGCACCCAGGGTACCTACGACCAGCACCTGGACGAAGTCGAGAAGGTCTGCAAGGCCGCGCTGGCGACCACCGACATCTGCTACGTCGAACTGGCCACGGTCTATCAGAAACGCGGCCAACCGGAACAGCAGGCCGCGTTGCTCAAGCAGATGCAGGATGGCCACGCCCGTGGCGTCGTGTCCGCCCAGCGCGTGGACAGCGTCGCCCGTGTCCTGGCCGATGCCAGCCTGGGCAAGCCCGATGAAAAGACCGCCCAGTCGTTGCTCGAAGGCATCGCCCCGGGCTACCCCGCTGCCTGGGTCAGCCTGGCGCAACTGCTCTACGACTTCCCGGAACTGGGTGACGTCGACAAGATGATGCAGTACCTGGAAAACGGCCGCGCCGCCGACCAGTCGCGTGCCGAACTGTTGCTGGGCAAGCTTTACTACGAAGGCAAGTGGGTCCCGGCCGATGCCAAGGTCGCCGAGGCGCATTTCCAGAAAGCCGTTGGCCGCGAAGTGGCCGCCGACTACTACCTCGGCCAGATCTATCGCCGCGGTTACCTGGGCCAGGTCTACTCGCAAAAAGCCCTGGACCACCTGCTCAAGGCCGCCCGCAACGGCCAGAACAGCGCCGACTACGCCATTGCCCAGCTGTTCTCCCAGGGCAAGGGCACCAAGCCCAACCCGGTCAACGCCTATGTGTTCAGCCAGTTGGCCAAGGCGCAGAACACCCCGCAAGCCACCGAGCTTGCCCAGACCCTCGAAGCACAATTACCGCCGCAGCAACTTGCACAAGCGCAACGCCTGCTACAACAAGAGCAGGCCATTCGCGGCTCGATGAGCCCCGATACGCTGGAACTGCAAGCCCTAAAAGAAGATGACGGCGAGGAACCTCTATGAAGCTTTTGAAGCTCAATCCTTTTGTGCAGGCTGGTATTGGCCTGTCGTTTGCCCTGTTGTGGTCCAGCCCGAGCCTGGCGGCCCTGACTGACACCAAGAATTTCGGCCTGGAAGTGAAAATCACTGGCCAGTCCGAAGACGACCGCGACCTCGGCACCCAGAGCGGTGGCGACGTCAACGGTGTCGGCCTGGACCTGCGTCCCTGGGTCTACGGTGAAAGCGAAAGCGGCGCCTGGAGCGCCTACGCCATGGCCCAGGCCGTGACGTCCAGCGATATCATCGAGACCGACACCCTGCAACAGTCCGATGACAGCACCCAGCAAACCGACAGCGGCGATCGCGAAGCCAAGAAAAGCTACCTGGCCATGCGCGAGTTCTGGATCGGCTACCGTGGCCTGACCCCCTACCCGGGCGAGCAATTGAAGTTCGGTCGCCAGCGCCTGCGCAATGACGACGGCCAATGGCGCGACACCAACATCGAAGCCCTGAACTGGACCTTCGACACCACCTTGCTGCGGGCCAACCTCGGCGTGGCCGAACGGTTCAGCGAATACCGCACCGACCTCAAGGAATTGTCCCCCCAGGACAAGGACCGCCTGCACGTCTTTGGCGACGTGGGCTACCAGTGGATGCCAGGCCAGTGGGCCGGGATCCGTGCCCACCACTCCCATGACAATGGCAGCCTCGATTACCCGACCCCGGGCGAAGCCACCGACACCCTGGACAAGACCGAGAACGGTGACTTGACCTGGCTGGGCCTGGAAGCCAACAGCGACGCCTACAACTGGCGCAACACCAACACGGTCAACTACTGGGCCAGCCTCACCGGCATGACCGGCGACCGTGACACCGTCAACCCGCTCAACGCCGACGGCACGCGCCCAACAGAAGCCAAGCACAGCGATGACGTGGACGGCTGGGCCACTGATTTGGGTATCCGCCTGCGCCTGGACCCGCAATGGCAAGTCGGTGCGGCCTATGCCCGCGCCAGCGAGGACTACGAACAGAACGGCCTGCAAAGCAACCGCTCGAACTTCACCGGCACGCGCTCGCGGGTCCATCGTTTCGGCGAAGCGTTCCGTGGCGAAATGGCCAACACCCAGAGCGCCAGCCTGTTCGGTTCCTGGCAGTTGCGTGACGAATACGACGCCAGCCTTGTGTACCACAAGTTCTGGCGCGTGGACGGCAACAAGCCGGTGGGCAGCAACGGCATCAACGCTGTGGAAAACAACACCGACGACGTGACCGGCGCGATCCTGTCCACCTCGTCCCTGCCACTGCGCGACGGTAACAAGGACCTGGGCCAGGAAGTCGACCTGGTCGTCACCAAGTACTTCAAGCAAGGCCTGCTGCCCGCCGCGCTGAGTCAGTCCATTGATGAGCCGTCGGCGCTGGTGCGCTTTCGTGGCGGCGTGTTCAAGCCAGGCGACGCTTACGGCAAAGAGGTCGATTCGTACATGCATCGCGCCTTTGTCGACGTGATCTGGCGCTTCTGATGCAAATGGCCATGGGAGTGCCCGATATGAACCGCTACCTCAGGAACAGCCAGGCGATGAAAGGTTCGATCAGCCTGTTGGTCGCAGCGATGCTGCTGGCCGGCTCGCCGGCGTTCGCCAACGTTGAGCCGGTGGTCAAGCCGGGCAACGTGGTCAAGGGACTGCAACAGGCCAAGACCTACACCGTCAGCAGCGCGCCGACCGCACCACTGGAGCTGGCCACGCCGACCCTGCCCGACCTCTCCGGCTACACCGCCGAAGCGGTCGCGGCAAAAATCGTGCGGACCAAGCCCGGCAAGGTCAGCGTGCGTCGGATGATGCAGGAAAACGCCTTGAAGGACTTCATCGGCGGCGACAACAAGATGGCCGAGTGGGTCGTGCGTCAGCACGGTATCCCACAGGCCATCTTCGTCGACGATGGCTACATGAACCTCAAGGACCTGGTCAAGAAGGTGCCCAAGCAGTACCTCAGCGAAACCTCGCCAGGCGTGTTCCTGGCCAGGATTCCAATTGTGGTCGGCGAGAAAGGCATCCTGGAAATCGACAAACAGACCCAGGAATTGCGCCTGTCCCAGGAGGGCGGCGCGTTCCTGGTCAACGATGGCCGGATGTTCATCCGCGACACCAAGGTCACCGGCTGGCGCGAAAAGGAAAACGGCCCCGCTACGTTCCGCTCGCCCAAGGAATTCCGTCCGTTCCTGCTGTCCTGGGGCGGCACCGAGACCTACATCGTCAACACCAAGATGGCGAGCTTCGGCTACGCCAACAGTAAGTCGTACGGGGTCAGTATTTCCCAGTACACGCCGAACATGGCCAAGGTCCTCAAGCGCCCGGAACCGACCGGCTGGATCATCGGTTCCGAGTTCTCGGACATGTGGTACGGCTTCTACTGCTATGAAACCAACGACTTCGTGGTCAAGGGCAATACCTACAAAGACAACATCGTCTACGGCATCGACCCCCATGACCGTTCCCATCGGCTGATCATTGCCGACAACACGGTCTACGGGACCAAGAAGAAGCACGGGATCATTATTTCCCGTGAGGTCAACGACAGCTTCATTTTCAACAACCGCAGCTATGACAACAAACTCTCGGGCCTGGTGATCGACCGTAACAGCGTGAACAACCTGATCGCCTACAACGAGATCTACAAGAACCACACCGACGGCATCACGCTCTACGAGAGTGGTGACAACCTGCTGTGGGGCAACAAAGTGATCAGCAACCGCCGCCACGGCATCCGCATTCGTAACAGCGTGAACATCCGCCTCTACGAAAACGTGTCCATGGCCAACGGCCTGACCGGTCTCTACGGCCACATCAAAGACCTGTCCGACACCGACCGGGACATCAAGCTCGACCCGTTCGACGCCCAGGTCTCGCTGATCGTGGTCGGCGGCGAACTGGCTGCCAACGGCAGTGGCCCGCTGTCCATCGATTCGCCGTTAAGCGTCGAGCTGTACCGCGTGTCCATGCTCGCACCGACCAAATCCAGCGGCATCAGCTTCTCGGGAATCCTCGGCGAGCGCCAGGATGAAATTCTCGACCTGCTGGTGCGCCAGCAGAAAGCCGTGCTGATCGACCCTGTCGAACGCCAGACCGAAATGCGGGACTGAGGATGACCTTTATGAACCCACAGATGATCAAACTCCTGGGCCTGTCCGCCCTGACTGCCGGCATTCTCGCCGCTGCAAGTGGCGCGCGCGCCGATGAAATCAAGGCACCGAGCTTCACCGCCGAACCGTGCTGCAACCTGTGCCCTGCGGCCCATGACGCAAAGAACTACACCTCGCGCTACCAGCAGAACTTCACCACGCTGGTGCAGGCCCAGGGCGACTGGCTGTTCCGGACCCAGGAAGACCTGCGTACCGAATTCAACACCACCCCGGCCGGCTACAAGCGCATGCAGCAGTTGCACGATGCGTTCAAGGCAAAAGGCGTCGAGCTGGTGATCGTCTACCAGCCAACCCGGGGCCTGGTGAACCGCAACAAGCTCAACCCGCAGGAAAAGGCCAGCTTCAACTTTGACAAGGCCCTGACCAACTACAAATCCATGCTCGGTCGTTTCGCCCAGATGGGTTACGTGGTGCCGGACCTGTCGCCGCTGACCAACGAAAACCTGCCCGAAACCCTGCCGGCCCACGATTTCTATTTCCGTGGCGACCAGCACTGGACGCCGTATGGCGCCCAGCGCACGGCCAAGATCGTCGCCGAGAAGGTCAAGCAGATCCCGGCCTTCGCCGACATTCCCAAGCGTGAGTTCGAGACCAAGAAGTCCGGCCGCATGGGCAAGACCGGCACCCTGCACAACATGGCCGGGCAACTGTGCGGCACCAGCTATGCGATCCAGTACATGGACCAGTTCACCACCGAGCCCAAGGGCGAGGCTGGCGACGGCGACCTGTTCAGCGATTCCGGCAACCCGCAGATCACCCTCGTGGGCACCAGTCACAGTGGCAAGAACTACAACTTTGCCGGGTTCCTGGAAGAGTCCATCGGTGCCGACATCCTCAACGTCGCCTTCCCTGGCGGCGGTCTGGAAGGCGCGATGATCCAGTACCTGGGCAGCGAAGAGTTCCAGAAGAGCCCGCCGAAAATCCTCATCTGGGAATTCTCGCCGCTGTATCGCCTGGACCAGGAAACCACCTACCGCCAGATGATGGCGCTGCTGGACAACAACGGTTGCGAAGGCAAGCCGGCGCTCATGAGCAGCAAGACCGCGCTCAAGCCGGGCAAGAACGAATTGATGGTCAATAGCAAGAACATGGATCTGCGTAACGGCAGCCACCAGGTCGACATCCGCTTCGCCGATACCTCGGTGAAAACCTTGCAAGCCACCCTCTGGTACATGAATGGGCGCCACGAGGATATCAAGATCGAAAAACCGGATACCTCCGACACCGACGGACGTTTCGCCTTCCAATTGCGCACCGACGAGGACTGGGCTTCGCAGACCCTGCTGGCCGTTGAAGTCCAGGGCCCTGAAGCCGGTAAAGAACCACAGCAAATCGAAGCGAAAGTCTGCAAACGCAACGCATCTCCGCAAGCCGGGCAACAAACGGCTCAAATCGGACAATGAGGTCTCGTCTCATGACCAGAACCATGCGCACCCGAACGTTGAAAACGCTGCTGGCGCCCTCCCTGCTGACCCTGGCGATGTTCGCCGGGGCCACGCAGGCGGCGGCCCCGCTGCGCCCGCCACAGGGTTACTTCGCACCGATCGAGAAGGTCAAGACCGGCGAAGCCGCCCAAGGTTGCGACGCCACGCCGACGCCCTACACCGGCTCCCTGCAATTTCGCAGCAAGTACGAGGGTTCCGACAAGGCCCGTTCGACCCTGAACGTGCAATCGGAAAAAGCCTTTCGTGACAGCACCGCCGACATCACCAAGATCGAGCGTGGCGTCAGCAAGCAAGTGATGCAATTCATGCGTGACGGCCGTCCCGAACAATTGGAATGCACCCTCAACTGGCTGACCGCGTGGGCCCAGGCCGATGCGCTGATGTCCAAGGACTTCAACCACACCGGCAAGTCCATGCGCAAATGGGCGCTGGGCAGCATGGCGTCGGCCTATGTGCGCCTGAAGTTTTCCGAGTCCCGCCCACTGGCCAATCACCCGGAGCAGGCGCAACTGATCGAAGGCTGGTTCAGCCGGATGGCCGATCAGGTGGTCAGCGACTGGGACAACCTGCCGCTGGACAAGACCAACAACCATTCCTACTGGGCCGCCTGGTCGGTGATGGCCACGTCCGTGGCAACCAACCGCCGCGACCTGTTCGACTGGGCCGTCAAGGAATACAAGGTCGGCGTCAACCAGGTCGATGCCGACGGTTTCCTGCCCAACGAACTCAAGCGCAAGCAACGCGCCCTGTCCTACCACAACTATGCCCTGCCGCCACTGGCGATGATTGCCAGTTTCGCCCAGGTCAACGGTGTGGACCTGCGCCAGGAAAACAACGGCGCCCTCAAGCGACTGGGTGACCGGGTGCTGGCCGGGGTGAAAGACCCGGACATCTTCGAAGAAAAGAACGGCGATGAGCAGGACATGAAAGACCTGAAGGTCGACTCGAAATTCGCCTGGCTCGAACCGTTCTGCAGCCTCTACACCTGCTCCGAGGATGTGCTGGAGCGCAAGCATGAAATGCAACCGTTCAAGACCTTCCGCCTCGGCGGGGATTTGACCCGGGTGTATGACCCTTCGCGGGAGAAAGGCGAAAAAGGAAGCTGATGTCATATCCCTTGCCTGGCAAGGGACCTGTGGGAGCAAGGCTTGCCCGCGATAGCCATGACGCGGGGGCACTGAATGGACCGCGTCATCGTTCATCGCGGGCAAGCCTTGCTCCCACAGTAATCACGGCGACTGAAATGCAATAAAACCCCCCGGTTTTCATGGGGGGGTTTGGGGGGGCTCTGGCCCTTGACTGTTGATTCAACATGGAGAGATCGGGATGGTATTTTCATCCAATGTGTTCCTGTTTCTGTTCTTGCCGATCTTTCTCGGCTTGTACTACTTGAGCGGGCAACGCTATCGCAACCTGCTGCTGCTGATCGCCAGCTATGTGTTCTATGCCTGGTGGCGGGTGGACTTCCTGGCACTGTTCGCCGGCGTCACCCTGTGGAACTACTGGATCGGCCTGAAAGTCGGCGCCGCCGGTGTGCGCACCAAACCGGCCCAGCGCTGGCTGTTGCTCGGCGTGGGCGTGGATTTGGCCATCCTGGGCTATTTCAAGTACGCCAACTTCGGCGTGGACAGCCTCAACGCCATCATCACCGGCTTCGGTCTCAACCCGTTCATCCTGACCCACGTGCTGTTGCCGATCGGGATCTCGTTCTACATCTTCGAGTCCATCAGCTACATCATCGACGTCTATCGCGGTGACACCCCGGCGACCCGCAACCTGATCGACTTCGCCGCGTTCGTGGCCATTTTCCCGCACCTGATCGCCGGCCCCGTGTTGCGTTTCCGCGACCTGGCCGACCAGTTCAACAACCGTACCCACACGCTGGACAAGTTCTCCGAAGGCTGCACCCGCTTCATGCAGGGCTTCATCAAGAAAGTGTTCATCGCCGACACCCTGGCGGTGGTGGCCGACCATTGCTTCGCCTTGCAGAACCCGACCACGGGCGATGCCTGGCTCGGCGCGCTGGCCTACACCGCGCAGCTGTACTTCGACTTCTCCGGCTACAGCGACATGGCCATCGGCCTGGGCCTGATGATGGGTTTCCGTTTCATGGAAAACTTCAAGCAGCCCTACATCAGCCAGTCGATCACCGAGTTCTGGCGCCGCTGGCACATCAGCCTGTCCACCTGGCTGCGCGACTACCTCTACATCACCCTGGGCGGTAACCGCAAAGGCACGCTGATGACCTATCGCAACCTGTTCCTGACCATGCTGCTCGGTGGTCTGTGGCACGGTGCGAACATCACCTACGTGATCTGGGGTGCCTGGCACGGCATGTGGCTGGCCATCGAAAAAGCGGTGGGCATCAACACCACGCCACGCAGCATCAACCCGATCCGCTGGGCGCTGACGTTCCTGCTGGTGGTGATGGGCTGGGTGATTTTCCGGGCCGAGAACCTGCACGTGGCCGGTCGCATGTACGGCGCCATGTTCAGCTTCGGCGACTGGTCGCTGTCGGAACTGACCCGTGCCAACCTCACCGGCCTGCAGATCGCCACGCTGGCGGTGGCCTACGCCACCCTCGCCTTCTTCGGCCTGCGGGACTTCTACACCAACCGTCCGCCAGTCAAGACAAAACCTGAAGTGACCACCGAGGCCGATGGTCCGGCCACTGCACAACCGGGTCTGATCAAAGCCGCGCCGGGCGAAAATCCGACGAATATCCATGAACCTGGCTACACCGTTGGCGTCGAAGCCCAGGTGCAACCGGCCTACTGGACCGTGGACTGGTCACGCTACGTGATGCGCACCCTGGTGCTGCTGCTGTTCATCGCCTCGATTCTCAAACTCTCGGCGCAAAGCTTCTCGCCGTTCCTTTACTTCCAGTTCTGAGGGATCTGAACATGACCCGCTCATTACGCATCTTTTACATCGCACTGTTCATGCTGATCCTGACAGCACTGGGCATGTGGTCGATGCGCAGTTTCTTCGGCTTCAGCACCAACCCCGACGCGACCGTGCTCAACGGGCGCTGGGCCAAGGCCGTGGAAACCCACTACGACGAAGAGTTCCCGATCAAGCGCCTGGGCACCAACATCTGGGCGGCGCTGGACTACAAGCTGTTCAACGAAGGCCGCAAAGGCGTGGTCCTGGGCCGCGACCAGTGGCTGTACAGCGACGAAGAGTTCAACCCGATCGTCAACGAAGAGCTGAACCTGCAAGGCAACTACGCGCTGGTCGAAGGCGTGCGCCAGAAGCTCAAGGAACAAGGCATCACCCTGGTGATGGCGATCCTGCCGGCCAAGGCGCGCTTGTATCCAGAACACATGGGTGAAGTGAAGCCGTCGAGCATTCACGCCAACCTCTACCAGGATTTCCACGCTCGCGTGGCGGCGGACAAGATCATCGCCCCTGACCTGCTCGGCCCGCTGCAACAGGCCAAGCAGAGCGGCCAGCAAGTGTTCCTGCGCACCGACACCCACTGGACCCCGGAAGGTGCCCAGGTCGCGGCCGAGAACCTGGCCAAGGCGATTGCCGAAGGCGCACCGCTCAACGGCGAGCCACAACGCTTCGTCACCGAACCTGCAGAAAAAATCACCCACAAGGGCGACCTGCGTCAGTTCCTGCCCCTGGACCCACTGTTCGAAAACCTGATGCCGGCCCAGGAGCCGCTGGTCAAGCGCAACACCCGCGAAGCCGATGACCAGCCGACCAGCGACGACGCGCTGTTCGCCGACGCCCAGGTGCCCGTGGCCCTGATCGGCACCAGCTACAGCGCCAACCCCAACTGGAACTTCGTCGGTGCACTCAAGCAAGCCCTGCACAGCGACGTCGTCAACTACGCCGAGGACGGCCATGGCCCGATTCTGCCGATGCTCAGCTACCTCAAGAGTGATGCCTTCAAGAACAGCCCGCCACAGGTGCTGATCTGGGAGTTCCCTGAACGTTATCTGCCCGTGAACAACGAAATCGGCGACGCCGACCCACAGTGGGTCGCAGAGCTCAAGCAAGCCGGCGCGCGCCAACAGAACGTAGCCGCCAACACCCCATCCGAGACGCCCGACCGGGCGCAAAACTGAAAGAGAGGTCCACCATGACTTTCAACACTACTCCTCGCCGTCTCGCTGCTCGCTCCTTCAAGGCCGTTGCCCTCGTCGCCAGCATGAGCGCCCTCTCGCTGTCCGCCTTTGCCGGTGATTCGGCCCTGTACGGCCCAGTCGCGCCAAAAGGCTCGAGCTTCGTACGTATCTACAACGCCAGCAACGCCGAAGTCAGCGCCACCGTTGGCAGCACCAACTTGAGCGACGTGGCTCCACTGGCCAGCAGTGACTTCAGCTTCATGCCTGGCGGTGACTACAGCGCCAAGGTCGGCAGCCAGACCGTTCCGGTTAAACTGGCCCCCGATCACTATTACACCCTGGTCAACAACGCCAGTGGCCAGCCTCAGCTGATCGAAGAACCACCGTTCAAGAACAAGCAGAAGTCCCTGGTCCGTGTGCAGAACCTCACTGACAAGGCACTGACCCTCAAGACCGCCGACGGCAAGACCGAAGTGGTGCCGAACGTGGCCGCCAAGGGCCGTGGCGAACGTGAAATCAACCCGGTGAAAGTGACCCTGGCGCTGTTCGAAGGCGACAAGAAAGTCGGCGACCTCAAGCCCGTGGCCCTGGAGCGCGGCGAAGCGGCCGTGCTGTACGTCACCGGTTCAGGCAGCAGCCTGTCGCCAGTGTGGGTAAAACGCCCGGCGTCGACCCGCTGATGAATTCACCTGATTGACGCTGTACCCCTGTGGGAGCGGGCTTGCTCGCGAATACGGTCTCACATTCAACATTGATGTTGGCTGAAGCACCACTTTCGCGAGCAAGCCCGCTCCCACCCTGAATCGGGGGTGTCAGTCGGGTACGGAACAAGAACAAGAGAGTGAAACGACAGAACGCAGTAGCTCTAACAACCATTTCGCTTCAAGGAGTAACAAACATGATTCCGGTGATCTTGTCAGGTGGTAGTGGCTCACGTCTTTGGCCGCTTTCGCGCAAGCAATTCCCTAAACAGTTCCTGGCCCTGACCGGTGAACACACCCTGTTCCAACAGACCCTCGAGCGCCTGGTGTTCGAAGGCATGGACACACCGATCGTGGTCTGCAACAAAGACCACCGTTTCATCGTCAACGAGCAGTTGAGCAACCGTAAGCTCGAAGTCCAGCGCATCCTGATGGAGCCGTTCGGGCGCAACACCGCACCGGCCGTGGCGCTGACCGCGATGATGCTGGTCAACGAAGGCCGCGACGAGCTGATGCTGGTGCTGCCGGCCGACCACGTGATCGATGACCAAAAAGCCCTGCAACGCGCCCTGGCCCTGGCCACCGTGGCCGCCGAGCGTGGCGAAATGGTGCTGTTCGGTGTACCGGCGACCAAACCGGAAACCGGCTACGGCTACATCAAATCGACCAACGACGCGCTGCTGCCTGAAGGCGTGAGCCGCGTTTCGCACTTCGTCGAAAAACCCGACGTCAAGCGTGCCACCGAGTTCGTCGAGGCCGGCGGTTACTTCTGGAACAGCGGCATGTTCCTGTTCCGCGCCAGCCGCTTCCTCGAAGAGCTGAAAAAGCACGATCCGGACATCTACGACACTTGCCTGCTGACCCTGGAGCGCAGTGAGCAGACGGCCGACACCATCACCTTCGACGAAGCCACCTTCGCCTGCTGCCCAGACAACTCCATCGACTACGCCGTGATGGAAAAGACCCAGCGTGCCTGCGTCGTACCGCTGTCGGCCGGCTGGAGCGATGTCGGCTGCTGGGCGTCGCTGTGGGAAGTCAATGCCAAGGACGCCAACGGCAACGTCACCAAAGGCGACGTGGTCATCCAGGACAGCCGCAACTGCATGATCCACGGCAACGGCAAACTGGTGTCGGTGATCGGCCTGGAAAACATCGTGGTGGTCGAAACCAAGGACGCCATGATGATCGCCCACAAGGACAAGGTCCAAGGCGTCAAGCAGATGGTCAACACCCTCAACGCCCAGGGCCGCACCGAGACCCAGAACCACTGCGAAGTCTATCGTCCGTGGGGCTCCTATGACTCGGTGGACATGGGCGGTCGTTTCCAGGTCAAGCACATCTCGGTCAAGCCGGGCGCGTGCCTGTCGTTGCAGATGCACCACCACCGCGCCGAACACTGGATCGTGGTCAGCGGCACCGCCGAAGTGACCTGCGACGAGAACGTGTTCCTGCTCTGCGAAAACCAGTCGACCTACATCCCGATCGCGTCGGTCCACCGCCTGCGCAACCCGGGCAAGATCCCACTGGAAATCATCGAAGTGCAGTCCGGCAGCTACCTGGGCGAAGACGACATCGAGCGTTTCGAGGACATCTACGGTCGCTCCACTCCGATCGAACGCGGCGTCTCGGTGAAGACCATCGCGCAGTAACAACTAGCAACGATCAGCCGTTCAAGAAGCCCCCATCCAGCCCACTGCGTCCCCTATCCGCAGTGGGTTGGGTGGGGGCTTTTTTTCGGCGTGTGCGACAGGCCGACATCATCGCTTCAACATTGCCCGTCGCCTTCGGTAGGATGTGCCTACGGTAACGGAGGCTTCCACCATGCTTATCGGCGTCTTGCTGGTCATCACCTGGCTCATTTTGCTCTTGCGCTACCCAGCGAAGGCCTTGCCAGTCTCCCTGGCAGCATTCATCGGGCTGGGCCTGGTCGCCGCGTGGGTACTCTGGCAGGAGAACCGCGAGACCCGGCAATTGGAGCGCCTGGAACTGCGCATCAGCTATGCCCCCGGACAATGCCCCGCCGACCGGCCGCTGTCACTGACCCTAAAAAACACCAATGACGTGCCGCTGATCGAACTGCAGTGGCGGGTCGCGGCTTATGCGCCTGGGGACACCATCAACCTCGCCGACAGCCCCTACAACGCACCGCGCTATCGTGGTCCCGGCGAATTGCAGGCCGGCGCCGAGTGGCAAGACTGCCTGCCCCTGCCGCCCCTACGCCCGGGTTATCGCCCGCAAACCCTGGAGTTTCGCGCCGAGCGATTGCACGGTAGCTTTTCCAACTGACTGCCCTCCCCCACTTTTTTGCACAAGGAATGCGCCATGCCTGTCGCGTTGATTACCGGATGTTCCAGCGGCATCGGCCGCGCCCTCGCCGACGCCTTCAAGGCGGCGGGTTATCAGGTCTGGGCCACGGCGCGCAAGGCTGAGGACGTGGCGACGCTCAGCGCTGCCGGATTCACCGCCGTGCAGCTGGACGTCAACGATGGCCAGGCCCTGGAACAACTGAATGAGCGGATCAACCAGCAGCAGGGTGGCCTGGATGTGCTGATTAACAACGCCGGGTATGGCGCCATGGGGCCGCTGCTGGACGGCGGCGTGCCGGCCATGCAACGTCAATTCGAAACCAACGTGTTCGCCATCGTCGGGGTCACCCGAGCGCTGTTCCCGGTATTGCGTAAGGCCAAAGGGCTGGTGGTGAACATCGGCAGCGTGTCCGGGGTACTGGTCACGCCATTTGCCGGCGCCTACTGCGCCTCGAAGGCGGCGGTGCATGCCTTGAGCGATGCCTTGCGCATGGAACTGGCGCCGTTCGACATCCGCGTGATGGAGGTCCAGCCCGGCGCCATTGCCTCCAGCTTCGCCAAGAATGCCGGTCATGAAGCCGAACAATTGATCAGCGAACAGTCGCCCTGGTGGCCCCTGCGCGATGGTATCCGCGCCCGGGCCAAGGCCTCCCAGGACAACCCGACCCCGGCCCACGAGTTCGCCGCCGGCCTGCTCAAGGCAGCACAACAACCCAAGCCCCCCCGCCTGCTGCGCCTGGGCAACGGCAGCCGATCACTGCCCTTGATGGCCGGCTGGCTGCCCAAGGGGTTGCTGGAGAAAGGCTTGATGAAGCGGTTTGGGTTGGGTGGGTCGCTGTAATAATCGCGAATTTGGCTTTTTTGCTGTTGTGGCGAGAATTCTGGGGGCAATCGGAATAAATGTGGGAGCGGGCTTGCTCGCGAAGACGCCGGCACAGTCAATATCAGTGCAAACTGAACCACCGCTTTCGCGAGCAAGCCCGCTCCCACAGGGATCTGTGGTGTGTATCAAATCTCACAATCCCCACGGGGGGCTCAGCGCTCGGCGTGGGGTTCTACCACCACCGTGCAAGTCATCCCCGCCGCCAGCAGCACCCCGTCGGGCACTTCGTCGAGATGAATGCGCACCGGCACCCGCTGGGCCAGGCGAACCCAGTTGAAGGTCGGGTTCACGTCGGCGATCAGCTCGCGGCTTTGCGGGTTATCCCGGTCGTAGATGCCACGGGAGATACTTTCCACATGCCCCTTGAGCCTCTCGCCGCTCATCAACTGCAACTGCGCTGAATCGCCGACCCGCACCTTGGGCAATTTGGTCTCTTCGAAGAAGCCATAGACCCAGAACGAATTCATGTCCACCACGGCCATCTTCGCCTCACCGATGCGTGCGTAGTCGCCACGGTGCACGTTGAGGTTGGTGACGTAGCCATCCACCGCCGCGCGAACTTCGGTGCGTGACAGGTTCAGCTCCGCCGCTTCCAATTGCGCTTGGGCCTGCTGGTAATCGGCCAGGGCCGAGTCGGCGATGTTGCTGGCGTCGTCGCGGTTTTCCCGGGAGATCACCAGGCTGTCCAGATCGGCACGCCGATGGGCGTTGACCTTGCGCATCTCCCAAGTGGCCTTGCGCGACGCCACCAGGGAGCGAGCCTGCTTCACGGCGATGCGGTAATGCTCAGGATCGATGCGCATCAACAGGTCGCCCTTTTTCACCGATTGGTTGTCGCGCACCGGCACATCAACTACCTCGCCGCTGACATCGGCGGCCACGTTGATGATGTCGGCCCGCACCCGGCCATCGCGGGTCCAGGGGGTGTTCATGTAATGGACCCACAGCGTGCGGCCGATCCACAGCGCCAGGGCCAGAACCAACAGCGTCGCCAGCAGGCTGAAAAACTTTTTCATCGCATTGTTCTCAACGGTAGACCGTCAGCGCCAGTGCGCCGAACAGACAGGTAAACAGACTCAGGCGCAGCAGCGCCGGGTGCCAGAAGAAGCGGTACAGGTCCAGCCCCGACAGGAAGCGGTCCAAGGCCCAGGCCAGGCCGGCGGCGATGAAAAACATCAAGGTCATGGTGGGCATGTACACACCATGGAAGGCGATCTCACGGGGCATGTTCAGGTTCCTGGAGCAACGGTGTGGCATGCGGTATGACATAGCCGGCCAAAGGCGATTGCGGGTCGAGCAACGAGGTGCGGATGAAATGCAGGTAGCTTTTCACGCGGCGCAGCGCCGAGGTGTCGAAATGCGGGGCGAAGGGTTCGTCGGTGGCCTGCACGCGGCCGATGGCATGATCCACCGCCACCAAGGCACGCTCCAGATTGCTCTGGCTCGGTTGGCGGAACAGCCGCACCAGCGCCCGCCCCATCACCCGGATCGCCTGGCGCCACGGTTGGCTTTCGGCATACGCCGGATGCACCGGCAAAATCGCCTGTTCCTTGCGCAGCTCGATAATCGCGTGGCCGACCTCCAGCACCACGAACATCCAGCGCAGCAAGTCCCGTTGCACCCGAGGCTGCCCCGCCGCCAACCCGTAGGCCTGATGCAGCAAGTCGCGGGTACCACTTTCGAAGCTCGACGCCAGGCCCTTGAGCTTGCCGCTGATGGCAAACACCACTTGCTCGCGCAAATCCTGTTCGAGCCGGCACCACAACCAGCGACTGTTGGGCGGCAGAATGATTGCCCCGGCCGCGGCACACACCAGCATGCCGAGGATCATCGCGAGGTAATCGTTGATGAAGGCGTAGGGGTTGTAGACCGTCAGGTTGTCCGGCACCGAACCGCTGCTGAAAAAGATCAGCAGCCCCAGCCCGACCCCGGCGTATTTCGGTCGCGAGCTGAGGAACGAGCCGAGCATGATCACCGGCGCCAGCATCACACAAAGCAAAGGGAAGCCGTCGATCAACGGGAAGATGAAGAACATCTCGACAAAGCCGATCAACGCCCCGAACAACGTGCCGCAGGCCATCTGAAAAGCCATGCGCTTGGGGTTCGGCGTCGCGGCCGACAAGCCCACGGTGGCGGCGGCGATCATCGTCATGGTCGCGCCGCTCGGCCAGGCCGTGGCGACCCAATAACTCCCCAGCAGCAACAGGATGAAGGCGGCGCGAACACCCGATGCCGTGGCGGCCAGCCAGTTGGTCTGCGGCACGAACGGTTCGTCCCAGCGTTCACGTTCGTGGCGATGATCGGCCAGGGAGGCGTGGGTCAGGGCATAGCCGTGCAAGTCGTCGACGAAGCGATAAAGCAGCTCGTAGGCGGTATGAAAATCCAGTTGCTGCCCATCACTGGGCGCCGTTTCCTGGAACAACGCCCGCAGCCTTCGCACCTGGGCCGGCAGCTCGGCCTTGTACTCGGCCAGCGCCGCCGCCAGACGGGCCGCGTCGGCGTCGGTCAGGGCGCGGCCACTGAAACCGTCGAGCAGTTCGGCCAACGTTTGCAAACCTGGCTTGATGGCGTTGACCACGTGATCCACCGCGCTGCTGCGCAAGCGCTCCAGCAATTGGTGCAAAGCGTTGAAGCGGGTGGTGATGCCCATGAATTCGCTGTTCAAGCGACTGAGCCGGCCGTTGCGCCGACGCATGTGCGGGTCTTCGAACACGGTCACGCTGCGCAGGCTTTCCAGGCCCACGGCCTCGGCGATGAAGCCCACGTTGCGCGCTTCGAAAGTCTCCCGCTGGCTGCGCCCACGCAGGCCATCGGTGACAAACAGGGCAAATACCCCGAAGCGCTGGTACAAGGCATTGCGCATGGCGGCACTGGCGGTTTGCGGCAGGATCGCGGCGCTGACCAGGGTGGCGCAGAGGATCCCCAGGGAAATCTCCAGCACCCGCCAGACCGCCGCCATGAACGCGTCTTCCGGATGGGCCAGGGCCGGCAGGCCGATCATCGCCGCGGTGTAGCCGGCCAGCACAAAACCATAGGCCCGGAAGTTGCGATAACGCGCCGCCCCTGCCGAACAGAGGCCAACCCAGACCGCCAGGCAAGCGAGGAACGGCTCGGTGTTCTGGGCAAACAAGGCGATCAGCGCCACCATCACCGCCGAGCCGGCCAGGGTGCCGAGGAAGCGGTAGAAACTCTTGGCGAACACCTGGCCGCTCTGGGGCTGCATGACGATGAACACGGTGATCATGGCCGTGCGCGGTTGCGGCAACTCCAGGCGCATCGCCAGCCACAAGGTCACGAACGCGGCAAACAGGACCTTGAAGATATAGACCCAGGTCACCCCGTCGCTGCGGGCCCAGTCGAAGAAACCACGACGCCATTCAAGACGATGAAGTCGGCGCACGGGGGCAAACAACGACTTCACAGCGGAGCTACCCCGCATCGTGGCGAGGGAGCTTGCTGTGGGAGCAAAGCTTGCTCGCGACCCAGGCGACTCGATTTTATGGAAGACCACATTGCCTTCGTCGCGGGCAAGCCTTGCTCCCACAGCAAGCTCCCTCGCCACGGAGCATCGCTCGCAACAGGCACATCACGGCCGGCCTCAAGCCCGCCACCCAGCGCGGTCACCAGGTCGGCATGGGCACTCAAGCGCGCCGCCTGCACTTGCTGTTGCACCTGTTGCTGCTTGAACAACAGGCTTTGGGCGTTGAGCACGTTGAGGTAATCGGTGAGCCCGCGCTGGAACGCTACCATCGCGATGTCGTAGGTGCGCTGGGCAGCGGCCACCGATTCGGCGGCGAAGACCTGCTGCTTGTCCATGGACTGGCGACGGATCAACTGATCGGAAATGCCCTTGAGAGCGTTCACCAATGTCTGGTTGTAGTGCGCCACAGCGATGTCATAACCGGCCGCCGCCTCGCCCAACTGTGAACGCAAGCGCCCGCCGTCGAAGATCGGCAACGTGATCGCCGGCCCGACGTTGTAGGTGAGCTTCTTGCCCGTCAAGAACGCCAGCGCCCCACCGCCGGTGGCCATGTAGCCGAGGCTACCCACCAGGTCGACGTTGGGATAAAACCCGGCCCGGGCCACATCGATGCCCCGGGCCTGGGCCGCCACTTGCCAACGCCCGGCCACCACATCCGGACGCTGGCCGAGCAGTTCGGCGGGCAAGGCCGACGGCAACTTCAGGGGCGCACCGAGGGCCAGGGTCGGACGTTGCAATTGCGCACCTGCTCCCGGTCCCTTGCCCGCCAGCGCCGCCAACTGATTGCGGCTCAAGGCGATGGCTTCGTCCAGGGCGTCGAGTTGGCGATGAGTCTCGGGCAGTGGGGCCTGGGCCTGACTGACGTCGAAATGGGTGCCGATGCCGCCGTCCAGGCGCTTCTGCGCAAGGTCGAGAATCTGCGCTTGTTGATGGAGGGTGGCGACGACGATATCGCGCTGGGCGTAGTGCAGTGAAAACTGGATGTAGGCGCGCACGATGTTGCTCTGCAGTTCCAGTTGCGCCTGGCGCGCCTGCGCGACACTGGCATGGGCCAGGTCAACCGCCCGTTCGCTGGCATTGCGCTCGCGGCCCCACAGGTCCAGGGCGTAGCTCAAGCCCAGGGCGGCATTGTTGTCCCAGGTCGTGGTGTCGGCCAACTCGCCCGGGCCATAGAACTGATCGGTGGGCCAGTTATGGCGCTTGAGGGTCGCCTGGCCATTGATCTGCAGCGACTCGGCGGCCTCGGCAACACCGGCCATGGCCTTGGCCTGACGTACCCGCGCAGCGGCCATGGCCAGGCTCGGGCTGTCCTGCACGGCCAGGTCGACCCAGCGATCCAGCTGCCGATCGCCATAGGCTTGCCACCACTGGCGAGTGGGCCAGTGGGCGTCACGAGCGGCCTCGCGGATGGCGGCATCGTTCGCCAATTGGTTGGCCGGCAATACCTGGCTTTGCGGCCCAATCCCGCCTGTCCCGATGCAACCGCTGATGGTTAATGTCAGAACCCAAACACTGAGAGTCTTCAGCTCTCTGCTGATGCAACGCGGCACTTGCGCAAAATTCCTGAGATGGAGCATGACGACGAGGATGGCTGCCTGTTAACGCAAAACCTGTGGGAGCGAGCCTTTGTGGGAGCCAAGCTTGCTCGCGATGAACGATGACGCGGTCCTGCCGTTAAACCGTGTCGTCCCCATCGCGAGCAAGCTTGGCTCCCACAAAGGCTCGCTCCCACAGGAATCAGTGACCCAGGATTGGCGGCAATTCTAGGCATCGCCCTCCCCGGCGATAAGCCGACCTTTCTGTGAATCTTTGTTACCGTTAACGCGATAATCCATTAGTCGGGTCCCGCTGCTCTGTAACTTCGTGTCACAATTTGCCACCTCCCAAGAGAGCCCTCCATGGACACCTTGCAAAACATGCGCGCGTTCAGTTGTGTTGCCGAAGCTGGCAGTTTCACCGCCGCCGCCGCGCAACTGGACACCACGACGGCCAACATCTCGCGCGCAGTTTCCAACCTGGAAGCCCATCTGCAAACCCGCCTGCTCAACCGCACCACTCGCCGCATCGCCCTGACCGAGGCGGGTAAACGCTACTTGTTGCGTTGCGAGCAGATCCTGGCTTATGTCGAAGAAGCGGAAGCCGAGGCCAGCGACGCCCACGCGCGACCGGCCGGGCAGTTGAAGGTCCATACGATGACCGGCATCGGCCAGCATTTCGTGATCGACGCCATCGCCCGTTACCGCAAGACCCATCCGGATGTGACCTTCGACCTGACCCTGGCCAACCGCGTGCCGGACATCCTCGACGAGGGCTACGACGTCTCCATCGTGCTCGCCAGCGAGTTGCCGGATTCGGGCTTCGTCTCCCAGCGCCTGGGGATCACCTACAGCATCGTCTGCGCATCGCCCGCCTACGTGAAAGCCAGCGGCTGCCCGCAAAAACCCGGCGACCTGCTCAACCACGCCTGCCTGCGCCTGGTCAGTCCGGTCATTCCGCTGGAAAAATGGGTGTTCGACGGCCCGGAAGGCCAGGAGATGGTCACCATCAACAGCTCACCGTTCCTGGTGAATTCCGCCGACGCGATGAAAACCGCAATCACCAGCGGCATGGGCGTGGGGGTATTACCGGTGTACGCGGCCATCGAAGGCTTGCGCAACGGCACGTTGGTGCGGGTCATGCCCAACTACCGCTCCCAGGAACTGAACCTCTATGCCATCTACCCGTCGCGCCAATACCTGGATGCGAAGATCAAGACCTGGGTCGAGTACCTGCGAGGCTCGTTGCCGGAAATCCTCGCGGCGCACCAGTCTGAGCTGGCGGCTTACGAATTGAGTGGAAGCCTGGCAGGCGCACGGGTCGCGAACTGAAGTCGCCCCCGTGCGTGAAGGATGATGTCAGCGCTTGCCCATCGAACGACGCGTGCCGGGAGGCGCGGCGCCCGGGGTCTTGGTATGGCCATTCTTCGCGCCGTTCTTGTACCACGGCTGCTGGCCGGCGCCCTTGGCCGCAGCCAGTTCACCGGGTTTGAACGGGAATTTGAAGGCAGGAATCGCCGCTTTGGCGTCCTCGGCGCTGGAAACATCGCTGTCGGACAAATCGGCCTGTTCGCCGCCGGGGAGTTCGTCCGCAGGCGAAGGTGTCGGGGAAGTCATGTAAGGCTCCGGGTCATGCATGCAAGTCGGGCCCGAAGGGCGAGCCGCGAAAGGCGGCAGTATACCTGCCCGATATCACAGCGCGCTGGGCAGTTTCATCCGATGCAACCATTCATCTGACAGCAAGCCGGGACAAAACTGACAAGCCTGTCAGTTAGCCGTCACCTTCCTGACCGGCTCGTAACGCTATATAAGAAAGCTCAAACTCCTGTGTCCCGAACCGGCCCTTCATATCCATGCACACCCAGAAGAAAACCGTCCTGCTCGTCGTGCTGTTGGTCGCCCTGGCGGCCCTCGTCCTCTGGTTTGTGCTCAAGCCCGTGACCGCCAAGCCCAGCGCTCCGACTGCCGTTCCGGTACGGACCATCAGCGTGGTGCAAAAGGATGTACCGCGCTTCGCCAGCGGCATCGGCACGGTCCTGTCGCTGCACAGCGTGGTCATCCGGCCGCAGATCGACGGCATCCTCACCCGGTTGCTGGTCAAGGAAGGGCAACGGGTCAAGAAGGGTGACCTGTTGGCGACCATCGACGATCGTTCGATCCGCGCCAGCCTCGACCAGGCCCGGGCCCAGCTCGGCGAGAGCCAGGCACAGTTGGCGGTGGCCCAGGTCAATCTCAAGCGCTACAAATTGCTGAGCGTCGATGACGGCGTATCGAAGCAGACCTATGACCAGCAACAGGCGCTGGTCAACCAGCTCAAGGCCACCACCCAGGGCAACCAGGCGGCCATCGACTCGGCGCAGGTGCAACTGTCCTACACCCAGATCCGCTCCCCGGTGAGCGGTCGCGTCGGCATTCGCAATGTGGATGAAGGCAATTTCCTGCGCACCAGCGACACCGATGGCCTGTTCACCGTGACCCAGATCGACCCGATCGCCGTGGAGTTCTCCCTGCCCCAGCAAATGCTGCCCACCTTGCAACGGTTGATCGCGGCACCCGAGCAAGCCTTGGTCAAGGCCTATATCGGTGCCGATGGCGCTGCCGGAGAACTGCTCGGCGAGGGGCGCCTGAGCCTCATCGACAACCAGATCAACGCCAACACCGGGACCCTGCGGGCCAAGGCTGAATTCAACAACGCCGCGCAACGACTGTGGCCCGGGCAACTGGTGACGCTGAAGATCCAGACCGCCCTCGACAAGGACGCCCTGGTGGTACCTCCCACCGTGGTCCAGCGCGGGCTGGAGCAACACTTCGTGTACCGGATCAAGGGCGACAAGGTCGAGAGCGTGCCGGTGGTCATGGTTTACCAGGACAGCGACCTGCACATCATCAAAGGGGTGAACGCTGGCGATCAACTGGTGAGCGATGGTCAGTCACGGCTCAAGCCAGGCAGCCACATCCAGGTGCTCAGTGATCCGCCCGCCCTGGTCAAGACCGCGGAGCCGCAACCGTGAAAGGCCGCGGCTCGGTTTCAGCGTGGTGCATCGACCACCCCATCGCCACGGTGCTGCTGACGTTTGCCCTGGTACTGCTGGGCGTGATCGCGTTTCCTCGCCTGCCCGTCGCGCCGTTGCCGGAGGCCGAATTCCCGACCATCCAGGTTAACGCGCAGTTGCCTGGGGCCAGTCCCGAAACCATGGCCTCGTCAGTGGCAACGCCACTGGAAGTGCAATTCAGTGCCATTCCCGGCATCACCCAGATGACCTCCAGCAGTGCCTTGGGCTCGACCAACCTGATCCTGCAATTCAGCCTCGATAAAAGCATCGACACCGCCGCCCAGGAAGTGCAGGCGGCGATCAACACTGCCGCCGGCAAACTGCCCAACGACATGCCGAACCTGCCGACCTGGCGCAAGGTCAACCCCGCCGACAGCCCGGTGCTGATCCTCAGCGTCAGTTCCTCCCTGATGCCTGGCACCGAGCTGAGCGACTACGTCGAAACCCTGCTCTCGCGTCAGATCAGCCAGATCGATGGCGTAGGACAAATCTACATCACCGGCCAACAACGTCCGGCGATCCGGGTCCAGGCCTCGGCTGACCGGCTCGCCGCCATCGGTCTGACCCTGGCGGACATCCGCCTGGCGCTCCAGCAGGCCAGCCTCAACCTGGCCAAGGGCGCCCTGTACGGCGCTTCGAGCATTTCCACCCTGTCCACCAACGACCAGTTGTTCCAGCCTGCGGAGTACGGTGAGCTGATCGTGTCCTACCGGGACGGGGCACCGGTACAGCTCAAGGACATCGCCAAGGTCGTCAACGGCTCGGAAAACGCCTACGTCCAGGCCTGGTCCGACAACGAGCCGGGGGTCAACCTGGTGATCTTCCGGCAACCGGGGGCAAACATCGTCGAGACCGTCGACCGCATCCAGGCGGCCCTGCCCACCCTGCAAGCCATGTTGCCCGCCGCCGTTCAGGTCAAGGTCCTGATCGACCGCACCCAGACCATCCGCGCCTCGTTGCATGAAGTGGAAATTACCCTCCTGATCGCGGTGCTGCTGGTGGTCGCGGTGATGGCGCTGTTCCTGCGCCAGCTCTCGGCGACCCTGATTGTCTCGGCGGTGCTGGGGGTGTCGCTGACCGCCAGTTTCGCGCTGATGTACGTGATGGGCTTCAGCCTGAACAACCTGACCCTGGTGGCGATCGTCATCTCGGTGGGGTTCGTGGTGGACGATGCGATTGTGGTGGTGGAGAACATCCACCGCCACCTGGAGGCCGGCGAAAGCATGCGCGAGGCGGCGATCAAGGGCGCTGGCGAAATCGGCTTTACCGTGGTCTCCATCAGCCTCTCGCTGGTGGCGGCGTTCATTCCGCTGCTGTTCATGGGCGGCGTGGTCGGGCGCCTGTTCAAGGAATTTGCCCTGACCGCCACCTCGACCATCCTGATTTCGGTGGTGGTGTCGCTCACGCTGGCGCCGACCCTGGCCGCGCTGTTCATGCGCGCCCCGGTGCATCATGCCCACAGCAAGATGGGGTTCGGCGAGCGTCTGCTGGGCGGGTACGAACACGGCCTGCGTCGGGCCCTGGCCCATCAAAAAATGATGATCGGCGTGTTCGGCCTGACCCTGGCACTGGCGGTGGTGGGCTACGTGTTCATTCCCAAGGGGTTCTTCCCGGTACAGGACACCGGCCTGGTGCTGGGCACCAGCGAAGCCGCCGCCGATGTGTCGTTCCCGGACATGGTCGCCAAGCACAAGGCCCTGGCCGACATCGTCGCCGCCGACCCGGCGGTGCAGACTTTCTCCCACTCCGTCGGTGTCTCGGGCAACAACCAGACCATCGCCAACGGCCGCTTCTGGATCGCCCTCAAGCCTCGTGGCGAGCGTGACGTGTCGGCCAGCGGCTTCATCGACCGGATCCGCCCGCAATTGCTGAAAATCCCCGGCGTGGTGCTGTACCTCAGGGCCGGGCAAGACATCAACCTCAGTTCTGGCCCCAGTCGCGCCCAATATCAATACGTGCTCAAGAGCAACGACGGGCCGAGCCTCAACGCCTGGACGCAAAAACTCACCGACAAGCTGCGTGGCAACCCGGCGTTCCGTGACATCTCCAACGACCTGCAACTGGGCGGCAGCATCACCCACATCAACATCGACCGCAGCGCGGCGGCGCGTTTCGGCCTCACTGCCACCGATGTCGACCAGGCCCTGTACGACGCCTTCGGCCAACGGCAGATCAATGAATTCCAGACCGAGACCAACCAGTACAACGTGATCCTGGAGCTCGACACCGCGCAACGAGGCAAGGCCGAAAGCCTGGCGTATTTCTACCTGCGCTCACCCCTGAGTGGGGAAATGGTGCCGCTCTCGGCCCTGGCCCGCTTCGATGCGCCGAGCAACGGCCCGCTGTCGATTGCCCACGACGGCATGTTCCCGGCCGCCAACCTGTCATTCAACCTGGCGCCCGGCGTGGCCCTGGGGGACGCGGTGCGCCTGCTCGACCAGGCGAAGAACGAAATCGGCATGCCCGCCGCCATTACCGGCAGCTTCCAGGGCGCGGCCCAGGCCTTCCAGAGTTCCCTGGCCAGCCAGCCATGGCTGATCCTCGCCGCACTGGTGGCCGTGTACATCATCCTCGGCGTGCTCTACGAGAGTTTCGTGCACCCGTTGACGATCATCTCCACCCTGCCCTCGGCCGGCCTCGGCGCGCTGATCATGCTCTGGCTGCTGGGCCAGGACTTTTCGATCATGGCGCTGATCGGCCTGGTGCTGCTGATCGGGATCGTCAAGAAGAACGGCATTCTGATGATCGACTTCGCCCTCGACGCCCAGCGCAACAAAGGCCTGGCGCCCCAGGAGGCGATTTTCCAGGCGTGCCTGACACGTTTCCGGCCGATCATGATGACCACCCTGGCCGCCCTGCTCGGCGCCTTGCCGCTGATGCTCGGCTATGGCCCCGGCTCGGAGCTGCGCCAGCCCCTGGGCATCGCGGTGGTGGGCGGCCTGCTGGTGAGCCAGGCGCTGACGCTGTTCACCACACCGGTCATATACTTGTGGCTGGAGCGACTGTTCCATCGGCCCGCCCACCAGCCAGGGTCGGCGCCGACGGCGGCGCTGGCGAGCACAGACCACTGAGGCAGGGCCATGCGCGTTCTGATTATCGAAGACGAAGAAAAAACCGCGGACTACCTGCACCGCGGCCTGACCGAACAGGGCTACACCGTGGACGTGGCGCCGGACGGCATCGAGGGGCTGCACCTGGCCCTGGAAACCGACTATGCGGTGATCGTGCTCGACGTGATGCTGCCGGGCCTGGACGGCTTCGGCGTACTGCGGGCCCTGCGCGCCCGCAAGCAGACCCCGGTGATCATGCTCACCGCCCGGGAACGGGTCGAGGACCGCATCAAGGGCTTGCGCGACGGCGCCGATGACTACCTGGGCAAGCCCTTCTCCTTCCTCGAACTGGTGGCCCGCCTGCAAGCCCTGACCCGTCGTAGCGGCGGCCATGAACCGGTGCAGGTGAGCATCGCCGACCTGTGGATCGACCTGATCAGTCGCAAGGCCACACGGGCCGGCCAGCGCCTGGACCTGACGGCCAAGGAGTTCTCCCTGCTCAGCGTCCTGGCCCGCCGCCAGGGTGAAATCCTCTCGAAAACCGCCATTGCCGAAATGGTCTGGGACATCAACTTCGACAGTGACGCCAACGTGGTGGAAGTGGCAATCAAACGCTTGCGAGCCAAGCTCGACGGGCCGTTCGAACAGAAGTTGCTGCACACCATTCGCGGCATGGGTTATGTGCTGGAGAGTCGCAGTGATGACGCTCCCTAACAGCATCGCCCTGCGCCTGAGCGGCCTGTTTACGCTGGTAGCGGCGTTGGTGTTCCTGTTGATCGGGGGCGCTTTATACCAACAGGTCGCCAAGGGCCTGGGCCTGTTGCCCGAAGCCGAGCTCGATGCCCGCTACAGTGTCCTGGAGTCCACCGTTGGCCGCTACGGCACGCCTGAACACTGGGTGAAGATCAACAACAAGCTGCGGTTGCTCGGTGAAGAAGACAAACGCATCCATTTCTGGATCGTCAGCGACGATCCACGCTTTGAATACGGCGATCCCGATGCGCAGATCCGCACCTTTGCCCAAGGCCCCCTGGGTAAGCGCGACCTGACCTTGCCCCATCGGCACTACCCGGTGAAAGTACTGGTGAGCCAGTTCCCGGCCAAGGACCAGCGTCCGCCGCTGCGCTTCATGATCGGCATCGACACCCAGACCTTCTACCAGACCCAGCATCGCCTGCTGGTGGCGCTGGTGAGCCTGGCGATTGTCGGTGTGCTCCTGGCTTCGTTGCTGGGCTACTGGGTCGCGCGCATCGGCCTCAAGCCGCTGATCAAGCTGTCCGATGAAGCCCGACGCCTGGCCCCGCCCCGCCTGTCCGGGCGCTTGCAGCTGTCGCCCCTGCCGCCGGAGCTGAGCCAGTTTGTCAGTTCCTTCAACGCCACCCTCGACCGGGTCGAACAGGCTTACTCGCGGCTGGAATCGTTCAACGCCGACGTCGCCCATGAATTGCGCTCGCCCCTGACCAACCTGATCGGCCAGACCCAGGTTGCGCTGACCCGTGGGCGCTCGGCCGAACACTACTTCGAAGTGCTGCAATCGAATCTCGAGGAGTTGGAGCGGCTGCGTTCGATCATCAACGACATGCTGTTCCTGGCCAGCGCCGACCAGGGCAGCAAGGCCACCAAGCTGACCAGCACCTCCCTGGCCGGCGAAGTGGCAACCACCCTCGACTACCTGGACTTCATTCTCGAAGACGCCCAGGTCCAGGTCCGCGTCAGCGGCGATGCCCAGGCCAACATCGAGATCGCCCACCTGCGGCGGGCGCTGATCAACCTGCTGAGCAACGCCGTACAGCACACCGCGCCCGGGCAAGTGATCGACGTGCACATCGAAGCCCTTGGCGACCAGATCAGCCTCGCGGTCACCAACCCCGGCGAACCAATTGCCGGCGAGCACCTGCCGCGCCTGTTTGAACGCTTCTATCGCGTCGATGCCTCGCGCAGCAACAGTGGCGCCAACCATGGACTGGGGCTGGCCATCGTCAAGGCAATCGCGCTGATGCATGGCGGGGACGTATTCGTGCGCAGTGACCAGGGCGCCAACACGTTCGGGATCCGCTTACCCGCCTGAGGCCTCCACAAGGTTCGATCTTTTCCAGCATTGAATGCTGGGTGAAAGCCAACTCGATCAAAATCGACAGATCGCAGCCTTCGGCACCTCCTACCCGGTTATTGCGCAAACACTGATTGCCCGCCTTCACCGATCCAAGCACAATCAGCAAAAGGCCAGCATCTGGTTCATTGCCGGTTTGCAATCCTTTGGGACGGATCCCAGCCACATCACAATGCAGACATCGGACCCATGAGCGCGCGCAGTGCGACACCCGGCAACACCCCGTCTTCGATACGTTCCGAACGGGTACTCGTACTGGCCAGTTCGCTGGTTGTCATTGCCATCCTGAGCATCGTGACTTTCCTGCTGATTCGCGAACATGCCGCCGCACAACAGGCAGCGACACGTGCGGCGACCAATATCGTGCAACTGATTGACGCCGATGTGTTGCGTAACGTGGAGCTCTACGACCTGTCGTTGCAAGGTCTGGTCGCTGCTGCCAAACGCGACGACCTGGGAGACGTTTCGCCAGCGATTCGCCATCTGGCACTGTTCGACCGCGCCACCGCCGCCCCCTACAAAGGCGACATCCTGCTGCTGGACAAACGCGGCGATGTGATCGCTGACTCCGCCTCGATCACACCGCGCAAAGGCAACTATGCCGATCGGGAGTATTTCCAGTCCCATGTCCAGGATCCAAGCCCGGGCATGATGATCAGCCGCCCGTTCCGCTCCAGAAGCCATGCGCAGGACTGGCGCATCAGTTTCAGCTATCGACTGAGCGACGAACGAGGCGAGTTCATGGGCGTGGCCGAGGCCGCGATGCGCCTCAACTACTTCAACCAATTGTTCAAGAGTCTGAACATCGGTCATGGCGGTACGGTCAACCTGGTCAGCCGCGACGGGATTGTGTTGGCCCAGGAACCGCCTCTGGCCGACGACATGATTGGCAAGGATTTCAGCAACCGACCGAACTTCGTACGCATCCTGCGCGAAGGCAATGGCAGCTTTACCGGCATATCCAGTGTCGACCAGACCCAGCGCCTGTACACCTTTTCCCAGGTGGGCAACTTGCCCTTGATCGTCGTGGTGGCGCTCTCCTCTCAAGAGGTGTTCGCATCATGGCAACGCACGGCATTGTTGGTCAGTGGCGCTACCGGCGCGCTGTGCATCGGTTTGCTCTGGCTCACCTGGCTGCTGCGCCGCGAATTGCGACGCCGCTACAGAGCTGAACAGGAATTGGCTCAACTGGCATCCGTCGACTCCCTTACAGGACTGGCCAACCGACGAACACTGGACGAGACGTTGCAACAGGAATGGCTGCGCGCCCAACGTTCGGGGCAACCGTTGTCTGTCTTGATGATCGATGCGGATCACTTCAAGGCATTCAATGATCGCCATGGCCATCAACGGGGTGATGAGGCCTTGCGAGCTTTGGCGCAATTGATCGGCAAGCATGTTCGTCGCCCCGCCGACCTGGCAGCGCGCTACGGTGGTGAAGAATTCTCGGTGGTGCTGCCGGAAACCAGCACCGCCGGTGCGTTCACCATGGCCCAAAACATTCGCGACGCGGTTGAACAGTTGCCACCTGTGATCGAGGGGGGAGCGCCGATGACGGTGAGTATTGGCATCGCCACTTGGGTAAACGGGCCGTATGGCGAGCTCCAGCAACTTTTGTTCGCCGCGGACAAGGCGCTGTACCAGGCTAAGGCCAGTGGGCGTAATCGTGTGGTTTGCGCGATGTGACGCTTTCCCTGTGGCTGTAGGGCGCTTAATGTGGGTGTATATCCGTTTCTTCGGTAACGGCGGCTTAGGGTTCCGCCCTGACGGCGGGTCACTTTTGAGAAGCGCAAAAGTAACCAAAACGCTCTTGCCCCACCACTCGGTGCCTCGCCTAGGCTCGGCATGCCTGAACGAAGGCATTGCTCCGTGGGCCGCCGCGAAGGGCCATCCATGGCCCAGCGCGGCTAACCCGGCATCCATGCCGGAGTGAGGGCACACCGAGCCTTAGCGAGGTGCCGAGTGGTGGGGCAAAAGCGCTTTGGTTACTTTCGACTGGGCCGGCTTCCGGGCTTTTCGAAAGTGACCCGCCGTAAGGGCGGAACCATAAGCCGCCATTACCAAAATAACGGATATACACACCAAAAAAGCGCCCATAAAAAAAGGCCACCCAAAGGCAGCCTTCAAAAACTAGAGAGGTTTTTTTGCTTACACGGCCGCTACAGGGCGCATGTAAGAGATTGGCGCGGTGCTGGCGTCTTCGAACGTCACGACTTCCCAAGCATCTTTCTGCTCAATCAACTTGCGCAGCAGCTGGTTGTTCAGTGCATGGCCGGACTTGAAGCCCTTGAACTCACCAATCAGGCTATTGCCCAGCAGGTAGAGGTCGCCGATTGCATCGAGGATCTTGTGTTTGACGAATTCGTCTTCATAGCGAAGGCCGTCTTCGTTCAAGACACCATCGGAATCGACCACGATCGCGTTTTCAACACTGCCGCCGAGTGCGAGGTTGTGCTTGCGCAGGTACTCGATGTCACTCATGAAACCAAAGGTACGGGCGCGGCTGACTTCTTTTACGAACGAAGTGCTGGAAAAATCCACGCTTGCACTCTGGGTGCGGTCACGGAAAACCGGGTGATCGAAATCGATCTCGAAGCTCACCTTGAAACCTTCGAAAGGGACGAAAGTGGCGCGCTTGTCGCCATCTTCCACTGTCACTTCCCGCAGGATGCGGATGAACTTCTTGGCCGCGTCCTGTTCTTCCAGGCCAGCCGATTGAATCAGGAATACGAAGGGTCCGGCACTACCATCCATGATCGGGACTTCGGACGCGGAGAGCTCGACGTAGGCGTTATCGATGCCCAGGCCAGCCATGGCCGAGAGCAAATGCTCCACCGTATCCACTTTGGTGTCACCGTTGACCAATGTGGTCGACATAGTGGTTTCACCAACGTTTTCCGCGCGAGCAGGAATCTGCACCACAGGGTCGAGGTCGGCACGACAAAACACAATGCCGGTATCGATAGGCGCGGGCTTGAGGGTCAGGTAGACCTTCTCGCCGGAGTGCAAGCCGACACCTGTGGCACGGATAATATTTTTCAGGGTGCGTTGTTTAATCATGGCATGGGCCGCTTCAGCGCAAATTGCGAACTGGTATCAACAAAGGCTGGCGATGATAGCAGACCAGACCTTTGCTGAACACCAATCACCCGTATCCCCCTGATACATTTCATCAATCGGCCTGACGACGCAGGAAAGCCGGGATGTCCAGGTAATCCAGATCGTCTTGCGGATTCATCTTCGCGGCAGTCGCAGCACCGGCCTGGGCCTGGTTGCGCATGACGGTCGGACGGTCCAGGTCACGGTAGTTCACCGCAGGCGCTTCCTGACGCGAAGCCACTTGTTGCTGCGGTTGCGAAGCCATGGAAGTGTGAACGGTGTTGTCGATGACCTTCACAGGCTTCTCGATTTTCGCGCCCAGACCCGTGGCAACCACGGTAACGTGCAACTCGTCGCGCATGTCCGGATCGATAACGGTACCGACCTTGACCATCGCGTGCTCGGAAGCGAAGGCTTCGATGATGCTACCCACGTCGGAGTACTCACCCAGGGACAGGTCAGGACCGGCGGTGATGTTCACCAGGATGCCGCGTGCACCTTGCAGGTTCACGTCTTCGAGCAACGGGTTGCGGATGGCCGCTTCGGTGGCCTCGCGTGCACGGTTCGGACCGCTGGCGCAGCCAGTGCCCATCATTGCCATGCCCATTTCGCTCATGACAGTCCGTACGTCGGCAAAGTCGACGTTGATCATGCCCGGACGCTTGATGATGTCGGAGATACCGCGAACGGCACCGGCCAGTACATCGTCAGCCTTGGCGAAAGCCGACAGCAGGCTTGCGTCTTTACCGAGGATGGTCAGCAGCTTCTCGTTGGGAATGGTGATCAACGAGTCGACGCTTTCAGACAGCAGACGGATACCTTCGTCGGCGATCTGCATACGCTTGCGGCCTTCGAAAGGGAACGGACGAGTCACCACCGCAACGGTGAGGATCCCCATTTCCTTGGCCACTTCGGCGATGATTGGCGCCGCACCGGTACCGGTGCCGCCGCCCATGCCCGTGGTGATGAACACCATGTTGGTGCCTTGCAGGACTTCTGCGATGCGCTCACGGTCTTCGAGAGCGGCCTGACGACCGACTTCCGGGTTGGCGCCGGCGCCCAGGCCTTTGGTCACGCCAGTGCCCAATTGCAGGATGGTCCGCGCGCCGATGGATTTCAGCGCCTGGGCATCAGTGTTGGCGCAGATGAATTCAACGCCTTCAATGTTGCTCTTGACCATGTGGTTGACAGCGTTGCCGCCGCCACCGCCGACACCGATTACTTTGATAACCGGGCTAGCGGGGATGTTGTCTACGAGTTCGAACATTTTCCCTCTCCTTTCATTCTCTAGTTTTTTCGCCTACTGCGTTTGCTGCGTCTTCCCGCGCCAAGCCTGAAACTTGTCGCTTGAAGCTTTGAAACTGTTTAAAAGTTGCCTTTGACCCAAGCCTGGAGCCGCTCGAACAGCGGAGCCTTCGGCTCGTCGCTGCTGTAGCTGTCGCGGCTGCCGATGCCCGAAAACGAAATCCCGTCGGACTGTTTCTGCAGGCCGTACATCAACAGGCCCACGCCGGTGGAATAGATCGGGTTGCGGACCACGTCATCCAGGCCCTTGACGCCATGGGGCACGCCCAGGCGCACCGGCATGTGGAAAATCTCTTCGGCCAGCTCGACCGCGCCTTCCATCTTCGATGTACCGCCGGTCAGCACGATGCCGGCCGGGATCAGGTCTTCGTAGCCACTGCGACGCAGTTCGGCCTGGATCAGCGTGAACAGCTCGTCGTAACGCGGCTCGACCACTTCGGCCAGGGCCTGGCGCGACAGTTCGCGCGGTGGACGGTCGCCGACGCTTGGCACCTTGATGGTTTCGCCGGCACCGGCCAGCTTCGCCAGGGCACAGGCGTAACGGATCTTGATTTCCTCGGCGTACTGGGTCGGGGTGCGCAACGCCATGGCGATGTCGTTGGTCACCTGGTCACCGGCAATCGGGATCACCGCCGTGTGGCGAATGGCGCCTTCGGTGAAGATCGCGATGTCGGTAGTGCCGCCGCCGATGTCCACCAGGCACACGCCCAGCTCTTTCTCGTCGTCGGTCAGCACCGAGTAGGCCGAAGCCAGCTGCTCGAGGATGATGTCGTCGATTTCCAGGCCGCAGCGGCGCACGCATTTCTCGATGTTCTGCGCCGCGTTCACCGCACAGGTCACCACGTGGACCTTGGCTTCCAGGCGCACGCCGGACATGCCCAGGGGCTCACGCACGCCTTCCTGGTTATCGATCACGTAATCCTGCGGCAGGGTGTGCAGCACACGCTGGTCGGCCGGGATCGCCACGGCCTGGGCCGCATCAAGCACGCGCTCCAGGTCAGCGGAGCTGACTTCACGATCACGAATCGCCACGATGCCGTGGGAGTTCAGGCTGCGGATGTGATTGCCCGCCACGCCGACGAACGCCGAGTGGATCCGGCAACCGGCCATCAGTTGCGCCTCTTCGATGGCGCGCTGGATCGATTGCACGGTGGACTCGATGTTCACCACCACGCCTTTTTTCAAGCCGCGGGACGGGTGTGTACCGATCCCGACGATGACCAGCGTGCCGTCGTCCGCGACTTCGCCTACCAGCGCCACCACCTTGGAAGTGCCGATATCGAGACCGACGATCATTTTCCCGCTTTGCACGTTTGCCATGGGTCCTGCCTCTTCTTAATTCTTCGCGACGGCGGGTTCGGCCGTCGTGGGCGCTACAGGTTCCCGCCAGCCAACAGCCAGGCCGTTGGCGTAGCGCAGATCGATGCGCGCAATGTTCGTAATCTGTTCTTTGAGCGTCTTGTCATAGATGGCGATGAAGCGGCGCATCTTTTCCACCAGGTTGCCGCGACCGAGCAACAGCTCGATGCCCGGCCCCGAGCTGCCCGCGCCAGTGGTCAGGAACCAGCTGCCGCGCTCACGCAATTCCAGGCGCGCGATGGAGAAGCCCAATGGCCGCAACATCTGGCTCAACACCTGGTACTGCTGCATCACTTTCTGCTGGGCCCGCTGTGGGCCGAACAGTTGTGGCAAATGTTCATAGTTGGCCAGTTCCCGCGGCGTAAACGCCTGGCCCTGGTTGTTCAACAACGACTCGTCGCCCCAACGGGCCACCGGCAATTGTTCTTCCAGGCGGATCGACACCTGGTCAGGCCACACCCGCCGGACTTCGGCGTGGGCGATCCAGGGCATCTGTTCCAGCTCCGTGCGCATGCCCGCCAGGTCGATGGTGAAGAAGCTCGACGCGACGAACGGAGCGATCCGCTGCTGCACCGCCTGCTGGCTGATGTAGCTCAGGTCACCCTGGACGTTGATCCGGGCGATCGGCCGGTCGGCATAAGGCAGCAACCGTTGCGCACCTTCATACGTGCCGAACCCCAGCGCCACCAGCAGCACCGGCCAGAACAAGCTCTTGAGAAAACCAAAATTGGCTTTCGGCAAGCGCGCCGACATCGGCTCTTTGGCCACCATTCGGCTGGCACCCCGCGGCACCGGCTTGCGACCGGGTGCGGATGGCTGATGACGAAGCGATGCGCCTTGCATGGCTTAACCTCTTGGCTCTTGATGGCCGACGCTGGCGGCCAGGATCGACAGCACCAGTTGCTGGAAATCCAGACCGGCGGCGCGAGCCGCCATCGGCACCAGGCTGTGATCGGTCATGCCCGGCGCGGTGTTGACTTCCAGGAACCAGAACTGCCCATCGGCGTCCTGCATCACGTCTGCCCGGCCCCAACCGGCGATACCCAGCGCCTCACAGGCCTTGGCCGTGAGGTCCATCAGTTGTTTTTCCTTGGCGGCGTCCAGCCCGCAGGGAATGCGGTACTGGGTATCGTTGGCGACGTACTTGGCGTCGTAGTCGTAGAACGTGTGGGGCGTGCCCAGCGCAATCGGGGGCAACACCTGGTCACGCAGGGTGGCGATGGTGAACTCGGGACCGGAGATCCATTGCTCGACCAACACTTGCGAATCGTAGGAACTGGCGTCTTTCCATGCCGCGGTCAACTCAGGCAGCGAATTCACTTTCGCCATGCCGATACTTGAACCTTCATGGGCCGGTTTGACGATCAAAGGGAAGCCCAGTTCCGTGGCCGCCGAAATACAATCGGCCTCGGAAGCCAGCACGGCGTGGCGTGGCGTCGGAATGCCGAGGCTGTGCCAGACCTGCTTGGTGCGCAGCTTGTCCATCGCCAGGGCGGAGGCCAGGATGCCGCTGCCGGTGTAGGGAATGCCCAGGCATTCGAGCAGGCCTTGCATGCTGCCGTCTTCGCCACCGCGACCGTGCAGGATGATGAACGCGCGGTCGATCTTTTCGCTCAGCAGGCGCTGCAGGAAATCATCGCCCACGTCGATGCCGAATGCGTCGACACCGGCGCCTTGCAGGGCTTGCAGCACGGCGTTGCCGGACTTGAGGGAGACCTCGCGCTCGGCGCTCTTGCCACCGAACAGCACGGCAACGCGGCCGAAGGCTTTCGGATCAAGGGTCGAGACCAGGTTGGCATAGGCAGCAATCATTTCAGTTTCCCCTCGCTGGCGGCCACGATTGCCCCGGCGAATAACGGACTGTTCAACAGTTTCGGGGCCAGGCCTCCGATGTCACCGGCACCCTGGCACAGCAGGATGTCGCCGGCGCGCAGCAGCGGCTTGACCAGCGGCGCGAGGTCCACGCCGCGTTCGATGTAGATCGGGTCCAACTGGCCGCGCTGGCGAATGCTGTGGCACAGCTGGCGGCTGTCGGCCCCCGGGATCGGCTCTTCACCGGCCGGATAGACTTCCATCAACAGCAGCACATTGGCGTCGGCCAGCACCTGGACGAAATCGTCATACAGGTCGCGGGTGCGGCTGTAGCGGTGCGGCTGGTAGACCATCACCAGGCGGCGTTCCGGCCAGCCACCGCGCACGGCCTTGATCACCGCGGCGACTTCAGTCGGGTGGTGGCCGTAGTCGTCCACCAGCATCACGTTGCCGCCGTCCACCGGCAGTTCGCCGTAGACCTGGAAGCGTCGGCCCACACCCTGGAAGCCGGACAGGCCCTGGACGATGGCTTCATCGCTGACGCCTTCGTCGGTGGCGATGCAGATGGTCGCCAAGGCATTCAGCACGTTGTGGTTGCCGGGCATGTTCACCGACACGTCCAACGGTTCGTGATCCGGGCGCAACACGGTGAAGAACGTTTGCATGCCCTGCTGGCGCACGTTGATGGCGCGTACGTCGGCGTCTTCGCCAAAGCCATAGGTCACGGTCGGACGCTTGATCAGTGGCAGGATTTCGCGCACCACCGGATCGTCCAGGCACACCACCGCCAAACCGTAGAACGGCAGGTTGTGCAGGAACTCGACGAAGGTTTTCTTCAGTTTGTTGAAGTCACCGTCGTAGGTCGCCATGTGGTCGGCGTCGATGTTGGTGACCACGGCCACCAGCGGTTGCAGGTGCAGGAAACTCGCATCGCTTTCGTCGGCTTCGGCGATCAGGTAGCGGCTGGTGCCCAACTGGGCATTGGTGCCCGCGGCATTCAGACGGCCACCGATCACGAACGTCGGGTCCAGGCCACCGGCCGCGAACACCGAGGCGATCAGGCTGGTGGTGGTGGTCTTGCCGTGGGTACCGGCGACGGCGATGCCGTGGCGATAGCGCATCAGCTCAGCCAGCATCTCGGCCCGTGGTACCACGGGAATACGGCGCTCCAGGGCAGTGGCGACTTCCGGGTTGGAAGTGTTCACAGCGCTGGAAACCACCAGCACGTCGGCATTGGCGGCGTTCTCGGCACGGTGGCCGATAAAGATCTGCGCGCCGAAGGACTCCAGGCGCTCGGTGACCGGGGAGGCCTTCAGGTCGGAACCCGAGACCTGGTAACCCAGGTTCAGCAGCACCTCGGCGATCCCGCACATGCCCACGCCGCCGATACCGACGAAGTGGATGCGGCGGATACGGCGCATTTCCGGTTGCGGCATGGCTTTGCGATTCTCAACCATGGGCCACCTCCAGGCAGGTATCGACCACTTGGGTCGTGGCATCGGGTTTGGCCAGGCGACGTGCGGCGCGGGCCATGTCTTCAAGTCGTTGCGGCTGCATCAAAACCTCTGTCAGGCGGGCGGCAAGATCCGCGGCGCCAGTCGTTCTTTGCGGCATCAGGAAGGCAGCGCCTTCACGGGCCAAATAATCGGCGTTACGGGTCTGGTGATCGTCAATGGCGTGAGGCAAAGGCACGAGCATCGAGGGCAGACCGGCGGCAGCCAGTTCACTGATGGTCAGCGCGCCTGCGCGGCAGACCACCAGGTCGGCCCAGCCATAGGCTTGGGCCATGTCGTTGATGAAGGGCTGCACTTGCGCCTCGACGCCGGCGGCGCGGTAGCGCTCGGCAGTCACTTCATCGTGTTGTTTGCCGGCCTGGTGAAACACTTCCGGGCGCAGTTCGGGGGCGACCTGCGACAGGGCTTCGGGCAGCAATTTGTTCAACGGTTCTGCCCCCAGGCTTCCGCCCAGGACCAGCAAATGCGCCTTGCGTCCAGCCAGGGCTGGGCGCGGTGTATCGAAAAACAGCTCGGCACGCACCGGATTACCGGTGGTACGGCGGCTGCCCGACAGGGTAAAGGTGTCGGGAAAGGCTTCACAGACCCGGGCGGCCAACGGCACCAGTAACCGATTGGCGGTACCGGCCACGGCGTTCTGCTCGTGGACGATCACCGGCACACCGGCCAGTTTTGCCGCAACGCCGCCAGGACCGGTCACATAACCACCGAAGCCCACCACGCACACCGGCCGCAAGCGACGGATGATCGCCCGTGCCTGCCAGATCGACTTGAGCAGCATCAGCGGCGCCTTGAGCAACGACAGCTTACCCTTGCCCCGCAGGCCGCTGGCGTTGATCCGGTGCAGTTCGAGGCCGGCGCCGGGTACCAGTTCGTTCTCGATCCCCCGCGGCGTGCCCAGCCAGTGCACGGTGTAGCCGCGCGCCTGGAACTCGCGGGCACAGGCCAGCGCCGGGAAGACATGCCCGCCGGTGCCGCCGGCCATGATCAGCACGTTAGCGCCCATGAGTCGGCTCCTCGGCGAAGTCGCTCTCCTGGAATTCCATCTCTTCGCTGCCCAAGTGGGTTCGACTCTCCCATTCGATGCGCAGCAACAGCCCGAGGCAGGCACAGCAGATCACCAGGGAACTGCCGCCATAACTGAGGAACGGCAGCGTCAGGCCCTTGGTCGGCAACAGGCCGACGTTCACGCCGATGTTGATCAGGAACTGGCCGATCCACAGGAACGACAGGCCATACGCCACGTAGGCGGCAAAAAACTGCTTGGCCTTCTCGGCCCACAAGCCGATGTACATGCCGCGCACGCAGACGAACACGAACAGGGCAACGGTGCACAAGGAACCCACCACCCCCAGCTCTTCGGCCAGGACCGAGAACACGAAGTCGGTGTGGGCTTCCGGCAGGTAGAACTGCTTCTGCACGCTGTTGCCCAGGCCCACGCCCAGCCATTCGCCGCGACCGAAGGCAATCAGTGCCTGGGTCAATTGATAGCCGGAACCGAACTGGTCGGCCCACGGATCGGTAAAGGTGATCAGGCGCGCCATCCGATACGGTTGCGCCTGTACCAGCACCGTCACGGCCCCCACCGCCAGCGCGACCATCAGGGTAAAACGGAACAGTCCGACGCCACCCAGGAACAACATGGCCGCCGCCGCGCCCATCATCACCACCGTGGCGCCGAAGTCCGGCTCCATCAGCAGCAGGCCCGCCATCGGCAGCAACACGATGAACGGCTTGAAGAAACCCATCCAGCTCTCGCGCACTTCCTTCTGGCGACGCACCAGATAACCGGCGAGGTAGATCACCACGAAGACCTTGGCGATCTCCGACGGCTGAACGTTGAAGAAGCTGAAGCCGATCCAGCGCATGGAACCGTTGACCTCGCGGCCAATACCCGGCACCAGCACCATCACCAACAGACCGAAGGCACCGAGCAGCATCAGCCAGCCGAGGCGTTGCCAGGTGGCGATCGGCACCATCATGGTGACGATGCAAGCGCCCAGGCCGATCAGCAGGTAAATCAGGTGGCGGATCATGTGGTAAAGGGTGTTGCCCGACTGCACGGCTGCCACTTCCGACGACGCGGAGGTGATCATCACCAGGCCCAGGCCCAGCAAGGCCAGGCAACCGGCGAGCATCGGGAAATCCAGGTCGATGCCACGCCCGGTAATCAACGGCGACGGGTACGGCTTGATGATATTCAGCAGGCTCATGCCAAGTCCTCCGCGGCCCGGGCGAACAACTGCCCGCGCTCTTCGTAGTTCTTGAACATGTCGAAACTGGCGCAGGCCGGTGACAGCAGCACCGCATCGCCTGGTTGCGCAAGGGCGCGGCACTGTTGCACCGCCTCGTCCAGCGAACCAACCCGAACCAGCGGCACGGCATCGCAGAGCGCCTGGGCGATCAATTCACGGTCGCGGCCCATCAGCACCACGGCACGGCAGTTGGCCGCCACCGGGTCACGCAGGTCCTTGAAGTCGGCGCCCTTGCCGTCGCCGCCGGCGATCAGCACGAGCTTGCCTTCGATGTCCGCGCCCAGACCTTCGATGGCCGCCAGCGCGGCACCGACGTTGGTGGCCTTGGAATCGTTGTACCAGGCCACGCCGTCCAGGTCGCGCACCCACTGGCAGCGGTGTTCGAGACCAGCGAAGGTGCGCAGGGCCGAGAGCATGGCGTCGAACGGCAGGCCGACCGCATGCCCCAAGGCCAACGCGGCCAGGGCATTGGCCTGGTTGTGGGCGCCACGAACCTTCAGTTCACGCACCGGCATCAGGTTCTGGAATTCGAAGGCCAGGTATTTCTCGCCATTCTCTTCACGCAGCCCGAAGCCTTTGAAGTCCGGCACGCCCAGGCCGAAGGACCAGCACGGCATGCCCTCGCCCAACAACGGACGGGTCAGGGCATCCTGGCGGTTGAACACCACTTGCCGGGCACCACGGAAGATCCGGTGCTTGGCCAGGTGATAAGCCGGCAGGCCGCTGTAGCGGTCCATGTGGTCTTCGCTGACGTTGAGCACTGTCGCCACTTCGGCGCCCAGGTGGTCGGTGGTCTCGAGCTGGAAGCTCGACAACTCCATCACGTACAGCTCGACCTCGTCGCTGAGCAGGTCCAGCGCCGGGGTACCCAGGTTGCCGCCCACGGCGACGCGCTTGCCGGCCGCCGCGGCCATCTCGCCGACCAGGGTGGTGACGGTACTCTTGGCATTGGAACCGCTGATGGCAACGATCGGCGCCTTGGCGTTACGCGCGAACAGCTCGATGTCGCCGGACAATTTCACGCCACGGGCGGCGGCAGCCTGCAGGGCTGGAGTCGCCAGGGCCAGGCCGGGGCTCACGTAGAGCTCATCGGCGCGGCACAGGAACTCGACGTCCAGCTCGCCACAACGCACGTCCACCTGCGGATAGTCACGGCGCAGCGTGGCCAGCTCAGGCGGATTTTCCCGCGTATCGGCGACGGCAAACGACACGCCCCGGTTCGCCAGGAAGCGAACCAGGGACATGCCGCTCTTGCCGAGGCCGACAACGATGCGGAAGTGGTCAGAAGCGATCAGGGACACTCGTTCTACCTCAGCTTCAGGGTGGCAAGGCCGACCAGGACCAGAATCACGGTGATGATCCAGAAACGGACGATCACACGCGGCTCGGGCCAGCCCTTGAGTTCAAAGTGGTGGTGGATCGGCGCCATGCGGAATACGCGGCGGCCGGTCAATTTAAAGGACGCAACCTGAATGACGACTGACAGGGTCTCCATCACGAACACGCCGCCCATGATGAACAGGACGATTTCCTGGCGAACGATCACAGCGATGGTGCCCAGGGCCGCGCCCAGCGCCAGCGCGCCGACGTCGCCCATGAAGACTTGCGCCGGATAGGTGTTGAACCACAGGAAGCCCAGGCCGGCACCGATCAGCGCTCCGCAGAACACGATCAGCTCGCCCGCCCCCGGCACATAAGGGATCAGCAGGTATTCAGCGAATTTCACGTTACCCGACAGGTAGCAGAAGATCCCCAGCGCACCGCCGACCATCACCGTCGGCATGATCGCCAGGCCGTCGAGACCGTCGGTGAGGTTGACCGCGTTGCTCGAACCGACGATCACCAGGTAGGTCAGCACGATGAAGCCTGCGCCCAATGGAATGCTGTAGTCCTTGAGCATCGGCAGGATCAGGGTGGTTTCCACTGGCGAGGCGGCGGTCATATAAAGGAAGATCGCCGCGCCGAGGCCGAATACCGACTGCCAGAAATACTTCCAGCGACTTGGCAGCCCACGGGAGTTCTTCTCGATGACCTTGCGGTAGTCGTCGACCCAGCCGATGGCGCCAAAGAGCAAGGTCACCAGCAGCACGACCCAGACATACCGGTTCGCCAGGTCGGCCCAGAGCAAGGTGCTGATGCCGATGGACGAGAGGATCAGCGCGCCACCCATGGTCGGGGTGCCGGATTTGGACAGGTGCGATTGCGGACCGTCGTTACGAACCGACTGGCCGATCTGCAGGTTCTGCAGGGTGCGGATCATCCACGGGCCCAGGAACAGCGACAACGACAGCGCGGTCAGCACACCCAGGATCCCGCGCAGGGTCAGGTACTGGAAGACCGCGAAGCCTTTGTGGAACTGTTGCAGGTACTCCGCTAGCAGCAGCAGCATTAATGTTTCTCCGTGGAGGCGCCGCACAGCGCCGCGACGATGTTTTCCATCGCTGCGCTGCGTGAGCCCTTGATCAATAAGGTGGTGTTCGGGTCCTGCTCGCCGCCCAGGGCCTGGATCAGTTCGGCCTGAGTGGTGAAATGCCGTGCGTGCTCGCCAAACGCGGCGACCGCATGGGCCATCATCGGACCGACCGCATACAGCGCGTCGACCTTGCCGCGCGCATAGGCACCGACGTCGTGATGCCCCTGTTGCGCCCACTCGCCCAGTTCACCGATATCCCCCAGCACCAATACGGTACGGCCGGAGAAACCGGCGAGGATATCCACGGCCGCGCACATGGACGACGGGTTGGCGTTATAGGTGTCGTCGATCACGCGCATGCCATTGCTGGCCAGTTGCGCGACGGAGCGCCCCTTGACTGGCTGTACGGCGTTCAACCCGGCGACGATGCCCGGCAGCGACACGCCCAGGGCATGGGCAGCCGCCGCCGCGGCCAGGGCGTTGGCAACGTTATGGGTGCCGAGCAGGTTCAATTGCACCCGCTCGGCGCCATCCGGGCTGTGCAGGTTAAAGGCCGGGCACCCGCGAGCGTCGCGGTCCAGGTCACTGGCGTAGAAATTCGCGGCGAGGTTGCTCAGGGCAAAGGTCAGCACCTTGCGCTCGCCCGCCCGGGTCTTCCAGATTTCGAAAGCCTTGTCGTCGAGATTCAGCACGGCGACGCCATCGGCATCCAGCCCCTCGATGATCTCGCCCTTGGCCTCGACAATTTTTTCCGGGCCGCCGAACTCGCCGACGTGAGCAGTCCCGGCATTGTTGAGTACCGCCACGTGGGGCTTGGTCATGCCCACGGTGTAAGCGATCTCGCCGAGCCGCGAAGCCCCCAGCTCGATGACGGCGGCACTGTGCTCCGGCGCCAGTTCCAGCAAGGTCAGCGGTACGCCGAGGTCATTATTCAGGTTGCCACGGGTCGCCAGCACCGGACCGCGGGTGCGCAGGATGCTGGCAAGCATTTCCTTGACCGTGGTCTTGCCGCTGGAGCCGGTGATGGCCGCGACCGGGTTGCCATACGCCGCGCGGTTCAGCGCGCCGAGCTGGCCCAGGGCCTGGCGAGTGTCGTTGACAAGCAATTGCGGCAGCGCGCTGTTGCTCACTTCGCGCTCGACCAGGGCCGCGACCGCACCTTTGCCCGCGACTTCGTTCAAGTAATCGTGACCATCGAAACGCGGCCCGGCCAAGGCGACGAACAATTGCCCCGGTGCGATTGCCCGACTGTCGATGCTGACGCCGTTGAAGGTGGCGTCCGCGGCGATGAGGCGCGCATTCAGGGCGTTGGTCAGTTCGCTGAGCTTCAGGGCTTTAAGCATGGGCCACCTCCCACGCGGTCAGGGCGTGATCGGCTTCCACCAGATCGGAGAAAGCATGGCGTTCGCCGTTGATTTCCTGATAGTCCTCGTGGCCCTTGCCGGCCAGGACGATGACATCGTCCGCCGAGGCGCTGGCGATCAACTGGGCAATGGCCTGGCCGCGACCAGCCACGAAGGTGACGTTGTCCACAGCCGCAAAACCGGCGCGGATGTCATCAAAAATCTGCTGCGGGTCTTCGCTGCGTGGGTTGTCGTCGGTGACCAGCACGCCGTCTGCCAGCCGCTCCACGACTTCGGCCATCAATGGGCGTTTGCCGCGATCACGATCACCACCGCAGCCGAACAGGCACAGCAACTTGCCCTTGGCGTGAGGTCGCAGGGCCGTGAGAACTTTTTCCAACGCGTCGGGGGTATGGGCGTAATCGACCACAACCAGTGGTTGAGTCCCACCGCCCAGACGCTGCATGCGACCGGCCGGGCCCTCGAGCTTCGGCAAGACCTTGAGAATCTCGTCCAGCGCATAGTCCAGGCCGAGCAAGGCGCCGATGGCCGCCAATACGTTGCTCAGGTTGAAACGGCCGAGCAAGGTGCTGCGCAAATGGTGCTCGCCCTGGGGCGTGACCAAGGTGGCGCGCACGCCTTCGTCATTGAATTGCGCCTGGCGTACATAAAGGTAGGCGCTGGCATCTTCCAGGCTGTAGGTGATCAACCGCGACTCGCGTTTTTCGGCAGCCAGTTGCCGACCGAATTCGTCATCGAGGTTGATGACCCGGCATTTCAAATCATTCCAAGCGAACAGCCTGGCCTTGGCTTCGCCGTAGGCCTGCATGGTGCCGTGGTAATCCAGATGATCCCGGGACAGGTTGGTCAACACCGCGACATCGAACGCCAGCGCGGTCACACGGCCCTGGTCCAAACCATGGGAAGAGACTTCCATCGCAACGGCCTTGGCACCGGCCTTTTTCAGGTCTGCCAGGGTCGCTTGCACGGCAATCGGGTTCGGCGTGGTGTGCAGGCCGCTTTCCAGCGCGCCATGGAAGCCGTTGCCCAAGGTGCCGACAATGCCGCAATGCTGGCCGAGCAGGTCCAGGGCCTGGGCCACCAGTTGGGTCACGCTGGTCTTGCCGTTGGTACCGGTCACGCCCACCAGGTTCAGGTGGCGGCTCGGGTCGCCATAAAAACGCCCGGCGATGTCCGACAGCTGCGCCGCCAGGCCCTTGACCGGAATCAGCGGAACGTCGGTGATCGGCAGCACGGTCGCGCCGTGCACTTCATACGCCACGGCAGCCGCGCCACGCTTCAGGGCGTCGGCGATATGGTCGCGACCATCGAAACGCGCACCCGGCACCGCCAGGAACAAGTCCCCGGCACGGACATTGCGGCTATCCAGGGCCAGTTCGCGGATCAACAGATCGTGACCGGCGTGGGCAAAAATCTTGTTCAGGCTCAGGGACATCAGCCACGCCCTCCTTCGGCTTTCAGGGGAACGACCGGTGCGGTATTGGCCTGCTGGGTCGGCGGCAGGTTGTCCGGGGTAATGTTCATCAGGCGCAGGGTGCCGGACATCACTTTGCTGAACACCGGCGCCGAGACCAGGCCACCGAAGTAGCCCGCCTTGCTCGGTTCGTCGATGACCACGACGATGGCGTAGCGCGGGTCGCTCATCGGGCCGAAGCCGGCAAACAGCGAACGGTAGGAATTCTCGGCGTAGCCTTTGGTGCCCACCGAGGTTTTACGGGCCGTACCCGATTTGCCTGCCACGTGATAGGCCGGGACCTGGGCGCGATAGACACCGCGCGGCGCTTCGATCACTTGTTGCAGCATGCCCTGCATGGTCTTGGCGACATCCTCCGGGATCACCTGGGTGGTCTGCGGCGCCTTGTCGGTCTTGATCAGGGTCAGCGGTGCCATCCGCCCGTTGTTCGCTAGCGCGGAAAACGCGTGGACCAACTGGATCGCGGTCACGGAAACACCGTAGCCGTAGGACAACGTGGCGGTTTCAGCCTTGCGCCAGTCGCGGTAGTTCGGCAGGTTGCCGACACGCTCGCCCGGGAAGCCCAGGCCGGTGTCCTGGCCGAGGCCGATTTTCTGGGCCAGGCGATAGATCGCCTCGCCGCCGATATCGAAGGCAATCTTGCTCATGCCGACGTTACTGGAATTGATCAGGATGCCGGTCAGGTCGAGCACCGGGCCTTCGGTCTTGGACACGTCACGAATGGTGTACTTGCCGATCTGCAGGGTGCCCGGATACACCTCGACGGTGTCGCTCGGTTTCCAGCGCCCGGTTTCCAGGGCCGCGGCCATGGACACGGCTTTCATGGTCGAACCGGGCTCGAACACGTCGATCATCGCGCGGTTGCGCATCATCGCCGGTTGCAGGTTGCGACGGTTGTTCGGGTTGTAGGTCGGCTGGTTGACCATCGCCAGGATCTCGCCGCTCTTCACGTCCATGATCACCAGGCTGCCGGCCTTGGCACCGTTCTCGACGATGGCATTGCGCAGTTCACGGTTGGCCAGGTATTGCAGGCGCAGGTCAATGGACAACGCCAAGGGCTTTCCGGCCTTGGCGTTTTTGGTGACTTGGACATCCTTGATCAGCCTGCCGCGCCGATCCTTGATGACCTGGCGCTTACCGGCGACCCCGGCGAGCCATTCGTCATAGGCCAGTTCGACACCTTCGCGCCCTCGGTCATCAATGTCGGTAAACCCGACCATGTGGGCGGTGACTTCACCGGCCGGGTAGAAACGCCGGAACTCTTCAATGCCGTAGACACCAGGCACTTTCAGATCGAGCACGCTCTGGCCTTGCTCGGGCGTCAACCCGCGCACCAGATAAATGAATTCCTTGTTGGCCTGGGCTTCGAGGCGCTCGGCCAGGGCCTTGGGATCCTGCCCGAGGGCAGCGGCCAGTGCTGGCCATTTTTCCTTGGCCTGCTGCATTTCCTTGGCGTTGGCCCACAAGGTGGTCACCGGGGTGCTCACGGCCAGGGGTTCGCCATTGCGGTCGGTGATCAGGCCACGGTGAGCCGGGATCGGAATATGCCGCACACTGCGGGCATCGCCCTGCCCCTTGAGGAAATCACGGTCGACGACCTGCAGGTCGATGATGCGCCATGAAATCGCCGCCACCATGATCCCGAGCAAGCCCAGGACCAGACGGAACCGCCACGGGAACAGCGCCCCTTCGAGTTTCATCATGGCGCCACCATCTGCACTTCGGCGGCGCCGGGAATGCGCATTTTCAGCTGCTCGGTGGCCAAGACTTCGATACGGCTATGGGCGGTCCAGGTGCTCTGCTCCAGGATCAACCGGCCCCACTCGGCCTGCGCCTTGTCGCGCACGCTCAGTTCGTTGTAGAGGGTATTGAGAAGCTGCCGGTTCCAGTGCGCGCTATAGGACACGGCGATGGCCGACACGAGCACGCCGATAAACAGCAGCAGCATGAAAAAGCTGCCGCCTGGCAGTGGCTTGGCGAAGAGCTTGCTCACCGCAACTTCTCCGCGACACGCATGACGGCGCTACGGGCACGTGGGTTGGCCTTGAGTTCAGCCTCGGAGGCGAACTGCGCTTTGCCATGGATCTTGATTTTTGGCACGAAGGCTTCGAAACGCACCGGCAGGTTGCGCGGCAGGTTATCGGCTTCGCCCTTGGTGAGTTTGCGCATGAACAGCTTGACGATGCGGTCTTCCAGGGAATGGAAGCTGATCACCACCAGCCGACCGCCGATCTCCAGCGCTTCAAGCGCTGCTTCGAGACCGACTTCCAGATCGCCCAACTCGTTATTGACGTGGATGCGCAAGCCCTGGAAAGCACGGGTCGCCGGGTTCTTGCCCTTTTCCCAGGCCGGGTTGGCAACTTTCAGCACCTCGGCCAGGTCGCCGGTGCGCTCGAATGGCTTGATATCGCGCCGCTCGACCACGGCACGGGCCATGCGGCCGGAGAAACGCTCTTCACCGTATTCCTTGAAGACACGGGCGATTTCTTCCACCGGGGCAGTGTTGACGAATTCGGCGGCGCTGATGCCTCGGGACGGGTCCATGCGCATGTCCAGCGGGCCGTCATTGAGGAAACTGAAGCCGCGCTCCGGGTCGTCCAGTTGTGGCGAAGACACGCCCAGGTCGAGCAGCACGCCGCTGACCTTGCCGGCCAGGCCACGCTCGGCGACTTCCGAAGCCAGCTCGGCAAAGCTGCGTTGCACAATGACAAAGCGGCCGTCTTCGGCCGCCAGCGCTTGCCCGGTGGCAATCGCTTGAGGATCCTTGTCGAATCCCAGCAACCGGCCACCCGGACCGAGCTTGCTGAGAATCAACCGGCTGTGTCCGCCACGCCCGAACGTGCCGTCCAGATAGCAGCCATCAGGACGTACGGCGAGAGCCTCGACGGCTTCGTCAAGCAGTACGGTGATGTGGTTAAAGCCGCTATCAATAGTCACAGGATCAAATCACGCAGTTCATCAGGCATGGCGCCCGGTTGTTGAATAGCAGCGAGGTCAGCGGCGGAAACCGCATTCCAGGCATCTTCGTCCCACAGCTGGAACTTGTTCAGTTGGCCCACCAGCATCGCGCGCTTGTCCAGCTTGGCGTATTCGCGCAGGCGCGGCGGCACCAGGAAACGACCGCTGCCATCGAGTTCGAGGTCGACGGCATTACCGATCAGCAAGCGTTGCAAACGGCGGTTTTCTTCACGCAGCGAAGGCAGTGCGCGCAGTTTGGTTTCGATGATTTCCCACTCATCGAGAGGGTAAACACACAAACATGGGTCAACAGCGTCGATCGTGACGATTAACTGCCCCGAACTTCGCGAAACGAGCTCGTCACGATACCGGCTCGGCATGGCGAGACGGCCTTTTGCATCGAGACTGATAGCGTTAGCTCCGCGAAACACGTCTGCGTTTCTCCACTTTTTGGCGTTTTACCTTCAAAAAAACCCACTTCATGCCACTTTCCGCCACTTGCGCACACTATAGGAATGCGCCTACCGCACCGTCAAGGCGCGGATTGAAGGAAAAGCCTTATAGATCGGAGATTTAGGAGCGTTTCAGGAGGGGTAACAAGAATCTGACGTAGGAATTTTCGCCTCAACCCGAATGAGCACAGGAGGCTGCGCGCACAAGTTAAAGTGATTTGTTAAGAGTAAGATTTTTTTGGTATTAGGAACTGCGTCTGCCAGTGATTCCGGCAGGGAGGGAAAAAGGTGGAGAGTCGATCTGTAAGCCGGGTTCTGTCTTGAACAGTCATTCGTCTACGATGGCCATCACTGGACATCTTTAGCAACCTACCCGGTCCCAGCGCGGGCCACGCCTTGGGACCCTATTTGGTCTTGCTCCAAGTGGGGTTTACCTAGCCACGAACTGTTGCCAGACGTGCGGTGCGCTCTTACCGCACCTTTTCACCCTTACCGGCGCCGAAGCGCTTAGGCGGTTATTTTCTGTGGCACTTTCCGTAGGCTCACGCCTCCCAGGCATTACCTGGCACTTCGCCCTATGGAGCCCGGACTTTCCTCCCCCCCCTAATTTTCATAGAGGGCAGCGACTGTCCGATCGACTCTCCGCCGCGAAGGTTAACGGTAGAGCGCCTGAAGAACAAGCGCTAAAAGCCTTGGGCCAGCCCTGCGCCCTGCTTTCACTGACCCTTCTGTTTTTCCAGTGCGACCTGGTACAGCACGTTCTTGCGCTCACCGGTGATCTGCGCCGCAAGGGCCGCGGCGCGCTTGAGGGGCATTTCCTCGAGTAGCAGGTTCAGGATGCGCATCGCTTCGCTGCTGACAGCGTCTTCACTTTCCGGGGCTGTCCACCCAGCCACCAGGACGACACACTCGCCGCGCTGCTGGTTGCTGTCACCTTCGACGAAGGCTCGCAACTCGGCCAACGGCAAGCCCTTGAGGGTTTCGAAGGTCTTGGTCAACTCACGAGCCAGCAGCGCCGGGCGCTCGGCGCCGAACACCAGCTCCATGTCTTGCAGGCATTCCAGGATGCGGTGCGGCGCCTCATAGAAGATCAGCGTGCGCGGCTCTTCCTTTATGGCCTCCAGGCGCGCCCGTCGCCCCACCGCCTTGGCCGGCAGGAAACCTTCGAAGATGAAACGGTCCGACGGCAGGCCTGCCGCCGACAGCGCTGCGATCAATGCACAAGCCCCCGGCACCGGCACCACGCTGATGCCCGCCGCCCGAGCCTGACGCACCAGATGATAGCCAGGGTCGGAAATCAGTGGCGTACCGGCATCGGAAATCAGCGCGACATTATCGCCCGCCAGCAGCCGGGTAATGAAACGACTGCCTTCATCCCGTTCATTGTGTTCATGACAGGCCGCCAACGGCGTGGAAATGCCAAAATGCTGCAGCAGGCGCTGGGAGTGGCGCGTGTCTTCAGCGGCGATCAGCGCAACCTCCTGCAGGATTTTCAGCGCCCGGGCACTGATATCGTCCAGGTTGCCGATGGGCGTCGCCACCACATAAAGCGAGCCGGCAGCGGAATTCAAAGCACCTGGAGCAGTCAAGACACACACCTCATGATCGGTAAAAACCGCCATTGTAGCGTGTAGCGGCCGTCTCGGCTGTTCGCGGTAACGGGTAACCCGAGGCAATGCCGCTCACTGGAAGGTTACACAAGCCCTTGTGGTGAGGGAGTCCCCGCCGCGTCGCCGACGCTGCGCTGTCGCGCAGCAAACAATTATTCGGCCTCAGATAGGAGGTGCGCGCAGGACAGAGGCCGCAGTTATCACTGGCGTGTTCGCACCCGAGAGGGAGAGCGGCCCACACGGTATCGGCGTGGAGTCGTTGTTGGCATAGCATGCTGTGACCACGTATAGGAGAGTGAACCCTTTCGCCACTGTGTAGCCTGCGTCTTGGAATCTATTTAGAAGATCAGATACCTGAGTTTTTGAATAGGAGCTTGCGCACGAAGTCAGTCTGACAGTTGGCCAGGATTATGGCCGAGTACATATCCATCGCTGCGGTAACGGCCACTTAGGGTTCCGCCCTGACGGCGGCTCACTTTTGAGAAGCGCAAAAGTAAGCAAAACGCTTCTGCCCCACCACTCGGCACCTCGCCTAGGCTCGGCGTGCCCTCACTCCGGCATTGCTCCGTGGGCCCGCCGCGAAGGGCCATCCATGGCCCAGCGCGGCTATCCCGGCATCCATGCCGGGATGCCCACTGCGCAATGCCTGCGTTCGGCCAGCGTGGTTAACGGGGCGCCCGAGATCAACGTCCACGCCGAGGCGGCCTAGTAGCCGACCTGGCTCGTCC
>NZ_LHVH01000032.1 GCF_001269885.1 Pseudomonas kilonensis
GCTGCGCTGTCGCGCAGCAAACAATTATTCGGCCTCAGATAGGAGGTGCGCGCAGGACAGAGGCCGCAGTTATCACTGGCGTGTTCGCACCCGAGAGGGAGAGCGGCCCACACGGTATCGGCGTGGAGTCGTTGTTGGCATAGCATGCTGTGACCACGTATAGGAGAGTGAACCCTTTCGCCACTGTGTAGCCTGCGTCTTGGAATCTATTTAGAAGATCAGATACCTGAGTTTTTGAATAGGAGCTTGCGCACGAAGTCAGTCTGACAGTTGGCCAGGATTATGGCCGAGTACATATCCATCGCTGCGGTAACGGCCACTTAGGGTTCCGCCCTGACGGCGGCTCACTTTTGAGAAGCGCAAAAGTAAGCAAAACGCTTCTGCCCCACCACTCGGCACCTCGCCTAGGCTCGGCGTGCCCTCACTCCGGCATTGCTCCGTGGGCCCGCCGCGAAGGGCCATCCATGGCCCAGCGCGGCTATCCCGGCATCCATGCCGGGATGCCCACTGCGCAATGCCTGCGTTCGGCCAGCGTGGTTAACGGGGCGCCCGAGATCAACGTCCACGCCGAGGCGGCCTAGTAGCCGACCTGGCTCGTCCGGTCGTACTCCGGTCCAATTGTGGGAGCGAGCTTGCTCGCGAAGGCGGTCTGATAGTTGACCATAGATTCTGGGCACCACATTTCCCGTGGAAATTGAACCTTTTCGCTACCGTGAAGCCTTGACCTGGAGTTTGTTATAGAAAATCAATTGCTTGCGTTTTTTTTTGATAGGAGCTTGCTCCCTCACCACGGAGGTCAATATCCCCGTCTTTTGTGGTGCACCGCACTCTTTGAAATACCTAAATTGATCGATTCACACCACTAACATCGCGCCCCGGCCAGTGCTTGGGTACAATTCGACGCTTATTTGATCTCGTATCAGGAACACTTACATGATCGCTTGCCTGCGGCTGCTCTCCGCCCTCTGCCTCGCTGCCCTCCTGGCGGCCTGCGCCAGCTCGCCCTCGTCCAGCCTTGGCGAACTCCCACGCACCCCGGATGCCAGTATCGAGCAGTTGCTCGAACAGGCCACTCAAAGCAAGAATCCGGAAAAAGCCGCCCTGCTGCGCCTGAGCGCTGCTGACCTGGCCTACCGCCAGGGCAATGCCGGCCAGTCCGCACAGATCCTGCAACAAGTGCCGATGGAGCAACTCAAGCCCGGCCAGCAGATTTTCGCCAGCACGCTGTCGGCTGAACTGGCGATGACCCGCAACCAGCCCAAGGCGGCACTGACCGCCCTGAGCCACCCAAGCCTGCAACACCTGAGCGAAATGCCGGTGGAGCAGCAGGTCCGTACCGGTACCGTCCGCGCCCGCGCCCTGGAGGCCGATGGCCAGACCCTGGCCGCCGCCAAGGAGCGCATTTTCATCGCGCCCCTGCTGGAAAACGACGCTGCGGCAAAAAACCACGAAGCCATCTGGTCGTTGATCGCCTCGCTGCCCACCGATCAGTTGCAGCCAAGCGCCAACGACGACCTAGGCGGTTGGCTGAGCCTGGCCCAGGCCGTCAAGACCGCCGGCACCCTGGAACAACAGCAGGCGGCCATCGACCACTGGCGCGAACAGAACCCGAAGCACCCCGCCGCCCTGCAGTTGCCTACCCCCCTGGTCAAGCTCAAGGAACTGGCGAGCCAGCCGCTGAGCAAGATTGCCCTGCTGCTGCCACAGAATGGCCCGTTGGCTGCAGTTGCCAAGGCCTTGCGTGAGGGCTTCATGGCCGCGCACTACCAGGCCCAGCAGGCCGGGCAGAAGCCGCCAAGCATCCAGCTCTACGACAGCTCCAGCCTGACCTCCATGGACGAGTTCTATCGCAAGGCCCAGGCCGATGGCGTGCAGCTGGTAGTCGGACCGCTGGAAAAACCACTGGTCAAGCAAATCAGCACCCGCCCGCAACTGCCGATCACCACCCTGGCGCTGAACTACAGCGAAGGCGAGCAGGGGCCACCGCAACTGTTCCAGTTCGGCCTGGCACCGGAGGATGAAGCTCGCGAAGTCTCCCGCCGCGCCCGCGCCGACGGCCTGCATCGCGCCGCCGTCATGGTACCGAAGAGTGAATGGGGCGATCGTGTACTGAAAGCCTTCAGCCAGGACTGGCAGGCCAATGGCGGTACCATCATCGCAATCGAACGGGTCGACCAACCGGTCCAACTGGCCCAGCAGATCGCCGACATGTTCCAGCTGCGCCAGAGCGAAGGTCGCGCCAAGAGCCTGCAAAGCACCGTTGGCACCACGGTCGCGGCCCAGCCGTCCCGTCGCCAGGACATCGAGTTCATCTTCCTGGCATCGACGCCGCAACAGGCCCAGCAGATCAAGCCGACCCTGAACTTCCAGTACGCTGGCGACGTGCCGGTCTACGCGACGTCTTCAGTGTTCAGCGCCAGCGGCGACCAGAATCAATATAACGACATGAGCGGTATCCGCTTCTGCGAAACCCCGTGGCTGCTCGACGCCAATGACCCGCTGCGCAAGCAGGTCACCGCCCAGTGGCCCCAGGCGGGCGGCAGCCTGGGTCGGTTGTACGCGATGGGTGCAGACGCCTATCGCCTGGCACCGCGCCTGGGTCAGCTCAAGACGTTGCCGGACAGCCGAATCGAAGGCCTGTCGGGCAGCCTGGCAGTGTCTCCAACCCAGCGCGTACAGCGTCAACTGCCATGGGCCGAGTTCGTCAACGGCCAGGTGCAGCGGCTGCCGGATACCCAGCGCTGATGCCTGACCGATCACGCCAGCAAAGCGGACGGGATGCCGAGGGCCAGGCCCTCGCGCATCTCCAGCAACAAGGCCTGCGGCTGGTGGCGCAGAACTGGTTGTGTAAACGCGGCGAGCTTGATCTGGTCATGCTTGACGGCGATACAGTAGTATTCGTCGAAGTCCGCTACAGAAAAAATACTCAATGGGGTGGCGCGCTCGACAGCATTGACGAGCGCAAGCGCCAGAAGCTGATTTTCGCCGCGCAGTATTTTCTGCAACGCGAGTCTCGCTGGGCCGATCATCCCTGCCGCTTCGACGTGGTTGCCATCGACAGCAACGCCGCTCAGTTGAACTGGCTGCAGAACGCTTTCGACAGTTGAGCGCCCATGCCGAGCCGGACACCTTCACCTAACTTTTTTGCTCTTTGCTTTGCGCGCCGCACATGTTTGTGCCGATAAGCCGCGCTACTTAAGGTCACACAGATGGACATGCAATCGCGAATTCGCCAGCTTTTTCAGGCCAGTATCGACACCAAGCAACAGGCGATGGACGTACTTGCACCGCACATCGAGCAAGCCAGCCAAGTGATGGTCAACGCGTTGCTCAACGAGGGCAAGATGCTTTCGTGCGGCAACGGCGGTTCGGCCGGCGACGCACAGCACTTCTCTTCGGAACTGCTCAACCGCTTCGAGCGCGAGCGCCCGAGCCTGCCAGCGATCGCCCTGACCACCGACAGCTCGACGATCACCTCGATCGCCAACGACTACAGCTACAACGAAATTTTCTCCAAACAGATCCGCGCCCTGGGCCAACCCGGCGATGTACTGCTGGCGATTTCCACCAGCGGCAATTCGGCCAATATTATTCAAGCGATCCAGGCCGCACATGATCGCGAAATGATTGTCGTAGCATTGACCGGTCGTGACGGCGGCGGCATGGCGTCCCTGCTCTTGCCAGAAGACGTCGAGATCCGCGTACCGGCCAATGTCACCGCACGTATCCAGGAAGTCCACCTGCTGGCGATCCACTGCCTTTGCGACTTGATCGACAGCCAACTGTTCGGGAGTGAAGAATGACCCCTAATCGCCTAGGCCTACTGGCCCTGACCCTGTGCCTCGGCATCAGCGGCTGCACATCGGTGGTTAACGCCAGCCGGGAAAAGCCGATTGAAGATGACCGCGGCACCCGCACCTTCGGCAGCAAGATCGACGACTCCCTGATTGAAACCAAGGTAGGCGTGAACATCGCCAAGGCCGACCCGGACCTGGACAACAACTCGCACATCGTCGTCACCAGCTTCAACGGCGTCGTACTGCTGGCCGGCCAGACCCCGCGCGCCGACCTCAAGGCCAAGGCCGAACAGGAAGCCAGCGCCGTGCAACGGGTCAAGACCGTGCACAACGAACTGCAGGTCCTGCAACCCTCCTCGCTGCTGGCACGCCAGAACGACGCCTGGTTGACCACCAAGATCAAGACCCAGATGCTCACCGACGCCAGCATTCCCGGCTCGCGTATCAAGGTTGTGACTGAGAATGGCATCGTCTATTTGCTGGGGTTGTTGACCAAAAAAGAGGCTGCGCAGGCGACCAACCTGGTGCAAGGTGTGTCTGGGGTGCAGAAAATCGTCAAGTTGTTTGAGTACATTGACTGATTATTGAATTTCAGTTGCTCAAGAAAAACGGCGCTTCTTCCGAGACGGAAAGCACCGTTTTTTTTGGGCTTCGCTTTTTTTGGGGTGTGATCGGTGTGTATATCCGTTGCTGCGGTAACGGCGGCTTAGGGTTCCGCTCTTACAGCGGCTCACTTTTGAGAAGCCCGGGAGCCGGCCCAGTCAAAAGTAAGCAAAACGCTCCTGCCCCACCACTCGGTGCCTCGCCTAGGCTCGGCATGCCTGAACGAAGGCATTGCTCCGTGGGCCCGCCGCGAAGGGCCATCCATGGCCCAGCGCGGCTAACCCGGCATCCATGCCGGGCTACCCACTCCACAACACCTCCGTTCAGCCAGCGTGGTTAACGGGGCGCCCGAGATCAACGTCCACCGCGAGGCGGCCTTAGAGCCGACCTGGTTCTTGATGGGGACCGCGTTTCTCCTGTGGGAGCGGGCTTGCTCGCGATGGCGGCGTCACAGTCGATGATGATGTTGGATGTGCTGACCTCTTCGCGAGCAAGCCCGCTCCCGCAGAGGGACTGTGTTGAGCATAAGTTTTGTGTTCACTGAAAATCGAATGTGTGGGAGCTTGCTCGCGATGGCGGCGGGGCAGTCAGTATTGATGTTGCCTGACAGACCGCTATCGCGAGCAAGCTTTGCTCCCACAGATCTAACGGGTGTACGACCGGGAGAGTCAGGTCGGCTGTTAGGCCGCCTCGCGGTGGACGTTGATCTCGGCGCCCCGTTAACCACGCTGGCCGAACGCAGGCATTGCGCAGTGGGCATCCCGGCATGGATGCCGGGTTAGCCGCGCTGGGCCATGGATGGCCCTTCGCGGCGGGCCCACGGAGCAATGCCGGAGTGAGGGCATGCCGAGCCTAGGCGAGGCACCAAGTGGTGGGGCAAAAGCGCTTTGGTTACTTTCGCGCTTTTCGAAAGTGACCCGCCGTCAGGGCGGAACCCAAAGCGGCCGTTACCGCAGCAACGGATATACACACCAACCATGACACAAAAAAAATGCCCACATCTCACGACACGGGCATTTTCTTAACCAAGTCACCAAGCTTTCAAACAGCCTGTATCCGGCACATATCTACCTACTTCACCACTTTCAGACTCGGCCGCCCGCTAGGACGCGGCGGCTCGTCATCCGGTGGCGGCAGATCATCATCCGGCTCGAACTCTTCTTCGCCATCAATCGGCGCTTCCAGCTCAAACACCATGCCCTGGCCATTCTCCCGAGCATAAATCCCCAGGATCGCAGCAATAGGCACGTACAAAGTGTGCGGCACACCACCGAAGCGCCCTTCGAAGCTGACAGCATCATTATCCATGTGCAGGTGACGCACAGCGGCTGGCGACACGTTCAAGACAATTTGCCCGTCATTGGCAAAACCCTGCGGCACCTGCACCGACGGAAACTCGGCGTTGACCAGCATGTGCGGGGTGCAATCGTTGTCCACAATCCACTCGTAGAGCGCGCGGACCAGATAAGGTCGACTGGAGTTCATAGCGGCTCCTTAAGCCTTAGCGCATGTCACGTTCGACGCCAGACAGACTCGCCTGGAAAGCCTCACGCGCGAATTGGCGCTCCATATAATCAAGCAGCGGCTTGGCAGGCCGCGGCAGTTCGATACCCAGAATCGGCAAACGCCAGAGTATGGGCAATAGGCAGCAATCCACCAGACTTTGTTCCTCACTGAGGAAAAACGGCTTATCGACGAACAGTGGCGATACGCCAGTCAGGCTTTCACGCAATTCCTTGCGCGCGACGACCCGCGCCGGCTCCTTGGTCCGAGAATCCAGGATCAGATCCACCAACCCGCACCAGTCACGCTGGATGCGATGGATCAGCAAACGGCTGTTGGCACGCGCGACAGGGTACACCGGCAGTAAAGGTGGATGCGGATAACGCTCATCCAGATATTCCATCACCACGGTCGACTCCCACAAAGCCAGGTCACGATCGACCAGTGTGGGCAGGCTGCCGTAAGGGTTCACCTCGATCAGCTTCGGCGGCTGACGGCCCGCTTCAACGTAAATGATCTCGGCGCTGACACCCTTCTCTGCCAGTACGATGCGTACCCGGTGGGAATAGTGGTCGGCGGGGTCGGAGTAACAGGCCAACCGATTGGTCACGCCCATGGCGATCCTCCTCGCTTGTTGAAATTATCGAAAAACGGAAAAACGAGCGCGCCCAGAGGGCGTCTCCCGTAACACCTGGCGAGCCAGGCTCGTTACATGTCTAGAGACGCCCTTGGGCGCGCACGATTAACAGCAATGGCTTACAGCTTTATCAATGCACGTCTTTCCAGTATTCACGCTTGAGCAGGTAAGCGAATACGAAGAAAAACGCCAGGTACAGCAATACATAGGTACCGATGCGCTGATGCTCCAGCTTCACCGGGTTGGCCGAGTAGGCCAGGAAGGTCACCAGATTCTTGACCTTCTCGTCGAACTGCTCCGGCGTCAGGCTGCCGGTGTTCGGCAATACAGTCAGCTGGTCGCAGGCTTCATGCGTCAAAGCGGTGCCGGTCAGCGGATCGAATTGCTTCTTACCGTCCTCAACGATCTGAACCTGTTTGCAGCCTACCACCTGGCGACCCTGGAGGCCGACCAGAACGTTAGGCATGCCGACGTTCGGGAAGACCTTGTTGTTCACGCCCCATGGACGCGCAGGATCTTCGTAGAACGAACGCAGGTAACCATAAAGCCAGTCAGTCCCACGCACACGGGCGACCAGGGTCAGGTCCGGCGGCGCGGCGCCGAACCAGGTCTTGGCGTCCGCAGGCTGCATGCCGATGGTCATGTGATCGCCCAGCTTGGCACCGGTGAACACCACTTTCTCGAGCATCAGCTCATGAGGAATGCCCAGGTCATCGGCAACGCGCTCGTAGCGCTGGAACTTGGCACTGTGGCAACCCATGCAGTAGTTGGCGAACGTACGTGCGCCGTCCTGCATGGCCGCTTTGTCGGAAACGTCGATGTCGACTTTTTCCAGCTCCGGACCAGCAGAGGCAGAAGCAAAGGACAGTGCAGGCATAGCCGCGAGAATCAGTACAGCAAATAGCTTTTTCATCAGCCAGTCACCCTTTCCGGAACCGGTTTGGTCTTCTCGAGCCTGGTGTAGAACGGCATCAGAATGAAGTAGGCGAAGTACAGGAAGGTGCAAACCTGCGACAGCAACGTGCGTCCTGGCGTCGGCGCCAGCACACCCAACACGCCGAGGATCACGAACGAGATGCAGAACACCACGAGCCAGATCTTGCTCAGCCAGCCTTTGTAGCGCATCGACTTGACGGGGCTGCGGTCCAGCCACGGCAGGACGAACAGCACAGCGATGGCCGCGCCCATGGCGATAACGCCCAGCAGCTTGTCCGGGATCGCCCGCAGGATCGCGTAGAACGGCGTGAAGTACCAGACCGGGGCAATGTGCTCAGGGGTCTTGAAGGCGTTCGCCTGCTCGAAGTTCGGCTTCTCGAGGAAATAACCACCCATTTCCGGGAAGAAGAACACGATGGAGCAGAAGATGAACAGGAAGACCACCACGCCGACGATATCTTTCACGGTGTAGTACGGGTGGAAGGCGATGCCATCCAGCGGTATGCCGTTCTCGTCCTTGTGCTTCTTGATGTCCACGCCATCCGGGTTGTTCGAGCCAACTTCGTGCAAGGCCAGGATGTGCAACACCACCAGGCCAAGGATCACGATCGGCAGCGCGACCACGTGCAGGGCGAAGAAGCGGTTCAGGGTAATGCCCGAGATCAGGTAGTCACCACGAATCCACTGGGTCAGGTCGTCACCGATGACCGGGATCGCACCGAACAGCGAGATGATCACCTGGGCACCCCAGTAGGACATCTGGCCCCACGGCAGCAGGTAGCCCATGAAGGCCTCGGCCATCAGCGCCAGGTAGATCAGCATGCCGAAGACCCACACCAGTTCACGAGGCTTCTGGTACGAACCGTAGAGCAGGCCACGGAACATGTGCAGGTAGACCACGATGAAGAACGCCGAAGCGCCGGTGGAGTGCAGCAGACGCAGGATCGAGCCGTACTCGACGTCGCGCATGATGTATTCGACGGAAGCAAACGCTTCTTCCGCCGACGGGGTGTAGCTCATGGTCAGCCAGACACCGGTAACGATCTGGTTGACCAGAACGAGCAGCGCCAGGGAGCCAAAAAAGTAGAAAAAGTTGAAGTTCTTCGGAGCGTAATACTTGCTGAGATGGTCTTCCCACATTTTGGTCGCGGGAAAGCGCGCATCAACCCAATCCATGAATTTGCTCATCACGCTTTCTCCGTATCGACGCCGATGACAATGATGTCGTCGGTCTCATAGGAATGCGGGGGAACTGGCAGGTTCAGAGGTGCAGGCTGCGACTTGTAGACGCGACCAGCCAGGTCGTAGTGGGAGCCGTGGCAAGGGCAGAAATAACCACCGACCCAGTCCTTGCCCAGATCGACAGGAGCCACTTCAGGACGGAACGTTGGCGAGCAACCCAGGTGCGTACAAATTCCGATCAGCAGCAAAACCTCTGGCTTGATCGAACGCGTTTCAGGATTGACGTATTCCGGTTGGACCGAGTTCTTGGAGGACGGGTCGGACAACTGACCCTCGATCTTTTTCAGATTCCCCAGGATTTCCTCTGTACGGCGGACGATGAACACCGGCTGGCCGCGCCATTCAGCAATCATCTGCTGGCCTGGCTCGATCTTGCTGACATTCACTTTCACCGGTGCACCTGCGGCTTTCGCCTTGGCACTGGGAAACCATGACCCCACGAACGGGACCGCAGCCCCCACCGCTCCTGCAGCACCCACCACGGATGTGGCTGCTACCAGGAAGCGACGCCGGCCTGCATTCACGCCGTCATTGCTCATTCAGTCCTCTCCCATCAGCTTTGTGGCCTGTTAGATCAGGCGTCTACTAAGTAAAAATCTGAACTTATAAAAATTTTGCCGAATGGTAATGAAAAGCCCCAATTCTGACAAGGTAATTACCATGCGGCCAAACCGCCAAGCCTTGTAGTATAGGGGCTCTACGAATGTGGCAAGTTGTCACAGAGCAATTCTTTTGCCCATAAAAAAACGCCCAGCTCCGTGAGGAACTGGGCGCCTTTTGAAAGCGGAAGCGAAATTAACGCTTCGAGTACTGCGGACGCTTACGCGCTTTACGCAGACCGACTTTCTTACGTTCAACTTCGCGAGCATCGCGAGTTACGAAGCCGGCTTTGCGCAGAGCACCACGCAGAGTCTCGTCGTAATCCATCAGGGCGCGAGTGATGCCGTGGCGGATTGCGCCAGCTTGACCACTTACACCACCACCGATAACAGTGACGTAGATGTCGAATTTTTCGACGGTCTCGGTCAGTTCCAGCGGCTGACGAACTACCATGCGGGCAGTTTCGCGGCCGAAGAAGTTATCCAGGGAGCGGTTGTTGATGGAGATGTTACCAGTGCCCGGACGCAGGAAAACGCGTGCGGTTGCAGTCTTGCGACGGCCAGTGCCGTAATTTTGAGTCGCCGACATAATGAACTATTCCGTTAAAACTTCAGTTCTTGGGGCTGCTGAGCAGTATGAGGGTGAGCAGCGCCCGCATAAACCTTCAGCTTACGATACATGTCGCGACCCAGTGGGTTCTTAGGCAGCATGCCTTTAACCGCGGTCTCGATCACGCGCTCAGGGGCTTTGGCGATCAGCTTTTCAAAGTTGATCGACTTGATGCCGCCAGGAAAACCGGAGTGGGAGTAGTACATTTTGTCAGTGGTTTTAGCGCCAGTAACACGTACTTGCTCAGCGTTGATCACGACGATGTAGTCACCGGTGTCAACGTGAGGGGTGTACTCAGGCTTGTGCTTGCCACGCAGACGGCTCGCGATTTCGGTGGCCAGACGACCCAGGGTCTGACCAGCAGCGTCGACGACAAACCAGTCGCGCTTTACTGTTTCCGGTTTAGCAGTAAAAGTTTTCATTCTTTATAGCCTCAGGGGCCGCCCTGTAAATTAGACGGCGGATCTTACTGAATAGTGCGTACTTTGACAAGTCAAAGGCAGCCGGATACAGACGCTTTCGGGGGCTCGGGTCGGCGCGTCCGTTCAACGGCAAGATTCTTCGGCGGCGGCGCATCACTTCCACTGCAGAAAGAGGTGCGCAATTATGCAGATTGCGAAAAATATTTCAACCTGCTTTTATGATTGTTTTGCCCAAGGAGCTCCCGATGGACTATCGCCCGCTAGGCCGTACCGATCTGAACGTGAGTGCCCTGTGCCTCGGAACCATGACCTGGGGTGAGCAGAACAGCGAGGCCGAGGCCTTCGCCCAGATCGAACGCGCCAAGGCTGCCGGCATCAATTTCATCGACACCGCCGAGATGTACCCGGTGCCACCCAAGGCCGAAACCTACGCCACCACCGAACGCTACATCGGCAATTACTTCAAGAGTCGCGGCGACCGTGCCGACTGGATCCTGGCGAGCAAGATCGCCGGCCCCGGCAATACCATCGACTACATCCGCGACAAGAACCTCAAGCACAACCGCCGCCACATCGTCGAAGCCGTGGACGCCAGCCTCAAGCGCCTGCAGACCGACTGGATCGATCTTTACCAGCTGCATTGGCCGGAGCGCAGCACCAACTTCTTTGGTCAACTGGGTTACCAGCACAAGTCCGACGAAACGTTCACCCCGCTGGAGGAAACCCTCGAAGCCCTGGACGAACAGGTTCGCGCCGGCAAGATCCGCCATATCGGCCTGTCCAACGAAACGCCGTGGGGCACCATGAAATTCCTCGCCCTGGCCGAGGCCCGTGGCTGGCCGCGGGCGGTGTCGATCCAGAACCCGTACAACCTGCTCAACCGCAGCTTCGAGATCGGCCTGTCGGAAATCGCCATTCGCGAGCAATGCGGCCTGCTGGCTTACTCGCCACTGGCATTTGGCTTTCTATCGGGCAAATACGAAAACGGCGCACGGCCCGCCAAGGGCCGCCTGACGCTGTACAGCCGCTTCATGCGCTACTTCAACCCACAATCGGAAGCAGCGTGCAGCCGTTATGTCGCCCTGGCCCGTGAACATGGCCTGGACCCGGCGCAGATGGCCCTGGCGTTCGTCACCCGGCAGCCGTTCGTGACCAGCAACATCATTGGCGCCACCACGCTGGAGCAACTGGACAGCAACATCGCCAGTTTCGAGCTGAAACTGTCGGATGAAGTGCTGGCGGGGATCGAGGCGATTCACAAGGATCAGCCGAACCCGGCGCCTTGATCCATAGGCCTCATCGCGAGCAAGCTCGTTCCCACATTGGATTTATGTCTGACCACTCATTTGTGATCGACATACAACCCCTGTGGGAGCGAGCCTGCTCGCGATAGCGGCCTAACAGTCACTACGACATCAAAGCGACCGCGCAATGATCTCCTTCATGATCTCATTGGTCCCGGCATAGATCCGCTGCACCCGCGCATCCGCCCACGCCCGGGCAATCGGGTATTCCCACATGAAGCCGTAGCCACCATGCAACTGCACGCATTCGTCGAGCACCTTGCATTGCAGGTCAGTGCCCCAGTACTTGGCCATCGCCGCCGTCGGCACGTCCAGCTTGCCTTGCAGGTGCAATTCCAGGCAGCGGTCGACGAAGACCCGGCCGATCTGGATTTCGGTGGCCATTTCCGCGAGCTTGAAACGGGTGTTCTGGAAGTCCGCGATGGATTTGCCGAACGCCTTGCGCTCGCGGGTGTAGTCCAGGGTCCATTGCAGCGCCGCTTCGGCTGACGCCAGGCCGCCTATGGCGACGGTCAGGCGCTCCTGGGGTAGCTCCTGCATCAAGTAGGCGAAGCCCATGCCGGCCTGCCCGAGCAGGTTCTCCTTCGGTACACGGACATCCTGGAAGAACAATTCCGACGTGTCCTGGGCCTTCATGCCGACTTTTTCCAGGCGCTTGCCCTTCTCAAAGCCTGGCGTACCCGCTTCCACCAGGAACAGGCTGGTGCCCTTGGCGCCGGCCTTCGGATCGGTCTTGGCGACCACGATCACCAGGTCTGCCAGGAAGCCGTTGGTGATGAAGGTCTTCGAGCCGTTGATGACATATTCATCACCGTCCAGCACCGCCGTGGTCTTTACCCCTTGCAGGTCGGAACCGGCGCCCGGCTCGGTCATGGCGATGGCCGTGACCATTTCGCCAGACACCAGCTTCGGCAGGTACTTGTGTTTCAGCGCTTCGCTGCCGTAGTGCAGGATGTACGGCGCAACGATGTCGGAATGCAGCGAGAAGCCGATCCCCGTCAGCCCCAGGCGCCCGATCTCCTCGATCACCACCGTGCTGTAGAGAAAATCTGCGTCCAGCCCCCCATAGGCTTCAGGAAGGTGCGAGCACAACATGCCCGCCTCCCCCGCCTTGTTCCAGAGTTGGCGATCGACATGCCCCTGTTTTTCCCACTGGCTGTGGTACGGCACGGCTTCTTTTTCAAGGAAGGTTCGTACGCTGTCGCGAAACAATTCGTGCTCGGGACTGAACAGTGTTCTTGGGATCATGGCGCACCTTTGGTTATTGTTGGGCATGGTTATCCGACAGAGCCTAAGCCTGCGGTGTGCGACAGGACACTGGACACATCCGACAAAAAATAAGACGATCCAGCCGTCTGTTGACCACTTTCCCCTATAAAAATAAAGATGAACTATGTCTATGCACGCCTCCACGCCCTTGCGGCGCGTCAGCATCCTGGCAGTCGACCGGGTCTTCGCCTCCACCCTCATGCAAGCCAAGGATTTTTTCCACCTGGCCAGCCTGCGCTATGGCAAACAACTGGGCCACGGCCTGACCCCGGCGTTTGAAACCCGGCTGGTCAGCCCCGATGGCAAACCGGTGAACAGTTTCAGCGACGTGATCATGCCGGTGGACGGTGGCCTGGAAAATACCGACGTCATCATCCTGCCGGCCTTCTGGGATGATTTCACCACCCTCTGCCAACGTTATCCCCAGGTCTTGCCCTGGCTGCGCGAACAACACGCGCGCGGCGCAGTACTCTGCGGCGAAGCCACCGGGGTGTTCTGGCTGGCCGAGGCCGGGCTGCTCGATGGCAAGGAAGCCACCACCTACTGGCGTTTCTTCAACGCCTTCAAGGAACGCTTCCCCCAGGTATACCTGAACCAGGACAAGCACCTGACCGACGCCGACAACCTATTCTGCGCCGGCGGCACGACCTCAGCCTGCGACCTCTACATTTACCTCATTGAACGCTTCTGTGGCGCCAACGTCGCCCAGGCCGTGGCGCGGGATATCTTGTATGAAGTGCAGCGCAGCTATTCGCCAGGGCGGATCGGCTTCGGCGGGCAGAAACTGCACCAGGACGTGATCATCCTGCAGATCCAGCAATGGCTCGAAGAGCACTTCGCCGATAAATTCCGCTTCGAGGATGTTGCCCGGGAACATGGCATGAGCATCCGCAATTTCATGCGCCGCTTCCAGACCGCCACCGGTGACAAACCGCTGCATTATCTGCAACGGCTACGGATCGAAACCGCCAAGGGCCTGCTCTCCGGCAGCCGCAAGAGCATCAAGACCATCAGCTATGAAGTCGGCTACGACGACGCGAGCTTCTTTGCCCGGTTGTTCCGGCAACATACCGACCTGTCGCCGAACCAGTATCGGCAGCAGTTTCAGCAGGCGGCGTGAACCGAAACTGAATACGATCCAGTGTGGGAGCGGGCTTGCTCGCGAAAGCGGTGGGTCAGCTTGCATCGATGCTGAACATGCCGCCCTCTTCGCGAGCAAGCCCGCTCCCACAGGGTTATGCAGTGAACTGCTCAAACTCACGCGTACAAAAAAGGCCCGCAATCGCAGGCCTTTTTTGGTGTTCCGAATTTCCCTACGGCTTATGCGCCCGCGCCAGGAATTCGTGGGACTGCATCTCCAGCAAGCGACTCAAGGTCCGCTGGAATTCGAAGGTCAAGCGACCGCCGGTGTAGAGGTCCTTGAGTTCGACTTCGGCCGAAATGATCAGCTTCACGTTACGGTCGTAGAACTCGTCGACCATGTTGATGAATCGACGGGCGATGTCGTCGGTGGTGACGCTCATCTGCTCGACGTTGCTCAGCAGCACGGCGTGGAAGATCTTGCCCAGTTCGATGTAGTCGTTCTGGCTGCGGGGGCCGTCGCACAGTTCGCGGAAGTCGAACCAGGCCACGTCATCGCACGTACGCACGGCGCGGATTTCGCGATTTTCGATGACCAATACATCATTTTCCACGGCCTGGGTGCATTCCGGCGTCAGGGCGCGGAAGCTCTTGCGCAGGCTCTCCTGGGCAGCGGCATCCAGCGGAAAGTGGAACAGCTCCGCTTGTTCGAGGTGACGCAGGCGGTAGTCGACGCCGCTGTCGACGTTGACGATTTCAGTGTGTTCCTTGATCAGCGCAATGGCCGGCAGGAAACGCGCCCGCTGCAGGCCGTCCTTGTACAGGCCGTCCGGCACGATGTTCGAGGTGGCGACCAAGGTCACGCCGTTCTTGAACAGCTCTTCCATCAAGGTGCCGAGGATCATGGCGTCGGTGATGTCGGAAACGAAGAACTCATCGAAGCAGATCACCCGGGTCTCGTCGGAAAATCGCTTGGCGATGAGGGTCAGCGGGTTCTTCTCGCCGCCCAGGGTCTTCATTTCCTCGTGCACGCGCTTCATGAAGCGGTGGAAGTGCGTCCGTGTCTTCTCCTTGAACGGCAACGCTTCGAAGAAGGTGTCCACCAGGTAGGTCTTGCCACGGCCCACGCCGCCCCAGAAATACAGGCCCTTGACCGGAGCCTGGTCCTTTTTGCCGAACAGTTTGCCCAACAGGCCGGGCTTGTTGTTCGAGGCCGCGACCAGGTCATCGTACAGGCGCTGCAAATGCCGCACCGCCGTTTCCTGGGCTGCATCGTGGAAGAACTCCGGGCGTTTCAGATCAGCTTGATATCGTTCTAGGGGCGTCATATTCGTTAGCAAGGCAACAAAAACGGGCCGTCACTGTAGCGACGGCCCAGAGGAATGGCAATCGGCCCTTATTCGGGCCGATGGTCGGGTGACGTGTCGGGATCAGTCCTGGGCAGGCGTCAAGGCAACGCGCAACGCATCGACGGCGGCATCCCGCGCGGCGCTGTCAGCAAAGGCTGGGCTATTCGCCACGCACTCGCCGTCGAGCCAGACGCTGAAACCCAGGTCGTCGCTTCGTACATCCAGCGGCTGGCCGGCTTGCAGTTGCTTGGTGACCTGGCCGGCCGCCTTGCCATCGGTAAAGTTGCGCGACAGCAACAGTTGCTCGCCGTCGGCGGCCAGCAGTCGGAAGCGGAAACTGCCGTCGTCTTCGCGGAAGCTGACAAAGCGTGCAGCCTTGGCGGCTTTCTTCTTGGTGCTGGCGGCCACCTGGACCTGGCTGACAAACGAACGCAGGCCAACGGCCTCGCGCAGTTCGTTGAGGAACGGCGTTGCCACGGCCCGGGCTTTTTTCGCGCCCAGTTGCAGGATGTCTTCAAGGTCCGACGGACGCTCGATGAACTGGTGATAACGCTCACGCGCTTCACCCAGCTCGCTGTCGAGCAACTGGAACAGGCGGTTCTTGGCTTCGCCCCAACCCAGGCCTTGTAGCAGTTCGCTGCGGAACTCCGCGGACTGTGCGGCAGTGGCGAAGGCCTGGAACAGGGTGAACAGGTGCGAATTGTCCGGATCCTTGGCTTCGCCCGGGGCGCGGGAGTCGGTGACGATTCGCGAAATCGCGTCCTTCATGTCCTTGGCGCTGCTGAACAACGGGATGGTGTTGTCGTAGCTCTTGGACATCTTGCGGCCATCGAGGCCCGGCAGCGTGGCGACGCTTTCCTCGATCAGCGCCTCGGGCATGGTGAAGAACTCCTTGCCCTGGCCGAACAGGTGGTTAAAGCGCTGGCCGATGTCGCGGGCCATTTCCACGTGCTGGATCTGGTCGCGACCGACCGGCACCTTGTGGGCGTTGAACATCAGGATGTCGGCGGCCATCAACACCGGGTAGCTGTACAGCCCCATGGTGATGCCGGCGTCCGGGTCTTCGCCGGTCTCGACGTTCTTGTCCACCGACGCCTTGTAGGCGTGGGCGCGGTTGAGCAGGCCCTTGGCGGCGACGCAGGTCAGCAGCCAGGTCAGCTCCGGGATCTCGGGAATATCGGACTGGCGATAGAACGTCACGCGGTCCACATCCAGGCCGCCGGCCAGCCATGTAGCGGCGATTTCCAGGCGCGAACGCTGGATACGCAGCGGGTCATCGCACTTGATCAGGGCGTGGTAGTCAGCCAGGAAGTAGAACGAATCGGCGTTGCTGTCGCGGCTGGCGAGGATCGCCGGACGGATGGCGCCGGCATAGTTGCCCAGGTGCGGGGTGCCGGTGGTGGTGATGCCGGTCAGGATACGGGTACGCGTCGTCATGGGTTATCGCTTGTCAGACTGCTGTCAATTCGAGAGGCGCGGCAGGATCAGATCCTTGAGATCGGTCAGCTTGCCATGAAAAAAGTGTCCGCATTCTGCCACTTTCAGCAGCTCATGGGGACGTTGGAGCGTGTCGGACCATTCGTAAACCAGCTGCGGATCGACGACTTCGTCGGTTTCCGGCTGGATCACGGTCAACTCGCCGCCCATCGGCAAGGGCGACTGCTCGTCCAGGCGCATCACCGCTGGGGCCACCATGAACAAGTGCTTGGCCGACTGACCCTGGGCTTCCAGGCGCCCGCCCAGGCTGGCGGCGACAAAGCCGCCAAAGGAAAAACCGAACAGGGTCAGGGGTAATTGCGGGTATTTTTCCCGCAGCCATTGGGCGACAGCCTGGGCGTCGTCCACTTCGCCGGTGCCCATGTCATGAGTGCCGGCACTGGCACCCACGCCACGATAATTGAAACGCAACGTAACCAGGCCAGCATCGCGGGCAGTGCGTTGCAGGGTCGAGACCACTTTGTTGAGCATGGTCCCGCCCTGCACCGGGTTCGGGTGGCAGATCAGCGCCAGGCCACGGGGAGCCTCGCTGTCCAGGTACAAGGCTTCCAGTTGGCCCACCGGGCCATCGATGACTACAGGGGTTTCGCGCATAAGCAAGGGAAAGAACTCCGTGACCTCGAATTGGGTCGACTCGTCTAGCTAAAGTCTGTGCCTGGCATGATTGCGATGTTCTTCGCGGTATACAGCGCAGGTCCGAGCCGTTAACGTAAAGCAAAGCCGTTTATAGAGGAAGGACTCGTGGAACACTCGCTCTTAGTTTGGTTGTTGCCGACTCTTGCCCTGGTTGCCGGTGTCGCCATTGGATTCCTGCTTGCCCGACTGCTGCCCAACGCGGTGCCCAACAGCACGCAACGTCAGCTGGACGACATTCAGGAACGTTTCGACAGTTATCAGAATGAAGTGGTCACCCACTTCAACAGCACCGCGTCCCTGGTGAAAAAACTCACCCAGAGCTACCAGGAAGTCCAGGATCATTTGTCCGAGGGTGCCAATCGCCTGGCCCTGGACGAGCAGACTCGCCAACGCCTGTTGGCCGCCCTGCAAGCCGATTCGGCACAGACGCCACGGGAACGCCTGACCCCGCCAAAGGATCAGGAACCGCCCCGGGACTACGCCCCCAAGGCCCCGAATTCGCCCGGCATGCTCGATGAGCATTACGGTTTGAAGAAGTAATTTCCAGGCAACACCTAAAAGCCCGCCCGATCACATGATCGGGCGGGCTTTTTTATTGCCTCAAGAAAATCCCCCTGTGGGAGCGAGCTTGCTCGCGATGACGCCTGCACATCCAACATCACCGTCTCAGACACACCGCCATCGCGAGCAAGCTTTGCTCCCACAAATCTCCTCACCACAAGGGGCTGCATCAGGCGGATAGAAACTGACTGACAAAAAAAGGGCCCTGTTTCCAGAGCCCCCTTTTCATTTACCGCCCAGCGCTTACGGGTACTGCTGGTAAGTCTGGCCCTGCTGCTGCGGCGCCTGGTACTGCTGGCCGGGAATGGCCTTGAGGTTGACCTCGACACGACGGTTTTGCGCACGGCCATTGACGTCTCCGTTGCTGGCCACCGGGTTGTCCGGGCCGGCGCCACGGGCCGACAGGTTGGCACCGCTCACGCCCTGGGACGTCAGGTAGGTCGCCACGCTCTGCGCACGACGCTGGGACAGGTCCATGTTGTGCTGGCGGCTGCCGGTGCTGTCGGTGTAGCCGACGATTTCGATCTGGTTCTGGTTGAACTCCTTGAGGGAGTTGGCCAGGTTGTTCAGGGGCTGGTAGAAGCTGGAGGCGATGTTCGCCGAGTCGGTGGCGAAGGTGATGTTGCCCGGCATGATCAGCTTGATCTGGTCGCCCTGGCGCTGCACTTCAACGCCGGTATTGGCCATGCTCGCGCGCAGCTTCTTTTCCTGCTGGTCGGCGTAGTAGCCGTAACCGGCCGCGGAAGCCCCCACCACCGCTGCACCGATCAACGCACCCTTGCCACGGTTATCGTGACCGATGGCCGCACCGGCCAACGCACCCGCCAGTGCACCGAGGCCGCCGTACTTGGCGGTTTTGCTCATGCCCGACGATTCGGTAGAGGCCTGGCCCTGGTTGTCATAGGGGTTAGGCGACGCACAGCCGGACAACAAGGCCACGGCAGTTACGACAACGATCAAGCGACGCGAGGTGAACATGAAGATGCTCCTGGGTTTTCAGTCTGAATGCCAAAGTGTAGGCAATCGACTCTGGCAGGCGTTGGAACGCGGCAATCGTTAAAAATTCCGTCGCGCTGCGTCGCGCTTCGCCCGGCTGACCAATAAGAATTCGTCGTCCGGGCGAACGCCCCTCACCCCTGCGCCAGACAGCGGCTCACGCCCCGGACAATCATCTCCACTTCCCGTCCATCGATCGTCAACGGCGGCAGCAGGCGGATGGTCTGGCCCCGAGTGATATTGATCAGCAGGCCGTGGTCCCGGGCGGCACGAAGGGCCAGGTCGCGGATCGGTTGCTTGAGTTCGATGCCGATCATCAAACCCTGGCCGCGAATCGCCAAGACATTCGGATTGTCCGCCAACTCGGCCCGCAGCCGGCTCAGCAACTGTTGGCCCTGATGCCTGGCGTTGTCCACCAGCGCTTGTTGCTCAATGATGTCCAGCACCGTGCAGCCGACCCGACAGGCCAGCGGATTACCGCCGAACGTACTGCCATGGCTGCCAGGGGTAAACAGCTCGGCTGCCTTGCCTCGCGCCAGGCAGGCCCCAATGGGCACACCGTTGCCCAGGCCTTTGGCGAGGGTCATGACGTCCGGCACGATGCCCTCGTGCTGGAACGCGAACCATTGGCCGGTACGACCGATACCGGTCTGGATCTCGTCGAGCATCAACAGCCAGGCGCGCCGGCTGCACAACTGCCGCAAGGCCTTGAGGTAACCCGGCGGGGCGATTTGCACACCGCTCTCGCCCTGGATCGGCTCCACCAGTACCGCGACGATGCGCTCGGCATGAGCCTGCTGGATCGCTTCCAACGCCGCGAGATCGCCGAACGGCACCTTGATGAAATCCCCCGGCAACCGGTTGTAGCCCAGCCGCACGGACGGGCCGTCACTGGCGCACATCGTGCCCAATGTGCGCCCGTGGAACGCATTGTCCATGACCACCACCAACGGCTGCTCGATGCCCTTGTGCCAACCATAGAGGCGCGCCAGTTTCAGTGCGGTTTCGTTGGCCTCGGCGCCTGAGTTGTTGAAAAACGCCCGCTCCAGCCCCGACAGCTGAGTGAGCTTTTGTGCCAGGCGTTGTTGCCAATCGATGCTGTACAGGTTGGACGTGTGCAACAGCAGGCCGGCCTGCTCGCTGATGGCGGCCACCAGTCGCGGGTGGGAGTGGCCGACATTGGTCACCGCCACGCCCGCCACCGCATCGAGGTATTCGCGGCCGTCCTGGTCCCACAGGCGCGTCCCCAAGCCATGGGTGAAACTCAGCGCCAGGGGTTGGTAAGTGGTCATCAGGCAGGCAGCGGTCATGGCATCAAGCTCCATTTGGTTGGTTTTTTCCAGTATGGTTAGCCACCAAGGCTGGATAAACGCTGCTTTACTTCAATCATTTAAAAGCTGAGCTTGATAATGGACCTGTTCCAGGCGATGACCGTTTACGTGAAGGTGGTGGAAACCGGAAGCCTGACGGCGGCGGCCCAGGCGTGCGAAATGTCCACCACCATGGTGGGCAATCATCTTCGTGCACTGGAGCAACGTCTCGGCGTGCGCTTGATCAACCGTACGACGCGGCGCCAGCGCCTGACTGAGTTCGGCTCGACCTACTACCAACGCTGCCTGGAAGTGCTGGGGCTGGTGGCCGATTCCGAGCGCCTGGCCGAACAGACCCAGGGCGAGCCCAACGGCACCCTGCGCATCACCGCGCCCCTGACCTTCGGCTCCGAACGCCTCGCGCCGGCGCTGGCTGAATTCAGCCAGCGCTTCGCCCAGGTCAAGCTCGACGTGGTGCTGACCAACCAGCGCCTGGACCTGCTCGAACATGGATTCGACGTCGCTATCCGCCTCGGCCATCCCGACCCGAAACTGATTGCCCGCCCGTTGGTGGACTACACCCTGACCATCTGCGCCTCCCCTGCTTACCTGGCACGGCGAGGCACGCCGGAACAACCCGTCGACCTGCAACAGCACGATTGCCTGTCGTTCGCCTATTTGGCAGGGGATGACTGGCGCTTCGCCCAGGATCTCTGGCCGATCAACGGCCCGGAAGGCGAGATCAAGGTCCCGGTAAACGGCCCGATGCTGATCAACAGCTCCTCGGGCCTGCATCGCGCCGCCCTGGCCGGGATGGGCGTGGTGATGCTACCCGATGCGCTGGTGGCCCAGGACCTGAAGGATGGTCACCTGGTGGCGTTGTTGCAGGACTACCAGTTGCCCCATCGCCCAATGAGCCTGATGTACGCGCAGGATCGCTATCGCTTGCCGAAACTGCGCCATTTTGTCGAGTTCGCGCTGGAGAAATGGGGCAAACACCCAACCCCAGCCGAATGATGTTGTGGACAAGCCCTTGTGGCGAGGGGATTTATCCCCGCTGGGTCGCGTAGCGGCCCCAAAAATCATCAACCCGACTCACCTGCGATGTGAACCGACAGCTTTGGGGTTGCTGCGCAACCCAGCGGGGATAAATCCCCTCGCCACAAAAGCGTGCCCTGGCTTGGCTGGACGTCGCTACCCCGCTAGTGACCCCGCCCCCCATCAACTACTCTTCCTCCTTGGACGCGCATTTTGATATCAAGGCTGATTGAGGGAACAACGATGGGAGATGCCTCGAACATCGACATGCTGCGGTTCGACCTGTCCGATCTGGACGAAGGCGTACTGCACACCATCCTGGAACTGGTCAGCGATGGCATCTGGGACTGGAATGCCAACACAGGCTTCGTCTACCGCAACCCCGGCTGGTACACGATGCTTGGCTACCTGCCCCACTCACTGGACAACACTGTGCTGACCTGGGAGAGCGTGATCCACCCGGATGACTACCCACGGGTCATGGCGTTGTTCGACGATTACCTGGAACACCGATCCCACGTCTATCAAGCCGAATACCGCTGCCGCACCCACGACGGTTCCTATATCTGGATCGAGGATCGCGGCTACGTGATCGCCCGCAACCCGGACGGCACGGTGGCGCGCATGATCGGCGCCCATCGCAGCATCGATGACAAGAAGCGCCTGTTCGAACAGCTGGAGCGGCGCAACACATCCCTGGAAGCCATCATCGAGGAACGCACCCGCGAGCTGTCTCGGGTCAACCATCAGTTGCAGATCCAGCTCGACGAGAACCGCAGGCTTGCCGAAACCGACTCCCTGACGCGGGTCGCCAACCGTTATCGCCTGGACCAGGCGCTGCCACTGGCCTGTGAGCGCGCACAGCGTTTCCGCGAGCCGCTGTCGCTGATCGCCATGGACGTGGATGATTTCAAGGACATCAACGATCGCTACGGCCATGCCTTTGGCGACGCAGCGTTGATACAAGTGGTGCAGAGCGTCAAGCGCTGCGAGCGCGACGGCGATTTGCTGGTGCGCTGGGGCGGTGACGAATTCATCATGATCTTGCCCAACACCACCCTGGCCGATGCTCGCCTGCTGGCGGAAAGCATTCGCCGGGGCCTGTCCGACCTGCTGCCAGTGGGCGACTTCCAGATCACCATGAGTTTTGGCGTGGTGCAGCGGTTCGAGGATGAACAGCAGGCAGCGTTGCTGCATCGGGCGGACCAGGCGCTGTATCGCTCCAAGCTGTCGGGCAAGAATGTGATTTGTGAATGAGCTCCGACCGTGACAACACCGCCCGCGTCCAATAGATTAGGCGACCGGAAAAAAGCTCAATGCCTTTCTCGCCTCATCCCGCTAACAGAAGTAGTGAAATTTCAATGTCCGATTCCAACACCGCTGAATCCGTAGTCACCCTGTCGTCCAAAGCGGAATACGAAAACTCCATCAATCTTTCACAGCATCTGCCCCAGGCTAAAACCATCAGCGAAATGGTCCTCGATGCGTTCCAGTCGAACCGCGAAAGCGACCAGATCCGCGAACTGCGCAACGCCATCCGCCAGGCTCACGATGCCTTCGACGACGACAAGGCCTACGAACTGATGGGCCAGCTCAAACAACTCAAGGACGCCGAAGCCGCCGATTTCGCGGCCCTGGAAGACCTGAGCAGCCGCTTCCCGATCAGCCGCATCCTCTCCAGCTACAAGGACGACCCGTCGTTCCAGGAGCTGGTCTACGGCCTGGCCCTGACAGTGCTGAACCAGACCCACCAGGCCATCAGCAACCCGAGCGGCAGCAAGGGCAAGGCCTCGCGGGCCAAGAAGGAAGCCGAAGTGTTTGTCATCAGCAAGGACGGCATCAGCGTCACCCTGCCCCTGCGCACACCACGCTCCAAGCCGAACGTCGACCGCGAGGCCTTCGAGTTCCTGGGCTTCAACTTCGTCGGCGAAGGCGACGAAGCCGAGCTGGAAAGCGAAACCTTCCTGGACAACGACGGCACCGAACAACCGGCCACCCGCAAAGGCATCGTCACCGCCCTGCAACAGCAGAAAGCCTTCGACGGCTACAGCATCGCCCAGCAATAAGCCCATGTGGGAGCGAGCTTGCTCACACAGAAGTCCAAAGTAATACGCATTAAAAAGCCCCGCGCTTCTCTCGAAGGCGGGGCTGTTTTCATGGATAAGAGCTGATCAAACAGCACCAAGCCGTTCGACCATATCTGGAAACTTCTCGACCAGTTTGATCAACAAAGCCGCCTGGGCGTTAGGCTTGGACTTCTCCTGCTCCCAGTTCCTGAGTGTACCTGGACTGGTCCTGATGCTCTTGGCGAAAACGGCTTGAGACATGTGGAGCTTGTCGCGCAACGCCACGATTTCCTGGGCAGACACCTCGGGAACCGGTTTGTCTTCAATCGATATCTGGCGAAGGGTAATCTTGCCCTCCCGGTGAGCGGCCATCTCCTCGACGCCTTGCATCATCTCGGCAAACAGATCGCGCTTTTTCATAAGGTACCTCGTACTTTCAACTCAGCTTCTATGGCGCGCTTGAGCGTTTTCTCTTGCTCGGAAGTCAGGTTTTCCAGCTCATCCTTGTCATATATCGCAAACATCCAGAACTGACGATCGTTCATGAGCCAATAGTAAATAACGCGCAACCCGCCTCGCTTCCCTTTACCACGACGTTCATCGAACCAGCGCAGCTTACGAAAGCCGCCGGTACGTGGCATGACGTCACCAACCTCTGGATGCTGCAGCATATAGGACTGAAGCAGGCGATACTCATCATCAGTCAGGTAATGGCCAACCGTGTCGGTGAATGTAGTCGTTTCAAAAAATAGGGTACGCATGGCAGAAACTATAGGCAAATTGCGCATAGTTCAACAAACCATAATCTATTGCGACGAATGACAGCCAATCCACACCTCACCTCAACAAAAAGCCCCGCGCTTCTCTCGAAGGCGGGGCTTTTTTTGCAGCGTCTGAAGCTTAAGGCGCGTAGGTCAGCAGCAGCTCACTTGGCACCTTGAAGTCCAGGGACATCATGACGCTCAGGGCGGTGATGGTGAAGATCGAGAACACAAACAGCTTGCGTGCCCAGACCGTGTCATCCACCGCCTTGTAGCCAGTCCAGGCCATGTACAGCCAGTACATGCCCATGGCAGCGGCGACGGCGAGGTAGCTCATGCCGGCGTAGCCGCTGAAGGTCAGCATCAAGGTCGCCACCAGGAAGGCCAGGATGTAGAGCAGGATGTGCTTCTTGGCCACGCGGATGCCGCGCTTGACCGGCAATACCGGGATCGAGGCCGCCAGGTAGTCGTTGAAGCGGAAGATCGCGATGGCATAGGAATGCGGCATCTGCCACAGGCTGAACATCACCAGCAGCGTCAGCGCCGCCATGTCGAAGCTGTTGCTCACCGCTACGTAGCCGATCACTGGCGGCATCGCCCCCGACAGGCTGCCCACCAGCGTGCCGTGGACCGACTTGCGCTTGAGGTACAGGCTGTAGAGGCCGACGTAGATGACAAAACCGATCACCGCGAACAACGCCGCCAACGGGTTGGCCACCCAGTACAGCAGCGCCACGCCGGCCACGCCCAGCACCGTGGCGAATGCCAGGGCCAGTTGCACCGGAATCAGGCCCTGGACCAGCGCCCGATTCTTGGTGCGTTCCATCTTGATATCGATGTCGCGGTCGATGCAGTTGTTGAACACGCAACCGGACGCCACCACCAGGGAAGTGCCGATCATCGCCGCCAGGAAGATGGCCAGATCGACATGCCCTTTCGAGGCCAGGAAAAAACCGCCTGCCACAGAAAGCACGTTACCGAAAATGATCCCCGGCTTGGTGATTTGGATAAAGTGCTTCAGGGACATCCGGACTTTCCTCAGTGCGCCATCATGTTGGTGTGGATGCTGAACATGATCCACAACGACAGGCCGACCAGCAGGACAATCACGATCGCGGCAAAGACAAACGCGACCACGTTGTTACGTTGGGCGGCGGAGCGGTCCAGGTGCAGGAAGTACACCAGGTGCACCAGTACCTGGACCACGGCGAAGATCAGGATGATCCACAGGGTCAGGCTCTTGGGCAGCGACGGGTACATCACCAGGCCGAACGGGATGACGGTCAGGATCACCGACAGGATGAAACCGATGGCGTAGGACTTGACGCTGCCGTGGCCGGCGTCATGGCCATCATGGGAATGTGCGTTAGCCATTTACAGGGTCCCCATCAGATAAACAACGGTGAATACGCAGATCCACACCACGTCCAGGAAGTGCCAGAACAGGCTCAGGCAGCTCAGGCGCGTCTTGTTGGTGGCAGTCAGGCCGTTTTTATGGACCTGGTACATCATGATCGCCATCCAGATCAGGCCGCTGGTCACGTGCAGGCCGTGAGTGCCGACCAGGGTGAAGAACCCGGACAGGAAGCCGCTGCGGCTTGGACCGTAGCCTTCGGCGATCAGGATATGGAACTCGTTGATCTCCATGGCGATAAAGCCGGCGCCCAGCAGGAAGGTCATGGCCAACCAGCCCAGCACCTGGGTTTTCTTGCCCTTGAACAACGCCAGCATGGCGAAGCCGTAGGTGATCGAGCTGAACAGCAGCAGCGCGGTTTCGCCCAGTACGTACGGCAGTTCAAAGATGTCGTGGCCCGACGGGCCACCGGCAACGTTGTTTACCAGCACCGCGTACACCGCGAAGATCGACGCAAACAGAATGCAGTCGGTCATCAGGTAGAGCCAGAAACCGAATACGGTCATCTCGCCCGAGTCGTGGTGATGGTCATCGTGCCCATGGTCATGACCATGGGCGTGTCCAACAGTGGTCACTAAATTCGACATGGTTTAAGCCTGTTCCAACGAGGTTTCAACACGGGTGGCGGTGGCGGGGACTTTCCCGGCCGCTACCAGGCGCTTGTGCTGCTCGGCTTCGATGCGCTCGATGACATCCACCGGCACCATGTAACCCTGATCGTCACGGGCGGCATGGATAGTGAAGTACACGACAGTGCCAACCAGGCTGGCGATGGCCAGCCACCAGATGTGCCAGATCATTGCGAAACCGAACACGGTCAGCAGCGCGCCCATGACCACACCGGTAGCGGTGTTGTTGGGCATGTGGATCGGCTCGTACTTGGCCGGAGCCTGGTACGCAGTGCCGGCTTCCTTGGCTTCGGTGAACGGGTCGATGACGTCTGCTTTGGGCAGTACGGCGAAGTTGTAGAACGGCGGTGGCGAAGAGGTCGACCATTCCAGGGTGTGGGCATTCCACGGGTCGCCGTGTTCGCACATGTTCTCTGGCTTGTTGCGATCGCGCACGCTGACGTACAACTGGATCAGCTGGCAGGCGATACCGACAGCGATCATCACCGCACCGAACATGGCAACGTACAGGTACGGCACCCACTCAGGGTTGGTGGTGGCGTTCAGGCGACGAGTCATGCCCATGAAGCCCAGTGCATAGAGCGGCATGAACGCGACGAAGAAGCCCGAGATCCAGAACCAGAACGCTGCCTTGCCCCAACCTTCGTGCAGCTTGAAGCCGAACGCTTTCGGGAAGTAGAAGGCGAAGCCGGCGATATAGCCAAACACCGCACCGCCGATGATCACGTTGTGGAAGTGCGCGATCACGAACAGGCTGTTGTGCAGCACGAAGTCAGCACCTGGAATGGCCAGCAGTACGCCGGTCATGCCGCCGATGGCGAAGGTCACCATGAAGCCCAGGGTCCACAGCACGTGGCTGGTGAAACGCAGGCGGCCCTGGTAGATGGTGAACAGCCAGTTGAACAGCTTCACACCCGTCGGGATCGAGATCAGCATGGTCGCCAGGCCGAAGAACGCGTTGACGCTGGCACCCGAGCCCATGGTGAAGAAGTGGTGCAGCCAGACCATGAAGCCCAGCACCGAGATCGCGCCGCTGGCGTAGATCATCGAGTGGTGGCCGAACAGTTTCTTGCCGGAGAAGGTCGAGATGACTTCGGAGAAAATCCCGAACGCCGGCAGGATCAGGATGTACACCTCAGGGTGACCCCAGGCCCAGAACAGGTTCACGTACATCATTGGATTGCCACCAAGTTCATTGGTGAAAATGTGGAAATCCATGTAGCGGTCAAGCGTCAGCAGGGCCAGGGTAGCGGTCAGGATCGGGAACGAAGCGACGATCAGGACGTTGGCCCAGGTGCAGGTCCAGGTGAAGATCGGCATGTCCATCAGCTTCATGCCCGGGGTACGCATTTTCAGCACGGTGGCGAGGAAGTTGACCCCCGTCAGCGTTGTCCCCAATCCAGATAGCTGTAGCGCCCAGATGTAGTAGTCCATGCCCACGCCCGGACTGTATTGCAGGCCCGACAGCGGTGGATAGGCAACCCAGCCGGTCTTGGCGAATTCGCCGACGCCCAGGGACAGGTTGATCAGCACCACGCCGGACACCAGCAGCCAGAAGCTCAGGGAGTTCAGGAACGGATAGGCAACGTCACGGGCGCCGATCTGCAGCGGCACAGCAAGGTTCATCAGGCCGGTGAAGAATGGCATCGCCATGAAGATGATCATGATCACACCGTGGGCGGTGAAGATCTGGTCATAGTGTTCAGGTGGCAGGTAGCCAGGCGAACCCTCGGTGGCCATGGCCAGTTGGGTACGCATCATGATGGCGTCGGCAAAACCGCGCAGCAGCATGACCATGGCGACGATGATGTACATCACGCCGATTTTCTTGTGGTCGACCGACGTCAACCACTCGGTCCACAGGTAGGTCCACTTCTTGAAGTAAGTGATCCCCGCGAACAGCGCCAGACCGCCGAGCGCGATGATGGCGAGGGTCACCATGACAATCGGCTCGTGGAACGGGATCGCTTCCCAACTTAATTTACCAAACATCGTTTACTCCTCTGCCCCGGCAGCTGAATGCGAGCTCATGTCCATCCCTTCCATGTTGTGAGCCACTTCCTTCTCGTTCTTCTCGTGGTGCATCGGCTTGCCCGGATTCATCCCTTCATACTTGTCGATGATGGTCTGGAACAGGTTCGGCGTAACCGACGAGTAGAGTTCGACTGGGTTGTTCTGGCTCGGTTTGGAAAGGGCTTCGTATTCAGCTTTTTCAAGCTGTTTAGGTGCCTTCTTCACATCGTTGACCCAGGCGTCGAAATCTTCCTGGGTCGTGGCGATTGCTTTGAACTTCATGCCGGTAAAGCCCGCGCCGCTGTAGTTGGCGGAGATACCGTCGAGTTCGGCGTTCTGGTTGGCGATCAGGTGCAGCTTGGTCTGCATGCCCGCCATCGCGTAGATCTGGCCACCCAGGCCCGGGATGAAGAACGAGTTCATCACGGTGTCGGAAGTGACCTTGAAGTTGATCGGCGTATGAGCCGGGAACACGATCTTGTTGACCGTGGCAATGCCTTGCTCTGGATAGATGAACAACCACTTCCAGTCCATGGAGACCACTTCAATGGTGATCGGCTTGACGTCGGAATCCAGCGGACGATACGGGTCCAGGGCGTGGGTCGACTTGTAGGTGATGTAACCCAGGGCAATGATGATCAGCACCGGAATAGTCCACACCGCCACTTCGATCTTGGTCGAATGCGACCACTTCGGCGTGTAGGTGGCCTGGGTGTTGGTTGCGCGGTACTTCCAGGCGAACAGGAAGGTCATGACGATGACCGGCACAACGACCAGCAACATCAGCAGCGTGGCGGTGATGATCAGGTTTCGCTCATCCAGGCCGACCTGGCCCTTGGGATCGAGCAAGGTCATGTTGCAGCCTCCCAGCAGCAACGTGCCGAGCAGCGGCAACAAGCCTAGTAATCGGGGGTACCTGTTTTTACTCATCTCACGACCTCTAAAGCAGCTTGCGCAATGCAGTTGGGTTTTGATCGCCAACACTTCACCCTGCCAAGGGTTGGCATTTTCTTGGATTGAATAAGGGCTGCCCGTCGAACGTCAGCGGCTGTTCGACACATCCTGGGCCAGCAGTGAGTTCTTATTCGTTGGTCAAAGGCCTAGTTCAAGCCCAATTCCATTTGGTGCGGGTAGTTGGAGGCACCGACACCTTGGGGTCGCATGGGGCGCTGGCGCCCTTCGACCACTCTCGTGCTCAAGCTTGAGCCGGGTCGGAAAATCGGTGCGGGCGATTGTAGTGAGCTGAGGCGCTGTAGACCATGTCTCATCCCGAAATAATTTTTATCCGATCCGGCAACAATCTTTCGCCGATATTGCAACAAGCCAGCATGTTATCGAAATTAATTCTCAACAAGAACCCCAAAAAACGTAGGGCTACTACGCCCGATTTAGACAGCTCGGGGGGATCGCGAGGAGGTTTTTTACCCGGCAAGCGCCCAGTTTTCGGGGCCTCTGGCACCTGACGCTTCGCTGTTAGAAATGCCTGCTGCAGGCAATACGCAGGTTGCGAAACCAGACGGTTTTTTATTACAGGAAGCAGCGCCTAATCGCCCCTGAAAAGGCTGAGCGCCTCAAGATATGTGACAACATGTCGCACATTGTCGCGGCCTATTCTTGCCTCGGATCAAGGACGATCCGGTTCGAGAGTGAAACGTAAAACGCCCCGGTTCTCCAGGAGAGAAACCGGGGCGTTTCATCAAGGCGTTTCAGCGAAGCTGTTTGCGGTTACGTGACACCAGCAATGGCACCAGCACCACGGTCAACACGAAGGCCACCAGTGCCCATTGCGCCAGGGACAGTCCCAGGATCGGTGGGTAGGGTGTGGAGCAAAAGCCATCGACCTGGAACCCCAGCGGGAAAATCTTCGCCAGCGGCAGGTCATCGACAATCGGTTGCCACACGTCGATGCCGCAACTGACCGCGGGGAAGAACTGGGTGTACACGTGATGCCCTGCCACACCGGCCCCGGCCAGGGCGCTGAGCACCACCAGGCCTTCGAAGATCGTCAGGCTGCGGCGGGTGCGCATGGCGGCACCGATGAAGGCGAAGATCGCGATCAGCAACAGTGCATAGCGTTGCAGGATACACAGTGGGCACGGTGCCTCACCGAGGGCCACCTGCATGTACAGCGCACCGCCGATCAGCGCCAGGCAGATCAGCCCCAGTAGCACCAGATAGCGCCGCTCACGGCCTAAGCGCATCATTTCCTCACTCATTGCGTTTCCCTTTGTCTGCATGGATCGACGCGCAGCACGGCGACACTCGCGCGCGGTCGGATGCCCGAAGTCTACACGCAGACCATGACAGTGAACGAGCAGCGGGCGTCGACATTGAAAGGGGAATAGAGCGCAAGAAGGTTAAGTGCGGATTAATTCTGGTCAGTTGGACCCGGGATGGACCTGCCGCCGCCATCGCGAGCAGGCTCGCTCCCACAGTTTTTTTGCGGTGTTCACAGGAATCGTGTCCACAGCAAACCCCTTGTGGGAGCGAGCCTGCTCGCGATGAGGCCAACCCGGTTTCCCAAGTTGGCCGCGACCTTATTCCAGCGCTGCCGCCGGCCCGAAGAACTCGTAACGGCTCTGCTGCTCCGGCACGCCCAAGGCCTTGAGGTGGCGCTTGACGGCGCCCATGAAGCCCTTCGGTCCTAGGAAATAGGCGTCCAGGTCACGTTGCTGTGGCAGCCATTGCGCCAGTTGTTCCTGGCTCAACAGCCCCACCTTGTCGGCGGCCGGGCTCAAGCCGTCGTCTTCGTCGTAGCAGTAGAAGCGCTTGAGCTGCGGATGCCGCTTGGCCAGGTCGTCGATCCAGTCACGGAAGGCATGGGCACGGCCGTTGCGCGCGCAATGAATGAAATGCACCGGCCGCTCGGTTTGCAGCGCCGCCTGCAACATGGCCAGGGTCGGGGTGATGCCAACGCCACCACTGATCAGCACCAGCGGTTTGTCGCTGGCAGTCAGGTAGAAATCCCCGGACGGCGGGAACAACTGGATGCGGCTGCCGACGTCGAAATGATGATGCAGGTGATTGGACACCCGTCCGCCCGGCTCGCGCTTGACGCTGATACGGTATTGACCATTGTCCGCCAGGGCTGACAGTGAATAGTTGCGGCGTACTTCCTCGCCATCGAGCATGAGCTTCATGCCGATGTACTGGCCCGGCTCGGCCAACAGGATCGGGCCCTTGTCCGCCGGCTCAAAGTAAAACGAAGTGATCTCCGAGCTTTCCTGCACCTTGGCCGTCAGGATGAATTCACGCTCGCCACGCCAGCCGCCCGGGGCCTCGGCCTTTTTGTCGTACATGCCGGCTTCGGCGCCGATCAGGATATCGGCCAACTGATTGTAGGCTGCGCCCCACGCCGCAATCACTTCGGGTGTGGCGATCTCCGCGCCCAGCACTTCGGCGATAGCTCGCAGCAGGCACGAACCGACAATCGGGTAATGTTCCGGCAGGATCTGCAGGGCAACGTGCTTGTTGACGATCTTCGCCACCAGGTCGCCCAATTGATCGAGTTGGTCAATGTGCCGCGCATACATCAACACACCGTTGGCCAAGGCCCGCGGTTGATCGCCACTGGCCTGGTGAGCCTGGTTGAACAGCGGGCGCACCTGCGGGTATTCGGACAGCATCATGCGATAGAAGTGAGTGATCAGCGCCTCACCACCACTTTCAAGCAACGGAACGGTGGAGCGAATGATGGCGCGTTCTTCTCGACTGAGCATAGGGTGACTCCTGGCGTATGACCGATAACAGTTAGGTAAGTCATATCAGTTTCCATGCCATAAATTTTTGTCTTTAAAATCAGCCAGTTAAAAACAATGTAGTCATATCGACACGGCCAGTCTTATAGTCGTTACGACTACATGGAGTCATTATGACCGCAACCGCCCTGCTGACCTCCCTGCTGCCACTGGTGGCCGATCTGTCCCGCGAACTGCCTGAAGGCGAACGTTATCGGCGCCTGCTCGGCACCTTGCGAACCCTGCTGCCGTGCGATGCGGCGGCGTTGTTGCGCCTGGACGGCGACTGCCTGGTGCCGCTCGCCGTGGATGGCCTGAGCACCGATACACTGGGCCGGCGATTCCGGGTCAGCGAACACCCGCGCTTCGAAGCGTTGCTGGCCAACCCGCAACCCACCCGCTTCGCCGCCGACAGCGGCCTGCCCGATCCGTACGACGGACTGGTCGAGGGGCTCGCCGAGCATCTGGAGGTTCATGACTGCATGGGCTGCCCGCTGTTCGTCGACGAACGGCCCTGGGGCCTGCTGACCCTGGATTCGCTGGATCCGGAGCGCTTCGAGCCCATCGACCTGAGTGCCCTGCAAGCCTTCGCCAGCCTCGCCGCCGCCACGGTCAGCGCCGCCGAGCGCATCGAGCGCCTGGCCCTGAAGGCCGAGGACGAGCACCGTCGCGCCGAGGTCTATCGCCAGGCCAGCGGCCAACAACCTCGCGACATGGTCGGCCAGAGCAAGCCCCACAAGCGCTTGGTGGAAGAGATCGCGCTGGTGGGCGGCAGCGACCTGACGGTATTGATCACCGGCGAAACCGGCGTGGGCAAGGAACTGGTCGCCCAGGCCATCCATGCCGCGTCGAAACGTGCCGAGCAGCCACTCATCAGCCTCAATTGCGCCGCCCTGCCCGATACGCTGGTGGAAAGTGAACTCTTCGGCCATGTACGAGGCGCCTTCACCGGGGCCACGAACGACCGGCACGGCAAGTTCGAACTGGCCGACGGTGGCACTCTGTTCCTCGACGAAGTGGGCGAGTTGTCCCTGACCGTCCAGGCCAAGTTGTTGCGGGTACTGCAAAGCGGTCAACTGCAACGCCTGGGCTCGGACAAGGAACACCGGGTCGATGTGCGCCTGATCGCGGCGACCAATCGCGACCTGGCCGAAGAAGTGCGCAACGGCCGTTACCGGGCCGACTTCTATCACCGCTTGAGTGTGTATCCGCTGCAGGTGCCGGCGCTGCGCGATCGCGGCCGGGACGTGCTGCTGCTCAGCGGTTTTTTCCTGGAACACAATCGCTCGCGCATGGGCCTGGGCAGCCTGCGCCTGACCAGCGACGCCCAGGCCGCGCTGCTGGCCTACGACTGGCCGGGCAATGTGCGCGAACTGGAACACCTGATCGGCCGCAGCGCCTTGAAGGCCTTGGGCCGGTGCGCGACGCGCCCGAAAATTCTCAGCCTCAGCGCCCAGGACCTGGATTTGCCCCAGGCGCCTGTAGACAGCCCCACACCTTCGTCCATCAACCCGGTACCGACCGCGCAGGGCATAACAGGGGACTTGCGCGAAGCGGTGGACGAATTCCAGCGCACGCTGATCGCCACTTGCCTGGAGCGTCACCAGCACAACTGGGCCAGCGCCGCCCGGGAGCTGGGGCTGGACCGGGCGAACCTGGGGCGGATGGCCCGGCGGTTGGGGCTTAAATAATCCCGTCTGTTGCTGCCGACCGCTGTTGTGGCGAGGGGATTTATCCCCGCTGGGTTGCGAAGCAGCCCTGAAACCTCTCGCCTCGGAGTACCCGGCTAAATGCGTTCAATCTTTCTGGGGGTTGCTACGCAACCCAGCGGGGATAAATCCCCTCGCCACAGATAAATCCCCTCGCCACAAGGTGTGTACTCACAGCTCATTGACTTGAAATTGACTGTCGACGGCTTTCGCCCTAAAGCCTGTCCCCAACAAGTCGATAACCCAATATCACAAGCTGTTCTGGCGATCGCTATGCTCGCCCCACCTTTTTCCACAGAAGGTTTTTATGTCTTCCAACAAAGCCCGCGCAGATTCACTTTCGCTTCTGCTGTTTACCTTGCGCAGCGGCAAGCTGATGGCAATCAACCTGCTCAAGGTCAGTGAAATCATTCCCTGCCCACCCTTGACCAAGCTGCCGGAGTCGCATCCGCACGTCAAAGGCATCGCCACCCTGCGCGGGACATCGTTGTCGGTGATCGACCTGAGCCGCGCCATTGGCGAGCGGCCCCTGGAAGACCCGGATGGCGGCTGCCTGATCGTCACTGACGTCAGCCGCTCCAAACAGGGCTTGCATGTGCAAGCGGTGAGCAAGATCGTGCATTGCCTGACCACCGACATCAAACCGCCGCCCTACGGCTCCGGCGGTGTGCGTTCGTACATCACCGGCGTGACCTCGGTGGACGGCACGCTGGTGCAGGTACTGGACATCGAAAAGGTCATCCACGGCATCGCACCGGCACAGATCGAAACCGCGCCGACCGAACTGAGCATGGAAGACGCCGAGGTGCTGGGCAACGCACGGATCCTGGTGGTCGATGACAGCCAGGTCGCGCTGCAGCAATCGGTGCACACCCTGCGCAACCTCGGCCTGCAATGCCACACCGCCCGCAGTGCCAAGGAAGCCATCGAGTGTCTGCTGGACCTGCAAGGCACGGCCGAACAGATCAACCTGATCGTCTCGGACATCGAGATGTCGGAGATGGACGGGTACGCCCTCACCCGGACCCTGCGCGAAACACCGGACTTCGCCCACCTCTACGTGTTGCTGCACACCTCGCTGGACAGCGCCATGAACAGCGAAAAAGCCCGGCTGGCCGGCGCCAACGGTGTGCTCACCAAGTTTTCCTCACCGGAACTGACCAAGTGCCTGATCACGGCGGCCAAGGCCGTTGCCGAACAAGGTCACTGAGTCATATCGGTTGCTCGCTTCTGCGTTCCAGCGCGGGAGCGATCACCGTCCGACAACCTCAGGCATACTCTTGTCCTGGCTTCCCGGAACAAGGCGCCCTGATGAAAAACCGTCTATTGATTCTCCTTGGCCTCACTGTCCTGGCCTCCCAGGCTCATGCCTCCAGCCCGGACGCCTGGGCCACCCACGACAAAGCCGTGCTGGCCAGTTGCATCAAGGCCAGCGGTTTGAAGAGTGCTGAGCCGGTGGGTAGCGCCGCTCAATTCGACGACCGGGTCGGCTACACCGCGCTGTTGCTGCAAGGTCAATATCCGCAGAAGCACATGAAAGGGGCGATCGGCACCGAGTTGTGCCTCTACCGCAAACAAACCAAAACCGCCTACGTGACCGAGTGGGACTCGATCCGCCCTGCCGCTACCGACCGGTGAGTGGCGCATAACTTGCTTCGCACGGTCCATCACGGCGTTTTTCTGTCGCCGTCCCCAGCTTCCTGCGACCGGGCGCTCAATGAACACAACGTTTTCCTGTGTAGGGTGCGGCAAATGCTGCACCGATCACCACGTCCCCCTGACTCTCGACGAGGCCCGGATGTGGGCTGGCGACGGCGGCCAGGTGATTGTCCTGGTGGAAGCCTTCCTGCCCAACGGCCTCGGCCTGCCGGCAGGGCAACGCGAGCATGCCGAGCGCCGCTCGGCGGTGGTTCACAGCGGCAGCACCGAGGCCCTTGTGGCGATCACCTTTGCCGCCTACAACGTCGGCCGTTGTCGTAATCTTGACGAAGAAAACCTGTGCCGCATCTACGAGCGCCGACCCTTGGTGTGCCGCATCTATCCGATGGAAATCAACCCGCACATCCCCCTCAATATCGCCATCAAGGAATGCCCGCCAGAGTCATGGGAAACCGGGCCACAACTGATACTCGGCGGTGAACTGGTCGACCAGGAACTGGTCCGGTTGATCGAGCGTTCACGCCAGGCCGACCGTGAAGAAATCGCCATCAAGGACCGCATCTGCGCTGCCCTGGGCATCCGCACCACCGCGCTCAAGGGCGACGGTTTCACCGCGTATCTGCCGGACATGAGCGCATTCGTGGCCGCCCTCGATCAGGCGCGCCTGCAACCGGCGCAACAACACATCAGTGAGTGGCAGTTCCATCTGTCTGGCGATGATGTGGCCCACCAGGTATCGGCCAGCGGCGCGCGGGTGGTCACCGAAGCGCCGGTCAATTACGCCTTTATTTCACTGCGGGCGGCGTAAGAATTTTTAGTGGTTACAAAATCTGAGCCCACCACAAATCAAATGTGGGAGCGGGCTTGCTCGCGAAAGCGGTCTGGCATTCAAAATCAATGCAAGCTGACCCGACGCCTTCGCGAGCAAGCTCGCTCCCACAGGGGTTGGCTACATTCCCAATCAAACTCCCCCTCGCCTAACCCTCGCCAGGAATGTTAGCGTGCTTGGTATCTTCTCCCCGACGAGCCTTGCACGATGAAAAAAACCGTACTTGCCTTCAGCCGTATCACGCCCCAGATGGTCGAGCGCCTGCAACAGGACTTCGACGTGATCGTGCCGAGCCCGTCCAAGGGCGATATCAACGCACAGTTCAACGAAGCCCTGCCCTACGCCCACGGGCTGATCGGGGTCGGTCGCAAGCTCGGGCGCGAGCAACTGCAAGGCGCCGCGAACCTGCAAGTGGTATCCAGCATATCGGTGGGCTACGACAACTATGACCTGGCCTACTTCAATGAGCGCGGGATCCTGCTCACCAACACCCCCGACGTGCTCACCGAAAGCACCGCCGACCTGGCCTTCGCCCTGCTGATGAGCAGCGCCCGGCGCGTGGCCGAACTGGACGCCTGGACCAAGGCTGGGCAATGGCAGGCGACAGTCGGCCCGCAACTGTTTGGCAGCGATGTACATGGCAAGACCCTGGGTATCGTCGGCATGGGCAACATCGGTGCGGCCATTGCCCGACGTGGCCGGCTGGGGTTCAACATGCCGATCCTCTACAGCGGCAACAGCCGCAAGACCGAACTGGAAAGCCAATTGGGCGCACAATTTCGCGAACTGGACCAGTTGCTGGCCGAAGCGGACTTCGTCTGCCTCGTCGTGCCATTGAGCGAGAAGACCCGCCATCTGATCGGCCAGCGTGAATTGGGCCTGATGAAACCGAGCGCCATCCTGGTCAACATTTCCCGGGGCCCGGTGGTGGATGAACCAGCGCTGATCGAAGCCCTGCAGAACAATCGCATCCGCGGCGCCGGGCTGGATGTCTACGAGAAAGAACCCCTGGCCGAATCGCCGCTGTTTCAGTTGAAAAACGCCGTCACCCTGCCCCACATCGGCTCGGCCACCCACGAAACCCGCGCCGCCATGGCCGATCTGGCTGTGGATAATCTGCGCAGTGCATTGCTGGGCGAGCGACCGAAGAACCTGGTCAACCCGCAAGTCTGGAAATAGAACGCACTGTGGCGAGGGAGCTTGCTCCCTCGCCACGGGATTATCGCTAGACGTTATGTCAGCGCGACTTTCGCGGCCACTGGCCGAGGCTTGCGAAACACCAGCACGTTCCCCAGCATCACCAGCACCAACCCCACCAATGCCGGCGCCGTCCACTGGTAGCCCTCGACAAACGCCGAGACGTTCAACGCCACCACCGGAAACAGGACCGTGCAATACGCCGCCCGCTCCGGCCCCATGCGCCCCACCAGCGTCAGGTAGGCGGTAAAGCCAATCACCGACCCCGGGATCACCAGGTACAACAGCGAGCCGATGTAGCGCGTGTTCCATTCCATGTCGAACGGAATGCCTTTGAACGCACACCACACCGCCAACATCGCCGCGCCATAGGCCATACCCCAGGCATTGGTGGTCAACGGCCTGAGGCCGGCTTTCTGTTGCTGGCTCGAAAGCATGTTGCCCGCCGAGAAACACAAGGTGCCCAGCAACGCCAGCGCCAAGCCAAGCAAGGTTTGCGGGCTTGCGCTATGGCCGGCCAGTTCCGGCCAGAACAGCAGCGCCAGCCCCGAAAGCCCCAGGGCGCCACCCAACAGCACGTTGCGCGCAATCCGCTGACCGAAGAACACGCGGGCATTGAGGGCGTTCCAGAGCGTGGCGGTGGAAAACACCACCGCGACCAACCCACTGGGAATCCATTGGCTGGCGGTCAGGAAGCACATGAAGTTGATGCAGAACAGGCACAGGCCCTGGGCAACGCAAATCAAATGGCCGCGCCGGTTCATCGCCTGCAAGCGCCGGCTGAGCAGGAGCATCGCGAACAGGATCAACGCCGCGAGGCCAAACCGATAAACGATCGAAACCGGGATGGCGACCACGCCCAGTTGCAGTTTCAGGGCAATCCAGGTGGTGCCCCAGATGAGCACGGTGAGCAGGTACAACGAGAGGTTCATGACGGCGACTCCTGGCAATGACCCCCAGTGTCGCGCCGCCATTGACCCGGCGCTTGCATAAACTTGCGGTTTTTTCGGCAGGCTGGCTGGTGTGGATCGGCCGACGGAGTAGGATGCAAGCGTTGGAGAACCGATCATGCCCACACTGCAAACCCTGCAAGTCTTTCAAGCCCTCAACAGCTCGCCCAATGCTCGCCTGGAGCACAGCGCCGAGCTCGGGGACGGCTTGGCGGCCGCTTTGTGGAGCAATCACCACGACGCCCAGGACTACGAGGCGCCGACCCACCATACGCTGTCATGCTACATCGCTGGCGGCACCGGTACGTTTCGCCGCGAGCGGCCCGACACCACGGGCGCGCCGGGCAAACTCTGCGTACTGCCCGCCGGACATCAATCGGCCTGGGTCATCAACGGCGACATTCGCCTTGCCCACCTGTATTTCAGCGCTGAACAATTCGCCCTGGGGTGCGTCACGCTGCTGGACCGCGAACCGCGGCAGGTGCAACTGCACGAGGAGACGTTCCTCGACGACCCGCGACAGGCACAGCGTTTTCGCCAGTTGATCGCGCTGAACTGGGACGAACCCGGTGAACGCCTGCTGACCACCAGCCTGGCCCATGACTTGCTCAATCACCTGCTGCTCAGCCAGGTGGGCCAGCGTCAGGGACTTCGCCTCAAAGGCGGCCTGGCCGCTCATCAGCGGCGGTTGCTGGTGGATTACGTCGACAGCCACTTGGCCGATGCCATCAGCCTCGGCCAATTGGCGGCGTTGTGTGCGTTGTCCGAATACCACTTCGCGCGAATGTTCCGCGAAAGCTTCGGGCTGCCGCCGCATCAATATGTGCTGGCTAGACGCTTGACCTGCGCGCGGCATTTGTTGCGCAGCACTTCACAACCGTTGGGCGAGGTGGCATTGGCCTGCGGATTTGCCAGCGCCAGCCACTTCACCAATCGCTTCCGCCAGGCCCTGGGCGCGACGCCTGGAGAGTATCGGCAGGCGTATTTGCGTTAACCCCGGCTATCGCCATCGCGAGCAGGCTCGCTCCCACAGGAGAATGTGATCAATGCAGAAGCGGAAACCAAACCAATAAAACAAAACGGGCCTGCGATTGCAGGCCCGTTTTTCAGTCGCAAGTGAAATGAACGAGGGTTTAGCCGTGAAGCGCGGCCCGTTCGTTTTCCAGGAACTCCTCTTCCAGCATCGCATCGGCCAAGGCTACGGATTCGCTCGATTTCTCAACGGCGGCGCGCTTGCCGCGCAGTTTGCCGAACAAATGCTCCAGGGCACTTTCAAGTTTGGTCGCCGCGCCTTCGATCGCCAGTTCCAGCGAGTCGGCCTTGTGCGTCACGGAAATCGGCTGATGGCCCTTCGGCCGTGCTTCAAGCTGGCAACGCAGATCATGGGGACCGGGCTTGTCGCCGTTCTCGTCCCGCAAATGAACCTCAACCCGTGTCAGGTCCTCTTCATAACGTTCGAGCGTGCTTTCGATGGTAGTACGTACCCACTCCTCCAGTCGGATGCTGCTTTGAATATGGTTATCGCTGTTGACTTGGATTTGCATAGTTCATCCCTTATTTCAGCTAGCTCGCCGGGGGCCGTCGACGTTGATGCAACGGCCCCTTGAATACAGAGTCGGGCTGGCGGAAGAACAATTCAACCCCTAGAAAAAGATAAATATTCATACGCAAATAAAGCCAGACAACGGGCAAAAGCGCTGTTAATGTCGGGAGTTACCCCTGCCCTGCCTACCCACCGCAAATCATCCCCCCCGCCTGCACCGTCAACGAACATCCGCGCGTTATTGCCCCGAAACGGGCAGCGGCCATAGCCGCATTCCAGAGCGTCCGGCGCTTAGGCTCCGGGATCATTGTCCGACAGTTTTTCCGGCATGCCACTTGCTAACTCCCTGTAGGAGCTGCCGCAGGCTGCGATCTTTTGATCCTGAGGCCTGCCTGGCCCCCAGGAATCTTGCGATGAACACGATCATGGAATGGCCGATGGTCTGGTGTTGCGAACTAATCCCGATCACGGCCGGTCAACAACTGCACGTTCAATCAGGCGGTGACGCATCATGGACAACCCTTTTCAGATCATTACCGACGCTTTTGCGCCGCATTATCAAATCAACCTGAGTATCCAGGGCCTGGATGGCAGCATCATGCTGACCCTGTCCAAGAGCGGGCGCGTCGTCGCCAAACGCATGATCAGCGCCCAGCAGCGCAACGACCCGGAACGGCTCAAGCGCCTGGTGCAAAGTATTCAGTTCGGGATCGCCATCGAGCAGGGCCACAGCGCCGTGGCCATCCTCGAAGCCATGACTGGCGGTGACAACATCAAGCTGCCACCACCGCACGCCCAGGGGCCGGCGCCCTCTGCCGTCGGGATTTAGATTTCTCCTTTCTCCACTTCGGCATGCTCGCTGGTACCCGCACCGACCTTGCGGTGCGGGTGCTCGATCTTCACCGAAGGGAACTGCGACGAAGCGTAGCGCACCACCAGGATCGAAAACGCCAGCAGCAGGATGCCACCGCACAGGTAAATGATCCCCAGGTCGGGCGGGCTGTGGTGGGAGACGTTGGAAATCAGCAGCCGCGTCAGCGCCGTGATCGCCACGTAGATCAGAAACCGCACCGGCATGTGGTTGGTCTTGAAGTAGATCCCGACCATGGCCCCCAATTCCAGGTAGATGAACAGCAGCAGGATGTCGTCGATCTTGATGTGCCCAGTCTCGAGCATCTGCAAGAACTCCATCACCGCCGCCCACGCGGTCACCGCACCGATGGCGAACAGCGCCAGGTAGTGGAAGGTCTCGACGAACAGGTTTCCCAGGGACTCGGCCAGTTGATGGACGTTCTGGCGCAGGTTCTCGGCCCAATTGATTTTCACGATGTAGTTTCCTTAGGTCGGTTCGACCGGATGATGCGGGTTGGACGTGACGGTTGTTCTGCATGCAGAAAAAAGGCCAGCGCCTGGGGGTGAGATGGCGATAGGCTGGTATGCGGCACTTTGGAGAGTTTCATGCAGCCTGATCGCGAGCAAGCTTTGCTCCCACACAAGCTTTGCTCACATTAGCTTTGCGCTCACATGCCGAAATCGGTCTACATTAAAAAGCCACTATCCAAAGCAAGAGGATTCGCTTATCCTTTTGCCTGTATATAAATACAGTAGTCACAAAGACAACCAATGTGAAGGCATGTGAGGTGGTGAATGGCCGTCGAAGTGGTATACCGCAGCAGCCGAGATCTGGAGCGCTTGTTCATGGATAAAGCCGAAGCTGACCGTCATGACAAAATGCTGGAACTCGCCGAATTGCTGGCAGAGGTGTTGCAAAAAGCCGTTCCATCGCTGAGCGAGCAACAGGTCGAGGAAGCCGGGATCTACATGGCGAAGAATCGTGATGTGTTCGCCAAGGCATTCAAGAGCCAGCCGGATGCCTTGTCCGAACTGCTCAATCCGTCGGACGAATGACCAAAAAGATCGCAACCTTCGACAGCCCTACGTGGAACACCGTGTAGGAGCTGCCGAAGGCTGCGATCTTTTTAGTAATAACGACGCGGATCCGAATCGATCAAGCTGGCCAGCTTGGTCAGGGCGAAGCGCAGTTCGTCCTGGCTGGTGGGGGACATCAACACCAGCCGCACGCACCGAGTGGTGCCTGAGCGCTCAGCCTGGAACTGGGTGCCGCTGAGCAGCAGTACGCCGTTGGCTCGGGCGAGCATGGTGAACTCGTCGCTGGTCCATGGCTCCGGCAGCGTCAACCAGACGTGATAGGAATATGGCTGGGTCTTGAGCTCGAAATTGGCAAAGATTTCCCGGGCAATGGCTTGCCGCCCCGCCGCCTCGTTGCGCTGGATGCGGATCAGTTTCTTGTCCAGGCCTTCGGTAATCACATTGCTGGCCAACTGCGCGGTCAACGGCGACGGCATCCAGACACTGCTGCGCACCATCGAGGTCAGGCGCGACAGCAATTTAGGCGGGCTGTAGATGTAACCGACGCGAAGCGCCGGCATGACCGATTTCGACAGGCTGGTCAGGTACACCGAACGGTCCGGCGCAAAGGCCGACAGTGGCTTGATCGACGGATCGGTGGCGAGGAAGCCATAGATATCATCGTCCAGGATGATGAAGTCGAATTCCTCGGCAAGCGCGGCGATCTGGGCCCGACGTTTCTGCGACATGATCGCCGCCGTCGGGTTCTGGCAGGTCGCCACGCAAACCAGCATCGCCGGTTTCTCGCGCAGGCACAGTTCGCGCAACGCTTCAGGAATGATGCCTTCGTCATCCATCGGCACGCCGCGCAGGCGGCGCTCCAGGCCATGGGCCAGGGAAATGATGCCGGGGTAGCAAAGCGCTTCGCAGAGCACCAGGTCACCCGCATTGGTCAGGGCGCTCATCGCGACCATCAAGCCATGCTGGGCCCCTGCGGTGATCACCACTTGCTGCCATTGCGCGTCGGGCAATGAATGACGCAACCATTGCGCCCCCGCCTCGCGATGCGCCGGGTGCCCGCCATCCGGCGCGTAATCCAGTGCACGCGCGAAATCGGTGCTTTTTGCCATGCCCACCAGCGCATCGCGCAACCAGTACTCCAAGGTTTCACTGGACGGCTTGATGATGGAGAGGTCAAGTAATTCGGCCTGCCCCAGATTCAGCGGCGCAACGCCGGTGCTCGCCGGCGATTCCAGCGACTTCTGGCCGAGTACATAAGTGCCACGCCCCACCTCCCCTTGCACCAGCCGGCGCCGATGGGCCTCGCTATAGGCCCGGCTGATGGTACCGGGGGTGACATTCAGGGTGGTGGCCAGCTCGCGCAGAGTCGGCAAGCGATCACCTTCGTTCAACACGCCATTGCTGATATCGCGCGCCAACGCATCGGCAATCGACAAATACATCGGCTGGTTGGACTCGCTTAGCTGGGGAACCCACATGAATGATCGCTGCCATCGTAGAAATGATGAATATCCGAGCATATCACATGGAGGTAAAACGCCTGACAAATCGACAGAATCTAAAAATTGAGTCGATTGAGTCGATACACAAATCAGGAAGCCCGCCTGATAAAAATTATAGAAAAAACTATATCTCTATAAATCAATCAATTAGTCAGAAATAAACGGTAAAACAAGCAAAACAAATCACCCCTCAATTGAATCAACTCAATTCTTTCAAATACACTGATAAAGAATCGAACCAATCGACTCAATTCTCCCCTGATCACCGCGCGACCTGCCGCGCCCAGTCGAGGCATCATGGACACATTCAGAAAGGATCTATCCCTGTCGGCGATCATCGCGGGCTTCATCGCCGTGATCATTTCCTACGCCGGCCCGCTCATCATCGTGTTCCAGGCAGCCAAGGAAGCGCACCTGCCCAACGACGTGGTGTCTTCATGGATCTGGGCCATTTCCATTGGCAGCGGGATTACCGGCCTGTTCCTGAGCTGGCGCCTGCGTGTTCCGGTCATCACCGCGTGGTCGACACCGGGGGCGGCGTTACTGGTGTCGATGCTGCCCACCGTGACCCTGCCCCAGGCCATCGGTGCCTATGTGGTGGCGTCGGTGATCATCGCGCTGGTCGGCCTGTCCGGTGCGTTCGACAAATTGATGAGCCGCCTGCCCAAGGCCATTGCCGCCGCCATGCTCGCCGGCATCCTGTTCCGCTTCGGCGCCGAGCTGTTCACCTCGATCAAGCTGCAGCCGGCGCTGGTGTTGGCGATGATCGCGGCGTACCTGATCTTCAAGCGCTTTTCGCCACGCTACGCGATCCTGTCGGTGCTGATCGTCGGTTGCGCGGTGGCCGCCTCGTTCGGTGAACTCAACAGCACCTCGATCACCATCGCCGTGGCCCAGCCGGTCTTCATCGCCCCTGAATGGAGCTGGCACGCAATCATCAATATCGGCCTGCCACTGGCGCTGGTGACCTTGACCGGCCAGTACGTGCCAGGCATGGCCGTGTTGCGCACCTCGGGCTACAACACGCCAGCACGCTCGATCATTTCGGTCACCGCGATTGGCTCGATCCTGATGGCCCCGTTCGGTTCCCACGGTTTTAACCTGGCGGCCATTACCGCAGCGATCTGCACCGGCCGCGAAGCCCACGAAGACCGCGATAAACGCTACATGGCCGGGATCGCCTGCGGGGTGTTCTACATTCTGATGGGAACCTTTGGCGCCACCCTGGCCTCGGTGTTCTCCGCACTGCCGAAAGAATTGATCGCCTCCCTCGCCGGCCTCGCCTTGTTTGGCGCGATCAGTGCCGGACTGACCGGCGCCATGGCTGACGAGAAACAACGCGAAGCTGCCCTGATCACCTTCCTGGTGACGGCTTCGGGCATGAGCTTCCTCGGCCTGGCCGCTGCATTCTGGGGCTTGATCTTCGGCCTCGTGGCGCACTTCGTGCTGACCTACACCCGTGAACGCAAGGCCACCGTTATCGCCGAGGGCAGCCGACCATGACCGCTCGATGCAACCAATCGAACGCTTGCCATCCACCAGCCTGACCGACTCGACTGAAGCCAGCCACGGATGTTGCCGCACTACGTGACTGCGCCAGTGGCCGAAGCACTTACCCAAGGAATCACACCATGAGCCTGCACAATTTCGACCCCACCATTGCCCGCCTGATCGACCGCGAGCGCAACCGCCAGGAAACCCACCTGGAGCTGATCGCTTCGGAAAACTATGTCAGCGAGGAAGTGCTCCAGGCCCAGGGTTCCGTGCTCACCAACAAATACGCCGAAGGCTATCCGGGCAAGCGTTACTACGGCGGCTGCAAGGTCGTCGATGAAATCGAGAACCTGGCCATCGAACGCGCTCGCAAGTTGTTCAACTGCGAATACGTCAACGTGCAGCCGCACTCCGGTTCCCAGGCCAACCAGGCGGTTTTCCTGGCGGTACTTGAACCCGGCGACACCATCCTGGGCATGTCCCTGGCCCATGGCGGCCACCTGACCCACGGCGCCTCGGTGAATTTTTCCGGCAAGATCTACCGGGCATTTTCCTATGGCCTGGACACGGAAACCGAAACCCTCGACTACGAAGAAATGGAAGCCCTGGCCAGGGAACACCGGCCGAAGATGATCATCGCCGGGGCCTCGGCCTATTCGCGGACCATCGACTTCCAGCGCTTTCGCAAAATCTGCGATGAAATCGGCGCCTACCTGATGGTGGACATGGCGCACTACGCCGGGTTGATCGCTGCCGGCGTGTACCCGTCGCCGGTGGGGATCGCCGACTTCATCACCTCTACCACCCACAAGACCTTGCGTGGCCCGCGCGGCGGTCTGATTCTGGCCAAGGCGCAATATGGTGCCCTGCTCGACAAGACGATTTTCCCGGTGTACCAGGGCGGCCCGCTGATGCACGTCATCGCCGCCAAGGCCGTGGCGTTCAACGAAGCCTTGGGCGACGGGTTCAAGCATTACCAGCAGCGGGTGATCGACAACGCCCGGGTCATGGCCGACGTCCTGACCCGACGCGGCTTGCGGGTGGTGTCCGGCGGTACCGACTGCCACATGTTCCTGCTCGATCTGCGCTCGATGAACATCACCGGCAAAGACGCCGAAGCGTTGCTGGAAAGCGCCCACATCACCCTGAACAAAAACGCGATCCCCAACGATCCGCAGAAACCGGTCATCACCAGCGGCATTCGCATCGGCACGCCGGCACTGACCACGCGCGGCTTTGGCGAAGCGGAATGTGCCGAAGTGGCAAACTTGATCGCCGACCTGCTGGAACAGCCGGACAACGCGGCGCGCCTGGAAAACACCCGACGCCGAGTGATGCATTTGTGCGAGTGCTTTCCGGTGTATCTGCTGAGGTAATTGCAGCTGTGGGAGCAAAGCTTGCTCGCGATGAACGATGACTCGGTTAGCCTGAACAGTCGCGGCGCCTGCATCGCGGGCAAGCCTTGCTCCCACAGATAGGCTGCTTCACTGCTACCCATTACTTCCTTTTGATTTTCAGCGGTACAACAAACGCTCCGCCAGCTCATCGGCCACCCGCGCCGGTGAGCGCTTCTCCGCCTGGGCGTGGGCAAAGACTTCCGTGAGCCGGGCACCGATCTTCGACAAATGCGCAGTGATCGTCGACAGTTCTTCGCCGCGATGCTTCAGCGCGACGTAGATCAGCCCGCCGGAGTTGATCACGTAATCCGGCGCATAGAGAATTCCACGTCTTTCCAACTGGTCGGCCACTTGCAGGTTGCTCAACTGATTATGGGCCGAGCCGGCAACGGCCGAGCAGCGCAGTTGCGCCACACTTTGGCTGTTGAGCACCCCACCCAGTCCGCAGGGGGCAAGGATGTCGCAGGGCGTGCTGAGCAACGCGTCGTTGGCGATCGGGTGGGCGCCCAGTTGCTCCATCGCCAATTGCACCTTGCCGGGGTCGATGTCACTGACCAGCAGTTCGGCACCCGCCGCGTGCAGCTGTTCGGCCAGGGCATAACCGACATTGCCCAGGCCCTGGATCGCTACCCGCAGGCTTTCGAGGTTATCGCTGCCCAGACGGGCCATGGCGGTGGCACGGATGCCGGCAAAGACTCCCATCGCCGCATGGGGCGCGGGGTCTCCCGAGGCCGTGGTACTGGTGACATGACGAGTCTGCAGGGCGATGCAATCCATGTCGGCCACCGACGTGCCGCTGTCGATGGCTGTGATGTAGCGCCCGTCCAATTGCTCGATACAACGGCCGAAGGCTTCGAACAGCGCCGCCCGACTCTCGACATGGGCCGGGCGCATGATCACCGCCACCCCGCCGCCCACGGGCAAGCCGGCCAGCGCCGCCTTGTAGCTCATGCCTTGGGCCAGCCGCACGGCATCGACCACGGCACTTTCGTCGTCGGGGTAGGCAAGGTAACGACAGCCCCCCAGGGCGGGCCCCGGACGACTGCAATGAATGGCAATCACCGCCTTCAACCCGGTTGCCGGGTCTACGCTTAGGTGCAGCGATTCAAGGCGGGAGCTTTGCATGAGAGCAAACATCGAAAGGCTCCCGAATCACTTTTGTTTGTTTCGCCAGTATAGGCGTGCAGTCGAAATTTGCTGGAGCACGCCGGAATAAGTACCCAGGGTGATCAGTCTTTTTCGGCATAACCTGTTACAGCCTCTTTCCGAGACTGGACGAAAATCCATGGCAGGGCTAAAACGGGAGCATAGCCCGGAGAGTTTGATGAAACCGCGCCAAGCCTTTTTTGATTGTCTGCACCGCTCGCCACCGGCGCTGTTCGAAGCGGCGCTGTGGATCGCTGCCGAACATGATCGCGAGGTCGACGTACCGGCCTTGCTGAAGGATTTCAAGGAGCTGCAACAGCGGGTCAGCCATGGCCTGCCGATGCTGCCAGTCAGCGAACTGGGCCAGCCCTTGCTGCGGCGACTCAATGACTTGGGCTTCGCCCAGGACGACTTCACACCTCTACGGCCGCAAGCGGCGCTGCTGGACAAAGTCCTGGCACGCAAACGCGGGCAACCCCTGGCCCTCGGCCTGATTGCCCTGGAACTGGCCCGAGGCCTGGAAATTCCGATGGTCGGTGTCAATTTCCCCGGGCATTTCCTATTGAAGGTACCCGGCGCCGATCACCTGCTCGATCCGTGCGGTGGCCGCCGGTTGTACCCCAATGACTGCCGGGAACTGCTACAGCGCCAATACGGCGCGAACATGCCGCTCAAGGCTGAGCACCTGGTCAACGCCGAGCCGATGCAGATGCTGCAACGCCTGTCGCGCAACCTGCGTCAATTGCATCTGGCGAACGACGATTACATCGCGGCCCTGATCGACGCCGAACGGGTGCTGGAACTGGGCAACGCCAGCGCCGCCGACTACCTGGCCCGCGCCAGCCTGTATCAACGACTCGATTGCCCCAACGCCGAACGCTTCGACCTGGAGCATGCCCTGATGCTCAGCGACGATCCGATCCAGCGAATCCGGCTGACGGAGCGGCTGGGGCATTTGCCGCCGAATTCGGTGGTGCATTGAGTGGTCGTAAGGCTGCACATCTTTGTCGACGGTTGAATCGCCTTCGCGAGCAAGCCCGCTCCCACACATTTGATCGGCGTACACCCGAATCAATGTGGGAGCGGGCTTGCTCGCGAAGACGGCAGACCAGCCAACATCAATATCAAGCAGGGGTATCCGGCTGCTTCGCCGGATGCGCCTGTTGGAATGCCGCATGCCCAGCCGCCAAGGCCGCGACGCGACGGATCCGCGGATATGCCAGCAACGAAACATTGAACCGCTCGGCCGCGTACAACTGCGGGATCAGGTACACATCCGCCAGCCCCGGCACTGCACCGAAGCAATAGCCGTCGTCGCCAATCAACTGCTCCACCGCCGCCAATCCCTGGCTGATCCAGTGCCCGATCCACTCCGTCACCTGCGTTTCATCGTGGCCCCACTGCCGCAGCTTGTTGAGCACGCTGACGTTGTGCAGGGGGTGAATATCACAACCGATCAGCGCGGCGACGCCACGCTCATGGGCGCGCACCGCCAGGTCGGCGCTGAGCAGCGGCACCTGTGGATAACGTTCTTCCAGGTATTCGATGATGGCGGGCGATTGCACCAGCAGCGCACCCTCATCGGTACGCAACGCCGGTACCCGGCCCTGGGGGTTGATCGCCAGGTAGGCCGGCTGGTGATGCTCGCCCCCAGGCGCAGCGATCAGGTTGACGGGCAAGGCTTGGTAATCCAGGCCCTTGAGCGCCAACGCAATGCGTACCCGGTAGGACGAGGTGGAGCGGTAGTAGGTATAGAGTTCCATGCGCTGCCCCTCAACGCGCCGGCAGAATCTTGCCCCGGCACTCGCCGAAGCCGATGGACGCGAAACCCTCGCGACGGCAGCGGGCTCGCAAGATGATTTCGTCACCGTCCTCGAGGAATCGGCGCACTTCGCCAGACGCCAGTTCGATCGGCTTTTTACCGCCTTCGGTGATTTCCAGCAGGCTACCGAATTGATGGTTTTCAGGGCCCGACAAGGTGCCCGAGCCAAACAGGTCGCCGGCCTGCAACTGGCAACCGTTGACGCTGTGGTGCGCAACCATTTGCGCCACGGTCCAGTACATGTACTGGGTGTTGCTCAGGGTCAGGCGCTGGGCCGGCAGGTTTTGCTCGCCCATGGCCTCGGTCAGCAACAGGACTTCCAGTTCGATGTCGAAGGCACCGCCGGCCTGGTCACGCTTGTCCAGCAGATACGGCAGCGGTTGCGGATCGCTTTCCGGGCGTGCCGGTTGCGGGCGTCGGAACGGTTCCAGGGCTTCAGCCGTCACCACCCATGGCGAAATACTGGTCAGGAAACTCTTCGACAGAAATGGTCCCAAGGGCTGGTATTCCCACGCCTGGATATCTCGGGCCGACCAGTCGTTGAGCAGGCAGAACCCGCCGATGTGCTCGGCGGCATCACCGATGGGGATCGGTTCGCCCAGGGCATTGCCCTTGCCGATCCAGATGCCCAGCTCCAGCTCATAGTCCAGCCGCGCACACGGGCCGAAGGTCGGCTCGGTCTGGCCGGCCGGCAGGGTCTGGCCCTTGGGGCGGCGCACGTCGGTGCCAGACGGGCGAATGGTCGAGGCGCGACCGTGGTAACCGATGGGGACGTATTTGTAGTTGGGCAGCAACGGATTGTCGGGGCGGAACAGCTTGCCGACATTCTGCGCGTGCTCGATACCGACGTAGAAGTCGGTGTAGTCGTTGATCCTGGCCGGCAAGTGCATTTGGCAGTCGGCAGCGAGGAGCAGCAATTTCGCGCCCTGGGCTTCGACCTTGCCCCGCAGGGGACTGTCCTCGCGCAGCAGTTCCAGCAGTCGTTCACGCAGGGCAACCCGGGCGCCTCGGCCCAGGTCGAAAAATGCATTCAACTGGCCGTCGGCCATGGCTTCGACAGCTTGGCGTGCCGCGCCGTCAAACAAGCCCGCGTGCAGCGCCGCCTGCAGATCGAAAATCCGCTCGCCAATCGCCACGCCGCTGCGCAGGGCACCGCCATCGACACTGAAGATACCCAATGGCAGGTTCTGCAACGGAAAGTCCGCATGGCCGTTGGCACAGGCGACCCAGCTACGGGCAGGGGAAAGTTGAGTCATGGGTTATCTCCGGGTCGGGTCGAACGTGACAGGCAGCGAGGCCCAACAAGCATCGTAGTCGGTTTGCAGTTGCGGGCAGTCCAGGGCGAAACGGCTTGGGCGCAATACCTGGCTGGTCTCGAACATGAAGGCCATGGTGTTGTCGATTTTCGCTGGTTGAAGTTCAGCGTTGATTGCCTTGGTACAGGTCTCGCCGTCCGGGCCATGGGCACTCATGCAGCTGTGCAAGGACGCGCCGCCCGGCAGGAAACCTTCGGCCTTGGCATCGTAGGCACCCTGGATCAGGCCCATGAATTCGTTCATCAGGTTGCGGTGGAACCACGGCGGACGGAAGGTGTTTTCCGCCACCATCCAGCGTGGCGGGAAGATCACGAAATCGAGGTTGGCCAGGCCGTGGACGCTGGTGGGCGAGGTCAGCACGGTGAAAATCGACGGGTCCGGGTGATCGAAGCTGACCGTGCCAAGGGTGTTGAAACGGCGCAGGTCATATTTGTACGGCACGTTGTTGCCGTGCCAGGCCACCACGTCGAGGGGCGAATGATCCAGCTCGCAACCCCACAACTCACCGAGAAATTTCTGTACCAGCGGGGTCGGTTGCGCGAGGTTCTCGTAATGGGCGACCGGCGTCAGGAAGTCCCGCGGGTTCGCCAGGCCATTGCTGCCGATGGGCCCGAGGTCCGGCAGGCGCAGCGGCGCGCCATGGTTTTCGGCGAGGTAACCACGGGCCTGCGGGTCGAGCAGTTCAATGCGAAATTTCAGGCCCCGGGGCAGCACGACGATTTCCAGCGGTGCCAGTTCCAGCACGCCCAACTCGGTGGCGATCCGCAGCCGTCCCAGTTGCGGCACGATCAGCCATTCACCGTCGGCATTGAAAAATACCCGCTCCATGGAGCGGTTGGCCCGGTACTGATAAAGGCTGATGCCGGCCGGTTTGTCCGCACCGGCATTGGCCGCCATGCACACCAGCCCGTCGATGAAATCGGTGGGCTCGGCGGGGATCTCCAGCGGGTTCCAACGCAGGCGATTGGGCGTGACGTCGCCCAACGGGCCTCCCGCCAGTTGCCGTTCGAGCTTGGTGAAGGCCGGGTGATTGGCCGACGGCCGGATGCGATACATCCAGGTACGCCGCGCTTCACTGCGGGCCATGGTGAACGCCGTGCCGGAGAACAACTCGGCATAGAGACCGTACGGGGCTTTCTGCGGCGAGTTCTGGCCGACGGGCAGTGCGCCGGGTAAAGCTTCGCTGGCAAATTCGTTGCCCAAGCCTGATTGGTAAGCCAGGTCCGACGCTGGGGAATCGAGGTTCATGGAGCCTCCAGGAATGCGGCCCGTCACTCAACGGAGTGGTTGAGGCGCACCGGGTTATTTTTATCGTAATTCGATTACGCATAACGTAATTTGCTCGACAGCGACCGTCAAGCTATAAAGACGCCCATTCGCCTCTGGACCCTGCGCCTTTATGGAAACCCCGCTCAGCAACGGTAAACAGAAAGTCCGCTCGGCCGAAGTCGGCACCGACATCCTCAAGGCCCTGGCCGAACTGTCGCCCTCCACGTCGCTGTCGCGGCTGGCCGAACACGTGCAAATGCCGGCGAGCAAGGTTCATCGGTATCTGCAGGCCTTGATCGCCAGTGGGTTTGCCGAGCAGAACGCCGCCACCAACCACTACGGCCTGGGCCGCGAGGCCCTGCGCGTAGGCCTGGCAGCGCTCAACGGCATGGACGTGCTGCAAGTGGCCGCCCTGCCCCTGGCCGAATTGCGCGACGACTTGAACGAAACCTGCTTCCTGGCGGTGTGGGGCAACCATGGCGCGACCGTGGTGCGCATCGAACCCGCCGTGCGGGCCGTGACCGTGGTGACGCAACTGGGCTCGGTATTGCCACTGCTCAGTTCGTCCACTGGGCTGGTGTTCAGCGCTTATCTGCCGGCGCGCGAGACCATCGGCTTGCGCGAGCAGGAAGTACAAGGCACCGAGCGCCACGCTCTGGCCGACGACCACGTCTATGCCGCCCTGTGCGAGCAGATTCGCAGTCGCGGCCTGCACCATGTGCATGGTTTGCTGATGCCGGGCGTGGATGCCTTGTCCGCTCCGGTCTTCAATGCCGTCGGCGAGGTGAAAGCGGTGATGACCATCGTTGGTCCGACCTCGCTGTTCCACGCCGACGAAAACGGCCCGGCGGCGCAACGCCTGTTGGCGGCGACCCGGGCCGTGAGTTGGCGGATGGGGTATGAAGCGAGTCCGGGATCAGCCCAGTAAATCTGGGACAATCCTGATCACTAGATCATTGAGATGAGGGTGATCAGTTGCCGATGGGGACATTAGCCCATCACCCCCATGACCTTGGCTTTTGCCACCGCCTGCGTACGCCGCTGGACGCCCAACTTGCTGTGGATTCGCCGCGAATGGGTTTTCACCGTGTGCAACGATATGAACAGTTTTTCGGCAATCTGTTGGTTTGAATGACCTTGCGCAATCAGCTCCAGGACTTCCAGTTCGCGATGACTGAGCAAGGTGTCCTCGGCGCTGGCAGGTAGCTCGACCGGCTCTGCCGATTGTGCCCCGCGCACCAGCTCGGGCTGGCGCAAGCGCAGCTCGCACAAGGCTTGCTGGGCCCGCCAGCAAGTGACTCGCTTGAGCCCCTCTTGCAGGAGTGTCCGGGCCTGGGAACGATCGCCGGACAACCAGACAACCTCCGTCAATACCAGATGCAGTTCGGTTTCCAAGCTGTGCATTTCACTCTGCTGTGCCCGGTCGATCATGGCTTGCAGGCGCGCCTGCGGATCCTGTGCCCGTTGCAGGTAGACCTCGGCCAGCACCAGCAGGTATTCAAGCCGCGCAATCAACTCCAGGGTCGCGGGAGGTGCGTGCTTGGCCTGCGGTCCGTGAAAATGGCGCAGGACGCGGATCAAGGCCTCATGGGCCAGTTCCGCCCGCCCCTGTTGCAACCAGAACTGGCAACTGGTTTGCAACAACACGCCACGGTAGACGGTGTCGGGGATGTGCCGCTGCTGCATGATCCGCTCGGCATCGCGCAATTGCATGAAAGCCTCGCCATAGTCGCCCTGGTTGGCCGCCAGGCTGGCCTTGCCGAGAAAGCCATAGAGCACCTGTTTGTCCTGGCTGTGCAGGCCCGTTTCCAGGCCCGTTTGAAACTGCTCGGCGGCCCGTTCCTCGAAGCCCATGCGCAATGCCAGGCGCCCGCGCCGCAGGGCAATACGTCCCAACAACGGGGAAAAATCCTGGCCCGGTTTATCCAGCAGCGCCTGAACGGCGGCCAGCAGATGATCCGCTCGGTGAGGCGCGCCACGTTGTTCCAGGACTTGGGCGTGGTCCAGTTCCAGCAACCCTTCGAATACCAGCGAGCCTTGCGCACGCGCCAGGCACAGTGCCTGGCGGTTGATCCGATGCGCAGAAGCCAGTTCGCCTGCAAGCAGCGCCTGCTGCGTCAGCCCTCCCAGGCACAGCACCCTTTGGGCCCAGGCGTCGGGGTCCAGACTGGCCTGGGCCTGGAGGAAATGCTCGCGCGCCAGTTCACCATCACCCGAGAGGTGCGACAACCAGCCCTGCAAGACCAGCCACCTGGCCAGCACCTGTCGCTGCCGGCAGGCCGAAGGCTGCGGCATGAACCGGGCCAGTTGCTCAATGCATGTCGATGCCGCGTCGAAGCGCCCGGCGAACAACAGCGCAGCGGTGACCAACCCCACCGATTGCGGCGTACCGAGGCTCAGCGCTTCGCCTTGTTGATCGTGCAAGCCCAGCAACAGCACCACGTTGCGGCGCTGCAAGACGTGCTCGAAGCTCAGATGCTGCAAGAAACTCACGGCAGTCTCGAACTCCTCGGCCAACATGGCTTGCTCGAACGCCATTTGCCAGTCCTGCTCGGCAGCAAACCACTGACAGGCCCGTCGATGCCAGGAACGCCCCTGCGACCAGGGCTCTTCGCGCACCAGCCGGGCCAGGGCCGGGAAAATCTGCAACCAATCCGAGGTCTGTTCCCACGGCTCGATGAAACACCCCAGCTCCAGCAACAACGGCAGGCATTGCGCACCCACGGTGTCGCCGAACAGGTGTTCACACAACCGGGCATTGAAGCGCGGCAGATGCGCCAGCACACGCCAGGCCTGCGCCAGATCCGGGGTCAGGGTGCTGAACAGTTCGTACTCCAAGTAGTCGAGCAAGGTCCCCGGCCGTCCTGGCGTCGCCTGACTGCGCGCCCATTCGCAGCGCGAAAGCAAGGTGATGCGCACCCCGGCACACCAGCCACCGTTGCGCTGAATCACCTCGCGGGCGGTGCGGGCAGCCTGGGGGCCGGCCAGATGACGAAGCAGTGGCTGGATATCGTCAGGGGTGAAAAACAACGCCTGCGCATCAAACTCGTGCAGCTCGTCATCAAGCAACAGCCGCGGCCAGTTGCAGTGGGGACGGCGGCGGCCATTCAACCACAGGTGCAACGCCGGACTGCTGGTGTTCAACAGACGGTCGAGCAACTGGTCCAGTTCGGGATTCGGCGCCCGGCAGTAATCATCCAGGAACAACCATGTGGGGGTTTGCAAACGCGCCAGGTGGGCCAGCAGTCCCGCTTCGTCCTGCAGGGGCAGCCCGAGGGTCTGCGCCAGCTGCTCGCACATTTGCGCCGCGCTCAACGCCGCGCCCCCCAGTGGCAACCAATGCAGTCGACAGTCGCTGGGGGCCTGCAGGAAGCACTCGGCGAACAACGCACTCTTGCCACTGCCCGGGGGCGCGCAGAGCAGTTTTACCCGCGCTTCGGACGTCAGCAGCGGCTCGCTCAGGGACCGCCGCGGCAGATGCGTCGAGGACAGGCGCGGCAGCAATCCTGGACGGTCCGGACACGGAGTCATGGCGGTCATGGGGGAAGATCCTGTTTATTGTTATCTCACCACCCTAGTCCTGTGTCGCCGAGCTTTGGAGAAGTATTCAGCGCGCTGATTGGCGCCCATAAAAAAACGACCGGCAGGAGCGCTGCCGGTCGATCACGATGATCAAGTCAGACACAACCTTGTGGGGAAAGGATTCACTGTGGGAGCAAGGCTTGCCCGCGATAGCCTCACCGCGGTCCAAAAGCTGAACCGCGTTATCGTTCATCGCGGGCAAGCCTTGCTCCCACAGATAAATCCCTTCGCCACAGTTATCTTTCCAACAGTCAGGGTTACCGAACCCCCTCCGAACGCAGCGCCGCCGGCGTGTAGTCGGCTGCCTTGGCTTCGAAACCATATTGGTAGCTGTGTTTCTCTTCGTTCTTCATCCCCAGCGCGATGTAGCGGCCGGCGATGATGTCGTAGAGCGCCTCGAGGGTGTAGCCCGGGTTCTGATGGTCGTAGTAGAACTGGGCATGACCTTCGGCCACCCGCCACAGTTGGCCGCGACCGTCGTAGTGATCCACCAGCGCCGCCTGCCAGCTGTCCTCGTCGAAGTACATGTGGCGCTTGGCATAGATGTGCCGTTCGCTGGGCTTGACCGTACCTTCCACTTCCCAGACGCGGTGCAACTCATAACGGGTCAGGTCCTGGTTGATGTGGCCGGCCTTGATCACATCGTCGTACTTGAGGCTTGGCGAATCGAGCTTGTAGCTGTTGTACGGGATGTACATTTCCTTCTTGCCGATCAGCTTCCAGTCGTAACGGTCCGGCGCGCCGGAAAACAGGTCGAAGTTGTCGGAGGTGCGCAACCCGTCGGCGGCGGTGCCCGGGCCGTCGTAGGCTACTTGCGGGGCGCGACGCACACGGCGTTGGCCGGCGTTGTAGATCCAGGCCAGGCGCGGTTCCTTCACTTGGTCGAGGGTCTCATGCACCAGCAGCACGTTACCGGCCAGGCGCGCCGGGGCAGTGACCGACTGCTTGAAATAGGTCAGCACGTTGCTGGCCTTTTCCGGGTCGGCATCCTTGATCAGGAACGGCACGGCGATTTCTTCTTCGAAGCGGATCGGCGTGAAGCTGCCATTGGTTTGCGGCGTGACCTGGGTGATGACCCGGCGCAGGTTGCCACCGTGATAACGGGTGACGTGGTTCCACAGCACTTCCACGCCGTTCTTCGGAATCGGAAAGGCGTAGTAGCGGTTGCCGGTGAAATTGGACAGGCCGTTACCGTCGTTGATGGACGTGACGTTGAGGGCGCTGCGCTTGGCCGACTCGTAGATTTCCGGCGGCAGGCCGACGCTGCGATGGGTCGGGTAGACCGGGATCTTGTAGGTTTGCGGGTAGCGCTTGAACATCGCGACCTGACCTTCGGACAGCTTGTCCTTGTACTTGTCCACGGTCGCGGCGGTGATGGTGAACAGCGGTTTTTCATTGGCGAACGGGTCAGCCAAAAAACCCTTGCTGTCCACGGCCCCGGCGTTTTTCGCAATGCCGCCGGTCCAGGCCGGAATCGAGCCGTCGGCATTGCCGGCTTTTTCCGCGCCCAACGGCGTCAGGCTGGTGCCCAGTTTGTTCGCTTCATCCGGCGAGACCGCCGCCATCACGTTCACGGCCAGCAGGCTCAAGGCCAGGGCACCGCATTGCAGGATCATCTTGCGCATTGGGTTTTCCTTGTCAGCCAGATCAGAAGTTCACGCCGAAGCTCAACGCGAGAAAGTCGCGGTCTTCGAGAACGTTGTAATCGCCGCCAAAAAAGTCGGTGTAGCTGAGGCTGGCGGTGTAGGTGTTGCGGTAATCGGCATCGACACCGAGGCTGACGGCCTTGGCGCCTTCGTTGAACAGGCCGTTGGGGCCATAGCCGGCCACGTCATGGGACCAGGACACGTTGGGCTTGAAGTTCACCCCGCCGATCACGTTGGAATAATCGAGAATCGCCCGGGCGCGATAACCCCAGGACGTTGAGGTGACGAAGCCATCGGTGTCGCCATTGAACCCGTACTGGCCGTAGACCGAATCGCGGCCGTAACGCAGCTTGTCCTTCGATTCCAAACCGCCGACGTGCACCACCGCCGCCTCGCCGACCAGGGTCAGGCGATCGGCGCCCAGTACCTGATCGAAGAAGTGCGTCAGGGTGCTCTGGACCTGGGTGATTTCCTTGCGGCGGTAGCCGGTGTTGTCCGCCCCGGCCGAGGTCGCGATGGGTGAAGCCGCGCCACCGGCAATCGGGTTAAGCAGCGCCAGGGTCAGGTCGTTGGTATTGACCTGCACCGGTGCGTTGGGGCGGTAGCTGACTTCGCCGGTCCACGCGGTACCGGTGGGCAACGTCGTGGAGAAACTGGCGCCGTACAGGCGAATGTCCTCGGGGTACTCGAGGTAGTACTGACCGCGTCCCAGCATCACGCTTTGCGCCAGGCCCGCACCGCTGCCGGGGGCAAGTCCTTCGGCAATCGGGATCATACCCCCTGGCCCCAGGTTCCCAAGCACGGCCAGCGTAGAGGCGTCTGCCGTGGTGGTGCCGACGGTAGGTGTACGGCTGTGATAGTTCATGAAGTACAGGCCGTACTCGGTGTCATCACCGAGCCAGCGCAACGCCGTGCCCCACTGGCCGGAATCACGGGCGTCACGGTCGCCGCTGCGAGCAATGACAACGCCTTCGTCATTCACCTCAATGCCCTGGCCAAAGGCCTGAGTCAATGGCACGAACGGCGCAATCGCCGGGCTGCCCACGGTGTAGCCACTGGTGCAACCATCGGCCACCACGTCATTGCCGAAGAACGTACCGCAGTTATCAACAACCGTCTGGTCCCACTCCAGTTGGTAGAACCCTTCGATGGTCAGCTTGTCAGTCAAACCCTGGGAGGCGAACAGCATGTTCACCGGGATCAGGCCTTCCTTGATCTCCGCACCGGGGCGACGGAACGCGGACACGTCCACCGGGTTGATGCTGTTGATGGAGTTGCCGATGAAGGTACTTTCCCCCCAACTGACCACCTGCTTACCGGCGCGCACAGTGCCCGGCAAATCGGCGATGGAATAGTTGTGATAGACGAAGGCATCGAGAATCTGCGCCCCCGAGGACTTGGCGCCTTCCTTGCGATTGCTGTCGCTGATGTCCTTGAACGGACGGCTCTCGTCCTTGAGTTCGAAGTCATACCAGTACTTGCCGCGCACGAACACGCCGGTATCGCCGTACTTGAGTTCGAGGTCGTGCAGGCCCTTGAAGATTTTGGAAAAGGTCTCGCCTTTCTTGAAGTTCTGCCGCCCATCGTCACCGGTGGAGGACTGGCCCGTACCGCCGTTGACCGTGCCGATCAGGTCCTTGTCCGCGTCGCGCATGCCCCAGCTCGCGCCCACGGACAGCGACGAATCGAACTGACCCTCGATCTCGCCAATGTTGAATGAAACGGCCTGCGCCTGGGCACAGCAACCCAAGGCCACCGCAACGGCCAGCGCCTGCGGCTTGAAGATGGCGCGCATTGTTATTGTTGTCATGCGTCTTCCCCGGTGAGTGACAGAAGCTTCACCCTACTGCCGCACGCCATGGGCGATAAGCGCACCAAGGAGGTATTCGCGCTGTACCTAAAAAGGATTACAGCCCATGCGGCCCGGGCCTTTGCGCCGTGCATGGATGGACTGGATGATGGGCCATCAGCGCCGCGCATACTCATGCCCAGCCTTCGACTGTTACGCGCCCTGCAACGGTGCATGTCCGGATCCGGGCTGTTTCCCGCAAGGCCCGATGCCTATGCTGACCGGGCTTTCAGGGCAACGGGCCTGCAAGCACAAGCCTCATGGCATCCCTCATGCCTGGCACACCGTCTTCGGATGGATTGGCGTATCGGTCCATCATCCCGTGTTTACCGACGTTGGTTTGTAGCTCCTTTGCAACGTCACGCTTAGGCCGCTGCTTTTTGCAGCGGCCTTTTTTATGCGGACAAAAACAGTGCGCCTGGCATTCGGGGATGAGCAGTTGGGGGAATCGACGCAACCTGAACGAGACTTCGACCGCATTGAAATCGTCGACCTCGTCACTGATTCCCAAGGGCACTTCCGCCCGGCGAGATATGACGGTGTGATGGGTATCGAGACCGTCGAGTCCCGGCGGCCCTGGCGAAAGTATTGTCCATGAGCACGGTTGCCGCGGCTGACGGCAACCGACCCGGGCAGTGAGGTCTAGATGGCGTGGCGTTGCAGGTTCGCCATCATTTCTTTCAAGGCTTCCAGATTGTCGTTCGGGTGTACCGCGTTCTCGAAGTCGCAGATCTGCTGCCAATGGGCGGCGACGTCTTCGGGTGAAAAGCCTTTGCGCGGATCAAAGCCCGCCCCCAGGCTGCGCTCCCAGCGCACCTTGCCCATCCAGCCGCCGCCCACTTCGAACAGGCCGGAGGTTTCCTGGCAATTCTCACTGGCCAGGTACACCACCAGCGGGCTGACGAGTTCGGGCTTGAGTTGTTCGAACACCTGCGGCGGGATCAGGCCTTCGGTCATGCGCGTGCCGCCGGTGGGGGCGATGGCATTGACCAGGATGTTGTTCTTGCGGCCTTCGATAGCCAGGGTCCGAGTCAAACCATAGAGGCCGAGCTTGGCCATGCCGTAGTTGGATTGGCCGAAGTTGCCGTAGATGCCCGAGGTGGAAGCCGTGAAAATCACCCGCCCGTAGTTTTGCTCACGCAAGTGCGGCCACGCGGCCCGGGTGACCTTGTAGGCGCCCTCGACGTGGACGCGGTAGACCAGGTCCCAATCGGCGTCGTCCATTTTGTGGAACGTCTTGTCCCGCAGGATCCCGGCGTTGTTGACCACCACATCGACGCGACCGAACGCGTCGAGGGCGTTTTGTACCAGCTTGTCGCCATCGGTCACCGAGTCGTGGTTGGCCTCGGCGATGCCGCCCGCCTCGCGGATTTCGGCAACCACCCGGTCTGCTGCCGAGGCATTGGCCCCTTCCCCTTGCGCCGAGCCGCCCAGGTCGTTGACCAGCACTTTCGCGCCTTGTTTGGCGAACAGCAACGCATGGGCGCGTCCCAGGCCACCGCCGGCCCCCGTGACGATCACGACTTTATCTTCGAAGCGCACAGACTCACTCATGGCAGAACTCCAGCAGGCGGACAGGACAATGGGCACGAGTGTCCGGCACAAATCTGCCGGTCACAATCAACACGGTTGCAAGTGAATAGTGACCGATAAGGTGAGGGGATGATGCAGGCCCAGGCCACGGCGGCATATTCGATTTTCCTGCTGGCAGAGGCACCGCTATCGCGAGCAGGCTCGCTCCCACAAGGGATTTGCAGTGGAATGCAATCTCGTAAACACCCGAAAAACTGTGGGAGCGGGCTTGCTCGCGAAAGCGGTCTTTCAGTCAGGATAGATGCTGGATGTGCTGACGCCTTCGCGAGCAAGCCCGCTCCCACACAAACCCGCTCCCACAGGTCTGCTGCAATGCCAAGTCGTCAGGAACAGGCCATTTGTCTGTGCGGTGCGGCGATGGCTTCGCGAAACGCCAGGTAATGCTTGAGCACCTGCACGGGTGCCTCGATGTGCGGGTAATGACCGATGTCGGGCAGCAACACCGTGTCAGGGTTTGGGATCAGGGCCTCGTAGCGCGCCACCATGTGTTCACCGGAAATCGGGTCGAGCGCGCCGTCGATCACCCGCAACGGCACGTCGCCGCGCTGCATCGCCTGCACCCAGCGATCACGCTGCACACGGCGTTCGGGAATATAGGCGATGAGCTTGTGCATGATCCTCGGACCGTGATGGGCTTGCACCAGGCTCCAGAAATCATCCAACTCGCTTTCAGTGGGGGTGGTCCTGGGGCCGAAAATCTGCCGAAAGCTGCTGACCAGGCTTTCCCGGGAGAACGCCCGCCCCAACAGCCACCCCAGCGGACTGAGCAAGAGTTTCTGGGCCCAGACCGGGCGGTGGGTTTCCGGGAACAGGCCGCCATTGAGAAAGACACAACTGGCGAGGTGGATGCGCGCTTCGTAATGCCGTGCGAGCAGCTCCTGGGCCACGCTGTCGCCGTAATCGTGGGCCAACACATGCAGCGCGCCCCGCACATTCAGGTGCGCGAGCAAGGCCTGTTGCAGATCGGCTTGCTCCAGCAGGCTGTAGACGTGATCCGTCGGTTTGGCGGAGTCACCGAAACCGAGCATGTCACACGCGATCACCCGGTAGCGTTGCGCCAGCGGTTGCCACAGGTAATGCCAATCCCAGCTGGCGGTGGGAAAACCGTGGATCAGCAGCAGCGGCTCACCCTGCCCGGCCACCCAGTAACGAATGGCATGGCCACGGAACATGAAGATCTGGCTGCGCTGGCGCCAGATACGCAGGGGAATCTGGGCCAGGGCCATCAACTTCTATACCCGGCATCTTGTTGATCGAGCTTGCGCAATAACGCCGGCCAGGCCAACGCGCCGCCCATGCCCTGGGCGCTTTTGGTCACCCCGGCGATCATCGCCCGGGCGCCAGCCAGGATCTGCGGCTCGATGGCAATCAGTTCGGCCCCGCCGCTCTGCGCCAGGACCTGAATGTCACAGGCCCGCTGAAAGGTGAACATCATCAGGAAGGTATCGGCGATGGTCCCGCCGCAGGTCAGCAAGCCATGGTTGTGCAGCATCAGGAAGTTGCTCTCGCCCAGGTCCGCCTGCAAGCGAGCCTTTTCTTCGTGATTCAAGGCCACCCCTTCGTAGGCGTGATAAGCCAGGCTCGACAGCACGAAGAGCGATTGCTGGCTGATCGGCAGCACCCCCTGCTTCTGGGCCGATACCGCCACGCCAGCAGCGGTGTGGGTGTGCAGCACACAGGCCACATCATGGCGCACCTCATGCACCGCGCTGTGGATGGTGTAGCCGGCCGGGTTGATCTCGTAGGGGCTGTCCATCAATTTGTTGCCGGCCTGATCGACCTTGACCAGGCTCGAGGCGGTGATTTCATGGAACATCATCCCGAACGGGTTGATCAGGAAATCCTCGGTACCGGGAACCTTTGCGGAAATATGGGTGAAGATCAGGTCATCCCAACCATGCAGCGCGACAAGCCGATAACAGGCGGCAAGGTCCACTCGGGTTTGCCATTCGGCCGCACTGACCTGATCCTTGATGCTGAGTATCGTTTGGACGGGCGCTACGCTCACGGCTCTGACCTCTGGTTTCTTGTTATATGTCTCGATCGAAACGTCGTACGCAAGAAAATCAGTCTAGTCAGCTCTTTCAGAGGCGGTAGTTGCGTTGGCAGCCAGCTTACTGGCCGAACGAGTCAGCGCACCCGCTTCAAGCGCGCAACGTGTCGATCAACTCAGCGAGCCATGGCTCGGCGTCGGTTTCCGGCGTGACACTTTCGCTGGCATCCAGGCGCAGCATCGGCAGCACCTCGCGTACACCCAATTCGACGAACAGTTCGCACATCTGCTCGCCGCCGGCGCAGAAGGTATCCCCATAACTGGCGTCGCCCAGGCCGATCACCGCGCCAGGCAAACCACGAAAGAACCCCGGCAATTGGTCGCGGATGATCGAATACAACGGCATCAGATTGTCCGGCAACTCACCCATGCCGGTGGTGGAAGTCACTGCCAACACGGCCTCTGGGGCGAATGCCTGCACATCCGCCAGGGTCGCACGCGGGTCGTGCCAGGCGTCGAAACCTGCCTCGCGAAGCAGTTTGGCGGCGTGCCGGGCGACTTCTTCGGCGGTGCCATACACCGAGCCGGAAAGAATGGCGACTTTCATCAATCTGATCCTGAACCTGAAAAAAGAGCCGGGATAGTAACAGTTGCACCTGTCAGGCTGCGAATGGCTCTCAACGGCCCTAATGGCCAGTGGACAGTCTATCGATTTCTTTTAGAATGCTGCTTCTACAAGGATGTTCAAAGGGTTCTCCCCATGATCAACGCTCAACTGATGCAACTGGTCATCAATGCTTCGAACGACGGGATTGTCATCGCCGAAAAAGAAGGTGAAGACAATATCCTGATCTACGTGAACCCGGCCTTCGAACGATTGACCGGTTATCACCGCGACGAAATCCTCTATCAGGATTGCCGGTTCCTGCAATCGGGTGATCGGGACCAGCCCTCGCTGGAGCCGATTCGCAAAGCCTTGCAAGAGGGCGGTACCTGTCGTGAGGTGCTGCGCAATTACCGCAAGGACGGCACGCCGTTCTGGAATGAGTTGTCACTGTCCACGGTAAAAAACCAGGCTGACGGACATACCTATTTCGTGGGTGTGCAAAAAGACGTCACGACCCAGGTCAAGGCTCAACAACGCGTCGCACAGCTGGAAAAGGAGCTGGCCGACGCGCGGGCGACAATTGCTCGGCTCGAAGCGACGAACGGTTCAAACAAAACCACGAATTAATGGTCAGTCACTACAATCACCAGTGAACACGTAAATTATTATTTCGAGCAGATCATGCAGCGCGATGCCCTTCTGACGCAGGATGAACTGGATTTCATCCGAACCATGCAACACAACCCGCAGCTGAACGAGCGGGATGTCACGTCGAGCTTGCTGGTAAACGGTGGGTCGCAGATCCGTGACTTGCTGACACGTCTGGCGGCAAATGAGCAGGTTACGCTGCAAGCCAATTTCGAAAACCAGCAAATGACCTTTCCGCTGCATCTGGTGGAAGACGAATTCCATGCGATGCACCTGCGCTTGGGTGTACCAAGCATCTACGAGGACGGACCGAAGATACGCCCATGGCGTCTGGCGCTCGAAGAGCCGGTGGCGCTGGAAAATATCAAGGGTCAGCCGGGACCGCTGTGGGTCCACGAAGTCTCCTGCAAGGGCGTATTGCTGGAAAACCGCAGTCGGACCAAACCGCCAAAGCAGTTTGCCTTGTGGTTCAGCCCATCAGGCTACGAGAGAATTTCGTTGCGAGGCACCTTCGAACGGGAAACCGATCGCGGCCTGTTTGCCTACCACCTGAGCCAGAATGACCAGGACGAGACGGAGCGCCTGCGCCAGTACATCCTGCAGCAACATCGCCTGACCCATCCTTCCATGCATCTCTAGGTGTCGAGGTTGCCTGCCAGAAATTGACACAGGCGCTGGCGCATCACCGTTCCTTCATTGCCCAGGCAGCCGATTGACGAGCTAGCCAGGCTTTCCTGCGCCAAGTCGGATGCTTCACCGGCCAGCATCACCGGACAGTCCAGGCTCATCGCCAATTTGCCCAGGCGCTTGGGCAAATCCGGGAGCGGCGCATGATTGGAAACCAGCACCAATGCCACCGGCTGGATCTTCTGGCACACCAGGGTCAGCTCGTTGAATGGCAGGCCGATCGACAGCGCCCTGACGCCCACATCCGCCTTGGAGAGGAACAGCGCCGCGACCAGCAACTCCAGCTCACGGCATTGGCCGGCAATGGCACAGACCAGGACACGCGGCACTCCACTTTCGCGCTTGAGCAAAAGCCGCTGGATGATGCGCGAGCGCAGGAACCCATCGAAAAACACCCATTCACTGATTTGCCCGAACTCTGGCTGGCGATACAGCATTTGTCGCCAGAGCGGCATCAGGATGTCCTGGAAGACGATTGGCACGGTATAGGTGGAAAAGACCTGCCCGTAGACGCGATCCAGCTCCACATCGTCAAAGCTGCTAACCGCGTCCGCCACCTGTTGTTGCCAGCGGGCGTGATCGGCCCTGACCAGATCGGATGAGATCAGCGTGGAAACCGGTTGCACCGACTCGGTCTTCGCCAGGATCTTTCCCACTTTGCTGACGGCCACCCCGCGCTCTATCCAAGCCAGAATGCTGCGCACTTTTTCAATATCGCCCAACGAGTACAGGCGATGCCCGCTTTCGGTGCGGGTAGGTTGGATCAAACCGTAGCGCCGCTCCCAGGCACGCAGGGTCACGGGGTTAACGCCGGTCATGCGCGCGACTTCGCGAATGGGAAACAGGTCTTCCCGCTTCAAGGCACCTGATGCCTGGAAAACGAAGCCATCCTCTGTGATTACACTCATTTTGGCAGACAATTCCGGCTGGCAAATTGGATCCTAGTTTACCCCTCCCAGGACATGTCATGACAAGGATAAACGTACTCGATGTGCGGTTTTGTTGTTTTACGCACAATCAGGAATAATCCTTGCCTGTTTTTTGGCGACCAGACGCTACCCACCACCCCGGGGCGTCCCCAGCGAACCTCCTACCCGGAGTGCCGCGCCTGTCTTACGGAGATACATAATGTCTACCTCACCCGTCACTTTGATGGTTGCCCGCCGCGTTGCCAATGGACGTTATCAGGACCTGATCGCCTGGTTGCGCGAAGGCGAACAACTGGCAACCGACTTTCCTGGCTACCTGGGTTCCGGCGTGCTCGCTCCACCGCCCGAGGACGATGAATTCCAGATCATCTTCCGTTTTGCCGACGAGCAGACGCTGCACGCCTGGGAACACTCGGCCTCCCGCACGGCCTGGCTGGGACGGGGCAGCGATCTGTTTGCCCATCCCTCCGAACACCGGGTGCGTGGCATCGATGGCTGGTTCGGCGCAGTCGGTCAGCGTCCGCCACGTTGGAAACAGGCCGTGGCCATCTGGCTGGCGTTTTTTCCCGTCTCGCTGTTGTTCAATTTCCTGTTGGGGCCGCTGCTGAGCGAACTGGGCCTGTTGAGCCGGGTGTTCATCAGCACGCTGATCCTGACGCCACTGATGGTCTATCTGTTTATCCCGATGTCGACCCATCTGCTGGCGAACTGGCTCAACGGCGCGCCACAGCGGACGTTGCCGGCCAAGCCTTTCACACAGAATCGGTGATGCTGCCAGCCTTGGCAGCGGTTTCTGTGGGAGCGAGCCTGCTCGCGATAGCGGTGTGTCAGGCGATATTTGTGTTGGCTGACCCAGCACATCGCGAGCAGGCTCGCTCCCACAGTGGAATACGGCGATATATCCGCTGGATTAGCCATCAATAGGTACACACTACCCGTCGCTGTTATAGTTTTGCTCTTGCCGTGAACCGAGCCGTCCTATGTCCAGCGCCACCGCTCCGATCCTGATCACTGGCGCAGCCCAGCGCGTCGGCCTGCATTGCGCCCGGCGATTGCTGGAAGACGGGCAACCGGTGATCGCGACCTATCGAACCGAACGCCCAGGCGTGCAAACGTTGCGAGACCTGGGCGCGGTCATGCTGTTTGCCGACTTCTCCAGCGAAGCGGGGATCCTGGCCTTTATCGAACAACTCAAGCAGCACACCGACCGGCTGCGGGCCATCGTGCACAACGCCTCGGCCTGGCTGGCCGAGGACCCGGGCAGCGAAGCAGCGGCCTTCAACGCCATGTTCGGCGTGCACATGCTTGCGCCTTACCTGATCAACCTGCACGGCGCCGAGCTGCTGCAGCGTTCAACCCCGGCGGATATCGTGCACATCAGCGATGATGTGACCCGCAAGGGCAGCGCCCGGCATATCGCCTATTGCGCCACCAAGGCTGGCCTGGAAAGCCTGACCCTGTCGTTCGCGGCGAAGTTCGCCCCGGCGATCAAGGTCAACGGCATCGCCCCGGCCCTGCTACTGTTCAACCCCGAAGACGACGCGGCTTACCGCGCCAAGGCCCTGGCCAAGTCCGCGCTGGGCATCGAACCCGGCAGCGAAGTGATCTACCAGAGCCTGCGTTATCTGCTGGACAACCCTTATGTCACCGGCACGACCCTGACCGTCAACGGCGGGCGGCACGTCAAATAGCCTTGTTTCGAGGATGCACCATGACGCTATCCCTGCCCCAGAACTACCGCGAAATCCTTATAGGCCTGGGGGAAAACCCCGAGCGAGAGGGTCTGCTCGATACCCCGGTCCGTGCCGCCAAGGCCATGCAGTACCTCTGCCATGGCTATGAACAAAGCGTCGAGCAGATCGTCAATGGCGCGTTGTTCGCCTCTGACAGCGATGAAATGGTGATCGTCGCCGACATCGAACTCTATTCACTCTGCGAACATCACCTGTTGCCCTTCATCGGCAAGGCCCATGTGGCTTATATTCCTACGGGCAAGGTCCTGGGGCTGTCGAAGATCGCCCGGCTGGTGGACATGTTCGCCCGCCGCCTGCAAATCCAGGAGAACCTGACCCGGCAAATCGCCGACGCGGTGCAGCAGGTCACCCAGGCCGCCGGCGTGGCGGTGGTGATCGAGGCCCAGCACATGTGCATGATGATGCGCGGTGTCGAAAAACAGAACTCGACCATGAACACCTCGGTGATGCTCGGCGCCTTTCGCGACTCCAGCACCACGCGCCAGGAGTTCCTGCAATTGATTCGACGGAGCAATTAAATGCCACAACTTCAGCCAGCCATGGCACGCATCAAGGTCAAGGACCTGCGCCTACGCACCTTCATCGGCATCAACGAGGATGAAATCCTCAACAAGCAGGATGTGTTGATCAACCTGACCATCCTCTACGCCGCCCAGGAAGCGGTGCGCGACAACGACATCGACCACGCGCTGAACTACCGCACCATCACCAAGGCGATCATCGCCCACGTGGAAGGCAACCGCTTCGCCCTGCTCGAACGCCTGACCCAGGAATTGCTCGACCTGGTCATGGCCAACGAATCGGTGCTGTACGCCGAAGTCGAAGTCGACAAACCCCACGCCTTGCGATTTGCCGAGTCGGTGTCGATTACCCTTGCGGCAAGCCGGGCGGCTTCGTAGCCGCTACTGACTTCAAGCGGTAAACTTCAAGCCTGATCAACGCCATCCAATTTGCAGCTTGAAGCTCGCCGCTTGCAGCTGCCCGTCAGGGAACACCATGAACGACCAACAACGCCTCGAACTCGAAGCCGCCGCTTTCCGTCGGCTGGTTGCCCACCTGGACAGCCGCAAGGATGTGCAGAACATCGACCTGATGAACCTCGCCGGCTTCTGCCGCAACTGCCTGTCCAAGTGGTACAAGGCCGCCGCCGATGAACGCCAGGTCGAGGTCAGCCTCGACGACGCCCGCGAAGTGGTCTACGGCATGCCGTACGCCGAGTGGAAAGCCCAATACCAGAAAGAAGCCAGCGCCGAACAACAGGCGGCGTTCGCCAAAGGAAAACCCGATGCCTGATCTCAATACCCTGCGTACCCGCCTCAAGAGTGGCGAACATGCCTTCGCCGACACCCTGGCCTTCATCGCCGCCGGTTACGACTACCAGCCCCAGGCCTTCAACAACGGTGGCGTGGAAAACGCCGCCGGGCAGAACGAAGGCTCGTGCAAGACCCTGGGCCTGGCGCTGCTCGAAGGCTTGAGCGATGAAGAAGCGCTGCGGGCGTTCGGCGAACATTACCGCTCGGTGCTGGCCACGCCCGACGGCAGCGATCACGGCAATATCCGCGCGCTGATGGCCCATGGGTTGGCCGGTGTGACGTTCGAGGCGCAGCCGCTGCAACGGCGCTGATCCACAAATTCTTGCAGCCCTCTTCTGTGGCGAGGGCATTCATCTGTGGGAGCATGGCTTGCCCGCGATGGGCGCGCCGAGGTTTAACAGCCGAACCGCGTTATCGTTCATCGCGGGCAAGCCATGCTCCCACAGGTCTTCCTCCCGCAAATAAATCCTCCCGCTCCACATCCCGACTTTTAAGATTGACCCGGCAACTTTATTTCGTTTGCCGGGCCCCTCTGCTCGCGGCTTAGATAACGGAAATTTCTCCATCGTCCGAGCCGTCATCCATGAGCAGCGAAACCATCAGCCAATCGATCTCCATCGTGCATCCCGTCAGCCTCAGCCACGGCAAGAATGCCGAGGTTTGGGACACCGACGGTAAACGCTACATCGATTTCGTCGGCGGCATCGGTGTGTTGAACCTCGGCCATTGCCATCCGCGCATTGTCGAGGCAATCCGTGAACAGGCCACCCGGCTGACGCACTACGCATTCAATGCCGCGCCCCACGCGCCCTACATTGAATTGATGGAACGCCTGGCGGCGTTTGTCCCGGTGGATTATCCGGTCAGCGGCATGCTCACCAACAGTGGCGCCGAAGCGGCGGAGAACGCCTTGAAGATCGTACGCGGCGCCACGGGCCGTACCGCCGTAATCGCGTTTGATGGCGCCTTTCACGGCCGCACCCTGGCGACCCTCAACCTCAACGGCAAGGTCGCGCCTTACAAGCAGAAAGTCGGCGTACTGCCCGGGCCGGTGTATCACCTGCCGTACCCCAGCAAGGACAACGGCGTCACCGGCGAAGAGGCCTTGAAGGCCATGGAGCGGCTGTTCAGCGTCGAGATCGACGTGAATGACGTGGCCTGTTTCATTGTCGAACCGGTGCAGGGCGAAGCCGGCTTCCTGGCGATGGACGTGCCCTTCGCCCAGGCCCTGCGGCAGTTCTGTGATGACAAGGGCATTGTGCTGATCATCGATGAAATCCAGTCCGGCTTCGGCCGCACCGGCCAGCGCTTTGCCTTCTCGCGACTGGGCATCGAACCGGACCTGATCCTGCTCGGTAAAAGCATCGCCGGCGGCGTGCCCTTGGGCGCGGTGGTGGGACGCAAGGCGCTGCTGGACAACCTGCCCAAGGGCGGCCTCGGCGGCACCTACTCGGGCAACCCCATCGCCTGCGCCGCCGCCCTGGCGACCCTGGATGAAATGACCGACGCCAACCTGCACGCCTGGGGCTCGCAACAGGAAGAGGCGATCGTCAGCCGCTACCAATCCTGGCGCAACCGTGGGCTGACGCCCTACCTGGGCCGCCTGACCGGCGTCGGCGCGATGCGCGGCATCGAGCTGACCCACGCCGACGGCACCCCGGCCTCGGCACAACTGACGCAACTGCTGGCCCTGGCGCGGGAATCGGGCTTGCTGCTGATGCCCAGCGGAAAATCGCGGCACATCATTCGGTTGCTGGCACCGTTGACGACCGAGCCGGCCGTGTTGGAAGAGGGGTTGGATATTCTGGAGGCGTGCCTGGCGAAGCTGGCCTGAAATGCAGTGTTTCTGACCCACAAAACCTTGTGGGAGCGGGCTTGCTCGCGAAAGCGGTGTTCCAGTCGACATCAACGTTGACTGACACACCGCTTTCGCGAGCAAGCCCGCTCCCACAGGGTCCAGCATCCATCCGTTGATCTTGTGACAGGCACAAAAAAACCGGCCGAAGCCGGTTTTTTTGTACCCGCTGAATCAGAACGAAGCGTTCTGCAGGCCATCCAGGTAGCGCTCGGTGTCCAGGGCTGCCATGCAGCCGGCACCGGCCGAGGTGATCGCTTGGCGGTAGACGTGGTCGGCCACGTCGCCGGCCGCGAAGATACCTTCGATACTGGTGGCAGTGGCGTTGCCGTCGCGGCCGCCCTTGACCACCAGGTAGCCGTCCTTGAGTTCCAACTGGCCTTCGAACAGCGAGGTGTTCGGGGTGTGGCCGATGGCGATGAAGACGCCGTCAACCTTGATCTCGTCGAAGCTGCCGTCGTTGTTCTTCAGGCGGGCACCGGTCACGCCCATGTTGTCGCCCAGCACTTCGTCCAGGGTCGCGTTGAGCTTGAGGATGATCTTGCCTTCGGCGACGCGGGCATTGAGCTTGTCGATCAGGATCTTCTCGGCGCGGAACGTCTCGCGACGGTGGATCAGGGTGACCGTGCTGGCGATGTTGGCCAGGTACAGCGCTTCTTCAACGGCGGTGTTACCACCACCGACCACTGCCACAGGCTTGTTGCGGTAGAAGAAACCGTCGCAGGTGGCGCAGGCGGAAACACCTTTGCCCATGAAGGCTTCTTCCGACGGCAGGCCCAGGTAACGAGCGCTGGCGCCGGTAGCGATGATCAGGGCATCGCAGGTGTAGGTCGCGCTGTCGCCGGTCAGGGTGTAGGGCTTGGCGGCGAAATCCACGGCATTGATGTGGTCGAAAACGATCTCGGTCTCGAAACGCTCGGCGTGTTCCTTCATGCGCTCCATCAAGGCCGGGCCGGTCAGGCCGTGGACGTCGCCCGGCCAGTTGTCGACTTCGGTGGTGGTGGTCAATTGACCGCCGGCCTGCATGCCGGTGATCAGCAGCGGCTTGAGGTTGGCACGGGCCGCATAAACCGCAGCGCTGTAACCGGCAGGGCCGGAACCGAGAATAATCACTCGCGAATGACGCACTTCAGACATGACCTGCTCCTGTTGACCGGACCTTGCGGGCCGGAACGCCGGGTGAGCGGCGCGAATAAAAAAGGACCGTTGACGCACTTGGGGAAGGCTTGGGTTCGACAGTCCTGGAAAAGAATGGGTGCAGCGTATCGAGGGAGCGAAGATTAAGGAAATACGGTTTAACAATCCAGCTCATAGGTGAGCTCTATCCCCAGCGGTCCTTTCAATAGGCGCCTTCGCCTGAAGAAACGTTGTTACACGCCATGTCGCCGCTTTCCCGGGCGGGGCAAAGCCGGTAAGGTCGGCGCGTTCACCTTCGCTCGGAGTCACCTATGCCCGCCCCCGTCCTGTCCGGCCCGCAATATTTGCGAGAAGGCCTCAAGCTGGTCTTGAGCCCGGGCCTGCGCCTCTTCGTACTCTTGCCCCTGGCGATCAACCTGGTGCTGTTTGTCGGATTGATCTACCTGGCCGGCCATCAGTTCAGCCTGTGGGTCGATACGCTGATGCCGTCGCTGCCAGACTGGCTCAGTTTCCTCAGCTATGTGCTCTGGCCACTGTTCGTGGTGCTCGTCGTGCTGATGGTGTTTTTCACCTTCACGATGCTCGCCAACGTCATCGCCGCACCGTTCAACGGTTTTCTCGCGGAAAAAGTCGAAGTGGTCATCCGCGGCACCGACGACTTCCCGGCCTTCAGTTGGGCCGAATTGATCGCCATGATCCCGCGGACTCTCAGCCGGGAAGCGCGCAAGCTCGGCTATTTCCTGCCCCGCGCCCTGGGGCTGTTCGTGCTGTCGTTCATCCCCGTGGTCAACCTGGTGGCGGCACCGCTGTGGCTGCTGTTCGGCGTGTGGATGATGGCGATCCAGTACATCGACTACCCGGCGGACAACCACAAGCTGGGCTGGAACGAGATGCTCGCCTGGCTGCGGGAAAAACGCTGGCAGAGCCTGGGCTTTGGCGGCAGCGTGTACCTGGTGTTGCTGATCCCGGTGGTGAATATCCTGATGATGCCGGCAGCGGTGGCCGGGGCGACGTTGTTCTGGGTCCGTGAGCAAGGCGCCGAGACCGCTTTGGCGCGGCAGGGCTGAGCCCGTCACAAATCCATCATCCTGACGTCACAATGACGAAATGGCCCCGGTCGACACTGGGGTCATGACCACACCCCTGCACATTACCCTGATCACCGAAACCTTCCCGCCGGAAATCAATGGCGTGGCCAATACCCTGGGCCGCCTGTACGACGGCCTGCGCGCCCGCGGGCATCAGGTCGAGCTGATACGGCCGCGCCAGGTCGACGACCAACACCTGGCCAGTGACGAGCAGTTGCTGCTGTGCCGGGGCTGGCCGTTGCCGGGCTATCCGGGTTTGCAGTGGGGCCAGGCGTCCATGCACAAACTGCTCAGGCGCTGGAAACGCCATCGTCCGGACGTGCTGTACATCGCCACCGAAGGGCCACTGGGTTTGTCGGCACTGCGCGCGGCACGGCGCCTGGGCATCTCGGTGGTCAGTGGTTTCCACACCAATTTCCAGCAATACACCCAGCAGTACGGCCTCGGGCTGTTGAGTCGCGTGCTCACCCATTACCTGCGCTGGTTTCACAACCGCTCCAACCTGACCCTGGTGCCCAGCGTCAGTCAGCGCCTGGAACTGGAGCGACGACATTTCGAGCGCGTGGCGCTGCTGTCGCGCGGCGTGGACAGCCAACTGTTTCATCCGGTCAAGCGCTCGGCGAGCCTGCGTGAGGCGTGGGGCCTGGGCGACGATGACATCGCCGTGATCCACGTCGGACGCCTGGCTCCGGAGAAAAACCTCGGGCTGCTCAAGCGCAGTTTCGCCACGCTGTGCAGCGCTTTCCCAGGGCGACGGATGAAACTGGTGGTGATCGGCGACGGCCCGCAGCGGTCCGCGCTGGAACAGGAACTGCCCGAAGCGATCTTTTGTGGCTCGCAACGCGGCGAGGCGCTGGCCAGCCATTATGCGTCCGGGGATGTGTTTGTCTTTCCGAGCCTGACCGAAACCTTCGGCAATGTGGTGTTGGAAGCGCTGGCGTCCGGGCTGGGTGTGGTGGCCTACGATCAGGCTGCGGCGGCGCAACATATTCGCCACGGCTATAACGGCGTGCTGGCGATGCCGGGGGATGAAGAGGCGTTTTGCGATGCGGCCCGTTGGCTGCTGGAGAAGCGCGAGACTTTGCGTTGCGTACGGCTCAATGCGCGCCAGCATGCCAGTCGCCAGGGCTGGGCGTCGGTGATCGAGCAATTCGAGGCGCAGTTGCGCGGGGTTTGCCAGGTCGAATCGTCGCTGCCCCAGGCCGTGTCGCAACGCTGAAAAGCATCGCGGGCAAGCCTTGCTCCCACAGAGTTATCAGTCGTTCACGCAAAATGTGTTCGCTGAAGATCAATGTGGGAGCAAGGCATGCCCGCGATGAGGCCCTACAAGGCGCCGCTTAAACCAGGGTCATCAACGCCTCACGACTGAACGGCAAGATCTCCTGCTCCCGACCTTCGCGAACTTTCTGCGCCCAGTCCGGATCCACCAGCAGCGCACGCCCCACCGCCACCAGGTCGAACTCATCGTTGTTCAAGCGCTCCAGCAGTTTCTCCAGGCTGGCCGGTTGCGCGATTTTGTCGGTGTTGACCATGAACTGCAGGAACTCGCCATCCAGGCCGACGCTGCCGACGGTGATGGTCGGCTTGCCGGTGAGCTTGCGGGTCCAGCCGGCCAGGTTCAGCTCGGAGCCTTCGAACTCCGGCTCCCAGAAGCGCCGTGTCGAACAGTGAAAAATATCCACGCCCGCGTCAGACAACGGCTTGAGGAATTCGCCCAGGGCTTCAGGGCTCTGCACCAGGCGCGCGGTGTAGTCCTGCTGCTTCCATTGGGAGAAGCGGAAAATGATCGGGAAGCCCTCTCCCACCGCCGCGCGCACGGCACGGATCAATTCGATCGCAAAGCGCGAGCGGTTGGCCAGGCTGCCGCCATATCCGTCGGTGCGCTGGTTGCTGCCTTCCCAGAAGAACTGGTCCACCAGGTAGCCGTGGGCACCGTGGATTTCCACCCCGTCCATGCCGATACTTTGCGCGTCTTTTGCCGCCTGGGCGAACGCGGCGATGACGTCGTCAATGTCCGCCTGGGTCATACCGTGGACCACCACCTGACCGTCCTTGAGCTTTTCGGTCGGGCCATAGCCCGGCACGCTGGCGTCCGGCTCGGTGCCGATGCGTCGCACACTGCCCACATGCCACAGTTGTGGAACAATCTTGCCGCCTTCGGCATGCACCGCATCAACCACTTTCTTCCAGCCGGCCAGCGCGGCGTCGCCATAGAAATGCGGCACGTTCGGGTAGCCGTTGGAGGCCTTGTGCCCCACCGTCGTGCCCTCGGTGATGATCAGGCCGACCCCGGCCGCCGCGCGGCGACGGTAATACTCGATGACCTTGGCATTGGGCACGCCGCCCGGCGAAAAGGAACGGGTCATCGGCGCCATCACCACCCGGGTCGGCAACTCGAGCGCGCCGAGGTGGAAAGGTTTGAACAGGGCTTTTGCAGGCATGGGGCACTCCACGGGACGAAGTCACAGGTCGGATATGACGACGATAATATGGAGCATGGTAAGCGCTGGGTAGCACTATTGATTGGAGTGATTAAGGATCAAAAGATCGCGACTGTCTGGAAGCTAATGCCAAGGCGAGTGCAAAACCTGTGGCGAGGGGATTTATCCCCGCTGGGTTGCGCAGCAACCCCATCAGCTGCGACCGAGTCTTTTCTGACACACCGAGTTAGCAGGTTTTGGGGGCTGCTTCGCAACCCAGCGGGGATAAATCCCCTCGCCACAGGGTTCAGTGCCGGGCTTTCAGCCCAGCGCTTTTTCGATCGCCTGGATCACGGCAGGATCATCCGGCGCCGTGCGCGGTGAGAAACGCGCCAGTACCCGACCGTCCTTGCCGAGCAGGAATTTTTCGAAGTTCCAGGTAATGTCCCCGGGAAACTCGGCCCCCTCGCCCGCCAGCAGGCGGTACAACTGATGACGATCGTGACCGTTCACGTCCAGCTTGCTGGACAGCGGGAATGTCACGCCATAGTTGAGGCTGCAGAAGTCCTGGATTTCCTGCTCGGTCCCCGGCTCTTGCCCGGCGAACTGATTGCAGGGCAGGCCCAGCACGCTGAAACCCTTGGCCTTGTATTGCTGATAGAGGTTTTCCAGCGCCGCGTACTGAGGCGTCAGGCCACATTTGGAGGCGACGTTGACCACCAGCACGACTTGCCCCTTGAACGGCGCCAGAGCAAGCTCCTGACCATCCAGGGCTTTCAATTTAAGGTCGTGAAAAGCACTCATGACGAACTCCAGGTTTGCGGATCTTTTCGAAACAGCCATGGGTGATGCTAACAGCAACCGACTAAAAAGGCGCCGTATGGCGCCTTTCCAGTTCACTGGTTACTTGAGCGTAGCGCAGAAATCAGTGGTGATGGCCGCCTTCGCCATGGACGTGACCATGGGCGATTTCTTCCTGGCTGGCGTCACGGATGTCAACGATCTTGACTTGGAAGTTCAAGCGCTGACCGGCCAACGGGTGGTTGCCGTCAACGGTGACGTCATCGCCTTCCAGGTCGCGGATGGTGACGATCTGCATCTGGCCATCGGGCGCCGAGGCGTGGAACTGCATGCCCACTTCCAGCTCATCCACGCCTTCGAACATGCTGCGGCTCAAGGTGCTGACCAGCTCAGCGGAGTATTCACCATAAGCGTCTTCCGGCTCAACGGCCACTTTCAGCTCGTCACCGACGGCTTTGCCCTCCAGGGCCTTTTCCAGACCCGGAATGATATTACCTGCGCCTTGCAGGTAGACCAGCGGAGCGCCGCCGGCAGAGCTGTCGATGACCTCACCAGCGTCATTGGTCAGGGTATAGTCGATGGAGACAGCCTTATTGGCGGCGATCAGCATGGGGCGAGACCTTTTGCATAAGAATGAAGAACGGACAAGTCTAAACAAGGATTTGCCCGAAAGCGAACGGAACCCGGACAAACGGGCTAGCTCGAACAGACCGACGGTCACCGGTTTCCATCAGGACGAGGACGGGCACTGGGTGGCCGAGCTGTCCTGTGGCCACACTCAGCATCTGCGTCACCAGCCACCGTGGCAGTCCCGGGCCTGGGTGCTGGACCCCGGGCAACGTATTGAAAAAATAGGTCAGCCCTTTGATTGCGGCTGGTGCGCTCAAGGCCCGGTTAGCGATAACCTTGGCGACTGAATCGTGGGTAGACGGCCAGATATAGGCCGCGCCATTCCCCCTTAGAGAATTCGCATGCAAACTTTTTTTATCGCGCCCACCGATTTTGGTGTGGGCCTGACCTCCATCAGCCTCGGGCTGGTGCGCACCCTTGAACGCGCCGGGCTGAAAGTCGGCTTTTTCAAACCCATTGCCCAGCCGCATCCCGGCGACACCGGGCCGGAACGCTCCACCGAGCTGGTGGCCCGCACCCATGGCCTCAAGCCGCCGCAGCCACTGGGCCTGGCGCACGTCGAGCGCATGCTCGGCGACGGCCAGCTCGATGAGCTGCTGGAAGAAATCATTACGCTGTACCAGCAGGCAGCCATCGGCAAGGACGTGCTGGTCGTCGAAGGCATGGTCCCGACCCGCAACGCCAGCTACGCCGCCCGGGTCAACCTGCACCTGGCCAAGAGCCTGGACGCCGAGGTCATCCTGGTGTCGGCGCCGGAAAACGAAGTGCTGACCGAACTGTCTGGCCGGGTAGAGTTGCAGGCGCAGTTGTTTGGCGGGCCGAAGGACCCGAAAGTTCTCGGGGTGATCCTGAACAAGGTCCGCACCGACGAAAGCATGGAGGCGTTTTCCGCACGGCTCAAGGAGCACTCGCCCTTGCTGCGCAGCGGCGATTTCCGCCTGCTCGGTTGCATCCCGTTTCGCCCCGAACTCAATGCCCCGCGCACCCGCGACGTGGCCGATCTGATGGGCGCGCAGGTGCTCAACGCCGGCGACTACGAAACCCGGCGCATGAGCAACATCATCATTTGCGCGCGCACCATGCGCAACACCGTGGAGCTGCTCAAGCCTGGCGTGCTGGTGGTGACCCCCGGCGATCGCGACGACATCATCCTGGCCGTGAGCCTGGCAGCGATCAACGGCGTGCCGCTGGCCGGCCTGCTGCTGACCAGTGACACCCTGCCCGACCCGCGCATCATGGATTTGTGTCGCGGCGCCTTGCAGGCGGGGTTGCCGGTGCTGTCGGTGAGCACCGGCTCCTATGACACTGCCAACCTGCTCAACGGTTTGAACAAGGAAATCCCCATCGATGACCGCGAACGTGCGGAGATCATCACCGATTTTGTCGCCAGTCACCTGGACGCCAGATGGCTGCACCAGCGCTGCGGCACGCCACGGGAAATGCGCCTGTCGCCAGCGGTGTTCCGCTATCAGTTGATCCAACGCGCCCAGGCCGCCAACAAACGCATCGTGCTGCCCGAAGGCAGCGAACCGTTGACCGTCCAGGCTGCCGCCATTTGCCAGGCCCGGGGCATTGCCCGCTGCGTGTTGCTGGCCAAGCCGGCCGACGTCGAGGCAGTGGCCCGCGCCCAAGGTATCGAACTACCGCCGGGGCTGGAGATTCTCGACCCGGATTCGATTCGCGAGCGTTACGTCGAACCCATGGTGAGTTTGCGCAAGAGCAAGAGCCTGAACGCGCCGATGGCCGAGCAGCAACTGGAAGACACCGTGGTCATCGGCACCATGATGCTGGCCCTGGATGAAGTGGACGGGCTGGTATCCGGCGTTATCCATTCCACCGCCAACACCATCCGCCCGGCGTTGCAACTGATCAAGACCGCGCCAGGATGCTCGCTGGTGTCCTCGGTGTTTTTCATGCTGTTTCCCGAAGAAGTGCTGGTCTACGGCGACTGCGTGATGAACCCGCACCCCAGCGCTGCGGAGCTGGCGGAAATCGCCCTGCAAAGTGCCGACTCGGCCGCCGCGTTCGGCATCACGCCGCGGGTGGCGATGCTCAGCTACTCCAGCGGCGAGTCGGCCAGTGGCGAAGAAGTGGAAAAAGTTCGCGAAGCCACCCTGCTGGCCCACGAGGCCCAGCACGGCCTGTTGATCGATGGTCCGTTGCAATACGACGCCGCCGCCAACGAAACCGTGGCACGGCAATTGGCGCCCAACAGCCAGGTGGCCGGCCGGGCGACGGTGTTCATCTTCCCGGACCTCAACACCGGCAACACCACCCACAAGGCCGTGCAGCGCAGCGCCGATTGCGTCAGCCTCGGGCCGATGCTGCAAGGCTTGCGCAAACCGGTGAATGACTTGCCGCGCGGCGCCCAGGTCGACGACATCGTGTACACCATCGCCCTGACCGCGATCCAAGCCGCCAACCGACCTTTGGACATTTAAATGCTGGACTTTTTGCCTGCTCCTTTGCGCGGCGTCATTGCCTCGCTGCTGTTGGCGCTGAACACCATCGCCTGCTGCACACCGCTGTTCATCGTGGCGATTTTCAAGCTGTTGCTGCCCTTCCCCACCGCCCAGCGCTTCACCAACTGGCTGATGGGCCACATCCACGAAGCCTGGATCAGCAACAACAAGGCCTGGATGAACCTGCTGCGTCGTACCCGCTGGCACCTCAGCGGCCTGGCGGGCCTGGACTACCAGCATTCGTACCTGATCACCAGCAACCACCAGAGTTGGGTCGACATCATGGTGTTGCAGTACGTGCTGAACCGACGCATCCGGCCGCTGAAGTTCTTCCTCAAGCAGGAACTGATCTGGGTGCCGGTGATCGGCCTGGCCTGGTGGGCGCTGGGCTTCCCGTTCATGAAACGCTACTCCAAGGCTTACCTGGAGAAGCATCCGGAAAAGAAAGGCAAGGACCTGGAAACCACCCGCAAGACCTGCGCGAAGTTTCGCGACAACCCTGTGGGCATTTTCAACTTCGTCGAAGGCACGCGCTTCACCGACAGCAAGCACGCCCAGCAGCAGTCACCGTTTCGCTACCTGCTCAAGCCCAAGGCCGGCGGCATCGCGTTTGTACTGGATGCCATGGGTGAGCAACTGGAATCGATCATCAACGTGACCATTCATTATCCGGGCGGTCGTCCGGGGTATTGGGATTTGCTCTGCGGCAACGTTGGGGAGGTGGTGGTGCATTTCCAGGAACTGAAGATCCCAGCGCAGTTCATCGGCAAGAACTACGACCAGGACGGCGTGTATCGCCTGGAGTTCCAGGGCTGGATCAACCAGTTGTGGCAGGACAAGGATGCGTTGCTTGCGCAGATGCATCGGGAGTATCCAAACCCCCACTAACTTCCCCTGTGGGAGCGGGCTGTGTGGGAGCAAGGCTTGCTCGCGATCCAGGCGCTGCGGTCCTCAAGAGACCGCGGCGTTTTCATCGCGGGCAAGCCTTGCTCCCACACAGCCCGCTCCCACAGTTGACCGAATTGTTCTCTGGAAATGAAAAAGCCCGCAGATGATCGCTCATCTGCGGGCTTTTAGTTACAGCGGCGGACCTTAGATCGCCCCACGCTTGCGCAGCAGATCCAGCACCTGCTTGACGCTTTCTTCCAGGGTCAGCGACTGGGTGTCGATCACCAGGTCGGCATCCAGCGGCACGTCATACGGGAAGGATTCGCCCGGGATGTTGTCGCCAGCGGCGGCATACAGCCCTTGCGGATCACGCTGGGCACACACCGTTGGCGAGGCCTGGACGTAGACCGTCAGCAGACGCTCCTTGCCGATCAGCGCCTTGGCCTGTTCGCGGCCTTCGGCATCCGGGGCGACAAACGCGGCGAGGGTCAGCAGGCCGGCTTCGTTGAACTGACGGGCGACATGAGCCGCCCGGCGCCAGTTCTCGGTACGCCCGGCGCGATCCTGTGGCAAGCCCTTGTTCAGGTCATGGCGCAGGTTCTGGCCATCGAGGACAAAGACCGCACGGCCCGAGTCGAACAACTTGCGCTCGACCGCATAGGCCAGCGTGCTTTTGCCAGCGCCCGACAGGCCACTGAACAAGACCGTGGCCGGCTGCTGGCCGAAGCGCTGGGCGCGTTCTTCCACCGACACATGGGCCAGCTTGCCGTGGTGCGTGCTGCTGCCGTGAGCCAGCGGCTGGGCGACGATCATGCCGGCACCGACCGTGCCGTTGGTCAGGCGATCGATGACGATGAACGCGCCAGTGGTGCGGTTGCTCTCGTAACCGTCCAGGGCGATGGGCGCATCCAGGGCGATCTTCACCTGGCCGATTTCGTTGAGCTGCAATGCGCTGGCCGGACCTTCTTCAAGGGTGTTCACATCGACCTTGTTGACGATGCTGGCAATCGAGCCCGGCACGTAGCTGGTGGCGCGCTTGATGTCGTATTTCTTGCCCGGCAGCATCGGCTCTTCGGCCATCCACACCAGCATCGCTTCGAAGCTGTCGGTGACCGGCGGCACGTTGTCGGCATGCACCAGCAAGTCGCCACGGGAGATGTCGATTTCGTCTTCCATGGTCAGCGTTACCGCCTGGCCAGGACCTGCATGTTCCAACTCGCCTTCGAAGGTGACGATGGATTTCACGCGGCTGCTCTTGCCCGACGGCAGCACCACCACTTCGTCGCCCTTGTGCACGATGCCACTGGCGAGGGTGCCGGCGAAGCCGCGGAAGTTCAGGTTCGGACGGTTGACGTACTGCACCGGGAAACGCAGGTCGGTGAAGTTACGGTCGCCCGCCACTTCCACGGTCTCGAGGATCTCCATCAGCGACTGGCCTGTGTACCACGGCGAACGCTCGGACTTGTTCACCACGTTGTCGCCCTTGAGGGCAGACATCGGCACGAAGTGCATGGTGGTGGGCTTCATCTTCAAGCCTTCGGCGAACTTCAGGTAGTCGGCCTTGATCGACTCGAACACGCCCTGGTCGAAGTCCTTGAGGTCCATCTTGTTGATGGCCACGACGATGTGCTTGATGCCCAGCAACGAGGCAATGAAGCTGTGACGACGGGTCTGGGTCTGCACGCCGTAGCGGGCGTCCACCAGGATGATCGCCAGGTCACAGGTGGACGCACCGGTGGCCATGTTGCGGGTGTACTGCTCATGGCCGGGGGTATCGGCGATGATGAATTTACGCTTGGCGGTGGAGAAATAGCGGTAGGCGACATCGATGGTGATGCCTTGCTCGCGCTCGGCCTGCAGGCCGTCGACCAGCAACGCCAGGTCGATATCGTCACCGGTGGTGCCGACTTTCTTCGAATCGCGGGTGATGGCTTCCAGGTGATCTTCGTAGATCATCTTGGAGTCGTGCAGCAGGCGCCCGATCAGGGTGCTCTTGCCGTCGTCGACGTTACCGCAGGTCAAAAAGCGCAGCAGCTCTTTACGCTCGTGCTGGCCCAGGTAGGCGAGGATGTCCTCGCTGATCAAATCAGATTGATGCGACATGACAGCCCCTTAGAAATAACCTTGACGTTTTTTATCTTCCATCGAGCCTGCGCCATCGTGGTCGATGACCCGGCCCTGGCGCTCGGAAGTTCGCGTCAGGAGCATTTCCTGGATGATGTCCGTCAGGCTTTCGGCCTCGGACTCCACCGCGCCCGTCAACGGGTAGCAGCCAAGGGTACGGAAACGCACTTTCTTCTTGACGATACGGGCTTTGTCTTCGTCGGACAGGTGCTCGAGGATGCGCTCGTCGTCAATCATGATCAGCGTGCCGTTCTTCTCGATCACTTCACGCTCGGCGGCAAAGTACAGCGGCACGATCGGGATGCCTTCAAGGTAGATGTACTGCCAGATGTCCAGCTCGGTCCAGTTCGACAGCGGGAATACCCGGATCGACTCGCCTTTGTTGACCTTGCCGTTGTAGACGTTCCACAACTCCGGGCGCTGGTTCTTCGGGTCCCAGCGGTGCTTGCTGTCGCGGAACGAGTACACGCGCTCCTTGGCGCGGGATTTCTCTTCATCGCGACGGGCACCGCCGAACGCGGCGTCGAAACCATATTTGTCCAAGGCCTGCTTGAGGCCTTCGGTCTTCATGATGTCGGTGTGCTTGGCACTGCCGTGGGTGAATGGGTTGATGCCCTGCGCCACGCCGTCCGGGTTCACATGGGTGATCAAATCCAGGCCCAGTTCCTCGACCATGCGGTCGCGGAACTTGTACATTTCCTGGAATTTCCAGCGGGTGTCGACGTGCATCACCGGAAACGGCAGCTTGCCGGGGAAGAACGCCTTGCGTGCCAGGTGCAGCATCACGGCGGAGTCTTTACCGATGGAGTACAGCATCACCGGGTTATCGAACTCGGCGGCCACCTCGCGGATGATGTGGATGCTTTCCGCCTCCAGCTGTTTCAGATGCGTCAGTTTGTCGACCATGGCTACTCACGAAAACTTTCTTATGAACGGCCAGCGGGCCGTGTTCGAGCGGGGAATCCTAGCACAGCGACCTCTTCTAATCAGGGCGCCAACTAGATCGAAACAGCATATGGATATGCCTGACGGTTCGGCCGTTGCAGTGGGCCCTGTGGGAGACAGTGAACCCTGTGGGAGCAAAGCTTGCTCGCGATGACGTCGGCACATGCAACGCCGCTATCGCGAGCAAGCTTTGCTCCCACAGGCTTTGCTCCCACAGGCTCGCTCCCACAGGGAATACAAACAGGGGTTATAAACAGTCAGATGGGATTCGGGCAATCGATGAAGATGTGCTCCAAGGCGAAGCGTCGCGCCAGATAATCACCCAACGCCTGTACGCCATAGCGTTCGGTCGCATGATGGCCGGCGGCGACGAAGCTGATGCCATTTTCCCGCGCACTGTGGAACGTCTGCTCCGACGCCTCGCCGCTGAGGTACAGGTCGACGCCAGCCAACACCGCCTGATCGATATAGCCCTGGCCGCCACCGGTGCACCAGCCGACCCGGCGAATCATCTGCTCGCCTTCGATCAACAACGGCTCTCGCCCCATGACTTCCTGGACCTTGCGCGCGAAATCCCGCGCCGTCATCGGTTCGGACAGGGAGCCGACCAGGCCGACGATCTTGGGGTTGTCCGGATCCAGCGGTCCCTCGACAGTGATGTCCAACTGGCGGGCCAATTGCACGTTGTTGCCCACCTCCGGGTGCAGGTCCAAGGGCAAGTGGTAGGCCAGCAGGCTGATGTCATGCATGAGCAACGTCTTGAGGCGACGCTGTTTCATGCCGGTGATGCAAGGGTTTTCGCCCTTCCAGAAGTAACCGTGATGCACCAGCACCAGGTCGGCCTCGGCCTCGACGGCAGCATCAAGCAACGCCTGGCTGGCGGTGACGCCACTGACAATGCGCATCACCTGGGGCGCACCTTCGACCTGCAGGCCGTTGGGGCAATAATCGGCAATCCGGCTGCTGGCCAGGTAACGGTCCGCTTCTTCGACCAGGGTGTTCAGGGCTACGGCCATGAAAAGACTCCTAAATATCCCGTTCAGAGGCGCGCGCGGCCTCGTATAATGCGCGACATTATGGGCGGTCTCATACCGCCTGCAACCTTTGTAGGACGTGCTTAATGCTCAAGGCGCTGCGTTTTTCCGGCTGGCCGCTGTTGGCCGGCGTGCTTGTCGCTCTACTGATTATCCAGCGCTACCCGGAATGGGTGGGCTTGCCGAGCCTCGACGTCAACTTGCAGCAGGCGCCGCAAACCAAGGCGGTGCAACAGGGGCCGGTGTCCTATGCCGACGCCGTGACCACCGCCGCGCCAGCCGTGGTGAACCTGTACACCACCAAGGTCATCAACAAACCCAGCCATCCGTTGTTCGAAGACCCGCAATTCCGGCGCTTCTTCGGCGACAACTCGCCCAAGCAGAAGCGCATGGAGTCGAGCCTGGGGTCGGGCGTGATCATGAGCCCGGAAGGTTATATTTTGACCAACAACCACGTCACCAGCGGTGCCGACCAGATCGTGGTGGCGCTCAAGGACGGTCGTGAAACCCTGGCCCGGGTAATCGGCAGCGACCCGGAAACCGACCTCGCGGTGCTGAAGATCGACCTCAAGAACCTGCCGGCCATCACCATCGGCCGCTCCGACAGCATCCGCATCGGCGACGTGACCCTGGCCATCGGCAACCCGTTCGGCGTTGGCCAGACCGTGACCATGGGCATCATCAGCGCCACCGGGCGCAATCAGTTGGGCCTGAACAACTACGAGGATTTCATCCAGACCGACGCCGCGATCAACCCCGGCAACTCCGGCGGCGCGCTGGTGGATGCCAACGGCAACCTCACCGGGATCAACACGGCGATCTTCTCCAAGTCCGGCGGCAGCCAGGGCATCGGTTTCGCCATTCCGGTGAAGCTGGCGATGGAGGTGATGAAGTCGATCATCGAACACGGCCAGGTGATTCGCGGCTGGCTGGGCATTGAAGTCCAGCCGCTGACCCAGGAACTGGCGGAGTCCTTCGGCTTGTCCGGGCGGCCCGGCATCGTGGTGGCGGGGATTTTCCGCGACGGCCCGGCACAGAAGGCCGGCCTGCAACTGGGCGATGTGATCCTGAGCATCGATGGCGAGCCGGCCGGCGATGGCCGCCGCTCGATGAACCAGGTGGCGCGGATCAAGCCCACCGACAAGGTGACGATCCAGGTCATGCGCAACGGCAAGGAGCTCAAGCTCACCGCTGAAATCGGCCTGCGCCCACCGCCGGCGCCGGTGGTGCTCAAGGAAGAGCAGTAAGCCGCTTCAAGCCTTCCACCCTGTGGCGAGGGAGCTTGCTCCCGCTGGGCTCTGTAGGAGCTGCCGAAGGCTGCGATCTTTTGCTTGAGACTCAAGTGTCTGGGGAAAGATCGCAGCCTCGTTGCACTCGACAGCTCCTACACAGCTCCTACGGCGGCTCCATCTCTCTGAAAATCAGGAATAGCATAAATTCTCATCGGTAGTGTTATATTGTTTCAATACTAAAAATTGGAACACCCTAACATGTCATCCCTGAAACGGATTTCCGCTGCCAGTCTCGCCTTGGGCCTGCTGGGCGATCCGGCCTACGCCGAAGAGAGCCAGCCCCTGGAGCTGGACGCCATCACCGTGACGTCCGACTACGAATCCCCCACCGGACCTGTCACAGGCTATCGCGCCACGCGCTCGGCCAGCGCCACCAAAACCGACACGGCCCTGCGCGACATCCCGCAATCGATCAGCGTGATTCCCGCCAGCGTGCTCAAGGACCTGGGCAGCACCAACGTCGAACGGGCATTGGAATACGCCGGCGGTGTATCGAAGCAGAACAACTTCGGTGGCCTGACGCTCTACGAATACAGCGTGCGCGGCTTCACCACCTCGGAGTTCTACAAGGACGGCTTCAGCGCCAACCGCGGTTATCCAAGCACGCCGGATGCGGCGAACATCGAACGGATCGAAGTGCTCAAGGGGCCGGCCGCCAGCCTGTATGGACGGGGCGATCCCGGCGGTACGGTGAACATAGTCACCAAGAAACCCCAGCCCGAAGCCTTCACCACCTTGCAAACCAGCGCCGGCAGCTGGGATCGCTACCGCACCGCGCTGGACGTCAACACGCCACTGGACACCGAAGGCAACCTGTTGTCGCGGGTCAACCTGGCGATCGAGGACAACCACAGCTTTCGCGATCACGTCGACAGCCAGCGCCTCTTCGTCGCGCCTTCCATCAGTTGGCAATTGAACCCTGACACCCGGTTACTGGTGGAAAGCGAAATCGTGCGCCACAGCTCGACGTTCGACCGTGGCATCGTCGCCCCGAACAACCGCTGGAGCGGCGTTTCCCGCTCGACCTTTTTGGGCGAGCCCAACGACGGCGACATCGACAATCACAACAACATGCTCCAGGCCGCCCTCGAACATCAGCTCAACGACACCTGGCAACTGCGCCTGGCCAGCCATTACAAGCAGGGTGAACTCTGGGGTTTTGCCTCCGAAGCGCGCCCGCTGAACGCCGATGGCCACACGGTGGACCGCCGCTATCGCGAGCGCGACAACAATTGGCACGACAGCATCACCCAACTGGAATTGCGTGGCGTGTTCGACCTCGGCCCGTGGCAGCACGAACTGCTGATCGGCAGCGAATACGAGGATTACCGCAAGAACGAGCGCGTGACCAACATCGCCGGCGCTTACCCCATCGACATCTATCAGCCGGTCTACGGCCAGCCGAAACCCAATGGTGATCGTACCGGCACGGATTTTTTCGAGCGTGTGCAAAGCCGCGCATTGAACCTGCAGGACCAGATCGTCTTCACCGACAAACTGCGGGGCATGCTCGGCGTGCGCTATGAGCATTTCGAGCAGAGCATCGACGATCACACCCGCAGTAAAACCAGCCGCCAGCGCCACGACACGCTGACACAGCGGGCCGGCCTGCTGTATCAACTGACACCCGAAGTCGGGCTGTTCGCCAACGCCTCCACCTCGTTCAAGCCCAACAACGGCCTGGATGCCGGTGGCAAAACCTTCGATCCCGAGGAAGGGGTTGGCTATGAAGTGGGGATCAAGAGCGAGTTGTTCGATGATCGCCTGAGCACCACCCTGGCGGCGTTCCATATAGAAAAGGAAAACGTCCTGGCGCAAATCGCCGGGACTGATTTCTACAGTGCCATGGGTAAGGCCCGCAGCCAGGGCATCGACCTGCAATTCACCGGGCAGGTGACCGACACCGTGCGCGTAATCGGCGCCTTCGCCTACATCGACGCAGAAGTGACCAAGGGTGACGAGCAAATCCCCACCGGCAGCCGGATCCTCGGCGTCGCCAAACACAGCGGTAGCCTGCTGGGGGTCTACGAATTCCAGGACGGCCACCTGCGCGGTTCGGATGTCGGCGCGGCGTTCACTTACGTCGGTGATCGCTCGGGCGAAGCCGGCAAGGATTTCGAACTGCCGGCCTATCACACCGTGGACCTGCTGGCCCATTACAAGGCCAGCGATGACGTCACCGTGGGCCTGAACCTGAACAACGTCTTCGACGAGAAATACTACGAACGCTCCTACAGCAATTACTGGGTTACCCCCGGCGATCCGCGCAACTTCACTGTCAGCCTCACCCTCGATCTATAAAGGAAGTCAGCATGAAATACCCCAAGACCTTCGCCCTGCTCGGCCTGCTCCTGGCCACACAGGCCTCGGCCCATGGTCTGTGGACCGAACAGCGTCGCGGCAACATCGAAGTGATCTACGGCCACGGCGCCGAAGACAATGCCTTCAAGGCGCAGAAAGTCAGCGGCGCCTGGGCCTATGACCTGGGCGGCAAGATGATCCCGGTCACCGTAGAGCGCCTGCCGGATCACGCCCGCCTGCAACCGCTCAAGCCGCCAGCGGTGCTGGCCGTGGCCCTGGACAACGGCATGTGGTCCCAGACGGCCGACAAGAAGTGGATCAATGAAGGCCGCAGCAAAGTGCCCGGGGCGATCGAGTCGACCCACACGTTCAAGTACAGCCTGGCGATCTATGAGCCGGGAGCGAAACTGCCGACGCTGGCACCGATCAAGTTCGTGATCCTGCCGGAAGTCGACCCGCTGACCGTTGGCCCGGGCCAGTCATTGCCGGTACGGGTGCTGCTGGACGGCAAACCGGCGGCCGGTGTGAAACTGGTGGGCGACTACCGCAGCGCGCCGAACACCGTATCGACTGAAACCGACGCAGAAGGCCGGGCCAAGGTGCTGGTGCGCAACGAAGGCTTGAATGTGATCGCGGCGCAGATGGAAATTGCGCTCAAGGACAACAAAGACGTGGCCACCCGTGGCGTGTTCACCTCGTTGACCTTCCTCGGTGAGCCGCATCACGATTAACCCCGCAGGGGATAGGCGGTGAACACATTTTTTGTGAACGCCCGCTCCCACAGGGGATGGTCGGTGTACGGGAAATTTGAATACACCTGTAATCCACTGTGGGGAGCCTGCTCGCGATGAGGGCAGCACAGTCGCCGCAAAACTCAAGCCGGAGTCAAGCACTCCGGCCCATTGAGTTTCGGATCATTGACCATGTTGGCCAACACCCGCTCGCGCAGTGGCGCCGGCTCGCTTGCCAGCAGCCCTTGCAAGGCATGCAGCGGTGTCTCGGGGTCGAGCCACAGGCGCTGACCTTCTTCGTCCAGAATCAACGGCCGGCGCTGGCCCGCCGCTGGCTGGGTGATGACCGCCGTGCTCAGCCACACCTGCTCCTGCACCGGATACGCTTCCCAGATCGCGGCAAAAAACAACGACGAGCCCTCCCCCGGCGTCAGCCAGTACGGACGCTTGCGCGTGCCGCCGCGCCACTCATAAAAGCCGTTGGCCGGCAGCAGGCAGCGGCGCAGGCGCAAGGCCTCGCGGAACATCGGCTGCTCGGCCACGGTTTCGGCGCGGGCATGGGCCGGCGTGCGGGACAGGTCGGTCAGCCACGGCGGCGTCAAGCCCCAGCGCGCCCGGGCCAGTTCACGCTGGCCCTCGGCGCCGGCCCGCAGCATCAGCACCGAATCGTTGGGCGAAATATTCCATTGGGCCTTCTGATCGGCGGGAAAACCGGGCAGGGCCGCGAAGCTGGGGTTCCAGCGAAACAGGGCATAACGTCCACACATGGGGCAGCACGACTCTTGATCGACAAACGACCGCCAGCCTAACAGACCAGCGTGCCGGGGTAGCTGTCCGGTTCATCGCCGGGCAACGGCAGTGCGACATTGTACGCGGCGATCAACTCCCGGGCGTATTGCGCCTGCTCGTCTTCCACCGCCAGTCCCAGCAGGCCCTGCATGGGCAACTCCCCCGCACCGCCCAGCAGATCGCGCCCCACCAGATGCGCCGTGATGCCTTCACTGGCAAGCATGCCTTGCAGCAACTCGCCTTCCATCAGGTTTTCCAGCTCGTAGATTCGCTGCATGGGCGCCCCCTTCACTCGTTTTCGCTGCGGACCTCGAGATGCCACTCATCTTCATGGACCTGCAGCACGAAGGTGATCGGGCGGCAACACACCGGACAGTCCTCAATATAGGTCTGGTCGCCGCCGGACAAATCCAGAACCGCTTCCGCTGGTTCGCCGCAATAAGGACATTCGTAGCGTTCGGTTTCCAGCATCGCGGTCTCCCAGGTGACTTGTGCGTATAATCGCCGGTCTATTTGCAGGGCTATTTTTGTCTGGCTTATCTTCCAGGCCGTACCCTGTCGTTTTTTCGTTAGAACCTTTACTTACCCTAGCCGTTTCCAACAAGAGAGCATGATGGGCGAATTCGATGCCATCCGACCTTACGACGACAGCGAAGTCCCAGCGGTGCTGGCACGACTGCTTGGCGACAAGGCGTTTCTAGATATCCTCACCCACTTCCGCTTCCCACGCCTGGCCGGCGCCTTCGGCTGGATGCTCAAACCCCTTATAGCGCAAAGATTGCGCCGTGAGTTCGCCGGCGTGACGTCGGTCGCCACGTTGCAGGACAAGGTGGAGTTCTACGTCGACCACACCATCGAGCGCGCCACCGATGGCGTGACCTATACCGGGGTGGAGCAATTCAAGTCCGGCAGTGCGTACCTGTTCATCGCCAACCACCGCGATATCGTGATGGACCCGGCCTTCGTCAACTATGCCGTGTACCACGCCGGCCTGCCGACCCCGCGCATCGCCATTGGCGACAACCTGCTGCAAAAGCCTTTTGTCAGCGACCTGATGCGCCTGAACAAGAGCTTCATCGTGCACCGCTCCATCACCGGCCGACGGGAAAAAATGGCGGCGTACCAGTTGCTGTCGGCGTACATCAACCATTCGATCCGCCACGACTGCGCCTCGATCTGGATCGCCCAGGCCGAAGGGCGGGCCAAGGACGGTGACGACCGGACCGAATCGGCGATCCTCAAGATGTTCCACATGAGCCGCAAGGACGAGCCGTTCGGCGAGGTGATCCAGTCACTGAACCTCACACCGGTGTCGATCAGCTACGAATACGACCCGTGCGACCAGGCCAAGGCCCGCGAGTTGTACATCCGCGCCACCACTGGCACCTACACCAAGGTCCCGGGCGAGGACGACGTGAGCATCGCCAAGGGCATCACCGGCTACAAGGGCCGGGTCCACGTGAACTTCGCCGCGCCCATCACCGAGCTGTTCGAGGACACCAAGCAATTGGCCCAGGAGATGGATCGGCAGATTCTCGGCGGCTACCGCCTGTTCCCGGTGCACTACCTGGCTTATGCCCAATGGGCCGACACCGACCCGCAGTTGCAGGTGCCTAAGGCGGCCGAGGTGTTCGGTGCCGAAGAGCTGGCCAAGGCCCAGGAAGAATGGCAGCGCCGGCTGGACGCTTGCCCGCCGGAACACCGGCCGTTCCTGGTGCTGCAATACGCAACGCCGGTGCGCAATCAGTATCGGGTCAAGGCTGGGTTGGCGCTTTAAGCGACAGCTCTGAGGTACAAGCGCCCTTTGGCGAGGGAGCTTGCTGTGGCGAGGGGATTTATCCCCGCTGGGCTGCGTAGCAGCCCCGAGATCTCGGGCTAGCCCAAGGGCTTGCGACTGCTACGCACTCGAGCGGGGATAAATCCCCTCGCCACAAAGAAGTACACTCGACACAGATTGCTTCATCAGAACTGCGTACTGATCCACGACACCAGCAACGCCAGCGCCAGGCAACCAAAGCCAAACCGGTAGAAAAACCGGTTCATCCGCTGAGTGGCCAGATCCAGCAGCGCTTCAAATCGTTCGTTGCCATCGCGATTGCGTGCTTCAAGGCAGGCTCGCGCCCGTTGTTCACGGCGGCGCGTCGCATGCAGCACCCAGCCACCCGGGCAGGCAAACAGCAACGCGAGCAGGTTGATCAGTTTGGCGGGGTGGGCGGCGAACAACGAAAGCAGATGCGACGACATCACGAACCTCAAGCGAAAAAACGGACAGGACACGCCCGGGACCTACAAACAGGGCGCGGATTCTACCGAAAGCCTGACGCCCTGCACCGCTTTTTCCGACCAGTAACGATCCCCTACAGGATTGGATGCTTTTGTGGCGAGGGGATTTATCCCCTCGCCACAGGGGCGGGCTCAATTTTCTAATTTCACCCGTCACGGTTTCGTCATCTGATTAGGCCACTCTGTCGCCCTTCAAACCTGCACGGAACCCGTCATGCTGCACGCCGAAAACCAGGACCGCCTCTATCTCATCAGCCCAAGCGACGAACAACAGAACCTCGTCGACAGTCTGTCCTTCAACGTGCAGGACCGACATTGGCTGGTGTATTGCGCCCTCGGCGGCCATCAACATGCCGACCTGCCGGAGACAGACCTGCTGACCGGGATCAGCGTACTGGAGCTGTACTCAGAGGCTGCATGACGGTTCCATTCTGTGGGAGCAAGGCTTGCCCGCGATGAGGGCGGCACCTTCGACAATGCAGGGAAGGACAGATCGCTATCGCGGGCAAGCCTTGCTCCCACAGGTCACAAGCCTCATCGCCCCCCTGGGCCATTGCAGCCCAGGGTCATGCGGCCGAAATCTTACTCAGCCAGCACCTGGCCAATGGTCGGGTCCTTGAACAGCCGGGTCAGGGCATCGCTCAACACATCGCTGACCAGCTTGGTGTTGGTGTCCTGGTTAGGCGCCATGCCGAAGCGCTGGTCCAGGGAAGCACCGTAACGACCGCTGTAGCGGCGGTTGGCGCTCTGCACGTCGGAGCGAAAGGTCGCGCCGATGGTGGCTTCGGTCACGTACATGCCTTCCTTGGGCGACTGGTACTTGAGCTCGGCCAGGGTCACGGTCAGTTGCGGTGCATTCAAGGCATTGGCGGTCGGCGTGAAGCCCAGCAAACGCACGGCGGCTTCAGCCTGGGCCTGCAGCTTGGGCAGGATCTGCGCGCCCTGCACCGTGATCACACTGGTTTCCGGATACAGCCCGCCACGGGTGCCGAGCGTCGGCGACGGACGACCGTCCACCACCCGCACCACCACCGGCTGGCCACGACCCACAGGCGCTAGCTGGGCATTGAGCTTGGGCTCCGGGTTAAGTTGTTGCGGGCTGTGGGCGCAGCCGACGAGGGTCAGACTGGTCACAGCGATCAAACCGAACAACAGGCGTTGCAACATGCTCTTCTCTCCAGAATCGGGCACAAACAGGCCGGCAGTATAGCGGTGCGCCATCGCCGTGAACTAGCGTCGCACGATGAATACTGAAATGTCTGACACGGGCCGTGGTTGCCGGTTCCTGTCACCCCATTGTCACGGTCCTTACACCGGCATGTCATGGGCCGCTGCCAGGCTTGTCCCAAGCTCCCTGACCCGGTATTCGATCATGCGCTTCCTTATTTCCCTGTTCACCCCTCGCCCTCATCACCGCAGCTTCGCTTTGCTCGATCGCGACGGCCGTTGCCAGGCGTTCAAGCAGTGCAGCCTGCAACCCATGGGCGAAGGCTGGGTGGAAATCGAAGAGATCCGTCTCAACTGGCTGCATCAGCCATTGCCCGCCAGCGCCCGCGTGCAACCGCTTCCTGCCCGCGCACGTAACCGGCAGCTGTTGACCATCTGACCGGACGGCTAATAAAAGTCATTAAACACGACCATTTCCCTGCGTTTCTTCGATACAATCTCCCCCCGATTATAAGGACGTCTCCTGATCGGGCCTCGCAACACCGCTGATGCGCTGGTATTGGCACCCCGCAACGCCCACAGAGAGCCGCCCACACAGATCGAGTGAAGCTGGCGTGCTTGCTGTTCCTCCAGGCAAAACACCACTTTTCGCGAATCTGCAGAGCTGTCATTACGCTCGGTCACTGAGCTGTCTGCCCGTTTTGCCTGTCATGTACTACATGGGGGCAACCAAACCGGGCGCAGTGCCAGGCTGGGACAGCCCTTTTTTGAGGTTCACGTCTTCAAAAGAGCGTGAAAAAACGGGTTTTCACAACTTCACGAGAGTGTGGCGAGCAAATGAAGAGTTTTGCGTCTGAACAAGCACCATTAGCGTCTGAAACAGCCCAACGACACAGGACCGGATATCGCTCAAGAACCGGCGCCTGAAGCCTGTCCGCTACGGATTTGGTTGCACGAACGGATGTCTCGGCCATAAGTCGAATTGCCTGCCCGGCGCTTAAATGAGTTCATGTGACTCTTGAGGCCAGGCTGCATGCATCCGCAGTAGGTGCGAAAAATTGCGAAGATTCGGACATGGCGATCCTGGCCATGGATAACTGGGGCGCAACTGACCTGCCCCGCCACTCATGGCCGCTATGCCGACAATTTGGTGCTGCAGATTTTGGAGACGCGTTAAATGGCGCATAACGAAGCAGTTGATGTAGTTCTGGTAGGGGCCGGCATCATGAGTGCCACCCTGGCCGTACTGCTCAAGGAGCTCGACCCCGCGATCTCGCTGGAAGTCGTCGAGCTGATGGATTCCGGTGCCGCGGAGAGTTCCAACCCGTGGAACAACGCCGGTACCGGCCACGCCGGGCTGTGTGAGCTCAATTACACGCCCCAGGCGGCCGACGGCAATGTCGACATCAAGAAAGCCGTGCACATCAACACCCAGTTCGAGGTGTCGAAGCAGTTCTGGACGTACCTGACCAAAAAAAGCACGTTCGGCTCCTCCAAGTCCTTCATCGCCCCGGTGCCACACCTGAGCTTCGTGCAAGGCGAGAAAGGCGTGTCGTTCCTGAAGAAGCGCTTCGAGCTGATGCACCAGCATCACGCCTTTGCCGACATGGAATACACCGAGGACAAGGCCCGGATGGCCGAGTGGATGCCGCTGATGATGCCTGGCCGGCCTGACGACGAAGTCATCGCCGCCACCCGCGTCATGAACGGTACCGACGTCAACTTCGGGGCCCTGACCAACCAGTTGCTCAAGCACCTGACCAGCGCCCCGGACACCCAGGTCAAATACTGCAAGCGCGTCACCGGCCTCAAGCGTAACGGCAGTGGCTGGACCGTGAGCATCAAGGACGTCAATTCCGGCAGCAGCCGCGATGTCGACGCCAAGTTCGTGTTCCTCGGTGCCGGCGGTGCGGCGTTGCCGCTGCTGCAGGCCTCGGGCATCGAGGAAAGCAAGGGCTTCGGCGGCTTCCCGGTCAGCGGTCAGTGGCTGCGTTGCGACAACCCGGAAGTGGTCAAGCACCACCAGGCCAAGGTCTACAGCCAGGCCGCCGTGGGCTCGCCGCCGATGTCGGTGCCGCACCTGGACACCCGCGTGGTCGATGGCAAGAAATCCCTGCTGTTCGGGCCGTACGCCGGTTTCACCACCAAGTTCCTCAAGCACGGCTCGATCATGGACCTGCCGCTGTCGGTACGTGCCGGCAACATCGGCCCGATGCTGGCCGTGGCCCGGGACAACATGGACCTGACCAAGTACCTGATCAGCGAAGTGATGCAGTCCATGGAACAGCGCCTGGAATCCCTGCGTCGCTTCTACCCCGAGGCGAAAGCCGAGGACTGGCGCCTGGAAGTGGCCGGTCAACGGGTGCAGATCATCAAGAAAGACCCGAAGAAAGGTGGCGTCCTGCAGTTCGGCACCGAACTGGTGGCGGCCAAGGACGGCAGCCTCGCCGCCCTGCTCGGCGCATCGCCGGGTGCTTCGGTGACCGTGTCGATCATGCTGGAACTGATCGAGCGCTGCTTCCCGGACAAAGCCAAGGGCGAGTGGGCTACCAAGCTCGCAGAAATCTTCCCGGCCCGGGAAAAAGTGCTGGAAACCGACGCGGCGCTGTATCGCAAGATCAACGCGCAGAACAACGTTGCGTTGGAGTTGGTTGAAGACAGCAAGGCGCAAAGTTACGCCTGACGCTTGCAGTCAATATAAAAAGCCTCCCGTGCAGACGGGGGGCTTTTTATTTTCCTGCGGTGTTACTTCATGGTGAACTTGACGCGTGTTCCACCGTTACGAACATAGCCGTCATGATCTTCAACATCAATCAATTGAGCGACACAATAATCCGTCGGCTCCGCTTTGACCCAGCGACGATAAGGCATCGCCCCCTCACTGATCGGTGTTCTTGCGACATGCCCAAAGCTGAAATGACAGGTGCGGCGGTCTTGCGTGTAGCTGAAGGCCTCCCGCTCGGCGCGCGATTGGGGCAGATAGTACGTTAGCTCCTGGCTTTCACCGGGGCTTATCCAAAAATTGTGGCCCGAACTGGCCCAATATTCAGTCCAGCTAAAGCCGCTACCGGGAACAATGTCGGTTGCTGTTGCGTTGTAGATCTCGACATTGAGAATGTCATCCCGTGCATAGGACACTGAACTTGCCAGGCACGCTGCCAAAGGCAATAACACCCCAGCGATACATTTACTTTTAACTTCCATGATGAGTACAGCTCCATTTAAACAATAACGTCAAAGCCAATTGGCTTCGACGCAAAGTAATGGAATTTCAAATAAAACAGAACAACCCGAATGGTGACATAACCTTTCAGAGCGATGTGCAAAAGTAAAAATTAGTTGCGTTCAAGCGGAATACTCAACGCTCCGAAGAGCGTTGATAGACGTTAATTCAGCCGCGGGCTTTTTTGATCAACTCAATATATTCCTCGGCATTACGCTGGTCCTTGATCAGCGCAACGAAATCATTGCCGTGCTCATCCTTGCCGTTGAGGTCATGGCCGGCCTCGACGAAGAACGTCAGGAAGCGTTCAAAGTCATCGACCCGCAGGCCGCGGTAGGCCTTGATCAGTTTGTGCAGCGACGGCGACGTGGCATCGACCGGTTCGAAATTGAGGAACAGCTTGATCTGTTCATCGCCAATCTCGTCGCCAATCACTTGTTTCTTGTCTTTACGCATTGCCGGCTCCAGCTCGCACAGTTCACGGGGCGGGCAGTTTACCCCCGGCAGGCCTCGGGGCTCAACGCGGGCGTTCGGCACCGGTGTGCAGGTCGGCCCAGATATGGCCGTTGGCGTAAGTAAGAAACTGCACATAGACCGTGTTGTTGCGCAGCAGATCGATGACCACCCGGTACTGGGCCTGTGGATAAGACAGCGTCAGGGTCTTGCTCGCCTCGTCGAAAACCGGTTTCTTCAGGCTTTTGCTTTCGCCGTCGAAGTTGAGGATCACCTGGCTGAGGGTCGCGCCCTTGTTCATCGGCTTGCCCTTGAGGCGGACCAGCAAGGGCGAAGTGACCGGAATCGGTTGCTGGTTGGACTGACGCTGGTTACCCAGTACCACCGAATACTCGGTCACTTGCAGCAACTGCTGCTGTTCAGGCTGTTCCTGGCGCACCACCAGGTCATCAGGCGGCAGGAATTGACTGTGCATCGGCGCAGCCTCGGCCGCCAAGGGCAGACTGGAGATCAACAGCAAAGTGGCGCAGCGGATCAATACACGCATGACAAGCTCCGGGGTCTTGGCCGGGCACTCTAGCATGAGCCTAAGCGGTAAAAATAACGATCCAGATCAATACATCCGCACAACGAGCACGGCATACTCAAAGAGCCATCAGCCCTGACACCCGCCACAGAATGCTTTTTGTGGCGAGGGGATTTATCCCCGCTGGGCTGCGAAGCAGCCCCAAACCGGATACTCGGTGAGTCAGATAGATCACCCCAACCCGATGGGGGCCGCTTCGCAGCCCAGCGGGGATAAATCCCCTCGCCACAGGTTGGGTGTTTGCCGGGAGTTCGGTGTTTGCCCCGTTCACTTAGTGGAGTGCCCATGTCTTTCTCCGCCCCACCGTTGTTTGCCGCCTGGCGCCAAACCTGGCGCGCCGGTTACACCCTTGAGCGCCTGCGTGGCGACCTGGTGGCCGGGCTGACCGTCGGCATCATCGCCATCCCACTGGCCATGGCCCTGGCGATTGCCGTTGGTGTCCCGCCGCAACATGGCTTGTACACGGTGTTGGTGGCCGCGCCCTTGATCGCCCTCACCGGCGGCTCGCGCTTCAACGTCAGCGGGCCGACGGCGGCGTTCGTGGTGATCCTGCTGCCCATCACCCAACAATATGGCCTCGGCGGCCTGTTGTTATGCACCATGCTCGCCGGCCTGATTCTCATCACCCTGGGATTGATGCGCGCCGGACGGCTGATCCAATACATCCCCTACCCGGTGATCCTCGGCTTTACCGCCGGGATCGGCGTGGTCATCGCCACCTTGCAACTCAAGGATCTGCTGGGGCTGACCACCGTCGGGCAAGCCAAGCACTACATCGAACAGTTGGGCGAACTGATCGTGGCGCTGCCCAGTGCCCGACTCGGCGATGGCATCATCGGCGTCACGTGCCTGGCAGTACTGATTGCCTGGCCACGCTGGGTACCGCGGGTTCCCGGGCATTTGGTTGCCTTGCTGGTCGGGGCCCTATTGGGACTGGCGCTGGAGCACGGCGGTTGGCCGGTGGCGACATTGGGTGAGCGTTTCAGCTACGTGGTCGATGGCATCAGCCACCCCGGTATCCCGCCGTTTTTACCGAGTTTCGAGTGGCCATGGAACCTGCCAGATGGCCAGGGTCATCCCTTGACGCTTTCCTATGACCTGATCCGCCAACTGCTGGGCCCGGCCTTCGCCATTGCCATGCTTGGCGCCATCGAATCGCTGTTGTGCGCCGTGGTGGCGGATGGCATGACCGGCAGCAAGCACGACCCCAATGCCGAGCTGATCGGCCAAGGCCTGGGTAACCTCGTGGCGCCGCTGTTCGGCGGTATCACCGCCACGGCGGCCATTGCCCGCAGTGCGACCAATGTGCGCAGCGGCGCCTCTTCACCGCTGGCCGCGATCATTCACAGCCTTGTGGTGCTGCTGGCGATGGTGCTGCTGGCGCCATTGTTCAGCTACCTGCCCATGGCTGCCCTGGCGGCGCTACTGGTGATAGTGGCCTGGAACATGAGCGAAGCCGGACACGTGTTGCATACCTTGCGCATCGCCCCGCGCAGCGACGTACTGGTGCTGCTGACCTGCCTTAGCCTGACCGTCCTGTTCGACATGGTCATGGCCGTCGCCGTCGGTCTGCTGCTGGCCGCCGGGCTGTTCATCAAGCGCATGAGCGAACTGACCGACAGCGCCGAACTGCCCCGCCACTTCCACCAGGCCCTGCTGGACATGCCCGAGCATGTGCGCTGCTACGGGATTCGCGGACCGCTGTTCTTCGGCGCGGCGGAAAAAGCCCTGGATGTGCTGCGCAAGTTCGATCCGGGGGTCCGGGTGGTGGTCGTGGAAATGAGCGCCGTGCCCATGCTGGACATGACCGCGCTGGCCGCGTTCGAAAACATCCTGAAGGATTACCGCAAGCAGGGCATCGGCCTGATCCTGGTCGCGACGGCGCCAAGGGTGCGCCTGAAACTGCGCCGCGCTGGCATTCATCGCGAGCAGCGGCAATTGGCGTATGTGCAGACCCTGGAGCAGGCGCGGATCAAGAGCGAGCAATGGCTGGCTGCCAATAGCACCGCCCACTAACGACTGGCTTGATCTGTAGTGAGGGCGCAGATGGGCAGCTAAATTCATGTGGCGAGGGGATTTATCCCCGCTGGGCTGCGAAGCAGCCCTAAAAACAGGCAACCCGTTATGTCAGGCTGATCGAGTCGATCGGTTTGGGGTCGCTTCGCAACCCAGCGGGGATAAATCCCCTCGCCACAGGTATTAGTCGAACTGGGCGCGCATCCAGGCATGGTATTGCGCCACGCCGGCCTCGCCTTCACGGGGCGCCCAGTGGGCCAGTTCGCCCTCGCCCACGGGCCGGTAGGGGCCGGCCTTGCATTCGAACATCAGGCTGTCGGCTTCCAGCACCACCAATCCGTGATACACACCGGCCGGCAGGTCAACGCCGAGGCAATCACCACCAGCCTGCAGGATGCGTTTGTCCACCACCGCGCCGGCTTCATCGAAGATCAATACCCCCAACCGGCCCTTGAGCACCAGCAAGGTTTCCGCCTTGTCGGCGCTCAGGTGGCGGTGCGGCGGGATGTAGGTCGAAGGCTGTAAGCCCACCGCCATGCGGTGGCACGGCTCATCCATCTCATGGAAGTTATGGTGCTGCCGCCCACGAGGACTGGCCGCAGCTTTTTCGGCCAAGTCATCGAACAGTGCATGATCCAGAAAGCTTGGCCGAGTCATCGATTACATGCCCTTGACGGCGAAAATGCCATTGGCGTTGCGCCAGTAACCTTTGTAGTCCATGCCGTAGCCGAAGATATAGCGGTCGATGCACGGCAGGCCGACGAAATCGGCTTTCAAGTCAGGACGGGCCTTGCGGTCGTGGTCCTTGTCGATCAGCACGGCGGTGTGCACGGCGCGGGCACCGGCGTGTTTGCAGAAGTCGATGATCGCGCCCAGGGTGTGACCTTCGTCGAGGATGTCGTCGATGATCAGCACGTCGCGGTCGATGAACGAGACTTCCGGCTTGGCTTTCCAGAACAGGTCGCCGCCGCTGGTTTCGTTGCGATAACGCGTCGCGTGCAAGTAGGACGCTTCGAGGGGGAAGTTCAGGTAGGTCAGCAGCTTGCCGGAGAAAATCAGCCCGCCGTTCATGACGCAGAACACCACTGGGTTGGCCTCGGCCAGTTGGTCGTTAATTTGCGCACCGACACGGGCGATGGCCGCTTCGACTTCGGCTTCGGTGTACAGGCAGTCAGCCTCTCGCATGATTTGACGGATATGCTCGAGATCAGCGGACATGTCGCTCTCCAGGGGTAGCGGATCGGAAAAACCGGCAAAGGTACGCACCCCGCCCGGCCAGATCAAGCGTTTGTGGACTAACGTTCCGTATTGTCTATAGGACAACACCCTCGGATAGATTAATCTAAACCGGTTTTTTTGCCCGCCGTCGGAGCCTTCCCCATGCCCATCCTCGAGATCCGCCATCCGCTGATCAGACACAAACTCGGCCTGATGCGCCGCGCTGACATCAGCACGAAGAACTTCCGTGAACTCGCCCAGGAAGTCGGTGCCCTGCTCACCTACGAGGCCACCAAGGACCTGCCGCTGGAGTCTTATGAAATCGACGGCTGGGCCGGTACGGTCCAGGTCGAGAAAATCGCCGGCAAGAAGATCACCGTGGTGCCGATCCTGCGCGCCGGCATCGGCATGCTCGAAGGCGTACTGAGCCTGATCCCGGGGGCCAAGGTCAGCGCTGTGGGCGTAGCTCGCAACGAGCAGACCCTGCAGGCGCACACCTACCTGGAAAAACTGGTGCCGGAAATCGACGAGCGCCTGGCGATGATCATCGACCCGATGCTCGCCACCGGCAGCTCCATGGTCGCCACCATCGACCTGTTGAAAAAGGCCGGTTGCCGGGACATCCGCGCCATGGTGCTGGTCGCGGCCCCCGAAGGCATCAAGGCCGTGCACGATGCCCACCCGGATGTGACCATCTACACCGCGTCCATCGATCAGAAACTCAACGAACACGGCTATATCATCCCGGGCCTGGGCGATGCCGGCGACAAGATCTTCGGCACCAAGCAGAAGGACGCTTGAGCATGCAGGATGAGTTCAACGATCCGCTCTGGCGCCAGGTCCTGTCTGGCGCGCAGATGCTGTTCGTCGCCTTCGGCGCGCTGGTACTGATGCCGCTGATCACCGGGCTGGACCCTAACGTGGCGCTGTTCACGGCCGGCCTGGGAACGCTCCTGTTCCAAATCGTCACCGGGCGCCAGGTGCCGGTGTTCCTGGCTTCGAGTTTTGCCTTCATCACCCCGATCATCCTCGCCAAGGGCCAGTTCGGCCTGGCCGCGACCATGGGCGGTGTGATGGCGGCAGGTTTCGTCTACACCTTTCTGGGCCTGGCGGTGAAGATCAAGGGCACCGGGTTCATCGACCGGCTGCTGCCGCCCGTGGTGATTGGTCCGGTGATCATTTCCATCGGCCTGGCCATGGCGCCGATTGCCGCCAACATGGCGATGGGCAAGGCCGGCGACGGTACCGAGCTGATTCATTATCAAACCGCGATGCTGATTTCGATGCCGGCCCTGCTCACCACCCTGATCGTGGCGGTGTTCGGCAAAGGTATTTTCCGCCTGGTGCCGATCATTTCCGGCGTGTTGGTGGGCTTTGCCATGGCGTTTTTCTTCGGCGTCGTGGACACCGCGAAAATCGCCGCCGCGCCGTGGTTCGCACTGCCGGCCTTCACCGCGCCGGAGTTCAACTGGCAGGCAATCCTGTTCATCGTGCCGGTCGCCCTGGCACCGGCCATCGAGCACATCGGCGGCGTGATTGCCGTGGGCAGCGTGACCGGTCGCGACTACCTGAAAAAACCCGGCCTGCACCGCACACTGCTCGGTGACGGCATTGCCACCACCGCCGCCGGCCTGTTCGGCGGCCCACCCAACACCACCTACGCCGAAGTGACCGGCGCGGTGATGCTGACCAAAAACTACAACCCGAAGATCATGACCTGGGCGGCGATCTTTGCCATCAGCCTGGCATTCATCGGCAAGTTCGGCGCGCTGCTGCAAAGCATCCCGGTGCCGGTGATGGGCGGGATCCTGTGCCTGCTGTTCGGTTCGATTGCGGCAGTGGGCATGAACACCTTGATCCGCCACAAGATCGACCTGGGCGAGGCACGCAACCTGGTGATCGTTTCGGTGACGTTGGTGTTCGGCATCGGCGGTGTGCTGGTGGGCACCGGCACTGGGCCGGACGACTTCGGCCTCAAAGGCATCGCGCTGTGCGCGGTGGTGGCGATCGCGCTGAACCTGCTGCTGCCGGGCAATGACAGCTGGAAGCAGAAGCAGGCGGATGAGCCGTTCCAGTAAAACGCAGAACTTTCATCGCCCGCACTGCCGTCATCGCGGGCAAGCCTTGCTCCCACAGGTCTTGAGTGGACCATGCTTGAGTGGTCAAGACAAAATCTGTGGGAGCAAGGCTTGCCCGCGATGCTTTTCGAGGTTTACAGAGCTATCGGCGCCCGTTCGCAGAGGGTACTCAACGCCTGCGCCCACTGCGCCTCATCATTGAGGCAAGGCACCAACACCAACTCCTCCCCCCCTGCCGCACGGAACTGCTCGCGGCCGCGATCGCCGATTTCCTCCAGGGTTTCAATGCAGTCGGCCACGAACGCCGGGCACATCACCAAGACTTTCTTCACGCCGCTTTTGGCCAGTTCCTCCAGGCGCGCTTCGGTATAGGGTTCGATCCATTTGGCCCGGCCCAATCGCGACTGGAACGACACCGACCACTGGCCAGCCTTGAGCCCCATGCGTTGGGCGAACAGCTCGGCAGTGCGAATGCATTGCGCGCGGTAACAGGTCGCCATGACCTCCGGCGGCGCGTTCTTGCAGCAGTCGGCATCCTTGAAGCAATGAAACCCCGTGGGGTCGAGCTTGGTCAGATGTCGCTCCGGCAAGCCGTGGAAACTCAACAACAGATGATCGTGTTCCTGCATCAGGTACGGCTTGGCGCTGGCCACCAGGGCGTCGAGGTATTCGGGCTGATCGTAGAACGGCTGGAGAATCGAGAACTGCACATCGAGTTTCTTTTCCCGCGCGACCCGCTTGGCCTCCTCGATCACCGTGGTCACGGTGCTGTCGGCGAACTGCGGGTACAACGGCGCCAACGTGATCTTCTTGTGCCCCTGGCTCGCCAGCCGCACCAGCGCCGATTCAATGGACGGCTCGCCATAACGCATCGCCAGTTCCACTGGGCCCTGGGTCCACTGTGCGGTCATGGCCTGTTGCAACCGACGGCTGAGCACCACCAGCGGCGACCCTTCCTCCCACCAGATCGAGGCGTAGGCATGGGCCGATTGCTCGGGACGCTTGATCAGGATCAGCGACACCAGCAAGCGCCGCACCGGCCATGGCAGGTCGATGACATACGGGTCCATCAGGAATTGATTGAGGTAGCGGCGCACATCGGCCACCGAAGTGGAGGCAGGCGAACCCAGATTCACCAGAAGCAACGCGTGATCGGTCATGCAACGTCCTATTTCAAAGGCGGCTGGACAAGTCTTCCAGGGCCGCAGGCAAATCAGTGAAGCGGAATGTGAAACCCGCCGCCTGCAATCGGGCCGGCGTGGCGCGCTGGCCGCCGAGCAACAGCAAGGACAATTCCCCCAGCGCGACTTTCAACGCAAGTTCCGGCATCGGCACCACGGCTGGCCGATGCAATACATGCCCCAGGGCCTTGGCAAAATCGCGGTTGCGTACCGGGTTCGGAGCGCACGCATTATAAGGACCGCTGGCCTCAAAGCGGTGTAGAAGAAAATCAATCAGGGCGATTTGATCGTCGATATGAATCCACGGCATCCACTGCCGACCATTGCCGATACGCCCGCCCAGCGCCAGTTTGAATGGCAACAGCAGCCGCGACAAAAAGCCGCCCTCGGCAGACAGGACCAGGCCGGTACGAACCAGCACCACGCGTATGCCCAACGCCTCCGCCCGTTGTGCGGTTTCTTCCCAGGCAATGCACAACTGGCTGGCGAAATCTTCGCTCACCGGCCCCGACTCCTCGGTCAACTCACGCTCACCACCGTCGCCATACCAGCCCACCGCGGAACCGGAAATCAATACCTGCGGTTTCTGCTCGCAACGCTCCAGCCACGCCAGCAGAACTTCCGTCAACGTGATGCGACTGCTCCACAACAACATCTTGCGCTTGTGGCTCCAGGGCCGATCGGCAATCGGCGCTCCCGCGAGGTTGACCACCGCGTCCACCGGCTCGACAACTTCATCAAGCTTGGCAACGCCTCGCACATCTGCGCCACAGATTTTCGTCACCTCTTCGGGTCGACGACTCCATACCGTCAAGCGATGTCCCTGCCCCAACCAGAGGCGGCAGAGCTGACGTCCGATCAAACCAGTACCGCCGGTCAGCAATATGTGCATGAGATGTTCCTCGCATCGCGTTTTACCCGGCCCATTAGTCTATTTTTATAAGCAGGGATTTTTCGTATCGGACAGGGTCTGTGTTTAACAATAGGACAACCTGTCCAAACGCGAACGGTAAAACTTATACCAAAAACCCGAATTGTACAGGTTTAAACGACGGCGTAGTCTGTACAGAAAGGTAAACGAGGCCCTCATGACTGTACCTATCGCAATCATCGGCACCGGCATCGCCGGACTTTCAGCCGCCCAGGCCCTGACGGAGGCCGGGCACATCGTTCAACTCTTCGATAAAAGCCACGGCAGCGGCGGACGCATGTCGAGCAAGCGCAGCGACGCCGGCGCATTGGACATGGGCGCGCAATACTTCACCGCCCGCGATCGCCGCTTTGTCACGGAAGTCCAGCGCTGGCAAGCCAACGGCTGGGCGGCGGAATGGAACCCGCAACTCTACAACTTCCAGAACGGCCAACTGAGCCCATCGCCAGACGAACAGACCCGCTGGGTCGGCACGCCGCGCATGAGCGCCATCACCCGCGCCTTGCTCGACAAGTTGCAAGTGCAGTTTGCCTGCCGGATCACCGAGGTCTACCGCGGCCAGGAGCACTGGCATTTGCAGGACGCGGAAGGTTTCACCCACGGCCCCTTCGGCCAAGTGGTGATCGCCACGCCCGCGCCCCAAGCCACCGCATTGCTGGCGGCCGTACCGAAGCTGGCCGCAGTGGCCGCCGGCGTGAAGATGGACCCGACCTGGGCCGTGGCGCTGGCTTTCGAAGCGCCGCTGGATACGCCCATGGAAGGCTGCTTCGTACAGGACAGCCCCTTGGACTGGCTGGCGCGCAACCGCAGCAAACCGGGACGCGACAGCAAGCTCGACACTTGGGTCCTGCACGCCACCAGCGACTGGAGCCGGCAGCACATCGACCTGTCCAAGGAAGCGGTGATCGAGCACCTGCATGGCGCCTTCGCCGAACTGCTGCACAGTGCGATGCCTGCACCGAGCTTCAGCATGGCCCATCGTTGGCTCTACGCCCGCCCCGCCGGCAGCCACGAATGGGGCGCGCTGGCCGATGCCGACCTGGGCCTGTATGTGTGCGGCGACTGGTGCCTGTCCGGTCGGGTCGAAGGCGCTTGGCTCAGCGGCCAGGAAGCTGCACGCCGCCTGCATGCAAGCCTGCAGTAGATCGCGTCACCCATCGCCCTTCGCTGCTGTCGAAAGAGACAGCAGCCTGCCTGCGACACCGATTGACGTCGCCTCGCCCCACAAATCCGGTTGACTTGTGCACGTTCGGACCTATGATGAAAATATTGTACAGAAATGAATAACTGTACAAGATTTAGCAATCAGAGGTCGCCCATGCCCAGCACAGCCATCGCCAAACCCAGAATCGCCATCAGCGCCTGCCTGATGGGTGCTGAAGTTCGCTTTAACGGCGGGCACAAGCAATCGCAGTTGTGCAGCCGCACCCTCGTCGATTATTTCGATTTCGTGCCGGTGTGCCCCGAAGTCGCCATCGGCCTGGGTATCCCTCGGGAGCCGATTCGCCTGGTGGGCAACCCCGAACATCCCGAGGCGCTCGGCACGGTGAATCGCGACCTCAACGTGACCCGGGCACTGGCCGACTACGGGCAGCAGATGGCTGGGGAGCTGGATGATATCTGCGGCTACATCTTCATGCAGAAATCGCCGTCCTGCGGACTGGAGCGGGTCAAGGTCTACGACCACAACGGCGTGACCCAGGACGGCGGCGGCCGCGGTATCTATGCCCAGGCCTTCTGCGAACGCCACCCCGACCTGCCGGTGGAGGAAGACGGCCGCCTCAACGACCCGGTGCTACGCGAGAACTTCCTGACCCGGGTGTTCGCCTATGCCGCCTGGCAACCTTTGCGCCGCGACGGACTGACCCGTCGCGACCTGATCGAATTCCACGCGCGCTACAAATACCTGCTGATGGCCCACAACCCGGTGCAATACAAGGCCCTGGGCAATTTGCTGGGCAACATGGGCAAGGCCGACCCCAATGAGCTGGGCCCACGCTATTTCAGCGCATTGATGGCCGCCTTGAAGAAATGTGCCACCCGCCGCACCCACACCAATGTGCTGCAACACCTGAGCGGTTACCTCAAGCGCGCCATCGACGCCGATGACAAACAGGAAGTACAGCATCTGATCGAGCAATATCGCCTCGGCATCGTGCCCTTGGTGGTGCCACTGACGCTGCTCAAGCATCACTTGCGCCAGCACCCCGATCCTTACCTGGCGCAGCAGGTCTACCTGCAACCACACCCGGAAAACCTCAGCTTGCGAAACGCTATTTGATGAAGAACGAACCCGACTCCAGCGCCAGCGAAGACCTGGGGGTTGACTTTGCCAAGGCCTTGGCGCAAGGCTGGCTGCCCATACGCGAGGTCGCCCGGCAAACCGGTGTCAACGCCGTCACATTGCGCGCCTGGGAGCGTCGCTATGGTCTGATCGTGCCGCACCGCACGCCCAAGGGCCACCGACTGTTCAATGCCGAGCATGTGCAACGGATCCTGAGCATTCTCACCTGGATCGACCGTGGCGTTGCGGTGAGCAAGATCAAGCCGTTGCTGGACACGCCGCAGCCACCGAGCGAACCCTCCCAGGTGCCGGAGAATGACTGGCAGCGTCAGCGCCATGCCCTGGTGCTGGCGGTGACGCAACTGGCCGAGCGCCAGATCGATGACCTGGTCAACCAGGCGATGGCGCTGTACCCGCCCTGGACCGTGTGCGAGCAGTTGCTCTTGCCGTTGCTGGCCGAGCTGCACCTGCGCTGGCAAGGCCAGTTCGGCGCGCAGCTGGAACGGGTCTTCCTGTACTCGTGGCTGCGCAGCAAGTTCGGCAGCCGGATCTACCACAACAACCGCCAGTTGCGCGGCGCACCGCTGTTGCTGGTCAATCATTCGGACTCGCCCCAGGAGCCGCACCTCTGGCTCACCGCCTGGCTGGCCAGCAGCGCCGACTGCCCGGTGGAAGTGTTCGACTGCCCGCTACCGGCCGGCGAACTGGCGCTGGCGGTCGAGCGCCTCAAGGCCCGCGGCGTCCTGCTGTATTCCAGTCACGCCCTCAACCTGTCCCAACTGCCCAGGCTGCTGGGCGCAATTGATTGCCCAATCATCATCGCCGGCCCCGCCGCGTCGATCCACCAGGCCAGGTTATCCACAGGCGTTGCGATGATTGACGTGTCCTGGGCCGAAGACCCGTTATCGGCTCAGCGCGAACTGAGCCGCCGAGAACTCCTTTAGATGGAAGACAGCATGCAACTGATCTGGCTGCGCAGCGACTTGCGCCTGCACGACAACACCGCTCTTGCGGCGGCCGCAGCCCAGGGCCCCTGCGTGGCGGTGTACCTGACCAGCCCCGAACAATGGCGCGCCCATGACGACGCGCCGTGCAAGATCGATTTCTGGCTGCGCAACCTCGGCGCGTTGAGTGCGGCCCTGGCCGAATTGAATATCCCACTGCTGATCCGCGCCGCTGCGCATTGGCACCAGGCACCGCAGGTACTGCTCAAGCTGTGTCGCGAACTGAACGTCGCCGCCGTGCATGTCAACGAAGAGTACGGCCTGAATGAAACGCGACGCGACGCCGAAGTCGCCCACGCGCTGAATGACCTGGGCGTTGAATTTCACAGCCACCTCGATCAATTGCTGTTCAAGCCCGGCAGCGTACTGACCAAGACCGGCAACTATTTCCAAGTGTTCAGCCAGTTCCGCAAGGTCTGCTACAGCCGTCTGCACTTTTCATTGCCGAGCCTGGTCGCCACGCCGGCCCGGCAGGCCCCCAACGGCATTGCCCGTGACCCGGTGCCGACGCAAGTCGATGGGTTCGCACCGCCCAGCGAAGCGCTACGCGCCCTCTGGCCTGCCGGGGAAACCGAAGCCCGTCGGCGCCTGGACACCTTTGTCGAGCAGCACATCGACGATTACCAAGGCGAACGGGACTTTCCCGCCAAGCCCGGCACCAGCCAGCTATCGGCCTATCTGGCGGCCGGCGTGGTGTCGCCGCGTCAGTGCCTGCACGCCGCGCTGCAAGCCAACCAAGGTGAATTCGAAAGCGGAAGTGCCGGTGTTGTGACCTGGGTCAATGAATTGCTCTGGCGCGAGTTTTATAAACACATTCTAGTGGGCTATCCACGCGTATCGCGCCATCGTGCGTTTCGCCCCGAAACCGAGGCGCTGGCGTGGCGCAAGGCCCCCGCAGAACTGGAGGCCTGGAAACAAGCGCGCACCGGCCTGCCGATTATCGATGCAGCCATGCGTCAATTGCTGGAGACCGGTTGGATGCACAACCGCTTGCGGATGGTCGTCGCCATGTTCCTGACCAAAAACCTGTTGATCGATTGGCGCGAAGGCGAACGCTTTTTCATGCAGCATCTGATCGACGGCGACCTGGCCGCCAACAATGGCGGCTGGCAGTGGAGCGCGTCCACCGGCACCGATTCGGCACCCTGGTTCCGCATCTTCAACCCGTTGAGCCAGTCGGAAAAATTTGACCGTGAGGGCCTGTTCATCAAACGCTGGCTACCTGAACTGAACGATCTGGACAGGCAACAGGTCCATAGCCCAAATACCCAAGGCGGCTTGTTTGGTGCCGTGGATTATCCGGCACCGATTGTCGACTTGAGCCAATCCAGGGCTCGCGCGCTGGCAGCGTTCAGAAACCTGCCGGCGCGACGGGACGCAGCCCTTGAAGGCATGGGCGATTAGCGAACATGAAATTACCAGCCTGCGGGATGCATTGTTTACCCGATAACATATAGTCTTACTAGTCGTACGGACTCTACTGAAAAGCTGCGAATCAGTGCGCTGTCCAATCGAAAGGAGTAGGGAATGGGTCTAAGACTGCCACGGCGCTATTGGCTCACCGGGGCTGGCAACGGAATCGGCGCTTCGTTGGCTGAAGCGATACTGCAGACGGGTGCATACCTGGCCGTCAGTTCGCGCTCGACCCGATCATGCGAACCCCTTTCGCTACGTTATCCCGGACACGTGCTGGCCGTGCCCGGCAATTTGACCGACAGCCAGGCCGTGCGCGAGATCGGCGAACAGATCGCCCGGCAATGGGGCGCCCTGGATCAGGTGATCGTCAATGCCGGGACGACTGAGTACGTTGACGGGCAGCCGGCTGATCACACATTGATCGAGCATATTGTGCGCAGCAATCTGCTGGCTGCCAGTTTCTGCATCGAAGTGGCCATGCCCTTGCTGCGCGCCGGGACCGAACCTCATCTGGTGGGTATTGCCAGCCCGGCGACTTACCTGCCCCCTTCACAAGTAGAAGCGGGTGGCCACGGGATGCGTCATCTGTTCGAATCGGCTCGGACAGAACTGGCATACGCGGGGGTCGATGTGACGCTGGTACACCCTGGCTACAACGCCCCATTGCCGGGGCCCGACGATTGCCCCCAAACCCCGATTCACTGGTCGGCAGACGAAACAGCGCGGCACGTGCTGAATCAGTTGGTCGAACGCCCGCGGGAAGTCGCGCTTCCCATTGCGTCCATGACCGCACTCTGGCCTTTGCCTTCGTCGACCGAAACCGTGCCGACCGATATGGGCTCATGCCAGGCGAAAAACGGCTATCCGATCAAGGGACGACCCTGAGCCGCTGATTGCCTTACACTGCGCGCCATGAAAACCATCCCCGTCCATGAAATCCCGACATCGGCCGTCACGTGTTCGACGTGCGCGGCGTGCTGCTGCCAGTTGGAAGTGATGCTGATCACCGACACCGGGGTCCCGGAGCGCTTTATCGACACGGACGACTGGGGTGGAGAGGTGATGCTGCGGCTGGATGACGGTTGGTGCGCGGCCCTGGATCGCGACAGCATGATGTGCACCATCTACGAAAAGCGCCCGCTGATCTGCCGCGAGTTCGAGATGGGCGCGCCGGAGTGCCTGGAAGAACGCCAAGGGATTGCGACGGCGTATCGATAAAGGTCTGGTCTGATCTACTGTGGGAGCGAGCTTGCTCGCGATAGCGGTGGCTCAGACAACTTTATCTTGGCTGGTCTATTGCCATCGCGAGCAAGCTCGCTCCCACCGTTCTCAAGCTGTTTTGTTACAGCGGCATCGTGTAGTGCAGCGCGTAGCTTTCCACACCGTCGTTAGTCGACTTGATGCCGGCGTTGGAGTAATGAGTGGCGCGAATGCCCACTTCATGTCCACCGTTGAAGCGCAGGCCGAAGCCGATGCGATCTTCGAACTGGAAGGCCGTACCGAGCTTGTTGTCTTCGACTTCGGTATTGGCAAACAACGCCACGCCGATACCGGCCTCGATGTAAGGCTTCACGTTCTGACCGGAAAACTCATACACAAACACAGGCGAGAACGACAGGCTGTGATTGCTGGATGTCTCGTCCCCTTCCCAATAGGTATAGGCGCCACTCCAGTAGCCGGTCAGGCGACCAACATCACTTTGCAGCCAACTCTTGTCCCAGTCGAACTGCATGCCCAGGCGGTAGGTCATGGTCGAGTCGCTGGTCTGGCCAACCCCAAACTCCACACCTGCTGCTTGTGCAGTGTAAGTGTGCCCCAACAATGCAGCCGCAAACGCGGCAAAGCAGAATAAGCGCTTCATTAGAAACATCCTTTTCCGAACAGACTTAGTTAGTTTTGTTACAAACAGACAAAGCTATAGAAATCCGCATCCAAACAGAAGTTCAGCCCGTTTCACACGGTTTTCACATTCTTTTTACAGATCGAAGCTTCGCACAACGCCGGACGAATGCCATAGCATCGGTAGGATTTTTCTTAAATGTATCGGGTCTGCACTCGTCCAGAAGTGCGTTTCGCTGGCAGGTCCTTCAGCCAACAACCCTCGCTCCGCCAGGAGGCGCTGAAGTTGCCGGGCCACGGCGGCACCGGTATCGATCAGGCTGATGTGCTCCGGAATCATCCGCGCGAGCAATGGCTTGAGGAACGGATAGTGCGTGCAACCCAGGATCAGCGTATCGCAGCCGGCTGCCAGCAACGGGTCCACGTAATGTTGCAGCAATTGATACAAGGCCGGGTTGTGCAGGTCACCCGCTTCGATCAGTTCCACCAACCCCGGACATGGTTGCGTGATGACCCGCACATCGGTGGCGAAACGGTCGAGCAAAGCGGCGAACTTGGCGCTCTGCAAGGTGCCCGTGGTGGCGAGCACACCGACGATACCGCTGCGGGTCGCGGCGGCCGCCGGCTTGACCGCCGGCTCCATGCCGACGATGGGCCAATGGGGGAAATCACGGCGTAGATCGGCAACTGCGGCGACCGTTGCGGTGTTGCAGGCCACGACCAGTGCCTTGGCACCCTGGCCCAGGAGAAAGTCGGCAATGATCGCGCAGCGTTGACGGATGTATTCCGGGGTCTTCTCGCCGTAGGGAATATGCCCACAGTCGGCCACATACAACAGCGACTCATTGGGCAGCAGCTGGCGAATTTCCCCCAGCACCGACAACCCGCCGACACCCGAGTCGAGCACACCGACCGGCGCTTCACTCATGTTGACCACCACAGACGCTGCAACCTGGATCACGCTTGACCCGCAGTTCACGGAATCGCGTACCCAAGGCATCGATCAACAGCAGGCGCCCCACCAGCGGCTCACCGAAACCGGCCAGCAACTTCAAGGCTTCAAGGGCTTGCAGGCTGCCCACCAACCCCACCAGCGGCCCGATCACACCGGCTTCGCTGCAGGTCAGTTCGGCTTCACTGCCGTGGCCGTAGAGGCAGTGGTAGCAAGGGCTTTCAGGGCGACGCGGGTCGAACACCGACAACTGCCCTTCCAGGCGAATCGCCGCGCCACTGACCAGCGGTTTACCCGCCGCGACACAGGCCGCGTTCACCGCTTCGCGGGTCGAAAAATTGTCCGAGCAGTCGAGCACCACATCCACCGCCACGACTGCCGCGGCCAGGCTGTCTTCGTCCATGGCCACCCGGTGAGGCACCAGTCGGACCTCGGGGTTGATCGCCCCCAGGCGCCGCATTGCCGAATCGACCTTGCTCAGGCCGACGCTGTCGGTGTCGTGAATGATCTGGCGTTGCAGGTTGGTCAGGTCGACGGTGTCGAAATCCGCCAAGTGCATCTCACCCACCCCCGCGGCGGCCAGGTACAACGCCACCGGAGCGCCGAGACCGCCAAGGCCGATGATCAGCACGCGGCTTTGCTTGAGACGCAATTGGCCGTCGATGTCGACGTGCTGCAACAGAATCTGCCGGCTGTAGCGCAACAGCTCCTGATCGTTCAGCACGGCCGGCACCCCAGGCTGATGCGCTCATGACCGCCCAGGTCCTTGCGGCTGTGGACGTCAGCAAAACCTTGGAGGCGCAGCAAATCGCGCACCGCCTCGGCCTGATCGTAACCGTGTTCAAGCATCAGCCAGCCGCCCGGCTCGAGATGAGCCGGGGCCTGGGCAACGATCTGGCGCAGATCATCGAGCCCGTCCGGCCCGGCAACCAGGGCACTGGCCGGCTCGAAACGCACGTCGCCCTCGATAAGGTGCGGATCGCTGGCCGCGATGTACGGCGGGTTGCTGATGATCAACTCGAAACGCTCGTCTTCCAGCGCACTGAACCAGTGGCTGCTCAGCACCGTGACGTTGCGCAGGTCCAGACGCTGACGATTGCGTTCGGCCAGGGCCACGGCCTCCAGCACCCGGTCGACCGCCGTGACTTTCCAGGCCGGGCGCTCACTGGCCAATGCCAGGGCAATCGCGCCGCTGCCGGTGCCCAGGTCCAGGACCCGGGCCAGTGTGGCCGGCAACAACGCCAGCGCGGTTTCCACCAGCAGCTCGGTGTCGGGACGCGGGATCAAGGTATGAGGCGCGACTTCCAGGTCGAGTTTCCAGAAACCCTGTTGCCCGAGGATGTACGCCACCGGCTCGCCGGAACGACGTCGCCGCAGGTATTCGGAGAACAGCAACGCTGCCTCGCTGGGCACGATCCGCTCGGGCCAGGTGTGCAGGAAGCTGCGGGACTTGCCCAAGGCTGCGGCCAGCAACAACTCGGCGTCCAGCCGGGCCGTGGGCGAATCCGGTAACTCGGCAGCGCGTAACAGACTGGCGATGATGGTCATTTGTTCACCTGTGCTTACTCGCCAATCGCCGCCAACTGGTCGGCCTGGTATTCGGCCAGCAACGGCTCGATCACCGCATCGACACCACCGGCAAGGATCTCGTCCAGGGAATACAGGGTCAGGTTGACGCGATGGTCGGTGACCCGGCCCTGGGCGAAGTTGTAGGTACGGATCCGCTCGGAACGGTCGCCCGAGCCCACCAGCAACTTGCGTTCGCTGGCGATGGCATTGGCGGCGGCGCTGGTCTGCTGGTCGTTGAGCTTGGCCGACAACCAGGCCATGGCCCGCGCGCGGTTCTTGTGCTGGGAACGTTCTTCCTGGCACTCGACCACGATGCCCGAAGGCAAGTGCGTGATGCGGATCGCCGAGTCAGTCTTGTTGACGTGCTGGCCGCCGGCGCCGGAGGAACGGTAAGTGTCGACCCGCAGGTCCGCCGGGTTGATCTCGATGGCTTCCTGCTCGTCCGGCTCGGGCAATACCGCCACGGTGCAGGCCGAGGTGTGGATGCGCCCCTGGGACTCGGTGGCCGGCACGCGCTGCACGCGGTGGGCGCCGGATTCGAATTTCAGCTTGCCATAGACGTTGTCGCCTTCGACCCGGGCGATGACTTCTTTATAGCCACCGTGCTCGCCCTCGTTCTCCGAGAGGATCTCCACCCGCCAACCGCGACGCTCGGCATAGCGCGAATACATGCGAAACAGGTCGCCGGAAAAAATCGCCGCCTCGTCGCCGCCGGTACCGGCACGGATCTCAAGGAACACATTGCGCCCGTCATTCGGGTCCTTGGGCAACAGCATGCGTTGCAGGCTGCTTTCCAGTTCAACCAGTTGATCCTTGGCTTCGCGGACTTCCTCCACGGCCATTTCGCGCATGTCCGGGTCGCTGTCCTTGAGCAGCGCCTGGGCGCCTTCGAGATCGCCCTGCACTTTGAGCAACTGTTTATAGGCGGCGACAATCGGCTCGACTTCCGCGTATTCCTTGGAATAGGTGCGGAATTTGTTCTGGTCGGAAATGACTTCGCCATCGCCCAGCAAGGCGGTCAGTTCTTCGAAACGGTCCTGGAGAATGTCCAGTTTGTTGAGCAGTGACGCTTTCATTGCGGTTTTTTATCCGAAAAGCTATCCGGTGAGCCCTCACCGAGGGCAAAGAGTTCCTGGGCCATGGCCAGCGCATCGAGGCGGCCTTCGGCGGTCAGCTTCTTGAGCTGGACACTGGGGGCGTGGAGCAATTTGTTGGTCAGGCCGCGGGCCAGTTGTACCAGCACCTCTTCGGCACTGCCGCCGTTGGCCAGCAGGCGCAGGGCTTTTTGCAGCTCCTCGTCGCGCAGGCGTTCGCTCTGCTGACGATAGGCCTTGAGCACATCCACCGCCGCCAGCTCGCGCAGGCGCACCATGAAGTCGTCGGCACCGACGGTGATCATCTCTTCCGCCGCCTGGGCCGCGCCCTGCCGGCTCTTGAGGTTCTCGGCGACCACCTCGTGCAGGTCGTCGACGCTGTAGAGATACACGTCATCCAGTTCGCCGACTTCCGGCTCGATGTCCCGGGGAACGGCAATGTCCACCATGAAAATCGGCTTGTGCTTGCGCAGCTTCAGGGCACTTTCCACAGCGCCCTTGCCCAGGATCGGCAACTGGCTGGCGGTGGAACTGATGACGATGTCGCTGTGCACCAGCTCCGCGGGAATGTCCGACAGCAGCACCGCATGGGCGCCGAACTGCTCGGCCAGGGTACTGGCCCGTTCCAGGGTCCGGTTGGCGACGACTATGCGCTTGACCCCCAGGTCGTGGAGATGGCGGGCGACCAGGGTGATGGTCTCGCCAGCGCCGATCAGCAGTGCCTGGCTGCGTTGCAAATCACTGAAAATCTGTTTCGCCAGGCTGACCGCGGCAAACGCCACGGACACCGGGTTCTCGCCGATGGCGGTGTCGGTGCGTACCTGCTTGGCGGCGTTGAACGTCGCCTGGAACAGGCGCCCCAGCAGCGGGCCGACGGTGCCTGCCTCGCGAGCCACTGCGTAGGCCGACTTCATCTGGCCGAGAATCTGTGGCTCGCCCAACACCAGCGAGTCGAGCCCCGAGGCGACGCGCATCATGTGACGAACTGCCGCATCGTCTTCGTGCACATAGGCACTGGCGCGCAGCTCTTCAAAGCTCAGGTTGTGGTATTCGGCCAGCCAGCGCAGGACTGAATCGGCCGAAACGTGATCCTGTTCTATATATAGCTCGCTGCGATTGCAGGTGGAGAGGATCGCAGCTTCGCGACTGTCGGTGAGTCGGCAGAGCTGCTGCAAGGCCTCAACCAGCTGCTCAGGCGTAAAGGCCACGCGCTCGCGGACGTCTACTGAAGCAGTCTTGTGGTTAATACCGAGTGCAAGGAAGGCCATTCAAAGTCGCTGATGGTGACGTGAAGCCGGCAATTGTCCTACTTCGTCAGATTCAGAACAACCACTCGATCTCTATCGCCCTGCCCGGGGTTGTAAATCGACGGGGCGGTTATGTTTGACCGAAGGCTTGTGTCATGATGATCCGACCGCAGGTTAGTCGTCCTCTTCCTATATGAATAGATCTTCCGCGTTGCTCCTCGCCCTTGCCTTGCTCAGCGGCTGCCAGTCCATGGCCCCCGTTTCGACGGACGGTACGCCGCCCGTCGAAGACAGTGTGCAGGTACCTGAAAAACCCAAGGTCTACGGCTCGTTCAGCGAAGAAACCATCTTCAGCCTGTTGAGCGCCGAACTGGCAGGCCAGCGCAATCGCTTCGACATTGCCCTGGACAACTACGTGACCCAGGCCATCAATACCCAGGATCCGGGCATCTCCGAGCGGGCATTTCGCATTGCCGAATACCTGGGCGCCGACCAGCCCGCGCTGGATACCGCGCTGATCTGGGCCAAGAATGCCCCGGACGACCTCGAAGCACAGCGCGCCGCCGCCGTGCAACTGGCCCGGGCCGGGCGCTATGACGACTCCATGATCTATATGGAGAAAGTCCTGCTGGGCAAGGGCGACACCCATTTCGACTTCCTGGCCCTGTCCGCCGCCGATACCGACCAGGAAACTCGCAACGGCCTGATGAAAAGCTTCGATCGCCTGTTGCAGCGCCACCCGAACAACGGCCAGCTGATTTTCGGCAAGGCCCTGCTGCTGCAACAGGACGGTGACACCCAGGGCGCCCTCACCCTGTTGGAAGACAACCCGCCGGAAGCCGGCGAAGTGGCGCCGATCCTGCTGCGCGCACGCCTGCTGCAAGGCTTGAACCGGGGCGACGAAGCACTGCCGCTGCTGGAAAAAAGCATCAAGAAGTACCCGGACGACAAACGCCTGCGCCTCACCTACGCCCGCATGCTGGTGGAAAACAACCGCATGGACGACGCCAAGGTGGAGTTCTCCAGCCTGGTCCAGCAATACCCGGAAGACGACGACTTGCGCTACTCCCTGGCGCTGGTCTGCCTGGAAGCCAAGGCCTGGGAAGAGGCCAAGGGTTACCTGGAAGACCTGATCGCCCGGGAAAGCCACGTCGACTCGGCCCACCTGAACCTGGGTCGCATCGCCGAGGAACGCAATGACCCTGAGAGCGCACTGATCGAGTACGCCCAGGTTGGCCCGGGCAACGACTACCTGCCGGCACAGTTGCGCCAGGCCGATATCCTGATCGGCAATGGCAAGACCGCCGAAGCCCAGAGCCGTCTCGCGGTACAACGCGACTCCCAACCGGACTACGGCATCCAGTTGTACCTGATCGAAGCCGAAACCTTGTCGGCCAACAATCAGGGCGACAAAGCCTGGAACGTGCTGCAACAAGCCTTGAAGCAGTACCCGGACGACCTGAACCTGCTGTACACCCGCGCCATGCTCGCGGAAAAACGCAATGACCTGGCCCAGATGGAAAAGGACCTGCGCCTGATCATCCAGCGTGACCCGGACAACGCCATGGCCCTCAACGCCCTGGGCTATACGTTGTCGGATCGCACCACCCGCTATGACGAAGCCAAACTGCTGATCGAACAGGCCCACCAGATCAATCCGGAAGACCCGGCGGTACTCGACAGCCTAGGCTGGGTGAATTACCGCCTGGGCAATCTCGACGAAGCCGAACGCCTGTTGCGCCAGGCCCTGGAGCGCTTTCCCGACCAGGAAGTCGCCGCTCACCTGGGCGAGGTCCTGTGGGCAAACGGCAAACAACGCGAAGCCCGGCAGATCTGGAGCCGATTCCTCAAGGATCAGCCTGACAGCCCCATCTTGCGCAGCACCATCAAACGCCTGACCGGATCCGAGACTCTTTAAGATTATGTTTTTGCGCCATCTCATCGTTTTCAGCTTCATTGCCCTGCTCGCCGGTTGCGCGGGCTTCGGCGCCCGTGAATCCGTCCAGGGCCAGGGCAACCAGGCCCAATGGCGCGAGCACAAGCAACAACTGAGCAGCCTCGACGGCTGGCAGATCGACGGCAAGATCGGCATCCGCGCCCCGAAAGACTCCGGCAGTGGCACTCTGTTCTGGCTGCAACGCCAGGACTACTACGACATTCGCCTGTCGGGCCCACTGGGTCGCGGTGCGGCCCGCCTGACCGGCCGGCCGGGCCAGGTGTCGCTGGAAGTCGCCAACCAGGGACGCTACGAGGCACCCACGCCCGAAGCGCTGCTGGAAGAACAAATGGGCTGGAAGCTGCCGGTTTCCCACCTGACCTGGTGGGTTCGCGGGCTGCCGGCACCGGACAGTAAAAGTCGCCTGACCCTCGATGCCGACAGCCGCCTGTCCAACCTCGAACAGGATGACTGGCAGATCGAATACCTCAGCTATGCCCAGCAGAACGGTTATTGGCTGCCCGAACGCATCAAGCTGCACGGCAGCAACCTCGACGTCACGCTGGTGATCAAGCAATGGCAGCCGCGCAAGCTGGGGCAATGACATGAGCGCTGCACGCCTGACCCTGCCCTCCCCGGCCAAGCTCAACCTGATGCTGCACATCCTCGGCCGTCGTCCGGACGGCTACCACGAGTTGCAGACGATTTTTCAGTTCCTGGACTACGGCGACGAAATCACCTTTGCCGTACGCGACGACGGGGTGATTCGCCTGCACACCGAGTTCGAAGGCGTTCCCCACGACAGCAACCTGATCGTCAAGGCCGCGAAAAAACTCCAGGCGCAATCCGGTTGTCCGCTGGGCATCGATATCTGGATCGAAAAAATCCTGCCCATGGGCGGTGGCATCGGTGGCGGCAGCTCGAATGCGGCAACGACTTTATTGGGCCTCAACCATTTGTGGCAGCTGGGTTGGGACGTGGATCGCCTGGCGGCCCTGGGCCTGACGCTGGGCGCCGACGTGCCGGTTTTCGTGCGTGGCCACGCCGCTTTCGCCGAGGGCGTCGGGGAAAAACTCACCCCGGTGGAACCCGAAGAACCCTGGTACTTGGTGCTGGTGCCGCAAGTATCTGTAAGTACAGCAGAAATTTTTTCAGATCCACTGTTGACACGTAACTCTCCTCCCATTAAAGTGCGCCCCGTTCCCAAGGGAAACAGTCGAAATGACTGCTTACCGGTGGTAGCAAGGCGTTATCCAGATGTTCGTAACGCTTTGAATTTGTTAGGTAAATTTACCGAAGCAAAACTCACCGGAACTGGAAGTTGTGTGTTTGGGGGCTTCCCAAGCAAAGCTGAAGCTGATAAAGTCTCGGCCCTTCTGACAGAGACCCTTACAGGGTTTGTAGCAAAAGGAAGCAACGTTTCGATGTTGCATCGCAAGCTGCAAGACCTGCTCTAAAAGGAATCGAGTGCTGGGCACTCGCAGCAACAGATACAGGGGCGTCGCCAAGCGGTAAGGCAGCAGGTTTTGATCCTGCCATGCGTTGGTTCGAATCCAGCCGCCCCTGCCATTTTCCTATACTCATCCAGGTATACCCTCAGCCTTCAGGTACTGCGCGTGTCCAAGATGATGGTCTTTACGGGGAACGCTAACCCCGATCTGGCTCGGCGTGTCGTACGTCAGCTGCATATCCCTCTCGGTGACATTTCTGTCGGTAAGTTCTCCGACGGCGAAATCACTGCCGAGATCAATGAAAACGTTCGCGGTAAAGACGTTTTCATTATTCAGCCGACTTGCGCTCCGACCAACGATAACCTGATGGAACTCGTCGTGATGGCTGATGCCTTCCGTCGCTCCTCGGCTACTCGTATCACTGCTGTTATTCCTTACTTTGGTTATGCCCGTCAGGATCGCCGTCCGCGTTCCGCACGTGTGGCGATCAGCGCGAAAGTCGTGGCTGATATGCTGACCGTAGTCGGCATCGACCGTGTCCTCACGGTTGATTTGCATGCTGACCAGATTCAGGGTTTCTTCGATATCCCCGTGGATAACATCTACGGTTCCCCGGTCCTGGTGGATGATATTGAAGATCAGCGCTTCGAAAACCTGATGATCGTGTCCCCGGACATTGGCGGCGTCGTGCGTGCACGGGCAGTTGCCAAATCCCTGGGCGTTGATCTGGGTATCATCGACAAACGCCGTGAGAAAGCCAATCACTCCGAAGTGATGCATATCATCGGCGACGTCGAAGGGCGTACCTGTATTCTGGTCGATGACATGGTCGATACCGCCGGCACCCTGTGCCACGCGGCCAAGGCCCTGAAAGAGCATGGCGCTGCCAAGGTCTTTGCCTACTGCACACACCCTGTGCTGTCGGGTCGAGCGATCGAAAACATTGAAAATTCAGTGCTGGACGAGCTGGTGGTGACCAATACCATCCCGCTCTCCGCTGCAGCACAAGCCTGTGCGCGTATCCGCCAACTGGATATCGCACCGGTTGTTGCCGAAGCGGTTCGCCGCATCAGCAATGAAGAATCGATCAGTGCGATGTTCCGTTAAGGGCCCTGCCCTTTCCAGGAGATCTCGTTGACGAAAAGCGCCCCGCCCCAACACTCATGTTGGGGCGGGGCTTTTTTGCCCATACCGCTTTGGCGTCGGTCGCAGACGTCATTCGGAAATGGCTATTTTGGAGATACAACATGAACGATTTTACTCTGAATGCTGAAGTGCGTTCCGACCTGGGGAAAGGTGCGAGCCGCCGCCTGCGTCGTCTCGCAAGCCTGGTTCCAGCTGTAGTCTACGGTGGCGAAAAAGCCCCTGAGTCCATCAGCATGCTGGCCAAAGAAGTTGCCAAACTGCTCGAAAACGAAGCGGCCTACAGCCACATCATCGAGCTGAACATTGGTGGCACCAAGCAAAACGTCGTGATCAAAGCCCTGCAGCGTCACCCGGCCAAAGGCCACGTGATGCACGCCGACTTCGTACGCGTAGTAGCTGGCCAGAAACTGACCGCTATCGTGCCTGTACACTTCGTTGGCGAAGCTGCTCCGATCAAGAAAGGCGGCGAAATTTCGCACGTTGTTTCGGAAATCGAAGTGACCTGCCTGCCGAAAGACCTGCCTGAATTCATCGAAGTCGACCTGGCTGACGCCGAAGTCGGCACGATCATTCACCTGTCCGACCTCAAGGCTCCTAAAGGCGTTGAGTTTGTTGCTCTGGCACACGGCGATGACAAGGCTGTTGCCAACGTCCACGCTCCACGTGTTGCTCCAGAAGCCACTGAAGAAGGCGCTGCAGAGTAATTTCACTCTGTCGCCGGAGTGACCGGAAACATCGCGGACTGGAACGTAGCGAGACAGCGGGCGAGAACGCGAAGTTTACTTAACGGTAAATCCGCCATTTTTGTCCACTGTCGCAACACCGCCTGATTGCGACATTGTTACCCACACTCCAGGAAGGGCCCCTATCGTGACTGCCATTAAACTGATCGTTGGCCTGGGAAATCCAGGCGCTGAATACGAACAGACCCGGCATAACGCAGGGGCCCTTTTTGTTGAGCGCATCGCGCACGCACAAGGCGTCAGCCTGGCAGCCGATCGCAAGTATTTCGGCCTGACCGGTCGCTTCTCGCACCAGGGTCAGGATGTTCGCCTGTTGATTCCCACCACCTACATGAACCGCAGCGGCCAGGCCGTGGCGGCATTGGCCGGTTTCTTCCGCATCAAGCCTGAAGAAATCCTGGTGGCCCACGACGAACTCGACCTGCCTCCGGGCGTTGCCAAGCTCAAGCAAGGCGGCGGCCATGGCGGTCACAACGGGTTGCGCGACATCATCGCGCAACTGGGTAATCAGAATACCTTTCACCGCCTGCGGCTCGGCATCGGCCACCCGGGCGTTGCCAGTATGGTTTCAAACTTTGTCCTGGGTCGTGCGCCTCGCGCCGAACAGGAAAAACTCGATGCCAGCATCGACTTTGCCCTCGGCGTGCTGCCGGATATCCTCGCCGGTGAATGGAACCGCGCGATGAAAAACCTGCACAGCCAGAAGGCCTGACACTTATCCGAGGGGAAACACCATGGGATTCAATTGCGGCATCGTCGGCCTGCCTAACGTCGGCAAGTCCACCCTGTTCAACGCCCTGACCAAATCCGGTATCGCGGCCGAGAACTTCCCCTTCTGCACCATCGAGCCGAACACCGGCATCGTGCCGATGCCCGATCCTCGCCTGGAAGCCCTGGCGGCCATCGTGATCCCGGAGCGCGTGCTGCCGACCACCATGGAGTTCGTCGACATCGCCGGCCTGGTGGCCGGGGCTTCGAAAGGTGAAGGCCTGGGCAACAAATTCCTGGCCAACATCCGCGAAACCGATGCCATCGCCCACGTGGTCCGCTGCTTCGAAGACGAGAACGTGATTCACGTCTCCAACAGCGTCGACCCAAAACGCGATATCGAAATCATCGACCTGGAACTGATCTTCGCCGACCTCGACAGCTGCGAGAAGCAACTGCAGAAAGTCGCTCGCAATGCCAAGGGTGGCGACAAAGACGCCGTCGCCCAGAAAGCCCTGCTCGAGCAGTTGATCGCCCACTTCACCTTGGGCAAGCCGGCACGCAGCCTGATCAAGAACATGGGTGCCGATGAGAAGCAGATCGTTCGTGGCTTCCACCTGCTGACCACCAAGCCGGTCATGTACATTGCCAACGTTGCCGAAGACGGCTTCGAGAACAACCCGCTGCTGGACGTGGTAAAAGCTATCGCCGAAGAAGAAGGCGCGATCGTGGTACCGGTCTGCAACAAGATCGAAGCGGAAATCGCCGAGCTTGAAGACGGCGAAGAGAAGGACATGTTCCTGGAGGCCCTGGGCCTGGAAGAGCCTGGCCTGAATCGCGTGATCCGTGCGGGTTATGAAATGCTCAACCTGCAGACGTACTTCACCGCTGGCGTAAAAGAAGTCCGCGCCTGGACCGTTCGCGTCGGGGCTACCGCGCCACAAGCCGCGGCCGTGATCCATACCGACTTCGAAAAAGGCTTCATCCGCGCCGAAGTCATCGCCTATGACGATTTCATCCAGTACAAGGGTGAAGCCGGTGCCAAGGAGGCTGGTAAATGGCGTCTGGAAGGCAAGGAATACATCGTCAAGGACGGTGATGTGATGCACTTCCGCTTTAACGTCTAAATTGCGCGTGGTGTTGCGGGTGATGGTGTGTATATCCGTTATTTAGGTAACGGCTGCTTATGGTTCCGCTCTTACAGCGGCTCACTTTTGAGAAGCGCAAAAGTAAGCAAAACGCTCTTGCCCCACCACTCGGTGCCTCGCTTAGGCTCGGCATGCCTGAACGAAGGCATCGCTCCGTGGGCCGCCGCGAAGGGCCATCCATGGCCCAGCGCGGCTAACCCGGCATCCATGCCGGGTTGCCCACTGCGCAATACCTTCGCTCAGCCAGCGTGGTTTAACGGGGCACCCCAGATCAAAATCAAAATCAAAATCAAAATCGAGGCGGCCTGACAGCCGACCTGGCTTTTTTGCGAACGCGTTTTTCCTGTGGGAACGAGCCTGCTCGCGAAGGCGGTTTCACAGCCAATGAAGATATTGGATGTGCCGGCCTCTTCGCGAGCAAGCTCGCTCCCACAGTGGTTTTGTGTTGGACATAAATTTTTTGTTCACTGGAGATTGAATGTGGGAGCGAGCTTGCTCGCGATAGCGATGGTGCAGCTACATAAATGCTGGATGTGCCGCGCTTTTGCTTTGCTTTGGCTTTTGATCTCGGGCGCCCCGTTAACCACGCTGGCCGAACGCAGGCATTGCGCAGTGGGCATCCCGGCATGGATGCCGGGATAGCCGCGCTGGGCCATGGATGGCCCTTCGCGGCGGCCCACGGAGCAATGCCGGAGTGAGGGCACACCGAGCCTAGGCGAGGTGCCGAGTGGTGGGGCAAAGCGCTTTTGGTTACTTTTGGCGCTCTTCCAAAAGTGACCCGCTGTAAGAGCGGAACCATAAGCAGCCGTTACCTAAATAACGGATATACACGGGGCCCTCAAGTTTCTATGGAATTCACGAGACCTACAACAGCCTGCAGAAAAAACCCAAAAATCATCGGCTCTTTGAAATCACCCCCCCCATATACTGATTCAAATCGCGAAAATCCTTAACACTCCAAGAATACGGCGATAGCTTCACACCATTCTCTCGCAAGGTCCTCGGAATCAAATCCCCATTGGGTCGCAGTATGATCGACGACACAATGACACCCGGATAATCACTCAGTCGTTTCTTGAAAGCGGCAGTTGTAAGGTCAGGCGTAGGAGGATTGCTTTTATGAGCCAACGGCCCCGTCCCCTTGATATCTGCTCCGTGACACATGGCACATCTCTGTAAATAGAGATTTTTCCCATTGGCACTATCCGCAACGGATAGTGATGTTTGAATGAGCGATAAAAACCCGAGCGAAGCGATGACTAATATTTTCATTATGCTTTCGGTACATGCCAATTTTTATGGGCGCAACGCCCTGTGGGAGCGAACTCATTCCCACAGGTTTTAGATGCCGGGATTGTTGTCCGCTCGCACAATCTGACTAGAACAGATAACCCATGTAGATCGCCGCGCCACCACCAGCCTGCAGGCCAGCGTTCACCCCGGCCATGACCACCGCGCCCTTGGCCGAGCGTGCCAGTTGCCGGTTGACCGTGGTCGAAGCGATGAGCGAGGTGGCCGGGTTGGAGCTCAGGACCACCGACAACGCCAGCAACTTGGGATCGAGCCCGAACAGCAGCGCCGTGGCCGAACCGCCGATCCCCAGGCCCACGCCCACTTCGGTATACATGCAAGGGCCGGTGATGTCGTCACTGGTCAGGTCGCGATCGACCAGGGCGTCGCTGACAAACACCTTGCCGGTGCTGGGAAACGCCTCTGCCGCACCGGCCGCACTGACGCCCTTGCCCTTGATCTGGATATTGATCTTGCCGAAGCGCGGCAGCCTGGCGCCAAATCCGACACCCACGCCGACCCCGCCATAGCGGTAGCTGACGTCTTCGCCCTGGGGCGAGCGCAGGGTAATCGAGCCACCACTGCCCGCCACCATGACCACGGTCAGGCCACCGCCGCTAGCGGTCTGGTACTGCCAGCGGCTCTCATTAACCGGGAGTGGGATGTTGTAGCTCATACGTTCAAAGTCCTTTATGTGAATGAACCGCATCGCGACCGCGTTGGCGGATGGCTTTCAGCAGGCCGACCAGGGTGAACACCAGGCCGATAAAACCCAGGACCCCGGAAGTGCCCCACAGTGCCGCCGGGGCATCGACGATGGCGCTGGCCGTCGGCTGCTCGGGCAGGTAATGCACCCGCACCGGCTGGTCCTTCTGATAACCGAAGATAAAACCGCCCTGGGGGTAGGAGATTTTTTCACCGCTGACGGTGGTGAAGGCGATCTCAGGATGCGAACCACCGGCATTCAAGTGGCTGACGATGCCATCGGCGGTCTGTGCCCGGGCGAGGAAGTCGCGACGGTCGAGGGTGAGATTGACGGCAATGCCCAGCAAGCCAATGCCAATCAGCGCAAAAAGCAGGCCTAGCAGTATCGTCCCGATGCGTGACGGGGTGTCGTTAGCCATAGCTTGTCCCGGTATTCATCCATGAAAGAAGGCGGCGAGGATAACAAAAAGCCTGCTATGTCGTAATGCTGTTCATTCGAGGTTTGTGATCGCCGTGGCGAGGGAACTTGCCACGGATGCCCATTAGCCTCTTTTGACTTTGAAGCGTCCCAACACCCGCTGCATCAGGGAAGCTCGCTCCGAAAGGTCCTTGGCCGCCACGGCGCACTCTTGCGAGTTCGACTGGTTTTTCTGCGTCACTTCGTCGATCTGCTCAAGCCCGATGCTGGCCTGCTGCAAACCTGAAGCCTGCTCGCTGGAGGCCTGGTAGATCAGCGAAACCAGGCTCGACACCGCACCGGTTCCACTGACGATGTTCTTCAGCGATTCGGCGGTCCGGCCGGCGATGATCATGCCGCGCTGGGTCTTGCTCGAGGAATCAGCGATCAACGCGGCAGTCTGCTGGGCGGCCTCGGCACTGCGGGCGGCCAGGCTACGCACTTCGTCGGCCACCACGGCAAAACCGCGCCCAAGCTCACCGGCCCGGGCCGCTTCGATGGCTGCGTTCAAGGCCAGCAGGTTGGTTTGTGCGGCGATGTTGTCGATGGTGGTAATGATCGCCGTGATGTCCTTGCCCGAGTTGTCGATTTCGGCCATGGCGGCAATCAGTTCGCTCATCAATTTGTCGCTTTCCCCGGCATCGGCCCGCGAGGCCTGGGATTGCTCATCGGCCTTCTTGGCGTTGGCGGCATTGTCCCGGGTCTGGGCGGCCATCTGCGTCATCACCGCGCTGATTTCGGTGATGGACGAGGCGGAATTGGAAGCCCCGTCGGAGAGTGACTGACTCAAGTCGGTGACCTGCGCCGAGCTGCCGGTGATCTGGGTGGCGCTGATTTGAACCTCGGAAATCAGCTGGTTCAGGTTGCTGACCATTTTCTCCAATGACTTGCCAAGGGTGTCATGGGGCGAAGACAAGCGGACCTCCAGGTCCAGATCACCTTCGGAAATGCGCTCGGCCACCCGCACCTGCCGTTGCAGGCTTTCAGACATGTCGTTGAGGGCCGCAGACAACTGCCCGACTTCATCTTCGGATTTCTGCACCAGGCGACGGGAGAAATCCCCCAGGCTGATGGTGGCGGCCAAGGCGGCGGCTTCGCGAATCGGCCCAACGATTTTTGCCGCGGCATACCACAGGGCAGCCAGGGCCAACAACGAAATGACCAACCCTACCGATACCTGCCAGATGCTGTTGTTGAGGCTGCGCGCCTGCAGTTCCTGCTCCAGGGCGATGGCCTGGCTCATGACCACCGCCTTGGGCAGGCGAATCAACACCGCCCAGGGCTTGCCCGTGCGACCAAGCGCAATGGGCATCAGCACTTCGATGTTCTGTGTTTGCGCATTGAGCAGGCCATCACCCCGACCGGCCTGGATATCGCGGAGCACTTTTTCCCAGGAGTCAGGCAACAAGGCCTTGATCGGCTGGCCAATCAGGTCGGTCCGCTGACTGTCCGCGACCACCAAGCCCTGGTTACTCAAGATCGAAACCGTGCCTTTGCCGCCGTAGAGATCGGCAGACATCTGCTCGCTGAGTTTCTGGATAAACGCGATATCGAAGTCAGCCCCGACCACTCCGTAGAACTTGCCGTTGGAGACGATGGGCACCGACAAGGTGGTCAGCCAGACGTTTTTCCCCTGGACCACATAAGGAATGGGGTCCAGCACACTTTCCTTCAGGGTGTCGCGCGGGCCGCTGTACCAGCCGCCCTTGGGCACACCGTTGGGGTGACGGTCCGGGGAGTCATACTCGACCAATGGTTGCACCGCGACGTGGCCATCGGCGCTACGCGTCCAGTAAGGCGTGAAACGCCCGGTCAACGGGTTATTGCCATCCTCTGCATTGCGGAACGCCGGATCCTGCCCGTCCAACGCATTCGGTTCCCAGCAGGAATAGGTGCCGTTGAAGTCAGGGTTATCCTTGAGGACGCTGAGCAGTACGCTGTTGATCTGTTCACGGCCCAATATCAGGGAGCTTTGCGAGGCCTTGCTGGCGGCGAAGGCATTGGCCATGGTGCGGGCTGCATCCAGCGCATTCTGCAACTTGGCCTGGATGGCGTTGGCCCGGGATTCGGCCAGGTTCTGGATTTCCCGGATCGTTGATTTTTCAACCAGTGCGCTGACCTCGGTCGAGACATATTGCTCGTTGGCCCGGGCGCTAAAAAGCCCGTAGACAATCAGGCTGATGGATGAAACAAACAGGCATACGCCTGCCGTGACACAAATACGTGCCTGCAATGACTTGAACTTCATATCATTCCCCGCCTGATTCTATTTATGGCCAACGTCAAAAGACGGCAGCATCTAACGTGTGCACGACACGGCATAACAATCGATCACGGCTGCTACGCCGCCCCCAAGGCAAACACCTTGGAAGAACTTGGCAATACAGCTCTTTATAAGAATTTCAATATGGCAGGTGGGGGGCGCAACCCCTGTCTGCCCGCAGCGCGGAAGAGGTCATCAAACCAAGAACCGAAGGCCTTATGTCCGGGACAATAAGGGCGATAGGTGGAAAGAATGTGAAAGCCTGCTTTTCCAGTCACCACAGGGGTCACCCTTGAATAATGCTGCAGATTCCCTTCTAACCATTAACCACAACAGCAAATTAACACGACCAACCTTTATACAAATACCCACTTAAGGCTTATACAAACCAGTACTTTAGTCGCAACAGCGACGTACTCATCAAGTACAAGATTCACAGCGCTTCAAGTTGGGACTGACTCTTTGCCCGGCACGGGTCACCACCCCGCAAAAGGGGGAAGCTCAGGCAAGATATGAGCGCCGGACTACACTCTATGCGCGTCCTGCAAGGCACAACGCTCAAACGCCTTCTTCCGCATGGATAGGGAGATTCTCATGCACAGTCTCGCAAACTACGGATATACAAAGAGACCCGCCTCCGCCCCCGCCATTCGTGCCGTGCTGCCAGCCACTGGCGACATTGAACGGCACCCTCCAGGCTGAGCATTCCCTCGGCCACCTCAAGTCCTGGAGCGGTTGATTCGCTCCGGGACCTGTTCGCGACCCAACACTTGAAAAGACTTCCCGATCAATTGCATCGGCGTAGCAGGCACAGGCGCGCCGGATTCGTGGGAGCGCAGCCGTACCCATGCACTGCGCTCACTCACCTCCGAAAACAACCGCAAGGCGTCCACTCAATGTCGTGAAAAGGAGATCAACATGAACAACCTGAGCGATATAACGCTGGCAACATCCACCAACCCCAGCACCTTCCTCACGGTCCCGCTCGGCGAGCCGGTCCAGGCTGACAACGGCAACATTCCACCCGGCACACGGATGCTCCCCGGCCAATGGGCGGCAGCGGCCGGCAACGGCTATGTGTTGCTGCTGCAGCCTGATGGCAACCTGGTGCTGTACCAGGTCGTCACAGGCCCCGTGGCGGCCAACAGCTCGTTCACTGGCAGCGCGATCTGGGCCACGGGCACCAACAACGGTGCCTACTTCGATGTCCAGACCGATGGCAATCTGGTCCTGGGTACCAGCGATGGCAACGTGGCATGGTCGCCCTACACCAACGGCATCGAGCCTCAGGAACTGCTCGTCCAGACCGACGGCAACCTCGTGCTGTACAACACCCTCAACCAAGCCTGCTGGGCCTCGAGCAGCAATCACTATCAGGTTTGGCCACCGACTCGCTGGGTCAATGTGCAAAGCAGCCTCGTCGCGCCCGTGAAAGGCGTGCCCCATGTACTCACCGCCAGTTCCGACGGCGTGACGTTGAGCCCCTTCGTGGCCGGTTCGCCCAACCAGATCTGGCAAGTCACCGCCGATGGACGCCTACTCAGCGGCCTGCTCGCCGGGTTGGTGCTGGGCCAGGACACCGGCAGCAGTACGCCAACCAACACCACACAGAGCGTACCCGTCCCGGTCGAGCAGACTTGGCTCTGGGGAACGGGACTCGGCCCCACGGCCATCCAGAACAGCGCTTCGAACCAGTATCTGAGTGTCGATATCACGGGGGGCTCGGTACAGATGCAAGACACCGACACCTCGAGCCAATGGTATTTCATGCCTACCACGCCCCTGGACAGCATCATGGCCTTGCCGGCGTCCGACCCGGCCTTCCCGGCCTTTACGCCTGACCAACAGGCTGTCTATGACTGGATCAACAACAAACTGGCGGCCATGAACAATCAGCCCCATTTGATCCTGCGCGAGCAGTACACCAACGGCGCCAGCACCCTGGACAGTTACCGGCAAGACATGCTCGGCCTGGACTACAACGCGTTCCCAGCGCAAGTCTGGCACCCCGTAGTGGACCAGTTGAAGTTGGAGCTCAGCGCAGCGAGCGCCGTCAACAGCCTGTTCGCCTGCTATACCAGCTTCCACTCCCTGTTGTTCGAGGACCAGGGAGCGCTGCTCTCCGAACTGGGTCTGGATGCCAGCTTCGAGGACGGTGACTCGACCAATATCGGCGGCATCATCCTGGCGGTGCTCTCGGGCGTCATCTACACCGTGCTCTCGGCTGAAACGATGGAAGGCGAGATCAATTATTTCGCCGTCGCGGCCAACGTTCTCCAGAGCGGCATCAATGTGGCGGTCGCGGCCCAGAGTTCGAGTGTTTCTCCCAGTCTGTTCCAGGTAGCCTATGCCGACCTGTGGGAACAATTGAGCACTACCTTCGAAGGGTTGCTGGACACTTTCGGCACCATGGAATCCACGATCCTGACCGACTGGGCCAAGCTGAAGATCACCTATACGCTGATCGCTTCCACTGCGCCCGACGGGTTGTTCTGGAACTCCGGTGAAACCGGAAATATGGTGAAAGCCGCCAAGCAGGGCTACGTGTTGTCGGTGATGCAGATGCTGCTGCCGGCCAAATACCAGATCTACCAATACCTGGACGTCAATAACAACCCCATCGACGGTGTGCCCGCCTACGCGCAGTACATCGCACCCGCGATCGACGGGACCTACTTCAAATACTGGATCGCCGATTCGACGGACTGGTCAATCTATCCGGAAGAAATCGCGCTCACCCAGGTCTGGGACAACGGCGGCTCGAAGGACGACTTCTTTAACAGCAGTAACGGTTGGGCGTTCGCCACGACGCGGCCCTACACCTACGGCGGCAATGACGCCAATTACCTGGTCATCGCGCTTACCAACCTGAGCCCGAACACGCTGGTGGCCACGGTGTTCAATCCGTCCCCCACTTCCGCCGGGCCGTCCCCACAGACCCTGTATCCCTACGAGACCGTGTTGATCGAGGCCGAAGCAGCATTTCCTGGTGGCGTAGCGATCACGCTCTCGATCTTCGACCCTTCCCGTGGCAACTACTTCGACGAGCCAATCGCCTCGTTCGATGCCTTTCAGGATTACTCTGGGTTCGCGGCCGGTAATGTGCGCACCGCCAACGCCACGACAGCGGGTGACTACCAACTGTCGACACCGCTGTGCAACACGGGCGGGTTCAGGCAATACCCCGGCGCCATCCAGGCCAGTGTCTACCGTCCTTGAGGGGTGAATCGCAGGCATGAGGAGCGGGCGTTCCGCTCGAAGAAAAAGCCGTGTTAGCACCCACAACCCCATGTGGGAGCGAGCCTGCTCGCGAAAGCGGTGGGTCAGGTTGCGATGATGTTGGATGTGCCGACGCCTTCGCGAGCAAGCTCGCTCCCACAGGGTTTTGTGTCGTGTGTAGATACCTTGAACACCCGAGAACCCATGTGGGAGCGAGCTTGCTCGCGATTGCGATGGCTCAGCTGCATCGATGCTCCCCGCCTCAAGCCTTTCGAGTCCTCGGCAAGAAAATCGCCAACACCCCGAACAATGGCAGGAACGAGCACAACCAGTACACATACTCGATGCCACGGATGTCCGCCAGGTGCCCCAGCAGCGCGGCGCCAATCCCGCCGAAACCGAACATCAGCCCGAAGAACACGCCAGCGATCATCCCGACATTGCCCGGTACCAGCTCCTGGGCATACACGACAATGGCCGAGAACGCCGAGGCCAGGATGAAGCCGATGACCACGCTGAGGATGCTGGTCCACAACAGGTCGACATGAGGCAGGATCAGGGTGAACGGTGCCACGCCGAGGATCGAGAACCAGATCACCGCCTTGCGCCCGATCCTGTCGCCAATCGGTCCGCCAAAGAAGGTCCCCGCCGCCACTGCCCCGAGAAACAGGAACAGGTGCAATTGCGAAGAGGCCACCGACAAGTCGAACTTCTCGATCAGGTAGAACGTGAAGTAGCTGGTGAAACTGGCCATGTAGAAGTACTTGGAAAACACCAGCAGCCCCAGCACTACCAGCGCACTCAAGACTCGGCCCTTGGATAGACCATGCGTAGCCGCCTGGCCTTGCTTGAGCTTGAACAAGTTCAGGTGGTTGGCATACCAACGGCTGATGCGGTACAGCACGAACAGCGCAAACAGGGCGAACAGCCCGAACCAGGCCACATTGCCTTGCCCATAGGGAATGATGATCGCCGCCGCCAGCAGCGGGCCAAAGGCTGAGCCGGCGTTACCGCCCACCTGGAACGTCGATTGCGCCAGCCCGTAGCGACCGCCCGAGGCCAATCGCGCCACCCGCGACGCTTCCGGGTGAAAGGTCGACGAGCCAATGCCGATCAATGCCGCCGCCAACAGGATCAAGGCAAAACTGCCGACCATGGACATCATCACAATGCCGATCAACGTGCACACCGTCCCGGCCGGCAGCAGCCAGGGCTTGGGGTGTCGGTCCGTGTGATAACCGACCCAAGGCTGCAACAATGAGGCGGTCAACTGGAACGTCAAGGTGATCAGGCCAACCTGAGTGAACGTCAGGCCATAGCTGTCCTTGAGCATTGGATAAATCGACGGCAGCACGGCCTGGATCAAGTCGTTGATCAGATGCGCCAGCGCCACGGCGCCGATAATCCGCATGACCAATGGACTGCTTTGCGCAGTGGCGGCAACGGCTGGGATCTCGGCCTGGGTATTGCTGATAGCCATGGGAGTTTCCATACGACAGAGGGTGCACACGGGCAGGTGCGTCAATGTGCCATTTTTCGGTGCAGCAAGGCTATCCCCTTAGCTAGCTATCGAACTCGAAAAATTGTCGAAATCCAAGGTGATAGCTCAACGCCATGGTCTGAATCTTGCCTTGTTAATGGCCTACAACGCGGCTCCTTACAAAGGGGACCGAGAATGGGAAGTTTCGCTACAGAGCTGGCCTACCGAGCCGATTTGGACAAACTTTCGAGGCCTTTTAAAAGAGCACCTGTTTCGGCACTTGTGTAGAAAGCGCACAAAAATAGTGCAAGGGTGTTCAGGGGGAGTATGGGCATGCAGGCTTTTTTATCACCAGGCATCAGGTTGTTGGGACATTTCGGCTTCGCCCGCAAATTCCAATTGCTGTTCCTGCTTTTTATCCTGCCGCTCATGGGCAGCCTGTGGCTCATCGGCCAGGACTATCGCGACAAACTCAGCCTGATTTCCGGGGAACGCGCCGGGGTGCGCCAATTGCTGGCCCTGGATAACCTGGACAACCTGCTCACCGTCCAGCGCAACCGCGCCGCCCGCTGGCGCGCTACCGAGACCAATCGGCAGCCGACACCGGCGACGCTGGCCGCCATGGCGGCGTACGATGCCGTGCAACCGGCCCTCAACCAGGCCGCCAACGACCTGGCCAATACCCTGCAAACCGAAGGGGCCGAAGCCGATACCCTCGCCCGCTATCAAACCCTGCAGACCAGCCTCAACGGTCTGGATTCGAAAAGCCTGGGCAGCGTCGGTTGGTGGCCAGATGGTTACGACCGCTTCACCGCCGCCCTCAGCGCTCTGCAAGCCTTGCGCGAGCAGATGGTCATGGACAACCGCCTGACCCTCGCTTCCTGGCTGGAGACGTATCTGCTGACCCAGATCTCCACCCAACAGACGCCAGACCTGATCGAACGGGTCGGCCGCCTTGCAAGCGTCGGCCAGGCCTCCGTGGTATCAGGCCAGTTCACCTTGCAGAGTCGCCTGCAACTGCGAGACCTGCGCAGCCGTATCGGCGACGCCCGGGACCAACTGGTCAAGACCGGAGCACTGCTGGAAACCCGCCTGCCCAGCGATCTGCAAACCTGGGCCGGACAATTCCAAGGCAGCCTCAAGCACTTGGAGGCCGGCCTGAAAGTGCTGGATGACGGCGTGTTCGGCGGTTCCATCAGTCTCAAGCCCGAAGACTTCGAGAAACACATGGATGCCCTTCTCGTCGATCTGGCGACCCTGCGGCAACAGTCACTGGTGGCACTGGATACGCGGCTGGACCACTACCACGGTTCGGCGATTCGCCAGTTCACCCTGGTAGCGACGGTACTGGGCTGCCTGTTGCTGGCGGCGCTGTATCTTTTTGTTTGCCTGCAAGCGTCGATCCGGCGCAGCGCCAGCGGCATCACCCTGCTGGCCGAAGCCCTGCGCGACGGCAATCTCAGCCTGCAAGTACCGGTGCAAGGGCGCGATGAACTGGCGGCCATCAGCACCGCCCTCAACGTCGCCGTGGTGCAATTGCGCAACAGCCTGCTGGGGGTGGACCACGAGACATTGCAGTTGAGCAATGCCGTGCGCACCCTCAATACGCACTCCAGCGGCGCCCTGGGCGAAGTCGAGGCCCAGCAAATGCAGATCAGCCAGATCGCTGCCGCCGCGACACAACTGGCCGCCACCTCCCAGGGTGTGGCGAAGAGTTGTGAACAGGCCTCCGATAGCGCCCAGCAGACCCGCCGCATCGCCACTGACAGCAGCCGCGACAGCCAACGCACCACGGCCAGTATCCAGCAGCTCAACCAGCGCCTCAACGAAACCGCCGCCGCACTGGGACGGGTCAGCGAACAGGGGCAACAGATCCAACTGGTGGTCGATACCATTCGTGGCGTGGCCGAGCAGACCAATCTTTTGGCCCTCAATGCCGCCATCGAAGCCGCTCGCGCCGGGGAACAGGGCCGTGGTTTCGCGGTAGTGGCCGACGAGGTGCGCAGCCTGTCGCAACGCACCCAATCCTCCACACAGCAGATTGCCGCCACCGTCGACAGCCTGCGCGCCACGGTCAACGAGGCCGTCAGCCTGATGGAAGCCGCCTGCGGCCAGGCCCAGACCGACGCTCAAGCAGTCACCGGCCTTGGCGAACGGCTGGGAGAAATTGCCAGCGCGGTGCAAAGCGTCACCGACACCCTGGCGCAAATCGCCACCGCCGTGGATGAACAAGCCAGCACCGCCGACGAGGTCAGCGGCAATATCCAGCAGGTCGACCAGGCAGCGATGCGTTTGCTTGAAGGCGCAAGGGCCGTGAACCTGGCGGCGGATACCCTGAGCCAGGGAAGCCGGGCTCTGAGTGCCAACACAGGGAGATTTCAGCTCGGTTGATATCGATTTGCAGCGAGGATTGTTAAGCGGTTGAAAGCGTAGAGAAATATTTCAGATTTACGCTTGACACATCTTCGTTACCGGCGAATAATGCGCGCCACTTGGCTACATAGCTCAGTTGGTTAGAGCATAGCATTCATAATGCTGGGGTCCGGGGTTCAAGTCCCTGTGTAGCCACCAAGTACCGATTCATAGATGTCTACAGCAGTCTATGAATCACCTCAAGAAGCCCGCCTCGTGCGGGCTTTCTTGTTTCTGGACGTCCATCCTGGACTATCCGGTCCCCCTCACATCGCGTATCCCCCTCCCCCCACAACTCAGCGCAAATTACATTTACTGCGACAAAACCTACTTTTCCGTGACGCGTGTGCTGTACTGGACCTATCCAGGGAGGAAGATGCATGACCATTGTTCAGCGAATCAGTTGTTTGATCGGGTTGGCAGTTCTTGGTTTGGGACTGGTGGCGGGCATCGGCTCCTATCAGGCCAGCGCTGTATTCGATGCGGCGAGTTACGGCAACGTCAATACGGTGCCCAGTCTCATCGTGTTGGACGAGGCCAGCTCAGCCTTCTGGCAGCAGCGGGTATCTATCCAGGCGCATGTGCTCAATGCGGACGCGGCCGCAACGGCGGCGATCGAGACCACTATCAAGCAGGCACGGGAGGCGCGTGCGGCAGCCTTCAAAAATTATGAACCGCTTATTTCCGACGATAAAGATCGGCAAATGTTGGCCGATGATCGAACGCTCGCGGCAGCCTACGACGAGGTAACAGCGCGGGTTTTGGAACAATCGCGTACTAACCATAAAGATCAGGCGCGCAACCTGCTGACTGATGGCGTTGCCATTGCAGACAAACTGAACGCCGCGATAACACAGCACTTTGCCTATAATCAGCAGCTCGGTAACCAGGGCGCGGCCGACGCGGTCGCTGTGCGCGTCCAGTGGACGGTGATTGCCGGTGTGGCAAGCGTGCTGGTGTTGTCGCTAATTGTTCTGATTGGCTGGCGTATCGCTGTGATCATCCAACATCAATTGGGGGGTGAACTGCACGACGTGGCGCGTATCGCCAACGATATCGCGGCGGGCCAACTGCAGATGGCGATTGCTGTTCGCAGCGGCGATGAAGCCAGCGTGATGGCATCGATGAAACGCATGGCCGACAACCTCCGCGCCATTGTCGGGGAAATTGATGCAGCCTCTAGACAACTTTCAACCTCCGCGACCGGACTTGCTGTTACCACTCAACAGGTCAACAACAGCACCCGCCAGCAAAGCGACGCGGCAAGTTCGATGTCCGCCGCCGTCGAGGAGTTAACGGTGAGTATTGCCCACATTTCCGACAGTTCCCAAGTGGCGGGAAATACCGCGCACGAAGCCAACGGGTTCGCCGAGAACGGCGGCAAGGTGGTGATGCAAGCGGTAGCCGAAATGGACAACATCATGGCGGCAGTAGCCGCCTCCTCAGAAAATGTCAATCAACTTGCAGAGCAGTCGAGTCAAATCAGCGTTATCACCGCAGTTATCAAGCAGGTCGCAGACCAAACCAATCTGCTCGCTCTCAACGCTGCCATCGAAGCAGCCCGCGCCGGCGAACAGGGGCGTGGTTTCTCCGTGGTGGCCGATGAAGTCAGAGAGCTTGCCGGGCGCACTGCGCGTTCCGCGCAGGAAATCATCGGTATGGTTCAGGCCATTCAGCAAGGTACGCAGTTGGCAATCGAGGCAATGGCGCAAAGTACAGATCGGGTGAAGGAAGGTGCGCGCTGCTCCAACGCCGCGGGCATGGCGATGGATGAAATCCGCCGAAGCAATACTCGCATGCAAGACGTTGTCGCCGGTATTGCCTCGGCGCTACAGGAACAACGCTCTGCTAGTTTGCTGGTAGCTGAATACGTCGATCGAGTGGCACAAATGACCGAGGAAACCAGCGTCGCGACCAATACCCTGAGCCAATCCGCAGCGAGCATGCAACAGTTGGCGGATCGCCTGAATGTTACAATGCGTCGATTCACGCTTTGAATATGGCATTCTCACAGAAGAGGCCATCACAGTACTAAAACGGCTTATCGAAAGATAAGCCGTTTTTTATGCCTTGAGAAAAGTACCCACCCTCTCTGGATTTATTTGCACGCCCCTGTGGCAAGAAGCCTTGTTGATTTGCGCCCCACGCCTCGCATCGCTACAGTCAATTTCCATACCCCAGGCCCACGGATGGAGCGACACGTGCTTATAGATCTGAAACCAAACCTTCATCGTCTGTCAGCCGTTTCGTTGCTGGCTGTTGCGCTAACGCTTAGCGCCTGCAAGGCCCCGCCCTCCTCCACGACCACACCGGCATTACCTTCCCCGCCGGAAATCACGTCCGGCTACCGCACCGATGTGCAGGCCCGTCACGCCGACAAGCATATGGCGGCCGCGGCCAACCCGTTGGCGGCCGAGGCCGGGCGGGAGATGTTGCGACGTGGCGGCTCGGCCATCGACGCGGCAATTGCGATGCAAGCGGTGCTGACGCTGGTGGAACCGCAATCTTCAGGCATCGGCGGCGGCGCGTTCATCGTGCTGTGGGATGGCAAGGCCGTGCGCACCTATGACGGTCGCGAAACGGCGCCGGCTGGCGCCACCGAAAGACTTTTCCTGCAAGCCGACGGCAAACCCATGCCGTTTACCGCCGCCCAAATCGGCGGTCGTTCCGTCGGTACACCGGGGGTATTGCGCGGACTGGAACTGGCCCATCGCAAACATGGCCGTCTCGAATGGGCGAGGCTGTTCGAGCCGGCCATCGCGCTGGCGGAGCAGGGCTTCGCAATCTCCCCCAGGCTGCACGCCTTGATCGCGTCCGACCCGTCGTTGCCGGGCTCGCCCGACATGGCGGCGTACTTTCTCAATGCCGATGGCAGCCCGAAGGCAGTCGGCACCGTGCTGAAAAACCCGGCATTGGCAGGCGTGCTCAAGCGCATCGCCAACGAAGGTCCCGATGTTTTGTACAAAGGGCCGGTTGCCGAGGAGATCGTCGCCAAGGTGCAGGGTCACGCCAACCCCGGCAGTCTTTCGCTGAACGACCTCCAGGGCTACACCGCACGGGAGCGGCCCGCACTATGCACCGACTACAAGCGCTGGCAAATCTGCGGCATGCCACCACCGTCGTCGGGCGGGGTTGCCGTGGCTCAGATCCTCGGGACGTTGCAGGCCCTGGAACAGCGCGACAGCAACGCGGCCCTCGCCCCCTTGAAACCCCTCAAGACCGCTAAACCCGCCGGCATTGAACCCTCCCCCGAAGCGGTGCACCTGATCGCCGAAGCCGAGCGCCTGGCCTACGCCGACCGCGCCCAATACATTGCCGACCCGAATTTTGTAGCCGTGCCGCTCAAAGGGTTGGTCGATCAAGGTTACCTTGCCAGCCGAGCCAGCCTGATCGGCCCTCGTAGCATGGGCGTCGCCAAGCCCGGAACACCGCCGGGCATTCAGGTGGCCTATGCGCCGGACCGTTCGCCGCTACGCATTTCCACCTCGCAAGTGGTGGCGGTGGATGACCAGGGTGGCGCCGTGTCCATGACCACCACGGTGGAGTCGGCATTCGGATCGCACTTGATGGTCCAGGGTTTCATGCTCAATAACCAGATGACCGACTTCTCCTTCATCCCTGAAGAAAACGGGCAAAAAGTCGCCAACCGCGTCGAACCCGGCAAACGCCCGCGCTCGTCCATGGCGCCGACGCTGATCTTCGATCATCAGGGTCGGCTGCTGGCCGCTGTCGGCTCCCCCGGTGGCTCGCAAATCATCGAATACGTCGCCAAGTCAGTGATCGGCCTGCTCGACTGGAACCTGGACCCGCAAACCGCCATCAATCTCCCCAACTTCGGCAGCCGCAATGGCCCCACCGAACTGGAAAAGGGACAGTTCAGCCCGACGCTGATCCAGACGCTGAAAGACAAAGGCCATGCGGTGAGCGAGATCGACATGAACAGCGGTACCCAGGCGATCGTCCGGGTGCGTGATGCGCAAGGGAAAACTTCATTGGCCGGCGGCGCGGACCCGCGGCGCGAAGGTGCCGCACTGGGGGATTGAGCACTCGTCGATCAGGTTGAGTCAGCGTGCCAGGATGTTGAATGTGTGGCCGCCATCGGGAGCAAGCTCGCTCCCACAGGGGATGGCGGCGAACACAATATCAAGGCTTTCCCGGATAAAACGGTGGGAGATTCTATGGTACGGGGCTACCCCTTAAATGCCTTTCGGTAAGTATTCGCTCTGGTTCTTCAGCAGGGCGAATACCACTCGGGCAAGCTTGCGGGCCAGTGCCACTAATGCTTCGGTTGTGCTGAGTCCCCGGGCCCTCAGTGCCTCATAAAAACCCTTCCATGCCGCTGTGCGCCTCGCCGACATCGCGGCGTTATGCATCAATCGACGTGCCTCTGGGTCACCTCGCTTAGACAAGCAGCGGCGTCCCTTCTTTTTCCCAGAATCCGATATACGCAGGTCTAGGCCCAGAAAAGCGATGAAGGCATCGGCATTTCTGAAATCTCCACGCTGAAACGACGTGAGCAAACGGGCACCGCTCAATAGGCCAATGCCTTCGACTTTCATGCAACGCTTGAGCTGAGCGCCCAAGCCAGCTGCTTCCAACTGCGTCTGGATTGTTTTCTCGAGCAAGATTTCCAGTCGTTGCATGGCCTTTATCTGGTGCTCAAACGCCGTTTTGAGCAA
>NZ_LHVH01000033.1 GCF_001269885.1 Pseudomonas kilonensis
CTTTGGCGACATCAACACCCACGATCGGCTTTGCGACAGAAACCGGCATTGCCATTGAAAATCCTCCGGGCTAAGGTTTGAACACTTGAAGGGTTCACCCAGAGGCGCAGGCTTGTTCCTATCGTCGGTCTAGGCCAGATGCATTCTTTATCGGCGCTTGGGTGAAAGGAGGAGGGGTGAAATCTCCCACGGTCTGTACTGCGGCTAACAGTCAGAATCGAGCTTTGTCCCTCCTCCTCCCTTCAAGTCCTACCATACAAGCGAGCTTGCTCGCGATAGCGGCGGCTCGCTCAGCAGGTCTCTCAAGTCGATAGCTGGTTGGCAAACTGACTCACCGCATCGACCACCTTCTTCGCCCCGTCCTGGATCTCGACAATCACCGTCCCCGCCTCGGCGGCCAGGGCCAGGCCGTGTTCAGCCTGGTGCTGGCCGTCGGTCATCAGTGCCACGGCGTTGCGGGCCATGTCCTGGTTCTGGCGGACCACGCCCACGATTTCATCGGTCGCCTGGCTGGTGCGCGATGCCAGTTGTCGCACTTCATCGGCCACCACCGCAAAACCACGGCCTTGCTCACCGGCCCGGGCCGCTTCGATCGCGGCGTTGAGCGCCAGCAGGTTGGTTTGTTCGGCGATGCCGCTGATGGTCTTGACGATGGTACCGATCACCAGGGATTGTTCATTCAGCGCCTCGATGCCTTCGCCAGCGGTTTGCATGTGCCGGGCCAGGTCGCGCATCACATCCACGGCCTGGGTCACCACCGTCGTGCCGCGCTGGGCACTGCTGTCGGTCTGCAACGAGGTGCTATAGGCGATGCTGGCCGCCTCGGCGACGGCTTTTTCCTGGTTGACCTGGTCGGTGATGTTGGTGGCGAACTTGACCACTTTATACAGCCGCTCGTTGGCATCGAGCACCGGGTTGTAGGAGGCTTCCAGCCAGACCTCACGACCACTGCTGTCGAGACGCTTGAAGCGGCCAGCCACAAACTCACCACTGTTCAAGCGCTTCCAGAACTGCTGGTAGGCCGCGCTGTTGTATTCCTCAGGTTCACAAAACGTGCGGTGGTGCTTGCCCTTGACCTGCGCAAGGCTGTAACCCATGGCGTTGAGGAAGCGATCATTGGCCGTCAGTACATGACCACCCAAATCGAATTCGATCACCGCCGTTGAACGCACCAACGCGCCGATGAGGTTTTCATGCTCGCGGGAAGCCTCGATGGTGCGGGTCAGGTCATTGGAGTACATCGAAAAATAGCGGATCCGCCCGTCAGCACCCCGCACGGGCTGGAGGATCGAACGCAGCCAGGCTTCCTGGCCATTGCCTCGCAGCAGGCGCACGGCGCCGGAAAAGTGCTCGCCACGGGTCAACGCCGACTTGAAGCGAACCTGGAACTCATTGGATCTCAAATACGCAGGGACCAGCTCATCCACTGGCCGGCCAATCAAGTCCTGGCTCTTGTAGCGCATCTCGTCGAGGAAATTCTGATTGACCGATTGAATCCGTCCATCGGCATCCAGGGTGAGGCCAAGCATTTCGCGATCCAGGCTTTCCTTGACTTGCGCAAGGCTGGACAGTTCTTGGCGAAGAGCCAGCAGCTCCTGCTTCAGGCGGTTGTTGAACATGGGGCAGCTCCGACAGCAGAAGAATTAAATGGCTGTTCCCTTGCCATCGGCCCGGCGATTTTTTTCTAAAGAGCGCCCCGAGCCCCTATCGAAAATATTCCAGGGCGCCCGCGAACCCGATGAGCCTCCCATGGTCACTGGATTGTTCTACTGTTGCGCCTGACCTTTGAAGCCTTGCCGCCATCAATACCCATAACCATAAAAACGAGGTAATTGCCGTGACCACTGACATCGAAGACAGCCGTTCCGCCCGCTTCGCCTTGCGCTGTTCCAGTTTCGCCGAGCGCTGGTTCCCCGATTCCTGGGTCTTTGCCGCGCTGGCGGTGCTGGTGGTCGCCGTGGCGACGCAATTCATCGGCGCCACACCCACAGCGGCGGCCATGGCGTTTGGCGACGGCTTCTGGAGCCTGATCCCGTTCACCATGCAAATGGCCTTCGTGGTGATCGGCGGATACGTGGTCGCCAGTTCGCCGCCGGCCGTCAAATTGATTGACCGCCTGGCACGGATTCCGACCAACGGCCGCTCCGCCGTGGCGTGGGTGGCACTGATTTCCATGGTCGCGTCGCTGCTCAACTGGGGCCTGTCGTTGGTGTTTGGCGGTTTGCTGGTGCGCGCCCTCGCCCGACGCACCGACCTGAAGATGGATTACCGCGCCGCCGGCGCCGCCGCGTACTTGGGCCTGGGCGCAGTGTGGGCCCTGGGATTGTCTTCGTCGGCGGCGCAATTGCAGGCCAACCCGGCCAGCCTGCCGCCCTCGATCCTGTCGATTACTGGCGTCATTCCTTTCACCCAGACGATTTTCCTCTGGCAGTCCGGGGTCATGTTGCTGGCGCTGATCGTGATTTCCCTGATCGTCGCCTACGCCACCGCCCCGGGGCCGAACAGTGCCCGCGACGCCGCCGCTTGTGGCATCGACCCCAGTTTCAGTATGCCGGCGTTGCAGCCCCGTACCCGCCCAGGGGAATGGCTGGAGCACAGTCCGCTGCTGATCATCGCCCTGGTGCTGCTGGCGGCCGGTTGGCTGTTCCATGAGTTTTCGACCAAGCCTGCGATCAGTGCCATTTCCGGGCTCAATACGTATAACTTCCTGTTCATCATGCTGGGCGCCTTGCTGCACTGGCGGCCGCGCAGCTTTCTCGACGCCGTGGCCCGCGCGGTGCCGACCACCACCGGCGTGTTGATCCAGTTTCCGCTTTACGGCTCGATCGCCGCGCTGCTGACCACGGTCAAAGGCAGTGATGCCCAGACCCTGGCCCACCACATCTCGACCTTTTTCGTACAAATCGCCTCCCATGACACCTACGCCCTGTTGATGGGCGTCTATTCGGCGGTCCTGGGCTTCTTCATTCCTTCTGGCGGCGGCAAGTGGATCATTGAAGCGCCCTACGTCATGCAGGTGGCCAATGACCTGAACTATCACCTGGGTTGGGCGGTGCAGATCTATAACGCCGCCGAAGCGCTGCCGAACCTTATCAACCCCTTCTACATGCTGCCGCTGCTGGGGGTCTTGGGGCTGAAGGCCAGGGACCTGATCGGTTTTTCCTTCGTCCAGTTGCTGGTGCATACGCCGCTGGTGCTGGCGCTGCTATGGGCACTGGGGACGACATTGAGTTATTTGCCGCCAGTGATGCCATAAAGCCATAAAAAAGGGCCGATATTTCCATCGGCCCACTTCTTCTTCGGCTCGGTCTGTTTCAGTATGGATGCGCCCTGTTTCGAGGGGCCCACACGCTGAAAAGGATCTGAGCATGTCCAAACTCGCCGCACTTTCTTTTGCCGCCCTGGCCTTCAGTGCCGCCGCGCACGCCACCGACATTGACGTACAACTGGGCAGCACCGAACGCGTCACTCGCCTCTTTGCCTACCCCAACAACTGCAACGTCATCTGCTTTCGCGACTGGACCCTGGAACAGACCGTCGAGCACTACCTGACCCAAAGCGTGCAGCGCGACGGCTATGGCACGGCCAAGGTCCACGTCAAAATCGATAACGACAAGGTCTATGCCAGCATCAGCGGCGTACCGAAGAGCTACGGCCAACCGCTCAAGGCCCTGCTTGACGCCGGGGACCTGGCGTACAACGGGGCCTCGAAACTCAACAGCGAAAAAAAATGGTCCTACAACTGGTACCTGTTCCTGCCGCTGGGCATGGCCCTGGAAAACCGCAAGAGTGTCGAGTTGCTGCACTTCCCGCCGGACTACTCCCTGACCCAGGCCCAGGACTACCTGGAGTCGGCGACCACCGATCGTTGGGCCACGCTGCTGACCGTCAACGGCATTGCGGTTGAACAGACGCCGGCCTACCAGACCATCATCGACATCGCGCCCATCGCAGCGCCGTCCAATGCTGGCAGCACATTGGAGGGACTCTATAGCTACTTCAAAGATTACCAGACCACCATGGTCACACAGGTCACCCAAACCGCCAGCGGCGCCGCGTTGCCGATGGTGGCCTTCGGAGCGCCCGTTCGGAACTGGATCAAGACCCAGTACGGCCAGACCGTGGGTGTGCTCGGCTTGGCGACCATCACAACCGGCAGCGGGGTCCAGGTTCCGGTCCTGGGCTCCAACCATCCGAGCTACATCTGGTACGCCGCCGACAAGGACAGCTACGACGGTGACGAAGCCAAGGCGGATGCCGCCGGCTTGAAAGTCATGGGCCAGGACCTGAGCGCCGCCTGCTGGCAGGCCGGCATGGGCAGCAAGCCGGGCACCGACCCGACCCCCCTACTGAACCAGTGCACGCAAACCTGGCAGGTCACGCAAAAGGAGAAGACCTGCGAGTTGTTCTACACCTCCATTCGCAACTTGACGCCGGATGAAGCGGCGAAAAAATGCGAAACGCCGGCGATCAAGTCGCAACTTCCGCAACTGAAGGTACCGATGCCGCTGCCAGCCGAGGCGGTCTAAACCTTGAGGCGCTTTCCCGCGTAGGCTGGCGCTGACGCGGGAAAGCGCCTTTGGCACCTGTCAGAGTCGACAGTAGATGACGCCCCCGACTTGGGCGAAGCTATCAGGGTTTTTTCAACGACCGCCGGCAGGATCGCCAGCGCCAGAAAGTCGAGTGTTTAGCACCGACAAGGACTGTCATGACCACGTTCATCACAGATCGCGCCTGTTCACAGCACCGGGATTGCATCTACCCGGAAAAACCACTCAGCACCCGCCTGGGCTACCCCTCGGTGCACGATTTCGAAGTGCATCGCACGACCGACGGCCGCGGCAACGGCAACGGCATCATCGCCCGTAAACCATTCGCGCCCATGACGAGGATGTGCAGGGTTTCGGGGTTACTGGTGAGCCGACGGCGCCTGCACACGCTGCAGATCCTGCCGGACGTCCACATGTATGACCCACACTTCGCAGGATTGCTGCTGCATTCCTGCAACCCGAATGTCTTCCTCGACATGAGCGAACTGTGGCTGTGGTCACTGGCCCGTATCGATGAAGGTGACTGCCTGACGATGGACTACGCCAGTACCGAACAGAAACTGTATCGACAGTTCGCCTGCCGGTGCGGTTCGTCCAACTGTCATGGCTGGATTACCGGCTATGACGAACCGCCCAATGAGCAGGGAATGAAGTTTCTACGGCACTGGCGCCGTCAATGTCACCGCGACTGACGAACCGGACTCAAGGCGCGTCGACCGGACGCAACCGATACTGCGGCGGCAACTGTTCGAAACCGCTGATCGTGGTGTCCAGGCTCTTCCAGCGTCCGTCCTTGATGCCGTAGATGCAGCCATGAATCGACAGCTTCTGCCCACGGTGCCAGGCGTTCTGCACGATGCTGGTATGGCCGACGTTGGCCACCTGCTGGATCACGTTCAGCTCGCACAAGCGATCGACACGTTCCTCCTCGGTCGGCAATTGGCCCAACGCCTCGCGATGCTCGTAGTACAGGTCGCGAATCGAACGCAGCCAGCCGTCGATCAGGCCCAGTTGCCGGTCCTGCATCGAGGCACGCACGCCGCCACAGCCGTAATGGCCGGTGACCAGGATGTGTTTGACCTTGAGCACGTCCACTGCGTACTGGATCACCGACAGGCAGTTGAGGTCCGTGTGCAGCACTACGTTGGCCACGTTGCGGTGCACGAACAGATCGCCCGGCAGCATGCCGACGATCTCGTTGGCTGGCACCCGCGCATCGGAACAGCCGATCCACAGGTATTCCGGGGTTTGCTGACGAGCCAGCTTGGAGAAGAAGTCAGGATCTTCCTGCTTGATCGCATCGGCCCAACGCGCGTTGTTATCAATCAGATCTTGTAATTCGTTCATGCTGTCTAGCCTCGATTGAGAGTGCGCAACTGTGACAAACGACCGCCGGTCGAGGTCACGTCGGCGATGCATTGGAATTCCTGGATGCGCTGCCGGTCGACACCAGTAAGGCCCACAGTATGAGGAATTGCCATGAATGATTCACGACGCCCCTTCGATGCGACGCAACCGGAACCCATTGACGACAACGAGGATCGCATGGGCTCGATGCATGAGTTGGAATTCGACGAAGAAGAACCCAGCGCGAAGATCGGTGACGAACTGCCAAAAGATGAGCGCGAACAGCTGATGCCTCGCGAACGCGTGCGTGAAGCCGGGCTGACCGGGGCTTCGACGGATGATCACGAATCGACCGACGACGACATGAGCCCGGAAACCCTCATTCGCGAAGACGGCGCCCGGGATGCCTTCGAGGCCGGCGGCGACGAACAGGCGGACTGGGACCTGAGTGTGGTGGATGAAAATGATATTGGCGGGGGTGATGGGCTGGACGAGGCAGAAATGGCCGCTATCGATCCGCTGGATGGCAAGCGCTAACCAGACCCTGTGGGAGCGAGCCTGCTCGCGATGGCGGTGGATCAGTTTGCATCAATGTCGAATCTACCGCCGTCTTCGCGAGCAAGCCCGCTCCCACAGGGGGGCGTGGCAGTTCAGTCCACCAAGGTACACGCCATGACCACCGCATCCTCACGCCCGCCCACTGCCGGGTAGTAATCCCGGCGCCGGCCAATTTCATTGAAGCCATAGCGCTCATACAGCCGGAACGCCGTGCGGTTGCTGTCGCGCACCTCCAGGAAGCATTCCCGGGCCTCGGCCTTGTAGGCAATCGACATCAAGTGCTCCAACAGGCGCAGGCCCAGGCCACGGCCCTGGTTTTCCGGTTTGACGGTGATGTTGAGCAGGTGCGCCTCATCCAGGATGATCTGCACCACGCCATGGCCCACTTGCTGCTGGCCTTCGAACATCAGCCAGATCTGGTATTTGCCCAGCCCATCGAGAAATATCCCCCGGGTCCAGGGGTGGCTGTAGGCGGCGTATTCGATTTTCAGTACAGCGTCGAGGTCCGCCTCGGTCATCGGGCGGAACGATACAGCGTCACTCATTCGATTCTTTCCAGCGCGCCATCAGCCGGCGCATGGCTTGCCAGACATCAGCCTTGCGCTGTGGCGTTTCCATTAACAATTCCAACCCGGGCAACGCCCAGGCCGAGCCCAGGCCTTCGACCTGCAGTTCACGATTGAACGCCTCGGCATCCGCCTCGCCGGCAAATTTCACCGCGGGCAGGCCGATCAGCCACAGGCACACGCAGGGCTCGTCTTCGAGGCGCGCCGAAACGAAACCCTGGACGAAATCCCGCGCCGCTTCGGGCCCCTGGTCCATGGTGCCGCGCGACAACAGCGGCCAGCGCACCGGTTCGCCAATGATCTGCGGGCTGTCCGGCAGACCGGCGGCGCGCAGCATGTCCTTGAGCAGCAGATAGGCTGGATCGCGGCTTTGAAACGGCTCACCCGTGGGCAACTCCACCAACAGCAGGCAACGCCCGGCCCGCAACAGTTGCAGGGCGAAACGCGGTGGCGCGACGTAGGGCGCCTTCGGCGGCGCCTCGACAACCTCCTCCACCGGCTTGGCGTTGGTACGGGTCGAGGCCAGGCTTGGACGCGGCACTTCGATTTTCGGCCGCTCGGCCACGGGCGCCACCGGCTCGGCGACCGTCTTGGCCACAGGCGCGGTCACGACCGGCGCGATGTACTCGGGCTCGGGCGTTTCCAGCAGCTCGGGCCGCGACGGGGCGGCGAACGGCAATTCGGTACGCGGCAGCCAGTTGACCACCTGCATGGCGGTCAGATAGGCGCGGCGACGGGACTCGATAAGCAAGGGTCGGCCACTTGTGGATAACTGAAAGTGGGAGGGATTCTACCGCCCTTCGGCGCGGATCGCTTCCCTGTTGAGCCAATAGTTGATCGATAGCAAACGACAGTCCGTCCAAGGGGTGAATCGCAAGCGGCCCGATGCAGTACAATCGCCGCTTTTAATTGCCAACCCGACGGCCATTGCGATGATCGAACCCAAGCGCGTCTTGCGCGCCCTCGCTGAACACTGGGCATTGCTGGAACCTTTGTGCGAGCACTTCGACCAGGGCACCCTGAGCCTCAACGAATTGCGTTCACAGCTGGCCGCCCAACAGCTGGACAGCACACCCCAGGACATCACCAGCCTGCTGGATGTGTGGATCCGCCTGGACATTCTCGTACCGGTGGCGAAAAGCCCGAACCGCTTCGAGCTCAACGCCCAGATCCATGACTTCCTCGCCTACCTGCGCCGCGAACACCGCCTGGGCCTGTGCCTGGAGATCGAAGCCTACCTGCGTCACCTCGAGCGCCTGGCCGGCTACATCCAGGACGCCTTCGACATTCGCGACGGCAACGACCTGGCTCGCCAACTGCGCCTGCTGGACATGCGCGTGCGCGACGTGCTCAAGAAACTCGCCAACGACGAACAGGCCCTGGTGGCCGTGGCCGAGCGGGCCAAGACCAGCGACCGGCAGATCCCGCTGCGCCAGCGTTACGCCGAAGTGCTGGCGACCTGGGACGAATACGTCGAACCGATGATCCAGCTGGTGAATGCCGACGGCGCCTTCGAGCAAGGCGTGCGCAAGGTCGAGAACGTGCTGTTGCGCATGCTCACCGAACAGCAGCGCCTCGGCCATCTGGTGGACGACGACATGCTGCTGCGCACCCACGCGCGCATCCTCGAGATGCAGACCAGCGCCCAGCTGACCCTACGGCATGCCCGTGAACTGCTCCTGCCGCTGCGCGAAGAGGCTCGCCGCCACAACGCCGTGACCCGTGGCGCCGCTCTGGCCCTGGCCGCCATTCGTCGCAAAGGCATCGATGCCGTGCCGCAGGCCGCCATGCCACTGTTTACCCGGCCGCAAAGCACCTTCCTGGGCAGCGCCAGCCAGGTCGAAGCCTACGTCTATGCGCTGGCCCGTTTCGAGCCGAAACCGGCGCGCTTCCCCAAGTCCCACAGGACCCACAAGGGCGGCGAGGCACCGCGTGCGCCACGCACCGTGCGCGAGATGGTCGAGCGCTGCGAAGATGCCCTGCCGATGCCGGACCTGATGACCTGGCTGCTGGAACAGGAACCGGACGGCGCCACCGACGAATTGCTGTATTGGTTCTCGCGCCTGTCGCGGGAAAAACGTTTCAAGCGCGAGCGTCTGGAACGCCGCGACTATCACACTCACGAGCATCAGGTCAGCCTGCGCTCCTTCGCCCTGCTCTCGGCCGGCGACACCGCCGCCGAGGATTCTGCGAGCATCCCCCATGCATCTTGATCTATCCGAACTGTCCCAACTAGCGCCGATCTTCCGCGAGTTGTTCAAGGGCTACCACGTCAGCCGTCGCGACCCGGAGCTGTACGCGCAACTGTCGAACTTCCAGGACCAGTACCGCACGCTGTTCAAGGCCCTGGGCTTCGAACTGGTATGCGACACCCGTGGCTTCTATTACTTCGTGCCGGACCTGGCCGCCGCGGCAGTCAACAAGACCGCCCAGCGCCTGGCCCTGTTCACCTTTATCCTGGTCGAGCACCTGGCCGACCAGGGCCGCGACCCGATTGCCGTGCTCGACGGCGGCAGCCTGGGCCGCGATGAGCTGCCTTCGCTGCTGGAAAAATACCGCGACCTGTTCATCCAGGCCGAAGTACAGACCCAGGAAGAGCTGGAAGAAAAAATCATGCGCCGCATGACCCAACTGGGTTTTGCCAGCGAAGAGAACGGCGTGTACCGCTTCCTGCCGCCGATGCATCGTTTCCTCGACGTGTGCCTGTCGGTCCAGCAGGACCGCGACCTGGCCGCCAGCCTGCACAGTGTGTTGCCGTTGCCGGTGCCGGTGCTGATCGACGAAGACAGCGACGAAAAACTGCTGCAGACCGACGATCCGCTGGACCTCAGCCCCTTTGATGCCGAGAGCGAAGAAGACGCACTGGCCCGCGCCATTGCCGAAGAACAGGAGACCGACGCATGAGCAAGGAACGCTACGGCATCCGCCGCTTTGCCCTTTTGAACACCGCCGGCTACAGCCTCGGTCTGTTCCCGCTGGAAGAACCGCTGTCGGTGTATGGCGCGAACAACCTCGGTAAATCCGCCTCGATCAACGCCTTGCAGTTCCCGATCCTGGCGCGCATGTCGGACATGAGCTTCGGCAAGTACAGCCTGGAGCAATCCCGGCGCTTCTACTTTGCCTCGGACACCAGCTACATCCTGGTGGAAGTCGCCCTGCCCCACGGCCCACACGTGATTGGCGTGGTCGGTCGCGGCCCTGGCGGCGGTTTCGGTCACCAGTTCTTTGCCTACGCTGGCAAACTGGACCTGGCCCATTATCAGAAAAATGACACCTGCCTGCGTCAGAAAGAGCTGTTCACCAACCTGGAGCGCGAAGGCCTGAAAGCCTACGAACTCAAGCCGGATGAACTGCGACGCCTGCTGGTGGGTGGCCACACCTCGATCCCGCTGGACCTGACGCTGATCCCGCTGCGCTCCACCAGCGAGCAAAGCCTCAAGACCTTCCGCGCACTGTTCATCAACCTGCTGCACATGCGCGAAATCACTGCAGCCAAGCTCAAGCAACTGTTCCTCGACGCGTTCGAACACAGCCTGCGCTCCGGCAGCGTGGACTACATCGCCGCGTGCGAAGAAGCCTTCCGCGACGTACGCCGCATGGAGCAGGACTACAACTCCCTGGTGGCGGCCGGTCCGCTGGTGGAAGCCCTGGCCAATGGCGTGAAGCAGCGCGACAGCCTGCGCGGCAAATTGCATCGCCTGTCGCCATTGCTCGATTCGTTGCTCGGCACCTGGTCGGACTACGCCAGTGCGCGCAAGGAAGAGCTGACCATCCAGGCCGAACACTACCGCAACGAGCAGGACTCGCTGCAGAACGACCAGCGCGGCGGTACTCAGGAACTGATGCGCCTGGAACGGGAAATCAGCGGCATCCAGCGTTGGCTCGGCGAACTGTCGGTGCTCAAGCATCGCTTTGCCCTGGTGGATGACGTCAAGGTCCTGGAGCAGCAACTGCTCGCCGCCAAGGACGCTCACGACGAACTGGCCGGCGCCCTGGCCCAGTCCCGGCAGTTCAGCGCCGAGGACCTGGAAGAGCGCCTGCGCGACCTGGAAAAACGCCTGAAGTCGGTCAAGCAGCAACTCGATCACGCCGACAACAACAGCTACGCCCGTCTGCGGGAAGAGTTCTCGCAGCAGGACGTCGAACGCCTGATGCGCCTGTTCAACAGCGCCCTGTTCAGCCTGCCACTGGGCGAACACGGCATCGCGCTGGACGAGAATGGCGAGTGGGTCAAATCCATGGAGCTGATCCTCGACGGCTTCAAGGGCGAGCGTTTCGAAGTGCCGGGCCTGTCCATCGACCTGTCCCACATCGAGCCACCCGCCCTGCAAGCCCTGGCCGACCGGGCCGCGTTGCGCGACCAGAAAGAGCGCCTGGAAAAAGAACTCAAGCAGCTCAAGACCCAGCAAGCCGTGGCCGCCGACCGCGCCGCGAGCAAGACCCAGACCGAGGCGCTGTACCAGCAGGTCCTGGATGCGCAAAAAGCCCTGGAAGACTTCCGTCGCAGCCAGACCCTGAGTGCCGAGGAAGGTGAGAAGCTCGAGCAACTGGCGCAGATGGAAGCCGCCCAGGACGAACTCAAGCGCTCCAGCGATGCCTTCACCGAGCGCGTCCAGCAGTTGTCCGCCAAGTTGCAACTGGTGGGCCGGCAGATCGCCGACATGGAAGCCAAGCAACGCACCCTCGACGACGCCCTGCGCCGTCGTCAATTGCTGCCGGCGGACCTGCCGTTCGGCACGCCGTTCATGGACCCGGTCGACGACTCCATGGACAACCTGCTGCCGCTGCTCAATGACTACCAGGACAGCTGGCAAGGGCTGCTGCGCGTCGATGGCCAGATCGAAGCGCTGTATGCCCAGGTGCGCCTCAAGGGCGTGGCCAAGTTCGACAGCGAAGACGACATGGAGCGACGCCTGCAACTGCTGATCAACGCCTATGCCCACCGCACCGACGAAGCCCTGACCCTGGGCAAGGCGCGCCGTGCGGCGGTGACCGACATCGCCCGGACGCTGCGCAATATCCGCAGCGACTACGACAGCCTCGAGCACCAACTGGCGCTGTTCAACCGCGAGATCAACAAGCGCCAGGTGTCCAACCTGCAGAGCTTCCGGATCGTCCTGGCGCCGAACAAGGAAGCGCTCAAGCACATCGACCAGATCATCCACAGTGCCGGCCAGTACGAGGAAGGCGAGACTTTGTCGGTGTTCGACCTCAGCCAGAGCGCCGAGCAGGACAACAAGAACGAAGAAGCCAAGGAGTACCTGGCGCGGCTGGTGGCGGCGAACCACAACCAGCTCGGCCTCAAGGATCTGTTCGAGCTGGCGTTCGAGATCACCAAGGTCAACGGCCAGCCAGTGATCCACACCGACATCGACGGCGCGGCGTCCAACGGCACCACCATGACCATCAAGGCGCTGACCAACATGTACTTGTTGCTGCACCTGATGGACCGCGAACAGGCCGGCCGCGTGCGCCTGCCGTACTACCTGGACGAAGCCGCGGACATCGACGAGAAAAACCAGGCCGCCCTGCTGGAAACCAGCCTGCAACTGGGCTTCGTGCCGATCCTGGCCAGTGTGAAGCCGCAAGTCTGCGCCAGTGTCGCCATCGACCTGGAAGGCGGCAGTGGGCCGAACGGCATCTACATCGACGAAGCGGACTGGAAATACATCCGTCGTCACGATGCGGTGAAGGCCACGGTGAATGTCCAGGCCGACGAACCGGAGCTGGATCCGGTGTGAGGTGAATAGCCGGGCATGAAAAAGGCCGCGATCCATTGGATCGCGGCCTTTTTTTATTGCGCCGGTTTTGAGTCCGTAGGAGCTGTCGAGTGCAACGAGGCTGCGATCTTTCCACTGCCATTGAGTCCAGAGCGAAAGATCAAGATCAAAAGATCGTCCGAACGCGGCCCGAGCCTTCGCCAGCTCCTACAGAGCCCAGCGGGAGCAAGCTCCCTCGCCACAAGTGCTACATCCAATAACCTTACTTACCGAGACTGATCTTCGGCGCCCAGGTCAGCCATTCATCTTCAAACTTATCGAACAGCGGGAAGGTCTGCTCCGGTCGTGCCGGGTTACCCATTCGTTCGCCATCCGGCGTTGCGAACGCAATACCGCCCTGGATAAGCGTTTCAAGCGACTCGGTGCGCACCGTCGCGCCCTTGAACAGACCGAAGTCCAGACCGAAGCCACTGCTATTCCAGAAACGTGTGCCGCTGCGCACCAGTGGCGCATATTTGGGCTCGATCAGGATATGGATCAGCACCCGATCCGCGGTCTGGCCCAGTTCATAACCAGTAACCTTGCCCACCGTAATCTCGCGGTAGGTCACCGGCACGCCAGTCTTCAACGAACCACGGCGGGCCGCGCTCAGCACCAGGCTCAATCCCGCTTCGGGCACCGCGCTTTCCGGTGGGTTGGCCAGGGCCACGAAGCTTTTCTGCGGCCCGAGGTTTTTCGCCGAAGGCTGCACTTCAATGTATTGGCCGGTTACCAGGGTTTCCAGGTTGGAGGTCTTCATCAACCCCAACTCCGGCTTGACCACCCAGAACTGGGACCCGACCCGGGCAATGCGCTCGGGCACTTCGGTGATACGCGCCGTGAGCAGCACCGATTGCATGTCGGCGCTGAGATCAACATCCTCGATCTTGCCCACATCCAACCCTTTGAACCGGATCGGCGTACCACTGCGCAAACCATCGGCGCGATCGACCTTGATCGTGACCTCGGTGCCGCGCTGTTGTGCCGCTTCATGATCGGCAAACAGGCGGAAACGCGGGATGCGTCTTTTCAGCGGCACATTGGGCTCCGGTGTTTCGAAGGCAATCCCGCCGGCCATCAGGCTTTGCAGGGACTCGCTCTTGACCTGGATCCCGCCCGTCAAACCGCCCGTAAGGGTGATGCCACTGGCGTTCCAGAAACGTGTCGAGCCGTTGACCAGTCCTTCGTATTCTTTCTCGATGTGCACACCAATGATCAGTTGCTTCTTCTTGCGGGAAAACTGGTAGCTCTGCACCGACCCGACCTTGACCTGCTTGTAGAGGATCGGACTGCCGACTTCCAGGGAACCGAGGTTTTCGGTCAGCAGGACCAAGTGCAAGCCCGGTGAACGCAAGTCCAGCGGCGGCGCCTTTGCCCTGGCTTCGTACTCGCGTTGCGGCGCGCCACCCTTGTCACCCGGTCGCACGGCGATGTAGTTGCCCTTGACCAACGCTTCCAGACCGGTGATCCCCGCCAGGGAAATCGACGGCTTGACGACCCAGAACTGCGTGCCGGTTACCAGGTAATCTTCGGCTAATGGGTCCAGGGTCAATTCAGCCGTGGCGCTGGACAGGTCCGGATCGACCTTGAGGGTCTTCAGGCTGCCGACCTGGATGCCTTTGTACATGACCGGTGTACGACCGGCCTGCAAGCCCTCGAAATCGCTGAGCTTGACCTTCACCCGGATGCCCGCCGCAGCGGCGTCAAAGTCTTCGTAAAGACGGAACGGCAGGCTTGGGTCCGTCGGCGGGCTGTCCTTGCGGCTTTCCGGGGTGGCGAAGGCAATCCCGCCGGCCACGATGCTGGCCAGGGACTCGCTGCGCACTTTGACGCCCGAGAGGTTGGCATCGATGCTGATGCCACTGGCGTTCCAGAAACGCGTGTGTTTACGCACCAGGCTGGCGTAGGTCGGTTCGATGAAGACCTTGATTTCGACGGTGCGCTGGTCTTCGGAGAGCAGGTAGCTTTTCACCTGGCCGACCTGGATCTGCTTGTAGAACACCGGGCTGCCGCGGTTCAGCGACCCCAATCGTTCAGCCTTGATGGTCAGGTGCAAACCCGGCTTGGCATCCGACAGGGGTGGCTCTTCGACCAAGGCCTTGAATTTACGGGCCGATTCGCCTTCACCCGGGCTGATAGCCACGTAGTTGCCCGATACCAGGGTTTCCAGGCCGGTGATACCGGCCAGGCTCACGCTCGGCTTGACCAGCCAGAAACGTGTTCCGGTCTTGAGGTATTGCTCGACATCCTTGTTCATCTCGACCGTCGCGACCACCCCCTTGGAGCTGCCTTCGTCATCGAGTGTAAGGGCCGTCACTTTTCCGACCGGCATCCCTTTGTAGACGACTTCGGTTTTGTTGACCTGGATGCCTTCGCCACTCTCAAAGCGCACATTGATCTCGATTCCGGTCTCGTTATAAGCCCGCCAGCCGAGCCAGCCGCCGATGATCAACGCAATCAGCGGCAGGACCCAGATGGCCGACCAGTTCGAAGCCGGTCGGGTTTTAGCGGTAGGCAAATCAGTCATGGTCGTCATCCGACTCCGTGTTATCCCAAATCAGTCGGGGATCGAAGGTTACTGCGGCTATCATTGTCAAAATCACTACGCTGGCGAAAGCAATCGCGCCGAGACCGGCTTCGACACTGGCGAGCCGCCCAAAATTCACCACCGCCACCAGAATGGCGATCACGAAAATATCGAGCATCGACCAACGGCCAATGAACTCGATGAAACGGTACATAAGGATGCGTTGCCGTGCCGACATGGGCTGGTGCCGCTGCACGGAAAACAGTAACAAGGCGATACCCACCAGCTTGAAAGTGGGCACCAGGATACTGGCGATGAACACCACGGCGGCAATAGGAATCATGCCGTGTTGTACCAACTCGATGACGCCGGACATGATCGTACTCGGGGCGCCTTGGCCCAGCGAGTTGACGGTCATGATCGGCAACATATTGGCCGGAATATAAAGAATCGCGGCTGTGATCAACAATGCCCAGGTCCGCATCAAGCTGTTCGGGCGCCGGGGGTGAACCAGCGCGCCGCAGCGAGTACAGGTTTGGTTGTCGGCTTCAGCATCCTGCCGATTCAACTCATGGCATTCCGCACAGATCAGAATCCCTGCATCAATCGCCCGCATGGGCATCTTCTCCTGATAACGCCTGCCAGATCTGATGCGGTGACATCACCACCTCCAACCAGACCTGGACCAGCAACAAACTGATGAAGCACACCAGGCCAAGGCCTATGGTCATGGCCGCCATGTCTGCCAACTTGACGATGGCCACCAGCACGCCCATGAGGTAGACCTCAAGCATCCCCCAGTCTCGTAAATGGTGATAAATGCGGTAGAGCAACAAACCGTAGCTACGGCCAACGTCCAAGCGAATGGTCAGCAGCACAGCCAACTGGCAAAGCAACTTGAGTAGCGGAATACCCATGCTGCACAGGAACACCACCGCCGATACACCTTGCATACCGGTATCGAACAGACCGACCACGCCACTCCAAACGGTGTCCTGGGAGGACTGCCCGAGCAGATTGAGTTGCATGATGGGTAAGAAGTTGGCCGGCACATATAACAGCAGGGCGGCGATCACCAAGGCAAGACTGCGTTCGACTACATTGTGCCGGTGAGCATAGAGCTCATAGCCACAGCGGGGGCACTCGGCTTTTTCACCATGGGCCAGCTGAGGCTTGCGCATCAACAGGTCGCACTCATGACACGCCACCAGATCGCTCAGGGGTAGATCTGACAACCTATCAATGTCTGACGGATCGGGCATAAACAGCTCTGGCTCAGCTAAAGTGGGGCTATTCTAGTGCTCCAGCTCGGAAATAACTGTGCAAATTTATCACGAGCTTTCGCAGACTTTCCTGCGGGCAAAAACAAAACCCCTACCTGCATCAGCAGATAGGGGTTTCGGAATTTAATCTTGACGATGACCTACTCTCACATGGGGAAACCCCACACTACCATCGGCGATGCATCGTTTCACTGCTGAGTTCGGGATGGGATCAGGTGGTTCCAATGCTCTATGGTCGTCAAGAAATTCGGGTACTGAGTCGTGGCCAGTTGGCCTCGCTTCAGCAAATTGGGTATGTGATAGCGTCGGTGTTTTGTGAGATTCGAACTTTCGGTTCGTTTCGTCTTCACACACCGCAATCTGGTCTCTTTCGAGTTCACAAATTGCTTGGGTGTTATATGGTCAAGCCTCACGGGCAATTAGTACAGGTTAGCTCAACGCCTCACAGCGCTTACACACCCTGCCTATCAACGTCGTAGTCTTCGACGGCCCTTCAGGGGACTCAAGGTCCCAGTGAGATCTC
>NZ_LHVH01000034.1 GCF_001269885.1 Pseudomonas kilonensis
CTCCACAAGCACCCACACGAATTGCTTGATTCAGTTGTTAAAGAGCGGTTGGTTGATTCTTTCGTCTCAACCGAGGCGCGCATTCTACAGCGCCCCGTGTATCTGTCAAGCGGTTATTTTAAGAAGTTTTCAAAGTTTCGCTTCGGAAACATCAACAACTTCAACCACTTGCGCTTCCGATCTCTCGTTAGCGGGAGGCGAATTCTACAGCGTTACTCGCTGCTGTCAACACCTCTTTTTCACCGCTTTCGACCGAGAAGATCGAATCGCCGATAGAGCCAAACAACACCGCTCTACCTGCTCCTTCCGGGCTTCGATGACCTGAAGCCCAACACCTTCGAAACTTACTTAACTCATTGAATCTCAAGGAGTTTTCCGTTTCGACTGCGCCGGAAGTGGGGCGAATTATAGACTTCCAGAATCTGCCGTCAACCCCTAATTACGCTTTTGTTGCAGAAGGGACTTTCCTACCCAGCAAACGCGGGATCCGGCGCATAACCGGCGGGACCCTCAACATCAACAGTACGGCACCTATAAAGGCGTATATCGACCACTCTTTCAGATCTGCCCGCACGATCCACAGCATATGGAGCAGTCCAAGCACCAGGATCAGATAAACCAGCCGATGCAATTTCTTCCAGCGCACGCCAAGCCGCCGCTGACTGTAGCGATTGGAGGTGACCGCCAGCGCCAGCAGGCCGAGAAACCCAAGCGCCCCAACAATAATGTAAGGCCGCTTGCTCAACTCGACACCCAGCTGCGACCAGTCGAACCCCAATATGAACGCCGCATACCCACTCAAATGCAGCACCACATAAGTAAAGCACCACAACCCCAACTGCCGTCTGACCGCAACCCACCCCGCCCATCCCGTCAGCTTTTGCAGCGGCGTCATGCTCAAGGTGATCAACAACAGGATCAACGTGCCCAACCCGAGCCGATCCACCAGCACCTTGCCCGGGTCAGGACCCAGCGAGTTCATCAAGGCCTCATAAAGCCAGAACAAAGGCCAGACCGCCGCCGCGATGAAGACGCCGACTCGCCAGACTGGAAAACGCATCAGTAGTCCTTCCTCAGGTCCATCCCTGCATATAAAGAAGCGACTTCATCCTGATAGCCGTTGAACATCAACGTATCGCGAACATTGGGGCTGAACAGCCCGCTCGGCAAACGACGTTCACGCGCCTGGGTCCAGCGCGGGTGATCGACCGTTGGATTGACGTTGGCATAAAAGCCGTATTCGTCAGACGCAATGCTTTGCCAAGTCGTCTTCGGCTGCTCGCTCACCAAACTGATACGTACGATGGATTTCACACTTTTGAAACCGTACTTCCATGGGACCACCAACCGCAGCGGCGCGCCGTTCTGGTTCGGCAACTCCCGTCCGTACATCCCAACCGCCAGGATGGCCAACGGGTTCATGGCCTCGTCCAATCGCAAGCCTTCGACATATGGCCAATCGATCAAGGCGAAACCGGAACGCTGCCCCGGCATGACCTTGGGATCCTGCAGGGTTTCGAAGCGGATGTACTTGGCCTTGGACGTCGGTTCGACCTGCTTTAGCAATGCGGAGATGGGGAAGCCGATCCACGGAATGACCATCGACCAGGCCTCGACACAGCGCAATCGATAAATACGCTCTTCCAGTTGATAAGGCTTCATGAAGTCTTCCAACCCGTAGCGTCCCGGCTTGCCCACCTCCCCGTCCACGACCACGCTCCAGGGCTCGGTCTTCAACGATCCAGCATTGGCTGCCGGGTCTCCCTTATCGGTTCCGAACTCATAGAAGTTGTTGTAATGGGTTGCGTCCTTGAACGGCGTGATGGGCTCATTCTTGACCGTGACCGCGCCCCATTGGACCGAAGGCAGTTTCTCGGCAAACCAGGACGGCGCCTTGCCGGGCTCGACATCGGCATAACGCGCCGCATCGGCAGCACTGGCCCATCGTGGCAAGCTGCTCACGGCCAGACCCGCCATGGTTGCACCGAGCATCTGACGACGGGATAGATAAAGGGATTCGGGCGTGACGTCCGATTCACGGCAGTCGGACGACTTGGGGATCTTGATCAGCATGACAACTCCGCAGTATTGGAGGGCAGGTACACCAATAGACTGCGGAGTATGGGGGAAATTACATTAAGGCAACGTTTAGCGTCGGCGAAGACGCAACAAGTATTGCACCGGTCCGGAGGCGGCATAACCCAGGAACACCAACAACAGAATACGTGGCGGATCACTGAACACCACCGCGAATACCAGCACCACTGCCAGAATTGCCACGAACGGCACGCGCCCCTTCAGATCCAGCTCCTTGAAGCTGTTGTACTTGATGTTGCTGACCATCAGCATCCCGGCCGCCGCAACCAGCAGCGCCACCAGAAACGACATTTTTGAACCCTGGATGCCGTAATCGCTGAATGCCCAGACAACACCTGCCACGACACCCGCCGCGGCCGGACTGGCCAGGCCGATGAAGTAACGCTTGTCAGCCTTGCCGACCTGGGTGTTGAAACGAGCCAGGCGCAACGCCGCACCCGCCACATAGACAAAGGCAACCATCCAGCCGACCTTGCCCATGTCCCCCAGCGCCCAACCGAACGCCAGTAAGGCAGGCGCTACGCCGAAGGCGACCATGTCGGACAGCGAATCGTATTCGGCGCCGAACGCGCTCTGGGTATTGGTCATGCGGGCCACGCGCCCGTCCAGGCCATCGAGCACCATGGCGACGAAGATCGCAATGGCGGCGAACGCGAAGTAACGGCTCGCCCCTGCGCTATCGCCAGCGCTCAAGGCAGCCTGGGCACTCATGGAGCTGATGATGGAATAGAAACCGGCGAACAGGTTCGCGGTGGTGAACAGATTCGGCAGCAGATAGATGCCACGATGCCGGACCTTACGGCCTTCTGCGTCATGGCCTTCTTCGACGTGCTCATCGATGGGCAACAGGCTTTCGGCGTCAGGAGCCTGGTTTGGCTCGTCGGGACGTTCGCTCATGGACAATACCTTGCAACGGTGTGAAAAAATTCGACAGATGTCTGGGACGACGGTTCTACCGCAAACGATGCAGCTTTATACCAGAAGCCACCGCCCAAACGAAAAAACGCGGCCAAGGCCGCGTTTTTCGATCAAGTTCGCGACTTAGTTCTTGGCTTTGTCGACGATCTTGTTGGCACCGATCCACGGCATCATCGAGCGCAGTTGCTCGCCGATGATTTCGATACCGTGGGCGGCGTTGTTGCGACGCTTGGCGGTCATCGAAGGATAGCCGGTAGCGCCTTCGCTGATGAACATCTTGGCGTATTCGCCGTCCTGGATACGTTTCAGGGCGTTGCGCATGGCCTGGCGGGATTCGGCGTTGATGACTTCCGGACCGGTCACGTACTCGCCGTACTCGGCGTTGTTGGAGATCGAGTAGTTCATGTTGGCGATACCGCCTTCGTACATGAGGTCAACGATCAGCTTCAGTTCGTGCAGGCATTCGAAGTAGGCCATTTCTGGCGCGTAGCCAGCTTCAACCAGGGTTTCGAAACCGGCCTTGACCAGCTCGACGGTACCGCCACACAGAACGGCTTGCTCGCCGAACAGGTCGGTTTCGGTTTCGTCCTTGAAGGTGGTTTCGATGATGCCGGTACGACCGCCACCCACGCCAGCAGCGTAGGACAAGGCCACGTTCTTGGCGTTGCCGGACGCATCCTGGTAGATCGCGATCAGGTCAGGGATACCGCCGCCTTTCACGAACTCGGAACGCACGGTGTGACCCGGAGCCTTCGGCGCGATCATGATCACGTCGAGGTCGGCACGTGGCACAACCTGGTTGTAGTGGATCGCGAAGCCGTGGGAGAAGGCCAGGGTGGCGCCTTCCTTGATGTTCGGTTCGATTTCGTTCTTGTACAGCGCCGATTGGAACTCGTCCGGGGTCAGGATCATGACCAGGTCAGCGGCAGCAACGGCAGAAGCCACGTCGGTCACTTTCAGGCCATGGGCCTCGGCCTTGGCAACGGTGGCCGAGCCTTTACGCAGGCCGACAGTCACGTCAACGCCGGAATCTTTCAGGTTGCACGCTTGGGCGTGACCTTGGGAGCCGTAGCCGATGATGGCGACTTTCTTGCTCTGGATGATCGACAGGTCGCAGTCTTTATCGTAGAAAACTTTCATGAATTTCCCCTATATCCGGCCGTTCAGGCCATTCGCTAATTTGGTTTAGATGCTCAGTACTTTGTCGCCACGGGCAATCCCGGTGACACCACTGCGTACGGTTTCCAGAATCGAGGCAGTGCCGATCGATTGAATGAAGCTGTCGAGCTTGTCGCTGGTACCGGTCAACTGAACGGTATAGACGCTGGCGCTGACATCGACGATCTGCCCACGAAAAATATCGGTAGTGCGTTTGATCTCGGCGCGCTGGGCGCCGGTGGCCTTGACCTTGACCAGCATCAGTTCACGCTCGATGTGAGCGCTTTCCGACAGGTCCACCAGCTTGACCACCTCGATCAGCTTGTTCAGGTTCTTGGTGATCTGCTCGATGATTTCATCGTGCCCTACGGTGGTCAGCGTCAGACGCGACAGGGTCGGGTCTTCGGTTGGCGCCACGGTCAGGCTTTCGATGTTGTAGTTGCGCTGCGAGAACAGGCCCACAACACGAGACAGCGCACCCGGTTCGTTTTCCAGAAGCAGGGAAATAATATGTCGCATGATTAGGTACGCTCCGTCTTGCTCAGCCACATATCGCGCATGGAGCCGTCTTTGATCTGCATCGGGTAGACGTGCTCGCTGGTGTCGACCGCAATATCGATCACCACCAGGCGATCCTTCATGGCGAACGCTTCCTCCATCTTCGACTTCAAATCCTTCGATTCGGTGATGCGCACGCCAACGTGACCGTAGGCCTCTGCCAGCTTGACGAAATCAGGCAACGATTCCATGTACGAGTGCGAGTGACGACTGCCGTAGCTCATGTCCTGCCACTGGCGAACCATCCCCAACACGCCGTTGTTCAGGATCACGATCTTCACCGGCAAACCGTATTGCAGGCAGGTGGACAGCTCCTGGATGTTCATCTGGATGCTGCCTTCGCCCGTGACGCAGGCGACATCAGTCTCTGGGAAGCTCAACTTGATGCCCATGGCCGCCGGGAAACCGAAGCCCATGGTGCCCAGGCCGCCGGAGTTGATCCAGCGATTGGGCTTGTCGAACTTGTAGTACTGCGCAGCGAACATCTGGTGCTGGCCCACGTCGGAGGTCACAAAGGCATCGCCCTTGGTCACTTCGCACAGGGTTTCGATCACGGTCTGCGGCTTGATCACACTGCCGTCACCCTTGTCATAAGGGAACAGGCCACGATCGCCGCGCCATTCATCAACCTGCTTCCACCAACTGGCCACGGACTCCTTGTTTGGAACCTCGCCGATTTCCTTGAGAATGGCGACCATTTCAGTCAGCACGCTCTCTACAGGACCGACAATCGGCACGTCTGCCTTGATGGTCTTGGAGATGGACGCCGGGTCGATGTCGATGTGGATGATCTTGGCGTTCGGGCAGAATTTCGCCGGACCATTGATGACGCGATCGTCGAAACGTGCGCCGACCGCCAGGATCACATCGGCGTGGTGCATCGCCAGGTTGGCGGTGTAGCTGCCGTGCATGCCGAGCATACCGATGAACTGACGGTCGGTACCAGGGAACGCGCCCAGGCCCATCAGCGTATTGGTGACCGGCAGGTTGAGCATTTTCGCCAGTTCGGTCAGCGGCGCGGAGCCACCGCCGAGGATCACGCCACCACCGGAGTACAGCACCGGACGCTTGGCCGCCAGGAGCATTTCGGCTGCCTTGCGGATTTGCCCGGAGTGGCCGCGTACGGCCGGGCTGTAGGAACGCAGCTTGGCTTTTTTCGGGAAGATGTATTCGAACTTCTCGGCCGGGTTGGTCATGTCCTTGGGGACATCGACCACGACCGGGCCCGGACGACCGGATTCAGCCAGGTAGAAGGCCTTCTTCATGACTTCAGGGATTTCCGACGCGTGCTTGATCATGAAGCTGTGCTTCACGATCGGCCGGGAGATACCGATCATGTCGGTTTCCTGGAACGCATCGGTGCCCACCAGGGTGCTGGGCACCTGGCCGGAGATGATCACCATCGGAATGGAGTCCATGTACGCGGTGGCGATACCGGTGATGGCGTTCGTGGCGCCTGGACCGGAAGTCACCAGTACCACGCCGGCCTTGCCGGTGGCACGGGCATAGCCGTCAGCCATATGGGTGGCCGCCTGCTCGTGACGAACCAGGATGTGGGTCACTTCCGGTTCTTTGAACAGGGCATCATAGACATGAAGAAGAGCACCACCGGGGTACCCGTAGATATATTTGACGCCTTCGTCACGCAAAAAGCGGACGAGCATCTCACCGCCAGATAAAAGCTCCACGTTGTTCACCTCTAAAACGCCAGAATACCGACCCACAAAAAAGGGGACGGGTCTTAATAGGTTTACTTCTCGGCAGAGCATGAGCGACGGTGGTCGCCGACTACGTCAGCACTGACTGAGCAAGTATTGGGATCGTCCCAAGTGTTGCGGGCCTTTCCCACCCAGCGCGAGGTAACGCGTTGCGGGTGTAACAGGTCGGCGCGGATGTGCGCCTCATGATCTGCCGAGTGGGTCTGCTTCTGGCAGTCCCTCTACAGCGGACTTTGGATTCTTCTGTTTCGCCTCCTTCAAGTCAAGTCGTCTATGTGCTTTATTCGAAGTAAGCGCATGAGAACGCAAGAAAAAACCTTTAAACGGCAACTGTGTTAGCTTCAATTGCGCAACCCATGACAAGGAAACAGCATGCGAATGATCTTCTTGACGGCCAGCCTGCTGGTTGGCCTGAGCCCGATGTGCATGGCCGGTCAGGTCTACAAATGGGTGGACGCCCAGGGCGTTACCCACTTCGGCGCCCAGCCGCCCGAAGGCACGGAAGCCACGACCGTGATCAAGTCCGCCCCGCCGCCCGCCAAACCGGCGGCACCGCCGTCTGGCGGAGTCATTGGCGACCAAAAGGCCATCGACCAACAGGTCAAGAAACAGATTGCCGAGCAGGAAGCCCAACTCAAGGCGTTCTGCGAACAGGCCCGGACCAACCTGGCGCAATTGCAGAACAATCCCAGGGTACGCGAAGACGTGGAGGGGGAAATGCGCCGCCTCACCGATGAGGAGCGGCGCCTGCGGATCGACGAGACCCGCAAGCAAATCGAGGAGAACTGTCAGTAACGTCGGTCAGCCGGCGTTGCTGATCAACTGATCGAACTCTTTTAGCAGGACCTGCAACTGCCGGTCCTTGCCCTGCACATTGCGAGCAGCGAAGACCATTTCGGCCATTTCCTGAATCCCTGAGGCATTCGGCAACGGAAGATCCTGCTCGAGGATGGCTTTCATCCTGGGCAGGAAGATCCATTGCAGCCATTGCTCGAAGTCCAGGGTGTCGACCGCGAACGGCTCGACACTGGCCAGCGCCTGCGCCGAAGGCGACACATCGCTCCACCAGCCCTGGACCCGCAGTTCCCGCTCGATCAACAGCAACTGATCGGCGATCTGAGGAAAACGCGTATCCATCAGAGCGAAACCTTGGCCTTCTGACGGGCCAACGCCGCGCCAGCGGAATCGCCTTGTTTCTCACGGGCCTGGGCGATCAATTCCCATAGGCTGGCCTGAAGCGCCGGGCGACCACTGGAGAATGTCAGGCCACGACGGGCCAGTTGTTCGGCTTGCGGCGCATCGCCCTGGGCCATGCGCACCTGGGCCAGGCGATAAAGCACTTGAGGTTCGCGCGGAGCGACACGTTGGGCACGCTCCAGGCTGGAAGACGCACCGTTGAGGTCACCGCCGGCCTGTTGCTGTTGCGCCGTGGTCAGCAGGGCCAGCACCGGGCCGTCCAGTTGTTCATCGGCGGACAAGCCACCGGAACTTGCCGACGGGATGCTGCTCGGCGTCGAAGGCATGCTGTAGCTGCCCTGATTGATCGGCGAGGTTTCGATAGGCCCAGGCGTGATCGGACCCGGCGTGATCGGCGTGCTGCTGATCGGCGCCGAGGCCGTCGCGCCACCACCAGGCACCATCACGACGACACCGGTGTCGCCCTGCGGAATTGCCTGGACCTGGCCCTGCACCGGCCGCTTCACCGTCGTCTGCCGGAAACCGCCGTTGGCCGAGACCCGCTCACTGTTGGAAACAGCGGTGCCGGAGTCAACGACCGGAATCGAACCACGTTGCACGGTAGAGCAACCACTGAGCAAAGCCACGGCCGTTACCGCTGGAATCAACCACTTGTTCACTTGAAACCCTCTTTGCTTAATTCATCCAGTCCTTGACCCAATCCATCACCGATTCGGCGGGATTCGTGCCGCCACAGGCAGCACCGGGTGGCGGTTCGCTGCCGCGAATATACGGCATCTGTACAGCGCCCGGGCAATTGGCGTCGGAGCCTTGGCCGGTACGCGAATCAACCCACGCCTGGACGATGTTGTCCGGTTGCGGCATGTCCAGCGGCAACGGGTCGGCCTTGCGCATGAAACTGGTCCAGACCTGCAGCGCGCCGGTGGCACCGGTGAACGGGGTCTTGCCGTTGTCATCACGTCCGAGCCAGACCACCGCCAGCAGGTCCTGGCTGAAGCCGGCGAACCAGCTGTCGCGCGAGTCGTTACTGGTACCGGTCTTGCCCGCCAGGGTCAGGGTCCGGGGCAGCACGTTATAGACCGAACTGCCGGTGCCTTCACGCATGACCCGCTGCATCGCGCTCTGGATCAGGTAAATGGAGGCCGGATCGAAACGCTGCTGGATCTGGAACGGATAACGCTTGAGCGGCTCGCCATCGGCGGTCAGCACGCTGCGGATGCCGCGCATCGGCGTGTTGAAACCGCCATTGGCCAGCGTCTGGTACATGGCCGCCACTTCGATCGGCGTTAGGCCACCGGCCCCCAGCAACATCGATGGGAACGCCGGGAATTCGCGACTTACCCCCAGGCGCGCCAAGGTCTTGAGGACGTTCGGCACGCCGACTTCCAGCCCGAGGCGAGCCGTCGACAGGTTGTAGGAATGCGCCAGCCCCTGGTAGAGGAACACCGTGCCGTGGGAACGACGATCATAGTTCTGCGGTTTCCAGACCTGGCCATCGGCGCCCTTGACCGAGAAGGTCTCGTCCGACAGCCAACTGGTCAGCGTGTATTGGCTCGGCTTTTCCAGGGCGGTGAGGTACACCGCCGGCTTGATCAGCGAGCCAATCGGGCGCACCGCATCCAGGGCCCGGTTGAAACCGGCGAAACTGGCCTGGCGGCTGCCGATCATGGCCTGGACTTCGCCGGTTTCCGGGTTGGTCACCACCATGGCCGCTTCAACTTCGTCAGAGCCCTTGCGCCCGCCCAGTCGCTTGAAGGTGTCCTCGACCGAGGCTTCGGCCTTCATCTGCAGGATTGGGTCGAAGCTGGTGAAAATGCGCAGGCCTTCTTCAGTCAAGTCTTCGTCGCGGTAGTCTTCGCGCAGTTGACGCTTGACCAGGTCCATGAAGCCTGGGAAGGAACTGTCCGCCAGGCTGCCACGCTTGGTCACGCCCAACGGCATCTTTTTCGCCGCCTCGACTTGCTCGGCCGTCGCCACACCCTGTTGTTGCAGCAGGTCGAGCACCAGGTTGCGCCGTTCGAGGGCGCGCTCCGGATTACGACGCGGATTGTAGGAAGACGGCCCCTTGACCATGCCCACCAGCAACGCCACCTGATGCAGCTTGAGCTCGGACAGCGGCTGGCTGAAGAAGAACTGGCTGGCAAGGCCGAAACCGTGCACCGCCCGTTGACCGTCCTGGCCGACGAACACCTCGTTGAGGTACGCCTCCAGGATCTCCGGCTTGTCGTAGTGCAGCTCCAGCAACAGCGCCATCATGGCTTCGGTGAGCTTGCGGGTCAGGCTGCGCTCGTTGGTCAGGTAGAAGTTCTTGACCAGCTGTTGGGTCAGGGTACTGCCGCCCTGGCGCATATGGCCCGAAGAGGTGTTGACCCAGATAGCCCGGGCAATCGACTTGGGCGAGACGCCGAAGTGATGGTAGAAGTCGCGGTCTTCGACGGCGATCAGCGTATCGAGCAGGAACGGCGGCACCTGGTCGATCTTGATCAGGATCCGGTCTTCGAGGTTCTTGGGGTACAGGCCACCAATGAGCAGCGGCTCAAGGCGCACCACCGACAGGCTCGCGTTGTTCGCGCCGGTCAGCGCAGCCACGTAGTCACCGGAAAAACGCACCCGCACCGGTTGCGCCTGTTCCATGCCTTCATAGAACTGGAAACCACGGGTGTTGAGGTCGATGGTATTGCCATTGACCGAGGCCGCACCCGGACCGTTGGTCACGCTTTCACGGCGATAACCCAAGGCATCGAGTTCGGTCAGGAAATCATCCTTGCTCAGCTTTTGCCCGACGAACAGCTCCAGCGGCCGGGCATAGACCTTGGCCGGAATGGTCCAGCGCTTGCCGGAGAACTTCTCCTGCACCACGGCATCGAGATAGACCGCAAAACCGGCGAGCACGACAAGGCCCACCAGGCTGAGTTTAAGGGCCCAGCCCAGCCAGGGCCGCAGGCGGCTGGCGGGTGGTTTCTTGGGGGTACGGGGGGATCGGGTACGAGTCATGGCGGCGGATTATACGCACTTTGCTGCGGTTCAACATGAGCCCGCCACGTGGTTTGCGTTAGCGCGGCTTGCGGCCATAATGACGGCCTTGAATTTTTCCAGTCTATGAAGGACCGCCCGTGAGCCAATCCCTGATCGCTGCCCTGCAAAACCCGGCCCTCTACCCGCATCCCGTCGAAGGGTTCCAGGTCATCGAGACCCACATTTCCTGGGTATTGCTCACCGGGCCATACGCCTACAAATTCAAAAAGCCGGTCAACTTCGGTTTCCTCGATTTCACCAGCCTCCAGGCGCGCCAGCATTTCTGCGGTGAAGAGTTGCGTCTGAACCAGCGCCTGACCCAGGACCTGTACCTGGACGTCCTGCCGATTACCGGCAGCGCCGAAGCGCCACAGCTGGGTGGCGACGGCCCGGCCATCGAATACGCCCTGAAGATGCGTCAGTTCCCGCAGAGCGAACTGCTCAGCACACTGCAAGCCAACGGCGAGCTGACCACCGCGCACATCGATGAGATGGCCGCGCAGATCGCCCAATTCCACCTCGCCACACCCAAGGTGCCCGCCGAAAACGACGCTGGCACTGCGCAAAGCGTGATGGCACCGGTGCTGCAGAACTTCGAACAGATCCGCCCGTTCCTCAACGACAAGGCCGACCTGCTGCAACTCGAAGCACTGCAAGCCTGGGCCGAGAGCAGTTTCGAACGCCTCAAGCCGCTGTTCACCCAGCGCAAGGCCGAAGGTTTCATCCGCGAATGCCACGGTGATATCCACCTGGGCAACGCCACAGTGATCGACGGCAAGGTGGTGATTTTCGATTGCATCGAGTTCAACGAACCGTTCCGTTTCACCGACGTCTACGCCGACACCGCGTTCCTGGCGATGGACCTGGAAGACCGCGGCCTCAAGTCGCTGGCGCGGCGCTTCGTCAGCCAGTACCTGGAACTGACCGGCGACTACCAGGGCCTGGAGCTGCTGAACTTCTATAAAGCCTATCGCGCCCTCGTCCGGGCAAAAGTCGCGCTGTTCAGCATGCCGGCCGAAGCCGATCCGGTGCAGCGCGCCACCACCCTGCGCCAATACCGCAACTACGCCAACCTGGCCGAAAGCTACAGCACCATTCCTTCGCCTTTCCTGGCCATCACCCACGGTGTTTCGGCCGTTGGCAAAAGCCATGTCGCGATGCGCCTGGTCGAGGCACTGGGGGCCATTCGCCTGCGTTCGGACGTGGAGCGCAAGCGCCTGTTCGGCCAGCAACAGGTCCCCAACGACCCACAGGCCGGTATCTATAGCAGCGACGCCAGCAGCGCCACCTATACCCGCCTGCATGAAATCGCCGCAGCGATCCTGCGCGCCGGATTCCCGGTGGTGATCGATGCCACCTACCTCAAGCACGATCAGCGCGACGCCGCGGAAAAAGTCGCCGAGGCCACCGGTACTCCGTTCCTGATCCTTGACTGCAACGCGCCGCAAGCGGTCATCGAAAGCCGGCTGGCACAGCGCCAGGCCGACCAGCAAGACCCCTCCGATGCGAACCTGGCGGTCATCGCCGCACAACAGTCCAGCCGCGAAGCACTGACCCCGGCGGAAATTCTCTGCAGCAAACGGGTCCAAACCAACGAAAGCGGCACGCTCGACATCGTGGTCGCGCAGATCCGCCAGCGCCTGCCAGGCCTGTAACTATTTTCGGCCGTGAAGCGATGCCCGGCTTCACGGCCGTCAAATAGTGGCACTATACTGGCGTCATAAAACCAACAGGTGATATGAAATGAGCCTCCCCAAGCTTCTCAATACCCCGCTTTATGCCTTGCTGCGCAAAGACGATATCGCCGGGTTCAACAGCGAACGCCCACAAGGCCCGATCGACATGCGCGGCGGCGACTTTCGAGGCCTTGATCTGCGAGAACTGAACGCGGACGACGTTGACTTCAGCGACGCCTACTTCCGTTCCGCCGATTTGCGTGGCATCGATTTTCGCAAGTCGTCACTGGAAGGCGCGAGCCTGGCCCATGCGCAAATATCCGGCGCCTACTTCCCGCCCGAGTTGTCTGCGGACGAGATCCTGATGTCGATGAACTTCGGCACCCGCCTGCGCTACCGCAGCCGCTGACAGGTAAACCAGGTCGACCAACGCGCCGACCTGCCACCACCGAACAGATCTCCAGCGCCCCCGCTTGCGCTGGAGAATGCAGCCTTTTCCCACCTCATCGTGCGTAATGCATTAGAAGCTTTTGCGTCGAATCCGACCAAAGAATCACGCTTTTCCTACTGACCGCTACACTGCTCAGAAGCTTGCCCACTGCACCAGTCGGCCGTCGCAAGGAGGCTCGATGAATGATGAACTGCAACACCTGAAGAATCTGGGCAAGACATCAGCCCAGTGGCTGCACGCCGTGGGCATTCACAGTGCCTCGGATCTACGCCGGCTTGGCGCGGTGGACGCCTATCGCGCCGTGCGTACTCGGGGCTTCCGGGCCTCCAAGGTGTTGCTGTACGCCATCGAGGGCGCGTTGATGGATGTGCATTGGAATGACATCCCCGCCGAGCGCAAAGAAGCCCTGAATAAACAGCTGGACGCCATTTCGACGCGCCATAAGACCTGACGCCCCTTTCGTTTCCAGCGCGAACCCTGGCCGCGAGGTTATTTCGGCGAATCGCAAAACAATGTTTGACATGGTAATGAGAATCGCTATGATTACCACATCCAGTCGCGAGACTGGTCGATATTTGAACAGCCCTTGGTTCGGACTCTCAGATATCTCCTCATCAGGCTAATCACGGTTATTTGACCCGGCTTTTGCCGGGTCTTTTTTTGCCTGCAATATCACTTACCGACGTGTTCGCGCATCTGCGCACAATAATCCTGGGCCGGCATGGCCGGCGTGTACCACACGTAATCCGCCATGGCCGACGTCACCTCACTGCCCTCCTCGGCCAGCATCAGGACGATAGGCGCCTCGCTGGCACCGAGATCCAATGCATGCAGCGGCACACCAACATCCTTTCGCGCATGCCAGGCACCGGCGAACAACAGTGCCGGTGTCGGCGCTTGCAACAGGCGCTCGGCCATGCGCCGGTCACGCTGTTGCTGCACGGCCAGCATCGCCGGCATTTGCGACTCTGGCAGCAAACCGCAGTGGGATTCACGGATTTGCCCCAACAACGCGTCCTTCACCGTGGCTGCATTGGAGCGAGTGCCCATCAAGTTGGGAGCTTGTCGATAGAAACGTTGGATCTCGGCGGCGTCCAGATTGGCGGCCAGCAACGGATAGCGCTGCGCCAGGGCAAACTCGACGACGGGGCCATACAGGCTCCAATCCCAGCCGGGCGACCAGTCCAGCGCGTCGGGCAGGTCCTTCGGCAAGGCGGGTAGCTGGCGGACTGAATCAACGCGTGGCTGCTGGGCGGGGGTGAGCATTTCCAGCAACAGGCTGCCCTGGGCCCGCTGCCCGGCCAGGGCCTGGAGCAGCCATACCTGCAGTGCGTGGTGATCGCGATTGTCGTGCCGCTCTCCCACCACCACCCGAGGCGCCGCAGCCAAGCGCTCGACCAAGGCCTGGGGCGTCACGGCCTGGCCAGTGTGCAAATCACGGATTCGTCCGCCGAGTGGGGGCGGTGCGATGCTCTGACACGCCGTCAGTACACTCAATGCCAGAATCAGGAGCAGGCGCACGTCCATATCCTCCAGGGCGCCCTCAGCGGGCAATGATCAATGGATGCCCGCGCTCCGGATGGTCTTGCACCAGCACGTCCAAACCAAACACCGCCTTGAGCGGTTCCGGGCGCAGCACGTGCCGGGGCGTGTCCAGGGCCACCGGCCGACCGGAGGCGAGCAGCAACAGGCGATCACAGTAACGCGCCGCCAGGTTCAGGTCATGCAGGATCACCAGCACGGCAGCGCCGCGACTGGCGAATTCACGCACCGCCTGGAGGATGGTGTGCTGGTGCAGCGGATCGAGCATCGAGGTCGGCTCGTCCAGCAACAGGGTTTGCCCCGCTTCACCCGGCCACAATTGCGCCAACACTCGCGCCAGATGCACCCGCTGGCGTTCGCCGCCGGACAACGCCAGGTAACTGCGACCGTGCAGATGCGCGGCGTCAGCCGCTTGCAGCGCCGCGGCAACGATTTGCTCGTCGCGCACTCGACCACTCTGGTGTGGCAGGCGCCCCATGCCGACGACTTCCTCGACACGGAAGGCAAAATCCAGGGTCGAGGACTGCGGCAAGACCGCCAGGCGCCGGGCGCGCTCGGCACCCTGCCACTGAGCCAGTGGCCGGTCATCGAGCCAGACCTGCCCCTGGGCCGGGCGCAACTCGCCGCACAGCCCCGCCAAAAGGGTACTTTTGCCCGCACCGTTGGGCCCGAGCACGCCGAGCACTTCGCCAGGGTTGAGCTCGAGATCGACGTCCGCCAGTACCGTCTTGCGGCCGCGGTGAATGTGCAGGTTCTGCGCTCGCAGCATCAGGCGCGCCCTCGCACCAATAGATAAAGGAAGAACGGCGCGCCGATGAAGGCCGTGACAATGCCGATCGGCAATTCCGCAGGGGCCAGTGCCAGGCGCGCCACCAGATCGGCGAACAACAGCAGGCTTGCACCCGCCAACACAGAAGCGGGAAGCAACACACGATGGTCGGGGCCGGCCACCAGCCGCACCAGATGCGGCACCACCAGCCCGACGAAGCCGATCATGCCCGCCGCCGCCACCGCCGCGCCAACCCCCAAGGCGGTACAAAACACCAGCTCACGCTTGAGGCTTTCGACGTTAACGCCCAGGTGGGCAGCCTCGGATTCCCCCAGCAACAGCGCATTGAGTGCCCTGGCCCGGCGTGGCAGCCAGAGCGCCACGCCGGCACTGACCAGCAACAGCGGCCACAAGCGCGCATAGCTGGCGCCGTTGAGACTGCCCAGGTTCCAGAAGGTCAGGGTGCGCAGGGTCGCGTCATCCGCCAGGTAGGTGAACAGGCCGACGGCCGAACCGGACAGTGCGGTCAGGGCAATACCGGCCAGGAGCATGGTCGCGACATGGGTCTGGCCGTTGCGTCGTCCAAGACGATAGACCAGCGCCGTAACACCGAGCCCGCCCAGGAATGCACACAACGACAACACGTAGGGGCCAATGGATTCGGGCAACCCACCCAGCGCCGAGCCACCAACAATGGCAAACGCGGCGCCCAGTGCCGCACCGCCGGACACGCCCACCAGCCCCGGGTCCGCCAGTGGGTTGCGAAACAGTCCCTGCATCGCCACACCGGACAACGCCAATACCCCGCCCACCGCCAACCCCAGCAAGGTACGCGGCAAACGGATCTGGCCGAGGATCAGTTCGGCCTGCTCCAGACCATCGGCGGCCACCGGTAGACCTAACAGACGCAAAGCGGCGTGCAAGGTGTCGAGCAGCGGCAGGCTCACCGGCCCCAGGGCCAGGGATAGCCAGGTCGCCAGCAGGCACAGCAGGCACAGGCCAATGAACAAGGTGCGAGGCTTGACCAACGAGGTCATGGCGCCGTGGCCGACGCAGCCGGATAGAAACCCGCCGTCAGTGTCGCCAGGCTTTGTGGCAACCGCGGGCCCAACCCGCCCACCAGCAGCGTCGGATCGAGCTCCATGACACGTCCATCCCTGGCGGCCCGGGTCGAGGAAAGAATCGGATTTTCCCGGAACAGTGCGGCACGCGCTTCCTCACCGCTCAGGGCACGGTCGGCAAAGACCAGTACTTCGGGATTCACGCTGGCCAGGCTTTCCACGGAAAAAGATTTATAGCCGCTGTGGGTCGCCAGGTTGTGACCGCCGGCCTGCTGTAACAGCCAATCAGCAGAAGTGCCCTTGCCTGCGACCAGTGGCTTGCCGCCGGAACTGCCCACCAACAGCAATACACCGGGGGCCTTTTGTTTGCGCTGGGCCTCTGTCACCCGGGCCTGTTGCTGGGTGAGTTGTTTTTGATAACGGTCGAACAACCGCGCCGCCTCGGCCTCGGCCCCCAGCAACTGTCCCAGGTGCCGCAGATTGCCCTGCAAGGCCGGCAGGTCTGGTGTGGCCGAGAACAATTCGACCTGCACACCGGCGCTGCGAATTTGCGCCAGCACGGGCGGTGGCCCCATTTCCTCGGTGCCGACCAGGATCTGCGGACGCAGGCTCAGCACGCCCTCCGCCGATAGCTGTCGCTGATAACCGATACTGGGCAAGGCCCGCAAGGATTCAGGCTGTTGGCTGGTGGAGTCCACGCCTACCAGCTTCGACTCGCCCCCCAGCGCACTGACCCACTCCGACACGGCGCCACCGGCGCTGACCCAGCGTTGCGGCAACTCAGCAGCGCTGGCCCCCTGGTTGAGCAACAGTGCGACACAGAGCGCAACAACGCGGATGTTCAGGCGCATCGGGCAGCTTCCTCAAAGAAGTTTTTCACAGGACCGGTCCCGGCCAAGTATCCTCAGCCACCTGCGAAGGAGGCGCCATTTGATAATTGTTTTCATTTGACCGTCAAGCATAGACATCTGTGGCATGAACCTCTGTGGGAGCGAGCCTGCTCGCGATAGCGGTGTGTCAGTCACATTAAGGCTGGCTGATCCACCGCTATCGCGAGCAGGCTCGCTCCCACAGGGGACTTTTCAACACAAATATTGAGACACCCATGAAGTTTCTTTGTACCGCCGCCGAAGTGCCCGACAACGGCAGTCGCGGTTTCGACATCAATGGGCGCAAAGTACTGGCCGTGCGACGCGCCGGCCAGGTGTATGCCTATCTCAACCGCTGCCCGCACCGGGGCGTGCCGCTGGAATGGCAACCCGACCAGTTCCTCGACCCCAGCGCCAGCCTGATCCAGTGCGCCACCCACGGCGCGCTGTTTCTGATCGAGAGCGGTGAATGCGTGGCCGGCCCCTGCGCCGGTCAGTTCCTCGCTGCCTTAGACAGCCGGGAGGACGAGCAAGGCATCTGGGTCGAGCTCTAGCAACACCGGCAACGCACGGTCCACCCACATCTGCTCGGGCGTCAACGTAACCCCGTAGGCCAGCACCTCCACACCCGCCGCCACCGCATCACGCAGGGCTGCGGCGTACACCGGGTCGATTTCCTGTGCCGGGCGCACCGCTTCGATGCCGCTCAGGTTCACACAATACAGCTGCACCGCCCGCACACCTTCCCGGGCCAGGCAGGCGAGTTCCCTCAGGTGCTTGGCCCCGCGCTGGGTCACCGCATCGGGAAACGCCGCCACATTCGTGCCATCGAACCCCAGCGTGACGCTTTTGACTTCGACCCAGGCCGAGCCTTGTTCATAGTCCAGGCGAAAATCGATACGGCTGTTTTCCACACCGTAAGCCACTTCACGCTTGAGCCCGGTAAACCCGTTCAATTCGCTGATGACCCCAGCGCGCAAGGCCTCTTCGATCAACGCGTTGGCCCGCGCGGTATTGATGCAGGCGAGCCGTCCCTGAGGGGTTTCGCCGATTTCCCAGGTGCCGGGCAACTTGCGCTTGGGGTCGCTGGAGCGACTGAACCAGACACGCGCGCCCTCAGCCATGCAATTGAGCATCGAGCCGGTGTTGGGGCAATGAATGGTGAGCAACTCGCCGTGAACGGTCTCGATATCGGCAAGAAAACGCTTGTAACGTCGAATCAAGCGACCTTCTTCCAACGCAGGGGAAAAACGCATCAGCCTTGCCAGCTCCGTAGTCCGCGTTCGATTCGTGCCACCGCTTCCTGTAGTCGCGGCAGGCTCTGGGTGTAAGCAAAACGCACATGATGGCCGGCCTGATGACGGCCGAAATCCAGGCCCGGCGTGAAGGCCACGTGCTCGGTTTCCAGGAAGTGCTGGCAAAACGCAAAGGCATCGCCGCCGAACGCGCTGATATCGGCATAGAGGTAAAACGCCCCTTCCGGCTCCACCGCAATACCGAAGCCCAACCCACGCAAGGCCGGCAGTAGAAAGTCACGGCGCCGCGCGAACTCGGCCCGCCGCTGCTCGAAGATCTCGATGGTCGCGGGCTCGAAACAGGCCAGGGCGGCGTATTGGGCCATGCTCGGCGCACTGATGTAGAGGTTCTGCGCGAGCTTTTCCAACTCGCCGACGGCCGCCGGAGGGGCCACCAGCCAGCCAAGTCGCCAGCCGGTCATGCCGAAATACTTGGAGAAACTGTTAAGGACAAAGGCATCGTCATCGACTTCCAGCACGCTGGCGGCGTCGGTGCCGTAGGTCAGGCCGTGATAGATCTCGTCCACCACCAGATGGCCGTTGTGGCCCTTGATGGCCTTGGACAACCCCGCCAGCTCGTCCCGGGTGAGAATCGTCCCGGTCGGGTTGGCCGGCGAGGCCACCAACGCACCGACGCTGTCCTGGTCCCAATGACGGTTCACCAGGTCCGGCGTCAATTGGTAACGCACCTCCGGCCCCACGGGCACCAATTGCGCCGCACCTTCGACCAGGCGCAGGAAATGACGGTTGCACGGATAACCGGGGTCGGCCAGCAGCCAATGCTTGCCTGGGTCCACCAGCAAAGCGCTGGCCAGCAGCAACGCGCCGGACCCGCCTGGGGTCACGAGGATGCGTCGGGGATCAATTTCCACCCCATAGCGTTGGCCGTAGAAACCAGCGATGGCCTCGCGCAGCTCGGGAATGCCACGGGCCGCGGTGTAATGGGTCTTGCCCGCCGCCAGCGCGGCCTGGCCGGCCTGGATGATCGGCTCGGCGGTGGTGAAGTCCGGTTCGCCGATCTCCAGGTGGATGACGTCATGCCCGGCGGCCTGCAGCTCGTTGGCACGGGCCAGCAGCGCCATCACATGGAAAGGTTCGATGGCGCGGCTGCGCGCACTGTAGGGCTGAGCCATTGGCCTTCCTTCAGGGGAAAAGAGAACCGATTCTACCCAACTCTCCCGCCAAGTCAGAAACAACTGCGCGAACACGCGCGAACCGCAAGCGGTCTGAGCCCGTGGATTGCTGGAAATGACTCCCGCGATTGGCCCAGGCTTGACTAGAATCAAGCATTGAGCAGGTTTACATCCTCACCGAAGCGAACCCCGTCACGTTTTACAGGCCCCGGCCGCCGCAGGCTCGACAACCGGGAGTAGCGCGGCCCGATTTGATCTGGTAAGTTCGCCCGCTTGCAGCCGCAGGGCCGGCAGGTGTCGGTGATGGAGCAATCCTGCGTAGTGGATTACAAGAGTAGAGGCGGTCCATTCATGCCCACCCAAGCAAAGCAAAATCAAAATCAGTCGCTCAGCGGGTTTGAGCCTTACGTCCCGCAAGCTGGCGAAGAGTACATGGGCGCCCCCATGCGCGCGCACTTCACCAAGATCCTGAACAAGTGGAAACAGGACTTGATGCAGGAAGTCGACCGCACCGTGGATCACATGAAAGACGACGCGGCCAACTTCCCCGACCCGGCCGACCGTGCGAGTCAGGAAGAAGAGTTCAGCCTCGAGCTGCGCGCCCGTGATCGCGAGCGCAAGCTCATCAAGAAAATCGACAAGACCCTGCAACTGATCGAAGACGAAGAATACGGTTGGTGCGAGTCCTGCGGCGTCGAGATCGGCGTCAAGCGACTGGAAGCCCGTCCGACCGCCGACATGTGTGTCGACTGCAAGACCCTGGCGGAAATCAAGGAAAAACAGGTCGGTAAATAATCGCCTGGGCTGTCACCGAAACGGAGCGTTCATACGCTCCGTTTTTTATTTGCGTTGTTTACCCAAGCCTAGTGAGCCCTTGTGGGAGCGGGCTTGCTCGCGAAGACGATGAATCATTCAACCTATGCTTTACCTGACACACCGCATTCGCGAGCAAGCCCGCTCCCACAGGGGAATATCGTGATCACAAGATGTATGCCTCTGCCCGCCCGGACCCAGTAACATTCGCCCTATGACTGCCACCGCCCCCTACATCGGACGCTTCGCCCCCACCCCCAGCGGCCATTTGCATTTCGGTTCGCTGGTCGCCGCCCTGGCGTCGTACCTGGATGCCCGCGCCGTGGGCGGGCGTTGGTTGCTGCGCATGGAAGACCTTGACCCTCCGCGGGAAGAACCGGGCGCGCAAACGGCGATTCTCAAGGCACTGGAAAGCTACGGGTTCGAATGGGACGGCGAGATGATTCGCCAGAGCGAGCGCCATGACGCCTACGATCAGGTGATCAGCCGGCTGTTCAGCCAGGGCCTGGCCTACGCCTGCACCTGTTCGCGCAAACAACTGGAAGCGTACCAGGGCATTTATCCGGGGCTGTGCCGCAACGCCGGGCACAGCCCCGAGGACGCCGCCATCCGCCTGCGCGTCCCCGAGCTTGAGTACCACTTCACCGACCGGGTCCAGGGCGAGTTCCGCCAGCACCTGGGCCGCGAGGTCGGCGACTTCGTGATCCGCCGCCGCGACGGGCTCTACGCCTATCAACTGGCCGTGGTCCTGGACGACGCCTGGCAAGGGGTGACCGATATCGTGCGCGGCGCCGACCTGCTGGACTCCACGCCACGCCAGCTCTACCTGCAAGAACTGCTTGGGTTGCCGCAACCGCGTTACCTGCACGTGCCGCTGATCACCCAGCCCGACGGGCACAAGCTCGGTAAATCCTACCGCTCACCGCCCCTGGCAGGCGATCAGGCCACGCCATTGTTGTTACGGGCGTTGCGCGCGCTGGGCCAGCAACCGGGCCTCGAACGGGTCGATGCCAGCCCACGGGAACTGCTGGCCTGGGGCATTCGCCACTGGGACGCGGGCAAGATCCCGCGCACACTGAGCCTGCCCGAAGCGCAAATACGTTGACGGCCCTTGCAGCTTGGCGCCCATCCGTTACCATCGCCGCACGTTTTTTGGGCACGCGCATAAATTAGAGAGGCCGGGATGTATATCTATCGCTTGGTCCTGCTCCTGGTAGTGGGGATTTATCTGTTCTCCCCGGCCATCATGGATTGGTGGATCGATGCCACGGGTGCCTGGTATCGGCCGTATCTGCTCTGGCTGATCCTGATTGTCGTGACCTTCATCCTGCAGAGCCAAAAAGATGCCGATGAGCTTTAGCCTGACCCAGATGATCCTGATCAGCGCCGCCTACCTGGCCGTGCTGTTCGGCGTAGCCTGGATCAGCGAACGAGGCATGATCCCCCGGGCGATCATCCGCCACCCGCTGACCTACACCCTGTCGCTGGGTGTCTATGCCAGCGCATGGGCGTTCTATGGCACCGTCGGGCTGGCCTACCAGTACGGCTATGGCTTCCTCTCCAGTTACCTGGGGGTGTCAGGGGCGTTCCTGCTGGCGCCGGTGTTGCTCTACCCGATCCTGAAAATCACCCGCACCTACCAACTGTCGTCGCTGGCCGACCTGTTCGCCTTTCGTTTTCGCAGCACCTGGGCCGGCGCACTGACCACGATTTTCATGCTGGTCGGGGTGTTGCCGCTGCTGGCCCTGCAGATCCAGGCCGTGGCCGACTCCATCAGCATCCTGACCCGCGAGCCGGTGCAGCACCGGGTGGCGTTGAGCTTCTGTGTGCTGATCATCCTGTTCACGATTTTCTTCGGCTCCCGGCACATTGCCACGCGGGAAAAGCACGAAGGCCTGGTGTTCGCCATCGCTTTTGAATCGGTGATCAAGCTGATCGCCATCGGCGGCGTCGGACTCTATGCCTTGTACGGCGTGTTCGATGGCCCGCAGCAGCTTGAGCTTTGGCTGTTGCAGAACCAGACCGCCCTCGCCGCCCTGCACACGCCTTTGCAGGAAGGCCCATGGCGCACGCTGTTGCTGGTGTTCTTCGCATCGGCCATCGTGATGCCGCACATGTACCACATGACCTTTACCGAAAACCTCAACCCGCGCTCGCTGGTGAGCGCCAGTTGGGGCCTGCCGCTGTTCCTGCTGCTGATGAGCCTGGCGGTACCGTTGATCCTCTGGGCCGGCCTGAAGCTGGGCGCCAGTACCAATCCGGAATACTTCACCCTGGGCATCGGCATCGCCGCCAACAGCAAGGCCCTGGCGTTGCTGGCGTATGTCGGCGGCCTGTCGGCGGCCAGCGGCTTGATCATCGTCACCACGCTGGCATTGTCGGGCATGGCCCTCAACCACCTGGTGCTGCCGCTTTACCAGCCACCGGCCGAAGGCAATATCTACCGCTGGCTGAAATGGACACGACGGGCGCTGATCGTCGCGATCATCATGGCCGGCTACGGTTTCTACCTGATGCTGGGTGAGGGACAGGACCTGGCCAACCTGGGCATCGTCGCCTTTGTCGCCACCCTGCAGTTCCTGCCCGGCGTGTTGTCGGTGCTGTATTGGCCGACCGCCAATCGCCGCGGCTTCATCGCCGGTCTGCTGGCAGGGATCCTGGTATGGCTGGTCGCGATGCTGTTGCCGCTGATGGGCAACCTGCAGGGCTTCTATATTCCGCTGCTGAACATGATCTACGTGCTCGACGACACCAGTTGGCATATGGCGGCCATCGCCTCCCTGGCCGCGAACGTGCTGATGTTCACCCTGATCTCGCTGTTCACCAACGCCAGCAGCGAAGAGGCCAGCGCCGCCGAAGCCTGTGCCGTGGACAACGTTCGCCGCCCGCAGCGCCGCGAACTGCACGCCGCCTCGCCCCAGGAGTTCGCCACGCAACTGGCCAAGCCCCTGGGCGCCAAGGCCGCGCAAAAGGAAGTCGAACAGGCCCTGCGTGACCTTTACCTGCCTTTCGATGAGCGCCGTCCGTATGCCTTGCGACGCCTGCGGGACCGGATCGAGGCCAACCTGTCCGGCCTGATGGGCCCCAGCGTGGCCCAGGACATGGTCGAAACCTTTCTGCCCTACAAGGCCGGCGGCGAGAACTATGTCACCGAGGACATTCACTTCATCGAAAGCCGCCTCGAGGATTACCACTCGCGCCTCACCGGCCTTGCCGCCGAACTGGACGCCTTGCGCCGTTACCACCGCCAGACCTTGCAGGAACTGCCGATGGGCGTGTGCTCCCTGGCCAAGGATCAGGAAATCCTGATGTGGAACAAGGCCATGGAAGAACTCACCGGGATCGCGGCCCAGCGCGTGGTCGGTTCCCGCCTGAGCACCCTGGGCGAGCCGTGGAAAGGCTTGCTGCAAGGCTTCATCGATCTGCCGGACGAGCACTTGCACAAACAGCACCTGGCCCTCGACGGCCAGACCCGTTGGCTGAACCTGCACAAGGCAGCGATCGACGAGCCGTTGGCACCGGGTAACAGCGGCCTGGTGCTGCTGGTCGAAGACCTGACCGATACCCAGATGCTCGAAGACAAGCTGGTCCACTCCGAACGACTGGCAAGCATCGGCCGGTTGGCCGCCGGGGTGGCCCACGAAATCGGCAACCCGATTACCGGCATTGCCTGCCTGGCGCAGAACCTGCGCGAAGAGCGTGAGGATGACGGCGAGCTGACGGAAATCAGCGGCCAGATCCTCGAACAGACCAAGCGCGTGTCGCGCATCGTCCAGTCGCTGATGAGCTTCGCCCATGCCGGCGGTCACCAGCACAACGATGAGCCCGTCTGTCTGGCCGAAGTGGCCCAGGATGCCATTGGTCTGCTGGCGCTCAACCGGCGCAATTTCGAGGTGCAATTCTTCAACCTGTGCGATCCGGATCACTGGGTCGATGGCGACCCCCAGCGGCTCGCCCAGGTGTTGATCAACCTGCTATCCAACGCGCGGGACGCCTCACCGGCCGGCAGCGCGGTGCGGGTCAAGAGCGAAGCCTTCGAACACACGGTCGACCTGATCGTCGAAGACGAAGGCAGCGGTATCCCACAGAACATCATGGACCGATTGTTCGAACCTTTCTTCACCACCAAGGATCCTGGCGAAGGCACCGGTCTGGGCCTCGCACTGGTCTATTCCATCGTTGAAGAGCATTATGGACAAATCACCATCGACAGCCCGGCCGATGTACAAAGCCAACGCGGCACCCGTATCCGGGTGACCTTGCCGCGTCATGTCGAAGCGACGTCCGCTGTGAACTGAGACCGTCGAGAGAATCGAATCAATGCCGCACATTTTGATCGTCGAAGACGAAACAATTATCCGCTCCGCCTTGCGCCGCCTGCTGGAACGCAACCAGTACCAGGTCAGCGAAGCCGGTTCAGTGCAGGAAGCACAAGAACGTTTCAGCATTCCCACGTTTGACCTGATCGTCAGCGACCTGCGCCTGCCTGGCGCCCCGGGCACCGAGCTGATCAAGCTCGGCCAGGGCACCCCCGTGCTGATCATGACCAGTTACGCCAGCCTGCGCTCGGCGGTCGACTCCATGAAAATGGGCGCGGTGGACTACATCGCCAAACCGTTCGACCACGACGAGATGCTCCAGGCCGTGGCCCGCATCCTGCGCGACCGACAGGCGGCGACCAGCAACCCGGTGGAGCCCGCTGGCAAGGCCAGCGCCTCGGCGAAAGCCGGCGCCAGCAACAATAATGGCGAAATTGGCATCATCGGTTCCTGCCCGCCCATGCAGGACCTGTACAGCAAGATCCGCAAAGTGGCGCCAACCGACTCCAATGTCCTGATCCAGGGCGAGTCCGGTACCGGCAAGGAGCTGGTAGCCCGTGCCCTGCACAACCTGTCACGCCGGGCCAAGGCGCCGATGATCTCGGTGAACTGCGCGGCGATTCCGGAAAGCCTGATCGAGTCCGAACTGTTCGGTCACGAGAAAGGTGCGTTCACCGGCGCCAGCGCCGGGCGGGCCGGGCTGGTGGAAGCCGCGGACGGCGGCACGTTGTTCCTCGATGAAATCGGCGAGCTGCCGTTGGAAGCCCAGGCGCGGTTGCTGCGGGTGCTTCAGGAAGGCGAAATCCGCCGGGTCGGCTCGGTGCAGTCACAGAAGGTCGATGTCCGCCTGATCGCGGCCACCCACCGCGACCTCAAGAGCCTGGCGAAAATCGGCCAGTTCCGCGAAGACTTGTATTACCGCTTGCACGTGATCGCCTTGAAGCTCCCTGCCCTGCGCGAGCGCGGCGCGGACGTCAATGAAATCGCCCAGGCGTTTTTGGCCCGCCAGAGCGCGCGGGTCAACCGCACCGACCTCAAGTTCGCCCCGGACGCCGAACAGGCCATTCGTCATTACGCCTGGCCAGGTAACGTTCGCGAGCTGGAAAACGCGGTCGAGCGGGCGGTGATCCTGTGCGAGAGCCCGGAAATCTCCGCCGACCTGCTGGGCATCGACATCGAACTGAGTGATCTGGACGATGAAGAATTCATCGGCCTGGCCCCGCAACAGGGCGGCGCTGCCAACAACACCAGCCACGAACCCACCGAAGACCTGTCCCTGGAAGACTACTTCCAGCACTTCGTCCTGGAGCACCAGGACCACATGACCGAGACCGAACTGGCACGCAAGCTGGGCGTCAGCCGCAAGTGCCTGTGGGAACGTCGCCAGCGCCTGGGGATTCCACGACGCAAGACCGGTGCGACCAGCGAAAGCTGAGGTGTGGGGGTAACACCGCTGAATGTGAAAAAACTGTTACCTCAGCTTTTTCACGTAACAGAAGCCGGGGTTTACGGTAACGAAACCCCGGCTTTTTTTCGCCCCGAAAAAATGGTTATAACCCTAGAACCCCCAGTTTCTCTGGGCCTCGCAAAAGTTGGCACGCACCCTGCTATAGCTTTGGTACAAGAACAATAACAAGCAATGCAAAAGACAATAAAAATAAGACGAATCGACTCACGCACAATAAAAACAAGACGGCGAGAGGCGCAGCTAACTGATTCTTTTGGAGAGGCGTTGTATTTGGGGCTTGCCCCACAACCAGGCCGAGAACAATAAAAACTGTCTCAAGACAGGTGCCTGAACTGGTTGGATCGATAGATCACTGCAACACAGCGATCAAAGCAATCCGTTTGCTCTTGGCTCCCGATTGGGAGGGTCACGAAGGGAAAACCTCGTGACGCGGGCACTCAACAAAAACAAGAAGCCCGAAACCAATAATAAAAACAGAGCACGCAACTAATTCTGGGGGAGCTTCGGCTCCCCTTGTGGTTTCTGTCGTTCCGCCTCCCCGCAGCCTACAAGGCTTGTCGCTGAAGCTTGCAGCTCTAAACTGCTCCGTCCTACACCATCCCTCGACTAAATGCTAGAATCTCGGCCCATCATGCGGTCATTCTTCGTTTTTGGCCGAATATTCCTTCAAACAGTGCATCCCATGCTGAAGAAGCTGTTCCAGTCATTCCGTTCTCCCTTGCGTCGTACGCAACACATTCGCAGCACGCCTGAAGTGCTCAACAGCGGCCAGCATTCACTGCAAAAGGCCCAGTTCAGCCGTTATGCGGTGAACATCGTCGAACGCTTGCAGAACGCCGGCTACCAGGCTTACCTGGTCGGCGGCTGCGTGCGCGACATGCTGCTCAACATCACCCCCAAGGATTTCGACGTCGCCACCAGCGCCACGCCGGAACAGATACGGGCCGAATTTCGCAACGCGCGGATCATTGGCCGGCGCTTCAAGCTGGTCCACATCCACTTCGGTCGCGAAATCATCGAAGTGGCGACCTTCCGCGCCAATCACCCGCAAAACGATGAAGAGGAAGACAGCAACCAGTCTTCCCGCAACGAGAGCGGGCGTATCCTGCGCGATAACGTCTACGGCAGCCTGGAAGAAGACGCGCAACGCCGCGACTTCACCATCAACGCCCTGTATTACGATCCGGTCAGCGAACGCATCCTCGATTACGCCAACGGCGTACACGATATTCGCAATCGCCTGATCCGCCTGATTGGCGACCCCAAGCAGCGCTACCAGGAAGACCCGGTGCGAATGCTGCGGGCCGTGCGTTTCGCCGCCAAGCTGGACTTCGGCATCGAAAAACACAGCGCCGTGCCCATTCGCGAACTGGCGCCGATGCTGCGGGAAATCCCTTCGGCGCGCCTGTTCGAGGAAGTGCTCAAGTTGTTCCTCTCGGGCAACGCCGCAGACACCTTCGAGATGCTCGTGGACCTGCAGCTGTTCGATCCGCTATTCCCCGCCAGCGCCGAGGCCCTGGAGCACAACCCGACCTACACCCACACCTTGATCAGCGAAGCCCTGATCAACACCGACCTGCGCATCAAGCAGAACAAGCCGGTGACGCCTGCGTTCCTGTTCGCCGCGTTGCTCTGGCCTGCCCTGCCCGCCCGGGTGCTGCGCCTGCAAGAGCGTGGCATGCCGCCGATCCCGGCGATGCAGGAAGCTGCCCACGAGCTGATCGCCGAACAGTGCCAGCGCATCGCCATTCCCAAACGCTTCACGATGCCGATCCGCGAGATCTGGGACATGCAGGAGCGCCTGCCACGGCGCAGCGGCAAACGTGCCGACCTGCTGCTGGACAACCCGCGTTTCCGCGCCGGCTACGACTTCCTGCTGCTGCGTGAAAGCGCGGGCGAGCAGACCGATGGCCTGGGTGAATGGTGGACCGATTACCAGGACGCCAACGACAGCGAGCGCCGCGACATGATTCGCGAGCTCAGCGGCAAGGATGACGGCGCCAGCGGCCCGCGCAAGCGCCGTCGCAGCAGCGGTGCCAAGCGCAAGCGTGCCGGTGTACCGAGCGCATCGGGCGAGTAATCGATGGAACGCATCTACATCGGCATGGGCAGCAACCTGGCCGAACCCACCGAACAATTGCGCAGTGCCGTCCAGGCGCTGGCGCAATTGCCCGACACCCAACTGGTGGGGGTCTCGGCGTTTTATCAAAGTGATTCCCTGCTGCCCGGCCAGCCGCGCTACACCAACGCGGTGGCGGCGCTGGACAGCCGCCTGGCACCGCTGGACCTGCTCGATGCGCTGCAAGCCATCGAAACCGGACAGGGTCGCGAACGCCTGGAACGCTGGGGCCCGCGCACCCTGGATCTGGACATCCTGCTGTTCGGCGATCGCCTGATCGACGAGCCTCGCCTCAAGGTCCCCCACTACCACATGCAAGCCCGGGCCTTTGTGCTGTACCCACTGGCCGAGTTGGCGCCCGCCGACCTGCGCCTGGCCGATGGGCGCTCACTCAAGGATCTGCTCGCGGCGTGCCCATTCGTTGGTCTGGAACGCTTGCCGCCGCACTGACGCAGTTCCTCTTGTGGGAGCAAAGCTTGCTCGCGATTGCGGTGGGCCAGTGAACATTCATGCCGTCTGATCCACCGCCATCGCGAGCAAGCTTTGCTCCCACAGGATGCGGTACTGGACCGTCATGCCGGGGACACGCCTCTACGCTGAAACGCATCAGTAACCCCGGTAACACCCGGCGGTAACACATCCAATTGACTTCCCGAGTGCTCCTCACGACTATAGGCGTCCCGTTGCCGCCAATACGGCGCTGAAGGGCGCAATCCAGGCCTTACAAGCACCACACATAAGAAGGTGCGCCTGTATCGATAACGAATCATGCGCGTTACTTGCAGTAATTCACGAGCGCCTAATGAGGACTTTTTCATGCCAGCTATTACCCTGACCACGCTGCAAGGTCTCAAGCAAAAAGGTGAAAAAATCACCATGCTGACCTGCTATGACGCAACTTTCGCCCACGCCTGCAATGAGGCCGGTGTCGAAGTGTTGCTGGTGGGCGATTCCCTCGGCATGGTGCTGCAAGGTCACGACAGCACGCTGCCGGTGACCACCGCCGAGATGGCCTACCATGTGGCCGCCGTCAAACGCGGTAACACCGATGCACTGATTCTCGCCGACCTGCCGTTCATGGCCTACGCCACCCTCGAACAAACCATGACCAACAGCGCCATGCTGATGCAGGCCGGAGCCCACATGCTCAAGGTCGAAGGCGCGTTGTGGCTGGCCGATTCGATTCGGCTGCTGGCCGAGCGGGGCATCCCGGTATGCGCGCACATGGGCCTGACCCCACAATCGGTCAATATCTTCGGTGGCTACAAGGTCCAGGGTCGCAATGAGAACCAGGCACGGCAGATGCGCGCCGATGCAATTGCGCTGGAGCAGGCTGGTGCGGCGATGTTGCTGCTCGAATGCGTGCCCAGCGAGCTGGCGGAAGAAATCACCCAGGCGGTGAAGATCCCGGTGATCGGGATCGGCGCCGGCCACGCCACCGATGGCCAGGTACTGGTGCTGCACGACATGCTCGGCCTGTCGATCACCGGTCGCGTGCCCAAGTTCGTGAAGGACTTCATGGCCGGGCAGACGTCCATCCAGGGCGCCTTGAGTGCCTACGTCGCCGAAGTCAAGGCCGTAACCTTCCCTGGCGCCGAGCACGGGTTTTCTGCATGAACACCGTCAAAACCGTACGCGAACTGCGAGCCGCCGTGGCCCGTACCCGCGGCGAAGGCAAACGCATCGCCTTCGTGCCGACCATGGGCAACCTGCACAGCGGTCACGTGGCGCTGGTCACCAAGGCCACGCAACGGGCCGACTTCGTGGTGGCGAGCATTTTCGTCAATCCGCTGCAATTCGGCGCAGGCGAAGACCTGGACAAATACCCCCGCACCCTGGCGGCCGACCAGGAGAAACTGCTCCAGGCCGGCTGCCATCTGCTGTTCGCGCCCAGCGTCGAAGAGATGTACCCCGACGGCATGGCCGGGCAGACCCGGGTCAGCGTCCCGCAATTGTCCGAAGGCTTGTGCGGCGCCAGCCGTCCAGGGCATTTCGAGGGTGTGGCGACGGTGGTCAGTAAACTGTTCAACATGGTCCAGCCTGACCTGGCGGTGTTTGGCCAGAAAGACTTCCAGCAACTGGCGGTGATCCGCGCACTGGTCCATGACCTGAACATGCCGATCCAGATCATCGGCGAGCCGACCGTTCGCGCCGAGGACGGCCTGGCACTGTCCTCGCGCAACGGCTTCCTCAGCCCGGATCAACGTGCCGTCGCGCCCGTGGTCTATCGCGTCCTGAGCCAGATCGCCGAGGCCATCAAACAGGGCCGACGAGATTTCCCGGCACTGATCGACGAGCAGCTCAAGCAACTCGAAGCCGCCGGCCTGCGTCCCGACTACCTGGAAATCCGTCACGCCAAGACCTTGCGTCCGGCATTGAGCGAGGACCGTGACCTGGTGATTCTGGTGGCGGCCTTCCTGGGCACCACGCGCCTGATCGACAACCTGCACCTGGACCTCGACACCCCCGCCTAAACCCACACCTGTCCCAATCTGGGAATTGGCCTTGTGGGAGCAAAGCTTGCTCGCGATAGCGGCCTGATATTCGGCATACGTGTCGAATTTGACCCCGTCATCGCGAGCAAGCTTTGCTCCCACATACAGACTGCACTTGCAAATCCCTCGCGTATTGCCGCCCCACAAGCCTTCAGGCAGACTGCCCGCCGTTCGGACCCGACCAGAGGAAACATTCATGCATGCCATCATGCTCAAGGCCAAGCTGCACCGCGCCGAAGTCACCCACGCCGTGCTCGATTACGAAGGCTCCTGCGCCATTGATGGTGAATGGCTGGACCTGTCGGGGATCCGCGAATACGAACAGATCCAGATCTACAACGTCGACAACGGCGAACGCTTCACCACCTACGCCATCCGTGGCGAGGAAGGTTCGCGGATGATCTCGGTGAACGGTGCCGCAGCGCACAAGGCCAAGGTCGGTGACCGCGTCATCATCTGCGCCTACGCCCACTACAGCGAAGCCGAACTGGTCAACTTCAAGCCCCGCATGCTGTACATGGCCCCGGGCAATGAACTGAGCCACACCAGCAATGCGATTCCGGTGCAGCTCGCCTGATCGAACCCGAACGATATCTGTGTACAAGCCTGTGGGAGCAAAGCTTGCTCGCGATAGCAGTGTGTCAGGCGACATCCATGCAACGGGTCCATTGCAATCGCGAGCAAGCTTTGCTCCCACAGCGAACCATTCCCGCCCCCTGCTGTATAAAAAAGTACCGGGAATCGGTCAGACAAAGCCAAGACAGATCGCAACACGAGGTTTACTGTAGTCGCCCTGCGTCCGGCGATCGTGTCGATGCAGTGTCCGGACGCCCACCTCGAGCCGCGTCGGAATTTTTAGTGTACAAAAGGCCGTTCAAGTAAAAAGGAAACCCGCAGCGATGGCGTATTACCGAACCCCTCATGACGTGACCGCTCTGCCAGCCTGGCAAGCGCTGAATGACCACCGCAAAGCCATGCAGGATTTCAGCATGCGCGAAGCGTTCAATGCCGATCCGCAGCGTTTCACTCAATTCACCCTGTCGAGCTGTGGCCTGTTTCTCGACTACTCGAAAAACCTGATCAACGCCCAGACCCGCGACCTGCTGGTGGGCCTGGCCAACGAAGTCGACCTCAAGGGCGCGATCAAGTCGCTGTTCGAAGGCGAAATCGTCAACGCCTCGGAAAACCGCCCTGCCCTGCACACCGCCCTGCGTCGGCCGGTGGGCGACAAGTTGCTGGTCAACGGCGTCAACGTGATGCCGGACGTGCACAAAGTGCTGAACCAGATCACCGACCTGGTGGGCCGCATTCACGACGGCCTGTGGCGCGGCTACACCGAAAAGCCCATCACCGACGTGGTAAACATCGGCATCGGTGGTTCTTTCCTCGGCCCGGAGCTGGTGTCCGAAGCGCTGTTGTCCTACGCGCAAAAAGGTGTTCGCTGCCACTACCTGGCGAACATCGACGGCAGTGAGTTCCATGAACTGACCATGAAGCTGCGCGCCGAGACCACGCTGTTCATCGTCTCGTCGAAATCCTTCAACACCCTCGAAACCCTGAAGAACGCCCAGGCCGCCCGCGCCTGGTACCTGGCCCAGGGTGGCTCCGAAGCGGAGCTGTATCGCCACTTCATCGCGGTATCGAGCAACAACGCCGCCGCCGTGGCCTTCGGCATCCGTGAAGAAAACATCTTCCCGATGTGGGACTGGGTCGGCGGGCGCTACTCGCTGTGGTCGGCCATCGGCCTGCCGATCGCCTTGGCCATCGGCATGTCGAACTTCAAGGAGTTGCTCTCCGGCGCCTATTCCATGGACCAGCATTTCCAGAGCGCCCCGTTCGAGCAGAACATGCCGGTGCTGCTGGCGCTGTTGGGCGTGTGGTACGGCAACTTCTGGGGCGCGCAGAGCCATGCGATCCTGCCGTACGACCACTACCTGCGTAACATCACCAAGCATTTGCAGCAGTTGGACATGGAATCCAACGGCAAGAGCGTGCGCCTGGACGGTACGCCGGTGTCGACCGACACGGGCCCGGTGATCTGGGGCGGCGTTGGCTGCAACGGTCAGCACGCCTACCACCAGTTGCTGCACCAGGGCACCCAGTTGATCCCGGCCGACTTCATCGTGCCGATCGTCAGCTTCAACCCGGTTTCCGATCATCACCAGTGGCTGTACGCCAACTGCCTGTCCCAGAGCCAGGCACTGATGCTCGGCAAGACCCGCGCCGAAGCCGAAGCCGAGCTGCGGGACAAGGGCGCCAGCGAAGAAGAGGTGCAGAAACTGGCCTCCCACAAGGTGATCCCGGGCAACCGTCCGAGCAACACCCTGGTGGTCGAACGCATCAGCCCACGTCGCCTCGGCGCGCTGGTGGCGCTGTATGAACACAAGGTGTTCGTGCAGAGCGTGGTCTGGGGCATCAACGCCTTCGACCAATGGGGCGTGGAACTGGGCAAGGAGTTGGGCAAGGGCGTCTACAACCGCCTGGTGGGCAGTGAAGAAAACCCGGCCGAAGATGCTTCGACCCAGGGCTTGATCAACTACTTCCGCGGGCGTCATCGCGGCTGATCGTCCCCCCGCTCCCACAGCTCACCGCTGATCCCTGTGGGAGCGAGCCTTGTGGGAGCAAAGCTTGCTCGCGATAGCGGTCTGACATCAACCTATCTGTTGAATGTGACGCCGTCATCGCGAGCAAGCTTTGCTCCCACCAAGCTCGCACACAGTTGCTTTGTGCATGACTTGAACCCTCTGGCTACTGGGCGCATCTTTATATCTTGTCGCAAAACAAGAATAAGGAACCGTCATGTTCGATATCAGCCAGTACCCCCAAGCCGATGCCGTCCGCCGGGCTGCGCAACTGAGTCAGGACGAGTACAAGCGGCTCTACAAAGAATCCATCGAACACCCCAGCGCCTTCTGGGCCGAGCAGGCCACGCGCTTTCTCGACTGGATGACGCCCTGGCAAACCGTCCAGCGCTATGACCTCAAGAACGGCGACGCGACCTGGTTCGCCGGTGGCAAGCTGAACGTCAGCGCCAATTGCATCGACCGTCACCTGGAAACGCGCGGCGACCAGACGGCAATCATCTGGGAAAGCGACGCCCCCGCCGAATCGGCAGAAATCACCTACAAAAAACTACACAACCATGTGTGCCGCCTGGCCAACGTGCTGAAAAGCCGTGGCGTGAAGAAAGGCGACCGGGTCTGCATCTACATGCCGATGATCCCCGAGGCCGCCTACGCCATGCTCGCCTGTACCCGCATCGGCGCGGTGCATTCGGTGGTGTTCGGTGGTTTCTCACCGGACTCCCTGCGCGACCGGATCCTCGACGCCGATTGCCGCACCGTGATCACCGCTGACGAAGGTGTCCGCGGCGGGCGCTTCGTACCGCTCAAGCGTAACGTCGACAAGGCCCTGGAAAGCTGTCCGAACGTCAGCACCGTGCTGGTGGTCGAGCGCACCCAGGGCGAGGTGGACTGGGTTGAAGGTCGTGACCTCTGGTACCACCAGGCCATGCATGACATCAGCGACGATTGCCCACCCGAACCGATGGACGCCGAAGACCCGCTGTTCATCCTCTACACCTCCGGCAGCACTGGCAAACCCAAGGGTGTGCTGCACACCACGGGCGGCTATCTGCTGCAAGCGGCGATGACGTTCAAGTACGTGCTCGACTACCGCGACAACGAAGTGTTCTGGTGCACCGCCGATGTCGGCTGGGTCACCGGCCATAGCTACATCGTCTATGGCCCGCTGGCCAATGGCGCCACCACGCTGATCTTCGAGGGCGTGCCGAGCCACCCGAGCAGTTCGCGTTTCTGGCAGGTGATCGACAAGCATCAGGTCAACATCTTCTACACCGCGCCGACCGCCCTGCGCGCGTTGATGCGCGAAGGGCCCGGACCGTTGCAGGAAACATCGCGCAAAAGCCTGCGATTGCTCGGCACCGTCGGTGAGCCGATCAACCCGGAAGCGTGGGAATGGTATTTCAACGTGGTCGGCGAACAGCGCTGCCCAATTGTCGATACCTGGTGGCAGACCGAGACTGGCGGCATCATGCTCAGCCCGTTGGTGAGTGCCCCACGGCTCAAGCCAGGCTGCGCCACCCGGCCGATGTTCGGCGTGCAACCGGTCTTGCTGGATGAAGTGGGCAAGGAAATCAATGGCCCCGGCAGCGGCGTACTGGCGATCAAATCCAGTTGGCCCGGGCAGATTCGCAGCGTCTACGGCGATCATCAACGCATGGTCGACACCTACTTCAAACCCTACCCTGGCTATTACTTCACGGGCGACGGCGCGCGCCGCGACGAAGACGGCGATTACTGGATCACCGGGCGCATCGACGACGTGATCAACGTCTCCGGGCATCGCATTGGCACCGCCGAGGTGGAAAGCGCCCTGGTACTGCACGACAACATTGCCGAAGCCGCCGTCGTCGGTTACCCCCACGACCTCAAGGGCCAGGGCATCTATGCCTTTGTCACACCGATGAACGGGGTCGAGGCCAATGACGAGCTGAAGAAGGAACTGCTGGCCCACGTCAGCAAGGAAATCGGCAGCTTCGCCAAACCGGAACTGATCCAGTGGGCACCGGCGCTACCCAAGACCCGTTCGGGCAAGATCATGCGGCGCATCCTGCGCAAGATCGCCTGCAACGAACTCGACAGCCTGGGCGACACCTCGACCCTGGCCGATCCCAGTGTGGTGGAGGGGTTGATCGACAAGCGCCTCAATCGCTAAGCCAAACAACTCGGTTCCCCTGAGGCATCGAGTCCTTGCGCCGCTGGACTGTGGGAGCAAAGCTTGCTCGCGAAACAGGCACCTCGATTTCTGAAAGACCGCATCGCCTGCATCGCGGGCAAGCCTTGCTCCCACAAAGCCTCTCGTCACAGAGGGTGCCTGACTCATATCTGTATGCAATGCCCAACCCGAGTATGCATAACTGCTAAACTCCCGCGCCTCATTTCTCTAAGGCGCGCCCGGCATGTCTTCCTTGAATCAGGCGCTGCGCGCCGCCCTCGACCAGCGCCAGGAGCTGCTCGGCCAACTGCACCAGCAAGGCACCGACTGCTATCGCCTGTTCCATGGCAGCCAGGAAGGCGCACCCGGCCTGACCATCGACCGCTACGGCCCGCAACTGCTGGTGCAGAGCTTCCACCAGTCACTGGAGCGCGACGACCTGCTGCAACTGCACAGCATCGTCAACGAACGGCTGGGCCTGGACACTCTCTTGGTCTACAACGATCGCGCCCGGGGCAATTCGCGTGTCGACCGCCAGGACACCGTCTATCAGGCGGACGAGGCCGCCCTGCAAGACCTGGTCGGGCATGAATGGGGCTTGAGTTATCGCGTCCGCGGTCGCCATGCCGGGCAGGATCCACTGCTGTTTCTCGACCTGCGCAACGCCCGGGGCTGGGTCAAGGCACACAGCCGCAATAAAAGCGTGCTGAACCTGTTCGCCTACACCTGCGGCGTCGGCCTGAGCGCCGCGGCCGGTGGTGCGCGGGAGGTGTGCAACCTGGACTTCGCCGAAGGCAACCTGGCGGTGGGCCGCGAAAACGGCTTGCTCAACCCCGATTTGCCGCCGATGGAATTCGTGCAGTCGGATTACTTTCCGGCGATTCGCCAACTGGCCGGCCTGCCCATCAGCCAGCGGCGCGGGCAGAAACTGCCCAGCTACGTGCGCCTGGAGCAACGCCAGTACGACCTGGTGCTGCTCGATCCACCGGCCTGGGCGAAAAGTGCGTTCGGCACCGTCGACCTGTTGCGCGATTACCAAAGCCTGCTGAAACCGGCGCTGCTCACCACCGCCGACAATGGCGTGCTGATCTGCTGCAACAACCTGGCAAAAGTGCCCATGGACGACTGGCGCGAACAAGTGCTGCGTTGCGCGGAAAAGGCCGGCCGCCCGGTGCGCGAGTGGAGCGTGCTGACGCCCGGCAGCGATTTCCCCTCCCAGGACCAGCAGCCACCGCTCAAGACGCTGATCCTCCAGCTCTAGGCCCGCGCCGGAATTCTCACCGAGAAAACCAGACAAATCTCATAAATCACAGTGGCTTCGGAACCGTAAACGCATGCCATACTCCAAGGCATTCCGAATTCACACCAAGATGAAGCCGCACATGCCCAAAGGATTGATTCGCGCCATCGGCGCTCTGTTGACCGCACTGGCCCTCTACAGTCTGTTGGGCTTTCTGATTTTGCCGGGCATCGCCTTGCGCATCGCCAACCAGCAATTAGCCGCCCTTGCGACGGTCCCGGCCCAGATCCAGCGCATCGAACTCAATCCCTTCAGCCTTGAAGTCACCCTCTGGGGCCTGAATATCGGCGAACCGGGCAAGGAACAGGTCGGCTTCGAACGGCTGTACGCCAATTTGCAACTCGACAGCTTGTGGTCCGGCGCCCTGCACCTGGTCGACATCGAGCTGGACAAGCCCAAGACCGAAGTGGTGTTCGCCAAGGACGGTCAGTTGAACCTGCTGGGCCTGTTCAAGCTGCCGGCCAGCGAACCGACGCCCGCCGACCCCGAGGCCAAGCCGTTCCCGCTGCGGGTCGATCGAATCAAGTTGGCCGGCGGTTATGTGCATTTCCAGGACCTGCGCCCCAGCGAGCCCATTGAGTTTCTCTACGACACCCTCGATTTCGAGCTGAAGAACCTCAGCACCCTGCCCGACGACAATGCCGACATGACGCTGGTGGCGGTAGGTCCCAACGGCGGACAGATCGACTGGACCGGTAATTTCAGCCTCACCCCGATTGCCTCCCAAGGCACGCTCAAAGTCACCGACGGCCAGATGAAAGCCTTTTGGCCCTACGTGCGCGACGCCGTACCGCTGGTGTTGGAAAACGGTGTCCTGAACCTCAGCACCGACTACAAACTCAACCTGGCCAAAGGCACCGAGCTGCTGCTCAACAACGTCGCGGTCAGTGTCGCGCCCTTCGCCATCAAGGCCCCCGATGGCCGTCCACTGGTGAAGCTCGAACGCCTGGACGTGAGTGAAACCTCGGTGGACCTGGCCAAGCAGCAAGTTATCGTGGGCAAGATCCGCAGCCAGAAGCTGGAAACCTGGGCCGCTCGCGAGGCGGACGGGCAACTGGACTGGCAGAAACTCTTCGCCAGCCAGCCGGCCAAACCGCAGGTCAAGGCTGAGCCGGCATCTGCCCCGGCGGCGGCCGACTCGCCAAAAGCTGAACCGGCACCGCCCAGCAAACCATGGCAGGTGATGTTGAAGGACGTGCAGCTACGCGACTATAAGGTGCACTTGGCTGACCGTCAGGCCCAGCCCGCCGTGGCACTGGAGGTCGGCCCGCTGAACCTCGACCTGCAGAACTACGACACCCTCAACGGCTCACCCTTTACCCTCAAGCTGGACACCGGGATAGGCAAGCAGGGCAAGATCCTCGCCGACGGCGAGGTCAACCTGAACCCGATCACCGCCAAGCTCAAGGTCAAGACCCAGGACGTCGACCTGCGCGTCGCCCAGTCGTACATCAACCCGTTCATTCGCCTGGAGCTGCGCTCCGGGATGCTCGGCAGCGACCTGGCAGTCGACCTCAAAAGCACCGAGCCACTGGCATTTGCCGTCACCGGCCGCGCCCAGGTCGATCAGTTGCACACCCTCGACACGCTCAAGACCCGTGACTTCCTCAAGTGGCAGCGCTTGGTCCTCGAAGGCCTGAACTATCAGCACGGTGACAGCCTGTCCATCGACAAGGTCAACCTGTTCCAGCCTTACGCGCGCTTCATGATCAACGATGACCGCACCACCAACGTCGATGACCTGCTGATTCCGCAACCGGCCGACAGCGGCACCAAGAAAACTGCGGCAAAACCGGCGTCCCAGGAAAAACCGCTGGGTATCCACATCGGCGGCATCGCCATCAATGACGGTTCGGCCAACTTCGCCGACTTCAGCCTGACGCCCAATTTCGCCACCGCCGTCCAGCAGCTCAACGGCCAGATCGGTACCATCGACAGCCGCCAGGCCAAACCGGCCAGCGTCGACATCAAGGGCAAGGTCGACCGTTACGCGCCTGTCACCATCAAGGGGGCGGTCAACCCCTTCGATCCGATGGCCAGCCTCGACATCGCCACCAGTTTCAAACGGGTCGAGCTGACCACCCTGACCCCCTACTCTGGCAAGTTCGCCGGCTATCGCATCCGCAAGGGTCGGCTCAATCTCGACCTGCATTACCGGATCACCCAGGGCAAGCTCCAGGCGGAGAACAAAGTGGTGGTCGAGCAACTGCAACTGGGTGAGAAAGTCGACAGCCCGGACGCCGTGAGCCTGCCACTCAAATTGGCCGTCGCATTACTGAAGGATTCCGAGGGCAGGATTTCCATCGAACTACCGGTTTCCGGCGATCTCAACGACCCGCAATTCAGTGTCATGCCAATCGTCTGGCAGACCCTGCGCAACCTGGTGGTCCGCGCGGCCCAGGCGCCGTTCAAGCTTATCGGTGGGCTGGTGGCCGGTGGCGGCTCGGAAGATCTGGGCAGCGTGGCGTTTGCGCCGGGCTCCAGCGACCTGAGCAAGGACAACGAAGGCACACTGCTCAAACTGTCCGAAGCCCTTGGCAAACGTCCGGAGCTGCGCCTGGAGATCGAAGGCACCGCCGCCGAAAGCAGCGACGGTCCGTTGCTCGCCGCCCAGCGCCTGGAGCGCGAGTACCAGTACAACTACTACAAGATGCTGCAGCGTCGGGGCGACAAAGTCCCGGCCCAGGCCTCGCTGATACAGGTGCCCGAGGACGAAAAGGCGCCGCTGCTCGAAGGCATCTACCGCACCCGCCTCAAGACCCAACCGCCCGCCGAATGGACGCAACTGGACAAAAAGGCGCGCATCGAGAAACTGCGTGAAGGCGTGATCAAGTTCTGGAGCGGCAGCGACGTGCTGTTGCGTCAACTGGGCCAGGAACGGGCCAGCAGCATCAAGGACTTCCTGGTAGACAAAGGCCAGTTGGCCGACGACCGCGTGTATTTCATCGACGCCAGCCTCGGCCAGGCCGAGAGCGATGGCCGGGTGATTACCCCGATGCATCTGGATGCCGAATAAGATGAAACCCTGGTTCGGGCTCTGTCTATTGCTAGCCGCCGGCCAAGCCGCGGCTGCCGACACGCTGCGCTGCGGCAGCCAGTTGATCAGCGTCGGCGACCGCTCGAGCGAAGTGCTGCAAAAGTGCGGTCAGCCAGCGGCGCGGGATGACTTGGGCTACAAGCGCAGTGTCAATCGCCGGGAGGAATACCCGGTGGAAGAATGGACCTACGGCCCCAACAGCGGCATGTATCAGTACCTGCGTTTCGAGGGTAATCGGCTGGTGCAGATCACCAGCAAGCGGGGGCGGTGACCGGGCCACTACACAACTAGCTGGCATGTGTGTTGATTGTGCCGCCGCCTTCGCGAGCAAGCCCGCTCCCACAGTGGATCGCATTCTTCCTGAAGAAACTCGGTCCACTGTGGGAGCGGGCTTGCTCGCGAAAAGGGCAACTCGACTCTCCAGACTGCCCCAGCTACTTTTTGCACCCCAGAATAGAACAGGCCCCCGGCACGAATGCCGGGGGCCTGTAATGGCCACGTCCGTGTGGCCTTTCGCATGAACTCCAAAGCGACGGCAAACGTATATCCTGGCCCGCTTGCCGCGCCTTCTCCCAGTCCAGGCGAGAAGTCTTAGCCTTACTCGGCTTTCAGGCCGTCAGCCGATACGGCCTTGACGCCTTTGATTTTCTTGGCGATTGCCACAGCGGTGTCTTTTTGTGCATCAGTGACTTTGGTCATCGAAGACAGGGACACAACACCTTTGTTGGTTTCGACTTTGATATCTGTGCCTGGAATGCCTTTTTCAGTGACCAGATCAGCTTTGACCTTGGTGGTGATCCAGGTATCGGAAACGTCTTCCTTGGCCTCTGTCACTTCGCCTGCAGCCAGCATCATTGGCGCCTGAGTTGCTTGAGTGGTCTCGGCGAATGCGCTAGCCATGGTCAGGGTCAGAGCGGTAGCAGCGGCGGCAGTGATAGCGAACTTCTTCATACGAGTAACTCCTGTTTTTCTCAAAAACTGCCGGAGGTGCATCCCGGCAGGGTTATCAGGAGTAGTGCGAAGGTTGTGCCAGTTTTAAGAAACCAATTAATTCTTTATAAATCAATCAGTTAAGCGAAACGGTGAAATTCAGAATCATGCAAATTGCATGAGCCTCCCATTTTCAACATGCAACATGCCGATCCTGCCTTGCCGCTAAGCCGATAAATCAAGAACGGTTTGCACGGCGAGGGAGCGGCCCCCCTCGCCGCGCGAGTATCAGGTGCCAGGGCAAGCGGTCGGCAGGTATTCCTTGGCTGCGGTGGATGCGCATGTCCAGGCGCCGTCGACATCACGGCTGAGGGTGATCGTCTTGCCTGCTACGGAGGCAGGGGCGTTCAGGAGGGTACAAACGATGGTGCCTGCCGTCGTAGCCGTACCTGTTACCGAAACTGTGCAGTTGCTGGTTGTGGTCGGGGCGTTCATGAGGGCCAACGTTGGAGTAACGCCCTGATTCATCTGATCCTCGTACGCCACCTTCAGCGCCGAGATTTCCCCCAGCCCGGCGGTAGCCTTCGCCCGCGCTTGGTACCTGGAATATTGCGGCAACGCAAACGTCGCCAGAATGCCGATGATCGCCACGACGATCAGCAGTTCGATCAGTGTAAAACCCTTCTGCTTACTCATAGATATCTCCGTAGCATGAGTCGAAATCTCATGACCTGAAATGGCCTTTGCAGGGCACATGCCAACCCTCAAGCCTCATCAATAAAGGGGGTTGAACCCGCACAATGGCAACGTCCTACCTCAACAACCGCACTATCTGACGTTTTTTGTCACCCTGCCCCGCTGGTTTGGCGCCAAGCCTTGACTAGGCTATAAGTCATGAATTGTTCGCCGCCGGGATTCCCATGAATGACATCGCCCTCAGCGGCCTGACCAAGCAATTGGTGTTGGCCGAACTGCTCACCGAGCAAAGTGCGCAACAGGCGTATCAACAGGCCCAACGCAACCGCATCCCCCTGGTCAGCTACCTGGTGCAGAACAAACTGGTCCAGAGCCGCCAGGTCGCGGAGATTGCTTCGGAGCATTTTGGCGTTGCCCTGCTGGACCTCAACAGCCTCGACAAGGAAACCCAACCCACCGGCCTGGTCAGCGAGAAACTGGTGCGCCAGCACCACGCCCTACCGCTGTGGCGGCGTGGCAACAAGCTGTATGTAGGTATCTCCGACCCCACCAATCATCAGGCCATCAACGACATCCAATTCAGCACCGGCCTGACCACCGAAGCCATCCTGGTGGAGGACGACAAGCTCAGCGACGCCATCGAAAAGTTTTTCGAGTCCAGCAGCACCGGCCTGGAAGGCATGGGCGATGTCGACCTCGACGGCCTGGACATCGAATCGATCGACGACACCAGGCAGGACTCCATCGCCGGCCAGGACACCGACGATGCGCCCGTGGTGCGCTTCGTCAACAAGATGCTGCTGGACGCAATCAAGGGTGGCTCTTCCGACTTGCACTTCGAGCCCTATGAAAAGATCTACCGGGTGCGGGTGCGCACCGACGGCATGCTGCGAGAAGTGGCCAGGCCGCCGATCCAACTGGCCAGCCGTATCGCCGCACGCCTGAAAGTCATGGCCAGCCTGGATATTTCCGAGCGGCGCAAACCCCAGGACGGGCGCCTGAAAATGCGCCTGTCGAAAACCAAGTCCATCGATTTCCGGGTCAACACCCTGCCCACGCTCTGGGGCGAAAAAGTGGTGATCCGGATCCTCGACCCGTCCAGCGCACAAATGGGCATCGATGCCCTGGGCTACGAACCGGACCAGAAAGACCTGTACATGGCCGCCCTCAAGCAACCGCAAGGGCTGATCCTGGTGACCGGCCCGACCGGCTCGGGCAAGACCGTGTCGCTGTACACCGGGCTGAATATCCTCAACACCGTGGACATCAACATTTCCACCGCCGAAGACCCGGTGGAAATCAACATGGAAGGCATCAACCAGGTCAACGTGAATCCGCGCCAGGGGCTGGATTTCGCCCAGGCCCTGCGCTCGTTCCTGCGCCAGGACCCGGACGTGATCATGGTCGGCGAGATCCGCGACCTGGAAACCGCCGAGATCGCCATCAAGGCCGCCCAGACCGGGCACCTGGTGCTCTCCACCCTGCACACCAACAGCGCCGCCGAAACCCTGATCCGCCTGCAGAATATGGGCATTCCGGGGTTCAACATCGCCACCGCCGTGCACCTGATCATTGCCCAACGGCTGGCGCGCAAGCTGTGCAACCACTGCAAGAGAGCCATCGAGATTCCCGAAGAAACCCTGCTCAAGGAAGGTTTCAGCCGGGAACGCATCGGCACATTCACGATCTATGAGCCGGTCGGTTGCGAACAGTGCAACCAGGGTTACAAAGGGCGCGTGGGGGTTTACGAAGTGGTCAAGAACACGCCCGAGCTGCAACGGTTGATCATGGCCGAGGGCAACTCGCTGGAAATCGATCTGCAGATGCGCAAGGACGGCTTCAATGACCTGCGCACGTCGGGGCTGCTCAAAGTGATGCAGGGCGTCACCAGCCTCGAAGAAATCAACCGGGTCACCAAGGATTAAGCATGGCGGTCAAGGCAGTAAAAACCGACGTCTATACGTGGGAAGGCAAAGACCGCAAAGGCGTGAAAATGACCGGCGAGCTGACGGGTCAGAGCCCGGCCCTGGTCAAGGCACAGCTGCGCAAACAAGGCATCAACCCGCAGAAGGTGCGCAAGAAATCCACCTCGATATTCAGCAAGGGCAAGCGCATCAAGCCGCTGGATATCGCCCTCTTCACCCGCCAGATGGCCACGATGCTCAAGGCTGGCGTACCGCTGCTGCAAGCGTTCGACATCATCGGCGAAGGCTTCGACAACGCCAACATGCGCAAGCTGGTGGACCAGGTGAAGCAGGAAGTTGCCGCTGGCAACAGCTTCGCCGCCTCGCTGCGCAAATGCCCACAGTATTTCGACGACCTGTACTGCAACCTCGTCGACGCCGGTGAACAGGCCGGCGCCCTGGACACACTGCTGGACCGGGTCGCGACCTACAAGGAAAAGAGCGAAGCCCTCAAGGCCAAGATCAAGAAAGCCATGACCTACCCGACGGCGGTGATACTCGTCGCAGCGGTGGTCACCGGCATCCTGCTGGTCAAGGTGGTGCCACAGTTCGAATCGGTATTCTCCGGGTTCGGTGCGCAGCTGCCGGCCTTCACGGTGATGGTCATCGGCCTGTCGGAGTTCATGCAGGAATGGTGGTGGATGCTGCTTGGCGGCTTGGCGGGGGCTTTTTTCGGGGTGAAATATGCCCTCAAGCGTTCCCAGGCGTTTCGTGACTGGCGAGACACATGGCTGCTCAAGCTCCCGTTGATAGGTACCTTGATGTACAAGTCTGCGGTGGCTCGCTATGCCCGCACGCTCTCGACGACATTCGCCGCTGGCGTGCCGCTGGTCGAAGCCCTCGACTCGGTATCGGGTGCCACCGGCAATGTGGTATTCAAGCGTGCCGTGCAGCGCATCCGCCAGGACGTCTCGACCGGCATGCAGTTGAATTTTTCCATGCGCGCCTCAGGGATCTTTCCGAACCTGGCGATCCAGATGACCGCCATCGGCGAGGAATCCGGCGCGCTGGACGACATGCTCGACAAAGTGGCGAGCTTTTATGAGGCCGAGGTGGACAATCTGGTGGACAACCTCACCAGCCTGATGGAACCCTTCATCATGGTGGTCCTGGGGGTGGTCGTCGGTGGCCTGGTGGTTGCCATGTACTTGCCCATCTTTCAACTCGGCTCTGCGATCTGACATGCCCCTGAGCGAATTCTTCGTGCTGTACCCCCTGGCTTTCGTGCTCGTTGCGGCATTGCTCGGCCTGATCATCGGCAGTTTCCTCAACGTGCTGGTGTGGCGCCTGCCGAAGATGCTCAACCGCGAATGGCGCCTGCAAGCCCACGACCTGCTGGGCCTGCCGGCCGAAACCCCGGGCCCGGTCTACAACCTGATGCTGCCCCACTCCCAGTGCCCGCACTGCGGCCATCGCATCCGCGCCTGGGAAAACATCCCCCTGCTCAGCTACCTGATGCTGCGCGGTCGCTGCTCAAGCTGCGCCGCGCCCATCGGCAGGCGTTACCCCCTGACCGAAGTGGCCTGCGGCGCGTTATCGGCGTTCGTCGCCTGGCATTTCGGCTTTGGCTGGCACGCCGCGATGGTGATGGTGTTGACCTGGGGCCTGCTGGGCATGAGCCTGATCGACGCCGAGCATCAATTACTGCCCGATACCCTGGTGCTGCCGTTGTTGTGGCTGGGCTTGATCATCAACAGCTTCGGACTCTTCGTGCCCTTGAACCAGGCGATGTGGGGCGCCGTGGCCGGCTATCTGGCGCTGTGGTCGGTGTTCTGGGTGTTCAAGCTGATCACCGGCAAGGAAGGCATGGGCTACGGGGATTTCAAGCTACTGGCGATGCTCGGCGCCTGGGGTGGCTGGCAGATCCTGCCGCTGACGCTGCTGCTGTCGTCGCTGGTGGGCGCCGTTGTCGGGGTGATTGTGCTGCGCTTGCGTGATGCTCCCGGGTCGACGCAGATCCCCTTTGGACCTTATCTGGCCATTGCCGGCTGGATTGCCTTGCTCTGGGGTGGTCAAATAACCGACTTCTATTGGCAGTCTGTCGGTTTTTAATGAATACCTCAGTGAAAAAACCCTGGATTCTCGGCCTGACCGGTGGCATCGGCAGCGGCAAGAGCGCAGCGGCCCAGCATTTCATCGACCTGGGCGTGCACGTCATCGACGCCGATCATGCGGCGCGCTGGGTGGTCGAACCCGGGCGCCCGGCGCTGGCGAAAATCGCCGAGCATTTCGGCCCCGGCGTATTGCAGGCCGACGGCGCCCTGGACCGGGCGGCGCTGCGCAAGCTGATCTTCGAGAATGCCGATGAACGCCGCTGGCTCGAGGCGCTGCTGCATCCGCTGATCGCCGAGGAAATCGCCCATCATCTGGCCCAGGCACAATCGTCCTACGCGATTCTGGTATCGCCACTGCTGATCGAGTCAGGGCAGTACACCATGACCCAGCGGATCCTGGTGATCGATGCGCCGGAACAACTGCAGATCGAACGTACGTTGCAGCGCGACCAGACCAGCGAACAGCAGGTCCAGGCGATTCTCAAGGCCCAGTCCAGCCGCCAGGATCGCCTGGGCCATGCCGACGACGTGGTGGTCAATGATCGCGACCTCGCCTGGCTGCACAGCGAGGTCGAGCGCCTGCATCACTTTTACCTTACTTTGCGTGGAGGCCAATCATGAGCCAGACCCCAACCGTTGATTGCCCAACCTGCGGCGCCCCTGTGGAATGGAGCCCGGAGAGCACATTCCGGCCGTTCTGTTCTGATCGCTGCAAACTGATCGACCTCGGCGCCTGGGCGTCGGAAGAACATAAGATTCCGGTCAGCCCCGACGCCGAGGACGAGCTGTTCAGCGAAGACTTCGAGCCTCGCTCACATCATTAAGGCCGCATGAAACCGTAGTCCTGTTCATCGTCGAGGTTTTCCGCCAGGAAACTCAACTCATCGGCCAGGTCTTCAGGGCTGCGCACTGTCTTGCTCTGTTGCACGATCGCACTGAGCAAGGCACGCAGGCTCAAGCCCGGGTCAAAACCGATCTCCATCGCGGCATCGTGACTACGCCTGATCTCTTGTCTCGCCCACTCATAAACACTCATGGTTGTGCTCCTGGAAATTTTCCAAAGCATGAAGGGCGTGTGGTGGTGCAGCCTTGACGTGAATCAAGGCTTGTCATCATCGTTCCACGGAGCCGACAGGTAGCGCGTGCGGTTGAAGGTCTCCAGCCATTCGGGACTGAACACCACCAACGCACTGATCACCATGCCGTTGATGAAGGCCTCGGGGAAGATGATCAGCCAGAGGTAGCCGACAAAATCTTCCAGCCAGTAAGGCATGGCGAATATACCGTCGTACCACAGCAGGCCAAGTCCCAGCAGCAGGCACGCCAACGCCGAAAGCGCGGCGGCGAGAAACCCCGAGCAGAAGATATACACAAACAGATTGCGCGGCTGGGCGCGCTCCACCAGGATCGCGCAACACTCGGTGACCAACACCGGCAACAGGATCAGCAGCGCACCGTTGATCCCTACCGCCGCCATGTCCTGACGGCCCAGCAGCACCAGCGCGAGCTGCGCGCACAGGCCACCGAGGATCGCCAACGGCCAGTCCAGCAACAGCGTCACGGCAGTCATGCCGATGAAGTGATACGAAACGCCGGTATCGAAATCCCGGTGCACCAGCCACAGCATGAACAACGCCAGCACCGTGCCGAACAACAGATGCTGGCGACGGCTGTCGGTGAACAGCTCGACCCACGGCGCCCGCACCACGGCCCAGACCAACACCGGCACATACATCAGCCAGCCGGCCGCCAGGGTCTGCGGTGAAAGCAGTTCGGCACCGATCATGGGCTACTCCTGCGAGAACTTGAACGCCGTCCGCGCGCTACTTAAGTAGCGACACTTCCTGGCTGTTGTACCAAGGCCATTGCAAACTTGCCAAAGCCTACCGACCAATCCGAATAGTCATTCTCGTGCATGAAGATGAAAACGTCTTGCGGACGAACCTGGGCTTGAACCCCGAGATTGTCCGCGATTTTTTTGTAGAGCTCGCGCTTCATCGCATCACTGCGGCCCCTGCGCATCGTAATCTCAATCACGATCAAATGGTCTGAACGAGCCACACCGTTAAACGTGCGGCTGTAGAAAAACTGTTCAGGGTCGTAGTCCGTGACCAGGTTGAACAATTCATCCTCGGGCATACCAATGCTCTCGACCAGCGCTTGGTGTATGCCATCGACGATGCGCTGACGTTGTTGCTGGCTGGTGCCCTTGATGACGGCGGTACGAACGAATGGCATGTGAGGTGCTCTCAATTTGATAGGGAATGCCCCTCAATCCTGGCGACCCGGAACAGTCGGCAAACACTGCAGGAACTGGGGAATTCTGCAAAATCCGCGCGATACCTGATATCGATTTATGCGCTCGATGTAATTGAGTTAAAGTCACTTTATGAAACGTCGCCTCCCCCCATTGAATGCACTGCATACCTTCGAGGCCGCTGCCCGACTGGGCAAAATGATCGCGGCCGCCGAGGAGCTGTCTGTCACGCCTGGCGCTGTGAGTCGCCAGGTACGCCAGCTGGAGCTGAGCCTTGGCGTGGACCTGTTCGAAGGCCCAAAAAACAAACCTCAGCTCACCGTAGCCGCAAGAGAACTGCTGCCGGAACTGACGGCCGCACTGGATCAGATCGAGGCTGCGGTGAGCAGGGTCCGAGACACGGCGACAGGCACCTTGGACGTGTCCTGCTTCAGCACCTTTACGGTCAAGTGGCTGATACCGCGTCTTTTCGACTTCAATACGACTTACCCAGAGATCAAGATTCGCCTGAGCTCACCGGTTCACGGGACCGATCCGGGCCGGGATCGCTATGACGTGATGATCACGGCTGAACAGGGCATCGTGGGCGAACAGAAAAACACCGTCCGGCTGTTTCCTGAACGATTGGGCGCCGTGTTGTCGCCCACCTTGTCCGCGCGAATTCAATTGACCGACTTGGGCTCGATTTTCCGCCATCCCCTCCTGCATACCAAAACCCGTCCGGATGCCTGGGCAAATTGGGGGGATGCGATTGGACACCAGGCCACTGCGCCGGCCGGGCTGGAATACGAGCATTATTACTTTACGTTGGAGGCGGCGATTGCCGGCCTGGGGATTTGTGTCGCACCGTGGCATCTGGTGGCCGACGACATTCGCCTTGGCCGCCTGGTGGCACCGTTTGGGTTTCGCCCGAGCCGCTACGTCTATGTTGCTAAGCGCAGCGCGCAGCAGAGCAAGAAGCTGGATTTGTTCTGCGCTTGGTTGGCGTGTCAGGCTGAGCAGGATGATCTATTGGGTCCTGCCTGGGGGTAATGCTGTTCACTTGAGCGCTTATCGGAATTTTATCTTCCATTCCTAGGGCTGTTTCAGGGTGGTGCGTATATCCATTTCTTCGGTAACGGCTACTTAGGGTTGCGCCCTGACGGCGGGTCACTTTCGAAAAGCCCGGAAGCCGGCCCAGTCGAAAGTAACCAAAGCGCTTCTGCCCCACCACTCGGTGCCTCGCCCAGGCTCGGCATGCCTGAACGAAGGCATTGCTCCGTGGGCCGCCGCGAAGGGCTATCCATGGCCCAGCGCGGCTAACCCGGTCGTACATCCGTTAGCTCTGTGGGAGCAAAGCTTGCTCGCGATAGCGGTCTGTCAGGCAACATCAATGTTGAATGCGCCGACGTCTTCGCGAGCAAGCCCGCTCCCACAGGTTTTGCGGTGTGCATGAGTTTTGTGTCTGCTGAAGATTCAGTGTGGGAGCGAGCTTGCTCGCGATAGCGGTGGTGCAGATACATAGAGGCTCGACCCCTTGCTTTAGGCTCTAAGTGAACAGCATTGCCTGCCTGAGCGGAAATTTGCTCCCATCACAGCAGCTTTATTTTTTTTGATCACATTTGAACGCTAAGCTTGGGCTCATGGATGACTCCGATTACTTACGCCTGCTGACCATCGCGGCCGAGCAAGCCAACGCCTTTCTCTCCAATGCCCGCAAATGGGAGCGTGAGCGTTGGGTCTGTCAGCGCCTGCTGCAGGGGCTGAACGTGCCTTACCGCGCCGACGAGTTCGCGCCGGCCGGCGAGCCGCCGGACGTGTTGTTTCGCGATGCCAACTTCGAGGTGTTTTTCGTGCTCGACGAGGGCCGGCGCCTCAATGACGAATGGCGCGATGAACTGCAACGCCGTCGCAGCGCCTTTTCCCTGAGCCAACTGGTGCGTCGCGAGGCCAAGCCGCGGCGGATCCCGGCCAATGAGTTCCTGATGCGGCTGGCCCCGACCTTGCGCAAGAAAGCCCATAACTACACCGAGCGCGGCATGGACCTGGGCGACCTCGACATCATCGCCTTCGCCAGCCTCAAGCGCGAAGTGCTGGACCTCAACAGTCACTTCCCACCGCCGACCGAATACCTGCGCCAGGGCTGGCGCTCGCTGTCACTGGTAGGGCCGACGTTCGCCCGGGTGCTGTTCGCCCACCCTGACGCGCCGGACTTCCTGCGCAGCAACCTGGGTCGCAGCATTGTTTTCGATGTCGGGATCAGCCTGTGAGCCCACTGCAGGAACTGATTGCCGCTGTGCCCCAGCAAGGCCGCGTACGCTGGATTGGCGTGCGCCCCCAGGGCCATGCGCCCATGATCGAACTGGACGCCGTGGAGGCCCGCCTGGAGGCTGGGCTGACCGGCGATCATGCCCGTCCCGGCGTGCGCAATGCGCGGCAAGTGACGCTGATCCAATGGGAGCACCTGGCCGTGATCGCCTCGCTGATGGGCCGTCCCGAGGACCGTCCCGTGCTGCCACAGGAGCTGCGACGCAATATTGTGGTCAGCGGTATCAATCTGTTCAGCCTCAAGGGCCGGCGCTTTCGCATTGGCCAAGCCATTTTTGAAACCACCGGCTGGTGCCAGCCGTGTGCCCGATTGGAGCGAAACCTCGGCGAAGGTACGTTCCAGGCGGTACGCGGCCATGGCGGAATCACCGCCCGGGTGTTAAAAAGTGGAATCATTCGCCTGGACGACAGCCTGATCGTCGAACCCGTTCCGGCGAGCGGCTACGCTGCTTTCAATGCCGGCTAGCCGGACGCTGTAACGTCTTCACATTCCGCAACGTCTACCTGACGAGGCCTTTATGACCAGTCGCCTGAACCCAGATGACCAGAAGCATGTCGAAGAGTACCTGCAACTGTCCCAGCACCGAGTCGAGCGCCGGCCTTTCCGGCCGTGGATGCTCCTGGTGGTGGTACTGGCCGTGACCATCGGCCTGGGCCTGTTGAGCCGACTGATCAGTTACCTGACGCTATGAGCCGCTTGATGCTCGCGCAGGTAACGGCACTGATTTCCTTTAGCCTTGCGAGATATCCCCATGACTCATCGTATTGTCATCGTTGGCGGCGGCGCCGGCGGTCTGGAGTTGGCTACCCGTCTGGGTAAGACTCTGGGCAAGCGCGGCACGGCCAGTGTGATGCTGGTCGACGCGAATCTGACCCACATCTGGAAACCGCTGCTGCACGAAGTGGCCGCCGGCTCCTTGAACTCCTCCGAAGACGAACTCAACTATGTCGCCCAGGCAAAATGGAACCACTTCGAGTTCCAGCTGGGGCGCATGAGCGGCCTGGATCGCGAGCGCAAGAGAATCCAACTGGCCGCCACCTATGACGAGGCCGGCGTCGAGCTGTTGCCAGCCCGGGAACTGGGCTACGACAGCCTGGTGATTGCCGTCGGCAGCACCACCAATGACTTCGGCACCGAAGGCGCGGCGCAGCACTGCCTGTTCCTCGACACCCGCAAACAGGCGGAGCGCTTCCATCAGCAATTGCTGCACCACTATCTGCGCGCCCACGCCGGGCAAACCGATATCGTCGAGCGCATCAGCGTCGCCATTGTCGGCGCCGGTGCGACCGGGGTCGAACTGGCCGCCGAGCTGCACAATGCCGCCCACGAACTGCACGCCTACGGCCTGGACCGGATCAAACCGGAGAACATGCACATCACCCTGATAGAGGCGGGCCCAAGGGTCTTGCCGGCACTGCCGGAGCGTATCGGCGGCCCGGTGCACAAGACCCTGGAAAAACTCGGCGTCAACGTCATGACCAACGCCGCTGTCAGCCAGGTGACCGCCGACAGCCTCATTACCGCGGACGGCAAAGTGATCGACGCGAGCCTGAAAGTCTGGGCCGCCGGGATTCGCGCACCGGACTTCCTCAAGGACATCGACGGACTGGAGACCAACCGGATCAACCAGTTGCAGGTGCTGCCTACGTTGCAGACAAGCCGCGACGAGAACATCTTTGCCTTCGGCGACTGCGCCGCCTGCCCGCAACCCGGCAGCGAGCGCAACGTCCCGCCCCGCGCCCAGGCCGCGCACCAGCAGGCCTCGCTGCTGGCCAAATCCTTGAAGCTGCGGATCGAAGGCAAGGCCCTGCCCGAATACAAATACACCGACTACGGTTCGCTGATCTCGCTGTCGCGGTTCTCGGCGGTGGGCAACCTGATGGGCAACCTGACCGGCAGCGTGATGCTCGAAGGCTGGCTGGCGCGGATGTTCTACGTGTCGTTGTACCGCATGCACCAGATGGCGCTGTACGGCATGTTCCGCACGGCCATGCTGATGCTGGGCAGCAAGATCGGGCGTGGGACTGAGCCTCGGCTGAAGTTGCACTGAGGATAAAAAGCGAAGCGTCAACCGCTTGTGGTGGCGCTGAGCTTTAGAGGTGCATCGCCTGTTCCATCGTCTTCGCGAGCAAGCCCGCTCCCACAGGAGATCGAGTACTTCATGAGTACGCGGTCAACTGTGGGAGCGGGCTTGCTCGCGAAGACGGCAGTGCAGTCAATATTTATCTAAACGATAAAACTCGATCTGCACAGCCAATCCATCAAACCTGAAACCGCTGCACCATCGTGCGCAGCGAATTCGCCAGCTGCGACAACTCATGGCTGGATGCACTGGTCTGGTCCGCGCCAGACGCCGAGCGCACCGACAAATCACGAATGTTCACCAGGTTGCGATCCACCTCGCGGGCCACTTGTGCCTGTTCTTCGGCGGCGCTGGCGATCACCAGGTTGCGTTCGTGGATTTCATTGACCGACGCCGTGATGGTCTGCAACGCGTCCCCCGCCCGCTCAGCCATGGCCAGGGTACTGGCGGCGCGACTGGAGCTGGCCTGCATGGAGTCGAGTGCCTGGGTGGCACCGCTGCGCATGCCCTGGACCATTTGCTCGATTTCCTGGGTCGATTGCTGCGTGCGATAAGCCAGCGCCCGCACTTCATCCGCCACCACCGCAAACCCACGTCCGCTCTCACCCGCCCGGGCCGCTTCGATGGCCGCGTTAAGGGCCAGCAGGTTGGTCTGCTCGGCGATGGCGCGGATCACGTCCAGCACCTTGCCGATATCCTGCGATTGGTTGGCCAGGGATTGCACCAGGCCACCGGTCACCTGCACATCGCTGGCGAGGGCGCCGATGGCGTCGACCGTATCGCTGACCCGCTGCTGCCCAAGGGACGCCGACTCACTGGACTGACGCGTGGCATCGGAGGTGGAGACCGCATTGCGCGCAACCTCCTCCACGGCAGTGGTCATTTCGGTGACGGCCGTGGCGGCCTGTTCAATTTCGTTGTTCTGCTGTTGCAGGCTGTGGGTGCTGTCGAGCGTGACGGCGTTCAGCTCATCGGCTGCGGTGGCCAGTTGCGCGGCCGAACTGCTGATGCCCTGCAACGTCTCACGCAGATTCTGCTGCATGGCCGCCAATGCCTTGAGCAAGCGGCTCACTTCGTCGTTGCCATGGGTCTCGATTGGCCGGGTCAGGTCACCCCGGGCGACGTTCTCCGCAGCGTTGAGCGCCTCACCCAAGGGCTTGACGATACTGCGCGTGAGCAGCATGGCCAGGGCCACCGTGGCCAGGGCGGCGAGCACAACGAACAGGCTGACGATCATGCGGGAATTGGCGTAGTGCTCCTGGGACTTCTGGCTCTCGATGGACACCTGCTTGGAGAATAGCTCCGCCAGGTCGTTGAGCTGCTTGCCGGAACCGTCCACCACGGTCTTCATGTCCACCAGCAGCAGCTTGATCAACTCGTCCCGCCGCCCTTGTTCGGCCAGGGTGAAGGATTGGGCGATACCCGTACGGTAGGCGGCAAAGGTTTGCTTGAACTGGTCGTAGAGGGCCTTGCCTTCAGGCGTCACGACGAGCTTTTCGTAGGCCGCGATTTTTTCGCTCAGCTCCTTGTCACGCGTGTCCATCTGCCCGCGATACACCGCAACGTTCTTCGGGTCCTGGTCCAGGGCCATGCGCAGGGAAATGGTGCGGATCCGCAGCATCCACTCGCGGATCTCATCACCGCCGCGAATGCTCGGCAGCCACTGGGTTTCCACCGCGACTTCACTGTCACGAATACTCGACATCTGCCCCAGCGCGAACACCCCGAGCAATGCCACCAGCACGGCGATCAAGGCAAAACCCAACGCGGCACGTGGGGCGATATTCAACTGACGAAGAACCATAGGGAATGCCTTTTTTTATTGTTGGCCTGAAGTGGGGCCAGGCCCCTGTCGGCGGGTTATCGGCAGGTTGTACGATGTCTTAAGTCCTACCCACTTTATCGCAGGCAAAAAAAATCCCCGTATCTTTCGATACGAGGATTTTTAATATGGTCGGGGTAAGGGGATTCGAACTCCTGACATCCTGCTCCCAAAGCAGGCGCGCTACCGGACTGCGCTATACCCCGGTAAAAAAAAGGCGACCTTTGCAAGTCGCCTTCTCGATCAGGGCTTTTGGCCTCTGATCTTAAGATTCGATTCCAGCGAACTGGTTTCAAAAATGGTGGGTCGTGTGGGATTCGAACCTACGACCAATTGGTTAAAAGCCAACTGCTCTACCAACTGAGCTAACGACCCAAAGATGGTCGGGGTAAGGGGATTCGAACTCCTGACATCCTGCTCCCAAAGCAGGCGCGCTACCGGACTGCGCTATACCCCGATTGAAATGGCTCCGTGACCAGGACTCGAACCTGGGACCCAATGATTAACAGTCATTTGCTCTACCGACTGAGCTATCACGGAACTGATATTTCAAGTTGCAACATTGAAGCTAGCTTCAACCTCTTCTACCCTTACGCATCGCTGCGTTCGTGTGTCTGAGGCGCGCTATTCTACAATCTTAAAAACCTCTGTCAACCCCTTAAATTGCTTTCAAGACAATGATTTGCAACTTATTTTGGATTCCTTCTCAGCGAGAAGTAACCCTTGGGGTGACGTACTGCGGGGCGCACTTTACAAGCCTTTTCCTTTGAGTTCAACGGCCTGATGAAAAAAATGGCCTCGCAAAGCAAACACGCCCTGTGGCAAGCGATGGACTGTGTAGGAGCTGCCGAAGGCTGCGATCTTTTGATCTTTCGCTTCAGACCCTGGCGTCAGAGGAAAGATCGCAGCCTCGTTGCACTCGACAGCTCCTACAGCACCCTCCAGCGAGAGCAAGTTCCCTCGCCACAAAAGCCCTGTCAATCGACTCAGTCAAAGACGATTTCGTCGTTCTCCACTGTACCGGTCACGGTTTCGCCCGGCATGAAACGACCCGACAGGATCAACTGCGCCAGCGGGTTTTCGATCCAGCGCTGGATCGCCCGCTTCAGCGGCCGCGCGCCATAGACCGGGTCGTAACCCACCGCAATCAGCTTGTCCAACGCCTCGTCGCTCAACTGCAGTTTCAGCTCACGCTCGGTGAGGCGACTGCGCAGGCGACCCAACTGGATCTCGGTAATGCCGGCAATCTGTTCACGGGCCAACGGCTCGAAGATCACCACTTCGTCGACCCGGTTGATGAACTCCGGCCGGAAGTGCGTAGAGATCGCGTCCATCACCGCCGCGCGCTGCGCCTCGCGGTCGCCCACCAGTTCCTGGATCTGCGTCGAGCCCAGGTTGGAGGTCATCACGATCACCGTGTTGCGGAAGTCCACCGTGCGCCCGTGGCTATCCGTCAGGCGACCATCCTCCAGCACTTGCAGCAGGATGTTGAACACATCCGGGTGCGCCTTCTCGACTTCATCGAGCAGGATCACCGAGTACGGCTTGCGACGCACGGCCTCGGTGAGGTAACCGCCCTCTTCATAACCGACATAACCCGGCGGAGCACCGATCAGCCGTGCCACGGAATGTTTCTCCATGAACTCGGACATGTCGATGCGCACCATGGCCTCTTCGGTGTCGAAGAGGAACTCGGCCAACGCCTTGCACAGCTCGGTTTTACCGACCCCGGTCGGGCCGAGGAACATGAACGAGCCGCTCGGCCGGTTCGGGTCCGACAGCCCGGCACGGGAACGACGCACGGCGTTGGACACCGCCACCACCGCCTCTTCCTGGCCGATCACACGCTGGTGCAGCAGACTTTCCATCTTCAGTAGCTTGTCGCGCTCGCCTTCGAGCATTTTCGAGACCGGAATGCCAGTCCACTTGGAGACCACTTCGGCAATCTCTTCCTCAGTGACCTTGCTGCGCAGCAACTGGTTTTCGCTCTTGCCATGCTGGTCGACCATTTGCAGGCTGCGCTCCAGGTCCGGGATCACCCCGTACTGCAGCTCGGCCATGCGGTTGAGGTCGCCTTTACGACGGGCCGCCTCCAGTTCCTGACGGGACTGTTCGATCTTCTGCTGGATCTGTGCGGAACCCTGGACTTCGGCTTTCTCCGAGTTCCAGATTTCCTCGAGGTCGGAATACTCACGCTCGTGACGAACGATCTCTTCCTGCAACCTTTCCAGACGTTTCTTCGCCGCTTCGTCGCTTTCTTTCTTCAGGGCCTGGGACTCGACCTTGAGTTGAATCAGGCGCCGCTCCAACCGATCCAGCACTTCGGGCTTGGAGTCGATTTCCATGCGAATGCGGCTGGCCGCCTCGTCGATCAGGTCGATGGCCTTGTCCGGCAACTGGCGGTCGGTGATGTAGCGGTGGCTGAGCTTGGCCGCCGCGATAATCGCGCCATCGGTGATCGCCACCTTGTGGTGAACTTCGTAGCGTTCTTTAAGGCCGCGCAGGATGGCGATGGTGTCTTCCTCGCTCGGTTCCTCCACCAGCACTTTCTGGAAACGCCGCTCGAGGGCAGCGTCCTTCTCTATATATTGGCGGTACTCGTTGAGCGTGGTCGCGCCGACGCAGTGCAACTCGCCACGGGCCAACGCAGGCTTGAGCATGTTGCCGGCGTCCATCGAACCTTCGCCCTTGCCCGCACCGACCATGGTGTGCAGTTCGTCGATGAACAGGATGATCTGCCCTTCCTGCTTGGACAGCTCATTGAGCAGCGCCTTGAGCCGCTCTTCGAACTCGCCACGGTATTTGGCACCGGCGATCAAGGCGCCCATGTCCAGGGACAACAGGCGTTTACCCCTGAGGCCGTCCGGCACTTCGCCGTTGATGATGCGCTGGGCCAAGCCCTCGGCGATGGCGGTTTTACCCACGCCAGGTTCGCCGATCAATACCGGGTTGTTCTTGGTGCGGCGTTGCAGCACCTGGATCGTGCGGCGGATTTCATCGTCGCGACCGATCACCGGGTCGAGCTTGCCTTCCTCGGCGCGTTTGGTCAGGTCGACGGTGTATTTGTCCAGCGCCTGGCGCGACTCTTCGTGGTTGGCGTCGTTGACCGCTTCGCCGCCACGCAGGTTGTTGATGGCATTTTCCAGGGCTTTCTTGCTCACGCCCTGGCCGAGCAACAATTTGCCGAGCTTGCTGTTCTCGTCCATGGCGGCGAGCAGCACCAGCTCGCTGGAAATGAACTGGTCGCCCTTCTGCTGGGCCAGGCGGTCGGCCTGGTTGAGCAACCGCGCCAGGTCCTGGGACATGTTCACGTCACCGGTGGGATTCTGGATCTTGGGTAACTGGTCGAGCTCCTTGGCCAGTTCTTTGCGCAGGCTGTTGACGTCAAAGCCGACCTGCATCAGCAGGGGTTTGATGGAGCCGCCCTGCTGTTCGAGCATGGCCTGCATCAAATGCGCCGGTTCGATACCGGGATGGTCCAGGCCGACGGCCAGGGACTGGGCATCGGACAGGGCCAACTGTAATTTGCTGGTTAAACGATCAATACGCATGGGTCACCTTCCTAATGAGCAGGCCGGACCGTGGAAACATCCTGAGTGAAGAAACCTGCCAGATACCGTTATAGATGTGGTCGATTCTGGAAGATTCAAGCCGGGCGCCCTTGATACAGATCAGAGAAGTCTAGCGTTCGATCCAGATCAGCGAGGCGAAGCGACCGGTGCGCGGGTTGCGGCGGTAGGAAAAGAAACGAGGGTCGGTCACGGTGCAGAGACCGCCACCGTAGACGGCCGTGACACCACGTGCAGCCAGGCGCAGCCGTGCCAACGCGTAGATATCGGCCAGGAACTTGCCAGCGTTGGGGCTCGCGGTAAAGGCTTGTGCCGCTTGGGGCAGTTGCGCGATGAAGGCTTCACGCACTTCCGGCCCGACTTCAAACGCTTGCGGGCCGATGGCCGGGCCAAGCCAGGCGAGGATTTCATCCGCGGGCACGGCAAGGCTGTCGAGGGTGGCTTCCAGCACGCCGTTCGCCAGCCCGCGCCAGCCGGCATGGGCCGCCGCGACGCGGGTGCCGGCAAGGTTGCAGAACAGTACGGGCAGGCAGTCCGCCGTCATCGCCGTGCAGGCGATACCCGGCGTGGCGGTCCAACTGGCATCGGCGGTCGCCACCTGGGCCGGGTCAGCCTCGACCACGGCAATGCCGTGGACCTGCTGGAGCCAGGCCGGGGTGATGGCGAATTGATCGGTGAGGCGACGACGGTTTTCGGCGACGGCCGCAGGCTCGTCGCCCACATGGTCGCCCAGGTTGAGGCTGTCGAACGGCGCCAGGCTGACGCCACCCGCACGGGTCGTGACGCAGGCCTTGACCCGGGCCGGCGCGGGCCAGTCGGGTGTCAGCCAGTCACTCATCCGATGAACGCCTCGCGGTCCTGCTTGAGCAACGTCAGCAACCAGACGAAGTCATCCGGCAACGGCGATTCCCAGCTCATGCGTTTGCCAGTCGTCGGATGATCCAACTCCAGGAAACGTGCATGCAGCGCCTGGCGCGGGAAATTCTTCAGCGATTCGACCATGGTCTGGCTGGCAGCCGGCGGAATACGGAATCGTCCGCCATAGGCCGGGTCACCCACCAACGGGAAGTTGATGTGAGCCATGTGCACACGGATCTGGTGGGTCCGGCCGGTTTCCAGCTTGACCCGCACATGGGTGTGGGAACGGAAACGCTCGAGCACGCGGTAATGGCTGACCGCCTGCTTGCCGCCCTCCATCACCGCCATGCGCTGGCGCTGCTGGCCGTGACGACCGATGGGGGCGTTGATCTTGCCACCGGCGGTGACGACCCCGATCACGATGCATTCATAGATGCGGCTGACGCTGCGGCTTTGCAGCTGTGTGACCAGCTGTGTCTGCGCCTGGATGGTCTTGGCCACCACCATCAGACCGGTGGTGTCCTTGTCCAGGCGATGGACGATGCCGGCACGCGGCACATTGATAATGTCCGGTACGTGGTGCAGCAAGGCATTGAGCAGGGTGCCATCAGCATGGCCAGCGGCCGGGTGCACCACCAGGCCCGCAGGCTTGTTGATCACCAGGATGTCATCGTCTTCATAGACGATGTCCAGGGCGATGTCCTGGGCGACCCATTCTCCCTGGGCCTCCTGTTCGGCAGTCAGTTCAAGAATGGCACCGCCGTGGACGATGTCGCGAGGACGAATCACCGCCCCATCCACAGTCAGGCGGCCGTCCTTGATCCAGGCGGAAAGGCGCGAGCGAGAGTGCTCGGCAAAGAGTTGTGCGGCGACTTGATCGAGGCGTTGGCCGCCCAATTCGGACGGCACCTCTGCGCGAAGTTCTATTTTATCGGACATGCTCGGACTGGGCGTCGGCACAGCCTTTGGTTTCGGCTGCGCGCTTGTGGTTAAATACGGCGTCTTTTGCCCCGAGGCTTTCAACGGGGCGCTCATCATAACAGGACGGCCCCGCCCAAGACAGCGGCCGTCATAGGGACGCAAGCCGCCATGCAAGTGAAACACCTGCTGCTGATCGCCATCCTCGCATTGACTGCTGCTTGCTCGTCGAAGGAAGTCGTAGACGAAAACCTGAGCGAAGTCGAACTGTACCAACAGGCGCAGAACGACCTGGATAACAACAGCTATACCAGCGCCACCGCCAAGCTGAAGGCGCTGGAGTCGCGGTATCCGTTCGGTCGCTACGCCGATCAGGCCCAGTTGGAGCTGATCTACGCCAACTACAAGAACGCCGAGCCGGAAGCTGCAAAATCCGCCGCCGAGCGTTTCATTCGCCTGCACCCGCAGCACCCGAACGTCGATTACGCCTATTACCTCAAGGGCCTGACCTCCTTCGACCAGGACGTCGGCCTGCTGGCGCGCTTCCTGCCGCTGGACATGACCAAGCGTGACCCGGGTGCCGCGCGCGACTCCTACAACGAGTTCGCCCAGCTGACCAGCCGCTTCCCCAACAGCCGCTACTCGCCAGACGCCAAGCAGCGCATGATCTACCTGCGCAACCTGCTGGCGTCCTACGAAATCCACGTGGCCGACTACTACCTGACCCGCCAGGCCTACGTCGCCGCCGCCAACCGTGGTCGCTATGTTGTAGAAAACTTCCAGGAAACCCCTTCGGTGGGTGATGGCCTGGCCGTGATGACCGAAGCCTACCAGCGCCTGCACCTGGACGAACTGGCAGCCACCAGCCTGGAAACCCTCAAGCTGAACTACCCGGATCACCCATCCCTGGTCGATGGCCAGTTCACCCCACGGGTCGACGAAGCGGACAACCGTTCGTGGCTGAGCAAGGCGACCCTGGGCCTGATCGAGTCCAGCCCACCGCTGCCGCCAGGCGAGACACGCGCCAACCAGGACGTACAGCGCCAGTTCCAGGATGCCAAGGAAGCCATCCCGAACGAACTCAAGCCCAAGGATGAAAATGGCGACGTGATCGAGGAAGAAGAGCCTGAAAGCGAGTCCAGCGACCGCTCCTGGTTCAGCTACATGACCTTAGGTCTGTTCGACTGAGGCTAAGGCCCATCAAAAAGGGAGACCCGACGGTCTCCCTTTTTTGTGCCCGGGTTTTATTGCGCTGTGCGCCGTTCCTGTCCTTGGCTAAACTGCCTGATCTCTAGCCAAAAAGCCGCCCATCATGCTTCGTTTACTGTTCTGGATCGCCCTGATTGCCGCCGCGGTATGGTTCTGGCGCAAGTTCAAGAGCACCTCCTCCGCGCCGAACGCTCCCCGCGAGCAGGACGCTCCGCCCATGGTTCGTTGCGCCCATTGCGGCGTACACCTGCCCCGTGACCGGGCGCTGGCCCTCGAACAACAATGGTATTGCAGCCAGGCTCACCTCGAGCAAGGCCCGGGCACTCGTGAGCGCTGAGGCCTCAAGCCCACGCGAAAAACAGGCGCAGCGCCTGCTGCGTCTCTATCACCTGTATCGTCTGAGCATCGGCATCACCCTGGTGCTGCTGATCTCCAGCAAACTGGACAACCGCCTGCTGGAGTTCGCCAATGACGACCTGCTGCGCAGTGGCAGTTGGTTGTACCTGGTGCTGAATATCCTGCTGGTGGTGTTCCTTGAGAACACCCGCCGCCCTGCCCGGCTGTTCGGCCTGGCCCTGACTGATGTGCTGCTGCTCTCGTGGCTGTTCTTCGCCGCGGGTGGTGTGCCCAGTGCCATCGGCAACCTGCTCATTGTCTCGGTGGCCATCGGCAACACGCTGCTGCGCGGCCGGATCGGTCTGTTGATCGCGGCCGTCGCCACCCTCGGCATCGTCGGTTCGAGTTTCTTTCTTGGCTTGAGCGACTCGAACCGTCCCAGCAGTTACTTGCAGGCCGGCACCCTGGGGGCACTGTGTTTTGCCGCCGCGCTGTTGGTACAAGGCCTGACCCGACGCTTGGAAGCCAGCGAAACCCTGGCCGAGCAACGGGCCAGCGAGGTGATCGGCCTGGAAGCGCTCAACGCCCTGATCCTGCAACGCATGCGCACCGGCATCCTGGTGCTTGACCGTGAGCGTCGGGTGCAATTGGCCAACGAAAGCGCGCTGACCCTGCTGGGCATGCACGATCTGGTGGGCCAGCAGCTCGACGATTACTCCACCGCCCTGGTCGAACGCCTGCAATTGTGGCGAAACAACCCCAGCCTGCGCCCGTCCAGCCTGACCGTTACCGGCACGGGCCTGACCCTGCAACCGAGCTTCATCGCCTTGGGGCATCAAGATCAGCAGCAGATCCTGGTGTTCCTTGAAGACCTGGCCCAGGTTGCCCAGCAGGCCCAGCAGTTGAAACTCGCGTCCCTCGGGCGCCTCACTGCTGGCATCGCCCATGAAGTTCGCAACCCCTTGGGCGCCATCAGCCACGCGGCGCAATTACTGCGCGAATCCGAGGAACTGAACGACGCGGATCGGCGTCTGACGCAGATTATTCAAGATCACTCCCAACGAATGAACCGCGTCATTGAAAACGTCCTGCAGCTGTCTCGCCGCCAGCAAACCACCCCCCAACGCCTCGACCTGCGGAGCTGGCTCGACCAGTTCGTCCGGCAGGCCCGCGAAAGCATGGCCGAGCACAAGCACTTGCACCTGAGCATCGACCCAGGGGACTACATCACGCTGATGGACCCCGACCAGTTGACCCAGGTACTCGACAACCTGCTGCGCAACGCCTGGCGCCACAGCGCCATGGCCCACGAACAGGCGGAGGCCTGGCTGAAACTGTTCATCGACCCCCATAGCCAGCTGTCCACGCTGGACATCATCGACAACGGCCCCGGTGTCACGCCCGAGCAGCAGGCGCATTTGTTCGAACCTTTCTTTACCACCAGCAGCCAGGGCACCGGCCTTGGGCTCTATCTGTCCCGTGAGCTGTGCGAAAGCAACCAGGCCCGCCTAGACTTCAAACCACGCCAAGGCGGCGGTTGCTTTCGCATCACCTTTGCTCACGGACGGAAACAGATTTGAATAATCGCTCACGGCAACGAATCCTGATCGTCGATGACGAGCCGGACATCCGCGAACTCCTGGACATCACCCTGGGCCGGATGAAACTCGACACCCGCAGCGCCAAGAACCTTGCCGAGGCCCAAGCCCTGCTGGCGGGGGATGCCTTCGACCTGTGCCTGACCGACATGCGCCTGCCCGATGGCACCGGCCTGGAACTGGTGCAGCACATCCAGCAACGTTACCCCCAACTGCCCGTGGCGATGATCACGGCCTATGGCAGCCTGGAAACCGCCATCGACGCCCTCAAGGCTGGCGCCTTCGACTTCCTGACCAAACCGGTCGACCTGGGTCGGCTGCGGGAGCTGGTCACCAGTGCCCTGCGCCTGCCGCCGGTCGCCGCGCCGGGCACCACCCTCGAGCGCAGCCTGCTGGGCGACTCGCCACCGATGCTCAGCGTGCGCAAGCAGATCGAAAAACTCGCCCGCAGCCAGGCACCGGTGTACATCAGCGGGGAATCGGGCTGCGGCAAGGAACTGGTCGCCCGGCTGATCCACGAACAAGGCCCCCGGGCCAACCTGCCCTTTGTACCGGTCAACTGTGGGGCAATTCCCACGGAGCTGATGGAAAGCGAGTTTTTCGGCCATCGAAAAGGCAGCTTCAGCGGCGCCATCGAGGACAAGCCCGGGCTGTTCCAGGCCGCCCATGGCGGGACCTTGTTTCTCGATGAAGTGGCCGACCTGCCCTTGGCGATGCAGGTCAAGCTGCTGCGAGCCATCCAGGAAAAAGCCGTGCGCGCTGTTGGCGGCCAGCAGGAAGAAGTGGTGGATGTGCGAATCCTCTGCGCCACCCACAAGGACCTGGACAGCGAAGTCGCCGCCGGGCGCTTTCGCCAGGATTTGTATTACCGGCTGAACGTCATCGAACTGCGCGTCCCGCCGTTGCGTGAACGCCGTGAAGACATCGAGCTGCTGGCCAACCACATGCTTCAGCGCCTGGCAGCCAACACCGGTAGTCCACCGGCCAAGTTGCATCCCCAGGCGTTGGACGCTCTCAGGAGTTACCGCTTCCCGGGCAACGTGCGGGAACTGGAGAACATGCTCGAACGGGCCTACACCCTTTGCGAACAGCAGCAGATCGAAGCGGATGACCTGCGCTTGGCTGAGGGCAATAGTACTACTGAGGCAGGCAATCCCGATTTGATGCAGGTCGACAACCTGGAGGATTACCTGGAAGACGTCGAGCGCAAGCTCATCCTCCAGGCGCTGGAGGAAACCCGCTGGAACCGCACGGCGGCGGCGCAGCGGTTGAAGTTGTCGTTTCGGTCGATGCGGTATCGGTTGAAGAAGCTTGGGCTGGATTGAGCCACGGTTTTGAAGCTCACGCTTACCCCTGTGGCGAGGGAGCTTGCTCCCTTGCCACGGGTTTCATGTTTACCGCCGCGACTGTCTTCCGTCCGCAGGCGCCTGCTCGTCCAGAACACGATTGGCCAGTAATTCACTCAGCTCAATCAACTGCAGTACCCCCAAGGCAATATGCCGTCTCGAACCGTCAAGCTCGAAAGCCAGATCGCTGATTGTTGCGTTGGCGCAGGCCAGGGTTTCGCTGAGGTTGGTGAGGAGACATTCGGTGTCGATGCCGGCCACGACAGTGAACAACTGGTTTGAGGCGGGTTTCTTTTTGGTTTCGGGCTTTGGGCCGAGGTAATAGTCGAGGGCGCGTTTGGCGGCTTCATCAAGCCCTTTTGGGTTAAGGCTGGCGTCAGGAGAAGCGTTATTGGTTTCTGAAGGTGGTAGGGGTTTGTCACTCATTGCGGTACTCCAAAGAGGGAATGGATTACCAAGTTTTTCGGGCCGCGACGCCCGGACGCTGAATTGGCAGCGACGGGAAAAGGTTAGCCAGAGTTCTTCCCACCCGGCAACCGCCAGAACTCGTCGGAAAATTCTTTTTGAATCAGATTTTTGTCCGACCATTCCCACAAAGCCTGGTTGGCTGTGAGGGTGGTGTGTATATCCGTTTCTGCGGTTACGGCGGCTTAGGGTTCCGCCCTGACGGCGGCTCACTTTTGAGAAGCGCAAAAGTAAGCAAAACGCTTCTGCCCCACCACTTGGCACCTCGCCTAGGCTCGGTGTGCCCTCACTCCGGCATTGCTCCGTGGGCCCGCCGCGAAGGGCCATCCATGGCCCAGCGCGGCTATCCCGGCATCCATGCCGGGATGCCCACTCCACAACGCCTGCGTTCGGCCAGCGTGGTTAACGGGGCGCCCGAGATCAACGTCCACCGCGAGGCGGCCTAACAGCCGACCTGGTTCTTGATGGGGACCGCGTTCCTCCTGTGGGAGCAAAGCTTGCTCGCGAAGGCGATGGTTCAGTCACATGAATGTTGGGCTTGCTGGCCTCATCGCGAGCAAGCTCGCTCCCACAGGAGGTCCGGGCGCACATGAAATTTTGTGTCTACTGAATGAAGATCCAATGTGGGAGCGAGCTTGCTCACGATAGCAGTGGGTCAGCTTGCATCAGCGTTGGATGTGCCGCCGCCTTCGCGAGCAAGCCCGCTCCCACAGTTGGATTGGGTTCACCTGGGAGAACCAGGTCGGCTGTCAGGCCGCCTCGCTTTTGATCTTGATCTGGGGCGCCCCGTTAACCACGCTGGCCGAACGCAGGCGTTGTGGAGTGGGCACCTCGGCATGGATGCCGAGGTAGCCGCGCTGGGCCATGGATGGCCCTTCGCGGCGGCCCACGGAGCAATGCCGGAGTGAGGGCATGCCGAGCCTAAGCGAGGCACCAAGTGGTGGGGCAAAGCGCTTTTGGTTACTTTTGGCGCTCTTCCAAAAGTGAGCCGCCGTAAGGGCGGAACCCTAGGCAGCCGTTACCGCAGCAAGGGATATGTACTCGATCAACACACCGCCATCGCAAGCAAACTCGCTCCCACAGGAAAAACCGAACCTTACAACCGCCCCGCCGGCGCATACGGCGCAGGATCAATCACCGGCTCACGCCCCAACATCAAATCCGTAAACAACTGACACGACGCCGGCGCCAACACCAGCCCATTGCGATAATGCCCGCAATTCAACCACAGCCCCGCAACCCCCGGCACCTCGCCGATATAAGGAATGCCTTCAGGCGACCCAGGCCGCAACCCAGCCCAATGCCCGACCACCTCGGCACCGCCCAACGCTGGAATCAACTGCTGTGCCGAAGCCTTCAGGCTCTGCAGCGCCGTATCCGTCGGGGTCTTGTCAAAGCCTTCACGCTCCAGCGTACTGCCAACCAGAATATGCCCATCACGACGCGGAATCGCATAACGCCCCTTGGCCAGGACCATGCTCGACAGAAAATCCGACGCGCACTTGTACAGAATCATCTGGCCCTTGACCGGCTCGACCGGTAACTTCAAGCCCAAGGTCTTGAGCAACTCGCCACTCCAGGCACCGGCGGCCAGCACCACCTCATCGCCACGAATTTCTCCGGCAGAACTGTGCACACCCACCACACGCCCTCCGTCGCGAATGAACCCGCCGACTTCGCACTGCTCATGAATCGTGACGTTCGGCATCGCCAGCAAGGCAGCCTTGAGGGACTTCACCAACCGCGGATTGCGCACGTTGGCCACGTTGGCCATGTAGATCGCCCGGGAAAAACCCGCGCCCAGCACCGGCACAGCGTCGTGGACAGCCGAGATATCCACAGCCCGCATCGGGCGCCCTTCACGCTCGGCCCAGGCCAGCGCTTCGTCCTGATCGTCCAGGTCCAGCCAATACAGACCGGTGACATGCACTTGCGGATCGATCCCGGTAGTGGCGAACAAGCGCTCGCCCAGCTGTGGATAAAAATCCTGCGACCAATGGGCCAGCGCCGTGACCGCCGGGCTGTAGCGCCAGGGGTACAACGGCGACACGATACCGCCGCCGGCCCAGGACGATTCCTGACCGACATTGGAACGGTCCAGCAGCACCACACGCTGCCCTTCGGACGCCAGATTGAACGCCGTCAGCAGGCCAATGACTCCGCCGCCGACAATCACCACTTGCTGTTGCCTGGTCATGTTCTGATTCGACTCACTAAAACAAAGGGCGCAAAAAACGCGCCCGGATAAGAGAAATTCAGCGCCCCCAACAATCCTTGGTGGTCAGCCCCGCAGTGGCGTTGGGCATACTGCGTACGCCGGTATTGTTGATGGTGAAATCACCGCATTTGTCCGTCGCCATGGACGAGCCGCTCTTGCGCACAGCCGTCAGGATGAAGCTCTGGTCCGTCAGTGTCTGGGTGATGGTGTAGAAATCGTTGCCGCTGCTCAGGCCGGTCGCATTGGTGTAGACGTTGTTCTTCGAGTAGTGGCGCTCGAGAATCTGCGCCTGCTCCGATAACAGCCCGGCAATTTCAGCCCGTCGGCCCTTCTTCATGTATTCGGTCAGGCTCGGATAGCCGATGGTAATCACGATACCGATGATCGCAATCACGATCATGATTTCGATCAAGGTGAAACCCCGGTTGGATCTGCGCATGCCTTGCCTCTTCATTGTATTTGCCGCCACATGATGCGGCGGCTAGTAACGCCGGCGGATTTTTCCAGCAGGTCGGTGATACCGCCACCGGAGTCGTTCACGATCATGTTGGTGGCCCCGTTGGCGCTGACCACAGCGCTCAGGGTCGGGATACCGCCCGTGAAGACCACCCCGCTGGAAATCGTGTCGGAGCTGTTGAGCGTGCCGTCACCGTTGGTATCGAGCACCGCATAGTTGAGCATCTTACCGTTGAACGCATCCAGCTCGATCAGTTTGCCGGTACCGAAGCTGGCGCACGGGTCGGTGGTGTCCACGGCGGCCGTGGTAAAGACCACGCGCCCGCTCACCAGATTGGCCGGGTTGATCACCCGCTCCCCGGTCAGCACATTGTTGTATACCAACGGCAGATACCAGCCCTTTTGCGACGGATAAGCCACGTCGGTCTGGCTGGTGGTCACAAACTGCCCTGTGCTGCCTGAAAACACCCCCGTGATCGACTGGGCCTGCAGGCTCGACACGGTGATTTGCCCGGTACCGCCAGTAGCATCCCAGATTGAGTAGAACCCCTGCAGATCCTTGTTGAGTTTATCCGCTGCCTCGTTGAATTTGCCGGTGCCGAAAAAGACTTGGGTGCCGCCCTGGGGGTTGTTCGCCAGCAGCGGTTGAACGGTGATCGGCTGAGTCGCGCCACCGGGCGCGGTAAACAATGGCTGACCGGAAAACGCCACGCCCCAGGCGGTTGGAGAAGTACCGCTGAGGTCAAACTTCCACATCCGCCCTTTCAAGTCGCCACCGTATGCCGCCTGCACCACATTCTGGGAGTTGACCCGCAGCTTGACCGACGACAGGCCATTATCGGTCTCGTTGCTGTTAACAACGATTTTCCTGATCAACGAGCCGTCGCGGATATCCACCACGTACAAGGCCGCGACACCGCTGTTGCTGCCGTAGCCGTTGGAGATGAACGCCGCCCAGCGCCCATCCGCCAGGCGCGCGACTTCGGGGCGGGCGTAGGCGTAGCCCAGGTCATTGAAGGCGTTGGCAGTGTTGGCAACAGTCGGCGCGCTGATTTCCCATAATGCCCGCAACACATTGCCCGCCGTCGCATCGAACAGCTGAACCGCATAGAACGTCTTGCCCCCGGCACCCGTGCCGCCCAGGGCCACTGTCTTCCAGGCACTCCCCGATTGCGTATCGAATACGCCGACCTGTCCATCCACCAAAAACTTGTGGCTCACGCCATTGACGTAGTTGGTGTCGGCAATGTCCTGCAACGAGGGCAGCACGCTCGACGGCATATAGGCATAACGCCGCGTACCGTTTGCACCGTTGATGACGCTGAAGAAACCGTCGTTGGCGTTCACCACCAGGCTGGTATTCATGTTCGCCGCCTTGGTCGCCAGGTACGTGCTGTAGCTCGTGTCATTGAGCAAATCCGCAGCGGTCTGCTCATTGGGCGACGCCAGCACCAGCGGCGAATTGATGATGTCCCCCAGCAATACACTGCGTACCTTCAAGCCGGTCTTATTGACGCCCTTGCTCCACTCCACCAGGTCGTTACCGGTGATCCCCGTGGGCAGGTTCTGGCTGAGGCTGGTTTGCTGGGCCGGCGAAAAATTGCCGTAGCCCAGGGTCACCGGCACGTTGGTCGCCGTGTTCCAGGATTGGTAAATCGGTGCCGTCGCGCCAGGCACGATGGCGGTGTCGGTGGTCCACTGCACCGCCGCCCTGTTGACCGTGCCTGCCGCGGTGAAGCCAAACGCACGGATGGTGCCGCGCCAGTCCTTGGGGTCATAGGTGGTCTGGTAGTAACTGGAGGTGCTGGACACCGTGGCGGCGTTGGTGGTGCCACCGCCCCCGGAGCCGGCCTTGGAGGTGATGTCGCTCAAGGCAGATGACAGAGCATCGTTCAGGCCTGCGCTGTCGCTCGCCGGATAATACTTGCCTGCGCCGTAGCGGGCAGCATCGGACAGCATCGTATTGGTGACGGCAAACCCCACCGTGTAGGTGTTGAGGTACTGGCGGGGAAAATCCGCAGCGTTCCAGCTTTGGCCGGTGGCGTCGGTACCGGTGGAGCGCATGTCGATGTCGAAGGCGAACTTGGCGATGTCGTCCAGGTAAAGCGTGTCGCCCTCGCCGTCACCATTGAGATTGTCGCCATCGTTGTTGCTGCCGCTGATGCCGCTATCCCAGTTCGGCAGCCGGGAGCCGCCCAGCGGGTCGTTGGTGGGGAACGTCCGATCAAAGGTGGGCAAACCGTCAGTGACCACCACGCCGAAGTTTTTCTGGCAACGGTACTGGATCGGACTGGTGTAGGTGCTCGGTGTGCTGTTGTAGTACGGCGCCATGCCCCTGAAGTAGCGGGTGACTTCGTAATAGCTCTCGGCAAGCGGCGTATTCGCGACGGCACCCAAACCGTTGATCGCGTTGATCAGGGCACTGTAGTTGCTGTTGGCCTGGGCCTGGGTCACGCTGCCGCTGACGGGAGACAGGTCGCTGATGGCGCGGGCGATGTAGCCCCCGGGGCCGGAGTTGCTGAAGCTAGGTGGGTTGAAGGTGGCGAGACCGATGCGCAGTGCACGGTTGTTGGCAACCAGGTCGTTGGAGACATCCCGTGCAACGTTGATTCGGTAATCCGTAGGAATCGTGCCGGTGGTAAAATCCCGGTTCGAACCGTTGGCCAGGGTTACCAGATACGCCAGGTACTTACCGGTATAACGGGTATTGCCGCTCCCGACTGGGTCCGGCAGCCGCAGACAGATCCGGCCAAGGCTGGGTCGATAAAAACCGTACCAGCCCGACGAGCAGCCGCCACGGAACAGGCCCAATAACAGGATATTCGAGTCGGTCTGATCCAACTCAGTATCCCTGTCGTTGCAGTTGTTATTGGCGCCGCATACATAAGTGCGCGTTTGCGCCGCCGCCGGATCAAACCCCGCGGCCCAGATAATGTTGTTCATGCTCCCCGAATCATCGATCAGCAGCATCACGTTCGGCGTAACGGCACCGGCACTCAGCAGCGGCGAGTCCGAAGGCGTGAAGGCATAGGCCGGGGCCATCAGGTAAAGGCTGAGCAAGCCCCCCCATAACATCACAATCCAGCCACGGCGCACCTCAGTATTTCGCATAGATGCTCTCCACCACGCTGCGCTGGTTATTCCCCACCACAGCCACCGCCGTGATCCTGTACAGCGTCACGGATTGACCGCTTAGGTCGAGATTGACGGCATCCTGCGTAATACCGATGTTCTGCACACCATAAAACCCACCAGCGGCGGCAACCCAGAGCACCCCCGACGACGAATTGCGCCCGGCTGTCGTGACGGTTGCCGAATCGGCCGGTGGTGCACATTGGGTCGTAGTGGTACAGACCGCCAGCGAGTATGTCTCGACCTGCACCGCACTCTCACCGATCCTCAACGCCGCCTCGGCAATCTGGAAGGACTGGTTGCGTTGCATGACGCTGCTGGTCATTTTTTCCTGAAGCGTGGCGCTCTGCATCGACGACAGGCCGATCAGCGTCAGCAGCAACAGGAAAACCAGGCTGACCAGCAGTGCCATGCCACGCTGGCGCTGCTTGAGATCCATCGAACTCATCGATCGCCCCCTCATAGCAGCCGGTTGCGCAAGGCGGCAACCACATTGAAAGTCTGCTCGCGCACCGTGTTCCTTGGATCAAAGAGCGTCAGGCTCAGGCGCACGCTGCGGATCAGTGCCGGGTCAGCCGGGTTGCCGGTGTAGCTCGAGGCTGCGATGTCCGTGGCGCTGGCGGCCATGCCGAACGTCACGTCGAACGCCCGCACGTTGTCCACCAGCACCGACAGGGTCGGCGGATTGCCGGTGCCGCTGCCCAGCAGCAATTGGTTGTTGTTGAAGCTGTAGACCAGTCGACGGATCGGGAAGGCCAATTGCCCCGTCGCTGGCACCCGTGCGTTCGAATAAGCCGTCGCCGAGGTACGGCAATCGGAGACGACGGTCCAGGTCGGCAGGCTACCGCCACTCCCAATGTCCGCGGTGACCAGGGTCAACCTCCGGTTGGCGTTATCCCAACGGATTGGAGTGGTCTGGCTGGCAGCGAAACTGTTATCCGTTGAGGCATCGATGATGGTCGCCACGCAACCGAACATGCCCACCATGCGAATTTCCTGGACCATTTTGCTCAAGGCAAACCGCGCGTCCTCCTGAATCACCGCGGCGGCATTCTGACTGACGTAGGTGTTTTTGGCGGCAATGAAAATCTGCACGACACCCAGGATGACGATCAGGCTGAGCACCAGCGCGATCATCAACTCGATCAGGCCAAAACCGCGACTGTACCGGTTCATGGCGGCGTCCCCACCGGGTCGACGGCGACACGGCTGGTCAGCACGAAGCTGCGCCGCGCCTCAGCGGCGTTGGTGGTGTTGGCGGCCCGGGCGTCGTCCCAGGAAATGGTGATGGTGTAGACGCGCTGGTTCAGGGCAATGGTGCCCGTGGCCGTGGCGCCGCCGAAGGCGATGATGTTGGTCTTGAAATCGTAGAGGTCCTGGTCCCGGGCCACGTTGAGGTTCGGCGAGCTGGGCGGTGTGATGGTGTAGTCGGCGCCGGAGTTGGCGCGAATGCGGTCCAGCAGGTCATAGGCAATGAAACTGGCCTGGCTGGTCATGCGCGAACTGTCGGTGTACTTGAGCGCATTGAGCTGGATCATCGCCGCCCCCAGCAAGCCGACGCCGAGAATCAGCACCGCCACCAGCACCTCGATCAACGTCATGCCGGCCTGCGCCGCTTTACTGCAACCCTTCATCCGCAATTTCCACCCAATACGATTCGTCCATTGAGGCAAACACCCAGCGTCCTGCTCTGCGCTCCTCTTACGTAATTGAAGCTCACTGGCGTGGCCGGTGCCGATAACCCGCCGAGGTTGTTGAAATCGATGCTAGTCACGTCTGAGGGTAGCGTCAGAGTCACGCCACTGCCCATCGCTGGAACAACCCGCAATATATTGGGCGACGAGCCAGTACTGTCATACACCGTCAGTTCGCCGCTCCAGACACTGCCCTGGACCGTGGGGCGAATTCGCGTGGTGATACCACGGTCGATCGCCTCCATCCGGGCAAAGTTCAGCGCCCGGCGCAAGTCGCCGATCTCGGTATCGGCCTTGGTGCTCTGCAGCGAGCCCGTGAATGACGGCACCGCCATGGTAATCAGGATCAGCAGCACGCCAAGGGCCACCAGCACCTCGATCAGCGTGAAACCTTTTGTACGAAGATCCATCGATGCCCTCCGTTGCCGTCGGCTATACCTGCCTCTACACGCTAGAACAAACCACCGCCTTGTGTGCAGTGCTGCAGTCTGTGGCGAGGGGATTTATCCCCGCTGGGCTGCGTAGCAGCCCCAATGAAGCTGATTCAAGCCAACCTGACACCCTGCGGAGGCTGGTTTAGGGCTGCTACGCAGCCCAGCGGGGATAAATCCCCTCGCCACAGTAATTCATAAGTCTTAGATCCGCTTCACACTCTCCAGGGAGGAGACGTCATGTATCAACAGGGCTTCAGCCTGATCGAACTGCTCATGGGACTGGCAATCGCCGCAATTGTTCTGCCGTGGGCCGGCGCGAGCTACAAAGAGCTGATCGAATCCATCGAACGCGAGGACACCGCGCAGTTGCTGATCAGCGGGTTGCGCATTGCCCGCAGCGAAGCCATCACGCGTAACCGCGGGGTATTGATACAAGGGATAGACAACGATTGGGGTAAGGGCTGGCGGATCATGCTGGACAACAAGGAGAAAACCTTGCTGATGGAACGCACCGCAAGCGCTCGTGTGATCGGCAACCAGCCGATGAGGCGCAGGGTGATGTTCGGCAACCAGGGCGAAGCCCTGCACCCCAACGGCGCCTTTAAGGCCGGCAGGCTGCATGTCTGCGCCAAACGCGGGCCGGTCAGCCATCATCAAGTGATACTGGCGCCTTCCGGCCGCGTCCGCCTGGAAAGTGTCAAAGCCGAGCAGGCCCTGTGCGAGAAAGGACTTAAAGCAAGGAGCGCACGCGCAACTCTTTCGGCATCGAGAACGTAATGTTTTCCTCGCGACCGGACAGTTCATCGGCACCCGTTGCGCCCCAGGCCTGCAACTGCTGGATCACGCCACGCACCAGGACTTCCGGCGCGGAAGCGCCGGCGGTGATGCCGATGCGCTCGACGCCATCGAACCAGCTGCGCTGCATGTCCTCGGCACCGTCGATCAGGTAGGCCGGGGTGGCCATACGCTCGGCCAGCTCACGCAAGCGGTTGGAGTTGGAGCTGTTCGGGCTGCCGACGACCAGCACCACATCGCATTCGTTGGCCAGTTGCTTGACCGCGTCCTGACGGTTCTGGGTGGCGTAGCAGATGTCATCCTTGCGCGGGCCGCCGATGGACGGAAAGCGCGAGCGCAAGGCGTCGATCACACGGCTGGTGTCGTCCATGGACAGGGTTGTCTGGGTAACAAAAGCCAGGCTCTCAGGGTTGCGAACCTGCAAAGCCGCCACGTCCTCCTCGTCTTCGACCAGGTAGATCGCACCGCCGTTGCTGGCATCGTATTGACCCATGGTGCCTTCGACTTCCGGATGGCCTTCATGGCCGATCAGGATGCATTCGCGACCGTCACGGCTGTAGCGCGCCACTTCGATGTGCACCTTGGTCACCAATGGGCACGTCGCGTCGAAAACCTTCAGGCCACGGCCGGCGGCTTCGGTGCGTACGGCCTGTGAAACCCCGTGGGCGCTGAAGATCACGATGACGTCGTCCGGCACCTGGTCCAGTTCCTCGACGAAAATCGCCCCGCGGCTACGCAGGTCTTCGACGACGAATTTGTTGTGGACCACTTCGTGGCGCACGTAGATCGGCGGCCCGAAGACTTCCAGGGCGCGGTTGACGATTTCGATCGCCCGGTCCACACCGGCGCAGAAGCCACGGGGGTTGGCGAGTTTGATTTGCATGCTGTGCCTCGTGTCTTGCGCGCAAGAATTGCCTGTTGATCGAACCAAGGGCTCGGAAAACAATGAAGATCCATGTGGGAGCGGGCTTGCTCGCGAAGAGGGCCTTACATTCAACATTAATGTTGGCTGACACTCCGCCTTCGCGAGCAAGCCCGCTCCCACACTAAACCGCATCCAGTCAGTTACAACGCCTTGACCTCAAGGATTTCCACTTCGAAGTTCAAGGTCTTGCCCGCCAGCGGATGGTTGAAGTCCACGGTCACCTGGGCGTCGTCGAAAGCCTTCACCACACCCGGCAGCTCGGTATTGGCCGCGTCGTTGAAGATCACCAGCAGGCCCTGGGACAGCTCCATGTCCTGGAACTGGGAGCGTGGCATGGTCTGCACGTTTTGCGGGTTGGGCTGACCAAAGGCGTTTTCCGGTGGTACGACCACGGTGCGCTTGTCGCCGGCCTTGAAGCCGAAGATCGCCGCTTCGAAGCCTGGCAGCAGGTTGCCATCACCGACCTTGAACACCGCCGGGGCCTTGTCGAAAGTGCTGTCGACGGTGTCACCGTTTTCCAGGTGCAGGGCGAAGTGAAGCTTCACTTCAGTGTTTTGAGCGATACGCTGCTCAGTCATGGACGGCTTCTCCGGTTTTCTTGCTCTTGAACATGTCCAGGGCGAGCATCACCGCGCCCACGCTGATGGCGCTGTCGGCAAAGTTGAACGCCGGGAAATACCAGCGATTCTGCCAATGCACCAGGATGAAATCGATGACGTGGCCCAGGGCGATGCGGTCATAGAGGTTGCCCAAGGCACCACCGAGCACCAGGGCCAGCGCCACGGCCAGCCAGGTCTCATTGCGCCCCAGGCGCTTGAGCCAGACCACCAGCACGGCGCTGACCACGATGGCGATCAGGGCGAACAGCCAGCGCTGCCAGCCTGAGCTGTCGGCCAGGAAACTGAACGCCGCTCCGGTGTTGTAGGCCAAGGTCCAGCTGAAGTAGTCGGGAATGATCACGATCTGCTGGTACATCGTCAGCGAGTTCTCGAAGTAGTACTTGCTGGCCTGGTCGATGACCAAGACCAGCACACTCAACCAGAGCCAGCCCAGCCGCCCGAAGCGGCCCGCTGCGTTAGGCATAATGACGAACCTCGCCAGCACCACTGATGTTGTCCACGCAACGACCGCAGATTTCCGGATGCTCCGGGTTCACGCCGACGTCTTCACGGCAGTGCCAGCAGCGGGCGCACTTGGTGTGGTTCGACTTGACGATCTTCAGCTTCAGGCCGCTGACTTCAGTGGTCACCGCATCGGCCGGCGCCTGCACGAAAGGTGCAACGCTGGCGGTGGAGGTGATCAGCACGAAGCGCAGCTCGTTGCTCAGCTTGGCCAGATCGGCACTCAGGGCGTCTTCGGCGTAGAGGGTGACTTCGGCCTGCAGGTTGCCACCGACGGCCTTGGCCGCGCGCTGGATCTCCATCTCCTTGTTGACCGCCGCCTTGACCGCCATCACGCGATCCCAATACGCACGGTCCAGCTCGGAACCTTCCGGCAGTTCGGTCAAGCCTTCGTACCAGGTGTTGAGCATCACCGATTCGTTGCGCTCGCCCGGCAGGTACTGCCACAGCTCGTCGGCGGTGAACGCCAGGATCGGTGCGATCCAGCGCACCAGCGCCTCGCTGATGTGGAACAGCGCGGTCTGGCACGAACGACGGGCCTTGCTGTTGGCGCCGGTGGTGTACTGGCGGTCCTTAATGATGTCGAGGTAGAAACCACCGAGCTCCTGCACGCAGAAGTTGTGGATCTTGGAGTAGACGTTCCAGAAGCGGTATTCGCCGTAGTGCTCCTGCAATTCGCGTTGCAGCAGCAGGGTACGGTCCACGGCCCAACGGTCCAGCGCGAGCATTTCTTCGGCCGGCAGCAGGTCGGTGGCCGGGTTGAAGCCGGTCAGGTTGGAAAGCAGGAAGCGCGCGGTGTTACGGATCCGCCGGTAGGCGTCCGCGCTGCGCTGCAGGATCTGCTCGGAAACGGCCATCTCGCCGGAATAGTCGGTGGACGCCACCCACAGGCGCATGATATCGGCGCCCAAGGTGTCGTTGACCTTCTGCGGCGCGATCACGTTGCCCAGGGACTTGGACATCTTGCGACCGGACTCGTCGACCGTGAAGCCGTGGGTCAGCAACTCGCGATACGGCGCGTGATTGTCGATGGCGCAACCGGTCAGCAACGACGAGTGGAACCAGCCGCGGTGCTGGTCCGAGCCTTCCAGGTACAGGTCGGCACGCGGACCGCTCTCGTGGCCCATAGGGTGCGAACCGCGCAGCACGTGCCAATGGGTGGTGCCGGAGTCGAACCAGACGTCCAGGGTGTCGCTGATCTTGTCGTACAGCGGCGCTTCGTCACCCAGCAGCTCAGCGGCATCCATCTTGAACCAGGCTTCGATGCCTTCGGATTCGACGCGTTTGGCCACGATTTCCATCAGTTCGACGGTGCGCGGGTGCAACTCGCCGCTTTCCTTGCTCAGGAAGAACGGGATCGGCACGCCCCAGTTGCGCTGGCGGGAGATGCACCAGTCCGGACGGTTGGCGATCATCGAGTGCAGGCGCGCCTGGCCCCAGGCCGGCACGAACTGGGTCTCTTCGATGGCCTTGAGCGAACGCTGGCGCAGGGTGTCGCCGCTGGTTGGCTGCTTGTCCATGCCGATGAACCACTGCGCGGTGGCGCGGTAGATCAGCGGGGTCTTGTGCCGCCAGCAGTGCATGTAGCTGTGTTCGATGACGGTGGTGTGCAGCAGCGCGCCCACTTCGGTCAGCTTGTCGACGATGGCCGGGTTGGCTTTCCAGATGAACTGGCCGCCAAAGAACTCCAGCGACGGCGCGTACACGCCATTGCTCTGCACCGGGTTGAGGATGTCGTCGTTGACCATGCCGTATTTCTTGCAGGTCACGAAGTCGTCGACGCCATAGGCCGGCGCGGAGTGAACCACACCAGTACCTGCGCCCAGTTCCACGTAGTCGGCCAGGTACACCGGCGACAGGCGGTCATAGAACGGATGACGGAAATTGATCAGCTCCAGCGCCGAACCTGGCGCGGTGGCGATCACCGAACCTTCGAGGCTGTAGCGGGCCAGGCAGGATTCGACCAGTTCTTCGGCCAGCACCAGCAGCTTGTCGCCGACGTCGACCAGGGCGTAGTTGAATTCCGGATGGACGTTCAGCGCCTGGTTGGCCGGGATGGTCCACGGGGTGGTGGTCCAGATCACGATCGACGCCGGCTTGGCCAGCTTGCCCAGGCCGAAAGCCGCGGCGAGCTTGTCTTCATCGGCGATCGGGAACGCGACGTCGATGGTCGAGGACTTCTTGTTCTCGTACTCGACTTCCGCCTCGGCCAGGGCCGAACCGCAATCGAAGCACCAGTTCACCGGCTTGAGGCCCTTGAACACGAAGCCGCCCTCGACGATTTTCGCCAGGGCACGGATTTCACCGGCTTCGTTCTTGAAATCCATGGTCTTGTACGGGTTGGCGAAGTCGCCCAGCACGCCGAGGCGGATGAATTCGGACTTCTGCCCTTCGATCTGCTCGGTGGCGTAGGCACGGCACAGTTCGCGGGTCTTGTCCGCGCCCAGGTTCTTGCCGTGGGTCACTTCGACCTTGTGCTCGATCGGCAGGCCGTGGCAGTCCCAGCCCGGGACATACGGCGCATCAAAACCCGACAGGGTCTTGGAGCGGATGATCATGTCCTTGAGAATCTTGTTCAGCGCGTGACCGATGTGGATAGTGCCGTTGGCGTACGGAGGACCGTCGTGCAGGACGAACTTCGGACGATCCTTGCCAATTTCGCGCAACTTTCCGTACAGGCCAATGCTGTCCCAACGCTGCAGAATCTGTGGTTCGCGCTGAGGCAGGCCGGCCTTCATTGGGAAGGCGGTGTCCGGAAGGTTTAGCGTGGCTTTATAGTCGGTCATTTAAGGCTCTTCATTAGCGATTGGCGCTGGTTGCGACAAGGGCACGGGCGGCGGCGATATCTGCATGGATCGCCGTCTTGAGCGCCTCCAGAGAGGCAAAACGCTGCTCTTCACGCAGCTTATGGTGGAAAACCACCGTCAAACGCCGGTCATACAGATCGCCGGCAAAATCCAGAACATGTACTTCAAGGTGGGCCTTGCCATCGCCCTGGACCGTGGGTCGCACACCGATGTTGGCAACGCCGGGCCAGGTCTTGCCGTCGATCTCGACACTCACCAGGAACACCCCGGTGAGCGGCACACGACGGCGCTTGAGCTGCACGTTAGCCGTTGGCGTGCCCAATTGGCGCGCCAGTTTCTGCCCGTGCAGAATCCGTCCGGCAATCCGGTACGGCCGGCCAAGCAAGCGCTCGGCCAATTCGAAGTCGGCAGCCGCCAGGGCATTGCGGACCTGGGTGCTGCTGACGCGCAAGCCATCCATCTCGACAGTCTGCGCCGCTTCGACAGTGAAGCCCTGGGCGATACCGGCCTGTTGCAGGTAGTCGAAATCCCCGGACCGGTCACAGCCGAAACGGAAATCATCGCCAACCTCCAGATGCTTCACATCGAGACCGTCCACCAGGATGGTATCGACGAATGCGGCGGCACTGAGCTTGCTCAGGCGCTGGTTGAAGGCCAGGCACAGGACCCGGTCGACGCCTTCGGCGGCCAGCAGTTGCAGCTTGTCCCGCAACCGAGCCAGACGGGCCGGGGCGGTGTCCGGGGCGAAAAATTCCCGCGGCTGCGGCTCGAAGATCACCACGCAGCTAGGCAAGCCCAATTCCAGCGCACGCTCGCGCAGCCGCGCCAGGATAGCCTGGTGGCCACGGTGAACACCGTCAAAGTTGCCAATAGTGGCGACACAGCCCCGATGTTGGGGGCGCAGGTTGTGGAGGCCTCGAACCAGCTGCATAACGCGCTTCTTGCTCATAAAGTGGCCGATTATAACCACACCCGGCGGCCGACGACAGGCAACACCGCACCCCAAAGTGATCGAACCGACAAAACCACTGCCTGGCCCGGGATTATCGGGTGCTTGCCCTCAGCTCAAGGCCTTGCGATTGAAGTCACGCAGACGGAACCCCATCAGCAGCAACATGCCGAAATACGCCACCACGCCGGCAACCACCAGCACACCCAAGCGCAGGAAACGCTCGAGCATCTGCCCTTCGCCCCAGGCCGGCATGAAATGCATCGCCCCCAGCAACACCGCCGACATCACCGCCACGGCGACCAGCAGCTTGAGGCCAAACTTGCCCCAGCCCGGCTGCGGCTGATACATCTTCTGCTTGCGCAACTGGTAAAACAGCAGCCCGGCGTTGAGGCACGCGCCGGCGCTGATCGCCAGGGCCAGGCCGGCGTGGGCCAACGGGCCGATGAGCATCAGGTTGAACAACTGCGTCATCACCAGGGTGAAAATGGCGATTTTCACCGGCGTGCGAATGTTCTGCTGGGCATAGAACCCCGGCGCCAGCACCTTGATCACGATGATCCCGAGCAGGCCCACCGAGTAGGCGATCAGTGCCCGCTGGGTCATCAACGCATCGAAGGCATTGAACTGGCCATACTGGAACAACGAGACGGTCAACGGCTCGGCCAGGATCCCCAGTGCCAAGGCACACGGCAACACCAGCACGAAACACAGGCGCAGGCCCCAATCGAGAATCCGCGAGTATTCATGGCGGTCCTGGCTGGCATAGGTCTTGGCCAGGGTTGGCAGCAGGATCGTGCCCAGGGCCACACCCAGCACGCCGGACGGCAATTCCATCAGACGGTCGGCGTAATACATCCACGACACCGAGCCAGCGACCAGGAACGAGGCAAAGATGGTGTTGATGATCAGGGAAATCTGGCTCACCGACACCCCGAGGATCGCCGGCAACATCTGCTTCATCACCCGCCACACGCCGCTGTCGCGCAGGTTCAGCCGTGGCAGGACCAACATGCCGATCTTTTTCAGGTGCGGCAGTTGATAAAGTAATTGCGCCAGGCCACCCACCAGCACCGCCCAGCCCAGGGCCATCACCGGCGGATCGAAGTACGGTGTCAGGAACACTGCGAAGATGATCATGCTGACGTTGAGCAGGGTCGGCACAAAGGCCGGCACGGAAAAGCGGTTCCAGGTATTGAGGATCGCCCCGGCCAGGGACGACAGGGAAATCAGCAATATATAAGGAAAGGTCACCCGCAGCAGGTCCGAGGTGAGCTGGAATTTTTCTGGTGTATCGGTGAAGCCCGGGGCCGTGGCCCAGATCACCCAGGGCGCGGCGAGCATGCCGGCCGCCGTGACCAGCGCCAGCACCAACGTCAGCAAGCCGGTGACGTAGGCAATGAACGTGCGGGTCGCTTCGTCGCCCTTCTGGCTTTTATATTCCGCCAGGATCGGCACGAAGGCCTGGGAGAACGCCCCTTCGGCGAAGATCCGCCGCAGCAGGTTGGGCAACTTGAAGGCGATGAAGAAGGCGTCGGTGGCCATCCCGGCGCCGAATATCCGTGCGATCAACGTATCGCGAACGAACCCCAGGACGCGGGAAAGCATCGTGATAGAGCTGACGGCGGCCAACGATTTGAGCAGATTCATGAAAAGAGTTTTTGCCTGTCGATAAACAGCAGGCGAACAACGCGCCCACTTGTGCGATACTCCGCGCCGCTAAACAGTGCAGAGCCAAAGCCCGCGAGTTTACAGGTCGCACGCCGGAAAGAAATCCTTCGGTGCGCAGCACCTGCCATTCAGCGGAACGCGTCACCCGCCCTTGACAAGACTTCAACTCATCGGCATGATTCGCGGCCTATTTTGTTTGCTATTTCCCAAAAAGTCTTTCGAGGAGCTCGACGGTGGCCAACACACCTTCCGCCAAAAAACGTGCAAAACAGGCTGAGAAGCGTCGCAGCCACAACGCCAGCCTGCGTTCCATGGTCCGTACCTACATCAAGAACGTAGTTAAGGCCATCGACGCAAAAGACGCTGAAAAAGCTCAAGCTGCTTACGTTCTGGCCGTGCCAGTTATCGACCGCATGGCCGATAAAGGCATCATCCACAAGAACAAGGCTGCTCGCCATAAGAGCCGTTTGAATGGCCACGTAAAGGCCCTGAACGTTGCCGCTGCTGCCTAAGCGACGCGCTCGTTAAAAAACCGACCTCAGGGTCGGTTTTTTATTGCCTGCGATTTGCCCCCAACCAGACCACTTAACCCTGTGGGAGCGAGCTTGCTCGCGAAAGCGGTGGGTCAGTTAGCAGTGATATTGACTGTGCAGCCGTCTTCGCGAGCAGGCTCGCTCCCACATTGGGTCTTCAGCGGGCATAAATTTTGTGCCCACCACAATCCCCCTGTGGGAGCGGGCTTGCTCGCGAAAGCGGTGGGTCAGTTAGCAGTGATATTGACTGTGCAGCCGTCTTCGCGAGCAGGCTCGCTCCTACATTGGGTCTTCAGCGGGCATAAATTTTGTGCCCACCACAATCCCCCTGTGGGAACGGGCTCACCCCCACATTATTCCCCAAAATTGAAAACCACCGGCTTCGGCGGAGGACAACCACCAGGTGGCGGGAAATTCTGCACACCCGCCTCGTCGTAGCCGGTATAACAACCCACTATCTTGTCGCCCTTGAAGCTCATACGGCGCTCAACCACACCCGTCGGGTAATAGTAGACCGTCTCACCTTCGCGCTTGGCGTACGAGTAGTCCTTGTATTCGCGCCCCTCGACCGTTATCAACCGAAAGCCCTGCTTGGCTTCAGAGAACTTCAACTGGCCATTGGGGTAGTACTCGTTACGAGTCACGCGATCATCAGGCCCCAACAGCACCTCCCGGACCTTGCGCCCATCCCGGGTGTGGCGGGCACTTTGCTCATTGCCGAACAGGTAATCACTCTCGGAGTCGAAATGCCCGTCGTTGAAAGCCCCGCGCTGCTTGCCGCAAAGCTTGATACGGGTGTATTTCCCATCAGGCACGTGGCAATAGTTCCTGTCCGCGATCAGCACCCCTGTCGCATCAAATGACTGCACGTTACCAATGGGCTCATCCCCCTCGTACGTTGCCACCGTATCGGGCTGGCCATTGGGATGATAAAGACGAAAAGCACCTTCTCGCGAACCGTAACGCCACGAGATGTCCGACAGCAGCACGGCACCGTCGTCCGTGTAGGTCAGCGCCCGCCCTTCGATCTGGCCGTTGACGTAGTTGGCCGAATAGATGAGTTTGCCATTCGCCGCATAGGCTTCTTTCAATCCATCCAACACACCCGCGCGGTAATGCTCGACAAGCCGTAACACCCCTGCGGCGTCCACTTCACGCAACTCGCCTTGCTTCTTGTCGGCGACGAAATCGACGGTCTGGACACCACCGCTTTCCACCTTCAATGTCCAACGGCCTTCTCGGACACCTTGCACGTAACGCCCCTCACCCCACGGCATTTTCCAGTCACCGTGCTGCATCCCCTCCACGAAATCGCCGCGCTGGACCACCTCACCATGACGCACGCGCTCGGAAGGCCCGTCAAAATCGCCGTGTTTGTATGTATCGAAGCCGGAGATAGCCCCCTCATCGTCCTGCGCCTCGATCGTCCAGCGCCCCTCATAGAAATCGTCGACGATCATGCCCTCGGAAACCGTGCCGCCATCACTGACGACCCACGACCCCTGACGCAATCCATCCACATAGGCGCCGGTGGACGCGTAGCCCGACTCGTCGAACTCCATCCACTTGCCCACTCTCTTACCCTGGGCATACGAACCCAGCGCCCAGAGCCGCCCGTTACCCAAGAACGCCCACACCCCATCCTCGGAGCCCTGGTACACCGCTGGATCGGTTTCCCAGGCCATCCTGCTGACACGATAGGCAGAGCCCACATCCTCGTCCTGAGGCGGCACGCGCTCATAAGTCAGCGTGAGCCAGCGTCCCTCGCGCTGCTGGAACGTTTTTTTGTAGGTGTCGCGATGAGGATCCTCCGCTGGCTGCTCCGATGAAGCCGGGACGCCGTCAACACCAAAGTACCCCACCAGCGTGCCGTCGGCGGGATTGAGCATGTCGAATTCAACGATACCGGTCTTTGGCAACACAGCGCTGTAATCGTAGGGCGGCAACTTGCCCAGCTCTTTCTGGACCAGCGCGGCAGTGAGGACCTTACGATCAGCGGCGATACGATCCAATACCGGCTGCAACGCCTGAAGCCGGCGATACATACCGGTGGACGGTACGAAGCGATAACCATGAAGGGCGTACTGCCCCTTTGCCCGTGACAGCACGACCAACGTCTGGAGATCGCTGTCGAGGTTGGCGTAGAACACCGACTCGACACTGGCATCGCCATACCGATCGAGCACTTGCGGCGCGCCATCCGGCGAATCGCACAGGCACGAATAGCCCACGACACCTTCCGCCTCGCGGATAAACGCCAGCGTCGCCCCACTCTCCTGGGAGCTTTTTATCAGCGGATGAGCCAGGGGCTTGGCGTTATAAAACGGTTCCGCCAAGGCCCCGGAGGAAAGGGAACAACCCAATACAAACAGCAGCAAAAACGCACGCATACGAATCCCTTCGCGCCAAAAGCACAACACATCCATGGAGATAAAAAAAGCGAGCCGATCGGCTCGCTCGTCATCCGATACTTAACGCCAAGGCAAGATCGGAATAGCCGTCACCGCATTCTGCGGGCTGCCCTCGATCACGCGATCGCTGTAGACCAGGTACACCAGCGTATTGCGTTTCTTGTCGAGGAATCGCACCACTTGCATGGTCTTGAACACCAGCGAAGTGCGCTCGCGGAACACCTCTTCGCCGTCCTTGAGCTCACCCTTGAAGCTGATAGGCCCCACCTGGCGGCAGGCGATGGACGCCTCGGCACGATCCTCGGCCAGGCCCAGGCCGCCTTTTACACCGCCAGTCTTGGCCCGCGACAGGTAACAGGTCACGCCATCCACCTTGGGATCGTCGAACGCCTCGACCACAATGCGGTCATTGGGCCCGACAAACTTGAACACCGTCGACACCTGGCCAATTTCTTCGGCCGAAGCCAGCAGCGGCACAGCCAGCAGCAAGCCGATTAATCCTTTTGCCAAACCCATGATTTTTCCTTAGACGAGGATCAGGTTGTCACGGTGAACCAACTCGGGCTCCGCCATGTAACCCAACAGACCGACAATCGCATCAGACGACTGACCGATGATTTTCTGCGCTTCCAGTGCGCTGTAGTTGGCCAGGCCGCGGGCGATCTCACGACCGTCCGGAGCCACGCACACCACCATTTCGCCGCGACGGAAGCTGCCCTGGACCAGCTTCACCCCCACTGGCAGCAGGCTTTTGTTGCCTTGGGACAGAGCCGTCACCGCACCGGCATCCAGTACCAAGGTGCCACGAGTCTGCAGATGCCCAGCCAGCCACTGCTTGCGCGCCGCCAACATGCCGCGCTCCGGGGAGAGCAAGGTGCCGATGCGCTCGCCAGCTTTCAAGCGATCCAGCACCCGCTCCAAGCGCCCACCCACGATGATGGTGTGAGCCCCGGACCGCGCCGCCAGACGCGCGGCGCGCAGCTTGGTCTGCATGCCACCACGGCCCAGCGCACCACCCGTGCCACCCGCCACCGCGTCCAGCGCCGGATCGTCGGCACGGGCTTCGTAGATCAGCTTGGCGTCGGGATTGTTGCGTGGATCGGCATCGAACATGCCGTCGCGATCCGTGAGAATCACCAGCAGATCCGCCTCCACCAGGTTCGCCACCAGCGCCGCCAGGGTGTCGTTATCGCCGAAACGGATCTCGTCGGTGACCACCGTGTCGTTCTCGTTGATCACCGGGATGACTTTCAGCTCTACCAGCGCGCGCAAGGTACTGCGGGCATTGAGGTAGCGCTTGCGGTCGGACAGGTCATCGTGGGTCAGCAGGATCTGCGCCGTATGGCGACCGTGCTCGGCAAAGCTCGACTCCCAAGCCTGCACCAGGCCCATCTGGCCGATGGCGGCGGCAGCCTGCAGCTCATGCATCGCGCTGGGTCGCGACGTCCAGCCCAGGCGACTCATACCGGCGGCCACAGCCCCGGAAGAGACCAATACCAGCTCGACGCCAGCCTCATGCAAGGCCACCATCTGCTCGACCCACACCGCCATTGCCTGGCGATCCAGGCCCTTGCCATCTGCCGTCAGCAGTGCGCTGCCGATCTTCACGACCCAGCGCTGCGCACCCGTCACCTTGCTCCGCATCATCTTCAACCTTTGCCAGCGAACGGCGCGACCCAGCACCGCCCATGGGATTATTCGTATTTGCGTTTTACAGATACCAAAACGCCGCTCGAATGAGCGGCGCCTTGGAAACCGGCTGGTTGCGATGATAACACCGCACTGGACCAGTTAATGCCAGCCACCCGAGAATCCTTGGGAGGATCAAGCCTGTGGGAGCAAAGCTTGCTCGCGATGGCCTCGTCACATTCAACACATTGGCTGACTGCAAACCGCTATCGCGAGCAAGCTTTGCTCCCACAGATTCGCCCACACAGGTACTGGCTTCAGCTAAGTGGCATCAGCACAAGATCAGTCGCGGACGTAGATGATTTCCGGACCGTCCTCGTCATCCACATCTTCTTCGTCCCAATCGTCGTCACCGATGTCATGGACCGACTTGACGCCACTGCGACGCAGGGCACGCTGATCGTCCAGCGCCTGCAACTGGGCACGGGCCTCATCTTCGATTCGCTGGTCGAGCTCGGCCAGCTCTTCCTTGTAGGCCGGATCGTTGGCCAGGCGGTCGGCGCGATCTTCCAGGTAACGCATGATGTCGTGGCACAGGCGCTCGGTACCGTCTTTGGCGATGGCCGAGATCACGTAGACCGGACCTTCCCACTCCAGGCGATCGACGATTTCCTTGACCCGCTCCTCATGCTCTTCTTCAAGGATCTGGTCGCACTTGTTCAGCACCAGCCAACGATCGCGCTCGGCCAGGGCCGGGCTGAACTTGGTCAGTTCGTTGACGATGACTTCGGCGGCATCGGCGGCACTGGTTTCATCCAGCGGCGCCATGTCCACGAGGTGCAGCAACAGACGGGTACGGGACAAGTGCTTGAGGAAACGAATCCCCAGGCCTGCGCCCTCGGAAGCCCCCTCGATCAACCCTGGAATGTCGGCGATTACGAAACTCTTCCAGCGGTCGACGCTGACCACGCCCAGGTTCGGCACCAGGGTGGTAAACGGGTAATCGGCCACTTTCGGCTTGGCCGCCGACACCGAGCGAATGAAGGTACTTTTACCGGCGTTCGGCAGACCCAGCAGGCCCACGTCGGCCAGCACCTTCATTTCCAGCTTCAGGTCACGCTGCTCGCCTGGCTTGCCTGGCGTGGTCTGGCGCGGCGCACGGTTGGTACTGGATTTGAAGCGGGTGTTGCCCAGGCCGTGCCAGCCGCCATGGACGACCAGCAGACGCTGACCAGCCTTGGTCAGGTCGCCAATCACTTCCTGGGTGGCCGAATCGATCACCGTGGTGCCGACTGGCACGCGCAGGATCAGGTCTTCGCCCTTCTTGCCGGTGCAGTCGGTGCTGCCGCCGTTGGAGCCACGCTCGGCATCGAAGTGCCGGGTGTAACGGTAGTCCACCAGGGTGTTGAGGTTTTCGTCGGCGAGCATGTAGATCGAGCCGCCGTCGCCCCCGTCACCGCCGTTCGGGCCACCGTTTTCAATGAACTTTTCCCGACGGAAACTCATGCAACCATTGCCGCCGTCGCCGGCCTTTACTCGAATCGATACTTCATCAACAAACTTCATGACACACGCCTCTCGCCATACGGACGAGCCAAAAAAACAAGACATAAGACTCTTGCAAAAATGAGCGCAGCGACCTGATGACACGCCCCAACCGCAGCGCCGACAGCCCATACAAACAGTTTTGCAAGAGACTCACCCCACAAACGAAAAAGCCCCGTCGCAAGACAGGGCTTTTCCAGCGATCTCGCAATTAAGCTGCGACAACGCTCACGTAACGGCGGTTGAACGCGCCCTTTACTTCAAACTTGATCACGCCTTCGATTTTCGCGAAGAGGGTGTGATCTTTACCCATGCCAACACCGTAACCGGCGTGGAATTGGGTGCCGCGCTGACGCACGATGATGTTGCCCGGAATGATTTTCTGGCCGCCATACATCTTCACGCCAAGGCGTTTGGCTTCTGAGTCGCGACCGTTACGGGTACTACCACCAGCTTTTTTGTGTGCCATGAGTTCAATTCTCCTAGTGAGGAATTAGGCTGAAATTAAGCCTGAATACCGGTGATTTTGATCTCGGTGTACCACTGGCGGTGGCCCATACGCTTCATGTGGTGCTTACGGCGACGGAACTTGATGATGCGGACTTTATCGTGACGACCTTGGGAGATCACTTCAGCCACAACGGTAGCGCCAGCAACGACTGGAGCGCCGATATTCACGTCGTCGCCATTGGCGACCAACAGAACGCGATCAAAAGTCACGGATTCGCCGGTAGCGATTTCCAGTTTTTCGATCTTCAGGTATTCACCTGGGGCGACCTTGTATTGCTTGCCACCAGTAACAATTACTGCGTACGACATGGTATTTCTCCGATAATCCTGCTCACCCAGCGCTTTATAAGAAGAGGTATTGGCTGGCATGGCTGCATGGGCTGGAAGGCCCTGGTGCAATTGCGTAAGGCAGGTGCTGCCCAGGAAGTTCAGGGTGCGCGATTGTACGCAAGGCGCAACAGCCTTGCAAGTAGCCGTCCATCGCGCCTTGACAGGCCTGGGTGGGGGTCCTAGCATGCCGCGCAACCCTTCTGGAGCACCTGTCGCTGATGCAACCCCAAGCTTTCTACCGCGCGGTGGCGGACGATTTTAGCGCCGTCGACGGCATCATCAAGAAGCAGCTGACTTCCCGAGTGCCGCTGGTATCGAAAATCGGCGACTACATCACATCGGCCGGCGGTAAACGCCTGCGTCCTTTATTGGTGCTGTTGTGCGGCAAGGCCCTGGGTCGCGAAGGCGACGACATGCGCCTGCTGGCCGCCACCATCGAGTTCCTGCACACCGCGACCCTGCTGCACGACGACGTGGTCGACATGTCCGGCATGCGGCGTGGCCGTTCGACCGCCAACGCCATGTGGGGCAATGCTCCCAGCGTGCTGGTAGGCGACTTCCTGTATTCGCGCTCGTTCGAAATGATGGTCGAGCTGGGCTCGATGCCGGTGATGAAAATCCTGTCCCAGGCCACGCGTATCATCGCCGAAGGCGAAGTGCTGCAGTTGTCCAAGGTGCGCGATGCCAGCACCACCGAAGAAACCTACATGGAAGTCATCCGCGGCAAGACCGCGATGCTCTTCGAAGCCTCGACCCACAGCGCCGCGGCCCTGGCCGGTGCCAGCGCCGAGCAGAGCGAAGCCCTGCGCACCTTCGGCGACCACCTGGGCGTGGCTTTCCAGTTGGTGGACGACCTGCTCGACTACAAGGGCGACGCCGAGACCCTGGGCAAGAACGTCGGTGACGACCTGGCCGAAGGCAAGCCGACCCTGCCGCTGATCTACACCATGCGTGAGGGCACGCCTGAACAGGCAGCACTGGTACGCCAGGCGATCCAGAAAGGCGGGATCGAAGACCTGGAAAGCATCCGTGTCGCGGTCGAAGCCTCCGGCTCGCTGGACTACACCGCGAACCTGGCCCGGGACTACGTTGCCCGCGCGATCAAATGCCTCGACGCCCTGCCGCCCAGCGAATACCGCGATGCGCTGGTGGAGCTGAGCGAGTTTGCAGTGGCGCGTACGCACTGATCCACAAGGGGCTTTTTGTGGGAGCAAGGCTTGCCCGCGATACCGGCGACTCGGTCTCTGAAGGATCGCATCGCCGCCATCGCGAGCACGCTTTGCTCCCACAAATCCCTCGCCGTAAGATCTCCAAACGCAGCACCGCCCTCTTTCGCAACAAAACCCTATATAATGTGCGCCCTTTTGCCCTCCTGATACCCAAGGAACCTTAGTGAGCACGTTGCCTCCCTGCCCGAAATGCAATTCCGAATACACCTACGAAGACGGTACCCAACTGGTCTGCCCGGAGTGTGCCCACGAATGGTCCGCCAGCGGCGAAGCTGAAGCGGCGCCCGACGATACCGTGAAGAAAGATTCGGTCGGCAACGTCCTGCAGGACGGCGACACCATCACCGTGATCAAGGACCTCAAGGTCAAGGGCACGTCGCTGGTGGTCAAGGTCGGCACCAAGGTCAAGAACATCCGCCTGTGCGATGGCGACCACGACATCGACTGCAAGATCGACGGCATCGGCCCGATGAAACTCAAATCCGAGTTCGTCAGAAAAGTCTGATTCTGCTGTATCCCATCCCACGCCCCGCGTGTGGGATGGAGCTTCGTCCTCTGCGCTTCGCCCCCATTTCCCGGACATTAGCCAAGTGCCAGCCGTCCTGAGCTGCCATAACCCATCGTCAGAAAAACAATCGCAACGCCAATAGAGACTTGCTATTTAGCGAATAAGAATTATTCTCATCGAACCCCATCAAGGAGATGAGAACCATGACTTATTTGATCGATGCCTGGCTGGACCGCCCACATCCCTACCTCAGGATCCTGCATCGGGAAACCGGGGAAGTCTGTGCGGTGCTTGAAGAAGAAGCCTTGAGCGAACTGCAGGACCAGGGGGATCTGGACCTCAACAGCCTCAATTCCAGCGAACCGTTGGTGCTCAAGGAGCTGGTGCGCAATCTGTTCCTGTTCTGCTACGCCCGGGCGTTGCGCCCGACGGGTGATTTCAGCGGCAGGTTCCACGGATGAAGCATCAAACCCTGTGGGAGCGAGCCTGCTCGCGAAGCGGTGTGTCATTCAACATCGATATCGACTGACTGACCGCCATCGCGAGCAGGCTCGCTCCCACAAAAGTCTGTTTAAGCGTTGATGTCTTACAGTACGTCCAACAACTCGACGTCAAACACCAGCACGCTGTGCGGTGGAATGCTGCCAACGCCTTGAGCACCGTAAGCCAGTTCGCTCGGCACGTACAGGCGCCATTTGCTGCCGGCGTTCATCAGTTGCAGGGCTTCGGTCCAGCCTGGGATCACGCCGCCTACCGGGAATTCGGCTGGCTGACCACGATCGTAGGAGCTGTCGAACACGGTGCCGTCGATCAGGGTGCCGTGGTAATGGGTACGCACCTGGTCTTCACGGGTCGGCTGGGCGCCTTCACCTTGGGTCAGCACTTCGAATTGCAGGCCGGACGCCAGGGTGGTGATGCCTTCACGCTTGGCGTTTTCGGCCAGGAACGCACGGCCTTCGCCAGCAGCGGCTTCAGCTTTGGCAGCGGCTTCGGCTTGCATGATTTCGCGAATGACCTTGAAGCTGGCGGACATCTCGTCCTGGCCCACGCGGCTTGGCTTGCCGGCGAACGCGTCGGTCAGGCCGACCAGGATGGCGTCCAGGCTCACGCCCGGTGGCGGGTTGTCGCGCAGTTGGTCGCCCAACTGACGGCCAATGCCGTAGCTGACGCGGGTTTCATCGGTGGACAGGTTAACTTCGGACATGATGCTGCTCCGCTGTGCGGACGGCTCGAGAGTTGCCGTGCGTGACACAGCGCCTCCCGGAGCGCCCGGAACCAAAAGGGCGAGCAGACTAGCACAGATGCCACCACGGGTGACGAGCACCCTGCGTCAAAGCAAGCCGCCAGAAACGACAACGCCCGCCTGCAATTCTACAGGCGGGCGTTGCGCCAGCGCGGTGAACGGACCTTAGTGTTTGGTCAGTTTGTCCAGGTAACCCATGGCAAATGCCGAGACCACGAAAGTCATGTGGATGATCACGTACCACATCAGGTGCTCGGGATCGACGTTCTTGGCGTCCATGAAAATGCGCAGCAGGTGGATGGAGGAAATGGCCACGATCGAGGCAGCGACTTTCATCTTCAGCGACGAAGAGTCCATGGTGCCCAGCCAGTTGAGCTTTTCCTTGTCGTCGGCGATATCCAGCTGCGAAACGAAGTTCTCGTAGCCGGAAATCATCACCATCACCAGCAGGCCACCCACCAGCGCCATGTCGATCAACGACAGCAGCACCAGGATCAGCTCGGACTCGGCCATGGCAAACACATTGGGGATGATGTGAAAGACTTCCTGGAAGAATTTCAGCGCCAAGGCCAGCAGGCCCAGGGACAGACCGAAGTAGATCGGCGCCAGCAGCCAACGGGAGGCGTACATTGCGTTTTCGATAAAGCGTTCCATTGAATCTCACACCTGGGCTGAAAAATCGCGGCGAGTATATCAGCCACGACCGGCCCCACAAATGCCGGGCCCCTCCCTGGTCCCTGCCCTTGTGTCAAAACTTTACTGCCGGTGCCCGTGCGGTGATGGCCTTCAATGCAGCGGACGAAATTCGAAACCGCCGACATTGCGACAACGGCCGCCATTGATTTCACGCAGTTGGGCTTGCATGTGCAGGGACCAGATCTGCGGGTCGTCGGCCAGCTCATAGCCGTGCAAGGTCAGGCTTTGCACAATGGTATCGAGGATGGATTCGGCGGCAGTCGGGCCGGGAAATGGCCCCTGGGCCTTGATGGCGGAGGGTTGTTCGCCAGCCATTCCGGCGGCGAAGAGCAAGGTCCACATACCGGTATCTCCCGCCAGGGGGCGGATGGCGCATTCGATACGGGTGACAAGGCCCAGGCATTGACGAGTGAGGCAAAGGTTGCGCGACATGGCGGCGCCCCTCGGTAGATCCGGTATTTCAGTCTCGGGAAGAGGCTGTTTCGATCCGATGATGGCTCTCGTTATCCTTGAGCTGAGGATAGAAGAAAAGTTCCGGTCGCAAGGACTTTCGAGACCAGAATACGCCGAGCGGTCACAGTGTGAATATTGACGCCAAAGTGGTGGCGTTTTTTAGTGATAATCCACAAAACATTGATTGTGAGAGCAAGCCTGTGGGAGCAAAGCTTGCTCGCGATGGGGTTGTCACATGCAACATTTCTGTTGACTGGACAAACGCTATCGCGAGCAAGCTTTGCTCCCACAGGCTTTGCTCCCACGGCTGTTCTCCCACAAGCTAGCTCCCACAGGGGGGCTTGCTGCGGTCAGGAAAACATCAAGCCGGCTTGGCCTCCGCCAATGCCTGCTGTGCCAGTTCCTTTTCCGCTTCCTTGATGTCGTCTTCGCTGATCATCTCCGCGATCACCCGCAGCCGCTCCACCACGCGGGCGTTGACGCTGCCCTCGGGGAACTCGCCGTTTTCGTCCGGCTCGCCGGCAGGCTCGCCCACCAGCAGGCTCAGGGCTTCGTCGGCCTGGCGCACGGCATAGACGTGGAACTGCCCGGCGCGCACGGCGGCCAGCACTTTCTCGTCGAGCATCAGGGTCGCGACGTTGGCCTGGGGAATGATCGCCCCCTGCTCACCGGTCAGCCCACGGGCTTCGCAGAGGCGGAAGAAGCCTTCGATCTTCTCGTTGACCCCGCCCACCGCCTGCACTTCGCCGAACTGGTTGATCGAGCCGGTGATGGCGAAGCACTGCTTGAGCGGCGTCTTCGACAAGGCCGAGATCAGCGTACACGCCTCGCCCAGGGACGCGCTGTCGCCGTCCACGTAACCGTAGGACTGCTCCAGCGCGATACTGGCCGAGATCGCCAGCGGGAACTCCTGGGCATAACGGCTACCCAGGTAACCGGTCAGAATCATCACGCCCTTGGAGTGGATCGGCTGGCCGAGGTTGACCTCCCGCTCGATGTCGACGATGCCGCTGCCGCCCGGGTACACCGTGGCGGAAATCCGCGCGGGTACACCAAACGCAGAGTCGCCGACCTCGAGTACCGTCAGCCCGTTGCATTTGCCCACGGCCGCACCCGCGGTGTCGATCAGGATGATCCCGGCGAGCATGTCGTCGAGGATTCGCGCCGAGACACGCCCGGTACGGGTGGCCTTGGCCTTGAGGGCGCGTTCGATGTGGCCGGCGTCGGTCATCTCGTCACCGGCCAGCTGGCGAATGAAATCCGCCTCGCTGACCAGTTGGAACAGGTCACCGATGCGCGCCGACAAGCGCCCCTGGTGTTCGGCCAGACGCGCACTGTAGGTCGCCAGGCGCGCCACCGCGTCGGCGGTCAGCGGCGCCATGCCCTCTTCCGAAGTGCGGGTCTTGAGCAACTGGGCGAACTGCTCCAGGCTCTCGTCGCCCATTGGGATGTCTTCGTCGAAATCCACCAGCACGCGAAACATTTCCTGGAAGTCCGGATCCAGGTCCTGCAAGGCGTAGTAGAGCTGGCGGGCGCCAATGATCACGACCTTGACCTGCAACGGGATGTGCTGCGGCGTCAGGGTCACCGTGGCCAGCCGACCCAGCTCACCCAACGGCGATTCCATTTTCAGCTTGCGCGATTGCAGGGCACGCTTGAGCGCATCCCACACAAACGGCTCACCGAGCATTTTTTCCGCTTCCAGAATCAGGAAACCGCCGTTGGCCCGGTGCAAGGCGCCCGGACGCAACTGCCGGTAGGTGGTGTAGAGCGCGCCCTGGTCGGTGCTGTATTCGATGCGACCAAACAGGTTGTCGTAAGTCGGGTGCGGCTCGAACACCACTGGCGCGCCGCCACTGAACGGATGCCCGACCACCAGGCTCGGGGCGTACTGTTCCTCCAGCAGCTTGCGGGCGATGGCGTCGGTCTTGCTGTCGTCCACCAATTGCTCGACCACGGTCTTGAGCAGATAGACCTGCATGGCCTGCAGGTAGCCGCAGACCGCAGCGTTCTCTGCGTATTTCTCCGACAAGGGTGCCAGCAACGGTTGCAGGGCCAGGGTGATGGTTTCTTCGTTGAGGTGGCGCAACTGGTTGCTGGACTCGCGCTTCCATTGCGGCAGGCTGGCGAGCTCTTCGTTCAAGCGCTCTTCCAGGCCCGAGATGTCCTCATGGAAACGCTCGCGCTCGGCTTCCGGCAACTGGGCGAATTCCGCTTCATCCAGGGCCTTGCCTTCGCTCATCGGCGTGAAGGCGATGTTGCTGCTGTCACGGTACAGCGCGACATCCTTCTCCAGCGCCAGGCGCTCGATCACATCCAGGGCGCGGTCGTAGCGCTGGTTGAAGGCGCGGTCGATGGCGCTTTTCTTCTGCTGATAGGACGGGTGCTCGAACACCGCCGGGAAGGTCGCCAGCAGGTTGTCGATCAGGCCGTTGATGTCGGTGATGAAAGCACCGGCCGTGCCTGACGGCAGTTCCAGGGCACGGGGTTCGCGGGGCTCATCGAAGTTGTTGACGTAGACCCAGTCCGCCGGGGTCTGCAGGCGCTTGCCTTCGGCCTTGAGGTAGCGTTTGACGAACGAAAACCGGCCAGTGCCGGGCTCACCCATGACGAATACGTTGTAACCGGGGCGCGGCATGGCCACGCCGAACTGCAAGGCTTCGACCGCACGTTCCTGGCCAAGCACACCGCGGAAGGGCTCCAGATCATTGGTGGTAGAGAAGCTGAACTGTTCAGCGGAAAACGGACGGGTCAGCGCTTCGGGCGCTAGACGCAAGCTGGCAGCAACAGGATCAGGCATCGGGCTTCCTTACATCAGGCGGGGCAGATAGCGGCATTCTGGCGCTGCCTGTACCTGACTGGCAAGGAGCGCCTCTGCCCAAAGCATAGTCAATGGGAAAACCTCGGGCGGGGCCCAGCAGACAGGCGATCCCCAGCAATGTTTTTGCAAAATGTCACGGAACCCCAGGATCGTGCCTAAACTCCAAACTGCGCGGCTGGAACAATAACCGGCCCACTGGCGCTTAGCTCAACAGGAACGAAGGTGCCAGACCCTGTCCATCGGTATGCACATAAAGAGAACATAGCTATGAAACGGATTCTTCTCGGTACTCTCTTCACCGCTGTATCCATCAACGCCATGGCTCAGGCGCCGGGCGGCCCGGATTGCGGCTGGGGCAACATGCTGTTCGAAGGTCAGCGTGGCACTCCGGCACACTTCCTGGCATCCACTACCAACGGCACTTCCGGTAACGCTACCTTCGGCATGACATCCGGCACCAACGGTTGCTCGACCAACGCGGCACTGACCTACGGTGGCAAGTCCTGGCTGGCCATGAATGGCATGATGAACGAGCTGTCCGAAGACATGGCCAAGGGTCAAGGCGAAGCGCTGACCACCTATGCCGTGGTACTGGGTGTAGCGCCGGAAGACCGCGCACATTTCTCCGCCGTCACCCACGAGCACTTCCAGCAGATCTTCAGCAAGGCTGACGTGACCGCCGAAGACGTGCATACCAACACCCTGGCCGTGCTGAAAAGCGATCCTCGCCTGGCCAAGTACGCCACTCAAGCTTAAGCTCGACACCACTCGCTCCTCTCGGGGAGCGGGTTTTCTTTTTGGGGCCCCTTCGGTCTTTATTTTTCGCCTTTCCAAGTAGCCGACTATGCTCAAACGCCTTGCCTGGCTGGCGCTCTGTGTGTGCGCCCCGCTGTCCGCCGCGCCTCATGTCGACCCTCAACGTTTGCAGCAACTGGCCAATGACCGCTTCTGGATTTCCCTGGGCCACTACGAAACCGCCAAGCTCGGCGGTTGGCGCAGCTATATCAGCGACAAGAAATTCTTCCTCGCGCCCGATGGCAACGAACATCCCGAGCGTGAACTGAGCGCCACGCTAAAAGCCCTGTACGGCCCGGCCAGCGCCGGCCAGCAGCATGCCCAGTGCGTGTACCCGGCGCGAACGCGCTGGCTCAAGGCCCAGCTCAACCTGACGGATCTGCCGGCCGTTGACTGCAGCGACTTCAACCAATGGTTCAAGGACGTCTCGCCCCACAGCGCGGTGATGATCTTCCCCGCTGCGTACCTGAACAGTCCCTCCTCGATGTTCGGCCACACCCTGCTGCGCATCGACCAGGCCGATGTGCAAAGCGACAAGACCGCCCTGCTCAGCTATGCGATCAATTTCGGCGCCTACATCGAAGGCTCGGACAACAGCATCCTCTATGCCTGGAAGGGCCTGATGGGCGGCTATCCCGGCCTGTTCGCCCTGGTGCCGTACCAGGAAAAACTCTCCGAGTACCGTAGCCTGGAGAACCGCGACCTGTGGGAATATCGCCTGAACCTGAGCCAGGCGGAAACCGAGCGCATGGTCGAGCACGTCTGGGAACTCAAGCAGATCCAGTTCGACTATTTTTTCTTCGACGAAAACTGCTCCTATCGCCTGCTCGAATTGCTGCAAGTGGCTCGCCCTAGCCTGCGCCTGACTGAACAGTTCCCGCTGACCGCGATTCCCACCGACACCGTCAAGGCAGTGAAAGAAGCTGGCCTGGTGGAAAGCATCCAGTATCGACCGTCCCGTGAACGGGAACTGCTCAGCCGCGCCGAACCGCTCAGCGACGATGAACAGCAATGGGTACTGAAAGTCAGCGCCGACCAGCAGCAACTGCAAGCCCCCGGCTTCAAGGCGCTGCCGCGCAAACGCCAGGCGCTGGTCATCGATGCGGCCTATCGCCTGGAGCGCTATCGCGCCAACGGCCAGGAGCGCGATCCGCAGCGCTCCCAGCGCAGTTTCGAACTGTTGCGGGCGATCAATCAGAACCCCGCGCCGGAACTCGATATCCCGCAACCGGGCCTGCCCGAGGACGGTCACCAATCGCGCACCTGGCAGGCCGGCCTCGGCACGCGAGGCGACCGGGCGTTCGGTGAGTATGGCTTGCGCATGGCCTATCACGATCTCAACGACAACGTCGAGAGCTTCCCCTTGGGCGCACAGATCGAAATCCTGCAATTGAAACTGCGCCAGTACGAAGGCAATGACTGGCAGGTGCAACAACTGGACCTGGCGACCATTCGCTCCCTGACCCCACGCAACGAGCTGCTGCAACCGCTGTCCTGGCAGGTCACCGGCGGCCTGGAGCGGGTGCCAGGCAAACACGACGACGAAACCCTGGTCAGCCACGTCAACGGCGGCGCGGGTGGCACCTGGGCGCTGGGCGAAGAGGTGCTGGGCTTTGCCCTGGGCACGGTGCGGGTCGAGCACAACAACGACTTCGCCCAATTCATCGCCCCGGCTGCCGGTTTCAACAGCGGTGTGTTGTGGAAAAACCCGCTGGGCAACCTGAGCCTGGAAGCCAAGGGTGATTATTTCGTCAACGGCGAAGTGCGTCGCAGCCTGAGCCTCAATCAGCAATGGGAATTGTCCCGCAACCTGGGCCTGCGCCTGAGTGCCCAGCGAGAATTCAGCCAATTGGCCTCGCCGGAGAACGAGGTGATGCTCGAGGTGAAGTGGTACCACTACTGACAAAGGCAGGCGCAACGAACGGATTAATCACCGCGCTTTCACGCCTTACTGACGAATCCACTCCTAGACTTCTTGTATGAGCGGGATTCGGCAGGAAAGCAGAAATGAAGCGTGCGGCAGTGGTCCTGAGTGTGTTGATGTTGCTCGGTGGCTGTGAAACCACCCACGAAGACCTGATCGCCCGGGGTTATCCACCAGCGTTCGCCGACGGCTACGACGACGGTTGCAGCAGTGGCCGGCAAGCCGCCGGGGTGATCACCGGCCAATTCAGGAAAGACGTGCCGCGTTACCTCAAGGATCCGCGCTACGCCGAAGGCTGGAGCGATGGTTTCCGCCAGTGCCAGGCCATGCGCGAGAGCGAAGAGCGTAATGCCTATCGCGAACGCCATTGGGACGAACGTGAACGGGCCTGGCAGCAACAGAAAGACCAGGACGCCGCCCGGGCTTATCGCTCGCCGTAAGTCGCGTACAGACATTCGTCGAAACCAAAAGCCTGCGATCATGGCCAAAACTCCAACTAGAGGAGAACGCCATGAGTCGCGCCTTCGTCAACGAAGACAACGCCGCTGCCCAGGCCGACCAGCCGGTCGAACGCCAGGTCAGCGCGCAACCCAACTACGTCACACCCACCGGACTGGCCCAGCTACAGGCCCGGGTCGCCGAGTTGCAGGCGCTGCACGGCCAGCCGGCGAGCCAAGGGGAACTGGCCGACAAGCAGCGGATCGCCGACCTTGAACGGGATCTGCGCTATTTCACGCAGCGCCTGCAAAGCGCCCAGGTTGTTGCGCCGACTTCATCCGATCAAGTGCGGATCGGACACTGGGTGACCTTTGTCGATGAGCATGATCATGAGCAGCGGGTGCAATTGGTCGGGGAAGACCAGGCCGATGCGGCCAATGGGCTGATCAACTGGGGCTCGCCGCTGGGGCGGGCGTTGCTGGGGGCCAAGCCAGGGGATGAGGTGACTTGGGAGCGGCCAGCCGGGAATCTCATCATTGAAGTCATTGCTATCGACCTTGAGTGATCCTGGTCGACAGACTTTTGTCGGTGCGGTGACAAGAACGCGCACCAGCTCCGTCGAACTGCAACTAGAGAACACTGACTTATACACCTATAGCAACATGTAACCGCAACATAAAGTTATAACGACAAATTTGTGTTAAACCAACAGCGTGCTACTGTTTTCCCGCACTTCAACCCGTGCACAACAAAAGGGAAATACATAATGAGCGAACGAATATTGGCAATGCCTGGTGACTTCGACAGCGACCTAAAATCCTACCCACAGGTGAACAACCTCGGTATCGAATCAGCGGCGTTGACCATTATCAAATGCGGCACCATAGAGTGCACCGCGATTTCTTGTTAAACCCTGTAATAACCTGCAGCGCAGGTATTTGATACCTCCTAATCCCCCTAAGTAACTTCATTACATCCTACAGCTCGGGTGCTTTCCGGCACCCGATTGACCGCTGGTCACTGTATTAGATTGTATAACCTGATGAGGAACTACCTATGAGCGAAAAAATCCTGAACATGTCCGGCGACTTCGATTTCGAGTTCAACGCCTATCAAGCGCCCGCCAACACCGGCGAGATCCTGGCAACGACGATGGAATGCAACACCTTCGGAACCTGCACCAACATTGGCTGTTCGACAATCGGGTGTTAATAGCGCCTGACTGACCATCGAAACTTGCAACAAACGTTAACATAGAGCAGGCACCGCCTGCTCTATCCATGTCAGGAGCTACGGCATGCTTGTCAATGCTTTAAAGTTGGATCAGCGAGGGAAGTACGGATTCTCTTCCGAAGGTTGCATCGCCCTTTTTGAAAACAACCTGAGCCGTCTACATACTGATGATCAGGCCTTGCTGGATCACTTTGGAGCGGGCAGGGAACAACTGGTTTCCCATATCAATTCACCCATCGACAACGAGCCCCTGCCTATCGACGGTGAAACCGTCCTGAACACCCTGAAGAAAAAGCTTGCTCGACTTGACAGCATTAATATGGAAACGAACACAAGCTCGGGCGACAAAGACAATTTTTATTGGTTTGGTTATCGTTTTTTTCTTTATGCCATCGAGATCTTCCAAGCGGATGGGCGCTATTCCCATGCGTCAACATACATTAACGAACCCACTTTTTTTACAAGCCTGGAACCCTATGTCCTGGCCCGGGTTGGTCGCACGTCAGAACAAAGCCTGGTCCATTGTTTGAACACGAAAATCGCCCACGGCGATGACATTGACTTGAGCACGTTCAATGAACAGCTGCGCACATTGCCGCTGCTGAAGTTCTTCGAAGCCTACCCGGTGCTGGCGACGTTGTTGTTTGATCTGCTGGAAGACACCCTCGATTATCTTTATGCGGTCATTCTCGACTTCGCTGCCGATATCGAGTCGCTGGAAGCTGAATTTTCTGTTCCGTCTCGACAAATCGACGCTATTGAGCTCGGCCTGGGGGACCCCCACGGCCGTGGTGAAACGGTCTGTCAGGTTAAAATCTGCGCGATTTCATTGGTCTACAAACCGAGGGCAAGCCGAGAGGCGCTTTTTTTCAACCGCCTTCTGGACCAACTGCATGAATGGACAAAAGCGGATTGTTTTTCCATCCGCGCCCCCAGGATTCTCAGCCGCGAGCGGCGTAGCTGGGTGGAAAAAATCGACAACGAGCCCTGCGACAACGCAGCGGACGTTGAACTGTTCTATAAGAAAATGGGCGCGCAGATAGCGGTCATTCATGCACTGAACGGCATCGACTTTCACTACGAGAATATTATTGCGTGCGGCAACAGTCCGGTCATGATCGACCTTGAGTGTTTATTCACCGCTTCCACCAGCGACCTGCTGAGCGACCTGCCCGCTGGCTGTGCATTGTCCAACAGCTTTAGATCGGTCCAGCAGTCGGTATGCTCCAGCGGTTTTCTCCCCTTTTCACAACACCCCAATAACGACCAGAGCGGGCTGAGTCGGCAAGAGCTATTCATCGCCACCCGCCATTCGCTGGTTTTCGAGGATGGCTTTTATCATTTGCGTAAAACCTCATTCGAGCATCAGCTGATACAAAAACACCTGCCGCTTTTGCTGGGTGAGCGCAAGGGACTGGAAGCCTATAAAACCGAACTGTTCCAAGGCTTTGAATATGCCTATAAGGAATTGATGGTTCATCGATACAAGATCATGCGGATGCTGGAACGATCCGCCGGTGAACTGACCACCCGCGTATTGCTCAAAAATTCTCAGCGCTATGCCGACTTTATCGGGCTGATCCGTCATCCACGCTTTACACAAAACATGCTCGACAGAGAACTTCTGCTCGCAACCCTGTGGAAAGACCTGAAAGAACCCTATCGGAAGATGGGCATTCCCCGCTATGAAATAGCCGACCTGCAGAGGTCCAGCATTCCGTGTTTCACCCTGCCTCTGAGCGCCAACCATTTTACGAGCGCACAGGGTGAAACAATAGAGATGGCAGCCGTGGAGCCACCGATAAAAAGCTGTCTTCAAAAGATAGCCAACCTGTCCCGAAAGGACTGGGCTTTACAACGCACACTGCTCGAAATCTGTTTGTTTCCAGAGCCAATTGGACATCCGCCACCCCGTGTCGGGCAGGTGCCTGGAGACCTTAAAAAGACGCTCCAGGCGGACCGACTCGGCGCCATATCGAGCATCAGTTCCCGCCTTGAGGAGCTCGCGGTAGCGGGAACAACAACGGACGTAAGCTGGTTGTATTTTCATACGCATCCCACGACACGCAGAAAGTACCCGTCGCCCATGGATCACGGGCTTTACTCCGGCATCGCCGGGATTGGGTTGTTTTACCTGAGCCTGTTTAAAGTAAGTGGTCAACCCGTCTTTCTGTCGCGCATGGATCAAGTCCTGTACTCACTGGAACAACGCTTCGGCTTTTTCAAAACCGATTCGACGGTCAGTGCCTATCACGGGCTGGGGGCTTTCATTTATTTGCTCATCAATCGTCGCCAGGTCACTGGCGACGCCAGCCATGATGAAAGAATTGCCGGTCTGTTGGCCCAGCTGATTGAAGTGCCTCCTGAAAATTATGAGTTCGACTTCCTGGGAGGTTGTTGTGGAACGGTGACGCTGCTGGCCAATATCCATGCGTTGTCTGCGCAAAAGGATGTGCTGCCGGCCATCCGACGCATGGTCGACTACATCAAGGATCAAATCCTGATTGAAGACGGCCAACTGCTACGACGCAGTGATCGCTCCGTCATTTTGACGGGCTTGTCCCATGGCCTCTCGGGCGTCATCCATGCATTGTGCAAAGCCTATGACGTGACCGGCGATTCGGCGCTGGTGCCCTTGGCCATCCAGGTACTGGAGGGTGAAAACCGCTTGAGTCGGGATGGTTTCTGGCTGGACCTGCGCAACCTCGGGCCGGCGGACCATACGTCCAAGTGGTGCCACGGCGATGGAGGTATCCTCATCGCCAGGCGACAACTCATGGAATCGATGGGAGACGCCCTGGACGAAGCGACCCGACAGACAGTGCACGACGATATACGACGATGCGAGAACAACCTCTGGGCCCATGGGTTTGGCGAGGGCTACAACCTTTGTCATGGTGATTTCGGCAATCTGATCTGTCTGTATGACTTGTATCGGCATTCCGATAATTCTGAAGGCATGGGCAGAGTCAGAGAGGCACTTGACGAAGTCGCCCAGCAGTTTTTCGAAGGGCCTTATCTGGATAGCGACCGGGTGCCCGACGTCAGTCTGCTGACTGGAATCGCGGGGGCGGGCTATGCCTTGCTGTACGAGATCGATCCGACAATCCCCAATGTTCTCTCGCTCGATTTCGCGGTGCTCGGGTAGCCCCATCAATTAAGCCTTACAAGCTCGCTCCCACAGGGGGATTGTGACCCTAAAAAAACGGAGCCTTCGAAGGCTCCGTTTTTTATGCAACCGACCGAATCAGGCCAGTTTCTTGTGCCGTACGCGATGCGGCTGGGCAGCGGCTTCGCCGAGGCGTTTCTTGCGATCGGCTTCGTACTCGGTGTAGTTGCCTTCGAAGAACACCGCTTGCGAGTCGTCTTCGTACGCCAGGATGTGAGTCGCGACGCGGTCAAGGAACCACCGATCGTGAGAGATCACAATGGCGGCGCCCGGGAAGTCCAGCAGGGCTTCTTCCAGGGAACGCAGGGTTTCAACGTCGAGGTCGTTGGACGGTTCGTCGAGCAGCAGGACGTTGCCGCCCTCTTTCAGGGTCAGGGCCAGGTGCAAGCGACCGCGCTCACCACCGGACAGGTCCTTGACGAACTTCTGCTGATCGCCGCCCTTGAAGTTGAAGCGGCCCACATAAGTGCGCGACGGGATTTCATAGTTGCCGATGCGGATCTGGTCGGAACCGTCGGAGATCTGCTGGAACACGGTCTTGCTGCCGTCCAGGTCTTCGCGGCTCTGGTCGACGCAGGCCAGTTGCACGGTCTCACCGATTTCAATGCTGCCCGAATCCGGCGTTTCCTTGCCCATCAGCATGCGGAACAGCGTCGATTTACCGGCACCGTTACCGCCGATCACGCCAACGATGGCGCCTTTAGGCATGGAGAACGACAGGTTGTCGATCAGCACGCGATCGCCGTAGCCCTTGCTGACGTTCTTGAACTCGATGACCTTGTCGCCCAGGCGCGGACCGGCCGGGATGTAGATCTCGTTGGTTTCGCTGCGCTTCTGGAATTCCTGCGATTGCATTTCTTCGAAGCGTTGCAGACGAGCCTTGGATTTGGACTGGCGGGCCTTGGCGCCTTTGCGCACCCACTCCAGCTCTTCCTTCATGGCTTTTTCATGGGCCGACTGCTGCTTGGATTCCTGGGCCAGACGATCGGACTTGGCTTCCAGCCAGCCCGAATAGTTGCCCTCGTACGGAATGCCTGCGCCGCGGTCGAGTTCCAGGATCCAGCCGGCGACGTTGTCCAGGAAGTAACGGTCGTGCGTGATCGCAACCACGGTGCCTGGGAAGTCGTGCAGGAAGTGTTCGAGCCAGGCGACGGAATCGGCGTCCAGGTGGTTGGTCGGTTCGTCGAGCAGCAGCATGTCCGGGGCCGACAGCAGCAGGCGGCACAGGGCCACGCGGCGTTTTTCACCACCGGACAGGTGTTCGACCTTCGCGTCCCAGGCCGGCAGGCGCAGCGCATCGGCGGCGACTTCCAGCTGGCGGTCCAGGTTGTGGCCGTCGCTGGCCTGCAGGATCGCTTCGAGCTTGGCCTGTTCGGCGGCCAGCTTGTCGAAATCGGCATCCGGGTCGGCGTAGGCGGCATAGACCTCGTCGAGGCGCGCCTGGGCGTCCTTGATCACGCTAACCGCTTCCTCGACCACTTCACGGACGGTCTTGCTCGGGTCCAGCTGAGGTTCCTGGGGCAGGTAGCCGATGTTCAGGTCCGGCATCGGGCGGGCTTCGCCGTCGAATTCGTTATCGACGCCGGCCATGATTTTCAGCAGCGTGGATTTACCCGAACCGTTGAGGCCCAGTACGCCGATCTTGGCGCCGGGGAAGAAGGACAGAGAAATGTTTTTCAGGATTTCCCGCTTCGGCGGAACAACTTTGCTCAGCCGATGCATGGTGAAGACGTATTGAGCCATGGTGAACCTAGCGTCAGTGACAGGTGAAAAGAACGAGCCAGGCCATGCGCGGCGCCGGCTCTTGACGGTCATCAATGCCTGCGGGCGGATAGAGCCTGGGAATCTGGAGCTGGAACGCTCTTGTTTGACCGGCAAAGCTACCTCAACCGTCGGTCAAGGTCCAGCCGCCAAGGGCTGGCACTTTGCCACAAGTCAAGGCATGCTAGCCGCCCTTCGGGCGTCCGGCTTATAGTGCACGTCGCGCCAGTCCAGCAAACCGCAGGATTACAGCTTGTCCAACGTCACTCCGCCCCTGTCCCCTCGCGCACCCGCTGTCGTGCCCGGCTCGCCCCTGCGCGGGACATTGAAGGGTGGCCTGGCCACCCTGGTGCTGCTGTTGCTCGGCTTGCTGTTCTGGCAACTGCTCGATCAACTGCGCGAAACCCAACAGCAACAGCGCCAATACACCATCGACTACACCGCCGATCTTGCCGCACAGGTCAGCCTGAACATGGCCCTGAACGCGCAAATCGCCCTCAACCTGCTACCGATCGTCGAACAACCACAAACGGCCGACGAACAGCAGGCACTGGTTCGCAAACTCCAGCAGTCGTTGCCTGAACTGCGCAGCCTGGCCCTGCTGAGCCCCTCCGGTCGAGTGCTCAGTGACAGCGACGCCGACAGCCACGACGCCGATTACCTGGGTGAACTGGTGCGGCGCAGTCGGGCCCAGGCGCATTATTTCAGCAATGTCGAAGACGGCTCCGTGGTGCATCTATTGTTGCACCAGGCCAGCGGTAGCAGCCGTGGCTACTGGGCCCTGCGCCTGACCCCAAGCTTTTTCTCCACCCTGACCAAGCAGGCCGATACGGGGCTGCGCCCATTGTGGCTGGTGGAAAACCGTCTCAACCAGCAGATCATCAGCCGCGACGAAAGCCTGCCCTCGAGCAGCCCTACCCATCTATCCCCGGATGACCTGAAAAACACCGTACTGACAGTGCCCCTGAGCAGCAGCGACTGGCAACTGCGAGGGCTGTTCGACCGTCGCCAGGTGATCGAGCAACTGCTGCCGGCGTTCATCGGCAAATGCCTGCTGGGCCTGGCGTTTTCGTTGTTGCCAGTGATCGCGCTCTTGAACATGCGTCGGCGCCAGCGACAGTTGCATGAAGGGCGACGGCGCTACCAGGATATTTTCGAAGGCACCGGCGTGGCCCTGTGCGTGCTCGACCTGTCGGGGCTCAAGGCCTTTTTTGAGCGGGCCGGCCTGCACAACGGCGATCAATTGCGCGCCTGGACGAAAACCTCCCATCAACTCGAGCAATTGCGTCAGGAAGTTCACGTCACCGAAGTCAACCAGATGGCGTTGAAACTGCTCAACGTCGACTCTTGCGATCAGGCCTGGCAACTGCTGGTCGGCAAGGGCGCGCAGGACAACAACCCCGTTGGCTCGAAGCTGCTCGAAGCGTTGCTCGACCAACACAAGCAACTGGAACTGGAAATCAAGCTCCAGGACGCCCATGGCCGCGACCAGCACCTGTGGCTGGTGCTGCGCCTGCCGGAAAAACAGCATGACTATAATGCGGTCATCCTGAGCATCAGCGACATCACCAGCCGCAAGCTGATCGAACTCTCGCTGCTCGAACGCGAAGGTTTCTGGTCCGACGTGGTGCGCACCGTGCCGGATCATCTCTATGTGCAGGACGTCATCAGCCAGCGGATGATCTTCAGCAACCATCACCTGGGCCAGACCCTGGGCTACGACCGCACCGAACTGCACCAGATGGGCGAGTACTTCTGGGAAATCCTGTTGCACAGCGACGACGCCGATCACTACCACAACCTGCGCCAGGAACAACGCCGGGGCGGGTACACGCAACTGTTGCAATGCCAATTGCGCTTTCGCCATCGCAATGGCAAATGGCGCTGCTTCGACATTCGCGAACAGGCCCTGGCCCGCGACCGGCATAACCAGGTGACACGAATCATCGGCGTGGCCAAGGACGTCACCGAGCAGATCGAGGCCAGCGAATCGCTGCGTGACAGCGAGCAGCGCTACCGGATGCTCGCCGAAAGCATCAGCGACGTGATTTTCTCCACCGACAACAAGCTTTCGCTCAACTATGTCAGCCCGTCGGTGCAAGCGGTACTGGGCTACACCGCCGACTGGATTTTCCAGAGCGGCTGGCAATCGATCATCGCCAACCCGCAACAACTGACCGGCATCTACAGCCTGATGGACCGGGTCAGCAAGGCCCTCGACAAGCCCGACCAACTGGCCGAGCTGCGCAACCAGATGCAGACCCAGTTGTTCCTGTTCGACTGCCTGCGTGCCGACGGGCGCAAGATTCCCATCGAGCTGCGGCTGGTGCTGGTGTGGGATGAACACGGCGCGTTCGAAGGCGTGCTCGGCGTCGGTCGCGACATCAGCCAGCAGCGTCGCGCCGAAAAAGACCTGCGCATGGCCGCCACGGTCTTCGAGCACTCGACCTCGGCGATCCTGATCACCGACCCGGCTGGCTACATTGTCCAGGCCAACGAAGCGTTCAGTCGCGTCAGCGGTTATGCCGTGTCGCAAGTGCTGGACCAGTTGCCCAACATGCTGACCGTGGACGAGCAGCAGGAAGCCCACTTGCGCTACGTGCTCAAGCAGCTGCAGCAGCACAGCACCTGGGAAGGCGAGGTCTGGCTCAAACGCCGCAACGGCGAACACTATCCGGCCTGGGTCGGCATCACGGCCGTGCTGGATGACGAAGGCGACCTGGCCAGCTATGTGTGCTTTTTCAGCGACATCAGCGAACGCAAGGCCAGCGAGCAGCGCATTCATCGCCTGGCCTATTACGACGCCCTGACTCACCTGCCCAACCGCACGCTGTTCCAGGATCGCCTGCACACCGCGCTGCAATCGGCCGATAGGCAGAAGACCTGGGTCGTGCTGATGTTCCTCGACCTGGACCGCTTCAAGCCGATCAACGACTCCCTGGGCCATGCCGCCGGCGACCGGATGCTCAAGGAAATGGCCACGCGCCTGCTCGGCTGCGTCGCCGACGACGACACCGTGGCGCGCATGGGCGGCGACGAATTCACCCTGCTCCTGCAACCGCGCGCCAGCCGTGAAATGGCGCTGAACCGGGCCATCTCCGTGGCCGAGCAGATCCTCGCCAGCCTGGTCCGGCCATTCGTGCTCGAAGGCCGGGAGTTCTTCGTCACCGCCAGTATCGGTATCGCCCTGAGTCCCCAGGACGGCAACGAACTGAGCCAATTGATGAAGAACGCCGACACGGCCATGTATCACGCCAAGGAGCGCGGCAAGAACAACTTCCAGTTCTACCAGGCCGACATGAACGCCAGCGCCCTGGAGCGCCTGGAGCTGGAAAGCGACCTGCGCCACGCCTTGGAACAGAACGAGTTCGTGCTGTATTACCAGCCGCAGTTCAGCGGCGATGGCAAACGTTTGACTGGCGCCGAAGCCCTGCTGCGCTGGCGCCATCCGCGACGCGGGTTGGTGCCGCCGGGGGACTTCATTCCGGTACTCGAAGAACTCGGTTTGGTGGTGGACGTGGGCGACTGGGTCATCACCGAAGCCTGTCGGCAGCTCAGGACGTGGCACCAGGCCAAGGTCCGGGTGCCGAAGGTCTCGGTCAACATTTCGGCCCGGCAGTTCTCCGACGGCCAGTTGGGCACGCGCATCGCCAATATCCTGCGCAGCACCGGCCTGCCGCCAGCCTGCCTGGAGCTGGAACTGACGGAAAGTATCCTGATGCGCGAAGTCAGCGAGGCAATGCAGATCCTGGCCGGGTTGAAGAACCTGGGCCTGAGCATCGCCGTCGATGACTTCGGCACTGGTTATTCGTCGCTCAACTACCTCAAGCAATTCCCCATCGATGTGCTGAAGATCGACCGCACCTTCGTCGACGGCCTGCCGTCCGGCGAGCAGGATGCGCAGATCGCCCGGGCGATCATCGCCATGGCCCACAGCCTCAACCTGGCGGTGATCGCCGAGGGTGTCGAGACCCACGAGCAACTGGACTTCTTGCGCGAACACGGCTGCGACGAAGTCCAGGGCTACCTGTTCGGCCGCCCGATGCCGGCCACCCGGTTTGAAGCGCAGTTCAGCAATGATGCGTTGTTCATGCTCGACTGAGGCCTTGTACTATCTGGGCCGGCCTCTCGCGGGCAAGCCTTGCTCCCACAGGGGAACACCGGCTTCTGTGGAAAACCTTGCTCCCACAGGGGAACACCGGCTTCTGTGGAAAACCTTGCTCCCACAGGGGAACACCGGCTTCTGTGGAGAACCTTGCTCCCACAGGGGAACACCGGCTTCTGTGGAGAACCTTGCTCCCACAGGGGAACACCGGCTTCTGTGGAGAACCTTGCTCCCACAGGGGAACACCGGCTTCTGTGGAGAACCTTGCTCCCACAGGGGAAAGCGGGCTTCTGTGGGAGCAAGGCTTGCCCGCGATGAGGCCAGTACAGGCAACGCCCCTCTTGTGTGAAACCCATTCGTCCGCGACATGACGCCCTTTCATATGCCTTCCAAAACCGGTTGAGGTAGAATGCCCCCCTTTTCTGCCCCCGATCCTTGAGGACCGCCATGTTCAGCCGTGATTTGACTATTGCCAAGTACGACGCCGATCTCTTTGCCGCCATGGAGCAAGAAGCTCAGCGCCAGGAAGAGCACATTGAGCTGATCGCTTCGGAAAACTACACCAGCCCCGCGGTGATGGAAGCTCAAGGCTCGGTACTGACCAACAAGTACGCCGAAGGCTACCCGGGTAAGCGTTACTACGGTGGTTGCGAGTACGTCGACGTGGTCGAGCAACTGGCCATCGACCGCGCCAAGCAACTGTTCGGTGCCGACTATGCCAACGTCCAGCCGCACGCAGGCTCCCAAGCCAACTCCGCCGTGTACCTGGCGCTGCTGTCGGCCGGTGACACCATCCTGGGCATGAGCCTGGCCCACGGCGGTCACCTGACCCACGGCGCCAGCGTTTCCTCCTCCGGCAAGCTGTACAATGCCGTCCAGTACGGCATCGACGGCAACGGCCTGATCGACTACGACGAAGTCGAGCGCCTGGCCCTCGAGCACAAGCCGAAAATGATCGTGGCCGGTTTCTCCGCCTACTCCCAGATCCTCGACTTCCCGCGCTTTCGCGAGATCGCCGACAAGGTCGGTGCCTACCTGTTCGTCGACATGGCCCACGTGGCCGGCCTGGTCGCCGCTGGCGTCTACCCGAACCCGGTGCCATTCGCCGACGTGGTCACCACCACCACCCACAAGACCCTGCGCGGTCCACGTGGCGGCCTGATCCTGGCGCGCGCCAATGCCGACATCGAGAAGAAGCTGAACTCCGCTGTTTTCCCGGGCGCCCAGGGTGGCCCGCTGGAGCACGTGATCGCCGCCAAGGCGATCTGCTTCAAGGAAGCCCTGCAACCTGAGTTCAAGGCTTACCAGCAACAAGTGGTGAAGAATGCCAAGGCCATGGCCGGCGTGTTCATCGAGCGCGGCTTCGACGTGGTGTCCGGCGGTACTGAAAACCACCTGTTCCTGTTGTCGCTGATCAAGCAAGAGATCTCCGGCAAAGACGCCGACGCGGCGCTGGGCAAGGCGTTCATCACCGTCAACAAGAACTCGGTGCCAAACGACCCACGCTCTCCGTTCGTCACCTCGGGCCTGCGCTTCGGCACCCCGGCCGTGACCACTCGCGGTTTCAAGGAAGCCGAGTGCAAGGAACTGGCTGGCTGGATCTGCGACATCCTGGCGGACCTGAACAACGAAGCGGTCATCGACGCCGTGCGTGAGAAGGTCAAGGCGATCTGCAAGAAGCTGCCGGTCTACGGCGCTTAATTAGCCCGCTAGAGCGCAGTTGAATAAGGCCCGCTTCGAAAGATGCGGGCCTTTTTTATTGCCCTGGAAAACAGGGCGAAACAACTAACACCCTCCAACACTTAATTTTCTGCAATACAGAAAACCCCACACGCAATTAGTAAACCCATACGATCCCTCCTGCCCCCTGAACCTAATCACTCAAAACAGGACGCTTATTCACATGGACAGTGAACAATCCTTTAATGCAACACTCAGCATGTTAAATACCCGCGTAAATCTGCTGGAAAGGCTGCATGGCAAACCCGCGATGGCGACCATCAGTTCATTCAGCGGTGGATTCTTTACCGGTAGACCCCAAACCCAGGATCACTCAAGCCTGCTCGGCATGCACGCCGATGACCAGGGCGTGCGCAGCGAGCCATTGCGGCTGCATTTCCGGTATACAGCGGGTGGCTACTTCCTGACCCTGAAAAACACCGGTGAACACTACAACAAACTGATCAGTAAAAGCTGGCTCGAAGTATTTGGGGTAAGTGATCCAAACACTCGCAACCCGACTCTTTTCAGCCTGCTCGATCATCAGCAAAACATCATCATGCGCAAGCACATCACATCCCGCCATGTCCCCATCTCGCTCATGACAGGCAATAAGAAACATGTCGGGGGACTAAGGGTACGCGGCTCGCCTTATCTTTATCTTGCCGAGACAGAAGAACAGTCAAAAGCCATGTTCATTCTGAGCGTACTCTGAAGGTCCCCCTGTTGGCATGTAAAGTCAGTCGAAGGGACGAAGCACAGCCCTTGTGGCGAGGGGATTTATCCCCGCTGGGTCGCGCAGCGGCCCCAATTGTATTTATCACTGCGGTGTGTCCGATGGGACACAGGGGCCGCTGCGCGGCCCAACGGGGATAAATCCCCTCGCCACAGGGTTCCATGCCGGGCCGGCTATTGACCACCCGTCATTTTTTCTTTTGAGAAAACGCTCAAGCACAGGGCTTTCACCCCAACTGGTAAGACCGGTCAAGCCAAATCATCACAATCGAGCTTGCATCCCCGCGAAAACAGCGCCTAGACTGCGCCTGCACTGGACAAACCGGTAAGACCACAATAATGAAGTCCCGACGCCAGCCCTCCCTGGCGAACAAGGACACCGAACCAGGAATCCCTCCCATGCTCAAATGGTGCTCGCGGTCGATCTTCCTTCAAGTTGTCCTCGGACTGGTGCTCGGCATCGTCTGCGGGCTTACCCTTCCCGAATATTCTGCACAGCTCAAACCCCTCGGCGACGGCTTTATCAAGCTGATCAAGATGCTCATCGGCCTGATCGTGTTCTGCGTGGTGGTCAGTGGTATCTCCGGTGCCGGCGATCTCAAGAAGGTCGGGCGTATCGGCCTCAAGTCGGTCATCTACTTCGAAATACTCACCACCATCGCCCTGGTCATCGGTCTGGTCCTTGCTTTCAGCACAGGCATTGGCAGCGGCGCGAACATCCACCTGGAGCAGCTCTCCAGCGCGGACGTGAACGACATCGCCCAGCGCGGCCAGCACATGGTCACCACCACCCAATTCCTGATGAACCTGATCCCGACGTCGGTGATCGGAGCATTCGCGGAAAACAACATTCTCCAGGTGCTGCTGTTTGCCGTGCTGTTCGGCAGTGCGTTGAATCTCGTCGGTGACGCCGCTTCCGGCATTTCGCGCCTGATCAACGAACTCAGCCACGTGATCTTCCGCATCATGGGCATGATCGTGCGCCTGGCCCCAATCGGCGTCTTCGGGGCCATTGCCTTCACCACCAGCAAATATGGCCTGGAGTCGCTCCAGCACCTGGGCAGCCTCGTCGGCCTGTTCTACCTGACCTGCATCGCGTTTGTCGCGGTGATCCTGGGTGCGGTGATGCGCGTGTCGGGCCTGCCGATGCTGCCATTCCTCAAATACCTGCGCGAAGAGCTGCTGATCGTACTCGGCACCGCGTCGTCCGACGCCGTGCTGCCACAGATCATGCGCAAGCTCGAACACCTGGGAATCGGCAGCTCCACCGTGGGCCTGGTCATTCCCACCGGCTACTCGTTCAACCTGGATGGTTTCTCGATCTACCTGACCCTGGCCATTGTCTTCATCGCCAACGCGACCGGCACGCCCCTGGCCATGAGCGATCTGTTGACCATCCTGCTGGTCTCGCTGATCACCTCCAAGGGCGCCCACGGGATTCCCGGCTCGGCGCTGGTGATCCTGGCAGCGACGCTGACCGCGATCCCGGCGATCCCGGTGGTCGGCCTGGTGCTGGTGTTGGCCGTGGACTGGTTCATGGGCATTGGCCGGGCCCTGACCAACCTGATCGGCAACTGCGTGGCCACCGTGGCGATTGCCCGCTGGGAAAAAGACATCGACGTCCCTCGGGCGCGCAAGGTGCTGTCCGGCCAACAAGGCTATACCTTCCAACCCAGGAAACCGGTGGGCAGTGCCCATCACCAGCAATTCTGAAAGACGGCGATGCCGGCCCGCGAACCGGCATCGCCTGATCGATTTTCAAGGAGTCACATGTGATCAGTTCATCGACCGTCGTCAATTCCGTGGTGGAGAAACTCCGCGCCGCCCTCGCCCGGGGCCAATGGCGCTCGGGTGACATGCTGCCCGGCCAGCGCGAGCTGGCCGAGCAACTGGGCATCAGCCGACCCAGCCTGCGTGAAGCGGTGATTGTGCTGGAGACCCTGGGCCTGGTGCGCTCGATGCCCGGCAAAGGCGTCGTGGTGCTGGAGGCCCATCTCAACGATGCTGCCGGTGAAGGCAGCGCCATGGCCGGCGCGAGCCTGGAAGACCTGCTGCAGCTGCGCTACACCCTGGAACCGTTCATCGTCGGCCTGGTGGCCCAGTCCATCAGCAGCAAGGACGTCGGCCAGTTGCGCCTGACCCTCATGGACATGCGCGAAGCCCTGGAAGCCAACGACAGCGACGCCTGCGCCAACGCCTACATCGCTTTCCATGAAGAACTGTTTGCCCTGACGTCCAACCCGATCTTCCAGAACGTGGTCCAGCAGACCAGTAACGCTCTCAAGCAGAGCGCCGATGTGTTGCGCAACTCCCCCGAGCACCTGGCCGAACGCCTGGAAGAGAACGAAGCCGTGGTCCGTGCCATCCGGGGCAAGAACAGCGCACAGGCCAGCGCCGAAATGCGCCGGCACATTCTCCGGGAAGGCCAGCGCATGGGCATCGAATTGAATATTCCGGACGACAACCTCGGCACTTGAGCCTGGGCCTGCGGAGACCGCCATGAACAATCTCGTGTCCCATCAACATAACCGCAATGTACTCGCCGCCCTGCCCCTGCCCGGCCGGGTCGGCAAACCGTCGGTGGACGATATCTATCCGCGGATCTTCGACGCCATCCTCGAACAACGCATTGCCCCGGCCAGCCGCTTCACCGAGGAAAGCCTGGGGGATGTGTTCGGCGTCAGCCGCAGTGTCATTCGCCGCGTCCTGGCGCGCCTGTCCCATCAGCAAGTGGTGATCCTGCGGCCCAACCACCGGCCACAAGTCGCCGCGCCAGACCTGGAGCAGACCCGGCAGATCCTCCACGCTCGCCGCCTGGCCGAGCAGACCCTGGTGCGCCTGGCCTGCAAGGCGCCGCAGCCCAAGGACTTGCAACTGCTGCGCGATCTGGTGGAGCGCGAGCGCCAATGCCTGGATCGTGGTGAGCGTGGCCCGGCGATACGCCTGTCCGGCGAGTTTCACCTGCAACTGGCGGCCATGGCCGGCAACGCACCGTTGATGCAATTCCTCGGCAGCCTGGTGCCGTTGACCTCGCTGGCCCTGGCGCGACACGAGATCAAATCCCGCCGGCACTGCGCCTGGCAGGAACACCTGGCAATCGTCGACGCCGTGGAAGGCCGCAACGTCAACGAAGCGGTGCGGCTGATGGATGAGCACCTGGACCACCTTGCTCAAAAGCTGCTGGTCGCATAGCGGTTGTGGCGAGGGGATTTATCCCCGCTGGGCTGCGCAGCGGCCCTAAAGCAGTTAACTCAATCTTCCTGGCACACCGAGTTGCCTGGTTTGGGGCCGCTGCGCAGCCCAACGGGGATAAATCCCCTCGCCACACTGTTAACGTAGCGCGGCTTCGAAGCCGGCGCGGATCTTCTCTTCGGGCAGTTCGTCGGCGATGAACACGATCACGCTTTCCCGGGCTTCGCCGGGGGCCCATTCGGTGTCCCAATCGAAACCGTACAACTTGAGCACGCCCTGGAACACCAACCGACGGGGTTCGCCGGCGATGTTCAGCACACCCTTGTAGCGCAGCAATTGTTTGCCGTGTTCTTCCAGCAACTGGTTCATGAACTCGCTGAGCTTGTCGATATCCAGCGCCTTATCGGTACGTAGCACCAAACTGCTGATGCGATCACCCGGTGTGGCCTTGCCGACCGGTCGCAGGCTGAACCCTGCGCCCAAGTCCGCATTGAGATTGAAGCCACGAATATCGAGCAGCTCGGCCAGGTCGATCTTGCCGTGCTCGACCACCCGGATCGGCGCCCGTCGGTTGATGCGCGTCAGGCGCTCACCAAGGGCCTGGACCTGGGCCGTGTCCACCAGGTCGGTCTTGCTCAGGAGCAGGCGATCGGCAAACCCGACCTGGGCCTGGGCGATGGCCTGGGTCAGGTGGATCTCGGCATGAGCAGCGTCCACCAGCGTAAGAATGCCGTCGAGGATATAGCGCTCGCGCAGGTCCTCGTCGATGAAAAAAGTCTGCGCCACCGGGGCCGGATCGGCCAGGCCGGTGCATTCGATCACCAGGCGGTCGAAGGCGATCTCGCCGCTGTCCAGCCGCTCAAGCAACAGGTACAGGGCCTTGGTCAGGTCGGTGTGAATGGTGCAGCACACGCAACCGTTGGCCAGGGTCATGACCTGCACCGGCTCGTCGCCCAGCAGTTGGGTGTCGATGCCGGCATCGCTGAATTCGTTCTCGATCACGGCGATCTTAAGGCCGTGCTCGGCCTTGAGCAGATGGCGCAACAGCGTGGTCTTGCCGGCGCCGAGGAAGCCGCTGAGGATGGTGACTGGGATGGGAGAGGACAAACTGAATCTCCTTGATGCCTGAAAGGGAAGCGGTTTTGTGGGAGCGGGCTTGCTCGCGAAGGCGCTGTGTCAGTTGACATCGATGCTACTGACCCGACGCCATCGCGAGCAAGCTCGCTCCCACAGGGAATCGGTGGTGTATGCAAATCCTGAGACCACCCCAAAACAACTGTGGGAGCGAGCTTGCTCGCGATAGCAGAGTGTCAGTCAACATGATCGTAACTGACACTCCGCCTTCGCGAGCAAGCCCGCTCCCACATGGGGTTTGAGGCTAGCTCAACTCAACAGCACTTGGGCCCACCCTTGCCGCCGTAACGGGCCTCCTGGCGTTCACGAAAGAACGCCTCGTAGTCCATCATCGGCTTGTCCGGGTGCTTGGTTTGCATGTGCTCGACGTAGTTGTCGTAGTCGGGCATGCCGACCATCAGGCGGGCGGCCTGACCGAGGTATTTACCCAGGCGACTCAAGTCATTGAACATCGTTGCAATCCTCTATCAAGCGTCTGGCAGGGCCTGGAATGGCGCTTCTTTGTCCGTGCGTTCCTTGGTGCCCCAGGCGGCGATGCCGACCTTGAGCGCGTAGAACAGGATGCTGAAGACCACGAACAGGAACAACACCGTCAGCGTCGCGTTGGTGTAGGCGTTGAACACCACGTGCTGCATCTGCTCGATGCTCTTGGCCGGGGCCAGGATCTGGCCGGCGGCCAGGGCATCGTTGTATTTGCGTGCCAGGGCCAGGAAGCCGATCGCCGGGTTGGCGTCGAACAGCTTGATCAGGCCCGCCGTGGTGGTGCAGATCAGCAGCCAGCTCGCCGGCAGCAGCGTGACCCAGACGTAGCGCTGGCGCTTCATCTTGATCAGGACCACGGTGGCGAGCATCAGGGCGATACCGGCCAGCATCTGGTTGGAGATGCCGAACAGCGGCCACAAGGTGTTGATGCCGCCCAGCGGATCGATCACGCCCTGGTACAGCAAGTAACCCCACAGCGCCACGCAACCGGCGGTGGCGATCAGGTTGGCCGGCCAGGATTCGGTGCGCTTGAGCGAAGGCACGAACGAGCCCAGCAAATCCTGCAGCATGAACCGCCCGGCACGGGTGCCGGCGTCCACCGCGGTGAGGATGAACAGCGCTTCGAACAGGATCGCGAAGTGGTACCAGAACGCCATGGTGTTCTCACCCGGCAGCACCGAGTGCAGGATCTGCGCGATACCGACCGCCAGGGTCGGCGCACCGCCGGCACGGGCCAGGATGGTGGTTTCGCCGATGTCCTTGGCCACCGCTTGCAGCGCCTCGGGGGTGATTGCAAAGCCCCAGCTGCTGACGGTCTGGGCCACGGCCACCACATCACTGCCGACGATCGCCGCCGGGCTGTTCATGGCGAAGTACACGCCTGGCTCGATCACCGAGGCGGCGACCATGGCCATGATCGCCACAAAGGACTCCATCAGCATGCCGCCGTAACCGATGTAGCGGGCATTGGTTTCGTTATCCAGCAGCTTGGGCGTGGTGCCCGAGGAGATCAGCGCGTGGAAACCCGAGACCGCGCCGCAGGCGATGGTGATGAACAGGAACGGGAACAGCCCGCCCTTCCACACAGGTCCCGTGCCGTCGGTGAACTGGGTCAGCGCCGGCATTTTCAGATCGGGCATGGTGACCAGGATGCCGATCGCCAGGGCGACGATGGTGCCGATCTTGAGGAAGGTCGACAGGTAGTCCCGCGGCGCCAGGATCAGCCACACCGGCAGTACCGCCGCGACAAAGCCGTAGCCGATCAGCATCCAGGTGATCTGGATCCCGGTGAAGGTGAAGGCCTTGGCCCAGACCGGGTCGGCAGCAATTTGCCCGCCCAGCCAGATCGAGCCCAGCAGCAACAGCACGCCGATGATCGAGATTTCACCGATGCGGCCCGGGCGGATGTAGCGCATGTAGATGCCCATGAACATCGCGATCGGGATGGTCGCCATCACCGTGAAGATCCCCCACGGGCTCTCGGCCAGGGCCTTGACCACGATCAGCGCCAGCACCGCGAGGATGATGATCATGATCAGGAAGCAGCCGAACAGCGCGATGGTGCCAGGGATGCGGCCCATTTCCTCGCGCACCATGTCACCCAGGGAACGCCCGTTGCGGCGGGTGGACAGGAACAGGACCATGAAGTCCTGCACCGCACCGGCCAGCACCACGCCGGCGATCAGCCAGAGCGTGCCGGGCAAATAGCCCATCTGCGCCGCCAGCACCGGCCCGACCAGCGGCCCCGCGCCGGCAATGGCCGCGAAGTGGTGGCCGAACAGAATGTGTTTGTTGGTCGGGACATAGTCCAGGCCATCGTTGTTGAGCACGGCGGGGGTGGCCCGGCGCGCATCGAGTTGCATCACGTTGTTGGCGATGAAGAGGCTGTAGTAGCGGTAGGCGACCAGGTAGATGGCCACGGCTGCGACGACGATCCATAAGGCGTTGATCGCCTCGCCTCGACGCAATGCCACGACGCCCAGGGCGCACGCGCCTACGACGGCCAGCAGTAGCCAGGGTAGATGGCGCAGCAGGCTATTATTGTTTTTCATTTTTATATTCCAGCCAGGGTGGACAAGAAAGATAGCCACAGGAGTTTAGCGCTAACCCGGGCAAAGGCCATACTCGACATTCGTCTGTCGGTTGCCGAACGGTGACGATGCTCTCCCAGTTCGGTCTATAGTCAGTGAATCTCCAGAGGGAATGCGTAATGAGCGAACGTCGCCGCTTCGTACGAGTTGACTTCCATGCCAGGACCGAGCTGAGCCAGGGCCCCTTCATCTGGCCGGTAGAGTTGCTGGATCTGTCCCTCAAGGGGTTGCTGATCAAGAAACCCGCACCCTGGCTTGGCGATATCGAACGTCCCTTCATGGCCGATATTCATTTGAGCCCTGATGCTGAGATCAAAATGGAAGTTCGCTTGGCCCATGATGACCATGGTCACTTGGGCTTCGCCTGCGAGCACATTGACCTGGACTCCATCGCACACCTACGCCGGCTGGTAGAGCTGAACCTGGGCGACCATGACGAGTTGGAGCGGGAGTTGGCGGCGTTGATCCAGATCTGAAAAGCCCGGTCCCTTGTGACGAGGGGATTCTGTGGGAGCAAGGCTTGCCCGCGATGGCGGCGATGCGGTCCTTCAAAATCGAGTCGCCTGCATCGCGAGCAAGCTTTGCTCCCACATACAGTCCTTGCGCAATTGCCAGCGCTATTCGAACAACGCATCCAACGCCTGTTCCAGGCGCGTCACGGCAATGATCTGCAACCCCGGCGGGGCTTCCTTCGGCGCGTTGCCCTTGGGCACGATGGCGCGTTTGAAACCGTGTTTGGCCGCTTCCTTGAGCCGCTCCTGGCCACTGGGCACCGGCCGCACTTCGCCCGACAATCCCACTTCGCCGAACACCAACAGGTCGTGGGGCAGCGGTCGGTTGCGCAGGCTGGACATGACTGCGGCCATCAGCGCCAGGTCGGACGCGGTTTCCAGCACCTTGACCCCGCCCACGACGTTGAGGAACACGTCCTGGTCGTGAGTCGGAATCCCACCGTGTCGATGCAGCACCGCCAGCAACATGGCGAGCCGATTCTGATCCAGGCCCAGGGTGACCCGGCGCGGGTTCGCCAGGTGGCTGTCGTCCACCAGCGCTTGCACCTCGACCAGCATCGGCCGGGTGCCTTCCCACGTCGCCATGACCACACTGCCGGGGACTTCTTCCTGGGCACGCGTCAGAAAGATCGCCGAAGGGTTTGAGACTTCTTTCAAGCCTCTGTCGGTCATGCCGAACACACCCAGTTCGTTCACGGCACCAAAGCGGTTCTTCACCGCCCGCAGCAAACGCAGGCGGCCATCGGATTCGCCCTCGAAATACAACACGGTATCGACCATGTGCTCCAACACGCGCGGCCCCGCCAGCGCGCCTTCCTTGGTGACGTGGCCCACCAGGAAAATCGCCGTGCCGCTCTGCTTGGCGTAGCGCACCAGCAACGCCGCGCTTTCGCGCACCTGGGAGACGCCGCCCGGGGCCGATTGCAGCTGTTCAGTGAAAATGGTCTGGATCGAGTCGATCACCATCACCTTGGGTTTTTCCAGGCGCGCCGTGGCGATGATGGTTTCGATGCAGGTTTCGGTCATGACCCGCAACTGGTCCTGGGGCAAGCCCAGGCGCCGGGCGCGCATGGCTACCTGCTGTTGGGATTCTTCACCTGTGACGTACAGCGCCGGCATGCGGGTGGCGAGGCTGCACAAGGTTTGCAACAGGATGGTGGATTTGCCGATGCCCGGATCGCCGCCGATCAGCACCACCGAACCGTCCACCAGGCCACCGCCCAGCACGCGGTCCAGTTCACCGGATGCGGTGGAAAAACGCGGGACTTCTTCGACGCTGACTTCGGCCAGGGTCTTGATCTGCGCCTGCTGACCGGCCCAACCCGTACGACCGGTGGGCGCCGCCGCACCGCCGCTTTCCACCATGGTTTCGGTCAGGGTGTTCCAGGCCCCGCATTCGCTGCATTGGCCGGCCCATTTGGGAAAGGTCGAGCCGCACTCGGTGCAGCCGTACATGCGCTTTGCCTTGGCCATCTGAACTCCGGGTAAAAACCGCGATGATAGCCCACGCAGCGGTCAGCGCGGGGCCGGCATTCTGATTTCCCCCCTCGCCAGATCCACCGCGGTATTGCCCAACGGGTCCTGGGCCTGCAGATCGGCGCCCTTGGCCTTCAAGGCGTCGAGCAACTCGGCACGTTTGAACAGGCCGGCATACATCGCCGCGGTCTGCCCGGCGCCGTTGCGTTGGTCCGGGCTGCAATCGGTGGACAACAAACGCCGCGCAATCTGCACTTCGCCCTTGAAAATGGCGCCCATCAACGCCGTGTTACCACGTTTGTCCTGGGCACAGGCATCGGCGCCAGCGGCCAGCAGCCGCTCCACCGCCGGGCCGTGGCCGTGATAAGCCGCCAGAATCAGCGCGGTGTAGCCCTTTTCATCCTGGGTATTGAGCGAATAACCGGCCTCGATAAAAGTCTCGAGCATCGGCACGTCGCCGCGGCGAGCGGCGTCGAAATAATAGTTTTGCAACTGTTCCTGGACCGCAGCCGGTTCGGTGGGTATTGGCTGATCGGCCAGTACGCTCACTGACCAGGTCGCAAGCATCGATAAAAGAAATCTGCGCATCATGACGTCTCCTCTGGCAGATGACTGTGGGGGCATGGTTGTGGGAGCAAGGCTTGCCCGCGATGCAGACGACTCGGTCTGGTTTCAGACCCCAGCGCCTGTTTCGCGAGCAAGCTTTGCTCCCACAGGTCATGCACCTGCCTGGCTGTGGATCAGTCAGTCAGTTTTTCTGCCAGGGCCTTGACCCGAGCCAGGTCGCCTTTGGCGACACGAGCCACGCCAGTGCCGTACTCAGGGTCAGCCTTGTAGAGGAACGACAGGATGATGTGCTTGCTCTCGTCATCGGTGGTCGCCAAAGAGCCGCCGAAGCTGTCGATCAGGTCATCACGCTCTTTCTTGCTGAACGAACGATACAAATCACCGGCCTGCTTGAAGTTCTGCTCGCGCTGGATCTTCGCCTGCTGGGTACTGCCGGTCATTGCGGTCTGGCTGTAGCGTGCCGCTTGCGGTTCTTCACGCGGCGTCAGGCGGCTCGGCTGATAATTCACCCCGGTGCTGGTGCTGCCTGGGTTCATCGCACCGTCCTGGTTACCGTTGTTCACCGCCACCTTGGGGGCGTTGATCGGTAATTGCAGGGCATTGGCGCCTATCCGATACATCTGCGTGTCGGCGTAGGAAAATACTCGTCCCTGGAGCAAACGATCTTCGGAAGGTTCGATACCCGGTACAAGATTGGCCGGCGCCATGGCCACCTGCTCGGTTTCCTGGAAGACATTCGCCGGATTGCGATTCAAGACCATTTGCCCAACCTTGCGCTCAGGCACGCCCGGCCAGATCTTGGTCGCGTCCAGTGGGTCGAAGTCAAACTTGGCAAGGTCCTGTGGGTTCAGTACCTGGACGTACAAGTCCCACTTCGGGAAGTCGCCCTTATTAATATGAGTCACCAGATCATTTGTCATATGGCTGTAATCTTGACCCTGAACTTTCACAACTTCTTTCGGATCGAGATTTTTCAAGCCCTGCAAACTTTTCCAATGAAACTTCACGTAGTGAACTTCACCCTTGGCATTAACCAACTTGTAGGCATGTACACCATTGCCGTCCATTTCGCGGTAACTGGCCGGCGTCCCGGAGTTGGAATACAACTCGGTCAGGGTGCGAGTCGATTCTGGAACATGGGAGAAGAAATCGAAGCGGCGAGAATCATCGTCCAGGTTGGTCCGCGGGTCGGGTTTGAAGGCGTGGACCATGTCCGGAAACTTGATGGCATCGCGGATGAAGAAGGTCGGGAAGTTGTTACCCACCAAGTCCCAATTACCGTCGGCGGTGTAGAACTTCGTGGCGAAACCACGGGGATCGCGCAGGGTTTCCGGCGAATGATTGCCGTGCACCACGGCAGAAAAACGCACGAACACCGGCGTGACCTGGCCTGCGGCAAAGACCTTGGCCTTGGTCAGGTCGCTGAGGTCGTCGGAAACGGTGAATGTGCCATGGGCACCGGTCCCACGGGCATGCACCACGCGCTCGGGGATACGTTCACGGTCAAAACGCTGGAGCTTCTGGATCAACTGCACGTCTTGCAGCAGGGTCGGGCCGTTGGGGCCAGCCGTTTGCGAGTTCTGGTTGTCGCCGACAGCCGCACCGTTGTCCCGGGTCAGGGTGGCCGCGTTGACAGACAAGGACAAAAGGCTCGCGGTCAGCACAAAAAAAGCGCGGCGATGGGAATAAGCCCCGTGGCCAAGGGAAGTGTTCATAGGCGTGTTCCTCTGATGTTATAGAGCGCATCCATGTGCGCCATCCAGAGGCTAGTGCTCGACAAAGGAAAACCTAAATAGAAATGCCGTACCGTGCCGATAGAAAAAACGTTGTGGGGCATCAGGCTGAAACCGCGTATCACGCGCGATTGATGGCACTTTGAAAACTTTTCACCCGGGACCGGGTCGATAACTGAGGCTTTGTAAGCAGGCGTTTCGAGCAAGACTCGTCGGGCTGACTTACACTGCCACTCATCTTTAATCTGTCACAAGGAATAACTCATGGGCGTGCTAAGCGAGTTCAAGGCCTTCGCGGTCAAAGGCAATGTCGTCGACATGGCCGTCGGGATCATCATCGGTGCCGCTTTCGGCAAAATCGTTTCGTCATTCGTTGGCGACGTGGTCATGCCTCCCATCGGCCTGCTGATTGGTGGAGTGGACTTCAGTGACCTGGCCATCACCCTCAAGGCCGCCCAGGGTGAGGCGCCTGCCGTTATGCTGGCCTACGGTAAATTCATCCAGAGCACCATCGACTTCATCATCGTGGCGTTCGCCATTTTCATGGGCGTCAAGGCCATCAACCGCCTCAAGCGTGAAGAAGCCGTGGCTCCTAGCGCCCCACCGGTTCCGACCAAGGAAGAACTGCTGCTCACCGAAATTCGCGACCTGCTCAAGACCCAGAACGAGCGGCCCTGAGGCAGTCAGTCACTGACCCCTCCTGTGGCGAGGGGATTTATCCCCTCGCCACAACCTACCAGTAGTTTTCCACCGCCACCTGGCCCGGCCGACGAGTCAGGCTCAGTTGCAGCCCCCTGGCCTTGAGCAACTTGCGTGTATCATCGATCATTTGCGGATTGCCGCACAGCATCACTCGCGAATGCTCCGGCGTCAGCGCTACGCCGGCCGCCCGCTCCAGCTCGCCATTTTCGATCAGCGTGGTGATCCGCCCACTGAGCGCCCCCGGATGTTGCTCACGGGTGACGCTCGCAATGAAACGAAACTTGTGGGCGTACTCGGCCAGGTAGTCGCGCTGGGGCAGTTCCTTGATCAGCGCCTGATACGCCAGCTCCTGCGCCTCGCGCACGCTGTAGACCAGGATGATCCGCTCGAATTTTTCCCAGACCTCAAAATCCTGGAGGATCGAAAGAAACGGCGCCACACCCGTCCCGGTAGACAGCAGCCACAAATCCCGACCATCGACAAAGCGATCCAGCGTCAGGTAGCCGAAAGCCTGGCGATCCACCAACAGTGCGTCACCCGCCTGCAGGCGGCTCAGTTCGCTGGTGAACTCGCCATCGGGAACCACGATGGAAAAAAATTCGAGGAACTCGTCGAACGGCGAAGACACCATGGAATACGCCCGCCAGACGGTGGTTCCGTCCGCCTTGACGACCCCCAGCCGGGCAAACTGACCCGCCCGAAAGCGAAAGCCGCGATCCCGGGTCGTGCGCAACGTAAACAGATGAGGCGTCAACGGCTGGACATCGAGCAGGGTTTGGCGGGTGAACTTCTCTGCGCTGTCGGTCATGAGCCACTCCTATGGGACAAGACATACAGTGTCCCGCAAAGTGAACCGTTTCACCACCGACGGGCAAGTAATAGCACTTTAGTTGCACTCATCCCATTTAAACCTTTACCAAAACTGTACAAAGTTAGAACACTGTAAAAGAAATCAATCTACAGAACTAATGCATTACAATTTTGTAAGCTAGTTAAAAAAAATCTCACTACAAGTTAGGAAAAGTCCTACACTAAAAATTCGCATCAGGGATTGGATCCGCATGGACGAATCAAACCCAGGAGAAAGCGATGGACAGGTGGAAGGACTTGTTGCTGAGGAAGTTATCCTGTGAAAAAGACCTGCAGACGGCCTATCGTCTGGTAGTGAATTTCTTTAACAATCAAGGATTTGAATACTGTGCATTTGCAACCTATCTCGGAAGTCCCAACAAACACACCAGTAAGGTGAACCTGAATAATTACCCTTATGGATGGGATCGGCTTTATGAACAAAACGGTTACGCATCGAACGACCCACTAGTAGCACATTGCAATCAATCACCACTTCCGATCATGTGGGATGAGAATGTTTTCGCTCAGGCCCCTAAGTTATGGCGAGAACTTAATCGACAAGGACTCAAGTACGGCTGGACCCAGGCCGTTCATGACGAACAAGGGGCACAGTCCAGCCTGTTCAGTCTTGCACGAACCCACTGTCCCATTGATATCGAGGAGCACTATGCAAATCTCGGCTACGCCATCTTCGCCAGTCAAAAGCTGCATGCGCTTGCCAGCAAAAAACTGGCGGACGCCCTCGCAGTCCAGCCAAAATGTCACTTGTCACCCAGAGAGATCGAAGTATTGAGGTGGTCAGCCGAAGGCAAGACGGCGTCGGAAGTGGGCAGGATCCTTTGTCTTTCCGAACGAACCGTGAATTTCCATGTGTGCAGTTGCATGCGAAAACTGAACGTCAGCAATAAGATTTCAGCGGTGGCTAAAGCCGCCCAGATCCATGTGATCTGACCCGTGGCACGACACTGTCGAGCTGAAAAACCCACGAGTAATGTGCAACAAAAAAACGTACCATTTACGGTTCCACTTGGATGATGCCGCTTCTTGCACGCGACGTCGTTCATTCAGGAGGTCCCGCACGCACAGACACCTACCTCCAGGCAGCGGGACATTCGTTGATCTCCAGAGTCCCCAGCCATGCCCCTGCTCGACAGCCCCTTCGCCCAACTCGACCTGATCCGCCAACCCGAACAGCAGAACGAACCACTGCAAGCCTTCGATGCGGCCGACGAGTACCTGCTCGCGTACCTGGCCGAACAACAGCCGAGCGCACAGACTCGGGTCCTGGTACTCAATGACGGCTTCGGCGCCCTGGCGGCCAGTCTGGCGGACAACGTCCTGGTGACCAGCAGCGGTGACTCCTTCCTGGCGTTGCAGGCGCTGGAGAAAAACCTGGTGCGCAATGGCCGATCCTTCGATGCAGTGCCGACGCTGCCCGCCAGCGAGCCACTGACCGGCCCGTTCGATCGCGTCCTGATCAAAGTACCGAAAACCCTGGCCTTGCTGGAGGAACAGCTGATTCGCCTGCAAGGCCAACTGGCGCCAGGCGCCCAGGTGATTGCCGGGGCCATGATCAAGCACCTGCCCCGGGCCGCTGGCGATTTGTTGGAGCGGTATATCGGCCCGGTGCAGGCCTCCCTGGCGGTGAAAAAAGCGCGGCTGTTGATTGCCACGCCACAACCCGGCTCTTCACAAGGCAGTGCGCCGATCGTATCGCCCTACCCCACGCGTTACTGGTTGGACGAGCCAAAGATCGAGCTGCTCAACCACGCCAACGTGTTCTGCCGCGAAGGCCTGGACATCGGCACCCGTGCGTTCCTGCCACATCTGCCGAAAAACCTCGGGACGGCCCGGGTCGCGGACCTGGGGTGCGGCAACGGCGTGCTGGCCATCGCCAGCGCGCTGCAAAACCCCGAGGCCCATTACACCCTGGTGGACGAGTCGTATATGGCCGTGCAATCGGCCGCCGAGAATTGGCGTGCAGCCCTGGGCGAACGCGAAGTGACCCTGCGGGCCGGTGATGGCCTGGCCGGACAAGAGGCGCAGTCACTGGATGTGGTGCTGTGCAATCCACCCTTCCACCAGCAGCAAGTGGTGGGCGATTTCCTCGCCTGGCGGATGTTCCAGCAGGCTCGCGAAGCGCTGGTGGTGGGCGGCGCGCTGTACATCGTCGGCAACCGGCACCTGGGTTACCACAGCAAACTGGCGCGGTTGTTCCGCGGTGTCGAGCAAGTGGCCGCCACGCCGAAATTCGTGATCCTCAAAGCCCGCAAATAAATCGTCTGTGGGAGCAAAGCTGGCTCGCGATGCAAGCACCTCGGCTCCTGCGAGACCGCAGTGTCCTCATCGCGAGCAAGCTCGCTCCCACAGGGACATCAGTGAGTGGTCAGGCCCGCGGCATTCATGAACATCCGCATCAGGCTGGCGACGATGAACAGCGCCAGCACACTGCCGGCCCAGATCAGCGCCAGCCAGCCGAGCCGCTGCCAGAATGGCTTGCGCTCAGCGGCCTCGATGTCTTTCAAGTCAGGTTTGGCCATGCTCGACGCCCTCAATGGTAGCCGTCGTCGTGGGTCACCTTGCCGCGGAACACGTAGTAGCTCCAGAAGGTGTACACCAGGATCAACGGAATGATGAACAGTGTGCCGACCAGCATGAAACCCTGGCTCTGGGGCGGTGACGAGGCGTCCCAGATCGAGATGGACGGCGGCACGATGTTCGGCCACAGGCTGATGCCCAAGCCGCTGTAGCCGAGGAAGATCAGCACCAGGGTCAGGATGAAGGGCGTGTAGTTGGCATTGCGCGCCACCGCGCGGAACAAGCCGTACATCGTCACCAGCACCAGGATCGGCACCGGCAGGAACCAGAACAGGTTCGGCAGGGTGAACCAGCGGGCCGCGATGTCCGCATGGGCCAGCGGCGTCCAGATGCTGACAATACCGATCACCGCCAGCACCACGAACGCCAGCGGCCGGGCCAGGTCATGCATCTGCTCTTGCAACTTGCCCTCGGTCTTCATGATCAGCCAGGTGCAGCCGAGCAATGCGTAGGCCGCGATCAACGCCAGGCCACAGAACATCGTGAATGGCGTGAACCAGTCCAGGGAGCCGCCGGCGAACTGGCGATTGACCACCTCGAAGCCGTCGATGAACGCCCCCAGCGCCACACCCTGGAAGAAGGTGGCCGTCAGCGAACCGCCAATGAATGCCTTGTCCCAGAGGTGACGCTTCTCAGCCTTGGCCTTGAAGCGGAACTCGAAGGCCACGCCGCGGAAGATCAGGCCGATGAGCATCAGGATCAACGGCAGGTACAGCGCCGAAAGCACCACCGAGTAGGCCAGCGGAAACGCTCCGAACAGCCCGGCACCGCCCAGCACCAGCCAGGTTTCGTTACCGTCCCAGACCGGGGCCACAGTGTTCATCATCACGTCGCGGTCGCGCTCGCCCTTGACGAAGGGGAAGAGAATGCCGATCCCCAGGTCGAAGCCGTCCATGATCACGTACATCATGATGCCGAAGATGATGACCACGGCCCAGATCAGCGGAAGATCAATACCCATGATTCAATTCCCCTTGTTCGAGCGTTCGTTATGGTCCATGTCGTCGCCGTCATCGGCGGCCGACAATGGCCGGGCCGGCGTGCGTTTCTGGCCCGGGCCACCATCGCTCGGCTCGGCTTCGTGGGCCTCCGGCCCCTTGCGCACCAGGCGCATCATGTAGCTCAGGCCCGCACCGAACAGTGCGAAATACACCACGACGAACAGCACCAGGGTGATGCTCATCTGGGCGAAGCTGTGGCCGGACGAAGCATCGGCCGTGCGCATCAGGCCATAGACCACCCAGGGCTGGCGGCCGATCTCCGTGGTAAACCAGCCAGCCAGGATCGCGATCAGCCCGGACGGCCCCATCCACAGCACCATGTAGAGGAACGGCCGGGATTGATAGATCCGATCGTTGCGGCGCAGCCACAGGCTGCACAGGCCGGTGAAAATCATCAGCAGCCCAAGGCCGACCATGACCCGGAACGACCAGAACACGATGGTCGAGTTCGGTCGGTCCTCAGGCGGGAACTCCTTGAGGGCCGGCACCTGCTTGTCCAGGCTGTGGGTCAGGATCAGGCTGCCCAGGTAAGGAATTTCCACGGCGTATTTGGTTTTTTCCGCCTTCATGTCGGGCCAGCCGAACAGGATCAGCGGGGTCGGTTCATTGCCGACGTTTTCCCAGTGGCCCTCGATGGCGGCGATTTTCGCCGGTTGATGCTTGAGGGTGTTCAGGCCATGGAAGTCGCCGATGACCGCCTGTATCGGCGCCACCAGCAAGGCCATCCACATCGCCATCGACAGCATCCGGCGGATGGCTGGGTTGTCACGGCCACGCAGCAAATGCCAGGCTGCCGACGAGCCGACGAAGAACGCCGTGGCGACAAACGCGGCGGTGGACATGTGCAGCAATCGATAAGGAAACGAGGGGTTGAACACCACCGCCAGCCAGTCCACCGGGATCACCCGGCCGTCGATGATTTCGTAGCCCTGGGGGGTCTGCATCCAGCTGTTGGAGGACAGGATCCAGAAGGTCGAGATCAGGGTGCCGATCGCCACCATGACCGTGGAAAAGAAATGCAGGCCGCGGCCGACGCGATTCCAGCCGAACAGCATCACGCCCAGGAAACCCGCCTCGAGGAAGAACGCCGTGAGCACCTCGTAGGTCAGCAACGGCCCGGTCACCGCACCGGCGAAGTCCGAGAAACGACTCCAGTTGGTCCCGAACTGATAGGCCATGACCAACCCGGACACCACCCCCATGCCGAAGTTGACGGCAAATATCTTCGACCAGAAGTGGTACAGGTCGCGGTAGGTGTCATCGCGGGTCTTGAGCCACAAGCCTTCGAGTACCGCCAGGTAACTCGCCAGACCAATGGTGATGGCCGGGAACAGGATGTGGAACGAGATGGTGAACGCGAACTGGATTCGGGCGAGATCGAGCGCCTCCAAACCGAACATAAGTCTTCCTCTGTCAGGTAAAACCGGCTGCGGGCGGGGCCTGCATCACTATCCCCAGGGATATGGAGTGCGATGCTTTTCAAATCGTTCTTTTTTAAAACCGTCACAACGCAGGACTCTGGCCGGATGGCCACCAGCCCAACGCCTCGAGAGGTATTGACCTGGATCAAGCAATGTTCAAAGAGTAGCCGCATTCTCGTCGATGAACGGCGTGGTCGTTTGTCGCGTGACAGGTTGTCTCAGGGCTGGCTGAGGCGAAGGGATGTGTGGGAGCAAGGCTTGCCCGCGATACAGGCAATGCGGTCTTTCTGAAATCGAGTCGCGTCCATCGCGGGCAAGCCTTGCTCCCACAAAGGGATAAATCCCCTCGCCACAAAAAAACGGTGCGATGTGGAAGATCGATGCTTGGCTAACTATTTTTCCAGCCACCGCAACTTCCAGTTACAGCTCGGTGATAATCTCGATGCCTTCATCACCGGACCCGTCATAGATGCCCAGCCAAGCGCCGCTGCTGCTCCGTCACCACCGTCCCTTCATCGCCTTCTGGCTGGCCCGGATATTCACCGCCAGCGGCTTCCAGATGCTCACCGTGGCCATCGGCTGGAACCTCTATCAACTGACCGGCAACGTCCTGGACCTTGGCCTGGTGGGGTTGGTGGAGTTTGCCCCGCGCGTGCTGTTCATGCTCCACACCGGGCATGTGGCCGACCGCTATGACCGGCGCAAGGTGGCGGCCATCTGCCAGTCATTGCAGGCGATGATTGCCCTGGCGCTGGTGATCGGCAGCGCCACTGACAACGTCACGCGGGAAATGATCTTCATCCTCGCCTTCCTGCTGGGCGCCGCCCGCTCCTTCGAAATGCCCACCACCCAGGCGCTGCTGCCGAGCATCGTGCCGGCTGCGCTGTTTCCCCGTGCCGTGGCCGCCGCGCAATCGGCCCAGCAGTCGGCCACCATCGTCGCCCCGGCGCTCGGCGGCTTGCTCTACGCCTTTGGCAGTGTCTGGGTCTACGGGCCGACGGTGCTGCTTTACCTCATCGCCTGCGGCCTGATGCTCAACCTGCCCGCCCGGCAGACGCCGCTGAACAAAGGCAAGGCGACCCTGGATTCGTTGCTCGCCGGGATTCGCTTCATCCGCAGTCGCCCGGACATTCTCGGGGCGATCTCCCTGGACCTGTTCGCGGTGTTGCTCGGCGGCGCGACGGCGCTGCTGCCGGTGTTCGCCAAGGACATCCTGCTCACCGGCCCGTGGGGCCTGGGCCTGTTGCGCTCGGCACCGGCGGTCGGGGCCTTGCTGATGTCGCTGTGGCTGGCGCGGTTTGCCGTGGAGCGCAAGGTCGGCCGGGTGATGTTCACGGCGGTGGGCGTGTTCGGCGTCGCCACCATTGCATTCGGCCTCTCCACTTCGTTCTGGTTTTCCCTGGCGGTGCTGGTGGTGCTGGGCGCGGCGGACATGATCAGCATGGTGATCCGTGCCTCCTTCGTACAACTGGAAACACCGGATGAAATGCGCGGCCGGGTCAGCGCGGTGAACGGGTTGTTCATCGGTGCCTCGAACCAGTTGGGCGAGTTCGAGTCCGGCCTCACCGCCCACTGGTTCGGCACCGTGCCGGCGGTGGTCATGGGCGGCGTCGGCACGCTGCTGGTCACCGGAACCTGGATCAAACTGTTCCCGACCCTGGCCAACCGTGACCGGATGCACGAACCGGTGGATGAAGCAAAAGCCTAGAGCAGCTTGTCGAGGGTGATCGGGAAATCCCGCACCCGTTTGCCGGTGGCGTGATAGATCGCGTTGGCCACCCGATTGACCTTCACGGAACCCAAGTCTTCATCTACCAATACCTCGACGAACACCGCCGAGTGGGTGGCGGTGGCGTAGGCCTGGCGCTTTTCGTCCGGCTCAGCAGTGGCAACCGCAAGAGACACAGATTTTCCTGGCATGTGCGGTATCTATGTACCGCACCGAGTGTAATGTATCGCATTACACTCGATTCCATGATTAAATCCTTCCAGCACAAAGGCCTCAGGCTCTTTTATGAGACGGGGTCGACCCGTGGTATCCGGGCGGACCACGGGAAACGCCTGGCCCGCATGCTCCAGTTCATGGACAGGGCGCAGGTCGCCAACGACTTGGATATTCCCGGATGGCGATTGCATCCGCTCAAGGGTGAGCTGGATGGATACTGGTCGCTGGGGGTTTCGGGGAACTGGCGGGTTATTTTTCGTTTCATCGGGTCCGATATCGAACTGGTCGATTATCTGGACTACCACTGATCAGGAGGCTGGAACATGCCCATGCACAATCCGCCACACCCTGGCGAAACCTTGCGGCTGGACGTGTTGCCCGAGCTGGGCATCACGGTCACCGAACTGGCGCGACACCTGGGCTTCGCCCGGCCTCATCTCTCCCGGGTATTGCATGGTCATGCGCCCATCAGCCCCGATCTGGCCGTGCGCCTGGAGCGTGCCGGGATCGGCAAGGCCAGGGTCTGGCTGGGCGTCCAGACCGATTACGATTTGTGGCAAGCCGAGCAGCGCGTGCAGCCTGTGATCGAGCCGTTCCCACAACACGCTTGATGTCCGTCAGGCCAGCAACTCCGCCGCCACCACACTCCTCACGCCCTTGCCACTGAGTTGTTCCACCAGCGTCAAGGCAAACGCCAGGGCGGCGGCCGAACCCTGGGCGGTGATGCAGTTGCCATCCACCACCACGGGTTGATCGACGAAGCTGCACCCGGACAACTGCTGGCTGACGGCGGGCAGGCAGGTCATGCGCCGTTGGCGCAGGACGCCAAAGGCCTGTAGCGCCAGGGCCGGGGCTTCGGCGATGGCGGCGAAAAACCGTCCGGTGGCGGCCTGGCCCTTGATCAGTTGTTGCAGCGGCTGATGGGCCGCCAAGTGTTGGGCGCCGATGATGCCGCCCGGCAGGACGACCAGGTCGAAGTCCTGCACGAGCACGTCCACCAGCATGCCATCGGCCGTCAGGCGCGTGCCGCGGGCGCAGGTGAGCATCCGTCGCCCTTCGATGCTCGCCACCACGGTTTCGATCTGCGCTCGACGCAGCACATCGATCAGGGTGACCGTCTGCAAGTCGTCGACACCCTCGGCGACGACTATCAGGGCTCGGGGGATCTTGGTTCCTGGAATCATGGGCGCTCTCTCCACTGGCTGATACCTGTAGTGTAGGAGCTGCCGAAGGCTGCGATCTTTTGATAGGCGCTTGAGATTCAAGCGTCAGAGGGAAAGATCGCAGCCTCGCTTCGCTCGACAGCTCCTACACAGCCCCTACATGGGACAGCGGTTATTTGATGTACAGCTGGGTCGACATCCGGTTGCCCGGTGCGTTGATCGAGATGTTGCTGAAGCTGAAGGTGCCCTCTTGCTTGCCCTTCAGGTCGAAGATGTACACATAGCCAACGACCTTGGTCCGCACGGAGCAGTCGTTAAGGTTGCCGTTACTGTACGCACACACGGGCGAGCGGGTGCCGTCGACTTCAAAGCCGTCCAGGATGACATGGGGCTGACGGCCATAACCGACCTCCAGCACGTAGACCTTGATATTCGGGCCACTGTGGTCGCAACGCGTCTGTGCCTGCCCCGGGACGATGTCCTCGAAGCCACAGGCCGGCGACTCGACCTTGAGCACCTTGACCTCGCTCAAGGGCGGTGCCGACGCGGCATTGGCGGCCTGGCCGGACAACCACCAACCCAGCATGCAACCCACCGCCGCCAGCAGCTTTTTATTCATGCAATACATAGAGACCTCCCGGAACCGCGCGCAGTATGGCCCACTTGGCGCGTTGGCAAAACATCGACGACGATCGCAGCCACAACGCTACGCTGCTGGTATGATGCGCGGCTTTTTCCGACCCGCAGAAAATTCCCGGGCGCCGCTGGCGACCTGTGCTTTGCTGTTGAGGTCGATACATTCACGGCGCCGGGCGCGCCACGGGGAGCAGACATGCTGGAAAGGCTGTTTCAACTCAAGGCACACAACACCAACGTGCGGACCGAGATCCTGGCGGGCGTCACAACGTTCCTGGCGATGGCCTACATTCTGTTCGTCAACCCGAGCATCCTCGGCGAAACCGGCATGGACAAGGGCGCGGTGTTCGTCGCCACCTGCCTGGCAGCGGCCATTGGCTCCACGGTCATGGGCCTGATCGCCAACTATCCGATCGCCCTCGCCCCGGGCATGGGCCTGAATGCCTTCTTTACCTACACCGTGGTCCTGCACATGGGCCACACCTGGCAAGTGGCGCTGGGCGCAGTGTTCATCTCCGCCGTACTGTTCTTCATATTGTCGATCTTTCGTATCCGCGAATGGATCATCAACAGCATCCCGCTGCCGCTGCGCTCGGCGATTGCCGCCGGCATCGGCCTGTTCCTGGCGCTGATCGCCCTGAACAACGCCGGCATCGTGGTGAAAAACCCGGCGACCATGGTCGGCCTCGGCGACTTGAAACAACCGGCGCCGATCCTCGCCACGCTGGGCTTTGTCCTGATCGTCGCCCTCGAAGCCTTGAAAGTACGCGGCGCGGTGCTGATCGGCATCCTGGCGGTCACCATCGTTTCGATCCTGATGGGCTTCACCTCGTTCAACGGCGTCATCTCCGCGCCGCCATCCCTGGCCCCGACCTTCCTGCAACTGGACATCAAGGGCGCCCTGGACATCGGCCTGGTGAGCGTGATCTTCGCCTTCCTGTTCGTCGACCTGTTCGACAACTCCGGCACCCTGATCGGCGTCGCCAAGCGCGCCGGGCTGATGGGCAAGGACGGCCACATGCCGAAGATGGGCCGTGCGCTGATCGCCGACAGCACCGCCGCCATGGCCGGTTCGCTGCTGGGCACCTCCACCACCACCAGCTACATCGAATCGGCGGCGGGCGTCAGTGCCGGCGGCCGCACCGGCCTGACCGCCGTCGTCGTGGCAATCCTGTTCCTGCTGGCGCTGTTCTTCTCGCCACTGGCCGCCAGCGTCCCGCCCTTCGCCACCGCGCCAGCCCTGTTGTTCGTCGCCGTACTGATGACCTCGGGCCTGGCGGAAATCGACTGGGACGACATCACCGTCGCCGCGCCCGTGGTGGTGACCGCCCTGGCAATGCCGTTCACCTATTCCATCGCCAACGGCATCGCTTTCGGTTTCATCGCCTGGACCGCCATCAAACTGGTCTCCGGCCGTGGCCGTGAGTTGAACCCGGCGCTGGTCATTCTGTCGATCCTGTTCGTGATCAAGTTGGGTTGGTACAACGCATGACTTTTGATTCCCAGGCCTACGCCGCTCAGCTCCAGGACAAAGTCACCCGCTTGCGTGACCTGTTGGCGCCATTCGAGGCACCAGAACCTGCGGTGTTCGATTCGCCCCTGAAGCACTTCCGCCTGCGCGCCGAATTCCGTCTCTGGCGCGAGGCCGGCGAACGGCATTACGCAATGTTCTCCCAGGACGACAAGCGCACACCGATCCTCATTGAGGAGTTTCCCATCGCCAGCCTGCGCATCAACCAGTTGATGCCGCAACTCAAGGCCGCCTGGCAAGCCAGCGCGCCCCTGAGCCACAAGCTGTTCCAGGTGGAGTTCCTGACTACCCTGGCGGGTGACGCGATGATCACCCTGTGTTATCACCGCCCGCTGGACGAGCACTGGCACGCTGCCGCCTCGAAGCTGGCGGCAGACCTGGGCGTGAGCATCATTGGCCGCTCCAAGGGCAAGCGCGAAGTGATCGGCCACGACTACGTGGTAGAGAAGCTCGAAGTGGGCGGTCGTACCTTCAGTTATCGCCAACCCGAAGGCGCCTTCACCCAGCCCAACGGCACGGTGAACCAGAAGATGCTCAACTGGGCCTATGACGCGCTGGGCGATCGCAGCGACGATCTGCTGGAGTTGTACTGCGGCAACGGCAACTTCACCCTGCCCCTGGCCACCCGCGTGCGCAAAGTGCTGGCCACCGAAATCAGCAAGACCTCGGTGAACGCCGCGCTGAGCAACCTCAGCGAAAACGCTGTGGATAACGTCACGCTGGTGCGCCTGTCCGCTGAAGAGCTGACCGAAGCCCTGAACGAAGTCCGGCCGTTCCGTCGCTTGCATGGTATTGACCTGAAAAGCTACGAATTCGGCAGTGTCTTCGTCGATCCGCCTCGCGCCGGCATGGACCCGGATACCTGCGAGCTGACACGGCGCTTCGACAACATCCTGTACATCTCCTGCAACCCGGACACCCTCGCCGCGAACATCGCGCAACTGAACGACACCCACCGCATCACGCGCTGCGCGTTGTTCGATCAATTTCCCTGGACCCATCACATGGAGTCTGGGGTGTTGTTGACTCGGCGTTAAACGCTGGGGCGACCTCCCTCTGGCTGGGCAAAGCTCTGTGGGAGCAAGGCTTGCCCGCGATACAGGCGACTCAATTTCTGAAAGACCGCATCGCCTGTATCGCGGGCAAGCCTTGCTCCCACAAATAAATGCCCTCGCCACAAGAGCCCTCCCTCCTCTCTTGGCAAAGGTCATGTTCGATCATCGAACACTTATTGGCCGATGTCGGCTGCTTTATTTGACCAAATTAACCATCTAGTACAATTTATCTCCAACGGCTGAAACCCCGCCGACACCAACAATAAAAATGTGGAGAAATTGCGATGCCTCCGATCGTTCTGGTGCTCAACGGCCCGAACCTGAACCTGCTCGGCACCCGCGAGCCGGCGACTTATGGCCATGAAACCCTGGCTGACATCTCGGCACTGTGCGGCCGCGCCGCTGAAGAATTCGGCCTGGCGGTGGAATTTCGCCAGACCAACCAGGAAGGCGAATTGCTGGACTGGGTTCACGGCGCCCGTGGCCGCTGCGCCGGTATCGTCATCAACCCGGCAGCCTGGACCCACACCTCCGTGGCGATCCGCGATGCCTTGGTGGCCAGCGAAGTACCGGTCATCGAAGTCCACCTGTCCAACGTCCACGCCCGTGAGACCTTCCGTCATCACTCCTTCGTCTCATCCGTCGCCATTGGCGTGATGTGCGGGTTTGGTAGCCATGGTTATCGTCTGGCCCTTGAACATTTCAGTCAGCGGTTGAAGGGTTGATGAGCATGTCGAATATCACTGTGCTGGCCGGCCTGATCGGCGCGGGCATCCAGGCTTCTCGCACGCCTGCGCTGCATGAGCATGAGGGCGATGCCCAAGGCATGCGTTACCTCTATCGGCTGATCGACCTCGATGCGCTGAAGCTCGACAGCGGCGCCCTGGCCGATCTACTGGTGGCCGCCGAACGCATGGACTTCACCGGCCTGAACATCACCTTCCCCTGCAAGCAGGCGATCATCCCGCTGCTCGATGAGTTGTCACCCGAGGCCCGTGGTATCGGCGCGGTCAACACCGTGGTGCTCAAGGACGGCAAGCGCATCGGCCACAACACCGACTGCCTGGGGTTCGCCGAAGGTTTTCGTCGCGGCCTGGGGGATGTGGCGCGCAAGCGTGTGGTCCAGATGGGCGCCGGTGGCGCCGGCGCGGCGGTGGCCCATGCGCTGTTGATGGAAGGCGTAGAAACCCTGAGCATTTTTGACGTCGAGGTCAGCCGTGCCGAGGCGCTGGCCAACAACTTGAATCAACACTTCGGCGCTGGCCGCGCCCGCGCCGGGCATGACCTGCCCACCGCCATGGCCGAGGCCGATGGCCTGGTGAACACCACGCCCATGGGCATGGCAAAACTACCGGGCATGCCGGTGCCGGTCGAGCTGTTGCGCGGCACTTTATGGGTCGCGGAGATCGTCTACTTCCCACTGGAAACCGAACTGCTGCGCAACGCCCGCGCGGTCGGCTGCCGCACACTGGATGGCGGCAACATGGCCGTGTTCCAGGCGGTGAAGGCGTTCGAATTATTCAGCGGCGTGGCACCAGATGCGCAGCGGATGCTGGCGCATTTCCAGGACATGAATCACTGAAGCCTGACTACATCCCCTGTGGGAGCGGGCTTGCTCGCGAATGCGGTGTGTCAGCAAGCAAATGTGCAACTGACACACCGCATTCGCGAGCAAGCCCGCTCCCACACTGGATTCGGTGTCAGGCCTGCAGATAGCGCAATACCGATTCACAGACCATCTGCCGATGCCGCTGCTTGACCGCTTCATCCGACAGGTCGATCTGAAAGATCTCACCGAACGTCTGGCGATTGGACACCCGGTAAAAACAGAACGAACTGATCAGCAGATGCACATCCAGCGGCTCGAGGCCGGCACGGAACACACCCTCTTCAGCGCCGCGCCGCAGGATCACGCCCAGGGAATCGAGGATGGTATTGGTCATCGCCTTGATCGCGCCTGACTGCTTCACGTACTCGGCGTTGTGGATGTTCTCGATGCAGACGATGCGCACGAAATCCACATTGCGATCGTGGTGGTCGAAGGTGAACTCCACCAGGCGCCGGATCGCGTCGACCGGGGCCAGTTCCGCCAGGTGCAGGCGGCTCTCGGTGGTGCGGATATCGCCGTAGAGTTTTTCCAGCACCTCGACGTACAACTGCTCCTTGCTGCCGAAGTAGTAGTAGATCATGCGCTTGGAGGTGTGGATGCGCTCGGCGATGGCGTCGACCCGGGCACCGGCCAGGCCTTGCTGGACGAACTCGACGATGGCTTCCTGAAGAATGTTTTCCCGGGTCTTCTCCGGGTTGTTCTTGCGACTCTTGCGCGGCGCGACGACGGGTTCGTCGAGCGCTGCGGAAAGCTCTGGATTCATAGTCATTGCGGGGCTCACGGCCATCACTGCACAGGCTGGCGATTATGGGCCGCACCGTGCACTGAAGGAAGCCACGACACGGCCCATTACCGCCACGTTTACGATTTCCCTACAACTTGGCGTGTCGCAAACCACCGCTGCGGGACTTGGCCATGGCCGCCAGGCGCACCGCGACATTGGCGGCGCCATAACCGACGTAACCGTTCTTGCGCTGGATGATCTCGAAGAAAAACCGCCCTTCGAACGGCTCGGTGTAGACGTGGAACAGCTCGCCACCCTGGGCGTCACGGTCGTACAACACGTTGAAGTAGGCCAGTTCGCTGAGGAACTCGTCGTCGAAATCGAAACGCGCCGCCAGGTCGTCGTAGTAATTGAGCGGGATGTCCAGCAACGGTACGCCCGCCTCTTTGGCACGACTGACCTGAGCGAAGATGTCGTCGCAGTCGAAGGCGATGTGATGCACGCCGGAGCCGCGATAACTCGACAGCGCGTGTGAGATCGCGGTGTTGCGGTTCTCGGAAATGTTCAGCGGCAAGCGGATCGAACTGCAGCGGCTGCGCAGCGCACGGCTTTTTACCAAGCCATAAGGGTCGGGCAAGACCACTTCGTCGTCGGCCTCGAAATCCAGCAGGCTCTTGTAGAACAGCACCCAACTGTCGAGGCTGTCGGCCGGTAGCGCCATCGCCATGTGGTCGATGCGCTTGAGCCCGGCCCCAATGACCGCACCCGGCTGCAGGTTGAAATCGGTGCCATAGACGTCGGCCTGCTGGTCCACCAGGTAAATCAGGCTACCGTCCGGTGCGCGCACCGCCGCCAGCTCCAGTTCATTGGGGCCCACCAACCCACGATAGGGCTGGCCTTTGTAGGCAACGGCCCGCTCCAGGGCGCTGGCGCTGTTTTTCACGCGCACGGCGGTGGCGCACAACGACGGTCCGTGGGCTTCGAAAAAACTGTGGGCGAACGAGTACGGTTCGCTGTTGAGGATCAGGTTGATATCGCCCTGGCGCAGCAAGCTCACATTCTTCGAGCGATGCTGGCCGGCCTTGACGAACCCCAGCCGTTCCAGCCAATGGGACAGCTTGGCGCCGAGGTTATCGTCCACGGCGAACTCGAGGAATTCGATGCCGTCGTATTCGCTGGCCGGCGGTGTGGCGAACAGGATATCGGCATGGCCAACGGCGCTCGCTTCTTCAGCCAGGCGCTGGCGGGTCTTTTCTTCCAGGTACAGCAGCGAGCGCAGGCCGTCGGCGGCATTGGCCCGTGGCGGCGCGGCGCGGAACCCGTCGTTGAAGATTTCCAGCGACAGCGGCCCGGTATAGCCACTCTTGATGATCGGCGCCAGGAAACCCGGCAAGTCGAACTCGCCCTGCCCCGGAAAACAACGGAAATGCCGGCTCCATTCCAGGACATCCATGGCCAGGATCGGCGCGTCGGCCATCTGCACGAAGAAGATTTTGTCGCCGGGGATCTCGGCGATCGCGCTCGGATCGCCCTTGAGGGACAAGGTATGAAAGCTGTCGAGCAACACGCCGAGGCTGGGGTGATCGGCTTGGCGCACGATGTTCCAGACCTGTTGATAAGTATTGACGTGGCGGCCCCAGGCCAGCGCTTCATAACCGATCCGCAAGCCCCGCGCACCGGCCCGTTCGGCCAGCAGGCGCAGGTCATCGATGAGAATCTGTTCATCGCCGACGCTGTCGGCCGAAGCATTGCTGCACACCAGCACCAGGTCGGTGCCCAGTTCCTGCATCAGGTCGAACTTGCGCTCGGCCCGCTCCAGGTTGCGCGACAGGCGATCGCGGCGGCAGCCTTCGAAGTCGCGAAACGGTTGGAATAACGTGATGGCGATGCCCAGGTCGGCGCACATCTGCCTGATTTCCCGAGGGCTGCCATCGTAGTAGAGAAGGTCGTTCTCAAAAATTTCCACCCCATCAAAACCGGCGGCGGCAATGGCTTCGAGTTTTTCCGGCAAGGTACCGCTCAAGGACACGGTGGCAATGGAACGCTGCATGACTTCGGCTCCCGGGACAGGCATCGGCTACAAAAGGTGCGCCGCTTTTTAAAGAGTCAGCCGATTATTGAGCTGTCAGTTTCTTTCAGCAATTTAATATGTACCATCCGGTTAGTTTTTTGGGCGATTATCGAACAAAATGCCCATAGCTGAATTGACGATTTTTTGCTCACTGCGCACCATCGCTCCCACATGGATGCCGGCCCTGCCGACCTCGATGGACAGACCCAGACCAACCATAAGAATTTCAAAAACGGGTACACGTTATGATTCCTTCCCAAAGTTCCCGCCTGGCCCCCGCCCTGGGAGTCTCCACCGGCACCATCGGTGACAAGATCCGCGGCGCCATGGCCGTGGGCAAGACCCGTTGGGGCATGCTCGCCCTGGTGTTTTTCGCCACGACCCTGAACTACATCGACCGCGCCGCCCTGGGCGTCATGCAGCCGATCCTGGCCAAGGAAATGAACTGGACGGCGATGGACTACGCCAACATCAACTTCTGGTTCCAGGTCGGTTATGCCGTCGGCTTCGTGTTGCAGGGGCGGCTGATCGACCGGATCGGCGTCAAGCGCGTGTTCTTCTGCGCCGTGCTGCTCTGGAGCCTGGCGACCGGCGCCCACGGCCTAGCCACCTCGGCGGTGGGCTTCATGGTCTGCCGCTTTATCCTGGGCCTCACCGAAGCCGCCAACTACCCGGCCTGCGTGAAGACCACACGGCTGTGGTTCCCGGCGGGCGAGCGGGCCGTGGCCACCGGTATCTTCAACGCCGGGACCAACGTCGGCGCGATGTTCACCCCGATGCTGCTGCCGCTGGTCCTGCACGTGTGGGGCTGGCAGGCGGCGTTCCTGTGCATGGCCGCTCTGGGCGGGATCTGGCTGCTGTTCTGGGGCCTGAAATACTTCAACCCCGAAGACCACCCCACCGTCAAACAGTCGGAACTGGACTACATCCAGGCCCAGGACGAACCGGACCAGGTCCGCGTGCCGTTCTCACGCATCCTGCGCATGCGCGGCACCTGGGCGTTCGCCCTGGCCTACTCGATCACCGCCCCGGTGTTCTGGTTCTACCTCTATTGGCTGCCGCCGTTCCTGAACCAGCAGTACAACCTGGGCATCAACGTGACCCAGATGGGCATCCCGCTGATCATCATCTACCTCACCGCCGACTTCGGCAGCGTGGGCGGCGGCATCCTGTCTTCGTTCCTGATCGGCCGTGGCCTCAATCCGATCAAGGCGCGACTGGTGTCCATGCTGCTGTTCGCCTGCTGCATCATTGGTGTGATCATGGCCGCGGGTTCCAGCAGCCTGTGGATGGCGGTGTTCGCCATTTCCCTGGCCATCGGCGCGCACCAGGCCTGGACCGCCAACATCTGGAGCCTGGTCATGGACTACACGCCCAAGCACATGATGAGTACGGTGTTCGGCTTCGGCGGCATGTGCGCGGCCATCGGCGGGATGTTCATGACACAACTGGTGGGCCACATCCTCACGATCACCAACAACAACTACACCGTGCTGTTCACCCTGATCCCGGCGATGTACTTCATTGCCCTGACCTGGCTGTACTTCATGGCACCGCGCAAGGTGCCTACGCTGGAAAACTGATACCAGTCAGCCCGGGATTATTTATCCCACCGTGGGAGCAAGGCTTGCCCGCGATGAAGGTGCCTCGGTTCACTCAGGACCGCATCGTCTTCATCGCGGGCAAGCCTTGCTCCCACAATTGCCCCCTTCACAATCGGTGTTAAGCCCGCCGCTGTTGCCACGCCGCCGCCAACCCACTCAAGCAGATCAAGGCGATACCCACCACGGTGGTCAGCGTCGGCGTGTGGTTGAACAACAACCAGCCCAGCAGCCCGGCAAACACGATCTGGCAGTACCCGAACGGCGCGAGCAGCGCCGGGGCGGCAAAGCGGAAGGCCTGGGTCAGCATCAGGTGCGCCGTCATCCCGCAGGCGCCCAGCGCCAGCATCATCGCACCGTGCAACAGGCTCGGCACTTGCCAGAAGAACGGCACCAGCGCGCTCATCACCAAGGTATTGCACAAGCCGGCGAAGAAGTTGCTGGTGGTCGGGCTGTCGATCTCGCTGAGCTTGCGCGTGAGCAGTTGGTAGAAACAGAAGAACAGCGCCGAACAGAACGGCAGTATCACCGCCGGGGTGAACAGATCGCCGCCGGGATGGACAATGATCAACACCCCGATAAAACCGAAGATCACCGCGATCCATTGGCCGCGTGTCACGTGTTCGCCCAACAATGGCACCGACAACGCGGTGACCAGCACAGGCGCGAGAAAGTTGACCGCTGTCGCCTCCGCCAGTGGAATGAACATCAACGCGGAGGTGAAAAACAGACTGGTGCCCAGCAGGCACAACGCCCGGGCCAGTTGCCACAACGGACGCTTGGTACGCAGCACCCGCAGCCCCGAGCGCGGCAGGAAAATACCCGCCATCAACAAGGTGTGCACCACGTAGCGCGCCCAGACCACCATGATGATCGGGTAGAAACCCGAGAGGTATTTCGACAACGCGTCATGACTGGAGAACAGGAACGTTGCGACCAGAATAAGCACGATGCCCTTGAAAGCCTGATTGACGCCGGAGAGCGGTGTGCTGACGGTCATGAGGGAAACCTGCGTTGCTTGATGTAAGGGCCGTGACACACGATGCAGTTGTTGGGCCAGCGAGCATACCGATAAGTTCTGAATCCGAAGTGTAATGAAAATTCCGCAGCCAGGCAGGATTGGCTCACCGCTGAACCAAACCCCGTGTCCGTTGCCTGACAGCTCAAGCGCGGCGCGCACCTTGGGCGCCTAAAAGCTAGACTCATCGCCACAGCAGTCATTTCTCGCAGGGTCATTCAGAGGGTTTCCCACATGTTATGGAAAAAAGGTCGCCGCAGTGACAACGTGGTGGACGCTCGCGGTGACGGTGGGGGCGGCGGCGGAATGCGTTTCGGCGGCGGCAAGGGGTTGAGCCTGACGGCCGTCCTCCTGATCGTCGGCATCGGCTGGATCACCGGTCAGGACCCGATGCAGATTCTCGGGCAACTGGCCGGGCAGATGGACCAGTCCGCCCCCGCCACTTCACAAACCCGCCAGGCGCCACCGGCCAACGATGAACAGGCCGAGTTCGTGCGCTCGATCCTCGGCGATACCGAAGACACCTGGGGCCAGGTGTTCCAGCAGGCCGGACGCCAATACCAGCAACCCAAACTGGTGTTGTTCAGCGGTCGAGTCAATTCGGCCTGCGGCCTTGCCTCATCGGCGACCGGTCCGTTCTATTGCCCGGCAGACCGCCAGGTCTACCTGGACATGAGCTTCTTCAAGGAAATGTCCCAACGCTTCGCCGCGGCCGGGGACTTCGCCCAGGCCTACGTCATTGCACACGAAGTCGGCCACCATGTGCAGACGCTGCTCGGCGTGTCGGCGAAAATCCAGGAAGCGCGCCAGCAAGGCCGGCAGATGGAAGGCGACGGCGGCTTGTTGGTACGCCAGGAGTTGCAGGCCGATTGCCTGGCGGGTGTGTGGGCCAACCATGCGCAAAAACGCCTGAACTGGCTGGAGCCGGGAGACATCGAGGAGGCCTTGAACGCCGCCAATGCCATCGGCGATGACCGCTTGCAGCAACAAGGCCAGGGCCGCGTGGTGCCGGACTCCTTCACCCACGGCACGTCGGCGCAGCGCGTGCGCTGGTTCAAGACCGGGTTCGCCCAGGGCCAGGTCAGTCAGTGCGACACGTTCGCGGCGAAAGCCCTGTAGATGAAGTGGGGGGCGTTGATCGGGCTGGTGCTGTGCTGCGCCGTTGCCCAGGCCGAGGAACATGGCGTCAACGTGGTCGCCCAAGGGCGACTGCAGTTCAAGGGCGGCGCCATGGCCGTCGGCGTAAGCCCACCGCCGGCGTCCATCCAGCGCGTGCTGATCATCCTCCACGGTCGGCTGCGCAATGCCGACACCTACCTGCACAGCGCCGAAAAGGCTGCCGGGCAGGCCGGACAACTGGGCACCACCCTGATCATCGCCCCGCAGTTTCTCAATGAACAGGACGTGGCGCGCCATCAATTGCCCAATGACCTCCTGCGCTGGCAAGGCAACGACTGGATGGCCGGCGGCCTGTCCACAGGGCCCAACCCGGTCAGTTCGTTCCAGGTACTGGACGACATCGTTGCGCGAGTCAGTGACCGGCAGCAGTTTCCCGAAGTGAAAGAGATCGTCATCGCCGGCCATTCCGGCGGCGCCCAGGTCGTGCAGCGCTATGCCCTGCTCGCCCACGGCCAATACCGGATCAGCCCACGCTTTGTCATCGCCAACCCGTCGTCCTATGCCTACTTCGATGCGCAACGGCCCATGGCGTTCGACCCTGCCAGTTGCCCTGGCTTCAATCATTGGAAGTACGGCCTGCAGAACTTGCCAGCCTACGCGGCGGGGCAAACACCTGCGCAACTGGAAGATAACTACGCCAAGCGCGACATCGTCTATTTGCTCGGGCAACAAGACACCGACCCGGAACATCCGGCGCTGGATAAAGGCTGCGAAGCACAAACCCAGGGGCCGTATCGGTTACTGCGCGGGCGTTTCTTTTTCGACTACCTGACCCGGCGCCATCCCGAGGGGTTGAACCAGCGGCTGATCGAAGTGCCGGGGGTGGGGCATGATGGGGATGGGATGTTCAATTCGCCGGAGGGGCTGAAGGTTTTGTTTGGTCAGTGAGTCTTGCAGCGACAGGGAAGGCCCTTTCGCGAGCAAGCCCGCTCCCACAGGGGATTTGCGACGAACACAGATTTTGTAATCGACAGAGGGCCCCTGTGGGAGCGGGCTTGCTCGCGAAAGCGATTAACCAGTCAACCGACGTCTCAAGCCGAAAGCATCCGCCGCAACTCCCCACAATCGCGCGCATGCCAATCCGCCAGCTCCGGCCATGGATTGTCCGGCAGGTTCACCAGCACCGTCCGTGCGCCCGCCGCACGTCCGCAGTCCAGGTCAAAACGGTAATCGCCCACCATCACCATCGCCTCGGGCGCCACGTTCCAAGCCTCGGCCAGCTTCAACAGGCCACCGGGGTGAGGCTTGGGCGGTGCTTCGTCGCGGCCCAGCACATCTTCCACGGCGAAACAGTCCGCCAGGCCAATGGCTTCGAGGGTGACGTGGGCCAGCTCGCGGGCGTTGCGGGTGAGGATGCCCAGGCGATGGCCGCGCCCGGCCAGCTCGCGCACCAACTCGACCGCCCCCGGCGCGGGCCTGGAGCCCAATGCCAGGTCCCGTTCGTGCTCCAGCAGCCAGGCATGCTTGGCCGCGGCCTCCTCCGCTGGCAACGCGGCCAGGTGGGTCAGGATGTCGTCTTCGGCCGGAATCGCCAGGGCCACGCGGATCGCCGCGAAGTCATGCACGGCGATCGTCAGCGTGCCATCCATGTCGAACACCCAGTGACGGACCTCGGCCAGGCTCATGCCCAGTCCTTGCGATGGCGAATCAGGCCTTCCTGGGTCACCGAGGCCACCAGTTGCCCGGCGCGGTTGAACACGCTGCCACGGGAGAACCCGCGGGAATTTCCGGCCCACGGGCTGTCCATGGCGTAGAGCAACCAGTCATCGGCGCGCAGGTCGGCATGGAACCACAAGGCGTGGTCGAGGCTGGCGACCTGCATGTCTTTGTGCCACACCGATTTACCGTGGGGCAGCAGCGAAGTGGTCAGCAGGCCGAAGTCCGACGCGTAGGCCAGCAGGTATTTGTGCAAGGCCGGCGAATCCGCCAGGGCGCCATCGGCGCGGAACCACACGTATTTGACCGGGTCGGCCGGTTGCGGGTTGTAAGGGTCTTTTTCGGTGACCGGGCGTACTTCGATCGGCTTGGGGCACAGCAGTTTTTCGCGCATGTGCTCGGGCAGCAGGTGCGCACGCTGCTGGGTCAGTTCCAGCTCGGACGGCAGGTTCTCCGGCCCGACGACTTGCGGCATGCTGCTCTGGTGCTCAAAGCCCTCTTCGTCGTACTGGAACGAGGCACTGCAGGTAAAAATCGGGTTGCCCTTCTGGATCGCCGTCACCCGGCGGGTGCTGAAGCTGCCACCGTCGCGCACGCGGTCCACCTGGTAGACCACCGGCAGCGCAGCGTCGCCTGGACGCAGGAAATAACCGTGCATCGAATGCACATGGCGCGCCGCTTCCACGGTCTGGCTGGCCGCCGACAACGACTGGCCCAGTACCTGGCCGCCGAACAACTGGCGAAACCCCAGGTCCTGGCTACGTCCGCGAAACAGGTTCTCTTCGATCGGTTCCAGGGTCAGCAGGTCGACCAGATCTTCCAACACGTGGCTCATTCAGACTTTCCTCACACAGCGCAAAAAACGCGCAGTCTATGATAGTGGCCCGGGCCATTTTGGCGGGCATTGTAAACGTCCGTGTCGGCTAACCGTGCAGGGTCTGCAACCACTGCTCACGATTGATGCGATAGAGCACATGGTGACGCAACGGATGACCGACGGCGAGTGTCGGGTGTTCGAAGTCGTCAGCCGGGTCGTGCTGCATGCCAATGGCCTGCATGACCTTTTGCGATGGCAGGTTGTCGACGGCGGTGAACGCCACCACTTCGTCCAGCGTCAACTGGTCGAAGGCACAACGCAGGGCGGTCCACGCCGCTTCGCTGGCGTACCCCAGGCCCCAGTGCTCCCGGGCCAGGCGCCAGCCGATCTCGATAGCCGGTGTGAAAGGCGCATCGAACCCGACCACACCCAGCCCGGTGAAGCCAATGAAGGCGCCGGTGTCCTTGCGTTCCAGGGCCCACAAACCAAAATCATGCTCGGCGAAATGTCCCCGCACGCGACCGATCAGGGCTGCGCTTTCCAGGCGACTCAGGCGCGCCGGGAAATAACGCATCACCTGCGGGTCGGCGCACATGGCGGCAAATTCCGGCAAGTCATCATCGCGCCACTGCCGCAACAGCAGCCGCGCGCTTTCCAGTTCCAGTATCGGCTCCATCTTCACTCTCCTCCATGCCCCCTGAGTCTACATCGCAGGCAAGATCCGTCACTCAATCAGCGCTGAAAACCTGGCTCACGACCGCGCTCATATCGAACGCTACATGGGCGCTGGGTTGGCTCGCGAAGACCAACGGCGACTTGGCCTGCCCAGTGCCACGCGGCCGCCCCAGGAAATCACCCATCGATACCCGGAACTATAAGGTGGGTGTGAGGGCCTGAGCGGAAAAAACGATAGGTGTGGCTTTGCTTGCGAAGCGCTCGCCTGGCGCTATCGGTTCATGCAGCGCTCGTAGGCTGCCAGAACAGTGCGCTCCGATTGCACCAGATAGGCTTCGAGCATCTGGGTGGCTTCCTCGGGTCGCCTTTCTTCGATACAGCGCAGGATTGAAACGTTCATGTCGACATAGGGCATATGCAAGAATTCGGGATCATTGAGCAGGCCGAAGGCCAACCGCAGCTCAGCCGATATCTGCCCGTAGAACACCACCAGGCGCGGGCTGTCGGCGAGTTCGACGATCGCCTTGTGGAACATCATGTTCGCGGTGCCGACTGCGATCCAATCCTTGGCCTCACGCGCTCGCATGCCCGCTTCCACGGCTTCGCGCATATGCAGTGTTCCCGGGTGCAGCGGATAACCCTGCGCGATGGCCTTGCATTCGATAAAACGGCGCACACGATAGATGTCAATGATCGAGGCCATATCCGGCTCCGCCACGGTCACCCCTCGATTGGGTTCATGCTTGAGCAACCCCTCCCGCGTCAGGACCCTGAACGCTTCCCTCAAGGTGTTGCGTGAAATCTGCAGGTTGTCGGCCAGGGCCGCTTCGGACAGCCGCTGGCCCGGAACCAGCTCACCTTCGACCAGCATTCTGCGGATCTCCTGGGTAATGGATTCTCCCAGCGAGCGAGGAAGGGAAGGTGAAACGTCGTTCATGTGCAATCCAGAATATGAGGAAGTCACTTTGATGTTCCATGAGAGCCCAGCCCATGGCAAGGAGCAAGGGTGTTGCCTGCATCATTAAGTAACACCCACGAGTGACAAGGTTACAATTTGGTGCAAATTGTAGCCTCACAGCAAATTGATTGTTGAACAATCGAGACGCTATAGATCAACACTTCTAGGCGGATGTTTGAGTCCTGGCACGCTCGTTGCTCAATAAAAAATATCTCCCACCGTAGGAATTGATGCCGTGACACAGACAGCCGTGACACAGACCGCTCAAGATTTTACAAAGACGCGACGCGCTTCCCTGATCGCCGCAATTTTCATGATGGCGACGTCCGCCATCGGCCCTGGCTTCATCACCCAGACCGCCACGTTCACGGCCAAGATGGGTGCGGCATTTGCGTTCGGTATCCTGGCCTCGATTCTGATCGACTTCGTGGTTCAACTTAACGTCTGGCGTATCGTCACCCTGACTCGAATGCGTGCCGCAGACGTGGCCAACAAAGCGATTCCAGGCAGTGGCTACCTGCTGGCGGTTCTGGTGATCTTCGGCGGGCTGGTGTTCAACGTCGGCAACATCGCCGGTGCCGGGCTGGGCCTGAACGCGCTGATGGGGCTTGATGCAAAATGGGGCGGCGGTCTCAGCGCCCTGCTGGCCATCGGCATCTTCCTCTCCCACCGCGCCGGATTGGCCGTCGACCGGCTGATCGTCGTGCTGGGCCTGGTGATGATTGCCCTGACGCTGTTCGTGGCCTTTGCCTCTAACCCGCCACTGGGTGAAGCCCTCTACCAGACCGTACTTCCGGACCAGATCAATTTCGCCACCATTACTACCATCGTCGGCGGCACGGTCGGTGGTTACATCACCTATGCGGGGGCCCACAAACTGCTGGACCGCGGTACTACCGGGGTAGAAAATCTCCAGGCAGTGACCAAGGCAGCCCTGGGCGGCATCCTGGTCACCGGCCTCATGCGCTACATCCTGTTTCTCGCCATCCTCGGCGTTGTTGCCAGCGGCGTAGTCATCGACACCTCGGGCCAGGGCGCCAATCCGGCCGCACAAGCCTTCCAGGCGGCAGCCGGGCAGTTCGGCCTGCGCGTCTTCGGTCTCATCCTCTGGGCCGCCAGTATCACCAGCGTGATCGGCGCCGCTTACACCTCCATTTCCTTTATCACCGTGTTCAAGCCGGACATCACTGAGCAGGGTCGCAACCGCGCCACCACCGTATTCATCACCCTATCGCTGCTGATCTTTGTCCTGATGGGGACTGCTCCTGCCGCACTGCTGCTCTTCGCGGGCGGTTTCAACGGCCTGATACTGCCAATCGGCTTGAGCATCTTTATCTACGTCGGCTGGCGCCGGTCCGACCTCATGGGCGGTTACCATTACCCACGCTGGCTGCTGGTACTGGGCGTCCTGACCTGCCTGCTGACCTGGTACATGGCAATCAAATCCGTTGGGCCGATCTTCGCCTTCCTCAACGTCGCCTGAGCCCGATAACGAACAAGGAGTCACGTGAATGCCAACCATAGATATCAACAGCGACCTGGGTGAAAGCTTTGGCGCCTGGCACATGGGCGACGATGCCGCGATGCTCGATGTCGTGACCAGCGCCAATGTCGCCTGCGGTTTTCACGCCGGAGACCCTGCCGGCATCCTGCGGACACTGAAAGCGGCGGCGGCAAAAAATGTCGCCATTGGTGCCCATGTCGCTTACCCGGACAAAGTGGGCTTTGGCCGACGAAACATGGACGTGGCCAGCGATGAGCTGACTGCCGACGTGATCTACCAGATCGGCGCGCTGCAAGGCCTGGCCAAGGCCGCCGGCACCTGCGTGCGCTATGTGAAGCCCCATGGCGCCTTGTACAACACCATTGCTCACGATCGCCGCCAGGCGCTGGCCGTGATCGAAGCCATCCGCACGATCGACTCCAACCTCATATTGGTTGCCCTGGCAGGCTCAAGCCTGATTGAACTGGCCCGCAACGAGGGGTTGCAGTGTATCGCCGAAGCCTTCGCTGACCGTGCCTATACGCCACAGGGCACCCTCGTCTCTCGCCGCGAACCAGGCGCCGTGCTGCACGATCCCAAGCTCGTCGCCCAACGTATGCTGCGCCTCGTTGAAGACGGCACCATCGAAGCGATCGATGGCAGCCTGACCAGAATCCAGGCCGACTCGATCTGTGTCCATGGCGACAGCCCGGCAGCGGTGGAAATGGCCCGCGAGCTGCGCCGCGTACTGGAACAGGCCAACATGTCCTTGCTGCCCTTTGCCGGAGGACGCCCATGAACGCTCTTGATCTCGCCCGCCAGGCGGCCATCGCTGCTGCCCGCCAAGCACGCACTGCCTACCGTGGCGGCCTGGTCACCCCCACGGCAGGTATCGCGCCGGGCATGACCCAGGCCAACCTGATCGCCTTGCCGCGCGCCTGGGCATACGATTTTCTACTGTATGCCCAGCGCAATCCTAAAGCCTGCCCGATCCTTGACGTCAGCGACGCCGGCAGCCCAGGTACGCTGCTGGCTGAAGGGGCCGACCTGCGCACCGATATCCCCCTGTACCGCATCTGGCGTGATGGGAAACTGGTGGAGGAAGTCAGCGACGCCACTCAGGCCTGGGCCGAACACGACGACATGGTGGCCTTCTTGATCGGCTGCAGCTTTACCTTTGAAACGGCCCTGCAAGAGGCCGGCATCGAAGTGCGGCATATCACTGATGGTTGCAACGTACCGATGTACCGGACCAACCGTGCCTGCCGTCCGGCGGGACGTCTGCAGGGTGAAATGGTGGTATCGATGCGACCGATTCCAGCCGATCGCGTGGCCGAGGCGAGCGGTATCTCCGGACGCTATCCCTCAGTCCATGGCGCCCCGGTGCACATCGGCGAACCGGCGCTGCTCGGGATCCAGGACCTGAGTCGACCCGACTTCGGCGACGCCGTACGCATCGAACCCGGTGAGATCCCGGTGTTCTGGGCCTGCGGTGTAACGCCCCAGGCCGCGGTCGTGGCCTCGGGCGTGCCCTTTGCCATTACCCATGCGCCCGGCCATATGTTCATCACCGATGTGCCTGACAGCACCTATCACGTCTAGGAGTTTCCTGTGCGTTTTCTACCCGTCAACCTGGACGCCCTGCTCGTCGAACTGAAAGACCTGGACGAGACCCTGGCGTTGTTCGACGCCCTGATGGCCGAACCTATTGCTGGCGTGGAGGAGATCATTCCTGCCGCACGAACGCTGCTGATCCAATTTCGCCCCAGCGCCATTGCCCAGCAGGCGCTCGTCAATCGTATCGCTGGCCAGGACCTGAGCCAGCGCCGCGAGATCGAGCATCGCCGGGTGGAAATTCCCGTCCATTACAATGGTGAAGACCTTGACGAGGTCGCCACGCTGCTGGGGATCAGCCGTGCCGAAGTGGTCCAACGCCACACCGCCCATGACTACAGCGTGGCCTTCTGCGGATTTGCGCCGGGCTTCGCCTACCTCACTGGCGGTGCCGGTTTCCAGGTGCCTCGCCGACAAACTCCACGCACCCGCATACCCGCAGGTGCGGTTGCCCTGGCGGGGGAATTCAGCGGGGTTTATCCACAAGCCAGCCCCGGTGGGTGGCAGATCATCGGCGTCACGCCTTTGCAGATGTGGGACCTGAACCGCGCTGAATCGGCCTTGCTGCGTCCAGGCTATAAAGTACGGTTCACCGATGCCGGCCCGCTCCCGGCGGGTGGCCTGCCCGCCCCCACGGTACCGGCAAGCGCCACCGCGCCCAGCGGCACCTATCTGGAAATCATCACCCCCGGTTTGCACAGCGTACTGCAGGATATGGGCCGTCCCGGCCAGACCGGCCAAGGCGTATCCTGTTCCGGCGCGCTGGACCAGGGCGCGCTGCGGGCAGCCAACCGCGCGGTCGGCAACCGCTCGGACATGGCCTGTGTGGAATCGGTACTCGGCGGCCTGAGCTTCGTTTGCCATGGCCGTGCCGTGATCGCTGTCACCGGTGCGAAAACCCCGGTCACAATCACCAACGCCAGTGGTCTGCAATGGCAGGCAAGTCACTACCAGCCCATCGAGCTGGACGTGGGTGACCGCGTCAGCCTGGGTTCGCCCCTCGCGGGGCTGCGCAGCTACCTGGCGATTCGCGGCGGCTTTGACATCGCTCCGGTGCTAGGCAGCCTGTCCACAGACACCCTGGCCCAGGTCGGCCCCCCGGCGCTCGCCGTCGGCGACCTATTGGGTTTTACGACACTGACCACGGGAACCAGCGTATCGCTGAACGAAGCCCCGGCCTTTGAATTGCCTACTACTGCCAACATCATCACCCTTGACGTGGTCATGGGACCGCGTACCGACTGGTTTACCGAAGACGCTATCCAGCGTCTGAGCAGCCAGCTCTGGCGCGTCACCCCACAGTCCAACCGCGTCGGTATTCGTCTGGCCGGTGAAATGCCGCTTGCGCGCAGCAACCACCATGAGTTGCCCAGCGAAGGCACCTGCGTCGGCGCCATTCAGGTTCCGGCCAGCGGCCAACCGGTTCTGTTTCTCGCCGATCACCCGTTGACCGGTGGCTATCCGGTGATCGGCGCAGTTGCCCACTACCATCTCGACCTGGCTGGCCAGATCCCTATCAATGCGCAGATTCGCTTCAACCCTGTGGACGGCTTCAAAGAGATTCAACCCGTTACGCAAGCCTCTTCAACTGCCGATGTGAAAAAACTTCCATGAAAAAATTACTGATTGCCAACCGTGGTGAAATTGCCGTCCGCATCGCCCGCGCCTGCCGCGACTACGGCGTGCAGTCTGTTGCGGTCTATGCCGACGCGGACATCGACGCCCTGCACGTGCGCCAGGCCGACGAAGCCTACTCACTCAATGGCCAGCGCCCGGCCGAGACCTACCTGGATATCGGCAAACTGATCGCCGTCGCCAAACGCAGCGGCGCCGATGCCGTGCACCCCGGCTATGGTTTTCTGTCTGAACGGGCCGACTTCGCCCGGGCGGTGATCGACGCAGGGTTGATCTGGATCGGTCCCAACCCGCAGACCATCGACGTGCTCGGCGACAAAGTCGAGGCGCGAAAAATTGCCCAACTGGTCGGGGCACCTCTGGTAGCCGGTACGCCTGGCCCGGTCGAAAGCGCCGCCGAAGTATTGGCCTTTGCCGAACAGCACGGCCTGCCAATTGCCATCAAGGCTGCCTTTGGCGGCGGTGGACGCGGCATGAAAGTCGCCTGGCGCATGGATGAAGTGGCTGAATTGTTCGCCTCCGCCGTGCGCGAAGCGCAAGCGGCCTTTGGTCGTGGCGAATGCTACGTCGAACAGTTCCTCGACCGTCCTCGGCACATCGAAGCGCAGATCCTCGCCGACAAACACGGCAAGGTCGTCGTCGTCGGCACGCGTGACTGCTCCTTGCAGCGGCGCAATCAGAAGCTGGTGGAGGAAGCGCCAGCGCCCTTTATCAGCGACGAACAGCGCCAGCGGATTCATCAATCCGCTCAGGATATCTGCGCCAAAGCCGGCTACGTCGGTGCCGGCACGGTGGAGTTCCTGCTCAGCCAGGATGGCACCCTGTCGTTCCTCGAGGTCAATACCCGCTTGCAGGTCGAGCACCCGGTGACCGAAGAGACCACTGGGGTGGATCTGGTGATCGAACAACTGCGGATCGCCGACGGTTTCCCGTTGTCCTTCAGTGAGACGCCGCCCCCGCGTGGCCACAGCTTCGAATTTCGCATCAACGCGGAAGACCCAGGCAAGGGCTTCCTGCCCACCCCCGGTCAGATCACCGATTTCCTGCCGCCATCTGGCCCGGGCGTTCGCCTGGACAGCGGCGTGATAAGCGGCTCGCGAGTGCCCAGCACCTTCGACTCGATGATGGCCAAACTGATCGTCACCGGCGCCACCCGCGAACAGGCCATCGTCCGCGCCCGGCGCGCCTTGGCTGAATTCAACATTGAAGGCATTGCCTCGGTGCTGCCGTTCCACCGGGCCGTGATGGACCATGACGACTTCACCGGTGCCGATAAATTCGCCGTGCACACGCGCTGGATCGAGACCGATTTCGCCGAACAGATCACGCTCGCCCCACGTACCGCCGTATCCGCCGACCCTGGCATCCTGCGCACGTTTGTCGAGATCGACGGCAAGCGCCATGAACTGGGCCTTCCGGCTGCGCTGCTGCGAGGCGTCAGCTTGAACGCTGCGGGTAGCGCCAGCGAAAGCGCGGCCCCATCCGAGGCCGCTGATCCGCAGGCGGTAGTGACGCCCGTGGCGGGTAATCTGCATACCTGGGTCGTCAAAGACGGCGAGTCGGTGAGCGCGGGGCAAGTGATCGCGGTGGTAGAAGCCATGAAAATGGAAACCTCGGTCCTCGCACCGTGTGAAGGCCAGGTGCAGATCGCCAAACAAGCAGGCGACTACTTTGAAGCCGGCTCCGTCATTGGCCGCATCCAAACAGCTCACTGATTTAAAACTTTTCTTTTCGCAGTCAGTACGCGCAACGGGGTAATACCCCGGTTGCCGCGTGCTGCCCGCAGAAAACTGTAGATGTAACTTTGCAATCAAAATAACGATAAAACCCAACAAATAAATCTGCCGTTATCTGGAGCATAAAGAGCATGTCAATCAATAAGGCGTTCGCTATTGCGGGTACTTGCGCGTTGATTTTCCCATTCACGGCATCTGCAGATTTTATTGCCGACAGTAAGGCCAGTATTGAACTGCGTAACTTCTACTTCAATCGTGACTTTCGCAACGGCCCTCCGACGGCCCAGCGGGACGCGGCAAAAGAATGGGCCCAGGGCGCCATGTTGCGGTTCGAGTCAGGTTATACCGCCGGCACCGTGGGCCTGGGCATCGACGCCGTTGGCATGCTCGGCCTCAAGCTTGACGGCGGTGATGGTTCCGGTGGCACCGGCCTGTTGCCGGCTGATCTCAGTTCGAAAAACAGCCGCGGCTCACAGGACGAATATTCCAAACTTGAGCTGACGGCCAAGGCGAAGGTGTCGGAAACGGTTCTAAAGGCTGGCTCACTCGCCTTCCGTACACCCGTGGTATCGAGCAATGACACACGCCTGCTGCCCTCCACGTTCGAAGGCGCGCTACTGACCTCCAAAGACATTGATCAGTTGGTCCTGCAAGGGGGCAAGCTGGCGCAAATCAAGTTCAACAGTTCCTCGGACTATCAGGACTTCACGGGGAACCGCATCGGCGGTGTCAGTGATGACTTCCGCTTTGCCGGTGGTACCTACAGTTTCAACAAAGCCCTTAGCACAAGTCTGTTCTACGGCAATCTGGAAAATGTCTACCGGCAGTTCTTTGGCGGCGTCGTCTATGAAATTCCCCTTGCCGCGCAGCAGTCGCTGAAGTTCGATCTACGTTATTCGAAAAGTACCGATGACGGTAACTTCCGCCCGCTCGATAACCGGGCAGCGAACGGACTGGTTGCCTACACCCTGGGCGCCAACGTGTTCACGGCCGCCTATCAACACATGAGCGGTGACGACCCCTTCCCGTACATTGCCAATAGCGACCCGTACCTGGTCAACTTTGTCCAGATCAATGACTTTGCCAACACTCAGGAACGCTCCTGGCAGCTGCGTTATGACTACAACTTCGCGGCAATGGGCATTCCCGGGCTGACGTTCATGAGTCGCTACGTCCAGGGTGACAACGCGTTGGTCGGGGGCAGTAACACGGGCAAAGAGTGGGAGCGCGATACGGATATCGGTTACGTGATCCAAAGCGGTTCGCTAAAAAACCTCGGGGTCAAACTCAGAAACGCTACGGTTCGTTCGAACTTCGGCAATGACCTGGACGAAACCCGTCTGATCGTGAGTTACACATTAGCACTTTGGTAATCCGCTGACGGCGACCTTTGTCCCTGCGCAACCGATCCTTATTCAGAGAAAGTGCAATGAAAAGTCTCAGGTTTAACCAGAAGATACTACTGATTGCTTCGTTGCTTATCATGACGGTGTTTTGCACATTCACCGTATTGAATGATGTTCGGTTGCGTGACGACAACGTAAAAAAAATCGAGGAGCACACCCGCGCCCTCTCGGCAGCGATGGCACATGATATCCAGAGCTGGCTGGACGGACGAATGATTCTGCTAAGGGGATTTGCCGAACTCATCGGCGACGATCCCTCGCCGCAAAACATACTCGACAAATTGCAAAGCCAAGTGCTCATGAGCCAATTTATCGCAGGTTATGCGGGTACCCGTGACGGTGGGTTCCAGATCCATCCCCCGCGGCAGATGCCAGCCGATTACGACAGCAGGCAACGGCAATGGTACATAGACGCCGCAGACCATGGCGTGGCGATGACCGAACCCTACGTAGGGGCCGGGATCGACTACCCGATTATCACCCAGGCGGTCGCCATCCACGCCGGGCAGCAAACGCTCGGCGTCCTGGGCGCCAGTCTGAACATCGAGACGATTTCCCAGACGCTCAACGCGCAAGCCTTCGAGGGCAACGGATACGCCTTTGTGGTAAGCAAGGAAGGTAAAATACTGGTTCACCCCGACAAGGCGCTGATCGGCAAGACACTGTCCGATCTGTTTCCGGGCAACACCCCGACGCTCAATGATCGATTGGTGGAAGCCACTACGGTCGATGGCGTGAAATTCACCCTGTTCTCTGCGATCAAGGGCCTGCCGATGAAAGACTGGTACATCGGCATCGTCCTGGACAAACAGGCAGCCATGGCCAGTCTTGCTGCGTTCCGCAGTTCGGCGATCATCACGACAATCGTTGCCGGCATGGCCACCCTGCTGCTGCTCGGACTGCTTATTCGCGTGTTGATGAAACCCCTGCGCCTTATCAGTCACGCGATGGAAGATATCGCCCAGGGCGACGGTGACCTGACCCGACGCTTGTCGATCCTGTCCAAGGATGAATTCGGCCAATTGGCCGTGAGTTTCAATCGCTTCGGCGACCGGATCCATGCCTCCATCACCGAAGTCTCATCGACGACGAACTCCCTGAAAGAGGCCACCAGCAAGGTCCTGACGGCCTCCAACTCCTCGGTTGGGAAGTCGGAACACCAATCCGGCTTTACCAGCAACGTGGCGGCGGCCATTGAGGAGCTTGGGGCGTCGGCGCAAGAAATCGCCTCGAGTGCCTCGGCGGCGTCCAGAGGCGCCTCGAGCGCCAGGGCGCAGATCGATTCGAGCTGCAGGCTCGTCGAGAACACGGTCAATGCCATGAGTTGCCTGCAAGCAAACATCGAAGAAACCCGCGCACAGATCGAAGAACTCAACGCCAAAAGCGCCAATATCGGCAAGGTGCTGGAGGTCATCTCGACGATCTCCGGAAAAACCAACCTGCTGGCCTTGAACGCGGCCATCGAGGCAGCCCGGGCCGGAGCGGCCGGGCGCGGGTTTGCCGTGGTGGCGGACGAAGTCAGAAGCCTTGCCCACCACACCCAGACAGCGACCGAAGAAATCCGCGCGGTGATCGAGGCGCTGCAGGAGGGGGCTACCCAGGCGGCCAAGACCATGCTGCGCAGCCATGAAATCGGCAGCCAAAGTGTACGGGTGGCGACCGAGGCCGGGGACAGCCTGCTGACCGTGGTGTCACGCATCATCGAGATCGATGAGATGTGCCTGACGGTCGCCGCGGCAACCGAGGAGCAAACCAGTGCTGTTGACCAGCTTACTCGGGATGTTCATGAGATCAGTCAGTTGAATCGCCATGCCACCGACAACTTGTGCTCGACCCTCAAGGCGTGTGGGGAACTGGATTTTGAAGTCGGACGCCTCAGGAGTGTGGTCGACACTTTCAAGTTGTAGACACACACGCCATGCCCCTCGGCCAGTGGACCGAGCTGATAGAATGCCCGCCCTGATCCGCCAGACATCGCTCGCCATGACTCAAGCTTCCAAGCCTTCCACTCCAAACGTCGCCATCATCGGCGGCGGCCCCGCCGGCCTGATGGCGGCCGAGGTGTTGAGCCAGGCGGGCCTTCAGGTCGACCTGTACGACGGCATGCCATCGGTGGGCCGCAAATTCCTGCTGGCCGGCGTGGGCGGCATGAACATCACCCACTCCGAAGCCTTCCCGGCCTTCCTGTCCCGCTATGCCGAACGCGCGGCGAATATCGCCCCGCTGCTGCGGGCATTTGGCGCAAACGAACTGTGCGAATGGATTCATGGCCTGGGTATCGACACCTTTGTCGGCAGTTCCGGGCGGGTATTTCCCACCGACATGAAAGCCGCGCCACTGCTGCGCGCCTGGCTCAAGCGCCTGCGCGATGCCGGCGTGGCGATCCACACGCGCCACCGCTGGCTCGGTTGGAACCCTGATGGCAGCTTGCGCATTGCGAGTCCGGAAGGTGAGACAACGCTACGCCCCGACGCGACCCTGCTGGCGCTGGGCGGCGGCAGTTGGTCGCGCCTGGGCTCCGACGGCGCCTGGATGCTGGCGCTGGAACAACGCGGCGTGCCCCTGGCGCCATTGCAACCGAGCAACTGCGGGTTCGAGGTAGAGGCCTGGAGCGACCTGATGATCAGCAAATTCGCTGGCGCCCCGCTGAAAAATATCGCCATGGGCTTGAACGACGATGTACCGCGCCTCGGTGAATGCGTGATCACCGCCACTGGCCTCGAAGGCAGCCTGGTCTACGCCCTGTCGGCGCCGGTTCGCGAAGCCATCAACCAACACGGCAGCGCGACGATCCATCTGGACCTGCTGCCGGGCCGGCCTGTGGATAAGATCCAGCAAGCCCTGAGCAAGCCACGCGGCTCTCGCTCGATGGCCAAGCACTTGCACAGCCAGCTGGGGATCGACGGCGCCAAGGCGGCGCTGTTGCGCGAGCTCACGCCGGCCGAATGTTTCACTGACCCGGCGCGGCTGGCCCAGGCGATCAAGGCCCTGCCAGTCACCCTGGTGAAGACCCGCCCTTTGGACGAAGCTATCAGCAGCGCTGGTGGCGTGACCTTCGAGGCCCTGGATGAACGCCTGATGCTCAAGCAATTGCCCGGCGTGTTCTGCGCCGGGGAAATGCTCGATTGGGAAGCACCGACCGGCGGCTACCTGCTCACGGCGTGCTTTGCCAGCGGTCGCGCGGCGGGGTTGGGAATCCTGGAATTCTTGAACGGTTGAACCCGTAGGAGCTGACGAGTGAAACGAGGCTGGGATCTTTCCCCAGACACTTGAATCTCAAGCGTAAGATCAAAAGATCGCAGCCTCGCTTCGCTCGACAGCTCCTACAGTTCCCATGTGGCCTTTGATATCAAGGCTTGCGCTTACGCGGCCCAGTGTTGAACACCGGCACTTTGCGCACAGGCTTGACCGAAGGTTCCACAGGCGAGGCATCGCCGCTGTCCACCCACTTGCCCAGGTTGCGCTTGCCGCCACCACCGGAGGTTTTCGGTTTCTTCGGTTTTTTCGGTTTCTTGATCACCTGGCCGCTGGCATCGGTGTCCGGTACCCGATGCTCAGGCTCGAAGTCCTGTTCCATCTGGCGAGTCAGTGTCTGGCGCGTCAGCATCTCGATGGCCGACAGCAGGTTCACTTCGTCGGCGCAGACCAGGGAAATCGCTTCCCCGGTCGAACCCGCCCGACCGGTACGGCCGATGCGGTGGATGTAGTCCTCGGCGACGATCGGCAGGTCGAAGTTCACCACCAACGGCAAGTCCTCGATATCCAAGCCACGGGCGGCGACGTCGGTCGCCACCAGGATCTGCACTTCGCTGGCCTTGAAGCGGTCCAGCGCGCGCTGGCGGGTGGCCTGGGGCTTGTCACCGTGGATGCCGTCGGCGTTGATGCCCAGGCCCTGGAGTTTTTCCACCAGCGCATCGACGCCGTTGCGGGTCTTGGCAAAGACCAGCACCTGCTTCCACTTGTTCTTGCGCATCAGGTGCACAAACAATTCCGGCTTGCGCTTCTTGTCCACCGTCACCACCCATTGCTTGACGGTGTTGGCGGCGACGTTGCGCGGGCTCACTTCAATGCTCAGCGGATCGTTGAGCATCTGCCCGGCCAGCAGGCGGATCGCGTCGGAGAAGGTCGCCGAGAACAGCAGGGTCTGGCGCTTCTTCGGCAGGGCCTTGTAGATGTTCGCCAGCTCCTCGGAGAAGCCCAGGTCGAGCATGCGATCGGCTTCGTCCAGCACCAGGGTCTGCAACTGGTTGAACTTCAGCGCGTTCTGGCGGAACAAATCGAGCAGACGCCCCGGCGTGGCGACCAACAGGTCGACGCCTTTGCGCAATTTCATCATCTGCGGGTTGATGCTGACGCCGCCGTACACGGCGTAGGTGCTCAGCGGCAGGTTTTGCGCGTACTGGCGCACGCTTTCATGGACCTGCTCAGCCAGCTCACGGGTCGGCACCAGGATCAGCGCCCGCACCGAGTTGGCCGCGACCTTCGGCCCTTCAGTGGTCAGCAACTGCAACAGCGGCACCGCGAAACCGGCGGTCTTGCCGGTACCGGTCTGGGCGGCGGCCATCAGGTCGCGACCGGCGAGCACCGCCGGCATGGCTTGAGCCTGAACCGGGGTCGGGGTCTGGTAGCCGAGCGTCTCGAGGGCGCGCAGCAAGGGTTCGATCAGGCCAAGGGTGGCGAAAGTCATGGAAGTACCGTAGGAAAAATCAGCGCAAGGTGTGCAATGCGCGGCAGTTTACCCTAAATCAGGCGGCGGCCGGCGCAGGCTTGGGTTTGCGCCACTGCGGCAATCCGATCAACACCACGGCGCTGATGATCACCAGCATCGCCACACTTTCTTCAGCGCCAATGGTTTCACCCGCGAACACGATCCCCAGCAACACTGCCACGGCTGGGTTGACGTAGGCATAACTGGTGGCCGCCGCCGGGCGCACATGCTTGAGCAGGTACATGTAGGCATTGAAGGCAACGATCGAACCGAAGCAGGTCAGGTAAGCCAAGGCAAGCCAACCTTCCAGCGGCGGCATGCTGTCCAGGTGCTCGCCGCTGGCCACGCTGCCGATCAACAGCACCACACCGCCCACCAGCATTTCCACGGCACTGGCCATCGCCCCGGTTGGCAACTGCACATGTTTGCTCAGCACCGAACCGAAGGCCCAGGACGCCGCCGCGAATACCAGCAAGGTCGCCCCCAACGGGCTGGACTGCAGGTTGGAACCGAGGTTGAGCATGGCGATGCCGATCAACCCCAGCACAATCCCCGCCCATTCCAGACGGGTATTACGCGCGCCCCAGAAATATCCACAGAGCAAGGTAAACAAAGGCACTGTCGCCACGGCCAGGGCCGCCACCCCGGACGCCACGCCCGTGTGCTCGGCCACACTGACCGCGCCGTTACCAAAACTGAGCAACAGCACGCCAATGATGGCCCCGGCCTTCCATTGCGCCCACGTCGGGGCCGGGGCCCCACGCCAGCGCAGGAAGCCGTACATCAACGAACCGGCCAGCACAAAACGAATCCCGGCCAACAACAGCGGCGGCCAATGCTCCACACCGATACGAATCACCAGGTAGGTCGAACCCCAGATGACGTACAAGGCAAAAAAAGCAGCGATCAATGGCAGGGGGAAACGGCGTAGGCCAGGCATGTTCAGCTCGAAGTCAGGACAATGAGAGGCTTTATTCTAGAAAGGCGATAGACGGAAAATAAGTTACAAAACCTGTTTATCAAAGCCATACACTTTTCAAAACACGGAGATCAGCGCTATAAATCGCGTTTTCGAAAGTCACGCCAACAGGAAGCCAAACCGTGGATAAATACGACCGCATGCTGCTCAGCGCTTTGTTGGACAACGGTCGTGCGTCCTACGCTGAACTGGCCCGCAAAGTGAACCTGTCAGCCCCCGCCGTGGCCGAGCGAGTCAGCAAACTGGAAACCAGCGGTGTCATCACCGGTTATCAAGCCAAAGTCGACATGGCAAAGATCGGTCTGCCGGTGCAGTGCGTCATCGAACTGCGAATGAACCAGCACGGCAACCAGAAGACCTACGACGAACTGTGCAAGATCCCACAACTGACCGAGTGCCACCGGGTCACCGGCGACCCGTGCGTGATCATGCAAGCGGCAGTGGGTTCGATGCCCGAGCTGGAAGAATTGATCAACCGCATCGCCAAGTTCGGCTTCAGCAAGACCTCGATCGTGCTGTCCAGCGCCATTGAAAAGCGCGTGCCGTTGGGGCAGTTGGAAGGCAACGGTAAATAAGGATCAAACACTGAACGACCTGTGTGGGAGCGGGCTTGCTCGCGAATGCGGGGTGTCAGTCGCACATTTACCTAATGACACACCGCATTCGCGAGCAAGCCCGCTCCCACAAGGGTTCTGTGGTGTGTTTAGAACCCGCGATGCCGCTTGAGGTGCTCATTGATCTTCGCCGCCGGCACTTTCTGCAAACTGCACAGCAAATCATGGGACAACTCCCGCAGCCCATGCTTTTGTCGCAGCTCCGAAGCCAGGTGCGCGGTGAGGTTGGCGGCCATTTCGGCGTCGGCCATGGCCCGGTGAGCCTGGCCGGTGTGGGGCAAGCCGGCGAAAGCGTTGAGCGTGCCGAGCTTGTGGTTCGGTGCAGCCGGCATCAGGCGCCGGGCCAGCAACAGTGAACAGGCAAAATTCTGCAAGCGAGTACGCTTGATTCGCCCCAGTTCGAAGTCCCAGAACTTCTGGTCGAACGCGGCGTTGTGGGCCAGCAGGGGCGTGATGCCGACGAACTCGTTGACCTCGTTCATCACTTTTTCCGCCGACGGGGCGCTGCGCAGCATGGCGTTGCTGATGCCGGTCAGTTGTTCGATGAAGGCTGGCACCCGTACACCGGCATTCATCAGGCTCTGGTAGCGGTCGACGATCCGGCCTTGCTCGAGCATCACCACCGCGATTTCAGTGGCCCGGCAACTGCTGCTCGGGGTGATCCCGGTGGTTTCAAAGTCGATGACTGCGATGCGTTCCAAACCTTTTGAACTCCGTGAAAATCAATTCTTGAGCAGCAACGCACCTTCGATGGGCACGTAGCGGCTGGCGGCGCGGATCAGCGAGTTGGCGGTCAACCCCGGCACGCCATAGGCCACGGCTTGTACACCGTGCTTTTGGATAATGCGCTCGAGCAACATGTCGAAATCGCCGTCGCCGGAGGCCAGCACCACCTCATCGACGTGGTCGGCAGCGTCCATGATGTCCAGCGTGATGCCCACGTCCCAGTCGCCCTTGGCCGAGCCGTCGCTGCGCTGGATGTAGGGCTTGAGCTTCACGATGAAGCCCAGGTTGCGCAGGATCTGCTGGAATTGCTGCTGCTTGCTGTCACCGCGATCGATCGCGTAGGCGTAGGCCTCGACGATCTGCCCCTGTTTGCTGACATCGGCCCACAGCGCGGCGTAGTTGAAATGGCAACCGTAGGCCTGGCGCACGGTGTAGTAGAGGTTCTGCACATCGGCGAACACTGCAATTTTTTTCACCGCGTTTCCTCTTGGATGCACATGCACGCAGACCACCTGGGCCGAAAAGTCGCCCAGTATGCCAGCCCGAAGGATTGTTCCGCGAATAATCGGCCCGAGGCGCCAGAGCGCCCCGGACGAATGGCAGGTCAGACGAAGGAGTCGTCGTCGCCGAAGGAAGACGAATCGTCGCTGTAGTCCGCGTCGCTGAAGCCGCCCGGGTCGTTGCTGTAGGCGTCATTATCGGCCACGCGCTGGTCATCGCCCCAGCCGTTGTCGCTGTTGTTGGCGGTGTCGTTGACCGGTTGGGCCGGCTCTTCCTTGATGACCTCGACGACTTCCTGGGGTTGCTGGTTGCTGTGAAACAGGCTGCTGATGCCTTGGGCCAGCATCACGCCGCCGGCCACGCCCGCCGCGGTTTTCAGGGCGCCACCCAGGAAGCTGCCCGCTGCCGGGGCCTGCTGCTGCGGTGCGCCATAATTGCCGGGCGGCGCGCCGAAGCCCTGTTGGGGCTGGGCATTGAAGGACGGCTGTGCCGGTTCGCGCCAGCCACCACCGCTTGCGGCCGGCGCGCTCGCCGGGCGTGAATCCCGCGGGCTGCCACCGAAAATACTCGAGAGGAAACCTCCGCCGCCGCTGGGCGCCGACGTCTGTTTGCGGGCCTGTTGCAGCTCGGCCTGCAATTGCTCGACTTGCTGGGTGAGTTGCTTGTTCTGCTCATCGAGGCGCTTGATCGCGGCCTCCTGCACCAGAATCGCCTGGGCCATGAAATAGCCCGCCGCTGGCTGGCTGGCCAGGTGTTCCTTGATCCGTGCCTCGGCCTGGGCGTCGCGCGGGGCTGAATCCTTTTCGGCCTGTTGCAGCCGTGAAAACAGTCCATCGATCAGGGTTTGTTCTTCGCTGTTCATGGCGACCTCATTAGATTGCCGGGTAGAAACCATTCCGATCCCGAAGACCGGTGCCCATCAGTAATGGGGCTCGTCGAAAAGCTTTCAATGGTCTTTACCTGATGTTTACGTTTGTTTCTGCGGTCACCTGATGGGTAAAGTGTCGGACCGCTTTTTCGAACTGCGATACCGACCCATGAATCCGTTAGAAGTACTGCGTGACTCTTTGTATTTTTTCAAGCGCCATCTGGGCCGGATCGCCCAGTTGTGCTTGCCGCTGGTGATACTCGAAGCGGTGCTGCAGCAGGGAGTGGACAGCGCCGTCGGGGCCGACGGCTTTTCCGGCTACAGCGTGATCGTCGGGCTATTGGTGTACCCGCTGTACACCGCGGCTTTGATTCTGTTTCTCGATGCCCGCAGTCGTGGCGAAGCCCCCCGCGCCCGCGATTTGCTCGCCGCCGCGCTCCTCCAGTGGCCACGCTTCGCCTTGCTGACCGCGCTCAATACTCTGCTGATCCTGATCGGCATCTCGTTGTATTTCCTGCCAGGGCTATGGCTGATGGTCGTCCTGGCTTTCGGTGAGTACCTGCTGGTATTGAAGGGCTTGGCGCCACTGGCCGCCATGAAGGAAAGCGCGCGCCTGAGTCGAGGCCATTTCTGGCGAATCCTGCTGTGCATCCTGGCTGTTATGGTCCCGCTGTGGCTGCTCAAGGGCGCCAGCGTCTCGGTGTATCCGCCGCCGCAAAATCCTTTGGTCAGCTTGCTGATCGACAGCATCCACAGTTTTCTGCAATTGTTCACCACTGTCGTGCTGTTCCGAATGTTCATGTTGATTGCAGAAAAACCTGAGCCATGACCCGTCTACTGCGCCACACCTTGCTGGGCCTGCTGTTGATCCTCAGCCTGGCCGCCCTGTCGATCTACGCCCTGACCTGGCGGCCACAGCCCCGGGAAACCCTGCCGGTCAGTTGCACCGCCAACGCAGCTCCCCTGGTGCCCGGCCAGGCCTTGAAGGTGATGACCTGGAACGTGCAGTTCCTCGCCGGCAAGCGCTACGTGTTCTGGAACGACCTGGCCCAGGGCGACGATGAACGCCCGACCCTGGAAGACATGGCCTTCAGCCTCGACGAAGTGGCCCGGGTCATCCGCGACGAGCAACCGGACATCGTGTTGCTCCAGGAGCTGGACAAGGGCGCCAAGGCCAGCGATTACCAGGACCAGCTCAAGCTGTTGCAGGAACGGCTGGCCGACCTCTATCCGTGCGGCACCAGCGCCTTCGACTGGAAGGCCGACTTCATCCCCGACCCGCACATCTTCGGCAGTGTCGGCCGGCAACTGGCGACCCTGAGTCGCTACCGCATCGACCGTGCCGAACGGGTGCAACTGCCGGTGGCCGACACCAACTTCATCAGCCGTCAGTTCCAGCCGAAAAATGCCCTGTTGGTAAGTTATCTAGCGCTGAGCGATGGCGGCCAGCTGGCGGTGCTCAACACGCATCTGGAACGGGCCACCGAGCCGGACGAAACCCTGCCCAGACAAATCACCACCGTAACCAAGGCACTGGATAAATTCGAATCCGCAGGCACGCCCTGGCTGATCGGCGGCGACTTCAACCTGCTGCCCTTGGGCCAGTACCGACGCCTGCCGTCCGAGCAACGCACGCCCTACTCCGCCGACAGCCCCTTGCACCAGCTGTGGGACAAATACCCGATGATCCCCACCAACAACGAGGCCAGCGGTATCGATCGCGCACACTGGCTGACCCACTACCCGAACGACCCCGGCCTCAACGGCCCCGACCGCACCGTCGACTACCTGTTCTACAGCCCGCGCCTCAAACGAGTCGAAGCCCAGGTAAGGCAGGACGACACCTTGCGCATCTCCGATCATTTGCCGGTGATTGCGCGGTTCTTGTTGCCGGCAACGCCTTAGCGGGCTCACCACCGAACACATGTGGGAGCGAGCTTGCTCGCGATAGCGGTGGATCAGCAACATGACTATTTGGCTGACATACCGCCATCGCGAGCAAGCTCGCTCCCACAGAGTTTGTATTTCATATCCTGAATTTCTTCAGCTCACTTGCGCGGCTTGACCCGCGCCGACGGTGAGCGCTCATCAATGTTCAGGTTTGAGTATCGGCGCTCACGAACTGCGGCCAGGTGTTCGAAAGGACCGATTTGAATCCTTGAGCCAATAGACCGTCGTGAAATACCCCCAACCGATCAAAAACGAGGGGGCGATCGTCAACAACACATTGGGCGTGCCTGCCCCTATATGAACAGCCGCCGACAAAGCAGAAAACAGACTCACCACGGTCAATGGCACGACCGCACGTCGAGCCAGCGCATGCCATCCAGCCAACATTTGCGCCAGCTTAAACATGACTGACAACGCAATGAGCGTTGAAACATAACTGATGAGGCCTTGAGTGATTGCCGCCAGCCCCATCACTTTCATGCTGTGAGCACTATTGGATACCGCTGCCAGCAAACCATAAAAAATGGCCGCCGGCAGCGCCGAGAGAAGAACAGACGTCTTATTCACTCACATAAACTATCGGATGATCTTTTCTTTAACAAACCACTCCGAATCAGGCTGCAGCATCACCACGCACAAGATCTGATCCGAATAGGTGACGTGCTTGATAAAGTGCGCGTTAGTCACTTCATCACTGGACATGTCCATCTTCGGAAAGAAGTTAGGCGCGACAGAACTCTGGCCTCCAGGAATGACACCGGTATTCACATCCAGCACCAGGTCCTTGGACAAGGAGTGAACAATTTCAACCGCCAGCGCCGCCATGTCGGCACTCTGCACATCGACGCGCAAATCCGGGTAGAAACGTGCCGATGGAACCCGCGAAGACATGACCCTGAACATATTGTAGACAACCGGGTTATAGGTCTTGGCAACGATCAGCTTCGGCATGCCGATCGCTTGAATGACATTTTTCAAAAAGAACTGATTAAGCTTTTTAAAAAGCGCCGACCCTCGGTATTCATCCGCGATCATCGCCGTCCAGAGATACAGGAACGACGAAGAACCAAAAGGAAGGCTTTTTGCCCCAATGATCCCCACCACCTTTTCGGTGTTCGAATCGATGGCCAGCGCCAGATGCTCGTATATCTCGAAAATGCCTGGCTGATTACCAAAGTATTGATTGACGTCGTATTCAGGCATTCCTTGCTGCAAATCCGCGACGATCTTGGCCTTGAAACTCTCCGGAAAACTACGGCCGACAGCCGAGTAATCCAGATCCCAACCCGCGCTATTTTCCTGACTGTTCATACGCCACCTTAATTCAAAATTTGTTGTTTGGATAAAATCTGAGCGCATGGCTTTCAGGCATATGTCCTGACACAGGGATTTTTATGTAGTCCCCCCGTCCCCAGAGCCTGTTCATGTCCACATAGCCGTTAAACTTTATGCCCGTATTAGAGGAGGACAGTATGTAACTTGAGTTATCAAGGTTCGACAGATCCGCCACCATCCTGAACGTGGCCGCAATATTGGTATTGAACGGGTTGGCCGGGTCACTGTAATTGTAACGCCCGACATTCACCGTAAAGTTGTCCCCGCCCATGGTATTGCGGTTATCAAAGAACCAGGCCATGGGACTCTTGTGCAAGGGCACATGTTCGGCAACTGCGGTATGCGCGCGCCCCCAATTCCAATCACTGACGTCAGCGCCATACTTGTCCTTGATTTGCTGCAGCGACAGGTTTAATGACCTTTCCAGCGCTCGCTGACAATTGTCAGCGCCCCCACACCAAAAGACCTGATCGGCTTTTTTGCTTAACACAAGGTTGAGAAAAGCATCGTAGTTACGCTGATTCCAGCCCGCCGCCAAAAGCTCTTTGCCAATTTTCTGCTCCAGCAATTCCTGCGTGAAGTTCTTCACCCAGTATGCTGCAATCAATGGCGCCGCCGACTCGGGATCCGAGTCAAACCGCCAGGCCTTGAGGATGCTCAACTGCGCAGGCGTTGAAGGCAGCCCTTCGACCAGCGCAATCATTTTGGGTAACAGATCGGCCATGGACGACGAGTAACGATCAAGCTGGATGTCGGCGGACGTTTGCAGGGTATGAGGCGCACGCCCCTTCAAAAGATCCATGATGCGGTCGTAGCGATAAGGCAAAACCCAGTCATGGCCGAAGTTGAACGGGTAATTATCGGGAACAATGCGGTTGTTAGCGGTGGCAATGTAACCACTGGCAGGGTTGAACTGCGTGGGCTTCGCCGACTGGGGCACATACCCTGTCCAGTCATACTTAGCTTCCCAGCCAGGTGCAGGGGCTTGACCCAAGAGGTCGTTATCCTTCGCTTTTACCGGCACCCGGCCCGCGGAAACATAGCCAATGTTGCCTGCCGTATCCCCATAAACCATGTTTTGCGGAGGCACGCCAAACTCGGCGGAGGCCTGCAAAAATTGCGGCCAGTTCTCTGAACGGTTGATGCCCAGAATGCTGTCGAAGGTTTTGTCATTGGTCTCCAGCCCGGTCCAGGCCAGCGCAATGACCACGGATTTTTTACCGTTGATGGCCTGTTGCGCCGCCTGGTAGATATCACTGATTACCGGGCCGTGATTCGTATACCGGACCGGTAACGTGACAGACGCCTCACCTTTGACATCAATCTTCTCCTGCACCACCCGAAACGGCTTGTAGGTCGAATCGGAGGCGAGATAGAGGTTGTTATCCGAAGGGTTCAGTTTCTCTAGGTACGCATCCTGAACGGACGACCCGGTATTGGTGTAGCCCCACGCGATCTTCTTGTTGTGTCCGATCACAAAAAGTGGCGCACCGGCATAAGTTGCCCCCACGAGCGACGACTCGGGCGTCTCGATAGAAGCAAGATAAAACAGCGCCGGATTGGTCAATTTCAAGTGCGGATCGTTGGCCAGTATCGGTTTACCCGTAACCGTATGGTCGCCGGCAATCACCCAGTTGTTCGACCCTACGCCCTCGACATTCGAGGGCGGCAGTTTATCCAGCAGCGCCAAACCGGTGCCGGACACGTCCAGGTTGTTGTACAGCGCGGCATAGTCCCTGGTTTTGACCGGCGCACTTCCCGGGTAAGGCGCAAACACCTCATTAATCTGTGAGACGGTCAAGTTTTTGGACAGCGACAGTCGTTGCAATTGCATGCCCAGGTTGGAGCTTAACGTCCATGAAAACAATAAATGCAGCGCGACTGAATCGGAAGGCTCCCACCGTTTGAGCGGTGCGGAACGAGTCAATGAAAACTCGACGGGCAAGCGATCTGCGAACTTGTCGATGAAAAAGTTCACACCGTCGCTGTAGCTCTTCAGTACGTCCTGGGTTTGCGGTTTCAGCTGCTGAAATATCGAGTCTGCGGTTTTCTTGAACCCCAACGTCCTGGAAAATTTGTCCATGTCCAGTGTCTTGGGGCCAAATGTCTCCGACAGGGTGCCGTTCGCGTAGTTTTTGCTGAACTGCATCTGCCACAACCGATCCCGGGCATGGCTATACCCCAGCAAAAAATACGCATCCCGATCATTTGCAGCCTTGATGTGCGGAACGGCGTTGGCATCCCAGGCAATACTGCCTTTATCAGAAATGCCGTCCGCGACTTTTATGATACCGGTCTCGAACACATTGGACAGTGTAATGTTGTGCAGCACATACATCACACCGACAACTGCGATACCGAGCACGCCGAAAATACCAAACACTATTATTTTAATTGTTGCTTTCATGACATCTACGTCCTGACCCAGAGCACTCACGCCACCCGACGATTTTTTTCTGCGTACTTGCTCACGAAGAACACCAGCGATACTCGTTCACCCTCAGTCACGGCTTCAACCTGATGAGGAAAGGAGCAGTCGGTGATTACGATGGATTGCAGCTCGGGCCGAATGAGATTCACCTGCTCGCCCTGGTCATTGAAAATCAAGAATTCGCCACCGGAAAAACCTTTACCCAACTGCAGTACGATCGAATACAAATAATCCGGATTACTGTCGACATCCAAATGTTTGCCAATGAAAGATCCGTCTTTCATCTTGTTAACCTGCATACGGCGAATGTAGAACTCTTCCCCCCCCAACAGATTGGAAACAAAACCCAGCAGTTTCTGATTGCAAACCACCGAAATCATCTGATCCGCGAGTGGCTGGTTAACGCGCATCGGTCTTTCGACGTCGGTCATGAAACGGGCGACTGCAAGATCGTTGAGTTCGTCAGCATCACCGATGAAGACTTGCTCCCACGGCAACGCCTTACTTGCCAGGATGGTATTGATCTCATCCCAGTCATTCTGACTGTACAGAAACTCGGTAGCGCTGGAGTAAAACGAACCGTTCACTGCCAATTCTTTCTTCGCGACTTCAACAACATTCATTTCACGTTCCCTCGTTCAAAATCGTTCATTAAACTTCGACTTCTACTGCTGACGCTTCACGCGTCGCTTTTATCTCAAGGTGCTGTTTGCTCGTGTTGTACCAAGTGATGAGATCGAACGGATCACTTTCATCCCGACACAAGTGGTCTCGCAAGATAAGGAAGCTCTCGGTCATGCTCCAGGTTTCGGTCATCGGGCCAAACCGCGATACCAATGCTTCATTGGCCGCCCTTTCCGGGGCGATGCTCCAGAAGTTCACACCCGGGTTGCGGTGATGAAAATCATGGCTCGGCAAATCTTGCATAAAGGAAAAAACACGCAACGGAATATCAATGAATACGACTGCCAAACCCCACTTCACTACACGCCAGGCAAACGCCCAACCGGTGTAATTCAAAGGGTAAGGGCGACCAAAAAAACGCCCCCAGCTGAGTGAGCCGTAGAAAATATACTTGGGCAAACCCTTGGTATTTTCCGAAAACCACAAATGCTCGGTAACGTGTTGTATCCAAGACGAAAACTGCGTAACAAGCAAAATCGGCAGCAGATAGAACACGACAAAAGGCGTCATATAGCCGGACAGGTAAACCCCAGTCAGCAACAGTAACCAATAGATCGCCCGACTGTTTTTTTCGTGCTTGTCCGTTTTGACAAAGTTAACTTCGAGCCGGAACTTTATATGCTCATAAATACGCATTGGGTGAAACGGCGCCACCACCAGTTTTGTCCAAAATTCAGTCTCACTCATGCCTTTGTAGAAGCCATGGCTGGTCATGAACTGAAGATCGACATCTTTATCGGTGCAAAATGTATTGACGCTGTGGTGCTCACCCACGTGCAACTTCATGTAGTTATTCCACGGCGTGTGCAGAATGGGCATCGATAACACCCACTTGCAAACAAACTTTGCCAACCGCTTATTAGCGATGCCGGCACCGTGAATGGTGTAGTGGAACGTGTGCAGCAAACCCCGCTGCCGGTTGACCACCATGCAAATCATCGGAATCGACAGCGCCAGCTTGATACCCCAGTGAAGATCCGACTCCAGCAGCTTATTGCCGAGCAGAACCGCGGCCACGAAAACTGCATAACCCCAGCTGATCTGAAGAAACAACTGCCACGGTTTCAAGAGCGTATCTTTAGCGCTTTTCGGTGCGTTCTTATTACCGGACTTGCCCGTCACCCATGTCCAGAACCCCTGAAGCGGCAAGCGCTCATAGGTCGCCCTGACATCAATGCCATGCCCATATTTCGTGTAGCGTGTGGCAAAGAGTTCCTCTTTCATATTGGCAGCCTCCCTACTTCGCCTATAGATAATCCGTTTTCACATACAAAACAGCGACCGAACCAAAGAAAGAATAGAAAGGTTCCATCTTGTAATGGTCAACGGCCAAGACCACAAACTCTTTATACACGTCAAGAAATATGCCTCCCATAAGGGCATACTCAGCGGCCTGCGAGAGAAAGTTGTTCCAGATCGTTTCATCACTCTGGGCCACAAACCACTTGGAATACAGCGGCCGTCTGGACTCGAATATTTCCTTCATCTGTTCGTAGTTTAAACCCGTCTGGCCATAATCCCCTGCACGGAGTCGTTCCAGAATAGCTTGATGGCGCTCGTGCCAAGTCTGTTCATCGCCACACAGTTCAAAGAAAGAGCCAACGGCCGCAGGCGCTGTTAATTTATCGCCAATAGTCAGCAATTGCTGATTGACTTTGCCGAGAAACTCATCACGCGCGCTTAGCGAACTGGCGTTCTTGTTAAACGATATGTATTCGAACTCGCCACCGAACAGCTTATGCTCCAGGGGAACACCCACAGCGCGCGAAAAGTCGCTCAAGGCGTCGTCCGCTTTGATTAACTTTGCTCCCGCCAGCCCTGGTTGCTCGCCAACGTGGGTAAAGGTGTACCGGGGCGCGCCTTCAGCGTCCATGTCATAGGAATAATCCGGGCATATCGCACTGACAATGGTCAACGGCCGATCAAGTGACTTACTGCGGTTGATCTGCGCTACAACGCCCCCCATCGCTACCTGCGTCGGGGGCATCAGACCACCAGCGGTCAACAGTTGCGATAGGGCTGATCCGTACAATTCAATGTGCTCCACATCTGTATACTTCAGCTCGACAGCGGACTTCGCAACGTGGTTATCCGACAAGAGCAACGACGCTATCGAAGGTATGCGTCCTTTAGACTTGAACACATGGATATTGGTAAGCACCCGTCCCTTGGCATTCAGCAGTTCAAACTCAAACTCTGAATACTTGTCCTTGAGCATCATGTAAAACAGATAGTTACTCACCGGGAGCGTCTTGTTTCCGAAAGACCTGCGTAAAGCAACGTACTGACTGCGCAGATTTTCAATTCTCCCCGAGAGGAACTCCGGATCCTTAGGCACATTTAACGCATCGTGAGGAATACCGGAATTTATGCATTTCAACAGGTCACGACTCAAGCGTGAATCAATATTCAAAAACATATTACTCACCCGCGTTTGACTAGTGACTCTTCCTTCATGATCTCAGGCATTTTCATTCCCGCTGGTGTTTCATGAACGTCTTTAAACAACAGCATGTCGACAAAGCGATTTTCTTTGTTCTCGGAAAAGCCTTGAGGTGCGAAATTTTCCTTGGGATTTTCAAAAGTCCCGAACAGCATGTCCCAGATCGGGAAGTCACTGTAATTGCACTCATGACGATCACGTTGGTGATGAACCCTGTGCATCTCTGGACGCTGGAACAAGTAGCCCAGGAAGTGCGGGGTTCTGATATTGGCGTGATAGAACATCTCGCCCAGTGCCGCGAACATCACGTAGAAGGCACCCGCCTCCACACTGATGCCCAGCAACACGTAGGCCACCGCACTGCCCAACATCGAGTTGAAGACCATTTCCGTGGGATGCTTATAGAACGAGGTGAAGACTTCAATCCGTTGCGGGGCATGATGAATCTGGTGAAACAGGCGCCACAAGGTGTTATTGGCGTGGCGAAAGCGATGCCACCAGTAAGTGACGAAGGTATTGACAAAATACGCGATGAAACCCGCAACGAGAGGACTATAGCTTGCAGAGAGATGAAACAGGCTGTGACCTTGCATCCACTTGTTCCATGACACCCCGGCCAGCAACGCCACCGCGATCTGAATAATGTTGAGGGTCATGGATCTAAAAAACCAGGTACTGACTTTGGGTAGCTTCCACCCTGGAATAATATGTTCCAGAACCAGCACCGCCAGCGCGACGCCTATCAGATAGATAATCATAGCTAATCCTTTAATCTCAGTTTTTTATCGTCACCCAGCGTCCAGTTTAATAAGCAGACAAGGCACTTATTGTTTGCTCGTTAATCTCGATCCAGAATGCAAGTACCGGCTTACCATCAATCAGCTGAGCGCAGGACACACGATGCACGTCTGCCCCCATTCTTCTGAGCAGTCGTTCGTTACCGACAGCAGAAAAAGCGATGAGCCTTTTAACGTTATGTCTTTTGGCCACTAACACCACTTGTTTCATTAACCGACACGTATCCAGCCAATGACCTGAGGTAGAAGCATCAGCACCTTCCGAGTTCACGGCAAAACGAGACAACTCCCAGATGTCGTTTGACTTTGGCAGCGGTATATCGCCCATCAGACCTGGAAATATCTGTTCAAGAAGATAGTTATTGCTCGTCGTCAGCATCCTTGCACAACCGCAAACATGCCCTGCTTTATCCCGAGCAATAACATAGTAGGTGTCGTCGCGGTCAAACTCGTCAGACTCCAGGCCCACCTCACACTTTAGAGGCCAGCCCATTTTTTCCACAAAGATTTTGTAGCGAAAGAGTCCGAGCCCCGCAATAAGCTCAGAGGAAAGTTGCTGCGCTGTTCCATTTATTATATTTAACATTCCACACCAGCTTCCAATCCAGTTCCCTGGATTAGAAGTCATGATTGCGGAACAAAACAGCTGCCCAAAAGGGCAGCCTCTATAACGCCACCTTCGACGCCCAGGCGTGCACGCACTGAAGCAAAATCCCATGCGCCGGCCCGAGCCTGCGGACGACTGGTGGAGTCACTGACGAAAAGCCAACGGAGATGGATGGTCGGCTCGCACCGGGGGACAGCATTCCATTCGAAGCGCCCCCAGCTTTAGCCGGGGTGACACTGAATAACATTGATGCTGTCATGAAAAACCGGCATTTGCGAGTTTGACTGGAGAGTCAATTTGGGATGTGACAGTGACAGGGGTAGCTTATATATAGAAAGAATTGTGTCTTAATCGAAAATAAGGAGACCGGCACCCCCACTGCCACCTCAGTGATTAACGGCGCTTCCTCTTTACGACATTTGTAACACCATCAATACATCAGGTTGCACCATTAACGACAATGGTTGCACCACTAAAACTCAGGGTTGCACCCATACTTCAAGCTCTCAGGCAGCTTCGATTTCAAACGCTGCCTGGATAGCCAGATAAGAAGCAGTTGTTGTGTAATGTCGGCCCCGAGATCATACCCACGGGGCGAACGTAACATAATGTTGCAACTGATGCCGCCCGGTGCTATAAGAGCCTTTCCAGAAAAAGTTTCTTTAAACCAAGACCAACCGATGCTCAATTTTGGTACGAAACCCTGGCACTCCCATTCACTGTATCCAGCATATGCAACAGGCAGTCCGAGTTCTTTTAGTTCGACAGTCAGGCTAGTGTCAACCCAGGCGAGAGAAGGCTGAAACGACAAGCCGCTTAACTCCGCATAAGACAGACGTACCAGCTGATCGGGGGCTAAGGATTGCATTTACATCACCCTGATTAGTTATTAGTTTTTTATTATTTGAAATGGATTTCCTTGCACATCACAACATCAACAACCCAACACTTTGGACCCAGGCACATCCCTTACACCCTTCAACATTGGTAAGTACACATGTCTGATTGGCGCGAGCATTACCTATCTCTGTTCATGAATGTAACATCCAAGGAAGAATTGCTTACGCTGCTTGAATTTGTCACTCGCTCTTTTGAATTCGATCAATACTCCCTCGGCATTCGCTTTCCATTGCCCATCTCCAGTCCGCAATTTCATCTATCATCCAATTACTCCCCCTCTTGGGAGAACACCTATAAAGACAATAACTACTTCAGCATCGACCAAACTGTAAAGCATGGGTTAACAGAAAACCAGCCACTGTGTTGGTCTGCCGATACATTCAAGGAGCATCTTCATTTCTGGGAAGACGCCAAACATTATAAACTTGTCCATGGCTGGTGTACGCCGTCCCGAGGAAAACACGACACGATTGGACTGTTTTCCCTGATCAGATCCGCCAGCCCGGTTACATCATCGGAACTCAACGAGAAAGAAGCAAAGCTGATCTGGATAGCCCATATCGCACATTCCACCATGCTCAACTTTATTGCCCCCAGCTACATCCCTGAAATTGGCGCGTCCCTCACCGCCCGGGAAGTAGAAACCTTGAAATGGTCGGCAACGGGCAAGACCTACTCCGAAACGGGATTGATCTTGTCCATTGACGAAAGAACCGTGAAATTTCATCTCGTCAACGCCATGCGCAAACTGCACTCCACTAACAAAGTAGAAGCTTCCATGAAAGCCTATGCCCTGGGCATGCTCCATTGATTGAGCGCTATAGCTGAATCAACGGCGGAGAATCGAAGCTGATCGCTTGAGAAATACGCTCAGGTATTTCTCAAGCGAAGGGTGTTGCGCAAGCACTAAAGGGTGATTTCCCCAACCATATACAACACCGACTCCCCGGTTATCAGCACTCGGTCACCGGCCATCTCACAGCGCAGCTGCCCCTTTCGGAGCCCACCTTGTTGCGCCGTCAGCACTTGCTTGTCCAATACACCCGACCAGAAAGGCGTCAATGAGGTATGCGCCGAGCCTGTCACCGGGTCTTCGTTCACCCCGACATTTGGGCCAAACCATCGAGAGACAAAATCGAAATCCTTGCCTTGCGCGGTCACCACCACACCCCGCAGTGGCAACCCCTTCAGGCGAGCGAAGTCCGGTGTCAACTTTTCGATAATCGTCTCATCAGGCACTACGACGATGAAGTCGTCTGTTGCAAAGACTTCTGCCGAGGTCAAACCCAGTGCGGGTAACAACTCGGACGGCGGTGTGCAGCGCTCAGGGATTTTCGCTGGAAAATCCAACGTCAGCCCGGTACCGGAGCGACGGACCCGCAGCTCCCCGCTGCGCGTCGAAAACCTTAAAATATCTGCGTTTACGCCTAACTTATTCAAGATTACCCAAGCGGCCGCCAACGTCGCATGCCCGCACAGCTCAACTTCGACCAGCGGCGTAAACCACCTCAGCTCATAGATATCGCCTTGCTTAACAAAGTAGGCTGTTTCTGACAGATTGTTTTCAGCGGCAATCGCATGCAACTGCTCGTCTGGCAACCAATAATCCAACGGACAAACAGCCGCAGGATTACCCGCGAATGGCTGAGAGGCAAAAGCATCAACTTGAAAGATAGCGACCTGCATTAATCAGACTCCTATTATGACCTGACGCTGACAATATAAATAACAAGCATTAACAACAGCGAGACCACTGCACTCACAATCAATAAACACTAACAACTATATGACACTAAATTTAAAACCAATTACCTATCGCTGTACACCTGCCCTTTCGGGCAGGAATTTTCATCCTGTCACTCAATTCAAACATGAATAAAAAAAATAGACCGGCACTTCCCCAGAATTACTTTTGCGCTTGACTTAGCTTAACTACAGAAACGCCCTACAATTATCAAACAAAATAGCCTCCCAGCGAGTCGCAGGCAATCGTTTTAAACAGACCTTGAGTTGAATGACCGCTCTCGTTTAACGTCTCACCCCGGTGGGGTCAACGTCGACAGGTGTGGAGTTCGTGCCCCACCAACTATAAGGAGATGGAATGCTACAAATACTGGGCAAAGCCTCATCGATCAATGTCCGCAAAGTGCTCTGGACCTGCGCAGAGTTGCAAATCCCTTTCGAACGGAAGGACTGGGGCTCTGGTTTCAGGGAAACGAACACACCTGAATTCACGGCACTGAATCCCAATGCGATGGTTCCGGTGGTTGAGGACGACGGCTTCGTGCTGTGGGAGTCCAACACGATCATCAGGTACCTGGCGAACCGGAACAACGCCCTGCACCTTTATCCAGCAGACGCAAAAGCCAGAGCCCGGGCGGATCAATGGATCGACTGGCAAGCCACCGACCTCAACAAGTCCTGGGGTTATGCCTTTATGTCGCTGGTCAGGCAATGCGCCGCCCATCAAGACCATGACGCGCTGGCCGCAGGATGCCGTCAATGGTCCAGGCACATGGCGATCCTGGATCGACAACTCGACACAACGGGCGCGTACGTCAGCGGCAGCGAGTTTTCGCTGGCAGACATCCCGATAGGCCTTTCAGTGAACCGCTGGTTTGAAACCCCACTGACTCATCCGGACTTCCCCGCGGTCAGTGCCTATTACGAACGCTTGAGCCAACGTTCCGGCTACCGCCTGCATGGCCGAAACGGTACGCCGTGAAGCCCACGGTTCAGCCCCGCGTCGAACGTTTGCCCGCCAGGCGTTGCGGCCAGTTGCCGGCGTTGGCGCGGTTCTTGTTGCCGGCAACGCCTTAGTACGACTCGCCGCAGAATAACTGTGGGAGCTTGCTCCCACAGTGGACCTGTGTCGCAATCTAGAACGTGCCAGTTTGGGATAACGCCTGGCCTACACGAGCAGTACGCTCTGACTGTCTTGGTGGTATTGCTCTGAGTCCGCCTCACACTGAACACCCCTTTCAAGGAGTGATCCATGAGCGACATCCAGATTCGCCTGGCTGAACAGAAAGATGTTGAAGCAGTGGGTGTACTGTTTGATGCGTATCGGCAGTTCTACAGGATGGATGCCGACCTACAGCGGGCGACCGCCTATATCAGGGCACGGACTGAAAAAAGTGAGTCCCTGGTGTTCGTTGCAAAGAACGCCGCCAAAGAGATTGTGGGGTTCTGCCAGCTCTACCCAACCTTTTGCTCGGTTTTCACGGCGCGCATCTTCACTTTGTATGATCTTTTCGTTGATTCGAACGTACGCCAACAGGGTATAGGCAAAAAGCTGCTTATGGCCGCCGAAGAATATGCCAGGCAACAGGGGGCAGTCCGTATGGACTTGCGCACTGCCAAGACCAATCAATCCGCCCAGGCACTCTATGAGTCTGCAGGTTGGATACGCGACGAGATGTTTTTAAGCTACAGCAAGTTTCTTGAGAAAGACGGTGTGTAGATGAACGCCTCCTGGGAAAGCGTTCATCTACACACCGCTATCGCGAGCAAGCTCGGCTCCCACAGAGTTTGTATTTCATATCCTGAATTTCCTCAGCTCATTTACGCGGCTTCACCCGCGCCGTCGCCTCCGCCACCAGCGGGTCGTCCGGCCAGTAATGTTTGGGATAGCGCCCCTTGAGGTCCTTCTTCACCTCGGCATAGGTGCTGCGCCAGAAGTTCGCCAGGTCCTGGGTGACCTGCACCGGTCGGCGCGCCGGTGACAGCAGGTGCAACTTGACCACCTGCCGCCCGCCAGCGATGCGCGGGGTGTCAGCCAGGCCGAAGAGTTCCTGCAGGCGCACAGCCAGGATCGGCGGATGCTCACTGTAGTCCAGGCGGATCGACGACCCCGAAGGCACGCTCAAATGGTGCGGCGCCAGTTCATCCAAGCGTTGCGGCAGGGGCCAGGGCAACAGGTTGTGGACGATGCTCGACAAATCCAGGTGGGCAAAGTGGCTGAGGCGCGAGACGCGGCCCAGATACGGCATCAACCAATGCTCGAGGCTGCCCAGCAATGCACTATCGCTGACGTCCGGCCATTCGCTCTCGCCCTTGGCGTCCAGGTCCAGGCGCCGCAGCAGCGCCACCCGCGCCTGCCATTGCCGCAGTTCCGGGGTCCAGGGCAATAACTCCAAGCCCTTGCGCCGCACCAGGTTCACCAGGGCCTGGCTACGGGCCGACTCATCCAGGCCGGTCAGCGGTTCGCGGCTGAGCACCAGTTCGCCAACCTTGCGCTGGCGCTCGGCGCGCAGCACGCCTTCACGCTCGTCCCAATCCAGTTGATCCACAACGCGTACTTGTTCGGCCAATACCGAATCGAACAGCGCCGGGTCGAAATCCGTCGCCAGGTAGATCCGCTCTTCCCGCTGGCCCTGGCGGCTGCCCAGGTCGGCGATCACCAGCCACGCTTGTTTCATCAGGCTGTCAGCCTCGGCAAACAGCGCCGCACGCCCATTCGCCAGGCGATATTCCGCACCGCCAGGCCGGCGCTGCTGGGCAACGCGGTCCGGGTAAGCCAAGGCCAGCAACGCGCCGAGCCAGCGCGGATGATCGGGGTCGGCCACGGCTTCTTCGGCCTTGCCCCGCAGGTAGCCGCGATATTGCCGGGCCAGTTGCCGCGCCCGCTGCACCCCGCCCTGGGCGCCGCGCGCGGCTCGTTCTTCGCCGGACAGCAAGGCCAGGCGACTGTGCAGATCCGCGCCGGCGCCACGCAGAATATCGCGCTCGCCCAACAGTGCGGCGACGTTGCAGGCCATGTCCGCCAACCCCAACGCCTGGCCGCGCAACAGCAGATGAGCGATACGCGGGTGGGCCGGCAGTTCAGCCATGGCCTGCCCGTGGCGGGTCAGTTGCTCGCCCTCCAACGCGCCCAGGCGTTGCAGCAGGTCCTGGGCCTGGGCATATGCGGCTGTGGGCGGAATGTCGAGCCAGACCAATTGCTGCGGCGTCACGCCCCAGCGCCCCAATTGCAGGGCCAACCCGGCCAGGTCCGCCGACAGAATCTCCGCGCTGCCGTACGCGGCCAATTGTTCATGCTGGTCTTCGGACCACAATCGATAGCAGACCCCCGGCTCCAGGCGCCCGGCTCGACCGGCCCTCTGGGTGGCGCTGGCCCGGGAAATGCGCTGGGTGTCGAGACGGGTCATGCCGCTGCCCGGGTCGAAACGCGGCACCCGGGCCAGCCCGGCGTCGATCACCACTCGTACGCCGTTGATGGTCAGGCTGGTTTCGGCGATGTTGGTGGCCAGCACCACTTTGCGCTGGCCGGGCGACGCGGGGTCGATGGCGGCGCGCTGGGCGGCGAGGTCCAGTTCACCATGCAGCGGACAGAGCAGCACATTGCCGCCCTCGCCCAAGGCCTCGGCCAATTGCTGATGAACCCGGCGGATCTCCGCCTGCCCGGGCAAGAACACCAAGACGCTGCCGGTTTCATCGTGCAGTGCTTCGAGCACGGTCTGCACCAGCCGCGGCTCGATGAACTCGCCGGGCTGGAACGGCCGGCCCCAGCGCACCGTCACCGGGAACATGCGGCCTTCGCTGCGCAGGATCGGCGCGTTGTCCAGCAACCCGGCCAGGCGCTCGCCTTCCAGGGTGGCGGACATCAGCAGGATCTTCAGCGACTGGTCTTCGCGAAACAGCTCCCGACCGTTGAGGCTCAAGGCCAACGCCAGGTCGGCGTCGAGACTGCGTTCATGGAATTCATCGAAAATCAGCAGCCCCACGCCTTCCAGCGCCGGATCGTCCTGCAAGCGACGGGTGAGGATGCCTTCGGTGACCACTTCAATGCGGGTCTTGGGCCCGACTTTGCTGTCGAGGCGAATCCGGTAGCCGACGGTTTCACCGACCTTTTCCCCCAGCTCGCTGGCCAGTCGCTCGGCCGCCGCCCGTGCCGCCAGGCGCCGGGGTTCGAGCATCAGGATGGTCTGCCCGGCCAGCCAGGGCTCGTTCAGCAAGGCCAGGGGAACACGGGTGGTTTTACCAGCACCGGGCGGCGCTTCGAGCACGGCTTCGTGGCGCGATGCCAAGGCTTGACGCAGGGCGGGTAAAACTTCATCAATCGGCAAAGAAATCATGCTGGCTCCAAAACAGAGGGCCGAGTATAACGGCGAACTGTTTAGCGTGGTCTGGACTCCAACCAGCAACGCCTCTACCTGTTCAGGAGATTGCTATGCGTATTCCCTTTCGCGTGATCGGTGGCGTCCTGGTCGCCGCCCTGCTGACTCAAATCAGCGCCTGTGGTTCGATCTTCTACCCGGACCGTCGCGGCCAGATCGATGGCAAGATCGACCCGGCGATTGCCGCGCTCGATGCCGTCGGCCTGCTGTTCTACATCATCCCCGGCCTGATCGCGTTCGCCGTGGACTTTGCCACTGGTGCCATTTACTTCGAGCCGGGCAAGAGTGTCCAGATCGAGCCAGAGAAACTCAAGCCGGCCATCAACCCCGACGGCACGGTCAATAACCAAAAGCTGCAGGCGATCCTGGAACGCGAACTGGGCCGCAGCTTCCCGCTGGACGATCCTCGGCTGATCCAGCACAAGGGCAGCGCGCAACAACTGGCTGCCCTGGGTCTCAAACCCGCCGCATGACAAGCGCTATTGAAGGAACGACCGCGCCATGACCACCAGCACCGAACACGCCCGTCTGCTGCGCCTGGCCACCCGAGCGTCGGTGGCCGTGGCGCTTGTCCTGGTCGTCGCCAAGGCCCTGGCCTGGTGGCTGAGCGGCTCGGTGAGCATGCTTGCCGGCCTGACCGACTCGGCACTGGACGGCGTCACCTCGCTGCTCAATCTGCTGGCGGTGCATTACGCCCTGCGCCCCGCCGACGATGACCATCGCTACGGTCATGGCAAGGCCGAATCCCTGGCCGGCATGGCCCAGGCGCTGTTTATCGGCGGCAGTGCGGTATTGATTGCCTTGCAGGCTTTCGAGCGGCTGAAAAACCCGGTGCCGGTGGACGCGCCTTGGCTCAGCGTCGGCGTGATCGTGTTTTCCCTCGGGCTGACCCTGGCGCTGCTGGCGTTGCAGCATCGGGTCATCCGCGCCACCGGCTCCAACGCCGTGCGCGCCGACTCGCTGCACTATCGCTCCGACTTGTTGCTCAACGGCAGCATCCTGGTGGCGCTGGTGCTGGCCGGATTCGGCTGGTATCAGCTCGACGCCTGGTTCGGCCTGGGGATCGCCATTTACATTCTGTGGAGCGCCGTCCAGATCGCCCGGGAAAGCTTTGCGGTGCTGATGGACCAGGAACTGCCGCCCGACGTCAGCCAGCACATGCTGGAACTGGCCTGCGCCGTGCCCGGCGTGCTCGGCGCCCATGACCTGCGTACGCGGATCTCCGGCAACCACTGGTTCGTGCAACTGCACCTGGAGTTGCCGGGGGAATTGACCCTGTCAGTGGCCCACGGCATCAGCGACCAGGCTGCCGATGCGATCCATCATGCCTATCCGAAGGCCGAAGTGCTGGTGCATGCCGATCCGTCGGAAGTGGTGCAGCGCGCCAGCACATAACCTGTGGCGAGGGAGCTTGCTCCCCGCTGGGCCCTGTAGGAGCTGTCGAGTGCAACGAGGCTGCGATCTTGTCCCTGGCTATTGAATCGAAAGCGAAAGCGAAAGCGAAAGAGCAAGATCAAAAGATCGCAGGCTTCGCCAGCTCCTACAGAGTCCAGCGGGGCGGTGCGACGTTTCGCTAAATCCCCTCGCCACAAAAAGCAGCGTCCGCACGATCTTTACCCAGCCTCAGTACGTCACTTGATACCCACGACTGCTCAAGCAACTGCCCTGGGCCTGGCGATAGGTCTGTACCACTTCCGGTGCCGGAGGGTAGGTGTAGTTGCGCGGGTCGAAACCGCTCTGCTGCACGGCCCAGCGATAGCAGTCGTAGCCATCCTGATTGACCTGCTCAGGCGACTGGCCGTTGGCCGGATAGGCCACTACGTCAAAGCTGTTGCCCTGGGGTTGAGGTTGCGGGTTGGCCACGGGCGGCTCGACCACAACGTAATTCTGAGTATTGGCTTCGTAGATGTAATAGGCGCCGGCGGCGAGAAAGAACAGTGAACTGCCGATCCACACTTCCCTGGCGTAATCGGGCAGGTAACGGGTACGGATGCCCCGCGGCGGCGCGACCACGACATAACGCGGCCCTTGCGGGCGATACCAGTAGCCACCCGAATAGAAGTAATCCTGGCCGCGATAGGGCACGCGGTAGTTGCGATCCGGGAAACGGTCGATCACGTAACCCGGGCGGTATTGCGGCCCCGGGCCCCAGCCGTTGCCATGGCCGTCCGGCCGACCAGGCCAATGCTGTTCGGGACGGTTGTCATGACTTGGGCGTGGCCCGCCGCTCGGATAACCATCGCTGCGACGAGGAATGTCGCGGTAATACCCCGGTTGCGGTTCCCGAGTCTGGGTCACGCTGTCGGGCCGGCCCTGGATCGGCAGGTTGTTACCGGGTTGTGGCTGCGGCGGGCGACCGTGGGCGTTAGGGTCCTGCGCAGGACGATCGTAATGCTGTGCGCCTGGATTCTGCGGCTTGACCTCGAACTGACGACTGTTGTCGCCGCGAATGATTTCGTTGCTCTGCGGCCGCGGCTGGCCCGAATAACCCTGGCCGTTGCCGCCGCGCCCGTCCTGCCCGCGACCGCCGTCCGGACCGCCACGGTTTTGCTGATCGTCGGCCATTCCCTGCGCACTGACACTTGCCCACAGCAGACCAACACCTGCCAAACGCCAGATGCGCGACTTCATGAAATTCCTCACAACGGTTCAGGGCCTGATGATAAGACTGGAAAAGCCCAGGCCGGTTCTGCGATAGGTTATCAGCCACGGGGTTTATTTCGCAGGCATTAAAAAGGGGAGACCCGTCGGCCTCCCCTTGAAAATTTCGTCCGTGCTCGACGCTTATGACGTCGGCTCACCTCACGCCGTCTTCTGGACAGTGTGCAGCTCGGGGGCCTGCCAGTACCGGTGGGTACTGCGGCCGCAGCCGGCCTGATTGGGCGGGCTGCACTGGACTGTTTGTCCGAGCAGTGATCTTGGTGGTAAGCATAGGCCTTGGGTGCCGACAGATGATTGCGAAGATTGCGGAAATAAACATCACTTGCGCAATTTTTAACCCTAGATAGATAATCTGCCGCAATTATCAAGATAAAGGCCCGACCGATGAGCAAACTTGACCGTTACGACCTGAGTATTCTGGCGGAATTGCAGCGCGACGCGCGCATCTCCAACCAGGAACTGGCCGAACGCATCGGCCTGTCGCCCTCCCCCTGCTCGCGACGGGTCAAGCAGTTGGAAGATGATGGCTACATCACCCGCCAGGTCGCCCTGCTCGACCGCAAGCTGCTGGGCCTGAGCCTGACGGCCTACGTGCTGATCGGCATGGACCGCCACACCCCCGAGCGTTTCGAGAACTTCGAAGCTGCCATCCGCAACCTGCCGCAAGTGCTGGAGTGCAGCCTGGTCACCGGCATGGACGCGGACTACCAGCTCAAGGTCGTGGTGCCGGACATGGACCATTACCAGAAACTGCTGCTGGGGCACCTGACTCGTATTGATGGCGTTACCAGCGTGCGTTCGAGTTTTGTGCTGAACCAGGTGCTTAACAGCACCGAACTGCCGTTGACTCATCTGCGCAGCTGACCGCTTTTGTGGCATTGATCGTTCCCACGCTCTGCGTGGGAACGCCTCTCCGGACGCTCTGCGTTCGGCTCTTGGAGGGGACGCAGAGCGTCCCGGGCTGCATTCCCACGCAGAGCGTGGGAACGATCAACAGTGAACTTGAGGCGATGAATAGCTGCGACACACCGCCGCAGGCCAATCCCGTGCCCGCCCCCCATGCCTTATACTCGCCGCGCCTTTTCAACCCCGCCCACGCCGGAGTGTCCTGATGGATCCTGCTGTTTTCGAAGAGTGGATGATGACCGGCCTGGTCAGCATCCTGATCATTTTCATGGGTTTCATCGTCTGGGACCTGGCGAAGAAGTCCAAGGCCGGGCGTTTCGGCTCGTTCATCCTGTTTTTCGTGCTGGGCCTCGGCGTGGCGGCGTTCGTTATCAAGAGCGTGGTGATCGGCCTGATCGAATCCGGGACGTTATAAACGCGCCGGCACTTCTTTCCACTGGCCCTGATCGAGCCCCTCGATCGTCCAGTCGCCGATCCTGACCCGCACCAGGCGCAAGGTCGGCAAACCCACGGCGGCGGTCATGCGTCGCACCTGGCGGTTGCGCCCTTCGCGTATCACCAATTCCAGCCAGCTCGTGGGCACGCTTTTACGAAAACGCACCGGCGGGTTGCGCGGCCACAACTGCGGTTCTTCCAATTGGCGCGCTTCGGCGGGCAACGTCATGCCATCGTTCAACTCCACGCCGTCGCGCAAACGCTGCAACTGTTCAGCGCTCGGCTCGCCCTCCACCTGCACCCAATAGGTCTTGGCCAGCTTGTGCTTGGGGTCGGCAATACGCGCCTGCAACTGCCCATCGTTGGTCAGCAACAGCAAGCCTTCGCTGTCGCGATCCAGCCGTCCGGCCGGGTAGATGCCCGGTACGTCGATAAAATCCTTGAGCGTCGCCCGCCCCTCACCGTCACTGAATTGCGTCAGCACATCGAACGGTTTGTTGAACAGAATCAGCTTCGACTCGGCCGGCGGGGCCTTGGCCACACGGCGCGGGGCGGAGGCTGGAAGCTTCGCGCCAGGGCGACGGGAAGCAGGGCGTGGAGGACGGGGCATGGCGAATACAACATTTAACGGTCGGGCCGACCATGCTAGTGGCCCGACCGTTAAATAACCACCATCCCCTTCAACAGGGCATCAGCGGAACGGCGGCTCGTCGAAGCTGCGCAGCTTGCGCGAATGCAACGAGTTGAGTTCGGTGCGCAACAGGTCCAACGCCTCGATGCCGATCTTCAGGTGCTGGTTGACCGCGCGCTCATAGAACGCGTTGGCCGAGCCCGGCAGCTTGATCTCGCTGTGCAGCGGTTTGTCCGAGACGCAGAGCAAGGTGCCGTAAGGCACCCGCAGGCGATAACCCTGGGCGGCGATGGTGCCGCTTTCCATGTCCACCGCCACCGCGCGGGACAGATTGATCAGCGGGCGCTCCTGGGCCCAGCGCAGCTCCCAGTTGCGATCGTCGTAAGTCAACACGGTGCCGGTGCGCAGGCGTTTTTTCAGCTCATCGCCCTTTTCACCAGTGATGTTCGCCGCGGCCTGTTGAAGCGCCATCTGCACTTCGGCCAGGGCCGGAATCGGAATGTTCGGCGGCACCACCCGGTCGAGAATGCCATCGCGGCGCATGTAGGCGTGGGCCAGCACGTAGTCGCCAATGGTCTGGGACTGCCGCAGCCCGCCGCAGTGGCCGATCATCAGCCAGCAATGCGGGCGCAGCACGGCCAGGTGGTCAGTGATGTTCTTGGCGTTGGACGGGCCGACACCGATGTTCACCAGGGTCACGCCATGGCCATCATTGGTCTGCAGGTGATAGGCCGGCATCTGGTAGCGGTGCCAGACCACGCCGGCGGCGATGGCCGACGCTTCGCTGTGCTCCATGTTCTTGTCGATGATCACGTTGCCCGGCAGGACCATGCGCACAAAACGCGGGTCGCTGCGCAGTTGCTCCAGACCGTGGACGATGAACTGGTCGACATAGCGGTGGTAGTTGGTCAGCAGGATCCACGGCTGCACATGGCGCCAGTCGCTGCCGGTGTAATGCACCAGCCGGCGCAAGGAAAAATCCACCCGCGCGGCGTCGAACAGCGCCAAGGGCAGCGGGTCGGTGTTTTCCCAATCATAGAGGCCGTCGGCGATGCCATCGGTGGCGGCCGACAGGTCGGTGCTGGGGAAAACCCGTGCCAGCACGGCGGCGGTCACGCCGGAGCCGGCCAGTTCGTCGCCCTGCTCCACCACGTACGGGTACGGAATGTTCTGCTCGCTGACGCCCACTTCCACGGTGACGGTAAAGTCGTGCATCAGCGGGACCAGCTGTTCCAGCAGGTATTTACGGAAGGCGGCGGGATGGGTGACGGTGACGCTATAGGTGCCGGGCAACTGGACCTTGGCATAGGCTCGCGTGGTTTGCGGGACTTCGCCGTGGCAGTGATAGGTCAGGCGCAAGGCCGGATAGCGAAACAACGCACGTTGCTCGGCATCCGGCTCGACGCGGTCCTTGAGATAACGCATCAGCGCCTGGTTCAGCGCGGTGGTCGCACGCTCGTGCAGGGCCGCCAGACGATCCACGGCTTGTTCGGCGGTTTGAACGACAATAAACGCTTCGGTCACGATCAGCTTCCTGTGTTCTGACTTGCAGGCCTTCATCTTGCCTGCATCGCCGCCCGACGGGAACAGTGGCGTAGTGGACTCGATCCCACCCTTGATCTCAGTAGCCCCAGAATTGCCACCACAGTTCCCCTGTGGGAGCGAGCCTGCTCGCGATAGCGGTGTATCAAACAACACAGATGCTGGATGTGCCGACGTCTTCGCGAGCAGGCTCGCTCCCACAGGGTTCGATGGCGTACTTAGATGTTGCGTACGACTCAGGTCCACTGTGGGAGCGAGCCTGCTCGCGATAGCGGTGTATCAAACAACACAGATGCTGGATGGACCGACGCCATCGCGAGCAAGCTCGCTCCCACAGGGTTCGATGGCGTACTTAGATGTTGCGTACGACTCAGGCCCACTGTGGGAGCGGGCTTGCTCGCGAAAGCGGTGTGTCAGACAACAAAGATGCTGAATGTGGTGAAGCTTTCGCGAGCAAGCCCGCTCCCACAGGGTTATGCGCCGACCTGAACCCTCTTAAAAGCCGTGCGGGGTGGAGCGCGTCACGATCGCCTCGACATTCAAGCCCCGAGGCAAGGCACCGTACACCCGGCCGGCCGAACCCAGGCGACTGGCAATGAAGGCATCGCTGACATCGCTGTTGCCCGCCTCGAGCAACAGCTTGGCTTGCAGGCCGACGGCGATGTCTTCGGTCAATTGCCGGGCGCGGTACTGGATGTCGTCGGTGTCCTTGAACGCGGCGTGCAATTGGTGGATGTGGCCGGCCAGGCGCTTGTCGCCGTGGCCGTCGCCCAATTCGCTGAACAAGACCTCCAGCACGCCGGGCTCCTTGGACAAGGCGCGCAGCACATCCAGGCATTGCACGTTGCCGGAGCCTTCCCACGTCGAGTTGACCGGCGCTTCGCGGTACAGCCGCGGCAGGATGCTGTCTTCGACGTAGCCGGCACCGCCCATGCATTCGGCGGCTTCGTTGATCATCGCGGGGGCGCGCTTGCAGATCCAGTACTTGCCCACCGCCGTCACCAGCCGGGCGAACTTGGCCTCATGCTCGTCATTCAAGTGATCCAGCGCCCGGCCCATGCGCAGGCTCAAGGCCAATGCGGACTCACTTTCCAGCGCCAGGTCAGCCAGGACGTTTTGCATCAGCGGCTGTTCACTCAACAGCTTGCCACCGACCTTGCGGTGCGCGCAGTGATGACTGGCCTGGGTCAGCGCCTGGCGCATCAGGGCGCTGGAGCCGACCATGCAATCGAAACGGGTCATGGCGACCATCTCGATGATCGTCGGTACCCCCCGCCCTTCTTCACCGACCATCCAGGCCAGTGCGCCACGGAACTCGACTTCACTGGAGGCGTTGGAACAGTTGCCCAGCTTGTTCTTCAGCCGCTGGATGTAGAACTGATTGCGGGTGTCGTCGGGGCGATGGCGCGGCAGCAGGAAACAGGTCAGGCCTTTGTCGGTCTGGGCCAAAGTGAGGAAGGCATCGCACATCGGCGCCGAACAGAACCATTTGTGGCCCACCAGTTCATAGGCCTGGCCCGGGCCGCTGGCGCCCACCGGATAGGCCTTGGTGGTGTTGCCCCGCACATCGGTGCCGCCCTGTTTTTCGGTCATTGCCATGCCCAGGGTCACCCCGGCCTTGTGGGCCATGCCGACGTTGCGCGGGTCGTATTCGGTGGCCAGCACCTTGGGCAGCCAATGCTCGGCCAGGTCCGGCTGCAAGCGCAGCGCCGGTACGCTGGCGAAGGTCATGGTCAGCGGGCAGCCGGTGCCGGCTTCGGCCTGGCTGTGCAAATAGGTCATCGAGGCACGGGCGACATGCGCGCCGGGTTGCGGATGCGCCCAGGGCAAACTGGGCAGGCCGTGCTCGACGGCGGTGCGCATCAACTGGTGATAAGCCGGATGGAACTCCACCAGGTCGATGCGATGGCCGTAACGGTCATGGCTGGAGAACACCGGTTTGTTCTGGTTGGCCAGGAAGCCCGCGTCCATCAACGGCCCGCCGGCCAGCGCCCCATACGCATCGATCCGCGCCTGTGCCCAGCCCGCCCCAAAGCGCTGCGACCACTGCTGCAGCGGCAGGTCGATGCGGTACAGGTTGGCGCCATCCAGGGACGGCGGTTGGTTGGTGACGTCGTGGGTTTCAGCGAACTGGTGCAGGTTCATCACAGGGCTCCTCGATCGGCCAGGGATTCAGTTAAGCACCGCCTCCAGGCCGAACAAAGTGTCATATACGCCTAAATATCGGCGCTTTCACCCTGCCTCGGGCAAAGCACACGGCGCTGGAGCATCGCCTGCAGTGCCTCGAATTTCACGGGTTTGTTCAGGTAATCGATCTGCGCGCCCGAGGGACAGCACTCGCGCCCCACGTTCGGGCTGACCACCAGCACTGGCAGTTCCTCGCAGCCGGACAAGGTGTGGATCTGGCAGCAGAGCGACACACCGTCCAGCGGCGACGACTGGCAATCGAGCAGCACCGCATCAAAGCGCTCGCCGTGCAGCAGATCCAGCGCGGCGCGGCCACTGTCGGCGGTGCGCACCCGATAACCGAGCTTGAGCAACATGCCGCGCATGACCAACTGATCGATGCTGCTGTCATCGGCCAGTAGCACCGTGCAATCCTGCGGCACGCGCGAACCCTGGCGGCCACCGAAGGAAAACGGTGTCGGGACCGCCGCTGGCAAGGCCACGTCGAACTCCACGTCCAACTGAAAACGGCTGCCGCGACCGGACTCGGAGCTGTGGGTCAGGCGCCCGCCCAGCAGTTCCACCAATTGCCGACAGATGGCCAGACCCACGCCGAGGCCGCCGTATTCGCGGGTCATCGAGCCGTCGAGCTGGAAGAAGCGCTGGTACAAGGTCGCCTCTGCCAGATCGGTAAAGCCGATGCCGGTGTCAATCACGGCAAAGGACAGCACCAGCCGGTCGTGCTGCGTCGGCCTGCCACTGACGCGCAGCGCCAGGCCGCCAACCCGAGTGAACTTGATGGCGTTGTCCAGCAGGCATTCCAGGCACTGGGCCAGTTTGCCGCTGTCACCGACCAACCGGTCCGCCAGGCCCGGGGCCACGTCGACCTTGAAGTCCAAGCCCTTGGTCGCGGCATTGGCACCGAACTGCACCTGCAGCGCATTGACCACCCCGCGCAGGCTGAACGGCGCCGGATAGACCTTGAGCTTGCCGGCCTGCAACTCAGTCAGGGTGAGGATGCCGTTGACCATTCGCATCATGTCCCGCGCCGAACCGGCGGCGGTCTGTTGATACTGGGTCATCTCCTCGTCCATCTCGACGGTTCCCATCAACTCCAGAGAACCGATCACGCCATTCATCGGCGTGCGCAGCTCATGGGTCAGGGTAGCGAGGAACTCATCCTTGAGCTTGTTGCTGTGGGCCAATTGCTGGTTGAGCACTTCGAGTTTCTGCCCGGCATCCAACAGGGTCTGGGCCTGCTGTTCGCGCATGGCATTGATGCGATCGGCCAGGGCCAGGGACAACAGCGCCACTTCGATGGCCGAGCCGATCTGGCTGGCGTACATGGTCAGGAAGACGTTCGGCAGGTAACCCAGCACCATCAAGGTATTGATGATGCCCCCCAGCAGAAACGCCGACCAGGCAATGATGAAGTAACGCGCCACCCGCAGGCCACGCCACCAGGCAAACAGCCCGGCGGCAAAGATCGCCACCGTGAACACCAGTGCCAACGCCGTCGCCAGGCGCAGCGCCAAGGCATAGCTGGTCATCAGTGACAGGCCGACCACCACCGCGCTGTAGCCGATCAGCGCCAGCAGCATGCGGTCCAGCCAACGGCCCTGCCGGGCGGTTTGTAGGAAGCTGCGAGCGAACTGGCTGCCAAACAGGCCCGCGCAGCCAATGAAGAACGGCGTCGCGGCGTTGGCCCACCAGGGGTTATCCGGCCAGAAGTACTCCACGGCGGCGCCGTTGACCGACAACTGATACAGGCCGAACGAAGCAATGTAGAAGATGTAATAGAGGTAGCTGGTATCGCGCACGCTCAGATAGATGAACAGGTTGTAGACCAGCATCCCCAGCAGCACGCCGTAGATGATCCCCAGCACATACAAACGCACTGGCTGTTGCTCGAGGTACGCGGTGCTCGACCACAGCGTCAGCGGCGCCTGGATCGAACCCTGGCTTTGCAGGCGCAGGTAGAGGGTCTGCCGTTGTTCGGGTTTGAAAGCCAGGCTGAACAGGTAGTTGTTCTGGTGGATCTCGCGGCTGGTGAACGGCAACGCATCACCGGTCTGGCGAACCAGGCGATAGGCCCCCGCCGCATCGGGCAGGTACAAGTCGAGGTGATCCAGCGGCGGGTACGCCAGTTCCAGCAGCCAGGTGCGCTGGGCGTCCGGATTGCCGGGGCGATAGTGCAGATCGATTTTCAACCAGAACGCTGATCGCGAGTAACCGGCATTCAGCGTGGCTTTGTCGTGGGGTTTGAAAGCACCGGCAGCAGCCTGGGCCTGGACCTCATCAATGGTGGCCGTGCCGCCCGCATCTTCGAACACTTGCAGGGCATGGCCCAAGGGCAGGCTTTGAGTGAATTCATCGAATTCCAGGGCACTTGCCAGAGGGGACAAGCACAGCAGCAACATCAGCAAATAGCGCATTTAAGCCCCAGCGTGGACTGTCCGGTTGAGTCAGGAAGCCCCCCATTCCCTGAGTAGACGTAAAACCGGCATTACCTGTTATGAGTTGGATCCATCTCTAGCATAGCCGCTGATGGCCAATTTGCACCATTGAAATTTTTCCTACAGAAGGCTCTAGAACGGGCGTTTCAGAGCAAAGGCTTGAGATAGAGCTGTTGCCTTGGTCAGGTCGTAATTTCGTAGGCGCCGAGTTCTATTGTGGCGAGGGGATTTATCCCCGCTGGGCGTGAAGCAGCCCCAATAAGTGTCACCTCGGTATATCAGATAGTTTGAATGGGGGCGCTTCGCACCCCAGCGGGGATAAATCCCCTCGCCACAGATGACTTCCATCATCACAGGTACACGCCGACCAGAAGGGTTTGGTGGTAAGCTCGCGCACCATGAATATCTACAGCTCTCGCCCCGTTGTCCTCTGTCTCTCCGGCCACGACCCCAGTGGTGGCGCCGGTTTGCAGGCAGATATCGAAGCCCTGCTTGCCCAGGGTTGTCATGCCGCCCCTGCCGTTACCGCGTTGACCGTGCAAGACACCGTCAACGTCAGCGATTTCCGCGTGCTCGACCGCGAGTGGGTGCTGGCGCAAGCCAATGCCGTGCTCAACGACGCCCAGGTGGCAGCGGTCAAGCTGGGGATGCTTGGCTCACTGGAAATGGTCGACACGGTGGTCGAACTGCTCCAGGCGCACCCGCACCTGCCCATGGTCTGCGACCCGGTGCTGCGCGCCGGCGGTGGTGGGCGCCTGGGCAAGGATGAGGTCGGCTACGCCATGCGCGAACGCCTGCTGCCCCTGGCAATCATCGCCACCCCCAACCTGCCGGAAGCGCGCATCCTCGCCGAACTGCCCGAGGGCAGCGCCGACGAGTGCGCGGAAAAACTGCTGCCCTTCGTCAAACACCTGTTGATCACCGGTGGTCACGGCGACGAACATGAGGTCCATAATCGCCTGTACAGCCGCGATGGCCGCCGTGAAACCTTTACCTGCCAGCGCCTGCCCGGCAGTTACCACGGTTCCGGCTGCACCCTGGCCAGCGCCCTGGCCGGTCGGCTGGCCCAGGGCGAACAGCTCGCCAGCGCCGTCAAGACGGCGCTGGATTACACCTGGCGCACCTTGCGCGATGCCGAACAACTGGGCAAAGGCCAGTTCGTGCCGCGTCGCCTGCCGCTGGATTTCTGCTCGTAGCACTGGAGGCCTGTGGAATGAAATTACGTGGCCTTTACGCCATCACCGATAGCCAATTGCTGGCCGGCAAGTTCCTCGCTTATGTCGAAGCGGCGCTGGAAGGTGGCGTCACCCTGCTGCAATACCGCGACAAAAGCAGCGACGAGGCCCGCCGGCTGCGGGAAGCCGAAGCACTGCGCAACCTGTGCGAGCGCTACAAGACCCAGTTGATCATCAACGACGACGCCGAGCTGGCCGCACGCCTGGGCGTCGGTGTGCACCTGGGCCAGACCGATGGCCCGTTGGCGCCAGTACGGGCACTGCTCGGGCACAAGGCGATCGTCGGCGCCACCTGCCACGCCAGCCTGGCACTGGCCGAACAGGCCGCCAGCGAAGGTGCCACTTATGTCGCGTTCGGGCGTTTCTTCAATTCCAACACCAAGCCCGGCGCCCCCAGCGCAAACCTTGAACTGCTCGAACAGGCGCACCTCAAACTGCATATCCCGATGTGCGCCATTGGCGGCATCACCCTGGACAACGCCGCCCCGCTGGTGGCCCACGGGGTCGACCTGCTGGCGGTGGTCCACGGCCTGTTCGGCGCCGACAGCACCACTGAAGTGACGCGCCGCGCCCGCGCCTTCAACGAGCTGCTGCTGATCAAATAGTCTATTTTTCCGTTTTCGAGAGCCCAACCATGTCCCGTTCCGAAACCCTGTTTGCCAATGCCCAGAAACACATCCCCGGCGGCGTGAACTCGCCCGTTCGTGCGTTCAAGAGCGTCGGCGGCACCCCGCTGTTCTTCAAGCACGCCGAAGGCGCGTACGTCACCGACGAAGACGACAAGCGTTATGTGGATTACGTCGGCTCCTGGGGCCCGATGATCCTGGGCCACAGCCATCCGGACGTGCTGGATGCGGTGCGCAAGCAACTGGTACACGGCCTGTCCTATGGCGCTCCGACCGCGATGGAAACCGAGATGGCCGACCTGGTCTGCTCGATCGTGCCGTCGATGGAGATGGTACGCATGGTCAGCTCCGGCACCGAAGCGACCATGAGCGCGATCCGCCTGGCGCGGGGTTTTACCGGCCGCGACAGCATCATCAAGTTCGAAGGCTGCTACCACGGCCATTCCGACAGCCTGCTGGTCAAGGCCGGTTCCGGCGCACTGACCCAGGGCGTGCCGAGCTCGGCCGGCGTACCGGCAGCGTTCGCCAAACACACCCTGACCCTGCCGTTCAACGACCTCGAAGCCGTCGAGAAGATGCTCGGCGAAGTCAGCCAGGAAGTGGCGTGCATCATCGTCGAGCCAGTGGCCGGCAACATGAACTGCGTACCGCCGGCACCGGGCTTCCTCGAAGGCCTGCGCAGCCTGTGCGACCAGCACGGCGTGGTGTTGATTTTCGACGAAGTGATGACCGGTTTCCGCGTGGCCCTCGGCGGCGCCCAGGCCCATTACGGCGTCACGCCGGACCTGAGCACCTTCGGCAAGATCATCGGCGGCGGCATGCCGGTGGGCTGCTTCGGCGGCAAGCGCAAGATAATGGAATGCATCGCACCGCTGGGCCCGGTCTACCAGGCCGGCACGCTGTCGGGCAACCCACTGGCCATGGCCGCCGGCCTGACCACCCTGCGCCTGATCAGCCGCCCGGGCTTTCACGCCGAACTGACCGACTACACCACCCGCCTGCTCGACGGCCTGCAGGTTCGTGCCGACGCGGCAGGCATTCCGTTCGTGACCACCCAGGCCGGCGGCATGTTCGGCCTGTACTTCAGTGGCGCCGATGACATCGTCACCTTCGAAGACGTGATGGCCAGCGACGTCGACCGCTTCAAGCGTTTCTTCCACCTGATGCTCGACGGCGGCGTGTACCTGGCGCCGAGCGCATTCGAAGCCGGCTTCACGTCCATCGCCCATGGCGAGACCGAGCTGAAGATCACCCTCGATGCGGCCGAACGGGCCTTTGCTGCGCTGAAGTAAGCCTGTGGATAACTGACGTCGGCTGAAGCTGGCGTCAGTGATTGCCGACAACCTTCCCGCCCTTTTCCTACGTATTTATGCCCCAAGCAGCTGTTAGCATTCCCTCGCAGCAGAAAAACGAGTAAAGACTTTGTAAGGATGGCCCTGCTTATTTCATAATGCGCGCTTATTGGATCCCCCGGAGGGTCCGCGCGCCCCTCAGAGGTAAGTCGATTCCCATGAACCGCACCGGCCGCACCCTTGCCTTGGGCTGCCTGTTGCTCCTTCAGCCCCTGCTGGCGAATGCACAGGCAGGCGGCAACTCGTTGTTGATCCCGGCGCTGGGCCGTTGCACGCTCAATACCCAGCCGCAAGATCTCGCACCGGCACTCGACGCCTGTCAAAAAGCGGCGGACGCAGGTGATGCACAAGCGCAATACGAGTTGGGCGAGTTCTACTACGAAGGCAAGGCTGCGCCGCGCGACCTCAAAAAAGCCCTCGACTACTTCGAAAAAGCCTCGCTGCAAGGCCATGCCCAGGCGCAATTCAAGCTCGGTGGCATGTTCTTCCATGGCGAAGGCGTACCAGCCAACAACGTCCAGGCCTACATCGTCCTGAAGATGGCCGCGGTCAATGGCGCCGAAGAAGCCCTGGACACCGCCGACGAAGTCGCCGAGCAAATGCCCCGCGACGAGCTGGAAGTGGCGACCCAGGTGCTGGGGCAGATCTTTCGCAAATACCTGATGGAATTGCAGAACGCCGATGGGCGTACGCCCTTCTCACCATTGCCTTGAATCCACCGCAGACCCTTGTGGCGAGGGGATTTATCCCCGCTGGGCTGCGAAGCGGCCCCAAAGCAGTCAACTCAATCAATCTCTAATACCGAGGTGTCAGGTTTTAGGGCCGCTTCGCGCCCCAGCGGGGATAAATCCCCTCGCCACAAAGGCCGCGCTCGGCTCCTTTTCTCTTAACTGACTGACAACTACTTCTCAGGCATCGGCATCGGAAACGGCATCACATTGCCGACCGCGCCGCGGGCTTCGCTGATTTTCGGGGTGCCCAGGCGTTCGACTTCGTCGATGCGCACGATCGAATGCATCGGCACGAAGCTGCGCACCACACCTTCGAACTGCGCCTTGAGCTTTTCCTCGCTCGGGTCGACGACCACCTGCGTGCGCTCGCCAAAGACGAATTCTTCCACTTCCAGGAAACCCCACAGATCACTTTGATAGATCTGCTTGGCGTACATTTCGAACACCTGGCCCTGGTTGAGGAAAATCACCTTGTAGATTGGAGCTTCACGTTTGGTCATGGCTGGCGAAACACATCGGCGGGTAAAAATGAGGGCGCGAACTATAGCATAGCCACTGCTCGCGCAGCGGTAGGAACCCAGGGACTTGTTCCCTATAATGCGCGGTTCTTTGAATCACGTGATGATCCCGTCCATGGCCAAGAAGCTTTACATCGAAACCCACGGTTGCCAGATGAACGAGTACGACAGCTCGCGCATGGTCGATCTGCTGGGTGAACACCAGGCCCTGGAAGTCACCGCCCGCGCTGAAGACGCGGACGTGATCCTGCTCAACACCTGCTCGATTCGCGAACGCGCCCAGGACCGGGTGTATTCCCAGCTCGGCCGCTGGCGCGAACTGAAGCTGGCCAACCCGGAGATGGTCATCGCCGTGGGCGGTTGCGTGGCCAGCCAGGAAGGCGCCGCCATTCGTGATCGTGCGCCGTACGTGGACGTGGTCTTTGGCCCGCAGACCTTGCACCGCCTGCCGGAGATGATCGACGCCGCGCGCAGCACCAAGCTGCCGCAAGTGGACGTCTCGTTCCCGGAAATCGAAAAATTCGACCACCTGCCCGAACCGCGCATCGACGGCCCTAGTGCCTACGTGTCGGTGATGGAAGGTTGCAGCAAGTACTGCACGTTCTGCGTGGTGCCCTACACCCGCGGCGAAGAAGTCAGCCGGCCGTTCGACGACGTGATCGCCGAGATCATCCACCTGGCGGAACACGGCGTGCGCGAAGTGACCCTGCTGGGGCAGAACGTCAACGGCTATCGCGGCCTGACCCATGACGGCCGCCTGGCGGACCTCGCCGAACTGATCCGCGTCGTGGCGGCAGTCGATGGCATCGACCGCATCCGCTACACCACGTCTCACCCGCTGGAGTTCTCCGACAGCCTGATCCAGGCCCACGCCGACGTCCCCGAACTGGTCAAGCACCTGCACCTGCCGGTGCAATCGGGCTCCGACCGGATCCTTGCGGCCATGAAACGCAACCACACGGCGCTGGAGTACAAATCCAAGCTGCGCAAGTTGCGTGCGGCAGTGCCGGGGATCTGCATCAGCTCGGACTTTATCGTCGGTTTCCCAGGCGAAACCGAGAAAGACTTCCAGCAGACCATGAAGCTGATCGAAGACGTGGGCTTCGACTTCTCCTATTCCTTCGTCTATAGCCAGCGTCCTGGCACCCCAGCGGCTGATCTCGCGGACGACACCCCCGAAGAACTGAAAAAGGAACGGCTCAACGCCTTGCAACATCGCCTCAACCAGCAAGGTTTCGAGATCAGCCGACAAATGGTCGGTTCCGTCCAGCGGATTCTGGTGACCGATTACTCGAAAAAGGACCCGGGCGAGTTGCAAGGGCGGACCGAAAACAACCGCATCGTCAACTTCCGCTGTGACACCCCGGCCCTGATCGGCCAGTTCGCCGACGTGCACATCGACGCCGCGCAACCGCACTCCCTGCGCGGTTCGTTGATCCAGTAACCTGCTCAAAAACCCTGTTGCCTGTGCAAGCAAGACCTGTGGGAGCAAGGCTTGCCCGCGATAGAAGCACCGCAATCTCACTGAAGACCGCGGCGCCTTGATCGCGGGCAAGCCTTGCTCCCACAGTGGGTGTGCCAAGCCCTGTGATCAGATTCGCCTGTTTAAGAGCTTTCGCACCCAGCCTACTGGCGTTATCCTTGATTTCACCTTAATTGCCCCCGGGCGGCTAAAAACGACCTTGAACGCACCCATCGAACCACATCGCTTTATTCTCGAGCCCTTTGAGGCTCGCCGCTTCGCCAATCTGTGCGGGCAATTCGACGAGCACCTGCGCTTGATCGAACAGCGCCTGGCCATCGAGATCCGCAACCGCGGAAACCAGTTCGAGCTGATCGGCGAACCCAAGCACACCACCTCCGCGGAAAACCTGCTGCGCCGTCTCTACCGGGAAACCAAGGGGAGCGAGCTGTCGCCGGATACGGTCCACCTGTTCCTGCAGGAATCGGCTGTCGAAGAACTCGACAACCCTGCCCCGTCGGAACCTGCCGTGGCCCTGCGCACGAAAAAAGGCATGATTCGCCCTCGTGGCTTGAATCAGCAGCGCTACGTGAAGGAAATCCTGGGCAACGACATCAACTTCGGCATCGGCCCGGCCGGTACCGGCAAGACCTACCTGGCCGTGGCCTGCGCCGTCGATGCGCTGGAACGTGAACAGGTACGGCGCATCCTGCTGGTGCGACCGGCGGTCGAAGCGGGTGAAAAACTCGGCTTCCTGCCCGGCGACCTGGCCCAGAAGATCGACCCGTACCTGCGCCCGCTCTATGACGCGCTGTATGAAATGCTCGGCTTCGAATACGTCGCCAAGCTGATCGAGCGCCAGGTCATCGAGGTCGCGCCGCTGGCCTACATGCGTGGTCGGACCCTGAACAACAGCTTCATCATCCTCGACGAAAGCCAGAACACCACGGTCGAGCAGATGAAAATGTTCCTGACCCGGATCGGCTTCGGCTCCACCGCCGTCATCACCGGGGACATCACCCAAGTCGACTTGCCCAAGGGCACCAAGTCCGGGCTGAACCATGTGATCCAGGTCCTCAAGGACGTGCCGGGCATCAGCTTCACGCACTTCATGCCCAAGGACGTCGTGCGACATCCGTTGGTGCAACGCATTGTCGAAGCCTACGAGCGTTTCGAGAATCGCGCCGATGAAGACTCGGCCGAAAGCAAAGGCCATCGCCACAATGCTTGAACTCGACCTGCAAGTGGCCTGCGAACACGCCGCCCCCAGCGAAGCCCAGTTCCGCCAATGGTGCGAACTGGCCCTGCGCCAGCGCAGCGCCGACTCTGAGCTGACGATCCGCCTGGTGGACGAACCCGAAGGCCGTGAACTGAACCACACCTGGCGGCAGAAAGACTACGCCACCAACGTGCTGTCGTTCCCCGCCGACGTACCCGACGAACTGCTCGACATCCCGTTGCTGGGCGACCTGGTGATCTGCGTCCCGGTGGTGGAGCGTGAAGCGGCGGAACAAGACAAGACCCCTGAGGCCCACTGGGCCCATCTGGTGATTCACGGCTGCTTGCATCTACTGGGTTACGACCATATAGAAGATGACGAAGCCGAAGAGATGGAAGCACTGGAACGAACGTTGCTTGCAGAGCTGGGTCATCCCGACCCCTACGCCGGCGACGAACACTGATACATCAACCTGTAACGACAAAGGATTCAGAGTAATCGCTATGAGCGAAGATCGATCGAGCAACGGGCAGAAGTCATGGCTGGGCAAGCTCACCCAGGCTTTTGCCCATGAGCCGAAAAACCGCCAGGAGCTGCTGGAGCTGCTGCGCGACGCACACCAGAACAAACTGCTGGACAGCGAAGCGCTGGCCATCGTCGAAGGCGCCATCCAGGTCGCTGACCTGCAAGTGCGGGACATCATGGTCCCGCGCTCGCAGATGGTCAGCATCAAGGCGACCCAGACCCCTCGTGAATTTTTGCCCGCCGTGGTCGACTCCGCTCACTCGCGCTATCCGGTCGTCGGCGAGAGCCATGACGACGTCATGGGCGTGCTGCTGGCCAAGGACCTGCTGCCGCTGATCCTTCAGGAAAACGGCGACAGCTTCAACATCAAGGACCTGTTGCGCCCGGCCACCTTCGTGCCCGAGTCCAAGCGCCTGAACGTGCTGCTGCGTGAATTCCGCGCCAACCACAACCACATGGCCATCGTCATCGACGAATACGGCGGCGTGGCCGGCCTGGTCACCATCGAAGACGTGCTCGAGCAGATCGTCGGCGACATCGAGGACGAGCACGACGTAGAGGAAGACAGCTACATCAAGCCCCTGCCCAGCGGCGACTTCCTGATCAAGGCCCTGACGCCGATCGAGAACTTCAACGAATTCTTCGACAGCCAATTCTCCGACGATGAATTCGACACCGTCGGCGGCCTGGTGATGAGCGCTTTCGGGCACCTGCCCAAGCGCAACGAAACCACGGAAATCGGCTCCTGGCGCTTCCGCATCCTGAATGCCGACAGCCGTCGGATTCACTTGCTGCGCCTATCCCCCATTGGCCGATAACCCCTGCGAGACCCGCTAAGGACAAAAATGCGCTGGATAACCCGCCCCGGCTGGCCCGGTAACCTGCTGGCCATGGCGGCCGGCGCGATCACCACCCTGGCCCTGGCGCCGTTCGACCTCTGGCCGCTGGCATTGCTGGCGGTCGGCCTGTTCTATGCCGGGCTGCGCGAACTCTCGCCGCGCCAGGCCCTGGGCCGTGGCTGGTGCTTCGGTTTTGGCCTGTTTGGCGCCGGCACCAGCTGGATCTACGTCAGCATCCACAACTTCGGCGGCGCCTCGGTGCTGCTCGCCGGGTTGTTGATGCTGCTGTTCATCGCCGCCATCGCCTGGTTCTTCGCCCTGCCCGCCTGGCTGTGGGCGCGCTGGTTGCGCCGCAACGAGGCGCCGCTGGCCGATGCCCTGGCGTTCGCCGCGCTGTGGTTGGGCCAGGAAGCCTTCCGCGGCTGGTTCCTCACCGGTTTCCCGTGGCTGTATTCCGGCTACAGCCAACTCGACGGCCCGCTGTCCGGCCTCGCGCCGCTGGGCGGGATGTGGCTGATCTCCTTCACCCTGGCCCTGACCGCCGCGCTGCTGTACAACGCGCCCCGGTTGATCCGCACCGGACGCAAAGGCTTTATCGCCGCGGGCGTGCTGCTGCTGATCGGCCCATGGGTGGCTGGCATGGCACTCAAGGGCCACGCCTGGACCAGTCCTTCGGGCGACCCGCTGAGCGTCGCGGCGATCCAGGGCAACATCGAACAAAGCATGAAGTGGGACCCCGAGCAGCTCAACGCGCAGTTGGCGCTGTACCGCGACATGAGCTTCGCCTCCAAGCGCGTCGACCTGCTGATCTGGCCGGAAACCGCGGTGCCGGTACTCAAAGAGTCTGCCCAGGGCTACCTGGACATGATGGGCAACTTCGCCGCCGAGCGGCAGTCGGCGCTGATCACTGGCGTGCCGATTCGCCAACTGGTGCGCCAAGAGAAGCGTTACTACAACGGCATCACCGTGACCGGGGAAGGTGACGGCACTTACTTGAAGCAAAAACTCGTGCCGTTCGGCGAGTACGTACCGCTGCAAGACATCCTGCGTGGCCTGATCGCCTTCTTCGACCTGCCCATGTCGGACTTCGCCCGGGGCCCGGCCGACCAGCCATTGCTGCAGGCCAAGGGTTACCAGATCGCGCCGTTCATCTGCTATGAAGTGGTCTACCCGGAATTTGCCGCCAGCCTCTCGGCGCGCAGCGACTTGCTGCTGACCATCAGCAACGACACCTGGTTCGGCACCTCGATCGGCCCGCTGCAACACCTGCAAATGGCCCAGATGCGCGCCCTGGAAGCCGGCCGCTGGATGATCCGCGCCACCAACAACGGCGTGACCGGCCTGATCAACCCCTTCGGCCAGATCACTGCACAGATCCCGCAATTCGAGCGCGGCATTCTGTACGGCGAAGTGGTGCCGATGCACGACCTGACGCCGTACCTGCAATGGCGCTCGTGGCCGCTGATCATCTTGTGCGTGTTGCTGCTGGGCTGGGCGTTGATGGCGGGACGGATGGCCAGGACCGTTTGATCCCACGGCGGATGAACTACCTTGGGACCAAAGAGCTTCTTGTGGGAGCAAGGCTTGCCCGCGATGAAATCAACGCGGTCTGCCTTGGGAACAAAGGCGCCTGCATCGCGGGCAAGCCTTGCTCCCACACAAGCCTTGCTCCCACAGATGTCCCACACCCAAATACTCAGCGGTAGAACAACCAATACCCCACCAGCCCCACCGCCTCATTCATCAACTGCCCGGATTGCCAGATCGACTTGAACTCCGGCATCCAGCCGCCCAGTGGCCGGGCGTTGTCCTGCCCCAGGAAACCCACCGGCGCCGGCACCACTTCAAACCCCGCGCGCTCGAAACTCCAGACCGACCGTTGCATGTGCCAGGCCTGGGTCACCACTACGACCCGCTTGATGCCTTCCGGCAACAGGATCTCGGCGCTCATCTGGGCGTTTTCCCAGGTGGTGCGGCTCCGCCCTTCCTGCCAGCGCACGTTGACGCCGAAATCCTCCAGCATCGAGTCGGCCATCAGCTTGGCCTCGCTGGGCGGGGTGCCGTAGTGCAAGCCACCGGTTGTCAACACAGGCAAGCCTGAAGCCTTGGCCAGTCGCGCCGCATAGCGCTGGCGCTCCAGGCCGACACCGGTGGGCTGGTCAGCGCCCCAGGCCAGGTCACCGCGCTCGCGACCGGAACCCAGTACCACGATGGCGTCGGCACGCTGGGCCAGGGTCGCCCATTCGCCACGAAGCAGCGGCGGCTCACGCTCCAATGCCTTGGCGCTCCACTGCACCACCACCGGCAGGCTCATCAACCAGAAACCGCCCAGGCCCACGGCGAAACACAGCCGGGCCAGGCGCGGCCGTGAATGGCGCCACCACCAGGCAAGCGCCAACAGCAGCAAAAGAATGCCGGGCGGCAATAAAAGTTGTTTGATGAAATAGCGAAACGGCATCGGGCATCTCCATAGATGCCCGAAGCCTAAGTGGGTTGACGCAAAGCGACAACAGATTCGAAAAAGCCTTGAACCAAAAAAAGCGACACGCGTGAATCCGGCTTTACTTGAACTGCAGCGACCGGACCTTTACAGCATCCTTCTCAGGCGTCCGGTCCTTGAGCCAAACAACCTTGGCCGAACGGGGCGCATCGAGACGCTTGAGTACCTGGGCCCCACTGGTGGGGGGTTGATATCCGGCCTGTTCAAGGTAAGCCTTGACCAGTTCGAACTCCGCGGGGCTCAAGCCTCGCAGTTCCAGCTCTACCGGGCGTTCATCACGCAAGCGACCGGCGGTTCTTGCAGCGTCCAGGGCCACCCCGAGACGATCGATCAGTTTTTCGTACAACTCAGGTGTAGCGACTTTTCGTTGTGATTCAACCATCCCTCACCTCATTGAAGATAAGACTCACTCCCCATTGAGAAGCTTAGCTTCGCTGGGCAAACCGGCAGGGCGCCGCGACCAACGGCCCTGAACACCGGTCATCGCCGGTGCTCGGCAACAGTTCGGCAACAGTTCGGCAGCAATCAGGGTTTCCCTCGGCAGAGCGCGGTCATGTATGCTACGGCGCTTCCTGTAACTCCACTTCCAGCTTGGCTGGGCATCGAAAACGCCGCATTCGGCGTCGTCTGCGTCCAGCATGGCAACGAAGAGGATTGGGCCACCCCATTCAGTACAAAAGTAGCCATGCACGAACACTACCAGCCCCGTGAAATCGAAGCCGCCGCCCAGTCGTTCTGGGACGAGCAAAAGTCCTTTGAAGTCAGCGAACAGCCAGGCAAGGAGACTTTCTACTGCCTGTCGATGTTCCCTTACCCCAGCGGCAAGCTACACATGGGGCACGTGCGCAACTACACCATCGGCGACGTGATCTCCCGCTACCAGCGCATGCAAGGCAAGAACGTCCTGCAACCCATGGGTTGGGACGCCTTCGGCATGCCGGCGGAAAACGCCGCGATGAAGAACAACGTGGCCCCCGCCAAGTGGACCTACGAAAACATCGCCTACATGAAGAACCAGCTGCGCAGCCTGGGCCTGGCGGTGGACTGGTCCCGCGAGGTCACCACCTGCAAGCCCGACTACTACCGCTGGGAACAATGGCTGTTCACCCGCCTGTTCGAAAAAGGCGTGATCTACCGCAAGAACGGCACGGTGAACTGGGACCCGGTGGACCAGACCGTACTGGCCAACGAACAAGTGATCGACGGTCGCGGCTGGCGCTCCGGCGCGCTGATCGAAAAGCGCGAAATCCCGATGTACTACTTCAAGATCACCGCCTACGCGGATGAACTCCTGGAGAGTCTCGACGAGCTGACCGGCTGGCCCGAGCAGGTCAAGACCATGCAGCGCAACTGGATCGGCAAGTCCCGGGGCATGGAAGTGCAGTTCCCGTACGACGTCGCCTCCATTGGCGAAGCCGGCACCCTGAAAGTCTTCACCACCCGCCCGGACACGCTGATGGGCGCCACGTATGTGGCCGTGGCCGCCGAGCACCCGCTGGCCACCCTGGCGGCACAGAACAACCCTGAGCTGCAGGCGTTCATCGCCGAATGCAAGGGCGGCAGCGTCGCCGAAGCCGACGTCGCCACTCAAGAGAAGAAAGGCCTGGCGACTTCGTTGTTCGTCGAGCACCCGCTCACCGGCGAGAAACTGCCGGTATGGGTCGCCAACTACGTGCTGATGCACTACGGCGACGGCGCTGTCATGGCGGTGCCGGCCCACGACGAGCGCGATTTCGAATTCGCCCACAAGTACAACCTGCCGGTCAAAGCCGTGGTGCGTACCAGCGCCGGCGACCAGACCCCGGAACCTTGGCAGGACGCCTATGGTGAACATGGCGAGCTGATCAACTCCGGTGAGTTCAACGGCCTGGATTTCCCCGGCGCGTTCGATGCCATCGAAGTCGCCCTGATCAAGAAGAACCTCGGCGCCTCGCGCACCCAGTTCCGCCTGCGGGACTGGGGCATCAGCCGCCAACGCTACTGGGGCTGCCCGATCCCGATCGTGCATTGCGACACCTGCGGTGACGTACCGGTGCCGGAAGATCAACTGCCCGTGGTCCTGCCGGAAGACGTCGTACCCGATGGCGCCGGTTCGCCCCTGGCGCGCATGCCCGAGTTCTACGAGTGCAGCTGCCCGAAATGCGGCGCGCCGGCCAAGCGTGAAACCGACACCATGGACACCTTCGTCGAGTCGTCCTGGTACTACGCACGCTACGCCTCGCCGCACTACCAAGGCGGCCTGGTGGAAAAATCCGCGGCCGATCACTGGTTGCCAGTGGACCAGTACATTGGCGGCATCGAACACGCCATTCTCCACCTGCTCTACGCACGCTTCTTCCACAAGCTGATGCGTGACGAAGGCCTGGTGAGCTCCAACGAGCCGTTCAAGAACCTGCTGACCCAAGGCATGGTGATCGCCGAGACGTACTACCGTCGCGAAGCCAACGGTGCCTACACCTGGTTCAACCCGAGCGACGTCGAACTCGAACGCGACAGCAAAGCCAAGGTCATCAGCGCCAAGCTGATTGCCGACGGCCTGCCGGTGGAAATCGGCGGCACCGAGAAAATGGCCAAGTCGAAGAACAACGGCGTCGACCCACAGTCGATGATCGACCAGTTCGGCGCAGACACCTGCCGCTTGTTCATGATGTTCGCCTCGCCACCTGACATGAGCGCAGAGTGGTCCGATTCGGGCGTCGAAGGCTCGCACCGTTTCCTCAAGCGCGTCTGGCGCCTGGCGCAAGCCCACGTCAGCCAGGGCCTGCCGGGCAAACTGAGCGTCGCCAGCCTGAACGACGAGCAGAAAGCCATTCGTCGCTCGATCCACCTGGCCATCAAGCAGGCCAGCCATGACGTCGGCCAGAACCACAAATTCAACACCGCCATCGCCCAGGTGATGACGCTGATGAACGTGCTGGAAAAAGCCGCGCAAGGCACCGAACAGGATCGCGCACTGGTTCACGAAGGCCTGGAAGCCGTGACGCTGTTGCTGGCGCCAATCACGCCGCACATCAGCCACGAGCTGTGGAAGCAACTGGGTCACGCCGACCCGGTGATTGACGCTCGCTGGCCGGTGGTGGACGAAACCGCGCTGGTGCAGGACAGCCTGACCCTGGTCATCCAGGTCAACGGCAAGCTGCGCGGCCAGATCGAAATGCCGGCCGCCGCCACACGCGAAGAAGTCGAAGCCGCTGCCCGGGCCAATGAAAACGTGCTGCGCTTTGTCGATGGCCTGACGATTCGCAAAGTGATCGTCGTGCCCGGCAAGCTGGTCAACATCGTCGCAAGCTAATTGGATCGGGCGCAAGGCTTGAGCCTGGCGCCGAATACAACCTGCGGGGTCGCATGGTCGACCCCCATAGGGTTCAAGGGGAGCAACAAGATGATCAAACGTAATCTGCTGGTAGTGGGCCTGGCGGTCCTGTTGAGCGCCTGCGGCTTCCAACTGCGCGGCACCGGCACCACCGAGCTGGCCATCACGGAACTGGACCTCAGCGCACGGGACGCCTTTGGCGACACCGTCAAGATGCTGCGCGACACCCTGGAAAACAGCGGTGTGAAAGTCTATACCGGCGCCCCGTACAAGCTGGTATTGACCCGTGAACAGCAAAGCCAGCGCAGCTTGAGCTATGCCGGTGCCGGTCGTTCCGCCGAGTACGAACTCAACAACGTACTGAGCTATGAGATCCGCGGCCAGAACAACCTGGTACTGCTGGATGACAAGCTGCAGGTGCAAAAGGTCTACCTGCACGATGGCAACAACATCACCGGCTCCGACCAGGAGTCGAGCGAAGTGCGCGACGAAATGCGTCGTGACCTCGTGCAACGCATGATGCTGCGCCTGCAACAGCTGAGCCCGTCCCAGCTGGACCAGCTGCAACAGACCGCCGACGCCAAGGCCAAAGCCGAAGCCGAAGCGCTGGAAGCGGCACGCAAGGCTGAAGCGGAAACTCCGCAGCAGTCGCCGATGCAGATCCCGGCTGAATAAGCCTTGCGGGGCGCTCCGGCGCCCCGCTCGCCTTCTCTTATGAAGCTCGCCCCCGCCCAACTCGGCAAACACCTGCAAGGCGCCCTCGCGCCGGTCTACATCATCAGTGGCGATGACCCGCTGTTGTGCCAGGAAGCCGCCGACGCCATCCGCGCTGCTGCACGCCAGCAGGGCTTCGACGAACGCCAGGTCTTCGCCGCCGACGCCAGTTTCGACTGGGGCACGCTGCTGCAGGCCGGGGCGAGCATGTCGTTGTTCGCCGAAAAACGCCTGCTGGAGCTGCGTTTGCCGTCGGGCAAACCCGGTGACAAGGGCGCCGCCGCGCTGATCGAATATTGCTCGCGACCCGCCGAGGACACGGTACTGCTCATCAGCTTGCCGAAACTCGACGGCAGCGCGCAAAAGACCAAATGGGGCAAGGCCCTGGTCGAAGGCCAGCAGACCCAGTTCGTGCAGATATGGCCGGTGGATGTCAGCCAGTTGCCCAGCTGGATCCGCCAACGCCTGTCCCAGGCCGGTCTCTCGGCCAGCCAGGACGCGGTGGAGCTGATTGCCGCCCGGGTCGAAGGCAACCTGCTGGCCGCCGCCCAGGAAATCGAAAAGCTCAAGCTGATGGCCGAGAGCGGGCAGATCACCGTGGAAACGGTGCAGGCTGCCGTGGCCGACAGTGCGCGCTTCGATGTCTTCGGGCTGACCGATGCGATCCTCAACGGTGAGGCCGCCCACGCCTTGCGCATGCTCGAAGGCCTACGCGGCGAAGGCGTCGAGCCGCCGGTGATCCTCTGGGCCCTGGCCCGGGAATTGCGCCTGCTGGCCAACCTGTCCCTGCAATACAGCCAGGGCGTACCGCTGGACAAAGCCTTCAGCCAGGCCCGCCCGCCCGTCTGGGACAAACGCAAACCGCTGATGAGCAAGGCCTTGCAGCGCTATTCCGCGTCGCGTTGGGCGCAATTGCTGCTCGAAGCCCAGCGCATCGATGCGCAGATCAAGGGCCAGGCCGCCGGCTCACCGTGGATGAGCCTCAGTCGGTTGTCGCTGTTGATGGCTGGCCAGCGGTTGACGTTGCCTGCTGAATAAGCACGCACTGAAGGCTGTTCTGCGGCGAAGATATCTGTGGGAGCAAGGCTTGCCCGCGATGAAAGCAGCGCGGTGTCTCTGAAACCGAGGTGTCTGTATCGCGAGCAAGCTTTGCTCCCACCTATCGGCGCCACAAGTCGTGTGTTCGTCTGAATGACATTTCCTACGCAATGCAGGGACTGGACAACGCCCCTACTCTGTCCCATGATTTGCCCCGCAAAAACCACCCCACGAGAGTACCCACCATGAGCAAAAAGCCATCCAAGCATGGCCCCAACAAGGCCAAGTCCATCGTCGCCCAGCCCCTGTTCCGCAGCCGCCAGGAACGACCCGCCAAGGGCAAAGGCAGCTACCGCCGCGAAGCCTTCCAGTCTGACAACTGGGAGGCTTCTTGCTTTCTGGCCGCTTGAAACACCCGGACAAGCCCTACGCCCCTTTCGCATGTTAAGGTCAGCACCTGATTTGTATTTCTGGACCCGTGCATGCCCTTCTGTCTTTCCCATCGTTGGCCACTGCGCCAAATGATTGTTGCCGCAAGCGTTGTCCTGCTTGTCGCCTGCGCCGAAAAACCTACTGCCGCCGACGCCCAACCGCTCCAGACAGCCCCCGTCGTGACCGCGCCGGCCATCGTGCCGCCCCTGGTGCCGACCGGTGACGACCTGGCCATTGCACCCACCCAGACCTTCGCGCAATGGCAGGCCGGGTTTCGCAAGGAGGCACTGGCCGCCGGGATCCGTGGCGACCTGTTCGACCGTGCGTTCGTCGGCGTCAGCCCGGACATGAGCGTGATCAAGGCCGATCGCAGCCAGCCGGAATTCACCCGTCCCGTGTGGGAATACCTCGATGGCGCGCTGTCGCCACTGCGGGTCAACAAAGGCAAGAACCTGATCCAGCAGAACGCCCAGGTCCTGCAAAGCATCGAGCAGCGTTATGGCGTCGATCGCGAGGCGCTGGTGGCGGTGTGGGGCATGGAGAGCAACTTCGGCCAATTCCAGGGCAGCAAGTCGGTGATCAACTCCCTGGCGACCCTGGCCTACGAAGGACGGCGCCCGGGGTTTGCCCATGCGCAACTGATCGCCGCGCTGCAAATCCTGCAACAGGGCGATATCACACCGGAAAAAATGCTCGGCTCCTGGGCCGGCGCCATGGGCCAGACCCAGTTCATTCCCACCACGTACAACACCCATGCGGTGGATTTCGACGGCGACGGTCGCCGCGACATCTGGGGCAGCGCCACCGACGCCCTGGCCTCGACCGCGCACTACCTGCAAAGCTCCGGCTGGCAACGCGGCCAGCCGTGGGGGGTCGAGGTCTCGCTCAACCAGGGCTTCGACTACACGCTGGCCGATGGCACGATCCGCAAGCCCGTCTCAGAATGGATGCGGCTGGGTGTTTCAGAATATGGCGGCTTGCCGATCGCCGCCGATGACAAGCAGCTATCGGCGTCCCTGCTCCTGCCGGCCGGCCATCGCGGCCCGGCGTTCCTGATCTTCGATAACTTCCGCGCCATCCTCAAGTACAACAACTCATCGTCCTATGCCTTGGCGGTCGGGCTGCTGTCCAAGCGCTTTACCGGCGCCGGGCTGGTCTACGGCCAGTGGCCAAAAGAGGACCTGCCCCTGAGCCGCAGCGAACGCATCGAACTGCAGACCCTGCTGGGCAAACACAACTACGACGCGGGCAACCCCGATGGCATCATCGGCGCCAACACCCGCAAAGCCATCCGCAGTGCCCAGCAGTCGTTCGGCTGGCCGGCGGATGGGTATCCGACGCAGCAGTTGCTGGAGGCGTTGCGTAGTCGCTGAATGGCCGTATAGCGACTACCGCTTTCGCGAGCAAGCCCGCTCCCACATTCGACCGTGTTCTCATGAAGAAACGCGATCACCTGTGGGAGCGGGCTTGCTCGCGAAGACTGACTTGCAGACGCTACATGACTAGCGGCTGACCACCACATCCTGCTCCAACACCAACCGCTTCTCCCCCGCATCCAGCGTCACCAATGCGCCCATGGGCAAGGTCAGGTTCGGATCGCAGTGCCCGCTGCGCCAGCCGGACAGCACCGGGATGCGCAACGGCGCGAAGGTCTGCTTGAGCAATCGGTTCAACGCCTCAAGATCCACCCCCGCTATATCGCCGACCAGGACTGCGCGCAACTTCGCCAGCGTGCCCGCCAGGCGCAATTGGGTCAGCAGACGATCGATGCGATACAGCGGCTCGTTGACGTCTTCGATGAACAGGATCACCCCTTCGGCGTCGATCTGATAAGGCGTGCCCATGGTCGCGGCAATCATCGACAGGTTGCCGCCCAGCAGACGTCCGTGGGCGATGCCCGGCTCAACGGCGGTCAACGGGTAGGCGCCGGGGTGGTTCAGCGCGCTGCCGGCCTTCAACTGTCCACGCAGCAGGCTGAAGAACGAGGTAACGGTTGGGGGTTCCTTGTCGCCCAGCAGATCGGCGTTGAGCAACGGGCCGTGGAAGGTCACGAAGCCGGCGTAACGGCTGATGGCCAGGTGCAGGGCGGTGATGTCGCTGTAGCCTACGAATGGTTTGGGGTTGCGTTTTAAGAGCTCGAAATCGATACGATCGAGTAGACGGGGCGTGCCGTAGCCGCCGCGTAGGCAGATGATGGCTTTGACTTCTGGGTCGGCGAAGGCGGTGTGCAGGTCGTTGAGGCGTACTTCGTCGCTGCCGGCCAGGTAGTCGTTCTTTTCATAGACGCCTGGGAATATTCGCAGCTCATGGCCCCTTGCGCGCATCCATTGGATGGCTTTTTCCGTGTCCAGGGGGGCGGGGCCGGCGGGGGCGATCACGGCGATCAGGCCTTCTTGAGGGAGGGCTGGGACGGGGTGGTGTGGGGTTAGGGCCATGGGATTCCCGGGTTGTTGCTTAGTGTGTATATCCGTTTTTTGTGTAACGGCGGCTTATGGTTCCGCTCTTACAGCGGGTCACTTTTGGAAGAGCGCCAAAAGTAACCAAAAACGCTCTGCCCCACCACTCGGCACCTCGCTTAGGCTCGGTGTGCCCTCACTCCGGCATTGCTCCGTGGGCCCGCCGCGAAGGGCCATCCATGGCCCAGCGCGGCTATCCCGGCATCCATGCCGGGATGCCCACTGCGCAATGCCTGCGTTCGGCCAGCGTGGTTTAACGGGGCGCCCAGATCAAGATCAAGATCAAGATCAAGATCAAGATCAAGATCAAGATCAAGATCAAGATCAAGATCAAGATCAAGATCAAGATCAAGATCAAGATCCAAAGCAAAGCAAGAGCGGGGCATGTTCAGTATCTATGTGGCTGCGCCACCGCTATCGCGAGCAAGCTCGCTCCCACATTGGATCTTCAGCAGCCACACAATTCATGTACACCGCAGATCCCCTTTGTGGGAGCGAGCTTGCTCGCGATGAGGTCGGCAGATCCAACATCTTCATCGACTGTAACATCGTCTTCGCGAGCAGGCTCGCTCCCACATAGATGCTCGGCAGCCACAAAATGCATATACGCCGCAGAACCCTGTGGGAGCAAGCTTGCTCGCGATGAGGTCGGCACATCCAACATCACCGCAAACTGACACATCGCTTTCGCGAGCAAGCCCGCTCCCACGTAGATGTTCGGTAGCCACAAAATGCATATACGCCGCAGAACCCTGTGGGAGCGAGCCTGCTCGCGATGAGGCAGGCACATCCAACATCACCGCAAACTGACACACCGCTTTCGCGAGCAAGCCCGCTCCCACGTAGATGTTCGGCAGCCACAAAATGCATATACGCCGCAGAACCCTGTGGGAGCAAGCTTGCTCGCGATGAGGTCGGCACATCCAACATCACCGCAAACTGACACATCGCTTTCGCGAGCAAGCCCGCTCCCACGTAGATGTTCGGTAGCCACAAAATGCATATACGCCGCAGCCCCCTGTGGGAGCGAGCCTGCTCGCGATGGGGCCGGCACATCCAACATCACCGCAAACTGACACACCGCTATCGCGAGCAAGCCCGCTCCCACAGGAGAAACGCGGTCCCACCAAGAACCAGGTCGGCTCTAAGGCCGCCTCGCGGTGGACGTTGATCTGGGGCGCCCCGTTAACCACGATGGCTGAACGCAGGCATTGGTTCGTGGGCAACCCGGCATGGATGCCGGGTTAGCCGCGCTGGGCCATGGATGGCCCTTCGCGGCGGCCCACGAACCAATGCCGGAGTGAAGGCATGCCGAGCCTAGGCGAGGCACCGAGTGGTGGGGCAGGAGCGTTTTGGTTACTTTTGCGCTCTTCAAAAGTGACCCGCCGTAAGGGCGGAACCATAAGTAGCCGTTACCGAAGAAACGGATATACACACCACCCCAAAACCAAATCAGGACCCGAGCAGCTCAGCCTTGACCAACTTAGCCTGCTCATCCGCATGATACGAAGACCGCACCAACGGCCCCGAAGCCACGTTCTTGAACCCCATCTTGTACCCTTCCTCAGCAAACCAGGCAAAGGTATCCGGATGCACAAAACGCTGCACCGGCAGGTGACTGCGCGAAGGCTGCAGGTACTGCCCCAAGGTCAGCATATCGATGTCATGCTCACGCATGCGCTTCATGACCTCGATGACTTCCTCGTCAGTCTCACCCAGGCCCAGCATCAAGCCAGACTTGGTCGGAATGTGCGGCATCATCTGCTTGAAGCGTTGCAGCAAGGTCAACGACCACTGGTAATCCGAACCCGGGCGCGCGGCCTTGTACAGGCGCGGCACGGTTTCCAGGTTGTGGTTGAACACATCCGGTGGCTCGGCGGCGGTGATTTCCAGGGCGATGTCCATGCGGCCACGGTAATCGGGCACCAGGGTTTCCAGCTGGACGTTCGGCGACAGCTTGCGGATCTCGCGGATGCAGTCGGCAAAGTGCTGGGCACCGCCGTCACGCAGGTCGTCGCGGTCCACCGAGGTGATGACCACGTACTTGAGTTTCAGGTCGGCGATGGCGATGGCCAGGCTTTCCGGCTCGTTGGTGTCCAGCGGCTTCGGCCGGCCGTGGCCGACGTCACAGAACGGGCAACGACGGGTGCAGATGTCGCCCATGATCATGAACGTGGCGGTACCGCCGGAGAAGCACTCGCCCAGGTTCGGGCAGGAGGCTTCTTCGCAGACGCTGTGCAGCTTGTGCTTGCGCAGCAGGGCCTTGATCCGGTCGACTTCCGGGGACACCGGGATGCGTACACGGATCCAGTCGGGTTTCTTCGGCAATTCGGTGGTCGGGATGATCTTGACCGGGATGCGTGCAACCTTCTCGGCGCCGCGCAGCTTGACGCCGGCCTCTACCTTGGCACGCGGGGCCGGACGCTCGGTGACGTCCAGCGTCGGGATCATGGTTTGCACTGCATCAGTAGTCATATCAGTCGATTCCGCCCGTGAGGGTCGTCTGCTCAGCATAGTCGAGGTGTTTGACGAGCTGCGCGCGCAGCCGGGCACTTACCTCGGCAAATTCAATCGATCCTGCATGCTCGCTCAACTGGGTCATCGCCAGTCCCGCGTAGCCACAGGGATTAATCCGTCGAAATGGCGCAAGGTCCATGTCCACGTTCAGCGCCAGGCCATGGAACGAACAGCCGTGGCGGATCCGCAAACCCAGGGAAGCGATTTTCGCCCCGTCGACGTAGACACCCGGCGCATCCGGCTTGGCCGCCGCCGTCACACCGTAGCTGGCCAGCAGCTCGATCAGGCATGTCTCCATGCGGGTGACCAGCTCGCGCACGCCAAACCCCAGCTTGCGCACATCCAGCAACAGGTAGGCGACCAATTGGCCTGGGCCATGGTAGGTCACCTGCCCGCCCCGGTCGACCTTCACCACCGGGATATCCCCCGGCAGCAACAGGTGCTCGGCCTTGCCGGCCTGGCCCTGGGTGAACACCGGTGGGTGTTCCACCAGCCAGATTTCATCGTCGGCGGTGTTGCCGCGTTCGTTCGTGAAGCGTTGCATGGCATGCCAGACCGGCTCGTAAGCCATCGTGCCCAACTCGCGAAAGCCCAGCGTGCCCGGCATCACAACACCATGTGCACGAAACCGGTCGCGCGCAGCTCGCTGTTGATGTCGTAGAGCTGTTCCTGGCCGGTGGCAATGATGTGCAACTGGATCGTCGTGTACTTGCCGTTGGTACTCTGGCGCTCGGCCAGGGTCTTGTGGTCAACGGTGGCATGTTTTTCGAGGATCGCGATGATCCTGTCCTTGAAACCGACACCGGTGTCGCCGATGACCTTGATCGGATAATCCGCACAGGGGAATTCGATCTTTGGCGCTTTTACTTCAGAGTCTGTCATGGGGTAACGGCCTCGTAAGCCGTGGTAACGCACATGGCCCCGCTCCGGATAAGAACGGGGCCATGCAGGTCAACACTTCAATCAGTTGAACAAGCCGTAGAAGAATAGACGGATGCTATCCCAGATGCGGCGGAAGATACCACCTTCCTCGACCGCGTCCAGAGCGATCAGGTCAGCGCTGTGCACCACTTTTTCGTCCAGTTTGACTTCGACTTTACCGATCACGTCGCCCTTGGCGATGGGAGCGGTCAATTGCGGGTTCATGGTCATGCTGGCAGCGAGCTTCTTGAGCTGGCCTTTAGGCAAGGTCATGGTCAGGTCTTGGGCCAGGCCGGCCTTGACCTGATTGGTCGAGCCTTTCCAGACCTGGGCCTGGGCCAGTTCGGTGCCCTTCTGGTAGAAGGTCTGGGTTTCGAAGAAACGGAAACCGTAGGTCAACAGCTTCTGGGTCTCGGCGGCACGGGCCACTTCGCTGTTGGTGCCGAAGACGACGGCGATCAGGCGCATGCCGTCACGCACAGCCGAGGACACCATGCAGTAGCCGGCTTCGTCGGTGTGGCCGGTCTTCAGGCCATCGACGGTCTTGTCGCGCCACAGCAGCAGGTTGCGGTTAGGCTGCTTGATGCCGTTCCAGAAGAATTCCTTCTGGGAGTAGATGGCGTAGTGCGCCGGGTCTTCGTGAATGATCGCCCGTGCCAACAGCGCCATGTCGTGAGCCGACGAATAGTGCTCGGGGTTCGGCAGGCCGGTAGGGTTCATGAAGTGGCTGTTGGTCATGCCCAGGTCGGCCACGGTTTTGTTCATCATGTCGGCGAACGCATCTTCGCTGCCGGCGATGTGCTCGGCCAGGGCGACGCTGGCGTCGTTGCCGGACTGGATGATGATGCCGTGCAGCAGGTCGCTGACGGTCACTTGCGAACCGACCTTGATGAACATCCGCGAACCGCCGGTACGCCAGGCGTTTTCGCTGACGGTCACCGGATCGTTTTCACCGATCTGGCCGCGACGGATTTCCAGGGTGGCGATGTAAGCGGTCATCAGCTTGGTCAGGCTGGCCGGTGGCAGGCGCTGGTCACCGTTGTTCTCTACCAGGACCTCGCCGCTGCTGGCATCCATGAGCACAAAGGATTTGGCGGCCAATTGAGGAGGCGCCGGCATCATCTCGACCGCGAACGCGGCAGGTGAGAGAAGCAGCGGGACTAGCAGGCAAAGGCGTTTGGCAAAGGTGGTGATGTTCATCCGTCTCTCGAAATCGCTAATGGAACTGCCCGAAGGCAAAACTAAACAGGCAGCCTCTTAACGGGCCACCGCGTATTTAAGTTGCTCACTCACTACCCTTGCCGGGCTTTTGTTATTCATGGAGCCAACAACCTGACCCGCTCCAACCGCAAGCGGGCCTCAATCAATTACTCGGCGGTGACCAGGCTCGGCGAACCGAGATTGGCCAGGCGCACACTGTTCTGCACTTGCTGGACTTCACCCGGAGAACCGATCGGCCCCAGGCGCACCCGATGCAGTGTCTGCTGGTTGCGCACGATCGAGCTGATGAACACCGGAGCGCTCACCATCGAGCTGAGCTTCGACCTCAGCAGCTCGGCAGCGTCCGGGTTGGCGAACGCGCCCACTTGCAGAAACTGGCCAGACGCTGTTGCAGAAGCGTTTTTTTTTGCATCGATCTGTACCGGCAGCACGGCCGCGGCGTGTTGCTGCGGCGGTGGTGTCCACTGCTCGACCGTGCCGGTGGACGCCGTCACGGTTGGCGCGGCATTTTGCGCCACTTTCGGCTCGTTGAGCATCAAAGGCGCCGGACGGCCGCGTTGGGCCCACCATTCCTGCGGGTCGATGCCTTCGACCTTGACCCGGGCGGTGCCGGTTTCAGCGTAACCGAGTTTTTTCGCCGCCGCGTACGACAAGTCGATGATGCGATCGGAATAGAACGGCCCACGGTCATTGACCCGCAGGATCACGGTCTTGTTGTTGTCCAGGTTGGTCACCCGCACATAGCTGGGCAGCGGCAAGGTCTTGTGCGCCGCGCTCATGCCATACAGGTCATACACCTCGCCATTGGCGGTGTTCTGGCCATGGAACTTGGTGCCGTACCAGGACGCCGTGCCCGAGGCCACGTAGCGCTTGGACTCGGCCATCGGGAAATAGGTCTTGCCCAGCACCGTGTACGGGTTGGCCTTGTACGGACCGGTGTGCAGGGTCGGCGTGGCGTCGGGAATGCGCGAGACGTCCACGTCCCACCACGGCGCGCCGTCCTTGTGGGCCCGGTTGATGTCCAGGCCCGGCGTCGCGCGCACAGCGGTGGAGCTTTTCTGGGCCGGCGCGCGGCTGGTCGAACAACTGACGACCAACAGCGACAGCGCGGCCAACGCCACGAGCTTGAGGGGCTTGGCTTTCAGGGGTAGATAGGTAGGCAATGCCCGCATTATTTGACGCCCCGTGCTTTGACCAGCTCTTCAGACAGTTGATATACGGCCATGGCGTACATCACGCTGCGGTTATAACGCGTAATCGCGTAGAAATTCTTCAGGCCCATCCAATATTCGGGGCCTTGTTCGCCTTCCAGGCGCATCGCGGTGACCGGCATATCGTCACGCAGCGCATCATGACTCGACCAGCCCAACGCCCGCAACTCCCCGACGGTTTTCGTCGGCTCGATACCCTCGGTCAGGCCCTCGTCCACTTGCTCGCCACGCACCTCGGCACGGCTGACCACCGGCTGGCCGGCTTCCCAGCCATGGCGCTTGAAATAGCTGGCGACACTGCCGATGGCATCGGTCGGGTTGGTCCAGATATTGATGTGGCCGTCGCCGTCAAAGTCCACCGCATAGGCGCGGAAACTGCTGGGCATGAATTGCGGCAGGCCCATGGCCCCGGCGTAGGAACCCTTGAGGGTCAGCGGATCGACCTGCTCTTCGCGGGCCAGCAGCAAGAACTCGCGCAGCTCCTTGCGGAAGAACTCGGCACGCGGCGGGTAATCGAAGCCCAGGGTCGACAGGGCGTCGATCACCCGAAAATTCCCGGTGTTGCGGCCAAAGAAGGTCTCGACGCCAATGATCGACACAATGAACTGGGCCGGCACGCCGTATTCCTGCTCGGCACGGGCCAGGGCCGCCTCGTGCTGGCGCCAGAAGTCCACGCCCCGGGCGATACGCGCCTCGGTGATGAACATCGGCCGGTACTCGCGCCACTGCTTGACCCGCTCGGCGGGCCGGGAGATGGCGTCAAGGATCGACTGCTTGCGCTCGGCCTCGCGAAACACCCCCATCAGCTGCTCACCGGCAAAACCGTAGTCGCGGGTCATTTCACCGACGAACTCGGCCACCTGCGGCGAGCCTTCGTATTCGCCAGCCAGGGCATGCGGCGCACCGCCCAGGAAGCCGACCAGGCCGATCCACGGCGCATATCGCGTCGACCAGCCACGCATTGCTTGCATTGAACTCTTCACCTTATTCAAACCTGAGCGATCCACTTGCGATGCGTATGAATCGACATCAAAACCCCAAACGCTGACAGTAGTGTCACCAGCGAAGTTCCTCCGTAGCTAATGAATGGCAACGGCACCCCCACGACCGGCAACAGGCCACTGACCATACCGATGTTGACGAAAACATAAACAAAAAACGTCATGGTCAGGCTGCCCGCCAGCAATTTACCGAACAACGTCTGGGCCTGGGCGGTAATCACCAGCCCCCGGCCGATCAGCAGCAAATAGATCAGCAGCAGTACGCAAATGCCCACCAGCCCGAATTCCTCGCCCATCACGGCGATGATGAAGTCGGTGTGGCTTTCCGGCAAAAAGTCCAGGTGCGACTGGGTGCCCATCAGCCAGCCCTTGCCGAACACCCCGCCAGAACCGATGGCGGCCTTGGACTGGATGATGTTCCAGCCGGTGCCCAGCGGATCGCTCTCCGGGTCGAGGAAGGTCAGCACCCGCTGCTTCTGGTAGTCGTGCATCACGAAGTACCACATGGCCACCGACACCGGCACGGCGGCGGCGATCACGCTGAGGATCCAGCGCCAGCGCAACCCGCCCATGAACAGCACGAAGGCACCGCCGGCCAGGATCAGCAGCGAGGTGCCGAGGTCGGGCTGGCGGACGATCAGGATGAAGGGGATGCCGATCAGCAACAGGCTGATGCAGACATGCTTGAGCTGCGGCGGCAGGGAACGCTTGGCCAGGTACCAGGCGATGGTCGCCGGCATGATGATCTTGAGGAACTCCGACGGCTGGAAGCGGATCACCCCGGGAATGTTGATCCAGCGGGTGGCACCCATGGCGTTGTGGCCCATCACGTCCACCACCACCAGCAAGCAGACCCCCACCACATAGGCCAGTGGCACCCAGCGCGCCATGAATCGCGGCTCGAGCTGGGCGATGACGATCATCGACACCAGGCCGATGCCGAACGAGGTGGCCTGCTTGGCCAGCAGGTCCCAGTTCTTGCCGCTGGCCGAATACAGCACGAACAGGCTGCCCGCGGCCAGGGTCAGCAGCAGGATCAGCAACGGGCCATCGATGTGCATGCGCTGCAGCAAGGTGGCACGGCGGCGCATCACGTCTTCGCTGGAGAGGATCCGGTCGAAATTATTCTTCACGGGCCGTAGCCTCCGCAGTGATGGGGCTTGCGTATTCAGGCTTGAGCTGGCCGTGCTCATCCAGCAGCCAGGCGTCCATGATCTGGCGCACCACTGGCGCGGCGACGCCGGAACCGGACTCACCGTTCTCGACCATCACCGCCACGACAATCTTCGGGTTCTCGGCCGGCGCGAAGCCAACGAACAAGGCGTGGTCGCGGTGGCGTTCCTGGACCTTGGAGCGGTCATACTTCTCGCCCTGCTTGATGGCGACGACCTGGGCCGTACCGCTCTTGCCGGCAATGCGGTACTGCGCGCCGATGGCCGCCTTGCGCGCGGTGCCCCGGGCACCGTGCATCACTTGCTGCATGCCGTTGTTGACCTTCTGCCAGTCCGACGGATTGCGCAGGATGATGTCCGGCATCGGGTCCGGGTCCACCGGCTTCTGGCCTTCGATGGTCTTGGCCAGGTGCGGGCGATACCACTTGCCCTTGCTGGCCACCAACGCCGTGGCCTGGGCCAGTTGCAAGGGCGTGGCCTGCATGTAGCCCTGACCGATCCCCAGGATCAGGGTTTCGCCGGGGAACCACGCCTGGCGCCGGGTCGCGCGCTTCCACTCCCGGGATGGCATCAGGCCGGGCGATTCTTCGAACATGTCCAGGGAGACTTTCTGGCCCAGACCAAACTTGTTCATGTAGGACGACAACCGATCGATCCCCAGCTTGTGGGCCAGGTCGTAGAAGTAGGTGTCGTTGGAACGCATGATGGCCGTGTCCAGGTCCACATAACCGTCGCCGGTACGGTTCCAGTTGCGGTACTTGTGGTCGTAGTTCGGCAGTTGGTAATAACCCGGGTCATAGACCCGGCTCCCTGCGGTCACCACGCCGGCGTCCAGCCCGGCGATCGCCACGGCTGGCTTGATGGTCGAGCCTGGCGGATAGAGGCCGCGCAGCACGCGGTTGAACAGCGGCCGGTCGATGGAGTCGCGCAACTCGGCGTAGGCCTTGAAGCTGATGCCGGTGACAAACAGGTTCGGGTCGAAACTCGGCTGGCTGACCATCGCCAGCACCTCGCCGGTGTTCGGGTCCAGCGCCACCACCGCGCCGCGCCGCCCGCCCAGCGCCGCTTCGGCGGCCTCTTGCAGCTTGATGTCAAGGCTCAGGACGATGTCCTTGCCGGGAATCGGGTCGGTGCGCTTGAGCACCCGCAACACGCGGCCGCGAGCGTTGGTCTCGACTTCCTCGTAACCCACCTGGCCATGCAGCTCGGGCTCGTAGAAGCGCTCGATGCCGGTCTTGCCGATATGGTGGGTGCCGCTGTAATTGACCGGATCGAGGGTCTTGAGCTCTTTCTCGTTGATCCGCCCCATGTAGCCGACCGAGTGGGCAAAGTGCGGCCCCTGGGGGTAATGCCGCACCAACTGCGCCACCACCTCGACGCCGGGCAGGCGGAACTGGTTCACGGCGATCAGGGCGATCTGCTCTTCGGTCAGTTCGAACAGGATCGGCACCGGCTCGAACGGCCGTCGGCCCTGGCGCATGCGCTTCTCGAAGATCGCCCGGTCCTCGGGCGTCAGCTGCAGCACTTCGACGATCACGTCGAGCACTTGCTGCCAGTCACCGGAGCGCTCGCGGGTCATGCTCAGGCTGAAGCTGGGCCGGTTATCCGCTACCACCACGCCATTGCGGTCGAAGATCAAGCCGCGGGTTGGCGGAATCGGCTGCACGTGCACCCGGTTGTTTTCCGACAGGGTCGAGTGGTACTCGTACTGGATCACCTGGAGGAAATACAAGCGCGCAATCAGCACGCCGATCAGCGCCACCACCGTAATAGCGCCGAACACGACGCGGCCCCGCACCAGGCGGGCGTCTTTTTCGTGGTCCTTGATGCGGATCGGCTGGGGCATGGGGCAGGATTACTTGTGGTAAGGGTGCCCGGACAGGACTGTCCAGGCACGATACAGCTGTTCGCCGATCAGGATCCGCACCAGCGGGTGCGGCAACGTCAACGGCGACAATGACCAACGCTGATCGGCCCGGGCACAGACTTCCGGCGCCAGCCCTTCCGGACCACCGACCATGAAATTGACCGTGCGCGAGTCCAGCCGCCAGCGATCGAGCTCCACCGCCAGTTGCTCGGTGCTCCAGGGCTTGCCGTGGACTTCGAGGGTGACAATGCGCTCGTTCGGCCCGACCTTGGCCAACATGGCTTCGCCTTCCTGGCGGATAAAGCGCGCCACGTCGGCGTTCTTGCCACGGGTATTGAGCGGAATTTCCACCAGTTCCAGGGCCAGCTCGGACGGAAGACGCTTGGCATATTCATGCCAGCCTTCTTCCACCCACTTGGGCATGCGAGAACCGACGGCGATCAGGCGCAGTCGCACAGCGGTCCCTTATTGCTGGTCTTTGTTGAGCTTGGTGAAGTGCTCATGGGTGTTTTCCGGGCTGTGGTGCGCAGCGCTGGCCGAACGGCTCTGCTCGGCACCGGCCCACAGGCGCTCCAGGTCGTAGAACTGGCGCGCCGAGGCAGTCATCATGTGCACGATGACGTCGTCCATGTCCAACAGCACCCAGTCGCTGTCACCCTTGCCTTCTTCACCCAGCGGCTTGACGCCCTGGGCCTTGACCGCTTCGCGGACCTTGTCCAGCATCGCGCCGATCTGGCGGTTGGAGGTACCGGTGGCGATGATCATGTAGTCCGTGATGCTCTGCTTTTCACGAACGTCGATCACCTGGATGTCCTGGGCCTTGACGTCTTCCAGGGCCGCCACGGCCACCTTGACCAGTTCTTCACCGGCCAGTACGACGCCGGTGTGGGCCTCTACCGGCAACGGGGCGCTTTTGAACGTGCCTTTGCGCTTTACTTTGTTTACGTCTTTGTCAGTCATATAAAACTCGTTTTGCTCGTATGTTCGGGCGCTTCGCTACACGCATTCACGTGCCTTGAAGCACACCTTTTTCAGTTCGACGCACGGTAAAGCCCGTGCGCATCGATGTAGGCCAGGACCGCGTCGGGCACCAGGAAACGTACCGACTTACCGCTGGCCAGCAGTTGACGGATCTGGGTGGCGGATACCGCGAGCGGCGTCTGCCAGACGAATGCAATCTGTCCGCTCGGCCCTTTCAGGGCCAGCGGGTCGCTCACCGAGCGGGCCGCCAGCAGGTTGCGCAAGGCATCCGGCGGCTCGCTGTCGGCATCCGGGCGTTGCAACACCAGGATGTGGCAATGCTGGAGCAACTCTTCCCAGCGATGCCAAGTGGGCAGGCCGCAAAATGCGTCCCAGCCCAGAAGCAGAAAAACCTGGGCATCAGCGGCCAGTTCGGCGCGCATCAGCTCCAGGGTATCAATGGTGTAGGACGGCTTGTCCCGCTGCAATTCGCGGGCGTCCACCACCAACGGTGCCACACCGGCCACCGCGCACTCGACCATCGCCAGGCGGTCCTGCGCCGACACCTGCGGCGTATCCCGGTGAGGCGGCCGGGCGCTGGGCGTCAGGCGTAGCTCATCGAGGGCCAAGGCGTCGGCGACTTCCAGCGCACCGCGCAAATGGCCGATGTGCACCGGGTCGAACGTGCCGCCCAGGATGCCGATGCGCCGGGGCGGGGTTGTCGTCGTCACAGCAGCTGGCGGGTCGAGATCGCCCAAGTCAGACCGACTCCTGTCCGCGCAACTGGCCGTCACCGACCACGATGTACTTCTCGCAGGTCAGGCCTTCGAGGCCCACCGGGCCGCGGGCGTGCAGCTTATCAGTAGAAATGCCGATCTCGGCACCCAATCCGTATTCAAAGCCATCGGCGAAGCAGGTCGGGGTGTTGATCATCACCGACGCCGAATCCACTTCGGCCACGAAGCGCCGGGTTTCACCCAGGTTTTCACTGACAATGGAGTCGGTGTGGTGCGAGCCGTGGCGATTGATGTGCTCGATGGCCTCCTCCAGCCCGTCGACCACACGGATCGACAGGATCGGCGCCAGGTATTCGGTGTCCCAGTCTTCTTGCGTGGCCGCGACGGCCTCGATGATCGCTCGGGTGCGCTCGCAACCACGCAGCTCGACGCCTTTTTCGCGGAACTGGGCAGCCATCGACGGCAAGAAGTCCTTGGCCACGGCCTGGTCCACCAGCAGGGTTTCCATCGCGCCGCAGATACCGTAGCGGTAGGTCTTGGCGTTGAAGGCGATGCGCTGGGCCTTCGGCAATTCGGCGTGGGCGCTGACGTAGACGTGGCAGATGCCGTCCAGGTGCTTGATCACCGGCACGCGGGCGTCACGGCTGACCCGTTCGATCAGGCCCTTGCCGCCACGCGGCACGATGACATCGACGAACTCAGGCATGGTGATCAGCGCGCCGACTGCGGCGCGGTCAGTGGTTTCCACCACTTGCACCACGGCCGCCGGCAGATCGGCCTCGGCCAGGCCGCGCTGGATGCAGGCGGCAATGGCGCGGTTGGAATGGATGGCCTCGGAGCCTCCACGCAGGATGGTCGCGTTACCCGACTTCAGGCACAAACTCGCAGCGTCGATGGTCACGTTCGGCCGCGACTCGTAGATGATCCCGACCACGCCCAGGGGCACGCGCATCTTGCCGACCTGGATGCCCGACGGGCGGTAGCTCATGTCGCGGATCGCCCCGACCGGGTCCGGCAGGGCCGCGACCTGGCGCAAACCGACGATCATGCCGTCGATGCGTGCCGGGGTCAGCGCCAGGCGCTCGAGCATGGCCGGCTCCAAGCCATTGGCCCGGCCGGCGGCCAGGTCCAGTTCGTTGGCAGCGGACAACTCGGCGCGCGCGGCGTCCAGCGCATTGGCGGCGGCCTGCAGGGCGCGGTTTTTCTGCGCGGTGCTGGCCCGGCCGATGATGCGCGACGCTGCACGAGCGGCGCGACCCAGGCGGGTCATGTAGTCAAGAACGGACTCAGTCATGGTCTGTGTGGTCTTGGCGATGAGGAAAGCGGCAGATTATAGCTGTCGTAACCCTCGACTAACAGCATGGACTCACAGTGGTGACCGGCGGAGGAGCAAAACAGGCGTAAACAGCCGGTTGAAGCGACTGTTCAGCGGTGATTAAGCTTTCCATTGCTATCATCGCGCTTCCTTTGGCCTCATTTCGTTTAACGCCATGACCGATTTGCCATCGCCCAACGCCCTGCCCCACGCCTTTTTCGATCGCGACGCCCAGGTGCTTGCCAAGGACCTGCTGGGCAAAGTCATCCGCCACAAGGTCGGTGAGCTGTGGCTCAGCGCGCGGATCATCGAGACCGAGGCGTATTACTTCGCCGAAAAGGGCAGCCACGCCTCGCTGGGCTACACAGAAAAACGTAAGGCTTTGTTTCTGGATGGCGGGCACATCTATATGTACTACGCCCGGGGCGGCGATTCGTTGAACTTCAGCGCCCAAGGCCCCGGCAATGCGGTGCTGATCAAATCGGCGTACCCGTGGGTCGACGCCCTTTGCGGGCCGGCGAGCCTGGCGCAGATGCTGCTCAACAACCCCGACGCCCAAGGCCGGCCGCGCACACCGCAAAAACTCTGTGCCGGCCAGACCTTGCTGTGCAAAGCCCTGGGGCTGAAAGTGCCGGACTGGGACGCCAAACGCTTCGACCCCGAGCGCTTGCTGGTGGAAGATGTCGGCGTGCCGACGGTCAATGCGATCCAGACCACCCGCCTGGGCATTCCCCAGGGACGGGACGAACACCTGCCCTACCGCTTCGTCGACGCCGCCTACGCCCCGTGGTGTACCCGCAACCCTTTGCGGCGCGGACAGGTCGAAGGGCGTGATTATTTTTTGTTGCCCTGATGAAATACCGCATCTCCCTGTGGGAGCGGGCTTGTGGGAGCAAGGCTTGCCCGCGATGCAGGCGACACGGATCAACAGTAAGGTCGCGTCATCGTTCGTCGCGAGCAAGCTTTGCTCCCACAAGCTCTCCCCACAGTAAAAAACTGCATGCCAATCACTATTCAATGGAGTTGTATTTATGGGCCCATGGCTCGATAGCATCACCGGTTGGTTGACCGTCAACCCGCAATGGCTGGCGGTGGCGGTGTTCATCGTTGCCTGCGTGGAGTGCCTGGCCATTGCCGGCCTGATCGTGCCGGGTACGGTGCTGTTGTTTGCAATTGCCGTGCTGGCCGGCAGCGGCGCGTTGTCCTTGGGCGAGACGTTGCTGCTGGGCCTGCTTGGCGGGCTGCTCGGGGACCTGGTGTCATATTTCCTGGGGCGGCATTTCCACCAGAACATCCGACGCCTGCCGGGGCTGCGGCATCACCCGGAATGGATGAGCGCTGCGGAAAGTTATTTCCAGCGCTACGGCATCGCCAGCCTGCTGGTGGGGCGTTTCATCGGCCCGCTACGGCCGATGTTGCCGATGGTGGCCGGGATGTGCGACATGCCGTTCCCGCGCTTCGCCGCCGTCAGCGTGTTGGCCGCGGCGGGCTGGACGGTGGCGTACCTGCTGCCGGGCTGGGCCACCGGGGCGGCGTTTCGCCTGCCACTGCCTGAAGGCTTCTGGCCTCAGGCCGGCGTGGTCATCGGCAGCATCGCGGTGATGATCGGGCTGAGCGTCAACAGCAGCATGCGCCGCCATCGCCATGCCACGGCACTGATCGCCGGCCTTGGCCTGGTGATCCTGATCGGCCTGTTCATCGGCTTTCGTTACCTGACGGCGTTCGACCAGGGCTTGATGGCCCTGGTCCAGGAGCACCGCAGCGCGACGCTGGATGAAATCGCCGTGACCTTCACGCTGATCGGCGAATTCCGCTACATGTTGATTGTCTGCAGCCTGGTGACCGGGTTACTGCTGTTGGCACGGCAATGGCGCCAGGCATTTTTTGCCGGGGGCACGATGCTGATTACCGCCCTGGCCAATACCGGCTTCAAACACTTTTTTGCCCGTGTGCGCCCGGAAATCCTCAGCGACCCGCTGACCAGCTACAGCATGCCCAGCGGCCACTCCTCCGGGGCATTCGCGCTGTTCCTGACCCTCGCTGTCCTGGCCGGCCGCGGCCAACCGCCACGCCTGCGCCTGACCTGGCTGTTGCTGGGCTGCTTGCCGGCGCTGGCCATCGCCCTGTCGCGGGTCTACCTGGGCGCGCATTGGCCGAGCGACATCGCCGCCGGGGCGATGCTCGCCGCCAGCATCTGTGCGGCCGCCCTGTGGTTGAGCCAGCGCCAGAGCCCGCTGCCGGCCATGCCGCCAAAAGTCTGGTGGCTGGTTCTGCCGGCACTGGTGGCGGTGTTCAGTTTCTTCGCCCTGCGGCACTTGCCGCATGCGATGTTGCGGTATGCCTATTGATGCCAGAGACACTGCACTCCACCTGTGGGAGCGGGCTTGCTCGCGAAGGCGGTGGATCAGTTAACACATGCGTTGGATGACACTCCGCCTTCGCGAGCAAGCCCGCTCCCACAGGGTCGGTGTTGTTCAGTGGATATGAGGGGTGTCAGGCGAAGAGCTCGCCCTGCAACTCATCGAGCAACGCCTGGATCGCATCCAGGCGCTGTTGCGGGTCGTCGAGTTGCAGCAGGTCGATCTTGTCCAGCTCGTTGAACGGCAGCAGGTAGGCCAGTTGATTGGCCAGCGATTGCTGGCCGGTCGCTTCGGTGCCCATGTTCAGCGCCTCGACCATCGGGTGCTCGGCCAGGGCCTTGAGCAGCGCCACCAGGTCGGCGTCTTCCTCTTGCAGCGGTTGCTCCGGCTCTTCCTCCAGCCACTCGACCTCGGCGACGGTCAGTTGATCCGCCTGGACGCTGCTGCCATGGACGATAAAGCGCCGCCCGCCCTGCACGCGAATGCCCAGCAGACCATTGTCCTGCTGGGAGAAATCGGTGATGCGCGCCTCACAACCGACCCGCGCATAGCCTTCAGGCGCGATGCCGACTTCCTCGCCATCGAGGATGCACACCACGCCGAAGCCTTCGCCCTTTTTCATGCAGCGCCCGATCATGTCGAGGTAGCGCGCCTCGAAAATCTGCAAGTCGAGGATGCAACCGGGGAACAGCACGGTGTTCAACGGGAAAAGCGGCAAGCTCATAACCAATTCCTTAAACCGTCATCGACACCACCAACGGCAGCAACACCGCCGTGGCCACGCCCATCAGACTCATCGCCAGCGCCGCAAAGGCGCCGGTTTCCTCGCTTTCCTGCAACGCCACCGACGTGCCCACGGCATGGGCCGCCAGCCCCAGGGCCATGCCCCGGGCCTCAGGGCTATGGACACCCAACCGGGTCAAAATGCTCGGGCCGAGAATCGCCCCAAGCACACCGGTGATCAACACGAACACCGCCGCCATCGCCGCCACACCGCCGATCTGCTCGGCCACCAGCATGGCGATCGGCGAAGTCACGGACTTGGGCGCCATGGTCATCAGAATCATGTGCTCGGCACCGAAGGCCCAGCCCAACACCACCGCAGAGCCGGTGGCAAACACCCCAGCTATCACCAGCGTAGTAAAAATCGGCCAGAACAACTGCCGGATCCGTCGCAGGTTCAAATACAGCGGCACCGCCAGGGCGACCGTGGCCGGGCCCAGCAAGATGCTGAGGATCTCGGTGCTCTTGCGGTATTCGGCATAGTCGATGCCGCAACCGACGAGCACGACGATCAACAGTACCATCGACATCAGCACCGGTTGCAGGAACACCCAGCGGGTCTTCTCGAACGCCGCCAGCACCAGTTGATAGGCGCCCAGGGTAATGCCGATGCCGAACAGCGGATGGTGAATCACCGAGGTCCAGGCACCTTGCCAGTCGAGCATCATTGGCTGTCCTCCGGGGCGGCGACGTGACGCCGGGCCAGGCGCTGCATCAGCACCCCCGTCAACGCCACGGACAGCACCAGCGACAAGGTCAACGCGCCGACGATGGCCCAGAAATCGGCGGCAATCGCCCCGGCGTAGACCATCACCCCCACGGCGGGCGGCACCAGCAGCAAGGGCAGATAACGCAACAGGCTGCTGGCGGCCAGGTTCAACGGCTCGCTGACTTCGCCGCGCACCACCAGATAACCGAGCAACAGCAGCAGACCAATGATTGGCCCCGGCAGCACCGGCAAGAACAAATGATTGATCGCAGTGCCCAGCAATTGAAACAGCACCAGCCAGGTCAGGCCCCGTAGCAACATCCGCTCTCTCCCCCACAAACACCCATGAACCCCATCCCGTAGAAACCACCTGCAGAAGCTGCCTGTAGGAGCTGTCGAGTGCAACGAGGCTGCGATCTTTCCCCTGCCAATTGAGTCTGAAGCGAAAAATCAACAAATCAAAAGATCGCAGCCTTCGGCAGCTCCTACAGGGAGTAACCAGACGACACATTTAAACACGCCCGCGCTATGGGTCGGCATTCGTAAAAAGCATGGTCGATGACCTTCCCTGCGCGCCATGTTGATCTACAGTGGTTCTCCGGGGACGCCAATCCCCGTTCCAGAAAAAGTAAAACCGATGAACCCAAGGAGAGTCTCAATGCCCTACGTCCCCGTTGCAGCGCTCAAAGATTATGTCGGCAAGGAACTTGGACGTTCCGAATGGCTCACCATCGACCAGGAGCGCATCAACCTGTTCGCCGAAGCCACTGGCGACTTTCAGTTCATCCACGTCGATCCGGTCAAGGCCGCGCAGACCCCGTTTGGCAGCACCATCGCCCACGGTTTCCTGTCGCTGTCGCTGATGCCCAAGCTGATGGAAGACATCCTGATCCTGCCCGAGGGCGTGAAAATGGTCGTCAACTACGGGCTGGACAGCGTGCGCTTCATCCAACCGGTGAAGGTCGATTCCAAGGTCCGGCTCAAGGTCGACCTGGTGGAAGTCACCGAGAAAAAACCTGGCCAATGGCTGCTCAAGGCCACCGCCACGCTGGAGATCGAAGGTTCGGAAAAACCGGCCTACATCGCCGAGCCGCTGTCGCTCTGCTTCGTGTAAACCTGCGCAAATGCGAAACCGTCCAGGCAGTTTCGCATCGCTTTCCTATGTTCAACGCGCATAGCTGCGGCATACTCGTGGCCTGATGACCTGGATCCCGTTATGCGCTTATTCGTCCCACTGACCCTGACCCTGCTGCTCACCGCCTGTGGCAACAGCGAATCGCCGCTGCCTCCCGACGCGCGCCTGCCCGACGGCGGCCGCTATCGCGGCGACCTGGTGGACGGGTTGCTGCAAGGCCAGGGGCGCATCGATTACCCCAATGGCAGCTGGTACGCCGGGCAGTTCGACAAAGGCCAGTGGCACGGCACCGGGGAATGGCATGGCAGCAATGGCGAGGTCTATCGCGGCCAACTCCAGCAAGGCCTGTTCCACGGCCAGGGCAGCCTGACCACACCGACCAGCAGCTACACCGGCGGCTTCAAGCTGGGGCGGCGGGACGGTGAAGGGACGCTCAAGGAAAACGGCATGACCTACCGGGGCGAGTTCAAGGCCGACCGCTACACCGGCCTCGGACGCCTGGAACTCGACGACGGCAGCCAGTACCAGGGCCCGTTCGTCAACGGCAAGCCCAACGGCGAAGGCCAGCGCTTCGATGCCAGCGGCAACCAGTTCACCGGCCATTTTGTCGACGGGCAACTGCAAGGCAAGGGCACCTTCAACAGTGCCGATGGCGATGTCTACATCGGCGGTTTCAAAAACAACCAGCTCAACGGTCGCGGTCGCTACGAAAATGCCGACGGCGATGTCTGGATCGGGCAGTTCAAGGATGGCGCACTGACCGGCAAGGGCGAACTGATCGGTGCCGACGGCAGCCACTATCTCGGTCAATTCAATGATTGGCGCTTTACCGGCGAAGGCCGCCTGAACCTGCCCGACGGCAGTTTTTACGTCGGCCAGTTCGAAAGCGACAGTTACCACGGGCGCGGCACCCTGGCGCTGACCGACGGCACCGTGCAAAGCGGCACCTGGGCCAACGGCCAGCGGGTGCGCGACGCTGATGGCCGGCTGCTGCCGGATGTCCTCGAACTCGGCCTGCTGGCCCAAGGCCGCCTGCTGGAGGACGCCCTGGCCAACATCCCGGCCTCGACCCCGGCGGTGGAGCTGTACAGCCTGACCCTGGGTGGCGACGGCAAGCAAAGCGTGTTCCTGCGCGAATCCGACTATGTCGCCAACATGCTCACCAGCCGTTTCGGCGCATTCGGCCAGATCCGCCTGGTGAACCACCGCGATCACCTCGGCGACCGGCCCATGGCCAGCCGCGAAAGCCTGCGCCGCGCCGCCGCCACCCTGGCCGAACGCAGCGGCCCGGAAGACCTGATTTTCATCTACCTGACCAGCCACGGCACCAGCGAGCATGAACTGGTGCTCGACCAGCCGCGCATGGAACTGGCCGACCTGCCCGCCGATGAACTGGCCGTGGTCCTCGCACCGCTGAAGAACCGCGACAAGATCGTGGTGATCTCGGCCTGTTATTCCGGCGGTTTCATCCCGGTACTCAAGGATGAACGCACGCTGATCATGACCGCCTCCCGGGCCGACCGGGTGTCCTTCGGCTGCTCCGAGGAAGCCAACTTCACCTATTTCGGCGATGCGTTGTTCGCCCAGGCATTGAACCAGACCGACGACCTGGAGCAGGCCTTCAAGCGGGCCAAGGCCACCGTGGCCGAGCGCGAACAGGCCGACAACTTCGAAGCCTCCGAACCACAGATGTGGGCGCCGAGGACGGTCCTTTCCCACTGGCAACTGCTGCGCAAACAGCAGGCACGTAAAGCATTGCAAAGTGCTGCATTGAACGACGAGGCGACAAAGAGCAACTAAGCTGAACCGTATCAAGGGGGAAACACTATGTACTTGACGCCTCAGCATGTTTTGCTCGCCGGTGCGACCGGGCTGACCGGGGAACACCTACTGGACCGGCTGCTCAACGAGCCGACCATCACTCGCGTCTTGGCGCCTTCACGCCGGCCACTGGCTGAACATCCACACTTGGAAAACCCGGTTGGGGAGCCGGCCCAGGTGCTGCCTCAACTCAGTGGCCAGGTCGATATCGCCTTCTGCTGCCTCGGCACGACCATCAAGAAAGCCGGCTCTGAAGCAGCCTTTCGCGCGGTGGACCTGGACCTGGTGGTGACGTTTGCCAAGCGCGCCCGGGAACTGGGCGCACGGCACCTGGTGGTGATCAGCGCGCTGGGGGCCGACGCCAAGTCATCGATCTTCTACAACCGGGTCAAAGGTGAAATGGAGGCGGCACTCAAGGCCCAGGGCTGGCCGCAACTGACCATTTGCCGGCCTTCCCTGCTGCTGGGCGACCGGGTTGAACCGCGCCTGGCCGAGCAACTGGCCGGACCGCTGTCGAAGCTGATCCCGGGCAAGTACCACGGCATCGAAGCCTGCCAACTGGCCCGCGCCATGTGGCGTCTGGCGCTGGAAGAACAGGATGGGGTGCGGGTGGTGGAGTCGGATGAGTTGCGTAAGCTCGGCAAATAAAGTGACATCTGGGACAGCGCGATCATTGTGGCGAGGGGATTTATCCCCGCTGGGCTGCGAAGCGGCCCCCAAATGGCCCAAAGTGTCATGCAGCTGCCAGGGGTAATAGCCCAGTCTTTGGGGACTGCTTCGCAGCCCAGCGGGGATAAATCCCCTCGCCACAGATAGATCCTTCAACACAGTTAGATCTTTTACAACCCACCTGTAGCCTGAAACCCCACACCTATCGCCGTAAACAACGACAACGGCAACAACAAGGTATCGAGCAGCGCACTGCCCGGCAGATCGAGCCCCGGGTAACGCGGTGCCTCGGCACCAAAGCGGTCCTTGGCGCAGCAACCACCGTTGAGGGCGTACAGATCCAGGCGCGTGCCCGCATACACCACCGGCGCCCCCGGCTTGGCGGCGTCGAGGGTGCGGGCGGTGGCGCAGCCGGTCAGTTGCAGCGCCAGCAGCACGATCAGCAGCTTATTCATCACTGCTCAAATGGTGCTCGCCCCAACGAGGCAGCATGTCTTGAGGGATGTTCAGCAGATTGAGGATCCGCGCGACCACGAAATCGATCAGGTCATCAATGGTCTGCGGCTGGTGATAGAAACCCGGCGAGGCCGGCAGGATCGTCACGCCCATGTTCGACAGCTTGAGCATGTGCTCCAGGTGAATGCTCGAATACGGCGCTTCCCGCGGCACCAGGATCAACTGGCGGCGCTCCTTGAGCGTGACGTCCGCCGCCCGCTCGATCAGGTTGTTGCAGGCCCCGGTGGCAATCGCCGACAGCGTCCCGGTGGAACACGGCACCACCACCATGGCGGCCGGCGCGCCGGAGCCCGAGGCCACTGGCGACATCCAGTCTTCCTTGCCATACACGCGAATCTGCCCCGCCGCCGCACCGGTGTATTCGGTGAGGAAGGCTTGCATCATCTGGGTCTTGGACGGCAGGGTCACGTCGGTCTCGGTGGCCATCACCAGTTGCGCGGCCTTGGAGATGAGGAAGTGTACCTCGCGGTCTTCACGCACCAGGCAATCGAGCAGGCGCAAGCCGTACTGGGCGCCGGACGCACCGGTCATCGCCAGCGTGATGCGTTCGGGGCCATTGCTCATTTCAGGGCCTCGGCGAGTTTGCCGTGCAGGCCGCCGAAGCCGCCGTTGCTCATGATCACCACGTGGGTGCCGGGCTGGGCCTGGCTCTTCACGCGCTCGATGATGCCTTCCAGGGAATCGCTGACAATCGATGGCACCGTGCACAGCGCCGCAGTGGCGCCGAGGTCCCAGCCGAGGTTGGCCGGTGCGTACCAGATCACCTGGTCGGCATCGACCACGCTTTCCGGCAGGCCATCACGGTGCGCCCCGAGCTTCATGGAATTGGAACGCGGCTCGATGATCGCGATCAGCGGCGCATCGCCGATGCGCTTGCGCAAACCGTCGAGGGTAGTGGCGATGGCGGTCGGGTGGTGGGCGAAGTCGTCATAGATGGTGATGCCGCGCACTTCGGCGACCTTCTCCATCCGCCGCTTCACGCTCTTGAACGCGCTCAACGCGGCAATACCCATGGACGGCACCACGCCGACATGCCGGGCCGCCGCCAAAGTTGCCAGGGCGTTGGCGACGTTGTGCTGGCCGGTCATGTCCCACTCGACCACGCCTTGGGACTGGCCTTCGAACATGACTTCGAACTGCGAACCGTCATCCTTGAGCAACTTCACCTGCCACTGCCCACCCGCACCGGTGGTTTGCACCGGGGTCCAGCAACCCATCTCGATCACACGTTGCAAGGCCGGCTCGGTGGTCGGGTGAATCACCAGGCCCTCGCTGGGGATGATGCGCACCAAATGGTGGAACTGCCGCTCGATGGCCGGCAGATCGGGGAAAATGTCCGCATGATCGAACTCAAGGTTGTTGAGAATCGCGGTGCGGGGACGATAGTGGACGAATTTCGAGCGCTTGTCGAAAAACGCGCTGTCGTATTCGTCGGCCTCGATCACGAAGAACGGCGTGCCACCCAGGCGCGCCGACACCGAGAAATTCTGCGGCACGCCACCGATCAGGAAACCCGGGCTCATGCCGGCGTGCTCCAGCACCCAGGCGAGCATGCTGCTGGTGGTGGTCTTGCCGTGGGTGCCGGCCACGGCCAGGACCCAACGGCCCTGCAGCACGTGATCGGCCAGCCACTGCGGCCCGGACACGTACGGCAGGCCCTTATTGAGCACGTACTCCACCGCCGGGTTGCCACGGGACATGGCGTTGCCGATGACCACCAGGTCCGGCGCCGGGTCCAGTTGCGCCGGGTCATAACCTTGGGTCAGTTCGATGCCCTGAGCTTCCAGCTGAGTGCTCATCGGCGGGTAGACGTTGGCGTCGGAGCCGGTCACGTGATGACCCAGCTCCTTGGCCAGGACCGCCATCGAACCCATGAAAGTGCCGCAAATACCGAGAATATGGATGTGCATAGTCGACCTCGTAAAACATGGCCGCAGGTTAGCGTAGGGAGGGGGAAATCGCACCTTGTGTTTGAGCCCCCGGTGCACAGACGGCCTTCTGTGGGAGCAAGGCTTGCCCGCGATAGCGGTGGATCAGCTTGCATTGATGTTGAAAGTGCCGCCGCCTTCGCGAGCAAGCCCGCTCCCACAGTTGACCGAGTTTCTTCAGAAGGAATGCGCTCAACTGTGGGAGCAAGGCTTGCCCGCGATAGAGGTGGATCAGCTGCATTGATGTTGAAAGTGCCGCCTTCGCGAGCAAGCCCGCTCCCACAGTTGACCGAGTTTCTTCAGGAGGAATGCGGTCAGAATGTGGGAGCGGGCTTGCTCGCGAATGGCCGCGCCGCGGTTATCGGGCAATCGCGTGTTTACGCAGCTTGCGGTAGAGGGTATTGCGGCTGATCCCCAGTTGTTCCGCCGTGTGGGTCATGTGCCAGCGCTGGCGCTCCAGCGCATCGAGCAACGCCAGCCGCTCGGCATCCGCCAGCGGCCGCTCCGCCACCGCTTCAACCAGCGCCATCGACGGACGCTGGCGGATCATGGCCGGCAAGTCCTCCAACCCGATCCGCCCGCCATCGCACAGCGCGGCAAGGGTTCGCAGCACATTGCGCAATTGCCGCACGTTGCCCGGCCAGTCGAACCCCAGCAACGCCTGGCGCGCCGGTTCGTCGATGAGCACCGTCTCGGCCCCGCTCTCTTCAGCCAGCAGAAAATCCAGCAACTGCGACTTATCGCTGCGTTCGCGCAACGCCGGTAGTGGGATTTCCAGGCCGTTGAGGCGGTAGTACAAATCCTCACGAAAACTGCCGTCCTGCACCCGATCCAGCAACTGCCGGTGGGTGGCGCTGATGATGCGCACGTTCACCGCCTCGGGCTCGCCGCCGATGGGCACCACTTGGCGATCTTCCAGCACCCGCAGCAAACGGGTCTGCAAGGCCAAGGGCATGTCGCCGATTTCATCGAGGAACAGCGTGCCGCCGTCGGCCTGTTGCAGCTTGCCGCGCATGCCTTCCTTGCGCGCGCCGGTGAAGCTGCCGCCGCGATAACCGAACAGCTCGCTTTCGATCAGGCTTTCCGGGATGGCCGCGCAGTTGAGGGCGACGAAATGCTTGCCGGCGCGCTGGCTGGCGTGGTGCACGGCCTTGGCAAACGCCTCCTTGCCGGAGCCGGTTTCGCCCTGGATCAGCAGCGGCACATCGCGCTCGAACACCCGCAGCGCTTTGCGAAAATGCTCCTGCAACGCCGCATCCCCCAGGCAGATGCCTGGCAGGCGAGCGGGCTCGATGGCCTTGAGCAGCGGCGCAACCGGCACCGGCACACTGCGCGGCTGACCACGCAACACGGCGAACAAATGCCGGCCGTCACGGGTGCGCAGCGGCCAGCTCGCACTGGCACTTACACTCGCGCGGCCGAGCAATTCGTCCAACGAACAATCGAAAAAGTCCTCCACCCGCTGGCCCAGCAAGCGGCCGCGAATATGCCCCAAGAGGTTCAGCGCACTCTGGTTGACGGCGCTGATCCGCCCTTCGCCGTCGAACGCCATCAAGCCTTCGCTGAACAGCCCTACGGACTCGGCCTGCAAGTGGAAGCGCAGCAGCCATTGATTGTCGAAGCAACGGAGGAAATAGCAGCTCTCGATCATCTTCGCCGAGAGATTGACCAGGGCCATGGTGTGGAACTGGCTCTGGCGCGACACGTCCGGCCGGGCCGAAGACACGTCGAGCACCGCCAGCAGTTCGCCCTGGGGGTCGAAGACCGGGCTGGCCGAGCAGGTCAGGCCGGTGTGGCGGCCGCGAAAATGTTCTTCCTGGTGGATGGTCAGGGCCTGGCGCTCCACCAGGCAGGTGCCGATGCCGTTGGTGCCTTCGCAGGCTTCGCTCCAATCGGCGCCGAGCCAGAGGCCGGCCCGTTCGAAAATCTTCCGTTCGCTGGGGGCGGTGACGCAGTTGAGGATCACGCCCCGGGCGTCGGTCAGCAGCACCGCGTGGCCGGCGCCGGAGAGTTGCTGGTGCAGGCTGGTCATTTCATTGCCGGCGATGTGCAGCACCTGTTGCAAGCGCTCGCGGCTTTCCAGCACCCGGCCATGTTCGAGCACCGTCGGCGCCAGGTTCTGGGCCGGGTCGAGGTGATAGTCCTCGAGGCAGCGCAGCCAGGAACGGGCAATCGACGGATCGCTGCCAGGGCCCTGCAAATGGGCCTTGCCCTGGGTGACCGTCAGGACTTGCTGGGCATGGCGACTCAAGTGGTTGCTGTGCATGTTCTTATTATTCTCCCCAAAGGTTGCGGCCTGCTGGAGCAACTGTCGAACCTTGCTCCCACAGACCTTACCCCCACAGACCTTTGTTCCCGCAGGAGCTGTGCTGAATGTCCAGCATCCTCCAGCCCAACCACCTTTGCAATGCTGGCGCGACCTGCCGGTCACAGACTGTCTCGTATCTGGCACAAACTGTCACACCCGCTGTATCGCAATCGTCACGCAGGGCATCCGTTTGTCCGACCAACTCCTCCTAAAGTCTTGATTTACGGGCCCTGCAAGGCAATGGCCCGACCTTTGCTCTAGGCTTAAGTACCAGCGCGTTTTTGCGCGGCTCCCCAATAAGCACAAAAGCCAAGGAGAACTCATCATGCGTTACGCTCACCCCGGTACTGAAGGCGCTATCGTTTCGTTCAAGGCTAAATACGGTAACTACATCGGCGGCGAATTCGTCGCGCCTGTCAAAGGTCAGTACTTCACCAATACGTCCCCGGTCAATGGCCAGCCCATTGCCGAATTCCCGCGCTCCACGGCCGAAGACATCGAAAAAGCCCTGGACGCCGCCCACGCTGCTGCTGATGCCTGGGGTGCCACGTCGGCCCAGGCGCGTTCGCTGGTCCTGTTGAAAATCGCCGACCGCATCGAAGCCAACCTCGAAGTGCTGGCGATCACCGAATCCTGGGACAACGGCAAGGCCGTGCGTGAAACCCTCAACGCCGACATCCCCCTGGCCGCCGACCACTTCCGCTACTTCGCCGGTTGCCTGCGGGCCCAGGAAGGCAGCGCCGCCGAGATCGACGGCAACACCGTGGCCTACCACATCCATGAACCGCTGGGCGTGGTCGGGCAGATCATCCCGTGGAACTTCCCGCTGCTGATGGCCGCCTGGAAACTCGCCCCGGCCCTGGCCGCCGGTAACTGCGTGGTGCTCAAGCCGGCCGAGCAAACCCCACTGGGCATCTGCGTGCTCATGGAGCTGATCGGCGACCTGCTGCCGCCTGGCGTACTGAACGTGGTGCAAGGTTTCGGCAAAGAAGCCGGCGAAGCCCTCGCCACCAGCAAGCGCATCGCCAAGATCGCCTTCACCGGTTCCACCCCGGTGGGCTCGCACATCATGAAATGCGCCGCCGAGAACATCATCCCGTCTACCGTAGAACTGGGCGGCAAGTCGCCGAACATTTTCTTCGAAGACATTATGCAAGCCGAGCCGAGCTTCATTGAAAAAGCCGCCGAAGGCCTGGTGCTGGCGTTCTTCAACCAGGGCGAAGTCTGTACCTGCCCATCCCGCGCCCTGGTGCAGGAGTCGATCTACGACGAATTCATGCAAGTGGTGATGAAGAAAGTCCTGCAGATCAAGCGTGGCGACCCGCTGGACACCGAGACCATGGTCGGCGCCCAGGCGTCCGAGCAGCAATTCGACAAGATTCTTTCGTACCTGGAAATCGCCAAGGGCGAAGGCGCCGAGCTGCTGACCGGTGGCAAGGTGGAAAAACTCGAGGGCAACCTGGCGACCGGGTATTACATCCAGCCGACCCTGCTCAAGGGCACCAACAAAATGCGCGTGTTCCAGGAAGAAATCTTCGGCCCAGTGGTGAGCATCACCACCTTCAAGGACGAAGCCGAAGCCCTGGCGATCGCCAACGACACCGAGTTCGGCCTCGGCGCCGGCCTCTGGACCCGCGACATCAACCGCGCCTACCGCATGGGCCGGGCGATCAAGGCCGGTCGCGTCTGGACCAACTGCTACCACCTGTACCCGGCGCACGCCGCGTTCGGTGGCTACAAGAAGTCCGGCGTGGGTCGTGAGACGCACAAGATGATGCTCGACCATTACCAGCAGACCAAGAATTTGCTGGTGAGCTACGACATCAATCCGTTGGGGTTCTTCTAACCTGCGGGAAATTGCGCCCGGCTGATCGTTCCCACGCTCTGCGTGGGAATGCCTCTACGGACGCTCCGCGTTCGGCTCTTTGGGACGCGGAGCGTCCCTGGCTGTGTTCCCACGCAGAGCGTGGGAACAATCAACTCACACACAGAATCAATGCCCCACCGCTCTGGCATGAGCCTTGCGTGCCCGCTCCACAGCAATCCCGAAAGTCCAGCAGATCAAACAATAAAAAAGACAGAGAGGACTTATGACTTCTACCACTCAACTCAAACCCACACTCGGCACCCTGCATTTATGGGGCATCGCCGTCGGCCTGGTGATTTCCGGTGAATACTTCGGCTGGAGCTACGGCTGGGGCACCGCAGGGACCCTCGGGTTTCTCGTCACCGCCCTCATGGTGGCGTTGATGTACACCTGTTTCATCTTCAGTTTCACCGAACTGACCACCGCAATTCCTCACGCCGGCGGGCCTTTTGCCTACAGCCGACGGGCCTTTGGCGAGAAAGGCGGATTGATCGCCGGGATCGCCACCCTGATCGAATTCGTCTTTGCGCCCCCGGCCATCGCGATGGCGATTGGCGCCTACCTCAACGTGCAATTTCCCGAGCTGGACCCCAAGCTCGCGGCGGTCGGCGCGTACATCATATTTATGACCCTGAACATCCTCGGCGTCAGCATCGCCGCCGCGTTCGAGCTGGTGGTCACCGTGCTGGCGGTCGCCGAGTTGCTGGTGTTCATGGGCGTGGTCGCGCCGGGCTTCAGCTTCAGTAACTTCGTGCTCAACGGCTGGGCCGGCTCCAATGAGTTCAGCCTCGCCTCGATCCCGGGCATTTTCGCGGCGATCCCCTTCGCGATCTGGTTCTTCCTCGCCATCGAAGGCGCGGCCATGGCCGCCGAAGAAGCCAAGGACCCGAAACGCACGATTCCCCGCGCTTACGTCAGCGGCATCCTGACCCTGGTGTTCCTGGCCATCGGCGTGATGATCATGGCCGGCGGCGTGGGTGACTGGCGCCAACTGTCGAACATCAACGACCCGCTGCCCCAGGCCATGAAGGCCGTGGTCGGCAACGATTCAACGTGGATGCACATGCTGGTGTGGATCGGCCTGTTCGGCCTGGTGGCGAGTTTCCACGGGATCATCCTCGGCTACTCGCGGCAGTTCTTCGCCCTGGCCCGTGCCGGTTACCTGCCCCGTGGCCTGGCGAAACTGTCGCGCTTCCAGACCCCGCACCGGGCGATCCTGGCCGGCGGCGTCATCGGCATCGCGGCGATCTACAGCGATGGCCTGGTCAACCTGCAAGGCATGAGCCTGACGGCGGCGATGATCACCATGTCGGTGTTCGGCGCCATCGTGATGTACATCATCAGCATGCTCAGCCTGTTCAGATTACGTAAGACCGAACCGAACCTGGAACGCACCTTCCGCGCCCCGGGCTACCCGATCGTGCCGGGCATTGCGCTGTTCCTGGCGGTGGTGTGCCTGGTGGCGATGGCGTGGTTCAACACCGTGATCGGGCTGGTGTTCCTCGGTTTCATGATTGTTGGCTACCTGTATTTCCAACTGACCGCCAAGCAACGCTCCGATGCACCGGCGGACGCTATGCTCACAGGTATCTGAAGTTGCACCGGCACCGGGCCGAGGGCCTGGTGCCTGCCATTTAAAAGTGCACGCAGTTCCCTTCCTGTGTGGGAAAACTCTTGGGAAGGGCTCTTGGGAAGGACTCTGTGGGAGGGGCTCTGTGGGAGGCTCTGTGGGAGCAAAGCTTGCTCGCGATAGCGGTGTATCAGTGGAGAATACTTTTCTGACACTCCGCTATCGCGAGCAAGCTTTGCTCCCACAAGGTTCTCCCACTGGGTTCTTCCACTGGGTTCTCCCACTGGGCTCTCTCACTGGGTTCTTCCACAGAGTTGGATCTGCGGTGTATTTGAGTATTTAGAGAACCAGGAGGACACCGCCCCATGGCCGCATTCGCCCATTCCGTCGGCGCCCAGACCTACCGCTTCGACAGCCTCAAAGACCTGATGGCCAAGGCCAGCCCGGCGCGTTCCGGGGATTTTTTGGCCGAGGTCGCGGCGCTCAACGATGGTGAGCGCGTGGCCGCGCAAATGGCGCTGGCCGACCTGCCCCTCAGCCATTTCCTGCAAGAAATGCTGATTCCTTACGAGGTCGACGAAGTCACCCGGCTGATCGTCGACACTCACGATAAACAAGCTTTCGCCACCGTCAGCCACCTCACCGTCGGCGGTTTTCGCGATTGGCTGCTCAGCGACGCCGCCGATGAACAGAGCCTGCGAGCGCTGGCCCCGGGACTGACACCGGAAATGGTCGCCGCCGTGTCGAAGATCATGCGCGTGCAAGACCTGGTGCTGGTGGCGCAGAAAATCCGCGTGGTGACCAAATTCCGCGGCACCCTCGGCCTGCGCGGGCGCCTGTCCACCCGCCTGCAACCCAATCACCCCACCGACGAACCGGCCGGCATCGCCGCGAGCATCCTCGACGGCCTGCTCTACGGCAACGGCGACGCCATGATCGGCATCAACCCGGCCACCGACAGCACCGCCTCGATCTGCGCGATGCTGGAAATGCTCGACGCCATCATCCAGCGCTACGACATCCCCACCCAAGGCTGCGTGCTGACCCACGTCACCACCTCCATCGAAGCAGCGAACCGCGGCGTGCCCCTGGACCTGGTGTTCCAGTCCATCGCCGGCACCGAAGCGGCCAACGCCAGTTTCGGCATCAGCCTGAGCGTCTTGAAAGAAGGCTACGACGCCGGGCTCAGCCTGAACCGCGGCACCTTGGGCAACAACCTGATGTATTTCGAAACCGGCCAGGGCAGCGCGCTGTCAGCCAACGCCCACCACGGTGTCGATCAACAGACCTGCGAGACCCGGGCCTACGCCGTGGCGCGACATTTCAACCCGTTCCTGGTGAACACGGTTGTAGGATTCATCGGCCCGGAGTACCTGTACAACGGCAAACAGATCATCCGCGCCGGCCTCGAAGACCACTTCTGCGGCAAGCTTCTGGGCGTGCCGATGGGCTGCGACATCTGCTACACCAACCACGCCGAAGCCGACCAGGACGACATGGACACCCTGCTGACCCTGCTGGGCGTGGCCGGGATCAACTTCATCATGGGCATCCCCGGCTCCGACGACATCATGCTCAACTACCAGACCACCTCGTTCCACGACGCCCTCTACGCCCGCCAGACCCTGGGCCTGAAGCCGGCGCCGGAATTCGAAACATGGCTGGCGAACATGGGCATCTTCACCCAGGCCGATGGCCGGGTGCGGTTCGGCGACAACCTGCCTCCGGCGTTTCGTCACGCCCTCGCGCATTTGGGATAAGTGAGCTGCCCATGGATAAATCACCTGTCGACCCACAAAACCCTTGGCTGAATCTGCGCAACCTCACCCCGGCGCGCATCGCCCTGGGGCGCACTGGCACCAGCCTGCCGACCTCGGCGCAACTGGATTTCCAGTTCGCCCACGCCCAGGCCCGCGATGCGGTGCACCTGGCGTTCGATCATCAGGGCATTCGCGCTCAACTGAGCGAGCGCGGCCGTGAGAGCCTGTTGCTCCACAGCGCGGCCAGCGACCGCAACAGTTATCTACAGCGCCCGGACCTGGGCCGACGGCTCGACGACGCCTCCGCGCAGGTCCTGCAGGATTACGCGGCGGCCCACCCTGGCGGCGTGGATCTGGCCATCGTCGTGGCGGATGGCCTGTCGGCGCTGGCGGTGCATCGCCATACCTTGCCGTTCCTGGCGCGGCTGGAAGAGCAGATCGCTGCTGACGGTTGGTCTGTGTCGCCAATAGTTTTAGTGGAGCAAGGCCGCGTCGCCGTAGCCGATGAAGTGGCGCAGCGGCTCGGCGCGAAAATGTCGGTGATCCTGATCGGCGAACGCCCCGGCCTCAGCTCCCCCGACAGCCTGGGGCTGTATTTCACCTACGCGCCCAAGGTCGGCCTGACCGATGCGTATCGCAACTGCATCTCCAATGTCCGCCTCGAAGGCCTGAGCTACGGCATGGCCGCCCACCGCCTGATCTACCTGATGCGCGAAGCCTGTCGCCGCCAGCTTTCAGGGGTCAATCTGAAGGACGAAGCCCAGGTTCACACTCTGGATTCGGAAAACGCTGCCGATATGAAAGGTAATTTCCTACTGGCGCCGCCCCGAAACTGATCCGTTTATCCGATTGCGTTTTTGATCCGCTTTCAGGCAGCATCAAAAGCACGGCAGCGCGACATTGTTGTCTGAATATCTGTCGACCTTTGCAGACGAGACCTACCATGCGGATTATCCAAGCGACCCTGGAACACCTGGACCTGCTGACCCCATTGTTCGTCAAATACCGGGAATTCTACGGCTCCCTGCCCTACCCGGATTCGTCCCGAGCCTTCCTCGAAAAACGCCTGCGCCGCAAGGAGTCGGTGATTTACCTGGCCTTGCCTGATGATGACGACAGCAAATTGCTGGGCTTCTGCCAGCTCTACCCAAGCTTCTCGTCGCTGTCACTCAAGCGCGTGTGGATCCTCAACGACATCTACGTCGCCGAAGACGCCCGCCGCCAGCTGGTGGCCGACAACCTGATTCGCACCGCGAAAAAAATGGCCAAGGAAACCAACGCCGTACGCATGCGCGTCTCCACCAGCAGCAACAACGAAGTGGCGCAGAAGACCTACGAGTCGATTGGGTTCAAGGAAGACACCGAGTTCAAGAACTACGTGTTGCCGATCAGCGACGGGATCTGAGCCGTTCGGAGCAATGATCGGGGACATATCCATTGCTGCGGTAACGGCGGCTTAGGGTTCCGCCCTGACGGCGGGTCACTTTTGGAAGAGCGCCAAAAGTAACCAAAACCGCTTTTGCCCCACCACTCGGTGCCTCGCTTAGGCTCGGCATGCCCTCACTCCGGCATTGCTCCGTGGGCCCGCCGCGAAGGGCCATCCATGGCCCAGCGCGGCTAACCCGGCATCCATGCCGGGTTGCCCACTCCACAATGCCTGCGTTCGGCCAGCGTGGTTAACGGGGCCCCGAGATCAACGTCCACCGCGAGGCGGCCTAACAGCCGACCTGGCTCTCCCAGTCGTACACCCGCTAGATCTGTGGGAGCAAAGCTTGCTCGCGAGGCGGCCTGACAGCCGGCCTGGCTCTCCCAGTCGTACACCCGCTAGATCTGTGGGAGCAAAGCTTGCTCGCGAGGCGGCCTGACAGCCGGCCTGGCTCTCCCAGTCGTACACCCGCTAGATCTGTGGGAGCAAAGCTTGCTCGCGAGGCGGCCTGACAGCCGGCCTGGCTCTCCCAGTCGTACCCGATCCCATTGTGGGAGCGAGCTTGCTCGCGAAGGCGGCCTACCAGCCAGCCTGATTCTCCCGCTCATACACCCGTCAGACCTGTGGGAGCAAAGCTTGCTCGCGAGGCGGCCTGACAGCCGGCCTGGCTCTCCCAGTCGTACCCGATCCCATTGTGGGAGCGAGCTTGCTCGCGAAGGCGGCCTACCAGCCAGCCTGATTCTCCCACTCATACACCCGTCAGACCTGTGGGAGCAAAGCTTGCTCGCGAGGCGACCTACCAGCCAGCCTGATTCTCCCACTCATACACCCGTCAGACCTGTGGGAGCAAAGCTTGCTCGCGAGGCGGCCTACCAGCCAGCCTGATTCTCCCACTCATACACCCGTCAGACCTGTGGGAGCAAAGCTTGCTCGCGAGGCGGCCTGACAGCCGGCCTGGCTCTCCCAGTCGTACCCGATCTCATTGTGGGAGCGAGCTTGCTCGCGAAAGCAGTAGTTCAGTTGCCTCAATGTTGAATGGACCGCCACCTTCGCGAGCAAGCCCACTCCCACAAAGAGCTCCACCGCCCACAAAACCACCGAAATCCCCCGCTACAAACTCAACACGCGCTTCACAATCCTCGCCGTATAATGCCGCTCTTCCCGGCTTGTAAGAAAAAGCTACACACTCTGTAGCCATACTCAAAGCCAGTCCCACAAGCCTGCCGAGTCGGGCCGCCACCACAGGTGCTTTGCATGGATTTCAACCCCCTCGACCTCATTCTGCATCTCGACGTCTACCTCGACATGCTGGTGACCAACTACGGGACCTGGATCTACGCCATCCTGTTCCTGGTGATCTTCTGTGAAACCGGCCTGGTGGTCACACCCTTCCTGCCGGGCGACTCCCTGCTGTTCATCGCCGGCGCCGTAGCCGCCGGTGGCGCCATGGACCCAGTCCTACTGGGCGGCCTGCTGATGCTCGCGGCCATCCTCGGCGACAGCACCAACTACCTCATCGGCCGCACCGCTGGCGAAAAACTGTTCAGCAACCCCGACTCGAAAATCTTCCGCCGCGACTACCTGCAGCAAACCCACGACTTCTACGACAAACACGGCGGCAAAACCGTGACCCTGGCGCGTTTCCTGCCGATCATCCGCACCTTCGCGCCCTTCGTCGCCGGCGTCGGCAAAATGCCTTACCCACGCTTCTTCGGCTTCAGCGTCCTCGGCACCATCCTGTGGGTCGGCGGCCTGGTGACCCTCGGCTACTTCTTCGGCAACGTGCCCTTCATCAAGCAAAACCTGTCGCTGCTGGTCGTCGGCATCATCCTGCTGTCGCTGCTGCCGATGATCATCAGCCTGGTGCGCAGCAAACTGAGCCAGCGCGCCTCGAAAGCCCACCCGCGCTGATCGCCATGTGGTCCCTGAGCAACTGGCGCCGCCGACGCACCCTCGCCAAACACCCCGTGGCCGAGGACACCTGGCAGCGGGTGCGCCAACAATTGAGCTTCCTCGACGGCATCAGCGCCGCCGAGGACCAATGGCTGCGGGAAGCCTGCGTGCTGTTCCTGCACGATAAACACCTCAGCGCCCTGCCCGGCGTCGAACTGCACCAGGAACAACGCCTGCTGCTCGCCGCCCAGGCCCAATTGCCGCTGATGCACCTGGGCGAGCTGAACTGGTACCAGGGCTTCCACGAAATCGTCCTCTACCCCGACGACTTCCTCAGCCCCCAGCGCTACCGCGACGCCAGCGGCATCGAGCACGAATGGGACGGCGAACACAGCGGCGAAGCCTGGCCCCAAGGCCCGATCATCCTGGCCTGGGACGGCGTGATGGCCAGCGGCGGCTGGGACGGCTACAACCTGGTGATCCACGAACTGGCGCACAAACTCGATATGCTCAACGGCGACGCCAACGGCCTGCCACCCCTGCACGCCGACATGCGCGTCAGCGACTGGGCCGACGCCATGCAGCAAGCCTTCGACGACCTCGACCGCCAACTCGACCACAACCCCGACGCAGAAACCGTCATCGACCCCTACGCCGCCGAGAACCCGGCGGAGTTCTTTGCCGTCACCAGCGAATACTTCTTCAGCGCCCCAGACCTGCTGCACCAGGCCTATCCAAAGGTCTACGAACAGCTCAAGGCGTTCTACCGCCAGGATCCGTTGGCCCGGTTGCGGCAACTTCAGGCCGAAGATCCGGTCTATCAGGCGTCATACTAAGGTCTCTACGACCCTGGTAACGTGGCAACAGCGGCTGAATATGCCTATAATCGCCGCCACTTTTTGGTCAATCCGACCAGTCATTTGGTCAACTAACGGGGGCACCGCCCAATGAGCTACAGCAAGATTCCGGCTGGCAAAGACCTGCCGAACGACATCTACGTCGCGATCGAAATCCCGGCCAACCACGCCCCGATCAAATACGAAATCGACAAAGACAGCGATTGCCTGTTCGTTGACCGTTTCATGGCCACCCCCATGTTCTACCCGGCCAACTACGGTTACATCCCCAACACCCTGGCCGACGACGGCGACCCCCTCGACGTGCTGGTCGTGACCCCTTACCCAGTCGCCCCAGGCTCGGTCATCCGCGCCCGTCCAGTCGGCATCCTGAACATGACCGACGACGGCGGCGGCGATGCCAAAGTCATCGCAGTGCCACACGACAAACTGTCGCAACTGTACGTCGACGTGAAGGAATACACCGACCTGCCACCGCTGCTGATCCAGCAGATCGAGCACTTCTTCGCGAACTACAAAGATCTCGAAAAAGGCAAATGGGTCAAGATCGAAGGCTGGGCCGGTGCAGACGCCGCCCGCGAAGCGATCATCAAGTCGGCTGCCGCCTACAAAGGCTGAAGCAAACTTTAAAAAGAACCCCGGTTTGCCCCGGGGTTTTTTTATGCCTTAATGCTTCCTAATACGAAATTGTATTAATACCGTTTAAGCACGTTTAGCCCGCGCCTTTCAGATCCCGCAAACGGAAAGATTGTCTTATATATTTGAACGACTTGTTTATTGCCGAAAACACCATCGCCCCTAAACTTTCCGTTTATGAAAATACTTTCCAGTGGCGACCGCTTCCGAGCCCTTCTAAAAGAAGCGAACATCCGATCCGCCGACTTCGCGAAGTTATACGGCGTGAAATCCCAACACGTGAACAACTGGTTCAACCGTGGCATCCCACCCGGGCGCATCCACAGCATCGCCAGCCTGCTGACCGTCAGCCCGCAATGGCTCGCCCACGGCGAAGGCCCGCAAACCCCATTGGGCCTCGGCCCCGGCACCACCTATGAGGCGGCCGAAAACGATGGCGTCTACAGCGTGGTGGAACCCACGGACATCGAACTGCCCTTCTACAAGGAAGTCCCCATCGCCCCCGGCGAAACCAAAACCCACATCGTCGAAATCCCCGACCAATCCATCCGCCTGCCCCGCAGCCACCTCGAATCCCTGGAAATAAACCCCAGCGACGCCATCTGCATCACTATGGTCGGCGACAGCATGGCCGAACGCATCGCCGACGGCTCCACCCTCGCCATCGACCGCGGCCTGACCCAAATCGTCGACGGCCAAATTTATGCCCTCGAACATGATGGGATGCTGCGTATCAAATACCTGCACAGAATCCCCGGCAACCGACTGCGCCTGCGCAGCCACAACAACACCGCCTACCCCGACGAAGTCTTCAGCGCCGAGCAGATCGATGCGCAACACATCCACGTGATCGGCTGGGTATTCTGGTGGTCAACCCTCAACAAACAGAGACCGCCGGTGTTCGACTAACCCACCCAAGACCAGAAACCGTGGCAGGAACTGCAGTACGAGCTGTGGCAGGAGCTGTGGCAGGAGCTTTTTGTGGCGAGGGGATTTATCCCCGCTGGGCTGCGCAGCAGCCCCCTGCTTTCCCCCTGAATCACCCTAACCCAATGATTCCACACCACTTACCCCTGGGCTTCCGAAGCAAACCCGCGTATCCTCCGCCCCACATTTGCGAGCCCACGCCTCGCACCGACAAGGCAGATCACTTTCTGACCAAGTCCCACAGCCGGCCGCAAGAGCCGGATGTACGTTTTGAAGGCTGGTAAGGTTTGTCAAAAACGAGCTGAATCAGTCAACGAGAAGCCGGCCATAAGCCGGCTTTTTAATTGTCCGAAAAAATCCTCACCAATCCAAACCACTTTGTCAGCCCCTAAAATTTACGGGCCACTAAGCTATTCATGCCTCCAACTCTGTTTTGCGGCATCCGACATGGATGGGAGATGACTAGGGGAACAGAAGCACATCCCTCGGGAGGACAGAATGGAAAAAGCTAAATCCGAAGCAGGTCGAGAATCACGTAAAGCCCGGTACGAATGAAGGCGGCAGCGCAGCAGAGCCGAAGCACATTCCGTAGTCAGCGACCTCGATCTTTTATCCGCAGCAAGGTAGAATAGCCTTTCCTTGGGGGCATTTTTTTGATGGCAATGATTGACACTGTTGACCTGTTCTGTGGAGCTGGTGGCCTGACCGCTGGTTTGCGTCGTGTGGGCCTGTCCGTTCGCGCTGGCTACGACATTGACTCCAACTGCAAATTCGCCTACGAAGAGAACAATGGAGCAACCTTCATAGAGAAGAGCGTGGAGGAAGTCTCGGGGAGCGAGATCTCTAGCTGGTACCGTCCAGGCTCGATCAAGCTCCTGGCTGGCTGCGCTCCTTGTCAACCGTTTTCAAGCTACAACCAGGGGCGCGATACTAAGTCAGACCGAAAGTGGCCACTGCTATATGCTTTCAAGCGACTGATCGAAGAGGTAAAACCCGAGCTTGTCACCATGGAGAACGTGCCTGACGTAACCAAACACGAGGTTTATCACGACTTCGTCAAGGCACTGAAAGAGATGGACTATTTCGTATGGGCGGAGCGGGTGATATGCACGGAATATGGCCTACCTCAGCAGCGTCGTCGCCACGTACTGCTTGCATCGAAACTCGGCCCTATCTCCTTGATCAACCCAACTCACAACGATCAACCGATGACCGTTGAACAGGCTATCGCACACCTTCCCCCTATTGCCTCAGGAGAGTGCGATCCAAATGATCCTTTGCATCGAGCCTCTCGCCTTACACCACTGAACCTCAAAAGGATTATCCATTCTCGTCCAGGGGGTAGCTGGAACGATTGGCCGGTTAAACTTCGAGCGGAGTGTCATCAAAGAGCAAGCGGAAAGAGCTACCCAAGTGTTTATGGCCGGATGCGTTGGGATCAGCCGAGCCCAACCATGACAACCCTTTGCTATGGTTTCGGAAATGGCCGGTTCGGACACCCCGAACAAAACCGAGGCATCTCGCTTCGTGAGGCCGCATTATTACAATCGTTCCCACTGGATTATAAGTTCATGCCGTTGAGCGATATCACGTTCAAAGCTGTAGGACGCATGATCGGTAATGCAGTGCCTGTAAGGCTTGGAGAAGTTATCGGCCTAAGCCTAAAAGCACATGCAGAAAAATTCAAGAAGGCCTAAATTCTTTTGTTAGGCGGGCTAACAATGATACCTCATCGCGAGTTTCACACTCCCAGACTATTATAACCCGCCAACCCAACTCGATAAGTTCACCCTCCTTTCTCGCATCTCGCTCCACATTAGAAGAAAATTTCGGAAGCCAATACTCCATTCTAGTTTTAGGGGTTGTTGAAAAACGACAGCCACCATACCTATGTCAGAAACAACCGTGCACAAACATAACCGTATTATATTTAGGCAGAACGATATCGGGACTCCCAGGAAGATCACGACGATTTACACGAAAACGAAGCCCCAAAGAATGCAGCAACTTTCGAACCAAAATTTCTGGCTTAGTGTGCGCCCTTTTTACAGAGCGCACGATACGACTTCTTACCTCACCCTCAAGTTCAGTCACAATATCTTCCTGTCACGCCGCGCCTGGAGGCGTAGCTAGGTAACCTTTTTTAGAAAGGTAGACTTCAATATTATCGAGGAGTACACCAAGGTAATCGACTACGGAGACCTTTATTGCCATTATCTGATCAATCGTGACATTAGAACCACACGCCAAAAATGCTAAGCTGCCATGTGCTAAATCATTTCGCCTATTCTTGACCTCCAAAAGAGGCGCCAGATTGTACTCCTTCAAATACGGATCCTTCCCCGGGTTGAAACCGAATTTCTTCGCCAGCTTTTCAAGCTCTCCGTAATGAACATTACCACCTATTTTGTTAGCTTCAAAGCCGGCATTTATTATAGCGACGGCTAATGGAGGACGCCCATCCATTCTCTGCTTCCTTATACGCCCACGAATATCATCGTCTTTCATTAGTGTCGCGAAATGGTGCTGCAAGTCATCATGCAAATCGTCAAAATGATGACCATATTTTTGCATATCATTCCTAATCGCTTGCAAGACCTGCCTTACCGATGCCTCCACTATATTGTAAAGTAGCAGAAAACCATTAGCTTTAAGTGTATCGATCAGACTTGAATTTATATGCACCAATTCGCGTTCACCAGGAGCACCTTCACCGAATGGTAATGCCAGTGACAATTGCGCACTCCTATCTACAACCTTGAAGAGAAAGTCGAAATAGATATCGATTTCTTCCACACGCGTCTCATAGACTTCCCTGGCCTTTAGCATACTCAGAAAAGCTCCAAGTTCTTCCAGTCGTCATCAACCGGCCTTTTTCGCATAGTCTCGGGCTCCCGCCCAAGCAACATATCTCGAACATAATAAAGCCGATCAAGAAGCTTCGGCCTAGAGTTCGTGGCATCCGATCTCGTGTGCAACTTAAACTCTTTGCCTTCCAGCCACGTGGCGACATCAGCAGCCGGTGCGAGACTCGAATCTTCGCGGAGAGCTCTAGCAACACCGACAGCAATAGCTTCAAAACGGACTCGTGGAACTGTCTTATGGTTAGGTTCTTTGCGAAAGCCATAAGGGAAATTTTTCTCAACGAACGCAATCATGCGATTGAACTCACTCCGATAAGCGTCGCTCAGCCCCTCCTCTATTTCTGCACGCCTATTCATTTCTGTCAAATAGTCAGTGAGAAACGGCGTAACTTCATGAACGAATCCTTCGGCGTTATCCAAGTAAGCGAAGAAGCGAAGAAGCATTTCTTCGTACTCTCGAAGTTTTGCCCTTTTTTCCGAAAGCGGGCAAGTACTTCTGAATACCGCATCTTTAGCGAGCTCTTCAATCAGAGTAAGGAATGGGCCGTCGCTATGTCCGCGCCGTTGCTCCATTGGCTGCAACTTGGTGCCACCCGAGTTCAACCGATCGAACATTTCGCGGCGAGAACCCTCATCCAAACGCACCGTCAATACAGCTATCCTAACAACCTTTCCTTTAATTCGACGCTGCCACTTGACTGGAAGCTGGCTATACTTAAATCCATTGAGTGATTTAATTTTTTTCAGATCACAAAGAATCAAACGATCCGTCATGAAGTAGTACAGAGTTCTCAAGCGTTGACTACCATCGATGACCTCCCATGCTCCGGGGTGCATTTCATCTTCTGTCTCGCCCATATAAAGAGGAGTTACCGGTAGATTCATGAACAATGATTCAATAAATCTGCTTTGTTGCTTTGGAAGCCAAATGAACTCCCGCTGATAGTCTGGAATGAATATTTCAGCACTATCAACTTCCAGACCATCTGAGTATTTTTGAACTAACACCTCTACCGGATACTCTCGCAACTGTAGGTCATGGTGCTCTGCAGTTTCGGAAATCTCCCGATCCAGCCGCGCCATATCCTCTTCGGTTTTTTCGCCCCCGACTGTCCCTAACATGTCTACCTGACCGCCGTCGCTCATTCCTTCCCCCTTCGCTCCCAAAATAGTCCGCAAAGCAGACGGATGAGAAGAATATAGCGCATCGACATCATTATCTGCGACATCACTTTCAGTCAGAAGATGTAAGAAATGGCTCTTAAACCCTCTCAGCTACCTTCGCCACGCTGAGACTTATCAATTTGGGAGCCCAGGGATGGCCGCTTGCAGTTTGGGCTGATTGTCGCCAAGGGTATGCCTGAGCGGTATCCGCTGCTGATCCTGATCATCTCGTATGCGTTCGTACATGAACATGTCGGAGATCGCCGCGGCCAATTCACGGCCGTGCATCCTCACGAACGCGACATTTGGCGGGACTGGCCGCTGCGCCTTGCCGCAATCGACATCAAAAAAGCCACTAGCAGTAGCCTACCCAGGTGGGCCATGACGTACTTTTTTGACCCTGATCCAGGAGTGGACTCGCAGTGGAGTCCTGGCTTCTTGAGCTCAATGACTATAAAGCGGCCTGCGGTGGAATGAATCACTGATCAAAACCAATGCAAACAATCGGTCTTACCTATCACATCCGAAATTCCGCCCAGCGCTCAAGCTACATCGCGCTGCCTCCCTCTCCTCCCCATATCGAAGATTATTTGAACGCCGTATGATTCCCAAACGCCATCAGAAGGGAATATTCTGACGACATATTGCGCTGCGTCCTACAGCGAAACGGGAACCCTACGGATAGCCCCCGCCATGTCCTCTTCACCTATCAGCAATCAATCCAATCCACCCTGGAGCCGTGACGAACTCGTCCTAGCCCTGAACCTGTACCTTCTTCATCGCAATGGTTTACCCGGAGTGAATCATCCGGAAGTCCGAGCCCTATCACAGAGCCTCAATCTCATTGGCACCGCTACAGGCGTGAGCAAGAACCAGAGTTTTCGTAACACCAATGGTGTCTGCATGAAGCTCAACAATTTCCGTCGTTGGGATCCGAGCTACACCAACACTGGTCGCACAGGTCTTGCAAAAGGAAATAAGGACGAGGAATTGGTATGGCTGGAGTTTGCTAATAATCCCGAGCGTTTGGCCGAAGTCGTAGCAGCCATCAAGGCGAACGTCGGAACCACTTCTTCTACTACGCCAATGGATCTAAGTGCGGAGGACGAACCGGGCTTCTTCGAAGCAGAGGAAGGAAAAGTGTTAACTCGCGTGCACCGTGTACGGGAAAGGGACAAAAAACTCGTAAAACGAAAAAAGGACGAAGCCCTCAAGAAGCACGGTGTTCTCCAGTGCGAAGCCTGTGATTTCAACTTCAGCAAAACATATGGCCCGGACATCGAAGGTGTTATCGATGTGCACCACACTAAGCCACTGCATACGCTCCAACCTGGCGATAAAACCAAGCTCGCGGACCTCGCATTGTTATGTGCCAATTGCCATCGAGTGGTGCATTCACGCCGTAAGTGGCTGAGTGTCGCAGAGGTCAAGGACCGCTACCAAGCAGCCAAAAACACAGCCTGAACTGGCTCGGCTGCTAAGGGTAAATCGGTGAAAAGCCCACTACGCCAAAAGAAAACTCCTACAATCCATCCCTAGATTTCTGACGTGGCTGTTGGTCACGTTTCTGGCGGCAAACGAGAGGCAAGCCTGTGAGCAAGGCAGATGGCACACCCAAACAATTAATCGACGTGGAAAATCTTGCAGCGTCCCTTCAGCGCTTTGCAGATGATCGCGACTGGCAGCAATTCCACTCCCCCAAAAACCTTCTCCTAGCGCTGACAGGCGAGGTGGGCGAGCTGTGCGAAGTATTCCAATGGATGAACGAAGCCGATTCACTGGCTGCCGCTAAGCATCCGACGACCGCCCAATCCGTGAAGGACGAGTTAGCCGACGTGCTCATGTACTTGGTTCGCCTGAGTAGCGTGCTTGGCGTCGATCTCAACGAAGCGGTCACGAGCAAGCTTGCTCTGAACGGCCAGAAATACCCCGTCGACAAAGCCAAAAGCACCAGCAAAAAGTACGACCAACTCTGACCTTCAGTGCTCTAAGGATCTCTTGTGATCGTTTACGCAGCGACCAAACAGCAATTCCTGAAAGACAACGATAACGACGATATTGAAGAAGTAATCCTGCGGCACTTCAAAGAGGCTACCGGTAAGAAGGTGGGCGCATCAGAGATCAGGTCGTGGCAAGGATCCTTGACCTACATGGCCAAGGTGCTTCGAGATGATGACCTGCCTAGCAATGCTGGCCTGGCTATTGAGCTGCACATCCCTCAGTCCTCGAAGCGCATCGACTTTTTGCTCACAGGTCGTGATGAGAACCAAGCCAAAAAAGCCGTATTGATCGAGCTGAAGCAATGGAGCAAAGCGAGTGCAACCACCAAGGATGCGATTGTCAAAACAGCCTTAGGTGGCGGTCTCGTTGAAACCATTCACCCGTCGTACCAAGTGTGGTCGTACGCAGCGCTGTTAGAAGGTTTCAACGAAGCGGTCTATGACAAAAGCATTGAAATTCGCCCCTGCGCCTATCTTCATAACTATGTCAGCGATGGCGTCATCGACTCCGCTCACTACCAAGCCCATACCAATAAAGCTCCGTTGTTCCTCAAAGGCCCGCAGGAACTGACGAAACTACGAAGTTTCCTGAAAAAGCACATCACTCACGGTGACAACCAAGAGGTGCTTTACGAACTTTCCAACGGAAAAATTCGTCCATCCAAAGCACTAGCCGAAGCGCTTACCGGACTCATGGATGGCAAACCTGAGTTTGTGTTGATCGATGACCAGAAAGAGGTTTTCGAGTCAGCACTCGTTGCAGGAGCTGAAGCCTCCATAAAAGCCCCAAAGGTGCTAATCATCGAAGGAGGCCCAGGAACAGGAAAAACCGTCCTGGCGATCAACTTGCTGGTACGCCTCACCGCGCTGAAGTTAATGAGCAAATACGTCTCAAAAAACGCAGCGCCACGCAAAGTGTACGAAAGCAAGCTGGTTGGCACGATCAAACGTAGCCATTTCTCTAATTTCTTTTCTGGATCGGGCGCGTTTATCGATACTGAGCCCAACACGTATGACGCGCTAATCGTTGACGAAGCCCACAGGCTGAACGAGAAAAGCGGTCTTTATGGAAACTTGGGCGAGAACCAAATCAAAGAGCTGATCGGCTCAGCGAAATGCTCGATTTTCTTCATCGACGAAGACCAACGCGTGACCTTGGGCGACATCGGAAGCAAGCAGGCAATCCGTGCCTTTGCCAAAGCCAAGGGCGCAACGGTGGAGGAATATTCGCTGTCCTCCCAGTTCCGTTGCAGTGGCTCTGATGGCTATCTAGCGTGGTTGGATGACGTGTTGGCTATTCGACCGACTGCCAATCCGCTACTCGATACTAGCGAGTACGAGTTCAAGATGTTCGACACCCCGCAGGCAATGCATGCGGCCATTGAGCAGAAAAACCACGGAAACAAAGCTCGCGTAGTCGCGGGTTACTGCTGGCCTTGGCTGAGCAAAAAAGATCCTCAGGCGTCCGATATCGTGATCGGCGAGGATTATGCGCGTCAGTGGAACCTGGATCAGGACGGCAGTTTGTGGATCATTGCAGAAAACTCCATTGAACAGGTCGGTTGCATCCACACCTGCCAGGGGCTGGAAGTTGACTATATAGGGGTAATCATCGGACCGGATTTGATCGTCCGTGACGGGAAAGTCCTGACATCGCCACATAAGCGTGACAAGTACGACAAATCGATTCGTGGCTGGAAGAAGCTGATGAAAGAGCGGCCTGATTTCGCGCAGAAGGAGACAGATCTGATCATCAAAAACACGTACCGAACACTGATGACCCGAGGGATGAAAGGGTGTTACCTGTACTGCACTGATCAGGAAACGGCACAGTACTTTGAGAGTCGGCTTGCCGATTACCGCCCCTACTGATGTTCTGCTGACTTGGGCAATTATCCAACAGGTTGTTGGACAATTTGAGCGCTCGTCGTTTCGGGTTTTTTACATGAAAGGTCTTGCCAAGCAAGACCTTTTTTTCGCCAGAGAGGCAGCCAACACCCCGCCCTATCTCACCTCAACAATATCCAAAGCCCGATTCGCCAGCAGTTCACTCACCTCAATCACCTGCAAAATCCCCATCGCAACGCGCCGTCGCGAACCCTCAAGATCAAACGCCAAATCACTGATCATGGCATTGGCCGAAGCCAGGTTTTCACTGAGACTGGCAAGCAGGCATTCCGAATCAACATCAGGTGCGATACGGAAGATGCTGTTGGGGTTGTCAGACGTTTCTTTCTTCGGCGTAGGCTTCAGGTAGTAATCCAACGCCCGGTTGGCAGCATCATCAAGCTTGTTATTACGAGCCGACTGAGCGCGAGACACATGCTCATCTGCAGTCGGAGGGTTCGGTGTAATTTTGACCATAGCCTTAACTCTCTTTGGTGAGGCCACAACCCTCTCGCTGCTAAACGAGTGGGTGGCAGCTGTACGCGGGTTAGCAGACCGACGAGTTAAGAAATCGGCGCGCCCGGGGGCGCCCCACGCACAGCCACCATCAAGTGCAGGGATGGGAATACCTGACTGATGAAGCTTGATGCGACTCAACTCGACGGGCTGCTAAACCCGATCACTGATGGGCAGTGACAGGATCAAAGCTACCGACGCGGCCAAAGACGCACAAGCCGGCGGATTCTGGCGTAGTTGTAGGCAATGGCGCAAGGCAATGTCGGTCGTGGCTGCTCTCGTGGAGCCACGATAAACAGCGGGCCGGAATGTTGTTTATACACCGCCATCGCGAGCAGGCTCGCTCCCACAGAGGCGCTTGCGTCAGGCATTTCAAACATAGGAATGGCGGAGCGGATTTGCTCGTGAATGCGGTGCGTCAGCGTCATTTAGCAAGGAGCGACGCTGCGGTTGGGGAAGTGTACGGCGGTCTGCTGCACTGCTTAAGAGAACTCATCGTTCCAAGTGCGCAGTGCGGAAATGCATTCGCGACCGGCTGCATCCTTGCAGCCAGTCGCGAAGAGGGTTACGACGCGTTGTTCAATGGGGCTTGCGAGCAACGTCGCAATGAATCAGGCGGGATATCTCGATCATATCCACGACGGTTTTGTCATCGACCGCAAAACCGCTGCCTGAAACCCCTGTGTTGCTGTTACTTGAGGGTGACGTCGAGCATCGGCGGGATGTAACCGTAGTCGTACTCGGCCACCACGAACGTCTGCAGCCCTTTTATTTTCATGCCCACCGTTGGCGCCTCGGTGCCACCCACACGAATCTGCGTGCCGGTTTCGTCGGTCGGTACGCTGTCGATGAAGGAGGTCACCAGGCCGTTTGGCATTACATAGTGCGAGTAGGTCTGGAATGGCTGCGAGGACGGGTTGCCCAGCACCAGGCCGGAACCGTTCAGCGGCACGTAAGGGCCGAACAGCGAGTCCGCGACGAAACCGTACACCCCGTCAGGCCCGGTCACACCGTCGGCATAGGTGAAGGTATGGCTAATCGTGAACAGGTAGTACTTGCCATCCTGGAACACGAAGTGCGGGCGCTCGGTCTGGTCGTTTACCCCCACGGCGGTCAGCAGTGGCGGCAACATTTCCCAGTCGTCACCGTCGGCGTCGCGGGCCACGGCGATGCCGACGCAGGCGGTCTGGAAGCGCGAGTTGCCGACATCTTCATAACCCGGTGGCACGTCGCCGATTTCTGCCTCGCCTACTTTGTGCGAGCCGCGCTCACCGGCCACGTTGCCCTCGAACAGCATGTACAGCTTGCCATCTTTCGGATCTCGGAAAGGCCATGGGTCGCGGAAACCCCAGAACGCGTTTTGGGCTTCGGTCTGGTACATCTTGCCGTCAGCCTCGAACAGCGGCTTGACCTTCTCGAAGCCGACCATGCTGACACCGTGTTCAGTGGTCACCACCCGACCGCGCACCTTGACGATGGTCGCGCCTGGGGTGACGGCGGTGTAATACAGGTCCACTTCACCTCGGTCGTTCAACAGGATCGGCGTGCCGGCCCATTCGCGAGCGGTCGGCGAAACACCTTCGGCCATCACGCGGCCACCGAATTCCCAGTTCTTGCCGGTACGAGAAAACCAGTAGTACATCTTTGCCCGACCGTGGCGATCGTTCCAATCGCGGAGGATGTCGTAGTTACCGTCTTCGTCGAGGTACTGCGGGTCGTTTGGATGACGATCGGCCGTCAGGGTGAAGATCACCGACCAGCCATCGACGGACGTCACGTTACCGTCCAAGTCGCGCAGGGGCATGGTGTCCCAGATGAACACGTCGTTGTTCAGTACCGGGAAATCCGCGCTGACCAGCGGCTGGGTGGTGGTGGGATCATCGGCCCGGACTTTCAACGCGTCAGCGCGGGTCCAGAGGCTGGGTTGATGGGGGGTTGCACCGAATTTTTCAGTGGTGGTTTTCATAGGGTAATACCTCGTCCATGAATGGATTCAAATAAATAGTGATTTAGAAATACTGTATGTGCATACAGTGAAGCCACCTTATAGGGGGGTATGCATGTGGGTCAAGCATAAAATGCATTTGTGCATAATTTGAGTTTTTGTTGGGGCTGATACGTTTCAGCTATGAACGTTTGCAGAAGTTAGTTCATGGGGAGATTGGCGACGTTGCCTGCACGGTCGGTGCTCTGGACGCAGCTTGGTGGAAAGCGTGCGTGATGGGGCAATGGGTGGAAGCAGTGCATAGGGGGATTGGTTAACTGAGCCTGCGGGTTTTGCGCAAAGGTCAATGCAGGGTGGGGAGCCGAACAAAAAGCTTTGATTTGTCGCCGTTGGCGAGATGGAGGGAAGCGGGTCTTGGTGAGCTGCTTGTGAGGTGGTGAGTCAGCGGTAGTGGTGTTGACTGGTGTGCCGCTATCGCGAGCAAGGCTTGCCCGCGATGGCTGCACCGCGGTGTAGCAACTGAACCGCGTTATCGTTCATCGCGGGCAAGCCTTGCTCCCACAGGGGTTTGACTTGGTTGCGGGGTTGGGTTTACTGACCTTTTCGTGAGCAAGCCCGCCTCCACAGAGGGCTGACACAACGTGTCGTCAAAATGGCGTTTTAGCGACATGAAAGGTAAAGCGACTCCTTAGGACTGACTCGCCCCTCAGCCCAACGTATTCAGACAAACCACCTTCGGCTGGGTCATTTCCTCGTACGCGAAGCGCACCCCTTCCCTGCCCAAACTGCCGTACTTGGAACCGCCGAACGGCATCGCATCAAACCGGAAATCCGACGAGTCATTGATCATCACGCCCCCCGCCTCAATTCGCCGGGCAGCGCTCATCGCGGTGCTGAGATCGTTGGTGAAGATCCCGGCGTGAAGGGCGTATTCAGGTTCGTTCGCCAACGCGATGGCTTCATCGAACGTGTCGAACGGCTGTAACACCACCACCGGGGCGAAGGCTTCGTTGCGCCAGAGTCGGCTGGTGTGGTCGACGTTTTCCAGGACGGTGGCGGCGTAGCAGGTGCCTTGGCGGCGGTGGCCGCAGAGTAAGGTGGCGCCTTGTTGCAGGGCTTCGTTGACCACCTGTTCGGCGTTTTGCGCGGCTTGTTGGGTGATCATCGGGCCGATGTCGGTGTTGGCGAGCAGTGGGTTGCCGACGACGAGGGCTTGGGCCTGGTTGACGAAACGTTCGCGGAAGGCTTCGTAGATCGGTGCGTGGATGAGCAGGCGTTGGGTGCCGATGCAGTTTTGCCCGGCGGCCCAGAAGGCGCCGGAGACGCAGCTGTCGACGGCGGCGTCGAGGTTGCAGTCGCCCATGACGATGACGGGGGCGTTGCCGCCGAGGTCCATGGCGAGTTTTTTCAGGCCGGCGGTGCGGGCGATTTGTTCGCCGGTGACGAAGCCGCCGGTGAAGGAGATCATCCGCACGTCGCGGGCGGCGACCAGGGCTTTGCCCAGTTCGGCGCCGCCGGTGGCGACGGTGACCACGGTTTCAGGCAGACCGGCGGCGATCAGGTACGACACCAGTTTGAGCGCCGACAACGGCGCCAGCTCGGACGGTTTGAGGATCACCGCGTTGCCGCCGGCGATGGCCGGGCCGAGTTTGTGGGCGACCAGGTTCAGCGGGTCGTTGTAGGGGGTGATGGCGACGATCAGGCCCAGGGGTTCGCGGGTGAACCAGCCCTGGCGCGATTCGGCGCCTTCGTAGGCATCGAACGGTACGATTTCGCCGGCGTTGCGCTTGGCCTCTTCGGCGGAGAGCTTGAGGGTGTTGACGCAGCGTTTGACTTCTTTTTCGGCTTGTTTGAGGGTCTTGCCGGCTTCGTCGACGATCAGTCGGGCGAAGGCTTTGGCGTCGCGTTCGATGTTCAGTGCCGCTTGTTCGAGGATGCTTGCGCGGCGATGACGCGGCAGTGCGGCGCAGGCTTTTGCGCCGCTGCGGCCGGTCTCGAGCAGGTGTGGGACTTCTGAGGCGCACACGTCGGCGACGGTGCCGACGATGCTGCCGTCAAACGGGTTGAGGACTTCGATGTGCGGTTCGACGACCGCCAGGGCCAGGCGCGATACGTTCACAGGGTGTGCTCCTGTTTGCGGGTTGCCGATTGGTGGATGTGGATGATGTCCGACAGCAGTGCGAAGGCGGTTTCGGTGCGGCCTGCGCCCGGACCGGAGACGGTGACGGCGCCGAGCAGTTCGCTGGTGAACGACACGGCGTTGGTGGCGCCGCTGATGCTCGCCAGGGGGTGGTCGTTGCTCAGCAGGCGCGGCTCGACGCTGGCGCTGATGGAGCCGTCGGCCTGGCGCGTGGCGGCGCCGATGAGTTTCCAGCGGGCGCCGTCGTGGCGGGCTTTTTCGATGTCGGCGAGGCTGAGGGCGGAGATACCGCGGCAGGTGACGTCGTTGACGGTGAGTTTGGCGTCCAGCAGTTCGTTGGCGAGGATCACCACTTTGAGGCGCACGTCGTGGCCTTCGACGTCTGCCGTTGGGTCGGCTTCGGCGTAGCCCAGGGCTTGGGCCTGGCTGACGGCTTCGGCGAACCCGAGGCCACCTTCCATGCAGGTGAGGACGAAGTTGGAGGTGCCGTTGAGGATGCCTTCGAAACCGCTGATCGAGCTGCCGGCCAGGGACTGTTTGGCGAGGCGAATGACCGGGGTGCCGCTCATCACCGAACCTTCGTATTCGAAGGCGACGTTGTTGCGTTGGGCCAGGGCTTTGAGTTCGGCGCCGTGCAGGGCGATGGGGCCTTTGTTGGTGGTGACCACGTGTTTGCCACGTTCCAGGGCCCAGCGGCAGAACGAGGTGGCGGGCTCGCCGTCCACCGGGTTGGTGAAGGTGGCTTCGGCGATGATGTCGGCGCCGCAGTCTTTGATCACGGCTTCGTTGAGGGCGTCGACGGTGCCGCCGGGGAGTTGGGCCATGGCGCCTTTGGTGGTGGGCAGTTTGGCCAGTGACGCGGCGTCGAGGCCGTGGCGGTCCATCACCGAACCGAGGAACAGGTCGGTCACACCGACGATTTTCAGGGTGAAGCCGAGCTCGGTTTTCCACTGCTGGTTGCGCTCGGCAATCAGTTGAGCCAATGCCCGGTTCACACCGCCGAAGCCGACCAGCGCCAGTTTGTATTCAGTCATTTTTGTTATGTCCTTGATCCGGGTGATGAGGTTGTTGGGATCTAGGTTAGGGGGGTGGGGTTGGCAGTTAAATAGGCCAATTTGCTCTATTTTCTGGGCGTTTTGACCAGGGGGTGGGCAAAGCGGTAGGTGTGGATTCGATCGTTCCCACGCTCTGCGTGGGCATGCATCCCGTGACGCTCTGCGTCGCCCTCTCAGCAGCGGAACGCGGAGCGTCCCTGGCGGCATTCCCACGCGGAGCGTGAGGAACGATCGATATACCAGCCCCCGCGACCTGATCGTTCCCACGCTCCGCGTGGGCATGCATCCCGTGACGCTCTGCGTCACCTTCGCAGCAGCGGAACGCGGAGCGTCCCTGGCGGCATTCCCACGCCGGAGCGTGAGGAACGATCGTTCACAGCCCCCCGCGACCTGATCGTTCCCACGCTCTGTGTGGGCATGCATCCTGTGACGCTCTGCGTCACCCTCCAGCAGCGGAACGCGGAGCGTCCCTGGCGGCATTCCCACGCGGGAGCGTGAGGAACGATCGTTCACAGCCTCCGCGACCTGATCGTTCCCACGCTCTGCGTGGGCATGCATCCCGTGACGCTCTGCGTCACCCTCTCAGCAGCGGAGCGCGGAGCGTCCCTGGCGGCATGCCCACGCTGAAGCGTGAGGAACGATCGTTCACAGCCCCCGCGACCTGATCGTTCCCACGCTCTGCGTGGGCATGCATCCCGTGACGCTCTGCGTCACCCTCTCAGCAGCGGAACGCGGAGCGTCCCTGGCGGCATTCCCACGCCGGAGCGTGAGGAACGATCGCTCACAGCCCCCGCGACCTGATCGTTCCCACGCTCTGCGTGGGCATGCATCCTGTGACGCTCTGCGTCGCCCTCTCAGCAGCGGAGCGCGGAGCGTCCCTGGCGGCATTCCCACGCGGAGCGTGGGAACGATCTGCACTACCGGGCTCAGACCACCGACGACAACACAAACGACGTCACGGTGTTCTCCACCCCCGGCAACGCCGAGATCTCTTTCCACACTTTGTGCACCCGCTCCGGGTTCGCCGCGCCGACTCGCAGCATCAAGTCAAACTCGCCGCTCATCACATCGCACTGCAGCACTTCGGGCATGGCCTGCAACGCCTGCAACACCTCGGCGCCGCGCATGCGGTCGTAGCGGTAGACGAAGATCACTGCGTTGATGTTCGACGATGCGTGCGCGCCCTCCCCGGTGCGCACCGTGTAGCCCTGGATCGCGCCGTCGCGTTCGAGGCGTTCGATGCGTTGGCGTACGGCGTTGCGCGAGAGGTTGACCTTGGCCGCCAGCTCGGCGTGGGCGGCGCGGGCGTTGAGGCGCAGTTCGGCGATGATGCGTTCGTCGAGGGGGTCGAGAATTCGCTTCATGGGGCCTCCGGTTATAGGGCGCCGAGCAATTGATGAAGAGCACCAAGGTCGTCCGACTGGATGCGATGAATCTGCGCCGGGCCGTGTTCGGAAATAGGACGTTGTTGCGCCGCCACGGGGATCCCCAACTCACCAAGCAACACCGCCGATTTAATAGGTGAGATCTCGCCCAAGGTCACCATCGGCGCCACCAGGCTACGGCGGTACAAACGCGCCGCGAGCACGCCGGTGGCGGTGTGTGGGTCGATGACGTAACCAGTGTCGCGATACAGTGAAGTGATCTCCTCCAGCGTCTGCTCATCGCTGACCGCGTACGAGTCGATGATCATCCGCGCCTGCAACCAGAACTCGTTGGCGATGGTCATTTCACCCTGGGTTTCGAAGGTGTGCATCAATGCGCTCACGGCCTGGTCGTCGTGCCCATAGAGCTCCCAGAGAAACCGTTCCAGGTTGGAAAAAATCGACAAATCCATGGCCGGCGACAGGGTCTTGCTGGCGCGCAATCGCGAGTAGTGGTTCTTCAAAAAGAACTGATGCAGCGCGTCATTCTGGTTGGTGGCGACGATCATCTGCGTGATCGGCAAGCCCATCTTCTGCGCGATGTAGCCGGCATAGACTTCGGCAAAACTCGCCGCCGGCACGCTGAAACCGATGGGCCGCTGACCGCCGCCCAGTTGCAGCACGGCGTGGAAATAAAACACCAACTGCGCCATGACGCTGACCCAGTTGCTGGAGTTGAAACTGATCGCATCATGCTGGCGGAACAGTTGTGTGACGAGGGTCTGGCATTCATCGAAACTGCCCTCCACGGCCACTTGATGAACCCGCGGATGCGCCGTCGCTTGCAGGTCTTGAAGCTGGTCTTGCGGTACGCCGGCCTCGGGATAAATCACCACCACGTCGGTCTCGTCGCAGTGCTTGAAGGCCTCGATGGCGGCCAGGCCGGTGTCGCCGTTGGTGACGCCGATCACCACGGCGCGACGCCCGCGTTTACGCAGGAAGTACTGCACCAGCCGCGCCTGCAACTGCGCGGCAAAATCCTTCGAGGAGCGGGTCGGCCCATGGAACAATTCCAGGACCCATTCATTGCGATCCACCTGATGCAACGGCGCCAGCGAGCGATGGCTGAACTGGCTGCCGGCCTCCTTGAGCACCCGCTTGAAATCAGCCTCGGGGATCGCCTCGCCCACGAACGGACGCATCACTCGATAGGCCAGTTCGTCGTAGGACAAGGTCGACCAGTTGGCGATGTCCTGGGGTTCGAAGTGCGGCAATGTGACGGGGACAAACAGGCCGCCATCCTCGGCGATGGCCGACAGCACGACTTTTTCGAAATCGACCTGCACGGCGGAATTTCGGGTACTCACATAGCGCATGGTCAACTCCGTAAAACAGTTCATTTAAAGCGATGCGCCTGCTCCACCAGCCAGGTGGAAAACCGCGCCGCGTCCGGGTGCTGCTCGGCCCCGGAACTGCGCACCAGGTAGAACGATTCGCTGGCTTCGATGCGCTGGGCGAAGGGTTCGACTAGGCGTCCGTCGCCGAGCATGTCACTCACCATCGACGAGCGCGCCAGGGCGATGCCCTGCCCCAGTTCAGCCATGCGCAAGGTGCAGACCAGCGTGTCGAATTGCATGCCGGTCGAGGAATCCACCGAGTCGGCACCGACCATTTTCAGCCAGTAGCCCCAGCCCTCTTCGTAGCCCAGCACATGCAGCAACGGATGCTTGGCCACATCCGCCGGCACTTTCAGCGTCGCCATCAAGGCGGGCGAGCACACCGGGAACAAGGTGTCCCAGGTCAGCCGCTGGGACACCAGGCCGGGCCATTGACCGTGGCCCCAGCGAATTTCCATGTCGTCTTCGCCATCGAGTTCCTTGACCCAGATGTTGCTGATGTAGCGAATGTCGACGTGGGGATGGGCCAGGCGAAAATCCACCAGTTTCGGCGCCAGCCAGTGCACGAAAAACGCCAGGCTGCCGCGCACCTTGATTGGCCGGCGTTTGTGCTGGCCAAAGATTTCGTTGGTGCCCACCGCCAGTCGCGTAATCGCATCCTGTACCACCGGCAGGTACGCCTGACCTTCTTCGGTCAGGCCCAGGCCCCGGGGCAAGCGCTTGAACAGCGCCACCCCCAAGTGACTTTCCAATTGGCGGATCTGCTGGCTGACCGCGCCCTGAGTCAAAAACAATTCGTCGGCGGCGTGGGTGAAGTTCAGGCAGCGGGCCGACACTTCGAACGCCCGCAGCCAGTTCAACGGGGGCAACGTTTTTTGCTTCATGGTCTTACCTCGTTAACCCCCACGCACCGGGCACGTTTGCCCGCCCCGTCGACGCGGTTTAGAACGCGTCGGACGGTTGTGCCACGAGGGCAACCGACAAGCGTCGCTCGCGGCTTTTGCGGGTAATGTAATACACGAAGTAACACCAGGCGATGAACGGCAAGCCGAAGTACAGCGCCACTCGCTGTTCAGGGTCGAAGGCGATCCCGACGCACGCCAGGCTGCAGCACACCAGCGCCCCCAACGGCACCCACGGATAACCGCGCACGCGGAACTTGAGGTGGCGAATGTCGCCGCCGTTAGCCACGTAGTGACGGCGGAAAGCGATCTGGCTCGCAGCGATGCTCATCCACACCACCACCACGGCCAGACCGGAAATCGACACCAGCGCCAGGTAGATGGTATCGGCGGCAAACACGCTGCTGAGCAACGACGCCGCGCCGCCGGCCATGCTGACGATGATCGCGTTGAGCGGTGTGCCCATGCGGGTCAGGGCCGAGAATTGCTTGGGCAGGTGGCCTTGGTCGCTGAGGGTCCAGAGCATCCGCGAGGCGGCGTACAACCCGGAGTTGGCCGCCGACAACAGGGCGGTGATGATCACGAAGTTCATGATGTCGGCGGAGTACGGAATGCCGATGTAGGTGAACACCGTGACGAACGGACTCTCCACCAGACCGGCCTGCTCGCGGGGCAACAAAGTCGCCAGGACAAAAATGGTCCCGACGAAAAACACCGCCAGGCGCAGCACGGTGGTGCGGATGGCGCGTGGCACATTGCGTTGCGGGTCCTTGGTTTCACCGGCGGCGATGCCGATCAGTTCGGTGCCGGAGAACGCGAAGGACACCGCCAGCAGCGTCATCACGATGGGCATGAAGCCGGTAGGAAACAGTCCCTCGCGGGTGAAGTTGCTCAAGCCGATGCTGTGGGCCTGGTCGATGTTCAGCAGGCCGAGAATCGCGCCACCGCCAATCAGCAGGAACACCACCACGGTCAGCACTTTGATCAACGACAACCAGAACTCGGTCTCGGCGAACAACCGCACCGAAATCACGTTGGTGAGGAACACCACGCCGGCGAACAGCGCGCTCCAGATCCACACCGGCGTGTCGGGAAACCATCGGGTCATGAGGATGCCGGCAGCGGTGAACTCGGAACCGATCGCCACCGTCCACGTCAGCCAATACAACCAGGCCACGGTGTAGCCGGTACCCGGCCCAAGGAAGCGCGTGGCATAGGTGCTGAACGAACCGGTTTCGGGCATCTGCACCGCCAGCTCACCGAGGCACATCATCACCATGTAGACCATGAGCGCGCCAATGATGTAGGCGATCACCGCCCCCATCGGGCCGGCCTGGTTAACGGTGTAGCCGGAGGTCAGGAACAGCCCGGTGCCGATCACGCCGCCCAAGGCCAGCATGACGATATGGCGCGTCTGCATTTCCTGCTTGAAGCCGGCCCGCGTACTCGTTTGTTGTTCTGTTATGGACATGGTTGTTCTCATGAAATGTCAGGGCGCGCATCTACGTCTACGCGAGTCAGACAAGCGCCGCTGAGCTTTTATTATTATTCCTATTCATGAACGCCCCATTCACAGCCTTGTTATGGGGTACCAACTTTCAAACTTCAGCTTGCGGTTTCGGTGTGGACTTCATTGAGTTGCGGATTGAGGGTCTTTTTGACGAAGGCGAAGGCCTGTTTCAAATCGTCCAATAGATCGTCCGTGTCTTCGATGCCCACCGAAACCCGCACCAAGCCTTCGGAGATGCCCAGGGCCAGGCGTTCTTCCAAGGTGTTCTCGACATGGCTGGTGGTGCGGGCCGGGCCGTAGATGGTTTCCACCGCGCCCAGGTTGCCGGCGCAATGGGCGAAGCGCAGGCGCGGCAGCAGCAGCTTGACCGTGTCCATGCCGCCGACCAGGACAAAACTGACGATGGCGCCGAAGCCGGACATCTGCGCGCAGGCCACGGCGTGGTTCGGGTGGCTGGGCAAGCCCGGGTAATTGACCGCCTCCACCAGCGGTTCGGTGCAGAGGAATTCGGCCAGGGCCCGGGCGCTGTGTTGTTGCTGACGCATGCGCAGCGCCAGGGTCTTCATGCCACGGATGATCAGGTAGGCCGAGAACGGGTCGAGGCTCGCGCCGTTGATTTCCCGGTAATGCCGCACCTGGGCCATCAAGGCTTCGCTGCCGCATACCAGGCCACCGAGCACGTCGCCATGGCCGCTGAGGAACTTGGTCGCGCTATGAATCACCACGTCCACTCCCAGGGCCAGCGGGCTCTGGTTCAGCGGCGTGGCGAAGGTGTTATCGGCCACCACCAGGGCGCCGACACGCTTGGCCGCCGCCACCAGGCGCGGGATGTCGAGGATTTTCAGGGTCGGGTTGGTGGGGGTTTCCAGGTACAGCACCTGGCAGCCCTTGGCGATTTCACGCTCGAGGTCGTCGTGATCGAAGGTCTCGCACAAAGTCACGGCCACGCCGGTGCGCGGCAGGAACTCTTCGAAAATCTTGTTGGTGCCGCCGTAACTGTCCTTGGTCGACACCACGCGATCGCCATGGGCCAGGAAGGTGTAGAGCACGCTGCTGATCGCCGCCATGCCGCTGCTGAAGGCCACGGCGGACTCGGCCATTTCCAACTCGCGAATCTTGGCTTCGAGGGTCTCGACGGTCGGGTTGCTCATGCGGCTGTAGATAAAACCGGGGGCCTTGCCCAAGGCGACGTCGTACCAGACGTCGATGTCGTCGTAACCGTACGCGGCGCTGGCCACGATGGGGGTTTGCGTGGCGTTGTAGGGGTGCCTGACTTGCTCCCCACCCCAAACCGCCCGGGTCCCTGCTCCCGCGTTATCAAGCCCTGTGCTGTCAGGTTTATTGTTCATTGAGGCTACTCACACTGAGGGGGTGGACGTTGAGCCATCCACCGAATCTGAGGGCCAATATAGGGAAAAGCCGCGCGCCCGAGAAACGATGTTATCGGTGCCAAAGGGGTGGTTTTTTTAATGGCTGTATGAAGGTCTGGGATGACCTGCGGACACAAAAACCTGTGGGAGCGGGCTTGCTCGCGAAAGCGGTGGGTCAGTCACCAAGGGGGTGAATGTGCAATCGATTTCGCGAGCAAGCCCGCTCCCACACTGGAATTGTGGTGACGTCGGGAATGCGTGAGCGCCAGTCCTACAGGCGACCGTTGACTTAAAGGCTGTGTGAATCATCGTGGCGAGGGAGCTTGCTCCCGCTCGGCTGCGCCGTAGGAGCTGCCGAGCGAAGCGAGGCTGCGATCTTTCCAAAGCCAGTTGAGTATCAAGCGAAAGATCAGGATCAAAAGATCGCAGCCTTCGGCAGCTCCTACCGCAACCCAGCGGGAGCAAGCTCCCTCGCCACAGGTTATCGATCGCTCCCACGCTCCTGCGTGGGAATGTCGCCAGGGACGCTCCGCGTTCCGCTTCTGGTTGTGACGCAGAGCGTCACGGGATGCATTCCCACGCGGGAGCGTGGGAACGATCAAGGACCAGCGTTAAACGATTGCAACCACCGCCGATGGTATTCAACCTGCTCTGTAATATCGTTGGTTAAATCCTTATCTTCATAATCAAAAATATTGACTGTGTCACTTTCATCCGCCGTCTCTCCCCAACGGACTTCATAAGCAACTACACCGCCAGCCATTTGCGAAGACATTCGCGAGGGATGCACATTGATTTTGGCTCCCTTGCATAAAAAACTCACATCCGAAAAATCTTTCCTAACCTTCCCTAGGCACAAATACAAATCCGCCGCTGTGTAACTTCTTTCTATTCCATCTGGCATCGTTACGGTCATTTCTATATTTTTTCGACCACATTTAAAGATCGCCTTATTAATGACACCATCAATTTCAATTGCCACCTCTCTAGAAGTCATATCATCACCTATCAAAATTGGATATTGAGTGCCCTACAGAACCCATGCACTCCTGCGTGGGAATGTCGCCAAGGACGCTCCGCGTTCCGCTTCTGGATGTGACGCAGAGCGTCACGGGATGCATTCCCACGCAGGAGCGTGGGAACGATCAAACCAGTAGAGTGATCCCAATAATATCTTCCACCCTCATCCGATCAGGAATTGCGATCTCACACTCATAGCTATAACAAACGAGACTCAACCCATTCTTTAAAGAAAGCTTCTTGCTCACCCGGATCGCTTGCCAAGTTATTTTCATCATAGTCAAATATATAAACAATATCATCGAGCGATGGAGCGACACCCATGCTCAGCTCATACGCTTTTAGCCCAAGCGACATCTGTGCCGACATTCCAGACGGATGAACATTTTTCTTAGCACCCTTACAAAAGAAAATCACATCCGGATTATCTCGCCTAAGACTCGCAAAACATTTATAGAAGTTACCCCCCGAATATATTCTATCAACACCATCCGCCACAGAAAAAGTTATTGCGATTCTCTTAGAATCGCACACAAGACAAGTTTTTTCCTTTTCTCCCCCCCTAGAGATATACACCTCCACCGTAGAAATCATTTTTTTATTCTCCTGTTAGGGTTAGGTATGGAATAGCCAAACTCTTTCCCACTATCAAGTATCAAGGTTGCGCCAAGCACATCTTCACTCTTAATACGACCTGGAATTGCAATCTCTTTTTCAGCCCCAAACAAATATGCGCCCCCTAGCTCTTTTTGCAAATCGTGCCCTGGAATTTTTTGTAACGTGTATAAATACCCTATTTTAGTGTACTCACCGGTAGCAAACCTCTTCCCCACATCTCTTGAGTAGGAGGTACTAATGTAATAACTAGGAGGCGAGTCACTATCCATAGAATGCAAGAACAAATTTTTGCTTTTACCTTTGCTTTTAAAGCCATGTTCAAAAACGTCTTCGGGATTTCGCTCATCACCACGATATAAGAAATCCTCCTCTTTTTTGGGAGTAGGTAGTTTAGGTTCCGTTTGATCAGCAGCTACCTTAACCGCCGGATCCTCAACCCCAACCGCCGGCCTACACCCACCCTTCCCCGGACAATCCACCAACCCCAACGGATCCACCCACCCCGTCGGGTTCAGGGTGTACCGATACCCATTGAGCCCGCCCACCAACTTGCTCGGGTCAGGCGTCAAATAGCGGCCGGTCTCGGGATTGTAGTAGCGGTGGCGGTTGTAGTGCAGGCCGCTTTCGGGGTCGAAGTATTGGCCCTGGAAGCGCAGCGGTTGCTCAAGTTGTTCGCCGCCGCCGTGCTGCAGTTCGGTGAGTTGGCCGTAGCCGTTGTAGCGCGCCGACCAGACGATCTGGCCGCTGTAGCTGGTCAGTTCCTGGGGCGTGCCCAGGTGATCGAGGTGGTAGTAGAACGGCGTGGCTTTTTCCGGGCCTTCACCATCGAGCATCGCCAGCGGGCGGAAGGTGTCGGGTTCGTAGACGTAGCTGCGGTGGTGGCGCGGGCTGTTTTCGGCGACGACCTGGTCGCCTTGCCAGAAAAACTCCGTGGTCAGGCCGTCCACGGTCTTGCTGATGCGTCGGCCGAAGGCGTCGTAGCGGTAGGACGTTTCCCGCCCATCCGCCGTGGTGACGCCGATCAGGCGGTGCTGGCTGTCGTAGCGGTACTCGGTAATTAGGCACTGGGCTTTGCCGCGGCGTTCGCGAACAAGGTTGCCGAAGGCGTCGTAGTCGTAGTGGCGGTCGCCCTCCTTCAGCAGGCGGTTGCCCTTGAGGGTGGTCGGGCCGGGGCGGTCCTGCATCAGCAGGTTGCCGGCCGGGTCGTGGCAGAAGTGTTCTGGCGGTTCGCTGTGGGAAAAGTCGATGCGGGTCAGGCGATCCAGCGGGTCGTACTGGTAGCTGCGGCGGTTTCGGTTGTCGGAAAGGGTTTGCAGGTTGCCCTTGGCGCTGTAGGCATAATCGCGCCAGAACAGTTGTTGCTGCTGGGCCTGCCACACAGTCTGGGCCTTGAGGCGGCCCTGTTCGTCGTAGTCGTAGTCGCTGAGCAGCCGGCCTTGCTGGCGTTGCCGTTCGCGACCGCCGACAAAGCGGTGTTCGGTCAGGCGCGAGCCGTTGAGGTCGATGGCGGTCAGTGCGCCACCTGGGGCATGGTGGTAGTCGAGTTGGCTGTCGTCCGGCAGGCGCAGGTGGTTGAGGCGCCCGCAAGCGTCGTAGCGATAACGCAGGGTGCCCCAGCCCTGGTGCTCGCAGACCAGCCGATCCTGGGCGTCGTACTCGAAGGCCAGCGGATGGTTACTGCCGTCGTTGACGTGGACCAGCCGGCCCAGTTCGTCGTAGCGGTATTCGATGGCCTGGCCGTCGGGCAAGGTCTTGACCCGCAGCCGCCCAGCCGCGTCGCGCTGGTACTGGGTGAGCCGTTGCGAACCGTCCTCGCCGTGCTCGGTTTTTTCCAGCAGGTGGCCGTTGAGGTCGTAGGCGTAGGCGGTGCGTTGGCCGTCGAAGCCGACTTGCTGTCGGATCAAGCCGTTGGGCGTGTAATCCAGCTGATATTTTTCGCCGGATTCGTTTTCAATTTCGGTCAGCAACAGCCGCGCCGAGTCGTAGCGGTACTTCAGCTCGCTGCCGTCGGGGTTCAGGCGACGGCTGACCAGGTGCAGGTCGTCGGCGTATTCATAGCGGGTCAGACGGCCCTGTTCATCGCGCTCGGCGGTGACCTTGCCGTAGGCGTTGTAGCGCCAGGTCCGGGTGGCACCGTTGGGCAAGGTCACCTGCAGCAGGCGGCCGACGGCGTCCCATTGGTAGTGCGTGAGCGCGCCGTGTTCGTCCTGGCGGCTGAGTAAACGCCCCAGGGCATCGTAGGAAAAACACCGGCGACTGCCGTCGGGCAGGATCTCTTCGGTCAGTTGGCCCAGGCGACTCCAGGTGAAGCGATGTTCGCCGCCGTCCGGGTCATACGTCGCCAGCAGTTGCCCATGGGCGTCGTAGGCATATTCCGTGCGCCGGCAGTCCGGGTCGATGAGGACGATCACCTCGCCGCGGGCATTGCGCCGGTAGCTCCACACGGCCTTGCCGCGCGCACGGGTATGCAGGAAACCGTTGCGGTATTCGTAGGACGTTGGCGCCTCGTCCGGGGGAAGCAGCGCCACCAGCCGTCCGACGTCGTCGTAGCGGTATTCGGTCACCGCGCCCAGCGGGTCCTGCTCGGCGATCAAGCGACCTTGTTCGTCATAGGCCTTGAGGTGCTCACCGCCGTCGGGCTCGACCTTGCGCACCAACCGCGCCCGGTCGTCGTGGACATACACCTCCTGGCTGCCATCCAGGTGCCGGACCGTGACGCTGCCGTCTTCGCCCCAGGTGTAGCGACTGTCCATCTGCGCAAACGAGGCCCAATGCCGTACGCAGCGGGACGCCGGGCCGACGCCTTGCCATTCCCAATAAAAACTCGCCCCGCCGGCCAGTTGCCGCTGGAGGATGACGTGTTGGTCGTCGTAGTCGTAGCGCTCGCTTTCACCGGCGGCATTGGTCGCTTCGATCAGTCGGAAACGTCCGTCGTAGCGGTAGGAAACCAGCGTCTGTTCAGTCCGCCAGGCTTCGTCGAGGGTGATGGCGGGATGGAAGCTCTGGTAATCGACGGCAATCAGGTGGCGCTGCTCGTAACGCAGGCGCAGGGCGCGCCCGGCGCCGTTGTCCAAACGGCAGATGTCGCCATGGATGTTGCGCTGGAGGGTCAGGCGGTTGTCGTAGCGGTCGCTGAGGCCGCTCAGGTGGCCGTCGCGAAAGTGCAGAAATGCTGCGTTTTCGCCGGGTTGGGCGACTATCAGTTCGTCCGGCTCAGTGCCCAGGTAAATCGCCGCGCGGGCCAGGCTGTTGTGGATCGCCGGACGTTGGGCGTTGGGAAGTGGAAAGGTCGTACGGCGGTTTTCCTGGTCGACCCAGGTGACCTGCTCGCCGTCGAGTTCCAAGCGATGGGCCAGGGCATGGCTCCAACCACGCCCGAGGCCGACATCCAAGTCGGCGGCGCTGGTGCGGTATAAACGGGTGAAGACAAACGGCAAGCGGCCATCGAGGGTGCCATCGTCGAGGGTCAGCAGTTCTTCGCCGGTGACCATCGACACCGGGCAGCCGCTGGTCTGGGTCTGGGCCGCGGTGTCGGCGGGGTCGCCATTGGGGTTTTTCGACTGGGTGGGGGCGTCGTCGTGGGGTTCGTGTTCGCTCAGGCGTGTAGAGGGTTGGGATTTTTCTCGCGCCACGGCGGCTGGATTGCTGACGGACAGGGGGGCAGAGTGTTCGGGGGTGATGTGCAAAGGTCCGACAGGCGTCGGTTTTAAAGGTCCGCGCTGGCTGACCACCAACGGTTTGAGCACATCGGCATGCTGATTGAGCCGATCGGGGGTGAGTTGGCCCAATCTCAGGCTCGACGCCAGCAACCACTCCCGGGCCCGCTCCGAGCGGACCCGGCCCAGCACGTTTCCGCTCATGCGCAGCCCCAGGCCCAGCCCCCCGGTCAAACGCATCAGCAGGAAATTGATCAGTACCGAAGCGCGCAGCTCTCCGACAACTTCGGCCGCGTACTGAGGCGGCAACATTCGTACCCAACTGGTGAACGCGGCCACGTGGACGAAGAGCAACGGCTCGTCGCTCAACACCATCAGCCCTTTGGCGATCGCCTCGGAGGACGCCCTCAGTAGCTGTTCAAGCTCGGCTTGAGTCAGGTACTCCAGCAACTTTTCGCTGTTGGCCTGCAAGTCGGCCAGCAGCCCGAAAACCTGTTTAACGTCATCCCACAGCTGATGCAGGGCATTTTTGAAGCCGCGCCAATCGGCTTGCTGCAACGCGCCGTAACGCTCGAGAAACCCGGCCTCGGAAAACTCCGTCCACAGCGGTTGAAACTGCTCCCACTCCGCTTTCAGCCAGCCCTCAAGTTCGTCGATCACACCTTGGTAAGACGCGTACAACGCCTTGACGTGAGCGGCCGTTACATGGGGAAAAAAGGTGATGCGATAACGCTGGCCTCGCCAGCACTCAGAAACTTCCAGGATGCCACTGGGGCCGATTACGTGATGGATCGGCTCACCGAACGTTTCCTTCCCCGGCTCGCCACCGGTGACCGGTTCCAGCATCACCGGCGTGTCGCCAATCGGCACGAAACGCGCCGCCTGGAACATGTGCACCAGCGTCAGCGGCCCCTCCGCCGGGCAGGCCACCACCGTGGCGCTGATGGGTTTATCCAGGTTTTTCGGCGCCGCCAGGGACACCTCGTTGCCGACCTTGAACACTTGCTCAAGATCCAACGCCCAACCGGTCCAGAAGCTTTCAGCCCAGGCGTCGTAGTCGTTCAGGCAGGTTCGAAAGTCCTGGAAAACCGCGTCGACATCCGGCTGTTCGGGGTCCATGACTGCCATCACCAGCGAACCAATGACGTTGCCTTGGGCAAGGATTTTGTCGTAGTCGGGCATGCAGGCAGCTCGCGGCGCAGGAGTGGGCGCGAGACTCTGCCTGCGATGGCGAGAGAAATAAGTCAGGAAAAGAGGGAATGGATGTAGGGCGATTCGCTAAATTTAGACGCTTGGTGTGGAAAACCCGCCGATGACTATAAACACCGCGCCATCAGCCACTGCTCTTTCCCCCAAGCCTCAAAACGCTCCAGCACGTCCCAACCCAGCTTGGCGTAATAATCACGCTGGCTGTGGGTGTGCAGGAACAAGGTGATGATTCCAGCCTCTCGCGCATGGCTGCAGATGCCTTCGATCAACTGCGCTGCAAGCCCTCTGCGTCGAGCCTCTGGGGTGATGAACACACACGCCAGCCACGGGCCCAGCTCTGGCTGGTCAGGCAGGTCGTGGCTGGCCAGTGAAGCGCCGCCGAGCAACTGGTCGTGTTCCATGGCGATCAGGCACTTCCAGCGGCCATCGTGCTGCCCCGCAGCGAATTCCTGCTGCCAACTGGCGAGGGATTGCTGGGCAAATTCATAACTGAACTCCCGATGGAGCCACTCGGCCATCTGGTCGCTTTTATCCATGTGGTTAGTGAGCCAATCCATTTGCAGCATTTGAAACACTCCTTGTCTGTTTCTCTGGGTGGTAAAGCTGAAGATCTGTTTGTTTACCGTATCGCCATCGCGAGCAAGCTCGCTCCCACAGGGGAATTTTGGTGAGGTCGGGATTGTGGCGAGGGAGCTTGCTCCCGCTCGGCTGCGCAGCAGTCGTAAACCTACCCGGTCACCGCGTTGAATGGCTTTGGGGCTGCTGCGCAGCCCAGCGGGAGCAAGCTCCCTCGCCACAGGGTCAGTTTTTTTTCAGTTTCCTAGGCGTCTTGCGCAGATAAATACGCGAATAGATGCCTACCCGCACTCATTCTCAAGAAATACCCGCCTGCAACCCCTCAACCTATCGTAATCTCGCACCTGTATAAGCCCAGCCCCGCAACCGGTCGAGATCTCACCCCGATGCCCTCCATCTACCAACTCAAGCCCGCCTTTCAAAACCTGCTGCGCCCCATGGTTCAACGCCTCTACAACAACGGTGTCACCGCCAACCAGGTCACGGTGCTCGCCGGCATCGTTTCGGTATTGGTCGGCGCGGTCATCGCCTGGTTTGCCAACCATCCGTGGATCTTCGTCCTGGTGCCGATCTGGATGTTCCTGCGCATGGCGTTGAATGCCGTTGATGGCATGTTGGCGCGGGAGTTTGGCCAGCAATCGCATCTGGGCGCCTACCTCAATGAGCTATGCGATATCATCGCCGACGCGGCCCTGATCCTGCCTTTTGCCCTGTTTGCCGATTCCAGTCTGTTGCTCGTGTTGTTGGTCACGCTGTTGGCGTTGTTCAGCGAATACGCCGGCGTGCTGGGGGCAATGGTGGGGGCTTCGCGGCGCTATGACGGGCCGATGGGCAAGAGTGATCGCGCCTTTGTGTTGGGCGTGCTGGCGACCGGCATTGCCCTGGGTTGGCTCGGGGCGCTCTGGGTAGATGGTGTGATGGCGGTGGTTGCCGCCCTGCTGGTTTATACCTTGGTCAACCGGGTCCGTCATGGCCTGGGCCAAGTGAAGGAAAACGCTCCCTCAGCATAAAGGAACTTGCAATGCGCGAAGCCCAGGAACTGACGTTCACTACCTTTGACGGCGTAGAGTTGTTCTACCGGCACTGGCCGGCTGTCGACGCGGCGGCGGGTGAGCCCCGTCAAGCTGTGTTGTTGTTTCATCGTGGTCATGAACACTCCGGGCGCATTGCGCACCTGGTGGATGAACTGGACCTGCCCGGGTTCGACTTCTTTGCCTGGGACGCGCGCGGCCATGGCCAGTCGCCTGGCGAACGGGGCGACAGCCCGAGTTTTGCCACCAGTGCGCGGGATGTGCAGACCTTCTGCGATCACATCGGCGCGGCGCATCAGATCGACGAAGCGAACATCGCCGTGGTCGCACAAAGTGTCGGCGCGGTGATCGCGTCCACCTGGGTCCACGACTACGCGCCGCGCATTCGCTCGCTAGTGCTGGCCTCGCCGGCGTTCAAGGTCAAGCTCTACGTGCCATTCGCCCGTCCGGGCCTGGCGCTGATGCGCAAATTCCGTGGCAATTTCTTCGTCAACAGCTACGTCAAGGCGAAATTCCTCAGCCATGACCCGGAGCGCGTGGCGTCCTACGACAGCGATCCGTTGATCACCAAGGCCATTTCGGTGAACGTGCTGCTGGGCCTGTACGAAGCCGCCGACCGCGTGGTGGCCGATGCCCAGGCGATCCAGGTGCCGACGCAGTTGTTGATCTCCGGATCGGACTTTGTCGTGCACCGCAAACCCCAGGAGCAGTTCTTCGAGCGCCTGGGCAGCCTGCACAAAGAGAAGCACATCCTGCCGGGGTTCTTCCACGACACCCTCGGCGAGAAGAACCGCGCGCCGGCCGTTGCCAGTGCCCGCCGCTTCATCCTGCAGAACTTTGCCCGACCGCTGGACCGCCCTTCCCTGCTCGACGCTGATCGCCTGGGCGCGACCTGCGCCGAAGCCGAAACCCTGGCCACGCCGCTGCCGCACAACTCGCTGCGCGACCTCTACTGGCGCATGACCCGCGCCAGCATGCGCTTTGGCAGCAAGTTGTCGGCCGGGGTGAAGCTGGGCTTCGACACCGGGTTCGACTCCGGCAGTACCCTGGATTACGTCTACCGCAACCGCCCCACCGGCACGTCGGCGTTGGGCAAGATGATTGACCAGAACTACCTGAACTCCATCGGCTGGCGTGGCATTCGCCAGCGCAAGCTGAACGTCGAGGAGCTGCTGCGCCTGGCGATGGCCGAATTGCGTGCGCAAGACCGCGAGGTACGCATCGTCGACATCGCCGCCGGCCATGGCCGCTACATTCTCGAAGCGCTGCAAGGCGTCAGCCCGTTGCCCGAGTCGATCCTGCTGCGCGACTACAGCGACATCAACGTGCGCGACGGCAGTGCGCTGATCGTTGAAAAAGGCTTGGGCGACATCGCTCAATTCGTCAAAGGTGACGCCTTCGACCGCCAGGATCTGGCGGCGCTGGAGCCGAAACCCACCCTCGCCGTGGTGTCGGGTCTGTACGAGCTGTTTGCCGACAACCAACTGGTCGGTGGTTCCCTCGCCGGCCTGGCCGAAGCCGTGGAGCCTGGCGGTTTCCTGGTCTACACCGGCCAGCCGTGGCACCCGCAACTGGAACTGATCGCCCGCGCCCTCACCAGCCACCGCGCCGGTCAGGCCTGGGTGATGCGTCGGCGTACACAGGCGGAGATGGATCAATTGGTTGAGGCGGCGGGCTTCCGCAAGATCACCCTGCGGGTCGATGAATGGGGCATTTTCAGCGTTTCGCTGGCCCAGCGAGTGCAGTAATGAGCGCCGTCATCGCTCCAGCCCGCGAGCCCGCACTGCTGAAACCGGCGGTGCTGTGGCTGCTGTTGCTGGCGCCGCTGTTCTTCACCACTTACGGCTTCGCCACCTGGGTCACGTCCCAGCGTGACGACGTCGGCACGCTGGTGTTCGCCTGGGAAAGCCACATGCCGTTCATGGCCTGGACCATCGTGCCGTACTGGTCGATTGATCTGCTGTACGGCCTGTCCTTGCTGTTGCCCACCAGCCGTGACGAACTCAAGCGCCACGCCTTGCGCCTGCTTACGGCGCAGGTGATTGCGGTCAGTTGCTTTTTGCTCTGGCCGTTGCGCTTCACCTTCCCCCGCCCGGAAATGGACGGGGTGTTTGGTTGGTTGTTCGAAGTGCTGGCGGGTTTCGACAAGCCGTTCAATCAGGCGCCGTCGCTGCACATCGCGTTGCTGGTGGTGCTGTGGGTCTGCTATCAGCGGCATCTGCAGGGCTTCTGGCGCTGGGTGATGCACGGTTGGTTCGCGTTGATCGGCGTGTCGGTGCTGACCACTTATCAACATCACTTCATTGACCTGCCCACGGGCGCGTTGGCCGGCTGGCTGTGTGTCTGGTTGTGGCCGCTGGACCGTCCGAGTCCGCTGCTGAGTGCGCGTCTGGCGGCGGACCCTGCCCGTCGGCGCTTGGCCTTGCGTTATGGCGTGGGCGCGGCGGCGCTGTTCATCCCGGCGTTTGCCTTGGGCGGCGCGTGGCTTTGGCTGATCTGGCCGGCGGTCGCGGTGCTCATGGTGGCGCTGAATTACCTGCTGTTCGGTGCCGACGGTTTCCAGAAGCGTGCCGATGGCCGCTTGAGTCCGGCAGCGCGCTGGTTGCTGGCACCTTACCTCGCGGCGGCGTGGATCAACTCCCGTTGCTGGACGCGCAAGCATCCGCAGCCGGACCAGGTGGCGGATAACGTCTGGCTGGGGCGCATCCCCACGCCGATGGAGCTGAAGGACAGTGCGTTTACCGGGGTGCTCGACCTCTGCGCGGAACTGTCCATGGACAGCACGGGCGTTGCCTATCGCTCGTTGCCGGTGCTCGACCTGACGGCACCGACCGCCGAGCAATGCCTGAACGCGGCACAGGCCATCGAAAGCCTGCGCCAGCACGGGCCGGTGCTGGTCTGCTGCGCCCTGGGTTATTCACGCAGCGCCACGGCGGTGGTTGCCTGGTTGTTGCACAGTGGGCGGGCAGCGAACGTTGACGCGGCAATCGTGCAAATCCAGCGCGCTCGACCGCGTATCGTCTTGCACGCGGCGCACCGTCGAGCGCTGGAACAGTTATCCACAACGCCGGGAAATGACCATGATCACTGATATGGAACTCCACACCGTGGCAAGCCTGTTGCGCCGAGGGCATTCGCTGGACCAGTTTTCCACCGGGCTGACGCTGCTGGCAGCACTGGTAGGACTGGGCCAATGGCTGGTGGGCGTCATCGATCCGTGGTTGCTGCTGCTGAGTGCCACACTGATCGTCCTCGGCGTGCTGGAGAAATACTGGGCGCTGCGCGTGGCATTCGATGCCGATCTGTTTCAGCGCATGGCTGACAGCACCCAATCCCTGGCCGAACGCACCTATACCTTGGACCAAGCCCTCACCTCGCTGGGCCTGCAACCGGCCGAACGCGCCGGCCGTCTCTGGACCGAACGCCGGCACGGTGCGTTGTTGCTGCTGCGTCGGCAATCGCGGTTGCTGGCCATACAAGTTGTCTTGGTGCTGGGCTTCATCCTGGCCAGTCCCTGGTTAGCTTCAGGTATGTAGGAAGTTTTTGTGGCGAGGGGATTTATCCCCGCTGGGCTGCGCAGCAGCCCCCAACCAGGCACCTCGGTGTGCCAAGAAGATTGAGTTAACTGCTTTAGGGCTGCTGCGCAGCCCAACGGGGATAAATCCCCTCGCCACAAAGGGTGTGCTCCCTCGCCACAGTTATGCTTATGTTTCTCAGGACAAGGAATCCTCATGTTCGAACCCGTGGTCGCCAACCTCATCACCTCCGCCGCCCGCATGGTCACGGGCGCTCGCAGCCTGTGGCTCGGCTGCGCGCCGACGCCGGTGCAGCGGATCTACTTCGCCAACCACAGCAGCCACGGTGACTTCGTGTTGCTCTGGGCCTCGCTGCCGCCGACGCTGCGCAAGCTCACCCGTCCGGTAGCGGGAGCCGACTATTGGCAAACCAGCCCGATGCGTCGCTACATCATCAACCGGGTGTTCAACGGCGTGCTGGTGGACCGCGAGCGCAAGGATCCTTCCAGCAGCCCATTGCAGCCGATGCTCGATGCGTTGGCAAACGGCGACTCGCTGATCATCTTCCCGGAAGGCACGCGCAATCCGGAAGAAGGCCTGTTGCCCTTCAAGAGCGGGATCTATCACTTGATGAAAAACCATCCCGAGGTCGAGGTGATCCCGGTGTGGATCGCCAACCTCAACCGCGTCATGCCCAAAGGCCGGGTGCTGCCGCTGCCGCTGTTGTGCACCACCAGTTTCGGCGCGCCACTGTGCATCGAAGAAGGTGAAAGCAAAGAGCAATTTCTTGAACGCAGCCGCGCCGCGCTGCTGGCACTGGCCCCGGAGCACGTCTGACATGGATCGATATACCCTGATGTTGTTTGGCGGGATCGGCGCCATTCTGGTGCTGGCTTCGTTGATCGGTTTCATTCTCAGGCTGCGGACCAAAGGCGCGCCGAACTCCGTCATCGACAACCTCAACGCCCGGATCAATGCCTGGTGGATCATGGTGCTGGTGATCGGCATCGCGTTCTGGCTCGGCAATGCGGCGGTGATCCTGTTGTTCTACGCGGTGTCGTTCTACGCCCTGCGGGAATTCCTGACCCTCACACCCACCCGGCGCAGCGACTATCCGGCCCTGGTGGCCGCGTTCTACCTGGCGCTGCCGCTGCAATACCTGTTGATCTACTACGACTGGTACGGGCTGTTTTCGATCTTCATTCCGGTGTATGTGTTCCTGCTGCTGCCGATCCTGGCGTCCCTGGGCGGCGACAGCACGCACTTCCTGGAGCGCGCTTCCAAGGTCCAGTGGGGCTTGATGATCGCGGTGTTCTGCATCTCCTTCGTGCCCGCCCTGCTGACGCTGGACATCGCTGGCTTTGAAGGGCGCAACCTGTTGCTGATCGCGTACCTGGTAATCGTGGTGCAGCTCTCGGATGTGTTGCAGTACGTCTGCGGCAAGCTGTTCGGCAAACACAAGATCGCGCCGAACCTGTCGCCCTCGAAAACCGTGGAAGGGTTTGTCGGCGGCATTTTCCTGGCCTCGTTGATCGGTGGCGCGTTGTGGTGGATCACGCCGTTCAATCCTTGGCAGTCGTTCCTCATCGCCTTGCTGATCAACTTGCTGGGGTTTGCTGGCGGCATCGTCATGTCAGCAATCAAACGCGACCGCGGCGTCAAGGACTGGGGCCACATGATCGAAGGCCACGGCGGCATGCTCGACCGGTTGGATTCGGTGTGCTTCGCGGCGCCGATCTTCTTCCACCTGGTGCGGTACTGGTGGACCTGAGGAAAGTCTTCGGTGAAACCTAAACCTGTGGGAGCGGGCTTGCTCGCGAAGGCGGTGCATCAAGCGACATCAATATTGACTGTGCTGCCATCTTCGCGAGCAAGCCCGCTCCCACAGGGGTTCAGTGCTTAACCCAGAGAATCAGTCAAGGATCAGGTGCGGCAGGAACCGGCTGGAATCCTTGGTGATCAGGCTGTTGTCTTCCCGCACGCCGATGCCTGCCGCCTGGTCGCCGATGACCCAGGAGCCGATCAGGGTGTAGCTGTCGCCAAAGCGTGGCAGTGGCGCGAATTCCTGGAGGATGAACGGCGCGTCGGTGTAGGGGCCGTCTTCTTTTACGATCAGGCCATCAGCGGTTTGCAGCTCGATGTTGGCGCCTTCCCGGGAAAAGAACGGCTTGCGCACCCAGCCCTTGGGCACCGCTTTGCTGGTGTCGGTATCCAGATGGGCCGCGAGCAGGTTCGGGTGGCCTTTGTTGAATTCCCACAGCAACGGCAGGATGCCTTTGTTGGAGATGATGGACTTCCAGGCCGGCTCGAAAAACTGCGTATCGCACTGGGCAATCGCTTCACCAAACGGCTCGTGGAAGATGAACTCCCAGGCGTGCAGCTTGAACAGGTGCGGAATCCAGCGCTCTTCCAGATCAACAAAACGCCCGTCACTGTTGAGGCCGATGTCTTCGACATCGATGTGCCGCGATTCAATGCCGACTTTTTCCGCGACCAGGCGCAAGTAGTCCGTGGTGCCCTTGTCTTCCACCGAGCCTTTCATCGAGGCGAAATAAAACGGCTCTTTGAGCTGCAACTGGGCGAAGGCCTGGTGCAGCTTGGTGTCGATGCTGTTGAACTGGTCGGCATGCTTGGGCAGCAAACCGCGCTCGATGCATTGCTCCAGCCAGCCCCACTGGAACGCCGCCGCCTCGTAGAGGCTGGTCGGCGTGTCGTAGTTGAGCTCCAACAGCTTGGCGGGGCCCGTGCCGTTGTAGGAGAAATCCATGCGCCCATACAGGTGCGGGTGACCTTCCAGCCATGAAGTGCGCACCAGGTCGAAGAACGGCGCTGGAATGCTCAGGCGCTCCAGCAGTTCTTCGCTCTGGACCACGCGGGCCACGAGGTCCATGCACATGTCATGGATCTCGGTAGTCGGGTCTTCCAGGTCGTCCTCGATCTGCTTGAGGGTGAACTGGTAGTACGCGCTTTCGTCCCAATAGGGTTCGTCGTCGATGGTGTGGAACAGAAAGCCGAGCTGCTCGGCGGTCTGTTTCCAGTCATGACGTTCTGCGCAATGGATCTTCTTCATGGCGCTGGTTCCTCAACCGCCGGAGCTGCTCGAACCGCCCCAACCGCTGCGGGCACTGGACTTGCTGCCGAAACCGCCACGAGACGTGGAGGACGCGACGGCCATCGCCTTGCTGCTCTTGATGGAGTCGGTGTAGCTGCCGTACCGCGCCTGGTTGGACTTGGTAAAGGTCGAGCCACTGGACACCCGCTGGCTGAGGGTCGAGGACCCGAAGCTGCCGCGATCATCGCGGTAGCGGTAGACCGGCTCGGAGTAATAGCTGCTGCGGTTGCTGCTCAACATGTTGCCGATCAGCATGCCGGTCAGCAGGTTGCCGAAGCCTGAACCACCGACGTTCGCTTCCGAAGCCGGCAACTTGGCCCGGGCGGCATCGACCTCGGACTGCGTGACTTCGCCATCGGCGTTCAGCTCGAAACCACCCAGCTTGGGAAGGAACTTGCCGGCCGAGTCCTGCTGGCACCAATCGGGCACGAAGTCGGCATCGCAATCGGCCTGGCTGTCGTACACCGGCGCGATGCGACGATGCTCGCTCATGGCGCTCATGTAGGCGTCGGCGCAAATGTCCACCGGCAGCTTTTCATCGACACATTGCTGGACGGACTGGAAGTGGTACTTTTTCTGCAACTTGTAGGTTTTTTCCGTTGGCCCGCAGCCGGATATCGCCAGGGCGACCGACGCGGCCAGCGAAAGCTGGACGTACTTGCTTCGTTTCATCGGGATCTCCGTGGCGCAATCAGTTCGTGGAAGGCGTCATGCACGCGGCGTTCAACATGCCGACGCTGATGGCCACGGCGGCGATATAGATACCGGCGGCGATTTCACCGTTCTTGATGCGCGCGGAAGCGCCCTTGAGCACCAGGCTGGTCACCAGGAACGCCAACAACTGGACGGCAGCGGCGATCACCGCCCAGACGACGAAATCCAGCAGGCTGATCGAATAGGCAATCACGTTGCTGGCCGGGATGGCGAAACCAATGAGGGCACCGCTCAGGGCGATCGCCGCAGCCACGTTGCCCGAGCGGATCAGCTCGAACTCCTTGTGCGGCGTGACATGGATGTAGATGAACTGGAACAGCGCGAACAGCACGGCGGCGCCGAGGATGTACAGGACGAAGCCGAACACGGCGGCCTTGTTCAGGGAAATGGAGAGCGCTTCAAGCATGGATTTCTTCCTTATTCAAAGAGTGTTCAGGTCAGTGGTGTACAGCGAAATACCCAGCGAAGTGCTCAGGCTGACGGTGCCTTCGGCATCTTCTTCAACGGAGAACAGCAGGAACTCCCGGCGATCCGTCAGGCCGGTGTCGCGGGCGTACAGCATCGAACGGTGCTCGACGCTGTAGGACTCATCCGGGTTGCTCACGCGCTCGCTCATCCCCACCAACTCTGTCTGGCCCGCCTCGGTGCCCCATTCGCGGGTGTACTCGACGCCGTCGTGGGTGTAGGTCGGCAGGCCGATCAAGCTTTCAGGGCCGGCCAGGCGACGCAACTCCGCTTCGCTGTTGATCGTGACGTAGCTGAGGTAGTTGAACAGGATCACCGACTCGACCTGCCCGGCGATGTCGCCGCTGGTGTGCACTTGCAGCCAGTAGTCTTCGTCGTTCATGTAGCAACGCGACAGCCAGTTCGACTGCCCGAGGTCGACGATGCCCAGGCTCCAGATCTGTTGGGAGCCGGGGATGACCACGGCGCTGTTGCCGTCGAGCAACAACTTGAGCGTGGAGTCGAACATGACCTGCTTGCCGGAGGCCAGGCCCAGCGGCCCGGTGACAGGCGAATTATTGCTGGCTGTCGTGTTCGCGTTCGGGGCTTCAAGCCCCATCAACTGTTTAAACCACCCCATGGGAAATTTCCTTGAGACGCGTGGAGGCGATGTAGAAGAGTTCTCCGCCCACGACGCGGGTGGCGCCGGGCGGGTTGATCGACGGCTGGCGGGCGCCCTGGGCGCGGTAGCCGATCAGCGTAGCGTTGTGCTGCTCTTTCATCCGGGTATAGAGATCGCCGAACGTCGCTTCAAACGCCTCGGGGAGCTTCATCAGGTACTGGGTGGCGCCTTGGCCGACGCAGAGCAATTCATTGATGACCACGGACGAGCCCGGGTCCTGGGAGGCACGCACCAGCATTTCGATGGCCATGCTGGAGGTGCATTCCAGGCTCGGCGCATAAGCGCTGGCAAGGGCGGCGATTTCGCTGTCATTGAAGTGTGCGACCACGTGCCCGGCAGGCCCCAATTGATTGACCGCCAGCACGGTGGCCAGGGTCAGGTCGTCGGAATGGGTTCGCACCAGCACGCGTTCGGCGCCTGGCACGCCGGCACGCTGCAACAGCGCGACGGAGGACAGGCTGTCGCCCTTGATGAACGAGGTCTTGCCGGGCATGGGGTTTTCTTCGAGATCGCAATCGCAGATGACGATCAGGTTGTCATTGGACGTTTCGTCCTGCAGCAGCAATTCGATGACCCGCTCGCTGGAGGCGCCCTCCCAGCCGATGAGAACCGTGTGGCCGACTTTACCGGTGAAATCGCCTTTGCCCTTCATGCCTTTTCTCCATACATCGATGACACTGCTGGTGGTTTTGCCGATGACCGTCGTCAACAGGGCAATGCCCCCGAGCATGATCCAGGTCGCCACGAAAATTCGCCCGGCGGATGTCTGTGGCAACAGATCGCCATAGCCGACGGTGAGCGTGGTGGTGAGATAGAAGTAGATAAACGTGGCGGCGGCGATGAGGTGTTGCTCGCCCAGCAGCACCAGGCCGATCCAGGCCGTGGACAGGTGCAAGCCCACCGCAATGGCCAGGCCCGCCCAGCCGAACCGATGAAAGAAGGACGACGCGTAGGTGCGCAACAAAAGGAAAATCGACATTTCGTCCCTGACTCCGTGGGGCTTCGTTCCTGGCGGGATCATCGCTCTGGCACCTGAGTGCTCGAGCGTAGTGGCCGGACAGCATTAAACCTGCTGTGCGGTTTTGATAAAAGTGCTTTGGTGACAATAAATCGGACGATTTTCTGGAAAGCAGGACTCAGACACAAAAAACCCGATGCCGAGCACAAAACCTGTGGCGAGGGGATTTATCCCCGCTGGGCTGCGCAGCGGCCCTAAAAGCTGACACCTCGGTGTGTCAGCTGGATGGAGCACGCAGCTTTGGGGCTGCTTCGCAGTCCAGCGGGGATAAATCCCCTCGCCACAAGGTCTGTGCCTGGCCTGGCTTGCCTTGGCGGGTCTTCACCAAGGCAAGCCCCATCCGATCACTCAGCCGATTTTTTCTTCAAACGTTCCAGGATCGCATTGGCGCTGCCTTCGTTCGGCGTGATGCCGGCGTCGCGCAGCTTGCGCTCCAGGTCGGAGCCGGTCGAAGCGTCGGCCAGTTCGTCCTGGGCTTGCAGTTCAGCGGCACGTTGCTGTTGCTTGGCCTGCAGGCGGTTGAGCGTACCGACGGCGGTTTCCAGCTTGCCATTGGCGCCGCCGCTGGCGATCGAAGCACTGACCTGGGCCTTCTGTACGCTTTCGCGGGCCTTGGCCATGTCCACTTGCTGACGCAGGCTCTTGATCCGGCTTTCGGCCTTGGTGATGTCTTTGCGCATGTTGTCCGCGTAGCCGCCGAATTCGGTCGCGTGCTTCTGCTCGGCGTCCAGTTCGTTGGTCAGGGTCGAAATGGCTTCGGCCACTTCCAGCGCCAGGTCTTCGCGGTTGGCCTGGATCGCGGCCAGGGCCTTGGCTTCCAGGTCCTTGATCTTGGCGTTGTATTCGCCGACGCGATCAGTCGCCAGTTTGTGCTTGGCCATGATGGTGACCAGCTCACGCTTGGCGTTGGCCAGCGCGCTGTCGGCATCGCGAATTTCCTGGTCGAGGATGCGCAGGGCCTGTTGGTCGACGATCGATTCGCCGACTTCGTTGGCACCGCCACGCAGTGCGGTGAACAACTTGCTCCAGATGGACTGAGTCATTGGATGGTTCCTATTCGGCGAATTAAATGAAGAAGCGTTCGAAGGCTTCGCTGGCGCGCTGGACGTTGTCGACGAGGGTTTTGACCTCGGTGACGACGTTGGTCAGGCTGGAGCCTGCGCTCAACGCACCGAACATGTTGTAGACGACCTGTCCGTTGGGCATGGTCTCGATGCCGATGGACGACAGCGGGAACATCTCCCGGCTGCGCAGCACGGCGTCATTGAAGGCCGCGACGTCGTTGATCGACTCGACGTCCACCAGGACGGTATCGACGATGACCTGGTCGCCCACCACTGCGATGTAGATCGGCAAGCCACCGAAGTCATTCATTTCCAGCTTGATGCTGGACTCGGAGCCTTGAACGAGAGAGAGAGTGATGTCGTTCGCGACCACTTCGTCCAGGGCCTGAAGGGCGCTGTAGAGGCGATCGATGTTCCAGTTGTTACCTGCGCTCATGTAATCCTCCGACATGAATGAGCCAGCCAGAATCGGTTGGCGTAGCTGTTTCTCCATTTGCTTGAGCAGGCTTCGGTTTTCGGGAAGCACCCAAGTCTCGTGTTTCACATACCCGGCGGCACTCAGGCCCGCGCGCATCTGCTTCATGTAGAAGCTCGACGGTTTTTTCGCGGAGGGTTTGGCGCGCTCTCCCGTGCGGCTCGCTGAATCGGTCACAGACCCGTCTGGCGGATCTGATGGAGAGCTGGTTGACATGCTACTGACCCCACTGTGAAAAACTCACGCGTGATAAACACTACAGGTACTTTCGAAACCTCACAATAGCTCACGCGTGAGATTTTTTTAGCAACTGATCCCCCTGTGGGAGATTCTATGGTACGGGGCTACCCCTTAAATGCCTTTCGGTAAGTATTCGCTCTGGTTCTTCAGCAGGGCGAATACCACTCGGGCAAGCTTGCGGGCCAGTGCCACTAATGCTTCGGTTGTGCTGAGTCCCCGGGCCCTCAGTGCCTCATAAAAACCCTTCCATGCCGCTGTGCGCCTCGCCGACATCGCGGCGTTATGCATCAATCGACGTGCCTCTGGGTCACCTCGCTTAGACAAGCAGCGGCGTCCCTTCTTTTTCCCAGAATCCGATATACGCAGGTCTAGGCCCAGAAAAGCGATGAAGGCATCGGCATTTCTGAAATCTCCACGCTGAAACGACGTGAGCAAACGGGCACCGCTCAATAGGCCAATGCCTTCGACTTTCATGCAACGCTTGAGCTGAGCGCCCAAGCCAGCTGCTTCCAACTGCGTCTGGATTGTTTTCTCGAGCAAGATTTCCAGTCGTTGCATGGCCTTTATCTGGTGCTCAAACGCCGTTTTGAGCAACGGTTCGTTGGACCAACTTTGCTTGAGGCTGACACGCGCCTGGACCAAGGCTGCCCGGCGCCGGAAAAGGCTTATAAGACGGCAATACAGGGGCGAAGGCGGAGTCCACGGGTGCAACTGGTGGCCTTCGTTGTTCAAGTAGCGAGCCAACAACCGAGCATCCAGCGCATCGGTTTTAGCGCGAACTTTCACACCTTTGCGGTAATGGCTGAGCTCGTAGCCGCCGATCATGTAGATCACACAGCCTTGCGCATAAGCCAGGTCGGCGAATTCCTGGTGATAGATATTGGTGGCTTCGATGGCGACATCCACTGGCGCGGGCAGCTCCTTGAGCCACTTCTTGATCGCAGCTTTGGTGTTGGGGATCGCTTCCAGTCGATCTGTTTCTGCGTGATAAATCACTAACTCATCTTTGGCGACATCAACACCCACGATCGGCTTTGCGACAGAAACCGGCATTGCCATTGAAAATCCTCCGGGCTAAGGTTTGAACACTTGAAGGGTTCACCCAGAGGCGCAGGCTTGTTCCTATCGTCGGTCTAGGCCAGATGCATTCTTTATCGGCGCTTGGGTGAAAGGAGGAGGGGTGAAATCTCCCACGGTCTGCACTGCGCGCACAGTCAGAATCGAGCTTTTTCCCTCCTCCTCTCCTCAAGTCCTACCATCCAAGCGAGCTTGCTCGCGATGGCGCCCTGTCA
>NZ_LHVH01000035.1 GCF_001269885.1 Pseudomonas kilonensis
TCTTCAGTTCAAACATCTTTGGGTTTTGAGAAAACCCTAAACTTGGCTCAGCAATCGTTGGTTACATCTTTGATTTCTCGCGGAGTAACTTGTGATGCTGATAATCTGTTGACTAGCAGTCTGACTCCACAAGCACCCACACGAATTGCTTGATTCAGTTGTTAAAGAGCGGTTGGCTGAGTCTTTCGTCTCAACCGAGGCGCGCATTCTACAGCGCCCCGTGTATCTGTCAAGCGGTTATTTTAAGAAGTTTTCAAAGTTTCGCTTCGGAAACATCAACAACTTCAACCACTTGCGCTTCCGATCTCTCGTTAGCGGGAGGCGAATTCTACAGCGTTACTCGCTGCTGTCAACACCTCTTTTTCACCGCTTTCGACCGAGAAGATCGAATCGCCGATAGAGCCAAACAACACCGCTCTATCTGCTCCTTCCGGGCTTCGATGACCTGAAGCCCAACACCTTCGAAACTTACTTAACTCATTGAATCTCAAGGAGTTTTCCGTTTCGACTGCGCCGGAAGTGGGGCGAATTATAGACTTCCAGAATCTGCCGTCAACACCTATTTTCAGCTTTATTCAGATTTCAGCGTAATACGCGCAAAAGCCTTCTTGCCGGCCTGACAGACATGAGTAGAACCCAGCTCATATATATAGGTGCGATCCACAACCTCACCATCGATACGCACACCACCCGAACCCAAAAGGTCTCGCGCCACCGCTGCGTTCTTGACCAGGCCTGCTTTATTAAGGACTGCCGCAATCGGCATATCCTCGGCAGCAGTCAACTCGATCTCCGGCAGATCGTCCGGCAGCTCGCCATCCTTCATGCGATTACCCGCCGCGCGATGAGCATTGGCCGCAGCCTCCTCACCATGGAAACGCGCAACGATCTCTTCGGCCAGCTTGATCTTGATGTCACGCGGATTGGCGCCAGCCTCGACATCGGCACGGAACGCATTGACCTCATCCATGGACCGGAAACTCAACAGCTCGAAGTAGCGCCACATCAGCACATCAGGAATGGAGACCAGCTTGCTGTACATGACGCCCGGCGCTTCCTGGATACCCACGTAGTTGCCCAGCGACTTGGACATCTTCTTCACACCATCCAGACCTTCCAGCAACGGCATGGTCAGGATGCACTGTGCCTCCTGACCATAACCACGCTGCAGCTCACGCCCCATCAACAGGTTGAACTTCTGGTCGGTACCGCCAAGCTCAACGTCCGCGCGCAACGCGACCGAGTCATAGCCCTGCACAAGCGGATAGAGGAACTCATGAATGGCGATTGGCTGATTGGATTTATAGCGCTTGTCGAAATCATCGCGCTCAAGCATGCGAGCCACGGTGTATTGGGACGTCAGACGAATGAAATCCGCCGGCCCCATCAGATCCATCCAAGTGGAGTTGAAAGCCACTTCGGTCCTGGCCGGATCAAGAATCTTGAAAACCTGAGTCTTGTAGGTCTCGGCGTTATCGAGAACCTGCTCACGAGTCAGCGGTGGGCGCGTAGCACTCTTGCCGCTTGGATCACCGATCATCCCGGTGAAGTCACCTATAAGGAAGATGACCTGGTGCCCCAGGTCCTGGAACTGGCGCAGCTTATTAATAAGCACGGTATGGCCCAGGTGCAGATCGGGTGCCGTCGGATCGAAACCTGCCTTGATACGCAGCGGCTGCCCGCGCTTGAGCTTTTCGATCAGCTCGGACTCGACCAACAGTTCTTCCGCACCACGTTTGATCAGCGCTAGCTGCTCTTCAACCGACTTCATAACAGACCCGTAAGGCTCAGATTCAAAGGGCCCCAACCATACAAGATCGCGCACCAAATACAAGGTTTGCCCGGCGCGCGGACGCCAATCCACAGAACAGAGCGTTCGCGGGCTTGCTTCGCAGGGGTTTTGGTTATATTTTATACAGTTATTTCATCTTCATCATGTCAGTCATCTTTTCCAATTCATCTTTTCAAAAGTCAAAATTACCTATGACCACAGAACCGTCTAAAGCGCCGCCGCTTTACCCGAAGACCCACCTGCTTGCCGCAAGTGGCATCGCAGCCCTCCTTAGCCTGGCGCTGCTGGTGTTTCCCTCCAGCGATGTTGAAGCCAAAAAGACGACCCTGAGTCTTGAACTGGAAAGCCCTGCTGAACAACTGACACAAGAACAAGACGCCGCCGAAACCGTTCAAGCCACAAACGAACCGGCCGCCTCTCCTTTTGCGCAGATTGAAAACAGCCCGCAAGACACCACCGAGGCAGCCGCTCAGGTAGAAGCGCCTGTAGCAGAAGAAAAGAAGGGACCAGACCATCGCGAAGTGATTGTTGCCAAGGGCGACACACTTTCCACCCTCTTCGAAAAGGTTGGCCTGCCCTCGACTTCGGTCCATGAAATCGTGGCCAGCGACAAGCAAGCCAAGCAGTTCACTCAACTGCAGCGCGGCCAGAAACTCGAATTCGAACTCGATCCAGAGGGCCAGCTGACCAACCTGCACACCAAGCTGAGCGACCTGGAAAGCATCACCCTGACCAAAAACGACAAGGGTTATGTATTCAATCGCGTCATCACCAAGCCTACCGTCCGCTCGGCCTACGTTCATGGCGTCATCAACAGCTCATTGTCCCAGTCGGCTGCACGCGCAGGCCTTTCCCACAGCCTGACCATGGACATGGCCAGTGTATTTGGCTACGACATCGACTTCGCCCAGGACATTCGCCAGGGTGACGAATTCGACATCATCTATGAGCAGAAAGTGGTCAATGGAAAAAGCGTCGGCAACGGCCCGATTCTCTCCGCGCGCTTCACCAACCGCGGCAAGACATACACCGCCGTGCGCTACACCAACAAGCAAGGCAACAGCAGCTACTACACCGCCGACGGCAACAGCATGCGCAAGGCCTTCATCCGTACACCGGTTGATTTCGCCCGCATCAGCTCGAAGTTCTCCGCCGGCCGCAAGCATCCAATTCTGAACAAGATCCGCGCCCATAAAGGTGTCGACTACGCAGCTCCCCGTGGCACGCCAATCAAGTCTGCCGGCGACGGCAAGGTATTGCTGGCCGGACGTCGCGGCGGTTACGGCAACACCGTGATCATCCAGCACGGCAATACCTACCGCACGCTGTACGGCCACATGCAAGGCTTCGCCAAGGGCGTGAAGACTGGCGGCACCGTCAAGCAAGGCCAGGTGATCGGATACATCGGCACTACCGGCCTGTCCACCGGCCCGCACTTGCACTATGAATTCCAGGTCAACGGCGTCCACGTCGATCCGCTTGGCCAGAAACTGCCGATGGCCGATCCGATCGCCAAGGGCGAACGCGCGCGCTTCCTGGCTCAAAGCCAACCCTTGATGGCTCGCATGGATCAAGAGAAAGCCACCATGCTGGCCTCGAGCAAGCGTTAAGCATGGCGCTCTATATCGGTGTGATGTCCGGGACCAGCCTGGATGGCCTGGATATCGCACTGATCGAACTGACCCCGGCGATCAAATTGATCGCCACGCACTACATTCCGATGCCCGCCATCCTGCGTACCGAATTGCTCGGATTGTGCAGCAGTGGGCCCGATGAGATCGCCCGCTCCGCCATTGCCCAGCAAAGCTGGGTAAAGCTGGCCGCACAGGGTATCCATACCCTGCTCAACGAACAGAAACTCAAGCCTGAAGACATCACGGCGGTCGGCAGCCACGGCCAGACCATCCGCCATGAACCAGCCCGCGGGTTTACCGTACAGATTGGCAATCCGGCCTTGTTGAGTGAGTTGACCGGCATCACCGTCGTCAGCGATTTCCGCAGCCGTGACGTCGCCGCCGGTGGACAAGGCGCCCCGCTGGTTCCGGCATTTCACGAAGCACTGTTCGAAGAACGAGCCGGTAAACGTGCCGTACTGAATGTCGGCGGTTTCAGCAATCTCAGCCTGATCGAGCCGGCAAAACCCGTCGCTGGTTTCGACTGTGGTCCAGGCAACGTATTGCTCGATGCCTGGATACATCAACAACGAGGCGACCATTTCGATCGTGACGGTCAATGGGCTGCCAGCGGGAAAGTCGAGCCAGTTCTGCTCAAGACGCTGCTCAGCGATCCCTTCTTTGTCACGAAGGGTCCGAAAAGTACCGGGCGAGAGGTATTCAACCTGCCTTGGCTGAGCCAGCATTTATCGCAGTTGCCAGCCTTCACCCCGGAAGACGTGCAGGCAACGTTGCTCGAACTGACAGCCCTGACCATCGTCGAATCACTCCAACATGCCCAGTCCAATACTCAAGAGTTGCTGGTCTGCGGCGGCGGTGCACATAACCAGACGCTCATGAAGCGCCTGGCCGATTTGCTGCCGGACGCCAAAGTCAGCAGCACGGCGGTGTACGGCGTAGACCCGGATTGGGTTGAAGCCATGGCTTTCGCCTGGCTTGCCCATTGTTGCCTTGAAGGTATTCCAGGTAACCGTCCAAGTGTCACCGGCGCCCGCGGCCTGCGCGTACTCGGCGCCATCTACCCAGCCTGAATCCAGTAATTACGGACAGAAAAAAGCCGCAGGGCCCTAAGGCTCTGCGGCTTTTTTATTGAAGCACTCAGATCGAGAACGAAGAACCGCACCCACAGGTTGTGGTCGCGTTTGGGTTCTTGATCACGAACCGCGAGCCTTCCAGGCCTTCCTGATAATCCACCTCGGCACCTGCCAGGTACTGGAAGCTCATCGGATCGACCACCAGGCTGACCCCTTCGCGTTCAACGATGGTGTCGTCTTCGGCCACTTCTTCATCAAAAGTGAAGCCGTACTGAAAACCGGAACAACCGCCGCCCGTTACAAACACGCGCAGCTTCAAACGATCATTGCCCTCTTCATCGACCAGGCTCTTCACCTTGTGCGCGGCACCGTGGGTGAATTGCAAAGCCGTGGGGGTGAAGGTTTCGACGCTCATGCTGAATATCTCCCGGCGCTTACGCCGCCATAATGCGTGATGGCGGGCATTATCCGCTTCTCCTAGAAAATCGGTCAACTATTTACAAGAGCAGCGGCGAACTACAAGCCCCAAGCTCGTAGCTGCCAACTTGAAGCGTGTGGCTGCCGTTATGGCAACATCCCCGCATGGGAGAGCCCCAAGCGCTCATCCAGCCCGAACAGGATGTTCAGGTTCTGCACGGCCTGGCCGGACGCGCCCTTGACCAGGTTATCGATGACCGACAACACCACCACCAGATCACCGTCCTGCGGACGATGCACGGCGATCCGGCAAACGTTCGCACCGCGCACGCTGCGGGTTTCCGGGTGGCTGCCGGCTGGCATTACGTCGACGAACGGTTCGTTGGCATAACGCTTTTCAAACAACGCCTGCAGGTCCACCGAACGATCGACGACGGTTGCATAAAGAGTGGAGTGGATGCCACGAATCATCGGCGTCAGGTGCGGCACGAAGGTCAGGCCGACCTCCTTGCCCGCGGCCCGGCGCAATCCCTGGCGAATTTCCGGCAGGTGGCGGTGCCCCTTGACCGCGTACGCTTTCATGCTTTCCACCGTTTCGGCGTACAGCGAGCCGACACTGGCGCCACGCCCGGCCCCACTGACACCGGACTTGCAGTCGGCAATCAGACGCGAAGCATCGGCAAGACCGGCCTCGAGTAGCGGCAGGAACCCCAGCTGCGTCGCCGTCGGATAGCAACCCGGTACCGCGATCAGTCGGGCCTGCTTGATTTTCTCGCGATTGACTTCCGGCAATCCATAGACCGCCTCGTCGAGCAGATCCGGCGCGCCGTGAGGTTGACCGTACCACTTGGCCCATTCATCGGCGTCCTGCAGGCGGAAGTCCGCCGACAGGTCAATGACCTTGGTCCCGGCAGCCAGCAGTTCACCCGCCAGGGCGTGGGCGACACCGTGAGGTGTGGCGAAGAACACCACATCGCAGGCGCCAAGGGTCTTGATGTCCGGAACACTGAACGCCAGGCCGTCGTAATGACCTCGCAGGTTCGGGTACATGTCGGCAACGGCCAGGCCGGCCTCGGATCGGGAAGTGATGACCACCACCTCAGCTTGCGGATGCTGTGCCAACAGACGCAGCAGTTCGACACCGGTGTACCCCGTGCCGCCGACGATACCGACCTTGACCATAAACCTGCCCTCAACGAACCCACTGGAAAGCCGTCGATGATAGGGGCCGCAGGGCCCGGCGACAACCGCCAAGGTGACGTGCGGACGCTCTAACCTCTACTATCGGGCTACCGTGAATCCTGGGAATAACTAAAAATGCTCTATCTGTGGCTCAAAGCACTTCATATCGTCAGCATGGTCTGCTGGTTCGCCGGCCTGTTCTACCTGCCTCGCCTGTTTGTCTATCACGCCCAAAGCGAGGACAGCGTCAGCAAAGAACGTTTCAGCGTCATGGAGCGCAAGTTGTACCGCGGCATCATGGGCCCGGCGATGATTGCCACGCTCGTATTCGGCATCTGGCTGCTCAGCCTCAACGCCGGCGCCTACTTCACCCAAGGTGGCTGGATGCACGCCAAGCTGACCCTGGTCGTGCTGCTGATCGGTTACCACCATATGTGCGGCGCCCAGGTAAAGCGCTTCGCCCGTGGCGAAAACACCCGCAGCCATGTCTTTTATCGCTGGTTCAATGAAGTGCCGGTTCTGATATTGCTGGCTATCGTAATTCTGGTCGTCGTCCGACCGTTCTAATCTCCAATCAGCATCCATTATCCGGGGTACTTGCGATGTCGTTGCCCGCTCTGCTTGAACAACGCTTGCGCCTGCCCGTCGTGGCAGCGCCAATGTTCCTGATTTCCAATCCGAAACTGGTGCTGGCCTGCTGCCGCAACGGCATCGTCGGAAGTTTTCCGGCGTTGAACCAGCGCGAAAGCAGTGGCTTCAAGGCCTGGCTCGAGGAAATCGAAGCAGGCCTGGCGACCCTGGAGAATCCGGCACCCTACGCCGTGAACCTGATCGTCCATCACAGCAACCCGCGGCTTCAAGCCGACTTGGCCATCTGCATCGAACACAAGGTGCCGATTGTCATCACCAGCCTGGGCGCGGTGAAGGAGTTGGTGGATGCCGTCCATGCTTATGGCGGACTGGTGTTCCATGACGTGACGACCCGGCGTCATGCCGAGAAAGCCGCCGAAGCCGGTGTCGATGGCTTGATCGCCGTTGCCGCTGGTGCAGGCGGGCATGCCGGAACATGGAGCCCGTTTTCACTAGTCGCCGAGATCCGGCAGTTTTTCGACAAAACCGTGCTGCTTGCAGGATGCCTGAACCATGGCCATCAGATTTTGGCCGCACAATTGCTCGGCGCCGATCTGGCCTACTTCGGCACGCGCTTTATCGCTACGAGCGAAAGCCACGCCCCTGACGCTTATAAAGAGATGTTGCTCACATCCAGAGCCGCAGACATCGTGCATACTCCCGCTGTATCCGGAGTGCCGGCCAGTTTCATGCGCCAGAGCCTGGAGAGCGCCGGTTTCGATCTGGCCGCTCTGCAGAACAAGGGCGAGGTGGATTTTGGCTCGAAACTCAAACCGCTGAACGATGAAGCCAAGGCCTGGAAAACCGTATGGTCCGCTGGCCAGGGCGTGGGTGAAATCGATGATTTGCCCAGCGTCGATCAGTTGGTGGCACGCCTGGATGAAGAATACCGTCAGGCACATGCCCGGGCGGCGCAGCTTGGCGGGCAATGGCCCCGCTGAAGCAACCCCATAAAAACAGTTATTTAACTTTCAGAGACAAGGATGCCGGGCATGAGCGAAACCCGTTTCAACATTGTATTCGACGGAGGCCTGATGCCGGGCGTCGATACCACCACAGCCAAACTCAACCTCGCCGACCTGTTTAAAAGCGACATCAGCGCCATTGAACGGCTGTTCACTGGTCGCAAGGTAGCCCTTAAAAGCAACCTGTCCCAGAGCGAAGCGCAGCAATACCTGGAAGCGCTCAACAGGAGCGGAATCGATGCCCGAATCGAAGCTGAACCTGCCCTCCAACTGAGCCTCGGCGAAGTGCAGGAGTCGCCACAACAGCCGAGTGGGCGCCACCCGGAATCTATCGTCGACCCCGTCTCGCCGTATGCGCCTCCCCGGGCCGAAGTGGGTGAAACACTCGCCGAGTACAGCACCCTCAAGCCGTTCAGCTTCGATGGGCGTATCGGCCGTTTGCGCTACCTGGCCTGGACCATGGTGTTGACCCTGGCCCTGCTGCCCCTGGTCGGCCTGGGCTTCTGGTTAGCCACGGCCTGGCTGCTGGCTTCCGACTCGATAGCGGGACTCATCGTCGGCGGCCTGCTCGGCGCAGCCGTCGTACTAGCCTTTGCCTTCGTGAGCATCCAGTTCAACGTCCAGCGCCTGCATGATCTCGGCTGGTCGGGGTGGTTGTGGCTGGTCAACCTCGTTCCATTCGTGGGCAGCATCTTCCCGTTCATCCTCATCATCGCCCCGGGCAATACCGGTGCAAACCAGTATGGTCCGCCGCCACCGCGCAATACCACGGCGGTCAAATTGCTGGCGTCGCTTTGGCTTGTGATGATCGTCCTGATTTTCATGGCTACCTTTGCCGGCATCTTCGGAGCCCTCCAGGAGGACTACGACAGCAGTACCCTGAGCAGCTATGAAAGCAGCGAGTCCAGCACCGACACCGCCGAAGAACCCGCCGTCGAGGCAGCCGAGCCCGCTTCGCCTTCTGTAGACTATGAAGAAGAAGAGGAACAATAAGCGCGCTTCATGCCGGTGACAGCCCAGTCGCCTGGCGGCGGGCTGTTGATGGAGAACTGCATGACCCGTTACGCACTGATCACTGGCGCTTCCAGCGGCATTGGCCTGGCCATGGCCGAAGCGCTGGCCCGGCGCGGCCGCAACTTGATACTGGTGGCTCGACAACGTGATCGGCTGGAAAGTATTGCAATCGAACTGACTCAGCGGTTTGGCGTGGAGGTGTTGTTCCGGGCTTGCGACCTGGGCGAACCGCTGAGGCTTTCAGGCTTTCTCCTGGAACTGGAGGAAGGTGAGCGGCAGATCGACCTGCTGGTCAATTGTGCAGGCATCGGCACCAGCGGGCCGTTCCTGGGCCAGGACTGGATGACCGAGCAGGATCTGATCGAAGTCAACATCCTCGCCCTGACACGGCTTTGTCACGCCATCGGTAACAGCATGGCCCTGCTTGGCGGCGGCCAGATCCTCAACGTCGCCTCGATTGCCGCGTTCCAGCCCGGCCCCTGGATGAGTACCTATTACGCCAGCAAGGCCTATGTGCTGCACTTCTCCGAAGCCCTGCGGGTCGAGCTGAAGAAATGCTCGATCAAGGTCTCGGTGCTTTGCCCTGGCCCGACCCGGACCGGCTTCTTTTCCAGGGCGCAGATGGACGAACAGAAACTCATCGACAGCAAGTTGCTGATGAGCCCGGAAGAGGTGGCCCTGTACGCCGTGCGCGCGCTGGACCGCAACCGCGCCATCATCATTCCCGGACGCCGCAACCGCTGGCTGGCCGCACTGCCGCGACTGGGGTCGCGATGGCTGGTACGAACCATCGCCGGCATGATCAACAAGGCTTATTGCCCGCGCTGATCCCTTCAAGTTGAATAACCAGGCGCCTCAACCGGAGCCTTCAAGACACCCGACCTCGACGAACCCAACGGAGAAAACAGCTGTGGATACTCTGTTTACCAAGATCATCAACCGGGAAATCCCGGCGAAGATCATTTACGAGGATGACCAGGTATTGGCCTTCCACGACATCGCCCCGCAGGCGCCTGTACATTTCTTGGTCATACCGAAAAAACCGATCCGCACCCTCAATGACCTGGCCGAAGAAGACAAAGGCCTGGCTGGACACATCTTGTTCACTGCCCAGCGCCTGGCACTGGAATTGGGCTGTGCAGAAGGTTTTCGCGTGGTGATGAATTGCAATGAAATGGGTGGGCAAACGGTCTATCACATTCATATGCATGTGCTGGGGCAGCGCCAGATGAACTGGCCGCCGGGCTGATACCCCTGACCCAACGCAAATCTTCGGCGGTCGATTGGGTTAAACTGGCCGCTGTGATTTTTCCCGGAGGTAAGCATGACTACCCAACGTCACTACTCGCCGATTGACCGCCTGTTGCTGCAAGCGGATACCGCGATGCGCACGCTGCTGCCCTTCAGTGGCCAGCCGTACCGCCCATCACCGGCTATCGTGCAACCAGACGCGCAACTGAGTGACGAGCAAACCCGCCACGTCGCCGGACTGATGCGTATCAACCACACCGGCGAAGTCTGTGCCCAGGCGCTGTATCAGGGCCAGGCGCTGACAGCGAAGCTACCGCAAGTGCGTAAGGCAATGGAGCATGCCGCCGAGGAAGAAATCGACCATCTGGTCTGGTGTGAACAACGGATTCGCCAGCTGGGCAGTCATACCAGCGTCCTGAATCCGCTGTTCTATGGGATGTCATTCGGGATCGGCGCCGTTGCCGGGCTGATCAGCGACAAAGTCAGCCTCGGCTTCGTTGCGGCGACCGAGCATCAAGTGTGCAAGCATTTGAATGAACACCTCGAACAACTGCCGGCCGAGGATGAAAAATCCCGGGCGATCCTTGAACAGATGCGCGTGGACGAGGAACACCATGCCGAGAGTGCGCTTGAGGCCGGTGGCTTCCGTTTTCCGGCCCCGGTGAAGTTCGGCATGAGCCTGCTGGCCAAGGTCATGACCAAGAGCACTTATCGGATTTGACGGCAATTGAGGACTGACTAGCTCATTCCCACGGAAATTAAAAAGGCGACGTCCCCAAGGGAAGTCGCCTTTTTTCTGTCCGAATACATCAATACGGCCAGTCGACTCTCGACTCAACCCAACTCGATGATTTCATAATCGTGGGTGATTTCGACCCCGGCGACGCCAAGCATGATCGAAGCCGAGCAGTATTTCTCGGCGGACAGCTCGATGGCGCGCTTGACCTGGGCTTCCTTCAGGGCGCGCCCCTTCACCACGAAGTGCATGTGGATCTTGGTAAACACTTTGGGATCTTCAGTGGCGCGCTCTGCCTCCAGGAAAGCTTCGCAGCTTTCGACGGCCTGGCGAGACTTTTTGAGAATGCTGACCACGTCGAAGTTGCTGCAACCGCCCACGCCCAGCAGGAGCATTTCCATCGGCCGAACACCCAGGTTCCGCCCACCGGCCTCTGGCGGGCCGTCCATGACGACCACATGACCACTGCCTGACTCACCGAGGAACATGGCTTCGCCAGCCCATTGGATGCGTGCCTTCATCGCCAAGACTCCACTGTTAAAAAAGGGTCGCCAGCTTAGCACAGCGCTCCGGCATGACCGCTCTCCGTCTTAGGAGACCTGACCGACCAGCATGTAGGTAAATTCTCAAATCAATTAAGGACGCCTCTGTTAAGCTGGCCATACGCCAACTCGATGGCGCATGGCCAGCCTTTAGCGATAGCCATTCGCGTCTATAAAAAAACCAAACCATCACTGCGCAGTCTTTCGGGATACAACCATGGTTGCCATTACTCCCACGTTCAAGATCAAGAATCTCGACAAACTCTTGATGCATTGCCAGCGCCGCCGCCATCCAGCCAAACACAACATCATTTGTGCGGGAGATCGTTCCGAGACGCTGTTTTTCATCATCAAGGGGTCGGTCACTATCCTCATAGAAGATGACGACGGTCGGGAAATGATCATCGCCTACCTCAATTCCGGAGATTTTTTCGGCGAGCTGGGGTTATTCGAACAGGCGGGCAAGGAACAGGAACGCAGTGCCTGGGTACGGACCAAGATTGAATGTGAAGTGGCGGAGATCAGCTACGCCAAATTCCGAGAACTGTCCCTGCAAGACCCGGACATTCTTTACGTCCTCAGCGGACAAATCGCACAGCGCCTGCGCAATACCACCCGCAAGGTGGGCGATCTCGCATTTTTCGACGTCACCGGACGTGTAGCACGCTGCCTGTTGGAACTGTGCAAGCAACCCGATGCCATGACCCACCCGGACGGCATGCAGATCAAGGTGACGCGCCAAGAGATTGGTCGGATTGTCGGTTGTTCGCGTGAAATGGTCGGTCGCGTACTCAAGGACCTGGAAGAACGCAACCTGGTCAGCGTCAAAGGCAAGACCATGGTGGTGTTCGGAACGCGTTAAGCACCCAGCAGCTTGGTCAGCAGCTCCCGATACAACGCCTCGAGTCGCTCCAACGCATGAGGCGCCGGGAATTTTTCACGCAGGGCAATATGACTCTCGGCACGCACTCGCTGCTCCAGGCCACAGGCCTCATTGAAGCGATTGACTGCCGCGACCATGGACTCGCGCTCGCCCACCAGTAAAAGCGCACCATGGACCAGCCCCACCGGACGTTGACCACCCTTGCTCTGGCGCCAGCGCTGAGCGGTGCCCACCATTTTCCGGCCGTCGAGGTTGACGTTGAAGCGTCCGTCACAGAAAGCCCCCTCCACCTCTCCCAGCGAAGCCACTCCGCCCAGCTCATCCAACAGTTGGCAGATGGGATCGCACAACCGGCGATACCCGGTTTCGATACGTCCGTGGTCGCCTTCGCTGCGCGGTGGTGCGTAGACCAGGGCGATATTGACGGTGGCGGCCGATTGCGGCACCGGTTCGCCACCGGTTTCGCGCAGCAGGACCGGCCAGCCATGGGCAGCCGATACTTCACAGGCGTGTTCAAAGCCCGGTAGGCGACTCAAACGGCGCGGCATGACCAGCGCACGGTCTTTGGGCTGCCAGAACAGCAGGCCGAACTCAGCGTCGCCCGCGCAGATGCTGGCCAACAGATCCTGTTCGGCTTGCAGGCCAGCTTCGACGGTCAGGGAAATCACAGGCGACATGGATCAGTCCAGCGTCGAGCCGCTCACCGGCAGGCCACGTTCAGGAAAGAACAGTCGTTGCAACTCCGTACCCGGGTTCTCGGCGCGCATGAACGCTTCGCCCACCAGGAACGAGTACACATCGCTGACTTCCATCAGCTCGACATCGGCCCGGTTGAGGATGCCGCTTTCGGTGATGACCAGGCGATCGCGCGGAATGCGCGGCAACAGGTCCAGGGTGGTTTCCAGGCTCACTTCGAAAGTGTGCAGGTTACGATTGTTCACGCCGACCAGTTTGGTATCGAGGGTTTTCAGGGCTCGTTCCAACTCGTCACCGTCGTGGACTTCCACCAGGACATCCAGCCCGACGCTTTTGGCAACGGCCGCCAGCTCGGCCATTTTCACGTCGTCCAAGGCGGAAACGATCAACAGCACGCAGTCGGCACCCAACGCACGCGCCTCGACGATCTGGTACGGATCGATCATGAAATCCTTGCGGATCACCGGCAACTTGCACGCCGCCCGCGCCTGCTTCAGGTAGTCGTCGGCCCCTTGAAAAAAGTCGACGTCGGTCAGCACCGAGAGGCAGGTAGCACCGCCCTTCTCGTAGCTTCGCGCGATCTCGTCCGGGACGAAGTGCTCACGAATCACGCCCTTGCTGGGGGATGCCTTCTTGATTTCGGCAATCACCGCCGGCTGTTTTTTCTTGGCCTGATCGATCAAAGCCTGGGCAAAGCCGCGCGGCGCATCCGCTGAACGCGCCAGGTTTTCCAGCTCGGCCAGACTGACCCGAGCGCTGCGCTCGGCCACTTCCTGGGCCTTGCGAGCCAGAATTTTTTCCAGAACCGTTGGCACGCTCATCCTTCATTCTCCACTTTGAATACGGCGGTAAATGCACCCAGCTCTTCGAGCTTTTCCCTGGCCAGGCCAGTGTGCAGCGCATCATGGGCCAGTTCCACGCCTTGCTTGAGACTGCTGGCGTGGTCAGCGGCGTACAACGCAGCGCCGGCATTGAGCACGATCATCTCAGCGGCTTTCTGGCCATTCTCGGTTTTGCGACGCCCCAGGGCATCGCGAATCAGTTCCAGCGATTGGGCCGGGCTGTCGACCGCCAACCCGTGCAAACTCTGGCTCTTCATGCCGAGGTCTTCAGGTTCGACCCAGTACTCGCTGATCTGATCATTTTTTAGTTCGGCCACGAATGTAGGCGCCGCCAGGCTGAACTCATCCAGCCCATCCTTTGAATGGACCACCAGCACGTGCTTGCTGCCCAGGCGTTGCAGGACTTCAGCCAATGGCCGGCACAACGCCTGGCTGAACACACCGACTACCTGATGTTTCACGCCGGCCGGATTCGTAAGCGGGCCGAGCATGTTGAACAGCGTACGCAGCCCCAGCTCGCGGCGCGGCGCGGCGGCGTGTTTCATGGCGCTATGGTGGGTCTGGGCAAACATGAAACCGATGCCGACGTTATCGATGCAGCGTGCCACCTGGATCGGCGTCAGGTTCAGGTAAATGCCGGCCGCCTCCAGCAGATCGGCACTGCCGCTCTTGCCGGAAACTGCCCGATTGCCGTGTTTGGCAACGGTGCAACCGGCCGCCGCGACGACAAACGACGAAGCCGTGGAAACGTTAAAGATATTGGCGCCGTCACCGCCGGTACCGACCACATCCACCACACCGTCCAGCGTCTTGAGTTCGACCTTGTCCGCCAGCTCACGCATCGCCGAAACCGCACCGACGATTTCATCGATGCTCTCACTCTTCATGCGCATGGCCATCATGAACGCGCCGATCTGCGCATCCGTGCATTGGCCAGTCATGATTTCGCGCATCACGTCGCGCATCTCGTCGGTGCTCAGGTCGAGATGGCCGACGATACGGCTCAGGGCTGTCTTGATATCCATGAAAAGTCCTTAGCGCGTGCCGCCGGTTTGTTTGAGAAAGTTGGCGAACAGTTCGTGGCCCTGCTCGGTGAGAATAGACTCGGGATGGAATTGCACACCCTCGATATTCAATGTCTTGTGGCGCAGCCCCATGATTTCATCGACCGAGCCGTCTTCAAGCTGGGTCCAGGCCGTCAGTTCCAGGCAGTCCGGCAGAGTTTCGCGCTTGACGATCAGGGAGTGGTAGCGGGTTACGGTAAGCGGATGATTCAGCCCCTCGAACACGCCCTTGTCCTCGTGGAATACCGGGCTGGTCTTACCGTGCATGACTTGTCGGGCGCGCACCACGTCACCGCCGAACGCCTGGCCGATCGACTGGTGCCCCAGACAGACACCCAGGATCGGCAGCTTGCCAGCGAAATACTTGATGGCGTCGATGGAAATGCCCGCTTCGGTCGGCGTGCACGGGCCGGGCGAAACCACGATGCGCTCAGGCTTGAGGGCTTCGATTTCGGCGATGGTCAGTTCGTCGTTGCGCACGACCTTGACCTCGGAGCCCAGCTCGCCGAGGTACTGCACAACGTTGTAGGTAAAAGAGTCGTAGTTATCGATCATCAGCAACATGGCGTAAGCAACCTATTGAATTCACTGGCTTTAAATACAGCCTTCAGGGCAAAAAAGCCCCTTGGCCGCAGGTTGTCGGGGAGGACTTCAGGCGCCTGAAGTCTGCTCCGCCAGCGCCACGGCGCGAAACATGGCCCGTCGCTTGTTCAGGGTCTCTTCCCACTCCAGTGCCGGCACCGAGTCGGCGACAATACCGCCGCCGGCCTGCACGTGCAGTTCACCGTTCTTGATGACCGCGGTGCGAATGGCAATGGCGGTGTCCATGTTGCCGTTCCAGGCGAAGTAACCCACGGCCCCGCCGTACACGCCCCGCTTGACCGGCTCCAGTTCGTCGATGATTTCCATCGCGCGGATTTTCGGCGCGCCGGACAAGGTGCCCGCCGGAAGAATCGCCCGCAAGGCGTCCATCGCCGTCAGCCCGGCCTTCAACTGGCCGGTGACGTTGGAAACGATGTGCATCACGTTGGAGTAGCGCTCGATGACCATCTTCTCGGTGAGCTTCACCGAGCCGATTTCCGAGACCCGTCCGGTGTCGTTGCGCCCCAGATCAATCAGCATCAGGTGCTCGGCGATTTCCTTGTCATCCGACAGCAGGTCCTCTTCCAGCGCCCGGTCAGCTTCCTCCGTGGCGCCACGGGGGCGAGTGCCGGCGATCGGCCGCACCGTGATCAGGTTGTCTTCGACCCGCACCAGCACTTCCGGCGAACTGCCCACGACATGGAAGTCTCCGAAGTTGAAGAAATACATGTAGGGCGTCGGGTTGAAACAGCGCAGCGCCCGATAGAGATCGATGGGCGCCGCCTTGAAGTCGATGGACATCCGTTGCGACGGCACGACCTGCATGCAGTCACCGGCGAGGATGTACTCCTTGATGGTATCGACGGCGCGTTCGTAATCGTCCTGGGTGAAACTGGAACGAAACACCGGGTCGGCCGCCGACTGCTTGCTGAAGTCCAGGCCGGGACGCGGAGCGATCGGCTGACGCAACTTTTCCAACAGTGCTTGCAGGCTTTGTTGACCTTGCTCGTAGGCATCTTCCTGGGACGGATCGGCCAGGACGATGGCGTGCATCTTGCCGGCGAGGTTGTCGAAAACGACGACCGCGTCGGACACCATCAGCAAAATATCCGGCACGCCCAGCGGATCGGGGTTCGGGCAGGTGCCCAGGCGTTTTTCCACGTAACGCACGCAGTCGTAGCCGAAATAACCCACCAGGCCACCGTTGAAGCGCGGCAGGCCGGGGATGGTCGGCACGTTGTAGCGGGCCTTGAAGGTTTCGACGAACGCCAGCGGGTCTTCGACTTCGAGGCTTTCGATTTCGACGCCGTCGTGGGTCACGCTGATGCGATGGTCATGGACTCGCAGCACGGTGCGGCACGGCAGGCCGATGATGGAATAACGGCCCCATTTCTCGCCGCCCTGCACCGATTCGAGCAAGTAGGAGTTGGGTTGGTCGGCCAACTTGAGGTAGATCGACAGCGGTGTGTCGAAGTCGGCCAGGGTTTCACAAGCAAGGGGGATGCGGTTGTAGCCGGCAGCGGCTAGACGCAGGAATTCTTCGCGGATCATGGGGTGCCTCGTGGCAAGAGGAGCTGACAGTCAGGTATGCAAACGCGCCGGATAACCGGCCAGGATCACGTCAGGCGCGCCAACGCCAGCGGGCCAGGGCCTTCATGACTTTCATCCAGAGTTTGCGAGTGACCACCACGATGGCGTTTCCAGAAGAGGATTGAACAGCGTCGGGCAACGTTATCTCAGCGGCCGGGTCCAGGCAACCGGGAATTAACAGACGCAAATCGTCGATCACCAGCGTCGGAAACTCTTCGGCGATGGGCCGGCCGTGGTTGTAGCCATAACTCAACGCCACGCACTTGACCCCTGCCGCCTTGGCCGCCAGCACATCGCTGCGCGAGTCGCCGACGAACAGGGATTGGGAAGCCGGGATGTTGGCCATTTTCATCACGAAAAACAGCGCGGCCGGATCCGGTTTTTTCTGCGGCAAGGTATCGCCGCCGATGATCCAGCGGAAATAGCGGCCGATTTTCATCTGGTCCAGCAACGGCGCAACGAAGCGCTCCGGTTTGTTGGTAATCAGGGCCATTTCCACGCCCTGCTTTTTCAGCCATTTGAGGGTGGAGCGCACGCCGGGATAGACCACCGTCAGTTGGTGATTGTCTTCGTAGGCGTCATTGAACAACGCCAGCGCCCGCTCGGCCTCGGCATCATCGACACCTTGGGCATCGATGTCATTGGCCAAGGCCCGGCGCACCAGCATGGGCGCGCCGTTGCCGACCCAGTGGCGCACCGAGTCGATACCGGCAGGCGGGCGTCCAAGCTTGAGCAGCATCGTGTCCACGGCCGCCGCGAGGTCCGGGACCGAATCGACCAATGTGCCATCGAGGTCGAACATCACCAGACGCGGCAAGCTGCCGGGGAACAGCTGCTCGAAGCCGCTCATGGGCGCGCCAGGGCCAGTTCGGCGCGCATTTTTGCAATCACCTCTTCGTAGTTCGGTGCGTTGAAGATCGCCGAACCCGCGACGAACGTATCGGCACCGGCCGCGGCGATTTCACGGATATTGTTCACGTTCACGCCACCGTCGATTTCCAGGCGGATATCACGGCCCGAGGCATCGATCAGCGCACGGGCTTCGCGCAGCTTGTCGAGCGTACCCGGGATGAACTTCTGCCCGCCGAAGCCAGGGTTGACGCTCATCAGCAGGATCATGTCGACCTTGTCCATCACGTACTTGAGCACGTCCAGGGGCGTGGCCGGGTTGAACACCAGGCCGGCCTTGCAACCGCCTTCGCGGATCAACTGCAGGGAGCGGTCGATGTGCTGCGTGGCTTCAGGGTGGAAAGTGATGTAGGTAGCACCGGCTTCGATGAAGTCACCGACGATGCGGTCCACCGGACTGACCATCAAGTGCGCGTCGATCGGCGCGGTGACGCCGTACTTGCGCAGCGCCGCGCAGACCATCGGGCCGATGGTCAGGTTGGGCACGTAGTGGTTGTCCATGACATCGAAGTGGACGATGTCGGCCCCGGCGGCCAGAACGTTGTCCACTTCCTCGCCCAGGCGGGCGAAGTCGGCAGAGAGAATCGACGGAGCAATAGCGAAGGGCTGCATGACGCACCTGTTTTGAGCGAAATCACGATGGCGCGCATTGTATACCTCAAGATTTGGCGCGCCCACCGTGACAATCGATCAATACGCCGCGCGGTAGATCTTCTCGATATCGGCGGCGCTCAGTTGGCGTGGATTGTTGCGCATTAGCCGTTCTATTCCCGCCGCTTCCACCGCCATGGAGGGAATCACGTCATCGGTCACGCCCAGGCTGCTGAGGCCCTTGGGTATTTCCACGGCAGCACACAGCGTAATCATCGCCTCCACAGCCTCATCGGCCGCCTCGAGATCGCTCAGGTGAGCGGTCTTGATGCCCATGGCTTCGGCGATATCACGCATGCGCTCGACACAGGCCATCTTGTTCCAGGTCATGACATACGGCAGCAACAAGGCGTTGGCAACGCCATGGGACACGTGAAAACGCCCGCCCAACGGATAGGCCAGCGCATGCACCGCCCCGACCCCGGCATTGCCGAATGCCATGCCGGCCATCAGGCTGGCCGTGGCCATGTCTTCCCGGGCTTGCAGGTGAGCCGGGTTGGCATAGGCCTTGGGCAGCGCGCGGCTGATCAGCTTGATTGCGCCGATCGCCAGGGCATCGGTGATGGGTGAAGCATTGAGCGACAGATAGGCCTCGATGGCGTGTGCCAGCGCATCAACGCCACTGGCAGCCGTGACGCCGCGCGGGCAGGTGAGGGTCATCTGCGGACTGACCAGCGCCACGTCCGGCAACAGATAATCGCTGACGATGCCTTTTTTCAGCTGCGCGGCCTTGTCGGAGAGGATCGCCACGTTGGTGACTTCCGAACCAGTACCGGCCGTGGTCGGGATGGCAATCATGGGCGGGCCTTTGCGAGGCACCTGATCGACACCGAACATATCCTGCAGCTCGCCGTGGTACCCGGCATAGACCCCCACGCACTTGGCGATGTCGATGGCACTGCCGCCACCCAGGCCGATCAAGCCATCATGACCACCGTCGCGGTAGGCTTGCATGCAGTCCTCGACAATGGCGATTTCCGGGTCCGGCATGACCCGGTCGAAAATCTCGTAGTCCCGTCCGCCCAGATGTTGCAGGGCCAGTTCCACGGTGCCGGACTTGACCAACGCCGCATCGGTCACGATCAGTGGGTTGTCGACGTCCAGCCGGGTCAGCTCAGCCGCCAGTTGCTCGATGGCAGCGGCACCGGTGATCAGTTTATGGGCGATCTTGAATGAGGAAAGACTCATGTGCGCGGCCTCTTATTCGAGTATGGGCTGGCACAAGGATAGCTCGGTATTGAGGGTTGTCAGCTATTGAGCTTATGAATACACCGCAAACCCAATGTGGGAGCGGGCTTGCTCGCGAATGCGGCGGAACATCCAACATCTATGTCGACTGTTACACCGCTTTCGCGAGCAAGCCCGCTCCCACAGGGACCAACGCTGGCCTCAGACTTGGGTAGTACGCAGCTTCTCGCTACGCCCACGCAACCACTCCAGGGTCAGCAACAGGATCACCGAGAAGGCAATCAGCAGGGTCGCCGCCGCCGCGATGGTGGGGCTGAGGTTTTCGCGGATGCCGCTGAACATCTGCCGTGGCAGGGTTGCCTGCTCGGGGCCGGCCAGGAACAGGGTCACCACCACCTCATCGAACGACGTCGCGAAGGCGAACAGTGCGCCAGAGATCACGCCCGGGGCGATCAACGGCAGGGTCACCCGACGAAACGCCGTCAGTGGCGAAGCCCCGAGGCTGGCAGCGGCCCGAACCAGGTTGTGGTTGAACCCCTGCAGGGTCGCCGACACCGTGATGATGACGAACGGTACACCCAGCACGGCGTGGACCACGATCAGCGAGAAGAAGCTGTTGCCCATCCCCAACGGTGCGAAAAACAGGTAACTGGCCACGCCGATGATCACCACCGGCACCACCATGGGCGAAATCACCAGGGCCATCACCAGTGCCTTGCCTGGGAAGTCACCACGGGTCAGGCCGATGGCCGCGAGCGTGCCGAAGATCATCGCCAGCAACGTCGCTGCCGGAGCCACGATGATGCTGTTTTTCAGCGCCCGCATCCATTCGGCCGAGGCGAAGAAATCGTGATACCACTGCAGCGAGAAACCTTGCAGCGGGTACACCAGGAAACTGCCGGAGTTGAACGACAGCGGAATGATCACCAGCACCGGCAGGATCAGGAACAACAGGATCAACCCGCAGAGTATGCGCAGACTGTAGAACCACACCCGCTCAATGGGGGACATGTAAGGACTCACCATTTTCGATCTCCCCTTAGCTCAGGCGCAGGCGACTGGCGCCCACCAACCAGCTGTAAATCAGATAAAGCACGATGGTCGCCAGCAACAGCAGCCCGCCGAGCGCCGTGGCCATGCCCCAGTTAATGCTGGTATTGGTGTAGAACGCGACGAAGTAGCTGACCATCTGATCGTTCGGGCTGCCCAGCAGCGCCGGCGTGATGTAGTAGCCGATGGCAAGGATGAACACCAACAGGCAACCGGCACCGACACCTGCATAGGTCTGCGGGAAGTACACCCGCCAGAAACTGGCGAACGGGTGACAGCCCAGGGAGATCGCCGCCCGCATGTAAGTAGGCGAGATGCCTTTCATCACGCTGTAGATCGGCAGGATCATGAATGGCAGCAGGATGTGGACCATGGAGATATACACACCAGTGCGGTTGAACACCAGTTCCAGAGGCTTATCGATGACGCCCATGGCCATCAGGGCGCTGTTGATCAAGCCGCCCGACTGCAACAGCACGATCCATGCGGCGACTCGCACCAGGATCGAGGTCCAGAACGGCAGCAACACCAGGATCATCAACAGGTTGCTTTGGCGCGATGGCAGGTTCGCCAGCAGGTAGGCCAGCGGATAGGCCAGCACCAGGCAGATCGCGGTGATCACCAGGCCCATCCAGAACGTGCGGGTGAAGATATCCAGGTAAATAGCCTGGTCAGGGGTGGCTGGGGCCAGCTCGCCGAGGTCATCGATGCGGTGATCGACGGCCGCCAGCAGGTAATACGGGGTAACGTCGCTGGTGTTGCGGCGGATCACCTGCCAGTACGCGGGGTCGCCCCAACGCTCATCGAGGTTTTCCAAGGCTTCTTTATAGGAAGCCGGCTCGGTGGCAAACGGCAACGCCCGAGCGGTCTTGGTCAGCAGGCTGCGATAGCCGGCCAGTTCCATGTTCAGGCGCTTGGACAAGTCGCCCAAGGTCTGATTCTTGCGGGCTTCGGCCAGGTCTTCACTGGCAGCCTTGTACACTGGTTCGCCCGGCAAACCGCGTCCGTCCCAGGCAGCGACGGCGGCGACGGTGCGCGGCATGGCGCCCACCACCTCCGGGTTGCTGACGCTTTTGAACAGCAGCGCCACGATCGGCACCAGGAACACCAGCAACAGAAACAGCACCAGCGGCGCGATCAAGGCCTGGGCCTTCCAGCGGTTGATCCGCTCGGCGTGCTTGAGCCGCTGCTTGAGGGTGGGGCTGGTGCCCGCGTTCAGTGGAACGGCGATGGCCATGGCGAACTCCGCAAATCTCTTTGATCGTTACAGGGGCGGCGGGCCGCCTCTGTTCTTTTGAAACACCCAACTGGTGCAAAACCTGTGGGAGCGGGCTTGCTCGCGAAAGCGCTGGGTCAGCCAACACTGATGTTGGAAGTGATGACGCCTTCGCGAGCAAGCCCGCTCCCACACAACCGTCACCGGTTTACTTGGCAGCCCAGGAGTTGAAGCGCTGTTCCAGTTGCTCGCCATTGTCAGCCCAGAAGCTGACGTCGATCTGCACTTGGTTGGCGATGTTTTCCGGGGTGGTCGGCATGTCCTTCAGGACATCCTTGGCCAGCAGCGGTACAGCCTGGGTATTGGCCGGACCGTAGGCGATGTTTTCCGAGTAGGTCTTCTGCTGCTGCGGCGCCACCGAGAAAGCGATGAATTTCTTCGCAGCTTCGGCGCGGGTCTTGTCCAGGCCGCGTGGGATGGCCCACGCATCAAAGTCGTAGATGCCGCCGTTCCACACCACTTTCAGGTTGCTTTCCTTCTGTACCGCGGCGATCCGGCCGTTGTAGGCCGAGCTCATGACCACGTCACCGGAAGCCAGGTACTGCGGCGGCTGGGCGCCAGCTTCCCACCACTGGATGTTCGGCTTGAGCTCATCGAGCTTCTTGAACGCACGGTCCTGGCCGTCTTTGCCAGCCAGCACTTTGTAGACGTCTTTCGGCGCTACGCCGTCGGCCATCAAGGCGAATTCCAGGGTGTACTTGGCGCCCTTGCGCAGGCCGCGTTTGCCCGGGAATTGCTTGGTGTCCCAGAAGTCTGCCCAACTGGTCGGCGCGGTCTTGAGTTTGTCGGCGTTGTAGGCCAGCACGGTCGACCACACGAAGAAGCCCACGCCGCAAGGCTGGATGGCGCCCTTGACGTAGTCTTCGGCCTTGCCGAACAGGGCCGGATCGAGTTGTTCGAACATGTCTTCGTCACAACCACGGGACAATTCCGGGGACTCGACCTCTACCAAATCCCAGGAAACGCTCTTGGTATCGACCATGGCCTTGACCTTGGCCATTTCGCCGTTGTACTCGCCAGCCACGATCTTGCCGTTGCCAGCCGCTTCCCACGGTGCGTAGAAGGCTTTGACCTGAGCCGCCTTGTTCGCCCCACCGAAAGACACCACGGTCAGGTCCGGGCCCGCCGCCATCGCGCTTGCCGCACCCATCATGCCCAGTGTCAGGGCTGTGAACTTCAGGGATCTCAACATTTATTGTTCTCTCCACGTGCAGGGTTGGTGTTGGTACAGCAGGGGGCGATCAATTCGCCTCTAGAAGGGGATCGAGCGCACGCACATGCTCGACTTGCCAGCCAAGCGGAACCACGTCCCCGACGGCGAGCCCGGGATCGAGCTCGGCAATCGGCTGTTTCACGAAGAAGTCGGTCTTGCCGCAGACTTCCAGGCGAACCCGGACGTGGTCGCCCAGATAGATGAATTCCGCCACCCTCCCTGAGAAGCGGTTGACACATTGTTCGCTTGCGCCGTTGAGGCTCACCCGCTCCGGGCGGATCGACAGGGTCACCGGCTCGCCGGGCTGTCCGACGTTCACCGCCAGCGCCTCGACCTTTTCACCGCGTCCCAGCTCCACCAGGCAGCGCTCGCCGGTTTGACTGTGCAGACGACCGTTGAGACGGTTGTTCTCGCCAATGAAGTTGGCGACGAAGGTGTTTTTCGGCTCTTCATACAGGGTGCGCGGCGGGGCGATCTGCTGGATCTCGCCCTGATGGAACACCGCCACGCGGTCGGACATGGTCAAGGCTTCGCCCTGGTCATGGGTCACGTAGACCACTGTCACGCCAAGACGCTGGTGCAGGTGTTTGATTTCCATCTGCATGTGCTCGCGAAGCTGCTTGTCCAGCGCACCCAGGGGTTCGTCCATCAGCACCAGCTGCGGCTCGAATACCAGCGCCCGGGCCAGGGCTACCCGTTGTTGCTGGCCGCCGGACAATTGCGCCGGGTAGCGTTGGGCGAAGCTGTCCAGCTGGACCATGCTCAAGACGCGCTTGACCCGATCGCTCACGTCGCTCTTGTTCAGGCCACGCACGGTCAGCGGGAAGGCAAGGTTCTCGGAGACGGTCATGTGCGGGAACAAGGCGTAGTTCTGGAACACCATGCCGATGTCGCGCTTGTGCGGTGGCACATTGTTGATCGAGCGCCCGGCCAGCAGAATCTCACCGGCGGTTGGGGTCTCAAACCCGGCGAGCATCATCAGGCTGGTGGTCTTGCCAGAGCCGGAAGGCCCGAGCAGGGTCAGGAATTCGCCTTTGCGAATATCCAGGTTGAGGTCTTTGACGATCAGGTTCTCGCCGTCGTAGCTCTTTTGCACACCACGAAAGCTGACCAGTACATCACTGGCCCCCGCGCTTGAATCGACCTGGCTCATACCCGCACCTTTTGTATTGATGACTGCTTGTGAGTCAAGCCTAGTGGAGCCTGGGGTCCACGCAAATCGGGACGCAGGAGAGAATCACCTCAGCGGGATGGAAGAGTCGGGGTAGGGATTGCCCTACAGGGATGGCGGGATTGGGTAAATGCAGTGGCGCGTTTTAAGCGGCAAGCCGCAAGTAGGGGCAAAAGGCGCTGTTGGGGCTTGTCGCAAATGGATATGCCAACGCATTCCCCTGTGGGAGCGAGCTTACTCGCGAAGGCGGTGTATCAGTCGACACATGTGTTGGATGTCAGACCGCCTTCGCGAGCAAGCCCGCTCCCACAGTAAGGATGGTGGGCGGGCTTAGAGCAGCTTGTGCTCCATCGCATACTTCACCAGTTCCGCCAATGAGGTGATGTTGAGCTTCTGCATCAGCCGCGCCTTGTGGGTGCTGATGGTCTTGCTGCTCAGGGCCAGTTGCTGGGCGATGTCGTTGACGTTGGCGCCCTGGGCCAGGCGTTCGAAGACTGAGAATTCACGCTCGGACAGCAGCGAGTGCAGCGGTCGCGTGTCGGTCAGGCCGACTTCAAAGACCATGCGGTCGGCCAGGTCCGGGTCGATGTAGCGCCCGCCAGCCGCGACCTTGCGAATCGCCATGAGCAGCAAGGCCGGGTCGCTGTCCTTGGTCGCGTAGCCGGCGGCGCCGACCTTCAGGGCGCGGGCGGCCATTTGCGCCTCGTCATGCATCGACAGCACCAGGATGGCCGGCGGATTGTTCAGCGCCCGGATCCGTGGGATCGCCTCCAGGCCGTTGACGCCCGGCATGGAAATATCCAGCAGCACCACTTCGCAGGGCACATGCCGTAAGGTTTCGAGCAACTGTTCGCCATTGCTCGCCTCCCCCACCACCACCAGATCCTTGGCCAGGCCGATCAACTGCTTGATGCCTTCGCGGACGATGGTGTGGTCTTCGGCTACCAGTACACGGATCACATTGTTCTCCAGATTCAGGATCTCATCGCGAGCAAGCTCGCTCCCACAGGGTGTATCTACATCTCAATCAATGTGGGAGCGAGCTTGCTCGCGATTGGGCCCGCCCAGGCAACCCACCCCATCAGGCCTCCTGCAACGGCACCCGCACCGACAGGGTCGTCCCCTCCCCCGGCTCACTCTCCAGGGTCAACTGCCCGCCCATGATCAACACCCGTTCACGCATGCCGACCAGGCCAAAGGAGGTTGGCCGACCCGTATCGGCAATAAATCCTACACCGTCGTCGCTGACGGTCAGACACAATTCGTCGTCGTCCTGAACCAGCGTCAGCTCTACAGTATGCGCCTGGGCATGGCGCATCACGTTGGTCAGCGCTTCCTGGAGAATCCGGAACAGGCCAATGGCCTTGGCGTCGCTCAGGGGCGGCAGGTTGTCCGGCACCTGCACCAGACATGGGATCTGCGTACGCGCCTCGAAACGCCGGGCCTGCCATTCGATAGCCGAGGCAATGCCCGCATCCAGGATCGGCGGGCGCAAGGCCGTCGCCACGTCCCGCACCAGTTGGAACAGCTGGGCAATCAAGCGCTTCATGCTGTTAAGCCGCTCATGCAGGCCCGGATCAAGTTGTGCGTAGGCCAATTCACACATGGACGTTTCAAGCTTCAACACCGTCAGCATCTGACCCAGCTCATCGTGGACCTCCCGGGCGATGCGCGCCTTCTCCTCTTCCCGCACGCTTTCCAGGTGCGCCGACAACTCGCGCAACTGCTCCCGGGAGCTGGCCAGTTCCAGCTCGATGCGCTTGCTTTCGGTGATGTCCCAGACGATTCCGTCCCAAACGTAGGCGCCATCTTCCAGACGACGGGTGATCGCCTTGATCTCGGCCCAACGCTCCTGGCCTTCGCGGGTCAGGATGCGGCCCTGCCATGACCAGTCACTGTCAGTGTCCAGCGCCTGGTCCTGGGTACGGTGGTAATCGGCCTTGTCCTGCGGGTGCACCAGGCTGCGCAGCCCGGTGTCGCTGCGGGCCAAGGTCGCGGGGGAATAACCCACCAGGCTTTCGCTGCCCTCGCTGATGTAGGCAAAGTCGATCTGGCCGGTCACCGGCGCCCGCTCCAGGCGAAAGACCAGGCCTGGCACATTGGCGGCGATGCCTTGCAACCGCGCTTCGCTTTCGCGTAGCGCCGCCAGCGCACGTCGGCGTTCGGTCACGTCGTTGAGGTAGACCACCAGGTATTCGGCGTCGCGAAAACGCAGGAAGCTCAGGGAAACGTCAGCCGGCAGGATGCTGCCATCGGCTCGCACGCATTCGGTCTCGAAACTCTGCGGCCCGTCGTCACTGGCCCGGGCGCGCTTCCACAGGTTCAGCCAGCGATCCATGTGCAAGCCCGGCTCGAAGTCGATCAAAGGGCGGTCAATGATCGCGCCCGAGGCGTAGCCGAGCATGGTTTCAGCCGCTCGGTTGGCATAACGCACGTGGCTGTCCCAATTGACCCAGAGGATGCCGACCGTGCTTTGATCGATGGAAAACTGCGTCAGGCGCAAGGCTTCTTCGCTGGCAGCGCGCTGGACGATGTCCTCCTTCGCGGCTCGCAGACGGCGCTCCAGTGCGCGTTGCTGGCGGCGCTGCCAGAACACGATGGCAATGCTGCTGAGCAGTAGAACCAGAATCAACAGGGTCAGGTTCTGCCAGAAGCCCGGGGTCTCGGTCAGGCGTGGGTATTTTGGCTTGAGCCAACGGCTGTGCAGTTGCTCCAGATCCTTGGCCGGGATCGCCTGCAAACCGCTGTCGATGATCTCGGCCAGTTCCGGCCAGTCCCGGCGCGTGGCAACCCGCAGCAACTGCGGCAGGCCAATGTCGCCCACTACCGCCAGCTCAGCGAATTCGGGCTCGACCATCAGCCGCCCGAGTTGTGCCTCGTCGACCACCGCATATCGGGCCTGCTGGGTCAGCAATAATTGCAGGGCTTCGCGCTCCATCGGCACACCTTGCAGATTCAGCGCCGGGTAGTTGCTGCGCAAGTAATCGGCTATGGCGCTGGGCATGCGCACCGCGACCCGGGCCTGGGTGTCGAGTTTTTCCAACTCCACCCCTTCGGCCCCCTTCTGCGCGCCGACGATCAATTGCGGCACGCGCATATAGGGATCGGAAAACTGCCAGAGCTTGAGCCCGCCCGGGGATTGGGTCAGGCCCGGAGCAATGTCCACCTCGCCGGCGCGTACCGCGGCTTCCAGTTGCGCCACGTCCTGGAAATTGCGCCAGGTCAGCTCGACGTTCAACGCCTTGCCCAGCCATTGCATCAACTCGACGTTGGTGCCGGACAAACGCTGCAAGCGCCGGTCGTATTGCGCATAGGGCGCCTGCAACACCAGGCCAACCCGCCATTGCGGATGTTGCACCAGCCATTGGCGCTGCCCTGCATTCAATTGCACCCCGTGCGCCGACGGCGCGGGCGCGGCCCACGCCATCAAGGGAAGCCATAAACAGCCGATAACCCACAGGCAGCAAAAACGCATCATCGAAGTCTCATGCACTGACAAATACTGACCAACCCATTAGGCTGCCGGAAATACTTCTGGTCATGGAATATCCGATGCCCTCTGTTTATCGCCTGGCGTTGCCAGCATTGTGCCTGTCGCTGATCCTGCCAAGTGCCTTTTCTGTACGGGCCAGCGAAACGGCCCCCGCCGCCGAGCAACCTGCCGAAGAAAAACCCGTCGAGCGCCAGCCTTTGCTCGAGCGTAGCCAGGAAGAAGCGAGCGCACTTGAACGAAAAGTCCCGGTCCTGGAACAGCAACAGTTGCAGACTGGCAGCGATACCTTCCTGGCGCTGTGGAAACCGGCCAATACCAGTGATCCCAGGGGCGCAGTCATCATAATCCCCGGTGCTGGCGAAACAGCTGACTGGCCTCAAGTTATCGGCCCTTTGCGGAAAAAGTTGCCCGATGTTGAATGGAGCAGCCTGAGTATCACCCTGCCGGACCTGCAAAGCGACGTCATTGCACCGCGCGTGGTGCAAGCACCACCTGAGACCAAGCCGGCCGACACCGCTGCCGCAGCACCGGACGCCACCACTGCGGCACCGATCGAACAGGTCGCCGGTGGCGAAGCCGATGCGACAGATCCAGTCGTTGCCCCAACCGATGAAGAACACGCCAAGGCCGACGCCGAGCGCATTTTCGCCCGTATCGATGCCGCGCTGGCCTACGCCGAACAGCAAAGCGCACGCCGCATCGTGTTGCTGGGCCATGGTACCGGCGCCTATTGGGCAGCACGTTACTTGAGTGAGAGGCAGCCCTCGCAAGTCGAACGCTTCGTGATGGTGGCCGCCCAACCCCCGGTTACCGCCAAGCCCGCCCTGGCCGAACTGACCCCGACCTTGAAACTGGCGACCGCCGACATTTTCTACATGGACAAGCCGCTGGATCGCAACGCGGCGCTGGAGCGCTTGCAGGCGAGCAAACGCTTGAAAGGCTCGACCTTCAGCCAGGTGTCCCTCAAGGCCCTGCCGAACCAGGCGGCGGAGCAAGAGCAGCTGTTTCGTCGGGTTCGGGGTTGGTTGAATCCGCAGAAGACGGGGGAGTAAGGGCTGGCTCTGCCCCCTTCACCGTGGCAAGGGAGCTTGCTCCCGCTGGACCGCGCTGTAGGAGCTGCCGAGCGAAGCGAGGCTGCGATCTTTCCAAGACCAGTTGAATATCAAGCGAAAGATCAAGATCAAAAGATCGTCCGAGCGCGGCCCGAGCCTTCGGCAGCTCCTACCGCAGCCGAGCGGGAGCAAGCTCCCTCGCCACAGGGGGCAGTGGGCTAGCGAAAATCCCGCCGCTCGCGAATCAGTCGATAGGCGTTATGCAGCTCTCGGGTTTTGTCGGTGGCTTCACGCACCTGCAAGGGCGTTGCCCCGCTGCCGGCAATCTTGTCCGGGTGATGACGGCTGAGCAGGCGACGATAAGCGCGCTTGATCTGCGACGGTTCGCTGGTGGCCGAAACCCCCAGCAAGCGCATTGCTTCCTGGTAGGTCACGCCACTGTTGGGCCGCGACAGTTTCTGCGGCTCGTAATCAGCCGCCAGCGCCTGGACCTGTTGCGGCGTCCAGCCCAGCCACCGGCCCCACTGAGTCACCAGTTCTCGCTCGGCGACACCGGCACGCCCATCGGCCCAGACCATCCGCCAACACGCGCGCAATACCCCTTCAGCCGCATGGGGCTGGACGGCCAGGCGACGCATGTAACCGCGCAAGCGATCGTTTCCGGACTTGCCCCGGTTGAACGCCGCGATCGCCCGGCGCTGCGCCGATTCGCTCAAGTCCAGCGCACGCATTTCCTGACGAGCCTGCTGGATGTGGCCATCGACCACACGCCCATCACTTTTCGCCAGACGCCCGAGCAATACAAACAACAACTCATCGTTGCGTAACGCCGGACGTCCCCCCAGGCGCTCACGTACCTGCGCCCAGCCCTGCAGGTTCAGGCGCCGATCCAGTGCCTGTCCCAACAACGCCCCAAGCATGGCCCCCGGGATGCTGGCTATGGCAAAGCCCGCCCCGGCTCCAATCAGAGTCCCTGGCCACCACATATCAACCGCTCGCTTCTATCAAGGTTTCGACCTGCGCCAAACGTTCATGGGTGCCGACATCGACCCAATGCCCTTTGAGGTGCTCGCCACTGACGCGCCCCTCGGCCATGGCCGCGCGCAACAGCGGTGCGAGCTTGAACGCACCGTCCGAGCAACCGTCGAACAACCGCGGGTGCAGGACGGCAATGCCGCTATAGGTCAGGTTGTCGGCAGGCGCGTGCCTATCGTGAACCTTTCCGTCGACCAGGACGAAATCGCCGCCTGGGTGATGCTCGGGATTATCGACGAGCACCAGATGCGCCAACCCTTCGAGCGGCCGGCGCAAAGCACTGAAATCGTAGTCGGTCCAGACATCGCCATTCACCACCACAAACGCTTCATCGCCCAGCAGCGGCAAGGCCCGGAAGATTCCACCACCGGTTTCCAGCGGCTCGCCTTCGGGGGAAAACCGAATGTTCACGCCAAACCGTGAGCCGTCCCCCAGGTGATCTTCGATCTGCTGACCGAGCCAGGCGTGATTGATCACGATCTCGGTGAACCCGGCCCGCGCCAGCGCCCGCAAGTGGTATTCGATCAAGGGAACACCACCGACGCGAATCAACGGTTTTGGCGTGGTAAGGGTCAAGGGGCGCATGCGTTCGCCCTTGCCCGCCGCCAGGATCATCGCCTTCATGCCGTTGCTCCGGCCGATTGCCGCAGGCTGCCCAGCAGTTCATCGAGCGGTGCCAGTTCCGGACGACGGGCAATGACCGCTTCTATATAAGCAAAGAAACGCGGCACATCGCCGAGGTAACGTGGCTTGCCGTCACGATGACAAATGCGCGCGAAGATCCCGATGACCTTGAGATGGCGCTGCACGCCCATCAAGTCGCTGGCCCGCAGGAAGTCCTCGAGATCCGGCTGGACGGGAATGCCGAGGGCGCCGGCCTGCTGCCAGTAACTCTCCAGCCAGCCGCGCACACGCGCCTCGGGCCAACTGAGGAAGGCATCCTTGAACAGACACGTCACGTCGTAGGTGACGGGGCCATAGACCGCATCCTGAAAATCCAGCACGCCGGGGTTCGGCACGCTGAGCATCAGGTTGCGCGGCATGTAGTCGCGGTGCACCAGTACTTTGGGCTGGGCCAGGGCACTGTCGATCAGCAGCTCGCTGGCCTGCTGCCAGAGTTGCTGCTGGGCCGAATCCAATTCGATACCCAGCTCGCGCTTGACGTACCACTCGGGGAACAATTCCAGCTCCCGACGCAGCAACGCGACATCGTAGCTCGGCAACGGCGCAACCATCGGCAGTTGCTGGAAAGCCAACAAGGCTTGCAGGGCATCGCGGAATAAATCGTCGGCATTTTCGCCGGTGATCACGTCCAGATAGGTCTGGTTGCCCAAGTCATTGAGCAAAAGAAAGCCGCGTTCGAGGTCTTCGGCATAAATTTTTGGCACGTTAATGCCAGATTTCGCCAGCAAAAAAGCAATATCCACGAAGGGTTTGCAGTTTTCCTGGGGCGGTGGCGCATCCATTACGATCAAACTGCGACCCTCGCCTTCCCAGCGGAAATAACGCCGAAAACTCGCGTCACTGCTGGCGGCGGTCAACGTGGCCGGGGGTACGACGCCCCAGCCCTGTTGAGTGAAAAGGATCGGCAGTTGTTCATCGAGCCAAACTTTCAGGTGTTGCAAGCGTACATCTTGGTCGGGCATTGCAAGGGTCTCCGACGGCGCTAGCCGTCAAGCGGGTCATGCTTTATTATCCAGCATCTTTTTCAGACCATCGAGAGGCGTGCGGCCCACACCGCGGGCAGATGGCACGCAGGAAGCCCGGACTAATAAGATGGCATTGAAATCCCCCGCGTTTCGTAAAAAATTTCCGTTGCTGGTCACCGGCAGTCTGCTGGCCCTGCAACCCCTGGCCTCTTCATTCGTCGTCGCGGCGCAGCAGTATGACTGCTCCGTCTCCGCTTCGGGTGCCTGGGACTGTGCACCCAAGACACCGGCCGCCGCGTTGCCGCCGCGTCCCGTGCATGACGGCAGTGCGGTTTCCGACAGCGGCGCAGCGGCGGCCGACAGCAGCTCGGGCGAGGAAGCCGGCGAAAAGCCGATGCTCGTTACCGAAGCCAAGGGCCGTGGCCTGAAGTCACGCAGTGCAGACTACAGTCACCTGGATTGGGTTCCACGGGAGAACCTCACCCCGGCGCAATTGGCTGAAACCGGCCCTTACTGTGCAGGGGCCTATATCGAGCCGACGCGTCCTGGCATGAACGACAAGACGGCCAAGAGCGACGCCCCCACCTTCCTCGGCGCCAAGGCGTCACGCTATCAGCAGGAAGAACAGGTGGCGACCCTGGCCGGTGACGTGGTCATGCGCCAGGGCAGCATGCAGGTCGAGGCCGACGAGGCCAGCCTGTACCAGGCCGAGAACCGCGGTGAGCTGAGTGGCAACGTGCGGGTGCGCGACAACGGTGCGCTGATCGTCGGCGACCACGCCGATGTACAGCTGGACACCGGCGAAGCCAAGGTCGACAACGCCGAATACGTGATGCACAAGTCGCGTATCCGGGGTAACGCGCTGTACGCCAAACGCGCCGAGAACGCGATCATCCGCCTCAAGGACGGTACCTACACCACGTGCGAACCGGGCAGCAACGCCTGGACGCTCAAGGGCAACAACATCACCCTGAACCCGGCCACCGGCTTCGGTACCGCGACCAACGTGACGCTGCGGGTCAAGGACTTCCCGGTCCTGTACACGCCGTACATCTACTTCCCGATCGACGATCGTCGCCAGTCCGGCTTCCTGCCGCCGACCATCGGCAGCGGCAGCGACACCGGTTTCCTGCTGGTCACCCCGTACTACTTCAACCTGGCGCCGAACTACGATGCCACGTTGTACCCGCGCTACATGAGCAAGCATGGCCTGTTGATGGAAGGCGAATTCCGCTACCTGACCAAGTCCAGCGAAGGTCAGTTCGGCGCGGCGTACCTCAACGATGAAGAAGACGAGCGCAACAAGCAGTCCGACTACAGCAAGACCCGCTACATGTACAACTGGCAGCACAAGGGCGGGCTCGATTCGCGCGTGCTGACGGAAGTCGACTACACCAAGATCAGCGATCCTTACTACTTCCAGGATTTGCAGACCGACCAGATCGGTGTCGAGTCCAAGGACTATGTGAACCAGCAAGGAGCCGTCAGCTATCGGGGCGACAACTATGTTGCCCGCGTGAATGCCCAGGCTTACCAGATGGCGACGATTTCGAAGATCACGCCTTATAACCGCCTGCCTCAGATCACGTTCAACGGTGAGCTGCCTCAGCATCCGTACGGCCTGGATTTCGCCTACAAGACCGAGCTGGTGCGATTTGATCGAAATCTGCGCGACGGCCTCTATAGTGATAAAGATGGCGTCACGACACCGTGGCTGGATACCCGGGTTTGGGGCCTTGCCCGGGCAAATGGCAATCGTCTGAACCTGGCGCCTGTCATCAGCCTGCCGATGAACGCAAGTTATGGCTATATCAAGCCATCGCTCAAGTACCAGTACACCCAATATGATCTGGATCTGGACGGCGAAGGCAAAGGCGATATCGCTGGGCAGACCGCAGAACTGGATCGCCTACGCGGCACGTACAGCAGCAGCCAGAGCCGTGGCGTTCCAATCGCCAGCATCGACAGCGGCTTGTATTTTGACCGTGATACTCAATGGTTCGGCACCAACTATCGCCAGACCCTGGAACCACGCCTGTTCTATCTTTATGTACCGGAGAAGGATCAGAGCGATATTCCGGTATTCGATACCAGCGAATCGACTTTCAGCTATTCCTCGCTGTTCCGGGATAACCGCTTCACCGGCTCCGACCGTGTCGGCGACGAGAACAAACTTTCCCTGGGCGTGACCAGCCGCTGGATCCAGGAAAACGGTTTCGAGCGCCAGCGCGTCAGCGTCGGCCAGGCCTTTTACTTCAAGGACCGCGAAGTTCAACTACCAGGCATCGACTTCAACACGCGTGAAGATGCCAAGTCAGACGTATCTCCATACGCACTGGAGTACGAATTCCGCTGGAACCGCGACTGGCGAACCACAGCTACCTACAACTGGGACCCTGACACCCACAGCCCTCGCTCGGGCAGCGCGATGTTCCACTATCAGCCTGAAGACAACCCGAACAAGGTTATCAATGCTGGCTATCGCTATCGCAACGATCAGGTCCGTTACGACGAAGCTACCGGTACATGGCAAGTGGGCGGCGGCGACTACGGTACGCCAGGTACACCTGGCTACGTGAAGGACTACTACAAGATCAAGCAGCACGACTTCTCGGTCATCTGGCCGATCGTGCCGCAGTGGAACGCGATCAGTCGCTGGCAGTATGACTACAACCGCAACCGTACCCTGGAAGCCTTCGGTGGTTTCGAATACGACAACTGCTGCTGGAAACTGCGCCTGATCAACCGTTACTGGGTCGACTATGAAGAGTTCAGTCAAGCCGCCCCGGAAAACGAAAAAGGCGACCACGGCATCTTCCTCCAAATTGTTCTGAAGGGACTCGGCGGCCTGACCGGCGCCAAGGTAGAGAGCTTCCTCGACAAAGGCATCCAAGGTTATCGTGAACGTGAAGACCAAGCTTTCTGATTGTCTGCGCCCGCTGATGCTGGGCGCGCTGTTCCTGGGTACCGCGGCCAACGCCGCGGTAGAGTCCATCGATAAAGTGGTGGCCATTGTCGACAACGACGTGGTCATGCAGAGCCAGTTGGACCAGCGCGTCCATGAAGTGCAGCAAACCATCGCCAAGCGCGGCGGTGGCCAGCCGCCTCCAGGCGTGCTGGACCAGCAAGTGCTCGAACGCCTGATCGTCGAAAACCTGCAACTGCAGATCGGCGAACGTTCCGGCATCCGCATCACCGATGAAGAACTGAACCAGGCCGTCGGCACCATTGCCCAGCGCAATAACATGAGCATCGACCAATTCCGCGCCGCCCTGGCTCGCGACGGCCTCTCCTACGAGGACGCCCGCGACCAGATCCGCCGCGAAATGGTCATCAGCCGTGTGCGTCAGCGCCGCGTAGCCGAACGCATCCAGGTGTCGGAGCAGGAAGTGAAGAACTTCCTCGCTTCCGACCTGGGCAAGATGCAGCTTTCCGAAGAACTGCACTTGGCGAACATCCTGATTCCGACCCCGGAAAGCGCCAACTCCGAAGCGATCCAGAGCGCTTATCGCCAGGCGATGGATGTCTACCAGCAGCTCAAGCAAGGTGCTGATTTCGGCCAGATGGCCATTGCCAAGTCGGGCAGCGACAACGCCCTGGAAGGCGGTGACATGGGCTGGCGCAAGCCCGCTCAACTGCCGCCTCCGTTCGACCGCGAACTGAGCGCCATGGCCGTGGGCGACATCACCCAGCCTGCGCGTACGCCAGGCGGCTTCATCATCCTGAAAGTGCTGGAGAAGCGCGGTGGTGGAACCCAGGTCCGTGACGAAGTGCATGTTCGCCACATCCTGATCAAGCCCAGCGAGATTCGCAGCGAAGCCGAGACCAAGCGCCTGGCTGAGAAACTCTACGACCGCATCGAAGCGGGCGAAGACTTCGCTGAACTGGCGAAGAGTTTCTCGGAAGACCCGGGGTCGGCCCTCAACGGCGGCGACCTGAACTGGGTTGACCCCAATGCACTGGTTCCAGAGTTCCGCCAAGTCATGGCCGATACGCCGCAAGGCCAGTTGTCCAAGCCGTTCAAGAGCCCTTATGGCTGGCACGTGCTGGAAGTCCTTGGCCGCCGCGCCACCGACAGCACCACCCAGGCTCGTGAACAGCAGGCGATGACCGTATTGCGCAACCGCAAATACGACGAAGAACTGCAAACCTGGCTGCGTCAGATTCGCGACGAAGCCTACGTTGAAATCAAACTTCCTGGTGCAGACCAGGCAGCGCAGTGAAACCCAAGCGTTTCGCGCTGACACCCGGCGAACCAGCCGGCATCGGTCCCGACCTGTGCCTGCTGCTCGCCTCGCAAGCCCAGCCACATCCCCTGATTGCCATCACCAGTCGCGACCTGCTCCTTGAGCGGGCCGCGCAGCTGGGGGTGGTCGTCGACCTGTTACCCGTGACACCGCAGGCCTGGCCGGACGTCCCGGCGCCCGCCAACAGTCTGTATGTCTGGGATACCCCCCTGGGTGCTCCAGTCGTCACCGGGCAGCTGGACAAGGCCAACGCCGCGTTCGTCCTGCAAACCCTGACCCGCGCAGGCGAAGGCTGCCTGGACGGATCGTTCGCAGGTATGATCACCGCACCGGTGCACAAGGGTGTGATCAACGAGTCCGGGATTGCCTTTTCCGGGCACACCGAATTCCTGGCGGACCTGACCCACACCGCGCAAGTGGTGATGATGCTCGCCACCCGTGGCCTGCGAGTGGCCCTGGTGACCACTCACCTGCCCTTGCGCGACATCGCCGACGCCATCACCCCGGAACGCCTGGAACGGGTCACGCGCATCCTGCACGCCGACCTCCAGGAAAAATTCGGCATCGCCCGGCCACGCATCCTGGTCTGTGGGCTCAATCCCCATGCCGGTGAAGGCGGACACCTGGGCCGTGAAGAAATCGACATCATCGAACCTACCTTGGAGCGCTTGCGCAGCGAGGGCATGGACCTGCGTGGCCCGCTGCCTGCCGACACTCTGTTTACCCCAAAATATCTGGAGCACTGCGACGCGGTGCTGGCGATGTACCACGACCAGGGCCTGCCCGTGCTGAAGTACAAAGGCTTCGGCGCGGCAGTCAACGTGACGCTGGGCCTGCCGATCATCCGCACCTCCGTGGACCATGGCACTGCCCTGGACCTGGCCGGCAGCGGCAAGATCGATACCGGCAGCCTGCACGTCGCGCTGGAAACCGCCTACCAGATGGCCGAGACTCATTTATGACCGAGCAATACCAACACCGCGCGCGCAAGCGCTTCGGCCAGAACTTCCTGCATGACGCCGGCGTGATCGATCGCATCCTGCGCTCCATCCGGGCCAAGCCCGACGATCGCCTGCTGGAAATCGGCCCGGGCCAGGGCGCCCTGACCGAGGGCCTGCTCGACAGCGGCGCGCAACTGGACGTGGTGGAACTGGACAAGGACCTGGTCCCGATCCTCAACCAGCAATTCGCCGGCAGGAGCAATTTCAGCCTGCACCAGGGCGACGCGCTGAAGTTCGACTTCAATAGCCTGAACGCCGCGCCGAACAGCCTGCGGGTGGTGGGAAACCTGCCGTACAACATCTCCACGCCGCTGATCTTCCACCTGCTGAGCAATGCCGGCCTGATCCGCGACATGCACTTCATGCTGCAAAAAGAAGTGGTCGAGCGCCTCGCCGCCGGCCCTGGCGGTGGTGACTGGGGTCGCCTGTCGATCATGGTCCAGTACCATTGCCGGGTCGAACACCTGTTCAACGTCGGCCCAGGCGCATTCAACCCGCCGCCGAAAGTCGACTCGGCCATCGTCCGACTGGTGCCCCATGCCGTCCTGCCGCACCCGGCCAAGGATCACCGCCTACTGGAGCGGGTGGTGCGCGAAGCGTTCAACCAGCGCCGCAAGACCTTGCGCAACACCTTGAAACTTCTGCTCAGCAGCACTGAAATCGAAGCCGCTGGCGTCGATGGCAGCCTGCGCCCCGAGCAGCTGGACCTTGCCGCTTTCGTGCGCCTGGCCGACAAGCTCAGCGAACAGGTCGCCCCGCAAGTCGACGCCAACTGAACGGGTGACGATGGCTATCGGGCAGTACACCAATCTGGTCTACTACCCGATATCTGGCCTAGACTGATCTCCTGAGTCGCGCCCGCGTCCCGCTTCGCTTTTAAGGCCTTTTTGCATGTCCGATCCTCGTTATCAGGTCGACGTCAGCGTCACCACCCGTTTTCTGGCAGAACAGTCGCAACCCGAGCATGACCGCTTCGCCTTCGCCTACAGCATTACCGTGCGCAACAACGGCTCCTTGCCGGCCAGGCTGCTGTCGCGGCACTGGATCATCACCGACGGCGATGGCCATGTCGAAGAAGTGCGTGGCGAAGGTGTGGTCGGCCAGCAGCCGTTGATCGACGCCGGCAAAAGCCACAGCTACAGCAGCGGCACGGTGATGACGACCAAGGTCGGCACCATGCAGGGCACCTACCAGATGCTGGCCGAGGACGGCAAACGCTTCGACGCCGTCATCAAGCCCTTTCGCCTGGCCGTGCCCGGAGCCCTGCACTAATGGCCACGTATGCGGTCGGCGACCTGCAAGGCTGCCTCGACCCGCTCAAATGCCTGCTGGAGCGCGTCGCCTTCGACCCGCAAAAAGATACGCTGTGGCTGGTGGGCGATCTGGTCAACCGTGGCCCTCAGTCCCTTGAGACGCTGCGCTTTCTCTACGGCATCCGCCAGTCGCTGGTGTGCGTGCTCGGCAACCACGACCTGCATCTGCTGGCCGCCTGGCAGAACATCGAACGCCTGAAAAAATCCGATACCCTGAACGAAATACTCGCGGCCCCCGATTGCGTTGAGCTGCTGGAGTGGTTGCGCCAGCAAAAGCTCATGCACTACGACGAGGCGCGCAACCTGGCGTTGGTCCATGCAGGCATCCCGCCCCAATGGTCCCTGCGCAAGGCGCTCAAGTGCGCTGGCGAAGTCGAACACGCATTGCGCGACGACAATCTGTTCGCCCCTTACCTGGACGGCATGTACGGTAACGAGCCGATCAAGTGGGACAACGACCTCACCGGCAGCGCCCGTCTTCGCATCATCACCAATTATTTCACGCGCATGCGCTTCTGCACCCGCGACGGCAAGCTCGACCTCAAGGGCAAGGAAGGCATCGAGACCGCACCGCCCGGCTATGCCCCCTGGTTCAAGCACGGTGAGCGCAAGACCCGTAACCTGAAGATCATTTTCGGGCACTGGGCGGCACTGGGAGGTCAATGCGACGAGCCCGGCGTCTTCGCCCTCGATACCGGCTGCGTGTGGGGCAGCGCCATGACGCTGATGAACGTCGACACGGGCGAGCAACTGCATTGCGATTGCGACGAACAGGGCCACGCCAGAACCCATCACCTGACCACTGCACCATTGCCGGCCGGCACTGCCGTCTGACCGGCGTTGCGCCTCAGCGCTAAAGGAGCCCTCATGACTGAATTCAAACGCATCCCCCCGGAACAAGCCCAGGCCCTGCGCGAGCAAGGCGCGGTCGTCGTCGACGTTCGCGACCCAGCCACCTTTTCGGCTTTGCACATCAGCGGTTCCAGGCACCTGGATAACCACTCCATCGCCGACTTCATCCGGGCCGCCGACCTCGATGCACCTACCGTCGTGGTCTGCTATCACGGTAACTCCAGCCAGAGCGCAGCCGCCTATCTGGTCAGCCAGGGCTTCAGCGACGTCTACAGCCTGGACGGTGGTTTCGAGTTGTGGCGTGCGACTTATCCTTCAGAAACAGCGCAAGACAAACACGAATAATTTTTTAAGCCGTCCAAGCCCGCGTGAACCGTGGGCTTGAGCGATGGCAGACGAACGGTCTGCCATAACTAATTACGTATTCCACCTTTACCTCCGCGATTCCGAACTATCCTTAGCCTCAGGCCATCCAAAACAGGGGAGAGCCGGTACACCGGCGCGCGGGTCATCGGGAGTCAGCTTTCAAGAGCCTGCATGCTTGGAAGCATTCTGGGGGGTAAACGGCAACTGGGTTCCCAGCGGCTGTCCAGCATCGACTGATTGATCCGACACCGGCTCCACGTATCGAGCGAGGTGACGTCATGAGCATTTTTAGCCACTTCCAGCAACGTTTCGAGTCCACGCGGCAGGAGGAATACTCGCTGCAGGAATACCTCGAACTCTGCAAGCAGGACCGCAGCGCCTATGTATCGGCTGCGGAGCGTCTGTTGCTGGCAATCGGAGAACCGGAGCTGCTGGATACCTCGGCCAACTCGAGGCTTTCGCGGATTTTCTCCAACAAAGTGATTCGCCGCTATCCGGCCTTTGAGGACTTCCACGGGATGGAAGAATGCATCGACCAGATCGTGTCCTATTTCCGCCACGCCGCCCAAGGCCTGGAAGAGAAGAAGCAAATCCTCTATCTGCTCGGCCCCGTGGGTGGTGGTAAATCGTCCCTGGCCGAAAAACTCAAGCAACTGATCGAAAAAGTGCCCTTCTACGCCATCAAGGGCTCGCCGGTGTTCGAATCGCCCCTGGGGCTGTTCAACGCCACCGAGGACGGCGCGATCCTCGAGGAAGACTTCGGCATTCCACGCCGCTACCTCAGTACCATCATGTCGCCATGGGCGACCAAGCGCCTGGCCGAATTTGGCGGCGACATCAGCCAGTTCCGGGTGGTCAAGCTCTACCCGTCGATCCTCAACCAGATCGCGGTGGCCAAGACCGAGCCGGGTGACGAAAACAACCAGGATATTTCCGCCCTGGTGGGCAAGGTCGATATCCGCAAACTGGAAGAATTCCCGCAGAACGACGCCGACGCCTACAGCTATTCGGGTGCGCTGTGCCGGGCCAACCAGGGCCTGATGGAATTCGTCGAAATGTTCAAGGCGCCCATCAAGGTGCTGCACCCGCTGCTGACCGCCACCCAGGAAGGTAACTACAACAGCACCGAGGGCCTGGGGGCCATTCCGTTCACCGGCATCCTGCTGGCTCACTCCAACGAGTCGGAATGGCATACCTTCCGCAACAACAAGAACAACGAGGCCTTCATCGACCGGATCTACATCGTCAAGGTGCCGTACTGCCTGCGCGTGACCGACGAGGTGAAGATCTACGACAAGCTGCTGTTCAACAGTTCGCTGTCCAAGGCTCATTGCGCCCCCGACACCCTGAAGATGCTGGCCCAGTTCACGGTGCTGTCGCGTCTCAAGGAGCCGGAAAACTCCAACATCTATTCGAAGATGCGTGTGTACGACGGTGAAAACCTCAAGGACACCGATCCGAAGGCCAAGTCGATCCAGGAATACCGCGACAACGCGGGGGTTGATGAAGGGATGAACGGGCTATCCACACGTTTCGCGTTCAAGATCCTGTCCAAGGTCTTCAACTTCGACCCCCACGAGATCGCGGCCAACCCGGTTCACCTGCTGTATGTGCTGGAACAGCAGATCGAGCAGGAACAATTCCAGGCCGAAACCCGCGAGCGCTACCTGCGTTTCCTCAAGGAATACCTGGCCCCGCGCTACATCGAGTTCATCGGCAAGGAAATCCAGACGGCGTACCTGGAGTCCTACAGCGAGTACGGCCAGAACATCTTCGACCGCTACGTGCTGTACGCAGACTTCTGGATCCAGGACCAGGAATACCGCGACCCGGAAACCGGCGAGATACTCAATCGCGTGGCCCTCAACGAGGAACTGGAAAAAATCGAGAAACCGGCGGGCATCAGCAATCCGAAGGACTTCCGCAACGAGATCGTCAACTTCGTACTGCGCGCCCGGGCCAACAACAACGGCAAGAACCCAACCTGGCTCAGCTATGAAAAGCTGCGGGTGGTCATCGAGAAGAAAATGTTCTCCAACACCGAAGACCTGCTGCCAGTCATCAGCTTCAACGCCAAGGCCAGCAAGGAGGACCAGCAAAAACACAACGACTTCGTCACACGCATGGTCGAACGTGGCTACACCGACAAACAGGTACGACTGCTCTCCGAGTGGTATCTGCGGGTCCGGAAATCGCAGTAAGCAGCGGCAAGCTTCTAGCTACAGCCTGCAAGGGAACGGCGTTGAGCCCATGGCTCGACGCCACGCCCCTTGCAGCTTGAGGCTTACGACTTGAAGCTCCCCCGGAGGGGCCTATGAGCTATGTGATCGACCGACGCCTTAATGGCAAGAACAAGAGCACGGTGAACCGCCAGCGGTTTCTGCGGCGTTACCGTGACCACATCAAGAAGGCCGTCGAAGAGGCGGTCAGCCGGCGTTCCATTACCGACATGGAACACGGCGAACAGATCAGCATCCCCGGCCGCGACATCGACGAGCCGGTGCTCCACCATGGTCGCGGCGGCAAACAGACCGTCGTGCACCCTGGCAACAAGGAGTTCACCAGTGGCGAGCACATCCCCCGTCCCCAGGGCGGAGGCGCCGGCAAGGGCCCCGGCAAGGCCGGCAACTCCGGCGAAGGCATGGATGAGTTCGTGTTCCAGATCACCCAGGAGGAATTCCTGGAGTTCATGTTCGAGGACCTGGAGCTGCCGAACCTGGTCAAGCGTAACCTGACCGGCACCGACACCTTCAAGACCGTGCGTGCTGGTATCAGCAATGAAGGCAATCCGTCACGCATCAACATCATCCGCACCCTTCGTTCAGCCCACGCCCGGCGCATCGCGTTGTCGGGCAGCAGCCGGGCAAAACTGCGCGAGGTCAAGGAAGAACTGGCCCGCCTGAAACGCGAAGAACCCGACAATTTCGGCGACATTCAGGACCTTGAAGCGGAAATCGAGAAACTCAGCGCCCGCATCCACCGCGTACCGTTCCTCGACACGTTCGACCTCAAGTACAACCTGCTGGTGAAACAGCCAAACCCCAGCTCCAAGGCGGTGATGTTCTGCCTGATGGACGTGTCCGGCTCCATGACCCAGGCCACCAAGGACATCGCCAAGCGCTTCTTCATCCTGTTGTACCTGTTCCTGAAACGGAACTACGACAAGATCGATGTCGTGTTCATCCGCCACCACACCAGCGCCAGGGAAGTGGACGAAGAGGAATTCTTCTATTCCAGGGAGACAGGCGGCACCATTGTCTCCAGCGCCCTGAAGCTGATGCAAGAGATCATGGCCGAACGCTACCCAGCCAACGAATGGAACATCTATGCGGCCCAGGCGTCGGACGGCGACAACTGGAACGACGATTCACCGATCTGCCGCGACATCCTGATCAACCAGATCATGCCGTTCGTCCAGTACTACACTTATGTGGAGATTACTCCACGCGAACACCAGGCCTTGTGGTACGAATACGAACGAATTGCCGAAGCTTTTTCCGACACATTTGCCCAACAGCAACTGGTCTCGGCCGGGGATATCTACCCGGTCTTCCGTGAACTCTTCCAGCGCAGGTTAGTGACATGACCGCCAAAAAAGAGCAGAAGCGCCAGCCCATTTCCACCGGCTCCGAATGGACGTTCGAGCTGATCAAGGCCTACGACCGCGAAATCAGCCGTATCGCGGACCGTTATGCCCTCGACACCTACCCGAACCAGATTGAGGTGATCACCGCCGAGCAGATGATGGACGCCTACGCGTCAGTCGGCATGCCGCTGGGCTATCACCACTGGTCCTACGGCAAGCACTTCCTCAGTACCGAAAAATCCTACAGCCGCGGCCAGATGGGACTGGCCTATGAGATCGTCATCAACTCCGACCCCTGCATCGCCTACCTGATGGAAGAAAACACCATCTGCATGCAGGCACTGGTGGTGGCGCACGCCTGCTATGGGCACAACAGTTTCTTCAAGGGCAACTACCTGTTCCGCACCTGGACCGACGCCAGCTCGATCATCGATTACCTGGTGTTCGCCAAGCAGTACATCATGCAATGCGAGGAACGCCACGGCATCGACGCGGTGGAAGACCTGCTGGACTCCTGCCACGCCCTGATGAACTACGGCGTGGACCGCTACAAGCGGCCTTACCCGATTTCCGCCGAAGAGGAACGCCGGCGCCAGAAGGATCGCGAAGAGCACCTGCAAAAACAGATCAACGATCTGTGGCGCACCATTCCCAAGGGTGCAGACAAGTACAACGAAAAAGACAATGCCCGTTTCCCTGCCGAGCCCCAGGAGAACATTCTCTATTTCATTGAAAAACATGCGCCGTTGCTGGAGCCCTGGCAGCGGGAAATCGTGCGCATCGTGCGCAAGATCGCCCAGTATTTCTATCCACAGCGCCAAACCCAAGTGATGAACGAAGGCTGGGCCACGTTCTGGCACTACACGCTGATGAACGACCTGTACGACGAAGGCCTGGTCACCGACGGCTTCATGATGGAGTTCCTGACGTCCCACACCAGCGTGGTGTTCCAGCCCGGCTTCGACAGCCCGTACTACAGCGGTATCAACCCCTACGCACTGGGTTTCGCCATGTACCGCGACATCCGGCGCATGTGCGAAAACCCTACCGAGGAAGATCGTCACTGGTTCCCGGAAATCGCCGGTTCGGACTGGTTGTCCGCCATTAAATTCGCCATGAGCAGCTTCAAGGACGAAAGCTTCATCCTGCAGTACCTTTCGCCCAAGGTGATCCGCGATCTGAAACTGTTCAGCATCCTCGATGACGATCAGAAAGATGACCTGCTGGTACCTGCCATTCACGACGAGGGCGGCTACCGCATCATTCGCGAAACCCTCGCGGCGCAGTACAACCTGGGCAATCGGGAGCCCAATGTGCAGATCTACAGCATTGACCGCCGCGGGGATCGTTCGCTGACGCTGCGGCACCAGGCGCACAACCGCAAACCACTGGGCGACTCCACCGACGAAGTGCTCAAGCACCTGCATCGCCTCTGGGGTTTCGACATCCACCTGGAAACCCTGCAAGGCGACCAAGTGATGAAAACCCATCACGTGCCCCCCAGAAGCGAACAAGCCGAAGGCGACTATGGTCGCCTGGACCTGGCCGTCATTCATCTTTGATCCCGTTTTCGCCTCCGGACGTCTGACGCAAAGGTTATCCTGTCGGACCAACGGAGGTTTTTTATGCAGATCTATAAAGTTGGCGGCGCCGTTCGCGATCGCCTGCTGGGCATTCCCGTCACCGACGTCGATCGGGTCGTGGTGGGGGCCACCACCGAGGAAATGCTCGCCAAGGGTTTTCGCCCCGTGGGGGCCGATTTTCCGGTATTCCTCGAGCCGAAGACTGGCGAGGAATACGCCCTCGCCCGCACAGAGCGCAAAAGTGGTCGCGGCTATGGCGGCTTCGTGTTCCATGCCAGCCCTGAAGTGACCTTGGAGGAGGACCTGGTTCGCCGGGACTTGACCATCAACGCCATGGCAGAAGACGACCATGGCAACCTGACCGATCCGTATCACGGCCAGCGCGATCTGGAAGCCCGGATACTGCGTCACGTTTCCCCCGCTTTCGCCGAAGATCCACTCCGAGTCCTGCGGGTTGCCCGCTTCGCCGCGCGTTATGCTCCGCTGGGTTTCAAGGTGGCAGACGAAACCCTTGAACTGATGCGCCAACTCAGCGATTCCGGCGAGCTGGAAGCACTGACGGCCGAGCGCAGCTGGAAAGAAATTTCCCGTGCTCTCATGGAAAAACAGCCACAGGTATTTATCCAGGTCTTGCGCGACTGCACGGCCCTCAAGGTCCTGATGCCTGAGGTCGATGCGCTGTTTGGCGTACCCCAGCCTGAAGCCCATCACCCGGAAATCGACACCGGCGTCCATACCCTGAGCGTGCTGGAACAAGCCGCCCTGCATCGACAGCCGCTGACGGTCCGCTGGGCCTGCCTGCTCCATGACCTGGGCAAAGGCCTGACGCCCCAACACGAATGGCCGCGACACATCGCCCATGAGCACACGGGGTTGAAGCTGATCAAAGCGGTCAACGAACGCTTCAAGGCGCCCCGCGACTGTCAGGAGCTGGCGTTGTTGGTCGGCCAATACCACACCCATGGCCATCGCGCGCTTGAACTGAAGGCGTCTACTTTGCTTGAGCTGCTGCAGAGTTTCGATGTGTACCGTCGACCTCAGCGCTTCGAGGAGTTCATCGCAGCCTGTGAGATGGATGCGCGAGGGCGCAAAGGGCTTGAAGAACGGAGTTATCCACAGGCTGATTATCTGCGAGGCGCAGCGGCAGCGGCCCGCGCGGTGGCGGTGCAGCCTTTGCTGGAGAAGGGTTTCAAGGGGCCGGAGCTGGGAGAGGCGATCAAGCGTGAGCGTCTCAGGGTGTTGAAGGCCTACAAGGAAGCGGCGAGCTGACGGAATCTTGGATCAGCTTGCATTTGTGTTGGATGTTCCGTCGTCATCGCGAGCAGGCTCGCTCCCACAGTGGATTTCGGTTGAACACAAGCTATGTGCACGCTGAAATCCTAATGTGGGAGCGAGCCTGCTCGCGATGGCGGCAGGCGCCTCAACGCAGGTTCGATGGCGTAAGCTGCTGGCCCCGCCATTCAAAAGCCACCGGCGCCAGCACCTGGTCGATCTGCGCTTCTTCCCACAACGTGGCAAAGCTTTTGCCCACACCCGGATGAATTCGATCCGGCGCGATCAACGACAAAGGCCACAGGACGAAGGCGTTCTTGAGGATTTCCGCGCGCGGCAGGATCAACCCATCGAAGTTGCCGACCTGTTCGCCATACAACAACACGTCGATATCCAGCGGCAGCCCCTTGCGGTCCGGCGCATAGCGACCGTTGTCCGCCTCAATGAACTTGAGGCGACGATCCAGTTCCATCAGCGGCAGATCCGTGAAGGCCGAGACGACAAAATTGAAGAATGGCCCGCTCTTGATACCCACCGGCTGGCTCTCGAACACCGCCGAACAGCGCATGTCCACCAGGAAACCGGCCAAGGCCTCCAGACCGGCGCACAGATGGGTTTCGCGCTCGATATTGCTGCCGAGCCCGAGAAAAACCTGAGTCAGCGACATCCGCGCTCGATCTCCACACCCACGCCGCTGGCCGCCGGTACAGCGCCAGGCTTGGTCACTTTCAGACGCAGCCAGGTGATCTTGAACTCATCCATGAGCGCCTGGGCCAGCCGCTCGGCAAAGGTCTCGACCAATTGGAACTGCGCCTGCTCGGCAAACGCCTGGATGCGTGACGACACGCTGGCATAGTCGAGCGCCAGGGTCAGGTCGTCGCCTGCGGCGGCCGGGCGGTTGTCCCAGGCAAAGCTCAGGTCAAGCCGCAGGCACTGTCGGATGCCTCGCTCCCAGTCGTAGGCACCGATTACCGTGTCGACTTCCAGGCCTTCGATAAACACTCTGTCCAAGCACTCTTCTCCGCAGCACGACAAGGGCGCAATGCGCCGTTAGAATCAGGGCGTCCTCGCCCGGAATAGTTAGCATGTTTTGGTTACTGGCGATTCTCGCCTACCTGCTCGGCTCGCTGTCCTTCGCCATTTTGCTCAGCCGCCTGACCGGTCACCCGGATCCGCGAATGAGTGGCTCGGGTAATGCCGGCGCCACCAACATGCTGCGCCTGGCCGGACGCAAACTCGCCATCCTGACCCTGCTGGGCGACCTCTGCAAAGGCCTTGTCCCGGTATTGATCGCCAGCCTTGCAGGGCTCTCGTTGCAGCAACAGGCCTGGATCGGCGTCTGCGCCGTTATCGGCCATCTATTCCCGCTGTACTTTCGCTTTCGTGGCGGCAAGGGTGTCGCCACCGCCGCCGGCATGCTGCTGGGCCTGTACCCGCCCGCCGCCCTGCTGGCTGTCTGTGCCTGGCTGCTGACGTTCTACCTGACCCGCACCAGCTCCCTGGCCGCGCTGATCGCCACACCGCTGACCCTGCCGTTGCTGGCCTGGCAGGAACCGGCGGCCTTGCTGCCAATGACCGCACTGGTTGCACTGATCGTCTGGCGTCACCGGGGCAATCTACGCGACCTGTTCGCCGGGCGCGAACGGCATTTTTAAATGACGCTTCACAGCGGCGCCAACTGCTCCATCGGCCAGCGCGCCTGCACGCTGATCGCCAGGCTTTCGTGCTGGCCGGCCTGCAAACGCTGGCAGCCGGCAAAGGCAATCATCGCGCCGTTATCTGTGCAGAACTCCGGCCGGGCGTAGTAAACGTCGCCCTTCATGTCGCCGAGCATTTTCTCCAGCGATGTCCGCAAGGCCTTGTTCGCACTCACACCGCCAGCGATCACCAGGCGCTTGAGCCCGGCCTGCTTGAGGGCACGCTTGCACTTGATGGTCAAAGTCTCCACCACGGCCTGCTGGAACGCCAGCGAGATGTCGCAACGGGCTTGTTCACTGTCGTCCCCGGCGCTGACACACTGCTGCCAGGTGTTCAGGGCAAAGGTCTTCAGCCCGCTGAAACTGAAATCCAGGCCGGGACGGTCACACATCGGCCGCGGGAACACGAAACGCCCACCGACCCCTTGCGTCGCAAGCCGGGAGATTTCCGGCCCACCGGGATAATTGAGGCCCATCATTTTTGCAGTTTTGTCGAACGCTTCGCCGGCAGCATCGTCGAGGGTTTCGCCGAGCAGCTCGTATTGGCCGATCCCATCGACCCGAATGAGCTGCGTATGGCCGCCCGAGACCAACAAAGCGACGAACGGAAATTGCGGCGGTTGCGACTCCAGCATCGGCGCCAGCAGGTGGCCTTCCATGTGATGCACGCCCAGGGCCGGAATCCCCCAGGCAAAGGCCAGCGCCTGGGCACAGGAAGCGCCCACCAGCAACGCGCCCACCAGGCCCGGGCCGGCGGTGTAGGCGATGCCGTCGATCTCGGTCGGCACGCAGCCAGCCTCGGCCAGGACCTGGCGAATCAAGGGCAGCATGCGCTTGACGTGATCGCGGGAGGCAAGCTCGGGCACCACCCCGCCATAGGCGCGGTGCAGGTCGATCTGGCTGAACAGCGCATCGGCCAGCAGGCCGCGTTCACTGTCGTAAAGTGCGACACCGGTTTCGTCGCAGGAGGTTTCTAATCCCAGTACTAGCATGGGTTTGCGCCTTGTAGAGGCTGAATTCGAAGGCGCGCATAATAGTCGCCGCGTTGTGCCCCGACCAGCGGTTTTCGATCAGAGGCTTTGCATTCCGAGCGTTGAGGGGTTAACATCCGCAACCCTTAAAAACCGACGTCTTCAAGTGCTCTTTTGCCGCGAGGATGTTGACCCCGGTAATGAATGAAGGTAGCTCTGGATGCCAGCCGTCAAAGTAAAAGAGAACGAACCCTTCGACGTAGCTCTGCGTCGTTTCAAGCGCTCCTGCGAAAAAGCCGGTGTTCTGGCTGAAGTTCGTAGCCGCGAATTCTACGAGAAGCCGACTTCTGAGCGTAAGCGCAAGGCAGCAGCCGCTGTTAAGCGTCACGCCAAGAAAGTTCAGCGCGAACAGCGCCGCGCCGTACGTCTGTACTAATACACAGACGTCCGTAGCAAGCTTCTGCCAAGCCCGGCCCTCAAGCCGGGCTTATGGCATTTGCGGAATAACGCTTGATGCTTCACTGTCAAAGCCGCAGACGCGACCAAGACAACCTGCTTCACCGCGTCAGACCTGGCTCTTTTGCCAGCGGTGCACGTCTTTCCTGACGAGCCTTCCAAGGCTACCGACGAGCACACCCTGATTCCTCTAACGACGATCAGCCCAAGGCACCTGCCTGCGTGTCCGCTTCATGAGCTATCCGAGGCCTGAACGGCTGTTACCGGACTCAGCGCAACACATTCAAACAGTCGAATACTGATAGTTATTAACGTCAGTGGATTATCGGCAGATACACTTCCCGACAGCGATGATGCAGACGACCCGGTCGAGCCACCGATTTAGCGTGCCTCAAACCCAGACCCGGTTACGCCTGCCGATTTCGGGTCCATATTTCGCGCAGTGATGATGAGAACGCCATGGCCGGGCTGATTCCCCAGAGCTTTATTGACGACCTCCTGAACCGCACCGACATCGTCGACGTGGTCAGCTCTCGCCTGCAAATGAAGAAAGCGGGCAAGAACTACACGGCCTGCTGCCCGTTCCATAAAGAGAAAACGCCTTCTTTCAGCGTCAGCCCCGACAAGCAGTTCTACTATTGCTTCGGCTGCGGCGCTGGCGGCAACGCCCTCGGCTTCATCATGGACCACGACAACCTGGACTTTCCCCAGGCCGTCGAAGAACTGGCCAAAGCCGCCGGCATGGAAATACCCCGGGAGGAAAGCGGCCGACAGCACAAGCCGCGCCAACCGACCGATTCACCGCTCTATCCGCTACTGACGGCAGCGGCCGATTTCTACCGCCAGGCCCTCAAAAGCCATCCGGCACGCAAGGCCGCGGTGGATTATCTCAAGGGCCGCGGCCTGACCGGCGAAATCGCCCGGGACTTCGGCCTCGGCTTCGCCCCGCCCGGCTGGGACAACCTGTACAAGCACCTAAGCAGCGATACGCTGCAACAGCGCGCCATGATCGACGCTGGCCTGCTGATTGAAAATGCCGAAACCGGCAAGCGCTACGACCGCTTCCGAGACCGGGTCATGTTTCCGATCCGCGACACACGCGGGCGGATCATCGCCTTTGGTGGCCGGGTGCTGGGCGACGACAAGCCGAAATACCTGAACTCCCCGGAAACCCCGGTGTTCCATAAGGGCCAGGAACTCTACGGCCTGTACGAAGCACGCAAGAACAACCGCAACCTCGACGAAATCATCGTCGTCGAAGGCTACATGGACGTTATTGCCCTGGCCCAGCAAGGCCTGCGCAATGCCGTCGCGACCCTGGGCACGGCCACCAGCGAAGAGCACATGAAGCGCCTGTTTCGCGTGGTGCCCAACGTGCTGTTCTGCTTCGACGGCGACCAGGCCGGCCGTAACGCCGCCTGGCGCGCACTGGAGGCCACCTTGCCGTGCCTGCAGGACGGACGCCGGGCGCGTTTTCTGTTCCTGCCCGAGGGCGAGGACCCGGACACCCTGGTGCGCTCCGAAGGTACCGACGCATTCCGTGCGCGGATCAACCAGCACGCACAACCGTTGGCCGATTATTTTTTCCAGCAGTTGACCGAAGAAGCCGACCCACGCTCCCTCGAAGGCAAGGCCCACATGGCCACCCTCGCGGCACCGCTGATCGACAAGGTGCCCGGCGCCAACCTGCGCACACTCATGCGCCAGCGCCTGACCGAGATCACCGGCCTGAACAGCGAAGCGGTCAATCAACTGGTGCACAGCGCCCCCCAGGAGGCGCCACCCGCTTATGACCCGGGCATCGATTACGACGCGATGCCGGATTTCGCCGACTATCATCAACCCCAGCAGGATTACGCCCCCCAGCAGGAATGGACACCGAAAAAACCCGGCAGTGGCGGCAAGAAATGGGACAAGAAACCCTGGGACAAGAACGGCAAGCGCGGCGATCGCGACCAACCACGTGCCCCGCGCGTGCCGGCCGCCGTCGAACCACCAACACTGGCCGCCTTGCGCACCTTGCTGCATCACCCGCAACTGGCGGAAAAAGTAGAGGACGCCGGGCACTTCGCCGCCGAGGATCACAGCAATACGCAATTGCTGGTTGCACTCCTTGAAGCCGTGCAGAAGAACCCCAAGTTAAACTCTTTCCAGTTGATCGCACGGTGGCACGGGACCGAGCAGGGGCGCCTCTTGAAGGCCCTGGCCGAGAAGGAATGGCTGATTGAAGGAGACAACCTTGAACAACAGTTTTTCGACACCATTACTAGCTTGTCCGCCCGCCAACGCGAGCGAAACCTGGAACAACTTCTGCGAAAAGCTCGCCAGAGCGAGTTGACCAGCGAAGAGAAAAACCAATTGCGCGACTTACTCAGCCGCAATGTTTGCGCATCAAACCCGACCTCAACTGGCGCGTGAGGTCACAGCTCAGGTATAATCCTCGGCTTGTTTTTTGCCCGCCAAGACCTTCAGTGGATAGGGTGTTATGTCCGGAAAAGCGCAACAGCAGTCTCGTATCAAAGAGTTGATCCTATTGGGTCGTGAGCAGGGCTACCTGACTTACGCGGAGGTCAACGACCACCTGCCGGAGGATATTTCAGATCCGGAACAGGTGGAAGACATCATCCGCATGATCAACGACATGGGGATCAACGTATTCGAGGTTGCTCCAGATAAGGATGCCCTTATGCTGGCCGACGCCGATACCGACGAGGCGGCCGCTGAAGAAGCGGCCGCAGCGTTGGCAGCGGTCGAGACCGACATTGGTCGCACCACCGACCCCGTGCGCATGTACATGCGTGAAATGGGTACGGTAGAGCTCCTCACGCGTGAAGGCGAAATCGAAATCGCCAAGCGTATTGAAGAAGGCATCCGTGAAGTGATGGGCGCAATCGCGCACTTCCCTGGCACGGTTGACCATATTCTCTCCGAGTACACCCGCGTCACCACCGAAGGTGGGCGCCTGTCCGACGTCTTGAGCGGCTATATCGATCCGGACGACGGCATCGCGCCGCCTGCCGCCGAAGTGCCGCCGCCGATCGACGCGAAAGCCGTCAAGGCCGACGACGACACCGATGACGACGACGCCGAAGCGAGCGACGACGAGGAAGAAGCCGAAAGCGGTCCGGATCCAGTCATCGCAGCACAGCGTTTCGGCGCTGTGGCTGACCAGATGGAAATCACCCGCAAGGCGCTGAAAAAGCACGGCCGCAACAACAAGCAGGCGATTGCCGAGCTGTTGGCACTGGCCGAGCTGTTCATGCCGATCAAGCTGGTACCGAAGCAATTCGAAGGCCTGGTCGAGCGTGTTCGCAGTGCTCTGGATCGCTTGCGCCAGCAAGAGCGCGCGATCATGCAGCTTTGCGTGCGTGATGCCCGCATGCCGCGTGCCGATTTCCTGCGCCAGTTCCCTGGCCACGAAGTTGACGAAAGCTGGACCGATGCACTGGCCAAGGGCAAGAGCAAATACGCTGAAGCCATTGGTCGCCTGCAACCGGACATCATTCGTTGCCAGCAGAAGCTGACCGCGCTGGAAACCGAAACCGGTTTGACGATCGCCGAAATCAAGGACATCAACCGTCGCATGTCGATCGGTGAGGCCAAGGCCCGCCGCGCGAAGAAAGAGATGGTCGAAGCGAACTTGCGTCTGGTGATCTCCATCGCCAAGAAGTACACCAACCGCGGCCTGCAGTTCCTCGATCTGATCCAGGAAGGCAACATCGGCCTGATGAAGGCGGTGGACAAGTTCGAATACCGTCGCGGCTACAAGTTCTCGACTTATGCCACCTGGTGGATCCGTCAGGCGATCACTCGCTCGATCGCCGACCAGGCCCGCACCATCCGTATCCCGGTGCACATGATCGAGACGATCAACAAGCTCAACCGTATTTCCCGGCAGATGCTGCAGGAAATGGGTCGCGAGCCGACGCCGGAAGAGCTGGGCGAACGCATGGAAATGCCTGAGGACAAGATCCGCAAGGTATTGAAGATCGCCAAAGAGCCGATCTCCATGGAAACCCCGATCGGTGATGACGAAGACTCCCATCTGGGTGACTTCATCGAAGACTCCACCATGCAGTCTCCGATTGATGTCGCCACTGTCGAGAGTCTCAAGGAAGCGACTCGCGAAGTACTCTCCGGCCTCACTGCCCGTGAAGCCAAGGTACTGCGCATGCGCTTCGGCATCGACATGAATACCGACCACACCCTTGAGGAAGTCGGTAAGCAGTTCGATGTGACCCGTGAGCGGATTCGTCAGATCGAAGCCAAGGCATTGCGCAAACTGCGCCACCCGACGCGAAGCGAGCATCTACGCTCCTTCCTCGACGAGTGACCCTTCAAAACCCCCGGCCCTGCCGGGGGTTTTGTTATGCACAGATAAAATCCCCCTCGTTACACCCCACCACCCTGTTGCCCGTCTACACTCGAATCATCCTCCCCAAGCCATGACGAGACAGTGATGCCCAGACTGACGGCCGCGCTTTTGCTGTCATTGATGACCTGGACCGCAACAGCTGGCGCGTTGACGCTCACCGACGAGGAGCTCCGCTGGCTCAAGAACCACCCCGACCTGCGCCTGGGTGTCGATGCCTCATGGCCGCCGTTTGAGTTTCGCGATGACCAGGGCCGCTATCAGGGCCTGGCCGCCGACTACGTCGACGTCATTCGTGAACGGCTGGCCATCAAGCTCACCCCCATCGAGCCGGTCAGTTGGACCGCCGTGCTCGAGCAGGTCGCACAGGGCAAAATCGACCTTTTGCCGGGCATCATGTCCACACCGGAGCGTCAGAATTACCTGGCGTTTACCCGGCCTTACCTGGATTTCCCCATTGTCATCCTGGCCCATCGCGGTGGCGCCCAGCCGCACAACCTCAAGGAACTGTACGGGCTGAAAATCGCCGTGGTGGAGAACTATGCCCCCCATGAATTGCTGCGCAACCACCATCCCGACCTGAACCTCGTGGCGCTGCCCAACGTCAGTTCAGCCCTGCAAGCACTGGCAACCGATGAAGTGGACGCGGTGGTGGGCGATCTGGCTTCCAGCGTCTGGAGCCTGCGCCAACTCAAGCTCGAAGGCCTTTATGTCAGCGGGGAAACGCCTTATCGCTATCAGTTGGCAATGGCCGTCCCTCGAGACAACAAGATATTGGTGGGCATCCTGGACAAAGTCCTGGCAGACATGAGCCCGGCCGAGGTCGCCGAGATCCAGCAGAAGTGGGTCGGCAATGTGCACGACTATCGCCAGCTCTGGTCAGACTTACTGTTTTACGGCCTGCCTGCGCTGCTGCTGATGGTCGGCATACTGGCGGTGGTGATTCGTATCAACCGCCGACTCAGCTCGGAAATCTCCCGACGGGTCGAGCTTGAGCAGGAGCTGCGCAGCAGCGAATACCATTACCGTGGGCTAGTGGAGAGCCTGTCGGCCATTGCCTGGGAGGCAAGGGTCAGCGATTTCACCTACAGCTACGTGTCGCCCCACGCCGAAGACCTGTTGGGCTATCCCCTCTCCCATTGGCTGGTCCCAGGTTTCTGGCGCAACATCATTCATCCGGCCGACCTGATCCGAGCCCAGACCTACTGCGATCATGAAGTGCTGGCAGGTCGCGACTACTGCGTCGATTATCGCGTGATCACCGCCGATGGCCGCTGCCTGTGGGTGCGCGATATTGTCAGCCTGATCGAGCACGGGCACGAACCAGTGATGCGCGGGCTGATGATCGATATCAGTGAAGCCAAGCGCACCGAGGAAGCGCTGCGCCTTTCGGAGCAGAAATTTGCCTCGGTATTCCGCCAGTGCCCGGACATCCTGGTGATTGCACGGTTATTGGACGGTTGCCTGCTGGAAGTTAACAAGGCCTTCGAAGAACAGATCGGTTTGAGTGCCGCCGAGGTGGTGGGACACAGCGCAACCGAACTGGATATCTGGGGCATCCAGGGCGTGGGGCCGGGCCTGTTGCAGCGCTTGCAGGCCGGCAGCATTCGCAACCTGGAAATGCCCTTCCGCCGTAGCAATGGCCAGGTGTTCACCGGGCTGATCTCCGCCGAGCCCTTCGACCTCGACACGACGCCAGCCCTGGTCGTGGTGGTACGGGACATCAGTCAACTCAAGGAAACCCAGCAGCAATTGCAGACCTCCGAAGAGAAGTTTGCCAAGGCGTTCCACGCCTCGCCCGATGGCCTGCTGCTGTCCCGGCAAAGCGACGGCCTGCTGATCGAAGTCAACGAAGGCTTCAGCCGCATTACCGGCTTCAACAGCGCCCTGTCGGTGGACCGCTCCACCTTGGACCTGGGCATCTGGGTCAACCTCAACGAGCGAAAGCAGATGCTCGACCTGCTGAAGCGGGACGGCTTCGTCAGGGATTTCAGCTGCCATATCCGTCGCAACGACGGGCAGATCCGGCTGTGCGAAGTCTCCAGCCGCCCGCTGCCCATCGGCAACGAAGACTGCATGCTGACCATCGCCCGGGACATCACCGAACGCCACCTCATGCAGGAGAAACTGCAACAGGCTGCCACCGTGTTCGAAAGCACTGCCGAAGGCGTGCTGATCACCGATACGCAACAGCACATCAGCGCAGTGAACCGAGCCTTCACCGAAATCACCGGCTACAGCGAAACCGAAGCCTTGGGCCATACACCTCGGTTGTTGGCTTCAGGCCTGCATGACAGTGCGTTTTACGCCGCGATGTGGCACCAGTTGACGGCGGAGGGCCACTGGCAGGGAGAGATCTCCAATCGGCGCAAGAACGGCGAGCTCTACCCTAGCTGGCTGACCATCAGCGCGGTGCGCAATCGGGATCGACAGATCACCCATTTCGTCGCGGTCTTCGCCGATATCTCCAGCCTCAAACACGCCCAGGCCCGCCTCGATTACCAGGCCCACCATGACCCGCTGACGGGCCTGCCGAATCGCACACTGTTCGAAAGCCGCTTGCTGGCAGCTCTCAATGGCCAGCAGGAAAACGGTGGCCAGGGTGCCGTGCTGTTCCTGGATCTGGACCGCTTCAAGCACATCAATGACAGCCTCGGGCACCCGGTCGGCGACCTGTTGCTCAAGGGCATTGCCGTACGCTTGCGCGAACAGTTACGCGACATCGACACCGTGGCGCGCCTGGGCGGCGACGAGTTCATCATCCTGCTGCCGGGCTTGCAGCAGCCCAGCGATGCCGAGCACATCGCCCAGAAACTGCTGAACTGCTTTGCCGCGCCATTCCAGGCCGGCGAGCACGAGTTCTTCATCAGCGCCAGCATCGGTACCAGCCTCTACCCACAGGATGGCTGCGACGTCGCCACGCTGGTCAAGAACGCTGACGCGGCGATGTACCGCTCCAAGGCCAAGGGCCGCAACCGGGTGGAGAAATACACCTGTGACCTCACCGCCCAGGCCAGCGAGCGCGTGGCCTTGGAACACGAGCTGCGACGAGCGATCGAGCGCAACGAACTGTCACTGTCCTTCCAACCGAAAATCAGCCTCGCCGACAACCGCCTGGTGGGCGCCGAGGCGCTGATTCGCTGGTATCACCCGACATTTGGTGACGTCCCGCCCGAACACTTCATCCCGTTGGCGGAAGAAAACGGCATGATCCTGCAAATAGGCGACTGGGTACTGGAACGCGCCTGCCGGCAACTGTGCGAATGGAACAGCACCTATGAAAGCCTCGGCCCCCTCTCGGTCAACCTGGCCGGCGCCCAACTGCGCCAACCCAACCTGCTGGGGCGTATCGAGCAACTGCTGCGCGAACACCAGCTCCAGCCCGACTTATTGCAACTGGAAATTACCGAAAATTTCATCATGAGCCAGGCCGAAGAGGCCCTGACGGTGCTGCACCAGTTGAAAAACCTCGGCGTGCAACTGGCCATCGACGACTTCGGCACGGGCTATTCCTCCCTGAGTTACCTCAAGCGCCTGCCGCTGGATATCCTCAAGATCGACCAATCCTTCGTCCGCGGCCTGCCCGACGACCCCCACGACGCGGCCATCGTGAGGGCAATCATCGCGCTGGGCCGCAGCATGCAATTCACCATCATCGCCGAGGGCGTCGAAACCCTGGCCCAGCAGCAATTCCTGACCGAAGAAGGTTGCGAACAGATCCAGGGCTACATCGTCAGCCTGCCCCTGGGCGCCGACGAATTTGCCGCAACGTTTCTTCGTGTGACCGTATCGGATTTTTCGGATAGCACAGCCGAGAAACCGTCGCTATAATCCGCGGCCTACTGAGGGCCTATAGCTCAGTTGGTTAGAGCAGAGGACTCATAATCCTTTGGTCCACGGTTCGAGTCCGTGTGGGCCCACCATACAAAAAGCCGCGCATTGCGCGGCTTTCGTGTTTCTGGATGGACCACCACAGATACAGTCGCTTAGACCTATCGACGCTGGTCATCAAGGTCTGAGGAACTGCACATGCCCTACATCATGCAAACTGTCGTCCTTCTGGTGCTGGGCGCGATCCTCGTTCAGTTTCTGAAACCATACTCGCTGCGCAAGTGGCTGGGTTTGGCGCTGCTGGCAACGGGCTTGGTCAGCATCTTCAAGGTTGGTGAGCAGCAGGTGCTGGGCTTTGACCTGAAGCTGCTAGCACTGCTGGCCGTGCCGCTGGGCGTGGTGCTTTTTCTGACGCGGCGGCGGTTCACGGAGGGGGACTGAAGCCCTGGCACGATTTCTCGGTGCCGTCTCTGACCCAAAATCATATGGGACAACAGTCGATCAACAGTGGTCTCCACCACTGCCATGAATCATTTTCCCGCTGTCGCCTTCAGACGTCGCAACCTGTAGTAAGGTCGTCATCAGTCGAACACTCCCTGGATTTCGTCAAGCGTGGGCATTGCAGCTGGCACCACGGCGAATTCACAATCCAGAGCCCCCAGAATTCGCGCGTAGGCGAGCATGCCCACCGACAGGTCACCCTTTTCAATGGCGATGACCTTCTGCCGGGTGATACCCGCCAAAGCAGCGAGATCGGCTTGGGTCAGACCGCGATTCAGGCGGCGCTGCCGGACCTGTTGACCAAGACGTGTTGTGATAAAAATCAAAACCGCTGTGTCGCATAGGGGAGCAGTTCTCCCGTTAGCCTCTTTCGCTCCATTACAATAAAAATCCCCCTCCCTCACCGAGACGCCCATCATCGCCAGCCCCAGCCTCCCCCGACTGTTTCTTGAACTGTTCTGGCAACTCGGCATCCTGCTGGTGCCGGCCTTTTTCGTCACCGTGCTGCCACCCCCATTGGCTTTGCTGGCGGTGGTGTTCCTTGGGCTGCTGATGGGCCTGGCCGCTCGCCTGGGCTTTTTGCCGGTGGGCCGAGGCATTGCCCGGCTGACGGTGGGCGCTGTGTTTGGCCTGGGTTTCAGCCTGGGCCGGGCGTTGCCTGAGTGGTGGGGCATCTTGGTAGCGATCGTCGGCATCATGGTCGGGCTCGCCTGCGTCAGTAGCTGGGAGAGGCGCCTTGGGTTGACACCCATTTCCAGCAAAGGGCCGAGTGCCTGGGGCGGAAACGAACCGTTGCTGACCCCTGAAGGCGAGCCGATCCGGGCGTTCAACCACGGCGAAATCGCCATGGGCGGCCCGACTTATTGCGACTATCTGTTCCCCGACGGCGTGCTCCTGCAAGGCCTGGGCTCTTCGGCCGTATTCTCCAGCGACGGGCGCTATTTCGCGGCACCGGTACCGTCCCGGCAGGCATGGGGACTGGTGGTCCTCGACCGTCAGCAACGCCAGTTGTACCGCTGTGCCGACAGCGAGCTCTGGGAGTTGGACGCTTTTGACCTCGACCTGTTGAATGGACGCCATAGCCCACTGGTGGATAACAGCGTTCGCGAAACCCGGCTCGATGAGCTGTTAAAAACGGCCAGCGTTTCCAATCTGGTGCCTGTCGCCGATCTCTGGCTGGAACCCGACTGGCACCCGGAGCATGTCCTGCACACGTTCGAACGACGTTCCGCCGACGGCCTGCAATGCCTGCAAGGCAACATTTCATTGCCTTCGACGTTCCGTGATCTGGACCAGCCACTGGAACCGCTGCGTTCACCGCGCTACACCGTCAGCATCAACGGACAACCGTCTGGCCTGCTGATGGCGGCCGATGCGCCACTGGTGTGGAGCACCGATCAACGCGCCCTGGTGTGCCTGGCCCAGGCGCGGGATCCTCAAGCAGATGGCGACCAGTATTGGTTGTGGCAGCTCGACAAAGGCTGGCGCGCCTTGCCATTGCCGTGGGTGAAGAGTGCTGCTGAACCGTCCTTCTACTGGCATGAGTTGCTGAGCCTCGACGCGCACCATGTGCATATCGGCGCGTACCTCGACTATCCGCGACCGGGTTCCGGCCGGTATGGCTACCGCCTGGACAGCATCCACAGCGATACCGAAACCCAGGCCGGTCATGACGCCCAGGGTCGCGTACAGGTTGCAGAGTTCAAACTGACCCGCACGGTCATCGCGATGCCGCTGGACAGTCCGGGAGTGCGAGGTGACTCGTACATCGAGACGCAGCCGCTGCTGGGTGGCGCATGCGCTCAGCTCATCTGGCTTTGCGACAATCGCGAGGGGCTTGGCGGTTATCGCTGCCAGATTGGTGATTGGCACTTGCCAGGCAGTTGGCTGCTGGATCATCGCGTCTCTGACTGCGGGCGCTACTTGGCACTGCTGCCCTTTGCAGACTCAACGACAGTGGCCACCCATGCGGTCATTGCAGATGTGCAGGATCGACGCCTGCTGGAAGGCCCCTCCATGTGGGTGGAACGGATACTCGACTTTCGGGATGGCCGCTTGAGTCTGGCAGTGGTGGCCGGTCGTCTTGACCACGACCTGGACAGCAGCGCGCTGCAACGCTTCAACATCCCGGCGCCGCCGATCGGCAGCGATCCTTCGTTCTTTCATCCCAGCGAGCAATCCCGGCTGTTCTACAACACCGTGGACCTGCAGGTGACAAACTCACAACTGCACAGCGTCGCCCCCTGGCGCCTGGTGGATCGTCCGCAAGTGGCCAACGCTGACGGAGACTTCATCCAGCCCGCCCACGACCATCAGGATGCCGCCTGGCTGTTCGGCAGCGAAACGGAATATGCCGACAGTTGGGTGCGTGCGCAGACGCCCCGGCTCGGAGGCCATCTGCTGACAGCCTCAGGCTGCGCGTTGGTCGACTTGGCACCGTCGATGATCTGGTCGACGGATAGCCGCTATCTGGCCCTGACCTGCATGGCGACCGATGTGACAGAACAGTGTGGAAGTTATCGAGGCTGGCAATTGCTGCTCCTGGATGTCCAGGAACACACATTGCGGGGGCATCCACAGTGGCTGGGCAACCGGCCGTTGTTTGAAAGCTTCGACGACGAACAGCTGCATGTACGGTGTTTCGAGCGCGATTGGGAAGCGCAAGACGATGACGACCCGGGTTCAGTGCAGTCGTTCTCACTGGATCTGTTGTTGCAGTTGCCCACCGAACAGCTGGTTTGCCAGGACGGTTTCTGGTTCAGGGCTTCACAGGTACACCTGGCCCCCGCCTGGCGCGCACTGGCTTTGCCTGCCGTTGGCTATTTCGCACGTGAGAGCCTGTAACATGCTCGCCATCGAATGCCTGCGCCGGAGCCCACTTTGACTGACACCCGCCCTCCCGTCCTCGACAAAATCGACCGGCAGCTGATCGCGGCGCTGCAAATCAACGCCCGGGAAAGCGTCGCCATGCTCGCCCGGCAACTGGGTATCGCCCGCACGACCGTGACCTCGCGGCTGGCGCGCCTGGAAAAGACCAAGGTGATTACCGGATATGGCGTGCGCCTGGGACAACGGGTGATTGACGGTGGCTTGCAGGCTTACGTCGGCATCAAGGTCCAGCCGCGCTCCGGCAAGGACGTGCTGCGGCGCTTGAGCGCCATGGCTCAAGTACAGCAGCTGTGCGCGGTCAGCGGTGAGTTCGACTATGTCGCCTGGTTGCGCACGGACTCGCCGGAACAGCTGGACCAGTTGCTGGACCAGATCGGCAGCGTGGACGGCGTGGAGAAGACCACCACCTCGATCATCCTCAGCAGCAAGATCGATCGAGGCCAGCCAGTCTAAACCCTGCGTCACTTAACCTGTGGGAGCGAGCTTGCTCGCGATGGCGTCAATCCAGTCAACACCGTCATGGAATGACATACTGCTATCGCGAGCAAGCTCGCTCCCACAGGGGACTGGTTTCGTCATTATGATTTATGAACAGATCAAGATGACTGATATGCGCTCAAAACGACGACATATTGTGTCTTATTAACATGTTCCACCCTCCCTAGAATGGCTGGCATCTTTCCTATACTCAGACGCGAACACTGCGTCGAGTCGCCCACCAAGGTCAGCCATGAACAAGAACAATCGCCACCCAGCAGACGGTAAGAAGCCCATCACCATTTTCGGGCCGGACTTTCCTTTCGCCTTTGACGACTGGATCGAACATCCGGCTGGCCTGGGCAGCATTCCCGCCCACAACCACGGTACCGAAGTGGCGATTGTCGGGGCCGGAATCGCCGGTCTGGTGGCGGCGTACGAGCTGATGAAGCTGGGTCTCAAGCCCGTCGTCTACGAGGCGTCGAAGATGGGTGGGCGTCTGCGTTCACAAGCGTTCAACGGCGCCGAAGGGGTGATCGCCGAGCTGGGCGGCATGCGTTTTCCGGTGTCCTCCACCGCGTTCTACCATTACGTCGACAAGCTGGGCCTGGAGACCAAACCGTTCCCCAACCCGCTGACCCCGGCGTCCGGCAGCACGGTCATCGACCTGGAAGGCCAGACCTACTACGCACAGAAACTGGCGGACCTTCCCGCACTGTTCCAGGAAGTCGCCGACGCCTGGGCCGATGCACTGGAGGATGGCTCGCGCTTCGGCGACATCCAGCAGGCGATCCGCGACCGCGACGTGCCACGCCTCAAGGAGCTGTGGAACACCCTGGTGCCACTGTGGGACGACCGCACCTTCTACGACTTTGTCGCCACTTCCAAGGCCTTCGCCAAGCTCTCTTTCCAGCACCGCGAAGTGTTCGGCCAGGTCGGTTTCGGCACCGGCGGCTGGGATTCGGACTTCCCCAATTCGATGCTGGAAATCTTCCGTGTCGTGATGACCAACTGCGACGACCACCAGCACCTGGTGGTCGGTGGCGTCGAGCAGGTGCCCCACGGCATCTGGAACCACGTGCCGGAACGCTGCGTGCACTGGCCGCAAGGGACCAGCCTGAATTCGTTGCACCTGGGCGCCCCACGCAGCGGCGTGAAGCGCATCGCCCGCGCGGCCGATGGCCGGTTCAGCGTGACCGACGTCTGGGACAACACACGCGAGTACGCCGCGGTGCTGGTCACCTGCCAGAGCTGGCTGCTGACCACCCAGATCGAATGTGAAGAAGCGCTGTTCTCGCAAAAAATGTGGATGGCCCTGGACCGCACCCGCTACATGCAATCGTCGAAGACCTTCGTGATGGTCGACCGGCCATTCTGGAAGGACAAGGACCCGGAGACCGGCCGCGACCTGATGAGCATGACCCTGACCGATCGTCTGACCCGTGGCACCTATCTGTTCGACAACGGGGACGACAAGCCAGGGGTGATTTGCCTGTCGTATTCCTGGATGAGCGACGCGCTGAAAATGCTTCCGCACCCGGTGGAAAAACGCGTGAAGCTGGCACTCGATGCCCTGAAGAAAATCTATCCCAAGGTGGACATCGCCGCCCGGATCATCGGCGATCCGATCACCGTGTCCTGGGAAGCCGACCCGCATTTCCTCGGCGCGTTCAAGGGCGCCCTGCCCGGCCACTATCGCTACAACCAGCGCATGTATGCGCATTTCATGCAGGACGACATGCCGGCCGAACAACGCGGGATCTTTATCGCCGGCGATGACGTCTCATGGACACCGGCCTGGGTCGAAGGCGCGGTACAGACCTCACTCAATGCCGTGTGGGGAATCATGAAGCACTTCGGCGGTGAAACTCACGCCGAGAACCCGGGTCCAGGTGATGTGTTCCATGAGATCGGTCCGATCGCCCTGCCCGAATAAAAGGAGTTATTGATGCGTGTAGCCCTCTACCAATGCCCGCCGCTGCCACTGGATCCGGCCGGCAACCTGCAACGCCTGCACCAGGTGGCGCTGGAGGCCAGGGGCGCCGATGTGCTGGTGCTGCCGGAGATGTTCATGACCGGCTACAACATCGGCGTCGACGCGGTGAATGTATTGGCCGAGGTCTACAACGGCGAGTGGGCGCAACAGATCGCCCGCATTGCCAAGGCCGCCAGCCTGGCGATTGTCTACGGCTACCCTGAGCGCGGCGAAGACGGGCAGATCTACAACGCCGTGCAACTGATCGACGCCCAAGGCGAGCGCCTGGCCAACTACCGCAAGAGCCACCTGTTCGGTGACCTCGATCACGCCATGTTCAGCGCCGGCGACTCAGCGCTACCTATCGTCGAGCTCAACGGCTGGAAGCTCGGCCTCCTGATCTGCTACGACCTGGAGTTTCCGGAAAATGCCCGACGCCTGGCCCTGGCCGGTGCCGAGCTGATCCTGGTGCCAACCGCCAACATGCAACCCTATGACTTCATCGCCGACGTCACCGTGCGGGCCCGGGCCATCGAGAACCAGTGTTTCGTGGCGTACGCCAACTACTGCGGCCACGAAGGTGAATTGCAGTATTGCGGCCAAAGCAGCATCGCCGCACCGAATGGCTGCCGCCCAGCCCTTGCGGGGCTGGATGAGGCCTTGATCGTCGGAGAACTGGATCGACAACTGATGGAAGACTCCCGCGCGGCCTACAACTACCTGCACGATCGCCGCCCTGAGCTTTACGACGACCTGCACAAACACTGATTGAGGATTGAGAACGCAGCCTAATCCGCTAGCATGAGCGCATCTTTGTTCTGGAAGCGCTCATGCCGGCCCCCGACTCCCTCCGCCCCCACACTGAAACCCTGGCCAACGGCTTGCGGGTGACATTGCGTCACGTCCCAGGCCTCAAGCGCAGCGCTGCAGTACTGCGAGTCGCGGCTGGCAGCCATGACGCGCCCCTGGCCTGGCCGGGATTGGCGCACTTGCTCGAACATCTGTTCTTCCTCGGCACCGCGCGTTTTCCCGCGGGGGAGAACCTGATGGCCTACGTGCAGCGCCACGGCGGCCAGGTCAATGCGCGCACCAGCGAACGCACCACGGATTTTTTCTTCGAATTGCCACCTGCAACCTTCGCCGACGGACTGGAACGACTGGGGGACATGCTCGCTCACCCACGCCTGGATGAGGCCGATCAGTTGCGCGAACGGGAAGTGCTGCACGCCGAGTTCATCGCCTGGTCCCAGGATGCTGCAGCCCAGCGACAGCTTGCCTTGCATGACGGCCTGTCGGCGACCCATCCACTGCGGGGTTTTCATGCCGGCAATCGCGATAGCCTGGCGGTGACGCAAGCCGAATTCCAAAGCGCATTGCACGACTTCTATCGCCGCTTTTACCAGAGCGGCCAGATGACCCTGAGCCTGGTCGGCCCGCAGAGCATCGACGCCTTGAAAGCGCTGGCTGAACAGTTCGACAGCCACATACCTGCCGGCGAAGCGCTTGCCAGGCCGGCACCACCAAGTTTGATGGCATCGTCCCAGACGAGTTATCAACAGGCCCGCGAGGGTTGCCTTGATCGGCTGTTCGCCTTCGAAGACTTGCCTGCCGCCTCGCCTCAAGCCCTGGACTTTCTGTGTACGTGGCTGAACTCCAGCAAACCGGGCGGCTTGCTCGCCACGTTGCGTCAGCGCGGCCTGGCTGACAGCCTCAAGGCCACCGCGCTGTATGAGTTTGCCGGGCAGGCGCTGCTGCACATCGAACTCAAGCACGCCAACGCCCAGACAGCGGCGCAGATCCAGCCGTTGCTGCACGACTGGCTGGGGTTCTTTGCCGCCCAGGACGACTGGGCGCCGTTGCGCGAGGAGTTCACCGCACTGTTGCAGCGCCGGCAAGAGACAGGATCGGCCTTGCAGGTGGCCCGCTGGGACGGTGAAGGACGTGACGGGCCGCTGTTGGCAAACGACCTCGTCAGGCTCAGGGAAATCCTCAGGCAACTGCACCCGGCCGATAACGTCGCGGGGCAATGGCAACTGCCCGCGCCCAATCCGTTCCTGCAAACGCCAAGCGAAGCGCCCCGCGCCGGGCTGATACGCGGCCAGACCAGCGCCCACCGCGGCTTGCGAACCTTCGCCCAGGACCGCTCCCGGGGTCGCCGGGAACGCTCGCCCATGCAGTTCAGCCAGGCGCTGCCAGACAACGGTCGTGAAGGCGCGGTGTACCTGCGCTGGCAACTGACGACCCAGGCACCGCTGGACTTTCAATCCAGGCTCGACCGGCACCTGCAGGATCTGCGAGAGGATGCTCGCCAGGCCGGCGTGGACGTCAGCTTCGAGCCCTCCGGTCATCAATGGCTGCTGAAACTGGTTGGCTTACAAGCGCCGATACCGTTGGTGCTCGAACACGTTCTGACGAAGCTTGCGCAACCGCTGCCAATGGCCCAAGCCGGTCACGAAACCCCGCCGATGCCGATTCGGCATCTGTTGAAGGCGCTGCCAGATCACTGCCGCCACAACCGCCAAGCGCCAGCGTTGCCAATGCCCGACAGCGACCAAAGCGTGTGGACAACGGCCCGATGGGACGGGCTGTCCATCGGCCTGTCGACGGCCACTCAAGGGGCGTTGGGCCCTGCGTTGGCCCGAGTGCCGGGCATTGCCGGCGATGAAGCCAGCCCGGTGCCGGCACCTCGCGGGCAACGCCTCTGGCATAGGCTCCAGACTCACGGCGAAGAACCGGCCGTGTTGCTGTTTTGCCCGACAGCCACCCCGACGCTGGCCGACGAAGCCGCCTGGCGGTTGCTGGCACAGCTGTGCCAGACGCCGTTCTACCAGCGCCTGCGCGTCGAGTTGCAGTTGGGTTATGCGGTGTTCAGTGGGTTGAAGCAGATCGACGGGCAAACCGGGGTGTTGTTCGGCGTCCAATCGCCCAGCCTTTCGGCAACGCAACTGAGCGCCCACATCGAACAATTTCTGGCTGGGCTACCGGCGCTGATCGAGCAGCTCGATGACTCATCCCTGACCGGCCAGCAGCAGGCGCTTGCCGCCCAACTCCAGGACACCACCCTGCCCTGCGCCCAGGCCGCCGAACTGCTCTGGCAGGCCAAGTTGGCCGCCCGCCCGTCGGATTATCTTGAGCAACTGTCCGCTGCCATCGTGTATCTGGATCGCAAGCAGCTACAAATGGCCGCCCAACGTCTGATCAAGGCTGAAGGAGGATGGTATTGCCTGAGCAACGGAGCCTGCCCGGGAGAGCGCTGGCAAGCGGCGCAGTGATCATTGCAGGGGCCGTAATGAGCTTTCTTCGAGAATCGCGGCGAACGAATATGTCAGATTTAGTAACATAGGCGTCTAAGCATCTGAACATCTCCGAACGGAGGTGGACTATATGTATAGGTCTCAACCGTTCTATCTAACGAAAGCATCCCAACCAAAGGAGTATTCCCATGTCCTGGTCCAAACCCGCATATATCGACCTGCGTATCGGTTTCGAAGTCACCATGTACTTCGCCAGCCGTTGAATGCTGCAGGCGGTTAAGCACGCAGCACTACGCCTCGGCCAGCCGAGGCGTTTTTATTTCGGTTTGCAGATGGAGCAGCCATGTTCGTCCAGATTCTAGGTTCTGCCGCCGGTGGCGGTTTCCCCCAGTGGAACTGCAACTGCGCCAATTGCGCAGGTTTTCGCGATGGCAGCCTGCGGGCCCAGGCGCGCACCCAATCGTCCATCGCCCTGTCCGATGACGGTGTGAACTGGGTGCTGTGCAACGCCTCTCCGGACATTCGCGCCCAGCTCCAGGCGTTTGCCCCAATGCAGCCGGGCCGGGCCCTGCGCGACACCGGCATTGGCGCGATCATCCTGATGGACAGCCAGATCGACCACACCACCGGCCTGCTCAGCCTGCGTGAAGGTTGCCCGCATCAAGTCTGGTGCACCGACATGGTCCATGAAGACCTGAGCACCGGCTTTCCGCTGTTCAACATGCTGACCCACTGGAACGGCGGGTTGAGTTGGAATCGCATCGAACTCGACCAGAGCTTCACCATCGCCGCCTGCCCGAACCTGCGCTTCACCCCACTGCCCCTGCGCAGCGCCGCACCGCCCTATTCACCGCATCGCTTCGACCCGCACCCGGGCGACAACATCGGGTTGATCGTCGAAGACCTGCGCACGGGTGGCAAGCTGTTCTATGCCCCGGGCCTGGGCAAGGTCGACGAGTCGTTGTTGGCGATCATGGCCGGCAGCGATTGTCTGCTGGTGGACGGTACGATGTGGGACGACGATGAAATGCAGCGCCGTGGCGTCGGCACCCGCACTGGCCGGGAAATGGGCCACCTGGCCCAGAATGGCCCCGGTGGTATGCTCGAAGTGCTGGAACAAGTACCTGGGCCGCGCAAAGTCCTTATCCATATCAACAACACCAACCCGATCCTGGACGAAGACTCGCCCGAGCGGGCTGAACTTGTACGTCGAAAGATTGAAGTGTCTTACGACGGAATGAGTATTGAGTTGTAGGAAGGGCGGAACCAATGTGGGGTGAGCTTGCGGTGTGCCAGTCAACGCTTGTGCTGGCTGATAGGACGCCTTCGCGAGCAAGCCCGCTCCCACAGAGGCCGAGTAGCACTTGATATTTTATGCACCGCAAAACCAATGTGGGAGCGGGCTTGCTCGCGAAGAGGCCAGCCCAGCCCCCCAACCGCCAGCGGTTATTCCCCGGAGCCCCAAATGACTGACACCCCCCTGTCCCCCGCCGAGTTCGAAGCCGCCCTGCGTGCCAAGGGCGCGTATTACCACATCCATCACCCGTATCACGTGGCGATGTATGAAGGCCGCGCGACTCGCGAGCAGATCCAGGGCTGGGTCGCGAACCGTTTTTACTACCAGGTGAATATCCCGCTCAAGGACGCCGCGATCCTGGCCAACTGCCCGGACCGGGAGATCCGCCGCGAGTGGATTCAGCGCCTGCTCGACCACGACGGCGCTCCCGGCGAAGACGGCGGCATCGAAGCCTGGCTGCGGCTGGGCCAGGCGGTGGGCCTGGACCCCGATCAACTGCGCTCCCAGGAGCTGGTGCTGCCCGGGGTGCGTTTCGCCGTGGATGCCTATGTCAACTTCGCCCGCCGGGCCTGCTGGCAGGAAGCCGCCAGCAGCTCGCTGACCGAACTGTTCGCCCCGCAGATCCACCAGTCGCGCCTGGACAGTTGGCCCCAGCACTACCCCTGGATCGACCCGACCGGCTATGAGTACTTCCGCACCCGCCTGGGCCAGGCCCGGCGTGATGTGGAACATGGCCTGGCGATCACCTTGCAGCACTACACCACCCGCGCAGGGCAGGAACGCATGCTGGAGATTCTCCAGTTCAAACTGGACATCCTCTGGAGCATGCTCGACGCCATGAGCATGGCCTATGAATTGAACCGCCCGCCCTACCACAGCGTGACCGGGCAACGGGTGTGGCACAAAGGGATCATCTTATGAGTTTCGACCGCAGCAAAACCCCGCGCTGGCGCCCCGGCTATCGTTTCCAGTACGAACCGGCCCAGAAAGGCCACGTGCTGCTCTATCCTGAAGGCATGATCAAGCTGAATGACAGCGCTGCGCTGATCGGTGGCCTGATCGATGGTGAACGGGATGTCGCGGCCATCATCGACGAGTTGGCGAAGCAGTTTCCCGGCGTGCCGGAACTCGGTGACGACATCGAGCAATTCATGGAGGTCGCCCGTGCACAGCACTGGATCGAACTTGCCTGAGAGCACCGGTCTGCCGCCCAAGCCTGAAGTCGGCTTGCCGCTGTGGTTGCTGGCGGAGCTGACCTATCGTTGCCCGCTGCAATGCCCGTACTGCTCCAACCCGCTGGACTTTGCCGAGCAAGGCAAGGAGCTGAGCACCGAGCAATGGTTCAAGGTCTTTCGCGAAGCCCGCGAGATGGGCGCTGCGCAGCTGGGCTTTTCCGGCGGCGAGCCGTTGGTGCGCCAGGACCTGGCCGAGTTGATCGGCGAGGCACGCAGGCTGGGTTTCTATACCAACCTGATCACCTCCGGCATCGGCTTGACCGAGCAGAAAATCAGCGACTTCAAGAAGGCCGGCCTCGACCATATCCAGATCAGTTTCCAGGCCAGCGACGAGCAGGTGAACAACCTCCTGGCCGGTTCGAAGAAGGCCTTCGCGCAAAAACTCGAAATGGCCCGAGCGGTAAAGGCCCACGGTTATCCGATGGTGCTGAACTTCGTGACCCATCGGCACAACATCGACAAAATCGATCGCATCATCGAGCTGTGCATCGCCCTGGAAGCCGACTTCGTAGAACTCGCCACCTGTCAGTTCTACGGCTGGGCGCAGCTCAACCGCGTCGGCCTGCTGCCCACCCGGGAGCAACTGGTACGCGCCGAGCGTGTCACCAACGAATACCGCGCCAAGCTGGAAGCGCAAGGCAATCCGTGCAAGCTGATCTTTGTCACGCCGGACTACTACGAAGAACGCCCCAAGGGCTGCATGAACGGCTGGGGCAGCATTTTCCTCACGGTCACGCCGGACGGCACGGCATTGCCCTGTCACGGTGCCCGCCAGTTGCCGGTGCAATTTCCCAACGTGCGCGACCACAGCATGCAGCACATCTGGTACGACTCGTTCGGCTTCAACCGCTTCCGCGGTTATGACTGGATGCCCGAACCGTGTCGCTCCTGCGATGAAAAAGAAAAGGACTTCGGCGGCTGCCGCTGCCAGGCGTTCATGCTCACGGGAGACGCCAGCAACGCCGACCCGGTGTGCAGCAAGTCCGAACACCACGGGGTGATTCTCAAGGCACGTGAAGACGCCGAGCACGCCACGCAAACCATTGAACAATTGGCCTTTCGCAATGAACGAAACTCGCGCCTCATCACCAAAAGCTGAGCCTTTCAGCGCCGCCCAGGCCGTTGCCGCCGGCACCGACTTCGCCGAACTGCAGCTCGGGCCTTTGGGCCTGTTCTGGAATGAATACCGCCCCGCAGACGGTGCCTGCCGGATCTGGCATTGGCAAGACGCCATGCCCCGCTGCCTGACACCGGACGGGTTCAGCGCGCGCAGCCGAGTCTATGAATACGGCGGTGGATCATTCTGCCTGAGCCATGACGGTGTGCTGTTCGTCAATGAGGCCGACCAGCAGCTGTACCACCAATCCCTGAACGACGAACGCCCCGTAGCGCTGACCTCGGGTGACTGCCGCTATGGGGATCTGAGCTTCGCCGACGGCCAGGTATTGGCGGTGGAAGAACAGGCCAACCAGCATCGCCTGGTGTCGATCGGGCTGGTGGATCATCAGCGACATCTGCTGGCCGAAGGTGCAGATTTCTACGCGTCACCCACCGTGAGCCCGGACGGCCAGCGGCTCGCCTGGATAGAGTGGAGCCGTCCGCATCAACCCTGGACCGCCACGCGCTTGATGCTGGCCGAGCGCAACGCTACGGGTTGGGGTGCGCCACGCTGTGTCGCGGGCAACGGTGAAGAAGAGTCCATCCAGCAACCGCGCTTCGATGCGGCCAGTCGTCTTTATTGCCTGACTGATCGCGGTGGTTATTGGCAGCCTTGGCTGGAGTCGGCCCAGGGCCTGGAACCGCTGCCTGCCGCCCAAGCCGATCACGCCCCAGCGCCGTGGCAACTGGGTGGCTGCACCTGGCTGCCGCTGGGCGAACACGCGTACCTGGCCAGTTGGACCGAAGCGGGTTTCGGGCGCCTGGGCCTGTGCCACGGTGACGATGCCGATGAGGACTTCACCGGCACCTACACCCGCTTTCGTAGCCTGGCGTTGGATGAGCGGTTCATCTACGCCGTTGCAGCCTCGCCGACCCGCCCATCGGCGGTCATTACCATTGAGCGGCATAGCCACGAAGTGGCCGTGCTGGCTGGCGGCGTCACGCCATTGCCCGTCGAACAGATCAGCCGTCCTCGCACCCTGCGCTATCCATCCGCGTCAGGCGAGGCCCACGGGTTCTTTTACCCGGCCATGAACGCACCCGCAAAGCCGCCCTTGGTGGTGTTCATTCACGGCGGCCCCACCTCGGCCTGTTATCCCTTGTTCGACCCGCGTATCCAGTATTGGACCCAACGTGGCTTTGCCGTCGCCGATCTCAACTACCGCGGCAGCAGCGGCTATGGCCGGGCCTATCGGCAGGCGTTGCATTTGAATTGGGGCGTGGTGGATGTCGAGGACGCCTGCGCGGTGGTCGCGTATCTGGACGAACAAGGCCTGGTCGATGGCCGACGTGCGTTCATTCGCGGTGGCAGTGCCGGTGGCTACACGACCCTCTGTGCCTTGGCATTCCATGATGTATTCCGCGCCGGCGCCAGCCTCTATGGCGTGAGCGACCCTGTCGCCCTGGCCCGTGCTACGCACAAGTTCGAAGGTGATTATCTGGACTGGCTGATCGGCGATCCGCAACAGGACGTCGAACGCTATCACGCCCGCACCCCGCTGTTGCACGCCGGGAACATCCGCGTGCCGGTGATCTTTTTCCAGGGTGAGCTGGACGTGGTGGTCGTACCGCAGCAAACCCGCGACATGGTCAGTGCTTTACAGGCCAACGGCGTGGCGGTCGAGGCGCACTACTATCCCGATGAGCGCCACGGTTTTCGCAAGGCCGCGAACCAGGCCCATGCGCTGGAGCATGAGTGGTTGTTCTATCGCAAGGTGATGGATGGCGACCTGTAGGATGCCAAAAAACTGTGGGAGCAAGCTCGCTCCCACAGGGGGTTCTATAACCGATGAGTTCAGCGCTTGGCGATGATGTACACCGCATGGACGATGCCAGGGATATAACCCAGCAGCGTCAGCAGGATATTCAGCCAGAAAGCCCCGCCGAAGCCGACCTGCAGGAACACTCCCAGTGGCGGCAGCAGGATGGCGATAATGATGCGAATGAAATCCATGGATAACTCCCTGATCGACGATGGCCAAATTGCCCTATAGCTCATTGACCCCAGGCCGCTCGCCAGGGTTCAGTGAAACGCAACCAGAAGCAGCCTCGATGGAGGGCGCCTGCCAGGAACAAAAAACGCAGGCAAAAGAAAGCCCCGCCGAAGCGGGGCTTTGCAGACTGTTTCCCTGACGTCCATTTCACTCCGCCGTCCTGGCAGAATCCTACGTGTCCGTGTCGTTACTTTGCGCGTCCTGCGCTACATCCATGGAAGCTAGATTAGCCCTGGATCCAATCCGCCGGTAGAGGGAAAACGCCAGCACGATGTGTAAGAGAATGCTTACACATCGTCATGATTTCAGAACTGGCCGGCTTCCAGCAGGAACAGCGACTCGCTGCCCGCCTTGACCGAAGCGCTCAAGGAGTGAATACGCGGCAGCAGGCGGGCGAAATAGAACCGCGCCGTGCCCAGTTTGCTCGCGTAGAAATCATCCTGGCTTTCTTTGCCCAAGGCCGCCCTGGCCATCAGCGCCCACATGTAGGCATACGCGGTGTAGCCAAACGCCTGGAGATACTCCACCGACGCCGCGCCGATTTCGTTCGGGTTGCTTTTCGCCCGGTCCAACAGCCAGTCGGTCAACTCGTCCAGCGTGTCGACAGCGCTGTTCAACGGCTTGATGAACTCCGCCAGATCGCTGTTCGCGGTGGCCGTGAAGTGACGGATTTCATCGGCAAACAACTTGTAGAACGCACCGCCGCTGCCGACGATCTTGCGCCCCACCAGGTCCAGCGCCTGGATACCGTTGGTGCCTTCGTAGATCTGGGTGATACGCACATCGCGCACCAGTTGCTCCTGGCCCCATTCACGAATGTAACCGTGGCCGCCGAACACCTGTTGACCATGGACGGTGGTTTCCAGGCCCAGGTCGGTCAGGAAGGCCTTCGCCACCGGCGTCAGCAACGCCACCAGGTCTTCGGCGCGCTTGCGAGTGGTTGGGTCTTCGCTGAACTTGGCGGTATCCAGTTGCATCGCCACGTAGGTGGAAAAGGCCCGACCGCCTTCGTTCGAGGCTTTCATGGTCAGCAGCATCCGACGCACGTCGGGGTGGACGATGATCGGGTCAGCGACCTTGTCCTTGTTCTGCGCACCGGTTGGCGAACGACTTTGCAGGCGGTCACGGGCATATTCGATGGCGTTCTGGTAGGAACGCTCACCGGAGGCCAGGCCCTGGATACCCACCCCCAGGCGCTCGTAGTTCATCATGGTGAACATCGCCGCCAGGCCCTTGTTCGGCTCGCCCACCAGATAACCCACGGCTTCGTCGAAGTTCATCACGCAGGTGGCGGACGCCTGGATGCCCATCTTGTGTTCGATCGACCCGCAGTTGGCCGCGTTGCGCGCGCCCAGGCTGCCGTCGGCATTGACCATGAACTTGGGCACCAGGAACAGCGAGATGCCCTTGGGGCCTGCCGGCGCGTCCGGCAGTTTCGCCAGCACCAGGTGAATGATGTTCTCGGTGAGGTCGTGTTCGCCGCCAGTGATGAAAATTTTCGTGCCACTGACCTTGTAGGAACCGTCGGCCTGGGGGTCGGCCTTGGTGCGGATGATCCCCAGGTCCGTACCGGCATGAGGCTCGGTCAGGCACATGGAACCGGCCCAGACGCCGGCGTACATGTTCGGCAGGTACGCCGCTTTCAGTTCTTCACTGGCGTGGGCATTGATCGACAGGCAGGCGCCGGCGGTCAACATCGGGTACAAACCGAAGGACAGGCTGGCGGAGTTGACCATTTCCTCGACCTGGGCCGAAACGGCCTTGGGCATGCCCATGCCGCCGTACACCGGGTCACCGCCGACACCGACCCAACCACCTTCAGCGTAAGTCTTGTAGGCCTGTGGAAAACCTGCCGGCGTGGTGACGGCGCCGTCGGCCCAGTGGCAACCTTCTTCGTCAGCGGCGCGGCTGAGGGGCGCGATGCTTTTGCTGGTGACTTTGCCGGCTTCTTCAAGGATCGCTTCGACCGTTTCGGCATCCACGGTGTCGGCCAGCGCCGGCAATTGGGCCCAGAGTTTCGCGACCTCGAACACTTCATTGAGGACGAAGCGCATATCGCGCAGGGGCGCTTTGTAGTCAGCCATGGCAAACCTCGCAGGATCTAAACAGTTGGTTCGTAAAAGACGGTTTTCGCAATGACCTGAGTGTACCTCAACAACTTTTGCGACACATAGGGTCAACCCATGACCGTTTTGTTATTTTTAGTCACAACGAAAGATCGCAGGCTCCTACAGGGAATACGCATTTCAATGTAGGAGCTGGCGAAGCCTGCGATCTTTGGCATTCCTCTCAATCAAAGCGCAAACAACTCCGCCGGCAACTTCATCAGGCAATCACTCCCGGCCTCGACGGCAGCCCGATGGGCGGTCGTGCGCGGCAACAGGCGCTTGAAGTAAAACTCGCACGTCGCCAATTTGGCCCGGCAAAAATCGTCATCTCCAGTGCCACTGTCGAGTTGCGCCTGGGCCACCAAGGCCATGCGCAGCCACAGGTAGGCCAGGATGATGTAGCCGCTGTACATCAGGTAATCCACGGAGGCAGCGCCCACTTCATCGGGATTTTTCATGGCGGCCATGCCGACCCGGGTGGTCAGTTCGCCCCATTGCTGGTTGAGCCCGTCGAGTTGCGCGACGTAATCCTTGAGCTGCGGATGTCCGGCATTCGCGGCGCAGAATTTGTGGACGATCCGGGTAAAACCGCGCAACAACTTGCCCTGGCTGCCCAGCACCTTGCGCCCCAGCAGATCCAGGGCCTGGATGCCATTGGTGCCCTCGTAGATCGGCGCGATGCGGCAATCGCGCACCAACTGCTCCATGCCCCACTCACGAATGAAGCCGTGACCGCCGAACACTTGCATGCCGTGGTTGGTCACCTCCAGCCCGGTGTCGGTCATGAAGGCTTTGCAGATCGGGGTGAGGAACGCCAGCAGGTCCTCGGCCTCCTGGCGGGCGGTTTCGTCCGGGCTCAGGTGCGCGGTATCGAGCAATTGCGCGGTGAAATACGTCAGCGCCCGGTTGCCTTCGTTGAAGGCCTTCATGGTCAGCAACATCCTGCGCACATCGGGATGGACGATGATCGGGTCGGCGACCTTTTCCGGCGCCTTGGGGCCGGTCAGCGCGCGCATCTGCAACCGGTCGTTGGCGTATTTGATCGCGCCCTGGAAGCTCGCCTCGCCCAGGCACAGGCCCTGCATGCCGGTACCGAGCCGGGCGTGGTTCATCATGGTGAACATGCAATTGAGGCCCTTGTTCGGCTCGCCGATCAGGACCCCCTTGGCCCCATCGAAATTCAGCACGCAGGTGGCCGAGGCCTTGATGCCCATCTTGTGTTCGATCGAACCACAGGACACGCCATTGCGTGCCCCGGCCTCACCCGTGGCGTCGGGCAGGAACTTGGGCACGATGAACAACGAGATGCCTTTGGTCCCGGCAGGAGCGTCCGGCAACTTGGCCAGCACCAGGTGGATGATGTTATCGCTCATGTCGTGTTCGCCGGCGGAAATGAAGATCTTGCTGCCGGAGATCGCGTAGCTGCCATCGGCCTGTGGCACGGCGCGGGTTTTGATGATGCCCAGGTCGGTGCCGCAGTGGGCTTCGGTCAGGCACATGGTGCCGGTCCACTGGCCGGCGGTGAGTTTGCTCAGGTAGGTCTGTTTCTGTTCTTCCGTGCCGTGGGCGTGAATCGCCGACATGGCACCGTGAGTCAGGCCCGGGTACATGCCCCAGGACGTGTTGCTGGAGCCGATCATCTCGCTGATGACCAGGCCCAGGGAGCTGGGCAATCCCTGGCCACCATAAGCCGGATCTGCCGCCAAGCCGTGCCAGCCGCCTTCCACGTACTGTGCGAAAGCCTGCTTGAAGCCTGTCGGCGTGGTGACCACGCCGCTGTCGAAATGGCACCCCTCTTCGTCACCGGAACGATTGAGTGGCGCCAGCACGTTCTCGCAGAATCTGGCACCTTCCTCGAGGATCGCGCTGACCATGTCCGGGCTGGCATCGCTGACGCCCAGCTCGGCATAACGGCCATGGAAATCGAAGACGTGATCGATCAGAAAGCGCATGTCGCGCAGCGGGGCTTTGTACTCGGGCATGGTGGTTTTCTCCGGTAGCAGATCGTTTCAACCTACTGCCGGCCACCGAGGCTCACAATCACAGTCCAGGCGCTGAATGCGCCGTCATCACTCAACCCGCGGCAGCCTCCATGCGCACCGCACCGCGGCGGTTCTGGCCGAAGGCAATCACACAGTTACGCCCCGCGCCCTTGGCGTTATAGAGCGCCTGGTCGGCGGACTTGAGCACTTCTTCAGGCGTGCGTTGCTCGAGGCGTTCCGCGACGCCGATGCTGACCGTCACCGAGACGCTGGATGCGCCGGCGCCAGAACGACGCTGGCGACCTTGTTGATCGTCCTGGGGACGGCTGTCGGAATTACGCAGCTGGATGGCGTACGTCTCGATGGACTGGCGGATGACCTCCAAATGGGGCATGCACTCGTCGATGGTCTTGCCTGCGAACACCAGGGCAAATTCCTCACCGCCGTAGCGATACGCCCTACCGCCACCGCCGATCTTCGACAATTTGCTGGCCACCAGGCGCAGGACCTGGTCACCCACATCGTGGCCGTGGGTGTCGTTGAATTTCTTGAAGTGGTCCACGTCGCTCATCGCCAGTACATAATTGCGTCCCAGGCGCTGCATGCGTTCGTTCAGCGCCCGACGACCCGGCAGGCCGGTCAGCTCGTCACGGAAGGCCATTTGATAGGCCTCGTGGGAAACCGCCGCAGCGATCATCAGCATCACCTGGCTGCACATGATGTTCAGGGTGAACGGCAGGATAAAAGTCTTCGGCAGCATCCAGAACAACCCGAGCAACCCCACCAGTTGCGCCGCGTGCAGTGGCCGGGGGTTGCGCCAATATTGCCAGGCCAGCAGCAGGAATGCGGCGGCGAACATCGGGTAGGACAACTGGATCAGGCTCATCCAGGCGCCGTGCAACGCGGGCCAGCGGATTTCCGAAAGCCACAACAGCAAGGCTTGGGGGAAACTCTGCTCCAGGGCCAGCGCCACGCTGCCAAAGACCAGCAATACCGCGAACCGCGCCACCATGTCCTGGAACAAGTGGGTGCGCTCCTGCCACGCCGCGAACAGCCCGAACAACAGCGGCAACAACAGGCAAACGAGATGGAACACCACCGCCGCGTCTTCGCGCACCTTGCCGTTATCGCGGTAGAAGTCGGTCTGGGTGTCCAGGAGGAAGTAGGCGATGTACACCGTGACCATCAGGAACAGTTCACGTTGACGTCGGTAGACCGCGCAATACGCCCCGCCCAGCAACAACACCAGCGTGGGGAGCACGTTGAACAGCGAGGTGAAGAAAACGTTGAGATCCTTGACGTAGGCAGCCGCAAGCCCCGCCAGCAACAGCAGCAATGACGGTAGGAAATGGCTTAAACGTACAGCGGAAGAACGCGGCAAGGGTAAAGCTCCGACCCGGCTGATCAAAGATGGCATTGTGCCTGCAACTGGAGCAGTAAGGCACGCGAGATGTGACAGATGTCACACTGCCATCGCTGTAACGGCAGAGGGGACGGTTTTCTTAGGGTCGAGTTGGATGAATATTGTTTCAGGATCGCGGTTGATCCTGTGGGAGCGGGCTTGCTCGCGAAGGCGGTGGGTCTGCTTGCATTGATGTTGAATGTGCAGCCGCCTTCGCGAGCAAGCCCGCTCCCACAAGGGGATTTGTGGCAGACATGAAAAAGCCGCTGCTCCCGAAGAAGCAGCGGCTTTTGGAAGAACCACGTGAGGCTTAGTAGCCCAGCGCGAAGTCCTCTTCCTTCATGTCCATCAGGTTGTTGGCGCCCGACAGCATGGTTGCCACGTGGGTACGGGTACGCGGCAGGATGCGCTGGAAGTAGAAGCGCGCGGTCTGCAGCTTGGCGGTGTAGAAGGCTTCTTCAGTGGTGCCGGCTGCGAGTTTTTCCGCCGCCAGGCGCGCCATGTCGGCCCAGAAATAGGCCAGGCAGGCGTAACCGGAGTACATCAGGTAGTCCACCGACGCGGCGCCGACTTCTTCGCGATCCTTCATGGCCGCCATACCGACCTTCATGGTCAGCTCGCCCCATTCCTTGTTCAGCGCAGCCAGGGGTTCTACGAACTCCTTGACCGCTTCGTTGCCTTCGTTGCCCTGGCAGAACTTGTGGACGATCTTGGTGAAGCCCTTGAGTGCCTCGCCCTGGGTCATCAGTACTTTACGGCCCAGCAAGTCGAGGGCCTGGATGCCGGTGGTGCCTTCGTACAGCATCGAGATACGGCTGTCGCGAACGTTCTGCTCCATGCCCCACTCGGCGATGAAGCCGTGGCCGCCATAGATCTGCACGCCGTGGTTGGCCGATTCGAAGCCGACTTCGGTCATGAAGGCCTTGGCGATCGGCGTCATGAACGCCAGCAGTGCATCGGCCTTTTTCTTCTCTTCTTCATCCACGCCGTACTTGACGATGTCGACCTGCTTGGCGGTGAAGTAGACCATCGCCCGGTTACCCTCGGCGAAAGCCTTCATGGTCAGCAGCATGCGACGCACGTCAGGGTGAACGATGATCGGGTCAGCGGCCTTGTCTGGCGCTTTCGGGCCAGTCAGGGAACGCATTTGCAAGCGATCGCGGGCATATTTCAGGCCGCCCTGGAAGCCGATCTCGGCGTGGGCCAGGCCTTGCAGTGCGGTACCCAGGCGTGCGGTGTTCATGAAGGTGAACATGCAGTTCAGGCCTTTGTTCGCCGGGCCGATCAGGTAACCGGTGGCCGCGTCGAAGTTCATCACGCAGGTGGCGTTGCCGTGGATGCCCATCTTGTGTTCCAGGGAACCGCAGCTCACCGCGTTGCGCTGGCCGATGGAGCCGTCGGCGTTAGGCAGGAACTTGGGAACGATGAACAGCGAAATGCCCTTGGTGCCCGCCGGTGCGTCCGGCAGGCGTGCCAGCACGATGTGGACGATGTTGTCGGCCATGTCGTGTTCGCCGGCCGAAATGAAGATCTTCGTACCGGAAACCTTGTAGGAACCGTCGGCCTGAGGCTCGGCCTTGGTGCGCAGCATGCCCAGGTCGGTGCCGCAGTGCGGTTCGGTCAGGCACATGGTACCGGTCCATTCGCCGGAAACCAGCTTGGTCAGGTAAGCCTCTTGCTGTTCGGGCGTACCGTGCTCGGAAATCGTGTTCATCGCGCCATGGGACAGGCCCGGGTACATGCCCCACGACCAGTTGGCTTCACCGACCATCTCGCTGACCGCCAGGCCCAGGGACTCCGGCAAGCCCTGACCACCGTGCTCGACGTCGTGGGCCAGGCTTGGCCAGCCACCTTCGACGAATTGCTTGTAGGCTTCCTTGAAACCCGTCGGGGTCTTCACGCCGGACTCGCTCCAGGTGCAACCTTCGATGTCGCCCACGCGGTTCAGCGGCGCCAGCACCTGCTCACAAAACTTGGCGCCTTCTTCGAGAATGGCGTCAACCATGTCCGGAGTTGCGTCCTGGCAAGCCGGAAGGCTCTGATAATGCGCTTCGTAGCCAAGCAGTTCGTCACGAACGAAGCGAATATCACGCAAGGGGGCCTTGTAGTCAGGCATAGCGATAAACCTCTGCTGATGTAACCGGGAATGAACGACCGCGTGGATTTGTTGTAGCGGTCAAACAGTTGTTTGAAACATACGTTTACGCCCAAATCTTGTCAAGCGCCGATCTTTTGCCGTTCGTCATCAGCCGAGAAAAATGTCGGACACGGGAAATCCATCGCGCTGAAGAATCCGCGATGCGCGTAGGAAAAGATTAGTTGAGCAATAAGACGTTAGAGACAAGAACGCCGCGAATAATCGCGGCGTTTTCGTCAATCTGAAGGGCAGGATCAGGCGAAGGTATCGATCAACGTACCGAGCATTTCGTCGGATGCCTTGGCGACGTTAACACCCAGTTGCACCTGGAACTTGCCTTGGGACAGTTCAACCATGTTGCTGGTCAGGTCCGACTGCTGACTACGATCCACTGACCGCAGGCGATCCACCTGGACTTCGGACGACTGGCTGGTGACCGAACGCTCGATCGTATTGTTGGCGATCTGGCTGGAGGCCTGATCGACACGGTTCTGCCCTGTCTGAATCGTGCTCAGACCGGCATAGAACGCGGTATTTCCTGAGATTTCCATGACAGAGCTCGTCTTCTTGAAGGGTCGACAATGGCCATTGAAGCAGAACCCCAAGGAAAAGGCCCGACAAAAACACTAATGGCACAGTGCCTTGTCATAGTGAAAACCTTCCCTTGGATGATTAATCCAGCAGATCCAGGTGCAGATGCGCAGCCACGATATCGGCAGTGATGCCTTTGACCCTCGGTACTCGCCCCAGGCAAGGCGCCGGGAGGCGTTCGGCCAGAGTGGCGAGGTTTTCTTCCAGGCGCGAGGTCTTGGGATCAATGATATTCGCCACCCAACCGGCCAGTTGCAGACCGTCCCGGGCGATGGCCTCGGCGGTCAGCAGCGCATGGCTGATGCACCCCAGGCGCACGCCCACCACCAGGATCACCGGCAGGCCCAGGGCCATTGCCAGGTCCGAAAGATTATCCTGATCGGCCAACGGCACACGCCAGCCGCCCGCGCCCTCTATCAAGGTGAAATCGGCCTCCAGGGCCAGCACCTCACGCATCGGCCCCAGCAAGGATTGCACCGTCAGCGCCACGCCGGCTTCCCGGGCGGCCAGGTGCGGCGCAATGGCCGGCTCGAATGCCAGCGGATTGACCTGGGCATACTCAAGCGGCACCGAACACTCGGCCAGCAGCGCCAGGGCATCGGCATTGCGCAGGCCCTTGGGCGTCACGTCGCAGCCAGAGGCCACTGGTTTTCCAGCCGCCGTGCTCATGCCAGACTGCCGCGCAGCATGCAGCAGGCCCGCCGCGACGGTGGTCTTGCCTACATCGGTGTCGGTGCCGGTGATGAAATAAGCCTGGCTCATAGCGGTTTCTCCAAAACGGCGTAGACCACCTGGTAAGTCGCCGGCAGTCCCTGCGCCTGACGAAACTGCTCATAGGCTTCAACCAGCGCCAGGATCCGCGCCCTGCCGGTCAAGCCGCCGGGGCGACCGGGGTTCAGATTGTGGGCGCCCAAGGCTTTCAATTCGTGAGTCAGACTGCGCACGTCGGGGTAATGCAACACATGGGGACAGTTTTCAAGACTGACGACATTCAGCCCGCTGTCCGCGCAAAGGTGTTGATACGTCTCGAACCCACGGAAACGGTTGACGTGCACCAAGCCATCCACCTGACGCCAACTGTCGCGCAATTCGTACAAAGTGCCCACGCAGAGGCTGGTGAAGGCAAACACCCCACCCGGTTTCAACACACGATGGGCCTCGCTCAGCACCGCGGCAAAATCCGCACACCACTGCACCGCCAGGCTGGAAAACACCAGGTCACAGCTCGCCGCTTGCAAAGGCAGTCGCTCAGCGTCACCAGCGACGAAATACAAGGCGCCACCTTGAGGACGCGCATGGTTGAGCATGCCTTCGGCGATATCCAGTGCCAATCCGTTTGTCTCACCGAAACGCGCGCCCAGCGCCCGAGTGAAATAACCGGTGCCGCAGCCCAGGTCCAACCAACGTTGCGGCATGAATGAGGGCGGCAAGCGCCCGAGCAATTGCTGGCCCACGTCGCGTTGCAGTTCGGCCACGCTGTCGTAACTGGTCGCTGCACGGGAAAACGAAGCCGCTACCTGGCGCTTGTCAGGCAAGGCACCGGGCAATGGGGGAAAAGACAAATCAGTCATCACCGGACTCATGCAAAAAAGCCTGGATCGCCGCCGCTACACCGTGCGGGTCTTCCAGAAGGAATCCGTGGCCGGCCTGTTCGATCAGACCGATTTCGACATCCGGCAGCAAGACCAGCAAATCACCCGCGGCTTCGGCAGGCACCAGGGCATCGAGGCCGGCAAACAAATGCAGTTGCGGGCCGCGAAAGCGCTGCAACGCGGCGCGTGTGTCCAGTTGCGCCAGCACTTCAAGCCCGGCCATCAAGACCTCGGGTGAAGTACTCGGCGCCCCGGCCAACAACAACCGCGACAACCCGCGCGGATCGCTGCAGCCCTGGGCACACAGCAAGCTGAAGCGCTTGAGGGTCTGGCGCGGGTCGGCCGCACAGCCGGCGAGAAAACCATCGAAGGTTTCTCCGCCCATCGCGCTCGGCCATTGCTCGTGGGCGACAAAAGACGGATTGCTCGCCAGGGTCAGCAGGCCGCAGCAGCGCTCGCCCCGACGCGCCGCCAGCGCCGAGGCCAGCATGCCGCCCAGGGACCAACCGCCCAACCAGGCGTCCTGGGGCACGGTGGCGTCCAGCTCTTCGAGCCATTCATCGGGGTCGTTCGATAGCAACGCCGGCAACGGTTCGATTTCCACGCGCAGGTGTTCGTCGAGCCCTTGCAACGCCGCCGCCAGCGGTTCCAGCGGTGAAACGCCCAAGCCCCAACCAGGCAGCAATATCAGTCGATCACGCATCGCTTGGCTCCGGCCCCAACAGGGCAAAACACTCGGCCAGTGCATTCAACAATAGCTGCACCTGGGCCTCGCTGTGGGCGGCGGTCAGGGTCACGCGCAAACGGGCGCTGCCGGCCGGTACGGTGGGTGGGCGGATCGCGGTAACCATCAGCCCGCGCTCACGCAGCATTTGCGACAAACGCATGGCCCGTCCCGCATCGCCAATCAGGATCGGCTGGATCGGCGTGAAGCTGTCCATCAATTGCAGGCCGATCTGCTCGGCGCCCTGGCGGAACTGACGAATCAGCACTTGCAAGTGCTCGCGCCGCCAATGCTCGCTGCGCAGCAGCTCAAGGCTCTTGAGCGTGGCGCAAGCCAGGGCCGGCGGTTGGCTGGTGGTGTAGATGTAGGGGCGAGCGAACTGGATCAGGCTTTCGATCAGCTCTTCACTGCCGGCGACAAAAGCCCCGGCGGTACCAAAGGCCTTGCCCAGGGTGCCCACCAGCACCGGCACGTCATCCTGGCTCAAGCCAAAATGCTCGACGATACCGCCGCCATTGGCCCCGAGCGGGCCGAAGCCGTGGGCATCGTCGACCATCAGCCAGGCGCCCTTGGCCTTGGCTTCACGGGCCAGGGCCGGCAGGTCGGCAATGTCGCCGTCCATGCTGAATACGCCATCGGTGACCACCAGGGTATTGCCGGTGGCTTTCTCCAGGCGGCTGGCCAAACTCTGGGCATCGTTGTGTAGGTAACGGTTGAAACGCGCGCCGGACAACAGCCCGGCGTCGAGCAGCGAGGCATGATTGAGCCGGTCTTCCAGCACCGTGTCGCCCTGCCCCACCAGCGCCGTGACCGCGCCGAGGTTGGCCATGTAGCCGGTGGTGAACAGCAACGCCCGCGGGCGGCCGGTCAGGTCGGCCAAGGCTTCTTCCAGGGCGTGATGAGGACTGCTGTGGCCGATCACCAAATGGGAGGCGCCACCCCCGACACCCCAACGGAGCGCCCCGGCGCGCCAGGCTTCGATCACTTGCGGGTGATTGGCCAGGCCCAGGTAATCGTTGTTGCAGAACGCCAGCAACGGCTGGCCGTCCACCACCACTTCCGGGCCCTGCGGGCTTTCGAGCAGCGGGCGCTGGCGATAGAGGTTGTCGGCACGACGGGCAGCCAGGCGTGCGGCGAGATCGAAGGGCATGCAGGCCTCGGGGTGAACTACTTATTTGAGACGGGATGAAATCCCCTGTGGGAGCCGGCTTTTGTGGGAGCCAAGCTTGCTCGCGATGAAGGCATCGCGGTCTATAGCAGGACCGCGTTATCGTTCATCGCGAGCAAGCTTGGCTCCCACAAAAGCCCGCTCCCACACTTGGTTTTGCGTCAACTCAAACAGCGGCGTTATAGAACTGTTCGCTGCTCTTCTGCTCCACCAGCGCCTGTTCAATCGCCGCCTGGTGCACTTCGTCGGCATGTTCTTCGCGGGCTTCAGGCTGGATACCCAGGCGTGCGAACAATTGCATGTCTTTGTCGGCTTGCGGGTTGGCGGTGGTCAACAGCTTGTCGCCGTAGAAAATCGAGTTGGCACCGGCAAAAAATGCCAGGGCCTGCATCTGCTCGTTCATCGCTTCACGGCCGGCGGACAGGCGCACATGGGACTGGGGCATCATGATCCGCGCCACGGCGAGCATGCGGATGAAATCGAACGGATCGATGTCCTCGGCATTCTCCAGCGGCGTGCCGGCGACTTTGACCAACATGTTGATCGGCACCGATTCCGGGTGCTCCGGCAGGTTCGCCAGTTGGATCAGCAGGTTCGCGCGATCGTCCAGGGACTCGCCCATGCCGAGGATGCCGCCGGAGCAGATCTTCATTCCCGAATCACGCACGTAGGCCAGGGTTTGCAGGCGCTCGCTGTAGGTGCGGGTGGTGATGATGCTGCCGTAGAACTCCGGCGAGGTGTCGAGGTTGTGGTTGTAGTAGTCCAGGCCGGCCTGGGCCAGCGCTTCGGTCTGTTCCTGGTCGAGGCGGCCCAGGGTCATGCAGGTTTCCAGACCCATGGCCTTCACGCCCTTGACCATTTCCAGTACATACGGCATGTCCTTGGCCGACGGATGCTTCCAGGCCGCGCCCATGCAGAAACGGGTCGAACCGATGGCCTTGGCGCGCGCGGCCTCTTCAAGGACCTTCTGCACTTCGAGCAATTTCTCTTTATCCAGGCCGGTGTTGTAGTGACCGGACTGCGGACAATATTTGCAATCTTCCGGGCAAGCGCCGGTCTTGATCGACAGCAGCGTGGAAACCTGGACGCGGTTGGCGTCGAAGTGCGCGCGGTGCACGGTCTGCGCCTGGAACAGCAGGTCATTGAATGGCTGGACGAAGAGTGCTTTGACTTCGGCCAAAGACCAGTCATGACGCAGGTTGGCAGTGGTGCTGGCGCTCATGGGCATTTCCTTGATTTATGCTTGGCTGGCGCCTGGGGCATGGAATACCCACAGGCGCGACACGGATGTTCGGCATATTTAAGGAAGAGTCATGCGCTGTCAACCACGATACAACGGACCGGTTTACATCTGGTTAAAAAACAAACAATTTTGCCTGTTATGCGGCGAAAGCACCGACACCCCGCAGCCTATCTGCACCCCCTGTGAAAGCGAGCTGCCCTGGCTCGGTGACCAATGCTGCGTCTGCGCCCTGCCGCTGCCCATGGCTGGACTGCGTTGTGGACAATGTGCCTCGCGACCGCCGGCCTTCGAACGGGTCCTGGCGCCCTGGGCCTACGACTTCCCGGTGGACAGCCTGATCACCCGTTTCAAGCATCAGGCGAAATGGCCCCTGGGCCGGCTGTTGGGCGAACTGCTGGCGCAGTCGCTGCAACATCATTTCGACGAAGGGCTGGAACGGCCCGACGCACTGGTACCGGTGCCACTGGCGACCCGTCGTTTGCGCCAGCGCGGTTTCAACCAGGCAGCGCTGCTGGCCCGCTGGCTCAGCGGGCCGTTGGCGATCCCTTGCGAAGAGCATCTGCTGCGACGCACCCACGACACCCCCGCCCAACAGGCTCTCGACGCCAAGTCCCGACGGCGAAACCTGCGCCAGGCCTTTGCCCTCGCGCCCCAGGCTGCGTTGCGCAACCGTCACTTGGCGTTGGTCGACGACGTGCTCACCACGGGCGCCACCGCCCAGGCACTGGCTGCCCTGCTGCTCGACGCCGGCGCTGCGCGGGTCGATGTGTACTGCCTGGCTCGCACGCCGAAACCCGGAGAGTCGGCTTGACGGGCCGCGCCCAAGGCGCCAACGTCCGCTCATCGACCTTTGCACGCAGTTTTCCGTCATGTCCTTGCCCACGCTTCTGACCCAGCACATCGTTCGGCGACCACAACGCATCGCCCTGTTGCAGCACATCGCCGAACAAGGCTCGATCACCCGCGCCGCCAAGAGCGCGGGCCTGAGCTACAAGGCGGCGTGGGATGCCATCGATGAGTTGAACAACCTGGCGGACCAACCGTTGGTGGAGCGCAGCGTTGGCGGCAAGGGTGGTGGCGGCGCCAAGCTGTCGGAGGAAGGCCACCGCGTGCTGCGCCTGTATCTGCGCCTGCAAGCGCTGCAGACGCAACTGCTGGAAGCAAGCGAGGATCCCGGCGACCTGGGCCTGCTCAGCCGCTTGATGCTGCGCACCAGCGCCCGTAATCAATTGCATGGCAAGGTCCTGGGCATCGAGGCCCAGGGGCACAACGACCGGGTACGCCTGGAGCTGGCCAGGGGTCTGGTCATCGAAGCCCAGATCACCCACGACAGCACGCTGCGCCTGGAGCTGGATGTCGGCACCGACGTGGTGGCGCTGATCAAGGCTGGCTGGCTGGAATTGCACCCTGTCGAGCAAGCGGAAAAACCGGGGATCAATTCGCTGCGCGGCATGATCGAACAGGTCGACGCCGCCGAAGACGGCCCCAGCGAAGTACGCATCAGCCTGCCCAACGGCCAGACGCTGTGCGCCCTGGCCGACCCGCTTGAGCTACAAAAGCAGCATCTGGAAGGCGGCTCACCGGTGCAAGTGACGTTTTCAGCAACAAATGTGCTGCTCGGCACACCGCTGTAGTGTGTTGCAACAATAGTTTCATCGACCCGCTTTAAGGTGACTGCCAAAACCAGCAGGGAGCCTGATGATGAGCCTATTAGAAGAAAACCAATCCACCGACCTGGAAAAGATCGTCGGCCTGAGCCGTCGAAGCTTCATCAGCGCCGGCGCCCTGTGCGGCGCGGCGATGTTCCTGGGCGGCAACCTGTTGAGTCGCAGCGTCCTGGCCGCCGCCGTGAGCGAAGGCAACAGCCGGCTGCTGGGCTTTAAAAGCATCGCCGCCGCCACGGCCGACACCATCACCCTGCCGCCGGGCTACAAAGCCTCGGTACTGATCAGTTGGGGCCAGCCGCTGCAGAAAAATGCACCGGCGTTCGATCCAAGCGGCAATGGAACAGCCCGCGCACAGGAAATGCAGTTCGGCGACAATAACGACGGCATGAGCCTGTTCGAATTCCCCGGCGACAAAAACCGGGCGCTGATGGCGATCAATAACGAGTACACCAACTACCAATACCTGTTCCCTCACGGCGGCCAGCCACAGTCGGCCGAAGACGTGCGCAAGGCCCAGGCCAGCGAAGGCGTGTCGGTGATCGAAATCCAGCGTCGTCGCGGCCAGTGGCAGTTCGTCCAGGACTCGCGCTACAACCGCAGGATTCACGGCAACACGCCGATTCGCCTGCGTGGTCCGGCAGCCGGGCACGACCTGCTGAAAACCAGTGCCGACAACAGTGGCAAGAAAGTACTCGGCACATTCCAGAACTGCGCCAACGGCATGACCCCGTGGGGCACTTACCTGACCTGCGAAGAAAACTTCACTGACTGCTTCGGCAGCAGCAAGGCGGACCTGCAATTCGATGCGGCACAGAAACGCTATGGTGCCACCGTCGCCAGCAGTGAAATCAATTGGCACTTGCACGATCCGCGTTTCGACCTGGCGAAGAACCCCAACGAACTCAATCGCCACGGCTGGGTGGTGGAAATCGACCCGTTCGACCCGCAATCCACCCCGGTAAAACGCACCGCCCTGGGCCGCTTCAAACATGAAAACGCCGCCCTGGCGCAGACCAATGACGGTCGCGCCGTGGTGTACATGGGCGATGACGAACGCGGCGAGTTCATCTACAAGTTCGTCAGCCGCGAGCGCATCAACCATCGCAATGCCAAGGCCAACCGCAACCTGCTGGACCATGGCACCTTGTATGTAGCGCGCTTTGATGCCGGCGACGGCAACCCGGACCATCCCAAAGGCAAAGGCCAATGGATCGAACTGAGCCATGGCAAGAACGGCATCGACGCCAGCAGCGGTTTCGCTGACCAGGCCGAGGTGTTGATCCATGCCCGCCTGGCCGCCAGTGCCGTTGGCGCTACGCGCATGGACCGTCCGGAGTGGATCGTGGTCAGTCCCAAGGATGGCCAGGTTTATTGCACCCTGACCAACAACTCCAAGCGCGGCGACGCCGGCCAACCGGTGGAGGGGCCAAACCCTCGGGCCAAGAACGTCTATGGGCAGATCCTGCGCTGGAAAACCGACCGCGACGATCACGCCTCCAAGACCTTCGCCTGGGACCTGTTCGTGGTCGCCGGCAACCCGACGGTACACGCCGGCACGCCGAAAGCCGGATCGTCCAACATCAACCCGCAGAACATGTTCAACAGCCCCGATGGCCTGGGCTTCGACAACGGCGGGCGGCTATGGATCCAGACCGACGGCGACTCGAGCAACGCTGGCGACTTCGCGGGCATGGGCAACAACCAGATGCTCTGCGCCGACCCCAACAGTGGTGAAATCCGCCGTTTCATGGTTGGCCCGGTAGGCTGCGAAGTGACCGGCATCAGTTTCGCGCCGGACTACAAGACCCTGTTCGTCGGAATCCAGCATCCCAGCGGCGGTTCAACCTTCCCCGAGCACCTGCCCAACGGCAAGCCGCGGTCTTCGGTAATGGTGATTACCCGGGAAGATGGCGGGGTCATCGGCGCCTGACACTGATCGTTCCCACGCTCTGCGTGGGAATGCAGCCAGGGACGCTCCGCGTCTCCGAAGCGTAACGCGGAGCGTCACATGAGGCGTTCCCACGCAGAGCGTGGGAACGATCACCGACAGCCACCACCTATCTGCCTCTGTCTGCGCTACCATGCTGGGCCGGACGCGGCAGCCCTGCCGCTGCGCAGGAGTCAGCATGTCCCATCCGTTTGAAACCCTCACGCCCGACCTGGTACTCGATGCCGTTGAAAGCATCGGCTTTCTCAGCGACGCCCGCGTGTTGGCCCTCAACAGTTATGAGAACCGCGTCTACCAGGTCGGCATCGAAGATTCCGAGCCGCTGATCGCCAAGTTCTATCGCCCCCAGCGCTGGACCAACGAAGCGATCCTGGAAGAGCACAGCTTTACCTTCGAGCTGGCCGAATACGAAGTGCCTGTGGTCGCGCCGCTGATCCACAACGGCACCAGCCTGCACGAACACGCCGGGTTTCGTTTCACCCTGTTCCCCCGTCGCGGCGGCCGTGCACCGGAGCCGGGCAACCTCGATCAGCTCTATCGCCTGGGACAATTGCTCGGGCGCCTGCACGCAGTCGGAGCAACCCGTCCGTTCGAACATCGTGAAGCCCTGGGAGTGAAGAACTTCGGCCACGACTCACTGGCCACCGTGCTGGCAAGCGGCTTCGTCCCTCGTAGCCTGCTGCCGGCCTACGAGTCGGTCGCCCGGGACCTGCTCAAGCGCGTCGAAGAGGTTTACGCCGCCACGCCCCACCAGAACATCCGCATGCATGGCGATTGCCACCCGGGCAACATGATGTGCCGCGACGAGGTGTTCCACATCGTCGACCTGGACGACTGTCGCATGGGCCCGGCGGTGCAGGACCTGTGGATGATGCTCGCCGGCGATCGCCAGGAATGCCTGGGGCAATTGTCGGAATTGATGGACGGCTACCGCGAGTTCCACGACTTCGACCCGCGGGAGTTGGCGCTGATCGAGCCGCTGCGGGCCCTGCGCCTGATGCACTACAGCGCCTGGCTGGCGCGACGCTGGGACGACCCGGCGTTCCCGCGCAGCTTCCCGTGGTTCGGCAGCGAGCGCTACTGGGGCGACCAGGTGCTGGCACTGCGCGAGCAACTGGCGGCGCTCAATGAAGAGCCGTTGAAGCTGTTCTGATGTCCCGCAGAGCCACCCTGTGGGAGCGGGCTTGCTCGCGAAAGCGTTAAGTCTGGCAAAGTTGTGCTGCCAGGCACGCCGCCTTCGCGAGCAAGCCCGCTCCCACAGGGGGGCTGCGGTGATTGTGCACAAGGTTCACAGCACAACCAGACAAATCTCCTTACAATCACTCCTTTGTTAGCTGCCTAAGCAAGGATTCTGCATGCAAGCCGCCAACCCGCGTCGCGGGTACATCCTGGGCCTGAGCGCCTACATCATCTGGGGTCTGTTCCCGATCTACTTCAAGGCCATCGCCAGCGTGCCGTCGGTGGAGATCATCATCCACCGGGTGCTGTGGTCGGCCTTGTTCGGCGCGGCGTTGCTGATGGTCTGGAAACACCCGGGCTGGTGGCGCGAACTGCGGGACAACCCACAGCGCCTGGCGATCCTCGCCCTGAGCGGGACGCTGATCGCAGCCAACTGGCTGACCTACGTCTGGGCGGTGAACAACGAGCGCATGCTCGAAGCCAGCCTGGGTTACTACATCAACCCTCTGGTCAACGTATTGCTGGGCATGTTGATCCTCGGCGAGCGCCTGCGCCGCATGCAATGGCTGGCGGTGGGGTTGGCGGCGGTCGGTGTGGCGCAGCAGGTCTGGCAAGTGGGCAGCCTGCCGTGGGTGTCGCTGGTGCTGGCGCTGACCTTCGGTTTCTATGGGTTGATCCGTAAGCAGGCACCGGTCAAGGCGTTGCCGGGGCTGGTGGTGGAAACCTGGATGCTGGTGCCGATCGCCATCGCCTGGTTGCTGTTCAATCCCACGGCCACCAGTGCCCAGGCGGCATTCTGGACCACCTCCGAAGCCTGGTGGCTGGTAGCGGCCGGCCCCGTGACGCTGGTGCCGTTGGTGTGTTTCAACGCCGCAACACGGCATTTGCCCTACACCACCATCGGTTTTCTCCAGTACGTCGCGCCGACGCTGGTGCTGCTGCTCGCCGTGATGCTGTTCGGTGAGCACCTGTCGTCCAGCACACTGGTGGCGTTCCTGTTTATCTGGGCCGGGCTGGCGGTGTACAGCGTCGATGCCGTGATCAGCATGCGTCGGCGCAGCTGATCAAAAAACGCACAAACCTCTACAGGCCACGTCTGGCGTGGCCTGCGCTCATCCTTCCCAAGGTTATCCACAGCGTGATCCCCGCCGTTTGTGCACAACCCCTTGAAAACTGGTGATTTTTTGATCATCGACCGCTAAGCCCCGGCGAGCCTGGGCTGGAGCCGGGTCTCTACAGGTTATCCACAGGCAGGCGCAGTTTTTCCTTGGATAACCTTCATCACGCTTCGTCGCTGAGCTTGAGCTCCACCATCAACTCATCGGCCAGGGTCTCCAGGCGTTCCTGCAACGTCTCCAGCGACAGGGTCAACGGCACCCCCAGGATCGCTTCGGCATGAAACAGCAACTCGCTGCTCATCGGCGCCGGCCGGACGTAGGTCACCAGGCGCTCGACATTGACGCCCTGCTCGCTCAACAGCCGGGTGATGTCCCGCACGATGCCGGGACGGTCGTTGCCCACCAGCTCCATGGTGATGGGTTTCCAGGTGCAAGCCTCCTCAAGGGCGCTTTCAGCGATCAACACGCGGATGTCGTGAGCCGACAGCCCCTGCAAGGCTTCGATCAGTGCCTCATGGGCCTCGGCCGGGGCGCTGATTCGCAGGATCCCGGCAAACTGCCCAGCCAGGCGCGACATGCGGCTTTCCAGCCAGTTACCACCATGCTCGGCGATGCAATCGGCAATGCGCTCGACCTGCCCGGGCTTGTCCGGGGCGAAAACAGTAATGACAAGGTGGTCCATGGCGCAGTCCTCTTGTTGGGGAAGGGACAGTATAGGCAGGTGATCGCGAGCAGACTGTGGCCTAAAGATTTATACCTTCCCCCTGTGGGAGCAAAGCTTGCTCGCGATGAAAACAACCCGGTCCTTCTGAAACCAAGGCGCCTGTATCGCGAGCAAGCTTTGCTCCCACAGGATGACACCAGAGATATCGTGTACAAACCTCAAGATTTATCTGGAACAATCTATCTATTTTTTGAGAACATCCCGTGTCTCGACGTGACCGTAACACTTTAGTCGGTCGCGGAACGACGCAATTAGTCTAATTTTCACAACCGCAATTGATCATGTAGTATGCCGCAGCGAGCACTACATAACGTTGTACCGATGTCTGCTTAAGGCGCAGTCGCATCCCTGAAAAGCCCCGTCAGCAAGGCTTACCACCCAGCCGCCAGCGATGGCATGTACTGGTTCCGGGGTTTGTGCTTTAAATGGCCCGAGGCTTCATTGTCAAAATCGAAGAGCTGAAAAGCGAAATAGCTGAGCAGAGTGAGGCAAGCAATGACTGAACACGTTCAAGTCGGTGGCCTGCAGGTCGCCAAAGTCCTGTTCGACTTCGTGAATAACGAAGCCATTCCCGGAACCGGCCTCACCGCCGACGCGTTCTGGGCCGGTGCCGACAAGGTCATCCACGACCTGGCGCCGAAGAACAAAGCCCTACTCGCCAAACGCGATGATTTCCAGGCGCGGATCGATGCCTGGCACCAGGCCCGTGCCGGCCAGGCCCACGACGCCGTGGCTTACAAAGCCTTCCTGCAAGACATTGGATACCTGCTGCCAGAAGCGGCGGATTTCCAGGCTACGACCCAAAACGTCGACGATGAAATCGCCCGCATGGCCGGCCCGCAGCTGGTGGTGCCGGTGATGAACGCCCGCTTCGCCCTCAACGCATCGAACGCCCGCTGGGGTTCGCTGTATGACGCGCTGTACGGCACCGACGCCATCAGCGAAGCCGATGGCGCGGAAAAAGGCAAAGGCTACAACAAGGTCCGCGGCGACAAGGTCATCGCCTTCGCCCGTGCCTTCCTCGACGAAGCCGCGCCCCTGGCGGCCGGCTCCCATGTCGACTCCACCGCTTACAAAATCGTCGACGGCAAACTGGTGGTCACCCTCAAGGGCGGCAGCAACAGCGGCCTGCGTGACGATGCCCAGTTGATCGGCTTCCAGGGCGATGCCTCGGCACCGACCACCGTGCTGTTGAAACACAACGGCCTGCACTTCGAAATCCAGGTCGATGCCAGCACCCCGGTCGGCCAGACCGACGCCGCCGGCGTCAAAGACATCCTGATGGAAGCCGCGCTGACCACCATCATGGACTGCGAAGACTCGGTCGCCGCCGTCGATGCCGATGACAAAGTGGTGATCTACCGCAACTGGCTCGGCCTGATGAAAGGCGACCTGGCTGAAGAGGTCGCCAAAGGCGGCCAGACGTTCACCCGCACCATGAACCCCGACCGTGTCTACACCGCCGTCGACGGTTCGAGCGTGACCCTGCACGGCCGCTCGCTGTTGTTCGTGCGTAACGTCGGCCACCTGATGACCATCGACGCGATCCTGGACCAGCACGGCAACGAAGTGCCGGAAGGCATCCTCGACGGCCTGATCACCAGCCTGGCAGCGATCCACAGCCTCAACGGCAACACCAGCCGTCGCAACAGCCGCACCGGCTCGGTGTACATCGTCAAGCCGAAGATGCACGGCCCGGACGAAGCCGCGTTCACCAACGAGCTGTTCGGTCGCGTCGAGGACGTGCTGAACCTGCCGCGCAACACCCTCAAGGTCGGGATCATGGACGAGGAGCGCCGTACCACGGTCAACCTCAAGGCCTGCATCAAGGCCGCCAGCGAGCGCGTGGTGTTCATCAACACCGGCTTCCTCGACCGTACCGGCGATGAAATCCACACCTCCATGGAAGCCGGCCCGATGGTGCGCAAGGCCGACATGAAAGCCGAGAAGTGGATCGGCGCGTATGAGAACTGGAACGTCGACATCGGCTTGAGCACCGGCCTGCAAGGTCGCGCACAAATCGGCAAGGGCATGTGGGCCATGCCGGACCTGATGGCGGCGATGCTCGAACAGAAAATCGCTCATCCGCTGGCCGGCGCCAACACCGCCTGGGTTCCCTCGCCGACCGCCGCGGCCCTGCACGCGCTGCATTACCACAAGGTCGACGTGTTCGCTCGCCAGGCCGAGCTGGCCAAGCGCGCCCGCGCATCGGTGGACGACATCCTGACCATCCCGCTGGCCGTCAACCCGAACTGGACACCGGAGCAGATCAAGAACGAACTGGACAACAATGCCCAGGGCATCCTTGGCTACGTGGTGCGCTGGATCGACCAGGGCGTGGGCTGCTCCAAGGTGCCGGACATCAACGACATCGGCCTGATGGAAGACCGTGCGACGCTGCGTATCTCCAGCCAGCACATCGCCAACTGGCTGCGCCATGGCATCGTCACCCAAGACCAGGTGATGGAAAGCCTCAAGCGCATGGCGCCGGTGGTCGACCGCCAGAACGCCAGCGACCCGCTGTACCGTCCGCTGGCACCGGACTTCGACCGCAACATCGCCTTCCAGGCGGCGGTCGAGTTGGTGATCGAAGGCACAAAGCAGCCCAACGGCTACACCGAGCCGGTGCTGCACCGTCGTCGTCGTGAGTTCAAGGCCGCCAATGGGTTGTGATTGAGCGGTAGACGCGGCACAAAAAAAGCCCTGATCGAAAGATCAGGGCTTTTTTATTGCAAAATCACCAAGCATCTGGCTGATGCTTGAGTCATTGCGGCAAGGGGATTTATCTGTGGGAGCAAGGCTTGCCCGCGATGAGGGCAGCGCGGTCCTTGGTGAACCGAGGCGCCTGCATCGCGGGCAAGCCTTGCTCCTACAGACAATCTTAGAGATCCATCCCCAACTCGTGCTTGACCAACCCCAGCAGCTTGTCGGTATCGATCGGCTTGAGCAAAAAGTCCACCACGCTCAGGTGCATGGCTTCGATGGCGTCCTTCACGTCGGCATCGCCCGACACGATGATGATCGGCAGCGCCGCCCGCGGAGACTCGCGCACCAGGCGGATCAGCTCCAGGCCATCGACATTGCCCATGCGCAGGTCGGTGATCAACAGGCCAATCGATGGCTTGGTTTCCAGCATCTTGAGTGCCGTTTCACCACTGGCGGCGGTCATGCAGTGAATCCCGTCCAACGCCAGGATCTCCGACAGCAGCTCACGAGCGTCCTTGTCGTCATCGACGATCAAGACGCGCTGCGGCGGCAAGTCAGGTTCCAGCATGACGGCACTCAGCGCCTCGCGCTCGGCGTCACTCAAAATATCGTGGTCGGACATGGTGCTCTCTACGTTCTTTAAATCGATCCCCTGGCACAGTGGTCAGACATCGTTCTGCGGCGCTTCAATGTGCACTTCGTCGGATTTTTTTCCAAGAACATTCAATGAAGATTTTTCCGACGCCTTGCGTAGGATTTTTCCGTAAGCCCTCCCCTGTGCAGCGACCTAGACTTACGTCCAATGGGCACCCCGCGCTGAGGGGCCGACCATGGGAGAACGGATCGACCACAACAATTCAAAAAAGACTGCGTAATGGTTATGAAAAAAGCGGACGCCTTCACCCAGGCAGGGAAAACCGCGGTGTTGCAAAACATCCAGGGGACACTGCAGTTTCTCCAGCGTTTCCCACCGTTCAACCAGATGGAAAACGCCCACCTGGCCTATCTGGTGGAGCAATGCCTGCTGCGTTTTTATGCGCCGGGCGAAACCATCATCAAACCAGCCGACGGCCCGGTGGAGCACTTTTACATCGTCAAGCAAGGCAGGGTGATAGGCGAACGTCCGCATTCGGCCAAGGGTGGCACCGAAACCACCTTCGAAATCACCACCGGCGAATGTTTCCCCCTCGCCGCGCTACTGGGCGAACGAGCCACGCGCACCGAGCACCGGGCCGGCGAAGACACGTTCTGCCTGCAACTGAACAAACAGGCCTTCATCAAGCTGTTCGCCCTGTCCGGCCCGTTTCGCGACTTCGCCCTGCGTGGGGTCAGCAGCTTGCTCGACCAGGTCAATCAGCAGGTCCAGCAGAAGTCCGCGCAAACCCTGGGCACCCAGTACTCCCTCAACACCCGGCTGGGCGAACTGGCGATGCGCCATCCGGTGAGTTGCAGCCCGGACACGCCGCTGCGCGAAGCCGTGAAGCTGATGCACGAACAGCAGGTCGGCAGTATCGTGGTGGTGAATGAGCAGAAAGTCCCGGTGGGAATTTTCACCTTGCGCGACCTGCGGCACGTGGTGGCCGATGGGGACGGGGATTTTTCCCAGGCCATCGTCGGACACATGACCCAGGCACCGTTTTTTCTCTCGCCGGACCACAGCGCCTTCGACGCGGCCATCGCCATGACCGAACGGCACATCGCCCATGTCTGCCTGGTCAAGGACCATCGCCTGTGTGGCGTGGTGTCGGAGCGCGATCTGTTTTCCCTGCAACGGGTCGACCTGGTGCACCTGGCCCGGACCATTCGCAACGCGCCAAAGGTGGAGAATCTGGTGGCCCTGCGCGGTGAGATTGGCCAACTGGTGGAGCGCATGCTGGCCCACGGCGCGTCGTCGACCCAGATTACCCACATCATCACCCTGCTCAACGACCACACCGTGAGCCGGGTCATCGAACTGACCCTGGCCGACAAGGGCGACCCGGGGGTGCCGTTCAGTTGGTTGTGTTTCGGCAGTGAAGGCCGGCGCGAGCAAACCCTGCACACCGACCAGGACAACGGCATTTTGTTCGAGGCCCGGGACGCCGCCCATGCCGCGCAGATCCGCGGCCTGCTGCTGCCCATCGCCCAACAGATCAACCAGAGCCTGGCCTTGTGCGGCTTCACCTTGTGCAAGGGCAACATCATGGCCGGCAACCCCGAGCTGTGTTTGTCCCGTGCCGAATGGGCCCGGCGCTTCGCGGCATTCATTCGCGAAGCGACCCCGGAAAACCTGCTGGGCTCGAGCATCTATTTCGACCTGCGGGTGGTCTGGGGCGATGAGCAAGGCTGCGAGCAGCTGCGCCGGCAGATCCTCGACCAAGTGGCCGACAACCGTTTGTTCCAGCGCATGATGGCCGACAACGCGCTGCGTCATCGCCCACCCGTGGGACGTTTCAGGGACTTCGTGCTCAGCCGCAAGAATGGCGAAAAGGCGACCTTGGACTTGAAAGTGCAGGGCCTGACGCCCTTCGTCGACGGCGCCCGTCTGCTGGCGCTGGCCAACGGCATCGAAGTCAACAATACCTTGGAACGCTTGCGGCAATTGGTCGTCAAGGAAGTGATCGAACCGCTCGATGGCGCCGCCTATGAAGAGGCCTATCACTTCATCCAGCAGACCCGCATGCAGCAGCACCAACTGCAAACCCGCGAGAACCTGCCCTACTCCAACCGCGTCGACCCCGACAGCCTCAACCATCTGGACCGACGCATCCTGCGCGAATCCCTGCGCCAGGCCCAACGCCTGCAAAGCAGCCTGACCGTGAGATATCAGCTGTGAGCATTTTTTCCTGGTTGCGCCCAGCCCAACCCATGTTGCCCGAAGAAATACAAAGGCGCCTGGAACGCCTGCCGGCGGCTTCAGCCTTGGGTGAATGCGACCTGCGGGAACAACGCTGGGTCGTGCTGGACCTGGAAACCACCGGGTTGAACCTGAACAAGGACCAGGTGCTGTCCATCGGCGCGGTGGTCATCGAAGACGGCGCCATCGACTTCAGCCAGCAGTTCGAACGCACCCTGCAATGCGATAAGCAGAAACTCGGGCCGAGTGTGTTGATCCATGGCCTGGCACCCAGCGCCATCGCCGCCGGCAGCGACCCGGCCGAGGCGCTGCTGGCGTTCATGGAGTTCGTCGGCGACAGTCCGCTGCTGGCTTTTCACGCGCCGTTCGATTCGCACATGCTCGGGCGCGCCTTGAAAGACTACCTGGGCTATCGCCTGCAGCATTCGTTCCTCGACGTGGCGGACCTGGCCCCGATGCTTTGCCCGCAAGCCCATCTGCGCAAGTCAGGCCTGGACGAGTGGATCGACTGGTTCAAGCTGCAAGTCTTCGACCGCCACAACGCCAGCGCCGACGCCCTGGCCACGGCGGAACTGGCGCTGATCCTGTTCAGCCGCGCCCGCCAGCAACAGATCCACAGCCCACTTGACCTGCAACAGCGCCTGAGCCACTGGAAACGGCGGCAGCAGGCGCCTTCGCTCTAAACCCTCTGCTCCGCGGGTGGTTCACCTGTGGGAGCAAGGCTTGCCCGCGATGGCATCGCCTGGTTTGACAGCCAAACCGAGTCGCCTGCATCGCGGGCAAGCCTTGCTCCCACAGACCTACTTGGGCCCACAGACTTATTTGGGCCCACAGATCGGGTCCCGACCAGCGCCAATTGCTTTCCCGCCTCCGCCTCTGCCACAATCGCGAACAATTCTCGTTACTTAAAACGTCGGTGATGCTAGGTGTCGTCAGTCCCCACCCCCCACAGTGATTTGGTTGGTGCGTTGTACCGCGACCATCGCGCTTGGCTATTGGCCTGGCTGCGACGCAACGTGGCGTGTGCGCACCGGGCCGAGGACCTGAGCCAGGACACCTTTGTGCGCTTGCTGGGTCGCGAGGAACTGAAGGCGCCCCGCGAACCACGGGCATTTCTGGTGGCCATCGCCAAGGGCCTGCTGTTCGATTATTTCCGTCGAGCGGCATTGGAGCAGGCCTACCTCACCGAACTGATGCTGATCCCCGAGGCCGAGCAGCCCTCGGTGGAAGAACAGCAAATCATCCTCGAAGACCTCAAGGCCATCGATCGCCTGCTCGGCAAACTGTCGAGCAAGGCCCGCGCAGCTTTCCTCTATAACCGCCTCGACGGCCTCGGCCACGCCGAAATCGCCGAGCGCCTGGGGGTTTCGGTGCCGCGCGTACGGCAATACCTGGCCCAAGGCATCCGACAGTGCTACATCGCACTTTATGGTGAGCCGACATGAGCCAGGCCCATGCCAAACCGGTCTCGGCCAGCGTGCTGGATGCCGCCATTGCCTGGCAGTTGTCCCTGGACTCGAGCAGCGCCCAGGAGCGTGAAGCCTTCGCCCAATGGCATGCCGCCGACGAAGAACACGCCCGGGCCTGGCGACAGCTGGGCATGCTTGACCAGCGCTTCAGTGTGGCCAACGGGCCGGCGCGCGCCGCGTTGCTGCAATCGCGGGTCAGCATTCGCCGGCGGATACGCAAGGTCGGCAGCGGCCTGGCCAGTGTTGTCGCGGTCATCGGCCTGGCGCTGTTTGCCGGCGATCGTTACCTGCCGCTGGATTACTGGCTGGCCGATCAGCGCACCGCGACAGGCGAACAGCGCACCCTGCGCCTGACCGACGGCACGCTGATCAACCTCAACACCCACAGTGCCCTGGACGTGCGTTTCGATGACAAGCAGCGCCGCATCGTCCTGCAGGAAGGTGAGATCCTGGTGGAAACCGGTCACGACGACCCGCGTCCGTTCATCGTCGAGACCCGCGAAGGCAGCCTGCGCGCCTTGGGCACACGGTTCCTGGTCAAGCGTGAAGACGAAGGCACGCGCCTGAGCGTGTTGAAATCCGCTGTGGCGGCGCATCCCCAGGCCACGGACAAGGAACTGATCCTGCGCGAAGGCCAACAAGTGCTGATGCACCGCGACGGCCTCGGGCCGACCATTGCCCTGAACCCCGGCGCCGATGCCTGGACCCGCGGCATGCTGGTGGTGGACAACGCGCGCCTTGAAGACCTGGTCTACGAACTGGGGCGTTACCGGCATGGCTACTTGGGGGTCGCGCCACAAGTGGCAGACCTGCGCATCACCGGCAGTTTCCCGCTGCACGACACCGACCTGGCCCTGACGGCCCTGCTGCCGAGCTTGCCGGTGCAGGTCGAGCATCACACGCGGTGGTGGGTGGTGGTGGGGCCAAGCACCGCGCCGAAACCCTGAGAGATCTTGTGTCAGGCAGGCCGCCTTCGCGAGCAAGCCCGCTCCCACATGGGAATGCGAACTCCTGTGGGAGCGGGCTTGCTCGCGAAGAGGCCTGCTGCCTCAGCACAAAGACCAGGCTGGACACCCAACCAATAACCTGAATCTAAATTATTTTCATCCACCCCTATCACTTTTCGATTTTCATCCGGCACCCAGGCAATTGAGAAATATTTCCATTCAGGAGCCGCCGTATGTCCCGCCCGCTAGACACCCTGTTGCGCCCCAGCCTGTTAGCCATCGCCATTGCCTTTGCCGTCCCGTTGACCAGCGCCCCACTGCTGGCCGCCGAACAGGCCACGAGCGTGCGCACCTACAACCTGCCCGCCGCGCCACTGGCCAGCACCCTGAACCAGATCGCCAGCCAGGCCGGCCTCGCCCTGAGCCTGAATCCGTCCCTGGCCTCGGGCAAGACCTCGGCCCCGGTCCAGGGCCAGTTCGACGCCACCGGCGCATTGCGCGAGGCCTTGCGCGGCACCGGCCTGCAACTGGAACAAAGCAGCGCCGGCACCTACAGCCTGGTGGCGGTGCCTGAAGGCGTCATGGCCTTGCCGGAAACCAGTGTGATCGGGGCCGGCCTCAATGAAACCGCGTGGGGCCCGACCGAGGGCTACGTCGCCACCCGCACCGCCGCCGGGACCAAGACGGATACGCCGATTGTCGAACTGCCGCGCTCCGTCTCGGTGGTCACGCGCCAACAGATGGAAGACCGTTCGGTTCTCAACCTCAATGACGCCCTGCGCTACACCGCTGGCGTGCAGAGCAGCGGCTACGGTTCGGATTCGCGCAACGACTGGCTGTTGGTCCGTGGCTTCATACCGACCCAATTCCTCGATGGCCTGCCGCTGCCCAAGGGCAACTACATCACCCCGAAAATCGAGCCCTGGAACCTGGAGCGCATCGCCGTGCTGCGTGGCCCGGCCTCTTCGGTCTACGGCCAGACGCCGCCTGGCGGCATGCTGGACATGGTCAGCCGTCGGCCACAGGCCGAAAGCAGCAATGAAGTCGAGTTGCAGGCCGGCAGCTATGAACACAAGCAGATCAACTTCGACAGCACCGGCAAAGTCGATGACGAAGGCCAGTTCCTCTATCGGCTCAGCGGCACCGTGCGCGACAGCAACGCCCAGGTCGATCACATCCCGGACAAGCGCTACAACCTTGCGCCGAGCCTGACCTGGAACATCAACGACGACACCCGTCTGACCTTCCTGTCCCAGTACACCCGCGACGACACCGGCATCACCGGGCAATTCCTGCCACTGCAAGGCACCAAGCTGTCCTCGCCAGCGGGCAAGATTTCCCACCACAAGAACCTCGGCGACCCGGACTGGGAATTCTACGACCGGACCTACTACGCGCTCGGCTATGCGTTCGAACATCGCCTGAACGACACCTGGCAGTTCCGCCAGAACCTGCGCTACACCAAGAGCGACCTGGAAACCCAGGGCATCTCCGCCGGCGGGCAATTCTCGCCGGCCGGTCCTGAGGAAGCGGTGAGCGCCGATGGCACCGTCAAGCGCAGTGCCAGCGTCATTGACGAAGACATCAGCCAGTTCGCCGTGGACAACAACTTCCAGGCCGATTTCCAGACCGGCGCCCTCAGCCACACCCTGCTGCTGGGCCTGGACCACCAGCGCTCCAACAGTAATTCGCACTGGGATTGGGGTTCGACTGGCGTGCCGACCAGCAACATCCACAACCCGACCTATGGACAGGATTTCTCCAACGTCCAGTATTTCACCATGTATGACTACAACCAGAAGACCCACCAGACCGGCCTGTACGTCCAGGACCAGATCGCCCTGGACAACTGGCGCCTGACCCTCGGCGGTCGTGAGGACTGGATTCACACCGGCACCGTGTTCCACAACCTGAACGATGCGACCAACACCCAGCGCGACAAGAAATTCAGCGGCAACGCGGCACTGAGCTATGTCTTCGATAACGGTGTGACGCCGTACATTTCCTTCGCCCAGTCGTTCCAGGCGGCGGCAGGTTCAACCGTCAACAGCACCGAAGCGTTCAAACCCACCGAAGGTGAACAATACGAAGCGGGTATCAAGTACCAGCCACCCGGCACCAAGACCCTGCTGACCGCTGCGGTGTTCGACCTGACCCAGCAAAACAACTCCGTCACCGAAAACAACGTCACCCGCCAGGTGGGTGAAGTCCAGGTGCGTGGCCTGGAACTGGAAGCCTCGGGCGACGTGACCGACAACCTAAAACTGATCGGCTCCTACACCTACAACGACAGCGAAATCACCAAGGGCACGGCGGCGGAAAAAGGCAAGCGCATGGCCCAGGTCCCGCGCAACCAGGCCACCGCCTGGGCGGACTACACCTGGCATAACGGCCCGCTGGATGGCTTCGGTATCGGCACAGGTGTGCGTTATGTCGGCGACACCTACGGCAACACCACCAACACCGACTGGGGCCATGTCGGGTCCTACACCGTGTACGACGCCTCGGCCCATTACGACCTGGGCCGTCTGAACAAAACCCTCAAGGGGGTCACGGTGGCGGTGGACGCGAAGAACCTCTTCAACAAGGACTATCTGTCCACTTGCGACGGCTTCTACTGCTACTACGGCGACCAACGCAACGTCGTCGCCAGCGTGAATTACAAATGGTAAACGGTTAGCATTTGCATACCCACTTTAGCGGGCACTATGTGGGAGCAAGGCTTGCCCGCGATGGAGGCGACTCGGTTTCAGAAAGACCGCATCGCCTGTTTCGCGGGCAAGCCTTGCTCCCACTGATACCCCTCGCCACAAGGTGCCCTTTTGCATCCGGATCGCTCATGAAAAGCAAAACCATCCGCCGCTGGTCCTTCGTCCACACCTGGACCAGTCTGATCTGCACGGTGTTCCTGCTGATGCTGGCGATCACCGGGCTGCCGTTGATCTTCCACCATGAAATTGAACACCTGCTGGGCGACGCCCCGCAGCTTCGGGAAATGCCCGCCGACACGCCGCCGCTGGACCTGCAACAACTGGTGGAAAAAGCCAAGGCCCATCGCCCGGGGGAAGTGGTCCAGTATTTTGGCTGGGACGATGACGAGCCCAACGGCGTCATCACCATCATGGCACCGACACCGGGCACTGAACCCAATGCCTCCCACACCTTCATGCTCGATGGGCGTACCGGCGAGGCCCTGGAAATGCCCTCGGCCAATGGCGGTTTCATGATGGTTATGCTGCGCCTGCACGTGGACCTGTTCGCCGGGTTGCCGGGCAAGTTGCTCCTGGCGTTCATGGGGTTGCTGTTCGTGATTGCCATCGTCTCCGGGGTGGTCCTGTACCTGCCGTTCATGCGCCGCTTGAAGTTCGCCACGGTGCGCCAGGACAAATCCACGCGCCTGCGCTGGCTCGACCTGCACAACCTGATCGGCGTGGTCACGCTGGTCTGGGCGCTGACCGTGGGCGTCACTGGCGTGATTGCCGCCTGCGCCGACCTGATCATCGCCGCGTGGCGCAACGACAGCCTCAGCGCCATGGTCGAACCCTACCGCAACGCCCCGCCGCTGACCCAACTGGCACCGGCCACCCGGCTGCTGGACATCGCCAAGGACGTCGCGCCGGGCATGGAGCCGAGTTTCATCGCCTTCCCCGGCACGCTGTTCTCCAGCGAGCACCACTACAGCGTCTTCATGAAGGGTGACACCCACCTGACCTCGCACCTGCTCACGCCGGTGCTGATCGATGCCTCCACCCTGGACATCACCGCCGTCGCCGAACGGCCGTGGTACATGGACGTCATGAGCCTGTCCCTGCCGTTGCACTTCGGCGACTACGGTGGCCGGCCAATGCAGATCTTCTGGGCGACCCTCGACGTACTGACCATCATCGTCCTCGGCAGCGGCGTCTACCTGTGGCTGGTGCGGCGTAAAGCGGCCAAGCGTGCGACCGTTGGTGCGCAGGTCCTCTCGTGAGGCCTCGGCAGTCGAGTTTCTGGAAGGTGTTTGGTCTTCCCCTGATGATTGGTGCGCTCAGTGCGGCAGGGTTGTTCAGCGCATTGCTCGGAGACGGCGTCTGGGATGCGGTGAGCTGGGTGGGTTTAGGGGTGCCGACGGTCTTGGGGGCGTGGGGATTGATCAAGCGCGGATAACTCCTGCCGGACGCGTCCCCTGTGGGAGCGGGCTTGCTCGCGAAGGCGGCGTGTCAGTCGCAATTGTGTTTCTGACACGCCGCCTTCGCGAGCAAGCCCGCTCCCACACTGGAACTCGCCAGCCGCCTTGGAACTGTCTAGGCTAGGCGCTAGCCGTTTACCGAGGATGCCTGCATGTCCACTCCCAGCATGACGCTGTTCCACAACCCCGCTTCGCCCTTCGTTCGCAAGGTCCTGGTGCTGCTGCACGAAACCGGCCAGCAGGACCGCGTGGCGTTGCAGCTCAGCCAGCTCTCGCCGGTCAAGCCGGACCGGGCGCTGATCGATGACAACCCGTTGAGCAAGATCCCGGCCCTGCGCCTGGCCAACGGGACGGTGATCCACGACAGCCGCGTCATCCTCGACTACCTCGATCACCAGCACGTCGGCAACCCGCTGATCCCCCGGGACGGCGCGGCCCGCTGGCGGCGCCTGACCCTGGCCTCCCTGGCCGATGGGATCATGGATGCGGCCGTGATGATCCGCTACGAAACCGCGCTGCGCCCTGTGGAAAAGCACTGGGACGAATGGCTCGATGCGCAGCGGGACAAAATTCGCCGGGCCCTGGGCCAGCTCGAAGCCGAAGCGATTGCCGAGCTGGCCTGCCACTTCGACGTGGCCTCCATCAGCGTGGCCTGCGCCTTGGGCTACCTCGACCTGCGCCATCCCGACCTGGAATGGCGCAAGGCCAATCCGCAACTGGCGGCGTGGTTTGCCGAGGTCAGTCTGCGGCCTTCGATGGTCGAGACGGTGCCCAGGGTTTAGCTTTGCGTTAGCCGTGCCGGCCTTATCGCGGGCAAGCCTTGCTCCCACATAGACCCCGCTCAACCTTGGGAGCAGGTTAGCCCCCACATAGACCCGCTCAACCTGTGGGAGCAGGTTAGCCCCCACATAGACCCGCTCAACCTGTGGGAGCAGGTTAGCCCCCACATAGACCCGCTCAACCTTGGGAGCAGGTTAGCCCCCACATAGACCCGCTCAACCTGTGGGAGCAGGTTAGCCCCCACATAGACCTGCTCAATCTTGGGAGCAGGTTAGCCCCCACATAGACCCGCTCAACCTGTGGGAGCAGGTTAGCCCCCACATAGACCCCGCTCAACCTGTGGGAGCAGGTTAGCCCCCACATAGACCCGCTCAACCTGTGGGAGCAGGTTAGCCCCCACATAGACCCGCTCAACCTGTGGGAGCAAGGCTTGCCCGCGATGGCAGTGCACCGGATCCAGCGGAAACAACCCAGCAATCTGCATCACCAACACCTCCCGCACCCGCTGGTCCTCACGCAACCCCAATGACCGGCTCATTTCACCTCTCCCAGATCAAAGCTCATCGCCGCCGCCGGCTTCGACCCGACCCCGTACCAGTCCAGCTTGCGGGTCAGCACCATGAACACGCCCAGCAGGCCGAACAGCAACAGCGAGCCCATCAACAGCGCGTAGTCCTCGGCGCTCAACAGGCCGTAGAGCAAACCGTACAAGCCCGCCAGCCCCACCGAGAATCCCAGGCCGTGGCTCACGCTGCGCAACACATGGCAGACATAGAACCCGATCAGCAATACACAGGCGCTGGCCGACACCAAGTACGCCAGGGTGAAGCCGATGTGCTCCGACAGCGACAACAGCAGCAGGTAAAAGAACGCCAGCGCCACGCCCACCAAGGCGTACTGGACCGGGTGCACCGCCAGGCTCTTGAGTACCTCGAAGAGGAAGAAACCGGCGAAGGTCAGGGCGACAAACAGCAGCGCATATTTGATCGCCCGGTCGCTCTTGAGGTACTGGTCCACCGGGTCGATGAAGCTCACCCCGAAGGCCCGGCTGCGGAACGCTTCACAGCTATCGCTCGGTTCGCAGGCTTGCAGTGTTTCCAGGAGGTTGGTGGAGAAAAACGACGTCTGCCAGTCGGCACTGAAACCCTGCTCATTGATTTCACGATTGGTCGGCAGGTAGTTGCCGATAAAGCTCGGATGCGGCCAGTCAGCCGACAGGTGCACCTTGGTGGATTTGCCCACTGGCAGAATCTGGAACTCGCCAGTGCCTTGCAGGCGCAGGTCGAAACCGAAGGTCAACTCAGGGCCGCCCTGGGCGGTGATCATCGGCAGCGGCACATGCACACCCTGCCCCAGCCAACCGAGCCGCGAGCCAGGCAGGAAGTCGACGGTCTGTTGGTTGAGCGTCAGGGTCAGCGCATTCTCGATGCCGCGAATGTCGCTGATGCCGACGCTCAGGTACGGCTCATCGAAGCGGTAATCGGCAAAATCCTTGGCGGCTACACCGTAGCGCTCAGGCACCTTGAAACGGCCATCGATCCGGTTATCGGCATGGAACAAGCGCGCTTCGTAGATGCCCCGGGCACGGGTTTCGGTGCGGATCTGGCCGTCGAGTTCAAACTGCTCCGGTAAAAAATACAACTCGCCCGCTCGCTCGACGGTTTCCAGGAAACGCACGCCGGTCTTCTCGTTGGTATTCCAGACCTTCACGCTCTTGCGAAACGGCACCACGATCATCGGCCCGATCAGTTGCTGGTTGTAGCTGGAGCTGCGGGCGATGTCCTGCAGCACACCGTCACGCAGTTCCTGGCGCTCATCAATGAGCCCGTTGATCATCAACAACGGGATCATCAACAAGAGAATCAAGAGGGCGATCATGCCCAGTTTTATGGCGAGGCTGCGGTTCATGTGGGGCTCTCCCTGTTCGAATGAGGGAGAGTCTGGGGTGGCTGTGTGTTGGGCTTATGGAGCGATTGTGGAGATTGTGTGGAGACTGCCATCGTCGTGTCGAGCACGAACGCCGGCATCCGCCACGTCCACGGCCTGGAAAGCTTCGCGCAGGGAGTCCTCCATCAGCTGCCAGGCCTCCTCGGCCGACTCGTCCGGTCCCAGGTGGGTGAACATATGGTCGCAGCCTTCAAACATTCGCTGGCGCACCGGCACGCCGGCCTGGCGTAACTTCTCGGCGTAGGCCTCGCCTTCGGCACGCAAGATATCGTATTGCGCCGTGATCACCGTGGCAGCCGGCATCCCCGCCAGCGCCTCGACCGGCGCCAACAGGGGTGAGGCCAACGGATCGAGCGCCTGTGCCGGATCGCTCAGGTAGCAGCTATTGAAGAAGCGCATCAGGCCGGCATTGAGCAGTGGCCGGGCACTGGTGGACGTCTTCAAGGCTGGGTCCTGGTGCAGATCCAGCGCCGCATAGTCGATCAACTGATGCACCACCTTCAACGCCTGATGCCCTCGCGCCAGGCCCGCCACGGCGGCGGCCAGATTGCCGCCGGCGCTATGGCCGCCGACGGCGAAACGCTGAGGATCGATGCCCAGCGTTTCGGCTTCGCTGGCCAGCCATTCGAGCACCGCGAAGCACTGCCGCGGGCCTGCGGGGAAGGCGTGCTCCGGCGCCAGCACATAGTCCAGATTGACCACCAGGCAGTTCAGGTTATGGGCCAGTCGACGGCAATAGCTGTCGTCGTGTTCGGGCGTCCCCGCGACAAAGCCACCGCCATGGAAATTCAGGTACACCGGCAGCTTTGCCGAGGACTGCGAATGGGGCCAGTAAAACAGCGCCCGCGCAGGCCCCCAAGGCGTCGGGATGGTTTGCTCGACAACGGCGCGCAACGGAAACAACGCAGCGTCGTAGGTAAACTTCGCCTTCATTCTCTTGGCGAAGGCGCGCAACAACTTGGCCTGCAGTTTTTGCCAGAGGCTCACCATGCTCATGCTCCCGGTTGTGTATCCACGAATAGGACCAGCCGACCGAAAGTCATCTCGCCGTAAGGCATGGCTTGCTGACAGGTCTACAAAATTGTTCGCCGGTGCTGAGGGGAAATTAAACCTAAAAAATGGTTATGTAAATTAATCAATAATAAGATTAACCAAGTTCCCTCAAGGCAACCTCAGCACCACCTCAACCCCACCCACGATATTGCCAATACTGAATTGCCCCCCATGCAACTGCACCACCTCCTCCACGAAGTTGAGCCCCAGGCCAGTGCTCTTGCGGCCGCTGTCCGGGCGCGGCAGGGAGTAGAAGCGCTCGCTCAGGCGGGGCAGCGCGTAGTCGGGAATCGGCGCGGCCTGATTGAACAGACGAATCTCGACGCGATTCCCACTGCGCTCGGCGCTGATACGTAGCCGACCGTTGACGGGGGTGAAGTCCAGGGCGTTTTCCAGCAGATTGCCCAAGGCCTGGCGCAACAGGAACGGCTCACCGGTCAGCGTCAGGTCGGCAGCGATATGCTGTTCAACCGTCAACTGGCGACTTTCAATCCAGCCGCCACGCGCTTCCAGCAGCTCGTCCATCAACGCTGCCAGCGGCACCGCGACTTCTTCTTCCAACCCCTGGCGCTGCTCGATCTGGGCCAGGTTGAGCAACCGTTCGATCAACTGCTGCATGCGCACACTTTCGTTGTCGATGTTATTGACGAAGCGTTGGTGCTGGGCGGCGGGCATGTCGCTTTGCAGCAGCTCGGCGGCCCCGCGAATCGCCGCCAGCGGGCTCTTGAGCTCGTGGGTCAGCGTATGCACATAACGCTCGACGTAAGCCTTGCCTTCCAGTTGCGTGCGCATGTGCTCCACAGCGCCCGCCAGTTGCTCGAACTCGCCCCCACGATAATGCGGCACTTCCACCCGACGCCCCTGGCTGACCGCCTGGGCATAGCTCGTCAAACGCCGCAATGCCGCGCTGAGCCACCAGGACAACAAGCCGCCCAGCAACAAGCCCAGGGCCACCAACCCGGCGCCATAGATCAACAGGCGCCGCTCGGTGCGATCGACATAAGGCTGCAAGGAACTGTTGGGTTTGGCGACGGTGACGACCCCAATGATGCGGCCGTTGTCGCGGATCGGCGCGCCGACGTGCATCACCGAAGACGTCGGATCATCGGCAACGCTGCGGGTCGAGCGAGCGCCGTAGTGGCCGCGCAGGGTCAGGTAAACGTCGTTCCAGCGCGAATAATCCTGGCCCACCGCCACGCCACTGGAGTCGAGCACCACGATGCCGTTGGCATCGGTGACATAGATGCGATGGCTGACCTGGTTTTTCGGCAAGCCCCAGATCGTCGCCGCCGGCTGGCGCTCGCCGTAGGCCTTGAGCAACTGCGGCCAGCGATTCTGGTTGAGGGTGCCGGCCTTGAAATCGTCCCGCAGGATCTCGGCCATCAGGTTGGCCGTGTCCACCAGGGTTTCTTCGGTGGACTGGCGCACGCCGGGGCGGATTTCCTCCATGACCGTGTTGAGCACGAAGTAACCGGTCAAGGCGATAAACAGCACATACACCAGGAAAATCCGGATCCCCAGCGACATCAGCTGTGCCCCGGGCTGTAGCTGTAGCCCAGGCCCCGATGCGTCTGGATCGGCTCGGCCTCGGCCCGGACCAGGCGCAGCTTGGCGCGCACGCTCTTGATGTGGCTGTCGATGCTGCGCTCGTAGCCGGCATCGCTGGCCACGCCCAGGGCATCGAGCAGTTGCTCACGGCTGAAGACCCGCTCAGGTTGCTCCAGCAGACAATTGAGCAGGCGGAACTCGTGACGGGTGAGGTTCAGCGGTGTGCCGCGATAGTTGATCTGCACACGGTCGGCATCGACCTGAAACAACGCCGTGCCCACCTCCGCCGCCGGACGCGGCGCCACGCGTTTGAGAATCGCCCGGACCCTGGCCGCCACCTCGCGGGGGCTGAAGGGTTTGACCACGTAATCGTCGGCACCGATTTCCAGGCCCACGATCCGGTCGATCTCGCCATCCCGAGCTGTAAGAAAGATGACCGGAACGTCGCTGAAACGTCTGATTTTTTTACAAGTCTCGAATCCACTGATATCCGGCAGGCCCACATCGAGAATGATCAGGTCCGCCGGGGTGTTTTTCTGGTGTTCGAGGGCGGCTGCGCCAAGGCTCAACCAGGTGGTGTCAAACCCCTCCCCTTGCAGGGCAAACACCAGTGTATCGGCGATGGCGGCTTCGTCTTCGACAATCAGGATATGAGGCATGGCTTGCGGGCCCGGCAGTAAAGTTGCCGGAACGGTGCCGCAAGGTTTGGGGTACGTCAATCGGCAGTCGAGTTGGTCGGTGGTTGGCGGTCACGACTAACAGTTCTGATAGTTGGCAAGCGCTGGAAAACGGCTGATGCTGAAGACCGGTTTTTTTGGACTTCAGATGGAGCTCAGTCGATGCCGGCCTCCCCTCGCGAAACCGTATTGTGCCGCTACCGCTACGACCCGCTGGATCGCCTGGTCGACTGCGCGCCTTCCGCTGAGGCTGGTATTCAGCGCTTTTATTGCAAAAGCCGATTGGCGACGGAGATACAGGGGGCGGTGCAGCGTAGCGTGTTTCAACACGACGATCAGCTACTGGCGCAACATCGGCGCGAGGATGCGAAGGTGAAGACCGCCCTGCTGGCGACTGATCAGCAGCGGTCGGTGTTGAATGTGCTTGATGCGAACCGGGTTCATCCACTTGCCTATAGCCCTTACGGACATCGTCCGGCGGAAAGCGGGCTGCTCAGTTTGCTTGGGTTTAACGGCGAACGACCGGATCCGGTGACGGGGCATTATTTGTTGGGGAATGGGTATCGGGCATTCAATCCGGTGTTGATGCGGTTTAATAGTCCGGACAGTTTGAGTCCGTTTGGGGAGGGGGGGGTGAATGCTTATGGGTATTGTGGAGGGGACTCTATCAATCGAAGCGATCCTACAGGGCATATTTTCAAAAGAATTCTAAGAGGGTTTGGATTAATGAAACCCAAAACAACATCTACAGTGCCTACCAGTAACGCTCCTATACTTGGGCTCCCTCTACGAGAAACGTACGCATGCGCAGAATTGTCGCTTAATGGCACTGGACTCTTCATCGGCGGACAAAACATAAACCCGCTCAGCAAAAATGGTTCATTGGTGCCAGCAAACATAGACGAGGCAACAGTACCCGATTTATTTATTATGCGAAAATACATTACAGCGAAAACTGACCTTAAAAACATGATTCTCAAGCTTGAGTTTCCTGATTTCTACGCGATACATAAAGACGATCCATTAATAAGTGAATTCGAAAGATACCCGTTATTACTCTCCCTTGAGCCACGGGATACCACAGCAATGGCAATATCCGACCTACGGATGGCATTATTACAATACGGTGCGGTGCAAGAAATACTAAACTTTGCCAGACAAACAAATCCAACACCTAATATCAGCCCTACTCTCAACCGGGCGAAAAAAATAAGACGTAGCTCAGTTTGACATTAAAGAGTTTAATGGCTTTTGCCACGATGTACGAAGAGCTGGCAATCTTAATCGCCAGTTCCTCGTACATCACGACCGCGGGACTTTCCACGCCAGCCCCCAAGACACACCGTTCAACAATCCGGCTTATCCGCCGTAAACCGCCGCGCCGGGTTCACCGCCGCGCCAAACTCACGCAGCGCCTTGGCCCCGATCAACAGCGGATAATTGAAACTGCTGCGGTCTGTCAGGTTGACCTCGACCGTGCGCTTGACATTACCCAGGCACAACTCCAGATCGACCACCGGGCGCTTGGTGGGGGCGATCTTTTCGTCGTCGTCCTCATCCTCTTCGGAACGGGTCTTGATCTTGCTGATGCGGGCGATCTTGTGTTCGTAGACCTTGTTGCTCGCGCCCTTGGTCGCCAGGCGGAACCGCACCCAGTCATCGCCGTCGCGGGTGAAGGTCTCGATGTCCTTGGCCGACAACGAGGCGGTCAGGGCGCCGGTGTCCATCTTGGCCTTGAGCACTTCACCGCCGATTTCCGGCAGCGCGATGTATTCATAGCGCCCGTACAGGGTCGGCTCGGCGGCCAGCACTGGAAGGGCCACCAGGGAAAGCAGGGCTAGAACTGATTTCATGTAGTTAGGGCTTCCATTGTGGGAGTGGGGTTTTAGACCGTTGCTGATGAATTCGTTCGGTTGACTTCGATAGCAATGGCTAAGAGAAACTCCAGCCAAGCGCTACCTCTGTGGCGAGGGGATTTATCCCCGCTGGGGTGCGAAGCAACCCCAAAACAGTCAGCTCAATCAGTCTGGCGCACCGAGATATCAGGTTTCAGGGGCGCTTCGCACCCCAGCGGGGATAAATCCCCTCGCCACAAAAGCCCATCCAGTTTAGCCAAGCCCAAGTGAAACTTTCGTCCACACCGATTTGGCCTGCCGCCCGAAGCCTGCTTATCATGGCCCGCCCACCTGTTTGCAAGAGTCATCTATGCGCCGCCTGCTCACCGGCTGTTTCGTCACGCTGCTGTTATTGCTCAACACCCTGGTGCTGTTCGGGCCGCTTCTGGTGTTCGCCGTGCTCAAACTGATCCTGCCCGGGCGCTTTCGCGACTATGCCTCGTGGGCGGTGATGTGGATCGCCGAGACCTGGGCCGAAATCGACAAGCTAATCTTTGCCCTGTGCATCCCCACCCACTGGGACATCCGCGGCGGCGCGAACCTGCGCGGCGATACGTCTTACCTGGTGATCAGCAATCACCAATCCTGGGTGGACATCCCCGCCCTCGTCCAGACCCTCAACCGGCGCACGCCGTTCTTCAAGTTCTTCCTCAAGAAAGAGCTGATCTGGGTGCCGTTCCTGGGGTTGGCCTGGTGGGCGCTGGACTACCCGTTCATGAAGCGCTACACCAAGGCGTTCCTGGCGAAAAACCCGGAACTGGCCGGCAAGGACCTGGAAATCACCAAGGCCGCCTGCGAGCTGTTCAAGCGCCAACCGGTCACCGTGGTCAACTACCTCGAAGGCACGCGCTTCACCGCCGCCAAAAGCCAACAACAGCAATCCCCCTTCACCCACCTGCTCAAGCCCAAGGCCGGTGGCGTGGCGTTCGTGCTGGCGGCCATGGGCGAACAGCTGGACGCGGTGCTGGACGTGACAGTGGTCTATCCGCAGCAACGCATCCCCGGGTTCTGGGACTTGATCAGCGGCGCGGTGCCCAGGGTCATCATCGACATCCAGACCCGCGAGTTGGACCCGGCACTGTGGCAGGGCGATTATGAAAACGACCCGGCGTTTCGCCAGCAGGTGCAGGACTGGGTTAATCGGCTCTGGACTGAAAAGGACCGGCGCATCGCCCAATTGCGCAACGAAGGGAGTGGAACCTAACAGTTCTGATAGTAGGCAGCGGCTGAAAAAGCTCCGATGCTGGAGGTCCGGATGTTTGGACCTTGCACGGAGTTCGGAGCATGCCTGCTGCCCCTCGTGAGACCGTATTGTGCCGCTACCGCTACGACCCGCTGGATCGGCTGGTCGATTGTGCGCCTTCTGCTGAGGCTGGAATTCAGCGGTTTTATTGCAAAAGCCGATTGGCGACAGAGATACAGGGCGCGGTGCAGCGCAGCGTATTTCAGCATGAAGACCAGTTGTTGGCGCAACGTCGGCGCGAGGATACGAAGGTTGATACCGCCCTGCTGGCGACCGATCAGCAGCGGTCGGTGTTGAATGTGCTCGATGCGAACCGGCTTCATCCCCTTGCCTATAGCCCTTACGGCCATCGCCCGGTAGCGAACGGTCTGCTCAGTTTGCTGGGGTTTAACGGCGAACGGCCGGATCCGGTGACGGGGCATTATTTGTTGGGGAATGGGTATCGGGCATTTAATCCGGTGTTGATGCGGTTTAATAGTCCGGATAGTTTGAGTCCGTTTGGGGAGGGTGGGTTGAATGCTTATGCGTATTGTGTGGGGGACCCTGTAAATAAAGTAGATCCGACTGGACACTCTCTACTTACTTGGTTCAGATCACACTTCGGAAGAGCAAGACCGACAGAGCCTTTTTGGGAAAGATTTGATTCCGGAATCGGGCTAAAAGACGGACGCATCGTTCTTTTACAACCTATAGCTCCTGACAACCCCTTTTATAATTCTGACCGCCCCCCATCAAACTTTCAATTGAAACACTATAATGAGCACGAAATAAGAAGCTTCACAATGAAGTTACAAGAAAAAATATCCTTCTCCTCCAGGCCCGAATGGGATTTCAACGACCGCCTCCCTATCCTTCAACCACTTAGAGGTCGACCCAGCGCACTAAATGAATTAGTTCAGACCACCCATATATATCGCGAGTACAAAATACACCAAAGAACACACCAAATCGAACTCGCAGCGCAGCGCCTAGCTCGCCCAACATCGTCCCTATCCGTTTCACGGTCCGACGCCCCGCCAACTTACCGTGAGGCCACACAAAATGCCGCTAATAAAATAAGAAAATAACAACCTCAGAAAAACCGAGATGTACCCGATCTTAATATCGTCACCTTCGGTCTTAGGCGCCCCGTCGCAAGCCCCAACGAGGCCGTAGATCAAATAATTATTTGATCTACGTTAGGACCATTAAAAATCCTCTCCTAATTCCAAATCAGCATAAAAAACTGTCAACCCTGACAGTACCCCTCGCCAGACGCAGCCATAACCATGTCCCCGACCCCTAATACGGAAGCACACCCATGCGAAACTTCATGACGGGCGGCGGCGGAATAATTCTGCTGATGATCGGCCATGTCCACGTTGGAGAAGTCACTTGTCCAGCCGTGACACAACTCCATGACCACACTGAAACGGTAGAAATGCAGGATGATCCCGAATGGCAAAGCCAGAGCTTCGTGCAGGAGCTCAACCCGGCGGCACTGCCCTTCAACGACGCCGAGTTCGCGATCCATGAACCCGACGAAGATGAGCAGGTAACGAGGAGGGTGACCATCACCTGCAATTACGGCGAGAACAATCTCACGCTGGATTATCAGCCGATGTCTTTACCCTCGGCGGCCGACCGTTGCGCCAGCCGGGACACCAACACCTGCAGACGAGTGAACACCGACTACTTCAGCTTGAGATTCTGATGGTTGCGTGGCGGATTTTCGATGTCGCCACACCCTCATCAAACACCCGCACTACTCCCCCAAATCCCCCCCAGATTCTGCAGCAACGAACCCGCCACACCCTGTTGACCGAGGTACTGCAAGATGATCGGGGCAAACTGGCCGATCATGCCACTGTCCATGCCCAGCGCACTGAAGGCGTTGTTCAGGTCGCCGGTGTCCTTGACGTTGCCCAGCAAGCCGTCGAGCAGTGCATTCTTGTCCGACCCGCCCCCGAGCAAACCGCCCAGGCCATTGAGCCCGCCGATGGCGCTGTTCCCAGCGATCTGATCCAGGCCCGGGACACTTTTGCTCAACTCGGAAAACTGCGGCTCACTGAGTCGGTTCTTCGCCAGCCCCAGCATCGCACCGGCACCGCCGATGGCCTGTTCCGGCGTGATCTTGAGTTCCGATCCCAAGGTGTTGAGCAGGCCGGCGGCTTTCGGCGCGGCGGCCACGGCGCCCTCGCCCTGCTCGCCTTGGTTGCCCTGCATCGCCGACACCACATTGGCTGCATCACTGAGGCTGAACTGCGCGAAGGCTGGGCTGGCAGCCAGCGTCAACAGGCAAGACAGAGCAAAACCACGTGAAACCTTCATCCGGGACATCCTCTAGACCATGAAAAAGCCGCTCATGAAGAGCGGCGTAAAGCGAGCGTTGGACTGGCGCGGACGCAGATTGTTCCTAAACGTATTACATAAATGGCTGATAGCCATTACAGAAAATTCTCCAAAGGCCGTCAGAAGTGTCTGATTCAACGAAAACTGCGCTTTTTAATATATCTAAAAGTTACCAAACATCCATATACAGTTCTAAATTGACATAAATAACTGCCTACATTGACAGTAGCCCGCCCGACCAAAGCCGTGAATCGTTGAACGGAGACTTTTGGAGCCTGGCAGATGGAAAAAATACTGGCTGGACGCGCGGTGTTACTTTTATTGATTGTCGGCCACGCCCATGCCGGTGAAATAACCTGCCCTGCCGTCACTGACATCCATAGAAACATTGAATCGGTGGAAGATGTTTTCTTCGTCGAGATACAGGACGACCACGAATGGGAGAGCGAAAGCCTGGTGGACGTGGTCGACCCGGCATCGTTGCAGTTCGAAGGTGCCGAGTACGTTATCCATGAAGCCGACGAGGAAATACAGGCAGCCACAAGGGCGACCATCACGTGCCGGTACGGGGACATAAATCTGAATATGGAGTATCAGCAGATCCTGGAACCGGCCTTTTCAGGGTGGGTGAACAATCGCTGCGAAAGCCCGAACACCAGAATGTGCAGGTTAATGGACGGAGACTACTTCAACCTGTTTCTTTGATCGGGAATGGCAACCGCGTCACTGTTCCTGCACAGCGTTTCAAGGCGCCCTGCCATCGCCTGCACCGTTACCGTACAGTGCGGCTTTCTCCAGCAGAGTTTGCCCATGAACGTAAAAATCGGCGGCGCGACCCTCGCCGTCATCCTGACGGGCATGCTCATTGTCCTGGGCGTCAACGAATGCCAGCGCGGCCCGCTAAATCCGGAACTGGCCGACGGCACCAGCGAAGAACAAAAGACCTGGCTGACCATCGAACACCGCATCAAGCGCTCCGACCCGACGCTTACCGATGTGACCCGCGACCAGCAAACGCTGACGGTGCTTTACCGTCCAGGTGCTTGCGCGGATGACTGCGAGCCCTGGGTCCCGCACCTGCTGCGGGTTGTCGGCCATGGCCTGGCAGCGCTCAGCGGCGCGCCAGGGGGCAAGCTGTACACGCAAGTGACGGTCAAGGCGCGGATCCTTGCCGATGATGATGTGGAACTGGTCTATGACATGCCAGGGTTCGACGCCATCAAGACCCAACAAGGCGGCTACGAAACCTTTGCCGGCATGCCCCGCAGCCTGAAATTCAGCAGCGACGCCCTGGCCCAGGCGCAGGACTATTGCCAAGGCCCTAGCGCCAAAGGTTTCTACCCTGAATTTTGCGAACGAGTCGAGGCTGCAACGGCCCATCGATAACCGTGGCGAGGGCACTTGGACCCTGTAGGAGCTGGCGAAGCCTGCGATCTTTTGATCTTTCGCTTGAGACTCAAGTGTCTGGGGAAAGATCGCAGCCTCGTTTCACTCGGCAGCTCCTACACAGTGTCCACAACCCGACGCGTGCAATTTCTGGCCACAACCGGCGCTCGATCACCGTCGACTAAAAATCTTACAACTACTTGGGAAATCCCCCGCAACAGCGAGCCTTGCCCAAGCCAATCCGCGATGCCTATAGTTCGTCCCGTCGTCCACATGGCGACTCGGGTTTGGCGACTCGGAACACTGCGGTCAGAAGTCCCAATTTAACTAAATGAGGCTCCACCCAATGAACCGATACATGCCCCTCACCGGCGTCGACTGCTCCCCCGCCGCCCTGCTCATCGACACCCAAGCCCCCCTCGACGTCCTCCACGAAACCGCCGCCTACCGCATCCGCGCCGTGACTCAGCTGTTGGAAAACATCGCCTTTCGCGAAGAGCTCAGTTCCGACGCCGTCGTCCTCCACGACTTCGCCCTGCTCCTGGCGATTCCGTTGCGCGATGGCTGCGACGTGCTGGACGTGATCGGCCGGCGCTTGCAGGCACAAGCCATGGCCTGACCGCAGCGCCAGTCATCCGACTATCAACGCGCAAGCCGTTATTTCCTCTCGGTATTGCCTACTGTCAACGTTGACAGTAGGCAGCTGTTCATTCGGGTTCTAACCTGCAGCCGTGACAACGACAAACAAGGCTCTGGGCAACCCACAGCCCCTGTGCCTTTCTTCATTCGGGCAAGCAGGAAGAATAAAAATGAACGACCGAATCAAAGGAACCGTGAAGTGGTTTAACGATGCAAAGGGCTATGGCTTCATTACCTGCGGCAATGGAGGCGAGGATTTGTTCGTTCATTACTCGGCCATCGCCGGCGAGGGATATAAAACATTGAAACAGAAGCAGACGGTTTTTTTTGAAATCGAAAAGGGCGACAAAGGCATGCAGGCCACGAGAGTGACGCCTGAATAAAGCGCTTTCCATTCCGGGTAACGACGTCATGTTGGCGAACCGCAAGACGCTGCTGTGCCGCTACCACTACGACCCACTGGATCGCCTGGCCGACTACACACCCTCGGCCCAGGCCCGCACCCAGCGCTTCTACCTGAAAGAACGCCTGACCAGCGAAATCCAAGGCTCGGTACAGCGCTCGATATTCCAACAGGGCGATCAACTCCTGGCCCAACAACAGCGCCAGGACGCCGCCGTCGAAACCACCTTGCTCGCCACCGATCTGCAACGCTCGGTGCTGCACGCGCTCGATGCCATGCAGCCTCGTCCCCTCGCCTATACGCCCTACGGCCATCGCCCTGCGGAAAACGGCTTACTCAGCCTGCTCGGCTTCAACGGCGAACGGCCGGACCCGGTGACGGGGCATTATTTGTTGGGCAATGGGTATCGGGCGTTCAATCCGGTGTTGATGCGGTTCAACAGCCCGGACAGTTCGAGTCCGTTTGGGGAGGGTGGATTGAATTCATACGCCTATTGCATTGGGGATCCGATAAATCGGATTGATCCAACGGGGCATACTTGGAAACCGTTAAAAGTTGTCTTGAGAAGAGCTGGGCTCATGAGGCCATCAGATTCGGTCACTCAACCCGTCGCCTCTCGAAATCCACCGGCAACAACCGGAACCATTCCATCACAGACCTTCAATAATAAATCCGCGGCAGGGACAACTAGAGACATTATAGCGGGCAATGCCCCTGCCCCATATTCCGGCTATTCTGAGAGGAACATGACGGCTTCTGAACCCGTTCGCCCTGAAGATCCCAATCGTTGGCGTCTGATGCTTTCACTGTTTAGAGCAGATATTAGAAGCCTCTTACAAACTGGAGCAAGACATAGAGCACCTGTTGCAATCATCATAAATCATGCCGAGCGGGTCAACTTTCGGCCTCGAGATCCTGATGCCCCTCCCAGTTACGATGAGTTGTTTCTGCCATCTTACTCAGAGGCGATGAATCGCATTAGGGATGGTCTGAAATAGCCGGTTATGAGTGGTGCCTGGCCGCTGTGGGCAGCCAAACCTAACACTTCTGCTAGCTAGACAGCCGACCTTCTGCCTGAACATGATGTTGCTGTCTGTATTGACCACAGAGCACAGCCCATGCCCACCCCAGATAAAACCTTGCTCTGCCGTTACCACTACGACCCACTGGATCGCCTGGCCGCATGCACGCCATCGACCCAGGCCCGCACCCAGCGCTTCTACCTGAAGGAGCGCCTGACCAGCGAAATCCAAGGCTCGGTACAACGCTCGATTTTCCAGCAGGACGACCAACTCCTGGCCCAACAACAGCGCCAGGATGGCGTCATCGAAACCACCTTGCTCGCCACCGATCAGCAACGCTCGGTGCTCCACGCGCTCGATGCCATGCAGCCTCGTCCCCTCGCCTATACGCCCTACGGCCATCGCCCTGCGGAAAACGGCTTACTCAGCCTGCTCGGCTTCAACGGCGAACGGCCGGACCCGGTGACGGGGCATTATTTGTTGGGCAATGGGTATCGGGCGTTCAATCCGGTGTTGATGCGGTTTAACAGCCCGGACAATTTGAGTCCGTTTGGGGAGGGTGGGCTGAATGCTTATGCATACAGCGTCGGAGATCCGGTAAATCGAAAAGATCCAACAGGTCACTACAATTCATTCGTTAATACCTACTCGACATCCAGGTCCTCTTGGCTCGGGATATTCACCAAACAAAGAAAATGGCAACCCCAACCAGCAGCTTCGTTGCCTGACAGAACAATCAACGGCATCGATCAAGTAGTCAGAGACAGCCTCGATCACTACAACCCCACCCCAAAAAGACTAATCACCAGCGCGGACAATGCCATTCACCATGCGAAGCTAATCGGCCATCGCAGCGAAAAAATCGAGACACTCAAAACTACCAAAGAAAAATTTAATTCATATATAACTGACAGAAGCAAAACCATAGAAAAAATCAAAGAAACGCTAAGCTACGATTCCATTTCAGGCAGCGACGGTCCGACAGTGTTCTTTATAGCCAGCAATCATTATGAGCAGCAACGTGTACAGCTTTACCTTCAAACAGCCCAAGAGACCTATGAGCTAAATAGCGAACTGGCAGTAAACCTTGGCATACGATCATCAGCCGTCCGCAAAACGTGAAGCCCACCTAGTTAAAAGTTGCATGGACATCATTAAAAAAGGGCGACATCACTGTCGCCCTTTCCCCATCTTGCCCTTTACCACTTACGCCGCACTCAACAACTTATGCGGATCAATCGACAACTTCTTCGGCACACCCGCATCGAACTCGCCATACCCCTTCGGCGCATCATCCAGGCTGATCACCTGCATCAATTGTCGGTGATTTCATCGCCAGGCCTGGCCGACAGGGGCAGCCAAACCTAACACTTCTGCTAGCTAGACAGCCGACCTTCTGCCTGAACATGATGTTGCTATCTGTATTGACCACAGAGCACAGCCCATGCCCACCCCAGATAAAACCTTGCTCTGCCGTTACCACTACGACCCACTGGATCGCTTGGCCGCATGCACGCCATCGACCCAGGCCCGCACCCAGCGCTTCTACCTGAAGGAGCGCCTGATCAGCGAAGTCCAAGGCTCGGAGAGACGCTCGATATTCCAGCAGGGCGACCAACTCCTGGCGCAGCAACAGCGCCAGGACGACGCCGTCAAAACCACCTTGCTCGCCACCGATCTGCAACGCTCGGTGCTGCACGCGCTCGATGCCATGCAGCCTCGTCCCCTCGCCTATACGCCCTACGGCCATCGCCCTGCGGAAAACGGCTTACTCAGCCTGCTCGGCTTCAACGGCGAACGGCCGGACCCGGTGACGGGGCATTATTTGTTGGGCAATGGGTATCGGGCGTTCAATCCGGTGTTGATGCGGTTTAACAGCCCGGACAATTTGAGTCCGTTTGGGGAGGGTGGGTTGAATGCATATGGGTACTGCGAGGGAGATCCGATAAATAAAAGCGATTCAACTGGGCGCTTTTCCTTTTTCTCAAAATTAAAGCTGAGATTCTGGAAGCCACTTTCAAAACACAACAATCGCAAAACACCTGCCACGCCATATAATTTAGTAGGGATTTATAAAAAAAAGGAAACACACCAACTCTCCACAACGACCAAACCATACCGAACCGATAGAACACAACCATTAGAGTCTGCCCTCGCCAAACCCAGCTCAAATTCACAGCCTCCCACCCCCGCACAAAGGAAAACATCACTAGATTTGTTTATCGAAACAGCCAAAAAAGAACTAACAAAAAGCGATCAGCGAAGAATCAAATCATTAATCGAGTCTCTTCCTTCAGAAAACCACAGCCAGCAACAGATAACGCACATCATGATTCGCGCCATAGATAAAAGATCTATAACCATAGAACAAAAATACAACTATCAAGGGATTACGCCTAGCGCCGCAACCAAAGAAATTCGCAATCCACAATCCACCAAAGCTAACACTTCTACTAGCTAGACCACTGCCCTTAAAAATGATGTTCCTATTCGTATTTCTCAGAGTAAAGCCCGATGCCCTCCACAGATAAAACCTTGCTCTGCCGTTACCACTACGACCCACTGGATCGCTTGGTCGCCTGCACACCCTCGGCCCAGGCCCACACCCAGCGCTTCTACCTGAAGGAGCGCCTGACCAGCGAGATCCAGGGCTCGGTACAGCGCTCGATATTCCAACAGGGCGATCAACTCCTGGCCCAACAACAGCGCCAGGACGACGCCGTCGAAACCACCTTGCTCGCCACCGATCAGCAACGCTCGGTGCTGCACGCGCTAGATACCACGCAGCCTCATCCCCTAGCCTATACGCCTTACGGCCACCGTGCCCCGGAAAACGGCTTACTCAGCCTGCTCGGCTTCAACGGCGAACGGCCGGATCCGGTGACGGGGCATTATTTGTTGGGTAATGGGTATCGGGCGTTCAATCCGGTATTGATGCGGTTTAACAGCCCGGACAGTTTGAGTCCGTTTGGGGAGGGAGGGTTGAATGCTTACGCCTATTGCGTGGGGGATCCGGTGAATAAGACAGATCCCACCGGGCATTTCCCTAACCTATGGAAAGGTATATTAAACCGCCTGAACCTTCGAACACCCAGGCCCCGCGCAGCCGCCACATCTCCAGCGGCCATTGGCGGCGCAGCAAACACTGTTATGCCCAACAGGCGCCCAGCTGCACCCCCTCCTTATGCTGACGCAGAAGATGGCTGGAACCAGATACATGGGAATCCAATCGAGGCATCTTCTGCTTATAACGACTCGCCACCTCACTACGCTGATCACAGATCGGATCCCATAGTCCTTTATCGCGAGCCGCCACCTCAACACCCTCTTGTTGCGTCAATTACCGCACCGATTGAAGTTGTCGCTCCTGCGCATGCTCCCCCTCCAGCTCCCACACCGCGTAGACGGCCGTTTGGATCACACCATTTAGATTCTTCGGGCAGGGTTATCTCCCCTACCAGCAGTAGCCGTCAAGCGAGCCAAGATAGAGGCCCATCCAACCCCCTTGTGCGAGTCATCCAAGAAAGAGCAGCCCAACTACGCCGAGGAAGGTCGAGGAATTAGAAATTGCCGATAACCATGAAAAAGTTCTACTCGAATCGGTCGTAACTCTCCTCGGCGCACTTGAGTAGGGTCCGCCAAACCAAATCGCTTCGGTCCCGAAACGCCGCCGCTGGGATGCACTGAACAAAAAAGGGCGACATCACTGTCGCCCTTTCCCCGTCTTGCCCTTTACCGCTTACGCCGCACTAAACAACTTATGCGGATCAATCACAAACTTCTTCGGCACACCTGCATCGAACTCGCCATAACCCTTCGGCGCATCATCCAGGCTGATCACCTGCACACCCACGATTTCAGCAATGTTGATACGGTCCCACATGATCGCCTGCATCAACTGGCGGTTGTACTTCATCACTGGCGTCTGGCCGGTGTGGAAGCTGTGGGATTTGGCCCAGCCCAGGCCGAAGCGGATGCTCAGGCTGCCCATTTTCGCCGCTGCATCGACAGCGCCCGGGTCTTCGGTGACGTAGAGGCCGGGGATGCCGATTTTGCCGGCCACGCGGACCACGCCCATCAATGAGTTGAGCACGGTGGCCGGGGCTTCGTGCTTGACGCCGTCATGGCCGTGGCCGCGGGCTTCGAAGCCGACGCAGTCGACGGCGCAATCTACCTCTGGCTCGCCCAACAGTGCGGCGATTTGCTCGTGCAGCGGGGTGTCGGTGGACAGGTCGACAATTTCGAAGCCTTGAGCCTTGGCGTGGGCCAGGCGGATGGAGTTGACGTCACCAATGATCACCACGGCCGCGCCCAGCAGACGGGCGGAAGCGGCGGCCGCCAGGCCAACCGGGCCGGCACCGGCGATGTAGACGGTGCTGCCAGGGCCAACACCAGCCGTCACGGCGCCGTGGTAACCGGTGGGCAGGATGTCGGACAGGCAGGTCAGGTCGCGGATTTTCTCCATGGCCTTGTCGCGGTCCGGCAGTTTCAGCAGGTTGAAGTCGGCGTACGGCACCAGTACGTATTCGGCCTGGCCGCCGGTCCAGTCGCCCATGTCCACGTAACCGTAGGCACCGCCGGCACGGGCCGGGTTGACGGTCAGGCAGACGCCAGTGTGTTGTTCTTTGCAGGAACGGCAGCGCCCGCAAGCCACGTTGAACGGCACCGACACCAGATCACCGATTTTCAGGTTCTCGACGTCGCTGCCCTTTTCGATCACTTCACCGGTGATTTCGTGACCCAGGACCAGACCGGTCTGGGCGGTGGTACGGCCGCGCACCATGTGCTGGTCGGAGCCGCAGATGTTGGTGGAGACCACGCGCAGGATGACACCGTGCTCAATCTTCCTGCCGCGCGGGTCCTGCATTTTTGGATAGTCGATTTTCTGTACTTCGACCTTGCCGTTGCCGAGATACACGACACCACGATTACCAGACATGCTTTCACCTCGCTGTTGTTTTTGTGGAACTGCGTTGCCCAGGCAGGCAGCGCGTTGATTGCTCGGGTTACAGATGCTGTTTTTGCGTTGTTAGTAATGGCCTCTTCGCGAGCAAGCCCGCTCCCACATTCGACTGCATTCCAAAGGTGGAACGCGGTCGAATGTGGGAGCGGGCTTGCTCGCGAAGGCGTCCATCACAGCACCACAGTACGATTGGCGTTCAAGAACACCCTTCGCTCGATGTGATACCCCACGGCCCGGGCCAGGGTGAGCCCTTCGATGTCCCGACCCTTGGCGATCAGGTCTTCGGGATAGTGGCTGTGGTCCACCACTTCCACGCCCTGGGCGATGATCGGACCTTCATCCAGGTCGTTGTTGATGTAGTGCGCCGTGGCGCCCACCAGTTTCACGCCTTTGTTGTAGGCCTGGTGATACGGCTTGGCGCCCTTGAAGCCCGGCAGCAGCGAGTGATGGATGTTGATCGCCTTGCCGTCGAGCTTGCGGCACAACTCCGGCGACAGCACTTGCATGTAGCGGGCAAGGATCACCAGCTCAGCACCGGTGTCTTCGATCACCTGCCACACCTGCCGCTCCTGGGAGGGCTTGTCGTTCGGGTCCAGGGGGAAATGGTAGTAGGGAATCTGGTGCCAGTCGGCCAGAGGCTTGAGGTCGGGGTGGTTGGACACCACGGCCACCACGTCCATGGACAACTGGCCGATGCGCTGGCGGTAGAGCAAGTCGTTGAGGCAGTGATCGGCCTTGGAGACCATGATCACCACTTTGGGCCGGTAGTTGGGCGGCGTCAGTTCGAAAACCATGCCGAAGGCTTGCGCGCGTTCGGCCAGGCCGGAACGGAAATTCTGCTCGTCAAAACCGTCGGGTTGACGAAACTCCACGCGAATGAAGAAGCGCCCCGAGAGTCGGTCGTCGAAGGAGTGGTGCTCGGTGACGTAGCAGCCCTGCTCGAACAGAAAGCGGGTCACCGCGTCCACCGTGCCGAGCACGCTGGGGCAGTCGGCAGTCAAGATCCATGTGTCTGGGGCGCGGCTCATTCGTGATACTCCTCTGATCGTTCCCATGCTCTGCGTGGGAATGCCGCCATGGACGCTCTGCGTCCGCCTTTTGGGACGCGGAGCGTCCCGGGATGCATTCCCACGCAGAGCGTGGGAACGATCGACATCAGGCCTGCACGCTCAACCCATACTCAGCCGCGGCATCCTGCAACCACAGCCACCAGTAATCCGAGAAGCTGCGGCGGATCACCAGTTCCCAGGTGTCTTCGCCCGTGTGGCGGATCACCAGTTGCGACTTGGCGAACACCGTGCCCACGGCCTTGCCCACCGGGAAGTTGCTTGGGTGAACGTCATAGCTGGTGGACTTCATCAGCACGTCGCGCACGTTCGGGCCGGACAGTTCGAGGATCTGCTGGCCACCGCTGACGTTGACGATCTGGATGTGCAGGTCGCCCAGGGCTTCACGCAGTTTCTGCTCGGCGGCAAACTCTTCGCCCGTGGGCACCACCAGCAGCCATTCGTCCGGGCCAAGCCATTGCAGGCTGGTTTCACCCTTGACGATGACGGTCAGGGCGCCCGGCAATTCCAGGCCCAGGGCCTTGTGCACGCCGGCGGCGAACGCCGGGTCGTGACCGTCGCCACGAAGGGTCAGGTGGCCCAGGAGTTTTTTCTCGCGCACGGTCACACCGGCGTTCTTGCGGCCCTTGCCCACCAGGCTGGCGAGGTCGGCATGGTGCAGCGACGACTCGGCCTTGGCCCCGGTGGTTGGGCGTTGTGGGTACACGTTGACTGCGGTCATATGGAGCACCTGTCTGAATGCTTGTTCGACCTGCCGGTGGGTGGCGCTGTGGGAGCAAGGCTTGCCCGCGATGAACGATAACTCGGTCTGATGGCTACCGTGTCGCCTGCATCGCGAGCAAGCTTTGCTCCCACACGCCCCCACCACAGGGCTTAAATGTTAGATATTCTGCCGATCCCCCTTCGGATCGAAGAACACCGAAGAAACAATCTCTGCCTCGATCACGCTGCCGTCGGCCAATGGCGCGAACACGCGCTCGCCCATCCGCTTGAGGCCGCCCTTGACCACGCCCATGGCAAATGAATAACCCAGGGAGTTGTGGGCATAGCTGGAGGTCACGTGACCAACCATGGTCATCGGGATCGCCTGCTTGGTGTTGAACACCAGTTGCGCACCCTCCGGCAGCCAGACATTCGGGTCGATCGGCTTGAGGCCCACCAGTTGCTTGCGCTCTTCACGCACGCAATCTTCGCGATTCATGCCGCGCCAGCCAATCCACGAGAACGGTTTGGTCCGGCCTACGCACCAGCCCATGTTCAGGTCGTCCGGGGTCATCGAGCTGTCAGTGTCCTGACCGACGATGATGAAGCCCTTCTCGGCCCGCAGTACGTGCATGGTCTCGGTGCCATACGGGGTCAGGTTGTACTTTTTGCCGGCCTCGACGATCTGCTCGAGCACGCCCATGGCGTAGTCGGCCTGCACGTTGATTTCGTACGACAGCTCACCGGTGAACGAGATGCGGAACACCCGCGCCGGTACGCCGCCCACCAGGCCTTCCTTCCAGGTCATGAACGGGAAAGCGTCCTTGTCCAGGTCGATGTCGGTGACGTCGCCCAGCAGCTTGCGGCTGTTGGGTCCCGACAGGGTCATGGTTGCCCAGTGGTCGGTGACTGAGGTGAAGTACACCTTCAGGTCCGGCCATTCGGTCTGGTGATAGATTTCCAGCCATTGCAGCACGCGCGCCGCGCCGCCGGTGGTGGTGGTCATCAGGAAGTGGTTGTCCGCCAGACAGGCCGTTACGCCGTCGTCGAAGACCATGCCGTCTTCCTTGCACATCAGGCCGTAGCGGGCCTTGCCCACGTCGAGCTTGGTCCAGGCGTTGGTGTAGACGCGGTTGAGGAACTCGCGAGCATCCGGACCCTGGATGTCGATCTTGCCCAGGGTCGAGGCGTCCAGCAGGCCAACACTGTCACGCACGGCCTTGCATTCGCGCTTGACCGCGGCATGCATGTCTTCGCCGTTCTTCGGGAAGTACCAAGGACGCTTCCACTGGCCGACGTCTTCGAACTCGGCGCCGCTTTTCACATGCCAGGCATGCAGCGCGGTGAAGCGCACTGGCTCGAAGATGTGCCCGCAATGCCGGCCCGCCACCGCGCCGAAGGTCACCGGCGTGTAGTTCGGACGGAACATGGTGGTGCCCATCTGCGGGATGCTCACGTTCAGCGAGCGGGCCGCGATGGCCAGGCCGTTGACGTTGCCCAGCTTGCCCTGGTCGGTACCGAAGCCCAGTGCGGTGTAGCGCTTGACGTGTTCCACCGACTCGAAGCCTTCGCGGGTGGCGAGCTCGATGGCGGCGGCGGTGACGTCGTTCTGCAGGTCGACGAATTGCTTCGGCGCCCGTGCAGTGGATTTTTCGTGGGGCACCTGGAACAGCGCCAGGGTTGGCTCTTCATGACGGCTCAGGGCTTTGGGCAACACACCCTCCACCGCTTTGAAGCCGGCTTCGTTGGCCGCGCGCACGCCGCCTTCAAAACCGTCAGCCAAGGTATCACCGAGGCTGTAGACACCGTTCACACCACCGACGCAGACACGCTTTTGCGGTGCTTCGCCCGGTACGAAACCGAGGATGTCTTCACGCCAGATCGGCTTGCCACCCAGGTGCGAAGCCAGGTGAACCACCGGGCTGTAGCCGCCGGAGCTGGCCACCAGGTCGCAGTCCAGCCATTCGCCGGGGCTGGTGACTTTGTGAGCACGGACGTCGATCGCGGCAACACGTGCCCCGGTGACGCGCTTGCTGCCACGGGCCTCGATCACGGCGCTGCCGGTGAGGATGCGAATGCCCTTGGCGCGGGCTTCTTCCACCAGCGCACCACGCGGGTTGCTGCGCGCATCGGCGACAGCCACCACTTGCAGGCCGGCGTCGAACCAGTCCAGGGCCACGCGATAGGCGTGGTCGTTGTTGGTGCTCAGCAGCAGTTTCTTGCCCGGTGCCACGCCGTAGCGACGCACGTAGGTGGACACCGCACCGGCCAGCATGTTGCCCGGCACGTCGTTGTTGCCATAGACCAGCGGGCGCTCGCAGGCGCCGGTCGCCAGGACCACGCGCTTGGCGCGGACGCGGTTGATGCGCTGGCGGACCTGGCCGATCGGTGCACGGTCGCCGAGGTGGTCGGTGAGGCGCTCGTGGATGGTCAGGAAGTTATGGTCGTGGTAACCGTTCACCGTGGCGCGAGGCAACAGCAACACTTGCGGCATCGATTGCAGTTCAGCCACCGCAGCAGCGACCCACTCGGTCGCCGGCTTGCCGTCCAGGCTCTCGCGGGATTCGAGCAGGCTGCCGCCGAACTCTTCCTGCTCATCGGCCAGGATAACGCGCGCACCGCTGCGGGCCGCGGCCAGTGCGGCGGCCAGGCCAGCGGGGCCTGCGCCGACGATCAGCACGTCGCAGTGACGGTTCATGTAGTCGTAGGTGTCCGGATCGTTCTCGGTCGGCGAGCGACCTAGCCCTGCGGCCTTGCGGATGTACTTCTCGTAGGTCATCCAGAACGATTGCGGGTACATGAAGGTTTTGTAGTAGAAGCCCGGCGGCATCAGCTTGCCGCCGACCTTGCCGAGAATCCCCATCATGTCGTTGTTCACGTTCGGCCAGCCGTTGGTGCTGGTGGCGACCAAACCCTGGTACAGCGCCTGTTGCGTGGCGCGCACGTTCGGAATTTGCGTGGCTTCGGTGGCACCGATCTGCAGCACCGCGTTCGGCTCTTCGGCACCGGCGGCGAAGATGCCGCGCGGACGCGAATACTTGAAGCTGCGGCCGATGATGTCGACACCGTTGGCCAGCAACGCGGCGGCCAGGGAATCGCCCTCGAAGCCTTTGTAGGTCTGGCCGTTGAAGGTGAAGCTCAGCGCTTTGTTGCGGTCGATCCGTCCGCCGTTGGACAGGCGATTGATCTGGCTCATACCTTCTCTCCCAGAGCCTGCGCGGCCGCTTTCGGACTGTCAGCCTTGTCGGTGAATTGCGGCTTTTGGCCGATCTTGTAGGTTTCGAGAATCTCGTAGGTCACGGTGTCGCGGGTCACGTTGAAGTACTGGCGGCAACCGGCGACGTGATCCCACAGCTCGTGGTGCAACCCGCGTGGGTTGTCACGGAAGAACATGTAGTCGCCCCACTGTTCGTCGGTGCAGGCATTCGGATCCAGTGGACGCGGGATATGCGCCTGGCCGGATGCATGGAATTCCTCTTCGGAGCGCAGTTCGCCGCAGTGAGGACAGAAGATGTGCAACATAGGGATTTCTCCTGTTAGTGGGCGACGGCAGCAGCGCCGTGTTCGTCGATCAGTGCGCCGTTGTGGAAACGGTCGATGGAAAACGGTGCGGCCAGCGGGTGCATTTCACCCTTGGCCAGGCTTGCAGCGAAGACGTTGCCCGAGCCCGGGGTGGCCTTGAAGCCACCGGTGCCCCAACCGCAGTTGAAGAACATGTTCGGCACCGGGGTCTTGGAGATGATCGGGCAGGCGTCCGGCGTGGTGTCGACGATGCCGCCCCACTGGCGGTTCATGCGTACGCGGGACAACACCGGGAACATCTCGACGATGGCCTGGACCGTGTGTTCGATCACCGGGTACGAGCCACGCTGGCCGTAGCCGTTGTAGCCGTCGATACCGGCACCGATCACCAGGTCACCCTTGTCGGACTGGCTGATGTAGCCGTGCACGGCGTTGGACATGATCACGCTGTCGATGATCGGCTTGATCGGCTCGGACACCAGCGCTTGCAGCGGGTGGGATTCGATCGGCAGGCGGAAGCCCGCGAGCTTGGCCATGTGCCCGGAGTTACCGGCGGTCACCACGCCGACGCGCTTGGCGCCGATGAAGCCCTTGTTGGTTTCCACGCCGATGCACACGCCGTTTTCCTTGCGGAAACCGATCACTTCGGTCTGCTGGATCAGGTCCACGCCCAACGCGTCCGCCGCCCGGGCAAAGCCCCAGGCCACGGCATCGTGACGGGCCACGCCGCCGCGACGCTGGACGGTGGCGCCCATCACCGGGTAACGGGTGTTTTTCGAGCAATCCAGGTACGGGATCTCGTCGGCCACTTGCTTGGCGTTGAGCAGCTCGCCGTCCACGCCGTTGAGACGGTTGGCGCTGACGCGACGCTCGGAATCACGGATGTCCTGCAGGGTGTGGCACAGGTTGTAGACGCCACGCTGGGAGAACATCACGTTGTAGTTCAAGTCCTGGGACAGGCCTTCCCACAATTTCATCGCGTGTTCGTACAGGTGGGCCGATTCGTCCCACAGGTAGTTGGAGCGCACGATGGTGGTGTTGCGCGCGGTGTTACCGCCGCCCAGCCAGCCCTTCTCGACCACGGCCACGTTGGTGATGCCGTGTTCCTTGGCCAGGTAGTAGGCGGTCGCCAGGCCGTGCCCGCCACCGCCGACGATGACCACGTCATAGACCTTTTTCGGGGTCGGCGTGCGCCACATCCGCTGCCAGTTTTCGTGATGGCTGAGAGAGTGTTTGAAGAGGCCGAAGCCCGAATAGCGTTGCATAGTCATTACTCCAAAACCGACTCAGCGATAAACCGGGAAGTCCGCGCACAGGGCCGCCACTTGCTGCGCGACATTGGCCTCGACATCGGCATCGCCGAGGTTGTCGAGAATGTCGCAGATCCAGCCGGCCAGCGTGACGCACTGGGTCACCTTGAAACCACGCGTGGTCACCGCCGGGGTGCCAATGCGCAGGCCCGAGGTCACGAACGGCGATTGCGGGTCGTTCGGCACGGCGTTCTTGTTGACGGTGATGTGGGCGCGGCCCAGGGCAGCATCGGCGTCCTTGCCGGTCAGGCCCTGACGGATCAGGCTGACCAGGAACAGGTGGTTATCGGTGCCACCGGACACTACATCGTAGCCGCGCTTGATGAACACGCCAGCCATGGCCTGGGCGTTATCGATCACTTGCTGCTGATAAGCCTTGAAGCCAGGCTCCGCCGCTTCCTTGAAGCACACCGCCTTGCCGGCGATCACGTGCATCAACGGGCCGCCCTGGGCGCCGGGGAATACGGCGGCGTTGAGCTTTTTCTCGATCTCTTCGTTGGCCTTGGCCAGGATCAGGCCGCCACGTGGACCACGCAGGGTCTTGTGGGTGGTGGTGGTGACCACGTCGGCGTAAGGCAGTGGATTAGGGTACAGACCCGCGGCGACCAGACCGGCAACGTGGGCCATGTCAACGAACAGCAGGGCACCGACCTTGTCGGCGATCTGGCGGAAACGTGGGAAGTCCAGGGTCTTGGAGTAAGCGGAGAAACCGGCAACGATCATCTTCGGCTTGTGCTCGACCGCCAGGCGCTCGACTTCGTCGTAGTCGATCAGGCCGGTGGTGGTGTCGATGCCGTATTGCACCGCGTTGTAGAGCTTGCCCGAAGACGACACCTTGGCACCGTGGGTCAGGTGACCGCCGTGGGCCAGGCTCATGCCCAGGATGGTGTCGCCGGCCTGCAACAAGGCCAGGTACACGGCGCTGTTGGCCGAAGAACCGGAATGCGGCTGGACGTTGGCGTAATCGGCACCGAACAACTGCTTGGCGCGCTCGATGGCCAGCGCTTCGACTTTGTCGACGTGCTCGCAGCCACCGTAGTAGCGCTTGCCCGGATAACCTTCGGCGTACTTGTTGGTCAGGCCGCTGCCCTGGGCCTCCATCACGCGCTTGCTGGTGTAGTTCTCTGACGCGATCAGCTCGATGTGATCTTCCTGGCGTTGCTCTTCGGCGTTCATCGCCGCCAGCAGTGCATCATCGTAGCCTTGGATTTGGTCTTGCTTGCTGAACATCGCGTCTCTCCCAGCGGCGGCGGTGCGCCTTTCGTCTCGGTGAGGCACGGACCATTCGGTCGTGCCCTTTGGATGCGATGGTATGGCTGGCGCAGGCATGTCAAATGCCTATGGACGCCACGCAAAGGTGCGTTTACGACATGGGACCAAAGAGTCGGAGAGCAAGGCCTGCGCGATAGCACTGTGGGAACTGAGATTTGTGGGAGCAAAGCTTGCTCGCGATCCAGGCGCCTCGGTCCACGGGAGACCGCGGCGTTTTCATCGCGGGCAAGCCTTGCTCCCACAGGCCTTGCTCCCACAGGTATTGTTCCCACAGCTTGGCTCCAAAAATGCTGCTCCCACAGGGCTATGCGGCGATCTGGCGAACCGCGAGCAACAGTAGAAAATGCGCGGGATAAAGGCCATAGGCCCAGCGCCGCATCGCCGGTGGATGAAAACGACCCGCCTGTCGCAAAAGCATCAGCCCGAGCCATGGCGCGATCAGGCAAGCCACCAGCCCGCCGATCGCCACTGGCTCCCCCAGCCACGCCGCGCCATACAGCACCCGCCATTGATTGGCCGCCACGCAGACCAATCCCGGCAACAAGGCCATATACAAGGGACGCTTGAATACCAGCAACATCGCCAGCGGCAGCAGCACACCAAAGAACCCGAACATCAGTTGCGATGAAAACAGCGCCGCCAACAACAACGCCACCGCGGCCAGGCATCGCGCCTCCAGGGTGGGCACCTGCCAACCGCGCGCCACCAACAATCCCAGCACCAGGGTCGGCATCACATTCAGGGTGGTGGGATCGGGAATGAACAAGCGGTAGGGGATTTCGCTGACGGCGCTGAATAGCAGCAGCCAGCCCAGGTAACGCCAGGGGGCGGTGCTGGCGTCGTTGCGCGCCAGGTTCGCCGCCATCGCCAGGCAGAACCACGGGAACGCCAGGCGTCCCGGCACATATAGCCAATCGACGGAGAAACCGACATATCGCAGATGATCGAGCACCATCGCCAACAGAGCCAGCCACTTGAGCAGGTCCAGGGCGCCGTCACGCCGGTTCATGTGTGAAACAGCTCGATGACTTTGATACTTTCCGACAGAAACATCCGGTGTGTTCCCCCACTAATCTTGGGTAAAGTGCGCACCAACATAGATCACGGCGTTGCACACTCAAGCGCGCCGAACCATGATCGACCACGGCGCTGTGGACCCAAACACGCCGAACCATGGAACGCCCCACCCGGGCATTCCGCCAGGGATCTTCTTTATCCAGGACTCTCTATTCAAGGAGCAAGGCCATGACCGACAAGAGTCAACAGTTTGCCAGCGACAACTATTCCGGCATTTGCCCCGAAGCCTGGGCGGCCATGGAAGAAGCCAACCAGGGTCACCAACGCGCCTACGGCGACGACGAGTGGACCCACCGCGCGGCGGACGATTTCCGGGCCTTGTTCGAAACCGACTGCGAAGTGTTCTTCGCGTTCAACGGCACGGCGGCCAACTCGTTGGCGTTGTCCTCACTGTGCCAGAGTTACCACAGCGTGATCTGCTCGGAAACCGCCCACGTCGAAACCGACGAATGCGGCGCACCGGAGTTCTTCTCCAACGGTTCCAAGCTGCTGGTGGCGCGCACTGAAAACGGCAAGCTGACCCCCGAGTCGATCCGTGAGATCGCCCTCAAGCGCCAGGACATCCACTACCCCAAGCCCCGGGTCGTGACCCTGACCCAGGCCACGGAAGTCGGCAGCGTCTACACCCCGGAAGAAATCCGCGCCATCAGCGTCACCTGCAAGGAACTGGGGCTGAACCTGCACATGGACGGCGCGCGTTTTTCCAACGCCTGCGCCTTCCTCGGCTGCTCCCCGGCCGACCTGACCTGGAAGGCCGGCGTGGACGTGTTGTGCTTCGGCGGCACGAAAAACGGCATGGCGGTGGGTGAAGCGATCCTGTTCTTCAACCATGACCTGGCCGAAGACTTCGACTATCGCTGCAAACAGGCCGGGCAACTGGCCTCGAAGATGCGCTTCCTCTCCGCGCCCTGGGTCGGTTTGCTGCAAAACCAGGCCTGGCTCAAGCACGCCCGCCACGCCAACCACTGCGCCCAATTGCTGGCAGAGCTGGTCAGCGACATTCCCGACGTGGAACTGATGTTCCCGGTCCAGGCCAACGGCGTGTTCCTGCAACTCTCGGAACCGGCCATCGCCGCGCTGACCGCCAAGGGCTGGCGTTTCTACACATTCATTGGCAAAGGCGGCGCACGCTTCATGTGCTCGTGGGATACCGAAGAAGCGCGAGTGCGGGAATTGGCGGCGGATATTCGGGAAGTGATGGCGAGCTAGGAAAGCCGCCCCGGCCTGTCATGCCCGCCGTGGTGAAAGAGGCTTACTGTGGGAGCAAAGCTTGCTCGCGATGCAGACGGCTCGGTCCATGGGAGACCCCGTCGCTTTCATCGCGGGCAAGCCTTGCTCCCACAGGCTTTGCTCCCACAGCAAGCTTTGCTCCCACAGGCCTTGATCCCACAGGGGGGGGCTCACCGCCACTAGGATGGGCAGATCAGAAATCGATCCGCACATCCCCCTTCGGCACGCTGCAGCACGACAGGATATACCCCTCGGCCTCGTCGTCCTCGGTGATACCCCCGTTGTGGTCCATTTCCACTTCCCCGCCCAGCTTCAGCACCTTGCAGGTGCCGCAGATGCCCATGCCGCAGGCCTTGGGGATCATCATGCCGAGCTTGGCAGCCGCGGCGTGCACGGTTTCGCCCGGCCCCACGCGAATGCTCTTGCCCGAGGAGGTGAACTCCACCAGGTGCAGGTCCGCTGCGTCGACTTGCGGGGCGTCGGCCGCTTGTTCGGCCTGTTCCACGGCGTCGGCGCGAGCTTCCGGTGGCGTGGCGCCGAAGGATTCCTCGTGGTAACGCTTCATGTCGTAGCCGGCCGCTTCCAGCAAGCGCTTGACTGCGGTCATGTACGGGGTCGGGCCGCAGCAGAACACCTCGCGCTCGAGGAAGTCGGGCACCATCAGTTCCAGCATCTTGTGGTTCAGATAACCGCGATAGCCGGCCCAGGGCTCGCCCAGGCCGTGTTTTTCGCAGATCAGGTGCAAGCTGAAGTTGTCGATCCGCGACGCCATGTGCTCCAGCTCGCGGTGGTAGATGATGTCCTTGGGCGAGCGGGCGCTGTGGATAAAGGTCATGTCGACATTGGCGTTGGTGTCGTAGAACCAGCGCGCCATGGACATGCACGGCGTGATCCCCACGCCACCGCTCAGGTACAGGACTTTCGGGCTCGGGAAATCGATGGCGTTGAACAACCCCACCGGCCCGTGCACCGCCAGCTCCTGGCCTTCATGCAGGGTGTCGTGCAGCCAGTTGGAAACCTTGCCCCCCGGCACGCGCTTGATGGTCACCGAGAAACTGTAGGGCACCGACGGCGAGCTGGAGATGGTGTAGGAGCGCATGATCGGCTGGCCTTCGATTTCCAGCTCCAGGGTGACGAACTGCCCAGGCTTGAAAAAGAACAGGATCGGCTGGTCAGCCATGAAGCAGAAGGTGCGCACATCCCAGGTTTCCTGGATGACTTTGACGCAACGTACGATATGTCGGCCATTGGCCCAGGTCTGGGTCGTGACCGGGTTCAGGAAGTTATTGGACATGCTGATCTCCACGGCCGACTGTCGGCCTTCATGAGGGCGATTGTGCGCAGGCGCCTGGGTGACCATTTACCTATCTGCGACATTCACATACTTATCGCGACCAGCCCTTAACTACCGGGGCTAGCGCGTCGGGAACAGATTGGGCCATGTCGCCCATGGATAAGGTTGCGCCCCTGCGCGGCCCCACACTCGCCCCAACAGATAAACAAAGTTTTCTGCCTTGCGTAGCACAACCGATTAGTCATTTTTCGCCGGCCACGTAGAGGGCCATGAGGATAAAACGATGGACGTCACCACTACCCTGAGCCTGGGCGATCCGCTGGAACCCGCACGCAAGGCCACCGCGCAAATGCTGCAAGAGCGCGAGCGCACCTTTTCGCTGCCGCAGCCGTTCTACTCCGATGAGCGCCTGTTTGATATCGATATGCAGGAAATCTTCCAGAAAGAATGGTTGATCGCCGGCATGACCTGCGAGATCCCGGCCAAGGGCAATTACCTGACCCTGCAAGTCGGCAAGAACCCGATCATCGTGATTCGCGGTGCCGAGGGCGTGGTGCACGCGTTCCATAACGTCTGCCGCCACCGTGGTTCGCGGCTGTGCACCAGCGACAAGGGCAAGGTCGCCAAACTGGTCTGCCACTACCACCAGTGGACCTACGAGCTGGACGGTCGCCTGTTGTTCGCCGGCACCGAGATGGGCGCCGACTTCGACATGAAGCAGTACGGCCTCAAGCCTGTGAACGTGAAGACCGCGGGTGGCTACATCTTCATCAGCCTGGCCGAGAACCCGCCGGCCATCGATGACTTCCTGTCGACGCTGAACCATTACATGGAACCGTACGACATGGAGAACACCAAGGTGGCGGTGCAAACCACCTTGATGGAAAAGGCCAACTGGAAACTGGTGCTGGAAAACAACCGCGAGTGCTACCACTGCAACGCCTCGCACCCTGAACTGCTCAAGACCCTGCTGGAATGGGACGACGTCACCGACCCGCGGGCCGACCAGGCCTTCAAGGACCACGTGGCCGCTTCCGCCGCCGCCTGGGATGCCGAGAAGATCCCTTACGCCCACGCCAGCTTCGGCCTGCGCAACCGCATCGTACGCATGCCGCTGCTCAAGGGCACCGTGTCGATGACCATGGACGGCAAGCAAGGCTGCGCCAAGCTGATGGGCCGCATCAAGAACCCGGACCTGGGCTCGATGCGCATCCTGCACCTGCCGCACTCGTGGAACCACTGCATGGGCGACCACATCATCGTGTTCACCGTATGGCCGATCAGCGCCCAGGAAACCATGGTCACCACCAAGTGGCTGGTGCACAAGGACGCGGTCGAAGGCGTGGACTACGACGTGGCGCGCATGCGCGAAGTCTGGGACGCCACCAACGACCAGGACCGTCGCCTGGCCGAAGAAAACCAGCGCGGCATCAACTCCACCGCCTACCAGCCAGGCCCGTACTCCAAGACCTATGAGTTCGGCGTGGTGAACTTCGTCGACTGGTACAGCGAGCGCATGCTCAACAACCTGGGGGCCGAGCCGGCGCCTTACCTCAAGGGCGTTCCGGTCCAGGGCTAAAAACTAAAAGCTTCGCGAGCAAGCCCGCTCCCACAGTTGACCGAGTTTCTTCAGAAGGAATGCGGTCGAATGTGGGAGCGGGCTTGCTCGCGAAGGCGGTCTAACAGCTGACGACTAATGTGAAGACCACCGCACACTGCCATCCTCCCCATAAAACGTCTCGACAATCTCCTCCCCCTTCAGCCGCACCTTCACATACCCGTTCAACACCCGCAGCGGATACGCCTCGTCACCCGCCAATTGGGTCTCCGACCACAATACCCCGGCATGCCCGTTCAATTCGCTGGTGGTGCCATAGGGGATCGCCCCGTGCCCGGCGCAGCGCGCATGCAATCCGCCTTGCGGTGCGTAGCAGATGCCGTTGTGCAAATGCCCCCAGTACCAGTAGTCCGGTTCACGCCCCAAGGCATCGCACACCGGTTGGTAAAGCGCCGTCTTGTTGTGCCCGGAAATATCAAAACCCTGGTGATGACTGAGCACCATGAGTTTCTTGCGTTTGGGCAGGGTTTTCATCCACTCGATCTGCTGGGTGTTGAGGGTGCCGTCCATGTACAGGTTCATGGCGTCCGAGGCGTAGGCGCTGTCGAGGCCAACCACCAGCCAGTCGTCGTTGTACAAGGCAAAGTAACTGGTGCCCTGTTGCACCGGGAAACGCTTGGACAGCTCCTTGAAATAGCCGTGGGCACCGCTGTACATCTCGTGGTTGGAGTTGAGGGTGAACGCGCCGTGCTTGCCCTGGGGCCAGCCGACCATGTCGACGTCTTCCTGGGAATGGGTGCCGGCGTAATACACGTCGCCCAGATGGATGGTGAAATCGGCCAGGGCCAGTTGCATCTGGTTGGCCACCGCCACCGCCGGGGCGTGACTGTCGAACGGCCCGGTGCCCCAGTCGCCAGCGATGGCCAGCACCACGTCGCTGTCCATTTTCACCAGCGCCGGGTTGGTGGCGAACGGCGCGTGGTGGCGCAGGTTCTCGATCCACTTGAGCAGCGCCTCGCTCCACAACAGATCCAGCAGTTCCCATTTGCGGCAGCCGAGCAAGGTGCCGTCCTTGAGTACCCGGGTCGGCAACTCGTCCACGCTTTGCGGCAAGGGCGTGGCGTTGCCGATTTTGAGGATCGACAAACCGTGGGACAACTCCCACGGCACGGCCGGCTCGTCGTCCGGCAGGTCGCCATGCTCGATGACATGCTGGGCCTGGTCGTGGCCTCGCTGCAGCAGCTTGACGATGGCCTGGAACTCCTCGGGCTCGAGGTCGTTGACCAGTTTTTTCCAGGACATCTCCAGCCGCGTGACCAACCCATGCAGGCGGACCTTGACCTTGTCGAACTCATGTTCCCAATGGTGCAGTAATGACATGTGAACGCTCCTTCGCAATGCCCTGGGCTACAGGGTCTTCATGAATTCGATCAGGGCCCGTTTATCGACGTCCGACAGCTGCGTGCCATACAGGTGGCCACCGTTGTGGTTGCCTTCCAGGCGGGTGTCGTATTTGAAATCCGCCGACGCCTTCATCTGCGCGCCGCGGGTGATGAAGCCGACCTTCTCCTGGTCGTAGATGTCGGAGCCGGTGTAGAACACTTGCGGACGTTGCTCCGGCGGTTGCAGCAAATCCCACAGGGTCGGCACCGAACCGTTGTGCAGGTACGGCGCGCGCAGCCAGATACCGTCGGTGGGCGTGTTGCTGTAGCTCTGGGTCTTGCGGTAGGCGCCAAAGTCGAACGGCGGTTTCTTGAAGCCGTGGAACGCCGTCACCAGGCCGGTGGTGAAGGAATTCAAGCGATGGGGATCGGTGCCCAACTGGTCGATGTTGGTGGTGACCTGACCGGTGTCGCTGCGGCCAAAATCGTGGCAGCTGGCGCAGTTTTTCTCCCAGATCGGTTTGCCTTGGGCGACTTTCGCCTGGTCCAGGGCGAACGGCCAGGCCGGCGCCTTGTGGCCCAGCAGCCAGTTCGTGACGCGATTGAAACTCGGTGGCAGCACCGATTGCGGCGTCGCGCCCACGGCCATGGCCGCTGCGTAGTTGCGTTCGTGGATCTTGTTGTTATTGCCGTCCCAATGCAGGTACATGGACTCGCGCGGTTTCTGGTTCCAGACCTGCGGCAGATCCACGGTGCCGATGGTGGAGTCATCCGGGAAGCCGAACACCACCATTTTGGTCGGGTTGAAGGTGTCGGTCCGCCCTGGCCCCTGGGCCGGACGCAGCTTCTGCCAGGCATACGCCTGCTTCTGTTTGAGCAGCGCACTCTTGGCCATCGGAATGATCAGGTAACGGTTGTACAGCTTCTCGAAAAAACCCAGTTGGAACTTGCCATTGATCGCCGCCATCACCGCCTGGGGGGTGAATTTCGGGTCGCTGGCGCACTCGTAGGCGAACCACTGGAAGGCCTGCAGTTGCAGGGTATTGGCCGGCGCGCTAGCGACCGGAACCGCTACGTCACTGGCATTGGCCCGATAGGAGCCGGTGTGACACAGGGCACAGTTGGGTTCCACCGTGGGGTAACCGAGCTGCCGCTTGGCCATGCCAATGGGCAGGTCTTTGCCGTTTTCATAGAGAAAACCGAACACCTCGTAGCCACCCGGCTTGGGCAGTTTTTCCGGGCACATCTGCGGCAGCACGGCGAACAGGTAGTAGGGAATCCGCGCCTCGATGCCCAGGCCGATGGCGGCGTATTTGTAATGGTCTTCGTCGGAGGCGAAGTCCGGTTGCGGGACTTCCCGGATCATCTGGTACCAGGTCTGGTAGCCGATGAAGCCCAGCACCAGCAGCACCACCAGCGTGCCGACCTTGAAACCGTGGCTCTGCCAGCGCAGCGCCCAACCGGCGCGCCATTCCCGCCAACCGGCGCAGAGCAAGGCCAGCGGACGATTGGCCACCGGGCTGCCCAGGTACAGCAGCACGCCCAGGATCAGGAACATGCTCAGGTCGCCCATCAGCATCGGCACGAACAGCTGGCCCTGGTTGTTGGTGTTGATCAGGTAGATCCAGAACACCACCGCCACCAGCCGCGACAGCACGCACAACCACGAATGCACCACGAAACGCGGCGCGTTGAACCCCGAGGGCATGTAGAACAGGCTGATCCCCACCAGCAACATGCCGGCGTTCTCCAGCCAGGGATCGGATAACACGGGCGGCAGGCCGATCATGGACGTCAGCAATGCCGGCGCGAACAGCGCCGGGATCGCGAAGAACATGTTCATGACAATCCCGACCCAGATGATGCGTTGGAACCAGCGGATGTAAGTGTTCATGGCATTTCCCTTGATCGTTCCCACGCTCTGCGTGGGCATGCATCCCGTGACGCTCTGCGTCACAACAGCGGACGCAGAGCGTCCATGGCGGCATTCCCACGCGGAGCGTGGGAACGATCAGCTAGCCCAACGCCGTCTTCTCCAGGTGCTCAAGGATGATCGGATACACATCCACCACCGCATCCTTGCCGAACATGCAGTCGATGTGGCCGTACCCCGGCACTTCGTGGCGGCTGAACAACTGCGGGCCGTGCATCTCGCACAGTCGTTCGTAGGTCTTGAGAGTGCTTTGCGGCAGGTAGCACTGGTTGTCGGCGCCGCTGATGAAGCAGATCGGCAATTTCAACCGATCGAAATGCGGCATGTAGACGTCGTTGCCCTTGAAGTCCACCAGGTGCCCCTTGCGCACGATCAGCGCCAGGTGCTCGAAGGTCTGGATATTCGACTCGCCGAACAACTCATGCAGGTTGTCGTGCAGGGTTTCGTTGAGGGTGTCGTGGCGGTACAGCGACGCATACATGAACGTGATGCGATGACAGACCGGGTTGGTGCAATAGCCCTGGGCCTCGATCCGGGCATAGCCGTTAAGGGCCTTGTCGTAGAGTTTGTTGAACCAGCTTTCCTTGGTGTCGGCGTAGGCCGTGAGGGACTTGATGCCGATGGCATCGAGCATCCCCGGCAAATGCAAACCGGCTTTCAGACCGGTGGCGGTGGCAACCACCGTGTCGGCGGCGATCTGCGAGCAGACCACCGAACGCACGCCCTGCAAGCCCGCCAGCATCGACATGAAGAAGGTCGTCGCGCCGTAGCAATGCACCACGCATTGCACGTCACGGGCCAGGGTCGCCTGCTGGATCTGCTCGATGGCGGCCTTGAAATCGTACTGGGCCACCTGGTCGCCGTTCCATTCATTTTTGCTGGCCGGCAGCAGGATGCTCACCCGCAAATCCAACAGCCAGACGTCGTATTCGTGCTTGCAGAGGTATTCCAGCAGGTTGGTGTGAATGGTGTCGGTGGAGAAAATATTCGAGCCCACGCCCAGGCCATGAACCAACATCACCGGGCCTTTGGTGCCGGCCTGGTAACGGGTCAGGCGCAACTCGACGTTGTCTTCGGTCTGGAAGAAATGCACGGCCGGCGCCGGTGCATCCAACGGCCGTTTCAACCGGGGCGGTGCGTCCGGGTTGAAGTAGACATCGCCGGCGAAGACACCGCCATAGCTCTCCCACAAGATGCCGGCAAAGAACTTGCCGAACCGCGCCAGTGCCTCCACGCGCTCACGCTCATTGCGGGCGTTGAGCACTTTCATGGTGGTCATCTGCTTGGCGAAGTCCGCCGGCAGGATGTGCATCACCCCGGAGCCGATCACCGCGCCGGTCTTGTCCGGCCCGCGATAGAGGGTGACGTACAGGGTGCTGGTGTCAGGCCAGATGTTCAGCACACCGTTGTCCTCGGGCACGGTCTTGAAGGCGCTGAAGTAATAGTCGCTGCCGTCTTCGGCGGTCAGCTTCATGTCGTAGTTCATGTGCCGCACGCCAACCTGTTCCTGGTACTGCTCGAACAGGTTGAACACCCCATTGCTGGCGACCAGCGGCTGCGGCGAGAGCAGCGGTGCATCGAGGGTGCCCACCAGGGTTGCCGCATGTTCCGGCTCCTTGATCAGGCGGTTGAGGTCGGAGGCGGTGATGGTCAGCGTGAACTCGATGGGCGAGTTGTCGGCCTTGCCCCGCTTGGCCGCCGCTTCGTACAGGCTGAGGTCGGTGCCCTGGGGTTGGGTGAAGGCTGTGGAAAAGTAGCCCTTCATGGTTTCAGTGAACTGCACGCCGAGGGTCGGCGCCGCCACGGCTTTGCGCGGGGCCGAAGGCAGCGTGTAGTCGATGATCCAACCCCGATCAGCCGCCAGCAGCCCCATGTTGCGCTCGCTCACCGCCGAGATGGTCAGCAGCGGGTTGACCGCCAGCGACGTCGGGATCACCGCGCCGTCAGTCACGTACAGGCCCGGGTAGACATCGGTGCCGCTGGCGCCACTGAACACCTGGCCCTTGTGGTTGACCACGCCTTGGGTCGCATCCTCGCCCATCACGCAACCGCCCAGGGGATGGACCGAGACGATGCTGTGCTTGAGCAGCTTGGTCCAGATCGGGTTCTCGACCCAGATCCCGCCCAGGGCCTTGGTGCTCTGGTGCAGCCGCTCGTTGCCGAGGGTGACGTTCTCCTGTTCGCCGACGCCGGGCCAGTCGATGCGCAACTGATCCTTGCTGTCGAGCAGCATGCGCCCCTTGGCGTTGTCATGGCTCATGATCAGGTAGGTCTGCATGTTGTGCAGCGCGCCGTGATACGGCCCGCGCAGGAAGCTCTCGGCTTCGCGCCCCTTGTACTTGAGGCTGGCGCCGAAGCCGGTGTCGGTGGGTACGCCAATCATCCCGGCGAACGCCGCCATGCTTGGCACCATGGCCTGGCCGAGGGCGCCGGGAATCGAACCCTCCTCGATGACCATGCGGCTGCGCCAGTCGCCCTCGGTGCGCATGTCGATGATCGAGGTGATGCACGGCCCCACCGGTTCCAGTTCCTTGGCTGAATGGGCGCCGAAGCCGATGCCGTTGATGACCTGGTCACAGTTGTGGCCGAAGCCGAGGATGTCACCGTTGCCGCTCATGTGCTCGCCCAATTGGCTGGACATCGACAGGCCCTTGTCCCGCGAGCGCAACATGATTTCGGTGGAGCCCAGGGTGCCGGCAGACACCACCACGATGTCGGCGCGCACGAACAGGGTCGGCGCGGAGAACATCTCGCGACCGCTGTCCAGGTATTGGAAGTGCACGATCCAGCCATCGCCGTCGCGCTCCAGGTGCCGCACCTCGGCCTGGCAGAAAATTTCCGCGCCGTGGTTCCAGGCATCCGGCAGGTAGTTCATCAGCGTGGTGTTCTTGGCCTTGTTGTTACAGCCCGAGACGCAATCGCCACAACCATTGCACGGCAGCTGTTCGACGCCGACGTGGTTGAGGTTGTTGGGCAGCTTGTCGAACGTCACGTTGATCGGTGGTTTGTAGAAATGCGCGCCTTGCTTGAGGTAATCGGCGGACTTCTTGTGCGCGTCGAGCTTGGGCAGGTTCGGTTCCGACGCGGGGTAAGGGTTGGGCTTGAGCATCTCCCGGGCCCGGGCGTAGCCGTCCTTGAGCAGCGTGTCCTGGTGCTCACGGACTGCCTGGGGCCAGCGCGGGTCCTCGAACACGCCAGGCTCCGGCTCCAGCGCAACGTTGGCATTGATCAGCGACGTGCCGCCCAGGCCACAACCGACCACCACGTTCTGCTGGGCGTTGACGTGCAAGTCGAACAACCCGGTGCGCGAACCGATGTGGCCATCCGGGTCGTGGACTTGCAGTTCCTCGGTGGCTGCGAGCAGGGTATTGGGGTATTCGCCGGGCTGGATCTCCCGGCCACGCTCCAGCAGGCACACCTTGCGCCCGGCCCGGGACAGACGCGAGGCAGCAATGCCGCCCCCGTAGCCCGAACCGATGACGATCACGTCGTAGTGCTCCTGGATATCACTGATGGGGGTCGAGATCCGTGTCATGTTCAAGTCCTCTCAGGCAGAAGGGGCAACTCTGCGGTTGCCTGCAAATCGACAGGCGCACGAACGCCTGGCCACCGTCCCTTGCAGGGTCCGGCGACAGTCAGCGGTGCTACAGGGGAAACCCGGGCGCTATAGACGCGCACGCTGATTGACGGCGCGACGATGAATGCGTTTATGCAACGAGGTGGGAGGTGTCGGGACGCAGGTCACCGATGATTGCGGGTGTGAGCGGGGTTCCTTGCTATCCATCATGTGTTCTCCCTGAACCTGATGTGGATAAAGTGGCGATGTCCTTGTGCCATGGAGTGAAGACAGCCCGCAGACCCTCGTCAAGGGTGTGACTTAGAACTGTATGAAATTTGATCTATCGCCATTTGCGCTATGCCCGCTGTGGCTTGCAGCGTTTGGCGAACAAGTTATCCACATGACCACCCACAGCAAATGGGGACAAGTACGTGTATGCCCGGCATTTTTCCACCGGCAAAGTGAATAAAAACCGTGACTTATGAACAATGACGGTTTTACCGGCCTATCGGTTGTTTTTTGATCAAACCCCTGTAAGCCGTGCCCGACAAGGCGTGTGGCGGTAAGCGAACACCTTATCCACAGAAGCACCAACAGTGTTTGGGGGTAAATTTGACGATTCTGTGGAAAACCCTTTGGACGGCTTGTAAATCGAGGTTTTCCTGATAAAAAAAGGCTATTTGATCAGTTTATGATCAACTCGCTGAACGCCCCGGTTCGTATGGGTTGCAGCGTAGAGCGAACATCTTATCCACAGAAGCGCCAACAGAGATTGGGGGCAAGTTTTGGCTGGAGCGAATAACTACTCACAGGCAAAAGCCAATAAAAACCGTGAGTTATACTGATTGTTTTTTGAACGCAGGGCTGGAGGGCCTGATTTGCATGGGGTGCAGAGAGGGGCGAACAGGTTATCCACAGAAGCGCGCACAGGGATTGTGGGTAACCCACCATGCCCATTCTTTGTGGGAGCTAGCCCTGTGGGAGCAAAGCTTGCTCCCACAGGGGGTTAGGGGGTACTTGAGGTCAGCGAACCACTCCTTCCTCCACCAACAGCTTGAGAATCGCCTCGGCCCCCGCCTCCGGGCTCACGCCCTTGAGCACCTGCCCGCCTCCACCACTGGCCTTGGCCGTGGCAGCTTTCATGCGGTCGGCGCCGCTCTTGGCCTTGATCACTTTCAAGCGTTTGGGCCGTGGCTTGGCCGGTTGCAGGGTTGCCACCGCCAGCAAGGTGTCGTCGATCACTTCGACCTCCTCGGTATGCAATGCCCCCCGCCGGGCCGGGCCGTAGGCGCTTTGCCGAGGCTTTGGCGCAGCGTTATCCACAGTGGCCAGGAACGGCAGGCGCACTTTGAGACGTCGCCGTTGGCCGCGAGGCAAGGCTTGCAGCACCAGGGCCACACCCTTGTCGATGGACTCGACCTGGGCCAACCCCACCACCAGCGGCCAACCGAGACTCTCGGCCAGCAGGAACGGCAGCATGCCCGAGCCTTCACCGGTTTCCGCCTGGCTGCCGGTGAGCACCACTTGGGCACCGGCATCACGCAGGTAATCGGTCAGGGCCGGTAGGGCGTCGGCGCCGACGGGGTTTTCCAGCACGTGCAATTCATCCAGGCCCATGCCCAGATAGGCGCGCAGGGCCGGTTCGGCCACGTCGCCAGCGTGCAGCACTTGCAGGTCGCTGCCGGCCAGTTGCAAGCCCAGCTCCACGGCCCGGGCGTCCTGTTCGGCGCGCCGAGGCCGACCGGAAGTGGGGTGGGCGCCGATGGACACGAGGCTGATCACTTGGGTACTCATCAACTTATCCTTCTTAAGCCGCATCGCGCTTGGCTTCGTTGCGGTAAGCCTCTACCGCCGCGATCAAGGCCTGGAGAATCGCCGCGCTGTCACCGATCACCGACAGGTCCGCCCGTTTGATCATGTCGCAACCCGGATCGAGGTTGATCGCCACCACCTTGTCGCAGGCGCCAATGCCCTGCAGGTGCTGGATCGCCCCGGAAATCCCCACGGCCACGTAAACCCGCGCCGTAACCCAGGTGCCGGACGCACCGACCTGGCGATCGCGGGCCATGAAGCCGTCGTCCACCGCCACCCGCGAAGCGCCTTCGGTAGCGCCCAGGGCCGCTGCGGTCTGGTGGAACAGTGCCCAGTCCTTGACCCCGTTGCCGCCGGAGAAAATGAATTCGGCCTCGGCCATCGGGATCGCGCCCGGGTCCACCGCCACCGCACCAAGGTCTTCGATGCGCGACAAGCTGCGGGCCACGCTTGTGGATAACTCCACCGGCAAGGCTTCGTGGCGGGTTTCGCTGACCGGTTCAGCGCATTCGGCCGCTGCCAGGATCAAGCGCGCCAATGGCCGGGCCAGGTCTTGCAGGCCCGCACCGGCGCGGCCGATACACTCTTCGCCCTTGACCTGCCAGACCCGCGTGGCCGGGCGCTCACCCAAGGCCGCAGCAAAGCGCCGGCCCAGTTCGCCGCCACCGGTGCGGCTGTCTGGCAACAGCCAATGGCGTGGGCTGAACTGGTTATCCACAGCCCGCAGGCCTTGCACCCGTTGTTCCGGTGCATAACCGCTGAATTCCTCGCCATCGAGCACCAGCAAGCGGTCGACACCGGCCGTGGCGAAGGCGTTTTCCTTATGCTCGCCGAAGACCACCGCCAGCACTGCGCCTTCACTGCCGGCAAGCTGATGGGCCAGGCCCAGCAGATCGCGGTCGTGGCTGCTCAAGCGGCCACCGACCATGTCCGGCACCACACTGATGTAGAACGCCGGTTGCGGCACCTGATGCAGCGGCAATTGCACTTCAACGGCAGCGCTGCGTTTGCTCGCGCCACCCTGCTGGGCACCGCTGCGGTCGATCCGCTTGATGCCATTGGGGCCGATGAAACCGACACCATGAACGTTCTTGCGAATGACGCCGTTGGGCCCCATCCAGCTGTGCTGCACCGGTTGCATGGCCGCGTGAAGCGGGTGCAGGCGGTTGCGGGCGATCCACTCGGCGCGAGGGTCGCGGCGGATGATTGTGCTCATGAATGCACCTGCGCGAGTTCACGTTTGACCGGGGTCACCGGTTTGCTCGGGGCCACGTCTTCCAGCAGCGCGTCGGCCACCAGTTCGGCAATGTCCTTGATCATCGGCCGCGGCTCGACCACGCCTTCCAGCATCGCGGTGCACTGTGGACAACCCACGGCCACCAGTTCGGCGCCGGTTTCGCGGATGTCTTCCATGCGCATGTCAGGAATCCGCTGCTTGCCCGGGATGTCGGTGATCGGCGCGCCGCCGCCACCGCCGCAGCAACGCGAACGGAAACCGGAACGCTGCATCTCCTTGACCTCGATACCCAGCGCACGCAGCACCTGGCGCGGCGCCTCGTATTCGCCGTTGTAGCGGCCCAGGTAGCACGGGTCGTGATAAGTCACGCTGTCGCCCTTGTGCTGGCCGAGGTTCAACGCACCGGCGTCGATGATTTCCGCCATATAGGTGCTGTGGTGCTGCACCAGGTAGTTGCCATCGAAGGCACCGTATTCGTTTTTCAGCACATGGAAACTGTGGGGGTCGCAGGTGACGATGCGGTTGAAGCTGTATTTGGCCAGGGTCTGGATGTTGCGCTTGGCCAACAGCTGGAACGTCGCCTCATCGCCCAGGCGCCGGGCCACGTCGCCGCTGTCGCGTTCTTCGAGGCCGAGCACGGCGAAGTCGATCTTCGCCGCCTTGAGCACTTTGACGAAGGCGCGCAGGGTGCGCTGGTTGCGCATGTCGAAAGCACCGTCGCCGACCCAGAACAGCACGTCGGTGGATTTCTTCTCGCTGAGCAGATTGAGGTTCAAGTCCGCCGCCCAGTTCATCCGCCCGCCCGGGGCGAAGCCGCCAGGGTTGTCGGTGGCGATGAGGTTTTCCAGCACTTCGGCGCCCTTGTTCGGCGTGGCGCCTTTTTCCAAGGTCAGGTGGCGGCGCATGTCGACGATGGCATCGACGTGCTCGATCATCATCGGGCATTCCTCGACGCACGCCCGGCAGGTGGTGCAAGACCACAGGGTCTCGGCGTCCACCAGGCCGTTGACGATTGGCTGATGGGGATTACCAGCATGTTCGCCCACCGGTTTACCCGGATACGGGCTGCCGGCGAATTTCGCATCGGTGCCGCCGGCCAGGCCGACGACCATGTCCTGGATGAGTTTTTTCGGGTTCAGCGGCTGGCCGGCAGCGAACGCCGGGCAAGCAGCCTCACACTTGCCGCACTGCACGCAGGCATCGAAGCCCAGCAGTTGGTTCCAGGTGAAGTCCTTGGGTTTTTCCACACCCAGCGATGCGCTAGGGTCGTTCAAGTCCAACGGCTTCAGACCGGTGGAACGACCGCCACCAAAGCGCTCCGCTCGGCGGTGCCAGGCCAGGTGCAGGGCACCGGCGAAGGCGTGTTTCATCGGCCCGCCCCAGGTCATGCCGAAAAACAATTCCGACACACCCCACAGCACACCGACACCCAGGATCGCCGCCACCAGCCAACCGCCGAAGTTTTCCGGGAGGATGCCCGCCACCGGCAGGGTCACCAGGAAGAACGACGCCGAGAAAGCCAACAGGCTTTTCGGCAGGCGCATCCAGGGACCCTTGGACAAACGGGCCGGCGGATTGCGCCGACGCAAGTACATAAAGATCGCGCCAACGAACATCACCGCCGACATCAGCAGCAAGGCGTAGCCGAGGATGCGGTTGTGCAGGCCAAAACCGTGTACCAAAATCGCCAACACAATCGACGCCACCGCACCACCGGCCGTGGCGACGTGGGTATTGGCAATGTATTTGTCCCGCGCCACCACATGGTGCAAATCCACCATATAGCGCTTGGGCATGGCGAAGAGACCGCCGATCAGGTCGACCTTGGCCGGTCGTCCGCGACGCCACATGTTCACCCGCCGCAAGGCGCCAAGGACCGCGAGGCCCAGGGCAGCAAACAGCAGGATGGGAAGAAGGGTGTTCAACATAGGTGTTGCTCCCAAAGACCTCAGGTCTTGCAGGCCAAACTAACTGGATGCCTTGCCCGATTCCTGTGGGAGCAAGGCTTGCCCGCGATGCGATCGACTCGGTCCGTCAGATGCTCCGTGTCGCATTTATCGCGGGCAAGCCTTGCTCCCACAGGGTTATCCACAAGCCGTTAGAAATCCTTGCACAACCGCAGGGCGTCGTAGATGGCCGCGTGGGTATTACGCTGGGCCACACAGTCGCCGATGCGGAACAGCAGGTAGCCATCGCCACTCTGCTCCAGGCACGGCTGGGGCTTGATCGCGAACAGGGCTTCAACGTCGATCTGGCCCTTGTTGCGCGAACCTTCCTTGAGCGCGTAGTAGATTTCCTCGTCCGGCCGCACGCCGTTTTCCACCACCACCTGGTCCACCACGCGTTCTTCCTTGGCGCCGGTGTATTCGTTCTCCAGCACCGCCACCAGCTTGTCGCCTTCGCGGTAGACCTTCTCCAGCATCATGTCCCCGGTCATGATCACTTCCTTGGGGTACATGCTGCGGTAGTAGGTGGGGAACGACGTCCCGCCAATGGCCACGCCCGGCTTGATGTCGTCGGTGACGATCTCGACCTGGCTGCCCTTGTCAGCGAGGAAGTCGGCCACCGACATGCCGGTGAACTCGCAAATGGTGTCGTAGACCAATACGTTCTTGCCCGGTGCAACCTTGCCGTCGAGCACGTCCCAGCTGCTGACCACCAGCCCTTCGGCAGCGCCCCAGTGTTCGTTCTGCTCCAGGAACGGATGGCCGCCGACGGCCAGCACGACGACGTCCGGACGCAGGTCCATGATGGTCGCCGCATCAGCCGCCACGCCCAGGCGCAGGTCGACTTTCAACCGCGCCAGCTCCAGTTGGAACCAGCGGGTGATACCGGCGATCTGGTCCCGTTGCGGGGCTTTCGAGGCGGTGGTGATCTGCCCGCCGATGAATTCTTTCTTCTCGAACAGGGTCACGTCGTGCCCACGTTCGGCGGCCACACGCGCCGCTTCCATCCCGGCCGGGCCGGCACCCACGACGACCACCTTGCGTTTCGGCCCGGTGGACTTCTCGATGATGTGCGGCACGCCCATGTATTCACGGGACGTCGCGGCGTTCTGGATGCACAGCACGTCCAGGCCTTGGTACTGACGGTCGATGCAGTAGTTGGCGCCGACGCACTGCTTGATCTGGTCGATCTGGCCCATCTTGATCTTGGCGATCAGGTGCGGGTCAGCGATGTGGGCGCGGGTCATGCCGACCATGTCGACGTAACCGCCCTCCAGAATCCGCGTAGCCTGGTTCGGGTCCTTGATGTTTTGCGCGTGCAACACCGGAACCTTGACCACTTCCTTGATACCGGCGGCCAGGTGCAGGAACGGCTCCGGTGGATAACTCATGTTCGGGATGACGTTGGCCAGGGTGTTGTGGGTGTCGCAACCCGAGCCCACCACGCCGATGAAATCGAGCATGCCGGTGTCATCGTAGTACTTGGCGATCTGCTTCATGTCCTCGTGGGACAAGCCGTCCGGGTGGAATTCGTCACCGCACAGGCGCATGCCCACGCAGAAGTCGTCACCGACCTCGGCGCGCACGGCTTTCAACACTTCCAGGCCGAACTTCATGCGGCCTTCGAAGGTGCCGCCCCATTCGTCGGTACGCTTGTTGACCCGCGGGCTCCAGAACTGGTCGATCATGTGCTGGTGCACGGCGGACAGTTCGACGCCGTCCAGGCCGCCGGCCTTGGCGCGTTTGGCGGCGCTGGCGTAGTTGCCGATCACCCGCCAGATTTCTTCCGGCTCGATGGTCTTGCAGGTGGCGCGGTGCACCGGCTCACGTACGCCGGACGGCGACATCAGGGTCGGCCAGTTGAAACCGTCCCAACGCGAGCGACGGCCCATGTGGGTAATCTGGATCATGATCTTGGCGCCATGCTTGTGCATGGCGTCGGCCAGGTTCTGGAAGTGCGGAATGATACGGTCGGTGGACAGGTTCACCGAACTCCACCACTCCTGCGGGCTGTCGATGGCGACCACGGACGAGCCACCGCAGATCGCCAGGCCGATGCCGCCCTTGGCCTTCTCTTCGTAATACTTCACGTACCGGTCGGTGGTCATGCCGCCGTCGGTGGCGTAGACCTCGGCGTGCGCGGTGCTGAGCACGCGGTTGCGGATGGTCAGCTTGCCGATCTGGATCGGCTGGAACATTGCTTCAAAAGCCATGGCGCGATCCTCGACTTACAACGGCTTGACGATGAACAGGCCGTCGTCGTGGCCTTCTTCGGAACCGCCGTAGACCTGCTCGGCCACGGTGCGGATCTGGCTGCCGCGAGCGGCGAGGATCTGGTCCATGGCGCCGGCGAACCAGCCAGTGAACATGTAGTCGACCTTGCGCCCGACCTTGCCGTACACATAGACGAACGCCGAGTGTTCGAGCTTGACGCTGGCGGTGCCTTTGTCCAGGTCGATGTCCTGGATCTTGAACAGGCCCCAGCCACGCTGCGACAGGCGCTTCATGTAGTGTTCGAACACCGCGACGCCTTCCAGGCCATGGCATTCGGCTTCTTTTTCACACCAGTGCCAGGCGGATTTGTAGCCGGCCTTGTAGAGAATCTCGGCGTAGGCGTCGGCGCCCAGCACTTCTTCGATGCCCATGTGGTTGTTGACGAAAAAGTGCCGTGGCACGTACAGCATCGGCAGGGCGTCGGAGGTCCAGACACCGGTTTCGCTGTCGACTTCGATAGGCAGTTGCGGGGCGATCTTGGCCATGAAAACTTGACTCCGGAAATTCGTGATGTGCCTGCGGCGCGAGTGGCCGCAGGTAAGGATTCAGTGATGCAGCGGGGTTTACTCGCCCCAGACGTCCTTGAGGACGTTCACCCAGTTCTCGCCCATGATCTTGCGCACTACCCGCTCAGGATGGCCGCGCTTGAGCAGCGTTTCGGTGAGGTTCGGGAACTCGCCCACGGTGCGGATGCCCAGGGGGTTGATGATCTTGCCGAAGCTGGTCAGACGACGGGCGTAGCCCTTGTCGTGGGTCAGCATTTCGAAGAAGTCCTGGCCGTGGCCCTGGGTGAAGTCGGTGCCGATGCCGATGGCGTCTTCACCGACGATGTTCATGGTGTATTCAATGGCCTCGGCGTAGTCGTCGATGGTCGAATCGATGCCCTTGGCCAGGAACGGCGCGAACATGGTCACGCCGACGAAACCGCCGTGGTCGGCGATGAACTTCAGTTCTTCATCGGACTTGTTGCGCGGGTGTTCTTTCAGGCCGGACGGCAGGCAGTGGGAATAGCACACTGGCTTCTTCGATTCGAGGATGACCTCTTCGGAAGTCTTGGAACCGACGTGGGACAGGTCGCACATGATGCCGACCCGGTTCATCTCGGCGACGATTTCGCGACCGAAGCCCGACAGGCCGCCGTCACGCTCGTAGCAACCGGTGCCGACCAGGTTCTGGGTGTTGTAGCACATCTGCACCACACCCACGCCCAGCTGCTTGAAGATCTCGACGTAGCCGAGCTGGTCTTCGAAGGCATGGGCGTTCTGGAAACCGAAGATGATGCCGGTCTTGCCCTGTTCCTTGGCGCGGCGGATGTCGGCGGTGGTTTTCACCGGGATCACCAGGTCGCTGTTCTCGCGGATCAGTTTCTGGCTGGCGGCGATATTGTTGATGGTGGCCTGGAAGCCTTCCCACACCGACACGGTGCAGTTGGCTGCGGTCAGGCCGCCCTTGCGCATGTCTTCGAACAGGTCGCGGTTCCACTTGGCAATGATCAGCCCGTCGATAACGATGCTGTCGGCGTGCAATTCGGCTGGGCTCATCAGGCAGTCCCCTTTTATCAGCGATTCATGCGCCGAATCGTGTGCCGGCGCTTTGGGGCCAGCATATGCCTGAGGGCCGCGACGACCCGGTGCAAAAACGACAGGGGAATTGCCGAAAGCGTCAATCCACGACAAAGGGGTACACCAGGCCCACCCTACCCGTCTGTTCTTTACCCGACGCTTGCGCCAGAATCCGCCGCATCACTGGTTTTCACTGGACTTGAGCGGCAACGCAATGAAATCACTCTTCCTGGCTTTGGCACTGATCAGCACCGTCGCGCATGCGACCGAAGACACCGAACCCAATCCCTGCGACGAAGTTGAAAACGACGTCCAGACCCTGGCCTGCTCGGCCTACGGCAAAACCGCCGCCGAACAATTGCTGGGCGAAAACCTGCAAAGCCTCAACGAGCGCCTGCAAACCCGCTACGCCAGCGACAAGGCCCAGCTCAACGACATCACCACCAAGGTCAAGGCCGCCCAACAACTGTGGCAAAAACAGCGCGAGGCCGACTGCGCCATCGCCGCCTTCCCGGCCAAACCCGGCAGCGAAGCCTACAAAATCGCCGAAAACGACTGCATGGCCCAGGTGAGCGATGATCGGTCGGAGTTTTTGGAGTCGATTGGGCAGGAGTGATGCTTCAGAAGCCGTTTAGCGCGGTAAGCTGCTTGCATCATTGGTAAAGGGATTCACATGAAAACGTGCGGCATCGAAATCAAAGGCAGCGAAGCAATCATCGCCGTTGCCTCGCTGGATCAACAGGCGCTGAGTCACGTTGCGCTGAACACCAAGAAAATCGCCCTGGACGACGATGACGAAGCCGCCAACGTCAAGGCCTTCGCCGCCCAGGTGCGGGCGTTTGTGGTTGAGAATGGCATCGAACGCATCGCCATCAAGAAGCGCAGCAAGAAAGGCGAGTTCGCCGGTGGGCCGACGACGTTCAAGATCGAAGGGGTCTTCCAGTTGCTGGACGGTTGCGAGGTGACGCTGCTGTCGCCGCAGACCATCAATGCGCAGAGCAAGAAACATGACTTCGCCCTGCCGGCGACGCTCAATAAGTATCAGCATGAGGCTTATAAGGCGGCGTGTTCGGCGTTGATGAAGAAATAGACCTTTTCCAGCCGAACGGGCACCTATGGAGAGTTTTTTGTGGGAGCAAAGCTTGCTCGCGATGGAGGCGATGCGGTCCTTCAGAAACCGAGTCGACTGTTTCGCGAGCAAACTTTGCTCCCACAAAATCCCCTCTCCACACAGGTCACTATGCTCGACCGCTAATCGGGTCAGGACCGACTCTGTTGCTTGCGATACCCCTTCAACCACTCCGCAAACGCCTTGTCCTCCAGCGCATAACCACCCCGGTTGGACTTCCACACCAATTCCTTTTCACGCAGCGCGTCGATGCAGGATTGGATGGTCTGGGTACCGGGCACGACTTCGCTTCCCATAGTCCTCAGCGCCTTGCCCACCGCCTCCAGCGTTGAATCGGTGAAGGGCGCGAAGGGTTCGTTGTTTTGCGAACGCTCGGCCATGACCTGCAGCACGGCGCGTTGCGGCACCGTCAGGGCGTTCCAGGCGCTCTCGAACTCGGTCCAGACGCCGGCGCGCAGCATTTCAGCGCTGTTGCGCAGCAAGTCACCCAACTGGCTCGCCTCACCCAGCTCCAGGGCAATTTCGCCGATGACGCTGCGCAACATCTCCGGACGGCGCCCCACCAACTCAAACGCCTGGTCGAGGTCATCGGCGTTGAACTGGTTGGTTTGAGCCAAGTGTGCGTTCAAATGGGCGGTGTAGGCCTGGGTGAAGGCTTTGCCCAGCAAAGGGAACGGCGTGATGCTGGACCCGTAGAACGGTTGGTTGCGGCTGAGTACCAAGTGGGCGAGCTTGTCGCGATTGGAGCCGGTGAACACCAGCCGCAGGCCGCTGGCATCCCCCTCACGTCCCTGGTTGAGCTGGTCGCGGGCAGCCTTGAGGCCGAACATCGCGTTGACCCCGGCCTCGGTGGTCAAGGCATGCTGGGCTTCGTCGATCACCAGCACCACGGTTTTACCCGCGGCACGGTGCAACAGCTCCAGCGCCTGGGTCAGCGTCGCCCCTTCGGGCAGTTGCGGCTGGCTGAAATCCCAGGACAGCGTGCGCAAGAAGCTGAGTTTGTCGATGCCCATGGATTTGGCGAGCTTGCGGATGCCCTTTTCATAAGGCACCAGTGCCCCGGCGATGGCCGAGGCGATCAGGTCGGCAGGGTCCTTCTCCTTGTTGGCCCAAAGGTCGACGTAGACCGCGAGCCAACCTCGCGTCTCGCATTCGGGAATCAAGTCTTCGCGCAGGAATGTACTTTTTCCGGTACGCCTTGGCGCGGCCAGGAACAGGCCTGAGGTGTAATCCTGGATCCCGGCGCCGGCCAGCCCATCGACAATATTGCGGGCCAGATCGGGGCGCCGGAAGACAAAACCGGGGTGCTTGGACATGGTTTTATACTCAATTATGGCGACAGGTATAATTTATAGTCGCGAGTATAATTGAGTATAAAAGCCTGTCAAACCAACTCCCGCCCATCCCCCTGCCGTCGCCGATCCTCCCGCGGGCAGCGCTCGAACCGTGCCCGATAGCTGCGGGTGAAGTACGACGGTGACTCAAAGCCGCAGGCGATGCTTACTTCCAGCACACTCATGTCGGTCTGGCGCAGCAATTGCCGGGCCTTTTCCAGGCGCAGGCGCAGGTAGAAGTTGCTCGGGGTGTCGTTCAGGTGCAGGCGGAACAGCCGTTCGAGCTGGCGACGGGTGACGTTGATCGACTCGGCCAGCGCCAAGGTGCTCAGTGGCGGTTCGCTATGGGTTTCCATCTCGCCGATGACGTGCACCAGCTTCTTGTTGCGAATGCCGTAGCGGTTGGCGATTTCCATGCGCTGGTGGTCTTTGCGCGGGCGGATGCGGCCGAGCACGAACTGCTCGCTGACCTGGATCGCCAGTTCCGAACCGTGGGCCTGGCCGATCAGGTCCAGCATCAGGTCGATGGACGCAGTGCCGCCCGCACAGGTGATGCGGCGACGGTCGATTTCGAACAGTTCCTGGGTCACGCTGAGTTGCGGATAAGACTCCTTGAACGCCTCGATCGCTTCCCAATGCAAGGTCACGCGGTGCCCTTCCAACAGTCCCGCCTCGGCCAACACCACACTGCCGGTGTCGATGCCCCCCAGGGTCACGCCTTCGTTGTCCAGCCGATGCAGCCAGCGCTCCAGTGCCGGGGTGGCGAATTTCAGCGGTTCGAACCCGGCCACCACCCAGAGGGTCGCGCCCTTCTTCAGCGGTTCCAGTGCGGCATCGGCGTTGACCGACATGCCATTGCTCGCCAGCACCGGCCCGCCATCGATACTCAGCACATGCCAGCGGTACAGCTCGCCGCGAAAACGATTGGCGACCCGCAACGGCTCGATGGCCGAAATGAAACCGATGGCCGAAAAACCCGGCATCAACAAGAAGTAGAAATCCTGGGACATGGAGCGCACTCGGTTGGCGGGTAGCGTGCGGACCTTGATACGCCAGTTGCAACGCCCGTTCAAGAGTCGCTGCAGTGCAAGAGCACGTCGCCGCTGTGCGCTTTGCCAGGCGTTGGGCTGCGTAACTTGGCATCACCGGTGCGCAGATGCCGGAACCCATAACAATAAGCTGCCGAGGAACCCGACATGAAACGACTGATCAGCTCCTGTGTACTTGCACTTTGCGGCACCACCTTCCTCAATGGCGCCGTCATGGCTGCCGAGCCCGCCGCATGCCAGAACGTGCGCCTGGGCGTGGTCAACTGGACCGACGTCATCGCCACCAGCGCCCTGACCCAAGTGATGCTCGACGGCCTCGGCTACAAGACCAAGCAAACCAGCGCCTCCCAGCAAATCATCTTCGCCGGCATCCGCGACCAACGCCTGGACCTGTTCCTGGGCTACTGGAACCCGTTGATGACCCAGACCATCACCCCGTTCGTCGAGGCCAAGCAAATCAAGGTGCTGGAGCAGCCCAGCCTCAAGGACGCCCGCGCCACCCTGGCCGTGCCGGCGTACCTGGCCGACAAGGGCCTGAAGACCTTCGCCGACATCGCCAAATTCGAAAAAGAACTGGGCGGCAAGATCTACGGCATTGAGCCTGGCTCCGGCGCCAACACCCAGATCAAGGCGATGATCGCCAAGAACCAGTTCGGCCTGGGCAAATTCCAACTGGTGGAGTCCAGCGAAGCCGGCATGCTCGCCGCCGTGGACCGCGCCGTGCGGCGCAAGGAAGCCGTGGTGTTCTTCGGTTGGGCGCCGCACCCGATGAACGTCAACGTGCAAATGACCTACCTCACCGGCAGCGACGACGCCCTCGGCCCGAACGAAGGCATGGCCACCGTGTGGACCGTCACCGCGCCGGACTACGCCCAACAATGCCCGAACGTCGGTCGCTTGCTGAGCAACCTGACGTTCAGCGCCGAGGATGAGAGCCGGATGATGCAGCCGTTGCTCGATCACAAGGACCCGCTCGAATCGGCCCGGCAATGGCTCAAGGATCATCCGCAAGACAAGCAGCGCTGGCTCGAAGGCGTCACCACCTTCGACGGCAAGCCCGCCGCCGACAACCTGAAACTGACCAATAACTGAACAACCGTTATCCATCTGCGCAGCGCCAAACGGCTGCGCGGTGACTCACCACGCCTGAAGGAAGCCGCACCATGAACCACGACGTCATCATCACCTGCGCACTCACCGGTGCTGGCGACACGACCGCCAAGAGCCCCCACGTGCCGGTCACCCCGAAACAGATCGCCGCCGCTGCCGTCGAGGCGGCGAAGGCCGGGGCCACGGTGGTCCATTGCCACGTCCGCGACCCGCAGACCGGCAAGTTCAGCCGCGACGTGGCGCTGTACCGCGAAGTGATGGAGCGCATCCGTGAGGCGGACGTGGACATCATCGTCAACCTCACCGCCGGCATGGGCGGCGACCTGGAGATCGGCGCGGGCGAACGGCCGATGGAGTTCGGTCCCAACACCGACCTGGTCGGTCCGCTGACCCGCCTGGCCCACGTCGAAGCGCTGTTGCCGGAAATCTGCACGCTGGATTGCGGCACCCTGAACTTCGGCGACGGCGACACCATTTACGTCTCCACCCCGGCGCAACTGCGGGCCGGCGCCAAGCGCATCACCGAACTGGGGGTCAAGGCCGAGCTGGAGATCTTCGACACCGGTCACCTCTGGTTCGCCAAGCAACTGATCAAGGAAGGCCTGCTGGACAACCCGCTGTTCCAACTCTGCCTGGGCATCCCGTGGGGCGCACCGGCCGACACCACCACCATGAAAGCCATGGTCGACAACCTGCCGGCGGACGCGGTGTGGGCCGGCTTCGGCATCGGCCGCATGCAAATGCCAATGGCCGCCCAGGCGGTGCTGCTGGGGGGCAACGTGCGGATCGGCCTGGAAGACAACCTCTGGCTGGACAAAGGCGTACTCGCCACCAACGGCCAACTGGTGGAGCGGGCCGGCGAAATCCTCAGTCGCCTCGGTGCGCGGGTGCTCACCCCGGCTGAAGGTCGCAAGAAAATGGGCCTGACCCAGCGCGGCTAAACCGACATCCACCTTCCCCTATTGGGGGGCACAACCTGTGGGAGCAAGGCTTGCCCGCGATAACGGTATGTCAGTCGACATCCCCGTTGAATCTACTGCCGCCATCGCGGGCAAGCCTTGCTCCCACAGGAGATCACCGAACTATTTTTTCAGGAAATCACCATGAGTTTTATCACCGACATCAAGACCTTCGCCGCCCTGGGCAGTGGTGTAATCGGCAGCGGCTGGGTCAGCCGGGCCCTGGCCCATGGCCTCGACGTTGTCGCCTGGGACCCGGCGCCCGGCGCCGAAGCGGCCTTGCGCAAACGTGTCGCCAATGCCTGGGGCGCCCTGGAGAAACAGGGCCTGGCCCCTGGCGCCTCGCAGGATCGGCTGCGCTTTGTCACCACCATCGAAGAATGCGTGCGCGACGCCGATTTCATTCAGGAAAGCGCCCCCGAGCGCCTGGCGTTGAAACTCGAATTGCACGGCCAGATCAGCGCCGCCGCCAAGCCAAACGCGTTGATCGGTTCCAGTACCTCGGGGCTGCTGCCGAGCGAATTCTACGAAGGCGCCACCCATCCGGAGCGCTGCGTGGTCGGGCACCCGTTCAACCCGGTCTACCTGTTGCCGCTGGTGGAAGTGGTCGGCGGCAAAAACACCGCGCCCGAAGCCGTGCAGGCGGCGATGCAGGTGTACGAATCCCTGGGCATGCGGCCGCTGCACGTGCGCAAGGAAGTGCCCGGTTTCATCGCCGACCGCCTGCTCGAAGCGCTCTGGCGCGAAGCCCTGCACCTGGTCAACGACGGGGTGGCGACCACCGGGGAAATCGACGATGCGATCCGCTTTGGCGCCGGCTTGCGCTGGTCGTTCATGGGCACCTTCCTGACCTACACCCTGGCCGGCGGCGATGCCGGGATGCGGCACTTCATGGCCCAGTTCGGCCCGGCGCTGCAACTGCCATGGACCTACCTGCCGGCGCCAGAGCTGACCGAGAAGCTGATCGACGATGTGGTGGACGGCACGAGCGCGCAATTGGGCAGCCACAGCATTTCGGCCCTGGAGCGCTATCGTGATGATTGTCTGCTGGCGGTGCTGGAGGCGGTGAAGACCACCAAGGCCAAGCACGGTATGTCTTTCACTGAATAACCCCCTGTGGGAGCGGGCTTGCTCGCGAAGAGGCCGGTACATCCGCCAAATATCGTGCGGTAGATACACCGCCTTCGCGAGCAAGCCCGCTCCCACATGAATCCCACTCTTCTGTTGGATCGTCATCATGCCCACCCTCACCACCTACCAAACCCGCATCCTCCCCGAATGGGTCGATTACAACGGCCACCTGCGCGATGCCTTCTACCTGCTGATCTTCAGCTACGCCACCGACGCGCTGATGGACCGGCTCGGCCTGGACAGCCAGAACCGCGAAGCCAGCGGCCACTCGCTGTTCACCCTCGAACTTCATCTCAATTATCTGCACGAAGTGAAACTCGGGGCCGACGTGCAAGTGCACACGCAGATCATCGGCCACGACGCCAAGCGCCTGCACCTCTACCACAGCCTGCACCTGGTCGGCGGTGATAAAGAGCTGGCCGGCAATGAACAGATGCTGTTGCACGTCGACCTGACCGGTCCGCGCTCGGCGCCTTTCACCGAACAGACCCTGGGCCGGCTCAGCGCCCTGCTCGACGAACAATCCGACCTGCCGCCGCCGCTGTACATCGGCCGGATCATCGCCCTGCCTCTGCCCCGATAAACCGCGAACAGGAGATCGCCATGAACACCGCCGCCGCCTTTGCCGACTTCCGCCGTTATCCCCTGATCTCCCCATTGACCGCCGCCACACCGTTGGTCGACCGGATCCAAGTGACGTGGGCCGACGGCCGGACCAGCCCCTTTCATCACCCGTGGCTGCGGGACAACTGCCCGTGCGCCCAATGCGTCTACAGCGTCACCCGCGAACAGGTGCTGGAGATCGTCGACGTCCCTGAAGACATGACTCCCAGTGCGACCCGCCTCGACGACGAAGGCTGCCTGTGCGTGGACTGGCAGGACGGTCACCAGAGCCGTTTCGACCCCGGCTGGCTGCGCGCCCACGCCTACGATGACCAATCACGCGCCGAGCGCCTGGCGAACAAGCCCTGCCGCCAACTGTGGCGACGCGACCTGCAATTGCCAGTGTTCGACTACCCGGCGCTGATGGACGATGACGATACGTTGTTGCAATGGTTGCTGTCGGTGCGCGACATCGGCCTGACCCAGGTGTGCGGCGTGCCCACCGAACCCGGTTCGCTGAAACGGGTTGCCCAGCGCATTTCCTTCATTCGCGAGAGCAACTTCGGTGTGCTGTTCAACGTGCAGTCCAAGGCCGATGCCGACAGCAACGCCTACACCGCTTTCAACCTGCCGTTGCACAGTGATTTGCCGACCCGGGAATTGCAGCCGGGGCTGCAATTCCTGCATTGCCTGGTGAATGACGCCGACGGTGGCGAGAGCATTTTTGTCGACGGTTTTGCCATTGCCGAAACCCTGCGCCAGGAAGACCCCGAGGCCTTCGACGCGCTGTGTCGGATCCCGGTGGAATTTCGCAACAAGGACCGTCGCAGCGACTACCGCTGCCTGGCGCCGATCATCGCGCTGGACACCCTGGGGCAGGTTTCGGAAATCCGCATGGCGAACTTCCTGCGTGGGCCGTTCGACACCACGGTCGAGCAGATGCCCAGGCTTTACCGCGCCTACCGCCGCTTCATCGCCCTGACCCGCGAGCCACAATTTCGTCTGGTACAGCGCCTCGAACCCGGCCAGCTCTGGTGCTTCGACAACCGCCGCACCCTCCACGCCCGCAATGCCTTCGACCCGGCTTCCGGGGCCCGGCATTTCCAGGGGTGCTATGTGGATCGGGATGAGTTGTTGTCGCGGATTCTGGTGTTGCAGAGGTAAACCGCGTCATCGTTCATCGCGAGCAGGCTCGCTCCCACAGTGGTTCTGTGTCGCTCACAAAACCTGTGGGAGCGAGCCTGCTCGCGATAGCGGTCTGTCCTGCAACCCATCTATCCCAGATTCACCGAGGCAAAAAAATCCCCGATCAAGCCGTGACAGGATCGGGGCAGGAGCGTTACTGGAGGAGCTGTCGCGCGAGGGTGACCAAACCATCGTGATTCAGCTTGAGGTCAGTGTGCCCAGTCCAGGTCCGTGCAAGTTAGCCGAAAACGACGCCTCCATAGTCATTCATGACATTACGACCATTTGCCCTTGCCGCCGCTTCGGGTGGCTACCAGAATCGAGACACGAGCCCAATCCCTGAACAAGGAAAAGCGTCATGATGTACGCCGATTTGATCGACCAGGAAGACCTGCTGGGCCATCTCAAGGCCCTGGGGCTGCAAATACCCAGTGGTTCCACTGCCGAGCAGGCGTGCGAGTGCGCCGTGCGGGGGCTGGACACCGTCCGTGCCAATGATTTGCGGCGGATGGTCAAGGAGATGTACACCAGCAGCGCCACCATCCTGCCGGCCGTGCGCCAGGCGATCGATAAGCAGCTGTTGCCGGCGTTGATGCAATACCAGCAGAACCATAGCGCCTGACAGAACACAATTGCTCCCACAGGATTTGTGTCGTTCACAAAACCTGTGGGAGCGAGCTTGCTCGCGATGGCGGCCTGATTGAGTACATATCCGTTGCTGCGGTAACGGCGGCTAATGGTTCCGCCCTGACGGCGGCTCACTTTTGAAAAGCGCAAAAGTAAGCAAAACGCTCATGCCCCACCACTCGGTGCCTCGCCTAGGCTCGGCATGCCCGAACGAAGGCATTGCTCCGTGGGCCCGCCGCGAAGGGCCATCCATGGCCCAGCGCGGCTATCCCGGCATCCATGCCGGGTTGCCCACTCCACAATGCCTGCGTTCGGCCAGCGTGGTTAACGGGGCGCCGAGATCAACGTCCACCGCGAGGCGGCCTAGTAGCCGACCTGGTTCTCCCCGTCGTACACCCATCAGATCTGTTTGAGCAGGACCTGTGGGAGCAAAGCTTGCTCGCGAGGCGGCCTTACAGCCGACCTGGCTCTCCTGGTCGTACACCCATCAGATCTGTGGGAGCAAAGCTTGCTCGCGAGGCGGCCTGACCGTCGGCCTACTCTCCAGCCGTACCCCAATCCAACTGTGGGAGCGAGCTTGCTCGCGATAAAGGCGCTACGGTCTCAGAGCCTCACACTGGCAAACGTCGACTCATTACGCGCCTGGCTCAACGCCGACAGCGGCCCGGACAATGGCGACAGCACCAGCGCCTGTGGCAGCGGCATCATCGCCACCTGTTGCGTGGTGTTGGAACCGACGCGTTCGTCGCGCGGCGGAATGCCGAAGTATTCGCGGTAGCACTTGGAGAAGTGCGGGGTGGAGACGAAGCCGCACACCGAGGCCACTTCGATGATCGACATCGGCGTCTGCTTGAGCAGTTGCCGCGCACGGATCAACCGCAGCTTGAGGTAATAGCGCGACGGCGAGCAGTGCAGGTACTTCTGGAACAACCGCTCCAGCTGACGCCGGGACACGGCGACGTATACCGCCAGTTCGTCCAGGTCGATCGGTTCTTCGAGGTTGGCCTCCATCAGCGCGACGATTTCCTGCAGCTTCGGCTGGTTGGTGCCAAGCATGTGCTTGAGTGGCACACGCTGGTGATCCTGTTCGTTGCGGATACGCTCGTAGACAAACATTTCCGAGATCGCTGCCGACAGTTCACGGCCATGATCGCGGCTGATCAGGTGCAGCATCATGTCCAGCGGCGCGGTGCCGCCGGAGCTGGTGAAGCGGTTACGGTCGAGGGTGAACAAGCGGGTGCTCATCGATACCCGCGGAAAAGCTTCCTGCATTGCCGCCAGGCATTCCCAGTGCACGCTGCAATCGAAGCCGTCCAGCAGGCCGGCGCAGGCCAGGGCCCAACTGCCGGTGCAGACCGCGCCGAGGCGACGGGATTGGCGGGCCTGGCCTTGCAGCCAAGACACGTGTTCGCGGGTCACGGTGCGCTGGATGCCGATGCCGCCACAAACGATGACCGTATCCAGGGCCGGCGCCTTGTGCATGGAGGCGTCAGGAGTGATTTGCAAACCGTCGCTGGCCCAGACCTGGCCGCCATCGACCGTAAGGGTGGTCCAGCGATACAGCTCGCGACCGGACAATTGGTTGGCCATGCGTAGCGGTTCTACCGCGGACGCCAGGGAAATCAGCGTGAAATTGTCCAGCAGCAAAAAGCCGATGGATTGAGGCGCACGGTTCTGGGGTTGGGCCCCGGAGTTGGACGTCGTCATCGCGGTATCTCCTCACACAAAGCGGGTGATGGCCTCAGGCGGAGGCTCTTGTTATTGCCATCGTTCTCGTACCGAGACGGGGCTTTATCGGGATAGAGCAATTGCCATGCCTAAAATTGAATGCGCGTTCAATAAATCCTGAAAACGACATCGCGGCCTGTCTATATAAGGCGTGTGTCGAGTACGGGTTATAAGCGCCATCCAGGGCGGCAGGCACCTGTCACAGCGGGCCGTGAGCAGTTCGGTAGCACTTGTGGGAACTGGGCTGCGCCGCTTGCGCAACGAGTATCACCACAGGTGCGGATGACGGACGGTCGAGGCCGATTCAGCGGCTGGCTCGACAACAGGGGTCTTGTCTGTTTGCGACGCGCTAAAAGGTGGCGCGTTTGCCGATTGGTGTTCATTTTGTGAGCGGTTTTCGCTCTTGTGGATAAAGGGAATCATCTGTGGGAGCAAAGCTTGCTCGCGATGGCGGTATGCCAGTCGACATCCATGTTGAATCTACTGACGCTATCGCGGGCAAGCCTTGCTCCCACAGAAAACCCTCTTGCCACAGAGCGTTGTGCAAACAAGGTTTCAGCACTCCACCGCACTGACCGCCAAGCCGCCGCGCGAGGTTTCCTTATATTTGTCATGCATGTCGGCACCGGTATCACGCATGGTGCGGATCACCCGGTCCAGGGAGATGAAATGCTGGCCATCCCCGCGCAAGGCCATTTGGGCGGCGTTGATGGCCTTGACCGCGGCGATCGCATTACGCTCGATGCACGGCACCTGCACCAGGCCGCCCACCGGGTCGCAGGTCAGGCCGAGGTTGTGTTCCAGGCCGATTTCCGCCGCGTTGCACAGTTGTTCCGGCGTGGCCCCGAGGATTTCCGCCAGACCGGCCGCCGCCATGGCGCAAGCCGATCCCACCTCGCCCTGGCAACCGACTTCGGCGCCGGAAATCGATGCGTTCTTTTTGCACAGGATCCCGACGGCCGCCGCACCGAGGAAATAATCCACGACGTTGGCGTCGGTGACCGCTTCGCTGAACTTCATGAAGTAATGCAGCACCGCCGGAATGATCCCCGCCGCGCCATTGGTCGGCGCCGTGACCATGCGCCCGCCGGCAGCGTTCTCCTCGTTGACCGCCAAGGCGAACAGGTTGACCCACTCCATGGCGCTGAGGGTCGAGCCGATGACATTGGGCTTGTTCAACTCTTGCAGGCTGCGATGCAACTTGGCCGCACGTCGACGCACATTCAAACCGCCCGGCAGGATGCCTTCGTGCTTGAGACCCTGCTCGACGCAATCCTGCATGGCCCGCCAGAGCTTCATCAGGCCGCTGCGGATCTCTTCTTCGGAACGCCAGACCTTTTCGTTGGCCATCATCAACTCGGCCACCCGCAGGTTGTGGCTGCGGCACAGCTGGAGCAACTCTTCGGCGCTGGAAAAATCGTAAGGCAGTTCGGTGCGGTCCAGGTCCACTACACCGCTGGTGGCCTGGGCCTGATCGACAACGAAACCACCGCCGACCGAGTAATAGGTGTCACGGTGCAGCTCGCCGTCGGCGCCCTCGGCCACCAGCGTCATCGCATTGGGATGGAATGGCAGGTTCTCGTCGATCAGGCGCATGTCCCGGGACCAGATGAACGGCACCGACAGGCGACCGTCGAGCAGCAGGGTCTGGGTTTCGCGCAGCCGCTCGATGCGCGGGCCGATCTGCGACGGGTCGATTGCGTCCGGCCACTCGCCCATCAAGCCCATGATCACGGCGTTGTCGCTGCCGTGGCCGATGCCAGTGGCCGAAAGCGAACCGTAGAGCTGAACTTCCACCCGCGCGACTTGTTCCAAAAGTCCTCGCTCACGCAAACCTTGCACGAACAATGCGGCGGCCCGCATCGGGCCCACGGTGTGTGAACTGGACGGGCCAATACCGATTTTGAACAGGTCGAAAACGCTGATTGCCATTGCCGAGAACCTCCAGAACAGGCACATCCGGGCGCAGGAGCGTCCGGTGACGGAGCTGCTACGCTCAACGCCGGGATGGCCGCATCATCCGGTTTTTGCCATGGCGTGCGACGTCTGACACCGACGCAATCATGCCCAGCAGCGCCGCCCCGTCCTGCCCCCGGTTTTGCGGCGTTTTTCTGCGTATCAGGGGCCCATCAGGGGCGGAAAAAATCTGTAAACGACGTCACCAACACTGGATGCGACCCTCCCTGTACTGGATACGACCCACCCTGTAGGCGTCAGATTTGCACTGGTACATGATCGGTTACGGCTCGTTTGCAAGGCCGCGTGTCAGAGAGTGCCCACGCGCCACCAACCGCAACATCCCATAAGCGCGGCGTCCTGACCGGACACCGCCGATAAAACACCAGGAGTCCACCCATGAAAGGTTCCACATCGTTGTTGTTGGCCGCCATGCTGAGTCTTCCGATGCTGGCCAACGCTGCTGAACCCGAACAGTGCAGCACCGTCAACTTCTCCGATGTCGGTTGGACCGACATCACCGTGACCACCGCCACCACCAGCGTGGTGCTCGACGCCCTCGGCTACAAGACCAAGACCACCATGATTTCCGTGCCCGTGACCTACAAGTCCCTGGCCGACGGCAAGAACATGGACGTGTTCCTCGGCAACTGGATGCCGACCATGGAAAACGACATCAAGTCGTACCGCGAAGCCGGCACCGTGGAAACCGTGCGCACCAACCTCAAGGGCGCCAAGTACACCCTAGCCGTGCCCCAGGGTTTGTATGACAAAGGCCTGCACGACTTCGCCGACATCCCCAAATTCAAGAAAGAACTGGACGGCAAGATCTACGGGATCGAGCCCGGCAACGACGGCAACCGCCTGATCCAGAGCATGATCGAAAAGAACGCCTTCGGCCTGAAGGACGCGGGTTTCAAAGTCGTCGAGTCGAGTGAAGCCGGCATGCTCTCGCAGGTCGACCGCGCCGCCAAGCGCGGCACCGATGTGGTGTTCCTCGGCTGGGCGCCACACCCGATGAACACCCGCTTCAAAATCCAGTACCTGACCGGCGGCGACGACTTCTTCGGTCCCGACTTCGGTGCCGCCACCGTGGCAACCAACACCCGCAAGGGCTACAGCCAGGAATGCAGCAACGTTGGCCAGTTGTTGAAAAACCTGGAGTTCACCGTCGACATGGAAAGCACACTGATGGGCAACGTGCTCGACGACAAAATGAAGCCTGAGGCCGCCGCCAAGGCCTGGCTGAAGAAAAACCCACAGGTACTCGATACCTGGCTGGCTGGCGTGACCACCATTGACGGTAAACCAGGCCTGGAAGCCGTGAAAGCCAAGCTCGCGCAATAACTGTTCATGTTATGCCGGGCGGGTTCGCTCGCCCGGGCTGTTTATCCCTTGCATGCGGACGTTCACTACCATGCTCATTGATCAGAAAATACCCTTGGGCCAGTACATCGCGGGCTTTGTCGAATGGTTGACGCAAAACGGCGCCAACACCTTCGACGCAATCGCGCTGTTCCTGGAAACGATGATTCACGGCGTGACGTTTGCGCTGACCTGGTTCAACCCCCTGGCCCTGATCGGCCTCATTGCGCTCTTGGCGCACTTCATCCAGCGCAAATGGGGCCTGACCGTATTCGTCATCGCGTCCTTCCTGCTGATTCTTAATTTGGGTTACTGGCAGGAGACCATGGAAACCCTCGCCCAGGTGCTGTTCGCGACCCTGGTTTGCGTATTGATCGGCGTGCCGCTGGGCATTGTTGCCGCGCACAAGCCGATGTTCTACACAATGATGCGTCCGGTGCTCGATCTGATGCAGACCGTACCGACCTTCGTCTACCTCATTCCTACCCTGACCCTTTTCGGTCTGGGTGTGGTCCCGGGCCTGATCTCCACGGTGGTGTTCGCGATTGCCGCGCCCATCCGCCTGACCTACCTGGGCATCCGCGACGTACCGGACGAACTGATGGACGCCGGCAAAGCCTTCGGCTGCTCCCGTCGCCAGCTCCTGTCGCGCATAGAACTGCCCCATGCGATGCCGAGCATCGCGGCCGGTATCACCCAGTGCATCATGCTGTCGTTGTCGATGGTGGTGATCGCCGCGCTGGTGGGTGCCGATGGCCTGGGCAAACCCGTGGTCAACGCACTGAACACCGCCGATATCGCCCTGGGCTTCGAAGCCGGCCTGGCGATCGTCCTGCTGGCAATCATGCTCGACCGAATCTGCAAACAACCCGACGCCAAAGTAGGGGGTGACGCATGAGCATAATTCGTTTTGAAGACGTCGACGTGATCTTCACCAGGGATCCACGCGAAGCGCTCAAGCTGCTCGACCAGGGCATGACCCGCAACGAAATCCTGAAGAAAACCGGGCAAATCGTCGGCGTGGAAAAAGCCACCCTGGACATCGAGAGAGGTGAAATCTGTGTCTTGATGGGCCTGTCCGGCTCCGGCAAGTCCAGCCTGCTGCGCTGCATCAACGGCTTGAACACCGTCAGCCGTGGCAAGCTGTTCGTCGAGCATGAAGGCCGGCAGATCGATATCGCTTCCTGCACCCCCGCCGAACTGAAGATGATGCGTACCAAGCGCATCGCCATGGTGTTCCAGAAATTCGCCCTGATGCCCTGGCTGACGGTGCGCGAGAACATCAGCTTCGGCCTGGAAATGCAGGGCCGTCCGGAAAAAGAACGCAAGAAGCTGGTGGATGAGAAGCTTGAGCTGGTGGGCCTGACCCAATGGCGTAACAAGAAGCCCGACGAGTTGTCCGGCGGCATGCAGCAACGGGTCGGCCTGGCCCGCGCCCTGGCAATGGACGCCGACATCCTGCTGATGGACGAACCCTTCTCGGCCCTCGACCCGTTGATCCGCCAAGGCCTGCAAGACGAGTTGCTGGAGCTGCAACGCAAACTGAGCAAGACCATCGTGTTCGTCAGCCACGACCTTGACGAGGCCCTGAAGCTGGGCAGCCGGATCGCGATCATGAAAGACGGCCGGATCATCCAGTACAGCAAGCCGGAACAAATCGTGCTGAACCCGGCGGACGAATATGTGCGCACCTTCGTCGCCCATACCAACCCGCTCAACGTCCTGTGCGGTCGCAGCCTGATGCGCACCCTGGACAACTGCAAGCGTATCAACGGTTCGGTATGTCTGGACCCGGGCGGCGACTCCTGGCTCGACCTGGCCGAAGGCAACACCATCAAGGGCGCCCGGCAGAACGGCGCGGCACTGGACCTGCAAAACTGGGTACCGGGCCAAGCGGTGGAAGACCTGGGCCGGCGTCCGACCCTGGTGGACTCCAACATCGGCATGCGCGACGCGCTGCAGATTCGCTACCAGACCGGCAACAAACTGGTGCTTCACGATAACCAGCAAGTCGTCGGGATACTGGGCGACAGCGAGCTGTACCACGCACTGCTGGGCAAGAACCTGGGCTAAGCCCACGCCAGCAAAAACGCCGCGAGATGAACGCGGCGTTTTTGTTTGAGTGGTTCTGAACGGTATTCCAGCTATCAAGCGCATTTGGCCTACATGCCAACCGACGAGTGTTATAAAGACATCCCCAAAAGTCCTCGCCCCGGCAAATAGCGACGACTTGTCATAGAACTTATTTTTTGTTGATTGAACGTTCAATCAAAACAAAATAGACTGGCTTTCGTTCCGGCAGACGACATTCGTGCGCCGGATGGCCTAAGGAGATGTGCTAGATGCCCAAGGTCGGTATGCAACCCATCCGCCGCCAACAATTGATCGAAGCCACACTGCAAGCGGTCGATCAGGTCGGCATGGGGGACGCCAGCATTGCGCTGATCGCCCGTTTGGCCGGTGTCTCCAACGGCATCATCAGTCACTACTTTCAGGACAAGAATGGCCTGATCGCGGCCACGGCCCAGTACCTGATGACTGTCCTGAGCGAGAACGTCACCGCGCGCCGCCAGGCGCTGGAGGACACAAGCCCCCGGGCTCACCTCAAGGTGATCATCGAAGGCAACTTCGACGCCAGCCAGGTCAATGGCCCGGCAATGAAAACCTGGCTGGCCTTCTGGGCCACCAGCATGCACCACCCGTCTTTGCACAGGTTGCAGCGGATCAACGATCACCGTCTGTATTCCAACCTGTGTAGCCAGTTCCGCCGCGTGTTGCCCGTCGATCAGGCGCGCAGCGCAGCACGGGGCCTGGCCGCGCTGATTGACGGTTTGTGGCTGCGCGGAGCGCTGTCGGGAGACGCGTTCGATACCGCCCAGGCGCACCAGATCGCTTACGAATACATGGATTTTCAACTGGCCAAAGCAGGGGCACCAGAGCACACAGAACCGCTCGACTCCTGAACCGCCGCCGAACCGCGTAGTCAGCTATAAACGACACGCTCCGGTGGTCAGCCAACCACTTATGTACTTGCGAGGACTTTATGGCCCGTTTCGAACTGCAAAAACTCTACATCGATGGCGCGTACAGCGATGCCAGCGGCGACGCCACTTTCGAAGCCATCAACCCTGCCAACGGTGAAGTCCTTGCCCAAGTGCAGCGTGCGACGTTCGAGGACGTCGAGCGCGCCGTGGTCAGTGCCGAAAAGGGCCAGAAGGTCTGGGCCGCCATGACCGCCATGCAGCGTTCGCGCATCCTGCGTCGCGCCGTGGACATCCTGCGCGAGCGCAACGATGAACTGGCCGCCCTGGAAACCCTGGACACCGGCAAGGCCTACTCCGAAACCCGCTACGTCGACATCGTCACCGGCGCCGACGTGCTGGAATACTACGCCGGCCTGGTGCCGGCCATCGAAGGCGAGCAGGTTCCGCTGCGCGCCACTTCATTCGTCTACACCCGTCGCGAGCCCCTGGGCGTGGTGGCCGGTATCGGCGCCTGGAACTACCCGATCCAGATCGCCCTGTGGAAATCCGCCCCGGCCCTGGCGGCCGGTAACGCGATGATCTTCAAGCCGAGCGAAGTCACCTCGCTGACCACCCTGAAACTGGCCGAGATCTACACCGAGGCCGGCGTTCCAGCGGGTGTGTTCAACGTACTGACCGGCAGCGGCCGTGAAGTCGGCACCTGGCTGACCGAGCACCCACGCATCGAGAAAATCTCCTTCACCGGCGGCACCGACACCGGCAAGAAAGTCATGGCCAGCGCCTCGAGCTCTTCGCTCAAGGACGTGACCATGGAACTGGGCGGCAAGTCGCCGCTGATCATCTTCGAGGACGCCGACCTGGATCGCGCCGCCGACACCGCGATGATGGCCAACTTCTACAGCTCCGGCCAGGTCTGCACCAACGGCACCCGCGTGTTCGTGCCGAGCCACCTCAAGGCGGCCTTCGAAGCCAAGATCGCCGAGCGCGTGGCGCGCATCCGCATCGGTAATCCTCAGGACGAAAACACCAATTTCGGTCCGCTGGTGAGCTTCGCCCACATGGAAAGCGTGCTGGGCTACATCGAGAAAGGCAAAGCCGAAGGCGCGCGCCTGCTGTGCGGCGGCAGTCGCCTGACCGACGGCGAATTGGCCAAGGGCGCGTTCGTCGCCCCGACCGTGTTCACCGATTGCACCGACGAGATGACCATCGTGCGTGAAGAAATCTTCGGCCCGGTGATGAGCATCCTCACCTACGACACCGAAGAAGAAGTGATCCGCCGCGCCAACGACACCGACTTCGGCCTGGCCGCCGGCGTCGTCACCCGCGACCTGAACCGTGCCCACCGCGTGATCCACCAGCTCGAAGCCGGCATCTGCTGGATCAACGCCTGGGGTGAGTCGGCGGCTGAAATGCCGGTCGGTGGCTACAAGCAATCGGGCGTGGGCCGGGAGAACGGCATCAGCTCGCTGAACAACTTCACCCGCATCAAATCGGTACAGGTCGAGTTGGGCGATTACACGTCGGTGTTCTGATCCAGTGTCGTCTCTGAGACCGCCATCGCGAGCAGGCTCGCTCCCACAGGAGCCCCCATTCCAATGTGGGAGCGAGCCTGCTCGCGATCGAGTGCGAAGCACTCGCAAGGTCTGACCTGAACCCATTCAAAAGAGGGTGCATTTCATGTCCCAAGAATTCGATTACATCATCATCGGCGCCGGTTCGGCCGGTAACACCCTGGCCACCCGCCTGACCGAAGACGAAGGCGTCACCGTCCTGCTGCTCGAAGCCGGCGGCCCGGACTATCGCCTGGACTTCCGCACGCAAATGCCCGCCGCCCTGGCGTTCCCGCTGCAAGGCCGACGCTACAACTGGGCCTACGAGACCGACCCGGAGCCACACATGGATGGCCGCCGCATGGAATGCGGTCGCGGCAAGGGCTTGGGTGGTTCTTCGCTGATCAACGGCATGTGCTACATCCGCGGCAACGCCCTGGACTATGACAACTGGGCCAAGCTGCCGGGCCTGGAGGACTGGACCTACCTCGATTGCCTGCCGTATTTCCGTAAAGCCGAAACCCGCGACATCGGCCCGAACGACTACCACGGCGGCGACGGCCCGGTCAGCGTGACCACGCCCAAGGCCGGCAACAACCCGCTGTTCCACGCCATGGTCGAAGCCGGCGTACAGGCCGGTTACCCGCGTACAGAAGACCTCAACGGCTACCAGCAGGAAGGTTTCGGCCCGATGGACCGGACCGTCACGCCCAACGGCCGTCGCGCCAGCACCGCGCGCGGTTACCTGGACGTCGCCAAGAAGCGCTCGACGCTGACCATCGTCACCCACGCCCTGACCGACAAGATCCTGTTCGAAGGCAAACGTGCAGTTGGTGTGCGTTACCTGGTGGGCGCCGCTGAAGAGCGCGTCGAGGCCCGGGCACGCAAGGAAGTGCTGCTGTGCTCCGGCGCCATCGCCTCGCCGCAGATCCTCCAGCGTTCCGGCGTCGGCCCGGCCCAGTTGCTGGAAAGCCTCGACATCCCGGTGGTCCACGACCTGCCGGGTGTCGGTGAAAACCTGCAAGATCACCTGGAGCTGTACCTGCAATACGCCTGCACCCAACCGGTTTCCCTGTACCCGTCGCTGCTCTGGTACAACCAGCCGGCCATCGGTGCCGAGTGGCTGTTCAACGGCACCGGGATCGGCGCCAGCAATCAGTTCGAGGCCGGCGGCTTCATCCGCACCCGTCCGGAATTCGATTGGCCGAACATCCAGTATCACTTCCTGCCGGTGGCGATTAACTACAACGGCAGCAACGGCGTGAAGGAACACGGTTTCCAGGCGCACATGGGCTCCATGCGCTCGCCAAGCCGTGGCCGGATCCAGGCCAAATCCAAGGACCCACGCCAGTACCCGAGCATCCTGTTCAACTACATGGCGACCGAGCAGGACTGGCAGGAATTTCGCGACGGCATCCGCCTGACCCGCGAGATCATGCAGCAGCCGGCGCTCGACCCGTTCCGTGGCCGCGAGATCAGCCCGGGCATCGAGGTGCAGACGGACGAGCAGTTGGACCAGTTCATCCGCGAACATGCCGAAACCGCGTTCCACCCGTCCTGCTCGTGCAAGATGGGCACCGACGACATGGCAGTGGTGGACGGCGAAGGCCGTGTGCACGGCATGCAAGGGTTACGCGTGGTGGATGCCTCGATCATGCCGATCATCACCACCGGCAACCTGAACGCGCCGACGATCATGATCGCCGAGAAAATCGCCGACAAGATCCGCGGCCGCAACCCCCTGCCACGCAGCACCGCGCCGTACTTCGTGGCCGGCGATGCGCCGGTGCGCAATAAGCCACTGCGCGAAGTGGGGCCTGGCGCCCAGTAAGACTCAGGACCGCAATCGCGAGCAAGCTCGCTCCCACAGGGGATTGGTGACGGACACAGATTTTGTGACCACCAGAGATCCACTGTGGGAGCGAGCTTGCTCGCGATGGCGTCCAACCTGACACCCCAAACGCCCATCTGCCTTGATCCCTCCCCCACCCCAGGCCTACTCTAGAGCCACCGCGTCAACACGCCGCACCTCGCAGCATCGCCACTCCAGACAAGGAGGTTCCATGTTCGACTTCCACCCCCAGCTCAAGCAGCGTTTTGCGGCCTTGCGCACGGGCGCTGAATTCTTTTCCCTGCGTTACGTGCGCGAGTCCGGCCAGCACTTGTCGGTGCGCAAGAATGTCGCCGAACCGCCAAGCCTGGGCCGTGATGAAGGGGCGATGCTCACCGTGCGGGTCAACGGGGTCGAGGCGTATGCCGCTACCAACGACCTGTCCCAGGCCGGCCTGCAAGCGGCACTGGAACGCGCCGAGCAACATGCGCGCGGGCTCAAGCCCCATGCCCTGCTGGACCTGCGCGAGCAAGCGGTGTCCAGCGACCGCGCCGATTACTTCTCGCCAAATTTCGACCAGGCCTTCCCGCCACTGAGCGATTGCTACCAATTGCTCGGCGACGAGTCAGCCGCAGTGCCCCAGGACGAGCGCCTGGTGAACTGGCAAGCCAGCATCGGCCTGACCCAGGTCGAGCAGATCTACCTCAACAGTGCCGGCGCTGAACTGCGCCAGGCTCAACGCTTCATCTACCCGGCCCTGGAAGTCACCGCCTTCGACGGCAACGACAGCCAGACCCGTACCCTGGGCCGGGAAAATTTCGGCCAGCAAGGCGGCTTCGATGTAATCAGCCGCAGCGGCTTGATCGGTGCCGGGCGGAAAATCGCTGACCAGGCCCTGCAACTGCTGCTGGCGCCAAACACCCCACAAGGCCCCCGCGACCTGCTGCTGATGCCCGACCAGATGATGCTGCAGATCCACGAGTCCATCGGTCACCCGCTGGAACTGGACCGCATCCTCGGGGACGAGCGCAATTACGCCGGCACCAGCTTCGTCAAGGCCAGCGATTTCGGCCACCTGCAATATGGCTCCAGCCTGTTGAACGTGACCTTCGACCCGGACATTCCCGAAGAACTGGCGAGCTACAGCCATGATGACGACGGCAGCGCCGCCAGCAAGCAGTTCCTGATTCGTGAAGGCCTGTTGCTGCGTCCACTGGGCGGCGCACTGTCACAGTTCCGTGCGGGCCTGGACGGTGTCGCCAACAGCCGCGCCTGCGGCTGGAATCGTCCGCCCATCGACCGCATGGCAAACCTGAACATCGAACCTGGCGACCAGTCCCTGGAACAGCTGATCCAAGGCACCGAGCACGGCGTGCTGATGCGCACCAACCGCTCCTGGTCCATTGACGACGCCCGCAACAAATTCCAGTTCGGCTGCGAGTGGGGCCAGTTGATCGAGAACGGCGAGCTCAAGGGCGTGGTGAAGAACCCCAACTACCGGGGTATTTCTGCGCAATTCTGGAAGAGCCTGCGCGCCGTGGGCGATGCCAGTACCTCCCGGGTCCTGGGCACGCCAAACTGTGGCAAGGGCGAACCGAACCAGGTCATCCGCGTCGGCCATGCGTCACCGGCCTGTGTGTTCAGCAACGTTGATGTGTTTGGGGGGGATGCCTGATATGAGCACCGTCAATAATCAGGCCGAGGCATTCAAGGTGCTAGTCGACTGGCTGCGCGATGCGCTGCATGAGCAGGAACAGTTCACCTTGGGTTATGCCGCCGAGTCCTCGGCTTTCGTACGTTTCAACCACGCCAAGGTGCGCCAGGCCGGGCAGGTGCAGCAGGCCAATGTCAGTTTCAAATTGATCGACGACGGACGCCACGCCGACTTGCAGATCACCTTGTCCGGCGACACCGAGACCGACCTGCAACGCCTGTCCGAGGGCCTGCAACAACTGCGCGAAACCTTGCCGCTGCTGCCTCGCGATCCGTACCTGTTGCTCAACCCCGACCATTGGCAGAGCCATAACGTGCAGGAGCATCCGCTGCCGGACACCGAGCAGGCCGTGGCTGAAATCACCCGCGCCGCCGAGGGCCTGGACCTGGTGGGGTTCTATGCGGCCGGGCCCATCAGCCGGGGTTTCGCCAGTTCGTCGGGAGCGTTCGGCTGGCATCAGGCCAACAGCTTCAACTTCGATTTCAGCCTGTTCCATGAAAACGGCCAGGCGGTAAAAGCCAGCTACGCCGGGCATGCGTGGAGCAGCGAAGGATTTGCCCGACGCTTCGAGCAGGCTCGCGAGCAACTGGCGTTTCTCGGCCGCCCGCTGCGCACATTGCCGCCCGGCGAATACCGCGCCTACCTGGCGCCGGCCGCCCTGGAAGAGATCATGGGCATGCTCAGTTGGGGCGGGTTCTCGGCCCGGGCGATTGCCAGCAAGCAGAGCCCGTTGCAGAAGTTCTACGCCAACGAAGCCAGCCTGAGCCCCAACGTGTGGCTGAGCGAGCAGGTCAGCGGCTCCTTGAGCCCGGCGTTTTCCGACGAAGGTTATCCCCGCGATGACCTGGCGCTGATCGCCAAAGGCACGGCCAATGCGCAGTTGATCAACTCCCGCAGCGCCGCCGAATACGGCCTCGCCGCCAACGGCGCCAGCAGCTACGAATACCCCACGGCGCTGGACATGCAGGGCGGACAACTGGAGCAGAAATACATCCTCGAGCAACTTGGCACCGGGCTGTATATCAGCAACCTCTGGTACCTGAACTACTCGGACCAACCGGCCGCCCGCCTGACCGGCATGACCCGCTTCGCCACGTTCTGGGTCGAGAACGGCCAGATCGTGGCGCCGGTCAGCACCATGCGTTTCGACGACAGCGTCTACAGCCTGCTCGGCTCGCAACTCGAAGCCCTGACCCGAGAGCGGGAACTGCTGCTCTCGGCCAGCACCTACAGCCAGCGGGCCACGGCCTCGATGTTGTTGCCAGGGGCGCTGGTCAAGCGGTTGACCTTGACGCTGTAAAAAAGCATCGCGGGCAAGCCTTGCTCCCACAGGATGTGCGCCGTACATGTGGGAGCAAGGCTTGCCCGCGATGAAGCCAACAGACACCCGAACACAAACAAGAGGTCCCATGCCCAACCGTGCACCGCTCGACGCCGTCACCGCCCGCTGGCTTCCGTGGGTGGTGGCGATTGCCTTCTTCATGCAGTCCCTGGACGGGACCATCCTCAACACCGCCCTGCCCGCCATGGCCAGTGACCTGGCGGAAAACCCGTTGCGCATGCAGGGCGTGATCATTGCCTACATGCTCACCGTGGCGTTGCTGATCCCGGCCTCGGGCTGGATCGCCGACCGCTTCGGCACCAAGAAGATTTTCTTCGGGGCGATCCTGCTGTTCAGCTTCGGCTCGTTGCTGTGCGCCTTGTCCAGTTCGTTGAGCATGCTGATCGGCGCTCGGGTCGTCCAGGGACTGGGCGGTGCGCTGATGCTGCCGGTGGGCAGGCTGGTGGTGCTGCGGGCCTATCCGCGCTCGGAACTGGTGCGGATCATGGGCTTCATCACCATCCCCGGCCTGCTCGGCCCACTGATCGGGCCGACCATGGGTGGCTGGATGGTCGAGTACCTGACCTGGCACTGGATCTTCATCATCAATCTGCCGGTGGGCGTGATCGGCTGTTATGCCGTGTGGAAGTTCATCCCCGACCTGCGGGGCAGCGAGCGCACGCGGTTCGATGGGTTGGGGTTCCTGCTGTTCGGCGCGGCGATGGTGCTGATCACCATCGCCATGGAAGGCCTGGGTGAACTGCACCTGCCGCACCTGCGTGTGATGTTGTTGCTGTTCGGCGGCATGGCCTGCCTGGCGGCCTATTGGCTGCGGGCCGGGCATGTCGAAAACGCGCTGTTCCCGCCGTCACTGTTCAAGACCCGCACCTTCGCCGTGGGCATTCTTGGCAACCTGTTCGCGCGCCTGGGCAGCGGCGCCCTGCCGTTCCTGGTGCCGTTGCTGCTGCAAGTCGCCCTGGGCTATTCACCGTCCCAGGCCGGGATGAGCATGCTGCCCCTGGCGGCGGCGGCCATGGTCGCCAAGTCCGTGGCCCGGCCGCTGATCGAGCGCTTTGGCTACCGCGCCGTGTTGACCAGCAACACCCTGGCCCTGGGCCTGATGCTGGCAAGCATGGGCCTGGTCAGCGAACAGACGCCGTACTGGCTGCTGCTGGCGCAACTGGCGGTGCTGGGCGCGATCAACTCGCTGCAATTCACCGCGATGAACACCGTGACCCTGATCGACCTGGACGACGCCAGCGCCAGCAGCGGCAACAGCCTGCTGTCGGTGGTGGCGCAGCTGTCCCTGAGCCTCGGCGTGGCCTGCGCCGGCGCCCTGCTCGGCGGCTTTACCGCCCAGGTGGGTAACGATGGGGTGGAGACAGTACTGGGGGCGTTCCAACTGACGTTCGTGACGGTGGGAATCATGGCGATGCTGGCGGCGACGATTTTCTCGCAGTTGTCACGCGAAGACGGGCGACGGGTGAAACGGCCGGATGAGCATATCGAACACTAAGTCGCTTCGTGGCTGGGAGATTTTGTGGGAGCAAGGCTTGCCCGCGATCCAGGCGACTCGGTGTTTCTGGGGAAAATGCATCGCCTGGATCGCGAGCAAGCTTTGCTCCCACAGCTCCAGAGCTCCAGAGTTCCCAAGGCTTCTGGAATTGCCAGCCCCCCCGGGCAGGCCCTGCCCTCACAGCTCGTCCAGAACTTTCGAAGAAAGTGGCACGAGGCTGCTACACTGCGCGACATTTTGTTTTGCAGGCCAGTCCCGTGACCACCATTGCCACCGCTTTTAATACTTTGCCGCTGTCCGCCGCCATGCTGGCTAACCTCGAATCACTCGGTTATGCCCAGATGACGCCGATCCAGGCGCAAAGCTTGCCGGTGATCCTCAAGGGCATGGACCTGATCGCCCAGGCCAAGACCGGCAGCGGCAAGACAGCCGCCTTCGGCATCGGCCTGCTGAACCCGATCAACCCACGCTTCTTCGGCTGCCAGGCGCTGGTGATGTGCCCGACCCGTGAGCTGGCCGACCAGGTCGCCAAGGAAATCCGTCGCCTGGCCCGCGCCGAAGACAACATCAAGGTCCTGACCCTGTGCGGCGGCGTGTCCTTCGGCCCGCAGATCGCCTCCCTGGAACACGGCGCCCACATCATCGTCGGCACCCCTGGACGCATCCAGCAGCACCTGCGCAAGGGCTCGCTGGTCCTGGACGGCCTCAACACGCTGATCCTCGACGAAGCCGACCGCATGCTCGACATGGGTTTCTACGACGCCATCGAAGACATCATCCAGCAGACCCCGGAACGCCGCCAGACGCTGCTGTTCTCCGCCACCTACCCGGTGGGCATCAAGCAGCTGTCGTCCAAGTTCATGCGTAACCCGCAGCAAGTGAAGGCCGAGGCGTTCCACTCCGACGCGCAGATCGAGCAGCGCTTCTACGAGATCTCCCCCGAGGAGCGCATGGACGCAGTGGTCAAGGTCCTGGCGCATTTCCGCCCAGCCTCCTGCGTGGCGTTCTGCTTCACCAAGCAGCAGGTCCAGGAAACCGTCGACCACCTGACGTCCAAGGGCATCTCGGCCGTCGGCCTGCACGGCGACCTGGAACAGCGCGACCGTGACCAGGTGCTGGCGATGTTCGCCAACCGCAGCACCTCGGTGCTGGTCGCCACTGACGTGGCGGCCCGCGGCCTGGACATCGATGCCCTGGACATGGTGATCAACGTCGAACTGGCCCGGGACTCGGAAATCCACATCCACCGCGTCGGCCGCACTGGCCGCGCCGGTGAGAAAGGCATCGCCATCAGCCTGGTGGCGCCGTCCGAAGCCCACCGCGCCCAGGCCATCGAGCAACTGCAGAAGTCGCCGCTGAGCTGGGACCAACTGGACAACCTCAAGTCCCAAGGCGGCGGCCCGCTGTTGCCGGCCATGAGCACCCTGTGCATCGGTGCCGGTCGCAAGGACAAGGTCCGCCCCGGCGACATCCTCGGCGCCCTGACCGGCGAGGCCGGTATCCCCGGCGCCCAGGTCGGCAAGATCGCGATCTTCGATTTCCAGGCCTACGTGGCCGTGGAACGCGGCATCGCCAAACAGGCCCTGCAACGCCTGAACGATGGCAAGATCAAGGGCCGGTCGTTGCGGGTGCGGATCCTGTAACCGATCGCCTGACGAACAGAGATCAAACTGTGGGAGCGAGCTGTGTGGGAGCAAGGCTTGCCCGCGATGAAAACGCCGCGGTCTCTTGAGGACCGCAGCGCCTGGATCGCGAGCAAGCTTTGCTCCCACACAGCTCGCTCCCACATTCAGTTATGTGGGAAAGCTGAGAGGACACCGTTTTGCGCTCTACCGAAGTCGTGATCATTGGCGCTGGCGCCGCGGGGTTGATGTGCGCGCTGACTGCGGCCGCGCGCGGGCGGCAGGTAATGTTGCTGGACCACGCCAACAAGGCCGGCAAGAAGATCCTCATGTCGGGCGGTGGGCGCTGCAATTTCACCAACATGTACACCGAGCCAGGCAATTTCCTCTCGCAGAACCCGCACTTCTGCAAATCGGCCCTGGCCCGCTACACCCAGTGGGATTTCATCGCCCTGGTGGCCAAGCACGGCGTGCCCTATCACGAGAAAAAGCTCGGCCAGTTGTTCTGCGATAACAAATCCAGCGACATCCTCGGCCTGCTCTTGGATGAATGCGACCAGGCCGGCGTCAGCCTGCACCTGGACACCTCGATCACGCAGATCGAAAAAACCGACAGCGGCTACCTGCTGCAAACCACCCTCGGCGCCATCGCCTGCCAGTCCCTGGTGATCGCCACGGGCGGGCTGTCGATCCCGACCCTGGGGGCAACCGGCTTCGGTTATCAGGTGGCAAAACAGTTTGGCCATGAACTGCTGCCGACCCGCGCTGGCCTGGTGCCGTTCACCATCACCGACCAGCTCAAGACCCTCTGCACCGAACTCTCGGGCACCTCGGTGGATTGCCTGGTGAGCTGCAACGACCAGAGCTTTCGCGAGAACATCCTGTTCACCCACCGCGGCCTGAGCGGTCCGGCGATCCTGCAGATATCCTCGTTCTGGGAATCGGGGGACACGGTGCAGATCAACCTATTGCCCGACCACGACGTGCCGCAATGGCTGCAACAACAGCAGGCCGAACGCCCCAATAGCGAACTCAAGACGTTGCTGGGCGAGTTGTTCACCAAGAAAATGGCCAACCTGCTGGCCGACACCTGGTTCGTCTCCAAACCCATGAAGCAGTACACCCACGCGGAGCTGGCAGACATCGCCGAGAAACTGGCGAGCTGGAACGTCGTCCCCGCCGGCACCGAAGGCTACCGCACCGCTGAAGTCACCCTGGGCGGCGTCGATACCCGGGAAGTCTCGTCCAAGACCATGGAATCGCTGAAAAGCCCCGGGCTGTATTTCATCGGCGAAGTGCTCGACGTCACCGGGCACCTGGGCGGGTTCAACTTCCAGTGGGCGTGGGCGTCGGGGTATGCGGCGGCGCAGTACGTCTGAGCCCGCCCCATGTTGTACCTGCTTTTGTGGCGAGGGGATTTATCCCCGCTGGGCTGCGCAGCGGCCCCCAAACCAGGCAACTCAGTGTGTCAGTAAGATTGAGTTCACTGTTTTAGGGCTGCTGCGCAGCCCAGCGGGGATAAATCCCCTCGCCACAGAGGTGGAGGTGCTCTTCGCATGCCGGAACACTTTTTGCGGTCAGATGTGATCGCCGCCATTGCGTCGGCGTCATTACTGCCTCAATTTAGCGTCATTGCCCGTCAGGCCTGTGCACTTCATGTCAGCGAACTCGTTTAGTCAGTCTTTGCGTCGCCTTTGGGCGTTGGATAAGTTCAGTTATAGCGTGCGGGTCTTCATCGCCCTGACCGGCAGCATGGGGCTGTGCTGGTACCTGGATGAAATGGCGCTGCTGATTCCCTTGTTCCTGGGCATCATCGCCAGCGCCCTGGCCGAGACCGACGACAGTTGGCAGGGCCGCCTCACCGCGCTGGCCGTGACCCTGGTGTGCTTCACCGTCGCGGCGTTGTCGGTGGAGCTGCTGTTCCCCTACCCCATCCTGTTCATCATCGCCCTGGCCCTGGCAGCCTTTGGCCTGACCATGCTTGGCGCCCTGGGTGAGCGCTATGGCGCCATCGCCTCGGCCACGCTGATTCTGTCGGTCTACACCATGATCGGCGTGGACCAGCGCGGCGGCGCCGTCAACGATTTCTGGCATGAACCCCTGCTGCTGGTCGCCGGTGCCGCGTGGTACGGCTTGCTGTCGGTGTTGTGGCAGGCGTTGTTTTCCAACCAACCGGTGCAACAAAGCCTGGCGCGGCTGTTTCGCGAACTGGGGCGCTACCTGAAACTCAAATCGTCGCTCCTGGAGCCGATCCGCCAACTGGACGTCGAAGCCCGCCGCCTGGAACTGGCCCAGCAAAACGGCCGGGTGGTCGCTGCGCTCAACAGCGCCAAGGAAATCATCCTGCACCGTGTGGGCAATGGCCGCCCCGGCTCGAAAGTCAGCCGGTACCTGAAGCTGTACTTCCTGGCCCAGGACATCCACGAACGCGCCAGCTCTTCTCACTACCCCTACAACGCCCTGGCCGAGGCCTTCTTCCACAGCGACGTGCTGTTCCGCTGCCAGCGCCTGCTGCGTCAGCAAGGCAAGGCCTGCCAGGCACTGGCCGAGTCAATCCAGCTGCGCCAGCCATTCGTCTACGACGCCACCTTTGCCGAAGCCCTCAACGACCTGCACGCGTCCCTCGAACACCTGCGCATCCAGAGCAACCCGGCCTGGCGCGGCTTGCTGCGTTCGTTGCGGGCACTGTCGGTGAACCTTGCCACCATGGACCGCCTGCTCAGCGACGCGAGCAACCCCGACGCCCTGGCCGACGCCACCGACAGCAGCCTGCTCGACCGTTCGCCGCGCAACCTCAAGGATGTCTGGCTGCGCTTGCGCACCCAGCTCACGCCCACCTCGCTGCTGTTCCGGCATGCCCTGCGCTTGCCCCTGGCCCTGAGCGTCGGCTACGCCATGGTGCATCTGATCCACCCGTCCCAGGGCTATTGGATCATCCTCACCACACTGTTCGTGTGCCAACCCAACTACGGCGCCACCCGGCGCAAGCTCGGCCAGCGGATCATCGGCACCGCCATCGGCCTGACGGTGGCCTGGGCATTGTTCGATCTGTTTCCCAACCCGCTGGTGCAATCGAGCTTCGCCATTGCCGCCGGGGTGGTGTTCTTTACCAACCGCACCACCCGCTACACCCTGGCGACGGCGGGCATCACCATCATGGTGCTGTTCTGCTTCAACCAGGTGGGCGACGGCTACGGGCTGCTGTTGCCACGGCTGCTCGATACCTTGCTCGGGAGCCTGATTGCCGGGCTTGCGGTCTTCCTGTTCCTGCCTGACTGGCAAGGTCGTCGGCTGAACAAAGTGCTGGCCAATACGCTGACCTGCAACAGCATCTACCTGCGCCAGATCATGCAGCAGTACGCCGCCGGCAAAAGCGACGACCTGGCCTATCGCCTGGCCCGACGCAACGCCCACAACGCCGATGCCGCGTTGTCCACCACGCTGGCGAACATGCTGATGGAGCCGGGGCATTTCCGGAAGGAGGCCGATGTGGGCTTCCGCTTCCTGGTGTTGTCCCACACCCTGCTCAGCTACCTGTCAGGCCTGGGTGCCCACCGGGGCACCGAACTGCCGGCGCAGGTGCGCGAGCAACTGATCGATGGCGCGGGAGTGAAGCTGGCGACAAGCATCGACGAAATCGCCCAGGGCCTGGCGAGTAAAACGCCGATTGTGCTCCAAAGCGACGAGGAGGAAACCCTCGCCACTGAACTTGAGCAGATGCCCGATGAAATCGACGAAGGACAGCGGCTGGTGCAGACGCAATTGGGCTTGATCTGCCGCCAGCTCGGTCCGTTGCGGACCTTGGCGGCGCATCTGATCAAGGACACTGGCGAGGCTTGAGGGTTGTGGTGAATGGGCCGACCCCTTCGCGAGCAAGCCCGCTCCCACAGGAGTACGCATTCCAAATGTGGGAGCGGGCTTGCTCGCGAAGAGGCCTGTCCAGGCAACTCAACCTTTAAATAAGCTCACATCCCATGTTGCTTGAGCAACCGCGCATAACTCCCATCCGCCTTCATCGCCGCGATCTCCCGGTCAAACCCCGCCACGATCCGCTCATGCTCCGGGTTCTTCAAGCTGACCAGGATGTGCAGGCTGTTTTCACTCAATGCCTTGGGCATGAATTCCACGGCGTTGCGCACCTTGGCCGATTCGCGGGCCAGGTAATAGCGGGCGACGTACTCGTCTTCCAGGGTCAACTTCACACGATCGGCAGCCAGCATGCGCACTGCCATCGCGAAGTTATGCACAGGGACTTTCTGCATTAGCAGGTCTTCGTCGAAGTCCTTGGAGTAGGCATAGCCGCGAACCACGGCGATGGGATAGGCACGCAGCTGTTGCAGGCTGTCAAACTGGATCGCTTCGTCCTTGCGCTTGATGAAACGCACACGGTTGAGCAAATACTCAGCCGAGAACTGGCCGATGTGAGTGCGCTCCTCGCTGTACCAGGCGTTGACCAGCACGTCATAGCGGCCCTCGCCGATGCCCAGCATCGCCCGGGCCCAGGGCACTTGTTCGAAGTCCGTGGCATAGCCGGCCCGCGCCAGGGCCGTGCTGACGATATCGGTCGCCAGGCCACCATTGATCAAGGTGGAATCGGTAAAGGGCGGCCAGCCATCGGCGACCAGACGCAGCTTTTGCGCGCAGGCCTCATAGCTCAATAACAGCAACCCGATCAATGCAAGAGCTCGATGCAATCGCGGCATGCCAAACGTCCTTGACGGGTTCAAAGCCCGGTTTGTTTTTAGCCGACACTCAACAGGCATTCTCAGACACCCGGTCCTAACATTAGCTCATTGGAACCGCTGCGCAGCGCTGTCACGAAGATTACACAAAGACGACAACGCCGCGACAGAGGAATGATGGCATTTTGGCCTTTATCGCAGATTTTCCAGTCGACCGAGAAAGAGACTTCCGGGCCAAGCACGCTTAATATCGGCATCAGGTTCTTCAGGAAATTCAAAAAAATGGATATCGAGTGGGTCTGCAAACATCACAGTGACCTGAGCAAGGAACAGCTGTATGCCATCCTCAAATTGCGTGCCGACGTGTTCGTTGTCGAGCAGAACTGCGCCTACCCGGATGTTGACGGCCTGGACCTTGAAGGCGACACCTGCCATTTGATGGCCTGGCAGGACAACCACCTGGTGGCCTACCTGCGCCTGCTCGATCCGCACTCGCAAAACAGTGACGTGGTGATCGGGCGCGTGGTCATCGCGCCCCACGCACGCGGCCAGGGGCTGGGCCACACCTTGATGGAACAGGCGCTCAAGCAGGCCGAGAAGCATTGGCCCGGTACGTCGATCTCATTGTCGGCCCAGGCGCATTTGCAGGGGTACTACGGGCGGTATGGGTTTGAAGTGGTGGGGGTGGAATATATGGAGGATGGGATTGCGCATATTGGTATGCATCGGCCGTAGGAGCTGCCGCAGGCTGCGATCTTTTGATCTTGACCTTTCGTTTGAGATTCAAGTGTCTGGGGGAAGATCAAGATCAAAAGATCGCAGCCTCGTTGCACTCGTCAGCTCCTACACAGCTCCTACGCAGCTCCTACGGATACTCCAGCACCGCCTTGATCCGCGGCAAATTCCCCTCGATCCACCCCCGATCGATCGCCCCCCAATCGCGAATCCGATAACGCCCGGCATGATTGCGCGCGCCGTCCTCTTGCTCGAACTCACACACGATATCCAGGTCAGCCAGCGCGGCAATGGTGTCCTGGGCCGTACGCCGGGGCATGCCGGTGGCTTCGGTGAGCGCCGGGACGTTGCTGGCGGCACCGCTGTCGATCAGGTAAGCCACGTACAAGCGACGGTAGAAGCTGGTCTTGGTCTTGCTGACATCCATTCGGTCATTCCTTGTGGGGTTGCAGGTCCCGCCAGGTCAGGTACACCCGCAGGTCGAATTCCAACTGGTGATACCCCGGCAGCATGTGCTCGCAGAGTTGGTAGAACGCCTTGTTGTGGTCCGACTCCTTGAAGTGCGCCAGTTCGTGCACCACGATCATGTTCAGGAACTCGGGCGCCGCGTCCTTGAACAGCGCAGCGATGCGGATTTCCTTCTTGGCCTTGAGCTTGCCGCCCTGGACCCGCGACACCGCGGTGTGCAGGCCGAGGGCACGGTGGGTCAGGTCCAGGCGACTGTCGAACAGCACCTTGTCGATGGCGGGCGCGTTACGCAGGTATTGCTGCTTGAGGTCCAGTGCATAACCGTACAGGGCCTTGTCGCTCTGGATCGGATGCCGGCCCGGGTAGCGCTGCTGCAGGTAATCGCCCAGTCGGTCCTGGGCGATCAATTGCTGCACTTGGGCTTGCAGGGCGGCGGGGTAGGCCTGGAGGTATTTGAGCGCGGTCATCAAGGGGCAACACTGTCACAAGAGGCCGCCAGTGTAGCGAATTCAAGCCTGCACCGCGCTCCAGTCGAACGGCGTGGCGAAGGCATTGGTGTCTTCGGCCATCAAGGGCCGCGCCACGAGGAACCCCTGCACGTACTCACAGCCATGGGCCTGCAGCCACTCATATTGCTCGCGGGTTTCCACCCCTTCGGCGATCACCCGCAAGCCCAGTTGCGTACACAGGTCGATCACCGAGGCGGCCAACGCGGCATCCCGGGGCGACCCCGGCAGGCGGGCGATCAGGTGCCGGTCGAGCTTGAGGGTATCGAGTTCAAGATCGCGCAGATGCGTCAGCGAACAGGGCCCCGAACCGAAGTCATCCAATGCAACCCGCACCCCGAGGTGACGCAGCAGGCGCAATTGCTTTTGGGTTTCATCGGGGTTGCGCATCAGCGCATCCTCGGTCACCTCGACCTCCAGCTGCCGAGGCTTCAAGGCATGGCGCTCCAGGACCTGGCGCAACTCGGTCACCAGGTTGGGCATGCCGAACTGGGTGCTGCTCAGGCTCACCCCCAACACCAGGTCGTCAGCGAACAGGCGTTCCCAGACTTTGCGCTGAGCCGCGCTGCGATGATAAATCCAGCTGCCCAGGCGACTGATCAACCGCGCCTCCTCCAGCAAGGGCAGGAACAGGCCCGGCGGAACATCACCGACGCTGGGGTGCTGCCAGCGCAACAGCGCTTCGAACCCGCGGATCCGCCCGTCGACGATGCTCACCTGCGGCTGGTAGACCATATTGAAATCGCGGTTCTCGATGGCCGAGCGCACGCTCTCTTCCAGCATCAGCCGTGAACGGGCTCGACCGTTCATTTCATGATCGTAAAAACGGTATTGCTGACGTCCGGCACGCTTGGCTTCGTACATGGCGATGTCGGACGCCCGCAGCAACCCATCGAGATTGGCGCCGCAGTCCGGGTACGTCGCGATGCCGATGCTGGCCCCAAGGGCCACGTCCATGCCTTCGATCTGCTGGCAGATGGCGACGCGCTCGATCAGTTTCTCGGCGATCTTGGCCGCCTGCTCGGGAAATTCCAGGTCCAGCAGCGCCGTAAACTCGTCCCCGCCCAACCGCGCCAGGATATCGAATGGGCGCAGGCAGGCCTTCAACTGTTCCGACACCCAGCGCAACACCCGATCCCCGGCATCATGCCCCAGCGAGTCATTGACCCGCTTGAAGCCATCGAGGTCCAGGTACAGCAACACCCAGTTGCTTTCCTGGCGCTCGCTGCGCATCAACAGGTTTTCCGCGGTCTGGTAGAACCCTCGGCGGTTGAGCAACCCGGTCAGCGGGTCCGTGACGGCCTGGTATTCGAGTTGCTGGTGCAAATGACGAACCACGGACATGTCCTGGAGCGTCACCACCATCGCCTTCTGCTCCGACGGCAACGGCGCGCAGGACAAGGCCACCGACACCTGCTGGCCGGGCGCCGTGCGCAGGACCGCGTCATGCAATCGCCAGGTTTCACCGCGACGATAGGCGTTGTGGATATCGGAATCGAGCCACTCGGGAATGTGCGGTTTCTGCAGGAAATCCAGGAACGGCATGCCCTGCAATTGCTCGGCGGTGGCATTGAGCAAACGGCAGGTAGAGGGGTTGGCGAAACGGATACAGCCATTCTCATCCACCACCAGGATGCCCTCGGCGGCGTTGTCCAGCACCGAGGCATTGAAGGCCCTGGCCGCTTCGAGATCCTGGCTCAGGCGCTGCAAGGCCCGGCGATTGCGCTGGTGCTCGAGCAACGCCTGGACCTTGGGCTTGAGGATCTGCGGATCGAAGGGCTTGAACAGGTAATCCACGGCGCCACTGGCGTAGCCCTTGATGACCGCATCCTGGGATTGCTCGTTGGCCGTCAGGAAAATGATCGGCGTGAGCCGCGTGCGCTGGCTGCCGCGCATCAGGCGCGCCACTTCGAAACCGTCCATGTCGGGCATCTGCACATCCAGCAGAACCAGGTCGATGTCGTGTTCGAGCAGCAGGTTTAGCGCCTCGACCCCCGAGGACGCGGTCATGACTCGCCAATCCTGACGCTGCAGCAAGGCACGCATGCTGAGCAGGTTTTCAGGGTAATCATCAACAATCAAAAGGACAGAGCTGTCTTCGCCGAGCGGTGGTTGCGCGCATTCCATGCTGCTTCTCTTATCGGGCGCCACGTCCGTTTTTACGTAGCAAAGCGGACAAATACTGTCCCCTCACTCTAGACCGGGATTATCAAAAGCAGTAGGTGTCAACGCGCCATCATCCAGACAAAGCCCGAAATAGCCGACTAACGGTCACCCTCCTCAGGCACAGAAACTGCACTGACACCCTCGACGGACAATTGACGTCAAACATCCGCCGAACGGTCAACAAAAAAAGCCCCTGTCCAGCGTTCCGAAACGCTTCAAAAGGGCGGTTTAAAGCCTCCCGCTACGGCATCCACCTTTACATCTCGATACGCAGGACCTGGACATGATCGATCTCGCAACCTGGAATTTGAGCATCCCCGAGGGCGCCCCACCGGCAACCATTGAAACCTCACAATTGGTTCAGGGCTTCAAGAACCAGTACTTCAACTCTGAAACCGGCACGGTGTTTTTCTGGGCCCCCGTGACAGGCGCCACGACGGCCAATGCTATTTACCCACGCAGCGAACTGCGCGAAACCAACAGCGACGGCACCTTGCGCAATTGGCTTTACCCGTCGGCGGACAACACCCTGCGCGCGACCGTCACCGTCAACCAGGTGCCCAGCACCGGCAAGATCGTGATCGGCCAGATTCATACCAAGGACAGCACCAGTCCGATGGTGAAACTGGAATACCAATACAAAGCCTACAGCTCCACCGGAAATATCGTCGCCAAGGTGCGCATTCGTCCTGATGACGCGACGGGCCAGGTCATTACCATCGCCACGGGCGTGACCCTCAACCGCAGCTTCTCCTACATGATCCACTTGAGCCCGAAGGGCGCGCTGGGCATTACTGCGGCGGGCTACAACTGGCGGACCACCGTTGATCCGAGCTGGAAAGTCAAACCGCTCTATTTCAAAGCGGGGGTGTATGTGCAGGACAACACCGGCTACGTCACCGAAGGTGGGAAAGTGACGTTCAGCCTGCTGGAAATCAAACACACCACTCTTTAACCACTGTCGCACCTTTGAAGGCATCCGTTTCCGGGTGCCTTTTTTTTGCCCCGTGTACGACGAAAGAACCAAATAGCCATTAGCCAATGGTTCCGAGAAAAATCGAGCTAGCCGACCAATGGTCGTTTGTCTCGGGCACCAAAGCGGCAAACGCAACTCTGACGGACTGTTGACGCCAACCCTCCGCCGGACGACCGCGCCAAATACTCGTCCGCGCACCCTTCTGGCCTCAGCAAAAGCGCGTCTTAGAGCCTCCGGCTGTGGCGTAAATCATTTCTTCTTCTCAGAAAGGATCCGAACATGGTCGATCTTGCAACCTGGAACCTGAGCATCCCCGAAGGCAGTCCGCCGAAAACCATCGAAACCCCTCGGCTGGTGGATGGGTTCCAGGACAAATATTTCAACTCCGAAGGCAGCACGGTGTATTTCTGGTCACCGGTGACCGGCACCAAGACTGAAAACGCGATCTATCCGCGCAGCGAATTGCGTGAGACCTACAAGGACGGCACCTTGCGCAACTGGGTCTACCCCGACGCCGATAACCAGCTACGGGCAAGTTTGGTGGTCAATCAGGTGCCCAGCAGCGGCAAGATCGTGATCGGACAGATCCATGCCAAGGACAGCAGCAAGCCCATGGTCAAGCTGGAATACCAATACAAGGAAGACAGCGCCACCGGGAACATCGTCGCCAAGGTCCGCATGCGGCCTGATGACAGCGAAGGCAGGGTGATTACCGTTGCTACGGGGGTGAAGCTCAATCGGTCCTTCTCTTACCGAATTCATCTTGATCGTACGGGCGATCTTGGCATTACCGCTGCCGGTCATAGTTGGTACACCACCGTCGGTGCCGCCTGGCGCGACAAGCCGTTGTATTTCAAGGCTGGGGTGTATGTGCAGGACAACAGCGGTTACACCAGCGAAGGTGGAAAAGTGACGTTCAGCGTGCTGGATATCGATCACAACACCTGAAATTTCACTTCCGATAATCTCGTAGGAAATCCCCTCTTGTGGCGAGGGGATTTATCCCCGTTGGGCTGCGAAGCAGCCCCTCTTTTCGTCAGACCCACCGCATGTGCCGACTTTACGGCGGCTGCGCCCCCGAGCGGGAGCAAGCTCCCTCGCCACAGGGGGGCGGTGCGTCCTACAGGTCGATTTTGGTCTCGAAAATCTCCTCTATAGTTCGACTTGTCTGCTGGCCTTGGTCAATGGGCAGGGGTTTCGCAGCCCTGGTGAGTTAGAATCACGACCGTCAAAAATCGACATAGGCGAATCCTGCCTACGTTCGGCTTTTCATGGCGGCTGTGTGTGGGAGATCTTCGGGTCTGCCGGGTTTCTCTAACTCCTCGGTCTGCGAACCCGCACATGGCTGCCACCCAATTTGTTTCGCAGCAAACGGTGGTAAGTACTTTTTCTTGAGTTAGAGGTTTGTCATGAAAACTGAACAATTGCTAAGCCGTTTCACGCCACTTACCCCGATCGCCACCACCCAACCCATCCTGTTCATCGACAGCACCGCCCCATTGACTGAACTCCACGCCTGCGCCAGCGAACGCTTACATGCCACGCTCGACTACTTGACGCTCATGGCCTGCGCCACCCTGCGCGATTCGGCCGCCAGCGACTTCAATACCCTCACCAATGTTGCCCGGATCCTGGTTCAGGATGTCACCGATGTGTTTGGTGTCATTGAACAACGCGGGCTCGAAGGGGAATAAAATATTGCGGGCATATCCATTGCTGCGGTAACGGCTGCTTAGGGTTCCGCCCTGACGGCGGGTCACTTTCGAAAAGCGCGAAAGTAACCAAAGCGCTCCTGCCCCACCACTCGGTGCCTCGCCTAGGCTCGGCATGCCCTCACTCCGGCATTGCTCCGCGGGCCGCCGCGAAGGGCCATCCATGGCCCAGCGCGGCTACCTCGGCATCCATGCCGGGTTGCCCACTCCACAATGCCTGCGTTCGGCCATCGTGGTTAACGGGGCGCCGAGATCAACGTCCACCGCGAGGCGGCCTAGTAGCCGACCTGGCTCTCCCGGTCGTACACCCATCAGCTCTGTTTGAGCAGGACCTGTGGGAGCAAAGCTTGCTCGCGAGGCGGCCTGACAGCCGACTTGGCTCTCCCGGTCGTACACCCATCAGCTCTGTTTGAGCAGAACCTGTGGAAGCAAAGCTTGCTCGCGAGGCGGCCTGACAGCCGACTTGGCTCTCCCGGTCGTACACCCATCAGCTCTGTTTGAGCAGAACCTGTGGGAGCAAAGCTTGCTCGCGAGGCGGCCTGACAGCCGACCTGGCTCTCCCGGTCGTACACCCATCAGCTCTGTTTGAGCAGAACCTGTGGGAGCAAAGCTTGCTCGCGAGGCGGCCTGACAGCCGACCTGGCTCTCCCGGTCGTACACCCATCAGCTCTGTTTGAGCAGAACCTGTGGGAGCAAAGCTTGCTCGCGAGGCGGCCTGACAGCCGACCTGGCTCTCCCAGTCGCACACCCATCAGCTCTGTTTGAGCAGAACCTGTGGGAGCAAAGCTTGCTCGCGAGGCGGCCTGACAGCCGACTTGGCTCTCCCGGTCGTACACCCATCAGCTCTGTTTGAGCAGAACCTGTGGGAGCAAAGCTTGCTCGCGATAGCGATCGATCAGCTTGCATCAGCGCTGGATGTGCCACCGTCTTCGCGAGCAAGCTTTGCTCCCACAGATCTGACAGGTGTACGACCGCAAGAGCCAAGCCGGCTGTCAGGCCGCCTCGCGAGCAAGCTTTGCTCCCACACACACCTGCTCCCACAGGGGAAACGCGGTCTCACCAAGAGCCAGGTCGGCTATAAGGCCGCCTCGCGGTGGACGTTGATCTCGGGCGCCCCGTTAACCACGATGGCCGAACGCAGGCATTGCGCAGTGGGCATCCCGGCATGGATGCCGGGATAGCCGCGCTGGGCCATGGATGGCCCTTCGCGGCGGGCCCACGGAGCAATGCCGGAGTGAGGGCATGCCGAGCCTAAGCGAGGCACCGAGTGGTGGGGCAGAAGCGCTTTGGTTACTTTCGCGCTTTTCGAAAGTGACCCGCTGTAAGAGCGGAACCATAAGCCGCCGCCACCCAAAAAACGGATATACACACAAACCCCACCCATAAAAAAACCCGCATCACTGCGGGTTTTCTCACAACGCTAAAACATCAATTAACCTTAGCGTTCAACTCACCCTTCAAGTACCGCTGATACATAGCCTCCAGAGAGATCGGCTTGATCTTGGAAGCATTACCCGCCGTACCAAACGCCTCATAACGCGCAATACACACATCCCGCATCGCCGTCACGGTCGCACCGAAGAACTTACGCGGATCAAACTCACTCGGATTGGTCGCCATCAAACGACGCATCGCACCAGTAGAAGCCAGACGCAGATCGGTATCGATGTTGACCTTGCGCACACCGTACTTGATGCCTTCGACGATTTCCTCAACCGGCACGCCGTAGGTTTCCTTGATGTCGCCACCGTACTGGTTGATGATCGCCAGCCACTCCTGTGGAACCGAGGAAGAACCGTGCATCACCAGGTGGGTGTTCGGGATGCGCTTGTGGATTTCCTTGATGCGGTCGATCGCCAGCACGTCGCCAGTTGGCGGCTTGGTGAACTTGTAGGCGCCGTGGCTGGTGCCGATGGCGATGGCCAGGGCGTCGACCTGGGTCTTCTTGACGAAGTCCGCCGCTTCTTCCGGATCGGTCAGCATCTGGCTGTGGTCCAGCACGCCTTCGGCGCCGATGCCGTCTTCTTCACCGGCCATGCCGGTTTCCAACGAACCCAGGCAACCCAGTTCGCCTTCCACCGATACGCCGCAGGCGTGGGCCATGGCGACGGTCTGCTGGGTGACGCGTACGTTGTACTCGTAGTCGGTCGGGGTCTTGCCGTCTTCGCCGAGGGAACCGTCCATCATCACCGAGCTGAAGCCCAGCTGGATGGAACGCTGGCAGACGTCCGGGCTGGTGCCGTGGTCCTGGTGCATGCACACCGGGATGTGCGGGAACTCTTCGATCGCTGCCAGGATCAGGTGACGCAGGAACGGCGCGCCAGCGTATTTGCGGGCACCGGCCGAAGCCTGGACGATCACCGGAGAGTCAGTCTTGTCAGCGGCTTCCATGATGGCGCGCATCTGCTCAAGGTTGTTGACGTTAAAGGCTGGAACGCCGTAGCCGAACTCGGCTGCGTGGTCCAGCATCTGACGCATGCTGATAAGTGCCATTGTGTCTCTCTCCCGGTCGAGGGTCGTTAATCGTGCCAGCCTGCCGGAGCGGCGGCGGCTATTCAAGTCATTGCGGATCGGGGGTCGGTCCCGGTCTGCGTGTTCCGTGCAGCAAAATCTCAAATCGTATAGAGCCCCCTGTGGGAGCGGGCTTGCTCGCGAATGCGGTTTCACATTCAACAAAGATGCAAGCTGAGCCGCCGCATTCGCGAGCAAGCCCGCTCCCACATTGGATCTCAGTGGATCACTCGGCCTTGCAGCCACGCCCAATCAAGTCATTGGTGGCGACCCAATACACCAGGCCTTCCTCACCCTTGACGTGAAACGCCAGCATGTCATCGCTGTACAGTGAACCTTCAGCACCCGGCTCAAGCTTGAGACGATAAACCTTATCGGCGCCGCCCAGGCGTACATCGACTTCCTTGTGGGCGGCATCGGTGTAGCGCCAGAGCACTTTGGCCTCGCTGTCGCAGGTCCAGGTCGTCCAACCTTCAACAGGTTCGGACGTGTGCAAAAAGTCCAACTGCGCACAACCGCCCAGCAATGCCAACGCCACGACGGCGATCAAGCCTTTCATCCGTGTTCCTCGACGGACGGCACACGCCGCCCGCCATGAGTTAAGAGTCAGACCCGTCAAGGACAACCATGTTCCTTGGCCGGGGTTTGCGTCTCGTATTTGTCCAGGCCGTCCGGTCCGGAACGCTTGTTCAGCACCGGGTTGGTCTCGGCCTGCCAGTCGGCCTGGTAACAGCCGTCTTCGGGCGCCGGCGTGCCGGGTTGCGGGGCCGGAGCCTGCGGGCTGCTTGAGCAGGCCACCAGCATCGTCGCCGCCAACAGCAACGGGATCGTCTTGACCATCAGAACACTCCTTTGCCTGGTCAATGCAGCTTCAGGCCTTGGCCCGGCTTTCCAGGACTTCCACGGCTGGCAACACTTTGCCTTCGACGAACTCGAGGAATGCGCCGCCGCCAGTAGAAATGTAGGAGATCTGCGAGGCCACGCCATATTTGTCGATGGCCGCCAGGGTGTCACCGCCACCGGCGATGGAGAACGCAGCGCTGTCGGCGATGGCCTGGGCCAGCACCTTGGTGCCGTTGCCGAACTGGTCGAACTCGAACACACCGACCGGACCGTTCCACAGGATGGTCTTGGAAGATTTCAGCAGTTCGGCGAAGTTGGCTGCGGTTTGCGGGCCGATATCGAGAATCATGTCGTCCTCGGCTACGTCAGCGATCAGCTTGACGGTGGCGGTGGCGCTTTCTGCGAATTCCTTGGCCACAACCACGTCCACCGGCAACGGTACGCTGACCTTGGCGGCGATTTCCCGGGCGGTGTCCAGCAAGTCTGGTTCGTACAGGGATTTGCCGACCGGGTGACCGGCAGCAGCGAGGAAGGTGTTGGCGATGCCGCCACCGACGATCAACTGGTTGCAGACCTGGCTCAGGCTATTGAGCACGTCCAGCTTGGTGGAGACCTTGGAGCCAGCAACGATGGCAGCCATCGGCTGGGCCGGGGAGCCCAGGGCCTTGCCCAGCGCGTCCAGCTCGGCAGCCAGCAACGGGCCTGCGGCGGCGACTTTGGCGAACTTCGCCACGCCGTGGGTCGAACCCTCGGCGCGGTGGGCGGTGCCGAACGCGTCCATCACGAACACGTCGCACAGGGCAGCGTATTGCTGGGCCAGTTCGTCGGCGTTCTTTTTCTCGCCCTTGTTGAAGCGCACGTTTTCGAACAGCACGACATCGCCGGCCTTCACGTCCAAGCCGCCCAGGTAGTCAGCGACCAATGGCACGTCACGGCCCAAGGCCTTGCTCAGGTAATCGGCCACAGGCTTGAGGCTGTTTTCCGCCGAGAACTCGCCTTCGGTCGGACGGCCCAGGTGGGAGCAGACCATCACGGCCGCACCTTTTTCCAGGGCCAGCTTGATGGTCGGCAGCGAGGCCAGGATGCGCGCGTCGCTGGTGACAACACCGTCCTTGACGGGGACGTTGAGGTCTTCGCGGATCAGTACGCGCTTACCTTGCAGATCGAGGTCGGACATCTTCAACACGGTCATGGGTCGCAATTCCTGGGTAACTGTTTAGAGAGCAGGTTTTTTAGAAGCGGTTTGCAGGTAATGCTCGGCAACGTCCAGCATTCGGTTGGCAAACCCCCATTCGTTGTCGAACCAGGCCAGGATGTTCACAAGCCGCGGCCCGGAAACACGGGTCTGGCTGGCATCGACGATGGCCGAATGTGGGTCATGGTTAAAATCACAACTGGCATGAGGCAACTCGGTGTAGGCCAGAAGGCCTTTGAGCGGACCGCTGGTGGCGGCTTCGCGCAGGATCCGGTTGACTTCAGTGGCGTCGGTATCGCTCACGGTCTGCATCGTAATGTCGAGGCAGGACACGTTGACCGTCGGCACCCGCACGGCTTTGGCCTGAATTCGCCCCGCAAGTTCCGGCAGCAGCCGTTCGATGCCACGCGCCAGACCAGTGGACACCGGAATCACCGATTGGAACGCCGAACGGGTGCGGCGCAAGTCCTCATGGTGGTAGGCGTCGATCACCGGCTGGTCGTTCATCGCCGAGTGGATGGTGGTGATCGACACGTATTCCAGGCCAATGGCCTGGTCCAGCAGGCGCAACAGCGGCACTCCGCAGTTGGTGGTGCAGGACGCGTTGGACACCAGCAGCTCTTCGCCGGTCAGGCAATCCTGGTTCACGCCGTAGACGATGGTGGCGTCCACGTCCGCTTCGCTGGCCATCGGCTGGGAGAACAGCACCCGTGGCGCGCCGGCAGCGAGAAAACGCTGGCCGTCTTCGCGGGTGTGGTAGGCGCCGGAGCACTCGAGCACCAGATCGACATCCAGGGACGCCCAATCGATGCCTTCAGGAGTGGCGCTGCGCAAGACCTTCACGCAGTCGCCGTTAATATGCAGACAATCGCCCTCGACCCGCACTTCGCCGGGAAACCGGCCGTGGGTGGAGTCGAAGCGTGTCAGGTATTCGATACTGGCCATGTCGGCCAGGTCATTGATCGCCACAATCTCGAAACCGGCCTTGGCCCCCCGTTCGAACAACGCACGCAGGACGCAACGACCTATCCGGCCGTAGCCGTTGAGTGCAACTTTGTAGGGACGCGGTTGGGGCATGGGGGGTTCTCTGACCAGGGTGAATCCATGGAGTACAGCGCCGAATGTTCCGCAGTCATCGCGGGCAAGCCTTGCTCCCACAGGCTGGCATTTTCCCAGTAGGGGTATGCACATCCTGTGGGAGGAAGCCTTGCTCTCACAAACTGGCATTTCCCAGTAGGGGTATGCACATCCTGTGGGAGGAAGCCTTGCTCTCACAAACTGGCATTTCCCAGTAGGGGTATGCACATCCTGTGGGAGGAAGCCTTGCTCTCACAAACTGGCATTTCCCAGTAGGGGTATGCACATCCTGTGGGAGGAAGCCTTGCTCTCACAAACTGGCATTTCCCAGTAGGGGTATGCACATCCTGTGGGAGCAAGGCTTGCCCGCGATAGCGTCAGAACAGGCACTACATGCCTGGACTTAGTCTTCCAGCAGCTCTTCCGCCTGACCCAGGATGTTTTCCAGGGTGAAGCCGAATTCCTCGAACAACGCCGGCGCAGGCGCCGATTCGCCGTAGGTGGTCATGCCGATCACGCGGCCTTCCAGGCCCACGTACTTGTACCAGTAATCGGCGTGGGCAGCCTCGATGGCGATCCGCGCACTGACCTGCAGCGGCAACACCGCTTGCTTGTAACCGGCATCCTGGGCGTCGAACACGCTGGTGCACGGCATGGACACTACGCGCACGTTGCGGCCCTGCTCGGTCAGCTTGTCGTAGGCCTGAACGGCCAGGCCGACTTCGGAACCGGTAGCGATCAGGATCAGCTCCGGCTCGCCGATGCAGTCCTTGAGCACGTAGCCGCCGCGAGCGATATCGCCGATCTGGTCGACATCGCGGTTCTGGTGCTGCAGGTTCTGGCGGGAGAAGATCAGCGCCGATGGACCGTCGTTGCGCTCGATGGCGTGTTTCCAGGCCACTGCCGACTCCACGGCATCGCAAGGGCGCCAGGTGTCCAGGTTCGGCGTGCAACGCAGGCTCGCCAATTGCTCGATCGGCTGGTGAGTCGGGCCGTCTTCGCCCAGGCCGATGGAATCGTGGGTGAACACATACAGGATGCGCTTTTTCATCAGCGCCGACATGCGCACGGCGTTGCGGGCATATTCCATGAACATCAGGAAGGTCGCGCCGTAAGGCACCAGGCCGCCGTGCAGCGCCACGCCGTTCATGATCGCGCTCATGCCGAACTCGCGAACGCCGTAGTACATGTAGTTGCCGCTGGCATCTTCAGCGCTGACGCCTTTACAGCCTTTCCACAGGGTCAGGTTGGAACCGGCCAGGTCGGCCGAACCGCCCAGCAGTTCCGGCAGCAATGGGCCGAAGGCGTTCAAGGTGTTCTGGCTGGCCTTGCGGCTGGCGATGGTTTCGCCCTTGGCGGCGACTTCAGCGATGTACGCCGAGGCTTTTTCGGCGAAGTCGGCCGGCAGCTCGCCACTGAGGCGACGCACCAGCTCGTTGGCCAGCTCAGGGAATTCGGCGGAATACGCAGCGAAACGCTGATCCCATTCGGCTTCGAGCGCGCGGCCTTTTTCCTTGGCATCCCACTCGGCGTAAATGTCGGCCGGGATTTCGAACGGGCCATGGTTCCACTTCAACGCGGCGCGGGTCAGGGCGATTTCCTCGGCACCCAGTGGCGCGCCGTGGCAGTCTTCCTTGCCTTGCTTGTTCGGCGAGCCGAAACCGATGGTGGTCTTGCAGCAGATCAGGGTCGGCTGGGCGCTTTTGCGGGCCGTCTCGATGGCAGTCTTGATCTCTTCCGGATCGTGACCGTCGACATTGCGGATCACCAGCCAGTTGTAGGCTTCGAAGCGCTTGGGAGTGTCATCGGTGAACCAGCCTTCGACTTCGCCATCGATGGAGATGCCGTTGTCGTCATAGAAAGCGATCAGCTTGTCCAGGCCCAGGGTGCCGGCCAGGGAGGCGACTTCGTGGGAAATGCCTTCCATCATGCAGCCATCACCCAGGAATACGTAGGTGTGGTGATCGACGACGTTATGACCTGGGCGGTTGAACTGCGCGGCCAGGACTTTTTCTGCCAATGCAAAACCTACGGCGTTGGCCAAGCCCTGCCCCAATGGACCGGTGGTGGTTTCCACGCCTGGGGTGTAGCCGTATTCCGGGTGGCCCGGGGTGCGGCTGTGCAGTTGACGGAAGCTCTTCAGGTCATCGATCGACAAGTCGTAGCCGGTCAGGTGCAGCAGCGAGTAGATCAACATCGAGCCGTGACCATTGGACAGCACGAAGCGGTCACGGTCGGCGAAGGCTGGGTTGCTCGGGCTGTGCTTGAGGTAGTCGCGCCAAAGCACCTCGGCGATATCCGCCATACCCATAGGGGCACCGGGATGGCCGCTGTTGGCTTTCTGCACGGCATCCATGCTGAGGGCACGAATGGCATTGGCACGCTCACGACGGCTGGGCATCGCTGTTCTCCTGCGGGTATTGAATCGAGAATGAATAAAATGGAACTGAAAAAAGGCGAGCATTTTCCCTCACCCACCCACCCCGGGGCAATGACAGATAGTCATCCTTGGGCGTTTTTCCGGTGGATAAAGCCGCATTCACCAGGTGAAACCTTTCCGCTGATGGTTTGTAGAGTCAAGCACACGTCGGGAAGTGCCATTTATCCACCAATATCAAAACTTTTTGATATTGAACTTGCAGGGTTCCAATCCCCTCACTAGACTGCCGCACATGAACTTACCTGCACCTTCCATTCGCCATGACGACTGCGATGAGCTGGCGGCCCTTTGCAAGGCCGGCGGCGATCCGTTGCGGCTCAATGTATTGCGCGCCCTGGCCAATGACTCGTTCGGCGTGCTGGAGCTGGCGCAGATATTCGGCATCGGTCAGTCCGGGATGAGCCACCACCTCAAGGTCCTGGCCCAGGCGGACCTGGTGGCGACCCGCCGGGAAGGCAACGCCATTTTCTATCGCCGCGCCCTGCCCCACACCGACCTGCTGGGCGGCAAGCTGCACGCGGCGCTGCTGGACGAAGTGGACGCGCTGAACCTGCCGATCGACGTGCAGGCTCGCATCGCCCAGGTACACGGGCAACGGGCCGCCGCCAGCCAGGACTTCTTCGCCCGGGTCGCCGAGAAATTTCGCGCCCAGCAAGACCTGATCGCCGGCTTGCCGCAATACCGCGAAAGCGTCGTGGCGCTGCTCGACAAACTAAGCTTCGAAGCCACGGCCACGGCGATCGAAGTCGGCCCCGGCGACGGTGCTTTTCTGCCGGAACTGGCGCGGCGCTTCAGCCAGGTGACGGCGCTGGACAACAGCCCGGCCATGCTTGAACTGGCGCGCCAGGTGTGTGAACGCGAGGCCCTGGCTAACGTCAGCCTGCAACTGGCCGACGCCCTGGATGGCATGAGCCTGCAGGCCGACTGCGTAGTATTGAACATGGTGCTTCATCATTTCGCCGCGCCGGCCGATGCACTCAGGCACATGGCCGCCCTGCTGCAACCGGGCGGCAGCCTGCTGGTGACGGAGTTATGCAGTCACAACCAGAGCTGGGCCAGGGAGGCCTGTGGCGATCTCTGGCTCGGCTTCGAACAGGACGACCTGGCCCGCTGGGCCACCGCTGCGGGCCTCGTGCCCGGGGAAAGCCTTTATGTAGGCTTACGTAATGGTTTCCAGATCCAGGTCCGCCACTTTCAGCGGCCGACTGGCGACACTCACCAACGGTAACTTGTAGGAAAACATCGAGATGAGCGAATACTCCCTTTTCACCTCCGAGTCCGTGTCTGAAGGGCATCCGGACAAAATCGCCGACCAGATTTCTGATGCGGTGCTGGACGCCATCATTGCTGAAGACAAGTTCGCCCGCGTGGCGTGCGAGACTCTGGTGAAAACGGGCGTGGCGATCATCGCCGGCGAAGTCACTACTTCGGCCTGGGTCGACCTGGAACAGATCGTCCGCGACGTGATCCTGGGCATTGGCTACAACAGCTCCGACGTCGGCTTCGACGGCGCGACCTGCGGCGTGATGAACATCATTGGCAAGCAGTCCCCCGACATCAACCAAGGCGTTGATCGGGCCAAACCGGAAGACCAGGGTGCCGGCGACCAGGGCCTGATGTTCGGCTACGCCAGCAACGAGACCGACGTGCTGATGCCGGCCCCGATCACCTTCTCGCACCAGTTGGTTCAACGCCAGGCCGAGGCCCGTAAATCCGGGCTGCTGCCTTGGCTGCGCCCGGACGCCAAGTCCCAGGTGACCTGCCGTTACGAAGGCGGTAAGGTGGTCGGTATCGATGCCGTCGTCCTGTCGACCCAGCACAACCCCGATGTGTCCTACAAAGACCTGCGCGAAGGCGTGATGGAACTGATCGTCAAGCACGTGCTGCCTGCCGAGTTGCTGTCCAAGGACACCCAGTTCCACATCAACCCGACCGGCCAGTTCATCATCGGCGGCCCGGTGGGCGACTGCGGCCTGACCGGTCGCAAGATCATCGTCGACAGCTACGGCGGCATGGCCCGTCACGGCGGCGGCGCGTTCTCCGGCAAGGACCCTTCGAAGGTTGACCGTTCGGCGGCCTACGCCGGCCGTTATGTCGCCAAGAACATCGTCGCCGCCGGCCTGGCCGAGCGCTGCGAGATCCAGGTGTCCTACGCCATTGGCGTGGCCCAGCCTACGTCGATCTCGCTGAATACCTTCGGCACCGGCAAGATCGGCGATGACAAGATCATCAACCTGGTCCGTGAAGTGTTCGACCTGCGTCCATACGCCATCACCACCATGCTCGACCTGCTGCACCCGATGTACCAGGACACTGCAGCCTATGGCCACTTCGGTCGTACGCCGCAGATCAAAACCGTGGGTGACGATACCTTCACCACCTTCACCTGGGAAAAAACCGACCGCGCCGACGCCCTGCGCGCCGCTGCCGGCCTGTAACACCGGCGTGTAAAGAAAAGCCCCTGGCGACTGTGTCGTCAGGGGCTTTTTCATGCCTGGCTCTTGAGGCGAGAGAATTTATCTGTGGGAGCAAGGCTTGCCCGCTATGAGGACAACGCGGTCCTTGCGGTAACGAGGCGCCTGCATCGCGGGCAAGCCTTGCTCCCACAAAACTCCCTCGCCATGCCGCTCAAGCCCGTCGTGCCACCAGCAAAAACGAAGCCGCACCGGCCAGCAGCCCAGCACACATCCGATTGAACAGGCGCTTGCCACTGGGCCGGGAAAACAAACGCCGCGCGTAAATACCCATGTAGCAATACAAGCCGATGGCGATGCACTCCAGCGCCAGGAACAAACCACCCAGCACGGCGAATTGTTGGGTGACGGTGCCTGTACGGTCGACGAATTGTGGCAGGAACGCGGTAAACAACAGAATCGCCTTCGGATTGCCGATCGCCACCAGGAACTCCTGGCGCGCCAGGCCGGCCCGGCTCATCGACGCGACCGCGGCTTCGCTGCCGGCCTCGGGCTGGGCCCGCCACAATTGCACCGCCAAATAGAACAGGTAACCGGCACCGACGAGCTTGATCCCCAGGAACAGCAACTCCGAGGTGTGCAGCACCGCAGTGAGCCCTACCGCCGCCAGGGCGATCATGATCGCAAACGCCAGCAACCGACCGATGCCGCCACTGCACGCCCGGACGAAGCCATAACGCGAGGCGTTACTGATGGACAGCAGGTTGTTCGGCCCCGGCGCCATGTTCAGCGCAAAGCAGGCCGGGATGAAAACAGCGAGCGTCGACAGTTCCATCGGGAGCATTCCAGGCAGCGGCGAATCGAAAGCCCATTCTGCGCCGGCCGCTGACGAGGGCAAGGCACAGTTGCGCGGCTAAATCACCTCGCACTGTACCGCCGCGACTTCGCCACCAGGCCCCGCAAAATCCGGTAACGCTCCAGGCCTCGCAACTTCCACGACGGTGGCTAGCCTTCAGTACTCAACCAAGCAAGGATGCTTCGATGCCACCGTTTTTGTATGCACTCGCCTGTCTTGTATTCATTGCCATTCCTGCGGTTGCCGCGCCCTGTCCCGATTGGCCCACTGAACGCGCCCGGGCCGAGATCGCCGTGCTGCAACAGCAAATCGACACCTGGGACGACAGTTATCACCGCCTCGGCCAATCCCTGGTGGCCGACGAATTGTATGATCAATCCCGCACACAGTTGGGCCAGTGGCGCCGCTGCTTCAACCTCGCAGCCCCCGAAGATCCGCTGCGTTCAGTGGGCGCAAAGGTGCCGCACCCCGTTATCCATACGGGCCTGGAAAAACTGAAGGATGCCGACGCCGTGGGGGCCTGGCTGCACGGTCGAGAGGACGTCTGGGCCCAGCCGAAAGTCGACGGCGTGGCGGTAACCCTGGTCTATCGCAAGGGTCGCCTGCATCAGGCAATCAGCCGTGGCGATGGCGTCCTCGGACATGACTGGACCACCAATGCGCGCAAGATCGGCGCCATCCCGCAACAACTGCGCCAGCCCGTAGACCTGGTCGTCCAGGGCGAGTTGTACTGGCGCCTGGAGGCTCATGTCCAAGCCAGCAGCGGCAGCGTGAACGCCCGCGGGACCATGGCAGGCTTGATGGCACGCAGCAATTTGACGGTACACGATGGGGTATCTATCGGCCTGTTTGTCTGGGACTGGCCGGAAGGGCCGGAGACCCTGCCCGAGCGAATGGCCGCGCTGAACGCGTTGGGCTTCGCTGACACCCTCGACTACAACCAACCTGTGCGGACATTGGTCGATGCCGAGCAGTGGCGCGATCACTGGTACCGCACACCGCTGCCATTCGCCAGCGACGGGATCGTCCTGCACCAGAGCCGCCGCCCACCCGCCGACCGCTGGCAGGCCAGGGCGCCGTTCTGGAGCGTGGCCTGGAAATACCCGTATGCCCAGGCGCTGGCCGAAGTGCGCAAGGTGCACTTCAAGGTCGGGCGTACCGGGCGCATCACGCCCGTACTGGAGCTTGAACGCATCCGGCTCGACGACCGGTGGATTCGCCGGGTAAGTGTCAGTTCCCTCAAGCGTTGGGAGGAAATGGACATTCGCCCCGGCGACCGGGTCGCTATCAGCCTGGCCGGGCTGACCATCCCACGGCTCGACAGCGTCGTGCTGCGCAGCGTCGAGCGGCAGGACCTCAACGCCCCTGCGGCAGCCGATTATCACTTCTTGAGTTGCTGGCAACCGACAACCGGCTGTGAAAGCCAATTCCTCGCACGACTGGGCTGGCTGAGCGGCAAACACGGGCTCGCCCTGCCCCATGTCGGCCCCGGCACCTGGGAAAAACTGCTGGCCGCCGGACGACTCGACGGATTGCTGGATTGGATGACCCTCGATGCCGCCGAGCTTGCTAACATTGCCGGCTTTGGCGAACGCAGTAGCAGCCGCCTGCTCGCCAGCCTGGACAGCGCCCGGCAACGCCCTTTCGAGCAATGGCTCAAGGCCCTGGGCCTGCCGCCCGCGGGTGAGGCCCGGCTGGAGGGACCGTGGCGGGTGCTGGCCGAGCGCACTACCGAACAATGGCAAGCCGAGGCCGGCATCGGACCGGAACGCGCCGCGCAACTGAGCGCATTTTTTCGCGACCCGCAGGTGCTGGCCTTGAGTGACGAACTACGCTCCGCCGGGGTCGACGGTTTTTAATCCGGGCCCTGTGTGGTTGAACCCAAGGGGCAAGCATGCGTTCCAACAGCGCATCTGTACCGACCGCTCGCGATTTTTTACGGAGTTGCTATGAATTTCCTGTCCCCCGTTGCCCTGCTGGTTTTATGCAGCGCCATGGCCGCCCCTTTGATGGCGGACGAGCAAACCCCGGAGCTCACCGGCTGCGCGGCCAAGCGCCAGGGCATCATCAACCAGATCGAACTGGCCAAGTCCCGTGGCAACCAGGACCAGCAGGCTGGCCTGGAAACCGCGTTGAGTGAAGTCACCAGCCATTGCACCGATGCATCCCTGCGCAAGGAGCGTGAAAACAAGGTGCTCGATGCCAAGCACGAGGTCAGTCGGCGTCAGGCCGACCTGGAAAAGGCCATGAAGAAAGGCGACGCCGAGCGGATCAACAAACGCAAGGACAAGCTGGCGGCCTCCCGCAAGGAACTGCAGGAAGCGGTGGATGAGTTGGATAAGTGAACATTGACAAGATCGCGGCCTCCTACAGGTTGAATGCGATCCCCTGTAATTGGAACTGGCGAAGCCTGCGATCTTTCAAGACATGTCAATGATCCCGAAATTCCTTGTGACAGGCGCTGCACGCATCCTCGACCTTTTGCACCGCCGGCCCCAAGTAACTGGCCTTGTAGGGTTGGACGTTGCTGGCAATTACCAACTCACCGGTGGCGGCTTCAAGGTTACGGGCCAGCTCCTGGAAACGCGCCTGCTTTTGCCAGACATCATCCAGGGCGCTGGTGTGGTCTTGCTCGCGCACCTGCGGGAAGTGCTTCCACGGCTCATGGGAGAGTTGATCCAGTTGCATCGCACCCTCGGCGAATCGTGCGCCATCGAACGGGACTCGACCGCGCAACATGCCGCCCAACTCTTCGTTGGTCTTGAGCATCTGCTTGAAGATCGCCTTGCGCTGGCCAAGGGGAGAATTGGGATCGACGCCGCCACAGGCGGACAACATCAGGCAGGCCAGCACGGCCATGGAAAATCGTTTTACAAACATCTTGGCCTCGGGGCAGGAAACGGCAGTTAGTATCCTCGGGTCATCGATAAAGACCAATGCCCCTATCAACAATACGGGTTGTTCGAGCGCCTGACAGCGTCCGGATGACTGCAAAGGAAATCTTCATGAACAGCCGCATCAAGACCTGGCACAAAGGCCTGGCATTGACCCTACCGCTGATCGCACTGTTGGCCGGTTGTAATCGCGGCGAAAAGGTCGAAGCACCTCAGACCCACGCCCTCGCCACCTATGTCAGCGCACCATGGGAGGCGCTGCCGTCGGTGTCCGATGCAGACCTGCTGGCCGGTTTCGGCTCCTGGCGCAGTGCCTGCACCCGGCTCAAGGCCGATGCGACCTGGGGCCCGACCTGCGCGGCGGCGGCCAATGTGCCGCAAACCCCACAGGATGTACGCAATTTCCTGAAACAAAACCTGGACGTCTATGGCCTGCGCTCAGGGGACAACAGCCCCAACGGCCTGATTACCGGCTATTACGAGCCGGTCTACCCCGGCAGTCTCACCCAGACCGCCACGGCGAATATCCCGGTCTATGGTGTGCCGGAGGACATGATCATTGTGTCGCTGGACAGCATTTACCCTGAGCTCAAGGGCAAACGCCTGCGTGGCCGCCTTGAAGGCCGGGTGCTCAAGCCATACGACGACGCGGCCACCATCGAAACCAACGGGGTGAAGGCGCCGATCATCGCCTGGCTGACCGACCCCATGAACCTGCAATTCCTGCAAATCCAGGGTTCGGGACGTATTCGACTCGCCGATGGCCGCCAACTGCGCATCGGTTATGCCGACCAGAACGGCCACCCTTACCGCCCCATCGGGCGCTGGCTGGTTGAACAGGGCGAGCTGAAGAAAGAAGACGTGACCATGGGTACCATCAGTGCCTGGGCCAAGGCCAACCCGAACCGTATTCCCGAATTGCTGGGCAGCAACCCCAGCTACGTGTTCTTCAACCGTAACCCCGACAGCAACGAAGGCCCGCGAGGCTCGCTGAATGTACCGCTGACAGCCGGCTACAGCGTGGCGGTGGACCGCAAGGTGATTCCGCTGGGCAGCCTGTTGTGGCTATCCACCACGCGCCCTGACGGCAGCACCTTGAACCGGCCCGTCGCCGCCCAGGACACTGGCGGTGCAATTGCCGGTGAAGTGCGGGCGGACCTGTTCTGGGGCACGGGCGAGGCTGCCGGGCAACTGGCCGGGGACATGAAGCAACAGGGCCAGATCTGGATGCTCTGGCCCAAGGGCATGGCGTTGCCGCAAGTGCCGCAGGTGGCGAATGCGGTGACCGCCAACCCCTAAAGAGATGCGTTGATTGTCCCGGCCCCATCGCGAGCAAGCCCGCTCCCACAGTTGATCTCAGTGAACACAATATTTGTGAGCGACCAGAGATCAGTGTGGGAGCGGGCTTGCTCGCGAAGAGGCCCGCACAGACGCCAGAAACTCACCAGCCAGGCTCAGACCGAAACAAAGAAGAAACTCAAGACCAACCCCACCCCCACGAACCACACCAGCGAACGCAGGATCGCCCAGTCCGCCAGATAGCAGATGATGTAGAGCAGGCGACTGGTGATGAACAGCACCGCCAGCACATTGATGGTCACCAGCTCGGCATTGCCGGCCAGGTGCGCGACGATCACGGCGGCGGCGAAAAACGGGCTGATTTCAAAGCTGTTCAGTTGCGCAGCGAAAGCGCGCCGGGGAGCACCTTCGAGCGAGTCGAGAAAATCCCGAGGGTCGTGGTTATCCCGTAACCGGTATCTGCCACCGGCCTTGGCGATCCCGACACACAGGTAAGGCAGGAGAAAGGCAATCAAAATACACCACAGGGCAACCGTCATTGACGCAGTTCCTTCTTTGAGTTTTATAGAAAATCGCGAGTCCGGACACTGGTCAGAACTTCATCACCAGCATGCCAACCAACACCAGCCCGCAGGCTAAGAGCCGCGGCAAGCCAAAAGGTTCTTTCAGGTAACGCATGCCGAACAGCACCACCAGGATCACGCTGATCTCCCGCAGCGCCGCCGCTTCGGCGATCGAGCCCAGTTGCATGGCCCACAGCACCAGAGCGTAGCTGAACAATACGCAGAATCCGACCGCCAACCCCAACCGCCACTGCTCACGCCAGAACCGCATGAAGGCCGGCCGCTTGCTCACCAGCGCCAGCAACGGGAACGGCCAGGCACTGAGCAGCGTGACCCAGACCAGGTAATCCAGCGGATGGGACCAGCGCCGCAGAGCGTGACCGTCGATATAGGTGTAGCAACCGATGCACAGGCCAATCAGCGCCACCACCGGCAGCATCGACCAGGGCAGCCGCTCGCCACCGCCGCCCTGCCACAACAGGCAAAGCATGCCGAACGGGATCAGCAAAATGCCGATGACCTGCTGGGTCGTCAGCGCTTCACCGGCGAACATAAATGTCAGCGCCAGCACCACCAGCGGCGACAGGCCGCGCATCAGCGGATAGACCAGCCCCAGGTCACCGACCCGATACGCCTGGATCAGCAAATAGCGATAGAGCAGCTCGAACGCCGCCGACGCCAGGATCCACGGCCAGATCTCCAACGGCGGCAAGGCCACGAAACCCAGTGCCAGCGCGACGAACAGCAAGGCGACGCTGTCCATGCACGCCACCACCAGCAAACGCTCGCCACTGAACTTGATCAGCGTATTCCACGCCGCATGCAACAGCGCTGCTACCAACACCAAGGCCGTCGCAAGCACGGCACGCTCCTTGTCCCCGATCCTACGATCATCGGGCTCATGAATTGATTCGCTATCGTTTATACTGCAAACCGACCACGCCGCACTCAGTTGCGCATACACCTATTCCAATAATCTCGCTGTTGCCCCGCTCATTCGAAGGGGGGCGCCGGCATGCGTATGCCTGATCAGAGCGTCAAGACTACAGACAGAGACCTTGCGCATGCCACTCGCCTTGCTTGCTTTGGCCGTCGCCGCTTTCGGCATCGGCACGACTGAATTCGTCATCATGGGCCTGTTGCCCGATGTCGCCCGGGACCTGGCCGTAAGCATCCCCCAGGCCGGCCTGCTGATCACTGGCTACGCCCTGGGCGTGGTGTTCGGCGCGCCGATCCTGGCGATTGGCACCGCCAACATGCCACGCAAGGCCACGCTGCTGGGCATGACCCTGATGTTCATCCTCGGCAACGTGCTCTGCGCCCTGGCGCCGAACTACGCCACGCTGATGGCCGCCCGGGTCATTACTGCGCTGTGCCACGGAGCGTTCTTTGGCATCGGTTCGGTGGTGGCGGCCGGGTTGGTGGCGCCGAACAAACGGGCCCAGGCGATTGCCATGATGTTCACCGGCCTGACCCTGGCCAACGTGCTGGGCGTACCGTTGGGCACGGCCCTGGGGCAATACGCCGGCTGGCGTTCGACGTTCTGGGCGGTATCGGTGATCGGCGTGATCGCCGCCATCGCCCAATGGGTCTGGCTGCCCAAAGAAATCCCCATGGACAAAGCCAACCTGGCCAGCGAGTTCAAGGTGCTGGGCAAGGTCAACGTGTTGCTCGCCCTGGGCATGAGCGTGCTGGCCTCCACCAGTTTGTTCAGCGTGTTCACCTACATCGCGCCGATCCTGCAGGATATCACCGGTGTCAGCCCCCACGGCATCACTGTCATGTTGCTGTTGTTCGGCGTCGGCCTGACGGCGGGCAGCTTCCTTGGCGGACGCCTGGCGGACCGGCGCCTGCTGCCTGCGCTGGTGGCCATGGCCTTGGCCGTGGTGCTGGTGCTGGCCGCGTTCAGCCAGACCAGCCGGTCGGTGATCCCGGCGGCAATTACCCTGGTGCTGTGGGGCGTCTTCGCCTTCGCCCTGTGCCCGATCCTGCAATTGCTGATCATCGACCAAGCCCACGAAGCACCGAACCTCGGCTCGACCCTGAACCAGAGTGCCTTCAACCTCGGCAACGCAGCCGGGGCGTGGATGGGTGGGTTGGTCGTCGCCAGTGGTGCCGACCTGGCGGATTTGCCGTGGACCGGGGCATTCGTCAGCGGCCTCACGGTATTGACCGCCTTGTTCTTTATCCAACGACAGCGACGCTTGGCGGCCGTCGTTGTTTGAGGGCCTGGGAAATCGGCGCTTCCCATGAGTGAAGGGGCGACGCTTTCAGTAAGAATGTTTCCCCATTCGTGCGGGCTGTTTTTACCTGTCGTCCAGAAGCCTTGTTCCAGAGCGCCTGCCATTAAAATCCGCCGAGGGCTGTTCGCAGCCGGCGGATGTTTATCCAATTAAGTCGCAACGCAATCAGCCTGCAGATTTTGCTTAGAGTTCGGCCCCCACACTCGGTACAAGGACGAACCAGAATGCCAGGCCCAATCTCGCAACAATCCCTCCCCCCTAGCTCTCTCAAGAACAGCGACCAGACCGTAAAACAGGCGAATCCCGGAAATGCCTGCCTACTGGTAGACCGCGCTACAGACCGGTCTATATCCATCATTCGATATGGCGACGGTAGCGTCGAAGTCACTATGGATCGCCCCACCATTAGCGACCTGATCCTCAGTGGTGGTGGCGCCAAGGGAGCGGCCTATTCCGGACTCCTCAAAACCCTCGAAGCCAACGGCCTCATGGACAATATCAGAACGATTTCAGGCTCTTCTGCAGGGGCCATATCGGCCGCCGTACTCGCAAGCGGCATGAGTCACGCGCGTTTCGACCAGATTCTTGACGATATTCCCCTCACGTCGTTGCTCGACAGCACCAACGTTATCGTTAAAGCACTCCAGAATGTCTCGTCGAAGCTGGGCGAAAAACTGAAAAACGTTCCGCTGGCGCAATTGCTGTGTGATCTGTTGCCACGCCTGGGTTCCAAGGGGATGCCGCTGGAGAACTTGATCCGGGAGGAATCCTGCAAGGCGCTTCTACAACACTGCAAAGATCACCCGGAACCTCTTTCCGAAAAAGCGCAACAAGCCGTTGCCAATGTGAGACGGAACGAATACGTCACCTTCGCTGACCTGGCCGTCCTGAGCAAAGAAATCCCACCGATCAAGACCGTGGAAATCACCGGCACCGCCATGTTCGAGGAAGACACGCAATTGCTGGTGTTCAGCGAGAAGACCACGCCTGACATGGACATTGCCGTGGCAGCGCTTATCTCCGCGTCGCTGCCGGTGGTGTTCAGCAAGCTGACCCAGCAAGGACTACCCTTCCAACAGAATGATGAGAAACGCACTGAAACCACGGCGTTTGCCGATGGCGGCATCCTGAACAACACACCGGTACCTGACATCTATAATCCGGCGACCTCCATGAGCCCGATCCCGGACAGAGAGTCTTTGATCCTGATATTCGAGGCGGAAGAATCGAACCAGGAAAACCAGCGAGGCACGGGCATCACGGCCCTGATCGACAAATTTCTCAATGCACCCCATACGGCCAGCTCTGTATGGAATGCCGAACAACTGAAGCGCTTTGCCGACCAGACCGTCGTCGTGCCGCTGAAATCCAATAAAGGTGATTACCGCGGCCTGTTGAGCGGGACAGTCAACTTCAGCATGCCCAAGGAGATCAAGGATCATCTCCAGGAAGAACTGCGCAAGAAAGTCCAAACCCATCTGGACGAGCACAACGCCACTCGACAAACCTTTTGGTTTGACTCAATCGAGGATGCGCTGTTGGCGTTGGGTGACAAGGCATTCGAGCAACTGAGCCTAGAACTGGAGGACGACGAAACCTGCGCCGAGGCGATCACCTTCAGGCACCACGCACAACGAGCGTTGGCGCAATTGAAGGAAGCGATCCAAGAGGCCAACAAGGCATCCACCAAACTTGAACCCACCCCACCGATGCACATGGCCATCTGGACCCTCGATCAGCTTGCGGACCAGCCCGGCAGGCTGGAATGGCTGGCAAAACGCCTCAATCACGGCAATGACCCGGACTTCATGCAGTTCCTCCAGGCCGCCGCCGAGTGGGACAGAGGCGCGCCGAATGCAACTTCCGAGGTGACCGGCCACGCCGTCGAGAAAATGCACCTGCAGGACATTGCCACCCGTATATCTAACGTCGTGCAACATGTGCTGAATCCCGCATGCTTTCTCGGCGGCCAACCCGACGCGAACATCAAGTTGATAAAAGGAGTCATCCGGGACCTGCTGGAACTGCAAGATCCAAAAGCATCCAAAAATTCGCTGGAGCAGAAGATCACATTCAACAATTCACTTGAACGGGTTATCGCGAATTACAGGTCGCGCTACACCGGGATGCTTGATCCAAAGTCAACAACTCGCGAGACACTGCTCAACATGCTATTCAAATAACCGCCTACTCCGAGTCAATGCGCTGCGCAGGCTTATCTGGGCGCTTATCTTTGGGCAGGCCCACTTCACTGCGGATCTGCGCATGGCTGATCAAAGCGAAGATAAAGCTCCCGCCAACGATATTGCCCGCCAACGTCGGCCCGGCAAACACCATCCAGAAATCCTCCCAGGACAACTGGCCGGCAAACACCAGGTAGGACACTTCGGCCGAGCCGACGACGATGTGGGTGAAATCCCCGAGCGCCATGAGGTAGGTGATCAGAATGATGATCCACATCTTGGCGCTTTCCATGGACGGGATCATCCAGACCATGGTGGCGATCATCCAGCCGGAAATGATGCCCTTGGCGAACATCTGGCCGGTGTCGTTCTCCATGACCTTGCGGCCGATTTCCAGGAAAGCCTGGTCGGTGCGCTGATCGAAGATCGGCAAGTGCAACATCACGTAGGCCACCAGCAAGGTGCCGCACAGGTTGCCCACCAGCACCACGCCCCAGAGCCGCAACAGCCGGCCGAAGTTGCCCAGCGTGGGTTTGCTCATGATCGGCAGCACGGCGGTCAGGGTGTTTTCGGTGAACAGTTGCTGGCGGGCCAGGATCACCGCGAGAAAGCCGGCGCAGTAACCGAAACTGGCGATCACCTTGAAGCCTTCGTGGTCCGGCAGCCGGGAGTTGAGCAAGCCCATCGCCATCAGCGACAGGCCCATGGTCAACCCCGCCGCCAGGGCCGACCACCAGAGCGCGGCGATACTGCGCTCCAGCTCCTGATTGCCCTGGGTGCGGATGATTTCGTGCAGCACCGCAGCCCGCGGTGGCTGGTTGCGGTCGACTTCGTGCTGTTCCTGAGCCGAAAGGTCAGGGGTCTTGCCTTCTTCATGAGTGTCCATACAGCTCCTGAACCGGTGGCGTGATGTACCTACGACACGCGGCGATCAGCGCTGTTCAGTGCCGACCTGGACATACATGTGGGAGCGAGCTTGCTCGCGATGGCAGCACCGCCGATCTCACTCGACCACATCGTCCTTGAACTGATCCTTGACGTATGTGATCTCGGTCCGCCCATGAGGCGCGGGCAAGCCATCTTCGCCAAGGTTGACGAAGACCATCTTCTCCACGGTCAGGATGCTCTTGCGGGTGATTTTGTTGCGCACCTCGCAGGTCAGCGTGATGGAAGTACGACCAAACTCGATGGCGGTGATGCCCAGCTCGATGATGTCACCCTGGCGCGAAGCGCTGACGAAATTGATTTCCGAGATGTATTTGGTGACCACGCGCTGGTTGCCGAGCTGGACGATGGCATAGATCGCCGCCTCCTCGTCGATCCAGCGCAACAGGCTGCCGCCGAACAGCGTGCCGTTGGGGTTGAGGTCTTCGGGCTTGACCCATTTGCGGGTGTGGAAATTCATGATCACTCCTGAGTGTCTGGCCGTTGGATTGCTGCATCATGGCAGACCGCACGGCCAGGCTCTACGTCGTGGGCCCTATGACGGTCATCGGCAATTTCGATTTGCCGACAGAAACCCTTTTGGAAGATCCGATTAGCCCGTTATAATCGCCACCGTTTTACCTCGGTCCACGCTTTGGACCGTTCCCGCCACCTGTCCGAGGGGCGCTGCAGCAGGCTCGACCTGTCAGGCTCGGATGGGGCGTTGTTTGTACGGGGGCTCCCCGCACGGACACTAAACGCACAACGGCGCCCATTCGCATACATTACGAATGGAGACTCTTCATGAGCGCTGTTATCACGCCTGCCGATTTTACCGACTACAAAGTCGCCGACATGTCCCTGGCTGCCTGGGGCCGTCGCGAAATCATCATCGCCGAATCCGAAATGCCAGCCCTGATGGGCCTGCGCCGCAAGTACTCTGGCGAACAGCCATTGAAGGGCGCAAAAATCCTCGGCTGCATCCACATGACCATCCAGACCGCCGTGCTGATCGAAACCCTGGTTGCCCTGGGTGCCGAAGTGCGTTGGTCGTCCTGCAACATCTTCTCGACCCAGGACCAGGCCGCTGCCGCCATCGCCGCCGCTGGCATCCCGGTATTCGCCTGGAAAGGCGAGACCGAGCAAGAGTACGAGTGGTGCCTGGAGCAGACCATCCTCAAGGATGGCCAGCCGTGGGACACCAACATGATCCTCGACGACGGCGGCGACCTGACCGAGCTGCTGCACAAGAAGTACGCAGCCGTGCTGGAAAACGTCCACGGCGTGACCGAAGAGACCACCACTGGCGTGCACCGCCTGCTGGACATGCTGGCCAAGGGTGAACTGAAAATCCCGGCCATCAACGTCAACGACTCGGTGACCAAGAGCAAGAACGACAACAAGTACGGCTGCCGTCACAGCCTCAACGACGCCATCAAGCGCGGCACCGACCACCTGTTGTCGGGCAAGCAGGCGCTGGTGATCGGCTACGGTGACGTGGGCAAGGGTTCGGCCCAGTCCCTGCGTCAGGAAGGCATGATCGTCAAGGTCTCCGAAGTCGATCCGATCTGTGCCATGCAGGCCTGCATGGACGGTTTCGAGCTGGTTTCGCCGTTCATCGACGGGATCAACGACGGCTCCGAAGCCAGCATCGACAAGGCCCTGCTGGGCAAGATCGACCTGATCGTGACCACCACCGGCAACGTCAATGTCTGCGATGCCAACATGCTCAAGGCCCTGAAGAAGCGCGCCGTGGTCTGCAACATCGGTCACTTCGACAATGAAATCGACACCGCCTTCATGCGCAAGAACTGGGCATGGGAAGAAGTGAAGCCGCAGGTCCACAAGGTGCACCGCACCGGCACTGGCAGCTTCGACCCACAGAACGACGACTACCTGATCCTGCTGGCCGAAGGCCGCCTGGTTAACCTGGGTAACGCCACTGGCCACCCAAGCCGCATCATGGACGGTTCGTTCGCCAACCAGGTCCTGGCCCAGATCTTCCTGTTCGGCCAGAAATACGCCGACCTGTCGCCAGCCCAGAAAGCCGAGCGCCTGACCGTGGAAGTACTGCCCAAGAAACTCGACGAAGAAGTGGCCCTGGAAATGGTCCGCGGCTTCGGCGGCGTGGTCACCCAACTGACCAAGCAACAGGCTGACTACATCGGCGTCACCGTCGAAGGCCCGTTCAAGCCGCACGCTTACCGCTACTGATCGGCGCTATTGCCTGCTCTCCCTGTGGGAGCGGGCTGTGTGGGAGCAAGGCTTGCCCGCGATGAAAACGCCGCGGTCTCTCGAGGACCGCAGCGCCTGGATCGCGAGCAAGCTTTGCTCCCACACAGCCCACTCCCACATTGTGATGCGCAAGGCGTCCAGGCTTACGAGTTTCCAAGGATATGACCATGTCCCAAGACCGTCGCTACAGCTTCGAGTTCTTCCCGACGAAGACCGATGCTGGGCATGAAAAACTGATCGCCACTGCCCGTCAGCTGGCCAGCTACAACCCCGACTTCTTCTCCTGCACCTATGGCGCTGGCGGTTCGACCCGTGACCGCACCCTGAACACCGTGTTGCAGCTCGAAAGCGAAGTCAAAGTCCCGGCCGCCCCTCACCTGTCCTGCGTGGGTGACAGCAAGGACGACCTGCGCAACCTGCTGACCCAGTACAAGGCCGCCGGCATCAAGCGCATCGTTGCCCTGCGCGGCGACCTGCCGTCAGGCATGGGCATGGCCAGCGGCGAGCTGCGCCACGCCAACGAACTGGTTGAATTCATTCGTGAAGAAACCGGCGATCACTTCCACATCGAAGTGGCTGCGTATCCGGAAATGCACCCCCAGGCGCGCAATTTCGAAGACGATCTGCGCAACTTCGTGCGCAAGGCCAACGCTGGCGCCAGCAGCGCGATCACCCAGTACTTCTTCAACGCCGACAGTTACTTCTACTTCGTCGAGCGCATACGCCAGTTGGGCGTCGACATTCCTGTCGTACCGGGAATCATGCCGATCACCAACTACAGCAAGCTGGCGCGCTTCTCCGACGCGTGCGGTGCAGAAATCCCACGCTGGATCCGCAAGCAACTGGAAGCCTACGGCGACGACTCCTCCAGCATCCAAAGCTTCGGCGAGGAAGTCATCACGCAAATGTGTGAGCGTCTGCTGCAAGGCGGTGCACCGGGGCTGCATTTCTATACCCTAAACCAGGCCGAACCCAGCCTTGCGGTATGGAACAACCTCAAGCTGCCGCGCTGAATGACTTAATGCGGTGGTACAAAGAGGCCTTGGCGAACACCAAGGCCTTTTTCATTCAGTGATCGAGCCCTACCCTGCAATGCGCTTGCATCGGTGATTGCCGCCGAGCCATCCATGAACACCGCAGGCAGGCAAAGGGCGACTGAGGCGCAGGCCAGAGCCCTCTAGCTATTTGATGAGCTCTCGTCGTAACCTCAGGCCATGCCCGTCATTGTCCAACTGCTGACCGCCCTTCTTTTCCTGTGCCTGAGCATGACTGCCCGGGCCGAAAAGTTGCGCATTGTCACCGAACCCTGGGCCCCGTACGTCTACGAAGAGAACGGCAAGATGCTCGGCCTGGACTACGAAACCACGGCCATTGTGTTCAAGCGCCTGGGTATCGATGTGGAATGGCAGTTCCTGCCGTGGAAGCGCTGCCTGGCGATGCTGGAGCAAGGGTTGGCGGACGGTGCGCTGGACATTTTCCACAGCAATGAACGCGATTCCACGCTGCTTTACCCCAGCGAACCGCTGTCGGACGTGGAGTTCGTGATGTTCTACGCCAATGCCCGACCCCACCCGTTCCGCACGCTCGATGACCTGGACGGCCTGACCGTCGGCACCTCGCCCGGCTATCTGTACAGCCAGGCCTTCAGTGAGTCGACGCTGTTCGCCCGTGAAACCGCGCCCACCCACGAAGCCAATTTCGGCAAGCTGCAACTGGGTCGGATCGACCTGCTTATCACCGACCGCAGGGTCGGCCGACATGTGCTCGAACAAATGCAGTTGGGCGACCAGATCACCGAAAACCCGATGGTCGTGAGTCGTCAAAGCCAATATCTGGCGGTTCGGCGCAGTGCCGGGATGGATTTGCTGGTGCAACGCTTCAGCGCCGAACTCAAGCGCTTCAAGCGCGAACCGGCCTATGCCGAACTGAGCGCTCGCTACGGCGCAGGCCCAGCGGCCAAGGTCACCTCGCCCGGCCAGATCAACGTTGAAATAAACCGTTGAGCAGCAGGAAAGCGGCGCGCGGCGTTTGCTCTGTTATACTCCGGCCTTCCCGCCAGGCTCACGCCCGGACGCCCGGTCTTGCAAAAGGCATCCCGACACCGCTACAGCGCCGCCTACAGCCCGCGCGAGCCTTGTCCGGACCCGCCTTCGAGGCCCGGCAGGACCGGACGGGATGACGTCTTTTGGTTGAACGTCATTCGCGCCCGGCAAGACTATCCCATTGGGCCAGGCCCTCACTAAAACAGGATTACTCATGTCCTTTGCTTCCCTCGGTCTCTCCGAGGCTTTAGTCGGCGCCATCGAAGCCGCCGGCTATACCCAGCCTACCCCGGTGCAACAGCGGGCCATTCCCGCCGTGTTGCAAGGTCGCGACCTGATGGTCGCGGCGCAGACAGGTACTGGTAAAACCGGCGGTTTCGCCCTTCCGATCCTGGAGCGGTTGTTTCCCAACGGTCACCCAGACAAATCCCAGCGTCATGGCCCGCGCCAACCGCGCGTACTGGTCTTGACCCCTACCCGCGAACTGGCGGCCCAGGTCCACGAGAGCTTCAAGGTCTACGCTCGTGACCTGAAGTTCGTCAGCGCCTGCATTTTTGGCGGCGTGGGCATGAACCCCCAGGTCCAGGCCATGTCCCGTGGCGTCGATGTACTGGTCGCCTGCCCCGGTCGCCTGCTGGACCTGGCCGGCCAGGGCAGCGTCGACTTGTCCCACGTTGAAATCCTCGTGCTGGACGAAGCCGACCGCATGCTCGACATGGGCTTTGTCCATGACGTGAAGAAAGTCCTCGCCCGTCTGCCCGCCAAGCGTCAGAACCTGCTGTTTTCGGCGACGTTCTCCAAGGACATCACCGACCTGGCCGGCAAGCTGCTGCACAACCCGGAGCGCATCGAAGTCACGCCACCGAACACCACGGTCGAGCGCATCGAGCAACGCGTGTTCCGCCTGGCGGCTAGCCACAAGCGTGCCCTGCTGGCGCACCTGATTACCGCCGGCGCCTGGGAACAGGTTCTGGTGTTCACCCGCACCAAGCACGGCGCCAACCGCCTGGCCGAGTACCTGGACAAGCACGGCCTGCCGGCTGTGGCGATCCACGGCAACAAGAGCCAGAACGCCCGCACCAAGGCCCTCGCCGACTTCAAGGCCGGCGAAGTACGCATCCTGGTGGCCACTGATATCGCCGCCCGTGGCCTGGACATCGACCAGTTGCCTCACGTGGTCAACTTCGAGCTGCCAAACGTCGATGAAGATTACGTGCACCGTATCGGCCGTACTGGCCGGGCCGGTCGTTCGGGCGAAGCGATCTCGCTGGTCGCGCCGGACGAAGAAAAGCTGCTCAAAAGCATCGAGCGCATGACCAAGCAGAAAATTGCCGACGGCGACCTGATGGGCTTCGATGCCAGCACCATCGAGGCCGAGAAGCCTGAAGTGCGCGAACGTCCGGACGTGCGCAATCCGCGCAATGCCCGCGGCCCACGCGGCGACGGTCCGAATGGCGGCGGTGGTGGTGGCGGCGGCCGCAAAGACAAAGGCAAGGACAAGGGCAAGGAAAAAACGGCCAGCAACAGCAATGGCCGCGGCGAACGCCCTGCCCGCGAGCAGAAGCCCCGCGAAGGCACACCCGCTCGTGAACAGCAGCGTCCAGCCCCACGCGCCGCAGCCGATCGTGCCCCGGACGAGTTCCTGGACGACGACGTCGACAACTTCGGTAACCGCGTCGACTACGTGCCGCAGCAGAAACCGGCCCAGGGTCGTGGTCGTCGCCCGGGTGCCCCGGCACAGGGTGCAGCTGCAGGCGCGCCGCGCAGTGGCCAGCCACAAGGCCGCCAGAACGGTCCGCGCAACAGCAACGGCTCGTCCACCGGTACGCCACCGGCCAAGCGCAGCGGCCCACGCAACGGTGCCCCGCGTGACGGCCAGGCTCGTCGCGATGACACCCGCCCGCGCCGCCCGGCCCATGACGACCAGCCTCGCCAGGAACCCGCCGTGCAGAACCCGCGCGGCAGCCAGCCGAAGATCATGCACAAGGAGTCGAAAGCCGATCGCTTCCCGACGCCTGAGCAACTGGATCAACTGCCAAGCCGTCCACGGGGCGAAAAACCGGCATTGCTGACGCGCAATCGCTGAGTTTTTCCCAGCTGTAAAAAATGCCCCGGGTCTCGCGACCCGGGGCATTTTTTTGGCCCAACACAATTCCAAATGTGGGAGCGAGCTTGCTTGCGATAGCGGTGTATCAGTCAACATTGAAGTCGGCTGGTATGACGCCATCGCGAGCAGGCTCGCTCCCACATTGGATCTTCAGCAGCCACAAAATCCATGTGCACCTAGCCCCCCTGTGGGAGCGAGCCTGCTCGCGATGGCGGCCTGAGGGCCAACTTCAAATTGCTGGCCGACCACAAATTCGTGGCGAGGGAGCTTGCTCCCGCTGGGGCGCGAAGCGGCCCCAACAGCAACGACTCCATCCATCTTGACGCACCGAGGTATCAGATTTAGGGGCTGCCCGCCCCCACAGCTTTTTTGTATCGCCGGAATCCGCGCAATAAAAAACGCCCCTGATCGCAAGATCAGGGGCGTTTGTTTGTCAGGGGCGAAGGTTACTTCGCTTTGACACCTTCAAACGAGATGTACAGCTCAACGGCGTCGGATTGTGGGCCCAGGTCCATCATCTTGCCGAAGTCGGAACGCTTGATGCTGGTGGTGCCCTCGAAGCCAGCACGGTAGCCGCCCCATGGATCCTTGCCTTCGCCCAGGAACGTGGCCTTGACCACGATTGGCTTGGTCACGCCGTGCAGCGTCAGGTCACCCGTCACGTCTGCAGTGTCTTTGCCATCAGCGTTCTTGCCGGTGGACTTGACGCTGGTGGACACGAACTTGGCGTCGGCGAACTTGCCTACGTCCAGGAAGTCCTTGCTGGCGATGTGCTTGTCGCGCTCGGCGTGGTTGGTGAACACGCTGGCGGTGTTGACGTTGAACTCGATCTTGCTGGCTTCAGGCTTGGCGGCGTCGAAGCTGAACTTGCCGTCGATGTCCTTGAAGGTACCGGTAATGTAGCTATAGCCCAGGTGGCTGATCTTGAAGTCGACGAAGGCGTGCTGGCCTTCCTTGTCGACCACGTAGTCGGCGGCCATGGCCTGGCCAGCGGACAGCAGGGCAGAACCGATTGCCAGGGCGGCGAGCGTCTTTTTCAACATGCTTTCTATTCCTTTGGAGTCGAGGTTGAACATCAGGCTTGGCGCCCCAGCATTCGCTTGAGGGTCGCGTCACGGTCGATAAAGTGGTGTTTCAATGCTGCCAACGCATGAAGGCCGGAGAAAATGACCAACGCCCACGCCAGGTAGAGGTGAATCTGGCCGGCGACGTCTGCCTGATCGGGCAGTCCGGACACCAGCGCGGGTACTTCAAACAGGCCAAACACCGGGATCCCGACACCGTCTGCGGTGGAAATCAGGTAACCGGCAATCATCACGGCGAACAACCCGAGATACAGTGCGCTATGGCCGAGCTTGGCGCCGACGCGGGTCAGGCGACCATAGGTTTGCAGGGTCGGTGGCGGCGGGCTGACAACGCGCCAGATCACCCGCAGCAACATGACCGCCAGCAGCACCAGGCCAATGCTCTTGTGCAGGTCCGGTGCGTCTTTTCGCCAGGTGCTGTAGTAATCCAGGCCAACCATCCACAGGCCCAGGGCAAACAGCCCGTACACCGCCAGCGCAACGCCCCAGTGCACAGCGATACTGACCCAGCCATAGCGAGAAGAAGAGTTGCGTAGCTGCATTGCTCATTTCCTGTAAAAACTGCGATCAAGACTAGCGAGTTATCTATCGATTTAAAGCGGAAAATTTCGCTTTGAAATATCGAGAAATACGATCATCAGTCTGGAGGGGGTGGGTTAAGGAAAGATTAAAGCCAATACGATGCGTGATAACAGGACGGACCTTATCGCGAGCAAGCTCGCTCCCACACTGGCCGAGCGCAATCCCTGTGGGAGCGAGCTTGCTCGCGATAGCGGTTCTACAGGCAAAAAAAAGCGCGGCTGACACGCCGCGCTTTTTCTGTCACCGAGCCTTACTGAGCCTTGGTCTCAGTCGCCGCCGGCGTTGTCGCTGCCGGCTTGGCCGCCGGTTTCTTCGCCGGAGTGGCTTTCTTCACTGGCGCTTTTTTAGCCGGAGCCTTGGCGGCTGGTTTTTTCGCCGCTGGTTTGGCCGCTGCTTTCTTGGCTGGCTCAACCTTTGCCGGGGCCGGTGCAGGTGGTTCCACCGGTGCCGGCGCAGGAGCGGGTGCAGGTGCTGGAGCAGGCGCTACCGGTTCCGGTGCCTTGACCGGCTCTGGCTTCTTGTCATCGTCCGAGCCACCAAACAGGTTGCTGAAGAAGTTGCCCTTCTTCGCCGCCACTGCACCAGCCGCCGCCGTTGCAGCAGGCGCGACCTTAGGAGGTTCGAACGACTTGCCCGCCGCCAGGTCTTCAACCTGACTGGCCGCGCGCTGACCACTGCGCAACGCGCCTTCCAGGGTACCCGGATACAGGGTGTCGGTGTGTTCACCGGCAAAGGCTACGCGTTGCAATGGCTTTTCCCACAGGCGCCAGTACTTGCTGATCTGGCCCGGGCCAAAGGCCAGGTACGCGCCGCCCATGGACGGGTCGGTGCTGTAGCGGCGGATTTCATAGCCGGTGAACGCGCCACGGGCCTGTGGATAAAACGCGTGCAGACGGATCAGTACCTGATCGACCATCTGCTTGTCGCCGAAAGCCTGCATCACCCGGGCGTTGTCGCCGGACAGGTTGATGACCACGTTGGCCCCGCCCTTCAAGGCCGGTTCGATCCACATCATGCCCAGGCCGGCGTTGCTGTAGATCTCGCCCGACATGCGCGCCTTGCTGTCCCAGACAGGGGTCTTGAACTTGAGCATGATCTGGTCGCGCCAGCCGTAATTGGTGCTCTTGATCGCGCCTTGATGCTGGGCGTCCAGGGCCGGGGTCAACTGGATCTTGTTCAGCGCCCGCAACGGCACCGCCAGCACCACGTAATCCGCCTGGTAGCCAACGGCGCCAACTTTGACGGTTACACCGTCCTTGTCTTGGGAGATGGCCGACACAGGCGAACTGGTCTTGATGGTTTTCAGTTGCTTGACGAACGCCTGGGCCAGTACCGGACTGCCACCGAGCAGGCGCGAGGCCCGCCGGTCGCGGTCGGAGACGCCGCGATAGACGCGGTTCTGCTGGGCGAAATACAGCAGCGACAGGCGCGAAGGTTCGTCATACCGGGTGCGAATCTCCTGGTTCACCAACTGCCGCGCCGTGGCCGGCAGTTGCAGGCGGTCGAGCCAGTTGGACACGGTGATCTGGTCCAGCGCATGCAGCGTGCTGGTCGCCGCCGGGTTCAGCGGGTCTTCGATGGAGCGCGCCAGGTCGTCCAGGGTGGTTTCGTAGCGCTTGAGGGCTTCGGCGGTGGCCGGCTGTTTGCTCGCCAGGTCCGCGGCGGTGAAGTAGATGCCGTCGATCAGGTAGCTGGGGGTGCGCACGAACTCCGGGGCCGGCGTGGTGCTCAGCTTGAATGTGGAGACGTACTTGTTCAGCACTGGCTGCGTCTTCTCGTTGCCGATCCACTCGCTAGTGGCCATGCCTGAACGACCGCCCAGGCTCGGTTTGGCTTCCAGCAGCGTCACGGCCCAGCCTTTGTTCTGCAATTCATAGGCCGCCGTGAGCCCCGCCAGGCCGCCGCCGATGACGATGGCCGTCGGTTGTTTGTCCTTGGCCAGCGCCGAAACGCTGAACAGCCCTATCATCACCAGCGCACAGGCGCGCAGCCAACCAGCAGACATTCAACGAACTCCGGATTAAACGTAGAAAATTTCAGCTTTCGAGCCAGCCGGCTCAGGGAACGGCGAAGAATACGTCAGCCATCAAAACGCCGCCAGCGACGTCTATCGCCTCGTTCAAAGTAGTGGGAATGACACAATGGGTTGTCCGCCGGGCCGCCATTGCATAGGCTTGCGCGATTGTTTTGCCCGCGCACGCCGCGAGCCGCCTCGAGGAGACTGTACATGGGCCTGAATAACCAGTGGATGCAACGCGACCTTGCGGTGCTATGGCACCCCTGCACCCAGATGAAAGACCACGAACAGCTGCCGCTGATCCCCATCAAGCGCGGTGAAGGCGTGTGGCTGGAAGATTTCGAAGGCAAGCGCTATCTCGATGCCGTCAGCTCCTGGTGGGTCAACGTATTCGGCCACGCCAACCCGCGCATCAACCAGCGCATCAAGGACCAGGTCGATCAGTTGGAGCATGTGATCCTCGCCGGTTTCAGCCACCAGCCGGTGATCGAGCTGTCCGAGCGCCTGGTGAAGATGACGCCCGAAGGCCTGACCCGGTGCTTCTACTCCGATAACGGCTCGTCCTGCATCGAAGTGGCGATGAAGATGAGCTTCCACTACTGGATCAATCGCGGCCGGCCGGACAAAAAACGCTTCGTCACCCTGAGCAACAGTTACCACGGCGAAACCATCGCGGCGATGTCGGTGGGCGATGTGCCGTTGTTCACTGAAACCTACAAGGCGTTGCTGCTGGACACCATCAAGGTGCCGAGCCCCGACTGCTACCACCGCCCTGAAGGCATGGGTTGGGAAGAACATTCGCGCAACATGTTCGCGGCCATGGAGCAGACCCTGGCCGAGCACCACGACACGGTGGCGGCAGTGATCGTCGAACCGTTGATCCAGGGCGCCGGCGGCATGCGCATGTACCACCCGGTGTACCTGAAGTTGCTGCGCGAGGCCTGCGACCGCTATGGCGTGCACCTGATCCACGACGAAATCGCCGTTGGCTTCGGCCGTACCGGGACGATGTTCGCCTGTGAGCAGGCCGGCATCACGCCGGATTTCCTCTGCCTGTCCAAGGCGCTGACCGGCGGTTACCTGCCGCTGGCCACGTGCGTGACCACCGATGAGGTCTACAGCGCGTTCTACGACGACTACCCGACCCTGCGCGCCTTCCTGCATTCCCACAGCTACACCGGCAACCCGCTGGCCTGCGCGGCGGCCCTGGCAACGCTGGATATCTTCGAAGAAGACAACGTCATCGAGAACAACAAGGCCCTGGCCCAACGCATGGCGAGCGCCACCGCGCACCTGGCCGACCACCCGAACGTGGCCGAAGTACGCCAGACCGGCATGGTGCTGGCCATCGAGATGGTCAAGGACAAGGCCAGCAAAACCGCTTATCCGTGGCAGGAACGGCGTGGCCTGAGTGTGTTCCAGCATGCCTTGGAGCGAGGTGCCTTGCTGCGTCCGCTGGGCAGCGTGGTGTATTTCCTGCCGCCGTATGTCATCACCCCGGAGCAGATCGATTTCCTCGCCGAAGTGGCCAGCGAAGGCATCGACATTGCCACCCGGGACAAGGTCAGCGTGGCGGTGCCGAAGGACTTCCACCCGGGTTATCGCGATCCGGGCTGAGCCTGGGCCACCGCCATCGCGGGCAAGCCTTGCTCCCACAGAGAAATGCGAACCCACTGTGGGAGCAAGGCTTGCCCGCGATGAGGCCGCGAGCTTCAACCACGATCATTTTTTCTTGCAGAGACTCCACATGAGACTGTCCCGCTTCTTCATCGACGCGCCCCTGAGCCTCGGCGACCACGAACTGCCTGAAGCCCAGGCCCATTACATCGGCCGTGTGCTGCGCATGGCCGAAGGCGATGCCGTGCAGGTGTTCGACGGCTCGGGCCAGGAGTTTCGCGGCACCCTGGCCGAGGTCGGCAAGAAACGCGTGCGGGTGCAATTGGACGAGCAGTTCGCCGGGCAAGCTGAATCGCCGCTGCGCATCCACCTCGGCCAGGGCCTGTCCCGGGGCGAGCGCATGGATTGGGCGATCCAGAAAGCCACGGAGCTGGGCGTCAGTGAGATCACGCCGATTTTCAGCGAACGCTGCGAAGTACGCCTCAAGGACGAGCGTGCCGACAAGCGCCTGCTGCACTGGCGCCAGGTGGCAATCAGCGCCTGCGAGCAGTGCGGGCGCTCAAGCGTGCCGGTGATCCACCCACCGCTGCTGCTGGCTGACTGGCTGAAACAGACCGAGGCCGAGCTGAAGCTGGTGCTGCATCCAGTGGCCGAGCCGCTGGTCAGCCATGACAAACCGTCGACGTTGGCGTTCCTGATTGGTCCCGAAGGCGGGTTGTCGGATGCCGAGGTCGAACAGGCCAAATCCGCCGGCTACCACGCCGCCCGCCTTGGCCCCCGCGTGCTGCGCACCGAAACCGCGCCGGTTGTGGCACTGGCGGTGGCGCAGCAGCTATGGGGGGATTTCTAATCCCCTGCGGCCACTGAAGATCAATTGTGGGAGCGGCGGTGCGGCGATCCGACTTGCTCGCGAAAGCGGTGTATCAGTCAATATTGTGCTGGCTGACACACCGCTTTCGCGAGCAAGCCCGCTCCCACAGTAGATCAGTGGTGTTCAGAACTCGGTGCGGGGTCATGGATTAGAGCACGTAGAACAGAATCGCCACGAAGTGCAGCAAACTGCCGGCGATGACAAACAGGTGCCAGATGCCATGGGCGTGGCGCAGCCGGTGGTCGAGGGCGAAAAAGATAATGCCCACGGTGTACAACACGCCGCCCGAGGCCAGCCAGGCAAACCCGGCGCTGCCCAGGGCCGCCAGCAGCGGCTTGACAGCCACCAGCACGATCCAGCCCATCACCGCGTAGATCACAATCGACAGGATCCGCGCTTCGGAGCGCGGCTTGATCTCCTGCAAGATACCAATCACGGCCAGCCCCCAGACGATCCCGAACAACGTCCAGCCCCACGGCCCGCGCAGCGTCACCAGGCAGAATGGCGTATAGCTGCCGGCGATCAGCAGGTAGATCGAAAAGTGATCGACCTTCTGCATGATTGCTTTTTTGCGCCCACGCACGCTGTGGTAAACCGTCGACGCGCTGTACAGCACCAGCAGGGTGAACCCGTAGATCGCCACGCTGACGATCTTCCACGGATCGCCCGCCATCCCGGCAATCACCAGCAACCACACCGCCCCGATAAAAGCCGCCACCGCCCCGACCAAGTGCGTCCAGGCGTTGAGTCGTTCCCCGTGATACATCCAGTCCCACCTCACATTCCAGAACAGACGCCAAGGCTCAGGCCTGGCGCTTTAAAGTGCAATGTTTTGCTTTTAAACCTGGAGACATACCTTGTGGCGAGGGGATTTATCCCCGCTGGGCTGCGAAGCAGCCCCAATGCAGCTAAGTGCGATCAGCCTGACACGACGAGATGACAGGATTTGGGGCCGCTTCGCTGCCCAGCGGGGCGGTGCGACGTTTCGCTAAATCCCCTCGCCACAAAGGCTTCTTGGGGCACAATCGGGCGATACGAATAAGAGTCCGCCCCATGCTGATCGACGAAGAATTGACCCTGAAGAAACTCGAGGTGTTCCTGGCCTTCATGCGCACCGGCAATCTGGCGCGGGCGGCGGCCGAGTTGCAGACCAGCAACGTCAGCGTGCACCGGGCCATTCACTCGCTGGAGAGCGCCCTGCGTTGCCCGCTGTTCAAGCACGAAGGCCGCAACCTCACGCCGCTGGAAAGCGCTTATGTGCTGGAAGAGCGGGCGCAGAAGCTGATCCAGGACGTGGTCGAAAGCGTACGCCTGACCCGCGAAGCCGCCGGCTTCTCCGCCGAACGCTTCAAGCTCGGCTCGTTGTATTCGTTGACGGTCAAGACCGTGCCGCAACTGATCATGGGCCTGAAAATCCGTCGCAGCGAGCTCAATATCGACCTGATCCTGGGCTCGAACATCGACCTGCTGTACAAGCTCAAGAACATGGAAGTGGACGCGATCCTGATCTCCCTGGACGACAGCGTGAACGACCCGGACTGCGAGCATATCGAGCTGTTCTCCGACGACATCTTCCTCGCCACGCCGGCCGACTCACCCTTTGCCCAACGCAGCGAGGTCGATCTGGCCGAGGTGCGCGACGAGACGTTCATCACCCTGACCCAGGGTTTTGCCACGCACCAGGACGGCATCCGGGTGTTCAAGCAGGCGGGGTTCGAGCCGAAGGTGGCGATGCAGGTCAACGACATCTTCACCCTGCTGAGCATGGTCAGCTCCGGGGTGGGTTATGCCTTGCTGCCGGGCAGGATCGCGTCGGTGTATGAGAACCGGGTGAAACTGATCCCGTTGCAGGAAAGGTATCGGCTACAACAGCGCATTGGCGTGGTGTTCCTGAAAGCCAAGGAGCGTGATCCGAACCTGCTGGCGCTGTTGGCTGAGTGTCGGATGTATGCCAATCGTCAGAGCTGAAACCGAGTCGCCCATATCGCGAGCAGGCTCGCTCCCACATTGGATCGGTGTTCACAAATCCCCTGTGGGAGCGAGCCTGCTCGCGATGAGGACAGCCCTCTCAGCGCACATTCAAAGCCCTACCCCATCAACCCCCGCATGATCAAAAACAACAACGAAGGCCCCAACAAGCACCCAAGCGCCGTATAGAACGCCGCCGTCAGGCAGCCATACGGCACCAGCTTCGGATCGGTGGCCGCCAGCCCCCCGGCCACGCCGCTGGAGGTGCCCATCAAGCCACCGAAGATCACCGCACTGCGTGGATTATCCAGGCCAATCATCGGTGCCACGAACGGTGTCGCCACCATCACCAGGATCGCCTTGATCAACCCGGCGGCAATGGACAGCGCCATCACTTCGGAACTGGCACCAATCGCCGCCCCGGTCACCGGCCCGACGATGTAGGTCACCGCCCCGGCGCCAATGGTGGTCAGGCTCACCACATCGGTGTAACCGAACGCCATCGCCACGCCCACGCCAGCAATGAACGACGTGCCGACCCCGACGAACAGCGCCAGCACCCCAACGAAACCGGCGCGCTTGAGTTCTTCGATACTCACGCCAAACGCCGTGGCGACGATGGCAAAGTCCCGCAGCATCGCACCGCCGAGCAAGCCGATCCCGGACAGCAGTGGAATGTCCACCACGCCCTTCTGCCCACCGGTCATTGCCCCGCCGATGTAGGAGAGCATCAGTCCCAGGAGAATGGCGATGGCCGAGCCATGCAGGCGGCCTTTAGTGAAGGTGTTGCTGATCCAGTAGGACACCCACATGGTGATGCCGACAATCGCAAAACCACTGATCAGGCCGTAGCCGGTGATGACTTTCATCATGGATTCGTACATGGCAATCACCCGACCGTCTTAACGGAAACGTCGCCCTGGGGCCCTTTGTTGCCAATGCGCACCAGCACGGGCACCAACGCAAAGGCAATCACCACCGCCAGGGTCCCGGCCAGGATCGCCATTGGCCCGCCCTTGAGCGCGCCGTAGACGTTTTGCTGCGCCGCCATCGCGACCACGATGGGGATGTAGACCGCGCTCCAGAATTCCACGCCGGCCTCGGATTTGCCCTTGAACAGGCCACGCTTGCCCAGGTAACTGCCCAGGCCGATCAACAGCAGCATCGCAATGCCGACGCCGCCGACGTTGGCCGGCACGCCGATCAATTTGCCCAGCAGCTCACCGATAAAAATACCCGCCAGGGTACAAAAGGCCAAAAATGCCACACCGTAGATAATCATTGTTGTAGTCCTCAAAGTGCATCGTCGAAGTTGTTGTTTTTGTGCTTCGCCAGCTTGAGTCGGTGGTTTAGGGTTGGCGGTTTCCCTCCTCACGCAACAGCGCCTGCAAGGTGTCGAGCCGGGCGCCGTCGAAAGCCATGACAGTGCCCTGCTCGAATACCCGACGCGCCAGGGCGGTCAGCACCGCACCGGGCGGCAGTTCGACCTGTAGTCGCACGCCGCGCTCGTAGGCGCTTTGCACGGTGCCGCGCCAATCCACCACGCGGCACATGTTGAACGCCAGGTCGTCGCGCAAGGCCTCGGTGTTGATCAGCGGTCGCGCGCGGCTACCGCTGAGATAACCCAAGGCCGGTGCTTTCAACGGCACGTCGGCAAATGCCTGGGCCAATGCCCGGGCCGGTGTTTCCAGCAACGGGCAATGAGACGGCACGCTTACCGCCAGCCGACAGGCCTTCCCGGCACCCAGGCTTCGCGCTAGTTTGGCAACGTTGCTCATGGCCGCGTCACTGCCGGCGATGACCACCTGGTTATCCGCGTTGATGTTGGCCAGGTAGACCGGTGTGCGGTCGCCGTGCACTTGCGCCAGCAACGCTTCCACTGCCGCGAGTTCCAAGCCGATGATCGCGGTCATGCCATAGCCTTGCGGATACGCCTGTTGCATCAATTCGCCCCGCAGGCTGACCAGTCGCAAAGCATCCTCGAACCCCAGCGCCCCAGCCACCACCGCCGCTGGATAAGCACCGATGGACAGCCCCGCCACGTAGTCCGGGGCAGGTGCTTGTTCCAACAATCGCCGCGACGCTGCCACGCCGGCGATCAACAGGCACAGTTGCACGGCGCGGGTCGATTGCAAGGCCTCGGCGCTGTCCAGTTGCAAGACGTCCTCACCGAGCACGTCACCCGCTTCGTCGAGGACTTGTGGCGCCAGGCCATGGAGCATGCCCACGCGCTGCGCACCCTGGCCGGGAAAGACGAAGAGGCTGCTCACGCGACTTGCTCCAATGAAGGCTGCCAAGGATCGCTCACCAGCCGTGCCTGAACATCATCCTTGAGCAAGACCCGACGCGACGCCCCCGCCCACTCGCGCAAGGCCACGGCGCCGCAGGGTGTTTGCAACTGCATATCCACGGCGCAGGCCGAAGCATCCAGTTGCGCCAGCAATTCCCTTGCGTGGAGACGATCGAGAAAGTGTGGCACCCGCAGAATCAAATCCAGGTCGCTGCGTTCATGCAGCGCCTCGATACCCGTGGCGAGCTCAAAGCCGGCGCTGCCGCTGACGCCCCAGGCCCAGCCACTGGCATCGAGCAGCGGACGCAGGCGGGACAGCGCTTGCAGGGCTGGCAAGTCGCGGGTCGACGGGACGTGACAAAGGTCTTCCGGCCTGACGCGACGGGAAATCGCCATAACCGCCATCGACGTTGCATAACGTTGCTCGCGCAAGCGTCCACGCACTCCGACCGCGATGTGATCGGGTGCCGTCAGCGAGCGCCGAACCACCACCGGTTGACCGGCGTTGATCGCGTCGGCCACCCACACCGGCGCATCCGCCGGCAACTGTTGTGGGGTCAGCCCCCACAGCAGGTCATGGGCCAGATACGTACTCACCACTGCTCTCTCAGCAGTTGGCGAACCCGGCTCGACGCGATGCGGTTGAACGCACCCAGACGACTGCTCAGATCACGCGGCCCCGCCGCTACAGCTTCAATCGCCTGGAGCAGACACTCATTCACCCGCGCCAGATCCTCCGCCAACGGCTGTTCAACCTGTTCCACTGACAAGGTTTCCCACAGCAGACCCAGGCTGGCAAAGCTGTCGATGTCATAGGCCATCGGTGGCACGCTGGCGGCCAACGCCTCAAGCTCCTCGACGCTGCGCAGCGTCACCCGCGCCGCCGAGGCCTTGCCCATGGCGTGGACCATCACGCCCGGGTCGCGCAGGGCGATCAGGCGGTTGGCCTGGTAACCGTGGGCCAGGAACGCCCCGGACATGGCCTTGCCCACCAGCAAGCCAATCACCGGGTGCCCGACCAGTCGCGCACGGGCATAGCTGTCCGCCGCACCGGCCAAGGCCTGATGAATGCCCAGGGCTTCTTCGCGCCGGCCGTAGGCCTGGCTCGGTACATCGACAATGGCGATCAGCGCACGCTTGTTGACTGCATCCCGGTCGGCGTCGATGGCGTCGTCCACCGCTTTAGCCAGGCCCCAGCCTTCCAGCAGTCCGACTTCGCCGTTGCGCGCCCGCGGGAAACGGTTGTCGGGATCGGCCACCACCGCCAGCAGGCGCACGGTTTGCTCGCCCAGCCTGGTGTCAGCGACTTTCAACGAAGCCGGCAGGCCTTCCAGCGGTTTGGCGTCGCCAGCCAAGGCTTCGAACCAGCGCAAGCCTCTCAATGAATAGGCACTCATGAGCGTTCTCCCTGATACAGCTGGCGAACCGTGGCCGGTTCGATTTGCACGTCAGTGTCCAAGCGGGCCAGGCGCTGCAGGAACAGCTCGGCCTGGCCGCTGCGGTGTTGCGCGGGAACGCCCAGGTGCAACAACTGGCCGACCTGTTGGCGGATCTGCGTCACATCGTCGGCCACATAACGGTCCACCAATCCCGTGGCGAACCGCTGTTCACCGCCGATCAGGCTCCAGATGAACGGCCGGTCGCGGGAGTCGTATTCGTCGATCCCGGCCTCCTGTTCGATCACTTGTGGGCCGTTCAGGCCCAGCCGCGCTTCCTGGGTCACCAGCAGATAACTGCACAGCCCGGCGGCGATGGACATGCCACCAAAACAGCCGACGCTGCCGGCCACCACACCGACCACCGGTTGGTATTGGCGCAGGTCGACAATCGCCGAATGAATCTCGGCGATCGCCGCGAGCCCGAGGTTGGCCTCCTGCAACCGCACGCCACCGGTTTCCAGCAGCAGCACGGCGCGGGTCGGGATGCCCTTGCGGTTGTCCTCGGCGGCCAGTTCCAACGCACCGGCAATCTTCGCCCCGCCGACTTCGCCGAGGCTACCGCCCTGGAACGCGCCTTCGATGGCGGCGATCACCACGGGCAGGCCATCGAGCGTGCCCTTGGCGATCACCACGCCGTCGTCGCTTTGCGGCACCACGCCCTGGCGCAACAGCCACGGCGACATGATCCGCTGGAACGGGTCGAGCAGTTCACGGAAAGTGCCCTCATCGAGCAAGGCCTTGGCCCGCTGCCGGGCGCCGAGTTCGACGAAGCTGTGCTTGTTGAGCAACGCTGCACTGTCAGTCATGGCCGATCTCCTCGAAGCCTTGCTCCAGGCGCAAACGCACCACGCCGGGGGTGGCGCCGAAATCGTGGATGTCGATAGACAAGGCCGGCGGTGTCTGGCCGTCGAACAGGCGGGCGAACAGGTGCTGCCAGCGTTGTTCACTACCGTTGACCGAGGTCTGCACCTGGATGGTCAACTTGCCCGCCAGACCGGGTTCGATCAGCACTTCCAGGTCGCCCGAGCCGACACAGCCCACCAGCGCCCGGCCCCGTGGCGGCTGCCCGGCGGGGAATTCAAAGGATAAGGTTTCCATCAGCACACTCCAGGGAAGAGGCCATCGCCGCGTTCGATTCGATCGAGGAACAGGCAGGCGGCGAGCAGGTCGGCAGCGCCGCCGGGCGAGGCGTTCAAGGCAATCAGTTGTTGATCCAGCGCGTGCAAGTGGCGGCGACCGCCCAGGCTCGCACTGCCACCGGCATCGAGCACCGCCTTGGCGCCCTGTTGCATGGCCTGCAAACCCGGCTCGCCGGCGCGATAGAGCACGCAGGTATCGGCCAGGGTGGTCATGATCGCCAGCAAGGCATCAAGCCGGGCGTTCTGCTCTCCCGCGCCCGCCGCGCGACTGCGCTTGAGCTGCGGCAGACCCAGGCCAGTCACCGCAGGGAACGCCAGTTGCGCTTCTTCCCGGGCGCCGCGCACGCCGTAGCGCTGGGCGACCTGGGCGCCATGGCTCAAGGGTTGGGGCGCATAGCGGTCGTTGAGCAAGGCCAGGCGGGCCGCACGTAAAGTCACGGCACCCGCGACGCTGGATTCAGGTTCCAACGCTGCCGCAGCGACCAACAGGCCCAAGGCCCAGATCGCCCCGCGATGGGTATTCACCCCACCAGTGGTGGCGAGCATCGAGGCTTCCCCCTCACGGCCGATGCGCCCGAGGGCTTCGCGTAGCGGCAAGCCGATCTCGCCACAGTCGAGGGCGGCTTCGGCCATTTCCTTGAACGCCGGCCACAGCGACAGTGCCGAAGCATGCATCAGGCCCAGGTGCAGATCGGTGTGGGCGCCATTGCCACGACGGTCCACCAAGGCCGGTTTAGGCGACAGGTCGGCTTCGTCGATCAGCGCGTCCACCGCCATATCCGCCAGGCGCTCGGCCAAGGACAGTTTTTTCGGTTGCAGGTTGAAGGCGTGCATTTACCAGCTCCTGAACTTGGCGGGCGGGTTGTAGAGGCCACCGGACCACTCCACCAGATCGGCAACGCTCTTGGCCGCGAGCAACTCGCGGGTGGCGTCGGTGCGACGGATCCCGAGGTCTTCGGGCAAGGCGATCAGCCCTTCGCGGCGCATACGCGCGGTGTCTTTCGGGTCATGGCGCAGGCCAATGGCAGTGACGCCGGCCACGGCGGCGATCATCGCCTGGCGCTCTTCCAGGGAACGGGCCTTGTACAGGTAGGCGATGCCCTCTTCGGTCAGCAGGTGGGTGACGTCGTCGCCGTAGATCATGATCGGCGCCAGGGGCATGCCGGCTTTCTTCGCCACATCCACCGCGTCGAGGGTGTCGACGAAGGTCGGTTTGCCGCCCTCCTGGAACGTCTCGACCATTTGCACCACCAGCTTCTTGCCGCGTTCGAGCAACGGCGCCTCGCCATCGCCATGGCGCATGTCGAGCCAAGCCGGCGTGCCGTGACGACGACCACGCGGGTCGTGGCCCATGTTCGGCGCCCCACCGAAGCCGGCCAAGCGGCCACGGGTCACGGTGGAGGAATGGCCATCGCCGTCCACTTGCAGGGTGGCGCCGATGAACAGGTCCACCGCGTACTGCCCGGCCAGTTGGCAGACCATGCGGTTGGAGCGCAGCGAGCCGTCGTGGCCGGTGAAGAACACGTCCGGCCGGGCGGCGATGTAGTTTTCCATGCCCAGCTCGGTGCCAAAGCAATGCACGCTCTCGACCCAGCCGCTTTCGATGGCCGGGATCAGGGTCGGGTGCGGATTGAGCGTCCAGTTGCGGCAGATCTTGCCCTTCAGGCCGAGGGATTCGCCGTAGGTCGGCAAGATCAACTCAATCGCGGCGGTGTTGAAACCGATGCCGTGATTGAGGGATTGGACGTTGTGTTTCTCGTAGATCCCGCGGATCGCCATCATCGCCATCAGCACATGCACAGGCTTGATGTGGCGCGGGTCGCGGGTGAACAGCGGCTCGATGTAGAACGGCTTGTCGGCCACCACCACGAAATCGACCCAGGACGCCGGGATGTCGACGCGCGGCAGGTCGCTGACGTCATCCACCAACTGGTTGACCTGGACAATGACGATGCCGTCACTGAACGCCGCCGGCTCGATCAGCGCCGGTGTGTCTTCGGTGCTGGGGCCGGTGTAGATATTGCCGGCGCGGTCGGCCATGAAACCGGCCGAGAGCACCACATTGGGGATCAGGTCCACCACCAACCGGGCATAGAGTTCGATGTAGGTGTGGATCGCGCCGATTTCCAGCAGGCCGTCTTCGAGCAACTGGCTGATGCGCAGGCTCTGGGTGCCGGCGAAGGAGAAGTCGAGCTTGCGGGCGATGCCGCGTTCGAACAGGTCCAGGTGCTCGGACCGCCCGACGCTGGGCATGATCATGTGCAAATCGTGCAGCTTCGACGGGTCGACTTTCGCCAGGGAGCGGGAAAGGAAGTCCGCCTGCTTCTGGTTATTGCCCTCAAGCACCACACGGTCGCCGGGCAGGATCAACGCCTCCAGCGCAGCAACGATCTTGTCGGTGGGCAGCACCACACCGTCGGCAAGCCCCTTCACCAGCCCGAGACGCCGCTGCTTTTCGCTGCGCCGCCGCGTCCAGCGCGAGTCGGGGGATATTGTTGTTGTCATGACCACTCCACGGGTTCGCTGTCGTGGGGGTCACCTTAGGAGTGTTGTGGCGCGGGCATCAATCAAGCTCGACGGCGGATCGTTACGGTTGGAGTAATGGTTGAACGCCATCCTTGTGGGAGCGAGCTTGCTCGCGATAGTGGTGGGTCAGCCAAAGGAGATGTCGAATGTGCTGCCGCCATCGCGAGCAAGCTCGCTCCCACACAGGTCGTTTATAAGATCAGTGCCCACCGCTAATCCTGTGGGAGCCAAGCTTGCTCGCGATAGCGATGGGTCAGATTGCAAATGCAGAATGTGCCGCCTTCGCGAGCAAGCCCGCACACAATAGGATTGGGGTACACCTGCCAATAGCAGGTCGGCTGTCAGGCCGCCTCGCGAGCAAGCTTTGCTCCCACAGGTTCTGCTCACACAAGTCTGGTTGGGGTACAGCTGCATGAGCCAGGTCGGCTGTCAGGCCGCCTCGTTTTTGATCTTGATCTTGATCTGGGGCGCCCCGTTAACCACGCTGGCCGAACGCAGGCATTGTGGAGTGGGCATCCCGGCATGGATGCCGGGATAGCCGCGCTGGGCCATGGATGGCCCTTCGCGGCGGGCCCACGGAGCAATGCCTTCGTTCGGGCATGCCGAGCCTAAGCGAGGCACCGAGTGGTGGGGCAAAGCCTTTTTTGTTACTTTTTTGGCGTCTGAAAAAAGTGACCCGCCGTAAGGGCGGAACCCTAAGCCGCCGTTACCGCAGCAATGGATATGTACCCGTTCAACAAAATCCTGGCCCGCTGTCAGGCAGCCATCGCGAGCAAGCTCGCTCCCACCAGATCGTTGGTTACCTTTCGATTGGTGGCGAACGCCACGGATCAACTCACGCCCATCAATTGCCGGACCCGTTCGAGCAGTTGCGCAGCGCTCTCAATCAGTTGGGTAAGAAGTGCATCATCTTCATCCATGTACCCCTCGTACTCGGCAAGGTTGCGCCGCTCATGACACAACGCGAATAACCGGACCTGCACGTTGCTGATTTCCGTCGTGTGAATCAGGCACTGGAAGACCAGATAGCGCTTGTCCGACCGATAACCACTCAAGCGTAGCGCCGTGAGCGCCAAGGCATGGGCGGCGTTGTATGCCAGGTCAAACCGGCTGGCGAAAGAAAGGGAAGTTGTTTGTGCATCCTTCAAGCGATCCGTTGCCGAACGCATCAGGCCCTCGCATTCCTGACGATCCGATGGTTCGGCTTTCAGGCCGCCGCTACGTAACAGATTCTCCAGGTTTTCTTGCTTGCCCATCCTTGGTTTCCAAAGGGTCTTCACCCAGCAAATTGATCTTGTCCTGTTGCGCTACACGCACCACGAAACTGTTGCCAACGGCAAGTTTCGTGGCCCAGTCCTGGGGGGTGTAGAGCGTTGGGTTTAGCGGGCGGCCCAGTTGCTCTTCCAGAGGTAGAAGCCGCTCCATCACTTCACTGTAGTGCAGGCCTTCGCCGATCAGCATGAGATCTATGTCACTGGATGCGTTTGCCTGGCCCTTGGCGATAGAGCCATAGACGAACGCCCAGCGCAGTTGTTCTGAAAAAGGCTCCAATGCCTGGCGCAACGGTTCGGCGATGCCGATGGTTTTGCGCACGATGCCGAGCAGCTCAGCGTAAATCGGGCAGTGTGGGTTGACTTGATAATGGGTTTGATTGCCCAGACGAGTCATGGTGAGCACGCCTGAGCGTTGCAGGCGTTCCAACTCTCGCATGAGGCTGCCTTTACCTATTTGGGCCCAGCGGGCAATTTCGTTGGCATAGAAGCTTTGGTTCGGCTTACCAAACAACAAGCCCAAGACCCGTTGCTGAGTGGCCGTGAACAGCGCGTCGCTGAGAGAAAGGTGGTTCATATAAGCAACACAAAGTCCCAAAAAGGGAACGATAGGTCCCTTATTGGGACTTAGCAAGTCTTGTCGTTTAATCCGGTCCCATAAAGGGACTTAACAGACCCTTTATGGGACCTATCTATCGAGCGCGACAGAGAAGGTATTACTTGTGATAGCAGCGGCATACTTAATATTGATGTCGCCTGACCAACCGCTATCGCGAGCAGGCTCGCTCCCACAGGCCCTTCTCACACACGTCTGGTTGGGGTACAGCCGCAAGAGCCAGGCCGGCTGTCAGGCCGCCTCGCGAGCAAGCTTTGCTCCCACAGGTCCTGCGCACACACGTCTGGTTGGGGTACAGCCGCAAGAGCCAGGTCGGCTGTCAGGCCGCCTCGCGAGCAAGCTTTGCTCCCACAGGTCCTGCGCACACACGTCTGATTGGGGTACAGCCGCATGAGCCAGGTCGGCTATAAGGCCGCCTCGGCGTGGACGTTGATCTCGGGCGCCCCGTTAACCACGATGGCCGAACGCAGGCATTGTGGAGTGGGCAACCCGGCATGGATGCCGGGTTAGCCGCGCTGGGCCATGGATGGCCCTTCGCGGCGGCCCACGGAGCAATGCCTTCGTTCGGGCATGCCGAGCCTAAGCGAGGCACCGAGTGGTGGGGCAAAGCCTTTTTGGTTACTTTTTTGGCGTCTGAAAAAAGTGACCCGCCGTCAGGGCGGAACCCTAAGCCGCCGTTACCGCAGCAATGGATATGTACCCGTTCAACAAAATCCTGGCCCGCTGTCAGGCAGCCATCGCGAGCAAGCTCCCTCCCACAGTTTGATCGAAGTACAACCGGGAGAAACAGCTCGGCTCGCTCCCACATCGGAACTTCGTATGCCTCAGGTGTTGTAGGGTTGAATCAGGCCCGCAGCCATCACCAACTCCTCCAGCGCCAACAGATCCGGCACTTTCGCCACGTGCTCCCCAACTTGCACTGCAGCCTGCTCCAACCCGCACAGCGGCACGTCGACGTAGCTCAATTGGCTGTCGAGCTTGTAGGAGCGCGGGATACCTTGCACCAGCAGGGCAATGAAACGCAGCTCCGGCCGCCCGCCGAGGGCGTTGAGCACGACGATGCGCACGCGCTCGCCAATCACGGTCTTCTGGCCGCAGGCCGACTCGAAGCTCAGCAATGGGATTTGCCGTTCGCGCCAGCTCACCCAGCCCAGGAACCACGGCGGGGTGTCCATATCGAATACGCTGCTCTGGTAGTCGATCAGTTCGGCCACGGCCACGTTGGGTAACACCAGGTGCCGGTCGGCCAATGGCAACAGCAGGCCGGTGAGCGGGCTGGTGCGCGAGTGAAGATGCAGGTCATGCATGGGTTTTGCTCCAGTACGCGATGCTGTCCAGCAGCACCGATTCCTGGTACGGCTTGCCCAGGTAGTCATTGACGCCGATGGCCATGGCGCGGTCGCGGTGTTTCTGGCCGGTGCGGGAAGTGATCATGATGATCGGCAAATGCGCCAGGCGCGGGTCGTTGCGCACTTGGCTGGCCACTTCGAAGCCGTCCATGCGCGGCATCTCGATGTCCAGCAGCATCAGGTCAGGCGCATGTTCGGCCAGCAGCGCCATGGCGTCCACGCCATCCTTGGCGGTCAGGACGTGCATGCCATGGCGCTCCAACAAGCGGCTGGTAACCTTGCGCACCGTCACCGAGTCGTCCACCACCAGCACCAGCAACGGCCGTTGCGGTTCGCCCTCGCCTTCAGCCGGCACCTGGCGCCGCGGGACCTGATGGGGCAAGGCGCGGATCGGCGCCAGCAGGTCGAGAATCAACACCACCCGGCCGTCCCCCAGGATCGTCGCCCCGGACAGGCCCTGTACCGCCGAGAACTGCGGGCCGAGGCTCTTGACCACGATCTCCCGGGTCCCGACGGTAGCGTCCACCTGCACCGCGACATGCCGCTCGTTGCACTGCACCAGCAGCACCGGCAAGGGTTGGCTCTGGCCCAGCAGTTTCGGCCGGGCGCCGGTTTTCAGCAGTTCACCGAGGTAGCACAACTCGTAACGCTGCCCGGCGTAGGTGTAGGTCGGCGGATCGAGCTGGTAATAGCCGTCCAGTTCGGCGGGCAACACCCGGACAATGCTCTCGATGGTGTTCAGCGGGATCGCATACTGGTCTTCATGACAGTGCACCATCAACGCCCGGTTCACCGCCACGGTAAACGGCAGGCGAATGCGGAAATGCACGCCCTGCCCCGGCGTGGAATCGATGACCATGCTGCCGCCCAATTGCCGCACTTCTTCGTGGACCACGTCCATGCCGACGCCGCGCCCGGAGATCTGGGTGATTTTCTCGGCCGTGGAAAAGCCTGGTTGCAAGATGAACTGCAGCACGTCGCGGTCGCTGATGTCGCTGTCCGGCGCCAGCAAGCCACGCTTGATCGCCTTGTTCCGCACCGCCTCCAGCGGCACGCCGGCGCCGTCGTCGCGGATGTCGAAAATGATGTCGCCGCCTTCCCGGGACAGGTCGAGGCTGATACGTCCTCGTGCCGGCTTGCCGGCGGCAATGCGTACGTCGGCCGGCTCCAGGCCGTGATCGACGGCATTGCGCAGCATATGTTCAAGAGGTGCAGCCATGCGCTCCAGGACGTTACGGTCCATTTCGCCGTCGGCATTGCCGACCAGGAATTCCACGTCCTTGCCCAGTTCCTGCGCCACTTGCCGGACGATGCGCTTGAGCCGGGGCAGCATGCGCTCGAACGGCACCATGCGCGTACGCATCAGGCCTTCCTGGAGCTCGGTGTTGATCCGCCCCTGCTGTTGCAGCAGGACCTCGGCATCGTGATTGCTGCGATCAAGGGTTTCCTTGAGCTCGAGCAAGTCCGAGGCGGACTCGAACAGTGCCCGGGACAACTGCTGCAACTGGGAATGGCGGTCCATCTCCAGCGGGTCGAATTCTTCATAGCCCAGGCGCTCGGCCTCGACCTGTTGCCGGCTGAGAATCCGCCCCTGGGTTTCGGTATCCAGGCGCCGCAACTGATCGCGCATGCGCTCGATGGTAGTTTCCATTTCGCCCAGGGCCACGTGCGCGTCGTTGACCTGCTGTTCGATGCGCCCACGGAAGATCGACGTTTCGCCCGCCAGGTTCACCAGGTCGTCGAGCAATTCGGCGGAGACCTTGACCATGTCCGCACCGTCGCCCGGAGCACTGGGATCGGGTCTTGCGGGCGCCGTTGGCGGTGCCACGACGGGCACCGGTTCCGGCGCCGATTCAGCCTGCGGCGCAGCGTTCTCCTGGGGATGATTCACCGCCTGGATCTGTGCGATCAGTCGGTCGGCCAGCGGGCACGGGTGGCCGGCGCGCACGGCGTCGAGCATCTGCGCCAGTCGGTCATGGCTGCTTTGCAATAAGGTGAACAGCGCCGGGGTCGGCTGGAGCAGGCCCGCTGACAGACCTTCGTAGAGGTTTTCCAGCTCGTGGGCCAGGTCGCCGATGGGGACGATTTCCACCATGCGCGCACCGCCCTTGAGGGTGTGCAAATCCCGTAGCAAGGTTTCCACGGCCTGGCGATTCGACGGTTCTTCCTGCCAGCGCAGCAGCGCCGCGCCCGAGCTGTCGAGGATGTCGAAGCCTTCCTCAAGGAAGATCTCCAGCAACTCGGGATCATGGCCGGCGCCGTCGGCCCGGGCCGCTGCGCTCGTCTCGATGGCGTTCGGCTTGTCCTGGCGGAACCGTCGAATGGCGTCGATCAGCGCAACCGGATCGCCCAACGGCTGGCCCTGTTGCAACTGCCCAAGCAACAGGTCGAGGCGTTCATGGCTGCTGGTGAGCAGTTGTGCCAGTTCCTCGCTGTAGCTGTAGCGCCGGTCTACCAACCCTTCGTAAAGGTTTTCCAATTCCTGGGCCAGGTCGCTCACCGGCCGGATGTCGGCCATTCGCGCACCGCCCTTGAGGGTGTGCAAGTCACGTTGCAGCGAGGACAGCGGCGCACCGTTGTCCGGATCGGCCAACCAGCGCTGCAAGGCCTGGGCGGCGCTTTCGAGGATGTCCTGGGCTTCTTCGAGGAAAATCGCCGCGAGGTCATCTTCCATCGAGGTATCGACGGGCGCGTCACGCTCCATTTGCGCCGTCGCGTGGCCCAGTTCGCGGATGCTCAGGGTGCGGCTGCCGTCGCTGCGGATCAGGCCGGTGGCCGACGGATCGAGGCTCTCCTGGAGCAGGCGGCGCAAGGCTTGTACTCGCTCGGGCTGCGGATGCACATGCTGCCCGGCCGCCAGTTCATCGAGCATGTCGATCAGCGCTTCATGGGCGCGCTGGGCTTCCTGGAAAAATTCATCGCTGACCGCCAGGCTGCTTTCCTCTACCGCACCGTAGAGGTCGAGCAAGGCTTCGCAGAGTTCGTCCACCGGGTGCAAGTCGGCCAGGTGCGCGCCTTCGCCGAGGGTGGTCAGCTCATCGAGCAGCGCACTCAGTTCCTGGCCTTCGCCGGGGTGCTGCTGCCAGCGCTGCAAGAGGCTTTCGGCGTCCAGCAGAATGTCCATGCCCTGGGCGAGGAAGTTGTTGATCAGTTGCGGGGCGCGCTTGGTCCGCAGCGCTTTGTCCGGCGCACTGTTGGCGGCGTGCAGGCGCTCGGCCAGCAGGGCCTGGGCGCGCAGGATCAGATCCTCGGCCCCGGGGATCGGCGCCAGCGGCTCGCTGTGCAACTGGCGCAAGCCACGGCGCAGCAGCCCTTCGGCTTCCAGCAGCAATTCGACCTCATCCAGGTCGAGGGCAATCAGGTGCGCCCGGTATTCCCGGGCCAGCTCATCCATCGCCCCGGCCAGCTCGGCGATCGGCAGCACGCCGGCCATCGACGCGCTGCCCTTAAGGGTGTGCAAGGCCCGCTGCAACTCATCGCTGGCCTGCAAGGGCAGGTGGTCGGCCGACTGATCGAGAAAACGATTGAGGCTGGCGAGGTGGCCCTGGGCTTCGTTGTCGAAGATCTTCAACAGCAGCGGATCGAGTGCGGCCACGTCCTGCTCGTCTTCATCGTCCTCGTCGCCGCCCTTGGCCAGGACATGGGCGCGGGCGGCCAAGCGGTCGACGTCGTCGCGCTGGCGCTGGTGATTGGCCGCGAATTCGGCCACCAGGGCCGGCAACAACTGCACCGTGTCTTCGATCAACTGGCGGACCGAGGCCTGCGGCTCGACGCTGCGCTCCAGCACCCGGTTGAGCAGGTTTTCCACGGCCCAGGCCAGTTCACCCAGCACCAGCGCCCGGACCATCCGACCACTGCCCTTGAGGGTGTGGAAGGCCCGGCGCAGTTCGCTCAGGGCGCCGTGATCGTCAGGATGCGCACTCCAGCGCGGCAGGTATTCACGCAGGACGTCCAGCACCTCGCCGGTTTCCTCGAGGAAGACTTCGCGTAACTCGTCGTCCACCGGACTTTCATCCACCGGTGGCGGCAACAGGCTGCCCGGGGTGCTCCTGGCCGGCGGATTGACCGCCGAGATCGGGCTGGCCAGCACCTCGGCCAAGGACTGCACCGTCTGCGGGTCATCCAGTTCCTGCAAGTCCTGCATGACCTGGGCTTCGTTGGGGCTCAACACATCGTCGAGCACCGGCACCCGCGCTTCGTCAGGGAAATAACCGAGCGCAGCCAGGCTCCGCTCGACCCCATCGAGCAACGGCTCGCCAGGGGTTTGCGGGTCCTCGCTCAAGCGCTCCAGGTAGTATTCGAGGCCGGTGATCACGTCGGCCAAGTGGTCGAGTTCTTCCCAACCCGGCTGGGCCTGGTCCAGCAGCAGATGCTCGCGGATGAAACCGTTGCAGGCCTCCACCAGGCTGGCGGCACGGCTCAGGGGAATCATCGCCAGCGCGCCGCGCACTTGGGTCAGCAGCGCCGGCAAGGGCTGCAGTTGTTCGCTGTTCCAGTCCGCGTCGATGTAGTCGACGATCATGTCCTTGGCCTGTTGCAGGCAGGTGTGGGCTTCCTTGATGACGATCTGGTGGATCTGGGTCAGGTCGGTGGTGGGCAGGTGGGTGTCTTCGCGGCTCTCGGGCTCGACGGTGCCGACCATGCCGGCCAGGGTCGCCTCGACGTAGAGCAAGGCCCCGGCGACGTCCATGAGGGTCGCGTCATCCGGCTCGCGCTGGCCCTGGGCGAGGCTCAGGACCACCGCCAGTTGATCGATGATGACCTTGCGCGGCTGGCCGAAACCGAGCACCGCCAGGGTGTCGGCGATCTGCCGCAGCGGCGCCAACAGGCTGTCCAGCTCCGAGGCGTGCTGGCGATCGCTGCGCACGAACAGGTCCAGGCGCTCCTTGACCCGTACCAGTTCCTCGCACAGCGCGGCGAGCACCGAGCGCATGGCATCGCGGTCGGGCCCGGCCAGGCGCGCGCGTTCTTCGTCGACCATGGCGCTGTCGGGTAGCGCGTCGTCCAGTGAGTAGCGTTCTTTCATGATCTGCATCTGCCCGCTGGGATGTTCGGCCTTGGCAATATAGAACAACAAACTCTTGAGCAGGTGGGGCGGTGCCGGCTGATTGATGCCTGGCATGCCTTGGTCCAGCAGGCGCTTGAGTTCCTTGTCGGCTTCCTTGAACAGGCTGCGCAGCGCCGGGCTGTTGGTAATGCGCCCGTCACGCATGCCTTCGACCAGCGCCGAGGCCACCTGCCATAACGCATTGAGAGGCGCCCCAGTACACAAGGTTTCCAGGCGATGGAAGACCTTGGCCAGGTAACCGAGGTGGGTTGCGTCATCCTGTTCGCGCAGCAGGCCCACCAGGGCCACTTGCAGGGTCTGGCGCAATTTGCGCAAGGTGTTTGGCAGGTCAGCGGGTTCGAGGCGCTGCAAGTCCTGGTCGCTGAGCGGCGCAATATCGGGCAACTCGGGGCTGAACAGGCTGGTTTCCGACAACAGGCTCTCGCCCCGGGCACTGCGCAGGTCGTTGATCAGGGGCAGCACCACCAGCGGCAGGTCGCGACGGGCACCTTGTACGCGGTCCAGGTAGATCGGCAACTGCCCCAGGGCCTGGCTCAACAGGCTGATGGCTTCGTCGCGATGGGTGACGCGGTTGTCCTGCAGGGCGGCGCACAGCTGCTCCATCTCCTCGGCCAGCAACGCCGCACCGTAGAACTCGACCATCTGCAGGCCGCCGTGGACCTGGTGAATACAGGCCAGGCATTGCCCGAGGGCATCCGACGCCTGCGGATCGTCCACCAGGCGGTTGAGGGCCAGATGAGCCTGCTTCAGCGTTTCGGCAATCTCGCCCTTGACCCATTCCAGGGCCACGTAGTCGTGCCGATCACCCATAACCACTCCAAATCAACAGTCATATCCCCAGAGCAAATCAGCTCTTGTGGCGAGGGGATTTATCCCCGCTGGGCTGCGAAGCGGCCCCCTGCAATGCAGAATCCAACATCTATGTCCCAGACTGGCTATTTTGGGACTGCTTCGCAGTCCAGCGGGGATAAATCCCCTCGCCACAAAAGCTTCCTCGCCACACGCCCCTTCTCAATATGCAGATCCGGCCAGTCACGACTTGTCCTCATCCACCACAGGTGCCGTCGGCAACGTGAACCCCGACACCGAACGACGCAGCTGGCTGGCCATTTTCGCCAGGTTGCCAATGCTCTCGGCGGTGGCGGTGGAACCGGACGAGGTCTGCGAGGTGATCTGCTGGATCACGTTCATGGTCAAGGAAATCTGCCCAGCCGAGGTGGTCTGTTGTTGCGCCGCGTTGGAAATGCTCTGGATCAGCGCCGCCAGGGTCTTGGACACGCCTTCGATTTCCTCCAGGGCGACACCGGCGTCCTGGGCCAGTCGCGCACCGCGCACCACTTCGGTGGTGGTCTGCTCCATGGAAATCACCGCCTCGTTGGTGTCGGCCTGGATCGCCCGCACCAGGGTCTCGATTTGCCGGGTCGCCGCCGAAGAGCGCTCGGCCAGGCGCTGCACTTCATCGGCCACCACCGCGAACCCGCGCCCGGCATCACCGGCCATGGACGCCTGGATGGCGGCATTGAGGGCCAGGATGTTGGTCTGGTCGGCGATGTCGTCGATCAGGCTGACAATGTCGCCAATTTCCTGGGATGACTCACCCAGGCGCTTGATGCGCTTGGCGGTGTCCTGGATCTGCTCGCGAATGTTGTCCATGCCATGAATGGTGTTGTGCACCACCTCGTTGCCCTTGTTGGCAATCTCCACCGACCGCTCGGCCACCGCCGACGACTCGGCGGCATTGGCCGACACCTGGTCGATGGACTGGGCCATTTCATTAATTGAAGTCGAAGCTTCGGAAATTTGCTGGGCCTGGTGCTCGGAGGCCTGGGCCAGGTGCATCGCCGTGGCCTGGGTTTCCTGCACCGCAGCGGCGACCTGGCCGGCGGTGAGGTTGATGGTCGCCACCAGGTCGCGCAGTTGGTCCACCGAGTAATTGATGGAGTCGGCGATGGTGCCGGTGAAGTCCTCGGTGACCGAGGCCGTGACGGTCAGGTCGCCATCGGCCAGGTCTTCGATCTCATCCAGCAACCGCATGATCGCGTTCTGGTTGCGCTCGTTCTTTTGTGCGGTTTCGTGCAACTGGCGATTGGTTTCGCGGACCATCACCAGGCCAATCAGGATGATCGACATCAGCGCCAGCAAACCCAGCACATAGCCGCCGATGGTATTGATGGAGCGCCCGCCGGCGAGGTTTTCGAAGGCCGTGGCCAGGTGCGAAGCCTCATCAAGCAGGGTCTGCGACAGGTTGAAGATGTTGCCGGCCGATTCGCGGACCTTGAACAGCTCCGGGGAGGTCTCGAGGATTTCGTCCACCGAACCGGAGACGAACTCGAAGAGCTCGCTGATTTCGCTCAGGCGTGCCCGGGCATCGCGGTCCTGGACCTGGGATATCTTCAGGGCCGGGTCACCTTGCAACATGCCATTGAGCACCTGGCCAAAACGCGCGGCGTCGCGACCGAAGGTGTCGGCGGCCTGGCTGGCGTTTTCGTCCCCCGCCAGCACGGTATTCACCGCGCCGAGAATCCGTTCGGCCAGCAGCGACTGGCGCTGGGCCATGGCCACCTGGGCGGCCGGCGCGCCGCGTTGCAGCAGGATCTCGACGACTTTTTCGTACTCGACCTGCAACTGCGGCACGGTTTCGGCCAGGGTCGCCGCCACCTGATGCAGCGACAACACGGTCTGTTCGCTGGAGAGGATGGCATCGGTGTTCTTGAGCAGGCGCTCCCAATCCAGCTGCACGGCGCGCATCTGCGGACGCAGGGTGGCCGGCGCAGGGGGCAGGCCGGTCACCGGGTCGCCCTGTTTCAGGGAGCCCCAGCGCTGAGCGAAGTCATTGCGCGCATCGCTCAGCAGCTTGAACGCCGCGGGCTTGCCGGCGGCGGCCTCGGTGGCGTTCTTGGCGATGCGCTGGGACAGCACCCGCAGCTCACCGGCATGGCCGATGTACTGTTTGTCATAGGTGGATTGGGTGTTGAGGTAGGCGAAGTTGGCGAACAGCAGCATGATGAAGACGATCAGCGCGACGAACAGCACGATGATCTGCGAACGACTGCGCGACGCTTCCAGTGGCTTGCCTGTTTTTGCTTTGATCATCGGTTCTCGCCTGTACTGCCCAATCCAACTTACTGCCATTAACTGTAGTGTTGTGCAGTCTGCTCAATCAGTGTGGCTCTGTGGGAGCAAGGCTTGCCCGCGATGAGAACGACACAGTTTTTTCGTCAACCGAGGCGCCGCCATCGCGAGCAAGCTTTGCTCCCACAGGTTTGCTCCCACAAAGGGCCTGCGCTGCATCTCGTTAAATCGCCACATCCATGAACCCCGGCGACCGCGCCAGGGCAAACGGGCTGAACACTTGCCACTCGCGCTCGCCGCCAAACCGGCCCTTGACGAAGGCCGCTTCCGGGCCGTCGAGGTCGTCCACCAGCGTCGGTTCCAGGCTGTCCTGGGAGAAATGCTGCAGCCCAAGGACCTCGTCCACCAGCAACCCGGCGAACACCTCGTCGTGGTCCACCACCAGCACGCGCCGCTGCTTGCGCACGCTCGACAGCTCATGGCCGAAGAACCCGCACAAGTCCATCAACGGCAACAAACGCCCGCGCAGGTTAGCTACGCCACGCACCCACGGCTTGACCCCGGGCAAATGCGTGTGACGTGGTTCGTGCAGCACTTCGCTGACTTCGCCCATCGGCGCCACGTACCAGTGCTCGCCCAGGCGAAAGCCGATGCCGCTCCAACCGGCGCGATGGGTTGGCTGGGAGGGCAGGTCCGCCCCCAGCAACCGGCAGCGCCGGTCGATCTGCAGCAGCAGTTCGAATGCGGTCAGGGATTGGCTCATGGCCGCGCCGTCAGCCCGCCAGTACTTTGTTCAGGGTCGCGATCAGGGTTTCTTCGTCCACCGGCTTGGTCAGGTAGTCCTTCGCCCCTTGGCGCGTGCCCCAGACCTTGTCGGTGTCCTGGTCCTTGGTGGTGATGATGATCACGGGGATGTGGCCGGTGTCCGGGTCCTTGGTCAGCTGGCGCGTGGCCTGGAAACCGTTGAGGCCGGGCATGACGATGTCCATCAGCACCGCATCGGGTTTTTCCTGGCGGGCCAGGGCCACGCCATCGGCGCCATTCTCGGCCTTCAGGACCTCGTGGCCGTGCTTTTCCAGCATGCCGGTCAGTTTGTACATTTCAGTCGGCGAATCATCGACGATCAGAACTCGTGCCATGGTGTTCCCCATTTTCTTGTTGACCCCAGGCCCGTTGGCCAAGTGTCATTAATGTGCCTGGTGCGGCTGGACAGCGGCAAAGCCCGGAACATGGGCCTGTATCGCGCCCAGCAGTTCTTCCTTGCTGAACGGCTTGGTCAAAAACTGATCGGAACCGACGATGCGTCCCTTGGCCTTGTCGAACAACCCGTCGCGGGACGACAGCATGATCACCGGCGTGGCCTTGAACGCACTGTTGTTCTTGATCAGGGCACAGGTCTGGTAGCCATCCAGGCGCGGCATCATGATGTCGACAAAAATGATGCCCGGATGATGGTCGGCGATCTTGGCCAGGGCATCGAAGCCATCGACGGCCGTGATCACCTCGCAGCCCACGTTGCGCAGCAAGGTTTCGGCGGTGCGGCGGATGGTCTTCGAGTCGTCGATGACCATGACCTTCAAGGCGCTGGGTTGCTGCTGCGTGAGATGCTCTGCCATTGCCACTGCGAACCGGTTTTTAACGCGTAAGTGTGATCGACAGCGCAAACCCTTGATGTTCAAGGCCCGCACGTCACATGGCAGCCTTTTTAGCACAGTCTCCATCGCCGATCTATCGGCCGCTCGGCGCGGTGGTTTTTCCTTGACCGCCAATCTTCCGGGCGCCACTCTGACGCCACTTTTTCGCACCAATATGTGCCCATCACATTTCGAGGAACCAAGCCATGAGCGTACGCGTCGGCATTGTCATGGACCCTATCGCCAGCATTTCCTATAAAAAGGATAGCTCGCTGGCCATGCTGCTGGCCGCTCAGAAGCGCGGCTGGGAACTGTTCTACATGGAGCAGCGCGACCTCTACCAGGCCGAAGGCCAGGCTCGGGCGCGGATGAAACCGCTGAAAGTCTTCGCCAACCCCGAGAAGTGGTTTGAGCTGGGCACCGAGAGCGACGCGCTGCTGAGCGACCTGGACGTGATCCTGATGCGCAAGGATCCGCCGTTCGACATGGAGTTTGTGTACTCCACCTACCTGCTGGAACAGGCTGAAAACGCCGGCGTGCTGGTGGTCAACAAGCCCCAGAGCCTGCGCGACTGCAACGAAAAGCTGTTCGCCACGCTGTTCCCGCAGTGCACGCCGCCGACCATCGTCAGTCGTCGCCCGGACGTGTTGCGCGAATTTGCCGACCATCACGGCGACGTGATCCTCAAGCCCCTGGACGGCATGGGCGGCTCCTCGATCTTCCGGCACACCGCCGGCCACCCGAACCTCTCGGTGATCCTGGAAACCCTGACCTTGCACGGCAAGCAGCAGATCATGATCCAGGGTTACCTGCCGGCCATCGTCGATGGCGACAAACGCATCCTGATGATCGACGGCGAACCGGTGGACTATTGCCTGGCGCGCATCCCGGCAGCCGGCGAAACCCGCGGCAACCTGGCGGCTGGCGGGCGTGGCGAGGCGCGTCCGTTGACCGACAAGGATCGCTGGATCGCCGCCCAGGTCGGCCCGACCCTGCGCGAAAAAGGCCTGCTGTTCGTGGGCCTGGACGTGATCGGCGAGCACCTGACGGAAATCAACGTCACCAGCCCGACCTGCATCCGCGAGATCGACAATGCCTTTGGCACCGACATCGGCGGCATGCTGATGGATGCCATCGATCAGAAGCTCAAGGCTCGTTGATCCAGATCTGCTGAAGGAAACCCACATTGCGTTATCATGCCCGGCCTGAAAAAAACGCGATGTTGGTTTCCTTGCCATGACACTCCCGTCCGATCTGCCCCAAGAGCTCGCCCATCGTGGCGTGCGCCCGGCTGATCGCCTCGGTTTTACCCTGTTCCTGGCGGCGCTGATCCACTTGGCCCTGCTGCTGGGCGTCGGTTTTGCCACGGTCGAGCCCAAGCAGATCAGCCAGACCCTGGAAATCACCCTGGCCACCTTCAAGAGCGAGACCAAGCCCCAGAAGGCCGACTTCCTCGCCCAGGAAAACCAGCAAGGCAGCGGCACCCTGGAAAAAAAGGCGATCCCCAAGACCACCGAGATCGCGCCGTTCCAGGATACCAAGGTACAAAAAGTCACCCCGCCGCCAGCCGCCAAGCCCGAGGTGCAGGAGACGGCGCCCAAGGCAGCCGTGACCACCGTGGCGCCGAAGCCGAAAAAGGCCCCGGTCAAGGAAGAGGTCAAGCCTGATCCCAAGCCCAGGGCCCCCGAACCCACCTTCGACAGCTCGCAGTTGTCCAGCGACATCGCCAGCCTGGAAGCCGAACTGGCCCAGGAGCAACAGCTCTATGCCAAGCGCCCGCGTATCCACCGCCTGAGCGCCGCCTCGACCATGCGTGACAAGGGCGCCTGGTACAAGGACGAATGGCGCAAGAAGGTCGAGCGCATCGGCAACCTCAACTACCCCGACGAAGCGCGGCGCAAACAGATCTACGGCAACCTGCGGCTAATGGTCTCGATCAACCGCGACGGCTCGCTGTATGAAGTGCTGGTGCTCGAATCCTCCGGCCAGCCGCTTTTGGACCAGGCCGCCCAACGGATCGTGCGCCTGGCCGCACCGTTCGCGCCGTTTACCGGGGACCTGTCGGACATCGACCGGCTGGAAATCATCCGCACCTGGAAGTTCGCCCGGGGTGATCGGCTTTCCAGTAACTGAGCCGCATCGATGATGGCAGGGACTTGTGGGAGCGGGCTGTGTGGGAGCAAGGCTTGCCCGCGATGAAAACGCCGCGGTCTCTTGAGGACCGCAGCGCCTGGATCGCGAGCAAGCTTTGCTCCCACAAAGCTCGCTCCCACAGGGGATTGGTGACAGTCTCAGGTATTTCCTGGCTTGTCAGTTCGGCCCTGCGCCGCCACACTAGCGCCTATGAAAAACGTCAGCCCCACCTACCTCAAGCATCACTTCCTGATTGCCATGCCGCACATGGCCGATCCGAACTTTGCCCATACCTTGACCTACATCGTCGAGCACACGGCCAATGGGGCCATGGGGCTGGTAATCAATCGCCCGCAGGAATTGAACCTGGCGGACATCCTGGAGCAGTTGCGCCCCGACGTGGAACCGCCACTCTTGTGCCAGCACGTGCCGATTTTCATCGGCGGCCCGGTGCAGACCGACCGCGGTTTCGTGCTCCATCCGTCGGGCCCCAAATACCAGGCCACCGTGGATCTGGACGGGGTGTCGCTGTCCACCTCCCAGGACGTGCTGTTCGCCATCGCCGACGGCGTCGGCCCGCAAAAGAGCCTGATCGCCCTCGGCTATGCCGGTTGGGAACCCGGGCAATTGGAAGCCGAACTGGCCGACAACGCCTGGCTGACCTGCCCCTTCGACGCCGACATCCTGTTCAACACCAGCAGCGAACTGCGCCTGGAAGCGGCGGCCAGCCGGTTGGGGGTCAACCTCAGCCTGCTCACCAGCCAGGCAGGACACGCCTGATGGCCCTGCGCTTGCTGCTGGGCTTCGATTACGGCACCAAACAGATCGGCGTAGCGGTCGGCCAGGTCATTACCGGCCAGGCCCGCGAGTTGTGCACCTTGAAGGCGCAGAATGGCGTTCCGGACTGGAACCAGGTCGAAGCGCTGATCAAGGAATGGAAACCCGATGCCGTGGTGGTCGGCCTGCCGCTGAACATGGACGGCACGCCCAGTGACATGTGCCTGCGCGCCGAAAAGTTCGCCCGCCGGCTCAATGGCCGCTACAACCTGCCCTTCTATACCCATGACGAGCGCCTGACCACTTTCGAAGCCAAGGGCGAGCGCCTGGTGCGCGGCGGGCAGAAAGGCAGTTACCGCGACAACCCGGTGGACGCCATCGCGGCTGCCCTGCTGCTGCAAGGCTGGCTCGACGCCAACGCTGCCCTGTTCGAAACCTGATTTTTTGAAAGCGCCGCCAAGGCGCTTTCTCTTAGCGATAGACCGCGCCATTCACCACCGGCCCGGGAACCTGAAGGAGCCAGCATGAGCCTGCCCAATCCTGCCGAACTGATCAGCCAGATGGCGATTCGTCTCAAGGCACACCTGGAACACCGCGGCATCAGCGAGCCGCGCTACATCGGTATTCGCACCGGTGGCGTCTGGGTCGCCCAGGCCTTGCTCGAAGCACTGGGCAGCCAATCGCCACTGGGCACCCTGGACGTGTCCTTCTACCGCGACGACTTCAGCCAGAACGGCCTGCACCCGCAAGTGCGCCCCTCGGCCCTGCCATTCGAGATCGAAGGCCAGCACCTGGTGCTGATCGACGACGTGCTGATGAGTGGCCGGACCATCCGCGCCGCCATGAACGAACTGTTCGACTACGGCCGCCCGGCCAGCGTGACGCTGGTGTGCCTGCTGGACCTGGACGCCGCCGAGCTGCCGATCCGGCCGAACGTGGTCGGTGCGACGCTGACGCTGGCTGCCCACGAGCGGGTCAAGCTCTCCGGCCCGTCGCCGCTGCAACTCGAACTGCAAGACCTTGCCCTTTAACTGCCCTTGTAAGAGTCCATCGCGATGACGCCTCTCGAAACCAAGCGCCCGCTGCAGCTCAACGATCAGGGCCAGCTGCGGCACTTCCTGTCCCTCGACGGCCTGCGCCGCGAGCTGCTGACGGAAATCCTCGACACTGCCGACTCGTTCCTCGAAGTCGGTGCCCGGGCGGTGAAGAAAGTCCCGTTGCTGCGCGGCAAGACCGTGTGCAACGTGTTCTTCGAAAACTCCACCCGCACCCGCACCACCTTCGAACTGGCGGCCCAGCGGCTGTCGGCGGACGTGATCACCCTCAACGTGTCCACGTCCTCGGCGAGCAAGGGTGAAACCCTGCTCGACACCCTGCGCAACCTCGAAGCCATGGCCGCCGACATGTTCGTCGTGCGCCACGGCGACTCCGGCGCGGCGCACTTCATTGCCGAACACGTCTGCCCGCAAGTGGCGATCATCAACGGCGGCGACGGCCGTCACGCTCACCCGACCCAGGGCATGCTGGACATGCTGACCATCCGTCGGCACAAGGGCAGCTTCGAAAACCTGTCGGTAGCCATCGTCGGCGACATCCTGCACTCGCGGGTGGCCCGCTCCAACATGCTGGCCCTCAAGACCCTCGGCTGCCCGGACATTCGCGTGATCGCACCGAAAACCCTGCTGCCCATCGGCGTCGAGCAATACGGCGTGAAGGTCTACACCGACATGACCGAAGGCCTCAAGGATGTGGACGTGGTGATCATGCTGCGCCTGCAACGCGAGCGCATGACCGGCGGCCTGCTGCCCAGCGAAGGCGAGTTCTACCGCCTGTTCGGCCTGACCACCGCACGCCTGGCCGGGGCCAAGCCGGACGCCATCGTCATGCACCCGGGGCCGATCAACCGCGGCGTGGAGATCGAGTCGGCGGTGGCCGACGGGCCGCACTCGGTGATTCTCAACCAGGTGACCTACGGCATCGCCATCCGCATGGCCGTGCTGTCCATGGCCATGAGCGGGCAAACGGCCCAGCGCCAATTCGACCAGGAGAACGCCCAGTGAAGCTCAGCATTCTCGGCGCACGCGTGATCGATCCAGCCAGTGGCCTGGATCAAGTGACTGATATCCATATCGATGCCTGCAAGATCGTCGCCCTTGGCGCGGCGCCAGCGGGTTTCGTCGCGGTCGAGACCCTCGACGCCCAAGGCCTGGTGGCCGCTCCCGGCCTGGTGGACCTGAACGTCGCCCTGCGCGAACCAGGCTACAGCCGCAAAGGCAGCATCGTCAGCGAAACCCGGGCCGCCGCTGCCGGTGGCGTGACCAGCCTGTGCTGCCCACCGCAGACCAAACCGGTGCTGGACACCTCGGCCGTAGCCGAACTGATCCTCGACCGCGCCCGCGAGGCCGGCAATACCAAGGTCTTCCCGATTGGCGCACTGAGCAAGGGCCTGGACGGCGAGCAACTGGCCGAGCTCATCGCCCTGCGTGACGCCGGTTGCGTGGCGTTCGGCAACGGCCTGAACAGTTTCCGCAACACCCGCACCCTGTGCCGTGCCCTGGAATACGCGGCGACCTTCGGCCTGACGGTGATCTTCAACTCCCAGGACCACGACCTGGCCGAAGGCGGCCTGGCCCACGAAGGCCCGACCGCCAGTTTCCTCGGCCTGCCGGGCATCCCGGAAACCGCCGAGACCGTGGCCCTGGCCCGGGACCTGCTGTTGGTCGAGCAAAGCGGCGTGCGCGCCCACTTCAGCCAGTTGACCAGTGCTCGCGGTGCGGCACTGATCGCCCAGGCCCAGGCCCGCGGCTTACCGGTGACCGCCGATGTGGCGCTGTACCAGTTGATCCTGACCGACGAAGCGCTGATCGATTTCAACAGCGTCTACCACGTCCAGCCGCCACTGCGCACCCGCGCCGACCGCGATGGCCTGCGCGCGGCGCTGAAGTCCGGGGTGATCTCGGCCATTTCCAGCCATCACCAACCCCATGAGCGCGATGCCAAGCTGGCACCGTTCGGCGCCACCGAGCCGGGCATCAGCAGCGTCGAACTGCTGCTGCCGCTGGCCCTGACGCTGGTGGAAGACGGCTTGCTGGACCTGCCAACCCTGCTGGCACGCCTGAGCGCCGGCCCGGCCCAGGCGCTGCAACTGCCGGCGGGGAAACTCGCGGTTGGCGCCGCGGCGGACCTGGTGCTGTTCGACCCTGCCGCCTCCACCGTGGCCGGTGAAGCCTGGCGCTCCAAGGGTGACAACTGCCCGTTCCTCGGCCATAGCCTGCCGGGTGTGGTGCGTTACACCCTGATGGATGGGCGGATTACCCACCAGGCCTGAAAAACCGCGTCGCCTGCTTCGCGAGCAAGCCCGCTCCCACATTGGATTTGGATGTTCACAAATAATGTGTTCACCAAAGATCCTTGTGGGAGCGGGCTTGCTCGCGAATGCAGGCGACTCGATCTGCCGGTCTTACTAAAAAGCCCCACGCTTCTGCGCATTACGAATCGACACCTGATCGTTCAGCGTCCAGAAGTCATACAACACCCCCAGGAAAAACACCCCACCGGTCAGCAGGTAAAGGATCCCGCTGAGCCATTTGCCCTGGTACATGCGGTGTACGCCCAGCACCCCGAGAAACGTCAGCAGAATCCACGCCACGCTGTATTCGATAGGCCCCGGAGTGAAACGCAGGTCCGCTTCACGATCCATGGCCGGAATCAGGAACAAGTCGATCAACCAGCCAATGCCCAGCAGGCCGAAGGTGAAGAACCAGATCGTGCCCGTGACCGGCTTGCCGTAATAGAAACGATGGGCACCGGTGAACCCGAAAATCCACAGCAGATACCCAATGACCTTGCTGTGGGTATCGCGGATTGCATCCTGCTGATAGCTGTTCATGAATGGCCTCTTTTGCCTCGATAGATAAATTTTTTCTGACTTTGTGTGACTTTTTCGTGTCTGCCCGACAAGCGGTCCTGGGCGCCACGAACCGACGAAAGCCCCGTAGCATAGGGGTTCTGTCGGACAATCAGGTCAAGTTGTCGCATTTTGCTGGGTTTCGCGCTGCGTTTCGAATCGACAAACGGCCTCGGAAACGCAAAAAAAGCTGTTATAAAGTTGCGCGCCAACCTTTAAGAGCCTTGCCTAATGCGTCCATTTTTCAAGACATGGCTAACCATCTGCCTATTATTGCCACTGGCTGCCCACGCCACCAATCGTGAGCAACGTCTTCCCAACGTCAACGGCTATACCTCGAAATCCCATGTTTCTGCTTCCTTGAGCAAGAACAAGCCAAACGTCCAGCACGTGAGCACAGCCAACAGCAAGCTGGTCCCGCCGATGGCGACCAAAGCGAGCAGCAATGTGTTGAGTCGCGCCGTGAATGTACTTGGCACACCTTATCGTTGGGGCGGCAGTAGCCCAAGTAAAGGGTTCGATTGCAGCGGGTTGGTGAAATACGCCTTCAACGACGCCACCTTCGATCTGCCGCGCACCTCCAACGCCATGGCCGCCGGTCATGGCGAGAAAGTCGAGCGCAAGGACCTCAAGCCCGGTGACCTGATCTTCTTCAAGCTCAAGAGCCGCCGGGTCAACCACGTGGCCATCTACCTGGGCAACGACCGCTTCATCCACGCCCCGCGCCGTGGCAAGTCGGTGAGCATCGACACCCTGAACAAACCGTACTGGAACAGTCACTACGTGGTCGCCAAGCGCGTGCTGCCGAAAGAGCCGGGGGCGATGCGGGTGGTTCAGCGCTGATCACCGGCCTCTGTGGCGAGGGGATTTATCCCCGCTGGGGCGCGAAGCGCCCCCCCCCCAACAATGCAGAGGCCCACACCTCTATTTCGAGCTAGCCATTTTGGGGCTGCTTCGCAGCCCAGCGGGGATAAATCCCCTCGCCACAAGGCTTGCACCAACCTCCCCGCCCCCTCTAGAAGTTATCCGGCGTACGCGCCCGCTCCCGCGCATGTTCGCGGCTGATCAGCCCCTTGCTCACCAAGTCCTTCAGGCACATGTCCAGCGTCTGCATCCCCAGCGAACCGCCGGTCTGGATCGCCGAGTACATCTGCGCCACCTTGTCTTCGCGGATCAGGTTCCGAATAGCCGAGGTGCCCAGCATGATTTCATGCGCCGCGATCCGGCCGCCGCCGATTTTCTTGACCAGGGTCTGGGAAATGACCGCCTGCAACGATTCCGACAACATCGAGCGAACCATGGACTTCTCGTCACCGGGGAACACGTCCACCACCCGGTCAATGGTCTTGGCCGCCGACGTGGTGTGCAGGGTGCCGAACACCAGGTGCCCGGTTTCCGCGGCGGTCAGCGCCAGGCGGATGGTTTCCAGGTCGCGCATCTCGCCCACCAGGATCACGTCCGGGTCTTCCCGCAGGGCCGAACGCAGGGCCGTGGAGAAACCCTGGGTGTCGCGGTGCACCTCACGCTGGTTGATCAGGCATTTGCGCGGTTCGTGAACGAATTCGATAGGGTCTTCGATGGTGAGGATGTGATGGTGCTTGTGGCTGTTCAAGTAATCGATCATGGCCGCCAGGGTGGTGGACTTGCCTGAACCGGTCGGCCCGGTCACCAACACCAGCCCGCGCGGCGATTCGGTCACTTTGCGAAACACCTCGCCCATCCCCAGGTCTTCCATGGTCAGGACTTTCGACGGAATGGTCCGAAACACCGCCCCCGCACCGCGATTCTGGTTGAAGGCGTTGACCCGGAACCGTGCGACGCCCGGCACGTCGAAGGAAAAATCGGTCTCCAGAAACTTTTCGTAATCTACTCGTTGCCGGTCGTTCATGATGTCGTAGATCAGTTCATGAACCTGCTTGTGGTCCAGCGCAGGCAGGTTGATGCGCCTGACATCGCCATCGACACGGATCATCGGTGGCAGCCCGGCGGACAGGTGCAGGTCCGACGCGCCCTGCTTGGCGCTGAACGCCAGTAACTCAGTGATATCCATAGCGCTCCTCAATTCCAGTAGAATGCCGCGAACCTCACCGCTGGCGCTTCTTTATGTCCACGATAGCAGACAACATCGCTCAGGTTAGTTCGCGCATCCGTGCTGCGGAGCAGGCCGCCCAGCGTGCCGAACACAGTGTCAAACTGCTGGCCGTGAGCAAGACCAAACCCGTCCAGGCCTTGCGCGAAGCCTATGCCGCCGGCCTGCGGGACTTCGGCGAGAACTACCTGCAAGAAGCCTTGGGCAAACAGCTCGAACTGACCGACCTGCCCTTGATCTGGCACTTCATCGGCCCCATTCAATCGAACAAGACGCGCGCTATCGCCGAACATTTCGACTGGGTGCATTCCGTGGATCGCTTGAAAATTGCACAGCGTCTGTCCGAGCAGCGTCCGGCCGACTTGCCACCGCTGAACATCTGCATTCAGATCAACGTCAGCGGTGAAGCCAGCAAATCCGGCTGCACCCCGGCGGACCTGCCCGCCCTGGCCAGCGCCATCAGCGCCCTGCCCCGCCTGAAACTGCGCGGGTTGATGGCGATTCCCGAACCCACCGAAGACCGCGCCGCCCAGGATGCTGCCTTTGCCGCGGTCCAACGCTTGCAAGCCAGCCTGGCGCTACCGTTGGACACCCTTTCCATGGGCATGAGCCACGACCTTGAGTCGGCCATTGCCCAGGGCGCCACCTGGGTGCGCATCGGTACGGCCCTGTTTGGCGCCCGCGACTACGGTCAATCCTGAAACATGGCCGACTCATCTTTTTATAAGGACCTGTCATGAGCAACACGCGTATTGCCTTCATCGGCGCCGGCAACATGGCCGCCAGCCTGATCGGCGGCCTGCGGGCCAAGGGTCTGGACGCTTCTTTGATCCGCGCCAGCGATCCGGGTGAAGAGACCCGCACCCGGGTGAGCAGCGAACACGGCATCGAAACCTTCGCCGACAACGCCCAGGCCATCGACGGCGCGGACGTCATCGTGCTGGCGGTCAAGCCGCAGGCGATGAAAACCGTCTGCGAAGCCCTGCGCCCAAGCCTCAAGCCTCATCAACTGGTGGTGTCGATTGCCGCCGGCATCACGTGCGCCAGCATGAACAACTGGCTCGGCGAGCAGCCGATCGTACGCTGCATGCCCAATACCCCGGCACTGCTGCGCCAGGGCGTCAGCGGCCTGTTCGCCATTTCCCAAGTGTCCGCCGCACAACGCCAGCAGGCCGAGGAACTGCTGTCGGCTGTCGGCCTGGCACTGTGGCTGGACACCGAACAGCAACTGGACGCCGTTACCGCCGTCTCCGGCTCGGGCCCGGCGTACTTCTTCCTGCTGATCGAAGCCATGACCGCCGCCGGCGAGAAACTCGGCCTGCCCCGGGAAACCGCCGCCAGGCTGACCTTGCAGACCGCCCTCGGTGCCGCGCACATGGCGGTGTCCAGCGACGTCGATGCGGCCGAGCTGCGTCGTCGCGTCACCTCGCCGGCCGGCACCACTGAAGCGGCCATCAAATCGTTCCAGGCCGGGGGCTTCGAAGCCCTGGTGGAAAAAGCACTCGGCGCCGCCGCGCACCGCTCGGCCGAAATGGCCGAACAACTGGGCCAATAAGGAGTTATTCATGATTGGATTGAACACTGCAGCGGTCTACGTGCTGCAAACCCTCGGCAGCCTGTACCTGCTGATCGTGCTGCTGCGCTTCGTGCTGCAACTGGTGCGCGCCAACTTCTACAACCCACTGTGCCAGTTCATCGTCAAGGCCACCCAGCCGCTGCTCAAGCCCCTGCGCCGGATCATCCCGAGCCTGTTCGGCCTGGACATGTCATCGCTGGTCCTGGCGATCCTCGTGCAACTGGCGCTGATGGCCCTGACCCTGCTGCTGACCTACGGCACCACCGGCAACCCGCTGCAACTGCTGATCTGGTCGCTCATTGGCGTGACCGCGCTGTTCCTGAAGATTTTCTTCTTCGCCATGATCATCAGCGTGATCCTGTCGTGGGTTGCGCCGGGCAGCCATAACCCGGGCGCCGAGCTGGTGAACCAGATCTGCGAGCCGGCCCTGGCGCCGTTCCGCCGCATCCTGCCGAACCTTGGCGGCCTGGATATTTCGCCGATCCTGGCGTTCATGGTGCTCAAGCTGATCGACATGCTGGTGATCAATAACCTGGCGGCGATGACCATGATGCCGGAAATCCTGCGGTTGCTGATCTGACCCGATACCGGTCTGATCAGTCAGCACCTCTCTCTGTGGGAGCAAAGCTTGCTCGCGAAACAGGCACCTCGGTCCCCAAAAGACCGCATCGTCCCCATCGCGGGCAAGCCTTGCTCCCACAGGGTTTACGTCCACCGAAGAATCAGCGCCGCCCTTTGCTTGCCGCCTACCCCAGCGGTCTTTAGACTTACGCCTCATTTCAACGCGAGCAGGGTCGATGCCAGCTGCCTTTCCCCCCGATTCCGTTGGTCTGGTGACGCCGCAAACGGCGCATTTCAGCGAGCCCCTGGCCCTGGCCTGCGGCCGTTCGTTGCCAGCCTATGACCTGATCTACGAAACCTACGGCACCCTCAATGCCACGGCGAGCAATGCCGTGCTGATTTGCCACGCCTTGTCGGGGCATCACCACGCCGCCGGCTACCACAGCGTCGACGACCGCAAGCCCGGTTGGTGGGATAGCTGCATCGGCCCGGGCAAGCCCATCGACACCAGCAAGTTCTTCGTGGTCAGCCTGAACAACCTGGGCGGCTGCAACGGCTCCACCGGCCCCAGCAGCCTCAACCCGGACACCGGCAAACCTTTCGGCGCCGATTTCCCGGTGCTGACCGTGGAAGACTGGGTTCACAGCCAGGCACGCCTGGCCGATCGCCTCGGGGTCGGCCAGTGGGCCGCCGTGATCGGTGGCAGCCTGGGGGGCATGCAGGCCCTGCAATGGACCATCACCTACCCGGACCGCGTGCGCCACTGCCTGGCAATCGCCTCGGCCCCCAAGCTGTCGGCGCAGAACATCGCCTTCAACGAAGTGGCGCGCCAGGCGATCCTCACCGACCCGGAATTCCACGGCGGCTCGTTCCAGGAGCACGGCGTGATCCCCAAGCGCGGGCTGATGCTGGCGCGGATGGTCGGGCACATCACCTACCTGTCCGACGACTCCATGGGCGAGAAATTCGGCCGTGGCCTCAAGAGCGAAAAGCTCAACTACGACTTCCACAGCGTCGAGTTCCAGGTCGAGAGCTACCTGCGTTATCAGGGTGAAGAGTTCTCCGGGCGCTTTGACGCCAACACGTACCTGTTGATGACCAAGGCACTGGACTACTTCGATCCGGCAGCGAACTTCGACGATAACCTGGCGAAAACCTTCGCCAACGCCACCGCCAAGTTCTGCGTGATGTCGTTCACCACCGACTGGCGCTTCTCCCCGGCGCGCTCGCGAGAGCTGGTGGACGCGCTGATGGCCGCGCGCAAGGACGTCTGCTACCTGGAAATCGACGCGCCCCAGGGCCACGACGCCTTTTTGATCCCGATCCCGCGTTACCTGCAGGCGTTCGGCAACTACATGAACCGTATAACGCTGTGAGGACGCCATGAGAGCCGATCTGGACATCATCCAGGAATGGATCCCCGCCGGCAGCCGCGTGCTCGACCTGGGCTGCGGCAACGGCGAACTGCTGACCTGGCTGCGGGACAACAAGCAAGTCAGCGGCTACGGCCTGGAAAACGACCCGGACAACATCGCCGAGTGCGTCGCCAAGGGCATCAACGTCATCGAGCAAGACCTGGACAAGGGCCTGGGCAACTTCGCCAGCAACAGCTTCGACGTCGTGGTCATGACCCAGGCCCTGCAAGCGGTGCACTACCCGGACAAGATCCTCGACGAAATGCTGCGGGTCGGTCGCCAGTGCATCATCACCTTCCCCAACTTCGGTCACTGGCGCTGCCGCTGGTACCTGGCGAGCAAGGGCCGCATGCCGGTCTCGGATTTCCTGCCCTACACCTGGTACAACACGCCGAACATCCACTTCTGCACCTTCGAGGATTTCGAAGCGCTGTGCCGCGAACGCGAAGCCAAGGTCATCGATCGCCTGGCCGTCGACCAGCAGCACCGCCACGGGTGGGCCAGCAAGCTATGGCCTAATCTGTTAGGTGAGATAGGCATCTATCGGGTCAGCAGCCCAGGCCTTACCGATCATCAGGTCGCGGTGTGAGCCCCCGACCTCACCAGGAGCACGACATGAACCGTCTAGCGTTGTTTCTCATCACCGCTTGCCTGAGCGTTGGCGCCATGGCCGCCGACGCGATCAAGGGCGAGCGCAAGGAAGTGTTCGGTGATATCACCGTGCACTACAACACCTTCAACTCCACCTTCCTGACACCGGACATCGCCAAGGGCGCCGAGCTGATTCGCAGCAAGCAACAAGGTGTGATCAACGTCTCGGTGCTCAAGGATGGCAAGCCCTTGATGGCCCAGGTCAGCGGCACGGTGAAAGACCTCACCAGCCAGAGCGTCCCGCTGCAATTCAAGCAGGTGACCGAGCAAGGCGCGATCTACTACATCGCCCAGTATCCGGTGCCCCAGCAGGAAACCCGCACCTTCGAGATCAAGGTGCAGACCGGCGACAAGATCAACACCATCAACTTCAACCAGGAACTGTTCCCGGGCCAATGATCAATTTCACCCAACTCGTACTGGCCAGCCACAACGCCGGCAAACTCAAGGAACTGCAAGCCATGCTCGGCGGGTCGGTGCAGTTGCACTCGATTGGCGAGTTCAGCCAGGTGGAGCCGGAAGAGACCGGCCTGTCGTTTGTCGAGAACGCCATCCTCAAGGCCCGCAATGCCGCGCGCATCTCAGGCCTGCCGGCGCTGGCCGACGATTCCGGGCTGGCCGTGGACTTCCTCGGCGGTGCGCCGGGCATTTACTCGGCCCGTTACGCTGACGGCAAAGGTGACGCGGCGAACAACGCCAAGCTGCTCGACGCCCTCAAGGACGTGCCCGAAGCCGAGCGCGGCGCGCAGTTCGTGTGTGTGCTGGCCCTGGTCCGCCATGCCGATGATCCATTGCCGATCCTCTGCGAAGGCCTGTGGCACGGGCGCATTCTCACCGAAGCCAGCGGCGAGCACGGTTTTGGCTATGACCCGTTGTTCTGGGTGCCGGAGCGCAATTGCTCCAGCGCCGAGCTGGGGCCGGTGGAAAAGAACCAACTGAGCCACCGCGCCCGCGCCATGGCCCTGCTGCGTCAACGCCTGGGCCTGCAATGATCGATGACGCTCCCGCACCGCTGATTCATGGCGGTGTACAAACGCCTCGGGCACCGCTGCCGGTGCTGCCGCCCCTGGCGTTGTACGTCCACATCCCGTGGTGCGTGCGCAAATGCCCGTATTGCGACTTCAACTCCCACACCGCCAGCCCACAGTTGCCGGAAGAGGAATACGTCGACGCCTTGCTGGCCGACCTCGACCAGGACTTGCACGCGGTTTATGGTCGCCCGTTGAGTTCGATCTTTTTCGGCGGCGGCACCCCGAGCCTGTTCAGCGCCCAAGCCCTGGGCCGATTGCTCAAGGGCGTGGAAGCGCGGATACCGTTCGCCCAGGACATTGAAATCACCCTGGAAGCCAACCCCGGCACCTTCGAGCAAGAAAAGTTCGTCGCTTACCGGGCCTTGGGCATCAATCGCCTGTCCATCGGTATCCAGAGTTTCCAGCAGGCCAAGCTCGAAGCCCTGGGCCGGATCCACAACGGCGACGAGGCGGTGCGCGCCGCTGGCATGGCCCGTCAGGCCGGTTTCGACAATTTCAACCTGGACCTGATGCATGGGCTGCCCGACCAGTCCCTGGAAGACGCTTTGAGCGACCTGCGCCAGGCCATCGCCTTGAAGCCGACCCATTTGTCCTGGTACCAGCTGACGCTGGAGCCGAACACGGTGTTCTGGAACCAGCCGCCGACATTGCCCGAAGACGACACGCTGTGGGACATTCAGGAAGCCGGGCAAGCCTTGCTGGCCGAACACGGCTACGCCCAATACGAGGTTTCGGCCTACGCTCAACCCGGTCGGGCGGCGCGGCATAACCTCAATTACTGGAGCTTCGGCGACTTCATCGGCATCGGTGCCGGCGCCCACGGCAAGCTCAGCCATCCGGACGGGCGCATCGTGCGCACCTGGAAGACCCGCCTGCCCAAGGACTACCTCAACCCGGCCAAAAGCTTCCAGGCTGGCGAGAAAACCCTGGCCAATGAAGAGCTGCCGTTCGAGTTCCTGATGAACGCCCTGCGCCTGACCGCAGGCGTGGAAGCGCGGCTGTACCCGGAGCGCACCGGGCTGTCCTTGCAAAGCCTGGCCGAAGGCCGGCGCGAGGCCGAACAAAGCGGGTTGTTGCAGGTCGAACCGACACGTCTGGCGGCCACCGAGCGCGGACAGCTGTTTCTCAACGACTTGCTGCAGACATTTCTGAGCTGATCAACACAAGGAAATCGAATGGATCTGGTACTCGACCTGCTGGCCACCGTGTCCCGCTGGAGCCGCAGCAACCTGTCGGAAATCTCCCTGGCATTGGTAGGCTGCCTGCTGGTGCTGTTTGGTGCCGATATCAAGGGCTGGGTCGAACAACGCCTGGGCAGCATCGCCGGCGCCTTGCGCGTCCCGCTGATCGCCCTGCTGTGCATGATCGGCAGCGGTGCGGCACTGATTTACGCCACGCCGTGGATCGTCAGGGGCTTGAGCCAGTTCAACAACTACAGCCTGGCGCCGGTGTTGTTGGTGGTGCTGGTGTTGATAGGTGTAGTCGCAGATCGACGCTGACCCGGTCACCTAAAACAACGGTGGGAGCGAGCTTCTGTGGGAGCAAAGCTTGCTCGCGATGCAGGCAACTCGGGTTCAAGTGATACCGAGGTGTTGCTGTCGCGAGCAAGCTTTGCTCCCACAGAGCCTTGCTCCCACAGAAGCTCGCTCCCACAGGGGATCCCCTTTCAGCAGGGATTTCTGGTGTTTAAGCCAGCTTCTCGAACTTCAAATCCCAAACCCCATGCCCAAGGCGTTCGCCACGGCGCTCGAACTTGGTGATCGGCCGTTCAGCCGGGCGCGGTACGCACTTGCCGTCTTCGGCCAGGTTGCGATAGCCCGGGGCGACGTTCATCACTTCCAGCATGTATTCGGCGTAGGGTTCCCAGTCGGTGGCCATGTGCAGCACACCGCCGACCTTCAACTTGCTGCGCACCAGTTCAGCGAACGACGCCTGGACGATACGGCGCTTGTGGTGGCGGCTTTTGTGCCAAGGGTCCGGGAAGAACAGCATCAGCCGGTCGAGGCTGTTGTCGGCCACGCAGCGGTTGAGCACTTCGATGGCGTCGCAATCGTAGACCCGCAGGTTGGTCAGCCCTTGGGTCAGCACGCCGTTGAGCAGCGCACCGACGCCGGGACGGTGGACTTCCACACCAATGAAATCCTGTTCCGGCGAAGCGGCGGCCATTTCCAGCAACGAGTGGCCCATGCCGAAGCCGATTTCCAGCGAGCGCGGGGCCGAGCGGCCGAAGACCTGGTCAAAATCCACCGGGGCATCGGCAAGTGGCAGGACAAACAGCGGCGCGCCCTGCTCCAGGCCGCGCTGCTGGCCTTCAGTCATGCGCCCGGCGCGCATCACGAAACTCTTGATGCGGCGGTGCTGGCGCTCTTCGCCTTCTTCCGGCAGGACCGGCGTGTCGTTCGATTCAGTCATCAATGGCTCTTACTTGATCAGACCATCCAGCGGCGAGGAGGCGCTGGCGTAAAGTTTTTTCGGCATGCGGCCAGCCAGGTACGCCAGGCGACCGGCGACGATGGCGTGCTTCATGGCTTCGGCCATCAGGATCGGCTGCTGGGCGTGGGCGATGGCCGAGTTCATCAGCACCGCTTCGCAACCCAGTTCCATGGCGATAGTGGCGTCGGAAGCGGTACCGACACCGGCATCCACCAACACCGGGATCTTGGCTTCTTCCAGGATGATCTGCAGGTTGTACGGGTTGCAGATTCCCAGGCCTGTGCCGATCAGGCCGGCCAGCGGCATGACCGCGATGCAGCCGATTTCCGCCAATTGACGGGCGATGATCGGATCATCGCTGGTGTAGACCATCACGTCGAAGCCTTCCTTGACCAGGGTTTCAGCGGCCTTGAGGGTTTCGATCACGTTGGGGAACAGGGTTTTCTGGTCCGCCAGCACTTCCAGCTTCACCAGGTTGTGGCCGTCGAGCAGCTCACGGGCCAGGCGGCAGGTGCGCACGGCCTCGATAGCGTCGAAGCAACCGGCGGTGTTCGGCAGGATGGTGTAGCGGTCCGGCGGCAGGATATCCAGCAGGTTCGGTTCGCCCGGGTTCTGGCCGATGTTGGTCCGGCGCACGGCGACGGTCACGATTTCGGCGCCCGAGGCCTCGATGGCCAGACGGGTTTCTTCCATGTCGCGATATTTGCCGGTGCCTACCAGCAAACGCGACTGGTAGGTACGACCGGCCAGGACGAAGGGCTTGTCGCTACGAACGATGCTCATGGGAAATCCTCTGTTGGGGTGAGGTTCTTGCGAAATGCTGCGAAACCGAGGCGACTAGCCGCCGCCGATGGCGTGGACCACTTCGATGCTGTCGCCATCGTTCAACGTGGTTTCGGCGTGCTGGCTGCGCGGGACGATATCCAGATTGAGCTCCACCGCGACGCGGCGTCCGGTGAGTTCCAGACGGGTCAGCAGGGCCGCAACGGTTTCACCGTCGGGCAATTCAAGGGGGTCGCCGTTCAACTGAATGCGCATGCCGGATGCCGCCATCATTTTTAGGGGCTGGCATTCTAGCCCGATCAGTCTGGGTGACCCAAGCCATTCGTCATGAAATGGACCGCCCGGTCAGCCCAGCCGCCAGGCGGCAAGCCCCAGGCACACCCAACCGATCAGGAACGCCACGCCGCCCAACGGTGTGATGATGCCCAGCTTGCTGATGCCCGTGAGGGTCAGCAGGTACAGGCTGCCGGAGAACAACAGGATGCCAACCACAAATGAAACCCCGGCCCAGGTGACGATGCGACCGGGAATGTGCGTGGCCAGCAGCGCAACACCCAGCAACGCCAGGGTGTGCACCAGTTGGTAGGTGACGCCGGTGTGGAAAATCGCCAGGTAGTCGGCGCTCAGGCGGCCTTTCAGGCCATGGGCGGCAAACGCCCCCAGTGCCACGCCCGTGAAGCCGAAAAAAGCAGCCAGCATCAGAAAGCTACGCAGCATGAGAACTCCAGTCAGACTCGGGGGACAGGGTCTGTATAATGGCCCGCTCGACGGGTTCGGCCAAGCCATCTCTATGCTGCGTTTATTATTTCGACGATTCCTTAAAGCCCTGCTCTGGTTCGCCGTTGGCAGCGTTGTGCTCGTGCTGTTGTTTCGCGTGGTGCCGCCGCCGTTCACGGCGCTGATGATCGAGCGCAAGGTTGAATCCTGGTTCGGCGGCGAACCCATCGACCTGCAACGCACCTGGCAGCCTTGGGACCAGATCTCCGACAGCCTGAAAGTCGCAGTGATCGCTGGCGAAGATCAGAAATTTCCCGAGCACTGGGGCTTCGACATCGGCGCGATCCAGGCCGCGTTCGCCCACAATGGGCGTGGCGGTTCGATTCGCGGCGCCAGCACCCTCAGCCAGCAAGTGTCCAAGAACCTGTTCCTATGGTCGGGCCGCAGCTGGCTGCGCAAGGGGCTGGAGGCTTGGTTCACCGCACTGATCGAAGTGCTCTGGCCCAAGCAGCGGATCCTCGAGGTGTACCTCAACAGCGTCGAGTGGGATGACGGCGTGTTCGGGGCCGAAGCCGCAGCACGGCATCATTTTCGTATCAGCGCCGACGCCTTGTCCCGGCAACAGGCCAGCCTGTTGGCGGCGGTACTGCCCAACCCGCGGAAATGGAGCGCCAGCCGGCCCAGCCCCTATGTGCTACGGCGGGCGGGCTGGATTCGCCAGCAGATGAGCCAGTTGGGGGGCGACAGTTATTTGCTGGAACTCAATAATTCGCGGCGAGCGCCTTGGGCCCAGTAGCCGGACGCTGAAGCCTCTCCCTGCATGATCGTTCCCACGCTCTGCGTGGAAATGCAGCACGGGACGCTCCGCGTCCCAAAGCGTGACGCGGAGCGTCACAGGATGCGTTTCCACGCAGAGCGTGGGAACGATCACAGCAGGGGATTGCATCGCACAAACAAAAACGCCCCGATCATCACTGATCGGGGCGTTTTTATGGCCGCTATCGCAGTCAGGCGGCGATCGACACCTTGAGCTTGTTCATCGCGCTCTTCTCAAGCTGGCGAATCCGCTCGGCCGACACGTTGTACTTCTGCGCCAGGTCGTGCAGCGTGGCTTTTTCCTCGGCCAGCCAGCGCTGGTAGAGGATGTCGCGGCTGCGTTCGTCCAGCACTTCCAGGGCTTCGTGCAGGTTGGTGTTGGAGTTGTCGCTCCAGTCGGCGTCTTCCAGTTGACGCGCCGGGTCGTACCGGTGGTCTTCCAGGTAGTTGGCCGGCGATTGGAAAGCGCTGTCGTCGTCCGCTTCGGCGGCCGGGTCGAAGGCCATGTCATGGCCGGTCAGGCGGCTTTCCATCTCGCGCACTTCCCGCGGCTCTACGCCCAGGCTTTCGGCGACACGATGGACTTCTTCGTTGTTCAGCCAGGCCAGACGCTTCTTCTGGCTGCGCAGGTTGAAGAACAGCTTGCGCTGGGCCTTGGTGGTCGCGACTTTCACGATGCGCCAGTTGCGCAGGATGAACTCGTGGATTTCCGCCTTGATCCAGTGCACCGCAAACGACACCAGGCGCACGCCCATTTCCGGGTTGAAACGCTTGACCGCCTTCATCAGGCCGACGTTGCCTTCCTGGATCAGGTCGGCCTGGGCCAGCCCGTAGCCGGAATAGCTGCGGGCGATATGTACGACAAAACGCAGGTGGGCGAGCACCATCTGCCGAGCCGCCTCAAGATCCTGCTCATAATAGAGACTCTCGGCCAGTTCACGCTCCTGCTCGGGGGTCAGCAAGGGAATGCTGTTGACCGTGTGCACATAGGCCTCCAGGTTCGCACCCGGGACCAGAGCATAAGCAGGTTGCAAAGAAGTGGTCATACGAAAAAACCTCCGACTCACATAACTCGTGCAGTTCAGCACTGCGAAAATTGACCGGGAACCCTAGGACAAGTTCCCACAAAAATTGAAAGGTCAATACACGCAAAAAAACACTTATTTTGGCGCAAGCTCACGCAAGTGGCGTGCGACCGCAATCCATGCACCGATATAACCCAACAGCACCGCGCCAAGCAAGAGCGACAGACCGTCGGCGGCTGGCACACCGGCCAGCGAGAAATCACTGCCGTACAAACCGGCCAACCCTGTTACCGCATCGTTCAGCCAGTCCAGGCCGAACGCCAATACACCCCAGGACAGAATCCCGGCACCGAAGCCATACAGCGCGCCCATATAAAGGAAGGGCCTGCGTACATAGCTGTCCGTACCGCCGACGAGTTTAATCACTTCTATCTCGGTGCGGCGGTTTTCAATATGAAGACGAATGGTATTGCCTATCACCAAAAGTAATGCAGAAACCAGCAGCACCGTCAGGCCGAAGACAAACCGGTCGCCGAGCTTGAGGATCGCCGCAAGACGCTCGACCCAGACTAGATCAAGTTGCGCCTGTTGTACCTTCGGCAACTCGGAAAGTCTTTGTCTTAATGCTTCAAGGGTCGGCTTGTCGACTTCGTTTGGCGTCACCAGCACCACGCCCGGCAGCGGGTTCTCCGGCAGCTCCTTGAGGGCTTCGCCCAGGCCGGACTGCTGCTGGAATTCCTCAAGCGCCTGTTCGCGCCCGATGTATTCGGCATCGGCCACGCCCGGCATGGCCTTGATCTGCTCGCGCAACGCCTGGCCCTCGCCGGGGCTCGCGTCCATCTGCAGGTACAGGGAAATCTGCGCCGCGCGCTGCCAGGAACCGCCCAGGCGCTCCACATTATTCAGCAATAATGACAGCCCCATGGGCAGGCTCAGGGCAACCGCCATCACCATGCAGGTAAAGAAGCTGCCGATGGGTTGCTTGCCCAGGCGCCGCAGACTGTCCAGCAGGCTGGCGCGATGGCTTTCGATCCAGGCGCGCAGCAGCGTGGCGAAGTCCGGGCCGTCGTCATCGTCGCGTTTTTTCTTTTGCGGCTGCGGATCGGAGGCCTTCGGGGCCACGCGTTCGGCCACTTTCGGGCTGCGAGTAGCACTCATACGCCAGCCTCCCCGTCACCAATCAGGCGTCCGCGCTGCAACGTGAGCATGCGGTGACGCATGCGCGCGATCAATGCCAGGTCGTGACTGGCAATCAGCACGCTGGTGCCCAGGCGGTTGATGTCTTCGAATACGCCCATGATCTCCGCCGCCAGGCGCGGGTCGAGGTTACCGGTGGGTTCGTCCGCCAGCAGCAAGGCCGGGCGATGGACGATGGCACGGGCGATGCCGACGCGCTGTTGCTGACCGGTGGACAGGTCGCCCGGGTACAGGTCGGTCTTGTCCGACAGGGCCACACGCTCCAGGGCCGAGTCCACGCGCTTGATGATCTCGGCCTTGGACAGGCCCAGGATCTGCAACGGCAACGCCACGTTGTTGAACACCGTGCGGTCGAACAGCAATTGGTGATTCTGGAACACCACGCCGATCTGCCGTCGCAGGTAGGGAATCTGGGCATTGCTGATGGTGCTCAGGTCCTGGCCGGCCAGCAGCAGTTTGCCGGTGGAGGGCCGCTCCATCGCCAGCAGCAGGCGCAGCAAGGTACTTTTACCGGCGCCGGAATGGCCGGTGACAAACAGAAACTCGCCCCGACGGACCCGAAAGCTCAGCTCATGCAAGCCGACGTGACCGTTCGGATAGCGTTTACCGACCTGTTCGAAACGAATCATGCATGCTCCCGTTCGGCAAACAGTGCCTGGACAAAGGGCTCGGCTTCAAAGGCGCGCAAGTCGTCGATGCCTTCACCCACGCCGATATAGCGGATGGGCAGGCCGAACTGCTTGGCCAGGGCGAAAATCACCCCGCCCTTGGCGGTGCCGTCGAGCTTGGTCAGGGCCAGCCCAGTCAGTTCGACGGTCTGGTTGAATTGCTTGGCCTGGTTGATGGCGTTCTGGCCGGTACCGGCGTCCAGCACCAGCAGCACTTCGTGGGGTGCGTCGGCGTCGAGCTTGCCGATCACCCGGCGCACCTTCTTCAATTCTTCCATCAGGTTGTCTTTGGTGTGCAGGCGACCGGCCGTGTCGGCGATCAACACATCGATGCCACGGGCCTTGGCCGCTTGCACGGCGTCGAAGATCACCGAAGCGGAGTCGGCGCCGGTGTGCTGGGCGATCACCGGGATCTTGTTGCGCTCGCCCCACACTTGCAGTTGTTCGACCGCGGCGGCACGGAAGGTGTCGCCCGCCGCCAGCATGACTTTCTTGCCTTCGAGCTGCAGCTTCTTGGCCAGCTTGCCGATGGTGGTGGTCTTGCCTGCACCGTTGACGCCGACGACCAGGATCACGAACGGCTTGTTCTGCGAGGCGATCACCAGCGGTTTTTCCACCGGCTTGAGCAGGCTGGTCAGCTCGCCTTGCAGGGATTTGTACAGCGCATCGGCGTCGGTCAGCTGCTTGCGCGCGACCTTCTGGGTCAGGCTCTGGATAATCACCGAGGTGGCCTCGACACCGACGTCGGCGGTCAGCAGGCGGGTCTCGATGTCTTCCAGCAATTCGTCGTCGATGACTTTTTTGCCCAGGAACAGGCTGGCCATGCCTTCGCCGATGCTGGCGCTGGTCTTGGACAGGCCTTGCTTGAGGCGGGCGAAGAAACCGACCTTGTTTTCCTCGGCGCTACGGACGGGCTCGACGGGGGCGATGGCTTCCAACAGGGCAGGTGCCGGTTCGGGCACGGCTTGCGCAACCAAGGGCGCAACGACGGCGACCGGCGGCTCAATGACAGCGTCGACGACTGGCGCCTCGACAACCTGCGTCGGCGCGGGAATCGGCGGGGTGATATGGGGCGCCGCTTCCTCGACCAGCGCAACCGGTTCTTCCGCCACCGGCAAGGTCAACCAGGGGGTTTGCTCGACGGGCGGGGTCAGCGGCTGCTCGGCCACCGGCTCTACAACGGTCTCAGCCTCGACCGGCTGCAGCACCGGCTCGGCAATCGGCAGGACGATGGGCGCAGTTGCTTCGGCCACGGCCTCGGCGGCGGGCTCAGGCAGCGGTTGTGGCTGTTCGACGACGGTTTCCTGCGGCTTCTTGCGCAGCCATCCGAACAGGCCTTTTTTCTCGCCAGCCGCAGCTGGGGTCTTCTTGTCGTCGTTGGAACCAAACATGGAGGACGGCTATCTCACGGTAGCGACGCGCCACAAGGGCGCCTCGGTGATAAATATTCAATGCTGAACAGACTGCGTTTCATCCAGCTTGTTCACGCGCAACATTTTGTCGAGGCGTCCCGAGGACACCCCAAAGTCGATTTTTTCGAAGGACTGGTACGGCATCATCGGCGAAAACGCCGGGATCAACGAGCAAACCCGGTGTTTCTCCGGGGAACCCAGACAACCCCGGGCCGATAAAAGGCCCGATAGGCGTGGCCGCCAGTAAAACGGATCAGTATCCTAGCACCTCCTCGCCTGCTGAGGCTAAGGCCAAGCAGGCAACCCAACAGGTTTAAACACGAATGAATGCTCTTGCCCGCCGCGCCGCAGGCCTGCTGTTCAGCACAGTTTGTCTGCCCTTTTCAGCCTTGGCTGCCGACCCACAACCCACCCACGAATTTACCCTCGACAACGGCCTGAAGGTCGTCGTGCGCGAAGACCATCGTGCGCCGGTGGTGGTCTCCCAGGTCTGGTACAAGGTTGGCTCCAGCTACGAAACGCCAGGCCAGACCGGTTTGTCCCACGCCCTTGAGCACATGATGTTCAAGGGCAGTGAAAAAGTCGGTCCCGGCGAAGCGTCGCTGATCCTGCGCGACCTCGGTGCCGAAGAGAACGCCTTCACCAGCGATGACTTCACCGCCTATTACCAAGTACTGGCCCGCGACCGCCTGGGCGTGGCCTTCGAACTGGAAGCCGACCGCATGGCCAGCCTGCGCCTGCCACCGGAGGAGTTCAGCCGCGAGATCGAGGTGATCAAGGAAGAGCGCCGCATGCGCACCGACGACAAGCCCATGTCCAAGGCCTACGAGCGCTTCAAGGCCATGGCTTACCCGGCCAGCGGCTACCACACGCCGACCATCGGCTGGATGGCCGACCTGGACCGGATGACCGTCGAGGAGCTGCGGCACTGGTACGAATCCTGGTACACCCCGAACAACGCGACCCTGGTGGTGGTCGGCGACGTGACGCCGGACGAGGTCAAGTCCCTGGCCCAGCGCTATTTCGGCCCGATTGCCCGGCGCGCGGTGCCGGTGGCGAAAATCCCCCTGGAGCTGGCCGAACCCGGCGAGCGCCAGATCACCCTGCATGTGCAGACCCAACTGCCCAGCGTGATGCTGGCCTTCAATGTGCCGAGCATCGCCACCGCGACGGACAAGGGCTCAGTCAACGCGCTGCGGCTGATCTCGGCCCTGCTGGACGGCGGCTACAGCGGGCGGATCCCGACCCAACTGGAGCGCGGCGAAGAGCTGGTGTCCGGCGGTTCGTCGAGCTACGACGCCTTCACCCGCGGCGACACACTGTTCACCTTGTCGGCGACGCCCAACACGCAGAAAAACAAAACCCTCGCCCAGGCCGAAGCCGGCTTGTGGCGCTTGCTTGAGCAGTTGAAAACCACCGCCCCGACCGCCGACGAACTGGAACGCGTGCGCGCCCAGGTCATCGCCGGCCTGGTCTATGAGCGCGACTCGATCACCAGCCAGGCCACCGCCATTGGCCAGTTGGAGACCGTCGGTTTGTCCTGGAAGCTGATGGACACCGAACTCGCCGAACTGCAAAGCGTGACCCCGCAAGATATCCAGAAGGCAGCCCAGCTGTATTTCACCCGCTCGCGCCTGAGCGTTGCGCATGTCCTGCCCGAGGAGAAAGCTCATGAGTGAGCGCAAATCACGGCGCCCGGTGCTGATCGGCCTGGCGCTGATCGCCCTGGCCGGCTCCCTGGCGTTCTATCTGTCGCCGACCACCGACGTCACCGCCAGCCAGGCATTGGATAACGCCAAGTCCGGCAACAAGCTGCAATCGTTGACCGAACTGAATGACAAGGCGCCGAGCCGGCGCCAACTCGACGTGCAAACCTGGACAACCGCCGACGGCGCCAAGGTGTTGTTCGTCGAAGCCCGCGAATTGCCAATGTTCGACCTGCGCCTGACCTTCGCTGCCGGCAGCAGCCAGGACGGCGATGCCCCCGGCCTCGCCCTGCTGACCAACGCCATGCTCAACGAGGGCGTGGCCGGCAAGGACGTCAGCGCCATTGCCCAAGGTTTCGAAAGCCTCGGTGCGGACTTCGGCAACGGCGCCTACCGGGACATGGCCGTGGCGTCCCTGCGCAGCCTCAGCGCAGCCGACAAGCGTGAGCCGGCATTGAAGCTGTTCGCCGAGGTCGTCGGCAAACCGACCTTCCCCGCCGACTCCTTCGCCCGCATCAAGAACCAGATGCTCGCCGGTTTCGAATACCAGAAACAGAACCCCGGCAAACTGGCCGGCCTGGAACTGATGAAGCGCCTGTACGGCGAGCATCCCTATGCCCATTCCAGCGACGGCACCGCCGACAGCATCCCACCGATCACCCTGGCCCAGGCCCGGGCTTTCCACGCCAAAGCCTACGCCGCCGGCAACGCCGTAATCGCGCTGGTGGGGGATTTGTCCCGCGCCGAAGCCGAAGCGGTTGCCAACCAAGTATCCGCCGCGCTGCCCAAAGGCCCGGCCCTGGCGAAAACCCCGCCACCGGTGGAGCCCAAGGCGAGCATCGGCCACATCGAATTCCCGTCCAAGCAGACCAACCTGATGCTCGCGCAACTGGGCATTGACCGTGACGATCCGGACTATGCCGCCGTGTCCCTGGGCAACCAGATCCTCGGCGGTGGTGGCTTCGGCACGCGACTGATGACCGAGGTGCGGGAAAAACGCGGCCTGACCTACGGCGTGTACTCCGGCTTCACGGCGATGCAATCCCGCGGCCCCTTCATGATCAACCTGCAGACCCGTGCGGAAATGAGCGAAGGCACCTTGAAACTGGTGCAGGACGTGTTCGCCGACTACCTCAAGAACGGTCCCACCCAGAAAGAACTCGACGACGCCAAGCGTGAGTTGGCCGGCAGTTTCCCGCTGTCCACCGCCAGCAATGCCGACATCGTCGGCCAGCTCGGTGCCATGGGGTTCTATGACTTGCCGCTGAGCTACCTGGAAGATTTCATGCGCCAGTCCCAGGAACTGACGGTCGAGCAGGTCAAGGCCGCGCTGAACAAACACCTGAGCACCGACAAAATGGTCATCGTCACCGCCGGCCCGAGCGTGCCGCAAAAGCCGTTGCCGCCCCCCACTGACAAACCTGCCGAGCAGCCGCTCGGGGTTCCGGAGCACTAATGGCCCGTCCATCGAATTCCAGCAAGAAACCCGTGCACAACGGTGTGAACCAGTTGCGCATCATCGGCGGCGAATGGCGCAGCCGGCGCCTGAGCTTCCCGGATGCCCCGGGCCTGCGCCCCACTCCCGACCGCGTGCGCGAAACCCTGTTCAACTGGCTCGCACCCTATGTGGCAGGTGCCCGGGTGCTCGACCCGTTCGCCGGCAGCGGCGCGCTGTTTCTCGAGGCCCTGTCCCGTGGCGCCGCCATGGGCCAGGCGCTGGACGCCAGCAACCTGGCGGTCTCCAGCCTGAAAGAACACCTGGGCACGCTGCGCTGCACCGTCGGCCAGGTGCAGACCGCCGACGCCCTGCGCTACCTGGACAGCCAACCGGCGACGCCTTTCGACCTGGTGTTCCTCGACCCGCCTTTCAACCAGAACCTGTTGCCGACGGTCTGCGCGCTACTTGAGGACCGTCAGTGGTTGGCCGAGGATTCCTGGGTCTACACTGAAAGCGAGACCGCCCCGTCCACTCTGGGCTTGCCGGGCAATTGGCGCTTGCATCGCGAGCAGAAATCCGGACGGGTGTATTACGCGTTGTGGCAGCGTTCGGCAAAGGACATTGGCTGAACGGCTGACCAGTGCATCGAGAATAATAATGATGTCCGCCGCATCCGAACGTTTCGTCCCTGCCCCGGGCCTGGGCAACCCGCATTTGCAAACGCTATGGGGCCCGTTGTGGCGCCAGACCACCCACATCGATCGCCAACGCGAGCGCTTGTGGCTGGAAGACGGTGATTTCCTCGACCTTGACTGGCACGGCCCCCACAGCGCCGAGGCACCACTGGTGCTGGTGCTTCACGGGCTGACCGGCTCTTCCAACTCGCCTTACGTGGCCGGCCTGCAACAGGCTCTCGGTCGCCAGGGCTGGGCCAGTGCGGCCTTGAACTGGCGTGGCTGCTCGGGTGAGCCGAACCTGTTGCCCCGCAGCTACCACTCGGGCGTCAGCGAAGACCTGGCCGCCGCCATCACCCACTTGCGCGCCCGACGGCCCTTGGCGCCGTTGTTTGCGGTGGGTTATTCGCTGGGCGGCAATGTGTTGCTCAAACACTTGGGGGAAGCCGGCCGCGACAGCCAGTTGCAAGGGGCGGTGGCGGTCTCGGTGCCGTTTCGCCTCGACCAGTGCGCCGATCGCATCGGCCAGGGATTTTCCAGGTTCTACCAGGCGCATTTCATGCGCCAGCTCGTGGCCTATGTGCGCAACAAGCAACGCCAGTTCCAGCACGACGGACGCCACGAGGGCCTGGCGACCCTGGCGGCGCTTGGCCCTTTGGAAAACATGCGCACCTTCTGGGACTTTGACGGCCGGGTGACGGCGCCGCTGCACGGGTTCTCCGATGCCGCGGATTACTACCGCCGCGCCTCCAGCCGTTATTTCATGGCGGGCATCAGCACGCCGACCCTGGTCATCCAGGCCGCCGACGATCCCTTTGTGTTTCCTCACAGCCTGCCCGAACCGCGCGAATTATCCGCTTCGACCCGGATTGAACTGCACGCCCGGGGCGGGCATGTGGGGTTTGTCGACGGAACCCTGCGGCGCCCGGGGTACTACCTGGAGCGGCGGATTCCCGATTGGCTGGCCAGCCTGGGCCACGGCTGAGCATGATGGTTCATGACCAACACACATCCCCTGTGGGAGCGGGCTTGCTCGCGAAAGCGGTGGGTCAGCGACATTGAAGTTGACTGACACACCGTCTTCGCGAGCAAGCCCGCTCCCACATTGGTTCCGGGTGTTTGTTATTCGCCCGTTGCCACGCCCCGCTGGGGATCATTGATCCACTCACTCCACGAGCCAGCGTACAGCCGCCCCAGCGGATACCCTGCCAGGCACAAGGCAAACAGGTTATGACACGCCGTCACGCCGGAGCCGCAATAGGCCACCAGGTCGGTGGGCGAGCGCTCGCCCAGTTTTTCGGCGAAGCGCCGCTTGAGCTGGTCGACCGGCAGGAAGCGCCCATCGGCGCCAAGGTTTTCAGTGAACGCCGCGCACTGTGCGCCCGGGATATGCCCGGCTATCGGGTCGATGGGCTCGACTTCCCCTTTGAATCGCGGCAACGCCCGGGCATCCAGCAGGGTCATGTCCGATTGGCCAAGGCGTTGTTGCAGCGCTTGAGCACTGAGCACCACGCTCGCATCCGGCGCCCCGCTGAAGGTCCCGCGAGTGTTCTGCGGCGGATCCAGGCTCAAGGGCAAGCCAGCGGCATGCCAGGCCTTGAGCCCACCGTCGAGGATGTACACGCCCTCGCGCTTGCCCAGCCAGGCCAGCAACCACCAGGCCCGCGCGGCATAGGCGCCGGGACCGTCGTCGTACAGCACGACATCGCTGTCGTTATCGATCCCCCAGGCCTTGAGGCGCTCGATCAACGCCTCGGGCTCCGGCAGCGGATGACGCCCGGTCACGCCTTTGGTCACCAGCCCACTCAGGTCGCGTTCAAGGTCCGCGAACGATGCACCGGCGATGTGGCCCTCGGCATAACTGCGCTGGCCATAATCCGGGTCTTCCAGGGCAAAACGGCAATCGAGAATGACCAGCCCGGGTTGTGATCGCCGCTCTTCGAGGGCGTGAGGGCTGATGAGTTGCGCAATGGGCATGGTGAACTCCTGTGGCTAAGTCGGGGGTCGGTCCTACTGCCCTTCCTCCAGGGTCTGGGCCAGGGGGACGTAATACTCTTTGAACAGTGCATCCACCTCTTCGCGGGCCTGATCGGTCACGAAACCGGCCTCCAACACCAGTACCTGATACACGCCTCGCTTGATGGCCTGCTCGCTCAGGTGGCTGAAGTTTTCCCGCGTGGTGCACAGGAATCGCACCCAGGACGTGAGAATGATCCAGGCATTGAGGGTCAGGGACTCGATCTGCACCCGGTCCATCTTCAGGATGCCGGCGGCAACGAAGCCTTCATAAATAGCGGTACCGTGGATCAGGCTGCGCTGGGAAAACCGTCGATAGCGCGCCGCAAGGTCCGGGTCGCTGTCGAGCAGATGCTCCAGGTCCCGGTGCAGGAAACGGTAGCGCCACATGGCCGCCAGCAGCTCCTGCAAATAGAAGCGTTTGTCCTCCACCGTGGCCGCACGACCCTGGGGCGGGCGCAAGAAACTGTCCACCAGGTTCTCGTACTCACTGAACAACACGGCGATGATCGCCTGCTTGTTGGGGAAGTGGTAATAGAGGTTGCCCGGGGACATGTCCATGTGGGCGGCAATGTGGTTGGTGCTGACGCTGCGCTCGCCTTGCTGGTTGAACAGCTCGAGGCTGTTTTGCACGATGCGCTCGCTGGTTTTCATTCGTGGGGCCATGGTTTGGGCTTTAATTCGACGAAGGCATTGATCGGCATCTTACGACCTATCGGTCACAGGAAAAACCCATCGCCGTTACGGATGCCATTGACTTTATAGAGTATAAGCTCTAGAAAACACCCACTCTAATAATATCCGGTGCCCGACGATGCCTGCCGACGTTGCCTACCTGCACGAGTCGCAACAACAACTGGACGAGCTGCGGTCGCTCTTCGATGCCCAACGCCAGGCCTACGCGGCCCATCCGATGCCACCGGCCGAACAGCGCCAACAATGGCTCAAGGCACTGCGCGAGGTATTGAGCAACGAACGCCAAGCCTTGATCGACGCCATCAGCCAGGACTTCAGCCACCGCAGCGCCGACGAAACACTGCTGGCCGAGTTGATGCCGAGCCTGCACGGTATCCATTACGCCAGCCGGCATCTCCAGGGTTGGATGAAACCCTCCCGGCGCAAAGTGGGCATGGCCTTTCAACCGGCATCGGCCAAAGTGATCTATCAACCGCTGGGCGTGGTCGGCGTCATCGTGCCGTGGAACTACCCGCTGTTCCTGGCCATCGGGCCGCTGGTCGGGGCTTTGGCGGCGGGCAACCGGGTGATGCTCAAGCTCAGCGAATCGACACCGGCAACCGGCTTGCTGCTCAAGCAATTGCTGGCCCGGGTCTTCCCCCAGGACCTCGTCTGCGTGGTGCTTGGCGAGGCGGAAATCGGCATGGCGTTTTCCAAGCTGCCCTTCGATCACCTGTTGTTCACCGGCGCCACCAGCATCGGCAAGCATGTCATGCGTGCCGCTGCCGAAAACCTGACGCCGGTCACCCTTGAGCTGGGTGGGAAATCGCCGGCCATCGTGTCGGTCGATGTACCGATCAAGGACGCCGCCGAACGCATTGCCTTCGGCAAGACCCTGAATGCCGGGCAAACCTGTGTCGCCCCGGACTACGTGCTGGTGCCGCAGAACCGCGTCGGCGAGTTCGTCGAGGCGTATCGCGAGGCGGTTCGCGGGTTTTATCCGACCCTGGCGGACAACCCGGACTACACCGCCGTCATCAACGAACGACAACTGGCGCGGCTCAACGGCTACATCAGCGACGCCACCAGCAAAGGCGCGTTGCTGATCGAGTTGTTCGAGCAAGGCCAGGGCCGTCGCATGGCCCACAGCCTGCTGCTCAACGTCAGCGATGAGATGACCGTGATGCAGGACGAGATTTTCGGCCCGCTGCTGCCCATCGTGCCCTATGACAATCTGGACCAGGCGTTTGCCTACATCAATCAGCGACCCCGCCCGCTGGCGCTCTACTACTTCGGCTACAACAAGGCCGAACAGAATCGCGTGCTCCACGAAACCCATTCCGGCGGCGTCTGCTTGAACGACACGCTGCTGCATGTCGCCCAGGACGACTTGCCGTTCGGCGGCATCGGCCCCTCGGGAATGGGGCATTACCACGGGCACGAGGGTTTCCTGACCTTCAGCAAGGCCAAGGGCGTGCTGACCAAACAGCGATTCAACGTCGCGAAGCTGATTTATCCCCCTTACGGCAAGCCTTTGCAGAAACTGATCCAGAAGCTGTTTGTCCGCTGACGCGTCTCTTCCCGGGTAATAACAATAATGAACCCAAGCCTCACCGATACACCCGCGTTGTCACGGCGCGGCCTGTTGAAGTTCAGCCTCGGCGCCAGCGCCTTCCTGGCCACCGTCGGCCTGGGCGCCAGCCTGAGCGGTTGCTCGCCAAGCCAACCGGCCAACGGCCTGGCGGCCCTGCGCGACAGCGACCTGCCATTTTTACGCAGCGTCATTCCCGTGATGCTGGACGGCGCAGTGGCCGTCGGACAGATCCCCGCCGCCACTGACGCGACCCTGCGAAGCCTGGACAGCAGCCTGGCCCACCTGTCCCCTGCCATGCTCAAGCTCACGCGCCAGCTGTTCGACGTGCTCACGCTGGGCATTACCCGCGGGCCGCTGACCGGGGTCTGGGGCCCGTGGGAAAACGCCAGCGCCGATGACATCCGCCTGTTCCTCGGACGGTGGGAAAACAGCTCGCTGGACCTGTTGCGACAAGGCCATTGCTCATTGCTGCAATTGGTGATGATGGCCTGGTACAGCCGACCCGAGGCCTGGGCGCATTGTGGATATCCAGGACCGCCCAAGATTTGAAAGCCAGGCCCAACTCCTGTGGGAGCGGGCTTGCTCGCGAAGGCGGTGTGTCAGCTTGCATAAATGTTGAATGTACAGCCGCCTTCGCGAGCAAGCCCGCTCCCACAGGGTTCTTCATCGTCCATCCATAACAATAAGAGAGCCCTGAACATGCCCGTACCCGATCCCTTCCGCGAAGGCCTGGCCCGTGGCTGGACCACCTACAACGGCGCGCAGTTGTCCCAGGACCTGACCCTGGAAGCGGACGTGGCCATCGTTGGCAGCGGTGCTGGCGGCGGCACCACGGCGGAAATTCTCAGCGCCGCCGGCTACCGCGTGTTGCTGATCGAGGAAGGTCCGCTCAAGACCAGTCATGACTTCACGCTGCTCGAAGACCAGGCCTACAGCAGCCTGTATCAGGAAGGCCTCGGGCGCATGAGCAAGGACGGCGCCATCACCATTCTCCAGGGCCGGGCCGTCGGTGGCACGACGCTGATCAATTGGACCTCCAGCTTCCGCACGCCCGACCAGACCCTCGACCACTGGGCCGCCGAGCACAACGTAAAAGGCCACGGCCGCGCTGAAATGGCGCCCTGGTTTGCGCAGATGGAACAACGCCTGGGCGTGGCACCGTGGCTGGTTCCGCCCAATGCCAACAACGACGTGATCCGCAAAGGCTGTGAACAATTGGGCTACGCCTGGCACGTCATCCCGCGCAACGTACGCGGCTGCTGGAACCTGGGCTATTGCGGCATGGGCTGTCCGACCAACGCCAAGCAATCGATGCTGGTTACCACCATCCCGGCCACGCTGGACAAGGGCGGCGCGCTGCTTTACCTGGCGCGGGCCGAGCGTCTGACGATCAAAAACGATGCCGTCATCGCCCTCGAGTGCCAAGCCATGGATGAACGTTGCGTGGCGCCGACCGGGCGGCGCATCACCGTCAAGGCGCGGCATTACGTGCTGGCGGGCGGCGGCATCAATAGTCCCGGGTTGCTGCTGCGCTCCGATGCGCCAGACCCATATGAACGCGTGGGCAAGCGCACCTTCCTGCACTTGGTGAACATGTCCGCCGGGCAATTCGACGAGGTCATCAACCCGTTCTACGGCGCACCGCAATCGATTTATTCGGATCATTTCCAATGGCAGGACGGCACCACCGGCAAAATGTCCTACAAGCTTGAAGTCCCGCCCTTGCACCCGGCCCTGGCCGCCACGCTATTGGGCGGGTTCGGCCCCGAGAACGCTTGGCACATGTCCCGACTGCCCCATACCCACGCCATGCTGGCGCTGTTGCGCGACGGTTTTCATCCGGACAGCCCCGGCGGCAGCGTCGAGTTGCGCAGCGACGGCACGCCCGTGCTCGATTATCCCGTTACGCCGTATGCCTGGGATGGCTTGCGCCGGGCCTTCCACAGCATGGCCGAGATCCAGTTTGCCGGTGGCGCCAAGGCGGTCATGCCTTTGCACAGCGATGCCCGCTACGCAACGACCCTGGCCGAAGCCCGCACACTGATCGACGGACTCGACCTGGCTTTGTACCGCACACGCCTGGGCAGCGCCCACGTAATGGGCGGTTGCGCCATGGGTGAAGACCCGAAAACCGCCGTCACCGACAGCCTTGGCCGCCATCACCAACTGGGCAACCTGTCGATCCATGACGGCTCGCTGTTCCCCACCAGCATCGGCGCCAACCCGCAGTTATCGGTGTACGGACTGACCGCGCAATTGGCGACGGCCCTGGCCGAACGCCTGAAAAATCCATGAATAGCCGGATTATTCGCAGCGTCTATAGTGCTTTCTTACGCAACAGCCGACTTGGCCGACCGAGAAGGCTGCGATACCATCCGACTCCCCAACGGACTCCCGCCAGGACGACGCGATGAACCGAGTGTTGTACCCAGGTACCTTCGACCCTATTACCAAGGGCCATGGCGATCTGGTCGAACGCGCCGCGCGCCTGTTCGACCATGTGATCATTGCCGTCGCCGCCAGCCCGAAGAAAAACCCGCTGTTCCCGCTGGAACAACGTGTGGAACTGGCCCGCGAGGTCACCAAGCACCTGCCCAACGTGGAAGTGGTCGGTTTCTCGACGCTTTTGGCGCACTTTGCCAAGGAAAAGAACGCCAATGTGTTCCTGCGTGGCCTGCGGGCGGTCTCGGACTTCGAGTACGAATTCCAACTGGCCAACATGAACCGCCAACTGGCACCGGACGTCGAGAGCCTGTTCCTGACGCCGTCGGAGCGCTATTCCTTCATTTCCTCGACGCTGGTCCGGGAAATCGCGGCGTTGGGCGGAGATATCACCAAGTTCGTCCACCCGGCCGTGGCCGATGCGCTGACCCTGCGCTTCAAGAAATAACCGGCTGGCGCTGCGAGCTACCTCGCAGCACAGCGCAGTCCATCGCGCCCGCGTGCACTGCGCTCGCCAATGCGGCACAATTGCGCCCATACGTTTTCATATGCCCGGGCCCAACGCCCCGGCAGGAGCCTGCATGTCCCTGATCATCACCGACGACTGCATCAATTGCGACGTCTGCGAACCTGAATGCCCGAACGAGGCCATTTCCCAAGGCGAGGAAATCTACGTCATCGACCCGAACTTGTGCACCCAGTGCGTCGGCCATTACGACGAACCCCAGTGCCAGCAGGTTTGCCCGGTGGATTGCATTCCGCTGGACGAGGCTCATCCGGAAACTGAAGAACAGTTGATGGCGAAGTATCGCAAGATTACTGGCAAGGCATGAGCCAGGTTTTGTAGCGTCTTTGCCGGCCTCTTCGCGAGCAAGCCCGCTCCCACAGGAATCGACTGTGTTCACATAATTTGTGTCCTAAGCACATCCTTTGTGGGAGCGGGCTTGCTCGCGAAGAGGCCCTCAGCCACCACCAAGATGTAACTGTTGACCTTCACTCCTGCCGCTCAAACCCCTCCCCAATGCACCCCAGGCACCGCACAAACGTGGCCTTCGCCGGGTCCACCACCAACGCCTTCCCCGCATCACCGACCCCGCCACCCAGCGCGGTAAAGGGCAACGACACCACGAATGCCCCGGCGCCAATCACTGTGGCGGCGAGCAGCAGCGGACGGGCAATCAGCAGGTCGCCGATCATGGCGAAGGCCGGCGGGTTCTGGATGGTGTAGCGCGGGTCGCCGCTGCCGTCGCTTGCCAGGGCAGGCAAACCGACACTCAGCAGCAGCGCTAGAACGACAGGTCGAAGCAGTTTCATGGGCGATCCTTCGGCTAAATACTGACTATAGACCGTAGGACAAATCAGCTCTGACAGCGTGGACACCAGACGCTGGCGCGCTGGCCCAGGCGGATTTCCCGCAGCCCCGTACCACACACCTTGCACAACTCCCCGCCCCGGCCGTAGACGAACAGTTCCTGCTGGAAATAGCCGGGTTGGCCATCCCCGCCGATAAAGTCCCGCAGCGTGGTGCCGCCGCGCTCGATGGCATGGGCGAGGATGCGCTTGATCTCGATCGCCAGCTTCAGGTAACGCGCCCGGGAAATGCCCCCGGCGGCCCGGCGCGGGTCGATGCCGGCGGCGAACAGGGCCTCGGTCGCGTAGATATTGCCCACGCCCACCACCACCGCGTTATCCATGATGAACGGCTTGACCGCCATGGACCGCCCCCGCGAGAGCTGGAACAACCGTTCGCCATCGAACAGGTCGGTCAACGGCTCGGGACCCAGGCGAATCAACAGCTCGTGATTGAACGGGTCGAGGCTCCAGAGCATCGCGCCAAAGCGGCGCGGGTCGGTGTAGCGCAAGGCCAGGCCGGACTCCAGCTCGATGTCCACGTGCTCGTGCTTGGCGGCCGGCATGCCGACTTCCACCAAGCGCAGGTTGCCGGACATGCCCAGGTGGCTGATCAACGTGCCGACCTCGGCATTGATCAACAGGTACTTGGCCCGCCGCTCCACCTGCACGATGCGCTGGCCCGACAGCCGCACGTCGAGATCTTCCGGGATCGGCCAGCGCAGGCGGCGGTCGCGGACCACCACGCGGCTGACCCGCTGGCCTTCAAGATGGGGCGCGATTCCGCGACGGGTGGTTTCGACTTCCGGCAGTTCTGGCATGAGGCTCTCGAGTCAGGCGAAGCCCCGCACTCAACGAGTGGCGAGGTCGCGAATTTCCTGTTTCTGGGTCTGGAAGTCGTATTCCGACAACCCGATGTAATCGAGCACAAGGCTCCCGACGCAATCCCACTCGTGGTCTTCGGCCTGATTGCCGAGCACCCGGTGGGACGCACAGATGTTCTCGGACATTTTCAGGATCGCCAGCAGGTTCTTCAACGGGCTGTTGTTGCGTGAAGACTCGTCGCTGAAGATCGCCAGGGCATTGTGGTGGTTGGCGATGGCCTGGCTGACGTGATCCGGCAGGCGCCAGGATTTGGAAGTGTAGTAACCGACCACCGCATGGTTGGTGTTGAACTCACGGTTCTCGGTGTCCACTACCCGGCACTCGGCGCTGGCATTGGCGTAGGCCTCTTCCAGCACGCCCATGTAGCTGGGGAACTGCTTGAGCATCAACGGCACACCGCAATCGTGGAACAACCCCAGCGCATAGGCTTCGTCACCGTTCTCCAGGCCGACGCGCTTGGCCAGGGTCAGGCAGGTCATCGCCACGTCCTGGGCGGTATCCCAGAAACGGTTCAGGGTCACGATAGCGTCGTCGTGCAACTCGCCCTTGATCGACAGCGCATTGATCAGGTTGATGATCGAACGGCTGCCCAGCAGGTTCACCGCGCGCTGGATCGAGGTGATCTTGTTGCGCAGGCCGTAATACGGCGAATTGACGATCTTGAGCAGGGCGCCCGAGAGGCCCGGGTCTTGGGAGATCAACTTGGCGATGGTCTCCAGGTCCGGATCGGGCATGTACTGCTCCATCTGCAGATCCACCATGATCTGCGGCTGGGGCGGCACACTGATGCCTTGCAGGGACTGTTGGATCTGTTCAGCGGAAAGTTCTTTGGACATGCGTACACACTCCAGGTCAGGCGGGGATTCTAACCCTTAAAGATGGATCCGATACACCGCCGGGCCACCGATCGTCCTTCAAGCCCGTCAACCCTTGCAACACGGTATACTCCCGCTCTTTTTTCCGGAGCGACGTCATGTCCCTGCCTAGCCTGCGCCTCAAAGCCAACGCCGACCGTCGCCTGCGCGCCGGCCACCTGTGGGTCTACAGTAACGAAATCGATGTAGCCGCCACCCCGCTGCACGGCTTCAAGGCCGGCGACCAGGCCATCCTCGAAGCCGCCGGCGGCAAGCCGCTGGGCATCGTTGCGATGAGCCCCAACAACCTGATCTGCGCCCGGCTGCTGTCCCGTGACGTGAAGCTGTCGCTGGACAAATCCCTGCTGGTGCATCGCCTCAACGTGGCGTTGTCCCTGCGCGAGCGGCTGTTCGACAAGCCGTTCTATCGCCTGGTCTACGGTGACTCCGACCTGTTGCCAGGCCTGGTGGTCGACCGTTTCGGCGACATCCTGGTGGTGCAGATCGCCTCGGCCACCATGGAAGCCCACAAGGACGACGTGATCGCCGCCCTGACCCAGGTGCTCAAGCCCAGCGGCATCCTGTTCAAGAACGACTCCGCGGCCCGTGACGCCGAAGGCCTGAACCGCTACGTCGAGACCGTGTTCGGCCTGGTGCCGGAGTGGGTCGCCCTGGAAGAGAACGGCGTGAAGTTCGAAGCGCCGGTCATGGAAGGCCAGAAAACCGGCTGGTTCTACGACCACCGCATGAACCGCGCACGCCTGGCCCCGTACGCCAAGGGCAAGCGTGTACTGGACCTGTTCAGCTACATCGGCGGCTGGGGCGTGCAAGCCGCAGCGTTCGGCGCCAGTGAAGTGTTCTGCGTCGATGCCTCGGCCTTCGCCCTCGACGGTGTCGAGCGCAACGCCGCGTTGAACGGCTTCGCCGAGAAGCTGACCTGCATCGAAGGCGACGTGTTCGAAGCCCTGAAGGAACTCAAGGCCAGCGAAGAGCGTTTCGACGTGATCGTGGCCGACCCACCCGCTTTCATCAAGCGCAAGAAAGACCTGAAAAACGGTGAAGGCGCCTATCGCCGCCTCAACGAGCAAGCCATGCGCCTGCTCAGCAAGGACGGCATCCTGGTCAGCGCGTCGTGCTCGATGCACCTGCCCGAAGACGATCTGCAAAACATCCTGCTGACCAGTGCTCGTCATCTGGACCGCAACATCCAACTGCTCGAACGCGGCGGCCAGGGGCCAGACCATCCGGTACACCCGGCCATCGCCGAAACCCGCTACATCAAGAGCATCACCTGCCGGTTGTTGCCCAACAGCTGAGGCCGGGCGGGGCCAGTGCCGTAGCGCTGTGCCCCGCACACTCCAATTGCATGCTGATCGCGGCCTTGGCTGCGATTTTTTTTGCGCGTCTGAATAAGTCTGTAGGAGAACCCCCACGCAATTACCAGAGCCGTCCTACTCAATCTCCCCGTGACGGGCGGACATGACGCATTAGGATTGAAAGCGACCCCTCAGGGACGCCTTGGAACGCCTCATGACTGATCCGCAAAACCGCCTGGCTACCCGCAAACCGGCCACCGTCGGCTTGTTGCTGATGCTGACATTGCTCGGCGTCTTTCCAATCGATGTGGTGCTGCCCTCATTCCCTGCACTGTCCGAGCATTTTCAGAGCCCATCCTCCGATATCGCCCTGTCTGTCAGCCTGTTCGCAGTGGGTATCGCCCTTTCGCAACTGCTGATCGGTCCGCTTTCCGACGTCATGGGGCGAAAAAATCTACTGCTGATCGGGATCACCGTTGCAGCCATCGGAGCAACAGGTTGCGTGTTCGCCGACAGCTACTGGACCTTTCTCTTCTTCCGTGTCGTCCAGGCCTTGGGGTGCGGTTGTTTCGTGCTGTCCCAGGCGCTGATCCAAGACCTGTTCACTGGCCGGGAACAGCAGCGACTGCGAATCTTCCTGGTCACCTGCGGGGGGATTTTCATTTCCGTTTCACCCCTGGCCGGCACCGGGCTGCAAAGCTGGATGGGCTGGCGTGGCAGCTTCCTGGTGTTCATTGTCCTGGCCATGGGTGTATTCGCAAGCGCCTGTCTTTTACTTGAACGCTCCACGGCAGGTAGCCAACCCAGGCGCCTGAATTTCATCGCAGCCTATCGAACGGTCTGCGCGGACTTCAGCTTCATGGCCTATTGGCTAACATCGGCGCTGGCTTTTTCCTGCCACTTTTCGTTCATCGTCATTTCACCCCTGATTCTGATCGACCAGTTGCACTTCTCACCCGAGGCTTTTTCACTGGCGCTGCTGGGCTATGGGCTGGCCTATATTGGCGGGGGCGCGGTAGCGTCCGTGCTGAGCAATCGCATCGACTCGCAGACGCAAATCATCACCGGCCTGGGCCTGATCCTCTCGGCGGGGGTCCTGATGCTGGGGCTCTCCAGCCACCTGGGCTTGTCGGTCACAACCCTGCTGCTGCCCATGATCGTGTGCACCGCCGGAACGACCATCGCCCGCGCAGCCGCCCACACCCAAGCCATGAACAGATTTCCCGAGCGGGCCGGCACATCGGCCTCGGCCGGTAGCGTGTTGATCTTCATCCTCGGCGGGCTGACCAGCGCCGCGATCAGCCTCACCCCGCTGGACTTGCAGCTCACCCTGGCCCTCTGCCTGGTCCTGCTCAGCCTGCTGGGGCTGGCACTCAATGCCCTGGTCCGGCATCGCTACAAGGGGTTGCTGGCCGATTGAACGCTGCCAGTCGTCATCCCGCGCACGACATTGGCGCCCGATCGGCGCTTTGCGTCATTTCATCCTGGCGCCAGCGGTGTAGAATCGCGTCATTCATCGCCATTCATCCCCGGCGGGTTTATGAGCTCATGCTGAGGCGCGCAGTGATCCTGCAAAGTCATCAGCCACTTGCGGACACACGGCCAAACCCGGGTGCTCCAGACGTCGACAGAAGCTCACTTCCCCATTGATACCTGATAAGTACCTGATTAGCCGCCCGGAGTGCTCCATGCCTGATTACCGCTCGAAAACATCCACCCATGGCCGCAACATGGCCGGCGCCCGTGCCTTGTGGCGCGCCACGGGGATGAAGGATGACGACTTCAAGAAGCCGATCATCGCCATTGCCAACTCCTTCACCCAGTTCGTACCGGGCCACGTCCACCTCAAGGACCTCGGCCAGCTGGTTGCCCGGGAAATCGAGCGCGCTGGCGGCGTTGCCAAGGAATTCAACACCATCGCCGTGGACGACGGCATCGCCATGGGCCACGACGGCATGCTCTATTCGCTGCCGAGCCGCGAGATCATCGCCGACTCCGTCGAGTACATGGTCAACGCCCATTGCGCCGACGCCATCGTGTGCATCTCCAACTGCGACAAGATCACCCCGGGCATGCTCATGGCCGCCCTGCGCCTGAACATCCCGGTGATCTTCGTCTCCGGCGGCCCGATGGAAGCCGGCAAGACCAAGCTCGCCAGCCACGGCCTCGACCTGGTCGACGCCATGGTCATCGCCGCCGACTCCAGCGCCTCTGACGAGAAGGTCGCCGAGTACGAGCGCAGCGCCTGCCCGACCTGCGGTTCGTGCTCCGGCATGTTCACCGCCAACTCGATGAACTGCCTGACCGAAGCCCTGGGCCTGGCCCTGCCGGGCAACGGTTCGACCCTGGCCACCCACAGCGATCGCGAACAGCTGTTCCTGCAGGCCGGCCGGACCATCGTCGAGCTGTGCAAGCGCTACTACGGTGAGAACGACGAGTCGGTGTTGCCACGCAACATCGCCAACTTCAAGGCGTTCGAAAACGCCATGACCCTGGACATCGCCATGGGCGGTTCCACCAACACCATCCTGCACTTGCTGGCCGCTGCCCAGGAAGCCGAGATCGATTTCGACCTGCGCGACATCGACCGCCTGTCCCGTCACGTGCCACAACTGTGCAAGGTCGCGCCGAACATCCAGAAGTACCACATGGAAGACGTGCACCGTGCCGGCGGGATCTTCAGCATCCTCGGTTCCCTGGCCCGTGGCGGCCTGTTGCACACCGACCTGCCGACCGTGCACAGCAAGACCATGGCCGAAGGCATCGCCAAGTGGGACATCACCCAGACCACCGACGAGGCCGTGCATCACTTCTTCAAGGCCGGCCCGGCGGGCATCCCGACGCAAACCGCGTTCAGCCAGTCGACCCGTTGGGAAACCCTGGACGACGACCGTGAAAACGGCTGCATCCGCAGCGTCGAGCACGCGTACTCCCAAGAGGGCGGCCTGGCCGTGCTGTACGGCAACATCGCCCTGGATGGCTGCGTGGTGAAAACCGCCGGCGTCGATGAGTCGATCCATGTGTTCGAAGGCAACGCGAAGATTTTCGAAAGCCAGGACAGCGCCGTGCGCGGCATCCTCGCTGACGAAGTGAAGGCCGGCGACATCGTGATCATTCGCTACGAAGGTCCGAAAGGCGGCCCGGGCATGCAGGAAATGCTCTACCCAACCTCCTACCTGAAGTCCAAGGGCCTGGGCAAAGCCTGCGCCCTGCTGACCGATGGCCGGTTCTCCGGCGGTACCTCGGGCCTGTCCATCGGCCACGCTTCGCCAGAGGCTGCGGCGGGCGGCGCCATCGGCCTGGTGCGCGATGGCGACAAGGTCCTGATCGACATTCCGAACCGCTCGATCAACCTGTTGGTCAGCGACGAAGAACTGGCCGGGCGCCGCGTCGAACAGGACAACAAGGGCTGGAAACCGGTGGAAGTACGTCCACGCAAAGTCACCACGGCCCTCAAGGCCTACGCCCTGCTCGCCACCAGCGCCGACAAGGGCGCGGTGCGGAACAAGGCGATGCTTGACGGCTTGTAAGCGCTGCAACCGCCCATAAAAAAGCCCCGCCAAGTGCGGGGCTGATCGTTCCCACGCTCTGCGTGGGGATGCCGCAAGGGACGCTCTGCGTCCAGTGACGCGGAGCGTCACGGTATGCATTCCCACGCAGAGCGTGGGAACGATCATTACCGGCTTACTGGATGTCTTCAGGTTTGACGATCACCCAGTTCTTGTCCGCCGTCACCGGCAGTCCTTCCTTGGCCTGGGCCGCGGCGTGCTTGGCCATCATGCCGTTAATCTGGGTCATGTACTTGTCCTTGCGGTTGACCCACAAGTGAATGCCGCCCTTGGCCACATCCACATCGTGGAACAGCATGTAGCCGTCACTGCTCGGCGTGTCACCCGCCACCAGCACCGGTTTTTTCCATTCATCGATGTACGTCAGGATCGCCGCGTGCTTGCCGGCCATCCAGGTCGCCGGGGTCCACAGGTAAGGCGTGTACTCCAGGCCGAGGTTGGCCTTCTCGTCATATTTGCCGTTGGTGATCTGCTTGCGCGCGGTGGTCAGTTCGCCGGTCTTGCGGTCCTTGAGCAGCGTGGTCACACCGATCACGTTCTGCGGCTTGAGGTTGTAGCCGTACTTCGGATCGGAGGCGACCATACGCACCAGTTCTTCGGAAGCGGCGGTCATGACATAGACCTCGATGCCGTTTTCCATCAGCTTGTTGTACAGCTCAGCCTGGCCGGTGAAGATTTTCGGCGGGTTGACGTTGTACTGGACCACCTTGTCGCCATCGTAATAGGTGGTCGGCACCGGCTTGCCGGACGCCATCAGCTCGTCGACATAGCCCTTGAGCTCCTTGAGGGTAAAGCCGGAGAACACCTGGGCCACCCATGGGTAGCAGACCATGTCATCCACTTCGCACAGGCGGTAGTAGTAGCTGAACAGGCTTTCCTTGTGATCGGCGGTGTCCTTGAACGGCATCAGCTTCAAGGATGGGTCCAGGGTTTCCCGGGTGATGAGGCCCTTGTTCTCCATGAACGGCAGCAACGACTCTTCCAGATCGTAGCGGTAACTGGTGTTGTCCATGTCGAACACCGCGTAGTTACCCTTGTTGGCGTTGGCCGCGATCATCGTCTCCAGGGCCTTGGCTTGTTCCGCCGGCCAGTGTTTGAGATCGGTGGCGAGTGCCTGGCCAGCGAGACCAAGACTCAAGGCGACAGCGAGAAAACGAGGTGCGAGCTTCATCGGCATTTCTCCCGGGTTCAAAAGAACTCGACGCTAACAAATGCTTGTGACAGTCCTCGCCTACCCGCGACCGCTTGCGTCTTGATAGCGCCAGCGACATATCCGTAAACGCCGCTGCCATATTCCATAAACGACAATCTACATGCGTTTTTAGTATTAATTCATTAGTTATCAGGCTGTTAGGCTTCCCGACTCACAGTCGCGGCTTCGGGCGACTGGCACGTCTTATCGGAGTCTCTTTTGATAAATCTGCCGCTGTTCCTCAATCTTCTGGTGTTCCTCGCCTTGCTGTTCGGCCTGGCACAAACCCGTCACCGCACCTGGAGCCTGGCCAAGAAAGTGCTGCTGGCATTGGTACTGGGCGTGGTGTTCGGTCTCGCCTTGCACACGATTTACGGCGCCGGCAACCCGGTACTCAAGGCCTCGATCGGCTGGTTCGACCTGGTGGGCAACGGCTACGTGCAGTTGCTGCAAATGATCGTGATCCCGTTGGTCTTCGCCTCGATCCTCAGCGCCGTGGCCCGCCTGCATAACGCCTCGTCCCTGGGCAAGATCAGCTTCCTGACCATCGGCACGCTGCTGTTCACCACTGCCATCGCCGCGCTGATCGGCATTGGCCTGACCAACCTGTTCGGCCTCACCGCCGAAGGCCTGGTGGCCGGCACCCAGGAACTGGCGCGCCTGCAAGTGATCCAGAGCGACTACGCCGGCAAGGTCGCCGACCTGAACATCCCGCAATTACTGCTTTCGTTCATCCCACAGAACCCCTTTGCCGACCTGGCCCGGGCCAAGCCGACCTCGATCATCAGCGTGGTGATTTTCGCCGCGTTCCTCGGGGTCGCGGCGTTGCAGTTGCTCAAGGACGACGTGGAGAAAGGCCAGAAAGTGATCAACGCCATCGACACCCTGCAAAGCTGGGTGACGCGCCTGGTGCGCCTGGTGATGAAGCTGACGCCGTACGGTGTACTGGCGCTGATGACCAAGGTGGTGGCCGGTTCCAACCTGCAGGACATCATCAAGCTCGGCAGTTTTGTCGTGGTGTCGTACCTGGGGCTGGGCCTGATGTTCGTGGTCCATGGCCTGCTGGTGTCCGCTGCCGGGATCAACCCGTTGCGCTTTTTCCGCAAGATCTGGCCGGTGCTGACCTTCGCCTTCACCAGCCGCTCCAGCGCGGCCACCATCCCATTGAGTATCGAAGCCCAGACCAGCCGCCTCGGCATTCCACGGGCGATTGCCAGCTTCAGCGCCTCGTTCGGCGCCACCATCGGCCAGAACGGTTGTGCCGGCCTTTATCCGGCCATGCTGGCGGTGATGGTCGCGCCGACGGTGGGCATCAACCCGCTGGATCCGGTGTGGATCGCGACGCTGGTGGCGATCGTGACGTTGAGTTCGGCCGGGGTGGCCGGGGTCGGTGGCGGTGCGACGTTCGCCGCGCTGATCGTGCTGCCGGCCATGGGCTTGCCGGTCTCGCTGGTCGCCTTGCTGATTTCCGTCGAACCGCTGATCGACATGGGCCGTACGGCGTTGAACGTCAGCGGCTCGATCACCGCCGGGGCGATTACCAGCCAGGTGATGCAGCAGACTGACAAGGCGTTGCTCGATGCGCAGGAGCATGGGGAGCTGGTGCACGCTTGATTGCCCTGATACCTGTGGGAGCAAAGCTTGTGGGAGCAAGGCTTGCCCGCGATGAAAGCGACGCGGTATTCCATGGATCGAGGCGCCCGGATCGCGGGCAAGCCTTGCTCCCACAAGCTTTGCTCCCACAGGGCTTACAGCTTCTCCCACACCTCAAAGCTGTAGGCCGGCTTGTCCCCTTCAGCCGGGTTCGGCTGGTTCGAAACCAGCGTCCACTGGCTCGAATCGAACTCAGGAAACCACGCGTCACCCTCAGGGCTCAGCGCCACGCGGGTCAGGTACAGTCGATCCGCCTGCCCCAGGGCCTGGGCGTACAGTTGGGCGCCGCCGATCAACATCAACTCGTCGACGCCCTGCTCCAGTGCCCACGCCTCGGCCCGCACCACCGCAGCCTCCAGGGTGGAAAACACTTCTGCGCCCTCCAGCACCAGGCCCGACTGGCGACTGACCACGATGTTCAGGCGTCCCGGCAGCGGTCGACCGAGGGAATCCCAGGTCTTGCGCCCCATGATGATCGGCTTGCCCAGGGTGGTGGCCTTGAAGTATTTGAAATCCCCCGGCAGGTGCCAGGGCATGCTGTTGTCGACGCCGATCACACGGTTTTCACCGAGGGCTGCGATCAGGCTTAAGGGGAGAGTTTTGTTCATGGCCGCGAGGATACCAGAGGCTCGGCGTACCCCGACAGGCATCACAGCGGTTATGCTCAACCCTCATTCGAGCAACGGAAGCACTCGTGACAGTACTGCAGAACCTCTGGTTGACCGAGACAATACGCCTGCGTGAAGAACACGCCGGCCCGCTCGAGGACCAGGAAGCCAATCGCCTGGCCCGTGCGGCCGGCGGCGACTTGGCCACGCGCATCCGCCACCGCGCCCGCTGGCTGGCCGAACGCGATGGCCTCACCGAGGCCCTGCGCCATTGGCTGCAAGGGGCGCGCCTGGCGCTGGTCGCATTGGCGTTGCTCGCTATCATCAGCGGCGCCGGCCTGGGCTTTGCCGCACTCGGCGACGGGCAAACGCCGGTCAATGTCTTCTGGGCCTTGGGCAGTCTGTTGGGGCTGAACCTGATCCTGCTCAGCGGCTGGGCCCTGGGCCTGATGTTCGCTGGCGAGCAAGGTGCCACGCTGGGACGCCTGTGGCTGTGGCTCAGCGAAAAACTCGCCCGCGACGCCAAGGCCGCCCAGCTGGCACCGGCCCTGCTGCTGTTGCTGCAACGGCACAAACTCAATCGCTGGGCCCTCGGCGTGTTGGTCAATGGTCTGTGGCTGCTGGCGATGCTCAGTGCGCTGGTCATCGTCCTGCTGCTGATGGCGACCCGGCGCTATGGCTTCGTCTGGGAAACCACCCTCCTGGGCGGCGAGACCTTCGTCGCCATGACCCAGGCCCTCGGCGCGCTGCCGGCGCTGCTGGGCTTCAGCGTGCCAACGGTGGACATGATCCGCGCCAGTGGCGACGCCGCTCTGAACATCGAAAGCGCCCGCCAGGCCTGGGCCGCCTGGCTGGTCGGCGTACTGCTGGTCTATGGCCTGTTGCCGCGCCTGGGCCTGGCGCTGCTGTGCCTGTGGCGCTGGCGGCGCGGCCGCGCCTCCCTGCGCCTGGACTTGAACCTGCCGGGCTACGCCCAATTGCGTGAACGGCTGATGCCCAGCAGCGAGCGACTGGGCGTCAACGACGCCGCCCCCGCGCAATTGCATCCCATCGAAAATACTGTCAGTGCAATGGACAGCGACGGCGCGCTGCTGGTGGCAATCGAACTGGACGATCGACCCTGGCCGCCCAAGCTGCCCGAAACCGTGAAAAGCGCCGGCATCCTCGACAGCCGCGAGTCGCGCCACAAACTCCTCGAACAACTGTCGCGCTTTCCGCCGGCACGCCTGGCGATTGCCTGCGACCCACGCCGTTCACCGGATCGCGGCAGCCTGGCACTGATCGCCGAACTGGCCCGCAGCGCCAGTGCCACCCGCATCTGGCTGTTGCAGGCGCCGCCCGGCGAAGCGCTGGACGCCGAGCGCCTGGGCGACTGGCACACCGCGCTGCAACAGTTGCAGTTGCCCTTCGCCGACTGCATACCCTTGAACTGGCTGGAGACCGGCCATGACTGAACCCATCAAGCCGCTGAAGCTGGCGGTGGTCGGCCACACCAATGTCGGCAAGACCTCGCTGCTGCGTACCTTGACCCGCGACGTCGGCTTCGGCGAAGTGTCCCATCGCCCGAGCACCACCCGGCATGTCGAGGGTGCGCGCCTGTCGGTGGATGGCGAAGCGCTGCTGGAGCTGTACGACACGCCGGGCCTGGAGGACGCCATCGCCCTGCTCGATTACCTCGAGCGCCTGGAGCGTCCGGGCGAACGCCTGGACGGCCCGGCGCGCCTGACCCGTTTCCTTGAGGGCAGCGAGGCGCGGCAACGCTTCGAACAGGAAGCCAAAGTGCTGCGGCAACTGCTCGCCAGCGACGCCGGGCTTTATGTGATCGACGCCCGGGAGCCGGTGCTGGCCAAGTACCGCGATGAATTGGAAGTCCTCGCCAGTTGTGGCAAGCCGCTGCTGCCGGTGTTGAATTTCGTCAGCAGCGCCCACCATCGCGAGCCCGACTGGCGCGAAGCCCTGGCGCGATTGGGGCTGCACGCCCTGGTACGCTTTGACAGCGTCGCCCCACCCGAGGACGGCGAGCGACGCCTGTATGAGAGCCTCGCGCTGTTGCTGGAAAGCGCCCGTGGGCAACTGGAACGCCTGGTCGCCGACCAACAGGCCCAACGCCTGGCCCGCCAGCAGAGCGCGGCGCGCTTGATCGCCGAACTGCTGATCGACTGCGCCGCCTGCCGACGCAGCGTCGCCAGCGACACCGAACTGGAACGCGAAGCCATTAGCGAACTGCGCAGCGCAGTGCGTCAGCGCGAGCAGCGCTGCGTCGAGGCCCTGCTCAAGCTCTACGCGTTCCGTCCCCAGGACGCCGCCGCCAGCGATCTGCCGCTGCTCGACGGGCGCTGGGGCGATGACCTGTTCAACCCCGAGACCCTCAAGCAACTGGGCGTACGCGTCGGCGGCGGGATCGCGGCGGGCGCAGCGGCCGGGGCCGGCGTGGATTTGCTGGTGGGCGGCCTGACCCTTGGCGCCGCCGCCCTGGCCGGGGCCATTGTCGGTGGCACCCTGCAAACCGCCCGCAGCTACGGCAGCCGGCTGATGGGCAAACTCAAGGGGCAACGGGAGTTGACGGTGGACGACAGCGTGCTGCGCCTGTTGGCCCTGCGCCAACGCCAACTGCTGCAAGCCCTCAACCAGCGCGGCCATGCGGCGCTGGACAGCATCCGCATCGCCACGCCCCAGGACAAGACCTGGCGCGAGGGCAAGCTGCCCGAAGCCTTGAACAAGGCGCGGGCGCACCCGCAATGGTCATCCCTGAATACTCAACCGCGATTGAGCCAGGCAGAACGCCAGGAGCTGATTGAGCAGTTGGCTGAGCAGCTATAACCCCTGCAACAAGAGACTTTGTGGGAGCAAGGCTTGCCCGCGATGAAATCGATGCGGTCCTTCAGAGACCGAGGCGTCTGTATCGCGGGCAAGCCTTGCTCCCACAGAGAGTTCCTTGCCGCTGAGAACTGCGCGGCTCAAGGTTACTCGCTGTTCAAGGCCTTGAGGGCCGCCGCCGCTTCAGGCAACTCCAGCTCACTGAACACCTTCACGCCATGGCGCTTGAGCAACGCCGCCGTCACGCCTTCGCCGCTGACCTTCACACCGCTGAACGTTCCGTCATAGGTCAACAGGTTGCCGCACGACGGGCTGTTGGCCTTGAGCACGGCGATGCGGATGCCGTGTTCACGCACCCGTTCCAGCGCTTGATAGGCGCCTGACAGGAACTGCGCACTCACCTCTTCGCCATCGGTGGTGATGACCGCTGCCTGGCCGTCGAGCACTTGCCCGCCCTGCCCGCCAGGAATCTCCGCCGCCGCCCGAGGCGTAGGCAAGCCGCCGGCGACTTCCGGGCACAGCGGCACGATCCGGCCTTCGTCGAGCCACTGCTGAAGTTGATCGAACGGCCCGCTGGCACCGCCGTCGTAACGCACGCGATGCCCGAGCAGGCAGCGACTGACCAGGATCTTTTCCATCGTCAGAACAACTCGTTGCCGCGACGGCGGAACCAACCGGTCAAGGACAGGCGATCTCGCGTGGCCGGCAGTACTTCGTGGGGGATGTCCCCCGACAGGAACACCACCAGGCAACCGCCAATGGGCACCACGTCCTGCTCCAGGTTTTCGTCCAGGTACATGCGCAACTGGCCGCCGTGTTCCGGCAACCAGTCGTCATTAAGGTAGAGCACCGCCGACACCATGCGGCGGTCGTCATCGCGGAAGCGGTCGACGTGCTTGAGGTAAAACGCGCCGGGTGGGTAGAGGGCAAAGTGACTTTCGAAGTCTTCCAGGCCCAGGAACAACCCGCGATTCATCGCTTCGCGCAGGCTGTCCATCAGCCCCAGGTAATGGTCGCAGGCTTGCGCCTGGCCGGCTTCGATCCACTGGATGTGATCACCCCGGATCCCTTCGCGGATCTCCGAGAACGGCCCGCGCCCGACCGCTGCCGGGGCCAGTTCGCCCTCGGCGGCGCGCTGGCGGCATTCGGCCGCCAAGGCGCGGGTCAGCGCCTCCGGCAGGAAGAGGTTCTGCTGCGACCAGCCGCGCTCGGCCAAGTCGTCGACGATACGTAACAGCAGCGGGTGATCAGAAGGTATTTGCATGGCGCGCATAGTATGCCTGTGCCTGCAAAACCGACAGCGCCACGCAGCGGGTTCGCTGTGTCGGTTCGCTGCGTCAAATTGCACCGCCGTACGAACTTGATACGAATTCTCGACAAGACCCCACACCCCACGGAGAATAGTCGGCTGCTGACAGGAGTCCCTATGCGCCGTTTGCTTTTCTCACTGTTGATGTTCTGCGTTTTGCCCGCCTGGGCAGACAGCTACGACCAGTTGTACAAGGTCGCCGGCTGGCCGGAACAGCGCGCGCATTTCAGTGATGCCTTGAGCGCCGCCCAGCAGCGCTATCAGAGCAGCCTGCCGCCGGCGGTGTTCCAGGCGCTGGTGAACAACAGCAATCAACGTTTCGCCCCCCGGGCCATGGACCAGCGGGCCGAGGCGCAAATGCGCAAGAATCTGCGTGACCCTCAGCCGGCCCTGAGCTTCTTCCAATCGCCTTTGGGCCGCAAAGTCGTGGCAGCTGAGTTGCTGGCGACCCGGCGTGATCAATTGGCGAAAAACGCCAAGGGCCTGCCGAAGATGCCAGCCAGCGACAACCGCCTGTTGATCATCGGCCACCTGGCCCAGGCCCTGCCCGCCCGCGAGGCCGGCGCCGAGGTCAGCCTGGCGATCGCTGGCGTGGCGGCCGACAGCCTGAGTTCGATGATCCCGGGGCTCTTGGGGGCCGGCCAGGCCCAGGGCATGTTGAATGGACAACGCCAACGGTTAATGGAACAGATCGGCGCGGACCTGAACAACACGCTGTTGTACGTCTACCGTGACCTCACGGATACCGAGCTGGAAGAATTCGCCACCTTCGCCGAATCGACCGAGGGCCAGGCTTATTATCAAGCGGCCCTGGCGGCGATTCGGGCGGGGTTGGCGGTGGGGCAGAATCTCGGGCAGTAGCTCTTCAGTGTCCTTGAGACCGCTATCGCGAGCAGGCTCGCTCCCACAGGGTATTTGGATGAACTCAGGTTTTGTGATCGATTAAGATCCAGTGTGGGAGCGAGCCTGCTCGCGATAGCAATAGCCCAGTCACCGCCGGATCCTGCTCATCCGCTTGCTCAAGAACCCAAACATCTCCTGCCGCATCGCCAGCGCCTCGTTCGCCAGGTGATGCCGCCCTTCAGGCAACATCAACACCTGCGGCCGGTCGAACTTGCTGCGCAGCACTTGCAGGTTGTGCGCCCAATCCACCGTCATGTCCGCCTGTCCCTGCACGATCAATGGCTGGCGCGGGCTGCTCGGGGCGGCTTCGATACGCTTGATCCATTGCCCCAGCGCGCCCACCCACGCGGTGGGCAGGCGCAGCGGTTGCAACGGATCGGCTTGCAGGAATGACAGGAATTGCGGGTCGGTAGAGTTCTCGCTGAAACGCCGGGCAATACCGGTCACGAAGGGCTTGAGCAGGTAATAACTCAAGCGCGACCAGCCCCAGGCCCGCGGCCGCACCAACGGTGACAGCAGGATGACCTGCCCCTGGGCCGGGCTCTGCGCGCCCTGGTTGAGCACGTGATCGACGACGATCGCCCCGCCGGTGCTTTGCCCACACAGATGCCAGGGTTGCGGCAGGTCCAGCGTCCCGGCCTCGGCCAACAGGCCTTGCAGCGCGGCCTGGTATTCGGCGAAATCCTCGATGCTGGCGCGTTCGCCACTGGACAGGCCATGGCCCGGCAGGTCACAGGCGATCACCGCGAATTTCTGCTCCAGGGCCCATTCGATCAAGTGCCGGTACAGCCCCATGTGATCGTAGTAGCCGTGGAACACAAACAAGGTCGCCACGGCTTTTTCCGGCCACCAGACCTGGCTGACCAACTCATACCCACCCACCTCGAAACGCCCCAATCCCTTGCGCACGCTGCGCTGGGGAAAGTCCAGGCCATAGAACCGCTGGTAGGCCTGGGCTTGCTCGGACAGGGCTTGCCACTGGGCCAGCGGTTGCAGGCTGGCACGCAGGAGATCGGGGTCGAAAGTGGCAGGCATCAAGATTTCCAGGCATAGGCGCATCGCGCGAAACAGACTTTGTAGGCCTGCGATATTCATCTGTCGCGGCAGGCATGGCAAGCTACGCGGCCTCAGAGGATCGACTCCATGCGCCCGTCCCACCGCACGACCTTGCTCGCCAGCCTGCTCGCCCTCGGATGCGCCGTCGTATTGTGGATGGCCTATGACTGGTTCCAAGGCCGTTTCCTGCGGGCTTTCAGCCAACACACCGTGGTGTTTTCCGGCGACCCGCTGCGCCTGCCTGCCGATCTGGCCGGCCCCGGCGCCATTCGCCTGGTGCATTTCTGGGACCCGGCGTGCCCGTGCAACGTCGGCAACCAACAACACCTTGCCGAGCTGGTCGATAAATATGTGCCGCAAGGCGTCGAGTTTTATGCGGTACAAAAAGCCGGCAGCCAAGGTCGGCTGCCGGCCACGTTGAGCCACTTGAAAACCCTCCCGACGCTCCCCGGCTCGAGCCAGATTCCCGCCAGCCCGGCCGTGGCGATCTGGGATCGCAGCGGCAAACTGGCGTACTTCGGCCCCTACAGCGAAGGCCTGACCTGCAACTCGAGCAACAGCTTCATCGAGCCGATTCTCGAGGCATTGAGTGCCGGCCGGGAAGTTGATGCGACTCACACATTAGCGGTGGGCTGTTATTGCCCATGGTCGGTTTCAAACTGACGAATTAACTACAACACGTATTGCCAACCGCCTCTAGGCTGATGCCACTAAGTTATGCCGAGTGTTTGCTTTTAGAGTTCTTGCTCAAAGTAAGGGCCTGGGCTGAACCGTTTGTCGGATCCAATTTTTCCAAACGACGCCATTACCGATCCTTTTCGGCCTGTGCCCCATGCCAGACGGCTTGTGCAGGGCATTTGAGCCCGGCTGACCGTTTAGCTGAATCGATTAACAGCGGCGGTGCCAGCATGAACTTTTTTTTAATCTCTTCTCTAAACCTCGTGACCAGCAAAATGTTCATTACCCGTGCAGTCGCGCGGCGGCGCTAACTAGAGGAAGTGTCACACGCCTTTTCATCGTTCAACTTGTCGACCCTTCTAACCAAACAAGAAATGGAATCGTCAGTGATGCAAAAGCTGCTATGCGCTGCACTTTCCAATCCCTATAAAGAAGATGCCCTCAACCTCGAGGCGTTCGTCCAAAGCGTCGCTCCGCTGATGATCGACGTGTTGCTGCGCGGCGAGACGGGTACCGGTAAAGACACGCTGGCAGAAAAGATCCATCGCATGTCCGGCTGCTCCGGCAAGTTCGTTGCCATCAACTGCGCCGCCATTCCCGAAAGCCTCGCCGAGAGCCAGCTTTTCGGGGCCAACACCGGCGCGTTTACCGGGGCCAGCCAAAATCGCGCGGGGTTCGTCGAAGCCGCGCATAACGGCACGCTGTACCTGGACGAAATCGACAGCATGCCGTTGACTCTGCAAGCCAAACTGCTGCGGGTCCTGGAATCCAGGACGGTCCAGCGCCTGGGCTCGACCCAGAACATCCCGGTGAACATGCGGGTGATCGCCTCCGCCCAGTGCCCGCTGGGAGAAATGGTCGAACGTGGCGAATTTCGCCGGGACCTTTATTTTCGCCTGAACATCATCAGCCTCAAGCTGCCCCCACTGCGCAGCCGCAAGGAGCGCATCGTGCCGCTGTTCCAGTCGCTGGTGCGCCGGGAGGCCCAGGCACTCGACCGGCCCTACGTCGCGCCGTCGCCAGCACTGTTGCGCCAACTGCTCGGCTACGCCTGGCCAGGCAACATCCGCGAACTGCAGTCCGCCGCCAAGCGATACGTGCTCGGCTTGCCGGCACTGCCCCGCGCCGAGCAACTGGAACACAACAGCTCGACGCTCAAGTTGAAAGAACACCTGCAGCAGTTCGAAAAAATCCTCATCGAGGACTGCATGCGCCGCCACCATCACTGCATCGACAAGGTCATCGCCGAACTGGGTATCGCCCGGCGCACGCTGTATTACCGGATGAAGTGCCTGCAAATATCGACGAGTTGAGTGGGATTGGTGGAACCGTTTACACAACGGTCGCCACTTAACCATCGAGACGTTCACGATCGTCTCGCCATTCCACAACCCGGAGATACGACTATGAGTTTTGGTGGAGCTTCTCTCGCCGCTTCCACGGCTGCCATGCAGCAGATGGACGCGACCTCGGCTGCGATGACAACCATGAAATCCCAATTCGACCAGAAAAAACTGGTCGCCGACACCATGAACGCAATCGCGGCAGGGTCGATGGACACCGCAACCAAAGCCATTACCGCCATGGGGGAAGCCTCGAAAAACATACGATTCTGACCTCTCGCTGCAGCCCCGCTCCGGCGGGGTAACCTCAAGCGCGATGCGAGGAGGCCCTATGCACATCGACTTGCCAGACAGCCTTCGAGCTCTCAGAGACCTGTCCCATGACGAGCCCACGCTGCGTCCTGCACCGACTCCACCAGGCCTGCACTTGGCGCTGCATGGAGCCGGCGACCGGTTGAGGGAGTCGCTCGTCCAGTGGGGCAACGAAAAGGGTTCGACGGGCGGACAGTCCCGGTCTGGCTGGCCGAGCCCCCAGGACAGATTTGCCGCAGAGACCGAAGACCCTTTGCGCCTGGTGCTGGAAGACATCCTGGAAGAGATCAACAGCGGCACCGGCTCCAATCTCGACGTCGATATCGATGACGCCTATTCCAACGAAGACCTGTTCAACGATCTGGCGCAGATGTTCGCCCATCGTCGGCAGCCCATCGGTGACAACGATGTCGACAGCCAAAGCGATTTCGGCAGCGCCAACAACCCCTTCTGTGGCGCGCTGTTCGGCGCCTGGGAGATGGAGGGCGACCACGCCACGCGGCGCAGTCGTCATGACGCGAGCCTGTCGCTGCTGCTCAAGATCATCGCGGTCCTGGGCCGCAGGAAACTGCTGACGCTGCTGGACATCGACGAAGGCGACGGGCAGGCGCGGTATGAACCGGACGACCAGGACCTGTTGTTCGAGATCGCCGCCTTCATGGACCAGCACCCGGCGCGCTATCCCCCACCGGCGACCCTCGACGCAGAACGCTGGACATGGACCGAACGCATTGCCCGTGGCACAGCGCTGGATGCTCGCGAAACCCGGTTGTTCCAGCTTGCCCTGGAAGAGCTGGACTTCGCCCTCGCCCGCCTGGCCGGCCAGCAGCCCCCGCTGCGCCAGCGTGCCCGGCGCAACCGGGAGGAAATCGAGTTTCACCTGAGCGTCACCGGTAGCGCTCGCAACGTCTTGAGGCTGATGTGCGCCTGAAGGCACCCGACCTTTGAGTTTTCAAACCGACCTTTGAAACAGGAGACATTCCGTGGACATACACGCCATCGACCCCAGCAACCTCGCCTCCACTTCCGCCAAAACGAGCGCCAGGCCACAAGCGAGCGCCGAGACCAGTGATGTCAGTTGGTTCAACGCACAAATGCGCGAAAAAGCCCCCGCCCCGGACAGCGAAAACAACGTCGCGGCACGCATCATTGACTCGCTGTCGAGCCGCTCCGGTGAACTGCAGCGCCTGGACGACCGCGCCAACCGAGACATGCTCAAGGCTATCCGCACCGCCGACCCGCAGGACATGTTGCAGTCGAACCGCTCACTGTCGTCCTTCCACCTGGAAAGCCTGATGACCGCGAAAGTGGTCAGCAAAGGCTCCCAGGCCATCGAGAAGCTCACCAATCTTCAGTAAAGGGAAGGCCGGTCATGTCCATGCGCGCGTTCTCAACACTGTTGCTGTGCCTGCTGCTCACCGGTTGCGACGAACAGACGGCGTTGCACAGCCATCTTTCCGAGCAGGATGCCAACGAAGTGATCGCCGAGCTGGCGAACAAGAACGTGGAGGCGAGCAAGCAAGTCGACAAAGAGGGGCTGACCGTGCTGGTCGAGCCTGCCGACATGAACAGCGCCGTCCAGGTACTCGAAGCCGCTGGCCTGCCGCGTCGCTCACGTTCCAGCCTGGGGGAGATCTTCCGCAAGGAAGGGGTCATTTCCACGCCGATGGAAGAGCGTGCCCGCTACATCTATGCGCTGTCCCAGGAGCTCGAATCGACGCTGTCACAAATAGATGGCGTGGTGCTCGCCCGGGTCCATGTGGTCCTGCCGGAACGGGTGGCCCCGGGTGAGCCGGTCCAGCCCGCATCGGCCTCGGTGTTTATCAAGCACACCAATGCCCTGGACCCCGACAGCATTACCCCGCGCGTGCGCAATCTGGTCGCCAGTGGGATTCCCGGCATGGCCGACGCCACCCAGAACCCGACCAAGTTATCGGTGGTTTTCGTTCCCGCCGCGCCGTATCAGGAACGGCGCAAGATGGCGTATTTCGGACCGTTCCTCATGCAGGCCGATGAAATCGGCTATTGGCGAGCGGTGACCGTGACGGTAAGCATCACCTTGCTCGCCATCCTGATGGGTGTCTTGTATGGACTCTACCGGCTATGGCGTCAGGGCGTGTTGGTGCTGCCACGTTTTCTCGACCACTCGCTCGCCAAGCCAGCCGGGGCGCCGACCGCCCCCCAAAGCAGCGCGACACCCGGGCTGTTCGCCGTGAAAAACCCGGGGACCAAACCCGACAGTAACGGGACCGCCGCATGACGGCGGAGATTGCATGGGTTCGCTGGTGGAGCCTCGCGTGGCGCGAAGCAGACCGGGGCTGGTATTCGTCGGCGCTTTGCCTGCTGACCGCGCCACAGATCGACACCCTCGCCCGGGGGCAGCATGCCGCGCTTGCCCGCAGCTTCGGGATGACGCCGTGCACGCCCCCCCAACCCAGCCCGACGCTGCAATCGCTGTTCTGCGGCACGCCCCGGACCTTGGCCCTTGCCTGCGAATTGGTGGCGAGTACTTGCGCGCCGTTAACGGCAACACAGGCACTCTCGGCGCAGGACCGGGCCTGGTGCGAGCGCACCGCCAAAGCCCTGCGCCCAGGGCACTGGCTCGAACAAGACCAGGACCCACTCGCGCTGCTGCACGCCTGGTTGGGCGAACGGGCTTGGGAACGGGCACGCCTGGCGTTCCCACGCGACAGAATCATCGCCATCGAATCAGCACCCGCCCCTCAACCGCCAGCCGCCAAGCTGAACACGCTTTGGCAGTCCGCCTGCTGGAAGGCTGAGCAAAGCCTGGCACCCTCGGCCCCTATCCAAACGGAGAGACACGATGCTCGCTCGGCGTTCGCTTGAACTGCGCCCCGATGGCCAAGGCCTGTCGCAGCCCTACATCGCGCGCGAAACCCTGGTTGATTGTGCCCGCGCACAGGTCATCCTCGAACAGGCCCAGGTGCAAGCTGCACAATTGCTTGAACGCGCCAGCGCAGAGGCGGACGCGACCGTGCTCGAGGCTCAAGCACAATTTTGGGAAAAGGCCGAAACCTTGCTCGCCGCGTGGGAATCCCAGCGCCAAGCCATGTGGGAGCGGATCGAGACGAGTGCCGCACACGTGGTCAACGAGGCGCTGGGGACGCTGTTGAACGAGGTCCCGGAGCAGGCACGCATCGATGCACTCGTCCGCCAACTGGCGTCGCGCCAGGACGACCCGGTCAGCGCCACCCTTCACTGTCATCCTGAAGACCTGGCAAACCTGACCCAGAGCCTGGGCACCGACAGCCGACGCCCCTGGACGCCGGTGGCCGATGCCGACATGGAACGACATCAACTGAAGCTGGAAACGCCAGGCGGCACATACCTGCTCGACTGGCCCACCGCCGTCGAAGCCCTACGCCTGCCCGAACCACAACACATCACCGCAAGCTGACCCACCGCTTTCGCGAGCAAGCCCGCTCCCACAAATGGATCGAAGTACGACCAGAAGAACTAGGTCGGCTACTAGGCCGCCTCGCGAGCAAGCTTTGCTCCCACAGGTCCTGCTCAAACATATCTGATGGGTGTACGACCGGGAGAGCCAGGTCGGCTACTAGGCCGCCTCGCGAGCAAGCTTTGCTCCCACAGGTCCTGCTCAAACATATCTGATGGGTGTACGACCGGGAGAGCCAGGTCGGCTACTAGGCCGCCTCGCGGTGGACGTTGATCTCGGGCGCCCCGTTAACCACGATGGCCGAACGCAGGCATTGTGGAGTGGGCAACCCGGCATGGATGCCGGGTTAGCCGCGCTGGGCCATGGATGGCCCTTCGCGGCGGGCCCACGGAGCAATGCCGGAGTGAGGGCACACCGAGCCTAGGCGAGGTGCCAAGTGGTGGGGCAAGAGCGTTTTGCTTACTTTTGCGCTTCTCAAAAGTGAGCCGCCGTCAGGGCGGAACCCTAAGCAGCCGTTACCGCAGCAACGGATATGTACCCGGTCAAAGAAATCCTGTCCGGATACTAAGGCCACCATCACCCCGTCAGTTTTTTTCCTCATTTACGCGGAACCGCCAACGGCATAACCACCACTCACATCGTGAATATGCCCAGCCCAGAGGAACCGCCCATGTCTTCCACCGATGCCGTCCAGCGCCGCCTCGACACCTACTTCCAACGCGCGACCGACAACGTCAACAACGCTGCGATGAACGCGGCAGAAAGTCAGTCGCTCGACGACATGCACTCCTTCGTGACCAGCATGAACGGCATGTCCGTCGCGGTGAACGCCGCCACTCAACAGACCACCGCCCATCACAACCTCGCCAAGGCGATCATCGATGCAATGCCATGAGCTGCGCACACAGCTCACCCGCTGGAACGCCGACGTCGATGGTCCGGAGCACTTCACCGTTGTCATCGACGATGGCGAAGCAACGTTCAGCAAACTCGACGAAGGCCTGCTGGCATCGGTCGAGCTGACGGTTCCGGTGACCCATGAGGTGGCCCTGGAAGACCTGCTTCGGCTGGCGCACCCAAGCCTCTCGCGATTTCCCGGTGCGCTGGCCCGTTCACCACAAGACGGGCGGTTGTGGCTGCTGGCGCAAGTGCCGCTGGACGGGCACATCGACGACTTGATCGAGGTGCTCGAAGCACTGCTCAACCAGCGTGACACCTGGCAATCCATGCTCAATAAAAACCAACGTGCCGTTGCCGCGCCCGTGGCGCGACGCCTCTCGCACGCTCACTTGCTCGGAACAGGAATCCGTCATGCCTAACAGGTGGCTCACACCGTACCGCTTGATGACCGCAGGCAAGGTACACCTTCGCCAGTTGATCGAACGCCGCGGGGCGAAACCTTCGCTGGTCGCACTGGCATTGGCCGGCGCGCTTGGCGCTGGCATGCCGGCAGAGGCGGCCATACCGACCGACTGGAAGAATACGCCTTACGCCTACGACGCCCAGAGCACACCGCTGGCCAAGGTACTCGGCGACTTTGCCAATACCTTTGCGGTGCAGCTGGTGATCGACGGCACGGTGAAAGGCACCGTCGACGGGCGGATGCGCGCCGAAAGTCCCCAGGCGTTCCTCGACAGGCTTGGTCTGGAAAATCGCTTCCAGTGGTTCATGTACGGCAACACCTTGTACGTCAGCCCCTTGCAGAACCAGGACTCCACGCGCCTGGAAGTGTCCGCCGATGCCGTGCCGGACATGAAGCAGGCCTTGACCGACATCGGCCTGCTGGATCCGCGTTTCGGCTGGGGCGAGTTACCCGACGAAGGCGTGGTCCTGGTCTCCGGCCCGGAGCGCTACGTGCGCCTGGTGGCGCAATTTGCCGAAGTGCGCAAGACCCCCGAAGAGAAGCAGGAGGTGATCAGTTTCCCGCTGCGCTATGCCACCGCCGCCGACCGCAACGTCAAGTACCGCGGCGAAACACTGGTCATTCCCGGGGTCGCCAGCATCCTGAAAGGTTTGCTGGAGAGCCGCAGCGCCGTGTCCGGGGGCATGCAAACGGCCTCGCCCCAGGCATCGTTCCAGAACATGCAGAACCAGCAATCCATGACCATGGGTAACATCGAGCAGTTGGCACTCAACGGCATAGGGCGTCCGAACACCAGCCGTGTACCGTCCGGCGCGAACAGCGGTGCAGGCGGCCGGGGCAAAATCCGCGTCGAAGCCGATGTGCGCAACAACGCGGTGCTCATCTACGACGCGCCCAAGCGACGGGAAATCTACACGCCGCTGATTCGCGATGTGGACGTGCCGCGCAAGCTGGTGGAAATCGATGCGATCATCCTCGACATCGACCGCACGCAACTGGCCGAGCTGGCCTCGAACTGGAACGTCGAGAGCGGCGATCTGATCGGTGGAGCGTCGATGATTCGTCCCGGCGCCAGCTCGACGGTGTTCATTCAGGACTACGGTGATTTTTCCGCGCAACTGCGGGCCCTGGAGGGCCGTGGCCTGGCCTCGGTGGTGGCGAACCCATCGGTACTGACCCTGGAGAACCAGCCGGCGGTCATCGACTTCAGCCGGACCGAGTACATCTCGGCCATCGGCGAGCGCGTAGCCACCATCGAGCCCATCACGGCAGGCACCAGCTTGCAGGTCGTGCCCCATGCCATCGAGACCGGGGGCCGCAACCAGATCCAGATGTCCCTGGACATAGAGGACGGCCGCATCGAACCCTCGGAAGTCGGCCAGCAGACACCCAGCGTGCGCCGGGGCGTGGTCAGCACTCAGGCTGTCATGGGGGAAAGCCGGTCGTTGGTGGTCGGCGGTTTTCATACCGAAGAGACCGGCGATAACCTCGAACGGGTGCCGTGGCTGGGTCGCATCCCGCTGATCGGGCCGCTGCTGTTTTCCTCGACCACGCGCGAGACCAGTCGCCGCGAACGGGTCTTCATCCTGACGCCTCGCCTGATCGGTGACCAGGTCGACCCGGCCCGCTACATCTCCGCCCTTGACCGCGAACAGGTCGACAGCGCCATGGCCCGCCTGGAAGAGCGTCGCAACGGCACCCGCCCCGTCGGTCGTGTCGAGGTCAGCGACGTGCTCGCCCAACTCGCCGACGGCAACATTCCGGCCACGTTCAAGCAAGCGGCGTCGATTCCTTATTCACCCGACACATTGTGCGCGTTGCAACCCGGGCTATCGCTGGACGCTGCTCGGGCCCAATGGTTCGCCGGCCCCGATTACGGCATCGCCGTGGGCGTGATACGCAACGACGATCAGCGGCGCTTGCGTTTCGACGAGGCAAGCTGCGGCAGCCGCTGGGCCCTGGCCACCTCCGCCTGGCCGAAGGTGTGGCTTGAGCCCGGCGAGGAAACGGAAGTGTTCGTGGTCATGAAACAACCCACGCGCACGCCAGGCGGCGAGCGCCCTTCTCTTCTGCAAACCAGCGCAAGGACCCTGCCATGAGTCGCACGCCACTGCTGCTCGTTTTATTGCTCAGCCTGCCGGTGTTCGCCGGCTGCGCGAACCGCTCGGGCTGCCAGGGCGATGCCTGCAGCCGCGCCGAACCGGATAACGGTCGGCTGGTGATCTGGTGGTCACCCGGCATGCGCGGCGGCCTTGGCTCCCCCGAACACCCACTGGACCATACGGTCGTCCCATTGGAGAACTGAACGCTATGTCTTTTTCAGTACACAGCGTAAGCACTCGCCAGGCCTTCCAGAAGAACATCATCGCCGGCATCGCGACGTATTGGGAAATAGCCCCAGGCATTGAGTTCTGCCTGCGACGCGAGCCTCACAGCGTGGGGCTCGCCTTACAAATACAAAGCCAGGCGCTGCGCGCAAACCAGATCCAGCATGCCCTCGAACGGCGTTTCGCCCAGCCGACCGACTACGCACAGCTGTTCGTATTTCTCGATCCGCAGCGAGCACTCGTGGTCTGGCAGGCGCTGCCCGACGCGCCGCTATCCACTGAACTGCTCGATGAAATCCAGTCCCGGCAATTGTCGCTGCTGGGCCTGGAAGACCTCGACGATTACTCGGCCACGTATTGAGCGAAACACAACGAACTGTTTGGACCGGGAACATGGTGAACCTGTGGCGAGGGGATTTATCCCCGTTGGGCTGCGTAGCAGCCCCAAAGAACTGATCACATCAACCTGATACAACACGGTGGCGGATTTCAGGGCTGCTACGCAGCCCAACGGGGATAAATCCCCTCGCCACAATGACTCATGAACTCTTTTGTATCGAGGGAGGTTTTCCATGACCGTCGCACCGCTTGCCCAGCGCTTGATCTCGGCCCTCGCGGAACATTTGCACGCGGACTTGCAGTTGGAAGGTGGCGTGTGCGCGCTGTATGACGCGAGCAACCGCGAAGCCGTGATCATCGAGCTGCCCGATCACGGCGATGTCGCCATCCTCCATAGCTCGATCGATGTGCCTACCCACGCGCCCGGCTTGCACAAGCGCTTGCTGGAACTCAACTTTCGACTGGATCTGCTCGGCGGCAGCTGGTTGGCCCTGGACGATAAGGGCAGCGTTCGCCTGTGTGCCCATTGTCCGTTGTCGATGCTCGATGAGGTGCGGTTCTGCCATTGGATCGTCGGTTTCATCGCCCAGGTCGGCGACGTTCGGGCGCGCTTGGCGGTGCCCGCAACGCCGGGCAGCCCTCGTCCGACCTCGCTCCACATGAGCCGCACCCGATTGGGATAGGCACCCGTGGCCTGGAATTACTACTGCGGGACTCTGTAGGAGCTGGCGAAGCCTGCGATCTTTTGATCTTTTGATCTTTCGCTTGAGATCCAGGTGGCTGGGGAAAGATCGCAGCCTCGTTGCACTCGACAGCTCCTACACAGCTCCTACACGACACCTACACAGGTTGATGCAGGCTCATCGCTTTATCGAAGCTTCATCGCCTCGCCACCCTCCTGCATGACTTTCCTTGCGCTGTCCATGAAGCCCTTGGTGACCTCCGTCACCGTATCGCTCATCAGCTTGGCCATGTCGGCGGAGCTTTTAACGAGCAACATGGCGCTCTGGCGTTCCTCCATGCCCATCTGCAGCTGGAACTGCTTTTCCATCAACTGCTTCTGACGGGTTTCCATCTCGCTCATGAAAGAGTCCGGCGTGCGGCTGGGCGTTTGCGCGTCATCCAGCGGTTGCGTGTCATTCGGTGCCGCCGCGTGGTTGGTATCCCGCGTTCGGGTGCGGCCACGCTGATGCAGCGTCGGTGGTGTCGAGGAGGAACGTCCCCGGCCATGCAGGCTTTGAGTGCCTTCGCGCTGCTGCGCCTCGCGGGGTCGTTGGCTCAGCGAGGGTGAGCGCGATGGCGATAAGCTGTCGGTGCCGTGCAGGGCACCTGTGCCCCTTAAGGGGCTCGTCAGGGGTCTGGGTTCGGGCATGGGAATCCTCCACGAGTCGATGTCTGTGTGGTGGGCACTGTCGGCAGGCCGGGATCCTCCGGACGAGCCTGGCTCACTCCCTGAGTGGCAGCCGCGTGTGCATCGGTTCCATCGACCTCAACGCTGGTTCAATTCCGGAATCTCGATCACCTCGCCCTTGGCCTCGTCATCCAGTTCGCGCAGCACCCGATAAATATGCGCAACCGCCTGGAGCGTCTCCCGGGGGATATAACCGCCGACGTCTTCACGGTAGATCGTGCGTGCCAGCCAGACGCACTGGATGACCGGAACCCGCGCCGCCTTCGCACGCTCGATCAGCGCCCGAGCCTCGGCATCGACGCCTTTGACGATCAACTGCGGCAGCGGCGTTTCCTCGGGGCGATACAACAGCGCGACGGCATAGTGGGTGGGGTTGACCACCAGCATGTCGGCGTCTTCCACCGGCTTGGTCTCTTTGTTGACGGGCTGGTCGACCAACTGCCGGGCCAGGCTGCGGCGATGCATTTTTACATGGGGGTCGCCTTCCATTTCCTTGAACTCCTTGCGCACCTCCTCCTCGCTCATGCGCAGGCGCTTGGCGAAGAAATATTTCTGCAGGCCGAAATCGAGAATCGCCAGTACCAGCAATACGCCCAGGCAAATGTGCATGATGTGCCGAAACAGGCTGGCCAAGCCGCGCCAATAGCTGTGCAGGTCGCCGTTGACCAGATTGATCAACGAGCCGAGTGCCGGCAGGGTCACCAGATAGATCACGGTGCCGATAAACACGGCCTTGACCAGCCCCATGAACAGGTTGATCAGCGCCTGGCCGGAGAACATCTGCTTGGCCTGGTTCATCGGGTTCAGGCGGTTCGGGTCCGGCTGCAGGGCCTCGGGGGCGAACAGGAAACCGAACTGTATCCAGCCGGCCACCAGGCGCGTGACGATCGCCAGTCCCACGGTCATCAAGGTGAAATTGAGCAACACGCCACCGGCATGGGCCAAGGTTTCCTCAAAGGCCCGCACGAAGTCGACATCCAGCCGACGCAGCGGGAATGTCACCATGTCTCCCAAGGCCTGCATGCTGTCGTCGGCCTGGGTCAATGCCACTTCGGTGATCGCCGCAAGCACCAGCAGGCTGCTCAAGTCCTGGCTTTGGCCGACCTGGCCTTTGTTGCGCGCGTCGCGAATCTTCTTCGGCGTCGCCCGCTTGGTCTTTTCTCCACTGTCTTCGCTCATGCCCGAAGCCCTCCTTCAGGGTGACGGCAACAACAGGTGCAGCAGATGCCGGATTTCGCCATAGCGGCCGAGACGGCCGGTCATCGCGTCCCACAGCGTGGGCAGGTAGAACAGCAGGAAGCCCAGGCCGATCAGGCTCTTGGCCGGCATGGCGAGGACGAACACCTGCAATTGCGGGCTGTACAGGCTGAGCAGCGCCAGGCTGAACTCCACCAGCAACAGCAAGCCGATAAAGGGCGCCGCGTAGAGCATCATGTGCATGAACATTTCGCCGAGCAGCCCGAGAAACACACCGAAGCCATCCGCGCCAGGCAATGGAAACCAAACGGTGGGCGACCACACCAGGTAGCTGTCCCAGATCACCTGGGTCAACGTGCCAATGCCCAAAGTGGTGACCAGCAGCAAGATCGTCATCTCCTTGAACAAGAGGCCCAGGGGCGTGGTGTCGCTGCCGAGGGCCGGGTTCAACTGGCCACCGATGAGCGCACCGCGCTGGTTGTCCAGCAGGGCGCCCACCGACTCGTACAACCAGAACGGCATCGCCAGCAGCACCCCGAGCAAGAAGCCCAGCACCAGCTCCTTGAACATCAACCCGGCCAGCGACAGCCAATTGACCTGGGCATCAATCAGCGCCTGGCGAATACCGGGCGCCGGCAACATGCCCAGGGCAAACACCACGGCATGGCGCGGCAAGCCTCGCAGGTGCTGGAAGCAAAACACCGGGACCAGGTAGGCGACCGGGTAAATGCGCGCCATGCCGAGCGCGATCGACAGCAGCAAGTCGAAATACGGGACAAAAGCCTGGGCCGTCATCAGGTGTTGGCCATCATTTCGAATGCCCGACGCAGCAGTCCCAGCAATTCCACGCCGATCCAGCGGCCCGTGACCAGCAAGGTCAGCCCGACCGCCACCAACTTGATGCCGAAGGGCAAGGTCTGGTCCTGGATCTGCATCAAGGCCTGCACCAGGGAGGTCAGCACACCGACGATCACCGCCACGATCAAAGGCGGCGCGGAGAGCAGGACCACCAGCAACATGCCTTCCTTAAACAACGTCAGCGCGTCCATCGCACATCCTCAAAGATAGGAATAGAAGAGGCTGTCGAGCAATTGCGTCCAGCCCTGCACGAGGACAAAAATCAGCAGCTTGAGCGGCAACGAAATGGTCATGGGCGCGACCATCTGCATGCCGAGTGCCAGCAGCAGGTTGGACACGATCAGGTCGATGACAATGAACGGGATATAAATCAAAAATCCCATCTGGAAACCGGCCTCGAGCTCCGACAGCATGAAGGCCGGGATGAGCAGCATCAGGTCGTCGCGGCTGGCCTGTTCGGCGCGCTCCTTGGGCCACATCCGCTGGGTGTTTTCCAGCAGGTGGGCGAGGATATCCGGGTTGGTATTGCGCGACATGAAGGCCTGCAACGGTTTTATCGCGTTTAGCGCAGAACCTTGCAACGCCTCAGTGTTGCTGAAGTCCAGCGGCCGTTCTTTCAGCTCTTCGGCGATGTTGTGGCCCACCGGCGCCATGATGAACAGCGTCGCGGCCAGGGCAATGGCATACAGCGCCATATTGGGTGGCACCTGCTGCACGCCGATGGCGTTACGGGTGATGGTCAACACGATGGTTATCTTGAGAAAGGCGCTGCAGATGATCAGCAGCAGGGGGACCAAGGAAATCCCGCCGATGAACAGCGCCAACAGAAAGGGGTCGACCCCCTGGAAGCTCATCCAGCCACATCCACGTGAGCGATTTGCAGGCCCAACCGGCCATCGACCTCGACCAGCTCGCCATGGGCCAGGGCCCGTTCGCCATAGAACAGCGCCGCTGTCCCCGGTGTCACGCCTTGCACTTGCAGCACCGCGCCGGGCGCCAGATTGCGCAGCTCGCCCAAGGTCAGGCTCAAATGACCGCAGCGTATCGTCAGCGTCAGCGGCAGGTCGTCGAAGCGCTCGGGGAGATCGGCAGCGACCGGCTCCGTCATTGGCACCTCCTCGGTTTCAGCGGCGGCATAGGCCGACTCCGGGTGCTCGGCCGCCTCGGCGGCTTGGGCGTCAGGTTCGTAGCCGGTGCTATCGTCCCAGTCCGGCGTCAGGATGTCGGTGTCGGCGGTGGTGCTCATAACGGTCTCCTCCAGAGCGAGCAAGGTCAGGCGCAACGGCGCGGCACGACTGTGTACCCGCACCTGCAAACAATGCCGGCCCAGGCGAATCAGCCCTTGGCCGGATGAATCGAACAGAGCGGTTTGCGGCACCAACACATCACCGGGGCGCAACCTCGCCAACTGCCCGGCGGCCAGCGCCAGGTGTCCCAGTTCCAACGGAACATGCAGCGCAAAGCCCGCGATCCCTGGCGCGGTTCGCCGCTGCCAAGGCGTAGCGCGAAGCAGCCCCAGCAGGGTCGCACCGGTCATTTCCAGATGACTCGTGACGCGGGCCGCGCCCACCCTCACGTCGAGCCGGCAAGCAATGCCCTGCACCGCGGGTCCGACCGCTGGTTTGATAAAACCGAATGCCTGGTGCAGGGGCTCGCTCAGGGTTTGCTGGAACAGTGACCAGAACCACGCGTCATCCGGTCCGGGTTCGGCAGGCAGGACCACCGGGCATTCACCGAACAGGCTGAGCACCGCGCCGGGCTCGTCCAGGGTAAAGACGCCATGGGCACATGCCAGCACACACCGTGTGCTCCCAGCCGCAACGCCGCCCGGGGTCAGTTCCAGCAGCCCCGTCTCGCCCGCCACCTCGAAGGGCAACCGGACGCCAACTCCCAATAGTCGCCGGGCGCTGGCGTCCTCGCTGCCCACAGTCGGCAGCACCAATGCATGGACGGTCATGTCGCGCTAACCTCCTCTTCCCGCGCTACGCGCACGCTCACCGGCTGGCCCAGGCTTTGGGTCAGCGCCTCTTCGAGACGGCCGGATCGACCCGACAGCCGCGTCTGTACGTCTGCACTTTCGCTGCTCAGGCCGATGTCCCACCCGCACGCCCCGCCTAGCCGCCGGGCGGATACCTTGATGCGGCCCAGGTTGGGAAGATGCAGCAGCAGGTCCAATTGCTGGTCGAGCGTGGCGCGCAACCGTGGCGTGAGCTGGTCGACAAACGCCTCCTCTTCGCCGCTCGAAAGATTCACCAGGCCCGACAGCGAACCGGTGCCGGCGCTGTCATCCTGCGCGCCGCCCCGTGGCGCATCGACCCACTGGCGGAACCAGTAACCGTCACTGCTTCCTGCCGTCATGTCCGGGTCGCGCCCGGTGGCAGGGGCGGACTCACGTGCCGCCGGACGACTTGCCCGGCTCACCTGGGCAGGCGGTTGCTCATACGCTCGAGGCGGTTGCCGAAGGGGGGCCGCCGAGGGGTTGCTGTGCGATGTCGGCCCACCGCGCACGCTGCGTTCATTCATCGCTGGGGGTCTCCACCAGGTACTCCATCATTGCGCTGAGCTTTTCCAGATCTCGCCGGCGCCCTTGTAGCCGCTGCTGGGCAGCAGCGGTGTGCTGTGCCTGTTGCGCCTGTTCGTCGTCCAGTGCCTGCACTGCCCGCGCTTGCTCGGCCAGCTCGCCGATCAAACGACGTTCCTGGGTACTCCAGGCATTCAGTTCGCACACGCTCAAGGCCCGGCCACGGTGCTCGCCGTACAACGCCTCGCGCTGCACCGCCTGCTGCTCACGAGTCGCCTGCATCTGCGCCCGCGCGGCGGCAACCGCGGCTTCGCGCTCACGCAAAAGCTCGCGCTGCTGGCGCCACGCCCGCTCGGCTTGCGCTTCGCGGTGGCGGCGTATCGGCGCCAGGGCGTCCAGATCAACCCGGGACATAGGCGGTCAACTGCTGCAGGTGAGCGAGCGTGGACGCAAACGGCTCCGGCTCACGCAGGTCCTGGCGCAGAAAGGCGTCCAGGGCGCCACGCGACTCCACCGCCAGGTCGGTCAAGGGGTCGGCGCCGGCCTGGTATTCGCCCAGGCGCAACATCAGTTCGATTTGCTCATAGGCCGACAGCAATCGACGCAGATTGATGCCCGCCCGCAGGTGCTCCGCCTCGGCCACGTTGGCCAAGGTTCGCGACAGGCTGGCCAGCACATCGATTGCCGGGTAGTGGCCGCGCTCCGCGAGCTTGCGTGACAGCACGATGTGACCGTCGAGCAGCGAACGCACTTCATCCGCCACGGGATCGTTCATGGAGTCCTGCTCGATGAGCACCGTATAAAACGCGGTGATAGCGCCCTCGTTGGTCAGGCCGGCCCGCTCGACCAGGCGCGGCAGCAAGCCGTAGACCGACGGAGGCAGGCCGCCGCGCCCCAACGGCTCGCCGGCGGCCAGGCCGATCTCACGCTGGGCCCGGGCGAAGCGGGTCAGCGAATCGATGAGCAACAGCACGCGTTGGCCCCGGGCACGAAAACCCTCGGCCAGTGCCGTCGCGGTGAACGCCGCACGGGCGCGTTCCATGCTGGAGCGGTCGGAGGTGGCGCACACCAGCACCGCACGGGCCCGCAGTTCATCATCCAGCTCATGGTCGAGGAATTCGCGCAGTTCGCGCCCACGCTCGCCGATCAGGCCGAACACGATGACATCGCAGTCAACGTTCCGGGCAATCTCCGCCAGCAACGTGGTCTTACCGCAACCGGCGCCGGCGAACAGCCCCACACGCTGGCCTTCACCGAGCGTCAGCGGGCCGTCGATGGCCCGTACGCCGGTCATCAAGGGCCGTTGGATACGCGGTCGTGCGGTGGGTGCAGGCGCCTCGCCAATCACCTCCGAGGCGTGCAGCACATGCGGGCCGGCGAACGCCCCCGTCCCGCCGTCCAACAGGGGCCGGCCGAAGCCATCCAGCACCTGACCCAGCAGCTCCGGTCCCACGCACACCCGATGCGGCATGCCCAGCGGCTCCACCGCCGCACCGACCCGGATCCCCTCCAGGCCGCCCAGGGCACTGAGCAGGGCATCGTGCTGGTCGAAGCCGACAATCTCGGCGAGCAGCGGCTCGCGGGCGTCGCGCTCGACCCGGCAGAGGTCGCCGATCTGCGCCCCCGGCAGTCGGCACTGCAGCAAGATGCCACTGACCCGCTGCACCCGTCCGCGCACCATGACCGGCGCGAAGCGACGCAAGTACGCCAATTGCCCGGCCTCCCAGGCCTCCAGTCGCGCGATGGCCGCCTGCGTCATCACCAAGTGACCTCGTAGCGTTGGTCGCCCTCGAAGGTGACTTTGCCGCTGTCGATGGCGGTCAAGCGCAGGCCATCGATCTGGTCGCCCAGGAACAACCGACGTCCATCGGCGGTGACCACGTGGCCATGCTTACCGCCCACGATCTGGGCGATCTGAAACGGCAGCTTCGTCAGCCGTTCGTTGACGTTGGCGGTGATCCCGATCGGCGTTTCGTAGCGGTCGTGGAAGCGCTCGATCAACCGTTCGACCATCGCCAGGCGTTGGCGCGGCAACTCGCCCACCAGGACCAGCCGGTCGCCCTGGCTCTCGACCCGCACACCGGCGCCCAGATCACGTTCCTGCAACATGCGATCAAGCTCCAGGCGGACCGCCTCGACATTGTCCAAGGCCACCTTCGTCTGCTTGAGCTGCTGGGCCGGGCTGCGCGCCACGGGCTGCGCCGGTTGGCTGGTAAAGGCCCAGGCGCTGGAGGCAACGGTGATCACCGCAGCGGCAATGGCCAGGCGCTTGGGCCAGGACGGCCGCATGGCGGGTTTCGGGGTTTCCCGGTCCGACGCCAGATGCGCGGCATCATCCAGTGCCGCCTCTTCGGGCCAGGGTTGATCAGCCGGGGCCAAGCATAGCCAAACGCCTGCCACGGCAAACGGGGCATTGCTCTGCAAGGGCTCGGCCGCAGCCCAAGGCTGGCCTTGTCCATCGCAAACCGTGCCCTCCAGCCGTTCCAGCAGCCACTGACCCTGCACCTGCCGCAGGCCCACGTGACGCCCACAGATGCCCGGATCGTAAAGCGCCAGGTCGGCCTCCTCCGCCGCCCCGACCACCCATTGCTCGCCAATCAGCGGCAACGCCGCACCTCGGTGCAGACCACTCAAGACTCGCAGTTCGAACATGGTCAATTCCTCAAGGGGCGACAGATGCTCGCCCACGACCCGGTTGTACGACGGGGCACCGGCGGCCCCCGTCCTCTGTCACAGCCAGGCCATCGAACGCACCTGGATTTGCATCGTTACGTGGAGGCACCGCTGCTGGCGTGCCAAGACAAGCCCGTCACGCAGCATCCTCCATCCGTAGTTTTTCCTGCTCGAGGTCAAAGCGCCCCAGCACGGTGACCTGGGCGTTGCTGTGCAACTCGCTGAAGGCGAGCACGGGCACGTGATTGAATTCATCGCGCAACAAATCGCGCAGCGGTGCCCGCAGGTCTTGCGCCACCAACAGCACGGCCACGCGCTTGGCGCGCAACGGGAAACCTTCGCGCAACTGCATCACCAAGGCGCGGGTATGCAGGCTTTCCAGGGCAAAAAAGGTTTCCGTCTGGGTCTGGCGCAGCGCATCGCGCAACAGGCCTTCGGTTTCCGGCGTCAACAGCCACACGTGCAGGCCGTCTTCGTCGCGGTACTGGTGATAGATCTGCGACTTCAGGGCGATGCGCGCGTAGTCGGTCAGCGCACCGACGTCACGCTCGTGCTGCCCATGTTCGATCAAGGACTCGGCGATCAGCCGCACCGCGCGCAGCGGCACACCTTCGCCGGCCAGGCGCTGGAGCACGGCGGCGAAACGGGCCAGGGGCATGGTCCGCTGCAGCTCCTGCACCAGTTCTGGCTGGCCCGCTTCAAGCCAACTGAGAATCGACTTGCTCTCCTGAAGCCCCAAGAATTGCGGGCCCGTGGCAAACATCGCGCGGCTCATCCGCTCCACCAGCAACTCGGCGGCCGACACCGCCTCCACGCGTTCGTCCGCCAGCAGCGGATCGTCGGGCGTCAGCCAGAGCCACTGCTGCTCGTCACGCACCTCGCTGCCGACCTGCCCGTCGCGCGGTTCCAACGGCAGCGGCCCGCGCGCCACCGCCACGCGCTCTCCGAAAGTGGCCCGCAACATCGGCACCTCGTGCACGCAGAAGCGGAACTCGTCGTCCTCCAGCAACGCGCTGTATTCGATCTCAAAAGGCGGCAAGGTCAGGCCAAAGCCGGCCACCAGCGCGTTACGCTTCTTGCGGATCGCCTGGATGACTTCCTCGGCGGCAGCGTTACCTTCCATGGCTTTGGAAAACTGCAAAAGAAAGGCACGGGTCGGGTCGAAGCTGCGCAGGTCTTCAGCGCCGTTCTGTGCAGGGGCCACGACCTCCGCTGGCTGGTCACCCTGGCGTGCCTGCCGGGCGCGCGAGTAGAGCTGAACGATGCCGGCGGTGCCGGTGATCAAGGCGATGACGATGAACACCAGCGTGGGCATGCCGGGCAAGGCCGCGAAGCCGAGCATGCCCACCGAAGCGATCACCCAGGCCTTGGGTTCGGCGGTCAACTGCTGGGCGATTTCCTTGCCGACGCTACTGCCCGCCGGCTGCCCTTCCGGCGACACCCGGGTGATGATCATGCCCGCGGTGAGGGAAATCAGCAGTGCCGGAATCTGCGCGATCAGACCGTCACCGATGGTCAACACGGCATACAAATGCATCGATTCAGACGCGCCCATGTCGTGCTGCATCATGCCGACCGTAAAGCCACCGATGAGGTTGATCACCACGATCACCAAACCCGCGATGGCATCGCCCTTGACGAATTTCATCGCCCCGTCCATCGCACCGAACAGCTGGCTTTCCTTGTTCAACTCCTCGCGACGCCGCCGGGCTTCACTGACATCGATCAGGTTCGCGCGCAGGTCGCTGTCGATGGACATCTGCTTGCCCGGCAGCGCATCCAGGGTGAACCGCGCCGCCACTTCGGCGACCCGCTCCGAGCCCTTGGTGATCACCAGAAAGTTGACCACCGTCAGAATGAGAAAGATGACCAAGCCGACTGCAAGGTTGCCTCCGACCACGAAATTACCGAACGCCTGGACGATATGACCGGCGTCGCCCTGGAGCAGGATCAATCGGGTAGTTGCCACCGACAACGCCAGCCGGAACAGCGTGGTCAGCAGCAGCACCGCGGGAAACGAGGAAAACGCCAACGGCCGTGGCAGGTACAGCGAGATCACGATCAGCAGGCAGGAGATACAGATGTTGATCGCGATCAGCGCATCGACCACCGAGGTCGGTAAGGGCAGGATCAGCATGAACACGATGCCGAGCACCACGAACGCCGCAACCACCTCGATGCGTCGCACCGCTTCATTGGCGACTTTGTTCAACAGGGCGATCATGAGCGCGCTCCAATCACCGGGGCGGCGGTCTGGCTTCGGGGCTCGCCACGGGAGCGCTCATCGAGCAGCACCAACAGGTTCTTCAGCGCGGTCTGTCGGCTTTTGCTATCCCGCCAGAGGGGCAGCGGCAAACGCTTGAGCAAGGGGTACAGGCCGTTCAGGGAGACCAGTTGGTCGCGCTCCTCTTCTCCACCCAATTCACGCCCGATGCGCCGTACTTCCGCCGCCGACAGGCCACTGCTGACAAACCCCAGCATGCGCTGGAGCAACAGCACTGCCGTGAGCTGGCTGGCCGGGCAACTGTAGGCCAGTTGTTCGAGCAAACGGCGGCAGCTGTGCAGGACACTGCCAAGTTGCGTCGAGGCGGCCAGGCCGATCAACAACGTGCGCAATAGCGCGGTAGGACGTGACGGTGTGTGGGCGGCGATGTCGTCAGCCAGTGCCCGGCGCATCATATCCAGCCCCGGCACGAATGCCGCCTCGCCGAACAAGCCAAGCAGCGCCTGCATCATGGTGGGCAACGACTGTTTGAGCACCACGGTGTCGTAGTAGAGCCGCCGTACTGCCTGGCGCAGTTCGGGATCGCCGCCCGCAGCGCGCAAGGCCTCGGCGATGTTCATGCCCGCCTGGATCTGCGCGCCATAACGCTCGCGCAATAGCTGCAGGTAGTCGCGAGCGCGCTGGGCTTCAACGAGACGACCTTGCACTTCGGCCTCGCGCAACGCTTGCTGCAGGATCAGGTCGGTACGGGCCGGGTCACCACCCGTGGACTGCACCACCTCTTCAAGCACCGGCTCGCCACACAACAACAAACCCGCCTGGGCGGCCATTGCCCCCAGGCTCTGCTTGCCTGGGTGGCCAAGTTGGTCGTACCACTCCTCCAACTGCTCGCGCGTCTCGACGCGCATCTGGCCCACCTCGCTGCGGGCATTGCGGATGCGCCGCTGGCTCAGCGCCTTGGTATTGCGCTCCACATGATGGCTGAAGGTCATGCCGACCTCCTCCATCGAATTGGACTGCACGGCCTGAAACGATTCGACAGGCCTGCCCATGCCCACAACGGCCGAAGCGGCCTGGGCAAGGTTGACGGCAATATGCGCATTTGTCGGGGCTTCTACTTTCATGATGGCCATGAGCGTGGTTTCGGACGCTCAGTGGGTGGCGGCGATCCAGCATTCAGTTCCATCCGCGGTCGTGGCCTTTTCTGACCAGTTAGGGAGGGTTTCCTGCCCGAGCGTTCGCTCGGTGCAATTTCATGCAGTGGAGTTTGGGACGGTTGTGCATGCTCTTGCACAAATAGAGCAAAAACACTAAACAAAAACCATTATTTATCAAGTAGATAAATCATTAAACCGGCTTGGCACAGGTCCTGCTGACAGGGGAAACGTCGACATTTTTTATCGACGCTATGGAACCTACTCAGAGGGATTTATTGATGAACAGCCTGAATCTCATGGCCCCCCCGAAAACCTCCCCGGCACCCGCAGGTGCGCCAGGCATCTGCTTCGGCGAGGCGCGCAAACTGCGTCTGTTTGTGCAAAAACGTGTACTCAATCAAGACGACGCCGACGACATCATCCAGCTCACGTACCTGGAAGCCTGGCGCAACCAGCAGAAGTTCAAAGGGCTGGCAAAGCAGGACACTTGGTTGTGCGGTATCGCCCTCAACCTGATCCGCAACCATTTCCGCCGCTTCTACGCGCAGCCACCGCTGAGCACTTTCGATGAAAGCGAGTTCAACGAGTCCAGTGACGACATTGACCTGAGTGAACTGTGCGACAACCGTCGGCTGTTGGACCGTACGCTGATAGCCATGGACGCGCTGCCCAAGGACATGCGCGACACCCTGTGGACCGCCGTGGACACCGAGAGCAGCTACCGCGATGCCGCCGAACGTCTGGGTGTCCCCATTGGCACCGTGCGCTCAAGGTTGTTTCGCGCGCGTGAACAACTCAAACGAAGCGTCTATGGAGAAGCCCGGCCATGACCAATAATCGTTTGAACAGTCGGCCCGACCTGCCTCGCGGCGTGCGCCGCTACACCCCCGACGACTTGCCGGTGATGACAGATATCTTCAACGAAAGCGCTCTGGGAGGTACCAGCTCCCCCGTGCTCAGAGCGTTTTCCCTGAAGGAAATGACGTTTTTCGTCGACTGTTTCGTCAACGAGGGTGATCCGATCTACGTGCTCGAACGCGCAGGTGAAGTCATCGCCTGGTTGATCGTCAACCGCTTCTGTTGGGGCGCCCAGGCCTGCCGATTGACCGGCGAAGTGTCGATCTACGTGCGCGGCGACCACATCGGCAGCGGTGTCGGCATCCGCCTTGGCCAAGCCGCGGTGGTGTTGGCCAGGCAGTATGGTTTCGAGACGCTGGTGGCCTGGATCATCGAGCACAACGAGGCCAGTAAACGCGGCGTACAAGGGCTTGGCGCGACCCAATGGGGACGCTTTCCAGGGATTGCCCGGTTCGCTGATAACCGTGCGGACGTCGTGCTCTACGGACTGCACCTGACGCCAGGCGACACGGCATCCACCACCCTTTCAGCGCCAGCGCAAAACGAGGAGGCCAGCCTGGCGTGAGTCCACGGCTCGTCCGGCTGGATAGTCGGGCGAGCCGCCTCTTTCTCAGGCATGGGCCTGCGCTCATTCGAGCCGATGCCATTTTTTGCACAGCCCAGTGACTCCCACTGGAGGAGCTGTGTAGGAGCTGTGTAGGAGCTGTGTAGGAGCTGTCGAGTGCAACGAGGCTGCGATCTTTCCCCAGACACTTGAATCTCAAGCGAAAGATCAAAAGATCAAAAGATCGCAGGCTTCGCCAGCTCCTACAGAACCCAGCGCGAGCTTGCTCGTTCTCATCAATCCACCGACCAGCGCACCGGCAACGCCTCCGGCCCTCTGAAGTTGGGCACATAACGCCAGCGTACGGCGCCGGGATCGACCGCCAATTGCAGCCCAGGGCAGCATCGAAGAAGTGTATTCAGTGCAATTTCCAACTCCTGCCGGGCCAACGAGGCGCCCAGGCAATAGTGCGTGCCTTTGCCAAACGACATGTGCGGGCAGGCCAGGCGGGTGATGTCGAGCGTGTCAGGATTTGCACACAGCGCTTCGTCACGATTGGCCGAGCCTACCACCGCGATCAGCAGTTGCCCGCGCAGCAAGCGTTGCCCGGCCAGTTCGGTGTCTCGGGTAACGAAGCGGACCATGGCCCGCTCCACCGAGGAGTCATAGCGCAGAAACTCCTCGACCGCGCCAGGCATCAACGCCGGCTCGTCACGCAATCGCGCCAGCGCCTTCGGATGCTGCACGAGCATGTGCACCGCATTGCCGATCATCGATGCCGAGGTTTCGTGCCCGGCGATGATCAGCAGCGCGATCATGCTGCACAGCTCACTTTGGCTGAGCATGCTGCCCTCTTCCTCGACCTGCGCCAGCGCCGACACCAGGTCATCGCCCGGCTGTGCTCGACGCTGGTCGATCAACGCGAGCATGTAGCCCGCGAATTCGTTGTAGCAATGCCGCAACTCACTCAGGTCGTGCCCCACCTGCTGGACGATCATGTGGGACCAGCGACGAAAATCGTCACGGTCGTGCGCGGGGACGCCAAGCAGCTCGGCGATGACGGTGATCGATAAAGGGAATGCATATTGGCTCACCACGTCCATTTGCCCGCTCGACCGCACGGGCTCCAGCAACGTCTCGGCGATCTGTTCGATACGCGGCCGCAGGGCGTTCACCGCCTTCAACGTGAAGGCCTTGTTGACCAGGCGACGCAAGCGGCGATGACTGTCGCCATCGCGGTTGAGCATGTGGTCGTTAAGAAACGCGATGGATTGCTCACCACCGAGCATCGCAGCGAACTGCGCATCGATCCGCGACGGGTCACGGGCGAAGCGCTCGTTGTCCAGCAGCACCTCCTCGACTTCCCGGGCACCGGTGACGTACCACATCGGCAACTGCCCTTCGGCCTGGCTGAAGAACACCGGGGACGCCTGGCGCAGCGCCGCATAATGCCGATAAGCCTCGCCGCGAAACGCGTCGCTATTCAAATCAAGGGTACGCTCGTAAGCCATGAACACTCTCCAGGGGCATCAATCATTGCTCCTGAGTGGCAGGGCGCGCCAAAAAAGATCCCTGTGGGGGCACAATGCTGTTCACTTAGAGCCCCAAAGCAAGAACAAAGGGCAGGTCGAGCTTCTAGGCATCTGCACCACCGCTATCGCGAGCACATCCAACATCACCGCAAACTGACACATCGCCTTCGCGAGCAAGCTTTGCTCCCACAGATCTGACGGGTGTACGACCGGGAGAGCCAGGTCGGCTATTAGGCCGCCTCGCGGTGGACGTTGATCTCGAGCGCCCCGTTAACCACGATGGCCGAACGCAGGTATTGCGCAGTGGGCACCTCGGCATGGATGCCGAGGTAGCCGCGCTGGGCCATGGATGGCCCTTCGCGGCGGCCCACGGAGCAATGCCTGCGTTCGGGCATGCCGAGCCTAAGCGAGGCAGCGAGTGGTGGGGCAAGAGCGTTTTGCTTACTTTTGACTGGGCCGGCTCCCGGGCTTCTCAAAAGTGAGCCGCCGTAAGGGCGGAACCATAAGTCGCCGTTACCGGAGAAACGGATGTATATACACCTGAAACAGGCCTCGGAATGGAGACCAAATCTCCGATAAACGCTTAAGTGAACAGCATTACCTGTGAGAGCGAACTCGCTCCTACATGGGTCTGTAGTATGTGCCGGTGAACCGTTTGCACGGCCACGGTCACTCAAAGGGAAACACCAACCCTTGTGTGGAGCTGACATGACGCGTGCACCTGCTATCCATGGCCAATGCGACACCCGTTTCGAACCGGTCAAAGAGGCGTTTATCCGGCTGATGCAAAGCCCCTTCGAACGCGGCGCCGCCCTGTGCATCCAGATTGACGGCGAAACCGTCATCGACCTGTGGGCCGGCACTGCCGGGCCGGAGCCGGACAACCATTGGCAGCGCGACACGCTGCTTAATCTGTTTTCCTGCACCAAGCCCTTCACGGCGGTGGCGATCATGCAGCTGGTCGGCGAAGGACGCCTGGAGCTGGACGCGCCGGTCTGCCGCTACTGGCCCGAATTCGCCAACGCCGGCAAAGCGTCGATCACCCTGCGCCAGGTGCTTTGCCACCGTGCCGGGCTGCCAGCGCTGCGCACGCCCCTGGCACCGGAAACCCTCTACGACTGGCACACCATGACCGACCTGATCGCCGAGGAAACTCCCTGGGCCGCAGCCGGAGAACAGCAGACCTATTCGCCCTTGCTGTTCGGCTGGATCCTCGGCGAACTGCTACGCCGGGTGGATGGCCTGACGCCGGCGCAAAGCATCCATCAGCGGGTCGCGGTGCCGCTCGGGCTGGACTTCCACCTCGGCCTGGACGACGCGACCATCGCGCGCTGCGCCTACATGGCACGCACCAAAGACGAGATCGACGATGAGGCCTTTGGGCGAGTACTGACGGACGTGCTCAACGAGCCGACCGCCATGAGCACACTGGCCTTCGCCAACCCACCCATGGTGCTGGGACGCAGTAACGAGGCGGGCTGGAAACGCATGACCCAACCGGCGGCCAACGGACATGGCAATGCCCGCAGCCTGGCGGCGTTCTACGCCGGTCTGCTCGACGGGCAACTGCTGGAGTCGCCGCTGCTCAACGAAATGTTGCGCGAGCACAGCGCCGAATACGACCCGACCATCCAGACCCCCACGCGCTTCGGCCTGGGCATCATGCTCAACCAGCCGGACGTGGCGAACGGCAGTTATGGCATGGGCAACGAGGCGTTCGGCCACATGGGCGCCGGTGGCACCATCGGGTTTGCCGACCCTGAGCGCGGCGTGGCGTTCGGCTTCGCCTGCAACACCATTGGCTCCTACGTCTTGATGGACCCACGTGCACGCGGCCTGGCCAATGTCGCGATGGGCTGCCTGTAGGCCCTGGAGATCCGAAAGATCAGGTGGTGGGGGCTGTGGAAGATCGTTCCTCACGCTCCGCGTGGGAATGCCGCCAGGGACGCTCCGCGTTCCGCTTCTGGAAGGTGACGCAGAGCGTCACGGGATGTATTCCCACGCAGAGCGTGGGAACGATCAACATGGCGGATAATCGGCTCACACCCCTGGCGGCACGACCACCTCTGCCACCTGCGGCTCGGCCACGCCGGTATCGGGTGAGGCAACCACTTGTTCTTCGCTACCGGCCACGCGGGGCAGCGCCGCCTTGGCGATCATGTCCGGTTGGGCCTGCAACCTGCGCGACGCTTCCATGGGCATCAGCAAGCGCCCCCTGGCCCGGCCGCGCGCGGCAGGGTTGAGCATGCGCAACTCTCGCTCATGCACACCGGACAACAGCGCCAGGTGCGCCAGGTCCACGGGCTGCGCCAAGGCGACCATCTGGAAGTACGGCTGGTCGGCGATGGGCGCCAGGCTCACGCCATAGTCGGCGGGCGCATTCACCAGTTGCGACAGCGCCAGCAGTCGCGGCACATAGTTCTGGGTTTCACCGGGCAACGACAGGTTCCAATAATTGGTTGCCAGGCCGCGGGCGCGATTGCGCGTGATAGCGTCGCGCACCCGCCCTTCCCCGGCGTTGTAGGCGGCCAGCGCCAGTAGCCAGTCGCCGTCGAAGTAATCGTGCAAGTAGGACAAATAATCCAGGGCGGCCCGCGTCGATGACGGAATGTCCCGGCGCTCGTCATAGTCGCCTCCCTGCTGCAATTGGTAGCGGCGTCCCGTGGCGGGAATGAATTGCCAGAGGCCCAGGGCCTGGGCCGGCGATTGGGCGTTCGGATTGAACCCGCTCTCGATGGCCGGCAACAGCGCCAGTTCCAGCGGCATGTTGCGCTTGTTCAGTTCGCCCACGATGAAGTGCAAGTAGCGACTACCGGCGCGTCCGGTCTGGGTGAGAAACGCCGGGCGATCCATCAGCCAGCGGCGTTGCTCATCGATGCGCGCCACCCCCTGGGTCTTGGCCTGCAAGGAAAACCCCTGGCGCATGCGCGTCCACAGGCTGCCGCCGCTTTGCGGGGATGACTCGCCGATCTGGATGATCGTGTCCGTAGGCGCCGGCTCAAGCCAGCGCAGTTGCGAGCGGTAAGGCTCGTTGGCGGAAGGATCACCAATGGTCAGCTGCGGTTCGAGGTGCTGGCAACCATACAGCAAGGTCGCCACGGCCAGCATGGACAACCCTTTGGGGACGATTCGAAGGGCCGGCAAAGGTGCAAGTGATCGGGACATGGGCGGTCAACCTTGAGTGAGGTGGCGCCATTGGGTGGCAGATCACAGGGCTGCGGTTCCACGCAGTTCGCCCGGCGCGTCGGCATCGGCCCGCAGCGGCGGTCGGTTGGAACCGAAATGCCGCAGGTGTCACTCACCATGGGCAGCAGGCGCTCGTCGGCGCCTGGATGACAATGCGAGGTCACTCATGGCGTCACCCATCTATTGCAAGCTGATCGATCAGCTCTGCGAACTCACAATGATTCCTACCCCGGCAGCGTTCTACGAGCAGGCGAACCTGTCGGTCAAGGATGTGGACTTTTCCCTGAAGCACACCCCTGGCGTGGGTGAGGGAGACGTCTTTATCTACTGCAGCTTCGGGCCATTGCCGGTGGCGAATCGGGAAGCGGTCCTGCAACGGCTACTGGAAACCAACCTGTACCTGCTGAGCGGCGCGTTCTGCCCTTCCCTGTCTTACAACCGCGACAGCGAACAGGTAATCCTGATCGGCCACGTCCCCCTGGAAACCCTCACGGCCGAGCGCCTGCTCGGGCTGATGGGCGGTGCCGCCGACATGGCGTTGATTTGGCGCGATGGCTACTTCTTCGACGGCGCCAGCCCAAACGACACCGCCAAGCCCACCCCCCGTAGCACCGGGCTCAACAGCGCCCTGTCAATCTAGGAGAGCACGACATGCCAGATTTATCAGTAGGACGAAGCACCAGATCGGCGGCGTTGCACCAGCAGGACGATCGGATCACGCCGGTGGGAACCAGCCTGTCCGGGCAGGTTCGGCCCTCCACCAATCCCCTGGTGCCTTATCACTTCGAAGGACAGGCGACCGACAAGACCCAGCAAACACTCAGGACCCGGCAGCAGCGCCTGACAGGACTGGTCAACAGCCTCGGCAAGAAAAACCCTGAGAGCGACCCCATTGGCTATGCACGTGAGCATATGAGCCTGGAAGGCAAAGTATTGGGCTACGCGCCAGGCACAAGTTATCAAGATGTACAGAAGCATCTCGCCGAACTCGGCGGCACACCGCACCCGATGCTGTCGGGCCACGAAGAAACCGAAGCATTCGTCAAGGACTTCAACGAGTACCTGGGCAAAAACGAGGACGACAGGAAAGAGGACGGCGGTTTCAAAGCCGTCTGGGGCAAACACTGCGAGCGCATGGGTAATACCCTTGGCGCCTATCATTCGTTGTGCCAGGAAGTCATCGATAAAACCCCGGAAGGGAACGATCGCCAGCTGCTGCAAAATAGCCATGAAGCCTTCCGCGGTTATGCCAAAGGTGTCATGCAAGCCATGACGCAAGACATGCCCACGCGCTTGAATACCTTCATGGAAAGCCGAATCGAGCATGCGCAACAAGCGGCGAACAACGAGAGCCTTCCCCCGGCCGCACGCGACCAGGCGAAGGATCAACTGGGCCAGTTACGCGAGGTCCAGGGGGAGCTTGGCGAGTTGCTCAAGACCGATGACGACAAGCCGAACACGCCAAGCGAACTGGCAACGGCGACGAAGAAAAACGAGGTGCTGGACACCGCGCTGAAGAACGTCGCACGCCAGGACTATGTCGCCGACCTCAAGACCAAGAGCGGCTTTGTAACCGGCCTGGCGGTGTTCGCCGGGGCGGGAATCCCGCAGGGCGTGGCGTCTGCGGGTCACTTTGGCGCCATCACTGCGTCGATCGATGAAAAAATGGCGGACGCCTCCTACGGCAAGCATGTCGCGGCGACCTCGACGGTGCTTGGCGCCGCCCACAAGGTGATCAGCGACGGCATCCGCCCATTCGTCCAGGTCGTCGTCGACAAGACCATCGGCGCCGGCCTGGAAAAAGTCGATCCGATGTCGGTCTATCCCAAGGCCTTGCAAGTCGTCACGCAGGACGGACGTCGGGTCGAGAACGCTGGACGCGATGCCCTCAACCTCACACAGGAGCAAAAGCGCAACGACTTCAAGCTCAAACAGAACGCGAATAACTTTGGCACCATGAGCGGTGACTTCACCGGCTACCTCGCCTTCGGTGCCGCCCATGCTGTGCGCGACACCATTGATCAATTCTCCTCGACAAATGCCAGCGGCATCCTCGCCCGCTCGGCGGCATCCGCAGTGGGTGGCTCCTTCATGGCGGGTGGCCAGGCAGTGGCGAAATATGCGCAAACCCACGGTGACGAGGAGATCCCTACCTACCGGGTGACAACGGAAAACCGCAACTGGGGCGAGCTGCTACCCAAGGCGTTTTCCGAAGCGACAGGAAAGCTCAACCCGATCAGCATGACCAACATCAGCGACTACGCCAACCGGATCGTAGGCGTAGGCGAAGGGGTCGCCATGCGTACAGCCGTGGGTGACGCAGCCGCGGTGGGTGAAAACCCGGAAGTGCGGGAAAAAATGGAGCAGATTGTCACCACCTTTTTCTCCTCCGGCCTGACGCTGCTTCCGTTCTTTGCCAACAGCGTGGCGGCACCGCTCGAAAACAAGGCGCTGAGCGGCAAAGATGACCTGACCAAGCGAGCAAACGTACCGCTGCAGAACGTGACAAGTCCAAACCGCGACGGTCTGCCCCACACCCAGCCGGAAGGCTGGCGGCGCGACCTCGAAAATACCTACCACGTGACCCGCGGCCTTACCCAGGTCGTTCCGCAAACCGCTATCGCAGGGCTTAACCTGGGTACCGAATGGGCCCAGAGCCTGGCAACGAGGCCTAAAAAAGCCTCTGGCGATGACATTCAACTGGCAGAGCGAGGCGAAGCGCGGACCCAGGGCGGACCGTCCAACGAACCTGCACCCACTACCCGGCCAAGCTGATGAATTCGCCGGGCCATCCTTCGATGGCTTGACGATCACCGGCTGAAACCACCCCTCTACGCCGGCCGCAGGAGCCTCCTGCGGCCGGCCCTCGCGACACACGCCGACTCACATCCCTTTGCGCTTGGACGACGGCAGACGTGAATGCTGTGCCGATCAACGATAGCCTTCCGATTCGCAGCGCGGCCTCCAACGCCCAGCCGCTGCCCGAAACCTTCCACCGCCTATACTCCCGCCCGCGAGGCGACCTGGAGAAAATCCCTCCGACGGACGATGCGCCGGGAAGCAGCCATATGCTAAACAGGGAATCAACAGCGAGACCATGGGACCGCTGTCACCAGAATAAGGAATCACCATGAAGCGCACCCTCATCGCCTTCCTGTCATTGATCGTCACCGCGATCATCGTCGCGGGCGGCTACCTCTACAGCAAGCAGCCCACCCGCCAAGGCACGGTGCAGTTGCAAGGGCTGCATGGCTCGGTGACGGTGCGCTACGACGAACGCGGTGTGCCGCATATCCGCGCCGAGAACGAAACCGACCTGTACCGCGCCCTCGGTTATGTCCATGCCCAGGATCGGCTGTTCCAGATGGAGATCATTCGCCGCCTCGCCCGTGGTGAGCTGGCCGAGGTGCTGGGGCCGAAGCTGCTCGATACTGACAAGCTGATGCGCAGCCTGCGCATCCGTGAGCGCGCCGCGGCCTATGTGACCGAACAAGACCCGCAATCCCCAGCCTGGCGCGCCATGCAAGCCTACCTGGACGGGATCAACGCCTATCAGGACAGCCACACCCGGCCCGTGGAATTCGATGTGCTGGGCATTCCCAAGCGCCCGTTCACCGCCGAAGACACCGTGAGCGTTACCGGCTACATGGCCTACAGCTTCGCCGCGGCCTTTCGCACCGAACCCCTGCTGACCTATGTGCGCGATGTGCTGGGTGCCAACTACCTGAACATTTTCGACCTCGACTGGCAGCCTCAAGGTGTGCTGGCCGAAGGTCGCAAGGGCGGCCTGCCGCTGGCTGCCGCCGACTGGAAAGACCTCAACGCCCTCGCCCGCCTGAGCGAGCAGGCCCTGGCTGATAACGGCCTGCCGCAGTTCGAGGGCAGCAATGCCTGGGCGGTCTCCGGCAGCCGCACCCACAGCGGCAAGCCGTTGCTGGCGGGTGACCCGCACATCCGTTTTTCCACGCCTTCGGTGTGGTACGAGGCGCACTTGTCGGCCCCGGGGTTCGAACTCTACGGGCAATACCAGGCGCTGCTGCCCTTCGCGACGCTGGGCATGAACAAGGATTTCGGCTGGAGCGTCACCATGTTCCAGAACGACGACCTGGACCTGATCGCCGAGAAGGTCAACCCGGACAATCCCGAACAGGTCTGGTATCGCGACAAATGGGTGGACATGACCCGCAGCGAGCAACAGATCGCGGTCAAGGGCCAGGCACCGGTGACGCTGGTGCTGCGCCAGTCGCCCCATGGTCCGATCGTCAACGATGCCCTCGGTGCGAACGCCGGCAAGACCCCGGTCGCCATGTGGTGGGGATTCCTGGAAAGCCGCAACCCGATCCTCGAGGCCTTTTACCAGCTCAACCGCGCCGACACCCTCACCAAGGCTCGCGGCGCTTCGGCCAAGATCCACGCACCCGGGCTGAACGTGGTGTGGGCCAACGCCAAGGGGGACATCGGCTGGTGGGCCGCCGCACAACTGCCCAAGCGGCCAGCCGGTGTGAAGCCTGGCTTCATCCTCGACGGCAGCAGCCCGGAGGCGGAAAAGGAAGGTTTCTATCCGTTCAGCAGCAATCCGCAGGAAGAGAACCCGGCGCGGGGCTACATCGTCTCGGCCAATTTCCAGCCGGTGCCGGCCAGCGGCATCGAGATCCCCGGTTACTACAACCTCGCCGACCGCGGCCAGCAACTCAACCGTCAGCTCAGCGACAAGCAGGCGAAGTGGGACATCGAAACCACCCAGAAACTGCAGCTGGGCACCACTACCGCCTACGGCCCTCGCCTGCTCGCGCCTTTGCTGCCGGTGCTGCGTGAGGTGGTCAACGACCCACAGGAACGCAAATGGGTGGAACAACTGGCTCAATGGCCGGGCGATTACCCCCTGGACTCCACCAGCGCCACGCTGTTCAACCAGTTCCTGTTCAACCTGGCCGACGCCGCCCTGCACGATGAACTGGGCGACGGTTTCTTCGAAACCGCGCTGTCGACCCGGGTGATCGACGCAGCCCTTCCACGCTTGGCGGCCTCCGGAGATTCATCGTGGTGGGATGACCGCACGACCCTCGGCACGGAAACCCGTGCCGACACCGTGAAAAAGGCCTGGGACAAGAGCCTCACCCACCTGAAGACCACCCTCGGCGACGATGCCACGCAATGGCAATGGGGCAAGGCCCACACCCTGACCCATGGCCACCCGCTGGGCCTGCAAAAGCCGCTGGACCGGATCTTCAACGTCGGCCCCTTCGCCGCACCGGGTACCCACGAGGTGCCCAACAACCTCTCCGCCAAAATCGGTCCGGCGCCGTGGCCGGTGACCTATGGGCCTTCGACGCGGCGCATCATCGACTTCGCCGACCCGACCCACAGCGTCACCATCAACCCCGTTGGCCAGAGCGGCGTGCCGTTCGACAAGCATTACGAGGACCAGGCCGAGGCGTACATAGAGGGGCTGTATCACCAGGCGCACCTGGCCGAGGAAGAAGTGACGGCCAATACCCATGGCACCTTGAAACTGTTGCCGGCCCGGGCGCCCTGAATCGGACGCGCAGGTCTTTTTCATCGCTAACCGGGCTTGATCGTCATGGATGGTCAAGACTACAAGGGCGCAATCCCGCCTTTCCCACTAGGAGTCAAACGCTATGTTCAACAACTGGTCCGAGCTGCTGCCTACCATCAAGAGCGCCTTTGGCGCCCTGGGTAAAAGCAACCCGAAGATGGTCAAGGCCTATATGGCCCTGGACGAAGCCGCGGCTGAAAACGACGTGCTCGATGCCAAGACCCGTGAGCTGATCTCCATCGCCGTCGCCATCACCACGCGCTGTGACGGTTGCATCGGAGTACACACCGACGCCGCCATCAAGGCCGGCGCCACCCGCGAAGAAATCGCCGCTACCCTGGCCACCGCGGTGTCGCTCAATGCAGGTGCGGCGTACATCTACTCCTTGCGCGCGCTGGAAGCCCATGACGCGTTGAAGAAGTGAACGGCCAATAACCTGCCGGCCGTATCGCGAGCAGGCTCGCTCCCACAATGGGATTTGCATTCGGTCGCGGATTTATAGGCGCCCCAAAAACCCTGTGGGAGCAAAGCTTGCTCGCGATGACGGCCTGACATTCAACCTCTTCATTGACTGCCACACCGCTATCGCAAGCAAGCTCGCTCCCACAATGGGATTTGCATTCGGCCGCGGGTTTATAGGCGCCCCAAAAACCCTGTGGGAGCAAAGCTTGCTCGCGATGACGGCCTGACATTCAACCTCTTCATTGACTGCCACACCGCTTTCGCGAGCAAGCCCGCTCCCACAATGGGATTTGCATTCGGCCGCGGTTTTATAGGCGCCCCAAAAACCCTGTGGGAGCAAAGCTTGCTCGCGATGACGGCCTGACATTCAACCTCTTCATTGACTGCCACACCGCTATCGCGAGCAGGCTCGCTCCCACAATGGGATTTGCATTCGGCCGCGGTTTTATAGGCGCCCCAAAAACCCTGTGGGAGCCGAGCTTGCTCGCGATGACGGCCTGACATTCAACCTCTTCATTGACTGCCACACCGCTTTCGCGAGCAAGCCCGCTCCCACAATGGGATTTGCATTCGGCCGCGGGTTTATAGGCAACCCAAAAAACCTGTGGGAGCAAAGCTTGCTCGCGATGACGGCCTGACATTCAACCTCTTCATTGACTGCCACACCGCTATCGCAAGCAAGCTCGCTCCCACAATGGGATTTGCATTCGGCCGCGGTTTTATAGGCGCCCCAAAAACCCTGTGGGAGCAAAGCTTGCTCGCGATGACGGCCTGACATTCAACCTCTTCATTGACTGCCACACCGCTTTCGCGAGCAAGCCCGCTCCCACAATGGGATCTGCGTTTGGCCGCGGATTTATTGGCAACCCAAAAAACCTGTGGGAGCAAAGCTTGCTCGCGATGACGGCCTGACATTCAACCTCTTCATTGACTGCCACACCGCTTTCGCGAGCAAGCCCGCTCCCACAGATTCAGACCGGCGAGGTCTCGGGCCGGCGTACTTCCGGTTGTTTCCAGGAGTCGGCGGCGCTTTCTTCGATGGCTTGCTGGATCGCGCGCTTGCGATTCTCTTCGGCGCGGCGGCTGAAGTACCAGACCAGGAAAGTCACCAGTGACACCGCCAGCAGGATCAGGCTCGCCACGGCGTTGATTTCCGGTTTCACCCCCAGGCGCACCGCCGAGAAGACTTCCATCGGCAAGGTCGTCGAGCCGGGACCGGAGACGAAGCTCGCCAGTACCAGGTCATCCAGAGACAATGCGAACGACATCATGCCCCCCGCCGCCAGTGACGGCGCGATCATCGGGATGGTGATCAGGAAGAACACCTTCCACGGCCGCGCACCGAGGTCCATGGCCGCCTCTTCGATGGACAGGTCCAGCTCACGCAAGCGTGCCGAGACCACCACCGCCACATAGGCCGCGCAGAATGTCGTGTGGGCAATCCAGATCGTGACGATGCCACGCTCCTGGGGCCAGCCGATCATCTGGGCCATGGCCACGAACAGCAGCAACAGCGACAGGCCAGTGATGACTTCCGGCATCACCAACGGCGCGGTGACCAGGCCGCCGAACAGCGTGCGGCCCTTGAAGTGGGTGATGCGGGTCAGCACGAAAGCCGCCAGCGTACCCAGGGCCACCGCGGCAATCGCCGTGTAGCAGGCGATCTCCAGCGAGCGCACCACCGACCCCATCAGCTGGCTGTTGTCCAGCAGGCCGACGTACCACTTGATCGACCAGCCGCCCCACACCGTCACCAGTTTCGAGGCGTTGAACGAGTAGATCACCAGGATCAACATCGGCGCGTAGATGAACATAAAACCCAGCACCAGCATCAGGCTTGAAAAACTGAAGCGCTTCATTCCTTGCCCTCCATTTCTTTGGCCTGACTGCGGTTGAACAGGATGATGGGCACGATCAGGATCGCCAGCATCACCACCGCCAGGGCGGATGCCACCGGCCAGTCTCGGTTATTGAAGAATTCCTGCCACAGCACTTTGCCGATCATCAGGGTTTCCGGACCACCCAGCAATTCCGGAATCACAAACTCGCCCACCACGGGGATGAACACCAGCATGCAGCCGGCGACGATGCCGTTCTTGGACAGCGGCACGGTGATTTTCCAGAAGCTGTTGAAGGTACTCGAACCCAGGTCCGACGCGGCCTCCAGCAAGCTGGAGTCGTGCTTCACCAGGTTGGCATACAACGGCAGGATCATGAACGGCAGATAGGAGTAGACGACCCCGATATACACCGCCAGGTTGGTGTTGAGGATCTGCAGCGGTTCGCTGATCCACCCCATGCTCAGCAAAAAGCCGTTGAGCAGGCCGTTGTTGCTGAGGATCCCCATCCACGCGTAGACCCGGATCAAAATCGCGGTCCAGGTCGGCATCATGATCAGCAGCACCAGCACCGTCTGCATCTCTTTGCGGGCATTGGCGATGCCATAGGCCATCGGATAACCGATCAGCAAGCACAGGACGGTGCTGATCAGCGCCATCTTCAGCGAGCCTAGGTAGGCGGCGATGTACAGCTCGTCCTCGCTCAGCATCGCGTAGTTGGCGAGGTTGAGCAGCACCTGCAGCTTCTGGTCGACGTAGCTGTAGATCTCGGTGTACGGCGGAATGGCGACGTCGGCTTCGGCGAAGCTGATCTTCAGGACGATGAAGAACGGCAGCATGAAGAACAGGAACAGCCAGATGAAGGGCACCCCGATGACCAGTTGGCGGCCACCGGGCGTTATTCGATCGAGTCGGCGTTTGAGTTTGCGCAGGTTCATGAGCGAAGCACCACGCCGCTGTCGTCTTCCCACCAGACGAACACCTGGTCGCCCCAGGTCGGACGCTGGCCACGGCGTTCGGCGTTGGCGACGAAGGACTGCACCAGCTTGCCGCTCGGCAACTCGACGTAGAACACCGAGTGGCCGCCCAGGTAGGCGATGTCATGGACCTTGCCGCTGGACCAGTTGTGCTCACAGGTCGGCTGCTCGGACGTGACCAGCAGCTTTTCCGGGCGAATGGCGTAGGTCACGGACTTGTCCTGCACCGAGGTGCTGATGCCGTGGCCCACGTAGATGTTGCGGTCCAGGTCCTTGCAAGTCAGCACCGCGTGGCCTTCGGCGTCGTCCACCACTTCGGTCTCGAAGATGTTGACGTTGCCAATGAACTCGCAGACCAGCCGGCTGGTCGGGGTTTCGTAGATGTCGATCGGGCTGCCGATCTGGGCGATCCAGCCCAGGTGCATGATCGCGATGCGCTCGGCCATGGTCATGGCCTCTTCCTGGTCGTGGGTCACCATGACGCAGGTCACGCCGACCCGCTCGATGATCTCCACCAGCTCAAGCTGCATTTGCGAGCGCAGCTTCTTATCCAGGGCGCCCATTGGCTCGTCGAGCAACAACAGCTTCGGGCGCTTGGCCAGGGAACGGGCCAGGGCCACGCGTTGACGCTGGCCACCGGAGAGCTGGTGCGGCTTGCGCTTGGCGTATTGGCTCATCTGCACCAGCTTGAGCATTTCAGCCACGCGGGCATCGACCTCGGCTTTCGGGATCTTGTCCTGCTGCAGGCCGAAGGCGATGTTCTGCGCCACAGTCATGTGGGGGAACAAAGCGTAGGACTGGAACATCATGTTGATCGGCCGCTCGTAAGGCGGCATGTCGGTGATGTCCACGCCATCGAGGAAAATCCGTCCCTCGGTGGGCCGCTCGAAACCGGCCAGCATGCGCAGCAAGGTGGATTTGCCCGATCCCGAACCGCCGAGCAAGGCAAATATCTCGCCTTTCTTGATTTCCAGGGACACATCGTCCACGGCAATCGTCTCGTCGAACTTTTTCGTGACCCGGTCGATTTTGACCAACACCTGCTTGGGTGTCTGGTCGCCCTCGAGGGCTTTCTTATAGGCGCCGGAGGCAACTGCCATTTACGAAACTCCCACAGAATTTGCAGTTCGCCCCACGTGGACGAACCTAAGAGTGTTGACGTTATTTACCCGACTTGACCTTGGTCCAGCTGCGGGTCATGAATCGTTGGATCTTGGGCGGCAACTCGGAGTTGACGTAGAGCTTGTCGACGACCGCTTGCGGTGGGTAAACCGCTTCATCGGTGCGCACTTTCTGGTCCATCAGTTCGCCAGCCTTCGGGTTCGGGTTGGCGTAACCGACAACGTCGCTGACCTGGGCGATGACCTCAGGCTTGAGCACATAGTTGATGAACGCGTGCGCCTGCTTGACGTTGGTGGCGTCACGCGGGATCGCCAGCATGTCGAACCAGAGGTTGCCGCCTTCCTTGGGGATCACGTAGGCGATTTCGACGCCCTTGCCGGCTTCGCTGGCGCGTTCGCGGGCCTGGAAGATGTCGCCGGAGAAACCGGCGGCCACGCAGATCTCGCCATTGGCCAGGTCGGAGATGTACTTGGAGGAGTTGAAGTAGGTCACGTAAGGCCGGATCTTGAGGAGCTGGGCCTCGGCCTTCTTGTAGTCTTCAGGGTCTTCGCTGTTGGGGTTCAGGCCCAGGTAATTGAGCATCGCCGGGATCATCTCGTCGCCCGAGTCGAGGAACGAAACACCGCAGCTGGACAGCTTCTTGATGTTTTCCGGCTCGAACAGCATGGCCCACGAATCGATCTTGTCGACGCCCAGGACTGCCTTGATCTTCTCGACGTTGTAGCCGATGCCGTTGGTGCCCCACAGGTAAGGCACGGCGTACTGGTTGCCCGGGTCGTTCTTTTCCAGGCGTTTGAGCAGCACAGGGTCGAGGTTGGCGTAGTTGGGCAACTGCGCCTTGTCGAGCTTCTGGAACGCCCCGGCCTTGATCTGCTTGCCCAGGAAGTGGTTGGACGGCACCACCACGTCATAACCGGTACGCCCGGCCAGCAACTTGCCTTCCAGGGTTTCGTTGGAGTCGAACACGTCATACACCGGCTTGATGCCAGTGGCTTTTTCGAAATCCGCCAGGGTGGTCTCGCCGATGTAGTCCGACCAATTATAAATATGCACGGTGGAGGCGGCCTGGACGCTGACGGCGAGCGTCAGGCCGGCACCGACCAGCAAGGCGTTACGTAACAAAGAAAAGACTGGCACGTGGAGGTCCTCTTAAATAGTTGGGCCCAAGTTGCCCCCGTTACTTGGCCAAGAGAGGCCCTGCAACAAAACCGGCGCGCAACTTACCCTCGATAAACCGATCCAGCAAAACTTTTAGTTATTTAATTGCTCCTGTTGCCGCCGCCGCGATGGCAGCGACAACAGGAGTATGCTTCAGGCCGGCTTATTTACCGGATTTGATCTTGGTCCAGCTGCGGGTCATGATCCGCTGGGTCGCGGCGGGCAGGTCGGCAATCGCGTAAAGCTTGGCTTGCACGTCTGCCGGCGGGTAGATGCCCGGGTCGCTGGTGATTTCCTTGTTGACCAGCGGCGTGGAGGCCGCGTTGCCGTTCGGGAAGCTCACGATATCGGTGATTTCAGCCATGATTTCCGGCTTATGCAGGAAGGTCATGAACTTGTAGGCACCCTCGACGTTCTCGGCATCCTTGGGGATGGCGACCATGTCGAAGAAGCTGCCAGCACCTTCCTTCGGAATGTTGTAGCTGACTTTAACCTTGCCGCCGGCTTCGGCCGCGCGGGACTTGGCCTGGTAGATGTCGCCCGAGTAGCCGACCGCTACGCAGATGTTGCCGTTGGCCAGGTCGGAGATGTACTTGGAGGAGTGGAAGTAGCCGATCGAAGGACGGATCTTGAGGAACAGTGCCTCGGCTTCAGCCAGTTGTTTCTTGTCCTGGCTGTCGGTCGGGTAGCCCAGGTAGTGCAGTGCCACCGGGATCATCTCGGTCGGCGAGTCGAGGAAGCTGATGCCACAGGCTTTCAGCTTGGCCGCGTTTTCCGGTTTGAACAGCAGGTCCCACGAGTTGGTCGGCGCGTCGGCACCCAGCGCGGCCTTGACCTTCTCGGCGTTGAAGCCGATGCCGATCGAACCCCACATGTACGGGAAGGCGTGTTCGTTGCCCGGGTCGCTCACGGAAACGGCCTTGAGCAGGTCGGTGTTCAGGTTTTTCCAGTTGGGCAACTTGGACTTGTCGAGTTTCTGGTAGACCCCGGCCTTGATCTGCTTGGCCAGGAAGTTGTTCGACGGCACCACGATGTCGTAACCGGACTTGCCGGCCAGCAACTTGGCTTCCAGGGTTTCGTTGCTATCGAACACGTCGTAGACGACTTTGATCCCCGACTCTTTCTCGAACTTGGCGACGGTGTCCGGCGCAATGTAGTCGGACCAGTTATAGACGTGCAGCACTTTGTCGTCCGCCTGAACAGCGCCCGCCATCACGCCCATCAGGGACATGGCGAGGAGGGTCTTGCCAGCTATCTTCATACCTAATGCCTTCATGAAAAAATGCTCCAGTTATTCTTCTTAGCCACAGTTCAGTAGCCAGCTCGCGGGCAACTTGAACAGTCGGTAGTCTGGCAAGTTACAGGCCAGGCTTTCAACACAAGCCCAGCCTTTTATTCTCGCTGGGCGAGGCCCTTGCAGGCACCTCGCTCAGAGCCTAGCACTTAGCCTTGCAACGCACTGAGCGTCAGGTCCAGGCACTGCCGCGCCTTGGTCACCAACTCATCGATCTCGGCCTTGCTGATCACCAGCGGCGGCGCAATGATCATGGTGTCGCCCACCGCGCGCATGATCAGCCCGTTATCGAAGCAGAACTGCCGGCAGATCATGCCCACGCCCTTGCCTTCGTAGCGCTTGCGCGTGGCCTTGTCCTGAACCAACTCGATCGCCCCCAGCAAACCGACACCGCGCACTTCACCTACCAGAGGATGATCGTTCAGTTCCCGCAAACGCTGCTGCAAATAGGGTGCCGTTTCAGCATGGACGCGCTCGATGATTTTTTCGTCGCGCAGGATGCGGATGTTTTCCAGGGCCACTGCCGCGGCCACCGGGTGACCGGAATAGGTAAACCCGTGGTTGAAGTCGCCGCCTTCGTTGAGCACCGCGACCACGTCATCACGCACGATCAGCCCACCCATGGGGATGTAGCCGGAGGTCAGGCCCTTGGCGATGGTCATCATGTGCGGTTTCAACCCGTAATGGTCGGTACCGAACCACTCACCGGTACGGCCGAAGCCACAGATCACTTCGTCGGCCACGAACAGGATGTCGTACTTGGCGAGGATTTCCTTCATGCGCGGCCAGTAGCTGTCCGGCGGCACGATCACACCACCGGCGCCCTGGATCGGCTCGGCGATGAAGGCGCCGACGTTGTCCACGCCGAGCTCCAGGATCTTTTCTTCCAACTGGTTGGCCGCCCACACGCCGAACTCTTCGGGGCTCATGTCGCCGCCTTCGCCGAACCAATAAGGTTGGGCGATGTGGACAATGCCCGGGATCGGCAAGTCGCCCTGTTCATGCATATAGGTCATGCCGCCCAGGCTCGCGCCGGCCACGGTCGAACCGTGATAACCGTTCTTGCGGCTGATGATGACTTTCTTGTTCGGTTGGCCCTTGATCGCCCAATAGTGGCGGACCATCCGCAGCATGGTGTCGTTGCCCTCGGAGCCGGAGCCGGTGAAGAACACGTGGTTCATGCCTTCAGGGGCGATGTCGGCGATGGCTTTGGACAATTCCAGCACCGGCGGGTGGGCGGTCTGGAAGAACAGGTTGTAGTACGGCAGCTCGCGCATCTGTTGGCTGGCGGCGTCGGCCAGTTCCTCGCGGCCATAACCGACAGCCACGCACCAGAGGCCGGCCATGCCGTCGAGGATCTTGTTGCCTTCACTGTCCCAGAGGTAGACGCCCTTGGCGTGGGTGATGATGCGCGGGCCTTTCTCTTTGAGCTGCTTGAAGTCGCTGAACGGCGCCAGGTGGTGATCGTTGCTCAGGGCCTGCCATTCACGGGTTTGCGGGTTATTGCGGGTCATGCCAATTCTCCTGTTATCGGTGAGGGCGAAGCTGCCTGAAGCAGCCCCGCCCGGCGCTTCAGACGGCAAAGAGCAGGAATTCCCGCTCCCACGAACTGATCACGCGCTTGAAGTTTTCATGCTCGGCCCGCTTGACCGCGACGTAGCCTGTGATGAATTTCTTGCCCAGGTATTTCTCGATGGTGGTGCTGTTTTCCATGCGTTCCAGGGCGTCTTCGATGGTCAGCGGCAAACGCAGGTTGCGGCGTTCGTAGCCTCGGCCCACCACCGGCGCGCTCGGGTTGATGCCTTCGACCATACCGATGAAGCCACACAGCAGGCTGGCGGCAATCGCCAGGTACGGGTTGGCATCGGCGCCCGGCAAGCGGTTTTCCACCCGACGGTTCTGCGGCCCGGCATCCGGCACGCGCAAGCCCACGGTGCGGTTCTCTTCGCCCCACTCCACGTTCACCGGCGCCGACGTGTCCGGCAGGAAGCGGCGGAACGAGTTGACGTTGGGGGCGAACAGCGGCAACAGCTCGGGGATGAATTTCTGCAGGCCGCCGATGTGGTGCAGGAACAGATCGCTCATGGTCCCGTCTTCATTGGAGAAGACGTTCTTGCCGGTTTCCTTGTCGATGATGCTCTGGTGCAAGTGCATCGCACTGCCCGGCTCGCCGGTCATGGGCTTGGCCATGAAGGTGGCAGCCACGTCGTGCTTGAGTGCCGCTTCGCGCATGGTGCGCTTGAACACCAGGATCTGGTCGGCCAGGGACAGGGCATCGCCATGACGGAAATTGATTTCCATCTGCGCCGTGCCGTCCTCGTGGATCAGGGTATCGAGGTCCAGTTCCTGCAGTTCGCACCAGTCGTAGACGTCTTCGAACAGCGGGTCGAATTCGTTGGCCGCTTCGATCGAGAAAGACTGCCGGCCGGTTTCCGGGCGGCCGGAGCGGCCAACGGGCGGTTGCAGCGGAAAGTCCGGGTCGTCGCTGCGCTTGGTCAGGTAGAACTCCATTTCCGGCGCGACGATCGGCTGCCAACCCTTGTCGGCGTAGAGCTTGAGTACTTTCTTGAGCACGTTGCGCGGCGACAGCTCGATGGGGTTGCCCTGCTTGTCGTAGGCGTCGTGGATGACCTGGGCTGTGGGCTCGATGGCCCAGGGCACAAGGAATACTGCGTTCTCGTCCGGGCGGCAGATCATGTCGATGTCGGCAGGGTCGAGCAGTTCGTAATAGATGTCGTCTTCGACATAGTCGCCCGTCACGGTCTGGAGCAGAACGCTCTCGGGCAGGCGCATGCCTTTCTCGGCGATGAACTTGTTGGTCGGCGAGATCTTGCCCCGGGTGATACCGGTGAGGTCGCCAATCATGCATTCGACTTCTGTGATCTTGTGGTCTTTCAACCAATCGGTGAGCTGGTCGAGGTTGTTACTCATAAATGCCTCTAGGCGTGAGTTTCCTGACTGCTATTAGTCGTCAGGCGTTGTTTGACGCATCGGCGTCGCGTTGTGCTGCCCTTGCTCGGCAGGCATCGCCAAATGCCTGGAAAATCGCAAGGTAGTGCGGGTTAGAGCTTACCTCCCATTCGGGGTGCCATTGCACACCTAAAGCAAAAGCCTTGCCTTCTGGCACCGAAACAGCCTCGATCAGGCCGTCGGGGGCCACCGCTTCGGCTCGCAACCCAGGTGCCAGGCGCTCGATGCCTTGGCTGTGGATCGAGTTGACCTCCATTAGCTGGGGCAGCCCCAGGCCTGCCAGTACACCGCCAGGCTGGGTATGCACGGCGTGGGCAGGACCGTATTGGACATCCACCGCTTGAGTATCGTCTTCACGATGATCGATGAAGGTTCCGACTTCGTGAACTTTCTGATGCAGGCTGCCGCCAAAGGCTACGTTCATCTCCTGGAAGCCACGGCAAATGCCCAGCACCGGGATGCCCGCAGCGACAGCGGCGCGGATCAGCGGCAGGGTGGTGGCGTCCCGTGCAGGATCATGAGCAGTGCCTGGCGCACTGGCCGGGCCCTGGTAATGAAAAGGTTCTACATTGGAAGGAGAGCCGGTAAAGAGAATACCGTCCAGGGCGTCCAGAATATCGGACGGCGGGAACAGATCCGCCAGGGACGGAAGCAGCACTGGCAGGCCCTTGGCGGCTGTCGCGACAGCCCGGGAATATTTATCGCCACTGATGTGATAAGCATGCAGACCAATCTGCCTGGAGCAGGTGGTGACGCCGATTAACGGCAGGCGAGACATGAAGCACCCCGGTATTATTGCTGTTATGGGTTTGAATCGAGCTTAGCCTTGTTCATTTTTTTACACAACACCCCCGTAAAAAATACAACACGGCCCGCTCAAGCCCGCGGGCGCCAAGACCGTTAAAGGGAAAAAAACGCCCTAAATTGCCTCAAAAAAGCCTTGAAGGTGCTTTTTTAGGGCAAAAAAGGCCCTGCTTGACTTCGGCATGCCGTTCGGGTTGACTGGCTTTCGAAGAGATCAATGATTGATATTTTTAACAACAAAGGTGTTGCATCATGTCGGTACCCCCGCGTGCCGTTCAGCTTAACGAAGCGAACGCGTTCCTTAAGGAACATCCTGAGGTTCTGTACGTTGACCTTCTGATTGCGGATATGAATGGTGTGGTGCGCGGCAAGCGCATAGAACGCACCAGCCTCCACAAGGTTTACGAGAAAGGCATCAACCTGCCGGCCTCTTTATTTGCCCTGGATATCAACGGCTCTACGGTGGAAAGCACCGGCCTGGGTCTGGACATCGGCGATGCCGACCGGATCTGCTATCCAATCCCTGACACCCTGTGCAACGAGCCTTGGCAGAAGCGCCCCACTGCGCAACTGTTGATGACCATGCACGAACTCGAAGGCGAGCCTTTCTTCGCCGACCCGCGTGAAGTCCTGCGCCAAGTCGTGACCAAGTTCGATGAACTGGGCCTGACCATCTGCGCCGCATTCGAGCTGGAGTTCTACCTGATCGACCAGGAGAACGTGAATGGACGCCCACAACCGCCTCGCTCGCCAATCTCCGGCAAACGCCCGCACTCGACCCAGGTCTACCTGATCGATGACCTCGACGAATACGTCGATTGCCTCCAGGACATTCTGGAAGGGGCCAAGGAGCAAGGCATTCCCGCCGACGCCATCGTCAAGGAAAGTGCCCCGGCGCAGTTCGAAGTGAACCTGCACCACGTGGCCGATCCGATCAAGGCCTGCGACTACGCGGTCCTGCTCAAGCGTCTGATCAAGAACATCGCCTACGACCATGAAATGGACACCACCTTCATGGCCAAGCCTTATCCGGGCCAGGCGGGTAATGGTCTGCACGTCCACATCTCGATTCTTGATAAAGATGGCAAGAATATTTTTGCCAGCGAGGATCCCGAGCAGAACGCCGCACTGCGTCACGCGATCGGCGGTGTGCTCGAGACCCTGCCCGCGCAGATGGCTTTCCTCTGCCCTAACGTCAACTCCTACCGTCGTTTCGGCGCACAGTTCTACGTGCCGAACTCGCCGACCTGGGGCCTGGACAACCGCACCGTGGCCTTGCGCGTCCCTACCGGTTCGGCCGATGCCGTGCGCCTGGAACACCGCGTCGCCGGCGCCGATGCCAACCCGTACCTGCTGATGGCCGCCGTGCTGGCGGGCGTACACCATGGCCTGACCAACAAGATCGAGCCCGGTGCGCCGGTGGAAGGCAACAGCTACGAGCAGAACGAGCAAAGCCTGCCGAACAACTTGCGCGATGCCCTGCGCGAGCTGGACGACAGCGAAGTCATGGCCAAGTACATCGACCCGAAATACATCGATATATTCGTGGCCTGCAAGGAAAGCGAGCTGGAGGAGTTCGAACACTCCATCTCCGACCTCGAGTACAACTGGTACCTGCATACCGTGTAAGCGGTTGCGGTAAACAAGAAACGCCGCAGGCCTTATGGCCTGCGGCGTTTTTTTGTATCTGGGGGGATGGCCGCCTTCGGCGGATCGCGAGCAAGCTCAGCTCCCACAGGGGTTCTTCGTGATCATTTGGTCTCATTCACAAAGCTCCCACAGGGGGGCTTTGTGATCATTTGGTCTGATTCACAATGTATTGCTCTGTGGGAGCAAGGCTTGCCCGCGATGAGGGCCGGGAAGACAACACAGGACCCGACTCGTACAATGCCCGGCAGCCCCGCAGGAGACGTCCATGACGCGCATCGCCACCCCCCGCAAACCCCGCGCACGCAGCCAGGCCCGGATCGACACCATTCTTGATGCCGCCCGTACGCTGCTTGCCGCCGAAGGTGTGGCCAGCCTGTCGATCTACAGCGTCGCCGAGCGCGCCGGGATCCCGCCCTCTTCCGTGTACCACTTCTTCGCCAGCGTCCCGGCCCTGCTCGAAGCCCTGACCGCCGACATCCACGCCGCCTTTCGCGCCGGCCTGCAAGCACCGATTGATCATGCGGCGTTGAACCACTGGCACGACCTGTCACGGCTGGTGGAGCAACGCATGCTCACCATCTACAGCCAGGACGCCGCCGCTCGCCAACTGATCCTGGCCCAGCACGGCCTGACCGAAGTCATCCAGGCCGACCGTCAGCACGACCTCGAGCTGGGCGACCTGATGCATAAGGTGTTCAACCACCATTTCGAGCTGCCGAGCTTGCCCAAAGACGTCGACGTATTCGCCCTGGCCATGGAACTGGGCGACCGCGTCTACGCCCGCTCGGTACAACAACACGGCCAGATCACCCCGCGCATGGCCGAAGAAGGCATGCGGGTGTTCGATGCGTACCTGGGGTTGTACCTGCCGCCGTATCTGCCCAAGCGTGAAGCGCCCTGATCCCCTCGCCACAAAGTCCCCTTCCAGCCTCACCAACGCTAATTCACAAGCTGCCAAAAAACCAAAAAGCCCCGAAGGGCTCACGCCGTCCGGGGCTGCGGGTGACGCATCGCTCACAACTTGGCGATAGACACCTCGGTGGATTTGACGAAGGCAATCACTTCGCTGCCGATCGCCAGTTCCAGCTCCTTGACCGAGCGGGTAGTGATGACCGACGTGACAATGCCCGACGCGGTCTGCACGTCGATTTCCGACAGCACGTCGCCTTCGACGATTTCCTTGATGGTGCCTTTGAACTGGTTGCGTACGTTGATGGCTTTGATAGTCATGGTGTCGATTCCTGTCTGGATGAAGTTATTGCGCCCAACGCAATTGCGTAGGCAAGGGTGAAACGGGTTCGGGTTCCGGCGGTTGGCCGGGCAAGGACAGCACACGGTTGAGGACTTCGGTTTCCAGGCTCGCCAGGCGATGAGAGCCGCGAACCCGTGGGCGTGGCAGGTCGATGGGCAGGTCGAGGCCGATCTGGCCGTCCTCGATCAGGATCACCCGATCGGCAATCGCTACCGCCTCGCTGACGTCGTGGGTCACCAGCAACACCGTGAAGCCGTGCTGCTGCCAGAGGTTTTCGATCAGTTGCTGCATCTCGATACGGGTCAGTGCGTCCAGCGCCCCCAAGGGTTCGTCGAGCAGCAACAGGCGTGGCTGATGAATCAGCGCTCGGGCCAGGGCCACTCGTTGTTTCTGCCCACCGGACAACGCCGCCGGCCACTCATGGGCGCGGTCGGCCAAGCCGACGGCTTCCAGTGCCTGCAACGCCTGCGGGCGCCAGTTGCCCTTGAGCCCGAGGCCGACGTTGTCGATGACTTTTTTCCAGGGCAGCAAACGCGCTTCCTGGAACATCAACCGCGTGTCCTGTTGCGCGGCACTCAGCGGCGCCGAGCCCGCCAACAGTCGGCCATCGGTGGGTTGATCGAGCCCGGCCAGCAACCGCAGCAGGGTACTTTTGCCACAACCGCTGCGACCGACCACGGCCACGAACTGCCCGGCCGGGATATGCAGGTCGATGTCGCGCAACACCTGGCGTGTGCCGAAGGTTTTTTGCAGCTTGCGCACCGCAAGCGGAATGCCACGCAGCAGGCGCGGAGGTTGTTGGGCGGTCATGCGGCACCTCCCTTGTTCACTTGGTAGGCCGGGTGCCAACGCAGCCAGACCCGCTCAAGCCCGCGGGCGGCAAGGTCAGCCAATTTGCCCAGCACGGCATACAGAAGAATCGCCAGCACCACCACATCGGTCTGCAGGAATTCCCGGGCATTCATCGCCAGATAACCGATGCCGGAACTGGCCGAGATGGTTTCCGCCACGATCAGCGTCAGCCACATGAAACCCAGGGCAAAACGCACGCCCACCAGGATCGAAGGCAGGGCGCCAGGCAGGATCACCTGGCGAAACAGCCTGAAGCCGGACAAGCCGTAGCTGCGGGACATTTCCACCAGCGCCGGGTCGACGTTGCGAATGCCGTGGTAGGTGTTGAGGTAGATCGGGAACAACGTGCCCAGGGCCACCAGGAAAATTTTCGCCGACTCATCAATACCAAACCACAGGATCACCAACGGAATCAGCGCCAGGTGCGGGATGTTCCGGACCATTTGCACGGAACTGTCCAACAGACGTTCGCCCCATTTCGACAAACCGGTGATGAAGCCCAGGGCCAGGCCGATGCCACCGCCGATCAGAAAGCCCACCGCAGCCCGCCAACCGCTGATCGCCAGGTGCGTCCAGATCTCGCCGCTGCGCACCAGGTTGACCCCGGCCTCGATCACGGCCACGGGTGCTGGCAGGATCCGCGTGGACAACCAACCGGCCGACACCGACAGTTGCCATACCGCCAGCAACAGCAGCGGCACCGCCCAGGGCGCGAGGGTGTGGATGATTTTCTTCATGGCCGCCTCAGCTCTGGGACGCGGCTTTGGGAAGAATATCGTTGGCGACCATTTCACCGAACGGGCTCACATAGCCCTGGCTTTTCGGTAATTCCGGGCGCTCGACGTCCAGGTGGGGGAACAACAGTTCCGCCACACGGTAGGACTCTTCCAGGTGTGGATAACCGGAGAAGATAAAGGTGTCGATGCCAAGGTCAGCGTATTCCTTGACCCGCGCCGCCACGGTCGGACCATCGCCCACCAGCGCCGTACCGGCCCCGCCGCGAACCAGGCCGACGCCGGCCCAGAGGTTGGGGCTGACTTCCAGCTTGTCGCGACGGCCACCGTGCAGGGCGGCCATGCGTTGCTGGCCCACCGAATCGAAGCGCGCCAGGGACGCCTGGGCACGGGCGATGGTGTCGTCGTCCAGGTGAGAGATCAGCCGGTCGGCCGCTTGCCAGGCCTCGGCATTGGTTTCCCGCACGATCACATGCAGGCGAATGCCGAAGCGCACGGTACGGCCGAGCTTCGCGGCCTTGGCTCGCACCTGCTCGATTTTTTCCGCGACAGCTGCGGGCGGCTCGCCCCAGGTCAGCACCATTTCCACCTGCTCGGCTGCCAAATCCTGGGCGGCTTCCGACGAGCCACCGAAATACAGCGGCGGACGCGGTTGCTGAATCGGTGGGTAGAGCAGCTTGGCGCCCTTCACACTGATGTGCTCACCGTCGTAATCCACGGTTTCGCCTTCCAGCACCCGGCGCCAGATGCGGGTGAATTCCACCGACGCCTGGTAACGTTGTTCGTGGTCGAGGAACAGCCCATCGCCGGCCAACTCATCCGGGTCGCCGCCGGTCACCAGGTTGAACAACGCACGTCCGCCGGACAACCGGTCCAGGGTCGCAGCCTGACGCGCTGCCACCGTCGGGGAAATGATCCCGGGGCGCAGGGCAACGAGGAATTTCAGGCGTTGGGTCACCGGAATCAACGAAGCGGCCACCAGCCAGGAGTCCTCGCAGGAACGCCCGGTGGGGATCAACACGCCGCCGAAACCCAGTCGATCCGCCGCTTGGGCGACCTGCTGCAGGTAACCGTGATCAACGGCACGGGCGCCTTCGGCAGTGCCAAGGTAATGGCCGTCGCCGTGGGTAGGCAGGAACCAGAAAATATTGAGGCTCATGGAGTGGTCTCCTAAGGGATCGAATTACTGCGCGTTCGCAACGGCCGCCGGCGGCGTCCAGATCACGTCCTTGATGCTCAAGGGTTTGGGAATCAATTTGAGCTGATAGAAGCTGTCGGCGATTTTCTGCTGCGCCGCCACCACCTCCGGCGTGAGGAACAACGCCCCGTAGCCTTGGCGTTTCACCGCCGTCAGGGTGATGTCCGCCGGTAGGCCAAGCAGCGGCGATACTTGCTTGGTCACGTCTTCAGGGTTGGCCTTGGACCACTCCCCCACTGCCCGCACCTCCTCCACCAGCGTCGTGATGACCTGGGGATTTTTTTGCGCATAAGGTTTGGTGGCGAGGTAGAACTGGTGGTTATCGACGATGCCTTTGCCGTCACGCAGGGTGCGTGCCTGCAACTGCTGTTCAGCGGCCGCCTGGTACGGATCCCAGATCACCCAGGCGTCCACGCTGCCACGTTCGAACGCGGCGCGGGCGTCGGCCGGCGGCAGGAAAATGGTCTGGATATCGGAATATTTCAGGCCGGCATCCTCCAGCGCCCGCACCAGCAGGTAGTGGACATTGGAGCCTTTGTTCAGCACGACTTTCTTGCCCTTGAGGTCTTGCACCGACTGGATGGCAGAGCCTTTGGGCACCAGGATCGCTTCGCTGGTGGGCGCCGGTGGTTCGTAGGCGACATAAAGCAGGTCGGCGCCGGCGGCCTGGGCAAACACCGGCGGGGTTTCACCGGTCACGCCAAAGTCGATGGAGCCGACGTTCAAGCCTTCAAGCAGCTGCGGGCCGCCGGGGAACTCGGTCCATTGCACGTCCACGCCTTGGGCTGCGAGGCGTTTTTCCAATGTTCCCTTGGCTTTGAGCAGCACCAGGGTGCCGTACTTCTGATAACCGATCCGCAAGGTCTCGGCTTGAGCTTGAGTAATGACGCCGAGGGACACAGCCGCAGCAAACAGAGCGACCAGCCCGCGACGCAAAATGACAGTGCGCATGGCGCCTCTCCTTTTTGCTGTGGGGTTTTGGCTGCACCTGCTGGGCCGTTGGCGGCTGAGTAAGGTGAGTTGAATCAGGGTGTTCGGGGTTCAAATGCTCCAGCGAGCACTCAACAAACGTTCGTTCAATACACTGGGGTCCAGCGGCCTGGGCCGACGGGCCATGGCGCTGAAAAACTGTTCCAGCGCCTCGTCCAGACGCTGTTGCAATGCTGGTGTCAATTGCGCCTGGGCACTGCCTTCGCCATACGCGATCTGGCTGTCCTCGGCAAAGATCCCATGGAGCATTTCCTGGGCCTTGAGCGCAGACAACACCGGCTTGAGGGCGTAGTCCACCGCCAACATGTGGGCGATACTGCCGCCGGTTGCCATCGGCAACACCACTTTATGGGCCAGGGCGCGCTCAGGCAGCAGATCCAGCACAGTCTTCAGCGCACCGGAAAAAGACGCCTTGTACACCGGCGTGGCAATCACCAAACCGTCGGCATTTTCGATCTGGGCCAGCAGGTCGACCACCTTCGGGCTGTCGAAGCGGGCATGGAGCAGATCTTCGGCCGGGAAGTCGCGCACCTGATAGCTCACCACTTCCACACCTTGCTGCTGCAACCAGCGTTGCGACCGCTCCAGCAGCACCCCGGAGCGGGAGCGTTGGCTGGGGCTGCCACCGAGTAAGACGACCAACATGCCTGCTATTCCTTAACTGTCACGTGCGATTCGCGGTGGGCGATCTCGCTGCATGGGTCAAACCATAACAGGGGATTCATATATCTTTAAATCATATTTATTCATTTGGTTATGCGATTTTGAGATATTAAATTCACTTTCCTTGGCGCAATAAAAAAGGCCGTCGAAACGGCCAAAACCCTGCTTATGGAAGTATCTAATCCGAGTCCCGCGCAGACCGGAAGTCAGCCTTCGCGAGCAAGCCCGCTCCCACATTGGAATGCGTACTCCTGTGGGAGCGGGCTTGCTCGCGAAGGCGATTGCAGCCATTAAAGAAAATCCGAAGCTCTACTTGTTGGGCTGTGGAGTCAGGCGCAGGTAAGGCTTCACGGCGCGGTAGCCCTTGGGAAAACGCTGCTTGAGTTCCTCTTCATCCTTGAGCGACGGCACGATCACCACTTCATCACCGTCCTGCCAGTTGGCCGGGGTGGCGACTTTGTAGTTGTCGGTCAGTTGGAGCGAGTCGATCACCCGCAGGATTTCGTTGAAATTGCGCCCGGTGCTGGCCGGGTAGGTGATGGTCAGGCGGATTTTCTTGTTCGGGTCGATCACGAACAGTGAGCGCACGGTCAAGGTGTCGCTGGCGTTGGGGTGGATCAGGTCGTACAGGTCCGACACCTTGCGGTCGGCATCGGCCAGGATCGGAAAATTGACCACGGCGTTCTGGGTCTCGTTGATGTCCTCGATCCACTTGTGGTGCGAGTCCACCGGGTCGACCGAAAGGGCAATGGCCTTGACCCCGCGCTGGGCGAACTCGTCCTTGAGCTTGGCGGTGAGGCCCAGCTCGGTGGTGCAAACTGGGGTGAAATCCGCCGGATGGGAGAACAACACGCCCCAGCTGTCGCCGAGCCATTCGTGGAAGCGGATCTTGCCGGCGCTGGAATCCTGTTCGAAGTCGGGGGCGATATCGCCGAGTCTGAGGCTCATGGTGCGGCTCCTGGATGAGGTTGTTGTGAGCCCAACTTTGCACCGGTTTGGATTGCTTTAAAAAGAATAAATATCCATTTATCTAGATCTATAGGGAATATAAAAACTGTTCACTGGCGCCACAACGCATAGCGGCCCAAGATCATTTCCGAGGTTTCGAGAAGGCCTCGAGTTGCTGAAAAGAGGAGAAGGTTCGGGGAAGGCTACAGGGGTGGGCCAGACCCGAAACGCAAAAGCCCCGTCCGGCGTGTTTCCGGGCGGGGCTTTTTTTACTTCGCTACGTCTTACATGAAGTTGTAAGTGTAGTTGAAGATCAGGCGGGTCTGATCCCGGTCAGCGCCGGAACCACTACCAGTGCCGCGGTAAGAACCGTGACGCAGCGTGGTGCCGAAACCTTTCAGAGCACCTTGCTGGACGACGTAATCCAAGCGCATGTCGCGTTCCCACTCGGACGAATCGCTTCCACCTGCGGTCGTGGACTTGATGTTTTCACCATGCAAGTAGGCGACAGCGGCTTTCAGGCCCGGAACGCCCAGACCGGTGAAGTCATAGGAGTATTGACCGAAGGTGGTGTTTTCACCGGCACGGACGAATCCGTTGATCATGCTATCGGTGAACAGGTAGAAGCTCGAACCACCGGCACCTTCATTTCGGCCGTTGCCATCAAGCACGCTGCCCTGGTTCAGGTAAACGAAACCACCGTCATCACCGACTTGCTGGTGACCCAACATGAAGGCACTGCCACCCAGGGAGTAGGTGAACATGGCGCTCCAGGTTTTGTTATCGACCACACCCTGTTCTTTGGCATAGCCACCGTTGTTATCGAAATCATAACCCGCATCGCCGTTGCGGCCATCCGAGCTACTGTCGAAGTAACGCAGGTCTGTCTTGAACGACTGGCCTTCGGTGATCGGGAAAACATGTACAGCGCCCAGGAAGTGCTGCTTGTAGTAATCCTGCAGGTTGGCGTAGTAGTACTGCAGGGTCAGGTCTTTGGTGACCTTCCAATCAGCACCGGCGTAGCGGAATTGATTGCTTTCCTCGGTACCACCAGAGACTGCCAAGCCGGTACGGTTGCTCGATGCACGACCAACAGCATGTTCCAGCTGACCAGCGTTGAACGTTACGTTGTCCAGGTCCTTGGAGGTGATGGTGCCACCTTCGAAGGTTTGCGGCAGCAGACGACCGTCGCTGGCGACCAGGATCGGCAGGTTAGGCGCCAGGGCACCACCCAGGTGGGCTTCGGTCTTGGAGAACAGCGCCTTGACGTTGCCCGACAGACGGCTCCAGTTGTGCACGGCGGAGCCATCGGTGTCGCTTGGAACGAAGGTGTTGCTGTTGGGGTGTTGGCCTTTGCCACCATCGAGATGGATCCCCACCAATGCCTGGGCATCAATACCAAACCCCACGACGCCTTGAGTGAAGCCGGACTTGTAGTCGAACTTCAGACCAGTAGCGGTTTCACGCTGGTCGGCACCGCCTTCGCGGTTATCGTTATCAAAGTACAACGTACGAGAACTGACAGACGCCTTGCTGTCTTCGATAAAACCAGCGGCGCCTGCCTGCTGCGCCAGAACCCCAACGGCCACAGCCAGGGCCAAGGTGGACTTGTTCATGCTTCGCTCCTCTCGTTTTCTAATTCTTGTGTGTCTTTGGCTCCGGATCGAACGCCCGGAATCCGCGGATGCGCGATTAGCGCCAGACCGTGACTAACAAGTCAATCGTAAGCATTTATCACTACGACTATGGTCTAACCCCTCTACATCGGCCCGCAGGATAATGGATTCTTTATAATCCCAAAAAGAATTGTTTCAACAGTTTTCAGCTCGTTTGGGAATATAGCCGTCATCCAAGCTTCGTCAACCGTGACCCGGCGTATCGGCCAGCCTGCTGATTACTGAATGGTTTTCTGTCGGGACCTCCCAAAAAGGAAATCCTCGGCGTAGAGGCATGCTCTTGATGCTCATTGGCTACGCGCCGGGAACTGCGAAGGTTGCGATCTTGATCGCTATGCGCCTGACGATTCATTGTCTGAAATCAAAAAGACGCAACCTGCGACAGTCCCACGCAGGTAGGAATGACCAGGGGGTTACAGGGCCTTTTCGAAGATCTTCGAATTACGCTGATAGTTGTAGAGCGATGCCCGCGCCGCCGGCAGGCGCTCGACACTGCTGGGTTCAAAGCCACGTTCGCGGAACCAGTGGGCAGTCCGGGTCGTCAGTACGAACAACGTCTTGAGCCCCTGGGCGCGGGCGCGGGTTTCGATCCGTTCCAGCAGTTCATCGCCCCGGCCACCGTGGCGGTATTCCGGGTTCACCGCCAGGCAGGCCAGTTCCCCGGCGTCCGAATCGGCAATCTGGTACAACGCCGCACAAGCGATGATCATGCCTTCGCGCTCGACCACGCTGAACTGTTCGATTTCGCGCTCCAGCACTTCGCGGGAGCGACGCACCAGAATCCCCTGTTCTTCCAGCGGGCTGATCAGGTCCAGCAGGCCGCCGACGTCTTCGATGGCCGCTTCGCGCACCACCTCGAATTGCTCCTGGGCCACCAGCGTACCGCTGCCATCGCGGGTGAACAGTTCGGCCAGCAGCGCACCGTTCTCGGCATAGCTGACGATATGGCTGCGGGCGACGCCGCCCCGACAGGCCTGGGCCGCCGCGTCCAGCAATTCGGCCTGATAGTCGCTGCCCAGGCGTTGCATGTGGGCCGGGACCTGTTGCGGGCGCAACTCACGCACCAACCGCCCGTCTTCACCAATAAGCCCCTGCTCGGCACCGAACAGCAGCAGTTTGTCGGCCGCCAGGTCGATGGCTGCGCGGGTGGCAACGTCTTCACAGGCCAGGTTGAAGATCTCGCCGGTGGGCGAATAACCCAACGGCGACAGCAGCACGATGGAGCGCTCGTCCAGCAGGCGATTGATGCCCTTGCGATCGACCCGACGCACTTCACCGGTGTGGTGATAATCCACGCCTTCGAGCACGCCGATGGGACGCGCGGTGACCAGGTTGCCGCTGGCGACCCGCAGCCGCGAGCCCTGCATGGGCGAGGACGCCATGTCCATGGACAGGCGCGCCTCGATGGCGATGCGCAACTGGCCGACCGCGTCGATCACACACTCCAGCGTCGCCGCATCGGTGATGCGCATGCCGTGGTGGTAATGGGGCGTGAGGCCCCGTGCAGCAAGGCGGGTCTCGATCTGCGGGCGCGAACCATGGACCAGCACCAGGCGCACGCCGAGGCTGTGCAGCAGCACCAGGTCATGGACGATGTTGCCGAAATTAGGGTGTTCCACCCCGTCGCCGGGCAGCATGACGATGAAGGTGCAATCGCGGTGGGCGTTGATGTAGGGCGAAGCGTGACGAAGCCAATTGACGTATTCGGGCATGAACCTGGACCTGTAATAAATAACAGCCAAAACAAAGACGAAACAGAACGCACAACGGGGCTGGTGGTTATCGTCGGAACAGGCTTGGCGACACGCGCGCTCTCCTCATGTGATGAATACGGCCCCGCAAGGGCGCAATTTAACCGGCCGTGGCCGGCGTCAGGCAGTAATGGCCGATCAACTGCCGCAACAACTGTACGGTAGGTTGCAAACGTGACATTTCAAGGTACTCGCCCGGCTGGTGGGCGCAGGCGATATCGCCAGGGCCGAGCACCAGGGTTTCGCAGCCAAGGCGCTGAAGATAAGGCGCTTCGGTGCCAAACGCCACTGCTTCGGCACGATGGCCGGTGAGTCGCTCGGCCACCCGTACCAGCTCGCAGTCTTCGGCCTGCTCGAAGGGTGGCACTTCGGGGAACAGCGGTGCGTAGTCGATCTTGACTTTATGGCGTTCGGCGATGGGGTCCAACTTCTGTTGGATCGCCGCCCGCAGCACCTGCGGATCCATGCCCGGCAAGGGTCGCAGGTCGAATTCCATGGAGCACTGGCCGCAGATGCGGTTGGGATTGTCGCCACCATGGATGCAACCGAAGTTCAGCGTCGGTTGCGGCACGGTGAACTGCGGATTACGGAACTCACGCTGCCATTGCAGGCGCAGGCCGCGCAATTCGCCCATGGCATCGTGCATGGCTTCCAGCGCGCTGTGGCCCAGGCTCGGATCGGAGGAATGGCCGCTGCGCCCGAGAATGTCGATGCGCTCCATCATCACGCCTTTGTGCAGGCGAATCGGCCGCAGGCCGGTCGGTTCACCGATCACCGCCACACGCCCCAGTGGTCGACCGGCATCGGCCAGGGCACGGGCGCCGGCCATGGAGCTTTCTTCGTCGCAGGTCGCAAGGATCAGCAGCGGTTGCTTGAACGGTTGGTCCAGCAGCGGCTTGACCGCTTCGATGACCAAGGCGAAAAAACCCTTCATGTCACAACTGCCCAGGCCGACCCAGCGGCCATCGACCTCGGTGAGCTTCAGCGGATCGGTCTGCCACAACGCGCCGTCGAACGGCACCGTGTCGCTGTGGCCAGCCAGTACCAGGCCGCCGGGGCCGCTGCCGAAGCTGGCCAGCAGGTTGAATTTGCCAGGGCTGACCTGCTGGATATCACAGCAGAACCCCAGCTCAGTGAGCCAGCCTGCCAGCAGCTCGATCACGGCACTGTTGGACTGGTCCAGCCCAGGCTGGGTACAACTGACCGAAGGTGCGGCGATCAGGGCAGCGAATTGATCTTTCATGGACGGCAAAGGCATCGCTGACTCCGGGCTTACAGATTGACGTTCATCATAGAACCATCTGGCCCCAGGAATAAACCTAGGGCGGGTGAGTCCTGTACACTGCACGGCCTTGGCAGCCACACCTTCCCCCGGCTGCACACCCGATCCCTGGATTTTCCGGCCATGCAGAAAGAAACCGAAATCAAACTCCGCGTCAGCCGCGAGACCCTGGCAGCCTTGCGCGAGCATCCGCTGCTGAAAAAACGCAACAAGAGTGGCTGGGAACGCCACGAACTGATGAACCAGTATTTCGACACGCCGGAGCGTGACCTGGCCCAGGCCAAGGTCGCCCTGCGCCTGCGTCGCGACGGCGAAGAGGTGATCCAGACCCTCAAGACCCGCGGCCAGAGCGTCGCCGGCCTGTCCGAGCGCAACGAGTACGATTGGCACCTGCCCAAGGCCAAGCTCGACCTGAAGAAGCTCGACGGCGAATGCTGGCCCGAGGCCTTGGCCGAACTGGACAAGAAAACCCTCAAGGCCATCTTCACCACCGATTTCGTTCGCGAACGCGCTGAAATCGCCTGGGGCCGTGGCAAAAGCAAGGTCGTCATCGAAGCCGCCCTGGACCTGGGCCATGTGGTGGTCGGCAAGCAGAAGGAAGAAATCTGCGAACTGGAGCTGGAACTGCGCGAAGGCGAACCCGCCGCCCTGCTGGAACTGGCCGCCGAGCTGGCCGCGACCCTGCCCCTGATGCCCTGCGACATCAGCAAGGCCGAGCGTGGCTATCGCCTGTATGACGCGGGCAGCTACGCCCTGAGCCTGCCAGCGCCACAACTGACCGCCGAAACGCCGCTGGATGACGCCTTCGCCGCGCTGAGCTGGCATCTGCTCGGCAGCAGCCAGCGCCTGGCCGAACAATACCGTTTCAACGGCCATTGGCGCCTGCTGCAGGACTGGGTGGAAAACCTCGCCGAACTGCGTGCCCTGCTCAGCAGCCTCGGCCAGGCCGCGCCGCGCCAATCGACCCACGACTTGCGCCTGGCCCTGGACGCGTTGCTGGAAGACTGGCGCCCACTGGTCCAAGCCGGCCTGGATGACGAAGACGTGCGCAAGGCGGCGCCGGAACAGTTCCTTGAAGAGCTGCAAGACCCGCGCTGGGGCCTGTTTTCCCTCAACACTTCACGCTGGCTGCTGGCGCGCAGCTGGGCCGCCGAGCGCAACACCCGTGGCAATCGCCAGGGCGCGGCGCAACTGGGCAGCTGGCTGCCGCGCCTGCTGGGCGAAGAATCCTCGTCCCTGCAACTGCAACGCTATCAGCAGCAGCCGGAAGACCTCGCCGAGCAACTGCCGCGCATCGAACGTATCCAGGGCTGGCTACACCACGCCCGCCATGTGCTGGAGATCCCGGAAATGGATCGCCTCTATGGTGAACTGAACAAACTGGCGCAACTGGCCAACCAACCGATCACCGACGAAACGCTGGATGCCCGCAAGCAACAGGCGATTGCGGTTTACCAGAATCGGGCCTGGAAGACTTTGCTGCGCCTGTAACCGAGATATCTTCGGCGTCGGGCATATTGCTTTCGCGAGCAAGCCCGCTCCCACACTGGATCTTCAGCGAACACAACATGTGTGTACGGTAGAGGCCCATTGTGGGAGCGGGCTTGCTCGCGAAGGGGCCGGTGAATTCACCTCAGATTCAACTACCGCAGCACCGGCAAACTCGTCGTCGACTTGATCTCCGACAGCGCCACGATCGAGTTCACTTCCTGGATCCCCGGCACCATCGACAGCTTTTCGAAAAAGAATCGCTCATACGCCTCGATATCCGCCGTGACGATGCGCAACAGAAAATCCACCGCCCCCATCAGCACGTAACACTCCAGCACTTCGGGGAAGCCGCGGATCGCCTCGGTGAATTCGGTGAAGTTCGAACGGCCGTGGGCGTTGAGTTTGATTTCGGCGAAGATCTGCGTGTTGAGGCCGATTTTCTTGCGATCCAGCAGGGTCACCTGGCCGCGAATGATGCCCTCCTCCTTCATCCGCTGGATCCGCCGCCAGCACGGCGATTGAGACAAGCCGACCTGCTCGGCGATCTGCGCGCTGGACAGCGAGGCATCCTCCTGCAGCAGCGCCAGTATCCTGCGGTCGTAGCTATCCAGTTCGCTGTGCATGATCAAACCCGAAATGATTGATTTAGAGAATCAAGCGATTCAAAACATCGCCAGAATCACTCATCTTAGATAAGAAATACCCCGCCTCGCATGTAAATATTTCTCCCGCCACCAAGGAGATCGAACATGCCCTCACTCGAAGCCGTTGCCATCGCCCCGACCCGCGCCGACGTCTGGCACGCCGCCAATACCCATTGCCGGGTGCAGTACCAGATATTGGCCGAAGCCGAGCCGGATTTACTGTGCCGGGCGTTGAACCTGTTTGCCTTGCAGGGCCTGACGCCGCAGCGGGTTCATGTCGAACGCCAAGGCGATATGCTATCGCTGGACATCGTCATGGACGGGCTGAGCTGGCACCGTGCCCAGGTCATCGCTGAAAAACTACGTAACCTGATCAGCGTCTGCTCGGTGGACCTGCAAGACGCTGATATTGCGCACGTTGGGCCGGCCCACGCAGCGGGATGAGCGTCCACGGGCAAAATTTCGCAACGCATTGGTCGGGTAGTGGCCCAACGGTCTACAGCGTCGGGACTATTCTTTTGCAGACCGAGCGAGGACGCCGAGGCGTCTGTATCGCGGCTTTGCTGCAATTGTCCAATAGGAACCCGCATGTCCACCAAACACGCCACTCAGGACCGCTGGCTGGACCTCAACGATCTGCTGCGCCAACTGGTCACCCAGGGCCTCATCAGCCAGGACTCAGCCGAAACCGCGCTGAACGCCCGCCGACGCCACAGCGCCAATAGCCAGTTGCATCCGCTGGAGTTCATCGCCAACCAGCACCTGGACGACCTCAGCCGGCCCGGCAAGCGCCTGGACCTGGAGAACCTGACCCTGTGGTTGTCCCAGCAGGCCGACCAGCCCTACATGCGCATCGACCCGTTGAAAATCAACGTCGCGGCCGTGACGCCCTTGATGTCCTACGCCTTTGCCCAGCGCCACAAGATCCTTGCGGTGGCGGTCGATCGTGACGCCGTCACCGTCGCCAGCGCACAGCCCTACGTCAACAGCTGGGAAGCCGACCTGACCCACGTGCTCAAGCTGCCGATCAAGCGGGTGATCGCCAACCCGGTGGACATCCAGCGCTTGAGCGTGGAGTTCTATCGCCTGGCCAAATCGGTCAGCGGCGCCACCACGGTCGACCAGCAGCCGAGCAACCTGAGCAATTTCGAACAGTTGCTCAACCTGGGCGCCAGCGACCAGGAGCCGGACGCCAACGACGCCCACATCGTCAATATCGTCGACTGGCTGTTCCAGTACGCCTTCCAGCAGCGCGCCAGTGACATCCACATCGAACCGCGCCGCGAACAGGGCACCGTGCGATTTCGCATCGACGGCGTGCTGCACACCGTCTATCAGTTCCCGCCGCAGGTCACGATGGCAATCGTCAGCCGCCTCAAGAGCCTGGGGCGGATGAACGTCGCGGAAAAACGCAAACCCCAGGACGGCCGGGTCAAGACCAAGACCCCGGACGGCGGCGAAGTGGAATTGCGCCTGTCGACCTTGCCCACCGCGTTCGGCGAAAAAATGGTCATGCGGATTTTCGACCCGGAAGTGCTGCTCAAGGACTTCGACCAACTCGGCTTCTCCGCCGACGACCTGCGCCGCTGGCAGGACATGACCCGCCAGCCCAACGGCATCATCCTGGTGACCGGGCCTACCGGTTCCGGCAAGACCACCACGCTCTATACCACCCTCAAGAAGCTGGCAACGCCGGAAGTGAACCTCTGCACCATCGAGGACCCGATTGAAATGGTCGAGGCCTCTTTCAACCAGATGCAGGTCCAGCACAACATTGACCTGACCTTCGCTGCCGGGGTGCGGGCGCTGATGCGGCAAGACCCGGACATCATCATGATCGGTGAGATCCGCGACCTGGAGACCGCCGAGATGGCGATCCAGGCGGCGCTCACCGGGCACCTTGTGCTGTCGACACTGCACACCAACGACGCGCCGAGCGCCATCAGTCGCCTGCTGGAGCTGGGAGTGCCCCATTACCTGATCAAGGCCACCGTGCTCGGGGTCATGGCCCAGCGCCTGGTGCGCACCTTGTGCCCGCAATGCAAGGCCCCCCTGACCCTGGATGAAGATGACTGGCAAACCCTGACGCGGCCCTGGCAGGCGCCGCTGCCGAGCAATGCCCAACAGGCCGTCGGCTGCCTGGAATGCCGTGACACCGGTTACCGCGGCCGCGCCGGCGTCTACGAAATCATGCAACTGACCGACAGCGTCAAGGCCTTGATCCACCCCGACACCGACCTGCTGGCCGTGCGCCGCCAGGCGTTCAAGGAAGGCATGCGCAGCCTGCGGCTGTCGGGGGCGCAAAAGGTGGCGGCAGGCTTGACCACGGTCGAGGAAGTGCTGCGGGTGACGCCGCAGAGCGAGCAGAAGTAGCTGTGGCAGCACCTGTGGCGAGAGGCTGTGGGAGCAAGGCTTGCCCGCGATGAAAATGACGCGGTCTCCCGGGGAAGCAAGGCGCCTGCCTCGCGAGCAAGCTTTGCTCCCACAGAGTGATGATACTGGCCGCGTGCCCTACACTCAGGGCTCGCAGGTCCATCTCAATTCGCACAGGGAACCGTCATGCAGATCGGTAGCGTACTTTTACTTTTCATCGGCCTCGTGGTCGCCATCCTGTTCATGGGTTTCAAGGTCGTGCCCCAGGGCTACCAATGGACCGTCGAGCGGTTCGGCCGCTACACCAATACGCTCAAGCCCGGCCTGAACATCATCATCCCGGTGATGGATCGCATCGGGCGCAAGATCAATGTCATGGAAAGCGTGCTGGACATCCCGCCCCAGGAAGTCATCACTGCCGACAACGCCACGGTACAGATCGACGCCGTGTGTTTCTTCCAGGTGGTCAATACGGCCCAGGCGGCCTACGAGGTCAACAACCTCGAACACGCCATCCGCAACCTGCTGCAAACCAATATCCGTACCGTGCTGGGGTCCATGGAGCTGGACGCGATGCTGAGCCAGCGCGACGGTATCAACGAAAAACTGCTGCGCACCGTCGATGAAGCCACAGCGCCGTGGGGGATCAAGATCACCCGGATCGAGATCAAGGACATCAGCCCGCCGGCCGACCTCATGGCCGCCATGTCGGGGCAGATGAAAGCCGAACGTATCAAGCGTGCCCAGATCCTCGAAGCCGAGGGCCTGCGCGCGTCGGCGATTCTCACCGCCGAAGGCAAGAAGCAGGCGCAAATCCTCGAGGCCGAGGGCAGCCGCCAGGCCGCGTTCCTGGAGTCCGAGGCCCGCGAGCGCCAGGCACAAGCCGAAGCGCTGGCCACCCAGGTGGTGTCCCAGGCGATTGCCGACGGCAACGTCCAGGCCGTGAACTACTTCGTCGCGCAGAAGTACATCGATGCGCTGGGCAAACTGGCTTCCGCCAACAACAGCAAGGTGATCCTGATGCCGCTGGAAGCCAGCCAGGTCATCGGTGCGGTCGGCGGCATCGGCGAGATCGTCCGGGCCACCTTCGACAGCAAGAAAGCCTGAGGCGCGCGTATGTGGATGTTCCTGCAAAACATGTCGTACTGGGACTGGCTAGCGCTGGGCGTCATCCTGCTGATCCTTGAAGTGTTCGGCGCCGGCGGCTACTTGCTGTGGATCGGCATGGCCGCCGCGGCGGTCGGCGTGCTCACGTTCATCCTGCCGCAGATGCCGTGGGAGCTGCAGTTCCTGTTGTTCGGCCTGTTCGCCATCGCAACAGCGCTGTACTGGTGGCGACGCCAGCGCAGCGCGGTGCGCGAAAGCGATCAGCCGCACCTGAACCTGCGCGGGCAAGAGCTGATCGGCAAGGTCTTCCAGGTTCATGAAGCGATTGTCGATGGCCGTGGCAAGATCAAGGTGGCCGACAGCGTCTGGTTGGCCAAGGGGCCCGAGTCGTCCGTGGGCACGCGGGTCAGGGTGGTGGCGCAAGATGGCGCGGTGCTGCAGGTGGAACGGGCTGACTGACAAGGCATGGAACTGAATAGAGGCGCAGGTAATCCAACGTCATAGTTAACCCAGTGGAGTCACCTATCATGCGTCTCAAACTTGCTGTCGCTACCCTAGCCTTGCTGTCTCTTCCTGTTGGCTCGGCAATGGCCGACACGTTTTGGCGTAACGTCATCTCATCCGGTGCGACCACCGGTTCCACCTACCTGACCTTCAAGGATAACAAGCTGATCGTCGCGGCTCAGGACGACGCCGGCAGCTTCGTCGCCAGTGATGGCGGTATCCGTGGCCCCTACCTGGAAGCGGCGATGCAGAAAGTGCGTGCCGACAACCCAGGCCTGCAAGCCACCGACATGGAACTGGCCAACGCGATCCTGGCGAAAAACGCCGTCGCCCAGGACTGATTCCCGGCCAATAAAAAATGCCGCTCGATGGGAGCGGCATTTTTTTTGCCCGAAAATATTATCAGGCTGTACGCAGTACCCTGTGTGGGAGCGGGCTTGCTCGCGAAAGCGGTGTATCAGTCAACAACACTGAAACTGACACACCGCTTTCGCGAGCAAGCCCGCTCCCACATTGGATCCGGGTTATTCGCCGATAGCGGCCTGGTAACCTGCCGCATCGAGCAGCTTGTCCAGCTCATCCTTGTCGCTTGGCTTGAGCTTGAAGATCCAGGCGCCGTACGGATCAGAGTTGAGCAGCTCAGGCGAGCCGCTCAGCTCTTCGTTGACCGCGATCACTTCACCTGCAATTGGGGAATAGATATCGGAAGCAGCTTTGACCGACTCGACCACACCGGCCTGGTCACCTGCGCCAAAGACCTTACCGACTTCAGTCAGCTCGACAAATACCACATCGCCCAAGGCTTCCTGCGCATGATCGCTGATGCCTACGGTGACGGTACCGTCAGCTTCCAGGCGTGCCCACTCATGGCTTTCGGCAAAACGCAGTTCGGCAGAGATATCACTCATATTCTGTGTCCTCAAGAGAAAGTGTCAGCGGCCAGCGGCCCGCCGCAAAAGGTTAGATCAGGGTTTTGCCATGGCGGACGAAGGTCGGTTTGACCACCCGTACCGGGTACCACTTACCGCGAATTTCCACCTCGGCCCGGTCAGCCGTAGCCATCGGAACACGTGCCAGGGCGATCGACTTGCTAAGCGTAGGAGAAAAACTACCACTGGTGATCTCCCCTTCGCCAACATTGGCGATGCGAACCACCTGATGGGCGCGCAAGACACCCCGCTCTTCCAGCACCAGCCCGACCAGTTTGTGCTGCACACCGCTGGCAAGCTCGGCTTCCAGCGCACCGCGCCCGATGAACTGACGGCTCGCCGGTTCCCAGGCGATGCTCCAGGCCATGTTCGAGGCCAGCGGCGAAACGTCCTGGTTGATGTCCTGACCGTAGAGGTTCATGCCGGCCTCCAGGCGCAAGGTATCACGGGCGCCGAGGCCAATTGGCGAAATGCCAGCACCTACCAGGTCATTGAAGAAACTCGGGGCCTCCTGGGCGGGCAGGACGATTTCCAGGCCATCTTCGCCGGTGTAGCCGGTCCGGGCGATGAACCATTCGCCGTCGACGCGACCTTCGAAAGGCTTGAGTTGCTGGATGATTTGCCCACGCGGCTGGGTCACCAGTTCGGCAATCTTCTGCCGGGCCTGGGGGCCCTGGATCGCCAGCATCGCCAGCTCGGGGCGCTCATGCAGTTGCACGTCGTAATCACCGAGCTGTGCCTGCATCCAGGCCAGATCCTGATCGCGAGTCGAGGCGTTGAAGACCAGCCGATAGCCGTCCTCGACCCGGTAGATGATCATGTCGTCGACGATGCCGCCGCGCTCATTGAGCATCGCGCTGTACAAGGCACTGCCTGTGTCTTGCAAACGATCGACGTCATTGGCCAGCAAGCGCTGCAGCCAGACCTTGGCCTGGACGCCCGCGACATCGATCACGGTCATGTGGGAGACATCGAACACTCCGCAGTCGCGACGCACCTGATGGTGTTCCTCGACTTGCGAGCCGTAGTGCAAAGGCATATCCCAACCGCCAAAATCGACCATCTTCGCGCCAAGGGCGAGATGAAGGTCATACAGAGGCGTACGCTGTCCCATGGGTTTCTCCTTCCGGGCTTGGCGAAGGTGCGGACGGACACTGAGTAGCGCGAACGTCTGAAAAAAAGGAGTTTTCTGACGTTCTCAGTTGCCCGGTCCGACAGACGGACCGCACCGAATGCCGCGCATTGTAGCCGCATGAGGTGGGACTGACACCTAGCTGTTTCGATGGGCCGAACGTCGTATCAATCCGATGACCGGTAACAACCCCACCAGTACCAACGTCAGCGCCGGCAGCGCGGCGCGGGCCCACTCCCCTTCGCTGGTCATCTCGAAGATCCGCACCGCCAGCGTGTCCCAGCCGAACGGGCGCATCAGCAGGGTGGCGGGCATTTCCTTGAGCACATCAACGAACACCAGCAACGCCGCGCTCAAGGTGCCGGGCAACAGCAACGGCAGATACACTTTGAAAAACAGTCGTGGCCCACTGACCCCAAGGCTGCGTGCAGCCTCGGGCAAAGACGGACGAATTCGCGCCAGGCTGCTTTCCAATGGACCGTAGGCCACGGCCAGGAAGCGCACCAGGTACGCCAGCAGCAGCGCCGACAGGCTACCCAGCAACAACGGCTTGCCTGCCCCGCCGAGCCAGCTCGACAGCGGGATGACCAGCTCACGGTCCAGGTAGCTGAACGCAAGCATGATCGACACCGCCAGCACCGAACCGGGCAAGGCATAGCCCAGGTTCGCCAGGCCGACACCGGCACGAATCGGCCGGGTCGGCGCCAGCCGCCGGGCGAACGCCAGCAGCAAGGCCACGCAAACGGTGACCAGCGCCGCCAGGCCGCCGAGGTAGAGGGTGTGGACGATCAGCCCGGCATAACGCTCATCCAGGTCGAAACGACCGCGTTGCCAGAACCACACCACCAACTGCAGCACCGGAATGACAAAGGCACAGGCGAATACCAGGAAACACCAACTGCTGGCTGCCACGGCCTTGAGACCGCGCAACGTGTACAACGCCTTGACCCGGGGCCGCTCGTTGCTGGCTCGATGAGCGCCGCGAGCCCGGCGTTCGCCGTAGAGCACCAGCATCACCGCCAGCAACAGCAGGCTGGCCAACTGGGCTGCGCTGGAGAGGCTGAAGAAGCCGTACCAGGTCTTGTAGATGGCGGTGGTGAAGGTGTCGAAGTTGAACACTGACACCGCGCCGAAATCCGCCAGGGTTTCCATCAGCGCCAGCGCCACGCCCGCACCGATGGCCGGTCGGGCCATCGGCAGCGCCACGCGCCAGAACGCCTGCCACGGCGATTGCCCGAGCACCCGGGCGGCTTCCATCAAGCCCTTGCCCTGGGCCTGGAAGGCACTGCGCGCCAGCAAATAGACGTAAGGGTAAAAGACCAGCACCAGCACCAGGATCACCCCGCCGGTGGAGCGAACCCGGGGCAGGCGCAGGCCGCTGCCGAACCATTCACGCATCAGCGTCTGCACGGGGCCGGCAAAATCCAGCAGGCCCACGAAGACAAACGCCAACACATAGGCCGGAATCGCGAACGGCAGCATCAACGCCCAGTCGAGCCAACGTCGTCCGGGGAACTCACACAGACTGGTGAGCCAGGCCAGACTGACACCCAGCAACGTCACACCGACACCCACGCCAAGGATCAACGTGAGGGTGTTGCCCAACAAGCGTGGCATTTGCGTATCCCACAAGTGGGACCAGATCTGTTGGTCGATGCTCTGCCAGGACAGTAACAAGACGCTAAGGGGCAGCAGGACCAGCGCGGCGATGGCGAAGACCAGGGGATACCAGCGGCGTTGGGCGGGGTGGGCCAAGGAATACTCTCGTTAAACAAACGGTCATGTGGCGAGGGAGCTTGCTCCCGCTGGGCTCTGTAGGAGCTGGCGAAGCCTGCGATCTTTTGATCTTTTGATCTTTTGATCTTTCGCTTGAGATTCAAGTGTCTGGGGAAAGATCGCAGCCTCGTTACACTCGACAGCTCCTACACAGCTCCTACAGGCCCGGCGGGAGCGAGCTCCCTCACCACAGGTCTCAGTTCCAGCCAGCGCGATCCATCAGGCGAATGGCTTCGGCCTGGCGCTTACCCGCGACTTCCACCGGCAGGGTATCAGCCTTGAACTTGCCCCAGGCTGCCACTTCCTTGGACGGCTCGACTTTCGGGTTGGCCGGGAATTCCTGGTTCACGTCGGCGAAGATGTTTTGCGCTTCCGCCGTGGTCATCCACTCCACCAGTTTCTTCGCGGCTTCCGGATGCGGTGCATGCTTGGTCAGGCCAATGCCCGAGAGGTTGATGTGCACGCCGCGGTCGGCCTGGTTCGGCCAGAACAGCTTCACCTTCAGGTCCGGCTTCTGCTGGTGCAGGCGGCCATAGTAGTAGGTGTTGACGATGCCGACATCGCACTGGCCAGCGTTGATTGCTTCAAGCAGCGCGGTGTCGTCGGAGAACACGTCGGTGGACAGGTTCTTGACCCAGCCCTTGAGGATTTCCTCGGTTTTTTCCGCCCCGTGGGTTTCGATCAGCGTGGCGGTCAGGGACTGGTTGTAGACCTTCTTCGAGGTCCGCAGGCACAGGCGGCCTTCCCACTCTTTGCCAGCCAGCGCTTCATAGGTGGTCAATTCGCTGGTTTTGACCCGTTCGGTGGAGTAGACAATGGTCCGCGCCCGCAGGCTCAAGCCGGTCCAGGCGTGGGAAGAGGCGCGATACTGGGACGGGATGTTGGCGTCGATCACCGGCGACGTGAACGGCTGGAGAATGCCCATCTGCTCGGCTTGCCAGAGGTTGCCGGCGTCGACGGTGAGCAGCAGGTCGGCAGTGGCGTTCTCGCCTTCGGCCTTGATCCGCTGCATCAGCGGCGCTTCCTTGTCGGTGATGAACTTCACCGACACGCCGGTTTTCTTGGTGTAGGCATCGAAGACCGGCTTGATCAGTTCATCGATACGCGAGGAGTAGACCACCACCTCATCGGCGGCCTGGGCGGCAGTGGTGCCGATCAGGGTCAAGGCGAGGGCGGACAGCAGGCGCTTGGTTGCCAACATGGTAGCGGTCTCTGGATGGTGAGCGAAGCGCAAATGATAAGGACTCACATTTGGCATCTCAATCGAACAATGGCTGGACACATTTCCAAATGTTGCAGCTTTGAGATCTGCCGTGTTTTGCGTCCGCCATCGCGGGCAAGCCTTGCTCCCACAAAAGCTTGTCCCACATTACACACCTGTGGTGTGCAAGAGTTTGTGGGAGCAAGGCTTGCCCGCGATAGGGCCATAAGCCCCAATACACCTCTCAGGCCTTGGCCAAATCCGGCAAATCCCCAATCAACCCCAGCGCCTCGCGCACGAACAACGCCTTGGCCTCAGGCATGCGGTCCACCAGCTTCAGCCCGGTGTTACGCAACCAGCGCACCGGCAGTGGATCGGCCTGGAACAAGCGCTCGAACCCCTCCATCGCCGCCATCAGCGCCAGGTTATGGGGCATGCGTCGCCGCTCGTAGCGGCTCAGCACCTTCACGTCTGCCAGTCGTTCGCCACGCCCGGCGGCCTGCAACAGCACTTCGGCCAGCACGGCGGCATCGAGGAAGCCCAGGTTCACGCCCTGCCCGGCCAACGGATGAATGGTATGGGCCGCGTCGCCGATCAACGCCAGCCCTTCGGCCACATAGCGCTTGGCATGTCGTTGGCGCAGCGGCACGCACAGGCGCGGGTCGGCACTCAGTACCGTACCGAGCTGGCCTTCGAAGGCCCGTTCCAGTTCGCTGCAGAATTGAGTTTCATCGAGCGCCATCAAGCGCTGCGCTTCACCGGGGGTGGTGGACCAGACGATCGAGCACCAATCGTGCTGACCGTCACGCTCAAGTGGCAGGAACGCCAGCGGACCGTTGTCGGTAAAACGCTGCCAGGCCGTCATTCGATGCGGCCGGGCGCTGCGCACGCTGGTGACGATGGCGTGGTGCAGGTAATCCCATTCGCGCGTGGCGACGCCGGTCAGGCGGCGCACAGCGGAATTCGCCCCATCGGCAGCGATGACCAGGGGCGCGCGCAACGTGCGGCCATCGGCCAGGGTCAGCAGCCAGTCGTCACCGGAACGACGCATCTGTTCCAGCCGGGCATTGGCCAGCAGGCCCAGGTCGCAGTCATGCAGTCGATCCAGCAAGGCGTCCTGCACAACACGGTTTTCAACGATGTGCCCAAGCGCCTCGGCGTGCAGGCTGGCGGCCGAGAAATGGATCTGCCCGGTGCCGCTGCCGTCCCAGACGTGCATGTCGGTATAGGGGCTGGCGCGGCGGGCGGTGATGCCGTCCCAGACGCCCAGGCGATCGAGGATCCGCTGGCTGGCCGTCGACAAGGCACTGACCCGCGGCTCGAACGCGGCCTGGGGATCAAAGGGTTTGACGCTCATCGGGCTGCCGTCGAGCAACAGCACTTGCAGGCCACTGCCCTGCAACGCCAGCGCCAGGGCGCTGCCGACCATACCGGCGCCGACAATCAGCAGATCTGCACGCAATTCCATGCTCTAAGCCTGTTTTGCTGGCGACATCAGCCGCCCATGAAAAGAAATGACAGCCCCGGCCTCAAGCATCGGGACGCGTCCCCAGCCCCATGGCCTGACGGGCGAACCAGCGCTTGGCCGGCGGCAGCAAGTCGAGGCCCAACAGGCCGAGGTTACGGCCCAGGGACACCAACGGCAGGTTGCTGGCGAACAGCCGCGTGACCTGGTCGGAAAAGCCCACGGTCAAGGCCTGATCCATTCGCTGACGCTCGCGATAGGCTTGCAACACGGCAAAATCCCCCGGCTCGCTTTCGCTGTCGAGCAGAGCATCGGCAAGAGCCTGGGCATCGCGCAGGGACAAGTTGAACCCCTGCCCGGCAATCGGGTGCAGGCTGTGGGCGGCGTTGCCCAGGATCGCCAGGTGCGGACGGACCTGTTCTTCAGCCTCCACCAGCGCCAGTGGGTACAGATGTCGCACGCCCACCTGTTTCAGGGTGCCCAGGCGATAACCGAACACGCCCTGCAATTCACTGAGGAAACTGCGCTCGTCGAGGGCCGCCAGCCGTTGTGCGTCCATGCCCTGGCGGGTCCAGACCAGTGCGCAACGATTCTCCGGCAGTGGCAACAAGGCCATCGGGCCGTCGTCGGTAAAACGTTCGAAGGCCATGCCGTTGTGGGCTTCGCTGGGGGTGATGTTGGCGATCAAGGCGCTCTGGTCGTAGGGTCGACTGCGCACGCCGATACCCAACTGCTCGCGCAGGCCGGAGCGGCCGCCATCGGCCAGTACGGCAAGGTCGCATTCCAGGGTGGTTTCGTCGTCGAGGGTCAGGCGATAACCGCCGACCAGCGGTTCCATCCGGGTGACCTGCGCCGGGCAACGCCAACTGACCACCTCCGGGTCCAGGCCTTGCCACAGGCACTGGCCGAGCCAGGCGTTTTCCACCACGTAGCCCAGCGCCGGCACGCCCTCTTCCATGGCCGACAACCGCGCCGTGGAAAACCGCCCGCGGTCGGACACATGGATCTGCTTGATCGGCTCGGCGCGGCGGGAAATTTCCTGCCAGACACCCAGGCGTTGATAAATTTGCCGGGCGCCATAGGACAATGCCGAGGACCGGGCATCGTAGCTTGGCTGCCAGGCGTCGCCGGGGGCGAAGGGCTCGATCAGCATGATCTTCCAGCCCCGGGCCTTGGCACCGGCCTGCAGGGCCAGCGCCAGGCTCGCGCCGACCAGGCCGCCGCCGACGATCGCCAGATTGACCCGGCTCATGCCGCTTGCGTCCGGGCGGCCATCAGGGCCTCGATGTCGGCGACCGTCTTCGGTACGCCGTGGCTCAGGATTTCACAACCGGTTTTGGTCACTACCACGTCATCCTCGATACGCACGCCAATGCCGCGCCATTTTTTCGCTACGCTGCGGTTGTTCGGACCGATGTAGATGCCCGGCTCTACCGTCAGCGTCATGCCGACCTCAAGTACCCGCCACTCGCCACCAACGCGGTATTCACCCACGTCGTGCACGTCCATGCCCAGCCAGTGGCCAGCGCGGTGCATGTAGAACGCCCGGTAGGCCTCGCTGGCGATCAACGCGTCCACCTCACCCTCCAGCAGCCCAAGGCGCACCAACCCCTCGGTAATCACCCGCACCGTCGCTTCGTGGGCCTGGTTCCAATGTTTGTCCGGCGCGATCTGGGCAAACGCGGCTTCCTGGGCAGCCAGCACTACTTCGTAGATTGCCTTCTGCTCGGGTGAAAACTTGCCACTGACCGGCCAGGTACGGGTGATATCGCTGGCGTAGCAGTCGATTTCACAGCCGGCGTCGATCAACACCAGGTCGCCATCCTTGAGAAGCGCGTCGTTCTGCTGGTAGTGCAGGATGCAGCTGTTGCGCCCCGCCGCGACGATCGAACCATAGGCCGGCATCTTCGCCCCGCCCTTGCGGAACTCATAGTCCAGCTCGGCTTCCAGGCTGAACTCATGCAGCCCCGGGCGCGCCGCCTGCATCGCTCGGATGTGCGCCTGGGCGGAAATCCGCGCCGCTTCGCGCATCACTTTCACTTCTGCCGCCGATTTATACAGGCGCATGTCATGCAGCAGATGATCCAGGGCAACGAATTCGTTCGGCGGCTGGGCGCCGAGGTGGGCCTTGGAGCGAATCACGTTGATCCATTCCATCAGGTGCCGGTCGAATTCCGGGTTGCTGCCCATGGCCGAATACACCCGGTCGCGGCCTTCGATCAGGCCCGGCAGGATGTCGTCGATGTCGGTGATGGGAAACGCGTCGTCGGCACCGTAGTCACGGATCGCCCCTTCCTGGCCGGCGCGCAGGCCGTCCCACAACTCACGTTCGGCGTTGCGCTCGCGGCAAAAGAGGATGTATTCGCCATGGGCGCGGCCCGGCATCAGCACCAGCACCGCTTGCGGCTCGGGAAAGCCGCTGAGGTACTGGAAGTCGCTGTCCTGGCGGTAGACGTGCTCGACGTCGCGGTTGCGGATCGCAACGGCGGCGGCGGGCAGGATTGCGATGCTGTTGGGTTCCATCTGCGCCATCAGGGCCTTGCGGCGACGGCTGTATTCCGATTTCGGGATATGAATCATGGGCAGACGGGGTTCCCTCTAAAAATTAATGCAAGGACGGCTTGGCGGCCGCTGCATCGGTTTTCTTGGTCTCGGTGAACAGCAGCAACGGTGCGACCCGCAGGTACTCCATCACTTCCATGTAGTCGCTTTCGCCGTCATCGGATTCTTCCAGGGCATCCTGGACCTGGGAGATCGCGGCCAGGTCCTGCAACACTTCCTTGGCCTCTTCGCTCAGCGCGTATTCGCGGCGGGTCAGGCCGAAACCGGCGAGGAAGCCCTGGCACCACTGGCCCAGCGCCGCGGCGCGTTCAGCCAAAGGGGCGTCGTCAGTGGGCAGCAGCAGGACGACGGTCATGTCGTCGCTGGTCAGCTCGCCCTTGACCATTTCCTGCAGGCCGATAAGCGCGTTGCGGACGTTGTCCGCCGGCTCGCCTTCCAGCAGTTCGGCGGCGTCGGCCAACCAACCGGCGGCATCGAAACCGGCGCCGGCGCAACTGCGGCCGAGCAACAGGCCATGCAGTTCGGCGGGCGAGACAGGATGACCGCTGGTGCTCAGCAGGGTGGCGAATGCTTGATACGGGGAATTCTGAATGGGCATGGGCAGCTAGGCGCCAGACGGCGCTATGTCTAGAATGGAGGCCTTGTATCCTACATCGACAGACTCGCCAAGACTATCAGAGGCTGTGCGACCCATACCCTCCATCAGACACAATCTTCAGTGGACACAATGGAAGACACCGACCTGCAAGCGCTGATGGCCAGACTCGAACTGCTAATTGACCGGGTCGAGCAACTTAAGAGCCAAAACGGACTCCTATTAGCTCAGGAAAAAACCTGGCGCGAGGAACGCGCGCACCTCATTGAAAAAAACGAAATCGCCCGGCGTAAGGTCGAATCGATGATTTCGCGCCTCAAGGCCCTGGAGCAAGACTCATGAGTTCAAGCAATAGCGTTACCGTGCAGATCCTCGACAAAGAATATTCAATCATCTGCCCCCAGGAAGAGCGTAGCAACCTGGTGAGCGCCGCCCGTTACCTGGACGGCAAGATGCGCGAAATCCGCAGCAGCGGCAAAGTCATCGGTGCCGACCGCATCGCGGTGATGGCCGCCTTGAACATCACCCACGACCTGTTGCATCGCCAGGATACGCCTGACCTGCAGGTCAGCGGCTCGACCCGTGAACAGGTGCGCGACCTGCTCGATCGGGTGGATCTGGTGCTCGCCACCGATCCAGACGTCAGCAAAGGCTGATTCGCGAGACTGCCTGGGGTATACTCGCATCACTCCCTGGGGTGCTTGCCAGTTGGTGATGTCCCTGAGCCGATACGCACAACCACGGGGGTTGCACGTTGGGGCCGGTGTGCATGTCCGCTTGACGGAAAGCCTTAACGCCCCCTGCAACTTCCACCTTGAACTTTCGGGTTCAAGGGCTAAGCCGACAGCGGTTCATCCGGGGAGCCTGATTCCAGACAATGCCAGTCCATGTGGACTGGCATTGTCGTTTCCGGCGCCGGCATTTCTGAGCAGCCTGTTTTGCGGTTACGCTGTGGCATCGCCACTGCGTGAAGCACTGATATGACCGAACCTGCGCTGCTGCCCCGCCCGCAACTTCGACGCCTGCTGCGCCAGGCCCGTCGTGCCCTGACGCCCGCCCAGCAACGGCAAGCCGCCCGCGGACTGTACAAACAACTGGCCCAGCATCCGCTGTTTCGCCGCGCGAAGCACATCGCCCTGTACCTGCCCAACGACGGCGAGATCGACCCACGCCTGCTGCTGCGCGCAGCCCAACGCCGGGGCAAGACCACTTACCTGCCGGTGCTCAGCCCGTGGCCGCAGACCAAGATGGTGTTCCAGCGCATCCACCCCGGCGAAAAAATGCAGCCCAATCGGTTTCGCATCCCCGAACCACGCAAGAACATCGCCCGGCAACGCAAGGTCTGGACGCTGGACCTGGTGTTGTTGCCATTGGTGGGGTTTGACGATGCGGGCGGGCGGCTGGGCATGGGCGGCGGCTTTTATGACCGCAGCCTGGCGTATCTGGCGCGACGCAAGCAGTGGCGCAAGCCGACGCTATTGGGGCTGGCCCATGAATGCCAGAAAGTCGAACGATTGGCGCAGGCAAGCTGGGACGTGCCGCTGCAGGGAACGGTCAGCGACAGGCATTGGTATATCGCAGGATAGACGCCGCGGTAGTCAGCGGCGCCAGGAAAGCGGGTTCAGCGTTTGAGCGATGGCGCAGGCTGGGTGATTTCCACCGGCGCATCGGCCTTGTTGGCCCACAGGCTTTGGGCGTAACCCGTGGTCACGACACCCAGACCGAACAGAATGACCAAGATCCACAACAAATCCGGTTTGCGTTTCATCGATTGCCCCCCTCAAGGCACATCACACACGATGACAGCAGCGGTTTTCTTATTGGCCGTGCAGCAGCGTCAAGCTTGGAAGGCCGGCATTTTGCGGCAACCGGCCCCGACACGCAAACTCTGGCGTCAACCGACTGTCGGTTTGTCATAAAATCGCTGAACTATTTTTTTCAACACCGCCAAGGAGTAGCAATCATGGCCTATTGGCTGATGAAATCCGAGCCCGACGAATTATCCATCCAAGGTTTGGAAACGCTCGGCCAGGCACGCTGGGACGGGGTTCGCAACTACCAGGCGCGCAATTTCCTGCGGGCCATGGCGGAGGGCGACACGTTCTTTTTCTACCACTCCAGTTGCCCCGAGCCAGGCATTGCCGGGATCGGCCGGATTGTCCGCGCAGCCTACCCCGACCCGACAGCGCTGGAACCCGACAGTCATTACTTCGACCCCAAGGCCGGCCCGGACAAAAACCCCTGGAGCGCGATCGACGTGGCCCATGTCGAAACGTTTCCCCATGTGCTGAAGCTCGACTACCTCAAGCAACAGACCGCCCTGGCTGAAATGCCACTGGTGCAAAAAGGCTCGCGACTGTCGGTGATGCCCGTCACGGCCGAACAATGGGCCGCGGTGATTGCCCTGCGCTGATCGCCAATGAGTTGATGGATATCAAGCTGGATCGGCCATTGATCGCGCAGACTTCGATGCTATAGCCGCAGGATGCCGGACATGTCGACGAACCATCGTACCTCGCGTTTTTTTGCCTTTGCCTTGATGGCCGTGTTGCTGGCCGCCGGCGGTTTCGGCTACTGGAAGTCACGCCACGATCGCCTGCCGGAAGGCTTGAGCATGGGCAACGGCCGCCTTGAGGCCACCGAGGTCCAGATCGCCAGCAAGACGCCCGGGCGCCTGGCCGAAGTTCACGTCGACGAAGGCGACAACGTCATCAAGGGCCAAGTGCTGGCGCGCATGGACACCCGCACCCTGGAGGCCCAGCGCAACCAGGCCGAAGCCGAAGTCGTGCGTGCCCGGCAGAACCTCGCGGCCACCGAAGCCAACGTGCAGTTGCGCCAGAGCGAACAATTGCTCGCCCATCAGGAACTCAAGCGGACCCAGGAACTGTTCAAGCGCGGTTACGCCAGCGGCCAGGTCATCGACCAGCAACAAGCCCGCGTCGACACCGCCAACGCCGCGGTCAACGCCGCCCGGGCCCAGGTATCGGCAGCGAATGCGGCCATCGGCGCGACCCTGGCCCAAGTGGCGCAGCTCACCAGTGAAATAGATGACAGCACGTTGCGGGCACCCCTCGACGGCGTGATCCAGTTGCGCCTGGCCGAGCCGGGTGAAGTACTGGGCGCCGGCGGCCGGGTGTTGCTGATGATCGATCCGAACGACCAATACATGAATCTCTACCTGCCGGCCTCGGTGGCCGGGAAACTCGCGGTGGGCGATCAAGCGCGCCTGCTGCTCGACGCCCTGCCCGAGCGACCGCTGCCGGCCAAGGTCAGCTTCGTCGCGGCCAAATCCCAGTTCACCCCGAAAGAAGTCGAGACCCGTGATGAGCGCCAGAAACTGGTGTTCCGCGTCAAGGTACACCTGACCCAACCCGGCGAAGTGCCCCAGGCCAAACCCGGCATGCCCGGCGCCGGCTATGTGCGCACCGCCCCCATCGATTGGCCGGCCAACCTGCAATGAGCAGCGCCCTCGGCGAGGCATTGCACGCTTCGGGCATCGAGCATCGCTACGGCCAGCAGGTAGCGTTGAGCGATATCGCCTTCAGCCTGCCCGTCGGCACTCGCTGCGGCCTGATCGGCCCGGACGGCGCCGGCAAATCGAGCCTGTTGGGGCTGATTGCCGGGGTGAAAAAACTCCAGCACGGCCAACTGGACGTGCTCGGCGCCTCGATCGACGACCGACGCCATCGCAATACCCTCTACCGACGCATTGCCTTCATGCCCCAAGGGCTGGGGGGCAACCTTTACCCGGACCTGTCGATACGCGAGAACATCCGCTTCTTCGGCACGCTGTTCGGGTTATCGCGGACAGACTGCGAACAACGCATGGGCACCTTGCTGCTGGCCACCGATCTGCAGCGTTTTGCCGATCGTCCGGCGGGCAAACTGTCCGGCGGCATGAAACAGAAGCTCGGCCTGTGCTGCGCACTGATCCATGAACCGGACCTGCTGATTCTCGACGAACCCACCACCGGCGTAGACCCGCTGTCCCGGCGACGCTTCTGGGAACTGATAGAAGACGTGCGCCGACAACGCCCGCAACTGACCCTGCTGGTCGCCACCGCGTACATGGAAGAGGCCGAACAATTCGAGCATTGCCTGATGCTCGACAACGGTCGCCTGATCGCCAAGGGCTTGAGTGCGGAGCTGGCCAAGGTCACCCCGGACGACAAGCTCGACTCGGCCTTCACCCACTTCCAGGGCGACAGCGGCCGCGATGCCGAACCGCTGGTGATTCCCCCCAGGAGCGCCGGCACTGCCGACATCGCCATCGAAGCCCACGACCTCACCTTGCGCTTCGGCGATTTCACCGCCGTCGACAACGTCAGCTTCGCGATTGGTCGCGGTGAGATCTTTGGCTTCCTGGGTTCCAACGGTTGCGGCAAGACCACCACCATGAAGGTGCTGACCGGGCTGATCCCCGCCAGCGAAGGCAGTGCCCGGCTGCTGGGCAACCCGGTCAACGCCAAGGACCTCGCCACCCGCAAGCGGGTGGGTTTCATGTCCCAGAGTTTCTCGCTGTACGGCGAACTGAGCGTGCGCCAGAACCTGGAACTGCACGCCAAGCTCTTCGACCTGCCCACGACGGACAGTCGCCAGCGCATCGACGAACTGATCCAGCGCTTCAATCTCCAGGCACTGGCGGAGCAGCCTTCCGGCGCGCTGCCACTGGGCCTGCGCCAGCGTTTGTCCTTGGCGGTGGCGGTGCTGCATCGCCCGGAAGTGCTGATCCTCGATGAGCCGACCTCGGGTGTCGACCCGGCTGCGCGGGATGATTTCTGGCGGCTGCTGATCGAGTTGTCTCGCGAACAGGGCGTGACGATTTTCCTTTCCACGCATTTCATGAACGAGGCCCAGCGCTGCGATCGCATTTCGCTGATGCACGCCGGCAAGGTCCTGGCTTGTGACACGCCGGCAGCCTTGCAGGCGCAGTTCAACGGCCAGACGCTGGAAGCCGCGTTCGTCACCTGCCTGGAAAAAGCCCAGGGCGAGACGCAGCAAGACGCCGCCCCCGTGACCCTCGACAGTGCCGACGCCCCCCGGGACCGGCGCGGCCTGAGCCTCGGTCGCCTGTGGGCCGTCGCCAGCCGGGAGGGCAAGGAGCTGCTGCGCGACAAAGTGCGGATGGCGTTCGCCCTGCTGGGGGCGTTGTTCATGATGGTGGTGTTCGGCTTCGGTATTTCCCTCGATGTGGAGAAACTGGCCTTCGCCGTGTATGACCAGGATCAGAGCCCGCAAAGCCGTGCCTACCTGGAAGCGTTCCGCAGCTCACGCTACTTCGAAGAGCAGCCGATCATCCGCGACGCAAAGGAGCTGCACCGACGCTTGCAGCGCTCGGAGATCAAACTGGCCCTGGAAATCCCTCCCGGTTTCGGTCGTGACCTTTACGCCGGCCGCCAGCCGACGGTGGGCGCCTGGCTGGACGGCGGCATACCGTTTCGAGCCGAGACCAGTCGCAACTACGTCCAGGCCGTGCACCAGGCCAACCTTGAGCAATTGACTGAATTCAGCAGCCGCGCGCCGACCCGGCAACCCGGCGCGACGCTGGAGACGCGCTTTCGCTATAACCAGGACGTGGTCAGCGTCAACGCCATTGGCCCCGGGGTCATGGCGCTGATCCTGGCGTTCATCCCGGCCATGTTGACGGCGCTGGGCATCGTGCGGGAGAAGGAGCTGGGCTCGATCACCAATTTCTACGCCACGCCGCTGACCCGCCTGGAGTTCCTGCTCGGCAAACAAGTGCCCTACCTGGCGGTCAGCCTGATCAACCTCGCCCTGCTGACAGCGATGAACCGCTGGCTGTTCGGTGTGCCGTTCAAAGGCAGCGGCCTGACGCTGGCGGTGGGCGGCCTGCTCTATGTACTGGCGACCACCAGCATGGGAATGCTGATCTCGGCGTTCACCCGCACCCAGATCGCGGCGATCCTCGGCACCATGATCATCACCAGCCTGCCGACCATCCAGTTTTCGGGGCTGATCGTGCCGCGTTCGTCCCTGGAAGGGGCCGCCTCGGTGATGGGCCAGTTGTTTCCCGCCGGTTACTTCCTGGATATCGCCGTCGGCACCTTCACCAAGGCCCTGGATCTGCGCCAGCTATGGCCGCAATGCCTGGCGCTGGGCGGGTTTTTCCTGGGCTTCACCGGGCTCAGCCTGATCATGCTGAAAAAGCAGGAGGCCTGATGCACACGCTTTCACATATCTGGCGTCTGGGGCTCAAGGAGCTGACCAGCCTGCGCTACGACTCCGTCCTGCTGCTGTTTTTGGGCTACGCCTTCACGGTGGCGATCTACATGCCGGCCGCCGGCTCGGTGATCGGCGTCCACAACGCCAGTGTCGCAATGGTGGACGAAGACCAGAGCCATCTTTCGCGCCAATTGGCCCAGGTCCTGCAACCGCCGGAGTTCCAGCACCCGGCGGCCTTGCCCTATGCCGAACTGGACAAGGTCATGGACAGTGGCCGCTACACTTTTGTCATTAACGTGCCCGCCAACTTCCAGGCCGACCTGCTCGCCGGACGCGAACCAACGCTGCAACTCAACGTCGACGCCACGGCCATGAGCCAGGCGTTCATGGGCGCCGGCTACATCGGACGGATTTTCCAGCAGGAGCTGACGACCTACGCCGGCCAGGCACAAACGAGCGAAGCAACACCCGTGAGGCTGACCACGCGTTCGCTGTTCAATACCAACCTGGAAGGTGGCTGGTTCCTGGCGGTGATCCAGATCGTCAACAACATCACGATCCTGGCGATCATCCTGACGGGGACCGCGCTGCTGCGCGAGCGCGAACACGGCACCCTCGACCACTTGCTGGTGCTGCCGCTGACGGCATTGGAAATCATGCTGGCGAAAATCTGGAGCAACCTGCTGGTGGTGGTGCTGTGCACCTGGGCGTCGCTGGAAATCATCGTCAAGTTCGCTCTGGGGGTTCCACTCGCCGGCTCCATGGTGCTCTTCCTGCTGGTGACCGCACTCTACCTGTTCGCCAGCACCTCACTGGGCATCTTCCTCGCCACCCTGGCCCGTTCGACGCCGCAATTCGGTTTGCTGGCGATCCCGGTCATCATCCCAATGCTGCTGTTGTCAGGCGGCAGTACACCGCTGGACAGCATGCCGCAATGGTTGCAATGGGTGATGCAGGGCTCGCCCTCGACGCATTTCGTCAGCCTCAGCGCGGCGATTCTGTTCCGAGATGCCGGCACTGGCGTGATCTGGCCGGACCTGCTGGCGCTGGCGGCCATCGGGCTATTGTTCTTTGCAATCGCCCTGGCCCGGTTTCGGAAAAGCCTGGCGTCTTGACGAAAAAAAGCAGCCTTGGGCAGCGCCAGGAGATCCGGGCACTGCCAAAGGCTGCGATCGAGCCGGTTTACTGAATGATCAGGTTGTTGAACAACAGGTCATCGACCATCGGCTTGCCGGTTTCGTCGTTCATCACCTGCTGGGTCTGCTTCAACGCTTCCTGGCGCAGCTTTTCCTTGGCTTCCAGGTTATTCATGGCCTCGGTGGTCTGCTGGGCGAACAGCGCCACCAACTGGTTGCGAATCAGTGGCTCGTTGGCCTTGACCGCCGCAGCGGCGGCGTCACCGGTCACGCGCAGGGCCACGTCGGCCTTGTAGACCTTCAGTTTCGCCGTACCGTCGAGCCCATAGTTGCCGACAAAGGGTGGGCTGAGGGTGATGTAGCTGACCTTCGGCGCCTCGCCTTCCTTCGCTTCCTTGCCCTCTTCGGCCATCGCTGCCACAGGCAACGACAGGGCCAGCATCAACATGATCCACGCTTTCACAATTGATTTCCTCATCCGGTTTGCGGCCCAGCATACCGACCCGCCGTTCAAGCACAAGCTTATGGCCGGCTATCAGGGCGGGGCATGCTCGTTGACCCGTTGTCTCTCACACCTACACTTATCGGCCATCACTCCCAAAGGAATAGCCCTGATGAAAGCCGTGCTGTGCAAAGAATTCGGCCCCGCCGAATCGCTGGTGCTGGAAGACGTCGCCAGCCCCGTCGCCAAGAAGAACGAAGTGCTGCTGGACGTGCATGCCGCCGGGGTGAATTTCCCTGACACGCTGATCATCGAGGGCAAATACCAATTCAAGCCACCCTTCCCGTTCTCCCCCGGCGGCGAAGCGGCGGGCGTCGTCAGACAGGTGGGTGAGAAAATCAGTCATTTGAAAGTCGGCGACCGGGTGATGGCGTTGACCGGCTGGGGTAGCTTTGCCGAGCAGGTGGCGGTACCTGGCTACAACGTGTTGCCGATCCCCGCGTCCATGGACTTCAACACCGCCGCCGCCTTCAGCATGACGTACGGCACCTCGATGCATGCCCTCAAGCAACGGGCCAACCTGCAACCCGGCGAAACCCTGCTGGTGCTCGGCGCATCCGGTGGTGTCGGCCTGGCGGCAGTGGAGATCGGCAAAGCCATGGGCGCCCGGGTGATCGCCGCTGCCAGCAGCGCGGAGAAACTCGCCGTGGCGAAGGCCGCTGGTGCCGACGAATTGATCAACTACACCGAAACCAGCCTGAAGGATGAAATCAAGCGCCTCACCGACGGCCAGGGTGCCGATGTGATCTACGATCCGGTGGGTGGCGACCTGTTCGACCAGGCCATCCGCGCCATCGCCTGGAACGGCCGGTTGCTGGTGGTGGGCTTTGCCAGCGGACGCATCCCCGAACTGCCGGTGAACCTGGCCCTGCTCAAAGGCGCCGCCGTGGTGGGCGTGTTCTGGGGCTCCTTCGCCCAACGCCAGCCCCAGGACAACGCCGCCAACTTCCAGCAATTGTTCGGCTGGTTTGCCGAGGGCAAGCTCAAGCCGCTGGTGTCCCAGGTCTATCCGCTGAGCAACGCTGCCCAGGCGATCAATGACCTGGGGCAGCGCAAGGCGGTGGGGAAGGTGGTTGTGCAGGTGCGCTGAATGCGTCAAAGCGGTCAGGCCTCCAACCGCCGGACCGCTATTGACCCGCACTAAAGCAACTCACGAATCTCCTCCGGCAGCATCCGCACATACCGTGCCGCCGGAAAACTCCCGCAACGCTGCACGATCGAGGGCAGGAGCCTGTTGAACCGGGCGATCAAGGCCAGGCGCTCGGTTTCCGGTAGCTGTTTGACGAGAAATACATTGGATAAATAGAGGCGTGTGTAGTGGAACGGGAGCAAGTCCTGCACCCATAGCTGGCCCTTGGCGTGTGCGTTGATGTCCGAGCACTTCCAAGTCTTGATCCATTTATTGGCATCCAGTGGTAAGCCATCCAGGCGGAACTCGAAGGGCACTATAACGTGCGTCTGCGCTGGGTGTTCGTGATCCACCGTCCATGGCTTGAAGCGCCATTGGCTCACGGCCTCCCGTGCGGCCTCGGCGAAATCCGGATGATCGCTGTGCAGAATCGCGATCTCATCGACACGACCATCGGCATGCACCGTGAAGCCGACCCGGGCCACACCCGCGATGCCCTTCCCGACCAGAGTCGTCGGGTAATCCGGCTTGGGATTGTGTTCGGGCACCAACAACACATCCGCTGCCCCGCTCGTACCGGACAAGCACAGCAACAGCATCACCACACACCACCTCATGCCCTTACCCCTCACCTGAATGCCAGACCTGGCAAAGATATAAAGAGTAGAGGCCGCGGCCTTGGGGCTGAATAGCGAGACTTCCCATTTGGGTGAAGGACGTTTCCCACTGTCCTGCCCCGCAGCCACCGATGCGCCGCATGAAAAAAGCCTGTGGCGACATTTCCTACAACGGCGTTCGCCGATGCCTGAGCGACATGTTCGTTTAAGAACATTCAATCAGAAAAATTTCGCTTTTTAAGCGATAAGAACCAATGCTATTTTCGGTAACGAAACTGTAACATTCGCATCCGCCGCCATAACAAGAACCAGGAGCACTTGAATGTTTGCTTTCTTTCGACCTGCTGTACACCAGGCAACCCTGCCTGAAGAAAAAATAGACAGCACCTACCGACGCCTTCGTTGGCAGATCTTCGCCGGGATCTTCATTGGCTACGCCGGCTATTACCTGCTGCGCAAGAACTTCTCCCTGGCCATGCCATACCTGATCGACGAGGGTTACACCCGTGGTCAGTTGGGCCTGGCCATGTCGGCCATCGCCATCGCCTATGGGCTGTCGAAGTTCCTGATGGGCCTGGTGTCCGACCGTTCCAACCCACGTTACTTCCTGCCCTTCGGCTTGCTGGTCTCGGCGGGGGTGATGTTCGTGTTCGGTTTCGCGCCTTGGGCAACGTCCAGCGTGACCATGATGTTCATCCTGCTGTTCATCAACGGCTGGGCCCAAGGCATGGGCTGGCCGCCCAGCGGACGGACCATGGTGCATTGGTGGTCGCAGAAAGAACGCGGCGGCGTGGTGTCGGTGTGGAACGTGGCGCACAACGTCGGCGGCGGCCTGATCGGCCCGTTGTTCCTATTGGGGATGGGCTGGTTCAATGATTGGCACGCGGCATTCTATGTGCCCGCTGCTGTCGCACTCGTCGTTGCGGTGTTTGCCTTCGTGACCATGCGCGACACCCCACAATCGGTGGGCCTGCCGCCGATCGAGAAATACAAGAACGACTACCCGGAAGGCTACGACGACAGTCACGAGAACGAATTCAGCGCCAAGGAAATCTTCGTCAAATACGTGCTGCGCAACAAAATGCTCTGGTACATCGCCATGGCCAACGTGTTTGTCTACCTGCTGCGCTACGGCGTGCTGGACTGGGCGCCGACCTACCTCAAGGAAGCCAAGGGCTTCACGGTGGACAAGAGTTCCTGGGCCTATTTCTTCTACGAGTGGGCGGGCATTCCCGGCACGCTGCTGTGTGGCTGGATGTCGGACAAGATCTTCCGCGGCAACCGTGGCCTGACCGGCATGGTGTTCATGGCCCTGGTGACCGTGGCGACGCTGGTGTACTGGCTGAACCCGGCCGGCAACCCGACCGTCGACATGATCGCCCTGGTTTCCATCGGCTTCCTGATCTACGGCCCGGTGATGCTGATCGGTTTGCAGGCACTGGAACTGGCGCCGAAGAAGGCCGCGGGTACCGCCGCAGGCTTCACCGGTTTGTTCGGTTACCTGGGTGGTTCGGTCGCGGCCAGTGCCGCCATGGGCTACACCGTGGACCATTTTGGCTGGGACGGTGGTTTTGTGCTGTTGATCGGTGCCTGCCTGCTGGCGATGGCCTTCCTTGCGCCAACCCTGTGGCACAAGCAGATCGCCAGTCAGAGCCGCGAAGCGATCGCCTGATCCAGCGCTGATTTGCAGCGCTTGAGCCGCGCCTCCAGATTCCGGTCTGGCATGGCGTGGCTGCGCAGGGCGTGGATGGTCTGCTCGACGTAATCGCGAGTGGTGCCGTAACGCCCACAGGCGCTTTCGAACACCTGGCTCAGCACATGGTCCGGCAGGTTGCCGGCATAGCTGGGCAGGTGTCGCTCCAGGACAAACCCCAAGGCTTGCACCCGGCTGCCATCCTCGAGACGGCAACTGAGCCAGTGTGGGCGATAGGACGGGACCGGCATCTCGCGCTGCCACAGGGCAAACAGCGAGTCCTCGAGATTCTCCTCCGGCAACCGGTAGGCGAAACCGCTGCACGAACCGCCGCGATCCAGCCCGAACACCAGCCCCGGCAACTCCGGTGTACCGCGGTGTTCGTGGGACCACAGGTACAAACCGCGATGATAACCATGGACCCGGCCGCGCATCCGCTCCACCGCCGTGCATTCGGGCCGCCAGATCAATGAACCGTACGCAAACAGCCAGACCGGACCGCCCTGGTGAAGGCTCATGGTCAATTGCATCGAGGCGAGCAATTGCTCACGGGTCAGTTGCGGACCCAGGTCGAGCCTTGGCGGGTACAAGGCACAGGCAATGGCGGATTCGATAGCGGTCATGGCCGGTAGCGGTTGGCTCCTCGCGGGTCAAAGAGTTAGGTCGCGCGCCGTCATGATGCTGGCGCACATAGAGATCAAGGCAAGTTGGATGCCACTCCTGCCTATGATGTTGGCATATACCTTAACGACATCCAGTGCGCGCGCTAAATATCGAATCGATATATCGTCAGGCCTATAACCCTGTGGGAGCAAGGCTTGCCCGCGATGAAAGCGATGCGGTCTTTCAAAGATCGAGGTGCCTGTTTCGCGAGCAAGCTTTGCTCCCACAAAGCACAACCCCTTGCGACAAAAAAGCAGACCTCAAGCAAACTTCGAGAGTGGCTCAAGCCCGCGGCGCATACGCAAACACGTCGGCGCGCATTTGATGGGCGTCCATGCCGGCTTCCACCAGCGCATCGAGCGTAGCGTAGATCATGGCCGGCGAGCCGCTGGCGTAGACGTGCACGCCGGAAAGATCGCTGATGTCCTCGCACACGGCTTCGTGGAGCATGCCGCAGCGCCCTTCCCAACCGCACAAGTCGCTGACGACTTTGTGCAGGAACAGGTTCGGCAGCTTTTTCCATTCATCCCAATGCTCGATTTCATAGAAATCTTCCGGCCGCCGCACGCCCCAATACAGGTGCACCGGGTGCTTGAACCCCGCCGCCCGGCAATGCTCGATCAGGCTGTGCATCTGCGCCATGCCGGTTCCGGCGGCGATCAGTACCAACGGGCCATCGGGCAGTTCGGACAAATGCGTGTCGCCAAAAGGCATTTCGATACGCACGCTGGGGTTGCGTCGCAGTTGTTCCAGCAGCGCCTGTGCACTGCTTTCGCGCACCAAAACATGCAACTGCAGCTCACGTCCGGAATGCGGCGCCGAGGCCAGGGAGAAGGCCGATTTTTCGCCGCTCTCCCGTTCGATCATCAGGTACTGCCCGGCGTGATAGCGTGGCGGCTTGCCGGCCGGCGCACGCAGGCGCACTCGCCAGACATCGCCCCCCACGTCGGCGCACTCGACCACCTGGCACGCCAGGTTGCGTACCGGCAGCTCACCCGGCGACAGCACGCCATCCCATAACACCACGCAGTCCTCCAGCGGCTCGGCGATGCAGGTGAAGATCTCACCGTGATCGCGCACCTCACCCGCCTGTTCCACACGGCCCTCCACCAACAACGCGCCACAGACGTGGCAGTTGCCGTTGCGGCAGCTTTGCGGGCATTCATAGCCCAGGCGCCGCGCGCCATCGAGAATCCGCTCGGCGGGCCGGATCTCCAGCACCGCCCCGGAAGGCTGCAAGGTTACACGCATCAATCTATTCCTAACTGATTCCAGATGGCATCGATCCGTTGGGTAACGGCTTCATCCTTGACGATAACCCGGCCCCACTCACGGGTGGTTTCACCGGGCCATTTATGCGTGGCATCGAGCCCCATCTTCGACCCCAGGCCAGACACCGGCGAGGCGAAGTCGAGGTAATCGATCGGCGTATTCTCGATCATCACCGTGTCGCGCTTGGGGTCCATGCGCGTGGTGATGGCCCAGATCACATCGTTCCAGTCCCGTGCGTTGATATCGTCGTCGGTGACGATAACGAACTTGGTGTACATGAACTGTCGCAAAAACGACCAGACACCGAGCATCACCCGCTTGGCATGCCCCGGATACGACTTCTTCATGGTCACCACGGCCATGCGATACGAACAGCCTTCCGGCGGCAAATAGAAATCGGTGATTTCCGGAAACTGCTTTTGCAGGATAGGCACGAACACTTCGTTCAGCGCCACGCCGAGAATGGCCGGCTCATCGGGCGGACGGCCGGTATAGGTGCTGTGGTAAATCGGCTTGATCCGATGGGTGATGCGCTCGACGGTGAACACCGGGAAGCTGTCGACTTCGTTGTAGTAGCCGGTGTGATCGCCATACGGACCTTCATCGGCCATTTCGCCAGGATGGATCACCCCTTCAAGGATGATCTCGGCGGTGGCCGGCACTTGCAGGTCGTTACCGCGGCATTTCACCAGCTCGGTGCGGTTGCCCCGCAACAGGCCGGCGAATGCATATTCGGAAAGGCTGTCGGGCACGGGCGTGACGGCGCCGAGGATGGTCGCCGGGTCCGCGCCCAGGGCCACCGACACTGGGAATGGCTGGCCGGGGTGTTTTTCACACCACTCACGGTAGTCCAGGGCACCGCCGCGATGGCTCAGCCAGCGCATGATGACCTTGTTGCGGCCAATCACTTGCTGACGATAGATGCCCAGGTTCTGGCGATCCTTGTTCGGGCCCTTGGTGACGGTCAGGCCCCAGGTGATCAGTGGCCCTACGTCGCCCGGCCAGCAGGTCTGCACCGGGAGCATGGCCAGGTCGACATCGTCGCCCTCGATCACCACTTCCTGACAGATCGCGTCCTTGACGACTTTCGGCGCCATGGCAATGATCTTGCGGAAAATCGGCAGCTTGGACCAAGCGTCCTTCAGGCCTTTCGGCGGCTCGGGTTCCTTGAGGAACGCCAGCAGCTTGCCGATTTCGCGCAGTTCGCTGACCGCTTCGGCGCCCATGCCCAGGGCCACGCGTTCCGGCGTGCCGAACAGGTTGCCCAGCACCGGAATGTCATAACCCGTCGGGTTTTCGAACAACAGCGCCGGGCCTTTTGCGCGCAGGGTGCGGTCGCAGACCTCGGTCATTTCCAGGACGGGGGACACCGGCACCTGGATGCGCTTGAGTTCGCCGCGCTGTTCCAGCCCGCTGATAAAGTCGCGCAAGTCGCGATACTGCATGCAAAAGCCTCATGGTGGCCGTGGCGTTCGGGGGCCCGAGTTTAACGCCGCCCGTCCAGAATAGTGAATGCACAGATAGCAAAAAGCCGGGTTTCCCCGGCTCTTGCTGGCCTGTCTTGGCGATTTACTTGCGTTTCATCGACAGGAAGAACTCATCGTTGGTCTTGGTCGCCTTCAGCTTGTCGACCAGGAACTCGATGGCAGCGACTTCATCCATCGGATGCAGCAACTTGCGCAGGATCCACATGCGCTGCAACTCGTCGTCGGCGGTCAGCAACTCTTCGCGGCGCGTGCCGGAGCGGTTGATGTTGATGGCCGGGAAGACACGCTTCTCGGCGATACGACGATCCAGAGGCAGCTCCATGTTGCCGGTGCCCTTGAATTCCTCGTAGATCACTTCGTCCATCTTCGAACCGGTTTCAACCAGCGCGGTGGCGATGATGGTCAGCGAACCGCCTTCCTCGATGTTCCGTGCGGCACCGAAGAAACGCTTCGGTTTTTCCAGCGCGTGGGCATCGACACCACCGGTCAGCACCTTGCCGGAGCTCGGGATCACGGTATTGTAGGCACGGGCCAGACGAGTGATGGAGTCCAGCAGGATCACCACGTCCTTCTTGTGCTCGACCAGGCGCTTGGCCTTCTCGATCACCATTTCGGCAACCTGCACGTGGCGGGTCGGCGGCTCGTCGAACGTCGAGGCGACCACTTCGCCGCGCACGGTGCGTTGCATCTCGGTCACTTCTTCCGGACGCTCGTCGATCAGCAGCACGATCAGGTGAACTTCAGGGTTGTTACGGGCGATGTTGGCCGCGATGTTCTGCAGCATGATCGTCTTGCCCGCTTTCGGCGGTGCCACGATCAGGCCACGCTGGCCTTTGCCGATGGGTGCGCACAGGTCGATGACACGACCGGTGAGGTCTTCGGTGGAACCGTTGCCGGCTTCCATCTTCATGCGCACGGTCGGGAACAGCGGCGTCAGGTTCTCGAAGAGAATCTTGTTCTTCGCGTTTTCCGGACGATCGAAGTTGATCGTGTCGACCTTCAGCAGTGCGAAGTAACGCTCGCCTTCCTTCGGAGGGCGGATCTTGCCAACGATGGTGTCACCGGTGCGCAAGTTGAAGCGACGGATCTGGCTCGGCGAGACGTAGATATCGTCTGGGCCGGCAAGATAGGAAGCGTCTGCGGAGCGAAGGAAGCCGAAGCCGTCCTGGAGAATCTCCAGCACGCCATCACCGGAGATTTCCTCGCCGCTTTTCGCGTGCTTCTTGAGCAGGGAGAAAATCACGTCCTGCTTGCGCGAACGGGCCATATTTTCTATGCCCATCTGTTCGGCCAATTCGAGCAGTTCGGTAATCGGCTTTTGCTTGAGTTCAGTCAGATTCATATAGGAATGACGTAATCATTTATGGAGGGGGGAAATTAAGCTTTTGGCTTAATGAGGCCGCGCCGCGGAGAAGGCGACAGGATCGCGTACTTATTCGAAAGGAGAGCGTCGGCGACGGCTTGCAGGGGGCACTGGAGAAACCAGTGCGGGGCCGAATGTAACACCTGGGTTTGCGAGCGTCTAGCCCTGAATAACGAAAAAGCCCCGCGATTTGCGGGGCTTTTTCAATGGCATTCGACGCTTAGATGTTGGCGTCGATGAAAGCAGCCAGTTGCGACTTCGACAGCGCGCCAACCTTGGTAGCTTCGACGTTGCCGTTCTTGAACAGCATCAGGGTCGGGATACCACGTACGCCGTGCTTGGCCGGAGTCTCCTGGTTTTCGTCGATGTTCAGCTTGGCGATGGTCAGCTTACCTGCGTAGGTGGTAGCAATATCGTCCAGGACCGGGGCGATCATTTTGCAGGGACCGCACCACTCAGCCCAATAGTCGACCAGTACCAGGCCTTCGGCCTTGAGTACGTCAGCCTCGAAGCTAGCGTCGCTAACGTGTTTGATAAGCTCGTTGCTCATGGAAGTCTCCGGGTAATCAGCAAAAAAACGTGGCCCATCATAGCTGCCCTTCCAAGGTTCAGGAAGCTTGAGTTGATTGAGTCTCGCTATGGCGACAGATGTATTTGGGTATAGCCCAAGTCACGAGGCAACAGGCGCCACGAAGGAAATCCCGGTACGCAGTGCGGCGTTACGTACATGTTCCTGCATGGCTTTTTGCGCAGCCCCCGAAGCGCGGCGAGCCAAGGCGCGAAGGATCTTGCGATGCTCCTGCCAGGTTTCCATCGCCCGCTCCGCCCGGATGAACGGTAGTTTCTGGCTTTCCAGGAAGATATCGGCGCTGGCGGTGAGGATGCTCAGCATCGCCTGATTACCGCTGGCCAGCAGGATTCGTCGATGAAATTCGAAATCCAGTCGCGCGGCGGCGTCGAAATCCCCGACCTTCAACTCCCGGCGCATGGCTTCGATATTGTCTTGCAGCGTGTCGAGCTCGTCGGCGCTCAGCGTTACCGCCGCCAACCCCGCCGCGAAGCCCTCCAGGGCGTAGCGCAATTGGAAGATATCCACCGGCGAGGCCTGGGCCGCGAACGGCCAGCCCGGCGCCGATTCGCTGCGTGGAGCCTCTACCGGTGCCTGCACGAACACCCCCTTGCCCGGCTGCACGCTGATCATGCCCAGGGCACTGAGGGAGGACAGCGCTTCGCGCAGCGACGCCCGGCTCACGCCCAGTTGCAGCGCCAGGTCCCGTTGCGACGGCAGCGCATCGCCCGGGCCGAAGCCTTCATCGACGATCAGTTTGCGGATGGCTTGCAGGGCCACTTCAGGAACGGCGCGAGCGATGGAATTCATGATTTTTCAGACGAACCGGGCCAGTGAGCGGCTAGTTGTAAAGCTATTCGTCGCCCCCGGCAAGTCGTGCCCCAGCAGGGTTCGACGACAAATGCCGACGCCCGATAACGGTGCGAAACGCGGCGCAACTGTTCAGACCAGTAAGACCGCTCCCCACCAGCAAAACCGTGGCTTTGGCCGATTAAAAGCCGCCTTGGCATGGCCTGTGCTCTGTCCGAACGCAGAAATCACATCACCGATTGCGGAGATTCGCCATGATTCAGCGTTGCAGCGCCCTGCTCACAGCCCTGTTTGCCAGCCTGATGCTCTGTCAGCTGCCCGCCCACGCCGACGGCCTGGAAGACGTGGTCAAGCGTGGCACCCTCAAGGTCGCCGTGCCCCAGGACTTCCCGCCATTCGGTTCGGTAGGCCCGGACATGAAACCCCGCGGCCTGGACATCGACACCGCAAAACTGCTGGCCGACCAGCTCAAGGTCAAGCTTGAACTGACGCCGGTCAACAGCACCAACCGCATCCCCTTCCTGACCACCGGCAAGGTCGACCTGGTGATTTCCAGCCTGGGCAAGAACCCGGAGCGGGAAAAGGTCATCGACTTCTCCAGTGCCTACGCGCCGTTCTACCTGGCCGTGTTCGGCCCGCCTGACGCCGCGATCAACACCCTGGACGACCTCAAGGGCAAGACCATCAGCGTCACCCGTGGCGCCATCGAAGACATCGAGCTGACCAAGGTCGCCCCCGAAGGCACCACCATCAAGCGCTTCGAAGACAACAACTCGACCATCGCCGCCTACCTGGCCGGCCAGGTGGACCTGATCGCCAGCGGCAACGTGGTGATGGTCGCCATCAGCGAACGCAACCCCAAGCGTGTTCCGGCGCTGAAGGTGAAACTCAAGGACTCGCCGGTGTACGTGGGCGTGAACAAGAACGAGCCGGCGCTGTTGGACAAGGTCAACCAGATCCTCGCCACCGCCAAGACCGATGGCAGCCTGGAGAAAAACTCCCAGACCTGGCTCAAGCAGCCGCTGCCGGCCGATCTCTGACCGTCGCTTGAGAGGCTGAGCATGGCTTATCAGTTCGATTTTCTACCGGTGGTGCAAAACACCGAGCTGCTGTTGCGCGGTGCGCTGTTCACCCTGGAACTGACGGCCATCGGCACGTTGCTCGGGGTCAGCCTGGGCATCGTCGGGGCCGTGGTGCGGGCGTGGAACATTCGCCCGTTCGCGGCGATCTTCGGCGTGTACGTGGAGTTGATCCGCAACACGCCGTTCCTGGTGCAGCTGTTTTTCATCTTCTTCGGCTTGCCGTCCCTGGGCCTGCAGATTTCCGAATGGCAGGCCGCAGTATTGGCGATGGTGATCAACCTTGGCGCCTACTCCACCGAGATCATCCGTGCCGGCATCCAGGCGATCCCACGGGGGCAACTTGAAGCCGCCGCGGCCCTGGCGATGAGCCGCTTCGAGGCCTTCCGTCATGTGGTGCTGCTGCCGGCGCTGGGCAAGGTCTGGCCGGCGTTGAGCAGCCAGATCATCATCGTGATGCTCGGCTCGGCGGTCTGTTCGCAGATCGCCACCGAAGAGTTGAGCTTTGCCGCCAACTTCATTCAGTCGCGCAACTTCCGCGCGTTCGAAACCTATGCGCTGACCACGCTCATCTACTTGTGCATGGCGCTGTTGATCCGCCAGTTCCTCAACTGGGTGGGCCGCCGTTGCCTGTACAAGAGCGGCAACGGGAGCGGCCGATGAGCGATTTCACTTTCTGGGACGTGGTGCGCAACCTGCTCACCGGCCTGCAATGGACCCTGGCGCTGTCGCTGGTGGCGTTTATCGGCGGTGGCGTGATCGGCTTGCTGGTGATGGTGCTGCGCATCTCCAAGCGCGCCCTGCCCCGCAACATCGCCCGTACCTACATTGAGCTGTTCCAAGGCACACCGCTGTTGATGCAGCTGTTCCTGGTGTTCTTCGGCGTGGCCCTGGCCGGGGTGGAAATTTCCCCCTGGATGGCGGCGGCGATTGCCTTGACGCTGTTTACCAGCGCCTACCTGGCGGAGATCTGGCGCGGTTGTGTCGACTCGATTTCCTACGGCCAGTGGGAAGCCTCGGCGAGCCTGGCCCTCAACCCGCTGGAGCAGTTGCGCTACGTGATCCTGCCCCAGGCCCTGCGTATCGCCGTGGCGCCGACCGTGGGCTTTTCGGTGCAAGTGGTCAAGGGCACGGCCGTGACCTCGATCATTGGCTTTACCGAACTGACCAAGACCGGCGGCATGCTCGCCAACGCCACGTTCGAGCCGTTCATGGTCTATGGCCTGGTCGCCCTCGGCTATTTCCTGCTCTGCTACCCCTTGTCCCTCAGTGCGCGCTACCTGGAAAGGAGACTGCATGCCTCTGCTTAGAATTACCGCCCTGCATAAATACTACGGCGATCATCACGTGCTCAAAGGCATCGACCTGAGTGTCGAGGAAGGCCAGGTGGTGGCGATCATCGGCCGCAGCGGCTCGGGCAAATCCACCTTGCTGCGCACCCTCAACGGCCTGGAATCGATCAACGATGGTGTGATCGAAGTCGACGGCGAATACCTCGATGCGGCCCGCGCCGATCTGCGCAGCCTGCGGCAGAAAGTCGGGATGGTGTTCCAGCAGTTCAACCTGTTCCCGCACCTGACGGTTGGCGAAAACGTCATGCTCGCGCCGCAGGTTGTGCAAAAAGTGCCCAAGGCCAAGGCGGCCGTGCTGGCGCGGCAGATGCTGGAACGGGTCGGGCTTGGCGAGAAATTCGATGCCTTCCCGGACCGCTTGTCCGGTGGCCAGCAACAACGGGTGGCAATTGCCCGGGCGCTGGCGATGTCGCCGAAAGTGCTGCTGTGCGACGAAATCACCTCGGCCCTGGACCCGGAGCTGGTCAACGAAGTGCTCAGCGTGGTGCGGCAACTGGCCAAGGAAGGCATGACGCTGATCATGGTCACCCATGAAATGCGTTTTGCCCGGGAAGTCGGCGACAAACTGGTGTTCATGCACCAGGGCAAGGTGCACGAGGTGGGCGATCCCAAGGTGTTGTTCGCCAATCCGCAGACAGCCGAACTGGCGAACTTCATCGGCACCGTGGAGCCGGCGGCGTGACGGTCAGTGGGCGGATACCAATTCGAAGCGTCCACGACCCTCGATCAACGTTTCCTCGCGAACCCGCGTCGCCGTTACGGGCAAGTAGGTTTCAATCTCGACTTGCGCGGAAAACATCCGCCCCTGGATAGGCGCACCGCCCTGTCGGGCAACCAATGTCTGGCCGGGCAACAAGCGACTGGCCTGTTCCAGGGAACGCGCGCGCCCCTGGAACAATTCGACAGCCTGCCCGTCCAGCCGGGGCTGCCTGAGGCTCAACGTGAAGTTGCCTTGCAATCCCAGGCTGAAGGCCTCGGGGCCGGCGCCGGGGCCGTCGAAACGCAAAGCCATCGCGGTGGGCTGGGGACAGACCACGCTCAGGTTCAAGGTTCGCTTACCCAGCGCCAGCTCAGCCTTGCCCGGCTGCTCGACCTGCAGTCCGCCCCGGTGCAGGCGGCCATAATCGACCCGATCCTGACTCAGCGACACATTGCATTGCTCAGCTTTCGCTGGGCTCGCCAGCATCAGTATCGCCATCGAGCAACTCAGGCAACTCAGGCTCCTCGGCAGTCGCCAGTGCCTCATTTGACTGAAGGTCACGGCATACCGCCGAAGCGCTTTCATAAGGGAGATCTTCATCATTGTCTTCCGTCAGTTCGAATTGAAGTTGGCAGGTCCTGGAATCGGACAGCGCTACTTTCAGGGCCTGCTGCCCGCCGATATCGCCAATGAAAATCATGCCGTCGCCCGCCACGCTGGTGAGGAAGTCGTCATTGTCGGCCAGTACCGAGACACCGTGAGGAAGCGCCTGGCCGCCTTCGTCGCGAGCATGCAGCAACAGCCTGCGGACGTTGACCACCGAAAAGTCGACGGCATTGAATGAGCCGCGCCCGGCGCTCAGGACCTTGGTGCCGTTCTGGATATCCACACGTTTGGGCAGCGACCGGGTGTCCACTTCGAGCCGGCTGTTGTTGTAGGCGGGCAAACTGGCGATGACCGCGCGGCCCTTGGCGTCCGTCCACACCGGGCCTTGCGGTGTGCTTATCCTGGCCCCAGGAACACCTGCCAGGGAAACGACACCAAACGTTTCCTGGACCCTGTAAGGGGAAAACGTCATCCCTTGTCCGTGGGCCACGACGCCACCTTTTAGATATCCGCTGTAATTGGTGCTGAAACGATCCTGACTGGCCGTCAATCCGACCTGGGTATAGCGCGGCGTAGCGTTGACAGTGCCTCGCGTCAGGGATTGCGGATGGTTCAGCCCCTGTTCGGCGCCGACCTCATAGTTGAGGTATTCGTTGACACGCTCACTGTAGGCCGCCGTCATGGTGGAGCGACTTCCCTGGTGCCTGATGGAGGAACGGGCACGCCGGTCCTTGCCCAGCGGTACGCTGACCTGCAGGCGAACTGACACGCCTTCGTCATACGAGCCTGACGCACCGACCGCCGAGTCGATGTAGGCACTCACACTCGCGTGCTTGAACGATTTGCTCCAAGAGCCATGTAAACGCGCGTAGGCCTGATCATCGAATTGCGATGATCGCGAGTAACCGACCGAGAAACCGCCCAGCGCCGGATCGAACCAGCTGAGTCCAGCCGTGTATTGGTCCTTGAAGCGCGACGCAAGAAAATCATCCCGGTCGGTATGCCTGTCGACGTAGTGGATCTGCGAGACCTCGCGGTAGCCTGGGGTTTGCCGGGTGGCGCTGAGTGTCAGGTCCAGGTTGTCGGCCAGAGAAGTGCCCAGCGAAAGGCTGCTGCGCGCGCCGGACTCACCGCTGGCCTTGTCGCGCGAGACATTGCCGCGCGCGCCAAGCGTCAGGTTTTCCATGGGGCGGGTATCGAGCCCAAGGCCCGCCGCCTGATAAGTTTGCGCGCCCACCAGGCCAGTACTCAGGGCCGAACTGCGCCCGAGCCCCCAGCTTGCGCTCCCCATTGCCAGCAGCGGCTGGTCGCCCTCACTGCCTTCTGACGCACGTACCTGGCCGAGGGAGACGTAATAGCCCGACTGAGCGGGTGCCGCGCCCCGGAAAGACGCCGCCGGCACGACAAAACGCTGCTCCGCGCCGTTCTCCTCGATCACGCTCACTTCAAGATCGCTGGTGCCGTTGAGCAGCGGCAAATTGCTGAGCGTGAAGGGCCCTTCCGGAACCAGCGTTGTATAGATCAACGCGCCGGACTGACGGACCTCCACGCGGGACTGGCTCAGCGCCAGCCCTTCCACCACGGCGCCACTCGCGCCGGCGTTGCGCTTTACGCCGTCGGGGAAAAATTGCAGGCCGGAGAACTGGACACCACCAAACACCGGGCTGTTGCTGGAGAGCTGTCCGAGCTGGAAAGTGGATTGCCAGGGCAACAGGTCGCGCTGGGCGTAGGCGTACAAATGCTCGCTGCGCTGCACCCCGTTGATCGAGGTATTAAGCTGCCGGCTGCGCACGATCCAGTCCCCCAGGTTGACGCCGGCTTCCGTGGCAACGGATAGATAACGGCTTGCACCGCCTGAACGCGACTGGCTTTCCAGGCCCAGCACATCGTAGTTGAGCAGGCCTGCCAGGCCGCCTCGGGAAAACATCCCTTCGTCCAACCCCAGCTCGCGAAACGCCTCGCTCGGCACCACCAAAGCGACCTCCTCGCGATTGGGGCGCAGGCTCACGACGGTATTGGGGTATTGAGCCAGAAAATCATGGCATGCCGGTTCGCTCCATTCTCCCTGGTCGACGGTGGCGGCAGGCACGCGCAAACCGGCCTTATCCAAGAGAACCTGGGTGAAGCACAACTCGCCCTCACGATCGAATCGCGCCTCGGTCAACCCGAGCTGATTGCCGTTGACCCGCAGACTCACCACCCGCGTGCCCTCATGAAAACGCGGCGCGTGACGAAAATAGTCCGAAACACCCGGGTCGATCCCCCGGGACGAGAGGATCGAGGTGTCGAATTGCGCCAGCGTCTCGCCGGCCTTGCCCAGTCCCTGCGCGAGCACATATCCGCCGGTTCCACACCAGATTGCCGCGGATAAAATCAGCTTGCGCGACCAAAGTCCTCCAGCACCCCGCCCGCAAACGAATCGACGACCGCCGTTGCGCACGACCAGACAGGGCTCGGCCTGCATGACCGTCATCATTGACGTGTGACCGGTGCATCGAAGTTGCCAATCGCAAACCCGTACACTGTCGCAGGCTGGATCGTGACCGAAGTCACGGCTGACGTAGGCTCCTTGAATGGGGCCGTCAGGGTTTCGCCCGGCAAGATGTAAGTGCGAGGCAGGGAAACCGGGGTTTCCAGTGGGTTCAGCTGTACCCGCTCAGACAAGCGCACGACATAGGGGCTGTCGTTCTCAACCGCCAGGCTCTCCCCATCGGTTTTCCATTTCAGAAGCTCCCAAGGCGCCTGATGCCGAGCCAAGCCCTTGGGATGGATGATAAGCGGCAGGTTATGCCGGATATTGATGCCCACCGTGGCACCGCCGGTGGATTTCTTCTGCGGGATACCTTCGAAGGTGACCCGCTTGAGTCGCTGGGTCTTGAGCGGCTCCTTGAATGCCCCGATCAAACGGATCAACTGCGTTTCGCCCGCATCGACGCGCGTGATCGGCGGCGTCACGATCACCGACAGTTCGGAGTCTTCCGGTATGTGTTCAACTTTTGAATGAAGCAGGGTCGGGCCGGCATCGGTATTCCGGAGGTTGATGGTGGCTTCGCCATGTTCTTCATAAAAGATGACCACGGTGGTTTCCGGCTGCATGCCGGCGGCCATTGCCGACCCGCACACCAGGCACAGTGATGCACACCAAGAAAATTTCAATCTCGATAAAAAATTCAACACGCACTCTCCCGCCACGAATCGAAGTTCATGGAGCGACATATATAACTAGAAGAATAAAACTCAAAAACGACCGCTGCTTGATGCATCGACGATTGTTAGTCGTCAGCTTCAACCAGCGGTACAGAGCCAATCATGCCCAGTAAAAGAGCCAGCCCCGGGACAGGAGCTGGCATCGGTGTTAGATGTAGGTCAGCTCCATCGTTGCACTGCCATCTATGTCCACCTGCTCCAGAAGAGCAAGCTCAGTCGTGTTGTTGATGGCGGCCTGGACTTCCAACTCACCGGTAACGGTTGTCAGAAGATGGGGGCTGTTGGCCCCGTTAGGAGACCACGAGAGGACATAGTTGGGCGTGCTTCGAAAAAGATCGCTCGCCCCCGACCAGTTACCTCCGCCGTTCAAAATAGTTCTGAAATCGGTGCTGCCGTCCACAGAATAATTGCGGACATGCAGGCTGTAGGCTCCAATCTTTCCACCCTCGGTGTTTGTACCCAGTCCAAAACTATTACGCGGGTCGGCAAGGCCAGGATCAATCGCAACCATGGCTTCATGCTTTCTGCTGGCGGCCCGATTGTCGGCAGCAGTCAAGCCAACAAGCGTTGGTCCATCACAGGCGATGCTGAACGTCGTGGTCAACTTTTGCAGTGCGGTGTAATCGACAGGACTCAAGTCAGTGACGGTAAGTCGTCCATAATCCACAGCCAACGTAGGAATATTCAGCGAGCAACTGCCAGGAACGATACTGCCCGTCACCTGCAAATCAGCAGCTTGAACATTGGCGCAGGCCAAGGCGAGAACACTGACTGCTGTCAACCCAAGTATTTTTTTCATTTCTTGATTCCTCAACTAACATCAATGAGATGCCGTTCATGCAACGCCCGGGAATTCCTTATCCCAACAGCCTAACTCAGCAGACAATTTTTCTTCCTGAACCTGAAGCAGTCACAACAACTAACAGCACGGCGAAATTGCCGAACGGAAGTCTCGGTTAAGTCCTCTTAAAAATAAGCCGGAAATATCAACTATCCTTGTAGGAAAGTGCCATACGCCCAGATGTAAAAGTTGATTTCTTACAGAGGCCTCCCACTAAGTTATATCTTTTCTACCTTCAGCCAAAAACCTGTCGGCGACCGAACCTCACTCGCATCCGTTGGCGGCGACGGTCGATCGTGGCAGGATGACGTGGTTATCGACCGAGACTTTTTGACCATGCCGCCATCCCAAGCCAAGAATCTGTCCCTGATCGCTGCCATAGACCTGGGCTCCAACAGCTTCCACATGGTCGTCGCCAAGGCCCAGAACGGGGAAATCCGCATTCTTGAGCGGCTCGGCGAGAAGGTCCAACTGGCCGCCGGCATCGACGAAGAGCGCAAGCTGAGCGAAGAATCCATCCAGCGCGGGCTCGATTGCCTCAAGCGGTTTGCCCAACTGATCAACGGTATGCCCCTGGGCGCGGTGCGGATCGTGGGCACCAACGCCCTGCGCGAGGCGCGCAACCGTGGCGAGTTCATCCGCCGCGCTGAAGAAATCCTCGGGCATCCGGTGGAAGTCATTTCCGGCCGTGAAGAAGCGCGCCTGATCTATCTGGGCGTCTCCCACACCTTGGCCGACACGCCGGGCAAGCGCCTGGTGGCGGACATCGGTGGCGGCAGTACCGAATTCATCATCGGCCAGCGCTTCGAACCGCTGCTGCGCGAAAGCCTGCAGATGGGCTGCGTCAGCTACACCCAGCGTTATTTCCGCGACGGCAAGATCACCCCGGCCCGCTACGCCCAGGCCTACACGGCGGCGCGCCTGGAAATCATGAGCATCGAACACGCCCTGCACCGCCTGACCTGGGACGAAGCCATCGGCTCCTCAGGAACCATCCGGGCCATCGGCCTGGCCCTCAAGGCCGGTGGTTACGGCACCGGCGAGGTCAACGCCGAGGGCCTGGCCTGGCTCAAGCGCCGGGTGTTCAAGCTCGGTGAAGCGGACAAGATCGATTTCGAAGGCATCAAGCCCGACCGCCGAGCGATTTTCCCCGCGGGCCTGGCGATCCTCGAGGCGATTTTCGACGCCCTCGAACTGCAACGCATGGACCACTGTGAAGGCGCCCTGCGCGAAGGCGTGCTCTACGACCTGCTGGGACGTCATCATCACGAAGACGTGCGCGAGCGCACCCTGGGCTCGCTCATGGAGCGTTATCACGTCGACCTGGAACAAGCCGTACGGGTCGAACGCAAGGCGCTGCACGCCTTCGACCAGGTCGCCGATGACTGGGACTTGAACGACGGGGTGTGGCGCGAGTTGCTGGGCTGGGCCGCCAAGGTCCATGAAGTGGGCCTGGACATCGCCCACTATCACTACCACAAGCACGGCGCCTACCTGATCGAGCATTCGGACCTGGCGGGGTTTTCCCGAGAAGACCAGCAAATGCTCGCGCTGTTGGTACGCGGCCATCGGCGCAACATTCCCAAGGATAAATTTGCCGAGTTCGGCGATGACGGCATCAAGCTGATTCGCCTGTGCGTGCTGCTGCGCTTCGCGATCCTGTTCCACCACATCCGTGGCACCCAGGAAATGCCCCAGGTGGTCCTGCACGCCAATGGCGATCAGTTGGATGTGCTGTTTCCCGAAAAATGGCTGGAAGAGAATCAACTGACCCAGGCCGACTTCGCCCAGGAAGCCGACTGGCTGACCCGGGTCGGGATTGTGCTGAACATCCACTGATTATCGACTGCAACGCAGATCTCTTGTGGCGAGGGGATTTATCCCCGCTGGGCTGCGTAGCAGCCCTAAAACCAGCCTACCCGTTTTGTCGGGCTGATTGCCTTCAACTCTTTGGGGCCGCTTCGCGGCCCAGCGGGGATAAATCCCCTCGCCACAAAAGCTGAGCCTGCCGCCACCCACCGAGTTTTTAACGAACCGCCAACACCGGGCTGCTCAAGCGCTCGAGCAACGTCGCCTGGGCGCTGCGCGGGTTCTGGTTGCCGGTCGGCGTGTTGCGGATGTAACGGCCATCCGACTGCAGGCTCCAGCTGTGGGTGTTGTCGGTCAGGTAGCTTTCCAGCTCCTTCTTGACCCGCAGGATCAGCTTCTTGCCTTCCACCGGGAAGCAGGTCTCGACCCGCTTGTCGAGGTTGCGCTCCATCCAGTCGGCGCTGGACAGGAACATCTGCTCCTCACCGCCGTTGAGGAAGTAGAACACCCGCGTATGCTCCAGGAACCGCCCGATGATCGAGCGGACATGGATGTTGTGGGACACCCCCGGAATGCCTGGCCGCAGGCAGCACATGCCCCGCACCACCAGATCGATGCGCACGCCCGACTGGCTGGCCTTGTACAACGCACGAATGATCTTCGGGTCGGTCAGCGAGTTGAACTTGGCAATGATGTGGGCCGGCTTGCCGTCCAGGGCGAACTGCGTCTCCCGGGCGATCATGTCGAGCATGCCCTTTTTCAGGGTGAACGGCGCATGCAGCAGCTTCTTCATGCGCAGGGTCTTGCCCATGCCGATCAACTGGCTGAACAGCTTGCCGACGTCTTCGCACAAGGCATCGTCGGAGGTCAGCAGGCTGTAGTCGGTGTACAGGCGGGCGTTGGCAGCGTGGTAGTTGCCGGTGCCCAAGTGGGCGTAACGCACGATCTCACCGGCTTCACGGCGCAGGATGAGCATCATCTTGGCGTGGGTCTTGAAGCCGACCACGCCATAGATCACCACCGCACCGGCCGCTTGCAGGCGGCTGGCCAGTTGCAGGTTGGATTCCTCGTCGAAGCGGGCGCGCAATTCGATCACGGCCGTGACTTCCTTGCCATTTCGCGCCGCGTCCACCAGGGCATCGACGATTTCCGAGTTGGCGCCGCTGCGGTACAGGGTCTGGCGCACCGCCAGGACGTGGGGGTCCTTGGCGGCCTGGCGCAGCAGGTCGACCACCGGCGTGAACGACTCGAACGGGTGCAACAGCAGGATGTCCTGCTTGCTGATCACGCTGAAAATGTTCTCGCTGTTTTGCAGCAGTTTCGGGATCTGCGGCGTGAACGGCAGGTATTGCAGTTCCGGGTGGCTGTCCAGGCCGGTGATGCTGAACAGTCGGGTCAGGTTGACCGGGCCGTTGACCTGGTACAGCTCGGTCTCATGCAGGTTGAACTGTTTGAGCAGGTAGTCGGACAGGTGTTTGGGGCAGGTATCGGCCACCTCCAGGCGCACCGCATCACCGTAGCGACGGGAGAACAGCTCGCCGCGCAGGGCGCGGGCCAGGTCTTCGACGTCCTCGGTGTCCACCGACAGGTCAGCGTTACGCGTCAGGCGGAACTGGTAGCAACCCTTCACCTTCATGCCCTGGAACAGGTCATCGGCGTGGGCGTGGATCATCGACGACAGGAACACATAATTGTCGCCGGGGCCGCCGACGTCTTCCGGCACACGGATGATGCGCGGCAACAGCCGTGGCGCCGGGATGATCGCCAGGCCGGAATCGCGACCGAAGGCGTCGATGCCTTCCAACTCGACGATGAAGTTCAGGCTCTTGTTGACCAGCAGTGGGAACGGGTGCGTTGGATCGAGGCCGATCGGGGTGATGATCGGCGCGATCTCGTCGCGGAAATAGCGGCGCACCCAGGTCTTGATCTTGGTGTTCCAGTTGCGGCGACGGATGAAGCGCACCTGGTGCTTTTCCAGCTCCGGCAACAGGATGTCGTTGAGGATCGCGTACTGCCGGTCCACATGACCGTGGACCAGTTCGCTGATGCGCGCCAGGGCCTGGTGCGGTTGCAGGCCATCGGCGCCGGCCTGTTCACGGGCGAAGGTGATCTGCTTCTTCAGGCCGGCGACGCGGATCTCGAAAAACTCATCCAGGTTGCTGGAAAAGATCAGCAGGAATTTCAGCCGTTCCAGCAGCGGATAGGACTCGTCCAGCGCCTGCTCCAGCACGCGGATGTTGAACTGCAGTTGCGACAGCTCGCGATGGATGTACAGGCTGCTGTCATCCAGGTTGGGAATCACAATCGCCGGGGCCGGTGCGGGCTCGACGACAGCCGGGGCAGCAGGCTCCAACGCTGGCGGTGTCTCGGCAACCTGCTCGACCACGGGTTGAGCGTCTTTTACGGCAACTTCGGAGAGTCCTTCGGTATTCATCGCAAGTTCCTGGGAGGCTATTTCTGCTCTCGTAACAATTGGGCGGCGCGCACAGCAAAGTAAGTCAGGATGCCATCAGCACCTGCGCGTTTGAAAGCGGTCAAGGACTCCAGGATCACCCCTTCGCCCAACCAGCCGTTCTGGATCGCGGCCATGTGCATCGCGTACTCGCCGCTGACCTGATAAACAAAGGTCGGCACTTTGAATTCGTCTTTGACCCGGCAAAGAATGTCGAGGTAAGGCATGCCAGGCTTGACCATGACCATGTCTGCCCCTTCTGACAAGTCAGCCGCCACTTCGTGCAAGGCTTCCTGACTGTTGGCCGGGTCCATCTGATAAGAGGCCTTGTTGGCCTTGCCCAGGTTCAGGGCCGAGCCGACCGCGTCGCGGAACGGGCCGTAATAGGCGCTGGCGTACTTGGCCGAGTAGGCCATGATCCGCACGTTGACGTGACCGGCCACCTCGAGGGCTTCGCGGATCGCCTGGATGCGCCCGTCCATCATGTCCGACGGCGCCACCACCTGGGCTCCGGCCTCGGCATGGGACAAGGCCTGCCTGACCAGTGCATCGACGGTAATGTCGTTCTGCACGTAGCCTTCTTCATCGAGGATACCGTCCTGCCCGTGGGTGGTGAACGGGTCCAGCGCCACGTCGGTGATCACCCCCAGCTCCGGGAAGCGCGCGCGCAGGGCACGGGTCGCGCGTTGGGCGATGCCTTCCGGGTTCCAGGCTTCGGCGGCGTCCAGGGACTTGAGTGTCGGCGGTGTGACCGGGAACAGCGCCAGCGCCGGAATGCCCAGCTCGACCCACTGGGCGGCTTCTTCGAGCAGCAGGTCGATGGTCAGGCGTTCCACCCCGGGCATCGACGCCACCGCTTCGCGACGGTTCTCACCGTCCAGCACGAATACCGGCAGGATCAGGTCATTGGTGGTCAGCACGTTTTCACGCACCAGCCGACGCGAGAACTCATCACGGCGGTTGCGACGCAGGCGGGTAGCAGGGAACAGACGATTGGCGGGGGTAAAGCTCACGGCAGACTCCTGAGCCCGTGCTGACGGGCGAGCGTGACAGTTATAAGCGCCCATTATGACGAAGACATTACAGTTATGTGCACCTGCGTCCTGTCGTCGCAGTTATTGTCATTGTAGGAATTGTTCACGTCGAGACACATTTCGATACTTTCCTGAATGTGCCTGAAGGGTTAGGCTGCGCGTTCATTTCGCCAGCACCCAGACAATGCTCCAACAATTTCTGCATGACTTCGGCTACTTGGCCCTGTTTATCGGCACGTTCTTCGAAGGCGAAACTATCCTCGTGCTCGCAGGTTTCCTGGCGTTCCGTGGCTACATGGACATCAACCTGGTCGTCGTCGTGGCGTTCTGCGGCAGCTACGCGGGCGATCAGCTGTGGTATTTCCTGGGGCGCAAGCACGGCCGCAAGCTCTTGGCGCGCAAGCCGCGCTGGCAGTTGATGGGGGATCGGGCACTGGAGCACATTCGCCGGCATCCGGACATCTGGGTCCTGAGCTTCCGTTTCGTCTATGGCCTGCGCACGGTGATGCCGGTGGCGATCGGCCTGTCAGGTTACCCGCCGGGTCGCTACCTGTTGCTCAACGGCATCGGTGCAGCGATCTGGGCCACGGCATTGGCCGCTGCCGCGTACCACTTTGGCGCGGTGCTCGAGGGCATGCTGGGCAGTATCAAGAAGTATGAGTTGTGGGTACTCGGCACGCTGCTGGTGCTGGGCCTGCTCCTGTGGCTGCGCCGACGCATCAAGAATGCCCGGCTGGCCAGGAAAGTCCTCGAAGCCGAGCGCCTGGAGCAAGCCAGGTCCGGCGAACCTACGACGCCAACCGAGTAAACCGGGTACGGCAGCAATACAGCCCGATGCCGCTGAGCAGGCTGTAGCTGAGCAGCCCGGCCCAGGCCCCATGGCTCATCACAGCGCTGGCCGGCCACAACCCGGCCAGTGGCGCCAGCCATACCAGCGGCACGTTCGAGGCCAGTCGCAACAGCTCCAGCCGCAACGCCCACGGGCGATTCTCCAGGGCCACGCCCAACACGAACAGACCGAACGCCACCGCCCCCCAACCCAGCACCAGGGCGGTGACCGGCAGGCTGGTTTCAAGGTTCATCAGATAACTGCCCAAGGCAATGTAGGCGCAGAACTGCAGCCCCACGTACCACTGCTGGCGCGGGTCCAACGGCACTTCGAACTTGCGGAACTGGCTCAGGTCCGGCTTGTTCAGCGGATACCTGGCCGCGACGTCCGTCGGACGCCAACCGGTGGGCATGAACCAGATCCGCAACTTGTCCCACCAGCGCTCGGCCCGCCGCGCATCGGCCCACAGCTGTGCATAGAACTGCAGGTTGGCCCACAGCGGATTCCAGCTTGCCAGCGGCGTGGTCACGCCGAAAATCACCGGTTCGTTGGTGTCTTCTTCCTGGAAGGTGCCAAACAGACGGTCCCAAATAATGAACACCCCGCCGTAGTTGCGATCCATGTAGAGAGGGTTCTGTGCATGGTGGGCACGATGATTGGACGGCGTGACGAAGCACCACTCCAGCCAGCCGAGCTTGGGAATGTGCTGGGTGTGGACCCAGAACTGGTACAGCAGATTCAACGCCGCGACGCTGACGAAGACCACCAGCGGCACGCCCAGTACGGCGAGCGGGACGTAGAAGATCCAGCTCAGCAGGAACCCGGTGCTGGTCTGGCGCAACGCGGTGGAGAGGTTGTAGTCCTCGCTCTGGTGGTGCACCGAATGGGCCGCCCAGAGGATGTTGCGCTCATGGCCCATGCGGTGCAGCCAGTAGTAACAGAAGTCGTAGAACACGAAAGCGAACACCCAGGTCCAGGCCTGGTCGGCGGGCCATTCAATCACCGCCAAGTGTTCGACTGCGAAGGCGTAAGTGACAAGTCCCACGCCCTTGGTCAGCAAACCGGTGGTGGTCGACAGCACGCCGGTGCTCAAGCTGTTGATCGCGTCTGCCACGCGGTAGTGGCTCACGCCGCGCCAGCGATCGGCCAGCAACTCGACGGCGATCAGCACGAAGAAGAACGGCACGGCATACAGGATGAAATTCATGACGCAACCCGGGCATGCAAGGCAGGGAGATAGTCGGCAGATTAGGTGTAGCTGCCCGATCCCCCTATGGCAACGAGTGACAAATTAGTAGACATTTAACGCCATGAATCTGGAGAAAAGCCCATGAGCAAAAAAATTGCAGTGATCCTTTCCGGCTGTGGCGTGTATGACGGCGCCGAGATCCACGAAAGCGTGATCACCTTGCTGCGCCTCGATCAGCGTGGAGCACAGGTCCAGTGCTTCGCCCCCAACATTGCCCAACTGCATGTGATCAATCACCTGACCGGCGAGGAAATGCCCGAGAGCCGCAACGTGCTGGTGGAATCGGCACGGATCGCCCGCGGCAACGTGAAGGACTTGCGTGAAGCCAGCGCTGAGGATTTCGACGCCCTGATCGTACCCGGTGGTTTTGGCGCGGCGAAAAACCTCTCCAACTTTGCCGTCGAAGGCGCTGGCTGCACAGTCCAGCCAGAGCTCCTGGCACTGACCGAGGCCTTTGCCGAGGCCGGCAAACCGGTCGGGCTGATCTGCATCTCCCCGGCCCTGGCGGCGAAGATCTACGGCCCGGGTGTGGTCTGCACCATCGGCAACGATGTCGACACGGCCGCCGCCGTGACCAAAATGGGGGGTACTCACGAGGACTGCGCCGTCACCGACATCGTCGAAGACCGCGCGCGCAAACTGGTCAGTACCCCGGCCTACATGCTGGCGCAGAACATCAGCGAAGCGGCTTCAGGCATCAACAAGCTGGTGGACCGGGTGTTGGAGCTAACGCACGAGAACGACGCCTGACATCACAACAACCCTTGTGGGAGCGGGCTTGCTCGCGAAAGCGGTGTATCAGCCACTCGATGGGCCAACTGAACCGACGCCTTCGCGAGCAAGCCCGCTCCCACAAGGGGATTGAGGCAAGACTCAGGAAATCCGGGTCAGGCGCGTCAGGATCCGATCCAGCGCATTGGCAAACCCCTGCTTGTCCCGCTCGCTGTACGCCGCCGGGCCGCCGCCCATGTGGCCCTGTTCGCGCAAATCGGTGAACAGGTTGCGCACCGCCAGTCGGTCGCCCATGTTCTGTGCATCGAACTCCTTGCCTCGCGGATCCAGCGCGGCAACGCCCTTCTTCACCAACCGGTCGGCCAAGGGCACGTCGCTACAGATCACCAATTCACCCGGTTCGGCGTGCTCCACCAGGTAATCGTCCGCCGCATCAGGGCCACTGGGCACCACGATCAGCTTCACACAGGCCAGCCCAGGCTTGATCTGCGGCTGACCGGCCACCAGCACCACCTCGAACCTGCGCTTCAAGGCGAACTTGACCACCAGTTCCTTCGCGGCCTTGGGGCAGGCGTCGGCGTCGATCCATACGCGCATTGAATGGTTTCCTCTAGATTAAAAGCATCGCGGGCAAGCCTTGCTCCCACACAAGCCTTGCTCCCACACAAGCCTTGCTCCCACAAGCCTTGCTCCCATAGCCTGTGGGAGAAAAGCTTGTGTGGGAGCAAGGCTTGCCCGCGATTATGAGCGCAGCGAATGCTTTTCAGGAAACCTGGACCCGACGCTTATCCACCACCCAACTGCGCCCATACAGCACCACAATCACCAGGATCGCCACCACTTGAGCGGCCAGCGAATAGGCATCGGCATGAATACCCAGCCAGTCGAAGTCGAAGAACGCCACCGGATGGGTGCCGAAGATCCCGGCCTCCTGCAACGCCTTCACGCCGTGACCGGCAAATACCACCGACAGCGCGCACAGCAACGCGGCATTGATGCTGAAGAACAACGCCAGCGGCAGTTTCGCCGAGCCGCGCAGGATCACCCAGGCCAGCCCCACCAGCAACACCAGCGCCGTCGCGCCACCGGCCAACACCGCGTTGTGCCCGGCGGGGCCCGCTTGCAGCCACAGGGTTTCGTAGAACAGGATCACTTCGAACAGTTCGCGATAGACCGAGAAGAACGCCAGGATCGCAAAACCAAAACGCCCACCGCCGCCCACCAGGCTGCTCTTGATGTAGTCCTGCCAGGCCGCTGCGTGGCGACGGTCGTGCATCCACACACCCAGCCACAGCACCATCACACTGGCGAACAACGCCGTCGCGCCTTCAAGCAGCTCGCGCTGGGCGCCGCTGACGTCGATCACATACGCCGCCAGCCCCCAGGTCGCCAGGCCAGCCAACAGCGCCAGGCCCCAACCAACGTTGACACTGCGCACCGCCGACTGCTGGCCGGTGTTACGCAGGAACGCCAGGATCGCCGCCAGCACCAGGATCGCTTCCAGCCCTTCGCGCAGCAAAATCAGCAACCCGGAGATGTAGCTCAGCGACCAGCTCAAGCCATCACCGCCCAGCAAGCCGGCAGACGCCTTCAACTTGGCCTTGGCCGCGTCCAGACGCTGTACCGCCTGCTCCACCGGCAAACCATCCTGCAACGACTGACGATAGGCCATCAGGGCCTTTTCGGTGTCCTTGCGCACGTTGGCATCGACGTTATCCAGCGAGCTTTCCACCAGCTCGAAACCTTCCAGGTAAGCCGCTACCGACAGGTCGTAGGCCTGGTCATGGTCGCCTGCGCGATACGCCGCGATGCTTTTATCCAGGGTGGCGGCCGTGTAGTCGAGCAACTGCGCCGGGCCACGTTGCACCTGCGGCGGCTGGGCGCGCTGGGCACGGAATGTCGCCGCCGCTGCGGGGCCTTGCGCGACGAGGACTTCGGCCGGGGTCTGGCGCGCCAGGTCAGCGAGGTTGAAGACCTGTTCACTTTTGGCAGCGGCCGGGTCGGCGCTGAAGCTGGCGATGTAGGTCGCCAGGTCCCAGCGTTGACGGTCGTCGAGCTGATCGGCGAAGGCCGGCATGTCGGTGCCTTCAATGCCCATGCCGACGGTGTTGTAGATCGCATAGAGACTCAGGCGGTCCAGGCGCTGGGCATCCCGCATGTTGGCGGGCGGCGGTTCCATGCCGACACCGGCTGGACCGTCGCCGGCACCGTTGGCCCCATGGCACACCGAGCAATTCTGGGCATACAGCGGCGCACCACGGGAGGGATCGGGGGTGATGACCGGCGCCTGGCTGACTTCATATGCCACCGCCAGCTTGGCCCCCAGTTGCCGCGCCAGGCGCGCGACATCGCCGCCCTCCTGGCGCTGGGTGATCGCACTGCGCAAGGTGCTGATGCCTTGGACCAGCTCAGTCTTTTCCGGCTTGGCCGGTAGCCCGGCGACCAACCCCTCCAGCACCTGGGTAAATTCCAGCTGCTCGCGATATTCCCCGTCGTCGATGACCTTGCCCGCCTCGACCGTCGCCGGGTAATCCGCCCCGATGTAATCCAGCAAATGCAGCGCCTGGGGGGCACTCTCGACGGTATCGGCCAGCAGCGAAGTGCTGCATAGCGCAAGCAATGGCAGCACAAGCCAGGCCAGGAAACGGAACGGCACAGTCATGAATGACTCTCGGTTGGTAATAAGAAGTAACACATTGTTCACTTCCAATGGCTTTGGCTCAAGGGCCGATGTGTTTCGGGGGCCGATTTTCATCGGATTTTCATGCTTTGGAGGTGATGTCACAAAAAAGGCATTTCGAGATTGAAAAGCCATTACATAGCCAAGCGCCATGTTTATAATCCCGCCGCCTTCTTATTATTAGACGGCATAAAAGCTCCTCTTTTTATGAGGAACCGGCAGCGTCCCGACGCTTGTCCGTGGGATCGCTCCAGCCCGACCCGCACACCCCGGCTGTTACTCAGGGAAGAAATGTTCATGGCATCCCGTGCCGTTTTTTCGGTCGCCCTCGGCGCGATCACCTTGTTGTCCGGCTGCTCGGCCTTTCGCAACTACGACAGCGAATTGGCCCAGACCAACCAGCAGTTGGCATCCGGCAACGTCGACGGCGCGCTGACCCTGCTGGAAAAGAACAACTCCAGCAAGGACAAAGACCTGCTGTACTACTTCGAGAAAGGTGAGTTGCTGCGCGCCAAGGGTGACTTGTCCGGCAGCCAGACAGCCTGGACCAGCGCCGATCAGCAGGTTGGTCAGTGGGAAGACGCGGTCAAGCTCGACACCGCCAAGTACCTGGCCCAGTTCGGCAGTTTCCTGGTCAACGATAAAGTCCGCCGCTACGAAGGCTACGACTACGAAAAGGTCATGCTGACCACGCAGATGGCCCTGAACCTGCTGGCGGTGAATGACTTCGACGGCGCGCGGACCCAGATCAAGAAAACCCACGAACGCGAAGCGGTGATCGCCGACCTGCGGGACAAGCAATACCTCAAGCGCGAGGAAGAAGCCGAGAAAGAAGGGGTCAAGACCGAATACAAGGACCTCCAGGGTTACCCGGTGGCCAGCCTCGACGCACCGGAAGTGGTCGGCCTCAAGAACAGTTACCAGAGCGCGTTCAGCCATTACCTGGCCGGCTTCGTCTACGAAGCCCTGGGTGAAAAAGACCTGGCCGCACCGGGTTATCGCAAGGCCGCCGAACTGCGCCCCAACACACCGTTGCTGGAGCAGGCCCTGCGCGACCTCGACAAACCCGCCAAGAGCGATGACAGCGACATCCTGATCGTGGTGCAGAGTGGCCTGGCACCGTCCCGGGACTCGATCCGCATTCCCCTGCCCTTGCCGATCAGTGGCAACCTGGTTATCACGCCGTTGTCGTTCCCGTTGATCAAGCCCGACACCTCCACGGCCACCTTCGGCCAGATCGGTGTGGACGGTCGTCAGTTGGACCTGACCCAGCTCAACAGCACCACTGCCATGTCCCGCCGGGCCCTGCGCGACGACATGCCGGGCATCATCCTGCGCACCACCGTGCGCGCCGTCAGCCGTGGCGTGGCACAAAAGCAGATCAACGAAACCAACCCCCTGGCCGGCCTGGCCGTGGGGCTCACCTCGGCGGTACTCGAAGGAGCCGACACCCGGACCTGGCGCACCCTGCCCGACTACACCCAGGTGGTGCGCCTGCGCCTGAAGAAAGGCGAGCATCAGGTCACCTTGCCAAGCTCGGTGGGCGGCTCGGTGGTCAAGGTCACCGTCGACCAGCGCTACCAGGTCATCACCCTGCGGGCGGTGGGTAACCAGGTGTTCGCCGGTGGCCTGGCTGCCCAGGTGATGCCAAGCGCCAACCCGACCGCCATTGCCCTCAAGCAACCTTAAGAACGGAGTCTTGTTCACATGCGTTTAAAACTGATCGCCATCGGCGCCCTGGCCTTGCTGGCCGGTTGCGCCACCCCGCCGCCACCGGAGCCGGGCAGCGCCGCCAGCAAGGTCGTGGCGATGGGCAAGACCAAGAACATCGTGGTCGGCGCCATGCGCGTGGCCCGGGAAAACGGCTACATGACCGTCAACGTGCAGCTGAGCAACACCAGCTACAACAACAAGACGATGTATTACCGCTTTGCCTGGCTGGGGCCGGAAGGCTTTCCGATCGCCGAGGAAGAAACCTGGAAAAGCCTGACGCTGTACGGCGAACAGACCAGCTTCCTGCCGGCCATCGCACCGACCCCCAAGGCGGTGGATTTCCGTTTGGAAATCAATACCCCGTAAGACAGATGCACATTCCTGTGGCGAGGGGATTTATCCCCGTTCGAGTGCGCAGCACTCGTTGAAATTGGGGCTGCTACGCAGCCCAGCGGGGATAAATCCCCTCGCCACAGACCTTTTTTCAGTTTTCGAGAGCACCCACATGTTTGTACGCATTTCCTCCCTCGCCCTCGCCGCCCTGCTGGTCAGCGGCTGTGCCAACAACTCGCCGGTCCTGGGCAACAAGAACATCAGCTACGGCGACACCAAGGCCGTGGAAACCGTGACCAACGAGTTCGGCTCCACCGACCTGCAAATGATCGCCGAGTCCATGACCCGCTCCCTGGCCCAGTCCGGCATCCTGCAGGGTCGCCCGGTGGTCCAGGTCTATGACGTGAAGAACAAGACCAGCGAATACATCGACACCCGTGAAATCACCACCAGCATCAAGACCCAACTGATGAAGACCGGCGCTGCCCGCTTCGCCAGCGACAACACCGCCATGGACAGCCAGGTCGACCAGCTCAAGTTGCAGAACCAGAGCGGCCTGTACAAGAAAAGCACCGTGGCCAAGACCGGCAACATGATTGCTGCCAAGTACCGTCTCGAAGGCTCCATCAGCTCGATCGTCAAGCGCAGCAGCGACTACAAGGACGTCTTCTACAAATTCAGCCTGCAATTGATCGACGTCGAAAGCGGTCTGGCCGAGTGGATGGACGAAAAAGAAATCCGCAAGACCACGGAGCGTTAAGCCATGCGCACATGGATAGGCATCATGGCCCTGGCCTGCGCATTTGGCGCGCAGGCGGCCCCGAAAGTCGCAGTGACCGACCTTGCGTACCAGGAGCGGGTGGAGGAATACATCCACACCGTTTCAGCGCAGAGCAACTTCCAGGCGAACCCCTACAGCGCCAGCGCCTCCTCGAGCTACGACGAGATGGAAGCCACCAGCAGCTACATCGAGCAGGGCGAACTGCGCAAGTTCACCGGCGACATCAAGGGCGAGATCCTGCGCAGCGGGATGTTTCAGCTGACCCAAGGCACGCCCTACACAGCGGCGTCCAAGGGCGACGTCTATGACGTGATCAAGCGCATCAAGGCCGGTAACTTCAAGGGTGCCGACTACGTGCTGTTCGGCACGGTGTCGGACATCGACTTCACCCGCGACATCAACGAGCTGGCCAATACCGACAGCTACTCGGCTGTGCTGGCGTTGACCCTGGTGGCGGACTTCAGCCTGATCAACACCAAGACCTACGAAATCACCTCGGCCTTTACGGCCATGGGCGAAGGCCAGGACACCAAGTTGATGAACCACCGGGACGTACGCATCAGTCTCAATCGTCCACGGGTGGTGCGCGAAGTGTCCAAGGCCCTGGGGGAAGACGTGGCGCGGCAACTGAGCGAACAGCTCGGCGGCCCGAGCTACCAACAACCCAGCGAACCGGTACAGCGCAATAACCTGCCTCGGGATACGGCGCCGGTGATTTTGCGCTGAATAGCTGAGCGAATGCTTGTGGGAGCAAGGCTTGCCCGCGATACAGGCGATGAGATCTTCCAGAAATCGAGTCGCCTGCATCGCGGGCAAGCCTTGCTCCCACAAAGTAACCTCGCCACAGGTTTTGCTTTACACCGCAGCCTTGCGAATCGTCGCAAGCAGCCCCGCCGCACCAATGAACATACCCGCAAAGGCACGGTTCATTCGCCGTTGCTGTTTCGGGGTGCGCAACAGCCGCAGGACTTTGGACGCCAGCCCGGTGTACCCGGCCATGACGATGAGATCGACGACGATCATGGTCACGCCCAGGATCAGGTATTGCTGGATCAACGGCGCATGGGGATTGATGAACTGCGGCAACACCGCCAGCATGAACACCAGCGCCTTGGGGTTGCTGACATTGACCAGAAAGCCGCGAAACACCAGCGCCAAGGGCTTGCCGATGGGCCGCGGGGCCGCGTCGTCAGTCATGTCAGCGGGAATGGCTCGCCACTGTTTGACACCCAGGTAGACCAGGTAGGCCACGCCGAACCATTTGATCGCATAGAACGCGGTGGCCGACGCCGTGAGGATCGCGCCAACCCCGGCGGCGACGACCACGATTTGCAACGCCAGGCCCAATTGCAGGCCCAAGGCGTTCCAGTAACCACGCCAGAAGCCGTATCGCAGCCCGCTGGACATCGATGCAATCGCGCCGGCACCCGGCGAAAGACTGATCACCCAGCACGCAGCGAAAAACGCCAGCCATGTTTCCAGCATCATTGCACTCCCCGGCCCGGATTCGTCGAAACGACTAAGCTAATGCGCCGCCAGGCCGTTGACCACCGTTTTTTGCACAAACACTTAAGCCGGCATGAACCGTGGCGAGGGAGCTTGCTCCCGCTGGGCCGCATAGCGGCCCTATGCGTTATTCGACGAAACCACCCACCGGAAACGCCTCGCTGCCGCGCCAACGCCGCACCGAACGCTGGAAGAACAGGCTGTTGGGCACTTGCACCATGGCGCTGCCGGTGCCGAGTTCCTCGGGTTCGATCAGCGTGGTGTACAGCAGGTTGATCGCTACCACGCGCCCCTTGATGCCGGGCTTGTCGGTGGTGTCCACCAACTCGACCACATCCCCCAGGCGAAACGGTCCGACGGTGTAGATCAAAACGGCGCAGAGCAGGTTCGACAGCACGCTCCAGATGGCAAAGAACGCCACCGCTGCCACCGCAACGAAGCCTGACAGTGCAGTCCACAGCACCGTGGCCGAGACGCCCAGGCGTTCGAGCACCACCAGCACGGCGCTGCCCATGATCAGCCAGCGCAGCACACCCCGCAGGATAATGACCAGTTGGGGTGGGAACGGGTAACGCTCACCCAGGCCGGTAAGGGTCCGCGCCACGACACGTTGCGCGACATAACCGGCCAGCAGGATCAGCAGGATTTGCACGCCCAGCCAGATCGGCTCGATCCACATGACGGGTATAGGCAACGCCAACGCTTCCATCAGGACAACGCCTCCAGCTCCGCTTGCAGATTTTCCAGCAGTTCCAGCGCTTGCATCCACGCCTCCTCGAGTTCCGCTTCCCGAACCTTCAGCTTGGCCTGCTCGGCCAACAGGTCGCGCAACTCATCCTTGCGCGCTGCCTCGTAGAGACCACTGTCGCCAAGGCTGGTTTCGATCTTTTGCAGTTTTTCATGCAGCTTGCCCAGCTCGGCTTCGAGCTTGTCGGCCTCACGCTTGTGCGGTGCCAGTTGCTGGCGCAATGCGGCGGCGGCCTGGCGCTGGGCTTTCTTGTCGGTCTTGTCCGGGTTGACCGGCGTGCTGCTGACCGGCGCGTTGCGCTGACGGTATTCCACCAGCCAACGGGCGTAGTCTTCCAGGTCGCCGTCGAACTCCTCGACCTTGCCGTCAGCCACCAGGAAGAAATTATCCGTGGTGCTCTTGAGCAAATGCCGATCGTGGGACACCACCAGCACCGCGCCACTGAATTCCTGCAAGGCCATGGTCAGGGCCAGGCGCATCTCCAGGTCCAGGTGGTTGGTCGGCTCGTCGAGCAGCAACAGGTTCGGCCGGCCCCAGGCGATCAACGCCAGCGCGAGGCGCGCCTTTTCGCCACCGGAGAAATTCAACACCGGTTCGTCGATGCGCGCCCCGCGGAAATCGAAACCGCCGAGGAAATCGCGCAGGACCTGCTCACGCTCGGTCGGTGCCAGGCGCTGCAGGTGCAACAGCGGGCTGGCCTTGGAATCCAGGGAGTCGAGCTGATGCTGGGCGAAATAGCCGACCACCGTGTTCTCGCCCCGGGTCAGGCGCCCGGCCAGAGGTTCGAGTTCGCCGGAAAGGTTCTTGATCAGGGTCGACTTACCGGCACCGTTGGGGCCCAGCAGACCGATCCGCGCACCCGGGGTCAGTTGCAGCTTGACCTTCTCCAGCACGGTCTTGTCGCCGTAGCCCAGGCGCGCGTCGGACAGGTCGATCAACGGGCTGGAAATCTTGGTCGATTCACGGAAGACAAAATCGAACGGCGAATCGACGTGGGCCGCCGACAACTCTTCCATCCGCTCCAGCGCCTTGATCCGGCTCTGGGCCTGGCGGGCCTTGGTGGCCTGGGCCTTGAAGCGGGCGATGTAGCTTTCCATGTGCGCACGTTGCGCCTGTTGCTTCTCGTAGGCCTGCTGTTGCTGGGCCAGGCGTTCGGCACGCGCGCGCTCGAAGGCGCTGTAGCCGCCGCGGTACAAGGTGAGCTTGCGCTGATCGACATGGGCCACGTGATCCACCACCGCGTCGAGGAAATCACGGTCGTGGGAAATCAGCAGCAGCGTGCCCGGGTAACTCTTGAGCCAGTCTTCGAGCCAGATGATGGCGTCGAGGTCCAAGTGGTTGGTCGGTTCATCGAGCAACAGCAGATCCGAAGGACACATCAAGGCCTGGGCCAGGTTCAGGCGCATCCGCCAGCCACCGGAGAAGTCCCCGACCTGGCGATCCATCTGCTCATTGGTAAAGCCCAGGCCGGCGAGCAATTTGCGCGCACGGGCATCGGCGGTGTAGCCATCGGCACTGTCGAGTTCCGCGTGCAAGCGGGCCTGTGCGGCACCGTCATGGGCCGCTTCGGCCGCAGCCAGGTCACGTTGCACCTGGCGCAGGCGCAGGTCGCCATCAAGCACGTAGTCCACCGCCAGGCGCTCGAGGGTGTCGACCTCCTGGCGCATGTGGGCGATGCGCCAATCAGCCGGCAACAGGCAATCACCCGAGTCCGGGTGCAGCTCGCCTCGCAGCAAGGCGAACAGGCTCGATTTGCCGGCGCCGTTGGCACCGATGAGGCCGGCTTTGTGGCCGGCGTGCAGGGTCAGCTCGGCGTCTTCTAGCAGACGTTGCGGGCCACGCTGTAAAGTCAGGTTCTGAAGTCGGATCATAATGGCGGCGGAGTCTACCAGCTTCGCTCGCAACTGGCGCGAGTAGCACGATGTCCCCAGACCTGTGGAGCTTTTCCCTCGACCTCTATGCCAAGCCTGGCGTGGAGCCTGCCTGCCTGGCGTCACAAGACGCCGGCGCCAACGTCTGCCTGCTGCTGTGCGGCCTGTGGCTGGCGCAGCGCGGCGTGGCCTGCAATGAACACCGGCTGCAGCAGCTTCGACGATTGGCCGAGCCTTGGGATGCCGAGGTGGTGCGGCCACTGCGCACGCTTCGCCGCCAATGGAAAACCAGCGCCCTCCAGGACACGGCACTCGATAGCCTGCGCGAGCAGGTCAAGCAACTGGAGTTGGCCGCCGAACGGCAATTGCTGGAGCGATTGGAAGCGCTGGCCAAGGATTGGCCCGGGACACAACAGAACGATTCAGCGCAATGGCTGCAAGGGCTGGCGGCGAATGCCGGACCAGCGAGCCGCGACGCGCTGCATCAGCTGCGCGTCGCGGTGTCCGGCACTTAGGAAGCGCTGGTTGGGGTGCTGCTGCTCGGCGCAACGGCGGCGGATGGGCTGGTCGCCGCGGCCGGAGTGCTGGCGGTTGGAGCCGGTGCCGCGGTCGGAGCCGGTGTCGCTGGCTTGGCGGCTGGCGCAGTCGCAGGTTTTGCGGCGGCTGGCTTTTTCACGGCCGGTTTCGCTGCGGGCTTGGCGGCTGGTTTGGCGGCGGCAGGTTTGGCAGCCGTTGGCTTCGCAGCAGCAGGCTTGGCCGCAGCCGGTTTAGCAGCGGGTTTAGCCGCCGCTTTGGCGGGGGCTTTGGCAGCGACTGGCTTGGCAGCCGTTTTCGCAGCGGGCTTGGCCGCAGCCGTTTTGGTTGCCGCAGGCTTCGCTGCTGGTTTGGCAGCAGCAGGTTTAGCAGTGGCTTTTACCGCCGCTTTGGCAGCCGGTTTTACGGCAGCGGTTTTCGTCGCGGCAGGTTTTGCAGCGGCGGGTTTAGCGGCAGGTTTGGCGACAGCTTTTGCCGCAGGTTTAGCAGCAGCTTTTACAGCGGGCTTGGCGGCAGCAGGTTTAGCGGCCGCCGTTTTTGCGGCAGGCTTGGCCGCCGCTTTGACGACTGGTTTTTTTGCCGCAGGTTTTGCAGCACTGGCAGCGACCGGTTTGGCAGCAGACTTGCTGGCAGTTTTGGCCGGTGCTTTCGCCGCAGGCTTGGCAGCGACTTTGGCCGCAGCTTTTGCCGCGACGGGTTTAGCCGCCGGCTTCTTGGCCGATACAGCGGCAGGCTTGGCAGCACGAAGCGTCAGCGCCTTGCCTGCGGCTTCTTGAACACGACCGACACCCTGGGCCAGTTTCAGGCTTTCCTGGGCATCACGCTTGAGTTGCAGAATGTAGGTGCGGGTCTCGGACTGACGATCCTTCAAGGCATCGAGCAGGTCTTCGAGTTCTTTCACGACCTCTTTGGCCTTGGCTTGTGCCTTGGCCTTGCCAGCGGTGGCTGCGTCTTGCAATTTGGTGCGCGACTTGTGCAGTTTTTCCTGCGCTTTGCCGCGTTGCTTTTCCAGTTTGGCGAGCAGTTTTTCAGCATCAGCCAGGGCTTGGGAGCAGGCATTTTCCAGATGTTCGAGCAAGCTGCCCGAGAGTTGTTGGAGCAAGTGCAACGGAGTGTTTACAGGCTTCTTGGTGGCCGACATGGTTTACCTCCTGACTGACGTGAGTGCGGCTCATACTAGACCTCTGCTTCAACCGCCGCTAGGGCATGTTGACAGTACACAAGACGTTGCGTTGCAAGGGACGAAAAATCTTCTGCGCCAGTGCCTTGGCAATCCACCTCTACAGAGATCGGCACTGGCATAATTCCTCGATTCGAGGCCGGAGAGCACACATGTCGCGTCACCTGTTTTTATTCCTGTGCATGGTTTGCTCCACGGTCCAGGCCGTTGAAAAAACCAGCGCAAACGATGCCCACGATTTGGCTTACAGCCTGGGCGCAAGCCTTGGCGAACGCCTGCGCCAGGACGTGCCGGACCTGCAGATCAAAGCCTTGGTCGAAGGTTTGCAGCAGGCCTACCTGGGCAAGCCGCTGGCCCTTGAGGACAAACGCATCGAACAGATCCTGGCCGAGCACCAGGCGCAACTGAACTCGCAATCGACAACGCCGCAGATCGAAGCCGCGTTGAAAACGGAGCAGAAATTTCTCAACGAAGAAAAGAACCGGCCCGGCGTCCAGCAACTCGCAGACGGCATCCTGCTGACCGAGATCAAGCCTGGACACGGCGCGAAGGCCGGTCCTCACGGCAAGGTCCAGGTGCTGTACATCGGTCGCTTGCCGGACGGCACCGTATTCGATTCCAACCACCAGGCGCAGTGGTTCAACCTCGACAGCGTGATTGACGGCTGGCGCAGTGCATTGCCGCAAATGCCGGTAGGCGCAAAATGGCGACTGGTGATTCCATCGACCCTGGCCTATGGCGCCGAAGGGGCGGGAGATGTGATCCCGCCGTTCACGCCACTGGTGTTTGAAATCGAATTGCTGGGCACGACGACCTGACGCTGTCCCAATAAAAAACGGTGCGCAATGCGCACCGTTTTCTCATGACCGCGAAACCCTCAGGCCTGGACCGCGGCTTCTTCCTTGTGAGCGTTGTGCAGCACTTCGATCAGGCAGTCTTCCAGTTCGAAACGTTCGTGCAGCAAGCCGCCCAGCTCCTTGAATTTTTCCGCTACGCACTTGCCTTCATCGCACAGGTCGTTGAACGCCAGCAGCTTTTCGGTGATGACATCGATGCGCGGGTAGATCTGCTCGGCGAGCTCCAGGCCGCGCTTGTCGTTGAAGGCCTTGGCCTCGCCCGTCAGTTGTTCGTAGATCTCGAAATGACCGGCAGACACATAGTCGACCAGCACACCGCAGAACTCCTGCAAGGGTTTGCGGCTTTCGCTCAGCGCTTCAGGCTTATCGCCGAGGGCATCATAGGCCCGAACCAGTTCGTGACGCTCCTGCAACCAGCGATCGATCAGCAGATGCACCCCACCCCAGCGTTCCTGAGCATTCTGACAACTTTCGAGCATGGTGATTTCTTCCCTTGTGAGTCATGCCACTCGCAGCCTGTGCACGCCTGATGATCAGGGACAAGCCAGACACAACATGATCGAGCGACACAATTCCAATAACACGTGCGGGCCAGATTATGCCCGCACGACAATGGCTTCAAGGTACGCAGGAGATAATGTTCATACAAGTGTTTAATCCACGGCCCGGAGCATCTGCGACGTATCGCCGCTGAGCGGTCGTACCAGAGCACTCCAGGCAAGGCGCAGTAGCAGATAGGTCATCGCGCTGGACACCGCGAGAAAAAACAACAGGCTCCATTCGGGGATACTCAGGTCGAACAGTGTCCAAGTGATATTCGCGCAATCGATGGCGCCGTCGAGGACACGATGCAACGCGCACCACCACGATTCCATCAGCTTGGGCTGGGCAATACAATCAGGAAACGGCTCGAACGAATGGCTTTGCATCAAGACCTGACGCCATGCCAGGGTCATTCCCCCCGCCGCAAAAACCAACCCTGCCGCACCATAGAAGAGACTGCCTCTTTGCCCTGGACCGTGTACGCATGCCACAAGGCTGTTCGCCAGGAACAGCATCAGGCACAACCGCTGCAAGACACACAGGCTGCAAGGTGTCAGGCCGACCGAATATTCCAGATAAGTACTGATGCCCAACGCCAGGGCTGCGGCGATGGAAGCCATGAGAAACAAGAAGCGTGAGCTGGCCAAAGACATGGCGGTTCCGTAACAGAAGAGACAAGCAGTTACGGTAGAGGAAAGCCCTCGGGCCTTTCAAGGCGGGCCAGCGCAGACACTTCACCGGGGGTGTAGGGAATTCCCGACAGGCCAAAGAGGATTCAGCGCGATGGGCTGTAGGACTTTACTGAGGCCATGACCAAAGCCCCAAAAACAAACGGGTATCACCAGTGGGAGCAAGGCTTGCCCGCGATGAAGACGACGCGGTCTTTCAGAAACCGAGGCGCCTGTTTCGCGAGCAAGCTTTGCTCCCACTCATGCAGGCGCGCCACAATAACTCATCTCAAGTGGACAACACCTGAGCCGGAACCGGCAACGGCGCGGCCAGCAAACGCTCATCCAACAGCCCCAGCCCCTCCTGGAACAACTGGTTGCTGCGCTCGGCATCGCCCAGTTGCGCCAGCAATCGCGCCAGTTCGGCACAGGCTTCGGGGTTGCGTTGGACGCGCAAGCTGCTTTCCAGATAGTCCCGCGCCTTGCCCCACAAACTGTTCTGCAGGCATAGGCGCCCCAGGGTCAGCAGCAGGCTTGGATCGGCCGGGTGGTCCTTGAGCCAACCTTCGGCCGCTTGCAACTGGCGGATCGGATCATTGCCACGCACCAATCCGTACAAGCGCGCCAGATGGCTGTCGTAGTGACGCTTGAGCGCACTTCGCAGTACCTCTTCGGCTTCGACCTGGGCCCCCAACTGACGCAATTGCTCGGCATAGGCCAGCACCAGCGCCGGCTCCTGGCGCTGCGCGGAGGTCAGTTGTTGCCAGGCGCGATTGAGCGACTGCAAGCCGACGCTGCCGTCCTCCTCGCGGTGGGCTGCCAGGCTGAGGTTTTCGCCCCAAGCGCGACGCTCCAGTTCAGCCAGTTCAGCCGGCGGCAGAACCTTGTCCTTGCGCAGTTCCGGCAACAGCCGGATGACCGCCGACCAGTCGCCGCGCTGCTGATGCAGTCGCTGCAGTTGGCGCAGGACCTGGACGTTATGGGGATGACGCTCATGCATGGCCTGCAGCGTGGTCAACGCGCCGTCGGTGTCGCCTCGGTCCGTCTGCAGTTGCGCGTGCGTCAGGGCAATGGCCAGTTCCGCCTGGGGCTGACGCTCCAGGGCGCGCTCGAGCAAACTGTCACTTTGTTCGTAAAGACCCTGTTCGTTGGCCGCGCGGGCGGCACCCATGTAATACAGCAGCGGCTGGCGCTCGGCTTCGGCGGCACGATGCAGGTGTCGCTGGGCACTGGCCCAGCGACCTTCGGCCAGGTCCAACTGGCCGTGTTCGATTGCCACTTGCACCCGCCGGCTGCGGTTGCGCCGCGACCACGGGTTGACCACGCCGCTGGACGTAGTCACCAGCCCGATCAGCGCCCGCAGGCCTCGCCACACCAGCCAGAGCACCACCACCAGCGCCAGGGTGACCCACAGGCCCGCTTCATAACGGAAGTTCTTGTACGCCACCAGCACGTAACCCGAATGCTCGGCAATCGCCACGCCCAGCAAGGCAGCGGCAGCGATGACCACGAACAGAATCACGTAGAGACGCTTCATGGCGTGGCCTCCTGCGCGCCAGGCGCGGGCAGCGGCTTGACCGATTCCTGGGCATTGAGGTTGCGGCGCTCAAGGTAAGCCTGGACGCTGCTCAGCGTGCCCGTCAGGTCCGGGGTGACCACCGTCACCGGCTGCTTGGACAGCTCCCCCACGCGTTCGAGCATGATCTTGCTTTGCGGGTTGTCCTGGTTGAAGTTGTTCTTCAACACGTCTCGGGCTTCAGTCAGCGCCTGGGTGTACACCGGCGCCTGACCATTGAGAGCGGCCCATTGCGCCTGCTCCAGCGCCAGGCTCAAGGCCAGGCGCACTTGCACAAGGCTTTGCCCGGCCAGCAGCGGACGAACATTTTCATCGGCGTTGAAGTCGATACGGATATAGCGCGAGATCTGGTCCCACCACTGTGCCCAACGACTGGCACCATCGCCATCGGCAGTCAGGCCCAAAAGCGACTCACCACGGTCCTTGTACTCGGGTGCCAGCTCGGTCAGCTCCAGGACCTGGTCACGCAAGGCGCCCAGTTGCAGGAACAGCCCGGTGCGATCCGGTTGTTCGGTGCTGCGCAATGCGGCGAGGGTCTTGGCCAGTTGCTCGCGGGCGGCGAACGAACCGGGGTCGTTCTGCTCGCGCAGGATTTCATCAGCGCCCTGCACCAGCGCCTGGGCACTGTTGATGTCTTGCAGGGCGGAAAGACGCAGGCTGGCCAGGCGCAACAAGTGCTCGGCCTCCGCCAGGCGCCAATCCTTGCGGCTGGCACCGAGCACGGTCTCCAGGCGCTGGTTCAGGTGCTGCTGGTCACTTTGCAACTGGGCCACCAGACGCCGCCGCTCCTCCAGCTCTTCGGCCGGGGGCAATTGCGCCAGGCGCTCGCTCAGGCGTTGCTCGTTGAGCTTGAGGCTCTGGGCCTGGTCATTCAGTGCCTGGACCTGGGCGGACTGCTGCTGGTTATTGGTTTGCAGGTGACGCACCTGCCAAACGCCCCAACCGCCTACGGCGACACCGGCGGCGCCGAGCAGCAAGGCAACAACGGCCAGCCCGTTGCCGCGACGCGGCACCACTGGGGGCGGGGTTTCAACCGGCGCATCGATCGCTGGCTGGTCTAGATCTTCTTTTGGCAAGGCTGTTTCGCTCACGTATCCATCCTTTGCATTAGAAAACGGCACGGAGTGTTCCCGTAACGCCGCCAGCAAAGCCGCAGCATTGGCACCACGGCAATCCACAACTGTTCGGGCCCCGGCGGCACGCGCCATCTCGGCAACCCTTGGGCTTGGAACAAACAACGGTAACCGCGCCAGGGCCGGCCACGCATCGCCGGCCAGCCGCTGCAGATGCTCGAAGCCCTGCCCACTGCTGACCACCAGTGCGTTCAAGCGTTCCGCTTCGACTTTCGCCGGCAACGCCCCTTCGCCGTAATCAGGCAAGTGGCGGCGGTACAATTCCAGATAATCGACACTAGCACCTTGCTCGCGCAAACGCTCTGCCAGCAAGCCACGCCCGCCTTCACCCCGAACGATCAACACCTTGGGGTCGGGCCGCGCAACAGCCTGGCGCAAGACCAAGTGCTCCAGCAAGGCTTCGCTGTCATCGCCGTTATCGGGATAAAACACCGTGAGGCCGGCATCGCTGAGAATCTGTCCGGTGGCCGCACCCACGCTGAACCAGGGTTGGTCTGGAGGCTGGGGCCAGTATTGGCGCAACAACTCGACGCACAGGCGTGCGGCAGGTTTGCTGACGACGATCACGGCAGAGTATTGGTCCAGCGCCTGGAATATCGCCCGCCCGGCATCGGACAGCGGGACCGGCTCGATATCCAGCAAGGGCAGGCTGCTGCTGTAGACCCCCGCTTCGGCCAGGACAGCCGCCAGCGCCGAGGACTCGTCCGCCGGCCGGGTGAGCAGCAGCCGCCAGCCCGTCACGCGTGGCCGGCCTCGCCGTAGACGGCCTTGAGGATGTCGGCAGCGCCCTGGCTCAGCAGGTCCTCGGCCACCCGCACGCCCAACGCCTCGGCATCGTGGCGCGGTGCCCGGGCCTCGGCGCTGAGCAGCCGACCACCGTTGGGATCCCCCACCAGGCCGCGCAACCAGACCTGTTCGCCTTCCAGCACGGCGTAACAGGCGATCGGCACTTGGCAACCGCCATTGAGGTGTTTGTTGAGGGCGCGCTCGGCGAATACCCGCGTAGCGGTGTCTTCATGGTGCAGCGGCGCCAGCAAGGCGTGGATGTCGCTGTCGGCGCTGCGGCACTCGATGCCCACCGCCCCTTGCCCACCGGCCGGCAGGCTGTCGTCAACGCTGATGGCCGAGGTGATGCGCTCTTCGAAGCCCAGCCGGATCAGGCCGGCGGCGGCGAGGATGATCGCGTCGTACTCACCGGCATCGAGCTTGGCCAGGCGCGTATTGACGTTACCGCGCAGGAAACGGATTTGCAGGTCCGGGCGGCGAGTCAGCAACTGTGCCTGGCGACGCAGGCTGGAAGTGCCGACCACGCTCCCGGCAGGCAGTGCTTCAAGACTGGAAAACGTGTTGGAGACGAACGCATCGCGTGGGTCTTCCCGCTCGCAGATGCAGAACAGGCCCAGGCCTTCGGGGAAGTCCATGGGCACGTCTTTCATCGAATGCACGGCGATGTCGGCTTCGTTGTCCAGCAACGCGGTTTCCAGCTCCTTGACGAACAGGCCCTTGCCGCCGATCTTCGACAGCGGCGAGTCCAGCAGCTTGTCACCGCGACTGACCATGGGCACCAGGGTCACGATCAGGCCTGGATGGGCCGCTTCCAGGCGGGCTTTGACGTATTCGGCCTGCCAGAGGGCCAGGGCACTTTTACGGGTGGCGATGCGGATCTCGCGAGGGGACATGGATCAATCCGTACTTAAAAGATACGGCAGATAATAACAGCTCAGCCAAAACCGCTTTGATTTGAATCACGACCCCAAGGCCTCCCTGGCCGCCAACTCCTCGAAATGAAACGTATGGAACGCCTTGGACCCGCCGCGCTAAAGCTGCTGCATCATCTTGCGCACGCCGGCCACGTGCCGCCGGCTGACAATCAGCGCATCGCCATTCAGGCCCTTGAGGAACAGTTGGAAATGCCCAAGGGGCGTGCGTTGCAAACGCTCGATGCGCTCGCGGGCCACGAGGGCGTTGCGGTGGATGCGTACGAAACGTTCGCCGAACTCGTCTTCGAGAGCCTTGAGTGGCTCATCCAACAACACCTCGCCACTCTCATGGCGCAAGGTCACGTATTTATGGTCGGCTATAAAGTAGACCACCTGGTTCAACGGGATCAGCTCGATGCCTTTGCGGGTACGCGCACTGATATGGCTGCGCGGGCCGCTACCGCTTTCGGCGGCCGGACGGGTCAACGCCGCCAGTTGCACACGGTTGGGCCGCTCAGCCTTGCGCAAGGCTTCGAGCAACGCCTCGGCCGCCACCGGCTTGACCAGGTAGCCCACGTCACCGGCCTGCAACACCTCGGGTGGGAAGTCATCCCGGGTGGTACAGAACACCACGGCGGGTGGTGACTCTCGTTCGCACAACTTCGCCGCCACTTGCAGGCCGTCCAGCCCTGGCATGCGAATGTCGAGCAGCACGATATCCGGCTTGTGGCTGTCAATAAGGGCCAATGCCTCTTCGCCATTGGTGGCGCTCGGCTCCAGGACACTGTAACCCTCGAGTTCGCCAACCATTCGGCTCAGGCGCTCGCGGGCCAGTGGTTCGTCATCAACGATCAGGACATTCATATTGCGCTGGATTCCTGCGTGAGTCTCGCACAAGGATAGCGTAGACAGGGGAAGTGACATCCGTCACCGCGATCCACGCTAAGACTCGTTCGAGGGCCAAAAAGTGCCGCGAGGCGGTTGCCTATCTTTACCAGCGCTTGCCGACCGATGCCCGAGGCCCGTTGTCGCACGGCGTCGCCGTAGGGATTGTTAACTGTCGATCTGACCAATATGAGCTCCCCCTTCTTATCTATACCCGCTGCGCCATGGGTGGAAAAAGCAAAAGTCCTACAGTCCACTGTAGACGGTTGCCACGACGATATTGCTCAATCGAAAAATATCGTTGCGCGAAAACCCGGTTGGATCCCAGGGTTCTATCGAAAAAACCTGCCGACCAGTGCCAGCGCCAGTCCCGGCAACCCTGCTATCATCCGCCGCAGCCTTTAACCGCTACTTTCTCTACAGCCGATCACGAGCGAATTCATGAGCACTGACAAGACCAATCAGTCCTGGGGCGGCCGCTTCAGTGAACCCGTCGACGCCTTCGTCGCCCGCTTCACCGCCTCCGTCAACTTTGACCAGCGCCTGTATCGCCACGACATCATGGGCTCGATCGCCCACGCCACCATGCTGGCCAAGGTCGGCGTGCTGACCGATGCCGAGCGCGACAGCATCATCGACGGCCTGAAGACCATCGAGACTGAAATCGAGGCCGGCCAGTTCGACTGGCGCGTCGACCTTGAAGACGTGCACATGAACATCGAAGCGCGCCTGACCGACCGCATCGGCGTGACGGGCAAGAAGCTGCACACCGGCCGCAGCCGCAACGACCAGGTCGCCACCGACATCCGCCTGTGGTTGCGCGATGAGATCGACCTGATCCTGGCCGAAATCACGCGCCTGCAAAAAGGCCTGCTGGAGCAAGCCGAGCGCGAGGCCGAGAGCATCATGCCGGGCTTCACGCACCTGCAAACCGCCCAACCTGTAACGTTTGGGCATCACATGCTGGCCTGGTTCGAAATGCTCAGCCGCGACTACGAGCGCCTGGTGGACTGCCGCAAGCGCACCAACCGCATGCCCCTGGGCAGCGCCGCGCTGGCCGGCACCACGTACCCGATCGACCGTGAATACACCGCGCAGTTGCTGGGCTTCGACGCCGTGGGCGGCAACTCGCTGGATAACGTCTCGGACCGCGATTTCGCCATCGAATTCTGCGCCGCCGCGAGCATCGCGATGATGCACCTGTCGCGCTTCTCCGAAGAGCTGGTGCTGTGGACCAGTGCGCAATTCCAATTCATCGATTTGCCCGACCGCTTCTGCACCGGCAGTTCGATCATGCCGCAAAAGAAAAACCCCGACGTGCCGGAACTGGTGCGGGGCAAGAGTGGCCGGGTGTTCGGCGCACTGATGGGCCTGCTGACCCTGATGAAAGGCCAGCCGCTGGCCTACAACAAGGACAACCAGGAAGACAAGGAACCGCTGTTCGACGCCGCCGACACCTTGCGCGACTCGCTGCGGGCCTTCGCCGACATGATCCCGGCCATCAAGCCCAAGCACGCGGTGATGCGCGAAGCGGCCCTGCGCGGCTTCTCCACCGCCACGGACCTGGCCGATTACCTGGTGCGCCGTGGCCTGCCGTTCCGCGACTGCCATGAGATCGTCGGCCATGCCGTGAAGTACGGCGTGGACAGCGGCAAGGACCTGGCGGAAATGAGCCTGGACGAACTGCGCCAGTTCAGCGACCAGATCGAGCAGGACGTGTTTGCCGTGCTGACCCTCGAAGGCTCGGTCAATGCCCGTGACCACATCGGCGGCACCGCGCCGGCGCAGGTCAAGGCAGCCGTAGTACGCGGCCAGGCGCTGATCGCCAGCCGCTAAAAGCCAAAAGCATCGCGAGCAGGCTCGCTCCCACAGTGGATCTTCAGTGAACACATATTTTGTGACCATGGAGATCAAATGTGGGAGCGAGCCTGCTCGCGATGACTCACTTCAAAACACCTCAAACTCACTTCTTGGCGGCAATCATCGCCAAAAACGCCGGCATCTCTGCCTCCCGATCCGCAGCGATCCGCCGCACGTTCGGATTCTGCTCCAAGCGCTCCATCAGCGCCTTGGCCGCCGGCATGTCTGCCAGCAGGTCGATATCGAACAACTTCCTGCCCACCTGGCAGGCCGGCGAGACGCTGTAGAAGAAATACAGATCGGCAATGGTCAGACTATCGCCCGCCACGTAGGGCGCGAATTTGCCGTGCCGACCGAGCGAGGCGAACCCCTGCCGCAATTCGTCTTTGCTCTTTTCCTTGATGGCATCGGGCACCGTCATGCCGAAAAATGCCTCGGCAAAGCAAGCCCGCGCCGGCAACTCGATGTACAACTCGATCTCCCTGCACAAGGCCAATACCTGGGCGCGCTCGAACGGGTCACTGGGCAGCAGGGCCTTGCCTGGCTGGGTTTGCTCGATGTACTCGAGGATCACGCTGGTTTCGTTGATAAACCCCTGCTCGGTTTTCAACACCGGCACCTTCCCGCGCGGGCTGATGGCCCACGCTTCGGCGGTCTGGTTGGGGTAGAACGGCACTTCTTCGAAGGGCAGGCCCTTCTCCAACAGCGCCAGCTTGACCATGTTGTAATAGTTACTGACAGAGAAACCATAAAGCTCGAGCATTACAAAGCCTCCAGGCCGTGCGGGGTTGGCAGCATTGCGTTATAGACCGTCGGGGTATTTCTTGCCAGGCGCATCACGCCGCTGAATGCAGGTAAACTGGCGACCTTTCTCCCAGGAGCCTGCCATGAGCGAGCCAACCGACATCGACAACGACGAAGAAGAATTCGTCGAGAACACGCTGATCCAGGCCATCGAAAACCAGATCGAAAGTGACAATCCGCCTGCAGCCAAGGCCACTTTCAACAAGTTGACCTTGGTCGGTTATGAGCGCGAAGAAATCCTCAACCTGATGGCCCATGTGCTGGCGGTGGAGATCGATGCGATCCTGGAAGAGGATCGCCCGTTCAATACCGAGTGGTACGAAGCCGCCTTGCGCGCGCTGCCTGAGTTGCCGCCGGAAAAGAAGTGAACCGATAGGCAAAGTTGCTTCTGTGGCGAGGGGATTTAGCGAAACGTCGCACCGCCCCGCTGGGGCGCGAAGCGGCCCTAAAAAAGTGGACTCATTACGATTTTGGGCCTGCTGCGCAGTCCAGCGGGGATAAATCCCCTCGCCACAAGGAATCTGCCTGGACTCGCTACAAAAAAACAAAAAAAGCATGACACTGAGACTGGACAGGCCGGCCGAGTGCGCTCACCTTAGTGACGCTGTCGACCAAATTCCTAGAAAGTCTGGAGTCCTTATGTCGCTTACCCCTGAGCTGGTTGCCGAACTGGAAATCCTCGCACTCTTCAACCTGGACAGTTCCCAGGAAGGCCTGAAAATTCATCAGACCGCTGCCCCTAAAGCGATTGCCGCTGCCCAACGCCTGTTCGAAAAAGATCTGATCACCCAGCCCGACGGTGGTTACCTGACAAGCCTGGGCCGAGATGCCGCCCAAAACGTACAAACCGTCCTGACGATACTCAGCGTGCAAGAAGCCGCCTGATCCCCCCTGTCGCCCACGGAAATCTCCTTTACGGGATTTCCGCAGGCGCACGGGTGCCTTGCGTAAAAAACCGGCATCCGAATTCTGTTTTCAGCTTAAGAATTCCCAAGATCGGGCGCTAACCTGCCATCACCCCCACGTTCGACGCCGCGAGCCGGTTTGAGCTGACATGACCCGCAATCACGAAATACGCCCCGATCTGGACGAGGGAATCGACCGCAAGGTCTTGAGCCAGTTGCGCGCACGTTTTCTCAAGCTCAACACCGTGCGGATGGAGCGCGCCCTCGAAGGCCTGTCGCCGCGCCAGCAAGGCGTGCTGACGTTGCTGCCGCTGTTCTTCCACGTCAACCATCCGCTGCTGCCCGGCTACGTTTCCGGCAGCACGCCTGCCGGGCTGTCGAACTACGAGCCTGACGCCAATATCCTTGCCGAAGCCCAGCGGCTGACCCGTTCGTTTTCCTACAAGCCCCGGCACGGCAGCAACCCGCCACGGCCGATCCTTGGCCTGTTCCTGATGGGCAGCCTCGGCACCCTGGCCCAAGCCGACCAGAGCGACATGGACGTGTGGGTGTGCCACGGGCCGGACCTGAGCGACGATGAACTGGCCGAGCTGCGCAAGAAATGCCAGTTGCTGGAGATCTGGGCCGCGACCCAGGGCGCCGAAGCCCACTTTTTCCTGATCGACCCGGCGCGTTTCGTAAGGGGTGACCGTGACAACCAGCTCAGTTCCGACGATTGCGGCACGACCCAGCATTACCTGTTGCTGGACGAGTTCTACCGCACCGCGATCTGGCTGGCCGGGCGCACGCCGATCTGGTGGCTGGTGCCGGTCTATGAAGAAGAGAACTATGAGCAGTACACCCATACGCTGATGTCCAAGCGTTTCATTCGCGCCGATGAAACCCTGGACCTGGGGCACCTGGCCTACATTCCGCCAGGCGAATTCGTCGGTGCCGGGCTCTGGCAGCTGTTCAAAGGTATCGAGTCGCCCTACAAGTCCGTGCTCAAGCTGCTGCTGACCGAGGTCTATGCCAGCGAACACCCGAATGTCCGCTGCCTGAGCCTACGCTTCAAACAGGCCGTGTTTGCCAATCGCCTGGACCTCGAAGAGCTGGACCCGTACATGCTGGTCTACCGCCGCATCGAGGAATACCTCAATGCCCGCGGCGAATCCGAACGCCTGGAGTTGATCCGCCGCGCGCTGTACCTGAAGGTCAATCGCAAGCTCACCGGCCAGACGCGCAGCAGCGGCTGGCAACGGGTACTGCTCGAGCGACTGGCTCGGGAATGGGGCTGGGACCAGCGTCAACTGGCGCTGCTGGACAGCCGCAGCCAATGGAAAGTCCGCCAGGTCAGCCACGAGCGACGGGCCCTGGTCAATGAGCTCACCCACAGCTACCGCTTCCTGACCCAGTTCGCCCGCACCGAGAAAACCGTCAGCCTGATCAACAAGCGCGATCTCAACGTGCTTGGCCGGCGGTTGTATGCGGCCTTCGAGCGCAAGGCCGACAAGGTCGAGTTCATCAACCCTGGCATCGCGCCGGACTTGGCCGAAGACACCCTGACGCTGGTCCAGTCGCCCAACAAGAAAGAACCGGGGCAGAACCAGTGGGCGCTGTACAACGGCAGCCTCAACGCCCTGGAGTGGGAGAATTTCGCGCCGATCAAGCGCTGCCGCGAGCTGCTGGAACTGCTGACCTGGTGCCATCGCAACGGCGTGATCGACAGCAGCACGCGCCTGGCGCTGCACCCAGGCGACAGCGACCTGAGCGAGTTCGAACTGTTCAATCTGCTGGGCAGCCTGCAACAGTCCATCGCCCTGCCCTTGACCACCGTGGATGAAGCACAGTTGCTGCGCGCCAGCGTGCCCAGCGAAGTGCTGATTCTGGTGAACGTCGGCGTCGACCCGCTCAAGCACCACCGCGACCTGAATATCCTGATGACCACCGAGCGCACCGACTCCCTGAGTTATGCCGGGGTCCGGGAGAACCTGGTGCTGACCCTCGACCAGGTCACGCTCAACAGTTGGAACGAGGTGCTGGTCAACCGTTTTGACGGCGAACACGCCCTGCTCGACTGCCTGCGCGATTACCTCAACGACCTGCCCGTCACCCAGCACCAGCCACGCTTGCAGGTGCGCTGTTTCTGCCACAACCGCGCCCAATTCATTGCGCGGCGCGTCGAAGAAGTCATCGACACGGCGCAGACCCTGCTGCTGAGCAGGCTCAATCACCGCTATCTGCTTCAGGTCCAGCAGCACTATCACGTGCTGGAGCTGGTGCCCGGCCAGGTCAATCACGTGGCGCTGGGCAGCCTGTCGGCGCTGATGGATTACCTGGGCGAGGAACTGACGGCCTACAGCCCCTTGCACCTGGACCCGATGGCCCTGGAAGACCACGACCTGGCGCTGATCCTGCCCATGGGCCAGCCCGAGTGCATCCAGGTGTTCTACCGGACCAACGAAGACGAAGCCGATCTGTATGTGCTCGATGAGTTCAACGCACTGTGGCAGCAACACGTGCCGTATCACGACGAACAAAGCCTGCTGGTGCCGCTGCAGCGCTTTTTGCAATCGGTGCTGTACCGTCGCGATGCCCTGCTGCCGCTGGATGTCGCCCAGCCGCTGACCCTGGAAACCCTGTACTACCAGTTATTGCCCTCAGGCAGCGGCCGGGCGCGACGGATCGAAGCGCGGCAAGCCCCGCAGATGCTGGTCAACAAGCCGTTCTATGACGTGCAGGCGATCATCGGCAAAGCGGCGCACGGGCAGGTACACGTCACCCTGTATTGCGATCAGCAGGAGTTTTCCGAACTGGAACATGGTGACCAACTGTTCCGCGTGGTCGCCAGGGAGATCGTCGAACAGCGCCGCGAAGCCCAGCGCTATCGCTGCTACATCACCGACCTGGATCTCTCGGGCCTGGTGGGCGACGGCGCCTGTTCAAGCAATTTGTACCTGCGCTACAAGGCCGACCTGGAACGCGCCCTGAACGAGGCACTGAACCAGGTCTGAGACGGGTTCAGAACGCGCAGTCGCCGCCATTGACCGGCTGCGACTCGACCTCCAGCAACGTCAGCTTCAGCGTCTTGCCACCCGGGGCCGGCCAGTCGATGTGCTGGCCGACCTTCAGGCCCAGCAACGCACTGCCCACTGGCGCCAGGATCGAGATCCGGCCTTCGTCGGCATTGGCGTCCTGTGGATAAACCAGCGTCAGGTGATAGTCCTTGCCACTGCTTTCTTCGCGGCAGTGCACGCGCGAGTTCATGGTCACGACATCGGCAGGCACTTCTTCGTGGCCCACCACGTTCTCGGCGCGATCCAGTTCGGTTTGCAGCGCAATCACGCCCGGCAGCGTTTCATCAAGGCTGTCGATCAGGCGTTCCAGACGCTGTACGTCCAGACGGGTAAGGGTAATGGAAGGTGCGGTCATGATCCTGGCAGACTCCTTTCTTCTGCACAAAAAAAGCAAAACCCCGCCACAAAAAGGCGGGGTTTTCACGGGCCTCGATAAGTGGAGGCGTAGCTGGACACTACCACAGCTCAATAAATAAACAACTCGGGACAAATCTACCCATTGTCATGGGGAGCAGAATTACTGTGGCGAGGGGATTGTGGGAGCAAGGCTTGCCCGCGATGAATACAGCGAGGTCTCTCTGGAACCGAGGCGCTTGTATCGCGAGTAAGCTTTACTCCCACAGGGTTGCTAGGCAAGCCTTGCTCCCACACAGTGGGCGATCACACCAGAGATTTGCGTTTAGCCGCCTCGGCGCAGATGACCCGCCGACGTTCGTCGTCGGCCGAGCGCCATTCGCGGATATCTTCCACGTGGCGCAAGCAACCGAGGCAGACCTTCTGTTCATCCAGCTTGCACACGCCGGTACACGGCGACGGCACGGCCGGGCTGACGTTGCTGTAGAGCGGCTTGGGAGGCCGTATCGGGGCTGTCTGGCTCACGCCGTCACAGGCCTTCGAAATCGAGTTCCGCGCCAGCCTGCTGCTTGACGATGCGCTCGAGCATCTCGCCCAACTGCTCTTCGCTCTTGTCGCACATCCAGCGTTCGCTTTCTTCGTCGTAGTCGAAATGAAAGCCACCGGAGACCGCCGCCAGCCACAATTGCCGCAACGGTTCCTGGCGACTGAAAATCAACTGGCTGCCGTTTTCGAACTTGACGGTGAGAACACCGGCGGAGATTTCCAGGTCAATGTCCAGGCCACTGTCATCGAACACATCCTCCAGCGTTTGCTGGGTCGCATCGACCAGGTCGTGGAAACGGGCTTCAGTCAAACTCATTGCGGCAACCTCGAAAATGTCTGCTCATGCTCAAGCGCCGCAAGATACGGACGCTTCCCGGCGATTGCAAAGGATATACCCACTGACGACCACCAGCGCCGCCGGACGGGCGCCCCGTTGCATAGGCAAGCTGACGGGTGGCCGGTATACTCCGGCGCAATTAAAGCATTTTCAAGGATTTCGCCATGAAGCGCCTGATCTCTTCCCTTGCTGCGCTCGTCGCGGTTGCCTGCCTCGTGACAGCCTGTGGTCAAAAAGGTCCGCTGTACCTGCCTGATGACAGCAAGTCTCCCGAAGAACAAGCAGAACAGGCCAAGTCGTCGCAATCCAAGTCGCACTCGCACGACACCCACACCACTTACTAAGGGAACGCCATGGACGCTTTTAACTACCGTGGCGGGGAGCTGTTCGCGGAAGGGGTTGCCCTGTCCGCGATCGCCGAACGTTTCGGCACGCCGACCTATGTCTACTCCCGCGCTCACATCGAAGCCCAGTACCGCACGTTCGCCGATGCCCTCGAGGGCATGCCGCACCTGGTGTGTTTCGCTGTAAAAGCCAACTCCAACCTGGGTGTACTCAATGTCCTGGCGCGCCTGGGCGCCGGTTTCGACATCGTCTCCGGTGGCGAGCTCGAACGTGTGCTGGCCGCTGGCGGCAGCGCCGACAAGATCGTGTTCTCCGGCGTCGGCAAGACCCGTGAAGACATGCGTCGCGCCCTGGAAGTTGGCGTGCACTGCTTCAACATCGAGTCCACCGACGAGCTGGAGCGCCTGCAAATCGTCGCCGCCGAGCTGGGCGTCCGCGCGCCGGTCTCCCTGCGCGTGAACCCGGACGTCGACGCTGGCACCCACCCGTACATTTCCACCGGTCTCAAGGAAAACAAGTTCGGCATCGCCATTGCCGACGCCGAAGACGTGTACGTGCGCGCCGCCCAACTGCCGAACCTGGAAGTGCTGGGCGTCGATTGCCACATCGGCTCGCAACTGACCACCCTGGAGCCTTTCATCGATGCCCTCGACCGCCTGCTGGCGCTGGTCGACCGCCTCGGCGACTGCGGCATCTACCTGCGTCATATCGATTTGGGCGGCGGTGTCGGCGTGCGCTACCGCGACGAAGAGCCGCCGCTGGTGGCCGACTACATCAAGGCCGTGCGTGAGCGCCTCGACGGGCGTGACCTGGCGCTGATGTTCGAACCGGGCCGCTACATCGTCGCCAACGCCGGCGTGCTGCTGACCCAGGTCGAGTACCTCAAGCACACCGAGCACAAGGATTTCGCCATCGTCGACGCGGCGATGAACGACCTGATCCGCCCGGCGCTGTACCAGGCGTGGATGGACGTCACCGCCGTGCGCCCTCGCGACACCGCGGCACGCAGCTACGACATCGTCGGCCCGATCTGCGAAACCGGTGACTTCCTGGCCAAGGGTCGGGAGCTGGCGCTGGAAGAAGGCGATCTGCTGGCCGTGCATTCGGCCGGTGCCTACGGGTTTGTCATGAGTTCCAACTACAACACCCGCGGCCGCTGCGCCGAGGTGCTGGTGGACGGTGATCAGGCATTTGAAGTGCGTCGCCGCGAGACGGTAGCCGAGTTGTTTGCCGGCGAAAGCCTGCTGCCGGAGTAAGACCATGCTGCTGCGTTTTACCAAGATGCACGGCCTGGGCAATGACTTCATGGTCCTCGACCTGGTCAGCCAGCACGCGCACATCCTGCCCAAGCACGCCAAGCAATGGGGGGACCGGCACACCGGTATCGGTTTCGACCAATTGTTGATCGTCGAGGCACCCAATAACCCGGACGTGGATTTCCGCTATCGGATCTTCAACGCCGACGGTTCGGAAGTGGAGCAATGCGGCAACGGCGCGCGCTGCTTCGCCCGCTTCGTGCTGGACAAGCGCCTGACCGCCAAGCGGCAGATCCGCGTCGAGACCAAGAGCGGCATCATCGAACTGGATGTGCGCAGCGACGGCCAGATCGGCGTCAACATGGGCGCTCCGCGCCTGGTACCGGCGGACATTCCCTTCCAGGCACCTGCCCAGGCCTTGAGCTATCAGGTGGATGTCGACGACACCACGGTGGAACTGGCAGCGGTCTCCATGGGCAACCCCCATGCCGTGCTGCGCGTGACAGATATCAACAGTGCCCCGGTGCATGAGCTGGGGCCGAAAATCGAGCATCATCCGCGCTTCCCCGCGCGAGTGAACGTCGGTTTCCTGCAAGTCATCGACCGCCACCGCGCACAATTGCGCGTCTGGGAACGCGGCGCCGGGGAAACCCAGGCCTGCGGTACCGGCGCCTGTGCGGCCGCAGTCGCTGCGATCAGCCAGGGGTGGATGGATTCGCCGTTGTTGATCGACCTGCCCGGCGGGCGCCTGTCCATCGAATGGGCAGGCCCTGGCCAACCGGTGATGATGACCGGCCCGGCAGTGCGCGTATACGAAGGACAAATTCGTCTTTGAGTGAGCCAAACCCATGACCGACCAGCCACAGGTTCCAGCCCCACAGCCCGACGAATCCCCCAGCCTTCCAGAAACCGCAGCTGTGGCGGCTTACCTGGAGGCTCATCCGGACTTCTTCGTCGAGCATGAAGAACTGCTTGCGACGATGCGCATCCCCCACCGGCGCGGCGATACCGTGTCGCTGGTTGAGCACCAGATGAAAATCCTGCGCGAGCGCAACATCGAAATGCGTCATCGTCTTTCGCACCTGATGGACGTGGCCCGGGACAACGACCGACTCTTCGACAAGACCCGTCGGCTGATCCTGGCGCTGATGGACGCCAACACCCTCGAAGACCTGGTCATGAGCGTCGAAGACAGCCTGCGCCAGGATTTCCAGGTGCCCTTTGTCAGCCTGATCCTGTTCGGTGACAACGCCATGCCGGTGGGCCGCTGGGTGACCCACGCCGAAGCGCAGACGGCCATTGGCGGCCTGCTCACGGAAGACAAAAGCGTCAGCGGCAGCCTGCGCGAACATGAGCTGGACTTCCTGTTTGGCGAAGAACAACGCAAGCAGATCGGCTCCACCGCCGTCGTCGCCATCGCCCACCAGGGCGTGCATGGCGTGCTGGCCATCGCCAGCCGCGATCCGCAGCACTACAAGAGTTCGGTGGGTACGCTGTTTTTGAGCTACATCGCCGAAGTCACTGGTCGGGTGCTGCCAAGGGTCGCCGGTTCGCTGCGCTCGGTACGCGGATGATGGAACGACAACTGGACGCCTACTGCGAACACCTGCGCAGTGAGCGCCAGGTGTCGCCCCACACGTTGTTGGCCTATCGCCGCGACCTGGAAAAAGTGCTGGGCTGGTGCCAGAAGCAGAACATCGGCAGCTGGTCGGCCCTGGACATCCAACGCTTGCGCAGCCTGATCGCCCGCCTGCATCAACAGGGGCAATCCTCCCGCAGCCTGGCGCGCCTGCTGTCGGCGGTACGCGGCCTGTATCACTACCTCAATCGCGAAGGCCTGTGCGATCACGACCCGGCCACCGGCCTGGCGCCGCCCAAGGGCGAACGCCGATTGCCGAAGACTCTCGACACCGATCGCGCCCTGCAATTGCTTGAAGGTGCCGTCGAGGATGACTTCCTGGCACGGCGCGACCAGGCGATTCTCGAGCTGTTCTATTCTTCCGGCCTGCGGCTTTCAGAGCTGACGGGGCTTAACCTGGATCAACTGGACCTGGCCGATGGCATGGTCCAGGTGCTCGGCAAGGGCAGCAAGACACGCCTGTTGCCCGTTGGCCGCAAGGCCCGTGAAGCCCTGGAGCAATGGCTGGCGCTGCGGGCGCTGACCAACCCTGCCGACGACGCGGTCTTCGTCAGCCAACAGGGGCGACGTCTCGGCCCGCGGGCGATTCAGTTGCGGGTCAAAGCTGCCGGCGAACGGGAGCTGGGACAGAACCTGCACCCGCACATGCTCCGGCACTCCTTCGCCAGCCATCTGCTGGAGTCCTCCCAGGACCTGCGCGCCGTTCAAGAGCTGCTGGGGCACTCGGACATCAAGACCACACAGATCTACACCCACCTGGATTTCCAGCACCTGGCAACGGTCTATGACAGTGCCCACCCCAGGGCCAAACGCATCAAGGGCGACGAATCATGACCATCGAGCTGATCACTTTCGACCTGGACGACACCCTGTGGGACACCGCCCCGGTGATCGCCAGCGCCGAAGCCATACTCCGCCAATGGCTCACCGACAACGCACCAAACCTGGGCGGCGTGCCGGTGGAGCATCTTTTTTCGATTCGCGAGCAGGTGTTGCGCGAAGAGCCCGGCCTGAAGCATCGCATCAGTGCGTTGCGCCGGCGGGTGCTGTTCCGTGCCTTGCAGGAAGCCGGCTACGATCAGTGGCAAGCGTCTGAGCTGGCGGACCAAGCCTTCGAGACGTTCCTGCACGCCCGCCATCAACTCGAAGTCTTTCCCGAGGTGCAGCCCACCCTGGAGATCCTGGCCAACCATTTCGCCCTCGGTGTGGTCACCAATGGCAACGCCGACGTGCGGCGCCTGGGGTTGGCGGACTATTTCAAGTTCGCCTTGTGCGCCGAAGACATCGGCATCGCCAAGCCTGACGCCCGGCTGTTCCACGAAGCCCTGCAACGCGGCGGCGCCACGGCGCAAACCGCCGTGCACATTGGCGATCACCCGGGCGACGACATCGCCGGCGCCCAACAGGCCGGCCTGCGCGCCGTATGGTTCAACCCGGCAGGCAAACCCTGGAATGCCGACCACGCGCCGGATGCAGAAATCCGCAGCCTCACCGAACTGCCGGGGTTATTGGCAGGGTGGCATCGCCAGCACTGAACCCCCGCCCTGTAGCCCTACAACCTCTGTGGGAGCGGGCTTGCCCGCGAAGGCGGCGGCACCCCAACATCAATGCCACAGACCCACCGCTATCGCGAGCAAGCTCGCTCCCACAGGTCCGAGACTTTATCTGGCTCATGAAAAAGCCCGCAGCGACGGCGGGCTTTTTCAGCAAGCAATGAAGCCGATACTCAGATAGGGCGGCTGCCGTACTTGTTGTCAGGCTTCTTGGGCGGATCAGCGACCACGTTGGCCTCCACTTCCTGCACCTTACCGCCCCTGGCCAGGAACTCCTCCATGGCCTTGGCGAGCGCATCACGCTCCTTGTTCTTGGCCTCTACACTCGGCAACTCGTCAACCGACACGGCTGCCTTGGCCTTGCCTTTGGCGGTAGGTGCCGGAACATCGGCCCCATCGTCGTCGGCAACGTCTTCCGCTGCCGCTTCAAGGCCTTCTTCGGTCTCGTCTTCGTCGCCTACTTCGAGGTCGTCGTTTTCCAGATCATCGTCGCTCATGTTCTACCTCATGACTTGCGAAAAGCAGATTAGTTATAGCCCAGCTTCGCCATCTGTTCGAAGGCTGCCAGAAAAAATTCAATATCCGCCGGCAATCAGCGGTTATGCCCCTTCACCGTACAAGGTGACGAGGACTTTACGAGCACCACCGTGATCGCGGTGCTCGCCCAGATAAACACCTTGCCAGGTACCCAATGCCAGCCGTCCTGCCGTGACCGGCAGGCTGACCTGGCAACCGAGCACACTGGCCTTGAAGTGCGCCGGGAGGTCGTCCAAGCCTTCGTCGTTGTGCTCATAGTCGGCGGTTCCTTGTGGGATCAGCCGATTGAAAAATCGTTCGAAGTCTCGACGTACCGCCGGATCGGCGTTCTCGTTGATGCTCAACGAAGCCGAGGTATGCTGCAGCCACAGATGCAACAGACCGACACGACACGCCTGGAGTTCAGGCAGGCCGGCAAGCAACTCGTCCGTCACCAGATGAAAGCCCCGGGGCCTTGCCTGCAGGGTTATCAGCGTCTGTTGCCACATACAGATCTCCACACGTTCGGCGCGCATTCTAGCGCGCTCAGGGAAAAAACAAAGGGCCTAATATTCTTGCTTCGGTGTAAGCCTTTGGCGGTATAAAACCCCATGTCGCATCCACAACAAAAGGCGTCGGAAAAACCACTGCACCTTGTGAGCAATGACAAATTCCAGGCAAAAAAATGCCCGGCGAACCGGGCATTTTTTATTGCGCGTGCTTACAGGTTGTAACCACGCTCGTTGTGCTGGGCCAGGTCCAGGCCCACGGCTTCTTCTTCCTCGGTGACACGCAGACCCATGACGGCGTCCAGAACCTTGAGGATGATGAAGGTGACGATCGCGGTGTAGACCACCGTGAACGCCACGCCTTTGAACTGAATCCACACTTGCGCGCCGATATCGGTCACGGTGCCGAAGCCACCCAGTGCCGGAGCTGCGAACACACCGGTCAGGATCGCGCCGAGGATACCGCCGATGCCGTGTACGCCGAAGGCATCCAGGGAGTCGTCATAACCGAGTTTGCGCTTGAGGGTGGTGGCGCAGAAGAAGCACACCACGCCCGCCGCCAGGCCGATGACCAGGGCGCCCATCGGGCCCACGGTGCCGGCAGCCGGGGTGATTGCAACCAGACCGGCGACCACACCCGAGGCAATGCCCAGTGCGCTTGGCTTGCCGTGGGTGATCCACTCGGCAAACATCCAGCCCAGCGCCGCCGCGGCGGTCGCGATCTGGGTCACCAGCATCGCCATGCCGGCGGTGCCGTTGGCGGCGACAGCGGAACCGGCGTTGAAGCCGAACCAGCCGACCCACAGCATGGCCGCGCCCATCAGGGTGTAACCCAGGTTATGCGGCGCCATTGGCGTGGTCGGGAAGCCTTTGCGCTTGCCCAATACCAGGCACGCCACCAGGCCCGCGATACCGGCGTTGATGTGCACCACGGTGCCGCCGGCGAAGTCCAGCACGCCCCAGTCCCACAGCAGGCCACCGTTGCCGGACCAGACCATATGGGCAATCGGTGCATACACCAGGGTGAACCACACGCCCATGAAGATCAGCATGGCGGAGAACTTCATCCGCTCGGCAAATGCGCCGACGATCAGGGCCGGGGTGATGATGGCGAAGGTCATCTGGAAGGTGATGAACACCGCTTCAGGGAACAGCGCCGCCGGGCCGGTCAGGCTGGCTGGCGTGACGCCCGCCAAGAAGGCTTTGCCGAAACCGCCGATGAAGGAATTGAAGTTGACGACGCCCTGCTCCATGCCGGTGGTGTCGAACGCAATGCTGTAGCCATAGATGACCCACAGGACGCTGATCAGACCGGTAATGGCAAAGCACTGCATCATCACGGAAAGAAGGTTTTTCGACCGAACCATGCCGCCGTAGAACAGCGCCAGGCCAGGAATGGTCATGAACAGTACAAGAATCGTTGCCGTGAGCATCCAGGCGGTGTCGCCGGAGTTCAGGACTGGGGCTGCCGCTTCTTCTGCCATGGCCAGGCCAGGCATTGCGAAGGACAACAGGGCTCCTAGCCCTGCGAATTTACGCAGAGTCATATTGTTTTCTCCTGGGGCGTTGGGTTTGGCGGCTTAGATGGCGTCGGTATCGGTTTCGCCGGTACGGATGCGAATAGCCTGTTCCAGATTGACCACAAAGATCTTCCCGTCACCGATCTTGCCGGTGTTGGCAGCCTTGGTGATTGCCTCGATCACCCGATCAAGATCCTTGTCGTCAATGGCGACATCGATCTTCACCTTGGGCAGGAAATCGACCACGTACTCCGCGCCACGATACAGCTCGGTGTGACCTTTCTGCCGACCGAAGCCTTTGACCTCAGTAACGGTAATGCCCTGCACGCCGATCTCGGACAACGACTCGCGCACGTCGTCCAACTTGAACGGCTTGATGATGGCAGTGACTAGCTTCATGAAACTTTCTCCCGAATTGGTGGACTTGCCCCAGGAAAACAAACCCGACTCAAGTCTAAGCGCAGTGCCTGGCTTTGTAACGCGTCGTCGGCCCAAGTTGCCCGACAGGTGCCAGTTAACCGATCCTGGCGAAACTCCCCGTTCCGCCTGCTGCACTGCATTCGTCACAGCGACTGCATCAGTGCATGGGTCATCAGCCTCTAAGCAGAAACCTTGCCATCTGCACCCAAACCCTCTGATTTCAGTCTCTTGGCCACCTGCTCGACGCGCACTGCGCCATGAACCGCAGCGATACGCACAACAACAGTGCAGCGACGCCCGGCCTCATGCGCGAAAAGCGTGCATCCCTTGCTTGCGAATTGACTATAGACACTGCGTGATACACTGCCCGCCATTGTTTCCAGGACACCTGCACATGCTTGCGCCCAAAGACCTCCTCGACGCCCTGAGCGGCCACGCCTCCCGTATCTTGAGCGGTGACACGCCGCTGCCCAAAAGCGAAATCGAAAGCCAGTTCAAAGCCCTGCTGCAAAGCGGCTTCAGCAAGCTGGACCTGGTAAGCCGGGAAGAATTCGACAGTCAGATGGTCGTGCTGGCCCGGACCCGGGCGCGGCTTGAAAGCCTGGAGGCCAAGGTTGCCGAGCTGGAAGCGCGACTGGCTCCGGCCCAGCAATAAGCAACCCCTGCGGGCCACTCAACCACTCGCAGCGTGTTGAGACGGGGCCAGTGCCAGCGGCAGCTCCAGGATAAACACCGCGCCCCTGCCCGGCCCGGCGCTCTGCACGGTCAGATCGCCGCCCATCTCGTGCGCAGCCAGGATGCAGCTGTGCAGGCCAAAGCCGTGACCGTCGACACGCGTGGTGAAGCCGTGCTCGAACACCCGCGCAAGATTGTCCTGCGAAATCCCCTCGCCATTGTCCTCGATCTCGACCCGCACGCGCTCATCGTCAATGGTCTTCAGGCGCAGGATGATCTGCGGCGGCCGGTTCGTACCCGCGTCCAGCGCCTGCTTGGCGTTGTTGATCAGATTGACCAGGATCTGCAGCACTCGGTGCTTGTCCAGCGGCATTTGCGGGATATCACTGAATTCCTTGATCAGCGTGATGTGGTGGCGGGCCAGGGACACATCACAAATGCGCACGACATCCTCGACCAGCTCTCGCAACGAGCCCGGCTCCAGCACGCTGGCGTTGCCGGCGTAGGATTGCTGGGTGGCGACGATTTCCTTGATGTGGTCGATTCGGCGGGTCAACTGCGCCAACTCGGCGATCATGCCCTGCTGCTCGACGGCCAGCGCGTCGGCCAGCTTGTCGAGATAGTCGGGTAGCGCGCGCCCTTTCGGATCGCTGCTGATGAAGTCACCAAGATCATCGGGATGCTCCTTCATCAACTGAGCGACCTTGGCCACCCCTGGCCCCTTGGACGTATGCACCTTCTCGTAGAGGACCTGGGCTGACACATTCACGCTATTGAGCACATTGCCCACGTTGTGCAGCACATTGGTGGCGATCTCCGCCATGCCGGCCCGGCGCGCGGTGGTGACCAGTTCGGCCTGTGCCTCGCGCAACTCGTCGTTGACCTTGGCCAATTGCTGCGGACTGGGGATCTTCAGGGCCGCCGGCACCAGCCGGACCAGCAGGATGGCGGTAATCACCGAGGCAATCGCGGTGATCACCTTGACCAGCGCCATCAGCCAGTAATAGGGCTGCCAGATGGTCAGGATCTCCATCACATGGCTGGTCCCGCAGGCCAGGATAAACACGCCAAAGGCCGCGAGCATCCAGTCAAACGGCACGTCCTTGCGCTTGTGGATAAAGTACAGGAGGGTGAAGGGGATGGTGACGTAGGACAGGGCGATCAAGCCATCGGCGATCACATTGGTCCACAGCAGATCCGGACGCCACATGTAGCAATGCCCGTGGGGCATGAAGCGCTTGTCGGTTAACAGCGCCAGCAGATCGTTCATGGCCACTTCCTCGTTGTGCCGTTGATACCGCCAAGTGCCGACTGGGCAAATCGCAGTCTAGCAGAGGGTCCTTCCCGGGCATTTTGCGTGGCCAGGTGAGGCGGTGGTATCGGCTACCGCATCCCGCTTGCCGCCCCTTGGCTGTCACTTGCCCTCGAAACATCCTGCCAAATTTTCCCCCATCAATTTCCGCGCCCAAGTTCGTCCCCACGACTAACCTTCCAGAGCCGCAGGACGCGGCGCCCTATTCACTCAAGGAATGATTCATGTCGCTTGCCATCGTCCACAGCCGCGCCCAAGTAGGTGTCGAGGCTCCTGCTGTTACCGTTGAAGTCCACCTGGCCAATGGCTTGCCGTCGCTGACGATGGTTGGCCTGCCGGAGGCGGCGGTGAAGGAAAGCAAGGATCGGGTGCGCAGCGCGATCATCAATTCGGGGCTGAACTTCCCGGCACGACGCATCACCCTGAACCTGGCGCCGGCAGACCTGCCAAAGGACGGCGGACGCTTCGACCTGGCCATCGCCCTGGGGATCCTGTCGGCCAGCGTGCAGGTGCCAACGCTGACGCTGGACGACGTGGAATGCCTTGGTGAACTGGCCTTGTCCGGCGCGGTACGACCGGTGCGCGGGGTATTGCCCGCGGCGCTGGCGGCGCGCAAGGCCGGGCGCATGCTGGTGGTGCCGCGGGCCAATGCCGAGGAGGCCTGCCTGGCCTCGGGGCTGAAGGTGATCGCCGTGGACCATCTGCTCGAAGCGGTGGCGCATTTCAACGGCCACACGCCGGTAGAGCCGTTCGTTTCCAATGGACTGCTCTCGGCCAGCAAGCCCTACCCCGACCTGAATGAAGTACAAGGCCAGGCCGGGGCCAAGCGGGCCTTGCTGATTGCCGCCGCGGGGGCTCATAACCTGCTGTTCAGTGGGCCACCGGGCACCGGCAAGACCCTGCTGGCGAGCCGTTTGCCAGGGCTGTTGCCACCGTTGGCCGAAAGCGAAGCCCTGGAGGTCGCGGCCATCCAGTCGGTGGCCAGTTGCATACCGTTGAGCCACTGGCCGCAACGCCCGTTTCGCCAACCACACCACTCGGCTTCCGGCCCGGCGCTGGTGGGTGGCGGGTCAAAGCCGCAGCCAGGGGAGATCACCCTCGCCCACCATGGCGTGCTGTTTCTGGATGAGCTGCCGGAATTTGACCGCAGGGTACTGGAGGTCTTGAGAGAGCCGCTGGAGTCTGGACACATCGTGGTGTCTCGCGCCCGTGACCGAGTACGCTTCCCGGCGCGTTTCCAGTTGGTGGCGGCAATGAATCCTTGCCCCTGTGGATATCTTGGCGAGCCCAGCGGACGCTGCTGCTGTACACCGGACATGGTGCAGCGCTACCGCAACAAACTCTCCGGACCGCTGCTGGACCGCATCGACCTGCACCTGACCGTCGCCCGGGAAGCCACGGCGTTGAACCCCAAGCGCGAATCCGGAGACGATACCGCCACGGTCGCCGAGCAGGTGGCCGAGGCCCGGGAGCGTCAGCACAAGCGCCAGGGCTGCGCCAACGCCTTCCTCGATCTGCCGGGGTTGCGTCAGCATTGCAAGTTATCCACAACCGATGAAACCTGGCTGGAAACCGCCTGCGAACGGCTGACCCTGTCGTTGCGTGCCGCCCACCGCTTGCTCAAGGTCGCCCGGACGCTGGCGGACCTGGAGCAAGCGGGGTGTATCCGCCGCGAGCATCTGGCCGAAGCATTGCAGTATCGGCCGACTAACCCCTGAACCGCCTTATGGTTTGCTCAGGTCCACCAACGGTGTTTCCCGGACTTCGGTTTTCTGACCGTTCTGGATGGCGTCGATGCGCTTGAGCGCCTTATCCACTGCGCCCTTGTCCGCCAACAGGCTGTAGTGGATCTGGAACTGCTTGTGCTCTTTCGGCGCGATGGTAGGAACCAGACCCAGGGGGCGCTGATACCGGCGGTTATAGGAAAAACTGGTGCCTGGCTCCAGCCCGGTCACGTAGCCCTGGCCCTGGGTATCGGTGTTTTTCCACAGGGAGAACACCGGAAGCGTGCTGGTGTTGAAGCCCACAGACACACCGAGGCTACCGGCCTTGTTGTGCAGCACGGTGAGTGTGTCGCCCTTGGCGTCAGCGTATGGCACGACGTTGTAGACGGTTTCGTCGTAATCCTTGGTCGGGCCCCGGTAGGTTTGCCAATCGGACAAATCGCCCTTGGCCTTGTCGTTGAACGGCGAAACCTGCTTGACCGGTGCCACGAAACGGGCGCCCTGCTCCAGGAACGGCGTACTGAAGTTGCTGTGGTAGAGCGCTTGGTATTCCTTCGGATAATCGCCGTTGTTGGTCAGCGTATCGCTGAGCGCGAACGTCACGCTGCCGGGTTCGGTGACCAGTTCGGTCTGCACCGAGAAATCGACCTTCTTGAACGCCTGCTCCTTCAACTCGCCCCGCAGGGTGATGGCGTAGGGCGGCTTTTCGTCGATGTGCAAGGTGACTTTGTTGGCAGGAATATTGGCGGCGCGACCATGCAGGGTCAGCAGCTCACCGTTGTCCATGCCGGGATGGCCGACCCACTCGTAGCCGCAACGGGTGACCAGCTCATTGAAACCTTCGAGCCAGCCCAACCCACCTCGGCCGTTGAGTTCGATGAACGCCGGATTGACCACTTCCTTGACGGGCGAATCCCAACCCATGCGCACCTTCCCGACCGAAGCCTGCAGCACGTTCATGCCACGGGTCGGGACGACCGAAAGTTTCAGGGTGCCATTGTCGATGTCGACGATGCTGACGCCTTCCTGCCGGCCGCCGTGCAGGGTGCGCATCGTCACGGAAAAGGGCTTGTCGGTTTTCACCCCGAGTTGCTGGCTGGTGATTTGCCAGGGTTGGGCGGCTTTATCCGTATCCAGCAGGACGTAATCCCAAGCCATCGCCTGGGAGGCAGCGCCCAAGGCGCCAAGGGTAACGAGGAGTTTGAGCGGAGTCATGGTCACGACCTTTTATTGGAGTTGTGCGGTTTTTATAGACTTGAAGAAACGTTTCAGCAAGCTTAAAAACAGCAATATCCTTAAAAAGGGAGATTCACAAGAATGGGGCTTTTGTGGGAGCGGGCTTGCTCGCGAAAGCGGTGGGTCAGTGAGCAGAGATGTGGCTGGAGAGCCGCCTTCGCGAGCAAGCCCGCCCCCACACTGATTCCGGGCGGACGCCAGGAGCGGGATCACCGCAAATTCCCTTGTGGGAGCGAGCTCGCTCGCGATAGCGGTGGGTCAGATTGAGATGATGTTGGCTGGGCAGCCGTCATCGCGAGCAAGCTCGCTCCCACAGGGGTATGGGTGAACTTGCTCGTGACGGGACGCTTCAGCGGAACCGATCAACCTCTTGGCGCAGGTCCTGGGCCAGTTTTTCCAGTTCCTTGGCGGTGAGTGCCAGGTTCGAGACCACTTGGCGCTGTTCGCTGTTGGCCATGGCAATGCTTTGCAGGTTGCTGCTGAGCAGGGTCGCGGTGCTGCTTTGTTCCTGGGTGGCGGTGGTGATCGCCGCAAATTGCTGGCCGGCCGAGCGGCTTTGCTCATCGATGCGGGCCAAGGCCGTGGCTACGTTGGCGTTGCGCGACAGGCCTTCCTGCATCAACACATTGCCCTGCTCCATCGTGCTGATGGCATTGCCGGTTTCCTGCTGGATGCTGTTGATCATGCTGGAGATTTCGTCCGTGGCCTGGCGAGTGCGGGAAGCCAGGCTGCGGACTTCATCGGCCACCACGGCGAAACCACGGCCCTGCTCGCCTGCGCGGGCAGCTTCGATGGCGGCGTTCAAGGCCAGCAGGTTGGTCTGCTCGGCGATCGAGGTGATCACACCCACGATGCCACCGATTTCCTGGGAACGCTGGCCCAGGGTGTTGATGACCGTGGCCGTGCTGTTCAGCGCACCGGCAATTTGCTCCAGGGACGACGACGCTTCGTCCATCGAGGTCCGGCCAATGCGGGTTTGCTGGGCGTTTTCCTGGGCCAGGCGCTCGGTGTTGCCCATGTTGTCGGCAATGTTCAATGAGGTCGCACTGAACTCTTCCACCGCGCCGGCCATGCTGGTGATTTCGCCGGATTGCTGCTCCATGCCTTCATACGCCCCGCTGGACAACCCGGACAGCGCCTGGGCGCGGCTGTTGACCTCCTGGGAGGCCTTGCGGATGTGCTCGACCATGGTCGACAAGGCCTGGCTCATCTGGTTGAAGGCACGGGCCAACTGACCGATTTCATCATGGCTCGACACGTTCAGGCGCACGCTCAGGTCGCCGGCGCCCAAGGCTTCGGCCTGGCGTACCAGGTCCCCAAGCGGAGCCAATTTGCTACGCAACAACCACATTGCCGAGCCGACCGCCAACAACATCGCCAGCAGGCTGCCAATGGCCAATTGCGTACCGACGCTCCAGGTCACGGCGCGAATCTCGGTTTTCGGCATGCTCGCCACCACGGCCCATGGCCCGCCTTCGAACGGTACGGCGACGCTGTAGAACGCTTCCGCGGTGTCGTCCCAGAACGCACCCTTGCCCGGTTTTTTGATCAAGCCCGTGATGGCCGCAGTAGCGTTGTCCAGCGCCTGTACGCCCGCCGGCGGCACCAGCCATTTGTTTTGTTCATCCAACAATGCCAGCGAACCGGTCTGGCCGATGCGGAAACGCTTGAGGTTCTCGAACTGCGCGTTCTGCGCATCGGTGTAGTCGAAGCCTACATACAACACGGCAATGATCTTGCCGCCGCTGTCGCGTACAGGCGTGTACTGCGACATGTAGAAGCGTCCAAAAAGCAAGGCTCGACCGATGTAGCTCTGCCCGCTGATCACCGGACCGTAGGCTGGACCGGCGCGGTCGAGCACGGTACCAATGGCCCGCGTGCCGTCCTGTTTACTGACGGAGGTACTGACGCGGATGAAATCGTCGCCGCTGCGCACGAATACCGTGGCAACCCCGGCGGTCATCGCCTTGAAGTCATCCACTTCCTTGAAGTTGTTATTCAACACTTCGCTGCCCAGGTTCAAGCCTGGGGTCTGTACGCCCGCCACCGTCACCGGCTGGTCTGGATGCACGGTCAGGCCCGCGCTGAAGCGCTTTTCGAACAGACCGGCCAATCGCTGCGTGCTCTCGCGCAAGGTGCCGTGGAACGTATTGAGCTGATCGGCCATCAGACGCGCTTCGCTGGCCAGGTGTTCTTCACGGGTGGCGAGGTTGGCAGCGTCCAGCGAACGCAGGGCGAAGACGGTACTGCCGGAGATCACGATCGCCAATATCACAGCGAGGGCAAGGCCTAGCTGTGAGGCGATCCGGGCACGGGGTTGAGACATGACGGCTCCTGGCCGAGAGACCGGATCATCCTGATCACGCTCGCACGCTCGGCATTTTTCGAGTGAGGTGTAAGTTGGTCCTTTCTGCACGAAGGTTCCATCCCCACACATTCGGCGGCAAAACCAAATACTTGAGCGGCTTGGAAGGATTAATGCCAATTGGCTATCACAGCAACTGCAACGTTTTAGCCCAAACGCTGCACGTCGGGCAATTGCATGGCCTTCACCTCACCCTGGAGGAAGTCGCTGAGTCGGCGCAAACGTTCACCTCCCGGTCGGGTTTTCGGCCAGACCAGGTAATAGTGTTCACCGCTGGCGACAGCCGTCGGCCAGGGTAGGCTCAGGCGCCCCTGAGCGACGTCCTCGGCCACCATCAGCAGGTCGCCCATGGAAACCCCATAGCCGCGTGCCGCTGCGATCATGCCCAGCTCCAGGGTATCGAACACTTGGCCCCCCTTGAGCGAGACCTTGTCAGACAGGCCCATGCGTTGCAGCCAATTGCGCCAGTCCCGGCGATCCGGCGTGGGGTGCAGCAATTCAGCGCTGGCCAACCGCGCCACATCCCAAGGCTGGTCGTTCAGCAGGTTCGGCGCGCCCACCGGGATCAATTCCTCGGGAAACAGCAAACTGGCCTCCCAGTCCGCCGGAAAATGCCCGTTGCCCAACAATACGGCGCAATCGAAGGGCTCGACGTTGAAGTCCACCGAGTCGATGTCCATCCAGGCACTGGTCAGTTGCACCTCGTTGCCGGGCTGCAAATGCCGAAAGCGACTCAGGCGCGCCAACAGCCAGCGCATGGTCAGCGTGGAAGGCGCTTTCATGCGCAGGATGCCATCCTCGCCATGCAAGGTATGGCAGGCGCGCTCCAGCGCCATGAAGCCCTCACGTACGCCCGGCAACAACAACCGCGCCGCCTCGGTCAATTGCAGGTTACGGCCGCTGCGCAGGAACAGCCGGCAGGCAAAGTGATCTTCCAGCGTGCGAATGTGCCGGCTGACGGCGCTCTGGGTGATCGACAGCTCTTCAGCGGCCCGGGTGAACGAGCTGTAGCGCGCCGCGGCTTCGAATGCCCGCAGCGCATAAAGAGGAGGAAGACGACGAGGCATCGCAGAAGCTCCATGGCGTTGTTCGCAAACCCTACCAGAAACCCATCCAGCATGAGTTTTAATCATGCCAGCGATCTTTTTTATCCCTTTGTGCAATCCGCCGAGAGCGCCGAGAATCGTTGCTTTACTGCCTTGTTTGAACATGGAGCGTGATGATCATGCGGCATCCAGTGCGTACCGAACTCTGGGCCATCCTGCGGCTGGCGGGGCCGTTGATTGCCTCGCAGTTGGCGCACATGCTGATGGTGCTCACCGACACCGTGATGATGGCACGCCTGAGCCCAGAAGCCCTGGCCGGCGGTGGGCTTGGGGCGGCCACCTATTCGTTCGTATCGATCTTCTGCATCGGCGTGATCGCCGCGGTAGGCACCCTGGTCGCGATCCGCCAGGGCGCAGGCGATGTCGAAGGCGCCACCCGGCTGACCCAAGCCGGACTGTGGCTGGCCTGGTTGATGGCGCTGATGGCCGGGTTGCTGTTGTGGAACCTCAAGCCGGTGCTGCTGATGTTCGGCCAGACCGAAACCAACGTGCTGTCCGCCGGACAGTTCCTGCTGGCGCTGCCATTCGCCCTGCCCGGCTACTTGAGCTTCATGGCCCTGCGCGGCTTCACCAGTGCCATCGGCCGGGCCACACCGGTCATGGTGATCAGCCTCGGCGGGACGGTGGCCAACTTCCTGCTCAACTACGCGCTCATCACCGGCATGTTCGGCCTGCCAAAACTCGGCTTGATGGGGATCGGCCTGGTCACGGCCATCGTCGCCAACTGCATGGCCCTGACGCTGGCCTGGCATATCCATCGGCACCCGGCCTACCGTGCCTATCCGCTGCTCGACGGCCTGTCGCGGCCCAATCGCCAGTACCTCAAGGAGCTGTGGCGCCTGGGCCTGCCGATTGGCGGCACTTACGCGGTGGAGGTCGGGCTGTTTGCGTTCGCTGCGCTGTGCATGGGCACCATGGGCAGCACGCCGTTGGCAGCCCACCAGATCGCGCTGCAGATCGTCTCGGTGGCGTTCATGGTGCCGGCGGGAATGTCCTACGCCATCACCATGCGCATCGGCCATCACTATGGCGCCGGGCAGTTGCTGATGGCGCGCCTGGCGGGTCGGGTCGGGATTGGCTTTGGCGCGGCCGCCATGCTGGCGTTCGCCATGGTGTTCTGGTTGCTGCCCCATCCATTGGTCGGCTTGTTCCTGGACCACGACGACCCGGCGTTTCGCGATGTGATCAACCTGGCCGTGAGCCTGCTGGCGGTGGCGGCGTGGTTCGAGCTGTTCGATGGCACGCAAACCATCGCCATGGGCTGCATTCGCGGGCTCAAGGACGCCAAGACCACTTTCCTGGTCGGTCTGGGTTGCTATTGGCTGATCGGCGCGCCAGCGGCGTGGTGGATGGCGTTCCACCTGAACTGGGGACCGACCGGTGTCTGGTGGGGCCTGGCCCTGGGGCTGGCCTGCGCGGCCGTGAGCCTGACGGCGGCGTTTGAATGGAAGATGAAGCGGATGATTCGCAGTGAGCCTGGGCTGAGGCGTTTCGAAAGCATCCAAGCCGACTGAGATTCCCTATGTGGGAGCGGGCTTGCTCGCGAAGGCGGTGTATCAGCCAGACATATATCGACTGACCCACCGCCTTCGCGAGCAAGCCCGCTCCCACAGGGTTTTGAGTCAGCTGATTTCCAGCATCGACTGCTGATCACCCTCGAAGGTCAAGTACTCAACCAACTCCGGCAACGGCAACGGCTTGCTGATCAGGAAACCCTGCACCTGGTCACAACCGAAACCGCGTAGCAGGTCCAGTTGCTCCCGGGTTTCCACACCTTCGGCCACCACTTCCAGGTTGAGGTTGTGCGCCAGGTTGATCATTGCGTGCACCAGTTTGCGGTTCTCTTCGCGCTGCTCCATGCCGCCGACGAAGCTCTTGTCGATCTTGAGCAGGGCGATGGGCAGGCTGTTGAGGTGCACGAACGAGGAGAATCCGGTACCGAAGTCGTCCAGGGAGAAGCGCACTCCCAGGCGGCCCAGGGCATCCATGGTCTGCTTGACCAGCTCGCTACGGCGCATGACGGCGGTTTCGGTGAGTTCGAACTCCAGCCATTGGGCCTCGACACCCCGCTCGGCGATCAACCGGCTCAGGGTCGGCAGCAACTGGCTGTCCTGGAACTGCCGGAACGACAGGTTGACCGCCATGTGCAACGGCGCCAGCCCCCGCTCGCGCAGGGCCTGCATGTCCCGCAGCGCGCGGGAAATCACCCAGTAGCCCAACGGCACGATCAGGCCGCTCTGTTCGGCCAGCGGCACGAACTCACTGGGTGGCAGCAAGCCACGTTCGCCGTGACGCCAGCGCACCAGGGCTTCGAGACCGACGATGTGGCCGCCATCGAGGTTCAGCCGTGGCTGGTAATGCAGTTCCAACTCGTCACGGCGCAGTGCCCGGCGCAGCTCGCTTTCCAGGTCGGCGAGGCTGCGGGCATTGCGATTGATGCGCTCGTTGAAGATATGAAAGGTGCAGCCCTGGGTGCTCTTGGCCTGCTGCATGGCGATATGGGCGTGCCACATCAGTGGATCGGCGCCGGCCTGGGCGCGGGCGTGGGCAACGCCCAGGCTGCAGCCGATCAGCAGGCTTTCACCGTCCACCCAGTAGGGCTCGGCCAAAGCTTCGGTAATACGCTCGGCCATCCACTCGGCCCGCTGTGGTGCGCGGCGGGTGTCGATCAACAGGGCGAATTCATCACTGCCCAATCGCGCCAATTGATCGCCGGCCTCGAGCGAGCTCTTGAGCCGCGACACCACTTGCAGGATCAAGCGGTCACCGGCCTGGTGGCCGAGGGCGTCGTTGGCGTGACGAAAGTTGTCCAGGTCCAGGTGACCGAGCGCCAGGCCACGGCCGTCGTTTTCCGCCAGGCGCGCCGCCAGCAGCGTCTGGAAACCCTGGCGATTGGCAATGCCCGTCAACGGGTCCTGTTCGGCGAGGCGCTGCAAGGTGTTTTCCAGCACGCCGCGTTCGCGCACATGGCGCAGGCAACGACGCAGGGTCGCGCTGTCGAGCACGTCGCGCACCAGCCAGTCGCTGACGCCGTCGGGGGCAGCCGCCGGCTCGTGTTCGAGCAACAGGATGGTCGGCAGGCTGCAACGACCCGGCGCCGGTTGCAACGTCGCAACGGTCAGCAACACCGCGTTGCGATTGTCTTCGAACAGGCTGCTGACGGACTCCCAGCTCGGCGCGCTGATCAACACGACCGAGGGCCCCAAGGGCACCAGGCACTCGCGCAAAATTGCTGACCACGCAGGCTCTTCGGCCAATAACAGCAAACGCAAGGGTTCGACAGGCGTTGACAAGCTGACTCCCTAGACTCTGCAAGGTGGTAGGCGCCGGGCATTATGACCTGCCCATGGGCAATGACCAATGCCAATGGTTCTCAAACACGCGGTTTAGGTGGTTTTTTTCCACTCCAAATCCTGCGCGGGACGCGATTGGCCCCACATCCTGCGTGAAAGTAACAAAAGCGGCAAATGACAATGCGCTGTGCGTCACAAGTCGGAGAGAGCAGCACAATTCTCAGAGCCTGTTAAAATGCCGGCCCATTTCGCAAACGACTCCCTGACTCTGTCATGTCCCGACTCAATCCCCGGCAGCAAGAAGCCGTGAACTATGTCGGCGGCCCTCTTTTGGTGCTCGCCGGTGCAGGCTCCGGCAAGACCAGCGTAATCACCCGCAAGATCGCGCACCTGGTCCAGAATTGTGGCATCCGCGCCCAGTACATCGTCGCCATGACCTTCACCAACAAAGCCGCCCGGGAAATGAAGGAACGGGTCGGCGGCCTGCTGCGCGCCGGCGAAGGCCGCGGCCTGACGGTCTGCACCTTCCACAACCTGGGCTTGAACATCATCCGCAAGGAACACGCGCGGCTGGGCTACAAACCGGGCTTCTCGATTTTCGACGAGACCGACGTCAAGGCCCTGATGACCGACATCATGCAAAAGGAGTACTCGGGCGACGACGGCGTGGATGAGATCAAGAACATGATCGGCGCCTGGAAAAACGACCTGATCCTGCCGCCCGAGGCCCTGGAAAACGCCCGCAACCCCAAGGAGCAGACTGCCGCCATCGTCTACACCCACTACCAGCGCACGCTCAAGGCGTTCAACGCGGTGGACTTCGACGACCTGATCCTGTTGCCGGTCAAGCTGTTCCAGGACCACGCCGACATTCTCGAGAAATGGCAGAACAAGGTCCGCTACCTGCTCGTGGACGAATACCAGGACACCAACGCCAGCCAGTATTTGCTGGTGAAGCTGCTGATCGGTACGCGCAACCAGTTCACCGTGGTAGGCGACGACGATCAGTCGATCTATGCCTGGCGCGGCGCGCGGCCGGAAAACCTGATGTTGCTCAAGGAAGACTACCCGTCGCTCAAAGTGGTGATGCTGGAGCAGAACTACCGCTCCACCAGCCGCATCCTGCGCTGTGCCAACGTGTTGATTTCCAACAACCCCCACGAGTTCGAAAAGCAACTGTGGAGCGAGATGGGCCACGGCGACGAGATCCGCGTGATCCGTTGCCGCAACGAAGACGCCGAAGCCGAGCGCGTGGCCATGGAAATCCTCAGCCTGCACCTGCGCACCGACCGGCCGTACAGCGATTTTGCGATCCTGTACCGCGGCAACTACCAGGCCAAGCTGATCGAGCTGAAACTGCAGCATCACCAGATCCCTTATCGCCTGTCGGGGGGCAACAGCTTTTTCGGACGCCAGGAAGTGAAGGACCTGATGGCCTACTTCCGTCTGATCGTGAACCCGGACGACGACAACGCCTTCCTGCGGGTAATCAATGTGCCGCGCCGGGAAATCGGTTCCACCACCCTGGAAAAGCTCGGCAACTACGCCACCGAACGCAAGATCTCGATGTATGCCGCCACCGACGAAATCGGCCTGGGCGAGCATCTGGATAGCCGCTTCACCGACCGCCTGGCGCGCTTCAAGCGCTTCATGGACAAGGTTCGCGAACAGTGCGCCGGGGAAGATCCGATTTCGGCGCTGCGCAGCATGGTGATGGACATCGACTACGAGAACTGGCTGCGCACCAACAGCTCCAGCGACAAGGCTGCCGACTACCGCATGAGCAACGTCTGGTTCCTGATCGAGGCGTTGAAGAACACCCTGGAAAAAGACGAAGACGGCGACATGACGGTCGAGGACGCCATCGGCAAACTCGTGCTGCGCGACATGCTCGAGCGCCAGCAGGAAGAGGAAGACGGCGCCGAAGGTGTGCAGATGATGACGCTGCACGCCTCCAAGGGCCTGGAATTCCCCTACGTGTTCATCATGGGCATGGAAGAAGAAATCCTGCCGCACCGCTCCAGCATCGAGGCCGACACCATCGAGGAAGAACGGCGCCTGGCGTACGTCGGGATTACCCGGGCCCGTCAGACGCTGGCCTTCACCTTCGCCGCCAAGCGCAAGCAATACGGCGAAGTGATCGACTGTGCCCCCAGCCGCTTTCTCGATGAACTGCCGCCGGACGACCTGGCCTGGGAAGGCAACGACGACACGCCGACGGAAGTCAAAGTCGTTCGCGGCAACAGCGCCCTGGCGGATATACGCGCGATGTTAAAGCGCTAGAATCGACTACTTTTTTACCGACTTCAGGCGCTGACGCGTCACCAGAGGAGGCTTCATGGAAGCCCTGCACCAGAAAATTCGTGAACAAGGCATCGTGCTTTCCGATCAGGTCCTGAAAGTCGACGCGTTCCTGAACCATCAGATCGACCCGCAGTTGATGAAGCTGATCGGCGACGAATTTGCCGCGTTGTTCAAGGACTCGGGCATCACCAAGATCGTCACCATCGAAGCCTCAGGGATTGCCCCGGCGATCATGACCGGGCTGAACCTGGGCGTACCGGTGATCTTCGCCCGCAAGCAACAGTCCCTGACCCTGACGGAAAACCTGTTGTCGGCCACCGTGTATTCGTTCACCAAGAAAACCGAAAGCACCGTCGCCATCAGCCCGCGTCACCTGACCAGCAGCGACCGGGTGCTGATCATCGACGACTTCCTGGCCAACGGCAAAGCCTCCCAGGCGCTGATTTCCATCATCAAGCAGGCCGGCGCCACCGTGGCAGGTTTGGGGATCGTGATCGAGAAGTCGTTCCAGGGCGGCCGTGCGGAACTGGATGCCCAGGGCTATCGGGTTGAATCGTTGGCCCGGGTCAAGTCACTGGCGGGTGGGGTCGTGACCTTCATCGAATAACCCCCTCATACCCCTGTGGGAGCGGCGGTGCGGCGATCCGACTTGCTCGCGAAGGCGGTGTATCAGTTAGCATTGATGTGGCTGACACACCGCCTTCGCGAGCAAGCCCGCTCCCACAGGGGAAGGTGCACGCCTTTATGGCGCAGTCGCCTTGAGCCCCGCCAGCAACAACCGCTGAAACAACTCCTCCTTCAGCCCTTCAGGGCTGGCCAGCTGCATCCGTTCCAGATGCCCGGCAAACTCCCAGGGCTGCGGCGCATCGAGCGCGGCTTTGCCCAGCTCCAGGATCTCGGTGAGCTTGAATTTGCTCTTGAGCCAGTTCAACGCCCGCAGCAGGTCCCGCTCGACCTCATCGAAATCACACCCCAGCGGGTATTCGGGAAACAGGTTCGGATGGCGTGCCTGGATCGCCTGCAAGCGTTCCGATGTGTTGTCGGCGAAGCGCGGGTCGAGGCGGAAATCCTTCGGCAACTTGCCGGCACTTTGCGCCTGCTCGATCAACCCGGGCTGGAAGCGTGAATCGCTGATATTCAGCAACGCCTCGATCACCGCAGCGTCGGTCTTGCCTCGCAGGTCGGCGATGCCGTACTCGGTCACCACGATGTCGCGCAGGTGCCGGGGAATCGTGCAATGACCGTATTCCCAGACGATGTTCGAGCTGATCTCGCCCCCGGCCTCACGCCAACTGCGCAGCAGCAGGATCGAACGTCCGCCCTCCAGCGCATGACCCTGGGCAACGAAGTTGTACTGCCCGCCCACGCCGCTGAGCACCCGCCCGTCTGCCAACTGATCGGCCACCCCGGCCCCCATCAGGGTCATGGTGAAGACCGTGTTGATGAAACGGGCGTCGAGGCGCTGCAGGCGCTTGAGCTGTTCCTGGCCGTACAGCTCGTTGATGTAGCTGATGCGCGTCATGTCGAATTCGAGAAGACGGCTTGGCGGCAACTCGCGCAGGCGCTCATAAAAACTGCGCGGCCCGAGGAAAAATCCACCGTGGATGCAGATGCCGTCAGGTTGCGCTGCCTCGTCGAGGGTGCCGGCGTTGGCCCGTTCCTGGGTCGGAACGTCGGGGTAGACCTTGCGCCGGACAATTCCGGCCTCGGCCAGCACCAACAAACCGTTGACGAACATTTCACTGCAACCGTACAGCCCTTTGGCAAACGGCTCGACTCCACCCTCGCGCTCGATCAGTTGCGTCCACTGGCTAAGGTTCAGGTCCGCCAGCAGCGCCTGGTAACCGGCATTATCGGCCTGGCGTGCGAGCAGCGCCGCCGTCAGCGCATCGCCCATGGCGCCGATGCCGATCTGCAGCGTCCCGCCGTCGCGCACCAGGGTACTGGCGTGCAGACCGATCAGATGATCCTGGAAACCCACCGGCATGTTCGGCGTGGAAAACAACGTGTGGCTGTCCTTCTCGTCGATCAACAGGTCGAAAGCGTCGATGCCGACTTCCGCGTCGCCCGGCATGTAGGGCAAATCGTTGTGCACCTGGCCGACCAGGAGGATGGTCTCTCCGGCCGCGCGCCTCTTGGCGATCATCGGCAGCAGGTCGAGGGTGATATCCGGGTTGCAGCTCAGGCTCAGGCGATCCGGGTGCTGGGGCTCGCTCGCCACCAACTGCGCCACCAGGTTCAAGCCGGCAGCGTTGATGTCCCGGGCCGCGTGGCTGTAGTTGCTGCTGACGTAGTTCTGCTGGGCCGACGCACTGTGCAGCAGGCTGCCGGGCTGCATGAAGAACTGCTCGACCCGTATGTTGGCCGGCAGGCTGTCCTGATGCAGATCGGCCAGGTAATCCAGTTCGGGATAGTCGCCGAAGACCCGTTCGATAAAGGGTTCGAGGAAGCGCTTCTGCAAACCGTCGCCCAGGTTCGGCCGGCCCAGGCTCAGGGCCGTGTAGATGGTCAGCTGTCGCTCGGGCAGTTGTGCGATGCGCCGGTACAGCGCGTTGGCAAACAGGTTGGGTTTGCCCAACCCCAGGGGCATGCCGAGATGAATATGCGCGGGCAGACGCTCGAGCACGTCATCCACCGCCTGTTCGATTGAACACAATTGCACCATCGGACCCTCCTGGACATTCCATGAATGTGGGTTGGACCGAGCTTGCCGGGTCTTGGTTGCGATGAACAGCCCTGGAAAAACCCCAGGCACAAAAAAGCCGCTCGTAAGCGGCTTTTTTGCGCGGGATATCGGCGTATTACAGGCCGGACATCTCTTTGATGGCGCCCTTGAGGTCGTCATCCGAGCAATCGGCGCAGGTGCCTTTAGGCGGCATGGCGTTCACGCCAGTAATGGCCTTGGCCAGGATGCCATCGAGACCGCCCTGGTGGTCGGCGCGCTCTTTCCAGGCAGCCTTGTCACCGATTTTCGGTGCGCCCAGCAGGCCGGTGCCGTGGCAAGCGTTGCAGTGTTTTGCAATCACGTCTTTCGGCGTCTTGGCAGCCCCGCCGCCAGCCGAGGCCACGACTTCCATACCCTTGCATTCCTTGCCCTGGACGCAGACCTGGCCGACGGGTTCAAGGCGCTTGGCGATTTCGTCGTTGGGCGCAGCTTGAGCGCTCGCAGCCCATAGGGCCAATACGGTTGCTGGTGCAGCCAGCATTTTCATAATTAGGTTCACGCGTACACCCTCAATGGTGGCTAGTCACGCCTGCGGCCACGGTTTGCAGGCGGGCGCAAGTATAGCGGTAAGCCCGTCACACTGAAACAACCCCAAAGTCGCAAGGGTCTTGTTTGCGATGACGGTGCCTTCCCTGGGCGCCTTTGCCGTACGGGCCGGCGCCGCTTTTTCTAGAAATTGGCCGGTGTGGCTGCGCTGATCAGTCGCGCCGGCACGTCGAACGGATTACGGAAACGGTGGGGCTTGGTGCTTTCGAAATAGTAGCTGTCGCCGGCTTCGAGCACGAAGGTTTCGACACCCACCACCAGTTCCAGCCGCCCTTCCACCAGGATCCCGGTTTCCTCGCCCTCATGGGTGAGCATCTCTTCACCGGTGTCGGCGCCAGGCGGATAGATTTCGTTGAGGAAGGCGATCGCCCGGCTCGGATGTGCCCTGCCCACCAGCTTCATGGTCACGGCGCCGTCGGAGATGTCGATCAGTTCGTTGGCTTTATAGACGATCTGGGTCGGTTTCTCCTGAAGGATTTCTTCGGAGAAAAACTCGACCATGGACATGGGAATCCCGCCAAGGACCTTACGCAGCGAGCTGATCGAGGGGCTGACGCTGTTCTTCTCGATCATCGAAATAGTGCTGTTGGTGACGCCCGCGCGCTTGGCGAGTTCACGCTGGGAAAGGCCTTTGAGTTTACGAATGGATTGCAGTCGTTCACCGACGTCCAATGCTGGAGCCTCCAGGGAATCAGGTTGTGAGGAAAGTGAGCGTTATCATGGCGACAGCGTTCAGTATTTACAACACTTTGACCCGAATCCTGTGCGGTGAAGCGACTTTCGGTAGCTGGCGCCGCGCGTCAATGCCCGGAATAGAGCCGTGGCACCCGTCGCAGGTTGCAGAAAATCTGATAGGGGATCATGTCGGCGGCCTTGGCAACATCGCTGGCCAGGATGTTCTTGCCCCACAACTCCACGGTCGAGCCGAGCCCGGCCAGGGGGACGTCGGTCAAGTCGACACAGAGCATGTCCATCGACACCCGTCCGACCAGTTGGCTGTGCTGCCCATCCACCAGCACCGGTGTACCGGTGGGCGCCTGGCGTGGGTAGCCGTCGGCATACCCCATGGCGACCACGCCGACCCGGGTCGGTTGCGTGGTCACGAAGCGGGCGCCATAGCCCACCGGCTCTCCAGCGGGCAATTCGCGCACGCTGATGATCTTCGACTCCAGGGTCATCACCGGTTGCAGGCGCGAGGCGACGGCGTTGGGTTCGTCAAAGGGCGTGGCCCCGTAGAGCATGATGCCCGGGCGCACCCAGTCGCTGGGTATCTGCGGCCAGCCCAGCACAGCCGGTGAGTTGCGCAGGCTGATCTGCGCCACCAGGCCCTGGCGGGCCTTGTCGAATATCGCCAGCTGCTCAGTGCTGCTGGGATCGTGCAGTTCATCGGCACGGGCGAAGTGGCTCATCAAGACAATCTTCGCCACCTTGCCGCTGGCGAGCAGGCGACGGTAGGCCGCCTGGTAATCCGCCGGATGCAGGCCGACCCGGTGCATGCCGGAATCGAGCTTGAGCCAGACCGTGATCGGCTGGCTCAGCGCGGCTTTTTCAATCGCTTCGAGCTGCCACAACGAATGCACCACGCACCAGAAATCGTGCTCGACGATCAACGGCAGCTCACTGGCCTCGAAAAAACCCTCCAGCAGCAGGATCGGTCCGCGGATCCCACCGGCCCGCAGTTCCAGGGCTTCTTCGATGCAGGCCACCGCGAACCCGTCAGCCGTGTCCTGCAGCGCCTCGGCGCAACGCACCGCTCCATGCCCGTAGGCGTCGGCCTTGATCACCGCAAGGGCCTTGGCCCCCGTGACTTCGCGGGCCAATTGGTAGTTGTGACGCAGGGCTTGCAGATCGATCAGGGCACGGGCAGGACGCATGGCGGCAGGCTTCTAGGCGGTCATGAATAAAAAACCGGTGCTGGCTGACAGCATGAACCACCAACAGCACCGGGAGAGGGATCGTTTGGGCCGGTATTTAAGGCAACGCGGCCACGACGGACAGCTCCACCAGAATCTCCGGTTCGCACAGCTTGGCTTCCACCGTGGCACGGGCCGGGGCGACGCCCTTGGGCAACCATTTGTCCCAGACGGCGTTCATGCCTTCGAAGTGGGCGTCGATGTCTTTCAGGTAAATCGTCACCGACAGCAAACGATTCTTGTCGGTCCCGGCCAGGTCCAGCAAGCGCTCGATATTGGCCAGACTTTCGCGGGTCTGCTGTTCGATACCGGCGTTCATGTCGTCGCCGACCTGCCCGGCCAGGTAAACGGTGCCGTTGTGCACGACAACCTGGCTCATGCGGTCATTGGTGAGCTGGCGCTGGATTGACATGTTTTGCAGACTCCTGGTGTTTGCTGCCATAACGGGAAATATCGAGGCCTTCGGCGCTGATCTGCGGCTTTTTCTTCGCCATCAGGTCGGCCAACAGGCGACCGGAACCACAAGCCATGGTCCATCCGAGGGTGCCATGGCCGGTGTTCAGGAACAGATTCTTGAAGGGCGTGGCCCCCACGATTGGCGTGCCATCCGGGGTGGTCGGGCGCAAGCCGGTCCAGAAACTGGCCTGGGCCAGGTCGCCGCCCTGAGGATAAAGGTCGTTGACGATCATCTCCAGGGTTTCGCGCCGGCGCGGGTTGAGGGACAGGTCAAAACCGGCGATTTCCGCCATGCCGCCCACCCGAATGCGGTTGTCGAACCGGGTGATCGCGACCTTGTAGGTTTCGTCGAGAATGGTCGAAGTCGGCGCCATCGCCGGGTTGGTGATCGGCACGGTCAGGGAGTAGCCCTTGAGCGGATACACCGGTGCACGGATCCCGAGGGGCTTGAGCAGTTGCGGCGAATAGCTGCCCAGGGCGAGGACGTAGCGGTCGGCGGTTTCCAGCTTGCCGTCGATCCAGACGCCGTTGATGCGATCACCGGCGAAGTCCAGGCGCTGGATATCCTGGCCGAAGCGGAATTGCACACCGAGCTTCTCGGCCATTTCCGCCAGGCGCGCGGTAAACATCTGACAGTCGCCGGTCTGGTCGTTGGGCAGGCGCAGGGCGCCGGCCAGGATGTCGGTGACATTCGCCAGGGCCGGTTCAACCCGGGCAATGCCCTCGCGGTCGAGTACTTCGAACGGCACACCCGACTCTTTCAGCACGGCGATGTCTTTTGCCGCGCCATCGAGCTGGGCCTGGGTGCGGAACAGCTGGGTGGTCCCCAGGCTACGGCCCTCGTAGGCTATGCCGGTTTCGGCGCGCAGCTCGTCGAGGCAGTCACGGCTGTACTCGGACAGGCGCACCATGCGCTCCTTGTTGATGGCATAGCGGCTGGCGGTGCAGTTGCGCAGCATCTGTGCCATCCACAGGTATTGGTCAATGTCGGCAGTGGCCTTGATCGCCAGCGGCGCGTGGCGCTGCAGCAGCCACTTGATGGCCTTGAGCGGTACGCCCGGTGCGGCCCACGGCGAGGCATAACCCGGCGACACCTGGCCGGCGTTGGCGAAACTGGTTTCCATGGCTGGCGCCGGCTGACGGTCGACCACCACCACTTCAAACCCGGCACGGGCCAGATAATAAGCACTGACGGTGCCGATGACGCCGCTACCCAAGACCAGAACGCGCATGTTGATGCCCTCATCGCGGATAACCGCTGACGTTTGTTGTACATAGCTTTGATGGTCGCAGTGTAAAAAAGATCAGCCAGTGCTTTTCACTATATAAACGCCTATATTTGGCGAGAATTCTCGGCAAAAACCCTTTTCACGGAGGCGCATCACCTGTGCGTACCAACACCCAGACCAAACGTGAGCTGGACAAGATCGACCGCAATATCCTGCGCATTCTCCAGGCGGACGGACGCATCTCCTTCACCGAGCTGGGGGAAAAGGTCGGCCTCTCCACCACGCCCTGCACCGAGCGGGTACGGCGCCTGGAGCGCGAAGGCATCATCATGGGCTACAACGCCCGGCTCAATCCGCAGCACTTGAAGGGTAGCCTGCTGGTGTTTGTCGAGATCAGCCTCGACTACAAATCCGGCGACACGTTCGAAGAGTTCCGACGCGCCGTGCTGAAACTGCCTCACGTGCTGGAATGTCACCTGGTGTCAGGAGACTTCGACTATCTGGTGAAAGCACGGATTTCCGAGATGGCTTCGTACCGCAAGCTGCTGGGGGACATCCTGCTCAAACTGCCCCATGTGCGCGAATCCAAGAGCTACATCGTGATGGAAGAGGTGAAGGAGAGCTTGAACCTGCCGATTCCGGATTGAGCCTGGCTCAAGGCAATGGTTGTCTGGACGGACGCTTTCGCGAGCAAGCTCGCGAAGGCCGCGACTCGGTATCCCTGCCTGCTAGACCAACACCTGGCGAGTGCTGGCCATGTATTCATGAATCTGCTTCTCGACCCGCGGATGAATCAGTTCCACCGGTCGCCGGCCATTGGGACAAGGCAAGGTCGCGGTGGTGCCGAACAGCCGGCAGATCAGCGGGCGCTCGTCGTAGACGGTGCAACCGTTGGGCCCCAGGTGCACGCAGTCGAGTGCGTCCATGGCCGCGTCCTGTTCAGCGCGGGTCTTGCGGGGCAAGCGGGCCATTTCCTCCGGCGAGGTGGTCACCGGACCACAGCAGTCATGGCAGCCCGGTACGCACTCGAACGAGGGAATCTGCTGGCGTAGCGTGCGGATTTTTTGACTGTTGCAGCTCATCGAGGCGGTTACCGAAGGAGACGGTCCAGGATTCTGCCTTAAAAGCCTCGCACCAGACAGCGCCAGCCGACCGGTGTTGCCCAGTAAGGAATCGCCAGCTTATGCTCCGTAAAATTTCTCAAACACAAAAATCAGGATTACGCACATGAACGCCCGTGTTCAGCAACCTGTCCCGAGCCACGCGCACGCCGCCTCTTATTACGCCGCCAGCAGCCTGCCGCAACCGGACCATCCGCTGCTGCAGGGTGAATTGCTGGCGGATGTCTGCGTGGTCGGCGGCGGGTTCTCCGGGTTGAACACGGCGATCGAACTGGCCGAGCGCGGCATGAGCGTGGTGCTGCTGGAAGCGCACCGGATCGGCTGGGGCGCCAGCGGGCGCAACGGCGGCCAATTGATTCGTGGCGTCGGCCATGGCCTCGATCAGTTTGCGCCGATCATCGGTGCCGACGGCGTACGCCAGATGAAGCTCATGGGCCTTGAGGCCGTGGAAATCGTCCGACAGCGCGTCGAGCGTTTCCAGATTCCGTGCGACCTCACCTGGGGTTACTGCGACCTCGCCAACAAGCCCAGCGACCTGGAAGGCTTCGCCGAAGACGCCGAAGAACTGCGCAGCCTGGGTTATCGCCACCCGACCCGACTGCTGCAAGCCAACGAAATGCACAGCGTCGTGGGTTCGGATCGTTACGTCGGCGGGTTGATCGACATGGGCTCGGGGCATCTGCATCCGCTGAACCTGGCCCTGGGCGAAGCCGCCGCCGCGCAGCAACTGGGTGTCAGGCTGTTCGAGCAATCGGCGGTCACACGTATCGACTACGGTCCTGAAGTGAGGGTGCACACCCAGCAGGGCTCAGTCCGCGCCAAGACGCTGGTGCTGGGCTGCAACGCTTACCTCAATGGACTCAATCCGCAACTGGGCGGCAAAGTGCTGCCCGCTGGCAGCTACATCATCGCCACCGAACCCTTGAGCCAGGCCCAGGCACAGGCGCTGTTGCCACAGAACATGGCGGTCTGCGATCAACGCGTGGCGCTGGACTACTACCGGCTTTCAGCGGATCGACGCTTGCTGTTTGGTGGGGCCTGTCACTATTCCGGCCGCGACCCACAGGACATCGGCGCGTACATGCGGCCGAAGATGCTCAAGGTTTTCCCGCAATTGGCGGATGTGAAAATCGATTATCAATGGGGCGGGATGATTGGCATCGGTGCCAACCGTTTGCCGCAGATCGGCCGGCTCAAGGACCAACCTAATGTGTATTACGCCCAGGCCTATTCCGGCCATGGGGTGAATGCCACGCACCTGGCCGGCAAATTGTTGGCCGAAGCGATCAGCGGGCAGCACAGCAGCGGCTTCGATCTGTTCGCCCAGGTCCCGCACATGACCTTCCCTGGCGGCAAGCACCTGCGCTCACCACTGTTGGCGCTGGGGATGTTGTGGCATCGGCTGAAAGAGTTGGTCTAAAGAACTTCAGCACTACGGATGACGCTATCGCGGGCAAGCCTTGCTCCCACAGATCAATTTCAAATCTGTGGGAGCAAGCAAATCTGTGGGAGCAAGGCTTGCCCGCGATAGCAATCTCAGGACCCACACCGCTTCAAAGCCGCCAGAACGGCTTCAAGCCCTCCTCCCGCGCCTGCTCCCGACTCAGCCCGATGTCACGCAACTGTTCGGGTGTAAGTTCCAGCAAGGCTTGGCGTGTATGCAGACGATGCCAGAACAGGGCCCAACGGCTCAGGCCGGATGGCGGCTTGCGCAACATCGCACTACGCAGCCCCCTCTCCTGCCCTGCCGCCAGTTCCTGACTGTGTAACGTCAGCCGCACATCGCTCAAGCCGTTCATTTTGATCGCTCCTGTTTACTTGGGTAGCCAGAGGTTTCATGATGCGCGGACGGTCAAAAGCAATACAGATTCAACTCATTTTTTTTATAAGCATACAGATTCGGTATTTCCAGCACTGAATTGTCATTTTCCACCCCAACTGTATCGGTTGCAGTGGGCCATCTCATCGGGAGCGCACCATGACCCTCTACGTGAACCTCGCCGAATTGCTCGGTACCCGCATCGAACAGGGCTTCTACCGCCCCGGCGACCGGCTGCCGTCAGTGCGGGCATTGAGCACGGAACATGGGGTCAGCTTGAGTACGGTGCAGCAGGCCTATCGCGTGCTGGAAGACAGTGGGCTGGCGATGCCGAGACCCAAGTCCGGCTATTTCGTCCCCGTGGGCCGCGAACTGCCGGACCTGCCGGTGGTAGGCCGTCCGGCCCAGCGCCCAGTGGATATTTCCCAGTGGGACCAGGTGCTGGAGCTGATCCGCGCCGTGCCGCGCCCGGACGTGGTGCAACTGGGACGCGGCATGCCGGATATCAATTCGCCGACCATGAAACCGCTGCTGCGCAGCCTGGCGCAGATCAGCCGTCGACAAGACATGCCCGGCCTGTATTACGACAACATCTACGGCAACCTCGCGCTACGTGAACAGATCGCCCGGCTGTCGCTGGACTCCGGCTGCCAGCTGGGGCCCAACGATTTGATCGTCACCACTGGTTGCCATGAGGCCCTGTCGGTCAGCATCCGCGCCACCTGCGAACAAGGCGATATCGTCGCGGTGGACTCACCCAGTTTTCACGGGGCCATGCAAACCCTCAAGGGCCTGGGCATGAAGGCTTTGGAGATCCCCACCGACCCGCTCACCGGCATCAGCCTGGATGCCCTGGAACTGGCGCTGGAGCAATGGCCGATCAAGGCCATACAGTTGACCCCCAGCTGCAATAACCCGCTGGGCTACATCATGCCCGACGCTAATAAACGCGCGCTGCTGACCCTGGCACAGCGCTTCGACGTGGCGATCATCGAAGATGATGTGTATGGCGAGTTGGCCTACACCTACCCTCGCCCGCGCACCATCAAGTCCTTCGATGAAGACGGCCGCGTCCTGCTCTGCAGTTCTTTTTCCAAGACCCTGGCGCCAGGCCTGCGCATTGGCTGGGTCGCGCCGGGCCGGTATCTGGAGCGAGCGCTGCACATGAAATACATCAGCACCGGCTCCACCGCGCCACAACCGCAGATCGCCATTGCCGAATTTCTCAAGGGTGGGCATTTCGAACCCCATTTGCGCCGGATGCGTACGCAATACCAGCGCAATCGCGACATGATGATCGATTGGGTCAGCCGTTATTTTCCACCGGGTACCCGGGCCAGTCGCCCGCGGGGCAGCTTCATGCTGTGGGTCGAATTGCCCGACGGTTTCGACACGCTGAAGCTCAATCGGGTCCTGCTCGACCAAGGCGTGCAGGTCGCCGTCGGCAGCATTTTTTCGGCATCGGGCAAGTACCGCAACTGCCTGCGGATGAACTACGCTGCCAAGCCAACGGCCCAGATCGAAGAGGCTGTACGCAAGGTAGGAACCGCCGCTATCGCGTTGTTGAACGAAACCCAGCGCGACGTCGTCTGAACTTTACCCAGGGAAGCAGCACCCAACAGCCGATCAACGTGAACAAGCGGAACGATCCTACGTGAGATCCAGACCGATCCTGACTGCTCTGCTGCTAGTCGCCTCGCTGCTGAGCGGCTGCGCCAGTCTTGATGTCACCCGCGAGCCCTCCCAGGCCTTACCGGCCGCCGAATCTTCGTTCGGCCGCTCGGTCCAGGCCCAGGCTGCCACCCATGAAGGGCGCTCGGGCTTTCGGCTGCTGTCGGACAGCACCGACGCGTTCATCGCCCGGGCCGAGTTGATTCGTCACGCCCAAGGCAGCCTGGATTTGCAGTACTACATCGTCCACGACGGCATCAGCACGCGGATGCTGGTGGATGAATTGCTCAAGGCCGCCGACCGGGGCGTGCGCGTGCGCATCCTGCTGGACGACACCACCAGCGATGGCCTCGATCAGATCATCGCGACCCTCGCCGCTCATCCGCAGATCCAGATTCGCCTGTTCAACCCACTGCACCTGGGACGCGCCACCGGCGTGACCCGCAGCCTCGGGCGCCTGCTCAACCTGTCACAGCAACACCGCCGCATGCACAACAAGTTGTGGCTGGCGGACAACAGCATGGCCATCGTCGGCGGCCGCAACCTGGGCGACGAGTATTTCGACGCCGAACCCAACCTGAACTTCACCGACATCGACCTGCTCGGTGTCGGCCCGGTGGCCGAACAATTGGGGCACAGCTTCGACCAATACTGGAACAGCGCCCTGAGCAAACCCATCGAACAGTTCCTGTCCCATCGCCCCACGTCCGAGGACCTGGCCAATAGTCGCCTGCGCCTGCAAGAGTCCCTGGAGCAGACCCAACAGGAGAATCAAGCGCTCTACCAGCAGTTGACCGCCTACAAGACCCAACCGCGCCTGGACACTTGGCGTGACCAGTTGATCTGGGCGTGGAACAAGGCGCTGTGGGACGCGCCCAGCAAAGTGCTGGCCAAGGACGAGCCGGATCCGCAGCTATTGCTGACGACCCAACTGGCGCCGGAACTGACGGGGGTCAGCAAAGAACTGATCATGATTTCCGCCTACTTCGTCCCCGGTCAGCCAGGTTTGGTGTACCTGACCAGTCGCGCCGATGCCGGCGTGTCGGTGAGCCTGCTGACCAACTCCCTGGAAGCCACCGACGTGCCCGCCGTGCATGGCGGCTATGCGCCGTACCGCAAGGCTCTGCTGCAACACGGCGTACGTCTGTTCGAGCTGCGACGCCAACCGGGCGACACCGGCAGCAGCCCTCACCTGTTCTACAGTAAATCCTACGGCCAATCGGACTCCAGCCTGCACAGCAAGGCGATCATCTTCGACCAGCAGAAATCGTTCATCGGCTCGTTCAATTTCGACCCGCGCTCGGTCCTGTGGAACACCGAAGTCGGCGTGCTGGTGGACAGCCCTGAACTCGCCGGCCAAGTGCGCGATCTGGCCTTGCAGGGCATGGCGCCAGCCCTGAGCTATCAGGCCAGGCTGGAGGATGGAACGCTAGTATGGACCACCGAAGACAACGGCCAGACGCACGACCTGGACCGCGAACCGGGCAGCTGGTGGCGCCGGTTCAATGCTTGGTTCAGCACGACGATCGGGCTGGAGCGGATGCTTTAGGGGGCGACCGCGTTCATGACAACCCGCTTGTGGAGGCAGACCGCTTTTGTGGCGAGGGAGCTTGCTCCCGCTGGACTGCGAAGCGGTCCCGGCTTTTGCGGTTGCTGCGCAACCGAGCGGGAGCAAGCTCCCTCGCCACAGGGGTTTCGGGGTTTTCAAGCGGGTTCTGTTGCCCCGAACGCCCCTTGGCGCAACAGCAGGATCACCAGGCCAAACGCCCCTGCCGCCATGAACAAAGGCAGCGCATGCCCGCTGATCCACTGGCTGCCCGCTCCCGCCGCCAGCGGGCCGACCAGGCAACCAAGGCCCCACAGTTGCGCGACATGGGCGTTGGCCCGCACCAGCGCATCGTCGCGGTAACGCTCGCCGATCAGGATCAGCGACAAGGTGAACAAACCGCCGGCACTGGCGCCGAACAGCACCCACAGCGGCCAGATCAACAGGGTATCGATCAACAGCGGAACCGCCAGGCTCGATAACGTCAGCGCCACCGCACAGCCCGTCAACAGGGCCCGGCGAGACACGCGATCGGCCAGGGCACCGATGGGCAACTGCAACAGGGCATCACCGACCACCACGGTGCTGACCATCGCCAGCGCGATGTCGGCGGTGAAGCCCTGGCGCAGGCAATACACCGGCAGCAACGTGAGGATCATGGCCTCGAACGCGGCGAACAACGAGACCGCCCAGGCAATCGCCGGCAAGCCTCGGCAAAACGTCCACAAATCGCCAAACGTAACGCTGCCGGCCTCGCTGCTCGGCGCACCGCTACGGCCCAGCAACAGCAAGGGTGCGACCAACAGCAGGCCGACGCCCACCCAGAACCCGTAGTCATGATCGGTCCCCAGTGCGCCCAGCAGCAGCGGACCGGACAACTGGCTCAGGGCATAGCTGCTGCCGTACAGCGCCACCAGTCGCCCACGCCATTTCTCAATGACCAGTTGATTGATCCAGCTTTCACCCAGAATGAACACCAGGGTCAGGACCACGCCAATCACCAGGCGCAGCAGCAACCAGACCGAATAGCTCGGCAGCAGCGCCAGCAGGCCGATGGACACCGCGCCGCCCCACAGGCACAGACGCATCAACGCCGCCGTGCCAAACCGCGCCGCCAGCCGGCTGGACACCTTGGCCCCGAGCAATACCCCCACGGCCGGCATGGCGGCCATCACACCAATGGCGAACGAGCCATAGCCCCAGCCCTCCAGGCGCAGCGACACCAGCGGCATGCTCACGCCCAAGGCCAGGCCGACGCTCAGGACAGACGCCAACACGGCGAAATAGGTCGCCCAACGCATTTCCACGCTCCTGTGGAGGGTTATCAATCTCAGCCATCCCCCAAAACACTGTGGGAGCGAGCTTGCTCGCGATAGCGGCGCAACATTCAACAAAGTCGTCGACTGTCATACCGCTATCGCGAGCAAGCTCGCTCCCACAGGGGGGATCAGCGCTGTTTGAAGCCCCGGACAGGATCCGGGGCCATCATCCTCAGAGCTTGATCCAGGTCGACTTCAGCTCGGTGTATTTGTCGAACGCATGCAGCGACTTGTCGCGACCGTTGCCCGACTGCTTGAAGCCACCGAACGGCGCGGTCATGTCGCCGCCGTCGTACTGGTTGACCCAGACGCTGCCGGCACGCAAGGCCTTGGCGGTCAGGTGGGCCTTGGAGATGTCCTTGGTCCATACCGCAGCGGCCAGGCCGTACGGTGTGTCGTTGGCAATCTCGATGGCCTGCTCGGCAGTGTCGAAGGCAATGACCGACAACACCGGGCCGAAAATCTCTTCCTGAGCGATTTTCATCGCGTTGCTCACGCCATCGAAAATCGTCGGCTCGACGTATGTACCGCCCGTTTCCTCAAGGATGCGCTTGCCGCCGGCCACCAGTTTGGCGCCGTCGCTGTGCCCGGCCTCGATGTAGGACAGCACGGTGTTCATCTGCTGGGTATCGACCAGGGCGCCGACATTGGTGGCCGGGTCCAGGGGGTTGCCAGGCTTCCAACCCTTGAGGGCTTCGATCACCAGTGGCAGGAAGGTGTCCTTGATGGAACGCTCCACCAACAGCCGCGAGCCGGCGGTGCAGACTTCGCCCTGGTTGAAGGCGATGGCGCTGGCGGCGGATTCGGCGGCAGCTTGCAGGTCCGGGGCATCGGCGAACACGATGTTCGGGCTCTTGCCGCCGGCCTCCAGCCAGATGCGCTTCATGTTCGATTCGCCGGAGTAAATCATCAGTTGCTTGGCGATCTTGGTAGAGCCGGTGAACACCAGCGTATCGACGTCCATATGCAGGGCCAAAGCCTTGCCGACGGTGTGGCCGTAGCCTGGCAGCACGTTCAGCACGCCTTTCGGAATGCCGGCCTCGATCGCCAGTGCGGCGATGCGGATAGCGGTCAACGGGGATTTTTCCGACGGTTTTAGCACCACCGAGTTACCGGTGGACAGCGCCGGGCCTAGCTTCCAGCAGGCCATCATCAACGGGAAGTTCCAAGGCACGATAGCGCCCACGACCCCCACCGGCTCACGGGTTACCAGACCCAACTGGTCGTGCGGCGTGGCCGCCACTTCGTCGTAGAGCTTGTCGATGGCTTCGCCGCTCCAGCTCAAGGCTTGGGCCGCGCCGGGAACGTCGATGTTCAGGGAATCACTGATTGGCTTGCCCATGTCCAGGGTTTCGAGCAGGGCCAGCTCTTCGGCATGCTGCTTGAGCAGGCCGGCGAAACGAATCATGGTGGCTTTGCGCTTGCTCGGTGCCAGGCGCGACCAGACGCCGGAATGGAACGTGGCACGGGCGTTTTCGACCGCACGCTGGGCGTCGGCGACGTCACAGCTGGCGATCTTGCCCAACAGACGGCCATCAACCGGGCTGAGGCAATCGAAGGTTTCGCCGGACACCGCATCGGTGTACTCGCCATTGATGAAGGCGCGGCCTTCGATCTTCAGGTCGCGGGCGCGTTGTTCCCAATCGGCACGAGTCAGGGTGGTCATGCGTGTGTCCTCCTCTTATTGAGTACGAACGCCGCGCGGTGCGCAGCGCTTCAAAAGAATTCTGCCCGGCCAGCCTGCTTTCGGCGCTCTTTTCGGCATAGGGCACCCGCCACCCTAAACCAGCGGCTGGTCATGTTTCAATATATTTGACACAACGCTGGCAAACGGCCTTGCGATGTTCGTTTTAATAAACATAGACTCGAGGCCTTCCAAGCGATCACTGGGGATCACCCGCATGAGCATTCAGGACATCGTCGATTTCAGCCAGGCCAATACCACCGCCGAACGTTATCGCCCGGACCCGGCCAAGGTGTTCAAGGGCGATCCCGAGCAAACCGTGTTCAACCACTACAGCAGCCCCTGTGGGCAAATGAACGCGGGCGTATGGGAAGGCGCCGTCGGCCAGTGGACGGTCAATTACACCGAGCATGAGTATTGCGAGATCGTCCAGGGCGTTTCCGTGCTGCGGGACGACGATGGCAATGCCAAGACCCTGCGAGCCGGCGACCGTTTCGTGATTCCAGCGGGGTTCAAGGGTACTTGGGAAGTGCTGGAGCCGTGCCGCAAGATTTACGTGGTGTTCGAGCAGAAGGCTTGAGGATTTGTGCGGCCTGGGCCGGCCTCATCGCGAGCAAGCTCGCTCCCACAGGGATCTGAGGCGTCATAAGGTCCAGTGTGGGAGCGAGCTTGCTCGCGATGAGGTCCTGACAGGCAACAAAAAAGGCCCGTATCTCGCGATACGGGCCTTTTTCGTAAGAAGGGAAAAATCAATTACTTGATTTTGCCTTCCTTGTAGATCACGTGCTTGCGAACAACCGGATCATATTTCTTGATCTCGATTTTGTCCGGGGTAGTACGCTTGTTCTTGTCGGTAGTGTAGAAGTGACCAGTACCGGCGCTCGAGATCAAACGAATCAATTCACGCATGATTAGCTCCCTTAAACCTTGCCATCGCGACGAAGTTCGGCCAGCACGACACTGATGCCACGCTTGTCGATGATGCGCATGCCCTTGGCAGATACGCGCAGACGCACAAAACGTTTCTCTTCTTCAACCCAGAAGCGGTGATGCTGCAGGTTCGGCAGGAAACGACGACGGGTTTTGTTGTTTGCGTGGGAAATGTTATTCCCAGTCACCGGACCCTTACCGGTAACTTGACAGACTCTCGACATGCCTCAGCCCTCTAAAACCACATGCCCAACCCGGCATGGGTTGGCCGCTTAATCTCTCAGTCATTTGGCGCCAGGCGCCGCGTTTCTTTAAGGGTCTTACCGGCTACACCTACAGTGAAGGAACCGGGCCCCTAGAAAAGAGCGCTGCTTTATACCAGAAAGACCACAGTGCAACAACAGCCGATGTGATTTGTCTTCGTAGGATATCCTCGACCAACCGCCCCGAGCGGCGGGGGCAGAGGCTGGCGCAGCCCCTTACCGCTCGTCGCTGCACGCAGGTTTTTTTCACTTGCGCCGGGTTTTGGCCATCGATACGTCGCCGCAGAGTGCCGGAAAATGCAAAAAGGGGATAGTCATTTAGCAGCGAGCCCACTAGGGTAGGCCTTTTCCAGACTGCACTCGCAGATGGGCCTTCGACTTGCACAGGAAACCGACCATGCGCCTCGCTGCCCTACCATTGTTGCTCGCCCCTCTGCTGATCACCCCGCAGGCCTTGGCCGCCGCCCTGAGCGTCTGCACCGAAGCCAGCCCGGAAGGGTTCGATGTCGTCCAGTACAACTCCCTGACGACCACCAACGCCTCCGCCGACGTGCTGATGAACCGCCTGGTGGACTTCGACACCGCCAGCGGCAAAGTGGTCCCCAGCCTGGCCGAGCGCTGGGAAGTCTCCACCGATGGCCTGGCCTACGTGTTCAAGCTGCGGCCACAGGTCAAGTTCCACCGCACCGACTACTTCACACCGCGCCGCGACCTGACCGCCGAGGACGTGAAGTTCAGCTTCGAGCGCATGCTCGACCCGGCGAACCCCTGGCACAAGGTGGCGCAAAGCGGCTTCCCCCACGCCCAATCCATGCAATTGCCGGCGCTGATCAAGAAAGTCGACGCACTGGACCCGCTGACCGTGCGCTTCACCCTCGATCACGCCGACTCGACCTTCCTGGCGACGTTGAGCATGGGCTTTGCCTCCATTTATTCGGCCGAATACGCCGATCAGCTGATGCAGGCCGGCACGCCGGAAAAACTCAACAGCCAACCGGTCGGCACCGGCCCGTTCATTTTCAGCCGGTTCCAGAAGGACGCCTCGATTCGCTACAAGGCCAACGACGCCTACTTCGGCGGCAAGCCCCAAGTGGATCCGCTGGTCTTCGCCATCACGCCGGACGCCAACGTACGATTGCAGAAACTGCGCCGCAACGAATGCCAGATCGCCCTGTCGCCCAAGCCGCTGGACGTACAAGCCGCCAAGCAAGAACCCACGCTGAAGGTCGAGCAGACCGACGCCTTCATGACCGCGTTCGTGGCGATCAACAGCCAGCATCCGCCACTGGACAAGCCTGAGGTGCGCCAAGCCATCAACCTGGCCTTCGACAAGCCCAGCTACCTCAAGACCGTCTTCGAAGGCACCGCCGAAGCCGCCAACGGCCCTTATCCACCGAACACCTGGAGCTATGCCAAGCACTTGCCGGGCTACGCCCATGACCCGGCCAAGGCCCGTGACCTGCTGGCCAAGGCCGGCTTGAAGGAAGGCTTCAAGACCACCATCTGGACTCGCCCCTCCGGCAGCCTGCTCAATCCCAACCCGAGCCTTGGCGCGCAGTTGCTGCAATCGGACCTGGCGGAAATCGGCATCCAGGCGGAAATCCGCGTGATCGAATGGGGCGAACTGATCCGGCGCGCCAAGGCCGGCGAACATGACCTGCTGTTCATGGGGTGGGCCGGCGACAACGGCGACCCGGACAACTTCCTCACGCCACAATTTTCCTGCGCGGCGGTCAAGTCCGGCACCAACTTCGCCCGCTACTGCAACCCCGACCTGGACAAACTGATCAGCGCCGGCAAAACCACCGGCGAACAAGGCGTGCGTGCCAAGCTCTACGAGCAGGCCCAGGCCCAGATCCAGCAACAAGCCTTGTGGCTGCCCCTGGCGCACCCGACCGCCTTCGCGCTCACCCGCAAGGATGTGCAGGGTTATGCGGTGAGCCCGTTTGGGCGCCAGGATTACTCCAAGGTCAACCTCAAGTAACCCCGGCCCCACAGCGCCCCTCCTGTGGGAGCCTGTGGAGCTGAGGAGCTGAGGAGCTGAGGAGCTGAGGAGCTGAGGAGTCTGTGGGAGCAAAGCTTGCTCGCGATAGCGGTTTTACAGCCAACAGAAGTGTTGTATGTGACGACGGCATCGCGAGCAAGCTTTGCTCCCACAAGGGATTACTCAAGCCTGATCGTGCCTACATCCACCCACTCTCCGCCATCGACAACGGCTCCCCATCGCCAACGATGAAATGGTCGAGCACCCGCACATCGATCAACTCCAGCGCCTCCTGAAGCCGCTCAGTGAGCACCCGGTCGGCCTGGCTGGGCTCGGTGTTGCCGGAGGGGTGGTTGTGGCACAGGATCAGCGCAGCGGCGTTGTGGGCCAGGGCCCTCTTGACCACCTGCCGGGGATGGACACTGGCGCTGTCGATAGAGCCCCGAAACAGCGCCTCGAAGGTCAGCACCTGGTGCTTGGAATTGAGAAACAGGCAACCGAACACCTCGTGGGGTTCGTGGCGCAGCATCGATTTCAGGTACTCACGCACCGCGAACGGGCTTTCCAGCGACGTTTTTTCCCGTGCCCGCTCAGCCAAATGCCGACGGCTCATTTCCTGAACCGCTTGCAGCTGGGCAAACTTCGCCGGCCCGAGCCCCATATGATTACTGAATGTGATCTGATCGGCTTCAAGCAGCGCGCGCAGGCTGCCAAATTGAATCAATAGTTGTCGCGCCAGATCCACCGCGCTTTTGCCCGACACGCCGGTTCGTAAAAAAATCGCCAGCAGCTCGGCGTCCGAAAGACTCCCAGCCCCCAGCGCCAATAACCTCTCCCGCGGCCGCTCGGCGGCGGGCCAATCGCGAATACTCATGGCATCTCCCTGATTGTGGGCGCCGCTGTTCCGTAGCGGTCGCTGTGATATCGTAGCCCATCTTTTTTGCAGGCGATTTGCACCCTGGCAGGCTGCTGCCAAGGGGTTCGCCCTGCACTGACCACTGAAATCGAAAGGCAGGCCTATGCAGCGGCTGTATCGGAAACGCATCGTTCTGGGCGTCGGCGGCGGCATTGCCGCCTACAAGAGCGCCGAGCTGGTTCGCAGGCTTATCGACCAGGGCGCGGAAGTTCGGGTCGTCATGACCCGCGGTGGCAGCGAGTTCATTACTCCGCTGACCATGCAAGCCCTGTCCGGGCACCCGGTCCACCTGGACTTGCTCGACCCGGCGGCCGAAGCCGCCATGGGTCATATCGAACTGGCCAAGTGGGCCGACCTGGTGCTGATCGCCCCGGCCACGGCCGACCTGATCGCCCGCTTGGCCCAAGGCATCGCCGACGACCTGCTGACCACCCTGGTGCTCGCCACCGACGCAGTGGTCGCCGTGGCGCCGGCCATGAACCAGGCCATGTGGCGCGACCCGGCCACCCAGGCCAACCTGCAACTGCTGGAAAGCCGCGCCCTGAAAGTCTTCGGCCCGGCCTCTGGCAGCCAGGCCTGCGGCGATGTCGGCATGGGCCGCATGCTCGAAGCCACCGACCTGGCCCAGTGCGCCGCCGACTGCTTCCAGCGCCAGGTCCTGACCGGCAAGCACGTGCTGATCACCGCCGGACCGACCCAGGAAAACATCGACCCGGTGCGCTACATCACCAACCACAGCTCCGGGAAAATGGGCTTCGCCCTGGCCGAAGCTGCCGTGGAAGCCGGCGCCCGGGTGACGCTGATCACCGGTCCCGTGCACTTGCCGACCCCGGACCGGGTCACGCGCATCGACGTGGTCAGCGCCCGGGACATGCTCGCGGCCTGCGAAGCGGCCATCCCGTGTGACCTGTTCATCGCCTCGGCGGCAGTGGCGGACTACCGCCCCGAAGTCGTTGCCCCGCAAAAATTGAAGAAAGACCCTACAAGCGGCGACGGCCTGCTACTGCAAATGGTGCGCAACCCGGACATCCTGGCCAGCATCGCCACCCGCCCCGACCGCCCGTTCAGTGTCGGCTTTGCCGCCGAGACCGAACACCTGCTCGATTACGCCGCCCGCAAGCTCAAGGACAAGAACCTCGACTTGATCGTCGCCAACGACGTGGCCAACCCGAGCATCGGCTTCAACAGCGAAGAAAACGCCTGCAGCGTGATCGACCGCCAGTTGCACGCCACACTTTTCGCCCAGACCAGCAAGAGCAAGATTGCCCGCCAGCTGATCACTTTTATCGCCGAACGTCTGAACCAGGTTTAATGTCATGCACGCCCTACAAGCCAAGATCCTCGACCCACGCATCGGCAACGAATTCCCGCTGCCGCAATACGCCACACCGGGCTCCGCCGGCCTCGACCTGCGGGCGATGCTCAAGCAGGACACGATCCTGGAACCGGGCCAGACCCTGCTGATTCCTACCGGCCTGTCGGTGTACATCGGCGATCCGGGCCTGGCCGCGCTGATCCTGCCGCGCTCGGGCCTGGGCCACAAGCACGGCATCGTGCTGGGCAACCTGGTGGGCCTGATCGACTCCGACTACCAGGGCGAACTGATGGTGTCGTGCTGGAACCGCGGCCAAACGGCCTTCAACATTGCCGTGGGCGAACGCATCGCGCAGTTGGTGCTGGTGCCGGTGGTCCAGGCCCACTTCGAACTGGTCGAAGAATTCGACGAAAGCCAGCGCGGCGCGGGTGGTTTCGGGCACTCCGGCAGCCATTGACCGGTGGTTTACAGGCCGGGCGTCCTGCCCGGCTCGTTTGTGAAGCTTGTGTTTCAGGACAAAAAATGCGCAATGGCTTTCTGCTAGGTTTCCCACCCGGAATCAATGTATTAGGCGAGCGAGGCCGGGGTAACGCTATCTCATGGCACTTTCCCACCACGAACTCTCTGTCAAAAACGCCGTCATACCCTTCAGCTTGAGCCTGCCGACGCTAACCGTCGGCCTGTCCAGTCACTTTCCTGATAGAGCGCCCCGCCCATGAACACCCCAGCCGCAATCGCCCCGATCTTCCCTGACAGCATCTTCCGCGCCTACGACATCCGTGGCGTGGTACCGGAAACCCTCACCGCCGAAACCGCCTACTGGATCGGCCGCGCCATCGGCTCCCAAAGCCTGGCCCAGGGCGAACCGAATGTGAGCGTCGGCCGTGATGGCCGCTTGTCGGGCCCCGAGCTGGTCGAACAACTGATCAAAGGCGTTGCCGACAGTGGCTGCCACGTCAGCGACGTGGGCCTGGTGCCGACCCCGGCGCTGTACTACGCCGCCAACGTGTTGGCCGGCAAGTCCGGGGTGATGCTCACCGGCAGCCACAACCCATCGAACTACAACGGCTTCAAGATCGTCATCGCCGGCGACACCCTCGCCAACGAGCAGATCCAGGCCCTGCATACCCGCCTCAAGACCAACGACCTGAGCAGCGGCCAGGGCAGCGTGACCAAGGTCGATATCCTTCCTCGCTACAACGACGAGATCGTCAAGGACGTGAAACTCGCCCGGCGCCTGAAAGTCGTGGTCGATTGCGGCAACGGCGCGGCTGGCGTGATCGCCCCGCAACTGATCGAAGCCCTGAACTGCGAAGTCATCCCACTGTTTTGCGACGTGGACGGCAACTTCCCTAACCACCACCCGGACCCGGGCAAGCTGGAAAACCTCGAAGACCTGATCGCCAAGGTCAAGGAAACCAACGCCGACCTGGGCCTGGCCTTCGACGGCGACGGCGACCGCGTGGGCGTGGTGACCAATACCGGTAGCGTGGTGTTCCCGGACCGCCTGCTGATGCTGTTTGCCAAGGACGTGGTGGCGCGCAACCCGGATGCCGAGATCATTTTCGACGTCAAATGCACCCGTCGCCTGGTGCCGCTGATCAAGGAATATGGCGGTCGTCCATTGATGTGGAAAACTGGTCATTCGTTGATCAAGAAGAAAATGAAACAGAGCGGCGCCCTGCTGGCCGGCGAAATGAGCGGCCACATCTTCTTCAAGGAACGCTGGTTCGGTTTTGACGACGGCATCTACAGCGCCGCGCGCCTGCTGGAAATCCTCAGCAAGGAGAAATCCACGGCCGAAGAGCTGTTCGCAACCTTCCCGAACGATATTTCTACGCCAGAAATCAATATCCATGTGACCGAAGAGAGCAAATTCAGCATCATTGATGCACTGCACGACGCTCAATGGGGCGAAGGCGCCGAACTGACCACCATCGATGGTGTGCGGGTCGACTATCCCCACGGCTGGGGCCTGGTTCGCGCATCCAACACCACACCGGTGCTGGTACTGCGTTTCGAGGCCGACAACGAGGCTGAACTGCAGCGCATCAAGGATGTGTTCCACACCCAACTCAAACGTGTTGCACCTGATCTCCAACTACCGTTTTGATTTTTTGAAGCACTACCGGAGCCCTGAATGACCCTCGAACGCGAAGCCGCCGCCAACACCGCCAAGGTCCTGTCCGAAGCGTTGCCTTATATCCGACGCTACGTCGGCAAGACCCTGGTGATCAAATACGGCGGCAACGCGATGGAAAGCGAGGAGCTCAAGACCGGCTTCGCCCGCGACATCGTGCTGATGAAGGCCGTGGGCATCAACCCAGTGGTCGTACACGGTGGTGGCCCGCAAATCGGTGACCTGCTCAAGCGCCTGTCGATCGAAAGCCACTTCATCGATGGCATGCGCGTGACCGACGCGCAGACCATGGATGTGGTGGAGATGGTCCTGGGCGGCCAGGTCAACAAGGACATCGTCAACCTGATCAACCGTCATGGCGGCAGCGCCATCGGCCTGACAGGCAAGGACGCCGAGCTGATCCGGGCGAAGAAACTCACCGTCACCCGCCAGACACCGGAGATGACCCAGCCGGAAATCATCGACATCGGTCATGTGGGCGAAGTGGTCGGCATCAACACCGACCTGCTGAACCTGCTGGTCAAGGGCGACTTCATCCCGGTCATCGCGCCCATCGGCGTGGGCGCCAACGGTGAGTCGTACAACATCAACGCCGACCTGGTGGCGGGCAAGGTTGCCGAAGCACTGAAAGCCGAAAAGCTGATGCTGCTGACCAACATCGCCGGCCTGATGGACAAATCGGGCAAAGTCCTGACCGGACTGTCGACCCAGCAGGTCGATGACCTGATCGCCGACGGCACCATCTACGGCGGCATGCTGCCGAAGATTCGTTGCGCACTGGAAGCGGTACAGGGCGGCGTCGGCAGCTCGCTGATCATCGACGGCCGGGTACCGAATGCGATCCTGCTGGAGATCTTCACCGACACCGGCGTGGGTACGTTGATCAGCAATCGCAAGCGTCCTTAAGCGATACCGGTAAAAAAAGACCCCGCTCAACCTGGTTGAGCGGGGTCTTTTTTTACACCTCTTTTCCAGATGATGCTTTTGTGGCGAGGGAGCTTGCTCCCGCTCGGTCGCGCAGCGACCGCAAAAATGTTGGGGCCGCTGCGCAGCCCAGCGGGAGCAAGCTCCCTCGCCACAAGATCAAAATCAGCGGGCTTCTTAGACGCCGAACTGCGCCCGATAAGCCTCAACCGCCGGCAAATGCTGCTTGAGCTGCGGATCGTCGGCCAAAAACTCCAGCACCTGGTTCAGCGAGACAATGCTGATCACCGGAATACCGAAGTCGCGCTCCACTTCCTGGATCGCCGACAGCTCACCGTTGCCGCGCTCCTGACGGTTCAGGGCAATCAGCACGCCAGCGGCCTTGGCGCCTTCCTGGGAACCGATGATCTGCATCACTTCACGAATGGCAGTACCGGCAGTGATGACGTCGTCGATGATCAACACGTCGCCGGTCAGCGGTGCACCCACCAGGCTGCCGCCTTCGCCGTGGGCCTTGGCTTCCTTGCGGTTGAAGCACCAAGGCAGGTCGCGGCCGTGGTGTTCGGCCAGGGCGACGGCAGTGGTGGCGGCCAGCGGGATGCCTTTGTAGGCCGGGCCGAACAGCACATCGAACGGGATACCGCTCTCAACGATGGCCGCCGCATAGAAACGACCCAGTTGCGCCAGGGCGGAACCAGTGTTGAACAGGCCGGCATTGAAGAAGTACGGGCTGGTGCGCCCGGACTTGAGGGTGAACTCACCGAAGCGCAAAACGCCGCGATCGATGGCAAAGCGAATGAAATCGCGCTGATACGCCTGCATGAAAAAAAGCCTCAAATACCGCGGATTTAGCTAAATAGGTACACGCCGTGTATCATACACGCACGTGATTTTTGGGGCCATTTATGCGGATCATCAGTGTGAACGTCAATGGTATTCAGGCTGCAGTGGAGCGAGGTTTGCTCAGTTGGCTGCAAGCACAGAATGCCGACGTCATCTGCCTGCAGGACACCCGCGCCTCCGCCTTTGAACTGGACGATGCAGCCTTCCAACTGGACGGTTACTTCCTTTATGCCTGCGATGCCGAAGTCCCCGCCCAGGGTGGCGTGGCTTTGTACTCGCGGCTGCAACCGAAGGCTGTCATCAACGGTCTCGGTTTCGAGACGGCGGACCGCTACGGGCGCTACCTGCAAGCCGATTTCGACAAGGTCAGCATCGCGACCTTACTGCTTCCTTCGGGGCAGAACGGCGATGAAGATTTGAATCAGAAATTCAAGTTGATGGACGACTTCGCCCGCTATCTGGATAAACAGCGGCGCAAACGTCGCGAGTACATCTATTGTGGCTCGCTGTACGTGGCGCAACAGAAGCTGGATATCAAGAACTGGCGCGACAGCCAACAATCTCCTGGTTTCCTGGCGCCGGAGCGGGCCTGGATGGACGAGATCATTGGCAACATGGGTTATGTCGACGCCCTGCGCGAAGTCAGCCGTGAAGGCGACCAGTACAGCTGGTGGCCGGACAACGAACAGGCCGAGATGCTCAACCTTGGCTGGCGCTTCGACTACCAGTTGCTGACACCTGGGCTGCGCCGCTTCGTACGCAGCGCCCGCCTGCCGCGCCAGCCACGGTTCTCGCAGCATGCGCCGCTGATCGTGGATTACGACTGGACGCTGACCATCTAAGCGTATCGACGACCGCCTCAAGCCGGCCGAACAAAAAATGCCCGTATCGCAAGATACGGGCATTTTTTATGGCGAACGCTACTGCGCGGAACCTCAAGCCGTGGCAAAAAACGGCAGGGCAAGGTACAACTTGATGACGATGACGTTAATGATATCGATGAAGAACGCCCCCACCATCGGCACCACCAGAAACGCTATCTGCGAAGGTCCGTAGCGCTGCGTCACTGCCTGCATGTTGGCGATGGCCGTCGGCGTGGCACCCAATCCAAAACCGCAATGCCCTGCCGCCAAGACGGCTGCATCGTAATGACTGCCCATGAGCCTGAACGTCACGAAAATCGCAAACAACGCCATGACCAATGTCTGGGCCACCAGAATGATGAAGATCGGTAGGGCCAGTGACGCCAGGTCCCACAATTTGAGTGACATCAAGGCGATCGCCAGGAACAGTGACAGGCTGACATTGCCAAGTACGGACACTTCTCGCTCAAAGACCTGATACAAGCCGAGTGCCGAAAGTCCATTACGCAGGACCACCCCCACGAACAAGACACAAACGAATGTCGGCAACTCGAATGCGGTGTCGTGGAGCTGCCCATTCAAGAGCGTACCGACCAACAGGCTGACCGCAATCAGCGCCAGCGTCTCGATAAACGAAAACGGTGTAATCGAGCGCTCTTTGTTCGGCTGTTCGAAGCCCTTGGGTATCCGGGGCTTTTCTGATTCAAGGCCGCCGGGTGACTGGACACGCTTGATGAGCAGGCGCGCAACCGGTCCACCGATCAAGCCACCCAACACCAAACCAAACGTCGCGGAAGCCATCGCAAGTTCGGAGGCGGAAGCCAGACCGTACTTCTCACTGAACACCGTCCCCCACGCCGCGCCGGTACCGTGACCGCCCGCCAAGCTGATCGAGCCAGTCAGCAACCCCATTAACGGATCGAGCCCCAGCGCTTTTGCGAGCCCGATGCCCATGGCATTCTGGACCACCAACAGGCCGACGACCGCCAGCAGGAAAATCCCAACTATGCGCCCGCCTTTCTTCAGGCTCGCGAAGTCTGCGCTCAGGCCAATCGTGGCAAAAAATGCCAGCATCAACGGGGTCTGCAATGAAGTATCAAATCGAACTTCAACTTCAAGCCCCCGCAAAGCCAGGAGCACCAGGGCAACTACCAGCCCGCCCGCTACAGGCTCAGGGATATTGTAGGCGCGTAGAAAACCAACACGTGTAACAAGTCCGCGCCCCAGCAAAAGCACTAGAGAGGCGGCGACAAGTGTTCCATAGAAATCGAGCTGAAACATGAGTGTTTATTCTTTGAACATATATTCAGGGGCGAACTTTTTACCTGGACACGCCTCTTGAACAGGTTGATTGTCTCAACACTGATTGGCTTTGAATTCAAGGACCTTCAATGGTCCGAATATATCGAAATATTTCGGATGGAATATAACTTGGCGCAACTCTATCAATCGAAGCGTCTTATTGCCAAGCATAGAGACCACACTAAAACTGTGCAGTTGTGACTAGAAGTGTAAGAGCGGTATAAGCGCACAATAACGCTCTACGCAATGAGATACCGTACATAAAGAGAAACATTTATGGCTTCAAAAAAGACAATGCCCCGATAAACCGGGGCATTGTTCTTGAATCGCAGCGCTGATCGTTATTTGACCAAGCGCCAGGTAAACGGATACCGATACGGCTGCCCTTCATTGGCCTTCACGCCACCAATGATCGTCAGCACCAGCGCACCGATGGCCACCAGGCCAAACAGGAAGAAGCCGATCACCACGACCATCAGCAGCAAGCTGATCGCCGAGGCAATCGCCACGGTGATCTGGAAGTTCAGCGCTTCCTTGCCCTGGGCATCAATGAACGGGTCGGACTCACGCTTGAGCTGCCAGAGCACCAACGGCCCGATCAGCGTACCGAACGGAATCCAGATCCCCAACAAGGCGGACAGGTGACAAAACATTGCCCATTGACGCGCCTCTTTGCTCGGCTGGGGCAGCAGGATTTGCTCATCACTCATGACGCTCTCCTTGTCTTGAAGCGGGAATCGATCAGTCAGCCAAGGCGGCCTTTTGCAGTTCGAAGATCTCGTTCATGCCTTTCTTCGCCAACTCCAGCATAGCGTTCAATTCTTCCGGCTGGAACGGTGCGCCCTCGGCAGTGCCCTGGACTTCGATGAAACCGCCGGCACTGGTCATGACCACGTTCAGGTCAGTCTCGGCAGCGGAGTCTTCCAGGTAATCCAGGTCCAGCACCGGCTCGCCCTGGTACATGCCCACGGACACAGCGGCGATCATTTGCTTGAGCGGGTCGCCGCCCTTGAGGCCGCCGCGCTTCTTGATCACTTTCAAGGCATCGACCAGGGCGACCATGGCCCCAGTGATGGAGGCAGTACGGGTACCGCCGTCGGCCTGGATCACGTCGCAATCGACATACAGCGTCACATCGCCCAACTTGGACATGTCCAGAGCAGCACGCAGCGAACGGCCGATCAGGCGTTGGATTTCCAGGGTACGGCCGCCCTGCTTGCCACGGCTGGCCTCACGCTGGTTCCGCTCACCGGTGGCACGCGGCAGCATGCCGTATTCGGCTGTCAGCCAGCCTTGGCCCTGGCCCTTGAGGAACCGTGGCACGCCGTTTTCGACACTGACAGTGCAGATGACTTTGGTATCACCGAATTCGACCAGTACAGATCCCTCGGCGTGTTTGGTGTAGTTGCGGGTAATGCGGATCGAGCGAAGCTGATCGGCAGCGCGACCACTTGGACGTTTCATAGGGAATACCTGTACGGAGGACGGAAAACTGCCGAGCATTATAGAGCCGTGAATCGTCATAGGGCAGTTAAACGTCGCTCGGTTCTAAAAGCCGGCGCGAGCGAAGCCGCGCAAAGGCCCGCCCGACGGGCTGCCACGCTTTGTCGCAAGCGCGGTTGGGGCATACGCGTCACTGCGCTACAATCCTGCGCCTTTGCTGCCCTTGGGCTTTTAATTTACAGATCCCAGGCCCACGACCACCGTCGTGCCGGCCTGCATTGCGAGGAACCTCCATGGTGCACAGCATGACCGCCTTCGCCCGCGTCGAAAAAGCCGGGGCCCAAGGCACGCTGAGCTGGGAACTGCGCTCGGTCAACAGCCGCTACCTGGAGCCGCACCTGCGCCTGCCCGAGTCTTTCCGCGACCTCGAAGGCGGCGTGCGCGAGGCTCTGCGCCAGGGCCTGTCCCGGGGCAAGCTGGAATGCACCCTGCGCTTCACCGAAGAAAGCACTGGCAAAGCCTTGCAGGTGGACCGCGAGCGCGCCGCGCAACTGGTCGCCGCGGCCGAAACCGTCGCCAGCCTGATCAAGCACCCTGCCGCCCTGAATCCACTGGAAGTCCTGGCCTGGCCCGGCGTACTGGTGGGTGACGCGAGCGACCCGCAGGCGCTGAACGCCGAGGCGATGGCACTGTTCAATGAAGGCCTCAAGGAACTCAAGGCCGGCCGCGAGCGCGAAGGCGCGGAGCTGGCCCGGCTGATCAACGATCGCCTGACCTCCATTGAAGAAGACGTCAGCACCCTGCGCGAACTGGTCCCGCAGATGCTCGCCACCCAGCGCCAGAAAGTCCTCGACCGCTTCACCGACATGAAGGCCGAGCTGGATCCACAACGGCTGGAACAGGAAATGGTCATGCTCGCGCAAAAGAGCGACGTGGCCGAAGAACTGGATCGCCTGAGCACCCACATCATCGAAGTTCGCCGGGTGCTCAAGTCCGGCGGTGCGGCCGGTCGCCGCCTCGACTTCCTGATGCAGGAGCTCAACCGCGAAGCCAATACACTGGGCTCCAAGGCCTTCGACCCGCGCAGCACCCAGGCGGCGGTCAACCTCAAGGTGTTGATCGAACAAATGCGCGAACAAGTGCAGAACATTGAGTAAGGCAAACGACATGACCCACAGCACCGGCACCCTCTACATCATTTCCGCGCCCTCGGGCGCCGGCAAGACCAGCCTGGTCAAGGCCCTGATCGATGCCGAACCGCAGATCCGCGTCTCGGTCTCGCACACCACCCGCGCCATGCGTCCGGGCGAAGTGAATGGCGTGAACTATCACTTCGTCGACCGCGAAGAGTTCGTGAAGATGGCCGAACACGGCGACTTCCTGGAGCGCGCCGAAGTTTTCGGCAACCTTTATGGCACTTCGCAAAGCTACTTGCAGCAGACCCTGGACGAAGGTCACGACCTGATCCTGGAAATCGACTGGCAAGGCGCCGAGCAGGTGCGCAAGCTGATGCCCCAGGCGCGTTCGATCTTCATTCTGCCGCCAAGCCAGCAAGCCTTGCGCCAGCGTCTGACCAACCGCGGCCAGGACAGCGACGACATCATCGAAGGCCGGATGCGCGAAGCGGTCAGCGAAATGAGTCACTACGTCGACTATGATTACCTGATCATCAACGACGATTTCGCCCACGCGCTGGACGACCTGAAGGCGATTTTCCGCGCCAGCCAGCTGCAGCAGAAACGCCAGCAGCAACGTTTCGGCAAATTATTGGCCGAATTGTTGGGCTGAACAGCCCTTCCCAAAACCGCTGCGACGGCTTTACATTGGTAGTCGCAGCGCGCCGAGGGGTTTGGTTAAAAAATCAGCGCTTCCCTAAACGCTGGTGTTTTTTTAAACTGTCGAGTCCGCTCGCCCAACCGGGCAGCGCGCATATTGCATTCGCTCCGAGGAATACCATGGCCCGCGTAACCGTTGAAGACTGCCTAGAACACGTGGAAAACCGCTTTGAGCTGGTCATGCTCTCTACCAAGCGTGCCCGTCAACTGGCCACCGGTGGCAAAGAGCCGTTGGTCCAGTGGGAAAACGACAAGCCTACCGTAGTAGCGCTGCGTGAAATCGCCGAAGGCCTGATGAGCTACGAGTTCATCGCCAACGCTGAAATCGTCGAAGACGAACCGCTGTTCGCAGCGTTCGAGGACGAGTCCAACGAGGCGGTCTAAGCCTATGCCTGGTCGACGTAGCACGGCGCGGGGTCACAGCAAACGGCAGGAGTCATCATCATGCCGAGCATAGACGCCCTCGCCGATCGCTTATCGGCCTACCTCGGCACGGACCAGGTCAATCTGGTCCGCCGAGCCTATTTCTACGCCGAACAAGCCCACGACGGCCAGCGCCGCCGCAGCGGCGAGGCGTACGTCACGCATCCCCTTGCGGTGGCGAATATTCTTGCCGACATGCACATGGACCATCAGAGCCTGATGGCGGCGATGCTGCATGACGTGATCGAAGACACCGGCATTGCCAAGGAAGCGCTGCAAGCGCAGTTCGGCGAAACCGTGGCCGAACTGGTCGACGGGGTCAGCAAGCTGACCCAGATGAACTTCGAGACCAAGGCCGAGGCCCAGGCCGAAAACTTCCAGAAAATGGCCATGGCCATGGCCCGCGACATTCGCGTGATCCTGGTCAAGCTCGCCGACCGCCTGCACAACATGCGCACCCTGGAAGTGCTGTCCGGCGAAAAACGCCGGCGCATCGCCAAGGAAACCCTGGAAATCTACGCCCCCATCGCCAATCGCCTGGGTATGCACGCGATCCGCATCGAGTTCGAAGACCTGGGCTTCAAGGCCATGCACCCGATGCGTTCGGCGCGGATCAACCAGGCCGTCAAGCGCGCCCGGGGCAACCGCAAGGAAATCGTCAACAAGATCGAAGAGTCCCTGAGCCACTGCCTGGCCATCGACGGCATCGAAGGCGAAGTCAGCGGGCGGCAGAAACACCTCTACGGCATCTACAAGAAAATGCGCGGCAAGCGTCGGGCCTTCAACGAGATCATGGACGTCTACGCGTTCCGGATCATCGTCGACAAGGTCGATACCTGCTACCGCGTGCTGGGCGCTGTACATAATTTGTACAAACCGTTGCCGGGGCGCTTCAAGGATTACATCGCGATCCCCAAGGCCAACGGCTATCAATCGCTGCACACCACGCTGTTCGGCATGCACGGCGTACCGATCGAGATCCAGATCCGCACCCGTGAAATGGAAGAAATGGCCAACAACGGCATCGCCGCCCATTGGCTGTACAAATCCAGCGGTGACGAACAGCCCAAGAGCACCCACGCCCGCGCCCGACAATGGGTCAAGGGCGTGCTGGAAATGCAGCAGCGTGCCGGCAACTCCCTGGAATTCATCGAGAGCGTGAAGATCGACCTGTTCCCGGACGAGGTCTACGTCTTCACACCCAAGGGCCGGATCATGGAGCTGCCCAAAGGCTCCACGGCCGTGGACTTTGCCTATGCGGTGCACACCGACGTCGGCAACAGTTGCATCGCCTGCCGGATCAACCGCCGCCTGGCGCCGTTGTCCGAGCCGCTGCAAAGCGGCTCCACGGTGGAAATCGTCAGCGCCCCGGGCGCCCGGCCCAACCCGGCGTGGCTCAATTTCGTGGTCACCGGCAAGGCCCGCACCCATATCCGTCACGCCCTGAAACTGCAACGCCGCTCCGAATCCATCAGCCTCGGCGAACGCCTGCTGAACAAGGTGCTGAACGGTTTCGACAGCTCGCTGGACAAGATCCCGGCCGAGCGCGTGCAACTGATGCTCCACGAATACCGTCTCGAATTGATCGAAGACCTGCTCGAAGACATCGGCCTGGGCAATCGCATGGCCTACGTCGTTGCCCGTCGCCTGCTCGGCGAAGGCGAACAGTTGCCAAGCCCCGAAGGCCCGCTGGCGATTCGCGGCACCGAAGGCCTGGTGCTCAGTTATGCCAAGTGCTGTACGCCGATCCCGGGCGACCCGATTGTCGGCCATTTGTCCGCCGGCAAAGGGATGGTCGTGCACTTGGACAACTGCCGCAACATCAGCGAAATCCGGCACAACCCGGAAAAATGCATCCAGCTCTCCTGGGCCAAGGATGTCACCGGCGAATTCAACGTCGAGCTGCGGGTCGAGCTGGAGCACCAGCGCGGCCTGATCGCCCTGCTGGCCAGCAGCGTCAATGCCGCCGACGGCAATATCGAAAAAATCAGCATGGATGAACGCGATGGCCGCATCAGCGTCGTTCAATTGGTGGTCAGCGTACACGACCGTGTGCACCTGGCCCGTGTGATCAAGAAACTGCGCGCCCTGACCGGCGTTATCCGCATCACCCGCATGCGCGCGTAGCCCATTCGTTATCAGGAGTCATTCATGACCAAGACCGTTATCACCAGCGACAAGGCCCCGGCCGCCATCGGTACTTATTCCCAGGCGATCAAGGCCGGCAACACCGTGTACATGTCGGGCCAGATTCCACTGGACCCCAAGACCATGGAGCTGGTGGAAGGCTTCGAAGCCCAGACCGTGCAGGTGTTCGAAAACCTCAAGGCCGTGGCCGAGGCCGCCGGTGGTTCGTTCAAGGACATCGTCAAGCTGAACATCTTCCTCACCGACCTGAGCCACTTCGCCAAGGTCAACGAGGTGATGGGCAAGTACTTCGACCAGCCTTACCCTGCCCGCGCCGCCATCGGCGTGGCGGCCCTGCCCAAGGGCGCTCAGGTTGAGATGGATGCCATCCTGGTCATCGAGTAATAAGGCCGGCGCAGCCTCCCCCGCTGCGCCGTTTTCGTCTTGAAAGGATTCCACCATGCGCAAAGCGCTTGCTCTCTCGTTGGCAGCCCTGCTTCTGGGCGGCTGTGCCAGCGACCCTGCCGACCGTGACATCAGCGGCACCTGGATCAACCAGGCAGCCATCGACGCTGCCGCCAAGGGCGGCCCGCTTCGCGAAGCGCTGCAGGGCTATGGCCCGAACCTGGAATGGGACGTCAACACCCGTGCCGGCCAGGCGCGCTACACCAACGGTTTTGAAAACGTCGAAGGCAAATTGCTGGGTGAAGAAGACGGCGCCTGGAAAGTCGATTTCTACGGCAGCTCCGCCAGCGAACTCAAGCGCGATGGCGACCAGTTGAGCCAGGCCGCCACCGAGAACGAACCGCAGCAGGTGTTCGATCGCGCACAAGTCCAGGTCCCGGAAGGCGCGCCCATCGGCGCCAGTTTCGAGCGTGCGCTGTATGCCGCCTACCTGGGCGGCACCTGGAACATCGCCAGCGGCCCCGGCCAGGGCGCCACCGTGCAATTCCAGCCCGACGGCCAGGTCAGCGGCCTGCCGGGTGCCGATCGCTATGCCTTGTGCCTGGCCGGCGATTGCGCCTCCATGAGCGGTGGAAACGACAACATCTGGCTGCAACAGAACGGCCAGGGCAACACCTGGATCTTTGCCCGCGACGGCAAGAAGCTGGAGATCTTCCAGACCGTCAACGCCGCGCTGGCCGATGAAATGCCTTCGTTCACGCCGGGCACTCGGCAGTGGGTGCTGGAAAAGCAGTAAGAGATAGGGCGCTTTGAACTAACTGTACGAGCGCCCCCTCCCGGCAAAGGTTCACGCGCGAGACGCAACAGGCTTTTTTCTACCCAGGCGGATCAGCTCATTGGAGAAACACAGCCCAATGATGATCAGCAGTGCGCCCGGGTACAGGCTTTCGCGCGGCACTTCATTGAGCACAACAAATGCCAGCAGTGCGGCGAACAGCGGCTCGGTCAGCTCCAAGGCTTGCACCTGGGATGGCTTGAGGTACTCGATTGCCTTGGTGGTACAGAAAAAGCCGAGGATGGTCGGCAGCGCGGCCAGCGCCAGCAGTGCGGCAATCGCCCAGGGCGACAGCTCACCGATCACGAAGCCGTCGGCCGAAGCCGGCATCAGCAAGTACAGGCTGCCGAAGAACAGCAACTGACGAGTGAAGTGCAGCCCACCGGACACGCCCATCCGTTTCATGGCTACCGAAAACGCCCCATAGCCGCAGCCCGCCATGGACGCGAGCGCAACGCCTTGGAGCGTGAAGCCCTGCTGCAGATCGGCGCCAAAGATCACCGCGATTCCGGCGATCGCCAAGGCGGCACCCACAGTGGCGTTCGCGGTGATCGGATCCTTGAGGATTATGCGCCCGAGCACGATCGAGGAAATGGAAGCGCTGGCCATCAGCATCACGACTACCCCCGCCGCAGCGTAATGCCGATAGGCAGCCGTTTCGAAGTGGAACAGCACAAAGATACCGAGAAACGCGCAGATCGCCGCCTGGGTCCATTTGGCCGTCGTCGCCGGACGCTTGATAAACAGCAGCAAGGCCGAGAGCAGCAGACAACCCAGGACGGTCTTTATGACGGCGACACTGCTGGCGGTGAAACCATTGCTCATGAGCACTTTGCTGAGCACGCCTATCGTGGCGTTAAGTGCGGCGGCGGAGAGTGCAAAGATAACGCCTTTGCTGAAACTGGCTTGCATTGATGACGGTCCTTGTCGCTGTCAGGTCGTTCGATAGGATGTTGGCCCACCGACGACGCAAAAGATGACTGAAACGGTTGCGGGTGGCCTGCAGATCACTCTTGGCTTCGGCAAGCAGCGGATAATGCTCGGCGAGCTCGATGAACCAAGTCAAGACCCGGAAGGTACTCAGGACGGTAAGCGCCCATAGAGAACTAGCCCTTGGCGCCGAACCCCATCATCGAGCACACGCCGAGCAGGCCAGTGTCAGCAGCGCCCTTCCAGGATCGCCGCATACCCCTCGCGAAAACTCGGATACCGCGGCGTCCAGCCCAAGGCCTTCGCCCGGGCATTGCTGCAGCGCTTGCTGCCGGCGCGACGCACGCTGGCGTCTTCGGCCCACTCGGTCACGCCCATGAATTCGCGCAACCAGCCCACCACCTCGGCCAGTGGCGCAGGGGCGTCGTCGACGCCGATGTAGCAATCGTCCAGCACCTGGCCCTGGCGATCGGCCTCCAGCAGAAACGCCAACAAGCCGGCCGCATCGTCGGCGTGGATGCGATTGGCGTACAGCGGCGGGTCGATCACGACGCGATACCCTTGGCGGACCTGGCTCAGCAGCCACTCCCGTCCCGGCCCATAGATGCCGGTCAGGCGCACGCGGCTGGCCGGGATGCCACTGTCCAAGGCGACTTGCTCGGCTTCGAGCATCAGGCGACCGGAATACCCGCCGGCCACGGTTGGCGAGGTTTCATCCACCCATTCGCCCTGCTGTTGCCCATAAACGCTGCTGCTGGACACAAAAAGCAGGCGCTTGGGCCGCTGGCCATGCTGCTTCAGCCAACTCAACACATGCTGCAACCCTTCGACATAAGCCGTGCGATAGCCCGCTTCGTCATGGTCGGTGGCTGCGGCGCTGTACACCAGGTAATCCAGCGACCCGGTGGGCCAGTCAGCGGGGCATTGCTCGCTGAACAAATCCCCCGCCACCCCGATAACGCCGGCCGGCAGGTTCGAAACCGTGCGCCGCAGGCCATGGACTTGCCAATGCTCGGCCACTAACTGGCTGGCCAGGCGGCCGCCGATATCACCGCAGCCGGCGATCAAAACAGAAGGCGCGGACATCAAGAACTCCTCTGGCAAAGCCGCAGACTAGCCTTCGCAGGGGACGAGCGGCTAGCCATGTGAGAAAAAAAGTAACTGTATTACTTTTGTTAACAAGAATTAATTGCAATAATGCCCACCACTTTTGTTCTCGGCCCCACGAGGCCTGGAAGAACATCAACCTTCTTTTTCCTCTCAGGTCCGGCCAGCATGAAACGCTCTCTATCCCCCGCTTCGCCAACCAATCGACCTCGTGCCTGGAGCACGGTAGCCGCCCTGCTGTTCAGCCTGCTGCTGGCACCTGTCGCCGCGTTCGCCGATGCACAGACGCCGACCACGACGCCGGCCACCGCACCGGCTGCTGCCCAGGCACCGGCCGACCCGGCCGCTCCCGTTGCAACGCCTGTCGCCACCGACCCGGCCCAAGCCGTCGAAGCCGACGCACCTGAAGTGCTCGAAGCCGACAATACCCTGGGCATGGCTCACGACCTGTCGCCATGGGGCATGTACAAGAACGCCGACATCATCGTGAAAATCGTGATGATCGGCCTGGCCATCGCCTCGATCATCACCTGGACCATCTGGATTGCCAAAGGCTTCGAGCTGCTGGGTGCCAAGCGTCGCTTGCGTGGTGAAATCGCCGCCCTGAAAAAAGCCACCACCCTCAAGGAAGCCAGCGCCACCGCCGCGAAGGCCGGCACTCTTGCCAACCTGCTGGTGCATGACGCACTCGAAGAGATGCGCCTGTCGGCCAACAGCCGCGAAAAAGAAGGCATCAAGGAACGTGTGAGCTTCCGCCTCGAGCGCCTGGTCGCCGCCTGTGGTCGCAGCATGAGCAGCGGCACCGGCGTGCTCGCCACCATCGGCTCTACCGCGCCATTTGTCGGCCTGTTCGGCACCGTGTGGGGCATCATGAACAGCTTCATCGGCATCGCCAAGACCCAGACCACCAACCTCGCCGTTGTCGCGCCCGGCATCGCCGAAGCCCTGCTGGCAACAGCCTTGGGCCTGGTCGCAGCGATCCCGGCCGTGGTGATCTACAACGTCTTCGCCCGCTCCATTGCCGGCTACAAGGCCCAGGTCTCCGACGCTTCGGCCGAAGTCCTGCTGCTGGTCAGCCGCGACCTCGACCACTTGCCGCCCGAGCGTGGCTCGCAACCGCACATGGTGAAAGTGGGGTAATCGGCCATGGGCCTGCATTTGAAAGAAGGCGCAGACGACGATCTGGCCGAGAACCACGAAATCAACGTCACACCGTTCATCGACGTGATGCTGGTGCTGTTGATCATCTTCATGGTGGCGGCCCCGCTCGCCACCGTGGACATCAAGGTTGACCTGCCGGCATCGACGGCCAAGCCTTCGCCACGGCCGGAGAAACCGGTGTTCCTCAGCGTCAAGGCCGACCAGCGCCTATTCCTGGGTGAAGACGAGGTCAAGGCCGAAACCCTCGGCGCGACCCTCGACGCCAAGACCCAAGGCAAGAAAGACACGACAATCTTCTTCCAGGCCGACAAAGGCGTGGACTACGGCGACCTGATGAGCGTGATGGACGCGCTGCGGGGCGCCGGTTACCTGAAGGTCGGTTTGGTCGGACTCGAGACGGCGCCCAAGAAATGATCACGACGCGCCAAAAGCTGACGCGTTACAGCGGTAGCCTGGCAGTGGTGCTGGGCGTACATGCGCTCGCCATCGCCGTGGCGCTGAACTGGACATCACGCGCGCCCATCGAATTGCCTCCCCAGGCAATGATGGTCGAGCTGGCGCCGGTACCAGCCCCGCCGCCACCGGCACCGCCCAAAGTCGTCACACCGCCGCAACCTCCCGAGCCGGTCGAAGAATTGCCGCTACCCAAGCTTGCCGAAGCGCCGAAGCCGGAGATTTCCGTGCCCAAGCCGGTCAAGCCCAAGCCAAAGCCGCAACCGCCCAAGCCCAAACCGGTGGAGAAAAAGCCCGAGCCGCCGAAGGAACAGCCGTCGGAGCAGAAGCCCAGCGACACCCCGCCAACCCAGTCAGTGGCCGAGAAGTCCGCACAACCGGCTCCTGGCCCGTCGCCCGCGCAATCGGCGGCCAAGGCCAATTGGCAGGGCACGCTGCTGGCGCACCTGGGCAAGTACAAGAAGTACCCGCCCAGGGCCCAGCAGATGAACAAGGAAGGCACCAACCGCCTGCGCTTCGTGGTGGATGCCGAAGGCAACGTGTTGTCATTCGAACTGGTGGGCAGCTCCGGCACGGAGTTGCTGGACAAGGCCACCCTGGAAATGATCCGCAAAGCCCAACCGCTGCCCAAGCCGCCGGCCGAGCTGCTGACCAACGGCACCATCGAACTGACGGCACCGTTTGTGTACTCCATCGACAAGCGCCGGCGTTGATCTCAATTACCAGCCCCTTAACAGGGGCTTCCTGTTCCAGGTAAGCGTTTTGGAGCACAGGGGATTGGGAGCAAAGCCATCTGTGGAGCCAGGGCATCTGTGGGAGCAAAGCTTGCTCGCGATACAGGCACCTCGGTTCCAGCGAACACCGCGTTAACTTCATCGCGGGCAAGCTTTGCTCCCACAGACAATTCCACATTCTTAAATAAATCCCTGACCACACAGACATTGGACAGTGTCACACCGCACCCCCAGTCTGATAACGTGCGTCTATCGATTGCAGCCGGTATGCTTGGCTCGCAACTTCACGGACGCTCGCCATGACCCTCACAGAATTACGCTACATCGTGACCCTCGCCCAAGAGCAGCATTTCGGCCATGCGGCCGAGCGTTGCCACGTCAGCCAGCCGACGCTGTCGGTGGGCGTGAAAAAGCTTGAAGACGAACTCGGTGTGCTGATTTTCGAGCGCAGCAAAAGCGCCGTGCGCCTGACCCCCGTGGGCGAAGGCATCGTGGCCCAGGCACAAAAGGTCCTGGAGCAGGCCCAGGGCATTCGCGAACTGGCCCAGGCCGGCAAGAACCAACTGACCGCCCCGCTGAAAGTCGGCGCGATCTACACCGTCGGCCCGTACCTGTTCCCGCACCTGATTCCGCAACTGCACCGGGTCGCCCCGCAGATGCCGTTGTACATCGAAGAAAACTTCACCCATGTGCTGCGCGACAAGCTGCGCAACGGCGAGCTGGACGCGATCATCATCGCCCTGCCGTTCAACGAAGCCGACGTCCTGACCCTGCCGCTCTACGACGAACCGTTCTACGTCCTGATGCCGGCCCAGCACCCCTGGACCCAGAAAAAAACCATCGACGCCGCCCTGCTCAACGACAAGAGCCTGCTGTTGCTCGGCGAAGGCCACTGCTTCCGCGACCAGGTGCTCGAAGCCTGCCCGACCCTGACCAAGGGCAGCGAAGGCGCCAAGCACACTACGGTGGAGTCCAGCTCCCTGGAAACCATCCGCCACATGGTCGCCTCGGGCCTGGGCATTTCGATCCTGCCGCTGTCGGCAGTGGACAGCCATCATTACGCCCCGGGCGTGATCGAAGTCCGCCCGCTGACGCCGCCCGTGCCGTTCCGCACCGTCGCCATCGCCTGGCGCGCCAGTTTCCCGCGGCCCAAGGCCATCGAGATCCTCGCTGACTCGATCCGTCTGTGCTCCGTGGCCAAGCCGCCCGCTGGCAAGTAAGCCACGGCCATGACGGAGCTGTCGAAAGTGCCGGTCACGACACTCAAGGGTGTCGGTGAAGCCATGGCCGAGAAACTGGCCAAGGTCGGCCTGGAAAACCTCCAGGACGTGCTGTTCCACCTGCCGCTGCGTTACCAGGACCGCACCCGCGTGGTGCCCATCGGCCATTTGCGCCCGGGGCAGGATGCGGTGATCGAAGGCACCGTCAGCGGCGCCGACGTAGTCATGGGCCGCCGTCGCAGCCTGGTGGTGCGCCTGCAGGACGGCACCGGCGGGCTCAGCCTGCGCTTCTACCATTTCAGCAATGCACAAAAGGAAGGCCTCAAGCGCGGCACCCGCGTACGCTGCTACGGCGAGGCGCGGCCCGGGGCTTCGGGGCTGGAGATCTATCACCCGGAATACCGCGCCATCACCGGCGACGAACCGCCGCCGGTGGACGAAACCCTGACCCCGGTCTATCCGCTCACCGAAGGCCTGACCCAACAACGCTTGCGCCAGCTCTGCCAGCAAACCCTGACCCTGCTCGGCCCCAGCAGCCTGCCCGACTGGCTGCCCACGGAACTGGCCCGGGATTACCACCTGGCACCCCTGGCCGATGCGATCCGCTACCTGCACCATCCGCCCGCCGATGCCGACGTCGACGAACTCGCCCTCGGCCATCACTGGGCCCAGCATCGCCTGGCGTTCGAAGAACTGCTGACCCATCAACTGTCGCAGCAACGCCTGCGCGAAAGCCTGCGTTCCCTGCGCGCCCCGGCCATGCCCAAGGCCAGGGATCTGCCGGCCCGCTACCTGGCCAACCTCGGTTTCGCCCCCACCGGTGCCCAGCAACGGGTCGGCAACGAAATCGCCTACGACCTGAGCCAGCCGGAGCCGATGCTGCGGCTGATCCAGGGCGATGTCGGCGCCGGCAAGACCGTGGTCGCCGCCCTGGCGGCGCTGCAGGCCTTGGAGGCCGGTTATCAGGTGGCGCTGATGGCGCCCACCGAGATCCTGGCCGAACAACATTTCATCACCTTCCAGCGCTGGCTCGAACCGTTGGGCATCGAAGTCGCCTGGCTGGCCGGTAAGCTCAAGGGCAAGAACCGCGTCGCCGCCCTGGCACAGATCGCCGAAGGCGCACCGATGGTGGTCGGCACCCATGCGCTGTTCCAGGACGAAGTGCAGTTCAAGAACCTGGCCCTGGTGATCATCGACGAACAGCACCGCTTCGGCGTGCAACAGCGCCTGGCCTTGCGGCAGAAAGGCGTGGGTGGGCGGATGTGCCCTCATCAACTGATCATGACCGCGACGCCGATCCCGCGGACCCTGGCGATGAGCGCCTACGCCGACCTCGACACCTCGATCCTCGACGAACTGCCCCCCGGCCGCACACCGGTCAATACCGTGCTGGTCACCGACACCCGACGAGTGGAGGTGATCGAGCGCGTGCGCGGCGCCTGTGCCGAAGGGCGGCAGGCCTATTGGGTGTGCACGTTGATTGAAGAGTCGGAAGAGCTGACCTGCCAGGCGGCCGAAACCACCTTTGAAGACCTCACTGCCGCCCTCGGCGAGTTGAAGGTCGGGCTGATCCACGGCCGCATGAAGCCCGCCGAGAAAGCCGCCGTCATGGCTGAGTTCAAGGCCGGCGCCCTGCAACTTTTGGTTGCCACCACGGTAATCGAGGTGGGCGTCGACGTGCCCAATGCCAGCCTGATGATCATCGAGAACCCCGAGCGCCTGGGCCTGGCGCAGCTGCACCAACTGCGCGGCCGGGTGGGCCGGGGCAGCGCCGCCAGCCATTGCGTCTTGCTCTATCACCCGCCGTTGTCGCAGATCGGGCGCCAGCGGCTGGGGATCATGCGCGAAACCAACGACGGTTTCATCATCGCTGAAAAAGACCTCGAGTTGCGCGGCCCCGGTGAAATGCTCGGCACACGCCAGACGGGTCTGCTTCAATTCAAGGTAGCCGACCTGATGCGCGACGCCGATCTGCTCCCCGCCGTACGCGACGCCGCCCAGGCCCTGCTGGAACGCTGGCCCGACCACGTCAGCCCGCTGCTGGATCGCTGGCTGCGTCATGGGCAGCAATACGGCCAAGTGTGAGCACGCGCTCAGTTTTCAAGACGCGCGTACCGGACAAGCTGGTTATACTGACCAACTTGTATGAAAACGGATACAGACCATGACAGAAGCTGCCCTCGTCCCCGAAGCCCCGCACGCTCCGTCTGTTATTCGGCTGTTGCTCGAAAAGTTGGGCATCGGCTATGACGAAGTACTCGAACGACCCGGCCTGAACCCAGCCCGCAAAGTGCAGGCGGTGTTGTTGCACGATGCCGTTGGCGCGCTCATGGTGCTGTTTCCGCAAAGCCAGTTGCTGGACCTCAATCGCCTGGCCGAACTCACCGGTCGCAAGCTCACGGCGGTGCCGACCGAACGCCTGGAGCGCATGCTCGGCAAACACAGCCTGAGCCTGCTGCCCGGCCTGCCGGCGCTGACCAGCTCGCCGTGCCTGTACGAAGAAAGCCTGCTGCGCGAACCGAAGTTGCTGATCAACTCCGGTGAGCCGGGGCTGTTGCTGGAAGTCACCAGCGAAGCGTTCAAGACCATGCTCACCAAGGCCAGCGCCGCGACGTTCGGTGAACCCGTGAGCAACATCACCCCCAACCTGGACCGCCCGCACGACGACCGCAAGGAAATCACCCAGGCCGTACAGGCGTTCACCGCCCGGCGTATCCAGCAACGGCTGGAAGAAACCATCGAGATCCCGCCGCTGGCTGAAACCGCGCAGAAAATCATCAAGCTGCGGGTCGACCCCGACGCGACCATCGATGACATCACCGGCGTGGTGGAAACCGACCCGGCCCTGGCCGCGCAAGTGGTGAGCTGGGCGGCATCGCCCTACTACGCATCACCCGGCAAGATTCGTTCGGTGGAAGATGCCATCGTCCGGGTACTGGGCTTCGACCTGGTGATCAACCTGGCGCTGGGCCTGGCCCTGGGCAAGACCCTGAGCCTGCCCAAGGACCACCCGCAACACACCACGCCGTACTGGCACCAGTCGATCTACACCGCCGCCGTCATCGAAGGCCTGACCCGCGCCATGCCGCGCGCCCAGCGACCCGAAGGCGGCCTGACCTACCTGTCCGGCCTGCTGCACAACTTCGGTTACCTGCTGCTGGCCCACGTGTTCCCGCCGCACTTCTCGTTGATCTGCCGGCACCTGGAGGTCAACCCGCACCTGTGCCACAGCTACGTGGAACAGCACCTGCTGGGCATCAGTCGCGAGCAGATCGGCGCCTGGCTGATGCGCTACTGGGACATGCCCGACGAACTGGCCACCGCCCTGCGCTTCCAGCACGACCCGCACTACGACGGCGAATATGCCGAATATCCGAACCTGGTGTGCCTGGCGGTGCGCCTGCTGCGCTCGCGCAGCATCGGCTCCGGCCCGGATGAAGAAATCCCGGACGCGCTGCTTGAACGCGTGGGCTTGACCCGGGAAAAGGCCAACGATGTAGTCAGCAAAGTGCTGGACGCGGAAGTGTTGCTGCGGGAGCTGGCTTCGCAGTTTGGCCATTGATGGCCAACACTGGCAACTGAGCTTTTGTGGCGAGGGGATTTATCCCCGCTGGGCTGCGAAGCAGCCCTAAAACCTGATTCACCGCTTATGCAGGCTCGCCGCAGTTAGTCCTTTGGGGCCTGCTGCGCAGTCCAGCGGGGATAAATCCCCTCGCCACACTAATCCCTTTGCCCTTTGGCACAAGGGTCTGCGCGGCTCAAACTTTCTTGGCCTTCCTCGGCTTCAAATACTTCATCAGCCCCTGGAACCAGATCACCAGCGCCGGGTTGCCCTTGATCTGGATCGACTTGTCCTGAATCCCCGTCATGAACGCCAGCTGCTTGTTCTTGGCCTGCATCGTGGCGAAGCCATAGGCGGCGTCCTTGAAGGCAATGGCGAACGCAGGCTCCGGGTAAGTGCCGGACTGGCTAGTGATGCGCTGGTTTTTCACCGTGAAATGCCGGGCGACCTTGCCGTCCAGGGTTTGCAGCTGAAACACCAATTCCTTGTCGCCCAACTGCTGCTGGAACGCCGGATTGGTCCGACTGGCCTTGCCCATCAACAACCCCAGCATCCACAGCAGAAAACGAAATTTCATGGGCACAGCCTCGTGATGAAAGATGATTGGCTGGCAGTTTAGCGATTCCTCGGCGTAACACCATCATCGGATCGCTTTGTCGGAAGATAAGCTGATTTTCGCGAAAGATGACTGCCAAGTCACAAAACTCAAAAGCAAAAGATCGCAGCCTTCGGCAGCTCCTACATCGATTTCCGTAGGAGCTGCCGAAGGCTGCGATCTTTTGATCTTTTTGCTCTCCTGTTCCTCGGACATTTCCTTCAAAACGCCGGGCTGTTCATGAACTAGGCAGCGCTTACGAGCGCCGCTAACCTCTGTTCGTCATCGCAAAAAACGGTGACACGGACGTGCAAGTCCGACCTGGAGCACAATTGGTTATAGCTATTGGACGAGCATTTTTTTATGCTCGCGCCCCGTTATGGCAACTGTGCGTGGGAGACCTTCGGGTCTGCCGGATACTCCGGGCCGGTCTTGCACACTTACGCACAGTTGCCACCCTTTTCGAATGCAAGCGAGAGGATGTCAGCCCCAATACCGGAAAAATAATATGTTCAAGGTCACTCCCAATCCACCGCAAAACGGCCACAAATCCCGCGTCCAAGCGCAGGAAGAAAAAAAGCTCGATGACGCCGCCACCCGCGCCCTCGACTACTACCTCAACCCCAAGCCCGCCTCACCGCCCGAACCCGACAGCACCAAGCTGTTCATCGTCGCCCCCCACATCGACACCGAAACCTTGCTGGCCAACGCTTCCGAAGACCTGCTCTCCATCAGCACCATCGCCGCCGACCTGGCTGACGACGTGGATGACTCACGCCGCTGTGTCGCCCTGGCGATCAGTCGCATGGCCGATGGGGTGCAGTTGTTGGTTGAGCGGGCGTTGGATCATCTGGAAACCAAGGAGGCGGTGGCGCCCGGCGCCAAGGTATAGAGCTTTGCATTGATGCAGGCTGAACCGGCGCCATCGCGAGCAAGCTCGCTCCCACAGGGTTCTGTGTCGAACCGAATCTCAAGTTCAACGCCAATCCATTGTGGGAGCGGGCTTGCTCGCGAAAGCGGAGTATCAGGCAACATCGATACCGACTGAACAGACGCCTTCGCGAGCAAGCCCGCTCCCACAGTTGGATTGGGGTACGGCTGGAGAGATAGGTCGGCTATAAGGCCGCCTCGCGAGCAAGCTTTGCTCCCACAGGTCCTGCTCAAACAGATCTGACGGGTGTACGACCGGGAGAACCAGGTCGGCTATAAGGCCGCCTCGCGAGCAAGCTTTGCTCCCACAGGTCCTGCTCAAACAGATCTGAGGGGTGTACGACCGCAAGAGCCAGGCCGGCTGTTAGGCCGCCTCGCGGTGGACGTTGATTTCGGCGCCCCGTTAACCACGATGGCCGAACGCAGGTATTGCGCAGTGGGCACCTCGGCATGGATGCCGAGGTAGCCGCGCTGGGCCATGGATGGCCCTTCGCGGCGGGCCCACGGAGCAATGCCGGAGTGAGGGCACACCGAGCCTAAGCGAGGTGCCGAGTGGTGGGGCAAAGCCTTTTTGGTTACTTTTTTGGCGTCTGAAAAAAGTGACCCGCCGTAAGGGCGGAACCCTAAGCCGCCGTTACCGCAGCAACGGATATGCCCCCAAAAACAACTGTGGGAGCGAGCTTGCTCGCGATGGCGGCGGGTCAGTCGACATTAATGCCAACTGAACCGACGCTATCGCGAGCAGGCTCGCTCCCACAAGGTTTTGGGTTTTGGCTGCTGATCAACGACCAGCCACCATCACTCAATCAAACATTCGGGCAAGGCACCGGTGCCCAGTCGCCCAGGTCCGGGTTTTTGCACATGCTGTTGACCTGAGTGGTACCCGCGCTGGCGACCTGCTTGCTTTGATCCTGTTTGGCCTTGGCGTCCTGCAAGGTTTTCTCAGTGGCGACCGCTTCTTTAGGCACGGTTGGCAGTTCTTTCTTCTTCGCCGGCGTCACTTTCTTCTTGGTCTTGGTGCTGGTCTGCGCCACAACCTGCGTGGTATCGGCAGTGGCCACAGTCACCACGTCAGTACGCTGCACACCCACTTGCTGCAGGTCTTTCTCGTAAGCCTGGGTGTAGTTGTTCAGGTCTTCGGACGCTTTGCCGTTGACCGCGACAATCAGGTCGTTCGACTCTTTCAGGCCGGCGACGATTTCTGCCAGGCGCTTGCGGCCTTCAGTGTCATTGACGGTCTTGGCCTTGCGGTCGGCAACCAGTTTGCTGAACGCGCTCTGGTAGCACTGCTGCGAAGCCTTGGCGTAGGCAGTGCTGCGGTCGATGTCCGACGCGCTTTTGCTGACGTCGGCAGCGTAGGAGGCGATGCGCATGTTGTCATCGGCGATCTGCTTCTGGCGCTCGGTGTAGTAACCGGCTGCACCACCGGCCAGGGCGCCGCCCGCGGCACCGATGGCGGCGTTGCGGCCACGGTCTTCCTTATCGGCGGTCAGGACGCCCAGCAGTGCACCACCGACCGCGCCGACGGCAGCGCCGGTGACCACGGACTTGGTCATGTTGCCTTCGGTGGAACGCAGGTGCTGCACCGGCTCGTAGCAATTCGGGTAGTACTCGACCTTGGTGCTCGAGGCGACCTTGGAGGTCGGCGACGTGGCGCAGCCGGTCAGTACGGTGCTGAAGCCGACAGCGACCATCAGCAAGTGACGCTTGGAAACCGAAGCCAAAGGTTTACGGGAGAAAAGCATAGTTGTGTTCTCTTTTAAGTGTTGACCAGCTCAGCGCGGCGCTATCGCCACCTGAGTCCCTTCCAAGCTCGCTGACAGCGAACGCTCAAGACCGCTGAGCGTTCGATGCGAGCAATTCCTTCAATATCGCCGCCGGGTCGGCTCGTTTTTGCTGACGATAATTCCCGACATGACGAACGAATAGCGTTGCACGCGCCACCAGGCTCTTGCCCAATACTGGCTTGCGTTCCAACTCTTCCTTGATGCGTTGAAACTGCGCCTGGATCACGGCATCGGTGTAGCGCGTGCCGGTCGCCAGGTTGTCGATATAAATCGCCACCGCACCATCGAGCGCGCTGCGACCGTTATCGATGGCCGTGGCGAACAGCGTGGCGCTGGCCTCATCCTTGGCGTCCAGGGCGGCTTGCCGACTGTTCTGCAGATTGGTCAGGCGAATGTTGTAGTTGTTGACCGTCTCGGCCACCAGGGCCGACGACTGAATCAGGTTGCCTGCCGCTTCCTCGCGCTGCTGGGCGATGAGCGAGACGTTGCGCTTGAGCTCTTCGTTGACCAGGCCCAGTTCGGCTTGCAGGCGCGGGTCGACGCTGGCGGCGATGATGCTGTCCAGGCGCTTGGTCGGGTCGTCGGCGTCATCGATGGCGTCGGTCAAGGAAGCCAACCGACCTTCTTTCTGCCATTGGGCAAACAACTCCTTGTAGCGCGAACGCGGCGCCGACAAGGCACCGACGGCCACACGAAAACCGGTGGTCTCGTTGCTTTGTTCGGTGCCGTCAGCGGCGAACAGCGGGTATTCGCGGCGCATGCCGGTGAACAGCGTGCCCTCGCCTTCCAGGTAGTTGCCGCCCTTGACCACGAAGCCGCCATAGGCGCCCTGGCGGCGACCGGCGTGCACCAATTGGAAGGATTCCTGGACCATCTCGGCGGCGTTGCCCACCACGTCAAACAAACCGATAGGGTTCGGCAGCTTGGTGCCGATGGGCATCAGCCGCGCCGCCTGGCCGGTGCCACCGGCGACCTGGTTGAACACCGCCCAATCGGCCAGCGGCCCGTCGCTTTCACTGCCTTCCAGGCGCCGAGGGAACAGGCGCCCTTCCAGGTCCTGACGGCTCACGGCTTGCCCACCACGAGCGGCGAATTCCCACTCGACTTCCGTCGGCAAACGCACAAAACCCAGCCCGCCGTCTTCGGCGGAAGTACCGCGACCGCTCACCGGCAGCAGGTCCTTGTGGTATTTCATCAGCCAGGCGCTGTACACCGCCGAGAAGCGCTCGGCCTCGAACCTCGACAGTTTCACCTTGGGCAACCGCCCCGCCACGCCTTGGGGCAAATCGGCTTGCAAGGTTTCGCAGGCTGGCGCCGCTTCGCCGCTGGCCAGTGATTGCGCTTGGGCCATGACCTGGGCGTATTGCCGGGCCGTGACTTCGTACTTGCCGATGAAGTACAGCATCGGCTTGAGCGGCGTCTTGGCGTCGGTCTTGGGCATCAACGGCGTGATGGTCTTGTTCCAGTCCTTGGGCAGGTCCTTGAGGGTGAACTGGCCGTTGATGAAGTCGCGCCGGTAGCCGGAAATGAACGACTGTTGATAGCCCGCCTCGCCTTCGCTGAACGGGTAACCGAGGCTGATCTCGCGGTCGTCCAGGGTGCCCTGGGCGAGGATGTAGACGTAGCGGAACACCATCTGGCCTTCGCACGGCAGCGGCAGGCTGACGTCGTCGGGCAACGGCTTGGGGTTATCCAGCTTGTCCGTGCCTTCATCAGCCCAGACCAAACCGGCGAGGCTCAGCGCCACGGCGGCGCCCAATAACTTATACATCGCGAATTCCTTCACACGCCTGGATGCGCGCCACGCGCCAGCCGCCACACGCCGCCGCGACGGCACTGACGCCGAGCACGGCCACCAGGGCCAAGGTGTAGTGACGCACCAACAGATGACTGGCGTATTCGCCGGGCATCTGTGCAAATAAATAATTCAGGCCCGACTGCGCCACGCCATACAGACCAGCACTGAGCAGGGCCGCAAGTGTGGCGCTGTAGAGCGCCTGCAACACCACGAACAACAACAGCGCCGCGGTGGAAACCCCCAGCAGGCGCAACACCGACAGCTCCCGGCGCTTACGTTCGACCGCCGCCAGGGCGCCGGCAAAGATCGCCGCGAACGCGCCGGCCAAGGCCAACCCGGCGATGATCCAGAACACGATCGACAGATTGCGGCTCAGCGATTGCACTTGTGCGATGGTCTGGGCCTGGGTCGATACCAACAGGTTTTGCCCAGCGAAATACTGCCGCAGCGGTTCGACATCGCCGAGGCTGCGGGCGTACAAACGAAACGCCGGGTAGACCCGTTGCTCGCTCACGCCCACCGCATCGCCCGGCCAAGCGAACGCGGGCACGGCACGGCCGTCGCGGTAATCCTCCGCCGCCTCCAGCAACGCCAGCGGCGCAAACAGGCCGTCCCGGGCGAAGGCTTCCAATGGCAGCACGTGCAGCACCTGCACGCGGGTGCGCTGCGCCTCGCTGCGACCGGCCACCTGCCGGCCGAAGCTGGCCTGCAACCAATCGCCGGCCTTGGCGCCGAGCTTTTCAGCGGCGGTCTGGCTGAGCACCACTTGATCCAGGCCTTGCGGCACCGGCAAGTGATCGAACAAGGGATCGCTGGCTGCGGTGGGAATCATCTCGACCGTGACGAGCGACGCATCGCCGCTCAAATCCGCCGTGGCGGCGATCTGCCGGGTGCGCGGTAAAGCAAAAGCCACGTCGCTGCGCTGGCTCAATTGTTCGACGAACTCGGCACTGAAACGACCGCCGCCCAAAGGGATGATTTCCCGGGTGGCCGGGTCGTTCTGCAAGCGTTCGGTGAGGCTGCTGACCAGGCCGAACTTCAGGCCGAACAGCACCAGCAACGGCGCCACCACGGCCACCAGCGCCAACACCGAGCAGGCCGACAGCCAGGCATCGTTGCGGTAATCCTGCCAGGCCAGGGAAGCCACCAGCGTGCCGCGCATCAGCAAGCCTCCCCGAGGGTGGCGGTGACACCGCCGTCGACATCGCGACGGCAACTGATGCGCCGCACCTGCAAACCGCTGGCGCGGGCCAGCGCTTCATCGTGGGTCGCGACCACGCAGCACACGCCGTGCTCGCGCGCCTGGGCCACCAGCAACTGCATGACGCGCTCGGCGTTCAGCGGGTCGAGGGCGGCGGTCGGTTCATCGGCCAGCAGCAGGCGCGGCCCATGGGCCAACGCCCGGGCACAGCTGACCCGCTGACGTTGGCCGACAGACAAGTCCGCCGGTTTTTTGTCCAGTTGATCGGCAATGTCCAACTGCCCAGCCAGGCGCGTCACGCTTGCGTCATCCTTCAAGCCCAGCAATTTGCGCGACAACGCGATGTTGCCGCGCACGTCCAGGAAGCCCAACAGGCCGCCGGTTTGCAGAACATAACCCAGGTAACGGCTACGCAGCTCGGCCAAGGTGCCCTGTTGCGACGCACGCCACAATTTGGCGATGTCCAGCGGCGTGTTGGCGGGCGTGAAGTCGAACTGCCCGGCCTGATCCGGCGCCAGCACCAGCGCCAGCAGGTCCAGCAAAGTGCTCTTGCCACAGCCGCTGGGGCCGACCACCGCCAGTTGTTCACCGCCGCGCAAGTGCAGCCGTGGAATCACCAGGCTGTAGCGCTGGCTGCCGGCGCCCCGGCTTTTATGCACGGCGTTCAGGGTCAGCATCACGGCAGCGTCGACAATGGAACGCGGTACAAGGCGTCACCCGGCTCGGCATCGCCGAAGCGCACCCAGTTGGCGAGGTCGTTGTGGAAGGTTTCGTAGAGACGGATTTTCGAATCCAGCTCGTCGATGAAATCTTCCTGCTCGGCCACGCTCAAGGACAGCCACAGATCCTGGGTCATGTTCAGCGACTTGCTGCGGTACGGCAGCCCTTCGAGGTACTCGCCGAGAATCCCGCCGTCGGCCAGGTTGCCGCCCTTGCGCAGGGCCGACGGGTCGCGGCTCATGTAGGCACTGGCGCTGGCGATTTCCTGGAAGAAGTCCTTGGGCGAACTCTGGGTCTTGCGGGCCGCGTCGACGATCAGCTTCAGCGATTGTTGCAAGTCGTTGAGTTGTAGCTTGGTCAGCATCACGCAGACCTGGAACGCCGGCAGTGCCGGGTTGGTCAGGTCGCGGTCGGCGGTCCAGGCGCTGACCAGTTGCGGCGCCTGGCTGGCGGATTTACGCCCCAAAAAGTCCATGTGCATCGCGTAGCCAACCGCGGCCGATTTGTCGGCCAGGCTCGGCGCGGCACTGAGCAGCGGCACGCTTTGCGCCTTGTTGCTGCGCACCTGATGCACCAGGTCGGCAAACACCGAACCGATCTCGTCGACGCGCTCGCCAAACTTGCGCACATCGGCGCCCGGCACCGGAATGTACAGGTCGCCGATCTGCGGGTTGGCGTCGGCGGTCAGGGTGCGGTACTGGCTTTGGGCACCGCTGTGGGTTTTCTTGCCGGCGTCGCTGAGCAGGTGCAGGGCGTAGATCTTGATCTGCTTGCCCAGCGCCGCCTGGCGCACTTCGGCCTCGTTCATTTGCGTGGCGGCAAATGGATCGTTCTTGCGCAGGGCCCCGGCGTCGGTGACCAGCAGGATCAAACGCCCGCCGTAACCGGACCAGTCCATGCCTTCGACGGCTTCCATGACCCCGGCGAACGCATCTTCGTTGAACGAATGGCTCGACACCGTCGAGGCCTTGACCTGCCGCGCCAGGTCCATGAAGCGTTGCGGGTCGCGGCCCTGTTCGAGGGTGATCAAGGTCTTGGCGACGTATTCCAGGCCCGGGGTTTTCTTGATGCTGCTGCGGAAACCCACCATGCCGAAGCTGACGCTGTCCAACTCGCCGCGTTCGGCAATGCGGGTTTGCAGTTCGTGAACCACGTCGCGCACCTGGTCGATGTAGGGCTGCATCGACACGGTGGTGTCCACCACCAGCACCACGGCCGTGCGGAACGCATCGGCGTTGGCGGTGGTGATCGGCGTGTTGCTCGCAGCCTTGGGGGTGTTGCCAGGGTCGATGGACGCGACATTCAGCAACTGCACCGGCTGGCCGTTTTCATCCAGGCTTTCGCGGGAATCGAAGATCGGCAACAGGTAGAACTGGCTCTGCGGCACCGCACTGGCGGCCGGCTCCAGGGCCAGCACTTGCTGGTCCTCCTGCGGGCTCTGCTGGGCCTTGAGCAACACGTTCTTGGCCGCCGAAGGGTTAGCCAGGAGCTTCTCCACTTCACCAGCCTGACGCAGGAACATCACCGGCGCACGGCCGGAACGTTCGGTGAACTTGAGCACCAGGCTCTGCTTCCAGTCGCTGACCTGGGCAGCGGGCAACCAGCCGTCGCTGCGCCCGTCAGTGGCCGCGCCGACCCGCACCCACGAACCGCCGTCGACGTCCTTGCGCTGATACACGTACAGCACGGAAAACGCCGGCAGCGCCTTGCCCGGCGCGGCGCCCGGCGCATCGGCGAGCTTCGCCCCCGGTTTGCTGAGCACGCGCTGGAACAGGGTTTTCTTGCCAGCCATCAACAGCGGACGCTGGCCGCCGTCGGCTTCGGTCGCCACGGGCGGCTGAGCCGGCGGGGCAACGGGCGGTTTGACCGCTGGCACTTCCGGGGCCTTGGGCGGCTTCACTTCCGGGGGCTTGACCGAGGTGGTCGTGGCCACTGGCGTCTTCACGTCTTTGCCGTCATCACCGGACAACCACCAATAACCCGCGCCACCCAACGCCAGCGCCACGGCGACCGCAACGGCCGCCAGGGCGAACACTGGCCCCTTGCGCTGCTCCGACACCGAGGATTGAACCGTCGGCTTTATCGGCGGCGCAACGGGCTTGGACTGTGGTTTTGCCTGCGATGGTGGCGGCGGTGGTGAGTAAGCCGGGCCACTGGGAATGTCGATGGACATGGGCGTCAAACCCGCCAAGTCATCCACCGGTTTCGGCGTCTGCGGCAGTTGCAACGACAACGGCCGAATCAACGTCGCTTCCGCCGACTCGTCTGGCAGGTTATCCAACGCCCGCAGCAACGCCGCCGCATCCGGGAAACGCTCCGCAGGATCCTTCGCCAGCAGCTTGCGCAACACGTCCTGGTAACGGCCGTGGTGCACCGGCAGTTCCGGCAACGGTTCGGTCAGGTGCGCCAGGGCGGTGGAGAGTGCGTCGTTGCCGGTATACGGCAGTTTGCCGACAAGGATTTCGTAGAGCACCACACCCAGGGCATACAGATCGGCGCGGCCGTCGATGTCTTGCCCACGGGCCTGTTCCGGGCTCATGTAGCTGGGCGTGCCGACGGCAAAGCCGGCCTGGGTGAACTGGGTGCGGTCGTCCAGGGACTTGGCGATGCCGAAGTCCGAAAGCACCGCCGTGCCATCGGCGCGGAACAGGATGTTGGCCGGCTTGACGTCACGGTGGACCAGGCCCAGCCCGTGGGCATAACCCAAGGCCGAGGCGATCTGGCGGATGTAGGTCAGGCCCTGCTCCGGCGTCAGGCCCGCGGCGATGCGTTCCTTGAGCGTGCCGTTGGGCAGGTACTCCATCGCCATGTAATACAGCTCACCGACGTTGCCGATGTCATGGATGGTGACGGTGTGCGGGTGCGACAGGCGCGCCAGGGTCTTGCCTTCGCGCAGGAAACGCTCGCAGAAGGTCGGGTCGGCTGCCAGGGCGGCGGCCATCACTTTCAACGCCACCTTGCGTTCCAGCGAACGCTGGGTCGCCAGGTACACGCTGGCCATCGCACCTTCGCCGATCGGCCCTTCGATGTCGTAGCCGGGGATGACAATGTTCAGGGTCAAGCTCATGACGGCACCTTCACGACCACCACGGTGATGTTGTCCGGCGCGCCGCGCATCAGGCCCAGGGACACCAGGCTGCTGGCGATTTCGCCGGGCTCGTCGTGGCTCAATACCTCGCGGATTTCATCGTCCTCGACGGTCTTGGTCAGCCCGTCGCTGCACAACAGGTAACTGTCGCCGGGCACCAGCAACAGCTCGGTCAGCGCCAGGTTCAGTTGCCCCTCGACGCCAATGGCCCGGGTAACGATGTTGGCCCGCGGATGCACCCGCGCCTCGGCTTCGCTGAGCAGGCCGCTGTCCTGCAGATCCTGGACGTAACTGTGGTCCCGGGAGATGCCTTCGAGCACGCCGTCGCGCAAGCGGTACAAACGACTGTCACCGGCCCACAGGCACATGCCGCGCAGGTCGCGGGCGACCAACACCACCACGGTGCTGCCCATCATCGTCACGCCACGGTTGGCGGTTTCTTCCCGCACGGCGGCGTTGACCCGCAGCAGGTCGCTTTGCAGCGCCGCGACGTATTCGTCCAGAGAACGACCCACGGCAATGCCGCGCAGGCTGTCGACGATCAGGCTGCTGACGTAGTCGCCCGCCGCGTGCCCGCCCATTCCGTCGGCCACCACCCACAGGCCGTTTTCCGGCAGGTCCAGGCAGGCGTCTTCGTTGACCTGGCGGACCATCCCGACATGGCTCTTGCTTGCAGACTTGATTGCTTTTCCGGCACTTGGACGCATCTACACAACACCTTCTTGGCCGAGCAAAAATTGCGCAAAATCAGCCGCCGCCGGCAATCCCTGGCAGCGCATCAAACCCGGGGCAATGCGTTCCGATCCCTGGCCCCACCACAGGCTCGCGCCTTCGCAGGCCGCCTCGGCGAGGGCGCTCATGCGCCGCTGCGGGTCGGTGGCATCGAAGCGATGCAGGCTGGCGAAGCGGCTGCTCGGCGTGCGCGGCAGGTACATCGGGCTGCCCAGGGTCTCCAGCTGTTCGTTGAACGCCTCGAAACTGGCCTCCACACTCAACGTGCTCAGCAACAGGTTCTCGACTCGCTCAAACCACTCGTCCGCACCGCCCACCACCGACGCCGGGTCCGCGTCAGGCTCCAGCAGCATCGCGACGGTCAGCGGAAAATAACGACCGACCCGGTCGATGCTCGGCATCACCACCCCGACCGCGGCGTCCGGGCCACACACGCCCGGCGCGACCATGAAGCGCCATAGCGGGCTGACCAGATAGGCATCCAGCCAGCGCTCGCCGAGGCTGGTCTGGCTGGCGAGCAAACCCGCCGCCAACCACGAATCCCACGGGCCGATAAAACTCTGGGGCAAGCCACGGCTGACGAAATCGCCGCGGCTGGCCAACTTTCCATAAAAGCCCGGTGTACTCATAGCCGCTCCGGCAGGCTGAAGCCGCTGAGCACCCGGCTCTTGAATGGGTTGAAGGCGCTGTTGGCCCGCAGCTCATAAGAGGCGCTGGCGCCATCGACCCGCAGCCGCAGGTTGAAGCGATCCGGCGAGTTGCCGGCGGTCAGGTCCGATTGTTCCAGCAGCCGGAACCAGGCCCACGGCCCATCCAGGGTGATGCCGGAGCGACCGCTGGACGACGGCGGCATGATCGAGATCCGCACCACGCCGATGCTGCCCGGGTTCGGCCACTGCATGGCAGTCGGGCGGCTTGGGCCGTGGTCGTAGCTCAGTTGCTGGCCGTCGAGGTCGAGCAGGAACTGGGTGATGGTCGAGTCCATCGCCACCGGCTTGAGCTCGAAACGCACCATCGGCTGCGTACCACCGGAACGGAAGAACGCATCGCGGATGGTCGCCGCGCGCTGGAAGGTCTGCAGCACGCCAGGGGCGATGCCGAGCTTCTGTGCCGCGCCCGGTTGCCAGCGCCAGGTCGGGGTCGAGGTGTCGACGTAGGGTTGCAGGTACTTGCGGAAGTAGTTGTCCATCACCCCGCCGACGCCGAAGAACTGGCCGAAGTCATCCAGGGTCGCGTCCCGCGCGCTGCCTGGCGACATCGGATAGCGCCCGGCCAGGGACTGGCGATAGATGTTCACCACTTCGCTGGTCCAGGCGGCGTTCAGTTGGTTGCGCACCCCGCCCATCATGCTGTTGGTGGTGGAGTTGACCACCGACTTGACCAGGCCCTGCACCAGCGGCGGCTGGCGTTCGGCATTAAGGCTGACGCGCGTAGCGGCGGCGGCTGCCTGGTTCTTCGCTTCGCCGAGCAAGGCGTCGCCACTGGCACCGACCATGGCACTGACCTGCACGTACAGGGCGTTCATGTCCGCCAGCAGACCGTCGATGACCGCTGGCTCGCCTTCGCTTTTGCTGACGATGCTGTTGAGCTCGGCGAAGTGCGCAGTGATCGGGTCATCGCTTTGCGCCGGTGCGTTTTGCGTCGCCTGCTCCTGGCCGAGCAAGCTGCCCAGGCGTTCCTTGAGCTTGTCCACACCGCCTTCTACCGGCGCACCTTGGGCGGCCAGCAGGCGTTCATCCTGTTGCAAGTCGGTTTCCTTCGCCACCGCCACCAGCAGTTTTTTCAACGGCGAGGTCGGGCCGGAAATCACCCGCAGTACATCGGCGGCCTGGGCCACGCTGGTGATCGGCACAAAGTCGATGTCGGCCAGCAAGGCGTCCCATTGGCGCAGGTAATCCTGGAAGTACAGGCGACGCACATCGGCGGCCAGGCTGGCGACGTTTTGCTGATCGGCCTGCTCAAAGCCCAGCACCCATTGCTCTTCGGCCAGGGTGCCGGTCTGGCTCAGGCTGGTGAGCAGGAAGCCCTGGCGATAGCCCTTGACGGTGAAGAACCCGCTCAGCGGCTCGCCCAATGGCTTGCCGCTCTTGCGGCTGAACACCAGCGCTGCATCACGCCCGGCGGCTTCGTTGATGCGGAAGTCCGGGATGCCTTCGGGCAGTTTCTGGCGCTTGATCCGGTCGTAGACCCGCTGGGCCACCGGCAATTGCTGCAACTGACGGCGCAGGTCTTCGACCAGGCGTGGGTCGAGGCGCGCGAGGGGCGGACGCCGCTCGAACAGCGCCTGCAAATGCGCGGTCAGGGCCTGGCGCTGCTCGGCCGGCAAATCCCGCGGCAGGCTGCGGTCCCAATCCAGGGCGATCCAGGCCTTGATGAAATCGGCATCGTAATGCTCGGTGTCGGCGAGCATCAGGTAGGCCTTCAAGCCTTCGTAGAGGAAATCCGAATTGCCGCCGCTGTGCAGTTGCTCTTCGATGCGCGTCAGCAAGCGTGGCGCGAACACCGCGATCAGCAGCTTGCGATAGACACTGCCAGACTCGGCTTCGAGCATGTCGCCCTGGTACAGGCCCAGGCCTTCGGCCCAGCTCGGTGCGTCGTCAGCCAGGTGTTTCACGGCGTTGAGCAACGGCAACACGGCGAGGACGTCGCGTTGCGCCGGGCTGAGGTTCTGCACGGTTTGTCCCAACGGCGCGACCTTCTGGTCGACCTGGGCGATGTAGGCCTGGTTGGCGCGGTAGCTGACCCACCACAACGTGCTGACCACCAGCACCAGCACCACGGTGGAAGCCAGTACGCCGCGGGCGATCCACTTGCGCCGCCGCTCGACTTTCGGGTCGACGCCCACCAACCCGCGTTCGGCGAAGGCCACGGCGGTGAAGAGTTTTTCGATGAAGTAGCTGCGCCCGGTGCCGGTCTGGCGCGCCAGGTGCTGACGGTCCAGGTTCATGCTCTGGGCCATGGAGCCGATCAGGCGATCGATCGGGCTGCCTTCCTGGGTGCCGCTGGTGAAATACACGCCGCGCAGCAACACGCGCTCTTCGAAGGCGTTGGGTTTGAACACGCCTTCGAGGAAGCTTTGCAGGCAATCTTTCAAGGCGCCGAACTGCTGCGGGAAACCGTAGATCAGATCACGGCGCGCCGGGTCGCGCTCTTGTTGCAGGCGTTCCACCAGGCGGTCGTTGAGGCGCTGCTCAAGGCCGGTGAATTCGCTTTGCAGGTGCGCCAGCGGGCTGTCGCTGCTCTTGCCATCGTCCAGGGCAAAGGTCATGCCCCAGACCTGGGCGCGTTCTTCCTTGCTCAGGGTATCGAAATACTCCATGAACCCCGGCACGAGGTCGAGCTTGGTCAGCATCAGGTAGATCGGGAAGCGCACGCCCAGTTGGGTGTAGAGCTCCTGGATCCGCAGCCGGATGGCGGCGGCATGGGCGGCGCGCTCGGCGTCGCTGCCCAGCAGCAGGTCGGACAGGCTGATGGCGATGAACGCCCCGTCAATCGGGCGCCGGGCCCGTTGTTTTTTCAACAGGCCCAGGAAGCCCAACCACGCGGCCTTGTCGATGGTCGCGTCGCTGTCCTGGGTGGTGTAGCGGCCGGCGGTGTCGAGCAGGACCGCCTGGTCGGTGAACCACCAATCGCAATTGCGCGTGCCGCCGACACCGCGTACGGCACCGGCGCCCAGTTGCGCGGCCAGCGGGAAATGCAGCCCGGAGTTGACCAGCGCGGTGGTCTTGCCCGAACCCGGCGGGCCGATGATCACGTACCACGGCAGCTCGTAGAGATTACGGCGCTCGTCACCGCCCAGCTTGGCTTTCTTGAGCAGGGCCAAGGCTTCGTCCATGCGCTGACGCAGGGTTTCGAGCTCTTCGGCGGTGGCGATGCTGGTCGGGTCCGGTGGCGTTTGCGCGGCCAGGCTGCGCATCACTTCGGCGGCCTGACGGCGCGCCTGGATAATGCGGAAAACCCGGTAGGCGATCCATACCGCGAACACCAGGATGATCAAGGCCCAGCGGCGGCCTTCGGGCACCAGCCAATCGAGCAGCGGGCCCACGAACCAGATGATCAGGCTCAGGGCGATCAACCCCAGCAATGGAATGACCCAGCGGGTCATGAAACTGAAAAACGCCTTCACTCGACCCCCTCCGCCAATACTGTGATTTCAACCCGACGATTGCGCGCACGCCCCTCTGTGGTGGCGTTGGATGCCAACGGCTCGGTGTCGCTGCGGCCTTCGGCGCTGAAGCGCTCGGGCTGGCCAGTCTTGGCCGAGAGAATTTGCAGCACCGATTGCGCCCGCGCTTCGGACAACGCCCAGTTGGACGGGAACCGGAGGGTGGCGATCGGGCGATTGTCGCTGTGCCCGGTGACCAGGACCTGGCCCTTGACCTTGCGCACCGCCTCGGCGATGCGCAGCATCAGCGGCTGGAAATCGTCCTTGATGCTGGCGCTGCCCGAGGCGAACAGTTCATCACCGCGGATGGTCACCACCGAGCGGTCGACGGCGTCTTCCACGGCAATCCGGTTGGCGCGGATTTCATCGGCGAGGAAGCCGGCCAGGCGTGGGCGCTCGATCACTTTCGGCTGCACCACAGGGCGGTCGATGGTCTGCACCGGGATTTCACCGAGGAAATGAATGTTCTTGAACACCGGCTCGGCATCGGACGCCAGTTTCATGCGCAGGCCGAACAGCAGCGCCAGCAACAGGGCTGCACCGATGGCCACGGCGATCCACGGCGGCATGAATTGCGCCAGTCGATCACGGGCCACAGTGACACCGCGCCAATGCGGCGACAGCTCGCGCTCGTAGTCACCCCGGGCACTGCGGATCACCGCGCTGGTGCGCTCACGCAACGCTTCCAGTTGGCTGCGACCGTCGTTCATCACCCGGTAGCGCCCTTCAAAACCCAGGCACATGCACAGGTACAAAAGCTCCAGCAGATACAGGCGCTCGCGCGGGCTTTGCAGGCAATGCTCCAGCAACTGGAACACCTTCTCGCCGCCCCAGGCTTCGTTGTGCACGGTGATCAACAGGCTTTGCTTGCCCCAATCGCTGGTGCCGCCCCACGGGGTGCTCAACACCGCTTCGTCCAGCGCGGTGCACAAGGCGTAGCGGGCCAGCAGCACATCGTTGCGCACCACACCGGCGGCCTCGGCACGCTCTTCGAACTGGCGCAGGTAGGCCAGCAGTTGCGCGCGCAGACTGGCCGGCGCCGGGTGGGCAATGGTGTTGCGCAGGCGCGTCAGCAGCGCCAGCAGCGGGCCGGCGGCGCTTTCCAGCGGGTTGAGCCCCTCGGCCTTGCCGGTCAACACCGGCGCGGCTGGCATCGACAGCGGTGCAGGCGCAGGCGTCGGCTGTGGCCGACCAGCGTCCGGGCGGAAGGGATCTCCACCACGGCCACCGGGCGTCGGCATGAACTGGGTACGATCGTCGTTACTCATCGCGGTTTATCCTCGGATCGCCCAGAAGGCCAGGTTCAGCCCTGGGAACTGGCCGGCGATGTGGAACGCAAACCCGCCGGAGTTGCTCAACTGTTGCCAGTGATCGCTGCCCCGGTCGAGCTCGTAGTAGGTGGAACCGGCGTGGTACGGCAACTGCCGTGGCGCCACCGGCAACGGCAGCAGGCCGATGCCCGGCAGTTGCAGGTTGACCAGGTCGCGGATGTGCTCCACCGAACCGACCTTGCTCTGCTGGCCGAAGCGGCCGCGCAGGGTCTCGGCCGGCACGTCGGCGCGCACCACCAGGATGAAACTGGCACTGTCGAGCAGGGTCTTGTCGGCCAGCATCGCCACGTGGATGCCGTAGGCTTTCTCGACAATCGGAATCGGTGTCGCCTTGCTGTCGATCAGCATCGACAGGGCTTCGCGCAGGGCCTGCATCACGGGCGCGTAGCTGAGCGCCAGGTCATCGTGCTGGTAAGACGGGTATTGCTGCGGTCGTCGCCCGGACGCGGTGAACGTGGAGAACTCCCCGGCCAGGCTCACCAGCTCGCTGTAGAAGCGCTCGGGATGCAGCGGGCTCAACTGGCTCAGGTGCTGGATCAACGGCTGGGCGCGGTTGACCAGTTGCAACAGCATGAAGTCGGCAATTTCCGAGGCACCACCGGCGCCAGACGCCACCACCCGCCCGGCCAGGGCTTCGCCGCGTTGATGCAGCAGGCCCAGCAGTTCACTGCGGAACGCCGCCAGCGGCTTGGAGGCGATCACATCCAGCAGCGGCGGGATGTAGGCGTCGTCGAGCACCAATGCACGGTCGGCGCGTTTTTCCTTGATGCGCACCACGCCGATGGCGGCGTAGTCGCCGATGCCATCCTGTTCGGTCAACAGCCGCAGCGCCCGCGAGCCGAGGGCCACCGGTGCGCGGTTTTCGAACGGTGCGTTGTCGTCGCGCACTTCGCACACCTGGCTCACATAACGCGCAGCGCCGAGGTCTTCACCTTCGTCCACGGTGTCCCGGGCGCCGGCGCGCTTGAGCGGCAAGGCCAGGTACACCAGGCCATCGCGCAGGTTGTCGTCGACGTTCAATGGGATCGGCGCCAGGTCATCCTGGGGAATGTTGAAGGGCGTACCGTCCGGCAACAGGCCGCGCGCCGAGATGATTGCCAGCTTGCCCTGGGCCAGCAGGCCCTGGTCGATCAGCAATTCGGAAAAACCCCAGGCGCCGGCCGACAAGGGGCGGCTGCGTGCGTCGATGAGGTTTTCCAGGTAACGGTCATGCTGTTGGAAGTGCTGCGTTCCAATGAACATGCCTTCCGACCAGACCACGCGATTGTTCCAGGACATGGGGGCTCCGATTGCTTATTGGGCAGGGCTGGATGGGGGGACGACGACGGCGCTGCGCACGGCGCGCACATCGAGGCTGATCTGGTATTCGGTGTATTCGCGCGCCGGGACATTCATCACCGTGCGCCACAGCGACTGGTCCAGCTCGCGATAGCCCACCAGTATTCCGATGTGCCGCGTGGCCGGGTCGAGGTCGCGTTGCAGGCTCAGTTGCTGGCCGGGCTGGACCAGCACTTCGTCCTGGTCGATGAGGTCGGCGCCCAGCGTGGCCTGGGCCCGTTCGGCCAGGGCGAAATAATCGGAACGGCCGAAGGTGGCGGCATTTTTCAGTTCGAAAATGCGCACCCGGACCGGGGCCGGCTGGCCGGTGGCGCCGGGGTTGAGGCCGGCAATGGCGTGAAAGTGCAGCTCGATGGCGGCGGTGTCGGCCTCAGCTTCTTCGGGCTGGGGGTTGGCCGCATCCTTGGCGCACGCCGTCAGCAGAAGCACGGTGGCGACTGCGAGTAAAAACCTGGGAATCATCCTGCGTCCTCAATGACGTTTGAGCTATCCGTTGTGTGCCGATCAATCTTGTTATGGGACGGCGCCGCTTAGCGGCGTCGCTGTCGCGTACTGTGTTCTTCGTAGGCGCGGCTGAACTCGCGACCAAACAGGTCCTGGAAATCCTCTTGGGCCTCCCGGGAAATGTTGCTGTAGAGCTCGGTGAACTGCTGCCAGTACTGGGCCTGTCGCGAGCCGCTGAAAATACCCGAGAGCCCACCGGGCTTGGCCATGCGTTCTTCCAGTTGCGCCGGCTCGAAGCGCCCCAGCAAATGCTTGATGGCCGCTTCCACACCGGCCATCACCGCCAGTTGGTGAGCCCGCAAGTCATCGAAACTGTCACGCACCGCCGCGTCCGGGGCCATGAACGCCTGGTTGCCGTGGCGCAACAGCAACAGCAGGGCTTCATCGACATTGGGGGCGAATTTCAGCGGGTTGTTTTCCACCGGCTGGATCATCGTCTGTTGGATACGGAACTCACCCTTGAGGCTGCTGCGGGCGCGCAAGACATCGATCAGGCCTTCGACCATCAACCGATAACTGCGCCCGATGCTCTCCATCTGCGCTTCGGCGTTGGCCTTGTCCAGGCGCAACTGGTCCAGCCCGGCACCGCGCAGGAACGCTTGCAGCAAGTCGGGCTGGTTGGCCTCGACCGGGGCGACTGAAACAACTGGGGCAACCGGAGCAACCGGAGCAACCGGAGCAACTGGAGCAACTGGAGCAACTGGAGCTGCGACCGGGGGCTCGACGCGGGTGACCGACGCTTCAGGCACGGGTGGCGGCGGCGGTGCACTGATTTCAGCAAAGATGTCGGCGAGCGGAGCCTGCGGGGCAGACGTCGCGACCGGCTCAACCACCGGCGGTAGCGGCACAGGCGGCGGGGCCACGGGCAGCGGGGCCACCGCCACTGGCGCGGGCTTGTCGCTGAAGGGGTCCCAGTCATCCGGAATCACCGAGGCAGACGGCGGTATCACGGGTTCGGCCACGGGCGGCGGGCTCGGCCGGGGAATCGGTGTCGGCGGGCGGAAATCGTGTTGCTCGGCCGGCACATGGTCGGGCTGGGTGGCGGGCGGGACACTGCTCGGGCTCAAGAAATCGAACAGGTCCGGCAGGGTGTCCATGGCCGACCCGCCCTGGAAATGCGCAGGCGACGTCACTTGAATCGGCGATGGCGCATGCATCGGCGACGGTGTATGCGCCGCTGCGCTCTGGCGCCCCATCAAGGCCTCGAAACTGCTGGGCGATTCGGCAAACGGGTTGCTGTCGGTGACTGGCAGGCTGAAATCGACGCGCGCCTGGATCTCATAATCACCGATGCGGATCACTTCGCCGTCTTGCAGTGGCTCGCTGTTGCCCTTGCGCAGGCGAACACCGGCCTTGACCAATTCCACACCATTAGTACTGTTATCGGTTAAGTAATAACGCCCATCTTTGTATTGGATAACGCAATGTTTGCCGGAAACCAGGCGCTCAGGGTCCGGCAATACCCAGTCATTATCGGAATTACGGCCAATTGCCATCACTCCCTGATCCATGGACTTTTCAGAACACTGGCCTGGGGTAATCTTGTGATAACTAGTGATAGTCAAACACAGCGGCATCTTGCCTCCTTGCTGAATACATCGCGCGCGGGCGGGTGAAGTGAGGATTCAGGCCCTGACTACCCACCAACAACCTTGCCAACCACCGCGAAACGGCTTTTTGCCAGCATGATTGCTGATCATAACCGGCTTGCGTGACAAAAACCCCACGTCAGTTGCCGCTTCGACCGATGGGTCGAGCAGGCTGTTAAGCGCATCACAACTGTTACAGAGGGGCTACACTGGTGAAATAGCTTACCTTGACAAGCGATAAGTACTACACCAAAAATGCACAACTTCTTGAATATAGATGATGGCACTTTAAAATCACTTAAGGTTTAAAAGGCCATTGCCGTCAAGGAACATGTGAGTTTCATCCGAAACTTGCGTGTGAACTGCCCGACTTTCTTCAGCGGGTGATAGGGAGATCGATCCAAGTGGATGTGCCTTTGTTGCTCGCCGCCGTTTCCGCGACTTCGCCGTGCGGTGAAGATTTGGAATATGACGCGGATTTCTTGCGCCTGGAACGCGACTCCCGGGGTCAGCCCGAGCGCAGCATGGGCGATTCGATCCTGCCTGCCGAGCCTCCTGAATGGCGCAGCATCCAGCAGCAGAGCCTGGACTTGCTGCAACGCAGCAAAGACCTGCGCATCACCCATTTCCTGTTGCAAAGCTCCCTGGCCCTCGAAGGCCTGCCGGGCATGGCCCGTGTGCTGACGCTGATCAGCGAACTGCTCAAGCAATACTGGGCCGAGTTGCATCCGCGCCTGGACGCCGATGACGACAACGACCCCACCGTACGTATCAATGCCCTCGCCGGCCTGACGTCCGATATCACCATTCGCCTGCTGCGCGAGAGCATCCTGGCCCGTTCGCGGACCTTCGGTACCGTCAGCCTGCGCGCCGCCGCCAACGCCAGCGGCCTGCAAAGTTTCCCGGATGAAAACCTCGGTGCCGAACAGCTCGCCGGGGCCCTGCTCGACAGCGACCCCGAGCAGTTGGAAATCACCCGTGCCGCCCTGCTCGAAGCCCGCAGCGCTGCCGAAGCCATCGAACAACAGGTCAGCGACCAGGTCGGTTCCGCCCAGGGCGTGGACCTTGGCCCACTGAAGCAACCGCTGAAGATGGCCCTGCAGATTCTCGGCCAGTTCGCCCCGCAGAGCGGCGACAGCGCCTTGTCCGATCCGATCAGCGACGACAGCGCCACGCCAACTGAATATGCCAGCGCGCCAAGCACACCGCGCAGCACCAGCACGAGCACCGTCAGCGGCGACATCAACAACCGCGACGACGTGCTGCGCAGCCTGGACCGGATTCTCGCTTACTACACCCGTCATGAGCCCTCCAGCCCGCTGCCGGTGCTGTTGAACCGGGCCAAGAATCTGGTGCACGCCGACTTCGCGGCCATCGTGCGCAACCTGATTCCCGACGGCATGAGTCAATTTGAAAACCTGCGCGGCCCAGACAGCGAATAAAAAGCGAACGGATCACGCAGTCACGTCACCGGTACCCCCGATGACGCCAACACCGTCGCTCAAGCGACCAGGAGCAGCAACGTGGCGAAGCAAAGTTCTCAGAAATTCATCGCGCGCAACCGCGCGCCTCGAGTGCAGATCGAGTACGACGTCGAGCTCTACGGCGCCGAGAAAAAGGTCCAGCTGCCCTTCGTCATGGGCGTGATGGCCGACCTCGCCGGCAAGCCCGCCGAGCCTCTGGCAGCGGTGGCTGATCGCAAGTTCCTCGAGATCGACGTCGACAACTTCGACTCGCGCCTCAAGGCCATGCAGCCGCGCGTGGCGTTCCATGTGCCTAACGAACTGACCGGCGAAGGCAACCTGAGCCTGGACCTGACGTTCGAAAGCATGGACGACTTCAGCCCGGCGGCCGTGGCCCGCAAGGTCGACTCGCTGAACAAGCTGCTCGAAGCGCGCACCCAATTGGCCAACCTGCTGACCTACATGGACGGCAAGACCGGCGCCGAAGAAATCATCATGAAGGCGATCAAGGACCCAGCGCTGTTGCAGGCCCTGGCGAGCGCGCCGAAGCCAGCACAGGACCAATGATCATGACTGACAATACAGCTCGCGAAGGCGTGCAAAACCTGGGCGCAACCGAAGAAACCAGCGAGTTCGCGTCCCTGCTGCTGCAAGAATTCAAACCCAAGACCGAGCGCGCCCGCGAAGCCGTCGAAACGGCCGTACGCACCCTGGCCGAACAGGCCCTGGCGCAGACCGACCTGGTGTCCAACGACGCCATCAAGTCGATCGAATCGATCATCGCCGCCATCGACGCCAAACTCACCGCCCAGGTCAACCAGGTCATCCACCACCCCGACTTCCAGCAACTGGAAAGCGCCTGGCGTGGCCTGCACTACCTGGTCAACAACACCGAGTCCGATGAGCAGCTCAAGATCCGTGTGCTCAACGTCTCCAAGACCGACCTGCACAAGACCCTGAAGAAATTCAAGGGCACCGCGTGGGACCAGAGCCCGATCTTCAAGAAGATGTACGAAGAAGAATACGGCCAGTTCGGCGGCGAGCCTTACGGCTGCCTGGTAGGCGACTACTACTTCGACCAGTCGCCACCGGATGTCGAGCTGCTGGGCGAACTGTCGAAAGTCTGCGCGGCCATGCACTCCCCGTTCATCGCTGCGGCATCGCCGACCGTGATGGGCATGGGCTCGTGGCAGGAACTGTCGAACCCGCGCGATCTGACCAAGATCTTCACCACCCCGGAATACGCCGGCTGGCGTTCGCTGCGTGAATCGGAAGACTCGCGCTACATCGGCCTGACCATGCCACGCTTCCTGGCGCGCCTGCCGTACGGCGCCAAGACCGACCCGGTGGAAGCCTTCGCCTTCGAAGAAAACACCGACGGTGCCGACAGCTCCAAGTACACCTGGGCCAACGCCGCTTACGCGATGGCGGTGAACATCAACCGTTCGTTCAAACACTTCGGCTGGTGCTCGCGCATCCGTGGCGTGGAGTCCGGCGGTGAAGTGGAAAACCTGCCAGCCCACACCTTCCCGACCGACGACGGTGGCGTGGACATGAAGTGCCCGACCGAAATCGCCATCTCGGACCGCCGTGAAGCGGAGCTGGCGAAGAACGGTTTCATGCCGCTGCTGCACAAGAAAAACACCGACTTCGCCGCGTTCATCGGCGCCCAGTCGTTGCAGAAACCGGCCGAATACGACGACCCGGACGCCACCGCCAACGCCAACCTGGCCGCGCGCCTGCCGTACCTGTTCGCCACTTGCCGTTTCGCCCATTACCTCAAGTGCATCGTGCGCGACAAGATCGGTTCCTTCAAAGAGAAGGACGAGATGCAGCGCTGGTTGCAGGACTGGATCCTCAACTACGTCGACGGTGACCCGGCGCACTCCACCGAGACCACCAAGGCCCAGCACCCGTTGGCTGCAGCCGAAGTGATCGTCGAAGAAGTCGAAGGCAACCCGGGGTACTACAACTCCAAGTTCTACCTGCGCCCGCACTACCAGCTCGAAGGGCTGACCGTGTCGCTGCGCCTGGTATCGAAACTGCCGTCGGCCAAGGGTGCATAAACAGAGGTTCTGTTGGAAAGGGCTCGCTCCTGTGTGGGAGCGGGCTTGCTCGCGAATGCGTCAGGTCAGTCGGCTGCGATGTTGGATGATCCACCGCATTCGCGAGCAAGCCCGCTCCCACAGGTTCGGTGTCTTGACTGACATTCAAAGTAATTTCGCAAGGTCAGCGTCAACCAAACAATGTGGTAGAGACCACACAGGGAGAAAACATGGCTGTTGATATTTTCATCAAGATTGGCGACATCAAGGGCGAGTCCATGGACAAGGCCCACAAGGACGAGATCGATGTCCTGAACTGGAGCTGGGGCATGTCCCAGTCCGGCAACATGCACGTGGGCAGCGGCGGTGGTGCGGGCAAGGTCAACGTCCAGGACCTGTCCCTGACCAAGTACGTCGACAAGGCGTCGCCGAACCTGATGATGCACTGCGCCAGCGGCAAGCACATCGACAAGGTCAAGCTGACCGTGCGCAAGGCCGGCGGTGAAAGCCAGGTCGAGTACATGATCATCAACCTGGAAGAAGTGCTGGTTACGTCCCTGAGCACCGGCGGCTCGGGCGGCGATGATCGCCTGACCGAAAACGTCACCCTGAACTTCGCCAAGGTGCTGGTGGACTACCAGCCACAGAAAGCCGACGGCACCAAGGAAGGCGGTCCGGTCAAGTTCGGCTGGAACATCCGTCAGAACATCAAGGTGTAATCGAACACGCCCCCGGTGCCACGCGCCGGGGGTGTTTGGTGCTTGCTCGCAACCAATCCTTTCCCTTCCGGTGTCTGAGCCATGGCCAAGCCTTCGTTTATCAATTTGTGGAAAGCCTATTCCGATTTGCTGGTGACCTATCCCGACGCGAAACCTTGCGACGGTCATTGGGCAAACCAATGCGCGATTCGCATGAGCATCACGCTCAATACCGAGCTGACCGTCAAAGTCAACAAGTCCACCTACACCGAACCCAAGTGCGCCCATGGGCATGCACGAGGGGCCGAGTCATTGGCAAATTGGCTGTGGAAACATCATCTGGGTCGCCCGTTGATCCTCGGCGGAACTGCCGCGGACCGGCGCAAGCTTCAAGACAAGACTGGCCTGATTTTCTTCAAGGATTGTTTCCAGCAAGTGGGAGAGGCCTCGGAAGGTCGCACCGGCGATCATATCGACCTCTGGAACCGTGGCCTAACCCTCGGGTATGACGATCCGGGCTATCGATCCCGAGCGATCTGGTTCTGGGAACTCGTATGATCAAGACTCACTGCGCGATATGGGTAGGCTGCCTGTTGACCAGCCTGACCGCCTGTGCCCAACAGCAATCCCCGTCGACAACGGCCTCCGTAGCGGTGGAACAGGTCGTCTCGATGGGCGGGCAAACGTTGAGGCTGGAAAACGACCAGGCGCGCTGCGTGTTGCGCAAGCCCGACCAGACCCTGATGCCACTCGACTTGGCTTGGCCCTGCCAGTTCACGGTCGATCGACAAGGCAAACCCCACGTCGAGACCTTCGGTAGGGTGCCTATTGTCATCGTTGTCCACGTATCTGCTGGCCCCCATAACAATCAGGAATGTCGCTCCGAGTACCGCGCCGTACGCCAGATCAATGGGCAGCTCGAACCCTCGGTTATCGCGCGCAACGCCAGTTGCATGCGCGGCACAGGTGACCAGAAGAATTACACAGGCCTTTTCACGTGGTAACCGAAATCGCCACCCGTGATCGCCTCCAACCCTCCCTATTGGACCGGCTGACCGACGACGATCCGACCAACCCGAAGGAAAGCGCCGACAAGCGCGTGCTCTCCTTGACCCAATTAAAAGCCTCGGTGCTGCGTGACCTGGCGTGGCTGCTCAACACCACGTCATTGCTCAGCGCCGATGCCACGCTGCATACCCCGGCAGGCACCTCGGTGGTGAATTTCGGCCTGCCGGCACTGGCCGGCAACAGCGCGTCGAACGTCGATGTCTCGGCCCTGGAAACCTTGATCCACCAGGCCATTGCCACCTTCGAACCGCGGATCCTGCGCCACAGCTTGCGAGTGCGGGCCCGGGCGACGGCCGAGATGAACCACAACGCGCTGAGCTTCGAGATCGAAGGCGATCTCTGGGCCCAGCCAGTGCCGCTGCGCCTGATGCTGCAAACCGACCTGGACCTGGAAACCGGCCATGTGCGCGTGGTCAACGCCGACCAGCGGAGACGCTCATGAACCCCCGCCTGCTGGAGCTGTACAACCAGGAACTGCACCACGTGCGCGAAAGCGCCGCGGAGTTCGCCAAGGAATACCCGAAGATCGCCAGTCGGCTGACGTTGTCCGGCATGGACTGCGCCGACCCGTATGTCGAGCGCCTGCTGGAGGGCTTCGCCTACCTGACGGCGCGGGTGCAGCTCAAGCTCGACGCCGAGTACCCGACCTTCACCCACAACCTGCTGGAAATCGCCTACCCGCATTACTTGGCGCCAACGCCGTCGATGACCGTGGTGCAATTGCAGGCCGACCCGGACGAAGGCTCGCTCAGCAGTGGTTTCCCGCTGCCGCGCGATACCGTCCTGCGTGCCGCCCTGGGGCGTGAAACCCAGACCTGCTGCGAGTACCGCACCGCCCACGCGGTGACGTTGTGGCCGTTGCAGGTCAGCCAGGCCGAGTACTTCGGCAACCCGTCCGCCGTGCTCGGGCGTCTGGCCGCCAGCGAACCGAAAGCCAAGGCCGGCCTGCGCCTGACCCTGCGCACCGGCGCCGAACTGCCGTTCAACAGCCTGGCCCTGGACAACCTGCCGCTGTACTTGAGCGGTGCCGACGAACAGCCCTTCCGTCTCTACGAACAACTGCTGAGCAACGCCTGCGCGGTGTTCGCCCGCAAGCCCGGCGGCGACTGGGTGGAGCGGCTGCCACAGGATGCGTTGCGCTCGCGCGGCTTCGACGATGCCGACGCCGCGCTGCCGGTGGTGCCGCGAGCCTTCCAGGGCTATCGCCTGTTGCAGGAATACTTCGCCCTGCCCCACCGTTTCCTGTTCGTCGACTTCACCCAGCTTAGCCGCGCGGTCAAGCGTTGCGACGGCCAGGAACTGGAGCTGATCGTGCTGTTCGACCGTCACGATCCGAGCCTGGAAGGCAGCGTCGGCGCTTCGCAGTTCCTGCCGTTCTGCACCCCGGCCATCAACCTGTTCCCCAAGCGCCTGGATCGCATTCACTTGTCGGATCGGGTCAATGAACACCACGTGATCGCCGACCGTACCCGGCCGATGGATTTCGAAGTGCATTCGCTGAACGGCCTCACCGGCCACGGCACCGGGCCGGAGCAGCCGTTCCTGCCGTTCTACGCCGTGCGCGATCCGTCCCGTTATGGCCGCGACCAGGCCTATTACACAGTACGGCGCGAACCGCGCGTGCTGTCCAGCGACCAACGGCGCAACGGCCCGCGCTCGACCTACATCGGCAGCGAAACCTTCGTCAGCCTGGTGGACAGCCAGCAAGCACCGTACCGTCACGACCTGCGCCAACTGGGCGTGACTGCGTTGTGCACCAACCGCGACCTGCCGCTGTTCATGAGCGTGGGCAACGGCAAGACCGACTTCACCCTCGCCGACAGTGCGCCGGTGGGCGCAGTGCGCTGCGTGGCAGGTCCCAGTCGTCCACGGGCCAGCCATGCCCACGACGCCAAGGCCTGGCGACTGATCAGCCAGTTGTCGCTGAACTACTTGTCGTTGAGCGAACAAGGCCAAGGCGCGGCCGCCCTGCGTGAACTGCTGCGCCTGTACGGCGACAGCAACGACGCGGCGCTGCAATTGCAGATCGAAGGCCTGCGCGAAGTCAGCAGCAAAGCCTGCACCCGGCGCTTGCCGATGCCCGGCCCGATCGTATTTGGTCGAGGCCTGGAAATCACCCTGGAATTCGATGAAAACGCGTTTCGCGGCACCGGGGTGTTCCTGCTCGGCGCGGTGTTCGAACGCTTCCTGGCACGCTACGTGTCGATCAACAGTTTTACCGAGACGGTGATCCGTACCACCGAACGCGGCGAGATCATGCGATGGAAAGCCAAGCCCGGACGTCGTCCGACCCTGTGAGTACCCTGGAGGCGATGCACCAGGAACCCTGGGAATACGATTTCTTCCAGGCGTTGCGGCGTATCGAATGCGAATCCCCCGAGCTGCCGCGCCTGGGCCATTCCCTGCGCCTGGCCGACGACCCGCTGCGCCTCGGGCAACGGGCCGACTGCACCTTCGCCCCGGCCACCCTCGCCTCGGTGCAACCGGGCAGCGACGGTGCGCCGGCACGCCTGGAGCAATTTTTCTTCGGCCTCGGCGGCCCCAACGGCCCGATGCCGCTGCACATCACCGAATACGTGCGCGAACGCCAGCGCAACAACGCCGACAGCACCAGCAAGCGCTTCCTCGATGTGTTTCACCATCGCCTGCTCAGCCTGTTTTATCGGGCCTGGGCCGAAGCGCGGCCGACGGTCAGCCACGACCGCCCGGACGATGACTATTGGTCGGCGCGCCTGGCGGCACTCAGCGGTCGGGGCATGCCGAGCCTGCTCAACCAGGGGCTGATCCCCGACACGGCGAAGCTGCACTACAGCGGCCACCTGGCGGCGCAAACCCGCTACCCGGACGGTTTGAAGGCGATTCTCGGCGAGTACTTCGGCCTGCCGGTGGAGATCGAAGAGTACGTCGGCCAATGGCTGGAATTGCCCGAACGCAGCCGAATCGGTGTCAACGCCCAACTGGGCGTGGACTTCTGCCTGGGCCGCTTCGTGTGGGATCGCCAGCACAAATTCCGCATTCGCCTGGGGCCACTCAAGCTCGTTGACTACATGGGCATGCTGCCCGGCAGCCAACCGTTCAACGAGCTGGTGGCCTGGGTCGCAGAATACCTGGGCCATGAACTGGACTGGGACCTGAACCTGGTCCTGGAACAGCCCGAAGTCCCGGCACTGCAACTCAATGGGCGTTTCCGCCTGGGTTTCAACACCTGGCTGGGCCGCCCCGAAACAGATGCCAACGATTTAATACTGGCCCGGCATTACGCCGAACAGGCCAACACCTCACAGACCTCAAGGAGCCATGAGCATGGGTGAAATCAGTCGCGCCGCGTTGTTCGGCAAACTCAACAGCGTGGCCTACAAAGCCATCGAAGCCGCCACCGTGTTCTGCAAGTTGCGCGGTAACCCTTATGTGGAACTGGCCCACTGGTTTCACCAGTTGCTGCAACTGCAGGACTCGGACCTGCACCGCATCATCCGCCAGTTCAACATCGAGCCGGCACGCCTGGCCCGTGACCTGACCGAAGCCCTGGACCGCCTGCCACGGGGTTCGACGTCCATCACCGACCTGTCGTCCCACGTCGAAGAAGCCGTGGAACGCGGCTGGGTCTACGGCAGCCTGATGTTCGGCGAAAGCCAGGTGCGCACCGGTTACCTGGTGCTGGGCATCCTCAAGACGCCGAGCCTGCGCCACGCGCTGCTGGGCCTGTCGTCGGAGTTCGACAAGGTCAAGGTCGAAGCCCTGAGCGAGCGCTTTGACGAATACGTCGGCGACTCGCCGGAAAACGCCCTGACCGCCAGCGACGGCTTCAATGCCGGCGCGGTGCCGGGCGAAGCCAGCGGCGCCATGGCCCCAGCCGCCATGGGCAAGCAGGAAGCCCTCAAGCGCTTTACCGTCGACCTCACCGAGCAGGCCCGCAGCGGCAAGCTCGACCCGATCGTCGGCCGTGACGAAGAGATCCGCCAACTGGTGGACATCCTCATGCGCCGCCGGCAGAACAACCCGATCCTTACCGGTGAAGCCGGCGTGGGCAAGACCGCCGTGGTCGAAGGCTTTGCCCTGCGCATCGTCGCCGGCGACGTACCACCGGCCCTCAAGGACGTGGAACTGCGCAGCCTCGACGTGGGCCTGTTGCAGGCCGGCGCGAGCATGAAAGGTGAATTCGAACAGCGCCTGCGCCAGGTCATCGAAGACGTCCAGGCCTCGCCCAAGCCGATCATCCTGTTCATCGACGAAGCCCACACCCTGGTGGGTGCCGGTGGCGCCGCCGGCACGGGCGACGCGGCCAACCTGCTCAAACCGGCACTGGCCCGTGGCACCTTGCGCACCGTGGCCGCCACGACTTGGGCCGAGTACAAGAAGCACATCGAAAAAGACCCGGCCCTGACCCGCCGTTTCCAAGTGGTGCAAGTGGCCGAGCCGTCGGAAGACAAGGCCTTGCTGATGATGCGCGGCGTGGCCTCGACCATGGAAAAACACCACCAGGTGCAGATCCTCGACGAAGCCCTGGAAGCCTCGGTCAAGCTGTCCCACCGCTACATTCCCGCACGCCAGCTGCCGGACAAATCCGTGAGCCTGCTGGACACCGCTTGCGCCCGCGTCGCCATCAGCCTGCACGCCGTACCGGCCGAAGTGGACGACAGCCGTCGGCGCATCGAAGCGCTGGAAACCGAGCTGCAAATCATCGCCCGTGAACACGCGATTGGCGTGGTCATCGGCACTCGCCAGACCCACAGCGAAAGCCTGCTGAGCGCCGAGCGTGAACGCCTGGCCGAGCTGGAAGGCCGCTGGGCCGAAGAGAAAACCCTGGTGGACGAACTGCTCGCCACCCGTGCCACCTTGCGCGAACGCGTTGGCGTGGTGGACAGCGAAGACAACAGCGAAGCTTCTGACAACGAAAGCCACCAACTGCGCGAGAAACTGGTGGACCTGCAACAGCGCCTGACCGCCCTGCAAGGCGAAACCCCGCTGATCCTGCCGACCGTGGATTACCAGGCCGTGGCCTCGGTGGTCGCCGACTGGACCGGTATCCCGGTGGGCCGCATGGCCCGCAACGAACTGGAAACCGTGCTCAACCTCGACCAGCACCTGAAGAAACGCATCATCGGCCAGGACCATGCCCTGCAGATGATCGCCAAGCGCATCCAGACCTCCCGCGCCGGCCTCGACAACCCGAGCAAGCCGATTGGTGTGTTCATGCTTGCCGGCACTTCCGGCGTGGGCAAGACCGAAACCGCCCTGGCCCTGGCCGAAGCCATGTACGGCGGCGAGCAGAACGTCATCACCATCAACATGAGCGAGTTCCAGGAAGCCCACACCGTGTCGACCCTCAAGGGCGCGCCACCGGGCTACATCGGTTATGGCGAAGGCGGCGTGCTGACCGAAGCCGTGCGGCGCAAACCGTACAGCGTGGTGTTGCTGGATGAGGTCGAGAAGGCGCACCCGGACGTGCATGAAATCTTCTTCCAGGTGTTCGACAAAGGCGTGATGGAAGACGGCGAAGGCCGGGTGATCGACTTCAAGAACACCTTGATCCTGCTGACCACCAACGCCGGCACCGAGTTGATTGCCCAGGTCTGCAAAGACCCGCAGAACGTGCCCGAGCCGGAAGAAATCGCCAAGGCCCTGCGCCAGCCGCTGCTGGAGATTTTCCCGCCGGCCTTGCTGGGTCGCCTGGTGACGATCCCGTACTACCCGCTCAGCGACGAGATGCTCAAGGCCATCACCCGCCTGCAACTCAACCGCATCAAGAAGCGCGTGGAGAGCACCCACAAAGTGGCCTTCGACTACGACGACGCGGTGATCGATTTGATCGTTTCGCGTTGCACCGAAACTGAAAGCGGCGGGCGCATGATCGACACCATCCTGACCAACAGCCTGCTGCCGGACATGAGCCGCGAGTTCCTGACCCGCATGCTCGAAGGCAAGGCTTTGGCCGGGGTGCGGATCAGCGCCGTGGACAACGAATTGCAGTACGATTTCAGCGACGCGGCCTGACTGTTAGGAACACCTCTATCCCCTGTGGGAGCGGGCTTGCTCGCGAATGCAATCTGTCAGCGACATTGATGTTGGCTGACACACCGCTTTCGCGAGCAAGCCCGCTCCCACATTGGGGGATTGCGCTCCTTTAGCTATTCAACCTGCACGAGACACTCGATGTTATTCAACCAAGCCACCCGCCTGGCCAAGATCACCAGTCCCCTCGGACCTGAGGTGCTGTTGCTCAAGGACATGGGCGGCGGTGAAGAATTGGGGCGGCTGTTCAACTACGAGCTGCAGCTGCACTCGCTGGACAACGCCATCGACCTCAACAAGCTGCTCGGCAAGCCCATGTGCGTGAGCCTGCAGCTCGATGGCGGTGGTGAGCGCTATTTCCATGGCATCGTCGCCCGTTGCAGCCAGAACGTCGACCAGGGCCAGTTCGCCAGCTACCAGGCCACCTTGCGTCCATGGTTGTGGCTGTTGACCCGCACCTCCGATTGCCGGATTTTCCAGAACCTCACCATCCCGCAGATCATCAAGCAGGTGTTCCGCGACCTGGGCTTTTCCGATTTTGAAGACGCCCTGAGCCGGCCTTATCGCGAGTGGGAATACTGCGTGCAGTACCGCGAGACCAGCTTCGATTTCGTCAGCCGCTTGATGGAACAGGAAGGGATCTACTACTTCTTCCGCCATGAGCAGGGCCGCCATGTGCTGGTGCTGGCCGATGCCTATGGCGCCCACACCCAAGCGCCCGGCTACGGCTCGGTGCCGTACTACCCCAAAAATGAGCAGCAGCGCGAGCGCGATCATATTCATGATTGGCACTTGGCCCAGGAAGTCCAGCCCGGCTCCCTGGAACTCAACGACTACGATTTCCAGCGCCCGAGTGCGCACATTGATGTGCGTGCGGCCATGCCGCGTCCGCATACCGCTGGCGACTATCCGCTGTACGACTACCCCGGCACTTATGTGCAAAGCGCCGACGGCGAACACTACGCCCGCACCCGCATCGAAGCCTTGCAAACCCTGCATGAACAGGTCGAGCTGGCGGGCAACGCCCGGGGCCTGGGGTCGGGGCATCTGTTCAGCCTCACCGGCTTCAGCCGCCAGGACCAGAACCGCGAATACCTGATCGTCGGCGCCCGCTACTACATTTCCCAGGAAAGCGGCGAAACCGGCGGCGGCGCGCCTTCGGCGCAGTTCGAAAGCAGCCTCACCTGCCTCGACGCCCAGAAAAGTTATCGCCCGCTGGCGACTACCCACCGCCCCATCGTTAAAGGCCCGCAAACCGCGTTGGTGGTCGGCCCCAAGGGTGAGGAAATCTGGACCGATCAATTCGGCCGGGTGAAGGTGCATTTCTACTGGGACCGTCACGACCAATCCAACGAAAACAGCTCGTGCTGGATTCGGGTGTCGCAGGCTTGGGCCGGCAAGAATTGGGGCTCGGTGCAGATCCCGCGCATCGGCCAGGAAGTCATCGTCAGCTTCCTTGAAGGCGACCCGGACCGGCCGATCGTCACCGGTCGCGTGTACAACGCCGAACAAACCGTGCCTTATGCGTTGCCCGCCAATGCCACTCAGAGCGGCACCAAAAGCCGTTCGAGCAAGGGCGGCACGCCAGCGAATTTCAACGAAATCCGCATGGAAGACAAGAAAGGCGCCGAACAGCTGTACATCCACGCCGAGCGCAACCAGGACATCGTGGTCGAGGTGGACGAGAGCCAGTCGGTG
>NZ_LHVH01000036.1 GCF_001269885.1 Pseudomonas kilonensis
CGGCGAAACCGGCGGCGGCGCGCCTTCGGCGCAGTTCGAAAGCAGCCTCACCTGCCTCGACGCCCAGAAAAGTTATCGCCCGCTGGCGACTACCCACCGCCCCATCGTTAAAGGCCCGCAAACCGCGTTGGTGGTCGGCCCCAAGGGTGAGGAAATCTGGACCGATCAATTCGGCCGGGTGAAGGTGCATTTCTACTGGGACCGTCACGACCAATCCAACGAAAACAGCTCGTGCTGGATTCGGGTGTCGCAGGCTTGGGCCGGCAAGAATTGGGGCTCGGTGCAGATCCCGCGCATCGGCCAGGAAGTCATCGTCAGCTTCCTTGAAGGCGACCCGGACCGGCCGATCGTCACCGGTCGCGTGTACAACGCCGAACAAACCGTGCCTTATGCGTTGCCCGCCAATGCCACTCAGAGCGGCACCAAAAGCCGTTCGAGCAAGGGCGGCACGCCAGCGAATTTCAACGAAATCCGCATGGAAGACAAGAAAGGCGCCGAACAGCTGTACATCCACGCCGAGCGCAACCAGGACATCGTGGTCGAGGTGGACGAGAGCCATTCGGTGGGCCACGACCGCAACAAAAGCATCGGCCACAACGAAACCGCACGGATTGGCCAAGACCGACTGCGGGCGGTGCAGCGCAACGATGCCCTGGTCGTCGGCGGCACCAAGAGCGACAGCGTCGCGACCCAGTACCTCATGGAGGCGGGGTCGCAGATTCGACTGGTGTGCGGCAAAAGCGTGCTGGAGTTCAATGCCAGTGGCGAGATCAACATCTCGGGCACCGCGTTCAACATCTACGCCAGTGGCAATGGCAACATCGACACCGGCGGCCGTCTGGACCTCAACTCCGGCGGCGCCAGCGAAGTGGATGCCAAAGGCAAGGGCATCAAGGGTGTGATTGATGCGGCGGTAAAAGCGTTGTTCCCGACAAAGGCCAAACGCTGAGGTTCATGGCAGGGCCATTGTAGGAGCTGCCGAAGGCTGCGATCTTTTGATCTTTCCCTTGAGACTCAAATATCTGGGGAAAGATCGCAGCCTCGTTGCACTCGACAGCTCCTACAACGCAGCCCGGCGGAAGCAATATCACGCGTTCGTAAGCATGTATTGGCCAGGCTGCGTCCACGCGACTCGCAAGTACTTGCCGCTCAGCAGTTGCTCGTCACGAAGATATTCGAACACTTCGCAGGGGCACCATTCCTTGCCCGCCGAAAAGGCCACGCCCAATGAACGGAGCTCATCGAATACCTTAGCCTTCTGCTTGTTATCCGCGACCTGAAAAACGTAGACATCTTTCTCTGCCGCATTCGAAAACCCGATAGCGCGCAGGGAAAAATCCAGCGCGCTATCCATGATTCGAACACCAATCGAGTCACCGTCGGCTCTTTCCACGTAGGCCTTCAACACACCATCAATCACTCAGAGATTGGCCGGCACAAAGTCAGGGCCGCCCAGCTTATCCCGGACAACCAGGGCGGTGCGCATCAGCGGCCCCCACAGACCGTTCTGGCTGTTCCAAGTACCGCCCGCCCACCGCGTGTCCTGGACGAGCTCCGCCTTGTTGAGCTCAAGCTGGCGCTGGAGGGCCAGCGCCACAGCCCCCATATCAACCTCGAACAGGTCGGCATAGAGCCCCTCGGGTTGTGCCTGCTTTTTGCTCAGGCAAAACCGGTAGTACCAGACCCACACCGCGGCGACATAAATCGCCCGATTACGATCAGGATAAGTCGCGAGAATCTTGAGCAAAGCCGCCACGAAGCGCCCAGGAAACTGGGGGTCGCGGGTCTGTTGCCAGTAACGCAGCACCAGCAAATCGAAAGCCGCGACGATGTTCTGCGGCTCTTCGTTATCGTTCTGGGCTTCTTGGAAATAGAACGGCTCGCCGACAAGGAATTTATCCAGCTCATCATTGGCCAGGGCCAACAGCAATACGTTATCTAAGGTGGCACTCATTGGATTCTCACTACATCCGGGTTCGCGAGCAGGAAATTGATGTCGTTATTGTGTGGGATGGCCACCTTATCCAATACCGCTTCACGCATACCGCCGGGATGGGTCAGGCCGCCAGGGCGCCATAACGGGTTCGCTCCGCGCTCGTTACCGGAGGGCATGACAACCTTGGGATTTTCCAGGTTCATCATGTAAATCTCCTTGCCGGTGAAGCTGCCCGGTTCATAACCCAAAGCGGTCTCCAGAATGGAAAGATCACCGGTTTTCTTAAACTCGGCGACCACACCGTGCAGGTCTGACTTGGCCATGACGTACTTAGTGTCGCTAAAGGTTCCATACATGGGGTTGGCAATGTCATCGGGGGTAAACAGAAACGCACCGCCCTCATCCTGAAAGACTTTGAGGTGCTTGTCGATATAGGAGGCCTCAAGGTAATCGGCAGGATTGGGCCGGCTTAACTTGGGTATCGCAGCGATATCCTCTGACGTGTAGCCCGGTTTGAAGCTCACCGAGCGCGGTTTGGGCGCCGTACCGATTTTTGCCATTTTCGGGCCCAGGCCCAAAAGCGCCATTCCCGCGACGCCCTGCAGCAGGTCCCGGTAACCCGGCCCCAAGCGATCCCCCAAATCCCCCAGCAACGCCATGCCAGCCATCATCGTGCCGCCGATCACCACAAAACCGACCAGAGCGGCAACGCCAGCCATGGCCGCGAGAATCGCCGCGCCCCCCATGGCCAATAATCCTAATGCTTCCAACCCGGTGTGCATCCAGCCTTCGATGTCCAAGACAAACGCCACCGACACCGTCGGCCCACCGATGAACGTATTCGGGCTACCGCTCTTGATGTGCGCACCGCAAACCATTTTGCTGTGCAAGCGCGCCGCCGGTTTGCCGTTGATGAAGACCGTGGCGCTGCCTTCGGCGATCAGCACCGGGAAGGGCCAGATCGGGTGGTTCATCGGCAACCCGGTGCAGGAAGATGACGTATCTTCGCCCGCCCGCATGGCATTGCGGTCGTTGATGTAGACGTTGAAGCTGCCCATTATCAACGTCCCCGTGGTGGGCTCGGGCAGGTTGAAAATGGTGGAGAGGCCCTTGACGATCTGGAACATCGACAAGCCGCCAGCCGCAATCGAGCCGGCCATGATCGCCAGGGCCACGCCACCCGTGGCGACAGTCGCGGCAACGACCGCGGCGCCGATCAAGGCACCGGCCACGGCGCCGGCGACCATCGCGGCCAACCCGAACCCGTGGGCTATTTCGTCACCCAGACGTGCTGCTGCCTGTGCATCCATTGCGCGCATCTACCTTACTGATTCGTATGACTGCTCAGTGGGACGTGTCGATGCTCAGACAATCGGCGGCTGTGGCTGGAACGAATGCATCGCCAGCTTCCAGGCCGGCTCGTGATAGGTGAAATCATTCGGTGTCGTGGTCAAGGTGGTGATCAGCACCGAGGGCTTACGCTCGATGAACACCTGGCGCAGCATCAGGTCGCGCCCCTCGCGTTGCCAGGTGTAATCCAGCAACGTGGTGGTGTGCCCCTGCAGCACCGTATCCCAGCGCTGCACCAGCTTGAAGCCCGGCAGTTGCTGCTCCGCGCTTTTGAGTTGGCGGTCCACGTACTCGGCAAAAGGAGCGTCGCCCTGGCTGGCATCGCGGCTGATGACGAAACTGGCTTCTTTAGCAGGACCGACTGCCGGCAGCTTGAAAATATTGATGCTCTGGTCCTGCCAGGTATCGGGGATTTCGAGATCGGCTTCTTGAATGCGGTAAGAGGTCACAGTAATCGCTTTCCATGGACGTGAGGTGACGCGCGAAGGAGCAGATATTCAAGTAATGCCTGGTAACAATCAAGAACCGGGTTCCTCTGCCTCACGTAAGGCACTACATTATGCGATCAGCGTCACTACTCTAGCTATCAAGCACCCCGTAGGAGCTGCCGAAGGCTGCGATCTTTTGATCTTTCGCTTTAGACTCAAGGGTCTGGGCAAAGATCGCAGCCTCGCGTTGCTCGACAGCTCCTACAGGAATGCAAGGCATCAACAAGGGATAATTGATGTTATTCAACCAAGCCTCACGCCTGGCCAAGGTCACCAGCCCCCTGGGACCTGAGGTGCTGTTGCTCAAAGACATGGGCGGTGGCGAAGAGCTGGGGCGGCTGTTCAACTACGAGTTGCAGTTGCACTCGCTGGACAATGCCATCGACCTCAACCAGTTGCTCGGCAAACCCATGTGCGTGAACCTGCAGCTCGATGGCGGTGGCGAGCGCTATTTCCATGGCATCGTCGCCCGTTGCAGCCAGAACGTCGACCAGGGCCAATTCGCCAGCTACCAGGCCACGCTTCGGCCGTGGTTGTGGCTGCTGACCCGCACCTCCGATTGCCGGATTTTCCAGAACCTCACCATCCCGCAGATCATCAAGCAGGTGTTCCGCGACCTGGGCTTTTCCGATTTCGAAGACGCCTTGAGCCGCCCCTATCGCGAGTGGGAATACTGCGTGCAGTATCGCGAGACCAGTTTCGACTTTGTCAGCCGCCTGATGGAGCAGGAAGGGATCTACTACTTCTTCCGCCATGAGCAGGGTCGGCATGTGTTGGTGCTGGCCGACGCCTATGGCGCGCATACCACGGCCCCCGGCTACGGTTCGGTGCCGTACTACCCGAAGAATGAGCAGCAGCGCGAGCGCGACCACATCCACGACTGGCACCTGGCCCAAGAAGTCCAGCCCGGTTCGCTGGAACTCAACGACTACGATTTCCAGCGCCCCAGCGCGCGCATCGACGTGCGCTCGGCCATGCCACGCCCACACACCGCCGGCGACTATCCGCTGTACGACTACCCCGGCACTTACGTGCAGAGCCAGGACGGCGAACACTACGCCCGCACCCGCATCGAGGCCTTGCAGAGCCTGCATGAACAGGTGGAACTGGCGGGTAACGCCCGGGGCCTGGGCTCGGGGCATCTGTTCAGCCTCACCGGCTTCAGCCGCCAGGACCAGAACCGCGAATACCTGATCGTCGGCGCTCGCTACTACCTCTCCCAGGAGAGCGGCGAGACCGGTGGTGGCGCGCCGACCGCGCAGTTCGAAAGCAGCCTGACCTGCATCGACGCCCAGCAGAGTTATCGTCCGCTGGCGACTACCCACCGCCCCATCGTCAAAGGCCCGCAAACCGCGTTGGTGGTCGGCCCCAAAGGTGAGGAAATCTGGACCGATCAATTCGGCCGGGTGAAGGTGCATTTCTACTGGGACCGACACGACCAATCCAACGAAAACAGCTCGTGCTGGATTCGTGTGTCGCAATCCTGGGCCGGGAAAAACTGGGGCTCGATGCAGATCCCGCGCATCGGTCAGGAAGTGATCGTCAGTTTCCTTGAAGGGGATCCCGACAGGCCGATCATCACCGGTCGCGTGTACAACGCCGAACAGACCGTGCCCTACGACCTGCCCGATAACGCGACCCAGAGCGGCATGAAAAGCCGTTCGAGCAAGGGCGGCACGCCGGCGAACTTCAACGAAATCCGCATGGAAGACAAGAAAGGCGCCGAGCAGTTGTACATCCATGCCGAGCGCAACCAGGACATCGTGGTCGAGGTAGATGAAAGCCACTCGGTGGGCCATGACCGCAACAAAAGCATCGGCCACAACGAGACGGTGACCATCGGCAACAACCGCCTGCGCATCGTCAAGCAGGAAGACATCCTCTCGGTGGGCCAGCGCAAGACCGACAGCATCAGCCAGAGCTACGTCATCGAAGTGGGCGAGAACCTGCGCCTGGTGTGCGGTGAAAGCATCCTGGAGCTCAACGCCAGCGGCCAGATCAACCTGACCGGCGTGCAGATCAGCTTCTACGCCAGCGGCGATGCCGAGTTCAACACCGGCGGCGTGCTGCACCTGAACAACGGCGGCGGCCCCGGAGCCACGCCGGACGGCCAGGGCGTCAAGGGCAGCATCGATGCCAACATCAGCGCCGCGTTCCCCAAGGGCTAACCTCGAGATTTTTGCGCCATGACTTACCGCCTCAATGAATTCCAGTTCCAGCTGCCGCCCAGCGAATTGCTGGACGCGACAATCAACATCCTCAAGTTCCCCGAACTGGGCACCTCCTTGATCGTCAGCCGCAGCCTGCTCGCCGAGGGCGAGACCCTGCAAAGCAACCTCGACGACCAGCTCAAGCGCCTGGAAAAACAGGTCCAGCAACTGCGCTGCCAACCGGGCGCCACCGTGCGCGTGGGCGCCAACCAGGAAGTCGAAGCCATCGAATTGCGCAGCCAGTTCAACAAGGGCAACGAAAAGGTCTTCCAATATCAGCTCGCACTGGTACTGCCCGGCACCCGCAAGATGCTTGCCCTGAGCTATGTGAAAGCCGAAAAACTGGGCGATGCCGAAGCGGCGCATTGGGCGACGATCAAGGGCTCGCTGGTGTTCGACACCCAACCCTGACAACCACCCCCATCCCTGTGGGAGCGAGCCTGCTCGCGATAGCGGTGGGTCAGACGCTAGTGATGTTGACTGGTCAGACGTCATCGCGAGCAAGCTCGCTCCCACAGGGACAAACCGAAGCGGATCAAGCGCCTGAAAATGGCATTAACGAGCATGCCGTAACCCACAAGGACAACAGGCGCAATGGAAGGCATCAAATTGCTTGAACACACTGTCATCAGCCACCTGAGCGACCTGCATGTCTGACGCGCTCTGGGCCGCCCGCCTGGGCGATGCACTCAACCACACCTCGATGATGGCCGACATCCTTGGCGGCGTCTTGGAGGTGGCGGCCAACATCGCGATCACCGCCCTGGCGACCGCCGCCGTGGTCGCGGCCACGGGCATCACCGTGGTCACCGGCGGCCTGGGCTGCTTCGTCCTGGGCCTGGTGGTGGGCACCATCGTCGGCCTGGCCATGAGCAAGACCGGGGCCGACAAAGGCCTGAGCAATATATGCGAGGGCATCGGCAACGCCCTCTTTCCGCCCACGGTGCAGGCCAACATCCTCACCGGCTCCAAGGACACCCTCACCAATAATATCCCCGCGGCCCGCGCCGCCGGGGCGATTGAATCCCATGTCGCCCCGGCCGGCACCGAGCTTGAAGCCCCCGAGCCTGAAGAAGAGCCCAGCTACCTGGACATGGCCGGGAATTTCTTCTCGCAAATGTGGCGCCCCACCGTCGCAACACCCGCCCCCGGCGCCGTGCCCAAGCCGGAAGACCTGGTGATCTGCACCAAGCATCCACCGATGCCGCCGCAGTTCATGGCCGAAGGTTCGGACAAGGTCACCATCAACGGCCAGCCCGCCGTGCGCAGCGGCGACCGCAGCACCTGCGATGCAACGGTGGTGTCGGCCGGGCTGATTTCGCCCAACGTGACCATTGGCGGCGGCTCGGTGGTGGTGCGCGAGATCCGCAGCGGCAAGACCCCGGGCGTAGGCCTGGCGGTCACCGCGTTGCTGATGCTCAAGGGCGGCAAAGGCAAGTTCTTCAGCAAGCTGCCGTGCATGCTGGTGGGCGGCGCGGTGTCCATGGCCGCCAGCAGCGCGGCGAACGCGGCCGCCAACGCCGCCGTGGGTTCGTCGAACCCGGTGCATGCCGCCACAGGCGCCAAAGTATTGGGCGGTGACGAGGAACTGGATTTCGTCTTGCCCGGCATCCTGCCGCTCGACTGGCAACGCGTCTACAACAGCCGCGACGAACGCCGCGACAGCCTGTTCGGTACCGGCTGGAGCGTGGCCTACGAAGTCCAAGTGGAAATCCAGCCCCACCCCGAGGGCGGCGAAACCCTGGTCTACACCGACGAACAAGGCCGGCCCATCGACATGGGCTCCATCCCGTTGGGCGGCGCGGTGTTCAGCGCCGGCGAAGGCCTGGCCGTGCGCCGCCATGTGAACGGGCAATTGCTGATCGAAAGCGACGACGGCCTGTACCGCTTGTTCGAACCTTCGCCCGCCAACCCATCACACCTGCGCCTGAGCCAGCTGGGTGACCGCAACGACAACCGCATCCACCTCGACTACGACGACGCCGGACGCCTGGTGCGGCTGCGCGACACCTTCGACCTGGTGCAAGTCGAGCTGATCCGCGCAGGCGAACGCGTCACCCACATCGAGCGCCTCTACCCCGACCAATCGCGGGAAGTGCTGGTCAGCTACGCCTACGACGCGGCGAACACCCTCGCCGAAGTGCGCGACGCCACCGGCCAGGTGCAACGGCGCTTCAGCTACGACGCCGGGCAACGGATGGTCGAGCACCAGTTGCCCAGCGGCCTGCACTGCTTCTACGAATGGGCCCTGATCGACGACCAGGAATGGCGCGTGGTCCGGCACTGGACCGACGAAGGCGACGCCTACCAGTTCGACTATGACCTCAAGGCCGGCATCACCCGCATCAGCGACAGTTTGCAGCGCGTCAGCACCCGGCACTGGAACAGCCAGCACCAGATCACCCAGTTCACTGACAACCTCGGCCAGACGTGGTTGTTCGAATGGAACGATGAGCGCCAGTTGCTCAGCGCCACCGATCCACAGGGCGGCCAGTACACATTCAGCTACGACGAAGCCGGCAACCTGCTCAGCGAAACCGACCCGTTGGGCCGCAGCGGTTCGACGTTATGGCTCGAACACTGGGCCCTGCCGCTGGTGGACACCGACGCCGTCGGCCACAGCTGGAAATACCGCTACGATCAACGCGGCAACTGCACCGCGGAAACCGACCCGCTGGGCCACATCACCCGCTACCGCTACGACACCCATGGCCAAGTCGTGGAGATCATCGACGCCACCGGCAAAAGCAAGAAGCTGCGCTGGAACCCGTTCGGCCAATTGGTGGAACACGTCGATTGCTCGGGTTACCCGACGCGCTTCAGCTACGACGCGCGCGGTTACCTGCAAACCATCACCGACGCCCTCGGCGAGCGCACCCAATTCCGCTACGACGCCCAGGGGCGTCTGCTCAGCAGCCAATTGCCGGACGGCCGCACCGAACACTACCAGCGCGACACCGCCGGCCAACTCACCGGCTACACCGACCCGGCCGGGCATACCACGCTCTACCAACACAACCGCCGCGGCCAGGTCCGCCAACGCACAGACGCCCAAGGCCGGCAGGTGCAATTCGCCTACGACAGCTTCGGCCGGCTGCAAGCGCTGACCAACGAGAATGGCGAGAGCTACCGGTTTGCTTGGGATATCGGGGATCGGTTGACCGAACAACAAGACCTGGACGGCAGCGCCAAGCGCTACGACTACGACCGCCTCGACAACGTCGCGGCGGTGACGGCGATACCCGCGCCGTACGGCACGGGCCTGGCGCTCATTCCCGAAACACCGCCGGCGCCCATCGTCCATCGCCTGGAACGCGACGCCGTGGGCCGGCTGATCGCCAAAGTCACCGACGATGGCCGCACTGAATACCTCTACGACCCGCTGGACCAACTCACCGCCGTCACCTTCACCGACCTGCTGGGCAACGCGCAAACCCTGAGCTTCGCCTACGACGCCCTCGGCCAGTTGCTCGTCGAAAACAGCGCCGCCGGCAGCCTGCAACACCACTACGACGAACTCGGCAACCTGATCCAGACCCAGCTGCCCGATGGCCGCTGGGTCAACCGCCTGTACTACGGCAGCGGCCACCTGCACCAGATCAACCTCGACGGCCAGGTCATCAGCGACTTCGAACGCGACCGCCTGCACCGCGAAGTGCTGCGCACCCAAGGGAAGATCAGCACCCGCAGCGAATACGACCGCAGCGGCCGCCTGCGCGCACGGCAACGCCGCCACAGCAGCCAACCCTCGCTGCTGCCGGCGGCGGTGCAAAAACACTTCGAGTACGACCCCGCCGACAACCTCATCGGCAAACTCGACCAGCAACCCGCCGCACAACAGCGCCAGCTCCTGCACTACGACGCCACCGGCCGCATCATCGCCAGCCAGGACAGCCTGCACGGCCAGCGCGAGACCTTCACCTACGACGCCGCCGCCAACCTGCTGGACGGCCCAGCGCCCGGCGCCGGATTGGTGGTGCACAACAAACTGCTGACCTACCAGGACAAGCGCTACCGCTACGATGCCTTCGGCCGGATGATCGAAAAACGCAGCGCCAAACGCGGCGTACAGCACTTTGCCTACGACGCCGAAAGCCGCTTGATTGAAGTGCGCAACGACAATGGCAGCGTGGTGAAAATGGCCTACGACCCGCTGGGCCGGCGCATCGCCAAGGCCGAGCACGACAACAATGGTTACCCGCTGGGCGAAACCCGCTTCACCTGGGATGGCCTGCGCCTGTTGCAGGAGCACCGCCACCAGCAAACCAGCCTGTACCTCTACGAAGACGACGGCTACGAACCCCTGGCCCGGGTAGACGGCAGCGGCCCCTTGCAAAAGGTCCGCTACTACCACAACGACCTCAACGGCCTGCCGGAACAACTCACCGAAGCCGACGGGCACAACGTTTGGCAGGCTACGTATCGGGTGTGGGGCAATACGCTGGAAGAGGTGCGCGAGCCGTACTACATCGAAGAGCAGAATTTGCGGTTCCAGGGGCAGTACCTGGACCGGGAAACCGGGCTGCATTTCAATACGTTCAGGTTTTATGATCCGGATGTGGGGCGGTTTACTACGCCGGATCCGATTGGGTTGGCGGGAGGATTTAACTTTTATCAATATTCGCCGAACCCCATCGGATGGACCGATCCTTTAGGTTTGGAAACATGCCGTCTGTCCAAGGCGGATAAAAACGCCATGGGGCCAAAACCCTCGGCTGCTGTCATGGACAGAGCCCACCGCCATCACATCGTGCGTGAGAAGGCACCCAAGAACTGGTCCGACAGCAATCGCCGGTATGTCGCCCATTCCCAGGCGATCCTGAAAAAATTTGGCGTTGGCTTGAACGACAGCCCTCACAATTTCGTATGGGCACCCAACGGCAGCGGGAACCACACCATTGCCAGCGCCCGAAAAGTCTCTCAAACGCTCGCAGAGGCGCGAAAAGGTGGCAAGAGCAAAGTGATTGAAGCGCTGAACGCGATGGGTGAAAAAATGAAAAACGGTGAATTTTTAGATGACTAGCCTGGAAAAAACATACGGAACAAACGCCTCTCTAATACGGGACCTTTATGCGCGGATAGAGGCGGGAGACGTCGAATTCCTGCGTACTCAACTGAACAGTCATCCCGAGCTGCTTGCACCACCCCGTTATGACTTAGTGAGTTATCCAGGCCTTTTGCACCATGCGGCCGAAAAGAATCAGGTCGCAGTGTGCGCCTTGCTAGTTGTCTTAGGCATGGACCTTGACCAACCTACCGTAGGCTCCGGCAACACGACCGCACTTGCATTGGCGGCAAAAAACGGTCATCTGGAAACCGTACGCTGGCTTCTTGAGGCAGGTGCTGACGTCAATGGTTCACCCCTGTCAGTCACGACCCCATTGATCACCGCTGTTACTTTTGGGCAGAAAGAAACCGTTGAACTGCTGCTCACATATCACCCAGACGTTAACAGGCTACACGCCAAGCTCAATCGCACCGCCCTTGATCTGGCCCAGAGCTGGAACTTCCCTCACATTTACGAATGCCTGAAGGCACACGGCGCCGTCTCTGCCCTCGAAACAGCGACTGACGAAGAAGACCTGCCAGGGTACGGGATTGTCGATTTCGTGAGCAGTACGGCAGGCTGGGTATTACCTAAGGCATTGACCCCTCAACCTGACGCTGCGGATGTGAGCTTCAGAGTCAGCTGCATCGCCAACAAAACCGACTTCAAGATTTTATTCACCGTGGGTCTTTTTGTGGCAAAGGCACGCACGGAGCTGTTCATTTGCCTTCCAGGAAACTGGCGGCTACCCAAACAAGGTTTTACCCGCGACAGCCAATGGATGTTCCCTCAAGCGTTACTGATGGTGTTGGCGGAAAAAACGTTGGGCGGTGCACCGCTGGAGGAAGGCCGGATCATTTCAAAAATAGATAAAGACTTCGCCCAGCTCAGCTGGCCGAGCGATACCGACGCGCTGTTGGTCGTGGACAAAATTTGGAACACCACCGAAGAACCCGTGGATGAACACCATGAGGACTCGGTAAAGCTCTACGTTCTGGTTCCCTTCAAGCTACCGAAGAAAGGGCTACCTGAGGGCGACGCTTTAGCCTCGCTCTTGGAGAAAAAACGAAAGGCGAGCTGGAAAAGTATCGCGTTGACTTCACCGCTACAGAGTTAACGCGTAGAGGATGAATCTGGAGGGATCGGAGATGTAACGTGCTGCCGCCATCGCGAGCTTGCTCCCACAGGGATTGATGGCGGCGCCCGGTCAGTGATCTCTCGGGATGAACGACACTCTCTCGGTCCGAAAGGATCACCACGCCACACCGCCCCGGCATCCAGTCATTGTCGACAAGCCGCCAAAGGCTCGCTCCCGACAGATAGAGATAGGACCCCGGTGATTTTATTGGCCCGGCAGAAAAGCCGTAACAGGAACGTCTATGAAAGGCTTGGCAGATGAAAGCCCGACGCTGGCAGACGAAGTAATGCGCATCATGGCGTCGGGTAATGAGCTCGATGAGCAAAACAAAAAAAATGAAGCTCAAGCCCTGTACCAAAAAGCTTGGGAATTGCTTCCTGAACCGAAGCTGGAATGGACACCTTTGTCAGCCTGGGTCACAGGTTCTTTTTTCAACCTGCATTTTGACAATGGGGATTTCGAGGCTGCTAAAGACTGGGCACAAAAGACCTTGGATGGCCGGGAATCGGATATCGATACAGGGCCGCTGATTAACCTGGGAATGGTCTATTTTGAGCTGGGAGACCACGCGCAGGCTTATAGGTACTTTGATGACGCCTACAGCTTCGGCAAAGCTCGAGCCTTTCAAGAAAGACCCAAAAAATATCTGAAGTTTTACTTGGAAAAAAAGGCCTGACCAAAGCATGGCTCTAGAGCCCTCGGTTTCTAGCCCGGACAAGCTTTGACATTTATATGCCGATCGAGCCAACGGATGAGCATGAAGTGATTGCCCCACGAGACTCGCTCAGGTCTACGTCATGAGTGTGGAAATTCGCAAGCACCTGGAAGCGGAGTTACTGGCGGCGCTGAAGCAAACAACGTCACCCCACCTTGACCTGAAGGCCAGCAAAAATAAACTTGACCTGCTCGCTGCCAAGGAAAAGCTTGGGGAAATCTACGTTCAACACTTGACCAAGGCCGACGGTTATTACGCGGGGTTGGAGATCTATACGTGCGAGGCCTTTAGCTTCTGTAAAGAGCAATCTCCGCCCTACGAGAGCCGGCTGCTGAATTCATCATTTTTGTCGAAGAGCTCCTTGTCGGAGGAAGCAAAACAGTTCGGTGACGAGCTGGGCGGCATCATCAGAACTCCGTCCCCTCAAGCCATCAGCGCAACCGTCAAAAAAATAACCGAACGGCTCGAGAAATTTTACCTGCCCAAGGCAGAGCACAGCGTTCTTGGCTCCCCCGCATTAATCGATGACGTGTTGGCCGAGCCGGATAACTATGCGTTTCCATTCCTGACGATTGTCTTTGCAGCGCACAAAAACAATCTGAGCCTGGATTCGGATGTGCTCAAGAAAGCCCTGGCGACTAAATCAATATTTGGGAACAAGCCGTTCGATCTGGCGCTTGCGAACAAATTACTAGGCGCAGGTTAAGCGCAAATTCCCGTGGCGAGGGAGCTTGCTCCCGCTGGGCGGCGAAGCCGCCCCAAAAGGAACGTCATATTGAAGACTTGGCGAAAGGTCAGAACACTTCAATAGCTGAAAAAAGGAGCATCCAAATGCGGTTGGCCCTCGAAGAATCCGAACGCACCCTCTCTGTGCAAGAACTGAATGAGCTCCAAGAAAAATTCAATGTGGAATTACCGACAGCCTTTAGGCAATTTTATCTAAAGCACAACGGCGGCGATTTGTCTGAGAGCAGTAGCGAGAATGATTTCTTGCTGGGTGGGTTCACTCCGATCAAATACGGACAAGCCCCTATCGAAACGGTCTATCGCGACTTGACGGACGACGCTCCGTCACTAAAACAAATGATCCCCTTTGCGTACGATCACGGTAGCAATTCCTTCCTCTTATCCGTTAAGGAAGCTGACTTCGGGAATATTTACCTGTACTTGATGGATGAAGAGGATCTGGCTTTCGTATGCGAATCATTTGAAGAATTCCTCGCTGAACTCACAGGCCAATAGAGCCATGTGTCATCGCTGGACAGGCTTACCATGCTGCCTGGAAATAACCTACCCACGAGCCTGTGAAGCGATTGCCTCACGAGGCTCGCTCAGGTCTACGTATGAGTATTGGATTTCAAGAGGACGTTACGAATCCAGAGTCATCAAAAAGAGCCGGCCGGCCCAGTTGCTCGTTGGAAAGTCGAGATTTTGAGCGAAGAAACGCGAATCGTCGCAGGCAGGAACTAGACCCAGCGAGGCATTCAAGACCATGATCTTAAAAGAAATTTATCTATACCCCGACCTGGGCGAATTCAGCGACGAAATTATTCATCCGTTTCGCGACCAAAGCCGATCGATCTGCAATTTTCTTGAGCGCAGCCTGAGTGCAGAAAAATTCGAAACGCCCAACTTCAAGAAAATCTGCTTTGTCGGCACCCGCCAAGCCGTCAATGAGCCCTATGTAAACTCCAGTGGCGCGCTCATCGTCAATGTCGGCCTGGATACCGAACTGTATAAAAAATGCACATCTGCCAACGAGCTCAATGAGTTTTTTATACAACTGTTGCTGGAAGGCCTGGAAAAATGCCGCCCACACATTGCCTTGCCCCTTGATCTGCTGAAAAACGCAATGGATGAGTTCCGCCGCAACCACTATAAAAACGAGTGGACCTTCAAGCAGAAAAAAATAAAAGGGTCTGACTATGTCTGCGCCCTGGAGTGCCAGTTAACCATCGACTGCTTCCTCATGAACCTTAAGGTCTTGAGGAAAGACACACCGGTACTCGACAAAGAAATTCTGCGAACCGCGCCCGACGAAATAGCGTTCGGTCCGTACCTCAAAGACCTCAAGGAGGAAGGCGGCAGAATAAAGGTCATCGACAAGTCGGGCGTGGCCTTCTACACCACCACGGTTTCTAGCTTGGACAAGCTTTGACAGCTGTCCAAAGGGCGAAATGCCGATCGAGCCAACACCACAGGGCCTGATCCGAAACACAGATCACGTGGCGAGGGAGCTTGCTCCCGCTGGGCGGCGAAGCCGCCCCAAAAATGCCGGCGCATTCCTACATAAAAACCGCTGCGCCATTGAGCGAGAGCACGCTCCCTCGCCCCGAATCCTGGGCATTACGAAGGCTTGTTTATTCTCTCTCCGCAACGCTTCCACCAAGCTACGAATCCTTGCGCCATTGCCTACAACTACGCCAGAATCCGCCCGCTTGTGCGCCTTGCCCATGGGTTCTATCGTTTGCCTGCCACTGCCCATCAGTGGTCGGGCTTGGCGGCCCGGTATACGAAAGGCGCAACAGCCCCTCAACATGATTGCGATGCCTCTGGCATTGGCATTCCTATGTTATGGCGGGTTGCGCAAGGATCCCTTCGGGGATGCCGGGTTCCTTTCGTTCCGGTCCGCCAACCTTGTGTAATCCGTCACCCCATCTGCTTGGCGGCAGACGGTGATGGTTCCTCTTACGAAAGGAGCTGCACCATGTTCAAAATTACACCGAATCCCCCCGAGGCAGATCACACCTCTGCGTCCACTCAATCCAAAACGAAGAAACAAGACGAAGCAGAAAAGCGCGCCTTGGATTACTACCTGCTACCGAAACCGGAAAAGTCCGAAGAAGCATCCAATCCAGACCAGCTCTTCACCGTGGCAAAAAACGTCGACAACGAATGCCTGCTCGCCAACCTCAGCGAAAACCTGGCATCCGCCGACGCGATGATCAGCAACCTGGCCTTCGACCTGGAAGGCCCCCGCCGCCACATCGCCCTTGGCATCCAGCAACTGATCGAACTGAGCTCATTGCTGGCCAGCCGTGTGCTGGATAACGTCGACCCCCGCTAGCCGCTACACCACCCCACCTGTGGCGAGGGAGCTTGCTCCCGCTGGGCGGCGAAGCCGCCCCAAAACAGACTGACGCATTTCTTCGCAAATACCACGTCGGCCGGTTTACGACGGCTGCGCCGCCGAGCGGGAACAAGCTCCCTCGCCACGGGGACCGAGTATCTTTTGAGACTTGGTGTGTAACGTGCTGCCGCCTTCGCGAGCAAGCTCGCTTGTATGGTAGGACTTGAAGGGAGGAGGAGGGACAAAGCTCGATTCTGACTGTTCGCGCAGTACAGACCGTGGGAGATTTCACCCCTCCTCCTTTCACCCAAGCGCCGATAAAGAATGCATCTGGCCTAGACCGACGATAGGAACAAGCCTGCGCCTCTGGGTGAACCCTTCAAGTGTTCAAACCTTAGCCCGGAGGATTTTCAATGGCAATGCCGGTTTCTGTCGCAAAGCCGATCGTGGGTGTTGATGTCGCCAAAGATGAGTTAGTGATTTATCACGCAGAAACAGATCGACTGGAAGCGATCCCCAACACCAAAGCTGCGATCAAGAAGTGGCTCAAGGAGCTGCCCGCGCCAGTGGATGTCGCCATCGAAGCCACCAATATCTATCACCAGGAATTCGCCGACCTGGCTTATGCGCAAGGCTGTGTGATCTACACGATCGGCGGCTACGAGCTCAGCCATTACCGCAAAGGTGTGAAAGTTCGCGCTAAAACCGATGCGCTGGATGCTCGGTTGTTGGCTCGCTACTTGAACAACGAAGGCCACCAGTTGCACCCGTGGACTCCGCCTTCGCCCCTGTATTGCCGTCTTATAAGCCTTTTCCGGCGCCGGGCAGCCTTGGTCCAGGCGCGTGTCAGCCTCAAGCAAAGTTGGTCCAACGAACCGTTGCTCAAAACGGCGTTTGAGCACCAGATAAAGGCCATGCAACGACTGGAAATCTTGCTCGAGAAAACAATCCAGACGCAGTTGGAAGCAGCTGGCTTGGGCGCTCAGCTCAAGCGTTGCATGAAAGTCGAAGGCATTGGCCTATTGAGCGGTGCCCGTTTGCTCACGTCGTTTCAGCGTGGAGATTTCAGAAATGCCGATGCCTTCATCGCTTTTCTGGGCCTAGACCTGCGTATATCG
>NZ_LHVH01000037.1 GCF_001269885.1 Pseudomonas kilonensis
AGGGGTTTCGGAATTTAATCTTGACGATGACCTACTCTCACATGGGGAAACCCCACACTACCATCGGCGATGCATCGTTTCACTGCTGAGTTCGGGATGGGATCAGGTGGTTCCAATGCTCTATGGTCGTCAAGAAATTCGGGTACTGAGTCGTGGCCCGTTGGCCTCGCTTCAGCAAATTGGGTATGTGATAGCTTCGGTGTTTTGTGAGATTCGAACTTTCGGTTCGTTTCGTCTTCACACACCGCAATCTGGTCTCTTTCGAGTTCGCAAATTGCTTGGGTGTTATATGGTCAAGCCTCACGGGCAATTAGTACAGGTTAGCTCAACGCCTCACAGCGCTTACACACCCTGCCTATCAACGTCGTAGTCTTCGACGGCCCTTCAGGGGACTCAAGGTCCCAGTGAGATCTCATCTTGAGGCAAGTTTCCCGCTTAGATGCTTTCAGCGGTTATCTTTCCCGAACATAGCTACCCGGCAATGCCACTGGCGTGACAACCGGAACACCAGAGGTTCGTCCACTCCGGTCCTCTCGTACTAGGAGCAGCCCCTCTCAAATCTCAAACGTCCACGGCAGATAGGGACCGAACTGTCTCACGACGTTCTAAACCCAGCTCGCGTACCACTTTAAATGGCGAACAGCCATACCCTTGGGACCGGCTTCAGCCCCAGGATGTGATGAGCCGACATCGAGGTGCCAAACACCGCCGTCGATATGAACTCTTGGGCGGTATCAGCCTGTTATCCCCGGAGTACCTTTTATCCGTTGAGCGATGGCCCTTCCATACAGAACCACCGGATCACTAAGACCTACTTTCGTACCTGCTCGACGTGTCTGTCTCGCAGTCAAGCGCGCTTTTGCCTTTATACTCTACGACCGATTTCCGACCGGTCTGAGCGCACCTTCGTACTCCTCCGTTACTCTTTAGGAGGAGACCGCCCCAGTCAAACTACCCACCATACACTGTCCTCGATCCGGATAACGGACCTGAGTTAGAACCTCAAAGTTGCCAGGGTGGTATTTCAAGGATGGCTCCACGCGAACTGGCGTCCACGCTTCAAAGCCTCCCACCTATCCTACACAAGCAAATTCAAAGTCCAGTGCAAAGCTATAGTAAAGGTTCACGGGGTCTTTCCGTCTAGCCGCGGATACACTGCATCTTCACAGCGATTTCAATTTCACTGAGTCTCGGGTGGAGACAGCGCCGCCATCGTTACGCCATTCGTGCAGGTCGGAACTTACCCGACAAGGAATTTCGCTACCTTAGGACCGTTATAGTTACGGCCGCCGTTTACCGGGGCTTCGATCAAGAGCTTCGCGTTAGCTAACCCCATCAATTAACCTTCCGGCACCGGGCAGGCGTCACACCCTATACGTCCACTTTCGTGTTTGCAGAGTGCTGTGTTTTTAATAAACAGTCGCAGCGGCCTGGTATCTTCGACCGGCGTGGGCTTACGCAGCAAGTGCTTCACCCTCACCGGCGCACCTTCTCCCGAAGTTACGGTGCCATTTTGCCTAGTTCCTTCACCCGAGTTCTCTCAAGCGCCTTGGTATTCTCTACCCAACCACCTGTGTCGGTTTGGGGTACGGTTCCTGGTTACCTGAAGCTTAGAAGCTTTTCTTGGAAGCATGGCATCAACCACTTCGTCACCCAAAGGGTAACTCGTCATCAGCTCTCGGCCTTAGAATCCCGGATTTACCTAAGATTCCAGCCTACCACCTTAAACTTGGACAACCAACGCCAAGCTGGCCTAGCCTTCTCCGTCCCTCCATCGCAATAACCAGAAGTACAGGAATATTAACCTGTTTTCCATCGACTACGCTTTTCAGCCTCGCCTTAGGGACCGACTAACCCTGCGTCGATTAACGTTGCGCAGGAAACCTTGGTCTTTCGGCGTGGGTGTTTTTCACACCCATTGTCGTTACTCATGTCAGCATTCGCACTTCTGATACCTCCAGCAAGCTTCTCAACTCACCTTCACAGGCTTACAGAACGCTCCTCTACCGCATCACTTACGTGATACCCGTAGCTTCGGTGTATGGTTTGAGCCCCGTTACATCTTCCGCGCAGGCCGACTCGACTAGTGAGCTATTACGCTTTCTTTAAAGGGTGGCTGCTTCTAAGCCAACCTCCTAGCTGTCTAAGCCTTCCCACATCGTTTCCCACTTAACCATAACTTTGGGACCTTAGCTGACGGTCTGGGTTGTTTCCCTTTTCACGACGGACGTTAGCACCCGCCGTGTGTCTCCCATGCTCGGCACTTGTAGGTATTCGGAGTTTGCATCGGTTTGGTAAGTCGGGATGACCCCCTAGCCGAAACAGTGCTCTACCCCCTACAGTGATACATGAGGCGCTACCTAAATAGCTTTCGAGGAGAACCAGCTATCTCCGAGCTTGATTAGCCTTTCACTCCGATCCACAGGTCATCCGCTAACTTTTCAACGGTAGTCGGTTCGGTCCTCCAGTTAGTGTTACCCAACCTTCAACCTGCCCATGGATAGATCGCCCGGTTTCGGGTCTATTCCCAGCGACTAGACGCCCTATTAAGACTCGCTTTCGCTACGCCTCCCCTATTCGGTTAAGCTCGCCACTGAAAATAAGTCGCTGACCCATTATACAAAAGGTACGCAGTCACCCAACAAAGTGGGCTCCCACTGCTTGTACGCATACGGTTTCAGGATCTATTTCACTCCCCTCTCCGGGGTTCTTTTCGCCTTTCCCTCACGGTACTAGTTCACTATCGGTCAGTCAGTAGTATTTAGCCTTGGAGGATGGTCCCCCCATATTCAGACAAAGTTTCTCGTGCTCCGTCCTACTCGATTTCATGACTAAGAGATTTTCGCGTACAGGGCTATCACCCACTATGGCCGCACTTTCCAGAGCGTTCCGCTAATCTCAAAGCCACTTAAGGGCTAGTCCCCGTTCGCTCGCCACTACTAAGGGAATCTCGGTTGATTTCTTTTCCTCAGGGTACTTAGATGTTTCAGTTCCCCTGGTTCGCCTCTTGCACCTATGTATTCAGTACAAGATAACCATCTTATGATGGCTGGGTTCCCCCATTCAGACATCTCCGGATCAAAGTCTGTTTGCCGACTCCCCGAAGCTTTTCGCAGGCTACCACGTCTTTCATCGCCTCTGACTGCCAAGGCATCCACCGTATGCGCTTCTTCACTTGACCATATAACCCCAAGCAATCTGGTTATACTGTGAAGACGACATTCGCCGAAAATTCGATCTGGCTCTGAGAGCCACTCACAAATTTTACCTTAGCCTGATCCGTTACCAGTGAAAGTAACGTTCAGTCTATCTTTCTATCACATACCCAAATTTTTAAAGAACGAACTAGTCAAAGACTAGAAATCAACATTCACCATCGTACCGATGGAATGCTCATTTCTAAGCTTTATACAATCGAAGCAGTAGTGGTGGAGCCAAGCGGGATCGAACCGCTGACCTCCTGCGTGCAAGGCAGGCGCTCTCCCAGCTGAGCTATGGCCCCGTATTTCTACAGGCGTTTCCCACACAAAATTGGTGGGTCTGGGCAGATTCGAACTGCCGACCTCACCCTTATCAGGGGTGCGCTCTAACCAACTGAGCTACAGACCCAATTTCGGGCTGCTTCTTTCGTCTTCTTCAATGAATCAAGCAATTCGTGTGGGAGCTCATGAAGCAGCTGCGGTCGTCGATTAAGGAGGTGATCCAGCCGCAGGTTCCCCTACGGCTACCTTGTTACGACTTCACCCCAGTCATGAATCACACCGTGGTAACCGTCCCCCCGAAGGTTAGACTAGCTACTTCTGGTGCAACCCACTCCCATGGTGTGACGGGCGGTGTGTACAAGGCCCGGGAACGTATTCACCGCGACATTCTGATTCGCGATTACTAGCGATTCCGACTTCACGCAGTCGAGTTGCAGACTGCGATCCGGACTACGATCGGTTTTGTGGGATTAGCTCCACCTCGCGGCTTGGCAACCCTCTGTACCGACCATTGTAGCACGTGTGTAGCCCAGGCCGTAAGGGCCATGATGACTTGACGTCATCCCCACCTTCCTCCGGTTTGTCACCGGCAGTCTCCTTAGAGTGCCCACCATTACGTGCTGGTAACTAAGGACAAGGGTTGCGCTCGTTACGGGACTTAACCCAACATCTCACGACACGAGCTGACGACAGCCATGCAGCACCTGTCTCAATGTTCCCGAAGGCACCAATCCATCTCTGGAAAGTTCATTGGATGTCAAGGCCTGGTAAGGTTCTTCGCGTTGCTTCGAATTAAACCACATGCTCCACCGCTTGTGCGGGCCCCCGTCAATTCATTTGAGTTTTAACCTTGCGGCCGTACTCCCCAGGCGGTCAACTTAATGCGTTAGCTGCGCCACTAAGAGCTCAAGGCTCCCAACGGCTAGTTGACATCGTTTACGGCGTGGACTACCAGGGTATCTAATCCTGTTTGCTCCCCACGCTTTCGCACCTCAGTGTCAGTATCAGTCCAGGTGGTCGCCTTCGCCACTGGTGTTCCTTCCTATATCTACGCATTTCACCGCTACACAGGAAATTCCACCACCCTCTACCATACTCTAGCTTGTCAGTTTTGAATGCAGTTCCCAGGTTGAGCCCGGGGCTTTCACATCCAACTTAACAAACCACCTACGCGCGCTTTACGCCCAGTAATTCCGATTAACGCTTGCACCCTCTGTATTACCGCGGCTGCTGGCACAGAGTTAGCCGGTGCTTATTCTGTCGGTAACGTCAAAACACTAACGTATTAGGTTAATGCCCTTCCTCCCAACTTAAAGTGCTTTACAATCCGAAGACCTTCTTCACACACGCGGCATGGCTGGATCAGGCTTTCGCCCATTGTCCAATATTCCCCACTGCTGCCTCCCGTAGGAGTCTGGACCGTGTCTCAGTTCCAGTGTGACTGATCATCCTCTCAGACCAGTTACGGATCGTCGCCTTGGTGAGCCATTACCCCACCAACTAGCTAATCCGACCTAGGCTCATCTGATAGCGCAAGGCCCGAAGGTCCCCTGCTTTCTCCCGTAGGACGTATGCGGTATTAGCGTCCGTTTCCGAGCGTTATCCCCCACTACCAGGCAGATTCCTAGGCATTACTCACCCGTCCGCCGCTCTCAAGAGGTGCAAGCACCTCTCTACCGCTCGACTTGCATGTGTTAGGCCTGCCGCCAGCGTTCAATCTGAGCCATGATCAAACTCTTCAGTTCAAACATCTTTGGGTTTTGAGAAAACCCTAAACTTGGCTCAGCAATCGTTGGTTACATCTTTGATTTCTCGCGGAGTAACTTGTGATGCTGATAATCTGTTGACTAGCAGTCTGACTCCACAAGCACCCACACGAATTGCTTGATTCAGTTGTTAAAGAGCGGTTGGTTGATTCTTTCGTCTCAACCGAGGCGCGCATTCTACAGCGCCCCGTGTATCTGTCAAGCGGTTATTTTAAGAAGTTTTCAAAGTTTCGCTTCGGAAACATCAACAACTTCAACCACTTGCGCTTCCGATCTCTCGTTAGCGGGAGGCGAATTCTACAGCGTTACTCGCTGCTGTCAACACCTCTTTTTCACCGCTTTCGACCGAGAAGATCGAATCGCCGATAGAGCCAAACAACACCGCTCTAYCTGCTCCTTCCGGGCTTCGATGAMCTGAAGCCCAACACCTTCGAAACCTACTTAACTCATTGAATCTC
>NZ_LHVH01000038.1 GCF_001269885.1 Pseudomonas kilonensis
TCGTCGATTTTCACGCTCAGGTTGTCGCCGCCAGCGAGGGCGTCGTTTGGTGTAACGAAGTTCACGCTGCCACTGCTGGCGCCGACCGCGATGGTGATGGTTTGGCCGTTGCTCAACGTCACGACGAGCGGGGCATCAGTTACCGGAGCGTTGACCGACGCGGTGTAAACCACGGTGCCGCCTTCAGCGACCGTCGAAGTCGCTGTGAGCGAAACGGTGCTGGTGTCGATGGTATCAGTGACATCAGTCACCGCCGGGGTAGTGCTCGGAACCAGGTTCTCGAAGTTACCACCAGTCGCTTGATCGATGCTGACTTCAACTTTGCCAGCGTCCTTGTAGACGTCGTCTGTTGGCGCATCGACCGTCACGGTGCCGGTGGTAGCACCAGCGGCGATGTTGATGACGGCACCGTTGCTCAGGGTCACGGTCACTGGCGAGCCAGCGGCGTTGGTCAGGGTAGCGGTGTAAACGATGGAACCGCCTTCAGCGACAGTGTCGGTTGCCGAGAGCGTCAGGCCAGTGGTGTCCTGCACGTCGGTAACGGTGGTGTCGGCCGGAGTGGCGTCGATGTCCAGTTTTTCGTAGTTGCCGCCCTGGGCGTCGTCAATCTTCACGCTCAGGTTATCGCCGCCGGCGAGGGCGTCGTTTGGCGTAACGAAGTTCACGCTGCCACTGCTGGCGCCGACCGCGATGGTGATGGTCTGGCCGTTCGACAGGGTGATAACCAACGGAGCTTCGGTCACGGGTGCATTGACCGAGGCGGTGTAAACCACGGTGCCGCCTTCGGCCACAGTCGAAGTCGCTGTGAGCGAAACGGTGCTGGTGTCGATGGTGTCGGTGACGTCAGTCACCGCCGGGGTAGTGCTCGGAACCAGGTTCTCGAAGTTACCACCGGTGGCGTTGTCGATGCTGACTTCGACTTTGCCCGCGTCTTTGTAGACGTCGTCTGTTGGCGCATCGACGGTCACGGTGCCGGTGGTGGCGCCTGCAGCGATGTTGATCACCGCGCCGTTGCTCAGGGTCACGGTCACTGGCGAGCCGGCGGCGTTGGTCAGGGTGGCGGTGTAAACGATGGAACCGCCTTCGGCGACAGTGTCAGTTGCCGAGAGCGTCAGGCCGGTAGTGTCCTGCACATCGGTAACGGCGGTGTCCGCCGGGGTGGCGTCGATGTCCAGTTTTTCGTAGTTACCGCCCTGGGCGTCGTCGATTTTCACGCTCAGGTTGTCGCCGCCAGCGAGGGCGTCGTTTGGTGTAACGAAGTTCACCGAGGCGGAGCTGGCGCCGACTGGGATGGTGATGGTCTGGCCGTTGCTCAACGTCACGACGAGCGGGGCATCAGTTACCGGAGCATTGACCGAGGCGGTGTAAACCACAGTCCCGCCTTCAGCGACGGTGGACGTTGCGGTCAGGCTGACAGTCGAGGTGTCGATGGTGTCGGTGACGTCAGTCACCGCCGGGGTAGTGCTCGGAACCAGGTTCTCGAAGTTACCGCCAGTCGCTTGATCGATGCTGACTTCAACTTTGCCCGCGTCTTTATAGACGTCGTCTGTTGGCGCATCGACGGTCACGGTGCCGGTGGTGGCGCCTGTAGCGATGTTGATGACGGCGCCGTTGCTCAGGGTCACGGTCACTGGCGAGCCAGCGGCGTTGGTCAGGGTAGCGGTGTAAACGATGGAACCGCCTTCAGCGACAGTGTCGGTTGCCGAGAGCGTCAGGCCAGTGGTGTCCTGCACATCGGTAACGGCGGTGTCCGCCGGAGTGGCGTCGATGTCCAGTTTTTCGTAGTTACCGCCCTGGGCGTCGTCGATCTTCACGCTCAGGTTATCGCCGCCGGCGAGGGCGTCGTTTGGTGTAACGAAGTTCACCGAAGCGGAACTGGCGCCGACTGGGATGGTGATGGTCTGGCCGTTCGACAGGGTGATGACCAACGGAGCTTCGGTCACGGGTGCATTGACCGAGGCGGTGTAAACCACAGTCCCGCCCTCAGCGACGGTGGACGTTGCGGTCAGGCTGACAGTCGAGGTGTCGATAGTGTCGGTGACGTCAGTCACCGCCGGCGTGGTGCTCGGAACCAGGTTCTCGAAGTTACCGCCAGTCGCTTGATCGATGCTGACTTCAACTTTGCCGGCGTCTTTGTAGACGTCGTCTGTTGGCGCATCGACCGTCACGGTGCCGGTGGTGGCACCAGCGGCAATGTTGATCACCGCACCGTTGCTCAGGGTCACGGTCACTGGCGAGCCAGCGGCGTTGGTCAGGGTAGCGGTGTAAACGATGGAACCGCCTTCAGCAACGGTATCGGTCGCACTCAAGGTCAGGCCGGTAGTGTCCTGCACATCGGTAACGGCGGTGTCCGCCGGAGTGGCGTCGATGTCCAGTTTTTCGTAGTTACCGCCCTGTGCGTCGTCGATCTTCACGCTCAGGTT
>NZ_LHVH01000039.1 GCF_001269885.1 Pseudomonas kilonensis
GACACACCCGTGTCGCTCAATGGCGGCTGTGTGCGGGAGACCTTCGGGTCTGCCGGGTTCCTGGTTTCCCGGTCTTGCAGACCCGCGCATAGCCGCCACCCATCATCTGCAAGTATGTCTGGCAGCGCCTCATAAATAACCAGGAGCTGCACAATGTTCAAGATCACCCCCAATCCCCCCCGAAGACGAATCCAAAAAACTCGACGAAGCCGCCGACCTCGCCCTCGCCTTTTACCTCGATCCAAAACCTGAAAAACCCACTCCACAACCGGGCCAGTTCTGTCGCGCAAGACGCGGACCTGGAATGCCTGCTGGCCAACCTCAGCGAAACCCTCGCCTCGGTCAATGTCATGGCCAACGAACTGGCCTTTGATTTGGAAGGCGCGCAACGGAGTTTTGCCCTGGGGATCCAGCAGATGGTCGAGCTGAGTGAGTTGCTGGCGAGCCGCGCACTGGACATCGCTGCGCAGCGATAAGCGCTCCCCTCCCTTCAAGCCAAGTGACAAATGAAAGAGAGGGAAACTTATCCCCTGTGGGAGCAAGGCTTGCCCGCGATGAAGGCGACACGGTTTCAGGGGGACCGAGGTGCCTGCATCGCGGGCAAGCCTTGCTCCCACAGATCAATCTCCTAGCCACAAATTGTGTGTCCGGCTTTGGCTCTGTTTATCGGGCCATGTAGGACTCCCGAGCGAGGCTACGCTGCCTTGCGTCATTGCCTACAACTACGCCAGAATCCGCCGGCTTGTGCGCTTGGCACCCCATCGATAACTTGTTTCCCGTCACTGCCCATCAGTGATCGGGTCTGCAAGCCCGACGAAATACCAGGCGCATAGCCACAAGCCAATCGACACACCCGTGTCGCTCAATGGCGGCTGTGTGCGGGAGACCTTCGGGTCTGCCGGGTTCCTGGTTTCCCGGTCTTGC
>NZ_LHVH01000004.1 GCF_001269885.1 Pseudomonas kilonensis
GAAGCGAGGCCAACGGGCCACGACTCAGTACCCGAATTTCTTGACGACCATAGAGCATTGGAACCACCTGATCCCATCCCGAACTCAGCAGTGAAACGATGCATCGCCGATGGTAGTGTGGGGTTTCCCCATGTGAGAGTAGGTCATCGTCAAGATTAAATTCCGAAACCCCTATCTGCTGATGCAGGTAGGGGTTTTGTTTTTAGTAGAAATCATCGATTTTACTGACACGTTGCTGTTGAACGGGTCGGTCACAGAATTTCTTGACGACCATAGAGCATTGGAACCACCTGATCCCATCCCGAACTCAGCAGTGAAACGATGCATCGCCGATGGTAGTGTGGGGTTTCCCCATGTGAGAGTAGGTCATCGTCAAGATTGAATTCCCAGAACCCCTGTCTGCATCAGCAGCCAGGGGTTTTGTCGTTTTGGGCCGGTAATCGGATCAAGCCCATGATGCCCCGGCAAACCCCCAATGCCGTTGCTATGCTGTGATAGTCGGGCCTTGGCGACCAAGGGCCCGCGACGTCACTGGTCATGGGGATTCCAATAATGAAAAACCCTTATGCTCCCGGCTTTTGGTGCGCCACCGCGGCATTGCTGCTGCTTTCGGCCACTTATTTCTATGGCGTCATGCTCACTCACCAGATCGACAAGGCGCTGCTGTTCCTCGATAGCGCGGCGGCGTTGATTGGCGTGATATCCATCGCAGTCGTGGCCTGGGCATCGCTTCAGGGCCAGCGCATCAAGAAAAAACACCTTGAACAAGGCAAGACTCTGGTGCTGATTTGGGACACCAAGGTGGCGCTGCGCCGCGTTGAAACGGTGTTTGATCGTTACTTCTGGGGCAGTTACTGGCAGCCTGGTCGCACATTCCAGGAAGTCATGGGCGAGCTCACCGGTACCCCGCTGGAAAAAAGCCTCGAAGCGCTGAAAACCCAGTGCGCTGCCCTGGACAAGCAAGTTACTCAGGAGGGCTGGCACTGGCTCAACAACGCCCGCGAGTTGTGCGATGTGGCTAACGCCATGGCCCGTGAGCGCTATCAACTGGACTTCTGCGACTCACGTACTGAGTCATCGGGTGCGGCAGTGATCAATCGCGATTTCGAAGTGCTGGTGTACACCTGGACGGCCCGTCTCAAGACTTTCGACCATCAGCTCGACGAGATCGAAGTCCAATATTCGTAGACCACCTCGCAAGAAAACGTTTTTACCCCTTTAAACATTGGGCCCGCAGGGGTGCCTGATGGTAATCTCCCCTCCTCTTTGCGGCGTCGAGCCACACCCTTCGCGGGTCACGGAAGACGACGGCTTTCTTCAACCATGGATATCGATCGGGTCACTCATGAATAAATCAGCAAGCGTACTTCTGGGAATCGTTGTGGCTGTCGGTGCTATCAGCGCGGGCGGCGCCTGGTACACCGGGACCAAACTCGAAGGCGTTTTGACGAACGCTATTGCCGACAGCAATAAGCAAATGCAGACAGCCTTGGCCGGTTCCAACAGCACTGCCACCCTGGAGCTGGTTTCCATGGACCGTGGAACGTTCAGCAGCACCGCCCACTACCGTCTCAAAGGCGAGGGCGAGATATTCGGCGGCGAGCCGGTTGAGCTGCTCTTCGTCGACCAGATCGAGCACGGTCCTCTGCCATTCTCGCGCTTGATTACGCTCAAGTGGCTGCCGGTCATGGCCACCAGTCACACCGCTCTTGAGCGCAATCCACTGACTGACAAGTGGTTCGCTGCGACCAAGGACCAGTCCCCGCTCAAGGGTGTGGTCAACCTGGGCTACGACGAGTCCATCAACGGCACCTACGAGCTGCTGCCATTGGAAACGAAGCTGGATGAGCAATCCCAGCTCACCTTCTCCGGCCTGAAATTTGACGTGGCCGCCAGTGCCCAAGGCCAGAAGATCAAGGCCGACGGCTACATGGACAGCTTCAAGTTGACCACCGTCGCCGAAGACCAGACTCCGGTGCAAGTCGAGCTGAACGGCCTGACATTGGCCAGCAACCTGAGCAAAAGCTCCTACGGTTACTATATGGGTGACAACACCCTGCTGCTGAGCAACACCAAGGCCACCTTCGGTGAGCCGAAGTCGGTGCTGGGCCTGAAGAACTTCGAGATGAAGAACAGCAGCACCGAGAGCGGCACCAGCGCTTCGGGGCGTGCCGATTACAAGATCGGTGAGCTGTCGTTCAACGACAAGACCATCGGTTCGGCGCAGATGGCAGTCAGCCTGAAGAACCTGGACATCCCGGCCACCATGTCGCTGATGCAGATTTACCAGACCAAGCTGCAACCCTACGAAAAAGCGGCTGCCGAGGCCGCAGCAACCGGTGAGCCGGCGCCAGAGCTGAGCCTGACCGAAGCTGAAGAAACGCAGGTCAAGGCCGACCTGGAGAAACTCCTGGCCGGCGCCCCGCAAGTGGCGCTGGAAAACCTGTCGTTCAACACCGCCAACGGTGAAAGCCGGGCCAGCCTGATCGTTGATCTGGCCAAGCCGCAGTCCATGGATTTGCCACCGGATGAGTTGGGCCGTCAGTTGCTCGCCCTGCTGGACTTCAATCTCAAGGTCTCCAAGCCGATGCTGGTGGACCTGATGACCGTACAGGCACAGATGGAAGGCCAGACGGACGCCAAGCTGATCGCCGATCAGGCCACTGCCACCAGCGATATGTTCAGCGCCATGGCAGTCGGTACTCAACTGGCGACCCTTGAAGGCAACGATGTTGTCACCAAGCTGCACTACGCCAACAATCAGGTCGATTTCAACGGCCAGAAGATGACCGTTGAGCAATTCACGGCATTCGTGATGAGTAAGCTGGGTGGTGGCGTCGCCATCCAGTAAGCCGTTCAAGCAACATCCAGAACCCGGCCCGTGCATGATGCATGGGCCGGGTTTTTTTACGCCCATCGATCAGCCCAGCGCCGAAATCTGTACCGATTCTGAAGAATTGTGGCGTTCCTGAAGATGATCCGCCTGAGAGTGCAAGACTAGGCCCATTAGAGCTTGGCTGGATTCCTTTGATCCGGCTTCCTGTTTGATGGGCAAGGGGGCACTGCGACCCGGCTGGCCATGTAAGGATGCTGACGAATGCCGCGTACTGTGGGTCCTTTTATTCAACGTGGTTTGCGCCCGTTGTTTCGCGTCGCGCTGTGCAGCCAATTGTGCTGGCCGATGCTGGCGTTTGCCGATACCGCCTATGACCAAATGGTGCTCGACGCTCGTGCAGGCCATTACACGCCTGCGCTGACCGTGTTGCGCCAGGTGCCGGCTGGCCAGGCCAGCACTGCGCAGATCAGCGACCACCTGCAGATCGCCAGTTGGGCCGGCCTCGACGCCGAGGTGGTGACGGTCTATGAGACCCAGGGCCGCCATCGAGCGCTGCCTGTCCAGGCGCTGACCACTACGGCTCGCGCCTATCGAAACCTCAAGCGTTGGGATTCGGCGCAAGAGCTGTACCGCCAGGCCTTGGTGATCGATCCAAAGAATCCCGACCTGCAACTCGGCCTGGCCTTGACCCAGGCCGATGGCGGTCAGCCCGACGAAGCCGTCACCCGCGCCAAGGCCATGGTCGCCGCCAAACCGGCAGACCCGATGCGTCGACTGGCGCTGGGTTATGCCCTGACCCGCGCCAACAACCCCCACGAAGCGCTGTTCGAATACGACCAGGCCTTCACCCGCGCGGGCAACAGCCCAGAGATTGCACGCGAATACATCTACGCCCTGCAACGCGCGCGGCTGCCCGAGCCGGCGCTGCGCCTGGCGCGTCTGCAGCCGGGGCTGATCGAACGTGGTGTGCAGCGCCGCCTGGAAGGTGACGTAGCAGCCGAACGGGTGCGCCTGGCGGACATGACCAGTCGCAGTGAACAGGAGCGCTTCGTCATTGCCGACCGCGCCCTGGCCGACTACGACAAGCTGCTCGCCACCTGGACCCCGGTGGCCGAGGCCCAAGACGACGTACTCCGTTGGCGCATCGATCGCATGGGCGCGCTCAATGCCCGCGCCCGTCGGGCTGAAGTGATTGCCGAATACCAGAAGCTGATCGCCGAGGGCGTGAGCATTCCCACGTATGCCCTGCGTTGGGTGGCTTCTTCCTACCTGGAGCAGCGTGAGCCGGAAATCGCCGTCGAGCTGTACCGCCGGGTTCTGATCGCGCCGGATGCCGATCCTGCGGAGCGCTTCGAGGACAGCACCGCGCTCTACTACGCGCTGCTGGAAAGTGAAAAATCCGCAGAGGCCCGCGCACTGGCCGAAGACATGGCGAAAGCCCAGCCTCCACGCGTCGAGCTCAAGGGCCTGCCGATCGGCAACCCCAACGATGAATGGATGGATGCCCAGCAACTCGCCGCCCAGGCTGGCACTTACGGCGCCGACCTGCCTTCTGCCGAAGCGCGCCTGGACACCCTGGTCAACCAAGGCCCCGGCAACACCGGCATGCGCCTGGCCCAGGCCGATCTGTACCAGGCCCGTGACTGGCCGCGCCGTTCGGAAAACCTGCTCAAGGAAGTCGAGGCCACGATCGCGCGCAACCGTGACCTGGAAATCGCCCAGGCCCGCGCCGCCATGGATTTGCAGGAATGGCGGCAGATGGATGCGCTGACCGACGACGTGGTCGCCCGCTATCCGGAAAACGCCCATGTCAAACGCCTGCAACGCCAGCGCGACGTACACGACATGGCCGAACTGCGCATCGAGGCCTACACCGGCAAGAGCTATGGCGGTGGTAACGGTGACGCCGGTGCCGTCACTGGCAGTCGGGACTTTGGTATCGAAACGCTGCTCTACAGCCCGCCCATCGATGAAGACTGGCGGCTGTTCGGCGGTGCTGGCTATGCCACCGGTGATTTCGAGGAAGGCACCGGCCACCATCGCTGGCAGCGCCTGGGCGTGGAGCGTCGCACCCGGGACATGACGCTGGAAGCGGAGGTCTCCAATCACTCCTATGGCTCCGGCGACAAGCAGGGCGCGCGACTGTCCGTGGCGCGGGACATCGACGACCACTGGCAGTACGGCGGCAGCCTGGATTACCTCTCGGCCAATACCCCGTTGCGAGCGCTCAACAGCGGCATTCGCGCCAACGGCGGTAGCGGTTTCGTACGCTGGCGGGCCAATGAAAGCCGCGAGTGGCGACTGGCTGTCAGCCCGTCCCATTTCAGCGATGGCAACAACCGCCTCGAAACCCAGCTGACCGGTCGCGAGGGCATCTACAGCGCGCCGCGCCTGCAAGTGGAGCTGGGGTTGGAAGTGGGTGCCAGCCGTAATAGCGGTTCCAACGAAGTGCCTTATTTCAATCCGAAATCGGATTTCAGCGTCATGCCGACCGTGAGCGCCAACCACGTGTTGTACCGCCGCTACGAAACCACGTGGAGCCAGCAGTTCCAGGTCGGTGCCGGTACCTACAGCCAGCGCGACTACAACACTGCGGCCATGGGATTGCTCAGCTACGGCCAGCGTTTCATCTGGAACGACGTGCTGGAGGCCGGTGCCGCGCTGAGCTGGCTCAACCGCCCCTACGACGGCGATCGCGAAAGCGATCTGCGCCTGCTTGTCGACCTCACCTATCGCTTCTAGAAGAGTTTGAAGATGCCTGTTATTTCGCGATTCATCCTTCTGCTGGGGGGCTTGCTGATCAGCGCTTGTGCCCAGCAAGCCCCGGCGTTCACGCCGCCCTCGCAGCGTCCGCTGGCGGCCAATGACGCCCCATGGCCAAAGAACCATGTGCTCGGCATCGCCTACCACGATGTCGATGACCGTGACCCGGACCAGGCGCTGGTGGCCGTGCGTACCGAACGCCTGATCGAGCAACTGGCGTGGCTGCGGGAAAACAACTACCAGCCGGTCACGGTGGATCAGATCATCACGGCCCGCAATGGCGGCCCGGAACTGCCGCCGCGTGCGGTGCTGCTGAGTTTCGACGACGGCTACGCAAGCTTCTACACCCGCGTCATGCCCATCCTGCGCGCCTATAACTGGCCGGCGATCCTCGCCCCGGTCGGCAGTTGGGTGGACACGCCGCTGAATCAAACGGTGGATTTCGCCGGGGTACCGCGCAAGCGTTCCGAGTTCCTGACCTGGGAGCAGATTCGCGAGGTTTCCAAATCGGGCCTGGTGGAAATCGCCGCCCACACCGACGCCAATCACAAAGGCATCCTCGCCAACCCGCAAGGCAACCAGCAACCCGCCGCGACCACCCGCCGCTACGACCCCGTCACCGGTCGTTATGAGGCCGAGGCCGATTTCCAGGCTCGCTTGCGCAAGGACGTGGCGGCCATTTCCGAGAAAATTCGCAAGGTCACCGGCTACAGCCCGCGCGTCTGGGTCTGGCCTTACGGTGAAGCCGACGGCACGGCGTTGCAGGTGATTGGCAGCGAGGGTTATCAAATGGCCCTGACCCTGGAAGACGGTCTCGACAGCCTGGGTAACTTGATGAGTGGCCCACGCTTCCTGGTGGCGTCCGATCCGGATGGCGCCCGTTTCGCCGAAAGCATCGTCTCCGTACAGACGATGGACCCGATGCGCGTGGTGCATGTCGACCTGGATTACGTCTACGACCCGGACCCGGTGCAGCAGGACGTCAATGTCGGCAAGTTGGTCCAGCGCATCTCCGACCTGGGCGCCAATACGGTGTTCCTGCAAGCCTTCGCCGACCCGAAAGGCGACGGCCTCGTGCATTCGTTGTACTTCCCCAACCGTCACCTGCCGGTACGTGCCGACCTGTTCGACCGGGTTGCATGGCAGTTGCGCACCCGGGCCAATGCCAAGGTCTATGCCTGGATGCCGGTGCTCAGTTTCGCCCTGGACGCGAAGCTTTCGCGGGTACAGCGCTGGGATCCGAAAACCGGCAAGACCGGCGTCGCCCCTGACCAATACGTGCGCCTGTCGCCATTCGACCCGAACGTGCGCAAAGTCATCGGCGAGATCTACCAGGACCTGGCGCGGATGAGCTCGTTGGATGGCGTTCTGTACCATGACGATGCGGTGTTCTCCGACTTCGAGGATGCCAGCCCTGCGGCCCTGAAAGTCTATGCCGCCCACGGTTTGCCGACGTCCATCGCCACCCTGCGGGACGATCCGGCGGCGATGCGACGCTGGACCCGCTTCAAGAGCCGCTACCTGATCGACTTCACCCATGAGCTGACCGCCAAGGTCCGGGCGATTCGCGGTCCGCAGATCCTGACGGCGCGCAATATCTTTGCCGAACCGATGCTCAATCCAGAAAGCGAAGCCTGGTTCGCCCAGAACCTCGATGACTTCCTCGGTGCCTACGACTGGACGGCACCGATGGCCATGCCGTTGATGGAAAACCAGACCCTCCAGCAATCCGGCCCCTGGCTCGATCGCCTGGTGGACACCGTCAAGGCCCGCCCCGGCGCGCTCAAGCGCACGGTGTTCGAATTGCAGGCCCGGGACTGGAACAGCAAGCCGGTCAGCGACATCGGCGGCAAACAATTGGCCGACTGGATGGGGCGTCTCAAGCGCAAAGGCGTGACCAGTTTCGGTTACTACCCGGACAACTTCATCGAAGACCAGCCCGCTGTGAAAACCGTGCGGCCGGCGCTCTCCAACAAGTGGAATCCTTGACATGCTCGACAGACTGCTCGCTCTGCTGGTGCTGGCGATCGTCCTCGGGGTGCCCCTGGGCCTGATCTTCCTGGTCACCGGGCAATTCCTGATGGACTTCGTGTTCTTTTACCCGCTGTTCATGTCCGGGCTGTGGATCGCCGGCGGCCTGTATTTCTGGCTGCACTGGGAGCGCCACTGGCCGTGGAAGGACGACACCTTGCCACCGCCCCTGGCCGGCGAGCCGTTGATCAGCATCCTGATCCCCTGCTTCAACGAAGGCGATAACGTCGCCGACACCATTCACGCGGCGCTGGGCCAGCATTACCCGAACATCGAAGTCATCGCCATCAACGACGGCTCCAAGGACAACACCGCCCAGATGCTTGATCGACTGGCAGCTGAAGACCCGCGCCTGCGCGTCTTGCACCTGGCAGAAAACCAGGGCAAGGCCGTGGCCCTGCGCATGGGCGCCATCGCGGCGCGCAGCGAATACCTGGTGTGCATCGACGGTGACGCGCTGCTGGCGCCGAACACTTGTGCTTACCTGGTGGCGCCGATGCTGGACAACGCCCGCCTCGGCGCGGTGACCGGCAACCCGCGCATCCGCACCCGCTCGACCTTGGTGGGCCGGGTCCAGGTCGGCGAATTTTCCTCGATCATCGGCCTGATCAAGCGCACCCAACGGGTGTTCGGGCGGATCTTCACTGTGTCCGGCGTGATCGTCGCGTTCCGTCGCACGGCCCTGCACCGGGTTGGCTACTGGAGCCCGGACATGATCACCGAAGACATCGACATCAGTTGGAAGCTGCAACTGGATCACTGGAGCATCTTCTACGAGCCGCGCGCGCTGTGCTGGATCCTCATGCCCGAAACCCTGCGCGGCCTGTGGCGGCAACGGCTGCGCTGGGCCCAGGGTGGTGCGGAAGTGCTGTTCAAGAACATCCGTGGCATCTGGCAATACCGCCACCGCTACCTGTGGCCGTTGTTGTTCGAATATTGCCTGTCCACCGGTTGGGCGTTCACGTTCCTGCTGTCGGTGATTTTCTGGGGCGCCGGCAAATTCGTCGAAATGCCGGCGGCCATCGCGGTCGATCACCTCATGCCGCCAGCCTTCACCGGGTTGTTGCTGGCGGTGGTGTGCCTGCTGCAGTTCGCGGTGAGCATCCTGATTGATCGGCGTTACGAAAAAGGCCTCTGGCACATCATGTTCTGGGTGGTCTGGTACCCGTTGGTGTTCTGGCTGATCAGCCTGTTCACCACCTTGGTGAGTTTCCCCAAAGTGCTGTTTGGGCAGCATCAGAAGCGTGCGCGCTGGATCAGTCCGGATCGCGGTATCAAACCGTTCGATGATCAGGAAGAGGAAGTGATCCGATGAAAATTATCAGGACCCGGCAACGGCCTTTTCTGGTGCTCATCGATGCGTTTTTTACCGTGCTGGCGTGGGTGGGGCTGTTGTACCTGCTGGTCAATGGGCTGTGGCCGCTGTTCGCGAGCCAGGCCGGTCCGCGCCCGGGAGGGTCCCTGTTCGATACCCTGGGGACCTTGCAGGTCTATGGCTGGATCGCGTTGGTCAACGCGGTGCTATTGATTACCTGGGCGCGTTACCAACAGCGCAAAAGCCGTAGCTTCGCCCAGCGCCGGTCGCCGGCCCCGGTAGTGAATGACCAGGGCTTGAGCGCCAGTTTCAAGTTGACCGACGAGCGCCTGGACACGCTGCGCCAGCCTGGCTCGAAGATCATCCATAACAACCAGGACGGCGACATCAGCCACGTCGTGCCGCACTTCCACTTGCTCACCCCCGACTTGCAGCCACCGCCCCTGGCGCCAATGGAGCGGCCTTGCGTGATTCACCTGCCGGCCGATCAGTCCGTGCATTGACGCCATCGCGAGCAAGCTCGCTCCCACAGGGGATTTTGGGGTGTGTGGGACAGATCTACGACGAGAAGTCCCGGATCAGCCGCCATGCCTCGTCCACCGGCAACGGTTGTTTCATGCGCTGGGCCAACGCCGCCATGGCCCGGCCTTCATCACAGGCCACCGCGGCGACAACGAGGCCGTCCTTGCCCAGCAGGGCAATAAAGGGTGGTTGCTCGGGCGTGCCCTTGAATTCCACTTCGTCCCAGTGCTCGGCGTGGCCAAGATAGTCGTAGCGTTTGCCAAAGTGATAGGTCCAGAAAAACGGCACGTCCAGGTAGTGCTCGTCGCCGCCGAGCATGTTCGCAGCGGCAATGCGGGCCTGTTGCTGGGCCAGGCGCCAATGCTCGATACGCTGGGGCTGGCCGTTGAGGGGGAAGGTGGCGATATCACCGACAGCCCATAAGCCATCAGTCACTCGCATGCCCGCGTCGACGGACAGTGACTGGTCCTGTTCCCGTGGCAACCCGGCAAAGGCCTCGGTGGCCGGGCGCACGCCGACGCCAATGATCACCAGGTCCGCGGCAACGCGCTGGCCGTTATCCAGCACCACGGCTTCGACCTTACCCACCCCCTCGATCTGCGCCGCTTCGCTGTCGGTGCGGTACACCACACCATTGGCTCGATGTCTGGCCAGGATGGCCTGGCCGACGCTCTCGCCCAACTGCGCGGCGAACGGCACCGGATGCCGGGCCAGGACGGTGACGTCCAGCTCGCGCTTGCGCAGGGACGAGGCCACCTCCATGGCGATGAAACTGTCGCCGATGATCACCACCTGTTGCCCGGGCCGGACCGTGTCGAGAATCTGCCGGGCGTGGGCGATCGAACGCAGCACGAAGACTTGCGGCAAATCGATGCCCGGTAGCGCCGGCGTCTTGGGTACCCCGCCAGTGGCAATCAGCGCGGCGTCGTAGTCCAGATGCCGGCCATCGACGAGCTGGATTTGCCGAGCGTCGGGGTCCAAATGGGTGACCTCGCCATGGAGCCTTTCGATGCGTTGCTGGGTGAAATAGGTTTCATCGCGCAGCGGCGCCATCTCGTTGACCGCCATGTCGCCAGCCAATACATACTTGCTCAGCACCGTACGGTCGTAGCCGGCTTCGGCCTCGCGGTCGATCATCAGGATTCGTCCGCCAAAACCCTTCTCGCGCAACGCCGCCGCGCAAGCCGTGCCGGCGGCACCGGCGCCGATGATGACAAACGTGCGCGGGTCATCGGCCGGTGGGACTTTATCGGTTGGCAACGGTTGATCGTCGACCCAGACGTCACCGTCCCGGACCTCGACGTGATAGCGCGCGAGGCTGTCGAGGGCCGGCGGTTCACACAGGGCGCCGTCTTCAGCGCGGAACGCGGCCTTGTGCCACGGGCAAATCAGCCTTCCATGGCACACCGCGCCCTTGGCCAGTGGTGCGCCGGCGTGCGGGCATTTGCCCTGGAAGGCGCGCACCTGATCGCCAGAGCGCAACAGTAGGATGGACGTGTCGTCGATTTTGACTTCGAGGCCGCGGTCTTCACGAACATCGGCGAAACGGGCGACTTGATGCAGAGACATGGTCATTCTCCGGCAGGCGTTTCTCTTTGGATTCGCAGGACCGGAACGAGTTTCAGCGTAATTGTCACTGCACCCTTGGCGAAGCTGCGGCTATAGTTTGCAAGCCGTCCATGGCCTGACACGCACAAGGTGCCCCGGTATGACCCGATTGAACCCTCTCACCCCTTGGCTGGCGGCTGTCGCCCTGGTGCTGTGTGCACAAGGGGCTGCCCAGGCCGAGGAGCGTTTTACCCTCAGCATCCCCGGTGTGTCGGACGACCGCCTCTTCACGGCGGCGGCAGCCAGTGATGCCAACACCTGTGGTGGCAAGAACATTTCTCCGGCCCTGAGCTGGAACGCCGGCCCGCCCGGCACCCTCAGCTACGCCATCGTCATGTTGGACCCGGACGGTCAAAGGGGCCAAGGTGTCGACCACTGGGTCCACTACGGTATCAAGGCCACCACGCGGCAGATTCCGACGGGCGCCGGCACCAAGTCCTCGTTGGAAGGCATGAGCGGTATCAACAGCAAGAACACCCACGGCTACATCGGCCCTTGCCCGCCTGTCGGCGACAGCGCTCACCACTACCTGATCCAGCTTTTCGCTCTGGACCTGCCGCCGGAAGCCCTGCCCGCCGACCTCACTCGCGCCCAACTGATGGAAAAAATCAAAGGTCACGTCCTGCGCAACAGCAGCGTAGTGCGCCGCTACCACCGCTGACTCGAACAGCACAAAACCCCTATGGCCAGGGAGCTTGCTCCCGCTGGGCTGCGAAGCAGCTCCCCACAGTAGCGCTGACGCCCCGACACAAAATTGGCATCACACGCCAAAAGCGAGCACTATCGAGCTCCTGTTCACTCATGCCGGAGGATGGCGATGACGCAGAAACCCGACGGCATCGCCCGCCTCCTGAACTGCCCCACCAAGGGCGACGAGATACGCCGGGCCATCGCCCAGAGCCGCAAGGATTTCCTGCCTGTCGACGAGGCCGAAGACGCCGAGCCAGGCCAGCCACCGGTTCAACCGGTGGACCATGATCGCGACGACTGAGCCGTCGCCCTCTCTCAAACTTATTGTTCAACTCTGCCTATGACTGCCACCCCTGTTCTACCCGGTGACCGATTCAGCCGATCCGATTACAAGACCCTGGGCCTGGCCGCCTTGGGAGGCGCGCTGGAGATCTACGATTTCATCATCTTCGTCTTCTTTGCCCTGACCCTCAGCCAGTTGTTCTTCCCGCCGGAAATGCCCGATTGGCTGCGCTTGCTGCAAAGCTTCGGGATTTTCGCCACCGGCTACCTGGCCCGGCCCCTGGGCGGCATTCTCATGGCGCACTTCGCCGATCGCCTGGGGCGCAAGCGGGTGTTCAGCCTGAGCATCCTGATGATGGCCTTGCCGTGCCTGCTCATCGGCGTGATGCCGACCTACGCGCAAATCGGTTATTTCGCGCCGTTGTTGCTGCTGGCGCTGCGCATCCTGCAGGGCGCGGCGGTGGGCGGTGAGGTGCCCAGCGCCTGGGTGTTCGTGGCCGAACATGCTCCGCTGCATCATCGTGGCTATGCCCTGGGTTTCCTCCAGGCCGGCCTGACCTTCGGCTACTTGCTGGGCGCCTTGACCGCAACGGCGCTGGCGCGGATCTACACGCCGGAAGAGATTCTCGATTACGCCTGGCGCCTGCCGTTCCTGCTGGGAGGCGTCTTTGGCGTGATCGGTGTCTGGTTGCGTCGCTGGCTGAGCGAAACGCCGATCTTCATGGCCCTGCAAGCCAATCGCGAAGGCGCTGCGGAACTGCCGTTGCGCACGGTCCTGCGCGACCACCGCCAGGCGTTGCTGCCCGCCGCCATCCTGACCTGCGTGCTGACCTCTGCCGTGGTGGTGTTCGTGGTCATCACCCCGACCGTGATGCAGAAAAGCTTCGGCATGACCCCCAGCCACACCTTCGCCCTGAGCAGCCTGGGCATCGTCTTCCTGAACATCGGCTGCGTCCTGGCTGGGCTCATCGTCGACCGCATCGGCGCCTGGCGCACCGTCATGCTCTACAGCCTGCTGCTGCCCCTGGGCATCGCCGTGCTCTACGCCAGCCTGATCAGCGGCAGCGCCTGGCTGGGCCTGGCCTACGCCGTGGCCGGGCTGAGTTGCGGTGTGGTTGGTGCGGTGCCGTCGGTGATGGTCAGCCTGTTCCCGCCGAAGATCCGCGTGTCCGGCATCTCGCTCACCTACAACATCGCCTATGCGCTATGGGCCAGCATGACCCCGTTGATGCTGATTGCGCTGGTGCCGTGGAGCCCATGGGTGTGCGTGGCCTATTGCGGTGTGATGGGCGCGGTGGGCGTGGCTGCGGCGGCGTATTTTCCCGGGCGGCATGGGAAGGCTGCGCAGCCGTCATTGGCCTGTGAATCCTGATCCGGCTGTTCAAAGACGCTCGCGCAAAAAATCCACAAAGGCCCGGGTTCGTGCCGAGCGGCGTCGGTCCTGACTGAACACGGCGCTGATGGGCAGCGCCGGCGGCTGGTAATCGGCAAGCACGGTGCAGACGGTTCCCTGGCGAACATCGGCCGCGAACAACCACTGCGGTGACAGCGAAACGCCCAGCCCCGACAGCACCATTTCCCGAATCGCCTCGCTGCTGTTGCAGGTGACGTTGCCCTTGATCGTTACGCTGTGCTGTCGGCCATCCTGGTCGGGCTGTCGCCGAGGGAAATCGCTACCAGCCGCACGAACACCAGAATCGCATCGAGCGAATCCTTGAGCACTGAAAGGACATTACCTGGCCACCCCATGGTGGCCAGGCGGTTTATCGCAGATAGATCAATCCGAACCATATTTTGGCGAACGCGGCCCGTACAGGATCCCGGTGCGCTGACCCGCCGACAGCAGACGCGCACTGGTAATACCGGCAATCGGGTGGCCAGCGTCAGTGGAACTGTTGATGATTTGCTTGACCGCCGCAGTGATCAGCATACCAACCAGCCCGCCACCGCTGTTGTTTCCGCCCTCTTCACTGGAGGCGCGAGCCGAGCCGGTCCACAGGGTGATGCCTGTGCGCAGGTCCACCAGCTTGGCCGAAGCGGTGACCGCCGTTTCACTGGAGATCAGCATGTAGCGGGTGCCGTACTCCGTGATAGTGATGTACAACGCCGCGTCGGCGCCGAAAATCTCATGCAGTTTGGCCGGAGCCACGCCTTGGATGTCATTTGCCGTCGTCAGGCCATTCTGGCGGAAGGTTTCGTCCACCAGTGCAATCGGTAACACGTAGTAGCCGGCTTCGGCCAACGGGTAAGTGACTTGAGAGACGAGACTGTAGGACGCTTGCACCTCAGGTGATTCATTGATCGGCGGCAACACCAGGATCGACTTGGGTCGTGCCTGCTTGAAGGCCGAATAGTCAACGGTCTTGGGGGCGGCACAGCCGCCCAGCAACGCCAGGGCCAGCAGGGCGCCCGTCAGTTTCAAAAGGCTCATTTGACGTCTCCGGTCTTGGCGTTCTTGAGCAGCATGTCCATGTATGCGGCAGACTCAGGGAACAGCGCCTTCTCGGTGCGTAACTCCTGCACCATCTGGTCATCCTTGCCCATGCTCAGGTACAGCATGCCCAAGTGGGCGTGGTAACCCGGCGGCGCTTTTCGGCCACTGGCGTTGATCTTTTGCAGGTCCCGCTCCAATGCTTCGACCTGGGCTTCCTTGGGCTCACCCTTGAAATATTCGTAGACCTGCGGCTGATAGCTTTCCCATTGATACAAACCCTGAGGCGCCGTCTGGCACCCGGCGACCGTCGCGACTGCTGTCAGCATCAGCGCCAACTTCACTACCTTATTCATCCGTGTACAGCTCCTTGGGTACGGGTTATTCAGTTGCGCGGGTTCCAGGCGCCGGCATTGATGCCATCCACCAGGCGGTTGATCGCTTCGCGCATGGCCAGGTCCAGGACTTTGCCATTGAGGGTGGAGTCGTAGCTGGCGGTGCCGCCGAAACCAATGACTTCACGGTTGGACAAGGCGTATTCACCGGCGCCCTGAGTGGAATACACCACTTCGGAAGTGCTGATGTTGACCACGTTCAGGTTGACCTTGGCGTAGGCCACCTGGGTCTTGCCGCGACCGAGGATGCCGAACAACTGGCGGTCGCCGGTCTCTTTGCGGCCGAACTCGGTCACATCGCCGGTCACTACGTAGTCAGCGCCCTTGAGCTTCTGAGCTGTACCCTTGATCGCGGCTTCCTGGGAGATCTCACTCATGTTGTCGCGGTCCAACACGCTGAAGCGGTTGGTCTGCTGCAGGTGAGTGATCAAGATAGTCTTGGCCTGACCACCAAGACGATCAACGCCGTCGGAAAAGATCCCGCGCATGTAACTGGAGCGGTTATCGAACTTGCCCACGGCGATCGGTACGCGCTGGCCGGCATAGGCAATACTGGCGCTGGCGACTTTTTCCACCGGCAGTGCCCGGGAGCTTTCCGAGGCACAACCGGCCATGGTCAGCAGCGCTGCGGCGATCAGGCCCGACAGCAGGATGGGGGACGGTAGTTTCACGTGATGCTCCTGAAGTGAAGAGTCAACAAATTGCAGCAGGTATGCAGGAAAGAATGCTGAGGTCGTCCTTGAAGACGTGATAGCACAATGGCGGCGGCATTTTACGAGGTTCATATCGCTTCTCAAACTGTTTTCGCTTCAGCAAGGTTTGCCGCAACTGACTTGTCCCGGCAACATCCGTTCTTGAAAGTCCGGGTTTTAGCGATGCCACCCTCAAGGCCATAGAGTTCCGCTTCCTGGATATCGCAGGGGGGCCGAGCGCATGCCGTAAGGCCAGACAACTTGAGCGCTCATTCAAACCCCGTAGAATGCAGCCGCCACTATGCCGCTACCTCTCAAGGACGAATTCAAACATGCGAGTTTTTACCCTGTTGCTGGCCCTCTGTCTTATGGCAGGTTGCGCTTCGAAGCCCGATTACTACATTTCCCCTGCGCCGGTGGCGATCCCTGAGACCGCCACCTATTGGATCGACACGTTCAACGTTGAAGTCGTCGGCAAAAACGAACGCTTCCTGCCCGACGAAAAAGTTCGCGACCAGTTGCACACCGACCTGATCGTCCGTCTGCTCGACGGCAATCGTTATGCCTCCAGCAAGGAAACCGCTGACTATCTGCTGGACGTCAACGCCGTCTATGCGCGCCGGATTCAAGACACCCAAGGTGGTCTCATGAACAAGATCGTTGCCGACGGTACGTATCTGGCCAGTGTCGATTTCAATTATCAGGTCAAGGTGAAGAAGGCCGGTGTCGAAGTGCTGCACTTTGCCCAGGCCCGCCAGGGGCTGATGCCGGGAGGGGCGGTCGGGCAACTTGAGGCCATGAGAGGCATTGCGGGCGCCCTGACGAACAGAGGCAATTCTGATGTCGAAGACTATTACACCGGTCATTTGAGCGGATTCATCGACGACGACCTGCGGGGCATTCCGTCCCGCTAACAATGCCTGCTGCAACGGGCTGGCGATTGGTCCGATCGCGGTAACGGCCTGGCCACTTTGGGGGTGGCCAGCGCGGTTTTTTTCAGCGCGCCAAAAAAATTCCTGGTCGTTAACCCGAATCTCGTGTGCCTTGCGTCTGAGCTTGTGTACGAATCATTCATTCACGAGGTTCAGCCCATGTCCCGTCCACTTCTCTTTATGCGTCCTGCTGCCCAGGGCTTCGCCGTGACTTTGCTGGTGGCGTTGGCCGGTTGTGGGTTGTCTTCCCGAGAGGCTGCCAAGCAGTCCGAACCGGTGGCCGTGGCGCCCAGCGTTGTGCCGCAAGGCGAGATCGCCGAAGTGCGTCAGTCGACGGTCAAGCGCATGCTCATGAAGCCGGCAGCGATGCCCGCCCCCAGTGTGGCGAACGATGCCATCGCCGGGGGGTACCGTGCCGAGCCGCGTGAACAGTACGAAAAACTGCCGGACAACCCGATTCACAGCGTGGCCGAAACGCCGGTCTCGACCTTCAGCGTGGATGTCGATACCGGCAGCTATGCCAATGTGCGACGTTTGCTCAATCAAGGCAGCCTGCCCCCCGAAGGTGCCGTGCGGCTGGAGGAAATGGTCAATTATTTTTCGTATAGCTATGCCCTGCCTACCGACGGTTCACCCTTTGGCGTGACCACCGAAGTGGCCCCGTCACCGTGGAACCCCCACACCCGCTTGCTGCGCATCGGCATCAAGGCCAGCGACCGCGCCGTGGCGGATCTGGCGCCGGCCAACCTGGTCTTCCTGGTGGACGTTTCCGGCTCCATGGATCGTCGCGAAGGGCTGCCGCTGGTCAAGAGCACGCTGAAACTGCTGGTGGATCAATTGCGTGACCAGGACCGGGTGTCCCTGGTGGTCTATGCCGGTGAGTCCCGGGTGGTGCTCAAGCCCACCTCGGGGCGCGACAAGGTGACCATCCGCAATGCCATCGATCAACTCGACGCCGGTGGTTCCACCGCGGGCGCCTCGGGTATCGAACTGGCCTACCAGATGGCCCGGGAGAGCTTCATCGACAAAGGCATCAACCGCATCCTGCTGGCCACCGATGGCGACTTCAACGTCGGTGTCAGTGATTTCGACAGCCTCAAGCAGATGGCGGTGGACCAGCGCAAAAGCGGCGTCTCGCTGACGACGCTGGGCTTCGGTGTGGATAACTACAACGAACACCTGATGGAGCAATTGGCCGATGCTGGTGACGGTAACTACGCCTACATCGACAACCTGCTCGAGGCGCGCAAAGTCTTGGTCGATCAGCTCAGCTCCACCCTGGCGGTGGTGGCGCGGGATGTGAAGTTGCAGGTGGAGTTCAACCCCGCCCAGGTCAGTGAGTATCGCCTGCTCGGTTATGAGAATCGCGCGTTGAAGCGTGAGGATTTCAACAACGACAAGGTCGACGCGGGCGAGATCGGTGCCGGGCATACGGTGACGGCCTTGTATGAAATTGTCCCGAAGGGCCAGCCAGGCTGGTTGGAGCCGCTGCGCTATGCCAGCACGCCCCAGTCGGAGGGTAAGTCAGGCGAATTGGCGATGCTGCGCGTACGCTACAAACCTGCTGAGGGCGGTAGCAGTCGATTGATCGAGCATCCGATTGCGGGCGTGCAGGACGAACACAAGGCCAGCGATGACCTGCGTTTCTCGGCCGCCGTGGCGGCCTTCGCCCAGCAGCTCAAGGGGGATGGGCGCTACACTGGGACGATGAGCTTGAAGGACACCGCGCAATTGGCCCGCTCGGCCCGCGGTGAAGACCCGTTTGGGCTGCGTGCCGAGTTTGTGCAGTTGGTGGAGCTGGCCCAGAGCCTCGAGCCTGCGGCCAAGCGCTGATCCCGAGCACAACGGGGATCAAAAATGTGGGAGCTGGCTTGCCTGCGAAGGCGGCGTGTCAGGCACAGCAGTTTCGCCTGACACGCCGCCTTCGCGGGCAAGCCCGGCTCCCACAGAGTCCTCTGCAATCTGCAAGACCGTGTTCTACATCGAAAGGAGTTCGTCACCCACATGCCCGCTGCGCTTGATTCTCCCAGCGACGAATCGCTGCTGGCCCGCTACCGCAACGGCGATGGGGCTTCTTTCGAAGTCCTGTACGCCCGCCATCGGCAAGGGCTTTACCGTTTCCTCGTGTCCTTGAGCAACAAGGCCGAACTGGCCGAGGAAGTGTTCCAGGACACCTGGCTCAGCCTGATTCGCAGCACCACCCAGCCACAAGGCCGGGCGAGTTTTCGTACCTGGCTGTTCCAGATTGCCCGCAACCGCTTGATCGATCACTGGCGCAAGCAGGGTGTCCACAACCCGTTGCACGACAGCTACGACGAGCAGCTTCACGTCCAGCCCGACGACACCAGCAGCCCTGAACGACAGCTGAGCCTGAGCCGCGACCAGGCGCGTCTCGATGCTGCGTTGCAGGCCTTGCCCGAAGATCAGCGGGAAGTCTTCCTGCTGCGCCTGCACGGCGACCTGGAGCTGCCACAGATTGCCGCCTTGACCGGCGCCCCACTGGAAACGGTCAAGAGCCGCTTGCGTTACGCCCAGCAGAAATTGCATCGACTGCTGGCCGAGGAGGTACCCGCATGATCGACCCCAAACACACCCCGGATCCCGACGACGAAATGCTGATCGAGCATTTCCGCCAACACGCCAACGCCGAGCCGCCGGCCTCCCTGGACGCCTTCATTCTGGCTGCCGCCCGCCGTGAAGCCCCGACGCCCGCGCCAAGCCTGTGGCAACGCTGGCTACAGGCCTGCCAACGGCCGCGCTGGCAAATGGCATTCGCCACGGTCGCCGGCGTGGCGCTGATGATCGGCCTGGTGCTGCGTTCGCCCGTGCCCCACGACGAACTGTCCTCTCCCGCCTCGATGGAGTTTTCCGCCGATCGGCAGGAGCCCGCCGTTGCCGCCGCACCACCGCCGGCCATGCCCGCCCCTGCACCGATCACCCGCATGGCGCCCCAGGGCGAACTGTCCCGAGCCCCGGCAAGCCCGATGCAATCGTTGGCGGAAAAGCCTGCGGCGAAGATGAGCAAATCGGCGCCGGCTGCACCGCCATCGCTGGAGCAGGGCCTGATGGAAATCCTGCGTTTGCGCGAGGCGGGTGAGAGCAAGGCTGCTGATGAAAAGCTGCTGGCGTTGCATAAGCGCTTTCCCGAGGAGGACTTGCCGGCGCGGTTGGAGGTGTTGCGAAAGCGCTAAGTAAACCCGCGTCGCAAAAGCCCCCAGGTCCTGGCGAACTGGGGGCTTTTCATTTGCATCGGGGGTATAGCAGACAACTTGATTTAGCGAGGGGGTCAGGCGTCCACTCACTCGACAATGACGTCAACTGCCCAACTGAAATAGCCCACCGCATCACACTGGCTGTTCACCAACATAAACCTCAACTCACCGCGCTCCTTGCCTTGCCTCAGCGGCTGGCAGCGCCAGAAGTGATCATCAGCTTGTTGGGGAATGGGTTGGGTGAGGTTTTCGATGTCGATGGCGGGTATGGTCTGGCCGGCATTAACCACCAGCTCCGGCGCTGGTAGCACTTCTCCCTTTTCGACCGCGAATCCATAGACCACCACGCTGTGCTCAGCTCGAAGGGCGATGGTGCGACTGCGTAGATGGGTGGTCCGACCGAGGCTTATGGGCAGCACCCTGCTGTCAGTTGTTGTACTGGACAGAAGGGCGCTTCCAAGGAAAAAAAAGAACTGTTCATCAATGGGTGTTGGTGTATCCGGGTCCTGGCTGGCTTGTGGATAACGCGAGAGCAGTGTCTCGCCGTCGACAATAAGGGAAACATGCGCAGTGGCTGTTTCGCTGGAAATAGCGTTGGGTTCGGTAGACATCACGGCTTCCTTTCATGATGTTGGCGAGAGTCGCGGTCGCTGTTGATAGAGCGAAACATCCTGTCCGGTCGCAGCGGCCGCGAGGTCGGTTGGCCCCCTGGCGCCAAGGGGCCGGCTGCATCAGTTATGGATGGAAATGAACGGGTCCCACGAGCAGCAGGCGACGATGCTGCAATTGCGGTCGACGATCAGGAAGTTGAAGTGATAGGTCACACGGCCACAAGCCAGGGTTTCCGAAGACCAATAGTGGTTATCGACCTTTTGGCAGCTGGGTACGGATGGGTTACTGGTGTTGGGTACGGCGACGCAAGCGGTAGCCTTGCGCGGCGAGGGTGGGGAGATCAATTCGTTGCCCGCGTTGCCGATGAACTTGTAGAAGATCACCGCCGTTTCGAAGCTCTGTGACAGGCTGGTTTCACGCCAGCGGATCAGATCGCCGACTTGGGCCTTCAAGTCGAGTTCACCACCGGCCTGGCCGCTCACCACGTTGTCCTGGTTCGTCACCATGTAGACATGCTTGAAGTCGATCAGCGTTGGCGAGTTGGGGTTTTTGCTAATGTTCGGGTAGTTTTTCAGGATGGTTTCAGTATCGATTGAAACCAGCACATCCGTGACTCGAGACATTATGAAGCTCCTTGATAGTGGGCCTTTCGGCTCGTGCCAAAAGACAATTACGTTTCACCGCGTCACGGCCTGCGTGTGCACTATTGGAAGGAATTTTTTTGTCACGGATACGAGCTGGCCTGGCTCCATGCCGACTGGCTGACGATTCAGGTTCCTTCCTGCAGGTCGCGATTCTGACTATAGGTCGGATCAGAAAGCTGTCAAAAAACAAAATCACATTAACGAAAGATGAGGTTGGCGTCCGCAGATCCGCGCGCCAGAGGCGCGGAACGAGAAAACCCAGAAACAACAAAGCCCGCACGGAGCCGAATACGCGAAAGCACAGGTGCGGGCCAAGGTTGAGCATCCGTTTCGCGTGATCAAGCGTCAGTTCGGCTATACGAAAGTGCGCTTTCGTGGCTTGTCGAAAAACATCGCTCAGCAGACGACGTTGTTCGCGTTGTCGAACCTGTGGACGGTGCGAAACCGGTTGATGGGTATGAGCGAGGTGCACCTGTAATGCGGACTAATCACCCCTGGAACAGCACCATTAGAGGAAAGATCCATGAGTTAAGGGCATGAAAGGTCTGTTTTTCGACCGACTCACGATTTTTTGAACCTCAAGTAGCGAAAACATGAAAAATCGGTGGATACTTCAGACATTCCTTAGGTCAATTTGCTTTTGGGAGAAACGCCTTCCGTACAGTTCGCGTTTTAACATGGTGAAAATACAATAAGCATGGAAAAAAGGTACATCCGATCAAAGCAGTGGCTATCATGAACAGACCAAGATGATGCAGATCACTACCAACCAAAGTTACTACGTAAATAGCCAGTGACCCGCAGGCTAATTGCAGTGCTCCCATCAGACCGGATGCTGCTCCAGCGCTTTTCGGAAAGTTTGTAATGCCGCCAGCATAGGATAAAGGCAACAAAAAACCATTACCTAATGTCATAATCGCCATATTGACTAAGACAGGTACCGGTGAGGTCATGTTATACAAACCACACAGAAATAAACTGCTAGCGCCAATGGTGAATAGAACATAGCCAACTGCTATTAAATGATTGATGGAGTATTTTTGGATTAGATTGCGCGAGATAAGGTTCCCGACAATATAAGCAACTGCAACGCTGATGTAACAGTAACTGATTACGGCCGGCGTCATCCCCATCGCGCTAAAAATAACTGGCGATGCGGCCAAGTAGCCAAAGTAAGCGGCATAGGCAACACCTAAATTTACCGTGTAGGCTAAAAATAAAGTATTGATCAGCAACCCCGGATAATTTTTTATGGTTGCCAACAGCGCATGGTGCCGCTGGTCTTTAGGGAAAGTTTCAGGGATTTTCGTAGCGACTAAAATCAGCGTGGCAATCCCGAGCGCAGCAGTAAATAGAAATGGCGCCCGCCAGGAAAAATGCAGAGTCAAATAACCACCAATAATTGGTGACAGCGCTGGCGAGGCGCCAACGATGGGCATAATCGTAGCAAAGACACGGCCAGCGGTTTTCTTGTCAAAGATGTCGGCGACAATCGCGCGGCCAATCACCACACCAGCACCAGCACCTAGAGCTTGCAACAGGCGGCCGATCGCGAATACCGTAACATTCTGCGCAGTCGCACAGGTAATTGACGCCGCCGTAAATAAAAACAGGCCACCAAGTACCAACGAACGACGACCATAAGTATCAGACAACGGGCCATAAATAACCTGCGCCACAGCTAAGCCGATCAAATAAACTCCAAAAGTTCGCTGTATCGCAGAAATGGGTGAGTCTAATGCAATCGCAGCAACTCCCATACCAGGTAGATTGATATCGGATGCAATCAAGCCGCTAGCACTAAGTAATACTAGCGCTGTGAGTAAAATGCCATAAGGGATCTGAGTAGTGTGTTGACTCATCGCATTACCTCCGCATTAAGTAAAAAGGAGTAATCAGTATTGTGGCTAGTAGCAGAAAGTTAGTTTTTTTCAAAGATGCCTCGCTACAGCGACACGATGTGTCACGCAACTAGTGCACACGCGTGTCGCTTAGACCTAATTCAACATAGTAATTGGATTGGTCCGCGTTATCTCGATAAACCGCTCTGTCGTTAAGCCAAATTCGGTAAACCATTGTTGGCTTTGAAGTAACCAATCTGCAATATCAGGCTGGCTGGTTTGCCCCAAATCAGAACTATATACAACGCGCGGCACACGAGTCGCTACTTGTTGAAAATCTTCTTTGCTCTGATAGCCGAGTAGATAAGTAAGAGCTGTCTGCTCTACGTACACCATACTTGACTGGGCCAGATCAAACAGCTCGCTGGCACTTAGCCCGGTTAACGGGTTGGCCGGCTGGTTTAACATCAAACGCGGGACCTGAAACTTCTCCGCCGCATCAATCAACAACAATACCTCTTCACGATTGGCATGGCCGGTAGAGACGACGATGGGATAATCGCGCGCCATACGCAATATATCGCATGTTTGCGACGTCAAATGCCCGTTCCCATCCGATACCTGCAGCGGCTTAATAGGACGATTCTGTAAAATCGGATGACTCAAATTTCGCGTCAGACGACTTTGATGGAAACGACCAGTAACGGTCGGCAAATGCACAATCAAACGTCCTGCTCCCTCCCCATGCTGACAGAGTCCCCGCTCGACGTTGCGCCAATCGATGCCGCCCGCTATTTCATTAAGCACGATGGAGCCAGACACTGGCAAACCGGCACAACGTGCCTCCCACGCTTGTGCGGCACTACAACCCAAATGGTTTTTTAATACCACCCACCCATTTTCGGCTTGATAACGTCGGCCAGCCTCTAATACCGAATGGCGCCGCACATATGAATCTGGTCCCGCATGATAGTGCACATCGATAAACGATACTTGTCGCATATCAAGCGCCGGAATCGGCGCACTCATGCTTTAACCTTTTCGTAGGAGTGACTAGCAACCGAAGAATTTTCTGCGATCCACGGCTGATCGTAGCGAAAGCGCTTGCGCGCTTCGACTAAAGGCATGCCGCCACGAATCGCTTCACGAATCTGTTTCTCAGTGCGCTCCACATTTTCCGCACGTGTCAGTACATCCAATAATCGATCTGCTGGAATAACCAGAACCCCATTGTCATCCCCTATTAACCAATCACCATTTCTCACGGTGACGTCACCCACTTTAACGTCTTGCTTTAATGCTGTGACATGCACTCGGTTTTTACCTGAAACCATATTCACGGCAGTGCTAAAAAGAGGATAAGACATCAGACCGATTTCGCTTATATCACGTGCCGCGCCGTACACGACGCTGCCTGCAATGCCCTTGAGTTGAGCCATTTCCGTCAGAATGCCGCCCCAGTTCGTACAATCGCTACGTCCTTGGTTATCCACTAAAATCACATGCTCAGCAGGGACCTCATCAATATAGTTCCCAGCATTGTGAAAGGTGCTTCCATCATGGTCTAGGTTCTGGTATTGAACCGTAAAAACAGGACCCGCTAATATTACACCCGGCACACGGGTCGTTATTCCACCTAGTGCACCATATAAGCCAAAGCTATCCATCGCATCACTAACTGCCGGAGTGTCGAGCTTCAAAAAACGCAGTCTTAATTCGTTGATGTTCATATTAGTCATGATCTCATTTATGAGTGATTAAATTGGCGCGCAACATAGCCCACGCAATAAATTCGCAAAAATAATTAATGATTTCTGGACCGCGCTTGGGAATAGTTAGTGAAAACTCCCGCTCTTCCCCCAAATAGTGAACGTGGCAGCGCAACTCCAGTGTGCCTTTGTAAGGTGGGTGCGTATCGCCCACCAACCAAGCATGCATAGTGGCCGATTTAGTATCACTTAATTGAAGGTGTGGTAACGATTTGGCAAAGGCTCCTTGCGTCATTTCGTCACGCAAATTCAATACTGGAGTAATATTTTCCCGGACAATCTCCAGCGCGGTACGCCCATCAGTACTGATGACATGTGGCGCAAGCAATATCTCTATCTTTTCTACTAATACAGCTTCTTGCTGACAGTCGCGATCAAGAGCGAGTCGCACATCAACATACGGATAACGCCAAAGATAGCTTGCATTAGCCTCTGGAGTCTGCGCGATGAGCTGATCAACTGCATCGGCGATATCCGACTCAATTACACCCAACAACCGCCATTGGTAGACTTTCTGGTGCTGGATATGGGGCTGTTGCGCCAGAAGTGCGTCGAGCATAGGCAGGCACTCATTTGGAGGGCCGGGTAATACATGAATTATTTTCCCTTGCCACTGCAAGCTAAAACCGCTCGCAGTGCCATGCTCATTAGGCAGTATCACTGCATCTCGCGGAAATAAAGCTTGTTTTCGATTACTTGGATGTACCTTCAATCCAAAATTCTGCAAGCGGTTTTGTATTGCCTGCCAGCTGGCACTATCGAATTCCAGCGGACGCTCGGTGGCGATGGCAATCGCCTCACGTGTTAAATCATCGGACGTCGGCCCCAGCCCCCCACTGATGATCAACGTATCCGACTGGCCAAAGCAGATCCCTAAAGCATTGTTGATTGCTGCTAACTGATCACCACATGCTATTTGTAAGCCCACTTGATAACCATGGAAATGCAGCTTTTTTGAAAATTCCGCCATATTGCTATTAATAAACTCGCCGCGTAATAGCTCATCGCCGATACAAAGAATACTTGCACGATGAATAGCGAGGGGCCGGGCAATCTCGGCTAAAATTGCTTGAGCCATTTCTTGAGTACCCGCATTGCCGCCCAGATCGTATGTGACTGTCTTGCCGCGCTGGATGGTATTCTTTACTGCCTCTTCAATTCTGGCCGCCGGCTCATGAAAGCCAAGGTGGCGCAAGGTTAATCCTATTGTCATAAACATCGCAGCCGGGTTGGCGCGGCCTTTGCCCGCCATTTTGGGTGCGCTGCCATGTACGGGTTCAAAATAGCAGATTTGGTTTCCGATATTGGCGCTTGGGGCAAGGCCCAATCCTCCCATTACGCCTCCCGCCAAATCAGACAAAATGTCACCGAACATATTTTCGGCAACGATCACGCCAAATGCTTGCGGACGACGTTCCAGCCACAAAGCGACTGCATCTACATTATGAATATCGGCTTCGATTTCGGGATAGTCGGCAGCAATAGCATAAAAGATATCTGCTATAAATTGCCCACTTTCGCGCAATACATTAGGTTTGTCTGCTAACGTTACTCGAGCATGCTTGTGCTCAACAGCATAAGAAAAAGCGTAACGAAATAATCTTTCCATACCAAACTTGGTTTGCAGGCGCACACTAAATGCCGCATTCTCCGGTCCACTTTTTTCCAAGTTGGGATGTTTCAGCATTTCTTCCAGTATTATGGGCACGCCGTGTTTATCGAGGCCTGAATACATGCCTTCGGTATTCTCACGGATCACACAACAACGAAACGGCTTCCGATTGCCTAGCATATGTTGTACCGGTCGCACATTTGCGAACAGGTCCAGGCGTTGACGCATTTGAATTACAGGAGAAACATATTTTTGATTTTTGCCCTGCAGTGCGGGTGCAAGTTCGGCTTCGGCTTCTTTTTTTCCTTTGCTCGTGATGGCGCCTAATAAAACCGCGTCACTTTCGGCGATTTGTTTCCACGTTGTTTCGGGTACCGGGTCCCCGTCACGCTTCCAGCACTCCCAGCCAATTTCGCCAAACTGAAGTTCAATTGGCAGATTAAGGAGCTTTAATACCGGTAATGCGGCATCGCATACTTCGCGGCCGATACCATCCCCTGGCAACACAAGTAATTTTTTCATTTGATTGTTTTTAATATCCTGACAGGCTGCCCGCTTGATAAATCAAGCCGGCAACTAAAATGCATACTTATTCAGAAGGCGACCGGCCGTTACTTTTCTTAATCAAGAAAATCTGAAATCAATCTAAGTGCTATCTCCGGAGCTTCAATTACCGGCCGCATGCCGCAACCAGAAATTCCACTGCTGATTTGTCGTCGGTTATCACTACTCACTACAATACTATCAGTATTGACAAGGCGTGATGCCGCACCATAAATCTGTAGCATATGACCAGCATAATTATTAACGTGGCTTCGTGCGTCGGCCTTCATTAATTGCGAAAAACCTATTCGCAAACGTTGACCAATACCGCTTTCTTCCACCTTGGTGGGCGGTAACGGCTGATACTTATCATTACGTTCCGGTTTGACGTAATATTCTAGCAAGTCCAACGCTGCCGTCTCACCTTGCATATCCAAACATGTCAGAATGCTTGCTAAATTGCTTTGTAATTCAGCGCTGCATCGTGTCGGTGCTGATAAGCCCAGAACACGTGGACAAGTTTTCAAAAAACCCGACAACAAAGAATTTACCAACGCTCCGCCATAAGCCTGACCAACAGCCAGATCAATCTGCGGATAATTGGCACGCAGATACGCATCCCAATTTTCGGAGGTCGCATGCAATGTACTGCTTTCCTGCGCAAGGGATAAGCTGTCATAGACGTGCACCTGATAACCGCGCGCAACCAAAAGATCCAATAAAGGCATACAGAACGCGCCTTCATCCCACTCGGCCAAAACGGGTGAAAACACAACAGCGATGAAATCTGATTGGGGGCCAAAGACGGATTTTGTTAAGTCGGGACGACTAGGCAAGTGCATTTGCAAAAACCTCACCAATATTGTTAGCGCTGGCGGTAATGCGCGCTTTATCGTCAATAGATAAATCAAACATGCCAAGTATGAGGTCATCCAGGGGTTGAACCGGACGCGCGCGAGCTTCGATGCCCTCCAAGATTTCGACCTGTTCCAACAGCGATCTACAATTATATTTATCTGCCTGATATGCCAAGCGAAGATAAATAAGCCACGATTCCAATTTCAGATTTCCGGCGCCCTTACCCATGCCACGTAATGAAGCATCGATGAAGGTCGCACCGGCATCAATCGCCGCAATGCTGTTAGCTGTGGCAAGACCAAGATTGTCATGCGCATGAAATCCTAATTCTAAACCGCTGGTTTCGCGGATTAGGCGTACCAGATTCCCCACCCTGGATGGAGTCAGGCTGCCGTTAGAATCAGCCAAATACAGTACATCCGCACCTGCCTCACGAGCTAACGAGGCATGAGCCACTAATTGTTGAAGAGGCTGTTGGCTGAGACGAGTCAAATTTAAGCAGACCGTCATTCCTTGTGCTTTTGCTTCCTTGATATAATCACTTGTTAATTCAGCTCGCTGAATATCCATGCAAAAGCGGAGCATATTGACACCCAGATGACGTAGATGACCAATATCATTTCTTTCTATATTTTTAGGATGTGCCATTACACATAGGCAAGGCTCCGACACGCTGTCGCGCAAAGCGCTGATATAAGAGTTCTCTGAAAGCCCAGTAATACCGATATCGGCTATGGCTTTAAAAGCTCCGTTCCTATATCCAATCTCAACCCAATCGACTCCACTTTTAACCATTTGTTGAATGTGTTGCTGCGCATATTCAAGCGTGAAGTTGAAGTCATTCCGATAGCCGCCATCGCGCAACGTAACATCCAGGTTTTGTATTTCAGATTTCATATATATCCATATATACTTTCAAGACTCATGCAGCGCTAAGAGTTGGAAATAACTATGCCATTAGTGGAAAATAAAATTTCAAGCGCAGCATCGCTCGCTTGAAATTAAGATTTATTTCAAGGTTGTATAAGTGTTCTATTGTCGCGAGTGTGCAGTCATAAGCTATGACTTATTCATTTCGCATCCGGCAACTTTAAATTAGCTTAAATCTTGGTTGTGTTTTCACACACAATCTGCCGATCCGTCGAACCCGTTGAGTTCCCACTACAGGTATATCGCTTCGACCTACCCCTCAAATCGAGGGGTGATCGAGTTGCACATACTTTAACGCCCACGCATCAGGACAACTGTGCTTACTCCAGCCTTGTTGCGAATAGCCGTCGCGCGCGTATAAGGGGAGGACTTGTACCATTCCTCCGCAATGTCCAAGGACGGAAACTCAATAATCGCAGCTCTATCCGAGGACGGAGCGCCCTCAATTTGGCGCATATCATTTCGACTAACCGCAGATATCACGCGGCCTTGATATGGTTTTAGAGATGGAACGACTAAGGATGCGTACTCCGCATACGCATCTGGATTGCTGACCTGAATAAAGAACACCGCATATCCAGGCTTGTTGGGGCTGGCCATTTCGGGTTGTGTCTGTCCCGACGCAATGCTAGCTGCGAGAGATGTCAAAGTGACAAACGCTAGAATTCCGCTGGCGATCAGACGACGGGGACTCGACTTAGTCATTTTCATACTGACGTTCCTTTTCTGCTCAGTTGCAATCAACAATCAGCATTGCAGAAAACGGTGATACAATCTAAGACTGATATGGACACATTTAAGACCATACGAGCATCACATGGATTTTAAGTTACTTCGCGCCTTTGTCGTTGTTGCTGAGACCGAAAATATCGGTCAGGCGGCTGAACGATTGCACATCTCACAGTCACCGCTTAGTCGTCAGATTATGCAACTTGAAGCGCAACTTGGCCTCACCCTATTCGAACGATCACGCCAACGGGTCAGGCTGACGGGCGAAGGTCGATTATTTCTTCTTGATGCACAAAATCTGTTGTCGCAAGCAGAGCGCGTCAAAGCTCACGCCCGTCGTCTCGCTCAGGGAGAGTCCGGTACTCTTGCAGTTGGCTACGTCGAGGCCATCATGCACGCTGAAGTTTTGCCTCAAGCCCTCCGGCACCTAAGGGCGCAACGACCAACGTCTAACGTCACGCTTCATGCACTATCTTCCGCCGCACAGGTCGAGGCCTTATACCGCCGTGCGATTGATGTAGGAATGCTTTATTCGCCACCCCATGATCCGGATATTCAGGTAGTAGAAATCATGAGTGAGCCCGTGGTCCTTGCATTGGCGTTGGATCATCCATTGGCAGGTCAGCCCGATATTCGAGCTGATGATCTCGACAGTCTGCACTGGATCGCTCTAGCAGAAGCTCGGAATCCCGATGCCCGACGGCGCTTTATTGAAAACTGCCGATCATCCGGCTTTGTACCGGACATCCAAATGGAGGCAGATGACCTACTAACCGCGCTCCGTCTTGTTGGCGCAGGGCTTGGAGTGACACTCGTTCAATCCAGCCTACGCGATGCGCTTCCAGGGCGACTTACTTTTCGTGATCTCCCTTGGTTCCCCTCGGCGGTCAAGGTATACGCAATGTGGCGTAAAGACGATCCGAGGCCACTCGTTGGAGCCTTCAAAAAGGCCCTTTCTCCATAGAGCCGGGGGCTTGGGTGCCGCCACCGAATTGACTCAGTTGCCGGGACGTCACTGACCCGGTCTGTTCCTCGCGAATCATTGCCTTTATTGGATTTGTGCATACTGGGAGTTGGGTCAGTCTTGCGTCAGCAGGTGGGTCAATTCGGCATCGGCGTCAACAATGCGTGCCCAGGCTTGAGCATCGGATTTGGTTTCGAACGTTTTGCGCTGGGCTGGATAGCCCTTGCGGCGGATTTGCGCTTCCCACTGATACTCGCCACGATTCCTGATTGTTGCCATTTCGACCATTCCCGCCACGTTCAAGTGTGGCAAATTTGTGGCAAAAACGACTTTCAGGACTAGGACAGGTTTCTGTCAGGAGCGCTATCCCCTTGTAATACAAGGGAAAGAAGATGGTGCACCAGGCGGGATTCGAACCCACGACCCCTGCCTTCGGAGGGCAGTACTCTATCCAGCTGAGCTACTGGTGCAGTGCGGGCGCCATGATACTCATATGCGTGGCAGGCGTCCATGCTACTGAATCGCCTGCGTTTTCAGGCGGCTCGACGGCTCTTGGCTACGCTGATCAGAAAAAGCGGGCAAATTCGGCTTTTTCGTTCTTTTTTTCGAACAGCCTATTGTCCTTCACCCCTATCGGCCCTAGGATTCGTTTGAGATTTCAAACGCTCTTGTCTGGGTGCTGAACCGCACGTCTGTGCTTTTGTGCGTTATTTCTGTGCTTCAGCCCGGTGAATGATTTCCCTGACGGCAGCCCCCGAGGCGCCTTTCTACAAATCTAATTCGCTCCGCGCGTGCGCGGTGCTGTTAAGGAAAGCCGACATGCAGCTTAAAGACACCCAGTTGTTCCGCCAGCAAGCCTTCATCGATGGCGCTTGGGTTGATGCGGACAATGGTCAGACAATCAAGGTCACCAACCCGGCGACGGGCGAAGTGCTGGGCACTGTGCCGAAGATGGGCGCCGCCGAAACCCGTCGTGCGATTGAAGCCGCCGACAAGGCGCTGCCGGCCTGGCGTGCGCTGACGGCCAAGGAGCGCGCCAACAAGCTGCGCCGCTGGTACGAATTGCTGATCGAGAACCAGGACGACCTCGGTCGCCTGATGACCCTGGAACAAGGCAAGCCGCTGGCCGAAGCCAAGGGCGAAATCGTCTACGCCGCCTCCTTCATTGAGTGGTTCGCCGAAGAAGCCAAGCGCATCTACGGTGACGTGATTCCCGGCCACCAGCCCGACAAGCGCCTGATCGTGATCAAGCAGCCGATCGGCGTGACCGCGGCCATTACCCCGTGGAATTTCCCGGCCGCGATGATCACCCGCAAGGCCGGCCCAGCGCTGGCAGCCGGTTGCACCATGGTCATCAAGCCAGCTTCGCAAACCCCGTTCTCGGCCCTGGCCCTGGTGGAACTGGCGCACCGTGCCGGCATTCCGCAAGGCGTGTTGAGCGTCGTTACCGGCAGCGCCGGCGACATCGGTGGCGAGCTGACCAGCAACCCGATTGTGCGTAAGCTGTCCTTCACCGGCTCGACCGAGATCGGTCGCCAGTTGATGGCCGAATGTGCCAAGGACATCAAGAAAGTCTCCTTGGAACTGGGCGGTAACGCGCCGTTCATCGTGTTCGACGACGCGGACCTGGATAAGGCCGTCGAAGGCGCGATCATTTCCAAATACCGCAACAACGGCCAGACCTGCGTCTGCGCCAACCGTCTGTACATCCAGGATTCGGTGTACGACGCGTTTGCCGAAAAACTGAAAGTGGCGGTCGCCAAGCTCAAGATCGGCAACGGTCTGGACGATGGCACCACCACCGGTCCGTTGATCGACGGCAAAGCGGTCGCCAAGGTGCAGGAACACATCGCTGATGCCGTCAGCAAAGGCGCGACCGTGCTGTCGGGCGGCAAGGCGATGGAAGGCAACTTCTTCGAGCCGACCATCCTGACCAACGTACCGAACAACGCCGCCGTGGCGAAAGAAGAAACCTTCGGCCCGCTGGCGCCGCTGTTCCGTTTCAAAGACGAAGCCGAAGTGATCGCGATGTCCAACGACACCGAGTTCGGCCTGGCCTCGTACTTCTATGCCCGCGACCTGGGCCGTGTGTTCCGTGTGGCCGAAGCCCTGGAATACGGCATGGTCGGCGTCAACACCGGGTTGATTTCCAACGAAGTCGCGCCATTCGGCGGCATCAAGGCCTCGGGCCTGGGCCGTGAAGGCTCCAAGTACGGCATCGAGGATTACCTGGAAATCAAATACCTCTGCCTGGGTATCTGATCTGCTGCAAGCGCAAAGGGCACGAGAGCGCTGTCCCTTTGCGCGTTTCACCCGTTCTGTTTCTTGTGGCCGGAACGCTGCGGCAGTCGATCATCGCATGCTGACGCAGTTGCCTCCCCGCCATGTATTCCTTGAGCCACGCCGACCGATGAGCGGCGAATGAGGACATTTTAATGAGCAAGACCAACGCAGACCTGATGGCCCGCCGTACCGCCGCTGTTCCACGCGGTGTTGGCCAGATTCACCCGATCTTTGCCGAATCGGCGAAGAACGCCACGGTAACCGACGTTGAAGGTCGTGAATTTATCGACTTCGCCGGCGGCATCGCCGTGCTGAACACCGGTCACGTGCACCCGAAAATCATCGCCGCCGTGACCGCACAGTTGAACAAGCTGACCCACACCTGCTTCCAGGTCCTGGCCTACGAGCCGTACGTGGAACTGTGCGAAAAAATCAACGCCAAGGTGCCGGGTGATTTCGCCAAGAAAACCCTGCTGGTGACCACCGGTTCGGAAGCGGTGGAAAACGCCGTGAAAATCGCCCGCGCCGCCACGGGCCGTGCCGGTGTGATCGCTTTCACCGGCGCCTACCACGGTCGTACCATGATGACCCTGGGCCTGACCGGTAAAGTCGTGCCGTACTCGGCCGGCATGGGCTTGATGCCCGGCGGCATCTTCCGCGCGCTGTACCCGAACGAACTGCACGGCGTGAGCATCGACGACTCCATCGCCAGCATCGAGCGCATCTTCAAGAACGACGCCGAGCCGCGTGACATCGCGGCAATTATCATCGAGCCGGTGCAGGGCGAGGGTGGTTTCTACGTAGCGCCCAAGGAATTCATGAAGCGCCTGCGCGCTTTGTGCGACCAGCACGGCATTCTGCTGATCGCTGACGAAGTGCAGACCGGTGCCGGCCGTACCGGCACTTTCTTCGCCATGGAGCAGATGGGCGTTGCCGCCGACCTGACCACCTTTGCCAAGTCCATCGCTGGCGGCTTCCCGTTGGCCGGTGTCTGCGGCAAGGCCGAATACATGGATGCCATCGCGCCGGGTGGCCTGGGCGGCACCTACGCCGGTAGCCCGATCGCCTGTGCGGCGGCGCTGGCGGTGATGGAAGTGTTCGAAGAAGAACACCTGCTGGACCGCTGCAAGGCTGTGGGCGAGCGTCTGGTGACCGGCCTCAAGGCGATCCAGAAGAAGTACCCGGTCATCGGTGAAGTGCGTGCCCTGGGCGCGATGATCGCCGTGGAGCTGTTCGAAAACGGCGACTCCCACAAGCCGAACGCCGCAGCGGTAGCCCAAGTCGTGGCCAAGGCGCGCGACAAGGGGCTGATCCTGCTGTCCTGCGGCACCTACGGCAACGTACTGCGGGTGCTGGTGCCGCTGACCGCGCCGGACGAGCAACTGGACAAAGGCCTGGCGATCATCGAAGAGTGCTTCTCCGAACTCTGAGTGACGGTTGTGCGCTGATCCACAAAAACCCGCCTTCTGGCGGGTTTTTTCTTATCCGCGAAGCTGCCTGGTGGATTTTGAGCTGTCTGGAACGACCACCAACGTCTAAGGTGCAAGTATGGCAAGGGAGCATGCTGCATGACTGCTGTGGATTTACCCGCTGTACCCCGTGTGTTGATCGCCGAGGCCGATCCGGCGTCTCGCGAGCTGCTTGAGCAGGTGTTGTCGGGTGTGCGCTGCGATGCTCGGGTGGACACTTGTGGCGACGGCAAAGAGGCTTTGGATTTGCTGGCGAAGCATCCCTACGACCTGGTGATCGCCGATTGGGAGCTGCCAGGGGTTGATGGCCTGGCGATTCTGCGTGGCCTTCGCCAGCAGCATCGCACGCCGCCGTTGCCGTTCATCCTGATGAGTCGGCGCAACGACAGTGCCAGCGTGCGCGAGGTCTTGCCGCTGGCGCCGACCGCGTATCTGACCAAGCCCTTGAACCGGGAAAGCCTGACCCAGCGTTTGCAGGGGTTGTTAGTGGGCGGCGGTGAAGAAACCTCCAACGATGCGCCGGTTCCGGGGCCGGCGTTGACCTTGCTCACCTTCCTGGAACGTCGCCGTGACCTGTCCGAGGGCGCGCCCTTGATGACCGATGTGCAAGTGGCGGTCAAGCGCAGCCTCAACCCCGGCGGCCTGGACCTGAAACTGCTCGAAGAAGAGATCCGTACCGACCCGCAGATCACCGCGGTGCTGATCGCGGCGGCCAACAGCGCTGCCCAGCATCAGGGCGGTAGCCCGGTGCAGACCGTGGCCCAGGCGCTGCACCAGCTTGGTTCCGGACCAAGCATGAACCTGATCCTCGCCCTGACCCTCAAACGCTGCGCCCGGCTCAGCGTTCCGTGCCTGGCGGATTATGCCGAACGTTACTGGGAACTGTCGCTGCACACCGCCGAATACGCCCGGACGATGGCGCGGTTGCTGGACTTGGAGCAGGAGCGTTGTTATTGCGCCGGGTTGTTGCATCGCCTGGGCGACCTGGCGTTGCTGCGCTGCCTGGAAGAGTGGAAACAGGCCGGTGGTGAGCTGGACGAACCGGAGGAAGTCGGCGACTCGCTGGACACGTTCGGCGCCAGTTTCGGCTCAGCGTTACGTGCCCGCTGGCGTCTGCCGTTGGAGCTGCGGGAGTTGATCGCGGCGGTCTATAGCTTGGGGGGCGGGGTGTATTCCCGTGAAGCCTTGGTGATGAACATGGCGGCGCAGATGGCGCACCTGCCCGCGCACGAGGGCCTCGAAGAACTGGCCCGTAGCCGTACGGCGCGGTTGCTGAAGATCGGCTTGCCGGAGTTGACGCGGTTGCGCCGTAAGTAGCACCAGCACCTAACCCCTGTGGGAGCGGGCTTTGTGGGAGCAAAGCTTGCTCGCGATGCAGGCAACTCGGGTTCAAGTGGACACCGAGGCGCTGCTATCGCGGGCAAGCCTTGCTCCCACAGTTGATCAGTGGCGGGACAACTCAATCAAGCCGCGATGATACGGTTCTTTCCCTTGCGCTTGGCTTCGTACATGGCTGCGTCGGCGCGGGCGAACAGGCTGTCGAGGGACTGGTCTTCGGGGGTAATGGTGGTCAGGCCCTGGCTCACGGTGATGCCGAAGTTCTGCTCGCCGCAGCGAAAATTCAAGCGCTGGATCTCCCGTTGCAACCGCTCGGCCACTTGCAGCGCCATGTCCGGGGGACAGCCGGGGAACACCGCAGCGAACTCTTCGCCGCCGATCCGCCCGAACAGGTCGCCGCGCCGGAGCACGGACCGCCCGCTTTCGGCGATTCTCTGCAACACGGTATCGCCTTCCTGATGGCCGTAGGTGTCGTTGATCACCTTGAAGTCATCGATGTCCAGCAACAGGAACGCCATGGGCGTCCCTTGCAGCCGTGCCTGCTCGAATTCACGGTGGGCGCATTCGAAAAAGTGCCGGCGATTGCTGCTCTGGGTCAGCACATCGGTGGTCGCCAATCGCTGCAGTTCACTTTCCAACAGCTTCTTTTCGGTGATGTCTTCGGCGATGCCAACCACGATCACCGGTTGCCCTGGCTCGGCCTGGCGGTTGATGAAGCATTTGTCGCTCAGCCAGCGGATCTGGCCGTTGCCGGCGATGATGCGGTATTCACGGTCTTCGACGGCGCCTTTGACCAAAACCTCGGCCAGGCTGCGCTCGGCGTACTCCAGGTCGTCGGGGTAGATTGCGTCGCGCCATTCGTTGAGGTCAGCCAGGACCAGGCCGGCGGGGCGGCCGAAGATCCGCTCGTAGGCGGGGCTGACATACAGCACCTGCCGGGTTTCCCAGTTGAACGCCCACAGCACGGCATTGACGCTGACCAGCAACGAGCTGAACAGTTGCTCACGTTCGCTCAGGCGCGCCACTTCACCCTGGGCATGCATCAGCGCCATGAGCGTCTGGGCTGCCTCGGGCCAATGAGGTAGGGAGTAATCCTGTAGGTTCTTGTCGACCATCGGCACAAATCTCAAAGAGCATGCACTGCTGTTGGTTCGCACGCGCTTTCTCCAAAACCCGCCTGGATGGCGAAGTGCTCTTTGAGATAGGGGATTTGGGACGAAGTTCCTTTTCAGGCGACGAAGGGCGGGGGATTTAGCCAGTTGAATTATGGGGGCTGGACCTGTGGCGAGGGAGCTTGCTCCCTCGCCACAGTGGTTTTGTCAGGCCGTGGCAGGCCGTAGCGAGTAGGTCTTGAGCTGGTCGGCAAACTCGCGCAGGGACTGGATGCCGCTGGCCTCGGCTTCGCTGACCCATTCCTTGATGGCGGCGAGCATGTCGTGGCCGTTGCTGCTGGTCTTGACCCAGATCTGCTGCAAGGCCAGGCGTTTCTCGTAGATCACCTTCAGCGCCTGGCTGTGTTCGAGCATGTTCTGGATGCGCACATGGTGACGGTCGTCCAGCAGGCTGGTTTCCCGCGACAGCAGGCGTTTGGCCCGGTGGAACTGGTGACGCACCGAGTGATCGACCTTTTCCAGTTCCTGCTTGACCAGTGGCGCGATGACCAGCCGGCGGTACTGCGCCATGATCTGGAAACGGTTGTTGAGGATCGCCATGGCCGTGTCCATGTCCAGGTGGCCCTTGCCTTCGACCCGGTGGGCGATCGGCGCAACCCGCTGGACCTTGGCCAGGCGCAGGAAACTGAACACCCGGATCCAGGCCCAGCCCAGGTCGAACTCCCATTTGCGTACCGACAGCTTGGCCGAGTTGGGGTAGGTGTGGTGATTGTTGTGCAGCTCTTCGCCGCCGATCAGGATGCCCCAGGGCACCAGGTTGGTCGCCGCGTCGCGGCATTCGAAGTTGCGGTAGCCCACGGCATGGCCCAGGCCATTGACCACGCCGGCGGCCCACACGGGAATCCACATCATCTGGATGGCCCAGATGGTGATGCCGATGGTGCCGAACAACAGCAGGTCGATGATGCCCATGATCGCCACACCCAGCAGCGGGAAGCGGCTGTAGAGGTTGCGCTCGATCCAGTCGTCGGGGCAGTTCTTGCCGTAGATGCGCAGGGTTTCCGGGTTTTCCGCCTCGGCACGATACAGCTCGGCGCCTTTGCGCAGCACGGTGGACAAGCCTTTTATGACCGGGCTGTGAGGGTCGTCCTCGGTTTCGCATTTGGCGTGGTGCTTGCGGTGGATGGCGGTCCACTCGCGGGTGTTCTGCGCCGTGGTCAGCCACAGCCAGAAACGGAAGAAATGCTTGAGACCGGCGTTGAGCTCCAGGGAGCGATGCGCCGAATAACGGTGCAGGTAGACCGTGACGCCAATGATCGTGACGTGGGTCATCAGCAGGGTGACTGCCACCAGTGACCAGGCCGACAAGCCAAGAAAACCTTCGTACCACATAGGCTGTAGGACCCTCGATAAAGATAAAAACCACCGTTGCATTATCACCAGCCCCACAGATAAAACCAGTCGGCCTTTCAGATAAGAGTGGCTGAATGTTTCTTCCTCTATAATCCCCACCTCTCTGTAGGGACATGGATGGCCAAATGCCTGCCCATCAACGCAGTGCCATGCGCGTAGCGCTGCTTTACCTTGTGTTGTCAGTCGTCTGGCTGCAGCTGATTGGTTATTTATTGAGCAGTTTCTTCGATCAATTCGCCGACAGACAACGCTGGCTGCTGATCAACGGCTATGCCTGGGTTCTGCTCAGCGCCGGGTTGATCTTCCTGGCGCGGGCGCGGATCTCGCGATTTTTCGCCAAGGGCGAGCACGGCGCCGATCGCGAGCGCCTGCGTCAGGCTGCCGCCGTCTTCGATTGCACCCGCGAAGGGGTGTTGGTGACTGACCGCAACGGCCTGATCGTGCACGTGAACCGGGCCTTCATGGCGATCACCGGTTATGTGCGGGATGAAGTGCTGGGCCAGCGCCCCACCCTGTTCAAGTCCGGTCGCCATGGGCCGGATTTCTATCGCGACATGTTTACCTCCCTGGACAGCCTGGGGGAGTGGAGCGGCGAGATCTGGAATCGGCGTAAAAGCGGTGAGATCTACCCGCAATGGCAGACGATCCGCGTCATTCACGACGACAGCGGCGAGGTCAGCCATTATGTCGCGGTGTTTTCCGACATCAGCGCCATCAAGGATTCCGAGCACGAACTGGCCTACCTGGCCCATCACGACCCGCTGACAGGCTTGCCCAACCGCCTGCTGTTTTCCGATCGCACCGAGCAGGCCCTGGCGTCGGCGCAGTTGCACAAGCGTGGCTGTGCCCTGTTGCTGCTGGACCTGGATCACTTCAAGAACATCAATGACAGCCTGGGTCACAACGTGGGCGATGAATTACTCAAAGGCGTGGCCGAGCGGTTTCGCGGGCTTTTTGCGCCGGGCGTGACCCTGGCCCGGCTCGGGGGCGACGAATTTGCGGTGCTGGTGGAAAACTGCTCGCAGCCAGGCCAGGCAGCGGCGTTGGCCCGGCGCATCCTAGACGCCTTGAAAGAGCCGCTGCGGTTCGATGACCACGCATTGTTCATCAATGCCAGCATCGGCATCAGCCTGTTTCCCGGCGATGCCCTGAGCGCCGGGCAGCTGCTGCGCAATGCCGATTCGGCGTTGTTCAAGGCCAAGAGCGCTGGACGCGACGGCTACGCCTTGTACACCGAAGAACTCACCGCCCACGCCCAGCAGCGGGTCGAGATTGCCTTCGAACTGCGTCGTGCGCTGCAGCAACAGGAGTTGCGTGTTCACTACCAGCCGGTCCACGAGCTGGCGACCAGTCGTCTGATCGGTGTCGAGGCGCTGGTGCGATGGGAGCATCCCACGCGGGGGCTGGTGTCGCCGGCCGAGTTCATCCCCATCGCTGAGCGTACCGGTCTGATTGCCCAGGTCGATGCCTGGGTCATGGACCAGGCCTGCCGGCAGATGTGCCAGTGGCAGCAGGCCGGCGTGGCGCTGTCGTTTGTCGCCGTCAACGTATCGAGTCGGTTGTTTGCCCGTCGCGAGTTGTATGACCAGGTTGCCCAGGTGTTGCATGACACGGGCCTGGATCCGGGTTGCCTGGAACTGGAAGTGACGGAAAGCGCGGTGATGGAAGACCCGGAGGTGGCGCTGGAGCAGATGCATCGCCTGCGGGAGCTGGGCGTGCGCCTGGCCATCGACGATTTTGGCACGGGGTATTCGTCGCTGCTGCGGCTCAAGCGTTTGCCGGTGCAGAAGCTCAAGATTGATCAGGGTTTTGTCGCGGGGTTGCCGTGGGATGAGGATGATGCGGCGATCGTCCGGGTGATCATCGCCCTGGCCCATAGCATGGGGATGCAGGTGCACGCCGAGGGCATCGAGCAGCGTGAGCAGGCGGTATTTTTGCTTGGACAGGCGTGTGAGTTGGGGCAGGGTTACTGGTTTGGCCGGCCCGTGGCGGCGGCGCAGTTGGATTGGGATCGGGCGCCGGTTATTGCTTGATCGTCAGGGGGATTGATGTTGGTCGAGTGCATATCCGTTGCTGCGGTAACGGCTACTGGCGGTTCCGCCCTTACGGCGGGTCACTTTTTTCAGACGCCAAAAAAGTAACCAAAAAGGCTTTGCCCCACCACTCGGCACCTCGCCTAGGCTCGGTGTGCCCTCACTCCGGCATTGCTCCGTGGGCCCGCCGCGAAGGGCCATCCATGGCCCAGCGCGGCTATCCCGGCATCCATGCCGGGATGCCCACTGTGCAATGCCTGCGTTCGGCCAGCGTGGTTAACGGGGCGCCCGAGATCAACGTCCGTCGCGAGGCGGCCTAGTAGCCGACCTGGCTCTCCCGGTCGTACACCCCTCAGATCTGTTTGAGCAGGGCCTGTGGGAGCAAAGCTTGCTCGCGAGGCGGCCTGACAGCCGACCTGGCTCTCCCGGTCGTACATCCGTCAGATCTGTTTGAGCAGGGCCTGTGGGAGCAAAGCTTGCTCGCGAGGCGGCCTGACAGCCGACCTGGTTCTCCCGGTCGTATACCCGTCAGATCTGTTTGAGCAGGAGCTGTGGGAGCAAAGCTTGCTCGCGAGGCGGCCTGATAGCCGACCTATCTCTCCAGCCGTACCCCAATCCAACTGTGGGAGCGAGCCTGCTCGCGATGGCGCCGGTTCAGCTTGCATCAAAGCTATGCGCTACCCCTTGGCCCCAGACGCCGCCATCTCCTTGGTTTCCAAATGATCCAACGCCCGCTCGACCAACAACTGCACCCCATCGGCCATGCGACTGATCGCCAGGGCGACGCAGCGGCGTGAGTCGTCCACGTCGTCAGCCAGGTCGGCGGCGATGGTGCTGATGGAGAGCAGGTCTTCGGAGGCGTTGGCGAGCAGGGTTTCGGTGTCGATGTGGGGGGAAACGATGAAGAGTTGGTTTTTGTCAGGTTCGGGCGGTGAGGCGGGCTTGGGCTTGAGGTAGTAGTCGAGGGCGCGGGTAGCGGCGTCATCGAGCTTTTTTTCTTCCTGCGCTTGGACGCGGGATTTGTGGCCGCTTTGTGGCGGATTCGGTGAATGCTTGACCATATTTTATGTACCAGAGTTGGGGTCGACATCCTTTCGCTTGCATTCGAAGAGGTGGCAACTGTACGTAGGTGTGCAAGACCGGTCCGGTACCGCCGGCAGGCCCGAAGGCCTCCCACGCACAATTGCCATAACGGACGCGAGCATAAAAAAATGCTCGGTCAATAGCCATAAGCAATTGCGTACCAGTCCGGACTTGCACGTCCGTATCACCGTTTTTTGCGATGACGAACCAAGGTTAGCGGTGCAAAACCAGGGTGCCTAGTTCATGCACACCCCTACGTCTTGAAGGAAATCTCCGAGGATTTGGCAGGTAAAAAGCCCCCAATCACCCCTGCCGTAGGACGTCGGCTACTTTATGTAATTTTGGTTATATAAAAATTCTTAAATAGTCTTTTTAAGAATATCCGCCTTTATCTAGTATTGCTCCCACGCCGCAAGCAGTGCCGCCCACTGCCAGGCATTCATTCAAAGGAGCAGCAGCATGAGCGCATCTCTACGTAGCGTTGACGGCCAGGACGAAGCAACCATCTTGCGCGAGATCCAGAGCGCGTTGCGCGATCTACGCTTTGGGGCAGTGGAGATCACCGTGCACAACGCGCAGGTGGTCCAGATCGAGCGCAAGGAAAAATTCCGGCTGCAACAACCCAGTCATAAGTCGTCTTGAAAAAACAAAAGATCGCAGCCTTCGGCAGCTCCTACGGGGGCTGAGTGTAGGAGCTGCCGAAGGCTGCGATCTTTTCTACCCGTCACTCGATATTCAGAAGCCATAAGAAACCAGAATTCCAGGAGCTTTCACCATGTCGTCCATTCGTCGTTATGCCCTGGCCGCGCTGGCCAGTGCTGTTTTTGCCGGTTCCGCCGTCGCCAAGGATTACGAGCTGCTTAACGTGTCCTACGACCCGACGCGTGAGCTTTATCAGGATTACAACGCCGAATTCGCCAGTTTCTGGAAGAAAGCGCACCCGGACGACAGCGTGAAGATCCAGCAGTCCCACGGTGGTTCGGGCAAGCAAGGTCGGGCGGTGATCGATGGTCTGCGGGCCGACGTGGTGACCCTGGCCCTGGCCGGCGACATCGATGAAATCGCCAAGCTGGGCAAGTCCCTGCCGGCGGACTGGCAAACACGCCTGCCGGAAGCCAGCACGCCCTACACGTCCACCATCGTGTTCCTGGTGCGCAAGGGCAACCCCAAGGGCATCAAGGATTGGGGCGACCTGATCAAGAATGACGTGTCGGTCATCACTCCGAATCCGAAGACTTCCGGCGGTGCGCGCTGGAACTTCCTCGCCGCCTGGGCCTACGGCCTGAAGGCCAACGGCGGTGACGAAGCCAAGGCCAAGGAATACGTGCAGGCGCTGTTCAAGCACGTGCCGATCCTCGACACCGGTGCCCGTGGCTCGACGATTACCTTCGTCAACAACGGTCAGGGTGACGTGTTGCTGGCCTGGGAAAACGAAGCCTTCCTGGCGCTGAAAGAGGACGGCGGCGCGGACAAGTTCGACATCGTCGTACCGTCGTTGTCGATTCTCGCCGAACCGCCCGTGGCGGTGGTGGACAAGAACGCCGAGAAGAAGGGCAACCTGGAGATTGCCGAAGCCTACCTCAAGCACTTGTACAGCCCGGCCGGCCAGGAAATCGCCGCGAAAAACTACTATCGCCCGCGTGACAAGGACGTGGCCGCCAAGTACGCCCGGCAATTTCCGAAGGTGGAGCTGGTGACCATCGACAAGGACTTCGGCGGCTGGAAAAGCGCCCAGCCGAAATTCTTCAACGATGGCGGCGTGTTCGACCAGATCTATCAGGCGCAGTAAGCTGAAACAAAGCTAAAGCCAGACACCGAATTTGTGGTGAGGGGATTTTGTGGGAGCAAGGCTTGCCCGCGATGGATGCGATGCGGTCCTTCAGAAACCGAGTCGCCTCTATCGCGGGCAAGCCTTGCTCCCACCCAGTCTTGCTTCCATGTTTAGTGTTTTTAACCAAGGACCTTTATGTCGCGTCGCATATCCCCCGTCATACCCGGCTTCGGGCTGACGCTGGGCTACACCCTGGTGTACCTCAGTCTGATTGTGCTCATACCCCTGGCGGCGATGTTCGTGCATGCCGCCCAACTCACCTGGGAACAGTTCTGGGCGATCATTTCGGCGCCGCGGGTGCTGGCGGCCTTGAAACTCAGTTTCGGCACCGCGCTGTACGCCGCGATCATCAACGGCGTGATCGGTACGCTGTTGGCCTGGGTGCTGGTGCGCTACACCTTTCCCGGCCGCAAGATCATCGACGCGATGATCGACCTACCGTTCGCCCTGCCCACCGCCGTGGCCGGTATTGCCCTGACGGCCTTGTATGCGCCGACCGGCCTGGTCGGCCAGTTCGCCACCGACCTGGGCTTCAAGATCGCCTACACCCCGCTGGGCATCACCCTGGCGCTGACCTTCGTGACGCTGCCGTTCGTGGTGCGCACGGTGCAGCCGGTGCTGGCCGATATTCCCCGTGAAGTCGAAGAAGCCGCCGCTTGCCTCGGCGCCAAGCCATGGCAGGTGTTCCGCCACATCCTCGTGCCGGCGTTGTTGCCGGCCTGGTTGACCGGCTTCGCCCTGGCGTTTGCCCGTGGCGTGGGCGAGTACGGTTCGGTGATTTTCATCGCCGGCAACATGCCGATGAAAACCGAGATCCTGCCGCTGCTGATCATGGTCAAGCTCGACCAATACGACTACACCGGCGCCACCTCCATCGGCGTGCTGATGCTGGTGGTTTCCTTCGTCCTGTTGCTGCTGATCAACCTGTTGCAGCGGCGCATCGAAACCCCATAAGGAGGCGCGAACATGTCCCAATCGTCTATTTCCGCGGCCTCCACCAACGCCGCCCGCCGCGGCAGTGCGACGTCGCGGCGCGTGTTGATCGGTCTTGGTTGGCTGATTTTTGCGCTGTTTCTGCTGTTGCCGCTGTTCATCGTGGTATCCCAGGGCCTGAAGCTCGGGCTGGGGGCGTTCTTCACGGCGATCTTTGAACCCGACGCACTGTCGGCGTTGAAACTCACGGTGGTTGCGGTGCTGATCTCGGTGCCGCTGAACCTGGTGTTCGGCGTCAGTGCCGCGTGGTGCGTGAGCAAATATTCATTCCGTGGCAAGAGCATGCTGGTGACGCTGATCGACCTGCCGTTCTCGGTGTCGCCGGTGATCGCCGGTCTTGTCTACGTGCTGATGTTCGGCGCCCAGGGCCTGTTCGGGCCGTGGCTGTCGGATCACGACATCCAGATCGTGTTCGCGCTGCCGGGCATCGTCCTGGCGACCATCTTCGTCACCGTACCGTTCGTGGCCCGTGAGCTGATCCCGCTGATGCAGGAACAAGGCACCCAGGAAGAAGAGGCCGCGCGCCTGCTCGGCGCCAATGGCTGGCAGATGTTCTGGCATGTCACTGTGCCGAACATCAAGTGGGGCCTGATCTATGGCGTGGTGCTGTGTACCGCCCGGGCCATGGGCGAGTTCGGCGCGGTGTCGGTGGTGTCCGGGCACATTCGCGGGGTGACCAACACCCTGCCGCTGCACGTCGAGATCCTCTACAACGAATACAACCACGTGGCCGCGTTCGCTGTGGCGAGCCTGTTGCTGATCCTGGCGCTCTTCATCCTGCTGCTCAAGCAGTGGAGCGAAAACCGAATCAACCGCCTGCGCGCCAGCGCCGCGGAGGAATAAGTCATGTCGATCGAAGTCCGTAACGTCAGCAAGAATTTCAACGCGTTCAGGGCCCTGGACGAGATCAGCCTGGATATCCAGAGCGGCGAGCTGGTGGCGCTGCTGGGCCCGTCGGGCTGCGGCAAGACCACTCTGCTGCGGATCATCGCCGGCCTCGAGACCCCGGACCAAGGCAGCATCGTGTTCCACGGCGAGGACGTGTCCGGCCACGACGTGCGCGATCGCAACGTCGGTTTCGTGTTCCAGCACTACGCCTTGTTCCGACACATGACGGTGTTCGACAACGTGGCCTTCGGCTTGCGCATGAAGCCCAAGCACCAGCGTCCGAACGAAAGCCAGATCGCGACCAAGGTCCACGAACTGCTGAACATGGTGCAACTGGATTGGCTCGCCGACCGTTACCCGGAGCAGCTGTCCGGCGGCCAGCGCCAGCGCATCGCCCTGGCCCGCGCCCTGGCGGTGGAGCCCAAGGTGTTGCTGCTGGACGAACCGTTCGGTGCCCTCGATGCCAAGGTCCGCAAGGAACTGCGCCGCTGGCTGGCGCGGCTGCACGAGGACATCAACCTGACCTCGGTGTTCGTGACCCATGACCAGGAAGAGGCCATGGAAGTCGCTGATCGGATCGTGGTGATGAACAAAGGCGTGATCGAGCAGATCGGCTCGCCGGGCGATGTCTACGAAAACCCGGCCAGCGACTTTGTGTATCACTTCCTCGGCGACTCGAACCGCCTGCACTTGGGTGAGGACCGGCATGTGCTGTTCCGCCCTCACGAAGTCTCGCTGTCGCGCTCGGAGCTGGAAGACCACCACGCCGCCGAAGTGCGCGACATCCGTCCGCTCGGCGCCACCACTCGGGTGACCCTGAAGGTGGAAGGCCAGAGCGAGCTGATCGAAGCGGAAGTGGTGAAGGACCATGACAGCCTGGTGGGGTTGGCGAAGGGCGAGACGCTGTTCTTCAAGCCCAAGGTCTGGCAGAAGGTCTCAAACCTTTAAAAGCAAAAGCATCGCGAGCAGGCTCGCTCCCACAGTAGAACTTCAGTGAACACTCTATCTGTGTACATATGGAGGTCCATTGTGGGAGCGAGCCTGCTCGCGATGGCGCCCTCACTGACACCTCGAGCCGAATCCGAATAACCCTGCCCAACCTTGCTTCGATTGGTTCTACGCCAACACCTTTTCCCCGCCCAAACCCTACCTAGACTCTGACAGGCCAGGAGGCAAGTGAGAGTCCATGACGGACCGGTGTTATCTCTCCTGGCGCCCTGATGCCAAGGAGAGAAAACATGAGAGTGGAAGTCAGTCGGCATGGCCCGCTTGGCTGTGCATTGTTAGGCGTCTTGCTGGCTCCGGCCGCCAGCGCCGCCCCTTCGTTGTCCCCCCAGATACCCTTCGATGTCACCGTGACCACCCCGGTTTCACTGGTCAGCCTGCAAGCCAATTTCGATGAGCTGTCGTGGCAGACCTTTATTGCCCTGAACTGGCCAGCGCTGGACAACGGCGACCCCAATACCGGCACCTCCATCGGCAAGCAGGATGGCGCCACGGTGTGGGAAAGCTGGAAAGAGAGCTACCAGATTTTCCGCGCCAAGGGCCAGGCCCCGCTGCCCTGGAACGCCCCGGCGACCCTGCCTGAAGCGTGCAAGTCGCTCAAGCCCGGTCGCTTGTTGCAGCAAATGGGCAAGGTGCCCGATGTGCTGGATGAATTTATCCAGCCCTTCGAGAGCGGCCCGTTGGTGGACCAGAACGGCACCTACACGCGCAACGAAATCGTGGTCAACCAATCGATGTTCAACGGGATCGTCGATAACGGCCTGTACAGCATCGAAGGCCAGCAGAAATTTTTTGCCGCCAATGCGAACAACACCGTGGCGTTCAGTTGTGGCTCCACCAAAACCCAACAGGTCGGTGCGGTGATGGTGAAGGCGTCGTGGAAAGTGCTGGGCCCCCACGACAATCGGCAGGATTTTCACACCGTCGACGCGCTGGTCTACACCCCAGGGAACAACGACCCCAGCCATGGGCCGATTGTCGCGGAGTCGTGCGTGTCCGAGCCGGTCGGGTTGGTGGGGTTGCACATGGTCCATAAGACCACCAGCGCGGCGCAATGGGTCTGGTCAACCTTTGAGCATGTAAAAAACGTGCCGGAAAAAACCACGCCCGTTGCCCTGCGGACGGGGCCTTATCTGTTCTACAACGCAGCCAGCACAAGCGACATCAACCAGCCGCCGCCACGGCCATGGAACCCAGCGGTCAAGGCTACTCCCTCGCAGATCGTGCGCGACGTGCCGCTCACCGAGGCCACCAGAAAACTGAACGCTACGTATCAAGAGCTGTTGCGTAAGGTGAACCCGCAGAGCGTCTGGGCGAACTATCAACTGATCAGTACTCAGTGGCCCTCGGACCCACCCAAGAACTGCCAGATATCGGCCGCCAACCCGCTGGGCAGTCCGGCGCCGTTGTTCCTGGCCAACGCCACGCTGGAGACCTACATCCAGGGCACCGTGCCCCAGGCGTCTTCCAGTTGCATGGCGTGCCACGGCAATGCGGCCACCCATGTCACCGAATCGGCACGCACCAGCTTTGCGGATTTCACCTATTTGCTCGAACGCGCACAGTCCACCAGTGGACAAGGAGCCAAGCAATGAGCAGCAATCTGGATAATTTCGTAGGCCTGTCATCGGCCCTGATTGGCATCTCGGCCGATCGTCTGGCACCGCAGATCGACCAGGTCGGTTTGCCGCCGATCTTTCTCGATTACGTCACTGCGCGAGTTCCTTCCGATGTGCTCAACGCGCTCTTGACTCAATACGCCACGCTGGCGGCGGACCATGTACCGTCCGACCAGATCGCCCAGCAGATACTGAAGTTCAACATGCAACCGACGATTCCACACACCGTGCTACTTGCGCGCTCGATCATGAAATTGTGGTTGTTGGGCGTCTGGTATCAACCGTTCGATATGGCGCCTTTCAAGAAAGATGATTCGGCGGTGGTGTCCGATCAGGCCTACGTCAACAGCTGGGCCTGGAAGATCGCCCAGGCCCACCCGATGGGCTACAGCGAATCGTTTTTTGGGTATTGGAACAGCGCGCCCTCCAGCCTTGAAGATTTGACCGGCGTATCCGCTAACGGACAGCAAGGAGCGTTGTCATGAGTACCGAAAAAGCCGAAGTGGTGATCGTTGGCGCAGGTCTGGCCGGTAGCATCATTGCCTATCAGTTGGGCATGGCCGGTATTGATGTGCTGGTACTCGAGTCGGGGCCGGAGATACCGGTCAATCGTGCCCAGTATCTGGAGCGTTTTTATACCGCGACACTGAAAACCCCTGAGTCCCCTTATCCCCCAAGCACGACACTGGACCCACATCTCAAGGGGCCGGCCGAACTGAACGCGCCACGGGCGACCATTGCCGATCTGCTCAATGGTAATTGGAACAATCCGGCGGTCAGCTACTTGGTACAAAAAGGCCCGCTGCCCTTTACGAGCACTTACGAACGGGTGGGTGGCGGCACGACATGGCATTGGGTCGGAACCTGCCTGCGCATGGTGCCGAACGATTTTCGCCTGCGGTCCAAGTATGGCGTCGGGGTGGATTGGCCGATCGGTTATGACGATCTGCAAAGCGCCTATTGCCGGGCGGAAGCGGAAATCGGCGTGTCGGCCAACGTCGCCGACCAAGCCTATCTGGGCATGACCTTTCCTGAGGGTTATGCATTCCCGATGCGCAGCATTCCGTTGTCGCTGGTCGATGGCAGCTTTGTCACGGCTGTCACGGGGAAGACGTTCGATAGCTTGCCGCTGGTGGTCAGCCCGACGCCGGCCGGGCGCAACTCTCAACCTTATGCCGGTCGCCGGGTATGCGCCGGCAATACCAACTGCACGCCGATCTGCCCAATCCAGGCCAAGTACGACGCCACCGTGACCATGAACAAAGCGTTGAACACTGGCAAGGTCCGAGTGCTTTATCGAACCGTGGCCAGCAAAGTAACCGTGGGCACTGACAGCAATATCAATGGCATCGAGTTCAAGCAGTATCAATTGGAAGATGGCCCCGTTACTGGGACCGGTGTGGCAATAGGACAACGTTATGTGATCGCCGCCCATGCGATCGAAACACCGAAGCTGCTACTGCACTCCGGCGTGGCCAACAGCAGCGGGCAAGTGGGTCGCGGCCTGGCTGACCATCCCATTTATCTGGCGTGGGGGTTGATGCCCGAGGGCAAGGCGATTTTCCCCTACCGGGGACCGCTATCGACGGCCGGCATCGAAAGCCTGCGCGACGGTGCCTTTCGCAGCGATCGTGCGGCGTGGCGTATCGAGATTGGCAACGAAGGTTGGAACTGGCCGGCCGGTGATCCCTACACCACGGTCGCCGACTTTATCGACGGGAAGAACAATGGCGGCGCCAACCCGAGCAATAAATTGCTATCCGGAACGGCGTTGGTACATAAGCTCAACGACGTCTTCACCCGCCAGTTCCGGATCGGTTTCCTGGTCGAGCAGGTCGAGGACGACCCCGACCACGCGAAATGCTACATCGTGCCCTCGACCGAATACACGGACCGGCTCGGTATCCCTCGGCCGGAAATCCACTACGACCTGTCCAAGTACACCATGAAGGGTTTCCAGCAGGCGAAAATACTGGCGACGCACATCATCGAGGACCTGCTCGGTGCCCAGGAGTTGACGGACATCATCGCACCTGGATGTTTTACTTACGACAAGGTGCCCTACAGCTTCCAGGGCGCCGGTCACCTGATGGGGACTTACCGCATGGGCGATGACCCCAAAAAGTCGGTCGTGGATAAATACCAGCGCAGTTGGGACCACAAGAACCTGTTCCTGGTGGGCGACGGTGTCTTCCCCAGCACCGGCACCTCGAACCCGAGCCTGACGATTGCGGCGCTGTCGTTCCAGGCCGGGGATACGCTGGCCAATGACCTGCGGGTGGTGACGATGCAGGTCCAATCCAACATCGCCTGGCAGGGCACCGGCGTGCTGGTCAACGGGTTGGTACCGCGCCTGGTGCGCTACGTCAGCGGGCTATGGTGTGCCAGTCCGCAGGGCGGCAATGTCGATGGAAATGGCGGTTCGAGGCACATCGACTACAGCAGCTATGCCTTGCCCGGTGCCGCCGAAGGTGCCTTGATCGGTCGCGTGGGCGATGGTGGCAAGCCGTTCCTGGTGGGGGATCTGGGGCAGGTTCCGGGCGACCAGCAAGGCGAACTGCAACTGTGCATCAACGATGACCTGACCGGGCAGTACGGGTCTGGCTTGAAAGATAACACCGGCGCGCTGACGATACGGGTCGAGTTTGGTGCGCTGTAACTTGAGCGCTAAGGCCTAACTTTTGTGGGAGCGGGCTTGTGGGAGCAAGGCTTGCCCGCGATGCAAACACCTCGGTGTAGCTGATCGACCGAGGCGATGCCATCGCGGGCAAGCCTTGCTCCCACAGGTTCGCTCCAACAAGGGGGGCAGGCGGGGTATTGCGTTGTTTTCAGGCGGCCGAGCGCTGGTTGCGCAAGGCTACCGGACCGGCGCGCTCTTCGATGGCTCGCTTCAGTTCGCCGCGAAGCCCCAGCAGGAAGCCCGCTTCCACCACCACAAACAGCGGCCCGACAATCAGCCCGGTGAGGTCGTCGACGAACGCCGGCTTGCGGCCTTCGTAGTAGTGGCCGACAAACTGGATCACCCAGCCCACCACGAACATCCCCAGGCCACTGCCCAGCCACACCAGGGTACTTTGCGCGGCGAGCACCTGGCCCAGCCAGACCGCCAGGCCCAGCAGCACCGTCATCAGCGCCCCCAGGCGCAACTCCAGGCGCAGGTAGAACCAGGCACTGGCCACCGCTACCAGCAGCGCTGGCGACACCAGGACCGCGCCCACTGGCCAACCTGGGCGTGACAGCAGCACGGCGACGGCAACGAAGATCAGCGGGATACCGATGAAATGGCTGGCGATGTTGCGCGGGTCGCGGTGATAGGCAGCGTATTGACTGAGATGATCGACGAGGCTTTTCATTGTTGTTCCTCCTGAGGTGATGCCTGCATGATGCCCAGGTACCACAAGGCGTTCTGTCAGTTAGCCGACACTTGTCCCGGAGTTTCCATGAATTCGCATCCCTGGCACTCACACCTGATGGCCAGCCACTGGTACAGCCATCTGCCTGCTGAGTTACAGAATAGTCTGCTGGGCATGGCGCGGGTGCGCCGCCTGCCGCCGGGGCATCGGCTGTTCCAGCGCGGCGACCCACCGTGTGGGCTGTATGCCGTGCTGGAAGGCGCGGTGCGCGTCGGTGCGGTGAACGAACAGGGCAAGGAGGCATTGCTGAGCGTGGTGGAGGCGCCCCACTGGTTCGGTGAAATCTGCCTGTTCGATGGCCAGCCGCGCACTCATGATGCGGTGGTTGTCGGTCAATGTACGCTGCTGCATGTGCCCCAGGCGCCGTTGCTGGCATTGCTGCAAGAGCAGCCGATCTACTGGCGGCACCTGGCATTGTTGATGAGCCACAAACTGCGCCTGACCTTCATCAACCTCGAACACCTGAGCCTGATGCCCGCCCCGGCCCGCGTGGCCCACCGCCTGCTGCTGATCGCCGAAGGCTACGGCGAAATCGAACCGCCGCGGCGGGTCCTGCAACTGCCCCAGGAACAACTGGCGCTGATGCTCGCGCTGTCACGCCAGACCACCAACCAGATCCTCAAGGACCTGCAGGCCCAGGGCATCCTGCACCTGGGTTACGGCGAGATCGAAATCCTCGACATCGAGCGGTTGCGGGCCCTGACCACAACCTGAGGTCCGGCCCAGTATCTGTGGGAGCGGGCTTGCTCGCGAAAGCGGTGGGTCTGTTGGCTGGGATGTTGACTGTGCTGCCGTCTTCGCGAGCAAGCCCGCTCCCACAGAATTTGTGTGCACCCCGGATAAAATGTGGGAGCGAGCTTGCTCGCGATAGGGCCAGCCCAGGCACCGCAAGCCCCTAGCGCAACCCATCCCGAAACTGCCCCGGCGTCATCCCGGTCCAGCGCTTGAATGCGCGGCTGAAGCTGCTGGCATCGGCAAAACCCAACAGATAGCTGACTTCGCTCAGCGAGCAGTTTGGATCCCGCAGGTGCAGCAGCGCCAGATTCTCCCGGCACTCGTTGAGCAGTGTGTCGAAGCGGCAGCCTTCGTCGGCCAGGTGCCGTTGCAGGCTGCGCAGGCTCAGGTGCATGGCCTGGGCGATGCGTTCGGCGCTGGGCTCGCCTTCGGGCAGTTGGGCCTCGATGGCCGCGCGTACCTTGCGTTCCCAGGTCAGTGGCTTGAGCTGGGCGAGGGTGCGTTCGAGCACCGTTTCGTTGTGTTCGGCCAGTTCCGGGTTGGCGTCGTCCAGGTGGCTGTCGAAGTCGCTGAGGTTGAACTCCAGGCAATCCTGGTCGGCGCCGAAATGCACCGGCGAGCGGAACACCTTGTGCCAGGGGCTGGGGTCCGCCGGTTCCGGGCGCCGCAGGTACACCGCCAGCGGTGCGTAATCACGGCCGAGGCGGTTGCGACAGGTGCGCACGTAAATCGCCGTGAACGCGTCGATGGCTTCGAAGGCTGGCGCCGGTCGGCCCGGCGGCACCTCGAGACTGAAGCGGTAGCGGTCTTCGCCCCGGTTCAATTGCAGGGTCAGCGCATCGCTGACCACCGGGTGATAGCGCACGATCCGCTCGAACACTTCCCGCAGGCTGCCGCTGGCCACCAAGGCATAACCCAGCGCGTGAAACGTGGTGGGGCTGACAAAGCGCGACACCCGCAGGCCAATGGCCGGGTCGCCGCTGGCCTGTACGGCCAATGCCCACAAACGCGTGGTGGCCGACAGCGGGTAACGGGCGTTCGGGTCGTCCATCCATTGCGGGTCGAGGCCGGCTTCTACGCACAAGGCATGGCTGTCCAGGCCCAGCGCATCGAGCTGTTTGCGCAGGGCGCGGGTCCAGCTGGCGAGGGAGGTCGGTTCAGTCATGACGATTGGCGCTTGCGGTCAACAGGTTGGCGTTTACGGCTACCACCCCAGGGGACAACGCCCGGCAGGATGAGCACATCTCTAACAGAGGATGTAAGCCATGCACGGCACTTGCGCAAGCCCCGAGCGATTGAATGCACAACAACGATCGGCCCAGATTCGCCAGGTGGTCCTGGCCCGGGGCGAAGAATTGCGCCAGCGCTATCCGATCCTGCGTCACCAGGACGCGTTGGGCGCGGGCATCCTGGCGGTCGCCCTGGTCGGGATGATCGGTTCGGCGCTGCTCTACATCAACGGTTACCTGGCCGGGTGGGCGTGCCTGTTGCTCAACGCGTTTTTCGCGTCCCTGACCCACGAGCTGGAACACGACCTGATCCACAGCATGTATTTTCGCAAGCAGCGCCTGCCCCACAACCTGATGATGGGGTTGGTCTGGCTGGCGCGGCCGAGCACCATCAACCCGTGGATCCGCCGCCACCTGCACCTCAACCATCACAAGGTGTCCGGCAGCGAAGCCGACATGGAGGAGCGGGCCATCACCAACGGCGAACCCTGGGGGCTGGCGCGGTTGCTGATGGTCGGCGATAACGTGATGTCGGCCTTCATCCGCCTGCTGCGGGCCAAGACCTGGACGCACAAGCGCAGCATTCTCAAGCGCACGCTGAAGGTGTATTTCCCGCTGGCGTTGCTGCATTGGGGCGCCTGGTATGTGTTTCTCGGTTTTCATGGGGCCAACGGCATCGCCAGTCTGCTGGGGACTTCAATTGACTGGTCGGCCACCACACTGGCGACGATGCAGGTAATCGACATCGCCGCGGTGGTGATCATCGGGCCGAACGTGTTGCGCACCTTTTGCCTGCATTTTGTCAGCTCGAACATGCACTACTACGGCGACATCGAGCCGGGCAATGTGATCCAGCAGACCCAGGTGCTCAACCCTTGGTGGTTGTGGCCGTTGCAGGCGTTCTGCTTCAACTTCGGCAGCAGCCATGGCATTCATCATTTCGTGGTGAAGGAGCCGTTCTACATTCGCCAACTGACGGTGCCGGTGGCCCACCAAGTGATGCGGGAGATGGGTGTGCGGTTCAATGATTTCGGTACGTTTGGCCGGGCGAATCGGTTTGTGCGGGAAGAGGGTGTGGTGCGGGAGGAAACTCCCGCCGGGCCTGCAGGAGCTGTGTAGGAGCTGACGAGTGCAACGAGGCTGCGATCTTTCCCCAGCCAATTGAGTCCAGAGCGAAAGATCAAGATCAAAAGATCGCAGGCTTCGCCAGCTCCTACAGAGCCCAGCGGGAGCAAGCTCCCTCGCCACAGAGAATGAGTTAAGGCCGGGAACAGGTTAGAACTGATAGCTCACCGTCACCGAGGCATCGGCCCAGCCGTAGCCGACATATAGTCGGCCCCCATCAGCACGGTGTGCTTGGTCGCGCCGGTAAAAAATTCGGCTTGCAGCATGTTGTCGACGATGAAGGAGTGGAGCCTTTCTTCGGCACCAGGGGTTTCGGCGTCCGGCAGGTGAGCTATGGTTTTGAGGTAGGCGCGTTCGATTTCTTCTCGCCACTAATGGTCGATGGTCCGCACTGTCATCAGCCGTCGGCGAATTTGCAACCACCGTTCGCCCGCTGTGTCCTCTCGTCGGCTATTTCTTCTATTCCCTAATTATTTGTACAGGTTTGCCGACAGACTTGTACGTGTGCACCAAAGTGGAGCGAATTGATAACCGCTCGCACTGTTACATAGAACGTTGCAAACCTGGAATGCACTCCCCACTCCTTGCATAAGAAGCCTCAACAATGAATCTAAAGTTCAGCCACAAAATCCTTCTTGCCGCCTCTGGTGTGGTGGTCCTGGCTTTTGCCCTGTTCACGCTCTACAACGATTATTTGCAGCGCAACACCATCGGCAGCAGCCTTGAGTCGTCCATCGAGCAATCCGGCGACCTGACGGCCAGCAGCATCCAGAACTGGATGAGTGGCCGGATACTGGTGCTGGAAAACCTGGCACAAAACATCGCGCACCAGGGTGCTGCTGCCGATCTGCCAGGGCTGGTCGATCAGCCAGCGCTGACGTCGAACTTCCAGTTCACTTATGTGGGCCAGGCCAACGGTGTCTTCACCCAACGTCCGGACGCCAAAATGCCTGACGGCTACGACCCGCGTCAGCGCCCTTGGTACAAACAGGCGGTGACCGCCGATAAAGCCATGCTGACCCCGCCTTATCTGGCGGCGGTGGGTGGCCTGGTGGTGACCGTTGCCCTGCCGGTGAAGCATAAGGGCGAACTGCTCGGCGTGGTGGGCGGCGACCTGAGCCTGGAAACCCTGGTGAAAATCATCAACTCCGTGGACTTCGGTGGTATCGGCCATGCGTTCCTGGTCAGCGGCGACGGCCAGGTGATCGTCAGCCCGGATAAAGACCAGGTGATGAAGAACCTCAAGGACATCTACCCCGGTACCCCGGTGCGTATTGGCAAGGGTATCCAGGACGTTGAGCTGAACGGGCAGGACCGTATCCTTTCGTTCACTCCAGTGACTGGCTTGCCGAACGCCGAGTGGTACATCGGCCTGTCGATCGACAAGGCCAAGGCCTACGCGCCGTTGAGCCAGTTCCGTACGTCTGCGCTGATTGCGATGTTTGTCGCGGTGGCGGCCATTGCGTTGCTGCTGAGCCTGCTGATCCAGGTACTGATGCGTCCGTTGACCACCATGGGCCGCGCCATGCAGGACATCGCCCAGGGTGAAGGCGACCTGACCCGGCGCCTGGTGGTGCAGGGCAAGGATGAGTTTGCGGTGCTGGGTGGTTCGTTCAACCAGTTCGTGGAGCGGATTCACGCGTCGATCTCGGAAGTGTCTTCCGCCACTCGCCAGGTGCATGACCTGTCGCAGCGGGTGATGACCTCGTCCAATGCGTCGCTCGTCGGCTCGGACGAGCAGAGCGCCCGCACCAACAGCGTGGCTGCGGCCATCAACGAGTTGGGCGCCGCGACCCAGGAAATCGCCCGCAATGCCGCCGATGCCTCGCAGCATGCCAGCGGTGCCAGCGAACAGGCCGATGACGGTCGCCAAGTGGTGGAAAAAACCATCCAGGCCATGACTGAGTTGTCGCAGAAGATCAGCCTTTCGTGCACCCAGATCGAAACCCTGAACGCCAGCACCGACAACATCGGCCACATCCTGGACGTGATCAAGGGCATCTCCCAGCAAACCAACCTGCTGGCGCTGAACGCGGCCATCGAAGCGGCTCGTGCCGGTGAGGCCGGCCGTGGTTTTGCGGTGGTGGCCGATGAAGTGCGCAACCTGGCGCACCGCACCCAGGAGTCGGCGGAAGAAATCCACAAGATGATCACCTCGCTGCAGGTCGGCTCCCGTGAAGCGGTGACCACGATGAACGCCAGCCAGACCTCCAGCGAAGAAAGCGTGGAAGTGGCCAACCAGGCCGGCCTGCGACTGGTCAGCGTGACGCAGCGTATCGGTGAGATCGACGGCATGAACCAGTCGGTGGCCGCTGCGACCGAAGAACAGACCGCGGTGGTTGAAACCCTCAACATGGACGTCAGCCACATCAACCTGCTGAACCAGCAAAGCGTCGCCAACCTCAATGAAACCTTGAAGGATTGCGATGCCTTGTCGCAACAGGCCAACCGGTTGAAGCAACTGGTGGACAGCTTCAAGATCTGACCCAGTCCCCTGTGGCGAGGGAGCTTGCTCCCGCTGGCCTGCGCAGCAGGCCCCAGCATTCGATCGTTCCCACGCTCCTGCGTGGGAATGTCGCCAGGGACGCTCCGCGTTCCGCTTCTGGAAGGTGACGCAGAGCGTCACGGGATGCATCCCCACGCAGAGCGTGGGGACGATCAGCTTCAAGCCAATCCATGGGTTGTCTGGACTGCCGCTCTCGCGAGCAAGCTCGCTCCCACAAGGGGGTGGCGCTTACTTGAACATCCCTTGCACATTCCCCATCGCCTCATCGGCGAAGCCCTGGAGGAAATCCCTGAAGCCCGACGGCGTGTGGGCGTCGGTGTGGTCGGCGATGATGGTCCAAGTGGCGCGGCAGCGGTTGTCCGCCAAGGGTTCGACGCGCATGGCCGCCCACAGGTTATCGATGCCCAGGGTGTTGTAGATCAGCGTCCAGGTCATGTGCATGGCCTGGTCGTCACGGCTGTTGAGCTGTTCCACCACCAGGTTCTGCCCATCGCGGAAAAATTTCTTGCGCAGGGACCTCACGCCCTCGCCGGTCATTTCGATGTGTTCCAGCGCCGGGATGAAACGGTTGAAGCCGCCAAAATCACCCACCACGTCCCAGACGCGCGCCGCGTCGGCCGCGACCTCCACCGAGGTTTCGACCTGGCAGGCTTGAGGGTTTTTGATCAGGGTGTCGGGTTGAAATGCACTCATGGTCTTGCTCCTTGCTTTGGGTTGAGGGTGTTTCAGATGAAGTCGATGGCCTTGAGGTACTCGGCGCCGCGACGCAGCAAGGCCGGGGATTTTTCCGGGTAGCTGGCGCCCATCTGCCGCACGCCGGCGCGGGCGTTGTCATGGCTGATCAGTGAGATGTCGCCGATGTCTTCTTCGAAGCCGTTGAGATAGAAACCCAGCACGCCAAACAACGCGTTGTCGGCATCGACCCGAGCCAATTGCCGTTGCCACTCGGCGACGCTGACCAGCGAAAATTCCCGGCCGCTGTCGCGGAACGACGCGACATAAGCATCCCAGCTCAAAGGCTGTGGGTTGTGCAGGTTGAACACCGCTTGCGTCGGCTGGTAACGGCTGGCGTGGAAGGCGATGAAACGGGCCAGGAAATCCACCGGCATCAGGTCGAAGTTGAGTGACAGCTCCGGCACCTGACCGAGTTGGATCGAGCCCTTGAGCATCAGCATCAAGCGATTCTTGTGGGGCTGGCAGACCCCGGTCAGGCTGTTGAAACTGATGTTGCCGGGACGGAACAGATTGACCCACACCCCGCGATCCCGGGCCCGTTGCAGGATCCGTTCACCGACCCATTTGGACAGGTTGTAGCCGTTCTTGATGTAGATCGGCGGCGTCTCGGCGGCAGGCTGTTCCAGCACCTGGCCGTCGGCGTCCAGGGCACTGGAGGCGGAAAGCGTGGAGACGAAGTTGAAGATCTTCTTGCTGCGCCCTTCACACAGGCGCAGGCATTCGAAGATCGGCTCCACGTTGTCCCGCGCCAGGGACTCGTAGTCGAGCACATGGTTGACGTGGGCAGCGTTGTGCACCAGCGCGCCGAAGGTGAGGTCGATGCGGGCGTAGACGTCATCCGGCAAACCCAACTGCGGTTGGGTGATGTCGGCGGCGTAAACGCTGACGCGGTCCAGGTCCAGGTGGGTCAGGTGATTGTCCTGGAGGGCCTGGGAGAAGCGCTCGGCCGCGCTGTGTTCAGCGCTCGCACGCACCAGGCACGCGACTTCGGTGGCGCCCCAGGCCAGCAGTGCCTCGACGATGTGCACCCCGAGAAAACTGTTGGCGCCGGTCACCACCACCTTGTGCACATCGCCGCATTGGCTGATGGGCAGCGGATCGAGGTTGAGTTCGGCCTCGGCATCGATGAAGGCCTGGGGGCTGAGGATCGATGCGCTGTTTTGATCAGGATCGTCCAGCAACTTGGCCAAGGTCATCAGCGTCGGCGCTTCGATAAAGCGGTTGATCGACAGGCTGCGACCGAACGTCTGGCGGATGCTCAACAACAGTCGCGACAACAGGATCGAATGCCCGCCGAGGTTGAAGAAGCTTTCGTCGGTGGCGATGTCCTCGACGGGCAGTTCAAGCAGTTCGGCCCACAGTTGCTGCAATTGTGTCTCCAGGGCGTTCTGTGGCTGCCGGTGCTGGCCGTCGACCTGTACCTGCACCGCCATGGCGAGCAAGGCCCGGCGATCGACCTTGCCGTTGCTGGTGTACGGCAGGCTCGGCAACTCGACGTAAGCGGCCGGGTGCATGTAGCTGGGCAAGCTGTTCTGCACATGTTCGCGCAACACCTGGAGGGCGTCACCGGAGTGCTCGGGATGAACCAGGAACGCCAGGATTCGCCGCCGCTCATCGACCCCCACTGCCACTTGGCGAAACAACTGGCTATCGCGCAGGCAGTGCTCGATTTCCTCGGGCTCGACCCGAAAACCGCGGATCTTCACCTGGTTATCGCGCCGGCCACACAATTCGATGCCGTTGTCGGTCCACTGGCCGATATCGCCCGTGCGATAGACCCGCAGCGCTTGCCCGGTGGGCAGCGCCAGGTCGAGGTAGCGCGTCGCGGTCAGCGTCGGGTCGTTCAGATAACCCAGGCCGACGCCCGGGCCGGCGATGTACAGCTCGCCGGGGACACCTTGGGGAACCGGTTGCAACTGTTCGTCCAGGATCAGCACCCGGCCATTGGCGATGGGCACGCCGAGGTTGCGGTTGTTGTCGCCGACGCCGAACTGTCGTGTGGTCGCCAGCACCGTGGTTTCGGTGGGGCCGTAGATGTTGTGGAACCGGCATTGTGGCGCGAGCTGTTCGATCACGAACGGCTCGCAGACGTCGCCCCCGGTGATCAGGTGCGCCAGGCCCAGCGGCGCATCCAGGGGCATGACGCTCAGCAGCGCCGGCGGCAGAAAGGCGTGGCTGATGTGCTGCTGGTGAATCAACGCGACCAGTTGCTGCGGATCGCGGCGCTGGTCTTCGCTGGGCACCACCAGCAGGGCGCCGTGGATGAAGGTCGGGAGGATATCCAGCAGCGACGCATCAAAGTTGATGGTGGAAAACTGCAACGCCCGGCTGTCGCGCTGCAACCCGACGTAGTCGCCGTACCAGGCACAGAAGTGACTGAGGTTGCGGTGGCTGAGCAACACGCCCTTGGGCTGGCCGGTGGTGCCAGAGGTGTAGATCGCCACGGCCGGTGCGTCGCTGTCCACCGTGCGGCGGATCAACGAAGCCGGGATGCCTGGCGTGGGCGCTGGCAGTTGCTGGACATTGAGCGTTGGCAATGCCAGGTCGCCCAGGTCGCTGTCGCCGTCGTGCAGCAGCAGGTCCGCCTGGGCATTTTCCAGGATGAAGCGCCGACGTTGCGCCGGGTGCTGCGGGTCCAACGGCAGGTACACCGCCCCGCAGCCCAGCACCGCCAGGATCGCCGCATACAGGTGCGCGGACTTGGGCAGGCAGACACCGATCACCTTGGGGGAGGAAGGCCTGTGGGAGGAAGGCTTGCCCCCGATGAACGATGACGCGGTTTGCTTGAGAGCGTCGGTGTCTTCATCGCGGGCAAGCCTTGCTCCCACAGGTTCTCCAGCAGCTCCTTTCTCATGTTCTGCGCGGTGCAGTATTTCCAGCATCGGTTGCTGCAACCTCAGCGCCAGGCGGCGCAAGGATTTGTAGTCGATGAGTTGTCCATCGACCCACAGGGCCGGTTGCGTCGCGTCGTCGAGCATGCGCTGTTCGATGCTGTGCATCACCGGCACGTTGGCGGCGGCCAGCAGCCAGGGCACCGACGGCCGATTGAGGCCGTGCTCGAACGCCAGCGGCTCCAGCGCATCGAGCCCGAGCAGGGGCTGCTCGACAGCGTCAGCGCGCACCGTCGGCCAGTGATCGAAGCAAGTGTCATCCCGGGATAACTGGCTGACCAGCCGTGCCCCGGTCTCGACCACCGTCGCCAGGGTACGCAACCGCAGGGACTGACCGTTGCCATCGCCTTGCGGCGCAATCACCTCCTGGCACAGCAGCCGCTGCGCGCCGTCGCGGAACATCACCACCGGTTGCGGCAATACTTCGCCGGGTAGCGTGCGCAGCACCACGCGCACTTGGAGGCATGAGCGGGCTTCAACGGCAGGCGGTGTCGTACCGTCGTCGATCAACAGATCGACCGCGTCGTGGTTGGCCGGCGATTGCCGATCCACGATGCCGTGGCCGTGCAGCACCAGTTCCCGGGCCAGTTCGGCCATGGCCTGGCTGGTGCCAGGCACTGCAATTTCGAGGCGTTTCATCGAAAGGTCCTCATGGAGTCAGGTAATCAGCGAGGGCGTCGCGTACGCAGGGGGACGCGAGCATCGAGCTGCTGCGGAAAAAGCGCGTGATGTTGCCCACCAACGGGTGAAAACGATTGATGGGGTAGGCCAGCGCACTGGCGTCTTCACGCAGCGACTGGCGTACCGATTCGTCGACGGGCAGGTGCGCGATCAGCTCGAAATCGAACGCTTGCTGCAGGTCGCTCGTCAGGTACTGGACGATGAACCCGGGCATCAAGCGTGCAATCGCCGCGCGGTCCTCTTCGGGCGCGGTGCGCCAGTAGATCTGTACCAGTCGCGTCCAGAAACCGGAGTGCCGGCCCTCATCGAGCAAGTGATCGGCCATCAGCCCCTTGATCGAGGCCTTGACCGAGTCGTCCCGGGCGAAGGCCGCCACTTCGTTGGTCACGGTGTTCTCGGCGATGGCGATGCAGATCAGCTCCACGGCGCTGAGCAGATGTTCCGGCGCCTGGGCCAGGGTTGCCGGTATCGCGCGGCTGAGTTCGATCTGCCCCGGCAACGCGATCGGTGCGATGCCGGTCATGTCGATGGTCTGCTGCATGAAGTCCATCGCCACCAGCGCGTGATAATCCTCGTCCACCACCACGGTCATCGCGTCGTAGCGGCAGGCGAATGGGAATTCGATGCCGAAGCGGTTCTTGGCGATGCGGCGGGCGGTGTGGTCCACCAGTTCGGTCTCGAAAATCACCACGTCGTTGATGAACTTGTAGAGGCTCTGCACCAGCACAAAGTCGCGCAATTGCGGACAGTGGCTGAGGAAGGTCTGGCTGTGCACCAGCGGCTGGCGGCTCATGGGAAAGATCAGCTTGTCGTCGTCTTCGACCCGGCGCCGTGGCCGGGTACGGATCGTCGCGCGGCTTTCCCAGGCGTCGGCGAAGGATTGGTATTCGACGGCGTTCATGGCGTCACCTGTGCAACCGGCTGGGCCATGCTCTGGCGCAAGCCGTCCCACAAGGCTGCGCGGCTGTGGACAGCGGCGAGCGCGGCGGCCAGTACCTCGGTTTCGCGTTGCGGGTCGCCATCGATCAGCCGGGCCAGCAACTTTTCTGCCGCCGGGCCATGGTCTTCGGAATCGACTTCGATGTGCCGCTGCAGGTAATAACGAAAGGTCGGCGCCTGGTCCAGGCCAATGCCCCAAGCATCGAGCATGCGCTGGAACATCTGCGGGATGACACTCTCGCGACCGTGCACGAAGGCGGCGGCCACGCTGTGGGCCGGGGCGTGCAGGGCGGTGTGCAAGGTCTGGCGGACGAACCGTGCCGCCGCCGGTTCGACATCGACGCTGTCCAGCGCAGTCTCGGGGCTGACGCCTTCCTGTTGCAGGGTGATGAATTGCTCGATCGCGCGGGTATCGGCACCGATTTCCCGCATGGCGTCCAGGTACAGTTCGAAATGGCTGCAATAGCCTGCGCCGGGGCGGTCATCCGACTCTTCCCCCAGCACGATTTCATTGATCAAGCGTGCCGCGTGCGGGTCGGCCGGCGGCAGCCAGGGCAGGTGGACACAAGTGAGCTCGCGTTGCAGCCGCTTGGTCAGCGACATGAAGTCCCAGACGGCAAAGACATGGCTTTCCATAAAGCGGCGTAACAGATCGATTGATGTAATCTCGGAAAAAACAGGGTGTTGGCCAAGTTCGTGTTTTTTCAAAGATAGTTGTTCTTTGGATGGCTGCATCGGAACGTCCTCATCAATGATGTTTTGTCCGGAAGGCTGCTCGTTATTTAATTAAGGCGAGCGGGTGCCTGAACCGGAGTCCATGAATTGCCCAAGGGGCTTAAGTATTCTCTTTTAATCGTAATTTCGGCTTTTGGTGCCAGTGTTTGCTGGGCTTGTCGCAAGTCGAAAGGGCCGCAAGTAACGCGGCGAATAAAAACTAATACACCGAGCAAGTAAGTGGCAAGTATCTTTTTTAATTATTTGAAGTTGTGTTTTTATTGGGCACAAAGAGGGCTTTTAAAACTTATTTAATAAGTTTTATTGGGGCGAAGAAGCTCCTTCCGATTTAGGGGGATCAGAATCGAATAGTTCGAGTGAATGCCTCACTCGGAGCACTTCAGGAATCGGGGAATAAGGAAGTTTTATGTTATGGGCGGGACGTCGGTCGGACATCCGATCATCCCGCCGGTTGGACGACGCTCCTTGCGTATTGGCTTCGATTCGTCTGGCCTCAGCCAGGCGTTGACTTCTTCAGGTCTGTTTTGAATCGACAAGCGCAAGAGTGAGCCCAAATCGATGGCAGTGCCATTGAACTGATGGGGCGACAAGTCGCGGCCACGGCCAGGCCGCGCCGCGCAGGCGACAAGTGAGTCGGAAGGATATGTAAGAAGTTTTTACGCCGGCCGGACCGCCGAGGTGGGATCAAAGCTTCGACGACTGTTCCAGATAGCGGCGCATGGTGACAGAGGCTTTTTCCAGGTGCCGTTCCAGCAATACGACGGCTTTATCGATGTCCTTGGCACGCGCGGCCTCGAGCAGCGCGCGATGATCGTCCTGGCTCAACTTGCCCAGCCCCATGGATGACAGATGAAAGCGCAGGAAGCGCTCTTCTTCATTGAGCTCGCGCTCGATCAGGTCCAGCAGCTTGCTGTTGGGTGCCTTGTGATAAAGCGACATGTGGAACAGCCGGTTGAGCTTGCCGATCTGGGCGTGTTCGGTTTCCGTTTCCAGCTGTTCGATGTACTGGGCGGCCATTGTCAGGTCGTTGTCATCGAGCAGCGGGATGGACAGGCGCAAGGCGAACGATTCCAGGACCGAGCGCAGGGCGTAGGTTTCTACCGCATTGTTGGTGATCAACGGCGCCACTACGGCGCCCTTGTGCTGAACCACATTGAGCAGTGACTGCGCTTCGAGCTGGCGCAGTGCCTCGCGCACCGGCATGCGGCTCACGCCGAACAGGTCGGCCAGTTCCTGCTGGCGCAGGGCGGTGCCGCAAGGCAGACGTCCATCAAGGATGGCCTCGCGCAGAGACTCTTCGATAATCGAGCGTGCCTGGTCAGCCGGGATGGGCCCGTTGACCTGGATAGTGCTAAGCGGTTTGGGCTTCTGTGTCACGACAACACCTGACTGGTAGTAACGAAAATTGGATCCAAGCCAACGTTAGTTACAGATTGCCAAGCCGTCAAAATCTCGCGGCCCCAGTTCCTGAACTAAAGTTTAGTCTGCTTATGGTGATTGCAACCTGCCATTGTCTTTTACCGGGCCAGGCTTCACCATCCAACGAATTTCCAACGGCCCTTTTCGGACGTATTCCCTTGGCTGCACCTTTCCCTGTCCTCAGGTCCTTGCGCTGGCTGTGTTCGGCATTGTTGCTGGCCGGCCTGATGCTGGGTGGCTTGCAGGCTGACTGGGACTTTGCGCAGATCAGCCGACGGGCGCAAGCGTTATATGGTCCCTTGGGCGAAGGTCAGCAACGGATTGACGCATGGCAGCAACTGTTGGCGACCCAGAAACAGATCCCGGAACTGGAACAGCTCAAGGTGGTGAACCTGTTTTTCAACAAACAGGTGCGCTACGTGGAAGACATCGACCTGTGGCGCGAGGTCGACTACTGGGAGACCCCGATCCAGGCCCTGTGGAAGGGCGCTGGCGATTGTGAAGACTACGCCATCGCCAAGTATTTCAGCCTGCGTCATCTCGGGGTCTCCAGTGACAAGCTGCGCATCACCTACGTCAAGGCCTTGCGGCAGAACCGTGCGCACATGGTGCTCACCTATTACGCCACGCCCGAGGCGATGCCGCTGGTACTCGACAGCCTGATCGACGGCATCCTGCCGGCCAGCCAGCGAACCGACTTGCTCCCGGTCTACTCTTTCAATGCCGAAGGGCTGTGGCTGCCGGGCGCCAAGGGCAACAAGAAAGTGGGTGACACCAAGCGCCTGTCCCGGTGGCAGGATGTGTTGAAGAAAATGCAGGCCGAAGGTTTTCCGGTCGAGACGACTAACTAGGAGCGCGCGCTCAGATGTCCTTGTTCAAACAGCTGTTGATCGCTATCTGTCTGTTCCTGGTGGTTGCCTTCAGCGGCAGCTTCATGGTCAGCCTGGAGAGCTCGCGGGCCCAGTACGTCAACCAGTTGCGCTCCCATGCCCAGGACGCGGCCACGGCGCTGGCGCTGTCGTTGACGCCGAACATCGACGACCCGGCGATGGTGGAGCTGATGGTCAGCTCGATCTTCGACAGTGGCTACTACGCAACCATCCGCGTGGTCGACGTGGCCACCGACAAGACCCTGGTCGAGCGCACCGGCACGCCGGACGCCGGCAGCGTGCCGCAATGGTTCGTCAAGCTGATCGGCCTGGAACCGGCCGGAGGCGATGCCATCGTCAGTCGCGGCTGGGAACAGGCGGCGCGGGTTGAAGTGGTCAGCCACCCGATGTTCGCCCTCGCCAAGCTGTGGCAGAGCGCGTTGGGCAGCCTGGGTTGGCTTTTGCTGTGTGGCGCCGTGAGCGCGGTGCTGGGGGCCTTGCTTCTGCGTCGCCAGCTCAAGCCGCTGGACTACATGGTGCATCAGTCCCATGCCATCGCCCGTCGCGAGTTCCTGAGCCTGCCGGAGCTGCCGCGCACGCCTGAACTGCGCCGCGTGGTACAGGCGATGAACCAGATGGTCGAGAAGCTCAAGGCGCTGTTCCAGGAACAGGCCGAGCGCAGCGAGAAACTGCGGGTCGAATCCTACCAGGACAACCTCACGGGCCTGGCCAACCGGCGCTATTTCGAAATGCAGCTCAATGCCCGGGTGAGCAACCCGGAGCAGGCCAGCTCCGGTTATCTGCTGTTGTTGCGGGTCAAGGACCTGGCCGGTTTGAACCAGCGGTTGGGCGGGCAGCGCACCGACCAGTTGCTCCAGGCCGTGGGTGAGCAATTGCTGCGTGAATGCGCGCGGTATCCGGAAACCCACAACCTGGTCACGCGCATTCGCGGCGGGGAATTCGCGGTGCTGGCGCCTGGGCTGGTGCGCGAGGAAGCGCTGCAACTGGCGCAGAATCTTGAGGCTGCATTGGCGAGCCTGCATGCGACCGGCGCGACGGATGTGGCGTCGGTGGCCTCCATCGGGCTGGCGCCGTTCGCCCATGGCGACTCGCCGCAAGCGGTGCTCCAGCTCGGCGACCAGGCCCTGGCCCAGGCCGAAAGCCAGGGCGAACCGGGTTGGGCCTGCCTGGACCACAGCGCGTCGGCCAGTGTCGGTGATGATCACCATGCCTGGCACAATTTGCTCGATCAGGCGCTGAGTCATCAGCGTTTCGAGTTGTATTTCCAGCCGGTGGTGGCTGCCCAGGACACCCAGGTGGTGCTGCATTACAAAGTGCTGTCGCGGCTGTTGGACGAGCAGGGCCAGACGATCCCCGCCGGGCGGTTCCTGCCTTGGTTGGAGCGCTTTGGCTGGACTGCGCGCCTGGACCGCTTGATGCTTGAACAGGTGTTCAAGCAAATGGCCGGGCATGAGCAGTCCCTGGCGTTGAACCTGTCTTCGGCGACCTTGGCCGATCCGCAGGCGCTGAACAAGATCTTTGAGATCCTGCGGGCGCATTCCAACCTTGGGTCGCGCCTGACCCTGGAGATTGGTGAAGAGCAACTGCCGGAGCAAGCGGTGCTGGAGCAGTTGACCCGGCGTCTGCGTGAGTTGGGCTTCTCCTTGAGCCTGCAGCGTTTTGGTGGGCGATTCAGCATGATTGGCAACTTGTCGCGGTTGGGGTTGGCTTACCTGAAGATCGATGGCAGCTATATTCGTGCGATTGATCAGGAGAGCGATAAGCGCTTGTTCATCGAGGCGATTCAGCGGGCGGCTCACAGTATTGACCTGCCGTTGATTGCTGAGCGGGTTGAGACGGAGGGGGAGTTGGCGGTGATTCGGGAGATGGGGTTGTTTGGGGTTCAGGGGCAGTTGGTGGGTGAGCCTAAGCGCTGGGGGTGAGGCGGTCTTTTATCCTTCTGACTGAGTACATATCCGTTTCTGCGGTAACGGCGGCTTATGGTTCCGCTCTTACAGCGGGTCACTTTCGAAAAGCGCGAAAGTAACCAAAGCGCTTCTGCCCCACCACTCGGTGCCTCGCCTAGGCTCGGCATGCCCTCACTCCGGCATTGCTCCGTGGGCCCGCCGCGAAGGGCCATCCATGGCCCAGCGCGGCTATCCCGGCATCCATGCCGGGATGCCCACTCCACAATGCCTGCGTTCGGCCAGCGTGGTTAACGGGGCGCCGAGATCAACGTCCACCGCGAGGCGGCCTAGTAGCCGACCTGGCTCTCCCGGTCGTACACCCGTCAGATCTGTTTGAGCAGGACCTGTGGGAGCAAAGCTTGCTCGCGATAGCGGTGGTTCAGTCACATGGATGTTGGGCTTGCCGACCTCTTCGCGAGCAAGCCCGCTCCCACAGGAGGAACGCGGTCATCCAGAGCCAGGTCGGCTATCAGGCCGCCTCGGAGAGGACGTTGATCTCGGGCGCCCCATTAACCACGCTGGCCGAACGCAGGCATTGCGCAGTGGGCACCTCGGCATGGATGCCGAGGTAGCCGCGCTGGGCCATGGATGGCCCTTCGCGGCGGCCCACGGAGCAATGCCGGAGTGAGGGCATGCCGAGCCTAAGCGAGGCACCAAGTGGTGGGGCAGAAGCGTTTTGGTTACTTTTGCGCTTTTCAAAAGTGACCCGCCGTCAGGGCGGAACCCTAAGTGGCCGTTACCGCAGAAACGGATATACACCCCCTCTAAAAGTAACGTCCTAGGAGATTTCCTTCGAGTTGTGGCGAACTTGGTGAACTTGTCCGGCGTCAGCCTCGTGGCTAGTCTGGGTTTGTCACTGAAAAAAACGGTGACACTGGCGTGCAAGCCGGTTAGAAAGACGCCCAACAATATCACCAGCCACTTATTGTGCATTCGTGCTCATGTTTTATGGCGGCTGTGTGTGGGAGACCTTCGGGTCTGCCGAGTTTTTGGGCGTTGTCTTACTCGGTCTTGCACACTCGCACATAGCTGCCACCCTTCATCGCGTGCAAGCGAGCCAGGGCGGCTCTGAATTGAATAGGAAGCCCAAACCATGTTCAAAGCTACGCCTAACCCCCCACAGCCCTCATCCAAATCCCGAGTCGAAACCCAGCAAGCAAAGAAACTCGACGAAGCCGCCGAACGCGCCCTCGACTACTACCTCAACCCCAAACCCACCGATGAAGCCTCGGGAAAAACCCAAACCGCCCAACTCTTCATGGTCTCCCCAGACATCGACACCGAAACCCTCCTGGCCAATGCCTCTGAAGACCTGCTGTCCATCAGCGCCATCGCCGCCGACCTGGCTGACGACGTCGACGGCTCACGCCGCAGCGTGATCCTGGCGATCAGCCGAATGGCCGATGGGGTGCATTTGCTGGTGGAGAGGGCGATGGATCGGCTGGAGGTTCAAGCGGCGGGCTGACAGGCCTGCGGTGAATTGACGATTGTCATCGCGAGCAAGCTCGCTCCCACACTGGATCTGTGTCGAACCGAAATATCGAAATCAACACCAATCAACTGTGGAAGCGAGCTTGCTCGCGATGGCGTCCGCCCAGACAACCCAGAACCTGTGGCGAGGGGATTTATCCCCGCTGGGCTGCGCAGCAGCCCTAAACACCAGCCGCCTCGGTGTGTCAGGCAGTTCACCTTTAAGCATCTGGGGCTGCTGCGCAGCCCAGCGGGGATAAATCCCCTCGCCACAGGGTTTTGTGTGCTGCTCGAGGTGGGAGCCTAGATCAACCCTTTCTCATCATCATCGATCAATCGGCTCAACCCACCCAGGGCTTCCCGGGCCTGGTTGCGGTCCATCAGCTTGGCCTGGGCCGCCGGTGGCAGGTCGGTGACGCGGATGACGCCTTTGCTGGTCAGCACCTGGATCAAGTCATCGAGTACCCGGATCATCTCCAGGTCGCTTTGCTTGAGCTGCTTGAGGCTGTTTTCCACCGCCTGGTTGGCGAACCAGTCCTGGATCTCGTGGTTGTCGGCCGGCAAGGTTTCGGTGGCCTCGGCGTAAGCGGTGGCTTCTACGCGCACCAGCAGGCCTTGTGCATCGCGTTGCACATAAAACATCGGGCATCCCTCATGTATGAAGCGGCGTCATGCTGGGCAGCATAGGCCAACTGTGGGGGAGTATGGAGGGTGGAGACGAAATCGTCATCCTGGGAGCAGCCATGCACGACCGCCCTGTGAAGGGCGGCCGTGAGGGCCCGGTCAGCTGTTGTTGTGATCGACCTTGATGGTCGGGTCGCTGCCGGCGATCAACGAGTTCAGGTTCACGTTCGACCAGTTGTTGCCTTCGAGCTTGATCGTCACATCCGGCGTTGCTGCGGCACCGTTGGCCGCATTGAACTGGCCGGAAGTGCTGACCTGCAGTGACGACACGCCATCGACCGTGCTGATTTTCAGGAAGTGGTCGATGGTGCTGCCGGTTTCGCCCTGCAATAGATCCCGCAGGTCGATCCGGTCACCTTCGCTGGCCTTGAAGTCCTTGATCACGTCGGTGCCGGTGTCGCCGGACTTCCAGACAAAGGTATCGCCGCCCAGGCCACCGATCAGGGTGTCATTGCCCTGGCCGCCGATCAGGGTGTCGTTACCCGTGCCACCGAGCAGGATGTCATTGCCCTTGCCACCGTTGAGCGTGTCGTTGCCGCCCTGGCCGAAAATGATGTCGTTGCCGGCACCGCCCAGCAGGGTGTCATTGCCATCGTGGGCACCGGACACATCGAACGCGGGGTAGTGTTCGGTGATGTACTGGTGCACGTTGCTGGTGGTCACCTTGCTGACGTCCACGCCGTTCTGTTGAGCAACGAAGGCCTGGATGGCCTGGTAGCCCTCGCCAGCAACGCCGTTGAAGCTCACCAGGTCGCCGAACAGGATGTCGTTGCCGTTGCCGCCATTGACCGTGTCGGAACCCGGCAGGGTCGCTTCGGTGTGGCCGATGATCGAGTTGGCCAGGTTGTTCGGGTCGATGTTGGTCTGCGGCGTCGAGTCCGAATCGTAGGGCTTGAGGTCGTTCAGGGTCACATCGCTGTTCAGGCCGATGGCTTCGACGGTGCTCAAGCCTTTGAGCAGTGTGAAGCTGTCGGTCGAGCCCGTCGCCGAATCGACATAGTTCCAGTAATCGCCATAACCGGTGCCGCCCTGGTTCGACAATTCAAAGGTGCCATTGCCCTCGGCGTGCACCGTGCCGACATAACTGTCGTTCCAGTTCTTTCCGCTTTTGGTCGACAGGTACATCTGGCCGTTTTCGTAGATGGTGTACTTGTGCGTGCCGTCGATCGTCTGGGTGTAGTACTTACCGACGGTGTAATTGGATGCGCTCAGTACGTCATCGAGTTTGACGCTGCCGTACAGCGTTGGGTTGGGCTGTTCGCCGGTCTGGTAGTAAGTCGGCTTACCGTCGGTAATGAAATACGTCAGGTTCTTCGCCCCGGTATTGTTCAGGGCGTCGGTACTCTTGAAGAAGTTCGCCGTGGTCTTGAACACGTCTTCGTAGTTGGTACCGCCACCGGACACCATCGAGTCGAGCACACCCTTGAGCAGGGTCAAGGCGTCCGGGTTGTTGAGGTTGACCGAGATCGACTTGTTCACCTGGCTATCGAAGTCTGCCAGGAAAATATTCACCGTCCCGGAGTTGCTGCCCAGGCTCTGCTTGAGGGTGTTGAACACCGAGGTCAGCGAGGCCTTGGCCGCGGCGATGGACGAGTCGCTCATGCTGCCGGAGCTGTCGACCATGAAGGCGATGTTGTAGTTGACGCCCGGCACTACGGTCAGCCCGCCAATGTCGGCGACGACGATGTCGTTGCCGTCGGTGCCGGTGACGTTGTCACTGCCCGCCGTGGCGGTGATGGCGTTGTAGGTCGCCGGGTACACGGTGACTGGGATCTGCGCCGTGGTAGTCGCCGATCCTCCGAGGGCTTCGGTGGAGGTGGAGGTCACGGTCAGATTGAGCTGGCCGTTGTAATAGGCCGGCGGCGTCAGGGTCAGGCTGCCCAGGTTCCAGCCACTGACCGATGCTTCGCCGTTGCTGCCCACGGTCGCGAAGTGGCCCACGCCGTCGCTCAGCACACTCCCTTCCGGCATGCCGCCAATCTTCACGCTCAGGCTTTCGGAGCCGTCGGTGTCGGTCAGGGCGGTGGTGATTTTCGACAGGTGCACGCTGGTGCCTTCGGCGCCTTCGTTGAGCTTGAAGCCGTCGTAGTAGCCTTCGCCGTTGGTGCCGTGCAGGTCGGAGACGGTCACGCCAGCATTCGCCAAGTCGGTCACGCCGGTGTAGAGCGGCACGCCGGCACTGCTCAGGTCTACAGGCGTGCTGCCGTTGACCGACAGGTTCACGTCATAGCTACCGATACCGTGCTGATTGTGGTGGTAGATGTCCAGGGTGTAGTAGCCGCTGGTGGTTGGTGTGAACGAACCGTTCAACTGGCCGCCCGCACCCCACGTGGTTGCCGCGGCGGTTTTGCCGCCGATGGTCACCAGCAGGCTGTCATCGCCCGTGCCGCTGAAGGTGTAGGTCTTGCCGGCTTCGAGGAAAATCAGGCCCGAGGTTTTCGACGCGGTGCCCACGTTCACGTTACCGTCGGACTGCACGTTGGTCACGTTGGTGCTGCTGTTCGGCGTGCCGGCGGCATCGATCACCGACTTGAGCGTGCCGGACGGCGCGCCGCTGCCATCGGTGCCCAGACCCGACAGGCCGGTCCAGACTTCCTTGATCAAACCGGTGGAGGTCACGTTGTTGCCGGCCACGTTGAGGGTCGGTGCGTCGGCGACTGGGGTGATGTCGATCTTCACGGTGCCGGTATTGCCCAGCACCTGGCCGTCGGTTGGCTGGAATTTGACCTGTGCGTAGTCGGCCTGGTTGTTGCCCATGCTGCTGCCAACATAACCATTGGCGCCGGATTCGTTGGCGTCCGGAGTGAAGCGCAGCTTGCCGGCGTCGATGTCAGCCTTGGTGAAGGTCTGGTTGTTGGCCACGTCTTTCCAAGTTGCGCCGTCCAGATACTGCAACTTGCCATCGGCCGGCAGCTCGGTGATTTTCACACCCAGACTGGTGGCGGAATTGTCCACGTCGCTGACGCCGAACGTCGACCAGCCGAGGACCAGTGACGTGTCTTCGGTACCGGTCACCGCGCCACCGGTGGCCACTGGCGCATCGTTGATCCCGACCACGTTTACGGTGGTGGTGGCGGTGTTGGAGTAGCTCGCGCCGTCGGTCACCGTCACGGTGATGATGCGCGGTACGGTGCTCGGATCTTCGCTGTTGTTGATGAAGCTGATGTTCTTGATCTGCTGCATGTAGTCGGCCAGCGTTGCATTGCCTGTCAGCGTCAGGACGACTTTGCCGTCGGTGCTGTTGGCGTTGATGCTGATGCCGTTGACGCTATTGCCTAGGTTCAGATGATCGCCAGGCTGACGGTTGGTCAGCACGATGGTCGCGCCGGTCAGCATGGTGCTGTCCGGGTCAGTGATGCTCAGGTCGGTGTCGGCGATGGACACGCCCGGGCCGGTGGTGCCTTCGGTGAAGGTCACCTGGTAATCGGCACCGGTCTTGCCGCTGGAGTTGTTGGCGTCCAGGTCGAGTACCGGTGGCGCATCGTTGTCGATGATCGAGGTACTGACGCTGCCGTTGGTGCCGCTGACCGCCAGGTGCTCGAAGTTGCCACCGGTGGCCGAGTCGATCTTGACCACGAAGTTTTCGGTGCCTTCGGTGATCTTGTCGTCCAGCGTTGCCACGTTGAAGGTGGCGCTGGTGGCGTTGGCCGGGATCTTCACGGTGTAGACACCGGTGAAGTCCGTGCCGTCGGCGGCGGTGCCGCTGTAGACGATCTTGAGCGTCACTTCGGTTTGTGCCGGGTTCGTCAGGCTGACGGTATAGGTGGCCGCCTGGCCTTCGGTGACCGACGTGCTGCCGGTGATGCTGACGGTGGTGTTGTCGATGGTGTCGGTGACGTCGGTCGCTGCTGGGGTAGTGCTCGGAACCAGGTTCTCGAAGTTGCCACCGGTGGCGTTGTCGATGCTGACTTCGACTTTGCCAGCGTCCTTGTAGACGTCGTCTGTTGGCGCATCGACCGTCACGGTGCCGGTGGTGGCGCCTGCGGCGATGTTGATGACGGCGCCGTTGCTCAGGGTCACGGTCACTGGCGAGCCGGCGGCGTTGGTCAATGTTGCGGTGTAAACGATGGAACCGCCTTCAGCAACGGTATCGGTCGCACTCAAGGTCAGGCCGGTAGTGTCTTGCACATCGGTAACGGTGGTGTCGGCCGGGGTGGCGTCGATGTCCAGTTTTTCGTAGTTACCGCCCTGTGCGTCGTCGATCTTCACGCTCAGGTTATCGCCGCCGGCGAGGGCGTCGTTTGGTGTAGCGAAGTTCACCGAAGCGGAGCTGGCGCCGACTGGGATGGTGATGGTTTGGCCGTTGCTCAACGTCACGACGAGCGGGGCATCAGTTACCGGAGCGTTGACCGACGCGGTGTAAACCACAGTCCCGCCTTCAGCGACGGTGGACGTTGCGGTCAGGCTGACAGTCGAGGTGTCGATAGTGTCGGTGACGTCAGTCACCGCCGGCGTGGTGCTCGGAACCAGGTTCTCGAAGTTACCGCCAGTCGCTTGATCGATGCTGACTTCGACTTTGCCAGCGTCTTTGTAGACGTCGTCTGTTGGCGCATCGACCGTCACGGTGCCGGTGGTGGCGCCTGCAGCGATGTTGATGACCGCGCCGTTGCTCAGGGTCACGGTCACTGGCGAGCCGGCGGCGTTGGTCAATGTAGCGGTGTAAACGATGGAACCGCCCTCAGCAACGGTATCGGTCGCACTCAAGGTCAGGCCGGTAGTGTCCTGCACATCGGTAACGGTGGTGTCGGCAGGCGTGCCATCGATGTCCAGTTTTTCGTAGTTGCCGCCCTGGGCGTCGTCGATCTTCACGCTCAGGTTATCGCCGCCGGCGAGGGCGTCGTTTGGTGTAACGAAGTTCACCGAAGCGGAGCTGGCGCCGACTGGGATGGTGATGATCTGGCCATTCGACAGGGTGATAACCAACGGAGCTTCGGTCACGGGTGCATTGACCGAAGCGGTGTAAACCACGGTGCCGCCCTCAGCGACGGTGGACGTTGCGGTCAGGCTGACAGTCGAGGTGTCGATGGTGTCGGTAACGTCAGTCACCGCCGGCGTGGTGCTCGGAACCAGGTTCTCGAAGTTACCGCCAGTGGCGTTGTCGATGCTGACTTCGACTTTGCCCGCGTCCTTGTAGACGTCGTCTGTTGGCGCATCGACGGTCACGGTGCCGGTGGTGGCACCAGCGGCAATGTTGATCACCGCACCGTTGCTCAGGGTCACGGTCACTGGCGAGCCGGCGGCGTTGGTCAATGTTGCGGTGTAAACAATCGAGCCGCCTTCAGCGACAGTGTCAGTTGCCGAGAGCGTCAGGCCAGTGGTGTCCTGCACGTCGGTAACGGTGGTGTCGGCAGGCGTGGCGTCGATGTCCAGTTTTTCGTAGTTACCGCCCTGTGCGTCGTCGATCTTCACGCTCAGGTTATCGCCGCCCGCGAGGGCGTCGTTTGGCGTAACGAAGTTCACGCTGCCACTGCTGGCGCCGACCGCGATGGTGATGGTCTGGCCGTTCGACAGGGTGATAACCAACGGAGCTTCGGTCACGGGTGCATTGACCGAGGCGGTGTAAACCACGGTGCCGCCTTCGGCCACAGTCGAAGTCGCTGTGAGCGAAACGGTGCTGGTGTCGATGGTGTCGGTAACGTCAGTCACCGCCGGGGTAGTGCTCGGAACCAGGTTCTCGAAGTTGCCACCGATGGCGTTGTCGATGCTGACTTCGACTTTGCCGGCGTCCTTGTAGACGTCGTCTGTTGGCGCATCGACGGTCACGGTGCCGGTGGTAGCACCAGCGGCGATGTTGATGACCGCGCCGTTGCTCAGGGTCACGGTCACTGGCGAGCCGGCAGCGTTGGTCAGGGTGGCGGTGTAAACGATGGAACCGCCCTCAGCAACGGTATCGGTCGCACTCAAGGTCAGGCCGGTAGTGTCCTGCACATCGGTAACGGTGGTGTCGGCCGGGGTGGCGTCGATGTCCAGTTTTTCGTAGTTACCGCCCTGGGCGTCGTCGATTTTCACGCTCAGGTTGTCGCCGCCAGCGAGGGCGTCGTTTGGTGTAACGAAGTTCACGCTGCCACTGCTGGCGCCGACCGCGATGGTGATGGTTTGGCCGTTGCTCAACGTCACGACGAGCGGGGCATCAGTTACCGGAGCGTTGACCGACGCGGTGTAAACCACGGTGCCGCCTTCAGCGACCGTCGAAGTCGCTGTGAGCGAAACGGTGCTGGTGTCGATGGTATCGGTGACATCAGTCACCGCCGGGGTAGTGCTCGGAACCAGGTTCTCGAAGTTACCACCAGTCGCTTGATCGATGCTGACTTCAACTTTGCCAGCGTCCTTGTAGACGTCGTCTGTTGGCGCATCGACCGTCACGGTGCCGGTGGTAGCACCAGCGGCGATGTTGATGACGGCACCGTTGCTCAGGGTCACGGTCACTGGCGAGCCAGCGGCGTTGGTCAGGGTAGCGGTGTAAACGATGGAACCGCCTTCAGCGACAGTGTCGGTTGCCGAGAGCGTCAGGCCAGTGGTGTCCTGCACGTCGGTAACGGTGGTGTCGGCCGGAGTGGCGTCGATGTCCAGTTTTTCGTAGTTACCGCCCTGGGCGTCGTCGATTTTCACGCTCAGGTTGTCGCCGCCAGCGAGGGCGTCGTTTGGTGTAACGAAGTTCACGCTGCCACTGCTGGCGCCGACCGCGATGGTGATGGTTTGGCCGTTGCTCAACGTCACGACGAGCGGGGCATCAGTTACCGGAGCGTTGACCGACGCGGTGTAAACCACGGTGCCGCCTTCAGCGACCGTCGAAGTCGCTGTGAGCGAAACGGTGCTGGTGTCGATGGTATCAGTGACATCAGTCACCGCCGGGGTAGTGCTCGGAACCAGGTTCTCGAAGTTACCACCAGTCGCTTGATCGATGCTGACTTCAACTTTGCCAGCGTCCTTGTAGACGTCGTCTGTTGGCGCATCGACCGTCACGGTGCCGGTGGTAGCACCAGCGGCGATGTTGATGACGGCACCGTTGCTCAGGGTCACGGTCACTGGCGAGCCAGCGGCGTTGGTCAGGGTAGCGGTGTAAACGATGGAACCG
>NZ_LHVH01000040.1 GCF_001269885.1 Pseudomonas kilonensis
GTGGGAGCAAAGCTTGCTCGCGATAACAGTGGGTCAGCTTGCATCAATGTTGGATGTGCCGCTGTCATCGCGAGCAAGCTTTGCTCCCACAGAGGAGGTTTGTGTAGCCGGGAAATCGAAGTCTGCCGCAGATCCAGTGTGGGAGCTGGGATGGGGCATAAAATAGGGGCACAAAAAAGCACCCCGAAGGGTGCCTTTTTATGCCTGGATTTCGACATGCCTCCAATTATTTGCAAGTTTTCAAGAGCAAAACCTGTGGGAGCAAAGCTTGCTCGCGATAACAGTGGGTCAGCTTGCATCAATGTTGGATGTGCCGCTGTCATCGCGAGCAAGCTTTGCTCCCACAGAGGAGGTTTGTGTAGCCGGGAAATCGGAGTCTGCCGCAGATCCAGTGCGGGAGCTGGGATGGGGCATAAAATAGGGGCACAAAAAAGCACCCCGAAGGGTGCCTTTTTATGCCTGGATTTCGACATGCCTCCAATTATTTGCAAGTTTTCAAGAGCAAAACCTGTGGGAGCAAAGCTTGCTCGCGATAACAGTGGGTCAGCTTGCATCAATGTTGGATGTGCCGCTGTCATCGCGAGCAAGCTTTGCTCCCACAGAGGAGGTTTGTGTAGCCGGGAAATCGGGGGCTGCCGCAGATCCAATGTGGGAACTGGGATGGGGCATAAAATCCGGGCACAAAAAAAGCAACCAGAAGGGTGTTTTTTATGCCCGGATTTCGACATGCCTCCAATTATCTGCAAGTTTTCAAGAGCAAAGCCTGTGGGAGCAAAGCTTGCTCGCGATAACAGTGGGTCAGCTTGCATCAATGTTGGATGTGCCGCCGTCATCGCGAGCAAGCTTTGCTCCCACAGAGGAGGTTTGGGTAGCCGGGAAATCGAAGTCTGCCGCAGATCCACTGTGGGAGCTGGATGGGGCATAAAATAGGGGCATAAAAAGCACCCCGAAGGGTGCCTTTTTATGCCCGGATTTCGACATACCTCCAATTATCTGCAAGTTTTCAAGAGCAAAGCCTGTGGGAGCAAAGCTTGCTCGCGATAGCAGTGGGTCAGCTTGCATCAATGCTGGATGTGCCGCCGTCATCGCGAGCAAGCTTTGCTCCCACAGAGGAGGTTTGGGTAGCCGGGAAATCGGAGTCTGCCGCAGATCCAGTGTGGGAGCTGGGATGGGGCATAAAATAGGGGCACAAAAAAGCACCCCGAAGGGTTCCTTTTTATGCCCAGATTTCGACATACCTCCAATTATTTGCAAGCTTTCAAGAGCAAAGCCTGTGGGAGCAAAGCTTGCTCGCGATAGCAGTGGGTCAGCTTGCATCAATGTTGGATGTGCCGCTGTCATCGCGAGCAAGCTTTGCTCCCACAGAGGAGGTTTGGGTAGCCGGGAAATCGAAGTCTGCCGCAGATCCAGTGTGGGAGCTGGGATGAGGCATAAAATAGGGGCACAAAAAAGCACCCCGAAGGGTTCCTTTTTATGCCCGGATTTCGACATACCTCCAATTATCTGCAAGTTTTCAAGAGCAAAGCCTGTGGGAGCAAAGCTTGCTCGCGATAGCAGTGGGTCAGCTTGCATCAATGTTGGATGTGCCGCCGTCATCGCGAGC
>NZ_LHVH01000041.1 GCF_001269885.1 Pseudomonas kilonensis
CTGGCGGTTGATTTGCAGCAGTTCGCCCTGGGCATCGCTGATGCTGTGCAGGCACTGTCCGCCACGGAACGATGCATAGGCAAGTGTGAGGCTGTGGCCGGCAGGCGACTTCACGCTCACAGGCAAGGCGACCCGGGTAAGATCGCCGCCGACTTGAAGCTCTTCGACCATCCCCGACTTATGCAACACGCGGTAGCGGTTGCCGCCCAGATTTTCGAAATGGAAAGTGTCGAGTTTTTTTTCCTTCATATCCGGAAGCGAACCGCTGCCGGTGACTTTGAAGGTTTCCCCGGTGCTCAAGGCCAAAATGTTGTTGGAGGGCGTGAACTGGCTCAAGTTCAAGTTCCAGCCCACCCCGAAACCGGAGTCCAGGATATTGATCGGACTGAAAGTCAGGTTCAAAGGGAAGGCCGGGCCGCACAGCCAGTTACTTTGGACCTCGGGCAGGTCGATGGAAACGGTGTATTGCCCGGTGCGCGGGTCAACACCGCCTTGTACGTAGCTCATGAAGCCGAAGGCTTGGGAATGTACGACACTGGAAGTGGTCATGCTACCTATCCTCAAAGATAAAGACTCAACATCTCCAGACACTCGAAAACATACAATGGAATACATTGGCCATAATATGCGAATGCCTGTTTAGTCGTTCAAAGACGCAACATCCTGCCCTGATCATCTCCGACTCAGCATCAACCTATTACGGCTATTCTCATTGGATGACGAGTCAAACCCAACGGTCAGGGAATGTCGATTCCCTTCTTCGTCGAGCAATATAAGATAAACACTGGGGTCCAATTGCTGGCGATACATTTTTCGCTTATCGCCACTCGCCAGCCCGTCATACCAATAATTCACATCATCCGTCCGATGCAAACTAATAATCAACTCACCTTGCGCCGGGCGTTCGCCGTCAAACGAAGTCTTGAGATTTTTCTGGTAGTTCCTCATCAACCCCCACAAATAGGGATCAAAAGACAAACCTTCGGGCACGGGGCTGTCGCTATTTTCAAAATTGGCAGGATTGAAAGCATAGCCGGTGTAACTAAAAAAGGTTTCATCGATCAGCTCACTTTCCCATTGCATGGTTGAAATATTATTTTCAATGGATAAAGTGGCGAAAAGAACTGAATCGATGCCACGCCGTAAATAGCTTAAATACCAGTAATCAATCGACTGACGATAGTAGCTAAAATAATCCCATTCCGGATGCGCATTGCTGGGAGGTTCATCATGCCCATCCTCATCTTGCCATTTGCGCTCACGTTTAAACTCATAGTTAGATAACGACGGAGTCGCGGGACGGACACCTTGCACCGTCATCTCAAAATTTTCAGTTTTCTCATCAGTTGAGTTTTGCGTACCGTAAGGCGAATCAAACTGTGCATAAAAGGTCCGGCTACCTTCGTAGGCAAGATGTAGATAGAGTTCACGATAACGTACGCCATTATTTTTTGGCGTCGGCGGTGCCAGTGGATAGGTTCGCGTTGCAGTGGCCGAAAAAAACCTGAAGCGGTTTTTTATTTTGCTCACGGCCCATCGAGTGTCTTTGCCATATTCAATACCTTCTTGGCCTACCGGTATAAAAGGGATCGCATTGTTGGTTATTTTATCGACCAACCTGAGCGTAGCCAACTCGGCATCACTCACGGGAATGTATAGCTCCGCACCACCAACGGTGACTGACTGCGTTGCAATGGTCACGGTGACGGGAATCTGTTGAAAACCATTGCTGAAACAAGTGTCCAGACCGTTATTGACGGCGATTGAAAACTCTCCAAGCTCTCGCCAATGCGGTTCTGGTTGCACTTGTTCGGAGAGCTGGATAACGCTGAGACCGCTAGACCTGGCCGAACCATTCACCAGATAGGAACACCTCACCACACTGATTCGGGATGTGGGCTGGGTCGGTGGTGTAAACACGCCATTGTCATCCACGTCCCCTTCACCGATAACCACCCAGCGAACCTCATCATCAGGTTCCAAATCAGCGTACAACTGGATCGGATCGCCAGCCGTTACCGCCGCGACATAGGGCGGATCTACCGGCAGCGTGTGCGCTGCTCTCATCAACACAACTGTTGCTTCAATCGTCTCGTTACTCTGCTGATCAGTCACGATGATTCTCTGCACCGCCAACGGGTCGGTCAGACTAGTAGGCGGTGTGTAGATCGCGTGATTGTTATCGATGACATCGAGCGTCCCTTCATTCGGAGAAAGTGTGGGCCAGCGTAGGCTCCCATTACCCAGGGTCGTCACAGTTAACTCAACGGGGGTTGGATTACTGCCAACCCCGCGCAAGCAAACCCGCGGTGTAATGTTCATACTTTCGAAAACACCCAGCACCAGTGCTGAGCTTGTCTGCGATTTGCCCCCCATCGTGTATTGAGCGGTTACTACGATGGGCTGTTGTTCTTTCCCCATTCGGGTTCGGTTCGGCGGCGTATAAACCCCACCCGTCGTGATAGTGCCAACCGAAAGCGGACTAAGGGGGTTGGTTACAGTCCATTGAGCGTTAATGCTCGATCCGTCGCTCTTGCGCGCGACAAACGCCTGGGGCAAACCACCGCTCTTCAGGCTGATGAACGCCGGTTCGACGGTCACCGTATCGGACTTCGGTCCAATATTACCCAGCACCAATAAATCATGAGGTGTATGCCGTCCATTCTGACTTTCGATGAAGAAGTTATCGCTTGGAAAAAGCAGGTTCTTCAGCACGTCAAGCTGCACTTCGTCGAGCAATTCAATCCATTCGCTGTTCAGCACCAATGAAGCCGAATACAGACGTCGCCCACCCACCTTGTCGTCCGGGATCAGATAAGGGAAGTCGCTGCCTTCGATAGGAATTCCCGCTCCATTTTCATCGTGGATTTTCAGCCGAATAAACAGCAACACCGCGCCGTCAGCCGGGTCATCGGAACCCGGGGCCTTCTGCGTACGAATGTAAAATCCCGTTGGGCTCAAAGGGTTGTAACCACTGAAGTCAAACAACCCCAGCTCAAAAATACGCTGATCCTGCGGCAGCACAGCCAAGCGGCTTTGAATTAATGCCGCCAAGTGTTTGTCGACCCCGGGCATTCCTCCCAGGTTGCAAGTCATCGACAGGTCGCTCGCCACATCCAGCGTCACCCGCCCCCGTTTATCCACTTCTCCTTCAATCTGGTTCAGGCTGAGCTTCATCTGGACTTTGTAGCCCATCGCTTCAGTAATAGTGAAGCTGGAAAGCAAGCGGACCGCGCCACCGCCAACGGGGTGACTCTTGGCGGTATAGGTGCCCGCGACCAGGTTCATGGTCAAGGTCACCTTGGACTCGTTCAGCGATGCCGTTTCGAACGACAGCACTGGCTTGCCCAGAAGTACGCCATCCAACGTCATCGACTCCGTTCGATCGTCGATATACGCCACACCGTTGATTGGCGGGATGAAGCGTCCGTCGTGCAACCAGGTTAAATATTGCACTTCCAGCAAGCGATTGAGTTGCTCACGACTGAATGCAACGATTGCTCCCCACTGGTGAGTGATAGAGCGCCCCTGCATACGATTCAGCAAATTTTGCAGTGAATTCGACATGATCATTCTCCAACTATTCTTCGCATTAGCGACTGACACCTTACTGACCATCGGCACGGAACATCCGGATCGTTTCGGGCACGCTGAATAACGGTAACGGCAGGACGATGTAACCGTCCTCCGAAGCCCCTCCTGGTCTTGCAGGGGGCACCAGGACAGTAATGACCACAAACTTGTCCGGCCCGGCAGGGTTCAACGTCAGCACACCGCTGGCGGCATTCATTTGCGCCGAGCCGCTGCCCAGCAATACCTGCCATTCCTCGCCCCAATCGCCGGGATTGATGGGGCCGTCCTCCCCCATGATCGACAATTGGAGCTGGTTCTCCGGCAAACTCACCGCATCATTGATCACCACTTCAATC
>NZ_LHVH01000042.1 GCF_001269885.1 Pseudomonas kilonensis
CCAGTGTGGGAGCGAGCCTGCTCGCGATGACGGCGGCACATCCAACGCTGATGCAAGCTGATCCACAGCCATCGCGAGCAGGCTCGCTCCCACAGGAATTTGCAGTGGCCGCAAATCTTTAGATCGTTCCCGACCCAGTGTGGGAGCGGGCTTGCCCGCGAAGACGGCGGCACATCCAACGCTGATGCAAGCTGATCCACCGCCATCGCGAGCAAGCTCGCTCCCACAGGGATTTGCAGTGGCCGCAAATCTGTAGATCGTTCCCGACCGAGTGTGGGAGCGGGCTTGCCCGCGAAGACGGCGGCACATCCAACGCTGATGCAAGCTGATCCACTGCTATCGCGAGCAAGCTCGCTCCCACAGGAATTTGCAGTGGCCGCAAATCTGTAGATCGCCCCCGACCCAGTGTGGGAGCGAGCCTGCTCGCGATGACGGCGGCACATCCAACGTTGATGCAAGCTGATCCACCGCTATCGCGAGCAAGCTTTGCTCCCACAGGGATTTGCAGTGGCCGCAAATCTGTAGATCGTCACCGACTCAGTGTGGGAGCGAGCTTGCTCGCGAAGAGGGCGGCACATCCAACGCTGATGCAAGCTGAGCCACCGCTATCGCGAGCAAGCTTTGCTCCCACAGGGATTTGCAGTGGCCGCAAATCTGTAGATCGTCACCGACTCAGTGTGGGAGCGAGCTTGCTCGCGAAGAGGGCGGCACATCCAACGCTGATGCAAGCTGAGCCACCGCTATCGCGAGCAAGCTTTGCTCCCACAGGGATTTGCAGTGGCCGCAAATCTGTAGATCGTCACCGACTCAGTGTGGGAGTGGGCTTGCCCGCGAAGACGACAGCCAATTCAAAACTGAACCACCGCCTTCGCGAGCAAGCTCGCTCCCACAGGAGAAACGCGGTCCCACCAAGAACCAGGTCGGCTACCAGGCCGCCTCGCGGTGGACGTTGATCTCGGCGCCCCGTTAACCACGCTGGCCGAACGCAGGCATTGTGGAGTGGGCATCCCGGC
>NZ_LHVH01000043.1 GCF_001269885.1 Pseudomonas kilonensis
CCGAACTGCCGACCTGGCTCTCCCGGTCGTACACCTGTCAGATCTGTGGGAGCAAGGCTTGCTCGCGGGGCGGCCTAACAGCCGACCTGGCTCTCCCGGTCGTACACCTGTCAGATCTGTGGGAGCAAAGCTTGCTCGCGAGGCGGCCTAGTAGCCGACCTGGCTCTCTTGGTCGTACACCTGTCAGATCTGTGGGAGCAAGGCTTGCTCGCGAGGCGGCCTAACAGCCGACCTGACTCTCCCGGTCGTACACCTGTCAGATCTGTGGGAGCAAAGCTTGCTCGCGAGGCGGCCTAACAGCCGACCTGGCTCTCCCGGTCGTACACCCGTCAGATCTGTGGGAGCAAAGCTTGCTCGCGAGGCGGCCTAGTAGCCGACCTGGCTCTCTTGGTCGTACACCTGTCAGATCTGTGGGAGCAAGGCTTGCTCGCGAGGCGGCCTAACAGCCGACCTGACTCTCCCGGTCGTACACCTGTCAGATCTGTGGGAGTAAAGCTTGCTCGCGAGGCGGCCTAGTAGCCGACCTGGCTCTCTTGGTCGTACACCTGTCAGATCTGTGGGAGCAAAGCTTGCTCGCGAGGCGGCCTAGTAGCCGACCTGGCTCTCTTGGTCGTACACCTGTCAGATCTGTGGGAGCAAAGCTTGCTCGCGAGGCGGCCTGACAGCCGACCTGATTCTTCCGGTCGTACCCCGATCCCATTGTGGGAGCGAGCCTGCTCGCGAA
>NZ_LHVH01000044.1 GCF_001269885.1 Pseudomonas kilonensis
GCCATCGCGAGCAAGCTCGGCTCCCACACTGATCTCGGGTGTTCATGGAGTCGGTGTCCACTGCCAATCCCTGTGGGAGCTGAGCTTGCTCGCGATAGCGGTGGGTCAGGCTGCATTGAAGTTGAATGTGCCATCGCCATCGCGAGCAAGCTCGGCTCCCACACTGATCTCGGGTGTTCATGGAGTCGGTGTCCACCGCCAATCCCTGTGGGAGCTGAGCTTGCTCGCGATTGCGGTGGGTCAGGTTGCATTGAAGTTGAATGTCCCGCCGTCATCGCGAGCAAGCTCGGCTCCCACACTGATCTCGGGTGTTCATGGAGTCGGTGTCCACTGCCAATCCCTGTGGGAGCTGAGCTTGCTCGCGATAGCGGTGGGTCAGGCTGCATTGAAGTTGAATGTCCCGCCGTCATCGCGAGCAAGCTCGGCTCCCACACTGATCTCGGGTGTTCATGGAATCGGTGTCCACTGCCAATCCCTGTGGGAGCTGAGCTTGCTCGCGATAGCGGTGGCTCAGGCTGCATTGAAGTACCGTCGCCATCGCGAGCAAGCTCGGCTCCCACACTGATCTCGGGTGTTCATGGAGTCGGTGTCCACTGCCAATCCCTGTGGGAGCTGAGCTTGCTCGCGATAGCGGTGGGTCAGGCTGCATTGAAGTTGAATGTGCCATCGCCATCGCGAGCAAGCTCGGCTCCCACACTGATCTCGGGTGTTCATGGAGTCGGTGTCCACCGCCAATCCCTGTGGGAGCTGAGCTTGCTCGCGATAGCGGTGGGTCAGGTTGCATTGAAGTTGAAAGTACCGTCGTCATCGCGAGCAAGCTCGGCTCCCACACTGATCTCGGGTGTTCATGGAGTCGGTGTTCACCGCCAATCCCTGTGGGAGCTGAGCTTGCTCGCGATAGCGGTGGGTCAGGCTGCATTGAAGTTGAATGTGCC
>NZ_LHVH01000005.1 GCF_001269885.1 Pseudomonas kilonensis
CCGACTGGGATGGTGATGGTCTGGCCGTTGCTCAACGTCACGACGAGCGGGGCATCAGTTACCGGAGCATTGACCGAGGCGGTGTAAACCACAGTCCCGCCTTCAGCGACGGTGGACGTTGCGGTCAGGCTGACAGTCGAGGTGTCGATGGTGTCGGTGACGTCGGTCGCTGCTGGGGTAGTGCTCGGAACCAGGTTCTCGAAGTTACCACCGGTGGCGTTGTCGATGCTGACTTCGACTTTGCCAGCGTCTTTGTAGACGTCGTCTGTTGGCGCATCGACCGTCACTGTGCCGGTGGTGGCGCCGGCGGCGATGTTGATGACCGCGCCGTTGCTCAGGGTCACGGTCACTGGCGAGCCAGCGGCGTTGGTCAGGGTAGCGGTGTAAACGATGGAACCGCCTTCAGCGACAGTGTCGGTTGCCGAGAGCGTCAGGCCAGTGGTGTCCTGCACGTCGGTAACGGTGGTGTCTGCCGGAGTGCCATCGATGTCCAGTTTTTCGTAGTTACCGCCCTGGGCGTCGTCGATCTTCACGCTCAGGTTGTCGCCGCCGGCGAGGGCGTCGTTTGGTGTAACGAAGTTCACGCTGCCACTGCTGGCGCCGACCGCGATGGTGATGGTCTGGCCGTTCGACAGGGTGATAACCAACGGAGCTTCGGTCACGGGTGCATTGACCGAGGCGGTGTAAACCACGGTGCCGCCTTCGGCCACAGTCGAAGTCGCTGTGAGCGAAACGGTGCTGGTGTCGATGGTGTCGGTGACGTCAGTCACCGCCGGCGTGGTGCTCGGAACCAAGTTCTCGAAGTTACCACCAGTGGCGTTGTCGATGCTGACTTCGACTTTGCCCGCGTCTTTATAGACGTCGTCTGTTGGCGCATCGACGGTCACGGTGCCGGTGGTAGCACCTGCGGCGATGTTGATCACCGCGCCGTTGCTCAGGGTCACGGTCACTGGCGAGCCGGCGGCGTTGGTCAGGGTGGCGGTGTAGACGATTGAGCCGCCTTCGGCCACTTCGGTAGACGCGGACAGGCTCAGGCCAGTGGTGTCCACCGAATCGGTAATCGTGGTGACCGCAGGCGTAGTGCTCGGCACCAGGTTCTCAAAGTTGCCACCCGTCGCACCCGTGATGGTGGTGCTGACAGTGCTGCCGTTGTTATAGACGTCATTAGCCGGTGTCTCGACGTTGACGGTGCCAGTGGTCTGGCCGGCGGCGATGTTGATCACCGCGCCGTTGCTCAAGGTCACGGTCACCGGCGTCTGGGCCGGGTTGGTCAGCGTCGCGGTGTAGGTGATCTGGCCGCCTTCGGTGATGGTTTCGCTGGCGCTCAGTGTCAGGCCGGTGGTGTCGGTCGAATCGGTAATCGTAGTAACGGCAGGTGCGGTGCTCGGCACCAGATTCTCAAAGTTGCCACCCGTCGCGCCGGTAATCGTAGTACTGACGGTGCTGCCGTTGTTGTAGACGTCGTTGGCTGGCGTCTCGACGTTAACGGTGCCGGTAGTCTGGCCAGCCGCGATGGTGATGACCGAGCCGTTGCTCAAGGTCACGGTCACCGGCGTCTGAGCCGGGTTGGTCAGCGTCGCGGTGTAAACAATCGAACCGCCTTCGGTGATGGTGTTGCTGGCCGTCAGGGTCAGGCCAGTGGTATCCGCCGAATCAGTAATCGTGGTGACCGCAGGCGCAGTGCTCGGGACCAGGTTTTCGAAGTTACCGCCGGTTGCGCCGGTAATCGTAGTACTGACGGTGCTGCCGTTGTTGTAGACGTCGTTGGCTGGCGTCTCGACGTTAACGGTGCCAGTAGTCTGGCCGGCAGCGATGGTGATGACCGAGCCGTTGCTCAAGGTCACCGTCACCGGCGTCTGGGCCGGGTTGGTCAGCGTCGCGGTGTAAACAATCGAACCGCCTTCGGTGATGGTGTTGCTGGCTGTCAGAGTCAGGCCAGTGGTGTCCGCCGAATCAGTAATCGTGGTAACCGCAGGCGCCGTGCTCGGCACCAGGTTTTCGAAGTTGCCGCCCGTTGCACCAGTAATGGTGGTGCTGACCGTACTGCCGTTGTTGTAGACGTCATTGGCCGGCGTCTCGACATTGACGGTGCCGGTAGTCTGGCCGGCGGCGATGGTGATGACCGAGCCATTGCTCAAGGTCACGGTCACCGGCGTCTGGGCCGGGTTGGTCAGGGTGGCGGTGTAGGTGATCTGGCCGCCTTCGGTGACGGTATTGCTCGCGCTCAGGGTGACGGTGGTGGTGTCGATGGTGTCGGTGATCTGGGTCACGGCCGGCGTGGTGGGTACGGTCACGGCAATGCCAGTGCCACCGGTGGTGCCAGTGACGGTCACACTGATCTGGCTCGGGTCGTTGTAGACCGTGTCATTCGGCGCGAGTGGAACGTTGACGCTGCCGGTCAGCTGACCAGCCGGGATCACGATCACCGCGCCGTTGGACAAGGTCACGGTCAGGTTGGTCTGCGGGGCCTGGGTCACGGTCGCGGTGTAGACCAACACGCCGCCGGCCTCGGTCAGGGTCGGCGTGGCGCTCAGGGTCATCGTCGCATTGAGCACGGCGTTGGCGGTCGTATCGGCCGTGGTATCGCCACCCAGGATGTTGTCATCGGTGGCGGCAGCCGCAGCGAGGCCTTCCGTTGGGAAACCGATGGTAGGGTCGACGCTACCAGCGGTGGCATCCAGCACCACAAAACTGTGGCCGCCACCGGCGGCACCCCCCGTGCCCGCGGCAGTGGCGCCGGCGGCGGTGGCTTCCAGGGCGGTCGTCGGGTCGACGCCCGCGGCGATGGCTTGCTGCAACTCTTCTACCGACGGCGCGGCCTGGGCAGTGGCTTGTGCCAGGTCGGTGGAAGAGTCCGGGGCATTGGCGCTCCACTGGGTGTCGCGGCCCAGGTCCAGGGTGCGGCCATCGGCCAGATCCAATGTGACGGCGCCGGACGGGCCAGTGTCCAACTGGTCGCCCGTGTACAGGCGATCACCTTCAATGAGTACGCGTCGGATGCCTTCTGGGGATACGACGAAAACCTGACCAACAATGCTTTTGACAACGGCAATAACACTGCTCATTGAAGACTCTCCGGGTGCCACGCTCAGTAGACTTCCATGGACCCGGCAGCTTGTAGGCAGCAGCGGTCTGGACGTACATGTTCACAAAGTAAGGTTATTTGACGCTTCCGTATGTCAATATTTTGGCTGTTTTTTTCAATTATTTTGTTTGTGCCAAACTATTGACCTTCTGCCGGCCATCCTAAACAATTGCCGAGGTAATGTCACATTGATATTTAAGCGGCGACCTGTTCTTTCAGTGCGTGTTCCAGCTCCTGTTTTGAACTTTCCGACATACGGTCATTCCGGTTGCCATCATCCGATGCAGCGCCACGTTTCGCTGTGATCCAAGACAAGTGTTTCAGGAAGAAATCCACCATGCGTCTGCACCTGTTCAAGGCTTTACCCTTTGCCCTCGCCGCCAGTTTCGTACAAGCACAAACCTTGCCGCAGGCCATGCAACAGGCGCTGGATGTCCATCCTGAAATCCAGGCCGGCGTGAACAGCCGCTTCGCGGCGGATTACCAGCTCAAGGCGGCCAAGGGCGGCTACCTGCCTAGAGTGGACCTTGCAGCCGGATACGGCCGTGAAGGCACCGACAGCGTCACCACCCGGTCGGGCGGTACCAATCATTGGGAAACCCTGAACCGCAGCGAGTCGAGCCTGCGCCTGTCGCAAATGGTTTTTGACGGTTTTGCGACGTCCAGCGAAGTGGGGCGTCAACAAGCCACCGTCAATGCCCGTGCCTACTCGTTGCTGGACGCCTCCGAGCGTACCGGGTTGACGGTGGCGCAGGTCTACCTGGACGTGCTGACCCGTCGCGAGTTCGTGCGTCTGGCCGAGGAAAACCTCAAGAGCCACGAGCGCATCTTCGACCAGATCAAACTGCGCACTTCCCGTGGCGTGGGCAGTGGCGCTGACCTGGACCAGGCCGAAGCGCGCATGGCCCAGGCCCGCAATAACCTGATCACCGAACAAACCAACCTGGCCGATGCCGAGACCAACTACCTCAGCGCCGTCGGCCAACTGCCCGATCAACTGGAGCGTCCTGCCGATTTTCTGGCGTTGCTGCCGGCCAACCTGACCGAAGCCCGCGCCCAGATGCTGGAGAACAGCCCGGTGCTGCGTTCGGCCGAAGCCGACATCGCCGCGTCCGAGCAACAGTACGAAGCTGCCAAGTCGAGCTTCTACCCACGCTTCGACGCCGAGCTGGGCCGCACCGCCGACAACGACCTGGACGGCCAGAACGGCCATAACAATGAATGGCAAGCCATGCTGCGCATGCGTTTCAACCTGTATGCCGGCGGCAGCAACAAGGCGGACCTGGAATCCAAGTCGTACCTGTCCAACCAGGCCCTGGATATCCGCAACAACGCGCTGCGCCAGCTCAATGAAGAGCTGGGCCTGGCCTGGAACGCCTTGAACAACGCCAACGCCCAAGTGCCGATCGCCCAGCAATACGTAGACCGCAGCGCCAATGTGCGCACCGCCTACCAGAAGCAGTTCAGCCTCGGCGAGCGGACCCTGCTCGACTTGCTCGACAGCGAAAACGAGCTGTTCAGCGCTTCCCGACGCCTGGCGGAAATCAAGAACGTGCAATTGTTCACCCAATACCGTATCAAGGCAACCATGGGCCAACTGTTGAAAAGCCAGGGTGTGGTCGCACCGTTGGCATCGGTTGTGCAGAGCGACGTGAAACCCAAGGTCCAGTTGCCTGGGATGAATTGAGTTTACCACCCGTTTTAATCAGTCAGAGTGTCGAGCGTGGAATCAGAAGTCAGTCCAGTTGAACTCGTTCATGATCCGCGCACGCTGCACGACGACCCGCTGCTGGACGGCTTGTTGGCGCTCTGCATGCTGCATCAGAAGCCGGCCAGTGCGGCAATGCTCACCACCGGCCTGCCGCTGCCCAAGCAACGGCTGAGCGTCGAATTATTGTCGCGCGCGGCGGCCCGCGCCGGGCTGCAAGGCCGGGTGCTGCAACGCAAGCTCGAGCAAATCCCGACCATCGCCATGCCGGCGCTGTTGCTGCTCAAGGACGGCCGCAGCGCCGTGCTGCTGGGCTGGGTCGGCGATGACCAGGCGCGGCTGCTGCTCAGCGAAAGCGAGGGTGGTGAAGTCACGGTCAGTCGTGAGCTGCTGGCCGATGACTACAGCGGCAAGGTGTTCTTCGCCCAGCCGCAGCATAAATTTGACGTGAACCACGGCACGCTGATTCCCCGGGCGCGTTCGTGGTTTCGCGACACCCTCAAGCGGTCACGCTGGTTGTATGCCGATGCTATCGCGGCAAGCCTGCTGATCAACATCATTGCCATGGCCGCGCCGCTGTTCGTGATGAACGTCTACGACCGCGTGGTGCCGAACCAGGCCGAAGCGACCCTGTGGGTGCTGGCTGTCGGCATCACTGGCGCCTATGTGTTCGACCTGATCCTGAAGATGCTGCGCAGCCTGTGCCTGGACCTGGCCGGCAAGAAAACCGACCTGATCATTTCGGCGACGCTGTTCGAGCGCATCGTCGGCATGGCCATGAAATACCGCCCGGCGCGGGTCGGCAGCTTTGCCCAGAACATCCATGAATTCCAGAGCCTGCGGGACTTCCTCGCCTCGCTGACCCTCACCAGCCTGATCGACCTGCCGTTCACCCTGCTGATCTTCGCGGTCATCGCGATCCTAGGCGGCCACCTGGTGTGGATTCCAGTGCTGGCGTTCCCGATTGCCCTGCTGATCGGTTATGCGCTGCAGAAGCCTTTGGTGGCGACCATGGAGCGAACCATGGCCTTGGGCGCCGAGCGCCAATCCAGCCTGATCGAAACCCTGTCCGGCCTGGACGCGGTGAAGGTCAACAATGCCGAGAGCGAGCGCCAGTACCAGTGGGAACAGACCATTGGCACCCTCAGCCGTCTCGAACTGCGAGTGAAGATGCTGTCCGGCCTGGCGATGAACATCACCTTGCTGATCCAGCAATTGGCCGGGGTGATCATGATCGTCTTCGGCGTGTACCAGATCATCGCTGGTAACTTGAGCATGGGCGGGCTGATCGCCTGCTACATGCTCAGCGGTCGCGCCCTCAGCCCATTGGCGTCGTTGTCGGGTTTGCTGACCCGCTACCAGCAGGCGCGGGTGACCATGACCTCGGTCGACCAGATGATGGAGCTGCCCCAGGAGCGTAATTTCGACGAGCGCCCGCTGAGCCGCAAGGTCCTGCAGGGCGCCATTGAATGCCGCCAGTTGAATTTCACTTACCCGAACCAGCAGAACGCCGCGCTGAAGAACATCAACCTGGTGATCAAGCCGGGCGAGAAAATCGGCATCATTGGCCGCAGCGGCTCGGGCAAGAGTTCCCTGGCCAAGTTGCTGGTGGGGCTTTACCAACCCGACGATGGTGCCTTGCTGGTGGACGGCGTGGACATCCGCCAGATCGACGTCAGCGAGCTGCGCTACAACATTGGCTACGTGCCCCAGGACATCCAACTGCTGGCCGGTACGTTGCGCGACAACCTGACTTCCGGCGCCCGGTACGTCGAAGATGAGTTGGTGCTCCAGGCCGCAGAACTGGCAGGCGTGCATGAGTTTGCCCGCCTGCACCCGCAAGGCTATGAACTGCAAGTCGGTGAGCGCGGACAGAACCTGTCCGGTGGTCAGCGCCAGAACGTCGCCCTGGCCCGCGCGCTGCTGCTCAACCCGCCCATCCTGTTGCTGGACGAACCCACCAGCGCCATGGACAACACCGGTGAAGAACGCTTGAAACAGCGCCTGGCCGCCGTGGTGGAAAACAAAACGGTGCTGCTGGTGACGCACCGGGCATCCCTGCTGTCGCTGGTGGATCGCCTGCTGGTGATCGACCGTGGACAGATCCTCGCCGATGGCCCGAAAGCCGCTGTCATGGAAGCGTTGAAGAAGGGGCAGATCAGTGTTGCTTAAAACCGGCTTAAAGGGCGCTGTGGGTCGCTATTTCAAAGGTTCCGACTCGCTGCACGGCCAACCGCTGCCCGAGGTCAACAAGGCGCTGATCGAGGACGCTCCCCGGGTGGTGCGTTTGACGATCTGGGGCATCATCGGTTTCTTTGTGTTCCTGATGTTGTGGGCCAACTTCGCCGTGATCGACGAAGTGACCAAGGGCGACGGCAAGGCGATTCCCTCGTCCAAGATCCAGAAAATCCAGAACCTGGAAGGCGGCATCGTTGCTGAGCTGTTCGTCACGGAAGGGCAGATCGTCGACGCCGGCGCGCCGTTGATTCGCCTGGACGACACCCGGTTTGTCTCCAACGTCGGCGAAACCGAGGCTGACCGCCAGTCCATGCTGTTGCGGGTCGAGCGCTTGAGTGCCGAGGTCGATGACCGGCCGCTGAATTTCCCGGCCGACGTGCTCAAGGCGGTGCCGGGCCAGGCCGCCAGCGAGGAGTCGCTGTACATCAGCCGCCGCCAGCAGTTGCACGATGAAATCGGCGGCTTGCAGGAGCAGTTGATCCAGCGCCAGCAGGAACTGCGCGAATTCGTCTCCAAGCAGGCGCAGTACCGCTCCGGCCTGGCGCTGCAACGCCAGGAAATCAACATGTCCGAGCCGCTGGTGGCTCAGGGCGCGGTATCGCCGGTGGAAGTGCTGCGGCTCAAGCGCGCCGAAGTCGAGACCCGTGGGCAACTGGACGCCACGACGCTGGCGATCCCGCGTGCCGAATCGGCGATCAAGGAAGTGCAGCGCAAGATCGACGAGACCCGCGGCAAGTTCCGCAGTGAAGCCCTGACCCAGCTCAACGAAGCTCGCACCGACTTGAACAAGGCCCAGGCCACCGGCAAAGCCCTGGAAGACCGGGTGAGCAGGACCCTGGTGACGTCGCCCGTGCGTGGCATTGTCAACAAGTTGCTGGTGAACACCATCGGCGGCGTGATCCAGCCCGGCAGTGACCTGGTGGAAATCGTGCCGCTGGACGACACCATCCTGGTGGAAGCGAAAATCCGTCCCCAGGACATCGCCTTCCTGCACCCCGGTCAGGACGCCACGGTGAAATTCACCGCGTACGACTACACCATCTACGGCGGGATGAAAGCCAAGCTGGAACAGATCGGCGCCGACACCATCACCGATGAAGACAAGAAAACCACCTACTACATCATCAAGCTGCGCACCGAACGCAGCCACCTGGGCACGCCTGAAAAGCCCTTGCTGATCATCCCAGGGATGGTGGCGTCTGTGGACATCATCACCGGCAAGAAAACCGTGCTCAGCTACCTGCTCAAACCCATCATCAAGGCCCGGTCCGAGGCGTTGCACGAGCGCTAGTACCCTGGTTGATCATTCCCATGTGTGGGAGCAAAGCTTGCTCGCGAAACAGGCACCTCGGTCCCTGAAGGATCGCGTTGCCTTCATCGCGGGCAAGCCTTGCTCCCACAGCGGTGCAGTGCCAAATTCCGGGTCATATCGTTATTCGCTAACGGTATTTAAATTCTGCTGCTTATATCCTTAAACTCATCCCCCTGCGTACCTGCCGACCAATCGGCGCGCCGCACGACATAAACCAACACGGTAACGCCGTGAGTTTTGATCGATTGCGCGCCTGTTCAAGCGCGCCGTGCGTGGGAGTGATGTATGCCAGCCGTCTCTTATTCTCCAGATTCATCTATCGCGAACATTGCCCCGCAGTCGTTCGACATCCGCTCGTTCCGCGATGCCGTAGGCGCCGAAATCGTCGGGTTGGACCTGTCCCGACCGATCAGCGACCAGGATTTCGCCCGCATCCACCGCGCACACCTGGACTATCACGTCGTGGTGTTCCGCGACCAACGCATCACCCCGGAACAACAGATCGCCTTCAGTCGCCGTTTTGGCGTGCTGCAGATCCATGTGCTCAAGCAGTTCCTGCTGGCCGGGCATCCGGAAATCCTCATCGTCTCCAACATCATCGAAAACGGCCAATCCATCGGCCTCGGCGATGCCGGCAAATTCTGGCATTCGGACCTTTCCTATAAAGAACTGCCCAGCCTCGGCTCGATGCTTCACGCCCAGGAGTTGCCGAGTGAAGGCGGTGACACGTTGTTTGCCGACATGCACAAAGCCTGGGACGCTCTGCCCGAAGCGCTGCGTAAAGCCGTGGAAGGCCGCTCGGCGGCGCATTCCTACACGGCGCGCTACAGCGAAACCAAATTCGAAGGCAACTGGCGCCCGACGCTCACGCCAGAGCAACTGGCCCAGGTCGCCGAAGTGGTGCATCCGATCGTGCGCACCCACCCGGAAACCGGGCGCAAGGCGTTGTTCGTCAGTGAGGGGTTCACCACCCGCATCGTCGGTCTGCCGGAAGACGAAAGCACCGCGCTGCTGGCCGAGCTGTATGCCCACAGTGTGCTGCCGCAGAACATCTATCGCCATCAATGGCAGCCCCATGACCTGGTGTTCTGGGACAACCGCTCGCTGACCCACTTGGCCGCCGGTTGCCCGAGTCATCTGCGCCGCAAGCTGTACCGCACCACCATCCAGGGCGACGCCCCTTTCTGATCGGCTGCGCCTTGCGCAAAGAGCCCGGAGAATCACCATGTCCAAACGCATTGCTTTTGCACCGCTGGCCGCCGCCATTGGCCTGGGGTTCAGTTTGCTGGCCGGCAGCCTGGTCGCGCCGGCCAGCGCCCACGCTGAGGGCGAGATTCGTATCGCCGAACAGTTCGGCATTGTTTACTTGCTGCTCAACGTGGTCCGTGATCAACAATTGATCGAGAAATACGGCAAGCAGGAAGGCATCGAGATCAAGGTTGATTGGACCCAGTTGTCCGGCGGCGCGGCGGTCAACGATGCGTTGCTGTCGGGCTCCATCGACATTGCCGGGGCCGGCGTCGGGCCGTTGTTGACGGTCTGGGACCGCACCCGTGGCAAGCAGAACGTCAAAGCCGTCGCCTCCCTGGGCAACTTCCCTTATTACCTGTTGAGCAACAACCCGAACGTCAAGACCATCGCCGACTTCACCGAGCAGGACCGCATCGCGGTGCCGGCGGTGGGCGTTTCGGTGCAGTCGCGCTTCCTGCAATACGCCGCCGCGAAACAGTGGGGCGACAAGGACTTCAATCGCCTCGACAAGTACACCCTGGCGGTTCCGCATCCAGACGCCACGGCCGCGCTGATTGCCGGCGGCACCGAGTTGACCGGGCACTTTTCCAACCCGCCGTTCCAGGACCAGGCCCTGCAAAACCCCAACGTCCACGTGGTGCTCAACTCCTATGACGTGCTCGGGCCGAATTCGCCCACGGTGCTGTTCGCCACCGAGAAATTCCGCGATGAAAACCCGAAAACCTACAAGGCCTTCGTCGAGGCGCTGACCGAAGCGGCCGAGTTCGCCCAGAAGGACAAAGGCGCGGCGGCGGACACCTACCTGCGGGTGACCAAGGCCAAGATCGACCGGGCGACGTTGCTGAAGATCATCGACAACCCGCAGATCGAATTCACCGTCAGCCCGAAAAACACCTACCCGCTGGCCGAATTCCTCTACCGCGTCGGCGCCATCAAGAACAAACCGGCGTCGTGGGAAGACTATTTCTTCCAGGACGCCAAATCGTTGCAGGGGAGCTGATTGTCATGAACGCGCTTTTGCAAGGCCACGCGGCCAGCAACCCCACCTCCACTGGCACGGCGTTGTTGTCGGTGGATAACGTCAGCCTGGAATACCGCACCCCGCAGCGGGTGGTGCGGGCCACCCACCAGGTCAGTTTCGAAGTCGATCCGGCGGACCGTTTTGTACTGCTCGGGCCATCGGGTTGCGGCAAGTCCACCTTGCTCAAGGCCATTGGCGGCTTTATCACGCCGTGCGAAGGCGAGATTCGCTTGCAAGGCCAGACTGTCAGCGCACCGGGGCCGGATCGGATCGTGGTGTTCCAGGAGTTCGATCAACTGCCGCCCTGGAAAACCGTGAAGCAGAACGTGATGTTCGCGCTGCTGGCATCCGGCACGCTCAAGCGTCGCGAGGCTGAGGAGCGGGCACTGCACTATCTCGACAAAGTCGGCCTGGCGGCGTTTGCCGATGCCTACCCACACACCTTGTCTGGTGGGATGAAGGCCCGCGTCGCGATTGCCCGAGCGCTGGCGATGCAGCCGAAGATCCTGCTGATGGACGAACCCTTCGCTGCCCTCGATGCCCTGACCCGACGCAAGATGCAGGAAGAATTGCTGCTGCTCTGGGAAGAGGTGCGTTTCACCCTGCTGTTCGTCACCCACTCCATTGAAGAAGCGTTGGTGGTGGGCAATCGCATCCTGCTGCTGTCACCGCACCCAGGAAGGGTACGGGCGGAAATCCACAGCCATCAATACGATCGGCACAGCCTCGGCGGCGTGGGGTTCCAGCACACGGCGCGGCGGATTCATCGGTTGCTGTTCGATGAAAACCAGTCGCCGGACACCGAGCGTGAGCTGGATTTCGCCGATATCCGTATCGCGTATTAAGGGGAGCGTTCCATGAGCCAGCTATCGCCTGCGCGCGAAGAATACGAAGTCGATTTGCAACCCCTGACCCGGGTGCCATTGGAGCGCGAGTTGCCCTTGGGCCAGCGCCTCTGGCAACAGGGTTGGCTGCGCAAAAGTTTGATCCTGCTACTGCTGGCGCTGGTGTGGGAGGGCGTGGCGCGTTACCAGAACAACGACCTGCTGCTGCCGAGCTTCTTGCAGACCGCCAGCGCGTTGTACGACGGTTTGCTCAGCGGCGAGCTGTTGGGCAAGGTGTGGATTTCCCTGGTGGTGCTGCTCAAGGGCTATTTGCTGGGGATCGTCCTGGCGTTTGGCTTGACCACGCTGGCCGTGTCGACCCAGTTCGGCCGCGACTTGCTCAGCACCCTGACGTCGATGTTCAACCCGTTGCCGGCCATCGCCCTGTTGCCGTTGGCGCTGCTGTGGTTCGGCCTGGGGCAGAACAGCCTGATTTTCGTGCTGGTGCATTCGGTGCTGTGGGCGCTGGCGTTGAACATGTATGCGGGGTTTCTCGGCGTGTCGGAAACGCTGCGCATGGCCGGGCGCAACTACGGGCTCAAGGGCCTGCGTTTTGTGCTGTTCATCCTGATCCCGGCGGCGCTGCCGTCGATCCTCGCCGGGCTGAAAATCGGCTGGGCCTTCGCCTGGCGCACCCTGATCGCCGCCGAACTGGTGTTCGGCGCCACCAGCGGCAAGGGTGGCCTGGGCTGGTACATCTTCCAGAACCGCAACGAGCTGTACACCGACAAGGTCTTTGCCGGGTTAGCGGTGGTGATCCTGATCGGGTTGCTGGTGGAGAACCTGGTGTTCGACAGTTTGGAACGGGTGACGGTGAAGCGCTGGGGGATGCAGCGGTGATTAAGTAATACTCCCTTGCCAAGGGTTTTGGGTTGCCTGGGCTGACGCCTTCGCGAGCAAGCCCGCTCCCACACTGGATTTGTGTTGAACCGAAATACTGAAATCAACACCGATCAACTGTGGGAGCGGGCTTGCTCGCGAAAGCGGTTTTCAATTCACCACAGGCCTGTCAGCCCGCCGCTTGAACCTCCAGCCGATCCATCGCCCTTTCCACCAACAGATGCACCCCATCGGCCATCCGGCTGATCGCCAGGATGACGCTGCGGCGCGAACCGTCGACATCATCGGCCAGGTCGGCGGCGATGGCGCTGATGGACAGCAGATCTTCGGAAGCATTGGCCAACAGGGTTTCGGTGTCGATGTCCGGGGCGACCATGAAAAGTTGGGATGCTTGGGTTTTGCCCGGGGCTTCATCGGTGGGTTTGGGGTTGAGGTAGTAGTCGAGGGCGCGCTCGGCGGCTTCGTCGAGTTTTTTGGATTTCGAGGATTTGTCGGACGTGTTGCCAGGATTTCCTGGCGGATTTGGAGTTACTTTGAACATGAGAGATACCCTAAACAGTAATTAGTTGGGAACCGTCACCGTCCGCTTGCACGCGAATGGGGTGGCGGCCGTACGCAGGTGTGCAAGACCGGGCCTGTTTAGGACACCCAGCAGATCCAAGGATCTCCTGCGCGCAGCCGCCATAAAGCCAGAGGGCAGAAGAAAGCCCCTGAGCGATGCAGCGTTGCATCCTAAACAGTTTGTTCGGACTTGCACGTCCGTGTCACCGTTTTTTCAGTGACAAACCCAGACTAGCGGTGAGCCCAAAGGCGGACAAGTTCACCAACATCGCCGCAACTTGAAGGAAATCTCCTAGGACGTTGCTGTACGCAAGCAGCACACCAAACCTGTGGCGAGGGGATTTATCGAAACGTCGCACCGCCCCGCTGGGCTGCGAAGCAGCCCCCAAATGGGCTGAAGACCAACAACCTGACACACCGAGGTGACTGGCTTTAGGGCTGCTGCGCAGCCCAGCGGGGCGGTGCGACGTTTCGCTAAATCCCCTCGCCACAACGGTGTTCGGCTTGGGTTTCAAGTGCTCCAGACGACTGATTTTATTTCTCGCTGCCCGGGCCATTAGCCAAGTAAAGCCCCTCCCATTTCCTTTAGACTGGCCGCCCTCAAGCAAGCCTTCAGGACATGGAATGCCAACCCCTCACAGCCCCTTTCGCAAAGCCCTGGTCGTTTGGTTATATGCCGGCGCTCTGATGCACCTGCTCGCTGGCGTCACGCTGACCTGGGCCGGTCATTCGGGCTTGCTCGACGGTTATCTGCAGAACATCGAGCAGGCTTTCTGGGGCGTCAATGTCGTGCCCGCCACGGCCCGCGCGCAACAAGTCTGGTGGCTGGCCTTGTTCGGCGCCACATTGCAGAGCTATGGGCTGTACATGCTCGCCCTGGTCCATATCGGCAATCGATTGAAGCGCGCCATGCCTTGGGGATGGTTAATCGCCGGCATTCTGCTCTGGGCACCCCAGGACATGCTGATTTCCGCCCATGCCCAAGTCTGGTCGCACCTGTGGCTCGACAGTCTCGCGCTGCTGCTATTACTGCCGCCGCTGTTCTGGCTCTATCGCCACGACCGCCGCACCTCCCTGACTGACAACGCGTCGAGTGATGCAAACCATGCCTGACTTTTCACTGCTGGACTGGGCCATCACCCTGCTGATTGCCCAAGCGATCCTCGGTGCGCTGGATACCCTGTATCACCACGAACTCACTGTCGCCTTGCCCTATCGCCACAGTGCCCGGCTGGAGCTCTCTATCCATGCCCTGCGCTCGTGCTTCTACGGGATCCTGTTCCTGGGCATGGCGCACTTGGCCTTCGAGGGGACGTGGGCGATCGTCATCGCGCTGCTGTTTGCACTGGAGATCGGTCTGACGCTCTGGGATTTCGTGGTCGAGGACCGTAGCCGCAAGCTGCCCGCCATCGAGCGCATCATGCACACGGTGCTGGCGGTCAACGGCGGGGCCTTCTTCGCGCTGTACGGCGTGCAACTGGCGCAGTGGGCGAGTTTGCCCACCGGCCTGAGCGCGATCGACCTCGGCTGGCGCGGTTGGCTGCTGACCTTGTTCGCCATTGGGGTTACGGCCTCGGGGATTCGCGACGGCTTGGCGGCCTTGCGCATGCAGCGCGCGGGCAAGCCCGCCAACCCGTTTGCCGGTGGTGCCTACAAGCGCGTGTTGGTGACCGGGGGCACCGGATTTATCGGCGAGACGCTGGTCAATCAATTGCTCGACGCCGGGCACACAGTCAGCGTGCTGGCTCGCGATCCATTGAAAGCGGCCTATCTGTTTGATGGCCGCGTCCGCTGCCTCCGCTCGCTGGGCAAGCTGGGTCATGACGAAACCTTCGATGTGGTGATCAACCTGGCGGGCGCACCGGTGGCCGGGCCGCGCTGGAGCCCTGCGCGTCAGGCGCAGCTCATCGCCAGCCGGGTCAATACCACTGAAGCTTTGATGACCTGGTTGAAAAACGCCCGGCACAAACCGGCGTTGTGGATACAGGCCTCGGCCGTCGGTTTTTATGGCGTGCGTGACGCCAGCGAAAGCCTCGATGAAAGCGCCACCCAGGGTGATGGCTTCATGGCTGAACTCTGTGTGCGTTGGGAAGCCTCAGCCCGGCCTGCCACGGAGTTGGGCGTGCGCCAGGTGGTGATGCGCCTGGGCGTGGTGTTTGGTCCGGGCGGTGCTTTGTTGCCGTTGCTGATTCCATTTCGCCTGGGGTTTGGCGGGCGGATGGGTGACGGTCGGCAAATCATGAGTTGGGTGCATCGCGACGACGTGATCCAGGTGATCGCCCGGGCCTTCGATGACGAAAGCCTGAGCGGCACCTACAACCTGGTGGCGCCAGAAACGGTCACTCAGGCGCTGTTCGCCGAAAGCGTTGGCAAGGTGCTCAAGCGCCCGGTGTGGTTCCACATTCCCGCCGCGCCAGTGCGTGCCTTGGCAGGCGAAATGGCCCAGTTGTTTTTCGACGGCCAACGTGTGCTGCCAAGTCGTCTCGTCGAGGCGGGCTATACGTTCCGTTACCCGACGCTTGATGCTGCCCTGCGCGACCTGGCCTGAGGAGCGCCCATGAGCAAGCCCCGGATGTACCTGCTGGCCGGCAACGGCAGCGCCGCCGATTGGTGGGACGACGCGTTGCCGCATTTTCAACACCACGACGTGGTGCCGCTGGAGCTGCCTGGCTTTGGCAGCAACCCTCAGGCTCCCTGCGAAGACCTGGCGGCCTACGCCCAGGCATTGCTGGCGGCAACGGACAAGGGCAGCGCGATCATGGCGGTCGGGGTCAACGCCTTGCTGGTGCTGCACGCCTTGCAACGTCAGCCGGGGCACTTTTGCCGCAGTGTGTTGCTGGCGCCGGTGGGTGCGTTTTTGTGGCAACGACGGCTGCCGGCGTTGATGTCGCCGCTGCCGATTCGCAAGACCATTCACTGGCTGCTGGCGAACAAACCGACGCTGTTTGCCCACAAGTTTTCCAGCCAGGCCTGGACGCCCGCGCAGTACCAGCGCATGGGCGCCGGCTATGCTCGCTGCCGCGCCTTTGTGCCGCACTGGGACTTGGTGCGTGCCGACACTGCCTTGCCATTGCTGGAGTGGATCACCGACCCGGTCGAACTGGTGTGGGGCGATCAGGACAAGGTACTGGGCGTCGCGCAGGCGGCGGCCTGGTCGGCCATTCTTGCCCGTGCCGATTTGACCATCAGCGTGAAGCCCGGCTGGGGTCACTACCCGTGGATCGACTCACCCGCTGAGTTCGCGGCGTGGCTGGAGTCCGGCGAGCGTGGCTTCGTCGCGCATACCAAGGGCGGCCGCTTGCGTCTGGCGGCGTTGGCTGGGCAGCCGGTGCCTGCCGCGCTGTCGCTCAACGATTGCGCTGACCCGCGCTTGCCAAACTTTCTGAAGAGCCAGCCGGACGCTATCTGGGCCGTGCGTTCCTCCAGTTACGGGGAGGATCAGGCCGATGCGGCCAATGCCGGCTTGAGCACCACATTCCTACGCGAGCCGACGCACAACGTGCCGGCGCGCATTGCCGAGTTGAGTGGGGCAGGTGTCGAGGAAGTGGTGGTGCAGCGCTTCATCACACCACGGCTGTCCGGGATAGCCTTTGTGCGTCACCTGTCAGTCGAACTGGAATGGGTCGAAGGTCACTTGGAGTCCTTGGCCGACGGTCACGTGAGCCCCGAGCGCGCGATCATTTCCCGCCTCGGCGCGTCGTGGAACAGCGACACCTTCAAGCCCGCCCATGGCCTGACTGCAGACCTGCTGTGGCGTTTCCTGCAAGGCGTGCTGCGGGTCTTCCACTACGTACCCGGCGACGTTGAATGGGCCTGGGACGGTACGCAACTCTGGCTGCTGCAATACCGACCGATCAGCGATTACGGCTGGCGCCGCCACCTGACCGCCGCCAACATCGCCGAGATCCTGCCGCCGCAACCCAGCGTGTTGGTGGAGTACGCTCAGCGCCGGGCGGCGGCGAGCATTCCGGCGATCATGGCGCGTTGGGATTCGCGGGTGCTGCAGGACAACGAGCCTTTCACGGCGGTGTTCGGCGGCGCTTCGTATATCAACAATGATTTGTTTCTCGCCCGGCTGGTCGACTGGGGCATCAGCGCCAGCAGCTACGCCGGCGAGGTCGGCGGCGCGACTCCGCACCTGCCTTGGCGGCCGCTGCGCCTGCTGCGTTCGCTGCCGTTGTTCCTGGGCATGCAACGCATCGCCCGCGGGCATTTGCTGACGCTGGAAAACGGCTTGCGACGTTTTGATCGAGAGCTGCACGAACTGACCGCACAAGGCGCAGACGGCCAGCAACTGGCCGACTGGTTTACCCGTTTCTACGTATTCGTGGTGCAAGGCAACCTGTGCATCGCCAGTGCCTTGGCCAGCAGTGGCGGCGACTGGCTGGGCCGGCCACCAACCGCCTATGACAACCTTGAACACAGCCCTCATCGCCTGCCGTGGGAGACCGATCCGGCCACGCCCCGCCCGGCGCCGACTGCGCTGCCATTGCAGGTCTTTCCCCAATGGCCGTTGGCGATTCGCCTGGCTCACGGGGCCTGCCTGCCGGGGTTGCGCGGTTACTACTTGCAGGTGCGCGAATGGTATCGCGACAACCTGATGCGGATCTTCTTCCGCCTGCATCACGCCATGCCGGCGGAGGACCGGGCGCATTGGTTCGCGCCGCACCCGGACATCCGCACCCGCGATGGCAGCTTCTGGCAGGACGGTCGTGAAGGCACCGAGCAGGCGAGTGGGTTCTTGATCTACCCAGGGCAGGCTCAAGGTATTTTGGGCGAGGACATCCTGCTGGAAGACACCCTGGACCCTGGCCGCCATGCCCACTATCAAAGCGCCCGGGCTGTGATCGCGCGGATGGGCGGCCGCTTGTCCCACGGCTCGACGCTGCTGCGTGAATTGCGCAAACCTTCGGCGGTATTGCCTCAGGTGGATGTGGGGTGGTTGGGGCGTGAGGTGGTGTATTGCGATGGGGTGTTGAGGTTGGTGGAGTAGGCAGCGCGATGTCTGCCAACCACATAACCTGTGGCGAGGGGATTTATCCCCGTTGGGCTGCGCAGCAGGCCTAAATGGTTAAAGACCAACAGCCTGATACACCGAGATGACTGTTTTCAGGGCCGCTTCGCGCCCCAGCGGGGATAAATCCCCTCGCCACAGGGTGTGTATGACCACCATATTTCTCACCTCACACCGCTACTCCCTTGACGCCCCCCACCGCTGTCGTAGACTCCGCCCATCCGTCAGGGAGTAACGGTCATGCGACGTTTGAGCAGTTGGGTTGTGGGATTGGCCTTCATAACGTGCGGGGTCCAGGCGCAAACGTCGGCTTCCGACGATCCGTTGCTTGAGAGCAATGCTTCGGCCAGTGCGTCTGGCAACGAGGCGCGAGGGGTGCTTCGGGCGCGGGATCAGGCGGTGCTGGCCAGCGAGTTGGCCGGGCGTATCGTCGAGTTGCCGTTCAGTGAGGGCGAGTCGTTCAAGAAGGGCGACACCCTGGCGCGTTTCGATTGCTCGGCCTATCAGGCCCAGCTCAATGCGGCCCAGGCGGCCAGCCGTGGGGCCGGTGAAGAACTGGCGCATAACCGGCAATTGGCAGCATTGAAATCCGTCGGGCGTTTCGAGGTGTCGCGGGCCGAGGCCCGGCTCAGCGAGGCCCAGGCGCAGTCCCAGGTGTATCAGGTCCAGGTCAAGCGCTGCAGCGTGATCGCACCCTTCGACGGGCAAGTGGTGGCGCGCAAGGTCCAGCGTTATGAAAGCGTCGCAGCCGGCGCGCCGTTGCTGGATGTGGTCGACAACCGCACCCTGGAGATTCACCTGCTGGTGCCTTCACGCTGGATGGACAGGCTCAAGCCCGGCCAGCCCTTTACCTTTGTTCCCGATGAAACTGGCAAGCCGTTGCAAGCGACGGTCAAGCGCCTGGGTGCGCGCATCGACGAGGGCAGCCAGACCCTGCTGCTGGTGGCGAACGTGCCGGATGCCAGCGGCCTGCTGTCGGGCATGAGCGGCACGGCGCGTTTCGCGGAGCCCAAGTGAACGCGCCGATATCGGGCGGCGCCGAGCAGGTGTTTGCCCGCTTCCTCGACCTTGAACGCCAGACCCGGGCCGCACGAACGCCAGCGCAGTTGAGCTACAGCCTAGTCAACGACGGCCAGGCCTTGTTCGGGTTTCGCCACGCCGCGTTGTTGATCGCCGGCAAGGTCCAGGCCGTGACTGGCGTCAGTACCGTGGAGCCGAATGCGCCGTTCGTGGCGTTTGTCGAGCAGGCGGTGGCGCAGTTGTTCAAGCAGGGGGTGCTGAAGCAGGCCCGGGTGATTGCCGCCGATGGGGTGAGCGAGTCCATCCGGGCAGACTGGCGAAGCCTGTCGGCCGGGCAAGTGTTCTGGTTGCCGTTGATCGATCATCAGGGCCAGGTGTTCGGCGGTTTGTGGCTGGCCCGCGATCTGCCCTGGACCCCACCCGAACAAGTGCTGCTGTCGCAACTGGGCGACACCTACAGCCATGCGTGGCTGGCGTTGCAACCGCGCAAGCCGTGGCGCCTGCGCTGGACGCGCAAGCGCCAGGTCGCCCTGGTGGCGGTGTTGCTGCTGGGCTTGTTGATCCCTGTGCGCCAGTCGGTGTTGGCCCCGGCCGAAGTGGTGCCGCTGGGCGGGCAGGTGGTGGCGGCGCCGTTGGATGGCGTCATCGCCGAGTTCCTGGTCAAGCCCAACCAGGCCGTCAAGAACGGCGACCTGCTGCTGCGTTTCGAAAGCACCAGCCTCAAGGCCCAGGCCGATGTGGCCGAGCGTGCGCTGGGCGTGGCCGAGGCGGAACTCAAGGCCAACTCCCAGCGCTCGTTTGCCGACGCGGAATCGAGTTCGAAGATTGATTTGCTGGCCGCCCGCGTCGAACAGAAACGCGCCGAGCGCAACTACGCGCTTGAACTGCTCAAGCGCAGCGAAGTACGCGCCGAGCGGGACGGCATTGCAGTGTTTGCCGACGCCGAGCGCTGGCTCGGCAAGCCCGTGCAAACCGGCGAGCGACTGATGGAAATCGCCGATCCGAACCAGGCCGAGTTGCGTATTGAGTTGGCGGTGGGCGACGCGATTGCCCTGGAGCCCGGTGCGCAAGTGGCGTTGTTTCTCGACAGCGACCCGTTGCAGCGGCACCTGGCCTGGCTCGAACGTTCGGCCTATGAAGCGCAGCCGACCGCCGCCGGGCAACTGGCGTATCGGTTGGATGCGCGTTTCGAGGCTCAAGCGCCGCGTATCGGCCTGCGAGGTACGGCGAAGGTCTTCGGCGACCGCGCGCCGCTGGCGTTGTACCTGCTGCGTCGGCCACTGGCCGGCTTGCGCCAGAGCGTAGGCCTGTAGCATGGACCTGCCGAGCCTGCGGCCGGACCTGCAACTGTCCCCGGCGGCGCCGGACCCGGACGGTTCGCCGCAGTGGACCTTGGCCGATCCGGTGCGCGGGCGCTATTTCAAGCTGGGCGCGGCGGCGATGCGCATGTTGCGCCACTGGTCCCTGGGCGATCCGGAACAGGTGTTGCAGGCGGCGAACCGCGAGCCGGGCCTGCCGCTCAATGGCGAATCGCTGGAGCAGTTGCTGGGCTTCTTGCGCGGCCATGATCTGATCAGCGCGATGGACCCGCAACAGCGCGACAGCTATCTCTCCAAGACCGCCGCACAGCGCCAGAGCCTGTGGCAGATCCTGCTGCATCAATACCTGTTTTTTCGCATTCCGCTGTGGCGCCCGGACGCCTTTCTCAACCGGGCCTGGCCCTGGTTGGCGCAGTTCGGTCCCGGGATCCTGCGCTATGGCCTGCCGCTGACCCTGGGCGTCGGCATCTTCCTGGTTTCGCGGGACTGGCAGCGCTTCATCGCGACGTTTCCGCACCTGTTCAGCCTGGGCGGTGCGCTGGCGTTCGGGACGGCATTGCTCTTCGCCAAGCTGTGCCACGAATTCGGCCATGCGTTCATGGCCAAGCGCGCCGGTTGTCGGGTGCAAAGCATGGGCGTGGCGTTCATGGTGCTGTTGCCGATGTTCTACACCGACGTCAGCGACGCCTGGCGGATCAATGATCGCCGCGCGCGGTTGCTGATCGGTGCCGGTGGGGTCCTGGCCGAGCTGTTGCTGGCGTGCATCGCGTTGCTGGCCTGGTCGCTGCTGCCCGACGGGCCGGCGCGCACCGCGGCGTTCATGCTGGCCAGCGCCACCTGGATCACCACGTTGATCATCAACCTGAACCCCTTCATGCGCTTCGATGGATATTTCCTGCTCAGTGATTTCTGGGCGGTGGATAACCTTCAGGGGCGTGCGTTCGCCCTGTGCCGCTGGCGCCTGCGCGAAGCCTTGTTCGGTTACGGCGCGGCGGCGCCGGAACCCTGGTCGCCGAAGATGCGCCGGCGTTTGCTGGTGTGGGGTTATGGCTCCTGGCTGTGGCGGGCATTGTTGTTTTTCGGGATTGCCCTGGCGGTCTATCACCTGTTCTTCAAGGTGCTGGGCATTTTTCTGATGATGGTGGAATTGGCGTGGTTCATTTTTATGCCCATCGTGAATGAATGGCGGCAATGGTGGAGTCGCCGTGAGCAGGCTCACGGTGGGCGGATGCTGCTGAGCGGCCTGGTTTTGTTGGCGTTGCTGCTGGTGTTGCTGTTGCCCTGGCGCAGCGCGGTGGAAGTGCCGGCCATGCTCGAGGCCGGGCGCGCCAGTGCCTTGCACGCGCCGGTGGCGGCGCGGGTCAAGCAAGTGAATGTGCGCGACGGCCAGACCGTGGCCCAGGGCGATGTGTTGATTGAGTTGGAGTCGCCGGATATGGCGTCACGCCTGACGATCGTGCGTCGGGAAATCCAGATCCAGCAGTTGCAGATGCGTCGTCAGGCCGGGCGCAGCGAAACCGCCGCCGATGCCGGCATCATCGAACAACAACTGGCCGAAGCGGTGGCCGAGTACCGCGGCCTGGTCGCCCAGCGTGAACGCCTGTTGCTGCGTGCGCCCCATGCCGGCCAGGTACGCGACTTGTTGCCGCAACTGTCGGTAGGCCGCTGGTTGTCACCGACGCAGGCGCTGGCGCGGGTGGTGCAGACCGATTCGCGGCTGCGCGGGTACTTGACCGAAGCTGAGCTTTGGCGGGTCGAGCCGGGGGCCACGGGACGGTTCATTGCTGACGATCCGATGCACACCTCGATTGCCGTGCAGTTGAATGAAATCGACACCAACGGCGTGGCCTGGGTCGAACAGCAAGCGTTGACGTCCGACCATCACGGGCCGATTGCGGTGCGCCGCGACTCGCAGCAACGGGCCGAGCCGGTGCAGGCGCAATACGGCGTGCGCCTGAGTGCGGTCGACGAGGCGTCGGCGCCGGTGCAACCGCTGCGCGGCGTGGCGGTGTTGCAGGGCAAGGGCGAGTCGGTGTTGGGAGCGGCCTGGCGTCGGTTGGCGGCGTTGGGTGTCAGGGAAAGCGGGTTCTAAGGAGCAAGCATGGATTCAGTGGCGGCAGAGGGATTGGTGGTGCGTCCATCGCGGGTCAGCGATGGGCCGTTCTTGCAGAGCCTGTACCAGGCGGCCCGACCGGACTTGCAATGGATCGATGGCGAGCCTGAGCAGGTGCAACAGGTGATTGCCCAGCAGTTCCAGGTGCAGGAGCAAGGGTTGGGCGAGAACTTCCCCAACGCCATGCATTACGTCGTGGAAAAACTCGGCACCGCGATCGGCGCCTTGAGCACGGATTTCGGCCCCAATGAGATCCGCGTGCTGTACCTGGCCTTCATCCCCCAGGCGCGTGGGCAAGGTTATGGCCGGACGGTGCTGCAAGGGGTGCAGAAAGCTGCACAACAGATCCGTTGCCCGGTGGCGACCGTGGTCTGGGCCAGCAACCCCCACGCCCGTCGGCACTACCTGGCCCTGGGCTTCGAAGTACAAGAGCGCAACCCGGCGGCGGAGCGGTTGGTCTGGTATCCGAAAGGCGACTGAGCAAGTCTTGCAGGCACTATAAATTCCTGTGGGAGCGGGCTGTGTGGGAGCAAGGCTTGCCCGCGATGAAAACGCCGCGGTCTCTTGAGGACCGCAGCGCCTGGATCGCGAGCAAGCTTTGCTCCCACACAGCCCGCTCCGACAATAGGTTTGTTTTGAACCCAGGTTTTGTGTGATCAGTTAAACGCGATGTAGAAATACCCCAGCGCCGGATCCCGTCCCATGGGCGGTATCCGCGACACGAACACCCCTTCTATCTTGCCCAGTTCCGGCACCTCCAACCCGCAGAGGCCGTCCACGAACGCCGTGCTTTCCAGGCTGTTGAATTCCACGCTGAACGGCATGCGCTCGGTGTTCGGCATCTTGGCCCGAGGTGTTTCTTCGAGGGTTTCGAAGCGCACCGGCAGGCAACTGCCGTCGGGCAGGGTCAGGCGGCCGGTCTGGCCCAGCAGCGGTTGGAAATGACGGCTATGAACCTGTTGCAGCATGTCGACACTCCAAAAGGCCGGAGGACCGCAGCCCTCCGGCAGCTCATCAGTTGCGGGATGGGAAGTAGCCTTGAAGGGCGATGCTGAAGTTGATGGCCAGGAACGGGTTCATGACCGCCATGGGCATGCTGTTGCCCGTGGCGGAAACCGAGCCGCTGACCGCGGTGGTCACGCCTTGCAGCGGCACTGGCGAAGCGCCTATCTGGTCGGAATAGATCGCTGCCGAGCCCGGCCCGGTGCCTGAGGTGCCGATGAACGAGTTGGTGGCCGTTGGCGTATTCACCGGGTTGCTGGCCGGGTTGGCCAACTGCAGGGTGGTCGAGGCGGTGATGCCGGTGAGGGTGTGGGTGTGGTTGGGTAGGTTGTTGAGCGTGGCGCTGACGTTTTCGGTGCCGGAGACTTCACCGATGACGCGCGGGGTCAGGCCCAGGCCATTGCCTTGGCCCAAGGGCAGGCGACCTTGCAGGTTGGGCAGCATGAAGGTGGTCTGGCCGTTGCCTCCGTACGTCACGCCGATCAGGGCGAACAAGGTCTGGTATTGAGAAAGGGAAAGCGTCTGACCGTTGCACAGGGCCCAATCCCTGGGTGCAAAGTTAAAGGCGAATGACTGGATAGTGCCGATGAATACTTCCATAGATTCCTCATCCCTTCAGATTGTTGGTATGGCATGCCGGCAGGGCTCGAGGGACGAGAAGTGCGATCAGCCCTACTCCTTAATCCCTGGCCTGGTCACGCACGGCTGAGCGTAGACCGGGATGTTTGATTCTGCCGAGCGAAGCAGGCGGAAAAATGTCGCGACACGGCTTAATCGATTCAGGTTCCCGAGCGTCGCTACCGTCCATCTTCTTTTATGGCTTGGGATGAATCTGATATCAAAGTACTACTAGGCGAAGGTTGTTTCCTCGGCTACGCTTCGGCTACAAAGGGACTACAAACAAGGTGAATGGATTGCCGCAGTTTCACTTCATTTCCGGTTTACCGCGCTCAGGCTCGACCCTGCTTTCTGCCATCTTGTTGCAGAATCCGCGCTTTCACGCCGGCATGACCAGTCCCGTCGGCACGCTGTTCAGCAGCGTCCTGCAGCAATGCAGCGCTGGCAGCGAGTTCGGTTCGGTGATCGACACCGACCTGCGCCGCCGCCTTTTGCGCGGTCTCTTCGACTCCTACTACGCCGACAAATCCGACAAGCCGGTCATCTTCGACACCAACCGTCAGTGGTGCGCACGCTTGCCTGCCCTGCAGGATCTGTTTCCCCAAGCCAAGACCATCGCCTGTGTGCGCAACGTCGCCTGGGTGCTCGACAGCCTGGAGCGGCTCTACCGCGCCAATCCGTTCGAAAACACCAAGCTGTTCAACGACGATGACGAGCGCAACACCGTCTACAGCCGCTGTGAAACCCTGGCCCAGCGCAACCGCCTGGTGGGGTTCGCCTGGACGGCGCTCAAAGAGGCTTACTACGGTGAGAACGCCGAGTCGCTGCTGATCGTTGATTACGATTTGTTGAGCCAGGCCCCGGAGCGGGTGATGCGCCTGGTGTACGACTTCATCGGCGAACCCTGGTTCGAACACGATTTCAATCACTTGACCTACGACGCACCGGCCTTCGACCAGGCCCTGGGCGTTGCCGGCCTGCACAAGGTCAAGCCCAAGGTCGCGCCGCAAGCCCGGCGGACCTTGCTGCCGCCGGATCTGTTTGAAAAGTATGCCGAGTTGTCATTCTGGCGCGATGGGTCCGCAAGCGCCGCCAATGTCATTCGTATGAAAACCGACGCCGCCGTCAGCTGACTGCGGTTTTTTTCATTTGCGTGTTCAAGAAGTTCGAGTCCAGGTGATCGTCATGTGGTGGAGCAAAGGCAAATCGCGGGTAACCGAGGGCGCACAGGCCCTGGCATCGCCAATGATCATGTCCCTGGAGCCGCGAATGCTGTTCGACGGCGCGGTGGCGGCAACCGTGGCCGACGCCGCGCAACCGGACGCGCAGCCGACCGCTGATGCCGCGAAGGCGCCGACGGCCGACCAGCCTTCCGACAACCATGCGCCTCAAGGTCAGACTGACGCCACCGAGGCTGCCGTCCCAGGCAAGTCTGTGGTGTTCGTCGATTCCCGGGTCAAGGATGCCGCCAACCTGCTCGAAGGCGTGGCGCCCGGTACCCAGGTGGTGCAACTGGATGCCACCAAAGACGGCTTGCAGCAGATTGCCGATTACCTGGACACCCATCAGGGCATCAGCTCGGTGCAGATCATCGCCCACGGTAACGCCGGTGACTTGTGGCTGGGCAACAGCTACCTGTCGGCGGACAACGTCCAGGCCCGCAGCGAAGTGCTCGCGCAGATCGGCCAGGACATGAACGCCGGTGGCGATATCCTGATCTATGGCTGCTACACCGCCGAAGGCGAACGTGGCCTGAGTCTGGTCGATTCATTGGCGCAGTTGACCGGCCGCGACGTGGCGGCGTCCAACGACCGCACGGGCCTGGGCGGCGACTGGGACCTGGAAATCGCCACCGGCAGCATCGAAAGCGCCAACGTGCTCTCGGCCAATGCCATGAGCGAGTATCAATGGGGCCTGGCCACCTGGACCGCCACCAACAACCTCAATAGCGGCGTGGGCTCCCTGCGCGCCGCTCTGGCGTCCGCGGAGAACGGCGACATCGTCACCTTCAACACCGGCATGATCGTCGGGCTGACCTCGGTGCTGGTGGTCGACGTGAACATCACCATCGATGGCGACCTCAATAACGACAACGTCGCCGAGGTGACTCTCGACGGTCAGAACCGAACCCAGATCCTGCAAGTGACGTCCGGCACCACGGCCACCCTCGATGGCCTGGTGATTACCCGGGGCATGGTGGCAGGCAACGGTGGTAACGGCGGCGACGATGCGCTGGTGTCCCAGGGCGGCGGCATCTACAACGCCGGCACCTTGACCCTGCGCAACGTCACGGTGACCGCGAACGCCGCCTCGGGCGGCGGTGGTGGCGGTGGTGTAACGCCGCAGTACGCCGGTGGTGGCGGCGGTGGCGGTGGCGCGCTCACTGGCGGTACCGGTGGCAAGGGCGGCGACACGCTCAACTCTACGGGCTCCAACGGCACGGCCGGACAAGGGGGCGCCGGTGGCGGCTTCTTCAACATTGGCGGGCGTGGCGGTTCCACCACGGGTGGCGCGGGCGGTGCGGCTTATCCGGGCTACAGCACCGGTTCGGCCGGCGGCACGGCCACCAGCGGAGGCTTGTCCATCGGCGGTGGCGGCGGCGGTGACGGGTATGACAATTTTGGCGGCGACGGCGGCGGTGCGGTGGGGGGTATCTACAACGATACCGGCGCGACCCTGCGGATCATCGGCAACTCGACCATTTCCAACAACGTCGGTGCCGGCGGTGGCGGTGGTGGCGGCGGGGCTGGCGGTAGCTATCTCCAGGCGGGTGGTGCGGGCGGTGTCGGTGTCGGCGCCATCTGGAACAAAGGTTCGATCCTGATCACCGCTGCCAACTTCGCCGCCCTGGCCGGTAACGTCGGCGGCAGCGGCGTGGGTGGGACGAGTGCGGGCACCGCGGGTGTTTCGCCGGCGTCGGTGGCCAACGTCTACGGCGATGGCGGTACTATCAACACCAACTATGTGCCGGACGAGACGCCGCCCACCGCGACCGTCGTGGTGGCCAATACCAACCTGAACTCCGGTGGCACATCGACGGTCACCATCACCTTCTCCGAAGCCGTGACCGGCCTTACCGCGGCGGACCTGACGGTGCAGAACGGCACCGTCGGCACTTTGACCACTGGTGACGGCGGCATCACCTGGACCGGGACGTTGACCGCGGCCAGCAACATCGCCGACACCACCAACATCATCACCCTGAACAATACCGGCGTGGCCGACCTGGCCGGCAATACCGGCGTGGGTACCACCGACTCGAACAATTACATCGTCAACGACACCGTGGCGCCCACGGCGTCCATTGTGGTGAGCGACACGGCCCTCAGGATTGGCGAGACCTCGACGGTCACCATCACCTTCTCCGAGGCCGTTTCCGGCTTTACCACGGCCGACATGACGGTGGCCAACGGTACGCTCAGCGGCCTGAGCACCAGCGACGGTGGCATCACCTGGACGGCCACGCTGACGCCGGATGCGACGATCACCGATACCTCCAATCTCATTGTCCTGAACAATACGGGCGTGGCGGACCTCAATGGCAACGCTGGCGTGGGGACGACCAACTCCAACAACTACGCCATCGACACGCAACGCCCGACCGCCACCATCGTGGTGTCTGACACCGCGCTGCGCATCGGTGAAACCTCCGTGGTGACCATCACCTTCACCGAGGCCGTGAGTGGTTTCACCACCGCCGACCTGACGGTCGCCAATGGCACGGTCACCGGCCTGAGCAGCAGCGACGGTGGTATCACCTGGACCGGGACGCTCACCCCGAGCGCCAGCATCGATGACACCAGCAACCTGGTCACCTTGACCAACAGCGGCATTGCCGACCTGTCCGGGAACGCCGGCAGCGGGACCACTGACTCGAACAACTACGCCGTCGATACCCTGCGTCCGACCGCCACCATCGTGGTGGCCGATACCGCGCTGAACATCGGTGAAACGTCCCTGGTGACGATCACCTTCAGCGAGGCCGTCACGGGCTTCACCCTGGCGGACATGACCGTTGCCAACGGCTCCTTGAGCGGGCTGAGCAGCGGCGACGGCGGCATCACCTGGACCGCGACGCTCACCCCGAGCGCCAGCGTCAGCGATGCCACCAACCTGATCATCCTGGCCAATACCGGTGTGGCGGACGCGGCGGGCAACACCGGCAGCGGCACCACCAGCTCCAACAACTACGCGGTCGACACGCAGCGGCCAACCGCTAGCATCGTTGTAGCCGACACCTCCCTGAGCGTTGGCGAAACCTCCCTGGTGACCATCACCTTCAACGAAGCGGTGACAGGCTTCACCACCGCCGACCTGACGGTCGCCAACGGCACGGTCACCGGCCTGAGCAGCGGCGACGGCGGCATCACCTGGACCGGGACGCTCACGCCAAGCGCCAGCACCAGTGACACCAGCAACCTCATCACCCTGGATAACACTGGCTTGACTGACGCGGCGGGCAACGCCGGCAGTGGCACCACCGACTCCAACAACTACGCCATCGACACCGCGCGTCCGACCGCCACCATTGTGGTCGCCGACACGGCCATCGCCGCTGGCGAAACATCGGTGGTGACGATCACCTTCAGCGAGGCGGTGACTGGTTTCACCCTGGCCGACCTGAGCGTCACCAACGGTAGCCTGAGCGGCCTGAGCACCAGCGACAACATCACCTACACCGCGACCTTCACACCGAGCGCGGGCGTCAGTGATGCCACCAACCTGGTTACGCTCAATAACACCGGCGTGGTGGACGGCGCGGGCAATACCGGCAGTGGCACCACCGACTCCAACAACTACGCCGTCGACACCCAGCGTCCGACCGCCACCATCGTGGTCGCCGACACGGCGCTGAGCGTCGGCGAAACCTCGCTGGTGACCATTACCTTCTCCGAGGCGGTCAGCGGCTTCGACAATTCGGACCTGAGCATCGCCAACGGCACGCTGAGTGCGGTCAGCAGCAGTGATGGCGGCATCACCTGGACCGCCACCTTCACCCCGGCCCTCGGGGTCAGCGACACGTCCAACCTTATTGTCCTGAACAACACCGGGGTCAACGATGGGGCGGGCAACACCGGCACCGGCACCACCAGTTCCAACAACTATGCCATCGACACCAACGTGCCGACGGCGACCATCGTGGTGGCCGATACGTCCCTGAGCATCGGTGAAACCACCGTAGTGACCATCACCTTCAACGAGGCGGTGAGTGGTTTCGACAACAGCGACCTGACCATCAGCAACGGCACCCTGAGCACCATGAGCAGCACCGACGGCGGCGTCACCTGGACGGCCACGTTCACGCCGAGCGCGAGCATTTCCGATACCAGCAACGTGATCACCCTGGACAACACCGGCTTGATCAACGGCGCGGGCAACGCGGGTGTGGGCACTACCGACTCCAACAACTACGCCGTCGATACGGTGCGCCCAACCGCGACCATCGTCGTGGCCGACACGGCCATTGCCGCTGGCGAGACCTCGCTGGTGACCATCACCTTCAGCGAGGCGGTGACGGCGTTCACCAGTGCCGACCTGGCGGTCGCCAATGGCGTGATCTCCGGGCTGAGCAGTAGCGACGGCGGCATCACCTGGACCGCGACCCTCACGCCGACCGCTGGCGTCACGGACACCAGCAACGTCATCTCGCTCAACAGCGGTGGCATCGTTGACGTGGCCGGCAACGCCAACGTCGGCACCACCGATTCGAACAACTACAGCGTCGACAGCCAGCGTCCGACCGCCACCATCGTGCTGAGCGATTCGGTGTTGAAACCGGGTGAAACCGCGCAGGTGACCATCACCTTCAGCGAGGCAGTGACCGGTTTCAGCAACGCGGACCTGAGCGTTGCCAACGGCACCCTGAGCGCCGTCAGCAGCAGCGATGGCGGCCTGACCTGGACCGCGACCTTCACGCCGACCCAGGGCGTGACCGACGCCAGCAACCTGATCATCCTGGACAATACCGGCGTGAGCGATGCGGCCGGCAATACCGGGACAGGCACCACCGATTCGGCCAATTATGTGGTCGAGACGCAGGTACCGACGGCCACGATCGTGGTGGCCGACAGTGCGCTGCAGATAGGGGAAACCTCGCAGGTCACTATTACGTTCTCGGAAGCGGTGAGTGGTTTCGACAACAGCGACTTGACCATCAGCAACGGCACGCTCAGCAATGTGTCGTCCACCGACGGCGGCGTCACCTGGACGGCGACGTTCACGCCGAGCGCCAGCATCACCGACACCAGCAACCTGATCAGCCTGGACACCAGCGGTGTGGTCAACGCCTCGGGCAACAGCGGTGTCGGCGTGGTGGACTCCAACAACTACGCGATCGACACGGTTCGCCCTGGCGCCACCATCACCGTGGGCGACACCACCCTGGGCATCGGCCAGAGCACCACCGTGACCATCAGCTTCACCGAGGCGGTGTCCGGTTTCGACTTGTCGGATCTGAGTGTCGCCAATGGCGTGTTGTCCAACCTTGCCAGCAGTGACGGTGGCCTGACCTGGACCGCGACCCTGACGCCGACTGCCGGCGTCAACGATGCCACCAACCTGATCCTGCTCGACGCCAGCAATGTGCAGGACCTGGCCGGCAACGCCGGCGTGGGCATCGCGATTTCCGCCAACTACGCACTCGACGCCACCCGGCCGACGGCAACCATCGTGGTCGCCGACCCGAACCTGACGGTGGGCGAGACGACCCAGGTGACCTTCACCTTCAGCGAAGCGGTGACGGATTTTGACCTGTCGGACCTCAGCGTCACCAACGGTGAACTGACCAACCTGGCCACCAGCGATGGCGGCAGGACCTGGACCGCGACGTTCACACCAACGGTGAATCTCACCGACCCGAGCAACTTCATTGCCCTGGACACCAGCAACATCAGCGACCAGACGGGCAACGCCGGGGCCAGCGTGGCGGTGTCCAACAACTATGCGATCGACACCGTGGTGCCCAACGATGTGAAGCCGCCACCGGAGTTCCTGACGTCCGACCCGGTCACGGTTATCCCGCCGTCCGAGGTGCCGTTGCAACCGATCGTCTTTACCCCGCCGACCGGCAACCTGGGTTCGCCGCTGGGCTTCCCACCGCTGTTCGAGCAACGGGACGTGGGCGGGGGCCTGCGACCGATTGGGGATATTTTCATCAACCAAGGCGCACTGGCGCCGAGCTATATCGCCCAGGTTTTCAGCAGTGACGCTGCCGGCGATGGCAGTGGCCAGGGGTTCCTGGGCTTTGGTGGGGGCGATGGCGGGGTGTTCGGCAGCAGCACGCTTTCGACCCTGTTCGGCCAGGACTCCACTTCCGAGGGCGAGTCGATGGAGGCCTTCGGCAGCCAGTCGATGCAGGGCGGCGATGTGTCCCAAGGGCTGCGCGGGATGTTCGGGGCGCCCACCCTGGGTCAGCAGCTGCAACAGCTCAAGGACACTGAACAACGTCAGGTCGATAGCCTGGCAACCGCGTTACGACAGGTCGGCATCAGCCAAGTGCAGGCCTGAATTCTAAAAAATATTGGGGCAGCCAGGGGCAATCCAGGGAATGAATAGAAGTCAGAAGTTATTCGGTATGAGTGTGCTGGCGTTGGTGGTGAGTGGATGTGCGGTCACCAGCGATCCGATCGAGCGTAGCGTCAGCGAACAGCGCGCTCGAACTGACCTGCAGAACATGTACAAGGATCAGGAGCCGCTCAGCGGCCCACTGACCCTGCACCAGGCCATGGCCCGGGCAGTGAAGTACAACCTCGAAGGCCGCTTGAAGATCATGGAGGAAGCCCTGGCCAAGCGTCAGTTGGACCTGGCCAGTTTCGACATGCTGCCGCGCATGGCCCTGGACGCCGGCTACGTGGGCCGTAACAACGTCAGTGCTTCCAGCAGCCAGAGCGTGGAAACCGGTACCCAGTCCCTGGAGCCGTCGACCTCCCAGGACCGCGACCGCGAGGTGGCGGACCTGACCATGGTCTGGAATGTGCTCGATTTCGGCGTCAGCTACATCAGCGCCAAGCAGGCCGGGGACCAGCGCCTGATCGTGCAGGAGCGCCGGCGCAAGGTGATCAACACCATCGTCCAGGACGTGCGTTCGGCCTACTGGCGCGCCATGGCCGCCGAGCGTCTGCTCAAACAGATCGACAGCCTGATGGTTCGGGTCGAGGCGGCGCGTGACAACAGCCAGAGCATGAGCGAACAGCGCATCGGTGACCCGGTGCAGGCCTTGGGTTACCAGCGCTCGCTGATCCAGGCCACCCGCCAGCTGGAAGAGCAGCGCCGAGCGCTGTCCCTGGCCAAGACCGAACTGGCGACCTTGATCAACCTGCCTTTGGGCACCGAGCTGACCCTGGCGACCCAGGATGAATACACCATCCCGGAACTCAAGGTCGACCTGGCCCGTCTCGAACAGGAAGCCCTGGCCAGCCGTCCGGAACTGCGCGAGCAGGATTACCAGACCCGCATCACCGCCGCCGAAACCCGCAAAGCCATGCTGCGCCTGCTGCCGGGGCTGGAGTTTTCCGCCGGCGGGCATTACGACAGCAACTCGTTCCTGGTGGAGCAGGGCTGGGCCGACTATGGCGTGAAAGTCACCTGGAACCTGTTCAACGTGATTTCCGCCCCGGCGGCCATCGACGTGGCCAAGGCCGGTGAAGAAGTGGCGTCGGCACGGCGCCAGGCGATGTCGATTGCTGTGCTGGCGCAGTTGTACGTGGCCAATGCCAACTATCGCGAAGCGCTTCGCCAGTTCAAGACCAGCCAGCAACTGGCGGACATCGACGGGCAGATTGTCGGTCAGTTGCGCAGCCGTCACCAGGCTGCCGGCATTGGCGAGCTGGACCTGATCCAGGGTGAACTGAACACCCTGCAGGCCGATCTGCGCCGGGACCTGGCTTATGCCGACATGCGCAACGCCTACGGGCAGATCTTCGCCAGCGCCGGCCTCGACCCACTGCCAAACGAAGTGCAATCGACCGAAGTCCAGTCGATCGCCACGGCGCTGGCTAACCGCGAAGCGGCCTGGGCCCAGGGCGATATCACCGTGCCGAAGACGGCCGCGGTGACTCAATAACCGGGCGCTGGCATGACGCGTCCGGCGTTTTCCCGGCTGCCGGTGGCGGTGAACCTGCCGTTGCTGTTGCAGGCATTGGCGGCCATTGAAGACGAGCGCTGGCAGGGGCATTTCAACAGTGCCTATTACAGTGGCGACTGGAGCGGTGTGGCGCTGATCTCGGCGGCCGATGCCGTCACCGAGCTGTCGCCCGGGTACGGCCAGCCGCTGCACCGCGCGCCTTGGTCAACGGACGGCCGCTGGCATGAAGCGTTGCGCGACTGGCCCCTGGAAATCGTCTCGGCCCGGCTGCTGCGGCTCGGTCCCGGCGGGTGCATCCACGAACATCGCGACTATGACCTGGGCGGGCCGGACGCTGACCTGCGCCTGCACGTGCCGTTGCTCAGTTCGCCTGGCGTGGACTTCTTCCTGGATGGGCAAATCATTGCGATGACGGTGGGCGAGTGCTGGTTCCTCGACTTGGCACGACCTCATCGGGTTGTGAATCGAAGTGCTCATTCGCGGGTTCACCTGGTACTCGATTGTCGTCCCGGGCCGTGGCTGGCCCAGCAGATTACCGATGGTCTGCCGACCACACCCGCCCCGGGCGTCGGACCAAGCGACTTTGTCCGTTTTCGGCAGCGCGTGGAAACGGATCCTCATCTCGTCCGAACCTTGCAGAACCTGCCTGACCTGGACGCTTTCATTGACTCTGCCCTGGCGCTGGGGGCCGAACAAGGGCTTCATTTCACCCGGGAGGAGTTGCGGGCTGCGATGCGCACCGGTCGCCAGCAGTGGAGAAACCAGTGGAAGACCTGAATCTGCAGGGCTGGTTGCCGATCCGCGTATGGCAAGAGGCCGGGCTGTGGCGGGTCGATTGGTGCTGGTTTGGCGACGCGCGACTGGCGCAACCGTTCTTCGGCGACGCCGTGGAAGACGCCCTGCGCTTGCCCTTCAACCAGGCGTTCCGCCGCCAGACACCCTTGGACGTGCTCGGTCAGTGGCAACGACAAAGCCCGGGCCTGGCGCCCAGTGCGTTCATTTTCCATGCCTCCCGTTGTGGCTCGACATTGATCAGCCAGATGCTTGCCCAACTGGACGATCACATCGTCATTTCGGAACCGCCGCCCCTGGATACGTTGCTGCGCAGTGATCTGCCGCCTGCCGAGCGGTGCGTGGCGCTCAAGGGCTTGATGTCGGCGTACGGACAGCGCCGCCGAGGCGTGGAGCGACGGCTGGTGGTCAAGCTCGACGCCTGGAACATCGGTGAGCTGGCGCTGCTGCGTGAGTGTTTTCCCGACACACCTTGGTTGTTCCTGTACCGCGATCCCTTGGAAATCGCCGTCTCCCATCTGCGTCGTCCTGGCATGCACATGGTGCCTGGGATGATCGGAACAAGTGTCCTGGACGACGGATTACCGTTCAGCAGCCCGGAAGATTTCATCTCGCGTCGGGTGGGGCGGTTGTTGGCGACGGGTTTGGAACACTGTCAGGCATTTGCTGGAATGGCGGTCAACTACACCGAACTGCCCGAGGCGATGACGGGCCGGCTGGCGGCGTTTTTCCGGCTCGATGAGGGGCAAGGCAGGCAAGTGTTCGCCGCGGTTGGGCAGCATGCCAAGCAACCGGCGCAGACGTTTGTTGGCGATAGCGAGGACAAGCGCCTGGAGGCTTCGGCGTTGTTGCGTGAGCGGATCCTGCGCTGGGCGCAGGGGCCTTATGAAGCACTCGCAACATTGCACTGTGGCGAGGGGACCTAGCGAAATGTTGCACCGCCCCGCTGTGGGAGCAAAGCTTGCTCGCGAAACAGGCGCCTCGATTTCTGAAAGACCGCATCGCCGCCATCGCGGGCAAGCCTTGCTCCCACAGTGGGCAGTGCGTGCCTTGTCTGCAATGCATCAGGACTTGTTGGGCGACAACTCCGCCATCCCCTTGAGCAATTCAATCGGCAAGGGGAAGACGATGGTGGAGCTTTTATCCCCGGCAATCGAGCCCAGTGTCTGCATGTAGCGCAGTTGCATGGCGCCTGGCTGGCGGCCGAGCATTTCGGCGGCCTGCATGAGTTTTTCCGAGGCTTGCAGTTCGCCTTCGGCGTGGATCACCTTGGCCCGGCGTTCGCGCTCGGCTTCGGCTTGGCGGGCGATGGCGCGGATCATCGATTCGTTGAGGTCCACGTGCTTGATCTCGACATTTGCCACCTTGATACCCCAGGCATCGGTCTGGGCGTCGAGTACTTGCTGGATGTCGCCGTTCAATTGCTCGCGTTCGGCCAGCAGTTGGTCCAGGTCATGCTTGCCGAGGACCGCGCGCAAGGTGGTCTGGGCCAGTTGGCTGGTGGCCATGAGGAAGTTCTCGACCTGGATAATGGCTTTCTGCGGATCGAGCACGCGGAAATACAGCACCGCGTTGACCTTCACCGAGACGTTGTCGCGGGTGATCACGTCCTGGGGCGGCACGTCGAGGACAATGGTGCGCAGGTCGACGCGGATCATCTGCTGCACCACCGGAATCAGCAGGATCAACCCCGGCCCCTTGACTTGCCAGAACCGACCGAGCTGGAACACCACTGCTCGTTCGTATTCACGCAGGATCCGGAACGTCGCACCCGCCAGTGCGATCAACAGCAACAACAGCACTACAAAACCTATTTGCATGCCCATCTCATACCCCTCCAGAGTCAGCGGCGGCCACTTCCAGCAGCAACCCCTTGCGTGCGATGACCCGCACCGCTTGCCCAGACCGCAGCGGCGTCGCACTTGCCACCTGCCAGCGTTCGCCTTCCAACTGGACCCAGCCATGATGATGATTGCCGGCCTGCAACGCGGTCACCATCGTGACGCTGCCCAACAGCGCGGCATCGCCGCTGACGGGTTGGCGCGGTCGGGTTTTCAACGCACGGACCAGCAGGAAGATCAGCAGCAGCGCACTGATCAGGCCCAGGCCGAGCATCAGCGGAACCGGGACATCGGCGTTGGTCAGGATGACCGCGCCAATCACACACAGGACCATGCCACCCAGCCCCGCGACGCCGTAATTGGGCAGCGCTGCCTCGAAGACCAGCAAGGCCACGCCAACGGCAACCAGCCAGAACCCCAGGGGATCGGTGCCCAGTGGCACGAGACCCTCGGCACCGAACGCAGGCCCGCTGATCGCCAGCAGTGCAACCGTCAACCAGTGAATGTTCACAGGACCCTCCGCAACGTGTATTCGTCGGGACGTTATTCAAAGTCTAGTCGAGTCGTGGGTTGATTGAATTTTGATCAGTATGGCGGTCATTCAGGGCTAGACTGCGGGAAAGAACCCAATCACCCGTCTTATCCTCAGGAGCCTCGCATGGAATCCCCGATCCACAGCCTGCCCGCGCTGTTCAAACAATTGGGCCTGTCTGATGACGCCGTTGATATCGACAAATTCATCGCGGCCCATTCCCCTCTCAAGCCTGAACTTCACTTGGCCGATGCGTATTTCTGGAACGAGGGCCAGCGGCAAATGCTGCGCGACGAAATCCTCGAAGATGCGGACTGGGCGGAAGTGATAGATCAGTTGGATGTGTTGTTGCGCAAGGGGCGTAGCGAGTGAGACCGACGCAATACCACAGAGTTGATTTGTTATTCCTTTAAAGAATTAACAAATAGCTTCTTATTCCTTAAATAATATAGCTCTCCTCCTTATACTCGTCCGGGAACAGACACGCAGGAGAGCACCCATGCGCAACGAATCGATTCGCTACCTGATTGTGCCGGGCTGGCAAGGATCGCCGGAAAATCATTGGCAAACCCACTGGCAGAACAGCCTGCCCAACAGTGCCAGGGTCGAGCAGGCCGACTGGGTCACGCCTCGGCGTGAAGACTGGGTGGCGGCGCTGGCCGAGGCCGTGGCCGCCGACAGCACACCAGTGATCCTGATTGCCCATAGCCTGGGTTGCATCACGGTGGCCCATTGGGCCGCCACCGCGCCGGTGCAGTTTCTGCGGCAGGTGCGTGGGGCGTTGCTGGTGGCGCCGGCGGATGTCGAACGGCCGGCCTGCGCCCCGGCGCTGCGCAACTTCGCGCCGATTCCCACTGATCTGTTGCCGTTCCCAAGCCAAGTGGTCAGCTCCGACAACGACGCCGCCGTGAGCGCCCCGCGCGCCCTGGAGCTGGCGCGCAACTGGGGCGCCGAGGCCGGGATCCTGTCCGGGGCGGGGCATATCAACGTGAAGTCCGGTCATCAGCGTTGGGAGCAGGGTTTCGCTTACCTCTATCGTCTGCAAAACCGCATGGAGCATCACGCCCTGCGTCGCGCCTGAATTTTTAGCGCCCCCCGTCTCCCGGCGGTCTGGGGCGGGAGCCTGCCATGAGTTTGCATGAAACCTTCGGTCAGCCCTTGCTGACCTTTCCCGATGCAGAAAAAAGCCCCCTGAGCATTCGCGCCAAGGCGCTGGTGTTCGTCGACCCTCGTTCGCGGCAATTGCGCCAGGCGTTGGAGCAACTGGCGCCGCGTGCGATCTCGGTGCTGATACGCGGCGAAACCGGTAGCGGCAAGGAATTGCTGGCCCGGCATATCCACCGCGAAAGTGATCGCGGCGGGTTGTTTGTCTCGGTCAACTGCGGCGCGATCAGCCCGACTTACGCCGACGCTGAACTGTTCGGCTATGCCGCCGGCAGCTATAGCGGTTCGGCCAGCAGCCGGGCCGGTTGGTTTGGGTCGGCCAATGGCGGCACCCTCTACTTGGATGAAATCGGTGATTTGCCGCTGCCGATCCAGATCAAATTGCTGGCGGCCCTGGAAAACCATGAAGTCACCCGCGTGGGTGCGCATCAGCCCAGCCCGGTGGATGTCCGCCTGGTGGCAGCGACCAGCATCGACCTGGCACAAGCGGTGGCGGCCGGGAAATTCCACGAACGGCTCTACCACTACTTGAGCGAAGGCCAACTGGAACTGCCGGCCCTGCGCGAGCGGGTAGGCGATATCCTGTCCCTGGCCGAATATTTCCTGGGCATCTACAGCCAGCGACTCGGCCTGGCCGTGCCGCTGATCAGTGAAGCGGCGCAGTACGCCCTCGAGCGGCACAGTTGGCCGGGCAACACCCGCGAGCTGGAAAACGTCATTCACTTCGCGTTGCTGGTGAGCACGGGGGATGAGATTTTGCCGGAGCACTTGAATCTGCCGCCCCAGCCTTCAGCCTTGGAGCTGATTGATCAGCAGGTGGCGCAGGTCATTGCACAGGGTTCGGACGCCGAGCGCCTAGCCCTCAAGGCGCTGCTGAATCGACTGGAGCAAACGCTATAGGGCACACCTCGCCGGGCCTGCAGGAGCTGTGTAGGAACTGTGTAGGAGCTGTGTAGGAGCTGTCGAGTGCAACGAGGCTGCGATCCTTCCCCAGACAATTGAGTCGCAAGCGAAAGATCAAGATCAAAAGATCGCAGGCTTCGCCAGCTCCTACACAGAGCGGGAGCAAGCTCCCTCGCCACAAAAGCGGTGCTTTTCTATATGAGTAAAATGAATATGAACTTGAATAAAAGATATTTTTAAGGAATAAAAAATATCGGTATTGTCCGCATCACGCCAGCGATAGCACTTCACTGGCACTCCACATTTGGCCGTCGTCCATGACGACCGTGATTTTCGATAAGGACACTGCATGAAAAAGGTTCTGTTGTTCACCGCATTGGCGGCAGCCCTGGCCTCGGGCCTGGCCCAGGCCGCGGAGAAACTGGTCGTGGCCGCCACCCCGGTGCCACACGCTGAAATCCTCGAGCTGATCAAGCCGGCCCTGGCCAAAGAAGGCGTGGACCTGGAAATCAAGGTCTTCACCGACTACGTCCAACCCAACGTACAGGTTGATCAGAAGCGCCTGGACGCCAACTACTTCCAGACCCTGCCGTACCTGACGAACTTCAACGAAGGCAAAGGCACTCATCTGGTGACCGTGATCGGCGTTCACGTCGAACCGTTCGGCGGCTACTCGAAGAAGTACAAAAAATTGGCTGATCTGCCAAACGGCGCAACCATCGCGCTGCCCAACGAAGGCAGCAACAGCGGCCGTGCCCTGCTCCTGCTGCAGAAGGCTGGCCTGATCGAGTTGAAAGACCCGAAAAATGCGTTGGCAACCCCGAAAGATATCGCCAAGAACCCGCACAACTTCAAGTTCAAGGAACTGGAATCGGCCATGCTGCCGCGCGTGCTGGACCAGGTCGACCTGGACCTGATCAACACCAACTATGCCCTGGAAGCGGGTCTTAACCCGGCCAAGGATGCACTGGTGATCGAAGGCGCGGACTCGCCTTACGTCAACTTCCTGGTGGCCCGTCCGGACAACAAGGACAGCCCGGCCATCCAGAAACTGGCCAAGGCCCTGACCAGCCCTGAAGTGAAGGCGTTCATCGAGAAGAAATACAGCGGCGCGGTACTGCCGGCGTTCTGATTCGCGCGGTAAATCCTTTCACGGTTTCAAACGCCGACGGCTGATACAGCGTCGGCGTTTTTTATTGTGGGAGCGAGCTTGCTCGCGATTCGGTTGATCAGGCGCAGATTAGTCCGGCCAATGCCACGCCGGCTCATCCAACATCCGCTGCCCGACAATCCCGGTCTGCCCAAGCTCCTTTTCCAGCACGATGCAATTGCACTGCTCATCCTGCTCCAGGGCGGCGATCAGGCGCGTGGCGTGGGACACCACCCAGACCTGGCAATTGACTGAAGCACGGATGATCAGCCGCGCCAAGGCTGGCAACAGATCGGGGTGCAGGCTGGTTTCCGGTTCGTTGAGCACCATCAGCGAGGGTGGTCGTGGTGTGAGGAGGGCGGCCACCAGCAACAGATAGCGCAAGGTCCCGTCCGACAGTTCGGCGGCGGACAGCGGCCGCAGCAGGCCGTGCTGTTGAAACGCGATGGCGAAACGTCCGCCTTGCAGTTTCTCGATGCGCAGATGGGCACCGGGGAACGCGTCGCCGATGGCGGCATGCAAGGCCTCGACGTCACCGATTTCAAGGATGGTCTGCAACGCGGCGGCCAGATCGCGTCCGTCGTGGTGCAGCACCGGCGTGCGAGTGCCCAGTTGCGGTTGGCGCACCGGGGCGTCGGCGTCGCTGCGAAAATGATCGTAGAAGCGCCAGCGACGAATGAACTCGCGCATCTGCAAGACCTCCGGCGAAGTGCGCAGGCTGCCGACCTGGTCGAACAGGCTGTCGAAGGTCGGCGTGTGCTGGGCCAGCACATCCCAGGAACGACTTTCGCGGGCTCGGATCATCGGCCCGTTGCGGTCCACCAGCAGGCTGGCCGGCCGAAACACCGGGCCTGCCCAGAGGCATTCGCGCTTGATTTCAGGGTCCAGTGAAAACGCCGAACGACTGGGTTCCGGCAAGCCCAGGGCGATCGAATAGCTGAAGTCCTCCCCAGCGAAGCCCAGGCGCAGGCGCTTGGTGCCCTGGCGCACAATCGCCTGGACCGGCACCTCGCCGTTACGCATGCGCCGGCTGATTTCTTCCGGCCCGGCCCAGAAGGTCGAGTCCAGTCCGCCTTCGCGGGCCAGGGCGTTGACCACCCCGCCCTGGGCTGTCTCGGCCAACAGGCGCAGGGCGCGGTACAGATTGGACTTGCCGCTGCCGTTGGGACCGGTGATCAGGTTCAGCCTGCCCAGGGGGATGACCAGTTTATTGATCGATCGATAGTTGGCCACCGCCAATGTCTTGAGCATGGGCAGACTCCTGCTGCATGGGTTCGTAGGAGCTGTCGAGCGAAGCGAGGCTGCGATCTTTCCGAACCCCATTGATTCTCAAGTGAAAGATCAAAAGATCGCAGCCTCGCTTCGCTCGGCAGCTCCTACAGGCGGCGATCAGTTTGCCTGATTTGCTGCACCCGTTGTATTCGTGGAACCCTGTTCTAAGCTCACAGTCGTATCGTCACTGGTACGTCCGTACAGCGCAAAGGAGTCTGCATGGCTGGTCCCGGAATCAAATTGATGATTGGTTTGGGCGTGTGCGTGTTGTTGACGGGGTGCGGTGATAAGAAGCCCGAAGAAAAAGCCCTGCCACGGGTTTTCGTGCAGCAAGCGGTACCCAGCGAATACGCCGCTTCGGTGACCTTGACTGGCGATGTCCAGGCGCGGGTGCAGGCTGACTTGTCGTTTCGCGTGGGCGGCAAGATCATCGAACGCAAGGTCGATGTCGGCGCCCGGGTCTCGGCCCGGCAAGTGCTGGCCCGGCTCGACCCCCGGGACCTGCAGACCAACGTCGACTCCGCCGAGGCTCAGGTGGCCGCCGAGCAGGCGCGAGTCAAGCAGAGTGCGGCGGCGTTCGTGCGCCAGCAGAAACTCCTGCCCAAGGGCTACACCAGCCAGAGCGAATACGACGCGGCCCAGGCCCAACTGCGCAGCAGCCAGAGTGCATTGAGCGCCGCCCAGGCCCAACTGGCCAACGCCCGCGAACAACTGAGCTACACCGCACTGATTGCCGAGGCCCCGGGCATCATCACCGCGCGCCAGGCGGAAGTCGGCCAGGTGGTGCAGGCCACGGAGCCGATCTTCAGCCTGGCCCGGGACGGCGAGCGCGACGCCGTGTTCAATATCTACGAATCGCTGTTGAGCGAACCGCCCTCGGACCCTGCAATCACCATCAGTTTGTTGGATAACCCCGCGATCAAGACCACCGGTACGGTGCGCGAAATCACCCCGGCGGTGTCGGCCCAGACCGGCACCGTGCAGGTCAAGGTCACCCTCAATGATTTGCCCGAAGGCATGCGCCTGGGCTCGGTGGTCAGTGCCACGGCCAAGTCCGCCGGCAAGACCGCCTTCGAGCTGCCTTGGTCGGCCCTGACCAAGAACCTCAGTGACCCGGCCGTTTGGCTGGTGGACGGCGAGGGCAAGGCGCAGTTGCAAACGGTGACGGTCGGCCGCTACCTGACCGGCAAGGTCATCATCAGTGATGGGCTCAAGGGGGGCGAGAAAATCATCATCGCCGGTGGGCAATTGTTGCACCCCGGCGTACGCGTCGAGATCGCTGAAAACACCGCTGGAAAAACCACGCAGGGGGCCCAACCATGAAGCGTTTGTGGATGGCCTCGGTCGGCCTCTTGCTGGCTGCCTGCTCCAAGGAAGAAGCGCCGCCCGAACCGGTGCGTCCGGTGTTGTCCGTTGAAGTCCGGGCCCTCGACCAGCAGGCACTCGGGCGGTTCGCCGGGAGTATCCAGGCGCGCTACGAGAGCAACGTGGGTTTCCGTGTGCCTGGACGGATCGCCAGCCGCAATGTCGATGTCGGTGCGCAAGTGAAGAAGGGCGACCTGCTCGCCACGCTCGACCCTACCGACCAGCAAAACCAGTTGCGCGCCGCCCAGGGCGATCTGGCGCGGATCGAGGCGCAGTACATCAATGCCCAGGCCAATGCCCGCCGCCAGCAGCAATTGTTCGACCGTGGCGTCGGCGCCCAGGCGCAACTGGACATCGCCCAGACCGACTTGAAAACCACTGGCGCCTCTCTCGAACAGGCCAAGGCCTCGGTGGAGCAGTCCCGCGACCAGCTCAACTACAGCGCGCTGCACACCGACCACGACGCCGTCGTCACGGCCTGGAATGCCGAAGCCGGGCAGGTGGTCACCGCCGGCCAGCAAGTGGTGACTCTGGCCCGCCCGGACATCAAGGAGGCGGTGATCGACCTGCCGGCCGGTCTGGCAGAGCGCCTGCCCACGGACGTGGTGTTCGAGGTCGCCGCGCAGTTGGACCCCAGCATCCACACCACCGCCACCGTGCGCGAGATCGAACCCCAGGCCCAGAGCGCCACCCGTACCCGCCGCGCGCGCCTGACACTGACCGACACACCGCCAGGTTTTCGCCTGGGCACGGCCATCAGCGTGACCCTGAGCTCGACCATCGAACCACGCATCGAGCTGCCACTGAGCGCGCTGCAAGAGATCGACGGCAAGGCGCGCATCTGGCTGGTCGACCCGCAAACCCAGACCGTCTCGCCCCGTGACGTACGGATTCTCGAACGTTCGGCCAACTCGGTGCTGGTGGCCAACGGCATCAAGGCCGGCGATCGCGTGGTCAGCGCTGGGGTGAACAGTCTCCAGCCGGGGCAGAAAGTGAAACTCGACGAGGACGCACGATGAAAGGGCCTTTCAATCTGTCCGAATGGGCCCTGCGGCATCAGTCGTTCGTCTGGTACCTGATGTTCGTGGCACTGCTGATGGGCGTGTTTTCGTACATGAACCTGGGGCGCGAAGAAGACCCATCGTTCACCATCAAGACCATGGTCATCCAGACCCGTTGGCCTGGCGCGACCCAGGAAGAAACCCTCAGGCAGGTCACCGATCGCATCGAGAAAAAACTCGAAGAGCTCGATTCCCTCGACTACGTCAAAAGCTACACCCGACCGGGAGAATCGACGGTGTTCGTGTACCTGCTCGACACCACCGGGGCCAAGGAAATCCCCGAGATCTGGTACCAGGTGCGCAAGAAGATCAACGACATTCGCGGCGATTTCCCTGACGGCTTGCAAGGGCCAGGCTTCAACGACGAGTTCGGCGATGTCTACGGTTCGGTGTACGCCTTCACCGGCGATGGCCTGTCGATGCGCCAGTTGCGCGACTACGTGGAACAGGTGCGCGCCGAGATCCGTGGCGTACCGGGCCTGGGCAAGGTCGAGATGGTGGGCGAGCAGGACGAAGTGCTGTACCTGAACTTCTCCACGCGCAAGCTCGCCGCGTTGGGGATCGATCAGCGTGAGGTCGTGCAAAGCCTGCAGACCCAGAACGCCGTGACTCCGGCAGGGGTGATCGACGCCGGGCCGGAGCGGATTTCCGTGCGCACGTCCGGGCAGTTCCAGTCGGAAAAGGACCTGGCCAACGTCAACCTGCGGCTCAACGACCGCTTCTATCGACTGGCCGACATCGCCGATATCAGCCGCGGTTACGTTGACCCTGCCACGCCGATGTTCCGTTTCAACGGTACACCGGCCATCGGCCTCGCCATCGCAATGAAGAAGGGCGGCAACATCCAGGACTTCGGCAAGGCGTTGCATGCGCGCATGAGCGAGCTGACCGCCGACCTGCCGGTGGGCGTTGGCGTGCATACCGTGTCGGACCAGGCCGAAGTGGTGGAGGAGGCGGTCGGCGGCTTTACCAGCGCCTTGTTCGAGGCGGTGATCATCGTCCTGCTCGTCAGCTTCGTCAGCCTCGGCGTCAGGGCCGGGTTGGTGGTGGCCTGCTCGATTCCGCTGGTGCTGGCGATGGTCTTCCTGTTCATGGAATACAGCGGCATCACCATGCAGCGGATTTCCCTTGGCGCGTTGATCATCGCCCTCGGCCTGCTGGTGGACGACGCGATGATCACCGTGGAAATGATGGTCACGCGCCTGGAAAAAGGTGACACCAAGGACCAGGCCGCGACGTTCGCCTACACCTCGACGGCGTTCCCGATGCTCACCGGGACCCTGGTGACCGTGGCGGGTTTCGTGCCCATCGGCCTGAACGCCAGTTCCGCCGGTGAGTACACCTTCACCCTGTTCGCGGTCATCGCCGTGGCGATGCTGGTGTCATGGATCGTCGCGGTGTTGTTTGCCCCGGTGATTGGCGTGCACATCCTCAGCACCAACGTGAAACCCCACAGCGCCGAGCCGGGGCGGATCGGCCGGGCATTCAACGGCGGCCTGCTGTGGGCGATGCGCAATCGCTGGTGGGCCATTGGCATCACCGTGCTGCTGTTCGTGCTGTCGGTGTTTTGCATGCGTTTCGTGCAAAACCAGTTCTTCCCGTCCTCGGACCGGCCGGAAATCCTGGTGGACCTCAACCTGCCGCAAAACGCCTCGATGGACGAGACCCGCCGGGCGGTCGATCGCCTGGAAGCGACCCTCAAGGGCGACCCGGACATCGAGCGCTGGAGCAGCTACATCGGCGAAGGCGCGATTCGCTTTTACCTGCCGCTGGACCAGCAACTGCAGAACCCGTACTACGCGCAACTGGTGATCGTCAGCAAGGGCCTGGAGTCGCGCACGGCCCTCACCGAGCGTCTGCAAAAGCGTCTGCGTGAGGATTTCGTCGGGATTGGCAGCTACGTGCAGGCCCTGGAAATGGGCCCGCCGGTGGGCCGGCCGATCCAGTACCGGGTCAGCGGCAAGGACATCGACCAGGTGCGCAAACATGCGATCGAACTGGCCACCGAGCTGGACAAGAACTCGCACATTGGCGAAATCATTTACGACTGGAACGAACCGGGCAAGGTGCTGCGCATCGACATCGCCCAGGACAAGGCGCGGCAGCTGGGCCTGTCTTCCGATGATGTGGCCAGGGTGATGAACAGCATTGTCAGCGGCTCGCCCGTGACCCAGGTCAACGACGATATTTACCTGATCGACGTGGTCGGCCGTGCCGAAGATGCCGAGCGTGGTTCGCCGGAAACCCTGCAGAACCTGCAAATCGTCACCCCGGGCGACACCTCGATTCCGTTGCTGGCGTTCGCCACGGTGCGCTATGAACTGGAACAGCCCTTGGTGTGGCGTCGTGACCGCAAGCCGACCATCACCATCAAGGCCGCGGTGCGCGACGAGATCCAACCCACCGACCTGGTCAAGCAACTGCAACCGGCCATCGACACGTTCGCCGCCGGCCTGCCAGTGGGCTACAAGGTCGCCACGGGCGGTACGGTGGAAGAGAGCAGCAAGGCCCAAGGGCCGATCGCCAGTGTCGTGCCGCTGATGCTGTTCTTGATGGCGACCTTCCTGATGATCCAGCTGCACAGCGTGCAGAAACTGTTCCTGGTGGCGAGTGTCGCGCCTCTCGGATTGATCGGTGTGGTGCTGGCGCTGGTGCCGACGGGCACGCCCATGGGCTTCGTGGCGATCCTCGGGATCCTCGCGTTGATTGGCATCATCATCCGTAACTCGGTGATCCTGGTGACCCAGATCGATGAATACGAACGTGACGGCTACGAGCCCTGGGATGCGGTGGTGCAAGCTACCGAACACCGGCGCCGACCGATCCTGCTCACGGCGGCCGCGGCGAGCCTGGGGATGATCCCGATTGCCCGGGAAGTGTTCTGGGGGCCGATGGCCTACGCGATGATCGGCGGGATCATCATCGCGACGCTACTGACGCTGCTGTTCCTGCCGGCGCTGTATGTGGCCTGGTACAAGATCCGCGAGCCGAAGCGTGATTGAATTGGCGTTAAATCATGGGGGCTGCTGCGCAGCCCATCGCGAGCAAGCTTTGCTCCCACAGTGGATCGTTGCGAGTTCAGAATTTTGAACTCACTGTAGATCTGCTGTGGGAGCAAAGCTTGCTCGCGATGAGGCCCTCCCGGTCACCGCAAACTTTACTTGCGTAGCAACCGCAACCCATTGAACACCACCAGCAAACTCACCCCCATGTCGGCAAACACCGCCATCCACATGGTGGCGAACCCGGCGAAGGTGAACCCGAGGAAGATCGCCTTGATCACCAACGCCAAGGCAATGTTCTGTTTCAGGATGCTTGAAGTCTGCCGCGACAGGCGAATGAACGCCGGGATCTTGCGCAGATCATCGTCCATCAAGGCGACATCGGCGGTTTCGATGGCCGTGTCGGTGCCGGCCGCCGCCATGGCGAAACCGATTTCCGAACGGGCCAGGGCCGGGGCGTCGTTGATGCCGTCGCCGACCATGCCGACGTGGTGACCCTGGGCGTACAACGCTTCGATGGCTTGCAGCTTGTCTTCGGGCAACAGGTCGCCTCGGGCTTGGTCCATGCCCACCTGTGCAGCAATCGCGTCGGCGGTGTGGGCGTTGTCGCCGGTGAGCATCAAGGTCTTGATGCCCAGGTCATGCAGCTGCCGAATGGCTTCGCGGCTGGAGTCCTTCACGGTGTCGGCCACGGCAAACAGCGCCAAGGGGCCTGTAGCGTCGAGCAGCAGCACCACGGACTTGCCTTGTTTTTCCAGGGCGAAGAGTTTCTCTTCCAGTTCGGGGGAGCACAGTCCGAGGTCTTCCACCAGGCGGTGATTGCCCAGGTGATACGTCTGCCCTCCAATGTCGCCACGCACGCCGCGCCCGGCAAGCGCCTCGAAGTTATCCACAACCTGCTGTGCCAGTTGCTTATCCACAGCCGCGTTGGCAATCGCCCGGGAAACCGGGTGATCGGAGCGGGCGGCGAGGCTGGCGGCCAGGGCCGGAGCGATGGTTTCCACGCTCGGGTCCAGCGCCACATAGTCGGTTTGCACCGGCTTGCCGTGGGTGATCGTGCCGGTCTTGTCCAAGGCCAGGTAGTCGAGCTTGTAGCCGCCCTCCAGGTACACGCCGCCCTTGACCAGGATGCCTTTGCGCGCGGCGGCAGCGAGGCCGCTGACGATGGTCACAGGGGTGGAAATCACCAGCGCGCAGGGGCAGGCGACCACCAGCAGCACCAGCGCCCGGTAGATCCAGTCGAACCATGCCGCGCCCATGAACAACGGTGGGATGACGGCCACGGCCAGGGCCAGGACAAACACCGCCGGGGTGTAGACTTTCGAGAACTGGTCGACGAAGCGTTGGGTCGGTGCGCGGGAGCCCTGGGCCTGTTCCACGGCGTGGATGATCCGCGCCAGGGTGGAGTGATCGGCCGCTGCGGTCACGGTGTATTCCAATTCGCCGGCCTGGTTGATGGTGCCGGCAAACACCTTGTCGCCGATGGTTTTTTCCACCGGCAGGCTTTCGCCGGTAATCGGTGCCTGGTCAATGGTCGAACGACCGGCGACCACGTCGCCGTCCAGGCCCACCCTTTCGCCCGGGCGAACCCGTACCCGCGCACCGAGGGCGATGACTTTTACGTCTTGCGCCTGCCAGCTGCCATCGGCCTGTTGCACGGTGGCCTGTTCCGGGGCCATCTGCATCAGGCCGCTGATGGCGTTGCGCGCCCGGTCCAGGGATTTGGCTTCGATCAGCTCGGCCACGGTGAACAGGAACATCACCATCGCCGCTTCCGGCCATTGGCCGATCAGCACGGCGCCGGTCACGGCGATGCTCATCAGTGCGTTGATGTTCAAGTTGCGGTTTTTCAGGGCGATCCAGCCCTTCTTGTAGGTACCCAGGCCACCGCTGAGGATCGACACCAATGCCACCACTGCGACCACCCAGTTTGGCGCGGCGTTGGTGAAGTGGATCACCTCGGCGCCCAGGGCCGTCACGCCGGACAGCGCCAGCGGCCACCAGGGCTTGGCCGGGGCGGGCAAGTCAGGGGTGGTTTTCTCTTTGCCCGGGGTCATCGGCTCGGCCTGCATCCCTAAGGATTCGATGGCCTTGATGATCGGCGCGTCGCTGGGCAAATCGTGGGTCACGCCCAGTACGCGGTTGATCAGGTTGAAATCCAGTTGCTGCACGCCTTCGAGCTTGCCGAGCTTGTTCTGGATCAGCGTCTGTTCGGTGGGGCAGTCCATGGCTTCGATGCGGAAACTGCTCAGCCGCGCACCGTCCGTCGGCGTTTTGCCGAGGATCACCTGCGACGGGGCTGCTTTCGATGCGCAGCAGGAATGCCCGTGGTCATGGCCGTGGTCGGGTTTGTGGATGTGAAGGGAATCGCTCATCGGGTGACGTCCGTGAAAAGTGCCTGTTGCGCAGTAAAGACCCTGTAGCCACTATAGGGTCAAGCACCTATTTGGGAGGTCGCAGCATGAAGATCGGAGAACTGGCGAAAATCACCGACTGCCAGGTCGAAACCATCCGTTACTACGAGCGCGAAGGCTTGCTGCCGGAACCGGCCCGTAGCGACGGCAATTACCGTGTCTACACCCAGGCCCATGCCGAGCGGCTGACGTTCATCCGCAATTGCCGCACCCTGGACATGACCCTGGAAGAAATCCGCAGCCTCCTGGCCCTGCGCGACAGCCCCCAGGACCAGTGCGAAAGCGTCAACGCGCTGATCGACGAACACATCCAGCACGTCAAGGCCCGCATCGACGGCCTGCTGGCCTTGCAGACGCAACTGATCGACCTGCGCCATCGCTGTGGCGAAGGACCGGACCTGGATCAATGCGGGATCTTGCAGCGCCTGGAGGTGAGCGGGGCGGTGGCGCCGGAGGTGGAGCATTCCCATGTGGGGCGTAGTCACGGGCATTGAGCCCTTGCCACCAATCCCCAATACACAGAGTCGCCTATGGGCGAGCCTGTGGGAGCAAAGCTTGGTGTGAGCCTGTGGGAGCAAAGCTTGGTGTGAGCCTGTGGGAGCAAAGCTTGGTGTGAGCCTGTGGGAGCAAAGCTTGCTCGCGATGAACGATAACGCGATCTTCTGACGGATCGAGGCGTTTCCATCGCGAGCAAGCTTTGCTCCCACAGGCCCGCACACAGGGGGATGGTGGGATTCTTCTAGACCGCCATCGGCGCGGTCATCGGCGCATGGTGCTGGTAGCCTTCGAGGGAGAAGTCGCCCGGCTCCACCAACTCCAGCCACTCAGGCTGGTACACGCCGGTCTTGGCGAACTCCGGCACACGCTCGGAAATCACCAGCTTGGGCATCGGGAACGGCTCGCGCGTGAGCTGTTCGTTGAGCATGTCCAAGTGGTTTTCGTAGACGTGGGCATCGCCGATGAAATAGGTGAACCAGCGCGGCGTGTAGCCGGTCAGGCGGCCGATCAGGCTCAGCAGTGCGGCGCCTTCGGTGAGGTTGAACGGCGTGCCCAGGCCCAGGTCGTTGGAGCGGATGTAGAGGGTCAGGGAGATTTCCCTGGTCTCGACATTCGGGTGGAACTGGTAGAGCAGGTGGCACGGCGGCAGGGCCATTTCATCGAGCTGGGCGCAGTTCCAGCCGTGGAACAGGATGCGCCGGCTGCCCGGGTCCTTGATGATGGTGTCGACGCACTGGCGAACCTGGTCGATGGCCTTGTACAGCACCACGTAGGCCTGGCCGTTTTCTTCGCCCTCGGCGATCTGCCGGTAACCCTGGGCCAGTGTCTGCTCGATGGCGGCCGGGTTGCTCAAGGGGATCTGTTTGTAGGCCGGCCATTTGCGCCATTGCACGCCGTAGATCTCGCCCAGGTCGTCTTCGCCCTGGCGGAACGGGTTGGCCAGCCACTGGGCGTTTTCGTTGGCGTTCTGGTCCCAGACCTTGCAGCCCAGGGCACGGAATTCGGCGGCATTGTTCACGCCACGCAGGAAGCCGCACATCTCGCCGATGGCCGATTTGAAGGCCATTTTGCGGGTGGTGATGGCCGGGAATCCGTCTTTCAAGTCATAGCGCAGCATGGCGCCGGGGAAGCTGATGGTGTTCACACCGGTGCGGTTGGCTTGCTTGGTGCCGTTCTTGATGACGTGGGCCACCAGATCGAGATATTGCTTCATGGGTTACCTGTGTCCTTGAACCCGGGGCCAACGCCCCGGGGTTCGAATTTTAAACCTTGGCCGCCGCAGCCGGCGCACGATGATAAGCCAGCCAGATCAGCGCCAGGCCGCCGATGATCATCGGCAGGCACAACACCTGGCCCATGGTCAGCCAGTTCCACGCCAGATAGCCGAGCTGGGCGTCCGGTACGCGGACGAATTCAACGATGAAACGGAAGATGCCATAGAACAGCGCGAACATGCCCGACACCGCCATGGTTGGCCGCGGCTTGCGCGAGAACAGCCAGAGAATCAGGAACAGTGCCACGCCTTCGAGGGCGAATTGATAAAGCTGCGACGGGTGGCGCGGCAACTGCGCCGGGTCGCTGAACGGCGGGAAGATCATCGCCCACGGCACGTCGGTCGACTTGCCCCATAACTCGGCATTGATGAAGTTGCCGATGCGCCCTGCGCCCAGGCCGATCGGCACCATTGGCGCGACGAAGTCCATCAGCTCGAAAAACGACTTGTTGTTGCGCTTGCCGAACCACAACGCCGCCAACATCACGCCGATGAACCCACCGTGGAACGACATGCCGCCCTTCCAGACTTCGAAGATCAGCGTCGGGTTGGCCACATAGGCGCTCAGGTCGTAGAACAGCACATAGCCCAGGCGTCCGCCGACGATCACGCCCATGGACAGCCAGAACACCAGGTCGGAAAGTTTTTCCTTGTTCCAGGTCGGGTCGAAACGGTTGAGCCGGCGCGACGCCAGCAACCAGGCGCCGCCGATGCCGATCAGGTACATCAGGCCGTACCAGTGGATTTTCAGCGGGCCGATGGCCAGGGCTACCGGATCGATCTGCGGGTAAGGCAGCATTGATATTCCTCGTAAACGTCAAAAATACCCGGGCGACGCTGCCACCTCGGGATTAAGCCAGGATTGCGTCAGAACAGAAAACTCAAGCCCACGCAGAATAGCAGGGCGGCAAACAACCGCTTGAGCAAGCGCGGTGACAGGCGATGGGCCAGCCGCGCGCCGAAACGGGCGAAGACCATGCTGGTCAAGGCGATGCCCAGCAGCGCCGGCAAATACACAAAACCGAGACTATGGGCCGGCAGCAGCGGATCGTGCCAACCCAAAATCATGAAACTTAATGCGCTGACCACGGCGATGGGCAGTCCGCAGGCCGATGACGTCGCGACCGCTTGCTGCATCGGTACGCTGCGCCAGGTCAGGAACGGCACGGTCAGTGAACCGCCACCGATGCCGAAAATCGCCGAGGCCCAGCCAATCACCGTGCCGGCCAGGGTCAGTCCGGCCTTGCCCGGTACGTTGCGACTGGCGTTGGGCTTGAAGTTCAGGGCCAGTTGCACGGCAATGATCAGGGCGAACACGCCGATGATCTTTTGCAGGTGCGGGCCGGAAATCGCTTCGGCGGTGATCGCACCGAATCCGGCACCGATCAGGATGCCGACGGTCATCCAGGCGAACACCGGCCAGCGCACCGCGCCTTTGCGCTGATGCTCGCGCACCGCATTGACCGAGGTGAATATGATCGATGCCAGTGAGGTGCCGACGGCCAGATGCGTCAACACCTGCGGGTCGAAACCCTGCAGGGTGAAACTGAACACCAGCACCGGGACAATGATGATCCCGCCCCCCACACCGAACAACCCGGCCAGCACGCCGGCGCAGGCGCCGAGCAGCAGATAGAGCACAAATTCCACCAGCGTCTCCCCGACCATCCCTGAAATAAGAGCGGCATGGTAACGGATCCATGGCCCCGGGCTCCACTGAAGGCGATGGATGCGTCCGTGATGTATGGGTAGAGTGGCGGTGAAGCGACGAATAGCCTTTGTGGCGAGGGAGCTTGCTCCCGCTGGTGGGCGAAGCCCACCCAACAAGGTTTTTGGGGCTACTTCGTAGCCCAGCGGGAGCAAGCTCCCTCGCCACAAAAGCAGTGTTCGGCTTTATTCTTTCAATGGATTGGCATTGTTAACGGGACAACCTGATGTGCCTGATCGTATTTGCCTGGCGCCCCGGCCACGCCCGGCCGCTGATCGTGGCGGCCAACCGCGACGAGTTCTATGCCCGGCCGACCTTGCCCCTGGCCCAGTGGCCTGATGCGCCCCATGTGCATGCCGGTCGCGACCTGGAGGCCGGCGGCACCTGGCTCGGCATTGGCGCCGAGGGGCGCTTTGCGGCGCTGACCAACATCCGTGACCCAGGCCAATTGCCGGCCTTCAAGTCGCGCGGCGAGCTGGTGGCGCGGTTCCTGACCGGGAATCTGTCGATTGCCGACTACCTGAGCGAAGTCGTGCCCCGCGCCAGCGAGTACGGTGGCTTCAACCTGCTGCTCGGCGATGGCGTCGAGCTGTGGCACCACAACGCCCGCGATGCCCAGCCGCAGCGGTTGGGCGAGGGGCTCTATGGCGTGTCGAACGCAGGGTTGAACACGCCCTGGCCCAAGTTGCTCAAGGCTCGTGCGGCGCTGGGCGAGGTGCTGGATGATCCGCAGCCCGAGGCGTTGCTGGCGCTGCTGAACGACCCGCAACCTGCTCCGGTGGCTGAGCTGCCTGATACGGGGGTGGGCGTGGCGACCGAGACGCTGTTATCGAGTGTGTTCATCGCCAGCCCGGCCTACGGGACGCGGGCGAGTACGGCGCTGATTGTCCATGCCGATGGGACGCGGCAGATGGTCGAGCGCAGTTTCGGGCCGCATGGGGGGCATTTGGGGGAGGTGGCGCTGCACATTTGATTCAGCCCTGTAGGAGCTTGTAGGAGCTGTGTAGGAGCTGACGAGCGAAGCGAGGCTGCGATCTTTCCCCAGACACTTGAATCTCAAGCGAAAGATCAAAAGATCAAAAGATCGCAGGCTTCGCCAGCTCCTACAGAGCCCAGCGGGAGCAAGCTCCCTCGCCACAGGTGCTCGTGCCTAGAGGGTTTTGTTCGAAGCCGGATTGATCATCCGCGCCAACCCAAGGTTCTTCAGCGCCAGTTGCAAGGAGCTGTGGATCACTTGCGGGTTGTCGATGGTCATCACTTCCGCGAGCAATTCCTGGGCCTTGCTGAGGTTGATCTGGCGCAGCATCCATTTCACTTTCGGCAGGTTGGTGGCGTTCATCGACAAGCTGTCGAACCCCATCGCCATCAGCAGCACCGCGGCCGCGGGGTCGCCAGCCATTTCGCCGCAGATGCTCACCGGCTTGCCTTCGGCATGGGCGTCACGCACCACGTTCTGCAAGGCTTGCAGCACCGCCGGGTGCAGGTAGTCGTACAGGTCCGCGACCCGCGGGTTGTTGCGGTCCACGGCCAGCAGGTACTGGGTCAGGTCGTTGGAACCCACCGACAGGAAGTCCACCTGCCGCGCCAGTTCCTTGGTCTGGTACACCGCGGCCGGAATCTCGATCATCACCCCGACCGGCGGCATCGGCACGTCGGTGCCTTCGTCGCGTACTTCGCCCCAGGCCCGGTGGATCAGGTGCAGGGCTTCTTCCAGTTCATGGGTGCCGGAGATCATCGGCAGCAGGATGCGCAGGTTGTTCAGGCCTTCGCTGGCCTTGAGCATGGCGCGGGCCTGGACCAGGAAAATTTCCGGGTGGTCGAGCGTCACGCGAATACCGCGCCAGCCGAGGAACGGGTTGTCTTCCTTGATCGGGAAGTAGGACAGGGACTTGTCGCCGCCGATGTCCAGGCTGCGCATGGTCACCGGTTGCGGGTGGAACGCGGCCAGTTGTTCGCGGTAGATCGCCAGCTGTTCCTTTTCGCTGGGGAAGCGCTGGTTGATCATGAACGGCACTTCGGTGCGGTACAGGCCTACACCTTCGGCGCCACGTTTCTGCGCCCGGGCCACGTCGGCCAGCAGGCCGGTGTTGACCCACAGTGGCATGCGGTGGCCGTCAAGGGTTATGCACGGCAGGTCCCGCAGCGCATCCAGGCCCAGGGACAGTTGCTTTTCTTCCTCGACCACATCGGCAAACTGCTTGCGCAGCACGTCGCTGGGGTTGGTGTAGACCTCGCCGTGGTAGCCATCGACGATCATCTGGATGCCGTCGACCTTGGAGTACGGCAGGTCCACCAGGCCCATCACCGTCGGGATGCCCATGGCCCGGGCCAGGATCGCTACGTGGGAGTTGCCCGAGCCCAATACCGAGACCAGCCCCGCCAGCTTGCCTTCGGGCACTTCGCCGAGCATGGCCGGGGTCAGCTCTTCGCTGACCAGGATGGTGTTGTCGGGGTAGACCAGGGTCTGCTGGCGTTCCTGCTGCAAGTAGGCCAGCAAGCGGCGGCCAAGGTCCTTGACGTCCGAAGCCCGCTCGCGCAGGTAGGCGTCGTCCATCAGTTCGAAACGGTTGACGTGGTCGGTCACCACTTGGCGCAGCGCGCCTTGGGCCCACTGGCCGGTCTTGATGACGGTGGTCACTTCACTGCCCAGGGAAGCATCGTCGAGCATCATCAGGTAAACGTCGAACAGAGCGCGCTCTTCAGGGCGCAGCTGTGTCGCCAGCTTGGCCGACAGGGCCCGCATGTCGGCGCGTACGCCTTCGATGGCGGTCTTGAACAAACCCAGCTCGGCCTCGATGTCGGCGATGGCCTTGTCCGGTACCACGTCGAGGTCGGCGGGCGGTAACATGACCACCGCCGTGCCCACCGCCGCGCCCGGTGAGCCCGGTACGCCGACGAACTTGGCTTCCTGGATGCCCTTGCCCTGGCGACCCAGGCCGCTGATCGAGCCGGTGGCCTCGGCGTGGGCGATAACCCCGGCCAGTTGCGCGCTCATGGTCACGAGGAAGGCTTCTTCACCTTCGTCGAACTGGCGGCGCTCTTTTTGCTGGATGACCAACACGCCGACGACGCGGCGGTGGTGGATGATCGGTGCCCCGAGGAACGAGGCGTAGCGTTCTTCGCCGGTTTCGGCAAAGTAGCGGTAGCGCGGGTGATCCGCGGCGTTTTCGAGGTTCAGGGGTTCTTCGCGTGTGCCGACCAGACCGACCAGGCCTTCATTGGGGGCCATGCTGACCTTGCCGATGGAGCGCTTGTTCAAGCCCTCGGTGGCCATCAGCACGAAACGATTGGTCTCGGGGTCCAGCAGGTAGACCGAGCAGACCTGGCTGCCCATGGCCTCTTTGACACGCAATACAATAATCCCCAACGCCGCCTTGAGATCCTTGGCGGAGTTAACTTCCTGGACGATCTTGCGCAGCGTATTGAGCATGGCTCGGGGTCGAACTCCGTCGTCAGTCGCGCGTCAGCAGGCGCGGGGCAAGCTCTTTGAGAGCGCGTCGGTACACTTCGCGCTTGAATGTCACCACCTGGCCCAACGGATACCAATAGCTGACCCAGCGCCAGCCATCGAACTCCGGTTTACCGGTCAAATCCATCCGCACCCGCTGCTCGTTGGAGATCAGGCGCAGGAGAAACCATTTCTGTTTCTGGCCGATGCACAGCGGTTGGCTGTGCGTCCTGACCAGGCGTTGCGGCAAACGATAGCGCAACCAGCCGCGGGTGCAGGCGAGTATTTCGACATCTTCTCGCTCAAGCCCCACTTCTTCATTCAACTCGCGGTACAAGGCCTCTTCCGGCGTCTCCTGGGGGTTGATCCCGCCCTGGGGAAACTGCCAGGCGTCTTGATTGATACGGCGTGCCCATAGCACCTGCCCAGCATCATTCGTAAGAATGATCCCCACATTGGGACGGAAACCATCGGGATCGATCACGGCAACAACCTCGCAAACGCATGTCGCCGCATTGTTCCACAAAGGTTGTGAAAGCAGCAACGAGCGTCCCTAGCTTATGTGCACTCTTGTGAAAAGTCCGTATTCTGGACGCCTTTCTTCAGATTTTTCAGCGAGTAACTGCAATGCGGCTGGCTTTATTCGACTTGGATAACACATTGCTGGGCGGCGACAGCGACCACGCGTGGGGCGATTACCTGTGCGAGCGCGGTTTCCTGGACGCTGTCACGTACAAGGCACGCAACGACGCGTTCTACCAGGATTACCTGGCCGGCAAGCTCGACAACGCCGAGTACCTGAATTTTTGCCTGGAAATCCTCGGTCGCACCGAAATGCACGTGCTGGCCCAGTGGCACCTGGACTACATGCGCGACTGCATCGAGCCGATCGTGTTGCCCCAGGCCATCGAATTGCTGGAAAAGCACCGTGACGCTGGCGACAAGCTGGTGATCATTACCGCCACCAACCGCTTTGTCACCGGGCCGATTGCCGAGCGCCTGGGCGTCGAGACCCTGATCGCCACCGAGTGCGAGATGATCGACGGGCGCTACAGCGGCCGCAGCACCGACATCCCGTGTTTTCGCGAGGGCAAGGTGACCCGGTTGAACCGTTGGCTGGAAGAGACCGGGCATGCGCTCGAGGGCAGCTATTTCTACAGCGACTCGATGAATGACCTGGCGCTGCTGGAGGTGGTGACGCATCCGGTGGCGGTGGATCCGGATCCGAATCTTCGGGCCGAGGCCCAGAAGCGGGGTTGGCCGGTAATTTCGTTGCGCAATTGAACTGTGGGAGCAAGGCTTGCCCGCGATTGGCTGTGGGAGCAAAGCTTGCTCGCGATTGGCTGTGGGAGCAAAGCTTGCTCGCGATTGGCATACGTACCTTTGCATCGCGTAAAGCCAATCGCGGGCAAGCCTTGCTCCCACAGACTGTGTTTTAAACCGGCTTGGCCCCCATCAACCCCGCAATGGCGACAAAGCAGACAACACTGAACAGCGCCAAGGCAAAGGTAAACTTCCCGCTACCTCCCGGTGCCTTGCGCAATTTGTTCAGTCGCACCACCAGCCAGAACCCCGCCAGCGCCGCCAAGGTGTAGAGCACGCTGGAAGCCAGCAACCAGGTCTGCCCCAGCGGCCAGCCAACCTGATGCACCATCCACCAGCCCGTGAAGGGCAGGCTCGCAAGAGCCAGGATCATCACCAGCCAGATGAACAGCCGCGGACGTTGCAGCGTGCGCGCCGCCGCCGTGGCATCGCCATTGCGGCGCGTGCGCCAGACCCAGACGGCCAGCCCCAGGGCGCCTGCCAGCAGCAGTACGGTGGCGACGACGTGTGCGATCTTCAGCGCAGTCAATGTTTCCATTGTTGGATTTTCCTTAAGTCTTGCTCACAGCCTAGCCCGGCTTTATCAACCCAGGAACAGTTGATAGGCCGGGTTATCGCTTTCATCCCAGTACGGGTAGCCGATTTCTTCCAGGGCGGCCGGCACCAGGTGACGCTCATCGTGCGGCACCTGTAGCCCGGCGACCACACGGCCATCGGCCGCGCCATGGTTGCGGTAGTGGAACATCGAGATATTCCAGCGCCCACCCAGCTTGTTGAGGAAGTTGAACAGCGCCCCCGGGCGTTCCGGGAACTCGAAGCGCAGCACCACTTCGTCGATGACATGGGCTGCATGCCCGCCGACCATGTGGCGAATGTGCAACTTGGCCAGTTCGTTGTCGGTCAGGTCCAGCACCGGGAAGCCTTGTTCGGTCAGGCTGGCGATCAGTGCGCTGCGCGGGTCGTTTTCCGGGTGGGTCTGCACGCCGACGAAGATGTGCGCTTCGCTGCCGGTGTTGTAGCGATAGTTGAATTCGGTGATCTGGCGCTTGCCGACGGCTTCGCAGAACGCCTTGAAGCTGCCCGGCTTCTCGGGGATGGTCACGGCGATGATCGCTTCGCGGCCCTCGCCCAGTTCGGCGCGTTCGGCAACGTGGCGCAAGCGGTCGAAGTTGACGTTGGCACCGGAGTCGATGGCCACCAGGGTCTGGCCGCTGATGCTCCGTGACTCGACGTACTTCTTGATTCCGGCCACGCCCAGGGCGCCAGCAGGTTCGGTGATCGAGCGGGTATCGTCGTAGATGTCCTTGATCGCGGCGCAGATCTCGTCGGTGCTGACGGTGATCACTTCGTCCACGTAATGCTTGCAGATATCAAAGGTGTGCTGGCCGATCTGCGCCACGGCGACGCCGTCGGCGAACAGCCCCACGGTCGGCAACACCACGCGTTCGCCAGCGGCCATGGCCGCTTGCAGGCAATTGGAATCGTCCGGCTCGACGCCGATGATCTTGATGTCCGGGCGCAGGTATTTCACGTAGGCCGCGATCCCGGCAATCAGCCCGCCACCGCCCACCGGGACGAAGATCGCATCCAGGCGCCCCGGGTGCTGGCGCAGGATTTCCATCGCCACGGTGCCCTGCCCGGCAATGGTGTGGGGATCGTCATACGGGTGGATGTAGACGTAGCCTTTTTCGTCGACCAGTTTCAGCGAATAGGCCAGGGCTTCGGGGAATGAGTCACCGTGCAGCACCACTTTGCCACCGCGCGAACGCACGCCTTCGACCTTGATTTCCGGGGTGGTCTTGGGCATCACGATGGTGGCCTTGACGCCCAGCACCTTGGCCGCCAGGGCCAGGCCCTGGGCGTGGTTGCCCGCCGAAGCCGTGACCACGCCGCGTGCGCGCTCTTCGTCGCTGAGCTGGGTCAGCTTGTTGTAGGCCCCGCGAATCTTGAACGAGAACACCGGCTGCAAGTCTTCGCGCTTGAGCAAGATGCTGTTGCCCAGCCGCTCGGAGAGCTGGCGAGCGGTCTGCAGCGGGGTTTCTACGGCAACGTCGTAAACGCGCGAGGTGAGGATCTTTTTGACGTACTGTTCAAGCATCGGAAAGCATCACTGAGCGGGTTGGGCAGGGCCAAGGAGTCTAACCCGGCTTTTAGCTGGGCGACCACACGAATCCCAAGGTTTTGTTGGGTTATACTCGCGCCCCTCTTTACTTCCTGCCCGCTTTCGGAGCTCGCATGACCCAGGATCAACTCAAACAGGCCGTGGCCCAGGCCGCCGTCGACCTCATCCTCCCGAAGCTGGATGACAAGAGCGTCGTCGGGGTTGGCACCGGCTCCACGGCCAATTGCTTCATCGACGCGCTGGCGCAACACAAGGGCGCGTTCGACGGCGCGGTCGCCAGCTCCGAAGCAACCGCCGCGCGCCTCAAGGGCCACGGGATCCCGGTGTACGAGCTCAACACCGTGAGCGACCTGGAGTTCTACATTGACGGTGCCGACGAAAGCGACGCGCACCTGAACCTGATCAAGGGCGGCGGCGCGGCCCTGACTCGCGAGAAGATCGTTGCGGCCGTGGCCAAGACCTTCATCTGCATCGCCGATGCCAGCAAGCTGGTGCCGGTGCTTGGCGCGTTCCCGCTGCCGGTTGAAGTCATTCCCATGGCCCGCAGCCATGTGGCCCGCCAATTGGTGAAGCTGGGCGGCGACCCGGTGTATCGCGAAGGCGTGTTGACCGATAACGGCAACATCATCCTGGACGTGCACAACCTGCAGATCACCAACCCGGTGGAGCTGGAAAGCCAGATCAACGCCATCGTTGGCGTGGTCACCAACGGTTTGTTCGCTGCGCGTCCTGCGGATGTGCTGCTGCTGGGGACCCCTGAAGGGGTGAAGACCCTGCGGGCTGAATAAGTCGGCGAAATAACCTGAAGTATTCCCCTGTGGGAGCGAGCCTGCTCGCGATAGCGGTGTGTCAGCCAACATTGATGTGGCGGATAAGCCGCTATCGCGAGCAGGCTCGCTCCCACATTGGGTTCTGTTGTGGATCGAAATAATTGCATCAAGGCTGCGGCTTCTTGAACACGTAGAACAGGTTCGGCTCGCTCACCAGATACAGGTTGCCATCGTCGTCCATGGCGAGGCCTTCGGCCTGGGGCACGTTTTTTTGCAGGCCCTGCCGGCCTTTGCTCAACGACAGCGTGCTCAACGGCCGGCCGTCGATATCCAATTCGATAATCAACCGCGACTCATCGGACAGCGCCAGCAAATGGCCGCTGCGCTCGTCGTATTGCAGGCTTGAAAGGTCGCGCACGAACAGCCCGGCATCGCGCTTGGGGTTGTTGATCACATGGACCGCGTAGGACTTTTCTGGATTGTGGTGGGGAAACCCATGCACTTCATAAATCAGCATCGGGTCGCGTTCCTTCGCCACGAACAGGCGTTTGCCCACCGAGTCGTAGGCCAGCCCTTCGAATCCCTTGTTGCCGCTCATGTGCACGCCGAGGGTCATTTGCTCGGCGTCGGCTGCGTCGAGGAATCGGGTGTCGGCCTCCAGGTGAATCTTGATCAGGCGATGCTGGCGCTCGTCAGTGATGACATAAGTGTCTTCGCTGATGAATTCCACCGCCTCCGGATCGCCAAAGCCGATCAGGGCGATACGCCGCAAGATCTTGCCGTCCAGCGATAACTCGATCATTTCGGCATTTTTATTGGTGACGGTGAACAGGCTCTTGCGGATCGGATCGAACGTCAGCGCTGAAACATCATCGTCCAGGCCCTCGATCACCTGCGCTTCGAGCGTGACCCGGTATTGGTCCAAGGCGATGGTTTTTTCGCTGATGGGTTGCCAATAGGTGTTGAGGTTGAACCAGGCGCGTTCGAACAGGCGCAGGTGCTGGCCGGCTGCGATCAGGAAAATCAGCACCAGCGTCAGCAGTATCAACGGTTTGGGGCGGGCGAGTCGACGCATGTAGGGGGCTCGGATGAGAACAGGTGAGTGGAAATACCACGGCTGCCTGAACTGAAACTTAATGGCTGTGTGCCACACCCTACAACGAAGGAAGACTTATCCTGCAGAGTTAGTGCTGTCAGCGCTGTTTTTCGAAACGATAGAACAGGTTCGGTTCGCTGACCATGTACAGGTTGCCGGCCTCATCGACGGTGACGCCTTCGGCACGCGGGATCGTATTTTTCAAGCCGTTGAAACCGCCCAGCAAGGTCATGAAGCTGACCTGCTCGCCTTTTTCGTCCAGTTCCAGCAGCAGATGGGAGTCGGCCGAAAGCACCAGCATGTGACCGGTTCGCGGGTCGATCGCCAATGCCGAGAGGTTGCGCAGGTCCAGTTCATTGCTAACATGGATCTGCTTGTCGCCCTTGAGCAGCTGGCTGCCATCGCTTTTCCAGGTAAACAGCGCCGGCGGGCGTTCCTCTCCGAGCGCCAGTTGCTGGTTGCGTGGATCCCAGGTGACTCCTTCGAACCCTTTGTTCTGGTTTTCTGATGCACCCAGGTCGTAGTGAGGGAAGTCAGTGCTGTTGAGCTCGCGTGTGTTGGCGTCCACCTGGACGATCGAGAGGGTGTGACGGCGTTCGTCGGTAATCGCTAACAGGCCATTGGGCATATAGGCCACGCCCTCGGGATTGCTCCAACCCACCAAAGGTATCTTGCGCAGCACATCGCCTTGAAGGCTCAGTTCCACCAGGGACGGGTGCTTGCCCATGACGGCGAACAGGGTCTTGGTCTGGGGGTTGTAGGCCACATCGGACGCCTCGTCCTCCTCCATGCCTGGTAGCGGCTTGGCGTCGATCACGGCGTGGTAGTCCGGCAGCCAGACACTCACCTGGCGTTGAGTCGGGCTCTGGAGGTGTTCCGATAGCCAAAGCAGGCCGCGGTCGTCCCAGTGCATCGCGAACGCCAGGCCGTAGGCAGCGGCCACTGCCAGCAGCGACCAGGCATACCTGAGCCTAGGGCGACGGGCAGGTTTGGCGGCTGGCAGTGCTTGGGTTGTGGCCATCGGGGAATGCGTTCCAGAAAATTCGGCGAGGGGAATGGCTAGCTCAGACGCCACATTCCCTGGAATTATCCGGATGGCATGTGAAAAAAACGGTAAATGATCGGATATGCGCCCTGTATACCCTGTGGGAGCGGGCTTGCTCGCGAATGCGGAGTGTCAGTCGACATATATCTTTCTGATACACCGCATTCGCGAGCAAGCCCGCTCCCACATTTGATCTGTTGTGGTCACAAAACCGAGTTAACGAACGCTGCTTTCGAAGCGGCTTGCCCCCGGCAGCTCCAGTACCAGTTCATCGCCTGCATTCAGCGGCCCGACGCCTGCCGGGGTGCCGGTGAGGATCACGTCGCCGGCCTGCAGCGAGAAGCAGCCGGCCATGTACTGGATCATCGGCACGATGGGGTTGAGCATCAGGCTGCTGTTGCCGTCCTGGCGCACTTCACCGTTGATGGTCAGGCGAACGGGGATGTCGGTCAGGTCGGCAAAGGTGCCGCTCGACACGAACGGTGCGAGCACCGCCGCGCCGTCGAAGGACTTGGCCACTTCCCACGGCAGGCCCTTGGCCTTGAGCTCGGCCTGCTTGTCCCGCAGGGTCAGGTCCAGGGCCGGGGCGAAGCCGGAGATCGCGTCCAGTACTTCTTCAACGCTGGGCTTGGTGGACAGCGGCTTGCCGATCAGCACGGCGATTTCCGCCTCGTAGTGCACCGAGCCACGGTCGGCCGGAATGCTGAAACCGCCTTCCAGCGGCACCACGCAACTGCCCGGCTTGATGAACAGCAAGGGTTCGGTGGGCACCGGGTTATCCAGTTCCTTTGCATGTTCGGCGTAGTTGCGGCCAATGCACACCACTTTTCCGACCGGGAAATGAATACGTGTACCGTCGACATACTGGTGCTGATAGCTCATTTACCGACTCCTGCTTCTGGGATTCATCAGGTGTTTTTAGGCGTCAAACCGCGAAAATTTTGCCCGGGTTCATGATGCCGTTCGGGTCGAATACCGCCTTCACGGCTTTCATGTACTCGATTTCCACAGGTGAACGACTATAGGTCAGGTAGTCGCGCTTGGTCATGCCCACGCCATGTTCGGCGGAAATCGAGCCGTTGTACTTCTCGACGGTTTCAAAGACCCATTTGTTCACGGTCGCGCATTTGGCGAAGAACTCATCCTTGCTCAGGTTTTCCGGCTTGAGGATGTTCAGGTGCAGGTTGCCGTCGCCGATGTGGCCGAACCAGACGATTTCGAAGTCCGGGTAGTGTTCGCCGACGATCGCGTCGATTTCCCGCAAGAAACCCGGAACCTTGGAGACGGTCACCGAGATGTCGTTCTTGTACGGTGTCCAGTGGGAGATGGTCTCGGAGATGTACTCGCGCAGCTTCCACAGGTTCTGCAGTTGGGTTTCGCTCTGGCTCATCACGCCGTCCAGCACCCAGCCTTGTTCCACGCAATGCTCGAAGGTCTCCAGGGCGTGGTTGGCGACTTCTTCGGTGGTGGCTTCGAATTCCAGCAGGGCATAGAACGGGCATTCGGTTTCGAACGGTGCTGGCACATCGCCGCGAGCGAGGATCTTGGCCAGGGCCTTGTCGGAGAAAAATTCGAAGGCGGTCAGGTCCAGCTTGCCCTGGAAGGCGTGCAGCACCGGCATGATCGAATCGAAGTCCGGTGTGCCGAGCACCATGGCGGTGAGGTTTTTCGGTGCACGGTCCAGGCGCATGGTGGCCTCGACCACGAAGCCCAGGGTGCCCTCGGCGCCGATGAACAGTTGCCGCAAGTCGTAGCCGGTGGCGTTCTTGATCAGGTCTTTGTTCAGCTCCAGCAGGTCACCCTTGCCGGTGACAACCTTCATGCCCGCCACCCAGTTGCGGGTCATGCCGTAGCGAATGACCTTGATCCCGCCGGCATTGGTGCCGATATTGCCGCCAATCTGGCTGGAACCGGCCGAAGCGAAGTCTACCGGATAGTACAGGCCATGTTCTTCGGCCTTGTTCTGCAGTTGTTTGGTGACCACGCCAGGCTGGCAGACCGCGGTGCGGTCGGTGAGGTTCACGTCGAGCACCTGGTTCATGTAGTCGAACGACACGACCACTTCGCCGTTGGCGGCCACGGCTGCGGCGGAAAGCCCGGTACGTCCGCCCGATGGCACCAGCGCGACCTTGTGTTCGTTGGCCCAGCGCACGATGGCCTGGACCTGTTCGGTGGTCTTGGGAAAGACGATGGCCGAAGGCGCAGGGGCAAAATGCTTGGTCCAATCCTTGCCGTAAGCGTTCAGGGAGTCGGCATCGGTCAAGACCTTGCCAGGCTCAACCAGGGTCTTCAGCTCATCTATCACGGCAGGATTGGTCATCGACAGAACTCTCGAACAATTCATGGTCATCCTGAGAACGCTTCACGTCGCAGGAATGAGTGTTTAGCGGGGTGCATATGCTAGCATACCGACCCCGCAGCGTAGTGCCCAACGGCTGTTCTGCGGCGACGGCTGTTACGCCGGTCGGGCCAGCATGCGCTGTCCGATTCCCTGCCATTTTTCTCCGGGACACAGGTTTACGCAGATGAGCAAGACTTCTCTCGATAAGAGCAAGATCAAGTTCCTTCTTCTCGAAGGCGTCCACCAATCGGCTGTCGACGTCCTCAAGTCGGCGGGCTACACCAGCATCGAGTACATCACCAGTTCTCTGCCGGAAGCCCAGCTCAAGGAAAAGATCGCCGATGCTCACTTCATCGGCATTCGCTCCCGTACTCAATTGACCGAAGAGATCTTCGACCACGCCAAGAAACTGGTGGCGGTCGGCTGCTTCTGCATCGGCACCAACCAGGTTGATCTCAACGCGGCGCGCGAGCGCGGTATCGCGGTGTTCAACGCGCCGTACTCCAACACTCGTTCCGTTGCCGAACTGGTGCTGGCCGAAGCGATCCTGCTGCTGCGCGGCATCCCTGAGAAGAACGCTTCCTGCCACCGTGGCGGCTGGATCAAGAGTGCGGCCAACTCCTTCGAAATCCGTGGCAAGAAGCTGGGTATCGTCGGCTACGGCTCGATCGGCACCCAATTGTCGGTACTGGCTGAAGGCCTTGGCATGCAGGTGTTCTTCTACGACACCGTGACCAAGCTGCCTCTGGGCAACGCCACCCAGGTCAACAACCTGCACGAGTTGCTGGGCATGTCCGACATCGTGACCCTGCACGTGCCGGAAACCGCTGCCACCCAGTGGATGATTGGCGAGAAGGAAATCCGCGCCATCAAGAAGGGCGGGATCCTGATCAACGCCGCGCGCGGCACCGTGGTCAAGCTCGACGCCCTGGCCGACGCGATCAAGGACAAGCACCTGATCGGCGCCGCCATCGACGTGTTCCCGGTGGAGCCACGCTCCAACGACGACATCTTCGAAAGCCCGCTACGTGGCCTGGACAATGTGATCCTGACCCCGCACATCGGCGGTTCCACCGCTGAAGCCCAGGCCAACATCGGTCTGGAAGTGGCGGAAAAACTGGTCAAGTACAGCGACAACGGTACGTCGGTATCGTCCGTGAACTTCCCGGAAGTGGCCCTGCCGGCACACCCTGGCAAGCACCGCTTGCTGCACATCCACGAAAACATCCCGGGTGTGATGAGCGAGATCAACAAGGTCTTCGCCGAAAACGGCATCAACATTTCCGGTCAGTTCCTGCAGACCAACGAGAAAGTCGGCTACGTCGTGATCGACGTCGACGCCGAATACTCGGACCTGGCGCAAGAGAAGCTGCAGCACATCAACGGCACCATTCGTTGCCGCGTGTTGTTCTAAGCAGGCCTGGCTTGCAATAAAAAACGGGAGCCTCGCAAGGGGCTCCCGTTTTTTATTGACTGACACAACCTGAAACCTTGTGGGAGCAAGCTTTGCTCCCACAGGTGGTTGTGTTGTGTCAGTCGGTATTACTTCACATCCACCGTGATTTTTTCGGACACGATCGACGGATCGAACGGCATGTGGCCGCTGTCACCCAGGATCAATTGCAAGGTGTGCTTGCCCGGGGCCAGTTTGATGTCGGCCTGGGTTTGTGCCTTGCCGAAGTGCATGTGGTTGGCGTCGTTTGGAATCGGCGCGCCGGCGGCGGGCAGTTTGTCGACATCGATCAGCAAATGGTGATGGCCAGTATTTTTGGTCACGTCGCCGGCCGGGGCCAGGGCGATATCCTTGACGCCGAACTTGACTGTGAATTCCTGGGCGACGGTGGCGCCGTCTGCCGGGGAAACGATGAACACTTCTGCACCTTTGGGCGCCGGGGTCGCGGCGGTTGCCAGCATCGAGGCGCCCAATAACAGGCCGGCCAACGTGGCACGAGACATAAAGCTTTTCATTTTTTTCTCCAGTTTTTCCATGAAATCCGCCTGGCCATGACAACTTCATGACCAATCGTTGTCGAAGCCTGCAACAACCATAGCAAAGCGAGCCTGAAACGAGCGTCGCTTGTATAAATACAAAGGAGTGACCATGCGCTTTCTGCCTGGCCTGATTTGCCTGCTACCCCTTTTGAGTCCCCTGGCTCATGCCGAACTGATCGATGACATCAATGACCGTGGTGAACTGCGCATTGCCCTCGAGGCCAACACCGCGCCCTTCAACTTCAAGGAAGACGGCAAACTCACTGGTTTCGAAGTGGAGCTGGGCGAAATGCTTGCCGGTGAGCTCGATGTACGCCCCGACTTCGTGGTCACGGATGCCGGGGATCTGCTGACCGGCGTGGAGAGCGGCAAGTACGACGTTGCCATCAACCACATAGCAATGACCCCGGAACTGGCGGAACGTTTCGACCTCAGTGCGGCTTACAGCCAACCGGATGCACAACTGCTGGCGAGCAAGGATGAGACGCCACGTCCGTTGGTCATGGCGCAGTCGTTCCAGCCAGAAAAAAAGAGCGAGCCGGCGCCGAGCCTGGTGATTCCGTTCCAGAAGGGCAACCCGGCGTTCAAGGCCAGCCTGGACAATGCCCTGACGCGCATCAAGGATGACGGACGGTTGGAGCAGTTGTCGCAGAAGTGGTTGGGTCGGTAGGAGCTGACGAGTGTAACGAGGCTGCGATCTTTCCAAGAACGCTTGAATCTCAAGCGAAAGATCAAAAGATCGCAGGCTTCGCCAGCTCCTACGAGGGATTGGTCTTCAAACCTTACGCCAGACACTCGCCAACCAAGGCTGTTGTTCCCGCGGCAGCCCAGCCGGTCGGTAGTAATGTTCCAGTTCCACGAAGCCTGCGTGGCCAAGCAGCGTGCGCCACGCCGCGAGGTCGTGGTAAGCGCCGAAGCGCTGGCCGTTCCAGCCCTCCTGGTTTTCGCCCCGTGGGTTTGAGCTGAACAGCACGCCGCCGGGCTTGAGGGTGGCGTGCAGTTGCTTGAGCACCCGAGGCAGTTCCTGGACGGGCACATGAAACAGCACCGCGTTGGCGAAAATCCCGTCAAAACGCTCGGCCGGCAGGTCGAGTTCCAGGAAGTCCTGTTGCCACACCTCGCAGCCGCTGTCCTGGCGCGCCATCCGGGCAAACGCTTCTGAACCGTCGAGGCCGACCGCCACATGGCCCATGGCCGTGAATGTGCGCAAGTCGCGCCCCGGGCCGCAGCCCAAATCCAGGATGTGCAGCGGCGCCTGGCCCTGGATATGGCGCAGCAAGGCGTCGATGTTCTGGCTGACATCGTGATCGCGGGTGCCTTCGCGAAAGCTTTCTGCCACGGTGTTGTAATGGCCCAGGGTCGTGGCGGTGATGGCGTGCAGGTCTTCGGTGGTGTGTTTCATGATTGGGGGCTTGAGTGGGGAGCGTCAGGGGACTATACCGCAAGATCATTGGTCTACCTGTGGGAGCAAAGCTTGCTCGCGATTGCGGTCGTCCAGCTGGCATCCATGTTGGATGGAATACTGCTATCGCGAGCAAGCTTTGCTCCCACAGATCAACTTCTCCCACAGATCAACTTCTCCCACAGATCAACTTCTCCCACAGATCAACTTCTCCCACAGATCAACTTCTCCCACAGGTCAGCGCTTATTCAAGCCGCGTGACAAGCGGTCGCCGCCCAACTGGATCACTGCCACCAACGCCACCAGCAACACGATCACCGTGAGCATGATCTGGCTGTCGAATCGCTGGTAGCCGTACCGGTAGGCGATGTCGCCCAGACCGCCGGCGCCGATCGCGCCGGCCATGGCCGAAGAGTTGATCATGGTCACCAAGGTGATGGTAAAACCGCCGACGATGCCTGGCAGGGCTTCGGGCAGCAGCACATGCCAGACAATGTGCCAGCGCCGGCAACCCATGGCCTGGGCCGCTTCGATCAGGCCATGGTCGACCTCCCGCAGGCTGACTTCGGCGATGCGGGCAAAGAACGGCGTGGCGGCGATGGTCAGCGGTACTACTGCGGCCCACACGCCATAGGTGGTGCCGACGATCAGCCGGGTGAACGGGATCAACGCCACCATCAGAATCAGGAACGGTATCGAGCGGAACAGGTTCACGAAGGCGCCCAGGGCCCGGTTCAAGACCGGCGCTTCATAGATCCCGCCCTTGCCGCTGGTCACCAGGATCACCGCCAGCGGGATGCCCGCCAACAGCGCGATCAGCGACGACACGCCGACCATCAGGAACGTGTCGATGAAGCCCTGCAACAACCGATCAAACCACATAACCCAGCACCTCCACACTTTGCGCCCAATTGCCCGCCCGTTGTCGCAGTTCCTCGGCGCCCCACGACGAACCGCTCACGGCCAGCAGCAATTGCCCCAGCCCGTGGCCCTGAATTCGCTCGATGCCGCCGTGCAGCAGCCGCACCCGTCCACCGAGGGCGCTGAACAAGGCGGCGAGATCCGGTTCCTCACGATCGATGCCGGTGAATTGCAGGCGTAGCACAGTGGCGGCATCCGCCGATGCCGGCTGCACCTGCAAGCGGTTTTGCAGTTCTTCCGGTATCGCATGTTGCAACGGTGCCAACAGCGTTCGACTGACCTCGTGTTGCGGGTTGCCAAACACTTCCCAGACCGGCCCCTGTTCGACGATCCGCCCCTGTTCGAGCACCACCACCCGGTCGCAGACTTCGCGAATCACCGCCATTTCATGGGTGATCAACACGATGGTCAGGCCCAGCCGCTGGTTGATCTCGCGCAGCAGGCCGAGGATCGATTGAGTGGTCTCCGGGTCCAGGGCCGAGGTGGCCTCGTCGCACAGCAGGATCTGTGGGTCATGCACCAGTGCCCGGGCAATCCCGACCCGCTGCTTCTGCCCGCCTGAGAGTTGCGCCGGGTAGGCCTGGTGCTTGCCTTGCAGGCCCACCAGTTCCAGCAGCTCGCGGACTTTGCGCTGGCGCTGTTCCTTGGGCACGCCGGCGACTTTCAGTGGCAGCTCAACGTTCTGCCACACGGTCTTGGCCGACATCAGGTTGAAGTGCTGGAAGATCATGCCGATGCGCCGACGCAGTTCCACCAGACGGTCATCATCGAACTCGCCGATGTCTATCTGATCGATCAACACCCGGCCACTGGTGGGTTGTTCGAGGCGGTTGATGGTGCGGATCAGCGACGACTTGCCGGCGCCGCTGCGGCCGATGATGCCGAACACCTCGCTGCGCTGGATCGCCAGGTCGATGCCTTGCAGCGCGGCCACCGGACCCTGGGCGCCGTTGTAGGTCTTGCCCAGGCCGATGAAGCGCACATGGGCACGGTTGAGCTCCGGATGCAGTTCGGTGTGTTCGGCGCTTCGGGGCGTGGGGGCTTCTTGTCGAAGTCGAGCGTTGACGGCGTTCATGTCAGCTTTCCCAGCCGGCTTGGTAGAGCTTGCCGTGGGCCTTGTCCAGGGCGGCGCGCACGGCGGGTGAATGTTGGTAGATGTCGACGAACTTGATCAGCCGTGGATCGTTCTTGCTCTTGGGCTGGATCACGAACTGAATCACGTATTCCTTGTGATCGAGGCCGTCGAACAGCAAGGCAGAGCTGGCATCGAAGGTCTTGGCCAGGCGGATGTAGGCGGGATAACCCTGCACCAGGTCGGCGTCTTCATAAGCACGCACCAACTGCACGGCTTCGACCTGCAGGATCTTGAGCTGCTTCGGGTTGGCGACGATGTCGTCTTCGGTGGCCTTGTAGCCGACGCCCGGCTTGAGACTGATCAGCCCGGCCTTGGCCAACAGTTGCAGGCCGCGACCGCTGTTGATCGGGTCGTTGGCAATGGCGACGCTGGCGCCTTCTGGCAGTTCGTCGAAGCTTTTGTATTTTTTCGAATAGAGGCCGACGTTGTTGATGATCCCCGGCGCAAAGGGCACCAGATCGAACCCGGCGGCGGCCTTGGCATTTTCCAGGAACGGGATGTGCTGGAAGTAATTCACGTCGATGTCACCGGAGGCCAGGCTGACGTTGGGCGCGATCCAGTCGCTGAACTCCACCAGCTCGACCTTCAGGCCTTGCTTGCTGGCCTCTTCCACAGCGGCCTCCAGAGGAATGGCGAACGCGGCGGTGGTGCCGATTTTCAACGGCGCATCGGCGGCAAACAGCGCCGAGCTGAACAGGCCGAGGGCCAGGGCCAATGCTTTGACTGGCAGGGTGAGGAAGTGTTTGGTCATGTCAGTTATTCCAGTCATTTAGGGGGAGGTGCATATTTTTTGGCGAACAGAGCTATGTGGGAGCAAGGCTTGCCCGCGATGAAATTGATGCGGTCTCCAGAAAACGAGGTGTCTGCATCGCAAGCAAGCTTTGCTCCCACAGTGCCTTGTTCCCACAGGGTCAGTGTCGGTAGCCCCAGGGTCAGTGCCGGTGGGTTGAACCGGTGTGTTGTCCAGGCAAATGGGCCTCTGCGTGAAACAGTTTTTCGCGCAGGGTGCCGTTGTCGTATTCGGTCTTGTACGAGCCGCGTCGCTGCAACTCGGGGATCACCAGGTCGATGAAGTCCACATAGCTTTGCGGCGTGACGATGCGGGTCAGGTTGAAGCCATCGAGGCCGGTTTCGGCGATCCAGGACTCCAGCTCGTCGGCCACTTGCTCGGGTGAGCCCACGACTGTGATGTAGCGACCACCGAGGGCGTGTTGCTCAAGCAATTTGCGCCGGGTCCAGTCGTTGTTCTGCAAGGTCTTGGTGGCGGACTGGATGGCGTTGCTCTTGACGTACTGGATCGGTTCGTCCAGTTCGTACTGGGAAAAATCGATCCCCGTCGACGCGGAAAAATGCGCCACCCCGGCCTCGGCGCTGGCGTAGCCCAGGTACTCGGCATGCTTGGCCCAGGCGGCCGCTTCGGTCTCGCCGACGATCACGTTCAGGCCCATGAACACCTTGATGTCCTCGGGGTTGCGCCCGGCCTCTACGGCGCTGGCGCGGACCTTGTCCACCTGGGCCTTGGTCGCCGGTTTGTTCTGGCCGCTGATGAACACGCACTCGGCATGCCGCCCGGCGAACAGCAGGCCGCGCTCGGAACTGCCGGCCTGGAACAGCACTGGCGTGCGCTGGGGTGAGGGTTCGCACAGGTGATAACCCTCGACCTGGTAGAACTCGCCCTGGTGCCGGACCTTGTGCACTTTCTCTGGCCGGGCATAGATCCGCTGCTCGCGGTCGTTGAGCACCGCGTCGTTTTCCCAACTGCCTTCCCACAGTTTGTAGAGCACTTGCAGGTATTCGTCGGCCTGGTCGTAGCGGCGGTCATGCTCGACCTGCGCCGTCAGGCCCATGGCCTTGGCGGCGCTGTCCAGGTAGCCGGTGACGATGTTCCAGCCGACCCGACCACGACTCAGGTGGTCGAGGGTGCTCATGCGTCGGGCGAACAGGTAGGGCGGTTCGTAGGTCAGGTTGGCGGTGAGGCCGAAGCCGAGGTTTTTCGTCACGGCGGCCATCGCGGACACCAGCAGCAACGGGTCGTTGACCGGCAGCTGGATCGACTCCTTGAGCGTGACGTCCACCGACTGTTGGTACACGTCGTAGACCCCGACGATGTCGGCGATGAACAGCCCGTCGAACAGTCCGCGTTCGAGCAGTTGCGCCAGGGCGGTCCAGTATTCGATCGTGTTGAACTGGGTCGACGTGTCCTGGGGGTGGGTCCACAGGCCGTGATTGATGTGCCCGATGCAGTTCATGTTGAACGCGTTGAGCAGGATCTTTTTCTTGCCGGCCGCCATCAGATAGTCCCTCGCAGCGGCGGTTTTTCATCGTTGAGGTAGAAGTTGCCCACCGCGTGGTATTTCCAGCGTACCGGGTCATGCAGGGTGTGTACCCGGGCGTTGCGCCAGTGGCGGTCTAGGCCATGTTCGGCCAGGGTCGCCTGGCTGCCGGCCAATTCGAACAGCGTGCTGCTGGCGGCCAGGGAAATTTCGGTGCTGATGGCACGGGCTTCGGCCACGGCAATCGAGGCGGCGGCGACTGTGTCGGCCCGGGTGTCGGCCTGGGCCCGGTCGAGAAACTCACCGGCACGTTCCAACAGGGCTTCGGCGGCGTGCAGGCGGATGCTCAGTTGGCCGAAACTCTTGAGGGTGTGCGGGTCTTCGGTGGCAACGTCGCTGGTGGCGTCGATCCAGGGACGGGTTTTATTGCGGACAAAATGCAGGGCGTCTTCATAGGCGGCGCGGGCGATGCCGGTGTCGATGGCAGCGTGAAGAATCTGCGCCAGCGGCCCTACCGGCGTCGGGCGTTCGAAGGCGCTCTGGAAGGGCACGATGTCGGCGGCGACGACATACACGTCTTCGAACACCACCGAACCACTGCCCGTGGTGCGCTGGCCGAAACCGCTCCAATCGTCGATCACCGTCAGGCCTTGGCTGTTGCGAGGGACGAACGCCAGTTGTTGCACACCGTTTTCGTCCACCACCGAGGTGGGGATGCGCTGGGCGTAGATCGCGCCCGTGGCGTAGAACTTGCGACCGTTGATGCGATAGCCCTCGCCGTCGCGGCGCAGTTGGGTGATGCGGTCATGGGCAGTCTTGGTGCCAAGTTCGGCCAGGGCGTTACCAAAGCGCTGGCCGGCAAGCACTTCGGCGTACAGGCGTTGTTTTTGCGCTTCAGTGCCGTTTATCCGCAGCACTTCCAGGGCGTAGAAATGATTTTGCGGAATCTGTCCCAGCGAGCCGTCGGCCTGAGAAATCAGCGCAATGACTTTGGCCAGGGTGACGTTGGAAACACCGGCGCCGCCATAGGCCTTGGGCACGCTGATACCCCACAGGCCCGAGCGGGAGAAGGCCTCCAGTTCCGGGTACGGCAAGCGGCGCTCGCGGTCGCGCAGGGCGCTGTCGCGCTTGAAGTCATCGGCCAGGTCGCTGGCCACGATCAGGGCTTGTTCATCGCTGGTGATCACCGCGACGTGTTGAGAAAACGTCATGTACTGCTCCAGAGGTCGGGTCGTCAGATCCAGGAATGGCGGGCCGGCAAGGTGCCGTTCAGGTGGTAGGCGCCTACCGCGTGATACTTCCAGCGCACCGGGTCGTGCAGGGTGTGGACCCGTGCGTTGCGCCAATGGCGATCGAGGTTGAATTCGGCGAGGGTGGCGCGACTGCCGGCCAGCTCGAAGAGTTTTTCGCTGGCTTGCAGGGCGATCTCGGTGGTGAGCACCTTGGCCTCGGCCACGGCAATCGAGGCGCGGGCGGACGATTGCGCCGTGATGGGGGCGGCACTGACCTGGTCCAGCACCTGTCCGGCCTTGCGCAGCAACGCTTCGGCGGCGTGCAGTTCGATTTTCAGTTTGCCAATGTCGGCGATCACGTAGAGGTCGTCACTGGCTCGGTCGACCTTGGCATCGATCCAGGGCCGGGCCCGTTCGCGAACGAAGGCGATGGCATCGTCGATGGCGCCACGGGCGATACCCGCATCGATGGCGGCCTGGATCAGTTGGGAAATCGCGCCTTGCACACCGGGCGTTTCGTTGATGCGCCAGTTATCCAGCACCAAGTCGGCATCCACCCGGACATTGTTCAGCAGCACGGTGCCGCTGGCGGTGGTGCGCTGGCCGAACCCCGACCAGTCGTCGACGATCCGCAGGCCCGGGGTGCCGCGCCGCACGAAGGCCAGCACCTGGCGGCCTTCGTCATTCAACGCCTTGACCGCGACCCAATGAGCAAACAGCGCGCCGGTGGAATAGAACTTCTGACCATTGATGACAAACCCGTCACCGTCAGCGGTGATCCGCGCCTTGAGCTCAAGGGTATTGCGAGTACCGCGTTCCGGCCCGGCGTTGCCGATGCGCCAGCCTTCGAGCACGCTCTGCAAGAGGATTTTTTTCTGCCGTTCGGTGCCGGTGCCGAGAATCAGTTGGAGCACGCCGAACTGGTTTTGCGGGATCTGCCCGAGGGCCGGGTCAGCGGCGGAAATGATCGCGAACACGTCGGCCAGGGTGACGAACGAAACCTGTGGGCCGCCGTATGCCCGGGGAATGGCGATGCTGCCCAGCCCGCTGCGGGTGAATTGCTCGATTTCTGCCCAGGGCAGCTTGCGTTGCTGATCACGACGGGCGGCCTGCTGACGGGCGACCTGCGCCAGTTCGTGGGCGGCTTTGATGACCTCGGCATCGTTGCGCAACACCTGTGCGGGCAACAACAGCGGTGCGATGTCCAGGTCGCTCTGGACTTTTGCTTGCGCCAGATCCGACATTACAGCCACTCCGTGGCTGCAGGCAGTGCCTGGGCGTATTGCACTGGGGTGATTGTGTTTCGTTCCATACCCACCTCACATCTCAAGAAACGCCGCGATGAATGCGGCGAGCGAAAATCAAGAATGTCCGGTGGTCCGGTGTATATACCCTAAGCGTGTATAAATTATTTTTGAACTAACTTTTAGGAATATAGATAGGTTGGTTTTAATTGAAGGCCGTACGCTCATCCAGGGCTAAGTAGCTTTTTGTGGCGAGGGAGCTTGCTCCCGCTATGTGGGAGCAAGGCTTGCCCGCGATGGACGCGATGCGGTCTTGCAGAATCGAGGCGCCTGTTTCGCGAGCAAGCTTTGCTCCCACAGTCCAAGCGGGAGCAAGCTCCCTCGCCACAAAAGCTTTTTCAGGGTGTTCACATTCGGCGGCGCGTTTCGGCGGCCATGAGCGGCTGTTTCGGTGCAGTGTTCAGGTACGGATTGGCGCAACCGATCTTCAACGTCCGTGGCGGTGCCCAGTGGGAGTTGTTGCCCACACGGTCGAGGATGCAGTAGGTCACTTCCAGGCGCAGGTCTTCTCCTGCCTCCAGGATGATCTGCGGCGGGACCCAGATATTGATCGGCTGGCCGACCTCGCTGGCGGTGACCGCTGGCAAGTCCATGCGCACATCACCCCAGCGCAGGGTCACGGCATCGCCGGCGGCCATGTTCAGGTAGGGTTCGATGGTCAGCGGTACGCCGCGCTTGATCTGGTTGGGGTTCACCCCTTGGCGTCGGATAGTGCCGGGAATGCGCACTGGCGCCAGGCCCTGGTTTTCATCGCCGCTCAAGGCCGACGGCTGCCCGCCGGGGCAATCGAGCTTCGCGTGTACCCGTTGCTTGGCGGATAGCGCCGGCCCACGCCCGACCTGCATCACCCGATAGTGGATGCGCGCGGTTCCATCGACGATGAAACTCTCCGGGACCCGCAGGGTGACGCTGTCTTGCACATCGGCCTGCGACAGCAAGCGCGAGCCGACGTAGCAGTTGTCCCAGAACAGTTCGATCAGATCACCTGCGTCCATGCCCGGGTAGGGCGCAATGGCAACCTCCAGATGAGCGGCGTTGGCGATATTGATGCCGGTGGGGTGGGCATTGGCCAGGGTGGGGGCGGCCAGTTCAGGACTCTTCGACTTACATGTCATGGTGTTCTCCTTGATGCTTGAAAACTAAGTCCGTTTCGGGAGGATCAACGGCGATGACTGATCGCGACATATTTTATGTGCAGCCATATAGGCTAGGCTGCGCCTAGTCACTGTGCAGAAAATAAATAATGTGCATCGCCTGTTGGGCACTAGATAAGGGCTCAATAGTTTCAGTGTCAATAGAGGCACTTGCTTAATAATTCATTGTGAAAGGCTTCAGAAACGTCCTACGCATGCATGTTAAGAATGCGCGGCGTCACAGGCCTTTTTCCTAAGCCAGCCGGTTTTTTAAAAGGCTCGAAAGAGCGTCTTGAGACTAAAGAGGAGGGGCGCTTGGGCCGCAGGGAAGTGTTACGAGAGGTATGTCCATGCGCACATAAAACGGTCGCGGATGTTGAGTGGGGCGCAAGTTTCAAGTTGTTTCGTTATAGCCAAGTTGATGGCAGTGTTGTGTTGAGTGTGTGGCAGCGGTCCCACTTCCATCCCTGGAAGTGATGACGCTCACCATAACTTACTGAGCGCCGTGTCCGGCCGAGAGGAACTTGCTGAGGAACTGTCGCGTGCGTTCTTCCTTGGGCGCTGCAAACAAGGCCTTGGCTTCGCCTTGTTCGACGATCACGCCTTTGTCGAAAAACACCACGCGGTTGGCCACGTCCCGGGCGAAACCCATTTCGTGGGTCACGATGACCATGGTGCGTTTTTCTTCGGCCAAGCCGCGAATGGTTGCCAGCACCTCGCCCACCAGTTCCGGATCGAGGGCCGAGGTCGGCTCGTCGAACAGGATCACCGCCGGTTCCATCGCCAACGCCCGGGCAATCGCCACGCGCTGTTGCTGGCCGCCGGAAAGGCGCCGTGGATAGGCGTCCTCCTTGCCGGCCAAGCCGACCTTGGCCAAGAGCTTGCGCCCCATGGCTTCGGCTTCGGCGCGGGGGATTTTCTTCACCACCTGCGGGCCTTCAGTGACATTTTCCAAGGCGGTGCGATGGGGAAACAGGTTGAAGTTCTGGAACACGAAGCCCACCTGCTGGCGCAAACGGCGCACCAGGCCCTGTTGCTGGTTCAGCGGGCGACTGCCATCGATTTCGATGTCGCCGACCTTGATCCGGCCACTGGTAGGCTCTTCGAGGAAGTTCAAGCAGCGCAGGAAGGTGGTCTTGCCCGAGCCGCTGGGACCGATGATCGCAACCACTTCGCCTTCTTCGATCTTCAAGTCGATGCCGTTGAGCACCACCTGACCCTTGAACTGCTTTGTCAGTTTTTCCACGACAATCATGGGTCAGGACTCCTGGTCATGCCGATTGACCCGGGCTTCCAGGACGTTCTGCAGGTGCGAGAGCACGCTGGCCAGAACCCAATAGATCAGCGCGGCGGCAAGGTACATGGTGAAGATTTCGAAGGTTCGCGCGGTGATCAACTGCGCCTGGCGGAACAGCTCCGGTACCTGGATGGTCGCCGCCAGCGCGGTGTCCTTGACCAGGGAAATGAAGCTGTTGCCCAACGGCGGCAGGGCCGTGCGTGCGGCTTGCGGCAGGATGGCCCGGCGCAGGGTCTGGGCGCGGGTCATGCCGATGCTTGCCGCCGCTTCCCACTGGCCGCGCTCGATGGAGCTGATGGCGGCCCGCAGGATTTCACACGCGTAGGCGGCCATGTTCAGCGAGAAACCGATCAGGGCCGCCGGTAGCGGATCCAGCTCGATGCCCAGTTGCGGCAACCCGTAATAGATCACGAACAACTGCACCAGCAACGGCGTGCCGCGAAAGAACGACACGTAGATGCGGGCGATCCAGCTCACCAGTTTGAAGCGCGACAGGCGCATCAGCGCCAGGCCGAACCCCAGCAGCAAGCCGAAAAACATGCCGCCCAGGCTGAGGATGACCGTGTAATACGCGCCCTTGAGCAGGAAGGGCGCGGAGTCCAGTGCGAGTTGAAGAGCTGCTTCCATTATTGGGTAACGTCAGCGCTGAAGTATTTTTCCGAAAGCTTTTTCAGCGTACCGTCGGCGCGCAGTTTTTCGATGGCCTTGTTCACGGCTGCCAGCAGCTCAGGCTCGCCTTTGCGCAGGGCAATACCGGACTCCTGGCGCGAAAAGGCTTCGCTGGTGACGGAGGTGTCCTTGGCTTTCTTGGCGTATTCCAGCGCGGCCAGGCGGTCGATCAGGATGGTATCGATACGGCCGACGCGCAGGTCCTGGAACTTGGTTGGGTCGTCATCGTAGGTTTTGACTTGGGCGCCCGGTACTGCTGCCTTGACCCACTGTTCGTAGTTGGTGCCCAGGCCCACGCCGACTTTTTTACCGTCCAGGTCGGCGGCCTTCTTGATGTTCAGCTCGGCGGCTTTCTTGGTCAGGACCAGCGCTTGAATCCCGGAAACGGTGTACGGCTCGGAGAAATCGTACTTTTTCTTACGCTCCTCGGAGATGGTCACCTGGTTGACCACTGCGTCCAGACGCTTGGATTCCAAAGCCGCGAGGATGCCGGCCCATGGGGTCGTCTGCAGCTTGACCTTCACACCCAGCTCCTTGGCCAGGGCTTCGGAGAACTCCACTTCGAAGCCGGTCAGTTTGCCGCTCTCATCAACGAAACTGAACGGTGGATAAGTGCCTTCCAGGCCGATCTTGATTTCGCCGGCGTCCTTGATCTTCTGCAGTTGCTCACCGGCAACCGTTTGCCCCAACAAGCCGGCGCTCAATGCCAGGCCCAGCGAACCTACCAACAGGTTGCGACGTAATGCGGAAAAATTCATGACAAGCCCCTGTGTTTTCTTATGAAGCGGTTATTTTGGCTGAGATAAGGCGTAGCCGCGATCCGAAAAGATTGCCACATCCTGCCTTAAAGCAGCTTGGGCGTCTCGCGGCAAATGCGCCTGCGGCGAGACTATAGGGTGGCTTTTATAGATTGGAAAATAATATTAAATCAACTACATATTCCAATATGTAATGGATTTCTCCTGTGGGAGCGAGCCTGCTCGCGATGGTCTTTCAGCCAAATTGATCTTGGCTGATCCACCGCTATCGCGAGCAGGCTCGCTCCCACATAGAGGTTCCCCCGATATCTCAGAACGCCGCGCTGTAGGCAAACAACGCCGGTGCGCCGCCGGTGTGCAGGAAGATGATCGGGCCTTCGTCGAAACGGTCGCGCCCCATGCCGTCGAGCAGGCCGGCCATGGCCTTGCCGGTGTAGACCGGATCGAGCAGCAGCCCTTCCTGGCTGGCCAGCAGCTTGACCGCTGCCAGTGTCCCGGCGTTGGGTTCACCGTAGCGGGGGGCGAAATACTCGTCCCACAGGTTCACTTTGAACGCTTCTGGAAGGGCGACGTCGAGCAACGCTGCCGTGCGCTCGGCCAGGCCCTGGACCTTTGGAAACTGGTCCTCCTCGCTGCGCGAAACCGTCACGCCGATGACAGGCAACACCGGCAGGGCTTCGCTCAGCGCCAGCGCCAGGCCGCTGTGGGTGCCGGCACTGCCCGAGGCCAGTACCACGGCGGCGAACTCAATCCCGGTGTCCTTGATCTGCTCGGCCAGTTCCAGGCCTGCGCGCACATAACCCAGTGCGCCCAAGGCGTTCGAACCACCAATCGGCACCAGGTAGGGTTTTTTCCCGTTGCTGCGCAGGCGACCGGCCAGCGCTTGTAGCTGCTCATCGGCGTTGTCCAGGTTGTCCACCAGCTCGACCTTGGCGTCGAACAACTCCAGCAGCAGCCGGTTGCCGTTGCCCAGGTAATTGCTGTCTTCGGTGCCGATGGGGTTTTCCAGCAAGGCCACGCAGCCCAGGCCCAGCTTTGCGGCGAGGGCGGCGGTCTGGCGTACATGGTTGGACTGGATCGCCCCGGCGGTGATGAGGGTATCGGCGCCTTGGGCGATGGCATCGGCGGCCAGGTATTCGAGCTTGCGTAGTTTGTTGCCACCCATGGCCAGGGGCGTCAGGTCGTCACGCTTGATATAGATGTCCCGGCCGAGCCAGGTGGAGAGGCGGTCGAGTTTTTCCAGCGGTGTCGGATGGCCGAGCAGGTCGAGACGGTTAAAGCGAGACAGCTGTTGTTTGATCATGGGTCCGTACTGGTTGTAGGCGATGCCTGGACTATAGGCACGCCGATATTCATGGGCAACCGGCAATCATTTGTCAGGACATAAACCGGCGGGTGATCTGAAGGAAGGCATGCTTTGCGGACCCCCAAAAATCCTGTGGGAGCGGGCTTGCTCGCGAAGGCGGACTGTCAAGCTACATCCATGTTGAAGGTGATGGCCCCTTCGCGAGCAAGCCCGCTCCCACAAGGTGGCTGCTCTACCCGTTGGCTACTGAACGAATGCGTACGAAGCAACGTCATACCCTCCCGTAGGCTAGTGTAGGAAGCGTGCCGTCGAGCCCTGCGATTAGTCCTTAGCTACCTATTCATGTTTAACTTGAACGTTCATTCAAGTTAAACCGTCGGTTTGCTGCCCGCTCACAACAGGAGGCTTGCCTTTGCCGAGTCCGTTTTCGACCGCCATGATTTTTTCTCCCGAGGTACTTGTTTCATGAGTGCCTCGTCCCTTCCACCCAGCGGCCTGGTCCGCATGAACCCGCCGGTCTTTTACTTCGCCGCGACCTTCATCCTGCTGTTCGGCCTGGTGGTGATTGCCATGCCCGCGCAGGCCGGCGCCTGGTTGCTGGCGGCGCAGAACTGGGCGGCCAATACGGTCGGCTGGTATTACATGCTGGCGATGACGCTGTATCTGGTCTTCGTGGTGGTCACCGCCTTGTCCGGCTACGGCAAGATCAAGCTCGGTGCCGACCACGACGAGCCCGAATTCAGTTATCTGTCCTGGGCCGGCATGCTGTTCGCCGCCGGCATCAGCATCACGCTGTTTTTCTTCTGCGTGTCCGAGCCGCTGACCCACATGGTCCAGCCGCCCCAGGGCGAGGCTGGCAACGCGCAAGCGGCACGGCAGGCCATGCAGATCCTGTTCTTGCACTGGGGTCTGCACGGCTGGGGCGTTTTCGCGTTCGTCGGCATGGCCTTGGCGTACTTCGCCTACCGGCACAATTTACCGCTGGCCCTGCGTTCGGCGCTGTACCCGCTGATCGGCAAACGCATCAATGGCCCCATCGGCTACGCCGTGGACGGCTTCGGCATTATCGCCACGGTGTTCGGCCTCGGCGCGGACATGGGCTTTGGTGTGTTGCACCTCAATTCCGGGCTCGATTACCTGTTCGGCATCGCCCACACCCAGTGGATTCAAGTCGGCCTGATCGTGCTGATGATGGGCGCGGCGATCATTGTGGCGGTGGCCGGTGTCGACAAGGGCGTGCGGGTCATGTCCGACATCAACATGCTGCTGGCCTGCGCGTTGTTGCTGTTCGTGCTGTTCGCCGGACCCACCCAGCATTTGCTCAACACCTTGATCCAGAACATTGGCGATTACCTCGGCGCCCTGCCGATGAAGAGCTTTGACCTGTACGCCTACAACGAACCCAGCGACTGGCTGGGCGGCTGGACGGTGTTTTACTGGGCCTGGTGGATCGCGTGGTCGCCGTTCGTGGGGCTGTTCATCGCACGGATTTCCCGTGGCCGCACCATCCGTGAATTCGTCTTTGGCGTGTTGCTGATTCCGCTGGGTTTCACCCTGGCGTGGATGTCGATCTTCGGCAACAGCGCCATCGACCAGGTGCTGAACCACGGCATGAGTGCCCTGGGCATGTCCGCCCTGGAAAACCCATCGATGAGCCTTTACCTGCTGCTGGAAACCTACCCCTGGAGCAAGACCGTCATCGCCGTCACCGTGTTTATCAGCTTCGTGTTCTTCGTCACGTCCGCCGACTCGGGCACCGTGGTGCTGTCGACGTTGTCGGCCAAGGGCGGCAACCCCGATGAGGACGGGCCGAAATGGCTGCGGGTGTTCTGGGGCGCGATGACGGCCCTGGTGACCAGTGCGCTGCTGTTCTCCGGCAGCATCGATGCCTTGAAGTCGGCGGTGGTGCTGACGTCCTTGCCGTTCTCGTTGATTCTGCTGCTGATGATGTGGGGCCTGCACAAGGCGTTCTACCTGGAGTCGCAGAAGCAGATCGCGCAATTGCACTCCCTGGCGCCGGTATCGGGTTCGCGTCGGGGCACGGGCGGCTGGCGCCAACGCTTGAGCCAGGCGGTGCATTTTCCGTCCCGTGATGAGGTGTACCGTTTCCTCGACACCACGGTGCGCCCGGCCATTGAAGAAGTGACCGCGGTGTTCGTCGAAAAGGGCCTGACGGTGGTGACCCAGCCCGACCCGGCCAACGACAACGTCAGCCTGGAGATCGGCCACGGCGAGCAGCATCCGTTCATCTACCAGGTGCAGATGCGCGGCTACTTCACGCCGTCCTTCGCCCGCGGCGGCATGGGCTCGAAGGAACTCAACAACCGTCGTTACTACCGTGCCGAGGTGCACTTGAGCGAAGGCAGCCAGGATTACGATCTGGTGGGCTACACCAAGGAGCAAATCATCAACGACATCCTCGACCAGTACGAGCGACACCTGCAGTTCCTGCATTTGGTGCGCTGATCGAGGCGCTAGGCCTTCCATTGTCACTGGCCTCATCGCGAGCAAGCTCGCTCCCACAGGGTTAAGTGAAGGTTAGTGATTTCCTTGTGGGAGCGAGCTTGCTCCGGGCGGCGATCCGACGATAGCGGCTTGACTGGCGACGCAGGAAACAGCCTCAGACCAGCCCGCCATTGGCCCGCAGGATCTGCCCGTTCACCCAGCCAGCGGCCGGGCTCACCAGAAACGCGATGATGCTGGCAATGTCTTGCGGCTGGCCGAGGCGCTCCAGGGGCGGCATCTTGGCGTAGTGCTGCACCTGCTCCTCACTCTTGCCATGCATGAACAGTTCGGTCGCGACGGGGCCGGGGGCCACGGCATTGACCGTGATCTGCCGACCACGCAGTTCCTTGGCGAACACCTGGGTCAGGGATTCCACTGCGGCCTTGCTGGCGATGTACACCGAATAGCCGGGCAGGTTCAGGCCCACGGTGCTGCTGGAAAAATTCACGATCCGGCCACCGTCATTCAAACGGGTCGCGGCCTCGCGCAGGGTATTGAAGGTGCCACGGGTGTTGATGGCGAACGTCTGGTCGAACAGCTCGTCGCTGTGCTGCGCCAGGGGCATCACCTGGAGGATGCCGGCGTTGTTGATCAACACGTCGACCTTGCCCAGTTGCGCTTCGGTTTCATCGAACATCCGACGAACATCGGCGGCAGAGGACACGTCTGCCTTCACCGCTATGGCTTGGTGGCCGGCCTGGCGCAATTGCACCACCAACTTGGACGCCTCGCTGGCGCTGTTGGCGTAGTTGATGACGACGGCGAAACCCTCGCTAGCCAGTTGCTTGGCGATTTCGGCGCCGATGCCGCGGGAAGCACCGGTAACGATGGCAACTTTGGACGTTTGAGTCGGCATGCTTGAGTCCTCTTGAAGTGGGTGAGGCCAGGTTCACATGTTTACTCTCGGCGATAAATGCCCGAAAGTTGCCTTGACTGTTCAACAATCACTAACAATAAAGGCGCCGGATTCAGATGGATCAAGTCAGAGCGATGAAGGTGTTCGTGCGCATCTACGAGCGAAGCAGTTTCACCCTGGCCGCTGAAGACTTGAACATGCCACGGGCCACGCTGACCCACATCCTCAATCAATTCGAAGCCTGGCTGAGCGTTCGCTTGTTGGAACGCAGCACTCGCAAGGTGCGCCCGACCCTCGATGGCGAAGCCTATTACCCACGCTGCGTGCAATTGCTGGCGGAACTTGAAGAAGCCGAACTGGCGTTTCGCGGCGTGGCGCCCAAAGGCAAGTTGAGGGTGGACTTGCACGGAACCCAGGCACGGTATTTCGTGATTCCGGCGTTGCCGCAATTCATGGCCCGTTATCCCGAAATAGAACTGTTCATCAGCGAGGCCGATCGTTTCGTCGACCTGATTGCCGAAGGCGTCGATTGCGTGCTGCGCTCCGGTGAGCTGGCGGATTCGTCATTGATCGGCCGGCGTGTCGCCAATCTCCGGCAGATCACCTGTGCCAGTCCCGGTTACCTGCGCCAGTACGGTGAGCCGAAAAGCCTCGATGACTTGAAACATCACAGAGCGGTGAACTACGTCTCGCGGACCACCGCCAAACTCTATCCGTTTGAGTTCATGGTCGATGGCGAGCTCAAGGAGGTCCCGATCGGGGGCTCGCTGTCGGTGTCCGGCGCCGAAATCTATGCCGCCTCGGCCATCGCCGGCCTGGGCCTGATCCAATGCCCGCATTACCGGATGCAAGAGCCGATCCGCCAGGGCCTGATGCAGGAAGTGCTCACCGCCACCCCACCACCGTCCATGCCTGTGTCGGTGCTCTATCCGCAGAACCGACTCATGTCGCCGCGGGTTCGTGTATTCGTGGATTGGGTGGCGGAGGTGTTTGCGCAGGCGCGATGACCGAGTGGTGATGGCGGTGCATTGGCTGGAGAGTTGAGCTAAAATTTTTTCAGGGTGTGTATTGTGTGTATCGAAATCATCTTTCGCAGCTAGAGTTTTCCGGCAGAGCTGTCGAATAAGGCAAAGGTGATGCGAAGTCGGGAAATGATCAGGAAGATCGAAGAGGATGGTTGGTATCTAGTGGCAATCAAGGGTAGCCATCACCAGTACAAACACGCCTTCAAGGCTGGGAGGGTGACGATCAAACACCCTGACGCCGATCTGCCCAGAGGCACGATCAATAGCATATTGAAACAGGCGGGCCTGAAATGAAGCCCATGACCGATTACGAAATCCCCGATGGGGATGCATTGTTATCAGACCGGTTGCTGCGGTTGCCGGATCTGGAGGAAGGATTCGTCCACATGAAATTTCCGGTCGTTCTGCACAAGGATGCCGATTCCGAATACGGAGTGACGGTCCCGGATGTACCGGGTTGTTTCTCCGCAGGCAGTACCGTGAGCCAGGCATTCGAAAATGTGAAAGAAGCGCTCTCGTTGCACTATGAAGGTCTGATAGCCGACGGCGAACCGCTGCCGCAGATCCATGAAATTGACGATCATCTCGACGATCCGCAATACGCCGGTGGGATATGGGGGGTGGTTGAGTTTGATGTCACGCCCTATTTCGGGAAATCAGTGCGGTTCAACGCCACACTGCCCGAGCAATTGCTTGAACGCATCGATCAAACGGTGCGACGTGACCAGCGTTACAGCTCGCGTTCGGGTTTTCTGGCTGCGGCGGCCTTGCGCGAACTTTCAGCCTGACCGATGCGTCTGTGAAGTGTTAGCTTCTGCCACCAGCGTCCGAACAGAGAGCCTTTCGATGACCTACACCGCTGCGCAAGACCGCTACGAGTCCATTCCTTATCGCCGTGTCGGTCGCAGCGGGCTGGTGCTGCCGGCGCTGTCGCTGGGGTTGTGGCACAACTTTGGCGACAGCACGCCTATCGATACCCAGCGCGCCTTGCTGCGCACGGCGTTTGACCTGGGCATCAACCACTTCGACCTGGCAAACAACTACGGCCCTCCCTACGGCAGCGCCGAGATCAATTTCGGCCGGTTGCTGCGCGAAGATTTCAAGCAGTACCGCGATGAGTTGATCATCTCCAGCAAGGCCGGTTGGGACATGTGGCCGGGCCCATACGGCCAGGGCGGTGGCTCGCGCAAATACGTGCTCGCCAGCCTCGACCAGAGCCTGCAACGCCTGGGGCTGGACTATGTGGATATCTTTTATTCCCACCGCTTCGACCCCGACACCCCGCTGGAAGAAACCGCCAGCGCGCTGGCCACTGCCGTACAGCAGGGCAAGGCGTTGTACATCGGTATTTCCTCGTATTCCGGGGTGAAGACCCGGGAAATGGCGGCGCTGCTCAAAGAGTGGAAAGTCCCGCTGCTGATTCACCAGCCGGCCTACAACCTGCTCAACCGCTGGGTGGAAAAGGACCTGCTGGACGCCACCGACGAACTGGGTACCGGTGTGATCGCTTTCACGCCACTGGCCCAGGGCCTGTTGACCGACAAGTACCTCAAGGGTATTCCGGCCGATGCGCGGGTGAATCGTCCGGGCGGCGGCTCTTTGCAGGCTTCGCACCTGTCGGAGGAAAACATCGCCCATGTACGTGCCCTCAATGAGATCGCCCAGCGGCGCGGCCAAAGCCTGGCGCAAATGGCCCTGGCCTGGACCCTGCGCGATCCCCGCGTGACCAGCGCGCTGATTGGTGCCAGCCGGCCGGAGCAGATTATCGAGAACGTCGGGGCGCTGAAGAACCTGAGCTTCAGTGCTGAAGAACTGGCGCAGATCGATCGGTTTGCCCTGGAGGGCGGGATCAATCTTTGGGAGAAGCCTTCGTCGGCTGAGTAACGAATCGGCTGATCTGCAGTGATCAGCTGAATACACAATCTTGTGGCGAGGGGATTTATCCCCGCTGGGCTGCGTAGCAGCCCCAAATCCTGTCACCCCGGTGTGTCAGGCCGATCGCATTTAGATGTATTGGGGCTGCTGCGCAGCCCAGCGGGGCGGTGCGACGTTTCGCTAAATCCCCTCGCCACAAGAGCAGTCCAGATTCAGTGCCTCACCTGAAAAACGGCACATCCCCCAACACCGTCGCCCGGTGCATCACCCGGCGGGCGGGGCGGTAGTCATCGACGGCAAAGTGCTGGGTGACGCGGTTGTCCCAGAACGCCACGTCGTTGACCTGCCAGCGCCAGCGAAGGGTGAACTCCGGGCGGGTGGCGTGGGCGAAGAGCAGTTTCAGGATCACCTCGCTTTCGGTTTCCGACAGCTCGTTGATCCGTGTCGTGAAGCCTTCATTGACGAACAGCGACCGTCGCCCGCTCACCGGATGAGTGCGGATCACCGGATGGGACAGTGGCGGGTTTTTCCGCCGCGCCGCTTCCCAGCGCGCCAGGTCTTCGGCGGTGTTGCCAAACCGTTCCAATGGAAAGGACCGGGTGAAATCGTGGGCCGCTGTCAGGCCTTCCAGCAAGCGTTTCAAAGGGGCTGACAGCGCTTCGTAGGCCGCGATGCCGCTGGCCCACAACGTGTCGCCGCCAAACGCCGGCAGTAGCTTGGCGCTGAGCACCGCGCCCATGGCCGGCGTCGGTAAAAAAGTCACGTCGGTGTGCCACACGGCGTTGTCGCGGACATCGGTGACGGCGGTGTCGAGCACCAATACTTCGGGCTGCTCCGGTACGTTGGGGTAGATCGGGTGAATGTGCAGGTCGCCAAAATACCCGGCGAAATGCGCTTGTTGCGTCGGGTCGATCGGCTGGTCGCGAAAGAACACCACCTGATGCTTGAGCAAGGCCTGCTCGATGGCCTCGCGATGTTCCGGGCTCAGCGGCTGGCTGATATCGATCCCACTGATCTGCGCGCCGAGGGCTGTGCTCAAGGGAGTAATGGTCGGGCGGTTCATCGTCGTGTTCTCGGATTGGGGCGCCGAATGGTCGGCGTGGTCATTGGCTATCAATGGGCCAAGCCGTGCCATGGCACCAGTTTGCGTTGCAGGGCGCGCAGGCCCATTTCCATGGCGAAGGCGATCAGCGCGATCACCAGGATCCCCAGCACCACCACATCGGTGACCAGGAACTGCGCCGCTGACTGCACCATGAACCCCAGGCCGCTGGTGGCGGCGATCAGCTCGGCGGCCACCAGCGTCGACCAACCCACGCCCAGGCCAATGCGAATGCCGGTGAGAATGTCCGGCAGGGCACTGGGCACGATCACGTGGCGAATCAACTGGGCCCGCGTGGCGCCCAACGATTGCGCCGCGCGCAGCTTGGCCCGGTCGACGGTGCGCACACCGGTGGCGGTGGCAATGGCAATCGGGGCGAAGATCGCCAGGTAGATCAACAGCACCTTCGACAACTCGCCGATGCCGCACCAGATCACGATCAACGGCAAGTACGCCAACGGCGGAATCGGCCGGTAGAACTCGATCAACGGGTCGAGCACGCCGCGAGCGATGCGGTTGGCGCCAATGGCGATGCCCACCGGCACCGCCGTCAGCACCGCGAACAACAGGCCCAGGCCGATGCGTTCAAGGCTGGCGGCCAGGTGCTGCCAGAGGGTCGAGTCCATGTAGCCGCTGGTCGCCAGCAGCCAACCTTTTTGCAGTACGGCAGACGGCGAGGGCAGGAACAGCGGTTCGATCAGGCCGCTGGCGGTGACGGCCCACCAGACCGCCAGCAGTGCGATCAGGGTCAAGCCGCTGATCCAGCGCGTACTCAGGCTGGGCCTCAAGCCGCCGGCTGGGCGCTTGCTCGTCGTTTCACTGACGGCGGCTGGAATTTCGTAGCTGCTCATGCGCGCTCCTGTGGCCGAGTGGCGCTGCGTTGGGAGAACACCTTGGCGAGCACATGTTCGCGGGTTTCGATAAAGCGCGGGTCGGACTTGATCGACCGCGCCGATTCCCCGGCCCCGTAGCGCTGGCCGAAATCCAGGCTCAGGCGCTCGACGATCTGCCCCGGGTTCGGTGCCAACAGAATCAAGTCAGTGGCGAGGAACACGGCTTCTTCAATGTCATGGGTGATCAGGAACACCGGCTTGGCGGTGCGCTGCCAGACCTGCAGCAACAGTTCCTGCATCTGCTCGCGGGTGAAGGCGTCCAGCGCACCGAAAGGTTCGTCCATCAACAGCACGCGCGGGTCGGCCGCCAGTGCCCGGGCCAGGCCGACGCGTTGCTTCTGGCCGCCGGAGAGCTGCCAGACACGGCGTTGCTCGAAACCGGCCAGGTCCACCAGGGCAAGCATTTCCCGGGCCCGGGCTTCGCGCTGTTGCTTGCCGACCCCGGCCAGTTCCAGGCCGAACCCAACGTTTGCCAGCACGTCCTGCCAAGGCAGCAGTGCATCGTCCTGGAACACCACGCCGCGCTCGGCGCTCGGGCCCTTGACCGGCGTGCCGTCGAGGGTGATCTGCCCGGTGCTGGGCTCGACGAACCCGGCAATCAGGTTCAACAGCGATGTTTTGCCACTGCCGGACGGGCCGAGGGCAACCAGCAATTGCTGGGGCCCCAGGGTCAGTGAAATATCCGCCAGCACAGGTTCTGCCGCGCCGGGGTACTGTGCGCTGATGCGCTCCAGCTGTAGCAAGGCCATCGCGTGTCTCCTTTTTTCGCTCAACGAGTGATGTATTTGGCGCTGACGTAAGGCGCGTAGTCCGGCAGCACGGCTTCGACCTTGCCTTGCTCCTTGAGGAACGCTGCGGTGTTGGTGATGGCTTGGGTGGTCGGTGCGCCGAGGCTCACGACCTGATCGGCCGCCAGGGGAAAGACGTTGCCTTGCAGCAACAGCGGGATATCGCTGGCCTTGGCGCCGGAGAGCTTCACCAGTTTGTCGACGTTGGACGCATCGGCCAGCCAGGCTTGTGGGTCCTTGCGGTAGTGGGCGTAGGCATCCAGGGTGACTTTGGCGAAGGCAGTAACAATTTCAGGGTGCTTCTGGGCGAAGTCCTTGCGCACGATCCAGGCGTCGAAGGTCGGTGCGCCGAACTTCGCCAGTTCCGCGGACGTGATCAGGACCTTGCCGTTTTCCTTGGCCACGCCGAGGGCCGGGTCCCAGACGTAGGTGGCGTCGATGTCGCCGCGCTTCCAGGCGGCGATGATGGCCGGTGGCGCCAGGTTGAGCACGGTGACTTTCGACGGGTCGATGTTCCAGTGCTTCAACGCGGCGAGCAGGCTGTAATGGCCGGTGGACACGAACGGCACGGCGATCTTCTTGCCGATCAGGTCTTGCGGGGAGTTGATGCCGGAACCGTCACGCACCACCAAGGCCTCGGCGGCGCCGATCTGGGTGGCGATGAGGAAGGTTTCCACCGGGACCTTGCGGGTGATGGCCGCCGTCAACGGGCTGGAACCGAGGTAACCGATCTGCACGTCGCCCGAGGCGATGGCGGTGATGACATCGGCGCCGTTGTCGAACTTGCGCCAGTCGATCTTGGTTTGGGTGGCTTTTTCATAGACGCCATCGGCCTGGGCGACTTTGGCCGGGTCGACGGTGGTCTGGTAAGCGACGGTCAGGTCGGTCGCCTGGGCAAAAAGACTCGTTGCAGCCAGGGAGGCGGCCGCGAGAAGGCGAAGGGGGAAACTCAAAGACATGGGAAAGCTCCTCAACAGGCCGCCGGATGGTCGGCGTTGGAGGAGACTAAATGATCTAAGAATTGGAAAATAAATAACTTTTTCGAATGAGCTTATTTTCGAAAAAATCTATGCAAGGGGCAGAAATGGGAGTTGTACATGGCTTTTGTGGCGAGGGGATTTATCCCCGCTGGGCTGCGTAGCAGCCCTAAAGCTCCTCTTCAGTGTGTCAGACAGATCGCTTCCCGCCGTTTTGGGGTCGCTTCGCAACCCAGCGGGGATAAATCCCCTCGCCACAAAGCTGCATCCCCACGCAGGAATCATGGGAATGCTCGGTTAGTTACTGATCGCCAGGATGCTCGCCTGATACGAACCCACGAACACGTCGAAATCCCCCACCTCGTTCTGCTCCAGATCGGCCTGTTGGACCAGTGATTCCCGGGCGGTTTCTTCGAATGCAGCCTGTTCCTGGGCAGGCAAAGGCTCGGCGCGGAAGAACTCGGCGTGAGCCTTGCTTTGGCGCAGGGAAAACTGGGCGAAGCTTTCCTGATGTTCGGCCATGGCGGCCAGTACCTGGGCGGAGGGGGTCAGGGACGGGTCGCGGACTTTCGCCAATTGCGCGTCCAGCGCCTGGCGGTGGGCATCGCCACCTTGGCTCTGGTCGAGCAGCGAGGCCAGCGGGGCGATTTTTTCCAGCAATTCGACGGCCCAGGCCTGCATGTCCACCGATTGACCCTGGCGCTGCAATTGCAGGCCAGGCTTGCGGCCTTCCTTGACCACGGTCAGGAAGTTGCTCGTGGCGTTGCCGCATTCGTTGTTTTCCAGCTGCGGGCTGTCATTGAGGCCGCAATACAGCAGGAACGCATCGAGGAATCGCGACTCGGTGAGGTCGATGCCCATCGGCAGGAACGGGTTGATGTCCAGGCAACGCACTTCGACGTACTGGATACCCCGGGCCATCAAGGCCTGGATCGGCCGCTCGCCGGTGTAGGTCACGCGTTTGGGGCGGATGTTGGAGTAGTACTCGTTTTCGATCTGCAGGATGTTGGTGTTGAGCTGCACCCACTCGCCGTTCTGGTGAGTGCCGACTTCGACGTACGGCGCATAAGGCGTCGCCACCGCTTTGCGCAGGCTGTCGGTGTAACTGGCCAGGTCGTTGTAGCAAGGCGTGAGGCCGGCCTGGGCGTTGCTCTGGTAACCCAGGTCGCTCATGCGCAGGCTGGTGGCGTAGGGCAGATACAGGGTGTCCGGGTCCAGTTGCTCCAACTGGTGCGGGCGACCGCGCAGGAAACCGGCGTCCAGGGCCGGCGAGGCACCGAACAGGTACATCAGCAACCAGCTGTAGCGGCGGAAATTGCGGATCAGCGCGATGTAGGCCGACGACTGGAAATCACGGTCGCTGGTCTCGACGCCTTCGGACTGCCGAAGCAGGGGCCAGAGCTTTTCCGGCAGGGAAAAGTTGTAGTGGATCCCGGCAATGCATTGCATGGTCTTGCCGTAGCGCAGGGCCAGGCCCTTGCGATAGACGTACTTGAGACGACCGATGTTCGAGGTGCCGTAATACGCGATCGGGATGTCCTCTTCCGCCGGCAGTGGGCACGGCATCGAAGGGCTCCACAGGTACTCGTCGCCGAGTTTGCTGTAGGCAAACCGGTGGATCTTGTCGAGGCTGCGCAGGGTATCGGCCGGGTTGGCCAGGGCTGGCGTGATGAACTCCAACAGCGACTCGGAATAGTCGGTAGTGATCTGTTCGTTGGTCAGCGCCGAACCCAGGGCTTTGGGATGCGGGGTCTGCGCCAGGTGCCCATCGCCGGTGACGCGCAGGCATTCACGCTCGATGCCGTGCAGGCACCGTTCGAGCAGGGAGAGGTTGGCGCGCTCGCCGAGCAGGGCCAGGCGGCGGTTTAAAAGGTCGCTCAAGTTGAATTCCTTCACGCGTCAGTCGCCCCAATATGGGGGTGGGCAAGACGGTCTACAAGGGTGAAGTTAAAACTGGCGTTTTCGCCTGGTTTTCATGCTGCCAAAGACAATCATCACACCCCCTGTGGGAGCGAGCCTGCTCGCGATAGCGGTCTGTCAGTCAACTTTTATGTTGACTGGTCCACCGCTATCGCGAGCAGGCTCGCTCCCACAAGGGGGTTCGGCGCGGCATTCATGGCATCGAAATTACCGCAAATCGATGACAGGGAGCTATAGGACAGCGAACGTGCCTTGCGCTTTTGCGACCAGTTTGTCGCCTTGCATCACCTCGGCCTCGACCACCAGCGTGCGCCGGCCCGGGTGGATGACCCGGGCGGTGCACAACACGTCGCCGTCGGACACGGCGCGAATGTAGTTGATCTTGCATTCGATGGTCGCGCTCTGCTGGTCAAAGCCATGGACACTGGAGCAGGCCAGTCCCATGGCGATGTCCACCAGGCTGAACAGCGCGCCGCCGTGCAGCTTGCCGCCGCGATTGCGCAGCGCCGGCTCAAGGCTCAGGGCGACTTGCGCCACCCCATCCCCAAGGCTGTGCAGACGGCAGCCGAGCAGCTTGAAGAACGCGCTCTCCACCAACCCGGCTGGCACCTCCATCAGCGTTTCTTCAACTGCTTGGCATTGGCGAACAACGAGGCCATGGCGTTGTTGGACGGAGCCGCAGTGGTGGTCTCCTTGCGCGGCGCGGTGTTCTGCGACTGACGAGGCGTCGAGCCAGGACGTGCACCACGGGCACCGTCGACTTTCTCGCCCGGCGTGTCGCTCATGCGCATCGACAGGCCGACGCGTTTGCGCGGGATGTCGACTTCCATGACCTTCACTTTCACCACATCACCGGCCTTCACCGCTTCGCGCGGGTCCTTGATGAACTTCTCGGACAAGGCCGAGATGTGCACCAGACCGTCCTGGTGCACGCCGATGTCGACGAAGGCACCGAAGTTGGTGACGTTGGTCACCACGCCTTCGAGGATCATGCCCGGTTGCAGGTCCTTGAGGTCTTCGACGCCGTCCTGGAACTCGGCGGTCTTGAACTCGGGGCGCGGGTCGCGGCCCGGTTTCTCCAGTTCCTGGAGGATGTCGGTGACGGTGGGCAGGCCGAAGGTTTCGTCGGTGAACTTCTTCGGGTCCAGGCGCTTGAGGAACCCGGCGTCACCGATCAGCGAACGGATGTCGCGGTCGGTCTGGGCGGCGATGCGTTGCACCAGCGGGTAGGCTTCAGGGTGGACAGCGGAGGAGTCCAGCGGGTTATCGCCGTTCATCACCCGCAGGAAGCCGGCGGCCTGTTCGAAGGTCTTTTCACCCAGGCGCGGGACTTTCTTCAACGCGGCGCGGGTCTTGAACGCGCCGTGTTCGTCACGGTGGGTGACGATGTTCTGCGCCAGGGTGGCGTTCAGGCCGGAGATACGCGCCAACAGCGCCACCGAAGCGGTGTTCACGTCCACGCCCACGGCGTTCACGCAATCCTCCACCACCGCGTCCAGGCCGCGGGCCAGTTTCAGTTGGGAAACGTCGTGCTGGTACTGGCCGACACCGATGGATTTCGGGTCGATCTTGACCAGTTCCGCCAGTGGATCCTGCAGGCGACGGGCGATGGACACCGCGCCACGGATCGACACGTCCAGGTCCGGGAATTCCTTGGAGGCCAGTTCCGACGCCGAGTAAACCGAAGCGCCGGCCTCGGAGACCATGACCTTGGTCATCTTCATGGCTGGGTATTTCTTGATCAGCTCGGCGGCCAGCTTGTCGGTCTCGCGGCTGGCGGTGCCGTTGCCGATGGCGATCAGGTCCACCGAATGCTTGGCGCACAGGGCGGCGAGCACGGCGAGGGTCTGGTCCCACTTGTTGTGCGGCACGTGCGGGTACACCGTGGCGTGGTCCAGCAGTTTGCCGGTGGAATCCACCACGGCCACCTTGCAACCGGTGCGCAGGCCCGGGTCCAGGCCCAGGGTGGCGCGCGGGCCGGCCGGTGCGGCCAGCAGCAGGTCGTGCAGGTTGTGGGCGAACACGTTGATCGCCTCGGTCTCGGCGTTATCGCGCAACTCGCCCAGCAGGTCGGTTTCCAGGTGGGTGTAGAGCTTGACCTTCCAGGTCCAGCGCACCACCTCGGCCAGCCATTTGTCGGCGGCGCGATTCTGGTTCTGGATGCCGAACTGCTGGCCGATCATGCCTTCGCACGGGTGCATGGTGCCGGGCAATTCTTCACCGACTTTCAGTGCGGAGCTGAGAATGCCTTCGTTGCGACCACGGAAAATCGCCAGGGCGCGGTGGGACGGCATGCTCTTGAGCGGTTCGTCGTGTTCGAAGTAGTCGCGAAACTTCGCGCCTTCCTCTTCCTTGCCGGCGATCACCCGGGCGCTGAGGGTGGCTTCCTGCTTGAGGTAGCTGCGCAGTTTTTCCAGCAGGTTGGCGTCTTCGGCGAAGCGCTCCATGAGGATGTACTTGGCGCCTTCCAGCGCCGCTTTCACGTCCGCCACGCCTTTTTCGGCATCGACGAAGCGCGCGGCTTCGGCTTCCGGGGCCAGGGTCGGGTCGTTGAACAGGCCGTCGGCCAGCTCGCCGAGGCCGGCTTCCAGGGCGATCTGGCCCTTGGTGCGGCGCTTTTGCTTGTAGGGCAGGTACAAGTCTTCGAGGCGGGTCTTGGTGTCGGCCAGCTTGATGTCGCGCTCAAGTTGCGGGGTCAGCTTGCCCTGCTCCTGGATGCTGGCCAGGATGCTGATGCGCCGTTCGTCGAGTTCTCGCAGGTAGCGCAGGCGCTCTTCCAGGTGCCGCAATTGGATGTCATCGAGGCTGCCGGTCACTTCTTTCCGGTAACGGGCGATGAAAGGCACCGTGGAACCTTCATCGAGTAGCGCGACGGCCGCTTCGACCTGTTGTGGGCGTACGCCGAGTTCCTCGGCGATGCGGCTGTTGATGCTGTCCATAAAACCACCTGACAAATTGTGAAATCAGGCTCGCCACCGCAGAAGCCGGGCTCGGCGAGACTGGTTGAGCGGCCTGGCATGCGCCGCTGCCTGGGTCAAAAGGCTGCCTGTTGACCCGCGAAATTCAAAAAGTGCTGCCTGGCCAAGGGGAAAAAATGGCACGCCGGGTCACGATCCGGCATTCCCTGGCACAAAAGGCCGCGCATTATAACCAGCGTTCCGTCCTGAGGGGGGGACATGGTCTGTAGGCTTGATGCCCGGATTTGTGGAGATAGAGGAAAAATCTGCTAACAATGCACACCGTGCGTATAACGGCAGCTAGGCCATAATGCGCGCCGAGATCAAAGGAGCTTCCTATGAGCAGCACTGCACAAACTGCTGAAGGCGAAAAAATTCTTATTGTTGACGACGATCCGGGGCTGAGCAGCTTGCTGGAACGCTTTTTCGTCAGCAAGGGCTACCGCGCCCGCACCGTACCGAACACCGAGCAAATGGACCGACTGCTGGCCCGTGAAGTTTTCAACCTGGTGGTGCTCGACCTGATGCTGCCCGGTGAAGACGGCCTGACAGCCTGCCGCCGCCTGCGCGGTGCCAACAACCAGATCCCGATCATCATGCTCACCGCCAAGGGCGACGAGCTGAGCCGTATCAAGGGCCTGGAACTGGGCGCCGACGATTACCTGGCCAAGCCGTTCAACCCCGACGAGCTGATGGCCCGCGTCAAGGCGGTGCTGCGTCGCCAGTCGGCGCCGGTACCTGGCGCGCCAGGCAGCGAAGATGAGAGCGTGACCTTCGGTGACTATGAGCTGTCCCTGGCCACTCGCGAGCTCAAGCGCGGTGATGAGGTCCATATGCTCACCACCGGCGAGTTCGCGGTGCTCAAGGCCCTGGTGATGAACGCCCGCCAGCCGCTGACCCGCGACAAGTTGATGAACCTGGCCCGTGGTCGTGAATGGGATGCGCTGGAGCGCTCCATCGACGTGCAGATTTCCCGTCTGCGCCGGATGATCGAACCCGATCCTTCCAAGCCGCGGTACATCCAGACCGTCTGGGGCGTGGGTTATGTGTTCGTACCGGATGGCGCCGCCAGCAAGTGATCGGCGATTTGTAGGAGCGGGTGGCCTGGCCGGTTGAAATGTCTTCTTCCAGGCGACTCGCGGTCTGTCATTGTGCGAGCATCGCTCGCTCCTGCAAGTGTGTAGCGGTTATTCATGAAAACCCCCGTTTGGTTCCCCCAGAGTTTCTTCTCCCGCACCCTCTGGCTGGTGCTGATCGTCGTGCTCTTCTCCAAGGCGCTGACGCTGGTGTACCTGCTGATGAACGAAGACGTTCTCGTGGACCGGCAGTACAGCCACGGTGTTGCCTTGACCCTGCGGGCCTATTGGGCGGCGGACGAAACCAACCGAGCGAAAATTGCCGAGGCGGCGACGCTGATCCGCGTTGTCGGTGCCGGCGTGCCGGAGGGCGAGCAACACTGGCCCTACAGCGAGATCTATCAACGCCAGATGCAGGCCGAACTGGGCGCCGATACCGAGGTGCGATTGCGCATGCACTCGCCGCCGGCGCTGTGGGTGCGGGCCCCGAGCCTGGGGGATGGCTGGCTGAAAGTACCGTTGTACCCGCATCCGCTGCGCGGCCAGAAAATCTGGAACGTGCTCGGCTGGTTCCTGGCCATCGGCCTGCTGTCGACGGCGTCGGCGTGGATCTTCGTCAGCCAGCTCAACCAACCATTGAAACGCCTGGTCTACGCCGCCCGCCAACTGGGCCAGGGGCGCAGCGTGCGGCTGCCCATCAGCGATACGCCCAGCGAAATGACCGAGGTCTACCGTGCCTTCAACCAGATGGCCGAGGATGTCGAACAGGCCGGGCGCGAGCGTGAGTTGATGCTCGCTGGCGTCTCCCATGACCTGCGCACGCCGCTGACCCGGCTACGGTTGTCGCTGGAGTTGATGGGCGAGCACACCGACCTGACCGACGAGATGGTCCGCGACATCGAGGACATGGACGCGATTCTCGACCAGTTCCTGGCGTTCATTCGCGACGGTCGTGACGAGTCGGTGGAAGAGGTGGACCTCAGTGAATTGGTGCGGGAGGTGGCCGCGCCCTATAACCAGAACGATGAGAAATTGCACCTGCGCCTGGAGCCGATCCAGCCGTTCCCGTTGCGCCGCGTGTCGATGAAGCGCTTGCTGAACAACCTGATCGGCAATGCGCTGAACCACGCAGGCACCGGTGTCGAAGTCGCGGCCTATGTCTCCGGTGACACCAGCGCGCCTTATGTGGTGCTGAGCGTCATGGACCGTGGCGCCGGCATCGATCCCTCTGAGCTGGAAGCCATTTTCAACCCCTTCACTCGCGGTGATCGCGCCCGGGGTGGGAAGGGCACGGGGCTGGGCCTGGCCATCGTCAAGCGCATCGCCTCGATGCACGGCGGCAATGTCGAGCTGCGTAACCGCGTCGGTGGTGGGCTGGAAGCTCGAGTGCGCTTGCCGTTGGGCTTGATGCTGCCTCGGGATGCGGTGTAGCGGCTTTTCTCAAGTAAGACAGAGAACCTTGTGGGAGCGAGCCCTGTGGGAGCCGAGCTTGCTCGCGATGAACGATAACAGGGTCTTCCAGTAGACCGAGGCGCCTTCATCGCGAGCAAGCTCGGCTCCCACAAAGGCCCGCTCCCACAGGTTTTGTACTGGTGCGTTAACCCTTGCCCTTGGTCCGGGTCATGTTCGGCCCGCCATTCTTTTCCAAATGCTCGATGATGATCCCGGCCACGTTCTTGCTCGTGGTGGTCTCGATCCCTTCCAGGCCTGGCGAGGAGTTGACCTCCATCACCAGCGGTCCGTGGTTGGAACGCAGGATGTCCACGCCCGCCACGGCCAGGCCCATGACTTTCGCGGCCCGCAGGGCGGTCATGCGTTCTTCCGGTGTGATCTTGATCAGGCTGGCACTGCCGCCGCGATGCAGGTTGGAGCGGAACTCTCCGGGCTTGGCCTGGCGTTTCATCGAGGCAATCACCTTGTCGCCCACGACGAAGCAGCGAATGTCCGCGCCACCGGCTTCCTTGATGTACTCCTGGACCATGATGTTCTGCTTCAGGCCCATGAACGCCTCGATCACCGATTCCGCCGCCGTTGCGGTTTCACACAAGACCACGCCGATGCCCTGGGTACCTTCCAGCACCTTGATCACCAGCGGTGCGCCGTTGACCATCGCAATCAGGTCGGGAATGTCATCGGGGGAATGGGCAAAACCGGTGACGGGCAGGCCGATCCCGCGCCGTGACAGCAACTGCAGCGAGCGCAGCTTATCCCGGGAGCGGGCGATGGCCACCGACTCGTTGAGGGGAAACACCCCCATCATTTCGAACTGACGCAACACGGCGCAGCCATAGAACGTCACCGATGCGCCGATGCGCGGGATCACCGCATCGAACCCTTCCAGCGGCTTGCCACGGTAATGGATCTGCGGCTTGTGGCTGGCGATGTTCATGTAGGCGCGCAGGGTATCGATCACCACCATTTCATGGCCTCGTTCGGTCCCGGCTTCAACCAGGCGACGAGTGGAATACAGACGCGGATTACGCGACAGCACAGCGATCTTCATGCAACACCTGTGGCAGAGGTAGTGGACACCGGGAATGCCGGCTTGTCTTGAACGTATTTGGTACCCGGATTGACCACCAGTTGGCCGTCGATCAAGGCTTTGGAACCCAGTAACAGGCGATATCGCATGGATTTGCGGCAGGCAAGGGTGAACTCGACCCGCCAGACCCGGTCACCCAGCGCCAGCGTGGTGCTGATCACGTAGCGGACCTGAGCGTGGCCGTTGGAACTCTTTATGGTCTTGCGGGCCACCAGTGGCGCTTCGCAACGGCGATGGCGCAACTGCACCACCGTGCCGAGGTGCGCCGTGAAGCGCACCCACTTTTCGCCATCGCGCTCGAATGGCTCGATGTCGGTGGCATGCAGGCTGGAGGTGCTGGCGCCGGTGTCGATTTTTGCCCGCAGGCCCACGACTCCCAGATCCGGGAGCGCCACCCACTCGCGCAGACCGACAACGGTCAAATGGTCAAAAGTCTTCAATAAAAAAACCTGCGATCAGTACATCGGATCGTGGACTCCGCGAATCGCGGTATTCACGCAGAATAATCACAAAATGGCGACAGTTATCTACGCACTTGTTTGTGCTTGTAACCGATTGCGACCCAAGCCATGTGTGTGACGGTGGTTCGGCGGGCATTCTATCCGTCGAGCCGGATTCGTGCGCTCGACAAAAACGGTAGTACAGTTCTGGCTATTGGCAGAAAAGAGGAAACGCAGTGGCACAAAAAAAGGAAGAGGACGACAAGGTCCGTCTCGATAAATGGTTGTGGGCGGCGCGATTCTACAAGACGCGGGCCCTGGCGAAGACCGCCATCGAAAGCGGCAAGGTCCATCACCGGGGAGAGCGTTGCAAGCCGGGCAAAGAGCCACGCGTTGGCGATGAATTTGTCATCCGCACCGGCTTCGATGAAAAGACCGTGGTGGTCGAGGCCCTGTCGATCGTGCGTCGCGGCGCGCCTGAAGCGCAGGCGCTGTATCGCGAAACCGAAGCCAGTATCGCCAAACGTGAAACCGCCGCCGCGCAACGCAAGGCCGGCGCCCTGGGGGTCAGCACCGACGGCAAGCCGAGCAAGAAGCAGCGCCGGGACCTGTTCAAGTTTCGTGGCAGCAACAGCGAATAAAGCGCCGGTCATTTCACCCGTGGCGAGGGAGCTTGCTCCCGCTCGGTTGCGCAGCGACCGTAAGATTTTGGGGCCGCTGCGCAGCCCAGCGGGAGCAAGCTCCCTCGCCACAATGCCTCAGTCCTGCATATTCAGGTGAGGTGTCAGTACCTTCCCGTCAGGCAAACCCAAGCCTTGCTTGGAACCCACCCTGAATGCCCATAAAATGCCTGCCATCATTTGTCATCACCTCAGATACCAGACCCTATGACTGATTTACCGGATACCGACTACACCCAACGTTTCATCTTCGATGACAGCGACGCCCGTGGCGAGCTGGTGGCGTTGGAGCGTAGCTACGCCGAAGTCCTCGCCAAGCACCCCTACCCGGAGCCGGTCGCACAAATGCTCGGCGAGCTGATGGCGGCTGCGGCGTTGTTGGTGGGCACCTTGAAGTTCGATGGCTTGCTGATTCTCCAGGCGCGTTCCGATGGTCCGGTGCCGTTGCTGATGATCGAGTGCTCCAGTGAGCGCGAAATCCGTGGCCTGGCCCGTTATGACGCCGAGCAGATCGGGCCTGACGCAACGCTGGCCGATATGATGCCCAATGGCGTGCTGGCCCTCACGGTCGATCCGACCCAAGGCCAGCGTTACCAGGGAATTGTCGATCTGGACGGGGCAACCCTGGCCGATTGCTTCACCAACTACTTCGTCATGTCCCAGCAGACCAATACCCGCTTCTGGCTCTACGCCGACGGGCGGCGTGCTCGCGGTTTACTGCTGCAGCAACTGCCTGCCGATCGCCTGCGCGACCCGGAAGAACGTGATGCCAGTTGGCAGCACGTCACCGCTCTGGCCGGCACCCTGAGCGCCGATGAGCTGTTGAGCCTGGACAACGAAACCGTGTTGCATCGCCTCTATCACGAGGAGCAGGTACGCTTGTTCGACGGACAGCCGTTGCGCTTCCAATGCAGTTGCTCTCGTGAACGTTCCGCCAATGCGCTGGTCAGTCTGGGTCTGGAAGATGCGCAGCAACTGGTGATCGAGCATGGCGGTGCCATCGAGGTCGATTGCCAGTTTTGCAACGAGCGCTACCTGTTCGACGCGGCGGACATCGCTCAATTGTTCGCGGGTGCGGGTGTCGACACGCCGTCAGATACTCGTCACTAAAACGTTTCAGCGCAGGTAAATCTCCTGGCAAGTGCCGGATTTACGCCGTACTGACGGGAGGGCCCTACTCTTTTTGGGGTTTTCTGGCATAATCCGGCCCACTTTTTTCGGGTAGTAGTGCGCGACTTCCTACTACAAAACGTTTGGAGCACTCGGCCACGGGCCGACGGGGAATCTCATGACGCAAGCCAATAACGCCGTGTACACCGATCTGAGTGTCGATGATCTGGTCAAAGAAGCCCTGAATCGCGGTGAAGGCGAGCTTGCCGATACTGGCGCGCTGGTTGTTCGTACCGGTCATCGTACCGGTCGCTCGCCAGTCGACCGTTTCATCGTGGAAGAGCCAACCACCCAGGACGCCATCGCCTGGGGCCCGATCAACCGCAAGTTCCCGGCCGACAAGTTCGATGCCCTGTGGAGCCGCGTCGAAGCCTATCTGGGCGAGCGCGAGCGTTTCGTATCCCACGTGCATGTAGGCTCCGACCCTGCGCACTACCTGCCAGTCAAGATGACCACCGAGACCGCGTGGCACAACCTGTTTGGCCGTTGCCTGTTCATCAACCCCGAGCAGTACAACGCCGGTGGCAAGGACGAGTGGCAGATCCTCAACGCGCCGAACTTCGTTTGCGAGCCTGAGCGTGACGGCACCAACTCCGACGGCACCGTGATCATCAACTTCGCGGCCAAGAAAGTGCTGATCGCCGGCATGCGTTACGCCGGTGAAATGAAGAAAGCCCTGTTCTCCGTGCAGAACTTCCTGCTGCCGGCCGTTGACGTGCTGCCGATGCACTGCGCCGCGAACATGGGCGAAGAGGGCGATGTGACCCTGTTCTTCGGCCTGTCGGGCACTGGCAAGACCACCCTGTCCGCCGATGAAAGTCGTTACCTGATCGGTGACGACGAGCACGGCTGGGGCGTGGGCGTGGTCTTCAACATCGAAGGCGGCTGCTATGCCAAGTGCATCGACCTGTCCGAGAAGAACGAGCCAGTTATCTGGAAAGCCATCCAGCACGGCGCCGTACTGGAAAACGTCGTCCTGGACCCGGTCACCAAGAAAGCCGACTACGCCGACGACAGCCTGACCCAGAACAGCCGCGCCGCCTACCCGCGTGAGCTGATCGAAAAACGCGCACCGAAAAACCTCGGTGGCGAGCCAAACGCCGTGATCTTCCTGACCTGCGACCTGACCGGTGTACTGCCGCCAGTGTCGATCCTCAGCGAAGAACAAGCCGCCTACCACTTCCTGTCCGGCTACACCGCGCTGGTGGGTTCGACCGAAATGGGTTCGGGCAGCGGCATCAAGTCGACCTTCTCCACCTGCTTCGGCGCCCCGTTCTTCCCGCGTCCAGCCGGTGAGTACGCTGAGCTGCTGATCAAGCGCATCCGTGGTTTCGGCTCCAAGGTCTACCTGGTCAACACCGGCTGGACCGGCGGCGGCTACGGCGTTGGCAAGCGCTTCAACATCCCGACCACCCGTGCGGTGATCGCGGCGATCCAGAGCGGCGCGCTGATCGGTGCTGAAACCGAACACCTGGACATCATCAACCTGGACGTGCCGCTGGCTGTCCCAGGCGTCGAGACTGTCCTGTTGAACCCACGCAACACCTGGGCCGACAAAGCTGCCTACGACGAAGCGGCCAAGGCATTGGCCGGTCTGTTCACCGAGAACTTCAAGAAGTTCGACGTGAGCGACGCGATCAAGGCTGCCGGTCCACAGCTGTAAGGCTTGGTTGGTGAATAAAAAACCGCCCTTTATGGGCGGTTTTTTTATGGGCGACTATTTGAGGCGCCCCGATCAGCTAGGCCTCTTCCACTTCCCGCGTATCCCATCGTTGCGCCTTGATTGCCTTGTAGAGCATGCCGATGGTCAGTGGCGTCTTGTTCCCACGGCCCTTGGCTCTGCGCTTTTGAAACACATCAAATCCTTCAGGCTGAAAATAGCGGTAGGCGTCGTAATCGATGAGCTCGATGGCGAAGCGCTCCTCCAGTGCCTCCATCAGATGCCGGGCGTCCGCGCCATCGCAACCCAGGTCGAGATTGATCGCGGTGTCCAGGCGAATCGTCTTGCGTTCAGGCAGGCCGATTTCTTCGTGGAGCAGCTCCATGAGCTGGCGCATGGTGTGATCGTCGGGGAAGTCTGGGGCGAGGTGCATGGCGGGGGTTCCGGGATGTTGGCGTGCGTCCGTCTGGAGGGAAAGTTTAGGGGGAATCGCAGGCCATTGGAAAAAGAAGAAAGGTCTCACAGTAGTCTCGGAACCGTCTGCTGAGTATTTCCCTGGCCGCTCGGTAAGGTTCGCCACGCCCTTTCAATGGGGGTAACGGCGACCGAGCAGGGATGAAGCATGACGAAAGGAAAGACCAGTGTTCCGCAGGTCTGGGGTGATCATCGCATTAATGGTTCGTAGAGTTTTAGATGGCGTATAGCGAGTTTTGGATAATAGGCTTCCATGCCAATAAGAACGTAATGATATTTGAGGAGCGCATTAGCTTGTCGGTGGAGGATTTGAAGCCTGTAATGCGATGGATGCACAATGATGATCATATCGGTTTGGAATTCAGGCTTTCCGTGGGGCAGATGCTCGAAATTGAGCGGTTGACATCGTCGGTATTTCCGCAAGACTTGGATCTTTACTTGACGTCTTACCATTATTTTGATGGTTCGGTTATTTGACCTGCTTTCTCGCCTGAAAATAATTGGATCGGTGTGATATGGGATTAAAAGTCAGGTTGAGATGGTTCGATAAAGAAACGGAGGTTCTGGTCGGAAAAGAGTATTCGAAGGATTTTGATGACGATTTTATTGTTCTCGACGATCTGGATCTTTCTTTGGAAAACAATATTAATAATGGGAACTTCGACGTGAGTACCGAATGGGCTGAAGTCCTACAGCCACATTTCGAGCATGCCTTGGATTTATCGATATACGACTATCAGGTGTCTTTTGATTATCGGGATGTTTGGTAATCATCATGCTTGAGTCCAACCGCCAACGCCGCGAGGCGGTAGGTTCCTTCGCATTTCCCGTGGTTTATTTCCCGGTCCAAGTCTTAGGCACCAGGCTGTATCATCCCGTATCGTTTTTGACCCCGACCTTTTCTCGACTCGCCGCGTTGCCGCGCTAGGCTTTGGGCATCGCAGCAGTCAAAGGAGCGACCGCGCATGCACAGCACCCTGGAACAGGTTTTCGGTTATCCACAGTTTCGTCCCGGGCAGGAGGCGGCCATCGGCGCCGTGCTGGCCGGTCGGTCGGCGGCGGCCATTTTCCCCACCGGCTCGGGCAAGTCCCTGTGTTATCAATTGTCGGCATTGCTCTTGCCGCACCTGACCCTGGTGGTCTCACCGTTGCTGGCGCTGATGCAGGACCAGTTGGCGTTCCTCAAGCGCCACGGCATCGCGGCGGCGAGTATCGATTCGGCCCAGGGCCGTGACGAAGCCAACGACGCCATGGCGCGGGCCCGGTCGGGCGAGTTGAAGATCCTGATGATCTCCGTGGAGCGCCTGAAGAACGAGCGCTTTCGCAATTTCCTGCAGCAGGTGCCGATCTCGTTGCTGGTGGTGGACGAGGCCCACTGTATTTCCGAATGGGGGCATAACTTCCGACCTGACTACCTCAAGCTTCCCGATTACCAGCGTGAGTTCAATATTCCCCAGGTGTTGCTGCTGACGGCCACCGCCACACCCAAGGTCATCGCGGACATGCAGGCGAAATTCGCCATCGCCGCCGCCGATGTGGTGACGACCGGTTTCTACCGGTCGAACCTCAATCTGCTGGTCGAGCCCGTACTGGGTGCCGACAAGCGCGCACGGCTGGTGCAATGGCTGGGCGAGCGGGCCGGGCAACCGAGCATTGTCTACGTCACCTTGCAGCGAACCGCCGAGCAGATCGCCGAACACCTGGGCCAGCACGGTATCGTGGCCGAGGCCTATCACGCCGGTTTGCCCCATGAACAACGCGAAGATATCCAGCGGAGGTTCATGGGCGGGCAATCCAATTGCATCGTCGCGACCATCGCTTTCGGCATGGGCATCGACAAGAGCGATATCCGCAATGTCGTGCATTTCGATCTGCCCAAGTCCATCGAGAACTACAGCCAGGAAATCGGCCGGGCCGGGCGGGATGGGCAGCCGTCCGATTGCCTGGTGCTGGCCAACCGCGACAGTCTCAACGTGCTGGAAAACTTTGTGTATGGCGATACGCCGGAACTTGCAGGCATTCGTTGTGTGCTCGATGACCTGAAGGCCGCCGGCCCCGATGGGCAATGGGAGTTCTTGCTGGGCCCCTTGGCGGACCAGAGCAACATCCGGCAACTGCCGCTCAAGACGCTGCTGGTCCAGTTGGAGCTGCGCCGGCTGATCGCGCCACGCTATGCCTATTTCGCGGAGTATCGCTTCAAGTACCTGAGCGAGCCGCACGAGCTGCTGGCGCACTTCGAAGGTGAGCGAAGGGACTTCGTCTCGGCCATCATCCAGACCTCCAGTCGCGCCCGGGCCTGGGCCACGGTAAATTTCGATGGGATGTACCAGCAATATCACGCTGAGCGTAATCGTGTGGTCAAGGCGCTGGATTATTTCCAGGAAAAGGGCTGGATCGAGCTGGAAAGCAAACAGATGACCGAGGTGTACAGCGTGCTGCAAGCGGACCTGGATACGCAGGTCTTGAGTGCCGAGCTACACGCCTATTTCACCCGACACGAACAAGGTGAAATCGCGCGAATCCACGCCATGCTCGAGTTGTTCGCCACCGACCGTTGCCTGGGTTACCGCCTGGCGCAATATTTCGGCGATGACCATGCGCCAATCCAGTGTGGCCATTGTTCGGTGTGCCATGGGCATGTCGCTCGCCTGCCGGAGCCGCCTGCGTTGCCGGCGCTTGTGGATAAAAACTTCGAGGCGCTGTGCGGCGACTTTATCCACAAGCACGAGCAGCATAGCGGCCGCGTGCCCTCTGCCGAGCGCCTCACCCGCTTCCTGTGCGCAATCAGCGTGCCGCTGTTCACCCGATTGAAGGCGCGGAAGATCCACGGATATGCCGCACTGGAGGCATACCCATACGCTGAAGTTCGTCAGTGGGCTCAAGCGCACCTGTGAGCTGCATCCATTCGCTGAATGCCCTTCATCACACGAATAAATTTCAAAAATATTCGGCGGCTGACTAAGGTGAAGGCTGTCTTCGGATCGCCAACAAGAGAGCCAACATGAACCAGACACCTTTCGATATTCAGCGTGCCGCGGTGGTCGGAGCAGGCACCATGGGCAGGGGCATCGTGATGTGCCTGGCCAACGCGGGCGTAGCGGTGCAGTGGGTCGACAACAATCCGCAGATGCTCGAGCAGGCCCTGGTCGCCGTGGCCGAGACCTATGCCCATGGCGTGCGCCAGGGCCGTATCGACCAGGGTGAGGCCGATGCGCGGATCGCCCGGGTGACACGGGCGGAGGATTACGCGGCAATCCGCAATGTGGACCTGGTGATCGAAGCGGTTTACGAAAACCTTGAGCTCAAACAGAAAATCTTTCGTGAGCTGGACGGCCTGCTCAAGCCCGAAGCCATCCTGGCGAGCAACACCTCGGCGCTGGACATCGATGCCATCGCCGCTGTCACCCGCCGGCCAACCCAGGTCCTGGGCCTGCATTTCTTCAGCCCGGCGCACATCATGAAGCTGCTGGAAATCGTTCGCGGAGCACAAACCTCCAAAACGGTGCTGGACGCGGCGTTGGTGCTGGGCAAGCGCATGGGCAAGGTCAGCGTTGTATCGGGCAATTGCCATGGATTCATTGGCAACCGAATGCTTCATCCTTATGTGCTGGAAGCGCGCAAGATGCTGCTGGAGGGGGCATTCCCCCATCAGGTGGATGCGGCGTTGCAAGGCTTCGGCTTCGCCATGGGGCCGTTTCGCATGTACGACGTCGTCGGCATCGACCTGGAATGGCGCGCCCGTGAGCTGGCGGGCAAGGGCCAGGACGCGCCCGAGGTGCAAGTGGACAACCGTTTGTGCGAGCTGGGACGCTTCGGCCAGAAAAGCGGCAATGGGTACTATCACTACGAACCGGGCAGTCGACAGGCCGAGCATGATGTCGAGGTCGATGCGCTGGTGCTGCGGGTCAGTGAGGCGCTGGGTTTCCAGCGTCGCGAGATCGGCCCGGAGGAAATCCTCGAGCGCTGCTTGCTGGCGCTGGTCAACGAGGGGGCAAAGATCCTGCAGGAAGGCATTGCCGAGTCGGCCCACGATATCGACCTGGTCTACCTGAACGGTTACGGCTTCCCAGTGGACAAGGGCGGGCCGATGGCCTGGGCCGACGGGCAGGGGCTGGAGAATATCCACACACGCCTGTTGGAGCTCGAAACGAAGCAGGGCGACCAGTGGAAGCCCGCGCGCCTGATCGGCGAGCTGGCAGCACAGGGCAAGGGGTTCGCGAACCGATAGGTCGCCATCCCGTGAACCATTGAACAACCATGAAGAGCACTTGATGCCCCAACGCAACGAATACCCACACTTGCAACCCATCACCACACGCTGGCACGACAACGATGTGTACGGTCATGTCAATAACGTCACCTACTACAGTTTTTTCGACACCGCCGTGAATACCTACCTGATCGAAGTGGGTGGCCTGGATGTCCATGACGGAGAGGTGGTGGGGTTCGTGGTGAGCTCGGCCTGCGACTACTTCGCCTCGATTGCCTTTCCAGACCGGATTGAAATTGGCCTGCGGGTCGGCAAGCTGGGCAGCAGTTCGGTGCAATACGAGCTGGCGGTGTTCAAGGCGGGCGAGGAGGAGGCTTGCGCGGCGGGGCGTTTTGTTCACGTATTCGTGGACCGGGCGTCGAATCGGCCAGTGGCGATTCCGGATCGGCTGCGTGGGGCTTTGGAACAGTTGGTGGTCTGAAACAAAAAATCGCAGCCTCCTGTCAGCTCTGGGAGCTGCCGGAGGCTGCGATCTTCAACGGCGGATATCAGTCAGCCGTTAGTCGCGGTAGTGGCGATGATGTTTTTTGCGATGCCCGTAGGCATGGCCGCGACCTGGGTGGCCGTCACGGTAGTAGCGGCGGTCACCACGGCGACCGTCATAACGACGATCATCGTCATCGTCCTTGCCCATGTAGTTACCCAGCGCGCCACCCGCGCCGCCGCCCGCCGCCGCACCGATCAGGCTGCCAGTGCTGCCGCCGACGCTACGGCCGACCACGTTACCACCGGCCGCGCCCAGCGCACCGCCGATCGCCGCTTCGCCGCGGCTGTGTCTGTCTGCACCGACTGCACTGCCGCCCGCACCGCCCAGCGCCGCGCCGATAGTGGAACCGGTGTTGCCGCCCAGGGACTGGCCGACGACCGAACCCAAAACCCCGCCCAATGCGCCGCCCACACCTGCTTCGGCAGTGCCACCGGCAGAAGCGATGCCACTGGTCAGGCTAAGGGACAACAAGAGAATGGAGGAGAACTTCATAGAGGAGCCTCAAAGGGATGACGGCGCGATCCTGAGGCTGGCTTCGCTTGGTTACAATAGAAATCCGACGAGTAACACGACTTGTGCACAATTCTCTAAGTTATTGTTTTTCGGTGGGAACTTAAGGCAATTCGGCCGGTCTTTAGCTACTTCGGACAGGCCGTTTTCTATGGGAAACGGCCTTTTTTGTGGGCGTTCGAAAAATAGGATTGTGAGAACAAAGCTGTGTGGGAGCAAAGCTTGCTCGCGACACAGGCGACTCTGAACTTCTGAAAGACCGCACCGCTTTCATCGCGGGCAAGCCTTGCTCCCACACAACCTAAATCCTCGCCATAGACGTGTGTGTCAGGCCGACTTGGCCAGGATCAGTCCATTCTCACTCGCCGCTTCCAGGCGGATCGCGACGAATTTCGACGTTGGGGTATGGCTGCCGTCGCCCGTGCTTTCCAGTGGCACCAGCGGGTTCACTTCAGGGTAGTAGGCCGCAGCCTGCCCGGCAGGAATGTCGAACGCCAGCAGGGTAAAGCCCTTGACCCGACGCTCGCGACCGTCATCCCAGAGCGAGACGATGTCGGCTTTCTGTCCCGGCTTGAAGCCCAGGCGAATGATGTCCGCTTCGTTGACGAACAACACGTCACGCTGGCCCTTCACACCGCGATAGCGGTCATCCAGGCCATAAATGGTGGTGTTGTACTGATCGTGGGAACGCATGGACTGCATGATCAGGTCGGGCAACTGGCCGGTGGCCCGAGTGCGTTCGTGCACAAGGTCGGTCGGCAACCGGTTGGGCTTGAAGTTGGCGCGACCCGACGGGGTGTTCCAGCGCCGCGAGCCGGCGCTGTTGCCCAGATAGAATCCGCCGGGGTTCTTCAGCTTTTCGTTGAAGTCCTTGAAGCCGGGTACGGTCTCGGCGATCAGATCGCGGATGCGACTGTAGTCGGCCACCAGCCAGTTCCAGTCCACCGGGCGGCTACCCAGCGTGGCGGCGGCAATGCCGGCGATGATCCACGGTTCAGAGCGCATCTGGTTCGACAGCGGCTGCAACTGGCCCCTGGAGGCATGCACCATGCTGAAGGAGTCTTCCACGGTCACCGCTTGCGCACCTTCGGTTTGCAGGTCGATGTCGGTGCGGCCCAGGCACGGCAGGATCAGTGCCTCCTTGCCGTGAGCCAGATGGCTGCGGTTGAGCTTGGTGCTGATCTGCACCGTCAGGTCGCAATTGGCCAAGGCCTGGAACGTGCGATGGCTGTCCGGTGTGGCTTGGGCAAAGTTTCCGCCCAGGGCGATGAACACCTTCGCCTGGCCGTCGGCCATGGCGTGGATCGCCTCGACTACGTTGTGGCCGTTTTCACGCGGTACCTTGAATTGGAAGCGCCGCTCCAGCGAGTCGAGGAACGCCACTGGCGGACGCTCGTTGATGCCCATGGTCCGGTCGCCCTGGACGTTGCTGTGGCCGCGTACCGGGCACAGGCCTGCGCCTGGCCGGCCGATGTTGCCGCGCAGCATCATCACGTTGGCGATTTCCTGGATGGTCGCCACCGAATGACGGTGCTGGGTAATACCCATCGCCCAGCACATGATCACGTTCTCGCTTTTGGCGTACATGCGCGCCGCTTGCTCGATGTCGACCAGGGTCATGCCCGATTGCTCGACGATCTGTTCCCACGGCGTATCGTCGACCGCAGCCAGGTAGTCCAGCACGTTGGTGCTGTGTTCGTTGAGGAACGCGTGGTCGAACACCGCCGCAGCGCCAGTGTTCTGCGCGTCACGCTCCCACTGCAGCAGGAATTTCGCCATGCCGCGCAAGATCGCCATGTCGCCACCCAGGGCCGGGCGGAAATAGGCGGTGTTGGTCGGCTTATTGCCGTTGGTGAGCATTTCGATCGGGCTCTGCGGATGCTGGAAGCGCTCCAGGCCACGCTCCTTGAGCGGGTTGATGCAGACCACTTGGGCGCCGCGTTTCACCGCCTCGCGCAGCGGTTCGAGCATCCGCGGATGGTTGGTACCGGGGTTCTGGCCCCAGACGAAAATCGCGTCGGCGTGCTCGAAATCGTCGAAGGTCACCGTGCCCTTGCCCACGCCAACGCTCTGGGACAGCGCTACGCCGCTGGCCTCGTGACACATGTTCGAGCAGTCGGGGAAGTTGTTGGTGCCATAGGCGCGCACGAACAGTTGATACAAGTAGGCCGCTTCGTTACTGGCTCGGCCCGAGGTGTAGAACTCGGCCTGGTTCGGGCTGGACAACCCTTGCAGGTGCTTGCCGACCAGGGCGAACGCCGCTTCCCAACTGATGGGCTTGTAGCGGTCGGTTTCGGCGTCGTAGCGCATTGGCTCGGTCAGGCGACCCTGGTACTCGAGCCAGTAGTCGCTCTGCTCCAGCAGCGAGGTCACGCTGTGCTTGGCGAAAAATGCCGCGTCGACGCGGCGCTTGGTGGCTTCCCAGTTCACGGCCTTGGCGCCGTTCTCGCAGAACTTGACCACGCCGCTTTCCGGCGAGTCACCCCAGGCACAACCTGGGCAGTCAAAACCGCCATTCTGGTTGGTCTTGAGCATCATGCGGATGTTCTTCAGCGCGTTGTCGCTGGTCAACCAGGCCTGAGCGACGCTGATCAGCGCTCCCCAGCCACCGGCCGGGCCCTTGTAGGGCTTGTAGCGCGGTACGGGTTTCTGGTCGGCTTGTTGATGATTGCTCACGCTTGTTTCTCCATCGCAGGGCTGTAGACCCGCGGCGCACTTTTTTGCGGCAGGTGGATGAGGTTGAGGTTGTGTTGGCGGGCCCACTGCACCGCAAGGCCCGTGGGCGACGACAGGCTGACCAGGGTCTGGATGCCGGCCCGCAGGACTTTCTGGATCAGTTCGAGGCTGCAACGGCTGGTGACGATCGCCACGCCGCCGGCCACCGGGATCTGCTGCCGGATCAACGCGCCGATCAGCTTGTCGAGGGCGTTGTGCCGGCCAATGTCTTCGCGACCCAGCAGCAATTCGCCCTGGGCGTTCATGAACAGCGCGGCGTGGACCGCGCCGCAGTACTGGCCCAGGGGCTGGAACTGGCTGATACGGTCACGCAGGCCATCAAGCCACTGGGCCGGTGGCAGCGGTGCGCCGGGCAGCACCTTGAGGTTTGGCAATGCCTGTTCCACCGCTTCCACACCGCACAAGCCGCAGCCACTGGTGCCCGTCAATTGCCGGCGTTGCTGCTTGAGGTTCCAGAAGGCGCGGTTGGCGATGGTCACCTCGGCATGGTGCGCAGCACCCGTACCGCTCAGTTGCAGGTCATAGATGTCCGATGCGTCTTCAATGATGCCGCTGCCGAGGCTGAAGCCGACGATGAAGTCTTCAAGGTCGGAGGGGGTGACCAGCATGACCGCCTGGCTGATGCCGTTATAGGCAATCGCCAGCGCCACTTCCTCGGCCAGCGCGGTGCTGTCCGATTGGGAGTGGTCCAGGTTGCAGTAGCGATAGCTCTGGCTGGCGGCCGGCGCGGATGTTTCCATCGCTGGCGCTGGACTGACCGGAGGCTTGTCGTTCATAGGCATCACTGAAAGTAGGAATAGTGTTAAGACTAAATGCGGCAATCTGCCACGTCTAATCGCTATTACTGATCTTCCAATAGATGACGTCGATCAAGAAGTCGTTGATGATTTCTGGTAAAGGGCAAAACAGGCCTCTGCCAAGGCCGAGCGTGGGGCGCCGCGTCGCATGATCAGGCCCAGGGGGACTAACGTCTGCGCGCTTTCGATGGGCTGGATGCGCAAGTCTTCGGTCAGCACATTCAGGCCGCTGTCCAACGGCATCACCGCGCAACACAGCCCGCCGTGCACAGCTTGTAACAATTGGTGCACCGCGTCGGTTTGCAACAGCGGTTGAGGCGTGAGGCCCCGGCTGTGGAAGTTGTGATCGATGGATTGGCGAAAATGCATGCCACTGGTGAGCATGCCCAGGGGCAGTTCGATCAGCGCTTCCCAGCTCAGCGGTTGTTCGCCGAAAAAGAAAAAGCGCTGGTCGTAGAGCAAGCCCATGCGGGTGTGGCTGAAGGGCAGGGCTTCGAAACGTTCGTTGTCCAGGCGTTCCAGATAGGAAATACCCAGGTCGATACGGTTGTTCGCCAACTGTTCAAGGATGCGTTCGGAGCTCAGGGACGACAATTCGAAACGCAGGCTGGGGTGCTCGGCGTGCAAGCGCTGCATCATTGCCATCGGGTCGAAGTCCGACAACGGCACCACGCCCAGGCGCAGCGTACCCACCAGGTTGCCGCGACAGGCCGCCGCTTCGGCCTGCAGCCCGTCATAGGCCGCCAACACCGTGCGCGCCCAGGCCAGCACCCGTTCCCCCGGCGCGGTAAAACCTTCAAAGCGCTGGCCGCGATTGACCAGTGGCAGGTCGAGTTCTTCTTCAAGGCTGCGCAGGCGCATCGACAGGGTCGGCTGGGTGATGTGGCAGCGTGCGGCGGCTTGGCCGAAGTGGCGGGTTTCGTCGAGCGCGATGAGAAATTTCAGCTGCTTGATGTCCATCTTCGCTCCAGGGCGCAGGAAGGTTCGGATTCTAGCGCTTGCGCGTGGCGGGGTCATTGGTCGGTTGGGAACCGGGTTCGTTTCGCCTGGTCTAGTCTTTGCGTCTGGACACTTAAATCAAGGAGCGTGTGCCATGAGTATTTTTAGCTTTGTGAAGGAAGCCGGTGAAAAGCTGATCGATCTGCTGACCCCCGGGAATGCCAATGCCAGCGAACAACTGAAAGCGCACATCGCAAAGGTCGGCCTGGGTAATCCGAATGTCCAGGCGACCATCGACGGCGACAAAGTCATTGTCACCGGTGAAGTAGCGAGCCAGGAAGAAAAGGAAAAGATCCTGTTGGCGGTGGGCAATATCGCCGGTGTCGGCAGTGTCGAGGACCAGATTACGGTGACTGGCCCGGTGGCTAAAGAGGCCAAGTTTGTGACAGTCGAAAAAGGTGACACCTTGAGTGCCATTTCCAAGCGTGTTTATGGTGATGCAAATAAGTACCAGAAAATTTTCGAGGCCAATAAACCGATGCTGTCGCACCCGGACAAGATCTATCCGGGGCAGGTGTTGCGTATCCCCGAGTAACCTTCAGGCCTGACAGCCCGGATGTTGTCGATCGAGTGCATATCCATTGCTGCGGTAACGGCGGCTTATGGTTCCGCTCTTACAGCGGGTCACTTTTGAAGAGCGCAAAAGTAACCAAAACGCTCTTGCCCCACCACTCTGCACCTCGCCTAGGCTCGGTGTGCCCTCACTCCGGCATTGCTCCGTGGGCCCGCCGCGAAGGGCCATCCATGGCCCAGCGCGGCTATCCCGGCATCCATGCCGGGATGCCCACTCCACAATGCCTGCGTTCGGCCATCGTGGTTAACGGGGCGCCGAAATCAACGTCCACCGCGAGGCGGCCTAGTAGCCGACCTGGCTCTCCCGGTCGTACACCCATCAGCTCTGTTTGAGCAGGACCTGTGGGAGCAAAGCTTGCTCGCGATGCGGCCTTAGGGCCGGCCTGACTCTCCCGGTCGTACACCCATCAGCTCTGTTTGAGCAGGACCTGTGGGAGCAAAGCTTGCTCGCGATGCGGCCTTAGGGCCGACCTGACTCTCCCGGTCGTACACCCATCAGCTCTGTTTGAGCAGGACCTGTGGGAGCAAAGCTTGCTCGCGATGCGGCCTTACAGCCGGCCTGGCTCTCCCGGTCGTACATCCATCAGCTCTGTTTGAGCAGGACCTGCGGGAGCAAAGCTTGCTCGCGATGCGGCCTTAGGGCCGACCTGACTCTCCCGGTCGTACACCCATCAGCTCTGTTTGAGCAGGATCTGTGGGAGCAAAGCTTGCTCGCGATGCGGCCTTAGGGCCGACCTGACTCTCCCGGTCGTACACCCATCAGCTCTGTTTGAGCAGGATCTGTGGGAGCAAAGCTTCCTCGCGATGCGGCCTTAGGGCTGGCCTGACTCTCCCGGTCGTACACCCATCAGCTCTGTTTGAGCAGGACCTGTGGGAGCAAAGCTTGCTCGCGATGCGGCCTTACAGCCGGCCTATTTCTCCGACCGTGCCCCGATCCAACTGTGGGAGCGAGCTTGCTCGCGATGAATGCGGCGCCGGTTCAAAGCCCGGCAATCAAGTCCCGATAATCCCCCAACGCGTCAAACTCCCCCGTGTCCTTCGGTCCTTTGCGGCTATCCGGCTCGCTCACGGCCAGCAAGTGCGCCACGCCGAAGTCCCGGGCACTGCGCAGCACGGGCAGGGTGTCGTCGATGAACAGGCTGCGGGCCGGGTCGAAATTCAAGTCGGCTTGCAGCGCGTCCCAGAATTGCGGGTTTTCCTTGGGGAAGCCGTAGTCGTGGGAACTGATCAAGCGGTCGAAGTAAGGGGCCAGTTCGATGCGTTCCAGCTTCAGGGACAATGAATCGCGGTGGGCGTTGGTGATCATCACCACGCGCTTGCCGGCCCGCTGGATCGCCGCGAGGAAGGTATCGGCGTCCGGGCGCAAGGCGATCAGGTGCGCGGTTTCCAACTTCAGTTCGCGTACCGGCAGTTTCAGCTCGGTGCTCCAGAAATCCAGGCAATACCATTGCAACTGGCCGGCGTTGCGCTCGAACAGCGGCTGCAGCTCCATCTCGGCCATCGCCCGGCTCACGCCATGCAGTTCGGCGTAGCGCTGGGGCAGGTGTTCGAGCCAGAAATGGTTGTCGTAATGCAGGTCCAGCAGGGTGCCGTCCATGTCCAGCAGAACCGTATCGATCTCATGCCAGGGCAGCAAAGCCATAAAACTTCTCCATCGGTAATCGGATATCCGACACAAACAATCAGAATAGGCCGGGTATAGTAGCCCGCTATCGCCCAGGGAGCCGTTTATGCGCCAGAAACCCACCATACTCGATCGCCGGATCGTCGCTACCAGCCGCCTGTTTTGCGTGGAAGAACTGAAATTGCGGTTTTCCAACGGTGTTGAGCGCACCTATGAACGTCTGGCGAGCAAGGGGGTGGGCTACGGCGCGGTGATGATCGTGGCGATGCTCGATGCCGATCACGCGGTGTTGGTGGAAGAGTATTGCGGTGGCACCGACGCCTACGAACTGTCCCTGCCCAAGGGCTTGATCGAGCCAGGCGAAGACGTGCTGGCGGCGGCCGAACGGGAGCTCAAGGAAGAGGCCGGTTTCGGTGCGCGCCAGTTGGAACACCTGACCGAACTGTCGTTGTCCCCCGGCTACATGAGCCAGAAGATCCAGGTGGTGCTGGCGACCGATCTGTATGAAGAACGGCTGGAGGGTGACGAGCCCGAGCCGATGCGTGTGGACAAGGTCAACCTGCGTGAGCTGTCGGCCCTGGCACAGAACCCGCAGTTCACCGAGGGCCGGGCCTTGGCGGCGCTGTACCTGGCCCGTGACCTGCTGGCCCAGCGTGGAGCATTTCTGTCATGACATTTCCTCATTCGCTGATGGCCCCGGTGGTCGAGCTGGCGCTCCAGGCCGGCGAGGCAATCCTGCCGTTCTGGCGCGCCAACGTGCAGGTCAACCACAAGGCCGACGAGTCGCCGGTGACGGCCGCAGACATGGCCGCTCATGATGTGATCGTGGCCGGGCTGACGGCACTGGCCCCGGATATTCCGATCCTCTCCGAAGAAGACGCCGATATTGCCCAAAGCGTGCGCGCCGGCTGGCATCGCTGGTGGTTGGTGGACCCGTTGGATGGCACCAAGGAATTCATTTCCGGCAGCGAGGAGTTCACCGTCAACATCGCGTTGGTGGAGCAGGGCCGTGTGGTGTTCGGCGTGGTATCGATGCCCACCAATGGGCGCTTTTACGTCGGCGGCGCAGGGCTGGGTGCCTGGCGTGGCGACAAGGGCGGCGTGCCTTTGCCTATCGCGGTTCGTGACGTCCTGGCCCCGGGTGAAGCTTTTACCGTGGTCGCCAGCCGTCGGCACACCAGCCCGGAGCAGGAGCGCCTGCTGAATGGCCTGAGCGGGAGCCTGGGTGAGCTGCAACTGACCAGTATTGGCAGTTCGTTGAAGTTTTGCCTGGTGGCCGAAGGCGCGGCGGATTGCTATCCACGACTGGCGCCGACCTCCCAATGGGACACCGCTGCCGCCCAGGGGGTATTGGAAGGCGCGGGAGGCGAGGTGTTGGACTTGAGCGGCGAACCGTTCTGCTATCCACCGCGTGAGTCGCTGTTGAATACGTCGTTTCTGGCGTTGCCGGCGAAAGCGGCTTGGCGTGCAAAGTTGTTGGAGCTTGCTCGCTCTTAAGCCTGGCTCGATCCTTTGTGGCGAGGGGATTGTGGGAGCAAAGCTTGCTCGCGATACAGGCGCCTCGATCTCTGAAAGACCCCAGCGCATCCATCGCGGGCAAGCCTTGCTCCCACACAGCGATACCTCGCCACAGGGGCCGGCGGTGTTTCAGCGATGCAACACGTACTGCCCCTCGAACTGCACCGCCACGTCCTCGCTGCCGGTATTCATCACCCGCGTCTGCAACGCCAGCCGGGCCCGTCCGTAACGCCGGTAGGTGGCCAGGAAGCGCTTCCAGAGCTTTTCCTCGGGTGCTTGGCAAACCACAGTCGCGTCGCGGGTCACTGGCAGTGGATAGCTGATCTGTCCTTCCTGAATCACGATATGCCCGTCTTCGATGCCTTCCTCGCGCAGGGCCAGGTGCAACCAGCCCCAGCCACCGAGCACCGCGCCGCAATACAGGCTGCCACCGAACATGGTGCTCTTGTGATTGACGTTGGCCGCAAGCGGCAAAGACAGACGCAGTTGCCGGGCCTGCCAATCGAGCACCTTGAGGCCCATGTCCCGGGTCAAGGGGATGTCGTGGTGCAGGATCGATTCCAGGTAACGACTGTCGCGGTTCATTGCGGGGCCTTTTGCTTGAACGGGAAATGACGATAACTCAATCGGACTCATCGGCCGAACCGTGGTTGCTGTCGCCGAAGTTCAGCCCATGTTTGCGTAACTTGTCGTGCAAGGTCTTGCGTGGAATGCCCAAGGCTTCGGCCAGGCTGCGCACCGAGCTGTGGGGGCGGGCCAGTTCAGCGGCGATCAGGGTTTTCTCGAAGTTTTCCACCTGCTCGCTCAAGCCGCCACTGACCACTTCCACCGGTGCGCCGGGGCTGCCGTCTGGCGCGGCGTTGTCCAGGGCCAGTTCCAGGCCCAGGGCAAAACGTTCGGCGGCGTTCTGCAACTCTCGCACATTGCCCGGCCAACTGTGGCGCAGCAGCAACGCCCGTTGCGCCGGTTGCAATTGATGGGGCGGCAGGCCGTGGCGAGCGCTGGCTTCGTCGGCGAAGTGCTGGAACAGCATCAGCGCATCCTCTCCCCGTTCGCGCAATGGCGGTATGCGCAGCGGGGCGACGTTCAGGCGGTAATACAGGTCGGCGCGAAAACGCCCCTGGTCGGCGGCCTGGCGCAGGTCTTCCTTGGTTGCGGCGATTACGCGGATATCCAGCGGGATCTGTTGATTGCCCCCCAGTCGCTCCACCATGCGCTCTTGCAGCAGACGCAGCAGTTTGACCTGGACATCCAGGCTCATGCTTTCGATTTCATCCAGAAACAGTGTGCCGCCATTGGCGAACTCGAACTTGCCGATGCGGCGTTTCTGCGCGCCGGTAAACGCGCCGGGTTCGTGGCCGAACAGCTCGCTTTCCACCACCGACTCGGCCAGGGCCCCGGCGTTGATCGCCACGAAGGGGCCGTTGCGTCGGCCCGAAAGATCGTGCAATGCACGGGCGACCACTTCCTTGCCGGCGCCGGTTTCACCAAGGATCAACACATCGGCGCGGGTGGCGGCCAGGGCGCCGATCTGCTCGCGCAGGCGCAACATCGGTGTCGATTGGCCGACCAGACGGGCGCTGAGTTCATGGCGATCGCTCAGGGCCAGGCGCAGGCTGCGGTTGTCCAGCACCAATCGACGCAAGGCCAGGGCCCGGCGTACGCTGTCGAGCAGGTGATCACTGGCGAAAGGCTTTTCCAAAAAGTCATAGGCCCCGGCGCGCATCGCCTGCACCGCCAGCGGCACGTCACCGTGGCCGGTGATCAACAGCACCGGCAGTTCCGGGTCCTGGGCGTGGAGTTCGCCCAGCAGTTCGAGGCCATCCATGCCCGGCATGCGAATATCGCTGACTACCACGCCCGGCCAGTCACGGGGCAGTTGCGCGGCCACGCCCTTGGCTTCGGCCAGGGGCAGGATTTTCAGGCCCGCCAGGTCGAGGGTCTGGCTCAGGGCCTGACGCAAATGGGGATCGTCGTCGATCAGCACCACCTCAATCCGGTTGTCGATGGTCATACACTTCGGTCCTCGGACGGTTGCAGGCTCACCCCGGGGGCGCCAGCGCGCAGTTTCAGGGTAATCAGGGCGCCGCCTTCCTTGTGGTTGGCGAACGACAGTTCGCCGCCAAAGGCGCGCATCAGGGTGTCGCAGATCGCCAGCCCCAGGCCTAGGCCTTGGGTGCGCGTCTTGGTGGTGTAGAAGGGCTCGCCGGCGCGGCCCAGGGCTTCCATGCAAAACCCCGGGCCGTTATCGCGGATGTACAGGTTGACGCCGGTTTCGGTGGCCTGGGCACTGAGCCAGAGTTTGCGCGGCGGGCCTTTCTCGGTGAGCGCATCGAGGGCGTTGGCCAGCAGGTTGCCGAGTACCTGGCGCAAGCGGGTTTCGCCGGCCTCGACCCACAGGGTGGCGGCCGGCAAGTCGCGGATCAGTTCCACTTCCATGCTGCGCCGGCGTTTGGCGAGCAGGGCCAGGGCATCGTCCAGCGCCGGCTGCAGGGCGACGCTTTCCGGGGCATGGCGGTCGCGGCGGGCGAAGGCGCGCAGGTGGGCGATGATCGACGCCATGCGCCCCGTCAGTTCGCTGATCAGCTTGAGGTTGCCCCGGGCGTCGTCGGTGCGTTGGTGATCGAGCAGAATCTCGGCGTTTTCCGCGTAGCTGCGAATCGCGGCCAGCGGCTGGTTGAGTTCGTGGCTGATGCTCGCCGACATGGTGCCCAGGGCCGACAGCTTGCCGGCCTGCACCAGGTCATCCTGGGCGCGGACCAACTCCTGCTGGGCCTGTTCGCGCTCCAGCACTTCCTGTTTCAACCGTCGGTTCAGCCCTTCCAGGTCACTGGTGCGCTCGGCCACCCGGCCCTCCAGCTGTTGGCGGGCCTTGGCTTCGAAGGCGATCCGATCCAGGTAATGGCGCCGGCGTTGCATCATCAACCCGAGCAACAGCATCAACACCAGCAACGCCGCGCCACCGATGGCGACCACGGTGCGCACCGGACGATCAATCAGCGTGCGCGGGGCGAGAATGCTTACGCTCCAGCCGGTTTCCTCGATGGACTGGGTCTGGGTCAGCCAGGCGTTGGCGTCCAGGTTCAGCGGTTTGGGATCACGGGTCGGATACGGTTGTACCGCGCTGATGGCTTTGCGCTCATCGTCATTCAAGGGCCGGGTCGCGCGAAATCGCCATTCCTGTCGCGACGTAAGGATGACCACGCCGTTGTGGTCGGTCACCAGCAATTGTTCGGGGGTCTTGCCCCACAGGCTTTCGGTGTGGTCGAGGTCGACCTTGACCACCAGCACGCCGATGACTTTTTCGCGGTCGTGCACGGCGGCGGCAAAGAAGTAACCGCGCTTGGCCGACGTCGTGCCCAAGCCGAAGAAGCGGCCCAGGCGTCCGGCCATGGCTTCGATGAAGTAGGGCCGGAAGGCGAAATTGCGTCCGACGAAACTGTCGTGTTTGTCCCAGTTTGACGCGGCCAGGGTCTTGCCGGAAGGGTCCATCAGGTACATGACTTCGGCGCCGGTCTGGGCGCTGATGTTTTTCAACAGCCGGTTGGCATTTCCTTGGGTCACGCCATCGTCCGGCGCCGATAAGGCGGCGCGCAAGGCGGGCAGCTCGCCGAGAATCTGTGGCAGCACCTCATAGCGGTGCAGCGTGCCCAACAGGTTGGCGACGTAGAGGTCCAGGGTCTGGCGGTTCTGCCCGGCCAGCTCGCTGCGGTAATAACGTTCGGCCAGGTGTTCCAACGGCCACAGCAAGGGCGCCAGGCACAGCGCGAGCAAGGCCAGGCTGCGCCAACGGGGTCTGCGGGGAAGGGTGGAATTCATGAGCCTCGGACGCCTGTGGTGACAGGCGTATTATGCCTAGTTGCCTTGCAAATACTATTTGTAAGGCAGTACTAGGTTTGTCCGGCGAGGCACTGCTGCAGCGCGCTTCGCCAGTCCGGTTGGCTCACCCCCCACTCCTTGAGCAGGCGCGTGCAATCCAGGCGCGAATTAAGTGGCCGCGGGGCTGGAGTCGGATAGGCGCTGGATTCAATGGGCTCCAGCAGCGCACACGCTTTGTGCCGATCGAGCAGGTTTTCGCCGATGGCCTGGGCGAAACCGAACCAGGACGTCTCACCTTGGGCCGTCAGGTGATAGGTGCCCCAGGCGCCGGGGTGGCCGGCCTGCCAGCGCTCGATCAGTTGCGCCGTACTGTCGGCAATGGTGCCGGCCCAGGTCGGTGCGCCGACCTGGTCGGCGACCACCCGCAACTGCGGTTTTTCCTGCAACAGGCGCTGCATGGTCAACAGGAAGTTGCGGCCCGCGGTGGAGTACACCCAACTGGTGCGCAGGATCAGGTGCTGGCCACCAGCCTGGCGGATGGCATTCTCGCCGGCCAGCTTGCTGCGTCCGTAGACACTCAGCGGGTTGGGCGTGTCGTCCTCGGTGTAGGGGGCGGGTTTGAGGCCATCGAAGACGTAGTCGGTGGAGTAATGAATCAGCGGGATGCCCAGCGCAACCGCTGCCTGGGCCAGGATGCCCGGTGCCGTGGCATTGATGGCGAACGCCCGCTCCGGTTCGCTTTCGGCCTGGTCGACGGCCGTGTGGGCGGCAGCGTTGATGATCAGGCCGGGCCTCAGCGCCTCGATGGGCGCGCGCAGGGCGTCCGGTTGCGCCAGGTCGAGCTGGTCGCTGCCGCGCACGATCAACTCGCCCAGGCCGCTCAGGCGCGACTGGAGCGCCCGGGAAACCTGGCCATTCTGGCCAATGATCAGGATACGCAAGGGGGCACTCATGGGAACAGGTCGGCCTCGTGCAGGGCCTTGCCGTTCTGGTCCTTGGCCGAGAGGATCGGCGCGCCTTCGAGCTCCCAGTCGATGGCCAGCTGCGGGTCGTCCCAGCGAATGCAGCGTTCGGCCGATGGCGCGTAGTAGTCGGTGGTCTTGTAGAGGAAGTCCGCTGATTCGCTCAGCACGACGAAACCGTGGGCAAACCCTGGCGGGACCCACATCTGCCGGTGGTTCTGCGCCGACAGGCGTACGCTGGCCCATTGGCCGAAGGTCGGCGAGCTGTGGCGGATGTCCACCGCGACATCCAGCACCTCCCCGGCAGTGACGCGCACGAGCTTTCCCTGGGCCTGTTCGATCTGATAGTGCAGGCCCCGCAGCACGCCCCTGGTGGAGCGTGAATGGTTGTCCTGGACGAACGGCAGGGTGCAGCCAGTCGCTTCGGCAAACGCCCGGGCATTGAAGCTTTCGTAGAAAAAACCTCGGTCGTCGCCAAAGACTTTCGGTTCGATGACCAGGACGTCTGGCAAGCGAGTGGCGATGACATTCATCGTGTTTCTCCGGCGATCTTGAACAAGTACTGGCCGTAGCCGGTCTTGCCAAAATACTGGGCGCGCTCAAGGACGTGCTCGCGGCTGACCCAACCTTGCTGGTAGGCAATTTCTTCCAGGCACGCCACTTTCAGGCCTTGGCGATGTTCGATGGTCTGCACGTATTGCGAGGCTTCCAGCAGGCTATCGTGGGTGCCGGTGTCCAGCCAGGCGAAACCACGGCCGAAGCGCTCGACGTGCAGGTCGCCGCGTTGCAGGTAGGCATTGTTGACGTCGGTGATTTCCAGTTCGCCGCGCTTGGACGGCTTGATGGCCTTGGCGATCTCGATCACGTCGTTATCGTAGAAATACAGGCCGGTTACCGCGTAGCTGGATTTGGGCGCGGTGGGTTTTTCTTCGATGGACATCGCCCGTCCTTCTGGATCGAAATCGATCACGCCAAAACGTTCAGGGTCCTTGACCCAGTAGCCGAACACTGTCGCGCCACTCTGCCGGTTGACGGCGGTCTGCAATTGTTCGCCAAAATGCTGGCCGTGGAAAATGTTGTCGCCCAGGATCAGGCACACCGAGTCGCTGCCAATGAACTGCTCGCCGATCAGGAACGCCTGGGCCAGGCCATCGGGCGTCGGCTGCTCGGCGTAGCTGAACTGCACACCAAACTGATGACCGTCGCCCAAGAGGGCGCGGTATTGCGGCAGATCCTGGGGGGTGGAAATCACCAGGATGTCTTTGATGCCGGCGAGCATCAGCACCGAGATCGGGTAATAAATCATCGGTTTGTCATAAACCGGCAAGAGTTGCTTGGAAACCCCAAGGGTGATCGGGTGCAAGCGTGTGCCGGAACCGCCGGCCAGAACAATGCCCTTCATCATGCAATTGCATCCTTGTTGTCGAGCGAGCCCAGGCGCTCGCCTTGATAGCTGCCGTCCTGGACACGTTGGCACCACAGCAGGTTTTCGAGGTACCACTGCACGGTCTTACGCAGTCCGGTCTCGAAGGTTTCCCGTGGTGTCCAGCCCAGTTCCCGTTCGATCTTGCTGGCGTCGATGGCGTAGCGCAGGTCGTGGCCGGGGCGATCCTGGACGAAGCTGATCAGGTCGGCATAGTGCTCGACGCCTTCGGGCTTGCGTGGCGCCAGTTCTTCGAGCAGCGCGCAGATGCTGCGCACCACGTCGATGTTTTTCTGCTCGTTGTGCCCGCCAATGTTGTAAGTCTCGCCGACCGCGCCTTCGGTGACGACCTTGAGCAGTGCACGGGCATGGTCTTCGACAAACAGCCAGTCGCGCACTTGCTGGCCGTCGCCATAGACCGGCAACGGCTTGCCGGCCAGCGCGTTGAGAATCACCAGTGGAATCAGCTTCTCGGGGAAGTGAAACGGCCCGTAGTTATTCGAGCAGTTGGTCAACAGCACGGGCAAGCCATAGGTGCGTTGCCAGGCGCGGACCAGGTGGTCGGACGCCGCCTTGCTCGCCGAATACGGTGAGCTTGGGGCATAGGCGGTGGTCTCGGTGAACAGGTCATCCACACCGTGCAGGTCGCCATACACTTCGTCGGTGGAAATGTGGTGGAAGCGAAACGCGCGTTTCTGCGGCTCGGGCAGGGCCTGCCAATAGGCTCGAGTGGCTTCCAGCAGGCTGTAGGTGCCCACGATATTGGTCTGGATGAAGTCCGCCGGGCCATCAATGGAGCGGTCTACATGGGACTCGGCCGCCAGATGCATGATGGCGTCAGGCTTGAATCGCGCTAGCACCGCACTGACGGTTGGTTGATCGACGATATCGGCCTGGACGAATTCGTAGCGGCTGTCGTGATCGATGCTGCTCAGTGATTCGAGATTGCCAGCATAGGTCAGCTTATCGAGGTTCAGGACCTGGTGTCCGGTATCAAGAATCAAGTGCCGTATGAGCGCCGAGCCGATGAAACCGGCACCGCCAGTGATGAGAATGCGCATCCGGGTAAGCCTTTTTCCGTGAGACGACAGAGCCTTAGGAGCATAGCTTGTAGGCATGGCGGGGGCGGTGCAAGCGAATATCCTATGGACACCCCCTCCCCATATAGCCTCTCAGGAGAGCTGTGCATATTTTTGAACAGGGGGGTTGCTTATCCCCCGACTCAGTGGCGTGATAGGCATCCGATCAAAACCACCTCAGGGGTCGTTGTATGCCGCTCACTACGTTGGTTCACCGTGCCAGTTTGCCAAGCCCACAGATCAGCGCCGAGCAGGCGTTGGTGCTGTTGCGCTTGAATTACGGACTCAGCGGCGACCTGCGACCCCTTGGCAGCAACCAGGACCTGAACTACCGCGTCGACAGCGAGCGCGGGCGCTTTGTGTTGAAAATTTGCCACGGCGACTACGCCGTCCAGGAGCTCCAGGCCCAACACGCTGCTCTCAAGCAGTTGGCCGGGCACGGCGCGGTGAAGGTGCCGCGGGTGATTACCGCCAGCAACGGCCAGGACCTGCTGACATTGGACGTCGACGGGCAAGCGGTCCATATGCGACTGCTGGAGTACATCGACGGCCAGTCCCTCACGCAGCTCAAACACCTGCCGCCTGAGTTGGTGACCGGCCTGGGCCGCCTGTGCGCGGAAATGGACCTGGCCCTGGCGACATTCGACCACCCAGGCCTGGAGCGCACCCTGCAATGGGACGCGCGCCACGCCCCCGCCCTGATCGATCACTTGTTGCCTGTCATCGACGACGATCAGCGGCGGCAACTGATCACCGAGGTCGCGCAACAGGCCGAGCGGCGCTTGCAGCCGCTCAAGGCCAGCCTGCCGGTGCAGGCGATCCACATGGACATCACCGATGACAACGTGGTCTGGCAGCGCGATGCCCAGCGCCAATGGCAATTGCAGGGCGTCATCGATTTCGGCGACCTGATCCGCACTTGGCGCATCACCGACTTGTCGGTGACCTGCGCCGCCCTGCTGCACCACGCCGACGGCGATCCGTTCTTTATCTTGCCGGCGATCAAGGCCTATCACGCGGTCAATCCCTTGCAACGTGAAGAACTGCTGGCGCTATGGCCACTGGTCGTGGCACGCGCCGCGGTACTGGTGCTCAGCGGTGAGCAGCAGGTTTCCATCGACCCGGACAACCAATACAGCCGCGACAACCTGGCCCATGAGTGGGAGATTTTCCGGGTCGCGCACTCGGTGCCCCTCGAACTGATGGAAGCGGCGATTCTCACCGCCGTCGGCCACAGCCTGCCGGCCATTGCCAGCGAAGGCTTTGCGCCGCTGTTGCCGACCCTGGTGGGGCGTGAATTTGCCTTGATTGACCTGGGTGTACTGAGCCCGCATTTCGAGGCCGGCAATTGGGAGCAACCGGGGATCGACCAGCGCCTGTTGAGCGAGGCCGCTGGCGTTCACGGCCTGGCCGCCAACCGCTACGGGCAGTACCGGTTATCCCGCACCCGACCGGACAGCGCCGTCGAGCCCGATACTTATCCACTGCACGTGGAGTTGAGCGTTCCTCAGGGGACGCCGCTCGAATCCCCGTTCGCTGGGGTCGTGCACAAGACGGCCGACGGCCTGTTGCAGCTGGACAGCGCGCAGTTGAGCGTGCGGCTGTGGGGCGTGACGTCGCCGCTGCATTCCGGCGCGGCACTGGTCAAGGGGCAGGTGCTGGGCGAAGTGACGGGGCCGTTGCGGGTCCAGTTGTGTCGGGGCTCCCAGGTGAATCCACCGTTGTTCTGCGTACCTTCCAGGGCATTGGCCTGGCAGGCGCTTTGCCCTTCGCCGGCGGTGCTGCTGGGGCTGGCTTGTGATGCCGAGCCGGAGATCGATCCCGACGCGCTGCTGGCCCGTCGCGATGCGAGCTTTGCCCGTTCGCAAAAGCACTACTACGTCGACCCGCCGCGTATCGAGCGCGGCTGGCGCAACCACCTGATCGACATGCAGGGCCGCTCGTACCTGGACATGCTCAATAATGTCGCGGTACTGGGCCACGGCCATCCACGCATGGCGGCGGTGGCTGCCCGGCAATGGTCGCTGCTCAATACCAACTCGCGTTTTCACTACGCGGCGATTGCCGAATTTTCCGAGCGCCTGCTGGCGCTGTCGCCCTCCAACATGGATCGGGTGTTCCTGGTCAACAGCGGCACCGAGGCCAACGACCTGGCGATCCGCCTGGCCTGGGCCTACAGCGGCGGGCGGGACATGCTCAGCGTATTGGAGGCCTATCACGGCTGGTCGGTGGCGGCCGATGCGGTCTCGACCTCCATCGCTGACAATCCCCAGGCCCTGAGCAGCCGCCCGGACTGGGTGCATCCGGTGACCGCACCGAACACCTATCGCGGCGAATTCCGTGGCCCCGACACTGCGCCGGATTACGTGCGCAGCGTCGAACACAACCTGGCGAAAATCGCCGAGAGTAAACGCCAGCTCGCCGGTTTCATCTGCGAACCGGTGTACGGCAACGCCGGTGGGATCGCGCTGCCGCCTGGTTATCTCAAACAGGTCTACGCGATGGTGCGTGAGCGCGGTGGGGTCTGCATCGCCGACGAAGTACAGGTCGGTTATGGGCGCATGGGCGAGTTTTTCTGGGGCTTCGAAGAGCAAGGCGTGGTGCCGGACATCATCACCATGGCCAAGGGCATGGGCAACGGCCAGCCGCTGGGCGCGGTCATCACCCGCCGGGAAATCGCCGAGGCGCTGGAAGCCGAGGGGTATTTCTTCTCGTCGGCCGGTGGCAGCCCGGTCAGTTGCCAGATCGGCATGGCGGTGCTGGATGTCATGGAAGAAGACAATCTCTGGGAAAACGCCCGGGTAGTGGGCGGGCATTTCAAGGCGCGGCTGGAGGCCTTGATCGACCGCTATCCATTGGTCGGCGCGGTGCATGGCTCCGGGTTCTACCTGGGCGTGGAACTGATCCGCGACCGCAACACCCTGGAGCCGGCCACTGAAGAAACCACGGCGTTGTGCAACCGCCTGCGAGCGTTGGGGATCTTCATGCAACCGACCGGCGATTACCTGAACATCCTCAAGATCAAACCGCCGATGGTCACCACGCGCCAGAGCGTGGATTTCTTCGTCGATATGCTGGTGAAGGTCTTGGACGAGGGGCTGTAATCGATCGGGAACGCCAGGCTGTAAAGCTGTGTTCCCCTGTGGGAGCGGGCTTGCTCGCGAAAGCGGTGTGTCAGTCACCGCATAGGTCGCTGACCCGACGCCTTCGCGAGCAAGCCCGCTCCCACAGATATCTCGTTATAAAATCGATTTTTGTCGGTGTTTTCAGCTGTTTTTTGATTGCGTTTAGTCTTTCTGACTTTATTAGTCGATATTTATCGTTTATAAAGTTGCCACTGCCCCATCGCCCAGGAGATGACCCCATGACAACGTTGCACAGCACTCCCCGCGCGGATGGTTTCCACATGCCTGCCGAGTGGGCGACCCAGACCCAGGTCTGGATGATCTGGCCCGAGCGCCCGGACAACTGGCGCCTGGGTGGCAAGCCCGCGCAGGCTGCCCACGTAGCGGTCGCCAAGGCCATCGCCCGTTTTGAGCCGGTGACTGTGGCGGTGTCTGCGGCCCAATACGAAAATGCCCGGGCGCGTCTCGACGTGCCGAATATCCGCCTGGTGGAAATGTCCAGTGACGACGCTTGGGTCCGCGACACAGGGCCGACGTTTGTCATCAATGACAACGGTGAAGTGCGCGGTGTCGATTGGGATTTCAACGCCTGGGGCGGTTTCGACGGTGGCCTGTACACGCCGTGGAACCGTGATGCGCAAGTGGCCGGCAAGATCCTCGAGATCGAGCGCAGCCCGCGTTATTGCACCGAAGGTTTTGTGCTCGAGGGCGGTTCGATCCACGTGGACGGCGAAGGCACCCTGATCACCACCGAAGAGTGCCTGCTCAACCGCAATCGCAACCCGCACTTGAGCCGCGAAGAGATCGAGGCAGTGCTCAGCGCGCAGTTGGCGGTGGACAAGATCATCTGGCTGCCTGATGGTCTGTTCAATGACGAGACCGACGGCCATGTGGATAACTTTTGCTGCTACGTGCGGCCGGGTGAAGTCCTGCTTGCCTGGACCGACGACCCGCAAGACCCTAACTACACCCGCTGCCACGCAGCGATGAACGTGCTGCAAAACAGCACTGACGCCAAGGGACGCCCATTCACAGTGCATAAAATGCCGATTCCGGGGCCGTTGTATGCCACCGAGCAAGAGTGTGCCGGCGTGGATACGGTGGAGGGTTCCCAGGAGCGTAACCCGTCGGTACGGCTGGCCGGTTCCTACGTGAATTTCCTGATCGTCAACGGCGGCATCATCGCGCCAAGCTTTGACGATCCGCTGGACACGCCGGCCAGGGACATCCTGCAGAACCTGTTCCCGCAGCACGAAGTGGTCATGGTACCGGGGCGCGAACTGTTACTGGGGGGTGGGAATATCCATTGCCTTACACAACAGCAACCTGCGCCGCGGGCAAAATGAGTGGCGATGTAACAGCTGGGTGATAACGACCGCGCCGGCTCTAGGCCGGCGGTTTTGGATCCATCCCGGCAAGCCCGCGGCCTGATTGGTGCGCGGGTTTTTTTGTGCCTGTTTATTGGCGTGACGGATACATTGGCATAGCTCTTGTATCTGTACTTCGGCAGTTCTGGGGAGAGAACTGAGTTGTTTTGTCATAAACCTTGGATAAATTGGCCGCTCATCAACCAGGAGAGGGCGCTGGAATGAATATGATAAGCGAGCGCACATGCCATCCCTTGGCCGTTAATGGTGAGTCGCTTCAAGCCTTGGCGCAGTGGTTGAAGTCCAACGGAACGCGTCAGATCAGAGAACCTGATCCGCGCCGGATGATCGTTGAGCGTTACCCCGTTGGCCTGTTCAGCGAGGCGGAGCTGGAAGCGTTGTGGGATGTGATGCAAGGATAGAAATCGACGGATTGATAAAAAGCGCTGGCCGGGATGGCAGCGCTTTTTTTGTGTCCGCCGGACTTGCGGGCTGATGCAACTCGTGTGGGAGCGGGCTTGCTCGCGAAAGCGGTGTGTCAGGCACCGCATATGTAGCTGACCCGACGCCTTCGCGAGCAAGCCCGCTCCCACAGGATCAGTGTTCACCATGGGTATTCGACCGATCCGCGAAACAGATTGAAAGCCATTCCAGCGTTTTTCCGCAGTGCTCCAGAGACTACCCTGCTGCCATCGAATCCTCATGGCTAGCGGAGTCCCCATGACCACTCTTCATTATATCTACGACCCGCTGTGCGGCTGGTGTTACGGCGCCAAGCCGTTGGTGCAGGCCGCCCGGACCGTTTTGCCGGTGATTGCCCATGGCGGCGGCATGATGACCGGTGCCAATCGCCAGCAGGTCTCGCCGCAGTTGCGCAATTACGTGATGCCCCACGACCGGCGCATTGCCGAGCATTCCGGGCAACCATTTGGCGAGGCCTATTTCGAAGGTCTGCTGCGCGACCACAGCGCCGTGTTCGATTCGGCGCCGCCGACCGCCGCCATCCTCGCTGCCGAACAGCTCGGCGGCCACGGCCTGGAGTTGCTCGGGCGCCTGCAAACCGCACACTACGTCGAAGGCCGGCGCATCGCTGACGAAACCGTCCTGCTGGAGCTCGCCCAAACAATCGGCCTGCCGGCCCAGGCGTTCCTGACGGCATTCAGCACGGTTGATGTGCAAGGGCATATCAAGGCCAGTCGCACCTTGCTGGCCCAGGTCGGCGGCCAGGGTTTCCCAACCTTGGCCTTGGAGCAGGATGGCCAGTTCACGCTGATCGACATCGGCCCTTGGTTCGGCAAGCCCGAGGCATTCGCCCAATGGCTGACGCAAGCCTTGCCGGTTCAGGCCTCCACGTCATCAGCGGCCTGCGGTCTTGACGGTTGTTCGCGGTGAGCAGTTCTTAGACATTTTTTGCCTAATTACAGACGTTTCACGAAATTGACACACCGTTGAGGGCGCGACTAGGATTCGCCTACGCCTGTGGCTAACAACCATGACTCTTAAATAATAAAAAGGCCCGACACGATCACTCGTGGGCGGGCCTTTTCATTATTTCCAGGAGCAAGAGTCCGAAAAAGAGCGCAAAAGCGCCATTTCGGTTGCCCGCCACAGTGCGTATCAACCCGTACAAGGAAAATAATCATGTTGAACAAGCGCATTAGTTTGATCGCACTGGGGATCTTGAGCACGACACACGCCATGGCCAACGACCAGGCGCAGTCCAAAGGGTTCGTTGAAGACAGCAGCTTGAAAGTGCTGTTGCGCAACGCTTATATCAACCGCGACTACAAAGATGGCAACGAAGACAAGGCCGAATGGGGCCAGGCGGCCATCGGTACCTTCTCGTCCGGCTTCACCCAGGGCACCGTGGGTGTCGGTGTGGATGCGTTCGGCCTGTACGCGCTGCGTCTGGACGGCGGTAAAGGCCGCAGCGGGGCGGGCGGCATCGACTTCTTCAAGCAAGGCGACAGCGGCAACGCCGCCGATGACCTGTCCAAGTTCGGGGCAGCGGTCAAGTTCCGCGTCTCCAACACCGTGCTGGCCTACGGTGACCAGATGCCGGCCCTGCCGGTGCTCAGCTATGACAACTCGCGCCTGCTGCCGGAAAGCTACACCGGCACGCTGATCACCTCCAAGGAGATCAAGGGCCTGGAACTCAATGCCGGCCGTTTCACCGCCGAATCGCGCAAGAGTGCTGAAGGCCGCGACAGCGGTGGCCTGAAGTCGATCAACGTCTTGGGCGGCAGCTATCAGTTCACCGAGCAGTTCAAGGCTTCGCTCTACGCCTCGGATGTCGAGGACGTATTGAAGAAGCAATACGTGAACGCCAACTACGTGTTCCCGCTGGCCAAGGATCAGTCCCTGACCCTGGACTTCAACGGTTATCGCACCAAGCTGGACAACAGCTACGTTCGTGAAAACAACGTCACCGGCGACGACAACAAGATCTGGAGCCTGGCTGCCACCTTCGCCACAGGACCGCACAGTTTCACGCTTGCCCACCAGCGCAGCACTGGTGACAGCAACCTGGGTTATGCCTACGGTGGCTATCAGCGCGAGCAGAATCGTGTGGGTGATGGCGGTAACACGATCTACCTGGCCAACTCCTACTGGTCCGACTTCAACGCTGAAGACGAACGCAGCTGGCAGTTGGGCTATGGCCTGGACTTCACCACGTTCGGCGTACCGGGCCTGACCTATAACGTCGCTTATGTGCGTGGCGATAACATCACCACGTCCACCAGCGAAGGCGGTACCGAGCGCGAGATCTTCAACCAGTTCAAGTACGTGGTCCAGAGCGGCCCGGCCAAGGACTTGAGCGTAAGGTTGCGCAGTTCCGTGCTGCGGGTGTCGCAGAAGTCCAGCGAGTACAACGTCAGCGGCAATGAGCTGCGGGTGTTCGTGGATTACCCGATCAACGTCTTCTGATGCCTGAACAGGTTACAAACGTATAAAACCGTGGCGAGGGAGCTTGCTCCCGCTGGCCGTAGGAGCTGCCGAAGGCTGCGATCTTTTGATCTTTTGATCTTTCGCTTGAGACTCAAGCGTCTGGGGAAAGATCGCAGCCTCGTTGCACTCGACAGCTCCTACGAGCCCAGCGAGGGCAAGCTCCCTTGCCACAACTGATTCGTGCCTGCCTGAAGTGAATAGCGTTGCGACCTCAAACTCGGGTCTTTTTGGCTTTTAGTGCAATAAATACCGCTGTAACCGCCTGTTTCCCCGAGAAAAAGTCGTACTAATGCATCTTTGCCCGCCGTTTCAAGCTCCGCTTGAAATGCCTCAAATACTTTCTCATGGACGTAAATCCTGCACCTACTAGATTAGGCCGCTCAACGCAGCGGAGACCTATGAAAAATGATCGTTCTGAACAGGGAAGTGGGCGAAGCGCTAAGACGTGACAAATACGTCAACGTTCGCGGTGGGGACTTCAACCTCTACGGTCATTTCGGCGATTTTGTCCGGCTGACCAAAAGCTGGGAAAACATGGAGCCCGACAGCTACTACGGCCAGGCCGAGTCAGGCATGCGTTTTCGCCGCTACAGCGACTTCGAATACAACCCTACGACCCGTGAGCTTGCGCAGCTCGAACACCGGGCCTACGTTCAGTCCAAGGCCAACAACAGCTATGTCGGCGGACTGGAGCGGCACTTCGAGGACTTTTCCAACGAAGTGATCAATTCGCCGGTGATGCGCAGCCTGATCGACACGGACTTCGAGGTTTACAAGAACGTCCTGCCGCAGGAATTGCACGATGAAATCTGGCAGTGCCAGATCCATCAGATCCGCATCGAGATCAAGCCGGGCAAACAACTGGAAATCACCCCCGAAGGGATTCACTGCGACGGCTATCCGTTCAGCGGCGTGCACTTCTGGGGCCGTCAGAATGTGGCAGGTGCGGAAAGTCGCTTGTACACCGCCCAGGAAGAGCAGCTGGCGGCGACAACCTACGAGGACATCCTCGACACGACGTTTTTCCTGGATCGCGACATGCGCCATTACGTGACCCCGGCGCGCAACACCCATAGCCATGACATGGCGTACCGGCAGATCCTGGCCATTTCCTTCTCGCGGCCCGGGACCGCTTTCGACATTGTTCGCTGAACGGCTCGAACCCATGGACGACCCGACGCAGCAGGTCCTGTTGCGCCGGACCATGATCCGGGACGCCGAGCGACTGGAGCGGTTCTTTCGCGGTTTCGACGAAGTGTCGTTCTGCGAATGGCAGGACGCCCGATTCTTGCGCGGTGTGTTGTTGCAGGAAACCACCACCGCGTACCTGGCCATCGATGCGAGCGGTGAAGTCGTGGGCGCGGTGATCGGCGGCATGCTCGGTACCCGTGGCACGATCAATCACTTGGCGGTCAGCCCGCAGCATCGCACCAAAGGCCTGGGCCAGCGCCTGGTGGAAGCCGCATCGGCTGACATGAAGCGGGTCGGCGTGCTGCGCATGTTCCTTTTCGTCGATGATGCTAATCTGGCCGGCAAGCGTTTCTGGGCCGCCCAGGGGTTCTGTGAGCCCCGGGGTGAAATCACCTTCGAGAGGGATTTATGAACAAGACTTCCAGCCAACCGCTGGCGGTCGAACCACAAGCCTCGCGTACCTTTGCTGAAGCCAGTCCGGTGGTAGCGGGTTATTTCACGGTTTCGTTTGTGTTCGGTCTGATGGCGGTCAACGCCGGGCTGCCCCTGTGGCTGCCGGTGGCGATGTGCCTGTTCGTTTATGCGGGCGCTGCGCAATTCGCCGCGCTGGCGTTGATTTCCAGCGGTGCGTCGCTGACCACCATCGTGCTCACCACGTTCCTGATCAATGCCCGGCACATGCTGATGTCGGTCTACATGGCCAAGGCCCTGCGTGCGCTGGGGCTCAGCCGTTTCGAGCGCTGGTGCTACGCGGCGGGGCTGACGGACGAGTCGTTCGCGTTCCACAGCGTCAAGCTCGGCAGCGGGGCACCGGTGAGCGTGCGCTACCTGGTCGGCTTCAACCTGTTCTGCCACACATCCTGGGTGCTCGGTGGCTTGCTCGGCGCCGTGTGCGCGCAATACGCGGCGCACCTCATCAAATACCAACTCGACTATGCCCTGACCGCGATGATGCTCTATGTGCTGGTTTCGTTGTGCAACACCCGCAACAAACTGATCGCGGCCCTGGCGGCTGTCGTCTGCATGGGCGGGCTGAGCCTGCTGGGCAGCTCGCCATTCAATGTCTTCATTGCCACGTTCGTTGGCTGCGGGGTGGGCGTATGCCTGACCAAACGTTCCTGATCCTGGTCGTGGCCCTGATGATGGCCGTGACCTTCCTGCCGCGCGCCCTGCCGTTGCAGATCAATACCGAACACTGGCCGCCCTTCGTCGCCCGTGCCTTGGAATACCTGCCAGTGGCGATCGTCGCTGCCATCAGCCTGACCCCCTTGCTGATCAAGGACCAGCAGATACAACTTGATCGCCCTGAATTCTATGCCGCGATACCGACGCTGTTATGTGCGTATTTCAGCCGCAACCTGTTTCTCAGTGTGGCGGTGGGCACGGCGGCGTACATCGCGCTCGGTTCGTTCCTGTAGCGTCAGGTCCACTACATCGTGCAGCGCCTGGCCGGACAGCTCCGAATTGTTCACCGCCAGGCGGACCTCAAGGAAGTCTTCGAAGTCCGGGAAAATCGCCAGGCCGTTGCGCAACGCCGCCTCCCGGGATACCAGCCCCAGGCCATCGAGTTGCGTGATCAACGACAACGTCAGCGTTTCACTGCAGGAATACACCATTCGCTGGCTCGACCCATATTCGCCCAGGCCTGCATCGAGAAAACGCAGGAAACTCTGGGAATACGGACATTCTTCTGCCGGACGCACCTGAAACTTGTCACCGAGCAAGCCAAGGGAATCGTCTGCGTCGCCACAATGGGCGCCGACCACCCGCACCTGTACATCCGGCATGGTGATGCTGGTAAAACCGCCCTGCGGCTGCCCGATCAGGATCGCCAGGTCAAAATCTTCGTTCCTGAGCTTGCTCAGGTTCTCCATCGATTCGGCGTAGCTGAACTCCAGCTGATACTGGGGGAACACGGCGATCAAACGGTCGATCATCCGCCGGTTGAACTCCGCCGGCAGGGTGGTATTGAGTGCCACTCTGAGGGTGCGCTGTCGCGGCGTCTTGAGCGCCGCGACTTTCTCCTCCAACTGCCGGGTGGCAACCAACACCTGATCCATGAAGGGGGTCAGTTCCGAGCCTTGGCTCGTCAACGTCAGGCCCTTGTTCGAGCGTCGGAACAACCGGAAACCGAACTGTTCCTCAACCTTGTTCAACTGCGCCGCCAACGCCTGCACCGTGAGGCACGAATGCTCGGCCGCTGCCGACAACGAGCCGGTCTGCACGATACGCATGAGGTTGCGTAGGGTTCTGCTATCCATGAGGTAATGCCCTCTGCTTAAGTGGGCTCGCTATTGTTGTGCACCTGGTCCGGGCCAGGCAGTGCATGCTGGCTATCATCATGCACCTTGCCACGATTGTCGCGATTTTGTGCCGAAAAACGCTCGGAGGCGATGGTTGGAGCTTATGCGGAATTTGGGGATTTTGCCCAGTCGGTGCTGGTCGGGATCAGTTAGCAGGGTCATAGGTGGACTGTCTTGCGACAAATCCTGCGTGAGTCTTACGCCCGCCCCTGGTTACGTTTGTTGACTTGGGAAGTCATGCCGAATTGTTCAAATAGGGGATCTGTGGAGTCCACTTGCGAATAAAAACTTAAAAATAATCCATATCTGTACTATCCTCTAAGCACCACCCCGCGACAAAGGAGCCCAAACCCATGGCGACTTCCTCCATCACGCTCAACGCACAGCAACAATTGGACTCCCCGGACGCGGGTCGAGTCGCGTTGAAGTTTTTCTTCAACCTCATGGCGCTCTGGGGCTGCAGCGTCGAACAGCAGCGCACATTGCTGGGCAAGGTGGGAAACACGACCTTCTACAAATACAAACAGCTGCCGGAAAACGTGAAGTTGCCTCGCGATACGCTGGAGCGCATTTCCTACCTCATGGGTATCCACAAGGCGCTGAGCATTATCTTCAGCAATAGCCGGGACCGTGCTTATCAATGGGTCAGCAGTCCGAACACCGCGGCACCGTTCAACGGCCAGTCGGCGCTGTCCTACATGCTGACCGGACGAGTGGTGGACATCGCCGATGTGCGGCGATACCTCGACGGAGTGCGCGGTTAATGGTGCCACCACTGGCGGACCCGCAATGGAAACGGGCCTATCGGATCGTCAACAGCAGCTTCCCGCCGATTTCGCTGTTTGAAGACGTACTCGACCCCGAAGACCTGCCCACGGCCTACGCCCTGGAAGCGCTGACCAACGATCGGCTGATGGAACAAGCCGGCGTGCTGTCCCGGGTCCGCCCCGAGGATCGCATTTCCGGGCCCGGCTCCTCTCCGGTGATGGCGGCGTTTACCCACATCGGCAAAAGCAGCCGCTTCAGCGATGGCACCTTCGGCGTCTACTACGCCGCCAGCAGCCAGGAAGCCGCCATCGCCGAGACCTGCTACCACCAGGCGCGATTTCTTGGCGCGACCAACGAGCCAGACCTGGAGTTGACCATGCGCACCTACGTCAACAAGGTCGTCAAACCTCTGCACGACATCCGCCACGACTACCCCCACCTCCACAACCCGGACCCTACCGCCTACGGCCCGTCCCAAGTGTTTGCCCGGCAGCTGCGTGAAACCCTGTCGTGGGGGCTGCTGTACAACAGCGTCCGCCTGCCCGGCCACGAATGCGTGGCCGCGTTTCGCCCGCCGGCGGTTTCGATTCCGACGCAGGGCAAGCACATTCGGTACGTCTGGAGTGCCCAGAAGCGGGAGATTTCGTTTGTGTTTGAGGTGAGTCAGGTGTGAGTCAGGCTTTTAGGGTGTTTTATGGCTGGGCAATAATTATTGCCCAGCCATAATTTTCAATAATTCGTGAGTATTGAAAGTAGAGGCTGCTGTGCAGCCCAGCGGGAGCAAGCTCCCTCGCCACAAAAGCGCCGATTGATCAAATCTTGAACTGCTGCACCGAAGCCTGCATCGACCCCGCCGCATTGTTCAATTGATCCGCCGTTTGCGTCAGGGTGTGAATCGAGCGGGTGTTCTCACGGGACTGCTCGGCAATCGACTCCACCCGCTGGGCCATCTCATCACTGGCCTTGGATTGCTCGGCAATGGTCTGGGAAATTTCCTCCACCACTTCGGCCGCATGCCGGGCACCGGTGCGGATTTCGCTGATGGACACCCCGGCCTGCTGGGCCAGGTCGACGCCTTCGTCCACGCGGCTGACGCAAGCCTGCATGTTCGCCACCGCGTCCCGTGCGCTGGACTGGATGCGCTCGATCATTGCGGTGATTTCCTGAGTGGACTGGGTGGTGCGCGCCGCCAGGTTGCGCACCTCGTCGGCCACCACCGCAAAACCACGCCCCGCCTCACCGGCACGGGCGGCTTCGATAGCGGCGTTGAGCGCCAGCAAGTTGGTTTGTTCGGCGATGCTCTTGATCACCTGGATGATGGAATGAATGTCCTCGGACGACGCGTCCAGCGCCGTGATCTTGCTGGACGACTGGTTGACCACCTCGGCGATCCGGTTCATGCCTTCCACCACGCCGAGAATCACCTGGCCGCCGCTGCTCGCCAAATGCTCGGACTGTGCTGAAATCGTCCGGGCGCTGTCGGCGTGCTGATGGATCTGGCTGATATTCGCCATCATCTGCTCCATGCTCGCCGCCATGCTGGTCGCGCTCTGGGCCTGCTGGTCGGCGCTGGACACAATCTGCCGCGCCGTATCGCCCAAATCCCGGGACGTGCCGTGCAACTCATCGCTCTGGCCGCGGATCGTAGCGATCATCTGCCGCAGATTGGTCTGCATCTGCTCGATCACACCTTGCAACTGACCCAGCTCATCCTTGCTCTGAGCCCCCATCGAGCGCTGCAGATCCCCTTGGGAAATCGCCTGGGTATTGAGGATGATCTTGTTCAGCGGCGTAAGCACCGCCTTGAGCAGGCTCCACGATAACAGCGCCAGCGCCACGCAGGTGGCCAGTAACGTCACGATCAGCCAGCGCTCCGAGGTGTGAATGCTTCGGTCCTGATGCTCGCGCGATGACTGCGCCTGGTTCTCGATCAGTTCGCTCACCGCCTCGTTGCGCTCCTCCAACGCCGAGAACGCCCCATCGAACTCCGCCCGCAACGCCTGGCCATCCTGGGCACCGTTCAGGGCCTTGCCGATGACTTGCTTGGCTTTATCGATGTAGGTTTCGACCTGCGGCTTGAGCTCGCCAATCGCCGTGGCGACATCCCCAGGCAACTTGGCCTCGGCATTTTCGGCGATGACCTTGCGCATCCGCTGCGTATGTTCATCGAATGCCTCCAGCACCTCCTTCGCCCCCTGGGCATCCCCCGGCTTCACCAGCAGAGCGGCGAGCACATCGGCACGAATGGCGTCGTGCATCATGTCCGCCTCCATGTGCTTGCGCATGGCCGAAATACTGGTCTCGTTCTGCACCAGGGCCTCGGTCATGGAGTGATAACCCCACAACCCGATACCGCCGAGCAACAGCGCAAAAGAAAGACTGACCAACCCCGAGCCTATGACCTTGGTGCGGATCTTCATTGCTTACTGCTCCTTGGAGCGGGGGGAATTCTGGGAAAGTGTAGTCGAGCGCCAGCCGAGCCTTGGGACAGGCCAAGCTCTTATCTGAGGCTATCGGCGGGGGAGTTGATTAGATGAATACGCCGCAAATTGTTTGGGCCAGGGACAGGGTGAACCTGTGGCGAGGGCGCTTGCTCCCGCTGGGCTGCGAAGCAGCCCTTCTTTAACTGCCCCGGCAGACTAAACCCAATGCTGCCCCGCTCAGTGAGCAGCATTGCGCCTGCGGTTCTTAAGCAGGATTACTCCCCGGCGCCTCCAGCACCTTCACCACATCATCGATGACGGCCTTGCTCATATCCTGTAGATAACACGACGCCCAGGCATATCGATCCGTGCTGCGAATCATCGCCGCGTCCTCGGCCAGGACCTTGGCGACGTGGAGCAGGTCGGAGGCGTGGGACAGGGCTTCGCCGATGGGAATGCCGCTGTTGACGCGGAATAGCGGGCGGTCGGAGTGGTAGCAGAAGGGGGTTAGGCCTGGGGTTTTGAGGTCTTGCGGATTTGGCATTGTCTGGCTCCTTGACTTGAAAGAGCTGCCACCGACCTTCTCACAGGTTGGGGTGGCAGCCATGCGCGGGGTGAGAATCCGGCAATCAAGGCAACCGGTAGACCCGAAGGTCTCCCACGCACAGCCGCCATAAAACGACATCGCAGACGAAAAAAAAACGCCGCGATGGGATTATGGGCGCTTTTGCGCCTTGATTGCTTCGGGTTCTCACGCCCGGTCGCTGAATTGGCAGCGACGTTCAGAGAGTAGCGGGCGATTGGGTAGGGTGCAATCGTGGCGCGATGCTGGCGGGTGAGGTTTTGGTATTTTTATGGATAGGCAATAATTTGCGTCGCTGTCGAAATAGTCGGCTGCCGACGCGCGAGACAAGCGACTGGAGGAAATTCCAATGGATGATGGATGCGAGCAATTTCAGCAGGACGTGTTCGGCCCTGAACATCAAATGACAGAGCCAGAAGCCTTGTCAAACCGGGGCCAGTTGCCCTCAGAGTCGGTCCTAATGAGAGATGATGTAGCCTTGATCCATAAGGTGCGAGAGCGGCTTGCGGCCCCACAACGAGTTAAAGTTTCTATGAATGATCTATAGCCCTGAATTCGGTGGGCAGGAATGACACAGTCTGTACGGACCGGACACAGTCGGAAGGGTACCTTCCAATGAAATTTTGAGGGTAGCTGTCCCGGTAGTTGATTTCAACTGGTGACCCTCTTCGTAATCACCAGCCTTTGGCGTCAGTCTTCCATAGCTCAGGAAAGCCCATGCGCTGGAAGTGCGCGACGCCATACCTTTCCTCCATTGACGCCAGCCTCGCTTTGAAGGTGCCGTTAAATCCTATCGAGCTCAGCAAGACATGAATCACTGTAAGCGAGGCGTAGACCGTCTTGTTATCGGTGAACTTGATGTCTTTGAGCTTTAGGTTGGTGGGAGAAACCCCAAGTTTAACGTCGATGAACCGGTCGTGATGAGCAGCCATATTCCGAAGCACGGTTAGTGCATGTAGCCAGCTTTCGAACACTTCCACCTGTGTGATACCGAATTTTGACGAGATGACTCTGCGGTCAACCGGGTCTCTGAGCATTGCGAAAATTTTCGACCAGGTACCCAATGTCACGCATTCGCTCATCGCCCAGCTGGGCGGCAGGTACGGGTCGTCGTAGCTCTCGTAGTAGGCTTTTATATAAAGCCGGGATGAGGCCCGTTCCACCTCTCCCTCGATTTTCGACAACATTTGCCCGATGCCAGCGCGTCCTTTTGGGGCAAATATGTCCGTTTTCAGGTACCAGTGCGGGGAGTACTTGAGGCTCAGCAGGTTACAGATCACGGTGCGAACGGCGACCTCCAGCCTTTCCACGGACTCCATGATAATGGCGCGAATTTCTCGATCGCACTCGTAACGCTGACAGATAAGCTCAAACGTTGTATTAGGCAGGAAGTTTTTGGTGGCGGGGTCTTGGAGCTGATACCAATAGCCCTTCAGTCGGAAATGCCCCACGTACGAGATGTATTTCAGGGCAAGGTCGTCGTCGTCAACGATCAATCCTTGCGTCTTCAGCTTGGCGAGCAGTGCCTGGGGTGTGAAAGCGGTTTTCGCAAATGGGAGCTTTGCTGCGGTAGCCTGCTTGGCCATGGTCAAACTCCAGGCAAAAAAAACTCGCCTTTTGCACGCCTGCTTTGGGGCAGGACCCTACCCGTTGGATAGGACGTGTGGCGAGTGTGTTGAGTCAAGGTTATTCGTCTTTGACAGAGGGGTCAATCACTTTGGTGGGATCTGACAATCGCTTTAGGGCAAAGCGACGTTCGGAACCTGTGACGGGTACTCTGCCCGCAAGGCGCCCAGCGGCGCTATGCGCAATGCTGTTCTCGTGCAAGACCACTGTTTTCATATACAGTTGTGATCCGTTATGGCCCGTGATTTACCCCCATTCCGGCCTGTGACGAAGGCCGAACTGCGCTACATCTGGACCAATCATCCCGAGAACCGACGATTGGTGCTCGAAATTGAGTGTTACAGTCGTGTGATCGCAGAAATTGACGTTTTGTACAAAACCACGCACCAAGCGTGGCGCTATCACTTAGGTGGCAACCTGACCGCCCTCCATCTCCTTCAGCAAATCATGACCGCAGAACGCCAGCGCTTACCTGCGGAGATCGTTGATGCGGATCAACCCTAAGACGAAGGGGGGGTATCAGTTTGAGTCAGGTGTTTTTTTATATTATCTGAAAGATGAGCGCTTCCCATTAGAAATAAGTTGTTTATAAGGTCTAGTGTGAAGTACATGGAGAGCCAAAAAGAAAACCAGCTAGCGAGTCTCAAATAGAGGTGGTCGATAAATATTTTCTGAAATATTCCAATCGCGATCGTTGCGGTTATTATAATTAAAGGAAGTGCCATTTCTGTGTTTAGCAATAGTACGGAGCCAGATTTGTTGTTCTCCTTGTTATAACCCTCGAAACCGTTCTGAAGGTCTTGAACAAATTTTCTATCCAGAGCGAATATTAGTGCATACACCCCGATTCCAAAGCCTAGGAGGTTAGGTAATATGCTAGTGGCTAGTTCGCCTGGGGTGACCTCTACCTTGTAAGAAAGGTATGAGCAAGGGAGGAGTGAGTTGATAAAGTCGGGCATTAGCAAGATGGCGACGCTAAGGCAGATAAAGAATGGGAAAAAATAAATTTTTATCCATGCCAAGATCCCAGCAAACTGATCGTCAGCTTTAACGTCTCCATCGTAAGCGTAGGAGTTGAAAACCTTCAGTATTACTCCGATAATTGGGATTTTAGTAAGTAATCTAAACATTGCTGTTATCTCCTGTGTCGACTCCACCTATTCGACGAATCTCCACGATCACTCTGCGTCGCATCTCTGCAGGCTGTTCATCTTTCTTTTGTCTTAGCTTTATTTTTAGCGGATAGTTTGAAGAGGCATAGCGCATTAATTTGCCGCCAGCTTCAGTTAAGTAGGCTAGTGACGTTTGGCCATATTCTACGGAGGCTTCTACAAGTTGCTTTAAAAAAGCAGGTAGCGTCGGCATCGCGGTATCTTTAGAACCGGTTGAGGCTTAAACTTTTAGATGGTGGACGTTATTGTCCTTTAGCTCTTGTAGTTGACTGCCTAGTCTATGACCATTTGGAAATGTGAGAGTGGTCTTAACAGATTTATAGCCGGCGGCAGTATTAAATATCTGTTCCAGCTTCGTGGGGTCTGAGATTAAGTTGATTTTGAGGATGTGATTGGGAAAAAGCGTGTCTGCGATTTTTCCGAAAATGCTTTCAAAGATATTTATGCAGACGTCGGGTGAAGGGAGTTTTCCGGAAACTTCCTGAATTGCCAGTCTATGAGTTTGGAAGTCGAAGACATAGTCAAACGAATGTCTATTTGCTATCGGGAAGGTGCCTTTGGTTGCTGTGAATAATTTCGTGTTGGAGTACAGGTCCTCGATATCCTCGCCGAGGTTATATTTCAACCACTCTCCGTACGCATGGTCATCGGTTGTGATTGTGCTTCGAGGTGCCATGTATGCATCGTTTAAAAGAGAATAAGAGATTGTATCAATCTGCTTTTTCTTGAAGGCGTCCACAGTTAAGTTATGTAGCCCGTCTAGAAGTCGTTTATAGCCGACTATGCCAACTTCTCTGATTTTAGTGGTGTCCGCTGGCAACAACTGAACGTTAAATACGATGAATGACGCCATTTGCTTCTTCCTTGATTAGCAGCTTGCTGCCGGGGGGGGGGGGTGGTGGCCAATTCGTATCGTACCAGATCAGTTCATGTGCAAGCCCGCTTTAGCCAAAAAGCCCCGCCACGCCTGTGGGCTAGATAGGTCTCAATTTCTGCACACCTGCACCCGTTCGCTAGCAGCACCCGGCTGGGCTTCTCCTGAGCAAATAGGATTAGAGAAAGCCCTACAAAACCCCGCACGTCCCACTGCTTTTTTCGAGCGGAGAAGAGTGCAATCCTGAGGTCATTTTTCAGGTGACCCATGGGAAACAGGTAATTTAGGTGTAGACAGGTTAGGAATCAGCCGGAGCCGGAGCCGGAGCCGGAGCCGGCGTGCGATGCGGGTTTGAGCACTTACTTGGCAGCAGCTTTTTTGAGTAAGGAGGGGGAGTAATTTTTTTGCTAACTATCTGAATTATAAAAAATTATATTTTTGATTTCTGTCCTAGCTAAAAGGTAATATCATTACTATGTATATTACTAAAAACTTACCTAGCCAGATCCTCTACAAGCCTTGTCTTACCTGCCTTTCAGGAGGATAGAGGAAAAACTTACCAAAATACCATTTTCCCCGTGGGTCAACAGAAAACGGGCTCGGCTTTAAATGGAGGGTGGCAGCAGGCTCTTGCTTCTCCATCAGTTCTCCTGCGCTCTGCATCAGCCGAAACTGACACGAAACGCTCTCAGCGCACACTGACACTTCGGAACCCTGAAGTAGTGAAGCGGCTGGAGTGAAAGAAGCTGCCGGGAGAAGATCGAAGTTATAACACCGCCACTGAAAAGATTTTTCTCCTTAAAAAATTAGATATATACACAGACATAAAGGTACTTAGCATCATGCTTGCCATGCTAACCCACTTGTTAATATCTAAAATATCGATGAAGTAAGCAATACACATAGATACCCCGCCCATTGTAAGGAGGTAGGTGACGGCGGCGAACAAAAAAAGTAGGACTTTTGCAATAACTCCTGAGTGCCTTATGCAAGCCCAAATGGCCAGCATAGTTCCTACAAGTAATATATGGGTCACAGCCCAAGTGAGCCAAAACGGGATATGCGAAATAGGAAGTCTTGATGCCTTTGTCGACCTTTCAATCGGCGAAATAGCCACATAGAATCCAGAGCGAGGTTCAGGTTTAGCCTTCGTGATAGCTGGTAGACCCACGATGCGGCTGCTGACGCCTGAAATCATTACCGGAGATCTAGAAAATATTTCAATGAAGAACCGGTCGCCTGGATTAAGCAGTAATGAAGAAACAGCTAAACCATTCTGAGTCTTCGACAATTTAACGTCTAGATTCGCTGGGGTTGAAAAAACAGTTTTGTAAGATAAGACGGACTCAGAGTTAGAAATATGAATGGATATTGGGCTGTCGAAATCCTCTCGCTTTATTGGAAGCTTGCCAGTGTTTGCTATTGCCAAGGTCAAAAATGAGCCGGTGCTGACATCTATTCCTCCATAAGAAATTTTGATGTCTGGCCAAGTGCGATCTAGAGAGTCTAGGTTGGTAAGCTCTCGCGTTGACAATACTTCGTAGCTAAGCTCCTTTTTATCGGAGAAATAAGCGCTCCAGTAGGGGCTAAAGATAAATAACGCTATCGGCAGTATGAAGGAGGCGAGGGCGCCGAGGATTTTGGACTTCAAGCTGCGCTCCTTGCTGCGAGGCCGATAGAGAGTGGACGTCTGTAGCAGGCAGCAAGGAGATGGAGTGCTGCGGGAGGCTGTTCGACGAGCACCTGCTAGGGTGTTGTTACGTCAGTTGTTATGCCTAACGCATAAACAAAGGGCCTGCATCGCTGCAAGCCCTTGTTTTGTATGGTGCCGGCACCAGGAGTCGAACCCGGGACCTACTGATTACAAGTCAGTTGCTCTACCAACTGAGCTATACCGGCGTGTGGGCGACGATTATAGCGATTGGGTGCGTTCTGTAAACCCCTGAATTCTGACTATTTTTGCACTACCTATACTCAAGCGCGGTGCAGCAGGTTGCGCCGTTTGTTCGGGGCTCGTCAGGTGCGGCTGTTTTGCATGGCGTGGAGTTGGGCTTCGGCCTGTTCGGCGCGTTGCAGGGCGGCGCTGATCTGTTGGTCTGCGTCGTTGATGGGGCGGCTGAATTTGTGGCCTTTGCAGAGTTGGAAGCCGTCGAGGTTGCACGGGGGGGGATGTCGAAGGCGGGTTTGAAGGCCAGGTGTTCTTCGGCGAGGTAGTAGGTGTTGATGCCGCGCCACGGGCGTATGTCTTCGAAGTTTTGCGCGTAGGAAATGAACGTCACCGCCAGTCCTCGAGTGTGTCGGCATTGCCTCAATCGCGATACGTTGGGCTGTTGTATGGCACGGGCACGGTTGACGCAATTAATGGCGCGGAGCAGCACTGAATTCGGCGGTTATGTCGTTTTGCTTAGACGCTTATGCACAACGGGCAGGATGAGGCGCTGGGCATCTTGCGATTTTGTGACCGCTTTCGCGTTTCGTCGCAAATGACTGTTTTCATGGTTTTTTATCCATATGAACAAAAAATGACCAATGCTGATTCGGTCAGGAAATCACGGATTTCTTGGATCCAGGTTTATTTCATCAACAGAGTTATCCACAGGCTGTTTCGTCTCAGTAACGCTCTGCCAACAACAACAGATTGCGCGGCGTCAGCGGGGTTTCGCAGAAGGTGCCAAGGCGAACGTCATAGCCCTTTTGCGTGAGGAAAAGTGCTCGGTCCAGCACCAGCCAAAGCTCCAGTGGCCGTCGGAAAAGGCCTCGCAGCAACTCCAGGTTACGCACCTCGGCCAGGCGCTGATGGCCCGCTGCTTCCAGGGCGAGCCAATCCGGCGTGCCGACTGTGGATAAGTCTTTCAGGGCCGCCAGGTCGGTGCAGTATTGGGCGAAGGATTTATCCAGCCAGGCGCTGGGCAATGAGGGCGTGGGCAGGTAATCGTCGCGCCCTCTGATTTGCCGTTGCAGCAGGTCGAAACCCAGGCGCCAGGCCATGGATTGGTCCCGTTGTCTTCTGACGCGCGCGCCAGCGGTGATGGTTTCGGTCTGCGGCAGGCCGAGATCGTCGAGTGATAGCCGTAGGGCTGAGCCTTTGGCCGCGTCGGACAGCGCTTGATAATGCTCGCTGCTGATGCGGTTGTAACAGCATGGCGCGATAGCCAGTTGTGCACAGCCAGCTGCGCTGGCCAGGTGCATCAGGTGCACGTGCAGGTCGCCGCAGGCGTGCAGGGCCACGGGGGTGTGTCCTGGATGCAGCGCCAGGGCCGCGTCTGCCGCTAGTACGTCTTGTTGCAGGTGCGTGGCGGGCAGGTGATGGCGCTGGCTCAGTTGTTGGCCGCTGGCGACCAGTGCGGGGTCGTACTCCAGGCAGGTCAGTTGTTGCTCACCGTGCAGCAGGCGTCGACCGAGGTGGCCTTTGCCGGCGCACCAATCGAGCCAGTGAGTCGGCTGGGTGGTGAAGTGCAGGCGACTGGCGAAGGCTTCGATCTGCTGCCATTTGCGGCCGGGCACATCGACGTTGAGGCGATGGCGTGGCGCTTCGAGCGTGCTGGCCGGCAATTCAGCAACAGCGCTCAGTGCGCGGGAGACAGCGGCCAATTCCGGGAATGGCGCTGCCGCGTTTTCCATCAACCACGGCTGGTGATGATCGTTTTCCGCCGCTTCCAGCGAACGCTGGCGTAGCCATTGGGCCAATTCCGGGTGAGACGTTTCCCAAGGCAACTGCAGATGGGTGAACGGACGCGGTTTCCACAGTGCCTGTTGCGCTGTAAGAAAAACGTCCAACGCCGTGAAGCGGGCGAGCAGTGCCTCGCCCGTCAGGACGTCGCTGTCAGCGTCCTTGGCAGGCATCGACGCGCAACCAGCGTTCCAGTTGCTTGAAACCTTGTACCAGGACGAAGGACATCAGCAGGTAGAACATGCCGGCCGCGAAGAAAATCTCCACCGGCATATAGGTCCGGGCAATGATGGTGCGGGCCATGCCGGTGAGTTCCAGCAAGGTCACGGTACTCGCCAGGGCGCTGGCCTTGAGCATCAGGATCACTTCGTTGCTGTAGGCCGGCAGGCCGATGCGCGCGGCGCGGGGCAGCATGATGTAGAACAGCGCCTTGGGCCGCGACATGCCCAGGGCCCGCGCGGCTTCGATCTCGCCCTTTGGGATGGCCTGGATCGCGCCGCGCAAGATCTCGGCGATGTAGGCGGCGGTGTGCAGGGTCATGGTGGCCGTGGCGCACCAGAACGGATCCCGCAGGTACGGCCACAGCGCGCTGCTGCGCACGGCATCGAATTGCGCCAGGCCGTAGTAGACCAAGAACAGCTGGACCAGCAGCGGCGTGCCACGGAAAAAGAAGATGTAGGCGTAGGGCAATGCCCGCACCTGCCACAGGCGCGAAGAGCGGGCGATACCCAGCGGAATCGCCAGCAGCAGCCCGGCGATCACGGCGATGGCCACCAGCTCCAGGGTCAGTGTGGCGCCTTGGGCCAGCTTCGGCAGCCACTTGATGATGACGTCCCAGTTCATTGGGTGCTCCTGGTGAATCCACGGGCGGCGCGTCGTTCCAGCAAGTGCATGCCGATCATGGCGAGCACCGTCAGCCCCAGGTACATGAAGGCTGCGACCATATAGAAGGTGAACGGTTGCTTGGACACGGTCACGCCGATTTGCGCATGGCGCATGATTTCTTCCAGGCCGATCACCGAGACCAGTGCGGTGTCCTTCATCAGGATCATGAACAGGTTGCCCAGGCCGGGCAGGGCGATGCGCCACATCTGCGGCATGATCAATCGGGTGAAGATCCGCCATTTCGACAGGCCCAGGGCCACGCCGGCTTCGCGATGGCCCTTGGGAATCGCCAGGATCGCGCCGCGAAACACTTCCGTGGCGTAGGCGCCAAAGCACAGGCCCAAGGCAATGACCCCGGCGGCGAAGGCGTTGAGGGCAAGCTCGGGGTTGCCGAAGTATTCACCCAAGGCGCGCATCAGGTTGACGGTGCCGAAATAGATCAATAGCACCCAGAGCAATTCCGGGATGCCGCGAACCAGTGTTGAATAAGTGCCGCCCAGCCATTGCAGCGACTTGTATGGCGAGGTCTTGGCCAGGGCACCGAGCAGGCCGAGTACCAGCCCCAGGCCTAAGGCAGAAAGGGCCAACTTGACGGTCATCAGCGCGCCGGCGGCGAGCGCTGGGCCGAATCCGTAGAGATCGATCATCATGGGTGTGTGTTCATATCGCGGCAGGCTTTGCTAAGGGCGGGCGCTGCGCAATAGCGGGCGCCAGCCAGGCACGTCAGGATCAATAGATGCTGAACGGGAAGTACTTGTCGTTGATTTTTTTATAGGTGCCGTCGGCAACAATTTCTTTCAGCGCTGCGTTCAGTCGGTCACGCAGTGGATCGGCCTTGCGCACGGCGATGGCGATCTTGTCGCCCTCTACCACCGGGTCACCTTTGAATTCGTAAGCACGGCCAGCGTCGGTTTTCAGCCAGTCGTAATTCACGTATTTGTCCGCCAGGATTGCGTCAACGCGGCCGGAGATGAGGTCCAGGTAGGCGTTTTCCTGAGTGTCGTAGAGTTTCAGTTCGACGCCTTCCATGTTGTCTTCCATCCAGGTGCCGGCGAGCGTGGAGCGTTGTGCACCGATGACCTTGCCCTGGAGAGACGCTTTATCGATTTTGAAATCGACGTTTTTCGGTGCGATGAATTGCAGTTTGTTGGAGTAGTACGGGTCGGTGAAGTCTACGGCTTGCTTGCGTTCTTCGTTGATCGACAGCGAAGAAATCAGGAAGTCGAACTTCTTGGCCATCAGGGCGGGAATGATGCCGTCCCAGTCGGAAGTGACCACTTCGCACTCGACTTTCATCTTGGCGCACAGGGCGTCGCCGATGTCTTTATCGAATCCTACGACCTGGCCGCTGGCGTCCTTGTTGTTGAACGGCGGATAGGCCGCTTCGATGCCCATCTTCAGCTTTTCCGCCGCCATGGCATTGGCCGAAAAGACCAGGCCGGCAACTGCGGCCAGGAGGAATTTCTTGTAGGTCTGCATCAGTACTGCTCCGTTAGCGGTTGCTGGACATGAATTGTTTGCAGCGCGCCGAAAGCGGGTTCTCGAAGACCTGCTGTGGCGATCCTTGCTCCTCGACCAGGCCTTGATGAAGAAACACGACTTCGCTGGAAACCTGACGGGCGAAGCCCATTTCATGGGTGACCAGCAGCATGGTGCGTCCTTCTTCGGCCAGGGCGCGGATCACACTAAGTACTTCCTGAACCATTTCCGGGTCAAGGGCGGAGGTGGGTTCGTCGAACAGAATCACCTTGGGCTGCATCGCCAGTGTGCGGGCGATGGCGGCGCGTTGTTGCTGGCCGCCAGACAGTTCGGCCGGGTAGGCGTGGCGTTTGTCGGCGATACCGACCTTGGCCAGCAGCGCTTCGGCCACTTCGACGGCTTCGGCCTTGCTCTGGCCCAGCACCCGGCGCGGCGCTTCGATGATGTTATCGAGCACGCTCATGTGCGGCCAAAGGTTGAAGTTCTGGAAGACAAAACCGATCTCGCTGCGCAGGCGGTTGATCTGTTTGCCGTCGGCGGCCACCAGTTCACCGTTCTTTGCGGCCTTGAGCTTGAGCGCTTCGCCGGCCACCAGGATCTGGCCCTGGTTAGGGTTTTCCAGCAGGTTGATGCAGCGCAGGAACGTGGACTTGCCGGACCCGGAGGATCCGAGGATCGAGATCACATCGCCGTCGCGGGCGGTCAGCGAGACGCCTTTGAGCACCTCCAGCTGTCCGTAGCGTTTGTGCAGGTTGCGGATTTCAAGCGCGGGCGTGGCCTGGGCCATGTGCGGTCCTCATGGTATGTGCTCCCTTGCTGTTGGCTGCCTTCCTTGGCGAGGCGGCCAAGCTAGCATGCGTCCGAATGGCAGCCAACAGCGCTACGGGCGGTAAACCGGTGATGTGCGGCAGGTTGTCGCATCGGCGCAGCAGACTGTCGCGCCATCAACAACCGAACGGCCGTTTGAACCTGGTTACCGATAAAAAGTCCGGGGAGTCGCGTAAAAAAAGGCGCGATGGTGCCAGCTTTGGGCGGGGGTTGGAAGGGTTAACCGGATGAGCGTTCGTGTTGTGCCTGTTTATTGTCCTGGGAGGGGATTATCTGAATTCCTCTATTCCAATCCGCAGTGTGGGCAAGTTCCAATCGGTCTAAACCCATGTGGACGATTAATAATCACACAAGAAGCCTCAATTGGTTTTTTCCAGAGAGCGGGAGTTTCCATCATGAAATCCCTCCACCATTTGTTGTTGCCTTTCGTTGCCATCAGCATCCTGCTGTTCCCCATCGCCCTCAACGCCACCAACCTCGCGCCCATCGACAACACCGGCGTGCAGGTCCAACCCATGCAGCAGAACGGCATTACTTACCTGTCGGGCGGTATCGGTGAGGATGAAGCCCGGGCCATCGGGCAGGCCCAGGGCTACAACTTGCACATGACATTCGCGGTTGGCCCGGAAAACAAATACATCCCGGATGTGGAGGTCACCGTCCAGAACGCGTCGGGGCAAACGCTGCTGACGCTGGATGAGGCCGGGCCGCTGGTTTATGTGCAACTGCCGCCGGGCAAGTACAACGTGGTGGCGACGCGCAACGGTGAGGCGCGGCGCGACACTGCTGAGGTAGGCAGTGGGGCCGCGCGCAACCTGGTGTTCCATTGGAACAGTGACGAATAGCCGGCCGGCTTATTCGCTGGCGGGTTCTTCCAGGGTCTGGCGGTAACGGTCCAGCGCCTCGCTGAAATCCTTGATGAACTCCGGTGTGCTGAGCCAGCGCTGGGCGGTCTCGCGGTCCATTTCATCGACCCACATGCGGTAGTCCACCAGCATGTCGGCGGCCAGGTTGGTCGCCGCCATGCTTTCATTTTCGGCGTTTTTCAGGTCGAGCAGGCCTGGGCGCTCATTGATCATCACGCTCAGGGATGCGAGCAGCGTATCGAGCATTTCACTGCGGCTGATGGCCTCGGCTTCGCGCAGTTTGGCGAACAGTTCCAGCACGTAGACCGGCGGCTGGGCGGTGGCGTGGGCCGGGTCGCCATACATCGGGATCGATTTGCGCCCGGTCATGCGGATCTGTTTGGCTTTGTCTTTGGCGCGCTTGGCGCGTTTTTGCTGTTTGTTCAGTGAGGCCATTGGGCTTCGGTTTCCAATTCGTTAGGGGAGGTCCGCAACACCTGGATTGGGGAGGAATGGGCTGCGGCCGGTGACGTGCAGGATAGCGTTCTTGGGGTAGGCGCTGCTGAAAAAACACACTAAAGGCGGTTATCGGGTGTCGGCTGTCACGTCTTCAAGGCGCGCCCGTTCGCGATCCAGCTCGTTGCGCAGCTCTTCTTCCGTGGGCAGCACCAATTGGTATTGGCTGGCGAACAACTGTTCATGGCCTTGCAACACGGAATAACGCACCACCGAGTCGTCTTTGCGCGCACAGAGAATGACGCCCACGGTAGGTTTGTCGTCAGGGCCGCGCTTGAGATCATCGTAGAGACGTACATACATATCCATCTGGCCGATGTCCTGGTGGCTGAGCTCGCCACGTTTGAGATCGACGATCACAAAGCACTTGAGCAGGTAGTTGTAGAAGACCAGGTCGATGTAGAAGTCTTTGCTTTCGGTGCTGATGCGTTGTTGGCGGGCGACAAAGGCGAAGCCTTTCCCCAGTTCCAGAAGGAAGCCTTGTAGCTGGTCGATCAAGGCCTGTTCAAGGTTGGTTTCCAGCAGCGTGCCGGTATTGGGCAGTCCTAGGAACTCAAGGACCACCGGATCCCTGACGATGTCCCTGGGACCGAAATCCAGTTTCTCAAGATTGGCGGCCGCTTCCTGCTCTACCGCAGGCCGGTCGCGGCTTGCCAGGAGACGTTCGTAATAGAACGTGCCGATCTGTCGTTCCAAGGCGCGGGTGGACCAGTTTTGAGTGACGGCTTCGTTCATGTACCAACGGCGTGCATTCGCATTTTCGACGCGTAGCAGCGTTCGATAGTGAGTCCAGCTCAATTCGTGACGCAGTGCGTCACAGATTGGAAACGCCTGATAAAAGAGACGCATGTAGCGCAAATTTGAAGCATCAAACCCTTTCCCAAACCGCGCCGTCAGCACTTTCGCCAACGACGGTAGCAACCTTGCGCCGTAAGCCGCCCGTTCGGCGCCGCCCTGTTCGAATTCGATGATATGCCGGCCGATCTGCCAGCAGGTTTGTACCTGGAGCGTATCGACGGCACGCAGGACCTTCTGGCGTGCCTGGCGAATCAGCTCGCCGAGTTCGTTGATCAAGGGGGCGAGCTGTGGGTCATCTTGAGGCAGCAGTGGCGTCATCGCAGTGTCCAGCCATTGAGAGGGGCGGACCGCAAGGATGCTCCTGGCGACGTTTCGATGATGCCGGACGGGGCTGATTGCTTGGGAGGAAAAATAGCTGATTGACGCAGGACGGGTATGACGCCGTCCCATGTTGGTTGACCTTGGCTTGTAGGAACTATTCCCGCAGCCTGTCAGCCACTGCGAACCCCTTCGCCACAAAGCGCTTGGCGGGTGACAGTCAGACCTTACCTTGCGCCAGTGCCTGGGATGCAGCCACATAATCGGCCTGGAATTGCTTGCTTTCCACCCAATCCAGCGCGGTCTGCTCATCCACACCGGTGGTCAAGCGGCGGTATTCGATCAATGCGGTAAAGATGAAGTCGGTCGCTTCTTCCTCTCCTTCCTGCTCCAGCACCAACTCCAGCAGTGGATGCCCCAGGAAGGCGATGCACATGGCCTGCTGGCTGATCTTTTCGGCAGCGCCCATGAGTCGGAACATGTCCGATAGGTCCACGGTTTCCAGGTCGATGCGCTCGTCGTTCGGGTCGAGGAAATCGTTCGGCGCAGCAGCACGCTTAGTACGGTTCTGCTTGGCTTTCGCCTTGGCGCGCTGGCTGCGCTTCTGCTGTTTGTTCGCCGATGACATGGTCGGATTCCTGATGGATAAGGCCATCTATCCTACAGCTTCAACGCGCACGCTTCGAATCTCAATCCACGATGAAGAGCGTAGCCCCCGATGAAGTGGAGGAACGATGGGGTTCGGCCTGGTCGGCGACCTGGTAGCTCATGCCGGGCTTGAGCAAAAATTGCCGACCGTCTTCGAGTTCAGTATTGAGCTCGCCCTTGAGGCAAAACAGGATGTGGCCCTTGGTGCACCAATGGTCGGCCAGGTACCCCGGCGTATATTCCACCATCCGCACGCGAATGTTCCCGAACTGCTGGGTGCGCCAATACGCGGTTCCAGTGACACCTTTGTGTTCGGTGGGCTCGATGGTTGACCAGTCGGTGGTGCCAAAGGGGATGCCGGTGATGTCCATGTCGACTCGCTTGCTGGAGGGGAGCGGACGAATGTAGCCGAGTCGGTAAGGTGGAGGAAGAAAATCCCGGGCAATAAAAAACCCCGATCAATTGCTTGATCGGGGTTTTCGGTATTTGGTGCCCAGAGACGGAATCGAACCGCCGACACGGGGATTTTCAATCCCCTGCTCTACCGACTGAGCTATCTGGGCAACGGGGCGCATTAAACGGGTTTTTCAGGGGGGCGTCAAGCAAGTTTTCAAAAAATATTTAACTATTACCGTCGCTTACGATCCGCCCCCGTGTTGAACAGCTTATTCGGATGGCGGTACGTAGCCTTCGGCCTTGGCGTAATCTTCGCCGGAAAAGTACTTGTCCATCTCGCCCTGAAGGTATTTGCGATCTTCGGCGTTCATCATGTTCAGGCGTTTTTCGTTGATCAGCAGGGTCTGGTGCTTCTGCCAGTCGGCCCAGGCCTTGGCCGAGACGTGGTCGTAGATGTCCTGGCCCTTGGCACCCGGGAACGGCGCACGTTCCAGGCCTTCGAGTTCTTCTTTGTACTTGCGGCACATGATGGTGCGGGTCATTGCAACTCTCCTGCGTTCATTACGGCGGCCGCGCGTTCGAGCAAGGTTTTGACCGGGGCGGCAAGGCCCAGGCGCGGCGGGGTGGCGAGGTTATACCAGAGCCAGTCGGCCTCGGCCACGTGATGGCCGGTTTCCCGGACCCGGACCAGCCAGGGTTCGATCGCCAACTGGAAGTGGCTGAAGGTGTGCACCAGGCTTGGCATTTCCTGTTGGCTGCCCAATTCCAGCGAGTGTTGCAGGGCCAGGTGCTGCAGGTCGTCGAGGTCGTCGAGCTCCGGCAGGCTCCACAGACCGCCCCACAGCCCCGTGGAAGGGCGACGGTAAAGCAGGATCGCGCCTTCGTGGTTCGCCAGCATCGGCATCAAAGTACGCTTCTTGGGCACTTCCTTGCGAGGCTTGGGAATCGGGTAGCGGGTTTCCAGGCCCAGCATGTGGGCCTCGCAGCCTTGCTTCAGCGGGCAGAGCAGGCAACTGGGCTTGCTGCGGGTACAGAGCGTGGCGCCCAGGTCCATCATCGCCTGGGTGTAGGCGTTGACGCGGTCCTGTGGCGTGAAGCGCTCGGCGGTGGCCCACAGCTGCTTCGCAACCTTGGGTTCGCCTGGGTAGCCTTCCTGGGCGGTGAAGCGCGCCAGCACGCGCTTGACGTTGCCATCGAGGATCGGCGCCCGCAGGCCCATGCTGATGCTGGCAATGGCGCCAGCGGTGGAGAGACCGATCCCCGGCAACTCAGTGAGTTTCTCCACGTCCCGGGGAAATTCGCCGCCGTACTGTTCGACGACGATTTTCGCGGTTTTCTGCAAGTTGCGCGCACGGGTGTAATAACCCAGCCCGGTCCACAGGTGCAGCACTTCGTCCTCTGGCGCAGCGGCCAGGGCTTGGACGGTGGGCAGCGAGGCCATGAACCGGTCGAAGTAGTTGAGTACGGTACTGACCTGGGTCTGCTGCAGCATGATTTCCGAGACCCACACCCGATAGGGCGAGATGGCTTGTTGCCAGGGCAAATCGTGGCGCCCGTGGCGGTCGAACCAGTCCAGTACGGCGGTGGAAAACTGCTCGGCTCTCATCGCTTGAACAGCCCCTTGAGCGCATCTTTGAGTTCGGGGCTGACCTTGTCGCCGAGCTTCTCATCGATCTTGTCGCCGAGACGGTCGCCGGCCAGTTTCGCCGCGACCTTGCCCAGCCCGTCGTTGTCCAGGCGGCAGGCCTTGGCGCCCAGTTCCAGCGGGCCGCGGCAGCGCAACGGCCATTCGACGTCGACGTAGCGTTCGTTGACCTGACAGGCCGGGTCGGGCATATCGCTCTTGTCGCCTTCGACGATGACGCCGATGCGATAATCCATGCCCAATACCCGCAGGTCGATGTCGCCGTTGCCGTTGACGGTCATACCGGGGATGCGGACTTTCAGGTCCGGGTTGTGGGCAACGCCATTGTTGAAGGTGAGATTGCCGTTGAGTTGCTGGAACGGCGTGTCCTTGCCCCGGGGTTCACCGCTGAGGGTCTGGCGATTGAGGGTGGCGATGCCTTTGCACAATTGCTGTTCGAGGTTGGCATTGAGCAGCACGCCATCGTTGATGACGAACCCGGCGGTGCCGTTGAGGCTGTCGATCAGGGCTTTCTGGCTATTACCGCTGGCGGTGATCGCGCTGTTGACGGTGACCAGGCCTTTGACCGGTGGATTCTTGCCTTGGCTTTCGATGATCTTCTCGGCAGGGACCCGGTTGATGCGCGTTTGCAGGCTCAACTGTGGTGTAGGCTGGCGCACGTCCAGGGTGCCCTTGGTTTCGAAGTTGCCGCTGTACAGGTCGCCTCGCAGGTTCTCCAGGGTCAGCAGGCCGCCCCGGCCGGAGGCCTTGAGCGCAGCGTTCTGGATCGGCAGTTTATCGAGGGTCAGTTGCCCGAAGGTCAGGTCGGCATCGAGGTCCAGCTTGCTCAGGCGTTCCACCGGAAACAATCGATCGTTACTCCAGGCACCCTGGGTCGGGGCGCTTGGCAGCGGTGTACTGCCGGCACCGGCCATGGCGCTGGCTTCGGTGTTGCTGACTTCGGCTTCGCGGGCGGCCTTGGAGCTGTCGGCTTCGGCGGACTTTGGCGCCAGGTAGCGGTCGACGTTGAACGTGTCGGCCTTGAGTTGCGCGCGCAGGGACTGCTTGGCGAAGTCCTCCACGGCGATGCGACCGCTGAAGTTGCTGTCGTCCACTTTCAGGTTGATGTCGTTGAGCTCGACACTGGTTGGCGTACCGGCAATGCGGCTGGACAGCTCGACCTTGCTCAGGCTGCCTTCGGCCATGGCGGGGAGTTTCTGCCCGACGCTGTCGACGAACTTCGCCAAGTCGAACTGGGCGATCGATATTCCGCCATTCAATTGCGGGGTCTTGTCGAGGTCGTTGACCTTCAGTTCACCCAGGGCGCGCAGTTGATTGAGCGACAGTTTGATGCCGGTCCACTCGGCGACGTTGGCCGCCTTGTCCAGGAACAGTTGGCCTTGGGCGGCGAAATTCAGGGTCTTGCCCTGCAAGGGGTCGCCGGTGGCTTCGCCGGACAGTTTCAGGTCTTCGAACTTGTAGCGCTGCAGGGCACGCTCGAAGCGCAGTTCACCTGTCACTTCGGTGCGTACGCGCACGGCCGGCTGGTTGCTGGACAGGAAGGCGGTCAGGGTCACCGGGATGTTGGTGGAGTCGTGGACCGGGCCGGTGCTCAGTTGGATGCTCTCGGCGGTGTACAGCTTGCCGGTCTGCTCGTCGGTGTATTCGACCCGGGCGTTGTTCACGGTCAGGCTGTCGATGTCCAGGCGGGTCGGTTGGGCAGGTTTTTCTGCCGGGGTGCCGGTGGGCGGGGCCGGTTGCTCGGCCGGTGCCGGGGTGTTCGCCGTCGTCGCGGAGGCTGGCGCCTTGCCGATGTCTTCCCAGTTGCCGTGCCCGTTCTTGTCACGGTTGAGTCGCAGGTTCAGGCCTTCGACCCGCACATCGCTCATTTGTACTTCCCGGCGCAGCAGCGGTATCACCCGTACCGAAAGACCGAGCATCTGCAGGTCGGCGAAAGGCTGCGTTGGGCTGGCCAGGGTTGCGACGCTGGCGTCGTGCAACTCAAGGCCCAGCCATGGAAACAGGCTCCAGCCGATGTCGCCATTGAGGGTCAGCTCGATGTGGGCCTTGTCGCGGGCTATCTGGCGGATCTCTTCTTTGTAGTCGTTGGGATCGAACAGGTGGCTCAGGGCAAAGCCCAGGGCCACAATGATCAGCAACAGCCCGAGAAGTACCAGACCCAGGATTTTGCCGAACGCTTTCATGGGCGAATCCTTGTAGGTTGAGTTCAAAATTTAGCCGGGAGTATAACGCTGTGGATTGGTGGTGGTGCGTTGGGACCGCAAATCCACTGTGGGGGCGAGCTTGCTCGCGATAACGGTGTGACAGCCAATGAAGGTGTTGCGTGTGCGACCGCCATCGCGAGCAAGCCCGCACACAGTGGTTTCTAATCCTGGACCAACATTAGACCCAGCTTGGCCGCCAGCGCCTGGGCTTGCAGATGCCCGGTCGGCGCCAACAAATGCAGCTCGGCACCGTTTAACGCGGCCATTCGCCGGGCTTCGCTCACCAGCCGTTCAGCCACGCCACGGCGACGGGTAACGTTTCGTACGCACAGGTGGGACAAGCGCCAGGCGTTCTGGTGCCGTTGCAGGCGTGCGGCACCGAGCAGGCGGTCATTGAACCGTGCTGCTACCAACGAGCCTTCCTCAAGGCATTGCGCGATCAGTTGCGTGGCATCGCCAAAGGGTTCAAACAGCCAGGCCGGGGCATCCCGGTAGATTTTCTGCAGGTCCTGTTGGTCCTGACAATTGGCGTCAGTAATGAGCTCGACAACGATGGGCATGAAAATTCCTGAAAAAATAAATCGTTAGCCCCCTACAGAAAGCGAGCAAGCGTGCGATAAGACAGATGGCACGAAAAAGGTGATATCACTTTGGTTTTTCTGCCGCGAGCAAATGGTAACCTTTGCCCGTTCGTCCGTCCTTCTGCGACTTGATGTCGCACACTATGGAGCTTCACCAGAAAATACAGCCATGCCTGCGTGCAATGAAGGCTGAGGGTGAGGCGTGGCTGACGGATCATTCCAATAATTGGGGGATACACAATGAGCACGAGCATCACGGCAGACGGCATCGCCGACCAGCCAGCGTTCCTCTCCAAGGAACGTATCATCGCCAAGCCCGGTTTCAACCGGTGGCTGGTTCCACCGGCCGCACTGGCCATTCACCTCTGCATCGGCATGGCCTATGGCTTCTCGGTGTTCTGGTTGCCACTGTCCAAAGCCTTGGGTGTCACCAAGCCTGTGGCCTGTGCACCGGATATGAGTTTCATCTCGCAAGTCTTTTCGTCCCAATGCGACTGGCCGATCTCGATGCTCGGCTGGATCTACACCCTGTTCTTCATCTTCCTGGGTTGCTCGGCAGCCATCTGGGGCGGCTGGCTGGAACACGCCGGGCCACGCAAGGCCGGCGTTGTATCGGCATTGTGCTGGTGCGGTGGCCTGCTGATTTCCGCGTTGGGTATCTATACCCACCAGATCTGGCTGATGTGGGTCGGTTCCGGGGTGATCGGTGGTATCGGCCTGGGCCTGGGCTACATCTCCCCGGTGTCGACCCTGATCAAGTGGTTCCCGGACAAGCGCGGCATGGCGACCGGCATGGCGATCATGGGCTTCGGCGGTGGTGCGATGGTCGGTGCTCCGCTGGCCGCGGCGCTGATGAACCATTTCGCTTCGCCAACCGGCGTGGGCGTATGGCAGAGTTTCCTGGTCATGGCCGCGATCTACTTCGTGTTCATGATCGGTGGCGCCTTGTCGTACCGCGTTCCGCCGACCGGCTGGAAGCCTGAAGGCTGGACCCCGGCACCGAAGAAAGCCGCGAACGCGATGATCACCCATCGCCACGTTCACGTGAACGTTGCCTGGAAAACCCCGCAGTTCCGTCTGGTATGGCTGGTGCTGTGCCTGAACGTATCCGCTGGTATCGGCATCCTCGGCATGGCTTCGCCACTGTTGCAGGAGGTGTTCGGCGGCAAGTTGCTCGGCAATGACCTGCCTTTCGGTCAGCTGGACGCCGTGCAACTGGGCCAGATCGCGGCCATCGCGGCGGGTTTCACCGGTCTGTTGAGCCTGTTCAACATAGGCGGCCGGTTCTTCTGGGCCTCCTTCTCGGATTACCTGGGTCGTAAAAACACCTATTTCGTGTTCTTCGCCCTGGGCTTTGCCCTGTACGCGCTGATCCCGAACCTGGGTCACCTGGGCAGCGTCGCGCTGTTCGTGGCGGCGTTCTGCATCATCCTGTCGATGTACGGCGGCGGTTTCGCCACGGTGCCAGCCTACCTGGCGGACCTGTTCGGTACGCAAATGGTCGGTGCAATCCACGGTCGTCTGCTGACTGCCTGGGCGGCGGCAGGCGTGCTGGGTCCGGTACTGGTGAACTACCTGCGTGAATATCAACTGAGCATCGGTGTTGAACGTGCCGCGGCCTATGACATCACCTTGTACATCCTCGCCGGCCTGCTGGTGCTGGGCTTCCTCTGCAACCTGATGGTCCGTCCGGTCGCCGACAAGTACTTCATGACCGATGCCGAACTGGCCGCCGAACAGGCGCTGGGCCATGACAAGGGCGCCGACAGCAGCACTTCGCTGGAGTGGAAAGCCGCACCGGGCACCAAGTCCCTGGCGATCGCCGCCTGGCTGGTGGTGGGCATTCCGTTGGCGTGGGGTGTGTGGGTGACCCTGCAGAAGACGGCGGTGTTGTTCCGCTAAGACCGTTGCCCTGACCGTCAGGCCAGGGCAACCCTAAATGTGGGAGCGGGCTTGCTCGCGAATGCGGTGTGTCAGTTAACGATGATGTCGACTGATACGCCGCCTTCGCGAGCAAGCCCGCTCCCACATTTGCTTTTGGGCGACCTTGAAAGCTTGTATGGACATGTCTATCACCGACAGCCCGGGATTCAGCCCGTCAGTGATGTCACCTCTTGTGTTTCTGTTTGCCGCTCGCGCCCCTATAATGGCTGCCTTTTTCGCCCAATGATTTTGCGGAGCTGGTGATGGCCGAACGTAAGGCGTCTGTCGAGCGCGACACTCTGGAAACCCAGATCAAAGCCTCGATCAACCTGGATGGCACCGGAAAGGCCCGGTTTGATATCGGTGTACCTTTTCTTGAGCACATGCTGGACCAGATCGCCCGTCACGGGCTGATCGACCTGGACATCGTCAGCAAGGGCGACCTGCATATCGACGACCACCACACGGTGGAAGACGTCGGTATCACCTTGGGCCAGGCCTTTACCAAAGCCATCGGCGACAAGAAGGGCATCCGTCGCTACGGCCATGCCTACGTGCCGCTCGATGAAGCGCTGTCGCGCGTGGTCATCGACTTCTCCGGTCGTCCGGGCCTGCAGATGCACGTGCCGTACACCCGTGCCACCGTCGGCGGCTTCGACGTTGACCTGTTCCAGGAATTCTTCCAGGGCTTCGTCAACCACGCCAACGTGACCCTGCACATCGACAACCTGCGCGGGCACAACACCCACCACCAGATCGAAACCGTGTTCAAGGCTTTCGGCCGCGCCCTGCGCATGGCCGTCGAGCTCGATGACCGCATGGCCGGCCAGATGCCTTCCACCAAGGGCGTCCTGTAATGCAGACGGTCGCGGTAATCGACTACGGCATGGGCAACCTGCACTCGGTGGCCAAGGCTCTCGAGCACGTGGGCGCTGGCAAGGTGCTGATCACCAGCGATGCCGACGTGATTCGCGAAGCCGACCGGGTGGTGTTCCCCGGCGTCGGTGCGATTCGCGATTGCATGGCCGAGATCCGTCGCCTGGGCTTCGACAAGCTGGTGCACGAAGTCAGCCAGGACCGTCCGTTCCTTGGCATCTGCGTGGGCATGCAAGCCTTGCTCGAGCGCAGCGAAGAGAACGACGGCGTCGATTGCATCTCCATGTTTCCAGGCCAGGTGAAGTTTTTCGGCAAGGGCCTGCATGAAGACGGCGAGCACCTGAAAGTCCCGCACATGGGCTGGAACGAAGTGAAGCAGACGGTGGATCACCCGCTGTGGCACAACATCCCGGACCTGGCGCGCTTCTACTTCGTGCACAGCTACTACATCGCCGCCGGCAATGCGCGGCAGGTGGTGGGCAGCGGTCACTATGGCGTCGATTTCGCCGCGGCCCTGGCCGATGGTTCGCGCTTCGCCGTGCAGTTCCACCCCGAGAAGAGCCATACCCATGGCCTGCAGCTGTTGCAGAACTTCGCCGCGTGGGACGGGCGCTGGTAATGGCCCGCAAGAAACCGCCGATCCTCACCCTCACGCCCGAGCAGGAGAGTGAAGCGAACCGCAAGATCCAGCGGTTCATGGAGGACCGTTTCGAGCTGGACCTGGGCTCGTTCGAAGCGGCGGAAATTCTTGACCTGTTTACCCGCGAAATTGCTCCGCACTATTACAACAGGGCGATTTTCGATGTGCAGACGCACCTTAAAGAAAGGTTCGAAAGCATTGAAAGCGACTTGTGGGCGCTCGAGAAAAACTGATTTTCGAGCCAAGCTGAATATTCGTATTTGAAGGTTTGCCAGATGCTGATTATCCCCGCTATCGATCTCAAGGACGGCGCTTGCGTACGTCTGCGTCAGGGCCGCATGGAAGACTCCACGGTGTTTTCCGATGACCCGGTGAGCATGGCCGCCAAGTGGGTGGAGGGCGGCTGCCGTCGCCTGCATCTGGTCGATCTGAACGGTGCCTTCGAAGGGCAACCGGTCAATGGCGAAGTGGTCACGGCCATTGCCAAGCGCTACCCGAACCTGCCGATCCAGATCGGCGGCGGCATTCGCTCGCTGGAAACCATCGAACATTACGTCAAGGCTGGCGTGAGCTACGTGATCATCGGCACCAAGGCCGTGAAAGAGCCCGAGTTCGTTGCTGAAGCGTGCCGCGCCTTCCCGGGCAAGGTCATCGTTGGCCTGGACGCAAAAGACGGTTTTGTCGCCACCGACGGCTGGGCTGAAGTCAGCACCGTGCAGGTGATCGACCTGGCCAAGCGTTTCGAAGCCGACGGCGTGTCTGCCATCGTCTACACCGACATCGCCAAAGACGGCATGATGCAGGGCTGCAATGTCCCGTTCACCGCCGCCCTGGCTGCCGCGACGAAGATCCCGGTCATCGCTTCCGGTGGCATCCACAACCTGGGTGACATCAAGGCGCTGCTCGACGCCAAGGCGCCGGGCATCATCGGTGCGATCACCGGTCGCGCGATCTACGAAGGCACCCTGGACGTCGCCGAGGCCCAGGCCTTCTGCGATACCTATAAAGGCTGAGGACTCACCATGGCGCTGGCCAAACGCATCATCCCTTGCCTGGACGTGGACAACGGCCGGGTGGTCAAGGGCGTCAAGTTCGAGAACATCCGTGATGCCGGCGACCCGGTGGAAATCGCCCGTCGCTACGACGAACAGGGTGCGGACGAGATTACCTTCCTCGACATCACGGCCAGCGTCGATGGCCGCGATACCACATTGCATACCGTCGAGCGCATGGCCAGCCAGGTGTTCATCCCGCTGACCGTGGGCGGTGGCGTACGCACCGTGCAAGACATCCGCAACCTGCTCAATGCCGGGGCCGACAAGGTGTCGATCAACACCGCGGCGGTGTTCAACCCGGAATTCGTCGGCGAAGCGGCCCAGCACTTTGGCTCGCAGTGCATCGTCGTGGCCATCGATGCGAAGAAGGTCTCCGGCCCGGGCGAAACCCCGCGCTGGGAAATCTTCACCCACGGCGGGCGCAAACCCACGGGCCTCGACGCCGTCGAGTGGGCGAAGAAGATGGAAGGCCTGGGCGCCGGTGAAATCCTGCTGACCAGCATGGACCAGGACGGCATGAAAAACGGCTTCGACCTGGGCGTCACTCGCGCCATCAGCGATGCCCTGGGCATTCCGGTGATCGCTTCCGGCGGCGTCGGCAACCTGCAACACCTGGCCGACGGCATCCTCGAAGGCCATGCCAGCGCGGTGCTGGCGGCGAGCATTTTCCACTTTGGCGAATACACCGTGCCGGAAGCCAAGGCCTACATGGCGCATCGCGGTATCTGCATTCGCTGACTGCTGGACACCATGGCGGGCCCAAGGCACTCTTGGGCACACCATGGATTGCGGTAGCCCGACATGCTCAAACGCCTCGTTCTTGCCTTTGCCGGTGCCACGCTGCTGCTCGCCGGTACCGTCCGCGCCGCTGAAACATCGCTGGTGTTACTGACGGAAAACTTCCCGCCGTACAACATGGCCAAGAACGGCAAGAACTTCGCCCAGGACGAAAACATCCATGGCATTGCCGCGGACATCGTCCGCGAAATATTCAAGCGTGCCGATATCTCCTACAGCCTGACGCTGCGTTTCCCCTGGGAGCGCATCTACAAACTCGCCTTGGAAAACCCTGGCTACGGTGTGTTTGTCATGGCGCGGTTGCCGGAGCGTGAAAAGCTGTTCAAATGGGTTGGCCCGATCGGCCCGGATGATTGGATCATGCTCGCCAAGGCCGACAGCAAGATCGCCCTAGGCTCGCTGGAGCAGGCGCGCCAATACAAGGTCGGTGCCTACAAGGGCGACGCGATTGCCGAGACATTGGCCAAGCAAGGGCTGAACCCGATTGTCGTGTTGCGCGATCAGGACAACGCCCGGAAACTGGTCAACGGCCAGATCGACCTGTGGGCCACCGGCGACCCTGCCGGGCGGTACCTGGCGCGTCAGGAAGGGGTGAACGATCTCAAGACCGTGCTGCGATTCAACAGTGCCGAGCTGTACCTGGCCTTGAACAAAGACGTGCCTGACGACGTGGTTGCCCGGCTTCAAAAGGCCCTGGATGAATTGCGCAAGGAAGGTGAAGTGGACGCGATCATGGCGCGGTATCTCTGAGCGCTGTGCAGGACTGTGCCGCCGCCATCGTCGGATCGCCGCCCGGAGCAAGCTCGCTCCCACAGGTATCCGGGTGTTCATAAATACTGCCTTCACCACAGATCAAAATGTGGGAGCGAGCCTGCTCGCGAATGCGGTGGATCAGCTTGCAGAGATGTTGAATGTGCAGCCTTCATCGCGAGCAGGCTCGCTCCCACAAGGGATCTGCTGTGAATACAAATCTTGTGCCCGATGCAGAACCACTGTGGGAGCGAGCTTGCTCCGGGCGGCGATCCGACGATGAAGGCAACGCGGTCGCCGCTACCGATAAACCCCATCCTTCCCATGCCCGACCATTGCCCGATTGCTGCGCAGGCTGATCATCGACTTGATGTCGATCCATTCGATGCCCTGGGCCTTGAGCTTGGGTAGCTCGCGTTCGAGCACGGCCAGGGTCTGCGGGTAGGGGTGGCCGATCATCACGGCCGAGCCCTGCCGGCGGGCCAGGTCGATGGCGCTCTGGAGTTGCTGGGCGATGGCGGCTTCGGTGCGCTCGTCGTCCAGGAACACGTCCCGCGACACGCTGGCGAGGCCGATCTTCTGCGCCTCGGCGGCGGCGACTGTCTGGGCGCTGGTGCGGCTGTCGACGAAAAACTTGTGGCGCTGCTGCAAATTCGCCATCAGCCACGCCATGGCCTGGGGCTGGGCGGTCATGCGGCTGCCCATGTGGTTGTTGATCCCGCTGGTGTAGGGCACTGCCGCGAAGGCGGCGTCGAGGCGCTTGCCCAGTTCTTCGACGGGCAGCTCAGGATGCCAGGCGAACGGCCCGGAGGCCGGGTCCATGGGCATGTGCAGCATGACCAGTTTGCCGGCGCGATGGGCCTCGCGGGCGAATTCGGCGGCGTGGGGTGTGTCCGGCATGATCGCGGCGGTGACCGGGCCGGGGAGGGCCAGTACCCGGCGATCCCTAGGCAGGTTTTGCCCCAGGTCATCGATGATCAGGCTCAGGTACGCCTTGTGCGGCGAAGAGGGTGTGGCGGGCGCCGCGTTAACGGCCCCCGCCAGCAGGCACAGCAGGACGAAGGTAAAACGCAGGCCCATCTCAGCGGCCGGACGTGATGTTCAACCCTTTGAGCAGGCTCAGGGCCTGGGCCAACTGATAGTCGTCATCCTGCGGCATTGGCTTGGCCTTGGCGCCTGAGCCGGTCGGCTTGTCGGCACCGCCGTTGCCATTGCCCAGGTGACCTTGCAGGTCGGCTTCCTTGAAGTATTCGCTGTCCTGCTCGTTGGTGATCTTGGCCTTGCGCACCTCGATGTCCGGGACGATGCCCTGGGCCTGGATGGAGCGGCCGTTGGGCGTGAAGTACAGCGCGGTGGTGATCTTCAGGGCGCGGTCGTTGTTCAGTGGCAAGACGGTCTGTACCGAGCCCTTGCCGAAACTGGTGGTGCCCATGACCACGCCACGCTTCTGGTCTTGCAGGGCGCCGGCGACGATTTCCGATGCCGAGGCGCTGCCGCCGTTGATCAGCACTACCAATGGCACGGCTTCGCTCAGGTCGTTGCCGGTGGCCGAGAAGCGCAGCTCGGAATTGGCGATGCGCCCCTTGGTGTAGACGATCAGGCCCTTGGTGATGAAGTGATCCACCACTTCCACTGCCGATTGCAGCACGCCGCCGGGGTTGTTGCGCAGGTCCAGGACCAGGCCGTTGAGCTTCTTGCCGTTGTCCTTGCGCATCTTGGCCAGGGCCTTGGCGACTTCTTCGCCGGTCTTGACCTGGAACTGAGTGATGCGGATGTAGCCGTAGCCCGATTCCAGCAACTGGCTCTTCACGCTCTTGACCTGGATGACCGCTCGCGTGAGGGTCACGTCGAACGGCGTGCCGCCGTCGCGCACCAGGGTCAGGGTGATCTTCTGGCCGATCTTGCCGCGCATCTTGTCCACGGCTTCGGTCATGCTTTGGCCGCGGGTCGGCTGGCCGTTGATCTTGACGATGAAGTCACCGGCCTGGATGCCGGCCTTGGAAGCGGGTGTGTCGTCGATCGGCGAAACCACTTTGACAAAACCGTCTTCGCTGCCGACCTCGATGCCCAGGCCGCCGAATTCGCCGCTGGTGCTTTCCTGCAGCTCGGCAAAATCCTCCGGCCCCAGGTAGGCCGAATGCGGGTCAAGGTTGCTGAGCATGCCTTTGATGGCGTTCTCCAGCAGTACTTTGTCGTCCACCGGTTCGACATAGGCGGCCTTGATCCGGTCCATGACCTCGGCAAAGGTGCGCAGTTCGTCCAGCGGCAGCGGGGCCTTGGTGGTCGCGGCTGTGGCGGCGGGTGCCGACGGGGCCGGTTCGGCGGCGAAAGCCAGGGGCGCAGCGATCACGAGGGCGATCGTCAGGGCCAGCGAGGTAAGGCGGGACAAATGCAGCATGTCGAACGAACTCCTTAATAGGATGGGCGCGCTTATCCTTGCGCACGACACCATTGGGTCGGGTCACTGGGGCGACCCTGCTGACGAATAGCGAAATACAGTGCTGGCGTATCCTGCCCGCCACTGTTACCGACCGTGGAGATGGACTCACCGGCCTTGACCACATCCCCCGCGGACTTGAGCAGCGTCTGGTTGTGGCCGTACAGGCTCAAATAACCGTTGCCGTGATCCAGGATCACCAGCAGGCCGGCGCCGCGCAGCCAGTCGGCGAAGACCACGCGCCCGCCATGCACGGCATGCACCTGGCTACCGGCGGAGGCGCTGATCATCACGCCGTCCCACTTGGTGCGGGTGTCGTCGCCGCGGGTTTCACCAAAGCGCGCAAGCAGTCGACCATTGACCGGCCATGGAAGTTTGCCTCGTGCCGAACCAAAAGCGCCGCCGAAGGTTTCTCCGTCACTGGAAACCAGTGCGCCGGGGCTGGATTTTGCCGGTTTGCGCGGTGCGTCGCCGGCGTCTGCGTCGGCCTGGGCTTCACGCAAACGCTTTTTTTCGGCTTCCTGCTGGGCGATCAGCGCTTTCTGGCGCGCTTCTTCCGCCTCTCGGGCCTGGCGGGCCAGGGTTTCTTCGATGGTTTTCAACACATTGGCCAGTTCGGCCTGGTCCTGCTCGCGGGCCTTGAGCTTGCTGTCGCGAGCCTTCACATCGTCATTGAGCTTGGCCAGGGCCACCTGGCGTTCCTTGCGGACCTTCTCGAGCTCTTCGCGCTGGGTGTCGAGGCTGCTTTTCTGCACCAGCAATTGGGCTTGCTGCAGCTCGATGTCTTTTTCGACATTGGCCAGTTGGCGCAGGGTTTCGTTGAAGCTCTTGAGCTGTTCCAGGCGTGCCTGGCTCAGGTAATCGTAATAAGTGAGGGTGCGGGCGAATTTCTCGGGGTTCTGCTGGTTGAGCAGCAGCTTGAGGTATTCCTGGCGACCGTTCTGGTAGGCGGCCCGGGCCTGGATGGCGATCAGCTTTTGCTGTTCAGTGCGCGCGCTCTGGAGTTTTTTTTTCTCTCCATCGAGTCGTTGCAGCTCGGATTCGCTTTTCTTCAGCTCTTTTTGCAGGGCTTCGACCTGCTTCTCCAGATTGCCCATCTCGGTCTCGGTGCCGCGCAGGTCTTTCTGCACGCCGGATTTCTCTTCCTGCAACTTGCCCAGCAGCTTTTTCAGCTCGGCAATGTCCTGGCGCGTGGCTTCCAACTGTTGTTGGGTTTGCGCGCGCTCGTCGGCAAAGGCCGGTTGGAGCAGGCAGGTCAGAGCGAGGGCTATCAGGACGCGAAGCATAGAGGCGGGCGACACCAGGGAAAGGGACGGCCTAGTATGCCCGCCCCACGCTGCAAAAAAAACGCCCATTTGGGGCTGTGTGATAACTGGAGTGGTGCAGGGCACTTATTTCCCGCCAAACCCCTGTGGGAGCAAAGCTTGCTCGCGATGACGTCGGCACATCCAACGAAAATGTAGATTGTCAGATTGCTATCGCGAGCAAGCTTTGCTCCCACAGGGTTTACGGTGATTGATGGATCAATCAGACCAGGATCGACGTCCCGGTCATCTCCGCCGGCTGCTCCATGCCCAGCAGCATCAGCATGGTCGGTGCCACGTCGGCCAGCACGCCGCCGTCGCGGACCTTGAAATCACGCTTGCCGACATAGATAAACGGCACCGGCTCGGTGGTGTGGGCGGTGTGGGCCTGGCCGGTGGATTCATCGGACATCTGCTCGACGTTGCCGTGGTCGGCCGTGATCAGTGCTTCGCCGCCGACCTTTTCCAGGGCTTCGACGATGCGGCCAACGCAGGTGTCCAGGCATTCCACGGCCTTGACCGCCGCGTCGAACACGCCGCTGTGGCCCACCATGTCGCCGTTGGCGTAGTTGACCACGATCACGTCGTAACGCTGGTTTTCAATGGCCTCGACGATGCGGTCGGTCACTTCCGGCGCGCTCATCTCCGGTTGCAGGTCGTAGGTGGCGACTTTTGGCGAGGGGATCAGGATGCGTTCTTCGCCCGGGAAGGGTTCTTCACGGCCGCCGGAGAAAAAGAACGTCACGTGGGCGTATTTTTCGGTCTCGGCGATGCGCAGTTGGGTCTTGCCGTTCTTCGCCAGGTAGTCGCCCAGCACGTTTTCCAGGCTGCCGGCGGCGAAGGCCGATGGCGCGGGGATGCTGGCGGCGTATTGGGTCAGCATCACGAAACCGGCCAGTTTCGGCTGGCGAGCGCGTTCGAACGCCTTGAAGTCGTCCTCGACAAACACGCGGGTCAGTTCGCGAGCGCGGTCGGCGCGGAAGTTCATGAACACCACGGCGTCGCCGTCTTCAACCTTGACCGGCTCACCGATGGTGGTGGCCTTGACGAATTCGTCGCTTTCGCCGCGCTCGTAGGCGGCTTGCAAGCCTTCCTGGGCGGTGGCGGCGTTGAAATCGGCGCTGCCGTCGACGATCAGGTTGTAGGCCTGGGACACGCGGTCCCAACGGTTGTCACGGTCCATGGCGTAGTAGCGGCCAATGAGGCTGGCGATGCGACCCTTGCCGAGTGCCTGGAACGCTGCGTCCAGCAGTTCGATCGACGACGTGGCGCTTTTCGGCGGGGTGTCGCGGCCATCGAGGAACGCGTGCAGGTAGATCTGCTCGGCGCCGCGCTTGAAGGCCAGTTCGGCCATGGCAATCAGGTGGTCCTGGTGGCTGTGCACGCCACCGTCGGACAGCAGGCCCATGAAGTGCACGGCCTTGCCGGCGGCCACGGCTTTATCCACGGCGGCGCAGATGGTCGGGTTTTCGAAGAATTCACCGTCGCGGATCGATTTGGTCACGCGGGTGAAGTCCTGATACACCACGCGGCCTGCGCCGAGGTTCATGTGGCCGACTTCGGAGTTGCCCATCTGCCCGTCCGGCAGGCCGACGTCCATGCCGCTGCCGGAGATCAGGCCGTTGGGCACGGTGGCCCACAAACGGTCCAGCACAGGCTTGTTGGCCGAATACACGGCGTTGGATTCGTGGCTGTCACTGTGACCGAAGCCGTCGAGAATCATCAGGACCAAAGGTTTAGGCGTGGTAGTCATGGAATCCACTCGTGGCGGGTTAAAAGAAGACGATGGAAAAGGGACGGGCAGTTTAAAGGTAAGTTCCGACGGCGTCACCGCCGGGCGGGGTTTGGCCGGCCTTGTGTGCTGTGTATACTGGCCGACATTTTAACGCCCTGGAACCTCCTTCGATGGTTGCTCACCTGATTGAATTTGCCACTAACCACTACATTCTCGTCGGTATCTTCGTCGTACTGCTGGCGTTGCTGGTAGCCCATACGATGCAGGGCGGCGGCCGCAGCCTCAGTACCGCCGAGCTGACGGCGCTGGTCAACAAGGATGCCGGCGTGGTGGTGGACATCCGCCCGAGCAAGGACTACGCCGCCGGCCACATTGTCGGTGCGGTGAATATTCCCCAGGACAAACTGATCGCCCGTATCGGCGAGCTGGAAAAACACAAGGCCAAGACGCTGATCCTGGTAGATGCCCAAGGCCAGCACGCCGGCACCCACGCCCGCGAGCTGATGAAATCTGGTTTCACCGCCGCCAAGCTGTCCGGTGGTGTGGCGAGCTGGAAAGCCGACAATCTGCCCCTGGTGAAGTGAAATGCCCCACGTTGTTGTCTATTCCAGCGATTACTGCCCCTATTGCTCCAGAGCCAAGTTCCTGCTCCAGAACAAAGGCGTGGCCTTCGAAGAGATCAAGGTCGACGGCAAGCCGCAACTGCGCGCCGAAATGACCCAGAAGGCCGGGCGCACGTCCGTGCCGCAGATCTGGATCGGCAGCACCCACGTGGGCGGTTGCGATGATCTGTTCGCCCTGGAGCGTGCCGGTAAGCTCGACGCACTGCTCAAGGCCTGAATTTCCCACTGAAAGAACCTGAAAGTAAGAAGGATCTGCGATGACTGACCAACAGAACACAGCTGCCAGCGAAGAAGAAGCCGCACCGCAATTCTCCTTGCAGCGCATTTATGTACGTGACCTGTCCTTCGAAGCCCCGAAAAGCCCGGCGATCTTTCGCCAGCAGTGGGAGCCGAGTGTAGGCCTGGACCTGAACACTCGCCAGAAAGCCCTGGAAGATGACTTCCACGAAGTGGTGCTGACCCTGTCGGTCACCGTGAAAAACGGTGACGAAGTGGCGTTCATCGCCGAAGTGCAGCAGGCCGGGATCTTCCTGATCAAGAACCTGGATGCGGCCTCGATGAGCCACACCCTCGGTGCGTTCTGCCCGAACATCCTGTTCCCGTACGCCCGCGAAACCCTGGACAGCCTGGTGACCCGCGGCTCGTTCCCGGCCCTGATGCTGGCCCCGGTGAACTTCGATGCCCTGTATGCGCAAGAACTGCAGCGCATGCAGCAAGAAGGCGGCGTGACCGTTCAGTAAACGGCGCTGCCAGCCCGGCACAAACCCTGTGGGAGCGAGCTCTGTGGGAGCAAAGCTTGCTCGCGATGAACGATGACGCGGTTTTGCAGTTGAACCGTGTCGACCTCATCGCGAGCAAGCTTTGCTCCCACAGGCTTGCTCCCACAGGTGTTTCTGGCTGACAGGAAGGGCTCAGGCGAAGCCGTTCTGCCGCCACGCCTCATAAACCGCCACTGCCACGGTATTGGACAGGTTCAGGCTGCGGCAGCCTTCGCGCATCGGCAGGCGCAGGCGCTGGTCGGCGGGCAGGGCGTCCAGCACCTCGGCCGGCAGGCCACGGCTTTCCGGGCCGAACAGGAACGCATCACCGGCGACGAAGCTGGCGTCATGGAACGGCCGCGAACCCTTGGTGGTAAAGGCGAACAGGCGCGGATGCCCCAGGCTCTCCAGACAACTGGCAAGGTCGGCGTGACGCTGCAAGGTGGCATACTCGTGGTAGTCGAGACCGGCACGGCGCAGGCGCTTGTCGTCCATGTCGAAGCCCAGCGGTTCGATCAAATGCAGGTGGCAGCCGCTGTTGGCGCACAACCTGATGACGTTGCCGGTATTCGGCGGAATTTCCGGTTGAAAAAGGATGACGTGAAACATGCACGGCTCCGCAGATAAAGATGAGCGGCATTCTACGCCGCAAACCGATAAACGTTCGAAGCTAATGCCTCGGGTAATGGGCTCGTTGGCGATCGTCGGCGTGATGGTCGGGCTGATGATCGGACGCCTGACCACACCCGAACCGAGCGTGCTGCAGCAGGTCGAGGTGACCGACGGTGGCGTGGTGGCCTGGTTCAATAACGAACCCAAGTTGCACGGGGAAGTCATCGACGGCTCGGTGGCGTTGTTGTTCGAAGCAGAAGGTCGATCGCAGAACGGCCAGTTGAAGCTCAACGGCAAGGACGTGAACTGGCGGGTGCGTTTGAGTGACAAGGGGTTGTTGCTGACACTGGTGGCGGCGCGTCCGTTGCGCGGGGCGTGGACCGCCAGCGAGGTCGATGACCGCTGGCGGCTGGAGGTCCGTCTCCAGGAGCAATAAAAGAGGGAATCCCCGGCCTGCCTGTACCAAGGTCCCCAAAACGGGAGGGCTTACCGCGAAGGTCCAGCCCTGGTGTAAAGAAGGGAAACCTTGACCTGCCTGTATCAAGGCCCCCAAAACACTGGGCTCGATGAGCCCGGTATAAAATGGGGAATCCCCGGCCTGCCTGTACCAAGGTCCCCGAAACTGGGTAGTGATTGAGTTATTGCAGGGGGCGTGCCAGTTTTAAATGGCTTGTCACAAAAAGACCGCTGGTGATGCGAAAAGCCCCGTATTCCGGGGCTTTTGTTTTTATTTGTGCGGTTTTTTTCGAACGGGGTCGATGGTTTTGGCTCGTTGTGCATGCGCAATTGCGGTTCGCAGTGCATTGATGCGGTGCACAAAGATCCAATGTGGGAGCGGGCTT
>NZ_LHVH01000006.1 GCF_001269885.1 Pseudomonas kilonensis
GAAAGCGGTGTTTCAGGCGACATTGATGTCAACTGACACACCGCTTTCGCGAGCAAGCCCGCTCCCACAGGGTTAAAGGCCGATCAGCCCTCATCCCCGTCATCATCATCCCCACCGTCAACCTTCATCCCCAATTCCTTGATCTTGCGGGTCAAGGTATTGCGGCCCCAACCCAGCAGCACGGCGGCGTCGCGGCGGCGACCGGCGGTGTGCTTGAGGGCGGTCTCGATCATGATCCGCTCGAAGCTGGGCACGGCGCTGTCCAGCAGGCTCGACTGGCCACGGGCCAGGGCCTGATCAGCCCACTGGCGCAGGGCTTGCTCCCAGTTGGTCACCGGGGCTGAATCCTGCGGCAGGCTCAACAGCTCCGGCGGCAGGTCGCTGATGTGCACTTCGCGGCCCGAAGCCATCACCGTGATCCAGCGGCAGGTGTTCTCCAGCTGACGCACGTTGCCCGGCCACGGCAGGTTCTTGAGGTATTCCTCGGTTTCGCTCTTGAGCAGCTTGGGCTCGACCGCCAGTTCCTGGGCCGCGCGGCTGAGGAAGTGCCGGGCCAGGGTCGGGATGTCTTCGCGACGGTCCGCCAGGCGCGGGATATGAATGCGGATCACGTTCAGGCGATGGAACAAATCCTCACGGAATTTGCCGGCGTGAACCAGGGTTTCCAGGTTCTGGTGGGTGGCGGCGATGATGCGCACGTCCACCTTGACCGGCGTATGCCCGCCGACCCGATAGAACTCGCCATCGGCCAGTACGCGCAGCAAGCGGGTCTGGGTGTCCGCCGGCATGTCGCCGATTTCATCGAGGAACAACGTGCCGCCGTCGGCCTGCTCGAAGCGCCCGCGCCGCAGATTGGCGGCGCCGGTGAATGCACCTTTTTCGTGGCCGAACAGCTCGGACTCCATCAGGTCCTTGGGAATCGCCGCCATGTTCAGCGCGATGAACGGCGATGCCGCCCGTGGACTGTGACGGTGCAGGGCGTGGGCCACCAGTTCTTTACCGGTGCCCGACTCGCCGTTGATCAGCACGGTGATGTTGGAGTGGCTCAGGCGCCCGATGGCGCGAAACACTTCCTGCATCGCCGGCGCTTCGCCGATGATTTCCGGGGTGCGGGCCAGGGCCGGCACCTCTTCCATGCCCTGTTGTTCCTGGGCATGTTGATTGGCGCGCTTGACCAGCGATACGGCTTCATCGACGTCAAATGGCTTGGGCAGGTATTCGAAAGCGCCGCCCTGGTAGGACGCCACGGCGCTGTCCAGGTCGGAATGGGCGGTCATGATGATCACCGGCAGCCGCGGATGCTGTTCGCGAATCCGCGCCAGCAGGTCCAGGCCGCTGGCGCCAGGCATGCGGATGTCGGAGATGATGACGTCCGGTTGCTGACGCGCCAGGCGACTCATCACCCCATCGGCGCTGTCGAAGCTCTGGGTGGTCATGCCTTCCTGTTGCAAGGCTTTTTCCAGGACCCAACGGATAGAACGGTCGTCATCGACGATCCACACGGTTTCACTACGGCTCATGTCGATGTGGCTCCTTGTTCCAGTGGCAGGAAGATCGAGAAGGTGGTGTGGCCGGGGTGGCTTTCACACTCGATCAAGCCCTGATGCTGACTGATGATGTTCTGGGTAATGGCCAGGCCCAGCCCGGTACCGTCCGGACGGCCGCTGACCATGGGGAAAAAGATGGTTTCCTGCAGCTCGGCAGGGATGCCCGGGCCGTTGTCGATGATTTCGATCTTGGTCACCAGGCGATGGCGCACGTGGCCGATGGTGAACTGGCGCATGGCGCGGGTACGCAGGCTGATGCGGCCCAGGCGCAGCTCGTTCTGGCTGCTGATGGCTTGCATCGCGTTGCGCACGATGTTCAGCACGGCCTGGATCATCTGCTCGCGGTCGATCAGGACATCGGGGATGCTCGGGTCGTAGTCGCGCACCAGCGTGATGCAGCCCTGGCTTTCCGCTTCCACCAGGCTGCTGACGCGCTCCAGCACCTCATGCACGTTGCACATCGCCAGTGATGGCAGCTTGTTCGAGCCGAGCATGCGGTCCACCAGGTTCCGCAGGCGGTCGGCTTCCTCGATGATGACGTTGGTGTAGTCCTTGAGGCTTTCTTCCGGCAGTTCGCGGGCGAGCAACTGCGCCGCGCCACGAATTCCGCCGAGGGGGTTCTTGATCTCATGGGCCAGGCCGCGCACCAGCATCTTGCTGGTTTCCTGCTTGGACAATTGCGCTTCTTCCTTGGTGATGCGCAGCAGGCGATCACGCGGGTGGACTTCCAGCAGCAGCAGGGTGGCGCCGTTGTTCAGGATCGGCGTAACCGCGTAGTCCACGGTCAGGGTCTGGCCGGTCAGCGCGGTGAGCATCGCTTCGCGCTTGGTGAACGGATGGGCCTGTTCCACCGCCTGGCGCAAGGAGTTGAGCGCTTCGGTGGATTCGGTGAACAACTCGCTGATGAACTGCCCGTGGCTGCGCTGGCCACTGACGGCCAGGAGCATCTCCGCCGCCGGGTTCATGTACTCGAGGCGCAGTTCGGCGTCGAGCAGGATGGTCGCGGTGGTGAGGTTGTCGAGCAGCAAGCGGTGTAGTGCGTCGCTAATGGTCATCAGGACCTCTTTTGGAGCGTAGCAACTCGGGACCGGTCCCAAATTGCGCGCGCGATTAATGCGCTGTTACAAGGAAAATGCAAAAAACAAACCAAGGCTCCGAAAAGAAGCGTTTAGAGCCTCAAAAAGGTGTTTTTCGCCCGGTTGCGTGGCATTCAGCCAGCTTTTACGGGTACTTTCGAACCAAAATGGGTTTGGGATCTGAGTAGTGTGCAATGTATTGCACCAATATAGTGCGCAGTCCTGAGTGACGTCAGAAGAACGGCAGGATGCTGCTTTTTTCTTCTTCAGGCTTTTCGGCGAGGGGGCATTCGGGGCGTTGACCGTAGTCGGTCGTGGTGCAGGGCTTGATGCGGCGCTTTTGCGCCAGGGACATGCGTTGCATATGGAAGGGCTGGTTGGCGGTGCGTTCGACGATGCGGTCCTGCTCATCGAGGATTTCTACCGCCAGGTGATGGGTGCCTCGATCGATGTTGCTCAAGGCAAACACCGGGCTCGGCCCCGGCGCCCCCGGCGGCTGGCCGTCGAGCAGCAGGCGGTAGCGGTGGCCTTTTTTCAGGCCGGGTTCGCTGGTGACGCTGACGATCAGTTCGCCTGCGGTGCTGCGTATCGTCGCGTCCGGCTCGGGTATCAACAGTCGGAGCATTTCGTAATGAAACAGCGGCTCTGGCCGGGTTTCGGCGGTGGGCGCCGTTGTTGTGCCCGGGGGCGTTGGCATCCGGTTGCCGGGTGGCAGTTGGACTTTCTTCGCATTGCCGGGGCGCGGCTGATCGGTGAAGACGCGATTACCCTGGGCATCGATGTAGGTGTAGACCTGCGCCACCCCAGGCAGCGCCGCCAGTGCCAGGCTAAGCGCGAGCGGCCAGCGGATCATGGCTGGTGCACCCGCTGCACGGTGAACGTGACGGTTTCGCTTTGTTGCACGAGGGTGTCCCCGTCGATGACTTGCACCGCCAGGCTGTGCTCGCCCCGATCGATGTTCACCAATTGCAGGCGCGGTACGTTGGTCGGCTGGCCATAGGGTTGGCCGTCCAGCAGCAGCCGGAACAGGTGAGGGCTGCGCAGGCGCGGTTGCGCCCGCACGCCAACGGTGAAGGTGCCGTTGTTGGCGCGCAGGGCTTCTTCGGTGGGGATGTCGGTCAGTTCCAGTGCCTCGTAGGCATTGCGCGGCTCGTCGCTGTTGGCGGGGGCTGGCGGTGTGTCCGGGCTGGCCGGGGATTGGCGTTCGATACTGTTGAGCGGCGGCAACTCCACCGTCTGGGCTGGTACGCCTTGGGGCGGCTGGTTGCTGTAGGCGGTGTTGCCGTCGGCGTCGGTGTACTTGTAGATCTGCGCGGCGGCGGGCAGTGCCAGCAGCAACAACAGGATGATTGAAAAGCCGCGACCCATGGAAAATCGACCGAAAACGAAAAGTGATGGGTGCAGCATAGGCCAGGGCGGATGGTTGGCCCAAGTTGTTGTGTTGCATGCGCCTCCTGTGGGAGCGGGCTTGCTCGCGAAAGCGGTGTATCAGTCGACATCTGTGTGTCCGACACACCGCATTCGCGAGCAAGCCCGCTCCCACAAGGGGAGGTAGGCTGTCTTAAGCTTTTGTGGAGGTACACAGCTCTCCGGTCGCTCGGATCAGGGCGAGGCGGTGCACCGGGTGCTGCTTGTTGTGGTGGGTGGCTCGGGCCAGCCATTGCGGGCACTGCGGGTCGGTGCGGTAGGGGGCGAAGTCGGCCAGTTGTTGCAGCAGGCGTTTTTGCAACCGGTCGAGTTGCGGGCGGATCTGTCCCACCAGGTCCGGGCGCGGGAGGTCCGGGGCCTTACCTTCCTGGGCCCAGTCGGACAAGTTGATGTACTGCACCATTTTGTTGGCTTCTATCTGGGCGGCGAAAAACGCTTCCACGGTTTCGCCACTCAGCTTGTAGGCCGGCGCCTGGGCGACAGCCGCGGCAATGACTTCACGCTCGCGCTGACGGTCTTCTACCGGTTTATGGCTGTCCCATTTGCTCAGGGCCACTTGATCGGCGAGGGCCAGGCGTTCGCCAATGGCGTTAAGCAGCGGGGTCAGGGCCTCGGGGGCGTGAGTCGAGGCGGCTTCGGCGGTGGTGGCCAGCAGCGCGGCTGACAGGGCAAGGCAGAGTTTGAAGCGCAAAGTCATGGACAGTCTCGTCTTCTATGGGGGGGCGACGGGGCATCATGCACGTAACTGGCGCCCATAAAAAAGGCCTCCCGAAGGAGGCCTTTCTTTATTGCACGCCGTGCGTGGCGGCGCTTACTGGATTAGCAGCTGTAGTACAGCTCATATTCCAGTGGGTGTACGAAGGTACGAACCTTGATTTCTTCTTCGCTTTTCAGTGCGATGTAAGCGTCGATGAAGTCATCGCTGAATACGCCGCCCTTGGTCAGGAAGGCACGGCCCTTGTCCAGCTCTTCCAGGGCTTCTTTCAAGCTGCCACACACCTGTGGAATTTCCTTGGCCTCTTCAGGCGGCAGGTCATACAGGTTTTTGTCAGCGGCGTCGCCAGGGTGGATCTTGTTCTGGATACCGTCCAGACCGGCCATCATCAGTGCAGCGAAGGCCAGGTACGGGTTGGCAGCCGGATCCGGGAAGCGCGCTTCGATGCGGCGGGCTTTAGGGCTGTTCACGTAAGGAATACGGATCGAGGCGGAACGGTTGCGAGCCGAGTAGGCCAGCATGACCGGGGCTTCGAAGCCAGGTACCAGACGCTTGTAGGAGTTGGTCGACGGGTTGGTGAAGCCGTTCAGGGCCTTACCGTGCTTGATGATACCGCCGATGAAGTAGAGGGCGGTGTCCGACAGGCCGGCATAGCCTTCGCCTGCGAAGGTGTTCTTGCCGTCCTTGGAGATCGACATGTGAACGTGCATGCCCGAACCGTTGTCGCCGTACAGAGGCTTCGGCATGAAGGTCGCGGTGCGACCGTAGGCGTCGGCAACGTTGTGTACGCAGTACTTCAGGGTCTGGACTTCGTCCGCCTTCTTGACCAGCGTGTTGAATTTCACGCCGATTTCGTTCTGGCCGGCAGTTGCCACTTCGTGGTGGTGAACTTCCACGGTCTGGCCCATTTCTTCCAGTGCGTTGCACATGGAGGTACGGATTTCGTGGTCGTGGTCGAACGGTGGAACCGGGAAGTAGCCGCCTTTGACGCCTGGACGGTGGCCTTTGTTGCCGCCTTCCACGTCCTGGTCGGACATCCACGAACCTTGTTCGGAGAAGATCTTGAACATGGAGCCGGAGATATCGGACTTGAATTTGACTTCGTCGAAAATGAAGAACTCAGGCTCAGGACCGAAGAAAGCGGTGTCGCCGATACCGGTGGACTTCAGGTATTCCTCGGCGCGGTGGGCGATGGCGCGTGGGTCGCGGTCATAGCCTTGCATGGTCGAAGGTTCGATGATGTCGCAGACCAGGATCAGGGTCGGCTCTTCGGTGAACGGGTCCAGGACGGCAGTTTCGTCGTCCGGCATCAGGATCATGTCGGAGGCTTCGATGCCTTTCCAGCCGGAGATGGAGGAACCGTCGAACATTTTGCCGATTTCAAAGAATTCGTCGTCCAGCGCATCACGGGCCGGCATGGTCACGTGATGTTGAGTACCTTTGGTGTCAGTGAAGCGCAGATCAATCCACTTGACGTCATGATCTTTGATGAGTTGAACCGACTTCGACATATGTCCTCCGGGTGGCTTCGGGCGGGTAGTGGAGTGCCCTTAGATATGGGTGATGCCGGCGCGAATACTCTGCCAAGGCAACCTGCCTCACAAGGGAGCAAATTGCATGCCAGTGCCCCGCCATGGGTTTTTTTGCACCAAATCCACGCTTTTAAAGGCGTAAATCAAAGATTGTCAGACAATAACGCACTGCAATGTGGCGCCGTCAATCGATAATGACCTGTTTTGGTGCGTGTAAAACCATCTGCACATAAACTGGTTAAACCTTGAGCAATTTCCGCTATAATCCGCGCCCCCCTTTTTCGGCTGGCCGTTCGCGCGCTGTTTTCATGAAACTAATCGTAAAAGTCTTCCCCGAGATCACCATCAAGAGCCGCCCGGTACGGATGCGTTTCATCCGCCAGTTGGCCAAGAACATCCGTGCCGTGCTCCGAGACCTGGACCCGGCCGTGGTGGTGAATGGCGTGTGGGACAACCTCGAGCTGGAAACCCGTGTCAGCGAACCCAAGGTCCTGAAGGAAATGACCGAGCGCCTGAGCTGCATGCCGGGCATCGCGCATTTCCTGCAAGTCGATGAATACCCGCTGGGGGATTTCGACGACATCCTCGCCAAGTGCATGCTCCATTATGGTGATGCCCTGGCCGGCAAGATTTTTTCGGTGCGCTGCAAGCGTGCCGGCAAGCACCCGTTCAGTTCGATGGACGTGGAAAAGTACGTCGGCAGCCAGTTGCGCCGACAGTGCGGCGCGGCCGGTATTTCGCTGAAAGACCCGCAGATCGAAGTACGCATCGAAATTCGCGACCAGCGGCTGTTCGTGATCCACAGCCAGCACAACAGCATTGGCGGCTATCCGCTGGGTTCGCTGGAGCAGACCCTGGTGCTGATGTCCGGCGGTTTCGACTCCACGGTCGCCGCCTACCAGATCATGCGTCGCGGGTTGATGAGCCATTTCTGCTTCTTCAACCTCGGCGGGCGTGCCCATGAACTGGGCGTGATGGAAGTGGCGCACTTCATCTGGAAGAAGTACGGCAGCTCCCAACGCGTGTTATTTGTGAGTGTGCCGTTCGAAGAAGTCCTGGGCGAGATTCTCGGCAAAGTCGATAACAGTCATATGGGCGTCATTTTGAAGCGTATGATGTTGCGCGCCGCTTCACGAATTGCCGACCGCCTGCAAATCGATGCGCTGGTGACCGGCGAGGCGATCTCCCAGGTGTCGAGCCAGACGTTGCCGAACCTGTCGGTGATCGACTGCGTGACCGAGAAGCTGGTCTTGCGGCCGCTGATTGCCAGCCACAAGCAGGACATCATCGACCAGGCCAATGAAATCGGCACCGCCGAGTTTGCCCGGCACATGCCGGAGTACTGCGGCGTCATCTCGGTCAATCCGAAGACGGCGGCCAAGCGCGGGCGGGTGGAACACGAAGAGAAAGAATTCGACATGGCGGTGCTCGAGCGTGCGCTCGAAAACGCCAGGCTGGTGCCAATCGATCGAGTCATCGATGAGTTGGGCCAGGACATTCAGATTGAAGAAGTCGGCGAAGCGCTGGCCGGTCAGATCATCATCGACATCCGTCACCCGGACGACGCTGAAGACGACCCGCTGAGTATCGCCGGCATCGAGGTAAAAACGATGCCGTTCTATGCAGTGAACGCGCGTTTCAAGGAACTGGACCCTACTCGCCAGTACCTGCTGTATTGCGACAAAGGCGTGATGAGTCGCCTGCATGCCCACCATTTGCTCAGTGAGGGGCATGCCAATGTGCGCGTTTATCGACCGAGCTAAGTGCCCGGGGCTGTTTGCCTGTGGCCTGCGTCACCGGCCCCCCGACGCCGCCGACAGGCTGTAACGGCTTGTCGGACTCAACGTAAATCGCTGCCACGACCTGTCAGCACACCGAATCCTCTGATCGAGATACACAAGTGATCGAAAATCTACGCAACATCGCCATCATTGCTCACGTTGACCATGGTAAGACCACCCTGGTAGACAAACTCTTGCGTCAATCCGGCACCCTGGAGCGCAACGAGCTCAACGACGAGCGCGTGATGGACTCCAACGACCAGGAAAAAGAGCGCGGTATTACCATCCTGGCGAAAAACACCGCCATCAACTGGAATGGCTACCACATCAACATCGTGGACACCCCGGGCCACGCCGACTTCGGTGGTGAAGTAGAGCGCGTGATGTCGATGGTCGACTCCGTGCTGCTGCTGGTTGACGCTCAAGACGGCCCTATGCCGCAAACCCGTTTCGTGACCAAGAAGGCTTTCGAAGCCGGTCTGCGTCCGATCGTGGTGATCAACAAGGTTGACCGTCCAGGCGCGCGTCCGGACTGGGTTCTGGACCAGATCTTCGACCTGTTCGACAACCTGGGTGCCACCGAAGAACAGCTGGACTTCAAAGTCGTCTACGCCTCGGCCCTGAACGGTATTGCCGGTCTGGACCACACCGCCATGGCTGAAGACATGACCCCGCTGTACCAGTCGATCGTCGACGACGTACCAGCACCGAAAGTCGACCGTGACGGTCCGTTCCAGATGCAGATCTCGGCACTGGACTACAACAGCTTCCTGGGTGTTATCGGTGTTGGCCGTATCGCCCGTGGTCGCATCAAGCCGAACACCCCGGTGGTTGCCATCGACGCCGACGGCAAGAAGCGCAACGGTCGTATCCTCAAGCTGATGGGTCACCACGGCCTGCACCGCATCGACGTTGAAGAAGCAGCGGCCGGCGACATCGTCTGCATCAGCGGCTTCGAGCAACTGTTCATCTCCGACACCCTGTGCGACCCACTGAACGTCGAAGCGATGAAGCCGTTGACCGTCGACGAGCCAACCGTTTCCATGACCTTCCAGGTCAACGACTCGCCATTCTGCGGTAAAGAAGGCAAGTTCGTGACCAGCCGTAACATCAAGGAACGCCTGGACAAAGAGCTGCTCTACAACGTGGCACTGCGCGTTGAAGAAGGCGACTCGGCCGACAAGTTCAAGGTCTCCGGCCGTGGTGAGCTGCACCTCTCGGTACTGATCGAAACCATGCGTCGCGAAGGCTTCGAAATGGGTGTGGGCCGTCCTGAAGTGATCATCCGCATGGTTGATGGCGTCAAGCACGAACCGTACGAAAACGTGACCATCGACCTGCCGGAAGAATCCCAGGGCGCGATCATGGAACAAATGGGCCTGCGTAAAGGCGACCTGACCAACATGGTTCCGGATGGCAAGGGCCGTGTGCGCCTTGAGTACAACATCCCGGCTCGTGGCCTGATCGGTTTCCGTAACGAGTTCCTGACCCTGACCTCCGGTGGCGGCATCCTGACTTCGATCTTCGATCGTTACGACGTGATGAAGTCCGGCGACATGTCTGGCCGTCAGAACGGTGTCCTGGTATCGGTTGCGACCGGCAAGGCACTGACCTACTCGCTGGAAACCCTGCAAGCGCGCGGCAAGCTGTTCGTCGAGCACGGCCAGGATATCTACGAAGGTCAAATCGTCGGCCTGAACAGCCGCGACAACGACCTGGGCGTGAACCCAACCAAAGGCAAGAAGCTCGACAACATGCGTGCTTCGGGCAAAGACGAAACCATCGCCCTGGTTCCGCCGGTCAAGTTCACCCTGGAGCAAGCTCTGGAGTTCGTGCAGGAAGACGAGCTGTGTGAAGTGACGCCTAAGTCCATCCGTCTTCGCAAGAAGATCCTGGGCGAAAGCGAGCGTACCCGCGCTGCCAAGAAAAGCGGCAACTGAGTTTCGACTTAGTTAGCAGCTAAAAAAACGCCCCCGGTCGTGAGATCGGGGGCGTTTTTTTATGCCTGGAAATTATTGGGTGTCTGATAGGGCCCCTTCGCGAGCAAGCCCGCTCCCACAGTGGATCTTCAGTGGACACAGATTTTGTATCCGCCGTAGATCCATTGTGGGAGCGGGCTTGCTCGCGAAAGCGATCTGCAAAACGCCGCAGAAACTAGCAGTCGATCAGAATTTGTCCAACGTCCGCGGATTACGCTCGCGCTCCACTTCCTTGGGTTTGTAGGCGCAATAGCCCGGACGTGGCCCGACCCGTGGATGGTTGCGGCAGGTGTCCGGACGTTTCTCGTAAATGGTGCACAACCGGCTTTTGCGGTCCAGATAAAGGCAATCGTTGTTGCTCATGCGCTGGAGCGTGAAGATTTCCGACTTCTGGTTGTAGCGCTCGACGATCCCTTCCTTTTGCAGGCGCTTGGCGATGTTCTTCGGCGGGTCGCCCAGTTCGAACTCATCGACGATGCCGATGCGGATCAGGTCCTTGATCTTGACCTCCACCGGCAGCGTGCAGCAGCTCGACACGCAGGAACCGCACATCGGGGCGGAGTACTTGGCCCAGGTATCGAGTCGGTCGATCTCCGCGGCGGCGATCAGGTTGGGCTTCATCATCACGGTTTACCAGCATGCATCAGGGCGCGCGATCATACCGGGACTGGTGAAATTTTGAACGACCATCCGCCAGTTTTTTTTCATCCCGGCCAAACCTGCCCGGATCGGCACGGCCCCTGCATTCATTCGACCATCCGGCAATTCCATGGCGATGATTCTCCGACACTCGGGGAAATCCACCGAACCAAGAGCCTGTACCGTCTGTCAGACCGTCTAGGCTCAGACAATTCCATGCTCGTTCGAGGTCTTATCAATGACTCAAGAACCACTTGTTCGCGAAGCCGAAGTTGCCGCATTTCGCGACGCCGTGTTGACCAAACTCACTTATGCCGTCGGCAAGGATCCGGATCATGCGTTTGATCACGACTGGTTCGAAGCCATTGCCCTCGCCGCCCGCGACCACATGGTCGATCACTGGATGGACCACACGCGACAGATCTACCGCAAGGGCCAGAAGCGCGTTTATTACCTCTCCCTGGAATTTCTCATCGGTCGCTTGCTCTACGACAGCCTGAGCAACCTCGGCCTGCTGGATACCGCCCGCGAAGCCCTGACCGAGTTGGGCGTGGACCTGGAGCGCATCCGTCTGCTCGAGCCGGATGCGGCGTTGGGCAACGGTGGCCTTGGCCGCTTGGCCGCATGTTTCATGGAGAGCATGTCGACCCTGGGCATCGCCGGCCATGGCTACGGTATTCGTTATGAACACGGCCTGTTCCGCCAGGCGATCGTCGACGGCTGGCAGCAGGAGCAGACCGAACACTGGCTGGATTTCGGCAACCCGTGGGAGTTCGAGCGGCCGGAGGTGGTCTACCCGATCGGCTTTGGCGGTGGCGTCGAGACCGTGACCGATGAGGCGGGTAAAACCCGGCAAGTCTGGTCCCCGGCCGAAACCGTGCGGGCCATCGCCTATGACACACCCGTGGTGGGCTGGCGCGGTGCCAGCGTCAACACCCTGCGCCTGTGGCGTGCCCGCGCCGTGGAAGACCTGCACCTGGAGCGCTTCAACGCTGGCGACCACCTGGGCGCGGTAGCCGAAGTGGCCCGGGCCGAAAGTATTTCCCGCGTGCTGTACCCGGCCGACAGCACTGAGGCTGGCCAGGAACTGCGCCTGCGCCAGGAGTACTTCTTCGTGGCCGCCTCGCTGCAGGACCTGCTGCGTCGTCATCGCAACATGCACACCTCGGTGCTGACCCTGGGCGACCACGCGGCGATCCAGCTCAACGACACTCACCCATCCATTGCCGTGGCCGAGCTGATGCGGCAACTGGTGGACGTCTACGACGTGGCGTGGGACGCGGCCTGGCAGATCACCCAGGACACACTGTCCTACACCAACCACACGTTGCTGCCCGAAGCCCTGGAAACCTGGCCGGTGGGGCTGATGGAGCGCATGTTGCCCCGGCACATGCAGATCATCTACCTGATCAACGCCCAGCACATCGATTCGTTGCGAGCCAAGGGCGTGCACGATTTTGATGTGCTGCGTTCGGTTTCGCTGATCGAAGAGGACAACGGTCGCCGGGTGCGCATGGGCAACCTGGCATTCCTCGGTTCCCACAGCGTCAACGGTGTGTCCGGGTTGCATACCCAACTGATGCGCAGCACGGTGTTTTCCGAGCTGCACAAGCTCTATCCGGATCGGATCAACAACAAGACCAACGGCATCACCTTCCGCCGCTGGTTGTTCCAGGCCAACGCCGAATTGACCTCGATGATGGTCGACGCCCTCGGCCCGAGCGTGCTCGACAACCCCGAGGAGCGCCTGATCGAACTGGAGCCGTTTGCCGACAAGCCGGCGTTTCGCAAGCTGTTCGCCGAGCAGCGCTTGCACAGCAAGAAGGCCCTGGCTTATCTGATCCACGAGCGCCTGGGCATCGCCGTGAACCCGGCGGCGATGTTCGACGTGCAGGTCAAGCGGATCCACGAGTACAAGCGCCAGTTGCTCAACTTGATGCACACCGTGGCGCTGTACCAGGCGATCCGCGCCGAGCCGGAAGTGGACTGGGTGCCGCGGGTGAAGATCTTCGCCGGCAAGGCCGCCGCCAGTTATCACCAGGCCAAGCTGATCATCAAGCTGACCAACGACATCGCCCGGGTGGTGAACAACGACCCGACCGTGCGTGGCCTGCTCAAAGTGGTGTTCCTGCCCAACTACAACGTCAGCCTGGCCGAAAGCATCATCCCGGCGGCGGACCTGTCGGAGCAGATCTCCACGGCCGGTTTCGAAGCATCGGGCACCAGCAACATGAAGTTCGGCCTCAACGGCGCACTGACCATCGGCACCATGGACGGCGCCAACGTGGAGATGCATGAGCGCGTCGGCGGTGAGCACATGTTCATCTTCGGCCTGACTGCCGAGCAGGTGGAGGCCCGCAAGCAAAACGGTGAGTTCAGCGCCGCGCCGGACATCGCCGCGTCCCATCGGCTCAATGATGTGCTGCAGGCGATTCGTGGCGGAGTGTTCTCGCCGGATGATCCGATGCGCTACGCCGGGCTCGTGGACTCGTTGGTCGATTACGATCGCTTCCTGGTCTGCGCCGACTTCGACTCGTACTGGAACGCCCAGGCCAAGGTCGAAGAGCGTTGGCATGACTCCAAGCAATGGTGGCGTTCGGCGGTGCTCAACACCGCGCGCATGGGCTGGTTCTCTTCGGATCGGACCATCCGTGAGTACGCGACCGACATCTGGAAAGCCCTGGAGTAGCATTTGCTGTAAGAAATGTGAGCGAAGCCCAACGGCGGTTGGGCTTCGTCGATATACTAGGCGCCAGTTTCGCCGGGCTATGTGGCCGGGCTCAGCACTGGAAGTGCCAACAATCCAATGTGGGAGCGAGCTGTGTGGGAGCAAGGCTTGCCCGCGATGAAAACGCCGCGGTCTCTTGAGGACCGCAGCGCCCGGATCGCGAGCAAGCTTTGCTCCCACACAGCTCGCTCCCACAGGGTTTAGGGGTTTCCACTAGACTGATCCAGGCACCGCATCACCCCGGTTACGCCCGCACGGGCCGCTTAGGGATATCGACCATGCAATGGATCTTGACGCTGTTGGGCCTGGCACTCGGCTGGGTGGTGGACGAGTCGTTCGCCGATGCGCTGATAGGCGCGCTGGTGGGGCTTGGCATCGCTCAGTCGTTTCGATTGGGGCGCCTGGGTATCCAGGCGGCCAAGCAACAGATCTTGTTGCAAGAGGCCCAGCAGAGCTTGCTCACGTTGGAGGCACGGCTGGCAGTGTTCGAGCGCGGAGCCGTTGCCGCATCGAGTGAGCCTGCGCCAGCGCCCGAGGTTGTCGTGCCCCAGGCCGCGAAGCCCGAAGCGCGCACCGAGCCAGAGCTGGTCTGGGAGTTGCCGCCAGATCTCGAGCCCGTTCCCACGATGGCCACCCAAGCCAGCCAGCCGTTGCCCGATGACGTTTGGAAACCCGCGCCAACCACGTCCAGTCGGCGTGCCGACCGCGACTTCACCCCGTTGCCCCTGGAACCGAGGGTTTCGAAACCCGCGGCCCCCCGTGGCCCGAATCTGTTCGACCGCGCCGTGATTGGCGCGCGCAACTGGCTGTTCGGTGGCAACACGGTGCTGCGGGTCGGCGTGGTGCTGTTGTTCCTCGGCCTGGCGTTTTTGCTGCGCTATGCCACCGAAGGCATGGTGGTGCCGATCGAGTTGCGTTACGCCGGCGTCGCGGCCAGTGCGTTGGGCCTGTTGGGCCTGGGCTGGTGGTTGCGCCAACGCAACAGCAACTATGCGCTTATGCTCCAGGGCACCGGGATCGCGGTGCTGTACCTGACGGTGTTCGCGGCCATGCGCCTGCATCCGTTGCTCGATTCCAAGGCGGCCCTGGGCTTGCTGGTCGCGGTGACGGTGTTCTCGGCAATCCTGGCGATTACCCAGAACGCCCTGGGCCTGGCTGCGGCTGCGGCGCTGGGCGGGTTTGCCGCGCCGATCCTGACCTCCACCGGCAGTGGCAACCACGTTGCGCTGTTCAGCTATTTCATCCTGCTCAACGCCGGCATCCTTGCGATTGCCTGGTTCAAGGCCTGGCGCCTGCTCAACCTGATCGGTTTTGTCGGCACCTTCGGCATCGGTTTCGCCTGGGGCATGCGTTCCTACACACCGGAACTGCTCTGGAGCACCGAACCGTTCCTGATCCTGTTCTTCCTCATCTACCTGGCGATTGGCTTGCTGTTTACCCGGCGCAAGTTGTTGGAAATGAGCGATGCTCCCGAGGGCGCCAGCCGCGATGTGCTGTTGCACTGGTCGGCGCGCAAGGGCGATTACGTGGACGGCACCATGCTGTTCGGCCCGCCGCTGGTGGGCTTCGGCTTGCAGTTCGCGTTGGTGCAGCATTTTGAGTTCGCCGCTGCGTTCAGCGCCCTGGCCCTGGGCATGATCTACATGGGCCTGGCGCGGGTATTGATGGGCGGTCGCGCCCTGCTGCTGGCGGAAACCTGCCTGGCCCTGGGGGTGATTTTTGCCAGCCTGGCGATCCCTTTGGGGCTCGATGCCCGTTGGACCGCAGCGGCGTGGGCCGTGGAGGGCGCAGGGATCTTCTGGCTGGGCCTGCGCCAGCAGCGCCCATTCGCCCGGGCTTTTGCCTTGTTGCTGCAGTTGGGCTCGGCACTGGCGTTCGTCAGTGAATTGCGTATCGGCGACGGCAGCCTGCTCGATGGGTCTGCGCTGGGCGCGTTGATGCTCGGCGGCGCCTTGCTGTTCACCTTCTACCAACTGCACAAGGCTGAGCCCGGACACAGCGCCCATTGGGAGCGCCAAGGCCTGCCGGTGCTGGCTGTGCTGGGGTTGAGTTTCCTCTATCTGCTGGCACCGCTGTTCTTCTTCACCCACGGCACCGCCATCGCCTGGGCCCTGGCTGGATTGGCAACGCTGTTTGTTGGCCTGCGCCTGCAGTCGCGCAGCTTCCTGTTCAGCGCATTTGGGGTGCAATTGCTCGGCGGCGCGCTGTTCCTGCTGCGCTTGCAAGGCGCCGAGGGGGATTCGGCGGCGGTGTTCAGCGCGGGCTGGAGCGGTTTGCTCAGCGCCTCGCTGATCGGCCTGGCGTTGATTGGCGGCATGTTGCTGGCGGCACGTGACGACATGGTGCGCAACGATGTCCGGTTGCTGCGCGGCTTGTCGGTGGTGTTGCTGGCGGGGCTGGTGCTGATCAACCTTGCGGTGCTGTTCGTCCTGCCGTGGCAAACGGCGAGCGGTGTGTGGGCGGCCAGCGGCCTGTTGATCATCTGGCTGAGCCTGTACCTGAAACAGCGCGTGAGTTTTGTCTTCGGCCTGCTGCTGCAACTGCTGGGCGGCGCGGCCTTCCTGACGGCAGGGCCGGCGCTGTTGGGGCCGCTCACTGCCGAGGATCTGCGACCCCTGGCCCATAGCGGCTTCTGGACGCCGCTGGTACTGGGGCTGGCCGCGCTGGTGGGCGCATGGCGTCTGCAACGCGCGCACGCGGCGCAGGAACTGGATGCGTTGAGCTTGCAGCGCCTGTCCGAGCTGTTGCTGATCTGGGGCGCCGGTTGGTGGGCGCTGGCGTGGGTCAGCGAAGTATTGCGCTTTGCCCCGGCGAACCTGCAAGGCAGCTGGCTGCTGCTGGTCGCGGCGATCAGCGTGGCGGTATGGACGGTCTTGGCGCTGCGGTTGAAATGGCCGGCGCTGGGGCTGCTGTGCACCTTGCTGATTCCGGCGGCGGGCTGCGTGCTGGTAGCAACGTGGCACAGCCACTATCACCCGGCCGCGAATTTCGGCTGGCTGGCCTGGCTGGCGGTATTTGCCGTGCATTTCCTGTCCCTGAAGCGCCTGGCTGCAACACTACCGGCCCAAGCACGCAGCACGGCCCATGTGCTCGGTTGCTGGTTGCTGATGGCGGTGTTGATGCTGGAGTTGCGTTACGGCCTGCTGTTGCTGTCCGAGCAGTACAACGCCTGGCGCTGGCTGGCCTGGGCGATCCTGCCAGGCCTTTACCTGGTGCTGATGGCCACGCCGCGTACCTTGCCGTGGCCGGTAGCGGCCCAACCGCGCGAATACCGTGTCTACGCGGCGGCGCCGATGGCGCTGTTGATGCTCGCTTGGTTCTGGCTGACCAACACCTTCAGTGATGGCAACTCAGAGCCGCTGCCGTATGTGCCGTTGCTCAATCCCTTGGAGCTGGGCCTGCTGTTCGCCTTGTTCGGCATCTATGTGTGGGCCCGCAACGCCGTGGCGCAATCGACGAACCGCTGGAGTCGCGTCGGGCACATCGCCCAGTTGATCGCCGGTGTGTCGCTGTTCGCGTTCTTCACGGCCCTGGTGATGCGCACTGCCCACCAGTGGATGGGTGTCCCGTACGAACTGGATGCGCTGCTCGAGTCGATGTTCGTGCAGGCCGGCTTGTCCATTGTCTGGACCCTGATTGCCCTGGGCCTGATGATCGGGGGCCACCTGCGCCATCGTCGTGAAGTGTGGCTGATCGGTGCGGCGTTGATCGCCGTGGTCGTCGCCAAGTTGTTCTTTGTCGAATTGAGTAACCGTGGCGGTCTGGCGCGGATCGTGTCGTTTATCGGCGTGGGTGTGTTGCTATTGGTGGTGGGCTACTTCGCACCGCTGCCACCCAAGCGTCCGGAGACGGTCGCCGAGGATGAGCCGCCTATGCCTGTCAGTGAGGGAGTGTCATCTTGAGTCGCAAGTTGAATCGGATCGGGCTGGGTGTGGTCGGATTGTGGGTAGCCTTGTCGGCTACGGCCCAGGAGCAACCGGCGGATTTCGCCCATCAGGTGCCATTGGCCTTGAGTGGCGAGGGGCCGTGGTATCGCCTCCCATTGCCACTGGACGTTCAGCTGCAAGCGCGGCAGACCGACCTGAGCGACCTGCGGGTCTTCAACGCCACCGGCCAGCCCCAGGCCTACGCCCTGGTGCGCGAGTCGGCCCAGAGCCGGGAAAACCGCACCCTCACCGACGTGAAGTGGTTCCCGCTGTACAACGCCGTCGATGACAACGAGCGCGCGCCCAGTGTGCGAGTGCAATCGAACGCCAACGGCACCCTGGTGGAGGTCCAACCCTCCAGCCGGCTCGAAGCAGGGGAGGAGGCGTTGCGTGGCTGGTTGTTGGATGCCAGCGCGATCAAGGCACCGTTGCAGCAGTTGATCCTCGACTGGACCAGTGAGCGCGACGGTTTCCAGCGGTTCACCATCGAAGCCAGTGACGACTTGCAGCACTGGCAGTCGTGGGGCGAAGGCCAGGTGGCGCGCTTGACCTTTGCCGATGAGCGAGTCGAGCAGCATGAAGTGAGCTTGCCGGGGCAATCGGCGCGTTACTTGCGGTTGTTGTGGGATTCGCCGTCCTCCGCGCCGATCCTGACCTCGGCCCAACTGCAAAGCGCCAGCCGCGAAAGCCTGCCGTTGCCGCTGGTCTGGTCGCAGCCGTTGGCCGGCAGCACTGCGAAGGCCGGTGAATACACCTGGCAGTTGCCCATGGGGCTGAACATCGAGCAGGTGCAGGTCGAACTGAGCCAGGCCAACAGCCTGGCGCCGGTGACCCTGGCCGGTCGCCGTGAAAGCAGCCATCCGTGGCAACCGTTGGGCAGTGGCTTGCTCTATCGCCTGACCCAGAACGGCCAGGATGTGTTGCAAAACCAATTGCAACTGTCCGGCCAGACCGTGCAGCAATTGAAATTGACCGTGGACGAGCGCGGCGGCGGCCTGGGTAGCGAAGCCCCGGCCCTGCGCTTTGCCGTGCGTCCGACCCAGGTGGTGTTCCTGGCGCGCGGCGAAGGGCCCTACCGCCTGGCGCTGGGCAGCGCGACCGTCAAAGCGGCCAGCCTGCCACTGAGCACGCTGGTGCCCGATTACAAACCGTCGCGCCTGGCGACGCTGGGTACGGCGACCGTGAACGGCGCGGCCACGTCGACCCCGGCGGCGGCCACGGCAACCGCGCCTGCGACGGTCGATACCAATTGGAAGAAAATCGGCTTGTGGGCGGTGCTGCTGCTCAGCGTGCTGTTCCTCGCGGCGATGGCGTTCAGCCTGTTGCGCAAGCCGCCGGTCAAATCCTGAATTTGGACAACCGATAAACCGAGTCGCCAGTTTCGCGAGCAAGCCCGCTCCCACAGGAGTCCGCATTCCAATGTGGGAGCGGGCTTGCTCGCGAAAGCGGTCTTCCATCCACCCAAAATCCACGAGCAACCGCCAGCCTGTGAACTCAATCCTCCATATCCCGTCTCATAGGAGGAATTAAGTCCCGACTCGCGCTAAACTGCGCTGGTTTTTCCGTCCCCTATTCTTCGGAGCCGTCCATGTCCCGCGTTACCTTGAGTCGCTATTTGATTGAGCAGACCCGCAGCAACAACACCCCTGCCGATCTGCGCTTTTTGATCGAAGTGGTGGCGCGTGCGTGCAAGGAAATCAGCCACGCCGTCTCCAAAGGCGCGCTGGGTGGTGTCCTGGGCAGCATGGGCACCGAAAACGTGCAGGGCGAAGTGCAGAAGAAGCTCGACGTGCTGTCCAACGAAATCCTGCTCGAAGCCAACGAATGGGGCGGTCACCTGGCCGGCATGGCGTCCGAGGAAATGGACAATGCCTACCAGATCCCGGGCAAATACCCCAAGGGTGCCTACCTGCTGGTGTTTGACCCACTGGACGGTTCGTCGAACATCGACATCAACGCACCGGTTGGCACCATCTTCTCGGTACTGCGTTGCCCGAATGAATACCTGAGCCAGAACGAAGCCTTGAATGAAAAGGCCTTCCTGCAGCCAGGCACCGAGCAGGTCGCTGCCGGTTACGCCATCTACGGCCCTCAGACCATGCTGGTGCTGACCCTGGGCGACGGCGTCAAGGGCTTTACCCTGGACCGCGAAATGGGCAGCTTCGTACTGACCCACGAAGACATCACCATTCCTGAAACCACCCAGGAATTCGCCATCAACATGTCCAATCAGCGTCACTGGGAAGCCCCGGTAAAACGCTACGTTGAAGAGTTGCTGGCGGGCGAAGAAGGCCCGCTGAAGAAGAACTACAACATGCGCTGGGTTGCCGCGATGGTTGCCGATGTGCACCGCATCCTGACCCGTGGCGGTCTGTTCATGTACCCGCGCGACAGCCGTGAGCCGTCCAAGCCAGGCAAACTGCGCCTGATGTACGAAGCCAACCCGATGTCGTTCCTGGTGGAACAGGCGGGCGGCGCTTCCACCGACGGCCACCAGCGCATCCTCGATATCAAGCCCGAAGGCCTGCACCAGCGCGTAGCGGTGTTCCTTGGCTCGAAAGAAGAAGTGGCGCGCGCCACGGCCTACCACAAGGAATAAATCATGGCCGAGCCCTGGCAGCCGTTGCTCGACTGGTGGTTTGGTTCAGCCAAGACACCGGACGAAATATCGGCTGACAGAGGCAAGCTGTGGTTCGGTAAACGCCATGATCGCCAGGCCAACGAGCGCTTTGGCGATCAGGTCGAGCTGGCACTGGCCGGCGGATTGACTGACTGGGCGCAACGCCCGGAAGGTTGGCTGGCCCTGGTGCTGCTACTCGACCAACTCCCGCGAATGATCTTCCGCGACACCCCCAAGGCCTTCTCCGGTGACCTGCGTGCCCAAGCGCTGGTGGCCCAGGGCATGGCAGCGGGTTTTGACCGGCAACTCAAACCGATCCAGCGGGTATTCATCTATCTCGTACTCGAACACTGCGAAAACCTGGCGGTGCAGAACGAGGCCGTGTCACGGTTTATCGACTTGGTGCGAGAACAGCCGGAGGCGCAGCGGGCGGTGTTTGAGGACAACCTGGATTATGCCGAACGGCATCAGAAGATCATTGCCCGGTTTGGGCGCTTTCCCCATCGCAATGCGGTGTTGGGGCGCGAGTCCACGGCTGAGGAAGTGGAATTCTTGAACAGGCCTGGGTCCAGGTTCTGAGTGTTCTGCGCGGCTGATGCCGTCTTCGCGAGCAAGCCCGCTCCCACAGTTGATCGCGTTTACCTGACGGAACTCGGTCAACTGTGGGAGCGGGCTTGCTCGCGAAAGGGCCCTTGAGAGCACTAGATCCGGAAGCTACCCACCAACTGCTTCAACCGCGCCGCCTGCTGCTCAAGGTCGGCACAGGCCCGCAAGGTGGCTTGCAGGTTTTCCACGCCTTCCTGGTTCAGGGTGTTGATCTCGGTGATGTCGACGTTGATCGACTCCACCACGGCGGTCTGTTCTTCGGTGGCGGTGGCCACGGATTGGTTCATGCCGTCGATCTCACCAATACGCTGGGTCACGCTGCCCAGGCGTTCGCCGGCCTGGTTGGCGATGCCGACGCTGCTTTCGCTCTGGCGCTGGCTGTCCGTCATGGTCAGTACCGCTTCCCGGGCGCCGACTTGCAGCTCTTCGATCATCTTCTGCACTTGCTGCGCCGAATCCTGGGTGCGGTGGGCCAGGTTGCGCACTTCATCGGCCACCACCGCGAAGCCGCGTCCGGCTTCACCGGCACGGGCCGCTTCGATGGCGGCGTTGAGGGCGAGCAGGTTGGTCTGCTGGGAAATACTGGTGATCACCTCAAGAATCTGGCCGATGTTCACCGTGTTGCTGTTTAAGGTTTCGATGTTGCCGCACGAATCGCTGATCTTGGCCGACAACTGCTGCATGGCCGCGATGGTTTTATCCACCACTTGTTGGCCGTCTTCGGCCAGGTTGCGCGCATCGCTGGAGTGTTGCGAAGCGAGGGCGGCGTTCTGGGCGATTTCCTGGGCGGCGGCACCGAGCTGGTTGATGGCAGCGGCCACACTGCTGGTGCGCGACGCTTGTTGGTCGGAGTTGAACATCGACGAGTTGGACGCGCTGACCACGCGCAGGGCGACTTCGTTGACCTGGCCAGTGGCCGAGGCCACTTCGCGGATCGAGGTGTGAATGCGTTCGACAAAGCGGTTGAACGAAGTCCCCAGCGCACCGAATTCGTCGTGGCCGTGGATGACCAGGCGCCGAGTCAGGTCGCCTTCGCCTTCAGCGATGTCATGCATGGCGCGGCCCATGGTCAGCAGCGGTTGCATCAGCACGCGGATCAACATGCCCAGCAGGGCGATGATGAACACCACCGCGATGACCATGGCAATCAGCGCCGAAGTACGGAACTCGCTGAGCATCGCCAGCGCGGTGTCCTTGTCGAGCACCAATGCCACGTACCAATCGGCGCCCGGCACGCCGCTGACGCGGGTAAAGGAGATGAATTGGGTCTTGCCGTCGAGGTCGACTTCCTTCACGCCCGGGCTGATTTGCGGCGCGCCGTTAGGGTAGGCCTCGGCCAGGGTCTTGAGCACGCGCTTGCTGTCGGGGTGGATCAGGATCTTGCCGTCTGCACTGACGATGAACGCGTGGCCGTGGCCGCCGAAGTTCAGCGAATTGATGATGGCGCTGATGCTGGACAGGTCGATGTCCGCACCGGCCACGCCAATCATCTGGTTCTGGTGCTGCACCGGGGTGGCGACGGTGATCACCAGCTTGCCCGACGAGGCGGCGATGTAGGGTTCGGTGACGATGGTTTGCTGTGCGCTGTTGGCGGCCTTGTACCAGCCACGGGCGCGCGGGTCGTAGTCGGCGGCGCGATTGCCGGCCGGTACCGAGAACATCACGCCGTCGGTGCCACCAAAATAACTGAGCTGGAAATTGCCGGTGTAGGCCGGCAGGCCCACGGCGCGCTTGAGGCTGTCGGCACTGTTGCCGTCCACGGCGATCTGCTGGGCCAGCGATTGCAGCAATTGGATGCGGCCGTCGACCCACGTCTGGATGTTGCGGCTGGTCAGGCTGCCGAGTTCCTGCATGGAGGTCTCGGTGCTGGCGTGCAGGCTCTGGCGTTGACGGTAGTCGTTGAACAGGATGAAACAGGCGAATGCGACGGCCACCACGAGGGCGGCAGCCAGCAGGATTTTATGGCTGAATTTCATGTTTCTGGTCATTAAGAGCACTACCGCGAAGGGACGGGTCAGGACGGGCTGTCAACTTGCCATAACGCAGGGTTTTGCGCTGTTACTTCTTATCGGCGCAGAAGCCCAGCCCATCAGGCGCCACGGGCCCAATCCCGACGAAAGGTACGACGGCGTCACAAACTGGTTGTTTCACCGGTGAAACACCTCTGCACAGCCAATAAATACTGGGGGCGTCAGGGAACCAGATAGGGGTTTTCTCTTCTAAGGATCAGGTTGGCACCCTGCCACCACCCTTCGTTCCAGGAGTTACTCCATGTCGCTGCGATCTATCGCCCTGTTGTTTATGTGCGTCGTGTTGACTGCATGCAGCAAGGTCAACCAGGAAAACTATTCGAAACTGTCGGCTGGCATGCCCAAGTCCGAAGTCGAAACGTTACTGGGGAAACCGACCGATTGTTCAGGCGCGCTCGGCATGTCCAGCTGCACCTGGGGTGACCAGAAAAGCTTTATCAGCGTGCAGTACGCCGGTGACAAAGTGTTGATGTTTTCCGGCCAAGGCCTGAAGTAAACCGAGGCCAGAGGCCTGCGGGAGAAAAATAATGATGCGGTTAGTTTTTGTGCTTTTGGCTGGCCTGGTTTTGGCTGGCTGTGCCACTTCTGGCGAAGATCCGCTGGCACCCAAGACGGTCAACAGCGTCAATCTCAAGCGCTACCAAGGGACCTGGTATGAGTTGGCCCGCCTGCCCATGTATTTCCAGCGCAATTGCGCGCAATCGGAAGCCCACTACACCCTCAAGCCAGACGGCAACGTGGGTGTGCTCAATCGCTGCCTGACCTCGGACTGGCAGTGGGAAGAAGCCAGGGGCACCGCCTCGCCGCAGGTGCCGGGCAAGACCGACAAGCTCTGGGTCGAGTTCGACAACTGGTTTTCACGGATCGTGCCGGGTGTGGCGAAAGGGCAATACTGGGTGTTGTACGTCAGCGATGACTACAAGACCGCCATCGTCGGCGACCCAAGCCGTCGCTACATGTGGCTGCTGTCCCGTACCCCGACCGTCAATAGCGTCGTGCGTGAGGAACTGCTGAGCATTGCGCGCCAGCAGGGCTACGACACCACACGCTTGATCTGGCGCGCGTCGGATCGACAGATGGCCAGGACTTCGAATTAGTCGGTGGGCTTGAGGGAGTGTCAGCAGCAGGGGAGCTCCTCCATCTTGTTTTTTTGGGGGGGCTTGAACGGGAGCGCACTTTCCGTGGGGGGCATCCGGTAGTGCTGTTGCCAAATATCGAAAGCGAGCGACTCATCCTCTTTGTTAAGATCCTGTACGCCGCAAGAATAGCGGAGATTATTTTGGGATAATCTGTTTCCAGCAATGATATGAGCTGCGCAAGGCTGATGTATGGATGGGTCGGCAGTGCCGAAATCAATCAATGTGTTGGGTGATTCTCCATTAAACGGGAGAATTATTTTGTGGCCAGTCGAACGTACGATGTATATATAGGTTTGACTGCTCTCGTGCTGTTCTTGAAGCGAAATGATTCCTTCGCGTAACAGTGCTTCAAGATTGAGCTCGTCATCGGGTGATGTAACTGTAAATATGATTGTGCCGTCCCTGACTTTTTCGAAGTCACTGGCTTTGATGGCATGGTTGCCTGTGGCGCAAAATATAACATCGCATTTAGCATAAAGCTCATCAATGCGGTGTGCGATATTTTCTTCAGGGATTCCGGTCGTTCGGCCAGAGTCTGTATCGTATACCAATGGTTTTTCTGCGTGCCTTGCCTGGAGCTGGTGTGTTATTCGGCTGCCAAGAGTCCCGTGGCCAATCACACCCACTTTGGTGTCTTGATTGAAGAGCATGACACCACCGTTTTGTAGGTATAGTTCGGCAGCAAGCAGTATGCTGTCAGCCGATGCATGGTCACTTTCCCTTTTCAAGGCAAGTCTGCCCACTGAAATGATTGGGCGGTCATTAATGTTGAGTGAAATATACCTTTGTTCGCCATTTAACGCATATTCCGCAATTCCGGAAATAACATCGGGGCCTAGTGCTCGCAGAATTTTTTCGTTTAAGGCGAAATAGCCTCCATGGTCCAAAACTATGCAGTTGTTGTCGCCAATTGCGGTGTGTAATTTATCTATGGTTTCTTGTGAGGCAAGTTTTATATCCTGCTTTGAGATGTCCAAAACTGGATAGTCTTGAGTTGTTAATAATGCCTTGAGAGAGCCTGCCGTTCTTTTTGTGGAATTTTTTATTATGATTCCGCACAGATCAAAATGACGGGAAATGCTTTCGATCATCGGGAAGGTTGACTCGTAGCCAGGACATACAAGGAGTACTCTGGCTCTGGCCGATCTGAGGCCAGACTGGGTGACAACGTCGTTATAGAAACTCAACGCTTTAGTGTAAGTGGTTCTTTTTATTCTGTTTAGGATTAGCATGGAGTGTGCGGGCTCGTCTGCGCCATTGGATTTGGGCTTAATTGTTGGAGAGTGGTTGAGATGTGGGCAAAAAACTGGTTGGGTTTTTTGTGTTTTTAACGAAGGATGCCAGATCCTCATGGAATGCTATATTTTTCAATCCAGGCCGCATGTTGAGGAAAGGCTTTCAGCAGCTCGTTTCTTTGACCGAGCCGGGAATCCAGGTCGTTCCAAGCGGGCACTGTGACTTCACTGATCAAACCGTATTCACCACCCAGCTGAAGCTCACTGCATTTCCAAATGTCGGCGGGCGCATAAAGTTGCAATGAATGCCCCTGTACCAGATCCGGGCCGAGTATATGTTCTTCAGTATCTCCATTCGTATGGATGTAGCGATATGTTATTGGTGAGCCGCTGTGGTAGAAATGAATGATGGGCGATAAGTTGGTGTGAAGATAACCGATAGGGCTGTCATCAGTCAGCAGGTAATAAATGACGCTCGCAAGGCCGCGTTCAATACTCAGCCCGGCTCGGTCAAAGTTTACGTTAATAGCAGAATCAAATGTTTGAGAGAAAAAACCTCCCTCGACATGCTTGCGTAGGGAAAGCATGTTCTGGATGTCTTTTTTTGTCATATATTTTTTCCGCGTTTTGGTCGGCGTGAATTTTTAATAGGTGTCTGGAGTCGTAATGATTGGTTTTTTTAGGGACTGCCAACAGGTCGCGGCGATAGTGTAAATTTTGAGCGCGGAATGTCTAATTTTTGTTGTTATTAATTGTTGCGATTCTGGAGTTTACTAGAGGCAGACTCTATTAATGGTTCGGTTAAGTTAATTCGAATGCATTTGGCAGAGCACGGGGTTCAACAATTGGAGGGCTTTGGGGCGAACGGATGGGCTGCAGGCTGGAGGAAGGGATTTGGTCCGCCTTTGGCAAGACCAAATCCCTATGGTGGATTGTTGGATGTTGACTTATGTGTAATAGAGCGTCGTTGCAGGACAATGATGAATCGACATTTCAGCGTAGCAATTCCCTTAGTACCTGGGTGAACGCCGCAGCGGCCTCGCGTTCGTCAGGATGACGGCCGTTTTCAATCACGCGCTTGCCCTTGACCCACACATCCCGTACCTGGCGATCGCCGCCGGCAAACAGCCAGCGATTGAGGATCCCGTCACCCTGGGCCGTGGCCAGGTACGGGTCGTTGCCATCGAGCACCAGCCAGTCGGCACGCTTGCCGATTTCAAGGGCTCCGATCGGTTGCCCCAGGGCCTGGGCACCGCCTTCCAGCGCCGCGTCAAACAAGGTGCGGCCGACCATCGGCTGATCCGCTCGATACAAGCGGTTGCGCCGTTGATCCCGCAGGCGCTGGCCATATTCCAGCCAACGCAATTCTTCGACCACGCTCAATGACACATGGCTGTCAGAGCCGATCCCCAGGCGCCCGCCCTGGGCGAGGAAATCCACGGCCGGGAAAATCCCGTCCCCCAGGTTGGCTTCGGTGGTCAGGCACAGGCCGGCAATCGCCCGGCTCCTGGCCATGAGGCTGACTTCCTGGGCGTTGGCGTGGGTGGCGTGGACCAGGCACCAGCGCTGGTCGACTTCGGTGTTTTCGTACAGCCATTGCAGCGGGCGGGCGCCGCTCCAGCTCAGGCAGTCATCGACTTCCTTTTGCTGCTCGGCAATGTGAATGTGCACCGGGCACTCGCGGTCACTGGCGGCCAGCACATCCTGGATCTGCCCGGGCGTTACGGCACGCAGCGAGTGGAAGCACAGACCCAGCGCCTGGGACGGCTGCCCGGCCAGGATCGGCTGCAGGCGTGACTGAAGCTTCAAGTAGTTTTCGGTGCTGTTGATGAACCGGCGTTGCCCGTCATTGGGCGCCTGGCCGCCAAAACCGGAGTGGCTGTAGAGCACCGGCAGCAGCGTCAGGCCGATGCCAGCGGCGCTGGCGGCGTGGCTGATGCGCAAGGCCAGTTCCGCCGGGTCGGCGTAGGGCGTGCCGTCGATATCATGGTGCACGTAATGGAATTCGGCGACCGAAGTGTAGCCGGCCTTGAGCATTTCGATGTACAGCTGACGGGCGATGATGCCGAGTTGGTCGGGACTGATTTTTCCGACGAGGCGGTACATCAAGTCGCGCCAGGTCCAGAAACTGTCGTTGGGATTGCCCGCCACTTCCGCCAGCCCGGCCATGGCCCGTTGGAAGGCGTGGGAGTGCAGGTTCGGCATACCCGGCAACAGCGGACCGCCCAGCCGTTCGGCGCCGTCTGCGTGGGAACCGGCCTGGACATGGGTCAGGACGCCTTCGGCATCGACCTCAAGACGTACATCATGGGCCCATCCACTAGGCAGCAGCGCGCATTCGGCAAAGAAGGCGGACATGGTTCAACCTCATCGTGCGTAATTTGTATATACATATACAGACGTTTGCCTGGCCGGTAAACTCCGGCAAGCTAGCATTCTTATCCGCAGAACAAGGAACCGCCGTGTCGACTCCGCCTGCCAAACCGCCGCTGGCCGCAAACATGGGTGACAGTCCGGCACCCCTGTACGCCCGCGTCAAACAAATGATCACCCAGCAGATCGACAGTGGAAACTGGCCGCCGCATTACCGCGTGCCGTCGGAAAGCGAACTGGTCAGCCAACTGGGCTTCAGTCGCATGACCATCAACCGTGCGCTGCGGGAAATGACCGCCGACGGCCTGTTGGTGCGCATGCAGGGTGTCGGCACCTTCGTGGCCGAGCCCAAGAGCCAGTCCGCGTTGTTCGAAGTGCACAACATCGCCGACGAAATCGCCTCCCGTGGTCATCGCCACTCCTGCAAGGTCATCACTTTGGAAGAAGAGGCGGCCGGTTCCGAGCGGGCCCTGGCCCTGGACATGCGCGAAGGCCAGAAGGTGTTCCATTCGCTGATCGTGCATTTCGAGAACGACATCCCCGTGCAAATCGAGGACCGCTTCGTCAACGCACTGGTGGCGCCTGAATACCTCAAGCAGGACTTCACCGTGCAAACGCCCTACGCCTATCTCAACCAGGTCGCGCCGCTGACCGAAGGCGAGCATGTGGTCGAGGCGATCCTGGCCGAGCCGAGCGAATGCAAGTTGCTGCAGATCGAAAAGGGCGAGCCGTGCCTGTTGATCCGTCGCCGTACCTGGTCCGGACGCCAGCCGGTGACCGCCGCACGCCTGATCCATCCAGGCTCCCGTCACAGTCTGGAAGGGCGCTTTCATAAATGAGCCATTTGAAGGTTTTGCGCGCGGCAGACTACCCACGCATGCCGTGGAAAAACGGTGGCGGCAGCACTGAGGAAATCACTCGCGATGCCGGCGCCGGCCTGGAAGGTTTCGGCTGGCGCCTGTCGATTGCCGATATCGGTGAGTCGGGCGGTTTTTCCACCTTCGCCGGTTACGAGCGGGTCATCAGTGTCTTGCAGGGTGAAGGCATGACGCTGAACGTCGATGGCCAGGCCACGCGGGCTCTGCATCCGCTGGACCCCTTTGCCTTCAGCGGCGAGAGCCATGTGTTTTGCACACTGCTGGGCGGACCGATTCGCGACTTCAACCTGATCTACGCGCCGCAGCGTTACCGCGCGCGGTTGCAGTGGTTGGGCGGCCAACAGCGGTTTTTCAGTGACGCGCAAACGGTGCTGGTGTTCAGTGCCGCTCCGGGACTGGCTATCAGGATCGGTGAGTCCGCCGTGGACTTGGGCCTCTACGACTGCTTGCAACTGAGCGGTAACACCGGGTTGGTGGATGTCTCCACTCACGGTCAATGCTGCGTGATCGAGCTGACGGCTCACTAATTTCAGCTTATTGAGTACCTTGTGGGAGCAAGGCTTGCCCGCGACGAGGGCGATGCGGTCCGCCAGAAAATCGAGTCGCCGGCATCGCGGGCAAGCCTTGCTCCCACAGATAAATCCCCCTCGCCACAAGGTGCCTGCCTGCTGTTTCTTCTGTGCACCAACTTGTTACCGAATGCCCCAGCGTGGCGCAACACCACGCGTCTGTGACCCTCCAATTTCCCCCTCGAAAACCCTCTTGAAAAATTTCATGCCGCTCAGCAGCCCTTAAATCACAAGGCTTTCAGCCAATTGCCCAACTGTTTCTGAACACCACCTCTAACAAGTTGGCCGCTTGATTGCATATGCTTGTACATACAAGTAAAGACGTATGCGTATGAGTCACCGATATTCAACGCAACGTCCGCTGAATCGCTGCCCACTGCCCGGGCTGGTCTGGATTGATCGCTGAGGAGTTTTTGCTGTGACCGACGCTACCCGCAAACCCGAAAAATACCGTGACGTTGAAATCCGTGCCCCTCGCGGTAACACGCTGACCGCCAAGAGCTGGCTGACTGAAGCGCCGCTGCGCATGTTGATGAACAACCTCGACCCGGAAGTGGCCGAGAACCCCAAGGAACTGGTGGTCTACGGTGGCATTGGCCGCGCGGCGCGCAACTGGGAGTGCTACGACAAGATCGTCGAAAGCCTCACCAACCTGAACGACGACGAAACCCTGCTGGTGCAATCCGGCAAGCCGGTGGGCGTGTTCAAGACCCACAGTAACGCCCCTCGCGTACTGATCGCCAACTCCAACCTGGTACCGCACTGGGCCAGTTGGGAGCACTTCAACGAACTCGACGCCAAAGGCCTGGCCATGTACGGCCAGATGACCGCCGGCAGCTGGATCTACATCGGCAGCCAAGGCATCGTGCAGGGCACTTATGAAACCTTCGTCGAGGCCGGTCGCCAACACTACGACTCCAACCTCAAGGGCCGTTGGGTCCTGACCGCCGGCCTGGGCGGCATGGGCGGTGCGCAACCCTTGGCCGCGACCCTGGCCGGTGCGTGCTCGCTGAACATCGAGTGCCAACAGGTGAGCATCGATTTCCGCCTGAAAACCCGCTACGTCGACGAGCAAGCCAAGGACCTCGACGATGCCCTGGCGCGCATCGAGAAATACACCGCCGAAGGCAAGGCGATTTCCATCGCGCTGTGTGGGAACGCTGCCGAGATCCTGCCGGAAATGGTCCGTCGTGGTGTGCGCCCGGACATGGTCACCGACCAGACCAGCGCCCACGACCCACTCAACGGCTACTTGCCGGCCGGCTGGACCTGGGACCAATACCGTGCCCGCGCCAAGACCGAACCCGCCGCCGTGGTGAAGGCCGCCAAGCAATCGATGGCCGTCCACGTCAAAGCCATGCTGGCCTTCCAGAAAATGGGCGTGCCGACCTTCGACTACGGCAACAACATCCGCCAGATGGCCCAGGAAGAGGGCGTTGAAAATGCCTTCGACTTCCCCGGCTTCGTCCCGGCGTATATCCGTCCGTTGTTCTGCCGCGGTATCGGCCCGTTCCGCTGGGCTGCGCTGTCCGGCGACCCGCAGGACATCTACAAGACCGACGCCAAGGTCAAGGAACTGATCCCCGACGACGCCCACCTGCACAACTGGCTGGACATGGCCCGCGAACGCATCAGCTTCCAGGGCTTGCCGGCTCGTATCTGCTGGGTTGGCCTGGGCCAACGCGCCAAGCTGGGCCTGGCCTTCAACGAAATGGTCCGTAGCGGCGAGTTGTCGGCGCCGATCGTCATCGGTCGCGACCACCTCGACTCTGGTTCCGTAGCCAGCCCGAACCGTGAAACCGAGTCCATGCAGGACGGCTCCGATGCGGTCTCCGATTGGCCACTGCTCAATGCCTTGCTCAACACCGCCAGCGGCGCGACCTGGGTGTCGCTGCACCACGGTGGCGGCGTCGGCATGGGCTTCTCACAGCACTCGGGCATGGTGATCGTCTGCGACGGTACCGACGAAGCGGCCGAGCGCATTGCCCGCGTGCTGCACAACGACCCGGCCACGGGCGTGATGCGTCATGCCGATGCCGGTTACCAGATCGCCATTGATTGCGCCAAGGAACAGGGGCTGAACCTGCCGATGATTACCGGCAAATAACGCAAAACCCATGTGGGAGCGGGCTTGCTCGCGAAGGCGGTTTTACATCCGAGGCATGTGTTGAATGACACACCGCTTTCGCGAGCAAGCCCGCTCCCACAAAAGAGCATCGCCGAACCAGAACAATCCACAGAGGTTGAACCATGGCTGTCACCAGCACACGTGCAAGCAGCAAGCCGTTGATCGAGAAACGTTCGATCGACTACATCCCGGAAACGGAGCGACACGGTCGGCTGTTGAGCCAGTTCACCCTCTGGATGGGTGCCAATCTGCAAATCACAGCCATTGTCACCGGCGCATTGGCGGTGGTGTTGGGTGGTGATGTGTTCTGGTCGTTGATCGGTTTGCTGATCGGCCAACTGCTGGGCGGTGGCGTCATGGCGTTGCATGCCGCGCAAGGGCCCAAGCTGGGCCTGCCGCAGATGATCTCCAGCCGGGTGCAGTTTGGTGTGTATGGCGCGGCCATCCCGATCGTGCTGGTGTGCCTGATGTACCTGGGTTTCACCGCAACGGGAACCGTGCTTTCCGGCCAGGCGCTGGGCCAGTTGTTTGGTGTCAGCGACAGTGTCGGCATCCTCATTTTCGCCAGCGTCATCGTGCTGGTCACGGTGCTCGGCTATCGGGTGATTCACTTCATTGGCCGTGTCGCCAGCGTTATTGGTGTGATTGCCTTTGTTTACCTGTTCGCTCGCCTGATGAGCCAGACGGACGTTGGCGCACTCCTGCAAATCCGCCATTTCAGCTGGAGCGGTTTCCTGCTTGCGGTGTCGCTCGCGGCATCCTGGCAGATCGCCTTCGGCCCCTACGTGGCGGACTATTCGCGTTACCTGCCGAGCCAAACTTCCTCGGTGAAAACCTTTTTTGCCGCAGGCGCCGGTTCAGTCATCGGCGCACAGGTGGCGATGATCCTCGGCGTGTTTGCCGCGGCCTCGGCCAATGGGCAGTTCGCGGGTCACGAAGTGGCCTACATCGTGGGCCTGGGTGGCACCGGCGCCACCGCTGCGCTGCTGTATTTCAGCATCGCATTCGGCAAGGTCACCATCTCCACGCTGAACTCCTACGGCAGCTTCATGTGCATCGCGACCATCATCAGCGGTTTTCGTGGTCACCTGAACGTAACGCGCCTGCAGCGCCTGGTCTTCGTGTTGGTCATCGTCGGCGCTGCGACCCTGATCGCGCTGCTCGGCCAGCATTCGTTCCTCGGTGCGTTCAAGTCCTTCATCCTGTTCTTGCTGGCGTTCTTTACACCTTGGAGCGCGATCAACCTGGTGGACTACTACTGCATCACTCGCGAGCGCTATGACGTGCCGGCACTGGCCGACCCGAACGGTCGCTATGGTCGTTGGAACGCCCTCGGCATCAGCGTCTATGTCTTCGGCGTCCTGGTCCAATTGCCGTTCATCGCCACCAAGTTCTATACCGGTCCGCTGGTGGAAGAGATGGGCGGTGTGGACATTTCCTGGATCATCGGCCTGGTGGTTCCGGCGGCGCTGTATTACGTCGTCGCCAAGAAGTGGCACAGCGCGGTACCCGATCAATTGATCCTGCCAATCGAGCAGGACACGGTTGACGCACAACCGAGCAGGGCGGGCCGCATCCAAGCGGTCTGATGGGACGTTGACAGGGCTGGATGCCTCTTGACTGCCGTAAGCCAATCCAACTGATTAGGAGCGTCACATAATGAAGTCGAACAAGACCCTGCTGACCACATTGCTTTCCATGGGCCTGCTGGCCAGCGCCGGCGCCACACAAGCGGCGGGTTGGTGCGAGTCGGGCAAACCGGTGAAGTTCGCCGGCCTGAATTGGGAAAGTGGCATGTTGCTGACCGACGTCCTGCAAGTGGTGCTGGAAAAAGGCTACGACTGCAAGACCGACAGCCTGCCGGGCAACTCCATCACCATGGAGAACGCCCTGAGCAGCAACGACATCCAGGTGTTCGCCGAAGAGTGGGTCGGCCGCAGTGAAGTCTGGAACAAGGCCGAGAAGGCCGGCAAGGTAGTCGGCGTCGGTGCCCCGGTCGTGGGTGCCATCGAAGGCTGGTACGTGCCGCGCTACGTGGTTGAGGGCGACGCCAAGCGCAAGCTCGAAGCCAAGGCACCAGGCCTGAAGAACATCGCTGACCTGGGCCAGTACGCCGCCGTGTTCAAGGACCCGGAGGAACCGTCCAAGGGCCGCTTCTATAACTGCCCGGCCGGCTGGACCTGCGAGCTGGACAACAGCGAAATGCTGAAAAGCTATGGCCTGGAAAAAACCTACACCAACTTCCGTCCAGGCACCGGCCCGGCGCTGGATGCAGCGGTGCTGTCGAGCTACAAGCGCGGCGAGCCGATCCTGTTCTACTACTGGTCGCCCACGCCGCTGATGGGCCAGGTGGACCTGGTGAAACTCGAAGAAAAACCAGGCGTGGATAAAAGCGTGAGCATCAAGGTCGGCCTGTCCAAGACCTTCCACGACCAGGCTCCGGAACTGGTGGCGGTGCTGGAAAAGGTCAACCTGCCGATCGACATCCTGAACCAGAACCTCGGGCGTATGGCCAAGGAACGAATCGAGTCGCCGAAACTGGCGAAGATCTTCCTGAAGGAACATCCTGAAGTCTGGCACGCCTGGGTCAGTGAAGACGCAGCCAAGAAAATCGACGCGGCTCTGTAGGTCGAATACTTCCCGGCCAACCGTGGGGCTGGCCGGGACGTTCACCGCATCCACTTGATCGAGAGTCTCTTATGTTTCCCGAAAGCTTTACCTTCTCCATCGCCGACTGGGTCAACGGTTGGGTCGACGCCCTGGTGACCAACTATGGCGATGTGTTCCGGCAGATCTCCGACACCTTGCTGTGGGCCATCGTCAACCTTGAAGGCCTGCTGCGCATGGCGCCCTGGTGGCTGATGCTGGCGATCGTTGGTGGCATCGCCTGGCACGCCACCCGCAAGGTCGTCGCCACGGCGGTGATCGTCGGCCTGTTGTTCCTGGTGGGTGCGGTGGGCCTGTGGGACAAGCTGATGCAGACCCTCGCGTTGATGCTGGTGGCGACGCTGATCTCGGTGTTGATCGGTATTCCGCTGGGCATTCTTTCGGCGCGCAGCAATCGCCTGCGTTCGGTGCTGATGCCGTTGCTGGACATCATGCAGACCATGCCGAGCTTCGTGTACCTGATTCCGGTGTTGATGCTGTTTGGCCTGGGCAAGGTCCCGGCGATTTTCGCCACGGTGATCTACGCCGCGCCGCCACTGATTCGCCTGACCGACCTGGGCATCCGCCAGGTGGACGGCGAAGTGATGGAAGCCATCAACGCCTTTGGCGCCAACCGCTGGCAACAGCTGTTCGGCGTGCAACTGCCCCTGGCCCTGCCGAGCATCATGGCCGGGATCAACCAGACCACCATGATGGCCCTGTCGATGGTGGTCATCGCCTCGATGATCGGCGCCCGTGGCCTGGGTGAAGACGTGCTGGTGGGCATCCAGACCCTCAACGTCGGACGCGGCCTGGAAGCGGGGCTGGCCATCGTGATTCTCGCCGTGGTCATCGACCGCATAACCCAAGCCTATGGTCGTCCTCGGCATGAGGTGAGCAAATGAGCAACGCAGCCGTCAGCAAGATCGAAGTCAAGAATGTCTTCAAGATTTTCGGCAATCGCTCCAAGGAAGCCCTGGACCTGATCCGCCAGAACAAGACCAAGGACCAGGTGCTGGCCGAAACCGGTTGCGTGGTCGGCGTGAACGACCTGTCGCTGAGCATCGGCACCGGTGAGATCTTCGTGATCATGGGGCTGTCCGGTTCCGGCAAGTCCACGTTGGTGCGCCATTTCAACCGGCTGATCGACCCTACCAGCGGCGCGATCCTGGTGGACGGCGAAGACATCCTGCAACTGGACATGGACGCCCTGCGCGAATTTCGCCGGCACAAGATCAGCATGGTGTTCCAGAGCTTCGGCCTGCTGCCCCACAAGAGCGTGCTGGACAACGTCGCCTATGGCTTGAAAGTGCGCGGCGAGAGCAAGCAGGTGTGCGCCGAGCGGGCGCTGCACTGGATCAACACCGTGGGCCTGAAAGGCTACGAGAACAAATACCCGCACCAGCTCTCCGGCGGCATGCGCCAGCGCGTCGGCCTGGCCCGGGCCTTGGCGGCGGACACCGACATCATCTTGATGGACGAAGCCTTCAGCGCCCTCGATCCGCTGATCCGTGCGGAAATGCAGGACCAGTTGCTGGAGCTGCAAAAGACCCTGCACAAGACCATCGTCTTCATCACCCACGACCTCGACGAGGCCGTGCGTATCGGCAACCGCATTGCGATTCTCAAGGACGGCAAGCTGATCCAGGTCGGCACGCCCCGGGAGATCCTGCACTCGCCGGCGGATGAGTATGTTGATCGGTTTGTGCAGCGGCGGGCGGCGGTGGTGTAAGGCAGGACTCAGTTGTGGCGAGGGGATTTATCTGTGGGAGCAAAGCTTGCTCGCGATACAGGCGCCTTGGTTCCAGAGAGACCGCGTTGTTTTTATCGCGGGCAAGCCTTGCTCCCACAGATATCCGCTCCTCGCCACAAATGTTATTGGCAACTTTATGTGCATGAGGCTTTAGATGTCCCAGGCTGAAAAAATCGTAATCACCGGCGCCCCGCTTCGCTGGCAGGATGTCGTCGCCGTCGCGCGCTTCGGCGCTGTGCTCGAGCTGTCGACCCAGACCTGGGCGCGGATCGACAATGCCCAGGCCATCGTCCAGCGCATCGTCGCAAGCGGCGAGCGCGCCTATGGCGTCAACACCGGCCTGGGGGCCTTGTGCAATGTTTCGCTCAAGGATGAGCAGCTCAGCCAACTGTCGCGCAACACGCTGCTCAGCCATGCCTGTGGCGTCGGTGCGCCGCTTGCCGATGAGCAAACCCGGGCGATTATCTGCGCCGCGATCCTCAACTACAGCCAGGGCAAGTCCGGCATCCATCGCCGGGTGGTCGAAGCGCTGCTGGCGCTGCTCAATCGCGGTATCACACCGCAAGTGCCGTCCCAGGGTTCGGTGGGTTACCTGACCCACATGGCGCACATCGGCATCGCACTGCTGGGTGTCGGCCAGGTCAGCTATCGCGGGCAAATAATCCCGGCGCAAGAAGCCCTGGCCGCAGAGGGTTTGCAAGTGGTGCAACTGGGGGCCAAGGACGGTTTGTGCCTGGTCAACGGCACGCCGTGCATGACCGGTCTGAGCTGCCTGGCCCTGGCCGATGCAACGCGGCTGCTGCAATGGGCCGATGTGATCGGCGCCATGAGCTTCGAAGCCCTGCGCGGGCAGATTGCCGCGTTCGATGCCGACGTCATTGCACTCAAGCCACACCCGGGCATGCAGAAGGTCGGCGTCAACTTGCGGGCACTGCTGGATGGCAGCGAAGTCATCGCCGCGAGCCTGGGCATTCGCACCCAGGACGCCTTGAGCATCCGCTCGATTCCCCAGGTGCACGGCGCGGCTCGCGACCAGTTGGCCCACGCCCGGCAACAGATCGAAACCGAACTCAACGCAGTGACCGATAATCCGCTGCTGCTGGGTAGGCCGGAAAACTTCCGGGTCATGTCCCAGGCCAATCCTCATGGCCAGTCGGTCGCCTTGGCGGCGGATCTGTTGGCGATTGCCATGGCTGAGATCGGCTCCATCGCCGAGCGTCGCCTCGACCGCTTGATCAACCCCCACGTCAGCGGCCTGCCGGCCTTCCTGGTGGCCAACCCCGGGGTGAACTCGGGGATGATGATCGTGCAATACGTCGCCGCGTCGCTGTGCGCGGAGAACAAGCAACTGGCGCAACCGGCGGTGCTCGACAATTTCGTCACCTCCGGGTTGCAGGAAGACCATTTGAGCATGGGCACCAACGCGGCCCTGAAGCTGCACCGGGCGCTGGAAAACTGCACGCAGATCCTCGCCATCGAATACCTGCTGGCGGCCCAGGCCTTTGAGTTTCTCAAGGCCCAGCGCTTCGGTGCCGGCACCGACATCGCCTGGAAGCTGCTGCGCGAGCGCGTCCCGGCCTACGACCAGGATCGCTGGCTGGCGCCGGACATCGCCAGTGCCGCCGGCCTGCTCAAAGACCCGAACGTGCTGCACAACGTATTACCGAATTTGAATTGATCAAAAAAGCGCCAGCGTGCCAAGGCACCTCTTGCCCACAAGGCATCGCCCAAAAAGCGAAGGTGACGGATAACGGAACATTCCGGAGCGACTGGCGGGTAAAAACAAAACTCTCAAAAGGAGCAATACATGACTGCCTTAAACCTGATTCCCGGCCAATTGAGCCTGGCTCAATTGCGTGACATCTATCAGCAACCCGTGACCTTGAGCCTCGACGCCAGCGCGTCGGCGCAGATCGAGGCCAGTGTGGCCTGCGTTGAACAGATCCTTGCCGAGAACCGCACCGCCTACGGCATCAACACCGGTTTCGGCCTGCTGGCCTCGACCCGCATCGCCAGCGAAGACCTGGAAAACCTGCAGCGCTCCCTGGTGCTGTCCCATGCCGCCGGCGTGGGCGAGCCGATCAGCGATGCGCTGGTGCGGTTGGTCATGGTGCTCAAGGTCAACAGCCTGAGCCGGGGTTTTTCCGGCATCCGTCGGCAGGTGATCGATGCGCTGATTGCGCTGATCAATGCCGAGGTCTACCCGCACATTCCGCTCAAGGGCTCGGTCGGTGCTTCCGGTGACCTGGCGCCACTGGCCCACATGTCCCTGGTGCTGCTGGGCGAAGGCAAGGCCCGCTACAAGGGCGAATGGCTGCCGGCCGTCGACGCGCTGAAAGTGGCTGGCCTCGCGCCGCTGACCCTGGCCGCCAAGGAAGGCCTGGCGCTGCTCAACGGCACCCAGGTGTCCACCGCGTTTGCCCTGCGTGGTCTGTTCGAAGGCGAAGACCTGTTTGCCGGTGCGCTGGCCCTGGGCGGCCTCACGGTGGAAGCGGTGCTCGGCTCGCGTTCGCCATTCGATGCACGCATCCATGCCGCCCGTGGCCAGAAAGGCCAGATCGACGCCGCCGCTGCCTACCGCGATCTGCTGGGCGAGCGCAGCGAAGTCTCCGATTCGCACCAGAATTGCGACAAGGTCCAGGACCCGTACTCCCTGCGCTGCCAACCGCAAGTGATGGGCGCTTGCCTGACTCAGTTCCGCCAGGCCGCCGAGGTGCTGGTGATCGAGGCCAACGCGGTGTCGGATAACCCGCTGGTGTTCGCCGCCGAGGGCGATGTGATTTCCGGTGGTAACTTCCACGCCGAACCGGTAGCGATGGCGGCCGACAACATGGCCTTGGCGATTGCCGAAATCGGCTCCCTGAGCGAGCGCCGCATTTCGTTGATGATGGACAAGCACATGTCGCAACTGCCGCCGTTCCTCGTCGCCAATGGCGGGGTGAACTCCGGCTTCATGATCGCCCAGGTCACCGCTGCGGCCCTGGCCAGTGAAAACAAGGCGCTGTCCCATCCCCATTCGGTGGACAGCCTGCCGACTTCGGCCAACCAGGAAGACCACGTCTCCATGGCCCCGGCTGCCGGCAAGCGTCTGTGGGAAATGGCCGAGAACACCCGTGGGATCCTCGCGGTGGAATGGCTAGCGGCGTGCCAGGGGCTGGACCTGCGCGGCGGTTTGAAGACCTCTGCGAAGCTGGAGCAGGCCCGGGGGCTGTTGCGTGCGCAAGTGCCGTTTTACGAGAAGGATCGCTTCTTTGCGCCGGACATCAATGCGGCCAGTGAATTGCTGGCGAGCCGGTGCCTGAACGAGCTGATCACGGCGCAGTTGTTGCCGAGCCTGTAAGGCTGACCCGATCGTTCCCACGCTCTGCGTGGGAACGCCTCATGGGACGCTCTGCGTCCCGCTCTAGGAAGGACGCGGAGCGTCCCGGACTGCATTCCCACGCAGAGCGTGGGAACGATCTGACGGAGGACGTCAATGAAAACCCTCTGGCAAAACTGCCACGCCGCCACCATGGCCCAGGGCGTCTACTCGATCATCGAAGACGCCGCCATCGTCACCCAGGGCGAGCACATCCAATGGATCGGCCCGCGTGCCGAATTGCCGGCGGGTGACTACCCGGCGGTCAACGACCTCAAGGGCGCCTGGGTCACGCCGGGGCTGATCGACTGTCACACCCACGCGGTATTTGGCGGCAACCGCAGCGGTGAGTTCGAGCAGCGCCTGCAAGGCGTCAGCTATGCCGAGATCGCCGCCGCCGGTGGCGGCATCGCCAGCACCGTGCGCGCCACCCGCGCCGCCAGTGAAGACGAGCTGTTCGCCAGCGCCGCCAAGCGCCTGGCAAGCCTGATGCGCGACGGCGTGACCACGGTGGAAATCAAATCCGGCTACGGCCTGGACTTGGCCAACGAGCGCAAGATGTTGCGGGTCATCCGCCGCCTCGGCGCCGAGTTGCCGGTCAGCGTACGCAGCACCTGCCTGGCGGCCCACGCCTTGCCGCCGGAATACAAAGATCGCGCCGATGACTACATCGAACACATCTGCAGCGAGATGCTGCCGACCCTGGCAGCCGAAGGACTGGTGGATGCGGTGGACGCCTTTTGCGAATACCTGGCGTTTTCCCCGGCGCAGGTCGAGCGGGTGTTTATCACGGCGCAACAACTGGGGCTGCCAGTGAAGCTGCACGCCGAGCAACTGTCATCCCTGCACGGTTCCAGCCTGGCGGCGCGTTACCAGGCGCTGTCGGCCGATCACCTGGAGTTCATGACCGAGGACGATGCCAAGGCCATGGCCGAGTCCGGCACCGTGGCGGTGCTGTTGCCAGGGGCGTTTTACTTCCTGCGCGAAACCCAACTGCCGCCCATGGATGCCTTGCGCAAGCACGGGGTGAAAATCGCCGTGGCCAGCGACCTCAACCCCGGCACCTCGCCGGCGTTGTCGTTGCGCCTGATGTTGAACATGGCCTGTACCTGTTTGCGCATGACCCCGGAAGAAGCCCTGGCGGGGGCGACGATTCATGCGGCCCAGGCCTTGGGCATGGCTGACACCCACGGTTCGCTGGAAGCTGGCAAGGTCGCGGATTTTGTCGCCTGGCACATCGACCGCCCGGCCGACCTGGCGTACTGGCTCGGTGGCGATCTGGAAAAACGCGTCGTGCGTCACGGCGTGGAAATCGATTGAGGAGAACGGTTGTGGAGAAGGTCCTGAATTTCAAGCAAGGGCGCGTGCCGCTGTTGATCAGCATGCCCCACGCCGGCCTGCACCTGACCCCGGCGGTACAGGCCGGGTTGATCCCCGAGGCCCAAAGCCTGCCAGACACCGACTGGCACATCCCAAGGCTCTACGAGTTCGCCGCCGAGCTGGGTGCCAGCACCCTGGCCGCCGAGTACTCGCGGTTCGTCGTCGACCTCAACCGCCCCGCCGATGACAAGCCGATGTACGTCGGCGCCACCACCGGTTTGTACCCGGCGACGCTGTTCGATGGCGTGCCGCTGTTTCGCGAAGGGCTGGAGCCGTCGGCCGAGGAGCGGGCGACGTATCTGCAACAGGTCTGGATGCCTTACCACCAGGCGCTGCAGCAGGAACTGGCGCGGCTCAAGGCCGAGTTCGGCTATGCCTTGCTGTTCGATGCCCATTCGATCCGTTCGGTAATCGCGCACCTGTTCGACGGCAAGCTGCCGGACTTCAACCTCGGCACCTTCAACGGTGCCAGTTGCGACCCGACCCTGGCCAGCCAGCTCGAAGCCATCTGCGCTCGCCATGGTGAATTCACCCACGTGCTCAACGGGCGGTTCAAGGGCGGACACATCACCCGGCATTACGGCAACCCGGCCGAAGACATCCACGCGGTGCAACTGGAATTGTGCCAGAGCACCTACATGGAAGAGTTCGAACCGTTCAACTACCGCGCTGACCTGGCGGCGCCGACTCAGGTGGTGCTCAAGGAACTGCTGGAAGGCTTCCTGGCGTGGGGACAACGAACCTACGAAAAATAAACGCCAACGCGATTCTCTGTGGCGAGGGAGTTATCTGTGGGAGCAAAGCTTGCTCGCGATACAGGCGCCGCTGTTTCAGAGCAATCGCGTCGTCTTCATCGCGAGCAAGCTTTGCTCCCACAGAACCCGCTTGCCACAGGTTTGTGTTCTCCTCGAGTCTCGGGAGCAACTGTCGCCACCGTGCAAAACCGAGTCGCCACAGTTCATCTTCAGCCCCTCGGCGCTGCGTAATGTTTTGGGCACGGTGCAACAAGACACCGACCTACAATAATCCGCTGCCGCACGAGACCTTCCCGATGAAAAGACTGTTCAAACGCTGTCTGTCGATCCTCTGCGGTACCACCCTGTTGAGCGCCGGTGCGATGGCCGCCGAGCCGGCGTCGTGCCAGACCGTGCGCATGGGCGTGGTCAACTGGACCGACGTGATCGCCACCAGCGGCATGGCCGATGTGTTGCTCACCGGGCTGGGCTACGACAGCAAGCAGACCAGCGCCGTGCAGCAGATCATCTTCGCCGGCATCCGCGACAAGCGCCTCGACATCTTCCTGGGGTATTGGAAGCCGGCGATGGACAAGAACATCGCGCCGTTCCTGGCGGCCAACCAGGTGAAAGTATTGGACAAACCGAGCCTGGCTGATGCCCAGGCCACGCTGGCGGTACCGGACTACGTGGCCGCCGCGGGGCTCAAGACCTTCGCCGACATTGCACGGTTCAAGGATCAACTCGGTGGCAAGATCTACGGCATCGAGCCGGGCAGCGGTGCCAACACCACCATCAAGACCATGATCGAAACCAACCACTTCGGCCTCAAGGACTTCAAGCTGATCGAATCCGGCGAGGCGGGGATGCTGGCCGCGGTGCAACGGGCGGTGAATCGCAAGGAATTCGTGGTCTTCGTCGGCTGGACCCCGCACCCGATGAACATCAACATGAACATCGCCTACCTGACCGGCAGTGAAGATGTCTATGGCCCGAACGAAGGTGCCGCGACCGTCTCCACCGTGACCGCGCCGGACTACGCCCAGCGCTGCCCGAACGTGAACCGGTTGCTGGAAAACCTCACCTTCACCGCCGCCCAGGAGAGTCAATTGATGGTGCCGATCATGGAGCGCAAGACGCCCCAGGACGTCGCCCGGCAATGGTTGCGCGATCATCCCGAGGATTTGCAGCGGTGGCTGGTCGGTGTGACCAGTTTCGATGGCAAGGATGGCGTGGCGGCGGTGCAGGCCAGTCTCAAGAATTGACCTACCTGGCTGTGGCGGGGTGATTTATCTGTGGTGGAGTGATTTATCTGTGGTGGAGTGATTTATCTGTGGGAGCAAGGCTTGCCCGCGATAGCGATGTGTCAGTCGACATAACGATTGGATGTGCCACTGCCATCGCGGGCAAGCCTTGCTCCCACATTTCAATAGGTGGTGTTCTTCATGGCCTCATATCCACTCTCAGAACAGATGTCAGCCTTCATCGACAAAACCCAGAGCTTCAACAGCCCGGACGACAGCCTTACCGGTTTGCGCCAGGCCTACAGCCAAATGTGCCGGGCGTTCACCCCGGCATGCCCGCCAGCGCTGGTCATCGAGGATTTCGAGCTGGCCGGCGTGGCTGCGCGCGCCTACCACCCACGGGGTGCAGCGCCGCCCGCCGGCTGGCCGTGCCTCCTCTATCTGCACGGCGGTGGTTGGGTGGTGGGGGACCTGGACTCCCATGACTTCATCTGCATGGAGCTGGCGGCTGCCCTTGGCGTGCTAGTGGTGGCGGTGGATTATCGGCTGGCGCCAGAGCATCCGTTTCCAGCCGGGTTGGACGATTGCCTCGCCGTGTGGCGCCATCTGGCAGCCGCCCCCTTTGCCATCGACCCGCGTCGGCGGCTGGTGGTCGGTGACAGTGCCGGCGGCAATCTTGCCGCCGCGTTGTGCCTGGCCTTGCGCGATGCCGGGCAACCGTTGCCACGGGCCCAGGTGCTGATCTATCCGGCGCTCGGTGGCTCGGCAGCACTGCCATCGCGCCAAGAATGTGCCGATGCGCCGCTGTTGAGCAGCCATGACCTGGACAGCTATCACTTGCTGTACCTGGGCGACGTTGCACCCTCGCCCTGCGCCATGCCGTTGCTCGCCGAGCACCTGGACGGCTTGCCGCCGGCGTTGATCGCCGTGGCGCAATGGGACCCGCTGCGCGACGATGGCGTCCTTTATAGCGAGCGGCTGAACGCCGCAGGCGTAGCCTCTGTGTTGTACATGGGCGAAGGGTTGGTCCACGGTTGCCTGCGCGGTCGGGGCCAGGTGCCAGAGGTCGATCGGATGTATCGCACGCTGCTGGCGTACCTGGCTGACATGCTTTGACTGCGCAGGGGACATGCTCATAAAGGTAATTCGGGTTTATGATGCCGGACGGCAGACTAAATAGACGTCCCCACAGGGATGACTCGACCCCTTACGGAGCGCGCAATGCAGACTTTGTACCCGCAGATCAAACCCCATGCCCGGCACGATCTGGCTGTCGATGACACCCACACGCTCTATGTCGATGAAAGCGGTTCCCCAGAAGGCCTGCCAGTGGTGTTCATTCACGGCGGCCCGGGTGCTGGCTGCGATGCACAGAGCCGCCGCTACTTCGATCCGAACCTCTACCGCATCGTCACCTTCGACCAGCGCGGCTGTGGTCGGTCCACCCCCCATGCCAGCCTTGAGAACAACACCACCTGGGACCTGGTCGAAGACCTGGAGCGCATCCGCAAACACCTGGGCATCGAGAAATGGGTGCTGTTTGGCGGTTCCTGGGGTTCGACCCTGGCCCTGGCCTACGCCCAGACTCATCCAGAGCGGGTACACGGCTTGATCCTGCGTGGGATCTTTCTCTGCCGACCGCAGGAAATCGAGTGGTTCTACCAGGCCGGCGCCAGTCGCCTGTTCCCTGACTATTGGCAGGATTACATCGCACCGATCCCGTTGGACGAGCGCGACGACCTGCTCAGCGCTTTTCACAAGCGCCTGACCGGTAACGACCAGATCGCCCAGATGCACGCGGCCAAGGCCTGGTCCACCTGGGAAGGTCGCACCGCGACCCTGCGTCCGAACCCGCTGGTGGTCGATCGCTTCTCCGAACCGCAGCGGGCGCTGTCGATCGCCCGGATCGAATGCCACTACTTCACCAACAACGCCTTCCTCGAACCCAACCAGTTGATTCGCGACATGGGCAAGATCGCCCATTTGCCGGGCGTCATCGTGCATGGCCGCTACGACGTCATCTGCCCGCTGGACAATGCCTGGGAGTTGCATCAGAACTGGCCCAACAGCGAACTGCAGGTCATTCGCGACGCCGGTCACGCCGCTTCTGAGCCGGGGATCACCGATGCACTGGTGCGCGCCGCTGCGCAAATGGCCCGGCGCCTGCTCGACCTGCCGCCCGAAGAAGCATGAAGGGGCTGTTGCAACGCGTTCGCGGCGCACGGGTCGAAGTATCAGGCGAGATCGTCGGGGCCGTGGATCAGGGCTTGCTGGTGTTGGTGGCCGTCGAGCCCGGGGATACCCGGGCCAGCGCCGACAAACTCCTGCACAAGCTGCTTAACTATCGAGTGTTCAGCGACGCCGAGGGCAAGATGAACCTGTCCCTGGTGGATGTCGGTGGCGGGTTGCTGCTGGTGTCGCAGTTCACCTTGGCGGCGGACACCAAAAGCGGTCTGCGCCCGAGCTTTTCGACCGCCGCGCCTCCTGCCTTGGGCGAAGAGTTGTTCAACTATTTGCTAACTCAGGCGAAACAGGTGCATGGCACCGTGGCATCAGGTAGATTCGGCGCCGACATGCAGGTTCACCTGGTCAATGATGGCCCGGTAACCTTCCTGTTACAGGCCTGAAAGCGTTTGAAACATCTTTTCGGTGCCGTTTCGAGGTAAAACAGGGAGTTTTCTCGATAAATACTTTGCTGCCCCTGATGCGTTGTCACGCGGGCTACTAGATAATCGCGCGCTACGGGGGATCAGCGTTCGCTGGTCCATTTGACTTAGGTAGAGACTTGTCCTGGACCGTTTGGGGAATCATTTTGTCCCATCGGAGTCGGAACAATGCTCGCCAACTTGGCAAGAGTGGTCGGCAGGGACGGTTTTTCAGCGCCGTTACCGTGCAGATACTTTATCTGGCCGTTGGTTTTTTGATCAGTTTTCGGCGAGGGTTGCTCGTGATTGTTAGTCCCTGTAATGCACCAAAAATGACTGCCAAACGGTTTAGAAGCGCCTTGGTAGCGGGCTCGGCCCTGCTGTGCCTGTTCGGCGCGGGCCAACTGTGGGCATTCAGCCTGGATGATGTATCGGCGAAGGCACAAGAGCTGGCCGGGCAGAAGTTCGAAGCCCCGCGCAGCAATTTGCCGAACGAATTCCGCGAAATGAAATTCGCCGATTATCAGAAAATTCGTTTCCGCACCGAAAAAGCGGAATGGGCCGACCAGAAGACGCCGTTCCGGCTGTCCTTCTATCACCAGGGCATGCATTTCGACACGCCGGTGAAAATCAACGAAATCACCGCGACCACCGTCGACGAGATCAAGTACGACCCGACCCGTTTCGATTTCGGCGACGTGAAGTTCGATCCAAAGGCCACCGAACAGCTGGGCTACGCGGGTTTTCGCGTGTTGTACCCGATCAACAAGGCCGACAAGCAAGACGAAATCATGACCATGCTGGGCGCGAGTTATTTCCGCGTCATCGGCAAGGGCCAGGTTTACGGTTTGTCCGCTCGTGGCATGGCCATCGACACCGCGTTGCCATCCGGTGAGGAGTTCCCGCGCTTTCGCGAGTTCTGGATCCAGCGTCCGAAACCGACCGACAAGCACCTGGTGATCTTCGCCCTGCTGGATTCGCCACGGGCCACGGGTGCTTATCGCCTGACCGTGCGTCCGGGCACCGACACCGTTGTCGACGTGAAATCCCGCGTGTTCCTGCGTGATCGCGTCAACAAGCTGGGCATCGCCCCGTTGACCAGCATGTTCCTGTTCGGCGCCAACCAGCCGTCCAAGGTGCTGAACTACCGTCGTGAGCTCCACGATTCCAGCGGCCTGTCCATCCACGCCGGCAACGGCGAGTGGATCTGGCGTCCGCTGAACAACCCGAAACACCTGGCCGTGAGCAACTTCTCGGTGGAAAACCCGCGTGGTTTCGGCTTGCTGCAACGGGGTCGTGACTTCAGCCACTATGAAGACCTGGATGACCGTTACGAAAAACGTCCAAGCGCCTGGATCGAACCGAAAGGCGATTGGGGCAAGGGCAGCGTCGATCTGGTAGAGATTCCGACCGCCGACGAAACCAACGACAACATCGTTGCGTTCTGGAGCCCGGAAAAACTGCCTGAGCCTGGCCAGCCGCTGGACTTCGCCTACCGTCTGCACTGGACGCTCGATGAAGCCAACCTGCACTCGCCAGACAGCGCCTGGGTCAAGCAGACCCTGCGTTCCACCGGTGACGTGAAGCAGTCCAACCTGATCCGTCAACCGGACGGCAGCGTGGCCTACCTGGTGGATTTCGAAGGGCCGTCCCTGCAAGCGTTGCCTGAAGACGCTGAAGTGCGTAGCCAGGTGAGTGTTGGCGACAACGGCGAGATCGTCGAGAACAGCGTGCGCTACAACCCTGAGACCAAGGGCTGGCGCCTGACGTTGCGCTTGAAGATCAAGGACCCGAGCAAAGCGACCGAGATGCGTGCCGCCTTGGTCCGGCCGCTGGTTCCTGTCGAGCTGCCAGCCACCGCGCACTCCGTGGCCACACTGGCCAAGGCAGACAAGGTCGCCAAGCAGCAGAGCGAAAAAGAGAAAGCCAACGAGCAAGCCGGCGAGCAGAAAGAAGCCAAGGCCGTCAAAGCGGCCACCGCCGCCGCCGAGCCGACCCCAACCCCACAGGAACCGGAACAGACTGAACAAGTCCTGACCGAGACCTGGAGCTACCAGTTGCCTGCCGATGAGTAATACGTCCGTACAACCAGAGTCTCTGCGTGAGTATCTGGCCCATTTGCCGATGACCGACGAGCAGCGCGCCGAGCTGGCGGGCTGCTCGTCATTCAGCGAATTGCATGAGCGCCTGGCTTCTTCGACATTCGACGCACCCAACGAGGCGGCGCAAGCCTCGGTGGGCCGTCGCCTGACGCTGAGCACCGCCGAGGAACTCGAGGACGCCGAAATGCTGGCCCTCGACTCCAGCGGCCGGGTGTGCTTGAAGGCGACACCGCCGATTCGCCGGACCAAGGTCGTACCGGAGCCGTGGCGCACCAATATCCTGGTGCGCGGCTGGCGGCGCCTGACCGGTCGTACCAACCCGCCGAAGCCGCCCAAGGATGAGCGCGTGCTGCCCCATGCACGCTGGCGTACCGTGGGTTCGATCCGCCGCTACATCCTGCTGATCCTGATGCTTGGCCAGACCATCGTTGCCGGCTGGTACATGAAAGGCATCATGCCGTACCAGGGCTGGTCGCTGGTGGACCTGGACGAAGTCATGCACCAACCGCTGATGCAGACGGCCACGCAAGTGCTGCCGTATGCATTGCAGACCAGCATCCTGATTCTGTTCGGGATCCTGTTCTGCTGGGTGTCGGCGGGTTTCTGGACGGCGCTGATGGGCTTTCTCGAATTGCTCACCGGCCACGACAAATATCGCATCTCCGGCGCTAGCGCCGGCAACGAGCCGATTCCCAAGGACGCCCGCACCGCGCTGGTGATGCCGATCTGCAACGAAGACGTGGCACGGGTATTCGCCGGTTTGCGCGCGACCTTCGAGTCGGTGGCCGCCACCGGTGACCTGGATCGCTTCGACTTTTTCGTGCTCAGCGACAGTAACGAAACCGACATCTGCGTGGCCGAACAACAGGCCTGGCTGGACGTCTGCCGTGAAGCCGGGGGCTTCGGCAAGATCTTCTACCGCCGTCGTCGTCGTCGCGTGAAGCGCAAGAGTGGCAACCTCGACGACTTCTGCCGTCGTTGGGGCGGTGACTACAAGTACATGGTCGTGCTCGACGCGGACTCCGTGATGAGCGGCAAATGCCTGACCAGCCTGGTGCGCCTGATGGAAGCCACGCCGGACGCCGGCATCATCCAGACCGCGCCACGGGCCTCGGGCATGGACACGCTGTATGCGCGCATGCAGCAGTTCGCCACCCGGGTGTACGGTCCGCTGTTCACCGCCGGCCTGCACTTCTGGCAGTTGGGTGAGTCCCACTACTGGGGCCACAACGCGATCATTCGCATGAAGCCGTTCATCGAGCACTGCGCCTTGGCGCCGCTGCCCGGTAAAGGCGCGTTCGCCGGTGCCATCCTGTCCCACGACTTCGTCGAAGCTGCGCTGATGCGCCGTGCCGGCTGGGGCGTGTGGATTGCCTATGACCTGCCGGGCAGCTACGAAGAACTGCCGCCGAACCTGCTGGACGAACTCAAGCGTGACCGTCGCTGGTGCCACGGCAACCTGATGAACTTCCGCCTGTTCCTGGTCAAGGGCATGCACCCGGTGCATCGTGCGGTGTTCCTGACTGGCGTGATGTCCTACCTGTCGGCGCCGCTGTGGTTCTTCTTCCTGGTGCTGTCCACCGCGCTGCTGGCGGTGAACACGCTGATGGAGCCCCAGTACTTCCTCGAGCCACGCCAGCTTTATCCGCTGTGGCCGCAATGGCATCCGGAAAAGGCCATCGCCCTGTTCTCGACGACCATCGTGCTGCTGTTCCTGCCCAAGCTGCTGAGCATCGTGCTGATCTGGGCCAAGGGCGCGAAGGAATTCGGTGGCAAGTTCAAGGTGACCATGTCCATGTTGCTGGAGATGCTGTTCTCCATGCTGCTGGCGCCGGTTCGCATGATCTTCCACACCCGTTTCGTGCTCGCCGCTTTCCTGGGCTGGGCCGCGACCTGGAACTCGCCGAAACGTGACGACGACTCCACGCCATGGAGCGAAGCGGTCAAGCGCCACGGTCCGCAAACCTTGCTGGGCTTCTTCTGGGCCTTGCTGGTGATCTGGCTGAACCCAAGCTTCCTCTGGTGGCTGGTGCCGATCGTCGGGTCGTTGATCCTGTCGATCCCGGTGTCGGTGATCTCCAGCCGCGTGGGCCTGGGCTTGAAGTCCCGCGATGAGAGCCTGTTCCTGATCCCTGAGGAATACGCCCCGCCCCAGGAGCTGCTGTCGACGGACCAGTACACCCATGAAAACCGTTGGCATGCGCTGAACGACGGTTTCATCCGGGCGGTGGTCGATCCGCAACAGAACGCCTTGGCGTGTGCGCTGGCCACCTCGCGTCACGGCCAGGCCGAGCCGATTGAATGGCTGCGGGTCGAACGTGTTCGTCACGCCCTGAAGGTGGGTCCTGCCGAGCTCAGCAACACTGAGCGACTGGCGTTGCTAAGTGACCCGGTGGCCCTGTCCCGCCTGCATGAGCAGGTCTGGAGCGAGGCTCATCCGGAGTGGCTGACGGCGTGGCGTGAGTCGGTCAAGGCCGATCCTCATGCACCGTTGCTGCCGCTACAGCCGGTGAGCGTACAGCCTCAACTGGCCTGATACGCAAAAAGCCCCGCTTCTGGAAGGAAGCGGGGCTTTTTGTTGGGCGTATTTTCTATCTGCGGATCGCCCTTGTGGCGAGGGAGCTTGCTCCCGCTGGGTGGCGCAGCCGCCCCCGATTTTGTGTTGCGGTCAGTGTTGCGGATTGATGCTATCCAACATCCGGTTTGCCAATAACCTACTCAGTTCGATCAGTTGCTGAATGCCGAAGGCAATGTGGCGCCGCGAGCCTTTCAGATCGAACGCGAGGTCGCTGACCATGGCGTCGGCTGAGGCCAGGTTTTCGCTGAGGTTGGCCAGCAGGCTTTCGGTGTCGATGCCGTCGACGACGGTGAAGAGCTGGCTCGATGGCTGTTTTTCTTCGGGGGTGGGCTGTTTGGGCTTCAGGTAGTAATCGAGTGCGCGGTCGGTGGCTTCCTGGAGTTTCTTGGGGTCGGTTTCTGGTTCTGGTGGGTTGGGTGTGACCTTGTGCATGGTGACGCTCCTTGACTGATGGAGCCGCCAGACATCGCTGCTAAACGAAAAGGGTGGCGGCAGTACGCGGGTTAGCAGACCAGGAATCAAGGAACCCGGCGCACCGAAGTGCCCCACGCACAGCCGCCATAAAGCGGACCTGCGTGCCTTGATATTGTGCCGAGCTGCTAAACCCGATCGCTGAACTGACAGCGACCTGCAAACGTTAGAGCCCAGGGCCAAGGCGCACAAGCCGGCGGATTCTGGCGTAGTTGTAGGCAATGGCGCAAGGCTCCGTAGCCTTGGGATGACGGATTGTGGGACGCAGGTATTTTTGTATGTATATCCGTTATTTAGGTCACGGCTACTTAGGGTTCCGCCCTTACGGCGGCTCACTTTTGGAAGAGCGCCAAAAGTAAGCAAAAACGCTTTGCCCCACCACTCGGTGCCTCGCCTAGGCTCGGCATGCCCGAACGAAGGCATTGCTCCGTGGGCCCGCCGCGAAGGGCCATCCATGGCCCAGCGCGGCTATCCCGGCATCCATGCCGGGATGCCCACTCCACAATGCCTGCGTTCGGCCAGCGTGGTTAACGGGGCGCCGAGATCAACGTCCACCGCGAGGCGGCCTAGTAGCCGACCTGGCTCTTGCGGTCGTACACCCCTCAGATCTGTTTGAGCAGGGCCTGTGGGAGCAAAGCTTGCTCGCGAGGCGGCCTGACAGCCGGCCTGGTTCTCCCGGTCGTACTCCGATCCCATTGTGGGAGCGAGCTTGCTCGCGAAGACGGCGGCACATTCAGCATTGATGCAAGCAGACCCACCGCCATCGCGAGCAAGCCCGCTCCCACAGGGACCGGCGGTGGACGCTGATCTTATAAACGACCAAAAACCTATGTGGGAGCGAGCTTGCTCGCGAAGGCGGCACATTCAGCATTGATGCAAGCAGACCCACCGCCATCGCGAGCAAGCTCGGCTCCCACGGGGATCGGCAGTGGATGCTGATCTTATAAACGACCAAAAACCCATGTGGGAGCGAGCTTGCTCGCGAAGACGGCGGCACATCCAATACTGATGCAAACTGACCCACCGCCATCGCGAGCAAGCTCGGCTCCCACAGGGATCGGCGGTGGATGCTGATCTTATAAACGACCAAAAACCTATGTGGGAGGGAGCTTGCTCGCGATGGCGGCGGGGCAGTCAGTATTGATGTTGCCTGACAGACCGCTATCGCGAGCAAGCTTTGCTCCCACAGATCTAACGGGTGTACGACCGGGAGAGCCAGGTCGGCTGTTAGGCCGCCTCGCGGTGGACGTTGATCTCGGGCGCCCCGTTAACCACGATGGCCGAACGCAGGCATTGGGCCGTGGGCACCTCGGCATGGATGCCGAGGTAGCCGCGCTGGGCCATGGATGGCCCTTCGCGGCGGCCCACGGAGCAATGCCGGAGTGAGGGCACACCGAGCCTAGGCGAGGTGCCAAGTGGTGGGGCAGAAGCGCTTTGGTTACTTTCGCGCTTTTCGAAAGTGACCCGCTGTAAGAGCGGAACCCTAAGCCGCCGTTACAAAAAAACGGATATACACACAAATCCTAAGTAAGGCAGCCGCAAGGCATCAAACCCGAAACCGCCCCACCAACGTCTGCAAATGCACCCCCAGCCGCGCCAGCTCAGCACTGGAGGCGGCAGTCTCCTCACTGGACGACGCCGTTTGCTCCGACACATCACGCACATTCAGCACGCTACGGTTGATCTCCTCAGCCACCGCACTCTGCTGCTCGGCGGCGGCGGCGATCTGCTGGTTCATCGACTGGATCGCCGAGACCGTACGAGTGATGTTCTCCAACGAGCCCCCCGCACGGCGGGTCAGTTCGACGCTGCTGTCGGTCAGGTTGCGGCTGTTGTCCAGGGTGGTCGCGACCTGTTCGGTGCCTGATTGCAGGCCGACGATCAGTTGCTCGATTTCTTCAGTGGATTTCTGGGTGCGCTGGGCCAGGCTGCGAACCTCGTCGGCCACCACGGCGAAACCACGACCGGCTTCTCCCGCGCGAGCCGCCTCGATTGCCGCGTTGAGGGCCAGCAGGTTGGTCTGTTGGGCGACGGACTTGATCACGTCCAGCACACTGCCGATCTTGTCGCTTTCTCGCTTCAAATCGCCCATGGCGGTGGTGGAGTTACCGACTTCGAGTGCCAGGCGTTCGATTTGGGCAATCGCTTCTCCGACCACCTTGTCGCCTTCGCGCGCCTGGGCATCGGCAGCGGCTGCGGCCTCGGAGGCTTCTTCGGCATTGCGGGCCACTTCCTGCACCGTGGCGGTCATTTCGTGCATGGCGGTGGCGACCTGGTCGGTTTCCACTTTCTGGCTGTTGACCCCGGCGCTGGTCTGTTCGGTCACGGCTGAAAGCTGCTCGGCGGCGCTGGCGATTTGCGTGACGCCCTCGCTGATGCCGCCGATCAATTGCCGCAGACCCACGGTCATGCTCTGCATGGCGCGCTGCAGCTGGCCCAGTTCGTCGCGGCGGTCGGAGTTGAGGTTGTGGGTCAAGTCACCCGCCGCCACACGTTCGGCGATCTTGAGGGTCTGGTCCAGGGGGGCGACGATCTGCCGGGTGATGACCAAGGCAGCGATGACACCGAACAGCAACGCGAGCACGGCAGCCGATGCCAGGAAGGTCTTGGCCTTGGCTGCGTCGTGGTCGCGAACGGCCGTCTGGGACGCTGTCAGCTTTTGGCTGGCGTCGATCAATACGTCGCCTTGTGATGCCATGCGCTTGAGTGCCGCGGCGTTATCAATCTGGGAGTCGCGGAACTGGCTGACCGCTGTGCGGTAGGCATTGATCGAGTCGTTGGCCTGTTGCAGGTTGGCGGCATGCTCCTCGGGCAATTGCTCTGGCAAGCGTGCGAGAAGTTTGAGGACATTGTCGATGGCCTCAAGGGCCGGTTGCTGGGCTTCGTTCTTGCCGCTGTAGGTATAGCCGCGAACTTGATAGCGCGCTTGCTGGACCGCCTTGCTCAGGGTCACAACGCTGTTGAACTGGGCGACGCTGTCGCCTTGCAGTAGCGATTTCTCTACTTCAGTGACGCGGGCCACGGCGTTGTCGGCACTGGCGCCAAGTTTGCTGCGGGCATCTTCACGGCTAACGGTAGCGCGGGTCATCTCGGCGAAGGCGCTTTTATACTCGGCAACGGCGGCCAATTGTTTATCGATCAGCGCTACATCGGCCGGTTGCTCAATCAGTTGGCGGGCGGTCTTCAGCCCTGCTTCGAGTTTGTCAATCAGGTCGTTGACTTGCTGCGGGCCGTTCTCGCCCCGCGAGGTGTCGTAGTTCATGCGTGCCAGGCGCAAGTCCTTGGTCAAATCGTTCAGGCTGGCAATGAACCCCAGCTTGTCGCCACGGCTGATCACGTCACCCAAGCCGCTCCAGCCGGTGAAGGCGATGATCACGGTCAGGAACAGCACCAGGCCGAAGCCGAAACCAAGTTTGCGATTGACGCCTACGTTACCTAGCCATCGGAACATGCCGTTACTCCCAGCAGCGTTGAGTTTATATGCTGGAAGTTATATCGACCGGTTGGAAGGGATCTGTAGCGAGTAGGCGTCAGTTGCTTTGCGTAGCGAGCAAGCTGCCTCGCCACGTGTTCCCGCTTTTTCGGTGCTTAGACTTTGAAACGTCCTACCAGCGTCTGCAAATGAACCCCCAGCCGTGCCAGCTCGGCGCTGGAGGCGGCGGTTTCCTCACTGGAGGAGGCGGTTTGTTCGGACACGTCGCGAACGTTCACGACGCTGCGGTTGATCTCTTCGGCCACGGCGCTCTGCTGCTCGGCAGCGGCGGCGATCTGTTGGTTCATCGACTGGATCGCCGAGACCGTGCGGGTGATGTTTTCCAGTGAGCTACCGGCCCGGCGGGTCAGTTCGACGCTGCTGTCGGTCAGGTTGCGGCTGTTGTCCAGGCTGGACGCGACCTGTTCGGTTCCGGTCTGCAGGCCAAGGACCAGTTGCTCGATCTCTTCGGTGGACTTCTGGGTGCGCTGGGCCAGGCTGCGCACCTCGTCGGCCACCACCGCGAAACCACGCCCGGCTTCACCGGCCCGGGCCGCCTCGATGGCCGCGTTGAGGGCCAGCAGGTTGGTTTGCTGGGCCACGGACTTGATCACGTCCAGGACGCTGCCGATCTTGTCGCTCTCGCGTTTGAGGTGGCCCATGGCTTCGGTGGAATTGCCCACCGCGTTGGACAAGCGCTCGATCTGGGCGATGGCTTCACCGACCACCTTTTCGCCTTCGCGAGCCTGTTGGTCCGCGGCGACCGTTGCTTCGCTCGCTTGCTCGGCATTACGCGCCACTTCCTGCACCGTGGCGGTCATTTCGTGCATGGCGGTGGCGACCTGGTCGGTTTCCACTTTCTGGCTGTTGACCCCGGCGCTGGTCTGTTCGGTCACGGCTGAAAGCTGTTCGGCGGCGCTGGCGATTTGCGTGACGCCGTCGCTGATGCCGCCGATCAATTGCCGCAGACCCACGGTCATGCTCTGCATGGCACGCTGTAGCTGGCCCAGTTCGTCGAGTCGCTCGGAGCTGAGGTTGTGGGTCAGGTCGCCTGCCGCCACGCGCTCGGCAACCCTTAGGGTCTGCTCCAGCGGGGTGACGATCTGCCGGGTGATTGCCATGGCGGCGATCACCCCGAACAGCAGGGCCAGCGCGGCGGCCGAGATCAGGAAGAGGTTGGCTCTGGCTGCATCGTGGTCGCGCACGTCCGTTTGGGACAGCGTGACGTCTCTACTGGCCCCGCGTAGCACAACCCCCAAGTCGGACATGCGCTTGATGGCGGCAGCGCTGGCGGTCTGGGCTTCATGGAACTGGCTGACCGCGGCACGATAGGCCTTGAACGACTCGCTGGCCTGTTGCAGGTTGGCGGCGTGTTCAGCGGGCAGTTGGGCCGGCAGGCTGCCGAGCGCTTTCAGCGTGTTATCGATGGCATCCAAGGCCGGCTGCTCGGCTTCGGCCTGGCCGCTGTAGGTGTAGCCGCGAACCTGATAGCGGGCTTGCTGGATGGCCTTGCTCAGGCTCACCACGCTGTCGAGTTGAGCCGCGTTGTCGCTTTGCCGTATGGCATTTTCAACGCTGGCGACTCGGGCCACGGCGTTATCGGCGCTGGCGCCCAGTTTGCTGCGCGCATCCTCACGACTGACGGTGGCGCGGACCAATTCGGCAATGACAGCCCTGTACTCGGCGACAGCCGCCAGTTGCTTGTCGATGAGCGCCATGTCGGCCGATTGCTCGATCGATTGGCGAGCAGCCTGTAGCCCAGGCTCCAATTTACCGAGGAGATCGTTGAGGTCACCTGGACCTTTCTGGCCGCGGGTCGCGTCGTAATCCATGCGCGCGGAGCGCAGGTCCTTGGTCAGGTCGTTCAGGCTGGCGATGAGCCCCAGCGTGTCGCCGTGGGCAATCACCTTACCCAGGCCGGTCCAGCCGGTGAAGGCGATCATCAAGGTTAAGAACAGCACCAGACCGAAGCCGAAGCCGAGTTTGCGATTAACGCCTACGTTACCTAGCCATTGGAACATGCTGATACTCCCTTGAAGGGCGGAACTGCTTTGTATAAAGCACTATCGGCCCATAAAGGGGGAGCAGGAGAAATGAGTTAGATGCGTTTGGAATACCGTAGCAAACCAAAGGGGTCAGAACAGTCGTGCGAGCAGCGCTGTAACCGCGGTCTCGACCCGCAGGATCCGCTCACCCAGTTGTACCGGTTGCAAGCCGGCCTTGCCCAGCAGGTCGATCTCGTAGGGAATCCAACCGCCTTCGGGCCCGATGGCCAAGGTCACCGGTTCGGTCAGCGCGCGAGGGCAGGGCGGGTAGTTGCCGGGGTGACCGACCAGGCCCAAGGTGCCGTCGGTGATGGCCGGCAGGCGGTCCTCGACGAAGGGTTTGAAGCGTTTCTCGATAACCACCTCAGGCAACACGCTGTCCCGGGCTTGTTCCAGGCCCAGGATCAGTTGTTCGCGGATGGCCTCGGGTTCGAGGAATGGTGTCTGCCAAAAGCTCTTTTCCACGCGATAGCTGTTGACCAGCACCACACGCGGCACGCCCATGGTGGCGACGGTCTGGAACACCCTCCGGAGCATTTTCGGACGCGGCAGGGCCAGCACCAGGGTCAGCGGCAACTTGGCCGGTGGAGGCTGGTCGAGGGTCACTTGCAGTTCGGCCTCGCGGGCTTCCAGGCGCAGCACCTGGGCGGTGCCCATCAGCCCGCCGATGCGCCCGACGCGCAGGCTGTCACCGACGGCGCTGCGATGGACTTCCTGCATGTGGGTCAACCGGCGATCGCTCAGGATCACGCGCTCAGGCCCGATGAAGTCGGCCTCTTCGAGCAGCAGCAGGTTCACGCTTGGGTCGCTGGCGGCTGGTCGTTGTGGTCATCGACCGGCTGCTCCTCGGGCTCTTCTGCCCGGCGCTTGCGCACCAGGCCACCGAACAGGATGCCGATCTCGAACAGCAGCCACATCGGCACAGCCAGCAGGGTCTGGGAGAAGATGTCCGGCGGGGTCAGGATCATGCCGACCACGAAGCAGCCGATGATCACGTAGGGGCGGATCTTCTTCAAATAGGCCACGTCGACCACGCCGATCCACACCAGGAGCACCACGGCCACCGGGATTTCGAACGCCACGCCGAAGGCGAAGAACAGTGTCATGACGAAATCCAGGTAGCTGCTGATGTCGGTCATCATTTCCACGCCCGCCGGGGTGGCGGCAGCGAAGAACTTGAAGATCAGCGGGAACACCAGGTAATAGGCGAAGGCCATGCCGGTGTAGAACAGCAGGATGCTGGACACCAACAGCGGCACGGCGATGCGTTTTTCGTGCTTGTACAGGCCCGGCGCGATGAAGCCCCAGATCTGGTGCAGGATCACCGGGATCGCCAGGAACAGCGAGACCATCATCGTCAGCTTCAGCGGCGTCAGGAACGGCGACGACACGTCGGTGGCGATCATTGTCGCCCCTACCGGCAGGTACTGGCGCAGCGGCGTGGAGACGAAGGTGTAGATCTGCTGGGTGAAGGAAAACAGTCCGGCGAAGATGATGAAAACCGCCGCGACACAACGCAGCAGGCGGGTGCGCAACTCGGTGAGGTGCGATACCAGCGGCATCGGCTGGTCGTTTTCAGGGAGATCGCTCATGGGGCTCGCGGCGGCAAAGTAGGGTCGTTAGGCGCAGGGACAGCAGCGGGCGCTGCGTCCGCTACCGTCGGTGTCACTGGCGTCGGTTCAGCCGCCGACCCCACGCCATCCACGGGTGCCTGGGGCGCAATCGCCTGTTCGGCCACGGGCTGAACCGGCGTCGGTTCCTGTTGGGTCGGCGTGAAGATTTTCCGCGCTTCCTGTTCCAGGGACAGAATATGTTCGTTGTGAAGTTGCCGACGGATGTCGTCGGCACCGATTTCACGTTCAACTTCCTGTTTGATCGCATTGAAGCTGCGCTTCAGGCGCCCGATCCACAGACCGGCGGTGCGCGCAGCCCCCGGCAGACGCTCGGGACCCAGTACCAGCAGGGCGACGAGGCCGACGAGCAGCAGTTCAGTGAAGCTGATCCCAAACATTAGTCAGTGCTCACGAGTCTTTGCGGATGGGCTCTTCGACTTTCTGGGCCTGCACGTCGATGGTATTCGGCGCATTCACCGGCTGGGTGGCCTGTGGGTGTACCGGTTGGGTCGGTTGTGCGGCCTGAGCCTGGCCTGTCGTCGGATCGGCCGGTTTCTCATCATCGTTCATGGCCTTGCGAAAACCCTTGATCGACTCGCCGACATCGGTGCCGAGGTTTTTCAGTTTCTTGGTACCGAACACCAGCACCACGACGACCAGGATGACGACCCAGTGTTTCCAGTCAAAAATACCCATGTGGCTATTCCTCTCAAAAGTTGATCAGGCGGACGGGCGCGAGGCTTTCTCGACGTGCCCGGACAGACCGAAGCGACGGTCCAGTTCATCCAGTACGGCCTGCGGATGCTGCCCCAGTTGGGCCAGCATGACCAGGCTGTGGAACCACAGGTCGGCGGTCTCGTAGATCACGTCGCTGCAATCGCCACTGATGGCGGCGTCCTTGGCGGCGATGATGGTCTCGACCGACTCTTCGCCGACTTTCTCCAGAATCTTGTTCAAGCCCTTGTGGTACAGGCTGGCGACATAGGAGCTGTCGGCCGCGGCGCCCTTGCGCTCTTCCAGCACCTGGGCCAGGCGGGTCAGGGTGTCACTCATGGGTATGTCCTGAATAAATGGCGTGCGGGTCCTTGAGCACCGGGTCGACGGTTTTCCAGTCGCCGTTCTCGAAGACGCGATAGAAGCAGCTTTGACGGCCGGTGTGGCAGGCAATCTCACCGACTTGCTCGACCATCAGGATGATGACGTCGCCGTCGCAGTCCAGGCGCATCTCATGCAGGTGCTGCACGTGCCCGGACTCTTCACCTTTGCGCCACAGCTTGCCACGGGAACGTGACCAATAGATGGCGCGGTTCTCGGCGGCGGTCAAGGCCAGCGCTTCGCGGTTCATCCAGGCCATCATCAATACGCGCCCGGTCTTGTGGTCCTGGGCGATGGCCGGCACCAGGCCGTCAGCGTCCCATTTGATCTCGTCCTGCCAGTTTTTCATCTTTGACTCCGACCATGGGCCGCGCACCTGACGTCGGCGGGCCCAGCGTTGAAACAGTGTGCCAGCGCGAACCGGTGCTGGCTATCGGCGAACGACCAGATACAAACCAACGATCACCATGATTCCGGCGGGCCAATGGCCCAATTCGCTCAACGGTCCACCAGCCGCCAGCATTGCGCCACCTCCCAGGTGAGCCGCGCCAAGCAGCCGCAGAAACCAGTCATCCTTGCGTCGGTGCCACGGCGGCGCCGGGTCGTGTGCGTGGGGTTGGGACATGCGTTCGAGCAGGTCGCGGGTCATGTTGGCCAGGTGCGGGAGCTGCTCGAACTGGCTTTGCACGTTGCCCAGCAAGGTCTTGGGGCTGACGCGCTCGCGCATCCAGCGTTCGAGGAACGGCTGGGCGGTGTTCCACAGGTCGAGGTCCGGGTACAACTGACGGCCGAGGCCTTCGATGTTCAGCAGGGTTTTCTGCAACAGCACCAACTGTGGCTGGACTTCCATGTTGAAGCGTCGCGCGGTCTGGAACAGGCGCATCAGCACCTGGCCGAAGGAAATATCTTTTAACGGTTTTTCGAAGATCGGTTCGCACACGGTACGGATCGCCGCTTCGAATTCGTTGAGCTTGGTCTCGGCCGGCACCCAGCCCGAATCGATGTGCAACTGGGCGACGCGACGGTAGTCACGCTTGAAGAAGGCGAACAGGTTGCGCGCCAGATAGTCCTGGTCTTCGGGGGTCAGGCTGCCGACGATGCCGCAGTCGATGGCAATGTATTGCGGGCTCCACGGCTGCACCGTGCTGACGAAGATGTTGCCCGGGTGCATGTCGGCGTGGAAGAAGCTGTCGCGAAACACCTGGGTGAAGAAGATTTCCACGCCGCGTTCGGCGAGCATCTTCATGTCGGTGCGCTGGTCGGCCAGGGTCGCCAGGTCAGTCACCTGGATGCCGTAGATGCGCTCCATCACCAGTACTTTCGGCCGGCACCAGTCCCAATAGACTTGCGGCACATAGAGCAGCGGCGAGCCTTCGAAGTTGCGACGCAGTTGGCTGGCGTTGGCCGCCTCGCGCAGCAGGTCGAGTTCGTCGTAGATGGTTTTTTCGTAGTCCTGGACCACGTCCACCGGGTGCAGCAGGCGGGCATCGGCCGACAACCGTTCGGCGGCGCGAGCGAGGATGAACAGCCACGCCAGATCCTGGGCGATGATCGGCTTGAGGCCCGGGCGAATGACCTTGACCACCACTTCTTCGCCGCTCTTGAGCTGGGCGGCGTGAACCTGGGCGACGGAGGCCGAGGCCAGGGGCTCGACGTCGAAGCGGCTGAAGACTTCGCTGATCTTCTTGCCCAGTTGTTCCTCGATCAGCGCCACCGACACCTTGGAATCGAACGGCGGCACGCGGTCTTGCAGGCGCATCAGTTCATCGGCGATGTCTTCGGGCAACAGGTCGCGCCGGGTCGAAAGGATCTGCCCGAACTTGATGAAAATCGGCCCCAGGTCCTGCAAGGCCAGGCGCAAGCGCGCACCGCGACTCAGGTCCAGCGTTCGCCGGGGAAACCAGCGCCACGGCAGCACGAAGCGCAGGGCCAGGAGAAACCAGGGCAGCGGCAGGGCGAACAGCAGGTCATCGAGGCGGTAGCGGATCACGACGCGCTGGATGCGCAACAAACGGCGGACGGCAAGCAGCTTCATGCGTTATCGCTTGGTTTCAAGGGATCGGGAAAGGCGCTCGAAACGCGCCTCGAGACGTTCCAGGTCAAGTTTGATCTGGTCCAGTTCATTAAAACGGGCTTGTGCTTCGCGTTGGCCTACGAGGGTACGCGATTCTTCGGCCAGGTATTCACTCAGATTCTGTCCCAGGCTGGCGAAGCCCTGGCGATACCAGCGGCTGCGGCTGCGCAAATGGCCGCTGAGCAATTGGGTCGCCACCGGGCCGATCCAGCGGGACACTTCGTATTCCCAGTCCAGCTCCAGGTCCTGGAGAATCCCTGCCAGCTCCAGCAGTACGCCGCTGTCGCCGTCGAGCTCCACGTCGGGGCTGTGCAGCACCGCGGTCTTGTCCTTGCCCAGGGCCAGGTTCAGCAGGCTCGACGCCGGGGCGCGCAGCGTGCAATCCGCTTCGGCCTCCCAGTGCGCGGCGAGCAGCAGGCCTTCGTCGCTGGGCAGGATGAACAACCGCAACGCCGGGCTGCGGCAGTCCACCGCAATCACCTTGCCGCTCAAGTGTGCCAGGCGCGCGAGCGCCGTGCTGTCCAGGCGCAGCACCCGGTTGAGGCCCAGTTCGACGCTGGCGAGCAGGCCGGTGAGCAGCATCAGGGTTTGATGCCGCGATGCAGGGCAACGATGCCTGCGGTCATGTTGTGGTAGGTCACGCGGTCGAAACCGGCCTCGACCATCATCGACTTCAGGGTTTCCTGGTTCGGGTGCATGCGGATCGATTCGGCCAGGTAGCGATAGCTTTCCGAGTCGTTGGTGATCAGCTTGCCCATCAGCGGCATGAAGGCGAACGAGTAGGCGTCATAGGCCTTGGACATCAGCGCGTTGGTCGGCTTGGAGAACTCCAGCACCAGCAGGCGGCCACCGGGCTTGAGCACGCGCAGCATCGAACGCAGGGCATCTTCCTTGTGGGTGACGTTGCGCAGGCCGAAGGCGATGGTCACGCAGTCGAAATGGTTGTCGGGGAACGGCAGCTTTTCAGCGTCGGCCTGGACGAACTCGACATTGCCGGCCACACCCAGGTCCAGCAGGCGGTCGCGACCGACCTTGAGCATGGATTCGTTGATGTCGGCCAGGACCACCTGGCCGGTCGGCCCGACAATGTGGGAAAACTTCTTCGTCAGGTCACCCGTGCCACCGGCGATGTCCAGCACGCGATTGCCGCTGCGCACGCCCGACAGCTCGATCGCGAAACGCTTCCACAGGCGGTGCATGCCGCCCGAGAGCAGGTCGTTCATCAAGTCATACTTGGCGGCTACGGAGTGGAACACCTCAGCGACTTTTTCCGCTTTCTGGCTTTCCGGCACGTTCTTGAAGCCGAAGTGAGTGGTGGGTTCGGCATCGCTGCCTTTGCGCTGATCAGTCATATCGCGGTCACCAAAAAAGAATGCGGGACATTCTAATCCCGGTAGAGGGCTTTGTCTTGGCAAGGCTGAAGGTAAGATGGGCTACCGCCGGGACGTTTTGACGCAGCCAGGGTTTGAAACGTTCAGGCAAGTCCCGATAAAACAGGAGTCACCCGATGGCCCGTATAACTGTTGAGCGTGCCCATGGCCTGGGCAAGGAAGCGGCGCGAGAGAAAGCCGACAAGCTGGCGCAGAAGTTGTCCGACAGCTATGGCCTGGAGCCGCAGTGGGTGGGCGACACCCTGAAACTCAAGCGTTCCGGGGTCAAGGGCGAAGTGCATGTGGGCGAGGACTCGATCCGCGTCGACGTGGAACTGGGCATGTTGATGTCGGCCATGAGCGGCACGATCAAGAGCGAAATCGAAAAAGCACTGGATAAGGCGTTGGCCTGATTGATCGAAAGGGGGGTGAACACAGAATCAAAGTTCACCACCAAACTCTGTGGGAGCGGGCTTGCTCGCGAAAGCGGTGGATCAGTCAACATCAATAGTGAATGACACACCGCATTCGCGAGCAAGCCCGCTCCCACATGAGGCCACTCACCGTCCAGTTTGTGTCAGTTGTTAGGGTGCCCTTTCTAATTATTGTCACTACTTTGTGCCTGAGCCCGACCGTGTGCGGGCAGTTCCTCAAACCTTTTTTCGAGTGAGGTGCACCATGGCCAAAGTTATTTTGAAGAAAAAAACCGACGTTGAATCTTCCACGCTCAGCGACGTGAAAACGTACGCGCGCAAGATCTGGCTGGCGGGCCTGGGCGCCTACACGAAGGTCGGCCAGGAAGGCAGCGAGTACTTTCAGGAGTTGGTAAAGGCTGGCGAAGTTATTGAAACCAAAGGCAAAAAGAAAATTGCCGGAAAACTTGAAGCGGCCAACAGTGAATTGATTGAAGCCAAGAGCGAGGTCAATACTTTCAAGGCCCGGGTTGAAGTACAACTCGATAAAGTCGAGAAGGTATTCGATGCCCGCGTTGCAAGTGCCTTGAATCGTATCGGCATTCCGTCTAAACATGACGTTGAGACACTCTCTGCTAAGCTCGATGAGCTGACAGCATTGCTCGAACGTGTCGCGCGTAAACATTAAGGAGAACGGGATGGCTGGCAAAAAAATCACAGAAAAAGAGGGCAGCTCGTGGGCCGGGAAGATTGAAAAGTATTCCCGCAAAATCTGGCTTGCTGGTTTAGGCGTGTACTCGAAGATCGACACTGACGGCAGCAAGCTCTTCGAGTCCCTGGTTAAGGACGGCGAAAAGGCCGAAAAACTCACCAAGACGGCAGTCGGCAAACAAGTCGATGCAGCCAAAGACTCTGCCGAGTCCGCCAAGTCGCGAATCGGCGGCGTGAAGGATCGTGCACTGGGCAAATGGGACGAACTGGAAGGGGCTTTCGACAAGCGCCTGAACAGTGCGATCTCGCGTCTGGGGGTGCCGAGCCGTAATGAAGTCAAGGCACTGCACAGCAAGGTCGACACCTTGACCAAGCAGATCGAAAAACTCACCGGCGCCAAAGTCGCACCTGTGGCGACCAAGACTGCGGCGGCCAAGCCGGCCGCTAAAACGGCGGCCAAGCCACTGGTCAAGGCTGCGGCAAAACCCGCCGCCAAACCTGCGGCGAAAGCAGCGGCCAAGCCCGCGGCTAAAACTGCTGCGGCCAAGCCCGCGGCTAAAACTGCTGCGGCCAAACCTGCTGCCAAGGCGGCGGCCAAACCGGTAGCGGCCAAACCTGCGACCAAAGCGGCAGCCAAGCCTGCGGCCAAACCCGCGGCTAAAACGGCAGCGGCCAAACCGGCAGCGAAACCCGCCGCCAAGCCTGCGGCAAAAGCGGCGGCCAAACCTGCTGCGGCGAAAAAACCGGCCGCGCCGAAAGCCGCTGCACCGAAGGCGCCGACTGCGGTCGCCAAACCGGCAACCCCGACGAGCCCGGCGAACTCCGCCGCCGCTCCAACCCCGGTCGCCACTCCAGCATCGGCGCCGGCTCCAACGACGCCTTCCACCCAGTCCTGATTCTGCAGGACATGCAAAAACGCCCGGCCTGTGAAGGTCGGGCGTTTTTGTTTGTACGCAGGTCAACCTGTGGGAGCGAGCTTTGTGGGAGCAAGGCTTGCCCGCGATGAAAACGCCGCGGTCTCTTGAGGACCGCAGCGCCTGGATCGCGAGCAAGCTTTGCTCCCACAAAGCTCGCTCCCACAATGGATCTGTCACAGCCGGTGGTTAGTCGTGTTCTTCCAGGTAACGCAACGCCAGTTGCTCGGTCGCCACCTTGGTCGCGGGCGGCAGGTGCGGGGCCACCAGCATCATGATCTGGTAGACCACCAGTCGCACCTCGCCCTCGCGGTCCAGGATCCGCTGGTAGTCCAGGGAGAACAGCAAGGTCATGGTGATCTGCTCCACCAACTGCCCCAGGGCCTGGGTATCGCTGACCAGCAATCCCTGGGCCTTGAGTTGCGCCAGCAATGAGGCGAGGGTGCGCTTCAAGGCATTGAGCAACTGGCGGATGCCCTTGGCCAGCTTCGGCAGGCGTCCGGCCAGGTTCGACAGGTCCTGGAACAGAAACCGGTACTGAGCCAGGCGCTCGACGATCAAGTGCAGGAACAGCCAGTAATCTTCCGGCGCCAACTGCACGTCCGCCGGCGGGTCCAGCAGCGGTGCCAGTTCGCCCTGGAATCGCTCGAACAGCCCGAGGATCAGCGGTTCCTTGCCATGGAAGTGGTAGTAGAGGTTGCCCGGGCTGATGCCCATTTCGTTGGCAACTTCCAGGGTGGAGACGTTCGGTTCGCCCTTTTCGTTGAACAATTGCAGGGCACATTCAAGGATGCGGTCGCGGGTTTTCATCCGGTCTTCTTAATGATCAAGTCATGCCACGGCCAATCGCCTGGCCGTGGGGTAAGGCCTTCAGCGCACGCGAACATAGGTGCCGGGAGCGGCGTCCAGAGGCGGGTAGTTCGCATTGCCCAAGGTCATCTGGGTTTCGTGTTGGGCACCGGAGCGTTCCTGGATCCAGCCCAGCCATGGGGTCCACCAACTGCCTTCGACGTGCTTGGCGTCGTAGTACCAGGCCCGTGGGTCGCTGCTCAATTTTGCGCTTTCGATGAAGTTGGCCTTGGGGTTGCCCGGCGGGTTGAGGATGCTCTGGACATGGCCGCTGTTGGAAAGCACGAAGCGTTTTTCGCCACCGAGCAACAGGGTCGAGCGATACACCGCGTCCCAGGGCGTGATGTGGTCATTGATGCCGCCTACACTGAAGCTGTCCACCGTCACTTTCTGCAGGTCGATGGGCGTGCCGCACACTTCCAGGCCGCCGGGATGGGTCAGTGGGTTGTGCTTGAAGAAGTCCAGCAGGTCGCCGTGGTAAGCCGCCGGCAGCCGGGTGCAGTCGTTGTTCCAATAGAGGATGTCGAAGGCCGGTGGCTCCTTGCCCAGCAGGTAGTTGTTGATGAAGTAGGTCCAGATCAGATCGTTGGGGCGCATCCAGGCAAACACCCGGGCCAGGTCGCGGCCATCGAGGATGCCTTTCTGGTAGGAACGGCGCTTGGCGGCTTCGAGAGTCTGCTCGTCGATGAACAACGTGGCCTGGCTGTCGATCTGGCTGTCCAGCAGGCTCACCAGGTAGGTGGCACTGGCGACCCGGCGCAACTGGCGCTTGGCTTGCAAGTGACCTTGCAGGGCCGCGATGGTCAGGCCCCCGGCGCAGGCGCCCATCAGGTTGACCTCGCGGGCACCGGTGATCGCCCGGCAGACGTTCATGGCCTCTTCCACGGCCTCGACGTAGCTGGACAGACCCCATTCGCGGTGGCGTACGTCAGGGTTGCGCCAACTGATGATGAAGACCTGCAAACCGTTTTTCAGGGCGTACTGGACGAAGCTGTTGGAAGGACTCAGGTCGAAAATGTAGAACTTGTTGATCTGCGGCGGCACGATCAGCAACGGTTTGGCGTATTGCTTTTCGCTCATGGACCGGTACTGGATCAGCTCGAGCAATTCGTTGCGAAACACCACCGCGCCAGGGGTGGTCGCCAGGGTCTTGCCGACTTCAAAGGCATGGGGCGTGACTTGTCGCGGCAACCCGTCGTTGTGCAGCAGGTCATCCACCAGGTGGCTGAGGCCTCGGACCAGGCTGGTACCGCCGGAGTTGAACAGTTCCTTGACCGCCAGTGGGTTGAGCAAGGTATTGGACGGCGATACGGCGTCGTTGAGCAGGGCGAAGGCGAAGTGGGCGCGGGCGCGGTCATCCTGGCTCATGGTGCTTTCGTCGATCCAGCTCGTGACCTGCTTCTGCCAGCTCAGGTAAGCCTGCAGGCTGCGGCGGTAGAACGGATTGAGCTGCCAGGTGGGATCGGCAAAACGCGGGTCGTTGGGGTTGGTGGGGTGCAGGGTCTCGCCCAGCAGCACGCGGCCCAGTTGGCCGCCCAGTTTCAACGCGTGCCGGGCACTGTGCACCGGGTTGCGCAAGCCGTGTGCGGCGACGCTGCGCAAGGTCGACAGCAAGTCCCTGCCACGCAGGCCGGTGACCGCACTTTGTGCGTTGATGAAGTTGGCAGGGGCGGGTATGGAACCCTTCGCCGGTTTGTCGCGCATGAGTCAACTCCTTCGTCATCAGGCTAAAAACAAACACACCGAACCAGACAACATAGTCGCTGTTTCGGGTCGCTGCGCGGTCCGGCGTCCTGCCAGGCGCTAATGGGCGGTTTTAGCCGCCGCCCAACGGCGAGGGATGCGGATGCATCACGGCACGCTGACGTTCTTCCTCGAGGAATTTCATGATGATCGGCGCCACCGCCTCGGCCCGGGTGATCAGGAACAGGTGGCCATCATCGATGATGTGCAATTGAGCGTTGGGAATGCGCCAGGCCAGCATGCGCATGTTGATCAGCGGGATCAGCGGATCGTCGTCGCCGGCCAGCACCAGGGTCGGCTGGTGGATCTTGTGCAGCCAGTGGATGCTGGTCCAGCCCAGGCCGGCGAACAGTTGCCAGTAATAACCGAGCTTGCCCGCCGAACGAACCTTGGCCGCATGGCTGGCCGCCAGGCTCGGGTCGCGACGGAACGAACCGCCGTAGATCAGTGGGGCGATACGCATCACATGGGACGGTTGAACGTAGCGCCGGGGGCTGGCCATCATCCACAGTACCTTCGGTTTGCCCGGTATCATCACCGCCCCGGCCGCCGTGGCCGCCAGGACCAGCTTCTTGCAGCGCTCGGGGTAGTCATAGGCGAACTGCTGGGCCAGGGCGCCCCCCCAGGACACGCCGATCACGTTGACCTGCCCGTAGTCGAGGTAATCGAGCATCCGCGCGGTGAGTTTGGCCAGGCCAGGAAAGCGATACGGCCGGTTGGGCGTCGATGAACCGCCGACACCGGGTACGTCAAAGGCGATGACTTCCAGGTCCGGGTCCAAGGCCTGGATGAACGGGAACACCAGCTCGAGGTTGGCGCCGATGCCGTTGAAAATCAGCAGGGGCGTCAAGTGAGGCTTGCCGGGACGTACCGCGGTGCGCAAGGTCTGGCCATCCAGATCGACGGTACGGAAGATGTACGGTTGCGGCATGCTTCAAGCCCTGTGGGTCATGTCTCGGTTTACCTGTGTTCGGTCTGTCAGACCGAGTCGCGGCCTTCGCGAGCAAGCCCGCTCCCACGTTGGGTTCTGCTGTGAACATGAGTTTCAGGTTCGCAACCGATCAAATGTGGGAGCGGGCTTGCTCGCGAAGACGGCCTTGTATTCACCAGTAATGTCGGCTGTCGAAGTGCATTCGTGAGCAAGCCCACTCCCGCAGCAGACGAGTTGCATCCATTACCGCTCATGCACATAGGTGCCGGGCGCCGCTTCACCGGCCGGGTAGGCCTTGTTACCCAGCACGGTCGGGGCTTTCTTCAGTTTGCCCGAGCGTTCGGCCTGCCAGGCCTGCCAGTGCAGCCACCAGGAATCGGTGTGCTTGGTGGAGTTTTCCTGCCAGTCCTCGGCCTTGGCCGGCATGTCCTCGCTGGTCATGTAGCGCGACTTGGGGTTGCCTGGCGGGTTGAGGATGCTCTGGATATGGCCACTGCTCGACAGCACGAACTCCACCTTGCCGCCAAACAACTGCGCCGATTTGTAGCAGGACTTCCACGGCGTGATGTGGTCGTTGGTGCCAGCCAGGGAGTAGATGTCGGCGGTGACCTGCTTGAGGTCGATGGGCGTGCCGCACACTTCCAGTGCATTGGGACGGATCAGTGGATTGTTCTTGAACATTTCGATGAGGTCGCCGTGGAACGCCGCCGGCAGCCGCGTGGTGTCGTTGTTCCAGAACAGGATGTCGAACACGGGCGGCTCGTTGCCCAACAGGTAGTTGTTGACCCAGTAGTTCCAGATCAGGTCGTTGGGGCGCATCCAGGCGAACACCTTGGCCATGTCGCGGCCTTCGAGTACACCGGCCTGGTAGGAGTGACGCTTGGCCGCCTCAAGGGTCTGTTCGTCGACGAATAGTGCCACGTCGGTGTCCAGGGTGGTGTCGAGCACACTCACCAGCAGGGTCAGCGCATTGACCTTTTTCTCGCCGAGGGCGGCGTAATGGCCCAGCAGCGCGGTGCAGGTGATGCCGCCCGAGCAGGCGCCGAGCATGTTTATGTCCTTGCTGCCGGTGATGGCCGTGACCACGTCCACCGCTTCCTTGAGCGCCTCGATGTAAGTCGACAGGCCCCACTCGCGCTGCTCCTTGGTGGGGTTGCGCCAACTGATGACGAAGGTCTGCACGTTGCTGCGCAGGCAGAAGCGCGCCAGGCTCTTGTCCGGGCTCAGGTCGAATACGTAGAACTTGTTGATCTGTGGCGGCACCACCAGCAGCGGTCGCTCGTGGACCTGCTCGGTGATGGGCCGGTAGTGGATCAGCTCCAGCACGTCGTTGCGAAACACCACGGCGCCTTCGGTCACGCCCAGGCTCTTGCCGACCTCGAACGCGCCCATGTTGACCTGGCTCGGCATCCCGCCGTTGTGCACCAGGTCCTTGGCCAGGTGGGACAGGCCGTCCAGCAGGCTCTTGCCGCCGGTTTCGAAGAAGCGCTTGACCGCCGCCGGGTTGGCCGCCGAGTTGGTCGGGGCCATGGCTTCGGTCATCAGGTTGATCACGAAATGCCCGCGGCTGATGTCCGCGGGCGAGAGGTTGCTGTCGTCGATCCAGGCGTGCAGCTCCTTGCGCCACGCCAGGTAGGTTTGCAGGTAGCGCTTGTAGAGCGGGTTCTGGCTCCACGCCGGGTCGGCGAAGCGGCGGTCGTCGCCGGCCGGTTGCAGTTCGGATTTGCCGAACAGGACATTCTTGAGTTCGACGCCGAAATGGGCGACGTGCTTGACGCTGTGCAGCGGTTGTTTGATGGCCTGGGTCAGCACCATGCGGGCAGAGGCCAGCAGATCTTTTCTGCGCAAGCCGACGACGGGATTCAACCCCAGGGTATTTTCCGAGGCTTGATACTTCAGGTCATCGTTGTTCTTGTTGCTCATCTACGACGCTCCATTGTCCTTCAGACGAGTACCCGGATCGTGCCATGAAGACACACAGCCGATACCAGGTACGCTGCTCGGGTGACCATTAATTCCGCATCGAGGTCCAATGAGGAAACGTATGCCAGGAACTCGCCGGTTCCTTTGCAGGTAACTTGCCAGCTCCATTGGTTACCCGAGTTTAATTTTTTTCGCAAGCAGGCCAGTCATTGACGTTGCCGCGCGGGCATTCAAGCAGATGAGTCTAGAAAATTCGCCCTAAAGCGCCAGCCCTTGAGTTAGAGCATCAGCTTGACGACGGACTCGTTCGGATCGCGGGTTTTCCCGGCAGCCTTGAGTTCGCCAAGATAATCGTTCCACAAGTCTTCCTGACGCACCGCCAACTGATAGAGATAGTCCCACGTGAACAGTCCGCTGTCGTGGCCGTCGTCGAAGGTCAGTTTCAGTGCGTATTGGCCGGCCGGTTCGACCTTGGTCAGGGCAACGTTGAGCTTGCCGTATTGCAGGATGGGTTTGCCGTGGCCCTGGACCTCGGCGGAAGGCGAGTGCACCCGCAGGAATTCGGCGGGCAGGTGATACTCCTCGTCCGGCGCGTATTTGAGCGTCAGGGTCCTGGAGGCTTTGTGCAGGTTAATGGCGGTGGGGAGTTTGGTCATGGCCTGTGATCCGTCTCTGAAGGATGCCTTGATCTGCAAAAACGACACGGTCCATGTGGGAGCGAGCTGTGTGGGAGCAAGGCTTGCCCGCGATGAAAACGCCGCGGTCTCCGCAGCGCCTGGATCGCGAGCAAGCTTTGCTCCCACACAGCTCGCTCCCACAGGTCCCGGGAAACCTGTCAGTGATTTACAGGATATACCGCGACAGGTCTTCGTTCTGCGCCAGCTCACCCAGGTGGCTGTTGACGTACTCGGCGTCGATGAGGATCGGCGCTTCGTTGTGGGCGCTCGCCAGGTCGCCGGCGCTGAACGAGACTTCCTCGAGCAAGCGTTCGAGCAGCGTGTGCAGGCGACGGGCACCGATGTTCTCGGTCTTCTCGTTGACCTGCCAGGCGATCTGGGCCAGGCGCTTGATGCCTTCTGGCGTGAACTCGATGTTCAGGCCTTCGGTCTTGAGCAGCGCGCAATACTGTTCGGTCAGGGACGCGTGGGGCTCGCTGAGGATGCGTTCGAAGTCTTCGGGCGTCAGCGCCTTGAGTTCGACACGGATCGGCAGGCGACCCTGCAGCTCCGGCACCAGGTCGCTCGGCTTGCTCAGGTGGAACGCGCCGGAAGCGATGAACAGGATGTGGTCGGTCTTGACCATGCCCAGCTTGGTGTTGACCGTGCAGCCTTCGATCAGCGGCAGCAGGTCGCGTTGTACACCTTCGCGGGACACATCGGCACCGCCGACATTGCCGCGCTTGGCGACCTTGTCGATTTCGTCGATGAACACGATGCCATGCTGCTCGACCGCCTCCAGCGCCTTGGCCTTCAACTCTTCTTCGTTGACCAGGCGACCGGCTTCCTCATCGCGCACCAGCTTCAGCGCTTCCTTGACCTTGAGCTTGCGGTTTTTCTTCTTGCCCTTGCCCATGTTGGCGAACAGGCTCTGCAACTGGTTGGTCATCTCCTCCATGCCGGGCGGCGCGGAAATATCGACGCCGGCCATTTCGGCCACTTCGATCTCGATTTCCTTGTCGTCCAGCTGGCCTTCGCGCAGGCGCTTGCGGAACAGCTGGCGGGTGTTGGAGTCCTGGGTCGCCGCGGCGTCGGCGTTGAAGCCCATGCGCGCCGGTGGCAGCAGGGCGTCAAGGATGCGCTCTTCGGCGGCGTCTTCGGCGCGGTGGCGGACCTTGGTGATTTCCTGTTCGCGCAGCAGCTTGATGGCGGCATCGGCCAGGTCACGGATGATCGACTCGACGTCGCGACCGACATAGCCGACTTCGGTGAACTTGGTGGCTTCGACCTTGATGAACGGCGCGTTGGCGAGTTTGGCCAGGCGCCGGGCGATTTCGGTTTTACCGACACCGGTCGGGCCGATCATCAGGATGTTCTTGGGGGTCACTTCGACGCGCAGTTCTTCGGGCAGTTGCATCCGGCGCCAGCGGTTACGCAGGGCGATGGCGACGGCGCGCTTGGCATCGTCCTGGCCGATGATATGGCGGTTGAGTTCGTGGACGATTTCGCGGGGAGTCATGGACATAATAATGGGTGGTCCTCAAGCAGGAATGGGCCGTGGCGTGGGTCGCCTGGACAGGCTTATTCCGCGAGGTCCTGCTCCTCAATGGTCTGGGTGTGGTTGGTGAATACACAGATGTCGCCGGCAATGCCCAAGGCAGTCTCGACGATCTCACGGGCCGACAGGTCGGTTTTTTTCAGCAGGGCGCTGGCCGCAGCCTGGGCATAGGCTCCGCCGGAACCCATGGCGATCAGGCCGTCTTCGGGCTCAACGACGTCGCCGTTGCCAGTGATGATCAGGGAGGCGTCCTTGTTGGCGACCGCGAGCATGGCTTCGAGGCGGCTCAGGGAGCGGTCGGTGCGCCATTCCTTGGCCAGTTCCACGGCGGCACGGACCAGGTGGCCCTGGTGTTTCTCAAGCTGGCCTTCGAAACGTTCGAACAAGGTGAAGGCGTCGGCAGTGGCCCCGGCGAAACCGGCGATGACTTCGCCGTGATACAGGCGGCGGACTTTCTTCGCGTTGCCTTTCATCACGGTGTTGCCCAGTGAAACCTGGCCGTCGCCGCCCATGACGACTTTGCCATGACGGCGGACTGAAACGATGGTGGTCAAGGGAGAGTCTCCACGCAGCGGGGCGAAAATGCCCGGATGGAACTCATATGGGGGTGGCGTGGGGTTTTTCAACTGCGGGGTGGGGGAGGGGACGAGTGGTGTCTGGCTGTTTTGACAGAGAGCTTTTCTGTGGCGAGGGAGCTTGCTCCCGCTGGAGCGCGCAGCGGTCCCAAGCTTTTGGGGCTGCTACGCAGCCCAGCGGGAGCAAGCTCCCTCGCCACAAAAGACCGTCGCCACCACTCAGTACCGCAGGGATGCGGAGATCAGCGGCTTTGGCGTTGTTGTAACAACAGATTGCTAAAACCGCTGCCAGCCAGTTGCTTCTGGGCCTTGGTCAGTTCCTCGCGGTTGCTGAACGGCCCGACCAGTACCCGGTACCAGGTTTCGTCCTTCACGGTGCCGGACTCCACCGACACGGACTGGCCTAGCAGAATGATCTGCGCCCGGACCTTGTCGGCGTCGGCTTCCTTGCGGAACGAACCGGCCTGCAGGAAGAACTTCGTCACCGGCGCGGCTTTCTGCACCGGAGGGGGCGGTGGCGGCGTGATGCCGGCCAGGGCCGCCTGGGCGCGAGCGGTGTCGATCTTCGCCGCTTCGGCTGGGGTCACCGGCGTGGTGGGCACTTGCGGCGTCGGCAGGGTTTTCTCCGGCACGGCCTCGGGCGGCACGATGACTTCCGATTCCGGCAGCAAGGTGTAGAAGTCGTACTTCGGCTTCACCGGTTGCGTCGGGCTTGGCGGGGTCTTGTTGGCCTCGGCGATGCGCGTGGCTTTCTGCTGCTCTTGCCGGACGCGCTTGACGTCATCGCCCTGGCCCGGATCCAGCTTCATCAGAAACACAATGAACGCGCCGACGGTCAGGCCGATGGCCATCCACAACCAGCCCGGAATCGGCTGTTTGGCCGGGGGCTGGTAACGACTGGCGCCGCGCTTGGGTGCAGGTTTTTTCTTGGCGGCCAACTTACATGCGCTCCAGGGTTTCCAGGCCCAGCAGTTCCAGGCCTTGCTTGAGCGTACGCCCGGTCAGCGCGGCGAGGCGCAGGCGGCTCTGCATTTGCTCTGGGGTTTGCGCGTTGAGGATCGGGCAGTTCTCGTAGAAGCTGGAGAACAGGCCGGCGACATCGTACAGGTAGGCGCACAGGGTGTGCGGCGTGCCCTTGTCGGCGACGTTATTCAACACTTCACCGAACTGCGCCAGCTTCGCCGCCAGCTCCTGTTCATGAGGGGCCTCGAGCACAATCTGGCCGTCCACTTCATTGAAGCTTTTGCCGAGCTTGCGGAACACCCCCGCCACGCGGGTGTAGGCGTACAGCAGGTACGGCGCGGTGTTGCCTTCGAAATTGAGCATCAGGTCGAAGTTGAAGCTGTAGTCGCTGGTGCGGTGCTTGGACAGGTCGGCGTATTTCACCGCGTCGATGCCCACGACCTTGGCGATCTTGCGCAGTTCGTCTTCGGCCAGCTCGGGGTTCTTGCCCTTGACCAGGGTGTAGGCGCGGTCCTGGGCTTCGGTCAGCAGGTCGATCAGCTTCACCGTGCCGCCATCGCGGGTCTTGAACGGGCGGCCGTCGGCGCCGTTCATGGTGCCGAAGCCCATGTGCTCCATCTCCATTGGATGGGTCACGAAACCGGCCAGGCGTGCGACTTCGAACACTTGCTGGAAGTGCAGGGCCTGGCGCTGGTCGACGAAGTACAGCACCCGATCGGCCTTGAGCACGCTGTTACGGTAGCGCACAGCTGCCAGGTCGGTGGTGGCGTAGAGGTAGCCACCGTCGGCCTTGACGATGATCACCGGCAGCGGCTCGCCATCGGCGGTCTTGAACTGGTCGAGGAACACGCACTGGGCGCCGTTGCTTTCCACCAGCATGCCCTTGGCCTTGAGGTCGTTGACCACGTTGATCAGGTCGTCGTTGTAGGCGCTTTCGCCCATCACGTCGGCCATGGTCAATTTGACGTTCAGCAACTCGTAGATTTTCTGGCAGTGGGACAGGGAGATGTCCTTGAACTTGCTCCACAGTGCCAGGCACTCGGCATCGCCGGCCTGCAGCTTGACCACCAGGCCCCGGGCACGGTCGGCGAACTCGGGCGACTCGTCGAAGCGTTGCTTGGCGGCGCGGTAGAAGTTCTCCAGGTCCGACAGCTCGTCACTGGTGATTGGGTTTTCCTGCAGGTAGGCCATCAGCATGCCGAACTGGGTGCCCCAGTCGCCCACGTGGTTCTGACGGATCACGGTGTCGCCGAGAAACTCCAGGACCCGGGCCACGCCGTCGCCGATGATGGTCGAGCGCAGGTGGCCGACGTGCATTTCCTTGGCCAGGTTGGGGGCCGAGAGGTCGACCACGGTGCGCTGCAACGGGCCGGCCTTGCGCACGCCAATGCGTTCGTCAGCCAGGGCCGCGTCAAGGCGCGAAGCCAGGGCCTGGGTGTTCTGGAAGAAATTGATGAACCCGGGCCCGGCAATGTCGGCCTTGCTGACGTTCTCGTCGGCCGGCAGCGCATTGATGATTTTCTCCGCCAGGTCCCGTGGCTTCATGCCAGCCGGCTTGGCGAGCATCATCGCGATATTGCTGGCGAAGTCGCCGTGGGTCTTGTCGCGGGTGTTTTCGACCTGAATCGCCGGCGACAGGCCTTCTGGCAGCACACCTTCAGTGACGAGTTGGGCGATGGCTTGCTGGATGAGCTGGCGAATGGTGTCTTTCATGGTCTTCTCTTTCAACCGCAGGCGCGGCGGCGCTTCGATGCGCTGGTGGAAAAACTGGGCATTATCCGTGGCGAAGACGGGCTTGCCAACTGTAGCGGGTCGGTTAGTAACTATTCCAGATGGTCAGGATGTACTCGGACCCTGTGGGAGCGGGCTTGCTCGCGAAAGCGGCGGCACAGCCAACATCATCGCAGCTGATCCACCGTCTTCGCGAGCAAGCCCGCTCCCGCAGGGGACAGTGGTCAGTACAAATCCACCGGATCCACATCCAGCGACCAGCGCACCGCCCGCCCGCTGGGCATCTGTTCCAGCACCAGCAGCCAGGCGCTCAGCAGTCGATGCAGCGGTGCCCGGGCATTGGCCTGTAATAAAAGCTGCGCGCGATAGCGCCCGGCCCGCCGTTCCATTGGCGCCGGCACCGGGCCCAAGAGTTCGATGCCGGTGAGGTTCTGCTCCGCCAGCAAGCGCTCTGCCTCGCAGCAGGCCTCATCGAGAAAGCCTTCGGCCTGCCCCGGCTTGTGGGCTTCGGCCCGCAACAGCGCCAGGTGGGCAAAAGGCGGCAGGCCGGCACTGCGGCGTTCGCTCAAGGCCTGTTCGGCGAAGGCGAAATAACCTTGCTCGGTCAGTTGGATCAACAGTGGATGATCGGCCAGGTGGGTCTGGATGATCACTTTGCCCGGCTCCTCGGCCCGCCCGGCCCGGCCTGCGACCTGGACGATCAACTGCGCCATGCGCTCGCTGGCGCGGAAATCACCGGAGAACAGTCCGCCATCGGCGTCGAGGATCGACACCAGCGTGACCCGTGGGAAGTGGTGCCCCTTGGCGAGCATCTGCGTGCCCACCAGGATGCACGGCTGGCCCTTCTGGATCGTGGCGAACAACTGGTTCATCGCGTCCTTGCGCGAAGTGCTGTCGCGATCCACCCGCAGTACCGGGTAATCGGGGAACAGGATGCCCAGCCGTTCTTCGGCACGCTCGGTGCCGGCACCGACCGGGCGCAAGTCCACTTTGCCGCACTGCGGGCAATGCCTTGGCACGCGCTCGACGTGGCCGCAATGGTGGCAACGCAGCTCGCCATGGCGTTGATGCACGGTCATCCGTGCGTCGCAACGTTCGCAGCCCGACATCCAGCCGCAGTCGTGGCACAGCAGGGTCGGGGCAAAACCGCGGCGATTGAGGAACACCAGGACCTGTTGCCCGGCAGCCAGGGTCTGGCCGATGGCTTGCTGCATCGGCCCGGAAATGCCGCTGTCCAGCGGGCGACTTTTCACGTCCAGGCGCAGGAAGCGCGGTTGCTTGGCGCCGCCGGCCCGCTCATTGAGGCGCAGCAGGCCGTAGCGGCCGGTGTAGGCGTTGTGCAGGCTTTCCAGCGATGGCGTGGCCGAGCCGAGGACGATCGGAATGTTTTCCTGGCGGGCGCGCACCAGCGCCAGGTCGCGGGCGTGATAACGCAGGCCTTCCTGCTGTTTATAAGAGCCGTCGTGTTCTTCGTCGATGATGATCAGGCCAGGGTTCTTCATCGGTGTGAACAGGGCTGAACGGGTGCCGATGATGATGTCGGCCTCGCCGTCACGGGCGGCGAGCCAGGCCTCCAGGCGTTCGCGGTCGTTGACCGCCGAGTGCACCAGGGCGATCCGGGCGTTGAAGCGCTGTTCGAAGCGCGCCAGGGTTTGTGGGCCGAGGTTGATTTCCGGAATCAGCACCAGGGCCTGCTTGCCAGCCTCCAGGGTCTGGCGGATCAGTTGCAGGTAGACCTCGGTCTTGCCGCTGCCAGTGACGCCGGCCAGCAGAAAGGCGTGATAGCTGTCGAGACCTGCGCGAATCGCTTCGCAAGCAGCCCGCTGTTCGGCGTTGAGCGGCAGTTCCGGCTGGGCCAGCCAATGTTCATGGCGGACACCGGGGGCGTGCCTGCGCACTTCCACCTGCACCAGGTCCTTGGCCAGCAGCAGATCGAGACTGTCTTTGCTGAGCATCAGTTTGCTCAGCAATTGATGCGCCACGCCGTGGGGATGCTGGGCCAGGGTCGTCAAGGCCTCACGCTGGCGCGGGGCACGGGCGATGCGCGGGTCGTCCAGCGAGGCGCCGGGGGCCACCGACCAGAACCGCTCCTGGCGCGCCTCGGCCGGTTCGCCCTGGCGCAGCAGCACCGGCAGCGCCCAACTCAGGGTATCGCCGAGGCTGTGCTGGTAATACTGGGAGGTCCACAGGCACAACTTGAACAGCGCCGCGGGCAGCGGTGGCGTGGCATCGAGCAGGGCCAGGGCTGGTTTGAGCTTGTCGACCGGAACCTCGCTGTGGTCGGTGACCTCCACCAGGATGCCGATCATTTCCCGCCGGCCGAACGGCACCCGCAGCCGCATGCCCGGCTGCAACTGGGCGCGCAGGACCCCGGCCGGGGCGCGGTAGTCGAACAGGCGGCGCAGGGGCGAAGGCAAGGCGAGGCGCAGGATGGCGTCGGGCACGCGGGAGGGTCTCGATAAACGGATGAATTCAGAAAGCTGGAACAACCCCTGTGGGAGCGAGCCTGCTCGCGATAGCGGTAGATCAGCCACATGGAGATAGGTTGACACTCCGCCATCGCGAGCAGGCTCGCTCCCACAAAAGAGCTTGCGCATGAGGCCGGGAGCCTAGCAGACGGTTGGTACAAGTCATAGCTTGCGTGATTGATGTTGTCTGGTAGAATCCGCGGCCTAATTACGTGCGGTATTCAACAATAGTGTTGGATGGCGGCACGCTAGCCTGAGGAAAACAGCATGAAAACCGATATCCATCCGGAATACCCAGCAATTGCCGTAACCTGCAGCTGCGGCAACAAGTTCGAAACGCGTTCGACCTACGGCAAAGCCCTGGCGATCGACGTTTGCAACGAATGCCACCCGTTCTACACCGGTAAGCAAAAGACTCTGGATACCGGCGGCCGTGTTCAGAAGTTCGCCGATCGTTTCGGTGCTTTCGGCAAGGTTACTCCAAAAGCCTGAGGCTGATCATTCTGGAGGGTCGTCTCGACTGCTCCAGATTGATAAAGAAGGCGTCCCTTGTGGACGCCTTTTTTGTGTCTGCGATAAATCGAGGTGTCGAGTTTCGTCGCGTTCAATGGGCGGAGCGGGATGTCTCGACGAAAAATTGTAGACATTTCTCTGTCTGATTGTATTCACATAGGCCTTGTGTTTCGCGGCCCTTGGCCCAAAGTCGTAGGGCTGGGCGCTTGACAGTAGTGACTGGTCAGTCTTGTGGGGACTTTACGAGGCGCGTATCCTCGGCGGTCCGTCTGTCCAACACAGTAAAAAGCGGAATGCCCACATGTCTGATCTGAAAACTGCCGCTCTCGAATATCACGCTCATCCTCGTCCAGGAAAGCTGAGTGTCGAGCTCACCAAGGCCACCGCTACTGCTCGCGACTTGTCGCTGGCCTACAGCCCCGGCGTAGCCGAACCAGTCCGCGAAATCGCTCGCGACCCTGAACTGGCCTACAGATACACCGGTAAAGGCAACCTGGTTGCAGTCATTTCCGATGGCACCGCGATTCTCGGCCTGGGTAACCTCGGCCCATTGGCTTCCAAGCCGGTCATGGAAGGCAAGGGCGTGCTGTTCAAGCGCTTCGCCGGTATCGACGTATTCGACATCGAAGTCGACTCCGAGAGCCCGCAAGCCTTCATCGACACCGTCAAGCGCATCTCCATCACCTTCGGTGGCATCAACCTGGAAGACATCAAGGCACCTGAGTGCTTCGAGATCGAGCGCGCCCTGATCGAACAGTGCGACATTCCGGTATTCCACGATGACCAGCACGGCACCGCGATCGTTACCGCGGCCGGCATGATCAACGCCCTGGAAATCGCCGGCAAGACCCTGCCGGAAGCCAAGATCGTCTGCCTCGGCGCTGGCGCTGCGGCCATCTCCTGCATGAAGTTGCTGGTGAGCATGGGCGCCAATATCGAAAACATCTTCATGGTCGACCGTACCGGTGTGATCCACTCCGGCCGTGACGACCTGAACCAGTACAAGGCTGTGTTCGCCCACGCGACCGAGAAGCGCTCCCTGGCGGACGCGCTGGACGGTGCCGACGTGTTCGTCGGCCTGTCGGGCCCGAACCTGCTGAGCGCGGAAAACCTGCTGCGCATGGCGCCGAACCCAATCGTGTTCGCGTGCTCGAACCCGGATCCGGAAATCGCCCCGGAACTGGCTCACGCGACCCGTAACGACGTGATCATGGCCACCGGCCGTTCGGACTACCCGAACCAGGTCAACAACGTACTGGGCTTCCCGTTCATCTTCCGTGGTGCCCTGGACGTTCGCGCCAAGCGCATCAACGAAGAAATGAAAGTCGCGGCCGCCAACGCCCTGCGCGAACTGGCCAAGCTGCCGGTGCCTCAGGAAGTGTGCGACGCCTACGGCGGCATCAAGCTGGAATTCGGTCGTGAGTACATCATCCCGAAACCAATGGACGCCCGCCTGATCACCTTGATCTCCGATGCCGTGGCCAAGGCCGCCATCGAGACTGGCGTGGCCACCCTGCCGTATCCGAAGAACTACCCGCTCAAGAGCGTGGATGACGTGTTCAACGGCTAAGCCGTTGTAGCGCTTCAACAAAAAGCCCCGGCTCCTGTGAGTCGGGGCTTTTTTGTGCCTGCCGGTTTTGTGTGGCCACCACAAATCCCTGTGGGAGCCGAGCTTGCTCGCGATTGCAGTTTGGCATTCAGCATCGATGCAAGCTGACCTGCCGCCATTGCGAGCAAGCTCTGCTCCCACATTTGATCGGTGATGGACTTTGATTGTGGCCACCGCAAATCCCTGTGGGAGTGAGCTTGCTCGCGATTGCAGTCTGGCATTCAACATTGATGCAAGCTGACCTGCCGCCATCGCGAGCAAGCTCGGCTCCCACATTTGATCGGTGATGGACTTTGATTGTGTCCACCGCAAATCCCTGTGGGAGTGAGCTTGCTCGCGATTGCAGTTTGGCATTCAACATCGATGCAAGCTGACCTGCCGCCATCGCGAGCAAGCTCGGCTCCCACATTTGATCGGTGATGGACTTTGATTGTGTCCACCGCAAATCCCTGTGGGAGCCGAGCTTGCTCGCGATTGCAGTTTGGCATTCAACATCGATGCAAGCTGACCCGCCGCCATCGCGAGCAAGCTCTGCTCCCACAGGGGTGTGGGGCCGGTCAGAACAGATCGATCGGCGCTGCTTCGTCCGCCGGCAGCGGGCTGCCCGGCGCTACACCGTTGCCCAGCTCATTGGCCGAGGGAGGGGTGTCTTCGCTCTTGAACAGTTCGAAGTACGCCCCCGGGGTGCCCGGTGTGGCGGCGCGGCCGCTGACCGGGTCGACCCGCAGGCTGAGGATGCCTTCCGGTTCCGGCTGGGTGTGCGGCGGCTTGTCCTTGAGGGCGGCGCCCATGTAGTTCATCCAGATCGGCAGCGCCACGGTGCCGCCGAACTCGCGGCGACCCAGGCTTTCGGGCTGGTCGAAACCGGTCCAGACGGTGGTTATGTAATCGGCGTTGTAGCCGGAGAACCAGGCATCCTTGGATTCGTTGGTGGTACCGGTCTTGCCCGCCAGGTCGGTGCGGCCCAGGGCCAGGGCGCGGCGGCCAGTGCCGAGCTTGATCACGTCCTGCAGCATGCTGTTGAGAATGTAGGTGGTACGGCCATCGACAATGCGTTCCGCGATGGCAGGCGCTTGGGGCAGGCCAGGGGGCGTGGTGGCTTCGCCCGGTGTCGCATTGACCGTGAACGTCTCGGTGGACGGTGCGGCGACGCCATCGCTGGCCTGCTCACCTGTGGGAACGCGTGGCGGGTTGGCGACGAACAGCGTTTCACCGTTGCGGCTTTCAATCTTGTCGATGATGTACGGGGTGATCTTGTACCCGCCGTTGGCGAACGCGCTCCAGCCCGTGGCGATCTCCATCGGCGTCAAGGTCGCGGTGCCCAGGGCCAGGGACAGGTTGCGCGGCAGGTCCTGCTTGTTGAAGCCGAACTTGCTGATGTAGTCGATGGTGCGGTCCACGCCCAGCGCTTGCAGCAGGCGGATCGAGACCAGGTTGCGGGACTTGTACAGCGCTTCGCGCAGGCGAATCGGGCCGAGGAACGTATTGGTGTCGTTCTTCGGGCGCCAGACCTTGTCCAGGTACTCGTCGACGAACACGATTGGCGCATCGTTGACCAGGCTGGCGGCGGTGTAGCCGTTATCCAGGGCGGCGCTGTAGACGAACGGCTTGAAGCTCGAGCCCGGCTGGCGCTTGGCCTGCAACGCTCGGTTGTAATTGCTTTGCTCGAAGGCGAAGCCACCCACCAGCGAACGAATGGCGCCGTTCTGCGGGTCGAGGGACACCAGTGCGCCCTGGGCGGCCGGGATCTGGCTGAACTTCAGGGTGTTGTCCGCCTGGCGCTGGACGCGGATCAGGTCGCCGACCTGGGCGACGTCCGACGGCTGCCGTGGGTTGGCACCCATGCTGTTGGTATTGAGGAACGGGCGGGCCCACTTCATGGTGTCCCAGGCCACGTGTTCTTCCTGTTCGGCGTTGCGGGTCAGCACCTTGATGCCGTCCTTGTCCACCGACGTGACGATCGCCGGCTCCAGGCTGCTGATGGTGCGCTGCTTGGTCAGCTCCAGTGCCCAGGCTTCCTTGGTCTTGCCCGGCAGGCGCGATTCAGGGCCGCGGTAGCCGTGGCGCTGGTCGTAGGTCATCAGGCCTTCGTGCAGCGCGGTGTTGGCCATTTCCTGCAAGTTGCTCGGCACCGTGGTGGTCACGCGAAAACCTTCGGTATAAGCATCGCTGCCATAGCGCCCGACCATCTCGGCGCGGGCCATCTCGGCGATGTACGGTGCGTTCACTTCCGGGGTCGGTACGTGATAGCTGGCGTTCAGCGGCTCATTGATCGCGGTGGTGTAGTCGGCCTCGCTGATCTTGCCGAGCTTGTACATGCGCCCCAGGATCCAGTCGCGACGCTCCTTGCTGCGCGCCGGGTTGGCCAGCGGGTTGAAGCGCGATGGTGCCTTGGGCAGGCCGGCGATCATCGCCATCTGCGCCAGGCTCACATCGCGGATCGACTTGCCGTAATACACCTGCGCCGCGGCCTCGATGCCGTAGGCACGGTTGCCCAGGTAAATCTTGTTCACGTACAGCTCGAGGATTTCATCCTTGGTCAGCTGCCGCTCGATCTGCAGGGCCAGGAGGATCTCGGTGGTCTTGCGCGAGAAGCTGCGTTCGCTGGTCAGGAAGAAGTTCTTGGCCACCTGCATGGTGATGGTGCTGCCGCCGGACTGGATGTGCCCGCTCTTGACCAACTGGCTGGCGGCGCGCATCAGGCTACCTGGATCGACGCCATAGTGATTGGCGAAGTTATCGTCTTCAGCACTTAGTAACGCATTGATGAAATTGGGGGGAATGTCGGCGAAACGGATTGGTGTGCGGCGCATTTCGCCAAATTCGGCGATCAACTTGTTGTCGCTGCTGTACACCCGCAAAGGAATCTGCAACTGAATACTTCTCAGCGCCTCCACGGACGGCAATCCCGGACTAAGGTAAAGAAAAGCACCGCTCAGGCCCAAGAGCAGTCCGCAGAAAACGGCGACGATGGACCATCCGAAAAATTTCAGCAGACGAATCAAGGCTTTTGGATATCCAGGCAAAGAATGAAAAAGGCGCCAGGTGCAGGGATGGACCCGTGCTTGCAACAAAGCGAAAAAAAACGCTGGGCATTATAAGCATTTTTTTTCATCGGGAATGCCATCCGGGCTTCCGTCGGACGGCCGTGATTGAACGCAATGCGTATTCGAGAGTCCGTAACTCACGGATAGTCATAGGGAATTGGTAGTGCTACGACTCTTCAATAAAAAAGCCCATGCGCTTCTGGGGATCGACATCAGTTCGACGTCGGTGAAGCTGCTCGAGTTGAGCCGCCAGGGTGAACGCTACCGCGTCGAGTCCTACGCGGTCGAACCGTTGCCAGCCAACGCCGTGGTCGAGAAGAACATCGCCGAGCTCGAAGGGGTGGGCCAGGCGTTGTCGCGTCTGTTGGCCAAGGCCAAGACGCCCTTGCGTAGCGTGGCCGTGGCCGTGGCCGGTTCGGCGGTGATCACCAAGATCATCGAGATGGACGCCGGCCTGTCCGACGACGACATGGAGAACCAGCTCAAGATCGAGGCCGATCAATACATTCCCTATCCCCTGGATGAGGTGGCCATTGATTTCGAAGTGGTGGGTGTTTCGCCACGCAGTGCCGAGCGCGTCGAAGTGCTGTTGGCGGCCTGTCGCAAGGAAAACGTCGAGGTCCGCGAGGCCGCGTTGGCGCTCGCCGGGCTGACGGCCCGGGTGGTCGATGTGGAGGCTTATGCGCTGGAGCGTGCGTTCGGCCTGCTCGCCACGCAATTGGCTGCCTCCCAGGAGCGGCTGACCGTGGCGGTTGTCGACATCGGCGCCACCATGACCACCCTCAGCGTGCTGCATAACGGGCGCATCATCTATACCCGCGAACAATTGTTCGGCGGCCGCCAGCTGACCGAGGAAATTCAGCGCCGCTATGGCCTGACACCCGAACAGGCCGGTCTGGCAAAGAAGCAGGGTGGCCTGCCCGACGATTATCTCGGCGAAGTGCTGCAACCTTTTCGCGAGGCCCTGGTACAGCAGGTGTCGCGGTCCCTGCAATTTTTCTTCGCCTCGGGCCAGTACAGTGCGGTGGACCACATTCTGCTGGCCGGGGGCACGGCTTCGGTCGCCGGCCTGGATCGGTTGATCGAGCAGCGCCTGGGCACGCCGACCCAGGTGGCCAACCCGTTTACCAACATGGCCCTGAGCAGCAAGGTCAATGCCGGCGCCCTGGCTGGTGATGCGCCGGCACTGATGATTGCCTGTGGGCTGGCCCTCAGGAGTTTCGACTGATGGCGCGGATCAACCTGCTCCCCTGGCGCGAAGAGCTGCGTGAAGAACGGCGCAAACGCTTTTTGCTGGCCTTGGTGGGGGCGCTGGTCGGCGCGGTCGGCGTGGTCCTGGTCGCGGTCCGGTACATCGACAGCGCCATCGACCAACAGGTCGCTCGCAATAGCCATCTTTCCGAGCAGATCGCCGTGCTGGACGGGCGCATCAAGCAGATCAGCGAATTGAAAGCCCGGCGCCAGCAATTGCTGGAGCGCATGCGCATCATCCAGGACTTGCAAGGTAACCGGCCGGTCAGCGGGCGCATCTTCGACCAGTTGGTGCGGACCTTGCCGGAGGGGGTGTATTTCACCGAAGTGAAGATGGAAGAGCGAATGCTCTCGATCAAGGGGGCTGCGGAGTCGAACAACCGGGTCTCGGACCTGATGCGCAACCTGGACTCGTCGGACCTGTTCGACACGCCCAGTCTGACGGAGGTCAAGGCCACCACCGCAGGGCAGCTCGACCAGGCCAACGTCTTCCAGCTGACGGTTCGCCAGACCCGCCCGGCCGATGCGGAGGACGCCCAATGAAACCAGGGGAGTGGTTCGACGCACTGCGCAAGATCGATCTCAGTGACCTGGACACCAACAACATCGGTTCCTGGCCGGCGCCGATCAAATGGCTGGCCGGGGTCCTGCTGGTGGTCCTGGTGCTGGGGCTGGGCTATAACTTTGCCTTGAGTGACCTGGAGAACCAGTTGCAGCAGGTGCGCGAGGAAGAAAACACCCTCAAGGCGCAATTCGCGGGCAAGGCCCACATGGCCGCGAACCTGGAGCGCTACACCGAGCAGATGAAGCAGATGGAAACGTCTTTTGGTGTGCTGTTGCGGCAATTGCCCAGCGATACCGAAGTACCGGGCCTGCTGGAGGACATTACTCGCACCGGCCTGGGCAGTGGCCTGGAGTTCGAGGAAATCAAGCTGCTGCCGGAGGTCACCCAGCCGTTCTACATCGAGTTGCCGATCCAGATCACCGTCACCGGTGGCTACCACGACCTGGCGACGTTCGTCAGTGGGGTGGCGGGGCTGCCCCGTATTGTCACGCTGCACGATTTCGAGATCGCACCGATGGAGCCCGAGGCCGGCGCGAAGCTGCGCATGAGCATCCAGGCCAAGACCTACCGGTACAACGAGCAGGAGGCGCAGCCATGAGGCCGGTGTGTCGCATCTGCCTGCTGGCAGGCCTGGTCACGCTGGCGGGCTGCGGGAACGACAACGGTTTCAGCGACCTGGACGCCTACATGAATGAAGTGCGCCTGCGGCCGCCCGGCAAGATCGAGCCGACGCCGACGTTCAGGCCCTACGAAACCTTTACCTACAGTGCCGCCAACCTGCGCAGCCCGTTTTCCCGGCAGGTCCGCGTGGACCAGGCCGAGCGTCAGCGGGGCTCGCGCAACGTCCGGCCCGACCCCAACCGAGTCAAGCAGTACCTGGAAGGCTTCAACATCGAGCAGTTTGAAATGGTCGGTACGATCTCCAACGTCAGTGGCTCCTTCGCGCTCCTGCGGGGCGCGGGCGGGGTGCATCGGCTCAAGGTCGGTGACTATCTGGGGCGCAACGACGGGCGGATCGTCAACATCAGTGCCACCCAGGTCGATGTGGTCGAAATCGTTCCCGATGGCGAGGGTGCCTGGCTGGAGCGACCACGGACCATTCCTTTGAAAGAGCATTCATAGTGGAACTCGAACAATGAACAGGTTTTTTTCAGCCCTCGGTATCTCGCTATGGATAGCGCTGTTGTCGCCGATGGTTCATGGGGCCAGTCTGAAGACGCTGGATGTGGCGGCGTTGCCGGGGGACCGTGTCGAGTTGAAGCTCACCTTCGACGGGCCGCCGCCGACACCCCGGGGCTACACCACCGAACAACCGGCGCGGATTGCACTGGACCTGCCGGGCGTGACCAATCAACTGTCCAGCAAGCGCCGCGACCTGGGCGGGGGCAATGCACGCAGCGCCACCGTGGTCGAGGCGGGGGATCGCACCCGGTTGATCATCGGCCTTACCCAACTGGCGCCGTATGACACCCGGGTCGAAGGTAACAACCTGTTCGTGGTGGTTGGCAAGGGCGCTGCCCCGAAGGCTGCCGCCCAGGCCCCGCGCGCGGCGGTTGCCGCGCCTGCGAGGGCCAGTGCGCCGGTGGGCAAGGCGATCCGTGGGGTGGACTTCCAGCGCGGGACCCAGGGCGAAGGCAACGTGGTGATCGATCTGTCTGATCCGTCCATCGCCCCGGACATCCAGGAGCGCGAAGGCAAGATCATCCTCAATTTCGCCAGGACCCAGTTGCCAGAACCGCTGCGGGTGCGCCTGGACGTCAAGGACTTCGCCACCCCGGTGCAATTCGTCAATGCCAGCGCCGGCAGCGACCGGGCGACCATCAGTATCGAACCCAGTGGCACCTTCGACTACTCGACCTACCAGACCGACAACAAGCTCACCGTCAGCGTCCGGCCCATGACCGTCGACGACCTGCAGAAACGCAACGCCGACCGCGCGGCCTACAGTGGCGAGAAGCTCTCGCTCAACTTCCAGGACATCGAGGTGCGTTCGGTCCTGCAACTGATTGCCGATTTTACCAACCTGAACCTCGTGGCCAGCGATACGGTGCAGGGTGGTATCACCCTGCGGCTGCAGAATGTGCCTTGGGACCAGGCGCTCGACCTGGTGCTCAAGACCAAGGGATTGGACAAGCGCAAGGTTGGCAACGTGCTGTTGGTGGCTCCGGCCGATGAAATTGCCGCCCGTGAGCGCCAGGAGTTGGAGTCGCAGAAGCAGATTGCCGACCTGGCGCCGCTGCGGCGTGAGCTGTTGCAGGTCAACTATGCGAAGGCGGCGGACATCGCCAAGCTCTTCCAGTCGGTGACCAGTGCCGAGGCAAAAGCCGATGAGCGCGGCACGATCACGGTCGATGAGCGAACCAACAACATCATTGCCTACCAGACCCAGGACCGCCTCGACGAACTGCGCCGGATCGTGGCGCAGCTGGATATTCCGGTGCGCCAGGTGATGATCGAGGCGCGGATTGTCGAGGCTAACGTCGACTACGACAAAAGCCTGGGCGTACGCTGGGGCGGTTCGATTCAAAACAAAGGCAACTGGAGTTCCTCGGGGGTCACCACGGGCGACTCCACCACCATCGGCACGCCGGGCAGCACCAGCACCAACCAGCCGTTCGTCGACCTGGGCGCCACGGGCAATACCTCGGGCATCGGCATAGCCTTCATTACCGACAACGTATTGCTGGACCTTGAGTTGACGGCCATGGAGAAAACCGGCAACGGGGAAATCGTCTCCCAGCCCAAGGTGGTGACGTCCGACAAGGAGACGGCAAAGATCCTCAAGGGTACGGAAATTCCTTATCAGGAAGCCAGTTCCAGCGGTGCTACGTCGGTGTCGTTCAAGGAGGCTTCGCTGTCGCTGGAGGTGACCCCGCAGATCACTCCAGACAACCGGATCATCATGGAGGTCAAGGTCACCAAGGATGAGCCGGACTACCTGAACAAGGTGAATGATGTGCCGCCGATCAAGAAAAACGAGGTCAATGCCAAGGTCCTGGTCAATGATGGCGAGACCATTGTGATTGGTGGGGTTTTCTCAAATACTCAGAGCAAGGTTGTAGATAAGGTGCCATTTCTTGGCGATGTGCCGTATCTTGGCCGCCTTTTCCGGCGTGATGTGGTTTCGGATAGCAAATCCGAGCTGCTGGTGTTCCTCACTCCGCGTATCATGAATAACCAGGCGATTGCTGTGAGTCGTTGATTCTGTGCGAAATTTGATTCTTGTTGGGCCGATGGGCGCTGGAAAAAGCACCATCGGCCGTTTGCTGGCCAAAGAGCTGCGCCTGCCGTTCAAAGATTCCGACAAGGAAATTGAATTGCGCACGGGCGCCAATATCCCATGGATTTTCGACAAGGAAGGCGAACCGGGCTTTCGTGACCGTGAGCAGGCGATGATCGCCGAGCTGTGCGCGTTCGATGGCGTGGTGCTTGCCACCGGTGGCGGCGCGGTGATGCGCGAAGCCAATCGTCGGGCGCTGCATGCCGGCGGACGAGTGGTCTATCTGCATGCTTCTGTCGAGCAGCAGGTCGGTCGCACCGCCCGGGATCGCAACCGCCCGCTGTTGCGCACCGCCGACCCGGCCAAGACCCTGCGGGACCTCCTGGCGCTGCGTGATCCGCTGTATCGGGAGATCGCCGACCTGGTGGTGGAAACCGACGAGCGGCCGCCGCGAATGGTGGTGCTGGACATTCTCGATCGCCTTCAGCAACTGCCTCCCCGTTAATGCGCTTGGCGAAATGCGCTATCCTCGGCGTCCCGTCATGGCCCGCCTGGGGCGTGGCGGATGGCCATTAACTGGCGTCAGAACAAGCACCGTGGACTTTCGTTAATTGCAGGCAGGACGCCTGATTCCATCTTCACTGTGGGGACACATGCAGACACTTAAGGTCGACCTGGGCGAGCGCAGCTACCCGATTCATATTGGCGAAGGCTTGCTGGACCAGCCCGAACTGCTGGCGCCGCATATCGCCGGGCGGCAAGTGGCGATCATTTCCAATGAAACCGTCGCACCCCTGTATCTGGAACGTCTGACCCGCAGCCTGTCGGCCTTCTCGGTCATTTCCGTGGTATTGCCCGACGGCGAAGCCTTCAAGAACTGGGAAACCCTGCAACTTATTTTCGACGGCCTGCTGACTGCGCGCCACGATCGTCGCACCACGGTGGTTGCCTTGGGTGGCGGTGTGATCGGCGACATGGCCGGCTTTGCAGCCGCCTGCTATCAGCGTGGCGTCGATTTCATCCAGATCCCCACCACGCTGCTGTCGCAGGTCGACTCGTCGGTGGGCGGCAAGACCGGGATCAACCATCCGCTGGGCAAGAACATGGTCGGTGCTTTCTATCAGCCCAATGTGGTGCTGATCGACACCGCCACCCTCAATACCTTGCCGGCCCGCGAACTGTCTGCGGGGCTGGCGGAAGTCATCAAGTACGGGCTGATCTGCGACGAGCCATTCCTGGGCTGGCTCGAGGAGAACGTCGACCGCCTGCGTGCGCTGGATCAAGCGGCCCTGACCTACGCCATCGAGCGCTCCTGCGCCGCCAAGGCTGCCGTGGTCGGTGCCGATGAGCGTGAGTCGGGGGTGCGCGCCACCCTCAACCTGGGTCACACCTTTGGCCATGCCATCGAAACCCACATGGGCTATGGTGTCTGGCTGCACGGTGAAGCGGTTGCGGCCGGTACGGTCATGGCCCTGGAGATGTCTACGCGCCTGGGCTGGATCAGCGAACAGGAGCGTGATCGCGGTATTCGTCTGTTCCAGCGCGCCGGGCTGCCGGTGGTTCCGCCCGAGGAAATGAGCGAGGCGGATTTTCTTGAACACATGGCAATCGACAAAAAAGTGATCGACGGTCGTCTGCGCCTGGTGCTGCTGCGCCACATGGGCGAAGCGGTGGTGACCGACGATTATCCGAAAGAAGTTCTACAGGCCACGCTGGGAGCGGACTACCGCGCCCTGGCTCAGCTTAAAGGTTAATAAGATTCCGATGACTAGTTTGCATGCCGACGAGGCTTTCCTCGGCCATTTCCAATTGAGTCATGACCCTTTCGCACCGCGGGTCCCGGGCTTCAAGTTCTTCCCTGCCCAGCGCAAACCAGTACTGGGCCAGTTGCATCACCTGGCGCGCTACAGCCAGTTGCTGCTGGTGGTCACCGGTCCCCAGGGCAGCGGCAAGACCTTGCTGCGCCAGGCCCTGGTGGCCAGCACCAACAAGCAGTCCGTGCAAAGCGTGGTGGTGTCGGCCCGTGGCGCTGGCGATGCCGCCGGTGTATTGCGTCAGGTGGCCCAGGCGCTGAACGTCGCGCAGGCCGAAGTCGGTGCAATTCTCGATCAGATCGTGCAACTGGCGCTGACCGGGCAGGAAGTCTATCTGCTGGTGGACGATGCCGAGCAACTCGACGAGTCGGCTCTTGAGGCCCTGCTGGCCCTGGCAGCCGGTGCGCCGGAGGGTCGCCCTCATGTGTTCCTGTTTGGTGAGTCGTCGCTGATCGCCGACCTGGACCAATTGAGCCTTGAGGAAGAGCGCTTCCACGTCATCGAGCTGGCGCCCTATACCGAGGAAGAAACGCGTGAATACCTGGCCCAGCGTCTTGAGGGTGCGGGCCGGGGTATCGAACTTTTTACCGCCGATCAGATCTCTGAGATTCACGAAAGCGCCGACGGTTGGCCTGGCAACATCAACCAGGTCGCCCGCGATGCTCTGATCGAAGTCATGATTGCTAGCCGCTCAGCGGTGAAGCGTCCAAGTATGGGGTTCAACATGCCGAAGAAACACGTATTGGCAATTTCCGCCGTCGTCGTGGTCGCGGTTGCCGCCGCCTGGCTGATGCCGGGTCGCACCAAGGCACCCACCACGGGTGCCCCTGCCAACGAACAGGCGCAACTGCCCCTCGGCCAAGGGACGCCGCAACCCAACGGTGGTGCGCCGGCAGTGGAATTCGCCGGCAACACCCAGCCGATGCCACTGCCGCTGGTCGGCCAGTCGCAACCGGTCATGCGCGGCCCGCTGGCTGAAGCGGCCGGCGGCATCACCGAAGGCGACGACGGTGCGGCGCCACCGATCGACGACAGCAGCGACGTGCCTCCGACCGTGACCACCACTGCGCCGCCTGTGGGCGTGCCGGCGGGTCCTGCACCGACGCCAACGCCTGCTCCGGCCGCCAAGCCGACCCCGGCGCCCACCCAGGTGGCCACCGCCAAGCCAGTCCCGGTTCCAGCGCCTGCCGCCAAGCCCGCGGCGCCAGCACCCGCAGCCAAGCCTGCTGCTCCGGCCAAGGCCACGGGCGGTAGCTGGTACGCTGGCCAGGCACCGGGCAACTACGTAGTGCAGATCCTCGGCACCAGCTCCGAAGCCGCGGCACAGAGCTTCGTCAAGGAGCAGGGCGGCGAGTACCGCTATTTCAAGAAAGTCCTCAATGGCAAGCCGCTGTATGTCATCACCTACGGCAGCTTTGCCAACCGTGATGCAGCCGTTTCCGCCATCAAGGCCTTGCCAGCGAAGGTTCAGGCTGGTAAACCTTGGCCTCGCACTGTCGCCAGCGTCCAACAGGAACTGGCAGCAACTCGCTGAAGATTCGGCGGCCTTACCCAGGCCGCCTCTCCCGGCAACCTCAAAATTTCCGCAGGGGCGGGCGACCTTTCAGGTCGCGCGCCTTGTGGTGTCTGCGTCACAGTAGCGTTTGAGTCGTAGCGGTCGAACCCAAAAAAGTTTTGACTAGCACAGCATATAGCTTTAAACCTTTCACAAATGCGACATGGATTTGCGACAGTTCGTCGTCAAATTTGTGAGCCTCTGTGTCGGTGTGTACAATGACCTCCCTTTTGCCCCCGCAAAGCTGGCGTACGTTCGGCGCGGTATGCAACTGGTTGAATTGAAAAGAAATTTGCCTCGATTAGAGGCAGCCTGGTGAGAAAGTGTCTATGAAAGCAGGTCTGTACCAACCAGATGAATTCAAGGATAACTGCGGTTTCGGCCTGATAGCTCATATGCAGGGCGAGCCCAGCCACACCCTTTTGCAAACGGCCATTGAGGCCCTGACCTGCATGACCCACCGTGGTGGGATCAACGCCGACGGCAAGACCGGCGACGGTTGTGGCTTGCTGATTCAAAAGCCCGACGAGTTCCTGCGTGCCGTAGCCCAGGAAACGTTTGGCGTGACCCTGCCCAAGCAGTACGCCGTGGGCATGGTGTTCTTCAATCAGGACCCGGTGAAGGCGCAAGCGGCTCGCGAAAACATGAATCGCGAAATCCTGGCTGCCGGCCTGCAACTGGTCGGCTGGCGCAAAGTGCCGATCGACACCAGTGTCCTCGGCCGCCTGGCGCTTGAGCGCCTGCCGCAGATCGAACAGGTGTTCATCGCCGGCGAAGGCTTGAGCGACCAGGACATGTCGATCAAGCTGTTCAGCTCCCGTCGTCGTTCGTCCGTGGCCAATGCCGCCGACACCGATCACTACATCTGCAGCTTTTCCCACAAGACCATTATCTACAAAGGCCTGATGATGCCGGCGGACCTCACCGCCTTCTATCCAGACCTGAGCGACGAGCGCCTGAAAACCGCGATCTGCGTGTTCCACCAGCGCTTCTCCACCAACACCCTGCCGAAATGGCCGCTGGCCCAGCCATTCCGCTTCCTCGCCCACAACGGCGAGATCAACACCATCACCGGCAACCGCAACTGGGCCGTGGCCCGTCGCACCAAGTTCGCCAACGACCTGATGCCGGACCTCGAAGAGCTCGGCCCACTGGTCAACCGCGTGGGCTCGGACTCCTCGAGCATGGACAACATGCTGGAACTGATGGTGACCGGTGGCATCGACCTGTTCCGTGGCGTGCGCATGCTCGTGCCGCCGGCGTGGCAGAACGTCGAGACCATGGACCCGGACCTGCGCGCTTTCTACGAATACAACTCCATGCACATGGAGCCGTGGGACGGCCCGGCCGGTATCGTCATGACCGACGGTCGCTACGCTGTGTGCCTGCTGGACCGTAACGGTCTGCGTCCGGCGCGTTGGGTCACCACCACCAACGGGTTCATCACCCTGGCGTCGGAAATCGGCGTCTGGAACTATCAGCCCGAAGACGTCATCGCCAAGGGCCGCGTAGGCCCGGGCCAGATCTTTGCCGTGGACACCGAGACCGGCCAGATCCTCGACACCGACGCCATCGACAACCGCCTCAAGTCCCGTCATCCGTACAAGCAATGGCTGCGCAAGAATGCCCTGCGCATCCAGGCGACCATGGAAGACAACGACCATGGCTCGGCTTTCTATGATGTTGACCAGCTCAAGCAGTACATGAAGATGTACCAGGTGACGTTCGAAGAGCGTGACCAGGTGCTGCGCCCGCTGGGCGAGCAGGGCTACGAAGCGGTCGGCTCCATGGGTGACGACACGCCGATGGCCGTGCTGTCGCAGCGCGTGCGTACGCCGTACGACTATTTCCGCCAGCAGTTCGCCCAGGTGACCAACCCACCGATCGACCCGCTGCGCGAAGCGATCGTGATGTCCCTGGAAATCTGCCTCGGTGCCGAGCGCAACATTTTCCAGGAGTCGCCGGAACACGCCTCGCGGGTGATCCTCAGCTCGCCGGTCATTTCCCCGGCCAAGTGGCGCTCGTTGACCAACCTCGACCGCCCGGGCTTTGCGCGCCAGGTCATCGACCTGAACTACGACGAAAGCGTCGGCCTGGAAGCGGCGATCCGCAACGTGGCCGATCAGGCTGAAGAAGCCGCGCGCGCCGGTCGTACCCAGATCGTCCTCAGCGACCGTCATATCGCGCCGGGCAAGCTGCCGATCCATGCCTCGCTGGCCACCGGTGCGGTGCACCATCGCCTGACCGAAAAAGGCCTGCGCTGCGACTCCAACATCCTGGTAGAGACCGCCACCGCCCGCGATCCGCATCACTTCGCGGTGCTGATCGGTTTCGGTGCCTCGGCGGTGTATCCGTTCCTGGCCTATGAAGTGCTGGGCGACCTGATCCGTACCGGTGAAGTGCTGGGCGACCTCTATGAGGTGTTCAAGAACTACCGCAAGGGCATCACCAAGGGCCTGCTCAAGATCCTGTCGAAGATGGGTATCTCGACCATCGCCTCGTACCGTGGCGCGCAACTGTTCGAGGCCATCGGCCTGTCCGAAGAAGTCTGCGAGCTGAGCTTCCGTGGCGTGCCGAGCCGCATCAAAGGTGCGCGTTTCGTCGACATCGAAGCCGAACAGAAAGCCCTGGCGGCCGAAGCCTGGAGCCCGCGTAAGCCGATCCAGCAAGGCGGTCTGTTGAAGTTCGTCCATGGTGGCGAGTACCACGCCTACAACCCGGACGTGGTCAGCACCTTGCAAGCCGCCGTGCAGCAGGGCGACTACAGCAAGTTCAAGGAATACACCTCGTTGGTGGACAACCGTCCGGTGTCGATGATTCGCGACCTGCTCAAGGTCAAGACCCTCGACACGCCGCTGGACATCAGTGAAATAGAGCCGCTGGAATCGGTGCTCAAGCGCTTCGATTCGGCCGGTATTTCCCTGGGCGCCTTGTCCCCGGAAGCCCACGAAGCCCTGGCCGAAGCCATGAACCGCCTCGGTGCGCGTTCCAACTCCGGTGAAGGCGGCGAAGACCCGGCGCGCTACGGCACCATCAAGAGTTCGAAAATCAAGCAGGTGGCGACCGGCCGCTTCGGTGTGACGCCGGAATATCTGGTCAACGCTGAAGTGCTGCAGATCAAGGTTGCCCAGGGCGCCAAGCCCGGCGAAGGCGGCCAGTTGCCCGGCGGCAAGGTCAACGGCCTGATCGCCAAGCTGCGCTACGCGGTACCCGGCGTGACCCTGATCTCGCCGCCGCCGCACCACGACATCTACTCGATCGAAGACTTGTCGCAACTGATCTTCGACCTCAAGCAGGTGAACCCCAAGGCGCTGGTCTCGGTGAAACTGGTGGCGGAAGCCGGCGTTGGCACCATCGCGGCCGGCGTGGCCAAGGCCTATGCCGACCTGATCACCATCTCCGGCTACGACGGCGGCACCGGCGCATCGCCGCTGACTTCGATCAAGTACGCTGGCGCACCGTGGGAACTGGGCCTGGCTGAAACCCACCAGACCCTGCGCGGCAACGATTTGCGCGGCAAGGTCCGGGTGCAGACCGACGGTGGCCTGAAAACCGGCCTGGACGTGATCAAGGCCGCCATCCTCGGCGCCGAGAGCTTCGGCTTCGGCACCGCGCCGATGATCGCCCTGGGCTGCAAATACCTGCGCATCTGCCACCTGAACAACTGCGCCACCGGCGTCGCGACCCAGAACGACAAGCTGCGCAAGGACCACTACATTGGTACCGTCGACATGGTGGTGAATTTCTTCACCTACGTGGCCGAAGAGACCCGTGAGTGGCTGGCGAAGCTGGGCGTGCGCTCGCTTGAAGAGCTGATCGGCCGTACCGATCTGCTGGAAGTGATCGAAGGCCAGACCGCCAAGCAGCATCACCTGGACCTGACCCCATTGCTGGGCAGCGATTACATTCCGGCAGACAAGCCACAGTTCTGCCAGGTTGATCGCAACCCGCCATTCGACAAGGGTGAGCTGGCCGAGAAGATGGTCGACATGGCCGCTGCGGCGATCAACGACCTGAGCGGTGCCGAGTTCGACCTGGATATCTGCAACTGCGACCGTTCCATCGGCGCACGGATCTCCGGCGAAATCGCGCGCAAGCACGGCAACCAGGGCATGGCCAAGGCGCCGGTGACCTTCCGCTTCAAGGGCACCGCAGGCCAGAGCTTCGGCGTCTGGAACGCCGGTGGCCTGAACATGTACCTGGAAGGCGATGCCAACGACTACGTGGGCAAGGGCATGACCGGCGGCAAGCTGGTCATCGTTCCGCCCAAGGGCAGCGTCTACAAGACTCAGGACAGTGCCATCATCGGCAACACCTGCCTCTACGGCGCCACAGGCGGCAAGCTGTTCGCCGCCGGCACCGCGGGCGAGCGTTTTGCCGTGCGTAACTCCGGGGCCCACACTGTGGTGGAAGGCACCGGCGATCACTGCTGCGAGTACATGACCGGTGGTTTTGTCTGCGTGCTGGGCAAGACCGGTTATAACTTCGGCTCAGGCATGACCGGCGGTTTCGCCTACGTGCTCGACCAGGACAACACCTTCGTTGACCGGGTCAACCACGAACTGGTGGAAATCCAGCGGATCAGCGGCGAGGCGATGGAAGCCTATCGCAGCCACCTGCAAAACGTGCTGAACGAGTACGTCGCGGAAACCGACAGCGAGTGGGGTCGTGAACTCGCCGAGAACCTCGATGACTACTTGCGCCGTTTCTGGCTGGTCAAGCCCAAGGCTGCCAACCTGAAGTCGTTGCTTTCCAGCACTCGTGCCAACCCGCAGTGATATGCGCCTGAAGAGTTTGATGAGGTTTTAACAATGGCTGAACGTCTGAATAACGACTTCCAGTTCATCGATGTCGGGCGCAAGGATCCGAAGAAGAAACTGTTGCGTCAACGCAAGAAAGAGTTCGTGGAAATCTACGAGCCTTTCAAACCCCAGCAGTCGGCCGACCAGGCCCACCGCTGCCTGGGCTGCGGTAACCCGTATTGCGAATGGAAGTGCCCGGTGCACAACTTCATTCCCAACTGGCTGAAACTGGTGGCCGAGGGCAACATCCTCCAGGCCGCCGAGCTGTCCCACCAGACCAACACCCTGCCGGAAGTCTGCGGCCGGGTGTGCCCGCAGGATCGCCTGTGCGAAGGTGCGTGCACCCTCAACGACGGTTTTGGCGCGGTGACCATTGGTTCGGTGGAGAAGTACATCACCGACACCGCGTTCGCCATGGGCTGGCGCCCGGACATGTCCAAGGTCAAGCCGACCGGCAAGCGCGTGGCGATCATCGGTGCCGGCCCGGCGGGCCTGGGCTGTGCCGATGTGCTGGTGCGTGGTGGCGTGACCCCGGTGGTGTTCGACAAGAACCCGGAAATCGGCGGTCTGCTGACCTTCGGCATCCCCGAGTTCAAGCTGGAAAAGACCGTGCTGAGCAATCGTCGCGAAGTCTTCACCGGCATGGGCATCGAGTTCCGCTTGAACACCGAGGTGGGCAAGGACGTGACCATGGAGCAACTGCTCGAAGAATACGATGCGGTATTCATGGGCATGGGCACCTACACCTACATGAAGGGCGGCTTTGCCGGTGAGGACCTGCCAGGCGTCTATGACGCACTCGACTTCCTGATCGCCAACGTCAACCGCAACCTGGGCTTTGAAAAGTCGCCGGAAGATTTCGTCGACATGAAGGGCAAGAAGGTCGTGGTGCTCGGCGGTGGCGACACGGCGATGGACTGCAACCGTACGTCGATTCGCCAGGGCGCCAAGTCGGTGACCTGTGCCTACCGTCGTGACGAAGCCAACATGCCCGGCTCGCGCAAAGAGGTGAAGAACGCCAAGGAAGAAGGCGTGAAGTTCCTCTATAACCGCCAGCCGATCGCCATTGTCGGTGAAGACAAGGTCGAAGGCGTGAAAGTGGTCGAGACCCGTCTCGGCGAACCGGACGCCCGTGGCCGCCGCAGCCCCGAGCCGATTCCCGGTTCCGAAGAGATCATCCCGGCCGACGCCGTGGTCATCGCCTTCGGTTTCCGTCCAAGCCCGGCGCCGTGGTTCGAGCAGTTCAGCATCCAGACCGACAGCCAGGGCCGCGTCGTGGCGCCGGAGCAGGGTCAGTACAAGCACCAGACCAGCAACCCGAAGATCTTCGCCGGTGGCGACATGGTCCGTGGTTCCGACCTGGTGGTGACGGCGATCTTCGAAGGCCGCAATGCGGCGGAAGGGATCCTGGATTACCTGCAAGTCTGACCGAACGACACCAAACCCTGTGTGTGAGCTTTGTGGGAGCAAAGCTTGCTCGCGATCCAGGCGCCTCGGTACTCAAGAGACCGCGGTGTTTTCATCGCGGGCAAGCCTTGCTCCCACAAAAAAAGTTCCCACAGGTGTTTTGTGGGGTTGCGAAAGTTGTGCTGCCCCGCGACAAATTGCCCCGATAGATAAAAGGCACGGCTCTTGCCGTGCCTTTTGCGTCGCGCTCTGAGAAAATGCCCGCACTTTTTTTCCGGATGCCGACATGACTGCCCTGAAGAACGACCGTTTCCTTCGCGCCCTGCTCAAGCAACCCGTAGACGTCACCCCGGTGTGGATGATGCGCCAGGCCGGTCGCTACCTGCCGGAATACCGCGCCAGCCGCGCCAAGGCCGGTGACTTCATGAGCCTGTGCATGAACCCACAGTTCGCCTGCGAAGTGACGATGCAGCCGCTGGATCGGTATCCGCAGCTGGACGCGGCCATCCTGTTCTCCGACATCCTGACCATTCCCGATGCCATGGGCCAAGGCCTGTACTTCGAGACCGGCGAAGGTCCGCGCTTCAAGAAAGTCATCAGCACCCTGGCCGACATCGAGGCCCTGCCGATTCCCGATCCACAGAAAGACCTGGGCTACGTCATGGACGCGGTCAGCACCATCCGCCGCGAGCTCAATGGTCGTGTGCCGCTGATCGGTTTCTCTGGCAGCCCATGGACCCTGGCCACCTACATGGTCGAAGGCGGCTCGTCGAAGGACTTCCGCAAGACCAAGGCAATGCTCTACGACAACCCGCAAGCCATGCACCTGTTGCTGGACAAGCTGGCCCAGTCGGTCACGTCCTACCTCAACGGCCAGATCCTGGCCGGTGCGCAAGCGGTACAGATCTTCGACACCTGGGGCGGCAACCTGTCGGCGGCGGCGTACCAGGAATTCTCCCTGGCCTACATGCGCAAGATCGTCAGCGGCCTGATCCGCGAGCACGAGGGTCGCAAAGTCCCGGTGATCCTGTTCACCAAGAACGGCGGCCTGTGGCTGGAAAGCATCGCCGATGTCGGCGCCGACGCCCTGGGCCTGGATTGGACCTGCGACATTGGCAACGCTCGTGAGCGCGTCGGTCACAAGGTCGCGCTGCAAGGCAACATGGACCCGACCGTGCTCTACGCCAAGCCTGAAGCCATTCGTGCTGAAGTCGGGCGCATCCTGGCCAGCTACGGCAGTGGCAGCGGCCATGTGTTCAACCTCGGCCATGGCATCACCCCGGAAGTCGACCCCGAACACGCTGGCGCCTTCCTACGGGCGGTGCATGAATTGTCGGCGCAATATCACGTCTGATTGCGGTCCCTGTCACCCAGCCTGTCCGGACCTGCGCCGGACAGGCTTTTTTATGCGCGCTTGTTTAACGATCCGACCTAAAGCAGCCAATGGCTTCTTTTGGGTGTGTTTGTTTGTCTTTGGTTGAGAGTTATTTCTGTTCGTAAGATGTTTCTCTAGTTATGTAGGGGAAATCGATTCAGAGATCATTCCTTCTATGTTGAGAGATTTTTCCTACATAGGGAGTGTTCGACTTTCTATAAGGTTCCGGTCACTTGCAAGGGTGTGCGCTGAGCGGTCTGGCGCACCTTTCAAGAGGACGGTGATCCGTCTTTCATTTTGATGACTAGTCTGGAACTTATATGAAGAATAACTTCAACAAGAGCAATCTATTAACGGGGTGTGCGTCCTCATTAGTTCTGTTGTCGGCCATGGCGGCATCCCAAAGTGTACTGGCCCATGGTTACCTCGACGTGCCACCTTCGCGTGCATTGCTGTGCCAGAAAGGCGAAAACAAAAATTGCGGGCAAGCGCAATACGAGCCACAAAGTACCGGTGAAACCTTTAAAGGTTTCCCCAATGGAGTGGGCGGTGCCCCGCTGCAAGGTCCCATTGACGGTAAAATCGCCAGCGGCGGCCACGCCATGTTTTCCGCCCTCGATGCCCAGTCGGCCACGCGCTGGCACCTGACTGAAATCAATGACCGCAATATTGCCTTTAAATGGCACTACACCGCGGCGCACCCAGCGACCAAGCACGAATACTTCATCACTCGCGACGGTTGGAATCCCAACGAAGCGCTCAAGCGAGCCTCGTTCGACCGCACGCCGTTCTGTACGGTGGATGGCGGTAATCAACTCCCGGTAGCAGGTACCCCGCATAACTGCGTCATTCCCGACAGCAAGACGGGTCATCACGTCATCCTGGCGGTCTGGACGGTAGGTGACACCGCCAATGCGTTCTATGATCCGGCGGATGTGAACATTCTCGCCGAAGCCGCATTGCCGGGCGGCTGGCAGCCGGTGGGCAGCATTGCGCCATCGACCCCATTGCTGGTGGGTGACAAGGTCAAGGCCCGGGCGTTCTCCGCGACCGGCGAAAGTGCCGAATACAGCGTAGAAATCAGCATCGACAACGCCGAGGAAGGCAAGCCTGAGAACTGGTCGTTCAAACTGGCCGAAGCCATCAACAACGCTCACCCCCTGATTCGTGCCGGTATTCGTGACGAAGACGGCAACATCACGCCGATCAAGGGCGCCAACAGCCTGTACGCCCAGGACGAAAGTGGCGTTAAGCGCTATGAAGTGCAACTGGACATGAAGGAAGACGCTGGCGCCAGCATGGAAATTTCTTCCCTGCAGCCAGAGTACGTACTCGACAAAGGTCGGGTCAGCATGGCCTTCACCGCGCAGACGAACCGCAGGATGAACCTTGAAGCCACGCTGTTCGATGAGAAGAACAAGCAGGTCGGTGTCGTTAGTCAGACCGTGGGTGAAGGCAGCACCGGCCTGAACCTGGACGTGCGCAGCGCGCCTGGCGCTCACACCCTGACACTGGTGGGGACCACCGAAGACGGGCGCACCAATCGCCAGGACACCCAGGCGGTCACCTTGACCGGCGAGGGCGCGGGCATCGAGTACGACTTCGTGTTCCCTGAAGGCCTCAGCGACTACACCGCCGGCACGAAAGTGCTGCAACCCAAGACTGACGAAGTCTTCGAGTGCAAGCCGTTCCCGGCGTCCGGCTACTGCAAGCAGTACAGCCCGACGTCGAACGGTTTCGAGCCGGGAGTCGGTGCGTCCTGGCAGAGCGCCTGGGACAAGCTGTAAGTCCTGACAGGCATGGCCCCAGGCGATCCGCACGGGTTGCCTGGGGCCTTCATACGAGCGCGCAGTGATGTCTATCAATTACTCCAGGCGACGGGTGCTGCTGCACTGGGTGTCGGCGGCCATTATCTTATGGGCGTTGGTGTCCGGTTTTTATGTGGCGTTCAACCCGGTGTCAGCTTCGACCGAACAGTGGATCGGCTCACTCAATGTGTCGCTGACCACGCTGTTCATTCCATTTTTCGTGTGGCGGGCCTGCCTGTTTTTCGGCGCGCTGGAAGCCCGTGGAACCGCGTCTTCATTTACACAGTGGCTAGCCCTGGCGGTACACACGCTGATCTACCTGGTCATTGGCATCGTGCTGGTGACTGGTGTGCTGATGATGAAAAGCGCCATCAGTGTCTTCGGCATTGTTCACATCCCCCAGCCACTGGGCGATCCGGCACTGATCGAACTGGCCAACACCGTCCACACCCTGTCTTGCGTGGTGCTTGCGATGCTGGTCGCGCTGCATCTGTGCGCTGTGCTCTGGCATGAGTTTTCCGGACGCCGGGTGGTGCGGCGAATGTCCTTCGCCAAGCCCGCGGGCACGATCCAGAGCGCACAACGGTGAGCCTGTCTTTTCGGGTCGGCAGCCGTCTGCCGAAGCTGCTGCTGGTGCTCCTGCCGCTGCTGTACGGGATCTTCCTGGCCGGGCAAGAGTGGCGCTTTCGCCAGGTATTGGGCCGTGATGTACCGGTGCTGACCAACCCGCCGGTGGCTCCTGTCCGCGACCTGCCCAACGTCCAGGCCGTGGCCACGGTGCTTGGCCTGGCGCCTGAAGGTGCCCACGCCCCGAGCGCCGAACCGATTACGTTGCAAGCCAGTTTTGTCGCCGACCAAGGCTTGTCCCGGGCATTGCTCGCGGACGCTGCCGGCCCGCGCATTTATCAGGTGGGTGAGCGCTTGCCCGGTGGCAGCGTGCTGCGCCGGGTCGAGGCCAGCCATGTGACGTTGTGGCGCAACGGACGTGAAGAACGGTTGGCCCTGCAACACGCGGTCAAGCCCTTGCTACGCCGGTTGGAGCTCGAAGACGGGCGCCATGCGGCGCTGCATTCCTCGCAATACCTACGCCCGGTGGCCGGGCAATCAGAGTGATCGAATTCATGAACAGCTTTATCCGGGGCCGTGTTTCGCGGGTCCTGCTCTGCCTCGCCACGTCGTGCCTACTGACGCCCGCCGGTTTGCTACAGGCCGAAGAGACCCAGTGGCAACTGGCGATGAACAACGCGGAACTGCGCGATGTGGTCGAGGAGTTCTCCGCGATCCTGGGCAAGACCGTGGTGCTCGATCCCCGGGTGTCGGGGCGCATCACCGTCATGTCCCGTGAGGCGCTGGACCGCGAAGGCGTGCGGCGGTTGTTCTATTCGGTACTCGATGCGCATAACTTCACCGTGATCGACGAAGGCGAGCGGATCCTGATCACCCCGGTCAGCGAGGCCAAGACGCGCGCCGGAATCACTGATGCGAAAAGCGCCACGCCGTCGCAGTTCGTCACCCGGGTCATCGACCTGCAATCGAGCATCGCTGCCGACGTCGCCGGGCTGGTCCGGCCCTTGGTGTCGGCCAATGGTTACGTCGGCCCTTCGGTATCGTCCAACGCGCTGGTGGTCACCGACACGGCTGCCAATGCCCAGCGCATTGCCGACGTGGTTCGGCAGTTGGACTCAGGGCGCAACCGCAATCATGTGGTGGTGCGGTTGCGGCATGCCCAGGCCGGCGATATCGCACCGCTGATGGAAGCCTCCGGTGGCAAGCGCGAGGGCGATATGGCGGGCCTGGTGATCGCCGATGCCCGCAGCAATCGCCTGGTGATCATCGGCGCACCGGTGGTGCGTCAGCGCTTGGTCAACCTGGCTCGGACCCTCGACGTCCCTGCCGTCGTCTCCCAGGACAACGCCCGGGTCATCCGTCTGCGCCATAGCGATGCCAAGCAATTGGCCGAGGTGCTGGAAGGCGTCGGGCAGGATAAAAAAACCACGCCGACCCTGGCCGGCCAGCGGGACATTGCCGCCACCCGCCCGTTCATGATCAAGGCCGATGAAAGCCAGAATGCCCTGGTGTTGATCGCCGATCCGGCCCAGGTCCGCATCATCGAAAACATCGTCCGTGAACTGGATCAACCTCGGGCCCAGGTGCTTATCCACGCGGCCATCGTGGAGGTTTCCGGGGACATTACCGAAGCCTTGGGCGTGCAGTGGGGCCTCGACAGAGGCAGCGCGACCGGGTTCATCAACTTCCCGGGAACCGACATCCCGATCATCGGCAACCTGAACCTCAGCGAACTGGATAAAGGACCGGAAGGCGCGATCCTGCGGCTGGGCGGCGACCGCTTCAGTGCGCTGATCTCGGCGCTGGCGAGCAATACCCACAGCAACCTGCTGTCCACACCCAGCCTGCTGACCCTGGATAATCAGGAAGCGGAAATCATCGTGGGCCAGAACGTCCCGTTCAAGACCGGCTCCTACGCCACCAGCGGTAACGGTGCGGACAATCCGTTCACCACCGTCGAACGCAAGGACGTCGGCATCAGCCTCAAGGTCAAGCCGTACATCAACGAAGGCTCGACCTTGCGCCTTGAGGTCGAGCAGGAAGTCTCGGACATCGCGCCGTCGGTCTCCGGTGTGGACTCCTCGGACCTGATCACCAACAAGCGGGCCTTGAAGAGCACGATCCTGGCGGACGATGGCGAGATCATCGTGATCGGCGGCTTGATCCGCGACAGTGTTCGCACCCAGCAAAGCGGTGTGCCGTTGCTGCGCAGTATTCCGTACCTGGGCGCGCTGTTTCGCTGGAACCGCGACACCCAGACCAAAAGCAACCTGATGGTATTCCTGCGCCCGACCATCGTGCGCAGCAACGAAGACCTCGCCGAGGTGAGCCGTCAGCGTTATGACGCGCTCCGGGACCTGAGCAAGCGGGGCTCGCGGAAGAACAATTCGCTGCTGCTGCCGCGGGACGCTCGCCAGTTGTTCGAATCCTCCCCGCAAGCGCCGTCGGCCGACCCGCGCCCACAGCGCTCCGGTGACCTGTGAGCGAGCCGTTGCCCTTTGGTTTCGCCAGGCGCCTGGGCGTGTTGCTGGAAGGCGAGGGGCCGACCTTGAGCTTGGTCATGCGCCGCGATACGCCCTTGACCGCCGTGGCCGAAGTGCAACGTCTGTGCGGTCGAGATTTGCCTATCCTGGTGCTGGAGCCGGCGCCGTTCGCCGCGCGCCTGGCCAGCGTCTATCGCCAGGGCCAGAGCGCCGCCGAACAGGTCGCCCAAGGTCTGGACGAGGAACTGGACCTGCTCAGCCTGGCCGACCAGATGCCGCAGACCACCGACCTGCTGGAGCAGCAAGGCGATGCGCCGATCATCCGGCTGATCAATGCCTTGCTCAGCGAGGCGGTCCGCGAACACGCCTCGGACGTGCACCTGGAAACGTTCGAACAGTACCTGTCGGTGCGCATGCGCATCGACGGTCAGTTGCAGGAAATGCTCCGTCCGCGTCGGGAACTGGCGAGTCTGCTGGTGTCGCGAATCAAGGTCATGGCGCGCCTGGACATCGCCGAGAAACGCGTGCCCCAGGACGGTCGAATGGCCTTGCGCCTGGCCGGGCACGAAGTCGATGTGCGGGTCTCGACCCTGCCTTCGGCCCATGGCGAGCGCGTGGTGTTGCGCCTGCTCGACAAGCAGGCCGGGCGCCTGGAGCTGCAGCGCCTGGGCCTGCCCGACGACACTCTGGCCGGCCTGCGCCAGTTGCTCGGCAAGCCCCACGGCATCGTGTTGGTCACCGGGCCCACGGGGTCGGGGAAAACCACCAGCCTGTACGCGGCGCTGAGCAGCATCAACGACCAGAGCCGCAACATCCTCACCGTCGAAGACCCGATCGAATATCACCTGCCGGGCATCGGCCAGATGCCGGTCAACCCGAAAGTCGACATGACCTTCGCCCGTGGTTTGCGGGCCATTTTGCGCCAGGATCCGGACGTGGTGATGGTCGGCGAAATACGCGACCGCGAAACCGCCGAAATCGCCGTCCAGGCGTCGCTGACCGGGCACCTGGTGCTCTCGACCCTGCACACCAACACCGCCGTCGGCGCGGTCACGCGGCTGGTGGACATGGGCGTGGATGCGTATCTGTTGGCGTCGTCCCTGGCCGGCATCGTCGCCCAGCGCTTGTTGCGCAGCTTGTGCCCGTCCTGCAAGACGCCTTATGTGGCCGACGCTGCTACGAGTCGGCGTCTGGGCCTCGACGCCGATGCCGCGCCGCGGTTGTTCAAGGCCCAGGGCTGCGAGCACTGCCAGAAGGGTTATCGCGGACGCTTCGGTATCTATGAACTGGTGAATGTCAGCGCCGCCCTGTCGCAACTGATTCATCAGGGCGCCACCGAGCAGGCGCTGGCCGTCGAGGCGCGCAAGACCTCCCGCAGCCTGTTTCAGGACGGTCGCCAGCGGGTGCTGGAAGGCCTGACCAGCGTCGACGAACTGCTGCGCATCACCCAGGAGGATTAGCACCGTGCCGACCTTCGACTATCGGGCCGAAGACGCCCAGGGCCGCCGCTGCAAGGGCCGTGTGGAAGCCGACAGCCCGCGCCATGCTCGCCAGTTGCTGCGCGAGCGCGGCTTGCTGCCCAGCGAACTGGCTGAAGCCAAGGAACCGCGAACCCTGGGCGGGCGACATGCCGGGGCGCGTTTGAGCCCGGCAGATCTGGCGTTGCTGACATTGCAGCTGTCCACCTTGATCCAGGCCGGCCTGCCCCTCGAAGAGTCCCTGGGAGCGGTGGCGCAACAGAGCCAGAAGCGCCGCGTCGCCCACCTGCTGGCGGCGGTGCGCAGCCGGGTGATGGAAGGCCATGCGTTGGCGACGGCACTGAGGGCCTTTCCCCAGGCGTTCCCCGAGCTGTTCTGCGCCACGGTCGCGGCGGGCGAGCAATCCGGGCACCTGGGGCAAGTCTTGGAGCAACTGGCGAGCTACACCCAGGCGCGCCAGGCGTCACGCCAGCGCATTCAACTGGCGTTGGTGTACCCGCTGATCCTGATGCTGGCCTGTGTCGCGATTGTTGGTTTCCTGCTGGGTTACGTGGTGCCGGATGTGGTGAAGATTTTCATCGACAGCGGCCAGCCGTTGCCCTGGCTGACCCAGGCGCTGATCGCCGTGAGCGATGGCTTGCGCCGCTATGGCCTGCTGCTGCTCGGTGCGCTGGCCGGGCTGCTCGGGTTGTGGCGTTGGAGCCTGCGCCAACCGGCGTGGCGCCTGCGCTGGCACCGTGTGTTGCTGCGGCTGCCGGTGTTGAGCGAAGTGCTGCGGGCGATGGAGGCGGCCCGATTCGCCAGCACCCTGGCGATCCTGAGCAAAAGCGCCGTGCCTCTAGTGGATGCCTTGCACATCGCCGCGCAGGTGATCGGCAACCTGACGATCCGCGCCCGCATGGCCGACGTCGCTCGTTCGGTCCGCGAAGGCGGGACCCTGACCCGCGGCCTGGAGCAGGGCGGCGATATCCCGCCGCTGATGCTGCATATGATCGCCAGCGGCGAACGGGCCGGCGAGCTCGACAGCATGCTGGCCCGGGCCGCCGAACAACAGGAAGCCAGCCTCGCGGCGCGTATCGCGCTGGTGGTGAGCCTGTTCGAACCGGCCATGTTGGTGGTGATGGGCGGCGTCGTGCTGCTGATCGTCATGGCCATCCTCCTACCGATCCTGAGCCTCAACCAATTGGTGAATTGACCGATGAAATTTCAAAGCAAGCGACCTGCACGCCCTCAACGCGGCTTCACCCTGATCGAAATCATGGTGGTGGTGGTCATCATTGGCGTGCTGGGCGCCATCGTGGTACCGCAGTTCATGAGCCGACCCGACCAGGCCAAGGTCACGGCCGCCCGCACCGATATCCAGGCGATCGCCACGGCCCTGGAAATGTACCGCCTCGATAACTTCCAGTACCCGTCGACCCAACAAGGCCTGGAGGCGCTGAGCAAACGCCCGTCCGGTACGCCAGCAGCCAGGAACTGGAACCCCCAGGGCTATCTGAAAAGCCTGCCGATCGACCCTTGGGGCACGCCCTACCAGTACCTCAATCCGGGGCACAAATCCGTCGATGGCAGCTATGACCTGTACTCGCTGGGCGCCGATGGCGTACTGGGCGGCGAAGGCATGGCGGCTGACATCGGCAATTGGGCCGAGTGAACGTGGGTCGTCATTGCCGGGGCTTCACCTTGCTGGAACTGATGGTTGTCATCGTGCTGATCGGGGTACTGGCGGGCATGGTCAGCTTCGCCACGGGTTCGAGCCCGGCACGTGAGGCCCGGCAGCAAGCCCAAGATTTCGTCCGTGTGGTCCAGCAGTTGCGCGAGCGGGCGGTACTGGACGGGCAGGAATACGGTGTGCGCGTGCAGCCTCTTAGTTACCAGGCGTTGCGCCTTGAAGCCCAGGGCTGGACGGCGGTGTCGGCGTTGCATCGATTGCCTGAGGGGCTGACGCTCGGGTTGGAGCAGGACGGTCATGTCCTCAGGCTCGATGATGTTCAAGGTCCACCGCAGTTGTTGATGCTCAGCAGTGACGAGATCAGCCCCTTCAGGCTGCTCATCAAAGTCGCCGGGCAGACGATTTCCCGGGTGTCGAGCGATGGATTGGCGGAGCCGCTGATCGATGACTGACCCTCGCAGGCCGGCTGCCGGTTGCCGCGGCTTCACGCTGTTGGAAGTCGTGATCGCCCTGGCGATTTTCGCGACGCTGGCGGCCGCCGTGCTCTCGGCCAGTCAGTTCGTGCTCAAGCAAAGCGCGGGGCTCGAGGAGCGTCTGTTCGGCGCCTGGCTGGCGGACAATCAGTTGAACGAACTGCGCCTGCAAGCCACTACGCCACCGGGGCAACAGTGGCTGAGCCGGCACCTGGATCGTCGCGACTGGCTCTTGCAACAACGTATCGCCCCGGCCGCTGATGGGCGCTTGCTGCAGGTCGAGATTCAGGTCAGCCGTGTCGACAGCGCGACGGTCGTGCACCGCACCACCGGATGGATCCGCAGCCGTGATGAATAAGCAGTCGGGTTTCACCTTGTTGGAACTGGTCATCGCCATCGGCATTTTTGCCCTGCTCGGCCTGGCCAGTTGGCGGCTGTTCGACGGCGTCGTGCGCACCCAGCAGGGGACCGGTCAGCATGAGCGCGACATCCGGGCCTTGCAGCGTGCCGTCGGTGTGATCGAGCGGGATGTGTGGCAGGCGGTTGCCGGCTCGCTCGTGCTCGCGCCGGGGCGTTTGCAACTGCAGCGCAGCCATTGGCGCAATCCACTGGACCAGCCGCGCAGCGAACGGCAGACGGTGAGCTATCGGCTCGAGGGTGCCGTGTTGTGGCGCGACAGTGCCGGCGAAGGCACGTCCCTTGTGCAGCAGCAGAAGCTGCTCGACGACGTACACGGCCTGAGCTGGCGTGTGTTCGACCCACAACGGGGCTGGCACAGCGAAACCGTGAGTGACACTGCGCCGCTGGCGTTGGAGTTGATCGTGTCGGCGGGGCGTTTCGAACAGGTCCGTCGGGTGTTGCTGTTGCCGGGGGCGTTGCCATGAGCCGACAACGTGGTGTGGCGCTGATCAGCGTGCTGCTGGTGCTGAGCCTGGCCTTGCTGCTGATCGGTGGCCTGTTGCGCAGTCATCGCCTGTTGTTGCACAGCAGCGCGCAGCAGCTGCAACAGGTCCAGTTGCGGCAATTGGGATTGGCAGGGGAAGACTGGGCGCGGGTGGTGTTGGAAAACAGTGGGATAACGCCGTCCGGGCCTGTTGACCTGAGCCAGGGTTGGGCTCGGCTCGAGCCCGTCTTGGAAGTTGACGGCGCCGAGCTGCACATCGATATCGAGGATTTGTCCGGGCGCCTGAATCTCAACGCGCTGCTGGCCCTGGGGAAAATCGATCAGGTCACCCTCGGCCGCTGGACTCGCTTGCTGGCCTTGCTGGATTTACCGCCGCTGTCGTTGCCCCAGGTCGGGCCGGTGCAGGAGCTGAGTCAACTGCGTCTGTTGCCGGGCATCGACGGCCAGACACTGCGGCGCCTGGAGCCTTGGGTGGTGCTGCTGCCCAAGGACGCGCGGCTGAATATCAATACCGCACCGTGGCAATTACTGATGACCCTGGACGGCATGGAGGACGGGCCGGCCAACGCGTTGGTCAACCAGCGTCGCCACGCGCCCTACGCCAGCGTGCAGGCGTTTACCAACGACCCGGTGTTGTCCGGGCTGGGCCTCAACAGCCACGGTCTGGGGGTGGGCAGTCGCTGGTTCCGGATCACCGTGAGTGTGACCCACGCCGGCAGCCGTCTGCGCCTGGCCTCGGATGTTGAGCGCGATTCCGTTAGCGGGCGCTGGACTGTTCGTCAGCGTCGTTTCCTACCCTTGAGCACCAGCGAGCTTCCCTGATGAAAACCTGGCTTTACCTGACGGCCGAAGGCCTGGGCGCGCCTTGCGCCAACTGGCCATGCTGCGTGTGGTCGCCCACCGGCGAGCGTCGTCGCCTGCCTCTGCATGAGGCGGCCGGCGAGTTGAGCGGACGGCCCGTCGATGTGCTGTTGCCGATGGAAATGTGCAGCTGGTTGCGCAGCGATCCATGGCCCTCTCGACGCCAGCCCCGGCCTCAGGCCCTGGCATTCGCCGTCGAAGAGCAACTGAGTGAAAACCTGGAGGCGCTGCACATCAGCATCGGCCCGCGCGACCGTCAGCACCGCTATCCGCTGATGGTGACGGAGCGAGCCCGGTTCCAGGCGCTGCTGGCGTTGCTGGCGGCACAAGGCATTGAGGTGCGTGCGGTGCATGTCGATGCCGATCTGCTTGCCGATGACCAGGCATTTGGCGTGCACTGGTTTGGGCGTTGGTTGTTGGGAGGAGGGCTGCCGGCGCGGATGTCGTTGTCGGCCCGAGGCTTGGCGACGCTCAAGCCTGGCCTGCCTGAAGACATCCACTGGCTGGACGAGGAACGTGATCGCCAGGGCATCGATGAGTGGTTGTTGAGCGCTGGCGGACAGCCCATCGACCTGTTGCAGGGCGAGTTTCGTCGGCGCCGCCAACCGCTGCCATGGCGCGGCGCTTCGGCGGCTGTGCTGGGCGCGTTGGTGCTCACCTGGGCCTTCAGTGAAGCCCGCCTACGTTTTCTTGAAAACGAAACCCGGCTTCTCTATGCCCAAAGCGAACAGCGATTCAGGTCGTTGTATCCCGGGCAGGCGCGGATCGTCGACCTGGCGGCGCAGTTCCAGGCATTGCAGAGTCGTCGTGGACAACGTCAGGACACCCAGGTCGCGCGTCTGGCGCGTCTGACCGAGCAGGTCATTGGCGCCAGCAGCGTCGAGGTGCAGCGCATCGATTTTCGTGAAGGCGAGGGTTGGAAGATCCAACTGACGGCCAACAGCTTCGTCGAACTTGAGCAACTGCGTGAGCGCGGGCAGCAGAACGGATTGCCCGTCACCCTGGGCAGCGCGAGCAAACAGAACAATCGCGTGCAGGCCATTCTCACGCTGGAGAACAGTTGATGAACGTCATGGGATGGCTGGCTTTGAAACAGGCCTGGGGGAGAACATCGCGCCGCGAGCAAGGGCTGTTGCTGGGACTTGCCGGGCTGGTGCTGGTGGCGCTGGCCTATACCGCGATCTGGCAACCGACTCGGCAACGGCTGGAGGTTGCCGAACGACAGCATCGCCAACAGGCCGAACTGATGGCCCGGATCCAGCGCGCCGAACCCACCCGGGATGCGACTGCCGCCACGCGGCCCTTGTCGGTGCGCGTCAACGAGGATGCGACAGCGGCGGGGTTGGACATAGCGGAAATGGAGGTCGACGGCGATTCGTTGCGACTCGCCGTCGGTGGCGAGGCCAATTCGTTGCTTCGTTGGCTGGATCAACAAGAGCGGGAGGGGGCGGTGCTGCAATCGCTGACTCTGGAAGCTGAGAATGGTGTGCTGGGTGCGCGGGTGGTGTTGCGTCAATGACCGACCGCAACAATTTTGACCAGGAGTATGGGCTCTTGTGGCGAGGGGATTTATCCCCGCTCGGCTGCGCAGCAGTCGTAAACCGCTTTGCAGGGTTCATCTGTTGCGCAGCGGTGTCGGGTTTTTGGGGCGGCTGCGCCACCCAGCGGGGATAAATCCCCTCGCCACAAAGTGTCTGTTTGCCCCTGGTTTTTGGGACGTGAAGTCGCTATGGCTAAACCTGCACATTCCCCGGCAGCAACGGCAATTTCGCCAGCTTCACCGCCACCCACAATGCGACCACCAGCAAGCCACCGATGAACAAGCCGACACCATTCCACCCACCCAGGTGCCAGGCCACGCCGCCGGCCGTACCCGCAACGCTGGATCCGGCGTAATAGCTGAACAGATAGAGTGACGAAGCCTGGCCCTTGGCCTTGAGGGCGCGGCGGCCGATCCAACTGCTGGCGACCGAGTGGGCGCCGAAGAAACCGAAGGTGAACACCAGCATGCCCAGCACGACCAGCCACAGCGGCGTGGCCATGGTCAACGCGAGGCCGGCCAGCATCAGCGCAATGGTTGCCCAGAGCATTTTGCGCCGGCCGAGTCTGTCCGCCAGTGCACCGATTTTTGCCGAGCTGTAGATGCCCGACAGGTACACCACCGACAGCAACCCGACAAAGGCCTGGTCCAAGTGATAAGGCTCGGCCAGCAGGCGGTAGCCGATGTAGTTGAACAGCGTCACGAACGCGCCCATCAACACGAAGGCTTCGAGAAACAGCAGCGGCAACCCGGCGTCGCGAAAGTGCATGGTAAAGCCGTCCAGCAAACTGCGCGGGTGCAGCGAACGGGGACGGAAGTTGCGTGACTCGGGGAGGATTCTCCAGAACACCGCCGCCGCGATCAGCGCCAGGCCGCCAATCACCAGCATCGCGGTGTGCCAGCTGACAAAATCGATCAAGACCCCGGTGATCAGGCGTCCGCACATGCCGCCGATAGCGTTGCCGGCGATGTACAGCCCCATCGCCAGGCCGATGTGTTTGGGATGAATTTCCTCGCTCAAATACGTCATCGCGACCGCTGCCAACCCGCTCAACGACAGCCCCACCAAGGCGCGCAGCAGCAATACACCCTGCCAGGTCGGCATCATGGCGCTGGCAATCGTGCACACCGAGGCGGCGAACAGCGCCGCGACCATCACCGGCTTGCGGCCGATGCGGTCGGAAATCGGGCCGGTGATCAACAGGCCGATGGCGAGCAGGCCGGTCGCCACCGACAGGATCAGGCTGCTCTGCGCCGCGTTGATGGAAAATTCCTTGGACAACAGCGGCATCATCGGTTGCACGCAATACAGCAGGGCAAAGGTCGCAAAGCCACCACTGAACAGCGCCAGCACCGTGCGCATGAACATCGGCGTGCCTTTCTCGATGTAGATGTCCTTGAGTTCGGCGACGACATCATCCTGCACACGCGGTGGGATTTCATGGGCCAGTGGAGCGACAGCAGTTTTCACGGTGGACCTCGCAAGGGCACGATCAGGCAGGCAATGAAAAAAGCATATAGCCGGCTAATGTTTCTATCCAATATATTGTTCGACCTGTTTAAGACGTTTTGCGACCTATTGGATTGCCCATGGAATTGCGTCACCTGCGTTACTTCATCGCCGTTGCCGAAGAACTGCATTTCGGCCGTGCCGCGCTGGCCCTGGGCATCTCCCAGCCGCCCTTGAGCCAGCAGATCCAGGCGCTGGAGCAGGAGATTGGCGCGCGGCTGTTCGAGCGCACCAATCGTCGGGTCGAATTGAGCGAGGCCGGACGGTTGTTCCTTGAAGAAGCGCGACGGGTATTGGTCCAGGTCGACAAAGCCGCCGACGTCGCCCGCCGCGCCCAACTGGGGGAATTGGGCGAACTGAAGATCGGCTTCACCTCCTCGGCGCCGTTCAATTCCACCATCCCCCAGGCGATTTTTTCATTTCGGCAACGCTTCCCGGCGGTGCACCTGAACCTGCGGGAAATGAGCAGTACCCAAGTGGCCGACGCACTGGTGGACGAAGAGATCGAGGTGGGCATCATGCGACCGTTGCCGTTGCCTGACTCCCTGGCGGAAATCGAGCTCAGCCGCGAACCGCTGGTAGCCGTGCTCAGTGCCAAGCACCCCCTGGCCCAAGGCAATGAAGACGGCCTGTTCCTCTCGGCCTTGGCCCAGGAGCCGTTCGTGTTCTTCCCCCGCAGCTACGGCAGCGGCCTCTACGCCCAACTCCTGAACCTGGCTCGCGACGCCGGCTTCAGCCCGCACTTCGCCCAGGAAGCCGGCGAAGCCATGACCATCATCGGCTTGGTGGCGGCGGGGCTGGGTGTTTCGGTATTACCGGCGTCTTACCAGCGCATGCGTATCGATGGGGTGGTCTATCGACCGCTGCTCGATCCAGCGGCGGTGTCGGCGGTGTGGCTGGTACAGCGCAAGGACCAGCGTTCGCCGATGGCGAAGGCGTTTGTGGCGTTGTTGACCGATGGTGATCAAGGCGTTGCCTGAGCTTCCCAGGACCACCGAAGAAGGAGGGCAACATGAAAAGCGACCAGCCGACTCGATTAAGAAGGGCGCCCAAAGGGGTAAGGTCAGTCAGTTAAGCAGCAAACCTGTGGGAGCAAAGCTTGCTCGCGAGGCGGCGGCACATCCAGCGCTGATGCAAGCTGCTCCACCGCTATCGCGAGCAAGCTTTGCTCCCACAGGACTTATGCCGTTTGCGCCTAACTGATAGGCATTAGCCCAAAGGAGGCGTCCTTCTTCGTTCATACCCCACCATCAGATCTGATGATGGCCTATTGCCCGACATTTTTTATCGTCAGAAATGCCAGGATTGCATCGCGGGTAGCCTGAGTTTGTTCCTCAAGCACCCAATGGCCGGTATTGATCAATATCAATGAATGCGGTTGCGTTGCGATGTGCAGAGCCTGTTCGGCCAGGTTTTTTCCTCTCGAATGGTCCCCGCCGATGGTGAGCAGCGGAATAGTCAGTTTATTCTTGGCAAACTCCAGGTTGTCATTCGCGTCATTTTCTACCCAGGCTGCATAAAGCTTGAATGCCGCTTCCATGCGATCGGGTCGAGAGTAGTCTTCTATCAATGCCTGTCGCACCATATCTGGCACTTTGTCGTTTCCCTCGAATACAAAGTCATCAAAAAACATATCCAGGTAGGTTTTTTCATGCCCTTTGATCATGCCAATGGCCGTTTTGCCAAAGAAGCGAAAATGCCATTTGCTGGTAGTGCCCACAGCAGGGTTTCCGTTATAAGCGGTTTCCCACCCGGGGATGCCTGGAATGAATCCATCCATCAATACGATGTGTTTGGTTTCATCCGGATAAAGTGCCGCGTAGGCGTAGGCAATGATCAAGCCGATGTCATGGCCAATGATATCGACCTGCTTGATGTTCAAGAGGGTGACCAGTTCGTGCAGATCATGGGCCATGCTTTTTTTGTCGTAGCCACCGACTGCAATATCCGTTTCGCCAGCGCCGCGGTAATCAGGAACGATGGGTGTATAGCCGGCACGCACCAATGCGCCCATCAACGGCTCCCAGCTACGCCAACTGCCCGGAAACCCATGCACCAGCAAAATTGGGCGTTCACCATCACCGCCCATGAGGTAGTGAAGGCGAATACCGTTCACACATGCATAGGCATGGGTAAATGTCGCGCCGTCGACAACGACGCTGTCTTGTTCCGTAGAAGGTGATGTGGCGGGGTGTTTGCGAGATATGGCTGTGCGGCCCGACCAGGCTATTGTGCTCATCAATTTTTTATCCATGTTTGGACCAGATTAATTATCTTGAGATGCGAGTTGCAGCTCATGAGGTCGAACAGTTTTATCGAGCGTCGACCTGGATAACGGCTAAAGCCTGAAGCTATTGCGAAGCCCATCGAACTGTCAGAGTTGACAGTTCCGACAGGCGGCAAAGAGCGCTGCTTCGATCGTCATCAGCAGGACAGGGGGGACGAAAAGTTGTGTCAAATACCCTTCGACTGTAGGAAAACGCGCATTTCTAGTTACGACACTTCCGATTCGTTGCACAGACCACTTCGCAGGGGTTGCGACTCGCCTGCGCTGCAACGTCTTATTCATCATTCCGAAGCCGCCGGCTTAGCGCTCCTTCCCAGTGCAAGGGATGCAGCCTGAAGCCCATGAATGAGGTCCCTGGAAATGCACTCATCTTTGGATGCCCCCTACACCAACGAAATCTCCCATGAAGCTCTTCGTCATTTGGATGACTTGTACTTGGAGCCCCGGCAACTGGAGGGTTACGGCGAAGAAGTCGCGGCGTTCATGAGTCGACAAAAAGCCTTCGTCGAAGCTCATCCGCCAATTGCCATCTACCGAGTGGCCACCGAGGGCAGCCAGACGCGAAACGGCGGAACGATCCAGCAAGTAGTGTCATCGTCGTTGACGTTCACCTTGGACAATGGCTGGAAGGTACGCGCCGCGCAAAAAGGCGATGAGGTGGTGTATGCCGATGGCAGCACGGCACGGATCATCACTGGTGCTGGGAAAAACAATAGCAACATTGCATTGGTGGGCAGTCGCCTGAGCAATGGCGATGAGATCATTAATACGCTTCAGAGGCGTTTCATGATTATCGTGCGGGAGGGTGTGCCGATGGCGGAGGATTTTTTGCCTGGGCTTAGGTTGGCGGAGGTTCATCGCCTGCACTCGAATGCGGTGAAGGAGAACATCCAATGAACGAGGGTTACTTCATTGGTCAGGGTGACAAGACCACGTGCGGTGGGAAAGTGCTGGATGGCGACGGCAAGGTGAACATGTTTGGCCTGCAGCATGCCCGCGAAGGTGACCGCGTCTCTTGTGGAAAGGACGGGAACACCTATCAGATCAGGGGCGGTATCGGGCACATGGTCAGCCATGGCAGGCATATGGCCGGCACCCTGGATAGCCACAGTACCTGCCCCTGCAAAGCGCGACTGATCCCCTCGGTATTCTGGGTCACCTACAAAAATGCAGACCCCGCACCGCAAGCCAGCCGAGCCGCTCAACTGGCTTAATGACCCTGTGGGAGCGAGCTTGCTCGCGATGACGGTGGCACAGCCGACATCACCGGCGCTGACCCACCGCTATCGCGAGCAAGCTCGCTCCCACATTGGATCTTTGGTGTTCGCAATATCTGGGTACACCACCCAACCCTGTGGGAGCCGAGCTTGCTCGCGATGACGGCGGCACAGTCAACATCAGCGGCACTGACCCACCGCTATCGCGAGCAAGCCCGCTCCCACAGTGGATCTGGGGTGTCCGGAATATCTGGGTACACCACCCAACCCTGTGGGAGCCGAGCTTGCTCGCGATGACGGTGGCACAGTCAACATCAGCGGCACTGACCCACCGCTATCGCGAGCAGGCTCGCTCCCACAGTGGATCTTTGGTGTTCGCAATATCTGGGTACACCACCCAACCCTGTGGGAGCCGAGCTTGCTCGCGATGACGGCGGCACAGCCAACTTCACCGGCGCTGACCCACCGCTATCGCGAGCAAGCTCGCTCCCACAGTGGATCTT
>NZ_LHVH01000007.1 GCF_001269885.1 Pseudomonas kilonensis
AGCAAGCTCGCTCCCACAGTGGATCTTTGGTGTTTGCAATATCTGGGTACACCACCCAACCCTGTGGGAGCCGAGCTTGCTCGCGATGACGGCGGCACAGCCGACATCACCGGCGCTGACCCACCGCTATCGCGAGCAGGCTCGCTCCCACAGTGGATCTTTGGTGTTCGCAATATCTGGGTACACCACCCCACCCTGTGGGAGCCGAGCTTGCTCGCGATGGCATCGCCTGGGTCTATCTGCTAGACCGAGGTGTTTGCATCGCGGGCAAGCCTTGCTCCCACAGGCTCAGCTCCCACATGAGGGTGTTTGATGGCCTGGCATTAGTCGTCAGGCTTCTCTAATGGCTCAACAGGCGCTTTTTTTATTGCACCTTCGCCAAATCCCCTTTCAACGCAACACCCGCCATGATCGCGCCGGCGTGGCATTCGTAGGTGGTGGAGTCCTTGCGTTCGTTGCGCTTGTAGAAGCTGACGATGTTGGTGACGGCATTGGCGCCGGCGTTCTTGGCTGCCTGGTGCAGGCTGATCAGGGCCGATTGCAGGACCCATTCGCAGGCTACTTCATCGGATTTGTTGAAAGCGTTGGTTTTCTTGTTGGTCACCGCACCTGGGCTGACCACGGTGACGTTGCCGGCCGGTTTGTTGCCGGCCAGGTAGAACTTCACGCTGCCGTCGATCTTGCCGGTGCGGATGGCTTCGGCGACGACTTTGTCGAACGGCAGGAACAGCGCGGTATCACGGGCCTGGCTGAGGCTTGGCAGGGTGCTGAGCAACAGGGCGGCGGTCACGGCGATTTTCTTCAACGACATCATGGTCTCCTTGACGAGGGGCAACAGGGTTTTGAATCCGATTCAGTGCCAGCGGCGGAAAATCAGCGAGGTGTTGACCCCACCAAAGGCGAAGTTGTTGTTCATCACGTATTCGTTGCTCATCGACCTGAACTCGTTACGCAGGTAATCGAGCTTGCCGCATTGGGGATCAACCTCATCGAGGTTGAAGGTGTGCACGTAGAGGTCGCGGTTCATCATTTCGATGCTGAACCAGGACTCCAGCGCCCCGCAGGCACCCAGGGTGTGGCCGAGGAAACTCTTCTGTGAGCTGATGGGCATGTGTTCGCCGAACAGGCTGCTGGTGGCCAGGGTTTCGGCAATGTCGCCCTGTTCGGTGGCGGTGCCGTGGCCGTTGACGTAGCCGATGGCCGAGGGCTCGAGGCCGGCATCTTCCAGGGCCAGTTCCATGGCCCGGCGCATGGTGAGCAGTTCGGGGCGGGTGGCGTGCTGGCCGTCGGCGTTGCTGCCAAAGCCGACGATCTCGGCATGGATCCGTGCGCCACGGGCTAGGGCGTGTTCCAGTTCTTCAAGCACGAGCATGCCGGCGCCTTCACCGATCACCAAACCGTCGCGGTCCTTGTCGTAGGGGCGCGGGCTGGTTTGCGGCGCATCGTTTTTCAGGCTGGTGGCGTAGAGCGCATCGAAGACCATCGCTTCGGTCGGGCACAGTTCTTCAGCGCCACCGGCGAGCATCAACGGCAGGCGCCCGAACTTGATGGCTTCGTAGGCGTAGCCGATGCCATGGCTGCCGCTGGTGCAGGCGCTGGAGGTGGGGATCAGGCGTCCGGTCAGGCCGAAGAAGATGCTGATGTTGGCCGCCGTGGTGTGGGGCATCATCCGCACGTAGGAGTTGGCGTTCAGCCCTTCGGCCACGCTGTTGAGCAGCATGTTGCCAAAGGCCTTGATCTCGTCGGTGCTGCCGGTGGACGAACCGCAGGACACGCCCATGCGCCCGTCCTTGATCGACTCGTCGCCCAGCAGGCCGGCGTCGGCCAGGGCCTGTTCCGCCGCGCCCACCGCCAGGCGCGAAACCCGGCCCATGCTGCGCAGTTGCTTGCGGGTCCAGTGGGCCGGGACCTGGAAGTCGTCGATGGGGCCGGCCAGGCGGGTGTTCAATTCGGTGAAACGGTCCCACTCATCCATGCGCCGGATGCCGCTGCGGTTGGCGGCGAAGTTGGCGGCGATGGTCTCCCAGTCGCTGCCTATTGAGGTGATACCGGCCATGCCGGTGACGACGACGCGCTTCATCAGCACAAGCCTCCGTTGACGGCCAGGACCTGCCGGGTGATGTAGCCGGCTTCGGCGGACATCAGGAAATTCACCGCACCCGCCACTTCTTCTGCAGTGCCCATGCGCTGGGCGGGGATCATCTTCATCAGTTCTTCCACGGGTACGTTTTCATCGAGCATGGCGGTGTCGATCAGGCCTGGCGCGACGCAATTGACGGTGATCTTGCGCTTGCCCAGCTCGATTGCCAACGCCTTGGCCGCGCCGATCAAACCGGCCTTCGAGGCGCTGTAGTTGACCTGGCCGCGATTGCCGATCAGTCCGGAAACCGAGGTGATGCAGACGATTCGCCCGGCGGCGCGACGACGGATCATCGGCATCATCACCGGATGCAGCACGTTGTAGAAACCGTCGAGGTTGGTGCGCATTACCACATCCCAGTCGTCTTCGCTCAGGGCCGGGAAGGCACCGTCGCGGGTCAGGCCGGCGTTGAGCACCACGCCGTAATAGGCACCGTGGGTGTCGACGTCGGCTTCGAGGATGGCCTTGCACGCGGCACGGTCGGCCACGTCGAATTGCAGCACCCGGGCGTTGCGGCCCAGAGCCTGGATTTGCGCCTGGACCGTCTCGGCCTCGGCGCGGCCGCTGCGGCAGTGCAGCACGATGTCGTGCCCGGCCTGGGCCAGGCGCAGGGCGATGGCGCGACCGATGCCACGGCTGGAGCCGGTGACCAGTACGGATTCAGTCATGACGGGTTTCCTGTTGCGGACGGTTCATGAAGGTAATGGGCGGCCTGGGGCGGACGGAATACGTTGAGCCGGGCCGTGGCGTGGATGCCGGGGGCGTGGATGTGGCATTCGAACACGCCCATGCCGTTGTCGTCTTCCAGGGAGCGCACGCCGTGGATGGTCAGCTCGACGCCGGCTGGAAAACACTCGACGTTGCATTCGAACTTGCGGGTGCCGAGCAAAAAGCCCAGGGCCACGGCATCACCCCGTTGGCGTGCATGGCAACCGGCAAAGGCGGCGACGCTTTGGGCCATCAGCTCGATGCCGACCCAGGCCGGCAGCGCGCCATCGTCGCGGCTGAACAAACCGCCGGGCTTGACGGTGGCGTGGGTATGGATCTGTTCGTCATCGAACGACAGGATCCGGTCGATGAGGATCATGTCGCCGGCATGGGGCAGCAGTTCGGCGAGCGGCCAGTCAATCATGGGGCGTCTCCGATAATCAGGCTGACGTTGTTGCCGCCGAATGCAAATGAATTGCTCATCAGGCGGCGCGGGGTGGCCGGGCTAAGGTGGGTGCCGGCGGTGACCCAGTCCAGCGCCGGCAGGGCCGGATCGGCCTGGCCGTCCCAGACATGCGGCGGCAGGGCCAGGGCGGTGTTCTCTGCGCTCAGGGCCAGCCAGCAGAACGCCGCTTCCAGTGCCCCGGCCGCGCCGAGGGTATGGCCCGTCATGGGCTTGGTGGACGAGCAGGGCACGCCCGCCGGAAACAGCCCGGCCACCGCCTGGCTTTCCATGGCGTCGTTGTGTTGCGTGGCGGTGCCGTGCAGGTTCAGGTAGTCGATCTGGCTGGCCTCGAGGCCGGCGCAACGCAGGGCTTTTTCCATGGCCTGGCGGGCGCCACGACCGCTGGGTTCAGGTGCGGAAATATGGTGGGCATCGGAACTGGCACCGTCGCCGAGCAAGGCAATCGGTGCTCCTTCGCCCGGCGTCTTGCTCATGAGGAACAGCACGGCTGCTTCGCCAATGTTGATGCCGCTGCGGTTCACCGAAAACGGATTGCAGCGTTCGTTCGACACCGCTTCCAGTGCGGAAAAACCGTTGAGGGTCAGTTTGCACAGGCTGTCCACGCCACCGCACAGCACCGCATCGCACAGGCCCAGGTCGAGCAGGCGCCGGGCGCTCATCAAGGCGCGGGCGCTGGAGGTGCAGGCCGTGGAAATCACGTAGGACGGGCCGCTCAGGCCGAGCCAGTCGGAAAGAAAGTTGGCCGGCGCGCTGAGTTCCTGTTGCTGGTAGTCGTAGCCGTCGGGGAAGTGTTGTTCGCGCAGGTAATGGGCAATGCCCTGGCTGGCCTCATCGATCCCCGAAGTGCTGGTGCCCAACACGATGCCGATGCGGGCGCGACCGTAGGCCTGGATGGCCTGGTCGATCTCGGCGCGAATCTGCAGCCCGGCTTCCAGCAGCAGTTGATTGTTGCGGCTGCGGTGCGCCAACAGGGTTGGGGGAATGGGGGCGAGTTCACCCGGCACCGCGGCAACCGGCAACGCACGTTCGGCGACCCAGCCGTCCTTGATACGCACGCCCGAGCAGTCGCCGGCAAACAGGTTGCGCGCGACGCTGCGCTTGTCGCGGCCCAGGGCACAGATCACCCCGAGGGCATTCAAATAGGCGGTCATTGGGCGTTCTCGGTCAACGGTGTGATGCGGTAGCGGGGGCCTTGGGGCAGGCTCATTTCAAAATCCAGCGGCTGCGTGTAGCGCACCTGCCAGCGACTATCGAGGGTCCGTTGCGCCGCCTGTTGCCGGGCGGCCGGGTAGTTGCCGGGCAGTTCGGCTTCGGGGGTCAGGGCGAACAACAACGCGGCGAACAACTCCCGGGCCTCGGCATTGGGCGGCAGCAGGCCGTCGGCCTGCCACTGGCCCGCGACCAGGCGCTGGCGGGCCACGGGAATGCCCAGCGGGTCCATCATCGACCAACGGATGCCGGCGTCTTCGCGCTGGATCACCAGCAGCCAATCCTGGCGTTGGCCGGCCATTGTCCGCTCGATGTGCAGTTGCATCGGCAAGGCCAGGGTTGGCGTGCGCTCGGGCAGCGGCGCATGGCTGGCGCAGGCACTGAGCAGCAACAGGCAGCCGATAAGCAGGGCACGAATCATCCGATGGCCCCTTCGACGGGCTTGCGAGCCACCACATTGACCAGGGTTTCCTCTCGCTCGCCGAACGGTTTGGCCCGGCGCAGGCCAAAACGCTCCAGCAAGCCGAAGTCCTTGGCGCGGCTCCACCACAGGTACGGATAGGACACGTTGCAGGTTTCGAACTGGAAACCCTGCCCACGGATCATCTCCAGGTACTGCGCGGCACTTTTCTGCACGTGCATGGGATGACGGAACAGCCAGCGAATCACCCAGGTGTCGATGTAGGCTTCGGTGGATTCGGCGAACATCAAATAGCCGCCGGGCTTGAGTACGCGGTAGAACTCGGCGAGGGCGTTTTCCTGTTCCACCAAGTGATGGAACGTCTGGTGGCAGAACAGCAGGTCGACGCTGGCATCGGGCACTGCCAATGTCGCGCAGTCGCTGCCAATCAGCTCCACGGTCATGCCCTGGCGCGTGGCCTCCTCCCGGCTCAGGTCCAGGCTGTGGGGGTCGGCATCCACGCCGATCAGGCGGTGTGGCGCGAACACCTGGCGCAGGTACTGGAATGATTTGCCCTGGCCGCAGCCGGCGTCCAGCAGCACCGGGTTGCTCGGCAGCGGGGTGCTGAACAGGCTGCGCAGGTCGTTGATCGCCACGCGCAACACATGGTGCTGCCAGGTGTGGCTGCGCAGGAACCAGAAACCGAAGCGGGTTTCTTCGACGTAGTTGTCGCTCAGGTAGCTCATGCTTGCTGACTCATGGCGTCGGGCTCGCGCAGATTTCCGAGAGCATGCGCAGGCGCCGCTTGGGTTCGCTGACAAACGGATTGCGCTGATCCCAGGCGTAGCCGGCTAGGATCGAGCTGATCATGCGGCGGATGTCGGCCGAGCCTTCGGTGTAGAAAATCACGTCCTGGAAGGTGCCGGCGTACCAGCCCTCGACATAGCAGCGGAAGGTGTCGACGCCGCGCTTGAGCGGCACGGCAAACTCGCTTTGCCAATCCACGGGTTCACCTTGCAACTGACGGTGGAGCACGTCGGCGGCCATGCTCGCCGAGCGCATGGCAATGGTCACGCCGGAGGAGAACACCGGGTCGAGGAATTCCGCAGCGTTGCCCAGCAGGGCGAAGCCTCGGCCGTGCAGGGTCTTGACGTTGGCCGAGTAGCCGCCGATGGTCCGCGCCGGGGTGTCCCACACGGCGTTCTGCAGCACGCCGGCCAGGCTTGGAGTTTCATCGATGAAACCGCGCAGGCAGGCATCGAGGTCGTCGGTGCGGCCGGCGAAATGTTCCGCCGCTGCAACCACACCCACCGAACAGCGCCCGTCGCTGAATGGAATGGTCCAGAACCACACGTCGCGTTTGCTCGGGTGGGTGGTGATGAGGATCTTGTCCCGATCAAAAGCCGGGGCGTCGATGCGATCTTCGATATGCGTGAACACCGCCTGGCGCACCGGGAAGTTCGACGGCGCCTCAAGGTCCAGCAGGCGCGGCAGGACTCGGCCATAGCCGCTGGCATCGAGCACGAAATCGGCTTCGACGCAGTACTCGCTGCCGTCTTCGCGCTGCACGCCCAGTTGTGGTTTGGCGAGAGTGAAATCGGCGTTGGTGATTGCTTGGCCGTAGCGGATCTCCACGCCTTGCAGGGCGGCCTGGTCGGCCAGCAACTTGTCGAAGTCGGCGCGTTGCACCTGGAAGGTCGTGGGCTTGCCGTTGCTGAAGGTGTCGCCGAAATCGAAGGCACTGTAGCGCTCGCCCCAGGCAAACGCGGCGCCGTTCTTGCGCTGGAACCCGGCGGCATTCACCGCGTCGAGCATGCCGGCTTCTTCGACGAAATCCAGGCAATGGGACAGCAGGCTCTCACCGATGGAGAACCGGGGGAAATGCTGGCGCTCGATGACCAGCACATCGTGGCCCTTGCGCTTGAGCAGCGCGGCGGCGATGGCGCCGGAAGGGCCTGCGCCGATGATGACGACCTGTCGACGTTCCGTTTCAACTGTTGGCACGGGAGCTCCTGGCCGGGACGGCAAGCGAGGGGATACGGTGGAAACCGGCCACGGCCGGCAGCAATGTGGCGATCAGCCCCATCAGCATCAGCGTGAAATACAACGCCGGGCTGATGAGTTGTTGTTGCAAGAGCAGGTTGAGGAAGACGATTTCACTCAAGCCGCGAATGTTCAGCAGGACACTTTCGCGCCAGCGACTGGCGCCGGCGAATGATGTGGTGGCCCAACCCAGGCCCAGCCAGTTGCCCAGCAGTTTGCTGGCAATGGGCAACAGCAGCAACGCGGTCAATTGCACCCCGTCGAGGCTGCTCATGGCGCTGTGGACGTCGATCTGCACAATGCCGAACGTGAGGATCAGCGGGATCGCCAGGTATGTCTGCAAACCCTGCATCCAGGCGATATTGAGCGGCAGCCTCAAGGGCACTTTGAGCGCGGCCATGCACAGCAGATAGCCGATGCCGACGATCAGGGCATTGAGCCGGTAGTGCTCGGCCACCACCAGCAAGGCAAAAAACACGCCGCTGTACAGCAACGGCTGGCGCAGGCCAACCAGGCGCAACAGCAGCGGCACACAGGCGCCGGCCAACGGCAACAGCAGGCTGCCCAGGTGAAGACTGCCCTGGGCCAGGCCGAACAAGCTCCAGCAGGCCAGGTCGATCAGGATCGCCGTTTGCACCAGTCGCCGTGTGGCGGCGGGTGGGTAATCGATGTGATGCAGGTACAGGTACAGCACCGGGATCGCCGTGATCGCAAACAGCAGTCCCACCGCCAGGGAGCTGATCCAGGGCTGGGGCGGCAGCAGCCAGAACGCTGTCGCCAGACCGCAGGCGAACGGAACGACGAAGCTTGGCAGGGCGATTTTCACGCTCTGGCGGTCCAGGCGCAGGTCGATCACGTCGCTGAGGATGTGCCCCAGCAACAGCGCAAACGCGAGGCTGTAAAGGTTCTTCAGCCACACCGGCGACACCAGTTGCGCGCCGCTGAGCTGCCAGCCCGGCTCGATCCAGAAATACATCAGCAGCGGCAGGCCGAACGTCGCCAGCAACAACTGGCTGACAATCGGGATCAACCCGAAGCGACGGCCTATGTGGGTCGCGACTGCGAATAGCCCCAGGGCCATGAGCCAGAACAGTAGGATCATCATGGGGCGGGCTCCGCGACCGCTGCCGCGTGGGTCTGGTGTCCGACCCACGGCGCCAGCATGAAACTGAAGGCCAGCCCCAGGCTTACTGCCAGGCCGAAGTTGCTCACCGCCGGGGTGCTGGACAGCGCCAGCAGGCCGAACGACAGCCAGGTGGTGACCGCCGCCAGCAACGTGCCCAGCAGGCTCACGGCGGCACCGCCGATCTGCTCGCGCATCAGGATCGCGTAATCGACACCGATGGCCGTGACCAGCAACAGGCCGAACAGGCTGAACAAGGTCAGTGGCTGCCCCAGCCAGCCGAGGCTCGCCAAACTGCACAGCGCGGCCAGCAATGGCAGGGCGACGATGCGCAAGGCCGCGCCGACACCGAACGGCCAGATCAGCACCAGCACAATCAACACGCAGGAGGCCAGTTTCAATTCGGCGGCGCTGACCTGCGTGGCGGCGAAGACCCGGTTCAGGTCGCCCAGGCGATCCACCAGTTGTACGCCCGGCAAATCCACCGCCTGCACCCGCAGCAATGCGGCATCGTTCAAGCCTTGGAGGCTGATCATGGCGGCCACGCCTTGCCCTGTCGGTCCGAGCCAGAGTGTGCGATAGGGCTCCGCCAGGGGCCCGGTCAACGCGGCATCGATGTCTTCCACCGGCAAGGCTTGCAGTTGCGCCAGCTCCGCTTGCAGCGCGGCGACCGGCACGCCCAGGTCCAGCAGCGGTTGCCAGAAGGCTGGCAAGCGGGCCAGGGCCTCACGCACGTTCTGCTGTTCGGCGGGGGGGCTGACCAGTTGGTTCAGCGACAGGTAGCCCTGGAGTTTTTCCAGGCCGATCAACTGATCCAGCCGCTCGTTGAGGGCGGTCTGGCGCTCCAGCAGTTGGGACTGATCGTCGGCGCGGATCAGGAAGAACTGGCTGGTGGGCTGGAAACCGGTGATGCGCGCGATGTCGCGGGCTTCGTCGGTGAGGTGCTGGGGCGTGCCGATCCACTGGCGAATGTCGTTTTTGGTGGTCAGGTGCCAGAGGCCGCCTGCGCAAAAGCTCAGCAGCAACACCAGCAGCACTGGCGTGGGCACCCGCGCCAACAGCGCTTGGCGGGCCTGGAGCAGGCATTCGCACAGCCGCAGCGGCCACTGGGCCGGGCGCAAGTCGGCACCCTTGAGCAGCGCCGGCAGCAGGCAGACGGCGCTCAGGTAGGCGCCGACCAGCCCAGCGGCGGAAAAGATCGCGATCTGGGTCAAGGCCGGGAAGGGCGTCCAGGCCAGGGCCAGGTAGCCGATGCAGGTGGTCACAAGGCTCAGGCTCAGCCCCGGCAGGGTCAGGCGCAAGGCCGGCCAGCTGCGCCATGGCTTCAGGCTCCAGCTCTTGGACAGGTAGTGCAACGGGTAATCCACGGCCACGCCAATCAGGCTGGAACCCAGGACGAGGGTCATCACATGCATGCGGCCAAACAAGGCCACGCACGCCACCGCGCCGAACAGCATGCCCACCAGCACCGGCACGAACGCCAGCCACACGCGCAGGCGCCGGAAGGCCAGCAACAGCAGCAGCAAGATGCCGACCGTCGCGCCACCGCCGACCCAGGTGATTTCCCGCGACGCCTGTTGCTGGCCGCTGGCGGCGTACAGCAGGCCGCTGGCCGCCAGCAGTTGCCCTTGGGCCTGGGCCGCCTGGTCGCGGCTGCGTTGCAGCAGCTCGGCCACTTGCAGCGGCAGGTTCATGTCGAAGGCGTTGCCCTGGGCCCGGGCCCGTAGCATCACCCAGCTTTTACCGTCGGCATCGGCGACCAGCGCACCGCTGCCGATGTCGAATTTTATCGCGCCGCGTTGTGGCTGGCTGTTCTGGATGCGCCCGGTCAGGCCCAGCCAGTCGTCCTGGTTCGGCACCAGGCTGAAGCCGCTGAATGGGTCGAACAGGGCCTGCACCCGCTGTTGGATGAACGCCTCGGGCTGCTCGATCAATTGCTGCCGGTCCACCGCCGAGAGCATCGCCAGCCGCCCGTTGAGCAATTGCCTGCGCAGCGCCGGCAAGTCGGCCTGCAACGTCCACTGCACCTTGTCGAACAGGCCGCTGGCCTGCCATTGCTCGCCGAGGGTTTGCGCCAGGGCGATGGCTTGCTGGCGATCGGTGTGACCGACCAGCACCAGCACCTCGCGATTGAGCGGCTCCTGCATGCGTTGTTCGGCGATCAGCTCCAGGGCATCGGGCGACGTCCCCGGCACCAGCTCCATGAGATTGGCCGACAGCGGCGCGCCGTTACGCCATTGCCAACCGGCGAGCGCGAGCACCGCCAGCAGCAGGATCAGGAACAGCCGGGGCAGCATCCGTTCACTCGGCAAAATCATGTTGCTCCGCTTCGCTCAACGGTTGCGCAGGGGTAGCGTCCTGCATGCGCAGCACGGTGCTGTCGCCCTGGGTTTCGAGCAGTTCGATGCGCTGTACCAGTTCGCCGCCGTCAATGTTGATCTGGTTGAAAACCTGTTTGAGCAGCACCGAGCGCGGGGTCAGGGTGAGCTTCCATTGTTGCGGCTCGCCCGACAGGCTCAGTTCGAAATCCCGCTGCAGGCCTGTGCTGTCACCCTGCAATACGGCCAGGAACAAGCGGTTCTGCTCGGCGCCGGCGCTCTTGTTCGGCAACATCTGCCAGGTGCTGCCGTCTCGTCGGGCGATGCCCTGGGTGGTGATGCGGTAGTCCTGTTGCAGCGGGGTTTGCAGCAGCCACAGCAGGCCGTGGTTTTTCGCCAGCACGAAGCGGCCCTTGCTGGTGAGGGGCTGGGGCAGGGCGCGCAGGTGTTTTTCCTGGATGAACTGCCCGTGGATCACCTCCGGGCGGGCCAGTTGCTCGCTCAGTTGTTGCAAGTCGAACGCTTGGGCAGCGGGCGCCAGGCAGCACAGCAACAGCCAGATAACCAGGCGCTTCATGGCAGTTTCCTTTCCACGGCTTGAACAAAGACCCGGGGCGAGGCCAGCAGCATTTCGCGACTGGCGAGGTCCACGGCCACTTGCACCGAACTGGCACGGGTCAAGCGCTCGCCGGTGGCTGCGTCGCTGATCAGGTAATTGATCTTCAGCCGGTTTTCCCACTCCACCAGACTGGCACGCACGGTCAGGGCCTGGCCGAACACGGCGCTGCGCACGTAGCGCAATTGCAGGTCGATGATCGGCCACGCATGGCCGGATTCGAGCATGTCGTTGTAGTTGTGGCCAATCAGGTCGAGCAAGGCACAGCGGGCCACTTCCAGGTATTTGACGTAGTGGCCGTGCCAGACCACGTTCATCGAATCGACATCGAAGAACGGCACCACGATGTGTGTGTCAACGTGCAAAACGCCTTGGTTACGCATGCAGCCTCCAGTGTTGCTCGGCGATGCGTTGCAGGCACAGGCGCAGCTCGCCTTCCAGGGCGCGGTCTTCGATCACCGGCGGGAAATCCTCGGCCAGTTGCTGGTGCATGGCGGCCAGGGCCGGCGGCAGTGGGCGCGCGTCTTCGGCACGGCTGCGCAGCCAGACGCCCTGGTTGGCGGCCAGCAAGGTGGCGGCGGCGACTTGTTCGGTCAGCTCCAGTACGCGGATCGCGTCCCGGGCGGCGATGGTGCCCATGCTTACCTTGTCCTGGTTGTGGCACTCGGTGGAGCGCGAGAACACGCTGGCCGGCATGGTGTTTTTCAGGGCTTCGGCGGTCCAGGCACTGGTGCCGATCTGCACGGCCTTGAAGCCATGGTTGAGCATCGCCCGCTCGGCGCTGGCGCCGGACAGGTTGCTGGGCAGGCCATGGTTGTAGCGCTCGTCCACCAGCAGTGCGAGCTGGCGATCGAGCAGGTCGGCGACGTTGGCCACCAGGTTCTTCAGGCTGTCCATGGCGAAGGCGATATGCCCGCCGTAGAAGTGCCCGCCGTGCAGCACGCGCTCGGCTTCGGCGTCGATGATCGGGTTGTCGTTGGCGCTGTTGAGTTCGGTTTCGATGAACGCGCGCAGCCAGCCCAGGCTGTCGGCCAATACCCCAAGCACATGGGGCGCGCAGCGCAGGGAATAGCGATCCTGCAGGCGATGCAGCGGCGCGGTGGGGGCGTCGATCGCCAGGTCCTTGCGCAGCCACGCGGCGACTTGCATCTGCCCCGGGTGTGGCTTGGCGGCGAACAGGCGTTCGTCGAAGTGTTCCGGGTTGCCTTGCAGGGCGACGACGTTCAGCGCGGTGATGCGGGTCGCCAGTTGCAGCAGGTAGTCGGCGCGGGCGAAGGCCAGGCAGGCCAGGCCGGTCATCACGGCGGTGCCGTTCATCAGCGCCAGGGCTTCCTTGGGCCGCAGCACCAATGGGGTCCAGCCCAGTTCACGGTGCACATCAGCGGCCAATCGTTGTTCGCCACGGAACATCACTTCCCGTTCACCGGACAGCGTGGCGGCGACGTAGGACAGCGGCGTCAGGTCGCCGCTGGCGCCCACCGAGCCCTCTTCCGGAATCAGCGGCAGGATGTCGTGTTCGAGAAAGGCCTGGAGGCGTTCCAGCAGTTCCACCCGCACCCCGGACACGCCGTGGCACAGCGACTGCAGACGCGCCGCCAGCACCGCACGGGTGGCCTGGGCGTCGAGCAACTTGCCCAGGCCGCAGCCGTGGAACGTGTACAGGTGACGCGGCAGGGCCTCGACGTGGTGCAACGGCACGGCCACCACGCAGGAGTCGCCGTAACCGGTGGTCACGCCGTAGATAACGCCTTCCTTGTCCAGCAGGGAATCGAGGAATTGCGCACCCTTGGCGATGCGCTGGCGGAACGCCGGGTCATCCTGCAACTGCGTCGGTGCCTGACGGTTGGCCAGGGCCAGCACATCTTCGATGCGCAAGGGGCGTTCGCCGAAGGTTACCGGCTCAAGAGTGGGCATCGTCATCGGTCTTCCAGAAAGGGTAAAAGTTGAACCACTGTTGGGGCCCCTGGAGGCAGTATTGCGCCAGGCGCTCGGCGTAGCGGCCAGCCCAGTAGGCGATCACTTGCTCGCGGTCGTTGCGTTTCCACACCACGGCATCGGCGAAGGGTTCGAGGGTGACGCGATAGCGTCCCTCGTGCTTGAGGCACATCAGCAGGTTGACCGGGCATTTCAGCAGGCCGGCCAACAGCCAGGGGCCCTGGGGGAATGCGGCCGCAAGCCCCATGAAGTCCACGGTCACGCTGCGCCCGCCGTGCAGCGGTACGCGGTCGCCGGCAATCGCCAGCCACTCACCGCGCTCCAGGCGCTCGCTCAACTGCAACATGATCACCGGGTTCAGCTCGCTGACCTGGATCAGCCGCAAGTGCGTGGCACCGGCTTCGCCCAGCAAACGGTTGAACTGCTCGGCGTGCTTGGTGTGCACCAGCACGTTCATGGTGACTTTCTCGCCCAGCTCGGCCAGGGCCCGGCACATCTCCAGATTGCCCAGGTGCGCGCCCACCAGCATTTGCCCGCGGGCATCGCGCAGATGATTGCGCAGCAGCGCCGGGTCGACGATTTCGATCTGGTCGATGCTCAGCTTGCCGTTCCAGACGTCGAGCTTGTCCAGCAGGGAGTCGGCAAAGGCCATGAACTGCCCGAACACCCGCCAGCGGGTCGGGCGCAGCTCGGGACGTGCGCTCCAGTCGGCCAGGCGTTGCTGATATTGCCAGGCGGCCTGGCGAGCGCTGCGGCCGAAAATGAAGAAGTACAGGACGATGCCGTACAGCACCGGGGTCAGCAAACGCCGACCGAGCACCTTGGCGGCGAGCGCGGTGAGTTTCATCAGCCAGAAACTGCCGCGCTCCTGGCGGTCGGCCCAATGCTGCTTGTCTTCCTGAACGCTCATGCCCGCCACCGTCGCCAGAGAATCAGGGGGAAACGCACCAGCATGCCGAAGAACAACCGGGTGTGCATGCTGGAAATCAGTACGTTGTCGTGGAACAGGCGAAAGTGCGAGACCCCGTCCTGAGGGTAATGGACCCGCGTGTGCAGCCAGTGCATCGGCTGATTGCGCCAGGCCAGGCGCACGAGGATGTCCGAATCGAAATCCATCCGCTTGCCGATATTGGCCGAGTCGATCAGCGCCAGGGTCGGTGCCAAGGGGTAGACCCGAAAGCCGCACATGGAGTCGCGGATTTGCAAGGACAGGCTGTTGATCCAGACCATCACGTGGGTCAGGTAGCGCGCGTACAGACGACCTTTCGGCACGCTGGCGTCGTAGCGCGGATAACCACAGATCACCGCGTCCGGGTGGGCACGGGATTGCTCGATGAACGTCTTCACGTCGCCAAGATCGTGCTGCCCGTCGGCGTCCACCTGCAAGGCGTGGCTGAAGCCCAGGCGCGCCGCTTCCCGCAAGCCGGTCATCACCGCGCCGCCCTTGCCCTGGTTGACGGCCAGCCTGACCAGGTGAACCCGCTCGCCCTCGGCCAGCCGATCGAGCACGGCGGCACACGCCGGGCTGCTGGCGTCATCCACCAGCACGCAGGGCAGGCCGTTGGCGAGCAACGCCTGGACCACGGCCGAGATGGCGGTTTCGTGGTTGTAGACCGGGATGACGGCGCAGGGGTTATGCATATTCTGCTCCCTCCACGGTTTCCCTGTGCACAACCTTCCTGTGGCGAGGGGATTTAGCGAACCGTCGCACCGCCCCGCTCGAGTGCGAAGCGCTCGCCATCAGTCTGTGTCGTTGCGAAGAATTTGGGGTTGCTGCGCAACCCAGCGGGGATAAATCCCCTCGCCACAGGAGCACCTCGGTGCAATCAGTCATCGGCCACCCCCAACACAATCCGTCCACTGGAGCACGCCGCCGTGTCATTGCGGTAGGCAAAGTACAACTTGCAGCGCTCGCGGTCGAAGCGCAGGTGCAGCTGGATTTCATCGCCGGGGCGAACCAGTTGCTGGAATTTCAGCACTTCCATGCCGACGAAGCGGGGCGGCAGGTCCAGCAATTGCCGGCCCAGGCTCAAGGCCCAGTCGACCTGCACCACGCCCGGCAGTACCGGCGCGGTGGGGAAGTGGCCGCTGAAGTACGCCAGGTCTGGCGGCACGACCAGTTGCAGGTTCCACTCACCGTCGGTTTCGACGTGTTCCAACACTTCGGGAGCCTTGGGGCGTGGCGCCATCAGCAGCGCCTCGACTTCGGCCTGGGGCAGCTTGCCCTGGGCGTTGAGCGGCAATTGCCGCAGCCAGCGCCAACGCCGCGGCAGGGCGAGGGTTTCGCAATGTTCGCTCAGGTGCCGGCGCAGGCCCTCGGTGACGGCGCGCCGGCCCTGGTTGCGCAAGGCTCGCAGGCCAGCGTCGCTCAGCACCAGCAGCGCGCCGAGGGAGGCGCGATTTTCCTGCACCACCCCCAGCCGCGCTTCGCTGACCCAGTCGTGGGTTACCAGCGCTTGTTCGAGCATCGGCAGGGAGATGCGTTTTTCTTCGAGCTTGACGATACGGTCCAGTCGCCCGAGGAGCTCAAAGCGCCCATCTTCGGCGATTCGTGCCGCGTCGGCGGTGTGTTCCACATGCCCGGCCGGCAGATAGGGCGAGGCGATCAGCAAGGCGCCGTCGCTGTCCTGGCTCAGCTCGACGTCGGCAAAGGGTTGCCACAATCCGTCACCCTGGCGCCAGGCGATGCCGCCGGTTTCCGAACTGCCGAAAATTTCCGTCGGCCATTGCCCCAGGCGCTGCTGCAGGCTTTGCGCAGCCTCGGGGGGCAAGGCGCCGCCAGAGGAGAACACCCGGCGCACGCAGCTCAAGGCCGGCCAATCGAGGTTGTCGCCCATGCGCTTGAGCAGCGCCGGGCTGGCGACCCAGGCGAAGGCCGGTTGCTCACGGCTGGCACGTTGCAGGTCTTCCGGGAAGGCCAATTGCCGACGCACGAACGCACGCCCGGCGCACAGCGGCCACAGCACCCGGAACAGCAGCCCGTAGATGTGTTGTGCGGCAACGCTGCCGATCATGCAGGCCGGGCCCAGGTCGGCGCCCCACAGGTGTTCCAGGGCCAGGACCTCGTTACTCAACTGGCGCAGGGTTTTCTCGATGCGCTTGGGCTCGCCGCTGGAGCCGGAGGTGCACAGGCTCAGCCAGCAGTGATCGAGGTCCAGTTCGGCGGCGTCCATCGGCGCCTGTTGCACGTCGTTGGGATGGGTGTCGCCGGGCTGGTCGGTCAGCCACAGATCCACGTCCGCCGCCCAGCGCTGGCGTGTCTGCGTTTGCAGGTCGGCGGGAAGCAGGACTCGCACCCCGGCGCGCCAGGCACCGAGCAGGGTGATGGCCAGGTCGGCGGCATCTTCCAGGTGCACCGCCACATGCCGCACGCCCCGGGCGTGCAGGCCGGCCGCCAGGCGCAACGCCGCGTCCCGCAGTTGCGAGTGATTCAGCGCCGGATCGACCGCAACGGTGCGTTCCGGCTGAGCCTTGAGCAGCATCTGCTCAAGTGTTATCCAATTCATGGGCGGCCTCTTACCCGTTGTCGTATGAGCCATTCAATGGCAAACAGCAGCCCCATCAATCCGTAGGAAATCAGGCCGGTGTACAACATCCACCAGCTCAGCGGCGCCCAGAGGGTCAGGGCGGCGGCGAGCAAGCCGTTACACAGGAAAAACACACTCCAGGCCACCGTGACCTGACGGGTATATACCACCGCCTTGGCCGGCAGCTGCGGTTCGCGCAGGCGGGCCAGGCGTTCGATCATCGGCGGGCCGTATTTCAGGCTCAGCACGAACAGCCCGAGCATGAACGCGCTGATCAGCACCGGGTACCAGCGCAGCAGGAGCGGGCTGTCGAACAGCGCGAGCAATACACAAAACACGATCGCCGTGGCCGCCATCCAGCGGCTGCCGGCCCCGCCCTTGCCAAGCAACGCCCGGGCCAGCCACAGGCTGCCCAGCAGCAGCCCGAACTGCCACGGGGCGAAGTGCTCCATGCCGAAATACACCGCAAAGGGGTAGAGCAGGCCCGCCAGCAGCAGGCCGAGGCCAATCAGCCGGGTCATGCGGCCGGTTGGACCAGTCGATAAACCGCCTCGACCACGTCATTGACGGTGCGCACCGACTTGAATTCTTCGGCGGCGATTTTCTTGCCGGTCTGGCGCTTGATATGGTCGATCAGGTCGACTGCATCGATGCTGTCGATTTCCAGGTCCTGGTACAGGTTCGATTCCAGCGTCACACGCTCAGGGTCCAGCTCGAAAAGCTCGACCAGAGCATCGCGCAGGGTGTGGAAAATGTCGTCACGAGTTTGCATGGTCCGGTCTCAGGGGCGTTTTGCAGTGACGAAGGCCGCAAGGCTTGCCACATTGCTGAAATGGTTACGGGTGTCCTTGGCGTCGGCATCGATCTTGATGCCGTACTCCCTCTGGATCGCCAGGCCGAGCTCCAGGGCATCCACCGAGTCCAGGCCCAGGCCTTCGCCGAACAGGGTCTGGTGGTCGCCGATGTCGTCGATGCCGATGTCCTCCAGGCCGAGGGCGTCGATGATCAGCTGTTTGATGTCACGGTGCAGATCGCTCATCTTCGGCGAGCTCCTTGATGTAATAGTGATGCAGAAAATCGTTGAGCCTGCGCGAAGCCTGGGGAGGCGGGCCGAGCGCGGCGAACGCCTGTGGGTCTATATCGGCCCCGACGCGGAAACTGAAGTGCACGCGGCGCTGGGGGATGCGATACCAGGGTTCAGCCTTGGTCAGGGTCGTGGGGCAGACCTTGATCGTGACGGGTGTGAGGATTTTCGCACCCCGCAGGGCGATGGCCGCCGCCCCCCGATGAAAGGCCGGCACCTGGCCTGGCTGGGTGCGCGTCCCTTCGGGGAAGACGATCAGCGTCTGGCCCTCTTGCAGGGCGTCGCTGGCGGCATCGAGCATGTCCATGCTGCCGTCGTTGCTGATGTATTGGGTCGAACGCAGTGGGCCACGGGTAAAGGGGTTGTCCCAGAGGCTTTGCTTGACCACGCAGTTGGCATCGCGCACCAGCCCGATCAGGAACACCACGTCGATCAGCGACGGGTGGTTGGCAATGATCATCTGCCCGGGGCGCCCGAGCCGTTCGGCGCCATCGATCTGGTAGGTGAGCACGCCGGTGCGGGCCATGAACCGAATAAAGAACCAGAACAACCGCCCGACCGTGCGGCGCGCCCTTTGACGGTGAGCCTGGGCGTCGCCGGGCCACCAGGCCAGCAACGGGAATACCAGCAAACGCAGGCACAGCCCGCCCAGCCCGAACAGGGCGAAGCTTGCTGCGGTCGCGACCAGGCGCCAGTAATAGGCGTCGCGATGTTTACCGGTCACCGGTTGCGTTGCCAGGTCCATACACGATTCTTCCAGGCATGTTGGCAGGTGGTTTCGTTGTTCAGCAGGGTACGCAACAGATCCAGGGCATGGGGCCAGTCGCTACCAGACGATTGGCCGGCCTGCGCGCACAGGTCCAGTTGCCAGTCATCGCCCGGGGTCAGCAGCAGGCCCATGGCATAGGGAAACGGCACGTCATCGACCCACGGAGCATAGACTTGCGGAGGTTGTTCTTCGGTGATCACCAGCAGCACCGCAGGCGATCCTTCGTTCAATAGCGCGACGGCCTCCAGCACACCGTGCTCCAACCCGTCGCCGGTCGCGGCCAGGGCGGTCATTTCGCTGGTTTCGCCGCGCATGATCGACCACAGGCCAATCACCGCGTTGTGCACCGACAGGCTGAATTGGGTCGGCGACAATGGCTGATCGGCTGCCAGGTCCTTGAGAATCTCAAAAGTGCGCGGGGTTTCACCGTGGCGGGAAATAAAGACCAACGGTAGGTCCGGTCGACCCTCGGCCAACGGCCAGCCAACACTGAAGGCCATCCGCGCCAGGCGACTGAGGCGCCGGCGCTGCATGGCCGGCAGGAACGATACGTCAGGGGCGGCATCGCTGGGCGGCAATACGACCGGCTGTCGGCTCCATGCCTGCCAATCGTCCACGCTTTCGAGCCCAGGGGCCCATGCGCGCCATTGGGCGATATTGAAATTGATCACAAACTTCATCCCACCCCTGCGGGCTTTTATTGTCACGGTTCAGTGGTTTGACCCGCGTCCAACCCTGCATGGCCTTGCGACCCAAGTGGCGCGCATTATCCCGGTGCGGTTGGCTTGTAGCAAATACTGGTTACATTTTGCCCAGCGAAATGTACGAGTTGGTCCGCTCAAGGCCAGACCCGGACCATGGTCGCGATCAGCACGAGCCGGTCTGTCGGTTGTTTCTGTCACGGTCTGGGCGAATTGACGTCCGAATCGTTGGAAAAGCCACTGTTGCTGTAGTCCTTCTACGCAGAAGGTAGCTAAGCAGTGTCGCTGCCTACTACACTCGGGAATCTTTGATACACGGAGGTTTTGACATGCGGCGTGTGGTGTTCAATCAGAAAGGTGGCGTTGGCAAGTCCAGCATCGCCTGCAATCTGGCGGCAGTCAGCGCCAGCGAAGGCTATCGCACGCTGTTGGTAGACCTGGATGCCCAGGCCAACTCCACTCAATACCTGACTGGCTTGACCGGCGATGACATTCCCATGGGCATTGCCGATTTCTTCAAGCAAACCCTGTCGTCCGGGCCGTTCTCGAAAAAGAACAAGGTGGATATCTACGAAACGCCGTTCGACAACCTGCACGTGATCACCGCCACGGCGGAACTGACGGATCTGCAGCCCAAGCTTGAGGCCAAGCACAAGATCAACAAGCTGCGCAAACTGCTTGAAGAGCTGGAGGAGGATTACGACCGGATTTACCTGGATACCCCGCCTGCACTGAATTTCTATGCGGTTTCAGCATTGATCGCCGCCGATCGGGTGCTGATCCCCTTCGACTGCGACAGCTTCTCCCGGCAGGCCCTGTACGGCCTGCTGGCGGAAATCGAAGAGCTCAAGGACGACCATAACGAAGGCCTGGAAGTCGAAGGCATCGTGGTCAACCAATTCCAGGCCCGGGCCAGCCTGCCGCAACAGATTCTCGACGAACTGATCGCCGAAGGCCTGCCCGTATTGCCGGTGTACCTGAGCAGTTCGGTGCGTATGCGCGAGTCCCACCAGGCCAGCCTGCCGCTGATCCACCTCGACCCGCGGCACAAGCTGACCCAGCAGTTCATGGAGTTGCATAGCCTGCTGGAAAGCGCCTGAATCTGACCTGTGCAAAACCCATGTGGGAGCAACTGTGTGGGAGCAAGGCTTGCCCGCGATGAAAACGCCGCGGTCTCTTGAGGACCGCAGCGCCTGGATCGCGAGCAAGCTTTGCTCCCACAAAGCCCGCTCCCACAGTTATCTCATGGCTTCAAATCCCCTGGCTGCGCAACCAAGCCATCAACTGCGGCAACGGCAGCGCCCCACTCTGGCGCGCTACTTCCCGGCCGTCCTTGAACAGAATCAGGCTGGGAATCGAGCGAATGCCCAACTGCGCCGACAGTTGCTGGTTGGCCTCGCTGTCGAGCTTGGTCAACCGGCATTTGCCCACCAGCTGTGCGGCGGCTTGTTCGAACACGGGCGCGAAGGACTTGCACGGCCCACACCAATCGGCCCACACATCCACCAGCAACGGCAGGTCACCCTTGATCTGGCTGGCGTAATCGCCTTGTTTGAGTTCGAACGGTTTGCTCAATAACACCTGGGCCTTGCAGCGCCCGCACTTGGGCTGGTCGCCCAGGCGTTCGGCGGGTATGCGATTGAGCCCGTTGCAATGGGGGCAGGGGATCAGCATCAGGTCAGTCTCCAGAAAATCTTTGGCACAGATTGAACACTATATAGAAACCACCACAAAAACCCCTGTGGGAGCAAGCTTGCTCCCACAGGGGTAAATCGGTGTGGCTGTTATTTAGCGTTGGTCAGCGTGTTGTAGCTGGTCATCAGGTTGCGGTAGTCCGGGATGTGGTTGGAGAACAAGGTCGCCAGCCCTTCCACGTCGTTGCGCCAGTCGCGGTGCAGTTCACAAGCCAGGCCGAACCAGGTCATCAGTTGCGCACCGGAGGATGACATGCGGTCCCAGGCCGATTGACGGGTCAGCTCGTTGAACGTGCCGGACGCATCGGTGACCACGAACACTTCGAAACCTTCGGCCAGGGCCGACAGTGCCGGGAAGGCTACGCAGACTTCAGTGACGACGCCGGCGATGATCAGTTGTTTCTTGCCGGTGGCCTTGATCGCCTTGACGAAATCTTCGTTGTCCCAGGCGTTGATCTGGCCAGGACGAGCGATGTACGGCGCATCCGGGAACAGCGTCTTGAGTTCTGGCATCAACGGGCCGTTGGGGCCTGTTTCGAAGCTGGTGGTGAGGATGGTCGGCAGTTGGAAGTACTTTGCCAGGTCAGCCAGGGCCAGCACGTTGTTCTTGAAGCGGTCCGGGTCGATGTCGCGTACCAGGGACAGCAGGCCGGCTTGGTGATCGACCAGCAGAACGGCGGCGTTATCTTTGTCGAGACGGTTGTAGGAAGTGGTCATGGCGTAGCCCTCATTAAGTTTTGGTTGCCGAAGGTTTCGGCGTGGTTAAGGTTTTTAATGGCGGTGTTGCGATTATTCGGTGACTCATCTGGCCGAAGCGCCGGTTTGAATCCGTGTTGCGTTTCGATGGGTGTAGATTAAAACTGGCACCTTTGATGCGCTAGACTGCAAAAATTCGCCTTAGCGTTCTATTTGGAGAACGATCATCGAAGACCTCAACACGCTTTACTACTTCACCCAGGTGGTCGAGCACCGCGGTTTCGCCGCCGCGGGCCGGGCGCTGGACATGCCAAAATCCAAGCTCAGCCGGCGTATTGCCCAGTTGGAGGAGCGGCTCGGGGTGCGGTTACTCCATCGCACCAGCCGCCACTGCACGTTGACGGAGATCGGCCAGGCCTATTACCAGCGCTGCCTGGCGATGCGGGTCGAGGCCGAGAGCGCGGCGGAAGTGATCGAGCGCAACCGCTCCGAACCCCAGGGGCTGGTGCGCATCAGTTGCCCGACGGCGCTGCTCAACAGCTGGGTCGGGCCGATGCTGACTCGCTACATGCTCAAGTACCCACGGGTGGAGTTGTTCATCGAGAGCACCAACCGCCGGGTCGACCTGATCCATGAAGGGTTCGATATCGCCTTGCGGGTGCGCTTTCCGCCGCTGGAAAACACCGACATGGTCATGAAAGTGCTGAGCAACAGCACCCAGTGCCTGGTGGGCAGCCCGGCGTTTCTGGAGCGCTTGTCTTCACCGGCTTCCCCGGCGGACCTCAATGGCTTGCCCAGCGTGCACTGGGGCGCGGCGCAGCGGGAATACCAGTGGGAGTTGTTCGGCCCGGACGGCACCCGCGCGCTGATCCGCCATGAACCGCGCATGGTCACCGACGACCTGCTGGCCCTGCGTCACGCCGTGTTGGCCGGCATCGGCGTCGCCCACCTGCCCGCCGTGGTGGTGCGCGAAGACATAGCGGCCGGCCGATTGGTGGAACTGGTGCCGGGCTGGACGCCCAAGTGCGGGATCGTCCATGCGATCTTTGCCTCGCGACGCGGGTTGCTGCCGTCGGTGCGTACGCTGATTGACTTTCTGGCCGAGGAATTCAGCCAGAGTGATATGGCGTAGCGTGGAGGCAGCCATGCCAGTGTATTTCCCTTGTGTGGGTTTGCTTGGGATGGTGGCCTGATAGTTGGTCGGGGGGTTTTGACCGGGTACATATCCATTTCTGCGGTAACGGCCACTTAGGGTTCCGCTTTTACAGCGGGTCACTTTTGGAAGAGCGCCAAAAGTAACCAAAAGCGCTTTGCCCCACCACTCGGCACCTCGCCTAGGCTCGGTGTGCCCTCACTCCGGCATTGCTCCGTGGGCCCGCCGCGAAGGGCCATCCATGGCCCAGCGCGGCTATCCCGGCATCCATGCCGGGATGCCCACTCCACAATGCCTGCGTTCGGCCAGCGTGGTTAACGGGGCGCCCGAAATCAACGTCCACCGCGAGGCGGCCTAGTAGCCGACCTGGCTCTCCCGGTCGTACACCTGTCAGACTTGTTTGGGCTGGTCCTGTGGGAGCAAAGCTTGCTCGCGAGGCGGCCTAGTAGCCGACCTGGCTCTCACGGTCGTACACCCATCAGACTTGTTTGAGCAGGTCCTGTGGGAGCAAAGCTTGCTCGCGAGGCGGCCTAGTAGCCGACCTGGCTCTCCCGGTCGTACACCCATCAGACTTGTTTGAGCAGGTCCTGTGGGAGCAAAGCTTGCTCGCGAAGGCGGCCTGACGGCCGACCTGGCTCTCCCGGTCGTACACCCGTCAGACTTGTTTGGGCAGGTCCTGTGGGAGCAAAGCTTGCTCGCGAGGCGGCCTAGTAGCCGACCTGGCTCTCCCGGTCGTACACCCATCAGACTTGTTTGGGCAGGTCCTGTGGGAGCAAAGCTTGCTCGCGAGGCGGCCTGACGGCCGACCTGGCTCTCACGGTCGTACACCCATCAGACTTGTTTGAGCAGGTCCTGTGGGAGCAAAGCTTGCTCGCGAGGCGGCCTAGTAGCCGACCTGGCTCTCCCGGTCGTACACCCGTCAGACTTGTTTGGGCAGGTCCTGTGGGAGCAAAGCTTGCTCGCGAGGCGGCCTAGTAGCCGACCTGGCTCTCCCGGTCGTACACCCGTCAGACTTGTTTGAGCAGGTCCTGTGGGAGCAAAGCTTGCTCGCGAGGCGGCCTAGTAGCCGACCTGGCTCTCCCGGTCGTACACCCGTCAGACTTGTTTGGGCAGGTCCTGTGGGAGCAAAGCTTGCTCGCGAAGGCGGCCTGACGGCCGACCTGGCTCTCCCGGTCGTACACCCGTCAGACTTGTTTGGGCTGGTCCTGTGGGAGCAAAGCTTGCTCGCGAGGCGGCCTGATAGCCGGCCTGGGCTCTCCCTCTCGTACTCCAATCCCATTGTGGGGCTTGCACTCAAGGCTGCCATTCATCAGGTGCGCCGCACTGAAAAGGTGTCACGGCCTCAAAAAGACACCACGTATCTGTTTGCAGACTCAGGAGGTCCCATGAGCCATCCTCAAGACCCAGCCACTCCCCAAACAGTGGACAACCCCAACGATGACGGCTTCGTACTCGGCACCGCCGGCCGCGACGAGGACCCCAACGCCGCCCCGTCCTACGCCACCGACCGCCGCCACGACCGGGATGAACTGACCCCTGAAGACGCCCGCGGCATGCCCGGTTACCCGGAGAAAAAAACGCCGGCCAAACCGGTTGGCGAAGAGGGGGCCGAGACGGAACCGGGCATCGAGATGCCTGAGCAGGGGAACGATAAGGTTGGGTGAGCAGGACTCATATCTGCTCACATTTCTTACCGAGACCTAAAGCTTTTGGCGACTAGGCTGGAAACCAGCAAGAACTAACCATTTGTCTAACTGGCGCTATCGCAATTTGCGATGCGCCAGATTTGTGTTTAACTTCCCCATAGCAAAATGCGATAAGGACGTTGCATGCATGTGATCACTGAGAAACGCATTTGGGAGGCCAAGGAGACATGGCCACATTCAGCGAATGCGTTGGATCAATGGTATCGGCTGATCAAGCGCAATAGCCCGGCTGTTTTCGCAGCGATGAAATCCATATTTCCGGCAACCGACAAGGTCGGTCCGCTGCATGTGTTTGACATCGGTGGAAACAAGTTGCGGCTGATTGCGGTGATTCGATACCGAGCGCAGCGTCTGTATATCAAATGCGTGCTTGACCATCGGGAATACGACAGAGGCAGGTGGAAGGAGGAAAAGGGATGAGTGCACTGATCGAACAAGTCGCCGCCCATTGGGAGTTTGTGTCGCCCCTGCTGCGCAAACCCAGGAGCGAAGAGGATTACGACCGGTTGGTCGCAGCGCTCGATGAATTGTTGGAATTGATTGGCGAAGAAGAAGCCCATCCTCTGATGAGCCTGGTGGACATCATCGGTGAATGGATTGAGGCCTGGGATCACCAACATCGGCCAATGCCCAAGGCCAGTGGCGTCGAGACACTTCGCTATCTGATGCGCGAGCATGGGATGAGCCAGAGCGACTTGCCGGGTGTCGGCACCCAGTCGGTGGTGTCGGAGATATTGAGCGGCAAGCGCCAGCTCAATTTAAGGCAGATCCGCTGGCTGGCGGAGCGCTTCGGCGTATCGGTTGAGACCTTTATTTGATGGTTTGGCGCGGCGCACTAACTGTGGCGAGGGAGCAAGCTCCCTCGCCACAGGGGGATGCGCTATGTCGACTGGCGTGGGTCGACGTTGTCCAGTGCCCGGTTCGCCAATAAGCTGCTCAGTTCGATCAACTGCTGAATGCCCAGGGCAATGTGCCGCTTGGGGCCTTCCAAATCGAACGCCAGGTCACTGACCATGGCGTTGGCCGAGGCCAGGTTTTCGCTGAGGTTGGCGAGCAGGGTTTCGGTGTCGACGCCATTGACGACGGTGAACAGTTGGCCTGGATCGGCCTCGGGTTTGCTGGGTTTTGGGTTGAGGTAGTAGTCGAGGACGCGGTCAGCCGTTTCGTCGAATTCTTTTGAGTTTTTATTGGCTGGATCGGTATCGGGCGGATTGGGGGTTGCTTTGAACATGGTGAATCTCCGTGATTGGTTGAGCCACCACGACCTATCGCTAAACAAGTAAAGGTGGCGGCTGTACGCAGGTTAGCGATCCGGGTCACAGAAACCCCGGGTAGACCAGAAGGTCTCCCACGCACAGCCACCATTAAGCGAGTTGCAGACGTAAAAGACTGCAATCGAGACTGGGCATTGTTGCGTCTGTGTTGAGTCGGATCGCTAAACCCGATCGCTGATTTTCAGCGACGGGGAAAACGATAAAGCCCGATCCCAAGGCGCACAAGCCGGCGGATTCTGGCGTAGTTGTAGGCAATGGCGCAAGGCGGCGTAGCCTGCTCCTGAATGGTCCTACATCGAAATAAACGCGGTGATCGTCACGGGGAGTGGATTGGCTTCATGTGGTGAATTGAAGATCGCCATCGCGAGCAAGCTCGCGATGACTTTCTCCCAGGCAACCCCGAACCTGCGGCGAGGAAGGGTTACGACGAGCAACTGATCTCCAGATGCTTGCCCCACTCCGGCGGGCGTTGTGCGTAGCTGTCCATGCCCGGTTGTTCTTCGAACGGCTTGCTCAACACGGTGTGCAGGCGGCGGACTTCTTTGTAGTCGCCGGATTCGGCGGCGTCGATGGCTTTCTGCGCCAGGTAGTTGCGCAGCACGTACAGCGGGTTGACGGCGTGCATGCGGGCGCGGCGTTGGTCTTGGTCGACGGGGCCTTCGCGGTTGACGCGGGCGACGTAGAGTTCGCCCCAGGCGTCGAAGCCCTTGAGGTCGACGAAGTCATCGCGCAGGGTGGCGACGGCTTGCTCGGGTGCCTGGTCGCCCAGGCGGCGGAAGAACAGGCTGTAGTCGACGCCGCTGTTCTGCATCAATTGCAGCAGGCGCTCCAGCAGCTTCTGGTCGTCTTCCTCGGCGCTGGTCAGGCCGAGGCGGCGGCGCATCAGGTCCAGGTAATGGGCCTGGTACAGCGGCAAGTACAAGCCAAGGGTTTCACGCAGGGCGTCGACGCTGATGAACGGCGTCAGGGCCTGGGCCAGGGCGCTGAGGTTCCACTGGCCGATGGGCACCTGGTTGCTGAATGAGTAGCGGCCCTGGTCATCGGAGTGGTTGCAGATGAAGTTGGCGTCGAAGTCGTCGAGGAAGGCGAACGGCCCGAAGTCGAAGGTGATGCCCAGGATCGACATGTTGTCGGTGTTCATCACGCCGTGACAGAAGCCGTAGGCCTGCCATTTCGCAATCAGCTCGGCGTTGCGCTCGACGATTTCGCGGAACATCGCCAGGTACGGCTCCGGCTGCTCACGGCACTCGGCAAAATGCAGGTTCAACACATGCTCGGCGAGGGCCGCATGCAGCTCGGGTTTCTTGGTGTAGTAGAAATATTCGAAATGCCCGAAGCGCACATGGCTGGGCGCCAGGCGCAGCACCATGGCGGCGCGCTCCTGCTTTTCGCGCCACACCGGGGTGTCGGAGCCGATCACGCACAAGGCACGGGTGGTGGGGATGCCCAGGGCGTGAAGGGCTTCGGAGGCGAGGAATTCGCGGATCGAGGAGCGCAGCACCGCGCGCCCGTCGCCCATCCGTGAGAATGGCGTCTGGCCGGCGCCCTTGAGGTGCAGGTCCCAGTGCTCGCCGGCCTCGTTGTACACCTCGCCCAGCAGCAACCCACGGCCATCGCCCAATTGCGGGTTGTAGTGACCGAACTGATGCCCGGAATACACCATCGCCCGGGGCTCGGTTTCGGCCCACAACTTGTGGCCGCCAAAGATCTCGGCAAACAGCGGTGCCTGGGCTTGCGCCGGGTCCAGGTCCAGCAGCACCATGGCCGCCGGGCTGGCGACTACCAGTCGCGGATTGTCGATGGGCTCGGGCAGCACGTGGGTCGATAAGCCGTCGCCCAGGCGGGCGAAACGGTTATCGAAGGTCAAGGTTTCCAGCGTTTTCATGGCCGTCTCCGGCGCGCCGCCCTCAGGCAGCGCGCATCAGTCGAGTGTGTCTTGCGGCGGCTCTGGCACCGGTTTGATGCTGGCTACGGCCGAGGGCACGGGCCCGAGGGTTTTGTGCTCGGGCTCGGCGGGCACCAGCTTGTACTCCTGGCCCTGAAGGTTCTTCAGATAGATTTCCATCTGCCGGAAGGAGATGTTGATGTGCTCCTTCTTGAACTCACGGTTGATGAAGCGGTTGATCTCGTCCAGCACCGGGTTGCGGTCACCGAGGTCGCGTACGTGCATGCGCAGCTCATGGTCCAGGGTACTTTCACCGAAGTTCAGGAAGTACACGATCGGTTCCGGTTCCTTCAGCACGCGCGGGTTGTCACGAGCGGCCTTGAGCAGCAATTCGCGTACCCGGTCCAGGTCCGAGCCGTAGTCCACGCCCAGTTTCAGGGTCACCCGGGTGACGGTGTCGGTCAGCGACCAGTTGATCAGTTGCCCGGTGATGAAGGTCTTGTTCGGGACGATGATGTCCTTGCGGTCGAAGTCGGTGATGGTGGTCGCACGAATGCGGATCTTGCTGACCGTGCCCGACAGGTTGCCGATGGTGATGGTGTCGCCGATGCGCACCGGGCGTTCGAACAGGATCATGATCCCGGAGATGAAGTTGGCGAAGATCTCCTGCATGCCGAAGCCCAGGCCCACCGACAGCGCGGCCACCAGCCATTGCAGTTTGTCCCAGCTCACGCCCAGGGTGGACAGGGTGGTGACGAAACCGAAGCCGGCGATCACATAGGACAGCAGCGTGGTGGTGGCATAGGCACTGCCCTGGGCCAGGTTCAGCTTCGACAGCACGAACACTTCCAGCAGGCCCGGCAGGTTGCGCGCCAGGGCGAAGGTGATGCCGATGATGATCAGCGCGCCGAGCATGTCACCGATGCTGATGGGCACCATGCTCATGTTGACGCCGGTACCGCTGGTGTATTCGTAGAGGGTGATGTTGTCCAGGTAGGAGAACACGCTGATCAGGTCCGACCAGACCCAGTACAGCGCAGCCATGAAACCACCCAGCAGGGCCAGGCGGATCAGGCGCAGGGACTGCTCGTTGACCTTCTCGATGTCCAGGGTCGGTTCCTCGACCACCGCTTCGCCGTCGCCGGCTTCCTTGGCGGCCTGGCGCTTGGTCAGGGCACGCTGGTAGGCCAGGCGCCGCGCTGCCACCGACAGGCCACGGACGAAGGTGGCCTCGATCACCAGCCAGAACATCAGCAGGTACAGGGTGTTGATCAACCGGTCGCTGAGTTTCAGTGCGGTGTAGTAGTAGCCGAAGCACACCGCCACGAACAGCGCGATCGGCAGCGCGGTGAACAGCACCCCGACCGCCTTGCGGAACAGCGACGTGTTCTTGTGGGTCGGGCTGCTCAGCAGCAGACGGCTGAGCAACCACGCCATCAGCGCGTAGCAGGTCAGCACCACCGGCATGCCGAGCACGTCATCGGCCAGGGTCGAGGGTTGCAACTCGGCCACGGCCACCACTGCCACCAACGCCAACACCACCAGCCCGAGCCGGCGGATCCAGCCCTGGAGGAATTCGACCTGGGGTTTCTCCCAGCGGAAATGCAACTCGGCCACGCCGCCCGGCGCCAACACCCGATAGGCGGTGTAGAACACCAGCCAGGCCTGGCCGATCTGCAGCAGCGCCGCCCCGAGGTTGGCGTTCTGGCCGCGGGCGTCGATCTGCAAGGCGTAGCCGCAGAGGGTCAGCGCCAGGGCCACCGGCATCGCCAGGAGGATATTGATCAGGATCGCCTGGGGGGTGTGCCACTGGCTGTCGCGCTTGAAGTGACCGACGTCCTGGTGAACCTTGTTCAGGCGAGCATAGAGATTCTTGCGCCGCCACAGCAGCGCGCCGATCAGCAGCGCCAGGGGCAGGAACAGCAGTGGCCGCTGGGTCAGGCCATCGGCCAGCTCACTGAGGCTCGAAGCCCAGGGCAGCGAGTCGATCTGTTTTTCCAGGCGCACCGGCACCGCACGCATCCATTCGAAATCCAGCGGTTTGTTGCTGGGAATCCAGAACATCTGCTCTTCGAGGGTCGCCCGCAGGTTCTGGGCGGTGCTGAGCAGTTGCTTCTGGTTGAGCTGCAAGGTGATGGATTCGTTGAGTACCGCACTCAACTCGCGGTTCAGGCGTTCCAGCAGGTCGACGCGGGTCAGGGCCAGTTCCAGCAAGGTCTTGCGCAATTGCGGCGTGGCTTGTTCCGATGGCTGGGAGGCCAGCAGGCTGTCGACATAGGCGCTGGGATTGTTCAACAGCTCACGCTGTTGGCTGACTTCGAACTGGTACAGGCGGATGTCGGCGATCTGGTCGGCCAGGTTCTGGTCCAGCTTCAGGCGCGGCAAGGTCTGGCGCTGTTTGTAGAGGATCTTGGAGAGCAGCAGGCTGCCCTTGAGTACGCTGATCTGCTCGTCCAGGGCGGCGTCGGTCTGGGTGACGCTGTCCAGCAGTTGCTTGGTCCGCAAGTTCTGCTGGGTGACCTCGTTGAGGCGGTCGGTGCTTTTGAGCAGGTAGTCGGAGAGCTTCAGGTTGGCCGCGCTTTCGGTCGCCAACAGGCTGCTGCCACCGGCCTTCTGGGCTTCGATGGATTGCTGGGTCACCGTTTCCTGGGACTGGGCCAGGCGCTTCTGGTTGATCAGGTTTTGCAGGTCCTGGATTTCCTGCTCCGTGCGGGCGATTTTTTCCATCAGCAAATCGTGCTGACCGTTGCCCAGGTCCTGCAGTTGGCTGTTGCCGGCCAGCTCCTGGCGACGCAGCGGAATCAGCGCATTGAGCGCCGCCAGCTCGGCGTTGAGCTGGTCGCGCTGCTCGGCGCTCAAGGTCTTGCCGGCGTCTCGGCCGGCCTTGAGGATGGCGTTGATCTGCTGGATGCGGGTCTGGCTGCTGGAAATTTCCGCCTGGGCGCGCTCGGGGCGGGTCTGGGCGGTGATGATCAGGCTGTTGGCATCGGCCAGGGCTTTTTGCAGATCACCCTGCTGGGTGGAGCGATCCGAGAGCATTTGCTCGAGCTGGGGAATCGGCAGGTTGGCATAGCGTTGCGCCACCGGCACCACTGTGGTGCCCTTGAGCCGCGCCAGCTCGCGCTGGTTCTCGATGTTCTGCTTGGGCGCAGTGGCCAGTTGCTGCTTGAGCGTCTGCAGCTTCTGTTCGTAGTCGGCCTTGTTGTTGAGCTGGGTCAGCGTGCCCTGCAAGACGGCCTGCAGGGCTTTCTGGTCGGCTTCCGGCAGTTTGCGGTCGGCGATCTTGTCCAGGCTGGCCTGCACCGAGGTGCTGGCAGGAAGGTCTGCGGCTTGCAGTGTGCAGACGGAGAGACTCAGGCCCAGCAGGGCGATGGCGAAAAAGGAGCGCAGGGTAGGCATAGAGACCGGTCAAGCAAGTGAGAGTGGGAGCAGTTTAGAGGAACAAGCCGGGACCCGGGCGACTTCCTTCGGGGAATCTGACGCCCACTTTGCCGATCTTGTTCCCGTCCATGGCCGCGACGGTCCACAGGGTGTTGTTCCAATCCACCTGGTCGCCGACCACTGGCGCACCGCCGACTTTCTGGGCAATGAAGCGGCCCAGGGACATGTCCGGATCGATGCCTTCCAGCTTCAACCCGTACAGCGCCGCAACCGCGGCCAGCTGGGCGTCTCCTTCAAGTACGAAGTCGCCGAAGAAACGCAAATCCAGGCCCCGTTGCGGCGCTTGGCTGAACAGTTTTCCAAGGGCCGGCAAATCGTGTTCATGGCCGATAACACACAGCAAATCATCGACTTCCAGCACGGTACTACCCGACGGATGGAGCAGTTGCTGGCCCCGAAACAGGGCAGCGATGCGTGTGCCTTCGGGCATTTTCAGGTCCCGCAGGGGCGAGCCGATGCACCATTTTTCCTTGCCCAGGCGATAAATGAACAACTCCCACTCACTGGTGACGTGGACTTCCAGCGCCGCCCGGGAAATCGGCAGCGGCTCGGGCGGGACGGTCACATGCAGTAATTTGGCGACCCATGGCAGGCTCGTGCCCTGCACCAGCAGCGAGACCAGCACGATAAAGAACGCCAGGTTGAAATAGAGCTGGGCGTGGGGCAGCCCGGCCATCAACGGGAACACCGCGAGGATGATCGGCACCGCGCCGCGCAGGCCGACCCAGGAGATAAAAGCTTTTTCGCGACCGTGGAACGCCTTGAACGGCAACAGGCCGACCATGACCGACAGTGGGCGGGCAAACAGGATCATCCACAACGCCAGGCCCAGGGCGGGCAGGGCGATGGGCAGCAGGTCGTGGGGCGTGACCAGCAGCCCCAGCACCAGGAACATCCCGATCTGCGCCAGCCAGGCCATGCCATCGAGCATATGCAAGATACCGTGGCGGCTGCGCACCGGACGGTTGCCGATCACCAGGCCGCACAGGTACACCGCGAGGAAGCCACTGCCGTGCAGGGCGTTGGTCAGGGCGAACACGGCCAGGCCGCCGCTGATGACCAGGATCGGGTACAGGCCGTTGGCCAGGTTGATGCGATTGACCAATTGCAGCATCAGCCAGCCACCGCCCAGGCCAATCACCGCGCCGATACCGAACTCGCGCATCAGATGCCCCAGCAGGCTCCAGTGCAGGCCAGTTTCGCCACTGGCGAGCATGCCGATCAGGGTGACGGTGAGGAATACCGCCATGGGGTCGTTGCTGCCGGATTCGATCTCGAGGGTGGCGCTGACCCGTTCGTTCAAGCCCTTGCCGCCCAGCAGCGAAAACACTGCCGCGGCATCGGTCGAGCCGACGATGGCGCCGATCAGCAGGCCCTGGATCAGGTTCAGGTTGAACAGCCACGCCGCCGCCAGGCCGGTCAGTCCGGTGGTGATCAACACCCCGACCGTGGCCAGCGACAACGCCGGCCACAGCGCCACGCGAAAGCTCGACACCCGCGTGCGCAAGCCACCGTCCAACAGGATGACTGCCAATGCGAGGTTGCCGACCAGGTAGGCCGTGGCGTAATTGTCGAAAAGAATACCGGCGCCGTCGACACCGGCCACCATGCCCACGGCCAGGATGATCACCAGGATCGGGATGCCCAGGCGGGACGAAAGAGAACTCACCAGGATGCTCGCACCTACCAGCAACGCGCCGATCAAGAACAGGCTGTTGATGGTCGTTGCAGTCAAAGGCGTTACTCCGGGAATACTGAGGGGCGGGCGCAGACTGACCATGCAGTCTGCGTGCCAGCGATTCTAACCTGTTGAAATGTGATGCTGTCAAAAAAGGTTGGGAGGGAGGGGAGCTGATCGTTCCCACGCTCTGCGTGGGAACGCCTCGACGGACGCTCCGCTCGTTCCCACGCTCTGCGTGGGAATGCATCTACGGACGCTCCGCGTTCGGCTTTTGGGACGCGGAGCGTCCCCGGCTGCATTCCCACGCGGAGCGTGGGAACGATCATCATCAACAGCTGCGTGGATTAAAGGCTGAACCGCCCAACCATGCTGTTCAAATCCACGGCCAGGCGCGACAGTTCGGCGCTGGCGGCGCTGGTCTGGTTGGCGCCGGTGGCTGACTGCACCGACAGGTCGCGGATGTTCACCAGGTTGCGGTCCACTTCACGGGCGACCTGGGCCTGTTCTTCGGCGGCGCTGGCGATCACCAGGTTGCGTTCGTTGATCTCGACGATGGCGGTGTTGATCGTGTCCAGGGACATGCCGGCACCGCGAGCGATGTTCAGCGTCGACTCCGCGCGTTCGGTGCTGTTGCGCATCGAATCCACGGCGTGTTCGGTGCCGCTCTGGATGCTGCCGATCATGCGCTCGATCTCGCTGGTCGACTGTTGGGTGCGGTGGGCCAGGGCGCGGACTTCGTCGGCGACCACGGCAAAACCACGACCGGCCTCACCGGCACGGGCGGCTTCGATGGCGGCGTTCAGCGCCAGCAGGTTGGTCTGGTCGGCCAGGCCGCGGATCACGTCCAGCACCTTGCCGATGTCGCGGGACTCATCGGCCAGGTTGCCGATCAAGGCGGCAGTGCTTTGCACATCGGCGCTCATGCGTTCGATGGCGCTGACGGTTTCCTGCACCAGGTCGCGGCCGTCACCTGCGGAGGTGGTGGCGTTTTTCGAGGCTTCGGAGGTGCTCACCGCATTGCGCGCGACTTCTTCCACGGCGCTGGTCATCTCGTTGACCGCGGTGGCGGCCTGCTCGATTTCGTTGTTCTGCTGGGTCAGGCCGCGAGCACTTTCGTCGGTGACGGCGTTGAGCTCTTCGGCCGCCGACGCAAGTTGTGTGGCCGACCCTGAGATCCGCTGCAAGGTGTCGCGCAGTTTTTCCTGCATGGTCGACATCGCCCGCAGCAGGCGACCGGCTTCGTCGCTGCCATCGACGACAATCGGGCGGGTCAGGTTGCCCTTGGCGATTTCCTCGGCGGCATCCAGCGCGTTGGCAATCGGCTTGGTGATGCTGTTGGTCAGCAGCCAGGCGAACAGCAGGGTCAGGCCGGTAGCGATGATCAGCAGCGCGACGACCCAGTTGAAGGCCGTTGAGTATTGCTGTGTCGCCCCCTGATTGAAGGCCTCGGCTTGTTGGTTGTTGATGTCTATCAGACGGTCGAGCACAGCGTTGATCGCATCGGAGTTGCTTAACACCTGGGTGTTGATCAGCGTCCGCAGCTCATCAACCTGATTGTTGCGCGACAGGCTTTTCATCTGATCTTCGAGCTGGCGGTACTGCCCCAGCAATTGCCCATACTGGTCGTAGGCGGCCCGTTCTTCCGGGGCGCTGATAAGCTTTTCATAGGCGGCCTGGGCCGCGCGAATCTGCTGGTTGCGCTGCTCGAGCAGGTCCAGTGTTTTCTGCTGGACGTCCGATTCGCGGTTGACCAGCAAGCGATAGGACAGCACGCGCAGGCGCAGGGTCAGTTGGGTGAACTCATTCAGGGCCTTGATGCTGGGTACGCTGTTCTGGGCGATGCTTTCGCCCGAATCACGGATTTTGCTCATCTGGGTCAGGGCAAACACCCCGAGGGCGAGCATCAGGGCGCCGATCAGGGCAAACCCAAGGAATGCCCGAGGCGCGATGTTCATATTACGTAGAGACATGGAAAGTACCGGAAGTAGCCGCGTCCGTGCGGGGCTATGACTGCTGTTCCATGACTTATCGGTCATACGACTAAAGTCTTGAGTGACATGCGTGCTTTTGTCACACAGCAAAGTTGGCGGTGCGACGAAGGGTCGGAACCAGATTCCTCATTCGCAGTCTCTAAAACTCGCCGGAAAAGCCCTGCCACCCCGTAAAGCGTGGCATTGGCGGGGACTTTTCTTTATCGTACGCGCCCCTTGAAATGCCTGGAAATCAATATGTTGGAAACATCCCTCAGCCAACTGGAGCAACTGGTCAACGACCTGGTGCAACAGAACCGTCACCTCACCGGCCTGAACGAAACCCTGGGCGCGGAACTTGCCAAGGCCAAGGATGAAAACGAAAGCCTGCAACTGAGCCTGATGGAACAGGAAGAATTGCATGGCACCACCGCCGCCCGCATCCAGGCCTTGATCGAGCGCGCCAGCGCCGGGCCTGTCAGCGCATGAAGCACGGCGCCGATGGGGTGACAGTCATCTCGATCCTGGGAGAAGACTATTCAATCAAAGCGCCGACCGGGCAGGAACAGGCCCTGTTGGACGCCGCTGCCATGCTCAAGGCCGCACTGGCCGACACGAAAAGGAAATACCCGACGCTGATCGGTGATCGCCTGTTGGTATTGGCGGCCATGAACCTGTGTTCGCAGCAGATGGAAATGCAGAAGCAACATCAAGCGGAACTCGACCGTTACCAAGAGCAAGTCAGCGCCACGGTCGATGTGATTGCCAAGACCATTCAGCAGGCCTGAAACCTATGAAGGCCAAAGGTTGACGGTGATTAAATTGTGGGAGCGGGCTTGCTCGCGAAAGCGGTATTTCAGTCGCAAATGATCTGTCTGATCCACCGCCTTCGCGAGCAAGCCCGCTCCCACAGTTAGATATTGGTGAACACAAAATCTGCGTTCACCCCTTGCCCCCTGTGGGAGCGAGCCTGCTCGCGATTGGATTTCAGCCCCGCTGCATGACCCGGCTCAGAACCACTCATCCCGCATCCCCAGGCACGTATCATCCCGCGCCTCAAGAATCGCCAGTTCATGATGACAACCCGGCACTTCCCAGGTCAGGAAGTAGCGTGCCGCTTGCAGCTTGCCTTTATAGAAATCGCTGTCTGCGGCATTCCCCTTGGCCAAGCCTTCCTCGGCACGAATCGCCTGCTCCAGCCAGCGCCAGCCGATCACCATGTGCCCAAACACCTTCAGGTACAGCGCCGAGTTGGCGAGGCTGCTGTTGACCTTGCCCTGGGCCAGGTCCGTCAGCAGGCCGAGGGTGACGGTTTGCAGGCGCGCCACCAGCGCTTCCAGCGGCTGGCGTAACGGCGTCAGTGACGCGTGCGCCTGGGCGCGTTCGGTGGTGTCGGCCACCAGCCGGATCAATTGCTTGAGCCCGGCACCGCCGTTCTGCGCCAGTTTGCGCCCCAGTAGGTCCAGGGACTGGATGCCGTGGGTGCCTTCATGGATCGGGTTCAAGCGGTTGTCGCGGTAATACTGCTCCACCGGGTATTCGCGGGTGTAGCCGTGGCCCCCCAGAATCTGGATCGCTAGTTCGTTGGCTTTCAGGCAGAACTCTGAGGGCCAGGATTTGACGATGGGGGTCAGCAGGTCCAGCAACTCATGGGCGCGCCGACGCTCGGCTTCGCTGTCCAGGGTGGTGGTGTCGTCGAACAGCCGTGCTGCGTAGAGGCCCAGGTCAAACGAACCTTCGACGTAGGCCTTCTGGGTCAGCAGCATGCGGCGCACATCGGCGTGCTGGATGATCGCCACGGGGGCGGTGGTCGGGTCCTTGCTGTCGGGCACCCGACCCTGCGGGCGTTCGCGGGCGTATTCCAGGGAATACAGGTAGCCGGCGTAACCGAGCATCACCGCGCCCATGCCGACGCCGATTCGCGCCTCGTTCATCATCTGGAACATGTAGCTCAGGCCGTGGTGCGGTTTGCCTACGAGGTAACCGACACATTCGCCGTTGTCGCCGAAGTTCAGCGCGGTGGAGGTGGTGCCACGCCAGCCCATCTTGTGGAATAGCCCGGCCAGCAGCACGTCGTTGCGCTGGCCGAGGCTGCCGTCGTCGTTGACCAGGAACTTGGGCACGATAAACAGCGAAATGCCTTTCACGCCCGGCGGCGCGTCCGGCAATTTCGCCAGGACCATGTGCACGATGTTTTCCGACAACGGATGATCGCCGCCAGAAATGAAGATCTTGTTGCCTTTGAGTCGATAGGTGCCGTCAGATGCAGGCTCCGCGCGCGTACGAATATCCGACAGCGAAGAGCCTGCATGGGGCTCGGTCAGGGCCATGGTGCCGAAGAAACGACCGTCGATCATCGGTTGCAGGAAGCGTTGCTTCTGCTCCTCGCTGCCGAAGCTCTCGATCAGGTTCGCCGCGCCCATGGTCAGGAACGGATAAGAGGTCGAAGCGGCGTTGGCCGACTGGAAGTGCGCGAAGCAGGCCTGGGACAGCAACGTCGGCAGTTGCATGCCGCCCGCCTCGAAGCTGCGTGCGGCGTTGAGAAAGCCCGCCTCGAGGAAGGCGTCCACCGCCGGTTTCACCTCGGGAATCAGAATCGCCTCGCCGTTCTCGTAGCGCGGTTCGTTTTCATCGTTCTTGCGGTTGTGGGGTGCGAAAAATTTCTCGGCGATGCTGCGGGCCGTACCGATGGCGGCGTCGAAGGTTTCGCGATTGTGCTCGGCAAACCGCTCGCGCAGGGTCAGGCCCTCGGCATCGAGGACTTCATACAGCTCGAAAGCCAGATTGCGGGAACTGAGCAGCGTCTCGGACATGGCGGCTTACCTTTTTTGGGGATGGGCCGAGTCTAGGCGTGGGAATGGAGGCTGAACAGGATGATTGATGGTAGTGATGCAGAGGTGCGGGCGACACTAATCCCAATGTGGGAGCGAGCTCTGTGGGATCAGGTTTTGTGGGAGCAAGGCTTGCCCGCGATGAAAACGCCGCGGTCTCTCGAGGACCGCAGCGCCTGGATCGCGAGCAAGCTTTGCTCCCACAAAGCCGGCTCCCACAGGGATTGGATTGCCAGGCACCCCTTGCAGGTGCCTGGTCTACAGCGGGTTAGCCGATAGTCATCAAGCTGGCGTTACCCCCCGCGGCCGCGGTGTTGACGCTCAAGGCTCGCTCGATCACCAGGCGCTCCAGCGCCACGCTGGTTTCGCCCTGGGACAGGCCATGGACCCCGACGATGGCGCCGGCGCGCTTGGCTACCTGCTGGCAAACGCCGCGCAGCTGGTCTGAATCGCCGTGGTGCAGGACCGCGTCGAACAGCACCTCGTCCTTGTTCCAGTCGGCAACCCGTTGGATGCGTGCCTGAATCTCCTTCGGCAAGCGTGCGAACAACGCCTTGCTGGTGTCGGTTTCCGGCCACACGGCCGAGCCGCCCACAGCCAGTACGGCCGCCAGTTGCGTCAGCAGGTCGCCTTCCACGTCGGCCAGGCATAACACGTGCTCGCGCGGCAGGATGGCGTAGCTGTTGCGCTCGCCGGTCGGGCCGGTCAGGGTCCGGGTAATACCGCTTTGCGACTGGGCTGCGAACTGCACGCACAGGGCGCTCAGCTCGGCGAGCTTCTGGCTGTCGGCCCAGGCTTGCAGCGCGGTCAGCGGTTTGCTCATGGCGTCGCGCAAACGCAGGTCCGGCGCGGTGAGGGCATCACCACGGGCGAAGGATTGCTGGATCGCATCGGTAGGACGTGTCGACAGCAGGCGGTACAGGTACAGCGGACCGCCGGCCTTGGGACCGGTGCCCGACAGGCCTTCGCCACCAAACGGTTGTACACCGACCACGGCACCGACAATGTTGCGGTTCACGTAGACGTTGCCCGCATGCACATTGTCGATGACCTTGGCGATGGTCTCGTCGATGCGCGTGTGCACACCCAGGGTCAGGCCGTAGCCGGAAGCGTTGATCTGGTTGATCAACTGATCCAGTTCCTTGCGCTTGTAGCGCACCACGTGCAACACCGGACCGAAGATCTCGCGTTGCAGTTCATCGAAGCTTTCCAGCTCGATCAGGGTCGGCATCACAAAGGTGCCGCGCTTGCACTCGTCGCTGTCGGCGATTGCCATCTGGTACACGGTGCGACCTTTGTCGCGCATGGCCTGGATGTGCTTCTCGATGCCGGCCTTGGCTTCGGCGTCGATCACCGGGCCGATGTCCACGGACAGGCGCTCGGGGTTGCCGAGGCGCGATTCGGCCATGGCACCCTTGAGCATTTCGATGACGCGGTCGGCGGAATCTTCCTGCAGGCACAGGACCCGCAGGGCCGAGCAACGCTGGCCGGCACTGTCGAAGGCCGACGACACCACGTCGATGACCACTTGTTCGGTCAGCGCCGAGGAGTCGACGATCATGGCGTTCTGGCCGCCGGTTTCGGCGATCAGCGGGATCGGCCGGCCCTGGTTGTCCAGGCGACCGGCGATGTTGCGTTGCAGCAGGCGAGCGACTTCGGTGGAGCCGGTGAACATCACGCCTTTGACCCGCTCGTCACCCACCAGGCGGGCACCGACGGTTTCGCCGCGCCCCGGCAGCAGTTGCAGCACGCCTTCCGGAATGCCGGCTTCGAGCATCAGGCGCACCGCCTGGGCAGCCACCAATGGCGTCTGCTCGGCGGGTTTGGCCAATACCGGGTTGCCGGCGGCCAGGGCAGCGGCGACCTGGCCGCTGAAAATCGCCAGCGGGAAGTTCCACGGGCTGATGCAGACCACCGGACCCAGTGGGCGGTGGGCATCGTTGGTGAAATCGTTGCGCGCCTGCACCGCGTAGTAGCGCAGGAAATCCACGGCTTCACGCACTTCGGCGATGGCGTTGGCGAAGGTCTTGCCGGCTTCGCGGGCCAGCAGGCCCATCAGCGGCTGGATCTCGCCTTCCATCAGGTCGGCGGCACGCTCGAGGATCGCGGCGCGCTCGGCTGGCGGCGTTGCCTGCCAGATCGGTGCGGCGTTGAGGGCGCATTGAATGGCGTTGTCGACGTCGGCAACCGTGGCTTCCTGCACATGGCCGACCACGTCGCGGTGATCGGAGGGGTTCAGTACCGCTGCCGGGGTTTCTTCGCTGGCAGCACAGCCGAGCATCGGCACGGCTTTCCAATCGTTATGGGCAGTGGCAAGCAGGGCGCAGGACAGCGACGCCAAACGATGCTCGTTGGCCAGGTCGATGCCGCTGGAGTTGGCGCGGTCGCTGCCATACAGGTCGCGCGGCAGTGGGATGCGCGGGTGCGGCAGGCCGAAACCGCCTTCCAGCGTCGCCATCTGCTCGATGCTGGCCACTGGATCGGCCACCAGCTCCTGAATCGAAATGGACTGGTCAGCGATACGGTTGACGAACGACGTGTTCGCGCCGTTTTCCAGCAGGCGACGTACCAGGTAGGCCAGCAGTGTTTCGTGGGTGCCGACCGGTGCGTACACACGGCACGGACGGTTCAGCTTGCCTTCGGAAACCTTGCCTACAACCTGTTCGTACAGCGGTTCACCCATGCCGTGCAGGCACTGGAATTCGTACTGGCCCGGGTAATAGTTCTGGCCGGCGATGTGGTAGATGGCTGCCAGGGTATGGGCGTTGTGCGTGGCGAACTGCGGGTAGATGACTTCCGGCACCGACAGCAGCTTGCGCGCGCAAGCGATGTAGGACACGTCGGTGTACACCTTGCGGGTATAGACCGGATAGCCTTCCAGGCCTTCGACCTGGGCGCGCTTGATCTCGCTGTCCCAGTACGCGCCTTTGACCAGGCGAATCATCAGGCGGTGGCGGCTGCGGCGGGCCAGGTCGATGACGTAGTCGATCACATACGGGCAGCGCTTCTGGTAGGCCTGGATCACGAAGCCGATGCCGTTCCAGCCGGTCAGTTGCGGCTCGAAGCACAGGCGCTCCAGCAGATCCAGCGACAGTTCGAGGCGGTCGGCTTCCTCGGCGTCGATATTCAGGCCGATGTCGTATTGCTTGGCCAGCAGGGTCAGCGACAGCAGGCGCGGGTACAGCTCTTCCATGACGCGCTCGTACTGGGCGCGGCTGTAACGCGGGTGCAGGGCGGAGAGCTTGATGGAAATGCCCGGGCCTTCATAAATCCCACGGCCATGGGACGCTTTGCCGATCGAATGGATGGCTTGTTCGTACGAGGCCAGGTACTTCTGCGCATCGTGTTCGGTGAGTGCGGCTTCACCCAGCATGTCGTAGGAATAACGGAAGCCCTTGGCTTCGAACTTGCTGGCGTTGGCCAGGGCTTCGGCGATGGTTTCGCCGGTGACGAACTGTTCGCCCATCAGGCGCATGGCCATGTCGACGCCCTTGCGGATCATCGGCTCGCCGCTCTTGCCGATGATGCGGCTCAGGGAGGAGGTCAGGCCCGCTTCGTTATGGGTGGCGACCAGCTTGCCGGTCAGCAGCAGGCCCCAGGTGGCGGCGTTGACGAACAGCGACGGGCTGTTGCCCAAGTGTGGCTGCCAGTTGCCGGTGCTGATCTTGTCGCGGATCAGCGCATCACGGGTGCCTTTGTCCGGAATGCGCAGCAGCGCCTCGGCCAGGCACATCAGCGCCACGCCTTCCTGGGACGACAGGGAAAATTCCTGCAGCAAGCCCTGAACGATACCGGCACGGCCGCCGGCACTTTTCTGGTTGCGCAGTTTTTCCGCAATGGAGGCGGCCAACTTGTTGGTGGCTTCGGCCATTTGCGCCGGCAGGCGGGCCTGCTCGATCAGCATCGGCACCACTTCCGGCTCAGGGCGACGGTAAGCGGCGGTGATGGAGGCGCGCAGGACCGATTGCGGCAGGATGCTCTCGGCAAATTCGAGGAAGCATTGGTGAGCATGGTCGACCTGCACATCGCCAGCATCGTCGCTGTCGGTGCGAGGTGAACCGTTCAGCTCGGTCAGGGTTGCACCACCCTCGAGTTTTTCCAGGTAATTGAAAATTGCCTGCTTGATCAGCCAGTGCGGCGTGCGATCAATCGAGGTTGCGGCCGCCTTGAGGCGTTCGCGGGTCGGGTCATCAAGTTTGACCCCAAGGGTGGTGGTAGCCATATTTTTATCCTCATGTTTACCACGTATGGCGTGGCATCAGCTGGCGGCAAGATTAGCTGCGGGATGATTGAGGTGCAACCGGGTGCAACCCTTTTTTTCTCGAAATGACAGGCAGCTCATCCGGAAGCAAATGTTGCCCGGCTGATCCTGCACCGGCTTAGTGCTTTGGCTTCTAGCTGAGTGCTAGGAACTGCACTAAAAGGGAGCAAAAAACACAGAATTTGCGATAAAACCGATCAGGTGCAACTTATTCGAGCGAAACTGGTTGCACCTTATTTGATTTGTTGAATAGCATTCGCGGCCAAGGTGCAACCGGCTTCAACGTCGAGGGGCATCGGCTGATGGCTTTCCTGGGGAAACATCAGTCATAAATTCGCGGGACTGCAAATCGTCGCTATAACGTCCGTGTTGTCGACGCTTTCAACTGCCACCGCACCATAAAAACAAAGCCAGGGCGTAACTCATGAGTGTTAGTAATCCCACCTTGATCACTTTCGTGATCTATATCGCAGCCATGGTCCTGATCGGTCTGATGGCTTACCGCTCCACCAACAACCTTTCCGATTACATCCTGGGCGGTCGCAGCCTGGGCAGCGTGGTAACGGCATTGTCCGCCGGTGCTTCGGACATGAGCGGCTGGTTGTTGATGGGCTTGCCGGGTGCCATCTACATGTCCGGCCTGTCGGAAAGCTGGATCGCCATCGGCCTGATCGTCGGTGCCTACCTCAACTGGCTGTTCGTGGCCGGTCGCCTGCGGGTGCAGACCGAGCACAACGGTGACGCACTGACGCTGCCGGACTACTTCTCCAGCCGTTTCGAAGACAAGAGCGGCCTGCTGCGGATTATCTCGGCGGTGGTCATCCTGGTGTTCTTCACCATTTATTGCGCTTCCGGCATCGTGGCCGGTGCCCGTCTGTTCGAAAGCACCTTCGGCATGTCCTACGAGACCGCGCTGTGGGCCGGTGCTGCAGCGACCATCGCCTACACCTTTGTCGGTGGTTTCCTGGCCGTGAGCTGGACCGACACCGTGCAAGCCACCCTGATGATCTTCGCGCTGATCCTCACGCCGATCATCGTGCTGCTGGCTACCGGTGGTGTGGACACCACGTTCCTGGCTATTGAAGCGAAAGATCCTTCGTCCTTCGACATGCTGAAAAACACCACCTTCATCGGCATCATCTCGCTGATGGGCTGGGGCCTGGGCTACTTCGGCCAACCGCACATCCTGGCGCGCTTCATGGCGGCGGATTCGGTCAAGTCGATCGCCAATGCCCGTCGCATTTCCATGACCTGGATGATCCTGTGCCTGGGCGGCACCGTGGCCGTGGGCTTCTTCGGTATCGCTTACTTCTCGGCGCACCCTGACGTGGCCGGGCCAGTGACCGAGAACCCTGAGCGCGTGTTCATCGAGTTGGCGAAGATCCTGTTCAACCCGTGGGTGGCGGGTGTGTTGCTGTCGGCCATCCTGGCGGCGGTGATGAGTACCCTGAGCTGCCAGTTGCTGGTGTGCTCCAGTGCCCTGACCGAAGACTTCTACAAGACCTTCCTGCGCAAGAGCGCTTCCCAGCTGGAACTGGTCTGGGTCGGCCGTGCCATGGTGCTGCTGGTGGCCTTGGTCGCCATCGCCCTGGCCGCCAATCCGGAAAACCGCGTACTGGGCCTGGTGAGCTACGCCTGGGCCGGTTTTGGTGCCGCCTTCGGCCCGGTTGTGTTGATCTCGGTGATCTGGAAAGGCATGACCCGCAACGGCGCGCTGGCCGGCATCCTGGTGGGGGCGATTACCGTCATCGTCTGGAAGCACTTCGAGCTGCTGGGCCTGTACGAAATCATCCCTGGCTTCATTTTTGCCAGCCTGGCTATCTACCTGGTCAGCAAGACGGGCTCGCCTACCGCCGGTATGGTGCAGCGCTTCGAAGCAGCCGAGAAAGATTTCCGTCTGAATCAGTAAGACCTTCAGCGCGGCCTCGATGGCTCGCAGGAGGGTTTGCATGAAAAACGGCCCGTCTCCAATGGAGGCGGGCCGTTTTTTCATGGCGCTCAGTCCGGATTGGCGTCAGGCTGGTTGAGAAAGATCAACACCCCCAAAATCGCCATATAGAACCTGAACGCAGCGTCCTGGCCATTCCAGATTTCTGATTGCCACATCAGGAACCACTCGCCACCGACCACCATGAAGCCAAAGAACCAGACGAAGAAACCCATCGTCAGGCCGGCAACGGCCCAGCGCTTGGCGCGGGCGAAAACAGCGGCCTCGGCTTGGCGTGCCAGCCACAGTTCCAGTGCGCCGTAGCCCAGCAACCCTGCCGTCATCGCTTCGCCGAGAATAATCAGCCAATAGGCCCCGTGCCACATCCACGGTTGATCGATGGCCCGATACCGGGCGGCGTTGTCGGGAAAGGTGGTATCCATACTCAGTACGTGATGGACGAAATTGAAGTTGGAGCTGTAGTCCGTGACGTTATTGAACACGGTCAGGAAGGCGAATGCGGCAAGCGCCAGGGTCATTGCGATTTTTGCGTAACGTGTCGTCATGCCGTGCATCCTTTGCTTTTTTTGCGACCAGCACACGTTATCACGGCTGTTACGGCGCCGAGATCCGTCGTGTTGCAGGAAACGGCTGATTCATTTGTGGGATGGTTGCGGTTGGCCGCGATGCCACGAATGTCTATCGGAAAATGCATCACGTCTTGCCGCTTTTAGCTCATTGGTTGTAAGGCAAATCTGTTTTTCCTGACCTCCAATCCACTCCCCCTATCGCTCGTGCAGAATCGCCCGCCTCCACTCAGCAGAGGCACATTGGATGTTCCCGCCTGCCAACCAACCGCGTTTCACGCTGACGCTCGACAGCGAGCCGAATGAACTCAAGGTGCTCGAGTTCAAGGGCAAGGAAGCCATCAGCCAGCCCTATCGCTTTGATCTGGAACTGGTCAGCGAGCGGTCTGACCTGGCGCTGGAAGAGCTCCTGCATCGCCAGGCATTTCTGGGGTTCGAAGATTGGGGCCGTGGCGTACACGGCCAGGTCTATAGCGTGGCCCAGGGGGATTCGGGCAAGCGCCTGACCCGTTACCAGGTCAGCCTGGTGCCCCGCCTGGCCTACCTGCGTCATCGCATCAACCAGCGGATTTTCCAGCACCTGAGCGTGCCCGATATCGTCGCCCGGGTGTTGAAGGAACACGGGATCCTGGCGGATGCCTGCCAGTTCACGCTGGGCGGGCAATACCCCGAGCGTGAATATTGTGTGCAGTATGGCGAAAGCGACCTGGCCTTCATCGAGCGGATTTGCGCCGAAGTCGGTATCCATTATCACTTCAGGCATCGCCCTGACGGCCATCTGCTGGTGTTCGGTGACGACCAGACGGTGTTTCACCGCCTGCCTGAGTCGACGCTATACCTGCCGGACAGCGGCATGGCCGCCGACGAGCCGGCCATCAAGCGCCTGGCGGTGCGGCTGCAGACCCGTACCACTGCCGTGACGTTGCGCGATTACGACTTCCGCAGGCCCGGTTTGTTACTGCAAACCCAACTCGACAATCGACAGCGCCCGGTGCTCGAGGACTATCACTATCCCGGTGGTTTCTGCGCCCGTGACGACGGCAAGTATCTGACCCGACGCGCCCTTGAGCGCCACGGCGCCGACCACTGCGTGGCAGAGGGCGGCAGCAATGAAAGCGCCCTGGTCAGCGGACATTTCATGCGTATCAAGGAACATCCCCGAGAGCCGTGGAATGATCTCTGGCTCCTGACGCAGGTCGACCATCATGGCCGTCAACCGCAGGTGCTGGAAGAAACAGCCGCCGGCCCGGATGAGTTCCAGGGCTACAAAAATACCTTTCTTGCCACGCCATGGGACGTGTTCTTTCGGCCACCTTTGCATCACGAAAAGCCCCGCGCCCATGGTTATCAGTCGGCGGTGGTGACTGGGCCGGTGGACAGCGAGATCCATTGCGATGAATTCGGGCGGGTCAAGGTGCAACTGGTCTGGGATCGCGACGGTCAATGCGACGAGCATTCCAGCTGCTGGCTGCGCGTGGCCTCCGGTTGGGCCCATGATCGCTATGGCGCAGTGATGATTCCCCGGGTCGGCATGGAAGTCCTGGTGGGGTTCATCGATGGTGATGTGGACAAGCCGTTGGTGGTGGGGTGCCTGCCCAATGGCGCCAACCCGGTGCCGCTGGACCTGCCTGCGGACAAGACCCGCAGCGTGTTGCGCAGCCAGAGCAGCCCCGGCGGGGCGGGCTACAACGAATTGCGCATCGAGGATCGCAAGGGCGCCGAGGAGATCTACCTGCGGGCCCAGCGCAACTGGACCCAGCATGTGCTGCATGACCAGCGGGTGCAGGTCGATAACGAGCGCAGCATCGTTGTCGCCGGTACGGCACGGCACGAGCTCAAGGCCGATGAGCAGCGCCTGACCCACGGTCAACGCCGGGCAGAAGTGCGGCAGGACGATCATCTGCTGGTGAGCGGCGAGCGGCATATTCGTGTCACCAGCCAGGTCCTGAATGCCAGCCAGCAGTTTCATGTCAGCGCCGGCCAGCAGGTAGTCTTGGACGGGGGCACGAGCGTGACCCTTCAGGCCGGCGGCCATTGGATCAACATCGGCGCCGGGGGGATTTCCAGCAGCGTACCCATCGAGGTCGGTGGGGCGCCGATGGCGGTCATGAGCGCGGCATCCGGCTCTCCAGGCCGCGCCGAGAAGCTGGTCGCTGCGGCGGCGCCTGCGCTTTCCCTTGCGCAGATCCTCAGTTTCCAAGGTTCGGCGCCGTTCTGTGAGGAGTGTGAGCGTTGCAGGAATGGCGCCTGTGCAGCGCCGCCGGTCTTTCACAAACCTGTCGATGTCCGGGGGCGTCCATGAACAGCGATCAATCTCCTCGCGCCTGGCTTGAGGAGCACCCCTTGCAGGCCTCCGAGCAACTTTTCGCCATTTTCAGCAGTGCCAGTCACGCCGGGGCGTTGTCGGCCTGGAGGCGTTCGATGACCTCGGCAGCCAGCCCGATCTGGGCCGATACGCCGTACGCCGAGTGGGAAGCGGTCATGCCTTATGTAGGTCTGGTCAGCGCAGACAGTGGGTTTCTTGATTGGATCGCCGCCACCGATTCCGTCGATTGGGGTTGGCTGGCGGTTTCGTGCGTGAGCCAGGAAATCCTTGTCGAACACTTGCGCGGGCTCACGCAGGTGTTGTTGCCCGGTGGCAAGCCGGTCTTCCTGCGTTTTTGGGATGGGCGCTTTGTGCGGCCGATCCTGCAATCGACGGCGGTGGAGGCCGGGCAACTCTTGCCGGTCATCAAGCGCTGTCTGATCAATGGGCAATCCCTTGAGGTCGTGGGAAATGCCCAGCGGCCGGCCCAGGCTTTTCCCTGGTGGCAAGTACCCGTCGCACTGTTGGACGCAATGGCCGAGGTTCCGACGGACTGTCTGCTGGACAACGTGCTCACTTGGCTGGGTGAAGAGCATCCGCATGTGTTCGAGCGGGTCGACGGCAGCGTCTTGCGCTGCAAGATTGCCCGCTTTCTTGAGCGATCGGAGCCGGTTGAGGCGCAAAAGGCGCCATTGCAGGCGTATTTGCTGCGAGAGCTGGGCTGAGGCTGGCCTGTCCGCTGGGCTGCGAACCCCTGACGTCCGACGCGCTTCAAGGTAAACTCGTCGCCCTTCGCAGGAGCCGCCATGAATTATCGCCACGCCTTCCACGCCGGCAATCACGCCGACGTGTTCAAACACCTGACCTTGACCCGCCTCATCGCCTTGATGTCGCGCAAGGAGCAGCCCTTTGCCTACCTCGATACCCATGCGGGCATTGGGCTGTACGACCTGCAGGGTGACCAGGCCAACCGTACCGGCGAGTACCTGGAAGGCATTGCGCGGTTGTGGGGCGAGAGCGATCTGCCGCCGTTGACCGCCGATTACATGAAGGTGCTGCACGAAATGAACCCGGACGGCCAGTTGCGCTACTACCCGGGCTCGCCGGAGCTGGCGCGGCGCCTGACCCGTTCGCATGACCGTGTGCTGCTCAATGAGAAACACCCTGAAGACGGCGTGTTGCTCAAGGACAACATGAAAGGCGACCGTCGCGTGGCGGTGCACCTGGGTGAGGGCTGGCATGTGCCGCGGGCACTGCTGCCGGTGGCAGAGAAGCGTGCCCTGATGCTGATCGATCCGCCCTTCGAGCAGCTGGACGAGATGCAGCGCTGCGCCGCCTCCCTCAAGGAAGCCATTGGCCGGATGCGCCAGACGGTGGCGGCGATCTGGTACCCGGTAAAGGACCAGCGGATGTTGCGCCGCTTCTACCAGGACCTGGCCGGCACGGGCGCGCCGAAGCTGTTGCGGGTGGAACTGCTGGTGCATCCACTGGCGACGCCCAACAGCCTGAACGGCTCCGGCCTGGCGATTGCCAACCCGCCGTGGGGGCTGGAGGAAGAGTTGCGTGAACTGCTGCCGTGGCTGTCGAAAAAGCTGGGGCAGACCCAGGGCGGGTGGCAGATGGATTGGTTGATCGCTGAAAGCTGATGGCTTGATGGCGTCTGGAAGGGCGCCATCGCGAGCAGGCTCGCTCCCACATGAGTTGCGGGGATGTTCGCAGAACTGTAACCGCCACAAATTCTTGTGGGAGCCAAGCTTGCTCGCGATGACGGTGGTTCAGCCGCATTGATGTTGAATGTGCCGCCGCATCGCGGGCAAGCCTTGCTCCCACAAGCTCAGCTTCCACACTGGGTCTGGGGTTTAAAAGTCAGATCGGGCAGGTCACGCCCGTACCGCCAATCCCGCAATAGCCTTCAGGGTTCTTCGCCAGGTACTGCTGGTGGTAAGCCTCGGCGAAGTAGACCGTCGGTGCTTCTTCGATTTCGGTCGTGATGGTGCCTTTGCCGGCCTTGGTCAACTCGGCCTGGAACACTTGCTCGCTGTGTTTGGCCGCCGCCAGTTGAGCGGGGTTGGTGGCATAGATCACTGAACGGTACTGGGTGCCGATGTCATTCCCCTGGCGCATGCCCTGGGTCGGGTTGTGCAGTTCCCAGAACATTTTCAGAAGCTGCTCGTAGCTGACTTTTGCTGGCTCATAGACCACCAGTACCACTTCACTGTGGCCGGTCAGACCCGAACAGACTTCCTCATACGTCGGGTTCGGCGTGAAGCCGCCGGCGTAACCCACCGCTGTACTGACCACGCCTTCGCGCTGCCAGAACTTGCGCTCCGCGCCCCAGAAGCAGCCGAGGCCGAAGATTGCGAAATCCACGTCCATGGCAAACGGGCCCAGCAGGGGCGCGTCGTGGACGAAGTGTTTTTCCGGCACGCTCATCGGCGTTTCACGGCCAGGCAGGGCTTGTTCTTGAGTAGGGAGCACGTTTTTGTTCACCAGGATTTCCGAGCGCAAGACCATTGATCAGTCCTCTCAGTCAGATTGAGTTGAGCGAAATAGACCGTCAGTGTGCCTCAGAAAAGCCGCCGCAAGCTATACGCAGCTGTCAGACCAGAGGCCCGCGCGGGTAGCGCTTGAGCTTTTCGACCAGCTCGGCGCCGGGGATTGGCCGGTCGAACAGGTAGCCCTGGCCGACGTCGCAGCGGTGGCGCCGCAGAAACGCCAGTTGCTGGGCGGTTTCGATGCCTTCGGCCACGACCTTGAGTTTCAGGTTGTGGGCCATGGCGATCACCGCCGAGGTGATTTCCATGTCGTCCTGGTTGTCCGGGATTTCGTGGATGAAGCTGCGATCGATCTTGATGATGTCGATCGGGAATTTCTTCAGGTAGCTCAAGGACGAATAACCGGTGCCGAAGTCGTCCATGGCCAGGGTCAGCCCCAGGCGCTTCAGCTGGTCGAGCTGCAAGTGGGTGTCTTCGGTGGCTTCCAGCAACAGGCCTTCGGTCAGCTCCAGTTCCAGCAGCCGGGCCGGCAGTTGTTCCTCCTTGAGGATGCTGGCGATGGAGGCGACCAGGTCCGGGTCGGAAAACTGCTTGGGCGACAGGTTGATCGCCACTTGCAGGTTACCCAGGCCGGCCGCGGTCAGCTGTTTGCTCATGCGGCAAGCCTGGCGGGCGATCCATTTGCCGATGGGGATGATCAGGCCGGTTTCTTCGGCCACGCTGATGAACTGGTCCGGGCGGATCATGCCCTTTTCCGGATGGTTCCAGCGCAGCAGCGCTTCCATGCCCAGCAGGCGGCCGCTGCGCAGGCACAACTTGGGCTGGTAGAACACGTCCAGTTCGTTCTGGGTCAAGGCGCGGCGCAGGTTGTTTTCCACAAACAGCTTGTAGCTGGCCTCGGCATTCAGCGCCTCGGTGAACACCTGGACCTGGTGCTTGCCGTTGGCTTTGGCCTTGTGCAGGGCGAGGCCGGCGTTGCGCATCAGGGTCTGCGGATCGCGGCCGTGCAACGGCGCACAGGCCAGGCCCACGGAGCCGGTCACGCTGATCAACTGGTTATCGACGAACATCGGCTTGTCGAGGGTCATCAGCAACTGGCTGGCGATCTGTTGCCCGGCTTCCAGGCTCGTGTCGTCCAGCAGGACCGCGAATTCGTTACTGGCAAATCGCGCCAGGCTGCCGCTGGGGCTCAAGCTGTTGCGCAGGCGCCGGGCCAGGCTGATCAGCAGTTTGTCACCGGTCTGGTGGCCGAGGCTGTCGTTGATGCGCTTGAAGTTGTCGATGTCCACCAGCAGCAGGCTGATGGGCGAATCACTGTCCCGGGCGAAGCGTTCATCGAGGTTGCGAATGAACGCCGGACGGTTGCCCAGGTTGGTCAGATTGTCGGTGTACGCCAGGCGCTCGATGCGCTGCTGGGCCAGCTTGGTCTGGGTGATGTCTTCGTAGATGCCGATGTAGTGGGTCAGCTCGCGGTTGTCGCCGTAGACCTTGGAAATCGACAACTGGCCCCAGTAGGGCTCCAGGTTCTTGCGCCGACTCTTGAACTCACCCTGCCAACTGTTGCTCTGGGCCAGCGCCGAGGGTGCGTCGAACAGCAGTTCGCTGAGATTCTCCAGGGCCGGCAGTTCCGAGAGGCGTTGGCCGTGGACTTCCTCGGTGGTGTACTGGGTGATCGCGGTGAAGCTCGGGTTGACGTACTCCACCACGCCGTCGCAATTGACCAGCAGGAACGCGTTGGCGCTCTGCTCCACGGCGCGCTGGAACAAGTGCAGGGCACTGGTGGCGGTGCGTCGGTTATGGTTGTTGATGACCTGGGCGAACTGGTCCGCGAGCTCGCCGGCAAAGGCGATTTCATCCGATTGCCAGGCGCGGGTGACGCCTACTTGCTCCAGGCACAGCACGCCCACCACCTGGCCGTCGATACGCACGCTGGCGTCGAGAATGGCATTGACGTCACGGGCGCGCAGGCTCTCGGCCATTTCCCGGGTGCGCGGGTCGCGTATTGCATTGTGGGCGTCAATGGCGCGGCAGGTCTGCAGCGCTTCCATGTAGTCGGGAAAGTCGTTGGCGTCGATCACCGCCGGCAGGAAATACGCCTGGGACGCGCGGTTGTAGGCGGAAATCGGAACCAGTTTGCCATCGTCCAGATTCCAGAGGCTGGCGCAGTCGATCTGGTAGATGTCGCAGGCGCTGCGTGTGATGAGTTCGGCGGCTTCGAGCAGGGAGTTGTTGGCGCTGTAGCGTTGACGGGTCAGCAGCAGGATCAAGTCCTGTTGGGCGCGTACCCGGTCCAGGTGCTGGAGTTGCTCTTGCTGGGCGCGCTGGTTCAGTTCCAGGGCGATCTGCAGGCGTGAATTCTGGGTTTCCAGGTCCAGGGCCGGCACGGAGGGTTCGCCTTGCAGCAAATTGTCCACTTCCAGCAGGTAACCGCGCAGCAGATGACGATTGTGTTGCTTATAGGCCTCCCCCGTCTCCAGTACGTTCATCGGGCCCTTGGCGGTGTGGAGCGTGTAGCGAATCTGGTAATGCGCGGCCTGGGCCAATTGTTGCTGGATGGCGTCGTGCAACTGATAGCGTGCTTCGGGCTCCATCAAGCTGGCGTAAGGCGCACTGACCAGCGAGCACAGCTCTACCGCCGGTAGGCCGAAGTATCGCTCGCAGTTGGGATCGAGGAACAACAGCGCCCAGCTTGCTTCATTCAGCCGTTCGAAACGCAGCATACCGAGCCGCGAGGGCACCGGTAACTGCGTCACTACCTCGGCCGCCATACGGCTGGCGGCATCGGGTTGGCTTTTCATGGGGAAACTCGCTTCGAAAATGCTGATCGCGCCGGGCTGACGCCCTCGTTATTACGGATTGGCGCAAGGTTGCATCATTGCGGCACTGGCTGACAAGAGAGATGAAGGCCAAGTGCTATAAACCTTTTATCGGCCGACAAGAGGATTTCTCCAGTCGCCGACCGATCAGAGGGCATGGAAAATCATTGCAGTGGGATATCGACTGCCTGCAAGGGGTTGCCGTCCCGGTCGTGGAAGGTGACTTGAAGGCTCTGGGCCGTGACATGCAGGTGGGCGAAGTTGTCCTGACTCACCACTTTGCTGGTCAGTTCATAGCGGTACTCACCACTTTGGGTGCGGGCCATCGGCCTGTGGAAAATAAAATCCGAGGCTTTTGCAAAAGGCAGCAATTTGCTGTTGTAGAACGGCGAGGAAACCACGGTGTTGACCTCGAAATCAGGATCCTCGCTATGACGCAGGCGGCTGGTCATGGAGCCGTGGACATCGCCCGAGACGAAAACCACGTTTTTGATCCGATGGCGGCGTATGGTTTCCAGCAGGCGCAGGCGTTGTTCCGGGAACGCCTGCCAGGCGTCGCCGTCATCGTGCTTGCTGTCAGGGAAGAACATGACGCTGGTCACGACGAGTTTGACCCGGGCGGTGCTGTTGATAAGCCATTGGAGCAGGGACTGTTCCTGTTCCTCGTCGAGGATGCGCCGATCGTGCGCCGACAGGTTGCGTTGCGTCCGACTGTCGGTGACGAACCATTGGATATCGCCGTGGGTGAAGGTGTACCAGTAGCGGGTTAACGACTTGTGTAATGTTCCGTCGCTCGACAGTTCATGGGCGGGCCCGTGGCTGGCCTGATAAAGCCCATAAGCGCCCATGGCATTGGCGTATAGAACATCGTCGTTACCGGTTTTCCTGGCGGGCCAGTTGTCTTCGATCTCATGGTCGTCAAGGATCATGTAGGTAGGGGTGCCAGACATCAGTTTGCGGATATGCGGCTGGCTAAATACCGATCGGTATCTGAAAAGGATGTTCTGATAGGTTCGGTCCGGTCCGATGACATTCAGGTCATCCAGATAAACCTGATCGCCGGTCATCAATACCGCGCTGATCGGCGGGTCGGCCTGTTCCACGAGGCGATTGATGCCGGCAAAGGTGCGGTCCCCAAGCCCCGGTAGCAACGGGGTGCCGGCGGCGATTCGCAAGTAGCGACAAGAGCCCACGATATAAGCGCGTGGCCCATCGGTTTTGCTGGCCGGGGTGCGTAAGCAGTAGGTGTTCCTGGGCCATTGCAGCGGCAGTTCCTGGACGGTTTCCACGGTATGGGTCGGGCTCAGGGGGCTGAACCAGCCGGCCTGGTATTCGTAGGCGGTGTCGGGTTGAAGGCCTTTCAGCACGATGACATCGGACATGTCGCGGTTGGCCTTCAGTTGGACAAAATGCCCTTTCGACCAGCGTGTATCGCCTTGGCGCCGGTGGCGAATGCCGGCGAATACCCGGTTGTTGTCGTGATCGCCGCGCAGGAATATCCGGGCGTGATCCGTTGTCGTGTGGCCGACAATGGGGCCAACGGTAGGTTTGAACATATTCGAATCCATTCGAAGTTTTAATAGTGGGGTACAAGCATCCAGTTGCCTGGTGGTTTGATGCTAAAGCCCGGCGCGTCATAAATATCGATAGGGAAGGGGGCGCAAGTTGTGGGTAATGACTAACAGGGGGTGTAGTCATTTAAAACTTGCGGGGTAGGAAAATGCCGGGTTGCCTGACAGACCGCCATCGCGAGCAAGCTCGCTTCCACAGGGGGCTTGGTTGGCTTCAAGTTAAGGTGCAGCACCACAAGTCATTGTGGGAGCGAGCCTGCTCGCGATGAGGCCGGCACATCCAACCTCCCTGTACCTGGCCTGAATTCCAGGCAAAAAAAAGCCCCGCCAAACGGACGGGGTTGAGGTACGAGCGTGGCGCTCGGAAAACAGTGCGCCGAATGGCCCTCCGCAAGGGAGGGCCGCCCGGTGTTACAGCAGGATGGTGCGGATGTCGCCCAGCAGGTCGCTCAAGCGCTTGGTGAAGCGTGCAGCGGCGGCGCCGTTGATCACACGGTGATCGTAGGACAGCGACAGTGGCAGCATCAGCTTCGGCTGGAAGGCTTTACCGTCCCAGACAGGCTGGATGGTGGCCTTGGAAACACCCAGGATCGCCACTTCCGGCGCGTTGACGATCGGCGTGAAGCCGGTGCCGCCAATGTGGCCGAGGCTGGAAATGGTGAAGCAGGCGCCTTGCATGTCGTCGGCGGTGAGCTTCTTGTTCCGGGCTTTTTCGGCCAGGGCAGCGGCTTCGGCAGCCAGTTGCAGCAGGCTCTTCTGGTCGACGTTGCGGATGACCGGTACCAGCAGGCCTTCCGGGGTGTCGACGGCAAAGCCGATGTGCACGTATTTCTTGCGGATCACAGCCTTGCCACTCGGGGCCAGGGAGGCGTTGAAGTCCGGCAGTTCCTTGAGCAGGTGTGCACAAGCCTTGAGCAGCAGAGGCAGCACGGTCAGCTTCACGCCGGCCTTTTCCGCCACGGCTTTCTGCGCGACGCGGAAGGCCTCCAGCTCAGTGATATCAGCCTGGTCGAACTGAGTCACGTGGGGAATGTTCAGCCAACTGCGATGCAGGCTCGACGCGCCGATCTGCATCAGGCGAGTCATGGCCACTTCTTCGGTTTCGCCGAAGCGGCTGAAGTCCACCGCCGGGATCGGCGGAATGCCCGCGCCGCCAGAGGCGCCTTCGGCCGGTGCGTTCTTGGCTTTCTGCATCATGGCCTTGACGTAGGCCTGCACGTCTTCCTTCAGCACGCGACCGTGTGGGCCGCTTGGGCCAACGGCCGACAGCTCGACACCGAATTCACGGGCCAACTGACGCACCGCAGGGCCGGCGTGCACCTTGGCACCGCTTGGCGCAGGCGCGGCGGCAACCGGAGCAGCCTCGGCCTTGGCGGCAGGCGCGGCAGCCGGAGCCGGAGCGGCTTCAGTTTTGGCGGCAGGCGCAGCGGCTTGGGCGGGTGCGGCAGGTGCGGCGGCACCGGCTACTTTCAGCTTGAGGATGAAATCGCCTGTGCCCACTTCATCTTCCAGCTTGACCGCGATGCTTTCCACCACGCCGGCAGCCGGCGATGGGATTTCCATGCTGGCCTTGTCGGATTCCAGGGTGATCAGCGACTGGTCGGCTTCGACGGTGTCGCCCACCTTGACCAGCACTTCGATGATCTTGGCCTTGCCCGACGAACCGATGTCCGGGACATGAATGTCCTGGACCGTGGCAGCGGCAGGTGCGGCTGCCGGGGCGGGAGCTGCCGCAGCAGCCGGTGCAGCGGCAGGCTTTTCAGCCGCCGCCGGGGCAGCAGCCGGTGCAGCCGCTTCAGGTGCCGCAGCGGCGCCTTCGACTTCCAGCTCCAGCAGTTCGTCGCCTTCTTTCAGGCGGTCGCCCAGCTTCACTTTCAGGCTCTTGATGACACCGGCCTTCGGCGCAGGCACTTCCATGCTGGCCTTGTCCGATTCAAGCGTCAGGATGCTCTGGTCGGCTTCGATACGGTCGCCGACCTTCACAAACAGTTCAATTACTTCACCTTCACCGCTGCCGATGTCAGGTACGCGAATGAGTTCGCTCACGAAAATTCTCCTCAGCAGTCCAGTGGGTTGCGTTTTTCTGGATCGATGCCGAACTTGACGATGGCCTCGGCCACCACCTTGGGTTCGATATCGCCACGGTCAGCCAGGGCTTCCAGGGCTGCCAACACAACGAACTTACGGTCGACTTCGAAGAAGTGACGCAGTTTCTTGCGGCTGTCGCTACGGCCGAAACCGTCGGTGCCCAGCACTTTGAATTCCTTGGAAGGAACCCACTGGCGGATCTGCTCGGCGAACAGCTTCATGTAGTCGGTAGAGGCGATGACCGGACCTTTGCGGCCGTTCAGGCATTCTTCGACGTAGCTCAGCTTTGGCTTCTGGCCAGGGTGCAGGCGGTTGCTGCGTTCTACGGCCAGGCCGTCGCGACGCAGTTCGTTGAAGCTGGTGACACTCCAGACGTCGGCGCCGACGTTGAATTCTTCACGCAGGATCTTCGCTGCCTCACGCACTTCGCGCAGGATGGTGCCGGAGCCCATCAACTGGACGTGGTGCGCCGCTTCGCGGGTGTCTTCTTCGAGCAGGTACATGCCCTTGATGATGCCTTCCTCGGCGCCGGCCGGCATGGCTGGCTGCTGGTAGGACTCGTTCATCACGGTGATGTAGTAGAAGACGTCCTGTTGCTCTTCGGTCATCTTCTTCATGCCGTCCTGGATGATCACCGCCAGCTCGTAGCCGTAGGTTGGATCAAAGGTGCGGCAGTTCGGGATGGTGGCAGCCAGAATGTGGCTGTGACCGTCTTCGTGTTGCAGGCCTTCGCCGTTCAGTGTGGTCCGGCCAGCGGTGCCGCCGATCAGGAAGCCACGGGTGCGGCTGTCGCCAGCGGCCCAGGCCAGGTCGCCGATACGCTGGAAGCCGAACATCGAGTAGAAGATGTAGAACGGCAGCATCGGCTGGTTGTGGCTGGAGTACGAAGTGCCGGCAGCGATGAAGGAGCTCATGGCGCCTGCTTCGTTGATGCCTTCTTCGAGGATCTGGCCCTTCTTGTCTTCCTTGTAGAACATCACCTGGTCTTTATCGACTGGCTCGTAGAGCTGGCCGACGGAGGAGTAGATGCCCAACTGACGGAACATGCCTTCCATACCGAAGGTACGGGCTTCGTCCGGAATGATCGGAACGATGCGCGGGCCGATTTCCTTGTCCTTGACCAGTTGCGCGAGGATCCGCACGAAGGCCATGGTGGTGGAGATTTCACGGTCGCCCGAGCCGTCGAGGATAGCCTTGAGGGTATCCAGCGATGGGGTTGGCACGCTGAAGCTTTGCGCGCGGCGCTGCGGCACGAAACCGCCCAGTGCAGTGCGGCGCTCGCTCAGGTAGCGGGCTTCGGCGCTGTTTGGCTCTGGCTTGAAGAACGGCAGGTTCTCCAGTTCGTCGTCTTTGACCGGAATGTCGAAACGATCACGGAACAACTTCAAGCTGTCGACATCGACTTTCTTGGTGTTGTGCGCAGTGTTCTTCGCTTCGCCAGCACCGGTGCCATAACCCTTGATGGTCTTGGCCAGGATGACGGTGGGTTGTTCTTTGTGGTTGACCGCTTCGTGGTACGCCGCGTAGACCTTGTACGGGTCGTGGCCGCCACGGTTGAGTTTCCAGATCTCGTCGTCGGACAGGTCTGCAACCATTGCCTTGAGTTCAGGCGTGTTGAAGAAGTGTTCACGCACGAACGCGCCGTCTTTGGCTTTGTAGTTCTGGTACTCGCCGTCGATGACTTCGTCCATGCGACGTTGCAGGATACCGTCGACGTCCTTGGCCAGCAGTGGGTCCCAGAAACGGCCCCAGATGACTTTGGTCACGTTCCACTGGGCACCGCGGAATACGCCTTCGAGCTCCTGGATGATCTTGCCGTTGCCGCGAACCGGGCCGTCGAGGCGCTGCAGGTTGCAGTTGATGACGAAGATCAGGTTGTCGAGCTTCTCGCGGCCGGCCAGGGAGATCGCACCGAGGGATTCCGGCTCGTCGCACTCGCCATCGCCCAGGAAGCACCAGACTTTCTGCTTGCCTTCCGGGATGAAGCCACGGGCTTCCAGGTACTTCATGAAACGTGCCTGGTAGATCGCCTGGATCGGGCCCAGGCCCATGGATACAGTCGGGAACTGCCAGAAGTCGGGCATCAGCCAAGGGTGCGGGTAGGACGACAGGCCCTGACCGTCCACTTCCTGGCGGAAGTTGTTCATCTGCTCTTCGGTGATGCGGCCTTCCATGAACGCACGGGCGTAGACACCTGGGGAGGTGTGGCCCTGGAAGTAGATCAGGTCGCCGCCGTGTTCGTCGGTCGGGGCCTGGAAGAAGTAGTTGAAGCCGATGTCGTACAGGGTTGCGCTGGAGGCGAAGCTGGAGATGTGACCGCCCAGGTCAGAATCTTTCAGGTTCGTACGCATCACCATGGCCATCGCGTTCCAGCGTACCAACGAGCGAATGCGGCGTTCCATGAACAGGTCGCCAGGCATGCGTGCTTCGTGGGTGACGGGGATTGTGTTGCGGTACGGCGTGGTGATGGCGTAAGGCAATTGCGAACCGCTGCGGGTTGCGAGTTCGCCCATACGGGTCATCAGATAGTGAGCACGGTCTTCGCCTTCTTTGTCGAGAACCGATTCCAGGGCGTCCAGCCATTCCTGGGTTTCGACGGGATCGAGGTCTTGCATGGCTTGCTCCAGGGCGGAAAGGCTACCAGAATCGGTTGCCTGAGTTTGCGACTGGCCTTGTGGGCAGACGATATAAATTCTTGGATTGCCGAAGGTTGTTTCGGCGGCGTGTAGTTTTACTACAAATCGTCGGCCGTTTCAGCCTTTCGAATGTATAGACGAGTAGTAAAACTACACATGAGCGGCTTCTGGCCCCTCGTTTCGTTGTGAGAATAATCGTTACTGTTGGTCTTTAGCCAACTCGTACAGGTAAAAACTTGATGCCGGCTGCCAATAAAATCAGATTTTCAGCTATTTATCATCTTTGTTCGACAGTCGATCAGGTAGTGTCTTTTAAAAAAACACTACATCGAGCCTTTCCCGCGCCGATCAAGGATAGACCATGAGCCTGCCCTCGCTTGCCCCAATACCGGAAACGGTACCGGCCATTCTCCAGTCATTGGTCAGTCGTGCCGAGCAGTCGTTCCGTGCGGTGGTCGCCTTGTTCGACGACGACCACGGGCTGTCGGCCTGGACCCCGCAGCGTTGGGAGGCGTTCAACCGTATTGCCGCCGCCAGCGACTTTGTCATCGAACAGAGCGTCCGTGACCCGGTGATGCTGCTGGAGCTGGTGCGCAGCGGCGAACTGGACCGCAGCCTGGCGCCCGGTGAAATGTGCGCGCAGATCGGTGCCGCCGTGCAGGCCGCCGAGACTGAAGAAGAACTGGGCCGCGTCCTGCGCCGCCAGCGCACCCGCCAGCAGGTACGGATCATCTGGCGCGACCTGACCCGCCAGGCCGACCTGGTCCAGACCTGCCGCGACCTCTCGGACATGGCCGACACCTGCATCGACCAGGCCTATCAATGGTTGTACCAGCGCCTCAGCCAGCAATTCGGCGTACCCACCGGACGACGCAGCGGCGAGCCGCAGCAGATGGTCATCCTGGGCATGGGCAAGCTGGGTGCCGTGGAGCTGAACCTGTCGTCGGACATCGACCTGATCTTCGCCTACCCCGAGGGCGGCGAAACCGTGGGCGTCAAGCGACCGCTGGATAACCAGGAATTTTTCATCCGCGTCGGCCAGCGCCTGATCAAGGCCCTGGACCCGATGACCGTCGACGGCTTCGTGTTTCGCGTCGATATGCGCCTGCGTCCCTACGGCTCGGCCGGTGCGCTGGTGCTGAGCTTCAATGCCCTGGAGCAGTATTACCAGGACCAGGGCCGCGACTGGGAGCGCTACGCCATGATCAAGGCGCGCGTGGTGGCGGGTGACCAAGTGGCCGGTGCGCAGTTGCTCGACATGCTGCGCCCGTTCGTCTATCGCCGTTACCTGGATTTTTCCGCCATCGAAGCGCTGCGCACCATGAAGCAACTGATCCAGCAGGAAGTGCGGCGCAAGGGCCTGGCCGACAACATCAAGCTGGGCTCGGGCGGCATTCGCGAGGTGGAGTTCATTGCCCAGGCGTTCCAACTGATTCATGGTGGTCGCGACTTGAGCTTGCAGCAGCGCCCGCTGCTTAAAGTGCTGGGCACCCTGGAGGGCCAGGGGTACCTGCCGGGCAAGGTGATCGATGAGCTGCGCCAGGGCTATGAGTTCCTGCGTTATACCGAGCATGCGATCCAGGCCATCGCCGACCGCCAGACCCAGATGCTCCCGGATAGTCCGCAGGATCAGGCGCGCATTGCGTTCATGCTGGGTTTTGCCGACTGGTCGGCCTTTCATGAACGATTGATGTACTGGCGCGGGCGTGTGGCCTGGCATTTCGGCCAGGTCATCGCCGACCCGGATGAAGAAGAGGGTGGCGAAAGCGAAGTGGTGGTGGGCGGCGAATGGTTGCCGTTGTGGGAAGACAGCCAGGATGAAGAGGCGGCGTGTCGGCAGTTGGAAGAGGGCGGTTTCGTCGATGCGCCCAAAGCCCTCAAGGCCTTGGCCGCCCTGCGCGGTAGCCCGCAACTGCGCGCCATGCAGCGCCTGGGACGCGAGCGTCTGGATGCCTTCATTCCACGCCTGCTGGCCCAGGCCGTGGAACATGCCGATCCAGACCTGGTGCTGGAGCGGGTGCTGCCCTTGGTCGAGGCCGTGGCCCGCCGATCGGCCTACCTGGTGCTGTTGACGGAAAACCCCGGCGCCCTGCGTCGTTTGCTGACGTTGTGCGCGGCGAGCCCGTGGATTGCTGAGCAAATCACCCGTTTCCCCTTGCTGCTCGATGAATTGCTCAACGAGGGCCGGCTGTTCAAGCCGCCCTTGGCGCCGGAGTTGGCGGCGGAGTTGCGTGAGCGCCTGACGCGCATCCCCGAGGATGACCTGGAACAACAAATGGAGGCGCTGCGGCATTTCAAGCTGGCGCACCGCCTACGGGTGGCCGCTTCGGAAATCGCCGGCAGCCTGCCGCTGATGAAAGTCAGCGATTACCTGACCTGGCTGGCCGAGGCGATTCTCGAACAAGTGCTGGCCCTGGCCTGGCGCCAGACGACCGCCAAGCACGGCGTGCCATTGCGCACCGATGGCAGCCTGTGTGATCCGGGCTTCATTATTGTCGGTTATGGGAAAGTCGGCGGCCTGGAATTGGGGCATGGTTCCGACCTGGACCTGGTGTTCATCCACGATGGTGATCCTCAGGCGGAAACCGACGGCCCGAAACCCATCGACGGCGCGCAGTTCTTCACCCGACTCGGCCAGCGGATCATTCACCTGCTGACCGCCCAGACCAACTCCGGGCAGTTGTACGAAGTGGATATGCGCCTGCGCCCGTCCGGGGCATCGGGGTTGCTGGTCAGCTCCCTCGGGGCGTTTGCCCGTTACCAGGAGAATGAAGCCTGGACCTGGGAGCATCAGGCGCTGGTGCGGGCCCGTGTGCTGGTGGGCAGCCAGGACGTGGGCCAGGCGTTCGAGAAAGTCCGCGCCCAGGTGCTGGGACGCAAGCGGGACTTGCCGACGCTGCGCCAGGAAGTCAGCGAGATGCGCGCCAAGATGCGCGACAACCTTGGCAGCAAGGCCACCGCCGCCGGGACCGCACCGAATGCCTTCGAGGCCACGGCACCCTTCGACCTCAAGCAGGATGCCGGAGGTATCGTCGATATTGAATTTATGGTGCAATACGCGGCCTTGGCGTGGTCCGAGGAACACCCGTCGCTGGTGCGCTACACCGATAACATCCGCATCCTGGACGGGTTGCAGGAGGTCGGGCTGATGCCGGCCGAGGACGCCACGCTGTTGCGCGAAGCCTACAAGGCCTACCGCTCCGCCGCTCACCGCCAGGCCTTGCAGAAAGATGCCGGGGTGATCGCAGGCGATCAGTTCGTGGACGAGCGCCAGCAGGTACTGCGGATCTGGCGGGAGCTGGGCCTGAGCTGAAGATTTAAATGTGGGAGCGAGCTGTGTGGGAGCAAGGCTTGCCCGCGATGAAAACGCCGCGGTCTCTTGAGGACCGCAGCGCCTGGATCGCGAGCAAGCTTTGCTCCCACACAGCTCGCTCCCACCGTTGATGGGTGGGGTGTTGTAGATTAGGGCAACAGGCAGCGACCTAAGCCACAGTGATTCTCGAGGCGGGGAGGCGTAGGCCTCCCCGTATCGTTTTTGGAAAGCAAATGAATATTCTGATCGTTGGGCCCAGTTGGGTCGGTGACATGGTGATGGCGCAGACACTGTTCCAGTGCCTGAAACAGCGTCATCCGCAGTGCGAAATCGACGTCCTGGCCCCCGAGTGGAGTCGGCCGATCCTTGAGCGCATGCCCGAGGTACGCAAGGCCTTGAGCTTCCCGCTCGGCCACGGCGCGCTGGAGCTGGCGACCCGTCGGCGCATCGGCAAATCCCTGGCCGGTCAGTACGACCAGGCGATCCTGTTGCCCAATTCGTTGAAGTCGGCGCTGGTGCCGTTTTTCGCCGGCATCCCCAAACGCACCGGTTGGCGTGGCGAGTTTCGCTACGGCCTGCTCAACGACGTGCGCGCCCTGGACAAAGACCGCTATCCGTTGATGATCGAGCGCTTCATGGCCCTGGCCTACGAGCCTGGGACCGAGTTGCCCAAGCCGTATCCACGACCGAGCCTGCAGATCGACCCGGTGACCCGTGAAGCGGCGCTGACCAAGTTCGGCCTGAGCCTGGATCGTCCGGTGCTGGCCCTGTGTCCGGGGGCCGAGTTCGGCGAATCCAAGCGCTGGCCGGCGGAGCATTACGCCCAGGTTGCCGAGGCGAAGATTCGCGAAGGCTGGCAGGTCTGGCTGTTCGGCTCGAAAAAAGATCACCCGGTGGGTGAAGACATCCGCTCGCGGTTGATCCCGGGGCTTCGGGAAGAGTCGGTGAACCTCAGTGGCGACACTTCCCTGGCCGAGGCCATCGACCTGCTGTCCTGTGCCGATGCGGTGGTCTCCAACGACTCCGGCCTGATGCACGTGGCCGCGGCCCTGAACCGCCCATTGGTGGCGGTCTACGGTTCCACCTCGCCGGGCTTCACGCCACCGCTGGCCGACAAGGTCGAAGTCGTGCGCCTGGGCATCGAGTGCAGTCCGTGCTTCGACCGCACCTGTCGCTTCGGTCATTACAATTGCCTGCGCCAGCTCATGCCGTCGTCGGTGAACGAGGCCCTTGAGCGTCTGCAGGGCACACCCGTGGAGGTTCGGTAACTTGCGGGTATTGCTGATCAAGACCTCTTCGCTGGGGGATGTGGTCCACACCCTGCCGGCGCTGACCGACGCGGCGCGGGCGATTCCTGGCATCAAGTTCGATTGGGTGGTGGAAGAAGGCTTCGCCGAAATCCCCACCTGGCACCCGGCTGTGGGCAAAGTCATTGCGGTAGCGATCCGTCGCTGGCGCAAGAACCTCTGGCAAACCATCAAGAGTGGCGAATGGCGACGCTTCAAGCAGGGCGTGCGCGCTGAAAAGTACGATCTGGTCATCGACGCCCAAGGCCTGCTGAAAAGCGCCTGGCTGACCCGCTACGTCAAGGCCCCGGTGGCCGGCCTGGATAAAAATTCGGCCCGTGAGCCCCTGGCGGCGCGCTTTTATTCCCGGCGCCTGGCGGTGGCTCGCGGTCAGCATGCGGTCGAGCGCGTACGGCAGCTATTTGCCCTGGCGCTGGGTTATGACTTGCCGCAGACCCAGGGCAGCTATGGTCTCGACATCGACCGATTGGTGGAATTGCCACGCCCCTATCCCTATGTGGTGTTCCTGCACGGCACGACCTGGGAGTCCAAGCACTGGCCCGAACTTTACTGGCGCCAGCTCACCGAGCGCATGGGGCAGTTCGGCGTAGTGGTCAAATTGCCGTGGGGCAACCCGGCCGAGAAGGCCCGGGCCGAACGCATCGCCAGCGGGCTGCGTAACGCCTTGGTGCTGCCGAAGCTGAACCTCGGCGGGATGGGCAAGGTGCTTGCCGGCGCCCAGGCCTGCGTGGCGGTGGACACCGGTCTCGGTCACCTGGCCGCGGCCTTGGACGTGCCGACCATTTCGCTGCTCGGCCCCACTAATCCAGTGCTGACCGGCGCCTATGGCAAGGGCCAGATTCACCTTGCCAGTGATTTCCCTTGCGCGCCATGCATGCAGAAACATTGCACTTACCCGCCGACCGCCGAAGATGCCCGGCGGTTTGACCTGAAACGCGAGCAGCCCCTGTGCTTCACGCGTCTGAACCCCGAGCGTGTTGCCAGCCACCTGAGCACGTTATTGGCTGAGGAGCCGCGCTGATGCAATTGGCTTTTGTCCTTTATAAGTACTTCCCCTTTGGTGGCCTGCAGCGTGACTTCATGCGCATCGCCCTGGAGTGCCAGCGACGCGGTCACCAGATCCGTGTCTACACGCTGATCTGGGAAGGTGACGTGCCGCCCGGCTTCGAAGTGCTGGTGGCGCCGGTCAAGGCGCTGTTCAACCATCGCCGCAACGAGAAGCTCAGTGCGTGGATGGAGGCCGACCTGGCCAAGCGCCCGGTGGACCGTTTGATCGGCTTCAACAAGATGCCCGGCCTGGACGTGTACTACGCCGCCGACGGCTGCTTCGAAGACAAGGCGCAGAACCTGCGCAATTCGCTGTACCGGCGCTGGGGCCGCTACCGGCATTTCGCCGAGTACGAGCGGGCAGTGTTCGCCAAGGACGCGAAGACCGATGTGCTGATGATCTCCGAAGTCCAGCAGCCACTGTTCATCAAGCACTACGGCACGCCGCTGGAGCGCTTTCACCTGCTGCCACCGGGCATCGCCCAGGACCGCCGTCGGCCTGCCGACGCCGACGAGATCCGCGCGGCGTTCCGGGCCGAATTCGAGCTGGCCGAGGACGACCTGCTGCTGGTGCAGATCGGTTCCGGGTTCAAGACCAAGGGCGTGGATCGCAGCCTCAAGGCCCTGGCCGCGCTGCCAACCGAATTGCGAAAACGCACCCGGCTGTTTGTAATCGGCCAGGACGACCCCAAGGTATTCCAACTGCAGAGCGCCGCACTGGGGCTCGGTGACAATGTGCGGTTCCTCAAGGGCCGCAGCGACATCCCGCGCTTCCTGCTGGGCGCCGACCTGTTGATCCATCCGGCGTACAACGAGAACACCGGCACGGTACTGCTCGAAGCGCTGGTGGCCGGGTTGCCGGTGCTGGTCAGCGCGGTGTGTGGGTACGCCCATTACATCGCCGAGGCCGACAGTGGCCTGGTGCTGGACGAGCTGTTCGAACAAGCACAGCTCACCGAGTACCTGGTGCGTATGTTGAACGATGCCGAGGCCCGGGCGACCTGGAGCCGCAACGGTCTGGCCTTCGCGGAGACGGCCGACCTCTACAGCATGCCGCAGCACGCGGCCGATGTGATATTGGCGGAGCAAGCACAATGAAGTTGATGCTGGCCGAACCGTTCAAGAGCCTTTGGGCCGGGCGCGATGCGTTCGCCGAAGTCGAGGCGCTCAAGGGCGAGGTCTATCGTGAACTGGAAGCCCGGCGCACCTTGCGCACGGAGGTGGACGGTCGCGGTTTTTTCGTGAAGATCCACCGCGGCATTGGTTGGGGCGAGATCTTCAAGAACCTGCTGACCGCCAAGCTGCCGGTACTGGGCGCGGGTCAGGAGTGGAAGGCAATCCAGCGTTTGCAGGAAGTCGGGGTGCCGACCATGACCGCCGTTGCGTATGGCGAGAAAGGCAGCAATCCAGCCGACCAGCATTCGTTCATCGTCACCGAAGAACTGGCGCCGACCGTCAGTCTCGAAGATTTCAGCATGGACTGGGTCAAGCAGCCTCCAGAGCCCAAGCTCAAGCGGGCGCTGATCGCCGAAGTGGCGCGCATGACCGGCATGATGCACCGCGCCGGAGTCAATCATCGTGACTGCTACATCTGCCACTTCCTGCTGCACACCGATAAGCCGGTGACGGCTGAAGATTTCAAGCTTTCGGTGATTGACTTGCACCGTGCGCAGGTCCGCGAAACCATCCCCAATCGCTGGCGTAACAAAGACTTGGCTGCACTGTATTTTTCGATAATGGACATTGGTCTGACTCGCCGCGACAAGTTGCGTTTTCTCAAGGGCTATTTCCAGCAGCCGCTGCGCCGGACGCTGGTCGAAGAGGCTTCACTGCTGACCTGGCTCGAAGGCAAGGCCAACAGGCTATATGCACGCAAACTGCGCTACGGGGGCGCGCTCTGATGTCGGGTTGGGTACTGGAACCTTCCTACGCTGGGCTGACAAAAGATTTTGGCAGCCTCGATGCGGTGTTTGCTCTCCAGGGGGAGCGCCTGACTCGCGACCCGCTGTCGGAGGTGATCCGGGTACAGCGCGACGGCGTGAATTATTACGTCAAGCGCTACACCGGGGCCGGCAAGGGCTTGCGGCGTTACTTGGGCAAGCCACGGGTCAAGTCTGAATGGCAGAACCTCAAACGCTTCGCCAAGTGGGGCATTCCCACGGCCGAAATTGTCGCCTGGGGGCTGGAGCGTCACGGTGCAGTCTACGCCCGTGGTGCGATGATCACGCGAGAGCTGCCTAATACCGAGGATCTCTCGGTCTTGGCCGACCGTCATGATCCAAGGCTGGCGGATCGTGCCTGGGTCGATGGTGTGAGCCGTCAGCTGGCGGCCCACACCCGAACCATGCACGATCATCGTTTCACCCATAACGATCTAAAGTGGCGCAACCTGCTGATCGACGACCAGTCACGGCTGTTCCTGATCGACTGTCCCAATGGCGATTTCTGGCATGGCTTCTGGCTCAAGTACCGCATCACCAAGGATTTGGCATGCCTCGATAAAGTGGCCAAGTATCATTTGTCGGCCACTCAGCGTCTGCGCTTTTACCTGCAATATTGCCAGCGCGACCGGCTCGATGCGGGCGACAAAAAACGCATCCGTCACGTGGTGAGGTTTTTCGAGGGGCGGGAATGACTTGTTTCTCGGTCGCTGAACGCCGGCCACTGCCGGAGCACCCATGGATGACTCGCCCAGGCGCTCAACGCAGCCATAAGGAGGTCCGCTGATGAATTTGTCCGAACTGAAAAACGCCGGACGCAGCCCGAGCCTGCCGCTGAGTCTGGAGTTGGCGGACGCGGCGGGTCCGGCGCAACTGCAATTGCTTTCACTGTTGAGAGTATTGCCAGGGCAGCGCTACGTCGGTGCCGGCGTCTGGCGTGGCCGGCCGGTGCTGGCCAAGCTGCTGGTGGGCAGCAAGGCGCCCCGGCATTTTCAGCGAGAGCTGCAAGGCGTTCGCCTGCTGGCGGAGCAGGGGCTGACGACGCCGCTGCTGCTGGCCGATGGCCTGAAGGAAGGCGAAGGCGGCTGGCTGCTGTTCGAACTGCTGGAAGACGCCGAGAGCCTGGGGGACGCCTGGAAGCAGGTCGAGCACTTGCCATTGCTGGCCGATGATCAAACGGCGGTATTGGCCGAAGCCTTGGGGGCCATCGCGCAACTGCATGGCAAAGGCCTGTGGCAGGAAGACCTGCACCTGGACAATCTGTTGCGCCATGACGGCAAGCTCTATTTGATCGACGGTGCCGGCATCCGCGCCGAAACGTCGGGTCAACCACTGTCGCGGCACAAAGTGCTCGAAAACCTTGGGGTGTTTTTCGCCCAATTGCCCAAATCCCTCAAGCCGTTCAATGAAGAGTTGTTGGTGCATTACCTGCTGGGTAACGCCGAGCACGCACTGCCCATGGAAGCGTTGCAAAAACAGATCGACAAAGTACAGGCCTGGCGTCTGAAGGACTTTCTGGAAAAGGTCGGGCGCGAGTGCAGCTTGTTCAGCGTGAAGCGCGGGCCGTTCGGCCTGCAGGCGATCCGCCGTGATGAAGAGGCGGCCATGGCGCCCGTGCTGGAGCAGGCCGATGCCTTGCTTGCCCAGGGCCATCTGTACAAGGACGGTGGGTCGGCGAGTGTAGGTAAAGTCGAAGTGTGCGGGCGCACCCTGCTGATCAAGCGCTATAACATAAAAAGCTTCGCCCACTGGCTCAAGCGCTTCTGGCGCCCGAGCCGTGCCTGGCATGCCTGGCGCGAGGGGCATCGCCTGGCGTTCCTCGGCATCGCCACCCCCAAGCCGCTGGCGTTGTTTGAAAAGCGTTTTCTGTGGTTGCGCCTCGGCGCTTACCTGGTAACCGAGCATCTGTCGGGTCCCGACGTCATCGAGCGCTTCGCCCCTTACGTGGAAAATGGCGACGCTCCTGAGGCTGAATTGCTGGCGCTGGACCGGCTGTTCGTCGACCTGATACGAGAGCGCATTAGCCACGGCGACTTCAAGGGCCACAACCTGCTCTGGCAGAACGACCGCTGGGTGCTGATCGACCTGGATTCCATGTGCCAACACCGCACCCACGCCAGCTTCGCCCCGGCCTACGCCCGGGATCGGGCGCGGTTCATGCGCAATTGGCCGCAGGACAGTGCGCTGTATCGGGTGATTGATCAGCGGTTGCCCAAAAGTTTTTGAATGATGCCCGATAGCTGCTTCGGTACGTCTCCTGCGTAGGAGCTGCCGAAGGCTGCGATCTTTGTTTGATCACTTGAGGGTCAAGGGAAAGATCAACATCAAAAGATCGCAGCCTTCGGCAGCTCCTACGAGGCTTGCCAGCGCTTTTAAGTTATAATCCCGCCCTTTAGCTGCCCCGCCCCCTTGGCGCGCGGCACATCCATTTTCCGCGGCGCTTGTCGCCCGTATGCAGACATTAAGAGGCTAGACCCTGTGGCATTGACGATTCTTGGCCTGTCCGGCGCCCTTAGCCATGATCCTTCCGCTGCGTTGTACATTGACGGCAAGCTGATCGCGGCGGCCGAGGAAGAGCGCTTCGTACGCGATAAACATGCAAAGAACCGCATGCCCTACGAGTCGGCGAAGTTCTGCCTGGAGCAGGCCGGCATCAAGCCTTCCGACGTCGATGTGGTGGCGATCCCCTTCGCTCCGATCAGCCTGTTCGGCGAGGCGCGCTGGCACTACGCCAAGCGTTACTGGTACGCCCCGGACCGCGCCCTTGACGCGATCCTGATGGGCAATCGTCGTTACAAGCGCTATCGCCGCAAGATCGTCTGGTGCCTGGAACAACTGGGCTTCGATCCGAAAAAGATCAAGATCGAGCCGGTCGAGCACCACCTGGCCCACGCCTCCAGCGCCTATCACTGCTCGGGCTTCCAGGAAAAAACCGCGATCCTGGGCATCGACGGCAAGGGTGAATACGCCACGACCTTCTTCGGCTACGGCGAAAACGGCAAGATCCACAAGATCAAGGAATTCTTCGACCCGGACTCCCTGGGCGGCCTGTACGGCGCGATCACCGAGTTCCTCGGTTTTGAAATGCTCGACGGTGAGTTCAAGGTCATGGGCATGGCGCCCTATGGCGATGCCACCAAGTACGATTTCTCGCGCCTGGCCTCGTTCGAAAACGGCGAACTGGTGATCAACACCGACTACGCCAACGTGATCGGCCTGCGCCGCTATAAAGAGAAGGGCAAGGGCTTCTACTTCTCGCCGAAGCTGATCGAATGGCTCGGCCCGAAACGCGAAGGCGACATCGCCGACGAACCGTACATCCACTACGCGGCGAGTATGCAGGCGCTGTTCGAAAAGCTTGCGCTGCAAATGATCGACCACTACCTGGGCGACGTGCTCAAGGAAACCGGCAAGCTGGCGTTCGCCGGTGGCTGCGCGTTGAACGTCAAGCTTAACCAGAAGATCATCGCCCGCGACGACGTCAAGGAGCTGTTCGTGCAACCGGCTTCCGGTGACGCCGGTACTGCGGTAGGTGCGGCGGCTTATGTGTCCCACGCCCGTGGCGTGCCGGTAGAGAAGATGGAACACGTCTACCTCGGCCCGGCCTACAGCAACGAAGACGTGATCGCTGCGTGTGCCCGTCATCCGAGCAAGCCTGTGTGGCGCAAGATCGACAACACCCCCGAGCGCATCGCCAAGATCATGGTCGACGGCAACCCGGTGGCCTGGTTCCAGGGGCGCATGGAGTTTGGCCCGCGCGCCTTGGGCGGTCGTTCGATCATCGGTTGCCCAAGCGCCAGCGGCGTGGCCGATCGGATCAACGAGCAGATCAAGTTCCGCGAGCGCTGGAGGCCTTTCTGCCCATCGATGCTCGACACCGTTGCGCCGCAGATGATCAAGGTCGACCACCCGGCGCCGTTCATGACCTTCACCTTCGAAGTGGCCGAAGAGTGGAAAACCCGCGTGCCGGAAGTTGTCCATGAAGACGGCACGTCCCGGGCCCAGGTGCTCAAGCGCGAATACAACCCGCGCTACTACGACATGATGAAGGCCCTGGAAGTCCTGACCGGTAACGGCGTGTCGCTGAACACTTCGCTCAACCGTCGTGGCGAACCGATGATCTGCTCGCCCACCGACGCGCTGAACATGTTCTTTGGCTCCGACCTGCAGTACCTGATCATGGAAGATATTCTGGTGGTCAAAGACGGCGTAGATGCTTATGACACGCTCGGCTGAGCGACATGTGCTGCAGTTCTGCCACGGCTATGATGGGCCGTTCCTGGACTGCGCCCGTCAATACGCCAGTCTGTTCGTGGGCACCGGGTATCGTGTGACCACGGTATTCCTGACTGGCATGGCCGATGCTGAAGTCGCCGCCGGTTGCGCCTCGGACGAGGTGCTGTTCATGGAGTACAGCTCCAGCGAAATCAGAAGCTTGAAGTTGGGTGCCATTGCCGATCTGCGCAAGATCGTCGCCTCGCGCAACTTCAGTTTTTGTATCGCCCATCGTTTCAAGCCGGTCTACATCGCTCTGCTCGGTACTCGCTTGCCGGTAATAGGCGTGCACCATGCCTTTGGTGATTACCAGCGGCGTACGCGCCGGCTGTTCGCCCATGTCTTTCGCAAGCGCCTGGGCTTGCTCGCGGTCTCCGACGCGGTGCGTGACGACATCCGCCATTGCTTGCCAAAATGGCCGGCCAGTCGAATCCAGACCCTCTACAACCGCATTGATCCCGATGCTTTGCAAGCCCACCAGGTCCCCAGGGACGAAGCGCGGAGCACCCTCGGACTCGAAGTAAACGCCTGGATTGTTGGTAATGTTGGCCGCCTGCATCCGGACAAGGATCAGGCAACGCTGCTTCGAGGTTTTGCCGCCGCGCTGCCCTACTTGCCGGCCAATAGCCAGTTGGCGATCCTGGGGAAGGGGCGGCTGGAACGTAACCTCAAGGAGCTCTCCCTGGAGCTGGGCGTCGCCGATCGTGTGTTGTTTCTAGGTCAGGTGCCTGACGCGCGCCGTTATTTTCGCGCCTTTGATGCCTTTGTCCTGAGCTCGGATCATGAGCCGTTCGGCATGGTGCTGCTCGAGGCCATGGCTGCGGGCGTTCCGTTGCTGGCTACAGCGTGCGGCGGCGCGGAGGAAGTGGTAGAGGGAGTCGGTATACTGTTTCCGCTCGGCGACGCCGAACATATGGCCCAAGGGCTACAACACCTGGCGGCGATGGATGATCTGCAACGTCGCCAGTGTGCCGAACTGATGCTTGAGCGCTTGCATGAACGTTTTTCGGATTACGCTGTGCGCAAGGCATTTTGGCGTTTGCCTCAAGTCCTTGAGTTGGCACCGAGGAACTGATATCTACCCGATTTCGAGGCGGGTGCGAGAGGCTGTTTTTTTCGCCCGGCACTCAGGCGTCACGCGCGTTCCCGGCTGTTATTATCTGCCGAGCACAACAGCACCTAAAGGGGGCCTTATGTCCTTCTCGTTAGTGAATGTGAGTTTATTGTGATCAATCCTTGCCCGCGTATTCTTTTTGTCATTCCCTATTTTGGACGCTGGCCGTTCTGGATGCCGTTGTTTCTGGAAACCTGTCGACGTAACGCTGATATTGATTGGTTGTTGTTCAGTGATTGTGGTGTGCCGGAAAATCTGCCGCCCAATGTGACCGTCGAAACCATTACCTTCGAGGCCTATTGCCGGTTGGTTTCCCAGCGACTGGGCATCGACTTCAGGCCAGCACAGGCCTACAAGCTGTGTGATATCAAACCTGCCCTTGGCTATATTCATGTCGACCGTCTCGAAGGTTATGATTTTTGGGCTTATGGCGACATCGACTTGTTGTACGGCAATCTTCGTGAGTACTTCACAGCTGAACGCCTGGCCGCTCATGATCTCTTCTCAACTCATGAGCGACGTGTTGCTGGTCACTTGTGCTTGATGCGCAACACCGCACGCACACGTGAAGTCTTCAAGCTGATCAAGAACTGGAAAGAACGCTTCGCCGATGATCAGCATCATGCGCTGGACGAAGGGGCGTTCAGCCGTATTTTCTTGTGGCGAAAGAATTTTCCCCGACCTCTGTTTACCCTGGTGGGTAAATTCAATCCGTGGCGTCGACGCAGCGAATTCACCGAAGCGTTCAGCACGCCGGGCGGCTGTATAAAGTGGCATGACGGTACGAAGAACTTCCCCCAGCGCTGGTACTGGCGCAACGGCCGCCTGACCAATGACCGGGATGGAGATCGTACGTTTCCGTACTTTCATTTCATAACCTGGAAGCACAATGAGTGGCCGGCCTTGCCCATGCCAGACCCTGCATGGCTACAACAATTGGCGGCATCGCCTGCCTGGGAAATCGACGCGAAGGGTTTCCACCCGGGAACGTTATTAGTGAGCGCTACTGCGGTCCGATGACCATGCTGACTGGGCGCACCGGTTCGGCTTCGGGGTGTTTATCAAGTCGTTCAGTGCCGCAAGGAAAACGATGAAAGTTCTGTTTTTGGTGCAGAAAGAACAGCGGGCCATCCTGGACCGACTCTACGAAGGCGTGGCCGCTCATTGCGAATGCGACTTGCGCTGGCTCGACAGCAAGGAACAACGCAACCTGCGGGGGTACTTCCGCCGCCATGTAGACGTATCACGTTATGATCGGATCGTATTTTTCCTGCGCTTCAAGCAGGAAATTCGTCAGGCCGGCTTCATCCGCACGATCCCCAACCTGGTGATCCTCGAGCACGACGCCTATCAGAATTACATACCCTGCAAATACACGGGCAAGTTCAGTGCGCATTACCGTCGGCTGCCCTGGGCGCGGGTGATCAGTTCCGGCTTCATGGTTGCCGAACGTTTGCGTGGTGAAGGTTTCGATGCGGTTTTCGTGCCCAAGGGCTACGATCGATCGTTATTGCAGAATCAGGGCCGTGAGCGGGATATCGAGTTGGCCTTCGTCGGAAGCGTCAAAAGCGCTGCCTATAGCGCTCGCAAGCAGCTGTTGGACGAACTGGCGCGTGTTGAACCACTGGTTGTGACCCGCACCCAGTCCGGCGAAGAGTACTGTGACACCTTGAACCGTGTCCGCTTTTTCGTCAGCGCCGATGTAGGCATGGGCGAATTCATGATCAAGAATTTCGAGGCCATGGCTTGCGGCTGCGTGCTGTTGGCGTTCGATCAGGGTGCTGAGGAAGCACGTGCGCTGGGCTTGCAAGATATGCATAACGTTGTGCTATATCGGGATATCCCGCACCTCCAGGAAAAACTTTCAAGGCTGCGTGCCGATCCAGAACTGGCGCACAGTATCGCTCGTAACGGCGAAAGTCTTGCGCTGGAACAGTTTGGTTTTGCGCGTATTGGGGAAAAAATAGTGGAGGCATTGGAGCCACCGCTGCGGCTGCGTGAGCCGTTGAGTTTGCTTGAGAAGTGGCGTCAGAAGCTGGGCATATGAAAGAAACGAGAGGCCGTCCGAGTGCCGGACGGTATTTGATTAAACGGTGTTTCGGTGTGGTTTTCGGAGCGTGAGCAAATCATGCTCGTACTCATCCTCTTGCTCGGAGCCGGTGTTGGTTGGCTTTTCAACGATTGAGTATCTCGAAGCGTGAATCCCGGTCCGAGTTAGAAGGATTGCTGCTCAATGAGCATTGTTAATGTTATGTGGGCAGGCGGTTTACCATTTGCTTCGGTCCATAAGGTCCATTGTCAGATAATTTCACAGATTGATTCTGCGTTGCCCGTCAAGACGTGGCTCCTGCAAGGCTCGGCATCCGCTTGTCAGGAAAACATGGGCGCGGCGCGGGAATGGAACCTGGCTTCAGCCCGGCTCAAGGGCCGGCACTTCTGGCGTTTGCTCAAACCCTGGATGCATAGCCGTTTTCGCCGGGCTTTGCTCGATGACGAAGCCCGAGTGGTGCTCCTCGACGGTATTGGTGTGGTTCGTACGCTGTTACCCGTTCTGAAGTCGTTGCCGCACGTTCGGGTGGTGGTTGTTTTCCACGGCGCGACACGGTTCAACGCCAAGAGCAAGCAGCTATTGCGCGACTTTCCTTCCTCCCGCCTGGTGTTGGCGGCAGTCTCCGAGACACTGGCAGCCTCGCTTCAGGACGAGTTGGGCGTCCAGGTCACCGCCTTGCGCAGTGCTTTCGATCCCGTCGCATTCCAATCCCGTCTTGTCACTCGCGAAGAGGCGCGTGCCCGGTTGGGGTTGCCTCAGGCAGGGGTTCGAATATTCGGTGCGATAGGGCGGCTGGTGGAAAAAAAAGGCTTCTCCAGCCTTTTGGAAGCTTTTGCCATTGCTGCTTTGGATCAGCCTGACTGGCGCTTGGTGATAGTCGGCGAAGGGCCTGCTCGCCGGGCACTGGAAGCGCGAGTCGCCCAACCGGATTTGGCCGGTAAGGTGATGCTGGCTGGGCATCAGGAGGATGTCGTTAAGCTATACAAAGCGTTCGATTGGGTGATGATCCCCTCTTTTGAAGAGGGGCTTGGCCTCATTCTTCAAGAAGCAGTCCTGTCCGGTATTCCGGTACTCGCCAGTGATCTGGCCGTGTTTCGGGAGCAGTTGGCCGATGTCGGCTGGTATGTACCTGCTGGCGAAACAATCGCGTGGAGCGAGGCAATTATCAGAGCCTCGCTGGCTCAGACCGATGCGGTGTCGGCGGCGCAATACCAGGCATTGGCACCGGACGAGGCGTGGGTGAGCTTCTGCCGGACCGCCCAGGGGTTAATCTCGGGTGGGAAATAAAGCGTCTTCCAGCGCCTGCATCGGAAAGCTTTCGTTCAGGTTCTCTCGGGTAATATAGCGAGCGAAATGCTGCAGATTGCGGCGTGCCAGGTAACGTGGCAGTGGTGAGCGCAGGAAGCGCATGTCAGCCACATCAATCAATCCCAATCTGTTTTCAGGTGTGACGACAATGTTGCCCAGATGCAACGAGCGGAAATAAATGCCGCTGGTGTGCAATTGGCGGATGAGCTCGACCAGCGCAGGAAGGATAGGCTGCCAGCTGAATCGCTCCTGATTCGATAGTTGGCGCAAAGTTTTTCCGGGGAGTGGTCGATACAGTACTGCAGTTATTCCAGGCTTTTCCAATTTGAAGAACGCTTGAACGTGAAGCGTCGGTACGTCGAGCTCCCGCAGACGGGCCGCATTTTCAATGAATCGCCGTGAATAAGGCTTTAGAAGAGCCGAAGAAATGAGCCGTTTGCGGCGAAACAGCTTAAGGATATTTCCATCCCGTAGCAGATAGACTTTTGGGCCGTAGCTATCGGTTTCCAGAATACTTGCGCCTTCAATCAATTGATTCAAAGCGCCTTCGGAAAGCCGTGAGGACTGCATCATAGAAAAACCTTGTCGAAAGAACGGGTGCCATGACGGGTCATGATGCCCAAAAGTTTTTGTTTTCACTATGCCAGTTTGGTTGGAATGCCGTTTAGGAGCGATAGATGCAGGGGTCACGTTGGGTTCAGGGGTGGATGGCATTTGGTTTGTTATGGTTTTTGCTCGCTATCGCGCTGGCGCCGACCAATAAAATCTATCAACAAGGGCTGGTTGTCTTTTTATGGTTGCCGGCGATCCTGTTTGCTTGGCCTGCCCGCAATCGCTTGCTGGAGCTGTGGCGGGCACAACGCTTTATTTATCTGGCCTTGTTGGCGCTGGCGGTCTGGGCATTGATTACCCTGTCCTGGGCCGAAGCCTCCGAGCCCGTCCGCGAAATAAAACGCTTGTTCTACATCATGGTGTTCCTGCTGTTTTTCGCGATCTTTGCCGATGGTCGTCCGGAGCGTGTGATCCGTTTTATGCAATGGGGTGGCCTGGGGCTCGCACTGATCGCCTTGTTAAGCCTTGTCAGATATTACGGTATCGAGGGGCATCAATGGACGGCGCGCCTGGAAGGGCTGGGCAAGTTGGCCCATCCGATTCTTGGAGCATACGTGGCGGGACTGGCGGCAATCTGGATGTTGCACTGGATGCCGCGCCAAACAGGGCTGCAAATCCTTTGGGGGGTGGCCTTGGCAATGTTAGGGATGTTTGTCGTGACGAGCCAAAGTCGCGGCGCGGCGCTGGCCTTGTTGCTCAGCGTACTGGCCATGCCGCTTTACTGCCGGGACCAGCGTACCCGCGTCATCTCCGCCACGGTTTTGGTGCTGGCGATGCTGACCTTTTGGCTGCTGGAACCCCTGGTGATGGCTCGTGGTGCTTCTTATCGCCCTGAAATCTTCATGTCGAGCCTGCAAATGATTGCCGAGCGTCCATGGGGGGGTATTGGTTTGGCAGGTGATTATCGGGTCCCTGTTGGCGGTAGATTATTCGATCACGCTCATAATCTGTTCACCCACATTGCCATTCAGCTGGGCTTGCCAGGCTTGTTGCTATGGTGTCTCGTCTGGTTCGCTGTGCTGCGTGAGGCTTGGCGTACCAAAGATACCCTGCTGGGCCAAGGCGTATTAGGCATGTGGATATTCTCGCTTCTGGCGATGCAGTTCGACGCTGCGAGCCTGACGGGAACCCCGCGTGCCGAATGGTTTATCAGTTGGTTGCCGATTGGCCTGGCCAGCGTTTTGACCTGGGCGCGGCCAAACCCGGTGGCTGTGATAAAATCCCGCGCTCTTCCTAACCAGTGAGCTCGACGATGAGTGACGCACCGCCTAAAGCGGAACAGGATTCCAGCCTGAAGATCTATCTACGGTTGCTGGGATACGTCAGACCTTACATAGGCATTTTCTCGCTGAGTATCGTGGGCTTCGTGATATTCGCGTCCACCCAGCCCATGCTGGCCGGAATTCTCAAGTATTTCGTCGACGGCTTGAGCAATCCCGATGCGGTACTTTTCCCCAATGTGCCGTACCTGCAGGACTTGAAACTGCTGATGGCCGTGCCGTTGTTGATCATCCTGATCGCTGCCTGGCAGGGCCTGGGGTCGTTCCTGGGGAACTACTACTTGGCCAGGGTCTCGCTGGGCTTGGTGCATGATTTGCGCGTCGAGCTGTTCAACAAGCTGCTGGTGCTGCCCAACCGATACTTCGATACCCATAACTCAGGGCATCTTATTTCTCGGATCACCTTCAACGTGACCATGGTCACCGGTGCGGCCACCGACGCCATCAAGGTCGTGATTCGCGAAGGTCTCACCGTGGTGTTTCTCTTCACGTACCTGGTATGGATGAACTGGAAGCTGACGCTTGTCATGTTGGCGATCCTGCCGCTCATCGCGGTGATGGTCAGCAGTACCAGCAAGAAATTCCGCAAGCAGAGCAAAAAGATTCAAGTGGCCATGGGCGACGTGACCCACGTAGCCTCCGAAACCATCCAGGGCTACCGCGTCGTGCGCAGCTTTGGCGGTGAGGCGTATGAAGAGAAACGCTTTGCCAGTGCCAGCCAGAGCAATACGGATAAGCAATTGCGCATGACTCGCACGAGCGCGGTCTATACGCCGATGTTGCAATTGGTCATCTACACCGCCATGGCGGCCTTGATGTTCCTCGTGTTGTTCTTGCGCGGCGAAGCGACGGCGGGCGACCTGGTGGCCTATATCACCGCGGCGGGTTTGCTGCCCAAGCCGATTCGGCAGCTCTCCGAAGTCAGCTCTACGATCCAGAGAGGGGTGGCGGGCGCGGAAAGCATCTTCGAACAGTTGGATGTCGAACCCGAAGTCGACACCGGCACGGTAGAGCAAGAGCGCGTCAGCGGCCGTCTCGATGTGCGCAACCTGAGCTTTACCTACCCAGGTGCCGATCGAGAGGTGCTCAAGGACATCAGTTTCACAGCAGCGCCTGGGCAGATGATTGCCCTGGTAGGGCGTTCGGGCAGTGGCAAATCGACGCTCGCCAGTCTCATCCCACGTTTTTATCACCACGAAGTCGGCCAGATTCTACTCGACGACGTGGAAATTGAAGATTATCGACTGCGCAACTTGCGTCGCCATGTCGCCCAGGTGACCCAGCACGTCACGTTGTTCAATGACACAGTGGCCAACAACATCGCCTATGGCGACCTGGCCGGTGCGCCGCGGGCCGATATCGAAAAAGCCGCCCGAGACGCCTACGCGATGGATTTCATCGAGCAACTGCCCCAAGGCCTGGATACCGAGGTGGGCGAAAATGGCGTGCTGTTGTCCGGTGGCCAGCGTCAGCGACTGGCCATTGCCCGGGCGTTGTTGAAAAACGCCCCACTGCTGATTCTCGATGAGGCGACTTCAGCGCTGGACACCGAGTCCGAGCGGCATATCCAGTCCGCGCTGGACCAAGTCATGAAAGGCCGCACGACCTTGGTCATCGCTCATCGCCTGTCCACGATCGAAAAAGCCGACCTGATCCTGGTCATGGACCAGGGGCGTATCGTGGAGCGCGGCAGCCATGGCGAACTTCTCGCGCAAAACGGCTATTACGCGCGTCTTCACGCCATGGGGCTGGATGCCCCGGCCCAGGACATCGCCTGAATACGAGCCGAAGGCTATGCTCTGCTGCACACGACAATGGAATGCACGATATGCACGAGGCATCAAAGGGAGCAACGCAGCAATCGCAGATGCGCTCTGATGCGCTATCACTTTCCCCCGCGAGTCGGGCAGCCATAAAGAATCAGCGGCCTCGCTGTATCTGGTTGACCGGGCTTTCGGGGGCGGGCAAGTCGACGCTAGCCAATGCCTTGGAAGTCCGGCTCCACGAGCAAGGGCTACACACGGCCCTGCTGGATGGCGACAACTTGCGCAAGGGGTTGTGCAGTGACTTGGGGATGGACGCCGGGGCCCGAAGAGAGAACGTCCGGCGAATAGCCGAAGTGGCACGTTTGATGGTCGAAGCCGGGCTCATCGTCATTGTCGCGGCAATCTCTCCCTTTCGCGCCGACCGGGACGCCGCCCGGCGGTTTTTTGCCAAGGGCGCTTTCGTGGAAGTTTATGTCAGCACGCCTTTCGACGTCTGTGCCCAGCGCGATCCCAAAGGCTTGTACCGAGAAGCGCTCGCCGGACGAATCAAGGATTTCACCGGACTCGACAGCCCTTACGAGCCGCCGCTTGCAGCCGAATGCGAAATCGATACTAGCGAGGTGGGGCTGGCCCAGGCCTGTGAGCACATGATTGCGTTGGCGCAAAAATAATAATGAAGGTTGCGGATAATGCTTCGTGTTACAGCCATGGAAGAGCCTTCCTCAACCCTGTGCTAATATCGCGCCCCTGTTCATTTTGTATGTGGGATGCTCCATGAAGTTGTCCATGCCGCGATTCGATCAAGCCCCTGTATTGGTGGTCGGCGATGTCATGCTCGACCGCTACTGGCATGGCGGTACCTCACGGATTTCCCCTGAGGCCCCGGTACCGGTGGTCAAGGTCGAGCACATCGAGGATCGCCCCGGTGGTGCCGCCAACGTTGCCCTGAACATCGCCGCCCTCGGCGCGCCGGCCTCCCTGGTGGGCGTGACTGGCGACGATGAGGCTGCCGACAGCCTGACCAACAGCCTCAAGGGCGCTGGCGTACGGGCGATATTCCAGCGCATCGCGCACCAGCCGACTATCGTCAAGCTGCGGGTCATGAGCCGTCACCAGCAACTGCTGCGCATCGACTTCGAAGAACCTTTCGCCACCGATCCCTTGGCCCTCGGTGCTGAGGTCGACAACCTGCTCGAAGGCATCAAGGTCCTGGTGTTGTCGGACTACGGCAAAGGTGCGTTGAAAAACCACCAGGCGCTGATCCAGGCCGCCCGTGCCCGTGGCATTCCGGTCCTGGCCGATCCCAAGGGCAAGGACTTTTCCATCTACCGTGGCGCGAGCCTGATCACCCCGAACCTCAGCGAATTCGAAACCATCGTCGGCGGTTGCGCCGATGAGCACGAGCTGGTGAGTAAAGGCGCCCAGCTGATGCATGACCTGGATCTCGGGGCGCTGCTGGTGACCCGCGGTGAACACGGCATGACCCTGCTGCGTCCTGATCATCCGGCCTTGCACCTGCCGGCCCGTGCCCGTGAAGTGTTCGACGTGACGGGTGCCGGTGACACGGTGATTTCCACCCTGGCGGCAGCGATTGCCGCCGGTGAAGAGCTCCCCCATGCGGTCGCCCTGGCGAACCTGGCGGCGGGCATTGTCGTCGGCAAGCTGGGTACTGCTGCGATCAGTGCGCCGGAGCTGCGTCGCGCCATTCAGCGCGAAGAGGGTTCCGAGCGCGGTGTGCTGGGGCTGGAGCAACTGCTGCTGGCCGTCGACGACGCGCGTGCCCACAACGAAAGAATCGTCTTCACCAATGGGTGCTTCGACATCCTCCATGCCGGCCATGTGACCTACCTCGAGCAGGCCAGGGCCCAGGGTGATCGCCTGATCGTTGCAGTCAACGACGACGCATCGGTGAGCCGCCTCAAAGGGCCGGGCCGGCCGATCAACAGCGTTGATCGACGCATGGCGGTCCTGGCCGGCCTTGGCGCGGTGGATTGGGTCATCAGTTTCAGCGAGGGCACGCCGGAAAACCTGCTTCGCCAGGTCAAGCCGGATGTGCTGGTCAAGGGCGGCGATTATGGCGTCGACCAAGTTGTGGGCGCCGATATCGTTGCGGCCTATGGCGGCGCGGTGAAAGTGCTGGGACTGGTGGAAAACAGCTCGACGACAGCCATCGTCGAGAAGATTCGTGGCCGGTGATGTCTTCACCCGATGGTTTTGGGAGGGTGCGGTATGGCACGCGCCTTTCCGTCGCCTGGCCCGCTCGTGAGCATTGCTTAGTCCCGTTTGGCAGTAACCCGCTTACGAGCGTCATGTTGTCGGTAGTGAACGTACAGTCGCGTTGAAGAGGTCCGGCAACCTGGCGTGATATCGCTGGGGCGAATTGTTTTATTACGGTAGGGGCGGGACGTGTGTTGAAAATTGCGCTGGCATTTTTTGGTATCCCGAGGAATTCGGAAGTCTGTTTCCCGTCCATTGAAAAAAACGTTCTTGCACAAATCCCTGCCGGGAGCGAAGTGCAGTGCTTTTACCACTTGTACAAAATCGATGAAGTTCACAATCCGCGTTCCGGTGAACAAGGCAAACTGGATGCGGACAACTATTCACCCTTCACCACAATGACCGGTCGACTCGATTCCATTGAGGGGGTTCTGGAGCGCTGGGACTTCGAGAGGGTCAAGGCGTTTGGTGATACATGGGGGGATCAGCATGCGTCGCTCAGAAACCTGATCTATCAGCTCAACTCCCTGAACAGTGTCACGGCTATGATGGAGCCATTTGATCCAGACTTCGTCGTGTTCGTTCGGCCCGACATTTTCTTTCACACGACGCTTCCCAGCTATGTGTTTGCTCGTCCCGAAGCTCGCAGGTTGAATGCCTATATTCCGGACTGGCAATGGTGGAACGGTTTGAACGACCGATTTGCGATCTGCGGGCGTGACGCCTACCGTGCCTATGGCTCGCGTATCGAGCGTATTTTCGATTTCTGCGAGGTAACCGGCAGGAAGCTGCATTCCGAACGGTTACTCAAATTTGCGCTGCAGCAGGCGCATATCAAAGTCTTCACCCTGCCGACCACGGCATCTCGCGTACGGATTAATGGCAATTTCGCTGAAGAGTCGTTCTCTTCCAAGCGCGGCATGGGCAAACGCGAGAATCGTTATTTTCGTCTCTTCGCGCGGTGGCGGACCTACCTCGATAGGCGCTCCTCCACCTGACCTACTTGTGTAGCGTCCCACGAACCATGCGCATCAAGCCCATGGCTTTCTTGTGCAAGCCTTTGAGGCCTTGGCGATGTGGGGCCGGAGCCTTCAGGCCCTGTTTGACAAGCCAATCTTTCCAGCGGATGCGTTCGTCGCGCACCACCCAGCCCTCTTGGCTGGCGAAACTCTCCGCCAGGTACAGCCCCCGGGTGCTGGCTGGGTACAACTGATCCTTTTTCAGGGTGTACAGCTCGGGCAAGGGCTGCCCATCCTGCAGCGGCATCAGGTACAGGTCGGGCCGCTTGCGGTCCAGGCGCGCCACCAACAGGTCACCTTCCAGTCGCTCATCGACGTGAAACAAACTCAGGGACTTGGCTTCCTTGGGCACATCCAGGCGCAAGTCATAGATCAGTTGCAGCGATGCCGTCGGCAGGTGCACGTAGGCCCGTGGTCGCTCGATCAGTTGCAGGTTGGCGCTGCGCACCGGGCGTGCCGAGCCCGACAGTGGCGTCAGCCGGAACGGCAAGGCTTCGCGGTAATGCAGGGCCGTGGCGTAGGGGGCTGGCAGCCAGGTGTCGTTGAAGCGCCCGCCAAGCCAGCCTTCTGGGGTTTCCAGCAGGCATTCCTCGGCAATTTCGCTGATGGCGGTGAGCAGCGGCAGGTTCAGTTCGTGGGCCGGGACGTAGCCGGATATCAGCTTGAGCACCACATCGCCGCGATCCTGTCGACGCTGGCGCACTAGCACCCAATAATCGCGGTTCTGCCAATGCAGGGTCAGGCGCACCGAGACGCCCAGGTTCGCCAACTCCAGGGAAAAGCGCTCGGCATCGGCCACCGCGACAGGACGGCGACGCTGCAAGGTCTGGGCGAAATTCAGCGGCATCCCGACGCTCTGGTAAGTCAGGCCTTCGGGGGTCGCTTCGACGAACAGGGGCAGGGTCTTGAAGTTACTCGGGTTCTTTCTGATGAGCGTACGCGGCATGTCGGCTCCTTCCTTCAGGCCGCGTGGGCGGCGTCAGTGTTTACGCAGGACCGTGGCGACGGTCGCGACGTTATGGGCGAGGTGCAGCGGATTGATGGTGCCGACAATAGCACTGGCGACCCCAGGATGCTCAAACAACAGTTCGAAGCTGGCGCGAACCGGGTCTACCCCGGGGCTCAGGCAGACGTGGCCGCTGGCCAGGGCCTTTTTCACCAGGATCGCTTTGCCGTGTTCGCTGGCGTAGTCAATGACAGCCTTTTCGTTTCGTTCGTTCAGATTGTAGGTGACCATCGCGCAATCGCCTTGCTCCAAGGCCTTCAAGCCGCCGTCGACGGTCTTGCCGGAAAAACCGAAGCCGCCGATCTTGCCCTCGCGCTTGAGCGCCGCCAGGGTCGGGTAGACCTCGCTGTCGTTGAGGATCGCCAGGTCGTTGCCATCCGAATGCACCAGGACCAGGTCGATATAGTCGGTTTCCAGGCGCTTGAGGCTGCGCTCCACCGAAAATCGGGTATGGGCGGCACTGAAGTCATGGCGTGACTGGCCGTCGCTGAACTCTTCGCCGACCTTGCTGACAATCACCCAGTCCTGGCGTTGGCCGCGCAGCAGCGGGCCGAGGCGCTCTTCGCTGCGACCATAGGCCGGCGCGGTGTCGATCAGGTTGATACCCAGGTCGCGCGCCAGTTTGAGCAACATGCGCGCTTCGTCGTCATCGGGGATCCGAAAGCCGTTGGGGTATTTGACGCCTTGGTCGCGACCGAGCTTGACGGTGCCCAGGCCCAGGGGGGAGACGCGCGGGCCGTCATGGCCCAGGGGGCGATAGAGGTCATGCAGGGTCGGTTGGCTCATGGCAGCAGTTGCTCCCAGGCAGGCACGCCCATCGGCGGCTTCGGCAGGTCCGGCAGTGGGGCCGGGTGGCTTGGCTGGATGCCATCGCGTTGCAGGACATTGACCACCCGATCAGCGAAGTCCGGGGCCAGGGCCAGTTTGGTTGGCCAACCCACCAGCAGTCGATCCTGCTCGGCGAGGAAGGCGTTGTCCGGACGGGTCAGGCCCGACTGCAACGGTTCGGCGCGGTCAACCCGCAGCGTGGCCCATTGCGCGGTGCTCAGGTCAACCCAAGGCAACAATTGGCCGAGTTCTTTCTGGGCGGCGGCGATCTGCGCGGCCGGCTCGCGGGTCACGCCATCGCCTTCGGCCAGATCACCACCCACGTACCAGACCCATTGGCCATCGGCCGCCGGATGAGTGGTCACGGTGACGCGCGGCTTCGGTCCACCGCCCAGGCAATGGGCGTAGAGCGGCTTGAGGCTGGGGCCCTTGACCAGGACCATGTGCAGCGGCCGGCGCTGCATGGCTGGCTGGTCCAGGCCCAAGGCGTTGAGCAGGTCGGCGGTGCCGCCCCCGGCGCTGAGGACAATGCGTTGCGCGCGAATCTCGCGGCCATCGACCTTGAGTCCGATCAGCTCGCCCCCTTCGCGCAGCGGTTCGATGTGTTGCCCGGCCAACAAGCTGTCGCCGGCCAGTTCCGCCAGGCGCGCGATCACGCTCGGCACGTCCACCACCAGCTCGGCCAGGCGATAGACCTTGCCCTTGAAGCGCTTGTCTTGCAGGGCCGGCGGCAACTGGTCGCCCTTGACCTGATCGACCCGCCCGCGCACGGCCTTGCTGGCAAAGAAACTGGTGAGGTTGCCGGCCAGGGTGCCGGGGGACCAGAGGTAATGGGCATCGGACAGCATGCGCACGCCGGACAGGTCCAGCTCACCTTCACCTTTCAGGGCTTCGCGCCAGCGACGCGGCATGTCGGCGATGGCTTCCGAGGCACCGGTCAGGGCGCCGTGCAGGGCGTACTTGGCGCCACCATGGATAATGCCCTGGGATTTGACACTCTGCCCGCCGCCGAGGCTGGCGCTTTCCACCAGCACGGTCGAAAAACCCTGGCGACGCAGGCGTGCATTCAGCCAGAGACCGGCGACGCCTGCGCCGACAATCAGAATGTCGGTGGAAATAACGGATGACATGAGCGACCTCAGTGTTCAAGACGAGGGCGCAGTATACAGACTCGATGCAGAGGGAATTTGTTGGCGGTCAACCTGTGGGAGCAAAGCTTGCTCGCGATACGGGCGCCTCGGTTCCAGAGAGACCGCGTCGTTTTCATCGAGGGCAAGCCTTGCTCCCACAGATTCCCCCTTGCCGAACATGTGTTTTCAGTCCTTTTAATCCGTGTTTTCAGTGGCCAGCAGTCTTGGAAAACAGCTGGATCACCACCACCCCCAACACAATCAACGCCATCCCCAGCATCGCCGGCACGTCCAGTTTCTGCCCATAGATAAACAGCGCCGCCACGCTGACCATCACAATCCCCAGCCCGGCCCAGACCGCATAGGCCACGCCCACCGGTACGGTGCGCACCACCAGCGTCAGCATCCAGAAGGCGGTGCCGTAGCCGACGACGACCAGCAGCAAAGGCAGAGGTGTGCTCAGGCCCTTGATCGCTTTCATCGAAACGGTGGCGATGACTTCGGCGCAGATGGCGATGGCCAGGTAGTAGTAGGCGTTCATGGGCGGTTCCTCTTCGACGGTTGCGTCTTTCGATGGGGCCATTCTAGAGATAGGTCAGATGCGGTAAAGTCATTACCTATCTGTAATTAAGATAGGTTGAGCCATGAACGTTCAGTGGAACCTGGAGCAATTGCGGCTGTTTGTCGGGGTCGCCGAGAAACGTTCGTTTTCGGCCGTGGCTCGGGATCAGCGCAAGGCCCAATCGGCCATCAGCAGCGCGATTGCCTTGCTGGAGGACGACTTGGGGGTGAGCCTGTTCGAGCGCAGCAGCGGCCGGCAGCCCAGGCTCACCGACGCGGGAGAAGCCTTGCTTGAAGAGGCCCGGGAAGTGCTGCGTCAGTGCGAGCGCCTCAATGGCCGGGCCCTGGCCCTGATGCGCGGGCAGGAAGCGTCGCTGCGCCTGGCCCAGGACGAAGCCATGCCTTATCAACCGGTCATCGACAGCCTGGCGGCCCTGGCCGAGCAATTCCCCACCCTCGAAGTGCAACTGGCCAGCGCCGCCCAAGGCGATGTGGCGCGCAAACTGGTGGAGCGCCGCGCCGACCTCGGCTTGCTGTTCTATCACGACCAGATCCCCGAGGCGCTGGAGCGCCGGGTGCTGGGCAGCGTCGAGATGGTCACGGTGTGTGGCAGGGGGCACCCGCTGGCGAACCATGACTATGTGACCTGCCGGGAAATGGCCCGGCACCGCCAGTTGTTGATGGCCACCCAGTCCAGTGTCTATCCCGGCAGTGAGCAGGCCAGCCCGCAAGTTTGGCGGGCTGACAGTTTCTATGTACTGGCCGAATGGCTGAGGAGTGGCCTGGGCTGGGCCTGGCTGCCTCGGCATGTGGTGCAATACCCGGCGTACCTGGGCGACATGGTCGAGCTCAGCAGCGAATGGACCCCGCCGGCCCTGGTGGTGGAACTGGTCTGGCGCCGCGACGAACCCCTGGGTCCGGCCGCCCGTTGGCTGGCGGAACGTTTTGCCGTGCAGTTGCAGGCGATTGGCTGAAAAACCGATAAACTCCGCCGCCATGAACAGAACTCTCTATAGCGCGTTGTTTTACTTGGGGCTGCCACTGGTAGCGATTCGGCTGTGGTTGCGGGCCCGCAAGGCGCCGGCTTATGCCCGGCGCATCGGCGAGCGGTTTTCCTGGGGGCTGCCGGTCATGGTGCCGGGGGGCATCTGGGTCCACTCGGTGTCGGTGGGCGAGAGCATCGCCGCCGCGCCGATGATCCGCGCCTTGCTGCAACGTTATCCACAGCTGCCGATCACCGTCACCTGCATGACGCCCACCGGTTCGGAGCGGATCCGCGCGTTGTTCTCCGGCGAGCCGCGCATCCAGCATTGCTATCTGCCTTACGACTTGCCCTGCGCCGCCAAGCGTTTTCTCGACCGGGTTCGCCCGTCCCTGGCGGTGATCATGGAAACCGAGCTGTGGCCCAACCACATTCACCAGTGTGCCAAGCGTGGTATTCCCGTTGCTTTGGCTAACGCGCGGCTGTCGGAGCGTTCGGCACGGGGCTATGGGCGTTTTCCCAAGCTCACCCGGCCGATGCTCGCCGAGATGAGCCTGTTCGCCGTGCAGACCGAAGCCGAAGCCGAGCGTTTTCGCCAGCTGGGCGCCCGGGCGGAAACCGTCGAGGTCACCGGCTCGATCAAGTTCGACCTGACCATCGACCCGCAACTGCTCGAAGACGCCAGTGCCTTGCGTCGCCAGTGGCAGGCTACCGAGCGCCCGGTGTGGATCGCCGCCAGTACCCATGAGGGCGAGGACGAAGTGGTGTTGGCCGCCCACCGTCGGTTGCTCGACAGCTACCCCGATGCGTTGCTGATTCTGGTGCCGCGTCATCCTGAGCGTTTCGACTCCGTGCACCAGTTGTGTGAAAACGAAGGCCTGGTCACGGTGCGGCGCTCCAGTGGGCAAGCGGTCACCGCCCAGACGTCGGTGTTGCTCGGCGATACCATGGGCGAACTGCTGTTTCTCTACGCGTTGGCCGACAGTGCGTTTGTCGGTGGCAGCCTGGTGCCCAACGGTGGACACAACCTGCTCGAGCCGGCGGCGCTGGCGAAACCGGTGCTCAGTGGGCCGCACCTGTTCAACTTCCTCGAAATCGCCGCGCAACTGCGCGCTGCTGGTGCGCTGACGGAAGTGGACGATGCCGAAAGCCTGGCCCTGGCGGTACAGCGCCTGTTCGAACTGCCCCGCGATGCCCAGCGCATGGCCGAGGCGGGGCTTGCGGTGATGCGCACCAATCAGGGCGCGTTGCAGCGCTTGCTGGAGGGGTTGGGGCGGTTGCTCGGCTGAGTCTCTAGGGAGGCGAGGGAAGGTTTTTCCACAACCTCCTGTGGGAGCAAAGCTTGCTCGCGATACAAGCGCCTCGGTTCCAGAGAGACCGCGCTGTATTCATCGCGGGCAAGCCTTGCTCCCACACCAGCTTTGCTCCCACAGGGGGGCTGGACAAGCCTTCCCTCGGTGAGGTTATTGCGCCGGCCGCGAGCGCAATTGCTCCGCTGCGGCCTGGGCCAGGTCCGGCGGCAGGAAGTCGCGGTCGGGGTTGTAGTCGGGCTTGAGGTAGCGTGACAGGTCTTGCAGGTCCGCCGGGCTCAACGTCCCGGCCGCCTGCTTGAGGCGCAGGTTGTCGAGAATGTAGTCGTAGCGGGCGTTGTTGTAGTTGCGCACCGAGGTGTACAGCTGACGCTGGGCATCGAGCACATCGACGATGTTGCGAGTGCCCACCTGGTAGCCGATTTCCGTGGCTTCCACCGCGCTCTGGTTGGAGATGATCGACTGGCGCCGGGCCTGGACCTGCTCCACGTCGGTGTTTACCGCGCGGTGCAGGTTACGGGTGTTTTCCACCACCTGCCGGCGCAGGCCTTCGCGTTGCTGTTCGGTCTGAGTGAGCTGCGAGTAGGACTCGCGCACCTGGGAGCTGGTCAGCCCGCCGCTGTAGATCGGGATGCTCAGTTGCAGGCCGATGGTGCGTTGCTCGGCATCGCCGCCATAACGCTGACCGGTGGGGCTCGGGTTGGTGAAGCCGAGGCCGTCGTTGTCGCCTTTTCTATACTGGGCTATCGCGTCGAGGGTCGGTGCATGGCCAGCCTTGCGTTGGCGCAGGGTGTCCTCGGCGGCATCGACGGCGTAGTTGCTGGCCAGCAGGTTCAGGTTCTGCTTGGCCGCCGTGTCGACCCAGGCTTTGGCATCGTTCGGCGTCGGCGGCAGGATCGGCAAGGTGTGGACGATGCCCTGGAGCGCGTTGTACTGGCGGTTGGTCAGGGTGATCAAGGCTTCGAAGGCGTCTTCGACCTGGCGCTGGGCGAGGATCCGGTTGGCCCGTGCTGTGTCGTAGCTGGCCTGGGATTGCAGCACGTCGGTCTTGTCCGACAGGCCTACGTCGAAGCGTTCGTTGGACTGGTCGAGCTGGCGCTTGAACGCGGCTTCCTCGGCCTTGGTCGAGGCCAGGTTGTCCTGGCTGCGCAGCACGTTGAAGTAGCTCTCGGCGCTTTGCAGGATCATGTTCTGTTCAGTGGCTGACAGTTGCAGCGACGCTTGTTCGTCGACGGACTTTGCCGCCTGGAGCTGGAACCAGCGGTCGGCGCGGAAAATCGGCTGGGACAGTGTCGCCTGGTAAACCGTGGAACTGCGGTTGGCGGTCATCGCCGGCTGGTCAAGCTCGGTACGCGTGTTGTTCAGATCGGCGCCGGCCGAAAGGTTGGGCAACAACCCGGCGCGAGCCTGGGGCACCACTTCCTTCTGGGCGCCATACTGGGCGCGGGCAGCGGCCAGGTCGGCGTTGTTGTCCACCGCTTCCTGATACACGCTCACCAGATCGGTTTTGGTGGTCAAGGGCGCTTCGGCGGCCCAGGCCATTGCGTTGGACGCACAAGACACGGCCAGGGCCAGTGAAAGTTTGCGCAGCATGAGGCTATCCCTAGTTCGCAAATGAGTGCGCATAAGTGGCGCGCGGCGTAGCGAGTGTAGTTGCGCCCGGGCGTGGCAACAATCCTGTATATGCGCCATTCATCACGCCTTTTGCCCTGGCGATGGCGTTCTCTCGTGGTTGTGTCTAGACTGGCCGGGTTCTTGTCGGGGTGCCTTGCTATGAGGCTGAGATCGAATAATTTCGGATCCCGTTGAACCTGATCAGGTTAGCGCCTGCGTAGGGAACAAGATTTCTCGTCACCCGGCGAGTCCTCTTGTGCTTCGTCCGGGATGTCGTTCGACCATCGAACGCACTCGAGCAGCAAGCACAGCGTCCGCATTTTCGTGCAGGGACGCGTCCATTCGTTACAGGTTCGCTCCGACAAAAATCCACTGCCTGGATGTGTGTCTGGAGAGCCCGTGATGACGACAAAATCAAAAAACGCGATCAACCTCAGTGATTCGGCCAAGGTCGATGAGCAATCGGTTCAGCCCTTTACCCGCTCGCAAAAAATCTATGTCCAGGGCAGCCGCCCGGATATCCGCGTGCCCATGCGCGAAATCAGCCTCGATGTAACCCCGACCGACTTCGGCGGCGAAATCAACGCGCCGGTCGTGGTGTATGACACTTCGGGCCCGTACACCGACCCGAACGTGATCATCGACGTGCGCCAGGGCCTGGCCGACGTGCGCTCTTCGTGGATCGAAGCCCGTGGCGACACCGAGCGTCTTGCCGGCCTGAGCTCCAACTTCGGCCAGGAACGCCTGGCTGATCCCGAGCTGACCAAGCTGCGCTTTGCTCACGTGAACAACCCACGTCGCGCCAAGCCGGGTGCCAACGTCAGCCAGATGCACTACGCGCGCAAAGGCATCATCACCGCCGAGATGGAATACGTTGCCATCCGCGAAAACATGAAGCTGGAAGTCGCCCGCGCCGCCGGCCTGCTGGACCAGCAACACGCCGGCCACAGCTTCGGCGCCAGCGTGCCGAAAGTCATCACCCCGGAATTCGTGCGTGACGAAATCGCCCGTGGCCGCGCGATCATCCCGGCCAACATCAACCACACCGAACTGGAACCGATGATCATCGGCCGTAACTTCCTGGTGAAGATCAACGGCAACATCGGCAACAGTGCGCTGGGTTCGTCCATCGAAGAAGAAGTGGCGAAGCTGACCTGGGGCATCCGCTGGGGTTCGGACACGGTCATGGACCTGTCCACCGGCAAGCACATCCATGAAACCCGCGAGTGGATCATCCGCAACTCGCCAGTGCCGATCGGCACCGTGCCGATCTACCAGGCCCTGGAAAAAGTCGGCGGCGTGGCTGAAGACCTGACCTGGGAGCTGTTCCGCGACACGCTGATCGAACAGGCCGAGCAGGGCGTCGACTACTTCACCATCCACGCCGGCGTGTTGCTGCGCTATGTGCCGATGACCGCCAAGCGCGTCACCGGTATCGTCAGCCGTGGCGGTTCGATCATGGCCAAGTGGTGCCTGGCGCACCACAAAGAGAACTTCCTCTACACCCACTTCGAAGACATCTGCGAAATCATGAAGGCCTACGACGTCAGCTTCTCGCTGGGCGATGGCCTGCGTCCGGGCTCGATTGCCGACGCCAACGACGAAGCGCAGTTCGGTGAGCTGGAAACCCTCGGCGAGCTGACCAAGATCGCCTGGAAGCACGACGTGCAATGCATGATCGAAGGCCCCGGCCACGTGCCGATGCAGTTGATCAAAGAGAACATGGACAAGCAGCTCGAGTGCTGCGACGAGGCGCCGTTCTACACCCTCGGCCCACTGACCACCGACATCGCGCCGGGCTACGACCACATCACCTCCGGTATCGGTGCGGCGATGATCGGCTGGTTCGGTTGCGCCATGCTCTGCTACGTGACGCCGAAGGAACACCTGGGCTTGCCGAACAAGGATGACGTGAAGACCGGGATCATCACCTACAAGATCGCCGCGCACGCCGCCGACCTTGCCAAGGGTCACCCGGGCGCGCAGATCCGTGACAACGCCTTGAGCAAGGCGCGTTTCGAGTTCCGTTGGGAAGACCAGTTCAACCTCGGCCTGGACCCGGACACCGCCCGCTCGTACCACGACGAAACCCTGCCGAAGGACTCGGCCAAGGTGGCGCATTTCTGCTCGATGTGCGGGCCGAAATTCTGCTCGATGAAAATCACCCAGGAAGTGCGCGAGTACGCGGCCAACCAACGCATTGAAGCGGTGGATGTCGATGTTGCCCAGGGCTTGGCGGAGCAGGCTGAGCGGTTCAAGAAGGAAGGTAGTCAGCTTTACAAGAAAGTCTGATTTGGGCTGAGCTGAGGGTGGCGGTGTCCTCACTGCCGCCTTCGCGAGCAGGCTCGCTCCCACAGTGGATCTCGGTCGTTCACAAATCTTGTGTCCACCGCAAATCCCCTGTGGGAGCGAGCCTGCTCGCGATTGCGATCATCAGAACAACAAATATCCCTCTGAGACAACGACCCTTGAACATCCAACCCAGCACCTACTCCCCAGACACCGCCGTCTCCCTGGACAAACGCGTCTTCGGCGCCCGCGATCTGTTTTCCCTGTGGTTCTCCCTGGGCATCGGCCTGATGGTCTTGCAGGTCGGTGCCTTGCTCGCGCCGGGCCTGGGTCTCAGTGGTTCGTTGCTGGCGATTTTTTTCGGCACGCTGGTGGGCGTTCTGCTGCTGGCCGCCGTCGGGGTGATCGGCAGTGACACCGGCCTGTCGGCCATGGCCGCCCTCAAGCTCAGCCTCGGCGGCAAGGGCGCGAGCGTGCCGGCGGTGTTGAATCTGCTGCAGTTGATCGGCTGGGGTTCGTTCGAAATCATCGTCATGCGTGATGCCGCCAGCCTGCTCGGTGCCCGAGCCTTCAGCGAAGGCAGCCTGGGCTCCAACCCACTGCTGTGGACGCTGTTCTTCGGCGCCCTGGCGACACTGCTCGCCGTGAGCGGGCCGCTGACGTTCGTGCGCAAGGTCCTGCGCAAGTGGGGCATCTGGTTGCTATTGGCGGCTTGCATCTGGTTGACCTGGAACCTGTTCGCCAAGGCTGATCTGGTTGCGCTGTGGGCCGAGGCAGGCGATGGTTCTATGCCGTTGGCGGTGGGGTTTGACATCGCCATTGCGATGCCGCTGTCGTGGTTGCCGCTGATTGCCGACTATTCGCGTTTCGGCAAGCGCGCCAAGAACGTCTTCGGCGGCACTGCCGTGGGCTTCTTCATCGGTAACGTCTGGCTGATGAGCCTGGGCGTGGCCTACACCCTGGCGTTCGCGCCGAGCGGTGAAGTCAACGCGTTGCTACTGGCCTTGGCTGGCGCCGGGTTGGGCATTCCGCTGCTGCTGATTCTGCTGGATGAGTCGGAAAACGCCTTCGCCGACATTCACTCGGCGGCGGTCTCCAGTGGCATGTTGTCGGGGCTGAAGGTCGAACACCTGGCCTTGGCGATTGGCGTGCTCTGCACCTTGATCGCCTGCTTCGCGCCGTTGGCGCAATACCAGAACTTCCTGTTGCTGATCGGCTCGGTGTTTGCACCGCTGTTCGGCGTGGTGCTGGTGGACCACTTCATCCTGCGCAAGCGCAGCAGCCAAGTGGTATCAGCCGCGTTGCGCTGGCCGGCCCTGTTGGCCTGGTTGGGTGGGGTGAGCACTTATCACTTGCTGGCCAACCTCTACCCGGACATCGGCGCAACCCTGCCGTCGCTGATTCTGGCAGGGTTGCTGCAACTGTTGCTGGGCCGGGCTTTCAGCTACGGCCGGGGAACAGCTCGGGCTTGAGGATGCCATTGAGGCGTGGGTAAGCGATCTTCAATTCGATGTGGCCCAGGGCGTACGGCGCGATGGTGCTCACTTCGTACTTGAGGATCACCCCGCCGTAGGTCAGCGCCACGTGTGGGGTTTTCTGGAAGGACCACTGTTTCAGGAACTCGGGTTCCTGATCCAGCTTGGTGCTGATCAGCCAACTGTTGTGGGCGACCTGGGCGGCTTTCCAGAACGCTTCTTCCTGGCCCGGCAGCAGCATGTCCGACAGCGTCAGCACCTTGTGTTGCTGGCGCGAATAGTTGATGAAGCCGCGACCCGGCGTGCCGTGGGCGCCGCCGGTGTCCAGGTAGCTGGACAACTCGATGATCACCAGGCCGTCATGTTGCTCACGTACCTTGGCCTGCAAATAGCTGCTGTTGCGGGGGGCGGCGTTGCGCAGGAACTGCTCGCGATAGGCGGCAAGCGTCGGCGCCGCCGGGGCGTCCGGGGTGGTGCGGGTCATTTGCAGCAGGCGCTTTTCAACGATGCCGTCCAGAGCTGGCTCGGTGGGAAAGTGCAGGGTATCGATGTTCACCAATGGGCAGTCGGCACTGGCGCAACCTTGTTGCAGCTGTTCCGACGCATCGCGGGTGGTTTCCAGCGGTGCGCGATAATTGGGTTGGAACAGGCTTTGGCAAGCGCCCAGGGTCAGGGCAATGGCGGCCACGGAGGCAGTTTTGAAAAGCGACATGGGCGTCCTTCATGGAACAGGGAAAGGCGAAAAGTTACCCGCTTCGACTGCCAGCAGGACAATCAGTTCGCCACTAAGCTCATTAGAGTTCTTTCACCTTCTGCCGTCCATCCCGATGAGTGGAAAGGGGCTGCATCAAAGGGTACGGGCGCGTTAGGATGGCGCGAAGCCGAGGTTGGAACCTCGTATTGATCGACTGCACACGAGGATTGTCATGACCGATTTCGCCAACGCCACACCGAACACCGTGGACATCGTCAAGCGTGAAACCTGCTTCAAGGGTTTCTATAAGCTCGACCGCCTTGTCTTGCGCCACGAGTTGTTTGCCGGTGGCATGAGCCGTGAGATCAGCCGTGAGTTGTTCGTGCGTCATGACGCCGTGTGCGTATTGCCCTACGACCCGCAGCGCGATGAAGTGGTGTTGATCGAGCAGTTTCGCGTGGGCGCCATCGGCAAGACCACCAACCCCTGGCTGGTGGAACTGGTGGCCGGCCTGATCGACAAGGACGAGCAACCGGAAGAAGTTGCTCATCGCGAAGCGCAGGAGGAAGCTGGGCTTGTGTTCGCTGCGCTTTGGCCGATGACCAAATATTTTCCATCGCCGGGCGGCAGCAATGAATTCGTACATTTGTACCTGGGGCGTTGCGACAGCACGGGGGCAGGCGGCCTGCATGGCCTTCTGGAGGAAGCCGAGGACATTCGGGTGAAGGTCTGGGCCTACGAAGATGCCTTGCAAGCTGTGCGCGACGGGCGTATCTGCAACGCGGCCAGCATCATTGCCTTGCAATGGCTGGCCTTGAATCGCGATGAAGTGAGGGGGCTATGGTCCTGAACAAGCTGCGCGACCGCTATCGCGTCGATCTGGTGGGGTTGCAGGCCGCCTGCGAGGCCAATTACGCTCGCCTGATGCGCTTGTTGCCGGACATGCGCAACGACCCGGCGCCTCGGCGCATCGCCGTGACCCACGGCGACCAGATGCTGGGCGTGCTGGCCCTGGAAGTGCTGCAGACCTGTCCCTACACCACCACGTTGCAAGTGCGTCAGGAGCACAGCCTGCCTTGGTTGCCGGTGCCGCAACTGGAGGTCCAGGTCTATCACGATGCGCGCATGGCCGAAGTTGTCAGTGCCGAACATGCACGACGCTTTCGTGGCATCTATCCTTACCCCAATGCCTCGATGCACCAGCCGGATGAAAAAGCCCAGTTGAACCTGTTCCTGGGCGAGTGGCTGAGTCATTGCCTGGCGCTGGGCCACGAGTTCGAAGTCGTTCGGTAGTTGTGAACCGGTTCCGGTTCGCGGGTTTCCCCTTTCGATCGTCCCCCAGCATAATTGCGGCTTCATGCAACGGCGTGACTGCGCCTGGGAGAGAGCGATTTGCCGAGCGTATCCAGCTTGACCACTGCCGATGCGGCGTTGCTGGTCCAACTGTCTGACAGCCATTTGTTCGCCGAGGCCGATGCCTCGTTGCTGGGCATGAATACCCGTGACAGTTTGCGGGCGGTCATTGATTTGGTGCTCAAGCAGCAGCCGGACATTGACCTGATGCTCGCCACCGGGGACCTGTCCCAGGACGGTACGCTGGAGTCCTACGAGGCGTTTCGGCAATTGACTGCGCGAATCGATGCGCCGGCGCGGTGGATTCCCGGTAACCATGATGAGCCGCAGGTGATGCTCAAGGCGACGGTCAAGAGCAGGTTGCTCGATCCGGTGGTGGACATTGGCAATTGGCGCGTGACGATGCTCGATTCTGCCGTGCCTGGTTCGGTGCCGGGTTTTTTGGCCGAGGAGCAGTTGATTCTGTTGGCCAATGCCTTGAGTGAGGCGCCGGAGCGGCATCACTTGGTGTGTCTGCATCATCATCCTGTTTCGATTGGGTGTGTGTGGATGGAGCCGATTGGGTTGCGTAATCCTGAGGCGCTGTTTGCGGTGTTGGATCGGTTTCCCCAGGTGCGGGCGGTGTTGTGGGGGCATGTGCATCAGGAGGTTGATCGGGTGCGCGAGGGGGTTCGTTTGTTGGCTTCACCTTCGACCTGTATTCAGTTTGAGCCTGGGAGTGAGGATTTTGCGGTGGGCTCGCAGGCGCCGGGGTATCGGTGGTTGCGGTTGTTGCCGGATGGGCGATTGGAGACGGGGGTTGAGCGGGTGGTTGGGTTTGCGTTTACCCCGGACTATGGCTCCAACGGGTACTGAGGACGAGGCGGCCTGACAGCTGGCCTGTCTCTCCCGGTTGTACATCTTTCAGATCTGTGGGAGCAAAGCTTGCTCGCGAGGCGGCCTGATAGCCGACCTGATTCTCCGGTCATACCCCGATCCAATTGTGGGAGCGGGCTTGCTCGCGAAGACGGCGCTACATTCAGCATGGATGCAAGCAGACCCACCGCCATCGCGAGCAAGCTTTGCTCCCACAGAGATCGGCGGTGGACGCTGATCTTATAAACGACCAAAAACCTGTGTGGGAGCGAGCTTGCTCGCGATGGCGGCTGACAGCCGACCAGGGTTTGTGGGAATGGTCGGACATCCTTCCTGGTTCAAGCAGATTTTTCCGACGAGCTCTGGCGGTTACTGGGTGGGAAGGGCTGTCGCTAACCTTTTCCCGTCGCTGAAAGTTCAGCGGCCGGGCCTGGAAACCCGAAAGTAGGAGGGCGTTATTTCAATCCTAGTGGAGCGCCAACATGTCTGAAGATAACTCTGGGCCAACAAAAAAAGATTCCATTTCTCCCGAAGCCAGCCAGATTCCCCCGATACTCGATGAAGCCGCCAAGCGAGCCATCGACCATTATCTTGATCCCAAACCTCAAGCCAAAAAGAAAAAGCCCTCAGGTCAACTGTTCACCGTCGTGGACGGCGTCGACACCGAAAGCCTGCTGGCCAACCTCAGCGAAACCCTGGCCTCAGCCGATGCCATGGTCAGCGACCTTGCCTTCGACCTGAAAGGCTCGCGACGCCATGTTGCCCTTGGCATTCAGCAACTGATCGAGCTGGGCGCTTTATTGGCGAATCGGATGCTGGACAACGTCAACACACAACCCTGACCACACCGCGAGCAGAAGCGAGAAGGCTCCCACAGAGGGAGTGGTGGTGGGTGCGGGATCAATGCCCACCGCCGATCCCTGTGGGAGCTGAGCTTGCTCGCGATAGCGGTGGGTCTGCTTGCATTAATGCTGAATGTGCCTTCGTCTTCGCGAGCAAGCCCGCTCCCACAATCGGATCGGAGTACGACCGGAGAACCAGGCCAGCTGTCAGGCCGCCTCGCGAGCAAGCTTTGCTCCCACAGGTGCTGTGATCGACGATTCATAGGAGGCAACAACACGGTCAAATCCCCCCCAATCACCGCAATCTCCCTGTAAACTCCGGCTTTTGCCCAACACCCAGGGAGTCGGCAATGTCGGGTTCGATCCTTTATATCCATGGCCTCAACAGCGCCCCGGCGTCGACCAAGGCCAGCCAGTTGACGCAAGTGATGACGCGCCTGGGCCTGAGCGACCAGTTGCAGGTGCCCGCCTTGCATCACCACCCCCGCCAGGCCATCGGTCAGTTGGAACAGGCGATTACAGAACTGGGGCGCCCGCTGCTGGTCGGCAGCTCGCTCGGCGGCTACTATGCCACTCACTTGGCCGAGCGCCACGGGCTCAAGGCCCTGCTGGTCAACCCTGCCGTCAGCCCGCATCGGCTGTTCGACGGCTACCTGGGCACGCAGAAGAATTTGTACACCGACGAAACCTGGGAATTGACCCACGACCACGTCACGGCCTTGGCCGAACTGCAAGTCCCGGCGCCCCGGGATCCGCAGCGGTTTCAGGTATGGTTGCAAACCGGTGACGAAACGCTGGATTATCGCCACGCCCAGCAGTATTACCGCGCCTGTGCCTTGCGCATCCAGGCCGGCGGCGACCACAGTTTCCAAGGGTTTGCCCAGCAGTTGCCGGCGCTGTTGAGTTTTGCCGGCATTGGCGCCGATTTGCACCAGGCGATCGACTTCACGTCGCTGTGAGCCCATCGCCCCTTTTTCATTGAACACTGACGACGAGACCCCATGGCCACTCCCAGCGCTAGCTCTTATAACGCAGACGCCATCGAAGTCCTCTCGGGCCTCGACCCGGTGCGCAAGCGCCCCGGCATGTACACCGACACCAGTCGGCCGAACCACCTCGCCCAGGAAGTCATCGACAACAGTGTCGACGAAGCCTTGGCCGGGCACGCCCGTTCGGTGCAGGTCATCCTGCACGCCGATCACTCGCTGGAAGTCAGCGACGATGGCCGCGGCATGCCGGTGGACATTCACCCCGAAGAGGGTGTGTCGGGCGTCGAGCTGATCCTCACCAAGCTCCACGCCGGCGGCAAGTTTTCCAACAAGAACTACCAGTTCTCCGGCGGTCTGCACGGGGTGGGTATTTCCGTGGTCAACGCCTTGTCGACCCAGGTGCGGGTGCGGGTCAAGCGTGATGGCAACGAATACCAGATGACCTTCGCCGACGGCTACAAGGCCACCGAGCTGGAAGTGGTCGGCACCGTCGGCAAGCGCAACACCGGGACCAGCGTGTATTTCGCCCCGGACCCGAAGTATTTCGACTCACCGAAGTTTTCCGTCAGCCGCCTCAAGCACGTGCTCAAGGCCAAGGCTGTGTTGTGCCCGGGGCTGCTGGTCAGTTTCGAGGACAAGGCCACCGGCGAGAAAGTCGAATGGCATTACGAAGATGGCCTGCGCTCCTACCTGGTGGACGCGGTCAACGGTTTCGAACGCCTGCCCGACGAGCCGTTCTGCGGCAGCCTGGCCGGTAACAAGGAAGCGGTGGACTGGGCGCTGTTGTGGCTGCCCGAAGGCGGCGAAAGCGTTCAGGAAAGCTACGTCAACCTGATCCCCACGGCCCAGGGCGGCACCCACGTCAACGGCTTGCGCCAGGGCCTACTCGATGCGATGCGCGAGTTCTGTGAGTTCCGCAACTTGCTGCCCCGTGGCGTGAAGCTGGCGCCGGAAGACGTCTGGGAACGCATCGCCTTCGTGCTGTCGATGAAGATGCAGGAGCCGCAGTTCTCCGGTCAGACCAAGGAGCGCCTGTCGTCCCGCGAAGCGGCGGCGTTTGTTTCCGGGGTGGTCAAGGACGCGTTCAGCCTGTGGCTCAACGCTAACCCGGAAACCGGTTTGGCCCTGGCAGAGTTGGCAATCAATAACGCCGGCCGCCGTCTCAAGGCCAGCAAGAAAGTCGAGCGCAAGCGCATCACCCAGGGGCCGGCATTGCCGGGCAAGCTCGCCGATTGTGCCGGGCAGGATCCGATGCGTTCCGAGCTGTTCCTGGTGGAAGGTGACTCCGCCGGCGGCTCGGCCAAGCAGGCGCGGGACAAGGAATTCCAGGCGATTCTGCCGCTGCGGGGCAAGATCCTCAACACCTGGGAAGTGGACGGCAGCGAAGTGCTGGCCAGCCAGGAAGTGCATAACATCGCGGTGGCCATCGGTGTCGATCCGGGCGCCGCCGACATGAGCCAGCTGCGCTACGGCAAGATCTGCATCCTCGCCGACGCCGACTCCGACGGCCTGCACATCGCCACGTTGCTCTGTGCCTTGTTCGTTCAGCATTTCCGCCCGCTGGTGGATGCCGGCCACGTCTATGTGGCGATGCCGCCGCTGTACCGCATCGACCTGGGCAAGGAGATCTACTACGCCCTGGACGAAGCCGAGCGCGACGGCATTCTCGATCGCCTGGTGGCCGAGAAAAAACGCGGCAAGCCGCAGGTCACCCGATTCAAGGGCCTGGGCGAGATGAACCCGCCGCAGTTGCGTGAAACCACCATGGACCCGAACACGCGCCGCCTGGTGCAGTTGACCCTGGATGATTTTGAAGCGACGTCGGAAATGATGGACATGCTGCTGGCGAAGAAACGCGCGGGTGACCGCAAATCCTGGCTTGAATCCAAAGGGAACCTGGCCGAGGTGCTGGCCTGATGCGCAACGGTTTCGCCCTGGCGTTGTTGCTGTGGGCGGGGGTTGTGGCCGCAGGGCCTGCACCGGAACTGAAGCTGCTGTCCGAGCATGCCGTTGATGGCATGCGCGGCGGCAATTTGTCGGGGCTGGCGCTGTGCGGCAGCGACATGTGGACGGTGTCCGATCGCGACGATGACCGGATCTACCGCCTCACGCCCGTCGATGCGCCGGTCTGGCAAGCCGAAGTGGTTGAAATCGAGGTGCCGAAGGTGCCGGACAGCGGTTTGCCCTGGGGCTTGAAATCCCGAACCTGGGCGGCGTCGTTCCTGCGCGGTGGCGAGCTGGATTTTGAAGGCATCAGTTGCGACAGCGCCGGTAATCGCTATGTGGTCAGTGAGTCCCATGCCGCGGTGTTGCAGGTGCCGACGGAGGGGCCGGCGTCCTGGTTGAAAATCGCACCAACAATGATCCGCCAGGCCCGCGCCAGTGGCATGTTGCTGCATTTCAATGCGTTGTTCGAAGGCTTGGCAATCAATCCGGTCGGTGACCAGCTGTGGTTGGCGACCGAGCGCGAGCGTCGCGGCCTGCTGCTGATCAAGCGCCAGCAAACGGTGTGGGACTGCGAGGGCAACTGCGTGTTGCTGAGCGAAGCGGGGCTGGAGATGCAGCCGGCGCAGTTTCCCAAGGCCAAGGCGGTTTCGCGGGATTTCGCCGATCTGTCATTGTTCAATGGCAAGCTGTTTACCCTGGAGCGCAACGCCTTTGAGATCTGTCGGCGTGACCCCCAGACCGCCCAAGTGGAGCGGTGCTGGTCGTTTGCCGTCGAGGCATTGCAGGACAATCGCCGTTACCCACAGCCCTACGGGCTGGCCGAAGCGCTGGTGGTGAACGCTGAGGGCGCCTGGGTCGGCCTGGACAACAACGACGGTGCCCGCGCCGACGGCGAAACTCGGCCGATCGTCTGGCATTTTGCTGCGCCCGACGGTGGCTGGAGCGCCGCGCCATGAGCCAGCAACTGCCAGGCAAGCGCGCCGGCCGGGTGCTGATGATCCTGGCTTGGTGTGCGGCGCTGTTTCTGGCGACGCGGTTTTTTGCCCAATGGGAGCAGCGTCAGCAAAATCCCAATACCCAGGTGTATTCGCAAAAAGGCGAAGGTTTTATCGAGGTGAAGTTGGTCGGCAATACGCAGGGGCACTTTGTCGCCAGCGGCCAGATCAACGGCCAGCCGGTGGAGTTCATGCTCGACACCGGCGCCACCGACGTGGCGATTCCGGTGGAGTTGGCCGAGCGCCTCAAGCTGGAAAAAGGTTTCGGCGTGACGTTGAGTACCGCCAACGGTTTGAGCGAGGGCTATCGCACCCGCATCGACCGGCTGCAATTGGGTGACATCGTCTTGCGCGATGTCCGTGCCCTGGTGGCGCCAGGCCTGGGTGGCACGCAAGTGCTGCTGGGCATGAGCGCCCTGAACAAACTTGAATTTACCCAGCGCGACGGCACCATGCTGCTGCGCCAGACAACGAACTGATGAGGCCCGCATGAGCGACATTCTTGCAGACAGCTTAGACGGCGTAGAACGCCGATCGCTGGCTGACTTCACCGAAAATGCCTACCTCAATTACTCCATGTACGTGATCATGGACCGCGCCTTGCCGCACATCGGCGATGGTTTGAAGCCGGTTCAACGGCGGATCATCTATGCCATGAGTGAGCTGGGGCTGGATGCGGATTCCAAGCACAAGAAATCGGCGCGTACCGTCGGTGACGTGCTCGGTAAGTTCCACCCCCACGGCGACTCGGCCTGCTATGAAGCCATGGTGCTGATGGCTCAGCCGTTCAGCTATCGCTACACGCTGGTGGACGGCCAGGGCAACTGGGGTGCGCCGGATGATCCCAAGTCTTTCGCGGCCATGCGTTACACCGAGGCGCGGTTGTCGCGCTATTCCGAGGTGCTGCTCAGCGAGTTGGGCCAGGGCACTGCGGACTGGGGGCCGAACTTCGACGGCACCCTCGACGAACCCCTGGTTTTGCCGGCGCGTTTGCCGAATATTCTCCTCAATGGCACCACCGGCATTGCCGTGGGCATGGCCACTGACGTGCCGCCCCACAACCTGCGGGAAGTGGCCACGGCGTGCGTGCGTCTGCTGGACGAGCCGAAAGCCACGGTGGAGCAGCTCTGTGAACACATCCAGGGCCCGGACTATCCGACCGAAGCGGAGATCATCACGCCGCGTGCCGACCTGCTGAAAATCTACGAGACCGGTCGTGGTTCGGTGCGCATGCGCGCCGTGTACCACATAGAAGACGGCGACATCATTGTCACGGCGCTGCCGCATCAGGTCTCCGGGGCCAAGGTGTTGGAGCAAATTGCCGCAATGATGCAGGCAAAACCGTCGAAAGCGCCGCAAGTGGCTGACTTGCGCGACGAATCCGACCACGAAAACCCGTGCCGCATCGTGATTATCCCGGTCAACAGCCGGGTCGACCACGACGCGCTGATGCAGCACCTGTTCGCCAGCACCGACCTGGAGTCCAGCTACCGGGTCAACATCAACATCATTGGCCTGGACGGCAAGCCGCAGTTGAAAAACCTGCGGGCATTGCTGGTGGAATGGCTCGAGTTCCGGGTTAAGACCGTGCGCCGGCGCCTGCAATTCCGCCTGGACAAGGTCGAGCGTCGCCTGCACCTGTTGGACGGCTTGCTGATTGCCTACCTCAACCTGGATGAAGTGATCCACATCATCCGCACCGAGGAGCACCCCAAGGCCAGCCTGATCGCCCGTTTTGCCCTGAGTGAAATCCAGGCCGACTACATCCTCGACACCCGCCTGCGGCAGTTGGCGCGGTTGGAAGAGATGAAGCTGCGCGCCGAGCAGGATGAACTGCTCAAAGAGCAGGCCAAGCTGCAAGCCCTGCTGGGCAGCGAAGCCAAGCTCAAGAAGCTGGTACGCACCGAACTGCTCAAGGACGCCGAAACCTACGGCGACGACCGTCGCTCGCCGATCGTCGAGCGTGCCGAAGCCAAGGCGCTGACCGAACACGACCTGTTGCCGAACGAGAAAGTCACCGTCGTGCTGTCAGAAAAAGGTTGGGTGCGCTCCGCCAAGGGGCATGATATTGACGCGACGGGGCTTTCCTACAAGGCCGGGGATGGCTTCAAGGCCTTGGCGGCCGGGCGTTCCAACCAGTTTGCGGTGTTCGTCGACTCCACCGGGCGCAGCTATTCGGTGCCAGCCCACACCCTGCCGTCGGCTCGTGGCCAGGGCGAACCGCTGACCGGTCGTTTAACGCCGCCGCCGGGTGCAACTTTTGAATGCGTGCTGATGCCAGATGATGATGGACTGTACGTAATTGCATCGGACGCGGGTTACGGGTTCGTGGTCAAGGGCGAGGACCTGCAAGCCAAGAACAAGGCGGGCAAGGCGTTGTTGAGCCTGCCGAACAACGCCAAGGTGATTGCGCCGCGACCGGTGGCCGATCGAGAGAGCAACTGGCTGGCGTCGGTTACCACCGAAGGCCGGTTGCTGGTGTTCAAGATCAGCGACCTGCCACAGCTGGGTAAAGGCAAGGGCAACAAGATTATTGGTATTTCCGGCGAACGGGTCGCCAGTCGTGAAGAATATGTCACGGATATTGCAGTGTTGCCGGAAGGCGCCACGCTTGTGCTACAGGCAGGCAAGCGCACGCTTTCGTTGAAGGCGGACGATCTTGAGCATTACAAGGGTGAACGCGGTCGGCGGGGCAACAAGCTTCCAAGGGGGTTTCAGCGAGTCGATGCGCTGCTCGTCGAAAACCTCAATTAGGCGTAGTAGAGGGCTCGGTCTGCGATTAAATGCCGCAGATCGATACTTTCGCGCTGGAGTCGGCGCGCATATTCACGGATGATAGGCCCTTTCAAGCGCCGGCGTGGCCGAGCGTTCTTCATAATGACCGAGTATTTTTTCACTGTGGCAAGCCTTGTGGCTGCCACCTGGACGGAACGATGACTGCTCTGCGCCTTCCTATTTTGTGGCTCGCCGGCCTGCTTGGCCTGGCGGGCTGCAGCATGAACCAGCCGGTGTCGCTGTACCAACTGGACAGCGGAACCCCGACCCAGCCTGCGCAAAGCACAGGCATGGCAGTATTGCTGGGGCCGGTCCTGATCGCCGACTACCTGCAACGCGAAACCTTGTTGCAACGCCAACCGGACGGCAGCCTGCAGGCCGCCACGGATGGTCGTTGGGCTGGCAGCCTGTCTTCTGACATCGATCAGTTGCTGCTGCGCCAGGTCGCCGGGCATCTGGACAGCCAGCGTGTAGTGCTCGCACCTGCGACCCAAGGCTTCGCCCCGGATGTACAGGTGCTGCTGTCGATTACCCGCCTGGACTCGGGTAAAGCCCAGCCGGCAGTGCTCGATGCCCAATGGCGATTGATCGACCGTCGTGGCAAGGTGCGTGAGAACCGCATCGTTCATCTGCAAGAGCAACATGCTGGCACCACGGCGGCACAGGTCCAGGCCCAGGGCGTGCTCCTGCAACGCCTGGCCGAACAGTTGTCCGTGTCGCTCAAGCCTTTGGCCAACCAGCCTCCTGTTGCGGCTGAAGTCCCGCGCAAGGCTGCTCCTGCCCCCGCCAAGCCGGTAGAAAAGGAAAAGGACAAGATTCCCATGGCCTTGCCGATTCGCACGGACATGGAAGTGTTCAGGTTCTGACGCCAGGACTGGATTACAAGACAAAGCCCGCATTAAGTGCGGGCTTTGTCGTTTCCTGGGTTCTTATTCCTGGGGAATGTCAGGCAAGATGAGGGCCCGGCGCATCAGGCCTTCCCCCAATAAATGACAAGGACGAGTTAAATTCCCATGAAAACAACTGTCAGTTGCACGTTTCAGATCACGGGCTGGGACGAGAAGCCGTCTCAAATGCTTGAAGACGCTCCAAAAATCTCGCATGCCAACATCACGCAGTCCTATTCCGGCGCTATCGAGGGCACCAGTAGCGTCGAATACCTGATGTCCTATAGTGCTGACGGCACAGCGTGCTTTGTGGGTTTTGAGCGGGTTTGTGCGGTGGTGGCAGGTAAGCGCGGAACATTTGTTGCCCAGCATTCGGGGTCGTTTTCCGAAGGCAAGGCGCGCAGTACCTGGAGTGTCGTAGAGGGCGCCGGCACTGGGGATCTGGTCAATTTGAGTGGGACTGGCAGCTACGTGGCGGGTCATGGTGAGCCGGCGCAAGTGTCATTTGAGTATTCGTTTGAGCCTGAGCGCTAAGGTGTATCGGGTGGACGCGACTCTGTAGTCTGGTTTTTCGCGGTCTGTCCTGACGCCATCGCGAGCAAGCTCGCTCCCACATTGGGCCTGGTTTGCAGAGATCCCCTGTGGGAGCGAGCTTGCTCGCGATGACGGCGCTGAAGGCAACAAAAAAGCCCACAGACAATCACTCGTCTGCGGGCTTCGTCATTTCAAGTCCTGAGACTCAGGCCTGGCGTTCATGCATCCGTGCCAGTTGCCGCTCCAGCATCGATGGATAAGGCTCCATCAAGCGCTCCACGCAGCACGCGCCTTCGGGGCTGGCGATGGGGCGGATGCGGGCGCGCTGGCGGATCAGGGCGTCGTCGTTGATCTTGCGCTCCACCAGCAGCAGGTTGCGGCTGTGTTGCGACAGCGCCAGGGCGTCCTGGGCGGTTTCGGTCAGCAGCAGGTCGATCTGGCTCAGGCCGAACAAGCCATCGCCCAGGGTCAGGCCCAATTGCAGTTGCAGGGTGATGCCGCTGTCGGCGACTTCGATCTGCAACTGGTGGCCCAAGGCGCGCAGCAACTCACCGCAGCAAATGGCGTTGGTCAGGTAGTCATCACCGCTGTCTTCGGTGTGGAACAGCATCAGCGTGCTGCCATCGTTCAGGGTGTGCAGTTCGCCTTGATAGAGCGATGCGGCCTGGTCGAGGCAGTCGCGGTAGCGCTCGAGCAACTCCTTCAGGCGCGCCTGGGGCAGGCGGCGCAGTTGATCCTGGGCGCCCAGTTGCACGGCCAGTACGGCGCTGTGCTGGGGCAGGTTCGAGGCGACTGGCCTGGCGACCGGTTGAGGGGCTCCATCGACTGATTCGTCCCGCAGGTCGGCGAACGCGTCGTCGTCTTCCTCGTCCTCTACCGTGCGTACCACGTGGCGTGGCGCCGGTTTGGAGGCAGGCACTGGCTGGCTTTCATCGAAGCCCGGGTCGCGCAGGTTGCGCACTTCGAAGCCCGGCTCGGCATCGTCGTCCGCGTAGTCGATGTCTTCGGGTTCCGGCACCGGCTCAGGTTTCGGCGCGAAGCTGGCGTGCAGTTGCCGGGCCAGGTCGCCGATTTCGTCCTGGCGCTGGGTGGCCGGCGTGTGCTCGTCGATGTCCCGCAGCCAGACACGCAATTGCAGCAGCGGCGTAGAGATGTGTCGCCCCAGGCGCAGGCTCAAGGCCAGTGCCAGCGCCAGCAGTATCGCGCTGAGGATGCCCATGCTTTGCAGGCTGATGGTCATTGGTTGTTGGAACTGGTCCATGTCCAGGCTGATGCGCAGCTGCCCGGCGGTCACGTCCTGGAAGGTGATCTTGCTCTGGTACATGCCGCCGGACTCGCTCAGCAGGCCCGGCTTGGGACGCTGTCCGGCCTCGGCGAGGATGCGGTTGTCCACGCTGTAGATGGCGGCGTGGGCCACCAGTTTGTTCTTGGTCAGGTTGTTGAGCAGCACATTGAGGCTGAGGATGTCGTTGGACACCAGCAGCTCGGTGGCGGACGTGGCGGTCTGGGTGGTCAGGCTTTCACCCAGGGCATCGGCCTGCTCGTGCATGGCCTGCTTGAATTGCAAACCCATCACGCAGGCATAGATGACCAGGGCCAGGGCGACCAGGATCACGTTATGGCTGGCAATGCGCAATGCAATCGGCACACGACGGTGACGCAGTGCACGGAAGATCAGCAGGAAGAAGTTGTCGGTTTTGACTGGCGTGGGCCGGTTCACTGAGCTCGGCTCTTTGTCCGTGAAATTGACGCGCAGTATAGCGATAGCCCCATGACCGGCAAAGCACTGGCGGTGCCCGATGGTCACTGAATGTGGGTAGAATGCGGTTTTTTTCCACCTGCGGGGGTGCGCCTTGCGCGAAATCGTCCTGATAAACATCACTGGCAGCGACCGTCCGGGTCTGACTGCGGCCATTACCGGCGTTCTGGCCCAGGGTGGTGTGAACATTCTCGACATCGGTCAGGCGGTGATCCACGACACGCTGTCGTTCGGTATCCTGGTTGAAATTCCGGACGCCGAACAAGGCAAGTCCGTGCTCAAGGACATCCTGTTCACCGCCTACAAGCTCGACCAACAGGTGCGCTTCACCCCGGTGTCCGAGGACGATTACCGGCATTGGGTGGCTGGCCAGGGCAAGAAACGCCACATCGTGACCTTGTTGACCCGCAAGGTCACCGCCGAACAGTTGCAGCGCGTCAGCTCGATCACTGCCAAATATGACCTGAACATCGATCACATCGACCGACTGTCCGGGCGCATGCCGCTGGACACCCCGGACGACAAGGGCAAGGGCTGCATCGAGTTTTCGGTGCGCGGTGAACCGGCCGATCCCCAGGCGTTGCGTGCCGAGTTCCTCAGCGTGGCCCAGGAACTGAATGTCGACATCGCCTTCCAGGAAGATTCGCTGTTCCGCCGTAACCGCCGCCTGGCGGTGTTCGACATGGACTCGACGCTGATCGAAGCCGAAGTCATCGACGAACTGGCCAAGGCGGCCGGCGTGGGCGACAAGGTCTCGGCCATCACTGAGCGAGCCATGGCTGGCGAGTTGGATTTCCGCGCCAGCTTCAAGGAGCGCCTGGCGCTGCTCAAGGGGCTGGACGTCAGCGTGCTGGATTCCATTGGCGCTTCCCTGCGCCTGACCGAAGGCGCCGAGACGCTGTTCGCCGAACTCAAGCGCCTGGGCTACAAGACTGCCATCCTGTCCGGCGGCTTCACCTACTTCGCCAAGCAGTTGCAGGCCAAGCTCGGCATCGACTACGTGTTCGCCAACGAGCTGGAAGTGGTGGATGGCAAGGTGACTGGCGTGGCCGTCGAGCCGATCGTCGATGCCCAGCGCAAGGCGGACCTGCTGCGTGAACTGGCTGAAAAAGAAGGCCTGCGCCTGGAGCAGACCATCGCCGTGGGCGACGGTGCCAACGACTTGCCGATGCTGGCGATAGCGGGCCTGGGCGTGGCGTTCCGCGCCAAGCCGCTGGTCAAGCAGTCGGCCAGGCAGGCGATTTCAACCTTGGGGCTGGATGGGGTGTTGTACCTGTTGGGCTTCAGGGATCGTGACGGGCAGCTCTGAGTCTGTCGCAATCTTTGTGGCGAGGGGATCTAGCTGTGGGAGCAAGGCTTGCCCGCGATAAACGATAACGCGGTCTATAAAAAAACCGCGGTGCCCGCATCGCGAGCAAGCTTTGCTCCCACAGAGAATTCTCTCTTCACAAAGGGTTACGCGTTGGCTGCCTAGAGCGACTTCCACAACGAATCAAAATTCCCCTCTTGGTCGCCGCCATCCCCAGTCTCGGCTGAGTCTTCCGGGTGATAGGAAAACTGGTTGAAGCTGTGGGTACTGGTGACCCGGCGGTCCAGGCCGGCGCGGCGTTCCTGGCCGTTGGTATTGATCAGCACATGCTGGCCCTCCTGGAAAGGCAGGCGTGGGGCGATCATGGTTGGGGGCAGGTCAATGGCACTGATCTCGGGCAGCAACAGCCCGCGCAGGTAGTGACCGTGCTCATTTTTTTCCCGGACCAGTTGCAGCCCGCAAGGCTGGGCGTGCGGTGCCACCAGCTCGATGCCCATTTGCATGGCGCCGTTGCGCACTTGCCGGATCCAGCGCACCACGGCAACGCTCCAGGCCTGGTCGCTGGTGTCCCGGATGCCGATCATTTCCCCGGCTTGTAGTTGTTCCGGCACTTCCTTGGGCCAGCCGAGGCAATAGCCGCCAGGGCTGTGGTTGATGATTGGCAGGTCGTAGGTGGGGAAGTGATGCTGGTTGTCGGAGCTGGTGCCATCGTCATCGGCCGGGTTGACCGGATACTCGATTTCTTCATAGGGCAGCAGGTCGCTGTCGCCGGCGGGGGCGGCGTCGAAGGCTTGGCCCCAGGTGTCGTTTGTCTTGCTCGGCGAGGCTTCGAAGCGGGCCTTGCGGGTGGTGGGGCTTTTCAGTATTTCGTTGAAAGAGCGCTCGCCGCCGAGGTAGTAGTGCAGGGCACTCATGCCCACGCACAGCGTCAGCGTGCCGTTGCCCTCGGTGCGCTGGAAACTGCGTTCGGCTGCTTCGCCCCAGGCTGCATGCAGGTGATGCAGGGTGTCGATGCTCATGCCACTCGGTACTGGCAGACTGTGCTCGGCAGGTTGTTCCAGGTGAGTGGCGATTACGCGCACCAGGGGCTGTGGATCGAACCCCTGCAAGGTCGGCTGCTGTTCGGCGCGGAACTTGGAACGATAGCGTGGCCCGACATCCAGCTCCGGAGCGACCGCGAACAGGCTGGTAGCGCTGGTGGCGGGGTCCAGCTTGACCCACTGGCTCCAGGATTCGAGCACTTCGGTCAGTCGTCCGATCTGGCTCTGGCGCAATTGATTGCTGCGTGAAGCGCCCAGCAACAAGGCGACGACATAGGTTTGCTCGGCGTTCAATTGATGAACCTGGCTGGCCAGTTCGTCACTCACGCTCAAGTGCTGCAAGCGGTGCAGGCAGGCGATCCGGTACAACTGATGCAAATCGAGCCACAATCCCTCGGGCACTGGGCTGTACAGCTGGCTCGCACGCAGCAGCGGGCCGTTGAGGGCATGCAGCGCCCGTTGCAGCGCGGTGCTCAGCAGGCGGGCACGGTCCTTGGTGTATTTCGACGCGATACGCGTCACGATCTGTTTGTAGCCCATCGCCAGCTGGGTTTGCAGGGCCTGGCACAGGTTGACGATCTTGCGCGAGCGATCATCCAGCACGATGGCCTGTTGCAGGAAGTGCCGCTCCAGGTGCTTGCAGACGTAATACACCTCGGGCCGCAGCAGCTCGAGCAGTTGCAGGCGATTGTCGCTGGGTGTGAGCAGTTGGTTGAGTTCACCAAGGGCTTGGTACAACAGGCGGGCGGTTTCGCCGATGTTGGCCTTGGGCAGGTTGGCGATCCAGCGTTTGAGGTCCTTTGGCGTAGCATCGCAGAATGACAGGCGTGATTGTGTCGGGGTCAGGACGCGCAATAGCTGGAGAGGGCTGGTCTCATTCATGCCGTGTACGGGCTCCGGCGGGAAATAAACGTGATGTTCCAACTCTAGCAGCTGACAGGCCGGCGCGTTGCCCTGAATGTGCTGTGGGAGCAAAGCTTGCTCGCGATGCAGGCGCCGCGGTTTCTTTTGGACCGCGTCATCGTTCATCGCGGGCAAGCCTTGCTCCCACAGGCCTTGCTCTCACAATCCTACTCCCGCAGGCCTGCCTCTACAGGCCTGCTTCAAGGGGCGGGTGTGAATCAGGCTTTCGGCAATGCCAGGCCCTGGCCCATCTGTACTGGCGAACCGGCAACCAGGCCTTCGGCCCATTTCACCTGGTCCGGCCCGAACAGCACGATGGCCGTCGAACCCAGCTTGAAGCGACCCAGTTCGGCGCCTTTTTCCAGATGAATCGGCGCGCGGGCGGCTTCGTCATAACGGAAGGTTTTCAGCTCGCGCTTGGGCGGTGTCACCAGCCCGGCCCAGACGGTTTCGATGGACGCCACGATCATCGCGCCCACCAGCACCACGGCCATCGGCCCGCGTTCGGTGTCAAAAATGCACGCCACGCGCTCGTTACGGGCAAACAGCTCCGGGACGTTTTCGGCGGTGGTCTGGTTGACCGAGAAAATCCGCCCGGGGATGTAGACCATCTCCCGCAGGGTGCCGGCCAGTGGCATGTGCACGCGGTGGTAGTCCTTGGGGGACAGGTAGATGGTGGCGAAATCGCCGCCCATGAACGGCGCCGCGTTGGCCGCATCACCGCCGAGCAATTCCAGCACGCTGAAACTGTGGCCCTTGGCCTGGAAGACCCGGCCGTGCTCGATCGGGCCCAGCTGGCTGACGGCACCGTCGGCGGGACTGAGGATCGCGCCCGGGGTTTCGTCCAGTGGGCGCGCGCCGTCTTTCAGGGCGCGGGTGAAGAAGGCGTTGAAGTGCTCGTAGGCAGTCAGGTCTTCCACCAGGGCCAGGGACATGTCCACTTGGTAGCGCTTGGCAAACCATGCGGTGAAGGCGTTCTTGAACCAGCGCACGCGGCATTCGGCAATGCAGCCGGCCAGCCGCGACAGCAGGTGGTGGGGCAGCAGGTATTGAGTGAGTATGAACAAACGGTTTTTCATTAACTGTCCTTAAGAACCTTTAAAGCTCGATGGGGGTGTCGGGGTGGTTGCCCCATTCGCCCCAGGAACCGGCATAGCCTTTGACCCGTGGATAACCGAACGCCTTGGCCACCAGGTAGGTGAAGCCGGAGCGGTGGTGAGTCTGGCAGTGGGTGATGATTTCTTTGTCAGGCGTGATGCCCAATTGTTCGAGGATTTGCGGCATGTCCTTGCGGATGCGCAGGTTGCGCGCCGGGTCCATGCCGGCAGTCCATTCGAAATTGACCGCGCCGGGAATGTGCCCGCCTCGGGCTGCGACGACTTTCTCGCCGGAGTATTCCAGCGGGCCGCGAGCGTCCCAGATCGCCAGGTCGGCAGCACCGAGACGGCTTTGCAGGTACTCACGGGTGGCGGTGGGCGCTTCGTGCAGTGTCAGGCTGACCGGGCCTGCGACGGGCGCAGGCACTTCGACGGACACCGGCAGGCCTTCGTCCAGCCACGACAGCAAACCACCGTCGAGGTAGTGGTAGTTCGAGTGGCCGATCACGTCCAGCAGCCAGATAAACCGCCCGGCCCAGCCGCCGCCTTCATCGTCATAGACCACGTAGACCGCATCCGGGTTGTGCCCGAGCTCGCCGAACAGGGTTTCCAGGTCGGCTTTGGCCGGCAGCAGGCCCGGCGCCGGCGGTTGGCCGAGCTGGGTACGCTTGGGGTCGACGAAACGTGCGCCGGGGATATGGCCGGTGCTGTAGCGGGCGGCGCTGGTCAGGTCCACCAGAATCAGTTCGCGGGCGTCGAGGCGCGGCAGCAGCTCGCTCGGCTCGATCACCAACGGCAAGCCAGAGAAGTCAGGCATGTGAGGTCTCCAGGGGCGCAAAGGGAAAAGATTGTAGCAAGTTCAGCGGCCGCGGTTGGTAAAGGTATGCAGGGCCCTTTCGATGCATTGCACGGTTTTGCCGAAGGCTTGCACGGTCACGTCCGAGAACGGCCCGCCGCCCTGGTCCACCGCCACTAGCATGATCACCCGGCCATTGCAGGTCAGGGAGCGCAGCAGCAGGTGCTCCCCCCGGAACAGGCTGCGCAGGCCCGGTGGCAGCAGCGCCGAAAACTGCGCGTTGTTGTCCGGGTTCAGGCGAACCTGGGCCTGCTGGGCCAGCAACCGCTGCAAGATTTTGCTCTGGCTGATGGTAAAGCTCATGGCCGCGGCTTCTTTGGGCAGGCCGGCGATCTGATGTACGCGCACGCAGGTCTGGGTGCGGTCGGCCATCAGGATCATCACCCGGCGCATGCCGCAGGCCACCAACACGTCCCGTGCCGAGGTGGTCAGGTGCATGGCATTGCTGAAGGGGCTCGGTTCCACCAGCAGTGCGGAACATTGCTTGCGCCACTGGCTCAGGTCTTCGGCGCTGGGTGGGGGAGGAGGTAGCAAGCCGGGGTGGATGCGACGGCTGCCCCAGGGCCAGAGCAACGCCACGGCCGGATGCCAGAGGTCCGGCATGGCGTCATGACGAGCGCTGGTGACGGCTTGTTGGTGCAGCTGTTGCTGGACCTCATCGATCGGCATCTGCAGATACAAACTGGTGAGGTATTGCCAGCGGGCAGTGTGGGGGCTGTCCCAGGCGTGTTGCGCTGAAAGTGCCAGGCCGTTGGCCAGCAACACGGTATTGGCCGGTTGATTGAGCCAGCGCCGCAGGGTCGGGTCATCGTCCAGGCGATTCTGCTGGCGCAGCGGGTGCTCGCTGTCCCGGGCGATGCGCAGGACCTGCACCAGCTCGCGGCGTTCATTGAGCAGCAGGCGATAACCTTGCGCAATCCAGATGGGCAAGCGCCACGTCTCCACCAGCGCCAGGCAGATTTCCAGCAGGCTGACGCCGAACAGCTCGCGCTCTACCTTGCGCGCGGGCTCGCCTTTGTGGGCGACCCGCAACTCCCACTCCCCGAGCAATCGCGGATGAGTCAGGGCCAGGGGCCAGAGTGGCGACAGGAACAACAGGCTGCCCCAGTGTATGTCTTGCCACAGTCGCGCCAGGCGGCTGGCAAAAAAACCATTGGCCTGTTGCGTGGCGTGCTGGCTGATCAATTGCAGCTGGCGCAAGGCGATGGGGATTTCGTGCCCCGGCAATGACGGCAGGCGGGCGAGCAGTTCCTCGGTGCGCTTGAGGCCGAGGCGGTTGATCGCCACTTCGAGGTTTTCCGCAGGTTCTGCAAGGCTGCCATGGGTGTGATGGTTGGCTTCGCGGATGACGCTCAGGGCCAGGGCGGGGCTGTCCTGCATCAGGTCGGCGATGTCGCGCAATGAGCGGCGGCTGTCGGCGATGGCCTTGCAGACCAGGTCATGGCTGGCCTGGGGCACCGGCAGATGCACGCCGTTGAGCAGCTTTACCCAGCCTTCGAGGGTGCTCGGTCGAGGCGTTGGAACCTTGGTTTCGTTAGTCATGGCTGGACGTGATCATCGTATGAATTCTCTACGCCCGGAACGGGGCAAATTGGCTTTTCGCCAGAACAGCCTATAGTCTGGCGCAGTTTTGCCGATAAGTAGAAGAAGAGATTTTTCAGCTTCCGAATATGACCTTGAACCCGACTAAGTAAGTACTTTCTATCTATGGCTAAAATTATCGGCATCATTGTCGTGTTCGCGAGCGTGCTCGGCGGATACGTACTCTCCCATGGCAAGATTGCTGCGCTGATCCAGCCTTTCGAGGTGTTGATCATCGGTGGTGCGGCCCTTGGCGCATTTTTGCAGGCCAACCCCGGCTACATGACGATGCATGTGCTCAAGAAGTCCTTGAGCATGTTCGGTTCGCGTTTCAGCCACACCTTCTACCTGGAGGTGCTGGGGCTGATCTACGAGATCCTCAACAAGAGCCGCCGCGAAGGCATGATGGCGATCGAAGGCGACATCGAAGACGCCGCCGCCAGCCCGATTTTCGCCAAGTACCCCTCGGTGCTGAAGGACGCCCGCATGACGGCGTTCATCTGTGATTACCTGCGCATCATGTCGTCCGGCAACATGGCGCCCCATGAGCTCGAAGGCCTGTTCGACATGGAGCTGTACAGCCTCAAGGAAGACCTGGAGCATCCATCCCACGCCGTCACCGGCATCGCCGACGCCATGCCTGGCTTCGGTATCGTCGCGGCGGTATTGGGGATCGTGGTGACCATGGCCTCCCTGGGCGATGGCGACCAGAAGTCCATCGGCCTGCACGTCGGTGCGGCACTGGTGGGTACCTTCTTCGGTATTTTGGCCGCGTACGGTTTCTTTGGCCCGTTGGCCACTTCCCTGGCCCATGACGCCAAGGAAGAACTCAATGTCTATGAGGCCATCAAGGCTTCCCTGGTGGCCTCGGCCTCGGGCATGCCGCCCTCGCTGGCGGTGGAGTTCGGTCGCAAGGTCCTGTACCCGGCGCACCGTCCAAGCTTTGCCGAGCTGGAACAAGCGGTTCGCGGTCGCTAAGTTATGGAAAATAACCAGCCGATCATCATCAAGCGCGTCAAGCGCATAGCCGCTGGGCATCACGGGGGCGCCTGGAAAATCGCCTTCGCCGACTTCGCGACGGCGATGATGGCGTTCTTCCTGGTGCTGTGGCTGCTGTCCACGGCAACCCCTGAGCAGAAGATCGCCATCGCCGGTTACTTCAAGGACCCGGTGGGTTTTACTGAAAGCGGCACGCCGTACATCATCGACCTGGGCGGCTCACCGACCCTGGCGCCGGACACGACCCTCAACCCTGAAGTCAAATCCCAGCCTCAGCCCGACAAGGTGACGACGGATACCGAGCAGGTCGAAGGCATGGCCGAGCAGATTGAGCGCGAGCGCCTGGAGTTGCTGCTGCAGGAATTGCAGAACAAGGTCGAAGAGAATCCTGAACTGCAGAAGTTCAAGGATCAGATTCTGTTCGAGATCACGCCGAACGGCTTGCGGATCCAGATCATGGACGCCGAGAACCGGCCGATGTTCGACTCTGGCAGCGCGCGCCTGAAGCCTTATTTCGAAGACATCCTGCTGGCCATGGCCGACACCATCAAGGCGGTGCCGAACAAGATCAGCATCAGCGGTCACACCGATGCCAAGCCTTACGTGGGCAAAGGCGATTTCGGTAACTGGGAGTTGTCGGCCAACCGCGCCAACGCGGCCCGTCGCGCCCTGGTGGCCGGCAGTTACCCGGATGAGCAGGTGGCACGGGTGGTCGGTTATGCGTCTTCGGCGTTGTTCGACCGCAAGGATCCGTTCAACCCGGTTAACCGGCGTATCGATATCGTGGTGTTGACCAAGAAGGCCCAGCAGGCCATCGAAGGTTCGCAGACTGACGATCCGGCGCCCGATCCGGCCCAGGGCGAGGGCGCGCCGGGGGAAGCTCCTGCTTCGCCCGTCACACCTGGCGCGGCGGTCGATCCGAACGCGTTGCCGGCGGACCAGCAACCCGTACCGGCCCATGAACTGCGCGAGCGCCTGAACCTGTTCGACGACGCGGCGCCGAAGCCGGCCGAACCGCCGGCGCAGTGACCTAAGAGCCGATACAGACCGTGGGAGCAAGGCTTGCCCGCGATGAAGGCGATGCGGTCTTTCAAAGACCGAGGCGCCTATTTCGCGAGCAAGCTTTGCTCCCACAGATCCTCTCGACTCACATTCCTTTTAGAATCAGTAACTGCTTTCCGGCAGGCTGGCGATGATCGAGCGGTAGCTGTTCATCCGTTGCTGATGCACGCGGCCTTCTTCCAGGGCCTTGAGCAAGGCGCAACCAGGCTCGCGGTCGTGCTTGCAGTCGCGGAAGCGGCAGGTGCCGATCAGCTCGTTGAACTCGATGAACCCTGCTTCCACATCGGCCCGGCTGACGTGGCCCAGGCCGAACTCGCGGATACCCGGCGAGTCGATCAATTCACCGCCGCCAGGGAAGTGGAACAGCCGCGCCGTGGTGGTGGTGTGAGTGCCCTGGCCGGACAGCTCGGACAACGGCCCGACGCGCGTCTCGACTTCCGGCAGCAGGCTGTTGACCAGCGACGACTTGCCGACGCCGGACTGGCCGACGAACACACTGATGCGCCCGTCCAGTTGCTGTTGCAATTGCTCCATGCCGTTGCCGTGGTGGGCCGAGACTTCCAGCACCGGGTACCCCAAATCCCGATAGACCGACAGCAGGGCGTTCAGCGCCGGGGCGTTGTGCTCGTCGATCAGGTCGAATTTGTTGAGCAGCAACAACGGACGGATGCCGGCGTGTTCGGCGGCCACCAGGTAGCGGTCGATCAGGTTGGCGTGGGGCTCGGGCAACGGGGCGAACACGATGACGATCATGTCGACGTTGGCGGCCACGGGCTTGAGCTGGCCTCGGCTGTCCGGACGGCACAGCTCGGTGTGGCGTGGCAATTGCGCGACGATCACGCCGATGCCCTGGTTGCCGGCACGCCAGACCACCTGGTCGCCCGTCACCAGCGCTGGCAGGTTGGCGCGCAAGTGGCAGCGGAACACCTGGCCGGCCAGTTCGCCTTCCCGGGCCTCGACCTCGACCTGCACGCCGAAGTGGGCGATCACCAGGCCGGTCTGTTCAGGGCCCAAGTCGCCACCCTCCAGGGCTTCGACAGCACTGGATTCGCGTTTGGCGGCACGAGCTGCGCGCTCGCCCTGGATCTTTTCGATGCGCCAGTTTTGACGACGATTGAGTTGGCGTTTGGCCATGGGTGTTCCGTATGAAGAAATGCAGCGAATAGGGTAAAACGGCCGCGAGTTTAGCACGCCCAAAGGCCGGCCTAGGCTAAACTGCGTGGCTACGCCGAGGAGCTTCCCTATGCAAAACCCGCAGAACCTGATCTGGATCGACCTGGAAATGACCGGTCTGAACCCTGATACCGACGTCATCATCGAAATGGCCACCATCGTCACCGACAGCGACCTCAACACCCTGGCCGAAGGCCCGGTGATCGCGATCCATCACAGTGACGAGATCCTCGCCGGCATGGACGAGTGGAACACTCGCCAGCACGGCGGCTCGGGCCTGACCCAGCGGGTGCGCGAGAGCACGATCAGCATGGCCGAGGCCGAGGCCCAGACCCTCGCCTTCCTGGAGCAATGGGTGCCCAAGGGCAAGTCGCCGATCTGCGGCAACAGCATCTGCCAGGACCGTCGCTTCCTGTACACCCACATGAAATCCCTGGAAAGCTACTTCCACTACCGCAACCTGGATGTCTCCACCCTCAAGGAACTGGCCGCGCGCTGGGCGCCAGAAGTGCGCGACAGCTTTCAGAAAGGCGGCAGCCACCTGGCCCTGGACGACATCCGCGAGTCCATTGCCGAGTTGCAGCATTACCGTAAGCACTTCATCAAGTTCTGATTGAAGCGCACGGCGCTCTTGTGGCGAGGGGAGCTCTGGGAACAAGACTTGTGGGAGCAAAGCTTGCTCGCGAAACAGGCGACTCGGTTTCTGAAGGGCCGCATCGCCATCATCGCGGGCAAGCCTTGCTCCCACAGATATCCTGACCACAGATTCATTGTTTGGCATGGTTGATAGCTGCCCTCTTTTGGTGCCTGCCCAAACTGGCTAGACTGCGCGCCTTCCCGTAAGGACCGCCATCATGTTGCTGATGCTCTATCTGATCGCCATCACCGCTGAAGCCATGACTGGCGCCTTGTCTGCCGGGCGTCGGGGCATGGACTGGTTCGGCGTGGTGCTGATCGCCTGTGTCACGGCGCTGGGTGGCGGTTCGGTGCGTGACGTGCTGCTCGGTCATTACCCGCTCACGTGGGTCAAGCACCCGGAATACCTGGTTCTGACCACGGCGGCGGCGATGCTGACGGTGTTCCTGGCGCGCTGGATGCGTCATTTGCGCTCGTTGTTCCTGGTGCTCGACGCCGTGGGTTTGGTGGCGTTCACCCTGATCGGCTGCATGACGGCCCTGGAAATGGGCCATGGCATGCTGGTGGCGTCGGTCAGCGGGGTCATCACCGGGGTGTTCGGCGGTATCCTGCGGGACATCTTCTGCAACGATATTCCGCTGATCTTTCGTCGCGAACTCTATGCCAGCGTCTCGTTTGCTGCGGCGTGGTGCTATCTACTCTGTGTCTACCTGCAATTGCCGAACGAACAGGCGATCCTCATCACCTTGTTCGGCGGTTTCCTGCTGCGGCTTTTGGCGATTCGCTTTCGCTGGGAAATGCCGAAGTTTGTCTACAACGACGAGGTTTGACGCTCGGCATGTTGACGCAGGGCCCACTCCACGTGCTCGCGCACCAGCTCTGACGGATAGTTGCGCCGTGCCTCCAGCGCTTGCAGCACGGGGATTGTTGACGGCGCATTACCCAGGCCCACCGCCAGGTTGCGCAGCCAGCGCTCGTAACCGGCACGGCGCAGCGGTGAACCTTCGGTGCTGCTGAGAAATTTGTCCTCGTCCCACATGAACAGCTCGGCCAGCCCGGCATTGTCCAGGTTGTGCCGCGGCTTGAAGTCGCTTTCCCCGGACGGTCGGGCGAAGCGGTTCCATGGACAGACGATCTGGCAGTCATCGCAGCCGAACACCCGGTTGCCGATCAACGGCCGCAGCTCCTCGGGGATGGCGCTTTTCAGCTCGATGGTCAGGTAGGAAATGCAGCGGCGGGCATCGAGTACGTAGGGCCCGACGAAGGCATTCGTAGGACAGATGTCCAGGCACGCGGTGCATTTTCCGCAATGTTCGCTGGCGTGGGGCGGGTCCGCCGGCAGCGGCAGGTCGACAAACAGCTCGCTCAGGAAGAAATAGCTGCCGGCCTTGCGGTTCAACACCAGGGTGTTTTTACCGATCCAGCCCAGGCCGGCCTGTTCGGCGATGGCTTTTTCCAGGACCGGCGCGCTGTCGACGAAGGCGCGATAACCGAAGGGGCCGATGACCGCCTGAATTTTTTCTGCCAATTGCTGCACACGTTTACGGATCAATTTGTGGTAATCGCGGCCCAATGCATAGCGCGAGACGTAGGCTTTCTCCGGTTGGCCGAGCATTTGCGCCATGTGCGTATCGCCCGACAGGTAGTCCATGCGCAGGGACACCACCCGCAGCGTACCCGGCACCAGTTCCTCGGGGTGCGAGCGTTTGCTGCCGTGGGCGCCCATGTAGTCCATTTCGCCGTGGTACCCGGCATCGAGCCAGCGTTGCAGATGTTGCTCATGCTCGGCAAGGTCCAGGCCGCTGATGCCGACCTGCTGGAAGCCCAGCTCACGGCCCCACTCCTTGATGGATTGGGCGAGGGCGGGGAGGTCTGTGGGAATGGCAGGCATGAGGCGAGAGAAACCAGAGCTGAGATGCGTATAATTCTGCCAGACATCGGAGCCCGAAGACGCATGCCGCACACTAAAGATGATTTTCCCGACGCGCTGTACAGCGCTGCGCAGGTCCGGGCCCTCGACGCACAACTGATCGCGGCCGGCACCGCCGGTTTCGAATTGATGCAGCGCGCCGCCCGCGCCACCTGGCGAGCGATGGTTCGGCGCTGGCCTGACGCCCGCGAGCTGACGGTGCTGGCCGGTCATGGCAACAATGCTGGCGATGGCTACCTGGTCGCGACCCTGGCCCGGCGCGCCGGCTGGTCGGTGCGGGTGCTGACCGTGGGCGAACCCCGGCGATTGCAGGGCGACGCCGCCATTGCCCACGCCGAGGCTGTAGCGGTGGGCGTGCCAATGGAACCGTGGTCGGATGCAGCCGAGTTGCGTGGCGTGTTGCTGGATGCGCTGCTCGGCACGGGGCTGAGTGGCGATGTGCGCGAGCCTTATGTGCAAGCGATCGATACGATCAATGTCAGCGGCCTGCCGGTCGCGGCGGTGGATATCCCCTCGGGGTTGTGCGCCGACACGGGGCGGGTGCTGGGCACGGCGGTAGCGGCCGACCTGACCGTGACCTTCATTGGTCTGAAACTGGGCCTGTTTACCGGCGAAGCGGCGGACCGGGTCGGTGAGCTGGTATTCAACGACCTGCACGCCGATCCAGATATTGTTGAAGCGGCACCGGCCAGTGCCCGACTGCTCTTACCCCAAAATCTGCCATGCCTGACGCCTCGCGCGGCCACTGCCCACAAAGGCAAGTTCGGTCACGTGCTGTTGATCGGTGGCGACCGGGGCTTTGGCGGCGCCATCCAGATGAGCGCCGAAAGTGCCCTGCGCTGCGGTGCGGGCATGGTTTCGCTGGCGACCCGCAGCGAGCATGTATCCGCCGCGCTGACGCGTTTGCCGGAAGTCATGGTGCAGGGCACCCATTCGGCGAACCAGTTGATGGGCTTGCTCCACCAGGCCAGCGTGCTGGTGGTCGGTCCAGGCCTGGGCCAGGCCGCCTGGGGGCGTAGCCTGTTGTCGGCGGCGGCCAACGCGTCACTGCCGCAGGTGTGGGATGCCGATGCGCTGAACCTGCTGAGCAACGGCGATGTCCGTCTGCCTGAGCAGTGTGTCATCACCCCGCACCCGGGCGAGGCGGCGCGATTGTTGGAGATATCCACAGCCCAGGTGCAGGCCGATCGCCCAGCGGCGGCCCATGCATTGAGCCAGAAATACACCGCCACGGTGATCCTCAAGGGCGCCGGCAGCCTGATTGCCAGCCCGGACGGTCGCCTGGCGGTTTGCAGCCAGGGCCATCCGGCCATGGCCACGGCGGGCCTGGGGGATGTGCTGGCCGGCGTGGTCGGCGCCTTGCTGGCCCAGGGCATGGAGGGGTTTGAGGCCGCGTGCCTGGCGGTCTGGCTGCATGCCAATGCCGGTGCTCAGGCCGGTCGCTCGGGCCGGGGATTGGCAGCGACCGATCTGATCCCGGCCATTCGTCAGTTGTTGGAGGAGCATTCACCGTGTCTGAAGTAACCCTGTACGTGGCGGACGAACAAGCCATGACACAATTTGGCGCCCGCATCGCGCAGGTCACCGCCGGCCACGGCCTGATTTTTCTCGAAGGCGATCTCGGCGCGGGGAAAACCACCCTGTCGCGTGGCATCATTCGCGGCCTCGGGCACGTCGGCTCCGTCAAGAGCCCCACGTTCACCCTGGTCGAGCCCTATGAGATTGGCGACATTCGCGCCTTCCATTTCGACCTGTATCGACTGGTGGATCCTGAAGAGCTGGAGTTCCTCGGTATCCGCGATTATTTCGAAGATGACGCCTTGTGCCTGATCGAATGGCCCCAGAAGGGTGCAGGCTTTTTGCCAAAGCCCGACCTGACCATTACCATTGGCGCGCAGAACGGCGGGCGTTCGTTGAAACTGACGCCGCAAGGCTCGCGTGGCGAGTCGTGGTGTGCCGCTTTGGCATTGGAAAACTAATTGATGATGGGGTTTGGTATGCGCTTTCGCGCGGTGGTTGCTGTCGTAGGACTGTTGCTTACGGCACTGGCCGTCGATGCTGTGGCCGAGACAAAGGTCAACAGCGTTCGCCTCTGGCGGGCGCCGGACAACACACGGCTGGTGTTTGACCTGACGGGCCCGGTGCAGCACAGCGTATTCACCCTGACCGCCCCGGATCGCCTGGTGATCGACATCAATGGGGCGTCCCTGGGCGCGCCGTTGAACGTAGCGACCGCCAACACGCCGATTACCGCGATGCGCTCGGCCCAGCGTACGCCGACCGACCTGCGGGTGGTCATCGACCTGAAAAAAGCCGTGACCCCGAAAAGCTTCACCCTGGCCCCCAACGCCCAGTACGGCAACCGGCTGGTGGTGGACCTGTTCGACAACCCGGCCGATGCGGCGCCACCTGCGCCGCCGCCGACCAATGTCGCCACGCTGCCAGCGGTGCCTGTGGCCCCGCCCGAGCCTGCCCTCAAGCTGCCACCGGCCCCGGCCGGCAAGCGCGACATCATCGTGGTGATCGACGCCGGTCACGGCGGTGAAGACCCGGGCGCCTCGGGCTCGCGCGGGCAGCGTGAAAAAGACGTGGTGCTGTCCATCGCCCGTGAATTGCAGCGCCAGGTCAACGGCATGAAGGGCTTCCGCGCCGAACTGACCCGTACCGGTGACTATTTCATCCCCTTGCGCGGACGTACCGAAATCGCCCGCAAGAAAGGCGCCGACCTGTTCGTCTCCATCCACGCCGACGCCGCGCCTTCGGCGGCGGCGTTCGGGGCCTCGGTGTTTGCCCTGTCCGACCGCGGTGCCACGTCCGAGACCGCCCGTTGGCTGGCCGACAGTGAAAACCGTTCCGACCTGATCGGCGGTGCCGGCAACGTCAGCCTTGATGACAAGGACCGGATGCTCGCTGGCGTATTGCTCGATTTGTCGATGACGGCCTCGTTGACCTCCAGCCTGAACGTCGGCCAGAAAGTCCTGAGCAACATCGGTCGCGTCACGCCGCTGCACAAGCAGCGCGTCGAGCAGGCCGGGTTCATGGTGCTCAAATCGCCGGATATCCCGTCGATCCTGGTGGAAACCGGCTTCATCTCCAACGCCAACGAGGCGTCCAAGCTGTCGTCCTCCAGTCATCAGCAGGCCCTGGCCCGTTCCATCAGCAGTGGCGTGCGGCAGTTCTTCCAGCAGAACCCACCGCCAGGCACCTACATTGCCTGGCTGCGCGACTCCGGCAAGATCGCCCAGGGGCCAAGGGACCATCGGGTCAATCCCGGCGAAACCCTGGCGATGATCGCCGTGCGTTACCAGGTGTCGCCCGCGACCTTGCGCAGCGCCAACAACCTCAAGAGCGATGAGCTCAAGATCGGCCAGACCCTGACCATTCCCGGCAATGACGTGGCGGTCCAGCAATGAGTGACGAAGTGATCGGCAGCAACGCTCGCATCGAACTGCTCAGCCCCCGGCTGGCGAACCAGATCGCCGCCGGTGAAGTGGTCGAGCGCCCGGCGTCGGTCATCAAGGAGTTGCTGGAAAACAGCCTTGATTCCGGAGCCAAGCGCATCGATGTGGATGTCGAGCAGGGCGGCGTCAAGCTGCTGCGGGTGCGCGATGACGGTGGCGGTATTTCTTCCGACGACCTGCCGCTGGCCCTGGCACGTCACGCCACCAGCAAGATCCGCGACCTGGAAGACCTCGAGCGGGTCATGAGCCTGGGGTTTCGGGGCGAAGCGCTGGCGTCCATCAGTTCGGTGTCGCGCCTGACCCTCACTTCCCGCACCCGCGACGCCGAGCAGGCCTGGCAGGTCGAGACCGAGGGCCGGGACATGGCCTCTCGCGTGCAGCCTGCGGCCCATCCGGTGGGCACCTCGGTGGAAGTGCGCGACTTGTTCTTCAATACCCCGGCCCGGCGCAAGTTTCTCAAGGCCGAGAAGACTGAATTCGATCACCTGCAAGAAGTCATCAAGCGCCTGGCCCTGGCGCGTTTTGACGTGGCGTTCCATTTGCGCCACAACGGCAAGACCATCCTCAGCCTGCACGAGGCCCACGATGATGCGGCCCGCGCCCGGCGTGTCGGCGCGGTGTGCGGCGCGGGTTTCCTGGAGCAGGCCTTGCCCATCGAGGTGGAGCGCAATGGCCTGCACCTGTGGGGTTGGGTCGGCTTGCCGACGTTTTCCCGCAGCCAGGCGGACTTGCAGTATTTCTACGTGAACGGTCGTGCAGTGCGCGACAAACTGGTGGCCCACGCGGTGCGCCAGGCGTATCGCGATGTGCTGTTCAATGGCCGACATCCGACCTTCGTGCTGTTTTTCGAAGTCGATCCGGCCGTGGTGGACGTCAACGTGCACCCGACCAAGCATGAGGTGCGTTTCCGCGACGGGCGCATGGTCCACGATTTCCTCTACGGCACCTTGCACCGTGCCTTGGGCGATGTGCGTCCGGAAGATCAACTGGCGGCACCGGCGGCGGTGGGCGGCATGGTCCGGCCAACGGGGTTGGACGCTGGCGAATTCGGGCCTCAGGGTGAAATGCGCCTGGCGGCCAATGCCCTGCTGGAGCAGCCCCAGCCTCAGCCGAGCTACAACACGGCCGGCAGCGGTGCCGGCAGCGGCTATCAATATCAATACAGCCCGCGCCCGCAATCCAACGTGCCGGCAGGCGAGGCCCAGGCGGCCTATCGCGAGTTCTTCAAACCCTTGCCGGAAGCCGGAGCGGCGGCGATGCCCGACGGCCAGGGCGATATCCCGCCGCTGGGCTATGCCCTGGCGCAACTCAAAGGCATTTATATCCTCTCGGAAAATGCCCAGGGCCTGGTCCTGGTGGACATGCACGCCGCCCATGAGCGGATCATGTACGAGCGGCTGAAAATCGCCATGGCCAGCGAAGGCTTGAGCGGCCAGCCGTTGTTGGTGCCCGAGTCCCTGGCCGTCAGCCAGCGCGAAGCCGATTGCGCCGAAGAACATGTGGCCTGGTTCCAGCGCCTGGGCTTCGAATTGCAGCGCCTGGGCCCGGAAACCCTGGCGATCCGCCAGATCCCGGCCCTGTTGAAACAGGCCGAGGCCAATCGCCTGGTCAGCGACGTGCTGGCGGACTTGATGGAGTACGGCACCAGCGACCGCATCCAGGCGCACCTGAACGAACTGCTCGGCACCATGGCCTGCCACGGCGCAATCCGCGCCAACCGGCGCCTGGCCCTGCCGGAAATGAACGGCCTGCTGCGGGACATGGAAAACACCGAACGCAGCGGCCAATGCAACCATGGCCGGCCGACCTGGACCCAACTGGGTCTGGACGACCTGGACAAACTGTTCCTGCGCGGTCGTTGATGAGCCAGTTACCCCCCGCGATTTTCCTGATGGGACCGACCGCTGCCGGCAAGACCGACCTGGCCATCGAATTGACCAAAGTCCTGCCCTGCGAGTTGATCAGCGTCGATTCGGCCCTGGTCTACCGGGGCATGGACATCGGCACCGCCAAGCCGTCGAAAGAACTGCTGGCCGAATTTCCCCATCGCCTGATCGACATCCTCGACCCGGCCGAGGCTTATTCGGCGGCCGATTTCCGTCGTGACGCGCTCCAGGCCATGGCCGAGATCACGGCGCGGGGCAAGATCCCGCTGCTGGTGGGCGGCACGATGCTGTATTACAAGGCTTTGGTCGACGGGCTGGCGGACATGCCGGCGGCCGATCCCGAGGTGCGCGCGCAGATCGAAGAAGAGGCCGCGCGCCTTGGCTGGCAAGCCCTGCACGAGCAATTGGCGATCATCGATCCGGAATCGGCGGCGCGTATTCACCCCAATGACCCGCAGCGACTCAGTCGGGCCCTGGAGGTTTATCGGGTCAGCGGCCAGAGCATGACCGCCCTGCGCCAGCGACAATCTGCGCAAAGTACTGAAGCAGCCGCTTCGGGACTGCAACAATTGCCCTATACTGTCGCGAATCTGGCCATCGCTCCGGCGAACCGGCAAGTGCTGCATCGGCGAATTGAACAAAGATTCACATTAATGTTGGAACAGGGGTTCATAGACGAGGTCGTAGCCCTGCGTGAGCGAAGTGACCTGCATGCCGGGTTGCCGTCTATACGTGCGGTAGGTTATCGACAAGTCTGGGATTACCTGGACGGCAAGCTGACGTCAGCCGAGATGCAGGAGCGTGGGATCATAGCCACGCGCCAATTGGCGAAACGCCAGTTCACCTGGCTGCGCAGCTGGACTGACTTGCATTGGCTCGACAGTCTCGATTGCGACAATCTGCCACGCGCCTTGAAATACCTTGGGACCATCTCCATATTGAGCTGAGTCCTTGCAATTGCCGTCTATCCTTGGGGGTGTGACGGCCCAAGCCATCTGATTCCGATTTTTATTATTGATCCTTAAAGGAGTGCGGCACATGTCAAAAGGGCATTCGCTACAAGACCCTTACTTGAACACTTTACGTAAAGAGAAAGTTGGGGTGTCCATCTATCTGGTCAACGGGATCAAACTGCAAGGCACGATCGAGTCTTTCGACCAGTTCGTCATCCTTCTGAAAAACACCGTCAGCCAAATGGTCTACAAGCACGCGATCTCGACAGTCGTGCCAGTTCGTCCAATTCGTCTGCCTAGTGCAACCGAATCCGAAGGCGGTGACGCTGAACCGGGTAACGCCTGATAGGAGCCTCCTTTGTTCTTTGAGCGCCACGGTGGTGGTGAACGGGCCATTCTCGTTCACTTGGATGGACAGGACCCTGAGGCGCGCGAAGATCCGCAGGAGTTTCAGGAATTGGCACTTTCGGCCGGCGCCGAGACCGTCGCGTTTTTCAACGTGCCGCGTCATCGGCCAACCGCCAAGTTCCTGATCGGCAGTGGCAAGGTCGAGGAGTTGCGCGACCTGGTCAAGGCCGAACAGGTCGATCTGGTGATTTTCAATCACATCCTCACGCCCAGTCAGGAGCGTAACCTCGAACGTGTCTTCGAGTGTCGCGTGATCGACCGTACGGGGCTGATCCTCGATATTTTCGCCCAACGTGCCCGCACCCATGAAGGCAAGCTCCAGGTCGAACTGGCCCAGCTTGAACACATGAGTACGCGCCTGGTTCGCGGCTGGACTCACCTTGAGCGGCAAAAAGGCGGTATTGGCCTGCGCGGCCCGGGTGAAACCCAGCTGGAAACCGACCGGCGCCTGTTGCGGGTGCGCCTGCGCCAGATCAAGGGGCGGCTGGAAAAGGTCCGCAGCCAGCGCGAGCAGTCGCGACGCGGCCGCAAACGGGCAGATATCCCGACGGTTTCACTGGTGGGTTATACCAACGCCGGCAAATCGACCCTGTTCAATAACGTCACCCAATCCGACGTCTACGCCGCCGACCAGTTGTTTGCCACGCTCGACCCGACCCTGCGCCGGCTCGACCTGGACGACCTCGGGCCGATCGTGCTGGCCGACACCGTGGGCTTCATTCGTCATTTGCCGCACAAGCTGGTCGAGGCTTTTCGGGCTACGCTCGAAGAGTCGAGCAACTCCGACCTGCTGCTGCACGTGATCGATGCCGCCGAGCCGGACCGGATGCTGCAGATCGAGCAGGTGATGGTGGTGCTGGGCGAGATCGGAGCCCAGGACTTGCCGATCCTCGAGGTATACAACAAACTCGATTTGCTCGAAGGCGTGGAGCCGCAGATCCAGCGCGATGCCGACGGCAAGCCGCAAAGGGTCTGGCTGTCGGCCCGTGATGGCACCGGCCTGGACCTGCTCAAGCAGGCCGTGGCCGAGCTGTTGGGCAACGATCTGTTTGTCGGCACCCTGAAGTTGCCGCAACGTTTCGCCCGGCTGCGAGCCCAGTTCTTTGAGTTGGGGGCCGTGCAAAAAGAAGAACACGACGACGAAGGCGTCTGCCTGCTGGCTGTTCGCCTGCCTCGGGCGGAGCTCAATCGGCTGGTCAGTCGCGAAGGGCTGCAACCGATGGAATTCATCGAGCAACACACTTTGCAATAAAAGCCTGAGAAAGCTGTGTCAGGCATTCTGTAGCATTGGTCGGCGCGCCGTGGGTGCGTCTTTGCTTTATCAGATGGAGAGCGCTATGGCTTGGAATGAGCCGGGTGGCAACTCGAATAATCAGGATCCTTGGGGTGGCAAACGTCGTAACAACGGCGACCGCAAGGGGCCGCCGGATCTCGACGAGGCCTTCCGAAAGCTGCAGGAAAGCCTGAACGGTTTGTTCGGTGGTGGTAAAAAACGCGGTGACGAGGGGGGCGGTCGTCCGGGCAAGGGCGGCGGTTTTGGCCTGCTCGGCATCGGTCTGGTCGTGCTGGCGGCTGTCTGGCTGTACAGCGCGGTCTATGTCGTGGACGAGCAGGAGCAGGCCGTGGTGCTGCGCTTCGGCAAGTACTACGAGACGGTTGGCCCGGGCTTGAACATCTATTTCCCGCCGATCGACCAGAAGTACATGGAGAACGTCACGCGTGAGCGGGCGTACACCAAGCAGGGCCAGATGCTGACCGAAGACGAGAACATCGTCGAAGTGCCGCTGACCGTGCAATACAAGATCACCAACCTGCAGGACTTCGTGCTGAACGTCGACCAGCCGGAAATCAGCCTGCAGCACGCGACCGAAAGTGCCTTGCGCCATGTGGTGGGTTCCACCGCCATGGACCAGGTGCTGACTGAAGGTCGTGAACTGATGGCCAGCGAAATCAAGGAGCGCCTGCAGCGGTTCCTCGATACCTATCGCACCGGTATCACCGTCACCCAGGTCAACGTCCAGAGCGCGGCAGCCCCGCGTGAGGTCCAGGAAGCCTTCGACGACGTGATCCGTGCCCGTGAAGACGAGCAGCGTTCGCGCAACCAGGCCGAAACCTATGCCAACGGCGTCGTGCCGGAAGCCCGTGGTCAGGCCCAGCGCATCATCGAGGATGCCAACGGTTACCGTGATGAAGTGGTCTCCCGTGCCAAGGGTGAGGCTGATCGTTTCACCAAGCTGGTGGCCGAGTATCGCAAGGCCCCTGAAGTGACCCGCCAACGTCTGTACCTGGACACCATGCAGGAAGTCTTCAGCAACACCAGCAAGGTCCTCGTGACCGGCAACAAGAACGGCCAGAGCAATCTGCTGTACCTGCCGCTGGACAAGATGGTCGAGAGCGGTCGCAACACCAGCACGCCACCGACCAGCTCGGCGGCGGCCAGCAATGAGGCCGGCACCCGTGCGGCGGCGGACCTGCAACAACAGCAAGCACGTACCAGGGAGAGTCGCTGATGAGCAATAAATCGCTGATCGCCCTTATTGTCGGTGTCGTCGTGGCGATCGCTGCCTGGAACTGCTTCTACATCGTGGCTCAGACCGAGCGCGCGGTGTTGCTGCAATTCGGTCGCGTGGTCCAGGCTGATGTCCAGCCAGGGCTGCATGTGAAGGTGCCGTACGTCAACAAGGTGCGCAAGTTCGACGCTCGCCTGATGACGCTGGATGCGCCGACGCAACGCTTCCTGACGCTGGAAAAGAAAGCCGTGATGGTGGATGCCTATGCCAAGTGGCGTGTGAAGGATGCCGAGCGCTTCTACACCGCGACCTCTGGTCTGAAGCAGATCGCCGACGAGCGTCTGTCCCGTCGTCTGGAATCGGGCCTGCGTGACCAGTTCGGTAAGCGCACGCTGCATGAAGTGGTTTCCGGTGAGCGTGATGCGCTCATGGCCGACATCACCCGTTCGCTGAATGCGATGGCGGAAAAAGAGCTGGGTATCGAAGTGGTCGATGTCCGGGTCAAGGCCATCGACCTGCCGAAGGAAGTGAACCGCAGCGTGTTCGAGCGCATGAGCACCGAGCGTGAGCGTGAAGCCCGCGAGCACCGCGCCAAGGGTAACGAGCTGGCCGAAGGCATCCGTGCCGACGCCGATCGCCAACGCCGCGTGCTGCTGGCCGAAGCCTATCGTGAATCGGAAGAGGTCCGTGGTGATGGTGATGCCCAGGCCGCTTCGATCTACTCCAAGGCCTACGGTCAGGATCAGGAGTTCTACGCGTTCTACCGTAGCCTGCGCGCCTACCGTGAAAGCTTCGCGAACAAATCCGACGTCCTGGTCCTGGACCCAAGCAGCGACTTCTTCCACTACCTGGAAAAGTCCAAGCCTTGATGCGACGTTGACCTGAGACACTCCGCCCGGCGGCTAAAGCATCGGGCGGGGTGATCCTTTGGGAAAACGTGTGTATGATGCGGCAGCCGGGAAATTCCCGGCTTTTTTGCGTCTGCACGTTCGATTGCGGTTTATAGGTGCAGGCGTCGGGTTGAACGACCCGACAGGTTTTTCGAGGGAAGTGCCGGGCGAGGCCGATTGTGGGCCATTCGTCACGTCGCTCTTGCGCGTTTTTTGCCCAGGATGCGCGCCTGGCGCAGGCATTTTCTGCTTCACTCAAGGCCAGCCCGAAAGCTGGCCGCCCGGACCATAGGGGAATGGCGTAATGGCAACGGTAGACCGCTGGCTGCTGCCAGATGGCATCGAAGAAGTACTGCCACCGGAAGCTGCGCGTATCGAAGTAGCGCGTCGTCAGGTGTTGGATCTGTTCCAGAGTTGGGGTTACGAGTTCGTCGTCACCCCGCATATCGAGTACCTGGAATCCCTGCTCACCGGCGCGGGCCAGGACCTGGACCTGCGCACCTTCAAGGTTATCGACCCGCAGTCGGGCCGGCAGATGGGCTTTCGGGCCGACATCACGCCGCAAGTGGCGCGTATCGATGCCCACACCCTGCGCCGTGAAGGTCCGAGCCGCCTGTGCTACGCCGGCAGTGTGCTGCATGCCCAGCCGCGTGCCTTGTCGTCTTCGCGCAGCCCGATCCAGCTGGGCGCCGAGTTGTATGGCGACGCCAGTCCGAGCAGCGACGTAGAAGTCATCAGCCTGATGTTGGCCATGCTGCAACTGGCTGACGTGCCGGATGTCCATATGGACCTGGGGCATGTTGGCATCTATCGCGGCCTGGCCCGTGCGGCCGGTTTGTCCGGCGAAGTGGAGCAACAGCTGTTCGATGCCCTGCAACGCAAGGCTATCGACGAGGTCATCAGCCTGACCGAGGGCCTGCCGGCCGATCTGTCGGGCATGCTGCGGGCGCTGGTGGACCTGTGTGGCGGACGTGAAGTATTGGCCGCTGCCCGTGAGCGCCTGGCCCGCGCGCCGGCGCCTGTGTTGGCGGCGCTGGACGACCTGTTGGCGATTGCCGAGCGTCTGTCGGTGCGCTTCCCTGAGTTGCCGCTGTATTTCGACTTGGGTGAGTTGCGCGGCTATCACTACCACACGGGCGTCGTGTTCGCTGTGTTCGTACCGGGCGTGGGTCAATCCATCGCCCAGGGCGGCCGTTATGACGACATCGGTGCCGACTTTGGTCGTGCCCGTCCGGCGACCGGTTTCTCTACCGATTTGAAAACCCTGGTGACCCTGGGGCGTGCTGAAGTCGAGCTACCGTCTGGCGGTATCTGGATGCCTGACAGTACGGATGCGGCACTCTGGCAAGCAGTCTGCCAGTTGCGCAGTGAGGGTCAGCGTGTCGTCCAGGCCTTGCCTGGGCAACCTTTGGCCGCCGCCCGTGAAGCGGACTGCGACCGGCAATTGATTCAGCAGAACGGGCTTTGGCAAGTATTGCCGCTGGCTTCTTGAGTTTTCCTGCCGGCTGCGGCCGGCACCAAGTTTGCGCGAATGAGGACAAGTGTTATGGGTAAGAATGTCGTAGTCCTGGGCACCCAGTGGGGTGATGAGGGCAAAGGCAAGATCGTTGATCTGCTGACCGAACATGCTGCCGCCGTAGTGCGCTACCAGGGTGGCCACAACGCAGGTCACACCTTGGTGATCGACGGTGAAAAAACCGTCCTGCACCTGATTCCGTCGGGCGTGCTGCGCGAAGGCGTACAGTGCCTGATCGGCAACGGTGTGGTGGTTGCTCCCGACGCCTTGCTGCGGGAAATCATCAAGCTGGAAGAAAAAGGCGTACCGGTGCGCGAGCGCCTGCGTATCAGCCCGTCCTGCCCGCTGATCCTGTCCTATCACGTCGCGCTGGACCAGGCCCGTGAAAAGGCCCGTGGCGAGCTGAAGATCGGCACCACCGGTCGCGGCATCGGCCCGGCCTACGAAGACAAGGTGGCTCGTCGTGGCCTGCGCATCGGTGACCTGTTCCACCGTGAGCGTTTCGCCGCCAAGCTGGGCGAGTTGCTGGACTACCACAACTTCGTCCTGGTCAATTACTACAAAGAACCGGCCATCGACTTCCAGAAAACCCTGGACGAGTGCATGGAGTACGCCGAGCTGCTCAAGCCGATGATGCTCGACGTCACTGCTGAGCTGCACGAGCTGCGTCGCGCTGGCAAGGACATCATGTTCGAAGGTGCCCAGGGTTCGCTGCTGGACATCGACCACGGCACCTACCCGTACGTCACCAGCTCCAACACCACCGCCGGCGGCATCGCCACCGGTTCGGGTTTCGGTCCGATGTACCTGGACTACATCCTGGGTATCACCAAGGCCTACACCACTCGCGTGGGTTCGGGTCCATTCCCGACTGAGCTGTTCGACGACGTTGGCGCCTTCCTGGCCAAGCGCGGCCACGAGTTCGGTGCTACCACCGGCCGTGCCCGTCGTTGTGGCTGGTTCGATGCTGTCATCCTGCGTCGCGCCATCGACGTCAACAGCATCTCGGGCCTGTGCCTGACCAAGCTGGACGTGCTGGACGGCCTGGAAACCATCAACATCTGCGTGGGCTACAAAAATCAGGACGGCGCCGTCATCGACGCACCGACCGACGCCGACAGCTACATCGGCCTGGAGCCGGTGTACGAGCAGATGCCAGGCTGGACCGAATCGACCGTGGGTGCCAAGACCCTGGAAGAGCTGCCAGTGGCGGCCCGCAACTACATCAAGCGCGTCGAAGAGTTGGTCGGTGCGCCGATCGACATTATTTCGACGGGGCCGGACCGCAACGAAACCATCGTTCTGCGTCACCCGTTTGCCTGATAAGTCGTTGATGTAAAACACAAAGGCCCCTCGTTTGGGGCCTTTGTCGTCTCTGCCGGTCGAACGGCACGACCTTTGCTATGCATCGTTAATAATAAGTACTTCTTTGAAGTGCCATCAATTTAATGGCGTTTAGTAGAGGGATTCCCCTGTGTCGGCCGTTCTCTCACTGTTACAAAGCCGTCTGTTGCGGCCTGTGTTCGTTACCCTGGGTATCGCCCTTTTGGTGCAAGTGCTGGTGGCCGTCGCGCTGACGCGAAGCACGGTCACCGCGCTGGAGGCCGAGCTAGGGGCCCGGCTGGGGGGGGATAGTCAGAAATTGTCTGGCGAACTGGAGCAGGCCGGGCGCGAGGTCACCTCAAGCCTGGACAGTTTGTCTGCCAGCACTCGTCAGCGCCTTACCGTCGGTTTGTCGACGCGCCTGAAGGACGAGCAGGCGCAGTTGCGCACGACACTCGAACAATCGCTCAAGGACTCCGCCAACGATATGGCGCAACTCCTGGCCTCGGTCGCGCCCCGCGCCATGTGGGACAGCGACATACCGACCCTTTCCGAATTCGCCCGTCGGGCCCAGCGCAATCCCAATGTGCTGTTCGTTATCTATGATGACGCCAATGGTGAGCACCTGACCCGCTACCTGAACCGGGAAAACCCGATCAACAAGGCGCTGCTGGAAAAAGGCAAGGGCGAGCGGGCGTTGGACAAAGTGCTGGATGCGGCGAAGAGCGACCCGTCGGTGTATTACCTCGAAGCCTCGATCAGCCCCAACGGCGTAGAGATTGGCAAAGTGTTGATGGGCGTTTCCACGGCTTCCGTTGAAGCCGACCTGAAAGCGTTGGACCAGCGCTTCTCGGCCTTGATCGCCAGCAGCGACCAGTTGGTCGGTGACAGCCTCAAGGGGGCGGCGGCCGACAGCGCCACGGCCATGCGCGGTCGTCTGGAGTCGGCCCAGGCCACCGCCACACAGATGCAGACCAACACCGCCAGCACCGTGCAGGAAGCGGCAGGCACCTTGCGCTGGCGCATCGGCCTGGGGCTGGCGCTGGTGGGCTTTGGTGTGCTGGCCCTGCTGGCCGTGGTGCTGGGGCGTCGGGTGGTCAATCGCTTGAAGTTGCTGATCGCGGCCATGAACGACCTGGCGGCAGGCGAGGGTGATCTGACCAAGCGCGTGCAAATCAACAGCAAGGACGAAATCGGCGACATGGCGTCAGCGGTCAATCGCTTTGTGGATAAGTTGCAACCCATCGTGCGCGAGGCGGGCGATGTGGCCCAGCGTACCGGTGTGGAAATCGGTGCGATGACCTTGCGCAACTCCGGTGCCGATGCGGCGGCCGGGATGCAGCGTGATGAAGTGGCCGAGAGTCTGCGGGCGCTGTCGCAAATGGCGGATGAAGCTCAATCGGAAAGCCAGGCGATGCAGGCGGCCTTGCAGCAGGTGGTGGAGATCCGCCAGGCCACCGATGAAAACACCCGCACTTCGGCCAAGGTCGGCAGCTTGATCGAGGCGTTGGCCGGGCAGGTAGACACTGGGGCGAAAGTGATCGAGCGGCTGGCGCAGCAGAGCGAACAGATCGAAGTGGTGCTGACGGTGATCCACGGCATCGCCGAGCAGACTAACTTGTTGGCTTTGAACGCGGCCATCGAAGCGGCGCGGGCCGGGGAAACCGGGCGCGGGTTTGCCGTGGTGGCGGATGAGGTGCGGGCGTTGGCGAGCAAGACCCAAAGCTCAACGGGCGATATCCAGGCGCATATCGTGGCCTTGCAGCAGGGCGCTCGCGAGGCGGTAGCCGCTATCGGCCAGGCCGGGCGCCAGGCCAGTGAGGGCTTGTTGGTGCTGCGAGACAGTGCGCGGCTGCAGCAGTCGGTTCAGGCGTCTGTCGAGCAGGTGCATGCGGCCATTGGCCTGGCAACTCAGGCCGCGGCCCATCAGGCCCAGGGCGCGCAAGCGGTGCGCGGGCGGGTGGAAACCATCCATGCCCAGGCCGAGAAGGCGGCCCAGGCCGTGGTGGAGACCACGGCCAGCGGTAAGGTCCTGGATGGGTTGGCGGCGCAGTTGAAGGCGAGTTTGGGGCAGTTCCGGGCCTGATCTGGCGGCTGGTACCTCTGTGGGAGCGAGCTTGCTCGCGATGGCGGCTTGACTGAGTACATATCCATTGCTGTGGTAACGGCGGCTTATGGTTCCGCTCTTACAGCGGCTCACTTTTGAGAAGCGCAAAAGTAAGCAAAACGCTTTTGCCCCACCACTCGGTGCCTCGCTTAGGCTCGGCATGCCCTCACTCCGGCATTGCTCCGTGGGCCCGCCGCGAAGGGCCATCCATGGCCCAGCGCGGCTATCCCGGCATCCATGCCGGGATGCCCACTCCACAATGCCTGCGTTCGGCCATCGTGGTTAACGGGGCTCCCGAGATCAACGTCCGCCGCGAGGCGGCCTAGTAGCCGACCTGGCTCTCACGGTCGTACACCCATCAGACTTGTTTGAGCAGGACCTGTGGGAGCAAAGCTTGCTCGCGAGGCGGCCTGATAGCCGACCTAGCTCTCCAGTCATACTCCGATCCAATTGTGGGAGCGGGCCTGCCCGCGAAGGCGGCCTAACAGCCAACCTGGTTCTCCCAGTCGTACGCCACATCAGATCTGTGGGAGCAAAGCTTGCTCGCGAGGCGCCCTGATAGCCGACCTAGCTCTCCAGTCATACTCCGATCCAATTGTGGGAGCGGGCCTGCCCGCGAAGGCGGCCTAACAGCCAACCTGGTTCTCCCAGTCGTACACCTCATCAGATCTGTGGGAGCAAAGCTTGCTCGCGAGGCGGCCTGATAGCCGACCTAGCTCTCCAGTCATACTCCGATCCAATTGTGGGAGCGGGCTTGCCCGCGAAGGCGGCCTAACAGCCAACCAGTCTCTCCGGTCGTGCCCCGATCCAATTGTGGGAGCGAGCCTGCTCGCGATGGCGGTCTCAGCGGCTCAGGTACATCCGCGTCGTCAGCAAATAAACCGGCAACCCCGATACCAGAATCAACAGCGCCGCATAAGGCGCCGCCGCGAACTCCACATTCGAGGTATGGGCCCAAACGGCGTTGCCAGCGTATTGAGCCCGGTCGGCCTCAGCAGTGTGGCGGTCGGTTCCTTCATTGCATCCAGGAACACCAGCGCATAGGCGGGCGCCACAGCAAGCTCCCTCGCCACAGGGGGGTGTTCCAATTTTAGGCGTGCAGAAACGCAAAAACCCGCTTTCGCGGGTTTCTGTGAGGTTCAAGGCTGTAACCTTGAAGCTTGAATTGGTGCCCAGAAGAAGACTCGAACTTCCACGACCTTGCGGTCACCAGCACCTGAAGCTGGCGTGTCTACCAATTTCACCATCTGGGCAGCATCTTCAGCGTTGCCGCTGTTGATGTGGCGCACTATACGGAGCGCATTTTGATCTGTAAACCCCTGTTTTTGTTTTAGTAATTGCCAAACGCAATTGCAGGGGGCAAAAATGCAAAAACCCGCTTTCGCGGGTTTTTGTTGAGCCAGCAGGCCATTGACCTGTTGCTCGAAATTGGTGCCCAGAAGAAGACTCGAACTTCCACGACCTTGCGGTCACCAGCACCTGAAGCTGGCGTGTCTACCAATTTCACCATCTGGGCAATATCGACATCGTGTGTACGTCGTCGATGGCGCGCACTATACGGAGCGTCTTTTTAACTGTAAACCCCTCCTGAGAAAAAAACCGCTAAATTTCACGAGCGGCGCTTTTCCGGGCTTCCAAGGCAGGCCAAATGACTTTAGAAAAGCGATCGGATGCTTGAAATTTCCCGTTTCATTAAGCCTATGCCAAACTAACCCGCATATAGACAAGGTGAAAACTCTCTAATGGCCGATTGGCAGTCCCTCGATCCCGAGGCCGCTCGTGAAGCGGAAAAATATGAAAACCCTATTCCTAGCCGCGAACTGATCCTGGCGCATCTCGCCGATCGGGGTTCGCCTGCTAGCCGCGAGCAGCTGGTCGAAGAGTTCGGTCTGACCACCGAGGACCAACTCGAAGCCCTGCGCCGCCGTCTGCGCGCCATGGAGCGCGACGCTCAACTGATCTACACCCGGCGCGGGACCTATGCGCCGGTGGACAAGCTCGACCTGATCCTGGGCCGCATCGCCGGTCACCGTGACGGCTTCGGTTTCCTGATCCCGGACGACGGCAGCGACGACCTGTTCATGAGCCCGGGGCAAATGCGCCTGGTGTTCGATGGCGACCGGGCGCTGGCACGCGTGTCCGGCCTGGACCGTCGTGGTCGCCGTGAAGGCGTGATCGTCGAAGTAGTGTCCCGTGCCCACGAATCCATCGTCGGCCGTTACTTCGAAGAAGGTGGTATCGGTTTTGTTGTGCCGGATAACCCGAAGGTCCAGCAGGAAGTGCTGATTACCCCGGGCCGTAATGGCGCCGCCAAGGTAGGTCAGTTCGTCGAGGTGAAAATCACCCACTGGCCAACTGCGCGCTTCCAGCCGCAGGGCGATATCGTTGAAGTGGTCGGCAACTACATGGCGCCGGGCATGGAGATCGACGTTGCGCTGCGCACCTACGACATTCCTCACGTCTGGCCCGAGGCTGTGCTCAAGGAAGCCGCCAAGCTCAAGCCGGAAGTTGAAGAGAAAGATAAAGAAAAACGCATCGACCTGCGCCATCTGCCGTTCGTCACTATCGACGGCGAAGACGCCCGCGACTTCGACGATGCGGTCTACTGCGAAGCCAAGCCTGGCAAGCTGCGCCTGTTCTCCGGCGGCTGGAAGTTGTTCGTCGCGATTGCTGACGTGTCCAGCTACGTGAAGATCGGTTCGGCCCTGGATAACGAAGCCCAGGTGCGCGGCAACTCCGTGTATTTCCCTGAGCGCGTGATCCCGATGCTGCCTGAGCAGCTGTCCAACGGCCTGTGCTCGCTGAACCCGAAAGTCGACCGTTTGGCCATGGTGTGCGAGATGACCATCTCCAAAACCGGCGAAATGACCGACTACCAGTTCTACGAAGCGGTGATCCACTCCCAGGCGCGCCTGACCTACAACAAGGTCAGCACCATCCTGGAAACGCCGAAGACCAGTGAAGCCAAGGCCCTGCGTACCGAATACGCTGGCGTGGTGCCGCACCTCAAGCAGCTGTACTCGCTGTACAAGGTGTTGCTGGGGGCCCGTCACGTGCGTGGCGCGATCGATTTCGAGACCCAGGAAACCCGGATTGTCTTCGGTTCCGAGCGCAAGATCGCCGCAATCACCCCGACCACCCGTAACGATGCGCACAAGCTGATCGAAGAGTGCATGCTGGCAGCCAACGTGGCCACCGCGGAATTCCTCAAGAAACACGAGATTCCTGCGTTGTACCGCGTGCACGACGGCCCGCCGCCGGAGCGTCTGGAAAAACTGCGTGCTTTCCTCGGCGAGCTCGGCCTGTCCCTGCACAAAGGCAAGGACGGCCCGACGCCGAAGGACTACCAGGCACTGCTGGCCAGCATCAAGGACCGTCCGGATTACCATGTGATCCAGACCGTGATGCTGCGCTCCCTGAGCCAGGCGGTGTACAGCGCCGACAACCAGGGCCACTTTGGCCTGAATTACGAGGCGTACACCCACTTCACCTCGCCGATTCGCCGTTACCCGGACTTGCTCACGCACCGCGCGATCCGCAGCGTGATCCATTCCAAGCAGAACACCCCGCACGTCAAGCGCGCCGGTGCCATGACCATTCCGAAGGCGCGGATCTATCCGTACGACGAAGCGGCCCTGGAGCAGTTGGGCGAGCAGTGCTCCATGAGCGAGCGCCGCGCCGACGAAGCTACCCGCGACGTGGTGAACTGGCTCAAGTGCGAGTTCATGAAAGACCGCGTGGGCGAGTCGTTCCCAGGCGTGATCACTGCAGTGACAGGCTTTGGTTTGTTTGTCGAGCTGACCGACATCTACGTCGAGGGCTTGGTGCACGTCACCGCCTTGCCGGGTGATTACTACCACTTCGATCCTGTGCACCACCGCCTGGCGGGCGAGCGCACCGGTCGCAGCTTCCGTCTGGGCGACACCGTGGAAGTGCAGGTCATGCGCGTCGACCTCGATGAGCGCAAGATCGACTTCGGAATGTCCGACAAGCCTGCCGAAGCACCGACTGGCCGTAAAAAGCGTGGCAGCGAGACCGCCGCGCCTGCGACCAAAGGCAGAGGTAAAGGTGCTCCTGCCAAAACCGCAGAGCCTGAGCCAGCCAAGGCCGGTCGCCGTTCGTCTGCCAAGGACAAGGCTCCCGAAGCCTACCGCCCCAGCGACGCTGCGGCGAAAAACGCCGAGCTGCGCAAGAGCCGCGAGTTGAAGCAGCAGTTGCTCAACGAAGCCAAGAGCGGTGGTAAAGCGGCGTCTGGGGGAAAGTCCCACGGGGCGGAAAAGCCGTCGAGCAAGCCAAGTAAACACCGTAAAGGCCCGCCAAAAGCGGGTTCGGCTCCCGCCAAAAGCGGCGGGTCGCGCAAACCTAAGGCCAAGTCATGAGTCTGGAAAAAATCTACGGCGTGCATGCCGTAGAAGCACTGCTGCGTCACCACCCTAAACGTGTCAAGCAAGTATGGTTGGCAGAGGGTCGCAGCGAGCCGCGTGTGCAAGCGCTGGTCGAACTGGCCACCCAAAACAAGGTTGCCATCGGCCAGGCCGAGCGTCGTGAAATGGACGTGTGGGTCGAAGGCGTTCACCAGGGTGTGGTTGCGGACGTAAGCCCGAGCCAGGTCTGGGGCGAGGCGATGCTCGACGAGCTGCTCGACCGTACCGAAGGCGCGCCGCTGTTGCTGGTGCTGGACGGCGTGACCGATCCGCACAACCTGGGCGCTTGCCTGCGTTCGGCGGATGCAGCGGGTGCGTTGGCGGTGATCGTGCCTAAAGACAAGTCGGCAACCTTGACGCCGGTGGTGCGCAAGGTGGCCTGCGGCGCGGCGGAAGTGATTCCGCTGGTGGCGGTGACCAACCTGGCGCGCACCCTGGAAAAGCTCCAGCAGCGCGGCTTGTGGGTGGTCGGCACGGCGGGTGAGGCCGAGGTCAGTATCTATGACCAGGACCTGACGGGCCCGACGATCCTGATCATGGGGGCCGAAGGCAAGGGCATGCGCCGCCTGACCCGCGAGCATTGCGACTACCTGGTCAAGCTGCCGATGGCCGGCAGCGTCAGCAGCCTCAACGTTTCGGTGGCGACCGGCGTGTGCCTGTTCGAAGCGCTGCGCCAGCGCAGCGTCAAGGCTTCCGCCAAAAAGCCCTGACATACCCTTGTAGGAGCTGACGAGTGCAACGAGGCTGCGATCTTATCCCTGGCAGTTGAGTCTCAAGCGAAAGATCAAGATCAAAAGATCGCAGCCTTCGGCAGCTCCTACATTTGTCAGCCCCGCAATCGTCAGTGGTTGTTCAAATAATCGCCAATTGCCTTGCGCCGCCCTCGGCCCTTCTCTACAATTGCGCCCCTTGCTGTGATGGCAGGCACTGATGTGTCTAGCGTCCACAAGTCCATAAGTGTCATTCACTCCTTGTCTGACCGTTTTTGAGCGGCAGGCTACAACCCGTAAGGAGCATTCATGCGTCATTACGAAATCATCTTTTTGGTCCACCCGGATCAAAGCGAGCAAGTCGGCGGCATGGTTGAGCGTTACACCAAGCTGATCGAAGAAGACGGCGGCAAAATCCACCGTCTGGAAGATTGGGGCCGTCGTCAACTGGCCTACGCAATCAACAATGTTCACAAGGCTCACTACGTGATGCTGAACGTTGAGTGCACTGGCAAGGCCCTGGCCGAGCTGGAAGACAACTTCCGCTACAACGATGCAGTGATCCGTAACCTGGTCATCCGTCGCGAAGAAGCCGTCACCGGCCAATCCGAGATGCTCAAGGCTGAAGAAAACCGCAGTGAGCGCCGTGAGCGTCGCGACCGTCCTGAGCACTCTGACAGCGCCGATGGCGATGACAGCGATAGCGACAGCGACAACAGCGATAACGCTGACGAGTAATCCACGGACCTTTTAAGGAGCCAATCACATGGCACGTTTCTTCCGTCGTCGTAAATTCTGCCGCTTCACCGCTGAAGACGTGAAAGAGATCGATTACAAAGATCTCAACACTCTGAAAGCCTACGTATCCGAGACCGGCAAAATCGTTCCAAGCCGTATCACCGGTACCAAAGCTCGTTATCAGCGTCAGCTGGCCACCGCTATCAAGCGCGCCCGCTTCCTGGCCCTGCTGGCCTACACCGACAGCCACGGCCGCTGAGACCGGGCAGTCGACGAGTAGTAAGGGATTGAATGCATGCGCGCCTTAGCTGAGTTCATCATGCGCGGTCGTATGCAGGCCACTCTGGTAGTGGCTGGATGCGCGGCATTGCCGTTGTTGTATTGGTTGGGTGCTGCCGCCGGGAGTCTTGTACTCCTGCGGCGCGGATTGAGGGACGCCTTGGGCGTTCTTGCTCTAGGACTGCTGCCGGCCTTGCTCTGGTGGCTGTATTCCGCGGACCCGCGTGCAGTCATGGTACTGCTGGGGACTTCGGCGCTGGCGTTGGTGTTGCGCGCTAGCGAATCCTGGAACCGCGTGCTGCTGGTCAGCATAGCGATAGGCGTGGTGTTTTCAGTGGTGCTCGGGGTGGCTTTCGCACCCCAGATCGAGATGCTGTCGCAGGCTTTGATAAAAATCCTGCCCGAGGCGCTCGGTGATCTCTACCAGCAGATGTCGGTAGAAGAGCAGGCGCGTTTCGCGTCCCTGATCGCCCCCGTCCTGACCGGACTGATTGCGGCCTTGTTGCAAATCGTCAGTGTGCTGAGCCTGGTTATCGGGCGCTACTGGCAGGCGTTGTTGTACAACCCGGGTGGTTTTGGTCGCGAGTTTCGCGCCATCCGTTTCCCGCTTGGGCTGGCGATGTTGCTGTTGGCGGGCATGCTTCTGGGGCCGAACTTCGGTCCGCAGATGGCGATGCTCACGCCGTTGTGCAGTGTACCGCTGGTCTTTGCCGCCCTGGCCCTGATTCATGGGCTGGTGGCGCAAAAGCGACTGGCCAGGTTCTGGCTGGTGGGGTTGTACGTCACGTTGTTGCTGTTCATGCAACTGATCTATCCGTTGCTGGTGGTCTTGGCCATCGTCGACAGCCTGATTGATTTTCGCGGTCGTATGGCGCCGAAAGACGCCGACAACGCGAACGGTGAAGGTTAAAAGTTAGAGGATTTTCACATGCAACTGATCCTTCTGGAAAAAGTCACCAACCTGGGCAACCTGGGTGACAAAGTAAACGTTAAGGCCGGCTACGGTCGTAACTACCTGCTGCCTTACGGCAAAGCCACCGCTGCGACCGCTGCCAACCTGGCTGCGTTCGAAGAGCGTCGTGCTGAGCTGGAAAAAGCTGCCGCAGACCGTAAAACCTCGGCTGAAAGCCGTGCTGCCCAACTGGCCGAGCTGGAAGTGACCATCACTGCCACCGCTGGCGACGAAGGCAAGCTGTTCGGTTCGATCGGTACTCACGACATCGCTGACGCACTGACCGCCTCCGGCGTTGAAGTTGCGAAAAGCGAAGTTCGTCTGCCGAACGGCACCATCCGCAACGTAGGCGAATTCGACGTAGCCGTGCACCTGCACGCCGAAGTTGAAGCCACCGTACGCGTTGTCGTGGTAGCAGCTTAAGCAACACCTGTCGGCTGGCACCCTCGGGTGCTTGCCGGTAACATCGGGCACGATCCTGTTTACAGGTCGTGCCCTTTGTCTTTCTGCAATTCCTGATTTTCATAACCAGAAGTGGCCATGAACGAAATCACCGCTCCCGAGCAATACGATCTGCAAACCGCTGCCCTGAAGGTGCCTCCGCATTCCATCGAGGCCGAACAGGCCGTGCTCGGTGGCCTGATGCTGGACAACAACGCCTGGGAACGCGTGCTCGATCAAGTCTCCGATGGCGATTTCTACCGGCATGACCACCGGCTGATTTTCCGTGCGATCGCCAAGTTGGCCGATCAGAACATGCCGATCGACGTCGTGACCCTGGCCGAGCAATTGGACAAGGAAGGGCAGACATCCCAGGTCGGCGGTCTCGGTTACCTGGGTGAGCTGGCGAAAAACACGCCGTCTGTCGCCAACATCAAGGCTTACGCGCAGATCGTGCGCGAACGGGCGACCTTGCGCCAATTGATCGGCATCAGTACCGAGATCGCCGACAGCGCCTTCAACCCGGAAGGCCGCACCGCCGCCGAGATCCTTGACGAAGCCGAACGGCAGATCTTCCAGATCGCCGAGGCCCGGCCGAAAACCGGTGGCCCGGTCAGCGTCAACGACCTGTTGACCAAGGCGATCGACCGTATCGACACCTTGTTCAACACTGACAACGCCATTACCGGCCTGTCCACCGGCTACACCGACCTCGACGAGAAGACCAGCGGCCTGCAGCCGTCCGACCTGATTATCGTCGCCGGCCGTCCGTCCATGGGGAAAACCACCTTTGCGATGAACCTGGTGGAAAACGCCGTGCTACGCAGCGAAAAGGCGGTGTTGGTGTACTCCCTCGAGATGCCAGGCGAATCGCTGATCATGCGTATGCTCTCGTCCCTGGGGCGTATCGACCAGACCAAGGTTCGTTCCGGCCAACTGGAAGACGACGACTGGCCGCGCCTCACCTCGGCGGTCAACCTGCTCAACGACCGCAAGCTGTTCATCGACGATACGGCTGGTATCAGCCCATCGGAAATGCGCGCTCGGACCCGTCGCCTGGTGCGTGAGCACGGTGAGGTCGGGTTGATCATGATCGACTACCTGCAACTGATGCAGATCCCCGGTTCCAGCGGCGACAACCGGACCAACGAGATTTCCGAAATCTCCCGTTCCCTCAAGGCCCTGGCCAAGGAGTTCAACTGCCCGGTGGTGGCGCTTTCCCAGTTGAACCGTTCCCTGGAACAGCGCCCCAACAAGCGTCCGGTGAACTCCGACTTGCGGGAATCCGGAGCGATCGAGCAGGACGCCGACGTCATCATGTTCGTGTACCGCGACGAGGTGTATCACCCCGAGACGGAGCACAAGGGCATCGCCGAAATCATCATCGGCAAGCAGCGGAACGGCCCGATCGGCTTCATCCGCCTGGCGTTTATCGGTAAGTACACGCGCTTCGAAAACCTGGCGCCGGGTAGCTACAATTTTGATGACGACGAGTAAGTTCTTCATCGTCTGATGCGGCCTCATCGCGAGCAGGCTCGCTCCCACCCTGGAATGCATTCCTCTGTGGGAGCGAGCCTGCTCGCGATAGGTGCGCCGCCGATTTCCGACCATAGCCGTCGGAATTGGTCAAAATTTGTGCTATATTCCGCGCCCGCGATTTTTCATCTTTTATACCGGTTATCGACATGCAAGCAGCCAAGCCGTTATTTGACTATCCCAAGTACTGGGCCGAATGTTTCGGCCCGGCGCCGTTCCTGCCCATGAGCAGGGAGGAGATGGATCAGCTCGGCTGGGATTCGTGCGACATCATCATCGTGACCGGTGATGCCTACGTCGATCACCCGTCGTTCGGCATGGCGATCATTGGCCGTTTGCTGGAAGCCCAGGGCTTTCGCGTCGGGATCATTGCCCAGCCGAACTGGCAGTCCAAAGACGACTTCATGAAGCTTGGCGAGCCCAACCTGTTTTTCGGTGTCGCGGCCGGCAACATGGACTCGATGATCAACCGCTACACCGCTGACAAGAAAATTCGCTCCGACGACGCCTACACCCCGGGTGGCATGGCGGGCAAACGGCCGGATCGGGCGAGCCTGGTCTACAGCCAGCGCTGCAAGGAGGCCTACAAGCATGTGCCGATCGTTCTGGGTGGTATCGAAGCGTCGCTGCGCCGTATCGCTCACTACGATTACTGGCAGGACCGTGTCCGCAACTCGATCCTGATCGACGCCTGCGCCGACATCCTGCTCTACGGCAATGCCGAGCGGGCGATTGTCGAAGTCGCCCAGCGCCTGTCCTACGGCCACAAGATCGAAGACATCACCGACGTGCGCGGTACGGCCTTCATCCGTCGTGATACGCCGAAAGACTGGTACGAAGTCGACTCCACGCGCATCGACCGTCCGGGCAAGATCGACAAGATCATCAACCCGTACGTCAACACCCAGGACACTCAAGCCTGCGCCATCGAGCAGGAGAAGGGTCCGGTTGAAGACCCGAGCGAAGCCAAGGTCGTACAGATCCTGGCGAGCCCGAAAATGACCCGCGACAAAACCGTGATCCGTCTGCCATCGGTGGAAAAGGTCCGTGGCGACGCGGTGCTCTACGCCCACGCCAACCGTGTGCTTCACCTGGAAACCAACCCAGGCAATGCTCGCGCCCTGGTGCAGAAGCACGGCGAAGTCGATGTCTGGTTCAACCCGCCGCCCATTCCGATGACCACCGAAGAAATGGACTACGTGTTTGGCATGCCTTACGCACGCGTCCCCCATCCGGCGTACGGCAAGGAGAAGATCCCGGCCTACGAGATGATCCGTTTCTCGGTGAACATCATGCGTGGCTGCTTCGGTGGCTGCACGTTCTGCTCGATCACCGAGCACGAAGGCCGGATCATCCAGAACCGTTCCGAAGAGTCGATCATTCGCGAGATCGAAGAGATCCGCGACAAGGTCCCGGGTTTCACCGGAGTCATTTCCGACCTCGGCGGCCCGACCGCGAACATGTATCGCATTGCCTGCAAGAGCCCGGAAATCGAATCCGCGTGCCGCAAGCCATCGTGCGTGTTCCCCGGCATCTGCCCGAACCTGAACACCGACCATTCTTCGCTGATCCAGCTGTACCGCAGCGCCCGGGCCTTGCCTGGGGTGAAGAAGATCCTGATTGCCTCTGGCCTGCGTTACGACCTGGCGGTCGAGTCGCCGGAATACGTCAAGGAGCTGGTGACCCACCACGTCGGCGGTTACCTGAAGATCGCTCCGGAGCATACCGAGGAAGGCCCGCTCAACCAGATGATGAAGCCGGGCATCGGCAGCTATGACAAATTCAAGCGGATGTTCGAGAAGTACACCAAGGAAGCCGGGAAAGAGCAGTACCTGATTCCGTACTTCATCGCCGCTCACCCGGGCACCACCGACGAAGACATGATGAACCTGGCGCTGTGGCTCAAGGGCAACGGCTTCCGCGCCGACCAGGTGCAGGCGTTCTATCCGTCGCCAATGGCCACGGCCACGGCGATGTACCACTCGGGCAAGAACCCGCTGCGCAAGGTCACCTACAAGAGCGACGCGGTGACCATCGTCAAGAGCGAGGAGCAGCGCCGTCTGCACAAGGCCTTCCTGCGTTATCACGACCCCAAGGGTTGGCCGATGCTGCGCGAAGCGCTGACCCGCATGGGCCGCGCCGACCTGATCGGGCCGGGCAAGAACCAATTGATTCCGTTGCACCAGCCGTCCACCGACAGCTACCAGAGCGCCCGTCGCAAGAATTCGACGCCAGCCGGCAGCCACAAGGTGGGCAAGGAAACCACCAAGATCCTGACCCAGCACACCGGCCTGCCGCCGCGTGCCAGCGATGGTGGCAACGCATGGGACAAGCGCGAGCAAGCCAAGGCCGCGGCATTCGCCCGCAACCAACAGGCTGCCAAGGAGCGCAAGGACGCCGCCAAGGGCAAAGGACCGAAACCGGCGCGCAAGCCTGTCGTGCCGCGCTGATCGCCCTGCCACCTCGTAAAACGCCAGCCTAAGTGCTGGCGTTTTGCTTTCTAGCGGCGGTGCTGGCCGTTTGTTATCGTGGCGCCCGCCAATTCCCGTCAATAGGCACAACAACGCCGGACACATCGCTCTTGTGGCGAGGGGATTTATCCCCTCGCCACAGGGTTCAGTGTGGATAACGTCTCACCCTCCGATTCTCAAGGACGATTCATATGAGCACTCCGTTACCCGGCATCGGCATGGACAACAGCATCTCCCAGATGATGGCCCGCCGCCGCATTGAAAGCCAAATCAACCTGCCACGGCTGTTCGCCGCCATTGATGCCGATCCAAGCATCGTCGGCGCGGGTGTGGTGTATATCGATGCTGAGTTCAACGTAGTGGTCCTGCGCGAATTCAAGCCGATTTGCAGCATCGCGCCCAAGCGCATCATTCTGCGCGAGGCGAAAAAATACATCGCACCGCAGCAATTCATCGATCAGGTAAAAAGCAGCCCGCGCGAGTCCAAGCTTGGGCTTGAAGCAACCAATGCCGGCTTGTCCTGTGTCGCCGCTGTGATTGGTTGGGTGGTGGTGTTCAGTGGAAGCGTCGCCGTGCCCTTTACGGCGGGGGCAAGTGCCTTTGTCGTTGCCCTGGGCGCCGCTGCCGCGACGGCCAGCACCGCGCAATGCGTCATTGGCGGGATGCGGGTGGCCAATGAGCTGACCAATCCGACCGGCAACGATGAGATGAATGACGCGGACTGGTACAACATCGTGTCGCCGATCCTTGACGGGGTTTCCCTGGTGGGTGTCGGTGGCTCGGCGCTGACGACTGTCCGGCTGCTCAAGGCCAACAAAGCGGCCGGCACTGGAAAGAGTTGGTATCAGTTGCTCAAGGGCCTGAATCGGCAAGAGCGAAGCAAGCTGACCAAGGAGCTGTTGACGCTCAAGGACCCGAGCCTGACGGCGAAGCTACTCAAGTTGCAGCAACGCGCGGGGGCCGTGCCCAAACGTTATTCCTCCGCTGAAATCCGCCACGCGACCCTGACTCAGATCAAGGACTCGTTGGGTGGCGCCCTGGGCGTTATCGGCAGTTATACCGGCGGCGGCCATGTGAAGACCGTGGCCGTCGGCCTATATGAGGAGTTCACGGAATGATCGGTGGCGGATCGCTGAAATCATTTCTCGCCCGTTATTTTCCGGTTTTCATGGGGACGATCCTGCTGGGCTGCTTTTCCGGGTCCACGCTGCTTGTGTTGGCCGGGACCACTTATTGGCGTGCCCTGGAGCCGTCAGCCAGGACCGACTATGTCGGGCTCGGCACTTTGGCCCTGGTGATCGTTCTGGTCTTGGGCAACCTCTTGATTGCTCGCGGGCGCGCCTGGGCGGTCTGGTGGGTGGCGGGGTATTTCCTGGCCTGTCTGGCGGCGGTGCTGCCGACGTTCGCGTATCGGCCGCATCAGGGCGTGTACCTATTCGCGGTGTTATTGCCACTGCTGGGGCTCTTGCTGCTCAACAGCAAGCGCCATCGGGAGATGCGCAGCAAACTCGTCGACATCCGCCGCCAACGCGCGCTGATCATCCAGGCCGCCAAGGCATCACGCCTGCGTCGCTGAGTCGATTCGCGCTGCCGGCGCCGCATTTATGTGCATTGCTTTGCAGATGAATTCGGGCAGCGCGCGTTTTTAGTGCTCTACTGCCTTGAGTAGATAAAGAAAGTGTCCGGCCTGCCTGCATGGCATAAGTCTTGCGCCGCTTTCGATAACGCCCAGGCTCGCAGGAGGCACGTCGTGTCGATCCATGTCGCATTGCATCACGTCACGCATTACCGCTACGACCGCGCCGTCGAACTCGGCCCGCAGATCGTTCGCCTGCGCCCGGCGGCCCACAGCCGCACGCGGATTCTTTCCTATGCGCTGAAGGTTTCGCCCGAGCAGCATTTCATCAACTGGCAGCAGGACCCCCAGGGCAATTACCTGGCGCGGTTGGTGTTTCCCGAGAAAACCCGGGAGATGCGAATAGAGGTCGATTTGTTGGCGGAAATGGCGGTGTTCAATCCGTTCGACTTCTTCCTCGAGCCCTACGCCGAAAAGATTCCGTTCGCCTACGCGGCCGACGAGCGCAAGGAGCTGGCGCCTTACCTGGAAACCCTGCCGCTGACGCCGAGGTTCCAGGCTTATCTGGACGGGATCGACCGCACGCCGTTGCCCGCGGTGGATTTCCTGGTGGCGCTCAACCAGCGCCTGAGCGAAGACATCAACTACCTGATCCGCATGGAGCCGGGCGTGCAGACCCCGGAGCATACGCTGGAGCACGCCTCCGGTTCCTGCCGCGACTCGGCCTGGTTGTTGGTGCAGCTGTTGCGCAACCTCGGCCTGGCTGCGCGGTTTGTCTCCGGTTACCTGATCCAGTTGACCGCTGATGTGAAAAGTCTCGATGGCCCGTCTGGCACTGACGTGGACTTCACCGACCTGCATGCCTGGTGCGAGGTCTACCTGCCCGGTGCCGGCTGGATCGGCCTGGATGCGACGTCCGGGTTGTTCGCCGGTGAAGGCCACATCCCGTTGGCGTGCAGTCCCGATCCGTCCTCGGCGGCACCGATCAGTGGTTTGGTGGAGCCTTGCGAGTGTGAGTTCAGCCATGAAATGTCCGTCGAGCGGGTCTGGGAAGCGCCACGGGTGACCAAGCCTTACACCGACGCACAGTGGCTGGCGATCCAGGCGCTGGGGCGCCAGATCGATGCCGACCTGTTGGAGGGCGACGTGCGCCTGACCATGGGTGGCGAACCGACCTTTGTCTCCATCGATGACCCGGACGGTGCCGAGTGGAACACCGCGGCACTCGGGCCGGATAAACGCCGGCTCTCCGCCGAGCTGTTCCAGCGCATGCGCAATCACTATGCGCCCAAGGGGCTGGTGCATTTCGGCCAGGGCAAGTGGTACCCCGGCGAACAATTGCCGCGCTGGTCGCTCAACTGCTATTGGCGGCGCGACGGGGTGCCGATCTGGCACAACAGCGCGTTGATCGCCGATGAGCAGGAGGACTACGGCGCCGATGGCGAACTGGCCGGGCGTTTCCTGGCGAGCGTTGCCGAGCGTTTGAAAATTCCTGCGCGGTTCGTGTTTCCGGCCTACGAAGACAACTTCTATTACCTCTGGCGCGAAGGTGCATTGCCTTCGAATGTCACGGCCGAGGACCCACGTCTGGAGGACGCCCTGGAGCGTGCACGGTTGCGCAAGGTCTTCAGCCAGGGCCTGGACAAGGTCATCGGCCAGGTCCTGCCGCTGGCCCGTACCGCCAAGGGCGATCAGTGGCAAAGCGGTCGCTGGTATCTGCGTGACAGTCACTGCCGCCTGGTGCCAGGGGATTCGCCCCTGGGCTATCGCTTGCCACTGGCGTCCCAGCCATGGGTGACGGCGGCCGAGTACCCGTTCATCCACCCCACCGACCCGAACCAGGACTTGCCCGAGCTGCCCGGCACCGAGCAACTGGCGCGTCACGGCGAGCCGGCGGCCGAGCAGGAGCGTGTCCCGGAGATCGACAAATCCGCCGACTGGCTGACCCGCACCGCCTTCTGTGCCGAGGCCCGCGATGGCCGCCTGTACCTGTTCATGCCGCCACTGGAGCGGGTCGAGGATTACCTGGAACTGGTCAGCGCCATCGAGGCGACGGCTGAGGAGCTGCACTGTCCGGTGCTGTTGGAGGGCTACGAGCCGCCGAGCGACCCGCGCCTGGGCAATTTCCGCATCACCCCCGACCCGGGTGTGATCGAGGTCAACGTGCAACCCTCGGCGACCTGGGATGAGTTGGTCGAGCGCACTGAGTTTCTATACGAAGAGGCGCGACAGACCCGACTGACCACCGAGAAATTCATGATCGATGGCCGGCACACGGGCACCGGCGGTGGTAACCATTTCGTACTGGGTGGCGCGACACCGGCTGACTCACCGTTTCTGCGGCGTCCCGACCTGCTGCGCAGCCTGATCAGTTACTGGCATAACCATCCGTCATTGTCCTACCTGTTTTCCGGATTGTTCATCGGCCCGACCTCCCAGGCGCCTCGCGTGGACGAGGCGCGCAACGACGCGTTGTACGAACTGGAAATCGCTTTCGCGCAAATGCCACAGCCCGGCGAGGAATGCCCGCCGTGGTTGGTCGATCGCCTGTTGCGCAACCTGTTGATCGACGTGACCGGCAATACGCACCGTGCCGAATTCTGCATCGACAAGCTCTATTCGCCGGACGGCGCCACCGGGCGTCTCGGCTTGTTGGAGTTGCGTGCTTTCGAGATGCCACCCCACGCCCGCATGAGCCTGGCCCAGCAATTACTGCTGCGGGCGCTGGTGGTGCGGTTCTGGCGTGAGCCTTATGCGCCGGCGAAACTGGCGCGCTGGGGCACCGAGCTGCATGACCGTTTCCTGTTGCCGCACTTTATCGAGCAGGATTTTGCCGACGTCATCCATGAGCTGAACGCCGCCGGCTACCCGCTGCGGGCCGAGTGGTTCGCCGCGCACCTGGAGTTCCGTTTCCCCAAGGTGGGCGATTACGCGGTCAGCGGCATCGAGCTGCAATTGCGCCAAGCCCTCGAGCCTTGGCATGTGCTGGGGGAAGAGGGCGCGGTGGGCGGCACCGTGCGTTATGTGGATTCCTCCCTGGAGCGCTTGCAGGTCAAGCTCAGCGGCCTGGCGCCGCAACGCTACCTGCTGACCTGCAATGGCGTGCCGGTGCCGTTGCAACCCACTGGTCGGGTCGGCGAGTTCGTCGCCGGGGTGCGTTTCCGCGCCTGGCAACCGGCCAACTGCCTGCAACCGACCATCCCGGTGCATGCGCCGCTGGTCTTCGATTTGCTCGACACCTGGATGCAACGTTCCGTGGGCGGCTGCCAGTATCACGTGGCCCATCCGGGCGGGCGCAACTACGACAGCCTGCCGGTGAATGCCAACGAGGCCGAAAGCCGGCGGATGGCGCGTTTCTTCCGTATCGGACACACGCCTGGGAAACTTCCGACACCCAGCCTGGCAGTGGATGACGAGTTTCCGCTCACACTCGATCTGCGACGTTTTCCAGGAGCGTTAAAGCGCTAGGTGGCCCTTGTGGCGAGGGGATTTAGCGAAACGTCGCACCGCCCCGCTGGGCTGCGCAGCAGCCCTAAAGCAGTTAGCTCAATCTTCCTGGCACACCGAGTTGCCTGGTTTGGGGGCTGCTGCGCAGCCCAGCGGGGATAAATCCCCTCGCCACGATGATTGCAGTCTGAAAACCCAGGCCGGACCCAACATAAAACACACCTATCCGGGCGTCATGCGCTTGCGCTAGTCTCACCTTTTATTGCCGTCTGCCGAGCTTTCCATGCCTGACCTGCTTGACCGTTACCCGCTGACGACGGGCACCTATCACGAACTGTTGGACGACAGCGGTGCGGTGCGTCCGCACTGGCGGCGGTTGTTCGATCAGTTGCAGCGCAGCACGCCGGCTCACCTGATCCAGCGTCAGGCGCTGCTGGCTCGGCAGATCCAGGAAAACGGTGTCACCTATAACGTCTACGCCGATCCGAAGGGCGCCGACCGGCCGTGGGAGCTGGACCTGCTGCCCCACGTGATCGACCCGCAGGAATGGAAACATCTGTCGGCCGGGATCGCCCAGCGTGCGCGGCTGCTCAATGCGGTGCTGGCCGACCTGTATGGGCCACAGCGGCTGATCAGCGAAGGGCTGCTGCCGGCAGAGCTGGTATTCGGGCACAACAATTTCCTTTGGCCCTGCCAGGGCATCGCGCCACCGGACGGCAGCTTCCTGCACTTGTATGCGGTGGATCTGGCGCGCACGCCCGATGGCCGTTGGTGGGTCACGGCGGATCGGACCCAGGCGCCTTCGGGGGCCGGTTATGCGCTGGAAAATCGCATGATCGTTTCCCGCGCCTTCCCCGATTTGTATCGCGACTTGAAGGTGCGGCACTTGTCCGGGTTTTTCCGCACCTTGCAGGAAACCCTGGCAAGACAGGCCCCCAGCGACGGTGAGTCGCCACTGGTGGTGCTGTTGACGCCGGGGCGGTTCAACGAAAGTTATTTCGAACATCTTTATCTGGCGCGCCAGCTCGGCTATCCGCTGGTAGAGGGAGGCGACCTGACCGTGCGGGACGCCACGGTCTACCTCAAGACCCTCAGTGGCCTGCGCCGGGTCCACGCCATCATGCGCCGGCTCGACGACGATTTCTGCGACCCCCTGGAGCTGCGTACCGATTCGGCCCTCGGCGTGCCGGGGTTGTTGGAAGCGGTGCGCCAGGGCCGGGTGCTGGTGGCCAATGCCCTGGGCAGTGGCGTGCTGGAGTCACCGGGCCTGTTGGGGTTCCTGCCGAAGATCAACCAGTACCTGTTCGGTGAGGAATTGATACTGCCGTCCATCGCCACCTGGTGGTGCGGTGAACCGCCGGTGCTGGCCCAGGCCCTGGAGAAATTGCCGCAGCTGTTGATCAAGCCGGCATTTCCTTCCCAGAGCTTCAGCCCGGTGTTCGGCCGCGACCTGAGCGAGAAGCAGCGCAGCCAACTGGCGGCGCGCATGCAGGCACGGCCCTATGCCTATGTCGCCCAGGAGTTGGCGCAACTGTCCCAGGCCCCGGTCTGGCAGGCCGAAGACGGGCACATCCAGCCTCGGGCCATCGGCATGCGCGTGTATGCCGTGTCCGGGAAGGATGATTATCGGGTGCTGTCGGGTGGCCTGACCCGCGTGGCCGCCGAGGCCGACGCCGAGGTGGTGTCGATGCAACGTGGTGGCGCCAGCAAGGACACCTGGGTGCTGGGCGAGCAGGCGCCCGGCGGTGAACAATGGAAGGCCCAGCGAACCGTGGGGGTCCACGACCTGGTTCGACGCGATCCGTACCTGCCTTCGCGGGTGGTGGAAAACCTGTTCTGGTTCGGCCGCTACTGCGAGCGTTGCGACGACAGCGCGCGGCTGCTGCGGATCATGCTGGGGCGTTATGTCGATGGCGATGACCCGCAGGCCCTGCAGTCGGCGGTGTCCCTGGGTGAAAGCCTGATGCTGCTGCCTGAAGAGGGCGAGCTGCACGAGCGTTTGCTGGCGGCGCTGTTGGGGGACGACTGGTCGTTCAGCCTGCGCTCCAACCTGCAGCGCTTGCAGTGGGCGGCCTCGCAGGTTCGCGGCAAGCTGTCCCGGGAGAACTGGCAGGCGCTGGTGGAGTTGCAGCGCGAAGCGATGGAGCTGGAAACCGAGGAGCCGGATTTCGGTGAGTTGCTGGATTTCCTCAATCGGCTAGTGATGTCCCTGGCGGCGTTGTCTGGTTTTGCCTTGGACGACATGACCCGCGACGAGGGCTGGCGCTTCTTGATGATTGGCCGACGCCTGGAACGCTTGCAGTTCCTCAGCGGCAGCCTGGCGGCGTTTTTGCGCAGCGATGCAGTGTTCGACCAGGCCGGGCTGGAGTGGCTGCTGGAACTGGGCAACAGCAGCATCACCTACCGTTCGCGCTACCTGGCGGTGGCGCAACTGATCCCGGTGCTGGACCTGTTGTTGCTGGACGAACAGAACCCCCACGCGGTGCTTTTCCAGTTAAAGCTGGTGGCCCGCACGCTCAAACGCCTGAACGACGATTTTGGCGCACCGAAGGAAACGGCCTTGCCAGAATTGGTGACGCGTCTTTCTCGCTTTGACTTGCGTTGCCTGGAAAACCCCCTGTTTGGCGAAGCCAGCCTGCGCGCAGCACTTGATGGGCTGGCCGACCTGTTGCAGGAAGTGGCCGATGTCGGTGGCCAGGTGTCCGATCGCCTGGCCTTGCGCCATTTCGCCCACGTCGATGACGTCAGCCAACGCACGGTGTCCGTCTGATGAGCGCTCGTTACCAGATCCTCCACGACACCCATTACCACTACGACAGCCCGGTGTCCCTGGCCCAGCAGCTTGCTCACCTGTGGCCGCGCGCCTGTGACTGGCAGCGTTGCACCGAACAGCAGTTGCTGATCAGCCCGGAGCCGACGACTCGTCGCGATGAGCTGGATGTGTTTGGCAACCCGCTGACCCGGCTGGCCTTCGAACGGCCCCATGACGAGTTGCTGGTCAATGCTCGCTTGAGCGTCGAAGTGCTGGCGCGCCCCGCGCTGGATTTCGACCTGTCCCCGGCCTGGGAATCGACCTGCAACGCGCTGAGCTACAGTGGCCGGCCACTGGCGGCACCATTGCTGGAGGCGTGCCGTTATCGTTTCGAGTCGCCGTATGTGCACCTCAAGCGCAGCTTCGTCGAGTTTTCCGAAAGTTGCTTCCCGCCGGGGCGACCGCTGATGGTTGGCGTTCGAGCGCTGATGGAGAAGATCTTCGAAGAGTTCACCTTCGATGCCGAGGCGACCCAGGTGGCGACGCCGCTGGTGGAGGTGCTGGAGCGGCGGCGGGGCGTATGCCAGGACTTTGCCCATCTGATGCTGGCCTGCGTGCGCTCGCGCGGTCTGGCGGCGCGTTACGTCAGCGGCTACCTGCTGACCCAGCCGCCACCCGGCCAGCCACGGCTTATTGGCGCCGATGCGTCCCATGCCTGGGTCTCGGTGTATTGCCCGGTGTTGGGGTGGGTGGACTTCGACCCGACCAACAACGTCCAGCCGGCCCTGGAACACATCACCCTGGCCTGGGGCCGGGATTTTTCCGATGTGTCGCCGCTGCGGGGGGTGATCCTGGGGGGTGGCAATCATGATCCCGAGGTGCGGGTGACGGTGATGCCGCTGGAGTCATGAGCGCTGTGTGGAAAATGTGGGAGCGAGCCTGTGGGAGCCGAGCTTGCTCGCGATGAACGATGACGCGTTTTTGCAGTTGAACCGTGTCGCCCTCATCGCGAGCAAGCTCGGCTCCCACAGGGTTCGGCTCCCACAGATTGTGTGTCATATGGATGAGTTGCTGGGCGGTTTTGTGCCGATGATCAGCCATGAGCACAAGCAGATCGGGTTGTTCGAGCCGGACCAATTGCCGGCCAATCTACCTGCAGGCTATCGCCTGTCGATTATCAAGACGCTGGGATTGTGAGGGCCGGCAGTGGGACTGCCGGCCCAGGACACAAAACCGGGGGGCCGGATCGGATCATCGGGCCCTGGGGGTATCAGGCCTCGGGTGCCTGATCTTTCGGTGCATCAACATCATCTTCTGCTGCTACTTCGCCTTCGGTATCCGGGGTCAGTGCGGCTTCTTCTTCAGCTGTGGCTTTCTTGCGCTGCAGCTTTTCCTCTTTCTTCTGCTCCTTGGCCAAGTCTCTCTGACGTTTGGCGAAGGAATAATTGGGTTTGGCCATGGGCGATCCTCTGGGGTCGAAGGTGAGGTTGAGCGGCGCATATTCTGCCCTGTATCGGGGCCGAGCCGTTAGCTGGGTTTTTGTTCGGCCCACTTTGGCTGCACTGACGGTTGCCATTCGTCCAGCGCATCGAGCAGGTTCTGCGCTGATTCGCTCACTTGCAGCATGTCACGATGGGGCGCGCGGACGAAGCCTTCGCCGACGATATGATCGAGAAAAGCGGTGAGCTTGCTGTAGAAGCCGTTCACTTCCAGCAGCCCCAGCGGTTTGCCGTGGTAGCCGAGCTGGCCCCAGGTCCAGACCTCGAACAACTCCTCCAGCGTGCCGAGGCCGCCGGGCAGGGCGATGAAGGCATCGCTGAGTTCAGCCATGCGCGCCTTGCGGGCGTGCATGCCGTCCACCACTTCCAGGCGGGTCAGGCCGCTGTGGCCGATCTCCTTGTCCTTGAGGCTTTGCGGGATGATGCCGATGACCTCGCCGCCGGCGGCCAGGGCCGCGTCGGCGACGATACCCATCAGGCCGACGGCCCCGCCGCCGTAGACCAGGGTCAATTTTCGTTCCGCCAACGCCCGGCCCAGGGCCTGCGCCGCTTCACGATACGCTGGATCGGTGCCGGTGCTGGCGCCGCAAAATACACAAACAGACGCGATGGACATGCTTTACTCCGTGGTCAGTTACCCCTCCAGAGTAAAGCCTGGCCTATGCTGCGCAAAGGACTTAAACCTCGCGCTGGGGTTTTTCGTAGGTGCCACTGGCGCCGCAGGCGTAGGCGGCGAGCAAGCTGCATAACAGGCTGTTGACGTTCATGATGGGCGCTCCCGAGAGGTGGTGAGGCTGATCATAGAGCGGTGTCCTCCCTCTGGCTGGTTGATTGTGTCCATCAGGCTGATAGCCTTAAGTTGTATACAATCTTTGATTCAGGTCATAGGAACTTGTCTGAAATTCAGGCAGTCTTTCCCTTTGACGGATTTTTGTTAACCATGCCTTGGAGATTCACAATGTTTGCCAAACTTGTTGCAGTATCCCTGTTGACGCTGGCCAGCAGCCAACTGATGGCAGCGGAGTGCAAGACCACCATCGACTCGACCGACCAGATGTCCTTCAACACCAAGGCCATCGAGATCGACAAGAGCTGCAAGACGTTCACCGTCGAGCTGACTCACTCGGGCAACTTGCCGAAAAACGTCATGGGCCATAACTGGGTACTGAGCAAGGAGGCTGACATGCAGCCGATTGCCACGGCTGGTTTGCCAGCAGGCGTCGACAAGAACTACCTGCCGGAAGGTGATGCACGCATCATCGCCCACACCAAACTCATTGGTGCCAAGGAAAGCGACTCGGTGACCTTCGATGTGTCGAAGCTCAATGCTTCCGAGAAGTACGGCTTCTTCTGCTCGTTCCCGGGCCACATCTCGATGATGAAAGGCACCGTTACCCTGAAGTAATCAGCTTCAGGCACAAAAAAGCGGCGCTTCTTTCAGAAATGGGAAGTGCCGTTTTTTTTGGTTTTTTAGAAAGCTCGGTGTTTAGTTGCTTTGGTGTGTATATCCGTTTTTTGCGTAACGGCGGGTTATGGTTCCGCTCTTACAGCGGCTCACTTTTGAGAAGCGCAAAAGTAAGCAAAACGCTTTTGCCCCACCACTCGGTGCCTCGCCTAGGCTCGGCATGCCTGAACGAAGGCATTGCTCCGTGGGCCGCCGCGAAGGGCCATCCATGGCCCAGCGCGGCTAACCCGGCATCCATGCCGGGTTGCCCACTGCGCAACACCTTCGTTCAGCCATCGTGGTTAATGGGGCGCCCGAGATCAACGTCCACCGCGAGGCGGCCTGATAGCCGACCTGGCTCTTGCGGTCGTACACCCATTAGATCTGTGGGAGCAAAGCTTGCTCGCGATGACGGTGTCCCAGTCAATGAAGATGTTGGATGTGCCGGCCTCTTCGCGAGCAGGCTCGCTCCCACAGGGGGCTCTGGATGCACATAAATATTGTCTCTACGGAAGATCCAATGTGGGAGCGAGCTTGCTCGCGATAGCGGTGGCTCAGCCACATAGATGCCGGCATAAGCCCCGCTCTTGCTCTTGCTCTTGCTCTTGCTCTTGCTCTTGCCTTGCTTTGCTTTGGATCTTGATCTGGACGCCCCGTTAAACCACGCTGGCCGAACGCAGGCATTGTGGAGTGGGCATCCCGGCATGGATGCCGGGATAGCCGCGCTGGGCCATGGATGGCCCTTCGCGGCGGGCCCACGGAGCAATGCCTGCGTTCGGGCACACCGAGCCTAAGCGAGGTGCCGAGTGGTGGGGCAGAGCGCTTTTGGTTACTTTTGGCGCTCTTCCAAAAGTGACCCGCTGTAAGAGCGGAACCCTAAGTAGCCGTTACCTAAATAACGGATATACACACCAACCCACGCCTCTCAGCTATCGCGAGCAAGCTCGCTCCCACAGTGATTACCCGTTACGGGGCATAAGGCATCACCCGCTTGTGCTCAGTCTTGCGATAGGTCTCGCAAATGATCCTGAACGCCTCGTCCCGCACAGGCTCGCCATGCAGGAACGCATCGATCTCGGCGTAGGTCACACCGTGGGAGGCTTCATCCGGCTTGCCTGGCGACAGGTCCTCAAGGTCGGCGGTGGGGACTTTTTCCACCAGCGACTCCGGCGCGCCAAAGTCACGGGCGATGGCCCGGACCTGGTTTTTCACCAGGCCGCTGAGCGGGGCCAAGTCACAAGCGCCATCACCGAACTTGGTGAAGAAACCCATCACCGCTTCGGCGGCATGGTCGGTGCCGATCACCAGGCCGTGCTCGGTGCCCGCGATGGTGTATTGCGCCACCATGCGCATCCGCGCCTTGGTATTGCCCAGCACGAAATCCCGCGAGAGCGCTGCCTTGCCTTCGAACGCCGCGACTTGATCGGCCAAGGCCTTGACCGCTGGACCGATGTTGACGGTATGGCGCTCGTCCGGGTCGATGAAGTCCACGCAGGCTTGCGCTTCATGTTCGTCGAACTGGGTTTCGTACGGCAGGCGCACGGCGATGAACTTGTAGGCGGCGTTACCGGTTTTCTCCCGCAGTTCGCGCATGGCGCGTTGGGCCAGCAGCCCGGCGGTCAACGAATCGACGCCACCGCTGATGCCCAGTACGAGGGACTTGAGGCCGGAGTTGACCAGGCAATCCTGGATAAAGTCCACCCGCCGGGCGATTTCGGCCTTGAGGGCGGCGTCATCGGCGAACGGTGGCTGGACCTTGAGCTGTTCAGCAATCTCACGCTGTACGGCTTGCATGAATTCACTCCTTGCTTGATGTGTCTGGAAGGGCGGCAGGTACTTGGAAAACGTGTCGCATGTAGGCGACGAAATTCGGATCCTTGCAGTGGGTCTTGCCGGGCTCGTCTGAAATCTTGGCCACGGGTTGCCCGGCACAGCTGATCATTTTAAGCACGATGCTCATGGGCTCGACACCCGGAATGTCGCAGGTCAGGTTGGTGCCAATACCGAAGCTGACATTAATGCGACCACGCAATGCCCGAAAAATCTCCAGGCATTTGGGTAGTGTCAGGCTATCGGAAAACACCAGGGTCTTGCTCATCGGGTCGATGCCAAGCTTGTGGTAGTGGGCAATGGCTTTTTCAGCCCAGATCACCGGGTCGCCCGAGTCGTGGCGCAAACCGTCGAACAGCTTGGCGAAGAACAGATCGAAGTCCTTGAGGAAGGCGTCCATGGTGATGCAATCGGTCAGGGCGATCCCCAGCAGGCCTCGGTACTCGCGCACCCAGCAATCGAGGGCAGCGATCTGGCTGTCGATCAGCCGCGGGCCCAATTGCTGGTGGGCCATGATCCACTCATGGGCCATGGTGCCCAGGGGCTTCATGTCCAACTCCCGGGACAGGTGCACGTTACTGGTGCCGACGAAACGCCCGGGGAAGTCATGCTTGAGCACGTTGACCACTTCTTCCTGGACGCGGAAGGAAAAGCGGCGGCGGGTGCCGAAGTCCGCGACTTGCAATTCGGACAGTTCTTCGGCGCTGGCGTTGGCGCTCAGCCAGTCGAACTTGCAATACAACTGCTCGCGGGCCTGTTCCAGGACTATTTCACGGTAGCGATAACGATTGCGCACCTCGCTGACAATGGCCAGCAGCGGCACTTCGAACAGAATGACGTGCAGCCACGGCCCGCGCAGGCGGATGAACAGCTCGCCGTTTTCGATACCCGTGTGCACGTAGCGCAGGTTGAAGCGAAACAGCCCCAGGAAACGCAGGAAGTCCGGCTTCAGAAAACTGATGCGCTCCAGGAAACCCAACTGGTCGGCGCTCAGGCTCAGCTCGGCCAGGCGCTCGATCTGAAAGCGGATCTCTGCCAGGTAGGGGCGCAGGTCTTCGCTGTTGCGGCAGCGGAATTCCCATTCGACTTCGACGTTGGGGTAGTTGTGCAACACCGCCTGCATCATCGTCAGTTTGTAGAAGTCGGTGTCGAGCAGGTTCTGCACGATACGATCGGCAAATACGCTCTCGCTCATAGGGTTCTCCAGACAGGCCGCAGCCGAGGGTAGCGAAGTTCGGCGGTTTGTAGTGAAAGGGCTAGTGGCGCATATCACTCATGATGATTGCCAGTTTTTTTTGGTCACTGGGGCTTTTTCGGCTAAGAAGAGCTATTTGTGGCGAGGGGATTTATCGAAACGTCGCCCCGCCCCGCTGTGGGAGCAAGGCTTGCCCGCGATACAGGCGACTCGGTTTCCGGGAGACCGTGGTGCGTTCTTCGCGGGCAAGCCTTGCTCCCACAGGTTCGCGTCGGGTTATGCCGGTATATCCGGGTTGTCGATCTGCTCCAGCATCCACTCCACAAAAAGCCGCACCTTGGGCACTTCCGCCGAATGTTCCGGATAGGCCAGGTAATAGGCGTTGGTGCTGGGCATCGCGTGCGGCCAGGGGATGACCAGTTTGCCGTCGGCCAGTTCTTCTTCCACCAGAAACCGCGGCAGCAGGGCGACGCCGCAGCCGACCTGGGCGGCGCGGATGCACATGTAGAAGGTTTCGAAGCGCGGCCCGTGGTAGCTGTGTTCGGTGTGGTAGCCCTGGTGGTCGAACCAGTCGTGCCAGGCTTGGGGGCGCGAGGCGTTTTGCAGCAGCACCAGCTCGGCCAGTTGGGTCGGGTCGGTGAAGGGCTGCTCAGGCAGGCTGCCGGGCGCACAGACCGGCACCAGTTCTTCGCCAAACAGCTTCAGGGATTCGGTGCCGGGTCGCGAGCCTTGGCCGAAATAGAACGCCAGGTCGCTGCGCCCTTGCAGCAAGTCATCGGCTTCCTGCTCGCTGCACAGGTCCAGGTGAATGGTCGGATGCCGCAACCGCCAGCCCTTCAAGCGTGGGACCAGCCAACGGGCGCCGAAGGTCGGAGGCGTGGACACGCGCAGGACTTCGGTATCGCCGCCGTAGGAACGCAGGTAATGGGTAGACATCTCCACCTGCGTGAGGATTTTTCGCACTTCCCCCAGGTACAAGTCTCCAGCTGGCGTCAGTTGCAAGCGTCGGCGCACGCGTCGAAACAGCAAGTGCTGCAGCAACTCTTCCAGTTGCGCGACCTGTTTGCTGACGGCGCTCTGGGTCAGGTTCAGCTCTTCGGCGGCGCGGGTGAAGCTCAGGTGGCGGGTCACTGCTTCGAAGCACTGCAGCGCCGTGATCGACGGTAAATAGCGTTTATTGAGCATGATGAGGCCTTATTTCTTGTCGCTCTGCTTATCCGGTCATGGCCAGCATGAATAAACGGAATGATATCTCGCTTAAAGGTCGTTTGTTGGCAAGACTCAGGCCAGCTACAACTACAGGTCTGATCAGTCGCATTCGTCCGGCTGCCAATCCTTTGTTTTTCGTGTGAGGAAATTTTCCATGGTTGCTGCATTGCTTGATCGCTTGGGCGTCGACTCGGCCTTGTACCAGAACGGCACACAACCGGTGCATTCGCCCATTGATGGCAGCCGTATCGGCGCCGTGAACTGGGAAGGCGCGGCTGAAGTCGAGCAGCAGGTCAGCCGTGCCGAACACGCCTTCGACCTGTGGCGCAAGGTGCCGGCCCCGCGTCGCGGCGAGCTGGTGCGTCAATTTGGCGACCTGTTGCGTGAATACAAGGCCGACCTCGGCGAGCTGGTGTCGTGGGAAGCCGGCAAGATCACCCAGGAAGGCCTGGGTGAAGTGCAAGAAATGATCGATATCTGCGACTTCGCCGTCGGCCTGTCCCGCCAGCTGTACGGCCTGACCATCGCCTCCGAGCGTCCTGGCCACCACATGCGTGAGTCCTGGCATCCGCTGGGTGTGGTTGGGGTGATCAGTGCCTTCAACTTCCCGGTGGCGGTCTGGGCCTGGAACACCACGCTGGCCCTGGTGTGCGGCAACGCGGTGATCTGGAAGCCGTCGGAAAAGACCCCGCTCACCGCCCTGGCGTGCCAGGCGTTGTTCGAGCGCGTGCTGAAGAACTTCAGTGACGCACCGCCGTACCTGAGCCAGGTGATCATCGGTGGTCGCGATGCTGGTGAAGCGCTGGTGGATGACCCGCGCGTGGCCTTGATCAGCGCCACCGGCAGCACCCGCATGGGTCGTGAAGTGGCACCGAAAGTCGCCGCGCGTTTTGCCCGCAGCATCCTGGAACTGGGCGGCAACAACGCCATGATCCTGGCACCGAGCGCCGACCTGGACATGGCCGTGCGCGCCATCCTGTTCAGCGCCGTCGGCACCGCCGGCCAGCGTTGCACCACCCTGCGCCGGCTGATTGCCCATGAATCGGTGAAGGAAGAAATCGTCACCCGCCTCAAGGCCGCCTATTCGAAAGTGCGTATCGGCCATCCGTTGGAAGGCAACCTGGTCGGGCCGCTGATCGACAAGCACAGCTTCGACAGCATGCAGGATGCGCTGGAGCAGGCCTTGAGTGAGGGCGGGCGCGTGTTTGGTGGCAAGCGCCAGCTTGAAGACCAGTTCCCGAATGCCTATTACGTCTCGCCGGCCATCGTCGAGATGCCCGAGCAGAGCGATGTGGTGCGCCACGAAACCTTCGCACCGATCCTGTACGTGGTCGGCTACAAGGATTTTGCCGAGGCCTTGCACCTGAACAATTCCGTGCCCCAGGGCCTGTCGTCCTGCATTTTCACCACCGACGTGCGTGAAGCCGAGCAATTCATGTCGGCCGTGGGCAGCGACTGCGGCATCGCCAACGTCAACATCGGCCCGAGCGGCGCCGAGATCGGCGGCGCATTCGGTGGCGAAAAAGAAACCGGCGGCGGTCGCGAATCCGGCTCCGACGCCTGGCGCGGCTACATGCGCCGCCAGACCAACACCGTGAACTACTCGCTGGAGTTGCCGTTGGCGCAGGGGATTACCTTTGATTAAGGCTTGAGCCAAGCGGTGATCCCATGTGGGAGCGAGCTTGCTCGCGATAGCGTCGAATCAGCCGACATCAATATCGGTAGATAAACCGTCATCGCGAGCAAGCTCGCTCCCACAAATGAAAGGGTGTGGTGGTTGGGTTTCTTTTTCGGAGTCTGGCAATGCCGTTACGCGAAGAATGTCTGTGGGAAAAACTGACGCCGCAAAGGCCTGAAAACAGCGCGCTCACCGGTGAAGTCACGGCCGATGTCTGCGTGATCGGCGCGGGTTTTACCGGGCTGTCGGCGGCGGTACATTTGCTCGAACAAGGCAAGCGCGTGGTTGTGCTGGAGGCTCATCGGGCCGGGCATGGTGGATCGGGGCGTAACGTCGGGTTGGTCAACGCCGGCCTGTGGATCCCGCCGGATGACATCGAGGCCGGGTTCGGCGAGGCGGTGGGCAGCCAGCTCAACCGCATGCTGGGGGCCGCGCCGGCCCTGGTGTTCAGCCTCATCGATAAATACAACATCGATTGCCAACTGCGCCGCGAAGGCACCCTGCACATGGCCCATAACGCCCGGGGCGAGGCCGACCTGCGCAGTCGTGAAGCGCAATGGAAGCGCCGCGGTGCCCCGGTGGAATTGCTCACCGGCCAGGCCTGTGTCGATGCCACCGGCACGTCGAAAATCGCTGCGGCATTGCTCGACCGTCGCGCCGGCACGCTCAACCCGATGGCCTACACCAGCGGGTTGGCCAAGGCGGCCACAGACCTTGGCGGCCAGTTGTTCGACCATTCACCGGTGACGCGCCTGGAACGCCAAGGCCAGCGCTGGTCGGTGCAGACTGCCCAGGGTTCGGTGCTGGCCGAGCAGGTGGTGATCGCCTCCAACGCCTACACCGAGGGCGACTGGACCGAACTGCGGCGAAATTTCTTCCCCGGTTATTACTATCAGGTCGCTTCGGCCCCGCTGACTGACGAGGCCGCCCGACGCATTCTGCCGGGCGGGCAGGGCTCGTGGGATACCCGCCAGGTGTTGAGCAGCATCCGCCGGGACAAGGATGGCCGTTTGCTGCTGGGCAGCCTGGGCAATGGCAACCGCAAGCCGACCTGGTTCCTCAAGGCTTGGGCCGACCGGGTGCAGCAGCATTACTTTCCTTATCTCAAGTCGGTGGAGTGGGAGTGCACCTGGACCGGTTGCATTGCCTTCACCCCCGATCACTTGATGCGCCTGTTCGAACCGGCCCCCGGGCTGGTGGCCGTGACCGGCTACAACGGCCGGGGCGTGACCACCGGTACTGTGGTCGGCAAGGCGTTCGCCGACTACCTGTGCCACGGCGATGCCCAGGCCCTGCCGATCCCGTTCGCCCCCATGCAGCCGGTGGCCGGGGTGGGGTTGCGCAGTTGCTTGTATGAGGCGGGCTTCTCGCTGTATCACGCGGGCCAGTGCCTGCGGATCGTCATTTGAGTGTTGAAAATTGTTACTGGAACCCGCTTTTTCCGGCGTAGCGTCTAGCCTGTTATGGTGCGGGTTGTAGCAATCGCGCACCGACAGTGTGCAGTTCGGTGACGCGGGTTGTTACACAGTGGTTGCACGCCGTTTCGTGCGATGGTTGCAATGATGGCTCACGGAGGGTTTCACCTATTTAAATAAAAGGTTGCACCTCGTGCGGTTTAGACGGTTGCACGCCCTATGAAAAAGGGCTCGAAACAGTCGAAATAACAATAAAGCAGCGACTTTTTTCAGAATAAAAAACCGATGGCACGGCCCTTGCTCTGAGCTTTTCAGTGAAATGAAGTCGCAGTGCCAACTAAAAAAAACCTTGGAGCACCACCTCATGTCCCAGACGTTTTACAAGAAAGGTTTCCTGGCCCTCGCAGTGGCAGCTGCGTTGGGTGTTTCTGCGTTTGCTCAAGCTGATGTGAAATTTGGTGTGGCGGGGCCGATGACCGGCGCCAACGCTGCATTTGGCGAGCAGTACATGAAAGGTGCCCAGGCGGCAGCCGATGCCATCAACAAGGCCGGCGGCGTCAACGGTGAGAAGATCGTACTGGTCGCTGGCGACGACGCCTGCGAACCCAAGCAGGCCGTGGCCGTGGCCAACCGCCTGGTCGACCAGGACAAGGTGATCGGCGTGGTCGGGCACTTCTGCTCGTCCAATACCATCCCGGCCTCCGAGGTCTACGACGAAGCCGGCATCATCGCCATCACCCCGGGCTCCACCAACCCACAGGTCACCGAGCGTGGCCTGAGCGCAATGTTCCGCATGTGCGGTCGTGACGACCAGCAGGGCATCGTGGCAGGCGACTACATCGTTGACGTGCTCAAGGGCAAGAAAGTGGCTGTGCTGCACGACAAGGACACCTACGGCCAAGGCCTGGCGGATGCCACCAAGGCACAACTGGCCAAGCGTGGCGTGAAGGAGGTGCTGTACGAAGGCCTGACCCGCGGCGAGAAAGACTTCAGCGCCGTGGTCACCAAGATCCGTTCGGCCGGTGCCGACGTGGTCTATTTCGGTGGTCTGCACCCGGAAGCCGGCCCGCTGGTTCGCCAGTTGCGTGAGCAAGGTCTCAAGGACGTTAAGTTCATGTCCGACGATGGCATCGTGACCGACGAGCTGGTCACCACCGCCGGCGGCGCGCAATACGTCGATGGCGTGTACATGACCTTCGGTGCCGACCCGCGCCTGCTGCCAGACAGCAAGGTCGTGGTTGAAGAGTTCCGCAAGAACGGCACCGAGCCTGAAGGCTACACCCTGTACGCCTACGCTTCGGTCCAGGCCCTGGCCGCCGGTTTCAATGGCGCCAAGTCCAACAAAGGCGAAGACGCGGCCAAGTGGCTCAAGGCCAACCCCGTCCAGACCGTGATGGGCAAGAAGGAGTGGGACACCAAGGGCGACTTGAAAGTCTCCGACTACGTGGTCTACCAGTGGGACAAGGACGGCAAATATCACCAGTTGGAAAAACAGAAGTAAGGGCTGAAACGACCGTCCAAGCCTTCTAGGGCAGCCGGGCAAGCCCCGGTTTCCATGAGGCTCGCGCCGGTCGTGCCTGACACTGCTCCGACGTAAATCTGTATTTTCCTTAGAAGAACCGCACACCTCAGGGTGTGCAGGTTCTCACTGCGTGAGATTGCGTTATGGATGGTATTTTCCTGCAGCAACTGATCAATGGCCTGACCCTCGGGTCGGTCTATGGTCTGATCGCCATCGGCTACACAATGGTCTACGGCATCATCGGCATGATCAACTTCGCCCACGGCGAGGTTTACATGATTTCCGCTTACCTCGCGGCAATCAGTCTGGCTCTGCTGGCTTACTTCGGTATTGAATCCTTTCCGCTTATGATCCTCGGCACTCTCGTGTTCACGGTCGTGGTCACCGGGGTATACGGCTGGGTCATCGAACGCGTCGCCTACAAACCCCTGCGCAACTCAACCCGGCTGGCACCGCTGATCAGTGCCATCGGCATTTCGCTGATCCTGCAGAACTATGCACAGATCAGCCAGGGCGCCCGCCAACAGGGTGTTCCGACACTGCTCGAAGGCGCCATGCGCGTCGACATCGGCAGCGGTTTCGTCCAGCTCACCTACACCAAGATTTTCATCCTGATCGCCGCATTCGCCGGGATGGCCTTGCTGACCTACATCATCAAGTACACCAAGCTCGGACGCATGTGCCGCGCCACCCAGCAAGACCGCAAGATGGCCTCGATCCTGGGGATCAACACCGACCGGGTGATTTCCTACGTGTTCATCATCGGCGCGGCCATGGCGGCCCTGGCCGGTGTGCTGATCACCATGAACTACGGCACGTTCGACTTCTATGCTGGCTTCATCATCGGCATCAAGGCGTTCACTGCTGCGGTACTCGGCGGCATTGGCTCCCTGCCTGGGGCGATGCTCGGCGGGATCATCCTCGGCATTTCCGAGTCGCTGTTCGCCGGTCTGATCAACTCTGACTACAAAGACGTGTTCAGTTTCTCGCTGTTGGTGCTGATTCTGATTTTCCGTCCCCAGGGCCTGTTGGGTCGCCCACTCGTGGCGAAGGTATAAGTATGTCTGCTGCCAATAAACCGCTTGATATCAAACAGAGCGTCATCGACGCGATCCTGGCCGGCCTGATCTCGCTGATCGTGTTCGGGCCGATTGTCGGCGTGGTGCTCGACGGCTACAGCTTCAACCTGCAACCGGCCCGCGTCGGCTGGCTGGTGGCTATCGTGATGATCGGGCGCTTTGCCTTGAGCCTGTTCCTGCAAACCCCCAAGGGACTGAAGATTCTCCAGGGTTTCGAAAGCACTGGCTCCGGCGTGCATGTGCTGCCACCCGACTACAAGTCGCGGCTGCGCTGGATCATCCCGGCGCTGATCGTGATTGCCATCGTGTTTCCGTTCTTCGCCAACAAATACGTGCTCACCGTGGTCATCCTCGGGTTGATCTATGTGCTGTTGGGCCTGGGCCTGAACATCGTGGTCGGCCTGGCGGGGCTGCTCGACCTGGGTTATGTGGCGTTCTACGCCATCGGCGCCTATGGCCTGGCGCTGGGCTACCAATACCTGGGGCTGGGGTTCTGGACCGTACTGCCCCTGGCGGCCATCGCGGCGGCGATGGCGGGGTGCATCTTGGGTTTCCCGGTGTTGCGAATGCACGGTGATTACCTGGCCATCGTGACCCTGGGCTTTGGCGAGATCATTCGCCTGGTGCTCAACAACTGGCTGTCGTTCACCGGCGGGCCGAATGGCATGCCTGTGCCGTCGCCGACCTTTTTCGGCCTGGAGTTTGGTCGAAGGGCCAAGGATGGTGGGGTACCGTTTCATGAGTTCTTCGGCATCGACTACAACCCCAATATCAAATTCCTGTTCATCTACATCGTGCTGTTCATCACGGTGCTGCTGGTGCTCTACGTCAAGCATCGCCTGACCCGCATGCCGGTCGGACGTGCCTGGGAAGCCTTGCGCGAGGATGAAATCGCCTGTCGCTCCATGGGCCTGAACCATGTGCTGGTCAAGCTCTCGGCCTTTACCATCGGTGCGTCCACGGCGGGCCTGGCGGGGGTGTTCTTCGCCAGTTACCAGGGTTTCGTCAACCCGTCTTCGTTCACCTTCTTCGAGTCGGCGCTGATACTGGCCATCGTGGTGCTGGGGGGCATGGGCTCGACGGTCGGCGTGGTGATTGCCGCGTTCGTGCTCACCGTGGCGCCGGAGCTGTTGCGCAGTTTCTCGGAATACAGGGTGCTGTTGTTCGGCGTATTGATGGTGTTGATGATGATCTGGCGGCCTCGCGGCCTGATCCGTATCAGCCGTACCGGGGTAACGCCGCGCAAGGGGGTAGCGCCATGAGCGAAGTCGTACTCAAAGTTGAAAACCTGATGATGCAGTTCGGTGGTATCAAGGCCCTCAGCGACGTCAGCCTGCAAGTCAAGCGCAACTCGATCTTCGCCCTGATCGGCCCCAATGGTGCGGGCAAGACCACGGTGTTCAACTGCCTGACCGGTTTCTACAAGGCTTCGGGCGGGAATATCGAGCTCAACGTGCGTGGCGAGCAAACCAACGTCATCAAGCTGTTGGGCGAGGCGTTTCGCCCGACTGATTTCGTGTCGCCGAAAGCCTTCGCCAGCCGGCTGTATTACAAGATGTTCGGCGGCACCCACCTGGTGAACCGCGCCGGCCTGGCGCGCACCTTCCAGAACATTCGCCTGTTCAAGGAAATGTCGGTGCTGGAAAACCTGCTGGTGGCCCAGCACATGTGGGTCAACCGCAGCATGGTGGCGGGCATCCTCAACACCAAGGGCTACCGCAAGGCCGAAAGCGACGCCTTGGACCATGCCTTCTATTGGCTGGAAGTGGTGGACCTGGTGGATTGCGCCAACCGCCTGGCGGGCGAGCTTTCCTATGGTCAGCAGCGGCGCCTGGAAATCGCCCGGGCCATGTGCACACGCCCACAGATCATCTGCCTCGATGAACCGGCCGCCGGCCTCAACCCTCAGGAAACCGAAGCGCTGAGCGCGATGATCCGGCTGCTGCGCGACGAGCATGATCTGACCGTGGTGCTGATCGAACACGACATGGGCATGGTAATGAGCATTTCCGACCACATTGTGGTGCTGGACCACGGCAACGTGATCGCCGAGGGCGGTCCCGAGGCGATTCGCAACGATCCGAAGGTGATCGCGGCCTACCTGGGTGCCGATGAAGAGGAACTGGTATGAGTGGACCTATCCTCGAGCTCAAGGAGTTGGACGTGTTCTACGGGCCGATCCAGGCCCTGAAAAAAGTCTCGATGCACATCGGTGAAGGTGAAACCGTGAGCCTGATCGGCTCCAACGGGGCCGGCAAGTCCACGTTGCTGATGTCGATCTTCGGCCAGCCGCGTGCTGCCGGCGGGCAGATCATCTACCAGGGCGTGGACATCACCCACAAGTCGTCGCACTACATTGCCTCCAACGGCATCGCGCAGTCGCCGGAAGGGCGGCGGGTATTCCCGGACATGACCGTCGAGGAAAACCTGCTGATGGGCACCATTCCCATAGGTGATAAATATGCCAGCGAAGACATGCAGCGCATGTTCGAGCTGTTTCCACGGCTCAAGGAGCGCCGCAACCAGCGGGCCATGACCATGTCCGGCGGCGAGCAGCAAATGCTCGCCATCGCTCGGGCATTGATGAGCCGGCCCAAGTTGTTGCTGCTCGATGAGCCGAGCCTGGGGCTGGCGCCGATCGTGGTGAAGCAGATCTTCGCCACCCTGCGCGAGCTGGCCTCCACCGGGATGACCATCTTCCTGGTGGAACAGAACGCCAACCACGCCCTCAGGCTGTCGGACCGGGCCTATGTGATGGTCAACGGCGAAATCCGCCTGACCGGCACAGGCAAGGAGCTGCTCGCCAACGAGGAAGTGCGCAACGCGTACCTGGGCGGGCATTGAGGCGGCTGTTGCAATGAAAAAAACCGGCGAGTGATCGCCGGTTTTTTTATCTCCCCAAAACACCACTGTCCCTCTGTGGGAGCGGGCTTGCTCGCGAAAGCGGTGGATCAGACATATTGATGTCGACTGACACGCCGCCTTCGCGAGCAAGCCCGCTCCCACATGGGGATTTCGGTTGTCTGTGGCAATTGTGGACAACAATCCTGAGTCCCTGCGAAACCGCGACATAAAGTCGCCGCAAACAGTTGTTTTGTCACGGTTTTGACTTGTCCCCGTTTGCTGTGGAACTGGCTGTGGGTAACGTGGGAGTAGCTGGCTGCAAGCCTTTGAATACGTGGCTTGCAGGCCTGTGGTTGTTTTTTGATCAGGCGTTTTTCGTCAAGCGGGAGTGACTGTTGTCAACACTTTTATGAACACTGCAATGGGCTCGAAAGTCGGTGGGCAAGCCTGTGGATAAGTCTGTGATTAAACTCTGGAAAGACCGCGCTGAGTACCGTCGTTACTGGCTTGGAGCCATCGCCCATCTCGCGTTGGCTTATAGCAGATAACTTGCGCTGCACAACCTCACTTGCAGGGTCAAGCGAAAAAAATTTCCAAATACCCCGCAAAGCCTTATGCACAGCGGCTTGCGGGTTTTGCACTTGCCCCCGATTACTGTGGACGTGCCTGTGGATAAGGTGCGGGCAACCGGCTGCGGCCCTTGTTGGACAAGGCCTGGCGGGGATTGGTTGTTTTATGAGCAGTTGTGGGGCAAAAGCCGTGTGCAAGCCTTGCTCCTACCGTGCCAGGGCGGGCATGCTGTGGGCCGATTTCCATTTAATGGCTGTTGAAGTTCAAACAAGGAGAACACGATGTCTGACACCCTGTTTATTACCGGCGCGACGTCCGGTTTTGGTGAAGCCTGTGCCCGTCGTTTTGCCGAGGCCGGTTGGAAACTGGTGCTGACCGGTCGTCGTGAAGAACGCCTCAATGCCCTCTGTGCCGAGCTGTCGAAGCAGACCGAAGTCCATGGCCTGGTCGTGGATGTGCGTGATCGCAAGGCCATGGAAGAGGCCATCGCCAACCTGCCGCCATCCTTCGTCAAATTGCGCGGGCTGATCAACAACGCCGGCCTGGCCCTGGGCGTTGACCCGGCGCCCAAGTGCGACCTCGATGACTGGGACACCATGGTCGACACCAATGTGAAAGGGCTGCTCTACAGCACTCGCCTGCTGTTGCCGCGCCTGATCGCCCATGGTCGTGGAGCAGGGATCGTCAACCTGGGCTCTATCGCCGGCAACTACCCGTATCCGGGCAGCCACGTGTATGGCGCGAGCAAGGCGTTCGTCAAACAGTTCTCCTTGAACCTGCGTTGCGACCTGCAAGGCACGGGCGTGCGGGTGAGCAATATTGAGCCGGGCCTGTGCGAGAGCGAGTTTTCCCTGGTGCGCTTCGGTGGCGACCAGGAGCGCTACAACGCGACCTACGCTGGCGCTGAGCCGATCCAGCCACAGGACATCGCCGATACGATTTTCTGGGTGCTCAATGCGCCAGCGCACATCAACATCAACAGCCTGGAGCTGATGCCGGTGAGCCAGACCTGGGCCGGGTTTGCCATTGAGCGCAACAAAACATAAAACCGCGTTATCGTTCATCGCGGGCAAGCCTTGCTCCCACAGGTTTGACTCATCTCTGGGGAGCAGGACTTCCACAGGTTTGACTCATCTCTGGGGAGCAGGACTTCCACAGGTTTGACTCATCTCTGGGGAGCAGGACTTCCACAGGTTTGATTCATCTCTGGGGAGCAGGACTTCCACAGGTTTGACTCATCCCTGGGGAGCAGGTCGGCTCTGATCCCTGTGGGAGCAAGGCTTGCCCGCGATAGCGGTTTACCAATCAGCCCAGATAATCGGCCAGCCCGCGATAGCAGGTCAGCAGGTGATACGGCGTGGTGGACGGCATGTCCCGGCGGCTGACGATGCCGTCGGCGTCCAGGCATTCGTTCCACCCCTTGGCATGCAGGAAATGCTGCTGCAGCGCCTGCAATTGACGCAGCAGCAGCAGCAGCCCCTGGTTGTCCGGGCGCAAGGTGAGTGCCCGCAAGTATTCCGCCTGGGCCCAGATGCGTTGGGTGGCATCGCGTGGGCCTGCCTGGGATCCCAAGGCCAGCATTGCACACACAGCACCGGAGTCCGGGGCGACGCCGCGTTGTTCGGTATGGCCGAAGCTGCGCTCCAGGGCGGTGTGCAACTTGCCGTTGCGCAACAGCGGCGATGAAGCCAGCAAGTAATACCATTCGAACTGGTGCCCCGGTTCGAACCAGTTATCCACAGCCTTGAGCGGCTTCTCCATCATCACGCGTTGCTGCGGCTCGATGAACTGCTTGGACATCCCGTCGCACAGGCTCAGCAACGCCTGGCGGACGTTGGCGTCTTCGCGGACCGAGAGCGTGGCGAGGAACGCTTCGGCCAGGTGCATCAAGGGGTTTTGCAACGGGCCGGATCCGGTCGTTGACCAATCGCGCTTGAGGCTGGCCTCGTAGAGACCGTCTGCACTGGCAAAACGCTTGGCAATGACCTCCAGGCTGGCGTTGAGCACCGATTCCACCAGCGGTTCGCGAACCTTGCCCCAGTAATGAGCGCAGGCGAACAGGATGAAGGCGTGGGTGTAGAGGTCTTTGCCGGTGTCCAGCGGCACGCCTTGCGGGTCGATGCTGTAGAACCAGCCGCCATGCTCGGCATCGTGGAAATGACGCTGCAGCGAGCGGAACAGTGCGCTGGCCCGTTCCTCGGCCTGGGGCACTTCGCCAATCAGGCTGGCGAACACATACAGCTGCCGCGCACAGGCCATGGCGCGATAGCGCTGGGGTGGCAGCGGCGCATGTTCGGCATCCAGGGATTCATAGGGCAGCGCCAGTTCGGCATTCCAGCCCGGGCCCTGCCACATCGGCACGATCACGTCGTGAAAATGCTGACGCACCGTTGCAAACAGGGCAGTCAATTCAGGCTGGGGAGCGGGGCGGGAAGCATGAGGCATTGGCGGACGTCGTCACGGCTGGGGGCGATTGCGCGACATGGTAGCAGAGTGGCAGGCCTGGGGAGATGGGGCGGCTGTCAGGCCGCCTTCGCGAGCAAGCCCGCTCCCACAGGGATCGATCAAACTGTGGGAGCGGGCTTGCTCGCGAAGGGGCCTTTGAAGGCGCTAAATAATCAACCCGCCAACAACCAAACCCCAGCCCCCGCCGAAGCCGCCCCGGCCAATCGAACCAATGGCGCCGCCGCTCGCGGCAACACCCGCACCAGGGCAAACCCGGCGCCATGCAACGCTGCTGTCGCCGCGACGAAGCCCGCCGCATAGGCCCACGGGCTCGACATGTTCGGCAGTTCCAAGCCGTGGGCCACGCCATGGAACAGCGCAAACAGTGCCGTCGCACCGACCGCCAGGCTCAATGGCGGACGCACCGCCAATGCCACCGCCAGGCCCAGGGCGAGCACCGAGGCGGCGATCCCGCTTTCCAGCGCTGGCAGCTCCAGGCCTTCAAAGCCCAGCAGGCCGCCGAGCAGCATCGTACCGACGAAGGTGCAGGGCAGCGCCCAGCGCGCGGCCCCTTGTTGTTGTGCGGCCCACAAACCGACAGCCAGCATTGCCAGCAAGTGGTCGAGCCCGCCGATGGGGTGGCCGAGGCCGGCGATCAGGCCATTGTCGCCATGGCCTGGGTGGGCGAAGGCCAGGGTCGGGGTCAGCAGCAGGGCGAGGGCGCCGAGGAGGCGTTTGAAGGTCATGGATAAGCTTCCTTGTGGTCAGTCGGAAAGATCAGGCGGCGGTCAGCAGACCCTGGCGCTCGATGAAGGCGATGATGTCGTCCAGGCCCTGGCCGGTCTTCTGGTTGCTAAACACAAAGGGCTTGCCGTTGCGCATCCGCCGGGTGTCGCTGTCCATCATTTCCAGGGATGCACCCACCAGCGGTGCCAGGTCGATTTTATTGATCACCAGCAGGTCGGATTTGCAGATGCCCGGCCCGCCCTTGCGCGGCAGCTTGTCGCCGGCCGAGACGTCGATCACATAGATGGTCAGGTCCGACAGCTCAGGGCTGAAGGTCGCCGACAGGTTGTCACCGCCCGATTCCACCAGGATCAGGTCCAGGTCCGGGAAGCGCCGGTTCAACTGGTCCACCGCCTCAAGGTTGATCGACGCGTCTTCGCGAATCGCCGTGTGCGGGCAGCCGCCGGTTTCCACGCCGATGATCCGCTCCGGCGCCAGGGCCTCGTTGCGCACCAGGAAGTCGGCGTCTTCGCGGGTATAGATGTCGTTGGTGACCACTGCCAGGTTGTAGCGTTCACGTAGAGCCAGGCACAGGGCCAGGGTCAGGGCGGTCTTGCCGGAACCTACCGGGCCGCCGATACCGACGCGCAGAGGTTGTGTATTCATGGGTGTCTCCTAGGAACGGAACAGACGGCTGTACTGGCGCTCATGAGCCATGCACGCCAGGGACAGGCCAAAGGCGGCGCTGCCGTAATGGTCGGGGTCGATGTTCGAGGCGTCGTGCTGAGCCTGTTGCAGCAGTGGCAGCAGTTCGCTGGTCAGGCGCTGGGCGGCTTGCTGGCCCAGGGGCAGGGTTTTCATCAGCACCGCCAGTTGGTTTTCCAGCCAGCTCCACAGCCAGGCGGCGAGGGCGTCCTGGGGGGTGATATGCCAGGCGCGCGCCGCGAGGGCCCAGCACAAGGCCAGGTGCGGCTCGCTGCGTTGTTCAAGAAAGTCCCGGGCGGCACGGTCGAGCTCCGGCAGGCCGGCGAGCAGTTGCTGCAACGAGTAGCCCATCTGCCGGCTTTCCTGATACAGCTCACGGGTTTCCCGGCTGGCGCGGTGTTCTTCGCAATGCAGCAGCAGGGCGTCCCAATCGTCAGCGGCTGCTGCGCTGCAGTGCGCCAGCAGCAAAGGCGCCTCGAAACGCGCCAGGTTCAGCAGCAATTGATCGCTGATCCAGCGACGGGCGTCGTCGCAATTCTTGACCAGGCCGTTGTCCACCGCCATCTCCAGCCCCTGGGAATAGCTGTAGCCGCCAATCGGCAATTGCGGGCTGGCCAGACGCAGCAGCGCCCAGGCCGGGTTCATGTGCGCACGCCAAACTGATGCAGGCGCGGCGCGTAGTTGAAATCTTCGTCGCCGTGCCGGGAGTGATGATGACCGCCGCCATAGGCGCCGTGTTCCGGCTGGAACGGGGCTTCGATGGGTTCGGCGCGGGCGCCCAGTTGCTCGAGCATCGCCTTGAGCACGTAATCGTCCAGCAGGCGCAACCAGCCATCGCCTACTTGCAAGGCGACATGGCGATTGCCCAGGTGATAGGCGGCGCGGGTCAGTTCAAACGCGTTGGCGCAGGTGACATGCAGCAATTGTTCGGCGCGAGCGCAGACGCGCACGATGCGCCCGTCTTCGGCCTGCAGGCATTCGCCGTCGTACAGCGGCGGTTGGCCTCGCTCCAGGAACAACCCCACGTCTTCACCCTCGGCACTGAAACAGCGCAGACGGCTTTTGCTGCGGGCGTCAAAGGTCAGGTGCAGCTCGGCGTCCCAGCGCGGTTGAGTGTCGATTCTGCGGTGAATCACCAGCATCGGAGTGCTTCCAGCAATGAACAGTGCTGTGTTTAGAGCAAGGGGCTTGCCAACCGAATGAGGTGTAGGAAATAGCTGGGATGGCGTTTCAGGATGGGGCGGATTGCGTGCCATGTTGGTGCGCGCCGAGATGTCGCGCACCATTATGCGACGGGCACAAAAAGAACCTGTGGGAGCGAGCCTGCTCGCGAAGGCGTCGGTTCAGTTGGCATTGATAGGGGCTGAGACTCCGCTATCGCGAGCAAGCTCGCTCCCACAGTGGGGTACATCCGGGGGTTTATTCGGTACTGCCCAACCCTTGCCAATGCTTGAGGCCAATAAAGATGAACCGCAGTTGCTGGGTAATCTTCGCCTGGGGCGTGAGGTGTTCGGGGAGGGCTTGGGCGGGTGGGTCGATGATGTCCGGCAGGGTGGCGAATACGCTCTTGACGATGAGGTCGGCCATCACGCCCAGGGCGGCCAGGTCCAGGTGCTGCAACTTGGGCATCAAGGCCAGGTCGGCGGCCAGGTCCGAGCTGATGTCTTCGCGCAGTTGGGCGATGGCCTGGCGCACCGGCAGGGAGCCGCCGTATTGCTCGCGGGCCAGGAACAGGAACTGCGATCGGTTGGCCTGCACCACATCGAGAAAGATCCGCACCGAGGCATCGATAATGCCGCCCATGACGAATTCGTTGTGGCGTACCAGGCGGATGGTTTCGCGGAAGGTCTGGCCGACTTCGCTGACCAGTGCCAGGCCCAGTTGGTCCATGTCGTCAAAGTGCCGGTAGAACCCGGTGGGCACGATGCCGGCTGTCCGGGTGACTTCCCGCAGGCTCAGGCTACCGAATCCCCGGCCACACTCCATCAAATGACGGGCTGCATCCATCAGGGCAATTCGGGTCTGTTGTTTCTGTTCGGCGCGGGGCAGCATCGCAGGGCTGGCTTCTGATTCACGGGAGCGACGCACTCTAGCAAATCGGCTTTGCCGACGTCGAACGGTAGAGAGGGGGGGGCGGGAAAACGAAGGGCTTGAAAAGTCAAAAGCCCGATTGCAGGAATCGGGCTTTTTTTTGGGCCATCATGGGCTCAGCTCACTGTGCCATTGCGTTCGATCGTGCGATCACCACCGCCTTCGGCCACGGTTTCGCCCAGTTTGGTGCGGGAAGACCCGTCTTCAGCAAGGGTCTGGCCAGGTGTGCGGTCAGAACCGTCGGCGGCGAGGGTTTGGCCAGGTGTGCGGTCAGAACCGTCGGCGGCGAGGGTCTGGCCAGGTGTACGGTCAGAACCGTCTTCAACCAGGCCTTTTTCTTCCAGGCGATCACGTCCGCCTTCGGCAACAGTCTGGCTGTAGACAGAGTGGCTGTCCTTGACCTGTGGTGTGGCTTGTTCGGAGGCTGGCAGTGCGAAGGCAGTCGAGGCCAGCAGTGAAAGGGACAGGCTCATCAGTAATTGGCGTTTCATGATCGTTGCTCCTTGGGGGGGCGATAAAGTGGGTACGAGGGCAATGCTACTCTCGATAAGTCGATATAAAAGTTCATAAACGCAATGGTAATAATCAACGGAATTGATTGTTCAGCGCGAAGGCTCTAGAACGGGCGTTTCCGAGGTGCCGTTTTGCACCGGGGTGGGTATTTTGTACCCACTACTGCCTCGTGAATGTGCGGATGCGGTAACAGTTTGTTGGCTGATCGGTCAGGATCCTGGCATTTTTTTTGTGCCGTTCATCGGCACCTGTAAGCTGTTTCACCAGTCCAACCCTTTATGACGAACCGGCTGCAGGTTCGTGTTTCCAGCGGCGTCGCGGTTGCGGACGCTGACTTGTCATCAGGAGCCTTGTGCATGACGCGCACCTCGAAAATCCTCGCCTGGAGCTTTGCCAGCCTTGTTGTCCTGCTGGCCGTGCTGGTCCTGGTCATCGCGTTCTTCGACTGGAACCGCATCAAGCCCACGCTCAATGCCAAGGTTTCCGAGGAGTTGCATCGCCCCTTCGCCATCAACGGCAATCTGGCGGTAGCCTGGCAGCGTGAGCCAGAGGAAGGGGGCTGGCGTGCCTGGCTGCCCTGGCCCCATGTGGTGGCCGAGGATTTGAGCCTGGGCAACCCTGACTGGTCGAAAACCCCGCAAATGGTCACGCTCAAGCGTGTCGAGTTGCGCGTGTCCCCCTTGGCCTTGCTGGCGCGGCGGGTGGCGATCCCGCGCATCGACCTGACGGAGCCCAATGCCAACCTGCAGCGTCTGGCTGACGGACGCGCCAACTGGACCTTCCAATTCGATCCGAAAGACCCGGACGCCGAGCCGTCCAGCTGGGTGGTGGACATCGGCGCCATCGGCTTCGACAAAGGCCACGTCACCCTTGATGACCAGACGCTCAAGACCCGGCTCGACCTGTTGATCGACCCATTAGGCAAACCCATCCCGTTCAGCGATATCGTCGGTGACAAGGCTGCCAAAAAAGCCCAGGACCAAGGCGCCACACCGCAGGATTACGCGTTCGCCTTCAAGGTCAACGGGCAGTATCACGGGCAAGCCCTGGCCGGCTCCGGCAAGGTCGGTGGTTTGCTGGCATTGCAGGATGCGTCACGACCCTTTCCGCTCCAGGCCCAGGCGACGATCGCCGCCACCCGCGTCGAGTTGGCCGGAACCCTCACCGATCCGATGAACCTCGGGGCCCTGGATTTGCGCCTGAAACTGGCCGGCAACAGCCTCGCCCATCTCTACCCACTGACCGGCGTGACCCTGCCGGATTCGCCGCCGTATGCCACCGATGGCCGCTTGATTGCCAAGCTGCATGAGCCGGGAGGGGCGCTGTTTCGCTATGAGGCGTTCAACGGCAAGATCGGCGACAGCGATATCCATGGCGACTTGGCCTATGTCGCCAGCCAGCCCCGGCCGAAACTCAGTGGCGCGCTGGTCTCCAATCAACTGCTGTTCAGTGACCTGGCGCCGCTGATCGGCGCTGACTCCAATGCCGAGCAAAAGGCCCGCGGCGGCGCCAGCAAGCAGCCGACTGGCAAGGTCTTGCCCGTGGAAGAGTTTCGCACCGAGCGTTGGAGTGTGATGGACGCCGATGTCGAGTTCACCGGCAAACGCATCGTCCATAGTGAGCAGTTGCCGTTCGCCGACCTTTACACCCATCTGGTGCTCAACGATGGGCAGTTGAGCCTCGAGCCCCTGCGCTTCGGCGTGGCCGGTGGCCGCCTTGATGCACAGATCCGCCTCAACGGGCGCACCCGGCCCCTTGAAGGCCAGGCGAAGCTGACGGCGCGCGGTTTCAAGCTCAAGCAACTGTTCCCCGGTTTTGAGCCGATGAAAACCAGCTTCGGCGAATTGAACGGCGATGCCGATATCACCGGGCGCGGCAATTCGGTGGCGGCGTTGCTGGGCACTTCCAATGGCACGCTGAAAATGCTCATCAACGATGGTGCCATCAGTCGTGAGCTGATGGAGCTGGCGGGGCTGAACGTCGGCAACTACGTGGTGGGGAAAATCTTTGGCGACAAGGAAGTGAAGATCAACTGCGCGGCGGCGGACTTCGACATCAAGACGGGCCTGGCCACCACGCGCCTGTTCGTGTTCGACACCGAGAACGCGATCATCTACATCGACGGCACGGCGAATATGGCGAACGAACAACTGGACCTGACCATCACCCCCGAGTCCAAGGGCTGGCGCCTGATTTCCCTGCGCTCGCCGTTGTACGTGCGGGGCTCGTTCGCCAAGCCCGCCGCTGGGGTCAAGGCCGTGCCGCTGATGCTGCGCGGTGCCGGGATGGTGGCGTTGGGCGTGATCGCCGCGCCGGCCGCCGGCTTGCTCGCGCTGGTAGCGCCCAGCGGCGGTGAGCCGAACCAGTGCGCGCCGCTGCTGGAGCAGATGAAGGCGGGCAAGGCGCCGGTGACGGTCAAGCCGACCCGGTAGCCGACGGATTGCTGTGATGCTTAGGGCCCTTTCGCGAGCAAGCCCGCTCCCACAGTTGACCGAGTTCTTTCAGAAAGAATGCGGTTCAAGTGTGGGAGCGGGCTTGCTCGCGAAGGGGCCCTAAGGTGTATCAGAGGTCGGCGAGGATATCGGCCATGTCATCGGCATGCTCTTCTTCCTGGGCCAGGATGTCTTCGAAGATGCGCCGGGTGGTCGGGTCTTTTTCGCCAATGTACTGGATGATTTCCCGATAGCTGTCGATGGCGATGCGTTCGGCCACCAGGTCCTCGTACACCATTTCCTTGAGGGTGTTGCCCGCCACGTACTGGGCGTGGGAGCTGCGAGTCAACAGGTCGGGGTTGAACTCCGGCTCGCCGCCCAACTGCACGATGCGCTCGGCAAGTTTGTCGGCGTGTTCGGCTTCCTGGTTCGCGTGTTCGAGGAATTCATTGGCCGCCACGCTGGCCTTGAGGCCGGTGGCCATGAAGTAGTGGCGCTTGTAGCGCAGCACGCAGACCAGTTCGGTGGCCAGCGCTTCGTTGAGCAGGCGGACAACTTCCTGCCGATCGGCGCCGTAGCCTTCGGTCACTGCACCGTTCTGCACGTTCTGCCGTGCACGTTCGCGCAGGGTGGTTACATCGGATAAGTGCATGTCGCTCATCTCGTTCTCCTGGAGGCTGATCCGGTGGGAGCGTCACGCTCTGATGGCGCGATCACTCTAGGTCTGAGTGACACGGTCCTGAAAAAGTTTTACCGAGTTTTTCAGTGCATAGCCGGACAGCCGCGCTTCCTCCCCCAGCCACTGGAAGAACGCCCGCACCGGCGGGTGGCGTTCGCGGCCCGGGACGCACAGGGCGCTGTAGCCGGCGCCATTGACCTGGATGTCTGGGCGATAGCCCACCAGCAAACCACTGGCGATGCTTTCGGAAGCCAGGATATTGCTCGCCAGCACCAGGCCCTGCCCGGCAATCGCCGCTTGCAAGGCGTAATGCTCCTCGTCGTACTCGCGCATGCATGGCTGCCGGGCAAGCCAGGTTTCCCCGGCCTGGGCGCACCAGGCATCCCAACCATGGGCGTACAGCTTGGAGTTGTGCCAATGCACGCTGATCAGCGTCGGCACCTGCCGTGCTGCCAGCGCCACCTGTTCAGGCGAGCCATAGACCCCGAAGCTTTCATCGAACAGGCACATACCGTAGAGGTTCGGATAGGCGTCCAGGCTGTAGCGCACCACCAGGTCGACGCTGGCGTCCTGGTGCAGGTCGATCACCTCGCAGTGGGTGTCCAGGCGCACGTTGATGTTCGGGTGACGCGCATAAAAACGCCCCAGGCGAGGCACCAGCCACAGGGCGGCAAACGCTGCGGTGGTGGACAGTGTCAGGTGGCTGGTGCTGCGTTGCGGGCGCAGGGTGTCGACGCTTTGTGCCACTTCCAGCAACGCCCCATGCAGGCTGTGGAACAAGCGTTGCCCGCCGTCGGTGAGGCGTACCTGGCGTGGCAGGCGTTCGAACAGCGCCAGCCCCAGCCAGCTCTCCAGGGATCGAATCTGATGGGAGACCGCCGTAGGCGTCACCGACAGCTCCGCCGCGGCCGCCTTGAAGCTGAGCAACCGCGCGGCAGCCTCGAAGGCGCGCAGGGCGTTGAGCGGCAGGTTGGCGAACATCTGAACTCTCCTGAAAATGCTATGGATGAAATTAATTCATCTTGATGAATTAGCGCTCATTTGTCTGTCAGCAGCGCTGGGCTTCAAGCTGAAGGGCACAAGCAGTGTCGATTGTAGCCGGATAAAGGATATTCAGATGAGCAAGATTCTTGTAGTACATGGCAGTCCCCGTGGCGAGCGCTCTCATTCCCGGCGCTTGGCTGAGACCTTTGTTTCAGCGTGGCAGGCCGCCCATCCACAATCCCAATTGACCCGTCGCGAAGTTGGACGGACGGTGATTGCGCCGGTCAACGAAGCGTTCATCGCCGCGGCGTTCTACCCTGAGCCCCAGGCTCGACCGTTGATCATGCAAGCGGACCTGGCCCTGAGCGATGCCTTGGTCGAGGAGTTGCAAGCCCATGACCGACTGGTGATCTCCGCGCCCATGCACAACTTCAGCGTGCCCAGCGGCGTGAAGGCCTGGATCGACCAGATCGTGCGCATCGGGCTGACGTTCAACCACAGCCTGGATAACGGCGTGTCGCACTACGAGCCGCTGTTGCAGGGCAAGAAAGCCCTGATCGTGACCAGTCGCGGCGATTTCGGTTTCGGCCCTGGCGGCCCGTTGGAGAGCATGAACCACGCCGACACACTGTTGCGCACTGTCTTGGGGTTTATCGGCATCAGCGATGTGACGGTGGTGGCGGCCGAAGGCGAAGAATCGGCCGAGCGCAGCTTTGCGTTGTCCTGCGCCGAGGCCGAGGAGCGTCTGCTGGCCTTGGCGCGGTCCTTCTGAGAGGCTGCGCAGCCTAACGGGAGCAAGCGCCCTCGCCACGGATTCATCTGGGTGTCATAGACTGGTCATCATCGGTACCGATGCTGACCCTCTTGATCACAAGGATGTCGCCATGTCGCAGCGCTGCGCCACTCGTTACCCGCTGGTACTGGTTCCGGGCATGCTCGGGTTCATACGCCTGGTGCTGTATCCGTACTGGTATGGGATCGTCTCGGCGTTGCGTCGCGGCGGGGCCGTGGTCGTGGCGGTGAAGGTTTCGCCGCTGCATTCTTCCGAGGTGCGCGGCGAGCAATTGCTGGCACGGATCGAGGAGATCCTGCGGCAAACCGGTGCGCAGAAGGTCAATTTGATCGGCCACAGCCAAGGCAGCCTCACCGCCCGCTATGCAGCCGCCAAGCGCCCGGACCTGGTGGCGTCGGTCACATCGGTGGCCGGCACCAACCACGGTTCCGAACTGGCCGATTACCTGCAGCTCCACTACCCCGCCGACAGTGCCAAGGGGCGCGTGCTCAGTGCCGTGCTGCGGCTGATCAGCGCCCTGATGAGCCTGCTGGACACCGGCTATCGCGGGCCGAAGCTGCCGGTGGATGTCCACGCTTCCCACGCCTCCCTGACCACCGCCGGGGTGGGGGTGTTCAACCAACGTTATCCACAGGGCCTGCCGGTTACCTGGGGCGGGAATGGGCCGGAAGAGGTCAATGGCGTGCGCTATTACTCGTGGTCCGGCACCTTGCAGCCGGGCAAGACCGACAAGGGGCGCAACCTGTTCGACGGCACCAACCGCAGTTGCCGTTTATTTGCTCGCACCTTTGTAAGGGAGGCGGGGCAATGCGACGGCATGGTCGGACGCTACAGCTCGCACCTGGGCACGGTCATCGGCGATGACTATCCGTTGGACCACTTCGACATCGTCAACCAGTCGCTGGGGCTGGTGGGCAAGGGGGCTGAGCCGATCCGGTTGTTTGTCGAGCATGCCGAGCGGTTGAAGGCGGCCGGGGTGTAGATCATCAGGAAGACGGCGTTATCGTTCTTCGCGAGCAAGCCCGCTCCCACAATTGACCGCATTCTGTCTGAAGAAACTCGGTCGAATGTGGGAGCGGGCTTGCTCGCGAAAGCGGTAGTTCAGGCACTGAGAATCTCTTGGGTGAAGGTGTAACAGGCTTTGTCTACACTGCACCTCATCGCCACCCTCTCGTGTGGCAGCCAGGAGAAACACCATGAAGATGCTGCGTGTGCCTTTGTTGATGATCGGTTTATTGCTGTGTTCCCAGAGCTTCGCCGAGACGGCGCAGCAGACCAAGATGACCACCTGCAACGCCGACGCCACCGCCAAGGCCCTCAAGGGCGACGAGCGCAAAGCCTTCATGAGCACTTGCCTCAAGGCTACCCCGCAGGATCGCATGAAAACCTGCAACGCCACCGCCACCACCCAGGCGTTGAAGGGCGATGCCCGCAAGGCGTTCATGAGTGAGTGCCTGAAGAAAAAATAAGCGTTGAACCCATGAGCCCTATCGTCGGATCGCCGCCCGGAGCAAGCTCGCTCCCACAGTGGGCCGGGCGATGCCGATCCAGGGTGGGAGC
>NZ_LHVH01000008.1 GCF_001269885.1 Pseudomonas kilonensis
AACCCATGAGCCCTATCGTCGGATCGCCGCCCGGAGCAAGCTCGCTCCCACAGTGGGCCGGGCGATGCCGATCCAGGGTGGGAGCGAGCTTGCTCCGGGCGGCGATCCGACGATGGGGCCGGCACAGCCACCGCAAAAAAAAACCTGAACTGCGACGAAGGTCGGCCGATACAATCCCTAGTGCTGCCAGTGGAAGGCTGGCAGACTGCCGATCCTTTCACGCCGTTTTGTCCTGAGGCTGTATGCCAACGTTTTCTCAGCGTCATGTGTTGTTGGTGATCAGTTGGGTGATCATTTTTGGTGGGCTGTTGCTGGTGCTGCCGTTGCGTCTGTTGCCGAGTTTGCTGGCCGGGCTGCTGGTGTTCGAACTGGTCAACATGCTCACCCCGCAGTTGCAGCGATTGATCGAAGGCCGCCGCGCTCGCTGGCTGGCGGTGGCGTTGCTGGGCACGCTGGTGGTCAGTGTGCTGACGTTGATCTTCGCCGGTGCCTTCAGTTTCCTGCTGCATGAAGCGGAAAACCCAGGCGCGTCCCTGGACAAGTTCATGGCGGTGGTCGACCGCGCCCGTGGGCAATTGCCGCCGTTCATCGACGCTTACCTGCCGGCCAGCGCCGCCGAGTTCCGGGTGGCGATCGGTGACTGGGTGAGCAAGCACCTTAGTGATCTGCAACTGGTGGGCAAGGACGCGGCTCACATGTTCGTGACGTTGCTGATCGGCATGGTGCTGGGGGCCATCGTTGCCCTGCAGCGCATCCCCGACCTGACCAAGCGCAAACCCCTGGCCGCGGCGCTGTTCGATCGGCTGAACCTGCTGGTCAAGGCGTTTCGCAACATCGTCTTCGCCCAGATCAAGATTTCCCTGCTCAACACCTTCTTCACCGGGATTTTCCTCGCGGTGGTGCTGCCGTTGTTCGGCATCCAGCTACCGTTGACCAAGACCCTGATCGTGATGACGTTCCTGCTGGGGCTGCTGCCGGTCATTGGCAACCTGATGTCCAACACCCTGATTACCATCGTCGCCTTGTCGTTGTCGATCTGGGTGGCGGTCGCGGCGCTGGGTTACCTGATCGTGATCCACAAGCTCGAATACTTCCTCAACGCACGTATCGTCGGCGGGCAGATCAGCGCCAAGTCCTGGGAGTTGCTCATGGCGATGCTGGTGTTCGAAGCCGCGTTCGGCCTGCCGGGGGTGGTGGCGGGGCCGATTTATTATGCGTACCTCAAGAGTGAGTTGAAGCAGGTGGGGATGGTCTGATCCAAGGGGTGTGTTGTCTGATCTGACGCCTTCGCGAGCAAGCCCGCTCCCACAGTTTGACCGAGTTCCTTCAGGAAGAGTGCGGTTCAAGTGTGGGAGCGGGCTTGCTCGCGAAAGGCGCACCTCGGTCTGGGATCAGGCCTGAGTGCCGTACCGCTTCATCGCCTCGATCGCCAACCCGCTGCCGATACTGCCGAAGATGTTGCCTTCCACATGCCGCGCCTGGGGCAGCATCGCCGAGACGCTGTTGCGCAGCGCCGGGATGCCGCTGGAACCGCCGGTGAAGAACACCGTGTCGACCTGATCGACCCGCACGTTGGCATCGTTGAGCAACTGCGTGACGCTGCCGCGTACCCGCTCCAGCAAGCCGTCGATGGCCGACTCGAACAAGGCCCGGCTCAGGTCCACGCTCAGGCCTGGCTCGATCCGGTCCAGCGGCACGTGGCGCTGGTCGGCGTGGGTCAGCTCGATCTTGGTTTCTTCCACTTCCATCGCCAGCCAGTGCCCGGCGCGCTGTTCGATCAGCTTGAACAGCCGGTCGATGCCGCCGGTGTCTTCGATGTCGTAGCGCATGCTGCCCAGGGCCAGGGTGGATTTTTGCGAGTACACCGCGTTGATGGTGTGCCAGGTCGCCAGGTTCATGTGGTGACTGGTGGGCATGTAGGCGCCGCTTTTCATGCGGCTGCCGTAGCCGAACAGCGGCATCAGGCCGGCCAGCGAGAGTTGCTTGTCGAAATCGGTCCCGCCGATGTGCACGCCACCGGTGGCGAGGATGTCGGCGTGGCGGTTGTCGTGGGTGCGCCGCTCGGGGGACAGGCGCACCAGGGAGAAGTCCGAAGTACCGCCGCCGATGTCGACGATCAGCACCAGCTCTTCTTTCTCGATGGTCGATTCATAGTCGAATGCCGCCGCGATGGGCTCGTACTGGAAGGAAACCTCCTTGAAACCGATGGCGCGGGCGACGTCCACCAAGGTGTTTTCCGCTTCCTGGTCGGCCATTTCATCGTCGTCGACGAAAAACACCGGGCGCCCCAGCACCACTTCTTCGAATTCCCGACCGGCGGTGTCTTCGGCGCGTTTCTTCAATTGGCCGATGAACAGCCCCAGCAGATCCTTGAACGGCATGGCCGTGCCCAACACGCTGGTGTCGTGCTTGATCAGCTTGGAGCCCAACAGGCTCTTGAGCGAGCGCATCAGCCGGCCTTCATAGCCTTCCAGGTATTCGTGCAGGGCCAGGCGGCCATACACCGGACGGCGCTCCTCGAGATTGAAAAAGACCACCGAGGGCAGGGTGATCTTGTCATCCTCCAGCGCGATCAACGTTTCCATGCCGGGGCGCAGCCAGCCGACAGTGGAGTTGGACGTGCCAAAGTCGATGCCGCAGGCACGGGCCGGGGATGCGTTTTTCATGTCTTTCGGGTTCCAGTTGAAAAAACGGCCGCGCAGTGTATGTCAGTGCGAGGCGGATTCGAAGGCCGGTTATCCGCTAATTCGCAATCGTCGGCCTTGAAAGCGGCCCTTATACCCCCAAACTTGCTGGCATGGGCCAAGTGGCCTGTATGGTCAGTTCTGTTAGCTCAACTTCGGCGCCAGAAGCCCCTAGCCTGCGTTGCTGTTCCTCGCCATAGCGGGCTATGACTCGTCACAGCGCCTTGGCTAGGGACTTCTGGCATCCGAATTTGAACTAACGAACTGACCACACAGGCCACTGGTAGCCACACGGCGGTACAAGAACCGCCACCGGCTGCCGATAAACTTCTGAAGCGCCGCCCGGTCACAAACCTTGAGATTGGTCAAACTCCGGGGCTTGTACCACGAGCATGCTGTGCATGGCGGTGCTATATCGATAACGGATGGTGATCCTTCAATGGACTTCAAAGACTATTACAAGATCCTGGGTGTCGAGCCGACGGCCGACGACGCCACGATCAAGGCCGCCTATCGCAAACTGGCGCGCAAGTACCACCCGGATGTGAGCAAGGAAAAGGACGCCGAAACCAAGTTCAAGGACGTCTCCGAAGCCTATGAAGCGCTGAAAAGCGCCGACAAACGCGCCGAATACGACGACCTGCGCCGCTACGGTCAGCACGGCCAGCCGTTCCAGGGCCCGCCGGGTTGGCAGAGCCGTGGTGGTTTTGGCGGCCAGGACACCGGCGACTTCTCGGACTTCTTCAGTTCGATTTTTGGTAATCGCGGGCCGGGTTTCGGTGGCGGACAGTCAGGTCGCAGCGCCGGCCGTCGAGGGCAAGACGTGGAAATGGAATTAGCGATCTTCCTGGAAGAGACCCTGTCGAGCGAGTCGAAAAAGGTCAGCTTCCAGGTGCCGCAGTACAACGCGGCCGGCCAGCATGTGAGCAACACCAGCAAAAGCCTGAACGTGAAGATTCCACTGGGCGTGACCGACGGCGAACGCATCCGCCTCAAGGGCCAGGGTGCGCCAGGTATCGGTGGCGGCGCCAATGGCGATTTGTACCTGACCATTCGCTTCGCGCCGCACCCCAAGTTCGACGTCGAAGGCCAGGACCTGATCATCACCTTGCCCCTGGCACCGTGGGAATTGGCGCTGGGTACGGAAGTGGCGGTGCCGACCCTCACCGGCAAGATCAACCTCAAGGTCCCGGCCGGCAGCCAGAACGGCCAGCGCATGCGCGCCAAGGGCCACGGCCTGCGCAACAAGGCCGGCGAGCGCGGCTACCTGTTCGTGCAACTCAAGGCCGTGATGCCCAAGACCAGCGACGAGGCGGTCAAGGCGTTGTGGGCGGAACTGGCGAAGAAAGCCGCGTTCGATCCGCGGGAGAATTTCTGAACACATCAGATGTGGGAGCAAGGCTTGCCCGCGATGAATGCAACTCGATCTCCAGGAATTGAGGCACCTCTGTCGCGAGCAAGCTTTGCTCCCACAGATCCCGTTCACAAGGGTAGGCGGGGCTAGACTCGACAGTTACAGCATTGGGAGAAGCAGACCATGAGCAACCCGATCATTGAACTGAACCTGCTGGAATTCTGTGAAGCCGCCGCATTGGCCGATGTCCATGTGATCGAAATCGTCGAGCATGGCATCCTTGAACCCCACGGCGCGGCCCCGACGGATTGGCGTTTTACCGATTACGAACTGGCCCTGGCCAAGCGTGCTGCGAAGCTGCGACACGACCTGGACCTGGAGTGGGAAGGCGTCGCCCTGGCGCTGGACCTGCTGGAAGAAGTCCAGCAACTGCGGGCCGAGAACCGTCGGCTGCGTCAGCAACTGGGGCGTTGGGTGGAATGAAAGCGGCGGGCCTGGACGACATTCGGGTCGAGAAAAGCGATAAATAGTTACCGCACTCACCGCTCAAAGGCTGGTTAGGCTCGGGTTTTCCACCCTCAAGGATGACCCGATATGCCAGAACCGATTCTTGGCCCTGTGCGCCCCGAAAACCGCGGCCTGCACTTGGACCTGCTCAAGGCCCGTATTCCCGGCTGGTACAGCGGCGCTATCGTGCAGCGTCAGCAGGCGCTGAGCGACCATGAGCTGGAACTTCCAGACTGGTACGTGAAGACTTCCCACGAAACCAGGACCAGCCTCAAGCACAGTCACTCCCGCTACCGCGAAACCCTGAACCAGATCGACAATGTGCTGGGCAACATCCAGGACATCCGCGCCTTTGCCGAGCCGCTGCTTACCCAGGCGATCCAGACTGAATTCAAGCAAACACTGAACGTCAAGCAGGTGTATTTCGTCCGCAAGTACGGGCTCAAGATGCGCGATGATTTTTTTGGCGCGCTCGTCCTCGATAACGAGGGCAGTCATTTCGATCGCTACGAATACCGCGGCACTTCGCTGCTGGAGGCCGCGCTGGCCAATTTCGATCCCGACGAAGAGAACAAACCCGGCTGCACCGACTGCAGCCTCATTACCACGGTGCGTCCGTTTTATGGTGGCGAGGTTATGCCTTCTATCAACGCCTTTCGCGCCGGGGAGTTGCCGATCGCGCCCGAGGCCTTTGCCCGGCTGTGCCGCAAACTGGACCTGGGACGCCGGTATCAAGAACACATCAACGCCATCGTACGGCCGATCAACCACGAGGTACGCAGCCAGTTGGATCGCCAACTGCGCGACCATCACAAAGAGGGATTGGCGTTGTGTGTCGAGGTGGCCAGGGCCAAGGGCGACATCAGCGTGGCCGTCTACCGAATGTTGCAGCAAGTGGTCAGCGACCAACGCGCGATCTTGCTTGATGGCCGGGCGGTGACGTTCACCTCATTGAGCATTTTCGGTATCGAGCTGGTTGGTCCGGTGCTGATCGGCCCCGACCGTGAAAGCAGTCGCCGGGTGGAGCGGGTCGTGGCCTATATGCCGGGCGATCCCGAACAGCCTCTCAAGGAATATGCTTCCAGCGCTGAATTCATGGTCGATCTTCGGCGGCGCCTGCACGGTATCGCTTACCGGCGATTCTTCAGTCGTTTTGTGCCGTTGCGTCAGCAAGGCGCTTTTTTCGAGCAGTTCAACCACCTCTATCAATCTTCCACAGAGGCAGATGATCAGGTCGATTTTCCTCTCAAATCGTCGTTGCGGAATCTGCCCATGGCAACGGCAGCCTTTCCCGAACCTTTATGGGAATCGTTGCGTCTCAGGCAGATCCAGAAGATCCAGGTCGATGCCCGGGCGGTGGCGGTGCCCACCGGTGATGAGGACAAGAAAGCGCGTCTGGCGCGGCTGGACAGTTACCTGGATGCCGTGATCGATGTCTTCAACCTGGCAGCGTTCGTGGTGCCAGGGCTTGGGCCGCTGATGCTGACGGTAGGCGCTGTGCAGATGTTCAACGAAGCGTTCGAGGGCATCGAAGCGTTCGAACGTGGGGAGACCAGGGAAATGTGGGCGCACTTCTCAAGCGTGGCCCTCAACACGGCATTCGTCGCCACCGGCGCGGCGGTGTTGCCGCACATTCAATGGTCGAGCACGGTGGATCAGTTGGAGCCGGTGCAACTGGCCAACGGTGAATCACGCCTCTGGCGCCCCGACCTGACGCCTTATCAGAGTGTGCGGGAACCCCCCGCGACCTCGGTTCCAGATGCTCAAGGGCTGTACCGGGTCGATGGCCGGGACGTTGTGCCGCTGGACGGCCAGCATTACGAGGTGCAACAGGATCCGACGACCCGGCGCTATCGCATTCGTCACCCTTCCCGGGGGCCGGACGCTTATCAGCCCGGGCTGACGGACAACGGCAGCGGTGCCTGGAGCCATGAACTGGAACAGCCGCGAAGCTGGGAGGGGGCGAGGTTGATGCGCCGACTCGGCCATTGCGTCAAGGACTTCAGTGACGCTGATCTGGAGCAGATCCGTACGGCCAGTGGTACGAGCGAGGAGGTGCTGCGGCGGCTGCATGTCGAGGGCGAGCCGATGCCTGCTTTGCTGGCCGACACGATCAAGCGCTTCGACCTGTGCCGACAAGTCGACCGTTTCATTGAGCAACTGCAAAGCGAAGACCCGCTGCGGTATGAAGCAGCCGATCCGATGACCCAGCTGCATCTACTCGCTGGCTACGGTCCTTGGCCAAAGGGGCTGAGATTGATGGTGGTCGACGGTTCGGGCAAGACGCTTTGGGAATATGCGCGTCCATCGGAAGGGGGCGCCCCGGTTCGAGATGTCATCATCCCCGAGGGGAAAGTCCGCACGCCTTCGGTGCTGAAGAATCTGATCCAGGCGGTGGATGCTGCGGGGGGCGACCTGTTGGTCGGTACGACCCCGGCGATTGCGAAAACGAATATGGACGCTCGGGTCCGGCAGTTGCGCAAAAATCTCGCCGCCGTGGTGGCGCGTGAAAAGGTGCAACTGTTCAACGATCATTACGCCAAAGGTGACGTGTCGAGCGACCCGCGTGCAACGCTGATCAAATCCCGTTTCCCCTCGGTTCCGGCGGCGGCAATCGACCAGATAGTAGCGTTTGCCAGCCCGACCGAGCATCAGCAGATGGCCGCTTGGGACTTCACGGATGCCACCCAGACCAAACCCATCCCACTGCGCATCGCCGAGGAGCTGCGTGACTACCAGCGAGCGCTGCGTTTGAACCGGGCATACGAAGGTTTACACCGTGAAACGCTGGCCACGGCTGACACGCCTCGGTTGGCGTTGGCGACCTTGAAAACCTTGCCCGGTTGGAGTGATACGGTGCGCATCGAGCTGCGCGAAGATGACGTTTCAGGCGTTGTGATCGGGAGTATCGGGCCACAAGACCCGACGCAGACCAAGATCGTGGTCAAGGACGATGAGCGTTACAAGGCCTTTGACGACAAAGGCAATGACCTGAGCCACTGGGGGAGTCTCTACGATGCCTTGCAGCATGCCCTCCCGGATGCCGAGCGTCAGGCCATGGGCCGGCCTTCGATTCATCAGGGCAATCTCTTGCAAGCGGCTATTGGTGCAACGCCATTAGGCCGAGTCGCGCTGGCGCAGGTCTTGAAAATGCAACCGCTCAAACCCTCCTTCAAGTCGCCGATGCGCCTGGCTTCGGGCAAAGTTGGCTATCCCATGAGTGGGGTACGGGAGCGGCTGGGCCTGGGCCGATCGCGGGAACGTCGGGTGCTGGAGTTGTACCCGGACTATACGAGCGAGCAAGTCCAGAGCCTGCTGCGGTCCTTGGGTGATGAAGCCGTTCCGGAACTCAAGCGGCGTAAAATCGAGTTGGATACGCTGCGCCGGGAACTGGATCACTGGGCCAGCCTCCCCCTGATACTGGATGTGGGTAATGATCGTATCCGGCGGGTGCCGCCAGCGATCAGGCAAGGGGTGGCTGAGCGCATCAAACGGTGCTGGAGGCGCCAGACTCCGGTCGTTACGGCGGTGGATGGCAGCAGGGTCGGGTATGAGCTTGATTTGAGTGGGCAGGACGTAGGAACGTTGCCGGGCCTGTCGGCCGACTTTAGCCATGTGGCCTCGCTAAAGCTTCGAGACATGAGGTTGTCGGAACCCTCCTGCGACAGATTCCTCACGGGCTTCTCCTCGCTTCGCTGGTTGGACATGTCCAGCAACAGGTTGACCGGTATTCCTGCATCGCTGGGGTTGATGAATAGTTTGACCAGGCTGCAGTTGCGGTCGAATCAAATCAGGCTGACACCCCGCGGCATTCAGATCCTGGAGGGGCGTGCCAGTCTGAAAATGCTCAACCTGGATCATAATTCGCTGGGCCGGTTACCGGACTTCAGCCCTCTGACCAACCTGCGCGGATTGAGTCTGAGGGACACTGGAATTGACACCTGGCCTACCGGTTTGCGCGATCAGCCGCTGGAACAGATTGATTTACGCAACAACCAACTGACCGATGTGCCGGCTGATCTGACTTCCCCGCCAGCCGAGCGTGCTCATGCCACGGCACGTGTCAATGGCGTGACCCTGATCCAAGGCAATCCGTTGAGCGAGGCGACCCAGCAGCGCTTGCGTGATTACTGGACGAACCTCCTGCCCTTGCATCCCGAATGGGTGGCCTTGCGTTTGCCCGGCGCGTTTGAGCCTGCCCCGGCGCAAAGGCTGTCGAATGTGGATTTATGGTTGCGAGACCTGCCCACGGAGCAATTGCAGGACAAAAAGGCGTTGTGGCAAAGCCTGAAGGCTGAAGCCCAGTCCAGGGAGTTTTTTCAGCTGTTGAGCCGATTGGCCGGCTCCTACCAGGAAGTGGAAAATTATCCGGACCTCCAGGCGCGTGTCTGGCAGATGCTTGAAGCGATCAGGGATTCCACCGAGTTGCGGCGTGAACTGTTCGACCTGGCTGGCGCGCCGGCGTGTGAGGATCGCGCCGCGTTGTCCTTCAGCTACCTGGAAATCAAATTGATGATCCACAACGCCAAGGCCCTGACGGTGGGAGAACAGGAGGCTGTGGCGCTGATCCGGCTGGCCAAGGGGCTGTTTCGCCTCGATGAGGTGGAGCGCATTGCCCTGCAGGATATCCAGCAGCGGCGTGACACGATCAATGCCCGCCGGGATCTCACCACCGCGCAAAAGAACCGGCTCATCAGGCAGATCGAAGAAGTAGAGGTGCGCCTGGCCTACCGTGTCGGCCTCAAGGATCGACTGGAACTGCCCGGACAGCCCAAGGGTGGGCGATTTATCCAGGTGGCCGGCGTTACGGCAGAGATGCTCAATGCGGCGGCAGCCGAGATCATCGCGCTGGATGATTCACCGAAGCAATTGCAGTCGCTGGTTGGCCGGGACTTCTGGATCGATTACCTGAAGCAAAAACGCGCGAGCCTTTTCCAGGCGATGAATGATGCCCTCATCGCCAATCAGCTTGCGCTGGATGAGGCGAAAGCGGCCGGAACCCTGGAGGAGCCCGACTATGTCAGCCAATCCGAGACACTGGGCTTGCAACACAAGGTCAAGGAAGCGGAGCTGATCCAGTTATTGACCAAAGAGGAGCTGGAGGCCCTGGTGGAAAGCACGGACCTGTAAGACGACCCCGTTCCCGCCTGGATCAATGAACCCCGTGGCGAGGGGATTTATCCCCGCTGGGCTGCGAAGCAGCCCCAAAGCCGGCCACCGCGATGTATCAGGTTGATGTGATCAGTTTTTTAGGGCTGCTGTGCAGCCCAGCGGGGATAAATCCCCTCGCCACATGTAACTGTTGGCCGGATACCCAGTGTGATTCAACTCAAAACAGGAAATAACGCTGCGCCATCGGCAGCACTTCGGCCGGTTCGCACCACAGCAATACGCCGTCGGCCTTGACCTGGTAGGTCTGTGGGTCAACGTCGATGCTCGGCAGGTAGTCGTTGTGGATCAGGTCGGTCTTCTGCACATCGCGGCAGCCTTTGACCACGGCGATTTTCTTCTTCAGCCCAAGCTGTTCCGGCAACCCGGCCTCGGCGGCGGCCTGGCTGATGAAGGTCAGGCTGGTGGCATGCCGCGAGCCGCCAAAGCTTGCGAACATCGGTCGGTAGTGCACCGGTTGCGGCGTCGGGATCGAGGCGTTGGCGTCACCCATCAGGCTGGCGGCAATCGCCCCGCCCTTGAGGATCAACGTCGGCTTGACGCCGAAGAACGCCGGGCGCCACAGCACCAGGTCGGCCCACTTGCCCACTTCGATGGAACCCACTTCATGGCTGATGCCATGGGTGATCGCCGGGTTGATGGTGTACTTGGCGATGTAGCGCTTGATGCGGAAGTTGTCGTTGCCTTCGCCGTCGCCGGGCAGGGCGCCGCGTTGCTTCTTCATCTTGTCGGCGGTCTGCCAGGTGCGCGTGATGACTTCGCCGACGCGGCCCATGGCCTGGCTGTCGGAGCTGATCATCGAGAAGGCACCGAGGTCATGGAGAATGTCTTCGGCGGCGATGGTTTCGCGACGAATGCGGCTTTCGGCGAAGGCCACGTCTTCGGCAATGCTCGGGTCCAGGTGATGGCAGACCATCAGCATGTCCAGGTGTTCGTCGATGGTGTTGCGGGTGAACGGCCGGGTCGGGTTGGTGGAGCTGGGCAGCACGTTGGCGAAGCCGCAGGCCTTGATGATGTCCGGCGCATGACCGCCACCGGCACCTTCGGTGTGGTAGGTGTGGATGGTGCGGCCCTTGAAGGCGGCGAGGGTGGTTTCGACGAAGCCCGATTCGTTGAGGGTGTCGGTGTGGATCGCCACCTGCACGTCGTACTGGTCGGCCACGCTCAAGCAGTTGTCGATGGCGGCCGGGGTGGTGCCCCAGTCTTCGTGCAGCTTCAGGCCGATGGCCCCGGCCTTGACCTGCTCGATCAGCGGTTCCGGTAGGCTGGCGTTGCCCTTGCCGGTGAAACCGATGTTCATCGCAAAGGCATCGGCGGCCTGGAGCATGCGCGCCAGGTGCCATGGGCCGGAGGTACAGGTGGTGGCGTTGGTCCCGGTGGCGGGACCGGTGCCGCCGCCGATCATGGTGGTGACGCCGCTCATCAGCGCTTCTTCGATCTGCTGGGGGCAGATGAAATGGATGTGGGTGTCGATGCCGCCGGCGGTGAGGATCATGCCTTCGCCGGCGATCACTTCGGTGCTGGCGCCGATGGCGATGGTCACGTCGGGCTGGATGTCCGGGTTGCCGGCCTTGCCGATGGCCGCGATGCGGCCGTCCTTGAGGCCGACATCGGCCTTGACGATGCCCCAGTGGTCGATGATCAGCGCGTTGGTGATCAAGGTGTCGACGACCTCGGCGGCCAGCAGCTGGCTTTGCCCCATGCCGTCGCGAATCACCTTGCCGCCGCCGAATTTCACTTCTTCGCCGTAGGTGGTGAAGTCCTTTTCCACTTCGATCCACAACTCGGTGTCGGCCAGGCGGACCTTGTCACCGACGGTGGGGCCGAACATGTCGGCGTAGGCTTGTCTCGAAATCTTCATGTGCTCGCCTTGAGGTTTCCTGATCGTTCCCACGCTCTGCGTGGGAATGCCGCCATGGACGCTCTGCGTCCGCTTGTGTGACCTAAAGGTTGCCCATGACCCGCCCGGCAAACCCGAACACCCGGCGATGCCCGGCCAGGTCCACCAGTTCCACCTCGCGGCTCTGGCCCGGTTCGAAGCGCACTGCGGTGCCGGCCGGGATGTTCAAGCGCATGCCACGGCTGGCGGCGCGGTCGAAGGTCAGGGCGTCGTTGGTTTCGAAAAAGTGATAGTGCGAACCAACCTGGATCGGCCGGTCGCCGCTGTTGGCGACGTTCAGCGTGAGCGTGCGGCGACCGACGTTGAGTTCGATGTCGCCAGGCTGGACCTGGTATTGCCCTGGAATCATTGCGGTTGCCCCAAAGTCTTGTAGTAAATGGTGGTCGCGGTATACGTCCCGTCCGGGCTCTGGCAGTAGTCGGGCAGCTCGCCGACGCGGGTGTAGCCCATGGCCCGGTAGAATGCCTCGGCCTCGGAGCCGGCCTGGGTGTCCAGGTACAGCAGGCCGCGCTTGTGCTGGCGGGCGCCGAGTTCCAGGGCACTCATCAATTGCTGGCCCAGGCCACGACGGCGGGCCTCGCCGCGCACCAGCAGCTTCTGCACTTCAGCGCGGTTGAGGCCGTTGGGCTTCTGGCACAGGGCAAGCTGGACGCTGGCCTGCACCTGTTCATCCTTGACCACCACCCACAGCAGCAGGTGGCCCTGGTTGAGGCTGGCCTGGACCTCGTCGAAATAGGCGCGGGCCTGGTCGGCATCGAGATCGGCCAGGAACCCCACGCTGGCGCCGTATCCGACGGCGTCGAGCAACAGATCGATCAGGCCCTGGCGATAATGCGCAAAGCTTTCAGCGTGGACACGACGTAACTGGGCGGGGTTCATAGGCATCACTCCTTGTCGAAGACGGGCGGTTGCGCCCCGGGATTGAGGACCAACTGCATGAAAGTCAGATCCAGCCAGCGGCCGAACTTGGTACCCACCTGGGGCATCTGCCCGGTGGTGACGAAACCGGCGCGCTCGTGCAGGCGAATCGAGGCGGCATTGCCGCTCTCGATGGCGGCGACCATCACGTGTTTGCCGCAGCCCCTGGCGCGCTCGATCAATGCGCTCATCAACAACGGGCCGAGGCCATTGCCGCGCTGGTCGCGGCAGACGTAGACCGAATGCTCCACGGTGTGCCGGAAACCGTCGAAAGGCCGCCAGTCACCGAATGAAGCGTAGCCGAGCACGTTCTCCTCGGCGTCGACCATCACCAGCACCGGATAGCCTTGGGATTGTCGGGCGCTGAACCACGCCTGGCGATTGCCCAGGTCCACGGCCTGTTCGTTCCAGATCGCGGTGGTGTTCAGTACCGCGTCGTTGTAGATATCGCGGATCGCTGGCAGGTCTGCCAGTTGGGCGTCACGGACGTGGTGCGTCATTGCGTGGCCTCAGGCGATGGGTTGGTGGACGGTGACCAGTTTGGTGCCGTCGGGAAACGTCGCCTCGACCTGGATCTCGGGGATCATTTCCGGAATGCCTTCCATCACCTGCTCGCGGCTCAGCAGCGTGGTGCCGTAGTGCATCAGCTCGGCCACGGTCTGGCCGTCACGGGCGCCTTCGAGCAGGGCCGCGGAAATATAGGCCATGGCCTCCGGGTAGTTGAGCTTCAGGCCACGGGCCAACCGTCGTTCGGCGACGAGGCCAGCGGTGAAGATCAGCAGCTTGTCTTTTTCGCGTGGGGTCAGGTCCATGTGCAATCCATAAGGGCAGATAAAAAATTCGGGCCGTAAACACAGATACCTGTGGGGACAGGCCTGTGGGAGCAAAACCTGTAAAAGCAAACCTGTGGGAGCCAAACCTGTAAAAGCAAAACCTGTAAAAGCAAAACCTGTGGGAGCAAAGCTTGCTCGCGATAGCAGCGCTTCGGTCTATCAGAAAGACCGCGTCATCGTTCATCGCGAGCAAGCTTTGCTCCCACAGAAATTCATTGCTTCCACTCCATTGCTCCCACAGAAATTCATTGTTTGCATGCCATTGCTCCCACAGAAAAGCAGATTCATGTGCTCCAGATTCGGGGTGGCACGGCCTCTCTTCCAAGCAATGCAGGCCTGAGCAAGCGCCACAATTCAATCAACCACCCCCGCGCCAGCAACGCCTCGCTCGCCAGGCAGCGGGCCACGACCAGGCCGGGCAATTGGGTCAGGTCGCCGCGCACGGCATGGTCCAGGGATCGGCACTGCTCCAACAGCTCGCTGTCGATCTCGCCGGTCACCAATAACGTGGCAAACACCGGATCACCGCCGAGCCCGATGGGTGAGTCGAGCAACCCATCACCGCCCACAATGCGCTGGCGTTCATGCCACAGCAACTGGCCGTCGCGGCGAATGTCCAACCGTGACTGGAAATGCCCCAGGTCGAACCGCTCGCCGCTGGCCGGTCGGCCGAGGGCAACCATGTCCCAGTAGAACAGGCGCCCGTCGCCCTGCAGGTCGATGCTCGTGCTGAGTTCGGCCTGGGCCGCGCTGAAGACGATGGTTTCCTGGGGCAGCCATTCCAGGGTCGCACCGGGGGCCACGCTCAGGGTCAACTGCTGGTACGCAGGGGCGGCGGCGCGATACCACTTGGCCGCGCCGGGGCTGGTCAACTGCGCCCAGGCGCCCGGGCCGACGTGGGCCGAGATGTCCAGGCGGTCACCGCCGGCAATCCCGCCAGGCGGGTGGACGATGATGTGCTGGCACACCTCGGGGCCCTCGGCGTACAAGTGCTTCTGCACCCGCAACGGACCTTTGTGGCGGCGCTGAACCGGACGTGTGCAGTCGCCGAATCGGGCATAACCCAAGTCCAGCTCGGCGTGCCAGCTGGGGGTGAACAGGGCTGATGGCGAAACAGGTAGATTCATGATTTTCTAATGATCGTCGGGACGCTAAGACTAGATCGTAACCAGCCCGCGCACACCCTCGGCTTCCATATTTTCTCCGCGCCCCTGCTGCACGATCTCGCCCCGGGACATCACCAGGTACTGATCGGCCAGCTCGGCGGCGAAGTCGTAGAACTGCTCCACCAGCAAAATCGCCATGTCGCCCCGGGCCGCCAGTTTCTTGATCACCACGCCGATCTCCTTGATCACCGAGGGCTGGATGCCTTCGGTGGGCTCGTCGAGAATCAGCAGGCGTGGACGGCTGGCCAGGGCCCGGCCAATGGCGAGCTGCTGTTGCTGGCCGCCGGACAGGTCACCGCCACGGCGCTGTTTCATTTGCAGCAGCACCGGGAACAATTCGTAGATGAATGCCGGTACCTCCTTGGCTTCGGAGCCGGGGAACCGCGACAGGCCCATCAGCAGGTTTTCTTCCACCGTCAGCCGCCCGAAAATCTCCCGGCCCTGGGGCACGTAGGCGATGCCGGCATGCACCCGTTGGTGTGGCTTGAACGTAGTGATGGCCTTGCCTTCCCAGTTCACCGCGCCTTCCTTGGCCGGCAACAGGCCCATCAGGCATTTGAGCAGGGTGGTCTTGCCCACGCCGTTGCGCCCCAGCAGGCAGGTCACCTCGCCGACCTTGGCGTCGAACGACAGGCCGCGCAGGATGTGGCTACCGCCGTAGTACTGGTGCAGTTTGTCGACTTGCAGCATGTCTTGAATTCCCCTCAAGCCCCCTGTGGGAGCAATAGCTTTCTGTAGAAGCAACCTTTCTGTAGAAGCAATACCTTTCTGTGGGAGCAAAGCTTGCTCGCGATGAACGATAACGCGGTCCTTCCGATAGACCGAGGCGCTGCTATCGCGAGCAAGCTTTGCTCCCACAGGCTCACTCCCACAGGCTCACTCCCACACGCCCGCTCCCGCAGGGGGATGTGTTTGCAGGTCTAGCGACCGAGATACACCTCGATCACCCGCTCATTTTCCTGCACCTGTTCCAGCGACCCTTCGGCCAGCACGCTGCCCTGGTGCAGCACGGTGACGTGGTCGGCAATCGCGCCGACGAAGCCCATGTCGTGCTCCACCACCATCAGCGAATGCTTGCCCGCCAAGGACTTGAACAGCTCGGCGGTGAACTCGGTCTCGGCGTCGGTCATGCCCGCCACCGGTTCGTCGAGCAACAGCAATTGCGGGTCTTGCACCAGCAGCATGCCGATCTCCAGGAACTGCTTCTGCCCGTGGGACAGCAGCCCGGCGGCGCGGTTGACCGAGGTGGTGAGGCGGATGGTCTCGAGCACTTCGTTGATACGGTCGTGCTGCTCGCCAGTGAGTTTCGCCCGCAGGCTGGCCCACACCGACTTGTCGGTCTTGAGCGCCAGCTCCAGGTTCTCGAACACGCTCAACGCTTCGAACACCGTGGGCTTCTGGAACTTGCGACCGATGCCGGCCTGGGCGATCGCCACTTCGCTCATGCTGGTCAGGTCCAGGGTTTCGCCGAACCAGGCCTTGCCATGGCTGGGGCGGGTCTTGCCGGTGATCACGTCCATCAGCGTGGTCTTGCCGGCGCCGTTGGGGCCGATGATGCAGCGCAACTCGCCGACGCCGATGTACAGGTTCAAATCGTTCAAGGCCTTGAAGCCGTCGAAACTGACGCTGATGTCTTCCAGGGTCAGGATGGTGCCGTGGCGGGTGTTCAGGCCCACGCCGGCTGCTTGGCCGAGGCCGATGGCGTCGCGGCTGCTGCCAGCGTCCTGGTTGGGTTCCGGCGGGAAGAAGGCGGGTTCGAGCATGAATTCGGCACTCGCTGTGATTCTCATTGTTCACCTCTTTTCTTCAGCAGACCGATCACGCCCTTGGGCAGATACAGGGTCACGACGATGAACAGCGCACCGAGGAAAAATAGCCAGTACTCAGGAAACGCCACGGTGAACCAGCTCTTCATGCCGTTGACCACACCGGCACCCAGCAGCGGTCCGATCAGCGTGCCGCGCCCGCCAAGGGCGACCCACACGGCGGCTTCGATGGAGTTGGTCGGCGACATTTCGCTGGGGTTGATGATGCCCACCTGCGGCACGTACAACGCCCCGGCCAAGCCGCACAACACCGCGCTCAACACCCAGACGAACAGCTTGAAACCACGGGGATCGTAACCGCAGAACATCAGGCGGTTTTCCGCGTCGCGCAGGGCGGTCAGCACCCGGCCGAACTTGCTGCGGGCCAGGCGCCAGCCGATGAACAGGCTCGCCACCAGCAACAACACCGTGGCAAAAAACAGCACCGCGCGGGTGCCCGGCTCGGTGATGCCAAAGCCCAGAATCGAGCGGAAATTGGTGAAGCCGTTGTTGCCGCCAAACCCGGTTTCGTTGCGGAAAAACAACAGCATCCCGGCGAAGGTCAGGGCCTGGGTCATGATCGAGAAATACACGCCCTTGATCCGCGAACGGAAGGCGAAGAAACCGAACACCAGCGCCAGCAAACCCGGCGCCAGCACCACCAGGCACATGGCCCAGAGGAAGCTGTCGGTGCCGGCCCAGTACCAGGGCAGCTCGGTCCATGACAAGAAGGTCATGAACGCCGGCAAGCCATCGCCGGCGGCCTGGCGCATCAGGTACATGCCCATGGCGTAGCCGCCCAGGGCGAAGAACAGGCCGTGGCCCAGGGAGAGCAAACCGGCGTAGCCCCAGACCAGGTCCAGGGCCAGGGCGACGATGGCGTAGCAGAGAATCTTGCCCACCAGGGTCAGGGTATACGCCGAGACGTGCAGCGGATTGTCCGCCGCCAGCAGCGACAGTAGCGGCAAGCTCAACAGCACGGCCAGGATCAGCAGGCCGACGGCGAGGGTAACTTTGGGGCCGGCCTTTTGCGTGGCCGTGAGCATCAGGGGCTGGTTCATCAGTCGATTACCCGTCCTTTGAGCGCGAAGAGGCCTTGCGGACGCTTCTGAATGAACAGAATGATCAGCGCGAGGATCAGGATCTTGCCGAGCACGGCGCCGATCTGCGGTTCGAGGATCTTGTTGGCGATGCCCAGGCCGAACGCGGCGAACACGCTACCGGCCAACTGGCCGACGCCGCCGAGCACCACCACCAGGAACGAGTCGATGATGTAGCTCTGGCCCAGGTCCGGGCCGACGTTGCCGATCTGGCTCAGGGCCACGCCGCCCAACCCGGCGATGCCCGAGCCGAGGCCGAAGGCGAGCATGTCCACCCGCCCGGTGGGCACGCCGCAGCAGGCGGCCATGTTGCGGTTCTGGGTCACCGCGCGGACGTTCAGGCCCAGGCGCGTCTTGTTCAGCAACAGCCAGGTCAGCACCACCACGAACAGCGCGAAGGCAATGATCACGATGCGGTTGTATGGGAGCACCAGGTTCGGCAATACCTGAATGCCGCCCGACAGCCAGGCCGGGTTGGCGACTTCGACGTTCTGCGCGCCGAACACCAGGCGCACCAGTTGGATCAGCATCAGGCTGATGCCCCAGGTGGCGAGCAGGGTTTCCAGCGGACGCCCATAGAGGTGGCGAATCACCGTGCGCTCCAGGGCCATGCCGATGGCGGCGGTGATGAAAAACGCCACCGGCAGGGCAATCAGCGGATAGAACTCGATGGCGTTCGGGGCGAAGCGCTGGAACAGCATCTGCACCACATAAGTGGAGTAGGCACCCAGCATCAGCATTTCGCCGTGGGCCATGTTGATCACCCCCAGCAGGCCGAAGGTGATCGCCAGGCCGAGGGCGGCGAGCAGCAGGATCGAACCCAGGGACATGCCGCTGAAGGCTTGGCCCAGCAACTCGCCCACCAGGAGTTTGCGTTTGACCTGGCTGAGGCTGGTTTCGGCGGCGGTGCGCACAGCGGCATCGGTTTCGACGCCGGGTTCGAGCAAACCTTCCAGGCGGGTGCGGGCCAATGGATCGCCGGTTTCCCCCAGCAGGCGGACGGCGGCCAGGCGTACGCTCGGGTTGGCGTCTACCAGTTGCAGGTTCGCCAGGGCCAGGCTCAGGGCGGCGTGTACATCTTCGTCCTGCTCGCCGGCCAGTTGCCGGTCGAGAAACGCCAGTTGGGCGGGGCGGGCGCTTTTTTGCAGTTGCTGCGCGGCAGCCAGGCGTACGTGGGCATCGACGGCGAGCAGTTGATGGCTGGCGAGGGCGGTTTCGATCAGCCCGCGCAAGCGGTTGTTCAGGCGCAGGGTTTTTGGCTGGCCGTCGACGGTCAACTGGCCTTGTTGCAGGGCGTTGATCAGTTCAACGCGCTCAGGCTCCGGCTGCGCGGCCCAGTTTTCCAGGAGTTTGGCCTGCTGGGGCGGGTTGGCGGCGACGAAGTCTTCGGCGTCGCCGGCGTGGGCGGCCATTGGTAGCAGCAAACATGCTAGGAGGAACAAACGATAAAGGGACATAGCTACGTCCTGTAAGGCGACGACGGACCCTGTGGGAGCAAAGCTTGCTCGCGATGGCGGTGTGTCTGGATGACCGCGATCGCGAGCAAGCTTTGCTCCCACAGAGTTAGGGGCTTGTTCCCAGGCTCAGTTGCTCTTCACCGCATAGTCAGGCTTCTTGTCGTTGCCGGCGATGAACGGGCTCCAAGGCTGGGCGCGGATCGGCCCTTCGGTCTGCCAGACCACGTTGAACTGACCGTCGGCCTGGATCTCGCCGATCATCACTGGCTTGTGCAGGTGATGGTTGGTCTTGTCCATGGTCAGGGTGTAGCCCGACGGTGCGGCGAAGGTCTGGCCGGCCAGGGCTTCGCGGACTTTGTCGACGTCGGTGGACTTGGCTTTTTCCACGGCTTGGGCCCACATGTGGATGCCAACGTAGGTGGCTTCCATCGGGTCGTTGGTCACGGCTTTGTCGGCGCCTGGCAGGTTCTTGGCCTTGGCGTAGGCTTTCCAGGAATCGACGAACTTCTTGTTTGCCGGATTCTCCACGGATTCGAAGTAGTTCCACGCCGCCAGGTTACCCACCAACGGTTTGGTGTCGATGCCGCGCAGTTCCTCTTCGCCCACCGAGAACGCCACGACCGGTACGTCGGTGGCTTTCAGGCCCTGGTTCGCCAGTTCTTTATAGAACGGCACGTTGGAGTCGCCGTTGACCGTGGAAATGACGGCGGTCTTGCCGCCGGCCGAGAACTTCTTGATGTTGGCCACGATGGTCTGGTAGTCGCTGTGGCCGAACGGGGTGTAGACCTCTTCGATGTCTTTGTCTGCCACGCCTTTGGAGTGCAGGAACGAGCGCAGGATCTTGTTGGTGGTGCGCGGGTAGACGTAGTCGGTGCCCAGCAGGAAATAACGCTTGGCGCTGCCGCCTTCTTCGCTCATCAGGTATTCCACCGCCGGAATCGCCTGCTGATTCGGCGCGGCGCCGGTGTAGAACACGTTTGGCGACATCTCTTCACCTTCGTATTGCACCGGGTAGAACAGCAGCCCATTGAGCTCTTCGAACACCGGCAGCACGGATTTACGCGACACCGAGGTCCAGCAGCCGAACACCACGGCGACCTTGTCCTGGGTCAGCAACTGACGGCCCTTTTCGGCGAACAGCGGCCAGTTCGACGCCGGGTCCACGACCACCGCTTCAAGCTTCTTGCCGTTCACACCACCCTTGGCGTTGATCTCATCAATGGTCATCAGCGCCATGTCCTTGAGGGACGTCTCGGAGATCGCCATGGTGCCGGACAGCGAATGCAGGATGCCGACCTTGATGGTCTCGGCGGCCTGGACGGTCCAGGCCATGCCCATCGCGGCAATGCTTGCCGAGAGTGTAAAAGCCTTGATCAAGCTACGACGCTTCATTGTGCGATCTCCGTGGACTTATGAATTTTTTTTGAGGGCAGATGCAAACGCTGAAAGCGCTTTTGCAAGGGGTGTGCCCGGTCGGGGGAAGGCGTTGAAATGCGGGGTTGGCGTGGGATGTGTTCGAGCGGTTGCACCATGAGTGAACGCATTGTGGGGGCTGGTGCGAAGAGGTGCGCCACATTGGGGCGAGAGAGTTGCGATGCCCCTGTGGGAGCGCGCTTGCTCGCGATAGCGGTGTGTCAGTCACCTCTAATTTGACTGATCCATCACCATCGCGAGCAAGCTCGCTCCCACAGGTGATTTTTGTGATTCAGGAAAAGACGCCGTTCAGCGGCGGCGCATCAGGCCAATGAAAAACAGTCCGCCGATAGCGGCTGTCGCGACACCAATCGGCAAGTCTTCCGGCGCGATCAACGTCCGCGCCGCCACGTCCACCCACACCAGGAACAGGCTGCCAAGCAGCACACAAGCCGGCAGCAACCGACGATGCTCGGCGCCCACCAGGCGCCGGGCAATGTGCGGCACCATCAGCCCGACAAAACCAATCGAACCGCTGATGGACACCAGCACGCCGGTCATCAGCGAGGCGATCAAGAAGATCCACCACCGCACCTTCGCCGCGTTCAGGCCCAGGGTCACGGCGGTCTGTTCGCCGGCCATCAGCGCGTTCAGCGGCCGGGCCATGCCCAGCAGCAACACCAGTCCCAGCACCACACTGGCCGCCGGCACCGCCAGCAGTTCCCAGCGGGCCAGGCCCAGGCCGCCGAGCATCCAGAACATCACCGCCGAACTGGCGCGATGGTCACCGAGGAACAACAACAGGTTGGCCGCCGCCATCATCACGAAGGACACCGCCACGCCGCACAACAACAGGCGATCACTTTCCAGGCGACCCTGGCGGGCAGCAATGGTCAGCACCAGCAGCATGCTCAGCAGCGCACCGATGAACGCCGCCAGCGGCAGGGTCAGCAGGCCGACAATCTCGCCGACATGCAGCACCACGATGACCGCCCCCAGGGTCGCGCCAGAAGTGACGCCCAGCAGGTGCGGGTCCGCCAGCGGGTTGCGCGTGACGGCTTGCAGCACCGCACCGATCAACGCCAGCCCGGCGCCGACCAAGGCACCGAGCAACAACCGCGGGACGCGGATCAGCCAGACGATATGCTCCTGGCCGGGCGTCCAATGTACGTCACCCACTCCGAAGGCTTTGTTCAGCAGGATGTCCCAGACCACGGCCACCGGCACCCGCGCCGGCCCGAAACCCAGGGACACCACGCACGACACCAGCAGCAGTGCGCCGAGGAACATCAACAGGGCGCCGTAGCGACGACCGTTCATTGGCCGTGGAAACCCCGCGCCAGGGTTTGCACCGCCAGCACGTTATCGATGCCCGGCGTGGCCTGCACGTAGGGGATCACGATGAAGCGCCGTTGCTGGATCGCCTCCACCGATTGCAGGGCCGGGTTGTCCAGCAGGAATTGCTGTTTCTGCTCGGCGCTGACTTCGCCGTAGTCGACGATCACGATGACCTGCGGGTTGCGCTCGACCACGTTCTCCCAGTTCACCCGGGTCCAACTGGTTTCCACGTCATCGAGGATGTTGCGCCCACCGGCTGCATCGATCAGGGCCTGGGGCATGCCCAGGCGCCCGGAGGTCATGGCGCGGTCTTCGCCGCTGTCGTACAGGAACACACGCGGTTGCTGGGCGGGCAGGTGCTTGCGCACTTCGGCCACCTGGGCCTGCATCGTGGCGATCAGCGCGTTGGCGCGATCCTGCACGTCGAAGATCTTGCCGAGGTTGCGCAGGTCGTTGTAGGTGTCCTCCAGCGAGGCCGCTGGACGCTTCATCACGAACGCGCAGGACTCGGTCAATTCATAGACATTGATGCCCAGCGGTTGCAGGGTCTGTGGGGTCAGGTCGCCACCCACGCGCATGCCGTAGTCCCAGCCGGCGAAGAAGAAATCGACGTTGGCATTGAGCAGGGTTTCCACCGAAGGGTACTTGGCGGCCAGTTCCGGCAGGCCATCGAGGATCCTGGTCATCTCGGGCGTCACCGATTTCCAGCCGCTGATGCCGCTGTAGCCGACCATGCGCGGCTTGAGGCCCAGGGCGAGCATCATCTGGGTCATGTTGATGTCATGGCTGACCGCGTGCCGAGGTGCCTCGTTGAACACCACCTGGCGATTGCAGCTCTGGATCGTCAAGGGGTAGTGGGTGGCTTCGGCCAGGGCGTGGGCGCTGCCTAGCAGCAAGGGCAGCAACAGCAGGGAACGCAAAGTCATGGTTGGGTTATCCAGGTGATTCGTGGGTAGCCGGACAGCGGGTGTTCATCCACCAGGGCTTCGATGCCGAACACCGCGCGCAACAGCTCGACGGTGAGGACATCCTTGGGCGTGCCGCTGGCGACGATGCGCCCGTGTTCGATCACGTACAGGCGGTCGCAGAAGGCGGCGGCCAGGTTCAGGTCGTGGAGGCTGGCGAGGGTGCCGATGCCCAGGCCCTTGATCAGTTGCAGCAATTGCAATTGATAGTGGGGGTCGAGGTGATTGGTCGGTTCGTCGAGGATCAACAACTGCGGTTGCTGGGCCAGGGCCCGGGCAAGGATCACCCGTTGCTTCTCACCGCCCGAGAGGGTGGCGAATGCATGCTCGCCAAAGCCTGCAAGCCCGGCCGATTCCAGTGCCTGGAGCACGAGTCGACGGTCGTCGTGATTGTCGCCGTCGAACAGACCTTTGTGGGGCGTGCGGCCCATGGCGACCACTTCCTCGACCGTCAGGCCGAAGGCGTCGGGAAACTCTTGCAGGACCACGGCGATGCGTTGGGCGCACCAGCGCGAGGACTGCTTCCAGACGTTGTGATGATCGAGTTTCACCTCGCCATGTTCCGGCCGGCTGAAGCGATAGGCGCAGCGCAACAGGCTGGTCTTGCCGCTGCCGTTGGGCCCGATCAACCCGACAAACTCCCCGGCCGCCACCTGCAACGTCACGTCACGCAGCTGGAACTGGTGATGACAGTGGCCATGGCCCAGGGGCGCCCAGGCGAGGTGGGAGAGGGTTAGGGAGGTCATGCAGCTACTCGGCATTTGGTGTGAAACACAGTCTCATTGTGGGAGCGGGCTGTGTGGGAGCAAGGCTTGCCCGCGATGAAAACGACGCGGTCTCTTGAGGACCGCAGCGCCTGGATCGCGAGCAAGCTTTGCTCCCACACAGCCCGCTCCCACAGTTTGAACTGTGTTCGTGGTTTGAAAGGCGGGCGCGATTGTAGAGGTTTCGCGCCGCCTTCCGTTAACGCACTGTCTTCAGTTTGAAGATGAGGCAATCTCAGGCTGGCGATTGAGCCGGGTAACGAGGCGATCCAGCAACCACACCACCACCAGCGACGCCCCCACCAACGGAAACACCACCGCCAGGGCCAGCATGATGAACACCCCGGTCTTCCAGGTCGGCAGGTCGTGACGCAGCGGCGGTACGCCGAACTTGCCTTCTGGCCGGCGCTTCCACCAGATCACCAGGCCACTCACGGCGCTGAGCAGGATCATCAGGCAAATCAGCAGCACGATGATCTGGTTCAGCGGGCCGAACATCTTGCCTTCGTGCAGCATCACCCCGGTTTCGGTGGCGCGGGCCACGACGCCGTAGTGCTCCCAGCGCACATCGGCCAGGACCTTGCCGGAGTACTGGTCCACGTGCAGGGTGGCGTCGTTACGCGGGTCGTCGGCAAACACGGCGACGGTGAACACGCCGCTGGCCGTGGTCGGCAGGGTGATGCTGTAGCCGGGCGTGACCTGGCGTTCAGTGGCGATGTCCTGCACCGCTTGCAGGCTGACAGTCGGGGCGGCGGGGCCTTCGTGCATGCCGCCGTGGCCCATGTGCTCGGCATGGTCGCCGGACATCGGCATCGGCGTGTTTTCCACCGCCCACGGCACGGTCTGGCGATGGGCGTTGTTGAGGCTGCCGGCCTCGACGTCGGACTTGGGCACGTCATTCCACATCGCCGCCGGGAAGCGGTTCCAGAGGTTGGCGTATTGCTTGCCCCAGAAGCCGGTCCAGGTCATGCCGCTGAGCAGCATCACCAGCAGCAATGCTGCGCCCCAGAAACCGACGACCACGTGCAGGTCACGCCAGAACAGCCGACCGCGTGCGCTCCAGCGCGGCCACAGCACGCCGGCTGACGATTGCCCGCGCGGCCACCACAGGTACAACCCGGAGACCACCAGCACCACGCCCCAGCCGGCGGCCATTTCCACCAGCCGGTCACCGACCGTGCCGATCAGCAACTCGCCGTGGATGGCCCGGGCCATGGCTTGCAGGTTGTTCTTCGCATCCTGCTCGCCGAGGACATCGCCGTGATACGGGTCGATGAACACGTTCAGTTCCCGGCCCTGGTCGATCACCACGAATTGCGCGCTGCGCTCGGCATTGACCGGTGGCAGGTACTGTTTGACCTGGCCTTCGGGGTAGGCCTGGCGGACCTGTTTGAGCAGGTCGTCCGCCGTCAGGGTGTGATGCCCGGCCGGCACGTTCAACAGGCTGCCGTACATCAGTGGATCGAGTTGCGGCTTGAACAGGTAAATGATCCCGGTCAGGGCCAGCATCACCATGAACGGCGCCACGAACAGCCCGGCATAAAAATGCCAGCGCCAGGCCAGGTTGTAGAAATTGGGTTTCGGTTGGCTCATCAGAAAGCGCTCCGCAGGGCAAATTGGGTTGTTATATTTTTCGGTTGCTGCGCAACCGATCGCGGGCAAGCCTTGCTCCCACAGTCTTTGTCATTGCTGTGGGCCCCGTTGTGTTCCCTCAGCAATGGAGTACCTGTGGGAGCAAGGCTTGCCCGCGATGCTTTTAGAAACTCATATCCACCTTGGTCCAGAGCGTGCGCCCCGGTTCGTTGATGGCCTGCGGGTCGCTCGCCGGGTAGCCGAACCCGGCGTTGCCGGCCAGGTTCAAGTGCTCGGCGTAGGCTTTGCCGAACAGGTTGTCGACACCGCTGCTGACCTTCCAGTGCTGGTTGATGCGGTAGGCGCCGTTGAGTGAGAACACGCCGAAGCCCGAACTCTTGCCGTAGTCCTTGCCCACCACGTTGCCCTTGTTCTCGTCGACCCGGTGCTGCGCCGCCACCACCCGCCACAGGGCGCCGGCGCTCCAGCGGTCTTCGCTGTAGGTCAGGCCCAGGCGCGCGTCCAGCGGTGGCATTTGCGCCAGGGCGCTGCCGTCGCTGCTGTTCTTGCCCCAGGCATAGGCCAGGGTGGCGTCGGCTTTCCAGCGCTCGGTCAGCTTGTAGGCCGCACCCAATTCAGCGCCCATGATCCGCGCATCGATGTTCTCGGCCCGGGAGGTGGTGCCCATCATCCCGGGGGTGTAATCGAACAGGATGTAGTCGCGCACCTGGCCGACATAACCCGACGCCCAGGCTTCGAGGGTTTCGGTCTTGTACTGCAGGCCGAAGTCGAGCTGGGTGGTTTTCTCCGGCTTGATCGCGTCGAAGGCATTCAGCGAGCCGCTGGGGCCGACGTTCGCCGAGAACAGCTCCCAGTAGTCCGGGAAGCGTTGCGCGTGACCGACGCCGGCATACAGGGTGGTGGGGCTGTCGTCCAGGTCGTGTTCGTAGCGGACGAAACCGCTGGGCAGCGTGTCGGCACGGGTGTCATCGGCGGTGGGATTGGGTCGGGCCGACATGCCGGAACCGAGGCTCTGGCGGTAGTCCTTGGCCGAGGCACGGTCGAGCCGGGCGCCGGTGATCACTCGGTCGCGGTCGGCGGCGTACCAGGTCAGCTCGCCGAACACGCCGTAATTGTGGAAGTCGGCGTCCTTGGTGTACGGCAGGTCCTTGTAGGTGTCCACGCCCATGCTGCTGCGTTGGCGATGCTCGTTGGTCTGCGCGTCGAGGCCGCTGATCAGTTGCACATCAGCCCAGCGCCAGGTGGCCTTGATGCGGGCGCCGAGGGTGCGGCGGTCGACGTTGGAGGCCATGGGCCCAGCCATCATCCCGGTGCCGGACGGCGTGCGCAGGGTGTAGTTGTCCATCACGTGGTCGGCGTAGTTGTAGTAGACCTGGGCCTCGACCTTGTCCAGCACCTCGCCGATGTTCGAGCGCTCGAAACGCAGCCCGAGGCTTTCGCGCTTGAACTGCGAGCCGTCCATGCCGCGCCCGGCGTAGCGCGCTTCACCGTCACCCTTGCCGGCGGTCAATTCCAGCAGGGTATCGGCATCAGGGGTCCAGCCGAGGGTGACGTCGCCATTCCACTTGTCATAGCGCGACGGCACGCTGTCGTTGTTGCCGTCGCGGTAATCGTCCGAATGCGCGGTGTTGCCGATCACCCGTACATACCCCAGCGGCCCACCGGCGGCGGCATCCACCACTTTGTCGAAACGGCCGTTGGAGCCGGCCAGTACACTGGCGTTGACCCGGGTGCCGAGCTCGCCGAATTGTTCCGGCTCGCGCTCGAACAGCACGGTCCCGGCCGATGCACCGGGGCCCCAGAGCACGGTTTGCGGGCCTTTGATGACGGTGAGCTTGTCGTAGGTTTCCGGCGATATGTAGGACGTCGGCGCGTCCATCCGGCCTGGGCAAGCACCCAACAGCATGCTGCCGTTGGTGAGGATGTTCAGCCGCGAGCCGAACATGCCGCGCAACACCGGGTCGCCATTGGTGCCGCCGTTGCGCACCAGGGCGAAGCCGGGGATGGTCTTGAGGTAGTCGCCGCCGTCACTGGCCGGCACCGGTTGGCGCGGGTCCTTGGGGTTGGTGACGATGGTCAGGGGCGAGCTGGGGGCGATGGCGGTGATGACCGTCGGGCTCAGTTCTTCGACCTGCTTGTCGTGATGCTCGTGCTCATCGGCAAGTACGAGTGGGGTGAGCAGCAGGCCGCACAGGGCGGCGATGGTTTGGCGTAAACGAACTCGTGGCTCGTTCAGGGGGCAGCGAACCTGGGCAGCGCCCAAAGCGATGTCAGCAGAAAACCTGGACATGATGATTCCATCGAACAAACGTAGACGACGCGGTCGGGCAGCCTGGGGCTGTCTTGTACGACCGGGGTGAAGGTAAGTGTCGGGCTTACGCGTCGAGGGGCGGTGCGCGGGTGCGGGCACCTGGGAAGAACGCTGGCCGGGCATGGCCCAGGCGTGGGGAGGGGCTGGTGTAGGTGTTGGTGTGGGGTGTGTCGAAGACCGCGAAGGTGTGACCGCCAGGCAGTGCGGGGCAATTGAACAGCAGGCTGCAATAGCCGCACTTTTCCCACAACGCATGGTGCTCGCTCTGGGGCGGGCAGTGTTCGGCTGCCGGCGCTTCGTGCGCCGACATGTCCATGCCCATCTCCATGTTCATGTCCATGGAAACAGGCATGGACATGCGCTGACTCATCGGCATCGACTGGGAAATCAGCGGACCGATAAAGATCATCAGCATGGCGAACAGGCTGATCCAACTGCCGCGTGTCAGGCTCATGGGCTGACGGCGGGGCATGGACTGCCTGGCGCGAAGAGGTTGCACGGGCGGATACGACTACTGGGCGTGCATGTGCGTCTTGGTGCCGTCGGGTGCTTTTTTCTGCACCGCAACGTCGACCGTGACATCCCCGGCTTTTTCAAAATGCAGGGTCATGGCAAAGCGTTTGCCATCGCTGAGCAGGCTGCGGTCCTTCAGGTCCAGCAGCATCACGTGATACGCCATCGGCGCGAAGGTGACGGTCGCACCGGGGGCGATATCAACGATGGGCACCGGCTGCATTTTCATCAGGTCGTTTTGCATCACATGCTCGTGGAGCTCGGCCTTGCCGGCAATCGGCGAGTCGACGCTGAGCAGCTTGTCGGCGGTGGTGCCGCCGTTGTGAATCACGAAATACGCGGCCACGGTCGGTGCGTTGGGCGGCAACTCCTGGGACCACGGATGGGCGATCTCAAGCTCGCCCACCTTGTACTGGTGAGCTTGGGCGAAGCCGACGGGAAGCAATAGGGCAGCCAGCAGGATAAGTCTGTTCAACATGGCAATTCTCCGGAACGATTCAGGGGCGCAGTTTGATGCGGGAAGAATCAGGCCAGAGGCGAGGCGCGGGGATTGAGGCTGGGCCACTGCTGGCGTGGCGTGGGGCTGTCGAGCTTCGAATGGACGGCACCGCGATGGGCCAGCTGTGCATCCAGATACAACTGCGGGACATGCCCGGCGAGCGCCACCAACGGCGCTGAACCGGAGCAGCACCAGCAATGCTGCATGGTCGAGTGACTGTCTTTCTGCGGTGTGTCTTGTTCGAGTTTGCCCAGGGAAATCGCCAGCATCTTCGTGCCGCTGGAGGAACAGAAACTGCCCCACAGCAGTTGCTCGGCTGGCGAGTTGGCGGTTGCACCGCCACTGTTGGAAAGCGGCATGGCAAGCATGTTGAACAGCACTGCGAAGCAGGCGATCCAGGCAAATGCAAGCCGTTGTCGGGACATGGGGCAATCCGCTCGATGGGCGATCAGGTGGCGGTATTTAGCCTGATCGGGGTTGAGAAGTAAAAAGGCCACGTGCGGTGTAGGGTCGCAGGGCTGGTGTTAACAGTAGCAACAGATCTTCGAGTGAGTGTTTTTGTGGCGAGGGATTTTGATCAGTTGGTACTCGATTGTTCTATATCTTCATTGGGAGTGGCTTGCATCATCCCTTTTGCCTGTGCGACGTCGTTAAGGGCCGCGCGAATCAGTATCCCATCACCGGCATCCTCTTCGAAACAGGCAACCAGATAAGCGACCATTTCCTCATATGTATTGAGATAGGTTGCAGCGTCGAAACGCGTGAGTTTTTCGACCATGACTGACTCTCCATTGGTAATGTCATCCACCTTCTGACGGTGCATGAGATCCTTGTGGCGAGGGGATTTATCCCCGCTGGGCTGCGTAGCAGCCCCAAGAGCAGTGAATGCAGTCCGCCAGACAAAACTGTGAGCTTATGTTTTGGGACTGCTTCGCAGCCCAGCGGGGATAAATCCCCTCGCCACAGGGGTGGGTTTGACCAATCGATTTTGATCAAACCCAACGTCCTGTCGCTTATCTCGGGTCGACCACATCCAATGCCCGATTCGCCAACAACTGGCCCAGCTCAATCATCTGCTGGACCCCTTGCGCGATATGTCGTCGCGAGCCCTCCAGATCGAATGCGAGGTCGCTGACCATGGCATTGGCCGAGGCCAGGGTTTCGCTGAGGTTGGCGAGCAGGCATTCGGCGTCGATATTAGGTGCGATGACGAAAAGGGTATCTAGCCTGTCGGATGGTTCTTTGTCGGCTGACGGCTTGAGGTAATAGTCCAAGGCGCGGGTGGCCGCATCGTCGAGTTTTTTGGCGTTGGCCGACTGGCAACGGGATGTATGGTCGTCTGGGGTTGGGGGATTCGGTGTGTTCTTGAACATTGCTGGAAACTCCATGTTATGGAGCCGCAACCGTTTCGCGACTAAACGAAGGGCGGCGGCTGTGCGCAGGTTAGTCGACCGGGGAGTCCAGCATTACCGGCGCGCCCGAAGGCGCCCTGCGCACAACCACCATCGAGTGCAGGGATGAGATACCTGACTGACGGGGCTTGTGAACCTGCTGAAAACCCCGGGCGACTAAACCCGATCACTGATGGGCAGTGACGGGAATCAAGTTACCGATGGTCTCCAAGGCGCACAAGCCGGCGGATTCTGGCGTAGTTGTAGGTAGCGGCGCAAGGTGATGTAGCCTGCTGACGTAGTTCTGACAGGACAGGCTTGTAGGACGGTGCAGTTTTCTGTCAGACCAACTGCCGCAGCCCCTGTAACACCTCATCCACCGTCCCAAACTCCCGATCCACCCCCGGCAACACCGGCCGCTTCAACACCAACACGGGCACCCCTCGCTCCCGCGCCACCTCCAGTTTCGGCTCGGTGGCCGTACTGCCGCTGTTCTTGCTGACCAGCACATCGATCTGCCGTCGTTCGAACAGCTCGCGCTCGCCCTCGATGTGAAACGGCCCACGGGCACCAATCACTTCGCAGCGCTCATTGCCGGGGTAAACGTCCAGGGCACGCAGGGTCCAGAATTGCTCGGGCGGGATTTCATGCAGGTGTTGCAGCGGCTCACGACCGAGGGTGAAGAGGGGGCGGTGGAAGGGTTGCAGGGCCTGGATCAGTTCGCTCCAGTCGGCCACTTCGCGCCAGTCATCGCCGGCCTGGGGCTGCCAGGCCGGGCGGCGCAGGGCCCAGCAGGGGACGGCGCAGGCGCGGGCGGCGTGGGCGGCGTTGTGGCTGATTTGGGCGGCGTAGGGGTGGGTGGCGTCCAGCAGCAGGTCGATGCCCTCGGCGCGGATGAACTGTGCCAACCCTTCGGCGCCGCCGTAGCCGCCGACGCGCACCTGGCAGGTCAGGTCGGTGGGGACGCGGCCGATGCCGGCCAGGCTGTAGATGTGTTGGGGGCCGAGGGTGCGGGCGATGGCCAGGGCTTCGGTGACGCCACCGAGCAGCAGGATACGTTTCATAACAAGGCTCCGGCGTGACCGACGATCCCGCCCTGGCGGTCGATGGCGAAGACTTCGACCTGGACCTGGGCCGGCACCACGCTGCGAGCGAAGGCCAGCGCGTGCTCACACACAGCATCGCCGAGGGCGATGCCGGCGGCGCTGGCCATTGCCAGGGCTTGCTGGCTGGTGTTGGCCGCGCGGATGCCTTGCTGCAGCGCTTCATCGGCACCGATGGCGGCGGCCCACTCGGCCAGTTGTGGCAGGTCGATGCTCGAGTGACGGCTGTGCAGGTCCATGTGGCCGGCGGCGAGTTTGCTGATTTTGCCAAAGCCGCCGCAGAGGCTGAGCTTATCCACCGGGACCTTGCGCACATGTTTGAGCACGGCGCCGACGAAATCACCCATTTCGATCAGGGCGATTTCCGGCAGGTTGTAGACCCGGCGCATGGTGTCTTCGCTGGCGTTGCCGGTGCAGGCGGCGATGTGCAGATAGCCGTTGGTTTTTGCCACGTCGATACCCTGGTGGATCGAGGCAATGTAGGCCGCGCAGGAGAACGGCCGGACGATGCCGCTGGTGCCGAGGATCGACAGGCCGCCAAGAATCCCCAGGCGCGGATTCATGGTTTTCAGCGCCAGGGCTTCGCCGCCCTCGACATTGACCGTGACTTCGAAGCCGCCGGCGTAACCGCTTTCCTCGGCCAGCCGACCCAGGTGGTCGTTGATCATTTTGCGCGGCACCGGGTTGATCGCCGGTTCACCGACGTTCAGCACCAACCCCGGTCGCGTCACCGTGCCGACGCCGCGACCCGCGACGAAACGTACACCGGGCTCGGCGATCAAGCGCACCTGGGAAAACAACAGGGCGCCGTGGGTTACGTCCGGGTCATCGCCCGCGTCCTTGATCGTCCCGGCTTCGGCGCCTTGTTCGGTCAGCCGGCAGAACTCCAGGCGCATCTGTACCTGCTTGCCCTTGGGCAGTACGATTTCCACGGCATCGGCTTCGGTGCCGCGCAGCAGTAATCGAGCGGCCGCCAGGCTGGTGGCCGTGGCGCAACTGCCGGTGGTCAGGCCGCTGCGCAGCGGGGCGGGTTGTTCGGCGGTTTCGTCACGCATCGAGAGGTTTGACCAGGTCGAGCAAGGTGATCGGCAAGGCCTGGCGCCAGGTGTCGAACTCGCCCAAGGGCTGGGCCTGGGCGATGTGGATGCGGGTCAGTTCACCGCCGTGACGTTCGCGCCAGTGCATCAGGGCCGTTTCGCTTTGCAGGGTCACGGCATTGGCGACGAGCCGGCCGCCGGGCTTGAGTTGGGCCCAGCAGGCGTCGAGCACGCCTTCGCGGGTGACGCCGCCGCCGATGAACACCGCGTCCGGCCGCTCCAGGTTCTCCAGCGCCTGGGGGGCTTTGCCGCGAATCAGTTGCAGGCCAGGCACACCGAGGGTGTCGCGGTTGCGTTCGATCAAGCCTTGGCGGCCTTCGTCAGCTTCGATGGCCAGGGCCCGGCAACTGGGGTGGGTGCGCATCCATTCGATGCCGATGGAGCCGCTGCCGGCGCCGACATCCCAGAGCAACTCGCCGGGGGTCGGGGCGAGGCGGGCGAGGGTGATGGCGCGCACGTCGCGTTTGGTCAACTGGCCGTCATGCTCGAAGGCGGTGTCCGGCAAACCGGCCAGGCGTGACAGGCGCGGTGTCGACGGTTCGGCCCGGCATTCGATGGCGATCAGGTTCAGGTCGGCGACGGTGTCATCGGACCACTGCGCGGCGCAACCGTCGATCCGTCGTTCCGCCGCACCGCCCAGATGCTCCAGCACGGTCATGGTGCTCGGGCCGAAGCCGCGCTCGCGTAGTAGCGTTGCCACAGCGGCGGGGCTGCGGCGGTCGTTGCTCAGCAGCAACAGCCTGACACCTGTGGATAAGTGAACATTGAGCGCCGCCAGGGGCCGCGCCACCAACGACAGCGTGACCACCTCTTGCAACGGCCAGCCCATGCGCGCCGCAGCCAGCGAGCAGGAGGAGGGCGCGGGGATGACCAGCATCTGATCACTCGGCACCTGTTTCGCCAGGCTGGCACCCACGCCGTAGAACATCGGATCGCCGCTGGCCAGCACGCACACCGGCTCAGCCTGCCGAGCAAGCAGCGGTTCCAGGGAGAACGGGCTGGGCCACAGCTCCCGTTGGCCGCGGATGCACAGCGGCAGCAGCGCCAGTTGCCGGTCGCTGCCGACAATGCGTGACGCCCGCAGCAAGGCATGGCGAGCCGTTCGGCCCAGGCCCTTGAAGCCGTCTTCACCGATGCCCACTACGGTCAGCCAGGGGGTCATCTCTGTTCCTCGAATAATTGGGTTGATCGACAGGCGCGTTGCCGCCGCGAACCGGGCCGCCATCATACCGCGCCCCGGCGGATCAGGCGCCAGGCGCAACATCATTGTGGCTGCTGGACCGCTTTCGCGAGCAAGCCCGCTCCCACAGGGGATTTGTGAACACTTCGATCAAAACTGTGGGAGCGGGCTTGCTCGCGAAGGCGGCGGTGCATCCGATATCACCTTTTCAGACAGACCGCTTTCGCGAGCAGGCTCGCTCCCACAGTTTGGAATGGGGGCGTTCGGAAATTGTGTGCCCGCCGTCAGCAATCCGACCGGCAAGCTTTTCATGACCCCTGGCAAAGCAGGCATAATGGCGGTCCTTCGCCGATGCGGCGTTTCTTATTTGTCGGTTTTCCCTTGAACGAACGTCCATCCTCCAACGTCGTACGCCCCTCCGGTTGCCCGGGGTTGCTGCGTGTCGTCCAGGCGTTGGACGGTGGGATCTGTCGGATCAAGCTCGATGGCGGTGCCATCCAGGCGGATCAGGCCGAAGTCGTGGCGTCGGTGGCCGAGCGGTTCGCCGGCGGCGTGATCGAGGCGACCAACCGGGCCAACCTGCAAATTCGCGGGATCGGCCCCGAGCACGACGCGCTGATTGAACCCTTGCTGGCCGCCGGGCTTGGTCCGCGCAAGCCGGCCGGCGATGACGTGCGCAACCTGATGCTCAGCCCGTCGGCCGGGATCGACCGGCAGATGCTGTTCGACACCCGCCCATTGGCGGCGCAGATCCTCTGCACCCTGCAAACCCACGAACGCTTCCCTGAGTTGTCGGCCAAGTTCGCCGTGCAACTGGACGGTGGTGAAGCGTTGGCGATGCTCGAACATCACCATGACCTGTGGTTGTCGGCCCTGGTCCGTGATAGCGAGCCTTGGCTGGCCTTCGGCTTGGCCGGTTGCCCATTGGATAAACCGGCAGGCAGGGTGCCCCTGGCCCAGGGGCATGCCTTGGTGGTGGCGGTGCTGGAACTGTTCCTCGACCTGGCGCGCCCGGACCAGATCCGCATGCGTCACTTGTTGGCTGAAATCCCCAGCGATGAATTCATGACCCGATTGGCCCGCCGCGTGCCGCTGCAAACTTGCCTGGATTGGCAGCGGAGCGTGTCCATCGACGGACTGCATATCGGCGTTCATCCCCAGCACGACGACCGTGTCTACGTCGGCGCGGCGGCGCCCCTTGGCCGACTCGACGCCGGCATGCTGCGGGGGGCGGCGCAATTGGCACGGGAGAAGGGCGACGCAAGCCTTCGTTTCACCCCTTGGCAAAGCCTGCTGCTGCCCAACGTGCGCCGCGAGGACGCCGACGAAGTGCTGGCGCGGCTTGAGGGGTTGGGCCTGTTGTGCTCGGTCGATCAGCCCCTGGCACAACTCATCGCCTGCACCGGTTCCAGTGGCTGCGGCAAAGCCCTGGCCGACACCAAGGCCGACGCTCGCCAACTGGCCGAGCTGTTGCAACGCCAGGGCCAGACCCTGAAGGTCCATCTGTCGGGCTGCCCGCGTTCCTGCGCGGCAGCCCATATCGCGCCCGCCACCTTGCTGGCGGTCGCCCCCGGTCGTTATGACCTGTATTTTCGCGATGCCACGCTGCCGGGTTTCGGCGCGTTGCAGGCACACAATCTGACTATTGAAGCGCTCGGCCACTGGCTCGACGCTCGCCCCCGGAGCCCCCTTGATGCTTGATTACATCCGCGACGGTCAGGAGATCTATCGCAACTCCTTCGCGATCATCCGCGCCGAAGCCAACCTGGCGCGCATTCCGGCCGACCTGGAAAAACTCGCGGTGCGGGTGATCCACGCCTGCGGCATGGTCGAGGCCATCGATGGCTTGCAGTTTTCCGAGGGCGCGGGCACGGCCGGGCGCCAGGCGCTGGCTGCCGGTGCGCCGATCCTGTGTGATGCGCGGATGGTCTCCGAAGGCGTGACCCGGGCTCGTCTGCCGGCCAACAATCCGGTGATCTGCACCTTGCGCGACGAGGCCGTGCCGGCATTGGCCCTGGAGCTGGGCAACACCCGTTCGGCGGCGGCGCTGGAGCTGTGGCGCCCGCACCTGGAAGGCAGCGTCGTGGTCATCGGCAACGCGCCGACCGCGCTGTTCTACCTGTTGGAAATGCTCGATGCCGGCGCGCCGAAACCGGCACTGATCCTCGGTTTTCCGGTGGGCTTCGTCGGCGCCGCCGAGTCCAAGGCGATGCTGGCAGCCAACAGCCGCGGCGTGCCGTTCGTGATCATGCAAGGCCGCCTGGGCGGTAGCGCCATGGCCGCCGCCGCCGTCAACGCCCTCGCTACGGAGATTGAATGATGCAGCAGCCTGGACGTCTGATCGGCCTCGGCGTGGGCCCCGGTGACCCGGAACTGATTACGGTCAAGGCCCTGCGCCTGCTGCGCGAATCGCCGGTGGTGGCGTACTTCGTCGCCAAGGGCAAGAAGGGCAACGCCTTCGGCATCATCGAGGCCCATTTGCAGGACGCGCAGACGTTGCTGCCGCTGGTCTACCCGGTCACCACCGAAGCGTTGCCGGCGCCGCTGTCCTATGAACAGGTGATCGCCGACTTCTACGACACCGCCGCCGAGCAGTTGGCCGTGCACCTGGATGCCGGTCGCGACGTGGCGGTGATCTGTGAGGGCGATCCGTTTTTCTACGGCTCCTACATGTACCTGCACGATCGCCTGGCCGAGCGCTATGAGGCCCAAGTCATTCCCGGCGTGTGCTCGATGCTGGGCGGGGCCTCGGTGCTCGGTGCGCCGCTGGTCTATCGCAACCAGAGCCTGTCGGTGCTCTCCGGCGTCCTGCCCCACGACGATCTCAAGCGTCGCCTGGCCGACGCCGATGCGGCGGTGATCATGAAGCTGGGGCGCAATTTCCCCAAGGTTCGCCAAGTGCTTCAGGAATTGGGTATGGACGGACGGGCGCTGTACGTCGAGCGGGCAACCATGGCCAACCAGAAAATCGTGCCGTTGGATGACGTCGAGCCGATGTCTTCGCCGTACTTCTCGCTGATCATTGTCCCGGGCGAACGGTGGCAGGGTTGATGACTTCTTCCGCGCCGGCCATCGTCATCCTCGGCCCGGGCAGCCTCGCAACGGCCCGGCGGATCCAGCAACGCTATCCCGACGCCGTGATCCACGGCCTGGCCGCAAGGGTCGAGGGCGCGGATCGCCAATACCTCGAGTTCGGCGCGACGTTGCGCGAGCTCTACCAACAGAACACACCAATCATCGCCCTGTGCGCGGCGGGCATCGTCATCCGCACCCTGGCGCCGCTGTTGCTGGAAAAAGGCGTCGAGCCGCCGGTGCTGGCAGTGGCCGAGGATGGCAGCGCCGTGGTGCCGCTGCTGGGCGGCCTGGGCGGGGTCAACGTCCTGGCCCGGGACATCGCGGCAACGCTGCAAGTGGCGCCGGCGATTACCACCAGCGGCGAATTGCGTTTTGGCACCTGCCTGCTCAATCCACCCAGCGGCTACAGCCTCGGCGACCTGGAGCAGGGTAAGCGCTTCGTCTCCGACCTGTTGGCCGGTGAACCGGTGCGCATCGAAGGTGCAGCGCCGTGGTTGGATCAGGCGCAGTTGCCGCAAGACCCGCAAGCCCGACGCACGATCCACGTCGGCCATGCCGAGCGTGAGGCGAGCGCCCATGAACTGCTGATTTATCCGCGCAGTGTCGCGGTGGTGGTGAGCGCCGAGGTGGCTGATCTGCCGGGCGCCATTTGTGCCGCTTTGCAGCAAGCCAACGTGGCGATTCCGAGCCTGGCGTGCCTGGTGGCGGCGCAGACGCTGATGGCCAGCACGGCCTTGCGTGAAGCGGCGCTGGAACTCGGGGTGGCGCTGCGCTTTGTGGCGATGACCGGCGATGCCGCCACCTTGGCGCGCAGTTCGGTGCCGGCGGCGAACATCCTTTCGGCGACGGACAACCTGGCCATCGCCGTTGCTGCGCAGCCCTTGGAGGTGACCCAAATCGGTCGTCCGCGCGGACGCCTGGCGGTGATCGGCCTGGGGCCGGGCGCGGCCGAACTGATGGTGCCGGCGGTGAAGGCTGAACTGGCGCGGGCCACCGATGTGCTTGGCTACGAAACCTATGTGCGCATGGCCGGCCCGTTTCGCGACGATCAAGTGCTGCACTGCACCGACAATCGCGAAGAAATGCAGCGTGCGCGACACGCCTTTGAATTGGCCGCCCAAGGCCGTTCGGTGATCGTGGTGTCGTCCGGCGACCCGGGTGTATTCGCCATGGCGGCGGCGGTGCTCGAAGCGTTGCACGAGTCCAGCGACCCGACCTGGCACCAGGTTGACCTGGAGATCCTGCCCGGTGTGTCCGCCTCCCTCGCCACCGCCGCCCAGGCCGGTGCGCCGTTGGGGCATGACTTCTGCGTGATGTCGCTGTCGGACAATCTCAAACCATGGTCGATCATCGAAAAACGCCTGGACCTGGCGGCCGAAGCCGATCTGGCGTTGGCTTTCTACAACCCGATTTCCCGTGCGCGACCGTGGCAATTGGGGCGAGCGCTGGAGATCGTCGCCCAGCACCGCACGCCGGAGACGCCGGTGGTGTTGGGGCGCGACATCGGTCGCCCAGGCCAGACCCTGCGTGTCACCACGTTGGGGCAGCTCACGGCCGAGCAGGTAGATATGCGCACCATGGTCCTGATCGGCTCCTCCACCACCTGCGTGTTCCCGCGCGCATCCGGTGGAAACTGGGTGTATACGCCGCGCTGGTATGGGGCCAAACCTGCCTGAACCGCGACACTGTTCTGTGGTGGGGGGCGTTACTGTGGCGAGGGAGCTTGCTCCCGCTGGGCTCTGTAGGAGCTGGCGAAGCCTGCGATCTTTTGATTTTGATCTTTTGCTCTCGATTCAATTGTCAGTGGAAAGATCGCAGCCTCGTTGCACTCGACAGCTCCTACGGCGCAGCCCAGCGGGAGCAAGCTCTCATGGAACAAATTACAACTTGCTGATTTTTAATAAAAAAATTCTGCTGAAATAAGTCGGCCATGTGTCTCAGGTAGGAAAGAACACTCCCTTTGTGGCGAGGGGATTTAGCGAAACGTCGCACCGCCCCGCTGGGCTGCGCAGCAGCCCCCAAAACCAGGCAACTCGGTGTGCCAGGAAGATTGAGTTGACTGCTTTAGGGCCGCTGCGCGCCCCAGCGGGGATAAATCCCCTCGCCACAGGGCCTTGTTCCCTGCGCGACAGCGCAGCGTCGAAGACGCGGCGGGGGCTCCCTCGCCACAAAAGAGAAACATCGCCTTCAGGACCGTGCATTCGATTCTTTCGCTTTAGTTGTCGTCCATATAAATAAAAGAGCATGTTGCAGTCTTGACCCTTCTTTGAAATGCATTGAAAGCGTTCCCGTTTGAGTTGTTGGTTTTTAAGCGTTAGTTTGCGTGCCTGATAAGTTGTCGGTGTGCGCTTGTCAGTGCTTGGCAAACGTTTTAGATGTCGCCAGGTTGCAAAATATTAAATTGAATCAATAGCTCGCCAGAACACGTGCTGGCGGCGGCGTTGTTATAGGCCTGTTTTTTAATGGAACAGGTCAAGGAGTGTCTTTTTATGCAGGAAGCAAACATCAAGACAGGCGACAGTGCGCTCGGCTTCATCAGCCTTTTCAAACTGGCCGACCTCGAACGGGCACTGTTGCCCTACAAGAACAATGAGCACTACGACGCGGTCATCCGTTATTACTTTGCCTGTGTCGGCATGCCGGATTCCCACAGGCTGCTCGAGCCACTGGGGCTCTTGAAGCAGACGCTCGCCAAGCTGGTGGGCACGCGCAGGGTCAAGCGCAGCCAGGAGACACATATCTCTGGCCCTGCCAGGGCGGGGATTGATCTTGCGCAGATATACGACAAAGTCGAACAGCATGAAGCGCGCCTTCAGTTCAGTGCCGAGCAGATGAAAAAGTTGCCCGCGGAGGTGCCCAGGACGTTGCACTTCGTCTGGCTCGGCGGTGGCCTTGGCGACATTCAGCGCGATTACCTCAATGTATGGCGACAGGTGTTGGCCCGGCAGGGTTATACCTTGAATCTTTGGTATGACAGCGATGCGCTACTGGCCTGGCAAACCAATAAGCTTATTGTTGAAGCCGCCAAGGCCAATGTTTTTTTACACGACGTAGATGTGCGTATTAGTGAAATCGAGTTGGGTGCCCTGTACAACGAACATGCCCTGGTTCTGAAACAACAGATGCAGGCCCATATTAATACCGCGGTGACGAATGGCGGATCCGCCGATGAGGCCCGGATCGATTTACTGACCCGCGCCTACGGTCAGGATACGCAAGTGCTGCGCCAACAATTGGAACGCAATCGGCGCAGTGTCCTGGACATGGACGGCTTCAAGTTGCGCGATCTTGCCGCCGGCGCAGTTTCGCTGCAATTGCAGGAGGTCTATGACCGGCAGATGCGCTTGCTCGGCAATATGGCGGCAGCCTCGGATGTGGTGCGCGCTGAAGTCCTGTTTGCCGAAGGTGGCAGTTATACCGACATCGACCACCTTCCACCGTTATCGACAACCCTGGGCGGCGTCGACATCAGCGGGTTTAGCGATGATGCCCGCCTGGGCACCCTGCAATTGCTGCTGAACGAGAACCCCGGATGGATGCCGGGTCGCCAGGCCTCCTCCCGTTATCGGGTACATATTCCTGCCGAGCATCTGCCGGCACTGCAAGCGTTCGCGCAAGGCCGGCCAAGCGTGAGCGAGGTCTTCGCATTGCCGACGGAGCGGTTGGCCCGACCTTTCGCGCTGCGGGCCTTGAGCATGGAAATGTCGTTATCCAATGCTTTCCTGATGGCCCATCCGGGCGCTGAGATGCTTGAAAGCGTGATCGATCGTCTGCGCGCCAATCACGAGTTGATTGAAGCGTCGGTCCAACTGGCCGCCCAACGCGATGTGACATTGAGCGACGTTGCTGGGATGTTGGCTCTGGTGGAAGAAGTCTTCGAAACAACCAATGGACCGCTGAGCCGCCTGCCGATGGGCGAAGTGCTCAGGGCGATCGCGCGAATATCGGGCGTAGCGACCCACTTCGGCGACGGCATTCGCTTCGAGAGCGAAGGAACCGTCCATCTGACGGGCCCCGGCGCCATGCGCGACGGCATGGCCGACTACGCGAACACACACTTGAGCGCGGAAGTTGCCAGCACCTTGCACAAGGAGGCAGGCATAGCCCCTCACCTGACGGTGAACGGCGCCACAGAAGAGGAGCAGGATCACTCCTGGAAAGAAAATGGCAACCAACCCGAAAAATGGGTCACCGACGAGCAGGCACGCTGGCGTGAAGGTCAGTATCGCACGCGCTACAGCGGCGACATCGCCCAGTTGCTCAAGCATTCGACCGTTGAGTTCCAACAGGGCTGGCCGCTGATCGAAGGCCGCGCCGTGCTGCTGACCGATCTCCTGGAGCGATTGGTCGAGGGGCTCGGTGAGCCGTTCATCGAGGCGATGAGCCGGGGACACGATGGTGAGATTCGCTTCGACAAGCTGCTGCCGTTGAGTTTCGATGATCGCCAGCGTATCCGGCAGCAGCCTGCCGATGCACTGGTTCCGGTGTTCCTGAGCGACGCAAAGATGCAAAGCCTGGGGATCGACGACGTACTGGGCGAGATTGCCAGCGGCTTGCGGCGCGTCATTGAGGCCAGCCCTGTGCAAAGGTTGTCGCTGGGCGTGTTGCTCGGCTTGGAGACTCTGGATAACCCGCATTTCAACGCGGCTACCAGCGCGCTGGAGAACCTGGCCAACAGCGTTGCCGAACAGGCTGTGGCCGGCCGTTACGCGGTCATCGAGCGGCAATTGTTCAAGCGCAAGGCGCCAGGGTTCATGAGCGGCCTGGCGAGCGATTTGGTGGATGTGCCGCTGCCGTCCGACAGCGCGTTGGCGCTGAAGAAAACCGCTTTGAAACAGGCGCGGACGCTGTTCCAGTGGGGGCGTCATGTCGCACGGATCCAGAAGGTGGCAACCCTTGAGCATCGCCTCCAAGTGGTCGAACGCTCCGGGCAGGTGCTGGACGGATTCGGCCACACCGGTGTGCAAATGGTCCCCCAGGATTTGCTGCTCAACGGCGATGGCGAGGCGATTGGTGGGCGCTGCTATCCCTTGGCGTTGGTGATGAGTGCAGCGCTTGCCCAGGGCGACGTCGCCTCCGGGCACTTGCGCGAGCGCTTCTTCCTGGCAGTACTCGAACCCGGACAAGCCGACTCCCAGGCCTTTGTGCAAAGCCTGGAAGCTCTGCGGGACGTGTCGCTGGGCGAGGTGGGTACGCGGCTTGGTCAGGCGAGCCTGGACCAGATCACTGCCGCACTCGAAAGACACGTCGCGCCCCGTACGCTGATGCTCAACTCGGACAACCATTCGATGCTGGTGGCCAAGACCGCCAGCGGAGAACGCGCCAGCTATCATTTTTTCGACCCCAACTTTGGCCTGTGCAAATTCGACCATGTGGACGGGCTGCAACGTGCGCTGGAACACTTTTTCCAGACCGAGGGCATGGCCCGCTATTACGCCGCCTATGGTTCTGAAACTCGACCGCAATTCGATCTGATCGACCTGCACAGCGCAAAGATCTCGGCCTTGGAACTGTCTGACGGTTTCACGGTGGAACGCCTGCTCAAGCCCGATCCCTTGCCAGGAAAACCGGCGCTTGAGATTCGCCAGCGCTTGAACAGGGCCTATGGAAAATCCCTGGTCGACAATTCGCACCTGGGCAGCAGTTTGCTGGCGTTGGACAGCCATTGGTGGGGACAGCAGATCGCCCAGGCAACGGTCGGTTTGCAGGCGCTGCATGACTCGCCGACGCCGCTGGTGCCCTTGTTCGAAACGCTGGAGATCACGCCCGAAGGCCAATACCGAGTGAGCTTGATCGATCCCGCGCAACCGCAACAGCAGGTCCGCGTGCTCAGTGACGATCATCGCCTGCTGCGGATCAAGAACTGGTTGTCGGAACAGTTCTCGACCCTGGCCCGCCAACCTGTGCAGACCGGTGGCGTCCTGGATCCGACCGAGGCCGGCAGTGTCCATACCCTCAATGCAGGCTTCACCATCCAGGCCTTGATGAACGCCTTGCGCGGGCGGGAAGGGGATGACCGAACGTTGACCACTGCCGTGCGCTTGCATGCCTACGTCAACTACGCGCAGTTGGTGCACGGCAATGTCGTGGATGTGGCGGGGCTGGTGCAGTTGGCTCGCACCGCCCTGGCGGAAGAACGGCTCATTGCCGGCACGTGTGCGCCGGTCGTTGGTCAGGCGCTGGGGCATGCGGCCAACGAGGGCGTCGGCGCGGTGTTGGGGCTGGCCAATGTCGGCTTTGATATCTATCAGTTGAAGACCGCGCAAACCGGCATCGAAAAAGCGCAATTCGGTACCCAGCTGACATTCGACTCTGCCAGCCTGGCCTTGACGGCGGGCGGCGTCGGGGCGGGGTTGGCCGGGGCATCGACCGCCGCAGCGGTGCTTGGCGGTGCGGGTGTGATTCTGGGTGGGGTGGCCGTCGGGGTGGCCGCCCTGGCCCAGGGGTTTGCCAGCATCGCGCAGCAGGCGCGGGACGTCGGTCAGTTTTTCGATGAGCTGGAACAGGTCTATCGTGGTGACGGCTACCACTACGATCACACGCTGGCCGCGTGGGTGGCACGGCCTTCAATGATCGTCAGAAGCATCGACCTGGCGGAGGGGACATTGCAGCTCGACAGTCCGAAGCTGTATCCCCTGCATGATCATTTTGGTGTGCCGGGCTTCGATCCCGATGAGGCGCGGGCGATCGACATCCGTCAAGAATTGGGGCTGCCCGGACGGATCGGATTCGTCCCGCCGGCCGGACAACCCATCGTGCTGCCCTGCACGCCGCAAACCACTTACGGCTATGAATACAAGGCGCTGCCCTTTGCTCGCTGGCGCCATGATCGCGGCTTCGACACGGCCCGGCGGCTGGAGAAGAGGCAAGCGGACGGCACCTGGCTGTTCTTGTTCTCGTTCTATTCGTTTCCGTCCGACTACATTCTCAATCGCCTGAGTCCGGTGTATGGCGAAACGGTCATCCGGGTGAACCTGGATGCGCTGGAGCGGACACTGGTGATTCCCGTGCTGCCAGACGCCTGGCACGGAAAGTTGTCCTATCGGCTCAGGGGCGCGGGTGCGCGCTGTACCGTGACGCTCAATCCCGGGGTCGATATCAGCCTTGTTGCACCGAACCAGACGTATTGCCGCTGGGTGTTGCAGGCAACCTGGGCCAATGAGAGTGATATCCGTGTCGAGTCTTCCGGCGAACTGTACATCGGCTCCGTCCATGTCACGCGTTCCGGCGGCCGGCAGGAAGTGCTGATCCGTACCGCTGATCAATTGTTCAGCGTCACCGGGGACAAGCGCCAACTGGATCTGATCGAGCAGACGGCGCCCGAGGGGCTCGATGAGCAGGCGCTGCTTGACCACTACACGGCCCTGGCGCGCGAGCATCGATTGGCGCTGCCCTATACGCCGATCCATCACTATCTGATCCCGTTCGAGGATCCCCGGCAACTGCGCTACACCACGGCCTGGTATGACGGGGGCGAAGACCGCTTTCTCTATATCCGCGACGACATGGCTGTGCTCGGCGAGCCGCAGCTGTCGGTCGTCATGGGCACGTCTGCGTATTTCTACGATCCCGACGGGTTCCAGATCTGGCAGACGGATTGCGCGACGGGTTTGCTCAAGTGTCGCTACCTGTTACTGCTCCAGGAGGGGCAAAGCACCATTCGCAGCCTGGAAGCGGATGCGCAGGGGGTGATTCATGTGGTGCAGGAATACCGCCTCAATGATCAAACCGTCCGGCAATACCGCTACCTGATTCATGACGGGCAATTGCTGTTGAGTTCCGTCACTTACGACACTGCGCCACAACTGCAGGCGCTGCTGCTGACCACCGATACCCTGCCCGAGTGGTCGTCCGTACTGGGCGACGTTCTGCGGCTGCCCCCCGGGCCTTCGAATAACGGGGCGACGACCGTCGATTGGCAACCGGCTTCGTACGTTTCGATCTGCTGGACGATTGCGCCCGACTCCCGAGACCTGGCGTGGGTACGCAGCAGCGATCGACGGCTGATCCTTGCGCAACCCGCCAGTTCTCATCCCCGTGGCTGGGATGACTCGATCAAGAACCTGGACGGGGTGATGCTATTGCCGATGGCCGACGACAGCGATGTGTTCTTCGTTTACCAGCGAGTGACCTCCAACCAGACGCTCTGCCGACTGCAGCGCAGCGTGTACGACGGTAGGGCGCTGTGGACCCAGCAATGGGTGCAGCCTGAGGGGCTCAAGCAGATCCTGGCCGTCGACGGGGGGTATGTGGCGCTCGATGAAAACGGGCTGTTTTTCAACCTGGGCGCGCAAGAGACGTTGCAATTTGCTGGCGTGAGCGAACAGTGGCTCAAGGGGCGTGCCCGGTGGTGGCAGGCGCTCGAGCCGTTGGCCAAGCGCTACCCGGGCAAGGATTTTGCCATTGCCGGTCTGCGCAACGTTGCCGGTGACGGCAACCTGTGTGCCTGGTACGTGAACAGCCGATTGTTGTTGTGCGATCCGGGACTCGACAAGGAAGTTCGCTTGCTTGGCGTGACGCCCGATAACCAGTCGGTCTGGTTGTTCGATCGGTCGAGCGGTGAAGTATTGAACCAGGCATTCTTCGACCCGCAGCGGCTTGACCAGGCATTCGGCACTGGCTCGCAATTGTTGCCGGGCGACAGCCTGCCGGCGTATCAACGGGAGTGGGCGAGCTGGCGGTTTGCCGAGGTCACGCTTGAGGGCAGCGGCTTGCGCGGGACCCGCGTGGACGGCGTGTCGCTGGCGCTGCGTTATCAGGAAGCGGGGACCATCACCGGGGTCAACCACGACTGGGTGAGCGCCCAGGGCGAACGTCTGGTCGAAGCCCTCCAGCGCCTGCTGGAGCAAGCGCAGCATACGGAGTTCGTGTCGGTGGAATCCGAGCCTGGAAGCCTGCAATGGTATGACGTGCAAAGTGCCCGGCTGCTGCGGGTGACCGGCCAAAACCTGCCCAGGAACTTTACCCTGCTCGGCACTCAGGCTCAGGTCAACGTGCTGCTGCACAAGCATCAGGATGGGCGGGTGCTCATCTATCCGGACAAGCGCAGCATCGGGCCGTTCGATTATGTCCAGCGCAACGCCCAGGTGCTGGTCGTCGAAGGGGCGAAGGTCGGCCGCGATCTCTTGCCGCTGATTCCCGATGAGGTCAATACGTTGATCCTGCGCTTGGGCCAAGGCGCAGTGACGTGTCATTTGACGAAGACGGAGTGGCTGAAACTGGACTCGGTCATTGTCGACTGTCGACATGCCCTGGGTGAGCCACCCGCCACGGCAAGCACATTGATCTGGGCATTCGATGAGCCTGGAAAACTCGTGTTCGAGATTGTCCAGGCGCATCTGGTCATTGTCGATCCGGACAGTGAACACTGCCTGATCTTGCGTGATGTGTGTTCCGCCGATCCGGACTTGCGCGGTGAAATATGCCTGGGCTTCAACGCTGCGCAGGCCCGCCCGGTGTCGACGTTCGTGGCACGGTTACGGGACCTGGGAGGGGTCGGCAGTGCAACCCTGAAAGAGCTGCAGGCGCCAGCGCCGGTCGAAGGCTAGGCGGTCCCCCTTCAGGGGACCAGGTAGCCCCTCACCCCGGTAAAAATGATCTGCGCCGCCAAGGCGCAGACAAACAGCCCCATCAGGCGGCTGACGATCTGCAAGCCCTGGTCGCCGAGGATTCGTTCGATACGGCTGGACAGGTAGAGCACGACACCGACGGTGAAGCTCGCCAGGGCGATGCTGATGATGGCCATGAGTTTGTCGTCCCAGTGCGGCTGGCTCACACCCATCACCAGCAGGGCGCCGATGGTGCCGGGGCCGACGGTCAACGGAATGGTCAGTGGGACGATGGTCACGTCCTGCTGCACGTTGTCGGTCTGCACGGCCGACTTGCCTTGGGCCATGCCCAGTGCCGAAATGAACAGCACACTGCCGGCGCCGATACGGAAGGCATCCACGGTGATGCCGAACACGCTGAAAATCACCCGTCCGAACAAATACAGCAACACGCTGGAGACCAGCGTCGCCGTCGCGACCTTCCAGGCCAGGCGGCGTTGTTCCTTGCGCGAATAGCCGCGAGTCAGCCCGATAAAACACGACAGCACGAAGAAGGGGCTATAGAGCACCAGCATCTTGAGGTACACGCTGAATAGCACGTGGAGCATGGTTCAGACTCATTGCGAAAGACATCGCTGGAGTCTATCAGCCTCTGAATCGACTGTCGGCATTTGATTGGATGTAATGGCGGGACGTTTTTTATTCGAAGGGTTGTTTTGACTTTGTTTTATTAATGTTGCTGGGTTGACTTTTATTTTGAAGTTACAAGTCAGGTGTTGTTGTGCCTGACTGAGTTGGTTAGTGTGGGGTCGCAGGTCATGGAGTGACTTGCTTTATAACTTAAGGAGTAACTTATGAGTTTTGAAGTGTGTGATAGCAGTGTGGCCGCCTGTGTGGCGCGTCTGGAAAGTTATGATATTTATCCCGATGTCAGTCCCCGCTCGTTGTATTCGGGTGATATCGAGCCCCCTGCGAAGGGATCGGTTGTCGGTGAAGGCATCCTGGCGTTCGCCGGTGGTCTTTCTCCCCAGCATCAAGAGGACGCGCAGCATGCTTTTCTCTTTGCTTCCCTGGTCGCCAACAGGCAATACCCTCTCGAATCCCAAGGACGAGAGTGGTACTACAAGTTTGTTGAAGTCATGACGAACGCCGGTTGGGTCGCTACCCAGCGGTTCTATGATGACCTGAGCATTGCCGGTAACACCGTGCGGATGGACAAACTGGTGTTGGACATCCTCGCGTCCGTAGTGTCGGGTATTGCCCTTGGAAGCGCGGCGTCGGCGTTGCTGTTGAAGGTCGCTGACAGTGCGATTACTGCCTTGCAGAAGAAAGAAAAGACGCTGACTCTTTTTGAGCGAAACCTGCTGGAACATGGGGTGGGCGGAATGGCGGCCGGTACCTGCGTCGAGATTGATGGTGAAGTCAGCATGTTGCTTGGCACCGTGCGCTTTATCCGGCGCAACAGCGCGACCCAGGTCTTGTTTGCAGATTGGAGCAGTCGCGAAGTGAAGTTGTATAAAGGTGAATCGGTTTTCAGGAAAGTGCCGAGTATTGTCGAGCGCACCCGGGGCATCATTATTGGCAGGTTGGGTAATCATGCCGTAAGCAAGATCGAAGAATACGAAATCTAAGCTTCATTTCAATAAGGCAGCCGGAGGGTCGGTTGCTTTTTTTCAAGAGGAATAAAAGCATGGACAAGGCATATTCGGTTTTTGTTAACGCGGCGGCGATTGTTTTAGTTCCCTCCATTGTGCGGGACGCAGCAGTTGACGACCTGATGAACTCGGTCTTGCTCGCGCAATTGGTGGCTAACAAAAATCTGCAACGCATACCAAACGCTGATTGGTACGGTAGTTATATGGACGTCCTGAGAGTCGCCTGGATATCAGGTGCCAAGCGGCGAAAGGACCTGCTACCGAAACAAGAAGGGACCAGCTCGCCATTGGAGTGGGTTGCAGCAATACCCTTGGACGATCGTCCGGATCAGCAACAGCAGATCATGGCGGTGTTGGACCGTGTCGCAGCGTTACCCGGCTCGCTGCCAGCGCTGAGTATCCTGCGCAAGCATATGCAAAAACACAACGAACCTGATCCGCCGCAGAGCCCTTCATCGTCCAGCCCCGTGCGCTTGTTGGTGATCGTGGCGCACAGCCCAGTTTCGATGACCGGTATCTGTTTGCAGTTCAACACAGGGAAATCAATCGATGCCAACCCTTGGCGGCAAGGCTTTGATGGCAAGGATATTGACGGTTGTGTGTCAGCGCGTTACGTCCGCATGCAACTGAGCGAAACATTGTTCGCGCCTGCCCGTGATGTTATCGCCCGTAAGGTTGCGGCTTTCGTCGGCGACAACATTGCCGATATCACCAAGGCGATCGATGATTCAGATGCTCTTCCTGCCGAAGAGGTCTGCAGATGAGGGGGCCGATTCCATCTGCCGCAGTCGTTGGCGGCAGTGTCGTTTCGTTCGCCGCCGGTCTACCTGATTCCCATCGGGAAGATGTGTACTTGAGCACGATGTATGCGCAACGGGCCACCTGGGCGGCCTATCGCGACGGGTTGTCTGGTCACTGGTTCGACTATTACTGCAATCAGCTCAGATTCCTGGGCTGGGACGTACCGCGCCCGCAGACACTGCCGGCCATTGAAGGTCCGATGGGGGTGGGAGCGACACAACATATCGAGGCTCGTCTTGGCGAAGCTTTTCACGCCCCGGCCAGTGGCGCGTTGGTGGCATTGGAGAGCAATCCCAAAGCGTTCGAGCTGTTCGAATCAACCAGCCTGTCGCGCGACACGGGCATTTTCCAGATGATTCCCTGTGTGCCGAACGGCACCCATCGAATTGAAATGGGTGTCTATCACTGCCAGTTCCAGCTGCGTCGACAGACGTCTCGATTCTTGTTCATCGAGCGCGGCGACTGGGTGCGCAACAGCGTCGAGCAAATGACCGTCATCAACTTCAATACGCTGTACTACGCCACCTTCAGGGAAAAGGTAAAACGTTCGGTGATGTCCCAAACATCCGCCTACCTCAGCGCCCTGGAACTCTGAGGCGTGCTCTCCCGCAGGCTTGGCTCGGTTCAATAAGTCGATGCAGTCGGTTTTTGCTGATCGCGCTGGGCCACCCAGTGTTCGATCAGCTCACGCAACTGCGACAGCTCCACCGGCTTGGCCATGTGGCCGTCCATCCCGGCCTGGCGGGCGCGTTCCTTGTGCTCGGCCAGGATGTGCGCAGTGAGCGCCACCACGGGAGTGCGGGTCCGCTGGTTGCCCATTTCCCAGGCGCGCAATTGCTGGGTGGCGGAAAACCCGTCGAGGATCGGCATCTCGCAGTCCATCAGGACCAGGTCGTAGCGCTGCTCCTTCATGGCCTTGAGGGCTTCTTCGCCGTTGCTGGCAGTGTCGGGTTGCAGGTTGAGCTTGCCGAGCATGCCGCGGATGACCTTGGTGGAAATGCTGTTGTCCTCGGCCACCAGGATGCGGAAATCGCTCGGCACCTTCACCGGGAGGGGAGGGCCGGCGTTCACCTGCACATTCGTCGCCTGGCCCCGGTTGCGCTGGTTCAGCTCGTCCGCCAGGGTGGTCTTGAGGGTATAGCCGGCCACCGGTTTGGCGAGGATGCGCTTGACCCCGCTGTTGCGTGCCACGATCTTGCTCGGCGCATTGCTGATACCGGTGAGCATGATCAACAGGATGTCGTGGTTCAGGCTCGGGTCTTCCTTGATCTTGGCCGCCAGTTGCATGCCGGTCATGCCTGGCATGTTCTGGTCCAGCAACACCACGTCGAAATAATCGCGCAGGTGCGCCTTGGTGCGCAGCAGCGCCAGGGCTTCCTTGCCCGATGGCACCGCACTGACGTTCAGGCCCCACGCGCTGCACTGTTGCACCAGTACTTTGCGGCAGGTGTCGTTGTCGTCGACGATCAATACCCGCGCCCCTTGCAGCGGGCCATCGAGGTCGGAAGTCGGATGTTCGAGGCGATCCGGGTCCAGCGGCAGGGTCAGCCACAGGGTACTGCCCTGGTTGCTGCCGCTTTTGATGCCGAATTCCCCGTGCATCAGCACGATCAACTGACGGGCGATGACCAGGCCCAGGTTGCCGCCCAGGCGCGTGGCCGAGAGGAAATTCTTGCTGTGCAGCTCGGCGTGCATCAGTGTGTCGCGCTCTTCGGCGTCCATCGGCGTCCCGCTGTCCTGCACGGCGATGCGCAGGCGCGGCTGATTGCTGCGCTCGTCGAGGGCGACGACGATCAGCACTTCGCCCTCGTCGGTCTTCTTCAGGGCGTTTTCCAACAGGCTCAGCAGCGCCTGGCGCAGCCGCGTCGGGTCACCGCTGATCACTCGCGGCACCTGGGGCTGGATGAAACTGATCAGCTCGACATTCTGCTGTTCGGCCTTGGCCCGGAAGATACTCAGGCAATCCTCGATCAGTGCATTGAGGTCGAACTGCACGTCGTCCAGTTCGATCTGCCCGGATTCGAGCCGGGAGATGTCGAGGATCTCGTTGATCAGGGTCAGCAGTTCATTGCCGGCGCTGTGGATCGTCTGCACGTAGTCGCGTTGCTTGACCGACAACGGCGTACCCAGCAGCAGCTCGGTCATGCCCAGCACGCCGTTCATCGGGGTGCGGATCTCGTGGCTGATCTTGGCCAGGAACTCGGCCTTGGCATTGATCTCGGCATTGCTCGCCGCCAGGTCGCGGCTGATGCTGAACCGGCTTTCGTTGATCGAGCGCTGGCGTTCGCCCAGGGCGACACTCATCAACAGGCCGCTGATGCAGATGAAGGCCAGCAGGGTGATGATCAAACCCTGGGGAGGAACTTCCGTGAGCCCTTGCAGGGCTGGAAGGATGATCAGCGTGCCCAGGTTGAAGACCACCATGGCCGCGACGAACAACCGGGCCGGGCGGTAGCCCTTTTGCCAGTGCCAGGCGCTGACGAACAACATGCTCAGGCCGGCCAGGGCCACCAGGGCATAAGTCATGATATTGAGTGGCAGCGTATTGACGAACAACAGCAACAGGCTGCACAGCATGACGAACACGATGTCCCCCAGCAGCAGCCGGTTCAACGGGTGCGGTCCCAGGGGCGCGAAGAAACGGTAGGCGAACATCAGGCCGCAGGGCGCGGTCAGCAACAAAGCCAGGTAGGCCCCGGGTGTCTGGACGGCAGGCCAGTTGGGCAGCCAGGGCCCGGCCAGGTTCAGCAACAGTGCGAGGCTGAGCATCAGCAGCCCTTCACAGGCTGCCAGCCACAGGCAACTGCGTGAGCGGGTGTAGGCATAGCGGGTGAGGTTGTGCAGGATCAGCATGGCGATGCAGCCGAACAGCAACCCATAGATCAGCGTCTGGTTCTGATCGGCCGCGGCCACGACGGCCGACTGCAAGGTGATGTAGGGGCGCAGTTCATGGCGCGAGGACAGTCGCAGGTAGACGTCCAGCGATTTGTCGCTGCGTGGCAGGGGCAGCATGAAATCGCTGCTCGGTACCGCCGGTTCGGTGTGCGGCGTGGCATTGCCGCTGACTTGTTGGTCAACCAGGGCGTCGCCGTCCAGCACATAGAGGTTCAGGCGTGACAGGTCGGGCGCGAAGATGCGCAGGATCTGTTCATGCCGGTCGGGGGCCAGGCGGAAACGCAACCACAATGCCCCGCCGGGCTCGGCGGCCTTGAGGCGGTCCAGGTCGATGGGGCTGAATTGATTGGTGTAGCGGGCGGAACGGATGTCGCTCAGCGTCAGGTCGCCCTGTTCGTCGAGCAATACCGCCCAGCCACTGCCTGGCGCGGCCTGGGCCGGGAGCATGCAGAGCAGCGTCAGCAGGGTGACGGTAAGGCCTATGGCAATCCTGAGCCAGCGCACGGCGAAATCCCTTCGTAGGTTGATGCCAGATTATAACTATGCGCGGCGCCGGAACAGTCAGGCAAGGGCCGCAGACCCTTGCCTGGCTGAATGGCTGGGTTATTCCAGATTTTCGCCACGCTCGCGGGCAATGGCACGGTAGCCAATGTCCTTGCGGTAGAAGCAACCTTCCCAGTCGATCTCGGCGGCAAGCTTGTAGGCCTGCTGCTGAGCTTCGTCGACACTGGCGCCCATGGCGGTGGCGCAAAGCACACGACCGCCGGCGGTGACCACTTGCCCATCCTTCAACGCCGTGCCTGCATGGAAGACCTTGCCTTCCAGGCGGGCTGCGGCGTCCAGGCCCTGGATCGCGCTACCCTTGGCGTAGTCGCCCGGGTAACCGCCAGCTGCCAGTACGACACCGACGCTTGGGCGCGGATCCCACTGGGCTTCGACCTTGTCCAGTGCCTGGGCCAGCGCGGCCTCGACCAGCAGGACCAGGCTCGATTGCAGGCGCAGCATCACCGGCTGGGTCTCAGGATCGCCGAAACGGCAGTTGAATTCGATGACTTTTGGGTTACCAGCCTTGTCGATCATCAGGCCAGCATAGAGGAAACCGGTGTAGACATTGCCTTCTTCGGCCATGCCGCGCACGGTCGGCCAGATCACTAGGTCCATGACGCGTTGGTGTACTTGGGCGGTTACCACCGGGGCTGGGGAGTAGGCACCCATGCCGCCGGTGTTCGGGCCGCTGTCGCCGTCGCCGACACGCTTGTGGTCCTGGCTGGTGGCCATTGGCAGGACGTTCTTGCCATCGACCATGACGATGAAACTGGCTTCCTCGCCGTCGAGGAACTCTTCGATCACCACGCGGGAACCGGCGTCACCGAAGGCATTGCCGGCGAGCATGTCGCGCACGGCGTCTTCGGCTTCGGCCAGGGTCATGGCAACGATCACGCCTTTACCGGCAGCGAGGCCGTCGGCCTTGATCACGATCGGTGCGCCTTTCTCGCGCAGGTACGCCAGGGCCGGTTCGATTTCGGTGAAGTTCTGGTAGTCGGCGGTCGGGATCTTGTGACGCGCCAGGAAATCCTTGGTGAACGCTTTCGAACCTTCCAACTGCGCGGCACCGGCAGTCGGGCCGAAGCAGTCCAGGCCACGGGCGCGGAACAGATCGACCACACCGGCGACCAGCGGCACTTCCGGGCCGACGATGGTCAGCGAGACGTTCTTCTCGGCGAAGTCGGCCAGTTGTTCCAGGGCCAGCACGTCGATGGCGACGTTTTCGCATTTGGCTTCGATGGCGGTGCCGGCATTGCCCGGTGCCACGAAAACCTTCTGCACGCGTGGATCCTGAGCCACTTTCCAGGCCAGGGCGTGTTCGCGGCCACCGCTGCCAATGATCAAAACATTCATTTCAAAAACCTCGGATGACGCTGATTCTGTTGAGCATCGCAGAGATGCTTTTCTGTGGGAGCGAGCTTGTGTGGGAGCTGGTCTTGTGTGGGAGCAAGGCTTGCCCGCGATAGCATCACCTCGGTTTGCCTGATGGACCGAGTTGCCTGCATCGCGGGCAAGCCTTGCTCCCACAGAGCCTTGCTCCCACACCCACCCAGCTCCCACAGTGAGTCGGTGTATCAGTGACGGAAGTGGCGCATGCCAGTAAAGACCATGGCGATGCCGGCTTCATCGGCTGCGGCGATCACTTCGTTGTCACGCATCGAACCACCCGGCTGGATCACGGCGGTGATGCCGACCTTGGCCGCGTTGTCGATGCCGTCGCGGAACGGGAAGAACGCATCGGAAGCCATGACCGCGCCTTGTACCTGCAAACCGGCGTGTTCAGCCTTGATGGCGGCGATGCGGGCCGAGTTCACGCGGCTCATCTGGCCAGCGCCGACACCGATGGTCTGGCGGTTCTTGGCGTAGACGATGGCGTTGGACTTGACGTACTTGGCGACTTTCCAGGCGAAGATCAGGTCGTTGATTTCCTGCTCGCTCGGGGCGCGCTTGGTCACCACTTTCAGGTCTTCGCTGCCGATCATGCCGATGTCGCGGCTCTGGACCAGCAGGCCGCCGTTGACGCGCTTGTAGTCCCAGGCCGGCACACGGTCGGCCGACCATTGGCCGCAGGCCAGCAGGCGGACGTTGGCCTTGGCGGCAACGATGGCGCGGGCTTCTTCGGTGACCGACGGGGCGATGATCACTTCGACGAACTGACGCTCGACGATGGCCTTGGCGGTCTCGGCGTCCAGCTCACGGTTGAAGGCGATGATGCCGCCGAAAGCCGACTCGGTGTCGGTGGCGTAGGCCAGTTCGTAGGCCTGGCGGATGCCGCCCTCGGCGTCCGGGCTCACCGCCACGCCGCACGGGTTGGCGTGCTTGACGATCACGCAGGCAGGCTTGACGAAGCTCTTCACGCATTCCAGCGCGGCGTCGGTGTCGGCCACGTTGTTGAACGACAGTTCCTTGCCTTGCAGCTGGGTGGCGGTGGCAATGCCGACTTCGGCAGGCTTGGCTTCCACGTAGAACGCCGCGCTCTGGTGCGGGTTCTCGCCGTAGCGCATTTCCTGGGCCTTGACGAACTGGGTGTTGAAGGTGCGCGGGAATTCGCTGCGGCCTTCGGTCGACAGGGTTTCAGCAGCCTGGTTCACGGTGCCCATGTAGTTGGCGATCATGCCGTCGTAGGCGGCGGTGTGTTCGAAGGCCTTGAGCATCAGGTCGAAACGCTGGGCGTAGGTCAGGCCACCGGCCTTGAGGTTGTCCAGCACGCTGGCGTAGTCGCTGGCGTTGACCACGATGGCTACGTCTTTGTGGTTCTTGGCCGCCGAGCGGACCATGGTCGGGCCGCCGATGTCGATGTTCTCGATGGCAGTCGGCAGGTCGCAGCCGGGCTTGTTGATGGTGGCTTCGAACGGGTAGAGGTTGACCGCTACCAGGTCGATCGGCTTGATGCCGTGTTCGTTCATGATGGCGTCGTCGATGCCGCGACGACCCAGGATCCCGCCGTGGATTTTCGGGTGCAGGGTCTTGACCCGACCGTCCATCATTTCTGCAAAACCGGTGTAGTCCGCGACTTCCACTGCGGCAACGCCGTTGTCCTGCAGCAGCTTGAAGGTCCCGCCGGTGGAGAGAATCTCGACGCCCAGCTGTTGCAGCTCGCGGGCGAATTCGAGGATCCCGGTCTTGTCGGAGACGCTGATCAAGGCGCGGCGGATCGGCAGGCGGGTGGTCTGGTCGGTCATTTCAATTTCCATCAAAAGCAAGGGAAGTCAGCAAAAAAGGCGACCGTTTTTTACGCGGGCGCCTTTCTGGTTTGATTGAATGCTTACAGCAGATCGTACTGCTTGAGTTTCTTGCGCAGGGTGCCGCGGTTCAGGCCCAGCAGCTCACTGGCCTTGGTCTGGTTACCCTTGACGTAGTTCATCACGCTTTCGAGCAGCGGCGCCTCGACTTCGGAAAGCACCAGGTTGTACACATCCGTGACGGCAGCGCCCTCAAGGTGGGCGAAATAATTGTGCAGCGCCTTCTCGACACTCCCGCGAAGGGTCTGGCCTTCTTCGCTGGGCGTATTGAGGTGCTGTTTCAAATTCACGTTGTCGCTCACGGGTGTTGTTCCACTCACTAAAGTCTCGGTCATCATCGTCATGCGGCCACCCCTTCGTCCCCTGTCAGGCTCTTGTAACGCTCAGCGAAGAACGCCTGAACGTCGGCGCATTGTGCTTGTGTACCATCCAAACGATTGAAACGGGCGCGAAACTCCCTGGCGCCCGGCAGGGTTGCGAGATACCAGCCCACATGCTTGCGAGCAATGCGTACACCCATGACTTCTCCGTAGAAGGCATGTAGCGCGGCCAGATGCTCTAGCAGAATACGTTCCACCTCGGACAACTGCGGCGCAGCGAGCTTTTCGCCGGTGCGCAGGAAGTGTTCGATCTCACGAAAAATCCATGGCCGCCCCTGGGCGGCCCGGCCGATCAACAGGCCATCGGCACCGGTCGCGTCGAGCACGTACCGGGCCTTCTCGGGCGAATCGATGTCGCCGTTGGCAAAGACCGGAATCGACACTGCATGCTTGATCGCGGCGATGGTGTCGTACTCGGCTTCGCCGGTGTACAGGTCGGCACGGGTGCGGCCATGGACCGCCAACGCCGTGATGCCCGCCTGTTCGGCGATCTTCGCCACCACCAGGCCATTCTTGTTCTCCCGGTCCCACCCGGTGCGGATCTTCAGGGTCACCGGCACATCGACCGCGGCGACGACCGCCTGCAGGATCTCGGTGACCAGCGCTTCATCTTTCAACAGTGCCGAGCCTGCGGCCTTGTTGCAGACCTTCTTTGCCGGGCAGCCCATGTTGATGTCGATGATCTGCGCCCCCAGCTCGACGTTCGCCCGGGCCGCCTCCGCCAGCATCTGTGCGTCGCCACCGGCGATCTGTACCGAGCGGGGCTCGGGATCGCCTTCGTGGATCATGCGCAGACGCGATTTGCGGGTGTTCCACAAACTCATGTCGCTGGTGACCATTTCCGAAACCACCAATCCTGCGCCCAAGCGCTTGCACAGCTGACGAAAGGGCTGGTCGGTGACGCCCGCCATAGGGGCGAGAACCAGGCCGTTCTGCAATGTATATGGGCCGATGCGTACCGCCGACATAGGACTTCCCTGAAGTGGGGCCGGATCATGAGACTTCGAAAAAGGGTTGGCATGATACCCGCTCTCGATGACTGGATAAAGATCGAATTGGATAAAATCTGAACAGCTATTTTGTTATCGCCAGCGGTTTGGTCTGGGTGGGGTCAGTCAGAAAGCTGCCGTCAATCGGCCGACCCTGGCCGGTTTCATTCGGGGGAGTGGAAGCTCAGGCTGTAGTTCACCGCCTTGGGCCCAGGGTCCAGGATATCCAGTGCGATGTGGATGGGCGTCTGGGGCGGCATTTCGCCGCGGTCCTGGAGATCGCCACCCAGGTACTCCCCGGGCTTGAAGCGGCGGCTGGCGATCAGGTGTCCGTTGAGGTCGGCAAAGCGCAGTTCCAGCAGCGGAAAAGGCTGGGAGAAGGGCGCACGGTTGTAGATGATCGCGTCCACCACCAGGGCACCGCTGAACTCCGGATGGCTGCGCACCACCAGGTTGCTGCTCTTGATCTTGGCGATGTCGACCTTGGACGGTACGTCGCAGCCGATGGTCGGGCAGATTTGCAGGAACCATGGCCGGTACTGGTCCTGACGGGCCAGTTCCTCGAAATGGTAGGCGATGTACTGGCCGCCCAAGGCCGCGGCAGCGAGCAATATCAGCAGGCCCCATAACATGCGTCGGCCCCAGGGCGAGCGGCGTTTGCGCCAGTCCAGTTGCAGCGGATCGTCGTCCAGGTCGTGGAGGGCTTCGGCGCGTATTCCCGGCTCCTGGCGTTCCCGTGACTTGCGCAGCGGCAGCGGTCGCTCGGGCTCATCGTCGTGGTCGTGGTCATCGGTGGCGGACAGGCGTTCGAGGTGTTCCTCGGGCTCGTCGTCCGGCGCCAGGTGGAGCGGGGCGACCGGTTCGTCGTCCGGTTCCAGCGGTTCGAGGGCCAGGGACAGGGACGGCTCGGTACGCGGTGGCCGCACCGGTTCGTGGGGTTCGAACGGTTCGAAGGGGGTATCGAGGACGGTTTCGGCGCGTTCGCTCAGGGTTTCGCTGTACAGGCTGTCGTCCCAGGCGTGCTGTTCGCCAGAGAGCGAGTCGCGTTGCGCGCTCAGGTTGTCTTCCCGGCGCCGGCCGGTGTTTCCCGGCGCGCGATTGTCGCGCCGCTCCAGGCGCGCCAGTTCCTTGTCCAGGTCATCCAGATCCAGCTCGGCGGCGCTCCATTGTTTCTGGCTGATCGCCCGGGGCGGGGCTTCGGCGGCGGGCTTGGAGGGCGGCGCGACGGGAGGCACCGCTTGCTTGGCCGTGCGTTGTTCCAGCAACTGTCGTGCGGCATTGAACACCTGCAGGCACGAGCCGCAACGAACCACCCCGCGGGCCACGCTCAATTGAGCATGGCTGACGCGAAAACGGGTGTGGCAATGCGGGCACTGGGTGACGAAGCTGTCAGTCATGCGGCAATCCGGTGGATACAGGCGGTCATTCTAGCGCCGACGTCCGGTGATGCGCACCCAGCCATCGCGATTGGCGATCGGGTCCAGGTCAAAGTCCGCGGCATAAGCGGCGGCGACTTCTTCACCTTGTTCGGCGAGGATGCCCGACAGCGCCAGGCGTCCGCCCGGCTTGACCAGGCTCGACAGTTGCGGCGCCAGGGACACCAGCGGGCCGGCAAGGATGTTGGCCACCAGCACGTCGGCCTGGACCTGTGGCAAGTCCTGCGGCAAGTACAGCGGGAACAGGGCTTCGGCAATGTTGTTGCGCCCGGCGTTGTCGCGGGAGGCTTCCAGGGCCTGGACGTCGATGTCGGTGCCGACGGCTTCCCGGGCGCCCAGCAGGAGCGCGGCAATCGCCAGGATCCCCGAGCCGCAGCCGAAGTCGAGCACGTTGCAGCCCTTCAGGTCCTGGCCGTCGAGCCATTCCAGACACAGTGCGGTGGTCGGGTGGGTGCCGGTGCCGAACGCCAGGCCCGGGTCCAGCAGCAGGTTGACCGCCTCCGGTTCTGGCGCGGCATGCCAGCTTGGGACGATCCACAGGCGCTGGCCGAAACGCATCGGCTGGAAATTGTCCATCCAGCTGCGTTCCCAGTCCTGGTCCTCGATCACTTCGCTGTGATGCTCGGGCAGCGGGCTGCCGGTCAGCAACTCGAGATGGGCCAGTACGCTGGCCGCCTCGGTGCCGCCTTCGAACAGGGCCAGCAGGTGGGTGTGGGACCACAGCGGGGTGGTGTTGAGCTCCGGCTCGAAGATCGGCTGGTCTTCGGCGTCCATGAAGGTTACCGATACAGCGCCTACTTCAAGAAAAGCGTCTTCGTAGGTTTCGGCTTGTTCCGGGCTGATGGCCAGACGTACTTGCAGCCAAGGCATGGCGGGCACCTTTGAAAAAAATCTACAGGGGGCAGCGCTGGGCTGCAAAGGCGCGCAGTGTACGCCAGGTCGCGGGCAAAGTGGATAAGCGAGTCTCGTGCCGTCCGGGTGGGTGTTTCGATATATATATGTATGCCATGGGCGTATCGCCGGGCGGATAAGGTGCAGGTCCACACAGCAGGGAGGAATGTGTATGGACATCACTGCCGAACGGCACAGCAACATGGCGCGCACGGGGCTGGTTTCTTCCCCGCAGGCGGCGACTGCACACGTGACCCTGGAGAAATTGACGCGTTGGCAAGTGGCTATCGACGCGCGACTGCAAACCCAGATGAGCTTGCTGGAGGTGCTGGAAGAGTACCTGCTGGTCGAGCTGCGCACCCATTATCACCAAGGCAACATTGATCCACACTTCATCGACACCCTGCTCGACACGGTGTTGCAGCGCATGATCGACCAGGCGCCTGTGGTTTATGACGAAGAGCAGGATTTGCCCTACCGTTGGCCCGAGGGAGTAGACCTGGGGTTCGCCCCCGAGCGTCGTGAGTGCGTTGCCCAGGCGGTGGAAAGTGCGGCGCTGAGGTTTGTCAGTCACTACAAGGACTATCTGCGACGGCATTGGCGAATGGCGTCGCAGGACGCCTCGCTCGAAGCGTTGGTCAGGAAAAAACTTGATGAGCATGGGGTAGCGGTCGACGGGCTTTTTCAGCCTGACCATCTGGCCGGCCTGGACGTCGATGAATTGCGAGAACAGATCGAAGAGCTCCAGGACGCCTGGCGCCAGACGAGTCGCTTGACCGCGTTGGCAACAACCCGTGAGCGGCGGGATCTTGGAGCGCTCGCGCGATTGCAATTGCCGCATTGGCTGCGGGGTTTGAGCAATCCGGATCGTGAACGGCTGCGGGCGCTTGAAAACCAGGCCGCGCTGGCGCAGATACAAGTCGATGAACTGGTCGATGACCTGGTTTCGCTGCGGACCTTCGCTCGGCAATTGGCCAGGGACTATGTCAGGGATGAATTGGACATGCGGGTCGAACCCGACAGCATTCGCGTGCAGTTACGGTGGCGAACGGTGATGGGGCAGCCGGTGCACACCTACAGCCTGAGTGAGCTGGTGGCGGCAGGCCCGGTACGGCCGGACGCGGTGTCGGTGTTCCTGGTGGAAAATGGCGGCATGCTGCGTAACCAGTCCCTTTCGCCAGCCTTCATTGGCCGATTGTTGGCGAACGTCGATGCGCCTGCCGGGTACCTGCAAGCACTGGCCGACCGATATGAGCGGGCAGACCTGAAAGAGGCCATGCTCGATTGGTTTTTGGCGCGCCTGCAGCACAGTGCGTTTATCGCGCGTTGTGCGGGCCAGTTGTCGGCGACCGGCAATGACGCTCTCCGTGCCCAATGGGAGAGTGACGTCGCGACGCCAGCCGCCAGCGTGTGGCGTATCGCCGGCCTTGTGCTTCCCAATGGCCTGAAGTGTGCCGATCTTCTTCTGTTCTACCGCGAAGACCTGGGCGACGACGTCAGCGGCTTGCTGCTGTATGCCCCCGGCAAGCCCGATGGCCAGGAATGGGTCGAATTGACCTCGCTTCGGGCGCTGAGCGGGGAGGTCGGTGCCTGGACCCAAAACGAAGCCGGTCGCGAGTATCTGCTGCAGCAACTCTCTGCGACCGATCATGGGCAAGCCCGGGAATACTTTGCCGGCGTGGCGGAAAAACCAGCCTCGTGGGACCTGGGCAAAGACCTCAGGGGGGCGGTCAGCGGTTTCAGGGCCGGTCTTCAGAACACGGTCTTGACCGGCCTGGCCAATAACCTGACGCAAGTGGAACTGAACGAGTCGCCTCGCTGGTACTCGGCGTTGCCGCTTGAGTCCCGGCGCAACATCAGCGGCTTGAACCAGGAGTTTCTGGTTCAGCGGCAGGTGTTCGATGACCAACTGGTCGACTATGAAGTCTTCATCGACTTTGCCAAGCGCACCTTCGCCCATTCGATTGCGCCTTACCTGCGTAGCAAGGGGGTGCTTGAAGCGGTCGATCCGGCTACGGTCCTCATTGACTACAGCCCAGGGCTGGCAGCCGAGAAAAAAACCGCCAACCTCTTGGACCTTGCCATTTTTGGATACGAGCACAACTCGGATATCGACGACCCTGCAAAAGGGGTGCGTTCTTCTGTCGGGCAGGACTTGAAGCAGGTTCGCAGCGCGGAACTGGCGTCATACATCCGCGTGGCTTACCTGGGGGAACGATATGCCAAGCACATCCGCGCCAGCTTTCTCGATGCCAAGGACCCTGAGTATTCGAAACGCCGCGAGGCATATCGCTACATGCTGTTGGCCCGAATGGATCGCGACCTGCGTGTGGCCCATGGCAAGTCGATGTTGAACACCGACGAATTCCAGTGGCTCACCCGGCAAGTCACGCTGCTGAGCGATGGGAGGCCAGTGAACAGCGCCACGCACCCCGGCGCTGCCGTGACGCGCGAAGGCGTGATCAAGTTGACCGTCGGCGGTCATGTCGTACAAGGGGTCTACGTTTTCACCTACTTCGACCCTAAGGTTTTTTACTGGTTGTACACACCCGACGCCCCGGACGGGATCCTGTTTCGCAAGTACCTGGATTTCTCCGGGAGCATCGCCGCGCAACTGCATCATTACCTACTGGAGCGGGTCGCACTGAGCGCGCGTGCCGCTGCAGGACGTTCGCTGGTGGCTTTGGCGAGCGGGAGCACGCGCGTCGATACAGTGCGCGAATTCAATCGGGTCGTGGACATCAGCGCTGAATTCGATGCCTGCATCGAGCGCGCTGTCACCGATGTGGAGGACATCACCACAAGTCGTGCCGAAATGATCAGGGATCAGGTGTTCAAGGGCCTGATCTTCGCGGCGGCTCCTGTGTGCATGGTCTATCCCCCGTTTGCCTTGTTGCTGGACATTGGCTTGGTGGCGGTCAGTGCCGGGCAGGCGGTCGAGGCGCATGGGCAGGGCGACACGGAAGGCGCGCTTGGCCACTGGCTGGCCGCGACCTGGGGGACGCTGTTCGCCACGCTCGGTGCCGCAAGCATGGCCACGCTGCTAGGACGCGCGGCCAGGAACCTGAAGCTTGCGGTGAAACCGCTGTCGTTGTCCGCTCAACGCTTGAGGCGCGCGACATCGGGCATCGCCAAAGAGGCTGGGCCGGTGATTCCACCCATACGCCTGAAGCCGCAGCAGGCGGTCAGCAGAACACCGGAGCACTTGCAGCCGGTGACCGAGGAGGGGATTTTTTTTGGCACCTATCGCAGCCCACCCAGCGCAACGCAACCGCGAGGCGCTCACTACATCCGGAGCAAGGGCCGGTACTACCAGGTGATGGAGGATCCCTACTTCGGCGGGTTATGCCTGGTGGATGCCAGGCGTCCCGGGGCGTTGTACAAGCTGCCCATCCGCAGGCTGGCGAATGGCAAATGGACCCATAACAAGGTTGGCTTGAGAGGCGGCAATGACCATGTGCGTAACCTCGGGCGAGTGGGGGAGCTGCGGGAGGCGTTTCCCGGGCATGTCTTCCCGGACGTGACCAGGGGGGCGTTGCAGGGCGAAGCCGTGGTGGCGAGGTTCAGCGAGGCGGCGGACAATTATCTGTTCTCGCTGAATGCGCAAACGTGCGTGATCGCTTCGTTGTACAACCCTGCCACCAAGATGGGGGCGGTCATTCATTTCGATCACAACATCCGCACGCTGATCGAGCGCAGTGTTCGCGATGTGACGCGGCGCCTGGGGGGATCGCCCAAGGATATTCGTGCCACGCTGGTGGGTGGGGACTGGCTGACGGGGGCCGACATCGGCGAGCCGGTCAGGACAGTGCTGAGGCAACACGGGCTGCGACCGACCTGGGATCACTGGTCGTATTCTTCCTGCCTCGGCAATACCTATGGCGTGTCACTGGATCTGCGCAATGGGGTCACTTCGGTGTTCAAGACCTCCCGCGGACAAGTCGAGCGCTATTACATACCGGTACTGGCGAGGGCGAAGCAGGGCTCTGATCCGGTATCGATACGTGCGCGCGGGTTCATGACGCGCTTGCGCAGCGAACCGTTGGTGGCCAATGCCAACGGTGCCGTTCGCACCCATCAGGGCCGGCCGGCGACTGCGGCGCAACTGGCCTTGCAGGAATTCTCTACGGTGCTGCTGAGCTGATGTTCTTGCCTGCATTGTGAACGACAGGCAAAAAAAGACCCCGGCCAATGGACCGGGGTCTTTTTACATCACTTGAAGCATCAGTGCTGGTTGCCCAGCTTGTGTTCCAGGTAATGGATGTTGACGCCGCCTTTGCAGAAGCCTTCGTCACGTACGAGGTCGCGGTGCAGCGGGATGTTGGTCTTGATCCCGTCTACCACGATTTCGTCCAGCGCATTGCGCATGCGCGCCATGGCTTCGTCACGGGTCGCCCCGTAGGTGATCAGTTTGCCGATCAGCGAATCGTAGTTCGGCGGAACGGCATAACCGCTGTACAGGTGCGAATCGACGCGAACGCCATTGCCGCCCGGGGCATGGAAATGCTTGACCGTGCCTGGGCTTGGCATGAAGGTTTTCGGGTCTTCGGCGTTGATCCGGCATTCCAGCGAGTGACCGCGGATGACCACGTCATCCTGGGTAAACGACAGCTTGTTGCCGGCGGCGATGCTGAGCATCTCCTTGACGATGTCGATACCGGTGACCATTTCCGAAACCGGGTGCTCCACCTGAACACGGGTGTTCATTTCGATGAAGTAGAAACGACCGTTCTCGTACAGGAACTCGAAGGTACCGGCGCCGCGATAGCCGATGTCGATGCAGGCCTTGACGCAACGCGCCAGGACTTCTTCGCGAGCCTGCTCGTCGATGCCCGGTGCCGGCGCTTCTTCGAGGACTTTCTGGTGACGACGTTGCAGCGAGCAATCGCGGTCGCCCAGATGGATCGCATGGCCCTGGCCGTCGGACAGCACCTGGACTTCGACGTGACGTGGGTTGGTCAGGAATTTTTCCAGGTAGACCATCGGGTTGCCAAACGCCGCGCCAGCTTCGGAGCGGGTCAGTTTCGCCGAGGAAATCAGGTCTTCTTCCTTGTGTACCACGCGCATGCCGCGACCACCGCCGCCGCCAGCGGCCTTGATGATCACCGGATAACCAACTTCGCGACCGATGCGCAAAGCGGTTTCTTCGTCTTCAGGCAGCGGGCCGTCGGAACCCGGAACGGTCGGCACACCCGCTGCAATCATGGCGTGCTTGGCCGAGACCTTGTCGCCCATCAGGCGGATGGTGTCGGCTTTCGGGCCAATGAAGGCAAAACCGGAATTTTCGACCTGTTCGGCGAAGTCGGCGTTTTCCGCCAGGAAGCCGTAGCCAGGGTGAATGGCGGTGGCGCCGGTCACTTCGGCAGCGGCGATGATCGCCGGGATGTGCAGGTAGGAGTGCGCAGCCGACGCCGGACCGATGCAGACGGATTCGTCCGCCAGGCCCAGGTGCATCAGTTCTTTGTCGGCCTTGGAGTAAACGGCGACGGTCTTGATGCCCATCTCTTTGCAGGCACGCAGAATCCGCAGGGCGATCTCACCGCGGTTAGCGATCAGAACTTTTTCCAACTTCGCAGTCATCAAAGGCTCTCCGCGGTTCAAACGATGGTGAACAGCGGTTGGTCGTACTCAACCGGCTGGCCGTCTTCGACGAGGATGGATTCGATCACACCGCTGGTTTCAGCTTCGATGTGGTTCATCATCTTCATGGCTTCGACGATGCACAGGGTGTCGCCTTTCTTCACGGTCTGGCCGACTTCAACGAAGGACGGCGAGGATGGCGAAGACTTGCGATAGAACGTGCCCACCATTGGCGAACGGGCGACAGTGCCATTGAGCACTGGCGCAGCCGGTGCGGCTGGCGCTGCTGCGGCAACCGGCGCTGCTGCTGGAGCAGGCGCGGCGGCTGGAGCATGCATCGGTGCCGGTGCATAGAACTGCTGGGCCGGGGTCTTGCTGTGGCGGCTGATGCGTACGGACTCTTCGCCTTCCTTGATCTCAAGCTCGTCGATGCCGGACTCTTCCAGCAATTCGATCAATTTCTTAACTTTACGGATATCCATGAATCATCAACTCCCAAGGGTCGGTCAGGGGCGCTTAACGCTTGTTTTCAAGCTGTTGCCTGTTTTTCAAGCTGCTCTAGGGCGGCCTCCAAGGCCAGCCGGTAACCGCTGGCGCCAAGGCCGCAGATCACTCCCACTGCTACATCCGAGAAGTAGGAGTGATGGCGGAAAGGTTCGCGTTTGTGCACGTTGGACAAATGCACTTCGATGAATGGGATGCTCACCGCCAGCAGCGCGTCACGTAATGCGACGCTTGTGTGTGTAAAAGCTGCTGGATTGATCAAAATGAAGTCCACGCCTTCGCCACGCGCGGCATGGATACGGTCGATCAATTCATATTCGGCGTTGCTTTGCAGATAGAGCAAATGATGGCCGGCGTTACGGGCCCGCTGCTCCAGGTCCTGGTTGATCTGCGCCAGTGTCACGGCGCCGTAGACGCCCGGTTCACGGGTGCCCAGCAGGTTCAGGTTGGGTCCGTGCAGGACCAATAGGGTCGCCATCTGCTGTTCCTTGTTATCTGTGAGCAGGTATCAGAACTTGGCGACTATGCCGCAAAGCCTTTGTGACTGTCCAGTTCTCTGCAATAGCCAGCACGATGACCGATGTTTGCGCGAAATTTGTGACCATGCCCCAAGATCCGGTCACCCGCGTTCGGAAAACCTGCACTGGACCTTGTGGGAGCTTGTGGGAGCAAGGCTTGCCCGCGATGGCATCGCCTCGGTCTATTAGTTACACCGAGGTGTCTGCATCGCGGGCAAGCCTTGCTCCCACAAGTTCGCTCCCACAGGGATTCATGCAGTCGGTGGTGCTAAACCCGAAAGGCCTGCACGGCGGTGTGCAAGCGTCCGCCGAGTACCAGGAGATGGTCGCCCTGTTCGCGCCCCTGGCCGATGCGCAGCAGGTTGTCGCCGCCCAGTTGGTGAATCCGCTCGCTGTGATCGCGGATTTCGCTGACGGCGCCGCTTTGTTGGGCGGTGACGTCGGCGATGCGTACCGCGGTGTCGGAGATGGTCTGGATGGCGCCGACGATCTCATCCAGTGCGCCGTCGGCCGCTTGCGCCTGGTTGGCGGTGGCTTCGGCGTGTTCGACCTGGGTGCGCATGCCGTCCACCGATTGGCGTGCAGCCTGTTGCAGACGGGCGATCAGCGTCTGGATTTCGGCGGTGGCGCCGGCCGTGCGTTGGGCCAGGGAGCGGACTTCTTCGGCCACCACCGCAAAGCCCCGGCCCATTTCCCCGGCGCGGGCGGCTTCGATGGCGGCGTTGAGGGCCAGCAGGTTGGTCTGGTCGGCAATCGAGCGAATCACCGTCAGCACGCCACCGATGGTGGCCGACTCCTCGGCCAGTTGCTCGATCATCTGCGCGTTGCCTTGCACTTCTCCCACCAGCGCATGCAGGCCTGTGAGGCTCAGGCCGATGACTTTCTGCCCTTGTTCCACCGCCTGCCCGGCGCTGCGGCTGGCGTCTGCGGCCTGGCTGGCATCGCCGGCCACTTGCTGGATCGTCGCTTCCAGTTCGCTGAGGGAGTCGCGGATCAGCGCCGTGTCGCCAGCCTGATGCTCGGCCCCACTGTGCAGTTCGCCGCTCAGCTCGGCCAGGGTCCGGCTGCTACCCGCGACCTGTTCGGCGTTCACCCGAATGGTGCCCACCAGGTCTACCAGGTAAGCGCGCAGACGATTGAGCGAGGCCCCGATGTCTTGCAATTCGCGGTTACTGGCACCTACGTGGATATCACGACTGAAGTCGCCCTCGGCCCAGGTCGACAGGGCCGGAGCCAGGTGCGTCAAGGTGCGCGCCAGGCGCCGCTGCAAGGTGTCGATGAGCAGCGCGATCAGCAGGATCAGGCCAATCATTACCCCCTGGATCAAACGAACCTCTCCCTGGATCTGCCCATGCTGGGCCCGTACCGCCGGCTCCATGGCATCGATTGCCTGTTGCACATCGGCGATTTTCAGGTGCGTGGCGCTGCTCAGTTCGGTGCGTTTCTGGATCAGTTCACGGGTGCGGGCCAGTTCTGCCGGGTAACGACCGAGCAGGCTGTTGAGTTCGCGCTTGAGGGCGATGCCCGCATCTTCGGCGGCGGTTTTTTCCTGGGTTTCCAAACCCATCAGCGCGGCGAAATCATCGCTGCCTGATTCGCTGCTGGCGGTGACGCCCAGCAGTGGCAGGCTGCCTAGGCGTTCGGCCTCGACACGGATGCTCGCCAGTTCCCGCTCGACGTCGACGGCCAATTCGCTGCGGCCACTGCTGACCAGTTTGTCCCGCGTGAGGGATAGCCGGCCCAGGTGCTGAGAAGCGGCAAACAACGCAGGCAAGTAGGCCGGGGCGCCATTGGCGTATTGGGCCAGTTGGTCGAGGCTGGCGCTCAGTTCACGCTCGGCCTGCAGCAGCAAGGCCTGCGGATCGCCGGCCAGTTTGCCGGCGGCCAGCAGATCGGTCTTGCTGAAGCCATCGAGGTTCGACAGGCTGGGGCGCAGGGGCTTGGCCAGTGCCGGGGGGAATTGATCGAGGTCTTTTTGCAGGGTTTCCAGGGCCTGGGTCGCAGCACTCAGGCGCAAGGCGTCGCCGCTGGCCAGGTAGTCCTCGATATTGCGCGCCACTTCGCCCTGGAACTGCCGCGACAATCCCAGGTAGCGCTCCATCAGCAGATAGGGTCGTTCCAGGGCGATCTGCGACCACCACAGCGTGGCCCCAAGGCCCAGGCACACGGCAACTAAAAGAAGGGTGTTGAGATTGGTCAGCAGCTTCAGGCGCATTAAAGGTCTACCAGGGGCAGAATCGTAAGTGCCTGAAGTTATTGCGTTTGCGTTACAGGTTTATGACCGAATCGGTCGATTCCGATGAAAAGGTGGCACTTTGCTTTGATTGGCGGGCGCTCTGTACCCGGTTGCGCCCGGCATGCTTGGCGCGGTACAGCGCTTCGTCCGCCTGGCTGGCCATCATCAGGCTGTCGGAGTCATCGCTCATCTCCACCACGCCGGCGCTGAAGGTGCACCACAAATCATGGGGCTGGGCCGGGTAGTGGATTTCGGCAAAGCGCTGGCGAATTTCATCCAGCACTTTGCAGGCGGCGTCGATATCGGTGTCGGGCATGACGATGGCGAACTCTTCGCCGCCGTAACGGCCGATGAAGTCGGTCTTGCGCAGGCGCTGCTTGAGAAACAGCGCCAGGCTCTTGATCACGCGGTCGCCCATGGGATGGCCGTGGCTGTCATTGACCCGTTTGAAATGGTCGATGTCGAGCATGGCAAAGCTCAGGGGCTTGCCTTCGCGACGAGCGCGAAAGCTGCAATCCTCGAGCAGTTGCAGGATATGGGTGTGGTTGTACAGGCCGGTGAGGCTGTCGCGCACCATCCGCGCCTTGAGGTTGCGCGCCCGGGCGGCACGGTTGCGCACCGTGGTGATCAGGTGCCGGGGCTTGATCGGTTTGGTCAGGAAGTCGTCGCCGCCTTCGCTCATGGCATCGAGTTGTTTGTCCAGGTCATCTTCGGCGGACAGGTAGATGATCGGCACGCTGACGTAGCGGTCGTTGTGGCGTATCACCTTGGCCAGTTCCGTGCCGGTGCAGGCCGGCATGTACATGTCGAGGATGATCAGGTCGGGCTGGAAGTCCGCCAGTTCGGCCATGGCCTGGATCGGTTCGATCAGCGTGCGGGTGATGATGCCGGCGCTGTTGAGCAGGCGTTCGGTGTGCATGGCTTGGGCGCGGGAGTCATCGATGATCAGCACTTTGTACGGATCGTACTGGGCGACGCAGGTCAGCACTTCGATTTTTTCCAGCAGGCTCGAGGCTTCAAGGGTGCCGGTGAGAAATTCCTGCCCACCGGCGCGCACCGCGGCCAGGCGGGTGGGCGTGTCGGTTTCCAACAAACTGAAGAACAACAGCGGCAGCGGTTGCTCCAGGCCTTCCTGGGCTTCGGCGGCCAGTTTCAGGCCGGCGCCAGGGGCGCTGAAATCCACATCCATGACAATCGCCGCCGGCAGGCGCTCGACCATCGAGGCGCGGAACGCCGCGACGCTGTCCAATGCCTGGGCGCTGAGGCCGAAGAACTCCAACTGCTTGGCCAGGCGCTCGGCGCGGTCATGGTCCTGCAGCAACACGTAGATGGGTTTGCGCAGCGGCGGCAGGAAGGTTTGTTCCAGCTGGTCGCCATGGCGCAGGCCGGTACGAGACAAACGCTGCATCAGGCGGTTGATTTCGGTGATCAGGTGGCTGCTCAGGCGCCCACGATTGGCGTCCACCGCTTGCAGCGACTGGCTGATGCCCTGGGCCAGCTGGGAGTGCTCGGGTTGTTCGAAGCGCTCGGCAAAGCGCAGCAGGCGCAGATTGGCTTCGCTGAGCTCCGACAGGTCGGTGCTGGACCACTCACTGCGTTGCAGGCGCTGCCAAATCTCCAGGATTTGACGAGCCTGATGAATTACCCGCTGGGCAAAGTGGTGCTTGAGGCGCTCACGGCTGGGGTCTTCTGGCTCGGTCATATCCTGACTACTAGTTAGGGTGCATGCTGAGATCGACTGGTGGCTCTATGCTAGCACCTCTTTTCCTCGGCATGAGTGTCATACGTCAATATTCTGTCCAGTCGCGAAATTCAGTTTGTGACTGACCAGTCTCATAGGCCGATGGCAGCGCTTCCTTTATAGTGCTGTTCGATTGCCCTGTCGCGCCCGGCATGATTGGCGCCGCATTATCGCGTTTCAAATCAGGCACGATGGCGTAGGGTTGTGGTCGAACCGAGAACTCAAGTGATTGAAGGGATATCACCATGCTGGACTGGAAAAACCGCGCGGGCAGCGCGCCTGAACGTGCCGCCGAGCCGAAATCGGACACCCGCAGCTACCTGGGTGGGCTTTTTTTCAGCCGCGCACTGGCCACGCTGATCGCCCTTTACCTGCTGGTGACCATTGGCGTCGGCTGGTATTGGAGCCAGGAGCCTGCGCTGTTCCCCGTGCAGCAGAACGCCCAGGCCGCGGCCGAGAAAGATGGCCGGCAGATGGTGGTGGGCTACACCACGGTCGAGACGCTCAAGACAGTGGCCGGGACCCTGCTGACCAAGCAAGGCGGCTACATCTCCAATGACCGCTTCCCGCCTGGCCTGTGGATGGACAACATGCCGAGCTGGGAATACGGCGTGCTGGTGCAGGTCCGCGACCTGAGCCGCGCCTTGCGCAAGGACTTCGCCCGTTCCCAGTCCCAGTCCGCCGAGGACGCCGACCTGGCCAAGGCCGAGCCGCGCTTCAACTTCGATAACCGCAGTTGGGTGCTGCCCTCCAGCGAGTCTGAGTACCAGGAAGGCATCAATTCCCTGAGCCGCTACCAGGCGCGCCTGTCCGACCCAAGCCAGAAAAGCGCACTGTTCTACGCCCGCGCCGACAACCTGAACAACTGGTTGGGGGATGTCGGCACTCGCCTGGGTTCGTTGTCCCAGCGTCTGTCGGCCAGCGTTGGCCGGGTCAAGCTCAACACCTCGCTGAAAACCGAAGTCCCGGCCCCGGGCCAGGTGCCGCAGGTGGACGAAGAGGTGGTCGAGACCCCGTGGCTGCAAATCGATAACGTGTTCTATGAGGCCCGTGGCCAGGCATGGGCGTTGTCGCACCTGCTGCGCGCCATCGAAGTGGACTTCGCCGATGTCCTGGCGAAAAAGAACGCCACGGTCAGCGTGCGGCAGATCATTCGTGAACTGGAAGCGTCCCAGGAACCGGTCTGGAGCCCGATGATCCTCAACGGCAGCGGCTTCGGTGTATTGGCGAACCACTCGCTGGTCATGGCCAACTACATTTCTCGAGCCAACGCAGCGGTCATCGACTTGCGACAACTGCTGAACCAGGGTTGATTCATGAGCGAAAGCCCCCGGGAGGTCGCTCACCGAGTGGCCTCGGATGCCGAGCTGATTGCGTGGGTCGATGAGCACGACAACCTGCTCGGCAGCCTGGTGCGTTCAGAGCTGCGTGAGCGTGGCCTGATCGGACGCGGCACCTACATCATGCTGTTCAATTCGTCCGGTGAGCTGTGTGTTCATCGGCGTACCCTGAGCAAGGCCATTTACCCCGGCTTCTGGGACGTGGCGGCGGGCGGCATGGTGCAGGCCGATGAGACCTACGCCGAATCGGCTGCCCGTGAGTTGGCGGAAGAGCTGGGCGTGAGCGGCGTGGAACTGACCGCCCACGACCATTTTTATTTCGAAGACCCTGGTAGTCGCCTGTGGTGCTCGGCGTTCTCGGCGGTGTGGGACGGCCCGTTGGTCCTGCAGCCCGAAGAAGTCCTCGAAGCGCGTTTCCTGCCCCTCGAGCAGGTGCTCGATGAAATTCAGCGCAAGCCTTACTGCCCGGACTCCCTGGCGGCGCTTGAACGCTATTTGCGGGTCCATGGCGGCAGCGTCGCAAAGAAGCTATAAATTGGCGCTGATTGGCCCTTAGCAAGTCGGCTTTTTGCCGTTACACTGCGCGACTTTTCAAGCTGAACCGTGTCTGCGGTCCAGTAGCGCTGCCCCTGCCTGAGTGGGGTTTCGCGGTCGAGGCATGTTCCCCCTCGACCAGTCTTTGTCCTCCCAAGAGGATTGCCGGTGGCCAAAAAAGCCGCATCCTTCGCCGCCCTGGGCGGCCTGGTATTTTCTACCGACGCCGGTCGTCATTGTCCTGATTGCCGTCAGCCGGTGGATGCCTGCATCTGCAAACAGACCGCCATCCCCGCCGGTGACGGCATTGCGCGCGTGCGCCGTGAAAGCAAAGGTCGCGGCGGCAAGACGGTGACCACGATCACCGGCGTGCCGTTGGCCGAAGACGCGCTCAAGGAACTGGCCACCACGTTGAAGAAACGCTGTGGCACCGGTGGTGCGTTGAAAGACGGCATCATCGAGATCCAGGGCGATCACGTCGAGCTGCTGTTGGCGGAACTGGTCAAGCACGGCTTCAAGGCAAAGAAATCCGGCGGCTAGCAGCTTCTGTGAAAACCACCCTCGGCTTGACCCGAACCCGACGTTCGAGGTCGCCCGCATGGTTTTCACAGAGCCTGTTCTGAACGGGTTTCTAAACTCATCGCTGGGAGCAGGGTCTACCTTGCTAACAGGCAATTCGTCATTTTCACTCTCTAGACTGCCCCAGCCTCCGACCGGATGGTGCATTTTGACTTCTTTATAGGGGACTTCGATGTCCGTACGACGCACACGCAAAGACGATGGCAGCCAATGGACAGTTGCGGACAGCCGCAGTGTTTACGGGATTCGCCATTGGGGGGCCGGGTATTTCGCGATCAATGAAGCCGGTCGCGTCGAAGTCCGTCCGAACGGTCCCGACAGCTCGCCCATCGACCTGTTCGAGCAAGTCGACCAGTTGCGCCAGAGCGGCCTGTCGCTGCCCTTGCTGGTGCGCTTCCCCGACATCCTGCAAGACCGTGTGCGCCAGCTCACCGGCGCCTTCGACAGCAACATCGCGCGCCTGGAATACCAGAGCAAGTACACCGCGCTCTATCCGATCAAGGTCAACCAGCAGGAAGCGGTGATCGAGAACATCATCGCCACCCAGAACGTCTCCATCGGCCTGGAAGCCGGTTCCAAGCCGGAGCTGCTGGCGGTCCTGGCCCTGGCGCCGAAGGGCGGGACCATTGTCTGCAACGGCTACAAGGACCGCGAATTCATCCGTCTGGCGCTGATGGGCCAGAAGCTCGGTCACAACGTCTTCATCGTCATCGAGAAAGAGTCCGAAGTCGGCCTGGTGATCGAAGAGGCCGCAACGCTCAAGGTCAAGCCGCAGGTCGGCTTGCGCGTGCGCCTGTCGTCCCTGGCGTCGAGCAAGTGGGCCGATACCGGTGGCGAGAAGTCCAAGTTCGGCTTGTCGGCCGCGCAACTGCTGTCGGTGGTCGAGCGCTTCCGCGCTGCGGGCCTGGACCAGGGCATCCGCCTGCTGCACTTCCACATGGGCTCGCAGATCGCCAACCTGGCGGACTACCAGCACGGCTTCAAGGAAGCGATCCGTTACTACGGCGAGCTGCGCAACCTCGGCCTGCCGGTGGATCACATCGATGTCGGCGGTGGCCTGGGCGTGGACTATGACGGCACGCACTCGCGCAATGCCAGTTCGATCAACTACGACATGGACGATTACGCCGGTGTCGTGGTCGGCATGCTCAAGGAGTTCTGCGATGCCCAGAGCCTGCCGCATCCGAACATCTTCTCCGAAAGCGGCCGCTCGCTGACCGCTCACCACGCCATGCTGGTGGTGCAGGTGACCGACGTCGAGAAACACAACGACGACGTGCCGGTGATCGACAACAAGCAGGAACTGCCGGAAACCGTGCAATGGCTGGTTGACCTGCTGGGCCCGACCGACATCGAGATGGTCACCGAGACTTACTGGCGCGCCACTCACTACATGAGCGACGTGGCGACCCAATATGCCGACGGCAAGCTGACCCTGGCCGAAAAAGCCTTGGCCGAGCAGTGCTACTTCGCGGTGTGCCGTCGCCTGCACAACTCGTTGAAGGCGCGCCAGCGCTCGCACCGCCAGGTGCTGGATGAGCTCAACGACAAGTTGGCCGACAAATACATCTGCAACTTCTCGGTGTTCCAGAGCCTGCCGGACACCTGGGCCATCGGCCAGGTGTTGCCGATCCTGCCGCTGCATCGCCTGGACGAAGAGCCGCTGCGCCGCGCCGTGCTGCAAGACCTGACCTGCGACTCCGACGGCAAGATCAAGCAGTACGTCGACGAGCAGAGCATCGAGACCAGCCTGCCGGTTCACGCTCTCAAGCCGGATGAAGACTATCTGCTGGGCATCTTCCTGGTGGGCGCCTACCAGGAAATCCTCGGTGACATGCACAACCTGTTCGGTGACACCGACTCGGTGAACATCTACCAGAACGCCGATGGCAGCGTGTACCACGCCGGTATCGAAACCCACGACACCATCGAGGACATGCTGCGCTACGTGCACTTGTCGCCGGAGGAGTTGATGACTCACTACCGCGACAAGTGCGCCAGCGCCCGTATCAGCGCCGCCGAGCGTACCCAGTTCCTCGATGCCTTGCGCTTGGGGCTGACGCGTTCGTCTTATCTGTCTTCTTGATAGAGCCATGAGTATTCGCTGAGCAAAGAACTCCCTTTGTGGCGAGGGGATTTATCCCCGCTGGGGCGCGAAGCGGCCCTAAATGCCGACAACCGGTGTGTCAGGCAGATTGAGTTGACTGCTTAGGGGCTGCTGCGCAGCCCAGCGGGGATAAATCCCCTCGCCACAGGGTTACATCAGCTCTACCTCTTGGCTGATCGGCACCGCCCTCCGGGGCTGTCAGAAAATGCACCGCACGCTGCGGGTTTTTTCGGACAGTCCCGGAGGGCGTTTTTATTTGTGCCGTCGTTATTTCTGAACGTCGGTGCATTTAATCGGCGATGTCCTTATTTCGTGTAGTCCCTTTCCTAACTTGTACTTGGCCCCTCTACTCGGCCATGGCTCTCGGCGAGAATCCCCGACCGCCCCTCCTGTAGAGAAATGCCGATGTCCGATCCAGCCAGCGCGCCAGCCTTTCGTCTGGAGATAGCGGGTCTGCCCGAGCCTTTTGACGTCGTGGCTTTCACGGGTAGCGAAGCGATCAGCGAACCCTTCGTCTATGAAGCGCAGCTGTCGTTGCGCGACGCGAACCTGGACCTGGCGGGCCTGTTGTACCGCAGCGTCTGGTTGAGTTTCGGGGCCCCGGGCCGGGGCATTCATGGTCAGCTTCATGAGTTGGTCCAACACCGTCATGGCGCCGGCTGCCGGGTGCGTATCGGGCCGAAGCTGGCCTGTCTGGCGCAGCGTTTCAGCCAGCGGGTCTTCAGCGCCCGCTCGGTGCCGCAGATCATTCGCCAGGTGCTCAAGGCTCATGGCATCAGAGGTCGCAGCCTGTGCCTGGATTTGAGTGGCGATTATCCACTGCAGGATTTCTGTACCCAGTATCGAGAGTCGGACCTGCAGTTCCTGCAGCGCGTGTGCGCCCAGGCGGGTATCCACTTTCATTTCGAACACACCCGGGACGGGCATTGCCTGGTGTTCGCTGATAATCCGCACAGTTTTCCCCCTGCCGGTAAGGCGGTCTATGTGGACGACGACCCGATTGCCGCGGTGCGGTCCTTCAGTGTGCAAACCGATGTGTCGGGGGAGCAGGTCGCCCAGGGCCGCAGCGACTTGATGAACCTGCACGGTGGTCAGGTGCTGGCGCTGACGGCCCATCCGTTTGCCGGCTGGAACCGGCGCTGGCTGCTGACGAAGGTCGAGCACCGCGCAGAGGCGGGGGTGTACGGCAATCATTTCAAGGCCATTCCCCGGGGCGTGCTGTTCACGCCGGACGAGGTCCCGGCAAAACCGCGCATGGTGAGCCGGCAACGTGGCTGGGTCGTGGCGGTGGACGAGCCGTCGGAGCTGGGAGCGGGGCGCGTGGCGGTGCAGTTTGACTGGCTCTACCAGGGTGAAGGTTCCAGCCCCAGTCATTGCTGGCTGCCTTTGGCACCCGAACTGGCCACGGGCGTGGCGGGCGCCTTGAGTGACGGCACCGAGGTGCTGGTGAGCTTTATCGAAGGCGATCCGGATCGGCCAATGATCAGTGCATTTCTGGATGCGCCTGCCTCGGTAGAGGTTGTGGATGAGTCATCCACAGGCGAAACACATGGGCCATCGGTTGCCGATCCGCTCCTGTTGTCTGCAATCCGGGATGCGGAGCCTTTGGTCTTGTTGTGCTTGTTGCCCGAAGGCGGGCCTTTCAGCCCCTGCGCTCAACCGCTGTGCACCTGCCGTATGCTCATGCGGCGCGGCGCGGGCGTTGCTCGATGAATGCCGCGGCCTTGTCTGGATCAACGCCGCAATGGCTGTTGCTCGACGTACCGAGTGCGCCTGGCGCTGCGCAGCTTGTGCACGCGCAGTTCGCCAAGGCCCGGTGCTTTGCCTTGTTTGAAAACACCGAGCTGCATGGGCTGCGAGAGCACGGTCCGCTGCTGGTGGATCTGCGCCACTCGCCTGCGTTGGTCAGCCTCTGTCACCTGGACCCACGCTCGTGGCCGGGGTTGTTGTTGGTCAGCCCATCGCCCGCTGCGCAATTGCTGGCGCATCTGCGCCGCATGCTGACGGTGACCCTGGGTCTGCATCACAAAGCCTTGTTGAGCTATTACAACCCACACATCGCCAGCTATTTCTTCGACGGTTGTGACCCGCAAGAACTCAGTTGCTGGCTGGGCCCGATCAGTTTGTTGCGCTGGTTTGGTGGCACCTGGGCCGACCGGGCGATCGGCAGCCAGGGTTGGCAACAACTGTCCAACCCGGGGTTGTCGGTGGCGGCGCTGGAGAAAGAGCACGGCCTCAGCGACCGACAGCAGGACCAGTTGCAACGATGCCTGCTGGAGCGTCACGCCTGGCAATGGTCCCGTTCCACCGGATGTGATTACCAGCGGCTCTGGAGGGATTTGCAGCAGGGCCTGGCGCTGGGGTTTACCGAGCGGGCGGTGCTCGATGACTGGCTGTGGCTGCGCCTGCAACACCCCGATGCCCGGCCAGTGCCTGGCCTGGTGGGTGGTTCGCAGCGCGAGCGGCTCGAACATCTGCGCCGGCTCTGGCAGGGCAGCCAGGATTGAACGTTAGTGGGCTGATGCACCGAGCCAGCGGTCGTGCCGCTGCAAGTGCCAGGCGAAAGCGCCGAGGGTCAGGCTGCGCAGGGCCATGAACAGCAGGAAGGTGATCCACAGCCCATGGTTGCCCAGCCCTTGCAGCGCCCAGGCGATGGGCAACACCAGCAGCAAGGTCAGCAGCATGCCGTTGCGCATTTCCCGGGCACGGGTGGCACCGATGAAGAGCCCGTCGAGCAAGTAACTCCAGACGGCAATCAGTGGCAAGGCGGCCAGGTAAGGCAGGTAGTGATAAGCGGTGGCGCGCACGTCGAGTATGTCGGTCTGCATGTCGATGAACAGGTGGCCGGCGAGCAGGAACAGCAGGGCAAAGCCCAGGCTTGCGATCAACGACCAGCCGCACGCCACCACCAGCGAGCGACGCAGCGCCAGGCGGTCGCGGGCGCCAATGGCATGGCCGCACAGCGCTTCGACGGCATGGGCCAGGCTGTCCAGGGCGTGGGCCGTCAGTAGCAGGCCGTTGAGCAGCAAAGCATTGGCTGCCACGGTCGCATCCCCCAGGCGTGCGCCTTGCACGGTGATCAGGAAAAACACCGCTTGCAGCGCCAGGCTACGGATGAAAATGTCCCGGTTCACCGCCAGCAGCGGGCGCCAACTGTGCCACAGCCCCAGGGCGGCCCAGGCGATCTGTCCGGGCCAGGCGCGCAGTGTGTTGCGGGCCAGGGCCAGGCCGACCAGCGCACCGGTCCACTCGGCAATGACCGACGCCCGGGCCGACCCGGTCACGCCCCAGTCCAGGCCGATCACGAACCACAGGTTCAGGGCAATGTTGACCAGGTTGGTCACCAGCAGGATCGCCAGCGGGGCCCGGGCATTCTGGGCGCCGAGGAACCAGCCGACCAGCGCATAGCTGGCCAGCGCCGCTGGCAAGCCGAAGAGCCGGGTGTGGAAGAAGTCTCGGGTCAACTGGTTGAGCTCGGCGGACGGCTGCATGAAGTGCAACGCCACGTCGCTCAACGGCACGCCGATGGCACCGAGCAGCACCGCCAACCCCATCGCCAACAACAGTCCTTGTAGCAACACTTGTCGCAACGCTGCCCCATCACCACGCCCGGCAGCCTGGGCGGCGAACCCGGTGGTGCCCATGCGCAGGAAACCCATGGCCCACGCCAGCACCGTATACAAACTCGCTCCGACCGCCACGGCGCCCAGCTGATGAGCATGGGGCAAATGGCCGATGACCGTGCTGTCCACCAGCGCCACCAGCGGTACGGAAATGTTCGAGAGAATCATTGGCGCAGCCAGCACCCAGACCCGGCGATGGGTAAGGCGGTCGCGCCAGTCGGTGGTCAGGTTGGGCATGCGGGCTCCTTGATGGAGCGCGATTGTAGCGGGTTCTCGCCTGATCGTTCCCACGCCGGAGCGTGGGAAACGAGCAAAATCTGTGGGAGCAAGGCTTGCCCGCGATGAAGATGACGCGGTCTTTCAGGGAACCGAGGCGCCTGTATCGCGAGCAAGCTTTGCTTCCACCCAGTGCTCTGAGCCCTAGTGAATGATCCAACTCAATAACCACAACCCCAGCACCAGCCAGATGATGCCCATGACGATCGAGGCCCGCATGAACGCGCGGATCGCCGAGTAGAGCAGCATCAGCCCGAGGATCAGCGCGATGATGCTGATGATCGAGGTGTCCATGCCCAGGGTGCGTGACAGCCCATCGACAAAATTTCCGCCAGCATTGGCCAGGGTGTTGAAGAGACCGCTGAGCAGGTCGACGATGAAACGGATCACCGAACCGAGCGCCTGGCCGAGCCATTCGAAAAAGCTTTCTGCCTGCATATGTGCATCCTGATGGGAGGGGATCTGAGCTGAGCCGTTGGCTCCTGATTGTAGGAGCTGTGGCGGCCGAGTTGGTTCGATTATGGGGCAAACCGTCGCTGCGTACCGAGACTCTTGCCTTCCCTGGTCATCCCCCTGAAGCTATGCGCATTCAGGAGAACCCGATGAACCTTGTTGAACTGACCGAACGCCTGCATGCCATTCGTGACCGTAACGACTGGCGGCAATTCCACAGCCCGAAAAACCTCGCCATGGCCGCCAGTGTGGAAATGGCCGAACTGGTGGAGATTTTCCAGTGGCTGACCGAGGACCAGTCGCGCCAGTTGCCGGCGGACAAACTGGCCCACGCCGGGCAGGAGGTCGGTGACATCGTGTTGTACCTGTTGCTGCTTTGCAGCGAGCTGGGCCTGGACATGGACGCTGTGGTACGCAGCAAGCTGGCCGACAGCGAACGGCGGTTCGGCCAATGAGCGACCGTCATTTCGATCAGCTCGCCACGCGTTTTGCCGAAAAAATCTACGGCGGGGCCAAGGGCGCGATCCGCCTGGCGGTGCTTCAGGCCGATCTGCTGGAAAGCTTGCCACAGCGTCCGCTGCGCGTGCTGGACATCGGCGCCGGCCTGGGCCACATGTCGTTGTGGCTGGCCGAGCGCGGTCACCAGGTGACCCTGGCCGAGCCGGCCGAGCCCATGCTCGAAGGCGCCCGCCAGCGTTTTGCCGAGGCGGGCCAGAGCGCCACGTTCATCCAGGCGCCGTGGCAGGATCTGCTCGGCCAGCTCACCGAGCCTTACGACCTGGTGTTGTGTCACGCGGTGCTGGAATGGCTGGCCGAACCTCACGCGATCCTGCCGGTGCTGCATCAACTCACGGTCCCGGGCGGTTGGTTGTCCCTGGCGTTCTACAACCGCGACGCGCTGGTCTATCGCAACCTGCTCAAGGGGCATTTTCGCAAGTTGCGCAAAAATGACATGGCCGGTGAAAAACAGAGCCTGACGCCGCAACAACCCCTTGATCCGCGAGAATTGGCGGCGCAACTTGAAGGCCTGTGGCAGGTCGAAAGCCAGAGTGGCGTGCGGGTTTTCCATGACTACATGCCGGTGGAGTTCCAGGGCCGCGTGGAGCTTGCGCAGTTGCTGGAAATGGAACTGGCCCACCGTCGCCATCCGGCGTTTGCCGGGTTGGGACGTTATCTGCACTGGATCTGCCGTCCAGTGTGACGGAGAGCGAAATGAAAGGTCGTTCAGGGTTGTTGATGCTGTGCCTGGGACTGGCGGCCTGCCAGGGCAGCAATCCCTATGTCGCCACGTCCAATCCACTGCCGCCGGCGCCACCCGAGGCCGCCACGGTGTTCGACCGCAGCGCTTACCCTGCGCCGCCCCGTGACTATGGGCGCTATCGCAGTTGGGCCTGGCGCGACGGGCGCCTGCCGTCGGGTACCGCCTGGGCGGATTCGGCCCAGGTGGCCGAAGCGGTGAGCAATGCCCTGGACCAGCGTGGCCTGCGCCCGCTGCATGACAACCGGCCCGCCGACCTGTTCGTCAGCGCCGACCTGCGCCTGGAGACCCGCGTGCGTCAGGTTCGGGATGATTATGATACCGGCTACTACGGCGGCTATAACCGTTATGACCGCTACGGTCCGGGTTATGGCATGTACCATTCGGTGCCGATGGTGCGCACGTATCAGGAGCAGGTCGTGGTGGTTCGGGTGGATCTGTTCGATGCCCGCACGGGGCAACCGGTGTGGAGCGCCAGCGCCGAGACCGGCCAGCGGGGCAGTCAAAGCGAGCGCACCGATGCCATTCGTGCGGCAGTGGAAAAAGCCATGTCGGCGTATCCACCAAGTTGATTACGCAACGGAGAAAAACCATGTTTCGCCGTCTCGCTCTACTGGCCTTCACCCTGTTGTTGGGCGCTTGTGCCTCTAACCAGGTCAACCATGACTTCGACACCAGCCGCGATTTCGCGGCGTATCGCAGCTGGAGCTGGAAAGACCCGGCGCTGCAATATCGCCCCGATGACCCACGCATCAAGAGCGACCTGACCGAACAGCGGATCCGCCAGGCGGTGGCCGATCAACTCGACCAGCGCGGCCTGCGTCCGGCGGCTGGCGGGCATGGTGATGTGCTGGTCCAGGCCTATCTGATCGTCGAGGACCGCCAGCAGCAGGTCACCACCAACTACGGCGGTGGTGGGTGGGGCGGGCCTTGGAATGGCTATTGGGGCGGGCCGATGTACAACGAAACCCGCAACATCAGCTACAAGGTCGCCACCGTGCAGATCGACCTGCTCGATGGCAAGGACGGCAAGCTGGTGTGGCGTGGCAGTGATGAACAGCTGCTCAGCAACTCGCCCAACCCGACCGACCGCAACACGGCCGTGCGCGAGACGGTGGGGCGGATCCTGTCCAATTACCCGCCGCGCTGAATAACTGTGGGAGCGGGCTTGCTCGCGAAGACGGTTGCACAGTCAACATTGATTCAGACTGACCCACCGCTTTCGCGAGCAGGCTCGCTCCCACAGGGGATGCGTGTGGAGGCCATTTATTCTGCTCAGGCCACCGGCCGCCACTCTCCCACCATATGCTCCAACTCCCCAGCCCCCATCAGTTGCAGTTGCCCGCTGGACCCCGCCGCACTCGCCAGCAGTGTCACCTCACTGGGCAGGCGCACCGGTTTCTTGAAGGTCACATCGATCTCGATGTTGGCCTCGGGCAGGTGGTCATCCAGCGCCGCCAGGGTCCTGGCCTTGTTCCACAAACCATGGGCGATGGCAGTGGGGAAGCCGAACAACCGGGCGCTGATGCCGCTCAGGTGAATCGGGTTGTAGTCGCCAGACACCTTGGCGTATTGCCGACCGATGTCCGTCGGTGCGGTCCAGTGCGCGACTTCAATCAAGGGCAGGCTGGCCTGCGGTGAATCCTCCACGAGTGCCCCGTCGAGCTGGACACCTTTGCACAGCATCTGGCTTTGGGCCTCCCATAGCGGCCCCAATTGATCATCAAGGCGAGTCACCAGGTCGAATACCGCACCTTTAGGGTGGGCTTGCAGATTTTCGACATGGACGCTGGCCCGCACCTGGCCAACCCCGCCCATAGGCCGCAATACGCGGATGCGATTGCTCAAGTGGATCAGCCCCAGCAGCGGAAATGGAAAACTCCGGGCGGTGAGCAATTGCATTTGCAGGGCGAACGCCAAGACGTGGGGATAGGTCGGCGGCAGCAGTCCGTTATCGATGAAACCGCAGACTTTGCGATAGGCCGCCAGGCGTTGCGGGTCGACCTGAAGCACCTGGCGCAGGCCTTCCTCGGGCAAGGTCGTTCCGGTGACCTTGCGTCGTGTCGCCGCTTTCGAATAAAGCCCGGACATCGATGGCGGGCTGCTGACTTCGTGCCATTGGATCGTCATGGTCACGCTCCCAGAAGGCTTTGCCCGCATACCCGCAGGGCCTGACCGGTCACGGCACCCGTGCCTGGTTGCGCGAGCCAGGCCACGGCTTCGGCGACATCCTGGGGCAGGCCGCCCTGGCCCAGGGAGCTCATGCGCCGCCCGGCTTCGCGCAAGGCGAAGGGAATGTCGGCGGTCATGCGGGTTTCAATGAAGCCCGGCGCCACGGCGTTGATGCTGATGCCGCGTGGCTGCAGCAGCGGCGCCCAGGCCTGGGCCAGGCCGATCAGCCCGGCCTTGCTCGCCGCATAGTTGGTCTGCCCACGGTTGCCGGCAATGCCGCTGATGGACGCCAGCAGAATCACCCGGCCATTGTCGCGCAGGGTGCCGCTGTCGAGCAGGGCCTTGGTCAGCACTTGCGGGGCATTGAGGTTGACGGCCAGCACGGCGTCCCAGAATTCCGGGGTCATGTTGGCGAGGGTCTTGTCCCGGGTGATGCCGGCGTTGTGGACCACGATATCGACGCCGTCGGGCAGGTGCTCGATCAACTGGGTGGCGGCGTCTTCGGCGCAGATATCCAGCGTGACGCTGCGTCCGCTCAGGCGTGCCGCCAGGGCGTCGAGGTCGGTCTTGGCTTGCGGGACGTCCAGCAGGATCACGTCGGCGCCATCGCGGGCCAGGGTTTCGGCGATGGAGGCGCCGATCCCGCGGGCTGCGCCAGTGACCAGCGCCTTGAGCCCCGTGAGCGGTCGGGTCCAGTCCTGGACCTGGGTGTCACAGGCGTTGAGGCGAATGACTTGCCCGGAAATGAAAGCGCTCTTGGGCGACAGGAAAAACCGCAGCGCACCCTCCAACTGGGCGTCGGCGCCGTCGCCGACGTACAACAGTTGCAGCGTCCCGCCGTTGCGCAACTCTTTGGCCAGGGAGCGGCTGAAACCTTCCAACGCCCGCTGGGCACTCGCGGCGAACGGGTCGGCAAGACTTTCCGGCGCGCGACCGAGGATGACGACATGGGCGCTGTGGTCGAGGTTTTTCATCAGCGGCTGGAAAAATTCCCGCAGCTGCTTGAGCTGGTCGGCCTGCACCAAATGGCTGGCGTCGTACACCACCGCCTTGATTTTCGGGCCATGGCCGGGGATCCACTCGGTGGCCAGGGTCGGCTCGCCGCCGTAGATGAAGATGGTGTCGGTCAGGCGCTTGGCAAACCTGCCGATCTGTTCGGTCAACGGCCCGCCGCCCAGCAGCAATGCGCCTTCGATCGGCCGCAGGCGCCCGGCCTGCCAGCGCTCCAGGCGCACCGGCGAGGGCAGGCCGAGGGACCCGACCATGCGCCGGCCAATGGGCGAATTGGCGAAGTCGATATAACGGTCAGACATGGAACACACTCCGGCTGATGAGGTTCCAAGTGTGGACCATGATTGGCAATCAGTCGTTCGATCGGCGAGATAAAGCCTAAGCTTGAGCGGGAGCGCTTTTTTCAGGGCACCGAATCCCTGTGGGAGCAAAGCTTGCTCGCGATGCAGACACCGCGTTTTTCAGGTAGGTCGCGTCATCGTTCATCGCGAGCAAGCTTTGCTCCCACAGGGTTCGGTTGAGTCTTCACAGGGCACTAGACCTACACAGGGAGTTCTTCATGACACAACTACGCCGCGTCGCGATCATCGGTGGTAACCGCATTCCGTTCGCCCGCTCCAACGGGCCCTATGCCACCGCCAGCAACCAGGCGATGTTGACGGCTGCCCTCGAGGGGCTGATCGAACGCTACAACCTGCATGGCTTGCACATTGGCGAGGTGGCTGCCGGTGCGGTGCTCAAGCACTCCCGGGATATGAACATGACCCGCGAATGTGTGCTCGGCTCGCGGCTGTCACCGATGACGCCGGCCTATGACGTACAACAGGCCTGTGGCACCGGGCTGGAGACAGTGCTGCTGGTGGCCAACAAGATTGCCCTGGGGCAGATCGACAGCGGCATTGCCGGCGGCGTCGACACCACCTCGGACGCGCCGATCGCGGTCAATGAAGGGCTGCGCAGGATCCTGCTGCAAGCCAATCGCGCCAAGACCACCGCCGACAAGATCAAGACCTTCCTACAGTTGCGCCCTCAGCACCTCGTCCCCGACCTGCCGCGCATCAACGAACCGCGCACCGGCCTGAACATGGGTGAGCATTGCGAGTTGATGGCCCAGACCTGGCAGATCCCCCGGGAGGCGCAAGACCAGTTGGCCCTGGAAAGTCATCAGAAAATGGCCGCGTCCTATGCCGAAGGTTGGCAGAATGACTTGATGACACCGTTTCTTGGCCTGACCCGGGACAACAACCTGCGCCCGGACCTGACCCCGGAAAAACTCGCTTCCCTCAAGCCGGCCTTCGAAAAAAGTGCCAAGGGCACGATGACCGCGGGTAATTCCACGCCACTGACCGATGGCGCTTCGTTGGTGCTGCTGGGCAGCGAAGAGTGGGCCAAGGCTCGAGGCCTGCCGATCCTGGCGTACCTGCGCGACGGCGAAACGGCGGCGGTGGATTTCGTCAATGGCGCCGAAGGGCTGTTGATGGCCCCGGTGTACGCCGTGCCGCGGTTGCTGGCGCGCAACGGCTTGACCTTGCAGGACTTTGATTACTACGAGATCCACGAAGCGTTCGCCGCCCAGGTGTTGTGCACACTGAAGGCCTGGGAAGACCCGGACTACTGCAAGACCCGCCTGGGCCTCGATGCGCCGCTAGGGTCCATCGACCGCAGCCGGTTGAACGTCAAGGGCAGCTCCCTGGCCGCCGGGCACCCGTTTGCCGCCACGGGCGGGCGCATTGTCGCCAACCTCGCCAAGTTGCTCGATGCGGCCGGGCGAGGTCGCGGGTTGATCTCCATCTGCGCCGCCGCGGGCCAGGGCGTGACGGCGATTATCGAGCGCTGAGGACGGCGCCGTCCTGGCGGGACGCCAGTTCCCGGTGATGGCTGGCGTAGCGCTCGGCGAGGATCGAGCAGACGATCAACTGCAGCGGGTGATAGATCATGATCGGCAGTAGGATCAACCCCAGGCCGGGATGGTTGCCGAAAATCAACGCCGCCATGGGCACGCCGGCGGCGAGGGATTTCTTGCTGGCACAGAACACCGCGGCCACTTCATCGGCGCTGCGCAATTGCAGGGCGCGGGCGGTACGGGTGGTCGCCCACAAGATGATCGCCAGCAGCACGGCACTGCCAAGCACTGCGCTCAATAGCACGCCGTGGCCTTGCTGTTGCCAGATGCCGGACACCATCGAGTTGCAGAATGCCGCGTAGACCAGCAGCAGGATCACCAGTTTATCGATGATGCTGGTGTAGCGCTTGTACCTGCCGAAAAAGCCAGCCAACCAACGCCGCAGGAGCTGCCCCAGCACCAGTGGCAGCAGCAACATCATGCACAGGTCGAGCAAGGTGGACCCCAGGTCGATGCCGCCGGCGCCGCTGCCGACCACGAAGCTGACCAGCAGCGGTGTCAGGAAAACCCCCAGTACGCTGGACAGGCTCGCGTTGAGAATCGCCGCGGGCACGTTACCGCCGGCACTGCCGGTCAGCGCCACCGAGGAAGAAATGGTCGAGGGCAGGGCGCACAGGTAGAAGAACCCCAGCATCAGCAGCGCCGGCACATGGCTGCCGACGAGCCAGTGGCTGAGCAGCCAGATCAACGGAAACACGCCAAAGGTGAAACCCTGCACCATCACATGCAGGCGGATGTTCTTCAAACCGTGGCGGATCTGTTCGCCGGACAGGTTGACCCCGTGCAGGAAGAACACCACGAAGATGCCGATGTTGACCACCCATTCGGCATGCATGGCGCCGCCCGTGGCGCCAAAGGTTGGAAAGAAGTACGCCAACAGCGTGGCGAGTAACATGCCGCAGAGGAACCAGTCGGTCACCATGCGTTTGAGGTGTCTGAGGATATGCATAGGGCACCGCAAGTTGTAAGAAAAGTCGACTTAGCCTAACGTCGTCCCTACCAGTCGTCTTGCGACATAAGGCCAATCAATGCCGCCTAACGGACACCAACAGCTCGAACGCCGCATCCCCGACCTGGCGCAATTGCCGAGGCCGCTGTACGCCCGTGTCGAAAGCTTGAGCGCCGGTTCCTGGACGCAAGCCCATCGTCATGACTGGGTGCAGTTTTCCTACGCCATCAGCGGCGTTCTCGGCGTACACACCGCAGCGGGTAGCTTCTTTGCCCCGCCACAACGGGGCATCTGGATCCCGGCCGACCTGGAACACCATGTGGTGACCTCCACCCGAGCGGAAATGCGCAGCCTGTATGTGCATCGCCACGCCTGCCCCTGGGCCGATGAGCGTTGCCGGGTGCTGGAAGTCACGCCACTGGCCCGTGAGTTGATCAAGGTGTTCTGTCAGCTTCCGGTCGATTACCCGCAAGGCGATACCCAGGAACAACGGTTGGTGCAGGTGTTGCTGGACCAGTTGGCGACTTTGCCGGAGGTGGGGTTCTCCCTGCCGCTGCCACGACATGCCCGTCTGCTGGGGCTGTGTAACGAGTTGATCGAACAGCCTGAGCAGAACGTCACCTTGCACGCCTGGGCTGAGCGCCTGGGCACGTCGGAAAAAACCTTGATGCGCCTGTTCCAGCGCGAGACCGGCCTGAGCTTTCGCGCCTGGCGCCAGCGCATGCGCTTGTTGTCGTCCCTGGGCTCGCTGGAGCAGGGCGACAGTGTCACCAGCGCCGCGTTGTCCTGCGGGTATGATTCAACGTCCGCGTTCATTGCGGCGTTCAAGGGGATGTTCGGGTTTACGCCGGGGGAACTGTTCAAACATTGAGTCGTCGCACTTTCCTACAGCCGATGGTAGACATGACTGTCAGCTCTTGTCGCAAATGCCTGGGCATTCAGTTAGCAATGTCAGGTTCGGTCTCGGCTATGATTCGGCTCGGTCGATTGATCCGGCACATTGTGTGCATCACAGGTTCATAGGTCGGCAACCCCTCCCCGTGGAGGAAGGATTGCCGTATAACGACTGTCATTCGCGTGTTTGGTAATAAAGGACCCACAATAAAAGCTGATGAAGACTCCAAAACGCATTGAACCCCTGATCGAGGACGGTCTGGTCGACGAGGTGCTGCGCCCACTCATGAGTGGTAAAGAAGCAGCTGTTTATGTGGTGCGCTGCGGTAACGAGCTACGTTGCGCGAAGGTCTACAAGGAGGCGAACAAGCGAAGCTTTCGTCAGGCGGCCGAATATCAGGAAGGCCGCAAGGTCCGCAACAGCCGTCAGGCCCGGGCCATGGCCAAGGGCTCGAAGTTCGGGCGCAAGGAAACCGAGGACGCCTGGCAGAATGCTGAAGTAGCGGCGCTGTTCCGCTTGGCTAGCGCGGGTGTGCGCGTGCCCAAGCCGTACGACTTCCTTGAAGGCGTGCTGCTGATGGAACTGGTGGCCGACGAGTACGGCGATGCAGCGCCGCGTCTGAACGATGTGGTGCTGGAGCCGGACCAGGCCCGTGAATATCACGCCTATCTGATTTCCCAGATCGTGCTGATGTTGTGTACCGGTCTGGTGCACGGCGACCTGTCGGAGTTCAACGTCCTGCTCACGCCGACCGGGCCGGTGATCATCGACCTGCCGCAGGCCGTGGATGCTGCGGGTAACAACCATGCCTTCAGCATGCTGGAGCGGGACGTGGGCAATATGGCGTCCTACTTCGGTCGGTTTGCCCCGGAGCTCAAGCGCACCAAGTACGCGAAGGAAATGTGGGCGCTGTACGAAGCCGGCACCCTGCACCCGGCCAGCATGCTGACCGGCGAGTTCGACGAGCCGGAAGAACTGGCGGATGTCGGCGGGATCATGCGCGAGATCGAGGCCGCCCGCCTGGACGAGGAACGCCGCCAGGCTGTCCGCGCCGCCGACGATGCCCCGCCCGGCAAGACCGAAGAGCCGCCTCCGCCATGGATGCAATGATCGGTTGAACAGAAACCCGGCCAATGGCCGTAATGCTGTTCACTTAGAAAAAACGGCGCTTCTTTCAGAAATGGAAAGGCGCCGTTTTTTTGGGTTGGTGTGTATATCCATTTCTTCGGTAACGGCCGCTTAGGGTTCCGCCCTTACGGCGGGTCACTTTTGAAGAGCGCCAAAAGTAACCAAAAGCGCTTTGCCCCACCACTCGGTGCCTCGCTTAGGCTCGGCATGCCTGAACGAAGGCATTGCTCCGTGGGCCCGCCGCGAAGGGCCATCCATGGCCCAGCGCGGCTACCTCGGCATCCATGCCGAGGTGCCCACTGCGCGACACCTTCGTTCAGCCATCGTGGTTAACGGGGCGCCCGAGATCAACGTCCACCGCGAGGCGGCCTAGTAGCCGACCTGGCTCTTGCGGTCGTACACCCATCAGATCTGTGGGAGCAAAGCTTGCTCGCGATGACGGTGTCCCAGTCAATGAAGATGTTGGATGTGCCGGCCTCTTCGCGAGCAGGCTCGCTCCCACAGGGGGCTCTAGATGCACATAAGTATTGTGTCTACGGAAGATCCAATGTGCGAGCTTGCTCGCGATAGCGGTGGCTCAGCCACATAGATGCCGGCATGTGCCCCGCTCTTGCTTTGGATCTTGATCTGGACGCCCCGTTAAACCACGCTGGCTGAACGAAGGCATTGCGCAGTGGGCATCCCGGCATGGATGCCGGGATAGCCGCGCTGGGCCATGGATGGCCCTTCGCGGCGGGCCCACGGAGCAATGCCTTCGTTCGGGCACACCGAGCCTAGGCGAGGTGCCGAGTGGTGGGGCAAAGCGCTTTTGGTTACTTTTGGCGCTCTTCCAAAAGTGACCCGCCGTAAGGGCGGAACCCTAAGCCGCCGTTACCGCAGAAACGGATATACACCCTTACCCCAATGGGTCGAAACTGAAGATCCACAGCCTTAAGTGAACAGCATTAGGCCCTGGCCGGTTTTTTTGTGGGCACTCCAAAATCTCATACCCACCGCAGCCCCCTGTGGGAGCGAGCTTGCTCGCGATAGCGGTGGATCAGCTTGCATCGATGTTGAATGTGCCGCCGCCTTCGCGAGCAAGTTCGCTCCCACAAGGGCCGGCGGTGGGCATCAACTCTGGCAACACCCCGACGCCAGTTCCTTGAGGATCGGGCAGTCCGGGCGGTGGTCGCCGTGGCAGTGTTCCACCAGATCCTGGAGGGTGTCGCGAAGCTCAGCCAGTTCGCGGATTTTCTGGTTCAGTTCTTCGATGTGCTGGCGGGCCAGGGCCTTGACGTCGGCGCTGGCGCGTTGGCGGTCTTGCCAGAGGGTCAGCAGTTTGCCGACCTCTTCCAGGGAAAACCCCAAGTCGCGAGAGCGCTTGATAAAGGCCAGGGTGTGCAGGTCATCGGCGCCGTAGATCCGATAGCCGCTGTCGGTACGATGGGCGGCCTTGAGCAGGCCGATGGATTCGTAATAGCGGATCATCTTCGCGCTCAGGCCGCTCTGGCGGGCCGCTTGGCCGATGTTCATCGCTTGTCCTCCAGCTGCTTGGGTGTCCAGAACTTCAACAGTAACGCATTGCTGACCACACTGACGCTCGACAGCGCCATGGCCGCGCCGGCCAGCACCGGGTTGAGAAACCCGAACGCCGCCAGGGGGATGCCGACCAGGTTATAGACGAACGCCCAGAACAGGTTCTGGCGGATCTTGGCGTAGGTCTTGCGACTGATGTCCAGCGCCGCCGGCACCAGTCGCGGATCGCCGCGCATGAGGGTGATGCCCGCGGCATGCATCGCCACGTCGGTGCCGCCGCCCATGGCAATGCCGATGTCGGCGGCGGCCAGGGCGGGGGCGTCGTTGATGCCGTCGCCCACCATCGCCACCACCGAATGGCGCTTCAACTGTTGGACGATGGCGGATTTGTCCGCTGGCAAAACCTCGGCATGGACATTGGAGATACCCAGCGCCTGGGCCACGACCCGGGCGCTGCCTTGGTTGTCGCCGGTGAGCAAGTGGCTGGCGATGTGCTGTTCATTCAAGGCCTGTACCGCGGCGAGGGCACCGGGCTTGAGCGTGTCACCGAAGGCGAACAGGCCGAGCACCCGAGGCGTCGCGCCTTGTTCGATCAGCCAGGACAACGTGCGGCCTTCGTTTTCCCAAGCCTGTGCCGACTCGGCCAGCGAACCGGGCTCCAGGCCCAGTTCGTCCAGCAGGCGTCGATTGCCCAGGGCCAGGCGGCGTCCGTCGAGGCTGCCGGCGATACCGCGTCCAGCCAGGGACTGGCTGTCGCTGACATCCGCCACGTCCAGGCCACGCTCGGCGCAGGTGTCCAACACGGCTTTGGCAAGAGGGTGCTCACTGCCGCGTTGCAGGGCGCCGGCCATTTTCAGCAGCGCGTCTTCATCTCCCTCCAGAGCCGTCAAGTGGGCGATGCGCGGCGTGCCGGAGGTCAGGGTGCCGGTCTTGTCGAATACTACGGTGTCGACTTCATGGGCGCGCTCCAGGGCCTCGGCGTCCTTGATCAGAATCCCGTGGCGAGCGGCCACGCCGGTGCCAGCCATGATCGCCGTGGGCGTCGCCAGGCCCAGGGCGCAGGGGCAGGCGATCACCAGCACGGCGACGGCGTTGATCAGCGCGGTTTCCAGTGGCGCACCGTACAGCCACCAGCCGATCAACGTCGCCAGGGCCAGCACCAGCACCACCGGTACGAACACCTGGCTGACTTTATCCACCAGTTTCTGGATCGGGGCCTTGGCGGCCTGGGCGTCTTCCACCAGGCGGATGATGCGCGCCAGGACGGTTTCGGTACCCAGGGCCAGCGTGCGCACCAGCAGCCGGCCTTCGCCGTTGATGGCGCCGCCAGTGACTTTGTCGCCGGGCTGCTTGGGCACCGGCAGGCTTTCGCCGCTGATCAGCGCTTCGTCGGCGTGGCTCTGGCCTTCCAGCACTTCGCCGTCCACCGGGAAGCGTTCGCCGGGTTTGACCAGCACCCGATCATTCAAGCGCAGGGCGCTGATGGCAACGTCCCGCTCCTGACCATCGATCACCTGGATCGCCCGCTCTGGCCGCAAAGCCTCGAGGGCGCGGATGGCGCTGGCGGTTTGTCGCTTGGCGCGGCTTTCCAGGTATTTACCGAGCAGTACCAGGGCAATCACCACAGCCGAGGCTTCGAAATACAGGTGCGGCATGCCGCCAGGGCGGGCAATCACCCATTCATAAAGGCTCAAACCGTAGCCGGCGCTGGTACCCAAGGCCACCAGCAGGTCCATGTTCCCCGCACCGGCACGCACGGCCTTGAAGGCGGCGACGTAGAAACGTGCACCGAAGATGAATTGCACTGGCGTGGCCAGGGCGAACTGCACCCAGGCCGGGAGCATCCAATGCACGCCGAACGGCTGCAGCAGCATGGGCAGTACCAGCGGCACGGACAGCGCAATCGCCAGCATCAATATCAGGCGTTCACGGTTCAGGCGATTGGCCTGCGTGTCAGCGGGCTGTTCGGCCTGCCAGACAGTGGCGTCATAGCCGGCGCGCTTGACCGCATCGATCAGGGTTTGCGGATCCACCTGGCCGAGCAGTTCGAGGTGGGCCCGCTCATTGGCAAGGTTGACGCTGACCCTGTTCACACCGTCGACCTTGCCCAGGGCGCGTTCGACCCGGCCGACACAGGAGGCGCAGGTCATTCCGTCGATGTTCAGCTCCAGGGTTTGCACGGGGACGCTATAGCCGGCCTGTTCGACGGCCTGCATCAAGGCCGGCAGGCTGCCTTCGGGGGCCTGCACGCGCGCCAGTTCAGTGGCCAGGTTCACACTGACAGCACGGGTGCCGGTGACTTTGCTCAAGGCCCGCTCGACCCGCCCGGCGCAGCTGGCGCAGGTCATGCCGGCAATCGGTAGATCGAACGTGGTGGATTCGGACATCGGTCAGGCTCCCTGTAGTGAATGACTACAGGATCAACCTTGCCATGCGGGCAAGGTCAAGCGCCAATCCAAAAAGCGCTGCCGATCCCTGATTTGGGAGCTGGCTCTGTGGGAGCAAGGCTTGCCCGCGATGGAGGCACCGCAGTCTGTTGAGTGACCGCGGCGCCTGGGTCGCGAGCAAGCTTTGCTCCCACAAAGCTCGCTCCCACAGGGGGGCTCGCAGCCACAAGATTAAGCGGTGTGTCAGTAACCGAGCCCAGCTTGCTTGAGGTACATGCCTTGTTCATTCATGGCGATGCGGAACTTCAGGATGTCACCGGCCCTGAGGGTGATGTTCTGCGACCCTGGCGCGAGCATGCCCGGGTTGCACCCCGGTGCCTGGCCTGGCAGCAACTTCAGGCGCAAGGAAAACTGGCCCGGCGGCAGGTTGAACGAAGTGCTTTGCTCCTGGAACAGCCTGGCCGAGAGCTGATCCTGGATGTAGATGCCGATTTCGCAATTGGTCGACACTTCCAGGCGCTCGCGGGAAATGATCACCACGCCATAGTCTTCGCCGGCGGCCGAGGCCTGGGGCGCCACCGCTGAAAAACCGAGCATGCAAAACAGGCTGAACGCTGACCAGCGCATGGCTGAACCTCCGGTGTTAAATCCTTGATGTGTGCAGCTTGGCTGAGCGCGATGCCGATTGCCAGCCCGGCAGTTTTTGTCAGAACTTGACCTTGCCATGATGGCAAGCTTGAGACTGCTGGCAACCTCAATCCCAAGGAGTCATCTCATGCACACTTTCAATGTCCAGGGCATGTCGTGCGGTCACTGTGTCAAGGCCATCACCCAGGCTGTCCAGGCCAAGGACCCGGCGGCCGACGTGCAAATCAACCTGGGTGCCAAGACTGTCCAGGTCCAGAGTTCGTTGCCGGCCGATGCCGTGCTTGCGGCCATCAAGGAGGAGGGCTATGAGGCCAGCCCTGCTTGAAGTTTTTTAATCGTTAGCGACCTACCGGAATGTTCAAGAGCGTCCGGCACGGCTAGACTGTCAGGCTGTCGAACGACGCCTGAGCGGGACGCCCGATGAACCTCCGTACCATTCTGATTCTTGGCGCCTTGAGCGCTTTCGGTCCCTTGGCGATCGACTTCTACCTGCCTGCCTTTCCGGCGATGGCGACGGCCTTCGGTACCGACGAAAAACACATTCAGTTGACCCTGGCGGCTTATTTCCTCGGCTTGTCCATCGGGCAACTGGCCTATGGGCCGGTGGCGGATCGCTTCGGACGGCGCATTCCATTGCTGACCGGTGTTGGTTTGTTCACCCTGGCCTCCCTGGCCTGCGCCTACGCGCCGAGCCTGGAATGGCTGATCGGCGCCCGCTTCGTCCAGGCCCTGGGTGGGTGCGCCGGGATGGTGATCTCGCGGGCGGTGGTCAGCGACAAATGCGACGCGGTGGGTTCGGCCAAGGTGTTTTCGCAGTTGATGCTGGTGATGGGCCTGGCGCCGATTCTCGCGCCGATGCTGGGCGGGTTGCTGGTGAACCTGCATGGTTGGCAATCGATCTTCATTGCCCTGACCGTGTTCAGCGCATTGGCGTCGATGGCGGTGGCCTTGTGGCTGCCGGAAAGCTTGCCGGACCATGTGCCTCGGCAACCGTTGTCGGGGGCATTGCGCCAATATGGCCGGTTATTGACCGACGCCGTCTTCCTCGGTCATGCGCTGACGGGAGGCATCGCTATCGCTGGGATGTTTGCCTACATCGCCGGTTCGCCTTTCGTCTTCATCAAGCTCTACGGGGTACCGGCCGAACACTTCGGTTGGCTGTTCGGCACCAACGCGGCGGGCTTCATCCTGGTTGCCCAGGTCAACGCCCGGCTGCTGTCCAAGCGCGGTCCGGCGTTCCTGCTGAGCCGCGCGGTATGGGTCTACCTGGGCGCCGGGCTGAGCCTGTTGGCCGTCAGCGCCTTGCAACCTGCGCAGTTGTGGCCGCTGCTGGTTCCGCTGTTTATCTGCATCGCCAGCCTGGGGTGCATCCTGCCCAACGCCTCGGCTTGCGCCATGAATGGGCAGGGCGCCCGGGCCGGCAGTGCTTCGGCGATGCTGGGATGCCTGCAGTTTTCCGTGGCCGCCGGGGCAGCTGCGTTGGTGGCGGCGCTGCATGACGGCACCGCCGTGCCAATGGCGCTGGTCATCAGCCTTTGCGGGCTGTTGGTGGTGGGCGCAGCGATGCGGACCCGTCGCCTGCAAAATGCCCGGGCGCTGGCCCAGGCCAGTCGCGAAGGCTGACTCAGCCGGCCGCGCGCTGCTGTTGTTCGGGGAAATGATGGGGCGCGAGGATCCGCGCTTGCAGGGTGTTGGCGAAGGCCTGGGCTTCGGCCTCGGTACGGAAGGTGACGACGTGCTGGTCAAGGCGTACTTGCCATTGGGATTTTGCCACTTCTTTTATCAGGATCTTCATTGCTGACCTCCTCACGAAAAGATTGCGTTGCAAAGGCCTCGAGTGTAGACCCGAATGCGATCGCAATTGTGACAAGGATCAATTCTCGGACTGACGGCATGGGTTTTGTGGGAGCAAAGCTTGCTCGCGATAAATGGTGACGCGGTTTTATAGAGAACCGCGGTGCCTCCATCGCGAGCAAGCTTTGCTCCCACAAGCGCTAGGCCCTCATCGTGGGTCAGAAACCCTCGAGCACAATCTTGCCCTTGGCCTTGCCGCTTTCCAGCAAGGCATGCGCCCGGCGCAGGTTCTCGGCGTTGATGGTGCCGAAATGCTCGCCAACCGTGGTCTTCAGCGTGCCGGCGTCGATCAGGGCGGCCACGCGGTTGAGCAGTTTGTGTTGTTCAAGCATGTCGGCCGTCTCGAACAGCGAGCGGGTGTACATGAATTCCCAATGCAACGACAGGCTCTTGCGCTTGAGCTTGGTCACGTCCAGCGCCTTGGGATCGTCGATCAGCGCCAGTTTGCCCTGGGGCGCGAGGGCTTCGACCAACTGGTCCAGATGCTGGTCGGTCTGGGTCAGGCTGGCGACGTGAGTCACCTGGGGCTGGCCCGCTTCTTTCAACACTTCGCTCAATGGCTGGCTGTGGTCGATCACCAGGTCGGCCCCCAGGCTGCGCACCCAATCCTGGGTCTGCACACGGGACGCGGTGCCGATCACCTTCAGCCCGGTGAGTTGGCTGGCCAGTTGCGTCAGGATCGAACCCACGCCGCCCGCAGCGCCGACGATCAACAGGCTCTGGCCCAGGTCGCTTTGGCCTTCCTGGATTTGCAGGCGCTCGAACAACAACTCCCAGGCGGTAATGGCCGTCAGCGGTAGCGCCGCCGCTTCGGCGAAACCGAGGGTTTTGGGCATGTGGCCGACGATGCGCTCATCCACTACGTGCAACTCGCTGTTGCCGCCGGCCCGGGCGATGGAGCCGGCGTAGAACACCTGGTCCCCGGCCTTGAACAGCGTGACCTCGCTGCCCACCGCCTTGACCACGCCGGCCACGTCCCAGCCCAGCACCTTGGCTGCGCCACCTTCGGGCTGGACGTTCTGGCGGACCTTGGTGTCCACCGGGTTTACCGAGATGGCCTTGACCTCCACCAGCAGGTCCCTGGGACCGGCGACCGGTTCCGGCAGCTCGATGTCCTGGAGCGATTGCGGGTCGGTGATGGGCAATGAGTGGTAGTAGGCGATGGCTTTCATGAAGCGGCTCCGTGAGATGAGTTCGATGAAGGCCATGTTTAGCTATTTATCGTCGAGATAAAACCGGCTAAAAGAACAGGCTCTTTCAATAATTTTTTGATAATGGAGTCGTCATGCTTCGCTTCGATGACTTGCAGTTGTTTGTCCGGGCGGCGGACCTGGGCAGTCTTTCGGCTGCGGCCAGGGTCATGGACCTGTCGGCGGCGGTGGCCAGTGCCGCGTTGAAACGGATCGAGCAGCACCTCGGCGCGCGGCTGTTGGCCCGCTCCACCCGTAGCCTGCGCCTGACGGCCGAAGGTGAGGGTTTTCTCGAATATGCCCGGGCTGCATTGAGCAGCCTTGACGAGGGCCGGCGGTTGTTGACCAGCGGCCAGGATCAGGTCAGTGGGGTGTTGCAGTTGTCCGCACCGTCGGACCTGGGACGCAACCTGCTGCTGCCCTGGCTGGACGCGTTCCAGCGCGAGCACCCCGGGCTGACGGTGCGGCTGTTGCTGGGCGATCGCATGGCCGATCTGTTCAAGCAGCCGGTGGACATCGCCTTGCGTTATGGCGAGCCGGAAGATTCAAGCCTGGTCGCCTTGCCCATTGCCGCGGATAACCGCCGGGTGTTGTGTGCATCGCCGGACTATCTGGCTCGCCAGGGTGAACCCCATCAGCTGGAACAACTGGCCCAGCACAACTGCCTGTTGTACATGCTTGGCAGTCGGGTCCATGACCGATGGGGTTTTCATGACGGCAAACGGGAAGTGAGCCTCACCGTCAGTGGCGACCGTTTCAGTGACGACGCCGATGTGGTGCGGCGCTGGGCGGTGGCGGGTGCCGGGATTGCCTATAAATCGTGGCTGGATGTGTCCACCGACGTGCTGGCCGGGCGCTTGAAAATCCTCTTGCCGCACCTGCAATGCGAACGCGCGCCCCTCAATCTGCTGTGTGCCCACCGGGCGCAATTGAGCAAGCCCATCAACCTTTTGCGAGACATGCTCCAGGTCCGCTGCGGTGAGTTGACGGCTCGTTTTCCACGCTCGACGGGGGCCGGCCATTAGTCGCGGGCAAATAGAGAATTTTCCCTCAGGAACAATCGCCTCCAAAGGTTTCCGGAGGACAGGAAAGCTCGACCGCCCCGCTTATACTAGCGACCGCCTGCGCCAGAGCAGTAGACGAATGATTCAACAGGGAGTGAATACATGGAACATGCACCTTGCATCAGCCAGATCGCCACGCTGCTGGCTGACCCCAAGCGCAGCGCAATGATGTGGGCCTTGATGGACGGCACGGCCCGCCAGGCCGAGGAGTTGGCGTTGCTCGCCGGGTTGTCGCCGTCCTCGGCCAACGCGCATCTGGGACGCCTGTCCGCCGGAGGCCTGTTGAAAGTCGAGGCCCGGGGCCGCAAGCGGTTTTTCCGCCTGGCAGCGCCTGAAATCGGTGCTGCCGTCGAAGCGCTGGCCAGCGCGACGCTGGTCAGTACGCCGCGGCAGATTCCAGACGTCTTCAAGCGCCGGGTCATGCCGACCAAGGCGCCGTCGGCCCCTGCTTCGTTGATGCGCGCCAGGCTTTGCGACGATCACCTGGGGGGAACCCTGGCGGCCGACCTCTACCAGCGCCTGCTGGACGCCGGATGGATCGAGCAGTTCGAGCAGCGGGTGATCGTCACCCACAAGGGCGCCAATCAACTGGCCGGACGTGGCCTGTTCATCCAGGCCCTGGCCCATCGCAACACCCACATCGCCTGTGCCTGCCCGGACTGGAGCGAGCGTCGTCCACACCTGGGGGGCGCGCTGGGGGCGGCCCTGCTGCAACTGTTCATGCAGTCGGGTTGGCTGAGCTTGCCCAACGATTCGCGAGCCCTGCAGGTGACGACGCTCGGCCAGCAGGAAATCCACCGGTTCGCCCGGCAGGACACGGTGGAGATGGCAATCTAGGGAACGCTCCTGATGCGTCGCTCAGGGCTGTCGGCAGGTCGTATTCAGCAATAGCCACCTGCGAGGTTCGCGCACACTCGGTCCGGGGAATTATCGGATTGGGGGAGGCAGCATGGACACTCACGGCTACAGCGCGGCGGAACGCCTGGAACGGTTACCCATCAGCGGTTACCACCGGGTCATCTTCATCATCATCGCCCTGGCGTTTTTCTTCGACTCCATGGACCTGGCGATGATGACGTTCCTGTTGGGATCGATCAAAGCCGAGTTCGGCCTGAGCACCGCCCAGGCCGGTTTGCTCGCCAGCTCCAGCTTCTTCGGCATGGTGGTAGGGGCGTCGCTGTCGGGCATGCTGGCCGATCGTTTCGGGCGCAAACCGGTGTTCCAGTGGAGCATCGTGCTGTGGGGCATTGCCAGTTACTTGTGCTCCACGGCCCAGGACATCGAGACCTTGACGCTGTTTCGCATCCTGCTGGGCATCGGCATGGGCATGGAATTTCCGATTGCCCAGTCGATGCTTTCGGAGCTGATCCCGGCCAAGCGTCGGGGCCGCTACATCGCTTTGATGGATGGCTTCTGGCCGCTGGGTTTCGTGGCGGCGGGGGTGCTGTCGTATTTTCTGCTGCCGGTGATCGGCTGGCGCGACATCTTTCTGGTGCTGGCGGTGCCGGCGGTGTTTGTCCTGGCGATTCGTTTCTTCATTCCCGAGTCGCCGCGCTGGCTGGAACAGGCCGGCCGGGGTGATGAAGCGGACGCGGTGCTCAAGCGAATCGAAGACAAAGTCCGGGCCTCGCTGGGGCGTAGCGACCTGCCGGAGCCGATTCGTTTGCCAAGGGTTGAGAGCACGCCGGGTAATTTCTTTTCGGCCCTGGCGCAGATCTGGTCGCCGCTGTATCGCCAGCGCACGATGATGATCTGGAGCGTCTGGTTCTTTGCCTTGCTCGGTTTCTACGGCCTGACTTCCTGGCTCAGTGCGTTGTTGCAGCAGTCGGGGTTCGCGGTGACCCAGTCGGTGTATTACACCGTGCTGATTTCCCTGGGCGGGATTCCCGGCTTCTTGATGGCGGCCTGGCTGGTGGAGCGCTGGGGGCGCAAACCGGTGTGCGTCATCACGTTGCTGGGCGGTGGGGCGATGGCGTTTCTGTATGGGCAGAGCGCGGTGTTTGGCGGCAACGTCGGCCTGTTGATCGGCACCGGGCTGCTGATGCAGTTTTTCCTGTTCGGCATGTGGGCGGTGCTCTACACCTACACGCCAGAGTTGTACCCCACCTCGGCCCGGGCCACCGGCTCGGGGTTTGCTTCGGCCGTGGGACGCGTCGGTTCGCTGCTCGGCCCGCTGGTGACCGGGATGGTATTCCCCATCACCGGCCAAGGGGGTGTGTTCGCCCTGGGCGCGTTGTGCTTCGCCGTGGCGGCGGGGGTGGTCTGGTTGTTCGGGATGGAGACGCGGGGCAAGACGTTGGAGGAGTTGAGCGAAGCGACCGTCGCCGACTAAACACTAATCCCCTGTGGGAGCGAGCCTGCTCGCGATTGCGGTCTGGCATTCGACATCGATGTCGACTAATACACCGCCATCGCGAGCAGGCTCGCTCCCACAATTGGATCTGCGTCCAACCGTGGATTTACAGGCGATCAAAAAACTGTGGGAGCGGGCTTGCTCGCGATGGCGGTGTGTCAGTCGATATTGATGTTGGCTGATCCAAAGCTATCGCGAGCAAGCTCGCTCCCACAAGGGTTGATTGTCGGGCCTAAGGTTTCACCAGCCGCGCATCCAGGCTGTTCTGGGCCAGGCGCTTGGCCTGGTCCTGGGTCATGCCCAGGTGGGTATACAGCGCGTGGAAGTTCTCGGTGACGTAGCCGCCGAAGTACGCCGGGTCATCGGAGTTCACCGTCACCTTCACGCCGCGCTCGAGCATGTCGAGGATGTTGTGCTGCGACATGTCGTCGAATACGCACAGCTTGGTGTTGGACAGCGGGCACACGGTCAATGGAATCTGCTCGTCGATGATCCGCTGCATCAGCCGCTCATCTTCGATGGCTCGCACACCATGGTCGATGCGCTGAATCTTCAGCAGGTCCAGGGCTTCCCAGATGTACTCGGGCGGGCCTTCTTCGCCGGCGTGGGCGACGGTCAGGAAGCCTTCGTTGCGCGCGCGGTCGAATACCCGTTGGAACTTGCTCGGTGGATGGCCCATTTCCGAACTGTCCAGGCCCACGGCCACGAAGGCCTCGCGGAATGGCAGCGCCTGGTCGAGGGTCTTCTCGGCTTGTTCTTCGCTCAGGTGGCGCAGGAAACTCAGGATCAGGCCGCTGGTGATGCCCAGTTGCTGCTCGCCATCCTTGAGGGCGGCGGCGATGCCGTTGAGCACCACTTCGAACGGGATACCACGGTCGGTGTGGGTCTGCGGGTCGAAGAACGGTTCGGTGTGGATCACGTTCTGCGCCTTGCAACGCAACAGGTAGGCCCAGGTCAGGTCGTAGAAATCCTGGGAGGTGCGCAGCACATCGGCGCCCTGGTAATACAGGTCGAGGAATTCCTGCAGGTTGTTGAAGGCATAGGCCTTGCGCAGGGTATCGACGTCGCTCCACGGCAGGGCGATCTTGTTGCGTTCGGCCAGGGCGAACAGCAACTCAGGCTCCAGCGAGCCTTCCAGGTGCAGGTGCAGTTCAGCCTTGGGCAGGGCGTTCAGCCAGTCGTACATGGTCTTTTCTCATCAGCGAATCGATGGCGGGCATTCTACAGGCGCTGGCCGCCCTGTCGGGTAAAACCTGACCGGCTGATCCACTACACGGCAAGCGACTCACGCCGGTAAGCATAGGTGTCGGCGAAGCGCGACAGCAGGAATTCGGCGCAGGTAGTCGTTGGGTACTTTGGCGGGTGGGCGTCATCCTGGCAACCGGGCAGGCATTGGATCAGCGTGTCGGGGTGCGGCTCGGCAAAGAACGGCATCGAGTACCGGTCCACCCCCAGCGGGCTGATCACCCGATGCGGCGTGGACAGGTAACGGTCGTTGCTCCAGCGCGCCATCATGTCGCCGAGATTGACCACGAAGGTGCCGTCGAGGGGCGGCGCGTCGATCCACTGGCCGTCGACGTTGCGCACTTGCAGGCCGCCGGCGGCGTCCTGGTAGAGCAGGGTGATGCAACCATAATCGGTATGGGCGCCGGCACCTTGCTGCTCGGCGCTACTGGCGGTGTCGCGGGGCGGGTAGTGGATCAGGCGCAGCACGCTGACCGGTTCGTTGAAGCGCGTGTCGAAAAAGTCCCGCTCGATACCCAGGGCCAGGGTCATGGCCCGCAGCAGGGTTTGCGCAAGCGCCTGCATGTCGCGGTAATGCTGCTCCATCAAGTTTTCCCAGCCCATCAGGTCGGGGTGGCGGTTCGGGCCACGCAGGGGTTTTTCCGCCAGCACTTCCGGGTGATCGGCCGGCAGGTGCAGGCCCATGTCGAAGGTTTCCTTCAGGTCGCTGGGTTTGGTCGGGTCCAGTTGTTCCGTGGCGACGGCGCCATAACCACGGTGGTGGCGGGTCTGGGTGATGTCGATCTTGAGTTTTTCTTCGACGGGCAGGGCGAAGAAGCGTTGGGCACTGCCCAGTACCTCGGCGATGCGCGCCGGGCTGATGGGGTGGCCCTTGATATAGAAAAAGCCCCATTGGCGGCAGGCAAGGTCGATCTGCTCGGCGACGGTTTGCCAGGCGCCGGCTTCATCGCCGTAGAGCGGGCTGATGTCGATGATGGGAAGGCTGTTCATACTGCTTTCCTGATTTAAAAATGGAGATCCCTGTGGGAGCGGGCTTGCTCGCGAAGGCGGAGTGTCATTCAACATTGATGTCGACTGATACACCGCCTTCGCGAGCAAGCCCGCTCCCACATGGGGTGTTGTGTTGAGCCTGGGGTTTATTTCGGAATCTCAGCCTTCATCCCTTCGACGTAGTAATTCATTGACGCCAGTTCCGCGTTGGTGGCGCTCACGCCCGCCGGGATTTTCTCGACGCCGGCCTGGTCCTTGATCGGGCCGGTGAACGGATGGAAGGCGCCGCTCTCGATGTCAGCGATGATCTGCTCGGCTTCGCCCTTGACTGCTGCCGGCACCAGGTCGCTGATCGGCAGTTTCACCGTGCCTTCCTTCAGGCCACCCCAGTAGTCCTGGGATTTCCAGCTATGGTCGAGCACGCTCTGGGTCGCCTGGATGTAATGCGGGCCCCAGTCATTGACGATGGACGTCAGCACCGCCTTGGGCCCGAAGTGAGCCATGTCCGAAGCGTAGCCCACCGCATAGACGCCGCGTCGCTCGGCAGCCTGGATCGGCGCCGGGCTGTCGGTGTGCTGGAACACCACGTCCACGCCCTGGTCGATCAGCGCGTTGGCGGCGTCGGCTTCCTTGCCCGGGTCGAACCAGGAGTTGACCCACACCACTTTGATCTCGGTACCGGGGTTGTACTTGTTCAGGGCCAGTTGGATGGCGTTGATGTCGCGGATGACTTCCGGGATCGGGAAGGAGGCGACATAACCGATCTTCTTGGTCTTGGTCATCTTGGCCGCGAGGAAGCCACCGACGTAGCGGCCCTCGTAGGTGCGAGCCAGGTACGTGCCCAGGTTCTTGTCCTGCTTGTAACCGGTGGCGTGTTCGAAGGTCACCTTGGGAAACTGCTTGGCGACTTTCAACGTCGGGTTCATGTAGCCGAAGGAGGTGGTGAAGATCAGGTCGTATTTGTCCTTGGCCATGTTGCGGATCACTCGCTCGGCGTCGGCACCCTCCGGCACGTTTTCCACGTAGTTGGTGGTGATCTGCTCGCCGAATTTCGCCGCCAGCTCCTTGCGCCCTTGTTCATGCTGATAGGTCCAGCCGTGGTCGCCGATCGGGCCGATGTAGACGAAGCCGACCTTCAGCGGGTCGGCGGCACTGGCATTCAGACCGGCGCCCAGGCCGACGGCGGCGACGACGGCGCAAAGCAACTTCTTCAAGGGGCGTTTGTGCATGAACTCGAACTCCATTTTGTTGTGAGGTTGGCTGTGCGGCATCAATGCAAAATGCTGACCAACAAGACAACAAATAGTTAACACCTTGATGCAGCCATCGCGGGCAAGCCTTGCTCCCACAAGTGCAAGGCCAAACCATGTGGAATCAGGCCTTGCCCCAACAGATGGGCAGCCCAACCTCATGGGAGGGCAAGCTCGCTTCACAAGTGCGCCGCGATACTTGTGGGAGCAAGGCTTGCCCGCGATGAGGCCCTTGAGAACAATAAAGGTGCACCCTGCCTGCAAGCGCCACCCCCTGGTGCATCACCCCGAACGAAACGTTCACCGCCCCCTATAGTCAGTAACTCATGACCCCGCCCACGGTGACAGGCCCGCGATGCTCACTTTGCTCAAGCAAGAAAAACTGCTGTTGCTGGCGCTGATCGCTGCGTGTATCGCCTATCCGCTGGAGCACTGGCTGCTGGGCAGCGGGCAAGTGGTGGCGCTGACCGGCGGCCTGGCCCTGATCGGTTTCATCGTCGCGGCGTCCATGCGCGTGGCCCATCACGCCGAACTGCTGGCGGAAAAGGTCGGTGATCCCTACGGCACCATGATCCTGACGCTGTCGGCGGTACTGGTGGAGGTGGTGATCCTGGCGATCATGATGAGCAACGAGGCTTCGTCGACGTTGGTGCGGGACACGATCTACTCGGCGGTGATGCTCGACATCAACGGCATCCTCGGGCTCGCGGCGCTGATGGGCGGGATCAAGCATGGCGAGCAGGCTTACAACGACGATTCGGCGCGCACTTACAGCGTGATGATTCTCACCGCCATGGGGGTATCGATGGTGGTGCCGGAGTTCATTCCCCGCGAGAGCTGGAAAATCTATTCGGCCTTTACCATCGGCGCGATGATCGTGCTGTACACCTTGTTCCTGCGCATGCAGGTCGGGCCCCACAGTTACTTCTTCAGCTACAGCTATCCGGAAAAACGTCGCAAGAAAGAGCCGGTGGAAAATGAACCGGAACCCATCAGTCTGACGCTTTCCATCGGCGCGCTGGTGTTTGGCGTGGTGGTGATCGGCGCCCTGGCCGAAGTCATGTCCAAGGCCCTCGACCTGGGGTTGGAAGGCTCGGGTGCGCCGCCGGTGGTCACGGCGATCCTGGTGGCCGCCATCTCCGCCGCACCGGAAATCCTCACCGCCCTGCGCGCCGCCCTCGCTAATCGCATGCAGTCGGTGGTGAATATCGCGCTGGGCGCTTCGCTGTCCACCGTGATCCTCACTGTGCCCATTATGGAAGCCATGGCCCTCTACACCGGCCAGCCGTTCCAGATGGCAATGACCCCGGTGCAGACGGTGATGATCTTCATCACCCTGATTGTCAGCGCGATCAACCTCAACGATGGCGAGACCAATGCCATCGAAGGCATGACCCATTTTGTGTTGTTTGCGACGTTCATCATGTTGTCCCTGCTGGGCCTCTAGAAGAGCATCGCGGGCAAGCCTTGCTCCCACAGAGCAATGAAAGTCTGTGGGACTCATGGACATCTGTGGGAGCAAGGCTTGCCCGCGATGGCGTCCGGTCAGGTGCCGGCGATCAATTCCCGCGCCGCCTGGCTGTGATCGGCAATCAGGCCCTTCAAGTCCAACCCCTCGACCTGCCCGTCGATGACCCGCCATTGCCCACCGATCATCACCCGATCAGCCCGATCTGCACCGCACAGCAACAGCGCCGAGACCGGGTCGTGGCTGCCGGAAAAGCGCAGCTCATCGAGCTTGAACAGCGCCAGGTCGGCCTGTTTGCCCACCGCCAGTTCGCCGATATCGCTGCGCCCGAGCAGTTGCGCCGAGCCCCGGGTCGCCCAGCCCAGCACGCGTTCCGGCGTGATCGCTTGCGCGCCGTAGCGCAGGCGCTGGATGTACAGCGCCTGGCGGGTTTCGAGGATCATGTTCGAGGCATCGTTGGACGCCGAACCGTCTACCCCCAGGCCTACGGGAGCGCCGGCGGCGGTCAGGTCCAGGGTCGGGCAAATGCCCGAGGCCAGGCGCATGTTCGAACTCGGGCAGTGACAGATGCCGGTGCCGGCGGCGCCGAGACGGGCGATTTCATCCGGGTTGAAATGAATGCCGTGGGCCAGCCAGGTACGCGGGCCAAGCCAGCCGACGCTGTCCAGGTAGTCCACGGTGCGCAGGCCAAAGCGTTGCAGGCAAAACGCTTCTTCATCGAGGGTTTCAGCCAGGTGCGTGTGCAGGCGTACGTCGAGCTTTTCCGCCAGTTCGGCGCTGGCGCTCATGATCTGCGGCGTGACCGAAAACGGCGAGCAGGGTGCCAGGGCAATCTGGATCTGCGCGCCGTCGCCGCGCTCGTGGTACTGACCGATCAAGCGCTGGCTGTCGTCGAGAATCACCTGGCCCTGCTGCACGGTTTGCTGCGGCGGCAAGCCACCGTCGGCCTCGCCCAGGCTCATGGAACCGCGGGTCAGCATCGCGCGCATGCCCAGTTCACGAACACTCTGCACCTGCACGTCGATGGCATTTTCCAGGCCTTCGGGAAACAGGTAATGGTGGTCGGCCGCCGTGGTGCAGCCCGACAGCAGCAACTCGGCCAAGGCCACTTTGCTGGCCAGGGCAAGTTTTTCCGGGGTCAGCCGCGCCCACACCGGGTAGAGGGTCTTCAGCCAGGGAAACAGCGGCTGGTTCACCACCGGCGCCCAGGCGCGGGTCAGGGTCTGGTAGAAGTGATGGTGGGTGTTGATCAACCCCGGCAGGATCACATGCTCGCGCGCGTCGAAGAGGTTGTCACAGGGCTGGGCGGGTTGCTGGCCGGCGCTCAGCAGTTCGACGATCACACCGTCCTGCAGGACGAGGCCGCCACGGGCATCGAGGTCGTTGGCCGTGAAAGTGGCGAGGGGATTTTTTAACCAGGTACGGGTCGCAGGCATGGTGGCCGGCTCCTCTGAAAGTGGGTTCAGGTTAGCCAGCTCAGTGATGCCCTGTCTGCTGATCCAGGGTCGCCCGGTGAATAGGGCGAGGTGCGGAGTTTACTCAGGTTGCCGGACACATTTCCAGTGCCCACTGAGATCAAAAATGTGGGAGCGGGCTTGCTCGCGAAGGCGGTGTATCAGGCGACATTATCGTTAACTGACCCAGCGCCTTCGCGAGCAAGCCCGCTCCCACATTAGGGGACTGTGGTGGTTACCAAGGGATTGTTTCGCCCCTGTAGTTGACGAAGTGATGCCCGCCCTTGCCGGCGAAGGCATTCACTTGGTCGATCAGCCCGCGAGTGCTGGTCTCGACATCGATGTCCGCGCCTTCGCCGCCCATGTCGGTCTTCACCCAACCCGGGTGCAGCGACAGCACGGTCAATGTCTGCTCGCCCAGTTGGCTGACAAAACTATTGGTCATGGAGTTGAGCGCCGCCTTGCTGGCCTTGTACAGCGCCAGCTCCGGCGCGTCGGGCATGGTCACGCTGCCCAGCACCGAACTCATGAAGGCGAGCACGCCGCTGCCGTCGCGGATCTGGCCGACAAAGCGTTGGGCCAGGTTGATCGGCGCCACGGCGTTGGTGAAGAACAACTGGCCGACTTCGGCCAGCGTCGCGCCGCCCGGGTTCTGGTTGTCCGGGCCCTTGACGCCGGCATTGACGAACAGCAGGTCGAAGGTCTCGCCCTTGAGCTGTTGGCTCAGGGCGATGACCGCTTGCTGGTCGTCCATGTCGAGTTTTTCGATCCGCACCGGGCCCAGCGCCTTCAAAGCCTCTGCGTTCTGCGGGTTGCGCACGGTGGCGGTCACGTTCCAGCCATCGCTGAGCAGCGTCTTCACCAGACCGAGGCCCAGGCCCCGGGAGGCGCCGATGATCAATGCGTTTCTTGCCGAATTCATGAGAGGCATCCTTGAAAGAAAAAGGTCATGGATTTAATGGACAGCGTTGCCCGAGCCGTTGTTTCAGCTCGTGACGCAACGCATCGAGTTCGGTGATGCGGGTTTCGATCAGGTTCAGTTTGTCTTGCAGCAATTGCGTCACCGCGCAGTCCGGATCGGGGGCGTTCCACAGGGCGCCAACGCTGGCGCTGATCTCGCCCAGGGTAAAGCCCAGGCGCTGGGCGGTCTTGATATAGAGCACCAGTTGCACTATGTCGGCGGGGTAGTCGCGATAGCCATTGGCGCTACGCGACGCCGCGATCAGGCCCCGTTGCTCGTAGAAGCGCAGCGTGTCTCGACTGACGGCACAGGCCTGGGCTAATTCACCGATGCGCATTGCGGAACTCCAGAGGACTTGACCTTGGAGCATACCCCAGGCTTTAGCCTCTTCGCTCCCCAATTATCTGGAGCAAAGTGTATGTGGACTTCGATGCAATACCGCCGGGTGGTGCTTGGCAGCGCCTGGTACGACCTGATCGTGTCGGCCGCGCTGGTCACGCCGTGGAGCTTTGCGGCGCTGCATGGTGTGTTGATGAGTTTGACTCAGCTATTCGACCTGCCTGGAGAACTGCCGCCGTTTGCGCCGGCGCATGTGCTGATGGTGAATCTGCTCGGCTCGATTGTCTGCGTGTGGTCGGTGCTACGGATTCGGGATCCGCAGGCACTGTATGGGCGTTATGACGCGGTGGGGCGTTTCTTGTTTGCAGCCTGGATGCTGTATGCGCTGCTTCATGGGGCCAGTGCGGTGTTGTGGGTTTTCCTGTTTTTCGAGGTGGTGTGGGGCTTGGTTCAGGTATTGCCTGTTCGGGACTCATCGCGGGCAAGCCTAGCTCCCACAGATCACTGAAAGTCTGTGGGACTCAGGAAAATCTGTGGGAGCAAGGCTTGCCCGCGATAGGCGCGCCGCAGTCTATATCAATGCCCCGCCTGCCAAGGTTGCCCCAGGGACACCGGCGCATACAGCCGGGTACGCACGGCATCCCGGGACAACAGCACCAGCACCACAATGGTCGCGGCATACGGCAGCATTGCCAGCAGACTCGATGGAATCGCCAGGCCCAACCCCTGGGCCACCAGGTGCAGGATGCTGGCGAGGCCGAACAGGTAGGCGCCCAGCAGCAGGCGCCACACCCGCCAACTGGCGAACACCACCAGCGCCAGGGCGATCCAGCCGCGCCCGGCGCTCATGTTCTCGGCCCACATCGGCGTGTAGGCCAACGACAGATAGGCGCCGGCCAAGCCGGCCATGGCGCCGCCAAACAATACCGCCAGGGTTCGCACCCGTAGCACCGGCAGGCCCATGGCGCTGGCGGCATCGGGGTTTTCCCCGACGGCCTGGATGATCAATCCCGCGCGACTTTTCACGATCACCCACGCCACCAGGGCAAACAGGGCGAAGGACAGGTAAACCAGCAGATCCTGGGCAAACAGCATTCGCCCGATCAATGGAATGTCACTCAAGTAGGGAATCGCCAGCGGCTCGAACCCGGCCAACGGTTTGCCGACCCAGGCCGCGCCGACAAAGCTCGACAGGCCCACGCCGAAAATCGTCAGCGCCAGCCCGGTGGCCACCTGATTGGCGTTGAACACCAGCGCCACCAGCGCGAACAACGCCGACAACAGCATGCCGGCAGCCATCGCCAGCAGCACGCCGAGCCAGAGGTTGCCGCTGTTGAACGCGACGATAAAACCGATCACCGCACCGAACAGCATCATGCCTTCCTGGCCCAGGTTGAGGACGCCGCTTTTTTCGCAGACCAATTCACCCAAGGCTACCAGCAGCAATGGCGTACCGCAGCGGACCATGGCGTAGAAAATATTGCTCAACAGGTCGATATCCATCACAGCGCTCCTGCCTGTACGGCGGTGGTTCGGGTACGTCGGGCCCAGCGCAGGTTGAGGCGTGGCCGGTACAGAATCAGCACGTCGCAGGCCAACAGGAAAAACAGCATCATCCCCTGGAACAGTTGGGTGATTGCCTGGGGCAGGTTCAACGACATCTGCGCGCTCTCACCGCCGATGTACAGCAGGGCCATCAGCAGGCTGGCAAACAGAATGCCGATGGGATTGAGGCGCCCCAGGAACGCCACGGTAATCGCCGCATAGCCGTAGCCCGGCGACACCTGCGGCACCAGTTGGCCGATCGGCCCGGTCACTTCGCAGACGCCGGCCAGCCCGGCCAGCGCACCGCTGATCAACAACGCCAGCCACACCAGCGGTTTCTGGCGAAAGCCGGCGAAACCGGCGGCGCGGGCGTCGAGACCCAGCACCTTGATCTGAAAGCCGACGAAGCTTTTCTGCAACAAGACCCACACCGCCACCAGCGCCAGCAGGGCGAAATACAGCCCGGCATGGACCCGGCCATCCTCCAGCAGCAACGGCAGGCGACTGGCCTCGCCGAACATCGCCGACTCCGGGAAGTTGAACCCCGCCGGGTCTTTCAACGGTCCGTGAACGCAAAACAGCAACAGGTTCAAGGCGATGTAATTGAGCATGATGCTGGTGAGGATTTCATTGGCATTGAAGCGCGTGCGCAGCCACGCCGTGAGCCCGGCCCACGCCGCTCCGGCCAAGGTGCCGGTGAGCAGGATCAGCACCAGTGCCCAGCGACTTTGCAGGCCGATGATGTTCACCGCCAAGGCACTGCCGGCCAGGGCGCCCAGCAGCAGTTGGCCTTCGGCGCCGATGTTCCAGATCCGCGCCTGATAGGCCACTGCCAGGCCGAGGGCGCACAGCAGGATCGGCAAGGTTTTGACCAGCCATTCGGATACGCCGTACAGGTCGCTGATCGGGGCGATCAACAAGGTGTACAGCGTTTGCAACGGGTCATGCCCGAGGGCGATAAACAGCAGTGAGCCACAGCCCAGGGTCAACACGGCGGCCAAGAGCGGCGAGCACCAGAGCATCAGGCGCGATTGCTGGCCGCGAGGTTCGAGAGAAAGCAGCATGTAGAACTCCGTTAAACCGGCGCGCGGGCAGGGGATTGAGGGGCGTCGAACTGGCCGGCCATCCAGCCGCCGACGTCACTGAGCCGGGTCTCGACGGTGGGTCTCAAGGCCGACAGACGCCCACCGCACAAGGCACCGAGGCGATCGCTGATCTGGAACAGTTCATCGAGGTCTTCGGAGATCACCAGAATCGCCGCGCCTGCATCGCGCAGGGCAATCAGGGCGCGATGGATGGTCGCCGCCGCGCCGACGTCCACGCCCCAGGTCGGGTGAGCGGCCACCAGCAGCTTCGGCTGTTGGAGTATTTCCCGACCGAGAATGAATTTCTGCAGGTTGCCTCCCGAGAGGCTGCGCGCCGGGGTTTTGGTGTCGGGTGTCTTCACGCCAAAGCGACGGATGATCTCCTCGGCCAGGTGTTCGACCTTGCTGCGGCGAATCAGTCCGTGGCTGACCAGGCCCTGTTGGAAAGCGCTGAGCAAGGCGTTATCCGCCAGACTCAATTGCGGCACGGCGCCATGGCCCAAGCGTTCGGCGGGGACAAAGGCCAGCCCGAGCCGGCGACGGGCGTCGGGGCGTAGATGAGCCACGGGTTGCCCGTCGAATCGGATCGTTTCGCCTTGCTGGCGGGCAAGCGGAGTTTCTCCGCTGAGCAACGCCAGCCATTCGTCCTGACCATTACCCGCCACCCCGGCGATGCCGACGATTTCGCCGCTGCAGACCGCAAGGTCAATGTCCCGCAACGAGCAGCCGAACGGGTCCGGGTTGTGCCAGGACAGCTTGTTGATTTGCAGGAAGGCTTTGTCTGCGCTGACCTTGGGGTAGTCCGTGATCAGTCCAGCCGCTTCGCCGACCATCAGTTGCGCCAACTCCCTGTCCGAGCAGTGCGCCGGCGTGCAATGCCCCGACACCCGCCCGCCGCGCAGCACCGTGGCGCTGTGGCACAATGCTCGCACTTCCCCGAGCTTGTGGCTGATAAACAGGATGCTGCAGCCCTCGCTCGCCAGGCGGCGCAGGGTCACGAACAATTCTTCGGCTTCCGCGGGCGTGAGCACCGAAGTCGGTTCGTCGAGAATCAGCAGGCGAATGTCCTGCATCAGGCAGCGAATGATCTCCACCCGCTGCCGCTCGCCAATCGACAGGCTGTGGACCAGCCGCTGCGGTTCCAGCGTCATGCCATAGCGCCGGGAAACCTCGCGGATCCGAGGTTCCAGCTGCGCCGGCGTACCGGCTGCAGCGCCCATTGCCAGGGCAATGTTTTGCGCAACGGTGAGGGTTTCAAACAGCGAGAAATGCTGGAACACCATGCCGATTCCCAGGCTGCGGGCCTGGGCCGGGTTGCGCAGGTTGACGCGCTGGCCTTGCCAGATCACTTCACCCGAATCGGCAGGGGTGACGCCGTAGATAATTTTCATCAGGGTACTTTTTCCCGCACCGTTTTCCCCGAGCAGGGCGTGGATCTCGCCGGGTTGGATGCTCAGGTCGATGGCGTCGTTGGCCAGGCAACCGGGGTAGCGTTTGCTGATGTTGCGCAATTGCAGGCGCGCGATTGAGTCGGGGTTGGACATGACAGGCTCGGGCCGATGGACAGGAATGCCTGTGGATAAAGCAATTTCCTGGCCATCAGGTCAGGAAATCACCTTGATCCCGCCGCCAAGGCCTTCTACGTGTGGCCCGGACGCCTGTCCAAGGGAAAATCTGCACCGGCTTGGCGCACGAGGATTGGGTGCAGGCACCGGTTTGCCCTGAAATGGGTGGTTAAAAATTGAGCAAGCGGCTGCGAGCCATGCCCTTCTTGGGGTGGCAGGAGCCATGAACGGGTTATCCACAGGTTGCTCCACAGTTATTGTGCGCAAGCCGGAAACTCGGGCATAAGCACTGCGAGGCTTTCTTCTAAAGGTGATAAACCGCTGCAAGCACTTGTTTTGTGGATAAATTTGTCGGTTCGGCGGGACTTTGGCTGAAAAATGAGCAACCCTCTCAAACCCGCATGACAGAAGGGTTACAGAGGGATGTGCTCAGGTTATCCACAGTCGGGTGCACAGTGGATGTGGGCAAGTTGAACGATTGCGAGGCGCCCTGAAAGGTTGCAGCCTTTGAACTCAGCGCCCTAACCGAATCCGTCCACGGCTCAGGTCGGCCAGTTGCGTTTGCAATGTTTCGATCTGCGCTTCACCCACGGCCAACTGCAGGTCTACGCCATTGGCCGTAAAGCGTTCTTCATTGACCAGCCCGCCGCATTCGGCGACGCGCAGTTTCACCAAGGGCAGTTCGGCGAACCCGCAGCTACAGTGCAAGGGCACGCGGCTGATCAATTCGATTTTCTCGGCGTTTTGCAGGCATTTGTTCGCGCCGCCGCCATAAGCCCGGGCCAGCCCGCCCGTGCCCAGTTGAATCCCGCCGTACCAGCGGATCACCAGCACTGCGACCTGATCGCAAGCCTGTGCTTCGATCGCGGCCAGGATTGGCCGCCCGGCGGTGCCGCCCGGCTCGCCATCGTCGTTGCTGCGGTATTGGTCGCCGAGTTTCCAGGCCCAGCAATTGTGCGTGGCATTCAGGTCACTGTGCTGCTCGATAAAGGCCTGGGCGTCGGCGGGGCTGGTGATGGGCGCGGCGAGCGTAATGAAACGGCTTTTGCGAATTTCTTCGCGGTATTCGCAAAAGCCGGCAAGGGTAAAGGTCATGGCGATCTTAGAGGGCAGGTGTCAGGCCGCAGCCCTTGAGAATGATGCGGATCAGGTTGTCGCCAGCCTCGACCATGTCTTGCTTGGTCAACTTGCTGCGCCCGGTCACGCGACAGATCTGGGTGGCGAAGTCGGCGTAATGCTGGGTGCTGCCCCACAGCAGGAAAATCAGGTGCACCGGGTCGATCGGGTCCATCTTGCCGGCATCGATCCAGGCCTGGAATACGGCCGCCCGACCATTGAACCAGGCGCGATAATCCTGGTTGAAATATTCGCTCAGGCATTCGCCACCGCTGATCACTTCCATGGCAAACAATCGCGAGGCCTGGGGTTGGCGACGAGAGAACTCCATTTTGGCGCGGATATAGCGGGTCAAGGCTTCGGCGGGATCATCCTCGGCTGTGAGGGTATTGAAGGTGCTGTCCCACAATTCGATGATGTTGCTCAGCACCGCCACGTACAAGCCGAGCTTGTTGGTGAAGTAGTAATGAAGGTTCGCCTTGGGCAGCCCGGCCTTGAGGGCGATGGCATTCATGCTGGTGCCTTTGAACCCGTGACGGGCGAACTCATCTTCGGCAGCCTTGAGGATCGTCTCTTCATTCTTTTGACGAATGCGACTGGTGGGCTTGCCACCGTGGGCAGGGACTTCAAAGGTCATGGGCGTTTCCGGGCTGGGTCTGTGGGCAAGCAAATGCGTTGATAGCGCACCGGCATCAATCCGACAAGTGCCATCACACTAAAAGCCTCTCGATGGCGATCCTCTGCCCCTTGTGGGAGCGGGCTTGCTCGCGAAAGCGGAGGGTCATTCAATATAGGTGTCGCCTGATACACCGCCTTCGCGAGCAAGCCCGCTCCCACAGGGGTTAACGGGTGGCCGCCAGGCTTTCGAGAAAGCTCTCCAGCACCAAGTGAGGCCGGCGGCCCTTGCGCGTGACCGACGCCAGGCTCAGGTCATAGAACCGTACCGCCGGTTTCAAGGCTCGCAGCCGACCTTGCTGGACCCAGAGGCTGGCGTAGTGATCGGGCAGGTAACCGATGTAGCGCCCGGTGAGAATGAGGAACGCCATGCCTTCGCGGTCCGATGCACTCGCGGTGCAATTGAGCGCCTGGTAATGGGCCTGTATTTCGGCTGGCAGGCGGAAGGTCGGCGCGATGGCGTCCTGGCTGTTGAGGCGAGCGTCCTCAAGTTGCTGGTCATCGACATAAAACAGCGGATGCCCGACCGCGCAGTACAGCAGCGATCGTTCACTGTACAGCGGTTGATATTCCAGCCCGGACAGGGCGCTGGCCTGGGGAACTACGCCAACATGCAAGCGCCCGTCGAGCACGCCTTGCTCGACTTCGTTGGGGGCGATCATGCGAATCTGGATCTGCACGTCGGGCCCGCGCTCTTTCAATTGCGCCAAGGCATGGGTGATGCGCATGTGGGGCAGGGTGACCAGGTTGTCGGTCAGGCCGATGGTCAATTCACCGCGCAAATGCTGGTGCAGGCCGTTGACCTCGGTGCGAAAGCTTTCCAGTGCGCTCAATAACTGCAACGCCGATTGGTACACCTCGCGACCTTCCTCGGTCAGGGAAAACCCCGCGCGCCCACGCTGGCACAGACGCAAGCCGAGGCGTTGTTCGAGGTCGCTCATCTGCTGGCTGATGGCCGAGCGACCGATGCCCAGCACGGTTTCAGCGGCGGAAAATCCACCACATTCCACTACGCTGCGGAAAATGCGCAGCAGGCGAATATCAAAGTCGCTGACCTGGGCCAGTGGATCGGGACGACGAACGCTCATAGTTTAGTGATCCACCGACTGAAGGTTACAAAAGTTGGATTTCACCGACTTTATCGCCGTGGCAACTTAGCTGCAAGAACGCCTTTCGATCCCTGTCGCTTATGACCTGCGAGGTTTTGTCGATGAACATGCCCGAACACGCTGCCGGTTCCCTGGCTAGCCAGCTCAAGCTGGATGCCCACTGGATGCCTTACACCGCCAACCGCAATTTCCAGCGCGATCCGCGCCTGATCGTCGCTGCCGAAGGCAGTTGGCTGGTGGATGACAAGGGGCGCAAGGTGTACGACTCGCTGTCGGGTCTGTGGACATGTGGCGCCGGCCACACGCGCAAGGAAATCCAGGAAGCGGTCGCCAAGCAACTGGGCACCCTCGATTACTCGCCGGGGTTCCAGTACGGCCATCCGCTGTCGTTCCAGCTGGCGGAAAAAATCACCAGCCTGACCCCGGGCAATCTCAATCATGTGTTCTTTACCGACTCCGGCTCCGAGTGCGCCGATACCGCGGTGAAGATGGTCCGCGCCTACTGGCGTCTCAAGGGCCAGGCGACCAAGACCAAGATGATTGGTCGTGCCCGCGGCTATCACGGCGTGAACATCGCCGGCACCAGCCTCGGCGGTGTCAACGGCAACCGCAAACTGTTCGGCCAGGCCATGATGGACGTCGACCACTTGCCTCACACCTTGCTGGCCAGCAATGCCTATTCCCGTGGCATGCCGAAAGAGGGTGGCATCGCCTTGGCCGATGAGCTGCTGAAGCTGATCGAGCTGCACGATGCGTCCAACATCGCCGCAGTGTTCGTCGAACCGATGGCGGGTTCGGCCGGCGTGCTGGTGCCGCCTGAGGGTTACCTCAAGCGCCTGCGGGAAATCTGCGACCAGCACAGCATCCTCCTGGTGTTCGATGAAGTGATCACTGGTTTCGGTCGCACCGGTTCGATGTTCGGTGCCGACAGCTTCGGCGTGACCCCGGACCTGATGTGCATCGCCAAGCAAGTCACCAATGGTGCGATTCCCATGGGGGCGGTGATTGCCTGCTCCGAGATCTACCAGACGTTCATGAACCAGCCGACGCCCGAGTACGCGGTGGAGTTTCCCCACGGCTACACCTACTCGGCGCACCCGGTAGCCTGCGCGGCTGGCCTGGCGGCGCTGGACCTGCTGCAGAAGGAAAACCTGGTACAGAGCGTGGCCGAGATCGCCCCGCATTTCGAGAATGCATTGCACGGCTTGAAGGGCGCGAAGAACGTCATCGACATCCGCAACTATGGCCTGGCCGGCGCGATCCAGATCGCCGGGCGCGACGGCGATGCCATCGTGCGTCCATTCGAGGCCGGCATGGCGTTGTGGAAAGCCGGGTTCTATGTGCGGTTCGGCGGCGACACCCTGCAGTTCGGGCCAACGTTCAACAGCAAGCCGCAGGACCTGGATCGCCTGTTCGATGCGGTCGGTGAAGTGCTGAACAAGCTCGATTGATACGTCCTTCTATATAGCTTTCGATAACGGGCGTCCGGTCAAGGGCGCCTGTGGATAATTTTGGAGTCCCCATGAGCCTCATCCCGCATTTGATCAATGGCGAACTGCTGAGCGACAGCGCTCGCACCGCCGATGTGTTCAACCCGTCCACTGGCCAGGCCATCCATAAAGTGCCATTGGCTGATCGCGCGACCATCCAGCAGGCCATCGACGCCGCGAAGGCGGCTTTCCCGGCCTGGCGCAATACACCGGCGGCCAAGCGCGCGCAGGTGATGTTTCGTTTCAAGCAATTGCTGGAGCAGAACGAGTCGCGCATCGCGCAGTTGATCAGTGAAGAACACGGCAAGACCTTGGAAGACGCGGCCGGTGAGCTCAAGCGCGGCATCGAAAACGTCGAGTTCGCCTGTGCGGCACCAGAAATCCTCAAAGGCGAATACAGCCGTAACGTAGGACCGAACATCGACGCCTGGTCAGACTTCCAGCCTCTGGGCGTGGTGGCGGGCATCACGCCGTTCAACTTTCCGGCGATGGTGCCGCTGTGGATGTATCCGCTGGCGATCGTTTGCGGTAACTGCTTTATTCTCAAGCCGTCCGAGCGTGACCCGAGTTCGACGTTGCTGATCGCCCAGTTGTTGTTGGAAGCCGGTTTGCCCAAGGGCGTATTGAGCGTGGTGCACGGCGACAAGGCTGCGGTGGACGCACTGATCGAAGCGCCAGAAGTGAAGGCGCTGAGTTTTGTCGGTTCGACGCCGATTGCCGAGTACATCTATACCGAGGGCACTCGGCGCGGCAAGCGCGTCCAGGCGCTGGGTGGGGCGAAGAACCATGCGGTGCTGATGCCGGATGCGGACCTGGACAATGCCGTCAGCGCACTGATGGGCGCGGCGTACGGTTCGTGCGGTGAACGCTGCATGGCGATTTCGGTAGCGGTGTGTGTCGGCGACCAGGTGGCGGATGCATTGGTCTCCAAGCTGGTGCCGCAGATCAAGGCGCTGAAGATTGGCGCCGGCACGTCTTGCGGGCTGGATATGGGGCCGTTGGTGACCGGTCAGCATCGGGACAAGGTCAGCGGCTATATAGAAGACGGTGTGGCGGCGGGTGCTTCGCTGGTGGTCGACGGCCGTGGCTTGAGTGTGACCGGGCATGAGGAGGGCTTCTTCCTGGGTGGCTGCCTGTTTGATCGCGTGACTCCTGAGATGCGCATCTATAAGGAAGAGATCTTCGGGCCAGTGCTGTGCATCGTCAGGGTCAATAGCCTGGAAGAGGCGATGCAGTTGATCAACGATCACGAGTATGGCAACGGCACCTGCATCTTTACTCGCGATGGTGAGGCGGCGCGGTTGTTCTGCGATGAGATCGAAGTCGGCATGGTGGGCGTCAACGTTCCATTGCCGGTGCCGGTTGCCTATCACAGCTTTGGCGGTTGGAAGCGTTCGCTGTTCGGTGACCTGCACGCCTACGGCCCGGACGGCGTGCGTTTCTATACCCGTCGCAAGGCCATTACCCAGCGTTGGCCGCAGCGGGCCAGCCATGAGGCTTCGCAGTTTGCGTTCCCCAGCTTGTAACCGGTAAGTGAAGAGGCCGGCACCCTTGGGCGCCGGCCTCTGTGTTTACGGGGCTTTTGGACTGATGTGACAGAATTGTGAAGAAAGGTGTTGACGGCAGATTCTGGAAGTCTATAATTCGCCCCACTTCCGGCGCAGTCGAAACAGAAAACTCCTTGAGATTCAATGAGTTAAGTAGGTTTCGAAGGTGTTGGGCTTCAGGTCATCGAAGCCCGGAAGGAGCAGATAGAGCGGTGTTGTTTGGCTCTATCGGCGGTTCGATCTTCTCGGTCGAAAGCGGTGAAAAAGAGGTGTTGACAGCAGCGAGTAACGCTGTAGAATTCGCCTCCCGCTAACGAGAGATCGGAAGCGCAAGTGGTTGAAGTTGTTGATGTTTCCGAAGCGAAACTTTGAAAACTTCTTAAAATAACCGCTTGACAGATACACGGGGCGC
>NZ_LHVH01000009.1 GCF_001269885.1 Pseudomonas kilonensis
CGGAAATCGGTCGTAGAGTATAAAGGCAAAAGCGCGCTTGACTGCGAGACAGACACGTCGAGCAGGTACGAAAGTAGGTCTTAGTGATCCGGTGGTTCTGTATGGAAGGGCCATCGCTCAACGGATAAAAGGTACTCCGGGGATAACAGGCTGATACCGCCCAAGAGTTCATATCGACGGCGGTGTTTGGCACCTCGATGTCGGCTCATCACATCCTGGGGCTGAAGCCGGTCCCAAGGGTATGGCTGTTCGCCATTTAAAGTGGTACGCGAGCTGGGTTTAGAACGTCGTGAGACAGTTCGGTCCCTATCTGCCGTGGACGTTTGAGATTTGAGAGGGGCTGCTCCTAGTACGAGAGGACCGGAGTGGACGAACCTCTGGTGTTCCGGTTGTCACGCCAGTGGCATTGCCGGGTAGCTATGTTCGGGAAAGATAACCGCTGAAAGCATCTAAGCGGGAAACTTGCCTCAAGATGAGATCTCACTGGGACCTTGAGTCCCCTGAAGGGCCGTCGAAGACTACGACGTTGATAGGCAGGGTGTGTAAGCGCTGTGAGGCGTTGAGCTAACCTGTACTAATTGCCCGTGAGGCTTGACCATATAACACCCAAGCAATTTGTGAACTCGAAAGAGACCAGATTGCGGTGTGTGAAGACGAAACGAACCGAAAGTTCGAATCTCACAAAACACCGACGCTATCACATACCCAATTTGCTGAAGCGAGGCCAACTGGCCACGATTCAGTACCCGAATTTCTTGACGACCATAGAGCATTGGAACCACCTGATCCCATCCCGAACTCAGCAGTGAAACGATGCATCGCCGATGGTAGTGTGGGGTTTCCCCATGTGAGAGTAGGTCATCGTCAAGATTAAATTCCGAAACCCCTATCTGCTGATGCAGGTAGGGGTTTTGTTTTTGTCCTCAGGAAAGTTCTTACGACAAGTGCGGACAGCTCCCGGCTGTCACAACCCCCCGACAGTGCTAAGGTTCTGCCCCCTAGCTTTTGCATTTTCAAGGATGCCTTTCATGCCGGACGCAACGTCCCTCAGCCCTGCTTTCATGGTGGTTCACGGGAATCGCCTTGATGAATTGCGCAGCCTGGTGATCAGCTTGATGCGGCGCTACCCGCTGGCCCCCCTTGAAAATGAAATCGCCCTGGTACAGAGCAACGGCATTGCCCAATGGCTCAAGCTCGCGCTGGCTGAAGACCCGGAAGACGATGATTCCGGCGGTTGCGGTATTGCGGCAGCCATTGATGTACAGCTGCCGGGCAGTTTCATGTGGCAGCTTTATCGAACAGTCCTGGGACGTGACGAAATTCCGGCCAAGTCCCTGCTGGATAAAGCTCCGCTGACCTGGCGCCTGATGCGTCTGCTGCCGCAGTTGATCGAGCAGCCTCATTTCGAACCTCTGCGACGATTCCTTACCCACGACACCGACTTGCGCAAGCGCTATCAACTGTCCGAGCGTCTTGCCGATCTGTTCGACCAGTACCAGGTCTACCGGGCCGACTGGCTTGAGGATTGGGCCGAAGGTCGACACCAGACCAGAAATGTCCGAGGCGAAATAAAGCCGCTCGCGCCGGCAAATTGCTGGCAAGCGGAACTGTGGCGAGCCTTGCTACTGGATGTCGGGGAACAAGGCATGGCGCAAAGCCGTGCCGGCGTTCATCAGCGCTACATCGAACGTATCAACAGCCTGGAAGCCGCTCCGAAAGGCCTGCCCGCACGGGTCATCGTGTTTGGTATTTCTTCCTTGCCTGCCCAGGTCCTGGAGGCGCTCGCCGGCCTTTCCCGGTTCAGCCAGGTTCTGCTCTGCGTGCATAACCCGTGTCGCCATCATTGGGCAGACATCGTCGCCGACAAGGATTTGTTGCGTCACCAATACAAACGCCAGGCACGCAAGGCTGGCATGCCCGTCGTCCTCGATCCGCAAACCCTGCATCAACATGCCCATCCGTTATTGGCCGCCTGGGGCAAGCAAGGGCGCGACTATATCAACCTGCTCGACAGCTACGATGATCCCAACAGCTATCGCTCGGTATTTCGCGATGGGCGAATCGACCTGTTCACCGATGGGACCCCCACGACCCTTCTCAGCCAGTTGCAGGATGACATCCTGGAGCTGCGCCCCCTGAATGAAACCCGGGAGCACTGGCCTGTCGTCGATCCGGAGCGAGACGGCTCGATCCGTTTTCATGTGGCCCATGGCGCCCAGCGTGAAGTCGAAATTCTCCACGACCAATTGCTGGCCCACTTCAGTGCGGATCCGACCCTGCGCCCACGGGATATCATCGTCATGGTCCCGGACATCGACAGTTATGCACCGCACATTCGTGCAGTGTTCGGCCAGCTCGACAGGAACGACCCGCGTTTCATTCCCTTCACGCTGACCGACCAGGGCCAGCGTGGACGTGATCCATTGCTGATCGCCGTCGAGCATTTGCTCAAGCTGCCGGACAGTCGTTTCCCGGTCAGCGAAATCCTCGATCTGTTGGATGTTCCCGCGTTGCGCGAACGGTTTGGCATCGATGAGGCCGACCTGCCGACACTGCACCGCTGGATCGAAGGCGCCGGCATTCGCTGGGGGATGAGCGCCGAACACCGTGCCGGCTTGGGCCTGCCTGCCGAGCTTGAGCAGAACAGCTGGCATTTCGGCTTGCGTCGCATGTTGCTGGGGTATGCCGTCGGCAGTTCGAACGCTTATGAGGGCATTGAGCCCTATGACGAGATCGGTGGCCTGGATGCGGCGTTGATCGGTCCCTTGGTTGCATTGCTGGATGCCCTGGAAGTCGCCCATCAGGAACTCACCCGGCCGGCATCGCCGCAGCAATGGGGTTCCCGCCTGCAAGATCTGATGCAGCTGTTTTTCCAGGCAAGCAACGAGCATGACGACTATTTGCTGGCCCAACTCGAAGACTTGCGTGAAACCTGGCTGGAAACCTGTGAGTCGGTGGGGCTGCACGATGAATTGCCGCTGACGGTGGTGCGTGAAGCGTGGTTGGCCGGGCTGGATCAGGGGCGACTGTCCCAGCGTTTCCTGGCCGGCGCAGTCAACTTCTGTACCTTGATGCCAATGCGCGCGATCCCCTTCAAGCTGGTGTGCCTGCTGGGGATGAATGATGGTGATTACCCGCGAGCCCAGCCACCCTTGGATTTCGATCTGATGGGCGGCGATTATCGTCCGGGCGATCGTTCCCGCCGTGAGGACGATCGTTACCTGCTGTTGGAAGCGCTGCTTTCTGCCCGGGAAAAGCTGTACATCAGTTGGGTGGGGCGCAGTATTCGCGACAACAGCGAGCGCCCGGCATCGGTGTTGATCGGCCAACTGCGCGATCATCTCGCCAATGGTTGGCGGTTGGCAGATGACAGCGAGAATCTTCTCGATGCCCTGACCCAGGAGCACCCGCTGCAACCGTTCAGTGCGCGTTATTTCCATCAAGGCGATGCGCTGTTCAGTTACGCCAGCGAATGGCGAATGCTCCACGACATCTCCGATGACGCCGACACAACCCAGGTGCTGGAGCCTTACGTTCAGGAAGAACCCTTGGGCCTCGGTCAGTTGCAGGACTTCCTGCGCAATCCTGTCCGCCATTTCTTCAGCCAGCGGCTGAAAGTGTTCTTCGAGGCCATCGAAGCGCCTCTGGCCGATGACGAACCTTTTGTGCTCGATGCGCTGCAACGCTACAGCCTGAGTGACAGCTTGCTCGAGGCCGCCCTGGTACGCCTGGACCAGCCTGATCTTGCTCTCACCGCCCACGCCAAAAGACTGCAGAACAGTGGCCTGTTACCCATGGCCGGTTTTGGTGAGTGCATGCAGCGCGAATTGATCGAACCCCTGCCGGATCTGCTCCAGCGGTACCAACAGCTTCTGGCGTTATGGCCGACACCGTCGGTCAGCGCTGTGCCAGTCAGCCTGCAATTGCAGGGAGTGAATGTCGAGGGCTGGCTCAGTGGTTTGCACCAGCGTTCCGACGGTGCGGTCCTCGCCATCACGGCCATACCCAACAGCATCGGCTCCATCAAGACCCGTAAGTGGCATCGCCTGATACGGCCTTGGGTCAACCATCTCGTGGCCTGCGCTAATGGCTTGTCGTTGACGACGGCCTTGGTGGCCAGTGATGACAGCTTGCTGCTGGCACCTTTTGAAGAGACTGTCGCACAAAGGCTACTGGGCGACATGTTGCTGGCCTGGCAGACCGGTATGCGCCAGCCGCTACCGATCGCGGTGAAGACGGCTTTCGCCTGGCTCGGCCAGACTGATCCGGTCAAGGCCGAAGCGGCGGCTCGCAAAGCCTATGAGGGCGATGGACAGACGTTTGAAGGCGAACGGCGGGAAAGCCCGGCGTTGGCTCGACAGTTTGCTGATTTCGATGCCTTGATGGCTGACGAAACATTCCCCGATTGGTGCGATGCACTCTACCGACCATTGCTCGAAGCCCCATGGCGTTCATTGGTCAGCGAGGAGGCCCGTTCATGAGTCAGCAGGCACCATTGGCCCTGGCTTTCCCGCTGCGGGGCAGTCAACTGATCGAGGCCAGCGCCGGTACCGGCAAGACCTTCACCATCTCGGCGTTGTACCTGCGTCTGGTGCTGGGGCATGGCGGTTCGGCGTCCGGCTTCGGCCGCGAGTTACTTCCACCGCAAATCCTGGTGGTGACCTTCACGGACGCTGCCACCAAGGAGTTGCGTGAACGAATTCGCACTCGTCTGGCCGAAGCCGCACGTTTCTTTCGCGACGAGATTCCAGCCCCGGATTCGCTGATCGCCGCGTTGCGCGATGAATTCAGTGCTGAGCAATGGCCTGGTTGCGCGAACCGGCTGGACATCGCCGCGCAGTGGATGGACGAAGCAGCCGTCTCGACCATCCATAGCTGGTGCCAGCGCATGTTGCGTGAGCATGCCTTCGACAGCGGTAGCCTGTTCACCCAGACCCTGGAAACCGACCACAGCGAATTGCTGGGCGAGGTGCTGCGCGATTATTGGCGGTTGTTCTGCTATTCGATGCAAGGCGAGGCGCTGAACTGGGTGCGTGCCCATTGGGGAGGGCCTGCTGCGCTGTTGCCGCGGGTGCGAGGTTTGTTTTCCAGCGAGCGTGGCGACGGTGACGGGCTTGAGCCTGCCGAACTCATCGCGGCAGCCTTGCAGGAGCGCAGTGCCGCCTTGCTCGATCTCAAGGCGCCGTGGCGGCAATGGGCGGTGGAACTGCTGGAGATCTGCCAGCAAGGCGTTGCCAGCAAGGCTGTCGACGGGCGCAAGATGCAGGCGCGTTACTTCGAGCCATGGTTTCAGAAAATCACTGCCTGGGTTGATGACGAAAGCCTTGAGCTGTTGGACATCGGCACCGGATTCACGCGGTTGACGCCCGAGGGCATGGCCGAAGCCTGGAAAGGTGAAGTGCCCAACCATCCCGGGCTGGACGCCATGGCCAGTCTCAAGGCCAGCCTGGATGCGTTGCCCACGCCAGATGCCGCCGTGTTGCAGCATGCTGCGCAATGGGTCGGGGCGCGCTTCGAGGCAGAGAAACGTCGCCGCGCCGAGATGGGCTTCGATGACATGCTGCTGCGTCTCGATGCAGCCCTGCAGGCCGACGGAGGCGAGCGTCTGGCGAGCCTGATCCGCGAACAGTTTCCGGTGGCGCTGATCGATGAGTTCCAGGACACCGACCCGGTTCAATACCGGATCTTCGAAAGCATCTACCGTATCGAAGACAACGACCCCGGGACCGGACTTTTCCTGATCGGCGATCCGAAGCAGGCGATCTACGCTTTTCGCGGCGCCGACATCTATACCTATCTGCGTGCTCGCGAAGCCACTGCTGGCAGGCTGCACACGCTGGGCACGAATTTCCGTTCCAGTCATGCCATGGTCGGCGCGGTAAACCATGTTTTCCAGAATGCCGAGTCCCGCCCGAAGGGGCGTGGGGCTTTTCTGTTCCGTGAGCCTTCGGGCGAGAACCCGGTGCCGTTCCTGTCCGTCGAGTCCCAGGGGCGCAAGGAGTCCTTGCAGGTCGCTGGGCAGGCGGTCGCGGCGCTGAACATCTGGCACCTGTCGTCGGACCAGCCACTTTCCGGTGCGGTGTATCGACAATCCATGGCGGCCACCTGCGCCAGTGAGATCACGGCGTTGCTCAACGGCGGCCAGTCGGGACGCGACGGCTTCACCGTCGATGGAAAAGTGCTGCGGGGCGTGCGCCCGGCAGATATCGCCATCCTGGTGCGCGATGGTAAAGAAGCGCAGGCGGTGCGAGACGCGTTGTCCGCGCGGGGCGTGCGCAGTGTCTATCTGTCCGACAAGGATTCGGTCTTTGCCTCGCAGGAAGCGCGGGATTTGCTGATCTGGCTCAGGGCCTGTGCCGAGCCGGATGCCGAACGGCCGCTACGGGCGGCCCTGGCCAGCATCACGTTGAACCTGTCGCTGACGGAACTGGAGCGCCTCAATCAGGATGAGCTGGCCTGGGAAGCGCGGGTCATGCAATTCCGCGGTTATCGTACGGTCTGGCGCAGCCAGGGCGTGCTGCCGATGTTGCGGCGTCTGCTGCATGATTTCGAACTGCCCCAGGCCTTGATGGCGCGCAGCGACGGCGAGCGGGTGCTGACCAACTTGTTGCACCTTTGCGAACTGTTGCAGCAGGCAGCCGGTGAACTGGATGGCGAACAAGCCTTGATCCGGCATTTGTCCGAGCACCTGGCCTTGTCCGGGCAAGCGGGAGAAGAGCAGATCCTGCGCCTGGAAAGCGATGAGCAACTGGTCAAGGTGGTCACGATCCACAAGTCCAAGGGGCTTGAATATCCGTTGGTCTTCTTGCCCTTCATCTGTTCGACGAAACCGGTGGACGGCAGTCGATTGCCATTGCACTACCACGACGAGGCCAACAAGGCGCAGATCAGCCTCAAGCCCACTGCCGAATTGATCGCCAAGGCCGATGACGAGCGTCTGGCCGAGGATCTGCGGCTTCTCTACGTGGCCCTGACCCGCGCGCAACATGCCTGCTGGCTAGGTGTCGCGGATCTCAAGCGGGGCAGCAACAACCGCTCGATCCTCCATGTGTCCGCGCTGGGGTACTTGTTGGGTGGTGGTGCGCCGCTGGCCGAATCGGTGGAGTTGAGGCGTTGGCTGGAAGACCTGCAGCAAGGCAGTGACGCGGTGAGCTACCAGCCAATGCCTGAGGCCACCGACGAGCACTACCGGCCCCCGCGCAACGAAGCCGTGTTGCTTGAACCCTTGGTGCCCTTGCGAAAAGCCAGCGAGAACTGGTGGATCGCGTCCTACAGTGCCTTGCGCATCAGCGAAAGCCTGAGCGAAGGCAGCGATACCGCGCCAGAGAGTCCCCAGGCCCAGAAACTGTTCGACGATGAACGACTGGACCCGGACGCGCCCAGGGAGACCGTCGCTGTCGGTGGCGACATCCACCGCTTTCCCCGTGGCCCCAACCCCGGCACTTTCCTGCATGGCCTGCTGGAGTGGGCCGCTGGGGAGGGCTTTTCATCGGCGCCAACGGATATCGAGGATGCCATTGCCCGACGCTGCAGTCGCCGAGGCTGGAAAGGCTGGATCGCCACGCTGAGCGATTGGCTGCAGCACCTGATCAAGATGCCCATGCACGTCGGCAACGACCAGGCGCCAGTGGTGCTCGAACACTTGAGCCGATTCCAGGTCGAGATGGAGTTCTGGTTCGCCAGCCACAAGGTCGATGTGCAAAAGCTCGACCAGCTGGTTTGCCGGTTCACCCATGGCGGTGTGGCCCGCGTTGCGGCGGAGCCGGTGCTGCTCAACGGCATGTTCAAGGGCTTCATCGATCTGACGTTCGAGCACGACGGTCGGTACTACGTGGCCGATTACAAATCCAACTGGCTGGGTGTCGATGACATGGCCTACACCGTACCGGCCATGGAACAGTCGATCCTGGACCATCGCTACGACCTGCAATACGTGCTGTACCTGTTGGCCCTGCATCGCCAGCTCAAGGCACGGCTCCCCGATTACGACTACGACCGGCATGTCGGCGGCGCGTTGTACCTGTTCCTTCGCGGAACCCGCTCAGCCAGCCAGGGGGTGTATTTCACCAAGCCGCCACGGGCATTGATCGAACAACTGGATCGCCTGTTCCAGGGGGCGCCCGAACCCAAGGCTGAACCGGCGTGGGTACAGGGAGAGTTGCTATGAGTCGTTCTTTTGCCGACCTGCTGCCCAAATCGTCCGACGACGAAAGCCTGGTGGAGTTGGCACCCTTGAGCCGTGCGCAGGACCTGCTGTTGTTACTGACGCGCTGGGTCGAGCGCGGCTGGTTGCGTGCCCTGGACAAGGCATTCGTGGCGTTCCTCCATGAACTGGCGCCCGATGATGATCCTTTGGTTCTGCTCGCTGCTGCATTGACCAGCCATCAACTGGGCCACGGCCATGTTTGCCTGGATGTGTTCGAGACCCTCAAGGAACCGGATTTTGCGCTGTCGCTGCCTCCCGAGGGTGACCTGCAGACGGGCGTCATGCTGTTGCCATCGCAAATATTGGCGACACTGGACGGCGTCCATTGGTGCAAGGCCCTGGCGTCCAGTCGTCTGGTGGCCCTGGCCGTGGATGGGAGCGAAGAGGCGCAGCAACGCCCGTTGGTGCTGTCCGGCAAACGTCTTTATCTGCGTCGCTACTGGGGTTATGAACGGCGGATCGATGAAGCGTTGCGTCAACGGCTTATCGAGCATGAAGCGGCGCCCGGTGACCTGCGCGAGCGTTTGGACGGGTTGTTTGGGCCGGCCAATGCCAGCGTCCCGATCGATTGGCAGAAACTGGCCTGCGCGCTGGCGACCCGCGGGGCCTTCAGTATCGTGACCGGCGGCCCGGGCACCGGCAAGACCACGACCGTTGTGCGCCTGCTGGCCCTTCTGCAGGCACCGGCCGTCGAGGCCGGGAAGCCGCTGCGGATTCGCCTGGCTGCGCCAACCGGCAAGGCGGCGGCGCGCCTGACCGAATCCATCAGCCAGCAGGTCCGGACCCTGGATGTGGACGACGCGGTGCGCGAACGGATTCCCTGCGACGTCACGACAGTCCATCGTTTGCTGGGCAGCCGCCCCGGCACCCGGCATTTTCGCCACCATGCAGGCAATCGCTTGCCTCTGGATGTGCTGGTGGTCGATGAAGCGTCGATGATCGACCTGGAGATGATGGCCAATCTGCTGGATGCACTGCCGGCCCATGCACGGTTGGTGTTGCTGGGGGACAAGGACCAATTGGCCTCTGTAGAAGCCGGTGCGGTGCTGGGGGATTTGTGTCGAGACGCCGAGGAGGGCTGGTACAGCCCCCGGACCCGAGCCTGGCTTGAGTCGGTCAGTGGTGAAAACCTGGCGGCCAGTGACCTGCGACAGGACCTCGACGGCACTCATCCCCTGGCACAGCAAGTGGTCATGCTCAGGCATTCCAGGCGCTTCGGCGAAGGCAGCGGGATCGGTCAGCTGGCTCGCTGGGTCAACCAGCAGCAGCCTGAAAAAGCCCGTCAGTTGCTGGAGCAAGGGCAGCATGCCGATCTGTCTTCCCTGAAACTGGCGAGTGAACACGACACGAAACTGGAAAAGCTGTTACTCGACGGCAAGCCAGAAGGGCCCCAGGGTTATCGGCATTACCTGAGCCTGCTACGGCAGCGACGCCCGGCCATTTCTCGCCCGCTGGAAGACCGTTGCTGGGCCGATTGGGCCCGGGAAGTCCTGGCGGCCTTCGACGAATTCCAATTGCTTTGCGCGGTGCGCAAAGGTCCGTGGGGGGTCGAAGGACTGAACCTGCGAATCACCGCCGCCTTGCTCAAGGCCCGTCTTATCGATAGCGATCACCAGTGGTACGAAGGGCGCCCGGTGCTGATGACCCGCAACGACTATGGGCTGGGGCTGATGAACGGCGATATCGGTATCGCCCTCAAGTTGCCCGAGCGTGACGGCCCCGATGCCGGCAAACAGGTCCTGCGGGTCGCTTTCCCGCGCAACGACGGCCAGGGCGGTGTGCGTTTCGTCCTGCCCAGCCGCCTGAATGATGTGGAAACCGTGTATGCCATGACGGTGCATAAATCCCAGGGCTCGGAATTCACCCACACCGCGTTGATCCTCCCGGATGCGCTGAACCCGGTATTGACCAAGGAGTTGGTGTACACCGCCATTACCCGGGGCAAGCAATGGTTCAGCCTGATCGAACCGCGGGCGGGGGTGTTCGAGGAGGCGGTCCGGCGCAAGGTCAAGCGCTTGAGCGGTTTAATGCTGGCGTTGGAGCAGGCTGACTGAATCATCAGCTTTCAAGGAATCATGCCCTTGTGCCAGCTTGGGCTGTTTCGCTCCCAAGCCTACGTAACACGCTGTCTCGCTGGCTTTTTGGCACTGTGCTATCGTTCCGGCACTTATCGCTTGGATCAAGAGACTTTCCATGAAAGTGCCTGTACGGGAGGCAGTGCGCGGCAAAGGCTGGGGGCATTTTCTGCTTGCCGGCCTTTTGTGTCTGCTGTTGCCTGTCGTGGTAGCCGAAGAGCAGGCGACGACCCAGGCCGAGCAGCGGGCCGAAGCGGTGACCCAGGTTGTGCTGGGAATCCTCAGCTACGCCCGTTGGCCTGTGGAGCCCACCCAACTGCAACTGTGCATCGTCGGGCCGACCCAATACACCGATGATCTGGTCAAGGGCACCACCCAGGCCACGGGGCGGCCGGTGACTGTGCAGCGGTTGCTGGCCGATCATCCCGATATCGCCACTGAGTGCAACGCGGTCTATGTCGGCAGGCTGACCAACGATGAGCACGCCCGTCTGTTTGCGTCCTTGATCGGCAAGCCAGTGTTGAGCATCAGTGAAGGCGGCGACCAGTGCACCGTGGGTAGCCTGTTCTGCCTGCGGGTCGGTGATGAACAAGTGTCTTTCGAGGTCAACCTCGATTCCGTGGCACGCAGTGGCGTGCGCATCCATCCGAGTGTGCTGCAGCTTTCCCGCCGCAGGTCCGCAACGCCATGAAGCAGAGCAAACCACGGGGCCGTCCCACCCTGGGCTCGGTCATCGGTCGCGGTCATCTGATCGTCGCATTAGTGGCCATTTCCATGGCCAGTGTGTCCCTGACCTTGCTCGGGCTGCTGGCGTTGCGGGTCTACGCCGACCACAACCTGCACTTGATCGCCCGTTCGATCAACTACACCGTAGAAGCCGCCGTGGTTTTCGATGATTCGGCCGCGGCCACCGAAGCACTGGCCTTGATCGCCTCTACCGAGGAAGTCGCCGATGCCGAGGTGTTCAATGAAAATGGCCGTCTGTTGGCGCGCTGGCAACGACCGCAAACCGGCCTGTTGTCAGAACTGGAAGTGCACATTGCCAAGGCATTCCTGGAAAAGCCCATCAGCCTGCCGATCGTTCATCAAGGGCAGAACATCGGTCGCATCGTGTTGGCGGGGCATGGCGGCAGCCTGTTGCGCTTTTTGCTCAGCGGTCTGGCGGGGATCATCCTATGCACGGCGGTGAGTGCCTGGGTGGCGCTTTACCTGGCGCGGCGCCAGTTGCGGGCGATCACCGGGCCGCTGCGCAGCCTGGCCGAGGTGGCCCACGCGGCCCGTAGTGAACGAGCCCTGGACCGACGCGTGCCACCAGCAGCCATCGCCGAACTGGATAACCTGGCCAATGACTTCAACGCACTGCTTGATGAACTGGAATCCTGGCAGACTCACCTGCAAAGCGAAAACGAAACCCTGGCCCACCAGGCCAGTCACGACAGCTTGACCGGCTTGCCGAACCGGGCGCTGTTCGAAGGCCGGCTGATTCGCGCCTTGCGCAATGCCAACAAGCACAATGAGCAAGTGGCCGTGCTGTACCTGGACAGTGATCGGTTCAAGGGCATCAATGACAATTTCGGCCACGCCGCCGGCGACGCGGTGCTGACGGCCGTGGCGACTCGGGTCCGGGCACAGTTGCGCGAGGACGACTTGGTCGCGCGCTTGGGGGGCGACGAATTCGCCGTGCTGCTGGCGCCCTTGCACAAGGCCGAGGACGCTGAGCGGATCGCTGAAAAGATCATCGCCAGCATGGAAATGCCGATTCAATTGCCCGGTAACGCCTGCGTGTTGACCTCCCTCAGTATCGGCATTGCCCTCTACCCGGATCATGGTGCCACACCGAGCACCCTGCTCCACGCCGCCGATGCGGCCATGTATCAAGCCAAACGCCTCGCCCGAGGCGGTCAACATACGGCGGGGTCGGATCATTCCGTCGCTGATCTTCAAACCAGGAGCTGACTCGTGCGTTCATCCCTTCAACTTTCCCTGCGCTGGTTCGCGGCACTTTTCCTGCTTGCCGTCGTGGTCCTGAGCGGTTGCCAGACAGCACTGCCGAAAGGCCTGACCCCGGCGCAAATTGCCGTACTCAAGCAACAAGGTTTCGAGCTGACTGACGATGGCTGGGCCTTCGGTTTGTCGGGCAAGGTGCTGTTTGGCAGCGATGTGGAAAACCTCAATCCGGCCAGTACCGAAATCGTCGAGCGCATCGGCAAGGCGTTGCTGGGAGCGGGCATCGAGCGGGTACGTGTCGATGGCCATACCGACGCATCGGGCTCACAGGCCTACAACGAACAACTGTCGAAGCGGCGCGCCGCCAGCGTGAGCAAGGTGCTGACAAGCGTTGGCATGCGCGAAGAGAACGTCCAACTGCGCGGCCTGGGCAGCAGCAAACCGGTTGCCTCTAACGACACCGTCAGCGGTCGCACCGAAAACCGCCGTGTCGCCATCGTGGTCATCGCCGACTAGTCGGCGAACACCATCTCCCGGCTGTCGCCCATCAGCAGTGGCTGGTTCTGTTCAGTCACTTCGCGAATGTAATCCCACAACAACGTAATCCGCTTCAGCTTCCTCAAGTCCTCCGGCAGTACATCCAGAACTTTTAAGGGATACAGGTTAACCCAATGAATACGGGGCTTAACCGATATGAACCTCACTTTAACGCGACCTGCTGTCACAACCATTGTCACAAGTCTCCTCGCATCTCAGAGGCCTGCCGCAAGGCTCGCTATGCCATATCACTACAGGCGCAACGGTATCTACTACCTGCGTTTGAGGGCGACAGGCCCTAGTGGCTGTTGGGGGGGTTAAAGCGAACCGTTATGCTATAACTCTTGGCGTGAGGTGCCCTGTGCTAGCGTATCCCCGCCCCTGACTGACACCCTCCCTAGGGCACCGCACAGGAGAAATGCCAGTGGCTACCGTGCCTCAGGCATACAGACCTTGGCAGAGCACTTAGCTAGCGGCACCTGTCTTTTTGCAGCCTGGGAACGGCGCTTAACCTCGAACCAGCCTGTGCGGAGTTTCCTCTGTTTCACCAGATAACCCTCTGATATTCCGTCCGCAGATTTACGGGTGATTTCAGCCAAGGGCGGGTGCAAAAATTGAAGAGTTTGGGTGTTGCGAAATTGCACTCTACTTGGCCAGCCAGCTTCGTCACCATGGTCGGTAGAGAACTGCCCATTGCTGCCGGTGGCCACAGTAAAAGATCGCCCAAAGCTTGCCTCTTAAACGGAAGAAACCGAACAGTAGTAACTCAAGTAAAAAACTAAAGTTATCCTGCATCACTACGCATGAATGCGATTGTTAACTTAAAAATCTACAGGGTAAAAGCCATGACCGTCAAGCCTGAGTCAAGCGGCCGTTAAAACTGACCGCTGGAATCAAAATTTCCTATTTAAAACTACTAGTAACGGGAGCGTTGCTGTAAAACTGGCGCACGGACCAATTGGTCCCACACTTCAGAAAAGGCGGAGGGCTGAGAGTCGGCGGCTTCCCTAATATTAGTGTCGCTACCAAAATAGAGGAGTGTGATTCCGAACGAGTCTGTGAGAGTAAGTTCTGCGCATACCGCGGATAAGTCGAGCGTCAGTGGGGGGACTATACCCATTGCCCAAAGCCCCCAAGCACCGAGATCAACCTCCAAAGTTAACCTATTCCACTGACTTCGTGGGACGTTCCCAGGCGTAACAAGTTCAGAGACATCTTTTTTTCGAACAAGTATTCGCCGTCCCACTACTCCCAATGGCTCAAAGAAAACAGTTGAAGTCCCATACTGCTCATAGCCGCCAATGGAGTCTCGCAGAAAGTTAGTTCTACTTATTTTGGTGTGGGTGATCCCATCTACGGCGACGTAATGCTCGGCCCATTCCGTTAGTGATTGTGACGTAAATGCTCCGCGACTGTTTGATACGTTAGCTGGATCGATGACGATGCTAGTTATTTTTGCTGCTCGCAGAAGATCCGCGTCCGTGGGTATTATCCCAGTCTTTGAAATAACTATAGGGGAAATTTTGTTGCGGTAGTCTCCTGTAGGCGACATACCAATTATTCCCGGCTTAACGGTAAGCAATACATTTTCAGGTGTGATTCCGGGATTGAGATTTTCAAATTTATGAATTAGTCGTGTGGCTAAATAATTCGATAAATCCAGAGCAAGCTCCTTCTGAAACTCTGTGTGATCCATGACTACCGCGTCGCGCTGCAAGTTTATGGGAAACCTTCCATCAGCATCAAAAACAACCAAGCTCGGTGGGGTTGCGGAAATATAGCCAAGTTCTTCCGAAATTGCTGGCGTTAGTTTGCGACTATTTTGGCAGACCATTACTCCATTACAGATAACTATGTCATCCGGTCGTCCCCATTTCTCAAGCATCTCATAGCTCCAAAGTATATCGTCGTATCCTTCGGCAAAGACTCGGCGCCATTTGGTTGAGTCGAGATTGGAGTCGCACTCTGGTACGGTATATTTCTGCCTCAGGTGAGTTTCAGTTTCGTCCGCGAATATTCTTTTTACGCTCGGACTTGCAAGGCAATACCAATCCCATAATCCCGCCTCTTTAATGAGTTTAGCTTTGACTTTATCTGATATTGGAATCTCAATACGGGTTCCAGCGTGAAACTTGCAGGGCCTCACCTCTATCGACTCTGAGCCTTGTTTGCACGAAAATGTAATCGCATCATCTTCGGTATCGAAGATTGATCGGGTAGTAACTTTAATCTCAGGACCTAGGAGAAAGGCTGCGAGCAAGCCTATTCCAAAGCGACCTGTACGATGGACTGTGGAGTGGCCAGCCGATTCGTGATTTTTCCGCCATATATCACTACGCCGAAATGATGCTCCAATATTGAGAAGGTATTTGTCAACTACATCGGAGGTCATGCCGACGCCGAAGTCTTCGATAACTAGCTTCGCGGCACTGCCGTCGGAACAATTTAATGTGACGATTACATCGTCGCTTGATTTTAATGTCGAGGTCACCAACCCTTTCACGATCAAATCGTCACGCTCTCGGCAAGCGTCAACAGCGTTTTGGACTAGCTCGCGGATGCCAATTTCCGGTTTTTCACCGTAAAGTGGCATAACTAGTAAGTCCATTAGCTCGGCGCTAGCGGTCTTGAATCGAAAGTCACGAGGAAGAAACGGTGGTTTTCGTTGTTTCCAGAATAAGTGCGGATCGTCTATATTGGATCTAATTCGTCTAATTGTGATTCCAAGAGAACTCAGTGGTGGGAGTCGACCATAGACCTCGCCAAGCACAGCCCAGCTTTTGTCTAGTTCACTCTGAATATCACGAAGTAAACTCTGCATCCCTAGAAACGTTGCGGCGCTCTCTGGTTCGCAATCCACAAAAATGGCTTCTGGATCGTCATGCGCTTGGTTGATCTCCCGCACTGACATATGCTTACGCCATTCACCGCGCGAAACCGGGCTAACTAGCGATTTGAGTCTAAGTAACTGCCCTGGAGCTCGTGATGAATGGATTTGGAGGTAGTCAGCAATACGTAACACCATCATTATAAAGGGTGCTCGACAGTTACGGTGTACGCGTCGCTGGTTTGGCTCTAGTACATCAACTGCCGACCGGATGGATGAATTATGGCTCCTTGCCACATATCCTGAAAGATCCATTAGGTCTCTGAATTCGTCATCTGCAAGAGATAATGGAGAGTTTGGTCCAGGTATTCCGGAAATGGCAATTTCATGCGCAAGTCTCGCATGATGCCTTCGCAGAAACTCTCCAATTAGCAAGCGATGTTTGAATGTAAGATCAAGTTTATTTGATGGGATATCTTGAATTGGATCTGAGCTTCCAAATAACGCGTGTAACTTTCGCTGGTCAAATCGACGTGCCTCTGTCAGAAACTGGTCCCAAAGGGCTGGCCACGCCATCTCATTTTGAATATAGCGAGATGGTGCGGACTGGTACCTACCCTCTATCAGGGAAAAAAAACCGTCTTCGGAAATATGGAGGGCGCAATCATGCAAGAGTACTGATAGTGTAATAACTGCCCCATCTTCAGCTGTTAGATGCGGCCACGACTCGTCGGATATTAGTCCTTCTGCAGTAAGTAATACCTCAGCTAAATGTTTAAGGCTGTGATCCGTATACTCGTGAAAGAAAACCGTTCTGTTGTCTAGAGTCCACGGCTCAACAATTGATAATGCTTTTAGTACTGCCGCGTTAAGAGCATGATCTTGACGTATGAGATTTTCAATGCGAGGTGGCAATTGCATTTTAAAGTTTCCTGCTAGAACGCGGCATTTTAATGAAGGTGGCGAGAGGCATCGGTCCGTTATGAATCATGCAGCACCTCCCTTTGCGTATAAATTTGTACGTCTGCGGAGACTAACGCGTGATAGGCGGGAAATACAACTGCGAAGCAAGATGTGAAGAGATTTATTGTGGTGAAAAAAAGCCAATTTTTGGGGGCGGCGACTCTTGGCCGTTAGGTGTCTATTGCTTAGAGCTGCAATTGGTCGTTTACTGCCGGTCATGATGACTAAGCGTGCAGGTCAAGCCCAATGCGAATGAGTGGTCAAGTCAGTGCAATTAACCAGGTGTCAACGGATCTGGAAAATTGGCCCCCAACCAGCGGTGAGATGATCTAGGCTTCCCGCACCATCAGTCAAGGACGATAGCCATGTCAGATAACTCAGATGCCAAGATCGCCACTGCCGACGCTCTAACATGGCCCCTGCACAACTAGCACGCCTTGAGTGCTGCCATAGAAGATATTGCCAAGTGGCTCTCAGAGAGTGGTGTAGGGAGTGTTGCGGCTAACGCTACAGCAGCCATGGAAGCGCTGGACACGAATGCCCGAGGGATTACTGGCGCCATCATCATGCGACTACGGCGGTCGTAGGCCGGACTTTGGCTACCCACCGTGTCAGCTACGGATTTCTTGGTTTACTCCTTCGTTTTGGCATTAGTCAGGATGGTCCTCTAGGCGAAGCCTTTGGGGATGTCGTCTGCCTTCTACTCGGTGGCTGTGCTGGGTGATCTTGCAGAAGCTATGATGCCACTTTGGCTGAAACTAACTCGGATGAATTGAATGGCAATATTTGATTTGTACTCTAAGCGTCAAAGACGTTCACGCGGTGAGGTCTGCGATGTATACACCTATGGCCCATTTTCCGACCCGTTTCGTACGCAATTGTCCTTTATGATCCAGGATCTTTTAGGTAACGAAAACGACTACATCCGGCATTGGCAACCACGAGAGGCGTACACGGAAATCGTGAGAGTTCTACGGAAGGAATATGGGCAGCGGAGCATAAGCAAGATTCAACAAAGAGAAGCATTTTCCGAGCTGCATCATTTCTTGCAAGAAGAGCTTGACGTAGAAAAATGCCTCGACGCAATCGAGCTATCTTATGCGCTTGGGTCTGACATGGCGCGGTCGCAGTCCTACTCGGGTCGTACAAACGCCGATGCACATGTGGATGAATGCTTAACAGAGCTGAACGAAAGGTTTAAAGAGGCAGGGTTAGGGTACGAGTTAATCGACGGACGAATTGTCCGCATAGACTCACAGCTTATCCATTCGGAGGTCATTAAGCCTGCGATTGGATTCCTTAATGCTGAGGAGTTTCAAGGGCCCCGCGATGAGTTTTTAGGGGCATATGAGCACTACCGCCATGGGTTCTACGAAGAAGCGCTGGTTGAATCTTTGAAGTCCTTTGAGAGCACTATGAAGGTCATACTGAGTCTGAACAAGAAGCCTTATGACAAGAGTGACACCGCTGCAAAACTCGTTGGCAAGTGCTCAAAGGCTGGGCTAATCCCCTCATATAACGAGTCCCAGCTACAGTCTTTAGAAAACGTTCTGATAAGCGGAATACCCACTTTGCGAAACAGGAACGGCGGACATGGGCAAGGGGAAGAAATTAGGGTGGTGGAGCCAGAAATCGTCGCCTATGGGTTGCATTTAACGGCATCTGCCATAGTCATGCTAGCGGGCCTTGAGGCCAAGCGTGACAAGGTGGGCCCTTGAGAATCTAACAGAAATATCTGAATGACCACCTCACTACGGGCGTACTCGCGCATCCCGCGGGAGCCTTATCGCTCCTGCATGGATCTTTTCGTTCGCCCGCGTGCGCCTCTGGATGAGGGACTTTGGGAGCTCTCAGATGTTAGAAGTCACGTATCAACCTCTGACACAAACCTTTGGCAAAGACGTGTTGAGCCCGTTGCGATTCGGCCGTCAATCGGCGAACACCATCTCCCGACTGTCGCCCATCAGCAGTGGCTGGTTCTGTTCAGTCACCTCGCGAATGTAATCCCACAACAACGTAATCCGCTTCAGCTTCCTCAAGTCCTCCCGGCAGTACATCCAGAACTGCCGGGTGACGGTGATTTCTTCCGGCAGCACGGGCAACAACCGTGGGTCCTGGGCGGCGAGGAAGCAGGGCAGGATTGCCAGCGAGCGGCCTTGCTGCGCTGCCACGAATTGCGCGATCACGCTGGTGCTGCGCAGGTGGGCGTTGGCGCCGGGCAGGACGTTGGCCAGGTAGAGCAATTCGGAACTGAACGCCAGGTCATCCACGTAACTGATGAACGAGTGCTTGCCCAGGTCTGCCGGGCGCTGGATGGGTGGGTGGTTGTCCAGGTATTGCTGGGTGGCGTAGAGCTGCAGTCGGTAGTCGCACAATTTGCAGCACACATACGGGCCATGTTCGGGGCGTTCGAGGGCGATGACGATGTCGGCTTCGCGCTTGGAGAGGCTGATGAAGTGCGGCAGCGGCAGGATGTCTACCGAAATGGCCGGGTAGGCGTCGACGAAGTGGCTCAGCTGCGGGGTGATGAAGAAGCTGCCGAAGCCTTCGGTGCAGCCCATGCGCACGTGGCCGGACAGCGCGACGCCAGAGCCTGAAACCTGTTCGCAGGCCATGTGCAGGGTACTTTCGATCGATTCGGCGTAACCCAGCAGGCGCTGGCCTTCGGCCGTCAGGACAAAACCGTTGGTCCGGGACTTCTCGAACAGCAGCGTGCCCAACGAGGCTTCCAGCGAGCTGATGCGTCGCGACACCGTGGTGTAGTCGACGGCCAGGCGCTTGGCGGCCGTGCTGGCCTTGCGGGTGCGGGCCACTTCGAGGAAAAACTTGAGGTCGTCCCAATTCAGCGACCCCAGGGAGGTGATGTTTTTTTGCATGTTGGACCGGCTTTTATGTGCATTCTTATTAGAAGTTTGCACATCTATACTCCAAAAACAGTCTCATCACCAAGCGTGTCCTATGCACCTTGGTTTTTGCTGAACCAACGCTCTCTATAAGAACAATCCCGGAGGCCAGCATGAACGTTTCCCTTACGCCCAGCGACACCACCCTGCAAACCGTCAGACTGCTGATCGATGGCGAGTGGGTTGAATCCCAATCCAGCGAATGGCACGACATCGTCAACCCGGCCACCCAGCAGGTGTTGGCAAAGGTTCCGTTCGCCACGGCCTCGGAAGTCGATGCCGCCATCGCCGCTGCCCAGCGTGCTTTCCAGACCTGGAAACTGACGCCCATCGGCGCGCGGATGCGCATCATGCTCAAGCTCCAGGCGTTGATCCGCGAGCATTCCAAGCGTATCGCCGTGGTGCTCAGCGCCGAACAGGGCAAGACCATCGCTGACGCCGAGGGCGATATTTTCCGTGGCCTGGAAGTGGTCGAGCACGCCTGTTCCATCGGCACCCTGCAGATGGGTGAGTTCGCCGAGAACGTTGCCGGTGGCGTTGATACCTACACGCTGCGCCAGCCGATTGGTGTGTGTGCGGGCATTACCCCGTTCAACTTCCCGGCGATGATTCCGCTGTGGATGTTCCCGATGGCCATCGCCTGCGGCAATACCTTTGTGCTCAAGCCATCGGAACAGGACCCGCTGTCGACCATGCTCCTGGTGGAACTGGCCATCGAGGCCGGCGTGCCGGCGGGCGTGCTCAACGTGGTACACGGCGGCAAGGACGTGGTGGATGCGCTTTGCACTCACAAGGACATCAAGGCGGTTTCGTTCGTCGGTTCGACGGCGGTCGGCACCCACGTGTATGACCTGGCGGGTCGTCATGGCAAGCGCGTGCAGTCGATGATGGGCGCCAAGAACCACGCGGTGGTGTTGCCTGATGCCAATCGTGAACAGACCCTCAACGCTTTGGTCGGCGCCGGTTTCGGCGCGGCGGGCCAGCGTTGCATGGCCACTTCCGCGGTGGTGCTGGTGGGCGCGGCCAAGCAGTGGTTGCCGGAGCTCAAGGCCCTGGCACAGAAGCTCAAGGTCAATGCCGGCAGCGAGCCGGGCACTGACGTCGGCCCGGTGATTTCCAAGCGCGCCAAGGCACGGATCCTCGAATTGATCGAGAGTGGCGTGCAGCAAGGGGCGAAGCTGGAGCTCGATGGTCGTGGCATCAGCGTGCCGGGTTTCGAGCAGGGCAATTTTGTTGGCCCGACCCTGTTTTCCGGTGTGACCACCGACATGCGTATCTACACCGAAGAAATCTTCGGCCCGGTGCTGGTGGTGTTGGAAGTCGACACCCTGGATCAGGCGATTGCCCTGGTCAACGCCAACCCATTCGGTAACGGCACCGGCCTGTTCACCCAGAGCGGCGCGGCGGCGCGCAAATTCCAGAGCGAAATCGACGTCGGCCAGGTGGGCATCAACATTCCGATCCCTGTACCGGTGCCGTTCTTCAGCTTCACCGGTTCCCGTGGTTCGAAACTCGGTGACCTTGGTCCGTACGGCAAACAAGTGGTGCAGTTCTACACTCAGACCAAGACCGTGACCGCGCGCTGGTTCGATGATGACAGCGTCAATGACGGTGTGAACACCACCATCAATTTGCGTTAAGGAGCCGGACATGAACATCGCATTTATCGGCCTGGGCAACATGGGCGCCCCCATGGCACGCAACCTGCTCAAGGCTGGCCATTCGCTGAACCTGTTCGACCTGAACCAGACGGTGCTGGCTGAACTGGCGGCGTTGGGTGGCACGATCAGCGCCTCGCCGCGCGACGCGGCCCAGGGCGCTGCTCTGGTGATCACCATGCTGCCGGCCGCCGCCCATGTGCGCAGTGTCTGGCTGGGTGAAGACGGCGTGCTGGCCGGCATCGCTGCCGGTACGCCAGCGGTGGATTGCAGCACCATCGATCCACAAACCGCCCGCGACGTGGCGGCTGCCGCGGCGAAACAAGGGGTGGCGATGGCCGATGCGCCGGTCTCGGGTGGCACCGGTGGTGCGGCGGCGGGCACGTTGACCTTCATGGTCGGTGCCACGGCCGAGTTGTTTGCCACCTTGCAACCGGTGCTGGCGCAAATGGGTCGTAACATTGTGCACTGTGGCGAAGTCGGCACCGGGCAGATCGCCAAGATCTGCAACAACCTGCTGCTGGGGATTTCCATGGTCGGCGTCAGCGAAGCCATGGCGTTGGGCGATGCCTTGGGGATCGACACCCAGGTGTTGGCCGGCATCATCAACAGCTCGACGGGCCGTTGCTGGAGTTCGGACACCTACAACCCATGGCCGGGCGTGATCGAAACGGCACCGGCGTCCCGCGGCTACACGGGTGGCTTTGGCGCCGACCTGATGCTCAAGGACCTGGGCCTGGCGACCGAAGCCGCGCGGCAGGCCCATCAGCCGGTGGTGCTGGGGGCGGTGGCGCAGCAGTTGTACCAGGCGATGAGCCAGCGGGGCGAGGGCGGGAAGGACTTTTCGGCGATTGTGAACAGCTATCGCAAGCCGCAGTAAGAGCGGCGATATCGACGGGCTTTTGTGGCAAGGGCAATTATCTGTGGGAGCAAGGCTTGCCCGCGATGACAGGCGATGCGGTCTCTGAGAGAACGAGGTGCCTGTAATCGCGGGCAAGCCTTGCTCCTACAGATTGCTCCGTCGCCACAGAGGCTGCGCAATCTACAAAGTTGTTTTCCGAGAGACCATGTCGGGTGGGCTCTCGGTTTTTTGTTTCAGGCAAAGACGAAATATTTGCGCACGGTCTCGACCACTTCCCAGGTGCCTTTCATGCCTGGCTCGACGACGAAGATGTCACCGGCCCGCAGATGGATCGGCGCCATGCCGTCCGGGGTGATGATGCAGTAGCCTTCCTGGAAATGGCAGTACTCCCACTTCACATAATCCACACGCCATTTGCCGGGTGTGCAGATCCAGGTGCCCATGATCTTGCTGCCGTCTTCGCTGGTGTAGGCGTTGAGGTTGACGGTGTGCGGGTCGCCTTCGAGTTTTTCCCATTTGCAGGCGTCGAGTACGGGCAGCGGATGGGTGTCGCGCAGGACGGTGATGGGTGCGGTCATGTGAGCTCCGAAAGGGGCAAAAGAGAACAGGCACCCTAACGCGCGGCATGAGCGGGTAGATGTCTGTGGTCGACACCGGGCTATCCAGAAGCGCGCATCAATCGGCCAGATGCCGAGCCAGGGCCATGGCGTAGGCCGGCAAACCGTCGAAGTTGCGGGCGCACAGCAGCAACGCCCGGTGTGCCCAAGCCTCTTGCAGTGGGACGCATTGATACGAAGGCTCGGGTGGGCGCCGGTCGATGGCAGCCTTCGGCACGATGGCAATGCCTGCACCATGGGCCACCATGCGAATCATCCCGTCGAAACCATCGGCGCGAATGCGCACTTGCATGCGTGAGCCGATGTGCAGGGCCTGCTCTTCCAGGTGGATCGCCAGGGCGCTGGAGGCGTTCAGGCCGACATAATCGTGGCTGAGGGTCTCGCTGAAACGTACGGCGCGACCGTCAGCCAGGGAGTGTCCGGTCGGTAGGATCAATACCAGCGGATCGTCGCGAAAAGGCCAGGTCTGAAGGCCATCGGTGTCCACTGCGTCGGAAACGATCCCGAGGTCTGCCGCGCCTTGGCGCAGCGCGTGGGTGATCCGTGAGCTGGGCAATTCCTGCAGGTCAATGTCGAGGTTGGGATGGGCCTGGAGAAAGCCGGCCAGCAGCTCGGGCAGGTATTCGGTCATGGCGCTGGTGTTGCACAGCAGCCGCACCCGGCCTTTGACGCCTTTGGCGTATTCGGCCAGGTCCTGTCGCAGGCGTTCGGCCTGTTGCAGCAGGATCCGGGCGTGCTCGGCCAAGGCTTTTCCCGCGGGCGTAGGCGTTACGCCACGCCGCCCGCGTTCAAGCAGGTCGATGCCCAGGGACGCTTCCATGGCTCGCACTCGTGCGCTGGCCGCGGCCAGGGACAAATGGCTGCGAGCGGCGCCGGCGGTGATGTTGCCGGTGTCGAGGATGTTCAGGTAGAGGCGCAGGTCGGTGAGGTCGAAGTGCATGGGCAGGTGATCCTGTCTCAAGTGCTGTGGTGCCTGATGTGGCGCCTTCGCGAGCAAGCCCGCTCCCACAGGGGATTGCATTTCAACTGTGGGAGCGGGCTTGCTCGCGAAGGCGCCAGTAGCACCAAAAACATTGTTAGCCTCTTGCTAAAAGAGAGGCACCCTCAGTATATGGCAGATTTTCAAGCCAAGCCCCGGGGCGCACGATACCCCCATGAACACACTCATCGCTTTTTATCAGAACCTCGGCCTGGCCCTTTCCCTGCTGGTTATCGGCACCTTCCTGCTGGCCGGCACCATCAAGGGTGTGATCGGCCTCGGCCTGCCGACCATCTCCATGGGCTTGCTTGGGCTGGCTATGGCCCCGGCGCAGGCTGCGGCGCTGCTCATCATCCCGGCGACCCTGACCAACGTCTGGCAATTGGCGTTTGGCGGTCATCTGCAAGCCCTGCTTCGGCGCCTGTGGCCGCTGTTGTTGGCGATTTTCATCGGCACCGGGCTCGGTACGCTGTGGCTCGGCATGACGGGTGGGGCCTGGGTGGTGCGGGCCTTGGGCGGGGCGCTCGTGCTGTATGCGCTGAGCGGGCTGTTGCTGCCAACGTTGCGGGTCGGCGCCCGTGCCGAGCCGTGGATCGCTCCGCTCTGCGGGTTGCTCACCGGCCTCATCACTTCCGCCACTGGCGTATTCGTCATTCCGGCGGTGCCCTATCTGCAAGCGCTGGGCCTGAGCAAGGACGAACTGGTACAGGCCTTGGGTCTGTCATTCACCGTTTCTACCCTGGCCCTGGCCGCCGGCCTGTTGTGGCGCGGCGCACTGGGAGGGGGCGAATTGAGCGCTTCGTTGCTGGCGCTGGCACCGGCGCTGCTGGGGATGTGGCTGGGGCAATGGTTGCGCCAGCGGATCAGCGCCGTGTTGTTCAAGCGGGTGTTTTTTGTCGGCCTCGGCGTGCTCGGCGGCCATCTGCTGATCAGCGGCTAGCCGAGGACGGGCTGAGCATGTCGACGCGGCGGATGTCGAAGTCGCGCTCCAGATAATCCATGCGTTGCTCGAAGAACTGCTGCATGTGCGGCAGGTTCGAGTGCACCTCCAGGTGCGCCTGGGATGCCCAGATCTCATAGAAGATAAACAGCGTCGGATCCTGCTGGTCCCGCAGCATGTGATATTCGATGCAGCCGGGTTCGGCGCGGCTTGGTTCGACGTAGGCGCGGAACAGCGCTTCGAAGGCTTCGGCTTTTTCCGGACGGGTCTTGGCGTGCAGGATGAAACCTTGCAGTTCGCTCATCGAGGTGGCTCCTGAGATAAAAGAGGTCTCGAAGTCTAAGGCAACAATCGGTCGTTCATTCGTGCGTATAGGTCAAATCAGTTTTGCCGTTGGGCTGCTTATTCCCCATGAAGCTCATCGTTATTCTGCCGCCATCATTTTCAACCTTTCCATGCAGCGGCCCTTCGACGGCCATGCCGTGGAACCCGATGAGGCTCCCCATGAAAAAAGTCCTATTGCTCAACGGCGGCAAACAATTCGCTCACTCCGACGGTCGCTACAACGCCACCCTCCACGACACGGCGGTCAGTGTGTTGGACCGTGGCGGTTTTGATGTGCAAACCACCTTCATCGACGGCGGCTACGACATCAAGGAGGAAGTCGCCAAGTTCCTTTGGGCCGACGTGATCATTTACCAGATGCCAGGTTGGTGGATGGGCGCGCCCTGGACCGTGAAGAAATACATCGACGAAGTCTTCACCGAAGGCCACGGCAGCCTCTACGCCAGCGACGGTCGGACCCGTTCCGATGCCTCGCAGAAATACGGCAGCGGTGGCCTGATCCAGGGCAAGCAGTACATGTTGTCGCTGACCTGGAACGCCCCGCAGCAAGCCTTCGACGACCCGACCGACTTCTTCGAGGCCAAGGGCGTGGATGCGGTGTACTTCCCGTTCCACAAGGCCAACCAGTTCCTCGGCATGACCGGCCTGCCAACCTTCCTGTGCGTGGACGTGATGAAGCGCCCGAACATCGAAGGGGATGTGGCGCGGTATGAACAGCATTTGCGCGAGGCGTTCGGTCTGAAGGCGTGACCTGTCTTTTACCTCACATCCCGATACTATCCTGTGGCGGGTGGGTAAACCTGCGCTGTGGGAGCAAAGCTTGCTCGCGAAACAGACCCCTCGATCCCCGAAAGACCGCGGCGCCTTCATCGCGAGCAAGCTTTGCTCCCACATCGCGAGGATAAATCCCCTCGCCACAAGAGAGATCAGTCGACAGGGGGATACGTGAAAGCCAGATCCGACGAATTGCAGATTTTCATCTGCGTGATCGAGTGCGGATCCATCTCCGCCGCCGCCGAGCAGGTCGGGCAGACGCCGTCGGCGGTCAGCCGCACGTTGTCGCGGCTGGAGGCCAAGCTCGACACCACGCTGATCAACCGCACCACGCGGCGCATGGACCTGACCGAGGAGGGCAAGTATTTCTTCGAGCAGGCCAAAGGCATCCTCGACCAGATGGATGAGCTGGAGGAGCGCCTGTCATCCCGCCAGAAGAACCCTGCAGGCCGGTTGCGCATCAACGCGGCCTCGCCGTTCATGCTGCATGCCATCGTCCCGCACATCGAAGAGTTCCGCAGGCTCTACCCGGACATCCAGCTCGAACTCAACAGCAACGACCTGATCATCGACCTGCTGGAGCAAAGCACCGACATCGCCATCCGCATCGGCACCCTCACCGACTCGACGCTCCACGCCCGCGCCCTGGGTTGCAGCCCGTTGCACATCCTGGCCAGCCCCGCTTATCTGAAGCAGCACGGCACGCCGTCAAGCGTCGCCGAACTGGCAGGCCATGCGCTGCTGGGGTTTGCCCAGAACGAGGGCCTCAACCAGTGGCCGCTGCGCCACGTACACGGTGATCGTTGGCCGATCCAACCCGCCATCAGCGCGTCCAGCGGCGAGACCGTGCGCCACTTGGCGCTGCAGGGGCAGGGCATTGCCTGCCTGTCGGACTTCATGACCCGCGAAGACATCCGTGCCGGTCGGCTGAAGGTGCTGCTGGCCGACGCCAACAGCGGCTATCGCCAGCCGATCAACGCGGTGTATTACCGCAACTCGCAACTGGCCCTGCGCATCCAGTGCTTCCTGGACTTCATCCAGGGCAAGCTCGCCGGCTACGCCTCGCGGGAGTTCAAGGGCTGATAACCCCCTATCCCTGTGGGAGCGAGCTTGCTCGCTCCCACAGGGTGTGTGTTGGCATGTTGTCAGTCGTGCTGCACGCCGGCGCGCTTGAGCATTTGCTTGCAACGCTCGGACAGGTGGAACACACGCAGGTGCTTGCCGGCTTTGCTGTAGCGTTCGCGCAGGGTCTTGAGTGCGGCGACGGCCGAGTAGTCGACGAAGCGCAAGTGACGGCAATCGAGGGTCACCAGGGCCGGGTCGTTGGCCGGGTCGAACTGGTTGAGGAACGGTGTCGTCGAGGCGAAGAACAGCGTGCCGTGCAGGCGATAGAGTTTGCTGCCGTCGGCTTCCTGGTGCGTATCGGCGTACAGCTCCCGGGCCTGTTGCCAGGCGAAGTTGAGCGCCGCGATGACGATACCGCAGAGCACGGCCACCGCCAGGTCGGTGAACACCGTAATGATGGTCACCGCGATGATCGCCAACACATCACTCTTCGGCACCTTGTTGATCACCCGCAGCGAGGCCCAGGCGAAGGTCTGCTGCGCAACCACGAACATCACGCCCACCAACGCAGCCAGCGGGATGCGCTCGATCAGCGGCGACAGGAACAACACGAACAGCAACACCATCACCCCGGCCACCACGCCCGATAACCGTCCGCGCCCACCCGAGCTGAGGTTGATCACCGTCTGGCCGATCATGGCGCAGCCGCCCATGCCGCCGAACAGCCCGGAGGCGATGTTGGCTGCGCCCAGCGCCACGCATTCACGGTCCGGATAACCGCGGCTCTGGGTGATTTCGTCGGTCAGGTTCAGGGTCAGCAGGGTTTCCAGCAAACCGACCATTGCCATGATCACCGCGTAGGGCATGACGATCTGCAGGGTCTCCAGGTTCCAGGGAAGATCGGGCCAGGCGAAGGCGGGCAAGCCGCCGGCGATATGGGCCATGTCGCCCAGCGTTCGGGTGGGCAGGCCGAGCAGGTAGACCGCCAGGCCGACACCGAGGATCGCCACCAGGGCCGGCGGCACGCTGCGGGTCAGCCGCGGCAGCAGGTAGACGACGGCCATGGTCAGTGCTACCAGGCCGGCCATCAGATACAGCGGGCTGCCGCTGAGCCAGGTTCCACCCTGCTTGAAATGCTCCAGTTGGGCCAGCGCAATGACAATCGCCAGGCCGTTGACGAAGCCGAGCATCACCGGGTGCGGGACCATGCGCACCAGCTTGCCCAACCGCAACAGCCCGAAGGCCATCATGAACAGCCCGCCCAGCAGCACGGTGGCCAACAGGTATTGCACGCCGTGCTGCACCACCAGCGCGATGATGACCACGGCCATTGACCCCGCCGCCCCCGACACCATGCCTGGCCGGCCGCCGAACAGGGCGGTCAGCGTGCAGAGGATGAACGCGCCGTAGAGCCCCATCAGCGGGTTGAGGTGGGCCACCAGGGCGAAGGCGATGCATTCGGGGAGCAAGGCGAAAGAAGTGGTGAGGCCGGCGAGGGCGTCGGCGCGAAGACGTGCTGATTTCATGATTTACCTGACTGGGCGCCGGTGGAGAGTCGGCTGCCGGGGAGTGGTGCAAAAAACAGGGGCGGATGGTACGGAATTGAGTGCGGGGCGGCCAGCCGTCTGTGGCGAGGGGATTTGTTGATCGTTCCCACGCTCTGCGTGGGAATGCATCCCGTGACGCTCTGCGTCACCTTGCAGAAGCGGAACGCGGAGCGTCCCTGGTGGCATTCCCACGCGGGAGCGTGGGAACGATCAAAATAAATCCCCTCGCCACAAGGGCGATGAAAGTCTTGCGCTGAATTTTCATCAACGCCGTGTCGCGATGTCCGTCAGCGACAAATTTTATCTGTGCGCGAAAATTACTTTCAGTGGGTTTGAAGATTCTCCGTCGAAATGATTTATGAGTTTCACAACACATCGACGTGACCCCATTCGAGGAGTAACGCATGGCCCCTGCTTTCGGTTATTGGCTCCTGGTCTACGCGGCCATCGCGATCATTGCGCTGATCGTGCTGATCGCCCGTTATCGGCTCAATCCGTTCATTGTGATTACCCTGGTGTCCATTGGCCTGGCGTTGCTGGCCGGGATGCCGCCCTCGGGTGTGGTGGGGGCGTACGAGGCGGGTGTCGGCAAGACGCTGGGGCACATTGCGCTGGTGGTGGCCCTGGGCACGATGCTCGGCAAGATGATGGCCGAGTCTGGCGGCGCCGAGCGGATGGCGCAGACGTTGATCGAACGCTTCGGCGAGCGCAACGCTCATTGGGCGATGGTGTGCATTGCCTTCCTGGTCGGGCTGCCGTTGTTCTTCGAAGTCGGTTTCGTGCTGCTGGTGCCCATCGCCTTCACCATCGCCCGGCGTGTGGGCGTGTCGATCCTGATGGTGGGGCTGCCGATGGTCGCCGGGCTGTCGGTGGTGCATGCGCTGGTGCCGCCGCATCCGGCGGCGATGCTGGCGGTGCAGGCCTTCCAGGCTTCGGTGGGGCAGACCTTGCTGTACGCGATCCTGATCGGCATTCCCACCGCGATCATCGCCGGCCCGCTGTACGCCAAATTCATCGTGCCGCGCATCCAGCTACCGGCTGAAAACCCGTTGGAGCGACAATTCCTCGACCGTGAGCCGCGCGCGAATCTGCCGGGCTTCGGCGTGACCCTGGGGACCATTCTCCTGCCGGTGATCCTGATGCTGATCGGCGGCTGGGCCAACCTGATTTCCACGCCGGGCAGCGGTTTCAACCAGTTCCTGTTGTTCATCGGCAACTCGGTGATCGCCTTGCTGCTGGCGACCATCCTCAGCTTCTGGACCCTCGGCCTGGCCCAGGGCTTCAACCGTGAATCGATCCTCAAGTTCACTAACGAATGCCTGGCACCGACCGCCAGCATCACCTTGCTGGTGGGCGCCGGCGGCGGTTTGAACCGGATTTTGGTGGACGCCGGGGTCACGCAACAGATCGTCGGCCTGGCCCAGGAATTCCAGCTGTCACCGCTGGTCATGGGCTGGCTGTTCGCCGCACTGATGCGCGTCGCCACAGGGTCGGCCACCGTGGCAATGACCACCGCCTCGGGCATCGTCGCGCCCGTGGCGATTGGCCTGGGTTATCCACACCCCGAGTTGCTGGTGCTGGCGACCGGCGCCGGGTCGGTTATCTTTTCCCACGTCAACGACGGCGGCTTCTGGCTGATCAAGGAATACTTCAATATGACCGTCACCCAAACCTTCAAGACCTGGACCGTGCTCGAAACGCTGATCTCCGTGGTCGCGTTCGCCTTGACCCTCGGGCTTTCACGCTTGCTTTGAGCGCAACGCCACCCAACAGGAGCCGCCATGGACATCCTCTACCAGATCCGCTCCCGGCAGGATTCCTTCAGCGCCGGCGAAGGCCGAATCGCTCGGCTGATGCTCGACGACGTAGGCTTTGCCGCCTCCGCCAGCCTCGATGAACTGGCCCAACGGGCGGAAGTCAGCAGCGCTACGCTGTCGCGGTTCGCTCGCACGGTCGGGTGCCGCGACCTGCGGGACTTGCGCCTGCAACTGGCCCAGGCCAGCGGTGTCGGTAGCCGTTTCCTCGACCCGGCTGGCGCGCCGGAGCAATCGGCGTTTTATGGACAGATCGTCGGCGATATCGAAGCGACCCTGCGCCAGCATTTGTCGGCGTTCGAAGAGTCGCGGTTCGGCGATGCCGTGCGGATGATCGGCAAGGCGCGGATGATCCATGCGTTCGGCCTCGGGGGCTGGTCGGCGCTGTGCGGCGAGGAGTTGCAGGTGCGGCTGGTGCGTTTTGGCTACCCGATTGCCGCCTGTCGCGACCCGGTGATGATGCGCATCACCGCCACCTCGTTGAGCGACCAACATCTGGTCATTGCCTGTTCGCTGACCGGTATCACGCCGGAGCTGTTGAGTGCCGTTGAATTGGCCCGCAGCTATGGCGCGGCGATCCTGGCCATCACCCGTGCCGACTCGCCACTGGCCCAACTGGCCGACTGCGTGCTGCCCCTGCAAGGCGCTGAAACCTCGTTCATCTACAAACCCACGGCGGCGCGCTACGGCATGCTGCTGGCCATTGATGTGCTGGCCACCGAGCTGGCGCTGACCCACCCCGAAGACAATCAAGAGCGTCTGCGGCGGGTCAAACTCGCCCTCGACGATTACCGCGGCGGCGACGATCACTTGCCGCTGGGAGACTGACATGCTGTACGACACGCTTATCCGCAATGCGCTGGTCATCGATGGCAGCGACACGCCTGGCTACCGCGCCGACGTCGCCATTCGCGCCGGTCGCATCGAACGCATCGGCGACTTGCGCGATGCCCGCGCGGTTGAAGACATCGACGCCGCCGGCTGCGTGCTCGCGCCAGGCTTCATCGATGTGCACACCCACGACGACACGGTGGTCATTCGCCAACCGCAGATGCTGCCCAAGCTCAGCCAGGGCGTGACCACCGTCATCGTCGGCAACTGCGGCATCAGCGCTTCGCCGGTGAGCCTGCGGGGCGATCCACCGGACCCGATGAACCTGCTCGGCATGGCCCAGGCGTTCGCCTACCCGCGCTTTACGGATTATCGCGCAGCCGTAGAGGCCGCCACACCGGCGGTCAACGTGGCTGCGTTGGTCGGGCACACGGCGTTGCGCAGCAATCACATGGACGATTTGTTGCGCACCGCCTCGGTGGGAGAAATCGCCGCCATGCGTCGGCAATTGCGCGAAAGCCTGGAGGCCGGTGCCCTGGGGTTGTCCACCGGCCTGGCCTACGCCAACGCGTTTTCGGCGTCCACCGACGAAGTCATGCAACTGAGCGAAGAGTTGGCCGCGTTCGGTGCGGTCTACACCACCCACCTGCGCAGCGAATTCGAACCGGTGCTCGAAGCCATGGACGAGGCCTTCCAGATTGGCCGACACGCCCAAAGCCCGGTGATCATTTCCCACCTCAAATGCGCGGGCGCCGGTAATTGGGGACGAAGCCCGCAGGTGCTCGCGGCGTTGGAAAGCGCGGCGCAGACCCACCCGGTCGGCTGTGATTGCTATCCCTATGCGGCCAGCTCCTCGACCCTGGATCTCAAGCAGGTGACCGATGCCCATCGCATCACCATCACCTGGTCGACACCGCATCCGCACATGGGCGGTCGCGACCTGACCGACATCGCCAACGATTGGGACGTGTCGCTGCTGGAGGCGGCCCGGCGCCTGCAACCGGCCGGCGCGGTGTACTACGGCATGGATGAGGGCGACGTACGACGGATCCTCGCCCATCCGTTGTCCATGGTCGGCTCCGACGGTTTGCCCGAAGACCCGTTTCCCCATCCGCGCTTGTGGGGGGCTTTCCCACGGGTACTGGGGCATTTCAGTCGTGACGTCGGGCTTTTTCCGTTGCACACCGCCGTGCACAAAATGACCGGCCTTTCGGCGGCGCGCTTCGGCCTCAAGCAACGGGGCGAAATTCGTGAAGGCCATTGGGCGGACCTGGTGTTGTTCAATCCCCAAACCATTCGCGACGTGGCCGATTTCAACGAACCTCAACGAGCTGCTGACGGTATCGATGGCGTGTGGGTCAATGGTGTCTTGGGCTATCGCGAAGGACAGGCAAACGGGCGACGGGAAGGTCGATTCCTGGCGCGCGAGGGCGATCTGCGCCAGGGATTTGGTCTATCGAATGACGTGTAAGTGGCTGATATTGTGTTAATTGGCGTCACAACAACGGCACTGCGACACTAAAGAACCCCGGTTCAAGGCCGAAGCAATGGGATCAACCCATCTAAACTGGGTCTTTTCAGCCAGGGAGCAACCCATGAGCTTCGGTAAAACCACCCCAATCCTGCGGATCTTCGATGAAGCCAAGGCGTTGGTGTTCTATGTCGACTTCCTGGGCTTTACCGTCGATTGGCAACATCGCTTCGGTGACGACTTCCCGCTGTACCTGCAAGTCTCCCGCGGCGACTGCGTGCTGCACCTGTCCGAACACCATGGCGATTGCACACCGGGCTCGGCGTTGCGGATCGAGACCGATGAGCTGGAAGCCTTCCAGCAGCAATTACTGGCCAAGCAATACCGCTACGCCCACCCCCAGATCCAGGCCATGCCCTGGGGAAGCCAGGACATGGCGATCAGTGATCCATTTGGGAATCGGTTGGTGTTTACCAGCGCCCTAACGACGTATTGTGTTCCTTAAGTCTGAATAGTAGTTCCCGCCCGTGTTGTATCGTTTCACGTGCTATATGAATGTCACGTTGTATGTCTGAGCGGCGCAACGTGCTGGTGCCGGTGATGCCTGCCTGACTAGCTATTCGGTCCAGTTTTTTGGACAGGTATCCCTTCGCGCCCTTGGGGTAAAACTCCTCTACCCCGAGGGTATCGAATGCCTCGTTTATGACGGTTGAGTCGTGCTCCAAGTGATCGTCGAGTTCAAGCAGCGCATTGTTTAATTGATTGATTTTCTGTGAAGGGATTCCTTCCAAGAGATGGAGTGCTTCGAAAGTCGTTCCGATGCCATCAACGACCGCACGTGGAAGCCCGAGCTTCTTGGTCGCAACGTAGCCGGCGGCCATAATTCCTAGCTTTCTTCGTCCGGCTGCGGTGCTCGGGTGCATATCTTCTTGGATATTGTTTTTTTTCTTATTCACCTCATAGAAGGCTGTCCTGCCGTCACGTTCGATCTTCTGAGGGCTCAAGCGGGACGCTTGTGGGTAGAGCGAAAGCGGCAGATGCCGGGTCGCATCAAATTTGTCGGCAATGGAGTCAGCCGCCTTGGATGTGCTGAATTTCGCTGCCATTGAAGCGTACCCGCCGGCGGGGGCGGCCAACACGGCGGCGCCTAACGAGATGAGCGACCTGAATGTCCCGTAGACGTAGCCTTGAAAGGCTCTTTTGGCTATGTCTCTTTTCCGCGTGCTGTTGTAGATCTGGTAGTTCAGCGTGCCGACCCTTTGGGTCACCTCGGACAAAATAGCTGGGTAGGCTGCTATTTCCTCCTTGATGCTGGGTTCTTCTCTGTTGTAACCGTACTGATCGGTATAGCGCAGTGGGTTGTTCCCCACCATGCAATAAAGGTTCAACCCATCCACCGCCCACGCCGGGTCTGGACTGATCCAGCGTTGCAGCCACGGTGCATAGTACCGATGCCCGTAGTAATACAACCCGCTGGCATCGCGCTCCTTGCCGGAATAACGAATGGTCCGGTAATCGGCTTCCACGGCCGAACGGGATGCCACCCAAGCGGTTCCTCCATAGGGCAGGTAACTTTCCTGGCTGATCAGGTCGGCCTTGTCGTCGAGTTCGAGTGAGCTGGAACCCAGATGATCATCGAGGCTGTAGCGCAGTTGATTGGCCGCGATCCTGGACGGTCGGCCTTTGGTCCAATGCAGGTAACGCACGCTGCAGCGTCCGGCTTGCAGGGTGATGACCTCCAGGCGTTCGTTATGCCGGGTGCGGATTTCGAGCCCCGGCAGATAACGGGCTTCCCCTGTGTGAGAAATCGTCGCGGTATGGGTTGTCTTGATCTTGCGCACGCGTTGACCGCTGCTGTCGTAGGTGTAACGTTCGATGTCGTCGGAACCGTTTTCACGCTTGACCAGCACCACACTGTCGAGTTGGTTACGACTATTCCATACCAGTGTCTGGCCCGGGCATAGGGCCTGCAGATTCCCGTTGGCATCGAAGTCCATCGTTATTCTGGTCGTCGTGTCGTCGCCCTGTCTCCAAGACGCGAGGCGATTGCTGGCGGCGGCGACGTTCAATGTGCGGGTGTAATTATTCCCGTCGCGTAAATGACGCAGCTCGGTCAGGTTGCCGCCGTCGTCGTAGGTGTATTGCTCGGCAAAGTTGAACAGTTGCGTAGGGTCGAATGAAATCGTACCGGTGCCTGGAAGACCGGGGGGCGCGGTCAATCCGGCGGCCTCACGCCCCGTGGCGCTGGTCAACTGGTGGAGGCTGTCGTAGGTGAAGGTGCTGACGGGTTTTACCCGTTGATTGCTGTTGAAACGCTCCGGTTGGACGTTGTCGGTAATTTGCAACACGTTCCCCACGGCATCGTAGGTGTAGTGGAGGTCTTGCAAGGTTTTGCCTGGCGCCGATGCGCTGAGCGAAGTCAGTCGCCCGCTGGCCGGATCGAACACCGCACGACTGGTCACGCCGTTGCCGGCGGTTTGGGATTCGACGTGGCCAAACGCGTTGTAGACCAGGTCTTTGACGATGATTTTTGGAGCCGTATCGTCTTTTATTTTCAGGTTCACGGATTTGAGTTGGCCCGCGACATCGAAGGTGTAGTGCTGTTCGTGCTGGGTCGCATCGGTCTGCTGGATAATTTGCCCCAGTGCGTCGTAGGTCCAACTCGTTTTAAAACCTTGTCCCTCTTCGCGCAGGCCATCGCGCTCTTTCTCGTCGGTTGGCCAGTCGGGTTGTTCAGTCTTGCTCAGGAAGTGCCTTATCAGGCTATGCGGTTTGCCACATAACGCGTATTTCTCAATGATCAAGGTACCGGCGCTGTCATCGTGACGTATGAGCGCGCCGCACCGATTGAGCTTCTTCGATTCCGGCGAACTGTCACCGTAGCTACGGTACTCCACCGTACGCAGTTTTTTTCCTGCTTGCTCTTTGACGGTGGTCAGTCTCAGTTGGTTGTCGTATGTGGACTGCCAATGATTTTCTCGTTGATCCCAACTTCGCAGGACCTGCCCGGCGTCACCCGGCAAGTTCACGCGCCATCCGGCGTCGATACTGTTAACTTGCAGGGGCTTGCCGGACAGGCTGTACATGGTCGCAAGATTGGCGTCAGTTGCGTTGGCAAACCGAGGGTCGCGCTGGGCAATCAGCCGTCCGGCAACGTCGTACTCTTGCCGGCTGACGCGCGTCTGGGCGTTTTCGCCTTCCTTGTCTCGGCAGTAAGCCACCCGGCGCACCGGTAGGCCGCGGCCGTCGACGGCGTTGAGGGTGGGCGTTTTGCTATGAAGGCGTGCGCTCATGCTTCACCTCCAACTGTCGAGGCATGTTCGGCCATGACTTCTTCCAGCGTGTCGTTTTCGTCTTCCTCCACGGTGTACCAAGGATGACGGGTCTGCCGGCGCATCCAGGAAAGACCATTCTGTTTGGCGAGACGGGTGTGGGTAGGGCGGCCCAATGCATCGTAAAACTGCTGATCGCAATGGCCGAACTGCCGAAAGGATTTGTCGTTGATGCGGTGATGCTGATCAGCAAAGTAGGGACGGTAGATTCGGACCGCCAGTCCCTTGCTGTTGTATTCCACACGTTCGCTGACGTGCCAGCGCGGTGCGGCGATCTGTTCCTGCGGCTTGTCGCCCTCGAGTGTCAGTTCACCCTTGGCATCCACGATGTAAGCCATGCCTGATTCGACCCGCTGCTTACTTTGCAACTGGCGACCAAAGCCATCGAAGCACGTCATGGCGATTCGGATTTGTTTTTGCTCGTCATCGGGGTAACGATCGGCAACTAGTGTGGCGATGTGGATCGGCTCACGTTTCGAAGTACGAATTGCGCGTTTCAGTTTTTTATCGTCGGCAGAAACTACCTCGCGTTTCGACAGCCGCGCGCGAGCCGAAGCGCGGACATGCCCGGTCGGCAATACGTCGCCGTTGGTCACACAGCGCTCCAGCCAGTCGGTGTCCTCGCGGCCTGTTTCCGATATGTCTCCCATCCAGCTGAATGGCGCGTAATAGATAGCAGTGGCGGCGTCTTGCAAAGCGTCCTTGTCCTGTGCGATCGCTGCTGCCGGGCTTTTATGCGATTGCTTGAACGCCGCAACCGGTTTGAAACCAACGGGGCTGCCGTTCTCGTCGCCGTAAAAGGTGCTGGCCAGTACCTGGCCGAAGGCATCGACAAGGCCTTCCTGCACGTTACCGTTGGAGTCTTCGACGCGCTGGGGCAGGGAGGTACGGTAATCGTATTGCGCCTTGGTCGTGCAGCCATCGGGCAGTTCGAACCCGGTCACAAAGCAAGTGTATGGGTCGTAGCTGATCTTGGTCACGCCGTGGCTGTTGCTTGGCTGCACGGTCTTGGTTTTGTAGAAACCTTCCAAGCCGGCATAGGTCGCAAAGCCACTCTTGACTGACCACAGCTTCTTGGATGAGGTACTCGCCGGAAGGAAATCGGTCATGGGTTCATAGCCGATTGTTTTCAACAGAGTTCCCGCGGGGCGCGACCTTTCCGGTAACAGGTCGAAGGCTTGCAGGGCGTTTTCGTCCAGCTCGGCGGTTTCCAGATGGTCGACCAGGGCTTCGAAGCTGGCTTTGCCGTCTGGCAAGGTTTTGTCGGCCGAAGCCTCCTTGTAGCGTGTGACGCAGAGGCCGGTAAGAACGGCCTGGGTCGTCCAGCTTGACTTTGCGACGAGTTCGCAAATCTTCTCAAAAGAAATATTCTCCGGTGCCAGTCCTCCGTCTTCAGGCGCCTTGGGCCGTTTCAACGCGTTGGTCCGCTGGCGATAAGGTAAACCCAGGCGCCATTCTTCAGACGTTTGCAGGTTGATGATCTCAGCGCGGCTTTCGGTCAGGTAATAGCACTGTTGCGCCGGATCATGAGCGTCTGTCCACCATTTGTTCTGATCAATGTCGCTGAATGGCGCAGGATCGGCAGGCGTTTTGCGGCGGGCGTAGTGGATTTTCACGCTGTGGATCACGGCACCGTAACGATCATGCTGCAAGTTGATCGTGTGCTGGCACTGTGGATCTTCGTTCTGGCCTTCGTATTGGTAGCTGATGGATTCCAACAGAAATGGCAGCAGGGAGGCATAACTGCGCGAGCCCTGGGGAGCTTGTTGCAGGCGGACCCGATAACGGTTTTCCTGGACCGAGTACAGCGTCCCTTTTTCGTCCTTTGCGTAGGTCTCGCTGCGCAGTAAATGACCGCTCAGGGCGCGGCACATCTCAAGTCTGGTCGCTTCGTCTGGTGCGTCAACCAATGTATCGGCATTTTCTTCATCTTTGTATCGGCACAGTAACGCTTTGCCAAGCGCCTGGGCCTTCGAGTCGGCGCTGTGATATCCGGTGCGGTCCATGTCCACTGCCTGACCGGTATGAAACCAGCTTTTTTTAAAGCAAGGCACTGTGAAGTCTGGGGACTTGTTGGCATCGTCGGAAAAAGCCTCGGCGTCGGTTTGTATCAGCAAACCGAAGCCACGAAATTCCCGTTCGAGACCGTCGTAATAACCCTGGCGATAGGAAAATCTTTGTGTCAGGCGATTACCGGTAATCTCATCCTTCTGGGCCTGGCGCGACACCAAGTGCAAGGGCACCGGTACATGGCAGGCAAGGGACTCTTCGGCTATGACTCTTGATGCTTTCTCGTCCAACCATTCCTGGGCCGAGCTGCGATAAGTGATGCGGTTGGCGGCACCCATGTTGTTGCGGGTCTCGGTGAGCAGATACGGCTTTTTCTTCACAAAGTCGTAGCGCTGATGTTGCGCTGGGGTCAGGTGCGGCACGCTCAGCACCAGGCTGGAGCAGCCCAGCCCTTGCAGATCGACGATGCTTGCCTGGCATAAGTCGTCGTAGCGCAGGCCGGGCGGCCAGGGCAACTTGGCCGCAGGAGCGAAACCATTGCCGCATTGGTTCATGAAGATCAATGCTTGATCCGTTTGCAGATAGATCAGGTCGGCGGCCCCGGAACCATCCAGGTCAGCAAGACGAATACGCGCGGCGTCGAAGGTGTGGTAGGCGAGGCCCGGAAAATCCAACACGATGCCTTTGCCAAATCGGCCGTGGCCCAAGTTTGGCCAACACTTCACCTCGTCGTGACGAATGCGCACCAAATGCTGCTGGCCGCTGCCGAGCAGATCACTGAAAGCCACCAGCTCGGAGGATGACCCGCTGAATACCGGCAACGTATCGTCATTGATGTCGTGAGAAACCTCCCTGGCGGCAGCGAAACCCTGCTCGCGCTGGTTGGCATACACGCGAACGCTGCGTGGGCCTATCAGGGCCAAGTCGCTGAGCCCTTCGCCCATCAGGTCGGCCAGATTCCCTTTCGGACTGAAAAATTCGGCAGGAAACGCCTGGAAGGTCGCGAAATTCGACCACTTTCGATCCGCGCCGAGGGAAAAGAAGCCGCTGAACCCCGGTTGGCCAATGATCCAGTCCAGACGACCGTCGCCTGTGAGGTCACTCAGCGTTTGGCGCAGTGTTTTTGTTGTGTCGGCGACAGGGATCTCAGGTAACAGTTCCCACTGGCCGTAAGTCACTTTATCAGTCTTGGCTTCACCTCGAATGGGCTCACGGTAGTACCAGCCTGCATCGCTTCGATGGAGCACGCCGGGCAAACCTTCACCATACAAGTCCACCCATTGGATGCCTTGTTCGCCGCTGAGCCCAGGCAAGTTTTTGAAGGGTTCCCAGGCCGCGTTATCGGGCGGGGCGTTGAACGGGCTGTATTGGAATTCGATGGGAGGACGGCTCTGGGGGATGTCTTCGTCGCCGAATGCTTGGTCGTGCGCTGCGCTCAGCAGGTTATATCCAAGGGACGTCTCGCGGTACTCAAGCAGCAGGCGTCGCACCAGAACAGGATCGGCGCCCAGCTCTCTGGGAAAGCGATGGAACATCAATACCTGGCGGCACAGGCGATCGGTGCGCAGTTCGAAACCGTAAGCAAAGGTGGAGAACGCATCGCTGCGTTTTTGCGATTGCAGTCCTTCATAGGATGGTTTTTTCTCGTACTCGGTGCTTCGCTCACCGTAGTCGAACACCAGTTCGAAGTGCCATTGGCCTGGCTTCGGCGGCTCTGTTTTCCAAGCGTAAAGGCTGGCGTCGGCCTTCACATTGCCATAGCGTACGTGGCTCAAGTAGCGTTGGCCCTTGCCCTTTTTTCCTGTGTATTGATACAGAATGTGCTCGCCATGAGCATTCAGGCTTTCCTCCAGCAGCCACTCACCCACACGGTTCTTGTCCTGGGGATCTGCCCGTCGCGATTGCGGATCTTTCCCGAAGACATGCAGACTGCCATCGGCACCGTGCACAAGCCAGAAACCTGGTTTATCCCCTTCCGACGACCAATATTCAATTCGGTCGAAGCTGGCTTCGATTCGCGGCAAGTAACGCGTCACCGTGTAGGTCGTGCCCAGGTCCAAACCGTTGTAGCGATCGACTTGGGTTGGACTGATACCGTGTTCGGGCAACCAGACCACGCCGCTGGGGCCGACGATCTCGTCATCATCGTTATAGGCGGGCACGCCCTTGCTGGTGCGTCGCGCCACGCTGGGTAACGATAACCCCCAGCCGATCCCGAACACACCGTTGCCGGCCGAGCTGCTGTAGCTCAAGGACAGGGCTGGAGCAAAGCCCCGCCCCGGGGAAATGGGCAACGCCACCTCATAGGAAGCCGTGCCGTGGGCGCCGACTTCGCCCCACCCTTTGCCGATACTCTGGATGGCGCCACCCCCCTTGGGCAGCGACGGCGCAGTGATCGGCAGTGCGGTTTGTTCACTCATGCCACACCTCCACCGACCCTGGCCGTGTAGCTCACATGCACGATGACATCGGTCAGTGAGTCAAGCAGGTCTTTTTGCGCTTCGAAGTTCGGGAAAGTCAGTTTCCATTTGGAGATCGCACCGGTGTATTCAAACGGCAGGTAGCGTTCATCGTTGAAGTTCAGGGTGAACAGGCCGTTGTCGTCGACGCCGGTGGAAAGGGCGATCTGTTGGTTGGCGCGCCGGCCCTCCATGGCTTGTCCTTTGGCATCATGGGACATGAGCACTTTGCTGGAGGTTTGGGTCAGTATGGCTCGGATGTTTTCGTAAGGACCCACAACGGCCGGCAAGGAAACGCTGATGGTTTTGATCCGCCGCAGGTAGTGCTTCTGTTCTTTGTAATCACTCTCGAACAGTTCTTGGGACAGCTCGAATTCGCATTGGCCTTTCTTCAGTTCGGCATGCATTTCCAGCCATGGCTTGTTGATGGTTTTAGTCTTGGTCTGGTCATTCAATTGACGCAGTGAAATCGTCTTGCGAATCTCCAGCTCTCGCTCGCTACGGCGCAGATATTCGGCCTGCATGTTCAACAGGCTGAGTTTCAATTGCTCGCCTGCTCCAAGTCCTCGATAGGTGGTATTCCATGCTCCGGGTTGGATGAATCTCGTGGTGAAATTGGCAATTTCATATTGCCAACAGGCCTCGGCGGCGAAGCATAGGGCCAGCGTGGTGTCGTAGGCCTGGCGATAGAGGGCGGCAAACTGGCTGTTCAGCCATTGATACAGCTGTGCTCTGGTAAAGCGCTTACTGAGAAGATCGTAGTTGGCCTTGGTTTGGCTCAGGGTTGATTCGGCCAGGCGCAGTTGCAGGCGAGTGGCGGTTTCCTGTTCGGTGAATTGCGCCAGTTGTGCGTCAATCTGGGCCAGCTCGAGCTGTGATTGCTCATAGGTGTGTTGCCAATCTTCCCGGCGGCGATCGAATATGGCTTGACGGTCGAGGTCGGCCGCAATCGTGCGGTTTATGATCGCGGCGCTATGCGAGGCCGCAGAGGCGGCGAGCAACGGCCCCTCCCAACGGCTGCCGCCAATGCAAAACCCCACCATGTTTGGAGCCAGCATCGCCAATCCCGCCCCGATTTGGAAGGACAGTGCAGCAGCCTCAAACGTACCGCTGGATATGGAGAACCCACTGACGGCTATTTCCTTGCCAGTTAGACTACCGTCCAGCAGTGTTTTGTAATGGGTTACGCGGTTTTGAACAATTGCCTGGCTTGCGAGCAGCGCCTGGCGGTTCTGACGATCGATATTCAAGGCCTGGCGCTGCAGGTCAATCGAGATTTTCGCCAATTCCCAGGCCTGCTGTTGTTGCAGTTCTTGCAACTGCGCCTGTTCCTTGCGCTCGATCAATGACAGCAGTGTGGTGCCAAATTGGCTGAGGCTTTCCACCGCACTCAACGCCTGATGGTGCATGACCGAGAACCGAAAGTGCGGGATAGCTGTGGGCGGCCCCCCTCGAACCGTATTGTCCGAAGTATTCAAGACCGCGTTGCTGAGCAACACGCGAGGATCCAGCGGCGCTGCAAATATCGGCAAATGCAGCGGTTTTCCAGCAATGTCGAGGTTATGTCGCAAGTTGTACAGGCGGCTTTCTGCAATGTCCCAGCACCGGAGCAACTGTGGGTGAAATGGCAGGCGCAAGTGCGGGCTGTCGATCGCTGACAAGGACGCGTGCTCACCGCTCCCACGAACCGACAATGAGGGCTGGGAATGGGCATGTGATTGTTCGAATGTCCGTAAATCGCCACTGGTCGTTTTGCTAAGCGTTTGCAAGCTGATGCTCGCCCAATCATCGATGAGTTGAACGATCGGGCGTGGTCCCAACAGATCCAGCACCCGCACGTACCACAGCTTTGCCTCGCTGAGGCTGTCAGGGGTCAGTTCGCGGTAGGCGTCGTCGCCTCGATTGATCAGGATGTCGAGGTACAGGAAGTACAGCGCCTTGCGAAAGTGCACTGGATGACTGAGCGCGATCTGATGAGGGTCGTGCGGCGCCTGGTCGGCATACGAAGGCGTGTTGCTGTCGAGCAAAGGGACGGCCTTCCAGCAACTTTCTTTGCCGCGACTTGGATCGAAGAGATGACGTAACCAGCATTCGGCTTCTTCATAGCGCTGTTCGACGTTCAAACGGTGGGCGACCAGCCATGGCAAGTAGAGGAACAGTTCGGTGAAGTAACGACCGTAAGGGCCGTGGAAATCCATCTCGTCGTTGGCGCCGTCGGGTATGGTCGGTTCGCGCAAGTGTTGTGTCGTCCAATCGAACAGTTCATCCAGGCCGTTTTCTGTACGGCGGATCAGTTCTGCGGCAAACGTGGTGTTCAACCTGATCGGCTGGCGGAGTAGGCTTCCGGCATCGCTGGTTTTGACGGCGCTATGGGTGAAATCGATAAATTGGGCGGTGCCCAGTCCGGCTGTCGATGAGGAGGTAATGCCTGGGGCCTGGAGGCGCGTAGGGATGAAGTTCAGCTTGATGCCTTTAAGGGCGGAATAGCGCTTCGTTTCCGGTTCATTGGGGTAGACAAAGGCCACCCCACAAAAAAAAGTATCGCCGTCGCCGCTGAGGTCGTTGCTGTGCCAAGCGAACTCGAAGGACGCCATCAGCTTAGACGCGGGCTTGGACTCAACTACCACCGTCAGGTCTTTATATGACGGCGTTTGAGTTGCCAAGGTGGTTGGCTGACGGAAAATTACATATTGAAGGTCAAGTGGTTCATCAAGATTGACGGTTGCCTGGCCAAGGTCGATAGCTGTGCCATTGTTGGCTTGCATCGTTACGTTTTTTACCGTCCCGGAAATTGAGCTGTCATTCCCGCGTCTACTTTCCTCAATCAGATGACGTACTGCCTCGGTAGAGACAACTTTTCCCTGAAGATCTGTATTGGCATGCAGGGTGATACCGGGCGAATGTTCAGAGTCTCTGAGTACATCAGCCATGCCGTCGATCGATAGTGTGTGCGGGTGCGATAACGGGGTGTGGTCGCTGATGGTGAGTTGTGAGTCCGGCTCAAGCACCACATAGGCTGCGTCTGGCAGGCTGCGGGCAGGAAGTACTAAGTTAAGTTGAAGTCTCGGGGATCGATCGGGCCGGGTTGCAAGTCTCAACTTGATTGTTTCAGGCGTCGTATATAAACCCACCCCGTTGAGGTCGCTGCTTGAGGTCATGCGTAGCCTCACCGCGGAGGCGGTCCGGTCTATTTTCGATCTGATGTTTATCCGATCTTGTTGGCTTTCGAAACCCGACATGAGGATGTTCATGTCCGTTGGGAGAGGCGTTTCAGTGATTTCGATTTCTGAAAATATTCGTGTTTGAATGCGTTGGTTGACAGCGCCTATGTGCTCTTTTTCGGTGAAGGTTGGGCTAGTAGTGGCGAGATTACTGTCGATACAAATCGTTCTATTGAAGGCAAATTCGTTGTCGGCTTGATGGGGGGCGTCCGTTTTGGACCCTGCTGCATAGAGAGTGAGAAACAATGCACCGTGGGCGCCTTTATTGTGTTGCTCAGCTGCAGTACCTATGGATGATTTAATGGCATCAAGGCCCTTGCCACACAGCGTTTTGTCCTCGCAATAACCCTGCAGGCCAACTCGTGGGGTGCTCCAAATACCATCCTGTTTTTTAAAGCAATAGCACAAGCGCAGTAGCGGATGATTCATTTGGGGGGCTGTGGTTTCGGCGTTTGAAGGCGCGCTGGAGGCCGGCTGATCCTGATGGATGCATTCTGCCCAAACAACGAACAGACGATTGTTGAACCAGACAGGACGAATTGAGTGTTCGACCGCGCTGTCGGGAATCGGCACATCGGCTTTTTCCCAATCCGACCAGGCGAACGGATCCGGCTGGTCCAGTTTGGCGGCGATGGCAGGGGGCGGTGGTGGCGTACCGCCCAGCGGACGTTGCCCCATGTTCAGCGAGCGCCAGAAGTAGGTGTTTTCGGTGCGGGACTTGGCGATGAAATAATAGGTGCTGTTGGCAAAATCTGCACCGTCGATGTAGCCATTGAGAATATTCAGATTGGCGATTTCTTCGAATCGGGTCAGGTAGGCCATGACCGCCGATTGAACCGCGTCGGCCTGGATCCGGTTCTGGTTGAGTTCGTTTTCCAACTGCTGAAAGTTGCCGCTCTTGTTGTTTCTCAGGACGGGGTCCAGATAACCTGCCGGGAAATAAAGCAGGTTCTGATGAGCCGCCCAGATTGGGTATTGATGCATCTCGTTGCGCCACGTTTGCATATGCTCGGGCGTGATGCTTTCCAGATCGTAGCCGGGCTCCATATTCATCAGGATGCGATTGATGTATTGCTGAAGGCTGGCAATGGCGCACGCCACTGGCGTGGTGGGCACATCCTGGCTGACCAGCACGTCCAGCAGCCAATATTCATAAAGGTCTCGGGCAGTCTTGAGTAGCGCTGTTCCTGGCAGGCTTTTTCCCGGCGCGATCTTGTGTAGGTAGAACGCCAACTGCGCATCTCGCAGGCTTTCATCCAGCTGCTTTTTCATGGCAACGGTCATATTCAATCCTTGAAAAAAAATGTACGCCTCAATGGCTCGCAGCGATCAGTCCTTCACCGACGATTTTCCACTCCGGCGTCGGGCTGTCGCCATTGAGTGCGGCGGCCTTGAGCAGCAGGCTTGCCGACAGGCCTGTATCCATGCAACACGCCTGGCAACGCATGACCCAATCCACGTCTTGTATCGTGGTGGCGCGTTGTGTCGGCAATTGCGCTGTCAGGCAAGTCACTTGCTCAGTACTCCAACCCAGGAGGTTGGCCAACTGGTCGTTGGCTGCCTGCACTGAATGTTGCGTTACGTCTTGATCGGCGAGTTGCAAGTAATGCAACAGGTTTTCTTCTGACTGGGCCTGATGCCGTGCGCAGTGATTGAAGCGTTCGAGTAAATACAGCGTTTGCGGTTTAAGCGCCCCTGAGCTGTTCGGGGCTAACCATGTGGGATTGTCCATCAATGTCTGTAGCGTGCTGCTGCTCAGATGTAAGTGCTGGCAGGCTTGCGCGGTGCGAAGCACGCGTGCGAGCAACGGGAGGGCTTTGCCGTCAGTTGGGATGATGGCGTCGACAATTTTCGTGGCATTCGTCTCGGCCATTTTCATCACGCAGGGGGAATACTCGGCGGACAAGTCAGCGATATCGTGCAGCAGTGTTTCTACCAGGCGTTGGTCGTCTCTGGTGGGTTTGGCGTGATCTCGAAGTGCGACCAGTCGGTTTTGCAGATTTTGATTCAACGGTAAGTCATCCCGGGAAGTGTCGAACAGGCGACACCACGCCAGCACATCGAGATGGTTTTGCTTGAGCCAGTCCACTGCCCAATCCATCGCCATCAGTACGTCGAGTATGTCGGGGCCTGCCGTGTTCAGGCTCCCCGTCACCAAGGCTCGACAGAAAGTCTCCCCTCCCAGTATCCGAGCCAATTCCGTGCACTCAAGAGGCGACAGCCCGAACATCCGTGCGATACGGGCCTGGCGGTAGAGTGAGGATACGGTCGGCAAATCCTGTTTTAGCGCCAGGTACGTCTCAGTCTGTTTCAGCAGCAGCAACAACGCATCTTCGGTGAGCGCGAGTCCCAGGCCCGCACCGAGATAGCTGAGTGTCTTGGAGTCTGCGGTATCAAGGTCTGTCGCTTGCCCCCCCCACGCAGGGCTTTGGAGAAGACCGGTGCGATTGAATACCTGGTCGAACAACGAAACACGCTCTGCACTAGCGCGGGTCGGCATTTCGCTCATGAGCGAGGCAAATTCTTCTGGTGTGATGCCACGGCGCCGCTTCATGTACTGATAGACCCCAAGCGCGCGCAAGGTATTGGCGCTGAGCGTCATCAGGGTGTTGCCTTCCGAATGCATGATATTGATGAGCAACGTATCCAGTTCGGCAAAGGGAATACCAGTCCATCGCTGCAATCGGATCATTCGCTGCATGCGGTCGAAGCGCTCGTAGGACTTGTAATTGAACCCTTGCCGGGTCGTTTGGGTTTCAAGCACCAGGTCGGGGGAAGAAGTGTCGGGACCATTGATGTAAGCAGGACTCTGGCGGTTACGAGTCGAGGGCGGGATATTGGTCGAGGCGCGAGGGCCGTATCTGCCATGTCCCAGTAGCTGCTCGACCTGTTCCGTCGACAGCCCGGTGCGCTCCTTGAAGAATTTGAGATCACGCAGGTCTGCGACAGCTTCAGTGCCATAGGCCTTTTTCAGGCGCTTGAGATCGTGGTCAGAAGCGAGCGGTGCGAGCAAGAGTTTTTGTTGCTCCGGATTCAGCCCTGAAAGCAGTTTTTGCGCCTCGGCAGACGGCTGCACAACCTGTCCGTACGTTGAGCCGTCCTGGCAAAACGGCAGCTTCAGGCTGATCCGGTAATTCACTTCGCCCAACGCCGGTTTGCCCGCGCCCAACCCAAGCAGGCATTGGTGATGGTGAAGATCATAGGGCAGTGAAAAGGGATAGTGTGCGCTGGCCAATGCCTGATGGACGGTTGTGCCCATATCGGGACTGGCTTCGATATGGCTGCGCAACGTGTCGTTGACGATGTTGAGCATCGGGCGTGGAACCAAGGCACTCTGTGAATCGAGCATCAGTGTGTCGAGATCCGCTCGACGTGATGCCAGGGATATCTTGCGGCCATCCGTGGAGCTGTCTTCCAGCTGCCTGGCGAACAGATACAGCGCACGCAGGTAGGCGACGGGTGAGTCGATCGCGGCGATGTCACTGTCCTTGCAGAATTGATCCCAATTTTCCTGGAATAGCCCTTGATAGCTGATCGGCTTTGATGTTGGGTCTGAATCCAGGCTGCGTCGGACACGGGGCTTGGCGTCGCTGGAGGAGAGCTGATGCTCCAGGTACAAGCGACTGATCCTTCGGGCATGGCTCTGCGCGTTGTCATAGGCCTGCTCGGCATTCGCATCGCAGTACTTGGCGACTTCCTGGGCGAACTGCGCCTTGCTCATGCGCACAATGTCGAACACCGATGTCACGCCCATTTGTTCCAGGGCGGTTTTCAAAGCGGTTTTTGTGGCGTCCTCACCGTCGTGGGAGCCAACGAGCCTGTGCAACAGTAAGTTGTTGCTTACGTCCATGTATTGCCATCTCCTGTGCGAACGGAATGTGCTTGTCCAAGCGAAAACCGTACAGGAGCGGGCAAAGAAAGGCGGTAGGACAGGGGGCGGGAGATTTGTACGAAAGAGCGATTCGTGGGCGGTGCTGACGCGAGTCCTGTGGGAGCGGGCTTGCTCGCGAAGGCGGTGGGTCAGTCAACTTCCATGCTGGCTGATCCGGCGTCATCGCGAGCAAGCTCGCTCCCACAGTGGTTTGTGCCTGGCGCGGAGTTGCAGGACACAGCAGACCCAGGGTGGGAGCGAGCTTGCTCGCGATAGCGGTGGGTCTGCTGGCATTGATGTTGGATGTGCCACCGCTTTCGCGAGCAAGCCCGCTCCCACAGTGGGGCATGCAAAATCGGTGCGGAGGTTAGACGCGGAAGTGGCTGACCATCATCTGCAACTGATTCCCCAACCGCGCCAGTTCGACGCTGGAGGCGGCGGTTTCTTCGCTGGCGGCGGCGGTCTGTTCGGACACGTCGCGCACGTTGATGATGCTGCGGCTGATCTCCTCGGCCACGGCGCTTTGCTGTTCGGCGGCCGCGGCGATCTGCTGGTTCATCGACTGGATGTTCGACACCGTGCGGGTGATGTTCCCCAGTGACGCGCCGGCCTTGCGGGTCAGGGCCACGCTGCTGTCGGTGAGGTTGCGGCTGTTGTTCATCACGGCCGCCACCTGCTGGGTACCGTTCTGCAGGCCGGCCACCAGGCCTTCGATTTCTTCGGTGGATTTCTGCGTGCGCTGGGCCAGGCCACGGACCTCGTCGGCCACCACGGCAAAACCACGCCCGGCTTCACCGGCGCGTGCCGCTTCGATCGCGGCGTTGAGCGCCAGCAGGTTGGTCTGCTCGGCCACGGCCTTGATCACGTCCATGACGCTGCCGATCTTGTCGCTTTCCTGTTGCAGCACGGTCATGGCGTCGGTGGAGCGCGCCACTTCACTGGCCAGGCGCTCGATCTGGGCGATGGCTTCGCTGACCACCTTGTCACCGGCACGGGCTTCGCCGTCGGCGGCGGCCGCGGCCTGGGAGGCTTCTTCGGCGTTGCGCGCCACTTCCTGCACCGTGGCGGTCATTTCGTGCATGGCGGTCGCGACCTGATCGGTCTCGATTTTCTGGCTGTTGACCCCGGCGCTGGTCTGCTCGGTCACGGCGGACAGCTCTTCGGCGGCGCTGGCGATCTGGGTCACGCCGTCACGGATGCCGCTGATCAGGTCGCGCAGGGTTACGCCCATGCGCGCGATGCCTTGTTGCAGCACGCCCAGTTCATCGCGGCGAGTGACGATGACCGTGTGCGACAGGTCGCCGCTGGCAATGCGTTCGACCACGGCCAGGGTTTCGCGCAGCGGGCCGGTGATCTGGCGCGTGATGATCACGGCGGCAATGACGCCGACCAGCAACGCCAGCAGGGTGCTGATCAGTTGCAGGGTGCGGGCCTCGGCGCTTTCGGCGTCGCGGCGGTCGAGTTGGATCTGGTACAGCTGCTCGCTCAACGTCACGATTGACGCGCCCTGTTCAGTCATTTCCTTGCGTGCCTGTACCGCGTCGGCGGTGGCCAGCTTGAAGGCCTGCACGGCGCTGCGGTATTGGGTGAGGGCGTTTTCCAGTTGGCGCAGTTCATCCTGGCGGGTGCTGGAGAAGTGCTCGTTCAGCGGCTTGAGCGACGCGATGGCGGCGTCCAGCTGGGTGACGGCCTTGCGTTCGGTGTCGGCATTGCTATTGGCGGTGTAGCCGCGCACTTCATAGCGGGCCAGCATGAAGTCCTGCTTGGCCTGGGTGATGGCCTGGAACTGGGCGAAACGCTCATCGCCGGGGGCCATTTTCCGCACGTCCGAATCCAGGGTCTCGATCAGCTTGTAGGCGATCTCGGCGTTCGCACCCATGGCATCGCGGGCGGTGTTGCCCGTGCGGTAGGCGCTGCGCATTTTGTTCAGGGACACCTGGTAGGCGCTGATGACTGCGCTCTGCTCCTTGAGCAACTTGACGTTTTCCGGGCTCTTGAAGCTGCTGAGCAGGGCGTTCTGTTGTGTCACAAAACTATCGAGAGTGGTCTGCACGTTTTGGGCGGCGGTCTCGTCACCGTTGGTCAGCATGTATTGCAGGCGCGTGACCCGAAGCTTGGTCAGGCCGGCGTTGAGCTGGGTGATGTCGCTCATCCAGTTGCTACGGTCGATCAGCCCGCCCAGGCTGGTCCAACTGGTCAGGGCCAGCAGGCAGGTCAGTACCAGCACCAGACCGAAGCCCAGGCCCAATTTCATGTTGACGCTAATGTTGCCAAACCAGCTGTTCATCAAATTCCTCCAGGAACGTTGTGCTGCTTGATCGTCGGTACGCTGGAAGATTGTTGTTGTTAAGAGCCAGCAAGAGCATGTAACAGGGCTGTATCGGCCGCTGGTCCTGGATCTGAAAGTTTTTTTCCGAGTATCTGTGGGAGCAAGGCTTGCCCGCGATGAAGGCGATGCGGTCTGCCACAGAATCGAGGTGTCTGTTTCGCGAGCAAGCTTTGCTCCCACACCAAGTTTTTTTTCACATCGCTTTCACTGCCTGCCTACGTCAGCCTCTCTACTGTCGCGCCATCGAATGACTGGGTGGATGCCGTCGGGGCGGCTTGATGTGGAACTGAGACTGAGCCTTTTCGGCCTGAGGCGCTCGATCGATACGCGGCGCTTTGCCCGTTACCCAAACGCTGTGGTCGTGTTGGCTTCGGCGCTGCTGGTCATCCCGTTGACCCTCTGGCTGCTCAGCCCGGCGGCGATACCGGATCTGGCCCATGGCAATGTTGCCGGCGCCCGGGCCTTGGCCGATGGCTGGGCCAAGGGCGAGATGATCGTGCTGGTGCGTCATGTCGAGCGCTGCGATCACGCCAAGGCCGCGTGCCTGAATGATCGCGAAGGCATCACTGACCGGGCCCGTGCCGTTGCGGTGGGCCTCGGCGCCCGGTTCGAGCAACTGGGCCTGGACAACGCCGACCTCTACAACAGCCCTCTGGTCCGTGCGGCCCAGACGGCGGGCTACATGTTCAACAAGGTGAGTGCTGGCGACGACTGGCTGATCAATTGCCGCCATGACCTGCTGCGCAATGCCCTGGCCCACAAAGTCGCCGGGCGCAACCTGATCCTGGTCACCCACAGCGAATGCATGCAGGCATTGGAAACCGCGCTCCACCGGCCCACCTCGACGTTTGGCTACGGCGCTTCGCTGTTCGTCTCCACCGCCCAGCCACAAGCACCGCAGTTGCTCGGTTTTATCGAAGCCTCTGACTGGCGCTCGGCGGCTTTCAGTAACCTTTCCCACGATTAGGACCGCCCATGCTGATGTCTGCTCGCGCCCGTTTCTACGGGCTCAATCTTGGAATTCCCCTGGTCTGCGCCGTGGTGGTGTTTTTGCTGTTCGACATGACTCGCATCGACATCGCCTTCAGCAATTTATTCTACGACCCGCTGCACCAGGTCTTTGCGTTGGAGCACGTGCGGCTGTTCGAGAAAATCACCCATAAGTGGGCCAGGATCATCCCGAACTGGACCGGCGAGGCGGCGATTATCGGGGCGCTGTTGTCGTTTGTCTGGCCGATCTTCAAGCCGCAAAAGCGCCCCGGATTGCTTCGCCTGTTGGAGAAAACCCGGTTGGCCGCGCCGTTGCGTTTTGCCCACAAGCATCGGCGCGACTTTCTCTACGTGGTCTTCGCCTTTTCCCTCAGCAGCGGGGTGATCCATTACCTCAAGGGCCACACCAGCGTGTACTGCCCGGTGGAAACCACCCAATACGCCGGCAAGATCGAGCACAAGGAATGGTTCCAGAATTTCGACCTGCTGAAAGTCGCCGGTGACGGTCGCTGCTGGCCCGGCGGTCATGCGTCCGGCGGCTTTACGATGCTGGCGTTGTATTTCGTCGCTCGCCGCTACCGCTGGCGTCATTCGAAAGCCTTGATGCACGGGGCGCTGGCCTTGGGGTTTGTCTACGGCACGACGCGGGTCCTGCAGGGCTGGCATTACATGTCCCACACGTTCTGGGCGGGGATTTTTGTCTGGTTGAGTTGTTGGCTGATGGCGTTGCTGTTTTATGGGCGGGCGGCTTTGGAGCAACCTGAATGCCAGGCAAAAAAAAGCCCGCTGGGAGAGCGGGCTAAAACCTTAGTTTCTTGAATGAGCGAGGCGACTGTACCCAATCACGCGGGGGCGTGGGGTGAAGAAAAGTTCATGAGGTCGCCTTCTTGCCAGACCTCATGCTCTCGTACGCCGCTCACCTGAGATCAAACCGATCCAGGTTCATCACCTTGACCCACGCCGCGATGAAGTCCTTGACGAACTGCTCCTGGGCATCCGGGCTGGCATAGACTTCGGCCAAGGCCCGTAGCTGGGCGTTGGAACCGAAGACCAGGTCGACACGGGTGCCGGTCCATTTGACCTGGCCGGTCTTGCGGTCGCGGGCCTCGAAGGTTTCCTGGGTATCGGAAAGGGCTTTCCATTCCACGCCCATGTCGAGCAGGTTGACGAAGAAGTCATTGGTCAACGTCCCGGGCCGTTGGGTAAAGACACCGTGCGCGGTGTGGCCGGCGTTGGTGTCCAGCACCCGCAGACCGCCGATCAGCGCCGTCATTTGTGGGGCGCTGAGGGTCAGCAGTTGGGCCTTGTCGATCAGCAACGCCTCGGCGGACACGCGGTACCGGCCCTTGAGGTAGTTGCGAAAGCCATCGGCGATGGGCTCGAGAAAACCGAACGACTCGACGTCCGTCTGCTCCTGGCTCGCGTCCATGCGTCCCGGCGTGAATGGTACCGTCACGCTGAGTCCGGCATTTTTTCCGGCTTGTTCAATACCGGCGCTGCCGGCCAGCACGACCAGGTCTGCCAGGGAGATTTTTTTGCCGCCGGACTGGGCGGCGTTGAACTCATTCCGGACCCCTTCGAGGGTCGCCAGCACCTTGGCCAGTTGCTCTGGCTGGTTGGCTGCCCAATCCTTTTGGGGGGCCAGGCGCAGGCGGCCACCGTTGGCGCCGCCGCGTTTGTCGGAACCACGGAAGGTGGAAGCCGCGGCCCACGCCGTAGACACAAGCTGTGAAACCGACAGGCCCGAGGCCAGCAGCTTGCCTTTGAGGGTGGCGATGTCGCTGTCGTTGACCAGCGGATGGTCGACCGCCGGGATAGGGTCTTGCCACAGCAGTTCTTCGTTGGGCAGTTCCGGGCCGAGGTAGCGTGAGAGCGGGCCCATGTCGCGGTGGATCAGCTTGAACCAGGCGCGGGCAAAGGCGTCGGACAACTGGTCGGGGTTGGCCAGGAAGCGCCGGGAAATTTTCTCGTAGATCGGGTCGAAGCGCAGCGCCAGGTCAGTGGTCAGCATCGTTGGGTTGCGCCGTTTGGCCGGGTCATGGGCATCGGGGATGATGCCCGCGCCTGCAGCGTTTTTCGGCGTCCATTGGTGCGCGCCTGCCGGGCTCTTGGTCAGTTCCCACTCGAAACCGAACAGGTTCTCCAGGTAGTTATTGCTCCAGCGGGTGGGCGTGGTGGTCCAGGTGACTTCCAGGCCACTGGTGATGGTGTCGGCGCCTTTACCGGTGCCGAAGGTGCTCTTCCAGCCCAGGCCTTGCAGCTCCAGGCCAGCGGCTTCGGGCTCGGCACCGACGTTGTCCGCAGGGCCTGCGCCGTGGGTCTTGCCGAAGGCGTGGCCGCCAGCAATCAATGCCACGGTTTCCTCGTCGTTCATGGCCATGCGGGCGAAGGTTTCGCGGATGTCCACCCCGGCAGCGACCGGGTCCGGCTGGCCCTCGGGGCCTTCCGGGTTGACGTAGATCAGCCCCATCTGCACGGCGGCCAGCGGGTTTTCCAGGTTGCGGCCCTCGTCAGTGCGACTTTCTTCGTTGCCAGGCTCGGCCACCAATTGGCCTTCGCCAGGATCTTGCATGGCGGCTTTGTCGGGCTTGCCGTAGCGAACATCGCCCCCCAGCCATTTGTTTTCCGAGCCCCAGTAGACGTCTTCATCCGGCTCCCAGACATCGGCGCGGCCTCCGGAAAAACCGAAGGTCTTGAAGCCCATGGACTCCAGCGCGACGTTGCCGGTGAGGACGATCAGGTCAGCCCAGGAAATATTGCGACCATACTTCTGCTTGATCGGCCACAGCAGCCGACGTGCCTTGTCGAGGCTGACGTTGTCTGGCCAACTGTTGAGCGGTGCAAACCGCTGCTGGCCGGAACCCGCCCCACCGCGCCCGTCACCGGTGCGGTAGGTGCCTGCACTGTGCCAGGCCATGCGGACAAACAGCGGACCGTAGTGGCCGAAGTCTGCCGGCCACCAGTCTTGCGAGTCGGTCATCAGTGCATTCAGGTCTTGTTTCAAGGCCTGGAAGTCCAGGCGTTTGAACGCTTGGGCATAGTTGAAATCCTCGCCCATGGGATCGGACAGCGAGGAGTGCTGGTGCAGGATCTTCAGATTCAGCTGGTTCGGCCACCAGTCGCGGTTCGTCGTACCACCGCCAGCGGCGTGATTGAACGGGCATTTCGATTCGTTTCCCATGAGAAGCTACCTTTGGTCGTATTCATCCAGCTATCGAGCCCGGCCGGGCTTCGAATAGCGACAGGCGAAATAAATGACTCAGGGCGCAGGGCTCACAGTTCGCTCAACTGATCGTGTGCGGCCACACGGCAACACACGAGAGGTCTGGTTACCCATTCGGTGGCCCACGGCAAGCCCAGTACGTTTCTGAACGCTTCGTATCTCTTTGTCAGGTTTCACGGGCCGGATTACACCAGCCTGAATTCAGGCTAGTCCCCCTTTGCCAGATAGCTAATAGGCGCAGTATTAACGGTCGATAGGGATAATCTTTTACCGGGGCCCCGCAGTGAGGCAGATGATATGAACAGCGCCTGCCGTGACGGACCCAATAATGAACAAATGCCCGCGCAGCACGGCCTTCCACGAAGCGGGTCATGCCCTGGCCTTTTGGTGGAACGGCCAACCGATAAAACGCATCACCGTGCGTACCAAGGCTGAAGCCTGCACGGGACCTCTGTTCGACCTGCGCGGCAACCCGCAATACGCAGAAGGGTTGGTGGAAGCTGACTACCTTGTCGCGCGTCCGGCCTTCGAAGCCCCGGGGATCGCTGAATACTTGCCCTCGATGGTCGATGCCATTGAGCGGGACCTGCTCCATTGCTTCGCGGGGCCGGTGGCCGAAGCGGTCTACCGGCACCGCCGATCCGATCGGCTGATCAGGGGCAGTGGCCGGGGTGACCTGGACCGGGGGCAGGAATTGATCAGCCTGCTACCACCGCGCAAACTGCTCGATGCCCAATCCCAGGCCATCGCTCGTTGCAGTTGCCTGGTGCACCGTTATTGGCCGGCTGTCAGCGCCGTGGCGGGCTTTCTGCAAGCGCACGGCACGGTTGAGGGGAGTGCTGTCACAGCGCTGCTGTGCGAGATGACCGGGGAGTGGCCGATGTTGCTTGGCCATCAAGTGGCAAGCCTCGATTCGTGATCAAGGCGTTGCCACTGGCCTTATCCGACTCGGATAAAAGCCACTACTCGCTAGCGCTTCACCGTTTCCTCAAGAGAGAAGCGTCCCAGTGGGTTTTGTTGGAAGTGCTCGATGTTCTTGCGCGAAATATTGATGTACGGGCTGTAGTAGAGATCGATCCAGTTGACGTCCTGCTTGGCGATCGCCTGAAGGTCGGTATACATCTGCTTGCGCTTGGTCGGGTCCACTTCTACCCGCGCGGCCGCGACCAGATCCTTGACCTTGTCGTTCTTGTAGCGGGTCATGTAATTCATGTTGGTGTCATGTCCCAGCACGAAGGTGGTCTTCTGGTCCGGGTCGAGGATGTCGTTGGTCCAGTACATCACGGACAGATCGTAATCGCCGTCGATCAGCATTTGCCAACTCTGGGTTGGGTCGACTTTCTGCAAGGTGGCTGTCACGCCGACGGCTGCGAGCTGTTGCTGGACCAGCACGGCGATCTGCTCGTCGGCTTCATTGCCCGCATTGACCACATAGTTGAGCTTCAGGCCTGAAGCGCCTGCATCCGCCAGCATTTTCCTGGCTTTTTCCGGGTCGTACGGGCGCTGCAGATTATCGGCATTGTGATAAAGCGCGCCTTTAGGAATGTAGGAATAAGCCACCTGGCCATGGCCGAACGTCACGGTATCGACCAGGGATTTTTTGTTGATCGCAAGGTCCAGGGCCTGGCGTACTTCAGGCTTGCCCAGCAGTCCGTGCGCATGGTTGATCAGCAGATGATCCTCGCGGGTGGAGGGATCCATGTGTACGACCAGGTTGGGGTCTTTCTTCAGGGTTTCGACGCGCGAGAAAGGCACGAAGATCGCCGAATCCAGTTCCCCGGCCTGTACCTTCAACATCCGCGTATTGTCATCCGGGATGGAGATCCATTCCACGCCATCCAGGCTCACCTTGTCGGCTTGCCAGAAGTTGGGGTTCTTCTCCAGCACCACGCGATCACCGCGTAGCCACTCCTTGACGATAAAGGCGCCAGAGGCAACGGGGTCCTGGGCATAGGCTTCCTCACCCATTTTTTCCATGGCCTTTTGCGACAGGATGGAGACGTTGGGCAACGCCAGCTGCGCGAGGAAGGGCACTGAAGGGCTCGTGAGTGTCACCACCAGTGTCTGCGGGTCGGGTGCTTGGGCCTTGTCGATAATCTTGTAGGAGTCGCTCCACAGCGACCCTTTGTTGTCGCGAATGCGCAACAGACTGAACGCTGCATCGCTGGCGGTAATCGGTGAGCCGTCGGAGAACTTGGCCGAGCGTAGTTTGAAGGTGTAAGTCAGGCCATCGTCGGAAACCTGCCAGCTTTCGGCCAGCCCCGGTACCAGCTTGGTACCGGTGTTGTCGACGCGCACCAATACGTCGTAGACATTGGAGAACACCCAGTTATCACGGTTCTGCGCGCTTTTGATCGGGTCGAACGTCGTACTTTCTTCACGGCAACCGATGGTCAGCACGCCTGCCGCCTGGGCGACACCGGCTGCCAGTGTGCAAACGGTCAACGTCGCGGCGGTCAGCAACTTCAAATGTTTCGATCGCATGGTCAAACTCCCTATTGATGAATGTTTTTTAGAGCAATGGCTCTCCGAGCACACAGCTATAACGATGTCCATTGATGTCATGGATGGGGGGCGGCGTTTTCGCGCAGATGGGTTGTGCATACCGGCAGCGCGGGTGAAAAGCGCAGCCGGATGGAAGGTTCAGGGGGCTGGGTGGCTCGCCAGGCAGGGGGGCGCTCAGCAACGGTCGAGTCGGGTCGATGTGTGGAATGGATTGGATCAGCGCGACGGTATAAGGATGCCGCGGGCTGCTGAACACGGCCTCCGTGGGGCCTTGCTCGACGATCTCGCCGAGGTACATCACGGCGACCCGATCACAGAGCCGCCGAACGATCGCCAGGTCGTGGGCAATGAACAGAATCGCCAGGTTCATGCGCTGTCGCAGCTCCAGCAGCAGGTTGATGATCTGTCCCTGGATGGAAACGTCCAGCGCGGCCACGCATTCATCGGCGATGATCAACCGTGGCTCGATGGCCAATGCCCGAGCGATCCCCACACGTTGGCATTGACCGCCACTCAACGAACCCGGCTTGCGGTTGGCCAGCTCTGGCCGCAGGCCGACCAGGGTCAGCAATTCATCGACCCGCTGGCGAATCAGTGATGCAGGGATCGCACAGCGCACTCGCAGCACTTCAGCCAGGGTGTCGCCGATGCTCATTCGCGGATTGAGGGCGGTATAGGGATCCTGGAAAATCATCGCGGTTTCGTGGCGCAGTCGCTCGATGTCGATCCGCTTGCCTTGAGCCATATCCACGCCATCGAACAGGATTTGTCCGGCGCTGACCTCCGTGAGGCGCAAGATGGCCCGACCCAGGGTGCTCTTGCCGCTGCCCGACTCACCCACCAACCCAAGCACCTCCCCGGTGGCCAGACTCAGCGACACACCGTTGACGGCTTTCACCCATTGCCTGTTGATCCCGAACGGACCACTGCCAGGGGCGGCGAAGCGCACCTGCAGATCCTTCACGTGCAACAGGGTCATGACGAGGCTCCCACAGGCAGCGGGTAATGGCAGGCGACCCGGTGTGCTTCTGCCGTGACTTGCATCTGTGGCAACAGCCGCGTGCACTGGCTGCCCTGCTGAAGGCAGCGTGGGTTGAAGCGGCAACCGGTGGGCAGCGCATCCAGCAGAGGGGGTTGGCCGGCGATGGTTTTGAGCATGGCATGGCCGGCGCTGGTCGCCGGTTGGCAGTCGATCAGGGCCGCCGTATAGGGATGTCGTGGGTGAGCCAGCAGATCAAGCTTGTTGCCGTGCTCGCAGAGCCGACCGGCGTACATCACCGCGATGGAGTCACAGGTCTGGGCGACGACCCCCAGGTCGTGGGTGATCATGATGATCGACAGCCCACGCTGGTCGCGCAAATCCAGGAGCAGGCGCAGGATCTGTGCCTGTACGGTGACATCCAGGGCGGTGGTCGGCTCATCGGCGATCAGCACCTGGGGGTTGCAACCCAAGGCCACGGCGATCATGGCGCGTTGTCGCATGCCACCGGAAAACTCATGGGGATAACTGTCGACGCGCGTTAGCGGATCGGGAATGCCCACCTGGCGTAACACATCAATGGCCTTCGCCCGTGCTTCACGTTTGGACGCCCCTTGATGCAGGCGTATGCCCTCGCCGATCTGTTCGCCAATACGCATCAACGGGTCAAGATGACTGCCGGGATTCTGAAAAATCATCCCCAGCCGCCGACCCCGTATGCCCCGCATGTCGGCTTCGTCCAGCGACAGCAGGTCCTCACCGGCAAGGCGCACGGCCTTGCCCTGGACCCGCAGGTTTGAAGAGGGCAGCAAGCGCATCAAGGCCCGGCAGGCCATCGTCTTGCCTGAGCCGCTTTCACCCACCAGACCGAGGATTTCACCTTCGGCCAGGTCAAATGACACGCGATCCACCAGCGTGACTTCGCCCTCACCGTGGCCGGCGATCACGCTGAGGTCCTCGACGTGCAACACCGGTGTGCTCATGGGCGTTCTCCGAGGTGCTCGGCGACACCGTCGGCCAGCAGACTGAAGCCCATGGCCAGGGTGACGATCGCCAGTCCCGGGAAGGTGCAGATCCACCAGGCGTTGGTGATAAAACTCTGGCCCTCGGCGACCATCGTGCCCCACTCGGCGGTGGGTGGCTGAACCCCCAGGCCGAGGTAGCTGACCGCCGCCCCATTGAGCAGTACCAGCACCGCGTCGGACATGGAAAACACGATCGAACCGAACATGGCATTGGGCAACAGGTGCCGAAACAGAATGCGTCCATGACCGAAGCCCAGGCTTTTCGCCGCCAAGGCGAAATCGCTTTGCTTGAGCACCAGGATCTGCGAACGGATCAGCCGTGCATAGGACACCCAACCCACCAGGGCCATCGCAATATAAAAGCTGCCCAGGCCGGGGCCGAGGATGGCCATGATCGCCAACATCAGCACCAGGAAGGGGAAGGCCAGAATAATATCGATCAGGCGCATGCAGATCGTGTCGAACCGGCCACCGATATAGCCGGCCAAGGCGCCGACGCAAGTGCCGATCAAGAACGGGAAAACCACCCCGATCACGGAAATCTGCAAGTCGATGCGTGCGCCCCAGATCACTCGGGAAAGAACGTCGCGACCGAAATTGTCCGTGCCGAACGGATGGGCCAGGCTCGGCCCCAGCAGGCGGATATCGGTGTTCTGGGCAATCGGATCGAAGGGTGCGACCCAGGGTGCGAAGAGTGCGAGCAACAGCCAGCCAAACAGAATCGCCAGGCCCAGCACGGTAGCCAGGCGACGGTTGCGCAAGCCCAAACGCAGCGCAAGACGCCAGGCGGGATTGAGGGTCTGGCCGCTCATCGCATGTTCACCCGCGGATCAATCATCACGGTCAGCACATCGGCGAGGAAATTGACCGTGACAGTGGCGAGGGCCAGCACCATGGCCACGCCTTGGACCACCATGTAGTCGCGGGTAAAGATGCCGCGTACCAACAATTGGCCGATGCCGGGAATGGCAAACAGACTTTCGATGACCACTGTGCCGCTGATCAACCAGCCGATATTTACCGCCAGCAGGTTGATCGCCGGTACCAGGGAGTTGGGCAGCACATGCCGACGAAATATCGCCCGCTCGGACAAGCCCCGGGCCCGTGCGGCGGTGGCATGATCGGCTTGTAGCTCCATGAGCATGCTGGCGCGCAGATTGCGCACCAGCACGGCGGAAAGTGCCAAGGCAATGGTCAGGCACGGCAAAACCATGTGATGCAGTTTGTCCCACCCTGTACGTCCATAGCCTGAGACCGGGAACAGCCCCAACTGCACACTGAGCAGCAGGATCAACATGATGCCTAGCCAAAACGCCGGCATGCCGAGCCCTGCCGTGGTGAACAGGCGAATCAGGTGATCCTGCCAGCCGCCCTTGTTGCGCGCCGCCACCGTTGCCAGTGGCACGGCGATCAGCAGCGCCAGCAGTACGCTGCCGAGCACCAGGAACAGGGTTGGCTCAATGCGGGTACTGATCAGCTTCAAGGCATCGACTTTGTAGAGCAGCGATTGGCCGAGATCGCCTTTGAGCAGGTTCTTGAGAAAGTAGAAGTACTGCATCCACAACGGCTGGTCGAGACCGTACTGGGCACGAATCCTGATCAGCGCCTCCGGCGTGCTGCGCGAGCCCAGCAGTGCCCGGGCGGGGTCCCCGGGGATTGAGCGCACGAGCACAAAGGTGATCAAGCTGATGCCAAACAGCACCGGCAATAGCTGTAGCGGGCGCGACAGTATGAAACGGTAGCGCGCCAGGTTCATGGGCTAGTTCCGATGGCGGTGCAGAAAATCCAGCAGGACTGGGAAGTAGGCGTGGGGCTCTTCGTAGAACGGCATGTGGCTGCTGTTGGGGAACACATTCAGTTGTACATCCTTGAGCGCCATTTTCATGCGCATAGCACAGGCTGGCGTCAGTTCATCATGTTGACCGGTGGTGATCAGCACAGGCATTTCGAAGCCGGCCATCTGCTCGATGCGATTCCAGTCCTTGAGATTGCCGGTATAGAGAAATTCGTTGGGGCCCTGCATGGTCATGTAGGGCCCCATGTTCCAGTCGCCCAGGGAACGTGTCACCGGCGCTGGCCACTCGTCCAGACGGCAGACATGGCGATAGTTGAGCAGGGTGATGGCCGCCTGGTATTGCGGATGATCCAGGGTGCCCAAGGCTTCATGGCGCTGCATCATCGCGACGGTCTCACTGCCCAGGGCAGCCCGCAGACGCTCGAGCTCCAGGGACAGGTGAGGGATATCGCCGGCGGTATTTTCCAGGATCAGGGTTTTCAGCGCTTGGGGGTGATGAATGGCGTACTCGATCGCCAGCCAGCCACCCCAGGAATGCCCCAGCAGGTGCACTTTGCCCAGGTCGAGGGCTTGGCGGACGGTTTCTACCTCCGCCACATAACGGCTGATGTCCCACAGGGATTCGTCAGTCGGCCTGGCCGAGGCGCCGGTACCCAACTGATCGAAAGCGATGACCCGCAAGCCCTTTTCCTTGAGCCAGCCATGGCTGTCACGCAGATAATCGCAAGGCAATCCCGGGCCGCCATTGAGGCACAACAGCACTTCGTCGCCGTCGCCAAAGCCATAGGCCACCAGACGATGACCATCGACTTCCACGTCGTACCGCTGGTCTGGCTCGATCTCACGCCACATCATTGCTCTCCTGCTCAGGTGCGCCCGTTGGCTAAACCTTACCGAGGAAGCTACGCGCCCATAAGCTAGCAATTCTTATAGGTTTGATCTGGCACTCCCTCGCTCAGGCGTGGCATTCTACTTGCACGATTTCAGGATTGAAATTAATAAGGGAGCCGAATGGATGCAGGCCAAGCTGTCTGACTTCAATACCCGTCTTTTGTCTGGCAGGAGCCTGGACGAACAGATGGACAACACCTTGCGGATGGTCCAGGCGTTAGGCTTTGAAGCCTTGGTGTACGACTACAGTCCGGTGCCGCTGGATCATGATGGGGCACTGATCACCCCGACTGTGCTGAAGGTGCGCAATACCCCCCGTGATTGGCACTCGCTCTGGTGTGAAGAAGGTTATTACCAGATCGACCCCGTCCAGCATCTGGCAATCAATACCATATCTCCTTTTGTCTGGTCCTATCGACCGGAGGCCGACACGGTGCTGCAGCCGTTCATCGGCCAGAGTCATGCACCGGTCGTGAGCTACCTGCAGGATTCGCGCATGACCTGTGGCGTGACGGTGCCGATGCATTTGCCCAAAGGTGGCTTTGCGACATTGACCGGGCTGCGCGCCGATACGAAGGGGAGCACCCTGCAGGATGTCCGGCAAACCCTGGGCGACTTCAGCCTGATTTCCCATGCCCTGCAAGAGGCGGCTTTTCCGCTGCTCGGCAAGGAAGCCCGTGCATGCCCGGTTCGCCTGACCAAACGCGAGCGTGAGTGCCTGAGATTGGCCGCTGACGGGTTGACGGCGGCGGACATCGCCAGGCAACTGAATCGCTCCTTGGCCACCATCACCCTCCACCTGACGTCTGCAATGCACAAACTCGGCGCCAGGAATCGGGTCCAGGCCGTGGTCAGGGCGGTGCATTATCGGTTGCTCGATAGCTGAAATCGGGCAAAAACCTATCTGTTCCTCTAGTTATTCCGCCGGCCAGTCCCCGGTATCGTGTGCCGCAGGATTCCTAGGGAGCGGCACGAAATGGATTTTCCCGTAACGCACGAAGGCTTTGCGCCTTTTGGTCCGTATCAGACCTGGTATCGCATCACTGGCGATTTCAGCAGTGGCCGTACGCCGCTGCTGATCCTGCATGGCGGCCCGGGCTGTACACACGATTATGTCGATGCCTTCAAGGATATTGCCAACAGTGGCTATCCGGTGATTCATTACGACCAACTGGGCAATGGGCGTTCCACCCATCTTCCGGAAAAAGACCCCTCGTTCTGGAACGTGGCGCTCTTTCTCGATGAGTTGGAGAACCTGCTGGATCATCTGGGCATTGGCGACAATTACGCACTGTTGGGGCAATCCTGGGGCGGCATGTTGGCCAGCGAACATGCGGTGCTCCAGCCGGCGGGCTTGCGCGCGTTGATTATCGCCAACTCCCCGGCGGACATGTCCACCTGGCTCCTTGAAGTCAATCGCTTGCGCCAGCTTCTACCCATTGAGGTGCAGCAAACACTGCTCAAGCACGAGCGGGCTGGAACCTTGACGTCTACCGAGTATTTGGACGCCGCTCGGGTTTTCTACGACCGTCATGTCTGCCGTGTCACGCCCTGGCCCGATGATGTCGCCCGTACCTTTGCCCAGATCGATGCCGATCCTACGGTTTATCACGCCATGAATGGCCCCACCGAATTCCATGTGATCGGCAGCATGAAGGACTGGTCCATCACCGATCGCTTGCCTCGGATCAAGGTGCCGACCCTGCTGGTTTCAGGCCGATACGATGAAGCGACGCCGTTGGTGGTCAAACCCTATGTGGATCATGTTCCGGACATTCGCTGGGCGTTGTTCGAACACTCCAGCCATATGCCCCATGTCGAGGAGCGGATGGCTTGCATGGGAACGGTGGTGAGTTTCCTGGATGAGTGTTTGTAGGCATCTGCGCAATCCGAGCCGTCGTTTTGTGTTGTGTTTTTCGACGCGTCCTGTGAGACGCGTCTCTTTTTTGCGTGGAAATTTCCCGCTCTCTTGAACCGAAAGCGATATGCAGGGTCTGGTGTGCGCAGCATTGCTGTGCATGCCTGCTGTCATTTCTGTATCGAGGGATCGAACATGTCCGTATTTGCCTTAGGGACTAGGCTAGTCGTTGCGTCGCTGTGTTTTCTGGCGATGAACATTGCTGTCGCCGCGCCAACCCCCGGCGATACGGACCTGATCCGTGAGCGTCAGGATCGCCTGCTCCAAGAGCAGCGCCGACGCCTTGAAGAGCTCAAGGACCTGCCCGGCAAGGAAGCGAAGCCGGCCCAGCCCACGGCACCTGTCGATACCCGTTGTTTCCCGATCAAGACCATCGAGCTCAAGGGCGCCGATGCCTTGTCCGAGGGCGAGCGCCAGCGCCTGCTCAAGCCCTTCCTCAACCAATGCCTGGGCGTGCCGCAGCTTAACCAGTTGCTCAAGGTCATCACCGATTACTACTTGGAAAAGGGCCTGGTCACCAGTCGCGCCTACTTGCCGCAACAGGACCTGTCCAGCGGTCACCTGCAAGTGCTGGTCGTCGAGGGTCGCCTGGAAGGCCTGAAAGGTGCCGAAGGCAGCGGCCTCTCCGAGCGGGAACTGGCAATGAGCTTTCCTGGCAAGCCGGGCGAGCTGCTCAACCTGCGTGAGATCGAGCAGATGGTCGATCAACTGAACCGTTTGCCGTCCAACAGTGCCCGAATGGAACTGACGCCGGGACAGAACATCGGCGGCAGTGAAGTGTTGGTCAATAACACCCCGCAAAAACCTTGGCGCGCCGGCCTGTCACGGCATAACGACGGCCAAAAAAGCACCGGCGAGCAGCAATGGGGCGCCTCCCTGGACTGGGACAGTCCCCTGGGCCTGGCTGACCAACTGGCCTTGCGCGGCGGCCACGATGCCGTCAGCGATCACCAGAAAACCTCGCGCAACGCCATGCTCTATTACAACCTGCCGTTTGGCTGGTGGAACCTGAGTTACACCTACAGCCAAAGTGAGTACCGCACGCTGGGCCAGGCCAACGGCTTCAATTTCAAGCAGAGCGGCGACAGCCAGAACCATCAAGTGCTCCTGGAACGGGTGGTCCATCGCGACGCGGTGAGCAAGACCTCACTCAACACCGGCCTGGCCTATCTGCGCACCAACAACTTCGTCTCAGACAGCAAGATCGCCGGGAGTAGCAATCGCATCAGCGAGGCGCAGTTCGGCATCAACCATGGACGGCGTGTTGGCAATGCCTTCGTCAACCTCGACCTGGGCATGCAAGAGGGCATCGGCGCCCTCGATGCCCAGGGCGATGACGACCCTGGCCCCGGGCTGCCGGATGCGCGCTATCGCAAATACACCGCCACCCTCAGCTACCTGCAACCCTTTGAACTGGGCGGCGAGTCCTTCAGCTTCAGCAGCCTGATGACCGGCCAGCGCAGCGAGGATGCGTTGTTCAGCTCGCAGCGCATGAGCCTGGGCGGCCTGTCGTCGATTCGCGGCTACAAGGACCAGACATTGTCCGGCGACAGCGGCGGCTACTGGCGCAACGACTTGCGTTGGAGTCGTCCGGTGACACTGGAGTGGATGCGCCCGGTGTTCGCTGAATACGGCACCAGCCTCGGTTATGACCAGGGCGTGATTCGCGGCAATCGCTACAACGGCGACCAGCACGGGCGTATGTCGAGCAACTCGCTGGAGTTGTTCGCCCGCGGTGAGCACCTGAGCGCCAGCGTCACCTTCGCCCACTCCCTGGAACGTCCGGATGCCCTGACCGAGCGCGAAGCGCCGATCTACTTCCGCGTGGATGTATCTATCTAATTTCTGCTGCAACGAGACCTGATCATGGACGACCGCCAATACGCCTTCCTGGCCCGCCAGCCTTCCACTGCCCTGCAAACCCGCGACACCTTCTGGGGCATGCCCAAGCGTGGCCTGGCGTTCCTATTGGCAAACGTCATGTTCTGGCAGCCGATGTGGGCCCAGGCGGACGGCATCGTGGTCAGCGCGCCAGGCACCAGCCTCGGCAAGGCCGGCAACGGCGTGCCGGTGGTCAACATCGCCAAGCCCAACGGCAGCGGCCTGTCCCACAACCGATTCAAGGACTACAACGTCGGCAGTAACGGCGTGATCCTCAACAACGCCACCAAACCCGCCCAGGCCACGCAACTGGGCGGGATCATCCTTGGCAACCCGAACCTCAAGGGCACCGCCGCGAAGGTCATCCTCAACGAAGTCAACGGCGGCAACCCCAGCCAATTGCGCGGCTACACCGAAGTGGCGGGGCAGTCGGCCCACGTCATCGTCGCCAACCCCTACGGCATCACCTGCAATGGCTGCGGGTTTATCAACACCCCAAAGGCGACCCTGACCACGGGCAAGCCGATCATCGAAAACGGCCAGGTGGGTCGCTATCAGGTGGACCAGGGCAGCGTCTCCATTGAAGGCGCGGGCCTGAACGTGAACAACGTCGACCGCTTCGAAATCATCACCCGCAGCGCCAAGATCAATGCCGAGATCCAGGCCAAGAACCTGACCATCGTGGCTGGGCGCAATGACGTCAACGCCAATACCCTGAACGCCACTGCCCGTGCCGATGACGGCAGTGCGAAACCAGAACTGGCTATCGACTCGTCGGCGTTGGGTGGTATGTACGCCGGCGCGATCAAGCTGGTGGGTACCGAGGCGGGGGTTGGCGTGAAGCTGGACGGCAAGATGGTTGCCAGTGGGGGGGATATTCAGCTGGATGCCAATGGTCATTTGAGCATGGCGCAGACGGCTGCTGCCGGTGCCATCGTCATCGACGCCAAAAGCCTGGAAACCCGTGGCCAGGTGTACGCCGGTAGCCGCCTGGACGTGAAGACCCAGGGCGACCTGACCAGCCAGAGCAACCTGGTAGCCCGCGACAACGTTCATCTGGACAGCGGTGGCACACTGAGCAACAACGGCATTATCGAAGCCGGGGTCAACGCCGATAACAGCCGCAATACCACGGGTGATGTCACCCTCACCGCCAAGCAGTTGAACAACGCCGGCAAAACCGTCATCGCCAGCCACGACCTGAATGTCACGACTACCGCAGCGCTGAACAACCAGGGCGGCACGCTCAGTGGGCAGGGCAAGACCACCGTCACCGGCAACGTTGTGGATAACCGCAATAAAGGCCGGATCCTGGGTAACACCGAACTGCACCTGAGCGCCGATCAAGTCCTCAACAGCCAGGGCGGCCTGATCAATAGCCAGGGCCTGCTGACGGCCGACCTGGGCCATCTGGAAAACAATGCAGGTGAACTGTCGAGCCTGAACAGCGCGACCCTGGTCCTCGACAGCCTGGACAACCTGACCGGCCTGGTCATGGCCGGCAAGAACCTCGACATCACTAACACCGGCGCGATCAATAACCGGGGCGGCGAACTGTCCAGCCAAGGCGTCATGACCGTGCGCACCGCCAGCCTGGACAACAGCAACAAAGGCACCGTCGCCGCCAATGGCAAGCTGCTGGTCAGCGCCACCGGCGCGGTCAACAACGCCGAAAAAGGCCTGCTCGCTAGCCGTGCTGCCGAGGTCGAGCTCGATGCTGCCAGTCTGAATAACGCCAAGGGCACGCTGCAAGGCGAGGGCCTGGTCACCGTGGATGTATCCGGCGACATCGATAACCAGGGCGGCAGCATCATCGCCAAGGACGCCAAGCTGAGTGTCTTCGCCACCAACCTGGACAACCGTGGCGGCGTGCTGTCCAGCGTCAAGGCCGCGCTGGAGGCGCGCACCACCGGCGTGCTGAAAAACGGCTATGACGTGAACCGCCAGGGCGGCACGATCCAGGCTCAAGGACTCAACATCCGAGCCTTGGCTGGGCTGTTCAACGACGGCGGACGCATCGCTGCGCAAGCCGGCGATGTCGTGGTCACCAACGCGACGGCGGATATCAACAATCGCAACGGCGGGATATACGCCACGGGCAAGGTCTGGGTCACTGGCCGGGGCATGGACAACAGCGGCGGCGGGCAGGTCAGCGCCAGTCGCATCGACTTTGACCTTTCGGGCGCGCTGAACAACAACGCCGGCATCATCGAAAGCCAGGACAGCCTGGACATTCTGGCCGCCAGTTTGAGCAACCAGAAAGGCCAACTGCGCACCCTGGGCCAGAACAGCACCACGGTGTTCAAGATCGGTGGCCTGTTCGATAACAACGACGGCACCCTGGAAACCGCCAGTAATGATGTGGGCTTCAACACCGGCAGCGTCCAGAACGTGGGTGGCAAGCTGCTGCACACCGGCCTGGGACTGTTTGGTATCAGCCAGGCCAACCTGGGCCAGGCGGGTGGGCAACTGGTGACCTACGGCAACCTGACTGTGACCGCTGACCGCTGGACCAACAGCACGGCGATCCAGGCCGGCCATCTGGTGGTTCATGTCGATCAGCTGACCCAGACGGCCACCGGCCAGTTGCTCAGCGCCAATAGCATGGAAGGCCGCGGCAGCAACTGGCGCGTCGACGGCCTGATCGGCAGCGATGGGGCGATCGACCTGCAACTGACCGGCGCCTATACAGGCAACGGTCGCTTGAGCAGTCTCGGCACCTTGGGCCTCAAGGCCGCGCTGATCAGTCTGGAGCAAAACGGCAGTATCGCTGGCGGTGGCAACACAACCGTCGTGGTCGATGGCGTCCTCAACAGCTACGGTCGGCTGACCTCGGCGGCGGACCTGAACGTCACGGCCGCCACGATCAACAACTACGGCACGCTGGGCAGTGCCGGCGCGCTCGGTGTATCGACCGGCGACCTGCTCAACGAGCACGGTTTGATCTTCAGCGGCGGCAATACCAGCCTGCGCGTCAATAGCCTGACCAACCGCTATGCCGATATCTACAGCCTGGGTGATCTGAGCATCGATCGCGACGGCCTCGGCACGCGTGCCGGCCGCATCCTCAACAGCTCCGGCACGCTGCAAAGCGGCGGCAGCATGCGCCTGGCGGCCAGCACCATCGACAACGTCCGTGAGGTCTTGGCCACCAACGATGCTGGCATCTACACCGCCTCGATCAGGGAAGTGGCCTGCGTCCCAGGTGATTGCGACGGCCCCAAGCAAAACCACGTCTGGCAGATCGTCCAGCGCGACAAGTTCGAAGTTACCGCGGCCAGCGCCGCCTCCAGCATCACCACCGGCGGCAACCTGAATATCCAGGGCGACACCCTGACCAACCGGAGCAGCAGCATCGGCGTCGGCGGTGCATTGACCGCCAACCTCGTCAGCTTGAACAACATCGGCATCGAGACCGGCGAGATTGAAACCTCGCGCACCTTCAGGTCCCAACGCACGCGCCGCCCGGGTAGCTGGCGCGCAGACGCCAATAACTTCACCAACAAATACTGGTTGCAGAGCCCAGGCTACAACGCCAATGACCTGAGCGGTCTTGAAGCGGCGATGAGCCGTTTTATCGGCAGAACCGAACGTGAGCTGACGCAGTTCCGTACTCAGACAGCCACCACCGACAGCCAAACCTATGCCGCGATTATCCAGGCCGGTGGTGCCCTCGACATTCCAACCCAGGGCGACCTCAACAGCGGCGTCGTGCGAGGCGGCTACAACTACGTTGGCGCCGGCCCGCGCACCGACACCCAGGCCGACAACGCCTTCTCGACCCGCATCAGCGTCAATCGGCAGCTACCCCCGAGCCTGACCCAGCAACAAGTCGATCCGCTGTCCTTACCAGGTTTTGACTTGCCCACCGGGCAAAACGGCCTGTTCCGCATGAGCGGCGACGGCTCCACCACGCCGACCCAGAGCACGGGCCTGACGCAAGTGCGTGGCCTGCCGGACCGCTCGTTCCAGGCCAACCCGCAAAAATACCTGATCGAGACCAACCCGGCGCTGACCGACATGCGCCGGTTCATGAGCTCGGACTACCTGCTGACAAACCTGGGCTACGACCCGGACACCGCCGCCAAGCGCCTGGGCGACGGCTTCTACGAACAACGCCTGATCCAACAGGCGGTGATCGCCCGCACCGGCCAACGCTTCCTCGACGGCCAGAACTCCGACGACGGCATGTTCAAGTACCTGATGAACAACGCCATCGCCAGCAAGGACAGTCTCAACCTGTCCCTGGGCGTCAGCCTGACCGCCGAACAGGTTGCGGCCCTGACGCATGACATCGTCTGGATGGAAAACCGGACGGTGAATAATCAACAGGTGCTGGTGCCGGTGCTTTATCTGGCCCAGGCCAACCATCGTCTGGCGCCGAATGGTGCGCTGATTCAGGGCTCAGACGTCAGCCTGATTGCGGGTAAGAACCTGAACAATGCGGGCACCTTGCGTGCGTCCAGCAACCTGAGGGCGACGGCGGGCGACAGCTTGGTCAACAGTGGGTTGATGGAAGCGGGTGGTCGGCTGGATGCGTTGGCGAGTAATAACCTGACTAACCGGGCGGGTGGGGTTATTGCTGGGCGGGATGTCAGTGTTGTTGCCGTCGCTGGTGATTTGACCAATGAGCGAACCATTACCCGGCATGCCAGCGGCACTGGTTACAAGACTGAGCAACGCGAATTTGCTGACAACGCGGCGCGGATTGAGGCGAGTCATGACCTGACGATGGGTGCAGGACGGGATATCGCCAACAAGGGGGGCGTGCTCAAGAGCGGCAATGACATGGGCTTGCAGGCGGTGCGTGATGTAAACATCACCTCCGCCGAGCAGGTGGACAGCAACACGATGGGGAGCAGGCACCGGGACCAAACCATTACCCAAAATGGTTCCAGCGCTACTGCGGGCCGGGAGATGAAGGTGACGGCCGGGCAGGACCTGCGGGTCGTTGCCAGCAACGTCATCGCCCAGAGCACCCTGGCGCTGACTGCCGGGCGCGATATCGCGATCACGTCTGCCGCCAACGAAAGCCATCGCTCGTCCCAGAGCAAAAAAGTCAAAAGCAGCAGCGACCTGGTGCGTCAGCAGTCTTCGGTTATCCAGTCGGGTGGGGACCTCAGCGCCAAGGCAGGGCAAGACCTGAGTCTCGTCGCCAGTCAACTGAAAGGGGCCAAGGACGTTGCGCTCGACGCCACGCGCGACATCAGTCTGCTGTCCGCAACGGACGAAACCGCAGAGTTCTACTCGAAGAAAAGCAAAGGCTCCTTTGGCCGCAGTAAAAGCGAACAACGGGAAAGTTATGACAGCACCAACGTCGCGTCGGTGGTTGAGGCGGGGCAAGACCTGACGGTCAATACCAGCCAGGCCGCCGGTGGCGGTGTCACGCTGGATGGCGGCCGCAACGTCACGGTGATCGGCAGCCAGTTGAACGCCGGCAATGATTTGGTGGTGGGTGCCACTGGTGATGTGGCGGTGCTCTCGGGTATCGAAGAACACGGCTCCTATAGCAAGAAAACCAAATCGGGTTTCCTCGGCTTGTCCAAGAGCGGCAAAAGCGAGCTGAAAACCACGGCCTCCCAAGTGGCCAGCGAGCTGGAAGCAGGCAATGATGTGGTGCTGGTCGCGGGCAACGACTTGCGTTTGCGCGCCAGCGAAACCACCGCTGGTAATGACGTGGAACTGCGTGCGGGCTTGGTCAAGGATAGCGGCGACATCAACCTCGTCGCGGCCAATGACACCGCTTACAGCCATAGCGAGCAATACAAGAAGAAAACCGGGCTCTCGGTCTCGGGTGGCTTCCTGTCGTTCTCCTCTGCCAAAGAGTCGGGCCGGATCGCGCAGAGCAGCACCAGCGTGGGCAGTCAGGTGACTGCGGATCGCGACGCGACCCTGCAGGCTGAGCGTGACATCAACCTGGTGGGTAGTGGTATCGATGCTGGGCGCAATGTCAGCTTGAATGCCGGACGTGATGTGAATGTTCTGGCCGCGCAGAACAGTCGTTCCGAGCGGGATTGGGAAAAGAACAAGCAGGCTGGGATCGGTGTTTCTTCGGATGCTAATGGCATCAATTTCTTCGCAGGTGCCGATAGCCTCAAGAACAAGAATCGTCTGGAACGGCAAACCGCTGCCGCTAGCCAGATCAGTGCAGGGCAAGATGTTGCCATCAACGCTCAGCGCGATATCAACCAGACGGGTTCCGATCTGCGTGCCAGCCGCGACATAGGCTTCACGGCAGGACGCAATATCAATGTGGATGCTGCGCGTGAAACCCAACTGACCGAGCAGGAGCGCGAAGCCAGTCGTAATGGGCTTGGTATTTCGTTCAATCATAACTACGGCAACACCAAGGATGCGGTCAGTGGTGCCGGGAAAGGGGAGAACGGCGTCAGTAAGACGTCCAGCACCCTAAAAGGCGTCGATGCCGTCGCCCAATTCGTCAATGGACCGACCGTCGACGTCAAATTCGGCAACAGCACGCAAACCAGTAACCAGCAGGTCATTGAGCAGACCAATCGCGCGTCGACGTTCGATGCGGGCAACGACCTGAATCTCAATGCCGGCAACGACGTCACGGTCAAAGGCGGTCAGCTAAAGGCCGGGCGGGATATCAACGTCAAAGGTCGCGACGTCACGCTGGATGTGGCGAAGGGCAGTGTCAGCCAGGAAAGCACTGATCGCCAAAGCTGGAGTGGGATTCATGGCGGCACCAGTGGTGGCTTCAAGCTAGGCGCCGGCGGCAGCTACGGTGTTGCCACCGAGGATGGCGTTCACGGCAGTTCGACGGCCACTCAGGTTGCCGCTGGAAGGGATGTCAACGTGGACGCCCGCCACGACATCAACCTGGTAGGCACTCAGGTCAAGGCTGGGCGAGATATTGCGCTCGATGCTGGTAATGAGCTGAACATCAGGTCGGCGCAGAATGCCAGCGACAGTGAGAGCAATCGACACAACGGTGGTGGCGAGGCGGGCCTGACGTTCGGCTCTCAAGGCGTAGGCGTCTACGTCAGCGTGAACATCGGCAAGGGCAATCTTGATCGGGAAGGTAACCGACAGCAAGAAGCCTACCTCTACGCGGGCAACCGTCTGGGCTTCACCAGTGGCAAAGACACCAACATCAGCGGTGCCACCCTGCGCGGCGATGAGGTCGTTGGCCGTGTCGGCGGCGACCTGAACGTCTCCTCGGTGCCTGACACCGGCGAAGTCAAAGGCAAAGAGTTCGACCTCAGCGTCACAGCGACCTTTGGTCCAGGGGCTGGCGTCAGTGGCTCTGTGGGGTATGGACAGACAACCGGTGAGACCAATTGGGTCGAGCAGCAGACCAGCATCACCGGTAAAAACAAGGTCGACATCCGCACCGAGGATCACACCCAGCTGGACGGTGCCTTGATCGCTGCCGATAACGGCAACCTCAAACTGGACACCGGAACCCTGGGCTTCAGTGATATCGCCGGTAAAGATAAGGAACATGGCTATTACCTGAACGTGGGTGGCAGCTACTCCCAGGGTGGCAGCGGCGCCCAAGACAGCAGTCAGGTTGGTAAAGGCGAGAAAGATAAAAACGGTTGGAGCATCAGCGGTTGGGAGTATGAGAAGGATCGTCAGCAGACCGTCCGCGCCACCGTTGGGGCCGGTGAAGTCGTGGTGCGCAATGACTCTAAAACCGGGGCTGATTCGACGGCTGGGCTCAATCGGGATGTGAGCAAGGCCTACGAAATCACCAAGGATGATGAATCTCGGACCGACTTGTACGTCACCAAGTCCTCGGTGGACGCGGTGATGGATCCCTCTGGGACGGTGCAGGCTTGGAAGAACAGCATCAAAAGCTACCCCGACAGCAGCCTGAAAGCGTATGAGGACGCACTCAAGCTGGTTAGTGGGCCGGTGCAGGCCACCAAGCAGATCTGGACCAACATCCAGGCGCAACGGGTTTCAATTGATGAGGTGCCTGCTTCCGCGAGGGCTGCGTTGGGGGATGAGGTTGCGCTGAGTATTGCGAAAAATCTTGTTCGCAATGGTAAGGATGCAGGGGATATCAAGGGGCTGAAGCCGGATGACGTAATCGCTATCCAAAGCTTCGCGAAGAGATTTGCAGAATTTGCCAAGCTGCAAGAAAGCTGCGATGCCAAGGGGGGCTGTGTATCAAATAATTCGGAGAAAAAGCCTCGTACTCTTGCTTGGTATACGGATACCGATGGCACCTTGAAGTGGAGGAAGGTCGAAGACGTGCAGGTGGACACGCCAGGTAGAAAGCTGCTGCAAGAAACTGCGCGGTTGCAGACGTACTTGGACGGTCTTCCAGTAGAACAAGCTCAGCTCTTGGGCTTGGGGATTCAGGCAGTCATGGGACCCGCCAAAATGGCGGTCGGTCTCGCCGGGAACGTGGTGGTCGACAAGCTGTTTGGCGACAAAATCGCTGCGGCAAAAGATTCAATATCGAAATCGATTGCAAGCGAACTCAGTGGCAAAGATAAGGCTGAACTGGAGACTAGCGATAATCTCTTCAAGCTTCGCCACGAGCAGGGCCGGGATAAACAGTCTGGAGATGTGTACGTTCGTGGCGCAACGACGCTGCTAAATATCGCCTTGGGGACTGCCGGGAACGCGGCCGGGTCTGCGGCGGGTAAGGTCATTGGCATTGTTGGTAAGGGGCCTTCGGATAATATAACGAAGGGGACCGACGGGCTGGAGATTGATCCGAAACATCCGGATTGGGCTAAGGAGTTTGGGGATACACCGTCGAAGGGGTGGGTAGAGGCGGGGTCGAAAAACGATCAACCGCCGGTAACGCCTGACGGATCGAAACCGAATGCCGGCGATAGTGTAACTGAGTCGAATGCTTCGCATCCTGTCGTGAAGGTGGATACCAGCCAGTCAGTCAAAGGGTCGCCCACTTACGAAATACTTAATAATCCAAAGGCCAGGAGCCCTAATACTCGGTATGAGCTAGATAATGGCGACGCCTTCGTTACGAATAGTCATGGCATGGTAGAAGAGCTGACGTTTACGCCCGCTAATGTCAAAGTCCCAAGGGATTCGAGGCAGACGGCTGCAGGTAAGGAAGGGCGCGAAACGGACGTTGGTGGGCATGCTCAAGCGTGTAGTCAGGGTGGTACCTGTGATGGTTATAATTTGTTTCCTCAAGATAGAAACTTTAACAGTTCGGCATATAAAGTTTATTATGAAAACAGGATGCGTGAGGCGTTGAATGATCCATCAAAAACTATAGGGCCAACGTTTATAAAATTTAAGCGTGAAAATCCAGCTTCGCTAAGGCCGGATACTATGGAGTTGACCTATACTATCGATGGTAAAAGTCGAACGGTATCCTTTGAAAATGAAGCTGGCAAAATTCCAGAGGTGAGTAATGGTTACTAAAGATTTAGAAATTGTGAAGGAAATATTTTCTTTGATTGAATCTGGAATAGTTTTTGGTTATGACTATTTCTGTTATGAGGTTGAGGTGGGTGAAGGGTATATGGAGTCGGTGCTGACTGTTGAGAAAGATGGTGTTGAAGTAACCGATGCTGATACCGATTTTAATAGTGCAAAACTGTATAGGCTAATAAAGGAGTTGAGGGCAGAGGGCAAGGCGCGAGGTGAGGAATGGCTTTCTTTCGCAATATCCTATCGCCGTGAGGGTGAGGTGAAAACGAAATTTAATTACTGACGCTTAAATGCACGATACCAGCAAAAAGGGATCGAAAGGGGACAGATTTATTTTATGAGGTGAGCAGGCTTATTGGTTTGTACGTTGATAAATAAATCGGTCCCCTTTTTTTTTCGTCCCCTTTTTCCTAATGAGACCGCGAATGAGAGGAAACAGATTTATTAGTGTGGTGGTGCTGGCTTTTTCATTGTTGGCTATCGTGTGGGGGGTGAGTACTTTTCTTGCGATGATAGTTGCAGTGTTAATTTCACTGTTGTTTCAGACTGATTCAAGTTGGGTTTTTATTTGGCTCGGGTTCCCTCTGTCATGGATATTTGCATTGTACTGGGTTGTTACTCGTTGGGACTACGTTAAGTCTTTTATCTCCGGGCGGGGGGAGTGAGAGAAAAAGGAAAAAGGGGACGGATTTATTTTATAAGGTGCTGAGGGGCGAGTTTATTGAATTCTCTCGGTTTTAAAAAAACTGTCCACTTTTCTCCAGATCTATAATTTTTTAGGATGTACTTGGAGTTACTCATGAAGAAAGCATCACTACTAATGTTGAGCCTGATCCTGACGTTGCCAGGCTGTAAATCCAACGTCAGAGACTCTTCCCCCACCGTGCTCAACGACGGCATCCAACTGCACCAAAACAAAGTGACCGTAGACGCCCAGCACGCCAAGGTGATCATGAAAGCGACGGGCAATGTCGTCCCTGTGGAATTTGCAATCAGGCGAGCGACGGACCCAGACCGGCGTATGGATGTGCAGGGGACAGTGGTGGATTCCGGTCGCGGCAAAGTGTTCGGCTGGATTGCCAAGCTCAACGAAACGGCCCACAGCGCGACCTTGAAGCATTTTCCTCAGTTGGAAGTGCAAGCTGATCCCGATCAGCCATTCGAGGTATCGGGTTACGCCACTGGCGAAAGTATCAACCGCGGTTATCGTTGCGGTCCGATCAGCACCATTTTCACGCCGGAGAAAGGCAAGGTTTATCTGGTGGAACTCCAGTTTGTGGGTGGGGGCTGTGAACTGAACGCCTATGACATCACGCAGCCTCAGGAGCGTATTCCTGTCGTAGGTAGCGCGCAAAACGGTGGCTTCGCCAACGCAGTCCCGGGCTGCAAGTCGGCAACGGCCTCGGTGAATAATCAGCCGGTCACAACACAGTTTTGCATCAAGTCCATCATGCTCCAGCCTTCGCAGTATCGCGTTAGCGTCAACGACCAGACTGTTTTCAGCGGTACCGATTACGAGCGCGTTGCTTTTGTAAAAACCGTTAAGGAAGGGGCCGTAACCGGTGGTTGCAATGAAATGATCGAGGCGCAGGCGGGCACTACTCAAAAGCCTGTCGCCTTTAAAGACCTGCCAGCTGATTTAGTCGCGGGCTGCCACATTACTGCGGACGCTGAGGGCAGAGCCCAACCGTTTAGTAAAGATGAAGCCTGTGACAAGGTGTTCTACAAGGCCATGATGCCGGTTTTAGGCAAGGTAGTACCCGTCGAGGTGGCACGGCAATGTGTCGTCAGAATAGGGGGGCAGACAGTATTTGAGGACCGTTTCAGTTTCTGACTTAAGATTTGAGATGCGTTTATATGAGGATGTGGTCCTCCATAATATTTTCAT